>CAVXFF010000002.1:0-3290621 GCA_963760955.1 Terriglobia bacterium | reverse complement strand
ATTCTGTTTGACCTGCGACGATTCGCGTGGGTAGTCGAAGAAGCGTTCCTCGACGCCCAAGTCGGTATGCTTCGCCATGCTACCCTCCTGTCAGTAGGCTGAATTCGGACGATCGCACAGGCGACCTGCCCAATACATATTATCGTCGAAATGTTTGGATGCATCCGTGAGCCGCCTTGCCGTTGCGAAGACACTGCCCTGAAGAGTACCGCAAGAGGGAAGCTCATGAGACTCGCGGTACCATTGCTCGCCTTCACCGTCGCGCTCGCGGCGCAGACGCCTGATTTCTCCGGGATCTATCAAGGTGGCGGGCCGATCAACGATATCTCCGAGGGCTTGCCGCCGGGTGAGTCCCTGCCGCTTAAGCCCGAGGCGCGGAAGATTCTCGACGCACGGCTTTCGAAAGACGACCCCGAGGCGAGCTGCTTGCCCACCGGCGTGCCCCGCATCGCGCCCTATCCCTGGCGCATCGTGCAGACGCCCACCCACATCTTCTTCCTTTACGAAGGCAATATTCACAGCTACCGCCAGATTTTTATGGACGGCCGCCCGCATCCTCCGGCCGACGACCTTGACCCCACCTGGTACGGCCACTCCATCGGCCACTTTGAGGGGAAGACGCTGGTGGTGGATACGGTCGGCTATAACGATCGCTTCTGGTTCGACTTCAAGGGCCATCCGCACACCGAACGTCTGCACACCGTCGAGCGCTACACCTTCAACGGTCCCAACAAACTGGTGGACGAGGTCACCATCGATGATCCCGGAGCGTACGAGAAACCCTTCCGCGTGACCTTCACGGCCGAGCGCGCGCCCGCGGGCTTCGAACTGATGGAGTACATCTGCCAGGAGAACAACCAGGATCTGCCGCATATCTCGGGTCCGCCGACCACGGGCGGCGATCCGGCCCGGCCGCAAGGGACGCTGGCTCAGCACTAAGCTTGTGGACGGATGCTGACCCCTAGCCGTCGCCGTCTTCGTCGCGTTCGCGCACGATTTCGTCGAATTCGAAGCGCGCGAGCCCCAGAAGGCGGCTCGCTTCATAACGTGTCAGGTTGCCGGAGCGGTAACCTTCGACGGCCACTGCACCCAGGGCCTTCCGTTGGGCGTCGGTGCGCTGCATGAGGTCATCCGGGAGGTCAACTGTGATCCTCATGCCCCCAGCCTAGCGAACCGCTGCCGGATCGGCAAACCGGCCCGCTGTGACTCAGAGATAGAATCTCTTGGAGAAGGAGAAACCCATGCGCTCAGTCCTCGTCGCCGTTGTGGCCGCCGTTGTGATCTTCGCCGCCGCCGCTTTCGTCGGTAGCCTTGTTCCGCCTGCCGACGCCTCCACTGGCCCCATCCCGCTCAACTGCAACCGCGCTTGCCTGGAGGGCGTGGTCGACCAGTATCTCGCGGCCTTGGCCGCGCACGATCCGTCGCGCCTGCCGCTGTCCAAAGACGTCATGTACACGGAGAATTACCAGGTGATCGAAGTGGGCGACGGCTTCTGGAAGACCGTGCAGGGGCGCGGCAAGTACACGCACATCTTCGCCGACCCCGAGTTCGGGCAGGTCGCCTACATGGGCACCATGATGGAGGCGGGCGGGCCCATCCTGATGAGCCTGCGCCTGCGCCTTCAACTGGGGCGCATCACCGAGATCGAGAGCGTCTACTTCAAGCCGGGCGGCGGGGGTCCGAACAACATCGCCGCGATGGACGCGCCGCACAAGCCCGAGGAGTTCTGGTTCAAGTCGATTCCGCCGGCGCAGCAGATGTCGCGGCAGGAGCTGATCGCGGTGGCCGACGGCTACTTCACCGGTCTGCAGCACAACGACGGCAAGGGGATCAACGGCACCGGCACGTATCCGTTCACCGACGACTGCTCGCGCATTGAGAATGGGACGCTGACGGCCAAGGCTCCGCCGCGCAATCCGCCGCCCGCGGACGGCATCGACGCGTTCTCCATGGACTGCATGGCGCAGTTCAAGCTGGGCTACTACTTCGTGGTGCAGAACATCCATGACCGGCGCTACCCGGTGGTGGACCGCGAGCGCGGCGTGGTGTTTGCGCACGTGGTGTTCGACCAGGGAACGGTCAACAAGGGCGTGCTGTCCACCGGGCGGCCGTACGAGTTCAAGGGCTTCAACCGGCCGTCGAGCATTCTGGTGACCGAGGCGTTTCTGATCGAGAACGGCAAGATCCGGCGCGTGGAGATGGTGGGTCCGTCGGCGTACTACCATCTGAATTCGCCGTGGCCCGGGGGGTTGAGCGGGAATTAGTGGGCGGCTGGACATTGGAAGACCGCTGCGGTGGCGGCTCGGCTAGCGGCATTTTGCCCCGGCAGCCGTGATCAGGGCAGAGCGCCGTTAGCAGAGATGGGATGAGAAATCTGCCCCGCCGAGCTTGGCCCTACCCTCTTGGCTCGGGTTCGAGCAGCGCGCGGGGATGTGCCCAGCACTGTAGTCCTGCTCAAATCCAAATTTGAGGCATTATTTCTCGCGGGCGCCGGTTCACTTCGGGGAGTTCGGAGATTGCCTGATGACTCGGATGGGCCCAATGATCCGGAGTCAGTCCGCCGAGCAAGAAAAATGACTGGGCATGCAAATGCCGATGGGTGCCCGATATAGTGAGGCGCTCGACCAAGCCTCGCTCACGGCGGCCTTCGATCTGGACTTGGTGAGGCAGTCCTCCGCATGCTTTCGGAAGCTTCAGCGAGACGTCATTCGACTCTGCCAGGAATCGCGGCGGGTCGGATAGGTACGTCATCATAGAAGTAAGTGATCCTTCTTCGGGGTGTATCCAAAGAGTTTGCCGGCAAGCGGCGGGTGACGGCGCTGGACCATGTCGATCTGGAGATCGGGCGCGGGGAGATGACTTCGATTATGGGCCCGTCGGGGTCGGGGAAGTCGACGCTGCTGAATTTGATCGGCGGGCTGGATCGGGCGACTGCGGGCGATGTGGTGCTCGATGGGCAGACGCTGTCAACGCTGAGCGACGACGAACTGACGCGCGTGCGGCGGGACAAGATCGGGTTCATTTTTCAGTTCTTCAATCTGCTGCCGACGCTTTCGGCGATGGAGAACGTCTCGCTGCCGCTGCATCTGCGCGGGTGGGCTCGGAAGAAGGTGGCGGAGCGGGCCCGGGAGCTCCTGGAACTGGTGCAGTTGGGCGCTCGCATGGAGCATTTGCCCGACGAGTTGTCGGGCGGCGAGCGGCAACGGGTGGCGATCGCGCGGGCGCTGAGCGTGTATCCGCCGATCCTGCTGGCCGACGAGCCGACGGGGAACCTGGATACGCAGACGGGCGCGGAGATCCTGAAGCTGATCCGGGATCTGCATGAGCGGCTGGAGTCGACCGTGCTGATCGTGACTCATGATCCGGCCGTGGCGGAGGCTTGCGCGCGGACCATCCATTTGCGCGATGGGAAAGTGTTCGAGGACATCCGGCGATGATCTTGCTGCGACTGATTTCGTTGCCCTATGCTCGCAAGCACCTGCTGCGCACGCTGCTGACCATGGCGGGAATCGTGCTCGGCGTGGGCGTGTTCGTAGGGATGCACACGGCGAACGAGAGCGTGCTGGCGGCGTTTCACCAGACGATCGACCGCATCGCGGGGTCGACGCAGCTGCAGGTGACCGCGGGTGAGGCGGGGTTCGACGAAGAGGTGCTCGACCAGGTGCGCGAGGTGGAAGGCGTGCGGGCGGCGGCTCCGGTGATCGAGGCGAGCGTGGCAACGGACAAGGGCAACCTGCTGATCCTGGGCGTGGACATGCTGGGCGACCGCAATCTGCGCGACTACGATCTGGAAGGCGCCGACACGGCGATCGACGATCCGCTGGTGTTTCTGGCGCAGCCGGATTCGCTGCTGGTGACCAAGACGTTCGCCGATGCGCGCGGGTTGAAGCAAGGCAGCAAGATCCCCATGCGGACGATGCAGGGCGAGCAGGTTTTTACGGTCCGCGGCATCATGAAGCCCGGCGGCTTGGCGAGCGCCTTCGGCGGGGATCTGGCGATCATGGACATCTACGCGGCGCAGAAGGTGTTTGGGCGCGGGTACAAGTTCGACCGCGTGGATATCGCCCTGGAAGACGGCGTGCCGCTGGACGACGCGACGGCGCGTTTGAAAGCCGCGCTGGGGCCGGGATTTCAAGTGCAGCCGCCGAGCTCGCGTGGGGAGCAGTTCGACGCTACGTCGCGGCTCTATGCGCTGGCGTCGAACATTACCAGCCTATTCGCGCTGTTCATAGGAATGTTTATCATCTACAACACGTTCGCGATTGCGGTGACGGAGCGGCGGTCGGAGATCGGCGTGCTGCGCGCGCTGGGGGCGACGCGCGGGCAGGTGCGCACGCTGTTTCTGGTGGAGAGCTCGCTGGCCGGGTTGGTGGGAACGGGTGTGGGGATCGTGTTCGGGATCGTGCTGGCGCGGGCGATGGCGGGCTATATTGCGGGGCTGCTTTCTGACATTTACGGGGTGGCGCAGCGGGCCGATTCGATCACCGTTGCTCCCTGGCTGCTGGGCGGGGCCGTGGCGATGGGGCTGGCGACGAGCCTGGTGGCTGCGCTGATTCCGGCGCGGGCGGCGGCGGGCGTGGATCCCGTGAAGGCGCTGCAGAAGGGCGGCTACCAGAGCATGAGCGCGGGGGAGAATCGCATGCGCCGGCGTTGGGCGATGGTGACGGCGCTGGGTCCGGTAGCCGCGTTCTTCTGGGGTCACGTGGAGTGGGTGTTCTATGCCGGCTATCTTCTGGCGGTGCTGACCGCGGTGCTGTTGTCGCCCCAGCTATCGCTGTGGCTGGCGCGGGCCCTGCGGCCGGTGCTGGCGTGGTTGCGGCCGGTGGAGGGGGCGTTGGCGGCCGACAGTCTGATTCAGGCGCCGCGGCGGACGTCGGGAACCATCGCGGCGCTGATGCTTTCGCTGGCGCTGGTGGTTTCCCTCGGCGGGCTGGCGCGCGCCAGTTACGACGCGATCGGGGATTGGATGCGGTATGCGCTGAGTCCGGACCTGTTCGTGACCACCGAGGCCAACAACTTTTCCGCGCGCAGCTTCGCGTTTCCCGGATCGCTGGGGCCAGAGCTGGAGAAGATCGACGGAGTGGGGGTGGTGCAGCCGCTGCGCAACGTGCGGGTGCCGATTGACGGGACCCCGATTGTGCTGTTCAGCACGGACCTTGCCAAGCGGCCCGTGGATGCTCGCCTGCCGGCGGTGGAGGGCAACGACGACGAGATGTATCGCCGGGCCGTGGCCGGCGAAGGAGTAATCGCGGCGGAAAATTTTGTGAAGTTGCACGGGCTGCACGTGGGCGACGTGCTGGAGATCCCGTCGCCCAAGGGGATCGTGCGGCTGCCGATCGTGGGCGTGGTGCGCGACTTTTCCGATCAGCAGGGCAGCGTAATACTGGACCGCAAAGTTTATCTGAAATATTGGGACGACGATTCGGCGAATTCTTTTGTGATTTTTCTCAAGCCGGGGGCCAACGAAGCGGCCGTGCGGCAGGCGATCGTCAGCCGGTTCGGAGGCCGCCAGCGGCTGTTCGTGATGACCAACCGTGATCTGCGCGACTACATCGTGCGGCTGACCGATCAGTGGTTCGGGCTGACCTACATCCAGATCGCCGTGGCCGTGCTGGTGGCGATTTTGGGCATCGTGAACGCCTTGACGGTTTCAATTACAGACCGGCGGCGGGAATTGGGTGTGCTGCAAGCCGTGGGCGGGCTGCGAAATCAGGTGCGGCGGACGGTGTGGATGGAGGCGCTGGCAATCGGCCTCATTGGCATCGTGCTGGGGCTGGGCCTGGGGGCGATCCAGCTTTACTATGCGGTGCAGGTGGCGCAGCGGGATTTGATCGGGACCGAGATCGGGTACGCGTTTCCGTTCGTGATGTCCCTGGCGATGGTGCCGGTGATGCTGGGGGCGGCCTGGATTGCGGCGCTTGGTCCGGGGGAGAGCGCGGTGCGAGGATCGTTAGTAGAGGCACTGGAGTATGAGTAGGTTCGTTCACATTGCATTGGTGGCAGCCATGGGAACCATGGTGGCCGTCGCCCAACGTGACGCCAAAGAGATTGTGCGCGAGGTGCAGCGGCGGCAGCAATCGAAATCGCAACGCTATGAGGGGACGCTGGAGGTGATCGGCGGCGGTGATCGCGTGGCCACCAAGCGCTGGGTGTTCGAGCGGCTGGGCACGTTCGGGCAGAGCCGCGCGCTGCTGCGGTTCACCGATCCGGCCGAAGTGAAGGGCGTGGCGCTGCTGATCGTGAACCATCCGGACCGGGCGAGCGATCAGTGGATGTGGCGGCCGGCAATTGGGCGGGATCAACGGATTGCGATGCAGGACCGCTCGACGCGGTTCTTCGGGACCGACTTCAGCTTCGAGGACTTGGAGGAGCGCGACGTCGACCAGTACGACTTCAAGCTGCTGGCCGACGAGGGCGAGCAGTGGAAGATCGAATCGAAGCCGCGGAAGAAGTCGCAGTACACGCGGTCCGTGTTCTGGATCCGCAAGAGCAACTACACGTTCACCAAGGTCGAGGCGTATGACGACAAGGGCCTGGTGCGGGTGATCGACTACAAGGATTTCTCGCAGACCGACGGAATTTGGACGCCGCGGACTACCGAGGTCTGGGACTCGCGCCGCGACAGCCATACGATTTTGAAGTACGACAAGCTCGAATATAACGTGCCGCTTTCGGAGAGCGACTTCACGCTGCAGGCGCTGCGCCGCGACCTATGATTCCTACCGGGGCGCTGGTGGCGCTCCTGCTCGCCCAGCAGGGATTCGACCAGCGGGGGTTTGTCGAGAACCGCACCGAGGTCTATCCGCAGGCGGGGTCGAATGACAGCGCGCACGTGGTGAGCGAGATGCTGCTGCGGTGGGAGGCGTCCTACGACGTGACGCCGTGGCTGAGCTTGCGCGGAGGGTTCGATGCGCGCACGGATACGCACAGGCAGGACCGGCGCACGTGGGCCCTGGACGTCGACGGGCGGCAAGTGCAGAGGCCGGCCCTGTCGGCGCGGCGGATGAGCGCGGTGCTGCATCGGGGGAAGTTCACGGCGGAGCTGGGGCGGCAGCTTATCCGCTGGGGCAAGACGGACATCCTGAATCCGACCGACCGGTTCGCGCCCAGGGATTATCTGTCGGGCGTGGTGGATACGGATTTCCTGGGAGTGAACGCGGCTCGTGTGACGTGGGAATCGGGCGCGGACTCCATCGACATGGTGTGGCAGCCGCGATTCACGCCGACGCGGACGCCGCTGCTCAACCAGCGCTGGACGGTGCTGCCGGCGGAGGCCGCGGGGGTCAAGATCGTCGACAATGGCGCGCGGTATCCGGGCGGGTCGCAGTACGGAGTGCGGTGGAATCACATCGCGCCGGGGTATGAGTACTCGCTTTCGTTCATCGAGGGGTTTCAGTATTACCCTTCCTTCGAGGCTGCGTTGGCGCCGGGTGTGGGGACGACGGTGGCGCTGACGCGCACCTATCCGCAGATGCGGATGTATGGGGGTGACGCGGCGGTGCCGCTGGCATGGTTCACGGTGAAGGGCGAGGCCGCTTACCTGACGTCGTCGACGGCGGGGGCCGAGGATTACGCGCTGTACGTGGTGCAGGTGGAGCGGTCCGTGGGGGAGTGGTTTTTCGTGGGGGGCTACGCGGGGAGCGTGATCACGCGGGCTGCGGCGAATCCACTGATGTTCGCGGCGGACCGGGGGACGGCGCGGTCAGCGGTGGGCAGCGCGTCGTACACGATCGACGTGAACCGGAGCGTGGCGGTGGAGACGGTGGTGCGCGCGAACGGGTCATTTGTGCGGTTCGAGTATTCGCAGGCGTACGGGCAGCACTGGCGGGCGACAGCGGGGTTGGCGTGGATCCGGGGGGACATGGCGGATTTTCTGGGGCAGTACCGGAGGAATTCCTACGGGTCGCTGGCGGTGCGCTACAGCTTTTGAGCGCGAGAGCCGTTGGAGATGCTGGCGCTGTGGAGGATTGGAAACCATTGAAGACCGCTCCCTGCGGTCGCCGCTCAGCTAGCGGGGTTTTGGTCGATGGACGGGTCGTGAGCCGGGGCGCGCGGGGGTAGAGGGGCGTAAAATGGCGGTATGGCACTCACCGCATCCACGATGATGGACTTGGGGACTTCGGTTCCTTCCTTTTCGCTGACCGACGTACGCACGGGGCGCACGGTTGATTGCTCGGGCGCCACGGGGCGGCCGTTGCTGGTCATGTTTATTTGCCGGCATTGCCCGTTTGTGGTGCACGTGCGCGAGGAGATCGCGCGGGTGGGCAAGGATTATTCGGGCAAGGTGGACATGATCGCCGTGTGCTCGAATGACGCCGCTTCGCATCCGGATGACGCGCCGGCCAAGCTCAAGGAGATGGCCGAGGAGCTGGGCTTCGTGTTCCCGCTGTGCGCCGATGAGACGCAGGAGGTGGCCAAGAAGTTCGCCGCGGCTTGTACGCCCGAGTTCTACCTGTTCGACGTGCAGGGCAAGCTGGCGTATCGCGGGCAGCTCGACGGAAGCCGGCCGAAGAACAATATTCCGGTGGACGGGCGCGATCTGCGTGCGGCGATGGATGCGCTGCTCGCCGGCGGGCGCCCGAGTCCGAACCAGATGCCGGGCATCGGCTGCAACATAAAGTGGAAGGCGGGCCGGGAGCCCGAGTATTCCACTGCCGCGCTTGTGAAGTGATGCTGGGCCGGGCTGCACTTCTGTTCGCCGCATCCCTGTGCGCGTCGGCGCAACTGCCGGATACGTTCACGGTGGAACAGGTGGCGGCGAATCTGAAGTATGCGGACGGTCCGGTGTGGTCGCTGGATGATTTCCTGCTGTTTAGCGACACGGCGGCCGGGGTGCAGCACAAGCTTGCTTCGGGCAAGCCGATGATGGATGTGCAGGCCGAGGGCGGGGCGAACGGCAACGCCTACGACACCAAGGGCAACCTCTATACTTGCGAGTCGCATGCGCGGCGCGTGGTGCGCGTCGACAAGAAGGGCAAGCGGGAGGTGGTGGCCGACCTGTTCGAGGGCAAGCGGCTCAACGCGCCGAATGACGTGGTGGTGCGCAAGGACGGCAACGTGTACTTCACCGACCCGGCGTTCGGCAGCCAGGAAGACACGCGGGAGCTAGATTTCAACGGCGTGTTCCGCGTGACGGCGAAGGGCGAGGTGCAGGCCGTGGCTCGGTGGATGACGCGTCCGGGCGGGGTCGCGCTGGCGCCGGATGGGCGCACCCTATATGTGTCGAACTCGGATGAGGGGTCGGTGTATGCATTTGATCTGGACCGCGGTGGTGAAGCGTCGAACGGGCGCGTGTTGATCGCCAAGATTCCGGGCGTGCCCGCGGGGCTGCGTACCGACGAGGACGGCAACATTTATGTCGCGGCCGAGGCCGTCTACATTTACTCGCCAGAAGGCAAGCTGCTGCGCACGCTGGAGCTGCCGGAAACGCCGTCAAACCTGGCGTGGGGCGATCCGGATTTCCGCGCGCTGTATGTGACGGCTCGCACGTCGGTGTTCCGTGTGCGGTTGGGCGTGCTGGGGGCGGTGCCGTATTTCCAATAGCCGTATTTCCAATAAAGGTTCGCGGCGGTACCCGAAGCATCCATTGCCGGGGGTCGGCGCATTGATCTTCAAAGGGCGAGGCCGACGCGGGCCGATTCTGTTGGTCGAGCGCGGGGGGCGGCCGCTCAAGGGGTATTGGTCGCTGCCGGGTGGCTTGGTCGAAACCGGGGAATCGCTGGATGCGGCCGTGCGCCGCGAGGTGTTGGAAGAAACCGGACTGCGGGTGAAGCCGGTGGAGATGTACGGAGTCTTCGAGCGCATCCTGCATGACGCGCGGGGGCGCGTGGAGTATCACTATTTGCTGACCGACTACGTGTGCCGGGTGGAAGGCGGCGAGCTGCAGGCGGGCGACGATGTTTCGCGGGTCGAATGGGTGCCGCGCGCCCGGTTGGGCGAATACGAGATGACCGAGGGTACACGGGACGTGATTGAGGAAGCCTACGAACGTGCATTGCGAAAGCGTTCTTGAGTTCGAAGAGTTGCGGGCGCTGTTGGCGCGCTATCTGCGGAGCCCGATCGGGCGCGCGGAGCTTGCGCGGCTGGAGCCGTCCGCGGACCGAGCCGTGGTCGAGACGGGCTTGGCGGATCTGCACGAGGCCGTCGAGTATCTGCGCGCGGCGGCGCGTCCGCAGCCAGCTTCGCGCGGTGCGGCGATCCGGTTGCGGTTCGATCTGGATGCCGATCCGGGCGCGCTGGTCGCAAGACTGCGCATGGAGGGAGCGACGCTGGAGGCGCTGGAAGTGGCGGCGCTGGCCCGGCTGCTGGACCTGGCTTCCGAGGTGCGGTCGATTGTCGTGGCGGCGCGCGAGCGGTTCCCGCGGCTGGGGGCCTACGCGGAGGAGATCGCGGACCTGCGGGAACTGGCGCATGAGCTGCAGGGAAAGATTGAGCCGGATGGGTCGCTGGCCGATTCGGCGAGCGTGGCGCTGGCGCGGTTGCGGCGGGATGGGGAGAAACAGCGCAAGTTGATCGAGGACTCGCTGCAACGGTTCCTGAAGTCGCATCACGACGACGGGACGCTGCAGGAGGAGTTCGTCACCATCCGCAATGACCGCTGGGTGGTGCCGGTGGTGGCCGGGCGCGAGCGGCGCGTGGATGGCGTGATCCATGGCGCGAGCGGATCGGGGCATACGCTGTTCGTGGAGCCGCTGGAGACGATCGGGCTCAACAACGAGTTGGTCCGGTTGCACGAGGAGGAGCTGCGCGAGGTTCATCGCATTCTGCGCGAGTTTACGGCCCGGCTGCGGGCGCACGCGGCGGAGATCGCGGTGTCGATCGGCGCGCTGGGGCGGCTGGAGCTGCTGTTTGTGAAGGCCGAGTTCGCAATCGACTTCCAGGGCGTGGTGCCGCGGCTGAGCGCGGAGGGCGCGGAGCGCGTGGTACTGAAGAATGCGCGGCATCCGCTGTTGCAGGACATCCTCAAAAAGCAGCGCAAGAGCGTGGTGCCGATGTCGGTGGAACTGGATGCGTCGCGGCGGACGCTGCTGATCAGCGGTCCGAACACAGGCGGCAAGACGGTGGCGCTGAAGACGGTCGGATTGCTGGCGCTGATGACGCATGCGGCGCTGCCGGTGCCGGCCGACGATGCCGAGTTTCCCCTGTTTGACCAGGTGCTGGCCGATATCGGCGATCATCAGTCGCTGGCCGAGAGCCTGAGCTCGTTTTCGTCGCACATCGTGGCGGTGGCGGGGATGCTCGAACAGGCGACGGCGGATTCGCTGGTGTTGATGGACGAGCTGGGACGGGCGACCGATCCGGAAGAGGGCGGGGCACTGGGCGTGACGATTCTGGAAGCGTTTCGCACGCGCGGGACGTTCACCGTGGCGTCCACGCACCTGATGGCGATGAAGGTGTACGGGGCTTCGACGGCGGGCGTGCTGAACGGTTCGATGGGATTCGACGATGCGACGCTGGAGCCGACCTACGTGCTGCGGCTGGGTGCGCCGGGGAAGTCGGCGGGCCTGGATATCGCGAGCCGGCTGGGGTTGGATGCGCGGTTGATTGAAGAGGCTCGGGCGCGGATGGGGACGTCGGAGCGGGATGCGGCGCGGTTCCTGGCCGAGTTGAATGCGCAGCTTGAGGCGGTGGCAGAGGAGCGGGCTCGGGTCGGGGCGAAGGAGACTGAACTGGCCGAGCGCGAGGGGTCGCTTGAGAAGACGTGGGAGCGGCGGTACGCGGCGAAGATCCGCGAAGTGGAGGATCGTGCGGCGGCGCTGGGGGCGCAGTTCGAACAGCGGGCACAGGAGACGATCGAGGATCTGAGCCAGAAGGCGCGGGCGAAGATCGCACGCACGCGGCGGGAGTTTCGCGAGCAGGTGGAGGCGATCGTTCCTCCTCCGGCGGCGGCTCCTGCGGGCGCGGCGAAGCAGGTGGAGGCCGCTCCGCGGCTGCGGTTGGAGGAAGGCGCTCGGGTGCGGCTGAAGGGGATCCGGCAGCCGGCTACGGTGCGGCGGTTGCTGTCGAATGGCGGCGTCGAGGTGGACGCGGGGTTCCTCAAGATGCAGGTGCCGGAGAGCGAGGTGGAGGAGATTCTGCCGCGGACGGCGGAGGCGGCTCGGCCGTCTGGGATCACGCTGCGGCAAGGGCCCAGCTTCAGCGATTCGTATCGGGAGATTAATTTGGTGGGGAGGCGGGCGGAGGAGGCTTGTGATGCGGTCGACAAGTTTCTGGATACGGCGGCGCTGGCGCAGGTGGAGCGTGTGCGGATTGTGCATGGGCACGGGATGGGGATTTTGAAGCGGGCGATCGCGGAGTTGTTGGGGGGGAATCCGCATGTGGCGAATTTCCATGTGGCCGGGCCGGATGAGGGCGGGAGTGGGTCGACGATCGTGGAGTTGAAGTAGGCCGGCTGAGAGCCCGCCGCAGGCCACGGGCCTGCCCCACACCGGCACCTGCGGTTGGGGGGGATTATGCTTCCGCTTTGGCGGCCATCGCGCGGGCGCGTTCGAAGGCTAGCTTGCCCTGGTATTCGGACCAGAGCGTGGTGAAGCCCGCCCAGTAGTAGCCGCCCAGGAACAGCAACAGGAACGGGATCGCCAGGAAGTTGTAAGAGTCGATGGCGTAGACGATGCCGCCCAGGAAGCAGGTTCCGGCGGCGATTTCCGCGTAGGGCAGCCAGCCGCTACGGCTGCGGTACTGGGCGTCGGCCACCTTCAGCTTCTGGCCGCCGATGGCGTACTTGGGCGTGCGGGCGAAGGCGGTCTGGTAGCCGATCAAAGCTTCGATCACGGCTTTTGAGTTGATGATGGTGAGGGCCACGCCGCTGGCTAGCAGCAGGGGCAAGAAGAGGATGCTCCGCTTCCACGTCTTGGGGTACAGCGCGCGTTCGGCTGCCAGGTAGAACGCCGAGATGGACCAGAACGAGGCGATCACCAGCGGCATGTCGATCACCAGCATCTCAAACCAGCCCATGTAGAAGCGTACGATCATGACCGGCAGCATCAGGATGCTGGCGACGATCATCATCGGGTAGGAGATGTTGGGCGACAGGTGGAAGAAGGCCTCGGCCTTCACGCGCCAAGGGAGCTTCGAGCGGAAGATGGTGGGCAGCAGCTTCATCGCCACCTGCGTGAGGCCCTTGGCCCAGCGCGATTGCTGCACCTGGAAGCCGTAGGTCTCCACCGGCAACTCCGAGGGGCATTCGACGTCCGGCAGATAGACAAACTTCCAACCCTTGAGCTGGGCGCGATAGCTGAGGTCGGAGTCTTCGGTGAGCGTGTCGTGCTGCCAGCCGCCGGCGTCGGCGATCATCGAGCGGCGCATGATGCCGGCCGTACCGTTGAAGTTGAAGAACAGGCCGCCGCCGGCGCGCGCGACGTGTTCCAGCGCGAAGTGGCCGTCGAGCAGCATGGCCTGGACCTCGGTCAGCAGGTTGTAATCGCGGTTGAGGTAGGTCCAGCGGGTTTGCACCATGCCGACCTTCGGGTCAGTGAACTGGTGGATGGTGCGCTCCAGGAAATCCGTGGGCGGGACGAAGTCGGCGTCGAAGATGGCGACGAATTCGCCGGTGGCGGTCTGGAGTCCGTTTTCGAGCGCGCCCGCCTTATAGCCGTGGCGATTCGCGCGGTGGATATAGACGACCGGGAAGCCGTTCGCCTGATATTCGCGGACCAGCGCCTCGGTGAACGGGTGCGTGTCATCGGTGGAGTCGTCCAGCACCTGGACCTGGAGCAGGTGGCGCGGGTATTCGACCTTGCTGATGGCGTCCAGCAGGCGTTCGACGACGAAACGCTCGTTATAGATGGGAAGCTGGATGGTGACCGGCGGAAGCTGTTCGAAGCGCGCGGTGGGTGGGAGACCCACGTTCTTACGGTGCTTCATGTGGCCGCGGATCATCTCGTAGCGGTGCATCCCATAAACGGACAGCACGGCCAGGATGGCGAAATAGGGGATCATCACCGCCCAGTCAAAGAACTCGAGGTGGTGGATGCCCTGGAAGGTCGTATCGAACATCGCGTCGACGACGCGGCTGGCGAACGAGGGACTTCCGGGAGCGAACAGGAACGCAGGTGCTAGGACGCTAAGGTTCATCCGGGCGGGCTCCGTTACGACCGTAAGCCACGGAAACTAGTCTTGATTATATGTGATCGCAAACCCCGGATGCTATACTGGCCAGCGGAGAGCGCCCATGCGATTCTTTCTCGACACGGCCAATCTGGAAGAGCTGAAAACCGGTGCCGCCTGGGGCATCGTGGACGGAGTGACCACCAATCCCACGCTGATCGCGCGGGAGGGCGTGGCCATCGAGGAGCAGATCCGCAAGATCTGCGACATCATCGACGGCGACATCAGCGCCGAGGTGGTGGCCACCGACACCGAGGGCATGCTGACGCAGGGGCGGCAGCTTGCCAAAATCCACAAGAACGTGGTGGTCAAGGTTCCGCTTACGCGGGACGGGATCCGGGCGTGTTCGGTCTTCAGCCGGGAAGGCATCCGGGTGAACGTGACACTGTGCTTCTCGGCGGGGCAGGCGCTGCTGGCGGCCAAGGCCGGGGCCTACTTCGTAAGCCCCTTCGTGGGACGCGTGGACGACACCGGTTGGACGGGCATGGAGCTGATCCGCGACATTTGCCTGATCTACAAAAATTACGGTTTCTCAACGCAGGTGCTGTCGGCGTCGCTACGGCATGTGGGGCACGTGATCGAATCGGCCAAGGCCGGCGCGCACGTGGGCACCATGCCGTTCAAGGTGATGGACGCGCTGTTCCATCATCCGCTGACGGACAAGGGTCTGGACCAGTTCCTGAAGGATTACCAGAAGGTGTTCCAGGACGCTCCGGTGACGCGCTAGCGCACGGGTTGGCGTCCGCTGACGAATGAGCCCTAACGTACAGCTTGCCGTGCTGGGCGGGTTGGCGATCGTGGTGATCGCCGTGGGGGCTCGTCTTCTGGTGAAGATGGTCCGGCGCAATCCGGAGAAGCGCGAGCGGCGGCGGCGTTTGCTGGTGAATCGCGAGGGCCGGCTGGGGGACGCGCTGATTACCGAAGCTTCCGAGACCAGCATCTACTACACGTATTCGGTGCGTGGCGTTCAGTATGAGGCTTCCCAAGACGTTGGCACGCTGCGGGAGCGGCTGCCGGCCGAGCCGGAGCGGCTGGTGGGGCTGGCGAACCTGAAGTACTCGCCGAGGAATCCGGCGAACTCCATACTGGTGTGCGAGGAGTGGAGCGGGTTGCGGACGCGGGACGGGGCTCCGGCGCAGGCGAGTTGAGGCTGCGCGGCGGGTACGGACCGAGGATAGGTCGGGTAGAGTAGTACATTATGCGAACCTCGTTGTTGCTCATCTGCGCGATTCTTCTGGCTGGCTTTGCTGGCGGGGCTACGGTCGAAACCCTGGTGGGCACGGGCGTGGCCGGGTTCTCCGGCACGCAGGTGAACAATCCTTACGGCATGGCAATCGGGCCGGACGGCGCGCTGTACTTCTGTGACCTGGGCAACCAGCGCATCCGGCGGCTGGACCTGGAGACCGGGCACATGACGACGATCGCGGGCAACGGGCAGCGCGGGTATTCGGGCGACGGGGGGCCGGCGACCGCGGCTTCGCTTTCGGCGCCGCATGAGCTTGTGTTCGACGCCGATGGCGACCTGTACATCGCCGAGCGGGACAATCACGTGATCCGCAAGGTGGACCGCAAGACCGGCGTTATTTCGACGGTAGCGGGCAACGGGCGGCCGGGGTTCGGCGGTGACGGCGGTCCGGGCACGATGGCGCAACTCAACCAGCCGCACAGCATTTTTTTGGACCGTGACGGCACGCTGCTGATCTGCGACATCGGCAATCACCGCATCCGGCGGCTGAACCTGGATACGGGGATCATCGACACATGGGCGGGCACGGGGGCCACGGAGCCGACGCCGGACGGGTCGCCGGTGGCGGGGACTCCGGTGACCGGTCCGCGGACGTTCGTGGTGGCGCCCAACGGCGATCTGTACCTGGCGCTACGCGAGGGCAACCAGATTCTGCGGATCGATGCGCGCACCCAGACCTACAAGCGTGTGGCGGGTACGGGCGCGCTGGGATTTTCGGGCGACGGCGGTCCGGCGCTGGATGCCACCTTCGGCGGCGGGGCGACGGGTCCGGCGGCGCGGCTGGCGGGGCCCAAAGGGCTGGCTTACGGCGACGACGACAGCCTTTATATCGCCGATACGGAGAACCACGCGATCCGCAGGCTCGACACCCGGACGGGAGTGATCACCACCGTGCTGGGGACCGGGGAGAAGGGTGACGGTCCCATGGGCAATCCGCTCAAGTGCAAGCTGAACCGTCCGCACGGGGTGCTGTTCGCCAACGGCGTGCTGTATGTGGCCGATAGCGAGGCGCACCGGATTCTGGTGCTGAAGTAGGGATTGCGCCGCTGATCGAGACACTTTCCGCTTTGCGGAGTCTACATTAGCAGAGACACGTTCCACACGCCCGGCAGAGGCCGGCCGGCTTCTTATTTCGTTCGACCTTGCCGATATGTGGAGCAGGCCGGGTTTCGGCCCGGTCTGTGAGCGAGGTAGAACGATGATCGGGAATTATGTCAAGAGCCGCGAGCCGATGCACCCCGGCGATCCGGTTGTTTTGGTCGATGGGCCTTATCAGGGCACACCAGGGGTGCTGCTGCACTTTAAGAGCGATCCGCGTTGGGCCGAAATCAAGGAGTGGAACGACAGGGTCCGGAGCCATCCGGTGATCTGGTTGCGGCGCAAGGGAGTGGCCTGAGAGGCCGCCTTAGGCCGCGCGCCTGGCCCAAACACCCCGCTTACATGATGAGGCGCACGCCGCCGAGGTCCTCGATGTTGTGCGGGAAGCGGTCGTCGGGCGTGCCGATGAACATGTAATTTTTGGGGACGCCCAGGCGGTGTGAGAGGCGTTCGATCAGTTCCGGGCTGAAGGCGCCTTTTACCATCAGCAGGTCGATACGCAGGTGGGGGTAGATGCGGTCGATGATCTTGAGATTTTCGGCCAGCTCCTGCACGATGTCCTCTTCGGTGGCGAAGCAATGGATCACCAGCATGCGGTTTGTCAGTTCGTTGTTCAGCACGTAGAGCGCGGCGCGGTTGAGCGCGGCCAGGTCACCGCCTTTGGAGAAGTAGATCACGCTGCGGGAGTTGATGGATTCGATCTGTTCCACGATGCGGTGGTTCACCTGCTGGCTGAAGCCGCGGATGGAGGCCACGGCGGCCCGGGAAACCGCCAGACCGGCGCGGAAGATATCCAGGCGCCAGAACATGAGCGACACTAACAGCACGGCGCTGGCGAAATAGACCGCGAAGACCTGCACGTATTCGGGGTTCAGCAGGAGGTTGCCCGCGAGTCCGATCAGCACCGCCAGCAGCCCCAGGATCACCTGCGGCCACGGCGCCTTTTCGTCGCGCGGAAGGTTGGCGCGCTTCACCTTGAGCAACATGTTGCCGATGGCGAACAAGGCCATCACACCGAGGAACGACAGCGTGTAGACGCCGGCCAGGGTTTCGATCTCGCCTCGTGTGATGGCGAGAATCGAGCAGCACAGAATGAAGAACGACGCGAGGATCCAGTGGTTGGTGTGCCGCCATTTGTTCTCCCGGATCAGGAACTGCGGCAGGCACTGGTCCAGGCTCATGCGGCGGATCAGGCCGCTGACACCCACGTAGGCGGTGAGCACGGCGCCGGAAAGCACCAGCACGGCGTCGATGCTGACCATCAGTTGCAGCCAGCGTCCGCCGGACATGAGGCCCATTTCGGCCAGCAGATCCTGTTCATGGAGGCTCATGCGGTCGAGCGGGATCAGTCCCTGCGCCAGCAGGCTGATGAGCGGGTTGAAGACCGCCACGGCGATCCACATGTTGCGGAGGGTTTTCGGGAAGACGCCGTGCTCCTGTTCCTCAATGAAGTTGGCCGAGCTTTCGAAGCCGCTGATGCCAAGCATGGCGGCGGCGAAGCCGAAGAAAATCGCGTGCAGGACGCCGCCCGGTGGCGGCACGTGCCAGTTGCTGAAGAGCAGTGAAGGGTCGGCGAGGACCTTGAAGGAGCCGAAGAGAACCAGCAGGCCCAGGGTCCCGATGTGCAGCAGGAAGATGAAGACGGCGACGCCGGCCGACTCCTTCATGCCAATGAAGTTGAGCACGGCGAAGAGGCCCAGCAGGACCATGGTGGCTTCGAAGACGTTCAGCCCGCTCCAAAGGTTGTTGGCGTAGTGCATCGCCTCATTGGCGCTGATAACGGCCGTGGCGACGTAGGAGAGTACGGTGAGGCAGGCGGCCACCGAGGCTTTGGCCTTCGAGGTGGTGTTCAGCAGGACGTTGTAGGCTCCGCCGTTGAGCGGCAGCGCGGAGCCGACTTCGCCGTAGATGGACCGGAAGAAATAGAGCGTGACGGCGACCACCAGCAGCGCCACCGGCGCGTAGGGTCCGGCCTGCACCGAGCACAGCGCGGCCACGTAGAGGCAGCTCGACGTGATGTCATTGCCGCAGATGGCGGTAGCCGGAAGCTGCCCGAGGCGCGTGTGTTGGGGTGGCGGAGGAACGCCCGAGGCGTCCAGATCATCGATCCGTTCCGCTCTGCCCCAGCCGGGAAACTCCCAGCGGGACAAGCCTTTGGGGAGCTCCTCCGCGAACGGGGCGTCCGTTTTGCGGACCATATACTGTCAGGATACTCGATGGGTGCGGAGGGACGCACCGCCGGGCGCTTCCCGCAGAGAGCTAGGGCTCAATCTTGTACAGCCGCACGATCCCGTTGCCTCCCTCGGCGACATACTCTCCATCCGGCGAGATGGCGAACACAAACGGCCTCTTCACGGACCCGTTCCTGGACGGCTGCGTGCTGGGCTTCCACGACGCGGCCTCCACGTTTTTCCTGAAGTCCCAAATCACTCGCCGGGTCAGCGCCGTGTCATATTCCAGGAATCTTAGATCGAACACATGACTGTAATCAGAAACGACCACACGGGTTGCATTCTCCGCGGCAGCAAGCGGCGCGCCGCCGTCTATCTTCGCGGCTTCGCCGATTTTCTCGCCACTATCCACACTCATGCACCGTGGCGGATTCTTCGTATCCTGATTGAGGTCGTCACCATCGTCACCTGCACACAGGACCGTGCCGCGCTCCGCGAATCGGGAGGCGTAACCGCTCGCCGCAACCGGCCAACTTCGGATGGTTTTCCGGGCAATTGGATCCAATACAGCAAGCTCGTCGAACGGGTGCTCAGGTGGACCATTCCCGCGCACCATGCTCACAAACCCTCGATCGGGGGACACATCACCCAGGGTCCAGTTAGAATACCCCGGATTCCATTTGCCGCTCGACCGGCACTCGGAATCATACAGCTCAAGCAGGGGCGGCCCAGCTTTCGGTAACACCTGTGCGATGATCTGGTCCGCGCGGAGGAACCCCTTCTCTTGACCATCTGGTATCTCACAGATCAGTCCATCTCGGAGACGAACAAGGCTCCGGCCGGCGAGAATGACGTCACTCGCCGGAGACCACGAGAGGGCAGGCGGAACGCTTCCCGAAAGGACAACGTCTGACGCCGTACCGACTATCTGAAACTCTTGTATGCTTTCATGAGGATTCTCCAACTGAAACACCACTAACGGGCTCATGACGCCTTTGTCAGATCGATACGCATCGCCAGCAACCGCGACCATCTTGCCATCTGGTGAGAACCGGAGCGCCATAACGCGAGGTTGACGCCCTCCCGGGCCGCCGGGTTCCTGAATTACGGCATGGAGATCGATCTCCCAGACCTTGTGCAAGCTACCCGCGCAGATCGGGAGCACGGTTCCCAGCAAGAGCGTCCAGCGAAGGGATCGAAACACGTTCTTCAGGGCGTGTCGAACGACGCCGGCTTTCGCGAACGGGGGCCGCTGGCGAACCATATGCTGCGATGATACTCGATGATGCGGAGGGACGCAGGGGCAGCGGGGTCAGAGCTTCCTGACGTCCAAGCCGGGAATCGACTCGAAATGCCGCAGATTATGGGTCGCCACCGTGTAGCCGAGTTCCAGTGCCGTCGCCCCAATCAGCAAGTCCGCCAGCGCGATGCGCTTGCCTTCCGCCTGCATCAGTCCGTCGATCTGGCCGGCTCGCAAGGCGACCGGTACGGTGATGGAATGAACCGGCATCCCGGCCAGCAGATCGTCAAGGAACTGTTGACGGCGCGCGCGTCGCTGCGGCATGTCCGCGCGCACGATGCCATGGGCGAGTTCGAGCACAGTCACGACGGAGACACCGATTTCCTGATCTTCGTCGCGGCCGATGATTTCGAGCATCTGGAACGCGGTTTGTCCCAGCCGCTCTGAGGCGATGACGACGCTGGAGTCCAGGATCAGACCCAATGTGATCAGTCCCACCGGGGAGGTTCGAGGGGCTCGCGGTGGTTTTCGATGGCGGCTGCCACGTCACGGGCGAAGTCAGCATCCATGGTCGCCGTTGAGTCCTTGGGCATCCGCGCCAGCACCTCGGAGATCTTCCGCCGCGGAGGCGCGGCCGGCCGCAGGACGGCCACCGGTTGCCGATCCTCTTCGACCACGATCTCGGCGCCCTGGCGGACCTTTTCCAGCACTGCGTGCAGGTCGCGCGCCAACTCGGCTTCGGTGATGTGCAGCGCCATATGCTCCATCATAGTTCTTTGCCTGTTCTGGCTTCCAGCGCCCGGAGCGAAGTCGCGTGGGTCAGGAGAGTTCAATCCTCCCAAGAGAATAGCCGCACTTTAGTTTCATCCCGTGCACCTATTCGTCCAACATCAACATCGAGAATAAGATTCCCGCACTTGCACGTTACGGATTCCGGCGGCCTGGATGGCAGCACATCACCACACTTCAAACACTCATAGTAGAAATCCGACATACTCGTCCAACCACTCGCACTTAGGGAGTGGTATCGTCGCTTGCGTTCTTGGCTCATGGTGTCCCGGGAGTAGCCGGCCTGATCCGTGGACTGGCGATTACTGCTTCGCGTAGACCTTATCGAAGAACTGCAGCCGCGGGACGTCGATCTGCGCGCCGAATTCGGTCTTGTCGCCGAAGACCATCGCTTTGCCGTCATTCTTCTTCATGTCGTAGGCCTGCCAGGCGGGGAGACCGTTGCCGTTGGGGTCGCCCGAGGTGGCGAAGTTGACCCAGTAAGACGTCATCTGGTCCGAGAGCTGGCGGTCGATGGCCACCCAGGAGTTGTTCGCGGGCGGGTTGCCGAACATGTAGGGCAGCTCGGCGGTGTGGGTGGCGCCGCGGGCTTCCTGGCCCGGAGCCACGCGCGTGAAGTAGTAGAGGTACGCCTTCTTGCCGGCCTTCACCTGGAGCTCGGCCCAGGTGCGCATGTGCCAGCCGACCTCGTCGCGCTGGCGGGCGAGGCCTGAGGCGCCGGCCTGCTCGTCCGAATCGGCCGGGTAGAGCTTCAGGAACGCGGGGGCGAGGTCGCCGTAGGTGCGCTCGGCGTTGGCCTTGAACTGCTCGGCGTTGCCGCCTCCGCCGCCGAAGTTGAAGAAGGTGCCTTCATCGTGGTTCGAGCCGATCAGAATGTCGACCGCGTTCTGGTGGCCGTTGCGGTAGGTAATGGACTGGTCCTCGGGGACCATGTAGCCGTCGACGACGATGCCGGCCTGGACACCGGTCAGGTTGAGGTCGGCGATGGGCGTGGAGCGAAGCTCGGCGAGGCTGCGTCCGTTGGCCGCGCGCTGGCCGGCTTCCTCTGCCTGCTCAAGCGTGCGCATCTTGGCGATGCTGAGTCCCATCCAGGCGCCGCTCTGGGCCATGGCTCGCTGGAAGAGTCCCTTGCCTTGCGGGGAGCCGACCATGGCGGCCACCAGCATGGCGCCGGCCGATTCGCCGTCGATGGTGACGCGGTTGGGGTCGCCGCCGAACTGGGCGATGTTGTCATGCACCCATTCGAGCGCGGCTTTCATGTCCATCATGCCGTAGTTGCCAGAGGAGTGATGCGGGCTTTCGGCGGTCAGTTCGGGGTGGGCCATGAAGCCGAAGATGCCCAGGCGGTAGTTGTAGGTGACCACCACGACGCCCTTGCGCGCGAGCGCTTCGCCGTCGTAGCCGGGCACCGAGCCGGAGCCGCTGGTGAAGGCTCCGCCGTAGGTCCAGACGATCACCGGGCGGCGTTCGTCGGCCGACTGGGCGGCGGTCCAGACATTGAGGTAGAGGCAGTCTTCGCCGGAGGCTTGCGGGGCGGGTCCTCCGCGGCCCTTGGCCTGGCCGCCTCCTCTGGGGGCTCCTCCCTTGGGCGCGCCACCTTTAGCTCCACCCTTTGCCCCGCCGCGGCCACGGCCGCCTCCGCGACCCGCCGCACCGGAGGTGCACTGGGGTCCGAACTCGGCGGCGGCGCGGACGCCGTCCCATTTGGGTCCGGGCTGCGGCTCGCGCCAGCGATTCTCCCCGGTGGGCGATGCGGCGAACGGGATTCCTTTGAACACGCGGACGCTGGCGTCTTTGCCGGCGACGCCGGTGAGCATGCCCTGGCTGGTTTTGACCGGTTCGGGGATGGCGGCGGAGAGCAGGGCCGAGCCTGCCACGGCGATGCCTGCGAGGACGAGGAGCGGAAGTCGGTTCATAGGTGTAAGTCCCTCTCGTGGGGTGAGATCGGAGACAGTATCGCAGGGCTGGGGGGTGCTGTCAAACGGACCCGGGGGCAGGCTGAGTGAGCCCGCCGGGCAGTTGCGGACCGGGGAAGACCGCTCCCTGTGGTCGCGGCACAGCTACTGGCGCGGTGCCCAGCGCACGTCCTTTGTGCAGAGCGCCGCTAGCTGAGCCACGACCGCAGGGAGTGGTCCCCGCAGGTCCGCTCTACTCCGCGGGCCGGGAGCCGGACAACGTGCGATGCAGACGGGCCAATTCGCCGATGGGAAGCTGCTCGGCGCGCAGACGCGATTCGGGCAGCAGATCGACCACGGACCTATCGTAGAGCGCCGCCAGATTATTGCGCAGCGTCTTGCGCTTGTGGCGGAAGCAGGCGCTGGCGAAGTCGAGGAACCTGGGGATGTCCGCGATGCCGAACTCGGCAGCGGCGTCACGCGGCGTCAGGCGGACCACCGCGCTATCCACCCGCGGCGGAGGGCGGAAGGCCGTGCGGGGGACGTCAAACAGGCGGTCGACGTGCGCGTGCACCTGGGCAAGCACCGTCAGGTAGCCGTAATCGCGCGAGCCGGGCGCGGCGGCCAGGCGGGTGGCGACTTCGGCCTGGACCAGAAACACGGCGCGGGGCCAACCCGGCGCCGCCGCGAATACCCGTTCGAGGATCGGCGAGGTGATGTAATAAGGCAGATTGCCGGCGATCGGCGCGGAGCCCCATTGAGCTAGGTCGGCTTTGAGGATGTCAGACTCAACCAGCGTCAGGCGGCCGGCGTTGATCGCGTCGCGGAACTTCTGGCGCAGGTAGAGGACCAGCACCGGGTCGACCTCGATGGCCACCACGCGTTCGGCGCGGTCCAGCAGCGATTCGGTGAGCGCGCCGCGGCCGGGTCCGATTTCGATGGCCAGCGCGGCGGGTTCGGGGCAGGCAGCCGCGGCGATGCGGTCCAGGGCCGATTTCCGGGCAAGGAAGTGCTGCCCGAGTTTTCGGCCCACGGAGTCCGGTTATCCCTTGACGTCGATGCGGCTGGAGTTGAAGAACAGGCGGATGGTTCCGCGCGTCGGCACGCCGAATGCTGTGGCGGGCTCGAACTTGGTAAATAGCAGCCGGTTCTCCAGGTTCCGGCGAAGGCTGGTGTTCATCAGGACGGTATTGCCTTCGACGATGGTGTAATCCACCATGCGGCCCTGATCGTCCACCACGATTTCGACCACTACGTCGGCGCCCGTGACGCCAATGGCCGAGGTGCCTTTGACCTGCGCGGCGGTGGAGAGCGCGGTGGGAACATCCACTGTGAGTTTGTCGCCCCGCACAGGGTACGCGGGCACTACCCAGATGCTGAACAGCGCCACCGCGGAGAACACTCCGCCGGCAAACGGGACCGCAAAGGGGCGCATCATGTTGTGGATCGTCAGACGGAGGCGTTCCACTGAGGTTTCGAAGAACTTCTGGAGACTCCGGCGTTGGGCCGCGCGTTGACGTTCGCGCGAAGCCAGCACCCGTAGGGACGTTGTCAGGCCCGGCGGGGGGACGCGCGCGGGGAGACTCCGCAGGGCGCGCGCCATTTCTCCATCGTTATGAACAAGCGCTTTCATCTCGAAATCGCTCATACGATGTCACCTTCTTGTGCCGTCAGAGGCACAGACCATTCCACTCGGTTCGCCGGCGCCAGCATCTCCACCAGTTCGCGGCGCAGTGCGTCCCTTCCACGGAGAATGCGGGACTTCACTGTACCCAGGGAGATTTCCAGCACGGCGGCGATTTCTTCGTAACTCAAGCCTTCGATTTCACGCAGCACCACGGCGGCCCGGAAGTGAGGATTCACGCGCTTGAGTGCTGTCTCCAAGAGAGATTCCACTTCGTGGTCCAACGTTACCTGGTAAGGACTGCGGCCGGGGTCGGCCAGCCAGTCATTCGCGCTGCGGGAGTCGCTGGAGGAAGTCTCCATGCCAATCTCCTTGGCGCGATGGCGGCCGAACCAGCGGCGCTGGTTGCGGGCTTCGTTGACCGCGATCCGGTAAATCCAGGTCTTCAGCGAACTGTCGCCCCGGAAAGATCCGATATTGCGGAACACCTTCAGAAACACTTCCTGTACCACATCAGCGGCGTCGGCCGGATCGTCCAGCAGACGGTTCACGATGCTATAGACCGGCTGCTCGAAGCGGAAGATGAGCGTTTCATAGGCTCCTTCCTGTCCGGCGCAAAGGCCGGCGACCAGCACGTGGTCTTCCGTTGTCGCCGCAGCGGCGTTCGCCGCTGGCAAATCCCCGAGTTGGAAGCGTACAGTAGTGTCGGCCACGTTACGGCTCCATCTTACCGCGTCTACTGCTGCTACTGCCTATTGAAGGTTTGGACACCGCAGGGGTGGGGGAAGTTCCCGTGTGGCGCAAGCCTGCGACTTGCCGCGCCGGGACTCGTCCCGGCGCTTGTCGCCCTCGCGGTGTCATGCCCCGAAGAGCGGTGAAATCGCTCAACCGCCAGCGATCCGGACGTCGCGGCCGTGGAACCCGCAGGTGGCGATCCGACGGCGTTCCCCGCCGGGCCAGAGCGTCAGGCGGACCTCGGCCTCCGCGCCGCCCGCCTCCATGCTGAGCCAGGCCAGGGGAGTCGAGGCGGTGGCGGCGGCGCCTGCCGACTCCAGCAACGCAGCGATGCGGTCGCGCGCGGCGCCGGAGAAATAGGGCCACACGACCGAGTGGAACACCACCGTCACCCCGTCGCGCGGCCGGGCAGCCAGTTCCCTTTCAAGCCAGAGCACTGCGTCGGCCTGTTGGACCTCGGCAGGGACCCGTGAGGCGATCTCGATGGCTGCCGAAAGTCGCTCAAAACGCTGAGCTTGTCCCGGCCAAAGGAAGGAGAGCAAGGTGAGACGGCCGACCTCGGTGCAGGGGTCGACCGGGTTCAGGTCGCAGCCGCGGCGGGAGGCGACGATTGGGGCCAGATCCGGGACCGGCGGCGCGTCTTCGAAGGTTACGGCGGAGGCCGGGTCGCCGCGGACGCCCGCCGGGGTCTCGTAGCGGTAGCGGTCCCAGCGCAGGTTGAGGCCGGCCGAGGTTCCGATCTCGCGCAGGTGCAGGGGGAGACGGGTGCAGTGGGCGATTTCGTAAAATCCGGGCAGCAGAGCGCAACATCGGGCGGTTTCGTTGGTTTGTATGCTAGGCGGGAGTGTGTCTGTGAGTTGGGCTTCATGACGGCGCAGCGTGACCAGGAAGGCATCCCAGGTGGGATCCGGATCGTGGCGGGTGGCCGCCTGCCCGTAGAACGGTGCAAGCTCGGGAGCCCGGCCTTCGAGCACCAGCCGATGGACCGCGCCCAGCAACAGGAGCGGAAGTTGGCGCGGGTCGCGGCCGCCATCGGTAGCAAGGTGTGCGCCCAGTATCCGTCCGCTCACGCCGTCCTGTTCCACGTCGGCGATTATGCGTTCCAGCAGGCCATGGTACAGCGGCGAGCCGAGCCGCTGGCACCAGTCGGCCTGGAAGCGAAGCCCTTCCACCCCATCGCGGCGCGTCATGATCCGAGTGTACGCCCCCCCGGCCGCGGGGCAGCCCGTCTTACCATAGAGGTAGTTGCATCTTATGAAACGCTTCTCGCAGATGGTGGTTTTCAGTTGGGTGTTGGCGGCAGCCGCGATTCCGGCCGCCGCTCAGGTGTTTGACCGCACCGGAAATGGGACGCTGAACGGCGACTACTACTTCCGCCACGGAGTCTGGTATACGGACACCATGGGCAACGTGTACGCAGCGACGACGTACTACGGGACGATCACCTTCGACGGCAACGGAAAGTACGCGATCTCCGGTTACGCTATCGACTCCCAGCAAGGGAGCGGACAGTTCCAACCTGTCACCGGAACGTACTCGATATCCGCGAGCGGATACGGGTACCTGGACCTCGGCATGGACAAGCTTTATGGCCTGGTTTCAAACGGCGTGTTCGTCGGCAGCCGCACCGATGCCGGCTACAACGATGTGTTTGTCGCCGTGCAGGCGTCGGGCGCCACCAACGCCAGCTTCAAGGGAGAGTATCGCCTCGGGTATCTGAACTATCCCACGGGAAGCTTCTCGGACAACTATGGCGCGCTGGCCACGCTGAATCCCGATGGGGCGGGGAACGTCGGGGCCGTGCCCCTCAAGTTCTACGTCGCTTCGACGGGAGCCACCACAACCACGCAGAATATCACCGGGGTCAAATACAGCTTCTCGAACGGAACCGGCACCTTGACGTTTCCTTCCACGCCGCAGACGAATGCGCTACAGGGGGCGATGCTTCTGCTGATTTCCCCGGACGGAAACTTTATCGTGGGTGGATCTGCGTTCGACCTTTTTATCGGCGTGCGGCGGCAGGCGGCCAATCCGCCTCTGTTCAGCGGTTTGTATTACCTGGCCGGCATCAATCAGGTCTTGCAGGACCCGTCGGTGGGCGGGGCGACGGACACCTACTTCGGATCTCTGGTCGCGACAAACGGCACGATCATCGGGCACCAGCGCTATTACTCGGCGAGCAACGGCGCGGCCCAGAACTACACCTACTCGGACATGGCGCCGGACGTGCCGGTGGCGGATTACGTGGACGATCCCACCTCCACCGAGTATTTCTTCAGTCCCGACGCCAAGTTCCGCATGGGGTTCGGCGAAGGGCCGTTTCTCGGACTGAGCATCGCGGTGAAGGCGCCCGCCTTCAGCGGACCAGGCGTGTATCTCAATCCGACCGGTGTGGTAAACGGCGCCAGTTCGGCTCCGTTCACCGCCGGCATCGCACGCGGGGAGCTGTTGCTGCTCTATGGTTCGAACCTGGCGAACTCGGACCTGACCGTGGCGGACGCACTTCCGCTGCCCACCACGCTGGACGGAGTGCAGGTCAAGATCAACAACCGCCCCGCGCCGATTTACTACGTCAAACGAGACGTCCAGAACGGAGACACCATTGCTGCGGTGGTGCCCTATGGAACCGTAGAGCAGATCGCGCAGGTGCAGGTGTTCAAGAACAACGTCGGCTCGAATGCAGTGACGGTATTCGTCTATGACAGCGCGCCCGGGGTGTTCACCGTGCCGCCGGGAGGAGCGGGCTACGGGGCGGTCTTGCACAACACCGATTACACGCTGGTGACGCCGGACAATCCGGCTCACGTGGGGGACTATCTTGCGGTGTACGTGACCGGCCTCGGCGACGTCTTTCCGACCATTCAGGACGGGGCTCCCGGTCCGTCGGGGAACTACTCCCAGGCGGACAACATCACCGCCTTCATCGACGCCCTTCCGGCTGACGTGGTCTTCGCGGGTCTGGCGCCAACGCTGCCGGCGCTGTATCAGGTGAACCTCCAGGTGCCCGACGGTGTCCGGGCCGGGGACGTGTACCTGGATATCGCGGGCGCCACTTCCTACACCTCGCAGGCATTGCTGCCGACGGCCGGCGCCGCAGCATCGGATGCCCGGGCGGCCGGCACAGTCCGGTACCGGCGGCGCTGAGAGCCGCTTGGCGCCTCAGTAGCACATTCCTTCGTGCTTTTGTTACAATGAATTAGAGCACGTGGATGTCGTTCGGTGTCTGCGCGCGGTTCTATTGAGAGGTCCAATGGCTACAAAACCAGCCTATGCGCAGGGTGCCCAAGTCGAGCACGCGAAGTTCGGTTTAGGCAGCGTGATGTCCTGCAACGAGGAACACATCGTCATCAAATGGGATGAACACGGGGAAAAGAAGTTCGTTCTCTCTATCGTTTTGCCGAACCTGAAGAAGAGCGACCGCCAGCCTCCGGCGGAAAAGCGCCGCAGTTCCCGCAAGAAGACCGCTCCGGCTTCGGCCTGAGTTTCCTCCCATCCGTAATCCGGCGGGCGGCCCGGCTGCCCCTGAGGGTGGAGTGCGCCCTACTCCCGTAGAGCGATCACGTTGTCCAGCAGCAGCATCGCCTGCCCCGAGTTGGGGTTGTCGGCGGCCACCTGTTCCAGTTCGCTCTGCGCGATGGAGAGCAATCCGTAATGCTGCGCCAGCAGCCCCAGCACCAGGTGGGAGTTCCCGTACTGCGCGCGCACATCCTGCCACAGCGCCAGATCGCCTTCATCCATCACCCGGAAGGACGCCTCCTCGAAGCTGCCGCTGCGGAAGACCAGCTGCCAGGTGTAGATGGCGCCGCGTTCCAGCTCCATGGGCGTCACCAGCAGCGGACTGGCGATGTTCGGCACGCGCAGCACTTCCAGGTCGGCCGCGTTCCGGATCACCACGGTGTAGGGCGGCGGCTCGGCCTGCTGCCAGGTGAAGGTGGGGCGCGTGGATTCCACCACTTCCGAAACCGGGTAAGTCTGATCGAAGCCCAGGGGCGTGGGGACGCCGTCCAGGGCCTCGGGCACTTCCGGCTGCTGGGCCGTCAGCACCTCCTCGGCGCTGATGGCGAGCGCCTGGGGCAGTTCATAGACCGCCCGGACATCCAGGGGAACTTCCTTGGTCTGGTTGATGTTCGCGTCATCGCCCGAGCCGGGCAACGAGCGCAGAGCGATGTACGGCGCGCCGATCACCAGCGCGATGCCGGCCGCGGTCATCAGGACCAATTGGGGCGACCGGACGAACGCCTTGAGCTTATCGCCGATGGTCGGCTTGTGGAAATGCGCGGGTTGCGCCGGGGCCGGGACGTGTTCGTCGCGCCCGGCGACGGCGGGATGGGCGGCGCGCTTCCTCATTTCCGCGCTTCTGGGGAGGTCGGCGCTCATGGCGGGCGCGGCCGCCTCGTAGGCGCGTAGCTGGCGGGCGCAGGAATCGCACACGGCGATGTGCGCCATCACCAGCTCGCGCACGGCCGGATCCAGCGTGTCCTCCACCCAGTGGTCCATCTGCTCATAGCTGAGGTGCTCGGACCGCGCCGTGGCGATGTCTGCCAACAAGGCCACCGCCGGTCCGGGCGGCGTGAGTTCGGCCAGCGCGGTGCGGCATGCTACGCACTGGCTCAGATGGGCATCGGCGGTGGAGAGCGCTGGGGCCGGGAGGAGGCGGTCGCGGTAGTGCTCCAGTTGTTCGCGGCTCAGATGATCTTGTGTCATACGTCTACCTCCCGGCCCAAACGCTGGGTCGGGGCCGGTCCACTGGTACTGGGCGGGTAGCTTGCGGCTAAATTAGCGGACATCTACTGTTTTTCCGCAGAAGAAAGCACCTTAACCAGGTGGGTCTTGGCGACCATCCGTAAGTTAATGACTTTCTGGGCGTTCTCAAGCGACATCAGGCGGGCGATCAACCCGTCCTCGAGCGGCAGGAAATTCCACAGCACGGCAAAGCGGGCCCCGGCCTCGGTCACCGAAGCCAAGGGCGGACCGCCGCGGGCTTCGATGGCGAGCTCGCTCCAGAGGATGCCGTACTGGTCCTGGTCGAAGCCGACCAGGGAGGAAATCTCGGCCACCGTGGTGCAGCCGTTGGTGGTGAAGACGTCGATCTCGCCGCGTTCCACGCGTCCGGTCTCTTCTGCGGCGCCGGTGCGCGCGCGGGGCCGCTGCGACCCCTTGAGCGACGGCGGATTCAGCAGGAACGGCACCAGCCAGCGCTTGGGCATGCCTTTGAGTTCGATCCACAGGCGGCCGATCTGCTGGCGGATCACCAGCTGGTCGAGCGTATTGGTGGGGCGTGCGGGCGGCTCCCAGTCAGGACGATCGTCTTCGGCTCCGCCGGGAGCCACCTCGTCGAAGGCCAGCTCGCGCGCGCCTTTCACGCCAAACAGCGCGGCGGCGATCGACACCAGATCGTCCAGGCGGACCGGACCTTCCAGGTAAGAAAAGATGCCCTTCAGCAGGCGATCCCAATCGGCGGCCGCGAGCTGCTGGAACACCTCGGCCTTGGGTAGCGCGCGCGACGAGATCAGCCGGGGCTTATCGAGCAGCGCGGCCACGCGATTCCCGGTGGCCATGGGGCGATTCTTCCAGCTCGCGAGTCCGCAGACGGAGCCGCGGACCTCGGCATGGGTCCACTGCTCCCAGGCCGGCTGCTTGCGGAAGAAACGATAGAGCCGGCCCTTCAGCTCATACCACTCAGGCGACTTCGCACGCCAGTAATCCGAGCAGCCGTGGCGCGCCAGCGTGGCCGCGTATCCCTCGGGGTCGGCGATCTCGGCTCCGGCGTCGAGCGCCTGCGCCAGTTTGAGCGTGGTGTTCTGATACACGTCCCAGGCGGCCTGGTGGTTTTGGGTGGACGTGGCCGCGTTGAGCCGCACTCGGAAGCGCCGCTCGATAATTTCACGAGCCTTGGCGTCCATGCGCGCAAAGAGAGGGCCCGTATCTTGTGCCGGCTGGCTCATGGGTTCGAGATAACATTATGCCCCGAAACCGGGCGAAGACAGAAAAAAGCCGGGCGCGCGGCAGGTAAGCTGGAAGCGAGACGGTGACCCAGCTCCAAATCCTCACCAGGGAAATCATCACGTGTGAGCAGTGCCCGCGGCTGCGCGCGTACTGCCGCCAAGTGGCCGAAGTGAAGCGGCGCGCCTACCGCGACTGGGAGTATTGGGGCAAGCCCGTGCCCGGCTTCGGCGATCCGCAAGCGCGTGTGCTGGTGATCGGCCTGGCGCCGGGCGCGCACGGCGCGAATCGCACGGGTCGAATGTTCACCGGAGACAGCTCCGGCGATTTTCTGTATCGCGCGCTCCATGAGACGGGGTTCGCGTCGCAACCGGAGAGCCGGTCGCGCGACGACGGGCTCAGGCTCACCGACCTCTACATCAGCGCGGCCGTGCGCTGCGCGCCTCCCGATAACAAGCCCGCGCGCGACGAGTTCGCCCGCTGCCGGCCGTACCTGGAACGCGAGATCGATCTACTGCGGCGCGTCCGCGTGGTGGTGGCGCTGGGCGGGATCGCGTTTCACACCTACCTCGCGATCTTGCGCGACCGCGGCCTGGTGAAGAGTGCCTCGGCGTTCGCCTTCGGGCACAATGCGCTGCATCAGCCGGTGGAGGATGGCCCGGTGCTGCTGGCGTCGTATCATCCCAGCCAGCAGAACACGTCGACGGGGAAGCTAACGGCGCCGATGCTGCGGGCGGTGTTCCGGCGGGCGTGGGAGTTGGCGGACGCGCGGTGACCGCTCCCAGCGGGTCTTGCGTGCCGAGGGCAGAAGGAGAGGTGGCCAAGGCAAGCAGTGTGGCCACGACGCAAAGAGGGCTGGGGCTGGCGTACTCGGTGCGCGGCGCCGCGGGCAACCTCACTACCAACAAGCACGCCGCGGGCGCCACCACCGTCGTGGTGCCGCCGGACGCAGACGCCGAGGTGGGTCCCGGAGCGCTCTCCCGGCGCAGGCGAAGCTGGTCGGGCGCGACACGATCCAGGCGGAGATTGCGAAGTTACCATAGGGGAGTAGGGAACAGGTCGGGACCGCTCCCTGTGGTCGCGGCTCAGCTAGCGGCACTGGTTGACACGCGGCGCTCCCGGAACGAACAGCCGCTGTCCGGGCAGCGCGCCACTAGCTGAGCCGCGACCACAGGGAGCGGTCCCGACCGGTCACGTCATGCCTCGGAAGACCGCAGCGCCGCCACCCATCGCACTCCTGATGATCGCCGCCGTGTGCGCCCTCGCCCAACAACCCGCACGCGTCGAAGGCACGGTCGTCTCCGAGCTCGGCGGCCCCATCCGCCGCGCCACGGTCACGCTGCAATCGACCACTGCGCCCAAGCCCGGCACGCCTCCCACGGTCTACGTCGAAGTGAGCGACGCCCAGGGCCACTTCACCTTCGAGAGCCTGCCCGCGGGCCGCTTCCTGCTCTCCGCGCAGAAGACCGGCTTCGCGCCGGGCCGCTGGAGCGCGGATAACGGCAGTGCTCAGGTGATGCTCAACGCCGGGTCCGCCTTGACCGATGCCGTCATCCACATGACGCCGAATGCGGTGATCGCCGGCACGGTGCTCGATTCGGAAGGCGAGCCGGCCCAGGGCATCTCGGTCCGCCTGATGAAGCTGGCCTACGCCGCAGGCCGTCTGCGGCTCACGCCGGGCGCCGCGGCTTCCACCGATGACCGCGGCCAGTTCCGCATGAGCGACGTCCAGCCCGGCCGCTACTACCTGCAAACGGAGGACGCCACCGCACGCCACCTTCTTTCTCCCAACATGGTGGCCGGGGAGAGCGCCCAGGAGGTGAACCTCAACACCTTCTATCCCGCCGACACCGACGTGCGCCGCGCCACCGCGGTGGAAGCCAAGGCTGGCGCGGAAGTCAGCGGCATCCAGATCCGCATGCAGCGCGGGCATCTCTATTCGATCCGCGGCAAGGTGGTGGATGCGTCGGGTGGCCCGGCAGCGAATACGGCATTGAGCATAGCGTCGCAGACGGGCGCCGGGATGCCCGTGCGGGTGATGCGCTCCACCGGTGTGAGCCGCGAGGGCGCCTTCGATTTCAGCGGACTCGCGCCGGGCGAGTACGTGATTGTGGCCCGCCCCGGTCCGGTGGCGCGCAGGAATGACGGGCAGCCGGGTCCAGCGCCGCTGCGGGCCGGTGCGCGGCTGGTGGTCCGAATCACCGCCAGCGACGTGAGCGATGTGGTGGTGACGCTCGGCCCCGGAGCCGAGATCACCGGCCGTGTGCGGCTGGAAAACGGGGATCTCGGCAAGATTCTCGCCGCCCCGCCGGTTGCCGCCAATCGATCCGCGCAGATGAAGCTGGCCGTGTCGCTGGAGGACGTCATGGGGGTCGGCTTCAACAATGCACGAAGCGAGGTCCAGGAGGACGCAACGTTCCGGTTCACCAGCGTTACGGCGGGCGCTTACACGATCAGCTTCGCGCCTGCCCCCCAGGGCGTGTATCTGAAGTCAGTGCTGGCGGGCGGACATGAACTCGGCTCGATGCCGCTTGACCTGAGCGCGGGCACGGGCGGGAGTCTCGAACTCGTGCTGGCCACCGACGCGGGCGCGCTCTCGGGCACCGTGCGCTCAGCGCAGGGCGATCCGCTACCGCGAATCACGGTGGCCGCCTGGCCCAAGACCCCGCGCGGGTTCGAACCCACCTCGGGCGTCCACACGGCCGAGACCGGCGGGCAAGGCGCCTTCAGCTTCGGCGGGCTGGCGCCGGGCGAGTATTACCTGGCTGCGTTCGAAGAGATCGATCGCTCCTTCGCCTCGGCCTACGAGTTCCTGGCACACTTCAACGCCTCAGCCGCCGAAGTCGAGGTGGGCAGCAACGCACAGGTGACCGCCGAGCCCCGCTGGATTCCGCGCGACGCGGTGGAAGCGCAGATGGGCCTCCTGCCGTAGTCCGGTCCGATGCCGGGCGAGCCGCGCCCAAGTCCTTCACCCGGTTTCTAAGAAGATCCCGCACATCGGCGGGAAACCTGAGCGGGTGCGTCGCGGGGAGCGGCTCTGGCGCCGCTACAGGCACGGCACGATGATGGGCGACATGCGCTGGCGCGATTGCCGGCGCGGCAAGCACGAGTTGCGCTACGTGAGAAATTGGGGGTAAAGCTGGCCCGCCCGGTAATCTTTTGCGACACATTCGCGTCATTACACTGGCACGGACCTGCATCCGACAAATGAACCTGCGCCGGTTTCTGCTCTTTATCCTGATCCTGGGCCTGGCGGGCACGGCAACTGAGTTGCTGGTTTCCGGCCATACGGAGACGCCCGTCCAGTGGACCCCGCTGGTGCTGATCGCACTGGCCGTGCCGGCGCTGGTCTGGCAGCACGCCAGCGGACGGCCGCTCACGGCGGTGATGGTGCTGTTCCTGATCAGCGGATGCGTGGGGACCGTGCTCCATAACCGCGCCAAGATGGAGTTCCAGTTGGAATCCGACCCGTCGCTTTCCGGCTGGGACCTGTTTCTGAAGTCGTTCGACAGCAAGACGCCGCCGGCGCTGGCGCCTGGGACCATGATTCAACTGGGACTGCTCGGCCTGGCGTATCAGGCGGCTGGTAAGCCCCGCCGTACGTGATGCATACAAAAAAGGAGACTGCACGTGAAGCTACGCAACCGCATTCTGATTCTGGCCGTCGCTGCGCTGGCGGGGTTCGCCGCGCTCGAAGCCGAGGTGGGCAAGTCGCAGGGGATCGTCAACGCGAATGTCGCCACTGAGAAGGAACTGACGGCGCTGCCGCACATGACGCCGGCGCTGGTTAAGGATCTGATGGCCGCGCGTCCGTTTGCCGGCGTCCTGGAACTGGACGCGTTCCTGAAGAAGCACCTCAAGCCGGAGGAGATCGCCGAGTTCTACGGCCGGGCTTTCATCCAGATCAACCTCAACACCTGCACCGACGAAGAGATCCTGCTGGTGCCCGGCGCCGGCCGCCGCATGGTGCGCGAGTTCAAGGAATACCGCGCATACACGAGCTTGGCCAAGTTCCATCGCGAGATCGGCAAGTACGTGGATGAGAAAGAGGTCGCGCGGCTGGAGCAGTACGTCTTCGTGCCGGTGAACCTGAACACCGCGAGCGACGAAGACATCCTCACGATTCCGGGCGTGGGCGCGCGCATGCTGCGCGAGTTCAAGGAGTACCGGCCGTATGACAACATCGCCAAGTTCCGGCGGGAGATCGGGAAGTACGTGAATGAGAAAGAGGTCGCGCGGCTGGAACGCTACGTGACCCTTCAGTAAGTGACCGGACCGCTAGATACGTTCCCAGCTGTGCCGAAACTAAAAATGCTTAGGAGTCAGTGAGTTGCCGGTTCGCGAACTTTTGGAGAGAGTTTCCCTCCCCCTCCGCCACTAGTTTGCAACCGGACACATCGTCCTCCGAACCGTGGACTATAGGCGCTCACCTGACGCGTGGCTACCTGCCTCGCCCCTTCAGGTGCAGCGCCTATTTTCATTCCCGCCCCAAAATGGCATACCTTTAGGTAGGAGCTCCGGAACAAGCCTGTGCGCGTTAAGGACTTGGCAGCTTTCCTGGAAGCCGCCTGGGAGGGCGATGCCGAGCGGGAGGTGCGCCGCGTGGCGCCTCTCGATGAGGCGTCCAGCGACGACCTGGCGTTTGTCATGCGCGGCAAGGCCCTGAAGCAGGCTGTCTCTTCCACCGCCGGCTGTCTCCTGGTCCCGCCCGAATTCGAGAACACCCCGGCGCGCACGGTGATCCGTGTGCCCGACCCGCGCGCCGCCGCCGCCCGCTCGATCGGCAAGCTGCACCCGCGCGTCGAGCCTCCGCCCGGCGTGCATCCCACCGCGGTCATCGGTCCGGGCGTGCTGCTGGGCAAGGGCGTATACATCGGTCCGCTGGCTACCGTGGGGGCCGGAGTGCACATCGGCGACGGAACGTCGGTGGGCGCCGGATCGGTGGTGGGCGACTACGTCCACATCGGCGACGGCTGCACGCTGCACCCGCGCGTCACCATCTATCGCGAAGTGTCCATCGGCAATCACGTGGTTCTGCACTCGGGCTGCGTGATCGGCGCGGACGGCTTCGGCTTCGTGCTCACCGACGGCGCTTACGAGAAGTTCCCGCAGGTGGGGCGAGTGGAAATCGCCGACCGCGTGGAGATCGGCGCCAACTGCTGCATCGATCGCGCCGCGCTGGGCGTCACCTCGATCGGTGAAGGCACCAAGCTCGACAACCTGGTGCACATCGCGCACAACTGCCGCATCGGCAAGCACGTGGTGATCGCCGCGCAGACCGGCCTCTCAGGCGGCGTGGTAGTGGAGGACTACGCGGTGATCGGCGGCCAGGTGGGCATCGGCGACAAGGCGCGCATCGAATCGCGGGCGGTGCTGGGGTCGGGCTCGGGCGTGTTAACGTCGAAGATCGTACGCGGCGGGCAGGTGCTGTGGGGCACGCCCGCGCGTCCGCTCAAGGAACACCTGGAGCAGTTGGCCGTGCTCTCGCGGCTGGCCAAAAAGCGCAAGCGCGACACCTAGCCCACACCCAACCCGCATTTCTCACCAGATTTCGGAGGCAGGACGTGGCGCAAGCACTCCTGCTTGCCGCGCCGGGACTCGTCCCGGCGCTTGTCGTCCATCACAGTGTCGTGCCCGGAGTGCCGGCCCGACCACTCGCCACCGCCTGTGCTTTGCCCAACGCGCTCTGCGAGCCTGTGAGAAATCCGGGCGCCCGCATTTCTCACCAGCTCTCAACGCATCGAAGGGAAACGTCAGGCGGGGAGCCGCAAGGGGCGATTTCGCCACCACAACCGGCATGACACCTTGACCGGCGACCAGCGCCGGGACGAGTCCCGGCGGCGCGGCAAGCCACGGGCTTGCGCCACGTCCTGCGCCGAAACTTAGGCGGGCCTCCCATTATATTCCTTGACGCGTATATTCCCTGCGGGGTATAAACAAAGAGTGGAATCTGTGTTCGAAGTGATTGCGGAGCCGAATCGCCGCGCGATCCTGAGCCTCCTGATGTCGTCACAGCAGTCGGTGGGAGAGATTGAGCGTCAGCTCCGGATGCCTCAGCCGGCCGTTTCGAAGCACCTGCGAGTGCTGCGCGAGGCCGGTTTTGTGGAATCCACGGTGGACGCCCAGCGCCGGCTCTACCGGCTCAAGCCGGAGCCGCTCCAGGAGATCGACGCATGGCTGGCGCCGTTCCGCCGGTTCTGGTCGGCTCACGTGGATGCTCTCGAACGCCACCTTGATCGCATGGATCAAACCACACGAGCGAAAAGGAAGTCCAGGAGAAAATAGATGAGCGATCACGAGCAATACATGCCGGGTCCGGCCAGCGGGGCCCAGGTTCAGAAGGATGGAGACAAGTGGACGCTGATTCTGGTCCGGGAGCTGCACCACCCGCCGGAAAAGGTCTGGCAGGCGCTCACCGACCCGGCGCACCTGCGCGAGTGGGCGCCCTTCGACACCGACGGGAGCCTGGCCACGGTGGGAACGGTGAAGCTCACCTGGGCGGGCACGCCCACGCCGATCGAAACCAGAGTGACCCGCGCCGATGCTCCGCGCCTGCTGGAATACGGCGACGCGCGGTGGGAACTCGAGTCCGTGGACGGCGGCACGCGGCTGAGGCTGTGGCACAAGATCGATCGCCGCTTCATCTCCATGGGCGCGGCCGGGTGGCACATCGCGTTTGATGTTCTGGATCGCCTGCTCAGCGGAACTCCCATCGGCCGCATCGCGGGCGGGGATGCGATGAAGTTCGCCGGCTGGCAGCGATTGAACGCCGAGTACGGCCAGCAGTTCGGTGTGGAGCCGCCCAAGTGGTGATCCACGCCTGGCAGCGCCTGGCAGCGGTTTGAAACGCGGGCTGCTAGTAGCATTGAAGTGATGGCCTTGAAAAAGACACGGAAAGAAGCAACTCCGAAGCAACCAAAGCCCGCGCCGCGCGCGAAGCAGGACGGGGAGAGCGCCGTGCTCGCCAACATAGCGGCGATGCCGGACGCGGACCGCGTCATCGCCGAGCGGCTCCACGCGATCGTCAAAGCCAACGCGCCGGACCTCGCGCCGAGGCTCTGGTATAGCATGCCCGCGTATTCCAAGGACGGCAAGGTCGTCTGCTTCTTTCAAAGCGCGCAGAGATTCAAAACCCGCTACGGGACGTTCGGCTTCATGCACGAGGCGAAGCTCGACGAAGGCGCCATGTGGCCGACCGCTTTCGCGCTGACGAAACTGACCGCCGCCGAGGAGGCCAGGATCGGCGCGCTGGTGAAGCAGGCGGTGGGGTGAGGAGCATCCGGTGGAATCTGCCTCCGCACGCATTGACCAGAAGATCAAGGAACTGGGCGACTGGCGCGGGAAGACGCTCGCGAAGCTGCGCGCCGCCATCCGCAAGGCCGACCCGGAGATCGTCGAAGAGTGGAAGTGGGTGAAACCCACGAATCCCGGAACACCAGTTTGGTCCCGCGGCGGCATCGTTTGCACGGGCGAGACCTACAAGAGCGTCGTCAAGATGACCTTCGCCAAGGGAGCCGCGTTGCAAGACCCTGCGGGTCTGTTCAACTCCAGCCTCGAGGGGAATGTCCGGCGCGCCATCGACATCCGCGAAGGCGACAAGGTGGATGAGGCCGCCTTGCGGGATCTGATCCGCGCAGCGGTGGAGCTCAATCTGAAGGGCAAGAGCAAGGCCTGAAGGGCAAGAGCAAAGCGAAGCCCGGACGAGCGGGCGGGAAGTGGCGCAAGCTTTAGCCTGCCGCGCCGCGACTCCTCCCGGCGCTTATCGTCCACAACCGTGTCATGCCCGGCGTCGGCTCAGACGCTCAACACCGGGCAAGGAGCATGGCGGATGATCCCATAGGAATGCGTCCGCAGCCGACCCAGCGTCTCATGCAGCAGCCCGCGGCCGATAATCACCAGGTCGGCTTTGTGGCGACGCGCCTCTTCACGAACGGCAGTCGCCACCTCACCGGCGGCCAAACACAGTGGCGCCTTGATTCCGGCGTCGCGCATCTGCGCCTCGATCTTTTCCTTAACATCCGCGCGCAGGGACTCCTCGAATTCACGATCCATCTGGCGCTCGGGCCAGGATTCGACCCCGGAGATTGCATGCACGATGCGCAGAGCGGCGCCGGCGTCCTTGGCGTAGCGCGCCGCCCACTCCATCAACGGCACTCCTTTGGGCGTGCCGTCGACGGCGCACAGCACCACCAGTTCCGGCAGGTGCGAAACGGCATCGGGTTCCTGGGCGTGCGCGTTGGTCCAGACCGGGCAATGGGTGTCGTGCAGCACCTTAGCGGTCACCGAACCGAGCAGCAGACTGCGGAAGGTGCCGTAGCCGTGCGTCGGCATCATGACCAGGTCGGCGCCGTTCGCGTGCGCAAACTCGGTGATCACGGCGGCCGGATCGCCCACCTGGGCCACGCGCTCGACGGCGATCCCGCTGAACTCCTCGGTGAGCGTGCGCTCCAGGCGCGCCTCGCGATCGGTTTTGAACTCCTGCATATTGACCAGCACGGCGGCGCCGGGGTCGGTGACGGCGGCTTCCCACAGCGGAGGAACGGCGCTGATCAGCGAGACGCGAGCCCCGAAGCGGGTGGCCATGGCTTTGACGAACGGCGCCGTGGCTGCGCAGCGCTCGGAGAAATCGGTGGGGAACACGATGTGGTGGATTGCCAGCATTCGACCTCCTGCTGTGCGATAGCATTTGCCCGGCCATGTGGCTGCGCCGGTGACCGCCGTTGATTCTGTTGCGGATCGGCTCCCGGCCGGCCGGGGGATTGGGTCCGGCTGCGCCAAAAGGCACAGGCGTGACCCGATCGGAGCTGCCGCAGGCCGCCCGGATGTGACACACTAGTGGCAATCCCGAGAGATCCTCCCGGAGTTACCACCATGGTCGGCAAGACTGTAGCGCAGTATCAGTTTCTCGAAAAACTCGGAGCCGGTGGCATGGGCGATATCTACAAAGCCCAGGATACCCGGTTGAACCGGTTTGTCGCGATCAAGGTTCTCACCAGCGCCAGCGCGGGCGATCCGGAACGGCGCCGCCGCTTCCTACAGGAAGCCCAGGCTGCCTCCGCCCTGAACCATCCCAACATCATCGTCATCCACGACATTATTTCGGAGGACAACTCCGACAACATGGTGATGGAGTACGTGCAGGGCAAGACGTTGGCCGACCTGATCCCCAAAGGCGGCTTGCGGGTGCCCCTGGTGTTGAAGCTCGGCCTGCAGATGACCGACGCGCTGCAAGTGGCGCATTCGGCCGGCATCATCCACCGCGACCTGAAACCGGGCAACGTGATGGTGACCGACACGGGCCTGGTTAAGATTCTGGATTTCGGCCTGGCGAAGCTTACTGACCGCGGTCCGCTCAGCCAGGCGGGCGCCCCCGGGGACGCGACGCAGACCATCGCGCAGCAGCCGCTGACCATCGAAGGGTCGATCATCGGCACGGTGAGCTACATGTCGCCGGAGCAGGCGCAAGGGCACAAGGTGGACACGCGCTCGGACATCTTCTCACTGGGCGTGGTGCTGTATGAGATGGTGACGGGCTCGCGGGCGTTCGCGGGAGAGTCGGCGCTGTCCACGCTTTCGGCGATCCTGCGCGACGAGGCACGGCCGATTCCGGAGATCGTGCCGGACGTGCCGCCGCAGCTCGAAGAACTGATCTCGCGCTGCCTGCGCAAGAATGTCGACGACCGCTTCCAGACCATGAAGGACGTGCAGAACGCGCTGGCGGCGCTGAAGCACGATTCCGATTCCGGGTTCCTGTATCGCGCTCCGGTGGGCGCGGCCTCGGCCGCAGCCGCTCCACCCCCGCCTTCCGCCGAAAAGCTCCAGAAGCCCGCGGCTCCGGAGAAAGCTGCGGCGTCCGGAGCTTCCGGGACGAAGGCTCCTCCCAAGATGGCGATGATCGCCGCAGCGGCCGTGCTGGGGGTGCTCATCATCGGTGGCGGTATCTGGATGGCGACGCGCGGCGGCGAGCCGGAGGCTCCGCCGGCCGAACCCGTGGCCGAAGTGGCGCCTCCGGGCGACGGCCTCACGCTCACCAACGACAGCATTATTCAGATGGTGGCGGCCAACGTTCCGGCCGAAGTGGTGCTGAGCCAGATCCGCACTTCGCCCACCGATTTCGACCTTTCACCGCAGGGCGTGATCCGGCTCTCGCAGAACGGCGTGCCGGGAATCCTGATCGAGGCGATGCGCAACCCGTCGAGCATCCCGGAGCTGCCGCCCGCCCCGCCCGAGGGTTCGCCGCCGCCGGACAAGGGCAAGCTGGTGGCCAAGGGAGGTCCGAAGGAACTTCCGCCTCCGCCCAAGAGTGGTCCGAAGGGCGCCAAGGGAGCGCCGCCTCCGAGCCGCAACGACAAACAGGACAAAGAGGAGTTCAACCGCCGCCTGGAGCAGATTCTGAAGCCGCCGGAGGCGCCGCCGGCCGCCGCGGAAGCTCCCCAGCCGCCACCCGCCCCGACGCGCGCCGAAACGGCTGCTCCGGTGGTGGCTCCGCCGCCGACCCGCCAGGTGACGCTGGCCGACGGCAAGCCGTTCGAGATCGTTCTGGCCGCCGACATCCCGAGCAACGCCGCGGCGGGCAGCCAGCTTCGCTTCACGGTGAAGAATGCCGTGCGCAGCGACGACGGCGTGATCGTGATCGCCAAGGGTGCGCCGGTCACCGGGCAGATCGCGCAGGCCGGCAAACGCCGCCTGTTCGGCAGCAGCAAGGCCACGTTGCGCCTGCTGACGGTGCAGGCCGTGGACGGCAAGACCTATAAGGTGCGCGCGCTTTCGGCCCGCAACGGCGACGACGAACCGGAACGGTCCGTGGAGACCAGCACCAAGCCGAAATCGGACGACATGGCTGCCTCAGCCGGGGCTGAATACATCGCCTACGTGGACGGGGAGATGCGGGTCAGCGTCCGGCAGTAAGGTGGCGCAAGCATTCGTGCTTGCCATGCCGGGACTCGTCCCGGCACTTGTGGTGAGTGTTCAGAACCGCGTAGCTTTAGCCCGCATTTCTCACTGGGTTCGGGCGCAGGATGTGGCGCAAGCCCGTGGCTTGCCGCGCCGGGACTCGTCCCGGCGCTTGTCGCCCGTCACAGTGTCCTGCCGGGAGCGGCGGCGAAATCGCCGATTGCGTTTCCCGTCTTACGCTTCCCGCCGACGTGCTGAGGGCTTGTGAGCAATCCGGGTTAGCCTCGGGTTAGCCTGCATTTCTCACCAGGTTTCGGACGCAGGACGTGGCGCGAGCCCATGGCTCGCCGCGCCGGGACTCGTCCCGGCGCTTGTCGTCCATCACAGTGTCGTACCCGGGGTGCCGGCCCGGCCACTCGCCGAAGCCTCCCGCCCGTGCTTTGCCCGAAACGCTCTGCGAGCCTGTGCGAAATCCAGGCTAGGCCTCTCCCACGAGTCCGGACGGTCGCAGTGGCGCTTGCGGCACGACATCGTGACCGGCGACACGCGCCGGGATGAGTCCCGGCGCGGCAAGCACGAGTGCTTGCGCCACCTTACGGAATGCGCGCGGCGCGGTCGGTCAGGAACGTCAGCACCGTCTCCGACGGCACCTTCACCTTTTGCGGATCCAGCAGCACCTGCGCCCCGGCGCCTGCGCCCGCGCCCGCCGCCGCACCGATCGCCGCGCCCTTGCCGCCGCCGGCAATGGCTCCGATGATCGCGCCCACCGCGCCGACGGTCGCCGCCGACTTGGCCGTGCGGGCCCCGCGCGAGCCGCTATATTGCGCCACGTCCGAGCTGTTGATGGTCATCGGCTGGCCGTCGACCGTCACCGAGACCAGTTGCAGCGTGAGTGACGTGCGCCCGCGCAGCTTGCCGGATTCGGCCGAATCCACCAGCCTCACGGTGGCGTCGGCGCCCTTCGGCGCAATCACGTCCGAGCCGATGGTGATCGGGTCATCCAGGCTGGCGCGGAACTCGTCGCCCACCCGGGCCACGTCGGAATCCACCGAATCGATCAGGCGGACAATGATCTCCGTGCCGGCCGCCAGTTCGCGACCGCCGCCCTGGGTGACCATCAGCGCCAGCAGCCGTTCGCTTACGCCCGCGTTCTTCAGTTCGATGATGCGCGAAGCGCTGGTGTCGAACTTGCCCGGGCGCTTGCTCAGCAGGTCGACGATGAAGCTGTCACTGAAGCCGGCCTTGACCAGTCGCATCACGGAATCGCTATTGAGGGGCTCGCTGGGTGCGGTGCTCTTCTTGACTACCTCGCCGATCAGCCGCTCGCTGACACCGCCCTGCTTGAGATCGATCAGGCTGGAAACGTCGCTGGACAGGCGCGACCCTTCCTTGTTGATCATGTCGGAAACAAACTGCTCGCTCAAACCGGCGCCGGCCAGCTTGATCAGGTCTGCGTTACTCAGTGTCTGCGCGGACAGCAGCCCCGCGGATAGCAGTGCGCAGGCCAGGACGGGAAACAAGAACCTTCTCATATAGTCAACCATGCCTCTCCTACGTTGATGTTACCCGCGTTCGGCACGTTTCCGCTAATTGCAGGAAGGTCAGGATCCCCGGCGCACCGGAGCCGTCGGGCATCGGAATCAGGGCGAAGCGCGGGACAACCGCTCAGCCGCGTGCCGCCCGCCGGCGGCGCAGCAGCCAAAGGCCCGCCAATCCGGCACCGGATAACCACAACGTGGCCGGCTCCGGGACCGACGTGAGGTAGTCGGACAGGATCAGGTTGTCCAGGTGCGTCCCGCCCCCAAAAAACAGGTTGCCGCGGCTGAGGTACTGTCCGCGAAGATCGCCGTTGCTTCCAGTGGTAAGATTCCCGCCGGAGAGCACGGTTCCTACCCATTGCGAGCCGCCTCCCAGAGCCCAGGTGGTGCCGGTCTCCATGTAAATTTTGGCGATCGATGCCGCGCTGGCGCTGCCGTAGGCGACTCCGTCCACGAAGACATCCGTGTTGCTCCCGGTGCTGAAGGCGCCCACAATGAAGATGTTGATGGGTCCGCCGCTGGTGTCAAAGTTGACGGTGTTGCTGCCGCCGATCGCCAGGCTGTCAATGTAATACGTCCCGGCGGTGAAGTTCACTGTCACACTCGTTCCCGTGGAAAGAGGGCCGTGGCTTCCCGGCGTCACATTGAGCGTGCCGCTGGCCGTGTTCATCAGCGGCGAGCCGTTGGCGACCAGCGACATGACGCTGGGCAGCGTCTCCACGGCGAAGACGTCGGGCGTGCTCATGGGGAACTTGGCTCCGGCCGTAATCCCGGCGTCGATCGTGCCGGACGCCGTGGCGGTCCCGGTGATGTGCACGCTGCTACCCGCGGTGATGTTGCCTCCGCTGTCCACGTCGCCGGCCACCGAAGCGTTGCCGCCCAGGAAGACATCGCTGTTGAACAACAGGTTCTGGGAAACCACGATGCTCGTCCCCGAGGTAAAGCCGGCACCGCCGTTGGCGGTAAGAATGTGGCTGCCTCCGCCCAGCGTAAACAGACCGGTATTCACGCCGAGCCATCCTTCCCCAACGGTCACATTGCTGCCGGTACCGAACGTGCCTTGCGCGTAAGCCGAATAGGTGACCAGCGACGCACAGGCAAAGGGCGCAGCGAGCAAGAAACCCACGAGCAAAGGGACAAGCGAGCGTAGACGAAACATAGTACCGTACATCGGGAACCGCACGAAACCAAGCACCGCCTGCCCGTTAGACAAGGGCCACGAGTGCCGCCGCTCTGTTCCCGAGATCCTCCGACTCTCCTAGTACTCGCTAAGCCATTCCTTAGACAGTCCTAGGTAAATTGCTGTAATCAGCTACTGGAAACAGTAAGTGTAAACGCATCTGCATACACTGTCAAGGCTTGTTTCCACAGGCGCCAACCCGCTGGAAGGTTTTGGGGCGCGGCCCCCCGGAATGCACCAGAGAATCCGCGCCCTGAATAGACAAGCCTCGCCATTATAATAGGTTACGGTCCGAGCGGAGAGGGCGCAGCGACCTCTACCTGCACCGTCGTTCCCGTCTGGATCGACTTGCCGATGAACCCGCCCTTGTTGAACGAGCCGCCTCCCAGGTAGATTGAGCCGTTCGGGTAGGCCAGCAGACCGCCGTAGAATGTCGTGCTCGATCCGCTGGTGGCGGTCCCGGAACCGGCGTACTGCACCACAAACTCGGCGGGCGCTACAAACTCGCCGGAACCGAGGCTGGGATCGTTTACCAACGTGCCGCCGCCGATGTTGTAGGTCTCGGAAACACAGATGGTGGTTTTGCCCTGCACGTGGATTTTCACGTTCGTTCCGGTGCTGAAACTGCGGACGTCGTAGCGTCCGCCGGTCAGCGTGAGCGTCCCGTTGCCGTGGACGTAGATCTCGTCGTAGGCTCCCGGACCCACCGAGAGGGTCTGGCCCGTGCCGGTGGTCTTCTGGTCCGCGTTCGGGTCCGATGCGGGCGTGCAGGGTCCGGCGGTCGGCCAGGTGGCGGGATCGGGCAGATTGCCCGCCGCGAAACTCTGCTGGCTGGAGACCACCACGTTGCTGCCTTGCGGCACTGGTGCTCCGGTGTCCGTGAAGAGTTGCGCCACTTTCGTGCTGCCGCCCAAATACTGTACTGCCTTGGCGATGGTCCGCGTCGCGGCGCTCAGGTCCAGCCGGACGCTGGTGCCCGTGTTGATCGACCCGTCGGTGCCCACGTCGCCGGCGTTCACCTTGGTGCTGCCGCCCAGGTCAATAGCCGGGCTGCTGCCGGGCGAAGCCAGCAGCACGAAGCTGCTGAGGTCCGGATGAACGACGGTGGTAAGATCCGCGGGCCGCGAATGGATCCGGCTGTTGGTCCCCAGATGGACGTTGGCCGCGTAGATGGCGCCTTCGACCACCGCACCGTTGTTCACCGTGACGTCCGCCCCGGGGCTGTGCGGCGGTCCGCAGAACGTCCCGGCGACCTTCGCATTCGTGCCGACGTTGGCCGTGGACTCCGAGCCGAGCCGGTAGACTACGTCGCGGGCATCGCCCGCGCCGGTCAAGGCCATGCTGGATCCGTTGCCGATCCGCAGCATTCCCGCCGGAGCAATATGGATCGTCACCGGCAGTGCCAGGGTGATCTTGTTATTGACGCCGAAGCTGAGTGAGGTGAAGTAGTACTCGCCGGATTGCAGCAGGACGTCATTGCCGCTCCCAAACGCGTAGCTGCCGTAGTCACCCGGCTGGAGCGCGTGAGAACTGTTGACACCAGTGGCAAAGTCTGCCGGGATTCCGGGCGTTCCGGTCATCTCCGCCGGACAGACCGGGAATTCGATGCTGGGAACCAGCACCGGGCTGTGCGCTTCTCCGCCGTAGGCCAGCGCGTTGACCCCGTAAGAGGCCGTTCCGCCCAGGTTCAGCACACCGGACACCTTGGCGCCGTTCAGCAGCGTGGCGTCGCCACCCGCGCTGGCATCTCCCTCGACTCTGCCGTTCGTCCCGATCGTGAGATTTCCATTGGTCGAGGCGTTGCCCGAATTGCCGAAAATGTGGCTGCCGTTCGCCAGGTTCAGATCGCCCAGCGCCTGAATGTTGCCGCCAGCGCCGCTCTCGCCCACCTTGCCATTGGCCCCTAGATGAAGCAGCCCGTTGCTGCCCACCCGCGCCTGGCCCTGATCGGTGGCTAGAATCGCGGCGCCGTTGTTGATGAAAACCTCGTTCCCGACTACGGCAAAATCAGCGAAGTGATCACTGACCGCATCGTCCGGACCAGCTGCCGACACCGTTCCGGCAGACAGGATCGCTAGCATTGTTACGGAAACGAGTGTAAACACACGTCTCCTCTCTACATGAGTGAACTTCATTTCTTCCTCCCCCCCTTACGCCGCGCCAGCGGCTGTCACGACCCGCTCGCGATTTTCCGTCCGTCTGACTATTCTGTCTTACAGCAGGAGTATACTCCGAGTGCAGGGGAGATACAATCACAATCCACTGATACTAGACGTACTAAACCCCCACAATCGGACGTTTGGGAAGTGCTTCTGCAGGGAAGCCTCGACCCCAGCGCGGGGGTATCCTGCTGAAGACAAGTCCCCTATAATAAGGGCTCATGAGCCCCGCCCGCCTCGCGATCGTCCTGCTCGCCGCTGGTTCGGCGTGCGCACAGAGTCCAGGCGCGATCGACGACGCCTTTGCAAAGTTCTGGTCCGCGGACTCGCCCCGGGAGGCGGCCCGCGCGGTGAACGGCATCGTCAAAACCGGCATTTCGTTTGACGACGCCTGGCGGCGCTTGCAGTCCGGCCGGCGCTACGAAGCGCAGAAGTCCGGGGTAGTGATCGACAAGAACCGGACCTCGGACGGGGTGGAACATTACTACGCCGTCAACGTGCCCGAAAACTACGACCCCGCGCGCCGTTACCAGGTGCGCTTCCAGCTTCACGGAGGGGTCGGTGGACGCACCAGCAATCAGCCCCGCGGCAAAGGCGAGATCGGCAACCTGGCCGGCGCCGAGCAGTTCTACGTGCTCCCCTATGCCTGGAACGACGCGCCCTGGTGGAGCGATGACCAGGTGCTGAACCTCGCCGCGATTGTCGACGCGCTGAAGCGCACCTACAACATCGACGAGAATCGCGTGGTGGTCTCCGGCGTCTCCGACGGCGCTACCGGGGCCTACTACATCGCCATGCGCGACACCACGCCTTACGCCAGCTTCCTGCCGCTCAACGGATTCCTGCTGGTGCTGGCTAACGAAGAGATCGACGACGGCCGCAGCTTTCCGAATAACCTGCGCGCCAAGCCGTGGTTCGTCATCAACGGCGGCAAGGATCGGCTCTACCCCACGCGCGTGGTCGAGCCGTTCACGCGCCACCTGATGGCCGGCGGTGTAGCCATCGATTATCATCCGCAGCCTGACGGCGAGCACAATACGCGCTGGTGGCCAGAGGTGAAGGACATCTACGAATCCTTCGTCGCCGCGCACCCCCGCGATCCGTACCCGGACACGCTTTCCTGGGAAGCCGCCGATTCGGCGCACAATCGCAGCCACTGGCTGGTGATCGACCGCTTCGGCATGGCGCCGGGCGAGGCTGCGGAACTTGCCGACGTAAATGACGTGGCGCGGTCGGAGACGTTCGCCTACAGCGGCACCGGAGGCCAGATCTTCAGCCCTGCGAAGCAGGCGGGCCGCGTGGATCTCAAACGCACGGGCAATACGATCGAAGCCACAACTAGCGGCGTGCGGGAGTTCACACTGCTGCTTTCGCCCGAGGACTTCGACTTTACGAAACCCGTGCGGGTGGTGGCCAACGGCAAGGAAGTTTTCAACGGACGGGTCCAGAGGAGCCTCGAAACGCTGCTTCAGTGGGCCGCCCGCGACAACGATCGCACCATGCTCTTCGGAGCCGAGCTCAAAATTTCGCTGACCCGTTGACGGAGGATTCGATGCACCTCGCTTGCACTTCACGAAAATGGATGGCCGCGCTGCTGCTGGTGCCCGCCACGGCCTGGGCCGCCGACATCCCGGCCAGGCGCTTCGCCGAGAATCCGCTGGTTACGGTGGACTCGTCACCGTCGCTGGGCGACAACGTGAATGGCCCCACCATCCTGCGCGTGCCTGACTGGGTCCAGCGGCCGCTGGGGCGCTACTACATGTACTTCGCGCACCACAAAGGGCAGCACATCCGCTTGGCCTACGCCGATTCGCTGCACGGCCCCTGGAAGATTTACGAGCCCGGCGTGATGCAGGTGGCCGACTCGGCCTTCTTCCGCCCGCAGCCCGATCCCGACCCGCAGCCCCCCGGCGTCTACACGCACATCGCCTCGCCCGAGGTCTGGGTGGACGAGCCCGGCAAGAAAATCGTTCTGTGGTACCACGGCCTGTGGACCGAAGGAAAACGCTGGCCGGAGGACGTGGCCGCGGCGCGCACCTTCATGCGGGAAAACGGCTACGGGCAGTACACGCAGGCGGCGGAATCCACGGACGGCATCCACTTCACTCCGCTGCCGGCCATCTCGCGCCAGAGCTACCTGCGCGTGTTCCAGCACGACGGCCAGTTCTACGCGATCTCCCGCCTGGGCCAGTTACTGCACTCGCCGGACCCCCGTGGCGAATTCGAGCTCGGCCCCAGCCCGTGGCGCGACAGCCCGTACGCGAACCGCGTGCGCCACGTGGCGATCCTGACGCACCCGGACAAGATCGACGTCTTCTTTACGGCCATCCGCGACGCGCCCGAGTCCGTGCTGCACACCACCATTCCGCTCACCGGTGACTGGAAGGATTGGAAGGCGACCACCTATGACAAGGTGATGGCGCCGGAGACTTCCTACGAATGCCCGGACTTACCCGTGGAGCCCTCCGCGGTGGGCGAAATCTACGGCCCCGCGAAGCAACTGCGCGACCCCGCGCTCTACGTCGAGGACGGGCACATGTATCTGTTCTACACGATCTGCGGCGAGCAAGGCGTGGCGGCGGCGGAAGTCACGTTGCCCTGATTGGCGGACAGCGCGCGCTACTCGAGCACCCTGGGCGTCACGATCAGGATGAGTGCGTCCTGGCTGCGCGCGATGTTCGCCTTGCCCACCACGGTCTTTTGGCCCTCACGAGCATCCAGGCTGGTGGAGATTTCCGAGCCAACGGTAAACGGCTCCGGCGCGCCGGTCTTGCCGTTCGCACGCACGCCCGCTGGCATCTGCAGGCTAAGCGACAAGCTGCTGATGTGCACCATGCGGGGAGCCTCCCCCATGGGCCGGGCAACCGACGGTGTATAAGTCAGGTGGTAGGTCGTGTAGTTTGCAGCGTCCTTCGCGCTGGGAAGGGTGCCCCAGGACTGTGTCTTCTGCATGTCGCGACTCCGCAGCACGAACGAGTCGAGCACGCGGTAACCCTGATAAGGGAACACCGTCCGGAGCCGCGTGACGGTGGGCTCCAGGCTCTGCGGGATCGTCTCAGTCGTCTCCTCCGCTGAACCATACAGCAAATCGACGGTCATCTCTATGTTGACGGGTGTGGATGGAATATTGAACGAGTTGCGAGGCGCCTCCGCGGCCGCCACATCCAGCTTTGCGACCGCCGCCTCGATCACCTTCACCGCGTCCGGGCTGCCGCGCACGATGATCGCGCCGGAGGACGCCGTCACCGCCGCCAGTCCGCCCAGCACGCCGTTGAGCGCCCGCGCGACGCTATCGGCGTTGGCCTGTTTCAGGTCGATCACCTTCAGCGTGTCGCCCGGGTTGGCCTTGGGCGGCTCCGGGGCCTGCTGCTTTTGCTGTTGCGCCAATACGAGCGTGGCCGTGGCCACCAGAATCCAGAGCATGCGTCTCATAGGAGTCCGTCTCCTTCCGCGACACCCGGGTAGATCCCGACCGTCTGTAAGGTGATACGCGCGGGAGGCCCGCTTCGTTGAGGGTAATTTTCAAAAAAATGGACCGGCGGCCGGCCCAACACTGCGAGCCGGACCGCCAGGTCCAGGGTGTAAACCGATGTCAGCGACGCTTAGGTAACGCTGATGACGCTCTTGATGCCGCCCACGCTGCCCGACAGCGGCTCCTTCACCTTGTCGATGGGCAAGCGGGTGGTGATCAGTGAATCCACCACGCCGGGCCACTTGGCGTGGAACGCGCTCAATCGCTGATGCGCGGTGGTTCGTGCAGAGCCCGCAACCTCGAACAGATGGTCAAAAACGTCGGCTGAGATCATGAAGATGACCGTCGGCTCCATCCAGTAGTCAGGCCAACTGCTCCGGCTTGAACCAGAGTACGGCGGACTCCTCAGCCGCCGCCCTCAAACCCGGGATAAAGCGTCATGCCGCCATCCACATAGATGTTGGTTCCGACGATGTAATCCGCCAGATCGGACGCCAGGAACACGGTTACGCCGCCGATGTCCATGGGATCACCGATACGGTTATAAGGAACCAGGCTCATCAGATCGTTCAGGGCCTCCGGGGTTTCCCAGGCCTGCGTATTGATCGGGGTTTTGACGGCGCCCGGGCACACCGAGTTGACGCGGATGCGGAACGGGGCGCATTCCTGCGCCAGGCTCTTCATCATCAACATCACGCCGCCCTTGGACGAGGCGTAGTTCACGTGTCCGGCCCACGGAATGACGTCGTGAACCGAGCTCATGCAGATGACTTTGCCGGCCGAGCAGGAAACCTCGGGGACCACGCCGCGACGCTTGAATTCCTTGATCGCTTCACGGGCGCAGAGCCACTGACCCGTCAGATTCACGCCCAGGACCAAGTTCCACTGGGCCAGGGTCATGTCTTCGATCGCGGCGTCGCGCTGGAGTCCCGCGTTGTTCACGAGGATATCGATGGTCCCGAACTCCGCGATCGTCTTCTTGAACATCGCCTGGACCTGATCTTCCTTCGAAACATCAGCCATGACGGCGATGGCTTTGACGCCGAACGATTTGATCTTCTCGACGACCGCCTGGGCCGCCTCCTCTCCGACGACGTAGTTCACCACCACATCCGCGCCGGCCATGCCGAGCGCTTCGGCAACGGCCTGGCCGATGCCTGAGTTTGCGCCCGTCACCAAGGCCTTCTGTCCCGAGAGCAACTTCGGCACATTGTACTTCGGCCAATGCGGGGTCGGGAACGATTCCGGATTCTTTGGCAATGCTCCTCCTCCTTTTTGCTTACGCAGTGATGCTACACAACTCAATGAGCGGCTCTCGGTTGAAGCAGCTTGGCGGCCAACCCGCTCCATCCGGTCAGATGGTTCGCGCCGACGCCTCTTCCGTTGTCCCTGTAGAAGTATCCGTAGAATAACACGTAGTCCTTGAAATTCGGGTCGCTTGCAGTTTTTCTTGGTTCCGAACACGGCGCGGCGGCTGTGCTCATCCTTGGCACAGATACGCCGGGTTGGCAAAGATACGCCGGATGGGCGCAGATACGCCGGATGCGATTGCTCAACTCCTCCGCAGCTTGCTTCAGGCTGAGGGACCGTCCGGAACCGGTCGGGCATTCCCACGCGGAAGTCGCCGCCGTAGGAATCGTGGAAACCGCGGAGCGACTCGGTCAGCAACGAATTCAGAGGCATCCAGATGGGCCGCGCCAATTGGAGTTCCCCCCCGAACATCCCGGAAGTCGACTCGCAATGGAACGTGCAGGAATGATCCTTGTGAATCGCGGAGACTCCGCGGATCCCGTCGCCGGAGAGGAAGTGAGTCTCATCGAGCATGCGCCGAAGGAGCTTCTTGATCCGGCGTGCGCGAAGCAGTGAAAGCCGCCGCCGTTCGCTAGCGGCGCCCGGCCGGGAATACCCCGACTGCCTTTATGGCGTTGCTCCTTTCCTATTTGCCGGCGCGTCCCCCGCGGCTGCATCGGGAGAGGCAGAAATCTTGGCCCCTTGATCGTATCCCAAACGGCCCCACAACCAGAAGAGCTGTTGGTGGCCACCCAGTTCCGGACCTGGAGCATCCACTTCGAATCCAGCCGCGTTCTTCTCCATCAAGTCGTCGAGATGCTTGCGCACCGTCTCCGGATCCTCGGTCACATTGGGGGCGTGCAGCACGCTGTGCAGTTCGTAGTAGCCGTGCGCGCCAGGATCCGCCGACGCGCGCAGGAACACGCCGGCCTCGAGCGCCGCCAGCGCGATCTCCGGCCGCGACGTCACGCCGTGCACATCCAGCGCCACGCGCCTTCCCGATTCGCGCACCGCGCGGATCACCGTGTTCTGGTAAAACTCCACCGGTTCGCGGTCCGGCTGGATCTCGATGCCGCGCACGTGCTGGCTCTCGTCCAGAATCGTGCGCAGGCGCGCATAGGCAGTCTTGGCGTCGCCCAGCGGACCGCGCAACCCCAGCGTGAAATCCACGGCATAGTCGGCGGCCGTGCGCGAAAGGAAGCGGATGCGATCCAGATCCACGGCCTTGAGCGGCATCACCAGCGTGAGTTGATTAATGCGGCTGCGCGCCAGTACTGCGAAATAGGCGCGCCACTGGTCGGGGTTGAAGAAGGCGTTGCTCGCCACCTGCACATCGGTGGGCGTGAGGCGCACGCCGCGCACGGTCAGCGCCGGTTTGGCGCGCGTGTCCTGCACGGTGCCGGTGGCGCGCATCTGCTCGGCCGCCGCGATCAATCCGTACATGAGCCCGCGCAGGTCGCCGCCGCTCACCCGCACGCCGCCGCGCAGCGGCACGATCCGGTAGCTGCCCGGCGGATCCAGGCTCAGCTCGGTTTGCAGGGAAAGCTTGCGGTCGCGCTCGGCCACCGCGGCGCGCCAATCCTGCATCCCGAAGTCCACCGGACTCGCCCACGCTGAGGCGGCCAGCCCCGCGAGGGTAACCAAACTAATCGACCACTGCACTCCAACCTCTCCGCGATAGATTCCAGTAGATGATCGCGAATCCGGCGGCTCCCATCCCCAACAGAGCGAGGCCCGCGGCCGTCTCCCCCAGCAGGATCTTGCCGACGCCGAATAAAACGCCATAGATCAGCATACAGCCCCCCGCCCAACAAAGCAGATTCGCCACGCCGTCGCGCGCGGGCTTCACCTCCGGGGCGAGCTTCGCCACCGGACCCCACCCCGCGCGCGACGGCCGCGTGCGGCGGTAGAACGCCACCAGCACCTCCGGCCGCTCCGGCGCGGTGAGGAACGTCACCGCCAGCCACGCCGCCGTGGTGATCGCCACCGTCGCAATCATGAGCCACGCGAAGTCCACCGGATTGTCGGTGTCGTAGCCGAACCCGATCTGCATCGTTAAGGAGACCACCGCCGCCACAGCCATAGACGCGACTTCGCTCCAGGCGTTGACGCGCCACCAATACCAGCGCAGCAGCAGCGCGCCGCCGGTGCCCGCGCCGGTGACCAGCAGATATTTCCAGGCGGTCGCGATCGAATCCAGATAGAAGGTGACCACCGCGGCGATCACCGTCAGGATCACCGTGGCCGCGCGCGACACCAGCACGTAGTGCCCCGGCGCGGCGTGGGGTTTCCAGAAGCGCCGGTAGAAATCGTTCACCAGGTAGCTGGCGCCCCAGTTGAGCTGCGTGGCGATGGTCGACATGTAGGCCGCGGCGAACCCCGCGATCATCAGCCCGCGCAGCGACGCCGGCAGCACCTCGATCATCACCCGCACGTATCCGGTCTCCGGCTTCTCCAGGCCCGGGAACAGCACCAGCGACGCGAGCCCCACCAGGATCCAGGGCCACGGGCGGATGGCATAGTGCGCTACGTTGAACCACAGCGTGGCCAGCAGCGAATGGCGCTCGTCCTTGGCGCTGAGCATGCGCTGCGCGATGTAGCCTCCGCCGCCCGGCTCGGCTCCGGGATACCAGGTGGCCCACCAGTTCAGCGAAATGTAGACGAGGAAGGCGATCAACGGCATCCACGCGGAATCGAGGTCGGGGACGAAGTTCAGCACCGAGCCTCCTTCGCGCGACCCATCGAGCACCAACAGCCGCGTCTTCAGCGCATCCATGCCGCCGACCGCGCTCACCGCGAACACCGCCAGCGCGATCGCCGTGCCCATCATGATCACGAACTGGAACAGGTCGGTGACCAGCACACCCCACAGCCCCGACAGCGTGGAGATAAAGGATGTCACCAGAATTAGCCCCATCAAAATCGCGAGCGCCTGGATCTGGCCCACACCCAGCACCAGCGTGAGGATGTCGACCATCGCCTTGTTCACCCATCCCATGACGATGCAGTTGATCGGGATGCCCAGGTACAGCGCGCGGAACCCGCGCAGGAACGCCGCCGGGCGGCCCGAGTAGCGGATCTCGGCAAACTCGACGTCAGTGGACACGCCCGACCGCCGCCACAATCGCGCGTAGAAGAACACGGTGAGCATGCCGCTGGCGACGAAGCACCACCACAGCCAGTTGCCCGCGATCCCGTTGCTGGCCACCATCCCGGTGACAGCCAGCGGCGTATCGGCAGCGAAGGTCGTGGCCACCATCGAGGTGCCGGCCAGCCACCATGGCACCTGCCGCCCCGATAGGAAGAATTCGTCAAAGCTCTGCCCGGCGCGCGCACGGAAGTAAAGACCGATGCCCAGGCTGAACAGGAAGTAGAGCGCGACAACCGACCAGTCGGCGAAGGTGAGTTGCACTGAGCAGGCATTATAGCGGGTGCCGCCCCGTGCCCTGGAGGCCAGGCCGCGGCCGCCTGCCCCACTGGGCAGTCAGGCTTCCTGGAGGCCCGGGAGAGCGGCTTGCAGGCGGCGGGCTGCTGCCCGGCCGATGACCGCGGACAGGTCGTCTTCGGAGGCGGCGCGGACGCGCTCCAGGCTGCCGAATTCCCGCAGTAATTTCACCGCCGTTTTCTCGCCAATTCCCGGAATTAATGCCAGCTCGCTGCGCAGGCGGCTGGCGTTTCGTTTGGTGCGGTGGAAGGTCACAGCGAAACGATGCGCTTCGTCCCGCACCATCTGCACCAGGTGCAGCACGGGCGAGAATTTATCGAGGATAATCGGCTCCTCTTCCTGCCCGTAGACGTAGATCCACTCTTCACGCTTGGCGATGGAGGCCAGCGGCTGGTCCGTGATACCGAGTTCTTCGAGCGCCGCGGCGGCGGAGTGAAGCTGGCCCAGGCCGCCGTCGACCAGCACCAGGCCCGGGCGCGGCTGGTTTTCCTGTTGCAGGCGCCCGTAGCGGCGTCCGATCACTTCCCGCATGCTGGCGAAATCGTCGTTGCCTTCCACCGTGCGGATGGCGAACTTGCGGTAGTCCGCCTTCTTCATCTTGCCTTCCTCCCACACCACCATGCTGGCCACCTTGTCGGTTCCCTGGATGTGGGAGATATCGAAGCATTCGATGCGCTTGGGCGGGTGCTCCAGCCCCAGGGCGTCGGCCAGGGCCTGCTGGATGGCCTGCGAGCTGGGCTTGAGGACGCGGAAGCGCTGCTCGAAGCTGTGGCGCGCGTTCGATTCGACCAGGGCGAGCATCGCTCTCTTTTGGCCGCGCTGGGGCGTGTGGATCTCGACCTTACGGCCGCGGCGTTCGGTGAGGAATTCTTCGAGCAGCTCGCACTCTTCGAATTCGACCGGCACGTGGATGAAGGCCGGCACGTAGGGGTCGTTGAGGTAGACCTGCTTGAGCAGCGAAGAGAAGAATTCCGAGGGATCGAAGGCGTGCTGGTCCTCCCAGAAGAACTCGCGGCGGTCGACGATGTGGCCGTGACGCAGGTGGAAGAGGTTCACGGCCACCAGGGGAGGCTCGGCGTAGTAGGCGAAGATGTCGGTGTCGCTGCCTTCGGCGGCGGCCATCTTCTGCTTCTCGCCCATTTCCTCGACGGTGCGGAGCAGCTCATGCAGGGCGGCGGCTTCTTCGTAGCGCGTCTCCTGGCTGGCGGCTTCGATGCGCTGGCGGAGCTGATCCTCCAGATCCTTGTGGCGGCCTTCCAGGAACAGCCGGACGTCGCGGACGGCTTCGGCGTAGCGTTCGTCGGTGACCAGGCCTTCGACGCAGGGTCCGTGGCAGCGGTGGATGTGGTATTCCAGGCAGGGGTGGGTGTGCTTGCGTGTGAGGTCCACTTTGCAGGAGGGGACTTTGAAGCGGCGGTGGATGAAATGGACCAGGCGGTGGGCGAGGTTTCCGGGGAAATAGGGGCCGTAATACGTGGACCCGTCCTTGCGCAAGCGGCGGGTGACGTAGACGCGCGGGTAACGCTCGGCGGTGAGCTTGATGTAGGGGTAGGTTTTGTCGTCGCGCAGCAGGATATTGAAGCGCGGCTTCCACTGCTTGATGAGGTTGTTTTCGAGCGCCAGGGCTTCCTTGTCGTTATCGACGCGGATGAAATCGATCTGGCGGGCCTCGTGGATGAGGGTGCCGGTTTTGGAGTCGGCCAGGCGCTCATCGTTGAAGTAACTGCGGACCCGGCTGCGCAGGTTTTTGGCTTTGCCGACGTAGAGGACGGTGCCGTGCGCGTCTTTATAAAGGTACACGCCGGGCGCGGTGGGTAGCTCAGCGGCTCGGTCGCGAAGCTCGGGGAAGGGTCCTATACTTAGATTGTGGCACGGGCGATTTTCCTCGCTATTTTCTTCGCCTGCGGTGTGAGTGCGCAGACGCCATTGGCGCCACGACCCGCCGAGGGTCCCGCGCCGGCGCCGGGGCAGCCCGCCCAGAAGGGCGAGGAGCCGGTCTACCAGGAGCCTCCGGAGGAAGACGAAACGCTCGTGACGCCACGCCAGTACACCTTCAATCCGCTGCAAGCCAAAAAGGAAATGGACACGGGCAACTTTTACTACAAGAAGGGCAACTACCGCGCCGCGGCGAGCCGCTACCTGGAGGCGACGCTGTGGGATGACGCCAATCCCGAGCCGTTCTACAAGCTGGGCGAGGCCTACGAGAAGCTGGAAGACTACCGGCGCTCGCGCGAGGCTTACAACAAGTTCCTCCAACTGACCGACGATAAGGGCAAAGCCAAGGACGTACGCGAGAAGATCGCGAAGTGGCCGGCGGACCCCCCTCCGCCGCCGGAGCCCCCGAAGTTCGTGCCCCCGCAGATCCTCTCCCAACAGTGACGGACCGGCCCCAACAATGACAGACAAGATCGTGGTGTTCTCCACCTGCGAATCGCCCGAGGAGGCAGCCAAGCTCGCCCGGCATCTGGTCGAGAAGCGCCTGGCGGCGTGCGTCAACATCCTGCCCAGCGTGCGCAGCATCTACCGCTGGAAAGACCAGATCGAAGACGCCATGGAGTGGATGCTGGTGATCAAGACGCGGCGGGACCGGCTGCCGGAGTTGCGCGAAGCGATCACGGGGATGCATTCCTACGAGCTTCCGGAAGTGGTGGCGGTGCCGATTGTGGACGGGTCAGAGAGCTATCTGGAGTGGATCGACCGGGAGGTGGGGGAGCCGCAACGAGCCAAAAGGAGGAACGAATGAGCGCAGACGAAGGCAAAAAACTGGTTTCCCGCATCGCCGATGAGCTGTGGAATCAGGGGCTCCTGGAGACCGCGGAGGAAGTGATGACGGCCGATGCCCGCTATCACGGTCCGCACATGCCGAACGGTGTGGGCACACGCGAGGACTGGCGGCAGGCTGTGGCGCGGTATCGCGCCGCGTTTCCCGACGCGCATGTGACGTTTGAGGAGTTGATCGCGTGCGGCGACATCGTGGTGGGACGGTGGAGTGCTACGGGCACGCAGCAGGGTCCCATGCCGGGCGCACCGCCGAGCGGCAAGCGGATCGCCATTGGTGGAATTACGATCTATCGCCTCGCCGGGGGCAAGATTGTCGAGGCGTGGGAGCAACTGGACTTGCTGGGGATGTGGCAGCAGTTGGGAGTCTTCACGCTGCCGGGGCATGGAGCGGCGGGCGGCTAGGTCCGGCTGTCGCGCTGCCGGATCAGATCGCCGATACCAGCTTGTCGATCCGCTCGTCGGTGGCGCGTATGCGTCGATCCGTCTCCGCGAACTGCTCGGCGACTTGATCGAAGCCCCTCCGCATTCCTGTCGCCAAGTCCGCCACGATCTTTTGGAGCGAGAGCCGGCCTTCCTCCAGCGCGTGGACCAGCCGTTCCAGAGGGTCCAGGGGCTCGCCGCACGTGCGCGTTGCCATGCACCTCGATTCTGTCATACGCTCGGAGCTCAAGGCGGGGAGTGAAACGCTCGCGCCGCGGAGTGGGATCTCCTCCACAAATGCGACATCGTGAACAACATAAGACCGAGCGCACCGGCTGGCTGCGGGCCGCGGTGTTAGGGGCGAACGACGGCATCGTCTCGACCGCCAGCCTGGTGGTGGGCGTGGCCGCCGCGGGGACGGGCCAGCAGGACATTTTGCTGGCGGGCCTGGCGGGAATGGTGGCCGGGGCGCTTTCGATGGCCGCGGGAGAGTACGTGTCGGTCAGCTCGCAGGCCGATACCGAACAGGCGGATCTCGCATTGGAGCGGCGGGAGCTGGCTGCCGATCCGCAGGGCGAACTGCGCGAACTGGCTGGGATTTACGTGCAACGCGGGCTGGAGGCGGGGCTGGCGCAAGAGGTCGCACGGCAGTTGATGGAGCACGATGCGCTGGCGGCGCACGCACGCGATGAGATCGGCCTGTCCGATGAGCTGGCGGCGCGGCCGTTGCAGGCGGCGGTGTCCTCGGCGGCGGCGTTCACGGCTGGCGCGGCGGTGCCGATCCTCATGATTCTGATCGCGCGGCAAGGGCTGTTGATCGCGACGGTGTGCGGTGCGTCGCTGGTGTGCCTGGCCGCGCTGGGGGCGGTCGCGGCGCGCACGGGCGGGGCTCCGGCGTGGAAGGGGACAGCTCGGGTGGCGTTCTGGGGGGCGCTGGCGATGGCGGTCACCGCGGGGGTCGGGTGGTGGTTCGGGGCGTAGCGCTCAAATGAACGCCATGGTCTTGAGGCCCGAGATGTCGAAGCGCTTGCGGCAGCGTATGTTCTTGCACATCGCTTTGTCGTCCATCAGCACCATGTAGCTGAGGAATTTGGCGAAGCGGGCGCGGTCGCGCTCGTCGGCGCCGCGGGGGAGCTGGGCCACCTTCTTGCGCACCATCCAGCGGAGGTCGTAGGTGTCCTGCGTGTGGCAGAACGGGCAGTTGAGAGTGGCCGGCTTGGTGGTCGGGGATTCGCGGTAGAACGCTTTCTCTTCCATATATAGCCTAGCGAGGCGCTCCGGCGAGCATGTCCTGGCTCACCTTGGTGAAGCTGGCTTCCAGCCGCTCGATGAACGTGTCGACGTCGCTCTTAGCGATGTTCATCGGCGGGGAAATGCGCAGCGTGTTTCCGTACAGGCCGCCCTTGCCCAGCAGGATGCGGTTCTCGCGGGCGGCTTCCAGCATGGCGTTGGTGGCGGCCGCGGCGGGTTTCTTCGTCTCGCGATCCTCCACCAGTTCGACGGCCTGCAACAGGCCCATGCCGCGCACGTCGCCGATCAGGGGGAACTTGGCTTGCAACTCTTCGAGCTTCGTGCGCAGGTGGGCGCCGACCTCGGCTGCGTTCGTCATAAGTTTGTTCTCGTCAATGAAATCGACCACGGCTTTGGCCGCCGTGGCCACCACCGGGTTGCCGCCGAAGGTCGAAATCGTCAGCCCTTTATAGGCCTCGGCAACTTCGGGCTTGGCCGCGGTGATGCCGATGGGCAGGCCGTTACCGAGCCCCTTGGCGCCGGTGATCATGTCCGGCTCCACGTTGTACTGCTCGATGCCGAACCACTTGCCGGTGCGGCCCCAGCCGGTCTGGACTTCATCACTAATGAAGAGGCCGCCGTACTTCTTGACGATGCCGGCGACGATCTCGAAGTATTCCTTGGGCGGCGTGATCAGTCCCCCGACGCCCTGGATGGGTTCGGCGACGAAGGCCGCGATCCTGCCCGAGGTGGAGGTGCGGATCACTTCCTCGACATCGCGCGCGCACTGCACGTTGCAGGAAGGGTATTTCAAGCCCAGCGGGCAGCGGTAGCAGTAGGCGTTGATGGCGTGGACGAAGCCGGGCTGCGTGGAAGGTCCCAGGCGCCAGGAGCCGACGCCGGTAGCGGCCATGGCCTGGGCCGAGCGGCCGTGATAGCCGTGGCGCAGGGCGACGATTTCGCTGGATCCGGTGGCCAGGCGCGCGGTGAGGAATGCGGTTTCGTTGGCCTCCGTGCCGCTATTGGTGAAGAAGAACCTGGTGAGCTTGCCGCCGGGGGTGATGCCGGCCACGCGCTGGGCCAGCGCCGCCTGCGGCTCCGTAACATAGACCGTGGATACATGCTCTAGTTGATTGAGCTGCTCTGTGACCTTGCGGTTCACCGTTTCGTTGCAGTGCCCGACGCTGATGGTGACGATGCCGCCGAAAAAGTCGAGATACTGGTTGCCGTCCGCGTCCCATACGTATTGATCTTTGGCGCGCGTCATCACCAGCGGTTCCTTGAAGTAGTGAAAGACGCTGGGGAAGATGTGCTGTTGATGGGCGAGGAGGATGTCCTGCTTATTCACGTTTACTCCGTCGGCGCCCCGGACCGGGGGCGTAAACTTCTATAGTAGCTGTATGGCAAAGCGAGTTGCTGCGCTCTTCGTGTTCGCGGCGGCCTGCGTGCCGGTTGTGGCGCAGCAGGCGACGCTGAATTCCGCCAACGATTGTGTGGGTAGCGTGGCGGTGGCCACGTTCCGCCTGATGGCGGCGAGCGACGGTCCGGGCAGTCCGGTGTGGGTGCCCATCCGGCGCCTCAATAATCTGCCGCGGGGCTACCGCGTGCGGTATCAGCCGGGCCGGCTGCCGCCGGACGTGGATCCGAAGGACGCGGCTATGACGCTGGTGATGGTGCCGAAGTCGGAAGACGGGCAGATCACGGTGCTGCAGCCGGGTCCGGCGACGTCGCTCAGCCAGTGGGTAGTGCCGTTCGACACGCGGCTGGTGCTGATGGTGTACGCGCCGCAGGGCCTGGATGAGAAGCGCCTGAGCAATCTGGTCACCAACGATCAGAACCTGGTGAACGCGCTGGCCGATTACGCCGACCAGACGGCGGATCTGGAAGCCAGCATGGCGGCGCTGCGGCAGATCGGTGAGGAAGGCGACGATCTGGAGCCGGCGCGCGCTTCGACCCCCACCGAACAGGCTCTGCTATCGCTGGTGCGGGCACTGAATCCGGCGGTTTCGAGCTTCGATCCGTTGGGGACGGGGCGGCGCGCGGGTCCCACGACGCTGATGGGGCGCGGGGCCGACGCTTTCTTCGATAACGCGGGCGGCATCGTGCCGGGCGGCGGCATCCTGCCTACGGTCAAGGGCTGGCTGATGCCCGATACCGAGTTCCGCAGCGTGTTCGGCGCGGGCGATGAAACGGACGACATGACACTGTGCGCGCAACGCCAGGGGCGCGGGCGGAACAAGGTCGCCTATGTGTGGGCGTTCCGGCTGACGACGGCCGGTCCGCCGGCGGCTACGGTTTCCGGAGGCAGCGACAACGTGGGCGACCTGCCAATCGGGCTGCGCGCGGGGCTGCCGCTGAAGCTGGACCGCCTGACGGACTGGGATCTGCTGGCTCGCGTGTTTGACTGGGAACTGGTGCCCACCAATGGCGGCATCCCGGTCCACGTGCATGCGCGGCCGGTGACGGCGGACCGCGAGCTGCGCTTCGACTTGCGCGAGTTTAAGGGCGCGCCGGGGCTGTACACGGTGGAAGGACGCTGGGATTGGGACGCGTACCGCGTGGATGGGTCGGTGCGGCTGGAGAAGCTCGACGATCTGGACATGACGCATCTCACGCCGGAGTCGCAGGACCTCCTGATCGCCAGCACGGGCCTCGTGGCGCTGGAACTGACCGGCGCGAATCTGCGCTTCATCGATCGTGCGTGGATGCATCATCCGGAAAGCATCCGCGAGATTCGCGTGGATCTGCCCAAGGAAGCCATGGGTCCGCCGGACCGCTTGCAGGTGGAGGTGGATACCGACGGGCTACGGCCGGGTCCGTACGAGATCGCACTGCAGCGGGTCGACGAAGTGACGGCCGATGTGCCGGTGGAGCTTCTGCCCGCGCCTCCCGCGATCACCAGCGAGGCGGTGCGCGTGCATCTGGGCGATGCGGAGCAGACCGTCACGCTGCACGGCACGGGGCTGGACCGCATCGAGAGCCTGACGGCGGATGCCGCGGAGATCGATCTGCAGCCCGCGGGCGCGGACGCGGCGCGGCGCGACGCCATCGTGAAACTGGGGCCGGCGGCGCAGGCGGGAGCCCGGATCGACGTCGCCGCCAAGGTCAAGGGCATGACGGCGCTGGCGCATTTCCCTGGTGTCCTGCAAGTGACCGGGCCGCGACCGAAAATCACGGAAGCCCGGCCGTCGATTCCCTCCGGATTGACAGTAGGGTTGCAGGAAGGCGAGCTGCCCGCGGGATCGTTCGTCAGCTTCGCCGTCCAGGTAATGCCGGAAGACCTGAAGCCGGTGATCACCTTGCAGTGCGCCGAGGAGGGGCGAATGGTGGCTCCGCTGAAGTTGATGGTGGGGGAAAAGCGCGAGGATGCGCAGCTCACCTCACCTGGGCCGGGGCAGCTATTCCTGTCGCTGGATCCAGGGGCGGTGGGGCAATCCGGGTGTTCGCTCACCGCCACGGCGGAGACCGAGGAGTTGGGCGTGTCCGATCCGTTCGCGCTGGGCAAGGTGGTGCATCTGCCGCGCATCGCGAGCTTCAAACTGTCAAACGACCAGGCGCAGGACGGCTACGCGGGCGAGATCGAGGGTTGGGATCTCGAAACCATCGGGCGCACCGGCTGGGACGCGGCCATCGGCGATCCGGTGACGGAGCTGCCGCGGCCGATCGCGGGCGAGGGATCCAGGCAATCGCTGCACGTGGTGCTGCCGTGGCCGTCGCCGTTGCCCAAGGCTCCGCTGTATATCTGGCTGCGCGGCGAGATGATGGGCCGCGCGACCACCGTCACCCAATAAGTGCTGCCAGCCGGGGAGTTCGACCGCATCGTGGAACGGGCGCTGGCGCGCATTCCCGCGCGGTTTCGCAGGCGCATGGAGAACATCGCGGTGGCGGTGGAGCCGGAGCCGCCGCGGCCGGGCTTGCTGGGGTTGTATCAGGGGCGTCCGCTGACGGAGCGCAGCGTGGGGGACAGCTTCACCATGCCGGACCAGATCACGATTTACCAGGGTCCGCATGAGCGCATGGCGCGGAGCCGGGCGCACCTGGAGCAGATTGTGCTGGACACGGTGTGGCACGAGATCGCGCATTACTTCGGGATGGATGAGGCGCAGGTGCGGGCGGCCGAACGGCGGCATGAAGTGGTCCGTCGAAGGGCGCGGCGAATGCCTCCTGAAAAATGATCCAGTGCTACATTACCGACCGGCGGTCGCTGCGCGGCGAGACGCTGCTGGAGGCGATCGAGCGGAACCTGGCGCGGGGAGTGACTTGGGTCCAGATTCGGGAGAAGGATCTGGCGGCGCGGGAGCTCTACGAGTTGGCTCGGGCCGCGCTGGCGCTGCCGAATCCGCAGGGGACGAAGATCCTGATCAACACGCGCATGGACGTGGCGCTGGCCGTGGGCGCGCATGGTGTGCACTTGCCCGGGGGGTCACCGCGGCCGGCGGATTTCGGGGCGGTGAAGCCCGAGGGTTTCCTCATGGGTGTTTCGTGCCACACGGTGGACGAGGTCGCCGCGGCGGAGGCGGAAGGGGCGAACTACGTGGTCTTCGGTCCGGTATTTGCGCCGGTGTCGAAAGCCTCGGAGCTGGAGCCACGGGGGATCGGCGAGTTGGCGCGGGCGGCGGCGGGCGTGCGGATTCCGGTGATCGCGTTGGGGGGCGTCACCGGAGAGAATGCGGGTGCCTGCGTCGCCGCGGGGGCACGTGGGGTGGCCGGGATTTCGTTGTTTCAGTAGGGTGGTTGCTGTGCCGGGAGAGTGATCGGCACCTGCCGGGAGCGCCGCCGCAATCGCAAATTCATTCGCTTCCTGAATCGAGGGTGCTTGCGCTACTTCACTGCCTCGGTGAGCGCGCCGTAGATATCCGGATAGGCGAAGGTGAAGCCGGCGCGGGCGATAGCGTCCGGGATCGCGCGCTGGCTGGCCAGCAGCACTTGCGACATCTCTCCGAACAGGAGCTTCAGGGCGATTGCGGGCACGGGAAACACGGCAGGGCGGTGTAGGGCGGACGCGAGGGCGCGGGTGAACTCGGCGTTCGTCACGGGATGAGGCGAAACCGCGTTGAACGCGCCGCGCACGGTGGACGCTTTGAGCAGGAACTCCATCAGTGAGACCAGATCGTCCAGGTAAATCCAGGACATCCACTGCCGGCCTGAGCCGATGCGTCCGCCTACGCCGAGCTTGAAGGGGAGCAGCATCTTTGCCAGTGCTCCGCCGCCCGGACCCAGCACCACGCCGATCCGCAGGCGCGTCACGCGTACCCCGAACGACTCCGCGCGCTGCGCTTCCTGCTCCCAGGCGGCCGCCACCTCACCCAGGAAGTCGTTCGCGGGGGGCTCGGATTCAGTAAGGAGATCGTCGCCGCGCGAACCGTAGTAGCCCACCGCGGAAGCGCTGATCAGGACCTGCGGGCGGTGCGGGCGCATGGCTTCGACGAGCGCGCGCGTGCCTTCCAGGCGGCTGGCGCGGATCCGTTCGCGGGCGGCCGGTGTCCAGCGCTGGGCTACGGGTTCCCCCGCTAGGTGGATCACGGCTTCGCAGCCGGCCAGCGCATCGGGGCTGGGCGCCCGGCGCATCGAGACCGGACGCACGGTGTGTCCCGCCTTGCGCAGCCGCGCGGAGACGGCGCGGCCTACGAATCCTGAGGCTCCGGTGAGCGCAATGATCATGACTGTTCCCGGATGTAGGCGTCCACGTCGGTCTTGCGCCGCATGCCGTCGAGCGACATGTAGCGAATCATCCCAAACACGGGGCGCTGGGTCCAGGGGCGGTCATGCAGCCCGAAACACCAAAGAATGTTCGTGTAGGTGTTAGGGTCGCGCCCGTCCAGCGCGTAACGGTCGTGCAGGTGAATCATGGTGTCCAGCGCGTCCTGGGGCGTGGCCGACCATTCGATGATCTTCTTGCCCCAGTACATGCGGTAATAGCCGTGAATGACGCCGTCGCGCAAGAGTTCTCCCTGTGTGGCGTTCCACAGCGCATCGTGCGTGGCCGCCTGCTCAAACTGGTGGTGTGAGTAAACAGGATGCCGGGGGTCGCCCTGGTGTTTCATCAGAGTCGCCTGAGCCCAGTTTGGCAGCGCGGCTGGCGTTTCCGGAGGCGGTCCATGGCGCGCGAAGTTGAAGGCCAGCTCGCGCCGCACGATCAGCTGCTCCAGGAACTCGGTAGCGATCAGCTTGTGCTGTTCCGCGTGTTCCCGCACGGCCAGGGCGATCTCCAGCGCGCCGATGTGGCCGAAGTGCAGGTAGGGGCTGAGCTGCGAGGTGGCGTGTTCCGAGGGCTCGCGGCTGTGGCGGGCGTAGCGGGCGAGGTTGTGGTCCAGGAACTGACGCAGGCGGCGCTCGGCTTCGACCCGTCCCCCGCGGAAGGCGCGCGAGGGCGGCACGGAGTGGTCGATCTCGCTCCCGGCGATCAGCGCGGGGATGGCGTCGCCGGTCACCTCGGTGTGGAACTCCGGAGCGTCGCCGGTCCAGCACTGCTTGATGCGAATCGGCGGGACAGGCTGCAGGTGCTCGTCGAGCAGGCGGTGGATCTTCGGGCGGATGGTGTAGGCGGCGTACTCCTGCTTGCCGGTCGCGTCCATGGGGACGATGCAGCTCGCGTCCACCACATAGTAGGGAATCCCGATCTTCGCAGGAACGCGATCATTGTGCTCCCGCGCGAGATAGCCGGGAAAATCGTCGGTAACCACCGCCGCTGCCCTGGCGGCGAGCCGGTAGAGCACGTCGTCGGGATCGCGCGGCGTACGCCGCAGGTAGAAGCAGTAGCCCAGCCCGAGCTTCCGGGCGCGCCGGGCGTTTTCGGGAACGCCTTCGAGAATGAAGCCGTGGAAGCGGTCATTGGCGTGCGGATGCGCGCAGGTCAGCGCTTCGTAGAACAGCAGCGGCAGGCGGAGCTTGTTGGCCAGCTTGACGGCGAACGCCAGGGCGTGGTTCGCATCGACCCGCCGGTTGATCTGCGCCCAGTAGAGAACGTAGCGCGCGCCGGCCCGCGCCGGAGCTTCGTTCAACAGCCGCACACGCAGGGATGCGAAACTGGTGTCCAAGCCGTCATTGTAGGCGGATCTCATGCGCTGGACGAACCGGGCCAAACTATTGTGGAGCTACTTGCGCCGGGCCGAACGTGTGCCCGGGCTGCCGGTGGAGTACATTGTGGAGACCACAGCCAAGTGCAATCTCTACTGCCCGATGTGCCCGCGCGAGACGCATCCGCAGCCCAAAGAGGACATGACCGCGGAGATCTTCGACCGCCTGGTGGCCGACGCCTCGCACACCGGCGAGCACATGATGCTGATCGGCCTGGGCGAGCCGCTGCTCGATCCGGCCATCTTTGACCGCATCGGGCACTGCGAGCGCCACGGCATCTCCACGCTGCTTTCGACCAACGGTACGCTGCTCGACGAGAAGGCCGCCGCCAGGTTGCTCGATTCTCCGCTGGCGCACATCACGCTCAGCTTCGATGGCGCATCAAAGGAGACCTTCGAGCACTACCGCAAGGGCGCCCGCTTTGAGCGCGTGCGCGAAAATTTCGTCCGCTTCTGCCGCATGAAGCACGAACGCGGCTCGAAGATGCAGGTGGTGGTGCAGATGGTGCGGATGCCGGGCAACGCGCATGAGGTCGGGGAGTTTCATCGCTTCTGGAGCGCGGTTCCGGGCGTCGACCAGGTGCGCGTCAAGGAAGACGAAACCAACCTGGTGCAGCCGGAGGCGCGGCCGGGCGAAGGAAAGTCGCGCCGCTGCCACTATCTCTGGCGCGGGCCGATGTACGTCAAGCACGATGGCCGCGTGTTCCCCTGCTGCCAAAGCTACATGCTGGACGGCGCCGCGATTGGCGACCTGCGCGAGCAGTCGCTGGACGAGATCGCCAACTCGGAGCCCATGCGCGAGCTGCGCCGCACGCACGCCGCCGGGCGCGCCAGGGAAATCGACATGTGCGCGCGCTGCTGCACGGCCATCCCGCATCCTTTGTTAGTGGCCGGCAGTCTGCTGCTGCACGGCAAATGGGTGCGGCGGGCCGTGCCGGTGGTGGAGCGGCTGGTCTACGGAAGGAAGCTTCCCAAGACCCTGCTGGCGCCCGCTCGCGAGGAGTTCGTGCAGATTCAGCGCGACTGAAACACAGCCCTGCTGAGCTATCATGGAGGCAGGTTAAGGGATCCTGCGTGAGCCGACGGAGGAAGGCCGCGTGAGGAAGGACGTCCATGGAAAAACAAGCGCAAAACATACAAGAAGCATTCTTAAACAACGCGCGCAAAGAAAAAACGTTCCTGACCATCTACCTCATGAGTGGGGTGAAACTTTCCGGCCGGATCCGGAGCTTCGACAAATACTCCGTCGTGCTTGAGACAAACAATCAGGAGCAGCTGATCTTCAAGCACGCGATTTCGACGGTGGTGGTGTCGAAGCCGTTCCATACGGGTCCGCCGCACACGGGACATGCGCCAGGTGTGCATGCGGCGCCGGGTGCGCCGCTGACGGATCAGGGCAGCTGATCCCGCACAGCGTGAACGTCCCGCAGGAAACGGCGTTGCTGGTCGGGCTGAAGCTCACCAGCCGTGCGGCTCAGCGCGCCCCGGCCGGCGTGGCGGAAGCGCTCATCACCCCGGAAGAATCTCTCGAAGAGTTGGCCGCCCTGGCGGCAACAGCCGGCGCGCGCGTGGCGGAGCAATCCATTCAGACGCGCCCGCGCGCCGACGCCGCCACCTTCATCGGGTCCGGCAAGCTGGACGAGTTGAAGGCGCAGGTGGCGTTCCACGAAGCCACGCTGGTGGTCTTTGACCAGGAGCTGACGCCCACGCAGCAGCGCAACCTCGAAAAGGCGCTGGACGTGAAGGTGCTCGACCGGACGCAGTTGATCCTCGACATCTTCGCCCGGCGCGCGCGAACGCGGGAGGGCCAGTTGCAAGTGGAGCTGGCGCAGCTCAACTATCTGCTGCCGCGGCTCACCGGACGCGGCGTGCAGATGTCGCGGCTGGGCGGCGGCATCGGCACCCGCGGCCCGGGCGAAACGCAACTGGAAACCGACCGCCGCCGCATCCATCGCCGCATCCAGGCGATTGAGCGCAGCCTGGAACGCGTGCGCGGCGGCCGCACCACGCAGCGCCGCCAGCGCCAGGCCGTTCCGCTGGCCACCGTGGCGCTGGTGGGCTACACCAACGCCGGCAAGTCGACGCTCTTCAACCGGCTCACCGGAGCCGCGGTGCTGGCCGACGCGAAGATGTTCGCGACGCTTGATCCCACGGTGCGCCACATCCGCCTGCCGTCGCGCCGCCAGGTGCTGGTGAGCGATACGGTGGGTTTCATCCGCAGCCTGCCCACCACGCTGGTGCGCGCTTTTCGCGCCACGCTCGAAGAGGTGGTGGAGGCCGAGTTGCTGCTGCACGTGGTGGACGCCAGTTCGCCGGCGGCGGCCGAGCACACGGCGCACGTGACGGCGACGCTGAACGAGATCGGCGCCGCGGAGACGCCGCAGATCCTGGTGCTGAACAAGGCCGACCTGATTCCCGGCGAAGTGGACGCCGCTGCGTTGGCCCGGCGCATCCTGTCTGATCCCGAGAATCAGCCCGCGGGATTCGTCGCCATCTCAGCCCGCTCGGGCGAGGGATTCGAGCGGTTGCTCGAAAAGATCGACGAGACGCTGGCTCTGGATCCGGTGGCAGCGGTCACCTTTCGTATTCCCGCGGGCGAGGGCGGACCGCTGCACCTGGTCCACGAACTGGCGCGCGTCACCGGCACGCGCTATGAGGGCGAGATCTGCGAAATCCATGCGGTCGCGCCGGCGTCGCTGCGGCGGCGGCTGAGCCAGTATCTGGTTTCGTAGTCCCGTGGCGCAAGCCCTTGGCTTGCCGCGCCGGGACTCGTCCCGGCGCTTGTGGTCGGCTGCGGTGTGATGGTGGGAGCTCGTTCCATGGTCCGCGGGCCTGCGTTCGTGAGCAATACGGGACCGGCAAGACGGCGCGCCGGGCGATTTTCGCCACGGGCGGAATGGCTCTGTGACGGGCGACAAGCGCCGGGAAGAGTCCCGGCGCGGCGAGCCACGGGCTCGCGCCACTTTCGCTATGATTCTAGATAACGGCGGATGAATCTTCCGAACCTTCTGACGCTCCTGCGCATCTTTTTCGTGCCCCTTCTGGTGGCTGCGCTGTTGGCGGAAAATTTCGGCGTCGACTGGCACCGGTGGGTCCCGATGTCGCAGGAGAGCTTTGCGCTCGCGGTCTTCCTGGCCGCCGCTGCCACTGATCTGCTGGACGGTTACCTGGCGCGCCGCTGGGGCCAGATCACCACCGTCGGCACGCTGCTTGATCCGATCGCCGACAAGCTGCTGATCTCATCCGCGCTGGTCTCGCTGGTCTTCAGCCATCGCGTGAATACGTGGATCGTGATTCTGATCATCGGACGTGAATTCGCGGTGAGCGGGTTACGTCAAATCGCCGCGGCTTCGGGATACGTGATTGAGGCGAGCGACGTCGGCAAGACCAAGATGGCCGCGCAGGTGGTCGCCATCGCCCTGGTGATCGCCGGGGTGCGCTGGCCCGGGATGGCCATGTTGGGTTCGCTGGCCATGTGGGCCGTGGTCGTGTTCGGCCTGTGGTCGGCGGCCGATTACTTCTGGAAGTTCTGGAGCCGGCTGGACGAGCAGGTCAAGAGCCGCCGCCGCGCCGAGCTTCTGACGCTGGATCGCCAGAAGCGCCGCGTCGCTCGCGCCACCACGCGCGCCGAGCGTGCCGCCGCGCTTCAGGCCCGTGGAAAACTCACTCGCCAATAGCCGGTTTCTGCTACACTAGTCCCGAACTCAATACTGCATACAGGCATACACGCACCAGACTGACCGCCGCGCCAAGCGACCAAAGCTTACTCAAGGGATACAGGTGCCTCCTCTGCCTAACGGCGTTGCATCCCCCTGGGAAGCCTTCTATACTTGTTGATTGCGCGGCACGCAGGAGGGCGTCTGTGCCGAATCTCTACGTGAGGAGGAGTTCCATGAAGACCAGACGGTCAAAAGTCATGAACGGTTTACTGTCGGTAGCCGTGATTGGCGCCATCGCTATTTTCGCCACGCATACCAGCAGCGCCCAACAAGGCAAGGGTAGAGGCGGCTTCAAAGGAAAGGGTAAGGCGGCTACGCAGGCCAAGGCCGCCCCGCAAGTTCCTGGCGGCGTCATTTCCGGCGTCGTTCGCAGCCCCAACGGTCCCGAAGCCGGCGTGTGGGTCGTCGCCGAAACCGAAGAGACACCTACCAAATTCGTCAAGATCGTTGTGACCGATGATCAGGGCCGCTTCCTGCTGCCCGATCTGCCGGGCGCCAACTACAGGGTCTTTGTCCGCGGCTACGGCCTGGTGGATTCCAAGGACGTGGCGTTGAAGCCGGGCGCGGAAAACATCACCCTGGACGCGCGCATCGCTCCGGATCCCGTGGAAGCCGCGCAGTACTATCCTGGCAACTACTGGATGGCTCTGATCCAGCCCCCCACGGCGGACATGTTCCCCGGAACCGGGGAGAAGGGCAACGGCATCGGCGAAGGGGTGTTTGACCAGGACAACTGGTTCTACCGTCTGAAGTCGAACTGCAACTTCTGCCACCAGCTCGGCAACTACGCCACCCGCAACCTGGATCACGTCTTCCTGGCGAAGCCCGAGATCAAGACCCATGAGGAAGCCTGGGAATGGCGCGTCGGCACCGGCGTCCGCGGCAACAGCATGTACGGCGTGTTCGCCCAGATGGGCGTCACCAGCATGTCGCACATCCTGGCCGACTGGACCCGCGCGGTCAAGGCCGGCGCCGTGCCGCCGACTCCGCCGCGTCCCGCCGGGGTGGAGCGCAATGCCGTCGTGACCCTGTGGGACGTGGGCGACGACCACTCCTTCATGCATGACCAGATCTCCACCAGCAAGATTGATCCGACGGTGAACCCCAACGGTCGCGTCTACGCGGTGAACGCCGGCCACGGCGAACTGGTGGTCCTGGATCCGGAGGAGAACAACACCTTCGCGCTGACCATCCCCACGCGCCAGGCGCATGAGCAGGTTCCGTCCCGCTTCCCGCGCCCGAATCGTCCGTCCTTCTACTGGGGCGACGAGTGGCTGTGGAACGGCACCGACTACAACACGGCCGATCCGCACAACCCGATGCTCGACACCAAGGGCCGCGTGTGGATGACCACCAAGATCCGCGGCAACCAGGATCCGGCCTATTGCAACGACGGCAAGCAGAACAAGTTCGCCGATTACTTCCCGCTGCGGTCCAGCGGGCGCCAGGCCGGCTACTACGAGCCGGACAGCGGCGACTTCACGCTGATTGACACCTGCTTCTCGACGCACCACCTGCAGTTCGACAACGATCCGGATGAGACCGTGTACTTCAACGAGCTTAGCGGTCCGATGTTCGGCTGGATCGACAGCAAGGTGTACGACCAGACGCACGACGAAAAGCAGGCCATGGGCTGGTGCGGCCAGGTGATCGACAGCAACGGCGACGGCAAGATCACCCGTCCGTGGAACACGGTGGCCCCGCAGCGCGGCGGTGAGGACAACCTCCTGAACGCCGGCGACACCGGTGGCGGCCAGGCGCCTCCGCGAGTAACGGGCGGCGGCGCGTACGATCCGAAGCTCGACTCCATCGTCCGCTACAGCATGTACTCGGTGATTCCCAGCCCGGTGGACGATTCAGTCTGGGGCATTGCCGAAAGCTATCCCGGGATGCTGGTCCACCTGATGCGCGGCAGCAATCCGCCGGAGACCTGCCACACCAACATCTTCATGGTTCCGAAACCGGGCCTGGATCCGCGCGGCGTGGACATCACCACCGACGGCGTGGTCTGGACCGCTCTGGCGGGCAGCAGCCACCTGGCCAGCTTCGACGTCCGCAAGTGCAAGGATCTGACCGGTCCGCAGAAGGTCGACGGCAGCCAGTGCCCCGAGGGCTGGACGCTGTACCGCACCGACGGGCCCACGTTCCCAGGCACAGACGTTCCTACAGACTTCCACTACTACAACTGGGTGGATCAGCATAATGTGATGGGATTCGGCGCGAACACACCGTTCGCCACCGGATCCAATTCTGATTCGGTGCTGATGCTCAACCCCCAGACCAAGGAGTGGAAGACGTTCCGTGTTCCGTATCCCATGGGTTACTATTCCCGCGGTATGGACGCGCGCATCGACGATCCCAACGCCGGCTGGAAGGGGCGCTCGCTGTACTCCAACTACGGCACGCACTTCGTCTGGCACATCGAAGGCGGCAAGGGGACCAAGGGCAAGATCGTGCGGTTCCAGATCCGGCCCAATCCGTTGGCCCGCTAACTTCGGCAGTTCATCCAAGGCCGGTCCGCTCGCGAGGGCGGTCCGGCCTTTTTCTTTGCGCAGGCGCCGTGGCCGTCCCGCGGGAAAGTCCCCACTGGGTTTAGTAGGATAAGTCAGTAAAGGAGTCCTCATGCTACGACGCGCCGTTTCTTCCGCCCTCCTGGCTGGTTTGGTCTTCATCCTGACCCCTGGCCGCGCCGCCGAGCCCGATCCCAAGGCCATCACCTACACCCTGCCCGACAAGATCGACTGGAAGAAAGGGCCCAACAACGACACCGCCATCCTGCAAGGCGACCCGTCCAAGCCGGGGCTCTACATCCAGCTCATCCGCTGGCACCCGGGCAACATGAGCCGCCCCCACACGCATCCCAACGATCGCTATATTTACGTGATCTCCGGGACCTGGTGGATGGGCTGGGGCAGTAAGTTCGACCCCGACTCGACCTTTCCGGTGAAGGCCGGCACCTACGTGGTGCACCACGCCGGCGAGTTGCACTACGACGGCGCTAAGACCGAGGATTGCGTGCTCTATATCGTCGGGATGGGGCCGGTGAACACTCCGCAGGTCGGCGGAACGAAGTAGGCGCGTTAGCGGATTACTGCAAGTTCCGCGGCGGGCAAGCTTCGGACCCAGCGCAGTTGAGCAGGTGTTTCCGGTACGGCTTCGCCCCGTGCCGCGCTGACCTTTTGTAGCGCTTCTTCCGGGCGCAGGCCCGCCAGCACCAGGACGCCAGCCGCAACCAACCCGGAACGGCCAATGCCCTGCCGGCAATGGACCGCCACGTTCTTTCCGGCTTCCAGCGCCTCCCGGACACCCCTCAGAAACGCCACGGCGTCCACCGTGGATGCCGGAGCAGTGCGATCGGGAATCGGGAACGACAGGAAAGACAAGCCGCTGGACTCCACGCAGGTCTGCTCTCCGGTGAGGCCCAAAGTCTCGGCTTCGTCTGCCTCCAGTAATGACACGACGGTATCGATGCCGGCGTCACGCCATCCGCGGGTTTCGTCGCGCAGCCAGTCTCCACCCCGAGGTCGGCCAACCACCGCAAGGCGGCCCCGCCACGGACCCGGAATCCAGTAGACCGTCGGTTTCATGATTCCTTCTCCATTATCTCGCGAGGCAGAGAGTGCACGTCCTCCCCACGTTCGGTGAGGACCGTAACACAGTGGTGGCCGTCAAGCACTGTCCCGTCCGGTCGGACCTTCAAGCAACCGGTCTGACCTGGCAGTAGAGAAGCCTTTAATTCGGATGTCGACATGCGACGAAACGCGTCCAATTTGACGCGGACCAGAGTGCCTTCGTCGTGCAAGAGCCGCAGGTCCGGCGGACCGTCCATTGCCGGGGGCGTATCCCTACTTCTTGACGAACTTCTGCACGCCCTTGGTCACGTCGGCGACGTAGATCTCGCCTTTGGGGCTCACGGCCACGTAGTGCGCCTCACCGAACTCGCCCGGACCGTCGCCCGGCTTGCCCTGCACCGCGAGCACCTTCCCGTTGAGGTCCAGCTTGAGGATCTGGCCGGCGAAGCCGTTCACCATAAAGATGTTCTCGGGGCCGATGTCGATGGAGCACGGCAGGCCCTTATACTTCAGCTCACGCAGATAGTTGCCGTCCTGATCGAAGATCTCGATGCGCTGGTTCTCGCGGTCGGTGACCCATAGATCGCCCTTGGGGTCGATCACGATGGAGTGCGCCACCTGGAACTTGCCCGGCTCCGTACCCTTGCCGCCCCAGGTCTTGATGAACTTGCCGTTCTTGTCGAACTTCAAGACGCGCGGGTCGCCGCGGGTGCCCGGCTGGTGTCCCTGCACGATGAAGAAGTCGCCGTTCGGTGCGAACGCGACGTCGTTGGGCTGGTTGAAGAGGCGGGTGCCCGCGGCCTCGTCCCATGATCCGGCCTGCCCTTTGGTCCCGAGCGTCATCAGCACCTTGCCCTGCGGGTCCATCTTGACCACGATGTGCGTGCTGCCGTCGGCCACCCAGATGTTGCCCTGGGGATCGATGCGTAGCGCGTGCGGCCGTACGCCGAACATGCCTTCGCCGAAGATGCGCAGCAGCTTGCCGTTTTCGTCGAACTCGGAGACCGGCTTGGGTCCGCGATTCAGCACCCATAGGTGGCCTTGCTTGTCGAACTCCACGCTGGCCGACAGCCCGAATTCCGTACCCTCGGGGATCGACAGCGGATTCGGGACCCAGGTATAGCCCAGGTCCGGCCCCTCCTGCGGGATCAGTAGCGCCGGGTCGGACGGGCGCTGCGCCAGGGCAGCGGCAGCCGTCAGGATAACGCCAACCGTCAGAACGGGGACGAAGCGGGTTCGTGTCATTCGAGTCTCCTAGATTACCTGTGCTTGCCGCATCACGTTTTCCGCCTTCATGCGGATTTCGCTGCCCACCTCGTAGGGGTCGCCCGTGGTCAGCCGTTGCAGGAACAGCTCCACGCTGAGCGCACCGCTGTATTGTTTCTCTTTCAATTTTTTGAGGATAGCCACGATCGGCGCGCTGCCATCGCCGGGGATCACGCGGCCGTCGTTGGTGATGATCTCACGCGGCGTGTCCAGGATGTCCTGGAAGTGGACGTGCGCGATCTCGCCCGGCTGGATTGTGTCCAGATCCTCGAACTTGCTCATGCCGGACCAGAAGTGAAAGAAGTCCAGCATCGGCCGCACGTTCGGGTGCCCGGCGGCGCGGATCATCTTGAGTGAGGTAGCCAGCGTCGCAATGTGCGTTGACGTGCGGGCGAACTCGATCATCGCAGTCAGATTGTAGGACTTCGCGATGTCGCCCACCTCGCGAATGCGATCCGGCGTGGCGTTCATCTCCTCGGGCGTCACCTTCCGGTTGGTGATCGACGGGCAGTAGATCTTCTGCAACCCAAGCTGCGAAAACTGGTCGCAGCGCTTCTTCCAGGTGTCGAGCGAGCGCTCCCGCGCCGGACCTTCGATCCACAGGTCCGGCAGCACGGAGGCCGAGGAAACCGGCGTCAGCCCGTTGTCCGACAGGATTTGCTTGGCCGCGGCGATGCTGTCGTTGCGCAGGAACCCTTCCAGCATGTTATCGGTCAATTCGACGTACTTGATGCCAGCCTTGGCCCAGCCTTCAAGCGAGCCCCGGTAGCCTGCCCTGCTTGACGTATTTTGGTGAATCGACAGAACCATCTTGCCAGCGGGCACCTGAGCGGCGGCGGGCAGGGACGTGGCCAGTTGGGCGAGCGGAGCGGCCAGAGGAGCGAGGATCACAGAGCGTCGGGAGAGCATGAGCACTACTATAACGCCAATCCCGGCAGGCTTCCAGGGTTGGCGGCGATGCTGTGGGGATGGTGCTCGGATGGTGCAATATTCTGCGCCGGCAGACGCCTTCTATGGTTGCGGCGATACCGGCCCGTCGCAGACCACCCCCTGCGGGCGCGGCTTCCATGAGAAAGCCGGCCGCGTCAATCCCTAATTTGGTCCGGCGAACGAAAATCTCCATCGCCGATCAGCGGGAGATGCCGCAGCGTGCCCCCCTGCTTGCATTCGCACTCTTGGTGGAGGTGCCAGTTAGGGTCCTCCATCTTGAAATCGCGTGCTGCCATCGCCGTATCGAACGGCCTATCCCTTGGGTGCTGATCGCATCCCGTCCGGACCCCGCCTTTCTCATCCCATCTCGGCTACCGGCTCAGGTGGCCACATCGGTATCGCGGGCAGAGCGTCAGTAGCAGAGCCGCGACCACAAGGAGCGGTCTTCCCGCGTCCACAGCCGTCCACTTGCGATGAACGCGGCTACACGCCGCGCAGTGCGGCAAGCAGCGCGGGTCGGCGCGCACCTGGGCGGCTTCCAGCCACTCAGGGTCCACCCGGGCGCCGGCCTTCACCTGCCGGGGGGGCGATGGTCGAGCCACTGTGCCTGGATCGGGGCCAAGGACAGCGCGGAACCGGCGAGGACGGCGGCGCTGCGCAGGACCAGCATGCATCATCCTTTCGGCCGCTAGCCCCCGCTAGCCCGCACTTCTCAGTGCGCCCCAACGGCGCAGATCACTGGTGGGTGCAAGTCCCACCCAAGTAGTTGTCGGTGAACTTGGTGGCTTAGCTTGGCTAGGCGACGTTGGGGACGATGAGCGGGTTCGCGCGCTTTGGATGGAGAATAGAAATATGAACGGACTGAAGACGGCTTTGCTGCTGGGGTTGCTGAGCGGAGTGCTGCTGGTGGGCGGGCAGCTGGTGGGCGGGACCAACGGCCTGCTGATCGGGCTGGTGATCGCCGTCGGCATGAACTTCTTCAGTTACTTTTATGCCGAGAAGGTGGCCCTGGCGATGTACCGGGCGCGACCGGTGACGCCGGAGGAGAATCCGCAGCTTTACGCGCGGCTGCATCCGATGGTCCAGGGGCTGACCCAACGCATGGGGATTCCGGCGCCCAAGTTGTGGGTGATTGAGGGGCCGACACCGAACGCGTTTGCCACGGGGCGGAATCCGGAGCATTCCTCGGTGGCGGTAACCGAAGGGCTGCTCACGATGATGAATGACCGGGAGCTGGAGGGGGTCATCGCGCACGAGCTGGGGCACGTGAAGCATCGCGACATTCTCATAAGCTCGATCGCGGCCACGCTGGGGGCGGCGATCACCTACCTGGCCTACTTCGGGATGTTTTTCGGCGGGCGGAGTGATGACGACGACGATGGCGGCGGCATCGGCGCCCTGCTGATGATCTTCCTGGCCCCGATGGCGGCGGGGCTGATTCAGATGGCGGTTTCGCGGACGCGGGAGTTCAGCGCGGATGCGGCGGCGGCCAAGTATACGGGGTCGCCGGACGGCCTGATCAGCGCGCTGGCGAAGCTGGAGACGGGCAATCAGCGCTACCCGATGCAGGCCAACCAGGCCACGGCTCACATGTTTATCGTGCATCCGTTCAGCGGCGGGGGCATGGCGAAGCTGTTTTCGACGCATCCACCGACCGAGGAACGGATCGCGGCGCTCGAGCGGCTGCGGAATCTGACGCCGGTGCTATAGTCCAAGAGACATGGATGAGACAGACGGCACGATGGCGCTGCGCGGGGTCCGGCGGCGGTTGGACGTGGTGGACGCGGATCTGTCGGGTTCCTCGTTTCGCGATGCGAAGCTCAGCGGGGCTGTGTTTGACGACGTGAACCTGGTGGGGGTGCGGATCGGGAACGCCAATTTGTCGGAGGGCGTGCTGGAGAACGTCAACCTCTCCGGCGTGCTGGTGCGGCAGGCGGATTTTCGGGGGGCTTCGATTGCGGAGAGCCTGACCGAAGGGATGACCATCGACGGGATCGCGGTGAGTGAGCTGCTAGCTGCGTATCGGGCGGCTGCGGACCGGCGGTGAGGGGCCGCTGCGCAGCGAGAGGCGGGCTGAGAGCCCGCCGCAGGCCAGGGGCCTGCCCCACAGCTTCATGAATACCGTTCGAGTGAACGGCAAGGCCGCGGGGCGGGTGGCGAGCGGCCATCCTTGGATTTTTTCCAGTGACATTACGGATCGGGGGCAGGCTGCGCCCGGCGATGCGGTGGGCGTGCTGGATGCGCGCGGACGGTTCCTGGGGGTGGCGCACTATAGCTCCACTTCGCAGATCGCGCTGCGAATGCTGAGCCGGGATCGGGAGCCGGCGGATCGCACCTTCTATTTACGGCGGCTGGCGGCGGCCTTGCGGCATCGCGAGCTTGTCGTGAGCGGGTCGGATGCCTACCGGCTGGTGTTTTCCGAAGGCGACCTGTTGCCCGGACTGATTGTCGACCGCTATGGGCCGTACGTCGTGCTGCAGACGCTGGCGCAGGGAATGGATCGGGCTCGGGACGTGATCTCCGGGTGCTTGGGGGAGCTTCTGGAGCCTTCCGGGATCCTGGCGCGCAACGACGCGCCGGTGCGCAAGCTGGAAGGGTTGCCCGTGGAGGTGGTCACGCTCGCCGGGGAGATTCCGGAGCGCGTTCCGATCCAGATGAACGGGCTGAAGCTGACCGCGGACCTGCTGCGCGGGCAGAAGACCGGCGTGTATCTCGATCAGCGGGAGAATTACCTGGCGGCAGCGCGGTATGCGCGGGGACGGGTGCTGGACTGCTTCAGCTCCACCGGCGGGTTCGCGCTGCATTTGGCCGGCAAAGTGGAAAGCGTCGAGGCGGTGGAATCCTCGGCCGGGGCGATCGAGCTGGCCGAGGGGAACGCGCGGGCGAACGGGATCGCGAACGTGACCTTCCGGCAGGCGGACGCCTTCCAGTTCCTGGCGGGGATCGACCGGCGGTATTCGATGGTGGTGCTGGATCCGCCGGCGTTCGCGAAGTCGCGGCGGATGCTGGAGGACGCAGCGCGCGGTTATAAGGAGATCAACTTCCGGGCGCTGCGGATGCTGGATGCCGGCGGGGTGCTGGTGACCTGTTCCTGCTCGCACCATGTGAGCGAGGCGATGCTGCTGGAGATCGTGGCACAGGCGGCGCTGGACGCGGGCAAGACGCTGCGGGTGCTGGAGCGGCGGACGCAGGCTGCCGATCACCCGATTCTGCTGACGGTGCCCGAGACGCTTTATCTTAAGTGCCTGATTTTGGAAGTACTGGACCGGTAACGGGCGCCCGCCGAGGGGGCTCTAAATCTGTTGCAGAACGGCGCGCGGGTGCGCTATTGTAGCCAGAAGGCCGTAGCACGTCCGGTGTCGGCCTCCATTCTCTCGCGCTAAAACTGGAGGATTTTCCGGGATGTCTTCAATCTCGTCGTCTGCCCCGCCGAGCACCACGTTGTCTGTGCTCGCTGGGCATAGCAAGCGTTGGTGCTTGCTGTTATTTCTGGCGCTGCTGGGGGCGGCGCCGGGTTTTGCCCAGGGGGAAGCCGAACTGGTGCTCCCGGATCTCAGCATCGTGAGCCCGATGGGCATTCCCGGTCCCACACTGTTGCTGGGCGGGCTTGTCGTCAGCGTGCTGGGTCTGGTGTTCGGTCTGTTGATGTACACGCATCTGCGCAATCTGCCGGTGCACGAATCGATGCGCGAAATCTCTGAGCTGATCTATGAAACCTGCAAGACGTACCTGATTACGCAGGGCAAGTTTCTGCTGATTCTGGAGATTTTCATCGGCGCGATCATCGTTTTCTACTTCGGCTTTCTAAGCGAAATGCGCGTCGAGCAGGTGCTGATCATTCTAGCCTTCAGCGTGATCGGCATCGCGGGCAGCTACAGCGTGGCGTGGTTCGGCATCCGCGTGAACACGTTCGCGAACTCGCGCACGGCGTTCGCCAGCCTGGCGGGTAAGCCGTTTCCGTGTTACGCGATTCCGCTGAAGGCCGGCATGAGCATCGGCATGATGCTGATCAGCGTGGAGCTGTTCATCATGCTGTGCATTCTGCTGTTCGTTCCGGGCAGCTATGCGGGTCCGTGCTTCATCGGATTTGCGATCGGCGAGTCGCTGGGCGCCGCGGCGTTGCGCGTGGCGGGCGGCATCTTTACGAAGATCGCCGACATCGGCGCGGACCTGATGAAGATCGTGTTCAAGATCAAGGAAGACGACGCGCGCAACCCGGGCGTGATCGCCGATTGCACGGGCGACAACGCGGGTGATTCGGTGGGTCCGTCGGCCGACGGCTTCGAGACCTACGGCGTGACGGGCGTGGCGCTGATCAGCTTCATCCTGCTGGCGGTGAACAACGACATCACCAAGGTGGAACTGCTGGTGTGGATCTTCGCGATGCGCGTGATGATGATCATCGCCGCCGGGCTTTCCTATTTCATCAACGAAGCCGTGGCGAAGGCCAAGTACGAGCACGTGGACAAGCTGAACTACGAAACTCCGCTGACCTCGCTGGTATGGCTGACGTCGGTGATTTCCATCGGGGCAACGTATGGCCTCTCCTATCTGATGATCCCGACGCTGGGCGGGGATCCGTCGATGTGGTGGAAGCTATCCAGTATTATTACCTGCGGTACGCTGGCAGGCGCAATTATTCCCGAGCTGGTGAAGGTGTTCACGTCCACGGAATCGTCCCACGTGAAAGAAGTGGTGACGTCTTCGCGGGAAGGGGGCGCTTCGCTCAACATCCTGTCGGGCCTGGTAGCGGGCAACTTCAGCGCGTTCTGGCTGGGGATGTCGATCATGACGCTGATGGCGATCGCCTACGGCCTAAGCACGCTGGGGATGGACACGCTGATGCTGGCTCCGGCGGTCTTCGCCTTCGGCCTGGTGGCGTTCGGGTTCCTGGGTATGGGTCCGGTGACGATCGCCGTGGATTCCTACGGTCCGGTTACCGACAATGCGCAGTCGGTGTATGAGCTGAGCATGATCGAGACCATTCCGAACATCAAGAGCGAGCTAAAGGGCAAGTATGGCTTCGACGTCAATTTCGACGTTGCCAAGCATAACCTGGAAGAAAACGACGGCGCCGGCAATACCTTCAAGGCGACCGCCAAGCCGGTGTTGATCGGCACGGCGGTGGTGGGCGCGACTACGATGATCTTCGCAATCATCGTGTCGCTGACCGAGGGCTTGCAGGATTCGCTGCTGCGCAATCTTTCGATTCTGCACCCGCCGTTCCTGCTGGGGCTGATTACCGGCGGCTCCGTCATTTACTGGTTCACAGGCGCTTCCATTCAGGCGGTGACCACCGGCGCCTACCGCGCGGTGGAGTTCATCAAGGCCAACATCAAGCTGGAAGGCGTGACCAAGGCGTCGGTGACGGATTCGAAGAAGGTGGTGGAGATCTGCACGCAGTATGCGCAAAAGGGCATGTTCAACATCTTCCTCACGGTGTTCTTCGCGACGCTGGCGTTCGCGTTCTTCGAGCCGTTCTTCTTTATCGGCTACCTGATCTCGATTGCGCTGTTCGGGCTGTACCAGGCCATCTTCATGGCCAACGCGGGCGGCGCGTGGGATAACGCGAAGAAGATCGTCGAAGTGGAACTGAAGGCCAAGGGCACGCCGCTGCACGACGCGACGGTGGTGGGCGACACAGTGGGCGATCCGTTCAAAGACACGTCTTCGGTGGCGCTGAACCCGATCATTAAGTTCACCACGCTGTTCGGACTGCTGGCCGTGGATCTGGCGGTTTCGATGACCAGGACGCAGGGCCCGGGCTTCACGACGGCGCTGGCGGTGGCGTTTTTGGCCGTTTCCTTGTTCTTCGTGTACCGGTCGTTCTACGGGATGCGGATCGAGAGCGGGAAGTAGCGGTCGTCACCCAGTTATGGCGCCAGAGGTGCGGGGCGCCGCTGCTCGCGTGGCAGCGGCGGCCGCACTTCGCGGCGCACCCGCCCGCGCGATGCGCCCCATCGCGCTGCGGTGGGCGTTTCACTCCTTGAACTAACTCAGAGCTAACCCGCATTTCTCACCAGGTTTCGGACGCAGGACGTGGCGCAAGCCCGTGGCTTGCCGCGCCGGGACTCGTCCCGGCGCTTGTGGCCGGTCACGCTGTCCTGCCGGAAGCGGCGGCGAAATCGCCGATTGCGTATCCCTGCCTCACGTTTCGCGCCGATGCACCGTAGAGCTTGTGAGAAATGCAGGCTAACTCCGTTTGGACGGCATCACCGCTCCAGGTGACACCGCCCCTCAGGACTCTGTCGCCGACGCCGGGCAGGGAGTGCGAAAGGGCGGGTTCTGAAGCAGTCTGGCCGGCACCTTCGAGCCGAATTCCAGGCGAGAGCGCGGGTGCAACGTTCGTCCCAGTCCGAAATCCGCACTTAGACGACACTTAGACTGAAGTCCGGCGTCGGACGAGCAGGAAACCGGCTGGAAGTGACTGAGAGCATGGAGCCACCCGCCGGGATCGAACCGGCGACCTGCTGATTACGAATCAGCCGCTCTACCAGCTGAGCTAGGGTGGCCCGCCTCAACGAAAAGGGCGGAGGAACTTCTTGCCCTCTCTCGGCAGGATATCACAGTGCCGCTAAGGCAAATGGCTGAGCCGTTCCCCTTCTCATACTCCACCAATCCCGCCGATATGTGTCTTGAGGAACTTGCCGCCATGAACATCGAAGTCAACGAACACGTGCTGGACCGGGATCTTGCGCTGGCTCGCGTCGGCGGCGATGCCGAGCTCCTCAAGGAGCTTGCCATCCTCTTCCTGGAAGAGTACCCCCGCCTGCTCGCCGAGCTGCACGCCGCCAGCGGACGCGGCGACGCCAAGGCCGTCGAACGCACCGCGCACGGGCTCAAGGGTTCGGTGGCGAACTTCGGCGCACAGGTCGCCACCGACGCCGCACGCCTGGTGGAGCAGTTAGGCCGCGAACAGAAGATGGCCGAAGTCGGCAAGGCTCTGAACACGCTGGAACTCGCCCTGGCGGCGGTCCGCATCGAGCTTTCCTCGATCTAGCCCTAATCTAGCCCTATCTGGCTACTTTCCGGCGCAAAATGCGATCGCGGACGGTGGAGGACCACTCCCTCTGGTCGCGGCTCAGCCAGAAGCGCTGTGTTTGCAACCGCCCTTGCCGGAACCGTGTAGCCGCCGGGACGCCGCGCAGCGCAAATCCGGCTGTCACGCACAATCGGAGCGGGCTCGCGCTTCCACTGCCATCATCGGTTGCCCATCGTCGGTTGCTATGATGGGAAGCGAACTCAATGCCCACCCAAGTCGCAGAGATCGTTTGCGCCCACAGCCCGGATTCCGATGACGCGTACATGTTTTACGCTCTGGCGACCCGCAAAGTGCGCAGCCCGTTTCTTAATTTCCGTCACGTCCTGGACGATATCCAGACCCTGAACCAGAAGGCCCGCGAAGGCGAATACGAGCTGACCGCCATCTCCTATCACGCCTACCCCTACGTGGCCGACAAGTACTCGCTGATGGCCGCCGGATCGAGCATCGGCGATGGCTACGGACCCATGGTGGTCTCAGAGCGCGCCATGGACCCCGCCGAGCTCAAAGGCAAGCGCATCGCGATCCCCGGCAAGCTCACCACCGCCTATCTCACCCTGCGCCTGATGCAGCCCGATTTCGAGCCCGTCGTGGTGCCCTTCGACAAGATCCTGGACGTGGTGCATGACGGCGCCGCCGATGCCGGTCTGGTGATCCATGAAGCGCAGTTGACTCACGGCCGCGCCGGCTTCAAGACCATCGTCGATCTGGGCCGCTGGTGGAAGGATACCTACCAGCTTCCCCTCCCGCTCGGCGCCAATGTCCTGCGCCGCGACCTATCTCCCGAGGTGGCTCGCGAGAGCTGCCGCATGATGCGTGAAAGCATCCAGTACGCTCTCGACCATCGGGAAGAGGCGCTGGAGTACGCCATGCAATTTGCCCGCGACCTGGAGGCCCCGCTGGCCGAAAAATTCGTGGGCATGTATGTCAACCACTACACCGTGGATTGCGGGGAGCTGGTGCCGAAGGCCGCACAGAAACTGCTCGATATGGGGCATGAGGCCGGGCTGATCCCGCACCGCGTGACACTAGAATTCGTACGGTGAACGCAGCCACATTTTCTTCGCTTCTCCTCTGTACCGCGCTGGTGTTCTCTCCCTTGGCCTCGGCCCAGGAAAGCGACCCCGGCGCCCGCATCAAACAGATCCGTGAGCTGGCCAAGCAGGGCCAGGACGGCATCGCCGGCATTGCCGCCTACGCCACCGACACGGACGGCGAGGTGCGCCTGGAAGCCGTCAAGCAACTGGGCCAGATCGGCGGTCCCCGCACCCAGGATGCGCTGGTGCGCTTCACCCAGGATGTCGACCCCGAGATCCAGTTCTGGGCCACCGACGCGCTGGTGGACGTCTACCTGCCCGGCTACCTCAAGACCGGTATCAGCCGCACCATCCGCCGCGCCTCGACCGGCATCCGGGCCAAGTTCGGCGACGATCCCAATGACCAGGTGATCGATCCGTTCGTCAACGCGCGGCCGGAAGTGCAGAAGGCCCTCGGCCGGCTGGCCCGCGGCAGCGCGAGCATGGAAGTGCGCGCCGACGCCGCCCGTGCGCTTGGCATCCTGCACGCCCACGACGCCCTGCCCGATCTGGAAGAAGCGCTCTACTCGCGCGACGACCAGGTGATGTATGAGGCGCTGGTGGCGCTGCAGAAGATCCGTGACCCCGAGGCCGGTCCCAAGCTCGCCTTCCTGGTGCGCGACCTCTCGCCGAAGGTGCAGGAGGCGGCCCTCAGCGCCGTCGGCGTGCTGCGCACCAAGGAAGCCGCGCCGGATGTGCGCTACGTCCTGGAGAACACGGAAGACAAGGACATGCGCAAGAAAGCGCTGAGCGCCCTGGCCATGATCGCTGAACCGGCCGACCACGACATCTTTATCCGCTACCTGCAGGACAAGGACGACGACATGCGAGCGGCCGGCGCTGAAGGGCTGGCGCGCATCGCCAACCCGCAGGATGAGCCCGTGCTCAACCAGGCCTTCGGCACCGAGCGCGATACCAACCCGCGCTTGTCCATGGCCTTCGCCCTGGTGGCCGCGGGCCGCGCCGAGATGACCGAGTTCAGTCCCTTGCGCTACCTGGTGAACACGCTCAACCGGCGCTCCTACCGCAACGTCGCCCTGGCGTTCCTCACCGAACTGGCGCGCGACGAGAAGGTGCGGCAGTCGCTCTATCCCATCCTGCCCGGCGCCAGCAAAGAGGAGCGTATCGGGCTAAGCGTGGTGCTGGGGCGTTCCGGCGGAAGCGAGACGGCACCGTATCTGCAAGCCTTGCAGAATGATCCGGACCCGGAAGTGTCGCAGGAAGCCCTGCGCAGCCTGAAGGCGCTCGACGCCCGTGCTCGGTAATCGTAGCCGGAATATGGGGTGCGGGAAGAGGGCTACTTCGCCTTCTTCTGCTTCTGCTGGCCGACGCGGATCTTGAACTGCTTCTGCATCGACTCCTGGTGTGCCTTCCAGTCATAGCGCTTGGCGGCGTCCGACAGATAGGCGTTCACGTCTACGTCCTTGGGCAGGACTGCCATGAGCGTGGCGTTCATGGTGCCGTCGGGGCTGGAAATGCGATAGCGCTTGACGTTCGGAATGGACATAACGATTTCAGGATAGCATGGGCGTGCCGGCGCGGAATCGGCGCTCGGACGGGGGGGCGGGGGACAGCGGACCGGGGAGGACCGCTTCCTTCGGGCGCGGCTCAGCTACTGGCGCTGGTTGTCCGGATCGGGGCTTTGCGCAGAGTGCCACTGGCTGAGCCGCGCCCGCAGGAAGCGGTCCTCTCCGGTCCGTCTTACTGCTTACCGCCCGCGCCCCCGCGACTGGCCCTGCCGCGGCTGCGAGCGTGACGGCTGCCGCTGCGGCTGCCCCCGCGGAGGTGCCTGAGTGGTCTGCCGCTCCCGCTCAATGGCCCGGCGGCGATCGTCGGCCGCCCGGGTATCGCGCGTCTGTGCGCGTTCCACCTGCGCGGCGGGCGGTGAGGCCTGCCGGGCTTCAGCCTGCTGCGCTTGAGGTGGACCCGCATTGCGCGAACCCGTGGCGGACGGCGGCGCAGGGGACGGACTGGGCGCCGTGCCCGGTGCGGCAGTGGTCCCACCGGGACGCACCTGGCGCGTACGCGGCGCCGCGGAAGGTTCACTGCGGCGCATTTCCTGGATGCGGTCCGGATCCGGCGGACGTCCCGGATCGGCTTCGAGCGCCGGGCGCTGCCGATCAAACGGCACGGGGGCCGGGGCGGGCGTCCGGCGAACCACCGTCTGGCGGCTGGCCACCGCGGCGGGCGGCCGGGCCGCGGGAGGCGCGCCATCCGCTATGGGTGCAATACTTCTGCGGCTGGGCGTAACGGGCGGCGCCATGCCTCCGATGTGCGCTTCGCGCGCCTCCTGCGTGGTAACTCGCACGGCGGACCGGGAGACGGCCCTCCCATCGGCAAACACGGCGGCCGGTACGGCGGTCACCGCACCCGCAATCGTCCGGTTCGCGTAGTGCTGACGCGTAACGTCCGTGCGCCAGATGGTTGTGGTGTTGGCGATCACCGTATGGCTGATGTTGACGTTCGTAATGTAGGTCCGGCTGGCGCGATAGGGCGGCATGTAGATCTCGCGCGGACCCAGCGGGAACCACGCCACGCCGGGCCCGCCGCCCACGCGGAAGTAGTAGTGCAGCCCGGGGCCGCCGCCTGCGAAGACCACCAGCGCCGGCGCATACACGGCCCGGACGCGCGGCGGTCCGGGGACCCAGCCCCAGTAGCCGCTATACCAGACCCAGCGGCCGTAGTGGAACGGCGCGAAGCCCCACGGCGCGGCGTCGATCCAGGTCCAGCCCCAAGGCTCGATCCACGCCCAGTGCCCGAAGCGGTAGGGAGCCCAGCCGGCGGCCACCATGCGCGGTCGCCAGATGGGTCCGTGGCCGACGCTGACCGTCCAGGTGCCATAAGTGTCCAGATCCTCCCAGCCGATCACCGAAGGCGAGACGTACTGCAAGGATGCCGCCGCAGCCCCCTGCTTGTCGCGCGTGGCGCAGAAGGCGTCGAAGCTGTCCAGCGGCGGCGCGGCGCTGATCCGGTAGTCCACCGTGCCGGTTCCCGTGAGTTGCGCCTGTTGCAGCGCGCGGACCGAGAATGCCCGGTCGGGAGCGGTCACTTCCACCTGCCCGGCGCGCACAATCAGGCTGGTTTCGGCGCCGTCGCCGGCCGCCTCAAAGCGGTAGTCGCCGGAACGCAGCAGGGTCACCGCGGCCTGCGGCGTGGCGATTTCGAACTGGTCTTCTTCATCCAGGCTCCGCAGCCGCACCTGCGCCTTGCCTTGTAGCAGGCTGATCTGCACACCGCGGTCGTCCAGGTTCAGGAGCTCGATACCGGTGAGCGCGTCCAGGCGCACGAAGGCGTGGCCCAGGTCGAGCTCGGCCCGCGCGCCCCCGTCGTTCCACAGCTCATCGCCCGCCGTCAGCGGACGATTCAGTTCCGCGGCGGTCCAGGCATCGGCGCCCGCGGCGCGCAGTGAGACGGGACCCTCGGTATAGCTGAGGCGCGCCACGCGGCTGGGTGGGTCGGCCGCCGGAAGAGGTCCTGCGGGAGGATTCACCTCGGCGTAACCATGCCAGCAACCGGCCAGCAGCACCAGTGCCGGCAGAAGGGTAAAAGTTGCCCGTTTCATGATCGTGAACTCCGCTGTAGCTGTGGCAGGAAGCGTGCCAAAATGCAGATGCTGGAAACGGCTGCGTTTGCGCCGTATCCGCAGCCGAATCTGACGGTTCGCGTGAGCCGGTTGGCGCAGATTTGGGTGTATGGGCGCGAACCGGAGCGGGCATGCTGCTGCAATGCCGCGCGTAACAGTGGCGATCCGCGTGCAGTCTATTCCAGTATGAGGAACACACAGGCCGTCGAAAAGGAACGAGGACCCGGCGAAGCGCTGTGCCCGCGCTGCGGCGCGGAAGCGGAGTGGTCCTTCTTAGATACAGAGCGAACCCGGGTGGAGGTGATCTGCCCGGACTGCGGCCGTTTCGAGGCGCCGCGCGCCGTATTCGACCAGGCGGAAGCCGAGATCGGAGACGTGGCGGATCGCGACGAACGGCGATGACCGCGGCTTACCGGTTCGCGAACCGCGCCGAGGCGGGCCAGCAGTTGGGGCACGCGCTGATCGCCTACGCGCACCGGCCGGATACGATGGTGCTGGCGTTGCCGCGCGGCGGCGTGCCGGTGGCGTTTGAGGTGGCGCAGGCGCTGGGCTGTCCGCTGGACGTTCTGGTGGTGCGCAAGCTGGGCGTCCCGGGTCAGGAGGAGTTCGCCATGGGTGCCATCGCCAGTGGCGGCGTCTGCGAGCTGAATCGCGACACCATCGACGACCTGGGCATCCCGGCGGAGGAGGTGGAAGCCGTGCGCCGCCGCGAGCAGCGCGAGCTGGAACGCCGCGAGCATGCGTATCGCGACGCACTTCCCCCGCTCGACGTGCGCGGGCGCGTGGTGATTCTGGTGGACGACGGACTGGCCACGGGCGCCACCCTGCGCGCGGCCATCGCGGCCCTTCGCAAACTGGGGGCCCGCAGCGTGGTGGCGGCCGTTCCCGTAGGCGCCGCGGAGAGCTGCCGGCAGATCGCGCGGACGGTGGACAATTTCGTGTGCCTGCTGAAGCCCGCCGACCTGTCCGCCATCAGCCAGTGGTACGACGAGTTTGGTCAGACCTCGGATGCCGAGGTGAGGGAGTTGTTGAAGCGCGCGGCGCCGGCGGTTGCTTGAGCCGGTTACAGCCCCAGCGCCATTTCCAGGTCCTTGACGTGCTCCTCCTCCATTACGAGGATGTCCTCGAGCACGCGGGCCAGGCCGTATTCGCCCAGGTCCAGCGCGGCGCGGATACGCTTCTTGTAGCGCGTCACGGCGGAGATTTCGCCGGTCAGGTCCTGGCGCAGCATCTCTTCGGAATCGGTCGCGGTTTGGATTTTGGCGATGCTGGTCAAGGGCTGGCCGCCCAGCCTGGCGATTTGGGCGGCCAGGGTGGTGGCGTGCTGCATCTCCTCGCGGGCGTGGACCAGCAGCTCGGCTTGGACGGTCATGAAGCGTGCCCCGGTGATCAGTGCCGCGTGGTTGACGTACTGGATGGCGCTCGCGAATTCGTCCGCGAGGTCATTATTCAACGCTTCGAGCAGCGCTTCTTTTGTCATACCGATATGCTAGCCGGGATTGCGGGCGAGAGGGGAGGGTGCAAGATCAAAAGCGGACTAATCCGCGCGCAGCGCGTCCACCGGATCCACCCCCGCCGCCCGCCGCGCCGGCAGATAGCTGGCGAGTACCGCCGCCGCCACCAGCACCACGGCCACCGCCCCGTAGGTCAGCGGATCGAGCGGACTCACCTGGAACAGCAGCGACTGCATCAGCCGCGACAGGCCGAGCGCCGCGCCCGCGCCGATCGCCACGCCGGTCGTGGCCAGCATCAGCCCGTAGCGCACAAACATACCGCGCAGGTCGGCGTGCTGGGCGCCCAGCGCCATGCGGATGCCGATTTCGCGCGTGCGCTGCTGGACCGCGTAAGAGATCACGCCGTAGATGCCGATCACGCCCAGCACCAGCGCCATTCCGCCTGCGATCGCCAGCATCACCAGCGTGAACGAGGTGCGCGCCATGGACTGGTCATACAGGTCCGCCAGCGTGCTCACCCTGTACACCGGCTGGTTCCGGCTGACCGACCAGATCGCCTGGCGCGCCTCATCCAGGAAGCTTTCCGTGCCGGCGCGGGCGGTGCGCACCACGAATACGGCAAAGCGGTTCACGAGAACCTGATTGCCCCAGAAGCCCCCCATCATCGCGGGCCAGTAGACCCACTTGGGAGCCTCTTCGTTCATGCCGTTGTCGTACACATCGCCCACTACGCCGACGATCTCGCGCCAGGGATCCTGCATGCCTTCGCGAATCCGCTTGCCCAGCGCGGCGGCGGGCGAGCCCCACATCTCGCGCGCCAGGTTCTCGGACACCATGGCGACTTCGCGCATTCCGTAGAGATCGGTCCAGTCGTAATCGCGCCCGGCGATTAGCGGGATGCCCGTGCTTTTCAAATAACCCGGCGTGATGAACCGGAACCTGCGGATCGGCGGAATCTCGTCCACCTTGTAGTCTTTGTCCTGGGCGTACAAGACATCGCCGTTATTGTTGATGCCCTCCAGCGGCGCGTTGCTGCCCACGGCCACCGCGTCCACGCCGGGAATGGCCGCCAGCTTGTCGATCATCTCCTGCTCCAGGCGCACGACGCGTTCGGGTTCCTTCACCTGCCCTTCGGGAACAGCGATGCGCAGCAACTGCACGTGCGCGGGATCGGAGAAGCCCGGAGGGATGCTGCGCATCTTCTGGAACGTCCGGATCATGAGTCCGGAGGCCACCAGCAGCACCAGAGCGAGCGCCACCTGCACCACCACCAGCGTGTTGCGCGCGCGATGGCGTTCGCGGCTCTGGCTCAGCGTGCGGCCGCCGCCGCGCAGCGCTCCGGCGATCTGCGGACCCGTGTACTTGATCACCGGAATCAGCCCGAACAACAATCCGGAGAGCAGCGATACCCCCAGCGCAAACGCCAGCACCAGCGGATCGAGACCGATCTCGTTGAGCCGCGGCAGCGTGGCCGGACCCGAAGCCACGAACACCCGCAGCGCGCCGTAGGCCAGCCCCAGTCCGATCGCTCCGCCCAACAGGCCCAGCACGATGCTCTCAAGCAGCAGTTCCCTTGCGATCCTGCCCCAGCCGGCGCCCAGCGCGGCCCGGATGGCGAGCTCCTGCTGGCGCCCTTCAGCCCGCACCAGCAGGAGATTGGCGACGTTGGCGCAGGCCATCAGCAGCACCAGTCCGATGGTGCCCATCAGGACCCACAGCACCTTGCCGATGTCGCCCACCACGTCCTCCTTCAACGGCTGAAGCTTGGGTCCGATGTGCGCGTTCTCAAACAGCCCTTTGTCGAAACCTGGAGGCGCGGGCCAGGACTTCAGCCAGATGTCGAGCATGCGCCGTACATCGGCGTTGGCGCGTTCGATCGTGACGCCGGGCTTCAGCCGCGCGATGCCCTGATAGCCGAAGTTGCCCAAGAAGGCCTTGCTCCGGTCGAAGCGCTCCGGCAGAATCAGCTCCGCTTCGGTCTGATTCAAGAACTTGAAGTCCTCCGGCATGACGCCGATCACGCGCCGTGGCCGCGAATCCACCTGGATCGTCTGCCCGATGATGTTCTTGTCCCCGCCGAAGCGCCGCTGCCAGAGGCCGTACATGAGCATCACTGTTTCTTCGCCCTTGCCCGCCGTGTCCTCCTCGCGCGAAAACCAGCGGCCCAGCACCGGCTGCACGCCCAGGGCATCCAGGGCCCCATAGGTGACCAGGACAATCTGGACGTGTTCGGGCTCGCCGCCGCCGGTAATATCGGCTCCCAGGTTGGACCACACACCCACGTGCTCGAAGGTCTGATTTTCGTCGAGGTAGGTGAAGTACATCGTGGGCGAGGCGTTGAGCCGGTCGCCGATGCCGGCGATGCCCGGCGCGGTGTGCCAGACACCCACCAGTCGGTCGGCTTCGGGATAGGCCAGCGGCTGGATGAGCACGCCGTTGACGACGCTAAAAACAGCCGTATTCGCCCCGATACCGATCGCCAGCGTCAGCAGCGCGATGGCCGTAAACCCGGGCGCACGCCCAAACCGGCGCAGGATGTGACTGAGTTGTGCCATACGGAAGGTACTTACGCAGTGGGTTCCGGTTACGTTCCGAAAATGAAGGTGTCCAGATTCGATCAACCGCGGACGGGCTCAGACCTGATCCAGTCCGGCTGTTTGGGCCAGACCCGTGGCCCGCGGCGGCCCCTCAGGCCGCCCTTTACGGGTCCCACGAATTCCCGACTCAGCGCTCAGAGCACCGGCGCCGCCGTGCACTCTGAACTGGACTCCCTGCCGTCCGGCTCATCTCATTCCCTTTCGCCCGGTGTCCTGTAACCGGACAGTAGCCCGGAGTCGCCCTTATAATGGTGGCGCCGGGAAACCGGTCAGGCCTCGCGCTCAACTTTTACGGCTGACCGGCTCGAAAGTCCCAGATGTTGCCACACTCCGTAGTACCCCGAAACGACGGCTTTTAAGGTATCCTAGGCCGACCACATACTCTATGTTTGTCTACGCAGTTACCATCTTCCTGAGCGCGTTCCTCCTTTTCCAGGTGCAGCCGCTCATTGCCAAGTTCATTCTGCCGTGGTTTGGCGGATCTGCCGCAGTGTGGAGCGCCGCCCTGCTCTTCTTCCAGCTCCTGCTGCTGGCCGGGTATCTCTACGCCCACTGCCTGATCCGCTACCTGAAGCCGAAGCAACAGTTGATGGTGCACCTGCCGCTGCTGGGGATCGCCCTGATCACGCTCCCCATCATCCCCGCCGACCGCTGGAAACCCGAGGCCGCCGCCGACCCCACCTGGCAGATTCTGCTGCTGCTGGCCGCCACCATCGGACTGCCCTACATGATCCTTTCCTCCACCAGTCCCCTGCTCCAGGCCTGGTATCTGCGAGCCAAGGAAGGCGTCATCCCTTACCGTCTCTTCGCCCTCTCGAATTTTGGATCGATGCTGGCTCTGCTCAGCTACCCGTTCCTGGTGGAACCCAACATTGCTCTGCGCAACCAGGCTTACATCTGGTCCGGCGGATTCGGGCTGTTCGCACTGGTCTGCGGCGTGGCCGCCTGGAAGAGTCGCGGGGGCAAGGACCCGCTGAAGGAAGCCGCCGAAGAGGCCGCTCCGCCGCCGCGCGTGGGGACCATCATTTATTGGATCGCGCTGGCCGCCTGCGCCTCCTCGCTGCTGCTGGCCACCACCAGCCACCTGACCCAGAACGTCGCGCCGATCCCGCTGCTGTGGGTCGCGCCGCTGAGCATTTACCTGCTGAGCTTCATCCTGTCGTTTGAAAGCGACCGCATCTACCAGCGCTGGATCTTCCTGCCTCTGGGGATCGTCGCGCTGGCCACCTTCGCGCGCGGCATGAGCGAGTACGAAAACAATGAGGACGTGATCCACCGCCTGATCCCCATGCTGTGCGCCGCGCTGTTCGTCTGCTGCATGGTGTGTCACGGCGAGCTGGCCAAGCGCAAGCCGCATCCCCGCTACCTGACCCAATACTTCCTCATGGTGTCGGTGGGCGGCGCTATCGGCGGGCTGTTCGTCGCGCTGATTGCCCCGCACTTCTTCCCCAGCTACTGGGAGATGCCGATTTCCGTGGCCGCCTGCGGCCTGCTGATGGCCCTGGCGCTGTGGAAGGACGAGGAAACCGGCGAGGTGCGCCACTGGGCTTACCGCGCCGCGATGCTGATCGTGGTGGCCGGCTTCGGCTACTACCTGGGGCGCCTCGAATACAACACCAGCTCGGAATACGACCTCTCCGCCCGCAACTTCTATGGCGTGCTGCGCGTCCGCGACGATCCGCCCGACTACGGCTACGGCCCGGCCGGCGTCCGCACGCTGATCCACGGCACCATCAACCACGGAACCGAGTTGCTGACGGCCGACGGCGGCCGCACGCCCACGTCGTATTTCGGCTACACCTCGGGCATCAACCGCGCCGTGCGCGCCAAGGGCGATCACGGGCCGATCCGCATCGGGATTCTGGGACTGGGCGCCGGCGTCACCGCCACGCTCGCCCGCGCCGAAGATACGCTGCACTACTACGAGATCAATCCCCTGATTTTCCAGATCGCCCAGACCAAGTTCGATTTCTGGAAAGACTGTCCAGCCGACAAGCAGATCTATTTCGGAGACGGCCGTCTAACGCTGGAAGGCATGGCGGACGAGAACCTCGATTTCCTGGCCATGGACGCCTTCACCAGCGACGCCGTGCCCATGCACCTGCTGACCACCGAAGCTTACAAGACCTACGCGCGCCACTTGAAACCCGATGGCGTGCTGGCCATCAATATCTCCAACCGCTACCTGGACCTGGAGCCGATCGTGGCCGAAGCCGCCAAAGAAGCCGGATTCAGCGGAATCCTGGTGTACGATGAGGGGGATTCGGAGCCGTTTTACGTCGCCAATACCTGGGTTCTGATGGACCGGGACGCGTCGTTCTTCAACCACCCGAACTTCGCCGACGGGGAAGTCTACGAGCTCAAGACCAGAGAAGGCTTCCGCCCCTGGACCGACGACTATAGCAATATCATTCAGATTCTGCGTTAAAATCAACCGCTCATGCTACTCTACGCTGTCACCATCTTCCTGAGCGCTTTCCTGCTGTTCCAGGTGCAACCGCTGATCGCCAAGATCATCCTGCCCTGGTTCGGCGGATCGGCCGCCGTCTGGAGCGCCGCGCTCATGTTCTTCCAGATTTCGCTGCTGGCCGGCTACGCCTATGCCCACGTGGTGGCGCGTTACCTCAAGCCCAGGATGCAGGCGATCGTGCATGGCGCGCTGCTGCTGGGCAGCCTTGCGCTGCTGCCCATCCTGCCTTCGCCGGACTGGAAGCCGACCGCCGTCGGCGACCCCACCATCCGCATCGTGCTGCTGCTGGCGGCCACCATCGGACTGCCCTACTTCCTGCTCAGCTCCACCAGCCCGCTGCTGCAGGTCTGGTACGTGCGCCGCACCGGCAGTCAGGTGCCCTACAAGCTGTTCGCACTGTCGAATTTCGGATCGATGCTGGCGCTGCTCAGCTTCCCCTTCGTCGTCGAGCCGCAACTGGCCTCCACCACGCAGGCCTACACCTGGAGCGGTCTCTACATCGGCTTCGCCGCGCTATGCGTCTACGCCGGCTGGGTCAGCCGCATCGTGCCGGCTACGCTCGAGTCGACGGCCGCCGCGGGCGCCGGCGGGTCCATTGGCACCACCACCGCGACGGCTCCCATCGAGACCCCGGGTGCTGAAGCCGACTTGAGCAAGCCGCCTACGCTGGGCGACAAGACGCTGTGGGTTTCCTTGGCGGCGTGCGCCAGTGTGCTGCTGGTTTCGATCACCAATCACATGAGCCAGAACGTCGCGCCCATCCCGCTGCTGTGGGTGGTGCCGCTGGCGCTTTATCTGCTCAGCTTCATCCTGGCGTTTGAAAGCGACAAGATTTATCAGCGCTGGCTGTTTGTGCCGTGGGTGGCGCCGGCGCTCGGCTGGATGGCGTACTCCATCTACGCCGAAGACGGGAACTATCACATCAAATTCATGATTCCCATCTTCTCCGCCGGCCTGTTCCTGTGCTGCATGTTATGCCACGGCGAGCTGGCGCTGCGCAAACCCGCGCCCCAGTACCTGACGTCGTTTTACCTGATGGTGTCGCTGGGCGGCGCATTGGGCGGCGTGTTCGTGGCCATGATCGCCCCCAACGTCTTCAAGACGTTTCTGGAGCTGCCCATCGCGCTGGTCGCCACCGGCATCCTGGCGGTGATCGTTCTCTGGGATGTGCATGTCGACGATTTCAAGATCGGAAAATTCACGATTTCCCCGCTCTGGTTTATGCGCTTTGGCCTGGCGATCGGTGTCGGCCTGCTGGGCGGCTACCTCGCCCGCATGGAATTCGCCGACCGCGCCGGCTACCACCTGATGGTCCGCAACTTCTATGGCGCGCTGCGCGTGCGCGACGACGATGTCGGCACCGAGTGGGCCCTGCGCAGCCTGTTGCACGGCACCATCAATCACGGGTCGCAGCGCCTGACCCCGGAAAACGAGTTTAATATTGCGTCTTATTACAGCCCCGGCTCGGGCATCGGCCGCACCATGGCCATCAAGCAGGACGCGGGTCCGGTGCGCTACGGCGTCATCGGCCTGGGCGCGGGCGTCATGTCCGGCTACGCCCGTAAAGAGGACTACGTGCGCATCTACGAGATCAATCCCCTGGTTCCGAAGATCGCACAGAGCGAGTTCACCTACTATCCCCATTCGCAGGCCGACAAGGCGATCCTGATGGGCGACGCGCGCCTGACGCTCGAAAAGCAGGAGCCGCAGAACTACGACGTGCTGGTGGTGGACGCGTTTTCGAGCGACGCCATTCCGGTCCACTTGCTCACCGACGAAGTGATGGAGCTGTATTTCAAGCACCTGAAACCCGACGGGGTGCTGGCGGTGCACATCTCGAACCGCTATCTGGATCTGGCTCCGGTGTGCGCGCGGGGGGCGGAGTACGTCCACAAGACCGCCATGGTGGTCTACGACGAGAGTCAGGATAGCTTTGCGAATTCCACCACCTGGGTGCTGATTACCGCCGATCCGACGTTCTTTGATAACGCGGCCTTTGTCGGAGACGGGGTTAGCCTCTACCCGGCTACCGCCGAGCCGAACTTCCGCGGCTGGACCGACGACTACTCGAGTATCCTGCCGATCTTGAGCTTGAATTGACCGCGGAGGACCGCTCCCGGCGGCCGCGGCTTCCATGAGAAAGCCGGCGTCGGAGTCGTTACTGGCGCTATGCCCGGATCAGCCGGTTGCGCACAGCGCCAATAGCTGAGCCGCGACCGCAGGAAGCGGTCCTCCCCTGTCCGGAAACCGCCCCGCCCGCTACCGCCGCGTCACCACGACCGTCCGCCAGGACGAATTCCCCGCCGTATCCGCGGCGCGCACCGTCACCCGATTGATGCCCCGCAGGAGCGGAATCTGCGCGGTCCAGTGCGTGGTCCCCGAAGCCGTGCCGGACTGGCCCAGGTTGGTCGACCAGGTCACCGCCGCCACACCGCCCGAATCCCATGCCGTGCCGCTGAAGGCGATTGTAGCCGCGGTGGTCGCGAGCGTCGTGCTGCCGGGTGAAGTGATCGCCAGCGCGGGCGGTGTCGTGTCGCCGGGCGTGGGATTCGTCGGAGTCGTGGGCGTAGTCGGCTGCGTGGGCTGAGTCGGAGTCGTGGGCTGCGTCGGCACCGTAGGCTGCGTCGGCACCGTAGGCTGGGTCGGCGTCGTCGGCTGTGTCGGCACCGTGGGCTGGGTCGGCACCGTGGGCTGCGTCGGCGTCGTCGGCCGCGTCGGCACCGTGGGCGTCGTCGGCGTAGTGGGCTGGGTCGGCGTCGTCGGCGTGCTGGGCGTAGTCGGCGGAACCGGCGGCTCCGGCTCCCCGGTCTGCGCCGCGTACAGCGTCCGCGCCGCCGCGATATCGTCCGCGCTCAGCGACGTCTGCATCCGGTAATAGGGATACATCACCGCCGACGGATTGTCGGAATGCCCCAGCCCCAGCGCGTGCCCCAGCTCGTGCAGCACCACGCTGTAGAGGTCCATGTTCGCGCCCACGTGCCAGTCCTCGTCGGCGTCCAGGTGCAGGTCGCCAGCGATCGGCTCCGGGTTCGGCGGCGCGGGATAGAACGTGTGCGCCAGCACCTTGCCCGGACCGTCAAACGGATAGTTGTCGCCATGGTTGCCGCGGCCGAAGAAAATGTTGACCGTGCGCGGAGCCGTCGCGCTCGCGCCCGGATGCCAGCTCACTTGGATCGCCCGCGACCACTCCTGCATGGCCCGCAGGATTTCGGCCTGCGCCTGCGCGGCGCCCAGGCGGTCGCTCATGACGCCGAACACGTAGTTCAGCGCGGCCGACCCCTGCCCCGGACCATCCCAGCCGCTCCCGTAGGTCGCAATGTATTGCCCGATGCCGCCGTTCTCCGTGATCGCGCCCATGCAGGGAGCCACGGGCAGCCCCGCGGCCAGTTCGGCCGAAGCCGGGAAAACGTAAGCAACTTCATCCAATTCAGCAATGTGCTCCAGCGCATCCCCCGGGCGCCGTGACGTCCGCGCGCGCACCATCAGGCGGTGCGGACCCAGGTCCGGATTCTCGCGCAGCTCCACTCCCAACCCCAGCATCAGCCGCCGCGCGTCATTCAGGTTGACGTCCGGATGAAACTCGACCAGATACGTGCCCCTGGCTCCGGCCGCGCCCGGCGTGGCCAACAGCGGGCTCACTTTCTGCCGCGCCCCGAGCGGCCCGGCATACACCACCCCCAGCGGAGTCAGGTCCAGTGCAAAGTCCAAAGGCCGCGAAGCGTCCACCAGCACGGCGTCGTCCGGCACGTCCTTCAGCACCTCCGCGCCCAGCGCCCGCAGCGCATCGAGCTGCTCCGGGGCCGGATGCCCGGGGAACTGGACCACCAGGTGACCAGGGCCGTAAATCCCAGTTTGGGACGTAGCCGCACGGGCATCGGCCTTCATCTGGGAAGCCTCAACAGGCACTTTGAAACGCAACACCGGCTGCGCGGTGGCGAGGGTCGCGAAGAAGATCAGAATGAAACAGCGCACACTGCTCTCATCGCGCTGCCCTGAGAAGTTTCCGGCACAAATGACACTGAGTCGGAGACGGGAATATTCACCTAATACCGATGCGGTCTATTTTTCTTGGCCTCCTGATCTGCGGAGCGGTAGGGGCGCAGAGCGCCCGGGTGTACGAAGTGCGTCCGGTCGCCGGGAGTGACTGGGTGGGCGACGCCGGCCCTGCTCGCCAAGCCCTTTTGTTTCAAGCAGAGGGCCTGGCCACCGACCTGTGGGGCAACCTCTATATCGCCGACGCCGCCGGAAACCGCGTCCGCCGCGTTTCCCCGGACGGGACCATCGAAACCGTGGCCGGGACCGGCAAAGCGGGCTCGGCGGGCGACGGCGGACCCGCCACTGAGGCGCAACTCAAGTCGCCCTACGGCCTGGCCGTGGACAGCTCGGGCCAGCTTTACATCGCCGACCTGGGAAACGCCAGCATCCGCCGTGTCGATGCGGACGGCACGATTTCGACCCTCGCCGGGGGCGGCGCTTTTGTGGAGCCCCGCAACCTCGCGCTGGACCGCGCCGGCAACCTCTATATCTCGGACTTCGGCGCGCACAAGGTTTACCGCCTCAGCCCGGCCGGCGCGCTGGACACCGTAGCCGGAACCGGCGTCGCCGGGTTCACCGCATCAACGGGCCCCGCCGCGTCGGCCCAGCTCTCGCATCCGGCCGGCCTCGCCCTCGACCGCTTCGGCGCGCTCTACATCGCCGATAGCGGCAACCACCTGGTCCGCAAAGTGACCAGCGGCCTGATCGAGACCGTGGCGCAGGTGGCCACGCCCACCGGACTCGCCTTCGACGGCTTCGGCACGCTGCACGTGGCCGACGCGACCGGCGGCCAGATCGTCCGCATTCCCGCCTCCGGTTCTGCCGACCCGCTGCCCATTCCGGCGCGCGACGTCGCGGTGGGTCCCGGGGGCAACGTCTATGCCGCCGACGGCACGATCGTCCGCCGACGCATGCTGAACGGCAACACCGCGGTCTTCGCCGGTGGCGGCAACACCGCCTTTGGCGACTTCGGACCCGCGGTCGAAGCCCGCCTGAATCACCCGACCGCGGTGGCGGTCGATGCCGAAGGCGCGGTCTACATTGCGGACCGCGATAACCACCGCGTCCGCCGCGTCTCGCCCGAAGGGACCATCGAAACCGTGGCAGGGACCGGCATGGCGGGCGACAGCGGCGATTTCGGACCCGCCACGCGCGCCTCACTCAACACGCCCGTCGCCGTGGCCGTGGATCACGCCGGCAACCTTTACATCGCCGACCAGGGCAACCACCGCATCCGCATGGTGACCCCGGGCGGGACCATGCTGCCGGTGGCCACCACCATCGTCCCCTCGGGGCTCGCCGTCGACGACGGCTCCGGCTATCTCTACGTCGCCGACCAGGGCGCGGGCAGGATCTACCGCGTCGAGATCGCCAGCGGCGGCGTGTCGAGCGTGATCGGCGGATTGGCCTCGCCCGCGGGGCTCGCCGGTGACGGCGACGGCAACCTGTGGATCACCGAAGCCGCCGCCAAACGCGTCCGCAAGCTGACGCCCGACGGTCTGGCAGTGACGGTCGCGCCGGGCGTGTGGAGCGAGCCGCGCGGCGTGGTGGTGACGGAGACCGGTGAGGTGTTGGTCGCCGACACCGGCCTGGGCCAGGTCCTGCGCGTCGACGACGAAGCGGGAACCGCGACGCCGGTAGCGCTCGACAACGCGATCCGTGCGCCATGGGCCATCGCCGCATCGGGAGGCGTACTCTACCTCGCCGAAGCCGATGCGAACCGCGTCGAGTCGCTCGCGCCCCAAGCCGCGGCCGACCCGATCGTCGCCATCGAAGTGGTGAACGCCGCCAACGGCGTCACCGGTCCACTGGCCGCCGGCATGCTGATCGAGATCCGCGGCGCGCAGTTCGCCGGCGCGCAGGTGACCGTCGCCGGATATCCGGCTGCCGTTCTGTCCTCCAGCGAAGGCAAGACGGTCGCGCAGGCGCCCGCCGAAATCGCGGGCCTCAACACCGCCTCCATCGAAATCCTGGTGGACGGCCTCACGCGCGCAACGGTCACCTTGCCGGTCGCCCCCGCCGCGCCCGCCCTGTTCGCAGACGAAGACGGCATCGCGCTGGCCACGAACGAAGACGGATCTCTCAACGCAGCCGCGAACCCCGCCGCGCGCGGATCGGTGATCGTGCTGTATGGCACCGGCCAGGGTCTCGCGCCGGGCACGTCATCGGTGCGCATCGGCGATTACCCGGCCGACGTGCTCTACGCCGGACCGGTCTCCGGCTACCCGGGCCTGTTCCAGCTCAACGTGCGCGTTCCGGCCGGATACCTGGCCCCCGGCAGGCTCAGCGTCGTGTGGTCCGTCGCCGGCGAATCCAGCCAGGAGGGAGTCTCCGTGTATGCGCAGTGAGGCTGCGGAGGATTCCGCCCGATGAAATCTTTCACTCGCTGCTGGGTGAAGATCTGACTCTCCCACGGCCCTGACCGGCGTCAGCGTTTTCACCGGCCGGTGGTGTGATGCCCGCTGCCAACAAAAGAATCGGGACCAGAGACGTTCCTTGCTGGTCCCGAACGAGAAAGGCACTTCGTGCTCGGTCCGGCCGCGCAAATTTCGATTTGCCCGAACCCGCCGAGCCTAAGGGATTAACGGCGACCAGGCGCTGGCCGCCGGATCCGCAGCATCCCGAGAGCGATCAGTCCAGCGCCCAGCAGAATCGCCGTCTTCGGTTCCGGCACGGATCCTGCTTCAACTGCGTCCACCTTGAACCAGGCGAGGTAGCTGTTCTCATAGGGAGTCGATGCAATCGATAGTGTGATCGAGTGCGAGCCCGGCGCCAGAAGAAAGCTCCCGTGGCTTATGTTTGGGTCGCCGACGCAATCCAGCGGATAGTCGCCTCCGGGAGGGCTCCCGCCGCCGCACACGTAGGTCCCCGGGGCGTAGGTCGCCAGGTCGACCGTCGACGTGGTGCCGATCAAGGCTCCCATGTCGAACACGTGATATCGGTCGCCTAGTTCTCCGCCATCCTGGACCGTCAGCATCGCGCCGCCGGTGGCATCGAAGGTCCATGGCGGCAGTCCGGGATCGTAGTAGAACGGCACGGCGGACGTATAGTCGCAGACGACGCCGGTCCCACAACCCAAGTCGGCCGCTCCGTCCCAAGCGAAGTTGTACCAAGTGCCGTCCAAAGCGACCGGCGTGGCGAATGCCGGTAGGGCCGCAAAGGCAAATGCTCCAATGACAAGGAATCTGTTTAGTTTGATCAAGTGTTGTCTCCAGTCGGGTGTTACCCGAGGTATTCTCGTATTGCCGGACAGGCAACAATTGGAGCCCTGTCTGATGCGGGCGTTTCCGTGCGATTCCAGCTTTTGCTGCGCGAAACAGAGAGTGCATTTTTCGTCGTGGATCTGCACTTTGTGCACTCACAAGGGCCGCTGTGCGGGTGCGAAATAATTGCAGCCGCGCCTCCTGTGGCACCTACATCTAGGCGCGCAGAGGCAAGTCCTTCCGTGAGAGCTATCGCGCGGTCGCGTAGCCGGTGTGGTCAGGCCCGGACAAGGGCAAGATGCAACATTTGACTTTTGAATGTGCCGAATTGTGCAGCATCGTGCTGCTGATCCGTGTCAAATCCCGGAAAACTTTTCCGGCGGCGCCGGGGAACGCCTTGCCGCAGTCACAACGGTCATCGGTCCGTAAGGGCGGAGTGCGCGTTTCTGAGCCGCCACGCGTGAGCATGCGGTTAGCGCCGCAGTAAGAGGGCTATCGTGCTTCAACCGATCTCTACGGACAGATTACGGTCACAAGGCTGCGCGGAGCCGCGACCGCAGGGAGCGGCCCTCTCCGGTCCAGAAGCCATTTGGTCAACTGAACAGCTCGTTCACCGGACCGTAGGTCCCCTTGCTGCCGAACGGCACGTACTCGAATCCCCGTCCGAACGGATCGTCGTAGCGGATCGAAGTCCAGTCGATCCCCAAGGCCGAGTAGATGGTCGACTCGATATCCTCCGGCCGCACGTACCGCGGACCCGTGTCGCCCGACCCGGCCCAGCCGTATTCCGTCACCTCCGACCCGTCCGCATTGGTCGCGCCGATCACTTTGCCGCCCTTCACACCGCCGCCCGCCAGCACGGCCGACGTCAGCAGGTAATGGTCACGCCCACCGGCGGCGCTGATGCCCGGCGTGCGTCCGAACTCGCCTACCACCACCACCAGCGTGTCGTTCAGGTGGCCCGACCCCTTCAGGTCGTCCAGCAGCGCCGACAATCCGTCGTCCAGCGCCGGACTCATGGTGATGAGGTTCTGGCCGTTCGGGTTCTGCTCGCCGTAAATATCGGCGTGGTGATCCCAACTGCCGTAATTGATCTGGATGAAGCGCGTACCCTGGTCAGCGGCGATCACCTGGTTCGCCACCAGGCAAGCGTTGCCGAACGGGCTCGACCCGTACCGCGCGCTGTCCGCGTCGCTCACCGCGAACGCCTGTTCCACCGCGGGGTCATACATCATGCCGCGCGCGAAGGTGTACAGCGCGTCCATATCCTTCAGCGGCTGTCCGTAGGGAGCCGCCGCGCGCAGCGGACCATCGTACTGCTGCAAGCGTGTGTACAGCCCGTCGAACACCGTCTGCCCCACCACGTTCGTCGTGTTCGGAATCCCGGCGCTGCCCGCGCGCGCCTGGTCCACCTGGAACGGCGCATAGGCCGTGCTCAGGTATCCGGACCCGGCCGCCGCCTGCGCATTCAAGCCGACGAAGGTCGGGAACACCTGCCCGGGCCTGCGCTCCGGCTCTTTCTCAATAGACACGATGCTACCGATGTTCGGCGCGATGTCGCCCAGCGCCGCCGCCGGATTGCGCCCGATCTGCGCCCAGGTCTGGGCCAGGGGATGCACCAGCGCCCAGGCGCTCATCGAGCGCACCAGGGCGATGTCGTCCAGATGCGTCGCGAGCTTCGGCAGCAAACCCGTGGGCCAGTTCACACCGTTGATCATCGAGGGATTGAACGAGGCGGGCGTCACGCCGCTGGTCACCTTCAAATCCCAGGTGTCGACGTGGCTGATGGCGCCAATCAGCATCACGAAAATCACGTTCCGCGCGGTGTTCTGCGTGGTCATACCCTGGTTGACGATTTCGACGGCCCGCGCCGGGCGGGCCAGGAACGATCCCGCCAGCCCCGCGCCCGCCAACTGGAAGAACGCGCGCCGCGAGATGTGCGGCCGGTTGAAGTACGTCAGGTGATGATGCGGACAGCGGCAGGCGAACTCTTCGGAGCTTTCCCGGCGCGGCTTCGATGGCTTATGAAGTGGATCAGTCATTGGGGAGCTCCTAGTAGTTGTAGAGGAAGTCGACGCGGTTGTAGAGCGTCCACACCAGCGCGGCCGCCTCTCCATTGCGGTTGTTTTGCAGATTCGCCAGCGATACCGACAGTTCACTTTGCGTGGGGAAGCGCGACAGGATCGCCAGGTAGAGCCCGGTCACCAGTTGATCGTCGGGCAGCGGCAGTAACCGCCGCAGCAAGCTGTTGGGCGGCGCGTTCGCTCCACCGATGCGGCTCATGACGAAGTTGTCGTTCATCAGCGCCAGGGCCTGTGAAATCGACGGGTCCCCGCGCCGCGGATCGTCATCGCGATTCCCGCGCAGGAACGCGTCAAGGAACGTTGTCACCGATCCACCCGGCGTGTTGAACGGCTCCGGCAACTGCATCGCCCAGTTCACCGGACCCCAATTGCGGTTGCGGTACGTAACCGGCACGCCGTAGCTCTGCACGATCGCATCGTGCACTTCCTCGGACCACAGCCGCCGGACCAACTTACGCGCGAACAGCCGCTCATTCGACGGGTCCCAGGCCCCCTCATAGCGCGCCGAAAGCTCGTAGGCCCGTGAATTCGCGATCTCGCGCATCAGCGACTTCAGGTTGTAGCCGCCGTCGATGAACTCCTGCGCCAGCTCATTCAGCAACTGCGGATGCGACGGCTGCAGCTCGCACGGATTCTTTTCAAGCGGGCAGTCGCTGGGCGGGTTGTCCGGGTCCAGGCGCGCCGGGTCGAACTGGTTCGACGGGCTCACGATCCCGATGCCGAAGAAGTACTCCCACAGGTAGTTCACGATGGCCCGCGCGAACTGCTTGTCCGAGGTGATCTTGCGCGCCAGCGCCGCGCGATACGGCTCGCCCGGGTTCGGACCTTCCTCGTCGAAGATGTACATCGGAGCCACGGTCTGGGTCGAATCCAGCTCCCCGCGCGGCGGACGGTTCCCGGTCTGCGTGTTCAGCGGATAATCCCGCGTGTAATCGTAGCCGCGCCGGCCGCGCAGTTGGATGTCGTTCTGCAGTGCCCAATAATACGGCTGCCCGTTGTTCGCCCCCGCCACGGGTGTCCGCAAGGTCGCGGTGTGCGACATGAACGAGGCCATCCCCCAGGCCTGCTGGCGCGACGTGTAGTAGCCCCACAGGCTCAGCGAATCCAGGTGCCCGCGGCCGTTGTGGCACAGCAGGCAGTCCATATGCGCGATCCCCAGGAATTTTTCGGCTACCACGGCGGTCTGCTTGTCGAAGATGTCCTGCACCGGACCCATCCCCATCACGCCGCCCACCAGAAAATTCAGGTCACCCTGCTCGTAGCTGTCCGTGCCCGTGGCCGAAATCATCTCGCGCGCCATCTGGTCATAAGGCTTGCCGGTGGAAAGCGACGTGCGGATATAGTCGTTGAACGCCAGCACGCCGCTGATGAAGCGGCGCGCGTTCAACACGTTCGTTGAGTTGTTCTCATACAGGTCGCCGAACCACATGGTCCACTTGTCCAGCCATTCCGGCCGCGTCAGCAACTGGTCGATCATCTTCGCGCGCTTGTCGGACGAGGTGTCGGATACAAACGCCACAATGGCCTCGGGCGTCGGGATGCGCCCGGTGAGGTCCAGCGTCACGCGCCGCAGGAATTCGGTGTCGGTGGTCGGCGGAGCAGGCGCTACCCCCGCCTCGCCCATCTTCTGGAAGATGTATTTGTCGATGACGCCGCCGGCCGGGTTCTGGATCGTATCCGTGCGGCTGCCGCCCGGAGCGGAAGGCAGCGCCGCCGCGCCCGTAACCGCCGCGTACGCCACGGGAGCATCGGACGCCGGAGCCAGCATCGCGACTACCTGTTCGGTCAGCGGCGACACGCGCCGCCGGTTCTGGAGCGCCGGAACGAACTGGTCATGCTGCGGACCGAAGAACGTGCAGATGGAGTCGGAGACCGCGAGCTCGGGCGCGGCGTCCTGCGCCTGCGACGCCAGCCAGCCCCCCGCCAGCAGAACCAGGCCCGCGCCTGCCAGTGCGTATTTCGACATACTGAAGAGACCCCCGCTCGCGAATCTTGCCTACGTTGGGAACTAACCCGGAATATCGGCCGCAGTTGCGGAATTCACGTACTGGACCTCTTCCTCCAGCCGCAGCCCGAACTGCCGCTCCACACGATCCTTCAGCAGATCAATCACTTGCCGCACTTCGCGAGCCGTCCCACCACCCTCGTTATAAATGAGGTTGGCGTGATAGTCCGCCACGCGCACCGCGCCCTTCGCCATTCCTTTGGCTCCGGCCAGCTCCAGGAAGTAGGCCGACGGGACCTTGCCCTCGCGGATCACCCATTCGGGCACCTGCCGGCGCACGGCCTCCGGCATCTCGGCCAGGATCAGGTTCTTGAAGATGCTGCCGGCGCAGCACATCGTGGGCGGATACTTCGCATTGCGGATGCGCAGGATCTCGTCGGCCGCCGCCCGCAGCGCCACCGCATCGCCCGCGGGCAGCCGTAGCGTGGTTTCGAGCACGATCCAGTCCTTGTGGCGTTTGAAGATGCTCTCGCGGTAACGGAACTCGCAGGCCGCCTTGCCGATCTCGCGGACTTGGCGCCCGTCGAAGAACCGCACCGACTCGACAAACTCGTCGAGCGAATGCCCGTAGGCCCCCGCGTTCCCGTACACCGCTCCGCCCACCCAACCGGGGATGCCGGTCATGGTGTGCAGCCCCTCCAGGCCCTCCGCAATGGTCGCGTCCACCAAGTCTTGTAGGACCGCTCCCGCCGCCACGCGCACGCACCCGCCCTCGATCTCGATCGATTTCGCGGTATAGCGCAGCACCACGCCCGCAAACCCGTCGTCGGAGACCACCAGGTTGCTCCCGCCGCCGATCAGCGTCCACGGCCCGTCGACTGCCGCGACAGCCGCCGCCAGCGCTGCTTCCGTCGCAGCGTCGGCGAGCACGCACGCGGGTCCGCCGATCGCGAAGCGAGTGTAGTTGGCCAGCGGCGCGTTCGGGGTGCAAAGAAGGCCGGGAATCCCGGCCAGGCGCGAGAACATTCTACTGTCAAGCGTAGCAGGGCGTTTCAATAGACCACCTGAGAAATCCCACCCCCAGCCGGCACTCGTGCTACATGGCACCACTTCACGACGAACTCACCACCGGCCAGAAGGCCGCCAGGACCCGGAAGAGAAGGCTTGCGGCGAAGAAGGCCGCTCTCACGAATAAGTGGCGATCAGCGGGGCGCAAAGCCGCAGCTACAAGAGACGCGAACAAAGGCCTGAACCGGCGGACCTGCCCCAAGTGTGAGTCGGAGGGTCGCGAGCCGTCCACGCGGTTCTTCTGGGTGGAGGAAGATGACCGCCTGTTCCTCCGCTGTGAGCGAACACTCGTCTGCGGCTGGCGGCTCGAAATCAACCTGCCGCAGCCGCTGTCCTGACCTTCCCCATCAACGTTGTTTGGGACGGGAACCACCAAAGAGGGGAAAGATCTATCCTCGAAGTATATGTTCCCCCCCGAAGCGATCACCTTCCTGCGCAGCCTCGCCCGCAACAACAACCGCGACTGGTTCCAGCCCCGCAAGGAGACCTTCGAAACCAAAATCAAAGCCCCCATGATCGCCCTGATCGAGGCGATTAACGCCGACCTGCTCGACTTCGCGCCCGACCACGTCACCGACCCCAAGAAAGCCTTCTACCGCATCTACCGCGACACGCGCTTCAGCGCCGACAAGACCCCCTATAAGACGCACATCGCCGCCATCTGGCCGCGCCACGGCCTGGTGAAGCACTCCTCGGCCGGCTTCTACTTCCAGATTTCGCCCAAAGGCGTGGGGATCGCCGGCGGCGTCTACATGCCCGGACCGGACGAGCTGCGCGCCATCCGCACGTGGCTGGCGGCGAACCACACCGGCTTCCGCAAGGCCATCGCGCAGCCGGAAAAGCTGATGGGCAAGATCGAGGGCGAATCCGTCACGCGCATGCCCAAGGGCTTCGCGGCGGACCACCCCGCGGCCGGCCTGCTTCGCATGAAGCAGTGGCTCTATTGGCGGGAACTGGACGTCAAGCTGGCGACCTCGCCCAGACTTGCGCGCGAGGTCGCCAAGCGTTTTCAAGCGATGGCGCCCGTCATCGAGATGCTGAACGCACCTCTGGCACGGGCGCGGACGGCTACGGCGCGCCCTCTACTTTGATGTCGTTGGTCACCTTGTGCGTGCCGGGCACCGAGTTGGTCTGCGCGCCGGCGAGCGCCTTGTCGACCTTCGACGACACCCAGCCCACCAGCGTTACGTCGCCGTTCTTCACCAGGATGTGGATCGGCGGCACCGCTGCAATCTGATAACGCTGCAACGCGGGCTCGGAGTAGATGGCGTTGTAGATGGCTAGGCGCAAGCGGTCGTCCTGGGGCGAATTCGGCAACACTTCGATGTTGTCGGTGACCGTTTCCACCCCCTCGATGCCACGCACCGCGTTCTCGGCGCGGGTCTTCAACACCGGCATGCGGACTTGTCCCACCAGCGTGACGTCGCGTCCGTCCACCTTGTAGCCCAGATAATCGAAGACACCGTAGTAGGGAATCATCGTCAGTTCATGATTCACTTCCCTTGACAGCCGGTCTACGTCCACATCCCTGGCTGCTATCAGAGGAAGCGTTAATGCGAGCAGTAGTGTGATTGTCCAGAGTCTCATACCCTTAAGACGCGGACCGGCCGCCAGACATTTCCCGCATGGCGATGAAGCGGCGAAGAGCGGCCGCAAACCGCACGCGTGTCGGGTCTTCATCCCGGCGAACAGCCGTGTTACGATAGCCGCCATGCGTTGGCTACTCTCCCTGACTGCTCTTGTTGCGGCCGCGGCCGCCTTTCTGCTGGCCCAGACGGCTCCTCCGAACGCCACCGGGATCTCCTTCGGCCACATCCACCTGAATGTGCCTGATCCCGACGCGATGCTCAAGACCTGGACCGACGTGCTGGGAGGCGAGCGCGTCTCGGCGGGTCCTTTGCAGATGGTGAAGTATCCCGGCGTATTCGTGATCGTCGGCCGCAACGCGAATCCGACGGGTGGCACCGTGGGCTCGGCTGTCGACCATATCGGATTCTCCGTGAAGAGCTTTGCCGACACGAAGGCCAAGGCCGAAGCGGCCGGCCTCGCCGTGCAGGAGTTGACCCCCAACATTCAGGCCTTCATCACCTTCCCCAACGACATTCGCATCGAGGTGCAGGAGATTCCCACGGTCACCGCACCCACCGAATTCAGCCACTATCACCTCTCGGCTCCCGACACCAACGCCGCGCGCGAGTGGTACATTGCTACCTTCGGCGGTGAGGAAGGCGAACGCCGGCCCAAGGTAAAGGGCGCCAAGATCCCCAACGGCTTCGTTGACTTCCTGGGCTTCGGCGGACGCGGCGGCAGAGGGAAGGGCAAGGGCGGCGCCGCGCCGGCTCCGCAGGCGGCCGCGGCTCCCACGGCTCCGGCGCCCACCAAGGGCCGCGCGCTCGATCACATCGGATTCGAGGTGAAGGACCTGAAGGCGTTCACCGACAAGCTGGTGGCCAACGGCCAGAAGATGGACATGCCGTATAACGATATGTCCTCGAAAATCGGCCTGAAGATCGCCTTCCTCACCGATCCCAACGGCACCTACATCGAGTTAACCGAGGGACTCAACGCGAAGTAGGACTGTGGTAGACCGCTGCCTCTGGTCGCGGCACAGCTACTGGTGCTGTGCCCAGAAGGCGTGTGGCGTGCGGAGCCCCACTAGCCGTACCGCGACCGCAGGGAGCCGGTCCCGCAACCGTCCGGCAAGTCCCGGCCTACAGCCCCGACGCCGGCGCCGCGTTCCCCGCCACCTGCGACGAACCCGGCGCGGCATGCATCATGGCCATCAGCCGGTCGCGCTCCACATTGAACCCTTCCTTCTGCTTGGCGCTGAGCGTCACCGTGCGCGGCGCGCGGATCTTTTCCCAGTCCATGAACTTGCCGTTCTTGCTGATGCGGATGTCCACATGCGGACCTGACGCCAGTCCGGTGGACCCCACCAGCCCGATCGTCTGCCCCTGCGCGACATGCTGCCCGGCCTTCACCAAGCGCTTGGAGAAATGCAGGTACATGGTGCGGTAGCCGTCGTTATGATCGATGGCCACGTAATTCCCGTTCCCCGCCGTGTAGCCCGAAATCGCCACGCGTCCCGACGCCACCGCGCGCACCGGCGTCCCGGTGGGCGCCGCGTAATCCGTCCCCAGGTGCGCCCGCCGCGTATGCAACACTGGATGCAGGCGCGACCTCGAGAAGTGCGAACTCACCCGCGCATCGAAGGCCAGCGGCGACCGCAGGAACGCCGACTGCAGCGCCCGCCCGTCGCCCGTAAAGAAATCGCCCGGCCCGCCGTCCGCAGCGAAGCGATAGGCGTCATACATCTGCCCGGCATTGTTGTACTGTGCCGCCAGCACGCGTTTGTAGGTGGGCGGCTGGCCGTTGTCGTAGAACTTCTTCTCCACCAGGATGCAGAAGTCGTCGCCCGCGCGCGGGTCGCGATAGAAATCCAGATCGTAGGAGAAAATGTCGGCCACCAGCAGCGCCAGTTGCGGATCCTCGCCCGCCCGGTCGACGGTCTCAAACAGCGACCCTTCAAGCGTCGCGCATACCGGCACCGCCGTAATCGTGCCCGGGATCTCCACCAACTCGGCCTCGCTCACGCCGTCGAAGCGCTGCAGCATCACCTTGTGGTCGGCATCGGCCACGTATTCGAGCGAATCCACTTCACCCGTGCCGTCCCAGCGTTTCATGATGAGGTCGCGGCCGGGCTGCACGCGGCGCACGCTGTAGGCGTCGTTGAACGCGTTGAGCATCTCGAACCGCGCGTTGGCGCTGACGCCCGCGCGGCCCAGTATCTGGTCCAGCGTGTCCCCATTGCCGATCGGCAACCGCGTGGTCACCAGCTTAGGAAGAGCATCCTCAGCCGTCGGCACGGAGGCTGGCGGAGGGGGTGGGATATAGAGCGCACCGGACACGTACCGGACCGAAAAGGCGGTCACGACCACGCCAGCGGCTACGAATCCCAGAAGCACTCGCGTGTTCCGGTCCATTGTCAATAGAGTACGAGGGTCGGGGTGCCTCGGTCAAATACCTCAAGACCCCCTCCGCGGGACCCCTAGCCGCCACGCCGAGGTGTCGCAAACTCTTCACGCGGCCAAAGCCTCGCCAGCTTAGCCGCGCCCGTTCGCCGCTGTGCCCGGCTCCTGTGTTTTGGGCAGAGCGCCAATAGTAGAGCCGCGACCGCAGGGAGCGGTCCCCGCGAGTCCGCAAAGCCCGCCCTTACGGCTTCGGCGGCGCAGGCTGACCGGCTGGCGGCGTAGCCGGCTGGGCTCCTTGATCCTGCGGCGTCTCGCCCCCCACGTCGCCGAAAGTGATCGTCGAAGTCGACTTGAACTGCTTATAGTCTTCGTACTTCATCACCTGGCGGATCTTCTGGTCGAAGTCCGGGAAATGCAGCGTATCTTCCGCGATGGTGTAGGTCGGGAACCAGTAGGTGCCGTCCACCTGCTGGCGGTAGGTCTCGAACTTGGGATACGCGCTGCCGGCCTTCGCGACGCCCACCGCGCGGCCGTAGGTCTTGACGATCTGCAGGTCGCGGTCATCCACCCAAACGATGCCCGAGAAATAGCGCTCGCCGTCTTCCAGCTTCTTCGGCTTGACGGCGAAGGCGTAGCACGGGATCTCGTCCAGCGTCTCCTTGCCCAGATACCGGATCAGGTACTTGGGCAGATCCTTGGTGGTCAGCACAAAGGGCTGCACGTCGCGCATGTCCTCCAGGTCCTCCGGCGTCAGCAGGATGTTCTTGAGCGTGGGTACGGGAGCGCGCACCACCTTCTCCGTGCGCTTGCCGGTCGGGTCGAAAATGATGTCGGAGACCTGTTCCCAGCGGCCGATGGTGTTGCCGGCCGAATCCAGCTCCTGAATGCGTACCGTCTGGCGGTAGGTGTAATTCTCGCGGGCGCGAGCGAATTCGGCTTCCTTGGCGGCGAACTTGTGGATGATGTCGTCGATCTGGGCCGGGGTCAGGTCCTGGCCGGGGTGCTCGGAGGGCGCGTCGGCGGCCCACAGGCTGGTAGTGGCCATCGCGCCGGCCATCGCGCCAATGATAATCAGATTCAAGGCTCGCATCGGAACTCCTACGTTACTCTGGACGGGGCAGCGTCAGCCCCGGTTTCGAACCGCCAGCAACTGTTTTGCGATCGTCAGACGCTGCATGTTGCTGGTGCCTTCGTAAATCCGGCCGATCTTGGCGTCGCGGTATAGCTTCTCGACCGGGTAATCCTTCGTAAAACCGACTCCGCCCAGCACCTCCACCGCCCGGGACGCTACCCGTTCGGCCACCTGGCTGGCGAAAAACTTGGCCATGGCCGCCTCCGTCAGGTACGCGCGGCCGGCATCCTTGAGACGCGCGGCGTTGTAAACCAGGAGGCGCGCCGCCTCCACGTCCACCGCCATCTCCGCTAATTCAAATTGTACTCCCTGGAACTCGGCGATGGCCTTGCCGAACTGTTCGCGCTCCTGCGCATAGGCCAGCGCGTGCTGCAACGCGCCGTCGGCCAGGCCCGTCATCTGCGCGCCGATCCCGATGCGGCCCTGGTTCAGCGTCTCGATCGCCACCTTGTATCCCTTGCCCACGTCGCCGATCACGTTGGCGGCCGGCACCGCGCAATCTTCCAGGATCAGCTCGCAGGTGGACGACGCCCGAATCCCCAGCTTGTCCTCCTTCTTGCCCACCGTGAAGCCCGGCATGTCGCGCTCGATGAGGAATGCCGTGATCCCTTTGTAGCCGGCCGCCGGGTCCACCGTGGCGAACAGCAGGAACAGGCCCGCTTCGGCCGCGTTGCTGATCCACAGCTTGCGCCCGGTGAGGCGGAACGTGTCGCCCGACGCCACCGCGCGCGTAGTCAACCCGAATGCATCCGAGCCTGACCCGGCTTCCGACAGCGCGTAGCTCACCACCGTATCGCGCGCGGCGCGCGGCAACCAGCGGCGGCACTGCTCGGGCGTGCCCCACGCCAACAGAGCATTGTTGAACAGCGTGTTCTGCACGTCGACGATCACTGACGCCGACGGGTCCACCTTGGCCAGTTCCTCGATGGCCAGCACGGTCTGGAAAAAGCTGCCGCCCTGCCCGCCATATTCCTCTGGCACGTCGATCGCCATCAGCCCCAGCGCGAAGCACTGGTCGAGCAGCGCTTTGTCGAACACCGCGGCTTCATCCATGGCGCGCACCCGCGGAGCCAGCCGCTCGCGCGCGAACTGGCGCACGGCGCTCTGGAACATCGCCTCTTCCTCACTCAAAACGGTCAAAGGCGAGGCGGCGGCAAGGGCGTCCGGCATGCCTCTGATTCTATACTGGGAGCCAAGTTGGCATCCCGCACGGCAAATTCCATCGAAAGCATCGGCGCGGACCTGCGTGCCCGCCGCTACTCCATCGTCGAGCTGGTCCAAGACACACTCGACCGCGCGCGGCGGTCGCAGCCGCGGTTGAACGCCTTCCTGGCGATCACCGACGAACTCGCCCTAAGCCGCGCCGCCGAGTTGGACGCGATGCTCGAGCGCGGCGTCGACCTCGGCCCGCTGCACGGCATCCCCATTGCTCACAAGGACTGTTTCCGCACCGCCGGCGTGCGCACCTCGAACGGGTCGAAGATCCTCGCGGGCTACGTCCCGCGCCGCGATGCCGAGGTGGTCGCGCTCCTTGAAGCCGCCGGAGCCGTGTCCATCGGCAAGACCGGCCTGCACGAATTCACCTACGGGATCACGTCCGTGAATCCGCACTACGGACCCGTGCGCAATCCATGGGACCCCAAGCGCGTCTCCGGCGGATCCAGCGGCGGCTCGGGCGCGGCCGTGGCTGCGGGCCTGGTGCCACTCGCCACCGGCACCGACACCGGCGGATCCATCCGCATCCCGGCATCGTTCTGCGGATGCGTGGGACTGAAGCCGACCTACGGGGCCATCAGCCGGCGCGGCGTCTTCCCGCTCGGGCCCAGCCAGGATCACGTGGGTCCCATGACCGCCTCCGTGCGCGACGCGGCGATCGCGTTCACCGCCATGGGCGGCATGTTCCAGCCGCACGGCGAAGGACCCATCCGCATCGGCGTGCCCGCGAACTATTTCTTTGACCGCCTGGAGCCGGACGTCCGCTCCTCGATCCGCAATGCCGTGCAGGTAGCCGCGGGCATCGGATTCGAGCTGCGCGAAGTTCGCCTGCCCGACGTCGACGCGCTCATGGACATCGCCCGCATCACGCTGCTCTCGGAAGCCGCGGCCATGCTCGGCCGCTTCAGCTCGCGGCCCACGGATTTCGGTGACGACGTCTGGGCGCTGATCGAGAAGGGACGCGCGATTCCGGCTCCGGTCTACCTGGAAGCACAGTTGCGCCGCCGCAAGCTCGCCCGCGCGTTCGCCCGCATGTGGGAAGAGTGCGATGCTCTGCTGATGGCCACCACCCCACTGGTCGCCTTCCCCATCGAGCACGGCCTGATAACGCTGGGCGGCGTGGAAGAGGACCCGCGCGCGGCCACCACGCGCTGCACCCGGCCGTTCAACCTGCTCGGCTGGCCGGCGCTCTCGATTCCGTGCGGACGATCGGGCGCATTACCGATTGGTTTGCAATTAGTGGCGGCGGCGGGAAGAGAGGACGTTCTGTTCGGGGTGGGGGCACTACTGGAAGAAGCGTTCGAATGAGAAAGGGCGGCGTTGCCGAGTCGCTCTACCTCAAGGATCTCTCGTGGACGCCATCACCATGCGCTTTCGGCGCTGCACGTCGTGTGCGTTGTCCGGCCGTGCGAGAATCCTAAACTACCGGTAGAGGGCTCAAACTTCGCCGCCCTTTGGAAGGTTCGGTGGACTATCCAACGCGCCTCCTTTCTAACTACCGCGGTCTAACTGCTACCGGCCTTCCCGGCCGGCTCCTCTCAACTTCCAGTTCCTTCTACTTACAACTGAAATATGCGCCTAAAAGTCGTATCTGTCAATAGGAATCGAAGGGGCAAAAAACAGGCGAACGGATCCCCTTCGCGTCACTCCATTTCGTCTACCGTGATCACGCGCAATCGTGCGTCCTGCGTCTCGCTGGGACCCACCGTAATCGACGTCGCGCGGTCCGCGTAGCGCCGGCGGAATTCCGGATCGGGCCACAGTCCGTCGTCGATCTCTTCCCACGCAAACAACGTGTATTTGCCGGGAGCCAGATGCGCGAAGCGGAAGCTGCCGTTGTCGTCCGGCAGTGCCTTCACGGGCCGCTCCTGCTGGTCCTGCGGGATCAACGTGACGGTCGCGTACGGAAACAGATCGCCGTTCTTGTCTTCCACCGAGCCGCTGATCGTGCCCGCCGTGCCGCTCAGCACGATCTCCAACTGCGCCGACGAATAGACCGGAAAATCGTCCGGCCGTGACGGCTACCGCTTCCTAACGCCCGCCGTCGAGCGCCTTGTCCAGGTTGTACGCCGCGCTGATCAGCGCTAGGTGCGTGAACGCCTGCGGGAAGTTCCCCAGCGCCTCGCCCCGCGGACCCGTCTCCTCGGCGAACAACCCGACGTGGTTGCCGTAGCCCAGCATGCGCTCGAAGATCAGCCGCGCCTCTTCCAGGCGCTTGCGGTCATTGCGGCCGGCGCGCGTCAGCGCCTCCACCAGCCAGAACGTGCAGATGTTGAACGTGCCTTCTTCGCCCTGGAGACCATCCGAGGACTGCTCCACGTTGTAGCGGAACACCAGGCTGTTCGACACCAGTCCGCCCTGCTCCGGACCCTTGAGCGTGGCGTCCAGGGTCTTCAGCATGCGCGGATCCGACGGCGCCAGGAAGAACACCAGCGGCATCATCAGGTTCGATGCGTCCAGCGTGTCGCTGCCGTAATACTGCACGAACGCCTGCCGCTCTTCGTTCCAGCCGCGCGCGTGGATGTCGCGGAAGATGGCGTCGCGCTCGCGCAGCCAGCGTTCGCGGTCGGCTGGGAAGGAGCGCTTGTCGGCCAGGCGAATCGCGCGATCAATGGCCACCCAGCACATCAGCTTCGAATAGACGAAGTGCTGCTGACCGCTGCGAACCTCCCAGATGCCTTCGTCGGTGCGCCGCCAGTTGTAGCACACCCAGTCGATCAGCTTGTGAAGCTGCTCCCACAGCTCGGAGGAAATCGGCGAGCCGTGCTTGTTGTAGAGATACACCGAATCCATCAGCTCCCCGTAGATATCGAGCTGAAGCTGATTGGAGGCCGCGTTGCCCACGCGCACAGGGTTCGATCCGCGGTAGCCTTCCAGATGCGTGAGCGTGTCTTCGGGCAGCTCGCGCCGGCCATCGATGCCGTACATGATCTGCAAAGCGCCGTCCGGCGTCAGCTCATGGCAGCGCGCCGCGATCCAGTTCATGAAGTTGCCGGCTTCCTCGCTGAAGCCGATGCGCAGCAGGCCGTACAGCGTGAACGCCGCGTCGCGGATCCACGTGTAGCGGTAATCCCAGTTGCGTTCGCCGCCGATGCCCTCGGGCAGCGAGCAGGTCGGCGCGGCCACGATGGCGCCCGTAGGTTCGTAGGTCAGCAGCTTCAGCACCAGCGCCGACCGCATCACGGATTCGCGCCAGCGGCCCTTATACGTGCAGTGCCGCAGCCAGTTGCGCCAGAAGTTGACCGTTTCCTTGAAGAACTGGTCGGCGTGCTCGCGGCTGAGCGGCGGCGGATAGTGATCGCCTTCCAGGCCGGCCAGCGTGAAGACCACGCTGTTGTTCTCGTCCAGTTCGAAGTCGCACACCGCCGCGCCACCGCGCTCTTCCAAGGGAACGCGCGAGTTGAGTGACATGCGTAGGTTCTTTGAAAGGAAGCGCGCGCCCTGCTGGTCGATTTCAATCTGGTGGGGGTCGCGGGCGTAGTTGAACGCCGGGTCGCACACCATGCGGAACTTCATGCGGCCGCGCGTCACCGTCACCATGCGGATGATGGGGTTCACGCCCAGCTTGCGCGCCGATTCGCCGATCGGCATGAAGTCCACCGTCTCGGCCACGCCGCTTTCGGAAAGGAAGCGCGTGATCAGGACGTTGGTGTCCGGCCAGTAGAGTTGCTTGTAAGTCAGGTCGCCCACATCGCGCGGGTGAATCTGGAAGCGTCCGCCCTTTTGGTCATCGAGGATTGCGCCGAAGACGCTGGGAGAATCGAAGCGCGGGAAGCAGAACCAGTCGATGCTCCCGTCGGTGGAAACCAGCGCAGTGGAGTGCAGGTCTCCGATGAGTCCGTAGTTTTCAATTGGTTTGTAGGGCATGGCGCAGATTGACTCGTATTAATGTACAACATGTTTGCCTCGAAATGTGGGCTAATCGGACGCGGGGAGATTTGGGGCGTGGTCCACAATGGAAGTGGATGTCGCCGGGGCCTGCCGAATCCGAGTCGATCTTCGCCGCGCGCGCCGTGACCAAGGTCTACGACATGGGCGAGGTGCAGGTGCACGCGTTGCGCGGCGTGGATCTCGACCTCTTCGGCGGCGAACTCGTGGTGCTGCTGGGCCCTTCGGGCAGCGGCAAATCGACGCTGCTGAACATCCTGGGCGGCCTCGACCGCGCCACCAGTGGGACGGTCACCTACCGCGGTTGGGACATCACCCGCGCCCGTGACAAGGAGCTGACCCAGTACCGCCGCAAGCACGTCGGCTTCGTCTTCCAGTTCTACAACCTCATCCCGAGCCTGACCGCCAGGGAGAACGTCGCCGCCGTCACCGAGATCGCCGAGCATCCCATGAAGCCCGACGAAGCGCTGGCGCTGGTGGGTCTGGCCGACCGCATGGACCACTTCCCGTCGCAGCTCTCCGGCGGCCAGCAGCAGCGCGTGGCCATCGCCCGCGCCATCGCCAAGCGGCCCTCCGTGCTGTTGTGCGACGAGCCCACGGGTGCGCTCGATTCGGAAACCGGCGTCATCGTGCTCGAAGCCATCGAGCGCGTGAACCGCGAGCTGAAGGCCTCCACCGCGCTGATCACTCACAACGCGGATATCGCCGGCATGGCGGATCGCGTGATCCACATGACCAACGGCCACGTTTCGAGCGTGGAGCGGGTAGAGACGCGCAAGAGCCCGCGGGAGCTGCGTTGGTGAGGCGATGAGAGCGCTGGACCGCAAGCTGTTCCGCGACCTCTGGAGCCTCAAGGGCCAGGTGCTGGCCATCTCGCTGGTGCTGGCCGGGGGCGTGGCGACTTACGTGATGGCGGCGTCCACGCTCGATTCGCTGCTGCGTTCCCAGGCGCGCATGTATCGCGAGTTCCGCTTCCCCGATCTGTTCGCCGAGCTGAAGCGCGCTCCGCAGCCGGTGGCGCAGCAGATTGCGGCCATCCCGGGTATTCGCGAAGTGGAGACGCGTGTGGCGGCTCCGGCCACCATCGGGCTGGACGGCTACAACCTGCCCATCAACGGCCTGATTGTGTCGCTGCCGCGCGGAGGGCCGCGGCTGAATCTGCTGTATCTGCGCGCGGGCCGGCTGCCCGAGCCCGACGCAGAACGCGAGATCGTGGTCAGTGACGGATTCGCCGAGGCGCAGAAGATGCATCCGGGAGCGACGCTGCTGGCCACCATCAACGGGCATCAGCGGCGCTTGCAGGTGGTGGGCGTGGCGTCCACGCCGGAGTTCCTGTATCAGCTCGCGCCGGGATCGCTGGTGCCGGACTTCGCCAACTACGCCATCCTGTGGATGAACCAGAAGCCCCTGGAGGCGGCCTACAACATGACCGGCGCCTTCAACCAGGTGGCGGCCAAGCTGGATCCGGGAGCCAGCCTGGAAGACGCGCTGGATGCCGTGGACAAGATCCTGGAACCCTACGGCGGCCTGGGCGCCTACGGCCGTGAGAATCAGGTTTCGCACCGCTACCTGAGCGAGGAGTTCCGGCAACTGCGGCAGACCGCGACTCTGTTTCCAGCTATCTTCCTCTCGGTGGCGGCCTTCCTGCTGAATGTGGTGCTGACGCGGCTGATGGCGATGCAGCGCGGGCAGATCGCCATTCTCAAGGCGTTCGGCTACACCAACCCGGCGCTGGTGGCGCACTTTCTGAAGATGGCCGCGCTGATTGTGCTGCTCGGCGCAGGGATCGGCATCGGCGCGGGCGACTGGCTGGGCCACGGCCTCGCCGGCATCTACATGGGTGTCTACCGCTTCCCCTATCTCGATTACGCAATCCGGCCGCAGGTGTTCCTGCTCTCGCTGGCCTATAGCGCCGCGGCGGGCATGGCCGGGACCATTCTGGGCGTGCTCCGTATGGCCAGGGAGTCGCCCGCGGTGGCGATGCAACCGTCCGCTCCGGGCCTCTACCGGCCCAGCGTGCTGGAGCGGCTGACGCTGGGTCACCTGTTCTCCTCGCCCACGCGCATGATCCTGCGCAACCTGGAACGGCGTCCTGTGAAGAGCCTGCTCTCGGTGGTGGGCGTGGCGATGTCCACCGGCATCCTGGTGCTGGGCGGGTTCTGGCAGGATTCCATCGACTACATGGTGTTCGCGCAGTTGCGCCGCGCCGAACTGGACGACATGGCGGTCACCTTCGTCATCCCGGTGGCGGAGCGGGCGCTCTATTCGCTCACCAGCCTGCCCGGGGTGACCTACGCCGAGCCCGGCCGGCAGGTGGCCGCGCGCCTGCGCTTTGAGCAGCGGACTTACCGCACGGCGCTGCAAGGCATCGAGCCGGACGGCAAGCTGCGGCGGCTCTTCAATCGCGATCTGAAACCCGTGGCCCTGCCGCCGGAAGGCGTGGTGCTCACCGATTACCTGGCCAACATGCTGGGCGTGAAGCCCGGCGACATGCTGACCGTGGAACTGCTCGAAGGCAATCGCGCCGTGCGGCAGATCCCGGTAGCCGGCACCGTGAGCGAGTTCATAGGCGTGAACGCCTACATGCGCATCGACGCCCTGAACCGCTTCCTGCGCGAAGGCCCTGTGGTGACGTCGGCGTATCTCTCCACCGACAAGCAGGACCAGCAGGAGATTTTCGGCAAGCTCCGCGAGATGCCCGTCGTCGCCGGCACCGCTGTGCGCGCTCGCGTGCTGCAGAGCTTTTACGATACGCTGGCCGAACAGCTCCTGACGTTCGCCTTGTTCATGACGATTCTGGCGGGGACCATCGCCGTGGGCGTGGTCTACAACACCGCGCGCATCACGCTGAGCGAACGGACGCGGGAGCTGGCCAGCCTGCGCGTGCTGGGATACACGCGCGGCGAGGTCTCCTATATTCTTCTGGGAGAGCTGGCGATTCTGGTGTTCCTGTCAATCCCGATGGGGTTCGGGATCGGATACGGGCTGGCCGGCGTGCTGGCGCGGAGCGTGCAGACCGAGTTGTTCCGGGTTCCCTTGGTCCTCCGGCCGGGGACTTTCGCGTTCGCCGCGCTGGTCATTCTGGTGTCCACGGCGGTGTCCGCACTGATCGTGCGCCACCGGGTGGATCATCTGGACCTGGTGGACGTGCTGAAGGCGAGGGAGTAACGGGTGAAGCGCTGGTTGTGGATCTTCGGACTGACGGCCGTCACCGTGGCGGGCATCGTGTACGGGTTGCGGAAGCAGCCAGTGCCCGTGGAATCGGCCAAAGCCACCGTGGGTCCGTTGCAGGTGACCGTCGAGGAAGAGGGCAAGACGCGCCTCAAGACGCGCTACGTCGTGTCGGCTCCGGTGGCCGGCCACATGACGCGCATCACCTGGAAGGAAGGCGACCGCATCAAATCCGGCGACGTGATCACGGTGCTGACGCCGCCCACCGCGAACCTGCTCGATACGCGCACTAGCGACCAGGCCGAAGCGCGCGTGAAGGTGGCCGAAGCGTCGTTGGCCGTCGCGCAGTCACAGGTGAAGTCGGCCGAGGAGCAGGGCAAGGCGGCCGAGGTCGACCTGAATTACTGGGAGCGGCAGAAGGAGCGCCAGCAGCCGCTGGTCGAATCCGGTGACGTGCCCCCGGCCACGCTCGATCGCACCATGACCGAGATCGCGCGAGCCGAGCAGGCCATGACCACCGCACAGGCAGCCGTCGCCACGGCGCGCCGTCAGGCCACCGCGGCGCAGGCCGAGGTCGATGCCGCCAAGACCGCTCTGGGTGCGGCGCAGAATGCCCCGGTGGCCCCCAGCGGGCAGACCGTGACGGTGCGGGCGCCAGCGGCCGGGCGCGTCACCAAGGTGATCCGCGATAGCGAAGGCATCGTGACGCCGGGCACGCAGTTGATCGAGATCGGCAACTCGAACGCCATCGAGGTTGAGGTAGAGCTGCTGAGTGCGGACGCCGTGAAGGTGGCTCCGGGCACGCGCGTGCTGCTGACCGGCTGGGGCGGCGGGATGCCGCTCGAAGCCCGCGTGCGGGTGGTGGAGCCGAGCGGCTTCACCAAGATCTCGGCCCTGGGCGTCGAGGAGCAGCGCGTGCCGGTGATCGCCGACATCACCTCGCCCGAGCAGGAATGGGCGCGCCTGGGCGACGGCTATCGCGTCGAGGCGAGCTTCATCCTGTGGGAGGGCGAGGCGGTGCTCCAGATCCCCTCGAACGCCCTGTTCCGCACCGATTCGAGGTGGACCGTGTTCCAGATCACGGACGGGACGGCGCACCTTCAAATGGTTGACGTGGGGCACAATAACGGGCTTCAGGCCGAGATTTTGTCCGGTCTGGAGCAGGGCGACACGGTGGTCGCGCACCCGGATGAGACGGTGGAAGACGGGGTTCGCGTGGAAACCCGGTAGGCGGCCTGAGAGGCAACCGCAGGCCAGGGGCCTGCCCCACGCAGACAATGGCGATGCGCCGTGGTGTAGGGCAGGCGCTTCGCCTGCGGCGGCCTCCCAGCCCGCCTCCTTTTCCTCCCGCAACCGCGAAACCTGGCAGGATTCCCCGCCAGCAGTCGGCACTAGAATGAGAGTGCGCCCCGGATGGGGGTGGAATTCTCGGAATAAAGGTGTATACTGCTACGGATGCGGTCTCATGCGGCCGCCCTCAGCGGGGAAAACGGAGTCCGCACTGGCGCCCTGCCGGTGGTCGTGATTCCTGCGTATGAACCGGGGCGTGCACTGTCTCAGCTTGTCCAGGAGCTGGCGGCGATGCCGGGCATCGGTGGCATGGTGGTCGTCGACGACGGCAGCGGGCCGGGCTACCGCAGTCTCTTCATCGCCCTAAGCAGGGTCCCCGGAGTCTACCTGCTGACCCACGCGCAGAACCAGGGCAAGGGTGCGGCGCTCAAAACCGGGCTCCAATTCACGGCGCGCCAGTTTCCCCAATCGGTGGGCGCCGTGACGGCCGATGCCGACGGGCAGCATGCCGCGGCCGACGTGGCGCACATCGCCCAGGAGCTGGTGCAGTCGCCCAAGGCGCTGGTGATCGGCGCGCGGACCATGGCTCCGGAAGCGCCCTGGCGCAGCCGCTTCGGCAACCGTCTGACCCGCTGGCTGATGAAACGCGTGACCGGCCAGAGGATCACCGATACACAGACCGGATTGCGCGGCATCCCGCGGGGCTACGTGCCCGAACTGCTGGAGATGCCCGAAACGCACTACGACTTCGAGCTGGACATGCTGGTCCACTGCCGCGAGTCGGGCCGGACCATCCGCGAGGTGCCCATCGCCACCATCTACATCGATGAGAACCGCGGCTCGCACTTCCATCCGGTGCAGGATTCCGTGCGCGTGTACCTGGTGCTGCTGCGGTACGCCTCGCTCTCATTGGTGACCGCCGCGCTGGACAACACGCTCTTTATCGTGGCGCTGCAATTCTGGCCGTATATCAGCCTGTGCCAGGCGATGAGCCGCATCACGGCGGGCAGTTTCCAGTTCTGGGCGGTGAAGCGCGGCGTGTTCCGGTCGCATGCTCCGGTGGGCCCGGCGATGGCCAAGTTCTGGCTGTGCTCGGCGGCCACGGGCGGCAGTAGCTACCTGATCATCCGCCTGCTGCTGCACTACACGACGATCGACGTGGTGCCGGCCAAACTGCTGGCCGAGACGCTGATGTTTTTCGTCAGCTTCGCGGTGCAGCGGGAAGTGGTATTCGCGCACCGGGAGCAGCGTTGACAGGCGGCGACCGCTCCCTGTGGTCGCGCCTCAGCTAGCGGCGCTCTGCGCTGCCGAACGCAGCGAGCAGAAGGCGGGCTTTACCGGCCAAAGAAGACGGCGTTCTTCTGGGCGAAGTCGCCCCACTTTTCCGGCAGATCGTCGAGCGCGAAGATGGCCGAAACGGGGCAGACCGGGACGCAGGCGCCGCAGTCGATGCATTCCACCGGATCGATGTAGATCAACTCTTCTTTTTCAAAGCGCGGATCTTCCTTCTTTGGATGGATGCAATCCACGGGGCAAGCGTCGACGCAAGCGGCGTCTTTCGTGCCGATGCAGGGTTCTGCGATAACGTAAGCCATAAACTGGACAGGTTCCTCTAACTTCTAGGGCGAGGGAATTCCATTGATACCACACGCCGCGGGAATGGCGCAAACCGAATTCAGCGAACGGCGATAGCGCCTTGTTCAACCGCCGCCAGACGGGTCCCGCAGGCAAATATGCCGGATCAGTGGCCCCCTTGCGGCTGGTAGGGACGGGCAGATTCGAACTGCCGGCCTGCCGCTTAGGAGGCGGCCGCTCTATCCAACTGAGCTACGTCCCCGTAGCTTCAATTGTAGCAACCCCCCAGCGCTCTAATCCTTTCTGCCCGATGTCGCGCCGGAAGTGGGCTCCGGCGAAGTGGATCCTGTCCACTGCGGCGTAGGCGTTGCGGATGGCTCCGGCCAGGTCGCGGCCCGAGGCTGTGACGCCCAATACGCGCCCACCCGCGGTTTCGAGCCCCTGGGCGCCCATGCGCGTGCCGGCCTGAAAGACCTGCGCGCCGCAGTCATCGATCCCCGTAATGCGGTCGCCCGTGCGCGGCGTTCCCGGGTAGCCCTGGGAGGCCATCACCACGCACAGCGACGGCTCGGGTTTCCATTGGAGCTCGACGCCCTTCAGCCCACCCGGCGTCGCGGCGGCGTAGAGCACTTCGCCGAAGGGTGAGGCCATGCGATGCATCAGAGGCTGTGTTTCGGGGTCGCCCAGGCGGACATTGAACTCGAGCACCTTGGGTCCTTGCGGGGTCATCATCAGACCCGCGTAGAGGAAGCCGGTGAAGTTGGCGGCGCGGACCGCGGGCAGGATGACGTGCTCGATGGCGTAGGCGTTGTCCGCGGCCGTGAAGATGCGGCCGTCGGTGTAGGCTCCCATGCCGCCGGTGTTAGGTCCGGTATCGCCGTCGCCCACGGCCTTGTGGTCCTGCGAGGCTTCGAAGGCGACGATCTCGCGGCCGTCGCTCAGGACGATGAAGCTGACCTCTTCGCCGGTGAGGAACTCCTCGATCACCAAGCGAGGGCCGAGCGAGCGCACGGCGGCTTCGGCCTCGGCACGGTCCTGCGCGATGATCACGCCTTTGCCCGCGGCGAGGCCGTCGGCTTTCACCACTACGGGGAAGTCGAATTCGGAGAGCGCGGCCAGGGCCGTTGCTTCATCCTCGGTGCGGCGGTAGCGCGCGGTCGGGATGCCCGTCCGCTGCATGAACTCCTTGGAGTAGATCTTGCTGCCTTCAAGCTGCGCGGCGTCGCGTGTGGCGCCGACAATCTTGCGCCCGGCGGCGCGGAACTGGTCGACGATGCCGGCCACCAGGGGTGCTTCCGGGCCGACCACGGTGAGATCGGGTTCGAGGGAGGCGGCTGCTGCGAGGTAGTCCGAGGTCGCGATGGTCTGGCCAAGCTGCGCGATGCCCGGGTTGCCGGGGGCTCCGAACACCTGATGGCCTTCGCCCGCCAGTTTCCAGGCGATGGCGTGTTCGCGCCCGCCGCTGCCGATGATGAGGATCTTCACGTTACTTGAGAACCCTACTTGAGGACTTTGATGCTCACCGGCTCGGCGCGTTCGCAGGCCATGGTGTCGGTGACGCCCGAGACCATTTCGGCGCAGGCGTTGGTGGTGGCGGTGCGTACGGCAAACTCCTCGGAGGACCCGGAGGCCGTCTTGCAGTTGGTGCGGCCCTTCCAGTCCATGCAGACTTCGACGCGGTTGCTGGCGAGGTCGAGCGAGGAGTAGATGATGATGCCGAGGATGGCGGCGACGATGAGGATGCCGACCAGGACGGGTTTCTTCATAGGGGGAGTCTCCGGGGGAGGGGCGCTGGGGGACATGGGAGGACCGCTCCCTGCGGTCGCGGCTCAGCTAGAGGCGCCCTGGCCAAGGGACGGGAACAGGGCATAGCGGCGAACGGTCGCAGGATAGCGAGTGGCGCTGTGCCCGGAATCGCTGAGCTTGCGCACAGCGCCGCTAGCTGAGCCGCGACCGTAGGGAGCGGTCTTCGATAGCGCACGCTACTCATGACATGCTCCGGAGGAAGTGCGTGCCCATGCGGCGGAACTTCTGGTAGCGGTCCTCGATGAGTTGTTGCGGGGTCATTGGAGAAAGCTCGGCCAGAGCCGCGCGCAGGGTTTCGCGCAGGGATTCGGCTGCCGCGTCCGGGTCTTCGTGCGCGCCGCCGTTCGGCTCGGCCACGACGCCGTCCACCAAGCCAAGCTCACGGAGGTCGGTGGCGGTCATCTTCAGCGCCTGCGCCGCGGCGGGGGCGCGGGTGGAATCACGATAGATGATGGCTGCGCAGCTCTCGGGCGAAATCACGCTGTAGACCGTATTCTCCAGCATGTAGACCCGGTTGCCGACGCCCAAGGCCAGCGCGCCGCCGCTGCCGCCTTCGCCGATCACCACGGCGATCACCGGGACCTCCAGCCGCGACATCTGACGCAGGCTGTCCGCGATGGCTTCCGCCTGGCCGCGCTCTTCGGCGTCGACGCCGGGATAGGCCCCGGGCGTGTCCAGGAGCGTGATGATCGGCCGGCCGAACTTGGAGGCCAGCTCCATGACGCGCATCGCCTTGCGGTAGCCTTCGGGCTTGGGCATGCCGAAGTTGCGGTAGAGCTTCTGCTTGGTATCGCGGCCCTTTTGCTGGGCGGCGACCATGACCGGGCGGCCGTCGAACCAGCCCATGCCGGCGACGATCGAATGGTCGTCGGCGAAGGCGCGGTCACCGTGCAGCTCGCCGAAATCGGTGATGAGGCGCTGAATGTAGTCGAGCGCGTGCGGGCGCTTGGGGTGGCGCGCAAGCTGCACGCGTTCCCAGCTCGGGTTAGTCTCGACGGGCGCAGTGGTTGGCTCGGCCATTTCTTGTTTGGGTGCTGCGAGGCGAACGGGCTGCGGTGCGCTCATCCGTTCGCCAGGACTTCCAGGGCTTCGGGTCCGCAGATCTTAGCGAGTTCGGCGACGAACTCCTTATCCGGGCGGACCTTGGCCGATAGGTCCAGGATAACCGAGAAGTCGCGGCTCTTCTCCAGCCGCAGGCGGACTTCGGTGGAGCCGGGCTTGCGGGAGAAGAGCTGGTGAAGGGCGTCGGCGCGGTCGGCTTCGGCCTTCCCCGCCACATTGCCGTTCATGGGCACGCGGATGGAGATGAGGCTGGGCAGGCTGACGCGGGCGTTCTCGAGCGGCACGATGTCCTGGATCGAAATCTTGGGCGGCGCGTTCTCCTCGGGCAGCACCAGGCCGCGGATCAGGACCGCCTTGTCTTCGATCAGTACGGAGAGCAGACGTTCATATTGCGTCGAGAAGACCATACCCTCGATGGTGCCTTCGCGGTCCTCGATTTGAAGCGAAGCCCACAGCTTGCCATCCTTATTGCGGCGGCGGTTGATGCCGGTGAGGATGCCGCACAGGGCCACCTCGGTGTGCTTGCCGAGCCCTTCCAGGCTGGACGTGAAGTGGGTAGCCAGTTCGGCGGCCTTGTCGCTGTATTCGTCCAGGGGATGGCCGGTGATGTAGAACCCGAGCATCTCTTTTTCGGCAGTGAGCTGCTCCTGGCTGGTCCAATCCGGGATGTTCGGCAGAGGACGCGCAGCGGCGGGCGACCCGGCCGCCAGGTCAGCGAACATGTTGCCCTGGCCGCGGGCGCGTTCCAGCCACACGCGGGCTCCATTTTCCATGGCGCCGTCGAGCATGGCGGAAAGCTGGGCGCGGGTGGCGCCGGCGCCGGTTCCATCGAGCGCGCCGGCCTTGATGAAGCTCTCAATGGCGCGGCGGTTGACGGCCGAGAGGTCCACGCGCTCACAGAAATCGTAGAGCGAGGTGAAGTGGCCGCCTTCGGTGCGCGCGTGGGCGATGGATTCCACGGCGTTGGCGCCCACGTTCTTGATGGCGCCCAGGCCGAAGCGGATGGCCTTGTGGTCGGGCGTGAAGCTATGCTCGGAGCGGTTGACGTCGGGAGGCAGGACCTCAATCCCCATCTCGCGGCACTCGTTAATGTACTTCACCACCTTGGCGGTGGTGCCGGCTTCGGAAGTGAGCAGCGCGCACATGAATTCGACCGGATAGTGCGCTTTGAGGTAGGCCGTCACGTAGGCCAGGAACGCGTAGGCGGCCGAGTGCGACTTGTTGAAGCCGTAGCCGGCGAACTTGGCCATCAGGTCGAAGACCTTCTCCGCCTTGCGCGGCGGGTGGCCGTTGGCCTTGGCGCCGGCCAGGAAGCGTTCGCGCTGCTTGGCCATCTCCTCGGCCTTCTTCTTGCCCATGGCGCGGCGCAGGAGGTCGGCTTCGCCCAGCGAGTAGCCGGCCACGCGGTTCGAGATCTGCATGACCTGCTCCTGGTAGACCATGACGCCGTAGGTCTCCTCCAGGATTTCCTTCATCTCTTTCAGGTCATAGACGACATCCTTGCGCCCGTGCTTGCGCTCGATAAAGTCGTCGATCATGTCCATGGGGCCCGGGCGGTAGAGCGCGTTGAGGGCGATCAAATCGTCCACGCGGTCCGGCTGGTAGCGGCGCAGAATGTCGCGCATGCCCGCGGATTCGAACTGGAAGATGCCGCTGGTGAGGCCTTTGCTAAACACCCCGGAGAAGGTGTCCTTGTCGTCGAGCGGCAGTTCTTCGATGTGCAGCGTCTCGCCGCGGTGGCGCTCGATGAGCTTGAGCGCGTCGCTGATGATGGTGAGCGTGGTCAGGCCCAGGAAGTCCATCTTCAGCAGGCCGAGCTTTTCGAGGCCCACCATGTCGTACTGGGTGACAATTTCGTCCTTGTTCGTTTTATAGAGCGGGACGAGTTCCTTGAGCGGCTGCGGGCTGATGACCACGCCGGCGGCGTGGACGCTGGCGTTGCGGGCCATGCCTTCCAGGCGCTCGGCGACCTCCAGGACTTCCTTGACGCGGGGCTCCTTGCGGGCCAGCTCGTCCAACTGCGGCTCGGCTTCGCGCGCGGCCTTGAGCTTGATGTTGAGCGGCATCGACGGGATCAGCTTGGTGATGCGGTCGACATCGGCGAAGGCCATGTCCAGGGCGCGGCCCACGTCCTTGATGGCGGCGCGCGCGCCCAGGGTCCCGAAGGTGATGATCTGCGCCACCTGCTCGCGCCCGTACTTTTCGTTGACGTACTGGATGACCTCGCCGCGGCCGCGCGTGCAGAAGTCGATGTCGATGTCGGGCATGCTGATGCGCTCGGGGTTGAGGAAGCGCTCGAACAGCAGCCCGTAGGCCAGGGGATCGATATCTGTGATCTCCATGGCGTAGCTGACCAGGCTGCCGGCGGCCGAGCCGCGTCCGGGACCGACGGGGATCCCTTTCTGCTTGGCGAAGCGGATGAAGTCCCAGACGATCAGGAAGTAGCCGGAGAACTTCATCTCCTGGATGGTCTTGATCTCGCGATCCAGGCGCTCGGCGTATTCGGCCAGATCGCTGCGCAGGCGGCCCTGTTGCGCGAGGGCTTCCAGACGCCCGCGGCGCTTCTCGAATCCCTGGCGGGCGACGTATTCGAAGAACGAGTCGGTGGAGTGGCCTTCGGGGATGGGGAACTTGGGAAACGGCTCGGCGACGGGATCGAGCTTGAGCTGGCAGCGCTGGGCGATGTCCCAGGTGCGGTCAAGCGCGTGCTCCACTTCGCCGAACAGGCTCATCATCTCTTCGCGCGTCTTGAGGTAGAAGGCGTTCTGGTCGAAGCGCATCCGGTTGGGGTCCGACATGGTCTTGCCGGTCTGGATGCAGAGCAGGATTTCGTGCGCCCGGGCGTCGCCGTGGCGCAGGTAATGCGAATCGTTGGTGGCCACCAGCGGGATGCCGGTTTCCGCGGCCAGGCGGTGCACCTGCGGCATGACCTTACCGTCGGCGTCCAGGCCGTGGTCTTGCAGTTCGAGGAAGAAGTTGTTCTTGCCAAACAGGTCAGCGTACTCGAAGGCCAGGCGCTTGGCGTCGTCATAGCGGCCGTTGAGGATAGTTTCATTGATGTCGCCGCGGAGGCAGGCGGAGAGCGCGATCAAGCCTTCGGAGTGGCGCGAAAGCAGGTCCTTATCAATGCGCGGCTTGTAGTAGAAGCCGTCGAGGTAGCCGGTGGAGACAAGCTGGATCAGGTTCCGGTAGCCTGCCGCGTTTTCGCAGAGCAGCACCAGGTGGTTGTAGCGGTTCGTGTCGCTGCGGTCCTTGTGGCCCTTCTGTGCGACGTAGACCTCGCAGCCGATCACGGGGTGGATGCCGTGCTTGCGGGCTTCGTTATAGAACTCGACCGCGCCGAAGAGGTTGCCATGGTCGGTCATGGCGACGGCGGGCATCTTCTGCTCCTCGGCGAGCTGCATCAACTGGGAGATTTCGCAGGCTCCGTCAAGCAGCGAGTAATCGGTGTGGTTATGCAGGTGGACGAAGGGCGTGGACATGGACTTCCTTCCAGTTCGCCGGGGGAGACGCTACCAGTATAGCGGCCGGTAATCACGGGTGGCTATGATCGAAGCCATGGGTGAGATTCGGGGCGAGATTCGAATCGTTGAGGCGACGGAGCGCGACGTGCCGGTGATCCTGGAGCTGATCCGGGGGCTGGCGGAGTACGAACACTTGCTCGACATGTTCGTGGCGACGGAAGACGCGCTGCGGGAGACGCTGTTCGGCGAGCGGCCGGGGGCGGAGGTGCTGCTGGCGTACCTGGAGGAGGAGTGCGTCGGGTTCGCTCTGTTCTTTCCGAACTATTCGACGTTTCTGGCGAAGCCGGGGCTGTATCTGGAAGACCTGTTCGTGAAGCCGCACGCGCGGCGGCGGGGCGTGGGGCGGGCGCTGCTGGGGCGGCTGGCGCGGATTGCTCGGGATCGGGGGTATGGGCGCATGGAGTGGAGCGTGCTGGATTGGAATCAGTTGGCGATCGACTTTTATGAGAAGAAGCTGGGGGCGGTGCTGATGCGGGAGTGGCGGATCTTCCGGTTGACCGGGGAGGGGATCGAAAAATTGGCCGCAGATGGACGCGGATGAACGCAGATGCACGCCAAAGGGGGCCTGGTTGGGGCTCCTTGGGCACACTTGGGGCTCTGGCGAGTTCGTTTTAAAGGCGCGCCTCGATCTTATCCGTAACCCCGATAAGCATGGGGGCCGGTTCGTCACATGAGCCGGCACACGACCGGTTCACATACCGGTAAACGTCCATCGTACTGTCACCCTTGCGGTTTACCTAGGACGCCGCGCTTTGCCTTCGAGGCCGAAGCCTTTCCGGCGGGGTGGACCCAAGCTCTCCGATGGAGGAGCGCTGCGGGCTCTTGTCTATAAGGTGCGGGGTGGAGTGGGCGGTCGGGGGTGAGTGGGAGCGCTATGTGCGGGAATGATGGGGGATCTGGTTTTGCGTTGTGCGGTGATCGAGACTTGGTAGCCGTGACAAGATGGTCCTTATTCGCTACTGTGAAGGGAGGAATCGGCTATGGAAGTGCATTTCCCTGAGGAGCTTGAGCGCAAGCTGAACGAGCTCGCCGCGCAGAGCGGCCGGTCGGCGGACGATCTGGTGCGGGATGCCGTGGCCGGGATGTTCGATGAGCTTGCCGGAACGCGGGAGATGCTGGACCGCCGCTATGACGAAGTCGACAGCGGTAAGGTCAAGCTCATTCCGGGCGGCGAGGTGGAAGAATACTTCCGCAAGAAGCATGAAGCTGCCATCCGCGTGAAACCCGGAGCATGATCGGATACGAGCTTCACCCGGAAGCGCGAGCCGATCTGGACAAGATTTGGGAGTACATCGCGGCTGATAGCGTCGACGCAGCCGTCCGTATGATCGGCGAGTTTCTGCAACGGTTCAAAGACCTGGTTGCGTTTCCTCATCAGGGGCACCGCCGTCCGGACCTCACCAACCGCTCCTTGCGCTTTGTACGCGTGCGGGACTACCTGGTGGCGTATGCGCCCGACAAGAGGCCGGTCTGGATTCTCGCCGTCATGCACGGGCACCGTAGCCCGCGCGTGATGGCTGCGATCTTGAGAGGGAGGGAGGAGTAGCAGGCAGGAAGATGGGTGCTCGTGACGGGACACGACTAAAGCCACGCGAATATTTTGAGCTGTTTGTTGCTCGCGTGGAAGAGCTCAGCCGAATGCGCGTCATTCTTAACCAGGGGCTGTCGAGCGACTGGTCGTTTTCAATGGGCGAAAATCAGCCGACAGTGTTCCGCGCGAGCCAACCGGATGAAGAGGACCTTCGGTCATACTTGCTGACGTTCAGAAAGTTCATTTCCCCCAAAGAGCCGGTATTCATCCGCCGCATCCACAAACTGTGCGACCAGCACCTTACGAGTGACGAACTCAAGGGCCAAATTCGCGACTGCCAGCAGGGCTGGAAAAACCACTGCGTCCGAGGTGGTATCAAACTCAACATTCACGGCCACGACGTTCGGCCCGAACACATCGCTGATCTGTGGATCAACGGACACTACTTTCACGACGATCTGGAGAAGGCGAAGGAACTGGAGCGATACATGCCCTTCTCAATTTTGTTCGTCCGGCAACAATTCCTGCATTTCGTGATCGAGGCAACCCGCGTGATCGGTGGGACGGGCTACACGGTTAAGATGGCCCTCCGCGACGGTGCCGTTAGTGACTGAGGCTTCACCTTCTGAGTGTCCCAGACCAGCAAATACAAAGGGCCGCCCGTTGCCGAGCGGCCCTTCCTTTACTGCTATTACTGCCGTACTCACGCTGCCACTGCGCCTTGCGGCGCGATGGGCGTGATTACATGTCCATGCCCATGCCCTCGGGACCGCCGTGGCCGCCGCCGGCGGCGGGCTTCTTTTCGGGGATCTCGCAGATCATCGCTTCAGTGGTCAGCATCAGAGCGCTGATCGACGAGGCGTGCTGGAGGGCCGAGCGGGTGACCTTGGTGGGGTCGATGACACCGGCCTTCACCAGGTCTTCGTATTCGGAAGTGGCCGCGTTGAAGCCGAAGTTGGGCTCCTTGTTGGCGCGGACCTTCTCGATGATGATGGCGCCTTCGTAGCCGGCGTTGCCGCAGATCTGGCGAACCGGTTCCTCGCAGGCGCGGCGGATGATGTCGACGCCGATCTTCTCGTCGCCTTCCACCTTCAGGCTGCCGAGCACGGACACGGCGCGCAGCAGCGCGACGCCGCCGCCGGGAACGATGCCTTCCTCGACGGCCGCACGGGTGGCGTGCAGGGCGTCCTCGACACGAGCCTTCTTCTCCTTCATTTCGGTCTCGGTCGCGGCGCCGACCTTGATCACCGCAACACCGCCGGCCAGCTTGGCCAGGCGCTCCTGGAGTTTCTCGCGGTCGTAGTCCGAAGTGGTGTCGTCGATCTGGGTGCGGAGCTGCTTGATGCGGCCTTCGATGGCCTTCTGCTCGCCGCCGCCGTCAATGATGGTGGTGTTGTCCTTGTCCACCGTGATGCGCTTGGCGCGGCCCAGATCCTTCAGGGTGACGCCTTCCAGCTTGATACCGGTTTCTTCGAAGATGGCCTGGCCGCCGGTGAGGATGGCGATGTCTTCCAGCATCGCTTTGCGGCGGTCGCCGAAGCCCGGAGCTTTCACGGCGCAGGCATTGAGCGTGCCGCGCAGCTTGTTGACCACCAGGGTGGCCAGCGCTTCGCCTTCCACTTCCTCGGCCACGATCAGCAACGGCTTGCCGGAGCGGGCGATCTGCTCGAGGACCGGCAGCAGGTCCTTCATGTTGGAGATCTTCTTCTCGTGGATCAGGATGAAGGGGTCCTCGAGAACGCACTCCATGCGATCCGGATCGGAGATGAAGTAGGGCGAGAGGTAGCCGCGGTCGAACTGCATGCCGTCGACGGTCTGGAGCTCGGTCACCATGGTCTTGGACTCTTCGACCGTGATGACGCCGTCCTTGCCCACCTTCTTCATCGCTTCGGCGATGGTGTTGCCGATCGTTTCGTCGCCGTTGGCCGAGATGGTGCCCACCTGGGCGATCTTCTCGTCCTGCGCGACCTTGACCGACATGCGCTGCACTTCGGCGACGATGGCTTCCACGGCCTTCTCGATGCCGCGCTTCAGGGCCATGGGGTTGGCGCCGGCGGCCACGCTCTTCACGCCTTCGCGGAAGATGCTCTGGGCCAGGATGGTCGCGGTGGTGGTGCCGTCACCGGCGATGTCGGAGGTCTTGGAGGCGACTTCGCGCACCATCTGTGCGCCCATGTTCTCCAGGGGATCCTTGAGCTCGATTTCCTTGGCGACGGTGACGCCGTCCTTGGTGATGGTGGGGCCGCCGAATTTCTTCTCCAGGACCACGTTGCGGCCCTTGGGACCGAGGGTGACTTTCACCGCATCGGCCAGTTGATTGACGCCGCGCAGGATCGCCTGGCGGGAATTCTCGCTGTAAACAATCTGTTTTGCTGACATTGATTTCTGTCCTCCTGAACCTTAGGCCTTGGCTTTCTTGCCCGCTCCCTCGATCACGCCCAGCACTTCGTCCTCACGCATGATGAGGTACTCGTTGCCATCGATCTTGATGTCGGAGCCGGAGTACTTGCCGAACAGAATGCGGTCGCCGGCCTTGACGTCCAGCGCGATGATCTTGCCTTCCTCGGTCTTCTTGCCCTGGCCGACGGCGACGACTTCGCCCTGCTGCGGTTTTTCCTTGGCCGAGTCCGGAATGAACAGCCCACTGGCCGTCTTTTCTGTGTCATCCTCGAGCCGTTTGACCACGATGCGGTCATAGAGCGGTCGAATGTTCATGTGGTACAACCTCCCTTGATAATGCTTGAAATCTGCTAAGTCTGCTGTGAAGAATCTTGATTGATTTGTGGCCGGGCGGTCCTCCCGACGGGCCACGCCATATTATTAGCACACTCGGGGGAGGAGTGACAATACTTAGTTGCAACCAGCTGATTATACAGGGTGTATTACGGTCGTATTGGATCACTCAGGGTGATGCGGCGGGCCTCGCCGAGGGCGGATTCGAGGCGGATTTCGAGCGCATGGGGGAAGAGATCGGGAAAACGCTCGCCCCATTCAATGAGAACGACGGCTTCGCGGTCCAGGATTTCTTCGAGACCCAGCGTGGCGATCTGCGCAGCGGTGTCGAGGCGGTAGAGATCGATGTGGTAGGCGCGGCCTTCGCCGTATTCGTGGATGAGGGTGAAGGTCGGGCTGGTGACCTCTTCGGGTTGGGCGACGCCGAGGCCGCTGAGGATGCCTTTGGCCAGGGTGGTTTTGCCGGCGCCGAGGTTGCCGATGAGGAGGACCACCGCGCGGCTGGGGAGATTGCGGGCAATTTGGCGGCCGAGCTCGATGGTTTCGGCTTCCGAATGCGTCTCAAACGACTTCACGGATGGCCTTGGGGAGGTAGCGCAGGAGGTCGGTGGCGAGGAGGCACTGCTCGGTTAGGTCGGCGGCGCCGAGTTCGCCGCAGCGGCCGTGGAGCCAGACGGCGGCTCGGACAGCGGCGGAGATGTCGTGGGGGAATTGCGCGATCAGGCCGGCGATCAAGCCGGTGAGGATGTCGCCGGTGCCGCCGGTGGCCATGGCGGGGGAGCCGGTTAGGTTGATGTAGGTGGAGGCGCCGGCGTTGGCGGGGGATTGTGGACTTGCGGGGACCGCTCCCTGCGGTCGCGGCTCAGCTAGCGGGCTGGCGTTGGTAGAGGGGGTTGATGATGGGTTGGTAGAGGGGGTTGATGATGGGTTGGGGGAGGAGGTTGATGATGGGTTGGGGGAGGAGGTTGATGATGGGTTGGGGGAGGGGGTTGGTGATGGGTTGGGGGAGGGAGTTGATGATGGGTTGGGGGAGGGGGTTGGTGATGGGTTGGGGGAGGCGATTGATGATGGGTTGGGGGAGGGGGTTGATGGCGCGATTTCGACCGCGTTGCCGCCCGGGGTCGCGATCAGCGTGCGGTGGCCTTTGAGGACCAGGCAGACGTTGCGCTCCTGCGCGAAGCTGCGGGCGGTTTCCAGGCGATCGGTGACGGGTTTGCCGGTGAGGCGCGCCATCTCGCCGGGGTGCGGCGTGAGGACGGTTGCGAGGCCTCGGCCGCGGAAGTCCGTTCCGGCGATCGAGTTCAAGCCGTCGGCGTCGATGACCATCGGGACCGTCACCTCTCTTAAGAGGCGCGCGAGGAGATCGGGATTGTGGCCTAGGCCAGGGCCCACGGCGATGACCGTTTTGCGGTCGAGGGAGAAGTCGTCGAGGGATTCGGTCATGAGCTCCGGGGTGTGGAGCGTGGCTTCGCGCGAGGTCACCGAGACCAAGCCGGCGCCGGCGCGGAGGGCCGCGGTGCTCGCCATGGTGACGGCTCCGGACTTGCCGGGCGCGCCGCCGATCACCAGCACGTGTCCGTAGAGGCCCTTGTGGCCGTCGCGCTGGCGCGGGGCGAAGAGGTGTTTGAAATAGGCCGGGAGTGAGAGTTCGAGGCCGCCGGGGATGAGCCAGGGCGGACTGCCGATCTGCGAGATCACGAGGCGTCCGATGGCGTCTTCGGCTCCGGCGGCAAGGTAGTGCTCGACTTTGGGGGCGGTGAAGGTGACGGTGATGTGGGCGCGGACGGTGTCGCCTCCGCCGCCGAGCCCGGAGGGAAGGTCAACCGCGACGATCTTGGCTTCGGGGAAGTCGCGGGTGGCGGCGATCAGTTCCGCGACGCGGCCGGTGGGGGGGCCGGTGATGCCGGTGCCGAGCAGGGCGTCGATGAGCAGGGTCACCTCGCGGCGCTCGCGGAGCTTGGCAGGGATTTCGCGTTCGGGGAAGAGGCCGGCTTCGGGCAGGCGGTTGAGGTTGGCGAGCGCATCGCCTTTATATTCCGAAGGGTCGGCGGCCAGGATCACGCGCAGGCGGTTGACGCCCTGGTCGCGGAGGATGCGGGCGATGGCCAGTCCGTCGCCTCCGTTGTTGCCCTTGCCGCAGAGGATGACGATGTTCTGCTGTTCGATGGGCGAGAATTCGCGCACCAGTTCCTCAACGACGCGGTGCGCGGCGTTCTCCATGAGGGCGATGCCGGGGACGCCGTCTTCGATGGTGCGGCGGTCGACTTCACGCATTTGCGCGGCGGTGAGGACCTTCACTTGAGCACCCCTATGAGGAGTTGCTCGAGGCGGTGCAGGCCGCCGGGCTCGCCCATGGCGATCAAGTAGTCGCCGGATTCGATTTTGGTTTCCGCGGGCGGGTTAAAAATCATCTGGCCGCTGGAGCGGCGGATGGCGAGAATGATGACGCCCACTTCGCGGCGGATCTGCATGTCGGCGATGGAGCGGTCGCGGAAGGCGCAGGCGTCTTCGACGCGCACCTGCTCGATGCCGACGTCGAGTCCGACGTTCTTCTGCGTGGTGAAGTCGAGGAACTGCAGCACGTGGGGCTTCAATAGGGCCTGGGCCATGCGGTGGCCGGTGGCGACGTAGGGGGCGAAGACGAAGTTCGCGCCGGCGCGGCGGAGTTTCTGTTCCGAGGTCTCTTCGGCGATGCGCGCGGAAAGCTGGAGGCTGGGATTCAGCGTCTTGGCGGTGAGGGTGACGAAGAGGTTGTCGGCGTCCGAAGACAGCGTGGCGATCAGGCCCTTGGCGCGCATGATGCCGACCTGACGCAGCGTATCGTCGCGGCTGGCGTCGGCGAGGACGGCCAGCATGCCGTCCTGAATGGCGCGCTCGACGCGGTTCTCATCGTTGTCAACCACGACGAAGGAGGCGCCGGCGCCGCGCAGCTCGTCGGCCGCGCCGCGGCCCACGCGTCCGAAGCCGCACAGAATAACGTGGCCCTGCAGTTTATCGATCATGTTTTTGACACGCCGCTTTCCGAAGTAGTGGTTCAGCTCGAGCTCGATGGCCGTCTGCGTCATGGCTCCTACGCCGAGGAAGATTACCGACACCCCGAAGAAGATGAGGAACGAATTGAAGACGCGGCCGACTTGGCTGAGGGGGTGGATCTCCCCGTAGCCGACGGTGGTCACCGTGGTCAGGGTCATGTAGAAGGCGTCGAACCAGCCATAGCCCTCAATGAGGACGAAGCCGATGGTGCCCAGCAGCAGGACGGCGAGCGTGGCGGTACCGACCAGCATCAGCCGCTGGCGCACGTGACCCATGTGTCTATAGTAGTGTTTCCCTGGCGGGGCTTCCTTATGCTCGGGTTCGGGCCGGGGCCGGGCCGGGGCCGGGGCGAGGCTTCGCTGGTGCGTCAGTCATGACTGTGGGCGGCAAGCGCCGGGACGAGTCCCGGCGCGGCAAGCCACGGGCTTGCGCCACATTATTTGGTCATTCTTTCCCGCGGCTGCATTTTGTTCCCGGCAAAGCTTACCCGGTGGGACCGCGGGCGGTGCTGCGGGATTCCGTTCATGCGTCGTAGGGTCAGGCGCTTACGCCGAATGGCACCGGGATTGCGCCATAGAGGGCGGAGGAGAGACCTGTATGACACCTGAGGAGCAGAACTACAGTCTGGACCAGGTACGTGAGGACATGGAGGAACGCTGGCGCAGCAGCAGGAACGCCCACCGCTTTCTGGGTGTGAGCCTACTGCTGCTGGTGGCAGTCATGGGCGTGCTGGTATGGATCGCGTATCCGAAAATCAAGCGGGACGACGCGGCGGTCGCCGGGCTGCCGGAGCTGCAACAAAGCGTGGATGCGGTCGGCGCGAAGACCACCGCGAACGAAGGGCAGATTGCGGATTGGTCGGGCCGGCAGGAGCAGTTCCGGGCGGAGATGACGCAGGGGCTGGCGGCGGTGCGCGAACGCCTGGCCAGTACGGCGAAGCAGGTGCAGGCGTCGGCATCGGAGCTGGTGGACAAGGCGCGGGCGGAGATCGGCGATCAGATGGATGGGCTGTCGGCACGGCTGACCACCGTGGAGCGGTCGCAGGATGCCGCGCAGGTGCAGGTGGCGGCGCTGCGGCAGGAGCTGGATCAGGCTCGCGAGAAAATCTCGGCGCAGGACCGCCAGTTGAGCGCACTGCGGGCGGACATGGATAACGGCGTGAAGCAGAACGCCAGCGGGATTGCGGACGCCAACCGGCAGATTCAGGCGATGACCACGCGGCAGTCGAGGGATCGCGGAGACTTCGACGCGTTCTCGTCCAAGATGGCGCGGGCGCGGGTGGACTTCGAAGTGAACAAGAATCAGCCGCAGGAGATCGTGCGGGGGATCTCGGTGGGCGTCAACAAGACGAATGTCAACTATCAACGCGTGAACGGATGGGTGTCGGCTCCCGACGGCCACACCATCTGGCTGCGCGACTTGGCGGTGCAGGAACCAGTGGTCCTGACGAGCTCCGGCGACGGCCGGACGCATCAACTGGTGATCACGCGCGTGACCCAGAATTCGGTGATCGGATATCTGGTGGTTCCGGCGGATTCGATTTCCACCGCAGGGGTCGCAAGTTCGGTGGGCGAATAGCCTGCCGGGGGGCCCGGCTCGCGCGTCTCGGGGAGTACGAGGTGTGAGCCGGGCCGCTTTCGGGCTTTCACTTAAGTTTTGTTCATGAGAGGCCCACCGCGTAACCAGTGGCCCCCCCCCAGCGCCATGACAGACCTAAGGGGGGCCTTTGCATTCCCGGACTACACTGGCGCTACTGATCGCAGCCGCCGCGGCGGCTCAAGCGCAGGGTGTGGTCAGCGCGAGGGCCGGCCTACTGAATCACGTTCATGGCATCGTGATGCTGAACCATCAACGCGTCGCCTCGCAAAGCGATCGTCCACCGCAACTGGCGGATGGGGATGAGCTGGAGTCGGAAGCCGGCCGCGCGGAAGTGCTGCTGGGTCCCGGCGTCATTCTGCGCATCGCGGAAAGCAGTCACCTGCGGCTGCTCAATTCCCGGAGGGAGGACACGCGCGTAGAATTCACCGAGGGAACCGCGCTGGTGGAAGTGATCTCCCTGGTAAAGGGCACGCGGATCCAACTGGTCAGCGGGGATAGCGTCATGGAGTTCCGCAAGCCGGGCCTGTACCGTTATGAGGCGTCCATGGGCGAACTGGACGTATACCGGGGCGAGGCGCGCGTTCAGACCGGCGACAAGACGGTATCGGCCAAGCGCGGGGACGCGGTCCAACTGCGCGAGGAACTGGCCAAGAAAAAGTTCGACCCGAAGAAGCGCGTCGACACGGTGCATGAGTGGGCGGCCAAGCGGTCCTTCCTGCTGTATAACTCGGATCCGGAGGCTCGCCGCAAGCAGACTAATTGGATCGAGACCTCACTGGGATGGGTGTGGAGCGCGAACTACCGGCGGCAGTTCTATTCGCAGCAAGTGGCCGATGACACGGTGCGGCGCCTGATGCGGGAGGCTGCCCGGTCGAGGGATTTTTCCGACCCGCGGGGCCACTTGCAACAGAACGTGGAAGACGCGCCGTCTGAGAACTTGCCGGACGACTACTAGGGAGAGGCGGACTGAGAGTCCGCTGCAGGCCACGGGCCTGCCCCACACCGCGCCCCCCGACCTTTCTCGCAGCCCTTTCGTTTTGGGCAGGCCCCCAGTTTGCAGCGTTATCGTAGACCGCTCCCTGTGGTCGCGGCTCAGCTACTGGCGCTGTGCCCAGCGCACGTCCTTTGTGCAGAGCGCCGCTAGCCTGCATTTCTCACAAGCTCTAAGTGCATCGGCGCGAAACGTGAGGCAGGGATACGCAATCGGCGCTTTGGCCGCCGCTCCCGGCATGACAGCGTGACCCGCCGCCTGGGGCTGGTGGCGGACGCTGCGGGCAATTACGGCGATGTCTCGGGCAGGTTGTTCCAGGTCGACCCGATAACCGGCGTCGGCGGCTTCTTCCCCTACCGGGGGAACTCGTCGCAACACACTTTCTTGTTCGGGCCGGAGTTGCGCGTCTCCCCGGATGGCCGGCGATGGGCGGTGAACCTGCGCGTCATGGGCGGCTTTGCGCGGACCAGCGATCTCTCGGTGGATACTTCGACGGCGACGCTCTCGGCTCAGAGGCTACGGCTCGCCCTGGCGCAGAACGTGGCGGCGGCGTCGGCAGGTGGGAGTTTCGATTTCCGCATCAATGACCGGATCTCCTACCGCGTCGCGCAGCCGGAGGCGCTGTTCACGCGAATCGGGGGCAGCATGTATTACAACTTCCGCGTGTCGACGGGGCTGGTGTTCCGGTTCGGCGGACGCTGACGCGCGCGGCGCGTGAACCCGATGGCCCTCCAGATGCATCCGGAGGGCCATGGCACGTTCACGAATTCTTCTATTATCGCTTCCATTTATGTTGGTACTTCCGCCCACTGTGTCTGCTCAGGACACGCCCCGGGTGGAATTGTTCGGCGGATATTCCTATCTGCGCACCGCGCGGGATTTCCGGGGCGTGCTGGCTTCGCACGACACCGGGAACCTGAACGGCTGGGAGGCGGCGGTCAAGGTCAACCTGTGGTCGCGGCTGGGCGTGGTGGCCGATGTGGCGGGCAATTACGGATCGATCAACGGATACGTTCCCACGCCGGACGCGCAGGCGTTCCAGCGGGGACAGGTGAATCATCGGCTGCACACGTTTCTGTTCGGGCCGGAGTTTCGCGTTACGCCGGACGACAGCCGGTGGACGGTGAATCTGCGTCTGCTGGGCGGGTTCATGAAGCCGAACGAAATCCGGGCCCGGGTGGCTCTTGGGGCGACCGGCGTGGAGAACGCGCGCTTCCTGGTGGCGGGGTCCGGCCTTCAGATGGCCGCGGCGGCGGGAGGCAGCCTGGACCTGCGCATTTCCGACCGGATCTCCTACCGCGTGGCGCAGCCGGAGGTGCTGTTTATCCGGCTGGGCAATGCTTTCAACCCGAACTTCCGGGTGGCGACGGGGCTGGTGTTCCGGTTTGGCGGGCGCTGAAGAGGCAACCGTTGCACCGAACTTTAGTACGGAAGTACGTCAGGCGATACGATGTCGTAAATAAGCGCATTCCCCAATTGGGGGGAGTTCGCCCCTCCCCCTACAATGCAGTAGGAGAACGAAAACACCTTGACGGGAACGCAGACCACGACGCGCACAGGCAAGTCGCAATACTCGGAAGCTGAAGCTGCCGAAGAGCTGGGCATTACGGTGATGCAGTTGCGGGGCATGATCCGCAGTCACGTGGTGGAGCGCGATGAGGACCTGACCAACGTCCCGGTGACGACGTTCCAGCCCTCCGATCTGTTGATTCTGCGCCTCCTGGCGGGTATGCCGCCGCAAACTAGCGAGTAAAGTTCTCCGGCCGGCAAGTACGTCAAACTGGTAGGGATGGATTCTTCTCCTCCCGTAGCGCCTCCGGTGGCGCCTCCTGTCGCAAAGATCGTCCCCGCCCAATCGACCCTGTTCGGCGATACGCGCACGGACAATTACGCCTGGATGCGCGACCGCACTGATCCCGCTACGCTGCGCTACCTGGAAGACGAGAACGCCTACGCGGCCGCGGTGATGCAGCCGACCGAGGCCCTGCAAGAGACGCTCTACAAGGAACTGGTGGGGCGGATCAAGGAAACCGATGAGAGCGCTCCGATCCAGCGCGACGAGTACTTCTATTACACGCGTACCGAAGAGGGCAAGCAGTACACGTTCTATTGCCGCAAGCACCGGTCGCTGGAGGCGCCCGAGGAGATCCTGCTGGACGCCAATCTGGTGGCTGAAGGGCAGGCGTATTTCCGCATCGGCGATTTCACGGTGAGCCCGGACCACCGGCTGCTGGCCTATTCGATCGACGTGGTGGGCGACGAGTCCTATACGATCCGGGTGAAGGATCTGCTGACGGGCGAGCTGCTTCCGGACGTGGTTTCGAACGTCTACTACTCGATCGAGTGGGCCAACGATAACGCCACGCTGTTCTACACGACGCTGGATCCGGCGCGGCGTCCTCATAAGGTGTTCCGGCACCGTCTGGGCACGGGCGAGGATGCCGAGATCTATCACGAGCCGGACGAGCGGTTCACGGTGACCATCCACAAGACGGCGACGCTGGCCTTCATTCTGGTGGAGATCCACAGCTCGCTGACCTCGGAGGTGCGGACCATTGACGCCGACCGGCCGGAGGCGCCGCCGCGCGTGATTCTCGAACGGGTGCACGAGATCGAGTACGACGTGACGCATCACGGCGACTCGTTCTTCATCCGCACCACGGACGGGGCGAAGACGTTCCGCGTGGTGGAGGCCCCGGTGGCCGATCCGTCGAAGCCCAACTGGAAGGAGTTCCTGCCGGCACGCGAGGGAATCACGGTGGAGCGCGTGCGGGCATTCCGCAATCACCTGGTGGTGGAGGAGCGCGACCAGGGACTGATGCAGTTGCGCGTGCACAACGTGGCGTCGGGCGAGGCGCATTATGTCGCCTTCGAGGAGCCGGTGTACTACGCGGCTCTTACCGATAACGTGGCCTACAACACGCCGCTGGTGCGGTTCCATTACACGTCGCTGACCACACCCGACAGCATCTACGACTACGACATGAACACGCGCCGGCGCGAGCTGAAGAAGCGCCAGGAGGTGCGGGGCGGCTACGATCCGGCGAATTACGCCTCCGAGCGGATCTATGCCACGGCGGCTGACGGCGTGCGGATTCCGGTCTCGCTGGTGTACCGCAAGGGATTCGCGCGCGACGGGCGGTCGCGGGCGGTACTGAATGGATACGGGGCCTACGGGATCAGCAACGATCCGGTGTTCGCTTCCGACCGGCTGAGCCTGGTGGACCGCGGATTTGTCTACGCGATCGCCCACATCCGCGGGGGCGGGGATCTGGGCAAGCTGTGGCATGAGACCGGGCGGATGCTGACCAAGAAGAACAGCTTCACGGATTTCATCGCCTGCGCCGAACACCTGGTGGCCGAGCGCTACTCGTCGCCCGACCGCTTGGCGATCACCGGCGGCAGTGCGGGGGGCTTGCTGATGGGCGCGGTGCTGAACCTGCGTCCCGACCTGTTCCGGGCGGTGGTGACGCGCGTGCCGTTCGTGGATGCTTTGAACACGGAGCTGGATGCGACGCTGCCGCTGACGGTGGGTGAATGGGAGGAGTGGGGGAATCCGGCCGAGGAGAAGTATTACCACTACATCAAGTCATACGCTCCGTACGAAAACGTGCGGGCTGCCGAATATCCCCACATGCTGGTGACGGCGGGCTTGAATGATCCGCGGGTGTCCTACTGGGAGCCGGCCAAGTGGGTGGCGCTGCTGCGCGCGCGCAAGACGGGGAATCATAAGCTGCTGCTGAAGACGGATATGGGCTCGGGGCACTTCGGGAAGTCGGGGCGGTATGAGCATTTGAAAGAGACGGCGTACAACTATGCGTTCCTGTTGACGATGGTCCCGGGACGCAACGGCTAAGGAAGGCGGCGCGGCCTAAAGAAACCGGCCGATTCTACCGATGCCACCGAGATGCGCGTCTTTACTCTCGCACTGCTCGTTTGCCCCATGCTTGTGTGCCCAGGTGTCCTGCCGGCACAAGACGTTCCTGACGCGACGCCCGCTGCCGAGCCAATGCCGCAGAAGCCGGCCGACTGGAGGTTCGCGCATCCGGACGCGACGATGGTGGGCGGCCTGCGCGTGAGCGCGTTGCTCACGTCGCCGATTGTGGCGGCGATGCTGGAGGACGCCACGGCGGCGAATCCGAACGCAGGGGCGATGCTGGACATCCTGAAGACCGCGCTGGGCAAGGTGGACGAGGTGCGGTTCTCGTTGCTCGACCTGGGCAATCAACAGATGGACGCGGTGGTGATGGTGAGCGGCGAAATGGACGAGGGTCTGGCGAAGGTGCTTTCGCAGGGCAAAGTGGGCGCGCGGCGGATCAACGCGGGGACACTGCTGCTGGGGAGCGAGGAGGCGATGGACGCGGCCGTCGCGCGGATGAGCGAGCCGCCCGCGCTGCTGCACAATCGGGCGTTGGTGCGCGGGTCCGGCATGACGGATCAGGATCTGTGGATGGCGGGCAACCTGCCGGACACGGCGATGACCGCGCAACTGAACCTGACCCTGCGCGGGCTGGCGTTCGGCCTGAGCTTCCACGATGATCTGGCGATGGAGCTGGCACTGGATGCGGCGTCGGCGGAAATGGCCTCTGATCTGATCCGCACGGCGCATGAGGCGGAGGCCAAGCAGCCGGACATGGCGGGCCGGCTGGAGACCTCGATCGAAGACACCACGGCGACGTTCCGCGTGCGCATGCCGCGCGAAGAGGCGCTGGCGGCCATCCGCGAAGGGAAGGTGGCGCAGTTGTTCTCGCAGGTGGTTCCCGGGGCGGGGCCGGAGGAGGCCGATCCGCACGCGGCCGAAACGCTGCCGCCACTGCCGCCGCAGCGGAAGACGATCATCATCGAGGGGCTGGACGGCGGGACGAAGGAGATCCCGATGGTGGGGGCGCACTGACGTGGCGCAAGCTTTAGACCGCTTTCACCGTTATCGTAGACCGCTCCCTGCGGTCGCGGCTCAGCTAGCGGCGCTCCGCCCGGGCCACGGATTGAGTGCGCAACGCCAGTAGCAGAGCCGCGACCGCAGCGGTCTACACTCACCGAAAAGCCACTCTAGCTTGCCGCGCCGGGACTCCTCCCGGCGCTTGTCGACCCATCCCAGTGGCATGCCCGCGGCCGCAGCGAGAGCCCCTTATCCCCACCAGTCGGGCAGCGAGGCGATGGAGTCGAGCACCGCATCCGGGTGCGGCTCCCGTTCGAGGTCGGGCGGACGGAACTTGCCGGTGCGCACCAGCGCGGTGTGGAGGCCGGCGCGGTGGGCTCCGCCGATGTCGGTGACGATGTCGTCGCCAATCATGACGGTGTCCTCCGGCGCGACGCCCAACTTCGCGGTGGCGGCGTGGAAGAAGGCCGCCGCGGGCTTGCCGAGCACCACGGCCGGGCGTCCGGTGGCGTATTCGAGCGCGGCGACGTAAGGCCCCGCGTCCAGACGCAGGCCATCCCCGGCCTGCCAGAAACGGGTCATGCCGAGGGCGATCAGTTCGGCTTCGGGATTCGATTGAAGCAGGCGGAAGGCGCGGTTGAGCGTGGCGAAGTCCCAGCCGTGGCCGAGGTCGCCGGCGACCACCCAGCGGGCTCCAGTTTCGGCATCGGCGGGCAGGCAGGGGAGCGCGGCGAAAGCCGGGCGGGCCTTTTCGGGAACAAACAGGGCTGCGCTGCCTCCCGTGCGCATGTGTTCGGCGGCGGCTTCGCAGGGCGTGAGGATGTCGTCTTCGGCGGCGGGGATGCCGAAGCGCTCGAGTTTGTCGCGCAGCACGCCCCGGCCGCGCGAGGTGGTGTTGGTGACGAACAGGTGCGGGATGCCCTGCGACCGTACCCAGGCGAGCGCTTCGGGAGCCCCGGGAATCAGGGTCTCGGAGTTGTAGACCACTCCGTCCATGTCGAACAGGATGGCTTGCATCGGAACACAAAAGTATAGCGGCATGCGGCAGTGTATGCTGGGAGTCAACATGAATCCGCAACAACCTCAGCCGGCCAAGATTCACCTTAACAACACGGCCGATTACCGGGAAAGCTACGCCAACAGCGTGCAGGTGCGCGTCAGCCTGTGGGACTTTTTCCTGATGTTCGGCACCATTCACCAGACCACGCCGGAGGCGGTGAACATTCAGAACTTCCAGGGCATTTTCCTGAGCCCGCAGCAGGCCAAGGCGCTGGCCAACGTGCTCAACCAGAACATCTCGCAATACGAAACGGCGTTTGGCACGATCCGGCTGGATGCCAAGCAGTCCGGTCCACAGGTGCAGTAGGCCGGTGTGACGTCGCGCCGCACAGCGCATTTGCTCTTTTTCGCAGGGGCCGTGGGTCTCGTGCTGTTGCTGCACATCCCCCTGCTTTCGCTGCCCTTTCACTGGGACGAAGTCGCCGTGTTTCTTCCCGCGGCGCTGGATCTTTACCAGTATCATTGGATCCTCCCGCATGCGTCCCCGCCCACCATGCATCCTCCGGGTCTCTCCGCGATTGTGACCGTGGTCTGGCAGGTGACCGGATTCTCGATCATGGCCACGCGGCTCACCATGCTGGCCATCGCGGCGCTGGGCGTGTATCTCTCTTTTTTGTTGGCCATCCGGCTGTCGCGGACGGCGTTGGGCGCGCCGGCCTTCCCGGCGATCCTGTTCCTGCTGGCGACGCCACTGTTCGAGACGCAATCGATGATGCTGCTGCTGGACGTGCCGGCGATGACGTTCACGGTACTCGCGCTGCTGCTGTTCCTGGATGAGCGCTGGATGCTGTGCGCCATCACCTGCACGGTGCTGGCAGTGATCAAGGAGACGGCGCTTACCACACCGCTGGTTTTCGCCGCGTGGCTCTGGTTTCGCGATCAGAAACGCCGGGAGGCGCTGTATTTCCTCGCGCCTGCGTTCGCCGTGGCGCTATGGCTGCTGCGGATCCACTACGCCACGGGAAACTGGTTCGGCAACGAAGAGTACCGGCTGGTCAACGTCAACCAGGCGCTGGCGCCGCTGCACATTCTGTCCGCCATCTTGAGCCGCATCTATTATCTGTTTATCGCCGACGGCCGCTGGATCGGCGCCGTGGCGCTGTGGTTCGGCTGGCGGCTGCTGCGCGGACGCGACTGGTCGATTGCCGGCGCGGTGGCCGCCGCGCAAATTCTGCTGGTGACGGTTCTGGGTGGCGCGGGGCTGGAGCGGTATCTGCTGCCGGCGCTGCCCATCCTCTATGCGGCCATGGCCGTGGCCGCGACGGTCTACACGCGGCGCGTGCGCATCCTGACGCACGGCGCCATGTTGGCTCTGCTGCTGGCCGGATGGGTGTGGAATCCGCCGTTTCACGTTCCGCTGGAGAACAACCTCACGATGGTGGATTACGTGCGCCTGCAGCAGACCGCCGCCGAGTACCTGCAGCGCTATTCACCGGGCGCGACGGTGGCCGCGACCTTCCCCTTCGGCAAGGTGATCCGCCAGACCGAGTTCGGCTACGTGGAGCGGCCCTTCGCCGCGGTTTATCTGCCGGGCGACGACGCGGCGACCTTGGCATCCTTCGATTTCAGCGACGTCAACATCGTGGTCCTGTACTCACACGGCAGCGTGATGCCGAAGTGGATGAAGCGGCTGGCTCCGTTCCTGGGCCGCAGTCCGGATGGCGACCCTCCGGCGAATGCCCTGGACATGGAGAAGCTGGGATTCGTGTCGATGGCCCGCTGGTCGCGCGGCGGGCAATGGATTCAGATCTACACGCACGGCCGTCCACCGGTAATCGCCGCTCGCTGAAGGGCGCCCGCGTTCGCTAGAGCGGTTTCGTAGATACTGTAGAGCGTGCCACGGCAGCCAAATCGTTGATACAAGTGTTGCAAGCCGGGCGAAACCGATCTATGCAAAATCAAAAAATGGTCTAGAATGGCGAAGAGAAAGCGAACTATGGACCTGGCACTCACTTCTCACGGCACGTTCCCCGAACCGGCCCGCGAGCGCATGGCGGCGCGCCAATCCGGGCTTTCCGGCGCCATCGAACGGTTCGAGCAATGGATGGCGGACCCCGATTCGCCGGTGCGCGCCATCCGGCGGCAGGAAGCACGCGCGGGCGAGTTCGCCGAGTTCCCGGAGACGCTGGCCCCGGCGCTGCGGCGCGCGCTGGTGGAGCGCGGCATCCGGCAGTTGTATTCGCATCAGGCGGAGGCGTTCCGGCATGCCTCGGAGGGCCGCAACGTGGTGGTGGTGACGCCTACGGCCAGCGGCAAGACGCTGTGCTACAACCTGCCGGTGCTGGCCGGGCTGACCGCCGATCCGCACGCGCGCGCCATGTATTTGTTTCCCACCAAGGCGCTGGCCGAGGATCAACTGCACGAGTTCCAGGGCGCGGTGGACGCCATGGGCGGGGAGCTGCGCGCGTTCACCTACGACGGCGACACGCCTCAGGATGCCCGGCGCGCGATCCGCGAGCGGGCCAACGTCGTCCTGACCAATCCGGACATGCTGCACGCGGGCGTGTTGCCGCACCACACCAAGTGGGCCAAAGCGTTCGAGAACCTCCGCTACGTGGTGATCGACGAGCTGCACTATTACCGCGGCGTCTACGGCAGCCACATGGCCAACGTGCTGCGGCGGCTGAAGCGCGTGTGCGAGTTTTACGGGTCATCGCCGCAATTCATTTGCTGCTCGGCGACCATCGCCAATCCGCGCGAGCTGGCCGAGGCGCTCACCGGGATGCCGTTCGAGCTGGTGGAGCGCAACGGGGCTCCGTCGGGCGACAAGTACGTGGTGTTCTACAATCCACCGGTGGTGAATCGCGAGCTGGGCATCCGCCGCAGCTACCTGAATGAAACGCGGCGCATCGCGCGGGAGCTGCTGGACCGCGGCCAGCAGACGCTGGTGTTCGCCAACAGCCGGCTGGCTACCGAGGTGCTGCTCACCTATTTGAAGGACGACCATCCGGGCGTGCGCGGGTATCGCGGCGGCTACCTGCCCAAGGAGCGGCGCGAGATCGAGCGCAATCTGCGCGAGGGCGAAATTCGCGCCGTGGTGGCGACCAACGCCCTGGAGCTGGGCATCGATATCGGGTCGCTGGATGCGGTGGTGATGGCCGGATATCCCGGGACCATCGCGTCGACCTGGCAGCGCGCGGGCCGCGCGGGCCGGCGGCAGACCGCGGCGCTGGCCGTGCTGGTGGCCTCGAGCGCGCCGCTGGACCAATACATCGTCGAGCATCCTGAATACTTCTTTGACCGGCCGCCGGAGCATGCGCACATCAACCCGGACAACCTCGAAATCCTGCTGTCGCACCTGAAGTGCGCGGCCTTCGAGCTGCCGCTGCGCGACGGCGAACCGTTCGGCAAGCACAATATCGGCGAGCTGTGCCGGTTCCTGGAGGAGCTGAAGCTGCTGCATCATTCCGGATCGTCATGGCACTGGACCTCGGACAGTTACCCGGCCGACGCCGTGAGCCTGCGCGCGGTTTCGAGCGACAACTTCGTAGTGGTGGACATCACGGGGGATCACCAGGTGATCGCGGAGGTGGCTTTCACCGCGGCGCTGACCACGCTGCATGAGAAGGCGATCTACCTGCACGACGCGCGGCAGTACCAGGTGGAGCGGTTCGACTACGAGGGGCGTAAGGCGTATGTGCGGCGCGTGGATTCGGACTACTTCACGGATGCGATCGACTACACGCAGGTGAAGGAGCTGGAGGAGTTCGCGTCGGCTCCCGTGGGCGGGGCCCCGGGTGGAGCAAGGTTCGCGCATGGCGACGTGCGCCTGAACCGGCAGATCGTCGGGTTCAAGAAGGTCAAGTTTTACACGATGGAGAACGTGGGCGCCGGCAACCTGTCGATGCCGGAGCAGGAGATGCACACCACCGCATTCTGGCTGCATTTCCCGGTGGCGTTCCTCGAACGGTTCGCCGATCTTTCGCCCACGGAACGGCAGAACGGACTGGTGGGGCTCGCAGCGCTCCTACGAACGGTAGGAGCTCTATGTGTGATGTGCGATCCGCGCGACCTGGGCGTTTCGATCACCGAAGACATCGCGGGCGAGATGCAGGCGTTCGAGCCGAATCTTTACTTGTACGACAACTACCCGGGCGGGATCGGGCAGAGCGCGGCGCTGTTCGGGCTTGCGCCGCGGTTGATCGAGGGCGCGGCCAAGCTGCTGGCTGCGTGCCCGTGCGAGGCGGGGTGCCCGAGCTGCGTGGGTCCGGTGGGCGAGGTCGGCGAGCGGGGCAAGGAAGTGGCGGGCCGAATTCTCCGGGAGCTGACGGGCGCTGCGGCGGTGACCGCTGCTCGGCCCTGAACGCCGGCCTGTATACTGGTTTACCTGAGGTAAGCTACTTGAGTTCCATAGCCAACACCGCCGAAAACTTCTTTGAAGCGTGTGAGACGGGTAAAGGATGGGAATCCTGCAAAGCCTACTGTTCTCCCGACGCCACATTTTCCGCCCAAGCCGAGCCGCTGCTTGACGTCAAAACGCTCGCCCAGTACACCGACTGGATGAAAGGCCTCATGACGGTCTTGCCCGACGGCCGCTATGAGGTGAAGTCGTTCGCCGTCGATCCGGGCCGGAACAACGTGACCGCCTATGGCATCTTTCATGGCACGCACACGGGTCCCGGAGGACCGGTTCCGCCCACGGGCCGCAGCACCAGCGCCGACTACGTCTATGTGATGCAGTTTGACGGCGATAAGATCGTCCACATGACCAAGATCTGGAACGCCGGGCTGACGATGAAGGAGCTCGGCTGGGCCTAGCGCGCCGGGTCCACCGAGGCGCGATCCCGGCCCATGGCGTAGTTGTCGAAGTAGAGGGTCATGGGCTCGGGCCACCGGTCGCGATACAGGCCGATCTTGTTGTAGAAGCGGTCCGCGCCGCCGGGGACCGCGGTCGATCCCGTGTGGGAGACCGGCGGCTCGCCGTTCGCCCAGATCTCGACCAAGCCCTCGGAGCCGGCGGCGTAGACGATGTGGACCACCATGTCCGTCCAGGCGCCGGGGACGATCGCCGGCAGGGGATAGCGGGAGGGCTCGCCGCCGCCGGCGTCGATGGTGAGGTAGTGCTGCCCGGCGCGGAAACGCTCGGCCACCAGCGGACTCTCCGCGCCGTCCTGCTTCCACTGGGCGATCACCAGGCGGTTGTCGACCACCGGAAAATCTTCGGGGACCAGGAAGGAAAAGCCGTACCAGACGCTCGATCCGAGCAGGGCGAACTTGCCCGAATCGAGCTCTGCGCGTTCGGTGCGGTGGCCGTCGCCGCCGTCCTGTTCGATGTCGCCCTCATGCACGGTGACGCGCGCGGAGCTTTCGCCGGAGCGGGCGTAGTCGCGCGAAATCACGATCGCCCGGGGCGCATAGCGGCCGCTGCCGGCGGATCCGGACTGCCAGAAGGGAGCAAGCTGGCCTTCAAACCCGTCGGACAAAGTGGCGGCGGGCGGACCCGGGGTGCACGCGGCCAGGAACAGCGACGCGGCGAGGATCGCGGTGGGAGACGCCCGGCTCACCTGGAGGCCATGCTCTCACGATTTCATCCTTCAGTGCCGCGCCCCAGTGGGCAGCTGATACTCCAACCCGTACCTGGGAGCGTTCTTCATCGCGCGAGCGATCACCGCTGGAACGAGATCCGGAATGTCGGCGGCGTCGGCGGCCGGGATGAAAGACTCCGCGAAGTAGTTTTCCAACCCGGCCGGCGTTACCACCAACAGCACTTTCGCGGTTTCGTCGCCAGTGTTCTTGAAGGAATGAACCACGCCGCGCGGCAGGTGAACAAAGTCTCCGGCCGAAACGCACAGTGACTTGTCGCCCACCTGCGCGGTCAGCGTTCCCTGCTGGATATAGAAGGTTTCATCCTCCCGGGCATGGACGTGCGGCGGCGGACCTCCTCCGGGGACCACGCTGACCTCGGCCATGAAGAACGCGCCGCCGGTCTCCGCGCCGGTGATCAGGAAGGTGACCCGGTCTCCGGGGCCGCAATAGGCGGGTCCCGTTCCCGCCGGAACATGCTTGAACTGGCTTTGATTCATCTGGTTTTGATTCGACATGATGTGCCTCCTTTCTAAGGCAGGATCAGAATATCCGGGATCGCGAGGGCGCGTTCCTAAATGATCCCTAGAGGATTCCTAACTTTTTGCTAAACGGCTGCCGTGCGCGGGCCGGTATATCCTGAATGTCAGCATGGCGGGCCAGGACGCGGTCTCGATCAGCGACGAACTGAAGGCTTTCCTCGAAGGCCCGGTGTCCGTTTTGGTCGGCACACGCGATTCTCGGCTGGTCCCGGAAATCACGCGCGCCTGGGGTCCGCGGATTTCTGAGGATCGTCAGCGCATTAGCCTGTGCGTGCCACTCGCGACCAGCCGCAAGACCTTGGACAACATCGAAAGCAATGGGGTGATCGCTGTCGCCGTCAGCCTCCCCACCGACTACCGGACGATCCAGTTGAAGGGGCGGCGCGCCCTGGCTGCCGAGCCGGATGGCGCCGACCTGGCCGCCGTCCAACGACATCGTGATGCGTTTGCGGTGGTGAATGAGTCCTTGGGAGTGCCTCGCGATCGGGTGGAGGCCTTCTGGCAGGCCGAGATAGAAACTTCCCCAGAGCTGGTCAAAATCCTTTTTGCGCCGCAGCAGATCTTCGATCAGACCCCCGGTCCTGGAGCAGGCAAAAGCCTATGAGTACGGCCGCGCCCCTGGCAATTGAGCTCGAAAGCATTGCTTCGTGCTTTGAGGGCATCATTCCGTCCTCGATCTGCACATGTTCTGGAGACGGGACGCCGAACGTGACCTACCTTTCGATTGTCCACCGCATTGATAGCCATCATGTCGGCCTGTCTTATCAGTTCTTCAACAAGACCCGAGAGAACATGCTCGGCAACCCGTTCGTGCAGGTCGTGGTGATCTCGGCCAGCAACATGCGGCAATATCGCCTGGATTTGCGCTACGAACGAACGGAGACGGAAGGCGCGACCTTCGACCGGGTGAGTACGCGGCTCGACGCGGTGGCGTCGCAGACCGGCATGAGCCAAGTCTTCCATCTGCAAGGCGTGGACGTATTCGAGGTACTCGACTGCCGGCCGATGAATGCGGAGGCAGGCGGGGAAGGGCTTCTTAAGGCGGACTATCTTTCGATGATCGAGGAGTTCACGGCGCGCCTGGCTGCGTGCAGCGATCTGGAATCGGTGATCGACACGTCGCTCGAGGCCTTGTCGGCGCAGTTTGGGTACGGCCATTCGTTCCTCATGGTGCCGGATGAGGACGGCAAGCGCCTCTTCACTCTAGGCAGCCACGGGTTTGGCGCCTCCGGAGTAGGCTCGGAGGTCTGGATCGGGGAAGGAATCCTGGGTGTTGCGGCTGAGCGCCGCGAAGTGGTGCGAACAACGAATTTCAGCCGGGACGTTTTGTACTCGAACGCTGTGCGGTCCGCAGTAGCGCGTCGCGGTGAAGATAGTTCGCTTGAGCGCGAGATCGCTTTGCCCGGACTGCCGGAAGTCCAAAGCCAGTTGGTGGCGCCTTTGACGGCGCAAGACCGGCTCCTCGGGATCATTTGTCTCCAGAGTGCGACTGCGGGGCGATTTCTGTCCGACGACGAGCGAGTCGTACGAATCGCCGCGCGCCAGATGGCCGCTTCCATGGCCCTGCTGGAGCGGGCTGCGATTACCGAGCCGCATGAGGTCCCACGCCGGACCTCTCAGGTGGAGCCGATGGCGACCTCCACCATCAGGCACTACAAAGCCGACGACAGCATCTTTATCGATGACGCGTACCTGATCAAAGGAATCGCCGGCCGCATCTTTTGGAAGCTTCTCCGGAGCTACACCGATAATGGCCGGGTGGCCTTCACGAATAAGGAAATCCGACTGGATGCGAGCCTGCAATTGCCCGACATCAAAGACAACCTGGAAGCGCGGCTGATCTTACTCCGCCGCCGTTTGCAGGAACACTGCGACTTTGTCAGTCTGAACCCGGCCGGCCGGGGGCGATTGCGTCTCGACGTACGGCGCCAACTCACGCTGGAGGAGCGGTTGTAGGCAGCGGGGCGTATGGTGCGGGCGGAGGGACTTGAACCCTCACGGGCCTTGCGGCCCAACGGATTTTCTTGCCCGTCTACGGCTTTCGCCGCCCTTGCGTTGTTGCCGCAAGGTTTGGGGTCTGGACTATCCCTTCACCATGCCCGGATTTGGCTCCGGGGTCAGGTGCTGCCCGTCTAGTCTCTACACCTTCCCGGCCGTTTCGGCCGGGCTTGGCTCGGGATCGCCATTTCACAGGGTTCCCCGACTTTGAGCAGTTCTGCACCGCCGGTTTCCCGGCGGGCACTCAAGTTCTTTCGCTTAAGTCCGATGCGTCTGCCGATTCCGCCACGCCCGCACGGTTTCAAAGGTAGCACGAAACAACGACTGCTCCGCTCGGACTTTTAAGTCCCTTGCGTTTGCCGATTTCGCCACCCGGCACGTTGAAAAGACTTGCTGAGGCGCACCTGGAGGAAGCCGCGACCCATCGTTGCGCGTTCAGGCGCGCTTGCTCCTGCGGCGTGCGGCGCCTCCGCCGACGATCCCAAGATCAACCAGCACGGCAACCACGACGACGATCGCCTGGAAGCCCACCACTTCCCCTCTGGAATTGATGGCCCAGGCATAGGCCAGCGTGGTCCACGGGAGGAAAAGCCAGCCCACCAGCGGTACCAGGATGTTGCCGCCAAACGCGCGTCCGAGGTAGTTCGAGAACAGCGCCATCAGGACCATCGCCACACGCGGTCCCAGAAACATCAGAAACAGAAGCGCGCAACACGGCATGCAATAAGCTTAGCGTTGACTCCGTCCTCATGCGCGCCGCGCGGCTCAGTCGAACATGCCGTGGAAGCTTTTCCATTCCACTTCGAAGCGGTGGAAGAGGCGCCGCTGGTCGACTTCGACGCCGGGGAAGCGCAGCGCGGGCGGGTCGGCGCCGAAGCTGCGCGGCGGGAGCACGGACATGCCCAGCGAATTCACCATCGCGTCGGCGCGCTCCAGGGCCAGGCTGAGCGGGATGCGGCCGTCGGGGTCGAGCCCCGGCGGCGTGTGATGCTCGATGGCCGCGGTGAGCACGGGCTCGGCCAGCCCCCAGCGCCGGATCGCCAGACCCGACAGCTCGGCGTGATCCACGCCCAGCACGTCGTGCTCGCAGACCACCAGCGGCTTGTCGCTGATGGCCGCCAGCATCAGAATATTCTCGTGCTCCGCCGGCATGCCGGCCGCGATCAGCAGCTTGCCCACGTCGTGGAACAGGCCGGCGAAGAACGCGTCGCCGGGATCCGCCAGCGGGATTTCGTCCACCAGCAGCTCCATCATGGTGCCGACCGCCACTGAGTGCAGGTTGAAGCGCGTCACCGAGAATGTGCGCGCCATGGGGCAGCGCGAGAACAGGTTCGAGATCGACCGCGCCAAGGCGAACTTGCGGATCGTGTTCAGCCCCACCATGGCCAACGCGTGGCGCACCGAGGCCACGTGCGAGCGCCGTGCGAACACCGCCGAGTTCGCCACCTGCAGCACCTGGGCGGAAAGCAGAGCATCCTTTTCGATGAGTTCCGCCAGTTCCCGGATATCGCAGTGCGGGTGGGTCAGCCGGGCCAGCAGCCGGTTGGTGGAAGGGGAGAACCTGGGCGCGCGGTCGAGCGCGGCCATGGCGCGGCGCATCGACTGCTGCTTGGCCGCCGGCGGCTCGACACTGGTCCCCATACTTCCCCTTATCGACCTCGCCGGACTGAGCCACTACCCTAGTCTGTGGCAAGTTGACAATTCGGGGTGGCCGGATGAAAATGGTAGATGCCCTGCCGGGCATGTATTTCCCTCCGGATCGCGGGAGTAACTCAGTTGGTAGAGTGCAACCTTGCCAAGGTTGATGTCGCGGGTTCGAATCCCGTCTCCCGCTCCAATCTCCTCTAAGGCCTGGTCCCGATTCCCTTGCCAGCGAGATCGGACGCTGCGCCATTTGACCCCGGACCCCGGTGCAGAGATGCGGGACCGGACCCAATTCTAACGTATTGATTCAGCTTGATTCAGCGGCGCTCGAAGCGCCCCATGTATTCCGCGGTGGCCAGCACGTGGGGACCGGCGGCGCGGTCGAAATCGGCGCGGCGGGCCGATGGGGGCAGGTCCAGCTCCCCGGTGTCGAGCGCCAGCAGCCGGAAGAAATAGCGGTGCGGGCCATGTCCGCGCGGCGGGCAGGGTCCGCCGTAGCCGGTCCGGCCGAAGTCGCTGGTGCCGGAGCAGACCGGAGAGTCCGGGTGCGCGTCCTCCGGCAGGTTCCTCGTGGCGCCAGGAATGTTCCACAGCAGCCAATGGGTCCAAACGCCGCCGGGGGCGTCGGGATCGTCCATCACCAGGGCGAAGGCTTGGGCGCCGGCGGGCGGCTCCGACCAGGCGAGCGCCGGGGAGAGATCGGCTCCCGAGCAGGTAAACTTCGCCGGGATGGCCGCGCCCGGCGGAAAGGCTTCGACGTGGAGTGAGAACGCCATGTCCGGAGTGTCGCACGTTGGGTGCCAAGCCGGATCGTTTCCGTCGAGTCTGAATGGCACGTGACGTGCGATTCATTCAGCGGAAACGAGGACCTATGAAACTTCCTGCGCAGGTGACATTCAGGAATATGGATGAAAACGGCCTGGAGGAGTATGCGCGGCAACAGGCCGCGAAACTGGAGCGGTACTACAGTGGAATCACAAGCTGCCGCGTGATGGTGGAGGCGCGCGGGCGCCACAAACACGGAAACACGGTTCACGTGCGCATCGATCTCGGGCTACCCGACGGCGAGCTGCTGGTGAAGCATGAGCCGCAGGTGCACGCCACGCTGCGGGCGCAAGAGGCCCCGCGGGTGACAAAGAGCGCCGAGCCGGAGCGCGCGCACAAGAACGCGCGCAAAGCGATTCTGGACGCGTTCGCCGAGATGCGCCGCCGCCTGCAGGAGTACGTGCGGGTGCGCCGCGGCCGGGTGAAGAAGCATGAGGAACCGCAACTGGCGGCCCATGTGGCCAGTCTATTTCCGGAAGAGAATTACGGGTTCCTGACGACCGCCGATGGCCGCCAGGTGTACTTCCATCAGGACAGCGTCCTGAACGGACACTTCGGACGCCTGCGCGCCGGCTCGGCCGTGCAGTTCGTCGAACAGAAGGGAGAGAAGGGCGCGCAGGCGAGCACGGTACGGCTGATTCATCCGCGCCAGCAGGCCAAGAGAGCGGCGGGTGTAGCCGTGGTCCGCCGGACCTTGCGGGCGCGCTAGGAGTTCGTGCCTAAGCTTTGTGGCTAAGCGCAGTGCGGGATTACTGATGTTCCGGCGCCGGGGCGGCGCGCGGGAGGTGCTGCTGGCGCATCCCGGGGGTCCGTTCTGGAGCCGGAAAGACGCGGGCGCGTGGTCGATTCCCAAGGGCGAGTACGCGGACGACGAGGATCCGCTCACTGCGGCGCAGCGGGAGTTTGCGGAGGAGACGGGATGGCCGGCTCAGGGCCCATTCGCGCCGCTGGGCGAAGCGCGCCAGCCCGGCGGGAAGCTGGTTGTAGCGTGGGCGTTTGAAGGGGATGCCGACCCGGCTACGCTGCACAGCAACACCTTTTCCATGGAGTGGCCGCCGCGGTCCGGCAAGACGCGCGAGTTTCCGGAGATCGATCGCGCGGAGTGGTTTTCCATGGACACCGCGCGCGAGAAGATCCTGCAGGGGCAGCGAGTTTTTCTGGATCGTCTGCTGGATCCGCTCAAAGACACACGTTGAGCGCGGGCGGGTCGCGCACCCGCCGGCGCTCCGCACGCCGGCCTTACGCCGGAATCTCGCAGGCCAGGCAGTCGCGAACCGCGCGCACACCCGGAATGCCCTCGATGTCGGCGATCAAGCGGACACGGTCCTCCTCCGGCAGGGTTCCATGCAGCGTGACGACGCCGCGGAAGACCTCGGTCTCGACGCCATGCGCGTGCGGCGTATCGTGGCCCAGGTGGCTGCGGACGCGGGCTTCGAGGATTTCGTCTTCCACCTTGCGGCAGGCGAACACCTTGCCCGCCTCGGCGACGGCTCCTTTCGCGCGGTTAAGCAGATCGGACACCTTGGCCGCGGCCTGATGGCCGCCTCGGCGGGTCGCGCTGGTGCCTTTTTCAGCCAGACGCGCGCGGCGAGCCCGTCCGCGGTCCGGATCGCAGAAATACATGCCCGCAGCACCCACGGCGGCGCCGGCCGCCAAGGCCAGTCCCGCGGTGCAAAATGCCCGTCCGCTCCGGGCGTTGTCTCGAGTTTTCGCTGGAGTGTTCATATACACCTCCCGTAACTTAGACAGCACGCGAGGGGCCAGCGTTCCCCGCTGGCCGCTGGGTGGCTGTTATCATACGGATGGTTCGATGCCCGACTCGCAGGAAACGGCCGTCTCGCTGCTAATTGTTGACGACAATTCCAGCAGCCTGGAGATGATATCGAGTGCTTTGACGCAGCCTGGCCTGCGCATTCTGATGGCGTCAGACCCGGAAGAGGCGTTGGAAATCGTCTACGCGCGCCATCCGCAGATCGTGCTCACCGACCTGGTGATGCCCGGCATGAGCGGCATGGATCTGCTGGAGCGGATCATGGAATTCGATCCCTCGATGGAAGTGATTCTCATGACGGCCCACTATTCCACCGAAACCGCGGTGGAGGCGATCCAGAAGGGCGCCGCCGACTACCTGAACAAGCCCATCCCGATCGCCACGCTGCGGGAGCGCATCGGTACGGCGCTGGAAGCGGCGCGCAAGCACGCCCGCGCGGGCTACCTGGCCGACGAGTTGCTGGCGAATTCCGAATTCGAGGGCATCATCGGGCAGAGTCCGCTGATGCGGGAGGTGTTCGCCCGGGTGCGCCGCGTGGCCCCGCACTACCGCGCCGCGCTGATCACCGGCGAGACGGGCACGGGCAAGGACCTGGTGGCGCGGGCGCTGCATCAGTTGAGCCCGGCCAAGTCCGGCCGCTACGTGGTGCTGAACTGCTCGGCCGTGGTGGAAACGCTGTTTGAAAGTGAGCTGTTCGGGCACGTCCGGGGCTCCTTCACCGGCGCGGCGCACGACAAGATCGGCATGTTCGAGCATGCACACGGCGGCACCATCTTCCTGGACGAGATCGGCGACATGCCGCTGGTGACGCAGGCCAAGCTGCTGCGGGTGCTGCAGAATCAGGAAGTGCTGCGGGTGGGGTCGCTGACGCCGCGGCGGGTGGATGTGAGGGTGATCGCGGCCACCAATCACGATCTGCGCAAGGCGATCGCAGAGAAGCGCTTTCGTGAGGACCTGTATTACAGGCTGTCCATGGTGGAAATCGAGGTGCCGCCGCTGGCGGTGCGCGGCGAGGATCTTCCGCTGCTGGAACGCCACTTCGTCACGCGCTTCGCGGCGCAGTATTCGAAGGACATCCGTGGGCTCACGCAGCGGGCGCGGGTACGCCTGGCACAGCACGATTGGCCGGGCAACGTGCGCGAGCTGGAGAACGTGATCGGACATGCCGCGATGATGACCCTGAGCGAGATGATCGACGTGCAGGATTTCCCGCCGTATCTACTGGCTCCGGCGGGCGAGGCGGCTTCCACGGTGGCGCCGGCGTCGGCCGCGCCGCTGGTTCCGCCCGAAATGGGGCTTGAGGAGCAGGAACGGGCGCTGATCCTGAAGGCGCTGGAGACGGCCGAGGGGAATCAGTCCGAGGCGGCGCGGCTGCTGCGGATCGGGCGGGATGCGTTCCGTTACAAGCTGAAGAAGCACCGGTTGGATGTCACGCCCGGATCGAGTGGCGCGCGGGCGGGGGAGTAGCGCAAGCACTCGTGCTTGCCGCGCCGGGACTCGTCCCGGTGCTTGTGGCCGGTCACGCTGTCATGCCGGGAGCGGAGGCCAAAGCGCCGATTGCGTAATGTACTGTAGCGCTTGTGAGAATACGACACCGCTCTAGCCTGCGCGCTCCCGAAGCCTGGTGATTTCTTACTAGCTCTCAGCGCATCGGCGGGCAACCTGAGCCGGGGGGAACTCAGCGAGGGATTGCGCCACCGCACCGGGTATGACATCGTGATCGGCGACAAGCGCCGGGATGAGTCCCGGCGCGGCAAGCCAAGGGCTTGCGCCACATGCCGCGCCCGAAAGCCGGTGAGAAGTGCGGGCCAGTGAGAAATTAAGGCTAACTCTCGCGATACTCGCCAAAAACCGTGCGCAGGCGGTCCGAAATTTCACCCACCGTGCACAGCGCCTCGCACGAACTGAGAATGTGCGGCATCAGGTTCGCCCCGTCGCGGGCGGCTTTTTCCAAAGAATCGAGGCGCCGGGTGGCTTGCGCCTGGTCGCGTGAGGCGCGGACCTCGCGCAACGAAGCAACCTGCTGCCGTTCGATCTCCGGGTCCATGCGGAACACTTGAGGCGAGTGCGCTTCCTCCTGCTGGTAGCGGTTGACGCCCACCACGATGCGCTCGCCGTGCTCCACCTGCTGCTGGTACTGGTAAGCCGCGTTCTGGATCTCGGACTGGATCCACCCCTTCTCGATAGCGGCCAGCGTGCCGCCCAGCGCGTCGATGCGGTCGAGATAGGCGCGCGCTTCGGTTTCGATCTTGTCGGTGAGCTGCTCGATGTAGTGGCTGCCGCCGACCGGGTCGGCCACCTTGGGAATGCCGGTCTCGTGCGCAATGATCTGCTGCGTCCGCAGCGCCAGGTGCGCGGATTCCTCGGTGGGGAGCCCCAGGGCTTCGTCCCGCCCGTTGGTGTGCAGCGACTGCGTCCCGCCGAGTACGGCCGACAGCGCCTGCAGCGCCACCCGCACCACGTTCACGTCCGGCTGCTGGGCGGTGAGCGTCGACCCGGCGGTCTGCGTGTGGAACCGCATCATGGCCGACTTCGGGTTGCGCGCCCCGAAACGCTCTGTCATCAGGCGCGCGTAGAGCCGCCGGGCGGCGCGGAATTTGGCGATCTCCTCCAGAAAATCGCTGTGGGCGTTGAAGAAGAACGACAGGCGCGGAGCGAAGGTGTCGACATCGAGCCCCGAGGCGAGGGCCGCCTCGATGTACGCGATCGCGTTGGCCAGGGTGAACGCCACTTCCTGCACGGCGGTGGAGCCGGCTTCGCGAATGTGATAGCCGCTGATGGAGATGGTGTTCCACTCGGGCACCTCGGCGCCGGCCCAGGCGAACAGGTCAGTGATGATGCGCATCGCCGGGCGCGGCGGGTAGATGTAGGTCCCGCGGGCGATATATTCCTTCAGGATGTCGTTCTGGATGGTGCCCGAAAGCTTCTGGAGGCCGGCTCCCTGGGCGCGCGCCACCAGCACATAGAGCGACAGCAGAATCGCCGCCGTCGAGTTGATGGTCATCGACGTCGTCACGCGGCCCAACTCGATGCCCTCGAAGAGGCGCTCCATGTCGCGCAGCGAGCAGATGGCGACCCCCACACGGCCGACCTCGCCCGCCGCCAGCAGATGGTCGGAATCCATGCCCATCTGCGTGGGCAGGTCGAAGGCCACCGAGAGGCCGGTGATGCCCTGCGAGAGCAGATAGCGGTAGCGCCGGTTGCTCTCTTCGGCGGTGCCGAAGCCGGCGTACTGGCGCATGGTCCAGAGGCGATCGCGGTACATGCCCGGGTGGATGCCGCGGGTGTAGGGGAACTGGCCGGGGCGTTCGCTGAGGTCGCTCATGACGACCGCGAGATGCGCCGCGCGCGCATAAAGGAGGTGACGCCGAAATACGTCATGACGGCGACAAACAGGATGCCCAGCACCAGGCGTCCGAGGCCTCCCTGGGGTTTATCGAGCTCGCGGTAGGTGCGGAACACCGAGGGGGTCGCCATGACGGCCAGCACCAGGAACAGGAACCCGATAATCTCGTTCCACAGCACCCGCATGGGGCGCACCACGCCCGGCATAACGTGGCTGACGAACAGTCCGAGTTTGCTCTTGGGATTGATGCGCACGGCGTGTACCCCCATGCTAACAAAGTGGGTTTCCCGGGACGAAGAAACCAATTAACGCGTGGCGCGGGACACGTCGATACTTTACATATGGCAGGGTTCGCCGGCGCGCGAACGGGTGATATGCTGGAGGTGGATCGGACCTGAGGGGTTTGATCTCCAGAAAGAGGTTATTTTGGAAGATCGGCTGAAGGATCTCATGCAGGAACTGGGGAATGCGATCAACGAGTCGCTTTCCGATTCCGACCGCATAGCCGCCGCCATCGGGGACATCAAACGCGCCGGGTACGACGTCTTCCTGGTTCTGGAAGCGACCATCGGGTTCAACAAGCGTACCGAGGCGGATCAGAACGACGATTCCGAAGAGACGGTGGAACTGGAAACACAGCCGGAAGGCGGGCGCCGCAAGGTGGGCAAGATCAAGCTCACATCGCAGGATCAGAAATTCCTGAAGGCGTTGAAGATCGCTATCGACGAAGACCACCGGTAGGAGAGATCGGTCCATGACAGGTGGCCGGCCTGTCGCTGCCCTGCTGCTGCTGAGTGCGGCCGTTGCGGCGGCTGAAGGCGTCGAAATCATTCGCGACGAATACGGCGTCCCCCACATCTTTGCCTCGACCCCAGCGGAGGCCGCCTACGGGCTGGGCTACGCCGAGGCTGAGGATCGCCTGAATGCGCTGCTGAAGAACCTGGGCGGTTCCGATCCGGCGGTGCTGGCGGGCCCCGCCGGGCAGATGGCCGAGGCGTTCGCCGCGGGGGTGAACCGCTACATCGCGGATCACCCTGAAGCGCGGGCCGACCCGCAGGCCAAAGCCCAGGCTGCCAAGGTGAGCGCAGCCGCGGTCATCGCCTACAGCCGGCACGCGTTTGAGACCATCCACGGGTCGAACGATTTCATCCTGGGCGCGGCGCGCACCGGCGACGACGGCGTCATCGCCGTGCTGGATCCGCTGACGGACTGGAACGGCGACGGCCGGCCGTACGAGATGCGGCTATACATCGATCAAGCGGGCGAGGACGGCAATCTGTCCCTATCGGGCGTAGCTCCCGTAGGCGTGCCGCTGCCGCTGATCGGGCACAGCCGGCGGGTGGCGGTGGGCTGGTCCGGTACAGTGAATCGCGCCGGGGCGAAGACGCTGGAGCAGGTATGGGCCATGTGGACCGCACAGGACCTGGCGGGCGTGCGCACGGCGCTCGAGATGGAGCAGATTCCAGGCGACGTGGCGGTGGGCACTGCTGACGGAGAAATTTACGATAGCCTGGGGCCGCCGGCCGAGGGGCCGCTCTGGGATTCGGATTACGTCCTGCGCCAGCGGAAGTCGCCGCAGGCCGACGCCATGATGCGCAAGCTCCTGCGGGGGCAGATCACCTGGCCGTTGGGCCGCGTGGCGGACATCGCGTTTTCCACCGAGGTGTACAAAGCCGACGAGTGGCAGACGCGGCTGGCCAAGGCCGATCCGCGCATGCCGTTCGTGCACATGATTTCGGGCTGGAACCGGAAGGCGGACGCCAACTCGATACCGGCGCTGGCCTACTATCTGGTGAAAATGGAGCTGGGCCGCGACGCAGCGGAGCTCACGCCGCCGGATTCGCTGAGCGACGCGCGGGTGCGGGCGGCGCTCGACCGCGCCCAGGACCGCCTGGAGCTGGACATGAAGTATGGCGCCACCTGGGGCACGATCTTCCGGGCCACGCGCGACGGGGCTCGCGAGGCCTACGGCGTAGGCGGCGGCACGGTGACCGAAGCCGCCATGGAGACGCCGCGCACCATCCACTTCGAACATCGGGGCAAAGTGGAGATCGGCGTGGGCGGGCAAACTGCGACGCAGATCGTGCACCTGGGCAAGACCGCATCGGCCGATACCGTGCTGATGGCGGGCGAAAGCGACCGCCCGGAGTCGCCTCATTTTGACGATCAGGCGCGGGACCTGTTCGGCAAGGGGCTGACGAAATCCGCTTACTTCGGGGATCGCAAGGAACTGGAGAAGCACGCCAGCTCCAAGATCGAACTGCAGTATTAGGGGCCTTGGTGGCGCGAGCACTCGTGCTCGCCGCGCCGGGACTCATCCCGGCGCTCGTCGCCCGCCACGATGTGATGCTCGGGAAGGCGACGATAGCCTCTCATCCGCTCTGGGCACATCGTCGGGGGGATGCCCCGGTGAGCGATTTCACCCGCTCCCGGCAGTATGCCCTGATGAGACACAAGCGCCGGGACGAGTCCCGGCGCGGCAAGCACGAGTGCTTGCGCCACAATCCACCTGAAATATTCTTGTGCCTGCACCCACTTAAGAGATGTGCAGCCCGCTCGATCCGCTGAGATCACCGCCGCGCTCGACCGCTTCCTCAGCGCCGCGCGCGAGCCCATAGTGCTCGAGCCCGGGGAGGACCCGATCGCGGTCGCGGGCGACAATCTGCGTCTTACGCAGCGCGGCGCATGGACCACGCTCGAATGCTGGAGCGAGTCCCGCAACCTGGTCCGTAAACTGCGCTCGGTGCGAGCGGAAAAGCGCGGCCGTCTGGAGTTCGAAACCGAGCGCTTCGGCGGCAAGCGCGGCGTGCTGCTGGTGCTGGACGCCGCACACCCGTCGAACCAGGGCGTAGCCCGGCGCGGCGGCCGGCTCAAGTATCGCGAGCAATTCCGCCTCTCCTTGCGCCGCCAATTCCCGGACTGGCGCGTGGCCGAGCTGTCGACCGAAGCCGACCTCGAACACAGCCTCTCCCCCGTGTATCCGCGCGCGATGCTGCGCAAGGGATCGGCAGCGGTCGCCGCGATCGGCGCGTCCGAGGACTGCGCGGACCCGGACGGCGCGCTGAGCTTCGGACTGATCTGGCTGGATCGTTTGCGGCGGCGCGAGCGCCATTTGGCTCGCGGAGGTCTGGCGGTCGGTGGACTGGCTCTGTTTCTGCCCATCGGCGCGGAGATGACCACCTGCCATCGCGTGCGGTATCTCGACCCGCAGGCGGCGCAATACAAGGTATTCGTTTACGGCGCGGGCGGCGCGGAGGAATCGGTGGACCCGGACGGGTACACCAACTTCGCGACCAGGCTCGAACCGTTCCGCGCCGCGGCGGCGGGGACGCGCGTGGCCGCATGGATTGAGCGGCTGGCGTCCATCGCGGGGGTGGAACGGCGGGCCCGCGCGGACGGGTCGGTCAGCCTGGGCGTGCGCGGCGTCGAGTTCGCGCGGACCTCGGGGGAGGAGCTGTTGTTTGGGCTGGACCGCAAACACGTGGCGGGCGACTCGCACCTGCGCGAGATCGAGGAACTGGCGCGCGGCCTGCTGCGGATGCGCAGCGCCGACGCGCCGGATCGCACCAATCCGCTGTACACGCGCCAGCCGGAGGCGTGGCTCGAAGCGCAGGTGCGCGCGGGCATCGCGCGGATCGACGCGCGCCTGGGCGAAGGTCCGCTCTATGGGCAGGCGCCGGAGTTCGCGGCGGGGAACCGGTCCGTGCTCGACATCCTCACGCGCGGCAGCGACGGGCGGCTGGCGGTGATCGAGCTGAAGGCGGCGCAGGACATCCACCTGCCGTTGCAGGCGCTCGATTACTGGATGCGCGTCAAGTGGCATCTGGAGCGCCGCGAATTCGGCGAGCGCGGATACTTTCCGGGGATGGCCGTGCGTACGGAGCCGCCGCGGTTGCTGTTGGTGGCGCCGGCGCTCGAGTTTCATCCGTCGAACGAAACCATTCTGCGGTATCTGGCTCCGGCAGTCGACGTGGAACGCGTGGGGGTGGGGATCGACTGGCGGCGGGATCTGCGGGTGATGTTCCGAAGAGGCTGCCGGGATGAAGAAGACGAAAAAAGGGACCGCTTTCTCGCGCGGGCTCAGGCCGGGGGATGACCGGAGCCGGGTGAGAGAGCGGTCCCGACTGAGGGTGTCAGAAGGGTGGGGTTGCGGACTTTCGGGGACCACTCCCTACGGTTTGTGGCTCAGCTAGCGAATCGGCGTTGCCTGTTACTACCTTCGGTGGTCAGCGCCGCTAGCTGAGCCACAAACCGCAGCGACTGTGGTCTTCCCCTGTCCGGCGACGTCAGTTCTCCGGCGGCGGACCGAAGCGGCCAGCACCCCGGCCGGGTCCACCAAACCCACGCGGACCCCTGCCAGGACCTCTGCCCGGACCCTCGCCTTCGGGCGGCTCGATCAAGCCCACCCCGATCGCCTGGCGCACTTCCTGCTGCACCTTGGCGGCGTCTTCGAGCGTCGTCAGCTTGTCTTTCTGATCCGCGGTGAGCTGGGCCACCACCTGGTCATGCCCGTTGCTCTGGATCTGTTGGATCTGGTCCCGCAGCCCCTGGATGTCCACCTGAAGCTGGCCGGCCGTCGCCGTGTCGTTATTCTTTACCGCGTCGCGCAGGGCCATCGCCTTGGTGCGGATCTGTTCCAGAATCGGCTGAACCGCCGTGCGCGTGCTTTCGTGAATCGACTGGAACGCCATGAGCTGTGCGTCGGTCAGATCCAGGTAGGTTTGCAGGGCGTTGATGGCAGGGGTGCCGTTCGGAGCACTGCCAGGTCTATTGCCCGGTCCATTGCCGGGTCCATTGCCGGCTCCGGGGCCCTGGCCGGGTTGTGCGTAGCAGACCATCAGGCCCGCGGTGAGAAGGATTGCAGCAAATCTCATTTTCGTCTCCTTGGTTGCGTCTCTTTCTTTCGGGGAGTGTGTCCCTCGTCTTTCTGAACCCAGTATGCGTCCGGATCACTCGGTCTGTTGTTTAAGACTTTGAAAAAAGACGCTTTACGTTCTTTACAAAGCGGACCGGATGCGCGCCGTCAGGGCTTATACTCGTGGTCGGGAAGCGAATGGCGGAAAGCACACACAACTGGAGCCGCCGCGAGATTGCACTGGGCGTGGCCCTGTTCGCAGTACTGATCGCGCTGGCGGTGTTGCAGTACCGCTGGATCGGCCAGGTGAGCGAAGCCGAGCGCTTGCGCCTGGATCGTGACCTGCGCACTTCGATGGCGCGCTTCGTCGAGGAGTTCGACGGCGAGCTGCAACGCCTGGTCCGCTTCATGGTAGCCGGTGGCGCTTCTCGCGTCGATCCCGCGCAGCGGCTGGCCGTGTGGCGCGACACGACGCGGTATCCGTCGATCGTGGCGCGCGTCGAGCCGCGGACCACCGAAGAGCTTCCCGACGAATTGCGCACCCTCATTGCCCGGGCGCCGGCGTTCGGCGGGCGCGGCGGAGGGCAGGGTGGAGTCGGCGCGCCGCCCGTGGTGGATCCGGAAAAACCGTCGATCGCCGTGCCGATGACCGGTCCCGATGCGGACGGGCGCTGGCTCCTGATTGAGTTCGATCGCGACGCAATCACCAAGACCTGGCTGCCCGACCTGGTGGCGCGCCACTTCGGCAGCGACTATCACGTGGAGGTGCTGGGTCCACGGGGCGTGATCTACCGCAGCGACGACCAAACGGTGCCGGCCAACGATGAAGAGGGCATGGGCGGTTTGTTCGCCTTGCGTGGAGGCTACAGCCGCGGGCGTGGGCGAGGCCCGGCGCCGCCGCCCAACGGCCCGCCGCCGGAGGGCGGTCCGCCCCCCGATTTGGCCCCGAGCGGAGCGCCGCCGGAGCCGCCGCCGGACGGCTTTCCACGTGACGGCCGCGGTGCGGATTTCGCCAACGCGCCGCCGTTTGTGCGAAACGGCCGTGGCGGTCCGGGCGAGGCTCGCTGGCGCGTCATCGCCGCCTACAAAGGCGGCACCATCGATGAGCGCGTGGCGGCCATCCGCACGCGCAATCTGGCGGTGAGCTTCGGGATGCTGCTGCTGATGGGCGTGAGCGTCGGCATGCTGCTGCTGAGTTCGCGGCGCGCACGATTGCTGGCCCGCCAGCAGATGGAGTTCGTGGCGGGCGTCACGCATGAACTGCGCACGCCGCTGGCCGTGATCTCTTCGGCCAGCCAGAACCTGGCCGACGGCGTGACTACCGGGGCCGAGCAGACCCGCCGCTACGGCGGCGTGATCCGCGATCAGGGCAAGCGGCTCTCAGACATGGTGGAGCAGATCCTGCGCTTCGCGGGCTTGGCGTCGGAACGCGCCGAAATGCGGCGGCAGCCGGTGGACGTGGCCGAAGTGATTGACCAGGCGGTGGCCGATTGCCAGCCCGACCTGGCCGCCTCGGGCAGCGAGCTGGTGCGCGAAGTGCCCGCGGACCTGCCGGCGGTAAGCGGCGATCCCGGGTCGCTGGCGCACTGCCTGCGCAATCTGCTCAGCAACGCGGTGAAGCACGGCGAAGGCGCTCCTGTGCGTCTGGAAGCGGTGGCCGTCGACGGCACGGTGGAGATTCGCGTGGAGGATCACGGTCCGGGAATCGACCCGGCCGACCTGCCGCACATCTTCGATCCCTTCTACCGCGGGCGGCGCGCCACCTCCGAGCAGATTCAAGGAACCGGTTTGGGGTTGAGCCTGGTGAAGAAGATCGCCGAGGCGCACGACGGATCGGTCGAGGTGACCAGCCGGCCAGGGCACGGGGCGAAGTTCGTGGTGCGGCTGCCGGCGGCCAAGGAGGATTCGTAAATGGCGCGGATCCTGTTAGTGGAAGACGAGCCCGGGCTGGTGATGACGCTCTCCGACCGCCTGCGGGCCGAGGGTCACGAAGTGGATGAGGCCGTCGACGGCGCCACCGGCCTGGAGAAGGCGCTCAGCGGCGTCTACGATGTGATCCTGCTGGACGTGATGCTGCCGCGCAAGAACGGCTTCGACGTCTGCCGCGGCATTCGCGAGGCGGGCTTGCGCACGCCGATCCTGATGCTGACCGCGCGCGGCCAGGTGGTGGACAAAGTGGTCGGGCTGCAGTTGGGCGCCGACGACTACCTGACCAAGCCGTTCGACATGCTGGAATTGATGGCTCGCGTGGGGGCGCTGCTCCGCCGGGCCGAGCCGCGCGGCGCTGCCGGCCTGGGCGTCTACGAGTTCGGCGCAGTGCGCGTGGATTTCCGTAAAGGCGAAGCCCTGCGCGCCGGCCAGCGCGTCGCGCTCTCGGCCCGCGAGTTCCAGTTGGTGAAGTACCTGATCGACCGCAAAGGCGAGATCATCTCGCGCGAGCAGTTGTTACAGGACGTGTGGGGCTACAACTCCCTGCCGGAAACGCGCACGGTGGACGTCCACATGGCGTGGCTGCGGCGCAAGCTGGAGGAGAATCCGCGCTACCCGGAGTTCTTCCTGACGGTGCGCGGGCTGGGCTACAAGTTCGCCGGCTAGCCCACGGCTAGCCCGGCCACTCTGGCGCCCTCAGAGCGCTTCACCTTCCACCGCTACAATGGCGTCATGAGCACCTACGCCGGACCCGAGCTGGCCAAAGCCTTCCGCACCGTGCGGAACAACACCATCAAGATCGCCGAAGACATTCCCGAAGACAAGTACGGGTTCCGCGCCACGCCCGAGACGCGCACCATCGCGCAGACCCTGATCCACATCGCCAACGCGCCGCGCTTCAATTACTACCTGCATGCGGAGGCCAAGCTCACTTCGCTCGAAGGCTTCGACTTCATGAGCTTCATGGCGCCCATCCGGGCCGAGGAGGAGCAATCCTTCACCAAAGACGAAATCCTCAAGAAACTCCGCGAGGGCGAAGAAAAAGTCGCGTCCTGGATGGAGGGACTAACGCCCGAATTCCTGGCCCAGACGGTCAGCTTCCCGTCGCCCATCCAGCCCGGCGAGCGCAGCCGCTTCGACATGATCCTGGGAATCAAGGAGCACGAAATGCACCACCGCGCGCAGTTGATGGTGCTGCAGCGGATGGTCGGCGTGGTGCCGCACCTGACGCGCGAGGCGCAGGCGCGCATGGCGCGGATGCAGGAACAGTCGGCGGCGAAGGGATAAGCGGCGCTTCACGCCGTCATGGTGCCCGCGGCCGATTCCACCACGGCGATCAACTCCGCGGCATCCACCGGTTTGGTGACGTAAGCGTCCATGCCGGCGTCCAGGCACCGTTCGCGGTCGCCTTTCATGGTGTGCGCGGTCAGCGCGATGATCGGCAGGTGGCGGCCCGTGCCCGCTTCGCGCGCGCGGATCAGCGAGGTGGCTTGCAGACCGTCCATATCGGGCATCTGGACGTCCATCAGCACCAGGTCGAAATACTGCCTCTCGATCATCTCCAGGGCGCCGCGCCCGGTGCCGGTGACCGCCACGCTGTGGCCACGCTTTTCGAGCAGGCGCGTCGCCAGGCGCTGGTTGATCAGGTTGTCCTCGGCCAGCAGAATCCGCAGCACCAGGGCGGGAGCCTCGTTGGCGAGCGATTCCGCCATGTTGCGCAGATCGCCGCCCGTCGATCCTTCGGCCACGGTCATGCCGAAGCGCGCCGTGAAGTGGAAGGTGCTGCCTTTGCCCGGCTCGCTTTCCACCCAGATCTTGCCGCCCATCAACTGGACCAGGCGGGCGCAAATCGCGAGGCCGAGGCCCGTGCCGCCGTACTTGCGCGTGGTGGAGCCGTCGGCCTGGCGGAAGGCTTCGAAGATCACTTCCTGCTTGTCGGCCGGAATGCCGATGCCCGTGTCGCGCACGGCGAAGTGCAGCAGCAGCGTGCCATGTTCTTCGCGCTCGCGCGTCACGGCCAGACGCACGCTGCCCTGGTCGGTGAACTTGACGGCGTTGCCCACCAGATTCAGCAGCACCTGGCGCAGGCGGTCAGGATCACCCACCAGGGTGTCCGCCAGGTCTTCGGCGACGCGCGCGGAGTATTCGAGCTTCTTGCCCTGAATGGGCAGCGCGAACATCTTGCCGGTGTGCTCCAGGCAGCTCCGCAGTGAGAACTCGATCGGGTTCAGATCCAGCTTGCCGGCTTCGATCTTGGAAAAATCGAGGATGTCATTGAGGATGGTCAGCAGCGAATCGGCCGAGTGGCGCGCGGCTTCCAGGTAATCACGCTGCTCCGTCGGCAGCTCGGCGGCCAACACCAGGTCGGTCATGCCCAGTACGCCGTTCATGGGCGTGCGGATTTCGTGGCTCATGTTGGCCAGGAACTCGCTCTTGGACCGGCTGGCCTGCTTGGCTTCGTCCAGCAGCCGCTCGATCTCGATCTTCTGTTGTTGCACGACGGCTTTCTCCTGTTCGGCGCGAGCCTTCTCATGGGTCAGCTCGCGCGTGCGTTCGGCCACGGCGCGCTCCAGGCGGTGGCGCTCGGCTTCCAGGCGATACGTGCGGCGCCGCCACATCACGTGACCGATAGCCAGCGCCAGCATCACGCAGCCGATGCGGAACCACCAGGAAAGGAACCAGGGCGTTTCGATCTTGAACTCGATACGCGCGGGTTCCACGCTGAGCACGCCCTGGGCGTTGCGCGCCATCACCTCCAGCGTGAAGCGGCCGGGCGGCAGCGTGGGATAGTTCAGCTCGCGGAGCTGCGTTTCCTGCCACTGCGAATCGCTGCTCAGGCGATAGCGGAACATGATGTTAGACTCCTGCACGAAGGTCAGCGCGGCGAAGCGCACTTGCAGCGAGCGCTGGTCGTAAGGAATTTCCGGGATCGCCTGCGGGTCCGGGAACTGGTTGCCGAAGCGCACCGAGGTCACCACCACCGGCGGCGGCACGGGCGGCAGCGGAGAGGCGCGCGGCTGGTAGCGCGAGAGGCCCCGGCTGGTGCCGATCCAGATACCGTCGGCGTCCACCATGAAGGCGTTGGTGTTGCAGTCGTCCCAGATCAGGCCGTCGGATCGCCCGAAGTGGCGCCAGCGCGTGCCGTCGAAGACGTCGACGCCGTGATCGGTGCCGGCCCACAGCCCGCCCATCGGGTCGACGGTCAGGAAGATGGTCTTGTCCGAACGCGGTCCGGTGGGCGCGGTGAAGTGGTCCGCCAGCGGCCGGTCGCCGGGAAACGTCAGGTGGGTGATGCCGTAGGCGTCGCGGTAGCCGATCCAGACGGAGCCGTCGGACGCGGGCGCCACCTGCGCCACCATGTCCGCCTTGAGTCCGTCGGCTACGGTGAAGCGGTCCCACTTGGGCCGGCGCCCTTCGACGGGCGGCGTGTAGCGCAGCAGGCCGAAGTCGCCGCAGATCCACACGTGCCCGGCGTCGTCCTCCACCGCCAGCACGAATCCTTCGTCGTCGCTGGTGCCGGGCGGCTCCAACTTCTCCCACGCCACCGGCGCGGCCATCGGCGCCGGCGCCTTGCTGCGGAACAGGCCGTGGCGCGTCGATACCCACACCAGGCCCTGGCCGTCCAGCATCACGTGCACCACGCCGTCCAGGTCGTGTTCGAGGCCGAAGCGCCGCGAGGCTCCCGTGCGTGGGTCCACCTGCAGCAGGCCGCCGCCATCGGCTGCGATCCACAGGGTCCCGTCGGGCGAGGCAGCCAGGCCGCGCGCCATCTCCCCGGCCGCCGCCGGGTGATGCTTCCAGACCAGCTTGCCGCCCGGGCTGCCCATCTCGGCATAGTTCAGGCCGAACTGCGTGCCCACCCACAGCGTGCCGGAGCGGTCGCGCGTGATCGACCAGACCGAGGAACGGGTGAGCCCTTCGCGATCGGTCCAGCTCTGCCACTCGTCGTAGCCCAGCCAGCGCGCCAGCCCCGACCCCAGCAGCCCCAGCCAGATGGACCCTTCCCGATCCTGCACCACGTAGGAGATGTCGTTGGTGCTGAGCCCGTCGTCCACCGTGATGATCTCCCAGCCGGTTTCCGTCTGGCGCGCCAGGCCGCGGTCCGTGGGGATCAGCAGGCGCCCGCGCGGGTCGAGCGCCAGCGTCGGATAGGGGTTCAGCGTTTCCGGCGGGCCGGGCTGCGGCACGAAGCGCTGGGCGCCGGCGGCGCGCAGGAACAGGCTGCGGTCGCTGCGGACCCACAGGTTGCCGTCCACGTCGCCCAGGATGGCGAACCAGCCTTCCGCCGGCAGCCCTTGCTCAGAGCCGATCTCGCGGGGCTTGCCGTGGTCCAGCGTGCAGAGCAGACGCCCGCACCCGTACCAGACGCCGCCCGAGCCGTCAATGTAGACACTGCGCGCCGGGGCGGCATCCGCGCCCGGGGGCGGATCGACCAGTGCAAACGTGAAGTTCCCGTGTTCGTCCTTCGTGCCGATGGCCAAGCCCGGTTCGGTGGCCAGATACAGGTGGCCCTGCTCATCGGTGGCGACGCTCTCCCGTCCGCGGATGCCCTGGGCGACGCCGATGGCAACGGACTCGAAACGGTCGCCCGCGCGCCGCGCCAGGCCCGTGCCCGTGCCCACCCACAGCGTGCCGTCCACCGCTTCATACAACGATTCGATGCGCGAGCCGGGCAATCCGTCGGACTTGGTGAAGCCCGTGAAGCGGTTGCCGTCGTAACGGTAGAGCCCGTTCTGCGTGCCCACCCACAGGAATCCGGCGCGGTCCTGGCGGATCACCTGCACCACCAGGTTCAGCAGGCCCTCTTCTTCGCCATAGAACTTGAAGTTGTAACGCTGGGCGTAAATCGGCGCTGCGGCTGCAAACAACGCGACCATTGACAAGACTGGAAGAGTCCGCCGGAGCATGAGATTCAAGCTGTAGCGGGGAAATCGGCAGAATTGCTGGATTTCCGTAGAGGCACGGGAGGCAGGCGCTCTCCCCACGTGGCGCGAGCCCATGGCTCGCCGCGCCCAGACAATAGGTATGACTCGTCCCGGCGCTTGTCGTCCATCACAGTGTCGTGCCCGGGGTGCCGGCCCGACCACTCGCCGAGGCATCCCTCCTGTGCTTTGCCCGAAACGCTCTGCGAGCCCGTGAGAAATCCGGGCCTAGCCGTGCCGCGACCATAGGGAGTGGTCCTTGGTTGTGGGACGAACCTCTGGCTCGGGAAACCAGAGCGGCCTCGCGAATCACGCCCGGCAGCAACCCCGGTTGAAGATTCTGTTGCCGGCCGGGCGAAACCGATCTCCGCAAATTCAGGAAATGGGTTAGCCTCGTTGGAGATGTCTGCCCTTCCCCGTATCGCGGTCGCCGGAGCCGGATCCTTCGGCAAGAATCACCTGCGCGTGGCCCACCAGTCCGAACACGCGACGCTGGCCGGCGTGCTGGAACCGGACGCGGCGCGCGCGGAGGCGGCGGTCTCTGCCTACGGCTGTCCGGTGTTCGCCTCGCTCGAAGAAGCAGCCAAAGCGGCCGACGGCGTGGTGATCGCCACACCCACCACGCTGCACGCCGAAATGGGCTGCCGCGCGATGGAACTGGGCCTGGACGTGTTGGTGGAAAAACCGATCGCCTCGACCGTCGCCGAAGCGCAGACGCTGGTCGAGACCGCCGCGCGTACCGGGCGCGTGCTCATGGTCGGGCACCTGGAGCGATTCAATCCCGGCGTGGCGGCGCTCGAGAAAGTGGTCACCACGCCGCTGTTTTTCGAGATCCACCGGCTGAGCGAATTCACCATGCGCAGCCTCGACGTCGACGTGGTCCTCGACCTGATGATTCACGATCTCGACATCGTGCTCTTCCTCACCGGCGCGATGCCCGAAGAGATCCGCGCCGCGGGCATCCACATTCTGTCCGAACGTGTCGACATCGCCAACGTGCGGCTGCAATTCCCCGGCGGATGCGTCGCGAATCTCACCGCCAGCCGCGTGTCCACCGAACGCGTGCGCAAGCTGCGCCTGTTCCAGCCGCGCGAATATATCTCGCTCGACTACAGCCGCCAGGACGGCATGCGTTTTTCAGTCGGCGAGAACCGCGCCATCGGCTTCGCCCCGCTGGCCGTAACAAAAGACGAGCCGCTGCGCCTCGAACTGGAGGAGTTCTTCGGCTGCATCGCGTCCCGCCGCGAGCCCCGCGTCACCGGCCGCCAAGCCGCGGCTGCTCTGGAGGTGGCCCGCGGCATTCTTGATAAGATTGAGGAGCACTCCCAGTTGGTGGCCACAGCACTGCATGTCCCGGGCACCCCATGACGACGGCTATTTCAACGGCGCCACGGTCCTCGATTGGCGGGAACCCGTCACACCGCGCCGTGTAGGCCGCGCAGTAGGCGTTTCCATCGCAGCGCACATCCTGATCGCCGCCGCGCTGGTGCTGATGCCGGCCGGGCCTGTGCGCCAACGGAATCCGGTCACCGTAGACTTCCGCAAGGCCGTCCCTCTGGTGCTGCCCAGCGACCTGCGGATCACGCAGCGCGACCCGAACCTCACCAAGCCCAAGGAGCAGATCGACGTCCGCAGCGCCCTGCCTACCAGGCCGTCGCCGCCCAAGGCATTCCAGCCACCCACCGTGGCCGGCGGGCCGAAGCTCGAGGAAACGCCCACCGTGCTGCCCGCCGCTCCCCAGGTCGATGTGCAGGTGGCCGTCAATGAGCCGCAGATCGCCATGGGAAAGCCCGCTATCCCCGTGCCCGTGAAGCCTCCGGAAAAGATCCTGGAGGACGTGGCGCCCGCGCCCGAGTTCGGCCCCCGCGCCAACCCGCGCATCGCGGCCCCTAACCAGTCACCCGAGGAGATGGCGCGCAACGTTCTGCCGCCCGGAGGCGCGCCCGGCGGGGCAGTCTCAAACGGCGTAGGCGCCGAGCCGTCCTCAACCAGCGAGATGCAGCTCCTCAGCGACCCCCAGGGCGTGGACTTCAAACCCTACCTGCTCCAGGTGCTCACCACGGTCCGCCAGAAGTGGTATGCCATTATTCCGCCGGAAGCCCGCACGGGACGTCCGGGGCTGGTGACCGTGCAGTTCATCATCGACCGCGGGGGCCTGGTACCCAAGCTGGTGATCGCGAGTCCCTCCGGGACGCTATCCTTTGACCGCGCCGCAGTGGCGGCCATCAGCGCCTCCTATCCGTTTTCCCCGCTCCCCGCCGAGTTCAAAGGCCAGGAGATCCGGGTGCAACTCGCGTTTTCCTACAACGTGAAGCGCATGCTTCGATAAGTCCTTATGAGTGGCAGGTTTAGAGCGGCCATGGTGGCCTACTTCGTACTCGCCGCAGCGGCCTGGTTCACCCTCGACGGCCCGTTTCTGTGGGCTACGTGGATATTTCTAGGGGGATTCGCGCTCAAGACTTGGATCGTGGTCCTCAAGCAGCGCGTGGACTAAAGGGGGGATATCCCTCCCCTGGGATGATTATTAGTCCCCTCTAAGGGGAATCGTCGAGATACCTATCGGCCCTCAACACTTACCCTTCTACTTATGGGGTTAAGTCCCATCGGAGGAGCCGCACTAAGAACGTTTCATTCGGAGAGCAACGTTTCATTCTGGGAATGTTTCGGCTGTACGGGGTCTCTGTTCGGTACGAAGGTCAGCTTTGCGGCCGATAAGAAGGTCGTGGTACTCGCGGCCGGAAAGTTTTGAGGTCCTCGGGTATTCCACTGATTTCGCAGGCCCTAGCGTATTTGAGCAGGCTTGAAATGAATCGGCAGGGGGGATGAATTTCTTGAGGCGGGGGCTTTGGTTACGGGCTTGCTTCTCTCTGGGTGTTCGCGAGATCGCAGTCTGAGGAGATGGAACAAAGTGATGACGATGAGAATGAAAGCCGCCGCAGTTAGTCCGGTAGCGATGAGTGCCACCGCCGGCGCCGCTGTTTCCGCCGCCCCGGTTCGCCGCTTGCCTGTGAGCGATCGCACCACGCCGGCCAAGCCCATGCGCATGAGCGGCACGTTGCACTCGACCGCCGCCCCGAAGCCCGCCCTGACGGCCACCGAGGCTTCCACTCCCAAGAGTGCGGCTGCCGCGCAGGCGGCCAAGCTCGCCCGGCGCGACCGCGTCGTGCTGGAGCATCTCCCCCTGGTCAAAGCGATCGCCGTGCGCGTGCATGAGAACCTGCCGGTGCACGTCGAGGTTGACGACCTGGTGCACGCCGGCATTTTAGGATTATTTGACGCGGCCACCAAATACAACCCGGATAAGCAGGTCGCATTTTCCAGCTACGCCAAGCACCGCATTAAGGGCGCGATTCTCGACAGCCTGCGGCAGCTCGACTGGGCCTCCCGCGACATGCGCCGCCGCCACAAGCAGGTGGAGGCCGCCACGCGCGACCTGGCCGCCGAGCTCAAGCGCAATCCCACCGAATCCGAAGTGGCCCAGAAGCTGGGCATGGACGTCGAACGCTGGCGCCACATGATGCTCGATCTGCGCAACGTCGGCCTGATCTCGGCCTCCACGCGCGGCAACGAAGGCGAGGACCTGCCCGCTCCCGACTTCCCCAGCAAGCCCGAAACACAGCCCGATTCCATCTGCGCGCGCGAGCAGTTGCGCAGCGTCCTGAGCGTCGCCATGAAGACCCTGCCGGAGCGCTACCAGAAGGTGGTCCTGCTCTACTACACCAACGAGATGACGATGAAGGAAATCGGCGGCATCCTGGGCATCAACGAAAGCCGCGTCTCGCAGATCCACAAGTCGGCGCTGGAGAAGATGAGCGTAGCACTCGAAGCGGCCGGTATCACCTCTTCGCAAGCGTTCTAGGTGGCGCGAGCCCGTGGCTCGCCGCGCCGGGACTCATCCCGGCGCATGTCGCCCGCGACGGTGTAATCCCGCGCTGAGCCCCAGTAGCCTGGGCCCCAGTATCCTGGGTAAGTGCGCCCCATCCTGGTTTTCGACGTCAACGAGACCCTGCTCGACCTGAGCGCTCTCGACCCCTCCTTTGAAGCGGCGTTCGGCACAGCCTCCGCCCGTCGCGACTGGTTCGGCCTGCTCCTGCGCATGTCCATGCAGGCGACGATCCTCAACCACTACTCCGACTTCGGCATCCTGGCCGGAGCCGCTCTGGACGCCCTCGCAGCAGCCCGCTCCGTGCAACTCACCGCAACCCACCACGCCGGCATCCTGGGCACGATGCGCACCCTGCCTCCGCACCCCGACGTTCTGCCCGCGCTTCACAGACTCCGCGAAGCCGGCTGGCGCATGGTAGCGCTCACCAATTCGTCCCCCGCCATGGCCGCCTCGCAACTGGATTCAGCCGGCATCCAATTCGAGCACGTCTTCACCGTAGACGCGGTGCAGAAATTCAAGCCGTCCCCGGAAGTCTATCTCTACGTGGCCGCGAAACTGCACGTGCAGCCGTCCGACCTGATGATGGTCGCCGCGCACGCCTGGGACATCGCCGGAGCCATGCGCGCAGGGCTAAAAGGAGCCTTTATCGCCCGCCCCGGGCAGGTCCTGGACTCCCTCACGCCGCCCCCCACGCACGTATCGCGCGATCTCGCTGACCTGGCAGCCCAGCTAACGCGCGAGGGTAAGCCCTGAAGGATCCAACGGACCCGCCAAACCCGCTTTGGCGTGATACCGGATGCGGCATCATGATGGCGGGAGTCACGTGATCTTCAGCGCACCGGCGTGCGGGAGATTGTGTCGGCGCCATCCAAGCGTCCCATCAAGCCGATCTACATCCGGCATTTCTTGGCGCTCGTAGACGCGGCCCTGGAGATCAGGGAAGGTGAGAACAAAGATGAATCGAAACCTTGACCTGTATCAGTTCACCGTCCGGCCCTTGTCGAAGCAGGAGGGAGGCGGCTACCTCGTGGAGTATCCGGATATCCCCGGCTGCATGTCCGACGGCGAAACGATTGAAGAAGCGATCCGGAACGGGCGTGAAGCACTGCGCGATTGCATCGACGTCTTCAGCGAGTCGGGCCGGAAGATCCCCAAGCCTAACGTCGAAGCAGCTCACTGGCGCCAGCGTGTGCCCAGGACCCTCTACGCCAAGCTTACGAAGCAGGCGGGAAACGAGGGAGTCAGCGTTAACAGCCTGGTGACGGCCATCATCGCCGAGGCGATCGGCGCAAAGCAGGCGCGTAAGTGAGTTTGCCGGACGCCAACTGGCTCCCCAGAAGTGCGGATTTCCAACCTTTTCTCCGCCTCGGATGCGCTTGTTGACGTCTCTGGCAGGGCAGGCTAGCGTAGAGTCATGGAAGTAACGGTGCAGATTCCGGATGACATCGCCAGCCGCCTAGGGGCGAGGGGAGATCTGCCGCGGCGCGCGCTCGAAGCGCTGGCTGCCGAGGGATACAAGCACGGCCATCTCACCAAGCCGGACCTGCGCCGGCTCTTTGGGTTCGAAACCAGTCACCAGATCGACGAGTTTCTCAAGCGTCACGAGGTATATGAAGATTACACCCTGGAAGATCTGGATCGCGAGCTCGAAGGTATGCGCCGTTTGGGCATTTGATGCGCATCGTAGTCGCGGATACCAGCCCCCTGCGATACCTGTTGGAAATCGGCGAGATCGAACTCCTCCCTCGTCTCTTCGATAAGGTGACCATCCCGCCGGTGGTGCGGGATGAACTCCTTCATGCTTCCGCTCCGGCTGCGGTGCGGAGCTGGATCGGGACCGCACCGGTATGGCTGGATGTCAGGACAGTTGCCCCAGGAGAGGACCCCGCACTCCGAGCACTGGATGCCGGAGAGCGGGCAGCGATCGCTCTCGGATTGTCGCTGGCTGCCGACGTCGTTCTCATCGACGATCGCAAAGGTGCTGCTGTTGCGCGAGTTAAGGGCTTCGAGGTGATCGGTACACTCGGTATCCTGAGTCTCGCCGCCGAGCGCCACATGGTCGATTTGTCGGATGCGATCATTCGGCTCAAGGTCACCAACTTCAGGATGCGCGACGACGTACTCGACGCCCTGATGAAACGACATGGCCTTTGACTGAACTGAGCGGTCTCCATCCGATACCTGGTTAGCAATCCTGAGCACTGGGGAACAACGGATAGCACTCCTGAGCAATGGCTCCCCAAGTAGGACTCGAATCCAGCGCCCCTAATTCGCGAGCAACTGCTTGATCCCGTCCTCGTAGGTCGCCTTGCTCACCAACCCCGTGTGCATGGCGGCGATCTTGCCATCCCGGTCGACCAGAAACGTGGTCGGTAGCGCGTCGATGCCGTAGTAAGGCTGGGGCATCTCCGTGTCCCCGGCGCGGACCACTTTATAGACCATCTTCTGGTCGGCCATGTAAGGATCGATCACATCCCAGTCTTCGTGGGAATCGAAATCGACCCCCAGCACGGCGAAGCCCTTGTCCTTGTATTTCTCCTCGAACTCGTTGAACCAGGGGATTTCGATGCGGCAGGGCATGCACCAGGTGGCCCAGAAGTTCACCAGCACCACCTTGCCCTTGTAGTCCGCCAGTTGGACCTCTTTGCCGCCCGAGTCGCGCAGCGTGAAGTTGGGTGCAGCCGCGCGCTCACCGGACAGCAGCGGCGGAGCCCCCTGCGGCGCGAACGTGTAAGTAATCGCCAGCGCCCCGGCCAGCACTACGCCCCAAAGAATCCAAGTTTTTCCAGCCATATTCCTCTACTTGGATCTTCTCATAGATGCCCTGCGCACTGACGCAGGGCTCAGTTCGGCGCTTGGTTGCACTGCGACCGGGCGGGATCGAAGAACAGCACCTGGGAAGTCCACCCGTCGCCGCCTACCGAAGCGCTGCGGCCGTCAGACAGCGTGATGGTGTTGGCCGCGGCCGTCCGCACGCCGTCCTGCACGGGCTCCTTTGCCATGATCCCCTGGACCGTGATGCGGTCGCCCAGCTTCAGCGGCTCGCGATCCCCGAAACGCCGGCGCATCGCGGTCGGCGGAGCGCTCTCGAACTGCCAGCGCGCCACCGCACCGCCGTCGTCCGGCACGTCGAGGCAGAACCACACGTGCGGATTGGTCCACCCCACCCGCGTCACCGTGCCGGTCACCGTCACCGGCATGGTCTTGTCGAATTCGAACTCCGTGGAATGATGCGCGAAAACAGGGGCCACCGCGGCCAGCAGTGCCAGAGCCCCGGCCGATCCTGCCAGAACAGCGTGTTTCATAAAAAGGTTCTCTCTTCTACTCCATCTCCTTCAGCTCAGCGTAAAGCTGGCCGAGGAACCGCGTCCCCGTGGTGCCGGCCTCCTGGACCTTCGACTCGTACGGCGCCAGCGGATTCGTCGCCGTCACCTCTTCGAGCGTCTTGCCCTGCGCCACCAGCGGAGCCACCTTGGCCCGCAGCGCCACGATCATATCGCGATGCGCCTCCACGGCGTTGCGGTCGACCGTCGGCCCGTGGCCCGGCATAATCTTCGTGTTCGGACCCGCAGTGCCGATCACCCACGCCAGCCCCTCCAGCATCCCTTCGAGCGACCCGCCGCTGTTGCGGTCAATGTTCGGGAACTGGATCGAGCGGTAGAAGTCGCCGGTCATGATCACGTCGTTGTTGACGAAGTGGATCAGCGTGTCGCCGTCGGTGTGCGCGTTGCGGATCGGGATCAGGCGGATCTCTTCGCCGTTCATGTGGAGGGTGACGGGTCCGTCATAGGTGATCATCGGCAGCGCGGCCGCGGGAGCCGGCGTGCCGGGCTGTCCGCCGCGTCCCGGAGCGGGATGCGCCAGGCGGAACCGCAGTTGATCGCGCGAGAGGATCACGGCGCCCATCTTGCCCAGGTTCTCGTTGCCGCCCGTGTGGTCGCCGTGGACGTGCGTGTTCACCACGTACTTGATGGGTTGCGGCGTGAGCTGCTTGATGGCCGCGACGATTTTGTCGGTGAGGTTAGCGAACTGCGTGTCCACCATGAACACGCCGTCCGATCCGTAAAGGACGCCGATCTTGCCGCCATTGCCCTCGAGCGTGGCGAAGTTGTTGCTGACCTTGGTGGTCTTAATCTGGACGTCGCCGCCGCCCCGGCCTTGGGCGAACGCGCCCGCGGCCAGGAAGGCCGCCAGGCCGATTGAGGAGATGATGCGTGTGGATGCTCGCATGGAGGTGTCTTGCTCCTTTCCACCTTGCATCTTATGTTATTTTCGAGACTCATGTCCCGACTGGAGCGCGTGGTCAATATCGAGGACCTCCGCCAGCTTGCCCGCCGCCGTGTCCCCCGCCCCATCTTCGACTACGTGGATGGCGGCGCAGAAGGCGAAGTCACGCTCGGCGACAACCGCCGTTCCTGGGACCAGATCCTGTTCCGCCCGCGCAACGCCGTGCACGTACCGTCGCCTGACCTGCGCTGTTCGGTGCTCGGTTTTGAGCTGGCCATGCCCCTGCTGCTGGCGCCCATCGGCTTCAGCCGCCTCATCCACCCGGAAGGCGAGATGGCAGGCACGCTCGCCGCGGGCGACGCCGGTATCGGCTTCCTGATGTCGAGCTTCTCCGGCTGGCCCTGCGAATCGCTGGGATCCGTGGCCAAGGGTCCGCTGTGGTATCAGCTCTATCTCGCCGGCGGCCGCGCCGTAGCCGAGCAGACCCTGGCCCGCGTCTGGAAAGCCGGCTTCCGCGCCCTTGCGGTGACCATCGACACCAACTGCCCCGGCATGCGCGAGCGCGACCTGCACAACGGCGCTCCCCAACTGATGAGCGGCAATATCGGCGCGATGCTGCCCTTCGTGCATCACGTGCTGCGGCGGCCCGGCTGGCTGCTGCGCTTCCTGGCCGACCCGGGCGCCAAGGTATTCCCGAACATTCAGATTCCAGGCCGCGGCCCGCTGCCCGCCTCTGACGTGCGCGAGGTGCTCACCGGGTCGGTGGTCACCTGGGAGGATCTGAGCTGGATCCGCGAAGCCTGGCCCGGTCCGATCCTGGCCAAAGGCGTCATCACCGCCGACGATGCCCTGCGGGCCCTGGACCTCGGCTGCGCGGGCGTCGTCGTGTCGAACCACGGCGGACGCCAACTCGACACCTGCTACCCCACCGCCCGCGCTCTCCCCGAAGTCGTCCGAGCCGTACAAGGCCGGGCGGCGGTGCTGGTGGACGGCGGCATCCGCCGCGGGGCCGACATCCTAAAGGCGATCGCCCTGGGCGCAAGCGCGGTCCTGGTCGGCCGGGCCTACGCCTACGGTCTGGCCGCCGCCGGCCGCGCGGGCGTCGCCAAAGCGATCGCCATCCTGCAAGCCGACCTGGAACGCACCATGACCCTGCTCGGCTGCCACTCCCTCCGCGACCTGCACAGGTCCCTGATCCATCCCCCTGAGGAATGTTAGCGAGGAGGGGTAAGCGAGCGGGCACGAGCCACGTCCCCGCCCCACTCTCGTACAATGACGTGATAGAGCAGGTGTCGCCTGCCTCCCTCCGTACTGTGGAAACGCTAAACGATCACGAACTGGCCCGGCGCATCTCGCACACTGGCTCCGTCAGCGCCACCTGGGCCGAAGAGGAGCTCTGCCGCCGTTTCGCCCCGCGCGTGCGGCTCTACGGACTGCGCCACCTGCACGACGAGCAGGCCGCGGCCGACCTCATGCAGCGCGTCCTGCTGCTGACCATCCAAAAGCTCCGCGCCGGCGCCGTCCGCGAGCTGGACCGCATCGGCAGCTTCATCCTGGGCGTCGCCCGCACCATGGCTCATGAAGCGCGCCGCCAGAACCGCCGCGAGGAACCGCTGCCCGATACCGACCCGCTCCCGTTCCTGCCGCCCGAGCCCGACACGTTCGCCGCCGAACGCCTGCGCGGGTGCCTCGAAACGCTGCCCGAGCGCGAACGCAGCGTCGTCGTGCTCACCTACTATGGAGAACAGTCCTCGGCCGAAATCGGAGCCTCGCTGGCGCTGGCCGAAGGCAACATTCGTATCATTCGCCACCGCGCCATCGCCCGCCTGCGCGAGTGCATCGGAGTGGGAGCCGCCGCATGAGGAGCCCGGCCGCATGACCTGCCCAACCGCCGAAGAATGGATCGACTATAACCTCGGCGAGCTCCCCGCGTCCCGTGAACAGGAGCTCGAAGAGCACCTCTTCGTCTGCCCTCACTGCCCCGCGCGCGCGGAAACCCTGCAAGCTCTGGGCCTCGGCATAGCCCGCGCCGTCGCCGGCGGAAAACTGGGGGTCGCGGTCACCACGCCGCTGCTCGAACACGCCGCTGGTAAGGGATCCAAAGTCCGCATCTACGAAGTCCCCGCCGGCGGAATGGTCCAGTGCACGGTGGCCCCGCAGGACGAATTCGTCGTGGCCCGCTTCAAAGGCCCCTTCGGCGACCGCCAGGGCGTCCGCGTCGAGATCCAGGAACACGACCATGCCAGCGGTGAAATCCGCAAGTGGCACATGGAGGACGTGCCGGTGGACCCCGGCCGCGGTGAGGTGGTTCTGTTCTACCCGGTCGACATGCTGCGCATTGCGCGCCGCGGCACCTGGACCGTCAGCATCCCCGAGGTCGGCGTCTACACCCTGGACCACACGCCCTGGGAGCAGCTCACACCCGAGGCCAGGCCAAAAACCTGAGGCTCCGCAGCCACTGCCCGTAAAGGTGCCCGTGCGGGTGCGCCCTCTCCGGCTCGGCGACCTCCTCGATCTCGATCCAGCGCGGCAGGTGACCCGTGCCCAGCGCCAGCACGCCCGCTGCCAGCGCCAGCCCCAGCGCGCCCGCGCCGATCAGGATGGGCATCACCGAAACGAAAAGGAAGAAGGTGCCCGCCAGCAGCATCGCCGCCAGCAGCAGCATCGCGCAAAACATACGGCCGGTCATCGCTGGAACTGCGTGCACGCCGGGTGCCAGTCGTAACTCCTACGCCTGCTTACAGTAGTCCGCTCAGCGCTGCGGTAAATGTTGCCGACCACGGACGCAATTGCAGTGTGCCTGTCTCCATGCCGCGTATCCTTGTCTTGCTGTATGCCCTTGTCTTGCTGTATGCCCTTGTCTTGCTGTATGCCCTTGTCTTGCTGTATGCCCTTGTCTTGCTGTATGCCCTTGTCTTGCTGTATGCCCTTGTCTTGCTGTATGCCCTTGTCTTGCTGTATGCCCTTGTCTTGCTGTGTGCCCTTGTCTTGCTGTGTGCCCTTGTCTTGCTGTATGGCCTTGTCTTGCTGTATGGCCTTGTCTTGCTGTGTGCCCTTGTCTTGCCAGGATGCCCTTGTCTTGCCAGGATGCCCTTGTCTTGCCAGGATGCCCTTGTCTTGCCAGGATGCCCTTGTCTTGCCAGGATGCCCTTGTCTTGCCAGGATGCCCTTGTCTTGCCAGGATGCCCTTGTCTTGCCAGGATGCCCTCCGTGTGGGGCAGGCCCGTGGCCTGCGGCGGCCTCTCAGGCCGCCTGTTTCTCTCCACCCGCAGCGGTCCTCATGATGCAAGAGGCGGGCTTGAGAGCCCGCCGCAGGCCACGGGCCTGCCCCACTGCCCTACCCCAGCCCCATCTGCTCCCACGTGCGCCGGAAGAACCCGTCCGTCATCCCCGCGATGTAGTCGCACACTTGCCGGTGCAGCGGCTGCCCGGCGGCCTCTTCCAGGTACCCCACCGGCATCCGCTCCGGATGCGCCAGGAAGTACTCGAACAGCGCCCCCAGCCGAGCCGTCGAATCCCCCTTGGACCGCTCCAGCGCCTCGGACTCGTACACGCTCTCGCGCAGGAACCGCTTCAGCCTGCGGCTCTCCTCAGCCGTCTCCTCCGTGAACCGGGCGACCCGGCCACCCGGAAACGCCCGCACGGCGTCCACGTCGGCCAGACCCGCGCCGGCCTCCGCGGTTCCCTCCAGCAGACCCGACACCAGCCAGTCGATCAGCCCCCGCACCACTTCCTTTATCCGCACCCACTCGGCCACGCCCGGATATTGGCACTCAGCGATCTCCCACAGCTCGGCGAATTTGGCCGAAGCCGCCGCGGCCGCCTCCACGCGCACCAGTCCGGCGTTGTAGGCGTCGTCCAGGTCGGCCGTGTTGTAGGCGATCTCGTCGCACAGGTCGATCAATTGCGCCTCCAGCGGCGGCCGCAGCCCCGGCAGGTATTCGTCCAGATCCGGCATCTCGCCCGGAGCGAAATCGCGCGAATGCTTCACGATCCCCTCGCGCACCTCGTAGGTCAGGTTCAGCCCCGGAAACCGCGGGTAGGGATTCTCGAAGCTCTCCACGATCCGCAGCGCATGCCGGTTGTGGTCGAACCGCTCGCCGAAGCGCCGCATATGCCGGTCCAGCTCGGCTTCGCCCGCGTGGCCCAGCGGCGGATGCCCGATGTCGTGCGCCAGCGCCAGCGCCTCCGTCAAATCCTCGTTCAGGCCCAACGCGCCGGCCACCGTGCGTGCAATCTGCGATACCTCGATGGTGTGCGTCAGCCGGTTGCGGAAATGATCGGAAAGACCCGGCGTAAACACCTGGGTCTTGTTCTCCAGCCGGCGGAACGCCCGCGCGTGCACCACCCGGTCGCGGTCGCGCTGGAACTCGTTGCGGTAAGGATGCGGGAACTCAGGATACCGCCGCCCACGCGCCTGCTCTACCGGAAAACGCAGGTGCGGGAGCGCGCGGAGCGGCACGGGACCGGCTTAATTCGCCTTCGGAGCTTCTGTGGTGCTCGCCGCCGGAGCCGGCGGCAGCTTGCCCATCAGATCCACCGCCGCGCGGCTGATCGCCGACCGGCTCGTCCGCAGATCCTCCAGGATCTTGCGCGCCTCTTCCGGCTTGGTGGGCATCAGCACTTGCGCCAGCGTCAGCTTGGCCTCTTCGGCGGAAACAAACACCGTGGGATGGTCCACCAGATCCCGCAGCAGCTTCTCGGCTTCGTCCGTCTTGTCCTCGCCCGCGTAGACCTCGGCAAGCGCCATCTTGGCCACCGCCGCGTAGGCGTCCGGAGCAGAATCCACCAGATCCTGGTAGCGCTTCACCGCCTCGTCCTGCCCTTCGCGATCCATCTGGTAGGCGGCCACCATCAGCCCCGCCATGGCGCCTTCCTGTGTGCCGCGATATTCGTCGGCCACCTTGTTATACGCCTCCACCACCGCCTTGTCCTTCTCATCCTGCGTGGGGAAGTTCATGTTGGGCGGCGTGGGCTGCGCCGACACCACGGCATCGTTCACATGGATGGCGTCGGCCAGCGCATCGGCGCGAGCCTGCGCCTGCCGGTTGCTATAGATCCACCACCCGCCGAGCGCCAGCAGCGCCACCACGGCGGCGGCTCCATACAGCCGCACCTGACTCTTGTGCGTGGAGAGAAACTCCAACCCCAGCCCGATTTCCTGGGCAAACTTGTCCGTCTTCAGGTCCTTGCGGGTTTGGCGATCCATGGAAAAAACTCCTGCGAACGCAACTCTTAAGGGGCGTACGCACTTCGATTGTAGCAGGTCCCTCCCCGCTCAAGCGCGCCCTATTCCGCCACCAGCCGGATCTCCCCGATGCCTCCCCGCACATCCACCCGGATCGTCACCGGCGAATCCTCCATGCGCGCATTGATCCACCGCCCGTTACGGTTCTCGAGGCCGCTCGCCTCGATGCTCCCGATCCCGCCCGATGCCGTGGCATTGATCCCCACCCCGGCGGGCAGATACACCGTCGCTTGCCCCACACCCCCGTTGATCCGCACGTCGTAGCTCTGCCGGGGCATGCCCCGCAGGTCCACGCGCACCTCGCCCACGCCCATATTCACCTCCACGTTGCGCAGCGTAAGCGAGCTCAGATTCAGATCCGCCTCCCCGGCCCCCAGGTGCGCCACCACGTCCATCTCCACCCTGTCATTCAGCCGCAGATCCCAGCGATTGTCCGCCCCCGGTGCGCCGAAGTGCCCCTCCGGCTGCCGCACCACCAGGTCACTGCGCGTGCCGGTCGAGTGATACTCCACCTCCGGCTTCCAGGAATCGACGTTGTAGTCAAACTCAGCCGCCATCAACTCCGTGGCGCCGCCCACCACGTGCAGCTCGCCCGCCCCCATCCGCAGCTCGACGCGCGTCACCTCGGACTGATCCAGCGGAACCGACGTGGTTTCATGGTGCCGTTCACCGGTCAACTCGCGCGGACCGCACCCGGCCAGCGTCACGGCTATCGCCAATAGAGCGTATCGGGTCATGGGCCGGGTCCTCCTCGTTTCAATCAGGATACGCCGCCCGGCCCCGCGATGTTCCGCAGATTGCGGCACTCAACCCGCGCCAGCCTGCTCAGAACCAGCCGGTGGTCCGCACCACCGCTCGCCGCATTTCTCACCAGGTTTCGGGCGCAGGATGTGGCGCAAGCCCGTGGCTTGCCGCGCCGGGACTCGTCCCGGCGCCTGTGGCCGGTCGCGCTGTCATGCCAGTTCCGGTGGCGAAATCGCCCCTTGCGGCGCCCCGCCCGACGTTTCCCTCCGATGCGCTGAGAGCCGGTGAGAAGCTAGCAGAGCCGCGACCGCCAGGGAGCGGTCTCCCCGAGTCCACAATGTTTGCGTGCAGGAGGAACGATGCCAAACGCCGCAACCGCGGGGCAGTCTTGTGAACCACCCCGCGGCCGCAGCACCGTGTCAGAGGACGGAGAGAGGCTGGGACCCCCCGTAACAGGGACAGCCCCAGGGACCCTTCCCAGTTACAACCATCGGACCCCTGCACCCCCGCCGCTAGAGGCTTAAGGTGACTTTCTGGGACTTCCCAGAACTTCGTACTAGGGATCTGAGCGCAGCCAGGCAGGCCGCCCGGCAAACGTCACTGGCCCAAGAGCAGGGCTATCTCCAACCCGTGCCGCATTTGGCGAATAAACTCACGCATCGGCGCGCTACCGGGTGCTATTCAGGTTGGCTGATGACGCAAATCGAGCGAGGATTCGCGAACCGGCCGCGGCGCGGAAGTGCGGGACGACGAAACGAACCCACGCCGGAACGCCCTGCCCGCCAACCTGTCCGCCGAAGTCTGGGTGGAGAGGCGGGAGCCTGGGTGGAGGCGGGCTTCCCAGCAACGAAACGAACCCAAGCCCCGCCCACCGGTCTGGCCACCGCCGTGACGAAACGAACCCAAGCCCCATTGAAAACAAAGGGGCGGGCTCCTGAAACCACGAGTCCCGCCGGGGTGCTGGCCCATACCGCCCCGGCGGTCGAAACCCGATTCCTTTGTCCCTCAAGCGGCTCTGAGGTGAGTCCGTTCGCGGCGCCAGGTGAGGGCGATGACGGCGATCATGATCGCGGCGATCACGAACGACGACGCAATGCGGCCCAGGTTCAAGCCACCCTCTTCCAGCGGCTTGGTGAACGTGTCCCCCAGCGTCGCCCCCAGCGGGCGCGTCAGCACATAAGCCGTCCAGAACAGCACGGACGGCGCCATCTTCGTGAAGCGGTGGAGCAAAGCTACCACGGCGATCAGGCTGGCGAACAGCATGGCCCCGGCCGCAAAGCCCAGGCCGGTATCGTCGGCCACGTAGTCTCCCAGCGCCGTGCCCAGCGTGTTCGACACCAGGATCGCGACCCAGTAGAAGGTTTCATCGGCTCGCGACGTGACCCAATCCACCGCGATCTTGCCGGTGCTGAAGTGCCAGATGGCCAGGATCACCACCACCAGAATCGACAGCATGATGGAGGAGGCCACGTATCCCACTTCGAGCGTGCGGTCGATGTAGTCCGACGTGGTGGTGCCCACCGTCGTGGTCCCCACCACCACCGCCCAGTAGAACAAGGGATGATAGCGCTTCACGGAGACTTGGGCCGCCAGGGTTACCGCGAAGAAGCTGAGGAAGATCAGCGAGCTTACGCCGTAACCCAGGTTGAGGGTCATCGAGACCGCATCGCCGCCGGTCTCGCCGAGCGTGGTGGCGAGAATCTTCGCCGCCCAGAAGGCCAGCGTCGCCTGCGGCACCTTGCTGAACGCCGTCGCGATTTGCTTGTCCATGGCTGGCTGCGTCATTCCTTGCCGCTACCTCCCCACCACCAGGATCTGGAAGCTGTCCGGCGCCATCTGCGGGCGTCCCCGGCCCTTGCCCTTGCCCTTGCCCTTGCCCGCGGCAGGCGGTCCGGCTTCGGCGGCCGGCAGGTAGAGCTTATGAGCTTGCTGGTCCACCGCGATCGTGCGGGCGCTGGTCATGGTGGGGATCGTCGCCACCGCTTCATACTTACCAGGCGACGTCTCGCCGACCATGGTGATGGTGCCGTCTGCGCCGTTCGCACTGAAGGCGTAGCCGTCGTCGAACACCACGCCGTCCGAGCCTCCGCCGATCGGGACCGTGGCCACCACCTTGCCGCTGGCCGGATCGCTCACCACCATCAGCTTGTTGGCGCAGACCGAGTACAGCATCCCGTTCTTGGGATTCCGGGTCAGGCCCGTGGGCTCCTCGCAGGGAGCGATCGAGTAGCGCTTGTTCACCACCGCTTTGGCCGCGTCGATTTCGACGATCTCGGCTTTGTCCTCCAGGTTCACCCAAACGTGGCCCTTGCCGTCGGTGTCCGCCAACTCCGGCTGTCCACCCATCGGAATGGAAGCGGCGGCGATCGCCCCGGTCCGGGCGTCAATCGCCGTGGCGTCCTGACTGCGAGGATTGAAGGAAATCACGCGGTGCGAGGAAGGCTCGTAGATGATGGCGTCCGGATTCTGGCCCGTCTTGGCCTTGCCGAGGACGGCCAGCGTTTTCAGGTCGAAGATGGTGACGTCGTTGTCAGCGCCATCGGTGGTGAAGCCGCGGCCCAGGTCGCTGGCCACCGCGATGCCGTGCACACCATTGGTGCCCATCAGGGTGCCCACCAGTTTCCCGGAGGCTGTGTCGATCACTTCCGTTTGCGAGGTATGCGAGACGTACAGGCGGTGATTCGCGGTATCGACGGCGAGCAAGTCCCAGCGGTTCGCGCCGCCGATCTTGACTTTGTTGACAACCTTGTAGGTGGGTGGAGCGGCGAATGCGGCTGCCGCGAGAAGTAGGAAAGCGAGGGTCTTCATGGCGCACTCCTTTCGTGCGCCTATACTCTATGATCCGAACCTGAAGTTTCCCTGAATGACTTTCGTTTTCAGCAGACCTTCAGGTAGTGGCGGTACAAGAGTACAGGGACCGCGGCCGCGGTTCGCGCTATGAAGCTCCTGGTGGTGGAAGATGACCGGAAGATGGCGGGTGTCCTGCGCAAGGGCCTGGAGGAAGAGGGTTACGTGGTGACTCTGGCCCACGACGGAGCGACGGGCCTCGGCTACGCACAGGCGGATTCCTTCGACGCCATCGTTCTGGACGTCATGCTGCCGGGGCAGGACGGTTTCGAAATCGCGCGCCGCCTCCGCCAGGCTCGCGATCAAACGCCGATCCTGTTCCTGACCGCCCGGGACTCGGTGGCGGACGTGGTGAACGGGCTCAACCTGGGCGGCGACGACTACTTGGCCAAGCCCTTCTCCTTCGATGTCCTGTTGGCGCGCGTGCGGGCGCTCACGCGGCGCGGTCCGGCGCCCCACCCGGTGCAGTTGCGGGTGGCGGATCTGGTGCTGGATAGCGGCACGCATGAGGTCACGCGCGCGGATCGCCGGATTGTGCTCACACCCAAGGAATTCGTGTTGCTGGAAACCCTGATGCGCAACACCGGCCGCGTGGTGGACCGGGACTCGCTGATCGGCAGCGTGTGGGGTTTCGAGAAGGACATCGAAAGCAATACGCTGGACGTTTTCATCCGGCTGCTGCGCGGCAAAGTGGACCAGGGCCACACACACAAGCTGATACATACGGTGCGCGGCGTGGGCTATTGCGTCCGTACCGACGCGGAAGGTGCGGGATGAAGACCCTTTCCATCCGTGCCCGGCTGACCTTGTGGTACACGGCGATTCTGGCGGTCGCGCTGGTGGCCTTCGGCATCACCACCTGGGTCGCGATGCGGCACAGCCTGCTGGAAGCCGTGGACGAAGACCTCCAGGACCGCATGATGTCGTTGGATGCCTTCATCGCCCAGACGGAGTCCATGGAGGAGATGCAGCACGAGTTCGAGGAGAACTCCGCGCTGGGGCCGGGCGGCGAACTCTTTCAGGTGGTGGACCCGTCGGGAAGGTGGCTCTATCGGTCACCCGTGTTGGAGGCGGGCGGCGTGGATGTCCCGCGGCATTCAGGCCCCGGCGGAGCCTTCGAGGAGGCCGAGGTGCGGGGCCGGCGCCTCCGCTTGCTCTCGCGCCAGTTGGAGGCGCGCGGCATGAAATACGCGGTGCAGATCGCGGTGCCGGTGGACGAGGTTTACGAAGCGCTTTCCATCTTCCGCTGGATTCTTATCGCCCTGGTGCCCCCCATGCTGGCTCTGGCCGCGGCCGGAGGCGTGTGGATCAGCCGGCGGGGCTTGCGTCCCGTGACCGAGGTGGTGCGGGCGGCCGAATCGATCGACGCGGACAATCTGAGCCAGCGGCTGGCCGTGACCCGCACCGGAGACGAGGTGCAGGCGCTGGCGGAGACACTGAACAAGATGCTCGACCGCCTGCAGGAATCCTTCCAGCGCATGGTGCGGTTCACCGGCGACGCGTCGCATGAGCTGCGCACGCCGGTGGCGCTGATTCGCGCCGCTTCCGAGGTCGCGCTGCGCAAGGTCCGGACCGTCGAGGAGTATCAGGAAACACTACGCGACATCGGCGCGGAAACCGAGCGGGTCACGGTTCTGATCGGGGATCTGCTGACGCTGGCGCGCGCCGACGCCGGTTTGGGGCTCGCCGAGCAGAAGGAACTCGACCTGGGCGCGGTGGCCGGCGAGTCGGTGCATCACATGCGCGCGCTGGCGGACGCTCGCGGCATCCAGCTCCGCCTGGAGCCCGCCCGTGACCCGGTGCCGGTCCGCGGAGACCGGGCCGCACTGCAACGGCTGTTCTGCATCCTGTTGGACAACGCCATCAAGTACACTGCTCCCGGCGGTGACGTGGCGGTGTACGTCAGCGCGGAGGAGGGATCCGGGGTCGTGGAGGTGTGCGACCGCGGCGCCGGCATCAGTCCGCAGGATCTGCCGCAGATCTTCGAACGCTTCTACCGCGCCGACAAGGCTCGCAGCCGGGACTCTGGCGGCGCCGGACTGGGGCTGTCCATCGCCCGCTGGATCGTGAACGCCCATGAGGGCCGCATCAACGTCACCAGCAAGCTGGGCGAGGGCTCCACGTTCCGGGTGGAGTTGGCCGGAGTCCGTGGAATCGCGTTCAGTGAAGATTCAGAATGACTGTGTACACTACCACTAAATAAATAAGAGAAGCCCATGATGTCCAAAATCCACTTCACCAGCCTTGCGGCCCTGATCCTTCCGGGTCTGTGCGCGGCGCAGACGCCGGCCATTCCGTTGACGCTGGAGGATTGCATCCGGCTGGCGCAGGACGCCCCCTCGGTGATCACTGCGGCCCGGCGCGATGTCGATTACTCGCAGTTGAGCTATAACCAGGCGCGGCACGCTTTCCTGCCCACCGGAACGTTGACCACCGGCTACAACTACAACACGCCGTCAGCCGCCAATCCCGGCACGTTCGCTTTCGTGGCGCTGAACGCGATCCATGAGTACGTGGGCCACGGCAATGTCACCATGCAACTGGACACGTCGGGACAGTTGCGGGCGGCCGTCGACCGGGCGCGCGCGGATCAGGCCGCGGCCTCCGCCAGCCTCACCATCGCCAAGCGCGACCTGCGCCGCCTGGTGACCATCGCCTATTACCAGGTTCTGTTGCAGCGGCGTCTGGTGACGGTGGCCGCCGATGTGCTTCGCGAGGCGGAAAGTTTCGAGAAGCGCGTGCAGTTGCTGGAGGAAGGCGGTGAGGTGGCGCGTGCGGACGTAGTGCAGGCGGCCTCGCAGGTCTCCTTTTACGAGCAGGCTTTGAGCAACGCGGAATTGCAGGCGCAACTGGCGAACATGGATCTGGCCAGCTACTGGACGACCGACGTCACCACCCGCCTGCCGCTGGTGGACACCTTCGACGAGCCGCCGCGCATCACCGACGCCGGTGGCCTGGGTCCCGATCCGTATCTGGATCGTCCCGAGTTTTCCTTGCTGGACGCCCAGAAGAGAGGCCTGGAAGCGGACGCGCGGGCCGTCCGCGCGCAGCTCAAGCCGCAGACCAGCATCACCTGGCAGTACGGCGTGGACATGAACCGCGTCAATTTCAATGAGCACGGGACCGCCGCTTTCTTCAGCGTCACCGTGCCGGTGTTCGACTGGTTCCGCACGCGCGACCTCTCCGACCAGTCGCGGCTCCGCGCCGCACAGGTCGAAAATCAGGCGCGCATTGCCGAACGAACCTACTCGCGCGACTACCAGAACGCTTTGGCCCGTCTGAATACGATGTTCCAGCAGGTCGCCATCACCCAGCGGCAGACCGACATCGCCCAGGAAAGCCTGCGCATCACACAGCTCAAGTACCAGGGTGGCGAGGGGCTGCCGATCGAAGTGCTCTCGGCCCAGACGCAGGTAGGCCAGGCGCGCACCAATTACTTTACGGCGATCGCCAACTATTACGTGGCAAAATCGGACCTGGAGGTCGCCGCCGGCAGATGAAACGACGCGCGCTCATTTCCGTGCTGCTCCTCGCCGCCGCGGGTTGCTCTTCGTCCTCCACGGAGGCCGACAGCGAACCAGTCCCGGTTGTGTCCGTGAAGGTGGCCACCGCCGAGCGCGGCACGGTGGCGCTGCGAGTGACGGCGCCGGCGACGATCTTTCCCAAGGAACAGACCAACGTTGCCTCGCGCATCACGGCTCCCATCCGTGAGCTGCGCGTGGGCAAAGGCGACCGGATCACCAAAGGAGAAGTGCTGGCGGTGCTGGAGGATCGCGACCTGCGCGCGCAGCGGGCCGAAGCCGAAGCCGCGGTCACCGATGCGCAGCAGAACCTTCAAAAGCTACAGGCCGGGACGCTACCGTCCGACCTGGAACGCGCCCGCGGCCAGGTGGACACCTCACAGGCGGCGTACGATCTGGCCAAGCAGATCTACGACAGCCGCAAGGAACTGTACGACCAGGGCGCCATCCCGCGGCGCGATCTGGATACCAGCGCGAGCAACGTGCAGCAGACCAAGGTCGCCCTGGAGGTGGCCAAGAAATCGATGGAGCTGCTCAAGAACGAATCCGGCGAAAGCGATGTGCGCATCCTCGAAAGCAAGCTGGAGCAGGCGCGGCAGCGGCTGTCCAACCTGGACGCGCAGCTCGGCTTCACCGTGCTGAGCAGCCCCTTTGACGGCATCGTCACCGACCAGGTGGCCTACCCCGGCGATCTGGCGCAGCCCAATTCCGTCATCTTCACCATCATGAATCTCTCGTCCATGGTGGCGCGCGCGCAGGTGAGCGAAACCGACGCCACGAGAGTCCGCCAGGGCCAGTCCTGCCTCTTTGCGCCGTCCGATCCGGCGGAGGTGAGCGCTTCCGGAAGCATCACGGTGGTGAACCGCGTGGTGGACCCGACGCGGCGCACCGTGGAGGTGTGGTGCGAGATCCGGAATCCGCCGGAGTGGCTGCGCGCTAACGCGTTCGGCCAGGCAACCATCATCACCGGCGAGGACCCCAACAGCGTGCTGGTGCCGCGCGACGCCGTGCAGATCGACGAGGGCACGCGAACGGGCCTGGTGATCGTGGTGGACGCGCAGCGGCTCGCGCATGAACGCCAGGTGGAGTGCGGGCAGATCACAAACGGCCGCGTGCAGATCCTGAAGGGCCTCGAAGCGGGTGAGACAGTGGTCACCGAAGGCGGCTTTGGCGTGCCGGACGGCACCCAGGTGACGTTTGCCGGCGGCTCGGATCCGGGCGCCTCCGGGGAACCGTCACCATGACGTCGCGGCTGGCCGAGTTCGTCGAACGCTACGGGCGCGCGCTGGTGCTTTTGGCTCTGAGCTTCGCCCTGGCCGGCGTGGCGCTGACGTTTCAAATCCCGATCTCGATTTTTCCGCAGACCGATTTTCCGCGCGTCGTGATTCTGGTGGACAACGGCATCGCGCCGGTGGACGTGCAGATGCTCTCGGTCACGCGGCCTATCGAAGAAGCCATCCGCCTGGTGCCGGGCATCACTGACGTGCGTTCGGTGACGGCGCGCGGGTCCACGGAAATCAACGTGTTTTTCCGCTGGGATGTGGACGTCCTGAACGCGCTGCACCTGGTGCAGGGCCGGATTTCGCAGATCACGCCCACGCTGCCGCCAGGGGTCCAGTTCTACATCAACCGGCTGACGTTTTCCGTGTTTCCGATGATCGGGTTCAGCATCACCTCGCCCACACGGTCACTGTCGGACCTATGGGAACTGGCCTACTACGACCTGACGCCGCGCATGTATCGCTTGCCGGGAGTCGCCGAAACGAAAATCGTCGGCGGACGCCAGCCGGAATATCACGTGCTGATCGATCCGGAGAAACTGAACAGCTATGGGCTGTCGCTCACGCGCGTGAGTGACGCGATTCGCAACACGAATCTGATTGCGCCGGCCGGCATGGTGCAGGAAAACTTTCGCCTGTACCTGACCACCGTCACCGGGCGCATGCAGACGCCGGAGCAGATCGAAAACGCAGTGGTGGCGGTGATGCAGGGTACTCCCGTGCGCGTCAAAGACGTGGCCACCGTGGTGAAGGCCGAGAAGCCCGTCTATAACGTGGTCACCGCGAACGGCCGTCCAGCCGTGCTGGTGAACGTGATGCAGCAGCCGGACGGGAACGCGGTCCAGATCGCCAACGCGGTGAACCAGGAAATCCAGGACATCCGCCGCACGCTGCCGAAGGACGTGGAACTGTCGGTGTTCTACGACCAGTCCGTGCTGGTGCGCGAGTCGATCGCCAGCGTGACCGAGAGCATCGCCATCGGCCTGGGGCTGGCCGTGGTGGTGCTGCTGTTGTTCCTCAAAAGCTGGCGGACCACGCTGGTGGCCGCGCTGGTGATCCCGCTGGCCGTGCTGGCCGCGGTGGTCTTCCTGCGCCTGTTCAACATGAGCTTCAACCTCATGACGCTGGGAGGCATGGCGGCCTGTATCGGCGTGGTGATCGACGATGCCATCGTGATGGTGGAAAACATCGTCGTCCATCTGTCGCTGGGCCAGACGCCGCCTCAGGCGGCGCGCAGCGCCATCCAGGAATTGACCCCGGCGTTGACCGGATCGACACTGACCCCCATTGTGGTCTTCGTGCCGCTGATTTTCCTGACCGGCGTTACCGCCGTGTTTTTCCGCGCCCTGGCCATGACCATGGTCACGTCGCTGATGGCGTCGCTGCTGCTGGCGATCTTTATTACGCCGACGCTGGCCTCCTACTTTCTGAAGAGCCGCTCCACGCGGGCCGCCGCTTCCTTGGAGGAAGCCGAGCAGGCCGGCGAGGGCCGCATCTTGCGGACCATCACGCACTGGTATGAAACAGCTCTGAAGGCGGCCCTGGATCACGGATGGGCCGTGCTGGTGGTGGTGGTGCTGATCCCGGTGGGCATGTATTTCATGTATAACCGTCTGGGCAGCGGATTCCTGCCGGAGATGGACGAGGGCGCCTTCGTGCTGGACTACCTGATGCCTCCCGGTTCGTCGCTCGAAGAAACCGACCGTGTGCTGCGCCACATCGAAACATTCATCCGCGAGACGCCCGAGATCGAAAGCTACTCACGGCGCACGGGCGCGCGCCTGGCGCTGGCGATCGCCGAGCCTAACACCGGCGACTTCCTGATCAAGCTGAAGGACAAGCGCGACCGGTCGCTCGAGGAAGTCACCAGCGAACTGCGCGACAAGATTGTCCAGTCTGAACCGGCCATCCAGGTTGAGTTCCCTCATATCCTGGAGGACCTGGTGGGCGATCTGGCGTGGTCTCCCAATCCGATCGAGATCAAGGTCTACAATCCCAGCGAAGCGATCTACAAGCAGGTGGCCCATGACGTGGAGGAATGGCTACCCAAGGTGCGCGGCGTGGTGGACATCGAGAACCGGACGTTCGTCATCGGTCCCTCCATCCAGTTCCGCGTCAACCCGGAGAAGGCGCAGCGGGCGGGGTTCAGCGTGCAGGACGTGGCGAATCTGGAGGCGGCGATCGTCGACGGCAACCTGACATCGCAGATGATCCGCGGCGACCGCCAGATTGGCGTGCGCGTGCGGTACCCGGAGAAATACCGTTCCTCCGTGGAAGAGTTGAAGAACCTGCTGCTCACCGCGCCCACCGCACCCACCACGGCCACCGCGCCCACCTCTCCCACCAGCGCCACCGTGACCCTTTCCAGCATCGCCGACATCGAGGTGGAATCGGGCGTGACCGAGATCCAGCGCGAGAACCTGCAGAATCTCTCGACAGTGACCGCCTACGTGGCCGGGAGGGACCTGGGTTCCACCATGCAGGAAATCCAGGACCGGCTGCCCAAGGAGATCAACCTGCCGCCGGGAACCGAGATCCAGTACGGCGGCTTATATCAGGTGCAGCAGGAGTCCTTCCGCGGGCTGGTGCAAGTGCTGCTGGCGTCTGTGTTCCTGATCTTCATCATCCTGGTGTTCGAGTTCCGCTCCTTCTCGCATCCCATCGCGATTCTGGCGGCGACCATCCTGTGTGGCTCCGGCTCGCTGCTGGCGCTGATGTGGACCGGTTCGACACTCAACATCAGTTCCTTCATGGGCGCCATCATGGTGGTCGGCATCGTGCATAAGAACGGAATTCTGATGCTCGATTCCGAGCAGCACTTCACGAACCAGGGCCACTCTTTGCGGGAGGCGATGCTGCGGGCCGGACGCCGCCGCCTGCGGCCGATTCTGATGACCGCACTCGCCACCATGTGCGGCATGCTGCCGCTGGCGCTGGGCGTCGGCTCCGGCGCGCAGTTGCTCCAGCCGCTGGCGATTGCCGTGATCGGCGGCGTCGCCGTTTCCATGCTGCTATCCTTGTTGATCACGCCGGTCCTGTTCTGCCAACTTCGTCAACGCGGTCTGTAATATGAGAACCATGCGCATCATAGCCGCCGGGCTTTTGCTGGTTGCGGGAAGCCTCTTTGCCCAGGACGCAAGCACGAACGAGTTCGTGGGATCCGAGAAATGCGGCTCGTGCCATGCCCCGATCTACGAGCGCTGGCGGAAGACGCGCATGGCGAACGTCGTGGTGGACCCCAAGACGCAGCCGGATGTGGTGGTGGGCGACTTCTCCACGCCAAATCCGCTGGTGACGTTCTCACTGGCCGACGTCGCGTTCGTCTACGGAAGCCGCTGGAAACAGCGCTACTTCACGCGCCGCGGCGATGACTACTACGTCTTCCCGGCGCAATGGGACGTGGCCGCAGGCCAGTGGCGGCGCTATGATCCGAGCGGTGAATGGTGGGCGCCGCATTACCCGGCCGATCAGATGCAGCGTCCCACGGGTCCGCTGTGCGACGGCTGCCATTCGGTGAACTATAACGTCGAAACCAAGACGCCCACGGAGTGGAACGTCGGCTGCGAGAAGTGTCACGGCGCCGGCGGAGCACATTCGCGCAATCCCACCAAGGCGAATATCGTGAACCCCGCGCGCCTGGATTTCGTGCGGGCCAACGATGTGTGCATCCAGTGCCACTCGCAAGGGCGCCCGCTGCGGCCGGTGGCGGATCAATACTACGACTGGCCGGTCGGATATCAGCCGGGCGACCGCTTGCGCGACTTCTGGACGCTGGAGGAATACAAGCTGGGCGAGGAAACGGGCACGCATTTCCCGGATGGCTCGGCGCACAAGAATCGCATGCAGGGCAATGACTATGTGCAAAGCGGCATGTATCTGCGGGGCGTGCGCTGCTTCAACTGTCACGACGTGCACGGCACGGAGAATCCGGCCGACACCTGGCAGGCGGGTAACGCCCAGTGCCTCCAGTGCCACGGACCGCAATCGCCCGCGGGGCCGCGGGCAGCGTCGCTCGGCGAGCACACGCATCACACCGAGAACGGACTCGGCAGCACTTGTGTTGGGTGCCACATGCCGCCGATCGCCCGGACCATTGCGGATACAAACGTTCGCAGCCACACATTCCGGGTGCTGTCACCCACGCTCACCGTGGATCACGGCATGCCGAGCTCCTGCACGGGCTGCCACCTGGCGCCGCCCGATTTTCTTCTGGAACACATCAACGAGTGGGAAGGCGTCTCGCCCTGGCGCCTGGCGCGATAGGACGACGCTCAGGCCAGCCAGGCCCAGAGGGCTCCCTGGTACAGATCCACTTGGAGCAGCAACTGGAAGCCAACCAGCAGGGTGGCCAATACGCCTCCCGCCACGGAGGCCGCCACGAGCCAGCTTGCTCCCGATCGTTTCCAGGTGAATCCGGCATAAAGCGGAATGGCCACCAGGAATCCGAGCAGGTACAACAGAGCCAGCAGGGCCAGCGCGGAAGCCACCGCACCACGTCCGGCCCGGTTTGAATCCTCCTCAGCGGCGTCGCGGCGGAGGTCGCGGACCAACTGAACCGCACAGCCCGCCACCACGGGCAGTCCGGCGGCCAACGGCAGGAGTGCCGCGCCGCGATTCAGACGGGCGGCCAGCAGGCAGAAGACAGCCGCCAACAGCAAAAGAGCCAGCGTGACCAGGGTCCGTTCGGAAAGTTTCACGGGCGCTGCAGTCCTTTCCGCCAGCCGGGCCGGGCGAAGGTCAGCACCATCAGAGCGAACAGAATCCAAACGACCGGCCGCGCGAAGAAGTTGATGCGCCCCGCCTGCTGCAAGCCCAACGTCAGATGCAGGTTGGTTTCAAACAGGGGCCCCAGCACCAGGGCCGTCACCAGCGGGATGCGCGGCCAGCCGTGCTTCTTCAGAAAATAGCCGCCGATGCCGAACACGAAGGCGACAGCGACATCGCTGAAACTCCCTTGGTAGACATAGGCGCCCATCGCCGCGAAGATCAGTACCAGGGGAGCCAGACGTTTCACCGGCAACAAAGAGACGCTGGCCAGGGGACGCACCACCGCCAGCCCCAGCAGGGAAGTCAGCCAGTTGGAAAAGAACAGGGACCAGATCAAAACGAAGACCATGGTGAGCTGGCTGGTGAGCATCTCGCGGCCGGGCACGAATCCGTGCACGGTCAGAGCCGCCAACAACACCGCCGTGCCCTCGCTTCCAGGAATCCCGAAGGCCAGGGTGGGCGCCAGCGACCCTCCATCCTTGGCGTCGTGCGCCGCCTCCGGAGCCAGCACGCCGCGGATATCGCCATGGCCGAACCGGCTGCGGTCCCGCGCGCCCTGCACTGCGTGCCCGTAGGCCAGAAATCCGGCGACGGTGGCGCCCACCGTAGGAATCATGCCAACCACGGTGCCGATGACGGAGCTGCGCACCAGCAGGCCAAAGTGGCGGAAGATGGAGCCGATTCCCTCGCGCAGGCTTCCGCTCAAGGGAGCTCCTCCGGTAATGTTGTTTCGCTTGCCCGCCACCAGGCTCAGCATTTCCGCGATGGCGAAGATGCCCAGGAATGCCGGCACCACGTGCAGGCCGTCTTGGAGCTCCTGTACTCCGAAGGTGAAGCGCAGTTGCGCTGTCCGTTGGTCCAGACCGATGGTGGCCAGCAGCAGGCCTAAGCCCGCGGCAGTGAGCCCCTTCAGGATCGACGGTCCGGTCAGCAGCCCGATCGTGGCCAGTCCCCAAATGGAGAGCGTGAGAAATTCGGCCGGGCCGAAGGCCAGGATGAAACGGCGCAGCAAGGGCAGCAGCACCACCAGCAGGACAACGCCCAGCGTGGAGCCGACCGCGGAGGCGGCGGCCGAGCAGCCGATAGCGGTGCGTGCTTTGCCCTGCTGCGCCATGGGATGCCCGTCCAGCATGGTGGCCGCGCTGGGCGCGCTGCCGGGAATGTTGAACAGGATGGCGGTGATGGACCCCATGAACGTCGCACCTCCGGTGAGCGCGCCGAAGATCAGCATGATGTGCAGACGGTCCCAGGCAAACGTCAGCGAGATGACCAGCGCCATGAGCGTGGTGCCGCTCAACCCGGGGATGAAGGCGAACACCATCGCCAGCAGCGTGGCTGCGGTGGGATAGAGAATGTTGGGCCAGGAGAAGACGAGGTGGAACGCCTGCCAGGCGGCATCGGCGATGGAGGCGTCCATCGGCTACTGGATCCTTCCGATCGCCGCGCGCGTCAGTGGAACGAAACGGGTCAGTTGCGCTTCGGCGGCGTCCAGCGCCGCCCGGGCCTCCTCGCCACCGGCGATCTGCAGGCTGCGCCGCGCCGCGGCTGCCCGCTGTTGAAACTCCGGTGTGGCCGTGACCTCCAGAAACGCGGCGCGCAGGCAGTCCAGGAGCCCGGAGGGTACACCGCGAGGCGCGGAGACAATCGTTCCGGCGCCCAGCAGGTTGGCCAAGGCATGCGCGTCGGCCATTGCCTGGTCGCGGCTCCGCTGGCCCTCCATAGCGCGCTGCGCGGCCCAACCGTCCTCGCCGCCCAGCCAACGGACGCCATCCAGGGCGGGATGATCGGAAATACGAGCATCGGTAAGTTGGAGCAGTACGCGCAGATCTCCGGAGTCGAGCTGGTCCTGGACGGATTCAAAGGTGGCAGAGACCAGGTCCACTTCACCGCGCATCGCCCCGAGAATTTCCTCGCGGCTGCCCGGATACCCGCCCAGGTAGCGAATCTGCAGATCGAGAAGGGATTCGATCACCGCGAGCGCCAACAAATTCCCGCTGGCCACGCCGGTGAGGCCAACCAGCAGAGGTCGCTCGCGCTGGCGGTCGAACACGTCGTTCATATCCCGCAAGCCGGACCCCGCACCGGTGAACAGGACGTGGACGTTGCTTTGCAGCCGGCCGATCACGTCGTAGTCGCGGGCGGGGCTGGGATAGGCTCCCGGACTGGTAACGGCGGCCGTCAACAGGCCGGATCCGTTGAGAATGCCCAGAGTCCGTCCGTCCGGTGGCGCGTTGCGGAGTTGCGTCGCACCGATCAGGCCGCCACCGCCAGGTTCGTTGGCGATGACGATTTCCGCGCCGGTGGCCCTCTCATAAAGAGGTTCCAGAATGCGCGAGAACGTGTCATAGCCGCCGCCGGGCGTATAGGGGACGATCCAGCGCACCCGCTCTCCGGACAAGCCAGCGCAGCCTGCCACCGGTTCCCGGCGTTCGCAGCCCGCCAGAACCACGGCGCCGCCCGCCGCCAGAAAGCTTCTCCGGGAGTGCCCCGCCAAGGGAGATGGAGCGAGGATCCGTCTCATTCCGCGCCTGCCTGGCGCTGCCGTCCACCCAGCAAATGCAGCGCATGCACTTTGCCGCGCCCGACCATATAGGGTTCGGCGACCACGGCCCGGACGCTCTCGCTGCGCGTCCAGAAGCGACGGGTGAGGCTGCCGCCCCAGAGACCGCGGATTTCTTCCAGGAAGTAGACGCGCACTTCTTCGGCGGAGGCGATCTTGAGCCGCGGGTGGATGCGCAGTTCCAACTCGGTCTGGCTGGTCCCTTCCCGCTCCACCAACTGGTAGTCGCTCGGAACACCGCCGAACTTCGCGGGAAGACGCTCCTCCAACAGAGTCAGAATCTCGCCACCCATCAGGCTGGTTCCGTAGCCGGTGAGCTTGCCGTAGCTGAAGATGTCGTCGATCTGCTGCGTCATGCCCAAATGCTTCAGAGGACAATCGCAGGAGGCCGGACCGAGTTCGCCGGCATCATCCATTTCGAGGTTCACTCCGATGGTGGCGGCAAAGGGCAGCAAGGTGGTGAACATAAGCGAATCGACTTCCACGTCGCTCAGCGGAGCCACGCGCCGGCGGGTGATGGCCGCCATGGAGTCCATCGCCAGGTGCACGCAGTTCCCCTGCATCTGCCGGCAGCCGACGCCGACGATACCGAGCTCGGAGGTGACGTAGCGGGCGTGCACTTCGATGCCCGCCTTCTCGATGACCGCCCGCTTGGCCTCGGTGAGCGCTTCCCCACCGCTGATGAACAGGGTTCCGGAGATGTCCAGTCCCAGATCCATTGCCGCCGCCGCGATGCGGACCAGCTTGCTGGCGGTGCCATTCACGACCAGCGCGGCGCCCGCGCGCTTGCGCTCCGCGATGTACTCGGCCACGGGCGAGAAGTCATTGTGCGGCAGGATTTGGGGCAACCACAGGGGCACGCCCAGCGCCCGCAGTTCCAACAGCAGAAGGCGCGTCAAGGCATGATAATGCGCGTCGCCGCTCATGGCGAACCACTTGCGCGGCCGGCCATGCCTGAGCCCGTGGTGCAACACGTTGCGAATCCCTCCGGTGGCGGGAAGCACTTCTTCCACGCGGACATCCTCGCGTCCAGCGCGGTGATCGGCATACAGGACGCATTCCAGCGCTTCCCGGTAGGTGTGGTATTCCAGGCTGCGCCAGGTTGTGGTGCCGCGGCTGCGGCTGCCGCTGGAGCCCTCCGGCGTGGCTCGCTGATAGCGCGGGTCCGGGTTGGCCAGCGTGGCCGAGTCCACCATCATCTGCTTGCCGCCGCGCTCCACCGGCCGGGCTCCCTTAAACTCGTCGTGGGCCAGGTACACGCCGGCATCCCGCAGAGATCGTAGCGCGGGCTCCAGGCCGTCCTTACGGACGGCGTGCTCCAGGTCTCCGTAGGTGCAGCCGGCCCAGGCGAACAGTTGATGATAGGGGCTGGCCGGATTTCCGAACACCGCCGTGCGCATCAGATTCAGGAAGTTGCTTTCCCGGTTGTCCAGCATACGGCGGACTACCGCCGGCGGATCCGCCTCCAGAGGCATGCGGGCCCACCGCGGCAGTTTCCGCGCCATCCCGAGATAGTGGGCCGCTGCTCTCAACATGGGGCCTGCATGGCCGCCGCCTCGCGCCCGGCGCGCGATGGCCGGACCGCTCTTCGATCGTACCCCCCCGAAATCATCGCCTCCCAGGTGATGGCTGGCGCGTCGCCGCCGGGCAAGCCACGCCGAAGCGCGGCGCCGGCATCAGCAAGCACCCGGAAACCGGACACTCGCTGATATACTGACCTCAACTTATGCACAATGATAGCAACGGGGAGCTGGTCGCCGCGCCGGAGCAGGTGGGCTCGGGCGAGCCGTCCGCGTGGCGCGAACCAACGTTGCTCCGCATCCCGCATTTCGACGACGAGCGAGGCTCGCTGCTGGTGGTGGAGGGGGGGCCGCAGCTTCCGTTCCGCCCAGAGCGGTTCTATTGCATCCGGAATGCGACGCCGCAGGCGCGGCGGGGCGGCCACGCGCACTGGAAGGAACAGGAGATCATCCTGGCATTAGCGGGCGCCTTCACGGTGGCCGCCGATGACGGCGTCGAGCGCGTGGAGTACCGGTTGGACCGGCCGGATGTGGCTCTGTTCCTGCCCCGCCGTGTCTGGCATGAGCTCTATGACTTCAGTCCGAACGCCATCTGCGCGGTATTCGCATCCGAGCCCCTCTACGACAAAGAAGACTACTGCCGTGACTACCAGGAATTCCTCGCGCTGCTTGCCGGGAAAGGGTGATGCGGTCCGCGCCTTTGACGCCGCAGCGGGCTATCGTGAGCTCAAGGACGAGCTGGACGCCGCCTATGTGCGCGTCATGGAGTCCGGCCAGTACATTCTTGGGCCGGAACTGGAGGCCTTTGAGGCGGAATTCGCACGCGCCTGCGGCGTGGAACACTGCGCGGGCGTGGGAAACGGGCTTGACGCTCTTTTTCTGACACTGCGGGCGTGCGGGATCGGCGCAGGCGACGAGGTTCTGGTGCCCGCCCACACTTTCATCGCGACCTGGCTGGCGGTTTCGCACAGCGGCGCGCGGCCGGTCCCCATTGAGCCCGAACCGGACGGATTCAACCTGGACCCGGACCGGGCCGCCGCAGCGATCACGGACCGCACCCGGGCCATCATCGCCGTCCATCTCTACGGGCATCCGGCGCAAATGGGACCGCTGAGGGAGATCGCCGCCCGGCACGGGCTCCGCTTGATCGAGGACGCGGCGCAAGCGCACGGCGCGCGGTACGACGGCCACCCGGCCGGAAGCCTTGGAGACGCCGCGGCCTTCAGCTTCTATCCGGCCAAAAACCTGGGCGCCTTCGGGGACGGTGGCGCCGTGGTGAGCCGGGACCCTGAACTCATCGAAACCGTGCGGCGGCTGCGGAACTACGGCGCGCGGCACAAATCGGATCACGATGCCGCCGGCTATAACTCGCGGCTGGATCCCTTGCAGGCGGCGTTCCTGCGGGTCCGGCTGCGGCACCTGGAGCGCTGGAACCAAAGGCGCGCGGCGGTGGCCGAGGCTTATTTCGAGGGTTTGGCGCGAGTGCGATTCTGCGAGCTGCCGCGAGTGCGGTCCAACGTGCTGCCGTGCTGGCATCAGTTCGTGATCCGGCATCCGCACAGGGACCGGCTGCGGGAGGCCTTGCGGGTTGGAGGGATCGAGACGCTGATCCATTACCCGGTGGCGGCTCACCTCTGTGGCCCGTACGCCGACGCCGGATGGAAGCCCGGGGATCTCCCGCTGGCCGAGCGGCTGGCGGAAACCGTACTGAGTCTTCCGATGGGCCCGCATCTGGACACTGGCAGTGTGGAGCGGGTGATTGGCGCGGTGCTTGCCAGCGAGGCGAACAGTGCGCGATGACGGCGCGCAACCGCGCGTCAGCGTCATCCTGTGCGTCTATAACGGCGAGAGGTTTCTCAGCTCCACGTTGGATTCCATCTGGGCGCAGACCTACGCCGGCTACGAGGTGATTGCCGTCGACGACGGATCGACGGACGCGTCTTCGGCGCTTCTGGAGACCCGTGGCGACCCTCGCCTCCGCGTGATCCATCAGAGCAATCAAGGCACGGCGGGCGCGTTGTCTACGGGGCTGCGCTTCAGCCGCGGGGAGTACATCGCGTTCCTCGATCAGGACGATCTGTGGGATCCGGAAAGCCTGGCTACGCACGTGGCGTTCCTGGATGCGCACCCGGAAGTGCAGCTCAGTTTCTGCTGGTTCCGGGTGATCGACGAGACCGGCGCGGACATCGGCCTGCGGTCCCGCCGCCACCGCGGTCAGGTGAGTTTCCAGGCGCTGCTGGAGGATTTCGTCATCGGTGGCAGCTCCAATATCGTGGCGCGGCGTTCCGCTCTGGCCGCGGCAGGAGACGTGGATGTGAGCTTCCGGCGCATCTATGATCTGGATCTGTGCCTGCGGGTGGCGCTGCTGGGCGCGGAGGCCATCGAGGCGATTCCGCGGGACCTGATGTTTTACCGGCGGCATTCCTCACAAATCACGCGACATCTGGACGAGTTGCGGAAAGAATGGGACCGCCTGATCGAGAAAATGCGGGGACTCGCGCCCCGGGAGGTCGCCGCTGTGGAGAGCCGCGCACGCTGCAACATCAACCGCTACTTTGCCCGGCTGGCTTACGAGGGGGCGGCCTACCGAAAAGCCCTGGCACTGACGGGCGAAGGATTTCGCAACGCTCCTGCCGCCTTTGTGGGGGATCCGCGCAACTGGCTGACCCTGGCCGCGTGCTTGAGTGGTTTCCTGCTGCCCGCCAAGCTCCACGCCACGCTGGAGAGGATGGCGGGGCTCCACCGCAGGCAGTCGTAGGCCAGGGCTAGCTGGAGGCCGAATCCGCCTCCCGGACCAGGTCAGAGACGGCCGTGTCCAGCTTGGCGATGTCGATCTCGAAATCTCCCATCCGGGCAAGCCCCCGACCCACCAGATGATGATGCCGCTGCCCCAGGGCCTGCGCCAGGTAGTAGAAGAAGCCGTGAAAGCGGTCTCCGCAAAGTTCGAGCACTGACACTGGACCCGCGAACATCAGGTTGGCCAGGCCCGCTCCGTGCGGGGCCACAATGACCCCGGCGCCGTGGATGGTCCGCACCTGATCCTCGAAGGAGAGGCGCTCCATGTGGACGATCGTGAAGCCCTGCCCCTCTAATGCGCGATGTACGGCATCCTCATTCAGGATGCGGCGAAAGTTGGCGGCGGCGCGGGAAATGTAGATGCGGCGGGTACCACGCTGTTCGGGGTGGAGCCCATACCGGCGAAAGACCCCGGCGCGAACGTAGTCGAGGTAGCGCCGCGGAGGATAGGCGATGGATCCCACGGTGGCGAAGGAGGGCAGCACCAGGCGCTCCAGTTGAACCCATCCTTTGTCGTCCAGATAGTCGACGGGAACACCCTCCGGCAGGCAGCACTCCAGGGAGTCCTTGTGCGCGGCCGGCAGGCGCGGCATCACCATGCGGATCTGTTGCCGGCGGGCGACCTCCTCCAAGAGAGCGATGCGGGGCAGGCAGTCCACCAGCCAGTGATAGTAGTTGGGTCCATACGTGCCCCAGACGGTGGCGTACGTCCCTTGCAGACGAGGCGCCCGGAACGGCTTCGGCATTCCATAGATTCCGGTATCGTGGATGCGCCGGCCGGTCTTGCGCGAGATGGCGACGCTTTCCTCAATGATGGAACCGCGCGCGTTACACACCACGCCCCGGCGCAGGCTTAGGAAGGCATCCCGAATCGTGTAGCGGGCTTGCACCGGAATGGTGAAGGTCGCCGGGTAGCCCCCGGCCTCGAGCACGCGGCGTTGGTGCAGCTGGTGAAGATCGACGGTGCATGGCCCGGCGATTCGCTCGATGGCCACGATCCCGTGGGCTTCGGGATTCGGGCTTCGCTCAGCCGAGACGATGTCATGCAGGAGGAAGCCGAAAAGCCGCTTGGCGCCGGGCAGAGAAAAAAGCTTGGGGGCAAGCCACGCCTGGCCGTGGAGCACGCCGTCCAGGCACGCCTGTTTGACGGCGCCCCAACTCAGGCGCGACGCGAACCGCAAGAATCCCGCCCGCGAGGATGCAGGGCCGTGCGCATCCGAAACTTTGGGGCTCGCCACGGCTGTATGTTAGCGCTCCGCAGCCGCCTTCCGTCTAGTTCAGGCCGCGCGCGGTTGCTCGCCGCAAGGTCAGTTCGGCCCGGATTCTGGAGAGCTTGGCCGGGCCCCGCAGACGAGAGCCCAACGCGCGCCCGCCCTCCTGAAACAGGATCCGCAGGAGTTCGTAGGCCGTGGCCGGGCGTCCAATGCCCTCGGTTTCATAGCCCAGCTCGCTCAGCAGATCGGCGGTGACCCCTTCGAACAGCTCGCGGTCGGATCGCGACATCCGGGTCTTCCATTTGCCGCTATTCGACTGGATGGTGGCCGTCTTACTCAGCGGCGTGGATCCCCTGCCCGTGCCCCGCGACAGGCTCAGGACCGCCGGGTGGAAGGATTCGCCCAGGAATGCGCAAATCGTCTCGAGAACGGGACCCGGGTCGCGGGTCAGTTCCTCGTAGCGGACCTCCATATATTGACTGCCCGGCAGGGTCCGTCCGTGGACCTTGCCCGCCTCCACACGCTCGCGCCACCGCCGCGCGCAGAAGTAGCTGGTCACCGGACCATAGTGGAACCGCTTCCAGGAAAGCGCCACATCGCGGCCGTCGCGAATGATGTGAATGAAGCGGGCCTGCGGAAAGATTTCGAGGAGTGTCGGGATCTCCATCACGTATTGCGGTGTCTTGTCTCCCCAACGAGGCTTGTTCTGTGTGCGTGCGTACTCCTGGAACAGCAGGCTGGCGGCATCGCGATACGTGCGGACATCCGAGAAGTCGCCGGGCTGCAGATTCAGGTTCCAGCGGCGAACCCAATACAGATCCAGTAGAGCCCGCCCTAATGCTTCCGCTTCGCGGCGGTCGCGTGGATTGCCGTGCCTCCGATACATGGCGGGGATGAAGTGCGACTCCGGCGGGAAGGCCAGGCGAGGGTGGGACCGCAAGGCGTCCCGCAGCATGGAGGTGCCGCTACGGGAACAACCCACGATGAAGATGGGCTCCTGGGAATGGCTTTGAGGCTCCATCGGGTCTTCTGGGGACGAAGCGTTATTATTCCACATTCGCGGATAGCGGCGAAGCCCTGCCTTCGACACCTTACCTTGGACACCTTGCCTTCCATGGGATGCGAGCTCTGTGGCGCGGTGCGGACCTTATTGCGGAAGCGGGTGAGCGCGGGAAGTTCCGCTGCTGACACCAGCCCAACGCCAGGGCGCAGTCCACCGGGGGACGGTGTGCCGTCGCGGAAAGCCCAGGACGGATGCCTCAATGTGATGGATCTCGCGGTTGGCTTCCGCACGCGCCAGAATCGACTGGTGCATCGCCGGAACCGCCGTGTACCAAGTGGGCTGAAACTCCTCTACCCAGGAAGAGAAACTGGTAGCGTAGAAGCCCGGACTGCACACCACACCCCCGCCCGCGCTGTATCCCCGCCGCCGCCGGACCTCTGATCGCACCGCAGCTTGACTGTCGCGGCGACCCGGGGATACGATACCCGTGTGACGTCCTTCCGGACGGTCTTTGTGGCAGTTGCTCTCGGATTCGCACTGGTGGTGGGCGCGTTTCTGGTCAACCGTGCTCGACCGAGTGCAGAGACGATGGAACCGAACGCGGCGCTGGTCCGCGCGACCGGAAAATGCGCCGAGTGCCACTACAACCAGCAGTACAGCATTGTTCACGAATACGAGACGAGCGTGCATGCGCAGAAGAACGTTAGCTGTCTCGACTGCCACCAGCCGGCAGAAAACCAGGAACACAAGGAACACCACGGATTCGTCATCGCCGCACAGCTCACCGCCGGGAACTGCCGGAGCTGTCACGAATCGATCTACCAGGAATTTGTGCGCAGCCGTCACGCCGGCGTGGCGTGGACGGCCGTTCATGGCGAAGGCGGCCTCTCGGCGGAGCAGGTGGCTTTCGCCGAACAGTACCATCCCGGCTACGCCAGGCGGCCGGCAAATCCGTTAACGACGCTCGAAGGTGACTCCGCGATCACCAGCGGCTGCGAACAGTGCCACAGCATCGGCAAGCCGAACGCCGACGGGACTATCGGCAACTGCACGTCATGCCACACCCGGCACACCAGTTCGGTGGCGATTGCCCGGGAGCCCAGAACCTGCGGCCAATGCCATATGGGGCCGGACCACTCCCAGCTCGAAATCTATGAGGAGTCCAAGCACGGCATCATGTTCCAGGCACAATCCGCCCTGCTCAATCTGAGCAAGGCGCCGGACCAATTGACCACGCGCGATATGTGGGTGCCGACTTGCGCGACGTGCCACATGAGCGGGATCAACGGCAACAAGGTCACGCACGATCCCTCGGACCGTTTGTCGTACTACCTGGCCGATGCCATCACCCAACACCGGCCGGATTACCGGCGGGCCCAGAACAATATGCGCGAGATCTGCCTGCAGTGCCACACCAAGCCGCTTGTGGACCGCGTCTACCAGCAGGCCGAAAGCGTAGTGGCCTCCACGAATCAGCGCGTGTCCGCGGCGAAGGAGATCGTGGACGGCCTGCGGCGCGACGGCGTGCTCACCGGCAAACCGTTCACCAACCCCATCGACTTCCTCTATTTCGACTTCTGGCACTACGACGGCCGCACGTCAAAGCACGGTGCGTTCATGGGTGGCGCGGACTTCGTACAGTGGCACGGCAACTACCCGATGCTTGAGAAAATGACGGAACTGCAATCCATGGCGGCCCAGATGCGCCGGGAGCATGGGAATGCGAAATGAGCTTCTCAACCGGTGGAAACACGACTACGTGCTATGGGCGGAGGTCTTCGCGGTCCTGAATCTCGCGTTTCTGAGCGTGGACATTTATCTCGCTCATGCGGAGAATCATTTCCAGCGCCGGGCCGAATATGTGCCGCTCCTATTCTCGTTGCTTGCGCCGCCGCTGCTGGCGCTGGGGCTCTGGTCGCGTGAGTTTCGAGGCCGGCAAGGGTTGTGGCGCTGGGCTGGTTTTGTTGTAGGAGCCTGCTCCATTGTGATCGGAGCCGCCGGCGTGATCTATCACCTCGACAGCCAGTTCTTCTACGAACGGACCCTGCGCTCTCTGGTCTATGCGGCTCCGTTCGCCGCTCCTCTGGCTTATGCCGGCATCGGGATGATTCTGATGCTCGACCGCATGGTCCCCGGCAGCTCGCCGGAATGGCCGCAATGGGTCCTGTTTTTGACTCTGGGAGGTTTCCTCGGCAACTTCATTCTGAGCCTGACCGATCACGCCGCCAACGGATTCTTTCATCGGGCGGAATGGATTCCCGTTGCCAGCAGCGCATTCGCGGTGAGTTTCCTGCTCACACTCTTCTTTGCCAAGGTGACCGAGCGCTACATGGCTGCCTGTGCCTGGGTGCTGTTGGTCCAGGCGCTGGTGGGAGTGGCCGGGTTCGCTTTCCACGCCACTGCGGATATTCACGGCATCTCCCGCAGCCTGTTTCAAAATGTTGTGGATGGAGCGCCGCCGTTTGCGCCACTGCTATTCTCCGATCTCACGATTCTCGGCTGGATCGGCCTGTGGGCGCTGCGTTCCACGCGGTCCGCGGTGGTTCCCAGTGAAGATCCGGGCACGGTTCCTGTTGTCGACTGAGGCAAGTGACCAAGGCAAGTGACCGGAGCAAATGATAAGATACCGGCGATACCCGTGTTGGGGAGGCTTATCCATGACTACTCGTTTGCTCCTGCTGGCCGCCGCCGCGGCGACACTCTGGGCCCAGGGACGCGGCGGCCCACAGAACCGCGAAGCGCCCGTGACACCCGTTCCCTTTGAGCGGATTCTCGGCGCGAAACAGGAACCGCAAAACTGGCTCACCTATTCGGGCAACCTGAACAGCCAGCGCCACAGCGGGCTCACTCAGATCGACCCCACCAATGCCAAGGACCTGACCTTGAAATGGGTCTTCCAATCCCGTTCGCTCGACAAACACGAGGTGACTCCGCTGGTGGTGGACGGAGTCATGTACACGGTCCAGAGCCCGAACGATGTGATCGCGCTGGACGCGGCTACGGGCAAGACCATTTGGCGATACTCCCATACGCCAGCTGAAGGAACTCGAAATCCCTGCTGCGGCAACCTGACGCGCGGCGTCGCGATCCTCGGTGACAAGCTGTTTCTGGCGGCGCTCGATGCCAAGATGATCGCCCTCGACGCGAAAACCGGCAAGGAGCTGTGGACCACGCAGGTGGCCGACTATACGCAACAGTACGCGATGACGGTCGCGCCTTTGGTGGTCAAAGACAAAGTGATCTCCGGCGTGGCCGGCGGCGAGCACGGCGTCCGCGGTTTTCTGGCGGCGTTCGACGTGAACACGGGGAAGGAGGTCTGGCGCTTCTACACGGTGCCTGGCCCGGGAGAAGCCGGCTACGAGACCTGGCTGGGCAAGGACGGCAAGCCTAACGACGCGTACCTACACGGCGGCGCGCCCATTTGGGTGACCGGCTCCTATGATCCCGCAACGAACCTCACCATGTGGGGCACCGGAAACGCGGGTCCGGACTACAACGGCGACAACCGCATCGGCGACAACCTCTATAGCTCTTCGGTGGTCGCGGTCGATGCCGACACCGGGAAGCTGGCGTGGCATTACCAGTTCTCGCCGCACGACGAATTCGACTGGGATGCCACTCAGGTTCCGGTGCTGGCCGATATCAACTTCCAGGGCCGCCCGCGCAAGGTGATGATGTGGGCGAACCGGAACGGCGTGTTCTATGTCCTCGACCGCACCAACGGCGAATTCCTCTCGGGCAAGCCTTTTACCAAGGCGAACTGGCTCACCGGCTTTGACGAAAAGGGCCGGCCGATGCGCGCTCCCGGGATTCTGCCGAGCGAAGAGGGAACCTTGGTTTACCCGGGCAACCAGGGCGGAACCAACTGGTATAACCCATCCTTCAGTCCGGAAACCGGCCTGTTCTACATCCCGGCCTGGGAGAACAGCTCCAGCGTTTACCGCAAAGGCGAAGAGCCTCCCGAATTCCAGGAGGGCAAGAGCTACACAGGACTCGGTCCGGGGCGGGGCGCAGGGACGGACGAAGACGTCTTCAGCTCCATCATCGCGATGGATCCCAAAACCAGCGAGCGGAAGTGGACCTTCCGGTTGTCGGCTCCCTCCACGGAGGGCGGCGTGCTCACCACGGCGTCGAACGTGTTGTTCGCGGGGGGGCGCGACGGACAGTTCGTCGCCTTGGACGCCCGTGACGGCAAGCTCTTGTGGGAAACGAACCTGGGACCCTCCGTTTCCGCCGGCCCGATGACCTACATGGTCGACGGAAAGCAGTACGTGAGCATCCAGTGCGGCGTGGCGCTGTACACGTTCGCACTGCGCTAGTCGGTTTCGTAGATACTGTAGTCCGTGCCTCGCGCCCAAGTCGTTGAAAAAGCCGTTCCAGGCCGGACGAAACCGATCTACGCAAAATCAAAAATGGCTTAGCCCTGGCCTAGCCCAGGACTAGCCCGGATTTCTCACAGGCTCGCAGGGCATCGGGCAAAGCATAGGCGGGATGCCTCGGCGAGTGGCCGGGCCGGCACTCCGGGGACGACACTGTGACGGGCGACAAGCGCCGGGACGAGTCCCGGCGCGGCGAGCCATGGGCTCGCGCCACGTCCTGCGTCCGAAACCTGGTGAGAAGTGCGGGCTAGCTGAGGGCTAGCTGACGGCCCGTCTCACCGGCTGGCCGGCGCGGCTCAACATTTTCGCTAGTCGATCGTGAACTTCGCAGTCTTCTTGTTCACCACGGCAGAGATTCGCGGGCGCAAAACCATCAGAATTTCGGCGCTTCGGATTGCTTGAAGCGGTGCTTCACGATCCAGGCGGAGGATTCTTCCGCTGTCAAGAGGATTTACGGAGCGGGCGGAATTTCGCGGGGAGCGGCGGCGCCGGGGACGCGTGAGTGATGCGCGCGGCGGTGGTCGAGTTCGTAGCGCAGGAGGTGGAAGGGGCCCGGGTAGACGGCTCCGGTGACTACGTAGAGGACGCGGCCGTCGCCTGACAGCAGGACGCTGCGGACGCCGTCGGGCGAGTTGGCGATTGCGCGGGGTTCGGTGAGGTCTGTGCGGGCGACCATCGCTCGGGCGTTGGTGTAGGGGGGCTGTTGGGGGTCGACGGTGAGATAGGCGATGGTCTGGCCGTCGGCGCTGAGGGAGACGCCGCCTGGCGGGAAGTGCGTGATGCGGCCGGAGGCGACGTCGATGACGCAGGCGGGCGGGTGGAGCGAGCCGCGGTCGCAATAGGGGAGGCCTACAGTGCTGCCGTCGGCGGAGAGGGCGGCGGTGGTGGGCGTGTCGCCGAGAGGGAGGACGCGGATGCCGGCCGGGGACCATACTTTGAGGCCGGTTCCGGTGCGGATGAGGAAGCTGCCGTTGTTGGCGATGCCGTGCTGGCTTGCGTCCAGGCCGGGGATGGTGGCGGGGAGGGATCCGGGGGCGAGGCCGACTTCGATTTCGTCGCCGGTGTTCCAGTCGACCCAGAGGACGGTGGACCAGTCCGGTTTATAGGGGGCGAAGACGCCGTAGCGGCCGTTGGGGCTGATCAGGAGGTAGCCGGCGAGGGTGAGGGGGGCTGCGTGGGGGCCGACGATGACGGTCTGGCCGATGGGGCAGTGGTTCCCGGAGGCTCCGCCGGGTCCGACGGGGCAGGCGAGTTCGGCGTGGTAGACGACGGCTCCGCCGGAGGTGAGCTGGGTGCCGTAGAGGCGGGCCGGGAGTTGGGTTCCTTGGGAAAGGTCGGAGCGGTCGGCGAAGAGGACGGTTTCGGTTGCGGGGGTCCAGCGGAAGATTTGTTCGTTGCCGCCGGGGGGCGCGGGGACGGTGAAGTAGAGGGCGGATCCGTCGGGGGTGGTGGCGAGGTCGTAGGGGAGCTCGGTGAATTGCGCGTGGGCCGGAAGGGCGGCTAGCGTTGCCGCGAGAAAAACGGCGGGGCGCATAGTCACAGTATAGACAGGGCACGCAGGTTGGCGGAATCGTGTAAGATTGTTGCGAATTGAAGTGACACCCCAGGAGATGAAGATGGACTGCAAGTTGCGATTCGGAAGCGCCCTGCTGCTGGCTACCGCGGCGGCGGGGTTTGTTCATGCTCAGGTGCCGGCGGACATCGAAGCCGAACTGGTCAAGATCGGGAAGATCGTGGATCCGGTGTGTACGGCGGTGCTATACCGTCCGCTGATGCCGAAAAACGACGTCAACAGCAACGTGACGCCGCTGTATCCGGGAGTCACGATCGCGCGGGACGTGAGTTTCGGGCCGAATTCCAAGGATCTGGTGGACATATTCACAGCCGACAAGGGCGGCGGAAATCGTCCGGTGCTGATCTACATTCCGGGCGGCGCCGGCAACAAGACCGAGCAGCAGGCGCGCGAGGCCAACGCGTTTTACGACAACATCGGGCGCTGGGCGACCAAGAACGGGATGGTCGGCGTGACGATGCAGCGGCATCCGGGGGCGAACTGGGATGATCCGGCCAAGGATATTTCGGCGATGATCCAGTGGCTGCAGGCCAACGTGAAGAAGTACAAGGGCAACGCGGACCGGATGTTCATTTGGGCGCATTCGGCGGGGAATACGCCGCTGGGGACCTATATCGGCCGGCCCGAGGTGTGGGGCAAGAAGGGCGTGGGCGTGAAGGGCGCGATCTTTATGTCGGGTCAGTGGAACACGTATCCGCTGGGCGCGCGCGGAGGCGGAGGCGCGCGCGGCGGGGCTCCGGGCGGCGGTCGCGGCAAGGGTGCGCCGGGCGCCGGTGGTCCGGGTGGACGCGGTCCTGGTGGCGGCGGCGTGGCGGCGGGTGGTCCGGGGAGCACGTGCGGCGGAGGTGCGATGAACGCGACCGCGGGCGCGATTTCGGGGCCTAGCAGCGTGAATGCCGAGGCGACGCCGTCGGCTGGCGGGCGTGGGCGCGGCCGTGGGGCGTTTGATCCGGCGGCGCAGGAGGCGCAGTCGACGCTGCCGGAGTTTCGGAAGACCAAGGTCAAGTTGATGTTTATTACGGCCGAGCTCGATCCCGGGATCGATGGCAAGATGAGCACCTTCTTCCAGACGCTGCATGACGATCTGTGCATGAACGGGACCCAGTGTCCGGAGATGCTGTTCGCCAAGGACGAGAGTCACGTGTCCGAGGTGTTTTCGGTGGATACGGACGACAAGATTGTGACGGGTCCGATACTGGCGTGGATGAAGAAGGTCAAATAAAGACCCTATAATCCCGGAATTGCAGTCCGCCGATCTTCGTTCGTGGGGGCGATTATGCGGGCGGGTTTCCTGATTCTCGCGCTGGGCGCTTGGTGGCCGGGGTTCGGACAAGCGGGTCCGGGCGCGGCGGCGGTGACGGTGACCGGGTTCTCGGACGCGGCGGTCTACAACGGCGACCAGATTGCGCGGGTCGACGTGTCGGTACAGCTTGACGTGCGGCTGGCGGGGACCTACCGGGTCTCCTTCGATCTGACGGCGCGGAACGGGAATGTAGTGAGCCGGCGGTTGCGCGCGGCGCTGGAGCCCGGGGCGCGGACGCTGACGGCGAACTTCGAGGCTTCCGAGATCCGGGACTATCTGGAGCAGGATGGTCCGTACCGGATCGCGGATGTGCGGGTGTTTCGCGAGGTGGCGGGCGCGGCGGCGGAGTATGTGACGGGGATGCCGTTGGGCGGCGAGACGCAGGCGTATGCGCTGAGCGGGCAGCCACGGGAGGAATACCGCTTCACCGGAGAGATTTCGGCGGAAGGGATCGAGCCGGCCGCCGACGGCACGTTCGGGCGGCTGCGGGTTCGCGTGGGGGTGGAGACCACCGGAGGGAACTGCGGAGCTTCGGCGGAGCTTACGGACGACGGCGGGGAAGAGATCGATGTTCAGGACGGCCGGAACAGCCAACTGCCCGCCGGAAAGGCGCAGATCGAGTTCCTGTTCGACGGGGCGGACATCCGGCGGTCCGGAACGAACGGTCCGCTGCGGCTGCGCGGGTTGGAACTGTCCTGCCGCGGAAGGGGCATCCTGAGCGCGGAGAAGCGTGTCGTCGAACGCAGAGGTTATGCGGTCGGGCGGTTCCGAGCCGCGGACTTTTATGATCCCGGCCACAAACTGCGGCTGGGATCTCCGATTCCGGAGATCGCCGCGGGAGACTCAGTCAGCCCCGCGATCGTCTTCGACGGGACGCTCGACTCACTGAACCTCACGATGACGGTTGAGGCTGACACGCCGGGCTTGCAGGTGACGAATCAAGATTGGCGGGACTGCGCGAGCGCTCCGGTGTGCCGGACGGGGCGTTTAGGGTTCCCCAACATCCGCGCCGCCGCGGATCTGGCTCCGGGACGCTACCCGATGCGGGTTCACCTGAGCGGGGACGGCGTGAGCGAGTCGATGGAGTTCGACATCGTGGTGAGCCGCGAGTTGACCGAGGCGAAGCGGCGGAGGGATGCCGCGCTGCGGGCGGTGGAGGCGGGGGAACCGCCGGAGCCGCGCAAGGAACTGGAGACGCGTTCGGACGCGGACCTGGAGCCGGTGGGCCCGCCGACGTTCTACAACACGGGGATCGCGCTGCGGAAGATTCATGCCGTGCTGGTGCTGGACCGGTCGGGTTCGATGCGCACGGGCGACGTGTGCCGGTTCATGCGGGCGGCGGCGACCAATTTCGTGAAGCTGTTCGCGGACGGGCGGGACTCGATTGCGGTGGTCAGCTATAGCACGACGGCGAAGACGGTGCTGCCGATGACGGAGCGGTTTCTGGCGGACGGGCCGGGGGAGATCGCGAAGATCGAGTGCGAGAGCTCGACGAATACGGCGGGGGCGCTGGCGGAAGCGGCGGCGCTGCTGGCCGCCAACGATGATCCCGAGGCGATCAATGCGGTGATCCTGTTCACGGACGGGCAGGCCGATTCGATCGCGGCGGAGTGGCCGTTGAAGGCGGCAGAGGAACTGAAGGTGAGCCTGCGGGCGAGTCCCGGGTCCTTCCGTCCGGGAGGATGCCGCCAACCGCCGGGATCGATTCAGGGCGTGCTGGTTCCGCTGGGCGGCGCGGGCGGACGGCTGCCTGTGGGGTTGCGCTTCGCACAGATGCATGCGGTGGACCCGAGGGGGAATGAGATATTGTCCGCAGTGTTCGACCGGTGCTTGCCGCCGGAGGCGGTGGCGTTTATGCCGGAGGTGGATTCCTACGGCACGCCGCTCACGGGCCGGCGTCCCCTGGAGCGGTTCAACGTGGGACCGTATGCGGGCAAGATTCGGCTGGACGTGGCGCAGAACGTGGTGAACGCCGTGGAGAATGAGGTGGCGAATGCGATCCAGAAGCTACGGTCCGGGCCACACGCGCCGTTCCTCTACTGTGTGGGGTTCGATAGCGGACCGGCGGGCACGCCGCTGAAGGTCGCACTGGAGCAGATGTTCGGCGGGACTGATGGGAAGCTGCCGGACGGGTTGGGGATCGTCGCGCAGAAGCCGGAGGAGTTCTGGCCGGCGTTCCAGAGGATCCGGCGCGACCTGATCGAACGGGCCACGGTGCGCTGAAGTCGCTATTTGAGATGCCAGCCGCCGGCGCCGTCCGGGACCCACTCTCCGACGTAATCGGCGCCGAACTGCGCTTGCGGGTTGGTGCGGACGACGTGGACGCTGGTCAACTCCAGGGGCGCCTGGAAGCTTTGGATGTAGTCCGGGACATTCCAGGTGACGTTGAACGAACCGGGTGGCAGGTCCACGGAGATTTGGCCGTTTGTGGTGCGGCCGTTTGCGCCGCGGAGGGTGGGCGTGACGCGGTACTCGCCAGCGACGGTGACATCGAAGGTCATGACGGCGCGGGGGTGGGCCGCGGTTCCGCTTAGCGAGGCGGTCCGGAGGCGCGCGAAGACGGGCACGACCTGGAAGCGGCCCGTCTGGCGGCGATCGCGGCCGGAGATGGTAGCGGCGACGTAGTAGTGATCGGGCTGGGAGGGTTGCCAGGTGGCGCTGTAGAAGCCGTCGCCGTCGGGATCGGCGAGCGCGAGGGTGGCAACTTGGGGCCCCACGGCCACGTTGTCGATCGTGCTGACGGTGGCGCTGACGCGGGCTCCGCGGACCGGGTTGGCGCCGTCACGGACCGGCACGGAGATGGTCACGAGGTCGCCGAGCTGGTAGATGGGGTGGTCTGTGCGGACGTCGGCGCCGACAATCTCGACGGGCGTGTCGTCGGTGAAGGGCCAGTTCGCGCCGATGTGGGTGGCGCACAGGGTGGCTCGTGGCACGTTGCGCGGGGCTTGCGCCTGGACGACGTAGTCACCGCGGCGGTCCTTGGGGATCTCGATACTGATCCATTGTGTAGCGGAGGGGCAGGCGCGCAGGGCGAATTTTTCGGTGGCGCGCAGGGTTTCCCATTTGAGTCCGCTTTGGGCGGCGGTCTGCCCGGTGACAAGCGCGCCGGAGGGCGTGCGGAGGGTGACGGCGAGCCGAGGGTCCTGGAGGCCGACGTAGATCGTGTCGTACATGAGCGTGGGTTGCCGGAGGGAGAAGGCGATGCTTGCGGCGGCGCTGGGAGTGACGGCGGCGGTTCGGGTGTTCTGCTCCAGGGTTTCCATGAGGAGGTCGGCGATGCCGAAGGGGTCCTGGGCGGCGAGGGTGGCGGAAAGCAGGATGGCAGCGGTCCAGATGCGGCGCATGCTAGCGGAATGATCGGCTGGGGGGAGGGTTGGCAGGAGGTCCTACAGGCCGCGGGAGCCGGGGACTACGGTGGCTTGGCGGAGCTTGGCCAGCTCGCGGCGGGCGATGTTGGCCCAGTGGCTGCTGCCGTCCAGCTTGAGATACGCCGTCCAGTGGCGGACGGCGCGCATGGGCTGGTTGGAACCTTGGTAAAGGAGCGCCAGGTTGTAGTGCGCGTCGGCGTAGTTGGGGGAGACGCGCAGGGCGGCCAGGTAGTGGTCGATGGCCTTGGTGCGGTCGCCGCGTTCGTCGTAGAGGTTGGCGAGGTCGAAGTGGGCCAGGGGGTAGTCGGGGTCGGCTTCCAGGGCGGCCAGGTAGAAGCGCTCGGCTTCCTTCCAGTTGCGGGCGTTGAAGTGGATGGTGCCGAGGTTGACCAGGGCTCCGGCGGACTTAGGGTCGAGCGCGAGGGCCTTCTGGTAGGCTTCGATAATCTCGCCGGTGGGGGCGCCGGTTTGTTCAAGCTCCAGGCCGCGCTGGAACCAGCGTTCCGCGGTCAGGCGGCGGTCACGGGTGGCGGCGGCGGAATCGGGGGCGCGGAATTCCAGCAGGCGGTTAAGCTCGACTTCGTCGAAATCCAGCAAGAGCTGGCCGGATTCGGCTTCCATGGCTCGGCCTTCGACTTCGACGCGGATGCGGCGGCCGTCGGCATAGATTTTGAGCTCGGTGAGGGGGTCGGTGACGTGGCCCAGCTTCTCGGCCAGGGCGTCGATGGCGCGGGCGATCTGGGCGACGGGGCGCTTGGCGGCGCGCAGGCGGATGAGGGTGCGGAGCGCCAGGAGCTCCTTGAATCCGTAGTTTTCGGAGCGGGAGACGAGTTGGTCGTCCTCCCAGCGCTTGAGCTGGCGTTCGGTGATTTTGAGAAGGCGCCGGGCTTCCGATCGAGTGAACGCGTGCTTCGCCGCCGCTCCGGCCACGGGAGAATTTTAGCAGGTTGGCACGGGCGGGGTCAGGATTCGCCTCCGGTTTTTGACCTTAGGAGGCGACGTGCGGGTCGAGCATCTTGATGACTTCCGGCTTGGGCATGGCGCCGACGCGCTGTTCCACCACCTGGCCGCCCTTGAACAGGAGCAGCGTGGGGATGCCGCGGATGCCGTAACGCATCGCGGTGCCGGGATTGTCATCGGTGTTCAGCTTGCCGACCTTAACCTTGCCCGCGTACTCGGATGCGATGGCGTCGACAGTCGGGGCCATGGCCTTGCATGGACCGCACCAGGGCGCCCAAAAATCGACGAGCACGGGCGTCTCCGCGTTCAGCACGTCCTGATCGAACGCGGCGTCAGTGAATTCCAGGGTGTTGTCTCCAGCCATGATGCTTGTTTTTGGATCTCCTTTGGGTTACGTCATTAATGATGCTGGATCGGGGCGGGCGGATGCAACTGGGTTGTAAGCTGCACGAAATGCGGGGCGACGGCGTCAAAGGTGGCATGCGGGGGGCGGGAGAGGCGGGCTAAGAGCCCGCCGCAGGCCACGGGCCTGCCCCACACGGGGCGGAGGAAGGATGCGGGTGGACATGAGGCGGGCGTGGGCGGTGCTCCTGGTGGCGGGAGCGGTGGCGGCGGCCGGGCAGGGCACCGTGGCAGATAACGCTACTGTGGCCGAAGCCGTGCGATGGGCGTCGGGACTGAGCGACCGGTTCCGGCGGCTGTCGAATCCGGTCACCTCGGCCTGGGCGCTGGAGGAGCTGGGGATAAAGCTGTGCGAGCACGACCAAGCGGTAGGCGCGGGGCTGCTGCGGGACGCGATCGCGCGGGTGAAGTTTGTTCCAGACGACGCGTTTCAGGGAGGCACCGGTCCGGTGCTGCCGGTGGCCAGCTTCACCAAGCTGTGGCGGGTGATCACGGCCAACGCGGTGGAGTGCGATCCGTCGCTGGCCAGCGCCGTGAACGTGCAGCAGTACGAGGACCGCATCCTCGAGGAACGGCGCGAGGCGAACACCAACGTCGCCAACGCGCAGCAGCACATCGACGAGTATCCGGAGCGGACGGCGCAGGTGCTGCGCGGGTCCATCGAGATCGCGGAGGATGCGAAGGATCCCACGCTGCTGAATTTTTCACTGATGGGCAAGTACCTGTCTGAGTTGCGGGACCGGGCTCCGGAGCTGGCCGACGAGGCCTTTCCCCTGGCGGCGGACCTGGTGGCGTCAGCCCCGGCGCCGTCGACGGCGTTGCTCAATGAGTTGGGCAAGTATTTGTTCGTGGCGGCGAAGCTGCTCTACGATCCGGACAAGAAGTACGAAGCTCTCGGCACGATCCAGAACGGTGTGGAGATCACCGACTTCAGCGCGGTGCGTTTCAGCACGGACCCGGGGGCCGAGGAGGCCTATATCGACGCGGCGCTGCGCATGCTGCCGGTGACGACGAGTGCGAATTACAGCGCCGCGCAGGCGTACTCGATCGCGTCGCAACTGGTGCCGAAGGCGCGCGACCTGGAACTGGATTCGCTGGAGGATCTGCAAAAGCTGGTGACGCAGATCAAGGCGAACTTAGGCGGGACGCCGTCAGCATCGACTCAGGCGGGGACGGATCTGGATACGCCCGCGGCGCGGCGGGCGCGGGCTGTGCGGCTGGTGCTGTCGGCGATTCGAGGGAAGCGCATCGAGGAGGCGCGGAGGCTGGTGCCGGCGGTGGACGATCAGGCCGACCGGCAGCAGTTGCTGGAGCTGATCGATTTCGGGGAAGGAGCGGCGGCCATTGGGGCGAAGGACATCAGCCGGGCCGTCCAGGCGGCGGGCCAGTCGCGCGCGGGGGTGAAGCGGTCCATGCTGTATGCGGGGCTGATGGCGAATGCTACGGCGGAGATCGCTTCGCAGCAGGTGGACCTGCTGGCGCGCGACGCGGCGGTGGTGCCGGCCGAGTTTCGCACGCTGGTGCTGTCGCTCGGGGCGGGGGCGCTGTTCGGCAGAGATCCGGAACGGGCTCTGACGGTGCTGAATGATGCGGTGACTGCACTGAACGCGAGCGGATCGCGGAAGGCACGTTACGATCCGGCCACGCGGAGGACTGTGTTCACAGGGGGCGCGGCGACGGGGACCGACGTGCCCGTGATCCGCTATGGGGAGACACAGTTGCTGGAGACGGTCGACGCGGGCGGGAGCAGAACGGGAGGAATCCGGATGAACTTCGAGCTTTCGGCGCCGGGCGCGACGACCTACACGGTCCCGGCGGCGGTCAAAGCAGCGAAGGGCGTCGACTACCGCAGGATCGAGGGGACCGTTCTGGGTCTGCGGGACGAGTGGCGGCAGGCGCAGGCGCTGCTGGCGCTGGTGGAGCTGCGGTTGGGGAAGTAGCCCGCACGGCGTGGCGCAAGACCGTGGCTTGCCGCGCCCATACTACGAAGATGACTCATCCCGGGGCTTGTCGCCGGTCAAGGTGTCATGCCGGCTGCGGTGGCGAAGTCGCCATTGCAGCTCCCCGCCTCCCGTTTCCCACTGATGCGCTGAGAGCTTGTGAGAAATGCGTAGTAGGTGGGGCGCAACACTGCCGGGCGCCTGAAACGTTTTTTCTACATACTCCATCCCTGAGAGTGTTGCGGCCCTGAACAGGCAGCACATGTTCGGAGGACGCGAGGTGCCCGCCGCTCTTGTGGGTGGTACTTGTAGGCGGTGGGTACCTCGCGAATATCGCGACAGGCGCCCGGAGGCGGGCTGAGAGCCCGCCGCAGGCCGCGGGCCTGCCCCACAGCGCTACTCGGATGTTTCGCTGGCTAGTTTGCTGGCTAGCGGGCGCTCCTGCCCGGCGTATTTGTTGCCCACCTTTTTGTAATAAGGGACGGAGACGCGCGAGGAGAGCTGCTCAAAGGTGAACGAGCAGATGCGCATGCCGGGGTAGAGTGCGACGGGCATCACGCCGAGGTTGCTCAGCTCGAGCGTCGCGCGGCCGCGCCAGCCGGGGTCGAACAAGCCTGCCGTTCCATGCACGATGATGCCGATGCGGCCCAGGCTGGAACGGCCCTCCAGGCGCCCCAGCACGTCGTCGTCGAGCTCCAGGGCTTCCTTCGTAATGGCCAGGGCGAATTCGCCGGGCTGGAGGATGAAGGGGTCGCCTTCCTCCACCGTGATGGTGCGCATCAGATCCTGGATGGGCGTGCTGTGGCGCAGGTCGATGAGGGCGTGGCGGCTGTGTTCGAAGATGCTGAACTCGTGGCCCAGGCAGAAGTCGACCGAGCAACTGCCGAACTGCTCCGGCGGCAGGGCGGGGGTGATTTTGATTTTGCCCTCGTCGAGGTAGCGCCGGATGTCGACGTCGGAGAGAACCATTTCTAGATGATACCCGCAGTGGGTGCGGGGGCTGCGCGGGTCTGGGGTGTGGGTGGCTGCGGGGCGCGTGAGCAGACAGTGGCGGGACCGCTCCCTGTGGTCGCGGCTCGGCTCGCTGGGTTGTGAACGGATCGGGTTTGTTTTGCAGAGCAGCGGTGTTGGGCCGGGCGGTGGGGAATATAATCGAAGGTCCGTGTCCCGGCGCGTTACCATCGCTTGCCTTACGGCGCTGTTTGCGCTGACCGTGTATCGCGCGGCGACGCTTTCCTTCACCACCGACGAGGCGTTTTCGTATCAGCTCTATATCGGAGCTACGCCGTTTTCCCTGTTCCGCTACTACGACGCGAATCTGCATGTGCTGCACACGCTGGCGGTGTGGCTGGCGGTGCGCGTGTTCGGGTTGTCGGAGCTGGCGTTCCGGCTGCCTTCATTGGCCGCGTGCGCGCTGTACTTCTGGGGCGTGTACCGGCTGTGCCGGCGGGCGTTCGGGGATGGTCCGCTGCTGGCGGTGGCGGCGCTGGCGCTGACGGCGAATCCGCTGGTGCTGGATCACATGGCGGTGGGGCGTGGCTATGGACTGGCGCTGGCGTGCTTCGCGTGGGCGTTCGGCGAGGCGTGGCGGGTGGTGCAGGGTCCGGATGGCAGTCTGCTGCGCGTGGCGGCGTGGCTGGCGTTGAGCGTCGCGTCGAACCTCACGTTTCTGTTTCCGGCTTTGGCGCTGGGGGTGGTGCTGGTCGCGTGGCGGCCGCGGGTGAGGGGACTGGTGACCGATCTCGCCGGACCCGCAGGAGTGTTCACGTTCCTGCTGGTGGTGCTGCCGTTCAGCCAGGCCGGTCCGGGGGATTTCTACTTCGGCAGCGAGACGTTCACGACCATGAATCAGTCGCTGGCGGAGCTGTCGGTGGGCGGCCGGCATTTGAATCCCGGCTGGGTGGACGGATTCGTGCTGGCGCTGCTGATAGTCGCGGCAGGGGCGGCGGTGTGGGCTTGGAGGAGCCCCGTGGCGGACCGGCTGGTGGGTCTCACGGTGGGGACGTTCGTGGTGACGGCGGCGGGCGTAGCGGCGAGCCATATGTTGTTCGCCCTGCCGTATCCGTGGGGACGGACCGGGCTTTACTTCTTGTTTCTGGCTCCGCTGGTGGTGGCGGCCGGTCTGCGGCGGTGGCGGGGCGGGGTGGCGATGGCGGTGCTGGGAGTGCTGGTGGCGGCGATGGCGAGCGGCATCGCAGTGGACCGCTTTCTGGAGTGGTCGTTCGATGCGAGCAGCCGGGAGATGATGCTGCGGATCCGGGAGCGGCATGGCGCCGGGGACGGTCCGGTGCGGATCGCGGCGAGCGCGCCTTTAGAGCGAACGCTGGCACTGTATCGCGTGATGTTTGGGATGGACTGGGCGGCGACCATCGAGGCTGGTCCGGATCAGGCCGGGTTCGACTACTACGTGCTGCGGCAGGAGGATCGCGCGGGGGCGGCGGCGCGCGGGCTGCGCGAGATCTTCGCGAGCGAGGTGAGTGGGACGGCGCTGGCCGTTCCGGAGGACGTAGGCGAGCGGTGAAGCAGGTCCTCTACATTCTGCTGGCGGCGGGTTTGACGGGGTCGGCGAGCCTGGTGGTAGGGAATGCGCTGCTGCGGGCGGCGGGGGCGCGGCTGCGGCGGATGGAGGCGGTGTTCCTGGGGTTCGTGCTGGGCTCGGCCGTGCTGGCGGCGGTGGTGTTCGGGCTGGCGGAACTGGGGCTGGCCCGGCGGAGCGTGCTGGTGGGCGCGGCGGTGTTGCTGATCGCGGCGGGGGTGTGGCGCGGGGGGCATCGGCTGCCGTCGCGCGAGGCTGGCGGGTTGGGGGTCGGGTGGAGCGTCGTGCTGTGGGGCGTGATCGCCGTGTTCGGGTTGCTGTATGCGAGTGTGGCGATGGCTCCGGAGGTGAGCGTCGACGGGACTACTTACTATCTGGCGGATGTCTCGCGGTGGGCGGAGACGTTCGGGCCGGCGCGCGCCGATGGTATGGAGATGCTGTTCCTGTTCGCGTTCGCGATCGGCAAGCATTCGGCGGCGGCGGTCGTGGAGTTTTTGTTTCTGGTCGCGCTGGCGGTGGGGGTTGCGGGTTATGGGGAACGCGTCGGGGAGGGGCGTGCGGGCGCGGTGGCGGCGGTGCTGGTGTTCGCGAGTCCGATTGTGGGCCGGGTGGGGACGATTGCGGCGCCGGATGTGGGGGTGGCGGCGGCGGTCTTTGCGGCGTTTTGTGTTTGGGGGCGGGGGCGGCGGACGGTTGGGGGACCGCTCCCTGTGGTCGCGGCACAGCTAGCGGGGGTCGGGGACAGGGAGCATGAGCGGGCTGGCGGGTTTTGGATGGTCAGGGCGGCGCTGGCCGGGTTTGCGGTTTGGTCGCTGGCGCCTTGGGTGGTGCGGGAGGTCGACAAGCCGATTCTGCATCTGAACGCGTGGTATCCGCGGCTGCCGCTGGATCTGGCGGTGCACGGGGAACGCGTGGCGGGATTGCTGGGGCCGGTTTTCCTGCTGCTCCCGCTGAGCCTGCTGGCGTTGCGCTGGCCGGTGGGGCGGCGGCTGCTGATCGCGGGGGTGGTGTTCAGCGCCGTTTGTCTGGGCGCGATGGAGGCTAGGGCGCTGGTGGCCGGGCTGCCGTTTTTCGCGCTGGCTCTGGCGATGGTGCTGGTGCGCTGGCGGATGGCGGCTCCGGCGGTGGTGGCGGCGCACCTGGTGATGTCGTGGCCCGCGGTGATGGGGCTCTATACCGACGACGAGGCGTGGCGGATCGAAGGATCGGAGTGGCGGGCCGCGCTGCGGATCGAGCCGGAGGAGGTTTTTCTGGCTCGGACGTTGCCGTCGTACCGCGTGGGCCGATTGCTGGAGACGATGGTCCCGGATGGCGAGCGCGTGCTGACGCTGGCGCCATTCCAGCAGGTGTATCACACGCGGACGATCGTGGATCCGGAACGGTCGGACGAGGGGCGGCGGCTGCGTGAAGTGCTGTGGGCCGCGATGCTCCCCGAGCGGCTGCCGGTGGGGCGCTACGAAGTGCGGTTTCCGGAGCGGACGGTGGTGCGGCTGGTCCCCGAGGCGTTCGGCGGGCGCGGGCGGTGGGGCGTGAACGAAGTGCGGACGTTCCGGGGTGAGCGGGAAGTAGCGATCGTGGGGGTCGCGGGCGCGCCGAATTCCGAAGATGCGCGCTTCGCGGCGGACGGGAACTGGGCGACGCGCTGGACCACCGGGCGCACGGGCCGGGACGGGATGTGGCTGGAGGTGACGGTAGCCGAGCCGGTGGATCGGGTGGTGATCGGGTGCGCCGGGGATCAGTGCCGGACGCCGCAGGTGGACGGCGGGCCGGTGCGGGCATTTCGAGAAGATCCGCCGGGGGATCTGCGGCGGCAGGCGGAGCGCGCGCTGGGGGAAGCGGGGGTCCGGTGGGTGCTGGCGAGCGTTGAGGATCGGGGGGCGTTGGACCTTGCGGGGCGGGCCGCGGAGTGGGGACTGCGGCTGCGGGCCATCGAGGATGGATATATCGTGTTGGAGGTTCCCCCGGAGCTACACTGAAGATCTATGGCTACCAAAATTGGTATCAACGGTTTCGGTCGAATCGGCCGGAACGTGTTGCGCGCGGCGTTGGACCGCCCCGAAGTGGAGGTGGTCGCAACCAACGACCTTACCGACACCAAGACATTGGCGCATCTGCTGAAGTACGACTCGATCCTGGGCCCGCTGGCCGGTGAGGTCAAAGCAGAGGACGACGCCATCCTCGTGAACGGGAAGCGGCTCAAGGTCTTCGCGATCAAGGATCCGGCGGAAATCGACTGGTCCGGGCTGGGCGCCCAGATCGTGATCGAATCGACGGGCAAGTTTACCGACGCCACGGCTGCGTCGAAGCATTTGAAGGGCAGCGTGAAGAAGGTCATCATCTCGGCGCCGGCCAAGAATGAGGACCTGACGGTGGTGTTGGGCGTGAACGAGTCGGCCTACGATCCGGCCAAGCACAAGGTGATCTCGAATGCGTCCTGCACCACGAATTGCCTGGCTCCGGTGGTGAAGGTGCTGCATGAGAATTTCGGCATCGAGAAGGGTTCGATGACCACCATCCACAGCTACACCAACGACCAGCACGTGCTGGATTTTCCGCACAAGGATCTGCGGCGGGCGCGGGCGGCGGCGATCAACATGATTCCGACCACGACGGGCGCGGCCAAGGCCATCGGGCTGGTGATGCCGGAGCTGAAGGGCAAGCTGGACGGCTACGCGATGCGCGTGCCGACGCCCAATGTCAGCGTGGTGGACCTGGTGGTGGTGACGTCCAAATCAACGTCCACCGAGCAAGTGAACGCGGCGCTGAAGGCGGCGGCGAGTGGTCCGCTGAAGGGGATCCTGGGGTATACCGAGGACCCGGTGGTTTCGACGGACCTGATGCATAATCCCAACAGCTCGACGGTGGATTCGCTGTTGACGAAGGTGCTGGACGGCAACCTGCTGAAGGTGGTCGCCTGGTATGACAACGAGTGGGGCTACTCGCTGCGGTGCGTAGATCTGGCGCTGTTTTTGGCGAAGAAGGGCCTGTAAGTTCGCCTTAGAGCGTTATCTCAGCAAGCGTAGACCGCTCCCTGTGGTCGCGGCACAGCTAGCGGCGCTCTGCGCAACGGACGTGCACTGGGCACAGCGCCAGTAGCTGAGCCGCGACCACAGGGAGCGGTCTACGATCACGCTGCAAACGCTCTAGAAGTTCGAATGACAAACGGGGGCCGGGCCTGGGGATGCCCGGCCCTTCGTTGATTTCCCTCCTTCTATCCCCTCTCCGTGGCGCGGCTCTACGCGCAAGCACTGATCTCCGACCCAATCGATTCGCCGATGTGAAGGACAGGTGTGTGTCCGCCGTGTCGCGGATGCGCGGTGGTCCCTTCTTGCGGCTTGGCGGCGCTGGAGCGGATCGAAGTAATCAAGGGGCCCGGCTCAGTGCTGTACGGGTCGAACGCGTTTTCCGGGGTGGTGAACCTGATCGCCAAAGAGGCCGAGGGCAATGAAGTGACGCGTCGCGACGATGCGGCGGGGAGACCTGCGGGTGATCGCGGCGGCGCAGGGGCACCAGCAGGCCGACTGGTCGACAACCTATGGCCTGCCTGCGGTTCGACGGCGAACCGGCAGGTGTGGGTGCCGGACTGGGGCAACAACGCGTTCGACACGTTCCCGTGCAGCAGGGACGGACGGTGTACTTCGGCTTGGAGTTGCGGCTGAAGACGGACTGAGCGGCTGAAGCGCAACGCGGGGGCACGGACCAGCGGGAACTGCGGCCCGCCGCCGCGGCTCTGTCTGCCGCGCTGCGGAGTCCGGCGTGGTCGGATTCTTCTGTTTCACGCTCGCGCCGTCCTGGCCGATGCGTGGAGTATGGCGAGGAGTTTCGTCGAAGGCCGGGACTGTTCCGGAGACGCCCACGGTGGGGCGGCCGATCCAAAGCTTCACGCCCGAGGCGCCGGGCCTGCCATGCCCCGGTGCCCACGATCCAGCGCCTGTCGATCGCGAGGCGGTTTGTGCCACGAGGGACGAACGACCCCGGTAGAGCACTCGGATGTGGAGCGTGCGGACGATGGCATGCAGTGAGCCAGCACCAGTGCGTGCAGAGACGAAGGGGCTGCGGGGACGCCGGCTGGCGAAGGCCGGCTGCCTGGCGCTGGTTCTGTGTCTGAGCGCGGGTGCGGCGGGCTCTGAAGAGCTTGGCGCGGCGCCCGAGCACGAAGTGAAAGCGGCGTTCCTGTTCAACTTCACGCGGTTCGTGGAATGGCCGCGATCGGCGTTTGCCTCGCCGGATGCTCCGTTCGTGATCGGCATTGTGGGCAAAGACGATGTAGAAGCCTCGCTGGCGTTGGTGGCGAAGGACAAAACGGTCAACGGCCGGCGGCTGGAAGTGCGCCGGGTGGACGCACGTCTGGCCCGGTCCTGCCAGTTGGTGTTTCTCCCACGGCAGGAGGAGGCGCGCGCGCAGGAGGTGCTGGACGCTGTGAGCGGTCTGCCGGTGCTGACCGTGAGCGAGTTCGAGGGCTTCACCGAGCAGGACGGCGTGATCAACTTCGTGGTGCAGGACCGGCGGGTGCGGTTTGAGATCAACCCCACGGAGGCACCCGGGCACCATCTGAAAATCAGCTCGAAGCTGTTGCAGCTCGCAATTATCACTGGCGGAAAGGGGGGGAAGTGATGCGGTTCTACAGAAACCTCCCGATCAAGCGCAAGCTGGTGCTGCTGGTGATGATCGCCTCGAGCGTGGCGCTGGCGATGGCCGTCGGCGGACTGATCGCGCGTGAGCTGACGGTGTTGCCGGGACGCATCGCGGATCAGATTGCGACAGTAGCCGACGTGGTGGCGAATGGCAGCACGGCGTCGCTGAGCTTCGAGGATCAGGCGGCCGCCGCGAGCGGCTTGCGCAGCCTGGCGGCGGACCAGCGGATCGAGGTGGCCTGCATCTACAATTATGGCGGTCACGTTTTCGCCAGTTACAGACGGGCGCAAAGAACAACCGCGATCTGTCCGCTAAAGCCCCAACTGCCCGGCCACTACTATTCGACCCAGCAGGTGGCGATCTACCGGCCCATCGTGCTGGACGGGGAAACGATCGGATCGATCTACATTCTGGCGAGCCTGGAGGAAGTACGCTCGCAGGTGCTGCGTTACTCGGTGGTGGCGCTGGCGGTGTTGTGCGCCTCGGCATTCGTGGCGTTCATGTTCTCGTCCTGGCTGCAACGGATCATTTCGGAGCCGATTCTGCGCCTGGCGGGGCTGGCGAGGCAGGTCTCCTCCAACCGCAATTATGCGGCGCGGGCGGTGCGCGAGAGCAGGGATGAGATCGGAGATCTGATGGACGCATTCAATGAGATGCTGTCGCAGATCCAGGAGCGGGACGTGGAGCTGGCGCGGCATCGCGGGCGGCTGGAGGAAGAAGTCGCGTTGCGTACGGCCGAGCTGCGGGAGTCGAACGGGCAGTTGACGGTGGCCAAGGAACGCGCCGAGGAAGCGGTTCGGATGAAGAGCGAATTTCTGGCCAACATGAGCCATGAGATCCGCACGCCGATGAACGGCATCATCGGCATGGCCGAGCTGGCGCTGGACACGGAGCTCGATTCGGAGCAGCACGAGTATCTGAACACAGTGCGGAGCTCGGCGGCGCACCTGCTGAACGTGATCAATGACGTGCTGGACTTCTCCAAGCTGGAAGCGGGCAAGCTGCGCATGGATCCGGTGGCCTTCCACCTGCGTCCGCACATGGACGAGACGATGAAGACGCTGGCGCTGCGGGCGCACCAGAAGGGGCTGGAGCTGATGTGCCACGTGGATCCGGACGTGCCGGAAGTGGTGGTGGCGGATCCGTTCCGGTTGCGCCAGGTGCTGGTGAATCTGTTGGGAAACTCGCTGAAGTTCACCGAGAGAGGTCACGTGCTGGTGGAGGTGGGGTGGCTGGGGACGGAAGGGCGGACGGCGGAGCTGCACTTCGCGGTGGTGGACACGGGGATCGGGATTCCGCTGGAAAAGCAGAAATTGATCTTCGATTCATTCACGCAGGTGGACGGGTCGGCGACGCGGCGCTATGGCGGCACCGGGTTGGGCCTGGCGATTTCGCAGCAACTGGTACACATGATGGGCGGCAAGATTGGGGTGGAGAGCACTCCGGGCGAAGGCGCGACGTTCTCCTTCACGATTCACGCGGAGGTTCCCGAACCGGCCGCGGTCCTGCCCGCCGAAGCCGAGGGCCAGGTGCGGAATCTTGCGGCGCTGAAGGGAATGCGCGCGCTGATCGTAGACGACAATCCAATCAACTGCCGCATTCTGGAAGAATTCCTGCTGCGTTGGGAGATGCGTCCGATCACCCTGAGCGATCCGCGCCAGGCGGTGCCGCTGATCGAGCGCGAGTACCGGTCCGGCGGGCGGTTCCCGCTGCTCCTGGTGGATGCGCAGATGCCGGAGATGGACGGATTCACGCTGGTGGAGCGCATTCAGGCGGGCCCGGCGCGGGACGGCGCCGCGATCATGATGCTGAGCTCGGCCGATCTGAGCACGGACGCGAAGCGCTGCCGCGAGTTGGGTGTGGCGCTGTACCTGGTGAAGCCGATCACGCAGGGCGAGCTAGGACGGGGAATCCTGCGCGCGCTGCGGCGGGGCGGCGAAGACCAGGCTCGCGCGGCCGCGCGGCCCACGCCTTCGCCGGAAACCGCGCGGAAGCTGGAGATCCTGCTGGCAGAGGACAACAAGGTGAACCAGATGCTGGCGGTGCGGCTGCTGGAGAAGTGCGGGCACCGGGTGACGGTGGTCCCCGACGGGCGGGCGGCGGTGGAGAAATGCGCCGAGGGCCGCTTCGACATCATCCTGATGGACGTGCAGATGCCGGAGATGGACGGTCTGGAGGCCACCCGGGCGATCCGCGAGCACGAGCGCAAGACAGGATCGTTCACCCCGATCATCGCGCTGACGGCGCACGCGATGGCCGGGGATCGCGAGATGTGCCTGGCGGCCGGCATGGACGATTATTTGGCCAAGCCGATCCAGGCGGCGCAGCTCTACGAGAAGATCGAAAAGTTGCTGGTGGAGGCCTGAGCCCTATCCCATCGCGGCGATGATGGCGTCAGTGAACTGTTCGGTTCCCGCCGAGCCGCCGACATCGGCGGTGGTGTTCTTTTTCCCTGCGTAGACGGCTTCGATGGCTGCCTGGAGCTTCTGCGCGGCGGCGGTCTCCTTCAGGTGGCGCAGCATCATGACGCCCGAGCTGATCATGGCGGTGGGGTTCGCGACTCCACGCCCGGCGATGTCCGGAGCAGAGCCGTGCACCGCTTCGAAGACCGCGTGCTTTTCCCCCATGTTGGCGCCGGGGACGATGCCCAGGCCGCCGACCAGTCCGGCGGCAAGGTCGGAAACGATATCGCCATAGAGGTTCGGCAGCAGGAGGACGTCGAACTGCTCGGGCCGGGTGACCAGTTGCATGGACGCGTTGTCCACAATCAATTCGTTGTATTCGACCTGCGGGTACTTCACGGCGACCTCGCGGCAGCAGCGCAGGAACAGGCCGTCGGCCAGCTTCATGATGTTGGCCTTGTGAATAGCGGTGACCTTGCGGCGGCGGTTGACGGCGGCGTAGTAGAAGGCGTATTCAGCGATGCGCAGGGAGGCGGTGCGGGTGATCACTTTGAGTCCGGTGACGACGTCCTTGACCACTTCGTGTTCCAGGCCGGAGTAGAGGTCCTCGGTGTTTTCCCGGAAGATAACCATGTCGATGTTGACGTCCGAGAAGCGCGTGGCGATGCCGGGCAGGCTGTGCACGGGGCGGACGTTGGCGAACAGGTCCAGGCGCTTGCGTAGAGCCACGTTGACGCTGGTGTAGCCGCCGCCGATGGGCGTGGTGACGGGTCCTTTGAGGCCGACGGTGGTGCGCTCCAGGCTATCGACGACGTGTTTGGGCAGCGACTGGCCGGTCTGGAGGATGACGTCGGCATTGAGTTCGGCGACTTCCCAGTCAATCTGCACTCCGGTGGCATCTACGGCGCGGCGGGCGGCGGCGGCGACTTCGGGTCCGATACCGTCGCCAGGAATCAAAGTTACCTTGTAGGACACAGGCTCCTATTGTAGCGGGCGGCGGGCGCGTCACTTACCGGTAGAGGGCGGTTGTTCGCCGATTCAACACCGGAAGAGAAGCCGAAGACTGGTAGGATTCGCTTAGGGGAAGGTCCCCCGTTATGGATCAGGATCGCTGGCAACAACGGCAGCAGGAGCGGGAAGAGCGGCATCGGGCTCGCATGGAGCGCCGGCAGGAGCGCTGGGCGGACCGGCGCGACTACGGCGGATCCAACGCGGGCGGCATGCTGTTCGCGCTCATCATCATCGCCGCGGGCGTGATGTTTCTGCTGCGCAACCTGGGCATCCTGTACTTCGACAGCATCTGGCAGTTCTGGCCCGTGATCCTGATCGCGCTGGGGGTTTCCAAGCTCGCCTCTTCGGGGCATCCTTCGAGCTTGATTCCCGGCGTGATCCTGACGGGCATCGGCACGGTGTTCCTGCTGCAGACGCTGGACATCATCACCGGCGACATGTGGCGGTATCTGTGGCCGGGGATCCTGATCGCGGTGGGGGCCATGATGCTGGCGCGGCATCTGGACTGGAACCTGCCGCCGGGGCCGGCGGAGGCGCCAAGCCAGCCCGGTCAGCCTGGCCAGCCTGGGCAGGCGCCGCCCATGGGCGGATCGGGCGCGAACCGGTTGCACATTGAGACGGTGTTCGGCGGCGACCGGCGGCGCATTGTGTCGCAGGATTTCGAAGGCGGCAAGATCTCCACCGTGTTCGGCGGGGTGGAAATCGATTTGCGCGACGCCGCGACCACGCGGAGAGAGATCGTGCTGCATGCCGACGCGGTGTTCGGCGGCGTGGAACTGACGGTGCCGGAGACGTGGAACGTGGAGGTACGCGGGGCGGGCGTATTCGGCGGGTATTTGGATAAGACGTACCGCTCGCATCAGACCGATCCGAATGCGCCACGGTTGATTGTCAAGGGCGGCGCGGTGTTCGGGTCCGTGATCGTGCGGAACTGAGGCGATGCATCCGCTCTTACGCAGCCGTGTGATTCTGCTGGCCTACGTGGCGCAGTGGGTTGTTTTAGCCCTGTGGCTGGCGATCCTGATCCGCACGGTCAGCGAGCTGACGTGGTCCGAAACATTCGCGCTGACCACGCCGTTGTGCCTGCTGTACGCCTTCGTGTGCGCGGCTCCGTGGTACGTGTGCCGCGCGCTGCCGCTGGGTTCCACGTCACCGTGGCGGCTGGCAATCAACCACATTGGCGGCGCGATCCTGGCGTCGGCGCTGTGGGTGGCCGCGGCTTTGGCGGTAGGCAACGCGATGGATCTGGGGGCTCGCCTCACGCCGGCGATCCCGGTGCTGGTGGTGGTGGCGCAGTTGCTTTACCTGATGTCGGTGGCGTTCCACTACGTGGTGCTGGCGCTGGAGGAATCGCGCGAGGCGGCGTTGCAGGCGCGCGATGCGGAGCTGCGGGCGCTGAAATCGCAGATCAATCCGCATTTCCTGTTCAACTGCTTGAACTCCATCAGCGCGCTGACGGCGTCGGATGCGGCCCGGGCGCGGGAGATGTGCGTGCGGTTGTCCGAGTTCCTGCGCAACACGCTGGGGTTGGGCGAGCGTGAGAGCATTTCCTGGCGGGAGGAGTTGGAGCTGGCGCGCACGTATCTGGAAGTGGAGCGGGTGCGGTTCGGCGCGCGCCTGCAGGTGGAGATGCACGTGGAGGAAGCGTGCTCGGACTGCCGCGTGCCGGCGCTGGTGCTGCAGCCGCTGGTGGAGAACGCGATCAAACACGGCATCGCGACGCTGGTGGACGGCGGCACCATCCGGCTGGAGAGCCGCGTGGAGGGCGGCCGGCTGTCGGTGCTGGTGGAGAACGGGTTCGATCCGGAGGCTCCGTCACCGCGGCGCCACGGGCTTGGATTGCGCAATATACGGAACCGGCTGGAGACGCGCTACCGGGGAGCGGCTCGTCTGACTACGTCGGCGGAAGAGAACCGCTTCCGGGCGGAGTTGGTGCTGCCTTGTCAGAAAGGAGAGATTCGATGACGGCCTTGCGCGCCGTGATAGTGGACGACGAGGAGCTGGCTCGCCAGCTTCTGCGGGAGCAGTTGAAAGACGCCGGCGCAGTGGAGATCGTGGCGGAGTGCGCCAACGGATTCGAGGCGGTGAAGGCCGTGACGGAGCTGCATCCGGACGTGCTGTTCCTGGACATCCAGATGCCGAAGCTGGACGGGTTCGAGGTGCTGGAACTGATTGATCCGCCGGGGGCGGTGATTTTCGTCACGGCCTACGACCAATACGCGCTGAAGGCGTTCGACGCGCATGCGGTGGACTACCTGCTGAAGCCGTTCGCGCTGGACCGGCTGAAAACGGCCCTGGAGCGGGCCCGCGCGTTACTGCGGGAGCCGCAGGCGCGGCCGTTCCAGGCAGCGGAGTTGGCGGCGGCAGCGCGGCCTCCGGGGCAGACGCTGGAACGGGTGGTGGTGAAGGACGGAACCAGGGTCCACATCATTCCCGTGGGGAAGCTGGATTACGCCGAGGCGCAGGACGACTACGTGGGGCTGCACAGCGAGAAGAAGACGTACTTGAAGCAGCAGACGATTTCGAGTTTGGAGGAGCAACTCGACCCGCGGCGCTTCGTGCGCATTCACCGGTCGTACCTGGTGAATCTGGAGCGGATCGCGCGGATCGAGCCGTACACCAAGGACAGCCGTGTGGCCGTGCTGCACGACGGTTCACAGTTGCCGGTGAGCCGGTCCGGACATAGCCGGCTGAAGGAATTGCTGGGAGACAATATTTAACGAGAAAAGGTCTTGCCACAGCGATTCCCCTGTGTTAGTTTATAGAAACCGACCTAATTTTCTGATGGAAGGAGGACTGTCTTTGCTCCACGACGGCGATAATTTCCACAATTCGCAAGCGGCAGATGGCGCGGTAGGAAGCGGTCCCGCTTCCGCAGATCTCACCCGCGTCTAAGCCTCGGCAACGACAGAAGCCCCGTAAAACAAGCCGCCGGAGAGGTGTGCCCGCGCATGGCTGCGTGGCGGACTTTTCCTGGCGCAGGTTCCGGGCCGCAAGGCCGGAGTGTCTTTAAAAGAGCGTATGAGACAAGAGCAATTTACATTGACTCCCGCACAACACAAAGCGGCGAGCGGATTAATGGAGGGAATTCCGGTGGGGAATGTCTTCGTTCTGGAAGGCTCCGCCGGAAGCGGCAAGACCACCATCCTGGAGCGTGTGCATGCGCGCTTCGGCGGCGCGTTCGTGGGGATGCGGCAGTTCATCGCGTCCTTGCAGGCGCACCAGCCGCTGGCGATCGAAGAGGCGTTCGCCGGGATGCTGGAGGATGCCCTGGCTTCGCACGAGCTGGTGGTGGTGGACGACCTGCACCTGGTGCAGGAGATCGTCGAGCACTTCAACTACACGCGGGGAGGTGTCCTGGCAGCGGCGCTCACCGCGGTGCTGGACCGGGCGCGTGCCGGACACAAGCTGGTGTTTTCCATGGACGACGAAGCTCCGGCGCCGCTGCGGCGGCGCGCCTACCGCTGGGAGGTCGACGAGTTCACGCCGGCCGATTATGAGCACCTGTGCCGCACCTACCTGGGAGGGGAGATGGCGGCGCGGCTGGACTACGTGCGCATCCACCGCTTCGCGCCCAAGCTGAGCGCGCATCAGTTGCGCAACACCTGCCTGTGGCTGCGGCAAACCGGCGACCTCGACACCGAGCTGTTCGTCGACTACCTGCACATGGCGCACATGAGCAGCAATGTAGAGCTCGAAGAAGTTGCGCCGGTGGACTGGAATGACCTGCGGGGCGTCGACGACGTGATCGATGCCCTGGAGGCGAAGGTCGCGCGCCCGTTCGAAAGCGACGGGCTGGCGGCGGACCTCGGGCTGAAGCCGAAACGCGGTGTGTTGCTCGCCGGGCCGCCGGGCACGGGGAAGACGACCATCGGCCGGGCGCTGGCCCACCGGCTCAAGAGCAAGTTCTTTCTGATCGACGGAAGGGCGGTCGCCGGGTCCTGCGATTTCTACCGGACCATCGGCCGGGTGTTCCGTGAGGCCAAGCGCAACGCTCCTTCGGTGGTGTTCATTGACGATACGGACGTGATCTTCGAGAATCAGGACCACAGCGGCTTCTACCGCTATCTGCTGACGATGCTGGACGGCCTCGAAAGCGCCAGCGCGGAACGCGTGTGCGTGATGATCACGGCCATGGACGTGGCGAGTCTGCCGCAGGCGATCGTGCGGTCCGGACGGATCGAGCTATGGCTGGAGACGCGGCTGCCGGACGAGGTCGCGCGGGAGGAGATTTTGCGAGCGCGGACGCGGGGGCTCCCGGAGCCCATCGGGTCCGCGAACTGGACAGATCTGGCACGGGCGAGCAAAGGACTCACCGGCGCGGATCTGAAGGCTGTGGTGGAGGACGCCAAGCTCCTCTACGCACACGACGTCTCGCGGGGCGTGGCAGTGCGCCCCGCGAGCGAGTATTATCTTTCGGCCATCGACACGGTGCGGGCGAACGGACGGCGCTACGGGCGCCGGCGGCAGCGGCCCATGGCAGGCGAGGTGAAGATCGGGTTCGCGATGAGTGAGGTGGCCGCCGGGGTTTAGTCTGCATTTCTCACAAGCTCTACAGTGCATCGGCGCGAAACGTGAGGCAGGGATACGCAATCGGCGATTTCGCCGCCGCTCCCGGCAGGACACTGTGACGGGCGACAAGCGCCGGGACGAGTCCCGGCGCGGCGAGCCATGGGCTCGCGCCACGTCCTGCGTCCGAAGCCTGGTGAGAAATGCCGGCTGGGGCGTTCCATCGATCGCATGGCGCCTACGACATCCCTGAACGCCACCGGCAGTTGGTACACCAGAACGATGACTGACCGGAATAGAGGGATTTGCTGGCGCTATCGGCTCTGGCCGCCCTGAGCGCAGCGAACCAGGAGCGGCAAGGTCGTCCTGACAGGGCCCTGCGCCCAAGACCGCGGACAAGTCTCCGGATTACCGCATGTTTTTCGCAGCGGTGGTCGCCATGGTCTGAAAGTTATGAAAGAGGGCGTTGAGTTCCTGGGTGATCTGATTCACCTGTTGTTGCTGCTGGCTCAAGGTCGCTTCCAGCGTCTGCATCTGTTGCGGCGAGTTGCGCAGCAGGGACAGGCTCACCCACAGGTCGTTGATGTGCGTCTCCAGGTTGAAATGCTGCGACTGGGTCGCCTTCTTGATGGCGCCATTCAGAACGGAGATGTAGAACAGCTTCTGAATCGCGCCGGGAGGCAGAGTGCCGCCCAGTCCCCCCAGCGGGCCGCCCAAAACACCCGTACCCGGTTGCGCGGGCGAGCCGCCCGACGTCGCATTGAGACTCGTCCGGAACTGCTCCATCATCCGGGAAAATTGGCCGCTGAATCCGCCAGTGCCCTCTAAAGCGGCATGCAGCGTTTCCCCGAACACCTTGGACAGCGTCCCCCCGAATTGTTGCGGCAGCGCCTTCTGAACAGCATCGAAAAGACTCATTTCCGTCCCCCTTGCATGAGATTAAGGGGTCATTTTATCATGCGGTCCGGCGGGCGCCGAATTATGGAACACCGGTCTGCGGACGCTGGTCTGGACTCGCCCCTCACGCGGATGCGTGCGTCGCCGCCTTGGTCCGGCCCGGTTTCTTGTTCCTGCGCGGCGCCGGGACGCGGTTGGGCGTAACGCCGCGCTTGGCCTCGAAGCGATTCTCCCCGCGGAGCCACTCGGAAAGCGGGCGTGACCCGATCCGGATCTGCGCCCGCCGCAGCATGGCGCTCAGAAACCGGACCTCGGCCAGCAGATTCCGCTCCGGGCACCCGCGCGCCTCGCGCTGCACCCGTACCTGCCCCTTCTCCGCCCACAGCAAGCCCCACTTGGCTGGCAGATCCTTCACTTCGATCACGCCTGGCGGAGACAGATAGTAGCGCCTCTGTCCCATTCCCACGCGCGGCTTCTTCCGCGCGTCCTTCTTCGCGTCCCGCAGGAAATCCGCACGGGTCACCTTGCATTCGATCAGCACCGATGCCGATCCGGCCGCCCAGCCGATCACGTCCGGCGTCTCTCCGGTCCGCTTCGCCGCGGATTCATAGAGAACAACCGAGGACCGCCTGCTGAGCCAGCGGACTCCCATCGCGACCAAAGTGGAATGCTGCATGAGGCTCGCCGAGTCTAAAACATTGTAGCGCTGAAATGTTCAGACCGGCATCCCTCATGCTTCTTTCAGAGGCAGACACCCCCCGGGGCGCCCAGAATTCAGGGCGTCTTCCACGCCGGCCGCCGCCGCAACGCCGCTGAAACCAGCGTCGCCAGCGCGCCGCAGACCAGCAGCCACAGCGTCGAAGGCTCCGGCACGGCTTCCACGCACTCCGTAGGGCCTTCCTTCTTGATCCAGACGCAGGTGGCCGCCAGGATGCTCGAATTTGAGCCGTCCGGCGCGAATTTCGAGTCATCCCCCTTCTGTGACGGTCCCTGGCTTGCGGCGCCGATGCCGATGGACCCGAAGTTTGGCGGTTGTCCCGGATGCGGCGGCACGACGAAATCATTCACCAGGAACCGCCACATCTCGCCCGGATCGAACATATGATTGTCGTTCGCCAGGGCGTCCTGCTCGAAAGGGCAGATGCGGTCCAAAGTTGCCGTCGCGCTGGTGTCGGTCGCCTCCTCTTTTTGAAACGGCGGCATGTCGCCCAGATCGTGGGTGATCTTGACGTTGCTCCCCTCGTCGCAATGATCGCTGTTAACGAAATTCGTGGCAACCGGGCTGGGGCAATCAACCCCCGCGGACCGCGGTAGATTCCGCATCTCGGGCACGCCCGCCGCCGCCGCGTTCAATGATCTGAGTTCCCAGACGTCCTGAGGCCGCCTGGAATGCCTCCGCCACCGCAGCGGTCACAATGCTCTCGCACGGAAGAGAGATCAACGAGTACGCCTGCCTCAGCGGCTGAACTGCGGGGGATCACTCGCCGGGAACGAATCGTGGCTGGCCAGATCCACCCGATCCAGCGGGGGGCCTTCCCCAGGACCGCGCAGTTCCGGCGCCGGGCGCCTTGCCGAGCCTCGCCAAGGTACCAGGATCCCCGCGACTGCCGCGCCGGCCAGGATCCAGAACCACACCGCTTTGCCGTGCCCGGTGCGCATTTCACCCAATAGACTGGCGCACGCCGGCTGCGGTTACACGCAGCCAGGGAATTCCGGCGGTCTTACTTCGTAACCGGCTGCAGCGCGCGGCTGGAAATAATGTGGTCGATCATGCCGTATCCCAGCGCCTGGTCCGGCTCCATGATGTAGTCGCGGTCAACGTCGCGCGCTACGCGTTCGGTGGTCTGCCCGGTGGCCTTCGCCAGGATGTCGTTCAGGGTTTCCCGCATGCGCAGAATTTCCTTGGCGTAGATGTCGATATCGGCCGCCTGCCCGGCCAGCCCGCTCATCGACGGCTGGTGGATCAGGATGCGCGAATGCGGCAGGCTGTAGCGCTTGCCCTTGGTCCCGCAGGCCAGCAACACCGCGGCCATCGAAGCCGCCTGCCCAACGCAGTAGGTCACCATGTCCGGTTCCACCAGGCGCATGGTGTCCAGGATCGCCAGGCCCGCCGTGATCGAGCCACCCGGCGAGTTGATGTACAGCGAGATGTCCTTCTCCGGATCCTCGGCTGCCAGGAACAGGATCTGGGCGATGATCAGGTTGGCCACGTTGTCGTCGATCGGCGTGCCCAGGAAAATAATGTTCTCTTTGAGCAGCCGCGAGTAGATATCGAAGGCGCGCTCGCCGCGCGAAGTCTGCTCCACCACCATCGGCACCAGAACGGAATTCTGCATATTTCTCCTTTTTGCGGGAGCCCCAGCCCGCGTGAGACAGGCGCCTCGCCGAGGCGCGGGCTACCTGATCCGTAGCTTGGACCCGTAGCTTGGACCCGTAGCTTGGATCCGTAGCTTGGACCCTGTCCAAATCTCTGTTCGGCGGGGCCTCGCCCGCCCGTTGGCGGCCGCTACCCCATCCCAAGTCCTATCATACGACGGCAGCGCAGGCCGCTGGTCAAAAAAGCTCTTGCCCCGCCGATATGCACTCCAGGATGCTATCCGCCGATATAATGCTAGAGGTACCACCAGTCCCGGTCACCAGCGATATGCGCATCCTGATAGCGGACGACAGCATTGTGAGCCGGCATCTTCTGGAAGCCACTCTGCGCAAGTGGAGTTACGAGGTCGTCGTGGCCTGCGACGGCGTCGAGGCGTGGAACTACCTCAGCGCCCAAGACCCTCCGCGCCTGGCCATCCTTGATTGGGTGATGCCCGGCCTGTCGGGTCCCGAAGTCTGCAAGCGCGTCCGCGAGCACGCCAAAAGCGAGGAACTCAACTACACCTACCTGCTGCTGCTCACCTCCAAGAGCCAGCGCGAGGACCTGATTGAGGGCATGGAAGCCGGCGCCGACGACTATTTGACCAAGCCCTTCGACCAGCACGAGTTGAAGGTCCGCCTGCGCGCCGGCTCCCGCGTCATTGACCTGCAGCGTGAGCTGGTGGCCGCGCGCGAGGAGTTGCGCGAACAGGCCACCAAGGACTTCCTCACGCGCATCTGGAACCGGTCTTCGATCCTGGATATCCTGCAGCGCGAGCTGGTCCGCGCCGCGCGCGAAAAACGGTCGGTGGGCGTGGTTCTGGCCGACCTGGACCACTTCAAAGCGGTCAACGACACCTACGGGCACTTCGCCGGCGACGCCGTGCTGCGCGAGTTCACCCGCCGCGTGGGCGCCGCCATGCGCTCCTACGATTCCATCGGGCGCTACGGCGGCGAGGAGTTCCTGGTGGTCCTGCCCGGCTGCGACGAGTTGTGCACCGCCAGCCAGGCCGAACGCATGCGTGTGGCCCTTTCGAGCGAGCCGATGCAGATCAACGACGCCAGTCATCCGCTGACGTGCAGCTTCGGCGCCACCTGCTGGAGCCCGGGCATGAACGTGAGCGCCGAAATGCTGATCCGCATCGCGGACGACGCGCTCTACATGGCGAAAAACCAGGGCCGCGACCGTACCGTGGTCCTGCCGGCCGCGCCGATTCCCGCGAAGGTGTAGCGCCCGCCCCGGCGGTTTGCGGACCGCGGACCACCGCTCCTTGCAGTCGCGGCTCTGCTACTGGCGTTGCGAACGCAAGCCGCGGCCTGGGCAAAGCGCCGCTGTGCCCTGTTCCTGTCCGCTGGGCACAGCACCGCTAGCAGAGCCGCGACCGCAGGGAGCGGTCCTCCCCTGTCCACACTTCTACGAAGCCACGGGAGCCTGTGACCGCTTGGCCGCCGGCCGCGGCTTCCGGAACCACGCCACGATGCGCACCGCCAGCAACGCCGCCAGAATCCCTCCGTACATCAGCGGCAGCCGCACGTCAGACTTGACCAGCCAATAATAATGCACCACCCCCGCCGCCGAGCTGAAATAGATCAGCCGGTGCAGCTTCTGCCAGCGCTTGAAGCCCATCCTTCGCACCCAGCCGGCGGTGGAGGTGATGGCCAGCGGAATCATCCCCAGATAGCCGGCCATGCCCACCGTGATGTAGGCGCGCTTGATCACGTCGTTGATCATCTCCTGCGGGTCCCAGCCCGAGGAGATCCACAGCCACGTCAGCAGGTGCAGGCTGCCGTAGAAGAACGCGAACAGCCCCAGCATCCGCCGAAAACGTGTGATCGCCGGACGCTTGAACAGCATCCTGAGCGGCGTCACGCAAAGCGTGATCAGCAGGAACCGCAGCAGCCAGTCGCCGGTGTAGTGAGTGATGTATTCGGTGGGATTCGCGGTCAGCGCCAGCGGATCCTGGCGCGTCGCCACCTGGTAAGCGAACCAGAACAGAGCCAACAGGGGCGCGAGCCCCAGCAGGAACACAACTACCTTGGTCCACTTACTGGAGAGGACTCGATTCATGCTTGCGATGGCAACCGTCCGTCAGTAGTATTTGCGGATCAGATCCATGCCGTCGTACAGGCTGGCCACCTGGCTGCCGTATCCGTTAAAGATGACGGTGTCCATGCTTGTGCCCTGGCCCAGGAATCCGCCGCCCAGGCGCTGTTCCTTCCTCTGGCTCCAGCGCGGATGGTCGCGATTGGGGTTGACGTTTGAATAGAACCCGTACTCGTTGGCCGCGTACAGATTCCACGTCGTGGGCGGTTCCTTTTCGACGAAACGGATGCGCACGATGGACTTGATGCTCTTGTAGCCGTACTTCCACGGCACGTTGATGCGGATCGGCGCGCCGTTTTGGTTCGGCAGCGATTCGCCGTAGCAGCCGACGGTGAGCATGGTCAGCGGGTGCATGGCCTCGTCCAGCCGCAGCCCTTCCACGTAAGGAAGCGGGATGCCCGCCTGCCGCGGCGAGAGCATCTCCTTCGAGTTGTAATAGGTCTCGAAGGCCACGTACTTGGCGTTACCGGTGGGCTCCACCTGCTTGAGCAGCGTGCTGAGGGAGAACCCGATCCACGGCACCACGATCGACCAGCGCTCCACGCAGCGGTGGCGGTAGATGCGTTCCTCCAGCGGCGCCAGCTTCATGATCTGGTCCAGGCTGAGGGTCTTCTTCTGCTTGACCTCGCCTTCGATCACCACCGGCCACTCGGGGTTGGGCTTCCAGCTCGGCGCGTTCTGCGAAGGATCTTCCTTGCCTGTGCCGAACTCATAGTAGTTGTTGTAGGAGGTGATCACGGCCTTGGGGCTGACCGTGTCCTTCACCACCTCGTGGTACTTGCCCTTCATGTCCACATTATTCAGCTTGGCCGCGGCGGCGGAACCAGGTAGAGCCAGCGCGCCGAGCACGCCGGCACCCGCGCCGAGGAACTTCCGGCGGTTCAGGTACAGGTGCTTGGGGGTGACGTCGGAATAGCGGAGATCCGCAGGCTTACCAATGAGCATAGTTTTTTCTCCCCTCCAATGTTACCTCCATACGCTCAGATCCGCAGGGCGGCCCGCTTTGTCCCCGCCAGGCGCGTTTTTCGCTAATCTAGACCCCTTGCGCACGCCGGAACATTTCGTGAACGGCGGCGCTGCGGCCCGTCCACACCGGAGAGGAAGGAAGCCATGAGATCCAAGATAATCGCGATTGCAGTGGTGGCCGGCGCCGCCTGGGGACAATCGCCCGTCCCGTCCCCGGAACTGAGCTTTGAGCCCAACCGCGGCCAGACCGGCGCCCAGGTAAGATTCCTGGCCCGCGCCGGCGGCTACCGCCTGTTTCTCACCGGCGAAGCGGCCGTGCTGGCGCTCGACGGCGACCGCCCCGCCAGCCTCACCATGCGCCTGGTGGGAGCCAATCCCGCACCGAAGATCACCGGCCTCGAGCGCCGCCCGGGCGTCAGCAACTACATCGCGGGTCCCGATGCCAGCCAGTGGATCACCGGCGTCGAGCAGTACGCCAAGGTGCGCTACCAGCAGGTCTACCCGGATATCGACCTGGTCTACTACGGCCGCGGCCCCCAACTGGAGCACGATTTCATCGTGGCCCCCGGAGCCGACTACCGGACCATCCGCCTGCGCTTCGAAGGCGCCCGCGCGCTGCGCATCGACGCCAGCGGCGGCCTGGAGATCGTGACCTCCGCGGGGACCCTGCGCGAACCCGCTCCCGTCCTCTATCAGGAGATTGGCGGCGCGCGCACCTACGTCGCCGGCAGCTACCGCATCGCCGGCGAGCATGAGGTGGCTTTCGAGGCCGGCGCCTACGACGCCCGCCGCCCGCTGATCATCGACCCGATCTTCAACTACTTCGCCACCTACGTGGGCGGCGGCGCGCAGACCGACCCCACCTCGCTGGCCGTCGACCCGCAGGGCAACGCCTACATCGCGGGCATCACCCAGTCGCTCGACTTCCCCACGGTGGACGGCCGCCAGTCGTCCAACGCGGGCAAGACCGACATCTTCGTCACCAAGCTCGACGGCACATTTGGGAACGTCATTTACTCCACCTACCTGGGCGGCAGCGCCGACGACGTGGCGAACCAGATCAAAGTGGATGCCGCCGGCAACGTCTACCTGGCGGGCACCACCGAATCGTCCGACTTCCCGGTGACCCAGGGAGCATTCCAGACCACACCGCACGGCACGCCCGCGGCCTTCGTCACCAAGCTCAAGGCCGACGGCAGCGCCCTGGTCTACTCCACCTTCCTCGGCGGCAGCGGCGGCGAGGCGGGGCAGGGGCTCGGCATCGATCAGCAGGGCGCCGCCTACGTGGTGGGCGCGACATTCTCCCACGACTTCCCCGTCAAAGGCACGTTCTTCGGCGCCGTGGCCGGCGGCGGCGATTCCGACGGTTTTGTCGCCAAGCTGAATCCGGCTGGCACGGACCTGGTCTACTCGGCCTACCTCGGCGGCCGCGGCACGGACGTGGCCAACGCCATCTTCGTCGACTCGATCGGCCAGGCCAGTGTCGTCGGCTGGACCAGTTCGGACAACCTGCCGGTCACCGCCGACGAACCCATCTGGCCCACGCGCGCGGGCGGCCTGGACGGCTTCGTCGCGCTGGTCAGCTCGAACGGGCTCATCCTGCAACACATGACGTACTTCGGCGGGTCGGATGACGACGCGCTCCTGTCCATCACCCAGGACCCCCGCAACCTGAATCAGGTCTACGTTTCCGGTGTGACCGCTTCGCTGGATTTTCCCGGTCCCACGGGCCCCAGCGCAACCAGCGTCGCGGCGGGCCGTGCGATCCCGTTCGAGGCCAAGCTGACTCTTCCCGGAGCCGTGAGCACCAACGCGCGCGCCGCCTCCATCCGGGCGGGCGGCCAAACCCAGCCGAAGAAACCCGACTATGACTGGTATATCCCGATTGAGCCCCGCGACTGCACGGAAGTCGACTGGAAGAAGCTCCTGGACCAGTTGAAGGATGACACGAAGCGGCTCAAGAAGGCATCGAAGCGTCTGAACGCCCTGGCGAACGACTATATTCCGCAGTTGGTCTCCGTCCCCAAGGACGTCGCCGGCCTGATCGATGACCTGTTCGGCCCTCTTCCCCCGGACGACTCGTGCAAGAACGCCTCCGTGGTCCCCGGGGACGGAGCGCGAAACGAGATCGCCACGGGCAAGCTGTTCACCGTAGACGCGGCCACGGGGGTTCCCGTGGACTTCCCGCCGTTGGCGATCACGGCGCTCGACAGCCCCACAACGGTCCGAGCGCTGGTCGCCAGCTCCGGCGGCGACGTCTACATGCTGGCGCAGACGCTGGACATGACGCTGCCCGTAACCGGGCTCGGCGCTCCGCCCACCGGAGCCGGTCCCACCACCTACGTGGTCCGGCTGTCCGGCCAGATGGCGCCCCCCAAAGCGGCGTCGCTGGCCAACGGAGCCAGCTTTTCGACTACCGCTCCCGTGTCGCCCGGATCGCTGATTTCGATCTTCGGCACGTTCCCCGGCGTGGAGGCCGCCCAGGCGCAAGCGACGCCCCTGCCCACGAATCTGGGCGGCGTCTCCGTCAGCATGAACGGCGTCGCCGTGCCGATCTACTTCGTCAACGGGTCCCAGATCAACGCTCAGGTTCCCTGGGAGCTTTCCGCCGGACCGGCGAATGCCGTGGTGTCCTTGAACGGAGTGCCAGCCGCGCCGCTGGCGTTCACGGTGGGCGGCGCGCAGCCCGGCATCTTCACCTTCGGCACGAATCACGCGGTGGCGCAGAACCAGGACTACAGCCTCAATAACACCGGCTCCGGAGCGGCTCCGGGCAGCGTGATCACCGTCTATCTGACCGGCGGAGCGGACGTGGACAACCCATATCCCAGCGGCGCCGCGGCTCCGTCCTCGCCTCTGGCGAAGCTGAACGCGCCCGCCACCGCGACCATCGGCGGCCAGACGGCCGAGGTCGCTTTCATCGGCATGACGCCGGGCCTGGTGGGCGTGGTGCAGGCGAACCTGAAGGTCCCGCAGCTTTCGCCGGGAGACTATCCGGTGGTGATCAGCCTGCGCGGCACACGTAGCAACGCGCCGTTGGTGACGGTCGGCAACTGAGGTCGGCCCTCAGTAATTCTTGATGAGGTCCATGCCCGAGTACATGCTGGCCACCTCGGCGCCGTAGCCGTTAAACAGAACTGTGTCGATGCGCTTGCCTTCGCCGAACAGCCCGGAGCCGTCCAGGCGCTCCTCGGTGTCCTGATCCCAGTTCGGATGCGGGCGTTTGGGGTTGACGTTCGAATAGAATCCGTAGGCGGCCGGCCAGCTCAGGTTCCAGGTCGTGGGCGGCTGGGATTCCATGAAGCGGATGCGCGTGATCGACTTGATGCTCTTGAACCCGTATTTCCAGGGCACCACCAGCCGCATGCGCGCGCCGTTCTGGTTGGGCAGCGTTTCGCCGTACATCCCGATCGCCAGGAACGCCAGCGGGTGCAGCGCTTCGTCCAGCCGCAGCCCCTCGACGTAGGGAAACTGAATGCCGGCCTGCTTGCGCGACAGCATGATCTTCGGATCGTAGTAGCTCTCGAAGGCGACGAATTTCGCGTTTCCGGTGCGCTCCACCTGGCTGAGCAGCGCGCTGAGCGGGAACCCGATCCACGGGATCACGTAGGACCACCCTTCGACGCAGCGATGCCGGTAGATGCGCTCCTCCAGCGGCGCGAGCTTGCGCACCTGGTCGAAATCGAGCGTCTTGCGCTTGCCCACCTCGCCTTCGAGGATCACCGGCCAGACGGCATCGGGCTTCCAATTGGGCGCGTTCTTGGCGGGGTCACTCTTGCCGGTGCCGAACTCATAAAAGTTGTTGTAGCTGGTCGGGATGTTTTTGGGGGCGGGCGTCTCGCCGCCCAGGTTGTGGTAGCGTCCGCCGGTGCTGGCGCCCTGTAGGGCAGCCGCGCATGCCGGCCGGGCCAGTACCCCGGCCGCCGCCGCCGCTCCCGCCTGGAGGAACCGGCGCCGGTTCAGATAGAGGCTCTGGGGGGTGACATCGGAATAGCGGAGCATAACGGGGATCCTCACTTTTTAGGCTACGGCCACTTGCGCGGATGTGCAAGGATCGGCCACGTCCTGTGCCCGAAAGCTGGCGAGAAATGCAGGCTAGCAGGCCGCCTCGCCTCCACTGGCCAAGACCGCCTGAACTGGGCCCCTGTTTTCCGATTCCTGGCCAGCGGGCGCGCCACGTCACCCCAGGTTGCCTGTTCCTACCAGGAACCGCGAAAACTGCCGCAGAGCGTGCCCAGCGGGCCAGAAATGCATTTGTTGCCATCACTTGCCATGACGCCATCCCGCGGCCGTGTCGCAGGTGGATGATCGCGGGGACCCGAAATCGCGCGCGGCTCTCCGTCGGGCGTGGGATGGAATTCATCATTGCGTTTCACTAACATTGAGGTGGCCAAGAAGGTTGCCGGGCTGGAGGCAACGGCCACAGAGAGGCATGAAACAACGGATCATCCTCAAACAAATCATTACTATCTAGAGGTGAATTAATATGAAAAGCTACATCACGGTGCTGTGCATCTGCCTGCTGCTGGCTCCATCTGGAGTCGTCGCTCAGTCCCCGCAACCGCAGAACCCGACCGGTCTAGGCCGGTTCACTACCTTTATCCGCAACACTTACACGACGGGCACCATCCCTCCGATCAACACGAACAACTCTGCACGGCTGGACGAATTGATCCGGCAGGGAAACCTGTATCTATCGCTCAACGACGCCATCGCGTTGGCGCTGGAGAACAACATCGACATCGCCGTGCAGCGCTACCAGTTTCAGATCGTGGATTACGGCCTCAAGTACGCCGTGTCGCGAAGCTGCGGCGGCGGCGGCGGCGGCGGCCTGTCCGCCAGTGGTAACAACCAGGGCAACGGCATTCTTACCAATGCGAATACCCTGAACGGCAGCTCTACGGTGAATGGCAACGGCAACGTCGCCTCGGCTGGCGGGAGCTGCGATCCGAGCTTCTCCACCAATTGGAATTGGGGCCGTACCGCCAACATCAACACCAACTCTGTCACCAGCGGCGGCAACGTGGTTACGATCGGCAACAGTACCTCAAAGAGCTACAACTTCAGCCAGGCGTTTGGTTCGGGCGCCCAGATGGCTGTGGGTATGAGCAACCAGCGGTTCACCACCAACAACACCAACGCGCTGTTCGTACCTGGCTATACCGACCAGGTGACCTTAACAGCCTCGCAGCCCCTGCTGAGCGGCTTCGGTTTCGCCTACAACCGCCGGAACCTCATCATCGCCCAAAACGACATTAAGCGAACCGACTTCGATTTCATAACGCAGGTCAACTCCACGCTGAACACGGTGGTCCAGAGTTACTGGAACCTGGTGGCGGCCAACTCCAACGTATCGGTCGCGCAGCAGTCTCTGGAACTGGCCGAGGAACTGTATGAGAACAATCAGAAGGAGGCTGAAATAGGGGTGTTGGCGCCGCTCGACGTCCTGAACGCCCAATCCCAGATGGAAACCCAGCGCGCCACGCTGGTCCAGGCCCAAACCACAGCCCTGACGCAGGAGAACAACCTGAAGAACCTCCTGAGCAAGAATGGCCTCGGCAGCCCCCTGGTGGCCGACGCCCACATCGTTCCCACGGACCGCATCCGCGTGCCCGACGTCGAAGCGGTGACTCCCATTCAGGACCTGATTTCCATGGCTTTGGGAAAGCGGCCGGAACCGGCCTCGCAGCAACTCCAGATGGATGACACCCGGCAAACCCTGTATGGTCTGCGCCAACAAATCAAACCGAACTTGAATGCGAGTGGGCAGGTATACAACCCGGCTGCGGGCGGCATTCTGAACCCCGCTCCGCAGGTCAACCCCATCACCGGCGTGGTCAGTCCCCGCACTGCTCCGGCGCCCTACCTGGTCGGCGGCCTTGGGAACATTTTCACGCAACTGTTCAGCATCCCCACGCTGAACTACTCGGTCGGCTTCTCGTTCAACGTGACGCTGCGGAACCGCGCCTCCCGGGCTCAGATGGCGGAGCAGGAACTCTCCCTGCGGCAGAACGAATTGGGTCTTCAGAAGACCGTCAATCAGATCCGGGTGGACGTGAAGAACGCCCAGATCGCCGTCACTCAGGCTCGCGCCCAATATGCCAGCGCGGAGACCGCTCTTGCGCTCCAGGAACAGGTCCTGCAAGCCGAAGAGCAGAAGCTGGACTTAGGCGCCTCCACCGTGTACCAAGTCGTGCTCTACCAGCGCGATCTCTCCACGGCACGCTATAACGTCGTCACCGCCCAGGTGGCCTACGCCTTGGCCAAGCTCCAAATGGATACCGCCACCGGCAATCTGATGGACCGGTATGGCATCGCGCTCCCCGAAGCCAGAGATGGCCAGATCAGCCGCCGGCCCGATCCGATTCCGGACGTCTTGACTCCGCCGCAAGGCCAGACTTCGTTGCCAAATGCGCCGCGCCCGCTGGGCACCCATCGGGCGTCGGCCGCGGCCTTCCGCCAACCAATCACGCAGACGCCTCGGTAAGCAGACGTTAGGACCAAGGACTATCTGGAGATGACTTCTATGAAGAGTTACCTGGCAACGCTCTGCATCTGCCTGCTGCTGGCTCCAGCCGGAGTCGCGCAGTCGCCGAAACAGCAGGGCCCGGCCGGTCTGAGCCGGTTTACGACCTTTATCCGCAATACTTACACGACGACCTCCGTCCCTCCGGTCGACCTTAGCAACTCGGCGCGGTTGGACCAGTTGATCCGGCAGGGCAACCTGTACCTTTCTCTCAGAGACGCCATCGCTCTGGCGCTGGAGAACAACATCGACATCGCTGTCCAGCGCTACCAGTTTCAAATGGCGGATTACAGTCTCAGGTACGCGCTGTCGCGAAGCTGCGGCGGCGCCGGCGGAGGCGGTCTGACCACGGGCAGTGTTTCTACCAGCACGAATTCGCTGAACGGCACTTCTACGGTGAATGGGAACGGCAGCGTGTCCACAGCCGGCGGAAGCTGCGATCCGAGCTTCAGCACCAATTGGAACTGGAGCCGCACGGCACGCATCAACACCAACACCGTTGTCAGCGGCGGCAACATCGTTACCATCAGCCCCAGCACCGCGAAGAACTTCTCCTTCAACCAGGCGTTTGGTTCGGGTGCCCAGATCTCGGTGAGTCTGAGCCACCAACGGTTCACCACCAATAACGCAAACACGCTGTTCGTACCCGGCTATAACGACCAAATTAGCTTCAGAATCTCGCAGCCCCTCCTGCGAGGCTTTGGGTTCGCCTACAACCGCCGGAATGTCGTCATCGCCAAGAACGATATCAAGCGAACGGACCTCGACTTCGTGACGCGGGTCAACACCACGCTGAACACGGTGATCCAGAGTTACTGGAACCTGGTGGCGGCCAACTCCAACCTGGTTGTTGCCCGGCAGTCGCTCGAACTCGCCCAGAAACTGTATGAGAACAATCAAAAGGAGGAAGAAGAAGGGGTGCTGGCGCGCATCGACGTTCTGAACGCCCAATCCCAGATGGAAATCCAACGCGCCGCGCTCATCAGGATCCAGACCACAGCCCTGACGCAGGAGAACAACCTGAAGAACCTCCTGAGCAAGAATGGTATCGCCAACCCCCTGGTAGACGAGGCCCACATCGTTCCCACGGACCGCATCCGCGTGCCCGACGTCGAGGAGATCATTCCTATTCAGGATCTGATCTCCATGGCTTTGCAAAAGAGGCCGGAACCGGCCTCGCAGCGACTGAGTATGGCGGACACCCAGCTAGCCTTGTCCGGTCTGCGAAAGCAAGTCCTGCCGTCCTTGAATCTGACCGCGCAGGTTTCTAACCCTGCCGCCGGCGGACTCGTGAACACTGCGCCCTACATCGATCCCATCACGAACCAACCCACTACTCGCGTCGCCCCGGCGCAATACCTGGTTGGCGGCGTGGGGAACCTGTTCACCCAAATGTTCACCAGGCCCACGCTGAACTACTCGGTCGGCTTCTCGTTCAACGTGACGCTGCGGAACCGCGCCATGCGGAACCAGATGGCGGAGCAGGAACTGTCCCTGCGGCAGAACGAATTGGGCCTGCGGAGAACGATCAATCAGATCCGGGTGGACGTGAAGAACGCCCAGATCGCCATCGCTCAGGCGCGCACCCGCTATGCCAGCACGCAGAACGCTGTTGCGCTTCAGGAGCAGGTCCTGCAGGCCGAAGAGCTGAAGCTGCAGTTGGGTGCCTCCACCGTGTACCAGGTCGTGCTCTACCAGCGCGATCTCGCCACGGCACGCTATAACTTCGTTAGCGCCCAGGTGGCCTACGCCTTGGCCAAGCTCCAGATGGATGCCGCCACCGGCAATCTGATGGACCGCTACAGCGTGGAGTTCAACGAAGCCAAAGAAGGCGAGATCGGCCGCCGGGCAGATCCGATCCCGGACGTCTCGAGTCCGCCCCAAGACCAGACCTCCCTGCAAGACGTGCCCCGGCCGCTGATCACCATGCCGGAGCCCAAGTCCGCCTCGGCCGAGGTCCTTCGCCGGCCGGTTCTGCTGACACCGCAGTAACCAGGTCCTAACGCGCACCGGACCGTTGTGGTAACTCCTAGCGGTCCGGTCCTCGCGCCCGGCGGCAGCCGCGGCTCGGCCTCGCTGGCGGAAGCGGCGCGGTAGATGAGCTTCAAGTCTGCCGCCACCTGCTTGCGGTCCTTCCAGCTCACATCCGCCAGACGGTTGCGCACCATGTGCACGATATACAGCTGCACTTCGGTCTGCGGATACACGGCTTGAATGGCGTCCGGAAATCCCTTCAGTCCGTCCACACTCGCAATCAGAATCTCGCGCACGCCGCGATTGCGGATCTCGGTCAAGATCTGCATCCGCGGCTTGGCTCCTTCGGTGGCGCTGGCCCACCGCCCCAGCACTTCCTTGGAGCCTTCCTGCGTAATGCCGTTCGTGCTTCGGCAGAATCTGCGGCTCGAAGCTCCCGCGGTCGCGTGGAACCTGGATCTCGACGGCGCCGAACTCGCCCTGCACCCGCTTGCGGCTGTGACCGTTGCGGCTGTTGCCGCTGCCGCGCCCGGCCGGCTCGTTCTTGCCGTAGCCAGGTGCTGCCCGTAGCCAGGTGCTGCGTCAACTCTGCGTTTTACACAAGAATCAGTTCACCCTCGGAAGCGGTCCAAGCCAGCGAAACAGTTGAAATCACTGCGCGAGAAACGCTGGGACACCACCGAGATTGTGGCGCCCCCGTCCCTTGCCCGCCTCTCTGGAACCTGTTATCGTGGACTGGCTTGATCGCAAACACGGGAATCGATTTCTCGATCATGGAGGCTTAACGATGCGAAGACATTATCTCTTGTTCCTTTCGTTGCTTTTAGTCCTCGGCGGATATGCCGTCGTTAAGGCTCAGCAAAGAACTTCTTCGACGGCCAGCGGGAAGCGCTGGTCTGATGCAGCCACCTGGCCTGACAAGAAGGTGCCAGGCAAAGACGCCGTTGTCACCATTGAGAAGGGCATGGACGTCGTTCTCGATGTCAGTCCGCCGCCGCTGCACGGTATAACGATCAATGGCAAACTGAGCTTCGCAGATAATAAAGATCTTGACCTGACCACCGAGTGGATCATGGTGCACGGGGAGTTGGAGATTGGTACGGAAGCCAGTCCCCACACGCGCAATGCGACGATTACCCTGACCAATAACGTCCCGGGCGAAGACATTGAAACGATGGGTGACCGCGGGATCATGATGATGGGCGGAACCCTGAACCTGCACGGTACGGAGAAAGACTCCTGGACCAAGTTGACAAAAACAGCCTCCGCGGGCAGCAACACCATCGAAGTCTTGAACCCCGGTGACTGGAAAAAAGGCGAGCAGATTGTTGTCGCGTCAACGGATTTCGATCCCCACCAGGCAGAGGAGCGAACCATCTCCAGCATCTCTGGAAACGTGATTACGCTGGATCAGAAGCTTCAGTATATGCACTACGGTCAAGTCACCTTCGGCGTGGATGAGCGTGGTGAAGTCGGCATGCTGACACGTAATATCCGCATCCAGGCTTCACCCGACGCAGACCAGTCATTCAGCGGCGGGCATGTGATGGCGATGGTCGGGTCGACCATGAAAGTCTCCGGTGTCGAGTTCTTTCGAATGGGTCAGCACGAGAACCTGGCGCGGTATCCGATCCACTGGCACCTGGTTGGCGATGCGCCGGGGCAATACATTGAGAACTCTGCGATTCACCACACCTTCAGCCGCTGTGTGACGGTGCACGGTACGAACGATGTGCGGGTTGAGAACAATGTGGCGTACGACAACGTCGGTCACTGCTACTTCCTCGAAGATGGCGTGGAACACGGGAACCAGTATCTTTCAAACCTGGGGATGCTGACCAAGTGCAATCCCGCCAGACCGTGTAATTCGACAAGCGCCCTGAACGGCTCAGGGGCCGGTCAAAATGCCGAGGACCAATTGATTCCTTCCGACAACACGGCGTCCACCTTCTGGATCACGAACCCCGACAATACCTACCGCGGGAATGTGTCCGCAGGGTCTGAGGCAACAGGCTTCTGGATCGCTTTGCCGGAACACCCAACGGGTAAGTTTGAGGGCACGGAGATCAGTGCAAAGACCTGGCCCCGTCGAATGTCACTGAAGGAGTTTTCCGGCAACGTCGCCCACTCCGACGTCGACGGGCTGATGTTTGATCGCGGACCCAATGCCCAGGGTAAATTCAACCTTGGTGGGAACCCGCATATGGCCTATGCGGATCCCAGCGATCCCAATAGCCAGAGACTGGATACGTTTATCAAAGACTTTACCAGCTACAAGAACGCTGGCGCTGCCATCTGGGCCCGTGGCGAACAGCATGTCTTCACCGGCATGAAGCTGGCCGACAGCGGTATCGGCTACACGCATGCTTACCCTGGCATTCAACCGGGAGGCGGCGCCTTTACCTCAATCGTCAAGGACTCCCTGTTCGTGGGAGAAACCGACAATAAAGGCAATCCCCAAACTCCAGAGGAAAAGGCGTATGGTCGAACCTTGCCTCGCAAGGATGCGGATTACCCGATCCGGGGCTACGAATACTACGACTTTACGCACCATGTTGTGAATACGAAGTTCGTCAATTTTGTGGACAATGCCACTCGCAAGACCGGAGCGATCTCGTACCTGCTGTACACCAGCTTTCCCATCAGCACCAACAACGATGTCGAAGGCCTGAAATTCGAAAATGCCAAGCCGGTCTATTTCCCACCGACGGAGGATCGCCGATGGTCCTTCTCCGGTGAATTCGGAAGGTTTACAGGCTGGAATGGCGCGGTTTTGCACGATATCGACGGGTCGGTCGGCGGCGTCCCCGATTCCTATATTGTTATCGACAACGGGATCGCGGACGATGACAAGGCCTGTGAAATCAAGCCGGCCTGGAACGCTGCCGTGTGTAAGGGTGATTTCGGGCGCCTCAATATTGGCGGCGGCGCCGGAGGTTTCGGTGGTCGCGGTCCAGGCGCTGCCAGAGGCGGAGCCGCCGGTCGTGGCGCTGCTGCCGGTCGCGGTGGGCCTGGCGCAGCCGCTGGTCCTGGCGCGGTTGCCGGTCGTGGCGCGGCTGCCGGTCGTGGCGGACCCGCTGGTCGAGGCGGCGGTTTCGGTAGGGGAGGCGCCGCAGCTATGCCGGTCACTCTCATCCGCAATGGCAAGGAGCTTACCGCCAGCGGGGACACCACGATTCGCGCCGGTACCGAGATCAAGGCGGAAACGGAGAGGACGCCCCTGACCATCAGTGTGAGGGAGCTCGACAAAGGCTCCTGGGTGATGTTTGAGCTGCCGGGATTCACCACGGCAAGCTCGGGTACGCCGCAAGGCAGCCTGGACGCGTTGCGCAGCGCCAACGACACCTCGTACTACAAGGGCGATGGTTCACTCTGGGTCAAGGTTGTCTCTGACGGTGGCGGCGCTCGTGCCGGTCGTGGCGGCGGAACTGGAGGCAGTGTCCAAGTCAGCAGGTAAGCTGGCCCCCGCTGTATAGGGAAGAGCCCCCGGCCCAGGCCGGGGGCTTTTTCTATGCCGAACGCTTTCGGGAAACGGGGACGTCGTTCGGAGATAAGCCCCACGATCCAGGTCGACACGGCCGGAAAGTGAATTCAGTCGGTAGCATGGACCACGCCATGCTCCATGGCGTAGCTGAAGTGCCCTCGCTGAACGAATGAATGCCAGCCCGCTGGACTGGTCGTTAACCTGAAGAGCAGGGATGCCCGGGTGGCGTGCTCTGCGGGGGTGCCGGGGCGGGAGCCAATGAAATCGCGGCCTTCGTGCGCTCTCGCCTGGTGCCGGTCCGGACATCGACGTGGGAGTTGGACACCCAAACCGCTGTTCGGACTCGCCGAAGGGCGCGTGTAATGCCAGCGTGCGAGGCTGGCCGCCAAGGGAGGTGGGGGTGTTAAAACACAGGACCTTCCTTTTGTGTTTGATGCGCGCGAGTGGAATCTGTTTGTTGCGGACTGACGGTCAAGCTTGGGAAAACGCTCAAACATCGCATACTGAGCCTGACTGAATTTCCTGAGAAGCACTGAAGTGCACGCCGTTTCCCGAGTTTCGCATAACACCCTCTCGAATGGCCATGTTTTCGCTTGTTGTCTCGCGCATCGCGAGACGACAACGAATTTTCCTAAATATGCATCCCACGGGTCCCATGGGCACCCGCTCAAGTCCCATGGCAACTCACGTCCGGAATCAGACGTCCGGCGACCAGAATTCGCACAAGTTAGGATCTCCGGGCACCACGGAGCGACTCCCCGGTAGCGCCTGAATCCCGCGCGGAGTTCTCTGTTTCTCAGAGCGCCGTTCCAGTTCCCGGTCACGACGCGTTGCCCTGGCTCGACACGCGGTTCCCCCCGCGATTTAGGTGTTTCCTGCTTGGCTCCAGTGCGATTCTGTTATAAATGGACATGAACGCCTAACGATGCCGGATCGAGAAGGCCTGAGACACGGTGATCCGGCTGGTACGGCATCATCCTCGCGGGTCCCCGCGGCCCAGGAAGAGCACCATGGCCAAGTTTCCCAAGACGCCGAACTTCACCGGCTACAACGAGCCTCAGCGCTATGAGGCGGACCTGTTCGACCTTGAGGTCGAAGGCGAACTGCCCTCCGATCTGAACGGCGCGTTCTTTCACGTGCGCCCCGACCCGCAGTTTCCGCCCAAGCTGGGCGACGACATCTACTTCGGCGGCGATGGCGCGGTCAGCCGGTTTCGCATCAGGGACGGCAAGGTCGACTTCAAACATCGCTACGTGCGCACCGACAAATTCGTAGCCGAGCGCGCGGCCGGCAAGGCGCTCTTCGGAGCCTACCGCAACCCTCTGACCGACGACGCATCGGTCGAGGGCAAATATCGCGGCACGGCCAACACCAATGTGCTGGTCCATGCCGGAAAGCTGTGGGCGCTTAAAGAGGATAGTCCACCGGTGTGGATGGACCCCACGACGCTCGAGACCCTGGGCTACACCGACCTCAATGGCAAGATGTCCAGCCAGACCTTCACCGCGCATCCCAAGGTGGACCCGGAAACCGGGCAGATGATCGCCTTCGGCTACGCCGCCAAGGGTCTGTGCACCGCCTCCGTCGCCTATCACGAGATCTCACCGGAAGGCGAACTGACCAAGGAGATCTTCATCGAGCCGCCGTATTACTCGATGATTCACGACTTCGCGGTCACGCGCGATTACGTGGTGTTCCCCATCATCCCGCTGATCGGGAGCTGGGAGCGGCTGAAAGCGGGCCTGCCGCACTTCGGCTATGACTCGTCGAAAGAGACCTACCTGGGCGTGTTGCGGCGCGGCGGCGAAGCGGCCGAGCAAGCAAAGACGGTGCGCTGGTTTAAGGCACCCGCGTGTTTCAACGCGCACATCATGAACGCCTTCAATGAAGGTGAGAAGATCCACATTGACTTGCCGGTCTCGGCCACCAACGGCATGCCGTTCTTCCCGGACGTCAGCGGCGCGCCGTGGAACCCGCAGGACGCGGCACCCATCCTGACGCGCTGGACGATCGACATGGGTTCGAAATCCGACGGCTTCGAGCGCAAACCGATCGCACCGATTCCGGGCGAGCTGCCGCGCATCGACGACCGCTATCACATGAGCCCCTACCGGCATGGCTGGTACCACTCGGTGGATCCTTCGAAGCCGGTCAACGTGCCAGGCGGGCCGGGACCGATCGGCTTGTTCTTCATCAATCTGCTGATCCATCACGACCACTTGACCGGTGCTCCGCAGACCTATTGGGGCGGCGAAGACGTGATCTTCCAGGAGTGCCAGTTCGTGCCGAAGTCCGCCGGCGCGGCTGAGGGCGAGGGCCACCTGCTGGCCATGGCCAACCACGCCAATTCCCGGCGCACGGACCTGCTGGTGTTCGACGCGCTCCGCATCGCCGAAGGGCCTCGAGCGACGGTTCGCCTGCCATTCATGCTGCGGTCGGGCGTTCATGGGAACTGGTGCGATGGATCGAAGTTGGGCGACTAGAGCCCGGATCTGGGGAACTAAATGAGCGCTCCGGTTCAGGTCAACTGTCGCGGTAGGGACGACCATCGCTGGCCGCCCCCCGCACAGATCCGTACGTGCGCATTTACGCATACGGCTCTTACCGAGGATGATGGCGAGCGTCGAAGCGTTTGTCAGGATAAGGATGCAGAACTCGGGGCTGGGGAATCCACCGGTCCAGCAATGGAGAGAGACGTTCCCATCGCACCTGCGCGCGTTGACTGCGACGAACCAGAATGCTCCGCCACAGTCGGCATGCGCGACGCCGGAAAACGCGTAACTGACTCGTGTTGCCGGGCACCGCGTGGTATTGGTAATAACCCAGCACGACCCTCCGGAGCCACGTGCCGACCTCACTCGTACGATGATGCCGCCGGTGTTGAAGCTCAGCCTTGATCGACTGGAGCTTCGCAACCATTCGCTTCTTCGCCGTCATGCGCCAGACATTGTAGGCTCCGCTGCTCGTGAGTTGCCCACAGTAGTGGGTGAACCCAAGAAACACGAAGGTATCCGGCTTTCCCTCGCCACGCCGCTTCCGGTCTCGGACGGCGAACCGCCCGAACTCGATCAGTCGCGTCTTGTCCGGATGTAATTCCAGACCGAACCTTACCAGCCGTTCCCGAAACTCACGCAGGAACCGCTCGGCGTCGGCTCGATTTTGAAAGCCCACCACAAGATCATCGGCGTAACGGACGACAATCACATCGCCCCTTGCGACTTTCCTGCGCCAGACTTCCACCCAAAGATCGAACACGTAGTGTAGGTACACGTTGGCTAGCAGCGGTGAAACCACTGCCCCCTGCGGTGTACCTACAGTCGTTTCCGACCACTGGCCATCCTCCGACACCCCGGCCTTTAACCATTTCTGGATCAGCCGAAGCATCCGGCGATCGGCCACCCGATGCTCGATGAACTTCATGGTCCATTCGTGGCTCATGTTGTCAAAGAAGCCACGAATGTCCGCATCGAGAACCCAGTTCACCCGCTTCCGCTGGATGCCCACTGTCAGTGCGTCGAGCGCCTGATGCGGGCCGCGACCGGGCCGGAATCCGTAAGAAAAGCCTTTGAAGTCGCCCTCATAGATCTGGTTGAGGATCGTCACCACAGCCTGTTGAACAATTTTGTCCTCCAGGGCTGCGATGCCTAACGGGCGTTGCCGCCCATCAGCCTTCGGGATATAGACTCGTCTCGACGGTCGTGCCCGATACGCTCCACGGTGCACCCGGCTGTGAAGATCAGACAGCCGACCTTCCAACCCGGTTTCATACTCCTGCCATGTCACCCCATCTACTCCGGGCGATGCTTGCCGCTTCAGTGCGTAAAAGCTGTCCCGCAGCAAATTCAAGCTTAGATGGTGGAGCAGAGCCGTGAACCGTTCCTGCTTCCTTACTGATGCTGCTTGCCGCACACCGCGCAATCCCTGTGACATGCGTTTCCCGCTCTGCGTCGGGGACATGTGTGATTGAACGATGTTCTCCTCGATCTGCGCCCTTCCCTCCCCGACCTCCGCCGAAGGTTCCCCTTCCTTGTTCGGCCGGTTCAGCGGTACTACGGCGCAGTCCGACTTCTCCTGAACGTTCACGTCCGCGTTATGGTTTATGGCCTTTACGGACCGGTCTTGCTGCAACTGGCAAGACGTGCAGGAGATCTCCCGGTTCTCGTGCATGTTGTTTCTCAGCGTGCGCGGGTTCTAAGACTACGCAGGACCCAACAGCCACTCGCGTTTAACGCGGCTGCCGTATTGCCTTCCTCCTCTCGGAATGGAGTCGGCATCCTGTTCCATCGGCTTTTCGAAGCTCAATAGCCCGGCCCACTGGTACCTCTGTCTACGCTTCAGTTCACACCTCGCGATGTGCCCCGCAAGACTCGAGGCCAGGATGGATTCGCTGTTTCCTTTCCTGTAGGGCTCTTTCATCCCCTACAACATGCCGGTTTATCCCGGCGCACTCCGGGTTGCCGACGATCCACTCGGGACCGTGGTGAAACCGCATATCCTGCGCAACCCTGGATTGTCCGCAGTAATGCGCATTTACGAACTCGGTTTCCCGTACCCATCTTGACTTGGCAGGTATTTCAGACGTTAAATGCAATTTGAATCTCTCGATTACATTCAACGCCGACGTGCGCTATACATTTACAGGGCACCTTCTTGAAGCCGCGACCCTCTTTGCGCGGCGGGCGCGATTGATCGAGGGAGTGGCCAATGACGAGCTTAACGAGGAACTCCAACGCGAACCTCGCGGCGTTGTGTCGGCTGCCTTGACGCAGTGTGCCGCGGCACTTGAGACGGAAGCAGGCAAATCTGCGCCTACGGCCCCGGCAGTGCCGGGTGGCGTCCCATCGTCTATCTGGATCGTTCATCCACCATCGCAAGCAACGGACAGTTCACCTTTCGCGATCTGCCACCGGGCGAATATCGCGTCGTCGCCGTGCCGCGCTACAGAGGTGTTCGATGGGGAGCGCGTCACTCCACACGCAACGTCGGTCACTTTGAAACGCAGGGAAGCAAAGCCCATCCAGTTACGTCATACGGATCTGCCTCGATGAAGCTCGCACTTTTGAGTCTCGCCGCCGCACTAGCCCTGGGACAGGGCAGCATCACCGGCACGATACGCGAGATTCCGGACCGGAAGCCCCTGGCCGGAGCAAACATCACGTTGCTCCAAAACGATGTAGCCACCGCGAGCTTCTTTACGGGATCCACCGGCGAGTACGTATTTCGCGACCTCCAGCCCGGTACCTACACGGTCAAGGTCGCGAAATCCGGATACTACTGGCCGGGCGGGATCGAACCTCCGTTTCCAGCCGAGGGCAGCTTGCCCGCCAAGATCGCCACCACCAACCTAACCCGGCGCGTGGATTTTGATCTCTTCGCGCCCGTAATCCTCACCGGCCGTGTGGAGGACGAGCAGGGCACCCCACTCGCCGATTTGGAGGTTGGCCTCGGCCCCGCAGCGGGCATCGCCGCCCGAGTGAAGACTGACGATCAAGGCCGCTTCACTTCGCCGCCAATGATACCGGGACCCTACCTTGCACACATCACAGCGAGCGTCAAACAGTACGTGCTGGCGTCATTCACCGCGGAAGAAGCCACCCAGGTGGAGTATGGCTACGCTCCCAGCTACTGGCCTGGTGGCGCTTCTGAGCCAACCTCTGCTTTGCCGGTTGCACTCGCCCCAGGTTCCTCCGCCGATCTAGGGAAGATCCGTCTCAAGCGATCTCCCTTCTACCGCACTCGCATGGTGGTGCAACGGGAAGACTGCAAGAGCGAATATTTCTTCGCCGCGGTACCGAGAGGATCGCGGCCCAACACTCAAATGCAGGAACTGCCCTGCTCCGGCGAGTATCTGCTGACTGGTTTAACACCCGGGCGTTATCTGGTGCGGATGTCCAACTACGCCGATCCTGATGCAGTGCGCTGGGCCTTCGCCGAGGTTGAGATTGGCCCCGATTCCCGCCCGATCGAGCTACGATTCCAGCCCTCCGTGACGATCAACGGACGTCTCATCCCTGCAGACGGAGTCACGCTGCCGCTCGGACTTCGAACTCAGATACAGCTTGCCCCTTATGACACCGATCTCATCGCTCCAGACACGGCCAAAACGGAGGAGGAGCACTTCACACTGGGCAATCTTCAAGCAGTTCCCTCGCACATCCAGATTTCTCTCCCCGCGCCGTTCTACGTCAGTGAAATCCGCTATGGAGGACAGCCCGTTCGTGGCGACAGTCTCACGCCCGTGTCTGGCGCCGAGATGGAACTCGTAGTCGACAACAAGGTGGCCACGATCACCGGCGCTTACAGCGGCGGTGATGGCACGCTCATGCAGGTGATCCTGTATCGGATGGTCAACGGCCGCCGCTTTTTCTACAACGGGGTAACCCCTGGATCCCTGAAAGCGGGGCAGTTCACGATCCCCAACGTCGCCCCGGGCGAGTACCAAATCATCGCCTACCGGCCGTTGCCACGTTTGATGACCGACAATTCAGAATTCCGGCGCATCATGGAAGCAGCTCCGCATATCACGGTAAAGCCCGCCGAAGCCGTGACCGTTTCCCTCACCGTGCAATGAGAACACTATCTTGACTCTCGTCGTAGCTGCCTGCGCCTTCGCGCAGTCGGGCAGCATTACCGGCACTGTCCGCGAGCTTTCGGACCGCAAGCCCATCCCCGGCACGCCGATACGGCTAACGCCCAAACTAGTTCTATCGAAGGCGTGGAAGCCGCTGGGCCCACAACGGCTACCTGATCGGGCGTCAAGTGCAGTTAGCACTAAACGGCGTTGTGAGAAGTTGCGAGCGGTTCATACCCGAGTGACGCGATCCGGAGATTGATCACCGCGAGGCGGCGGGCATGCGGTAGGGGAGGAAGACCGACACACCCTCGATCCGCGCGATCTTGCCGTCCACGATCTTGAATGCCTCGATCAGGCCGCGCGAGTAGGGATACGGGATCTCCTGCGCCGTCACCTGACCGCGAGCATGCACGGTTTCCTTGCCGCCTTTCGGAAGGTCGACAAGCGCGCTCGCCACGACCACGCCGTGCGCCTCGTCGACCGCCAGGATCTGGCGCTCGCGTACATGCTCGATGGCGGCATAGTGCGCGTCCTTAAACAGCGTCTCGCAGGCAGCTTCCGACTGCGGCTCTGGCCCGTCGGTGACGCCGTTGCTGACCCGGCGGCAGCCGTCGGCGAACTCGGTGAGCAGTGTTCCGTCATTGCCCTGCATGCTGGCGTAGTAGCCCTTCACGATATCGGCCATCCGGGCGCGCGGCGTGCGGGTGTCTGCGGGCACCGTTGCGGAGAATGTTGCATCGAGCGCGTAGTCCTTGGGCAGGACGAACACGCCCGGGCTACGCTCGCGCGCGACCATCGAATCCACCGACGCGATCTTCTTGTCGCGCACCGCCATCGTCATCGCGTAGTACGCGGGCAGGCCGTGTTCCTGCACCTCACCGATCCACGTTACAGTTCCCTCCGCAGGGTCGGGAACAATGAGAGCTTTGTCCGAGGCGCCCGAAGCGGTGCCCCAGATGGCGTCGCCGATCCACCACTTCACACCGTTTTCCGCGAAATGGACCTCGTCGGTCCAAGGCGCTTCGGACGGGTCCTGGTCGACCATCGCTTTCATATAGGTCTTGGCCAGACCGGTGAGGCAATCCGCGTCGCAGGCCGCTCCGCCGGGAGCTGGGCCCAGGGGCGAGAGTGTCGCGATCTGGCCCTCATCCTCATTGATGGGGTTGTGCATGGAGTAGGGAACGTAGGTGAAGGTGGCTTCCACGCGCTGGATCTCCCCGTTGCGGATGCGGAACGCCTCAATCAGCGAGATCGAGTTCGGCCACTTGAGCGCGGTGTTCATGAAACTGCCGTCGTTCAGTTGGTAGCGGTCGAACCAATTGGCATGATCGAAGAAGCCGGTGGCCACGACGATGCCGCGTTCCTCATCGATCAGACGATAGCGGCGCTCGCGGATGCGCTTGTTGATGCGGTAGATACCCATCTTGAGCTGCGCTTCGCAACCCGTGGTGGTGGCCACGGCCCCGATCCCGCGGCCGCCGCCAGTGGTGAGGATCCCGTTTTCCAGACGCCCGCAATCCTCGGCGAAGTGGGTGAAGATCTGGCCGTCATTAACTTCGACGGTGCTGAAGTAGCCGTCGGCGATGCGCTGGAGCCGCTCACGCGGTTTCCGCTCCTGTTCCGGGAGGATCTGGCTCCACTCCGCGGCATGCGGATTGTCCGGATTGCCGAACGGCTTGGGCGCGTCCGGCATGCGGACCACGATGGACTGGACCTCGGTGATCGCGTTGTCCTCCACTTTGAGGAGCATGGTGTAGAACGCCGGATTTCCCAGTTCCTGGACCGTGCCGAAATAGGCGGCGTAGCCGGTCTGCGCATCGGCGGCGCGCATCTCGCCCTCTCTTACTTTGTCAATCGTGCGCCACAGCCCTTCGCCGATCGGGAGAACGACGTTGTTCTCCGTGAAGACGACGTCATCGGCAACCGGCGCGGCGGAGGGATCCCTGGCGGCCAGCGCCGCGAGGTATCTATCCACGAAGCCGAACAGGCAGGCGCGGTCGCAGCCGGTCCCGGCCATCGATGGGATCACCGCGCTTTTCATCCCGGGAGCCTGCGCGAACACAGACTGGGCCAACGCAACAGCCAACAGCGTGACCGCGGCAAATTTGACGGATGCGGCGAATTTCGTGCCCATGGCGATTTTCATTGTCCGGATCATCATATTCTCCCTTGGCCAGAGCCGGCCATGTTCTTCACTCAGTGCGCCGTATCGGTCGGCACGACTTCTTCGTTCTCTTTCACGCCGCTCTGCTGCGCTTGATAAGCGGTTTGCGCCAAGTCGACCAGATAGGCGCGGATCGCCTCAGTATCTTCTGCGCTCAAGACGTCATCCCACTGCGGCATCCCTCGCGATCGCAGGATTCCTCCCAGCACGACGGACTGGAACGTTCTCGCCGAACCCAGCGACCCTGCCCTGCGCAGATCCGGCGTCATGCCGTCCGGCCGGTTAGCGTGGCATGACCGGCAACTGCCGAACAGTCGCGCCCCGCGGGCAATCGTCTGGGCATCGGCAAACTGATCCGGCGGCTTGGGGATCGCCGCATTGCGGTCGATTTCCTTCGGCAGAGGCGTCTCGCCCCCGTCCAGGCGGAACGCGATGATGCGGCCGGCGTTGCCATATTTGATGACCGCGCTGGTGGGGTGTGGCGCGAACCATCCGCCTCCGCCCCAGCCGGCCTGAACGGCGACGTACTGCACGCCGTCGACCGTGTAGGTCATGGGCGAATCGATGATCGACGAGCCGACCTCGATCTCCTTCAGCACCTCACCCGTATCGGAATCGATCACGCGGAAGAGGCCGCGGTCGGTGCCCTGGAACAAGACGCCGCCGTCGGTGGAGAGGATGCCCGGCCGGTCCCACCAGTCGGTATTGCGGCGTTCCCACTTCACCTCGCCGGTCAGCGGATCGAACGCCTTCAGCACCGAATAAGAAACGTTCTCGCCCGTCTTCTGGACTTCGCGCAGTTTTTCGCCCATCGGTCCGCGCACGTTGTCCGGGTTAGCGTAGAGGCTGTCGCCGAACAAGATGGAGTTGCCGGAATTGGCCTGCAAGGGCCGGTACACATGGCCATCGGTGCCATCCCAGGTGACCGATCCGCCCTCGATGGCGGGAATAAACGCCAGATGGCGCTTCGCGTCCCAGGTCATTGCGTTCCAGCTATGTCCGCCCATGCCGGAGGGAACCACCCACTTCGGCGGCTTGCCGAAGCCATAGTCGGCGACTTCGTTGTCGATCTCCGGCCGGCCGGTCTTCAGATCCACGTGAGTCGCCCAGTTCACCGGGACGTATTTCTCCGCGCGCAGCACTTTGCCGGTTTCGCGATCCAGCACATAGTAGAAGCCGTCCTTGGGCGCCTGCATCAGCACCTTATGCATTTGCCCGTCGACTTCGAGGTCGGTGAGGACAATCTGCTGGGTTGCGGTGAAGTCCCAGCTCTCGCGCGGGACCTCCTGGTAGTACCAGGCAAGCTCGCCCGTATCGGGATGGATCGCCAGCAGAGAGCAGAGGAACAGGTTATCGCCGCCCGACGGGCTGCGCTCATGCCAGTTGAACAGCGCCGCATTGCCCGAGCCCAGATAGAGCAGATTCAGCTCCGGATCGTAGACCATCGGCCCCCAGGGCGTGCCGCCGCCGCCGGCATCCCAACGGCTTTTGGGATCCCAGGTCGGCAGCGCGATCTCTTCCACTTCCTTGTTTTCCTGCGGGCCCAGCGCGGGATCGCGCGGCACCATGAAGAAGCGCCATTTGAGATCGCCGGTCTTGAGGTCGTAGGCCGAGACATAGCCGCGCGCGTCGTAGTCGGCGCCGCCATTCCCGATCACCACCACGTTGCCGGCCACTTCCGGCCGGCCGGTGGAGGTGTAGCCGCGGTTGTGATCCACCACCGTGTCGGCCTTCCAGATCACCTTGCCGGTTTCCGCATCCAGGCCGAACATGCGCCCGTCGAACGACGCGACGTAGACCATCCCATCCCACACTGCGACGCCGCGATTCACTTCGTCGCAACAGCCCCAACGGTTCACTTGGCCGTCGCTCTGCGGGTCGAACTTCCAGATTTCCTGGCCGGTGTCGGCGTGCAGCGCGTAGACGTGGCCGGTGGGACCGGAGGTGTACATCACGCCGTCGACCACGATGGGCGTGGCCTCCATGCCGCGCGTGGTGCCGGTCTGATAGTCCCAGGCAAAGCCCAGGCGGCCGGCCGTCTGCTTGTTGATATCCGTGAGTGCCGAATGGTGGGTATGGCCGAAGTCCCGGCCGGTGGTCAGCCACTGGCCCGGTTCGTCATCGGCGTGCAGGAGCCGCTCGCGGTCAATGGAGCCAAATTTCGATTGCCCACCGCCGCACCCGGCCAGCAATACGGCGGTGCAGCAGGTTGCGGTGATCAACAGGGCCCGGCCAGTCTCGGCTGTGATGGATCTCATTCGTCTCCTCTGTGCGGCATTTGTCTTCTGTTTCTCTCGGGCGGACCTGCCCTCCACCCGACTAACCAATGTATCCCGATTGCGCCCGCGAGGGCCAAACCCTGCGGCACGCGCTTACAGGCAGTCCGTTTTCAAACGGGCAGCCGGAAGTGGCGATATACTGCGGGAATGCCGCCGACCATGCCGTTGAAACTCTCTGTTGCCGCGGGCCTGTTTGCCGCGCTGGCGTTCGCGCAATCCACCCCTGTCGTCCGCTTGCAGAACCTGGCCCACACCACCGAATCGCTGGATAAGACAGTGCCGTTTTATCGCGACGTGCTGGGCCTGCCGGTCAACGGAGATCCGCTCGCCCAGAAGCCGCAAAAGCTGGATGCCGATATGTCGAAGTTCACCGGCACCGAGGACATGAGTTTTCGCGCCGCGTCGTTCCGCGTCCCGAACGCGGGCTTCGGTTTCGAGCTGACCGAGTTCACCGGAGCCGCGCGCACCACCGTGCGGCCCAAGGTGGCGGACATCGGCACGGTGACGCTCTCGCTGCAGGTGCGCGACATCAGTAAGTTACTGGCGAAGGTGAAAGCCTCTGGCGCGCCCATCGTCACCACGGGCGGACAACTGGTCAACCCCCGGGGCGCGGACAGCACACTGCGGGAGATCATGGTGCGCGATCCCGACGGCTTCTTCATCGAGCTGCTGCAGCCCGATCCGATGCCCAACGTGACGGGCGATATCGTGGGCGCGTCGATTGAGTTCTCGGTGGCCGATGCCGACAAAACCGCGGCGTTCCTGCATGAGGCCGTGGGTTTCGAGGCCGGTGCAGCGACGCCCCTAGGCACGCATCCCGTGGTGGCGCAGCTCCTGGGTCTGACGGGCGCGAAGTGGCGCATGGCTCAGGGCAAGTTTCCCGGGACGACAGCCAACTTCGGGTTAGTCGAATACTCGGGCATTCCGCGGGAAAAGGTGATGTCGGCGGCCAAGGATCCCGGCTCGCCTGCATTCACCATGGTGGTGCGCGATATTCAGGCCGCCACGGACCAATGGGTCAAGGCCGGGGGCACCATCGCGACCACGGGCGGCAAACCGGTGGTGCGGGCCAACGGCGCCGGCAACGTGTTCGTCCGCGATAACAATGGTCTGATGTGGGAGCTGATCCAGGCCGCCAAACAGTAGCGGCCGCACGAGGACAAGGGCACTCCGGTGGCGACACGCGCCCCTGGTGGGAGGCCGTACGTTCACCACCTCGAGACGTTCGACGACATTTACGGCCGACCCAAGGCGTGGAGCCCCTTGCCTTGATCCTCCACTTGATCCCAGAATGGAGGGCCGGGAAAAATTTGCGTCAAGGAGGCTCTATGCGTGGTGCCATACTCTTTGCGGCCGGATTCCTGACTGCGCTTGCAGTCCAGGTAGGAATGGCTCAGAACTCCGCGAGCGGCGTCGTCATGATGAACCACGTAGGTATCAGCGTGCCCAACATCGATGAAGCCGTCGACTACTACAGCCAGAAGATGGGCTACCGCGAAGCCTTCCGAGTCAATGATGCCAAAGGGCAGCCGCGTCTGGTCTACCTGCAGATCAGCAAGAACACGTTTCTCGAGCTCAATCCGGTGACCCCTCAACGGCCCGCGGGGTTTTCGCACTACGGACTTCACGTGGAGAATGTAGCGCAGGCGGTGGCGGAGTTCAGAAGCAAAGGTCTGATGGTGACCGACACAACTCTCAGCGATACGAAAGCGATCCTTGCCAACATCGCCGACCCGTACATGGGCCGTATCGAGCTGACGGAGCTTCCACCCGACTCTATGCACGCCAAGGCCATCCAGGCCTGGAAGTAGTTTGAAGGAGGACGCCCGTGTCAACATCGAACCTTCGTAAGTTCGGAGGACCCGCGATGGGGTTCGTGCGATGCGTGGCCGAGATTGCCGAACCTTATGCCACCATGCTGTACACGGCGGCATACACCGGACTGCAGCCGTCAGAGCGAGTCGAGCTTCGGAGGCGCAACGTCGGAGATGACTGGATCCGGGTTGAAGAGCGGTGCTGTCGCGGAGACTGGGGCGCTCCCAAACGTGAGGCCAGCAACGCGACGCTAGACGTGAATACGGCAGTGGTCGCGCGCATTCGGCGTTCTGGACGAGCTAATGATCGAGGTGCGCGCGGGACGGGCCATCCGCCGTTATCCGGCGGTGACGATGCCGGTTACCGAGGGGGCGCGTAGTCGAGCCAGACGTATTCGAGCGCCTGCGGCAGACTGTTGTCAATCACCTTTCTCTGAGTGTGCCCGGCGCCCTGGGAATAGACGAACTGGTAGGCGTAGCCCTTGTCCTTCAGAACCTTTGCCAGCCGTTCGTTGGCGATGACCCAGTTGCGACGGCCTTCGGAAGGGGTTGTCGAACCGTTGTCGTTCTCTGAAACCTGGATCCAGATCCGGAACGGTTTCTTCTCGCTGTTCGGGAAGAAGTGCTCGACATATTCATACGCGCCGAGCGGAGCTTCGGGGCTGTTACGAAGGTTGACGTAGGTTCCGGAATACGTGAGGATGCGGTGGTAGAGGTCGGGACGGAACCAGGCCATGGTCAGAGAGACCGCCCCTCCGGAGCTGCCGCCCAGCGTCATCCGCGCATCGGGGTTCCGGGAGAACTTCACTTTCGCCTCTTTCTCGGCGCGCGGCAGGACCTCGGCTTCCACAAATTCGACGTATTTGGAGGAAACCGTGTCGTATTCCAGGCTGCGCTCCGCGCCCCCGTTGTCGATCATGACGGCGGCCATGGCGGGCAGACGTTGGTCATAGATCATGTTGTCGAGGATCGTCGGCAGGTTGTAGCGCATGCCGTAGGCGTCGGCGGAGACGATCACCGGAAGTTCAGTTTCCACGGTATACCCGGCCGGCACATAGACGCACACGTGACGGTCAAACGCGCCGTTCACGCCCGGGTAGAACTTGCTTCCGGCAGAGTTCATCACGAACTCGACCACCTTGCCCTCGGGAACGCCCACCCGCTTGGCGAGCTCGGGCGCGGTTGGATACGCTGGTCCTTGTGAATAGTCGCCACTAGCGAGGTTCTGCCCCCATGGGGGAAGGTCCATCAGCTTGGCGATTTCGGCGGCGTCGGCTGCCGACAGTGGCGCGGGGGTCCGGCGGGTTCGCGGCGGCGGGCCCTTTCCTTGACGGGCGTTCGCGGCACGAACGGCGGGAGCGGGTGGCGGGATGCAGGGAACAGAAGGGATCTGTGCGAACCCTGCTGGAATCAGGAGTAACGTGAGGCTGAGGAGTTTCATGGCTTCAGGCCGCTTTTCGGCTCCCATTACCTTACAGGAAATCCGGTTGGAACGGAACGCCGGCAGCCGTTGACCACCACCGTCCGAGTGTACTCTCTAAATAGCTGCCCAGCAAACGTTTCATTAGCTCTCCATCGAGGAAAATCATGAAGCCCTGGTGGAGCGCTGCGATCCGGCGCTCGCGCAGGGATCCGAACTTCGGTTAACGGCTGCTGCACTGATAGGACTCCGCTGCCTCCACGGGGCCCTTGTTGTATTTCGGATACTCCGGATAGGAGCACATCGGCAGGCTCTTCTGCGCAGCGGTGACCTTGATCGATTTACCCGGAGCTTTGCCGTTTTCCACCCAATCGACGAGTAATGCGAAACGGTCCCAAGAGTTCGGGATCGGTTTGGACTCGATCGCCTTGCCGTCGCCGGCGGTCGCGTAGTTCGAGCCCGAAAGGCCGTGGCCGGTCTGCGGCAGCACGTAGAAACGTGCGAAGCGGTCGACCTGGGACCGGCCCATCTTATCGAGCACCGACTGGTAGTAGTCGAGCTGAGCTCCCGGCGACGCCAGCGTGTCGTTCGTGCCGATCGCGACGATCATCTTGCCACCGCGCTTCTGGAACGCCGACAGATCGGGATTGGTCGAGTCCAGCCACGGAGATAGTTCGGCGCGTCGCGCGGACCATCTGCCGCCTTCCACGTAGTCGAGCGCGTTGGCGTCAAGATCCTGCATCAGGAAACCCATCACGCCGGGCCCGCCGAGCCAGTTGTACTTGGCCGCGTCCTCGCCGGCGCCCTCCTGACCCCGGAAGCGGGCATTCGCGATCAGGCTGCTGCCGCCGGGGTCAGTGTTGGGCAGCCACATGCCGAAGGTCGAGACGCCGTTTGCCAGGGGCTCGGCGAACGTAAAGCGGCCGTAGATAAACCTGAGGGTCGATATCTGGCCGTCGGTGAGGCAGGCGCCGGCGCTGGTGTCCGCCGGGTTTGGATCGACGTTGTTCGGGCAGCGCTTGGCGGCCCAGGGATCGCGGCCAGCCTTACCTTGCTTGACGTCGAAGATGGCGCGGCACGCCATGTAGTTGTTGATGATGCCGTCCACCAGGCCGTCCAGTTTGTCGCACTGGCGCATGAATTCTCCGCGGATGGCGTTGATCTTGGCCGCCGTCACCCAGTTCTCCAGCGGTTTCTCCTGGATCCGGATCCGTGCCGGCGAGAGCATCAGCGAAGAGAAGTTGACAATCGGCACGTTGGCCGCGACGCCGTCGTAGTCCGCCGGGTAGCGCTGCGCCACCGTCAGAGCTTCGCGCCCGCCCTGCGAAGAACCCAGGTAGTAGTTATAAGCGGGCTGCGACCCGTACATGCGGTCGATCAAAACCATGGCGGCATCGTGTGTCTTCTTCATCTGCATATAGCCGAGATTCTTGATCGCTTCGTCGTTCAGGGCCCAATCGTTATTGGCGGCGGGAGCTCCACGGCCCTTGGCCGCGCCGGGTCCGGGACCTTTGGCGAAGGCTTTCGCCGCGCCTCGACCCTTCCCGGCTCCCGGTCCTTTCCCTGCACCGGGTCCCTTCGCCGCTCCCGGCCCGCCCTTGGCGAAGGCTCCTCCACCTCCGCCGAACCCGAAGCCCGCCTGATGGCCGGAGTCGCTGCCGTAGGTGACGTAGCCCTGTGAGAAGGGGCTCGCCGGACCACCGGTGAGCCCGGGAATCGTCCCGTTCATGCCGCCTCCGCCCAATTGCACGGAACGCCCATTCCAGGTGCCGGGAAACGCCACCCGGAAGTTGATCGGCTTCGCCGTGGGAGCCTTGTCCACCGGCGCCATCGCGCCGTCCACCGTGCAGTAGCCTGCTTCATTCCAGCGTGGCTCCGCCAGGGTGATTGCCGACACCGGTTCACCGATGGCCGACGTCGGTATGTTCGTGCCGAGCCTGGCAGCAGTGCAATCCGCCTCCGCGATGGTTTTCGATGCGGCGGGCGCCTGCGCGCCCGCTCCCACCGACCAAATCAGCGCGGCCGCCCCGGCAGCCGCTGTCAACCACAAACGAGAATGCTTCATCGCCTCTCCTTCCTACGTTCTGTCCTACGTTTTGTTTCTTTAACGGAATTCGAGCCCCGCGATCCTATCCAGCATGACGTAGTTGCCCGAGATGTGTTCTTTGGTTTCCGCCGAAAGTGCAGTGTGCGCCAAGTATCCCATGGGTCCCACTCGGTAGGCGACGTTCACCACCACGACTCCTTTTTTGGCGAGCTGCGCGCCAGTGCAAAGCGGTGTCGATATCGAACCGGCGATCATGCCTCCGCCCTGCATGCACGGTGTGGCGAACTTGTCGGCGGCGCGCACGCCGGACCACTTCGCGGCGGGCTGCTGGGCGCACCAGCGCAGGTCCGCCTACGGGCGGCGCGGTGAAGGGGATGCAGAAGCAGCGTGGTGGAAGTGGGTCGCTTCATGGTGACGGGGTCCTCCTCAGTCTTGGGTTACGGACGGGCGCTCGTAGAGGGAGTTCCGGAGCGAATCAGCGGCCGGCGGGCTTAGTGTACTGAGCGAAGAATTTGAAGATCTCCGGAATGCCTTGTGTGATCACGGTACCGTGATCGGCCCCGGGCAGCTCCAGATACTTGAAATGCGCCATCTTGATGCTGGTCGCGGTCTGGTTCCAGCGGCGCGAAACGTCCACCGGGACCACCGTGTCCGCGTCTCCATGGATCAGGATCAGCGGCATCGTGTCCTTCACCGGCTCGAGACTCGCGGGCTGCATGACGAACGCGGCTGGCGCCATCGCGGCGACCGCGGCCCAGGTGTCGACGTGCTTGGGGCCCAAGTAGAGCGCGCCCGCGCCGCCCATGGAGTGCCCCATCAGATAGGTGCGGCGTTCATCCACGTTGAACTCCTTGCGCATGAGCTCCAGGACGTGCAGCACATCCTTCTCGCTCAGCTCGGTTAGGTTGGGGGGCTCGGGAGCCTTCCCCTTGCCGCGACCTGTGCCAATCACCGGCGATCCAAACCAGCCTTGCTGGTTGTAGCCCATCGGGCCGACCAGAATGTAGCCGCCCGCTTCCGCCAGATCGATTGCTTCCCCGCGCAACAGCGAGTTTCCGTCGCCGCCCAGTCCGTGCAGGGCCACGATCAGAGGGTTCTTCTTGTCCTTGGACACCTTCGAGGAGACGAATAGCGCATACGGCAGGTCCTCGTTGGTATCGGTAAAGTGATATTTCCTCTGCTGGACGCGCGGGTCCGGCGGACGGTTGAAGCCCTTGGGCGCCTGCTTGGCCGGTCCTTGTTTGCCAGGGGCCTGCCCCAAGGCGGAGGGGGGCGGAATCAGGCCCGCGGTCACGATGAGTGCCGCCGCCAAGGAACCGATGGTCGCGATGGTGTTTCGAGTGAGTCTCATGTTGTGGCTTCGTTGAAGGGAATTCGAAGTGATTCTACAGGGAAATGCCTCGTAGACACCAATAACGGATGCGCATCGTTCGATCGGTTGCGCGTATCACTGCGCCGGGGCCGGCCCGCCGGTCTTTGGTTAGGTCTTGGACTAGGCCAGCTTGGTTCGCTTCAGAAGCGCCGAAAAGCGCGGGTCCCCGCGTAAGGGGTCGAACAGTGGGTCGCACGTCAAGAATGGGACCACATCCTTCTGATCGATCGCCTTGTGAAGCCAGTCCAAGGCCTTGTCCTTTTCGCCCAGCCCGATGTAGATCTGGGCAACCATTGCTGCGGGGAACGAAGACGGCCGGAACCCCTTCAGGAACTCGTTGAGCATCCCGGTGGCTCTGTCCGATCGGCCGGCGACGGCGTAGGCGTAGCCGAGATCCGCCTTGACGCGTCCAAGTCCGGGAGTCAGAGCTACGGCCCGTTCGAGCTCGGCGATGGCCCGGGCGTAGTTCCGCTGCTGCAAACTGGTGAGGCCCAGACCCGCGTGCGCGCGCGGCAGGTTCGGGTCGAGCGCCAAGGCACTACGGAAATAGTGGGCTGCCTCGTCGTAGCGCCGTAGCAAGTACAAGGTCTGCCCGTAGCAGTAGGAGGCGACCGGCGACGCCGGGTCGAGTTGTAAGGCGTGCCGCTGTTCGCGCAACGCTTCAGCCGAGCGTCCGATGGTCGCCAGATACATCCCGTGCCACGCGCGGCCGAAGGCATCCGAGGGAGAGAGCTCCAGCCCGGTCCGGAATTCTTTGCCCGCTTCGCCCCACCGGTAATCCTGGATCAGCGGCAATGCCATCGCGATGTGCGCCTCACCGGCCAAAGGGTCGAGTTCCAGCGCCCTTGCGGCGGCCGCATGGGCCTTGGGAAGGAACTCCACGGGCAGGACCGCGCTCAATACCGGGAGCATGATGTAGGCGTACGCCAGATTCAAATAGGCGCGCGTAAATTGGGCGTCTCGCTCCGTCGCCCGCTTGAAGTGCCGGGCGGCTTCGGCGAAATCCGCGAGCGTGTGGCGGTTCCAGCAATACAGACCTTGAAGGTAGTCCTGGTAGGCGCGGGCGTCGGAGTCCATCGGAGCCGAGCGGGGTGCTGCGGGGGCTGGCCGGGCGAGCCGCGTCGGATTCGCTCCGGCCGGCCAAACCCCCGGTCCCAGTCCCCGCGCGATGGCCCGCACCAACGTCTGAACTTCGAAGATGTTGCTACGCCGGCGCGTAAACCATTCCGACCACGCGGTTCGCCCGTGCGCGTCGTCCACCTGGACCAGAACACGAATCCCGTTGCCGGCCCGCCGCACGCTGCCCTCGATCACGGCCTGAACGTTCAAGCGCTGCGCGAGCTCTCGGATATCCACGGGACGGCCTTTGAACTGGAACGCGGAGGTGCGAGCGACGACCTCCACGTTGGGAACACGGCTCAGCGCGTGGCTTAACTCGTCGGTAAGGCCGTCGCTCAGCACTTCGTCCCGTTTCGAGGAGCCGCGGTTCTCGAAGGGAAGTACGAGAACGCGCACTGCGCCTGTCTCCCGGGGTTCCGGCGCGCGCTCTTGCGGAACTTGCAACACGGGCAGCGCGGCTGGCGGATGGAAGATGGGCGCATATTTTCCCAACGGCAGCTCGATCCGGACCGGATCGTCCTTGCCCTCGGTTTCGTAGTACCTGGCCAGCTTGGCGCGGAGCTTGCGCGCCTCGGTCCGCACGATTGAGCTGAGCCGGGGATCGAAGTTCGTGTCCTTGCCGAACACGGCGACCGCGATCGAGTATTCCTTCAAGAGTTCGGACCGGTCCTGGAGCGTTTCCCGGACGATGTGCTGCAGGAAGGACCTCTGACGCGCCGCCAAGCGGAAGGTTCGGCTGCGCGTAATCGCGTCGACCCCTTCGCGGACCAGATCGTCTGTGAGCTTCATGACGGCCACGGCATTGCTCCCGTGAATAATATCAGGGCGGACGAACGAGCGCCAGGTAACGGTTACCGTTGACCGTTTCCTGGTTGCGGCAGGCCGCGATCACGCCTACGATCCCAGGGAGTAATTCCGGACGCGTGTGTCCACAGACAATGGAGTGAGCCGATGCGCTACCTATGCTTGGTAATCGCGGGAATCGCCGGAACAGTGCTGGTATGGCAGGCTGCCGCCCAGCAGCAGGGCCGACAAAAGGGTCCCGCAGCCGCCCAAATCGCGATCGACGCCGACGACATCGCCGGCACAGTGACCAGCGCTAACGGTCCTGAAGCCGGCGTCTGGGTGATCGCCGAGACCACCGAATTGCCGACCAAATTCCGCAAAATCGTAGTGACCGACGACCAGGGCCGGTATCTGCTGCCGGATCTTCCAGAGGCAACGTACTCGATCTGGACGCGCGGATACGGCTTGGTGGACTCGGCCAAGGTTTCCGCCGGGCGAGGCCGAAGCCTCGATCTGAAAGCAGTGGTGGCGCCCGATGCGCGCGCGGCGGCCCAATACTATCCCGCCAACTATTGGTATTCGCTGATCCATCTGCCGCCCGCGAGCGAGTTTCCCGGCACCGGACCGCAAGGCAACGGGATCGACCCGGCCATGGCCACGCAACATCACTGGATCAATCAAATCAAGGCGAACTGCGTCGTCTGCCACCAACTGGGCAACGCGTTCACGCGCAAGATTCCGGCCGCGCTTGGAACCTTCGATTCGAGCGTCGCCGCCTGGGACCGCCGGGTTCAGGTCGGACAGGACGGCGTGTCGATGACCAACGCGATGACCGCGCTGGGGCGCCAGCGGGGACTGGAAATGTTCGCGGATTGGACGGACCGAATCGCGGCGGGCGAGCTGCCGCCGGTTCCTCCGCGCCCGCAGGGAATTGAGCGGAACCTGGTCCTCACCGAGTGGGACTGGGGCGGCCGGTCGACGTTCGCCCACGACGAGCTGTCCACCGACAAGCGCAACCCCACGGCGAATGCCAACGGCGTGATCTATGGCGTCGATTGGGGCAACGACGCGTTCCTGGTGGTCGACCCGGTAAAGAACTCCACCCGGGAATACGGCATTCCGGTGCTCGATCGCAATGTGCCTCCCGGCAAGCCGCAGTCGATGCCGGCTCCGTCGCCCTACTGGGGGAACGAATTGTACTGGTATGATCCGGCGATCACCAACCATGCGGCCATGGACAGCAAGGGCCGTATCTGGATGTCATCGAGATTCCGCCTGGACGTAGACCAGCCCGATTTCTGCGCCACGCATCCGTCGGCAACGCTCTCGCCCCAGCCGCGCAGTTTTCGGCAGATTCAGTATTTCGATCCGGTCGAGAGCCGGTTCCATCAAGTCAACACTTGTTTCGATACGCATCACGTGCAGTTCGCCGCTGACGCGGACGAGACCCTCTATTCGAACGGCGTCTTCAGCGGCGCGATCGGCTGGGTGAAGACGCGGGTTCTGGAAGAAACCGGCGATGTCGCCGCGGCGCAAGGATGGTGCCGGCCCTACTACGACATCAACGAGGACGGCAAGATCGATCTGGATCACGATCGCCCCGTGCCCTTCGGCGGCTTCTACAGCGTGATTCCGCACCCCAGCGACGGCACGATTTGGGCGGCGGCGCCCGGCCCCATGCCAGGCAAGATCATGCACATCGATCCGCGGACCTGCGTCACGCAAGCCTATGAACCGCCTTTCCAGAACCCGGCGGTGAAGGTCAACGGCTACACGCCGCGCGGCATCGACATCGATTCGAACGGTGTGGTCTGGACCGCGCTGGCCAGCAGCGGTCATCTGGCCAGTTTCGACGAGCGGAAATGCAGAGTGCGCACGGGACCCGCCATCACCGATCCGCAGCACTGCGCGGAAGGCTGGACGCTCTATCCCACGCCCGGCCCACGCTTCGCCGGTGTGGACACCGAGATCAGCGCCGACTTCCACTATTACAACTTCGTCGACCGCTTCAACACGCTGGGACTTGGCAATGACACTCCGGTGGCCAACGGAAGCTCATCCGATTCCCTGCTGGTTCTCCAAGACGGGAAGTGGGTCATCCTCCGCGTTCCCTATCCGATGGGTTTCTTCTCGCGCGGCTTGGACGGTCGCATAGACGATCCCAATGCGGGCTGGAAGGGGCGCGCCCTCTACGCGGACTACGGCCAAAATGCGATTTGGCACACGGAGGGCGGACTGGGCACGAAGAGCGCGGTAGTGAAGTTCCAGATCCGGCCCGATCCCCTGGCCAAGTAACACTGGCCAAGTAACATAAGGAGCGTTATGCGGACGTTTCACATCTTCGGCGCTGCGGCCCTGCTCTGGTTGGCGGGCTCCGCGCAGGCGCAGATGGACCTCGCCGGCACTTGGGGACAGCGCTTTCACGAGGATTCCCCGGAGCGCGGCTCGGGCCCAGACATCGGCGACTACCTGGGGCTGCCGGTCAATGACGCGGCCCGCATGCGCGCCGATTCCTGGACGGCGGGCAAGTGGACGATGCTCGAGCGCCAGTGCGAGCCGCATCCGGCCGACTACGCCCCGCGGGGTCCTTCGAGCATGCGCGTCGCCAGCACCGTCGATCCAATTTCGCAGGATGTCATCACCTGGGAAACGACCATGTTGTGGCAGCTTCCGCACCGAATCATTTACATGGACGGGCGGCCGCACCCTTCACCCAATGCCCGGCACACCTGGCAAGGTTTCTCCACGGGCGAATGGGAAGGCGACATGCTCAAGGTCACCACCACACACCTGAAGGAAGGTTGGGTCCGGCGCAACGGTCTTCCCCGCAGCGATCAGGCGACGCTGGTCGAGTACTTCATCCGGCACGGCGACTATCTCACGCTGGTGACGGTGGTGAAGGACCCCGTATATCTCACCGAGCCGCTGGTGCGGACCTCCAACTGGGTCGCCGATCCAGGCTTTCAGTTGAGCCCCTTCGCGTGCATTCCTACGGTGGAAATCGAGCGCCCGCGAGGCACGGTTCCCAACTATCTGCCCGGTACGAACCCCTACCTGACTGAGTTTGCGGAAAAGCACGGAATTCCAGCGGAGGCTACGCGGGGCGGCGCGGAGACGATGTACCCCGAGTACCTGCCGCTCTTGCGGGGCGCCCAGAAATGAAGACGCTGACGGTGTTGCTGCTCGCCTTACCGTTCGCGGCAAGCGCGCAGAGCGATCTGGAAGTGCTGCCGGTGCAGGGGAATGTCTTCGCGATCTTTGGCCCGGGCGGAAACTCCACCGTGCAGGTGGGCTCAGAGGGTGTGGTCGTGGTGGACACGCAGCCGGCAGCGTTGAGCGCCCAGATGGTGGAAGCCATCGGGCATCTAAGCCCGAAGCCGATTCGTCACGTGATTCTCACCAACGAGTCCGATCAGAGCTCCGGCGGGGCGGCGAATCTCGCCAAGGCCGGCGTTTACGTGCGCGTGATTGATTCGGTGGATCCGCGGGGAGGCGACTCGCGCGCCGCCATTATGGCTCACCTGAGCGTGCTGGATCGCATGACGGACGCCGGGGTCCCCTCCGACCGGTGGCCCACCGACACCTACTATGTGGGCGAGTGGTCATTGTATGTCAATGGTGAGGCGGTCCAGTTGTTCCATATTCCCGCGGCGCAAACCGACGGCGACACCATCGTTTTCTTCCGCCGCTCAGACGTGATCAGCACGGGAGGAATCCTCGACATGACCTCCTATCCGCAGTTCGACTTGAAGGCGGGAGGCAGCATCGACGGCATCCTCGAAGGACTGAATCGTATCCTCGACATTGCCGTTCCGGGACAGGGCGAAAGCGGTGGAACCCTGGTGGTCCCCGGCCGCGGGCGGCTCTGCGATCAAACCGACGTCGCCAACTATCGCGATATGGTGACCATCATCCGGGACCGCGTCCGCGCCATGGTCGAGGCGGGCGCGTCGCTGGAGGATGTCAAGAAGTCCCGTCCGACGCAAGACTACGACGGCCTCTACCTGAATCCCACCTGGACCGGCGAGAGATTCGTGGAGGCGATCTATCAGGATCTCAGCAGCCGTTCGAGCAAGGAACGCCCATGAAGATGTCGCGACTCATCATCGTCCTGTCCTCTGCTGCGCTGCTCTTGCTGGGCACGCTGGATGTCCCGGGGCAGGCCCCGCTGGGAGCCGGTAAAGGCGCCGCTAAGAGCGGGCGGGAGAGTGCGCTGATCGACATTACCGGACAGTGGGTGGCCGTGGTGAACGAAGACTGGCGATGGCGTATGGTGACGCCGCCCAAGGGCGATACCGCCAGTGTCCCGCTCAATGCCGCCGGCCGGAGGATCGCCACGTCCTGGGATCTGGCCGCTGACCGGGCCGCGGGACGCTTGTGCAAGGCATTCGGCGCCGCGGGTTTGATCCGGCAGCCGGGCCGCATTCGGATTGAATGGGAAGACGACAACACGCTCCGGTTGGATTTTGACGCCGGGACGCAGACCCGGCGCTTTCATTTCGGCAATCCATCTCCGGCGGGGCCGCCCTCTCTACAGGGGTATTCTGCCGCAAGCTGGTTCCGGCAGCCGCAGAGTCGCGGGATCTTCGGGCGCGGAGGCCCAGCGATGGGCGGCTCTTTGCAGGTCGTGACCACAAATCTGGAACCCGGGTACCTGCGGTCTAACGGCGTGCCCTACAGCGAGAAGACGACTCTCAAGGAGTTCTTCGACACGTTCACGTTGCCCGAGGACGGGTCCTGGCTGATCGTGACTTCCGTGATCAACGATCCCGAGTATCTCACGCAGGAGTTTGTCCTCAGCACACAGTTCAAGAAGGAGACCGATCCTTCGAAGTGGAGTCCACGCCCGTGCGAAATCCCCGACCCCGTGGCGCCGCCGCAGCAGCCGGCGAGATAGGGGCGGAGACGTTTTGAGGAGGATGTTTGTGACGACTAGAGCCGTTGTTGTCATCTTGGCCGCGCTGGCGCTCGCCGATTCGCCCGCGATGGCTCACCACTCTTTCTCGGCGACGTACCTGGAAGGCGAGAGCATCACGATCGAGGCCACCGTGGTCCAGTTCCTGTTTCGCAATCCCCACTCGTTCGTGCAGGTCGATGCGCCTGACGACAAGGGGAAGGTGCAGCGCTGGGCCGTCGAATGGGGCTCAGCCGGGCAACTGGGCGGTTCCGGCATCGCCCGCGACACGCTCAAGACCGGCGATGTCGTCATCATCACGGGCACTCCCGGCCGCGACCCGTCCGAACACCGTATCCGCCTGGTCACAATTCGCCGCCAGAACGGCGATCCCCTGTGGGGGACGCGGCCCGGCGAAATCGTCCAGTAGGGCACTCGCTCACAGGAGGTTGAGATGCGCAAGAAGATCATCGTCAGCAGCGCGGCGCTCGCGCTAACCATTCTGGGTCCGTTCCTTGAACCTTCCCGCGGGCAGGACAAGGCGAAATCCTCGCCGCCGCAGCTAAAGGCGTCCGACATCGACAAGATGATGCGTGACCTCTCCAACTGGGGGCGCTGGGGCAAGGACGATCAGCGCGGCGCGCTGAATCTGATCACTCCCGCCAAACGAAAGCAGGCGGCCGCCCTCGTCCGGGAGGGGATCTCGATCTCGCTGGCGCATGACTTCTCCGCCGAGAAGGCTGTCGACAATACAAGACCGCTCGAATACACCATGACGTTAATCGAACCGGTCGCCATGGAGGAGCTGCGCATCTTCTATCACGGGCTCACCTACGCGCACATGGACGCGATGTGTCATGCCCGCTACAAGGGGAAGGCGTACAACGGATTCGACGCGTCGCTGGCGACCGAGGCCGGATGCGCCAAAGGCGGCGTCCAGAACCTCAAGGAAGGGATTCTCACGCGCGGGATTCTGATCGATGTCCCGAGGCTCAAGGGCGTGCCCTATCTGGAGGGCTCCACGCCGGTCCTGGCGAGCGACGTCGAAGCTTGGGAGAAGAAAGCGGGCGTTCGCATTGGATCGGGCGACGTCGTCCTGATTCGGACGGGGCGGTGGGCCAAGCGGGCCGCCAAGGGCCCGTTCAGCTTGCAAGACGCCTCTCCCGGCGTGCATGTCTCAATGCTTCCGCTGCTCAAAGCGCGCGACGCGGCGGTGCTAGGAACGGATGTCGGGCTCGATGTCGCTCCCACCGGCGTGGAGGATGTCGAGATTCCCACGCATACGGTGGCGATCGTCGGCATGGGCATGGTAATCATCGACAACGCCGATTTGGAGGCGCTGGCCGAAACGGCGGCGCGCCTGAACCGCTGGGAGTTCATGTTCAGCGCGGCGCCTCTTCCTGTGACCGGCGCGACCGGATCGCCACTGAACGCCATCGCGACCTTCTGAGGGGCTTACGTGAAATGGAGGCTCGCCATCTGCGTTACTTCTGTGCACTCGCGGAGGAGCTACATTATACGAAGGCTGCGCTTCTGTTGAACGTCTCGCAATCATCGCTGAGCCACCAGATCATGAATCTCGAAGAGGAGTTGGGAACGCAGTTGGTGGAGCGGACCAACCGCCGCGTTCGATTGACCGAAGCAGGAGAGCTCTTTCGCTTGCGAGCCACGCGTATTCTGGAGCAGATAGATCACGCCGGGCGCGAGGCGACCCGGGTCGGGCAAGGCGACGCGGGACCTCTGGTGATTGGTGTTGTCAGCACCGCTATTTGTAGCTACCTGCCGGCTTTGCTGGGCAGGCTTCGGCACGAGCGGCCGCATCTGAATATCGACATACGCGAGATGGAGCCAGGTGAGCAGGTGGAGGCTTTGCACCAGGAGACGATCGATATTGGGATCCTGTTTCTGTCGCCGCGAGACTCGACATTCGAAGCGGCTCTGATCTCGCGCGAACGGCTCGTCGTTGCCTTGCCGGCGGCTCATCCCGCGGCATCTCAGGATGAAGTACCGCTATTGGAACTTGCCCGCGATACGTTCCTGATTCCGCGCCAACAGTCGGCGCCAGGCTACCACGAACTGGTTTTCGGGACGCTGGCGGAAGCGGGCGTGACCGCGCCGGCCCTACAGCCAACCCGCCTGCTCACGACGGCGGTGTTTCTGGTGGCGGGGCAGTTGGGAGTTGCGCTGGTGCCGGAGTCGTTCCGTCAGCATTTACGGGTTCGGGGTTGTGTGTATCGTGAAATCGCGGGGCCGCAGATCTACGCGGATCTGATCGGTATGTGGCGCCGCAACAACACCCAGCCGGCGCTGCAATGGTTTGTGAAAGACCTGCACCGTCGCAAGCGCCGGGTGCGTCCGAGCGGGGAGTTCGAAGTTCGATGAACGCTCAACGATTTCAAGGCAAGGTTGCCGTCGTCACGGGCGGCAACAGCGGCATCGGGTTTGGTGTCGCCAGAGCCTACGCGCGCGAAGGTGCGCAGGTGGCCATCACCGGACGAAACGAAGCGACGTTGGCGGCCGCCGCCAAAGAGATCGGCGACGGAACGCTTGCGCTCCGCTCAGACGCCGGCGTGGTGGCGGAGATCGAAGCGGCCATGAGCAAGATCGGCGAACGCTTCGGACACATCGATGCTCTGTTCGTAAACGCGGGCATCGGGGGGTTCGTCTCGCTTGGCAATGTCACGGAAGAGTATTTTGACAGGACGGTCGCCGTGAACATGAAGGGCGTTTTCTTCGCCGTCCAGAAAGCAGTCCCGTGGATGCCCCGGGGGGCGGCGATCGTGCTGAATGCCTCCATTACAGCCCACCTCGGTATGCCGGGGACCGCTGTGTACGCCGCGACCAAGGCGGCTGTGGTCAACATGGCCAAGACGTTTTCCACGGAACTGTTGGACAAAGGGATTCGTGTCAATGCGGTCAGCCCGGGACCGACCTCGCCCGGGCTGATCGATCGGCATGGCTTCACTCCCGAAGAGCTTCGAGCGGCCAAGGAGCGGATCGAAACACAAATCGCGGTCAATCGTATGGGCACGCCGGAGGATATCGCCGCCGCCGTGCTCTATTTGACGGCGCCGGAATCGGCTTTCGTCGTGGGCTCCGAGCTAGTCGTCAGCGGCGGCATGGCGACTCTCTAATGTCATATGCGCATCACAATTCATGAATGCTTCCTTTTACGCCTCCTTGGGCGAACAGCGTGGCGGCTGCTGGAATTCCGGCCGAAGAACATGCGATATCTCCTAGTCACTTTCTTGTTGAGTGGGGCTTCCCTCTTACTGGCCCTGGACGGCGACATCGTCATTCACGACCCCTCCACGATCGTCCTGGCGGACGGGAAGTACTACACGTACGGAACGGGCGGCACGTCCCTGGTGTCCGACGACGGTTGGACATGGCGAAACGGAATGGCGCTGCCGCTTCGGCAACTGGCGCCTGACGTGATTCACCTCGGCGAACGCTACTACCTTTACACGGCGGCGAACAGCGGCCAAACCAAGGCGGACGTCAGCATGATCTGGACCACGAGCCTTGACCCAGCCTCACCGGACTATAAATGGTCGGAACCTGTAATCGTCGCATCTTCCGACGGCGTGGAGGATGCGAATGCCATCGATCCGGGAGTGTTTCTGGATCCCAACGATGGCAAGCTGTGGCTGTCCTACGGTTCCTATTTCGGCTATATCCGGCTGGTGGAACTCGACCCGAAGAGTGGCCGGCGGCTGCGCCCCAACCAGGCGCCCTACGACATCGCGATCAACGGAGAAGCCTCCATCATTGTCTATCACGATGGCTGGTATTATCTGCTGGTCACCCACGGAAGCTGCTGCCGCGGCGCGGACTCCGGCTACAATATCCGCGCGGGCCGCTCGAAGAAGATCACGGGACCATTCATCGACAACATCGGTGTGGACATGATCCAGGGGGGCGGGAAGCTGGTGGCCGGCTCCCACGAACGCTTGATCGGTCCTGGGCATTTCGGACTGCTCGATTTGGGCGACGGTGTCCAGAAATTTTCCCTGCACTATGAAGCAGACCTGGATCGAGGCGGAGCCAGCGTGCTCGGGATTCTTCCGCTTCTGTGGCGCGATGGATGGCCGCTCGAAGGGGAGAACGCCAAAGCGGGAACCTACCAGATTCAATCGGTGCGCACGGGAACCGCGCTCGAACTGGCGGTGGAGGGTATTCCCGTCGGAGGACGCAACGCGGGCCGCGGTGGTGGACGCGGCGGGGCCGGCCGGGGTGGGCCCGGACGAGGTGCTCCGGGCCGAGGACCTGCCGGCGCGGGCGCTCGAGGGGGACGGGCAGGCGCCGGTGCAGGCGGTCCGGGCCGAGGACTGTTCGCCGGCAACGGGCGCGTGATTCCTCCCCAGGACGTCGCCGAAGTCTCGGCCGCCTGGCCCGAGGGCGACGTCGATGTCCGCATGGCGAACTTCATGAGCCAGGCGCAGCAAAAGTGGAGTCTCACACCGGTTCCCGAAGCCGGCGGCTATCCCGGTTCGCCGTACTTCAAAATCGCGATTGCCGGGACCGATCGCGTGTTAGCCGCGACACCGGAGGCGGAGCTGATCGCGCAGCCCACGTTCACCGGTGCGCCCGAGCAACTGTGGCGTCTCGATCAGCTTGCCGATGGGAGCTGGCGGATCATGCCGAAAGCGGTGCCGGGATCACAGGAGCCTTTAAGTCTTTCCGCAGTGGGCAGCAGTTTCGCGACGCTCGCCAAGTTTGACCCGGCAAGCGAGAAACAACGTTGGTGGTTGAAGATTCCATAGGAGCTACCCTTGAGATTGTTCCGAAGCTTTCTTTCGTATGTATCGCTCAGTGTGGCTGTGGGAGCTTTGTTCCTGCATGCCGCACCCGGCGGTGCGGCCGTTTCCGCCAGCACCTTGGCGCCCCCGGGGACCGCGGAGCTCAAGCCCGGTAAGGACGGGTTCATCCGGCGGTGGTTGCTATTGGAGCCGATCGCCTCAGCCGGTCTCACGGACCGCATCGTCCAGGCGGCCGCCAAACGGGAGCCCTTCACGAATCAGTTGACCGCGGTGCCGCGCGACGAAGAAAAGCTCGCCGTCGATGGAACCGAGCTGAGCTGGCATGCGGTTGATTCCACCAAGTACAACGTCAACCTATTCCACTTCGCTACTGCGTTACAGAAGAACACGTCCAACGTTCTGTTCTGGGCGGTGACGGTGGTGAACGCGCCGCGGGAGATGCGCGATGTGCGTTTGGCCATCGGCTCGAATGCCGCTTCCTTGTGGTGGGTCAATGGGCAGGAAGTGATCGGGATCTACGGAGACCGCCAGACGGTGATCGATGATGGCGTTTCGAAGCGCCTCACGCTCAAGAAGGGACCAAACGTGATTCGAGCCGCGATCGTCAATGCCGGCGGCGCCACCGACTTCTGCGCACGCATCCTGGATGCGAGTGACCGGCCGGTGACCGACTTCACGGTGAACTTGAGCCTGGGGCAACCCTAACGCTCGCACATGTACTTCTCGCACATATAATTAATGATGCGAAGCCCGTATGCCTACATTCATGTATGCTGCAAGCCGGAAGGAAGTGCCGATCTGCCGGGCCGGTTGCGACCCCCGGTACCGTTTGAATACAATGGCTCGCTGAGCCTGAATACTCCGAGGAGGTTCCATGCGATTTCGTCCTTTGCTCTCCACTCCGAGGATCTTGGCGATCGCTCTGACATGCGGCGTTGCAGGATGGCTGGCGCTTCACACAAGCGCTTCGGCGCAGGAAGCTCCCAAAGGCACGGCTAAGATCATCCAGGTTCATGGGAAATCCTTGGAAGGCAACCTGAACGGCGATCCCGCGGAACGGGATGTCTACATTTACCTTCCACCCAGCTACGATAGCCAGCCAAGCAAGCGCTATCCCGTCGTATATTTCCTTCATGGTTTCGGCGCGTCGAGTCAGGCATATTGGAACCTCATGACCGTTCCCGAAACCGCGGACCGGTTGATGACGGCCGGGACCATTCAGGAAATGATCCTGGTGCACCCGGATGCGAACACCAAGTTCGGTGGCAGCTTTTATTCGAACTCGGCCACCACCGGGTATTGGGAGGACTACATTACGAAAGATCTGATCGCCTACATCGACAGTCACTACCGCACCATCGCCACACGAGACGGCCGCGGTCTCGCGGGGCACTCGATGGGCGGTTATGGTGCGTTTCGCATCGGGATCAAGCACCCGGATCTGTATTCGGTTCTGTATCCGATGAGCGCGTGTTGCCTGCTCAACAATCCCTATACGACCGGACAGGGCGGGCGTGGAGCGGCGCAGGCCAAAGGAAAGGCGCAAGCGAAGGGCGGAAACGCAGCCAAAGGGAAAGGGAAGGCGAAGGGACGCCCGAGCAACGGCCCGGCCGCGACCGCGGCAGCATGGTCGCCGAATCCGCACAATCCCCCCGATTACTACGACCAGCCTACCGAGAACGGCCAGGTGCGGCCTGAGATCGCGGCGAAGTGGCTCGCCAACGCGCCAATGGCATTCGTCGATCAGTACGTGCCGGGGCTGAAGTCCTACCGGGCCTTCAAATTCGATGTGGGCCTGTCCGATGGTCTGCTGGACATCAACCGTCAGATGGACCAGGTGTTGACGGAGTTGGGCGTCGCACATGAGTTCGAAACGTATGAGGGCAGTCACGGGGACAAAGTCAAACCACGGTTCGCCTCGAACATTCTGCCGTTCTTTTCGGAGAATCTGAATAAGAAGTAGCCGCGGGTGTCCGCGGGGTTGAGAGTGGCGCCCGCCCTCGGCGACGATGCCGCGCGGTCGGTGCGCCGGAAAGGGAGTAATCCACCGAATGCAAATACAGCGAGTGATTCCGTTCTTGGGGCTCTGCGCGGCTACTGCCTGGGCTCAATCCGCCGATACTGGAACAGCGCACAAGGCTGCCGCCACGGCCTTGCTCGACTCCAATAACCAAGGTGCGGCGCACCTGGCCTGTCCGGCCACGATCGGGCCTCAGTCGACCGCAAACTCACCGGCCGGTCCGGGCCGGGGCAAGGCAGGCGCCGGGCGTGGCGCGGCGAAGGGCCGTGGCCGCGGGCCGGGCACGGCTCCTCCGAAGGAGAACTGGTATGCCGAAGGCGGCCAGGTGTTCGACAACCTCTATATGCTCACCACCAAGGTCAACAGCGCCTGGGCGGTGAAAACGTCAGAAGGGATCATCCTCATCGACACCCTGTTCGGTTATGCCGCACAGGACGCGATCGTGGACGGTTTGAAGAAGGAGGGTCTCGATCCGGCGGACATCAAGTACATCGTGGTCAGCCACGCACACGGGGATCACGACGGTAGCGTCAAGTTCCTGCAGGACACCTATCATGCCCGTGTGATCATGGGGCCAAAGGATTGGGAGCTTGCCGCGCGTGAGGCCGATCCTCCGCGCCACGATATCGAAGCCACGGATGGGCAGAAGCTGACTCTGGGCGATACCACCATCACCATCTACATCACTCCGGGTCACACCGGCGGCACTCTTTCCGTGCTGGTGCCAGTGAAGGATCACGGGGAACCGCACCTGGCCATGGAGTGGGGTGGAACGGCGCTGGGCGGCAACACCTCGCAGGAAATGCTACGGTCCTATATTTCGAACGCCGGCCGGCTTCAGGATATCGCCGGAGGCGCGGGAGCGGACGTAATCATCGGCAACCACACCGAATACAACGACGCGCTGGCGCGGTTGGCGCGCACCAAGGAACGGAAGCCCGGCGAGCCCAATCCGTGGGTGGTCGGCAAAGACGAAGTAGCGAAGTATCTCACCGTGGTGGAAGAGTGCGCGAAGTCCTGGCTGGCGATCTCCAACGGGCGCCCTTGAGAGTGCTCGTGTAGACCGCTACTGGCGTTGCGCACTCAAGCCGTGGCCCGGGCGCAACCCCAGTAGCCGAGCCGCGACCGCAGCGAGCGGTCTACGATAACGGTGAAAGCTCTCTCTAGCTCTGGGCTAACTCGCCGTGAGGCTAGGGAAGCCAAAACTACTGCGTGCGCCCGCCGACGTTCTTGGCTCTCCCGCCTACATCTTCGGTGTAGTGGCCCAGGTCCCGATTGCCTTCGATGCAACCCCACTCCATCTGCTCGTAGCTGGCATTCTCCGTCTCCGCGCGCGAGATGGTTCCTACCACCTTCATCGGCTGAGTGAACTCGGCAGAGGTCGTCGTCGCCTCATAGTGAATGGTGTTCGCGTCGGTCATGGTGAAGTACTCCACCACATCCACATCCTCGGGCTGGTAGTGTCCAGCAGCATCGAACCAGGTCTGAGCTCCCTGGTTCGTGGTGTGAACGACCAGGGTGTCTCCTTCCCAATGGCCGACCGAATCGCCCTGGAACAGGCGCATGGAATCCGGCAACTGGTGCGGCCGTCCGTCCAGCGGAATAATCCGCCGGTCGTGGTTCATCTCCCAGGTCATCAGCAGGTAGTCCTTATTCTGCAGGTACTGCGCACCGAACTGCATCCACGTCTGATGCGGCACGCCTCCGGGGAAACAATGCAGCGAAGGTTCCAGGATCATCCTGGTGGCGGCGATATCGTCAGCTTTGGCGCGGGCAGCTGGGGTGTAGGGAACGCGTCCATCGGTCGGCTCGACAATCACCTTGCCGCCGCCAAGGCCGGTCGGGCCTGCGCCAGTCTCGATGTTGGCGGCCCCGTTCGGCAAATTGAAACTCCAGAAGCCATTGAAGTCCGGCTTGCCCTCCTTGGTGCGCGGCACAGGGCCAGCCTTGGCCCCCCCGCTCTTGCCTCCTTGCGGAGCTTGACCGGTCAGCGGACTGGGATCCGTCCCCATCCATACCGCCACCGCGATCACCAGAACCGCCAAATTGGCACCGAACGATTTCTGCTGGTTCAAAGTTCTGTTCCTCGCGGGGGTAGTCCTGGATTTGCCGGCCGCTTCGCACCTCCATCGGTTCGGCGGCCAACACGCTTCCATCTGGATCAATCTATCGCGGATAGCTTCGCCGCTGCTGTATACAAGCTATCACTGCATGCACCTCGTTGCGAGGAACGTGCCGTCTGGGAGGTGCTCATATCTGTGTGCCCGGCGAGCACATACGGTGCGAAGGGCGGTGAAGGATCACGGGGAACCGCACCTGGCCATGGAATGGGGTGGAACGGTGCTAAGCGGTAGCACATCGCAGGAAATGCTGCGGTCCTATATTGCGAACGCCGGCCGCCTCATGGGTATCGCCGGGGAAGCGGGCGCGGACGGAATCATCGGCAACCACAGCGAGTATAACGACGCGCTGGGGCGCCTGGAGCGCACTGGAGCGCACCAAGGAACGGAAATCCGGAGAACCCCATTCGTGGGTGGTCGGCAAGGACGAAGTAGCGAAGTGTCTCACCGAGGTGGAAGAGTGCGCGAAGTCCTGGCTGGCGATTTCCAAGGGGCGCCCTTGAGAATCCGACCGGCACCGGCCGGCTACTGCACGAAGGCGAGCTCGCCAAACCGCTGCGGGATGTGAGGCCAGGGCGTTTGCTGTTGCGGATCGGACCAGATGCTCATTCTGCGGTTCGGTTCCACGCCGTCCCAACGATTCAGGTTCGCTTTCCAGATGGCGCCCGCTTGAGGTGGGCGTGAAAGTGCGTCGAAGTTGGACCACGGGATAGCAGCTTCCAGGCTCCAGCCCTGATCCTGGTCCCCACGAGCGTTCATGGTGCCGCGCAGGAAGGTCGCTATCTTGACCCCGTCGGCATTGTATTGCTTCACCAGGGTGCGGCCGCCGTGGTTGGCATAGTCGTAGAGGACGCCTCGCGCGTTCATCTCGAAGCCGAAGTACAGACCGTCCTGGGAAGGCCGGGGATTGATGAAGATCTCGACGGCGTCGTCCTGATAGGTAGGGTCGTCGCGCTTTTGAAACTGGGCTGTGATGTCGGCGTCGTCGCAGTCATAAGCGAGGTAGAGGTTCCGGTCGTCCCACAGCATGCGGACCGCCGTCTTCTGTTTGGCGCCGGTTTGGTCTTCCCACAGAAACTGGAGCGTCACCGCCGGAGAAGCGGACTCCCATGCTTTGTCATCGAGCTTGCCGTCGATCACGATCGGCGAGCTGGCGCGTTTTACTTCGTAGCGAGGAATCGGCGGGGCCGGTTGCGCCGCCAAAACGCCGGTTCCGAGAAACCAGCCTGAGAGAACAAGACATTGTAGAGATACACGCATGCGCGAGGAGTGTATCATAACTTTCCGTCGTAGTGGCAAACGATCTCGCGGTCCCGTTGCAATCCCTTACGGGTTCGGTTTTGATAAAACAATGACCATTTCACTCAAGCACTACCGTTGGGCCCTGGTTGTCCTGCTGCTTGCCTCCGGGACGCTGGTGAGTCAACAGCGACGCTCTGCGCCGGAGGGACCACGTCTCTATCGAGTCTGGAGTGACACGAAGGGAGACACACACCTGGAAGAGATCGACATCTCGACGAAAGGCAGGATCCTGGTTCCGGGTGTCGTTATGAATTTTTCCGGTAACACGCCGCCCACCGGTGGTGAAAACCTGCACAACACAGGGGCTCGGCAGTTCGCGATCACTGTGTACGGTCAAATCGACGTGGAAACCAGTGACGGGAGCAAGGCCCACCTGCGCACAGGCGATATGAGCTTCGTCGAGGATGTGACAGGCAAGGGACACCGGACGATAGAAAAAGGCTCTCAAAGCGTGTTTCTGCGGGTTCCAGAAGGCTTCGACGTAAAGAAGTGGGCCGCGGGCCAGTAGCGCCACACATGGCAATCCCAAACCACCGGCGCCCGCGGCCCGGCCGCGGAACATCGGCGAACAACTTTTGGTGGAAACCCTGCGCGGTGGTCCACCGGGCTGTCGCGTTGCAATATGCTGGGAGACGCTATGTTTCTTGAACGAATTGGTCGGCCTCGCTCCATCTTGGTGGCGGGCTTTCTTTTGCTCGTGTGCCCGGGTCTTGCGCAGCCGCCGGCCAGGACGCCGCGTCCTGTCACGGATCGCGAACTGTTGGAGCCGGATCCCGCGGACTGGCTGATGTGGCGGCGGACGCTGAACAGTTGGGGCTACAGTCCGCTGCAGCAGATCAACAAGAGCAATGTCAGCCGGCTCCAACTGGTTTGGACGCGCGGGATGGGTCCGGGAGTGCAGGAGGCGACGCCGCTGGTGAGGGACGGCGTCATGTACCTGCCGAATCCGAGCGACTACATTCAAGCCTTGGACGCGGCGACCGGCGAGCTGCGGTGGGAGTACAAAAGGAAGCTGCCCGAGGACTTGAACAAGTTCCTTCCAGTGCCCAGCATCAATCGGAATCTGGCGATTTATGGTAGCCAGATCATCGATACCAGCGCCGATGACTTCCTGTTTGCCTTGGACACAGTCACCGGAAAGCTGCTGTGGGAGAACCGGATCGTCGACTATCGGGAAACACCCGCGCAGGAGACTTCGGGTCCGATCATCGCCAACGGCAAGATCTACTCGACGCGCGGGTGTGAGTATAAGTTCAGCCCGGATGGCTGCATCATCACAGCACACGACGCGGCGACCGGAAAAGAGCTGTGGAGGCGGCGGACCATCCCGCGTCCTGGTGAGCCGGGGGACGAAACCTGGGGCGGGATTCCCGACGAAAAACGGCGCCACGTGGGCGCGTGGATGGTGCCGAGCTATGACGCGGAACTGAATCTGCTCTACGTCGGCACCTCGGTCACTTCGCCGGCCCCCAAATTTCTGCTGGCGGGAAATGACAAGCAGTACTTGTATCACAACTCCACTCTGGCGCTGGACGGAGACACCGGCGAGATCGTCTGGTACTACCAGCATGTGGTCGACCACTGGGATTTCGATCACCCGTTTGAGCGTCTGTTGGTGGACACGGCCGTCGCTCCTGACCCCAGCGAAGTCACTTGGATGAATCCGCGCCTGCGGCCAGGCGAGCGGCGCAAGGTGATCACCGGGATTCCGGGAAAGACCGGAATCGTCTACACGCTGGACCGCCAGACCGGGGAGTTTCTGTGGGCACGGCCCACGGTTCGCCAAAACGTTGTGGCGAGCATTGACGGCGCAACGGGCAAGGTCACGGTAAATCCGGAGACGACCTTCAGCGCCCCGGGAGAAACGCATTTTATTTGCCCCACCGCCAGCGGCGGCAAGGATTTCCAGGCGGGCGCCTACAGTCCGGCCACCAACGCGATGTACTACGGCTTGCAAAACACCTGCGCGCAGCAGACGGCGATTGACAATGGCTCCATGTACTCCTTCAACGCGCGGGCGCAAATTGCACCGGGAACAGAGAACATCGGATCTCTCTTCGCGATTTCCGCGGAAACGGGCAAAACCCTGTGGCGCTACGATCAGCGCGCCGGCATGATGTCCGCTGTCGCAACCGGAGGCGGACTGCTGTTCGCCGGCGATACCAACGGCCGTTTCCGGGCCTTCGATCAGGATTCGGGCACGATTCTGTGGGAGACGAACCTGGGAGCTCCCGTGACCGGCTACCCGATCACCTACGCGGTCAACGGCAGACAATACATCGCTGTGAGCGTCGGAAACTCGCTTGCCTCCTCCAGTCTCAATCGGCTCGCTGAGGAACTGAGGCCGGGCAATGCCAGCAACGTGTTTGTGTTTGCACTTCCCCAGTAAGAGGAGAATCTGTGTCCTACCGAATAAGCCTTATCCTGTTCGTCGGCTTCGGCGCCGTTGCCGTGGCCCAGTCTTCTGGCGCTCCGGCGGATATCGATCCGGAGTCGTTGTCCCGCTTCCCTGTGGTCCAACGCTCCGATCTCAAGACGGATGCGGATCGGGCGGCTTACGATTACGTGGTGGGCCCCAATCCGCGGACTGCGCCGCTGCGCGGACCCGGCGGTGTGTCCCTGCACAGCCCCGGCTCCGCGGAGCCAATCGAGCGCCTCAACCGTTACCTTCGCAGCGACAGTGTGATCGGGCGCAAGCTGTTTGAGTTATGCGCCCTGATCGGGGCCTGGGAAATCGAGCAGCAATATGAGTGGACCGGGCATGAGGCGGCGGCCTTGCAATTCGGCGTCAGCCAGGAGGCCGTCGACATCGTGAAATTCAACCGGCCCATTCAGGGCCTGTCTGAACAGGAGACGGTCGTCATCCAAATGGGCCGCCAGATTCTGCGCGATCACCGGCTGGACTCCGACTTGTATGCGCACGCGGTCCGCCTGTTCGGGAGGCAGGGAACCCTGGAACTCGCGGTCACGATGGGCGACTACGTCCTGGCCGGGATCATGCTGATCACGGCGGATCACCAGTTGCCGCCGGACCGCACTCCGCTTTTGCCCACGCGCTAAGGGGCCAGGGCCGGGAAGGGCGGCTCCTTGGGCGCCAATCCGCACAAGACAATGTGCGATCCCACCGCGGCGCACCAGTCTCCTTGATCGAACCCGCCAGCTGTCACAGGGGAGCGGTCCCTGAGTGAAAGAATACCGGCGGCAACCACATGTATAGTATCTGGATACAGTCTGGATACACCATGTACAACGCTAGGCAGAAGAACGGTTCTGAGAGATGTTGACTGCTACCGCCTCCATACCCTCAAAACGCGCATGGATCGCACCGTTCCTGGTGACCCTGTTTGCGATGATGTCACTGCAGGTCTCCAACCTCGGCTTCTCGCCGCTGGTGCCGGCAATCCAGAACGAGTTCGGGTTAAGTTTCGCGCAAGTCGGCTTGTTCGCCGGTATGTACGGACTGATCAGTATCTTCATCAGCGTTCCCGCAGGCCTCATCATCCGCATCGTAGGCGAGAAAACGGCACTGACTGGCGGTCTGGCTGTGGTGGCCGCCGGATTGGCGTGGCTGAGCATGGCTGGCTCGACGCCGGCCGCATTCGGAGCACGAGCGCTGTGGCTATCCGGTTATCGGTTCGCCTTCATCTCGGTGATGACAGCGATCGCGTTGACCTGTCCGCCGGCAGTCCGGGGACGTTCCATGGGAGTACTGGGTGCGATTGCTGCACTGGCGTCCGTTGTGGGAGCGCCCATGGGATCCATCGTGGCGCGCGATTTTGGGTGGCGCAACGGCATGCTCGCCTATGCGGGTGTGGCGCTTCTCGGCGCCATCGTCTTCGTGAGCGGATACCGGAACAATGGCGCCGGGCGAGAGGTGGAGGCAACTGGTCAGAAGCCATCTTCCGCGCTCGTCCCGTTTCGAAGTTGGGTCGTTTGGGGCATCGCTCTCCTGTCCGGGTTCGCAGGAGTCACAAGTCTGGCAACCAACGCCTTCCTGCCCTCGGCGTTAAGCGAAGTGTTCCAACTGGGCGCGGTCGATGCAGCTTCCGTCATCTCGATCGGATTCGCGTGGGCGATCGTCCTGAACCTCTGCTTTGGCTTTCTGATGGATCGCTGCAACCGTGCCGTGGTGATGGGCGGCGTCGCGTTGCTGTTGATGGCGGGGAGCTTGCTGATGGTTTCTCGTGACTTGTCTACTTTCCGAACCGGTGCTGTATTGGTTCTGGCGCTTGGACACGCCGCCATTCAACAAAGCTATGCGCTCGCCGCGGACGTCTTGCGGGGCCGTGAAATTGGCAACGTGATGGGGATCGTTGGCGGCGTGGCCGGCGTGGTCAACTATCTCACGCCGCAAGGGCTCGGGATCCTGCGCGATTCGTCCGGCAGCTTCGATGCTGGCTGGTATATGCTGGCCGGCATCTCCGGAGTCACGCTCCTGCTGGTGGTGGTGTTGCGGCGTCAATCGAAAGTAATGACCCGGACGAGCGAGGCCTGAGTCACACCAGTCAAGGGGTTACTCGAATCGAGACCAGGCGGCGTTCCGGACCGGAGATCCCGTCCGGTTTGGCGACTTCGGGGGCGATGCGCACGGCCACGGAGTTCGGATTGACACCCAAGCCCGCCAAGAGATCTGCAACGGCCGCGGCTCGCCGCATGGCGATGGTTTCATGCTCCGTCATCACTTGACCGTTCGAGAGCAGCACTGCCCCGCGATGAGCGGTGATCACCACGGATTTCGCCTTCGCCGCGCTGGCAAACGACGCAGCCTGACGGACCACCGCGGTGTCGCGCGAAAACAGGAATGCACTGTCGAAGTCGAATCGGATCGTGAACTCGCGCTCTTCAAACGGAGCCGTGAAGCGCGCTCGCGGCGCGGGGCGTGCCGCCGGAGGCGCATCCGCGGGAATCTGTTTGGACGAAGGCCCGGGGCCGCGCCGGTGCGGCGGAGGCTCGATCCCGGGTTCCGCGGGCAGGATCGTATTGCACGCGAGATTGAGCTCCGGAAGTACGGAGAGATGAACGGGCTTCAGCGGGATGCCGCCACAAACTCGCGGACCGTCCGCCACCGTTCCTTCCACCAGAACCTCATGCAGCAGTTGCGGTGGATACTGCTCGGCGCTGATATCCTGCTGGATGGCCAGGAAGTAGGTCTCGCCTTCGTATTCGGCGAGGAAACAGGGAACTGACTTCGTATCCCGGACGATGGGACACGCAACAAAGTTCTTCTGCTGCGCGAAAACGACCGGAATCAGCATTAAACAGAGAATGATGCCCCGCCTCATAGCACCCCCAGGAAATTGATCAGGTCCTGCTTCTCAGTTTCGCTGAGCTTCATGTCGAAGCGCCGGTCGTAATAGTCGACCAACTCACGCAGGTTTTTGGCCGAGCCATTGGAAAAATACGGCGCCCGTGCCGACAGGCCCCGGAACTGTTGCATCACGATCGAGCCCACGTCGACGCATCTTCCCGAAATCAGCGCCCGGCCCGGATCGGTGGTGTAGATCACGCGGCCTAAATACGGATGAGGCAGCGCCGTGTCCTTGCAGGTCACCTTGAACACCGGCAACTCCTGCTGCTCGCTATAGAGAGGCGGCTCCGTCCATCGCGGGTAGTTCGCGGTGCCCAAATCCACCCACCCGGCCGACAGATCCTGACCTGTCATCTGTGCGTTGTGGCACGTCGCGCAGGTTCGCTTCAGTGGATTCCCTAGGCCGATGGAATTGATGTGTGTTGCGTCACGCAACCAGAATTGCCGAAACATGAAGATATCGGCGCCCCGCGCCACCGACGCACGAAACTTGGCCTGCGCACCCGCGCCGGGCTCTTTCCAGGTACCGAAGGACAGGAACACGGAATCGTAGTCGTTATCGCCCAAAACACCGGGCCGATGGTCCGCCATCGCTTGTGGCCCCAGGGTCTCCGGACTTCCTGGTTCAAGCAGACTCCCGGCGTTGTGGTCGAACACCGTGGCCATATAGATCTGGCTTTCGAAGTCGACGATCCGCTGCAGTTGCTCGTCCGTAACGGACGAAGCCTGCCCGTGTACCATCGCCGCGCTGCGAGCCTGCGTGGTAAGTGTCGGTTCGCGGGCGTCGGCCATCATGTTCATGCCAACGGAGCGCCCCGTTACCGGGTCGGTAGCCGCCAGCGCGCCAAGCTTCAGCACGATCGGCGGACCCGGATTCGTCACATACTTCAGGTTGGCGGCCACGCGGGGTCGCCGGTACACCGAAACCATCGGTGTGGAACTGTGCAAACCGTATGTCGGGCTCGTGTTGCAGCCAGGGGGATCACTGATGACTTCGATGGTGAATTCCGCGTCCCTGGGAACTGGAAGGAACACACGGATCAGGCCGCGGTCCAGCAGTAAGGAGTGCGATTCTTCGCGATCCTGGGGCTGATCGGGACAATTGGACCCGTCGATGGCGGCAAACAGCGGATCCTTCCCGTTGGTGCGGCGCCACAGCGCGCGCGCCGCCTCCGCCGAGAAACTCATCCCGTACGCCGGCTGGTGACAGGTGACGCAAGCGCGCCCATTGCTTCCCAATGCGGTGAAGAATGGATGACCGTCCATCTTCACGGGACCGGAGGCCAACAGGACGCCCACTCTTCCTGTCGGAGTTCCGAACTCCATCTCGGCCGGAAGCGTACCGGCAGAATTTGCATTCACCCAATTGTTGGCGGGTGACTGCTGCCCCTGCATCACCAACGCCGACGTCGCGGCGATCACGCCCGCGGAAATCCTCAGATACTTCGCCAGATGCTTCATGGAATCGCCCGTGCGCCAGCCTATCAGGACTTCTCAACCAGGCACAAGATGCAGAGCCTCGAAGACTCAGACCTGAGAAGTCTAAGTCCTGTGGGCCGCCGGCGCGGCGGCCACCCGCCGCGGAAAGCACTGCCGCACAAGCTTCAGAAAGCCGGGAAGCAGCGGAGAGCGGGTTAGTTTGGACCACGCCAGCATCAGCGGCACGGTCGGCTCCGGCCTCACATCCAAAGGCCGCAGCGTGATCCCGCTCGGAAGAATAGAGGAGACGTAATCCGGCAGCAGGCCCAAGCCGACGCCCGAGCGAATCAGGTTCAGATTGCCCAGCACGTTTCCCGCCCGCTGCACGACGGGAGGATGGATCCCGGAGCGTTCGAAAAAGGCGGCCACTGCGTCGTGGAGTTCGACCGCTCCCTTGCGCGAGATCATGATGAACGGATGCCTGTTCAAATCCTCCACGCTGACCTTCTTCTTCGACGCCAGCGGATGTTTGGAAGGCAGCCCAACCAGCAGCGTCTCCTCCAGCAGCGGTTCGACGTCAACCTCCGGAAGTGTCACCGGTCCTCGCAGGAACCCGACATCCAGGGCATGCTTCGCAAATGCCGCCTTCTGTTCCGAAGTCGGAAAGTTGTGCAGTATCAGCCGGAGCCCCGGCATCCTGCGTTTTACCAGCGGAAGCAGTTTGGGCAGCACTTTCACCTCCGCGGACGGCGACATGCCGACCGACAGTTCCGCGGCCTGTTCATGTGCGGCCTCCCAGGTGCGCTTCACGGCTTGCTCGGTCTGCTCCAGGATCGCCCGCGCTTCGGCTAGAAACACGTGGCCCGCCCCGGTGAGTTCCACGCGCCGTTTGTTCCGCACCAGAAGGGTCGTCCCGAGATACGCCTCCAGGCGTTTGATCTGCTGGCTGAGCGAGGGTTGAGCCGTCTCGAGGCGTTCGGCGGCGCGCGTGAAATTGAGTTCCTCGGCGACCGCCACGAAATACCGCAAGTGCCGCAGTTCCATAGCCCTCTCCATTCTATTCGGTGAGACGTCGGAGATCTCAGTCTGCGACCGATCCGTTATGAGGCCCCGCCTCCGGGTCTCGCTATACTTCCCTTCGATGCAGGATCTCCGCCTCACTGACGACTTCGATCCTCTGGAGCAGGAAAGCTTCACCAGCGCGCATGAGGAGTACGCCCGGCTGCGACATGAATGTCCGGTGGCACACAGCAACGCCTTCAACGGTTTCTGGGGTTTCTTTCGTTATCAGGAGGTCGTCGACGCTCTGAAGCAACCCGGTCTCTTCATCACTTCGGTCCAGAACGTCGTGCCGAAAGTCGCGTTCACGGGGCGCAGACCGCCCCTCCATTTCGATCCGCCCGAACACACGCCGTATCGTCGCGCGTTGAATCCTTTCTTCACGGCTCCCAAGATGCGTAAACTGGAGCCCACGGTACGGAAGATTGTGGTGGACCTTCTGAATCCGCTGATCGCCTCCAGTGGCGGCGAGGTGTGCTCGGAATTCACCCGCAAGCTTCCCGGCCACGTTTTTGCTGAGTTCTTCAACCTGCCCACCGAACTCTCGATGGCGATCAAGGCAGCGACGGTGGTGTACAACCAGGCGCTGCAGAACGCTGACGACGCGCTGGTGAAGGAAACAAGCCTGCGCCTTTACGACATCGCGCGGCGAATCATCGAAATGCGTAAGGCGGAGCCGATGGATCCCGCTGAAGATCCAACCAGCGCCATGCTGATTGCCCGGGGAAATGACGGGGAGCTATTGCCCGAAAACCTGGTCCTGGGCACGATCCGCCAGATGATCGTTGTGGGCATGATTGCACCCAGTGTGCTGGTGCCCTGCATCATGATTCATCTCGCCGGACACCCCGATCTGCAGGACCAGCTGAGACAGGACCCCGGACTCATCGGAGCCGCCGTGGAGGAATACCTTCGCCTGTATACGCCGTATCGGGGATTTGCACGCACGGCTACGCGTGACGTCGAGGCCGGTGGACGCAGCATCCCAAAGGGTGAACCGATCGCATTAGTCTATGCGTCGGCGAATCGAGACGAGGCGGTGTTTGAGAATCCGGACGAGTTCATCCTGAATCGTCCGAATATCGAGCAACACGTGGCGTTCGGGTTGGGCCCCCACCGGTGCGCAGGCATGCCCCTGGCGCGGATGCTGCTTCGAGTCACGCTCGAAGAGCTGTTGAGGCGAGCGCGGATCACTGGCGTGGTGGGCGAGGTCGTGATGACGAGATGGCCGGAATGGGGCGCGCTCTCGGCTCCCGTCCGTTTGGCTCCGATTTGAGTCCTAGGCCGAATCCGCGGCAGGTGTTTCTGCGTGGATAAGAACAGGGAGATTCAACTCTGAATCGCGCGGAGCCGCTGTTGCCGACGCGGCCTCGGCAAGCCTAACGGCGCTTTGCACAAAGGACGTGCACTGGGCACAGCGCCCGTAGCTGAGCCGCGACCACAGGGAGCGGTCTACGATAACGCTGCAAACGTTTTAACCTGCACATCCGCAAGTGGTTTCTCAGGTCCGTGCTTTCATCTCCACCTCACTCGCCCACGGCTCCTGGATCAATCTGGTTGAGCGCTGGTTGCCGAGCTCACAAGGTGCCACGCCGTCCACGTGGACTCGCGTCGCGGATCAGATCTTAGGCGGCGTGGCCTGGGCGCTACCGTTAGTCCGCATTTCTCACCGGGTTTCGGGCGCAGGATGTGGCGCAAGCCCGTGGATTGCCGCGCCGGGACTCGTCCCGGCGCTTGTGGCCGGTCACGCTGTCATGCCGGGAGCGGCGGCCAAATCGCCGATTGCGTATCCCTGCCTCACGTTTCGCGCCGATGCACTGTAGAGCTTGTGAGAAACGCAGGCTAGTCCAAGGCTAGCCCGAATGTCTCACAGGCTCGCAGAGCGTTTCGGGGAAAGCACAGGCGGGGATGCCTCGGCGAGTGGTCGGGCCGGCACTCCGGGCACGACACTGTGATGGACGACAAGCGCCGGGACGAGTCCCGGCGCGGCAAGCCACGGGCTTGCGCCACGTCCTGCGCCCGAAACCCGGCGAGAAGTGCGGGTTAGTGCGCCTTCTGCACTTATCTGAGGAACCACTCGGACAGAGACTAGAGCGCTTTCACCGTTATCGTAGACCGGCTCCCTACGGTCGCGGCTCAGCTAGCGGCGCTCCGCCCGGGCCACGGCTTGAGTGCGCAACGCCAGTAGCAGAGCCGCGACCGCAGGGAGCGGTCTACACTCACCGAGAAACCGCTCTAGTGTCCTGTTTCTGAAATAGATTTACTAATAGTCTGGTCGAGCGCATACTGACGGTATGCCACGCTCCCCTGCACCGGCCTTACGCCTGACCGCGCGACAGCGCGCGGAATTGGAGGAGATTCGAAACCATCGGAGCACGCCCCAAGGGATCGTGTTGCGAGTCAACATCGTGCTGGGCGCCGCAGAGGGGCGCTCCAACCATGGATTAGCGCGGGATCTGGCCACCAGCGTGCCCACCGTGTTGCTGTGGAGGCGACGATTCGCCGCCGAAGGCGTAATCGGGCTTCTCGAAGACCGCCCCCGGTCGGGGCGGCCCAAGCAGATTAGCGAGGAGCAGGAAGCGGTGATCGTGGAAGCTACGTTGCGCACGCAGCCCAAGCAATCCACGCATTGGAGCGTCCGTTCGATGGCGCGTTCCCATAAGGTGAGCCCCGCTACGGTGCAGCGCATCTGGCGCCGCCATCACTTGCAGCCACATCGCGTGGAAACATTTAAATCCAGTACCGATCCAGCTTTCGTCCCGAAGGTCCGCGACATTGTGGGACTGTACCTGCATCCACCGGACAAGGCGCTGGTGTTAGCGGTGGATGAAAAGAGCCAGATCCAGGCGCTCGACCGGACGCAACCTATCCTGCCCCTGCGCCCCGGCTTGCCGGAACGGCAAACCCACGATTACACCCGGCACGGAACGACCACGCTGTTTGCCGCTCTGGACGTGAAGGCCGGAACAATCATTGCGCAGTGTCACACCCGCCACCGGCACCTGGAGTTCCTGAGCTTCCTCAGAAAGATCGACAAGTCCACGCCGCGTCGGCTGGCTCTGCACTTGATCCTGGATAACTACGGCACCCACAAACATCCCGCTGTCCAGGAGTGGTTCGCCGCTCACGCCCGCTTCCATCCCCACTTCACGCCCACCAGCGCGTCCTGGCTGAACCAGGTTGAACGTTGGTTCGCCGAGATCACTCGAAAACGCATTCGCCGAGGCACCTTCTCCAGCGTCGCCGCCCTCAAAAAAGCCATCCGCGATTACATCCGCGCCAACAACGCCGATCCTCAGCCGTTCATCTGGACTGCCTCAGCCAACACCATCCTCCGTAAGGTCCGCAAATATAAACGAACTTCGGAAACAGGACACTAGTTGCCTGGCTCGGCGACCATATGCTCCCATGACTTCTCGTTCTCAAGGCAGAACTCGTCCATCAGCTCCGTATCGACCATGAGTTCCTGCTTGAAGTGGACCGTCCATGGGCGCGTGTAGACCGAAGGGTCGTCAATAGTGATGTCGATGTCAAGCGTTCCGTAGGTGGGCCGGCTGATGCGTTCGGTCAGTGTCGCCGCGCTGCTCATCAGCGCGCCCGCCATGTCGATCCACAGATCGTCCCGGAAACCCGCCGTCGTGACGACGAGAGTTTCGTCTTCCCACCGTGCGACCGAGTAGCCATTCCAAGTAGGGTTTCTGTCTTCGGGCAGAGGGCGACCATCGGTGAAGATCTGCCGGTACGTTGCGTTGACTTCATAGAGCAACACAAGGAGTCCCGGAGTATGCACAGCCTTGGTCAGGTGCGGCATGACCCACGTCCTCGGAGGATTGTCCGGCAGGCATCGTACATGGGGATCGTCCTTTGCCGTGCGCCGGCTTACGACGGCGGCAGCCCATGGTTGATAGGGGAGACCATTCGGCATGTCACGGCCGATATTCAGAGCGAGCGGCGAGCCCCCAATCTCCTGGCCGCAAAAGAGGCCTGTCTCGGGCTGGCATTGATTGATTAGCGCCGTGTGCCAAAGGCCGGAGAAGTCCGGCTTCCCGTCGGAGAGCCGCGGCGTGGGGGCGTCCGCATCCAGCGTCCCGTCAGCCTTACGGGGTGCGTCCGCCGTCGGATAGTGGATCCATTGTCCGAAACTGAGGGTTGGCACTGCGAGTCCCGTCAGGATCACAGATACCAACCACCTCAGTTGCCGGCGCTGCCTTTTACTTCGTGTGCTTTGCAAAGAACTCGTAAATCGGTGCAAGGCCGGAATTGATGACTGGTCCGTGCGTAATGCCTGGCTGTTTGACAAACTCATACTCCATACCTAGGTCCTTCATCGCATCAACCCACGCCTCGCTGTTCGTCACGGGGACCACCTCATCGATGTCGCCGTGTACGATCATCACCGGCACGTGCGCGTCTTTCATCTTCTGCAGGGTTTCCTTGCGGGTCTGCCAAAAGGCCGCAGGGGCCTCGGCGCCCACCGCCGCGAACATGTCGGCGTATTTGGAACCGAGGAACAGCGCACCAGCGCCGCCCATGGAGTGGCCCATAATGTAGATCCGGTCCTCGTCCACGTTGAATTCCTTGCGGACCATAGCGATGACATTCGTGACGTCTTTCTCGCTCAGTTCCCTCAGATTTTCGGGCTGATTCCCGCCACCGAATCCAGGGCCCTTGCCTTTCGCTCCACCCGGACCCTTCGCCGCGGGAGCACCTTTCGCTCCACCCGGAGCGCCTTTCCCCTTGCCTCTCCCTGCGCCAGGCGCGAAGGCCGGCGACCCGTACCATCCAGCAGTGTTGTAACCCATGGGCGCGACCAAAATGTAGCCGCCCGCCTCGGCCAGATCGATCGCCGCCGTTCCCATCATGATGGTCTGTGGAGCGCCCAAACCATGGAGTGTCACGATCATGGGAGCCTTCTGGTTGGGCCGCACCTTGGAGGACACGTACAGGGAATACGGCAAGTCCTCGTTGGTGTCAGTGAAGTGGTAGGTACGGGTTTGCGCGCGGGGATCCTGTGCGAACCCGCGGCCTTTCCCGTTACCCTTGCCACCGCCCTTCGCAGCGGCCGGCGCCTGCGCGAGAACACCATCGGGAACGCTCAAGGTGAGCCACGCGGCAAGGCCCGCGATGGCGACTACGGTCGTCTTTCGAATGCTAAGGTTCATCTATTTCTCCCTGGAAAGCATAGACGAAAGAGGCCTTTGTGATGTTACTACGGGTCGATACCAGACGCCAATAACGTGAGGCGATGGTACGAGCGTTTCGATCGATCGTTTCTTCGGGCCAACCGTCCACTGGCGAGGGATGTCGCATGGTGGAAGACGACTTCCGCCACTCGGCTGTTTCGGTCACCATGCGGAACCACGAGTGCAAGGCGCGGGCCGTCGCACGGCTTGTTGAAACTAGTGACACACGGGCGGGCGAGCACAAAAGCGGCCTGAGACGCGCGGTGACCGTGCAGTGTAGTACGATGGGAATCAGGCAGTTACAGCACGGTGAGGTGCGAGAGTGGTTGAATCGGGCGGTCTCGAAAACCGTTGAACCTTTGCGGGTTCCGTGGGTTCGAATCCCACCCTCACCGCCATGCCTGTTTCAATCAGTTAGCCCCGTTTCGCCGCGGTTTTTGAGCGTTTTTGAGCCAGACCCGAAGTCTGAAACAAGCTTCGGCGCGGGCCGCGCCGCCTCCGGCCGTGGTCGAGGCACCCGCGGTCGCGCTTGCGCGGATGTCGATCGACGCCGCGATCCGCTCTTACCTCGCGAAGGCCCAGATACGCAGGGAATCAGACGTCCAGATTGCGCACGTCGAGTGCGTTCTCTTCGATGAACTTGCGGCGAGCCTCGACGTTTTCCCCCATCAGCGTGGTGAAGATTTCGTCCGACAGCACCAGGTCTTCGAGGGACACCTTGAGCAGCGTGCGCTTTTCGGCATCCATGGTGGTCTCCCAGAGCTGCTCGGCGTTCATCTCGCCCAGGCCTTTGTAGCGCGTGACGTTGACGTCGCGGGCGCCTTCGTTTTTGACGTGCGCCAGTAGCTCGTGCCAGGTGGCGAGCGTGTCACGGCGGTCGCCTTTCACCACCGTGAACGGCGGCTCGGTGAGCTTGGCGGTCTGCTTGGCGAGCGCGCGCAGGCGGCGGTATTCGGGCGCAAGCGCCAACTCGATGTTCACGGCGCGTTCGGCGTTGGTCGGGTCGCGGAAGGTCACCATCCAGGCAGAGTGCTCTTCGTCCGGAACGAGCTTCACTTCCACCTTCTGCTCCTTCAGCGCTTCGTAGAGAGCGCGGACATTGCTCTCTTCCTGGAAATCGGCCTTGGTCTCAATGGTGAACTCGCTCGAAGCGAGCGCCTCGACCACGCGCGGCTCGCGCAGGCGCTTTTCGAGCTTGCGCCAGGTGACCTGGAACTCGTCGAGCTGCATGAGGTAGTTGCGCAGCTCGGTGCCTTCCAGCGTAATCTTGGCGCCGGTCTCGACCTTGAGATTCTCGGTGGCGCGGCGCAGGATTTCGCGGGTGAACTCCTTGTCGTCCTTGATGTACTTCTCGCTCTTGCCGCGCTTGATGCGGTAGAGCGGCGGCTGCGCGACGAAGATGTGGCCGCGCTTGATCAGCTCCTGCATGTGGCGGAAGAAGAAGGTCAGCAGCAGCGTGCGAATGTGGCTGCCGTCGACGTCGGCGTCAGTCATGATAATGATTTTGCCGTAGCGCAGACGGGTGGGGTCGAAATCCTGCGCGCCGATGCCGGTGCCGATGGCGGTGATCATGGCGCGGATCTCCTCGTGGCCCAGCATCTTGTCGTAGCGGGCTTTCTCGACATTGAGGATTTTGCCGCGCAGGGGCAGGATAGCTTGATAGCGGCGATCACGGCCGCCTTTCGCGGTGCCGCCGGCCGATTCGCCTTCCACCAGGAACAGCTCGCAGCGTTCGGGGTCGCGCTCCTGGCAGTCGGCCAGCTTGCCGGGGAGGCCTCCGGAGTCGAGCGCTCCCTTGCGCCGCGTCAGGTCGCGAGCCTTGCGGGCGGCTTCGCGAGCACGGGCGGCGTCGATCGCCTTGGAGACGATCTTCTTCATCACCGACTGGTTCTTATCGAAGAACTCGCCCAGCTTCTCATTGACCAGTTGCACGACGTAGCCCTGAATATCGGAGTTGAGCTTGCCCTTGGTCTGGCCTTCGAACTGCGGCTGCGGCAGCTTCACGCTGACTACCGCGGTGAGGCCCTCGCGCACGTCGTCACCGGTGAGGTTGTCCTTGACGTCCTTGAACAGGTTCGCCGCCTGGCCCGCGGCATTGATGGTGCGGGTGAGCGCGCTGCGGAAACCCGAAAGATGCGAGCCGCCGTCAACCGTGTTTATGTTGTTGGCGAAGCTGAAGACGTTCTCACTGTAGCTGTCGTTGTACTGCAGCGCCACTTCCATCGTGAGCGTGCCGTTGGGCATCTCGCGTTCGCCCTCGAAATAGATCGGCTTGTCGTGCAGCGCATTCTTGCCACGGTTCAGGTGTTTGATAAACTCCGCGATCCCGCCGTTAAAAATGAACTCGGCTTCGCGGGGCGGAGCATCGCGTTCGTCGGTCAGCGTAATGCGCAGGCCTTTGTTCAGGAACGCCAGCTCGCGCAGACGCGTGGACAGGGTATCGAAGTTGAACTTGGTGGCGTCCATGATGGACGCGTCGGGCTTGAAGGTGACCTTGGTGCCGGTCCTGCGCCCGGCCTTGCCGGTCTTGCTCAAGGCGGCTTTCGGAAACCCGCGCTCGTAGTCCTGCTCCCAGGTGGCGCCATCGCGCCAGATTTCAAGATGCAGCCACTCGGAGAGCGCGTTTACGCAGCTCACGCCGACGCCGTGCAGGCCGCCGGAAACCTTGTAGGAATTCGAATCGAACTTGCCGCCGGCATGCAGCTTGGTCATGACCACCTGCGCCGCCGAAACGCCTTCCTCCTCGTGCATGTCCACGGGGATGCCGCGACCGTTATCGGCCACCGTCAGTGAATCGTCGTCATGGATTTTGACGTTGACCTCCGTGCAGTATCCGGCCAGCGCTTCGTCCACCGCATTGTCCACCACCTCATAGACCAGGTGATGCAGCCCCATCTCGCCGGTGGAGCCAATGTACATGGCAGGGCGCAGCCGCACGGCTTCCAAGCCCTCCAGCACCTTGATACTGGTGGAATCATACACACTACCGTTGTCTTTGCTTGCCATGGTTTCCTTCTAGTCCGCTACCGCCCCTCGGGGAACGCTTTCTCAAATCCGCATCGGCATGATCACGTAGCGGTAGTTTTCCGGTTTGGCATCGGCGCTGGAAGCCGCAGGCCGCAGCTCTCCCGCGCTGTGCGCGTCCTTGAACAGGAACATAACTTCGTCGGTGCCCACCGCACGGAGGAAGTCCATCAGATATTGCGCGTTGAATCCGATCTCGACCGTCGGCCCCTCATAGGGCACCGGGAGGCTTTCCTCGCTTTCGCCGGTGTCGGACACGGACGAATGCACCTTCACCTCACCGGAAGCCACCTGGACACGAATCGCTCGGGACCGTTCATCGGAAAACTGCGCCACACGTTCGATGGCGCCGCGGAACTCCTCGCGGCTCAGCGTAACCGACTGCGGCTGTTCTTTGGGCAGCACACGTTCGTAGTCCGGGAAATTGCCGGTCAGCTTGCGGCTCAGCAGCAAGCGGTCGCCGAGCTCGAAGAACAGGTGATTTTCGTCACCGGAGAACTTTACGATCGCGGCTGGATCCGCGTCACCCGCGAGCTTCTGTAGCTCGGTCATCGCCTTGCGTGGCAGGAGTGCGCGGTAGGATCCAGTCACCCCCGGAAGATCCTCGGAGGATTCAACCATGGCCAGCCGGTGACCATCAGTCGCCACCATCACCAAGCTGTTCTTCTTCAGCACCAACAACGCACCATTCAGCGTGAAGCGTGATTCCTCAGTGGAGATCGAAAAAATGGTTCGCCCGATCATGGCCGCCAGAACTCCGATGGGGATCTCGGCCAGCACTTCCGGCATCACCGGCAGCTCAGGAAAGCTTTCGCGCGACATGCCCGCAATGCGCGTTCGCGAACGGCCACTCACCAAGCTGGCCCAGTGATTCTCGAGCGTCTTCACCTGCACGTCGCCGTCGGGCAACAGGCGGACGTAGTCCAGCAGCCGCCGCGCCGGAATGGTCCCCGCTCCGCCTTTCTTAACACGCGCCGGACACGAGCAGCGAATGCCCAGCTCCAGATCGGTCGCTGTCAGCACGATGCGGTCGCTATCCGCCTCAACCAAAACGTTGGACAGGATCGGAATGGTCGTCTTCTTTTCGACCACACCCTGGGACAGATTCAACTCACGTACCAGATCAGCCCTGCTGACGGTGAATTCCATGGATGGCTTCTTTCAAGGCGACAGTTGTTTCTTCTAGAGTGTGCCTATCTTAGGAACCTAACTAAGAACTAGAAACAGTAGGCACTGTGGAAACGTTAGTTTCTCTCTAAATTATAGCAACAGTGGGCAGTTAAAACTACCAAAGTTGTGCATTCGGGTGTCGAATCCCGGTGCGGAATCAGGTTGGGGGCGGGTCTCCCACAGGCCTCCACAGGTTGTCCTGTGGCAGGTTCTGTGGAAGATCCGCATAACCTCAATTGATTGAATCCATTAGACTGTGGATGAGCCTGTTGAGTTCCGTATCCCGCTGGCGCAGTTTGTCGATCTTCTGGACTGAGTGCAATACGGTTGTATGATGCTTGCCGCCGAACATGCGTCCGATCTCGGGCAGGGAGGCGTGGGTGAGTTCCTTGATCAGGTACATGGTAATCTGCCGCGGGTAAGCGATCTGGCGGGCGTTGGATTTGGCCTTGATCTGCGCCGGCTGGAGGTTGAAGCGCTCGGCTACAGCGCGCAGGATGGTGTCCATGGAGATTTTGCGCTCGGATCCACCGATCAGGTGCTTCAACACCTGCTGAGCCATCTGAAGGGTGATTGGCGAGTCAGTGACCGAGGAATACGCCACCAGCTTGATGAAGGCGCCTTCCAACTCGCGTACGTTGGACTTGGTTTTGGTCGCGATGTAGGTGCGGACTTCCTGCGGAAGCTGGACACCTTCCTGCTCGGCCTTCTTCTCCAGGATCGCCATCTTGGTTTCGAGATCCGGCGGCTGAACGTCAACCATCAGCCCCCACTCAAAACGTGAGCGGAGACGCTCGACCAGACCGGAGATGCTCTTCGGAGGTGAGTCGCTCGAAAGCACGATCTGCTTCTGATGATCGTAGAGTTCGTTGAAGGTGTGGAAGAACTCCTCCTGCGTGCCTTCGCGGCCGGAGAGCATCTGGATGTCATCCACCAGGAGAATGTCGGCGGAGCGGTAGTGGCGGCGGAATTCCTCCTTGCGGTTCGACTTGATGGACGTCACCATTTCATTCATGAACCGCTCGCTCGAGGTGTACACCACACGCATGGATGCGTAGCGTTCGATCAAGGCCCGGCCCACAGCGTGCATCAAGTGGGTCTTGCCCATGCCCACCCCGCCGTAGATGAACAGCGGGTTATAACTCCGTGACGGGTTGCTTGCGACGGCCTGCGCCGCCGCATGCGCGAATTGGTTGCATGACCCCACAACGAAATTTTCGAACCGGAACTTTGGGTTTAGCTGTGCCACTGCGGTCCCGAACGCAGGTTCCTGCCCGTAAGAGACCGGCGATGGCCCAAAGGCCCGGCCTCCGTTCGGGATATACACCACGTTGCTCACTGCCAGGTTCAACTCACGGATGGCATTGGTGATGTGCGCCCCGTACTCCTGCTCGATGTAATCCTTGGTCACTTGATCCGGCACATGGACCCGCAGCGACCCCTGGTCCATGCTGTCGAGCGATGTGCGCTGTACCCAGTTTTCGAACTCCTGAGGAGCAAGGCGCTCAGATAGTTTGGCCTTGATCTGCTCCCAGGCGTCCGGATATAAAGAAGGCGCTCTCCCGGCGCCTGCGTCTGATTCCCCGTACACTCCGTTCCTCCTTTTAAGTTCAACAAAATACGACCGAACACACGATTCCCACACTATTTCCACATGTTGTGGAAATCCCAATTCCATGTTACTGTTCCGGGGGAACTATGCGCCGCCACCGAATCGGTCCGTCGCCCTGGCCTAGGGGCCGGCTATCGAGTGCGGATCTCAGCATACCAACAAACGGGTCGGAGTGGAAGACCTAAGTTCCCGTTTTTTGTAGATTGTGTTTTCAATAGGTTGCAGAAGAATTACCAGGGTCTTCCAGGAAGCGAGAACAGGATCATCTGGGTATGTTTCCACAGGATTGTCCACCAACTCAAGGGGGTGTGCGACGCAAAAGTGAAGATGAGGCGGCGGGCCGATCCCCCCGTATCCTGGAAGCGGACGTTGTTGAAGTTTCTGTAAACCTTTTTCCCTGATATGCTGTCAGGACGAGGACTCTACCATGAGAACACTGATCACCACCGTACTCGCGTTAACTCTCGCCTCTGGCATCGCCTTCACCCAGCAAAAGGGCAAGGGCGGCGGCAAAGGCAAAGCGAAAGGACCCGGCCTGACCCTTACCACCACCGCCTTCCAGGACGGCGGCGTGGTGCCCGACAAGTACACCCAACAGGTGGGCGACGCCGCGGTCTCGCCCAAGCTCGACTGGTCCAACGTGCCCGCCGGCACGCAGTCCTTCGTGCTCCACATGCATGATCCTGACGTCGCCATCGGCCGCAACACCACCGACGTGCTGCACTGGCTCGTCTGGGACATCCCCGGCAACTCCACCGGCCTTCCCGAAGGCGTCAAGCCCGAAGCCATGTCCTCCAACGGTATGATGCAGGGCAAGAACCAGGGCAACGTGATCGGCTACCGCGGACCCGGCGCCCCGGCTCCCGGTCCTATGCACCACTACACCTGGGAGCTGTTTGCGCTGGACACCAAGCTGAATATCCACCCGGCTGACGACGCGACGCCGCTCGCCACCTGGCAGCAGGTGGAAGCCGCCATGCAGGGCCACATCGTCGCCAAGGCGGTTCTGGTGGGCCGCTTCGTCAAGCACTAACTCTTCGCTGAAACATCCGTCCATCCCCAGAGGATCTACACACACATGAAGACACTTGCTGTTTGCGCTCTCTCGCTCACGCTCGCGGTGGGCATCGCCTTCCCGCAAGGCAAAGGCAAAGGCGGAGGAAAGGGGAAAGGACCCGCGCAACCGGGCCTCGCCCTCTCCTCGCCGGACTTCCAGGACGGCGGCGTCATCCCGGACAAGTACACCAGCGCCGTGCAGAACCCGGTTTCCCCGAAGCTCGAGTGGACCAACGTGCCCGCTGGCACGCAGTCCTTCGTGCTCATCATGCACGACCCGGACGCCGCCCTCCGCGGCAATCCGGAGGACGTGCTGCACTGGTTGGCGTTTAACATTCCCGGCACGGCTCGCGAACTCCCGCAAGGCGTGCCCGCGGAAGCCAAGCTCCCGGACGGCACCATCCAGCCTCAGAACACGGCTCGCCGTGTCGGCTTCCTGGGACCCGGCAACGGAGCTCAGAACCCGTATCACCACTACACGTTTGAGCTCTTCGCGCTGGACACCAAGCTGTCGCTCGGCGAGGACGCCAGCCGTGACGACGTGCTGAAGGCCATGGCCGGACACATCCTCGGCAAGGGTGTGCTGGTCGGCCGCTTCAAGCGTCCGCAGTAAGAATCATCGGGAGACGAGGCGGTGGCCACCACCAAACTCATCAAGGAGGACCGCCGCCTCACCCGTGTCGCCAAGATCTGCCTCGCTCTTCCGGCAACCTCCCGCACCACTCACAGCTCCAACACCACGCACGGCCCCCACGCCAGCTTCCTGGTCCGCAAGAAGGTTTTCGCCTACTACCTCGATAACCACCACGGCGACGGCATCGTCTCCATCTGCTGTAAGGTTGCGCCCGGCGACAACACCGAACTGATCCGAGCCCAGCCCGAACGCTTCTACTCGCCCGCCTACATCGGCCCCCGCGGCTGGGTGGGCCTGCGGCTCGACACCGGCGAAATCGATTGGGAAGAGGTCGCCGAGCTCCTTACCGACAGCTACCGCCGCTGCGCCCCCAAGACGCTCTAGTGGCGCGAGCCCATGGCTCGCCGCGCCGGGACTCGTCCCGGCGCTTGTCGTCCATCACAGTGTCCTGCCCGGGGTGCCGGCCCGACCACTCGCCGAGGCCTGCCGCCTGTGCTTTGCCCGAAACGCTCTGCGAGCCTGCGAGAAATCCGGGCTAGTGGCGCAAGCCCGTGGCTTGCCGCGCCGGGACTCGTCCCGGCGCTTGTCGCCCCCCCACAGCGTCATGACCCCTGCGGCGAAATCTCCATTCGGCGCCCACCGCTATACTGATCGTTTATGTCCCGCCCCTACGGAGGCTCCTTCCTTCTCGAACCCCCCCCTCCGATCTTCACGCCCGAAGACTTCACCGAAGAGCACCGCGCCATCGCCCGCACCACAGCCGAGTTCTACGAGCGCGAAATCGCCCCCAACGCCGAGGCGATCCAGAAGCAGGACTTCGCCGTCCTCCTGCGCACCCTGCGCCGCTCGGCCGAGCTCGGCCTGGTAGCCGTGCTGGTCCCCGAGCGCTACGGCGGCATGGAGATGGACCTGGTCTCCTCCATCATCGTCACCGAAGGCGTGGCGCGCGACGCATCCTATGCCTCCTGCCACGGCGCGCAAGCCGGCATCGGCGCGCAGCCGGTGCTGCTCTTCGGCACGCCGGAGCAGAAGGAAAAATACCTGCCCAAGCTGGCCTCCGCCGAGCTGGTCCCCGCCTACTGCCTGACCGAACCGCAAGCCGGCTCCGACGCGATGGCCATCCGAACCCGCGCCGACCTCGCCCCCGACGGCTCGCACTACATCCTCAACGGACAGAAGATGTGGATCACCAACGGCGGCATCGCGGACCTGTACACGGTGTTCGCCAAGGTGGGCGACCAGTTCACCGCCTTCCTGGTCGAGCGCGCCTGGCCGGGCGTCGCGCCGGGAGCTGAAGAGCACAAGATGGGGCTCAAGGGCAGCTCCACCACCGCGGTCTACTTCGACAACGTGCGCGTGCCCGTGGAGAACGTGTTGGGCGAGGTCGGCCGCGGCCACATCGTCGCCTTCAACATTCTGAATCTCGGCCGCCTGAACCTGGGCGCGTTCGCCCACGGCGAATGCCGCGAGGCCCTCGGTCACGCACTCCGCTACGCCCACGAGCGCCAGGCGTTCGGCAAGCCGATCGGCGACTTCGGCCTCATCCGCCACAAGCTGGCCGAGATGGCCGTGCGCATGTTCGCCAACGAAAGCATGGTCTACCGCGTAGCCGGCGCTATTCAGGATCGCCTCGAAGCCTTTTCCTGGGACGCACCAGACGCGGCTACGACAATGATGAAGGCCGTCGAGGAGTTCGCCATCGAGTGCTCACTGGTGAAGATTTTCGGGTCCGAGACGCTCGGTTACGTGACCGATGAAGCCCTCCAGATCCACGGCGGCTACGGCTACCATCAGGATTACGCGGTGGAGCGCTCCTACCGCGACGCGCGCATCTACCGGATCTTCGAAGGCACCAACGAGATTAACCGGCTGCTGGGGTCCACCATGCTGCTAAAGCGCGCGCGCAAGGGGTCGCTGCCCTTGGCCGAAGCGGTGAAGAAGCTCGACCCCGCGCCGGGTCCCGACCCCTGCGCCAACGCGAAGAAGATCGCCCTGGTGCTGCTGGGCGCGGCCTACGAAGCCCTCGGCGGGACGATCGAGCAGAACCAGGAAATCGCCGCCGCCATCACGGATGTCATGATCCAGATCTTCGCCATGGAGTCCATCCGCGCACGCGCCGCCAAAGGCGCGAGCGAGCAGGCTCGCCAGATGGCGGCTGTGTTCACGCATGAGGCGCTCGCCGCGATCGAGTCGCACGCCCGCGCGGTGCTCGCGTCCTGCTGCACCGGCGCGACGCTGAGGAGTAACCTGGACGTGGTGCACCGGCTCGCCGCAACGGATCCCATCGACGCGTTCGCCCTGCGGCGCGAAATCGCCGGACGCCTGCTGGCAGCGGGGCGCTACGTCGTATGACCCGCGTCATTCTATGATCCGCATCGCCAACGGCCAAGGATTCTGGGGCGACTCGCTCGAAGCGCCTGTCGAACAGGTGCGCCGCGGCCCTATCGATTTCCTCACCCTCGACTATCTGGCCGAGGTCACCATGTCGATCCTCGAAAAGCAGCGGTCGCGCGACCCCGCCGCCGGCTATGCGCGCGATTTCGTGGAGCTGATCGACCGCCTGCTGCCCGATCTCAAAGACCGCGGCATCCGCGTGGTGGCCAACGCCGGCGGCGTGAATCCCTTCGGGTGCCGCGACGCGCTGCTCGCCGCAGCGGCCCGGCAGGAGAAGCCGCTCAAGGTGGCCACCGTCACCGGCGACGACATCACGGGTCAGATCGATGCGATCCTCCGCCGCGGCATCGAGCTCCGCAACATGGACACCGGCGAGCCGCTCGAATCCGTGCGCCACCGCGTGCAGCGCGCCAACGTCTACTTCGGCGCCTTCCCCGTCGCCCGCGCGCTGCGCCTGGGCGCCGACGTCGTCGTCACCGGCCGCGTGGCCGACGCCGCGCTGGTGCTGGGTCCCATGATCCACGCCTTCGGTTGGCCGGAGACCAATTGGGACCGCCTGGCCGCCGGCATCGTCGCCGGGCACATGGCTGAATGCGGCGCGCAGGGCACCGGCGGGAACTGCCAGGTCGACTGGGAAACTGTGCCGGACCTGGCGGACGTCGGCTACCCCATCGTCGAGGCCGAACCCGACGGCAGCTTCGATCTCACCAAGCACGCCGGCACCGGCGGTCGCGTCACCGTAGCGTCGGTGAAGGAGCAGCTTCTTTACGAAATCGGCGACCCGCGCGAATACATCACGCCCGACGTGGTCGCGGACTTCACCACCATTCAGTTGAAGCAGGACGGTCCCGACCGCGTGCGCGTCACAGGTGTTGAGGGCCGGCCCGCCACCAATTTCTACAAGGTCTCCATCAGCTACACCGCGGGCTTTAAGGCCATGGGCCAGATGGCCTACGGCTGGCCGGACGCTTATAAGAAGGCGCGCGCGGCGGACCGCATTCTGCGCGAGCGGCTCGACCGCCTGGGGCTGCGCTTCGATGCCATTCGCACAGAGTTCCTGGGAGCCAACGCGCTGCACGGCATCGCCGCCGCCGAGCCCTCGCCGGAGTTCGAAGCGCAGTTGAACGAAGTGGTGCTGCGGATCGGCGTGCGTTCAATGGATCGCGCCGCCGTCGAGCGGTTCACCCGTGAGATCGCCCCGCTGGCCTTGAACGGTCCTCCGGTGGCAAGCGGCCTGGGCCTCGGCCGGCCGCGCGTCGAAGAGATCGTGGCCTTCTGGCCCGCGTTGATTCCGAAATCCGAGGTGCACCCGGAGGTGGCATTGTGGCCAAGCGAAAGCTGATCGAGCTCGCCCATGCGCGTTCCGGCGACAAGGGCGACCGCGTCAACATCGGACTGATTGCCAAGCGGCCGGAGGATTACGAAGTCCTGGTGCGCGAAGTCACTGCCGACCGCGTGAAAGCGCACTTCGAGGGCGTGTGCCTGGGCCAGGTGGAGCGCTTCGAGCTGCCCAACCTCGGGGCGCTCAATTTCGTGCTGCATGAGGCGCTGGACGGCGGCGGCACCATGGCCCTGAAGGCGGACCCGCAGGGGAAGACGTACAGCTCGGCCCTGCTCCGCATGGAGGTGGATGTTGGTTGAGTACGCCGCCAGTCGCGGGGTGGCGCGCATCACGCTGAACCGTCCGGAGAAGCGCAACGCCCTAAATCGGGAATTGATCTTGGCACTAAACGACGCGTTCGCCAAGGCCGCGGCCGATGCGGCGGTGCGCGTGATCCTGCTGCGTGGCGCGGGGAAGGATTTCTGCGCGGGGCTCGACCTGGCAGCCACCGCGGCGGCGTCCGAAGACGACGTGCTGGCGCATCTGGAATCCGCGCGCACGCTGGCGGACCTGTTCCTGGGGATGCGTCGCCATCCCAAGCCGATCATAGCCGCGGTGCACGGCCGCGCCATCGCCGGCGGCTGCGGACTGGCCACGGCGGCGGACCTGGTGCTGGCCACCGCGTCGGCCGAGTTCAGCTACCCGGAAGTAAACATCGGTTTCGTCGCCGCCATCGTGATGTCGCTGCTGCGGCGTTCGGTGGGCGAAAAGCGAGCCTTCGAGATCCTGGCCCGCGGCGAAGCGCTAACCGCGCAAACGGCGCTCGACTACGGCATCATCAACCGGATCTTCGCCGACGACGAATTCGAGCCCGCCGTCCAGGAATACGCCGGCCAGCTAGCAGCGAAATCCGCCTCGGCGCTGACCCTCACCAAGGACCTGTTCCATCACATCGACGGGATGACCTTCGAAGCAGCGGTCCACGCCGGCCTCTACGGCAACACGCTGGCCCGCATGACGCCGGACGCGCGCCACGGGTTCGAGTCGTTCGCGAAGAAGCGGCCTTAGAGCGCTTTCACCGTTATCGTAGACCGCTCCCGCGGTCGCGGGCTCAGCTACTGGCGCTGTGCCCAGCGCACGTCCTTTGTGCAGAGCGCCGCTCGCTGTGCCGCGACCACAGGGAGCGGTCTACGCTCACCGAGAAACCGCTCTAGTTGGACCTTGTGTGGCAGGACGTGGCGCAAGCCCGTGGCTTGCCGCGCCGGGACTCATCCCGGCGCTTGTCGCCGCGCAAGGTGTCATGCGGCTGCGGTGGCGAACTCGCCCTGGCGGATCCCCGCCTCACGTTTCCCGCCGATGGGCTGAGAGCTTGTGAGAAATGCGGGCTAGTCGTGGGAGTCGGACTTCTTCATGTCCTTCGCCAGCCGGGTGACCACCTCTTTGGCGGCCTTGTAGAGATCCTGTGGATCGGTGCTCTTGGGCTCTTCAAACGTGCTCCAAAGCACATCGCGGCTTTTGCGGTCGATCAGGAACACCGCGCCGCGGCTGCGCGACAGCGGCTTCATAGCGGGCGGCTTGTAGGCGGGGAAGGCGTTGGCCTGCTGGTCCTTGGCTTCTTCCTTGACGGGTTCGGTGGGCGGCGGATACAGTTCCTTGAGGGCCGCCTCGAACCCGGTGCCGATGCGGTCGGTGAATAGGACATCGGCCTTTTCCGGATCGGTGACCACCTGCAGGACGTGATCCTGCGTGAGCAGCAGCGCCAGATGCTGATCCAGGCCGCCGGCCATCGGCATGATGTAGACGTTCTTCGCTTCCTGTAATTGGGCGAAGGCCGTCAGGCCGGTAATCGCCGCTAGCAAGAGGAGCCGCTTCATGCACCCATCATATCGTGTTGCCGGAGTCCCTCCGGTCACCGGGCGCTGCGGGGGGGAGGACCTAGCGCCCTTCGCCCGCCGCCTCGGGATAGCCGCTCTGCGCCAGGGTTGCCCGTAGACCCTCCACTAACTGGCGCGTTTCAGCGTCGCTCAGCCGCGCTTCCGGATGCAGGATCGTGTACTGCCAGGGAGGCATCTCGCCCTCTTGCACCTCTTTCACCGCGTCGCCAGCGTTCTTCTGCGGCCGGTCCCATTCGGAGAAATTCACGTTCTCCCGACCTTCGTCCACGTCGTGTTGCACCAGCCACGAAGACGGCGCGATGTTGGCATACGCGGGCCACTTGGTCTGGTTGCTATGGCAGTCGAAGCAGGCGCGCTCGGCCAGGGCCTTGGTCTGCGGACTGTCCCAGGAAGGCTCCTGGCGAACCGGTGGATTCGTGTGGCTGCGCCCGTAGGGGACCAGTTGGATGGCCACCAGCCCGATCACCACAAGCAACAGGATCCGCTTCATCTGTTCCTTCCTTTCCCACGTGCAGCGGCCACGCCGCGAACCCACAGCATACAAGCTTCACCACGTCCAGGCCAAGTTGGCGACGAGCCCCGCCGCCACGTCGTATTCTAGGGAAACGGTCCGCATGTACAAAGGACAGAAGATCACTGTCATCATCCCCTGTCTGAACGAAGAGCAAGGCATTGAGCAGGTGTTGCAGCGCATGCCCAGGTTCGTCGACGAAGTGATTGTGGTGGACAACGGATCCACTGACCGCACTTCCGACGTCGCCCAGAGCCTCGGCGCCAAGGTCATCCGCGAGCATGTCCGCGGATACGGGCGCAGCTACAAGACCGGATTGGCCTCGGCCGGCGGCGACATTATCATCACTCTGGACGGCGACCACAGCTATCCGCCTGACGCCATCTCTTATCTGCTCGAGGCGTTCTTCCACCTCGAAGCGGATTTCCTGAACGCCTCCCGGTTCCCCGTGCGGGAGCGCGCGGCCATGAGCTTCAAGCACAAGATGGGCAACCTCATCCTCTCGCTGGCCATGTCCGTGCTGTACTTCCGCTGGGTGCGTGACTCCCAGTCCGGCATGTGGGTCTTCCGCCGGTCGATCCTCAAGGATATGAAGCTGGTCTCCGACGGCATGGCGTTTTCCGAAGAGATCAAGATCGAGGCCCTGAAGAACCCGCGCGTGCGCTTTGAGGAACTGTCCATTATGTACAGCTCTCGCCTCGGCGAAATCAAGCTGAACCCCTGGCGCGACGGCTTCCACAACCTCTGGTTCCTGGTGAAGAAGCGGTTCTCATGACGGTCGCCGCCGTGGTGCCGCACTGGAACCGCCGGGATCTCCTGAATCCGTTGCTCGCCAACCTGGCCCAACAGCACCGGCCGTTCGATGAGGTGCTGGTGGTCGACAACGGTTCCCGCGACGGATCGGCGGAAGCGGCCGAACGCTCCGGCGCGCGCGTGATCCGTCTCGACCGGAACTACGGTTTCGCCACCGCGGTGAATCGCGGTGCGGTCGCGACCGGCGCGGATTGGCTGGCAATCCTGAACAACGATGTGAAGCTGGCGCCCGATTGGCTGGAGCGCCTGCTGGCCGCGGCCGAGCGGGAAGAAGCTCACCAGCCCGTGTGGTTCGTGGCCGGGCGGACCCTGCAGGCGCGGGACGCATCGCGCATCGACGGGACCTGGATCGCCCTGTCCCGAGGCGCCTGCCCCTTGCAGTGCGGATCGGGCGTGGCCGACGGTCCGGCATGGCGCACCGGACGCCGGATCCGGATGGCTCCCATGACGGCGCTGCTGGTCCGCCGCCGCCTGTTCGAGGATGTCGGCTACCTGGACGAGCGGTTTCACTCCTACCTTGAAGACGTCGAATTCGGGCTGCGCTGCGCCCTCGCCGGCCGCTGGGGCTGGTACGAACCGTCGGCCGTCGCCTGGCACCAGGGCAGTTCGACATGGGGCCAGTGGAATCCGGACGCAGTGCGGCTCCAGGCGCGGAATCAGATTTTGTTGGCAGCAAAGCACTTCCAGGGCCAACCACGCTGGCCGTTGGTGGCCGGTCAGTTGCTTTGGGGATTGGTGGCATTGCGCCATGGCTGCGCCTGGGCCTACCTGCGGGGGAAGGCGGCGGGCCTGGAGATGGCCCGGTTGGTGGCAGGTAGCGCGGCGGACCGGAACGCCGTCGCCGCAATCGTGGAAGAAAGCGAGCGGGAAATCCTTGCGATCCAGCGGCAGTGCGGGTTTGACTCGTATTGGAGGGGGTATTTTTGGCTGTCACGGCCGTAGTGATCACCCACTGCTCGGAGGACGTTCTGCCGGATTGCCTGGCGTCGCTGGCTCATATGGCGCCGGAGGTCGAAGTCGTGGTGGTGGACAACGCATCGACGGACGGGACGGTGGCCTGCGCCCGGCGCGCGGGCGTGCGCGTGTTCGCCAATCGCGACAATCTCGGGTTTTCGGGCGGCGTGAATCAGGGTTTCCGGGAGACGGAAGCCGAGTGCGTCCTGGTGCTGAATCCGGATATCCGGCTGGTGACGCCGTTGGCTCCGGTTACAGAAGCATGTCTACGGTCGGGGCTGGCGGCGCCGCAGTTGACCCACCTGGCGGGCGATCCGCAGGCCCGGTGGCATCTGCGCCGGTTTCCGACGGCGATGGTGCTGTCCTGCGATTTCCTGCGCATCAATTGGCTCTGGCCCAACAATCCCTGGAACCGGCGGTACGTATATGCGGATTGGGACTATGACCAAGCGGGTGTGGTGGACCAGCCGGCCGGAGCGTTCCTGATGATCCGGCGGGATGTTTGGGAGCGGCTCGGGGGATTCGACGAACGCTTCCACCCGGTCTGGTTCGAGGACGTGGACTTTTGCCTGCGGGCCGCGCAAGCCGGCTACCGCACCGAGTACGTGCCCTCGGTGCGCGCGCGCCATTTGGGGGGGCAGTCCATAAAAACTTTGGATGCCTCAAGCAGGCAAGTCTACTGGTATGATAGTCTTCTAAGGTATGCGGCGAAGCATTTTCGTTCCGGGCAGTACCGAGGCGTCTGCTTGGCGGCGATGCTCTCTCTGGTTCCGCGGACGGTCTTTGAGATGATTCGACAGCGGAGCCTGAAACCTATCTCCACTGGCTTCTATCTTCTTTTTTTGACTGGAAGGCGCCTTGTGTCCCGTCCTCCGGCGGAGCAGCGGTCGTGGCGCGGGATTATGGACCCGAAGAACAACTAAAACATGGCCTTCAAGGACCTGGTATCTGTAACAATCGTAACCTACAATAGCGGCCGCTACATTAAACGCTGCCTGGAGTCGGTACTCGAACAGAAGTACCCCCACACCGAGGTGGTCGTCATCGACAATGCGTCGACCGACGGCACCGTGGACCTCCTCGAGCAGTTCGCGGACCGCTGCCGGATTTATTACAACGACGATAATCTGGGGTTCGCCACGGCGCAGAACCAAGCCATCGCGCTGGCTCAGGGCGATTGGGTGCTGACGCTCAACCCGGACGTCCTGCTGATGCCCAACTTTATTGCGGCGCTGGTGGAGGCCGGGCAAGTCGACCCCAAGGTGGGCACCGTGTGCGGAAAGCTGCTGACCATCCGCCCCAGCTTCGACCTGCCGGAGAAGCAACTGGTGGATTCCACCGGAATCTACTTCACCCCCATGCTGCGCCACCTGGACCGCGGCAGCCAGGAAGTCGACAACGGCCACTACCTGAACTTCGAGTACGTCTTCGGCGCCACGGCCGCCGCGGCGCTCTACCGCCGCTCGATGATTGACGACGTGGCCATCCTCGACGAGTTTTTCGATCCCGACTTCTTCGTCTACCGCGAAGATGCCGACGTCGCCTGGCGAGCCCAGTTGATGGGCTGGCGCTGCCTCTACACGCCCATGGCGCGCGGCTATCACGTGCGCGCCGTGCTGCCCGGAAACCGCCGGGCCCTGCCGGCCGCCATCAACATGCATTCGGTGAAGAATCGTTTCCTGATGCGGATCAAGAACATGACCGGCGACCTCTACTGGCGCAACTGGTTCTCGATCACCTCCCGGGATATCGTGGTGCTGGGCGCGTGCCTCGTCCGCGAGCATTCTTCGCTCAAAGCCTTCTGGTACCTGGCCCGGAACTGGCGCCGCGTGGTGGAAAAGCGCCACGAAATCATGCGCCGCAAGAAGGCCAAGGACGATTACATCGCGAGCTGGTTCTCCTACCAGCCCGTGAGCAAGCCGGCGCCGCGTCCCACCGCCCGCACGCTCGCCCGCGCCCGTGCCGCCCGGGGATAACTCCCCCACCGCCACTGGTTCTGTGCCCGCATCGCTGATACTGGTCAGAGCGCCGCTAGCTGAGCCGCGACCGTCAGGGAGCGGTCCCCGATCGTAGACAACCCGTGACTCCGGACACGAAAATGCGCTGGGCCATCATCGGTACCCGGGGCATTCCCGCGCGCTACGGCGGATTCGAAACCTTCGCCGAAGAATTATCCACCCGCCTCGCCGCCCGCGGCCACACCGTCACCGTCTACTGCCGCTCGCGCCACCCCGAGCCCACCTACCGCGGAGTGCGACTGGTCTACCTGCCCACCATCCGCCACAAGTACTTCGACACCCTCGCTCACACTTTTCTCTCCACCCTGCACCTGAGCGCGAAGCGCGGCCAGGACGCCGTGCTCTACTGCAACGCAGCGAACGCCGTCTTCACCTGGCTGCCCCGTCTGCTGGGAATGCCCGTGGCCCTGAACGTTGACGGCCTGGAGCGCCATCGCAGGAAGTGGAACGCCCTGGCCAAAGCCTGGTACCGGCTCTCCGAACGCCTGGCCACCTGGATGCCGAGCGTGGTGGTAACGGACGCCGCCGCCATTGCTTCTTATTACCGGGAGAAGTATAGGCGAAAGTCGGTCATGATTCCTTACGGCGCGGAAGTGGGTCCGCTGCGGACCACGGCTGTTCTCGACCGGCTGGGGCTGGAGCGCCACCGCTACTTTCTCTACGTGAGCCGCATGGAGCCGGAAAACAACGCGCTGCTGGTCCGCGAGGCCTTCGAGCGCCTGGATACAGACTTGGTCACGGACATGAAGCTCGTGCTGGTGGGCGATGCGCCCTATGCCCACGACTACATCCGCCGCGTCCGCGACACCCGGGACCCGCGCGTGATCCTGCCCGGCGCCATCTACGGCGACGGCTACCGCGAGCTCCAGTCGCACTGCTTCGCCTACGTGCACGCCACCGAGGTCGGCGGAACCCATCCCGCGCTGATCGAAGCCATGGGGCGCGGAGCCCTGACGCTGTATCTGGAAAATCCGGAGAACAGCGAGGTGGCCGGCGGAGCGGGAGTCCCCTTCGCCCCCGAAACCCTCACCGCCGCGCTACAGTCGACGCTCGCGATGCCGGAGGACGAACGCGAGGCGTGGCGCGCCCGCGCGATACAGCGCGTCGAGCAAAACTACAGTTGGGATGCCGTCACGGATGCATATGAGACACTGCTGACAGGGGTCGCCGGGAACCAATGAGAAGCTGGCTGGAAGTATCGCTGGGGCGCATTCGCGCCAATTACCAGGCCGTCAAAAGCGCCGTCGGCTATGAAGTCGACGTGATGCCGGTAGTGAAGGCCGACGCCTACGGGCACGGGGCGCTCGAAGTCTCCCGCGTGCTCGAAGACGAGGGCGCACCGTGGCTGGCGGTGTCGAACGTCGAAGAGGGCGTGGCCCTGCGCCGCGCCGGCATCAAGGCCCGCATCCTGGTGATGGCCGATTTCCTCCCGGAAAGCCGCGAAGCGCTGAAGGAGTTCGGGCTCACCCCCGTGCTTCATTCCCTCGCCGACTTGGCCGACGTCGACGTCCCTTACCACCTGAAGCTCGATACCGGCATGGGCCGCCTGGGCACGCGCGCCGATCCGGAAACGGTGGCCGAGGCCGTGGCCGCCACCCGCGAACGCCTGGAAGGCATCATGACGCACTTTGCCTCGTCCGCGAATTTCGACAGCCGCCAGACGGACCAGCAAATCGAGCGCTTCGAAGAAGTGCTGCGGGCCTTGCGCGCCTCCGGCCACGCGCCGCGCTGGATTCACGCCTCCAGCACCAACTCGGTCGCCTACCGCCGTTGCGATGCCTGGGGCAACCTGGTGCGCCCCGGACACGCCATCTACGGCTACGTGTCGCAAGCCCGCGGCGGAGGCCAGCAGATCCTCGACGTACAACCCGCGCTGAGCTGGAAGGCCACCGTGCTCGCGCTCAACGACGTCGAAGCCGGCGCGCGCGTCGGCTACGGCGGCATCCACATCGCCGAGCATCCCATGCGCATCGCGATTCTCGCCGCGGGTTACGCCGACGGCATCCCGCACCGCCTGGGGAACCGCGGCCACGTCATCGTCCAGGGCCAGCTCGCGCCCATCGTAGGCGCCGTTTCCATGGACCTCACCACCATCGACGTCACGGACTGCCCCGGCGTAAAGGTAGGCGACGCCGTCATGCTCCTGGGCGAAGAGGGCGAGGTCTCCATCAACGCCCAGCAGATCGCCCGGACCGCCGCGACCATCTCCTATAACGTCCTCTGCGGCATCAGCGCCCGCGTCAAACGCGTGTACGTCGATTGAGCGCATTGTGCCGCGAGCACTCGTGCTCGCCGCGCCGGGACACGAATGGCCCTCTGCTCGGTTCTCTCCCCCTGTCCGCACCCCCACTAGCGGAGCCGCGACCGCAGGGAGCGGTCCTCTCCGTTCCGCGCCCCTCTTACGCACAACGCCGGTAACCCCCAACCCGCGACTGCTATCCTGAGACCATGAAGTCCCTCCTTCTCCTGCTTTCGGCCGCGCTAGCCGTCTCCGCGCAGGCCCCCGCTGGCGCCCCTGCTGCCGCCGACGCCGACCCCGTGGTCCTCACCGTCGGCACCGAAAAGATCACCAAGTCTCAGTTTGAGCAGATCATCGCCACCTTCAATGAGCAGCAGCGAGCCTCACTGCAAAGTCCGCAAGCCCGCCGCAGCCTGGCCGAGCAGATCGCTGAATTGAAGATGATGGCCCAGGAGGGCCGGATGCTGGGCCTCGACAAGTCGCCCGTCGTGGAAGCCAAAATCGCCCTGCAAGCCGAGCAGACGCTGGCCTCCGCCGTCTACCAGCAAATGCTGGCGCAGAAGCCCGGCGACGACGTCCTGCAGAAATACTACGAGGAGCACAAGAAGGAATGGGAAGAGGCCAAGGGCCGCCATATCCTGATCCGCATGGAAGGTTCCCGCGTCCCCGCGCGCGAAGGCCAGCCCGAGCTCACCGATGAACAGGCGCTCGCCAAGGCCAAGGAACTCCGCGCCAAAATCGTCGCCGGCGCCGACTTCGGCGAAATCGCCAAGGCCGAATCCGACGACCGCGGCTCGGGCGACAACGGCGGTGACCTGGGCTCCTTCGGCCCCGGCCAGATGGTCGACGAATTCGATGCCGTGGCCTTCACCATCCCCGTCGGCGAAGTCAGCGATCCCATCAAAACCGACTACGGCTACCACCTGTTGCTAATCGAATCGCGCGGCGCGAAGCCCTTCGAGGAAGTGCGCGAGCAGATTGAACAGGCGGTAGCGCCCGAGCTGGGCCAGCAAGCCGTAGACAATCTCAAGGCGAAAACCAGCATCGTCCTGGACGACACCTATTTCGGCGAAGCCCCGATCCCCCCGCCACCAGCACCTCCACCCGCCCAATGAACCTGTACTGGGCAGCACGCCGCTAGCCCCGCATTTCTCACGCTGGACGTGGCGCAAGCCCATGGCTTGCCGCGCCGGGACTCGTCCCGGCGCTTGTGGCCGGCCACGCAGTCGTGCCGGGAGCGGCTGCCAAATCGCCGATCGCAGATCCCTGCCCCACGTTTCGCCCTGCTTTGGACAAAGCACAAGCGGGATGCCTCGGCGAGTGGTCGGGCCGGCACCCCGGGCACGACACTGTGATGGATGACAAGCGCCGGGACGAGACCCGGCGCGGCGAGCCATGGGCTCGCGCCACGTCCTGCGTCCGAAACCTGGCGAGAAAATGCGGATTAGCCGCGACCGCAAGGGAGCGGTCCGCCCAAGTCCACCCGCTCCCCCGCCCTACTCCCGCATCCTCCGGACCTCCCCGCGATAGCACTCCACCAACCGCTCCGTCATCCTCCGCATATCCCGCTTCTCCTCCACCTCCGCCCTCGCCCGGCGAGCCATCGCCTCGGCCCCCGCCGGATCATTCAACAACGCCACCACCCGTTCAGCAAACTCCCCGGCCTCATCCGCCAGAGCACAAATCTCCCCGTCCTGGTCCGCCAGCCCCTCCGCCCCCAACCGTGTGGATACGACGGGAATCCCCGCCGCAAACGCCTCCAGCAGCTTCACCCGCACGCCCGACCCCGCCAGGATCGGACACAAGAACACCGCATATTTCGCCAAAGGCTCCCGCACATCTTCCACAAACCCGACCATCTCAATCGCCTCTGGATCGCGCAGCGAATGCCGCGGCGGCGCCTCCGCCCCGACGATCACCAGCCGCGCCCGCGGCTCGGCCCGTCGAATCAGCGGAAACACGTCGCGCAAGAACCACTGTAGTGCCTCGACGTTCGGCAAATGCCGAAAGCTCCCCAGGAACAGCAGCGTGTAAGGCTCCCGCCCGCAAGGCCGGAACGCATACTGCGAAGTCTCGATCCCCGCCCGGTACTGATCATCGATGCGCCCATTCAGCTCCGGCAGAAACGACCGCAAATAGTCCGCATTATCCCGGCTGCAAACCTGAACCCGATCCATCTTTGGCAGCAGCGCCAACTCATAGCGCAGCGCCCGCAAATACTCCCACCGCGCCGTCAGCTTCTCCTGCATCCCGGACATATAGGGAAGCCGCCGCGCGATCGACTGAAAGTACACGTCGTGCTCGAACAGAATGCTGGGAATGTGCCGATACCCCCCCGCATACTGACCCAGCACCGTGTACTCCAGTTGCAGCACGTCGATCTTCCGCGTCTCGACCGTCTTGTGAATCCGCCACGCCAGATCGCGATTGCGAAACTCCCGCGGCGCATGCGGCTCGGGCGATCCCAGCGCCTTCTGCCGCCCCACCAGCCTGACGATGTATTGCGTCGAAGCACACATCGCGTCCAGTTCGGCATGCGCGGCCCGCTCGCGCTCATGATCCAGCAGGACGATCAGATGCAACTCGCACAGCGGAGCCAGCTCGCGGACGGTCTGATACATGAACACGCCGCCGCCATGGATCGGCGGGCAGATCGGATACGGCGAAACGAACAGCACCCGCAACCGCTGCGGCGCCGCCGGCAGCGTCTCGAACGTGTCACGATAGTGCCCGCCCAGCGGCCTGCGGAACGCCTCGCGGTCAGAGATCGCGGCCAGCCCCCGAGCCCGCGCGCGAGCCCCCAACGCCCGCCCCAGTGACCCGAACGCCCGCAGGATTCCCACGTAGCTCGGCCGGTCCGGCGCATCGCCCGCCACCCAGTTGAGTGTCGCCGCCGCCCAGGTGAAGAAGAAGTGCGAGGCCAGCATCCGCCAGCTATGCACGTTCTTCCAGGCGAACAGCACAAAATTCTTCCGCAGCACGCCCTGAATGTAGGCCTGGGAAAACTTCTTGCCGATGGTTCCCCGGTGCTCGTGATAGACGACGCTCCGCGGCTGATACAGCACCTTCCAGCCGCGCTTCCAAGCCATGTAGCCCAGGTCGGTGTCTTCCAGGTAAAACGGCTCGTACAGCGGATCGAACCCACCAAGCTCCAGAAATTTTGCCCGGTCAAATGCACACGACCCGCCGCCGCCATAGAAGCACGGATATAGATCGGTGATCTCGGGCTCGATCCGATGCCCCACGCGCAACCCGCCCTGCTGCCACCATCCTTCGGTCAGCCCGGTTTCCTGCCGGAGGTTCTCCGGATCGGAAAAGAAGATCTGGCAGGAGACCGCGAACACCTGCGGATCCGTGAACCCCTCGAGCAGCGGCTGCAAAAACCCCGGCTCCACCCGCATGTCGCTATTCAGCAGGACGACGACGTCATTGCGAGCCTCCCGCACACCCGCATTCGACCCGCCCCCGAACCCCAGGTTCCGCTCCAGCGCCAGCACCCGCACCTGCGGAAACCGCTCCCGCACGAAATCGGCGCTCCCGTCCGTCGACCCATTGTCGACGACAATAATCTCGCTCCGGGCCGACTCCCTCACTCGCTCCGAGCGCGCCGCCCGCGTCCCCGCAGCGGCCTCCGGATCTCCGGCGCGTGGCTCCAAAGCCACCAGTGCCGCCGCCACCGATGGCAGGTACTTCTCCAGCAGATCGCGCCCATTCCAGTTGGGAATGATGATGCTGACCGCGCCCCTGCGCGGCCCCAGCCCTGTCCCTGGATGCGCCCCCATCCCCACCACTGGATCTGGCCCTGCATTGTGGGGCAGGCCCGTGGCCTGCGGCGGGCTCTCAGCCCGCCCGCCCAGTCGCAGATCCACATTCCCTGGTCCCGCAGCCGCGCCCGGCCGCGCGTCGTCGCCCCCCGCCGACTTCGTCACTCCCGCCGACCCAGGCTCGTCGCGTGCCGCAAGCCGCGCCCCTCTCCCCACGCCGGCGGCCGAATCTCCCCTCCGCCGCCGCGGCACCCAATCCCCGACCCAAAGTACCAACGCCGCGATCACCATCGCGACCGGCGCCACCAACGCCAGCGGCAGTCCTTTAAGAATGCGCCAGACGCCCCGACCGAGCCGCCTCACAGATCCGGCCCCAACCCCACCGTCCGTCCGAGCTTCAGCCACCGCGACTCACGCACCATCTCCATCCGCGCCGCCAGCTCCCGCAACTGCGCATCGAGCCGTTGCGCCCACTCGGTCCGCTCGACCACTGTGGCTTCCGCCGCGTCCAGCAGCTTCACCGTCTCGGCGAACTGCGCCGCGTGCTCGGCCAGCTCCTCCGTCAACCGCCGCTCGGTTTCGAGCGCCCAGTCCGTCTTCTCCCGATTCTCCCGGTTCAAGTCCTCAATGATCGATGCCGCGCGCTGTTGGTCGCCCTGCATCACCTGCAACTGATCCTGCGCCGCATGCAGCTCCGTCTCGAGCTCGCGAGCCCACCGGTTGCGCTCCTCCAGGTGTTCCTTCAACCCTTCATGCTCGGCCAGCAGCTTGTCGCGCGAAGCGGCCGTTTCCTCCAGCCACGTGCGGACCTGCGCCAGCTCCCCTTCGAGCAGCCGGATGTGCCGCTCTCGTTCGCGCAGCAGATTCGCGGCCTCGGGCACGAACAAGTACGCCGGCACGCGTGGCAACTCGACGCCCGAACACAACGCCACGAAAAAGTTCGCGTGCTCCGGCGCGGCCGTCCCCGCCAGGCGCGCATCGCCGCGCATCGCCTCGCCATCGTAAAACGCGAACGACTCCAGCCGGTCCTGCAACATCACGCGCACATGCGGAAACACCTGGCGTAGTGCCGCACAGAACTCCTCGTACTCGAACTCATGCACGTGAAACGGATTCGGCCCCGACGTCCCCCGCGCCTCGGCATAATACAGCTTGTTCGGTGTAGAAACGATCAGCACCCCCGCGGGATCCAGCACCCGCCGGGCTTCCTGCAGCATGCGCGCCCAATCCTCCAGATGCTCGATCAACTCGAAAGCCGTCAGTAGGTCAAAGGACGCATCGGGAAACGGTAGCTCCGTCGCCGATAAAGGAAAGAACCGCACGCCCGGGTAACGCCCCGACGCATACTCGATCGCCTCGAACGAATTGTCGACCCCCGTCGTCTCCCGCGCGACCTCGGCCAACTCCGCCGTGCCGTAGCCCGCGCCGCACCCCAGATCGAGCACCCGCTTGCCCCCTGCAAAGCGCGCCGCGAACGCGTAGCGCGCCACGTGCTCGGCCCACAGATCGACTTCCACCTCGCCCGGGATGACCCGCTCTCCCGTGAATTCGCTCACTCCGCCGCCGCTCCCACGCCCGGCGTCCCCGTTCCGATGCGCGAATTCACGCGCACCTCGCACGGGAAATGGAACTGCCCGTAGATCGGGTCCGGCGATTTATCCATCTGCAGCACCATCGCATTATCGATCCAGTCGCACATCGTGTAATGCTCCAGCGTCCCGTTGGCCACCGCCGGCGAAAATGAAAAGGACCCGGCGTACAGCATCGGCAGCTCCAGATAGAAGTCGACCGTCAACGTATCTCCCATCAGCAGCGGCGGCAAATCTGCGCGCTCCCTCGCCGTATTTGTCCCCGCGAAATCCACGCCCAAGTGATTCCGGAAAATAAAGCCGACAATCGGGCGGTCCAAATTCGCCTTGGCCCGTACGCTGATCCGCACCACCGCAGCTGACCCCGGCTCAAGCGTCGCCGCCCGCCCCCCGTCCGGCTTCCGCAGCGCGATCCCGATCACCTCGGCCTTCCCATCGCCAAAGCGGTGATCGATATTCGGAATCCCCTCGACAATCTCCTCCGGCCGCGACCGCTCAAACTCCTCGGGCAGCTCCCGATCCTGGTACGCGCGGTCCTTCGCCGACATTGCCGCAAGATACTGATGCACAACCAGATCCGTCTGGCCAATGGCCTTGACAACCCCTTTTTCCAGCCACATCGCCCGATCGCCCAGCGCCTTGACGTCGCCCGTAGCATGCGAGACGAACAGGATCGTGATTCCGCGCGCCCGAAGCTCGTGCACCTTGCGCATACAGCGTTGACGAAAGTATACGTCACCGACTGCAAGTGCCTCATCTACAAGGAGTATTTCTGGATCCACATGAATCGCCACGGCGAATGCCAGCCGCACCGCCATGCCACTCGAGTAGGTCTTCACCGGCTGATCGATAAAGCTCCCGATTTCGGCAAACGCCTCGATCTCAGGCAAACGCCGGTCCATTTCCTTGGTCGAAAACCCCAGAATCGTGCCGTTCAAGTAGACATTCTCCCGCCCGGAAAATTCAGGGTTGAACCCCGACCCCAGCTCCAACAGCGCGGCCACGCGCCCATTGGCCTCCGCCGAGCCACTCGAAGGAGCCAGAATCCCCGCGCAGATCTGCAACAGCGTGCTCTTCCCTGACCCGTTCTCGCCCACCACGCAGAACGTCTCCCCGCGAGCCACTTCAAAACTCACGTTCCGCAGCGCCCAAAAATCCTGGTGAAAACTCCGCCGCTGCACCAACTCCTTCAACCGGTCACGCGGCGAAGCGTAAATGGCGTAGCTTTTCGAGACATCCGAGAATTGAACCGCGGGTCGGGACACTAGTGAAATTGTAGACTAAATCTTGACACCGGCACTCGCGCATTCATACGCTGGTAATGGCTCGCCGGTGTAGCTCAGGTGGTTAGAGCGACGGTCTCATAATCCGTAGGTCGCTGGTTCGACTCCAGCCGCCGGCACCACTCTACTCTTCTCCCACAATCTGCTGGTACAGCCGGTCCAGCTCCTCCTGGGAGTAATACTCGATCTCGATGCGCCCCCGCTGTTCGCTCAGCTCCACAATCCGCACCCGAGTGCCCAGCGCCGATTGCAGCTTCTCGGCCGCGGCCTTCACATTCGGGTCCTGCTGGGCCTCGCCGCGCCGGCTGCCCGTCCCGGTCTTCCGGTCGGCCGTCATTTCCTGAACCTGGGCCTCCACCTGCCGGACCGAGAGCCCCTGCGCCGCAGTCTTCTCGGCAAGCTGGATCTGGTCCTCGGCATTCGGCAGCCCCAGGATCGCCCGGGCATGACCCTGGGTAATCCTGTGCTCGGCCACCAGATGCTGCACCTCCATAGGAAGCTTCAGCAGCCGCAGCAGATTGGTAATGGTGGTACGATCTTTGCCCGTCCGCCGCCCGATCTCCTCCTGCGAAATTCGCAGATCCCGGGCCAGGCGCTCAAACGCATGTGCCGTCTCAATCGGGTTCAGATCCTCACGCTGGATGTTCTCGATGAGCGCCAGCTCCAGCATGACAGGGTCCGCAACTTCCTGAACTACAACGGGTACTTCGCTCAACCCCGCCATCTTCGAGGCCCGCCAGCGGCGCTCCCCGGCCACGATCTGGTACCGCTCGCCGTGCCGGCGGACAATCAATGGCTGGATAATTCCGCTCGCCCGGATCGAAGCCGCCAGTTCTTCCAAGCGCTCGGGCTGAAACACCGTGCGCGGCTGCATCGGATTCGGCTCAATCTGCGCCAGCGGCAGCATGGACGGCCGCTGCGGAGCGGGCTCGGGTGCAGACGCGGCCGCGGGTCCCGCTGGTCCCGCCGCGCCAGTCCGCCCGGGTAGTAGGGCTGAGAGCCCCTTACCTAGTGCTTTGCGCTGTTTGTCGGCGGCGTTGCTCATTTGCCAAAATCTCCTTCGCCAACTTGATATAGCTCTCGGCGCCCCGCGACCGCGGGTCGTACATCAGGATGGGCTTTCCGTAGCTGGGTGCCTCGGCCAGCCGGATGCTGCGCGGAATCACCGTCTGCAAGACGTCCTCGCTGAAGAAATCCTTCAGATCGTCGGAAACCTGCCGCGTGAGGTTGGTCCGGTCATCGTACATCGTCAGCAGGATTCCCTCAATCGCCAATGGATGCGCGAAGGAGTCTCGCACCTTGTCCACTGTGTCGATGAGCTGCGAAATCCCTTCAAGCGCGAAGAACTCGCACTGAATCGGGATCAGGACAGAATCCGCGGCCACCAGCGCATTGAGGGTCAGAAGATCCAACGCGGGCGGGCAGTCAATCAGGATGTAATCGTAGCGATCCCGAATGGGCTCAAGCATTTGCCGCATCCTCGACTCGCGATGCTCAAGGTCCACCATATCCAGATTCGCCGCCACCAGGTTCTTGTCCGCAGGCAGCAACTGGAGTCCCTCGCATTCCGTTTTGCGAATGGCAGTATCCAGGGGCATCCCTCCCAACAGTGTGTCGTAGAGGGTAGGACTCTCACCCGTTTTCTCGATCCCCAGGCCTGTGGTCGAGTTCCCCTGCGGGTCGGAATCCACCAGGAGCACACGTAAGTCGTTGGCAGCTAAGGACGCGCCAAGGTTAATGGCGGTCGTGGTCTTCCCCACGCCGCCCTTCTGATTGGTGATGGCAATGACTTTGCCCACGTTCTGAATCTTAACATGGCTTGGTGGCGCAAGCACTCGTGCTTGCCGCGCCGGGACTCATCCCGGCGCTTGTCGTCGGGTTTGGGCTGATGTTCCACGTGGAACATTAGTCGGTATGTTTCACGTGAAACACGACGTAGCGGTCCTTCCCCCAAGGGACCCTCACCCCTCCCCCCAACCTCTCAGCATCCTCCGCCCCAACCAATAACCCAAACCGCGACGCCAACTCCACCGCAAGCACGTCATCCACCCGCACAGCCCGCGACACCACCCAGTCGAACCGCTCCCCCAAATCCTCCGCCCGGCCGGCAAACACGCGTACATTCCCCAACCCACGGCTCGCCTCCCGCAGAAACACCGCCTTCCGCACATGCGACTCTACCAGCGTCACCTCACACTCCGGCCGCCACACGGCAACCGGAAACCCCGGAAACCCCGCCCCCGACCCCACATCCGCTACCCGCAGCCGACCCTCCGGCAACCCCCGAGCCAGAAACAGCGACTCGCAGTAGTGCAGCCGCACCGCCTCCTCCACCGACTCGATCCGCGTCAGGTTCAGCTTTCGGTTCCATCGCAGCAACAACTGGTAGTGCGCCTCCAGCCGAGCCAACTGTTCCTGGCTCAAATCTCCGTGAGCACCGAACTCCCGCCGCAACAGCTCCCGAAAGCTCATGGCGCCAGCCGCAAATACACGTCGAGCACGGCGATCGCCGCCGGCGTCACCCCTGGAATCCGGCCCGCCTGCCCCAGTGTCTCCGGACGCACCCGAGCCAACTTTTCCCGCACCTCATTCGACAACCCCGGCACGCCCTCATACCCAAAGGAAGCCGGAATTCGCCGCGCCTCCGCCTCCCGCAGCCGCTCCACCTGACGAAGCTGCTGCGCCAGGTACCCCGCATACTTCAGCTCCGTCTCCACTGTCTGCAGCACCCCATGCAAAGGCCGATCCACCGGCAACCCCCCGACCTCCGCCAGCCGAGCCTCTGGCCGACGCAGCCAATCCGCCAGCACAGCCCCCGATTCATGCCGAGTCCCCTCCAGGAACCCCCGCAAGCACCGCTTCTGCTCCTGCTTGGCCTCGTAGAGCGCCCACCGGTCATTAGAGACCAACCCCACGCGCCGACCCAGCGGCGTCAACCTCTCATCCGCATTATCGATTCGCAAATGCAGCCGGAACTCCGCCCGCGACGTGAACATGCGATACGGCTCATCCGCCCCCCGCGAAATCAGGTCGCTGATCAGAATCCCGACATACCCCTCATTCCGCGCCACCACCACCGGCTCCGCCCCCCCGACCAGGCAAGCCGCATTCAGCCCGGCAATCAGGCCCTGCCCCCCAGCCTCCTCATAACCCGACGTCCCATTGATCTGCCCCGCCAGGAACAGCCCCCCGATCGCCTTCACCTCCAGCGTATTCCGCAGCTCCCGCGGATCGATCGCGTCATACTCGATCGCATACCCCGGCCGGATCATCTCGGCGTCCTCCAACCCCGGAATCGAAGCCACCATCCGCGTCTGCACGTCGATCGGCATGCTGGTCGACATCCCGTTCACGTACACCTCGTAGGTATCCAACCCTTCCGGCTCCAGGAAAATCTGGTGCCGAGGCTTATCCGGAAACTTGACGATCTTGTCCTCGATCGACGGGCAATACCGCGGACCCACCCCCTCAATCTGCCCGCTGTACAAAGGCGATCGCGCCACGCTATCTCTAAGAATCTGATGGGTTTCCTCTGTTGTAAAGGCGATATGGCAGGGCACCTGCTCACGTACTATTTCTGTAGTGAGAAAGGAGAACGGCGTCGGCGAAGCATCCCCATGCTGCGGCTCGAACCGCGACCACTCGATGGTCCGCCCATCCAGCCGCGGCGGCGTCCCGGTCTTCAGTCGAGTCCACCCCAGCCCCAGCCCCCGCAACTGCTCCCCCAGCAGATTCGAAGGAGCCTCACCGCTCCGCCCGCAGCTATAGGTCTGTTCCCCCACATGCGCCAGCCCGTTGAGGAAGGTGCCGGTCGTCACCACCACCGCCTCGGCCGCCAACACCCGCCCATCCCGCAGCGCGACCCCCGTAACCCGCCGACCCCCGCCCTCCCCCTCGATCACCAGCCGAGCCACCTCCGCCTGCACGATCCGCAGATTCGCCTCGCGCTCCAGCACCTCGCGCATTTTCAGCCGGTATTGCTTCTTATCGCACTGCGCCCGCGGCGACCACACGGCCGGCCCCCGGCTCGTATTCAGCAGCCGGAACTGAATGCCCACCGCATCCGTCACCTCGCCCATCACGCCGCCCAGCGCATCGATCTCCCGCACCAGGTGCCCCTTCGCAATCCCCCCGATCGCCGGATTGCACGACATCTGCGCAATCAAATCGATGTTCATGGTGATCATCGCCGTCCGCAGCCCCAGCCGCGCGCAAGCCCGAGCCGCCTCGCACCCGGCATGCCCGGCGCCGACAACAATCACCTGATACGGCTTCGCCATGTGTCACCATTCTACCGGCCGGATCAAAATCAGGTTCGCAGCGGAACAACGAACTGATTGCCGCTTCAGCTTAGCTGTCTGGCAATTTCAAGCGCGAGCATGACGACGTCAGCCCATGGCGGCAACCCACCCCAAACATCGTTCTGGGCTTGCCTTCGCCTCTGAAACGTCGGCAACAACGCCAGGACTTCCTTTGGGGTGACCGTCGGCACCGCATCCGGTCGAGTCGCCAACCATGGCATGACGGCCACGACAACGCTAGCCACCGACCCGTCATGAGCGACCGGGTCGTAAGCGGTCAAATCAGACACAAACCGGGCGTAGACGTGTCCGCTCGGCACCAGCACAAGCCAATCGTGTTCACTCGCGGTATCAATGAATCGGCGTGCCATCGCCATGCCAAGTTCCAGAGGCATATTGAATCTGGCGATGTTCTCCGTGCCCTCTCCGGTACAGCGCGACAAGTCATGAATGGAGTATTTGCTGCCCACCAGGGCCCGAATAATGCGAGCGACGCGTGGTTCCGCAACCGTACCGCTCTCAAGCGCGCTCCTCGGCATGAACCCACAGCAAACCGTCGTAAATACGAGCGCATCAAAAAGCGTGGCGTATTCTGAATCGAACGGGCAGTTGATAAATACGGATTTCGTCGGATCGAGCGCGAGCTCACCCTGACCGAAGACTGGGCGGACCATCTATTTGGATCGATCGGACTCCGCAGGAGGAGTATCCGGTTGCTCTTCCCGGAACGCCTCTACGGCCTGTCGGATCTCCGCAAATCGCTGCTGACGTTCTTCTCGACTTTTCGCACCCGTATGAATGGCTTCGTTCCGCAGGTTGCGCAAAATATCGATGACCTTGCGGGTCCATGTTGACGCTTCAGTGTCGGGATTGACTCTCAGAGCAACCCAGTTGCGCAGGAACGGCGGAGGGTCGTCCTGGCCGAACATAATCGGCAATAACCGCTTTTCCCGGTCGACCCACGAGCGAGTGAGAGCTGCGCTCCATTCGGCCTCCTGCCAGCGCGTCGTTCGGCTATGGGAGCCGACCAGAATGAGAACCCATTGAGCCGCATCAATAGCCCGTTCGAGTTCTTCCTTCCATAGCTGTCCAGGGTGCAGGTCCTTGAAGTCCACCCAGGGCTCGATTCCCTGGCTTTCAAGTGCCTTGGTCAATTCTTCCGCCAGCGGCCTCGTGTCCGAAGCATACGAGATAAAAACGTTTGCACCACTTGCCATCAGGATGTACCCACTCTCATTATCGCAGTCCCGGAACTATAGCAGGCTGCTGGAAAATTCGCGTCAGAAAAACGCACCTCCGTGTTGAGGCCCAACCACGTTGATTCACCACGATCTTTCGAAATTACCTCGGGTGCCACGAAACTCCCCCAGCGACACCGCCGCCGAACCCGGCGCCACCACCCCCACCCCCGCCTGCGGCCGGCAGATGGCACAAGACCCAGAAAGCAGTCCGCATTACACAACCTCTCACGCGTAGCATATTTGCCCCGGAACCTTCGCTCTTCCGTCCTCGTATATCCCTGTCATGAGAGCCGCGGTCCACAGCGGCGGCGCCATCCACATCCGCGACGTCGAACCCCCCGTCCCCCAGGACAACGAAGTCCTCATCCGCGTCCACGCCACCACCGTCTGCGCCGCCGACTACCGCATCGCGCGCCTCCTCCGGTCGATCCCCGGACGAGCGATCCTCGCCCTGCGAAAAAAGCCCGTCATCATGGGCATGGAGCTGGCCGGCACCGTCGCATCGGTAGGCCCGAACGCGACCCGCTTCCGCCCGGGCGACCAGGTCTTCGGCGGCTCCATGAAATTCGGCGCGCAGGCCGAATACGTCTGCGCCGCGGAGAGCAGGCTGGAAAAGAAGCCCGTCAACATGCCGCTGGAGGAAGCCGCCGCGGTGATGTTCGGCGGCCTCACGGCGTTGCCCTTCGTCAGAAAGGCCAACATCCAGGCCGGCCACAACTCTCAGCGGCCTGCCCCCCATCGCTCCTGACGACCTCTCATTCCTGAGGCAACGCATCGAAGCAGGCGAACTGAAGACAGTGATTGACCGCCGCTATCCCCTCGCCGAAATCGCCGACGCCTACCGCCACGCCAAAGCCGGCCACAAGAAGGGATACGTTCTGGTCGTCCTTTGAGTGGTCGCGACCGCCTCAACCTACCGGTCGGTACAGCCACCGCCTTAGTACCGGCCTGTACCGGCCTGTACCGGCCTAATCTCTTGAGATTAAGCGACCGATGATTGACCTTGAGGACCACAACAAACTCACCCGGGTCGCCTTCTGGCAGAAGTCGAGCGCATGATGCCTCGACCGCGAGGCGATCCTGAACATTTAAAGAGGACGCAATGAGCACCCTGGTCACTCTGCCGCACGAATTCATGCGCACCGCACTGGCGGAACTGGATCAAGCCTTGTTCAACCACGGGCAGTGGTGCGACAGTCTCTACAGCACGCTCATCTGCCGCCTGCCCCCGGACGAGCGGGACTTAGACCCGGAGGCACATCGCAAATGCCGGTTCGGCCAGTGGTACTACGGCCCGGGCTCGATGCACTTGCATTCGCATCGAGGCTTCCAGGAAGTTGCCATGGAACACCAGCGAATGCACCAGTACGCCGCAACCCTGCTCGGCGCGGCCACCCGTCAGGTGCAGATCTCCCTTCAGGACTACGAGCGTTTTGACAACGCTCTGACCCGGTTGCGCCTGGAGATCCTGACCCTAAAGCGCGACCTGGAAGACGGGCTCTATAACCTGGACCCTCTTACGGGAGCCGCGAGCCGCATCGGAATGCTGACCAAGTTGCGGGAAGAACAGGAACTGATAAAACGCAAAGTCCATTCCTCGTGCATTGCCATGATGGACCTGGACCAGTTCAAAGCAGTGAACGATACTCACGGTCACGTCACCGGTGACCGCGTGTTGGCGGAATTCGCGCGCTATATCATCGCCCACCTGCGTCCCTATGATCTCTTCTTCCGCTACGGCGGCGAGGAGTTCCTGCTCTGCCTGAAAGACACGGACTGTGCCATGGGACTCGGCCTGGTCGAGCGATTACGGCACGAAGCCTCCTCCATCGACCATCGCGCCAACGGCTCCGGGACAATTCAGGTGACCGTCTCGGTTGGCCTCACCTTGCTCGATCCCGACGTCTTAGTCGAAGAGTCGATCGATCGCGCCGACAAGGCTCTCTATCACGCCAAATCCGATGGTCGCAACCAATCTGCCATCTGGAATCCCTCGATGACCTGACCCCACGCACTCCCGAGTCAAAGCCCCGTTCACTCCCTCTTCCGAGCTCTAATTCCCGCCCCACCAACCACATCCGGCTTACACCGCCCGCCATCCCCCAAACCCCCGCCCCATACTCCCGGGCGGAGGTATCCACATATGACCACAACCAAACGCTCCCAAGCCGCCCGCGCCAACGGAGCCAGATCCCAAGGCCCCAAGACTCCCGAAGGTCGCGCCAAATCATCCCAAAACGCCCTCAAGCACGGCCTGACCGCCCTCAAATTCGTCCTCCCCAACGTCGAGGACCGTGACGAGTTCTACCATCTCCGCGACGCCTACCTCGAACGCTTCCAACCTGCCGACCAGGTCGAGCTCCGCCTGGTCGAAACCCTGGTCCTCTGCGACTGGCGCCTCCGCCGCCTCATGATCATCGAAACCAACCTGCTCTCGAACGAGTTGACCAAGCAAGGTCCCAACCCCGACCCCCACATTACGGACATGGACCCCGAAGACCTCCTGGCCTGGACCTTCAACAACCTCGCCAACAACCACAGCAGCCTGTCTCTCCTGTCCCGTTACCAAGGCCAAATCGACCGCTCCTACCACCGCGCGTTAAAGCAACTCAGCGCCCTCCAATCCACCCGCCCCGAACCTGCTCCAGACCAGCCAAGCCCTCGGTGTGGGGCAGGCCCGCGGCCTGCGGCGGCCTCTCAGGCCGCCTCCCCCAAGCCCCCGGAACTCCCCCAACCAAACGAACCCAACAACCTCCAACCCCACCACCCACAACCAGTTCCAGTCCGCTCCAGTCCCCCCGCCCACCCGGACGATATACTGACCTCATGAAGCGGCCAATGAAACCCACCCTCCTGGCCCTGTCCGCCCTCTTCATCACTCTCTTCCCCAGCGCCTGCACCACCGCCCCCTCGGCCTCCGACGCCGACCTCTGGTGGTCCCACGTCGCCTATCTCGCCAGCGACGACCTCCGCGGGCGCTTCACCGGTACCCCCGACTACGACAAAGCCGCCGCCTACGTCGCCGACCAGTTCCGCGCGCTCGAAGTCCAGCCCGCCGGCGCCGACGGCTACTTCCAATCCTTTGACCTTGAAACCCGCACGCTAGACCCCGCCCAGTCCACCATCGAGCTTGTCGCCAACGGCAAAACCACGGCCCTCAAGATCCCCGACGAAGCCGTCCTCGGCGTCGGCGGCACGTCCGGCGAAACCGTCGAAGCCCCCATCATCTTCGCCGGCTACGGCCTGACCGTCGCCGAAGCCAACTACGACGACTACGCCAATCTCCCCACCAAAGGAGCCGTCTCCGCCACTTTCTACGGAGCCCCCAAAGCCGTCCCCTCGCTCATGGCCGCGCACTTCAGTTCCGGCCGCGAACGCGCCAAAGTCGCCCGCGCCAAAGGACTCGCCGGCTCGCTCCGCCTCCTCAACCCGCGCGTCGTCGACCTCCCCTGGCCCCGCTACGTCAACGCCATCCTCCAGACCTCCATGCAGCCCACCGGACCCGAATTCGGCGGTACCTGGAACCTCGGCCCCGGCGCGGTCATCAACATCAACGCCATCGATAAGGTGCTCGCCGGCACCGGCCACACCTTTGAGGAACTCGCCGCGCTCGACGTCGCCAGCCAACCGCTCCCCCACTTCCCGCTGAAGGCCAGCGTACGCATGAAGCCGGTCTTCCACTCCGGCCACGTCCAATCCGCGAACGTAGTCGGCGTCATCCCCGGCTCCGACCCGCAACTCAAGAACGAATACGTGCTCCTCTCCGCACACCTCGATCATGTCGGCATCGGCGAACCCGTCGACGGCGACGACCTCTACAACGGAGCCATGGACAACGCCAGCGGCGTAGCCACCCTACTCGAAGTAGCCCGCATGCTGCGCGCCTCCGGCCCGCCCAAGCGCAGCGTCATCCTGCTGGCCTGCACTGCCGAAGAGGTGGGCGAATGGGGCTCGCAATACTTCGCCGAGCACCCCACCGTAGACGGCAAACAGATCGTGGCGAACATCAACCTCGACATGTATCTCCCCCTCTTCCCCCTGAAGATCCTCCGAGCCTACGGCCTCGGCGAATCGACCCTAGCCGCCCAAACCGAAGCCGCCGCCAAGGAAATCGGCGTAGAAGTGCAGGACGATCCCGAACCCGAGCGCAACACCTTCATCCGCAGTGACCAGTACAGCTTCATCCTCAAAGGAATCCCGGCCCTGTTCCTGAGCTTCGGCTACAACCCCGGCACGCCGGAAGAAGAGATCACCAACCAGTGGTTCGAAAAGCGTTACCACGCCCCTTCAGACGATCTCAACCAGCCCGTAGACAAGGAAGCCGCCGCGACATTTAACCACTTAATGACCACCCTAACCCGCAACATAGCCGACGCTCCCAATCGTCCCGCATGGAACCAAGACAGCTTCTTCCGCCGCTTCGCCAAATGAGTCTTTGGTTCGTATCTGCGTTCATCTGCGTCCATCTGCGGCCAATTTTCTTGACATGACGACCCCCATCACTGACGCCTCCGGCTACGCCGGCCAAGCCGACCAAGTCTTCACTCCCCGTTCGGAAGAAGAGATCGCGGAAATCCTCACCCGCGCCGCCAACACTTCCACACCCGTCACCATCATGGGAGCCCTCACAGGCCTGGCCGGCGGAGCCGTCCCCAAGAGCGGCTACGCCCTCTCGATGGCCAACTTCACCAAGCTCGACGTAGCCCAAGGCTCAGCCCGCGTAGGCACCGGAACCCTCCTGCGCGACGTCCAATCCGCGGCTATCGCCGCGGGCCAGTTCTACCCACCCGACCCCACCGAAAACGCCTCGTCCATCGGCGGCAACATCGGAGCCAACGCCAGCGGCTCGCGCAGCTTCAAGTTCGGAGCCACCCGCCGCCATGTCCAAGCCCTCCGCGTCGTCCTGATGGACGGCAGCATCCACGAATACCGCCGCGGCACGCCCATCGATTTCGACGTCCCGCAAATCCCGCTCCCCAACGTGCGCAAGCACTCCTGCGGCTATCGCCTCGCCCCCGGCATGGACGTCTGCGACCTTTTCATCGGCAGCGAAGGCACGCTCGGCGTCGTCACCGAAGCCGAGCTCGCCCTGCTGCCCGCCCCCGGCGAAATCTACGGCGGCGTGGTCTTCTTCCCCACCGAGGAAGCCGCGCTCGATGCCGTCGACCGCTGGCGCCCCACCCCGGAACTCCGCATGCTCGAGTTCCTCGACTCCCGCTCCATGCGCATCATGGACCTCCCCTACGGAGCCGCCGTCATCATCGAAACGGAAGGTATCCCCAACCTCGACATGAAAGGCGCGCTCGAATCCGAATCCTGGTTCGGCGGCGAAGCCCGCGACCGCGAGCGCTTCCGCCAGTTCCGCCATCGCCTCCCCGAACGCATCCACGAACGCCTCCGCCGCGCCGGCTTCGTCGTCATCGCCACGGACTACGCCGTCCCGCTCGAACGCAACCGCGACATCCTCGCCACGTATCGCCAAGTGCTCGGCCGCAATTTCGGCGATAAATTCGTCATGTTCGGCCACATCGGCGACGCCCACGTGCACACCGAAATCCTGCCCGAAACCCAACAGGAATGGGAGCGCGCCGCCGCAGTCGCCACCGAGCTCGCCCACGAAGTAGTCGCCATGGGCGGCACCGTCGGCGCCGAACACGGCCTCGGCAAGCGCAAAGCGCACCTGCTGCCCATCCAGTATGCGCCCCAGCACATTGAAGCCATGCGCGCCGTCAAACGCCGGTACGATCCGCACGGCGTACTAGGCCAAGGGACGCTTTTCGGCTAACAATTTAAGCCTATGTCCCTCGCTTTGCCTACAATCCGAGGGAATAAGGCATCAGCCCGCCTCTTTGCTCCTACAGTAAGGCTACCCTACGCCCGATATTACGAAGGTAGACCCTTGTGCGGGCTGCGCCGAATCCCCTACCGCTGGAGGAGCAATCTTGTGAGTGCCTTGGCCGAGCCGCTGGAACCGTTTCTCGAAGACGACGATGCCGCGGTTACTCCACCCGTTCCCGATACCATCGCGGACACCGGCATCCAGCCGTCCGTTATCGAGCACCTGATCCTCAAGTTCCTCTACTTCCGCGCCGAGGTCACCGGCCGCGAAATCGCCAAGCTCCTGGGCGTGCAGTACAGCCTGATCGACGACATTCTGGAATCCCTCAAGCGCACCCACGCTGTCGGCGTGCGCAAGTCGCTCGGCATGGGCAACAGCTCGGGCATCTTCGGACTCACCGAAGCCGGCCGGGCCACCACGCGCGAGGTGCTCGAAAATAACCAGTACACCGGACCCATCCCGGTGCCGCTCTATCAGTACACCGAGGTGGTCCGCCGTCAGCGTCTGAAGGACAACTGGCTCAATCCGGATTTGCTCAAGCAGGCCTTCAAGCACCTGGTGGTGGAAAAGGACATCCTGGCCCGCATCGGCCCGGCCGTGAACTCGAACAAGAGCTTCCTGCTCTACGGGCAGCCTGGCAACGGCAAGACCGCGCTGGCCGAGGCTCTGTTCCGCGTCGACTCCGAGCCCATCTACATGCCTTTCGCCATCGAAAGCCAAGGCAACATCATTCAAGTCTACGATCCCATCTATCACCAGAAGATCGAGGACGAAGAGGTCGACGTGACCTCGCTCCAGCCCGACCAGGGTTTTGACCGCCGCTGGTTCCGTTGCAAGCGCCCCTTCATCGTCACCGGCGGCGAACTGACGCTCGACATGTTGGACTTGAGCTACAACGGCGTCTCCAAGGTTTACGACGCGCCCTTCCAAGTGAAGGCCAACAACGGCATCTATTTGGTCGACGACTTTGGGCGCCAGAGGGCCACACCGGCCGAGATCCTGAACCGCTGGATCGTCCCCATGGAGCGCCACATCGACTACCTGAGCTTCCAGGCCGGCGGCAAAATGACGGTGCCTTTCGAGGCCTTCCTGATCTTTTCCACCAACCTGAACCCCAAGCAGTTGGGCGATGAAGCCTTCCTGCGCCGCATCCAGTACAAGATGTTTCTACGCAGCCCCAATCCACCCGAGTACCTGCGAATCTTCGAGCGCTTCGCCGCCTCACGCAGCCTGGAATACGCGCCGGGCCTGCCCGAGGCTTTCCTCGACAAGCATTACACCAAGGGAGGCCAGCCCATGCGCCGCTGCCACCCCCGCGATGTCATCAGCCACGCCATCGACATCATCAACTTCGAGGATCTTCCCCGGGAGCTCACCGCAGACGTCCTGGATCGCGCCTTTGAAAGCTGCTTCGTAGAAAGCGTCGAAGTCACCGATTAGGCCTTGGTGGTGCAAGCGGCGCAGGTCGTGATCTCCCGCACTCTCTTCACTTTCCCGAAACACCGGGACGAGCAATAGTCTGCGTGATGCTAAGTTCAGCGCAAGGGGAGAGAGATGCCAGGCAGCACGGGAACCGCCGCAGTCCCGTCAGTGCTTTTCGACCTTTTCGTCGCTCTCCACCTTCCCGTCGCGGATGTGGATGATGCGATGCGCATGGAGCGCGATGTCGTGCTCGTGGGTCACCAGCACGATGGTGTTGCCCTCGTCGTGCAGCCGCTGGAACAGGGCCATGATCTCCACGCCGGTGGCCGTGTCAAGGGCGCCCGTGGGCTCGTCGGCCAGCAGAATCGACGGGCGATTCACCAGCGCCCGCGCCACCGCCACTCTCTGCCGCTGGCCGCCCGACAGTTCGCTCGGCTTGTGCAGCATGCGGTCTTCCAGGTCCACCTCGCGCAACGCCGACTTGGCCGCTTCGGTCCGCTTGGCCGCCGGCAGGCCGCCGTAGATCAGCGGCAGCTCCACGTTATGCAGCGCCGTGGCCCGCGCCAACAGATTGAAGGTCTGGAAAACGAAGCCGATCTCCTTGTTGCGGATGCGCGCCAGCTCGTCGTCGTCCATTTCGCTGACCAGATTCCCGTTCAGGTAGTAGTCGCCCGCGCTGGGTGTATCCAGGCACCCGATCAGATTCATCAGCGTCGACTTGCCCGACCCCGACGGCCCCATAATCGCCACATATTCGCCCTTGCGGATCTCGATGTCCACCCCCGCCACGGCATGGATCGTCTGGTCGCCCATGACGTAGGTCTTCATCAGGTCATAGGTGCGGATGATCACGCCGTCGCGGCGCAACTGCTGCCCCAGGGCGGTCTTGTTCAGCGCTTTGTTGGTGGGCGCGGCGGTGGTCATGGGTGTCGGCCGGCCTGGGCCGGTCTATCCTTGCTCGTTCTCCAGTATGACGCCGCTACGGTTGTCGATGTTGACTCGCACGCCCGGGCGGATGGTGCGGATCACCTGGTAGCTGCCGATAATGATCTGCTCACCCGACTCCAGCCCCTTGGTCACCTCGATGTCAGTGGACCCGGCGATGCCGGTCTCCACCGGCCGGAACTCGGCCTTGCCGTCCTGCACCACGAACACGCCGATCACTTCTTCGCGCCGTACGCGCTCAGCCGCCAGGTCGATGGGACCCTGCTTCTTCTGCGCGTCGGTGGTCTCCGCTTCTTCCAGGTCGCCGCGCTGGCGCACGGTCAGCGCCTGGATGGGGATGGCCACCACGTTATCGCGCGTCGACGTGGTGATCTTGGCCGTGCAGGAAAGGCCTGGGCGGACCGAATCAGGCGGGTTGTCCATGGCCACCACCACCTTGAAGTCCTTGGCCTCGGTGGAGGAGGTGGCGCTGCTCGAAGCCACCTGGCCGCTGGAGCGCAGAATGGCCGTATTGCCGATCTCGATCACGTGGCCCCGGAAGGTCTGGTCCGGCAGCGCATCAATGGTGATCTCGGTGGGCTGGTTCAGCTTCAGGTTGACGATATCGGTCTCATCCACCTTCACTTCGGCGGTGATCAGCGACATGTCGGCGATGGTCATGATGGCCGACGCCGCCGAATTCTGCACGCCGGGCACCACCGTCTCGCCCACGCGGACCGGCAGGTTGGTGACCACGCCGTCATGCGGGGCGACCACGTCGAACTTCGCCAAAATGTCGGTGACGCGGTTCAGTTGGAAGCGGGCCTGGGCGACGCGCCGCTGCGAAGCGGCTATGTTCGCCTCGGTCTGGGCGCGCTGGGACTTCAACTGATCCAGCCGAAGCTCGGCTTCGCGCAACGCGGCCTCCTGGGTCTGGTAGTCCGACTTGCGCTGATCGTAATCCTGTTTGGCGATCAGTTGCGCTTCCCAGAGCTGCGTATAGCGCTCGAAGTTAGCCTTGGACAGGGCCAGTTGCGCCTTGGCGCGGTCGACGGTGGCTTCCTGAGTGTGAATGGTGTCGTCCTGCACCTGGAGCCCGACTTCGCTCGATGCCGAGTCGGCCTCGACGGCCGCAACGTTGGCCTTCTGGGCCTCGACGTCGGCGGTGGCCTGGACGTTTTCGATGCGGGCTACAGTCTGGCCCTTGCGGACAAAGTCGCCTTCGTTGACCAGCAGCTCCACGATGCGGCCCTGGGCGTTGGCTCCTAAGTTGGTGTAAGTTCGAGGCTTAATCTCACCAGAGGCGGTCACCTGGGCCGCCAGATTGGCGCGCGCCGCCATCCCGGTCTGCACCGTCACCTGCCCGCGCTGGCGCAGGCGGACACTGGCGATCATCCCGGCGGCGAGCAGGATCACCACAAAAATTCCGATCGTAACTTTCCACTTGGTTTTCACGGTACTAACGCTCTCCCCCGGCGGCGTAAACCTCTATGACGAGAACTTCGGGGACAAAGTTCCACGCCTTGGTTGTGGGGGTTCCCGCCTCATTTTGAGTCCTACTGAGTTCAGACGTACGAGCCGCCAAATTATGACGGCCGACGGCGGAGAAAATTACAACAAATTTGCACGCTGGGGTGCTACGCTTCCAGTTTCCCACGAAACCGGGCTTCGATTCAGCGCCTTGTCAGGCCGCTCGCGAACCAACGGGAGGACCGGACCGCTGTGTTGGCGGTACGATAGAGGTTTCCCCATGAAACTGCATAGCTACACCATCACCCAGGGCCGCGACCGGGCGCCGGCGCGCGCGATGCTTAAGGCCATCGGATTTACGGACGAAGACCTCAAAAAGCCCATCATCGGCGTCGCCAATACCTGGATCGAAACCATGCCGTGCAACTTCAACCTGCGCGAACTGGCGAAACACGTCAAGCAGGGCATCCGCGACGCCGGCGGCACGCCCATGGAGTTCAATACCATCGCCATCAGCGACGGCGTCACCATGGGCACCGAGGGCATGAAGGCCTCGCTGGTCAGCCGCGACCTCATTGCCGATTCGATCGAATTGGTCGCGCGCGGGCACATGTTCGACGGCGTGATCGCCCTGGTGGCCTGCGACAAGACCATTCCGGGCGCGGGCATGGCGCTGCTGCGCCTGAACGTGCCGGGCGTGGTGCTCTACGGCGGGTCGATTCTGCCCGGACCAGACCGCATCACCGTGCAGGAGGTCTTTGAGGCCGTGGGGAAACATTCCGCCGGCCTGATCAGCGACGCCCAATTGGCTGAGATCGAGAACACGGCCTGCCCCGGCGCCGGAGCCTGCGGCGGACAGTTCACGGCCAACACCATGGCCACGGTGATGGAGATGATCGGCCTCTCGCCGATGAACACGGCCGCGGTGCCGCAGGTGGATAAGCGCAAGGAAGCGGTGGCCGCGCGCTGCGGCAAGATAGTCGTCGACGCGGTGCTCGCGAACCGCAAGCCGCGCTCCATCGCCACGCGCAAGGCGTTCGAGAACGCCATCGCTTCGGTGGCCGCCACCGGCGGATCAACCAACGCGGTGCTGCATCTGCTGGCCATGGCGCACGAGGCGGGTGTGCGGCTGTCGCTCGACGACTTCCAACGCATCAGCAAAAAGACGCCGCTGCTCGTCGACATGAAACCCGCGGGCAAGTTCGTCGCGCTGGACGTGGATCAGGCGGGCGGCTGGCCGGTGGTCGCACAGCGGTTGGCCGGCTTGAAGCACGTCCACAAGGACGCGATGACCGTCACCGGCCGCACCTTCGGCCAGGAAGCGGGCGCGGCCAAGGAGACCAAGGGACAGGAAGTCGTGCGTCCACTCAAGAACCCCATCAAGCAGACCGGCGGCCTGGTGATCCTGCGCGGGAGCCTGGCTCCCGAGGGCTGCGTCATCAAAGTGACCGGCATCCAGCGCGGCGAGCATCGCGGGCCGGCGCGGGTCTTCGATCGCGAAGAGGACGCGATGAAGGCCGTGCTCAAGCACAAGATCAAGGCGGGCGATACGGTGGTGGTGCGCTATGAGGGGCCGAAGGGTGGTCCGGGCATGCGCGAGATGCTGGGCGTGACCAGTGCGATCGTCGGCGCGGGCCTCGCGGACACGGTGGCGCTGATCACCGACGGACGCTTTAGCGGCGCGACGCGCGGCTTTATGGTGGGGCACGTGGCGCCGGAGGGGCAGGTGGGTGGTCCCATCGGGCTGGTGAAGGAAGGCGACATGGTGCGGATCGATTTGAAGAAGTGCACCATCGACCTGGAAGTGTCGGCGCGGGAGATGAAGAAGCGCAAGGCGGCGTGGAAGGCGCCGAAGCCGCGGTATACGGCGGGTGTGTTCCACAAGTACGTGCAGTTGGTGGGGTCGGCCGCGCAGGGTGCGGTGACGGACGCGTAGGGAGATTCCGGACCGTGGAAGACCACTCCCTGCGGTCGTGGCTCAGCTATTGGCGTTCTGCTCGGATCACGGCGTCTGGGCACGGCACCACTGGCGACCGGATCGGTGTTTCGAAGAGGAGTGCCGCTAGCTGAGCCGCGACCGCAGGGAGCGGTCTTCCACGGTCCGCTACTTCGTCCCCAGGTGCAGCGCCACCGCGCCGCCGGTCATGCGGTCGAACTCGACCTGCGCGAACCCGGCGCGGCGCATCGCGGCCGCGAGAGCATCGGCGCCAGGGAACTTACCGATCGACTCCGGCAGGTAACTATAAGCCTCCGCCGACCCGGAAATCATGCCGCCCACCTTCGGCAGCACGTGCGTCGAAAAGAATCCGTAAAGCGCGGCGAACGGGCGGTTGGTCGGCTGGGAGAACTCGAGGATCGCCGCCACGCCGCCGGGCTTGAGCACGCGCAACAGTTCGTCGAGCCCGCGTTCGTAGTTGGCCAGGTTGCGGAAGCCGAAGGCCACCGTCACCAGATCAAGCGACTCGTCGGCCAGGGGCAGCGCCAAGGCGTCGGCCTCGAACAGCGGCGTGCGAAAGCCGCGGGAGGCGATCTTGCGGTTGGCTTCCACAAGCATCGGATGGCAGAAGTCGCTGCCGAGCACCGCCCGTCCGGCGCGGGCTTCGAGCGATAGCAACACGTCGCCGGTGCCGCAGCACAGGTCGAGCACGCGAGCATCGGGACGCGCCAGCACGTGTGCGACACGCTTCACCGTGTGGGCGCGCCAGAGGCGATCGAGGTTGAAGGAGAGGAGATGATTCAGCAGGTCATAGCGGCCGGCGATGTTGCCGAACATGCCGCGGACCCAGCGTGCGGCGTCCTGTTCTGTGGCAGCGCCGCGAGGGGTAGTGCCCGTCATCGTAGCGCCGCTTCGATGGAGTCGAGCACCAGACCTTCGTCGACACCCGAGACGATTTTCACCTCGCCGATGCGCACCGGCAGCACGAAGTGCACCTTGCCCTGGATCGTCTTCTTATCGCTGCGCAGCCGGGCGGTGAGGTTCTGCGCGGCGATATCGTCGAGCGCCGGGATGGGTCCGTACTTGGCCACCACACGATGGATCTCCGCGGCGTCGGCGGCGCTCACCATGCCGAGCTTCTCGCCGAGGTTCGTCGCCGCGTGCATACCCCAGGCGACCGCTTCGCCGTGCAGCAGGCGCTCATAGCGCGTCTCGGCTTCGAGCGCGTGGCCGAAGGTGTGGCCGAAGTTGAGAATGCGGCGGAGATCGCCTTCGCGCTCATCGGCGGTGACCACTTCGGCCTTGATGCGTACGGCGTCGGCGATGATGCGTTCGAGCACCGCGGGCTCCTGCGCGAGCACCGCATCGGCGCACTGGTCGAGCACCTGGAACAGCTCGGCATCGCGAATGATGCCGCTCTTGACGATCTCATACAAGCCCGCGCGGTACTCGCGTTCGGGCAGCGTGCGGAGCACGTCCGGGTCAATCAACACGGCCAGCGGCTGGTGAAAACTGCCGATCAGGTTCTTGCCGGAAACCAGGTTGGCGCCGGTCTTGCCGCCCACCGCCGCGTCCACTTGCGCCAGCAGCGTGGTGGGCACCTGAATCACCGGGATGCCGCGCATGAAGATGGCCGCCAGGAATCCGCCCAGGTCGCCGACGATGCCGCCGCCGAAGGCGATGACGACGCTCGAGCGGTCGCCGCCCAATTCGATCATCTGCTCGGCCAGGGCTTCCACTTGCGACAGGCGCTTGTTGGGCTCGCCGCCGGGGAAGAAGAGGATGCGATGCGGGCGGGCGCCGAGCGCTTCCGCAAGTGCGGCTCCATGATACTGCCAGACATCGGCCGTGGTGACGACGAAGGCCGTGCCGGCTTTGGGTGGAAGGAACTCGGCGGCGCGGCGGAGCGCTCCGCGTTCCACAATGGCGTCGTAGGCGCGCTGGGGCGTTGCGACGCGAAAGCTGGGCATATACGTTCGTTGTACCATGGGACCTGTTGACGCAACGCAAAGCGCCCGTTTTCCTGCTTCTACTGTTGTTCTTTCAGGTTCCCCTGAGGGATGTGCACCCAATCACGGTGCTGTGGGCGGCGCCGGCGATCCTGCTGGCCGCGATCATGATTGCCTGGGCGGCGGAATCGGCGCAGTTCTTCATCGCGCAGGGATTTGCGTTGGCGATCCTGGCGTGGCTACAGACGCTGCCGGAGTTTGCCGTGGAAGCGGTGCTCGCCTGGAAGCAGCAGGTGCCGCTGCTGCTGGCGAACCTCACCGGCGCGCTGCGGCTGCTGACAGGCTTCGGCTGGCCGGTGATCTACCTGACCGCGGCGGCGTTCAAGCGAAGACGCGGCGAGGGTCCGCTGCGGCGCATCCGGCTGGAGGATCACCATTGCGTCGAAGTGATGGGACTGGTCGCGCCGCTGGCCTACGCGGGCGTCATCGCCTGGAAGGGGACACTTTCGGTGTGGGACGGCGCGGTGCTGATCGCGATTTACGTGGCGTATTTGCTGGTGCTGAGCCGCATGCCTCCCGAAGATCCGGAGTCGGTGGACGACCTGGAAGCGATCCCGCGCAAGATCGTCACCGCGCCGCGGGCGCAGCGTATCGCCTGGATCACGGCGCTGTTCGTGGGCGGCGGCGCGTTCATTTACTTCTCGGCCGAGCCGTTCCTGGCGAGTCTGCTGGCGCTGTCGGCGATGATCGGGATTCCAGCGTTCGTCTTCGTGCAGTGGGTGGCGCCGCTGGTCTCCGAGTTCCCGGAGATGGCTTCGACCTTTTACTGGGCCCGCACGGTGGAACGCGCGCCCATGGCTTTGATGAATATGGTGTCGAGCAACATCAACCAGTGGACGCTGCTGCCCGCCATGCTGGCGATCGTCTACGCGGTGAGCGTGGGCGAGCTGCGGCCGATCGTGCTCGATGAGAAGCAGCACGTGGAGTTGCTGTTGACGCTGGGGCAGGCGGTGGTGGGGCTCACGTTCCTCATGAATATGGAGCTGGCGTGGTGGGAGGCGAGCATCATGCTGGCGTTCTTCGCCGTGCCGTTCGCCAATCCGGATTGGGCGCAGCAGGTGGCCGCGCTGTATTTTGTGTGGGCGGGCTTGCAGGTGATCCGGATGGTGGCGGCGCGCAGTGTGCCGCTGGCGATCGTCAACTTTGGGGAAGTTTGGCGGACTTATATTCGACCGGCGAAGTGAGCCGGGTAGCGGCGAAGGGGACGGTGGAAGACCGCTCCCTGCGGTCGCGGCTCAGCTATTGGCGCTCTGCCCAATGGACGGGAACAGGGCACAGCGGCGAGCGGTCTCGGAGTAGCTACTGGCGCTGTGCCCGGATCGTGGGTGGCAGGCGTAAAGCCGCTAGCTGTGCCGCGACCGCAGGGAGCGGTCTTCGGTTGTGAGAGGACCCACTATCTAGCGAGCCAACCTTGCTTCCAGATCGGCCTTCACGCGCGGCCACTCCTTGTCCAGGATGCTGTAGTAGACCGAGTCGCGCAGGTGGCCGTCCCACATCACGAAGTGCTGGCGGAGGGTGCCTTCCTCGGTCGCGCCGATGCGGCGGATGGCCGTGCGTGAACGTTGGTTGCGGGCGTCGGTCTTGAGTTCGACCCGGATGCAGCCCCAGGTTTCGAAGGCGTGGCGCAGCATCAGGTACTTGGCTTCGGTGTTAAGCGCCGTGCGGCGATAGGGGGCCGCGAGCCACGTCGCGCCGATCTCCACGCGCCGGTTCGCGCGGTCAATGTTCAGGAAGCGCGTGCTGCCGGCGGCTTGCTGCGAGCCGCGGTCAAAGGTGACGAACGGCAGATCGAGGCCGGCGGCCTGCGCGGCCAGCGTCTTGGCGATATAGGCCTGCATGTCCTCGGGTGTCGCCACACGGTAGGGGACGAAAGTCCACAGGTCCGGGTCGCAGCCGATGGCCGTGAGCGCGGCGAGGTGCGCAGTCGAGAGCGGCTCCAGCCGCACGTGGCGGCCTTCGAGAGTGACCGGTTCGATGTTCACTGCACGGTTTGCGAACGGAATTTGCCGGTGGTGGTGAGGATGTCGCGGGTCCGCTGGATCTCGGTGCGCGTCTCCGACAACTGCGCTTCGCGGATCTGGCGCAGCCCCTGCTGGATGAGCAGGAAGGCCACGTACCAGGCGATGATGCCCAAGCCCCAGGGCTTGATGTAGCCCAGCATGCCGGAGAACCGCAGCAGCGGCGAGTTCCAGGTCATGTGCAGCAGCACGGGGATCATGAAGACGCGCATGAAGCTGGGATCGAGCAGCATGCGGAAACTGAACTTGTCGCCGCCCTTGACGCGCCACAGGGCGCCCGCGCTGATCGCCGTCCAGATGGGATGGGTGAAGGGCGCGAAGTAGCTGCGGCTGTGGATCTGATCGAACACGCCGTTGTAGCCCAGGGCGAGAGCGGTGCCCAACGTGTTGGAAAAGTCCTTGCTGGACATCTTCGGATCGAAGTGATTCACCAGGTAGGGCACGAAATTGTCGAAGAAGCCGTCAGAGAAGGCGTAGCCGGCGGTTTCAAATGCGGCGAAGCCGGCGCCGATGGCGGCTCCGAACACCAGGCCGTTGAGGGTCCATTTGTAGCGGGCGCCGCGGGCGACCAAGATGACGGCCAGCAGCTTCCCCGATTCTTCGACGATGCCCGCCTGCGCGGCTCCCAGAAAGCCGAGGTTGGCGACATCGAATCCGATGAGGCTGACGAACAGAGAGGCGACGCCGCCCAGGCAAACCAGCATCAGGACGAAATGAAAGCTGATATTGCGCGGCGTATTCAGTTCCCAGACGAGGAAGGCGGTGGCCAGCGGGGCGGCCATGGCGCCCATCACCATGATGCCGGGCAGCAGGCGCGAGTTCTGGGTGAAATCGAAGGACTCGTACAGGATCACGTAGACGCCCAGCATGAACAGCAGCACGCGCATGAAGAACCATGGCTTGGGCCACCCGGTCTGGACCTCACCGAGCGGTGGCGTGGTCTTGGAGGTGCCCACGGTGAAGTAGCTCTCCAGCTCGCCCTGCTGGCGGCCCTTGAACACTTCCGAAAACATGGTGGTGAGGCTGAAGCCTTCGAGTTTATCGGTGGAGGTGAGCTTGTTGAGCCGCGCGCCCAGATTGCTGAGCAGGTTGGTCAGTTCCACCGGCGCGTTGCCCACCTGCCAGGTGGAGGCGCCCATCTGGAACTTCTGCCCGTTGCTGAGCGTGCCCTGCGTAACGTCGGTATCAGCCACGCGCAGCTTCGATCCGGCGAAGGTGCGGAAGTAGAGAACGTTGTTTTGCCAGGAGAGCACCACGTGGTTGTCGGCCACCTGCGCGTCGGCGGCGCCGAGGCCGGAGATGCGGCCCAGCGAGACTTCGGCGGCGCTGATCATGTAGGCCTTGCCCATGTCGGGCCCGGCGATGCACTGGACCTTGATCGCATAGGTGGGCGGCTCGTTCGCAGGCTGGGGGGCCGGCTGCTTGGGTGCGGCCTGCTGGAGCAGGTGCGAGAGGGCGACCGAGGCCGGGCTCCAGGTCTGCCAGCCGGCTTGCGCCACCTGCGTAGCGGAGCTGAGCGAGCCTCCCTGAATGAGTTGCGCGATTTGCGCGGCGGGCACGGGGCCCCGGGTCTCAGACCCGTCCAAGTAATACCACTGATCGATTCCGTTCATCAGACTTTGTAGTGTTTAAACCAGTCGAGCATGCGCATCCAGGCCTCCTCGGCGGCTTCCTTGTTATAGCTGGGTCGATAGTCGGCGTTGAAGCCATGCTGGGCGTCGGGATAGACGACGATCTCGGAAGGGTCGTCCACCACGCGGAGGGAAGTGCGCATGCGCTCCACCGATTCGAGCGAGATGCCGGTATCCATGCCACCGTAGAAGCCGATGACGGGCGCCTTGAGGCCTCCGGCGTAGTCCATGGGATTCTTGGGCTGAAGCTCGGTGGTATCGCCTTCCAGGCGGCCGTAGAAAGACGCGCCGGCTTTGACCTTGGTGCTGAGCGCGGCGTACAGCCACACGATGCGTCCGCCCCAGCAGAAGCCGACGATGCCGACGCGGCTGCGGTTCCCGCGGGAGGAGCGCACGGCCCACTCGATGGTGGCGTCCAGGTCACTCATCACCTGCGCGTCAGGAACCTTGCTGACCACGGTATCGATGATCTGCTGGACGTTCTGGATCTGGGAGACGTCGCCCTGGCGGGAGAACAGTTCGGGCGCCACGGCGCAGTAGCCCTTCTTGGCCAGCCGGCGGCAGATGTCCTTGATGTGTTCGTGGACGCCGAAGATTTCCTCCACCACCAGGATCACCGGGAAGTTGCCTCCGCGGTCGGGGCGGGCGCGGTAGCCGGGGATCTTGCCGTCGGAGACGGGGATCTCGACGTCGCCGGCGTCCAAGCCGTTGGCGTCGGTGGTGATGGTCTGCGCGCCGACGGGCCGCACGGCCAAGGCGAAGCCCACGGCGAGCTTGGTCACCAGGAATTGGCGGCGGCTTTCCGGGGGAAGGTCGGGCAGGAGGCTCTTCAGGTCCGAATTGGCCATGGCGCTATTGTATCGCTCGGAGGTTGTTCCGGAACGGTTGCGGGACCGCTCCCTGCGGTCGCGGCTGGCCCGGATTTCTCACAGGCTCGCAGGGCGTTTCGGCAAAGCACAGGCGGGATGCCCCGGCGAGTGGTCGGGCCGGCACCCCGGGCACGACACTGTGATGGACGACAAGCGCCGGGACGAGTCATACCTATTGTCTGGGCGCGGCGAACCATGGGCTCGCGCCACCCGTCACCCCAATATCAGACGGGCGGCTTTCTCGGCGATCATCAAGGTGGCGGCGTTGGTGTGACCGCGCGGGATGACGGGCATCACCGAAGCGTCCACCACGCGCAGGCCGGCTACGCCGTGTACGCGCAGTTCGGCGTCGACTACCGATGCCGCGTCGGCTCCCATGCGGCAGGTCCCCACGGGGTGGTAGAGCGTCTGGCCCCAGGTGCGGATGTGCGCGGCGGGGTCGAGCTCCTGGCCCTGCGAGGTTGCGCCGCGGAAGGCTTCGAGCGCTTGTTTCTGGAGCAAGTCGCGGGCGAAGCGCACGCCTTCCACCAGGCGCGGCAGGTCGGCCGGATCGCTGAGATAGGCGGGCTCGATCAGAGGCGCTTCGGCGGGATCGGCGGAGGCCAGGCGGAGGGAGCCGCGGCTGGCGGGCGTGAGCAGTACAGGAATCAGGCTGAAGCCGTGCCCGGGCGGCTGCGCGAAACCGTGATCGACGAAGTGCACGGGCGCGAAGACGATTTCGAGATCCACGGCGTCGAGCTTCGGGCTGGACCGGAACAGCGCGCCGGCTTCGGCTCCGTTCGAGGCGAGCGGTCCGGCTCCGCGGGTGGCGCGGCGAAGGCGATGCGGTAAGCTGCCTGCTCCGCTGAGCGAAACGGGTTGCGTGGAGAAGTGCGAGACGGGTGCGGCCAGATGATCCTGTAGATTCGCGCCGACGCCATCGAGCGCGGCGGCCACCGGAATGTCGAGGTCCTCGAGCGGGCGCCGCGGGCCGACGCCGGAAACGAGCAGCAGGTGCGGCGATCCGATGGCTCCGGCGCTGAGGATGACCTCGCGCGCGGCTTGGGCGGTGTGCAGCGATCCGTTCTGGCGGTATTCGACGCCGGTGGCGCGGCCGTTCTCAACGATCACGCGCGTGACGTGGATGCCGGTCCACACGGTGAGGTTGCCGCGTTGCAGGGCGGGGCGCAGGTAAGCGTCGGCGGAGCTCCAGCGGGCGCCGTTGCGGATGTTGACGCGGAACAGGCCGGCGGCGGGCTGGCAGCCGTCGGGCAGGAAAGGCTCGCGCGGCAGGCCGGCCGAGGCGCAGGCTTCAAGGAACGCCTGGGTGAGCGGATTCGGATCGGGCAAGGGCGCGGCCTTCACCGGCTCGCCGCCGAAGCTGTCGAGGATGGGGCGGACGTCGTCATAGCCCCAACCGGGATTGCCGAGGTCGCGCCAGGCGTCGAAGTCAGCGCGGCAGCCGGCCAAGTGCACCATGGCGTTCAGCGATCCGCTGCCGCCCAGCACTTTACCGCGCGGCCAGTAGAGGCGGCGGTTGTCGAGCTGTTCCTGCGGCTCGGTCCAGAAGTTCCAGTCGAGCGGCGTGCGGAAGAGCTTGGAGAAGGAGAGCGGCGTGCGGATGGCGCGGTTGCGGTCCGGCGGTCCGGCTTCGATGAGCAGCACATGGACCTGCGGCTGGGCGGTCAACTGGGCGGCCAGAGTGCAGCCGGCGGTGCCCGCGCCGATGACGATGTAGTCGAACATCCGTAACCCGCAGATTATGCCACACGGGGGCAAACGTCTGGGCAGATTTCTTACCAGGGGTCACAAGGTAGAATGGTGACTTGGGGCAGCCACAGTCCAAACGGACTCGGGTGTTCGTCCTAGTCCTTGCAAATCTGGTGTCGCTCGGATGCCTGGTCTGGACGCTCCGCGACGCACAACTGAGTGAACTGGGGGCCGATCTCGCCGCACTGAACTGGTGGTGGGTCGCCGTCGCCATCCTGGCGCAATTGAGCGTATACGTGTGCCAGGCGTTGCGCTGGAGCCTGATCCTGGTTCCGGTGGTGCACGTGCGCTTCCTGCAGGCGGTACGCGCGATCTTCGTGGGCCTGTTCGCCAGCGAGGCGCTGCCGTTCCGCGCCGGCGAAGTGTTGCGCTGCTACATGGTCAGCCGGTGGACCGGGCTGCCGTTTTCCGTATCCCTATCGAGCGTGGTGATCGAGCGAATTTTCGACGGCGCGCTGATGTGGATCGGATTGCAGTGGGCGCTCCACTCGGTGCGCGTGCCGCGGCTGATCGCCGTGCTGAACGACAGCCTGGGGGTGTTCGTGGCGGGTGGCGTCACGCTGCTGGCGCTGGCGCTGTTCGTGCGGCGGCCCAAGGACGATCCACTGCCCCAAGGCGGGCTGCGGCGGAGACTGCGCATCCTGATGGATGACCTGGCGCGCATCGGGCACTCGTGGTACCTGTTCTTCGCGCTGTTGCAGACGCTGCCGTACCTGTTCCTGCAGGTGATCCCGGTGTGGGTGCTGTTCCGGGGCTACAACTTCGAGCTACCGTTCAGCTCGGCCATCGCGTTGATGCTGATCCTCAGACTGGCGGCCGCGGTGCCGCAGGCTCCGGCGACGCTGGGGTTGTTTCAACTGCTGACCAAGGAATTCCTGACGCGCGGCTTCGGCGTGCCGGACGGCGAGGCGGCCCGGTTTTCGCTGGTGCTGTGGGGCGCCATTAAACTGCCGCTACTGATTTCGGGCGCGATCGCGGTGGCGATCACCGGCGCGAAGGTCGGCGAGCTGACCAAAGCGGCGCAGGAGGCGAGCGTCGAGCCGCGGGAGGCGGAGGGGTGAGGGTGGCGCTTCGCGGTGGAGGGATGCGGACACGCGGGGACCGCTCCCTGTGGTCGCGGCACAGCTAGCGGCGCTCTTCACAAAGGACGTGCGCTGGGCACAGCGCCAGTAGCTGAGCCGCGACCGCAGGGAGCGGTCTACGATAACGCTGCAAAAGCTCTAGCCCGGATTTCTCACAGGCTCGCAGAGCGTTTCGGGCAAAGCACGGGCGGGAGGCCTCGGCGAGTGGCCGGGCCGGCACCCCGGGTACGACACTGTGATGGACGACAAGCGCCGGGACGAGTCCCGGCGCGGCGAGCCATGGGCTCGCGCCACGTCCTGCGTCCGAAACCTGGTGAGAAATGCAGGCTAGAGCGGTTTCGTAGATACTGTGGTCCGCGCCGCACGGTTCGGGCCGGGCCACGTGAGCCGGGTAGAGCGCCCGTAGCAGAGCCGTGACCCAAGGGAGTGGCGGCCGGGGATCCGCGCTCAGTGCAGCTCGGTCTCGATCGTGTCGGCGAAATTGTAGTAGATTCTTCCGTGCCAGGGCTCGCCGTCGGGGCGGTCCAGTTGAAGTGCCTGATCGCTGATGGGGAGCGGCGCCTGCGTCAGCGTGACCCTGGCCGGCGTGTCCGCATCGGGAATCTGCTGGAGCATGGCGCGGGGGATGGTGAGGCTGCCCGTGAAAGCGTGCGTGGTGCAGATGGCAGCCGCTTTGGCGTTGGCGATGTTGACGGTCATGAGGTCGCCGCCGCTGTAACCTTGCGGGTCCCAACGGACGGTGAGATCGGTATCGCGCGAGATGGAGCGCAGAGACTCGCGATCGAGCGTGCGGACCTGCGGCGGTAAGTGAAAGGGGATCTGGAAGGAGAGCAGGTCGTCTCCGCCTTCGCCGGAGAGCGTCCAGGCGCCGGCGGAGAACAGCGGCTCATCGCCGGTGTGCTCGCCGCTGAAGATCGGAAACACGGAGAGGGCAGAGGGAAGGGCCAGCGTGAGCGACTGCGACGCGCCGCCGGGGCCGGCGAGTTGGAACTCCTGGCCGACCTTGGGCTGATCCGCAACGGCAACGTAGCCGACTCCCCCGACGCCGACTCCCACCCTGAGGAAGGTAAGGGAACACGCGGGGAAGGATTCGACAGGCTCCTGCGTGCCCGCCAGGACGAAGACGACATTGGCAGGGTAGGGCATCAGGAAGAGGGAGGCGGTGTCATCATACGGGCCGTCCACCGCGCCGGGATCGTGCGTGGTGTGGACGCCCAGGTACGGCGTCACCACCTGCCCCCCGGCATCGAGGGTCTGCATTTGGGAATACGAGAGGCCGAACGGATGCGCGCAGGCGCCCGGCGTGGTATTGACGCTGAGCACGGCATCGTGGCTCACCGTATCGTTCTGGTGGGTGACCGCGCCGCGAACGTTCAGGTGCAGCGGTACGTAGCATCCCAGGAAGGGATCGGCGGGCAGACGCACGTTGACCTGGTCAAGTCCCGCGGAGTTGTGCCCGGCGTAGACTACGTCGAGCGGGCTTCCCGCCAGGTCCACGGTGATGTCATCGGCGGTGGCATCGCCGAGACCGGTGAGCCACAGCGTGACGAACTGCCGGGGCACGGCCGGGTGGGTGAGACCGTTGGTCACCGGTCCCGCGGAGGTGAGGTTCTGAGCCAGCGCCGGGCCGTACCCGTCGCCCACCGTGTAGAGCGCGGGGGCGGACCGGAACAACTCCGTGTCCGTGGAGGTAATCTCCACGCCGTCGATCAGCAGGGAGACGTGCAAGGCGCCGGGCGGGAGCGAATCGGGCACGATGGCGGTGACCGAACCCGGGTCCCTCGCCTGCACGTAGAGCGCGTCGGCCGGCGGGGCAGCGTCGCCGGCGGGTTGGAAGACGATCGCCACGCCGCCGATGCCGTGAAGGAAAGGAGGCGGCGCGCTCACGCGGATCGGTCCATCGGGTCCCAGGGCACTCGCCCCGACGATGATCGCCGAGCCGGGCGCGATCTCCGGTGTGCGGCTGGCGGCGTTGGCCACGACGAGCCTCCATTGCTGGGCCAGGAGCGTGGCTGTGGCGAATAAGAATAGAAGCAAGAAGCGGGGCATCAGAACACCTCAGGAATCTGGACCGTGACGCGGTCCTCCAACGTGTAATGGATGATGGCCGGCGCTGCGGTAGCTCCAGCAAGAGGGAAAAAGAAGCGGGTGCGCGCCAGCGGATGCGGCGTGATCGCAATGGTAAGGATCGCGGGACGGGGCGCGTGTCCACCCGCGCCTGCCAGCACGGCCTCGATCAGGTTCGCGGGGATGTGGAAGCGTCCGTCGGCGGCGTGCGCACGGCAGGCGATGCTCGATCCGCCGATGGCGAGCGTGATGGTGGCGATATCGGCGGGCGTGTAGCCTTGCGGATCCCAAGTGACGGTGGAACCGTCGGCGCGGTCGAGCGTCGCGTAGGCGTCCGCGTCGGTCCAGTGCACGGGTGGCGGCAGAGCGAACGGTTCCTGGAACGCGGGCGCATCGGCTCCGCCGGCCGCCGAGACCTGCCACGGACCCGCGATGAAGAACGGGTGCTCGCCGCGAGCCGTTTCCGTGTCGCCGCGGATCGCCAGGCGCCGGCCTTCGGGTCCGAACAGTGTGACCTGGCCCACGTCGATGCGGTGGGGCGAGTAGCCGATCAGCGGAGTGCGGTCCTGGATGGGACAGGCGAAGTACTGCTGGTCCGGCATCTGGAATCCGGCGAGTTGGAAGATGCGCGCGGGCTCGCGGAATTCGAACTGCGCGAGCGCCGCTTCCGCTTCGCTCGCGATGGCCGGGTGTGCCTTGCTCTGGATCGCGACTTCGCCCACTGGAAGAGACTGGCCGGCGTCCAGGGCACGCAAATCGCCGTAGGACAATCCCAGGGGATGCGCGCACGCGCCCGGCGTAGGATTGACGGCCAGGGTCAGCAGATTGCTGCGGACCTCGCCCGTGCGGATCGCCACCGGCACGTAGCACCCGGTGAAGGCGTCCGGCGGAACCCGGAAGTTAACCTGATCAAGCCCCGCGATTTCGTGGTGCGCGGCGAAGGTCGCGGGTACGGGCTCGCCGGCGACCTCGATAGTAACGTCCGCCGTGGTGGTGTCGCCCAGGCCGGTCGCCCACAGGGTCACATCCTGGCCGAGGACCACCGGATTGGTGAAGGCGACGGGCGCGACCGCACTCCGGGTGTAGTTCTGGGCGAGCGCGGGACCAAAGCCGGGTCCGAAGCTCGTGTAATTCGCGGCGAACAGGCCCGGGGCGCGCGCGACCACGTCGAAGATCGCCATGGGACCGCGTACGCCGTCCGTAATCAGGACCACAGAGGCGGGGCCGACGGGTAAACCTTCTGGAACCACGGTCCACAAGCCGGGAGGATAAGCGGGATTATCCAGTACGGGCGCCGTGAACCCGAGGTCGCCGGTACCGAATTCGATGCGCAGGCGGCTGTGATCGGAAATGATGCCCTGCCCGAGCGCGACCAGCGATCCGGGGCTGATCCCCGGGCCTCCGGCGGCGTTGGCGATGGTGATGTGGTTGAAGTCGAAGCCCGGCTGCGCGAATGCGCAACCGAGAGTGGCGGAAGCCAGCAGAACGGGATACAGCTTCACTGGGACCATCGTAATCACAACCTTTTTGGGACGCTCTCCGATGAAAAGGTTACCGAATTCTGACCGTGCGAAGGTCCATAAGGACGTAATTAATCACGGCCGGGGCGGTCCCGCCGGAGGTCAGCGGAAGATCGAAGAACACGCGGCTGGCTGGATACGCGGTGACACTCAGGGAGAGCGTCCCCAGACCGGACGGCAGCGATGCGAGGAGATCGGTGGGGATGGTGAGCCTGCCATCGGCGGCATGCACACGGCAGACGACCTCGGCGGCGCCGTCACCGTCGCCGTCGCGCAGCGTGGCGAGCAGAACGTCGCCGGGGCCGTAGCCCTGCGGGTTCCAGGTGAGGATGGCTTCCTGGTCACGCGGGTAGGTGGTAAGCAGACCGGCATTGAGGTCGCGGAGCGGAGGCGGCAGCGTGAAGGCCTGCTGGAAGCCGTGAATGTCACCGCCGCCGGGTGCGGAGAACAGCCACGGGCCCGGAATGGGCGGGACGTCCCAGCGGTAGGGGACGAGCAGATTCGAGCGGTAGACCCTTCCATGCGGGTCCGTCAGCCCCAGGCGCGCTCCGGCATCGGCGTCTGGCGGACTCGGATAGAGAAACGCCGGAACGTGGTGGTAGGCAGTGCAGGAGAAGTATTGTTGCTCGGGCATCTGGACCTGCGCGATCAGAGCCGTGAGGTCCGCGTCGGCCCGGATGAGCGACGCAGTCGTGCCTAAGTCCGGCACAATGATCTCCACCCCAGGCGACGACCAGGCTGTCCCGGACGGAAACCGCAGATCGAGCGATCCCAGCAGCACCGTGCCGCCCTGATCAAGCGTCCGCATATTGTCATAGCTCAGCCCCAGCGGATGCGCGCATGCGCCGGGGGTCGCGTTGATGGCCAGCGTCACTTGATTGCTGACGACGCCGCGCACGTGCAGAGACACGGGCACGTAGCAGCCGAGGAACGGGTCCTCCGGCATCCGGAAGTTGATCTGGTCCACGCCCGGACTGATCTCGCGTCCCGCAAACGTCGCGGGTATCAAGGTACCAGCCACGTCCACCAGCACGTCTTCGACAGCCGCGTCGCCCAAGCCGGTGCCGTAGAGCGCCACGAACTGTCCCGGCAGAACCGGATTGGTGAGCTTCACTGCATACGGACCGTAATCTCCGTACTGGAGCGCCGACGCCGGGCCGAACCCGAGGCGGTTCTCCGAGAACAACGCCGGGGCGAGCGGCACGATCTCGATCCTCGCCGACGCAGGCGGCTCGCCGGGGATGCTGACGCGCACGATGGTTTCCCCGGGCGGCATCTCCTCAGGCACGATCGCCCAGATGCGGCAGCAGAAGGGGCTCGGCAGCGCGCCGCCGGTCATCGTGACATCCGCCGCGGTGGAGGCGAAGGTGACCATGGCGCCCGATGCGGGCGGCGACTGCTGGCGCGAGTCAATCTCAATGGTCGATCCCGGTGCGATCCCCGCGCCGCGGAAGGCTGCGTTATAAATCGACGGGAAAAATGGCTGACCGAAAGCGGCTGAAGCCGCCAGGATAAAAATGCCAGCGACTCTCATATGAGTTCAGCATACACCCCCCAGGTGCGTTCGACCGCGGACTCCCAGGTGAACGCGCGCGCGCGCTCCAGGCCGCGCTGTGCGAGATCCGCGCGCAAGGCTTCGTCCGAGGCCAACCGCGCGAGCGCTTCACCGAGCGCTTCGGTGTCTTCGGGATTGGCGAGCAGGGCGGCGTCGCCGGCAACCTCGGGCAGCGCTGATCGTGACGAGGTGAGGACCGGGACGCCGTGCGCCATCGCTTCGAGCACCGGCATTCCGAAACCTTCGTCGAGCGAGGGAAACGCGAAGATGCGCGCGCGGCCGTAGAGCGCCTCCAACTGTTCGGGTGTAACGTAGCCCAGCACGCCGATCGCGCCGCGGCGCGGGCTTTCTTCGACGGCTTGCAGTTCCCCGGCCGCGCCGTAACCGTCGGCCGCGCCGGCCAGCGCCAGGCGCCAATTCGCGGGCATGCGTTCGAAGGCGCGGACCAGGCGGGCGACGTTCTTGCGGCGCTGGATGGCGCCGACGAACAGCACGAGGTTTTCGCGCGGGGAGTCCGCCGGCTGCGGAAGGCGCACGCCGTGCGGCACGACGCGAATGCGCGACGCCTGTACTGCCAGCAGCGATTCGACCTGGCTGGCGGTGAACTGCGACACGGCGATGATGAGGTCGGTGTTGTCCGCCGCCTGGCGCGCCTGTGCGGTGAAGCGCGCGCGGAACTCGGGCGAGGAGTAGTCGCCGGTCATCACGAAGAGGTCATGGAAGGTGGTGACGGTGCGGCGCGCACGGGCGTCCACGCGCTGGTTCAGGGCGTGGAACAGAGCCGCGCGCGGGGCTCCGGTGAGCAGGCGGCGCGAGGCGTTGGCGGGCAGCGCGTCGTGGAAGCTGCGCAGCAGGCGATGGGAGCGGTAGCAGAATTGGAAGCGCTCTTCGGGATGCGCGCGCGTGAGTCCAAAGAGCAGCTCGCGCGAGTAGACGCCGACGCCGGAGAGGTTGCGGCCCAGGCTGTAGGTGGCGTCAAGCGCGATGGACATGCGAACGACTATCGTCGCATGCGCGCCGCGGGGGGCGAAGGCGGACCGGAGGGGGGTGCTCGCTTTGGCCGCGGCTCAGCTTGATCCGTGGACGTTGTGGGGCAGGCGCTTGGCCCTCAGGTGGACCGCAGCATCGGTCACAACCCGAGCTCGATTTCTCATCAGCTCTCAGTGCAACGGCGGGAACCTGAGCCGGGCGCCTTGGTGGACGATTTCACCGCCGCGTGCGGAATGACACTGGGATGGGCGACAAGCGCCGGGATGAGTCCCGGCGCGGCAAGCCACGGGCTTGCGCCACCTCAGGCGGTGGCCGCTCTGGGCATCAGGTCGTTGGCGGCCCGCTGCAACAGCTGGTCGAGCGACACCGGCCGCCGTGGGTCGAAGACCGCGGCCCCCAGCGCCACACGGCGCGCGGCGGTGGTGGCATGCAGCCGCGCCCACACTTCTTCGAGCGATTCGCGATCGGTCTCGACGATGCACATGGCGAGCGAGGCGTCCTCCAGACGCGCGGTAAAATCCGCGGGACCGGCGAGACTGCGCAGGTAGTCGGCGATCTCCACCAGTTCGAGATCGCGGCGATGATCGCCATAAGCGGCGGCCAGCGCGTCGAGATTCTTCACTTCGGTGAGGACCACCATCATGCGGCGGTCCATGCGTTCGGCCAGCATGCGGTCGCGCTCAGCCAGCAGCAGGAACGCGGTGCGGCTCAGCAGGCCGGTGAGCGGATCGACCATGGAGGTGGCGCGCGTGGCGGCCAGCAGGCGGTGCCGGGCCACGGCGTTGGCGATCGAGCGGGCCAACGGGACGCAGTCCACGTGATTCTTGATCAGGACGTCCTGCGCGCCGTCGCGCAACAGGCGCTCGGCCAGAGGCAGGCCGGTGGGATCCACCAGCAGGATCACCGGAACCTGCGGCGCCGCCTTTTGCGACCGGCGGAAGGTATCGGCGCCCTGAGAGTCGTCGAGGTCGGGATCGAGCAGCATCACGTCCACCGGCTCGCACGCCAGCAGCGCGGCGGCCTCCTCCCAGGTGGCTGCAAACAGCGCAGCGACGTGTGTCCACTGGCTCCAGTAATTGCCGCCATCGAGTTCGGTCAACACGTCGCGCAGGAACAGGATGTCCTCCGCCTGCGACTCCACCAGCAGGACACGTAGGGTCATGGCGAAAGTACTAGTGTGGAAAATGCGGTGGAAATCTCAGCTCGCGAGTTGATATTCCTTCAGCTTGCGATAAAGCGTGGTCCGGCCGATGCCGAGCAGGTGGGCGGCCACCGCGCGGTCGCCCTTGGTGTATTCGAGCGCGTTCATGATAGCCCGGCGTTCCAATTCGGCCAGCGGGATCACGGCGGGGATGTTGGGCATGGAGGCGGACGGCGGCTCGGGCGAGTTTCCGGTGGGAGTCGCGCCGCCTGCGGATGCCGGCGCGTACCCGGGCACCTGCGAGGGGATGGTCGCCGCAGCCATTAGATACTGAGACTTGCGCTGCATCACGAAGTTCTGGAGGGCAGAGGGCAGGTCCGCCACATGCAGCAGCGGACCGGAGTTCACCGCCACCATGTGCTGGATGCAGTTTTCCAGTTCCCGGACATTGCCCGGCCAGTCGTAGGCCAGCAGGACTTCCATCACCTCGGCCGTCATGCTGTGCCCGGAGCCCACGCGCGCCAGGAAGTGATTGATGAGAGACGGGATGTCCTCGCGGCGGTCGCGCAGCGGGGCCAACCTTATATTAATGACGTTCAATCGGAAGAACAGGTCCCGGCGGAAGGAGCCCTTTTCGACCTCCTTGGCCAGGTCGCGATTGGTGGCGGCGATAATGCGGAAGTCCGAACGGCGCGTGCTGAGCGACCCGACCGGGCGGAACTCCTTTTCCTGCAACACGCGGAGGAGCTTCGCCTGCAAGTCGAGGGGTAGCTCGCCGATCTCGTCGAAGAAAGCCGTGCCCCCGTTGGCGGCTTCGATCAGTCCCGTTTTGGTCCCGGCCGCGCCCGTGAAGGCTCCCTTCACGTGCCCGAACAGCTCGCTTTCCATGAGCGGACCCACCAGCGAGGAGCAGTCGATGGTCACAAACGACTCGCGCGAATTGGCCATGGCATGGATCGCGCGCGCCACCACCTCCTTACCGGTGCCGGTTTCGCCCAGTAGCAGGGCCGGCCAGCGGCATTTTCCCAGCTTGTCGATCATCCGCAACACGTGCCGCGTGCGGGACGACTGCCCTACCAGGACATGTCTGGTTTTCTCTAAGTTCGCTGTCATGGGCGGTACCAAACTGAAACTCCTCGAGGAGGCGCACCTTCACCGGTGTGCCGGTGCGGCCTCAATAAATATGTAGTGCAGCTTCCAAAGCTAAACTCTACAACCGAATTGAGATGATCTCTAGACCCGCCTAGAGAGGTTGGGGGTAGGTATGAGGGGGGTAGGACTATCCCCCAAATGCGGGTAGGCGCGGGACGAACCCCCGGTCTTGTCACCGGTCCGCGATCACGAAGGCTTCTCCTGTGGCATGCTTCACTTGCGCGGCCAAGGCGGCGGCCGCATCCATATTAAGGTTGTGTCCCACGACGACGCGCCACAGGGGATGGTCGCCGGAGGTGGGTACCAGGTGTACGTCGTCGAACCTCAGAGAATCCCGAAGCGCGGTGGCGTGAGCAACGTCGGAGAACGCGCCGGCCTGGACCGCGTATCCGGGCGTCGCGGATGGGGGAGTGGCCGCTTCGCTGGAGATTGTGGTGGTCGCCGGTGGCGGCGTGGCGTCGTCGGCATCCGAGCCCGGCGAGTCGTCGAGGACAGGAGCGGGAGGAACCTCGACCGGACCGGCCGCGGTCACGTCCTCACTCGGCTTCCGGTTCACGGGCGGATCGATGATCCGCGGGCGGTTCACGGGCGGATCGATGACCCGCAGGCGCACCTTGGCGATACCGGCGCGCACCATGTCGATCTCGCGGGCGGCGGCCAGCGACAGATCGATGATGCGGCCGTCGATGAACGGTCCGCGATCTGTGATGCGCACGTCCACTTGTTTTCCATTGGTGAGGTTGGTGACCTCCACCCAGGTTTGAAACGGCAGCGTGCGATGCGCGGCGGTGAGTTGTTCCATATCGTAGATCTCGCCGTCGGCGGCGCGGCGACCGTGATAAGGAATGCCGTACCAGCTCGCGACTCCGGTTTCGGTTTTGCCGACGCGCGCGGGCGGCGTGTCCGGAGCAACACGCGGAGACGATGGTGTTGCCGAACGGCGCGGCGCTTTCGCAGAAGCGGAAGGAGAAGACGGCGTGGCAGGACGGCGAGCGGTGCTGCGATGCCCGCATCCCACTGCGGCGATCAGCATCACGCACACCATCGCGATGGATGAGCAGCGCAACGCATCCACATTTATACCGGCGTTCACGTTTCTGTTCACGCCGCTGCTCGCGGCGCCCGTGCGCAGTGAATCGATGCACTCGTGCGCTTCGATCACGGCGGCTTGCGCGCACACGTTACGAAACGACGTCTCTGCCGCGATTCTACGCATCAGAATCACTAAAACAATTCTACTCCTCGGCGTTTTTTGATTCGCAACCCACTTCGCATTCGTTGGACGCGTTCGGTACGAGGTTCGCGCACTTCATTTTTCTCTTGACATTCCCTGGAAACCACCTTATAAAGGGGACACAACCGCGCGCTCTACGGAGTGCGCCGTAACTTGATGTAAAGGGAGAATCACTCGATGAAGAACGCAACCAAGAAGAAAGCGGCCGCTAAGAAGAAGGCGCCCGCCAAGAAGAAGGCTGCTGCGAAGAAGAAGAAGTAGCCATCTCAAGTTCAAACCATCCGGCCCCGAGAGATCGGGGCCGTTTTTATTTGTGCCTGCCTCCGCGTTACCGCTTAGCCCCTGTTTACAGCCGTTCGGCGCACATCGATGCAGTTCACTGCGCATGGCATGCTATATCGTCAGCGTCTTCAGATACGCGCGGAACTCTTCGCCGAGATCGTAACGCTTCAACGCGAACTCCACGGTGGCCTTCAGGAAGCCGAGCTTGTCGCCCGCATCGTAACGTGTGCCTTCGAAGCGATAGCCGTAGATGGGACGGCTGCGCAACACGTGCTTCAATCCGTCGGTGAGTTGAATCTCGCCGCCTGAGCCCGGCTCCACGGAATCGAGCGAGTTGAAAACTTCCGGCGTCAGCACGTAGCGCCCGATGATGGCGAGGTTGGACGGCGCCTCCTCGGGCTTGGGCTTCTCCACCAGATTGCGGATGCGATACAAGCGATCGCCGCCGGTGGAATGGTTCACAGGTTCGGCATCCACCACGCCGTAAGCCGAGATGTTGTCGCGCGGCACTTCCATCAGCGCCACGACCGGCGCGCCGTAGAATTCGTAGACGTCGAGCAACTGCCGCAAGGCGGGTACGTCGGCGGCGATCACGTCGTCCGACAGGACGACGGCGAAGGGTTCATCGCCCACCAGCTCGCGTGTGCGCAACACTGCGTGGCCCAGTCCCAGCGCTTCCTTCTGCCGCACATAGGCGACGTTGATCATGTCGGAGACGGCGCGCACGGTGGCCAGCAGATCCTTCTTGTGGCGCGTCTCGAGCAGATGCTCCAGCTCGAAGCTGACATCGAAGTGATCCTCGATGGCGCTCTTGCCGCGTCCGGTGACGATGAAGATGTTCTGCACCCCGGAGTGCATCGCCTCCTCGACACCGTATTGGATGAGAGGCTTGTCCACTAACGGAAGCATCTCTTTCGGTTGCGCCTTGGTGGCGGGGAGAAACCGGGTACCCAAGCCAGCGGCGGGAAAGACGGCTTTGCGAACCTTCGCGATCATCCCCTCCATTGTATCCGTGCTTCCGCGGCGGGACGCTTCCTCAAGAAACTCACTTCTGCGGCATCGTCCGGGACGGCTGCGGTGTGGAGGGTGCAGTTGAAGTTGGTGGCGCTCTGCTATCCGGCAACGTTGCGGGCTTGCCGGCCGTGCCGCTTCCGGGGTCGAGCAGCGGTGGAGCCTCGTACTTCAGCGGCTCGCCCTGCGCGCCTTGTTGGTTCAGCACCACGATGTCGACACGGCGGTTGCGGCGGCGCCCTTCTTCGGTGTCGTTGGATGCGATCGGAGCCGTATCGGCATAGCCGGCGACGGAAAACCGGCTGGAGGGCAGATGGAAGCGCGTGGTGAAGATCTCCAGCAGCGCGATGCTGCGCGCGGCCGACAGCTCCCAGTTGCTGCGGAAGCGCGACGTGTTGATGGGACGCGAATCCGTGTGCCCTTCCAGGCGAACCGGGTTGGGGATCTTGCCGATCGCCGCCGCTACCTTCCCCAGTCCATCGTAGGCGGCGGGAGAGATCACATCTTCGCCGGAAGGAAACAGCGCGGCCTGCTGGAAGCTCACCACCAGGCCGCGCTTCTCCATGGTGATCTGGATCTCACCGGCGCGAATTTCGGGGTCCAGCTCGGAGGTAAGAATCTTCAGCGACGGCAGCAGCTCGGCCAACTCCTGCTCCACGGGAGCCGCATCCTGCGGCACGGTGTCTTGCTGGGCCCCGCCCGGGCCATGCTGCATGGCGTTGCCTTGACCCTTATCGCGGGGCGTGCCACCCAGTAGCGCGGCGATAGCGGCTGACATGCGGTCGCCTTCAAGCGCCTTCTTCACCGCTTCCGACACCTGCTGCGCGCGGCCCTTGTCGGCCTGGGAAGAGGCGAACATCACCACGAAGAAGGCGAACAGTAGCGTGATGAAGTCGGCGTAGGAAACCAGCCACCGATCGTGGTTTTCGTGCTCCGGATGCTTCTTCTTGTGGCGTGGCATGATTCGCGCTTACGCTTGCTCGGCTTGCGCCTGCGGAGCCGCGGCCGGCTTTTTGGCTTTCTTCGTCACCACCTCATCCTTCACGTAGGCCTGGAGCTTGGCTCGCAGCAGCTTGGGGTTCAGACCTTCGACGATGCCGGCGATGCCTTCCGTCATCAATTCCTTGCGGCGGGTTTCGGCCTGCGCGCGCATTTTGATCTTCTGCGCCGCCGGCAGGAAGAACAGGTTCGCCGACGCGACGCCGTAAACCGTGGCCACGAACGCCACGGCGATGCCGTGTCCCACTTCGTCAATGTTGGCCAGGTTCTTCATCACCTGAATCAGCCCCAGCACCGCGCCGATGATGCCGATGGTGGGTGCGTAGCCGCCGGCGCCTTCAAATACCTTCGCCTCGGCCTCCGTACGCGACTCTTCCAGCTCGATCTCCAGGTGCAGCATCTCGCGGATCTCCTGCAGGTCGCTGCCATCCACCGCCAGGATCAGTCCTTTCTTGAGGAAGGGATCCTCGATATCCTCGGCGGCTTCCTCCAGCGACACCAGACCGTTCTTGCGCGCCTGCGTCGCGTAGCCGATGATTTCCTCCAGTACGTCGCCCATGGGCGGGGCCGGATCCTTCAGCACCTGGATGAAGCGCTTCAGCGCGCCTTTCAGAATTTTGGGCGGTGTGGACACCATCACAGCGCCGATGGTGCCGCCCAGCACGATCAGTGCCGCGGTCAACTGGAGAATGTCTCCAATGTCTCCGCCCTCCAGCACGAGGCCGCCCAGGATGCCCAGCAGCGCGAGCACCAGTCCGGACACTGTTGCCAGATCTAAAGTACCCCCGCTTTTTTTCTTTCCGGCGCCACCGTTCGCTTCCGCCATCCGAACCTTTCCTTAACTCGAAGACGTCACCGCTGAAGCGAGCGGCGGAAGTCGACCACCTTTTGGATCAACTCCTCCGCTGATTCCAGAACCACGAATTTCTGTCCGTTCGTCAAACTGATCACCGTATCCGGCGTCGTCTCGATGTGTTCGATCAGATCCGAATTCAAGACCAGGGGAACGTGATTGATGCGCGTGACCTGAATCATGGCGTGGCTGTCGCTAGCCCTGCTGTACCAGGGATGACGCCTCCGAGTAATCTCATCGGCGCGGGCGAAATAAGTGTGAGACAGGACAAATCCGGTGTGCCGGTACACCGTGCGCTAAGGGTGCGGAAACGAGGGTTGCTCTATTTGAGAAGTTCGAGGATCGCCTGGAGTTCCTTGCGGACGGCCTCCAGCGCGGGAGCGGGGGTATCGAACAAGCCCGCCTGCGCTTTGGGGGAGCGTTTCGCCTTGGCCGTGCGCGCGGCCGCCGGCGGCGGGGGCTCGACCTTGCCGCGCGTCTCCAGGTACTTCCGGGCGCCTTCGATGGTGAAGCGCTTCCCGTAGAGCAGCGTCTTGATCTCCAGGACCAGCTGCACGTCCTTGCGGCGGTACAGCCGATGTCCGGTTCCCGACTTCTTCGGACCCAACTGCGGAAACTCGGTTTCCCAGAAACGCAGCACGTAGGGCTTGATAGCCGCCAGTCGCGCCACTTCGCCGATGCGGAAGTAGAGCTTGTCAGGTATCTCTTCGCTGGACAGCAGGAGCGGTTCCGCGCCGGATCCCGGAAGATTGGGGGCAATGTTCGGCTCGCTCATAAAGGTACATTTATTCTAATGTCAACGCTCGCAGGAATCCATCCCGTCCGGGAGGCGCTACGCGCCGGGCGTCCCCTGGACCGGCTGCTGGTGGCCAAAGGGCTCGGTGGACCGCGCATCCAGGAACTGATCGCTCTGTGCCGGGAACGTGGGATTACAGTACGCTTCGAAACGCGCGAACATCTGGACCGGGCCGCGGGTGGCGCCGTGCATCAGGGTGTGGTGGCGGTGGGCTCGGCCGAGCGCTACGCCTCGCTCGAAGACACGATGGCCGCGCGCGGCCTGCACGTGGTGCTGGACGGCGTGGAGGATCCGCACAACCTGGGGGCCATCGTCCGCACGGCGCACGCCGCCGGAGCCGCCGCCGTGGTGATCCCGGAACGGCGCGCCGCCGGGCTCACGGAAACGGTCGCGAAGGCGTCCGCCGGAGCGGTGGCTTACCTGCCGGCGGTCCGCGTGGCGAACATCAGCCGGACGCTGGAGGAGCTGAAGGGCGCCGGCTACTGGATCTACGGCCTGGATGAGCGCGGCAAGGATCGCTATGACCGCATCGACTACGCCACGCCCACCGCGCTGGTGCTGGGGGGTGAGGGGAAGGGGCTGCACCAGAACGTCGCCCGGCACTGCGACTTCCTGGTATCGATTCCCATGGCGGGCGGCGTGGCGTCGCTGAACGTCAGCGTGGCGGCGGGCGTGGTGCTGTTTGAGTGGCGCCGGCGGACCGGACCATAGGCAGAACGCGGAAGCATGGTCTTGTTATATAGTGGACAAAGTCGTGTTTGGAGAAATAAGGCTCGGGGACGTCATCGACGACTATTGCGTCAAGTGCCGGCGCCTTACCAATCACGCGGTCGTCTCGATTGTGGACGGCGCGGCGGCCAAGGTTCGGTGCCGCACCTGCTACAGCGATCACGACTACCGCAATGAACAGGCTCCGCCATCCAAGCGCGATCTGAAGAAAGCGGCTCTGTTCAACGAGGTGTTGTCGGGAACCGGCGCACCCCCGGCCGACGGCGACGGCGCGACGGCGCCCAAGGCGAAGAAGGCCGCAAAGAAGTCGGGCAAGTCGGCTGAAGTGTAGACCGGCGGGCGTTGCAGACCGCGCGTAGACCGCTCCCTGTGGTCGCGGCTCAGCTAGCGGCGCTCTGCACAAAGGACGTGCACTGGGCACAGCACCAGTAGCGGTCTACGATAACGCTGCAAACGCTCTAGTGCGGGCTAGCGGCGTTGTGCCCGGGTCACCTTTGTTGTACGCAGCGCAATCGCACGACCCTGGCGCGCCACTCGCTGAGGCGCGACCACAGGCAGCGGTCCGCGTAGGTCCGCTGCCGCCTCCGCTCAGTTCTTTCGCAGATCCTTCTCCAGCTCCGCCAGCACGTCCTCCCGCCTGACGCCTTCCAGGTCGCGATACAGCCGCCGCAGGGCGACACCCACCACGTCGCGATGATGCAGGCGCGAGCCCATGCTCTCGGCCCCGCTCAGACGCAGCCAGATCTGGTGCACCAGGGAAACGTCCTCCGGCCAGAGGCGCGGCGGGTGGGGACCCAGATCGACGAACGCCGACTTGCGGTCCGGGCTGATGATTTCGAGCGAGAACGGATGCCGCGGTTCGGGCATGCCCTCCCAGGCCAGGCCGATGCGCCGCGCCAGCTCGTCGGACTCCATGCGCGCGCTGACGCCGGTCACCAGGCGCGAGGCCTTCAGGTTGGCCGCCGTCTGCACCATGGCGTCGAACGGATTCACGGCGGGCACGGCCAGCAGCTCCACCGGCTTGCCTTCTTTTTCGGCCAGCTCCACCACCTTACTGAACAGTTCTTTTTCGTAGTCGCTGAAGATCTGCTGCGCGGTCAGGTCGAATTCGCCGGTACCGGTGGAGATGGGGCGCACGGTCATCACCACGATGTCGTGGCGCCGCAGGTTGGTCTTGACCAGCACGCGGCGCAGGTGCTCCATGCGGCGGTAATCGCGCACGGCCACCAGCACGCAGCCCGGACGCGCGTGCACGTGCGTCTCGTCGATATGCGGCTGGTCCTCCAGATTGAACTGTTCCAGTCCCTTCTTCTCGTTCTGCGCGCGCCGCAGGTTGACGTGTTCGGAGATGGCGAAGGTGGCGAACAGCACCAGCGTGAAGGCGAAGCCGTACTTGGTGGCCAGCTCCTTGGTGAACAAGTTGGCCACCGCCACCATGCCGAGCACCGCGGTAACCAGGATCAGACCCACCGGAATCTCGCGTCCGGCGATCCGGAAGTTGAGCGGCGTTTTGTACTCCTGGTCACTGCGCTGGAACCGCAGCACGGTCACGCCCAGGCTCTTGAAGAAGAAGCTCCACACGACGCCGAAGGCGTAGGCCTGCGCCAGCACAAACATGTCGCCGCGGCTGTAGAGGATGGTTCCCAACTGGAGCAGCACCGTGAGGTTGATCATGCGGTGCGTGGTGCCGAAGCGACGATGCGGATGCCGGAACCAGGGCACCATCACGCCGTCCTCAGCCACGCGCGAAAGAATGCCGTTGGCCCCAATGATGGATGTGTTCAGCGCGCCCGAAAGAATCAGCCCGCCGACGAACACCACAAAGATGTGGAACGCCAGCCGCAGCGGATACGGGCCCACCAGGTTCATGGCCAGTCCACCGATCAGGTTGTCGAAGTACTGGGAGCGTTCGGCATCGGGAATGATCATGGCCGCGAACAGCGTGGTGACGCCGGTGCAGATCAGCGCGTAGAAGCACACGATGTTGGCCGCGATCTTCAGGTTCTTCATCTTCGGCGAGGCGATCTCGCGATACACCTGCGCCAGCGTCTCAAACCCGCTCATGGACAGGAAGGAGTGCCCGAAGGCGATGATCAGCAGCGCCATGGGCCACTGTAACGCGGTGGTTCCCGCCAGCCACCCCTGGGCCTCCGGAGCCAGATTGATGTTGGACGGAGCGGGCAGCGGCGGCAGGTTCACCTGGTCCTGCAACACCAGTGTCAGCGGGCACCAGATCAGCAGGATCACCACCATCACCGTGGTCACCTGCATGATGCGCAGCGCCTTGCCGCTGGATTCGTGCACGCCCTTGATGTTGGTCCACCAGAAATAGATGGTCACCAGCACGGCCACGCCCACGGAGAACATGTTGACGTTGATGCGAAACGTTTGGTTCATCAGCTCGCTCATCTCATTGATGAGCGCGCCCAGGTACTGCCCCGCGCTGACGCCGCTGATGGGACCGGTCAGGATATAGTCGAACACCAACGCCGAAACCGACAGCTTCGCCCAGATGGGGCCCATGCTGTCGCGGACCACGATGTACACGCCGCCGCGCACATACATTGAGCAGCTTTCCACGTGGGCACTGCGCACCGCGAAGCCGAACAGCATCACGCCCAGGACGAACCAGGGCGCCGACAGCCCTACTGCCTGTTCCGCAGCGCCTCCGGCGTAAAATGCAGAAGAGGCCAGGTCGCTGAGCACAATGGCCGCGCCACGCCAGAAACTAATGAAGGAGAGAGCGACCGTTGTGGCGACAACCACCTTGGGCATCGCCGACGGGCGCGGACCGTCCAAAGAAGACATCCGTCTTCCTATTCTACGAAAAGGGCACGAACAAATATGAACCTGCTTCCGCGCCGCCTGAGCCGGCGCACTTTCCTGGGGGCCGCGGCCGCCGCCGGGCTTACCGCCTGCTCGCCGGCGCCCGAGACACCGGCGGCCACCGCTGGCCCGCCGTCGCGTGGTGAATTCTGGATCCACAACGCCTATGTCATGACCATGGACCCGCAGGGTGACATTCCCGGCGGCGACGTGCATGTGCGCGAGGGCGTGATTCGGGCGGTCGGAAGCGGCCTTGCCATCCCCGCCGAAGGGGTCGAGGTGCTGGACGGCACTGGCATGATCGTGCTGCCGGGCCTGATCGACACGCACTGGCACATGTGGAACACGCTGCTGCGCAGCCTGGCGGGCGACACCACGGAGCGCGGCTACTTCGCCATGTCGCCGGGCGTCGGAAAATTCTTCAGCCCGCTCGACATGTACTACGGAGTCCGCCTGGCCGCTGCCGAAGCCATTCACAGCGGCATTACGTTCGTGCATGACTGGGCGCACAACATGCGCAGCCCACAGCACGCCAACGAGGATCTGCGCGCGCTGAACGAAGCCGGCATCCGCGGGCGTTTCTCTTATGGCACCGCCCAGGGCCAGCCCGCCACCGATACGGTCAACCTGGCCGATCTCGCCCGGCTGCGCAATGAATGGAAGGACCATTCGAACGAAGGTCTCCTGTCGCTTGGCCTCGCCTGGCGCGGCGGCACCACGCCCGAGGCGAGGCAGGAATTCGACGCGGCCCGCGGCATGGGGATTCCGCTATCGGCACACGCCGGCGTCGGCCCCGCGCCCGCCGCCATCCTGGATATGGCCAAGGAAGGAATGCTCGGGCCCGACGTGCAGCTGATCCACGTGACCTCGGTCAAGGATGACGAGATCAAGGCCATCGCCGACCACGGCTGCCCGGTCAGCTTCTCTCCCTTCACCGAGCTGCGCACGGGCTTCGGCTTCCCTAAGACCAGCGAGTTCCTGGATGCCGGCGTGCGCGTCGGCTTGTCGGTGGACACGGTAGCCCTGGCGGGCAACGCCGACATGTTCGGCATCATGAAGCTGATTCAGAACGTGGAGAATGGCCGCGCGCTCAGCGAATTCAAGATGCCTGCCCGAAAGGCGCTGGAGCTCGGCACCATCGGCGGCGCGAAGTCGATGGGGATCGACGACAACGTCGGATCGCTCACCGCGGGCAAGCGCGCCGACCTGATCATGGTGAACACCCGCGCGTCCAATCTGGCGGTGCTGAGCGACCCCGCGCACCTGGTGGTGGAAGCCGCCTCGCCGGCCAACGTCGACACCGTGGTGATCGACGGCCGTATCCTGAAACGCAACGGGCGCCTCACGGAGTTGGATGAGGACGCCGTGGTTCGCGAAGCCGCCCAGGCGTTCGAGGACGTTCGCAAGCGAGCTAACTGGTAGACACTTGCCGGCTCACACGACTCCTCCGTGAAACCGGCCCCTGCGTCTGAGAAAAGGTGGACTCTCGGTCCAAGGTTGAATCCGGGCGTGCCCGCTGGCCCACCGCTAGCCGACCGCTAGCCCGGATTTCTACCAGGCTCGCGGAGCGTTTCGGGCAAAGCACAGGCGGATGCCTCGGCGAGTGGCCGGGCCGGTGCCCCGGGCACGACACTGTGATGGACGACAAGCGCCGGGACGAGTCCCGGCGCGGCGAGCCATGGGCTCGCGCCACGTCCTGCGTCCGAAATCTGGTGAGAAATGCGGGCTAACGAAAATGTCGCCGAAGTAATCTTGGAAAAGCGGCGGGCAGTCTACATGCCCCGCGTCAAGCGTTGGGCCAGCACATCCGGCAGCCCGGCCACGCGGATCTTCATCGCCGCCGTGGCGATGTCATAGTCCACGCGCCGGTACTCCACGCGCCGCTCTTTCGGCCAGTACAGCGCGTACGCCGCCCGCGGATCGCCATCCCGGGGCTGTCCCACCGACCCCGGATTCACCAGGTACAGATAATCCGGCTCGGTCTCCAGCACCGGTCCCGTGGCCAGCCGCTGCGCTCCCCCGGCGGCCAGCAGGAATCCGCCCTGAACGTGGGTGTGTCCGAAGAAGGTCACCTGCGTCTCCAGGTACGGACGCAGCGCGCGCACCTCGCCCGCGTTGAGGAGGTACTCGTCTTCATCCACCGGCGAGCCGTGCGAAAGATCGAATGCCGCGCCGCTCTCCTCGATCCGCATGGGACCCCGCGGCAGCTTTTCCAGGAACAGCCGGTTCGGCACGGTGAGCGCGCGCCGCGTCCAGATGGCCGAGGCGCGGGCGGCCGGATTGTAGCCGTCCAGATCGTCCAGACCGGCGCAGGCCCGGTCATGATTGCCGCGCACCACCGGGAACCCGGACTGCTGCACCCATTCCAGAATCTTGTTGGGATCCGCGCCGTAGCCCACCAGGTCGCCCAGACAATAGATGCGGTCATAGCGGCCCTCGGCGTCGGCCAGCACCGCCTCGAGCGCCTCCAGGTTGGCGTGAATGTCGCTAAGAATCAGGTGCGGCACAGGCGTAACAGAGCCACCTCCGGTGGGACCCCCAGGCGTACGGGCAGTGCGATCGTCCCGATCCCCCGCGAAACGAACACCGCGTTGCCGCCTTCGCGGTACAACCCGTCGATGTACGGCGTCAGGAACCGGGCGATGGTCAGGTCCTCACCCAGGATCTCGAAATTCACTTGCCCCCCGTGCGTGTGCCCCGCGATGGTCAGCGGGAATCCCTTCGCGGCGGCTACCGGGAACACGTCCGGGTTGTGCGACAGCAGCACGTTGAAGGCGCCGGGGGCTTTCAGGCGTTCGGCGCCCTTTAAGTAAGGTTTGCTCACCGGCTGATAATCCACGCCGGCCAGGTTCAGCGTGGCCGACCCGAACCGCAGATCCGTCGCCTGCTGCCGCAGGAAGCGCATGCCCAGCTCCGCGCCCCGCCGCGTGGTGTAGTCCTCGGACCTCGCGTAGACTTCGTGGTTGCCCAGGCAGCCGAACGTACCCGCGTCCGACTTCACCCGCGCCAGGCGGTTCAGGCAATCGTCCAGCGGATCGCCCGCGCTCGAAATCAGATCGCCGGTGACCAGCGCGATGTGCGCCCGGGTCTCATTCGCCATGTCAACCACCCACTCCAAGTCGCGGTTGCTCAGGAACTGGCTGCGGTGGATGTCGGTCAACTGCACCAGCCGGAGGCCGTCCAGGTCCTCCGGCAGATCGGGAAACTTCAGGTCCACCTCACGCAGCCGGAAATCCACGCGCTGGATGAACACGCCGTAGCCAGTGGCCGCCGCCGGACCCACCAGGCAGGCCGCCTGCGCCGTTCGCAGGAACGCCCGCCGCGCCGGACTGTGCCGCCGCTCCACGCGGAACAGGCGTAGCGCCACGGCGCCCGCCGTCACCAGCACGGTCGCGATGATCCAGGCCGCGGTGAGGTTTCTCCCCAGGTTCGCCGCCCACACCGGCAGCAGATAGACCATGGGACGCCCCAACAGGACGAGGTCCATCACCAGGACCACGGCCGATCCAGCCAGCCCCCACAACACGGCGCGGCGCATGCGCGACGACGAGGCGCTACGCCACAACAGGCTCGCGCTGGCCAGTTGCAGCACCAGCACGACGGCCAGAACGAAGATGTCGATGGGGTAGCGGGAAATCAAGAGGGCTATCTCCATCTTATCGTGCGGTCGCGAGTGGCCCTTTAGACTCGCCGCCACGCGACGAGGGCGCCGTCAGGGTTCCACGCAAATGTCCACGTGGCTGGACCCGTCGGCCGGGCCGAAATCGCCCACGCCAATCGCGATTCGCGTGTTCATCCCAGCCGGGAATCCGCCGCACCCGGCCACGCGGGCAGGCATCTCGGCGGGCAGCGTGACGTTCATCTGGTACAGGCCCACAAATCCGGGAACCAGTCCCACGTAACCCGGGAACACGTAGCCCTCGTGCGGAATCCATTGAACCGGTTCGGGCGTCGAGGCGGGAGAAGTAGCCAGCTCGTAACCAATCGTGAGCCCGTACAGGAAAAGCGGCCCGGGCGCCGGCACGGGCGTCGTGGACGCTTCGCCCGTGGGCACGCTGGGGTCCGTTGGCCCCAGACCCGTCGCGTAGATCACGATCGTTTCGCCGGGATGCGCCGGGTATTGCCCCGTCACCAGCGTCCCATCGGCGTGACTCACGAATGGATAGCAGGACCCTCCCGGGATCCCGAAGATGGTGTGGCATGAGTTTAGAATCTGCGGACTGATGCTTACCGTGACCGGAAGATCCGGCCCGGCAACTCCGTTCGCTTCTACCGCCAGAACCACGACGGACGGACCCAGCGTACACTCGTTGGGGAGATGATCCGTCGCAACACAAGGGGACTCCATGGGAATCTGCACGGTGACCATCAGCAACGGACAACCCCCACCCGCCCGGCCTCCGCACGCATAAGCCGACCGCAGACTGAAGATGGGGAGATTTGCCGGATAGTCGGGATTGCCACTGCTCTTCACCTTCACCGTTACGCCACCCAAGGTCCGCGGCAAAGGCAGGCCCACCGCCGTCGCGTCTGGCACATTCAACCCGTTCACGAACAGCGTCACGACCTGTCCTGGCGCCACGCTCGGCATCGCGGGCGGGCTGTATCCGATGGAAACAATCTGCTGCGCCGGGGCTGGAAACCCCGCAGCCCACACGGCCAGCGCCAAAAGAATTCGGTGCATAAGGAGATGCCTCCGGCAGAGCGGGACGCGGCACTTCCAGTATAGGAGCCGCCCAGCCAACTCCCTTCACGGCGCGCCAAACGCTACAATCGAACAATGTCGCTAATCGTTGTCGGGTCCGTGGCCTACGACGGTGTCGAAACACCGCACGGCAAAGTGGACCGTATGCTGGGAGGAGCAGCCACCTATATCTCCTTGGCCGCCAGTTACTTCACGAAGGTAGGCATCGTCGCCGTGGTGGGCGAGGATTTCGCGCAGGAGGACCACGATCTGCTTGCCAAACACGGCGTGGATCTCGACGGTCTGGAGCGCGTCCCCGGAAAGACCTTCTTTTGGAAGGGGAAGTACACCCCGGACATGAATGATCGCGAGACGCTGGTCACTGACCTCAACGTCTTCGCCGATTTCGAGCCCAAGCTGCCGGAGTCCTATAAGACCTCGCCCTACCTGCTGATGGGCAACATTCAGCCCCGCCTCCAGCGCGGCGTCCGCGATCAGATGAAAACCCTGACGCTGGCCGGCGGCGACACCATGAACTTCTGGATCGCCGACTTCCGCGAGGAGCTGCTGGCCACCATCCGCGACTGGGACTTCCTGCTGATCAATGACGGCGAGGCTCGCATGCTCTCCGGCGAGACCAATCTCAAGAAGGCCGCCGCCAAGATCCTGGGCATGGGTCCCCACACGCTGGTGATCAAGCGCGGGGAGTACGGCGCCATCCTCTTCCGCCGCGACTCGTTCTTCGTCGTGCCCGGCTACCTGCTGGAAAACGTCTTCGACCCCACCGGCGCGGGTGACTGCTTCGCCGGCGGCTTCATCGGCTACCTGGCCCAGCAGGGTTTCGACATCGAAGCCGATAAGGTGGACCGTCACGAACTGAGCCGCGCCGTGATCTACGGCTCGGTCATGGGCAGCTTCTGCTGCGAGCGCTTCGGCGTGGAGCGCTTCCGCACGCTCAAGCGAGCCGACATCGATGCCCGCTTCGAAGAATTCCGCCAATTCACGACGTTCTGAGGAAAGCCCCCGGACCGCTCCCTGCGGTCGCGGCTCAGCTACTGGCGCCGTGTCCGGCCCACCACGATTGGCCAGAGGGCCGCTAGCTGAGCCGCGACCGTCAGGGAGCGGTCCCCGAACGTCCGCGAACTGTCACTCCAGCCGCACCGCCGCGCTAGTGGGGCCTCCTCTCAGGCCGACTGTAGATCCGTGAACCATCGCCCCACGATCCTCGCAGCCGCCTGCGCCCTCGCGTTAGGCGCCATCACCGCCGCCTGGTGCTGGACCCACGGCTACACCCTCTACTACGGCGACGCCGAAGCGCACCTCAACATCGCGCGCCGCATCCTGGACACCCGCACGCCCGGCGGCCGGCAGATCGGTACCGTGTGGCTCCCCCTGCCGCACCTGCTGATCGCTCTCTTTGCCTGGAGCGATTCAATGTGGCGCAGCGGCCTGGCCGGCGTGATCCCCTCAGTCACCGCCTTTGCCGCAGCCACCGGATTCCTGTTTGCCGCCGCCCGCCGCGCGTTCTCTTCGACTCCCGCCGCCTTCACGACCGCCGCGCTGTTCGCGCTGAACCCCAACATGCTCTACCTTCAGTCGACGCCCATGACCGAGGCCATGCTCGCGGCCTCGCTCGCCGCGCTGCTTTGGTCGACGCTCTGGTTCCGCGACTCGCAATCCCTGGGGGCGCTGCTCGGCGCCGCTGCGGCCTCCAACGCGGCCTCGCTCACCCGCTATGAAGGCTGGTTCCTGATCCCCTTCGCCACCCTCTATCTGTGGATCGTCGCCCGCAACAAGCGCCACGCCGTGCTGTTCGCCGCTCTCGCCGCGATCGGCCCCCTGGCGTGGCTCGCGCACAACCAGTTCTATTGGCACAATGCGCTCGAGTTCTACAACGGACCGTACTCGGCTCAAGCCATCTACCAGCGCCAGCTCGCGCGCGGGATGCGGCCGCAACCCGGCAGTGGGAACTGGCTCACGGCGGCTTACTACTATTTCGCCGCCGCGAAGCTGGTACTCGGAGCCCCGCTCCTGGCGCTCGCCGGGGCAGGCACGCTGGCCGCCCTGTGGCGACGAGCCTGGTGGCCGCTGGCGCTCCTCGCGCTCCCCGCGGCGTTCTACATCTGGAGCATCCACTCCAGTGGCACGCCCGTGTTCGTCCCCGACCTGCCGCCCTATAGCCGCTACAACACGCGTTATGCGATCGTGATGCTCCCCTTCGCCGCCCTGGCCGCCGGAGCCCTCGTGAGCGTGCTGAGCCGTGTGGGGCAGGCCCGCGGCCTGCGGCGGACTCTCCGTCCGCCTCTCGCAACCGTCCTCACACTTGCCCTGCCTCTACTCGTCGTCACAACCTGGCTCGTTGCCGACCCGCTCTCCGTCTGCTGGACCGAATCCCGTAACGCCTCCACCGCCCGCCGCCAGTGGATCACCCAAGCCGCGGAATACCTCGCGTCCGAATACCGCCCCGGCGACGGCATCCTCTTCAACTTCGGCGATCTGGCGGGCGTCCTCCGTGCCGCGGGCATCCCCTACCGCGAATCCCTCTACCAGGACAACGGACCCGCCTGGGACGCCGCCCTCGCCGATCCCGCGCACGCCCGCGAGCAGTGGGCCATCGCCGCCGCGGGCGACCCCGTCTCCCAGGCGCTCGCCAACGCTCCCACCTTTCCAGTACGCCGGCAGATTATCGTAGAAGGAGCACCCGTCATCACCATCTACCATCGCCAACCGTGACCATCCCCTTCACCAAAGCCCACGGAGCCAGGAACGACTTTCTGCTCACCTGGCGCGAAAAACTCCCCGCGCCGGCCACACCCGAGCTCGCCCGGGCGATCTGCCAGCGCCACACCGGCGCCGGCGCCGACGGCTGGATCATCCTGTCGCCGTCGCCTGAAGCCGACGCCGCCATCGACCTCTGGAACTCGGACGGCAGCCGCAGCGAAATTTCAGGCAACGGTACCCGCTGTGCCGCGGCCCTGCTCATCGCCGAAGGCAAGGCCGGCAACGAAGTCACGATCGCTACCGGCGCGGGCACAAAAAATCTGCGCCTTTTGGAGCGCAACGGCCACTCCTTTTCTTTCGAGATGAACATGGGTCGAGCCACCGTCGAGGACCTCCATGCGACCCTGGTGCCGGGCCGCGAGTGCGTGATCCTGAACGTGGGCAACCCCCAATGCGCCGTCTTCGCCGGCGATTTTGACTTCGACTGGCGCACGCTCGGCGCGGAACTCGAGCGCCACCCCCGCTTCCCGAACCGCACCAACGTATCGTTCGTGCGCGTGGCGGACGATCACACTCTGGACGTACGCTTCTACGAACGCGGCGCGGGAGAGACCATGAGTTCCGGCACAGGATCTACGGGCGCGGCCGCCGCGGCGCTTGCGCGCGGTTTTGTCACCAGCCCCGTCCACGTGCTGACTCCCGCCGGGCCGCTCGAACTTCGCGAGGCTCCCTCGCGCGACCTCTACCTGGCCGGCCCCGCGGAAATCGTCGCCACCGGCGAGTTTTATTACCATGGATCGAGATAATTCGAATGCCAAGCCATTTTGAAGAACTGGCGCGCAAGATCGAGTCGCGCCAAGCCCGCGTGGGCGTCGTTGGACTAGGTTACGTCGGCCTGCCGCTGGTGGTGGAGTTTGCCCGCGCGGGCTTCACCGTTACCGGAATCGACGTGCAGCAGTCCAAGGTCGACGCCATCAACCGTGGCGAATCCTATGTGCAGGACGTGCCCACGGCGGTGCTGAAGCCCCTGGTCGAAGCCGGCAAGGTGCGCGCCACCACCGATTTCGCCGAATCCGCCAACCTGGACACGCTCAACATCTGCGTGCCCACGCCGCTGCGCAAAACCAAAGACCCGGACATGAGCTACATCGTCAGCTCCTGCCAGGAACTGGCCAAATACTTCCACGCGGGCGTCCTGGTGATCCTGGAATCGACCACCTACCCGGGCACCACCGACGAACTGATGCTCCCGATGTTCGAGCGCGCGGACCTCAAAGTCGGCGAGGACTTCTTCCTGTGCTTCTCGCCGGAACGCGTCGACCCCGGCAATCCCAAGTACCAAACCAAAAACATCCCCAAGGTGGTCGGAGGCATCACGCCCAATTGCACCAAGGTCGGGGCGCTCTTTTATCAGCAAGCCCTCGAAACCGTGGTGCCCGTGGGTTCCACGCGCGTCGCCGAGATGGTGAAGCTGCTCGAGAACACCTTCCGCATGATCAATATCGGCTTGGCGAACGAGATCGCGCTGATGTGTGACCGCATGGGCATCAACGTCTGGGAAGTGATTGACGCCGCCGCCACCAAGCCCTTCGGCTTCATGCCCTTCTACCCCGGACCCGGCCTCGGCGGCCACTGCATCCCCATCGACCCCTTTTATCTTTCCTGGAAGACAAAGCAGGCCGGCATCGAGGCCCGCTTCATTGACCTGGCCGGCTACATCAACGGACAGATGCCGCACTTTGTGGTCGACAAGATCCAGAACGCCCTGAATGACCACACCAAGCCGCTCAAAGGCTCGCAAGTGCACGTGATGGGCGTGGCCTACAAGCGTGACATCGACGACGTGCGCGAATCGCCGGCGCTCGACATCATCCACCTGCTCGGCCGCCGTGGCGCCAAGGTCAGCTACAGCGATCCCTTCGTCCCGAAAATCTCCGCCGACGGCATCGAACTGCAGGCCACCGACGCCGCCACCGGCATCGCCCAAGCCGACTGCGTGGTGGTGGTCACCGACCACAAGAAGTTTGACTACGCGGCCATGGTCCGCGACGCCCGGCTGATCGTCGACACGCGCAACGCACTGAAGGGAATCGACTCAGAAAAAATCGTCCGCCTCTGAGGCGGGCGATCACATCGATCGCAAAGAAATCTTCCCGTTCTCCCGGCCCTCTTCCTTCCGGCCGGCGCCATGGGAGGTCCGCGCCCGCAGTATCCTCCAGGCGGAGCCAATCATGCCACAAATTCGCAGTTCGGGATCTGCGTTCATCTGTGTCCATCTGCGGCCCAAAACTCCGTCTCGTCCCCAACCAAACGAACCCACCGCTCCCCCGCAACACCCAAATGCGAAACGAACCCAAGCGCCCCGCAACCCATTGAAACCACATCTCTTGACCACCCCCACCCCCGAGCGCCATACTGGCCCTATGCCCGCCCCGGCGGCCGCCCTCCACGTCCACGACCTCCGCAAGCACTTCAAGGACGTCCGCGCCGTCGACGGCATCGACCTCGAAGTCCGCCCCGCCGAGTGTTTCGGCCTCCTCGGCCCCAACGGCGCCGGCAAAACCACCACCATAGAAATCTGCGAAGGACTTACCGACCCAGACTCCGGCCAGGTCACCGTCCTCGGCCTCACCTGGACCTTGTCCTCCGCCCAACTCCGCCAGCGCCTCGGCATCCAGCTCCAGGAAACCCAGCTTTCCGACAAGCTCACGGTCCTCGAAACCCTGCGCCTGTTCCGCAGCTTCTTCCGCCAGGGACCCACGCCCGAGCACCTCATCTCACTCGTCCAGCTCGAAGAGAAGCAGCACGCACGCGTCGGCCAACTCTCGGGCGGCCAGAAGCAGCGCCTGGCGCTCGCCTGCGCCCTGGTTGGCGACCCCGGCCTGCTGTTCCTCGACGAACCCACCACCGGCCTCGATCCCCAGGCCCGCCGCCAGCTCTGGGACCTCATCGAAGCCTTCAAGCGCGACGGCCGCACCATCCTGCTCACCACGCATTACATGGAGGAAGCCGAACGCCTCTGCGACCGCGTGGCCATCATGGACCACGGCAGGATCATCGCCCTTGGCACGCCGCGCGAGCTGATCACCTCCATTGGCTGCGAGCACGTGGTCGAATTCGCCGCCGGGCATGCAGTCGACCTCGCACCCATCCGCGCGATCGATGGCGTCGAGGACCTCCGCCAGGAAGACGGCATGGTGCAGCTCCAGGTCATCGAACTCCACCGCGCCGTCCCCGCGCTGCTGGCCGAGCTCAATCGCCAGCAGGTCCCTTTGACCGAGCTCCGTACGCATTCGGCCACGCTCGAAGACGTGTTCGTCGCGCTGACAGGAAGGCGTCTCCGCGATGAGTAACGCACATCACCCACAGTCCGGTGAGCACACCCGTGTGGGGCAGGCCCGTGGCCTGCGGCGGCCTCTCAGGCCGCCCGTCGCGGTCCACCGGGGAGACGCCCCATGAGCGACACCCTGGCCGCCCCCACCACCCGCGACGCGCCCTCCCCCAGCTCCCCCACGCTCGCCGAGCACCCGCTCGTCCAACTCACCCTCTTCCGTTTGCGCGAGTTCACCCGCGAGCCCGAAGCCGTTTTCTGGGCGCTGTTGTTCCCCATCCTGCTGACCATCGGACTGGGCATCGCCTTCCGCAACCAGCCCGCGCAAACCGTAAAGGTGGCCGCCACCACCCCGCAACTTGCCCGAGCCCTGAAGCAAAGCGACCTCCTCGACGTCAACCAACTCCCTGCCGATCAGGCTGCCGAAGCACTGCGCACCGGCAAGGTCGTGCTGCTGGCCGAGCCCGGCGCGGACGGGCAGGTCGTCTACCGCTTCGACGACACCAACCCCGACGCCCGCGACGCACGTATGCTCGCCGACAACGCTATCCAGCGCGCCGCCGGCCGCGCCGACCCGGTTTCCACCAGCAACCAGATCCTGCGCGAGCCCGGCGCACGCTACATCGATTTCCTGGTGCCCGGCCTGGTCGGCATGGGCATCATGAGCAACGCGGTGTGGGGCTTGGCCTTCTCCATCGTCGACGCCCGCCGCCGCAAGCTGCTCAAGAGGATCGTGGCCACGCCCATGCCGCGGCACTACTTCCTGCTCAGCTATCTGATGTGGCGGATGCTGCTGCTGTGGATGGAAGTCGGCGTCCCATTGGGCTTCGGCGTGTTGTTCTTCGGCGTCCCCATGCGCGGGTCGTTCCTGGAACTCGCGCTGCTCTGCGTGATCGCCTCGCTGACGTTCAGCTCGCTCGGCCTGCTGCTCGCCTCGCGCGTCCGTACCATCGAAGCCGCCTCCGGCATGACCAACCTGGTCCTCATGCCGATGTGGATTGTCTCTGGCGTCTTCTTCTCGTCGGACCGCTTCCCGGACGCCGTGCAGCCCGTCATCAAGGCTCTGCCGCTCACCGCGGTGAACGACGCCCTGCGCGCCAACCTGCTACAAGGCGAGCACCTGGCCAACCTGATGCCGGAGGTCGCGCTCCTTTTAGGATGGATGGCGGTAACTTTCGTGCTGGCGCTGAAGCTGTTCCGCTGGCGGTGAAAACCACTCCCTGCGGTCGTGGCTCAGCTAGCGGCACAGTGCCCGCCAGCAGTGATCCGTGCATAGCGCGGCTAGCTGAGCCGCGACCACAGGGAGCGGTCCCGACCAGTCCGCCCTACTGCTCCAGATCGTAAAACCGCCAGCTCGCCCGGTAATCCCTGGTCAACGGCTGATTCGTCAAATCCGCCCGGATCATCTCCACCGGAATGCTGTTCTCCTTCAACACCGCATCGTGGAACTCGCGGTTGGTCATCTTGCCGCTATCCACCAACTCGCGATGCAGCGCGTAGAACTGCAGCGCCCCCAGCATGTACGCCGACTGATAGATCGGTTCATACGACCCGTCCACCGATCGCCGCACCTCCGCCTCGGCGTTGAACCGCTCAAACCCGACGCGCTCGACGAGGAAGTTGACCGCTTGGTCCGCCGTCATCTGCTCCATATGAAAGCTAAGACTGAAAATGATGCGCGCCGCGCGGTGCATGTGCCAGAACAGCATCCCGATGCGATCCTCCGGACCCCGCGGGAACCCCAGGTCCCACAGCAGCAGCTCCCAATAAAACGCGTTGCCCTCGCTCCAGAACGGCGTCGCGAAGATCTCGCGGTACTTGCGGTAGCGGTCCGCCATGAAGCCCTGCAAGTGATGCCCCGGGATCAACTCATGAAACACCACCGAGCGCGAAAAGTGCTCGTTGTTGCCGCGCATGGTCATGAGCTTCTGTTCCTGCGTCATGGTGTCCGTGGGAAACGCCACCAGGATCAGGTCGCCGCCCAGGAAGAACGGGCTGGTGAGCTGCCGCTCGGGCGAGAGCATCTCCTGCCACCAGTCCTCGCGAGCCAGCGCGGGCACGGTCACCAGGTCGCGATCCACCACGAAGTCGATCGCCTCTTCGGCCAGCCGCCGCACCAGCTCCGGCTGCTCGCCGGGCTCCACGTAGCGCGTCTTGACGTATTCGAGCGCGGCGTGCCAGTTGCTGCCATAGCCCATCTCGCGCGAGGCGGCGATCATCTGCTGCTCGCACCAATCCAGCTCGCGGCGCGCCAGCGTCAGCAGCTCCTCCGGCGTGTAGGGAATCATGTTGTAAGCCAGATAGTCCACCAGCGCCTGCCGCCCCACCGGATCGCCGATGATCGTGTCGCCGTCCACATCGGTGCCCAACTGCCGCAGGAGGCGCGAATAATCGTCCAGCGCCATGCTCACCTGCTGGTAAGGACTCTTGGCCCACCAGGTGAACACCGGATCGTAGCCGCTGTAGAAGCCGTACCAGGACGCCAGCGTTTGCCGCAGTTCGATGACGCGCGTGGCAGCGCGGTTCAGCACCGTGTCTTTGACATCCAGATCCTCCACGCCCGTGCGAGCCTTCTCGATCTCCTTCTGAAGCTTCGCCAGGGTCTCGCCGATCTTCGGCGGATCCACCGGCTGCATCTTGCGGCGGGCTTCCTCCAGATCGACGATCGTCTTGTAGAACGGCAGAATCGGCTCCATCTCGGCGGCCTGCCGGCCTTGCAGCTCCAGCGAGTGCCGCAGCCGCTCCTGGGCATTGCGCAGCAGGATGTAGTCGATCTGTCCGTCGTGGCTCAGCGAAGTGAACGGCACCGCGGAAAGCGCCGCCGCCTGCTCATCCAGAAACTGGTTCAGGCGGGCCCGCCGGGTGGCGCTGATCTGGATGGGATAGGTCCGGTTGAGCGAAGCGAGGTCGGCCGCGTAGCGCTCGATCATCGGGCGCATTTCGCTCGACAGGTCGTCAGCGGGGGGAGGAGTGAGGTCTGCCGCCGGCAGAAACCTCACCAGCAATACGAGCGGCAGCAGACGCAACGTCATGCTCGCATCATATCTTGAATCGAGATTGCCACCAAAGCCATCGTCAGGCCCACCAGCAGCGCCACCGAGGTCCAGGCCACCAGGTTATAGAACCGCGAGTTGGTCCACTCATGCATCAGCTTCTCGCGATTGATCAGCAGCGTCATGTAGATCAGGATGAACGGCAGCAGCACGCCGTTGATCACCTGCGAAAGCAGGATCATCCGCACCAGCGGGAATCCCGGAATCAGAATGACCCCCGCGCCGAACACGATCAGTCCGGTGAACAGCCAGTAAAAGATGGGAGCCTCGCGAAACCGCCGGTTCACGCCCGATTCGAACCCCAGCCCCTCGCACACCGAATACGACGTGGAGAGCGGCAGGATGCAGGCCGCAAAGAGCGACGCGTTGAACAGCCCCGCGGCGAACAGCAGCGACGCGTACGGCCCGAACGGCATCAGCGCCAGCGCGGCGTCGGCCGCGTCCTGGATATCGCGTGGCGCCACCGAGTAGATCGCTCCCGCGCACGCCACAATGATGAAGAACGCGATCACCGACATCAGAATACAGCCGACAATCACCTCGATCCGCGACTCGGTGTACTCCTTCGCCGTGACGCCCTTCTCCACCACCGCCGCCTGCAAATAGAACTGCATCCAGGGAGCCACCGAAGTGCCCACCATGCCCACCAGCATGGCGATGTAGCCCGAGTTGAGCATCAGGCGCGGCCGCACGCTGTCGATGGCCGCCTGCTTCCAGTCGGGCTCCACCAGCACGCCCGAAACGATGTAGGCGACGTACACCACGCAGGCGAACAGAAACACCTTCTCAACCGACGCGTAGTTCCCCTTCACGATCAGCAGCCAGACGGCCGTCGCCCCCAGCGGCACGGTGATGTAGCGCGATATGCCGAAGATTTCGAGCGAGGTCGCGATGCCGGCGAAGTTCGCCATCACGTTGGTCAGGTTGGCCAGCACCAGCAGGGCCATCAGCACGAACGTAGTGCGCAGGCCGAACTCCTCGCGAATCAGGTCGGAGAGGCCCTTGCCCGTCACCGCGCCCATGCGCGAGCACATCTCCTGCGTCACAATCAGCAGCAGCGTGATGGGCAGCAGGGTCCACAGCGGCAGGTAGCCGTAGCGCGCGCCTGCCTGCGAATAAGTGAGGATGCCGCCGGCGTCGTTATCGACAACCGCGGTGATGAACCCCGGCCCGATCACCGCGAAGAAGATCGCCAGGTGGTAGCGGAAGCGTTTCAGCATGTCCCGGAGGCTCCGTTCGTTCCATCAACGGTGCCTCAGGACGGAAATAATGTCGTCGACCGTGATCACGCCCGCCAGCCGGCGTTCTTCGTCGACCACCGGCAGCGCCAGCAGATTGTACTTATCGAACAGCTCGGTCACGCGGTCCTGCCGCTCATTCACCGGCACGTCGATCAGCGTTTCGTTGGCCAGCGGCGCCAGCGGCCTGGAGCTTTCATGCAGGAACAGCCGCGCCACCGGAACCGCGCCTTTCAGCCGGCCTTCGGAATCCACCAGGAACAGCGTGTTCAGAGCCTCCAGGACCTCTTCGTTCTCCTTCTCCTTCATGACGGTGATGGCGTCGCCCACGGTGCCCTCTTCCGGCAGCGCGACATACTCGGTGTTCATCATGCCGCCGGCCGAATCCTCTTCGAACTCCAGCAGCTCGCGGACCTCCTCCTGGCCCTCCTGCTCCATCTCTTCGAGAATGCCCTGGCTGGCCTCTTCGCCCATTTCGCCCAACACGTCGGCGGCCTGGTCGGGCGACATCTCTTCCACAATTTCAGCCGCCTTTTCCGCATCCAGCGATTCGAGAATGCTGGCCTGGATGTCGGGGTGGACCTCGGACAGGGCCTCGGCCGCGATTTCGCTGGCGATGTTCTCAAAGATCGCCTGGCGATCTTCGGGGCTCAGCTCCTCGACGATATCGGCCAGGTCGGCCGGGTGCATCTTCTCCAGCAGCTTGTCGGAGATGTTCAGGCGCAGCCGCCGCTGCGGATCGGGCTCCAGGATGTTGCAGAACTCCCAGCGGATGGACCGCGGGGGAATCGATTCCTGCAACCGCCGCATCCAGCGCGGCGGCACCACGCCCTGCATCAGGCGCCGGAAGATGCTGCGCAGGCCGATATCGACGTCCTGTACCCACAGGATCTGCCCGCCGGTAACCTCGCGGATCTCGAACGTCAGGTCAGTGACGCGGACCACCTTGCGTCCGTGCGCGTCGATGATCTGCTGGTCGAGAAGATCGCGCACCAGCCGCAGCATGTACTCGTCGGCATGGTAGGGAGTGAGGACTTCGTCGCGCAGATAGATGCCGTCGAGGCCGATCGACCGTATCTGGTCATGGCGGATCGCGAACCAGGCTTTGTCCCCGCCGATCAGGTAACGGTCCACGCGGACGGGATCGACCAGGGGTACCAGGGCAGCGTCTTTAACCGCACCGATCTTGCGCCCCTTCAGGTCGAAGACCCGGAGGCCCAGCAGTTCGGTAAGGAACAAGATCTGGTCCGCCATCGGTAGCCCAAGCCCATACAAATAGGTTCGCGCACAGAGCAGCGCGCTACTGTCCTAACTATGCCTGAAGGGCGCGGCGGAGCGCAACTGGAAGGGGGATTGTGACGGACGGGAGACCGCTCCCTGTGGTCGCGGCTTCAGCCGAGCCTCCGTCAATGCCGGATTAAACGGGTCGGCGACCCGGTATTCTGCCAGAGTGCCCGGCGCGCCCTGCGGTCCGTGGAAGGACGGAGAAGTACTCCAGTAGCTCCGGCAGGCGAAGATCAGGCGAGGATTGGGCGAAGGCATGGCACGGTCTCGGAGTAGCTCCATTAGATAGAGCGTTTGCAGCGTGATCGTAGACCGCTCCCTGTGGTCGCGGCTCAGCTACTGGCGCTGTGCCCAGCGGCACGTCCTTTGTGCAGAGCGCCGCTAGCTGAGCCGCGACCACAGGGAGCGGTCTTCCCCTGTCCGCAGACCCACCTTACGAGCGCGACTCGTAACCCGCGGAACGCATCCCGTCGATGATCCTCGACCGGATTGCGCCCACCTCTTCTGCTGACAGCGTCCGCTCCGCCGACCCCACCGTAAGCCGGTAAGACAGGCTCCGTTCGCCCGTAGGCAGCAGGAAGTCGCGCAGGAAGCCGATGTCCAGCAGCGCCTCGCCCGCCAGCTTCGTAAGCGCCGCCTGCACGTCGCCGATGAGCGCGCGCGCCGGGGCGACCACGGAGAGGTCAAACGCGCTCGCCGGGAACCGCCGCAGCGCCTGGTAGCGCGGTGTCCCAGCTTCCACCAGTTTCTCCAGCAGCGTCAGATCCAGATCCAGCACCGCCGCGCGCCCCTGCTCCACCATGCGCGGATGGAACTCGAACAGCCGACCGAGCACCATCTCGTCCGCAACTACTTCCGTCGCGCGCTGGGGATGCTCAAAGGGACGCGGCGCGGTGAAGTGCACCGCAGCGCCCGGCAGCAGACACTCGGCGAGCCGCTTCAACTCCAGCAACGCGGCCGTGCCATCGTCCTTGGCGAAGATCGCCGCGGCGAAGTGCGGCGTCTCATGATCCGGATGCACCTCACGGCCGATCTCAAATAGCCGGAAATGATCGAAGTGTCTCGTGTTGTCGCCGATATTTTTCCAGATGCCCGGCAGCAGGCTGGGCCGCAGCAGGTTCTGGTCCGACGCGATGGGGTTCGCCACCTGCACCAGCGCCGCCGGGTCCAGCGAGAACGCCCGCGCCATCTCCTCGCTCACAAACGAGTAGTTGTAGACCTCGGTGAAGCCCTGCGCGGCGGCCATCTTGCGCACGTGGTGGTGGAACTCGCGTTCGGGGCTCGCGGGCGGCACGTGCGCCTGCACCAGCGGCGGCCGCGGTGTGAACTCACTGTAGCCCACCATGCGGCCGACCTCTTCGACCAGGTCCTCTTTGATTGAGATGTCCTTGGTGGCGCGCCAGCTCGGCACGAATACCGAAAACGTGCGATCGTCGATCTCCTTAATGCGGAACTCCAGCGCTTCGAGAATGCGGCGCACCTCGGCGGCGGGCACCGGCTTGCCCAGCTTGCGAGCCAGCCAGTCGAGCGGCAGCGTGATCGGCGGCTGCTCGCGCGGTGGCTTGTAGGCGTCGGCCAGACCGCCCACCATGCGAATGCCGGGCGAGACTTCCTGCAACAGTGCGTAGGCCCGCTCCAGCCCGCGGATGGTGTTCACCGGGTCCTGCGCCTTCTCGAACCGCTGCGACGCGTCGGTCCGCAGCCGGATCTTCGCCGACGTCTTGCGAATGCTGGCGGCGTTGAAATTCGCGCTTTCGAGCACGATCCGCGTGGTGGCGTCCGAAATTGCGCTGCCCGCCCCGCCGATCACGCCCGCGATCGCCACCGCGCCTTTGGGATCGGCGATCACCAGGTTCGACGGGTCCAGATCGTAGCTCTCGCCGTTCAGCGCCTCGATCTTCTCGCCCATCTCCGCCGTGCGAACGATGATTTCGTGCCCGTGGAGCTTCTCGGCGTCGAAGGCGTGCATCGGCTGCGTGATCTCCGCCAGCACGTAATTGGTGACGTCCACAATGTTGCTGATCGGGTTGAGCCCCACGGCCTCCAGGCGCTGCTGCAGCCACACGGGCGACGGCCCCACGGTGACGTTTTCGAACACCAGCGCCGAATAGCGCGGGCACAGCGCGTAGTCCTCGATCGTGACGTGCACCGGCTCCTCGCCCGGGAACTCGACGGGCTTCACCGGATCGATCAGTCTCCGCCCGGTGATCGCCGCCACCTCGCGCGCCATCCCGTGGTGGCCCCACAGGTCAGGCCGGTGCGTCAGCGACTTGTTGTCCACCTCGATCACGTGGTCCCCGCCGTGCGGCTCGACGCCTTCGCACTCGGCGGTCTTCAAGGTGATCAGGTGCTCCAGTTCCAGGGGAGTCGCCTCCAGGCCGTCCACCAGATCGCGCAACCAGTTGTAGGAAAACTTCATCAGAATTGTTTCAGGAACCGCAGGTCCCCGCTTGTGAACAGCCGGATATCGTCGATCGCGTAGCGCATCATCGCCAGGCGCGTCAGCCCCAGCCCGAAGGCGAACCCATTCCACTCGTCCGGATCGAGGCCGCCGTAGCGCAGCACGGCCGGATGCACCAAACCACATGGCAAGAGTTCGACCCAGCCCGATTGCTTGCACACCGGGCAGCCCTTGCCGTTGCAGATCAGGCATTGGATGTCGAGCTCGAACCCCGGTTCGACAAACGGGAAGAAGCCCGGCCGCAGCCGCACCGTGACGTCGCGATGGAAGATCGCCGAAAGCAGCGTCTTCATGAAGTAGACCAGGTGCGCCACGGACACTTCGCGGTCCACCATCATGCCTTCGAGCTGATAAAAGGTGTGCTCGTGCGACGGGTCCACTTCTTCGTTGCGGAACACGCGGCCCGGCGCGATCATCTTGAGCGGCGGCTTCAGCCGTTCCAGCGCCCGCACCTGCACGGGCGACGTATGCGTCCGCAGCAGGCGCCCGTCCTTCAACCAGAACGTATCCTGCATGTCGCGCGCCGGATGGTCGGCCGGGATATTGAGCGCGTCGAAGTTGTAATATTCCAGCTCCACCTCGGGGCCGTCCAGCACGGCGAATCCCAGGGAGACAAACAGCTCCTCGATTTCGCGCTGCACCTGCGTCACCGGATGCAAATGCCCGGGGCGCACGCCGGGCGCGGGCGTGGTGATATCGAACCACTCGGATTCGAGGCGCGTGTCCTCGGCCGCCGAAGACAGAGCCGACTTGCGCGCTTCCAGGCTCGCCTCCAACTCCTGCTTCACCGTGTTGAGCAGCTTGCCGACGCGCGCTCGCTCCTCCGGCGTAAGCTTGCCGAAGCTCTTGCTCACCTCGGCCAGCTTCCCCTTGCGGCCCAGCGCCTCAACGCGCACCGCTTCGATGGCGTCGAGCGTGGTGGCGGCTTCGAGCGCCGTTCGCGCCGATGCGTGCAGTTCGGAAATGGTTGCTTCCAGATTCATGAATAAAGCTGAGCGCCTATAGCTGAGCCGCGACCAGAGGGAGCGGTCCCCTGCGGTTCTCTGCGATGAATTGCGACGCGGGACATTACAGGACGGCTCCGTTGGCTTCCAGAAATTCCACCATGGCGTGCTGCGCCTTGAGCATGGCGAGGTCCAACGGACGCTGCTGGTTGTCGGCCCGCGCCGAAACGTCCGCGCCACCGTCCACCAGAGCCTTGGCCGATTCGATGTCGCCATACTGCGCCGCGGCGTGCAGCGCCACCCACCCGCCGCTTTGCTGCGCGTTGGGCGGAGCGCCGTGGTCCAGCAGGACCTTGATCACGCCGGCGTGCCGCCCGGCCGCCGCCGCATGCAGCGGCGTATTCTCCATCGAATTGGTGGAACGCGCCTTCACCGGAGCGCCCTTGTTCAGCAGCAGCCGCACAGCCTCGACCTTGCCGAAGAACGCGGCCAGATGCAGCGGGGTCCAGCCGTCGGTGCTCAGCGCCGTGGCCAGCGACCGGTTCCCGGCCAGCAGTTCCTCCAGGCGAGCCGTATCGCCCAGCATAGCTGCCGCAAACACGGCCAGCACCGGATCGGCCGCCACCAGTTGTTCCACGCGCGCCAGGTCGCCGGCGCGCACGGCCTCGAAAAGCTCTTTCATTCCGTGCGCCAATTACTCAGCGGGGGCAAAGACCGTGTCGGCCTTGGCCACCTCCCACCCCAGATGATTGATATAGAATAGCAGCGCCGGTGGCGAGTACGTGGCGTGAAACTTGTCCCAGGCCGATTGCTGCCAGCCTTCCTGGAAGCGGTCCGCGATGTCGGCGTCCTTTGAAAAGAAGCCGTCCTCGTGGGGGATCTCCAGGTGATCCAGCACGGCGCGGATCATGTCCATGTGCGAGATCAGGATGGCCTGCGCGATGTCTTCGGCGAAGTCCTCCTCACGGCCCTCAATGCGGCTCCAGATGCGCGGCGCGGCTTTGCGCAGGGTCTCGGAATTCAGCTTGTTCACGTAAAGGCGCGTCTTGACGCGTTCAAAGAGCTGGAACGTCTTGAGGCGTCCCATTGAGACGGTTCGCAGCAACTGGTCGAACTTGTCGCGGCCCAGTCCCAGAAAGATGTCGGTCAATTGCATCAGAACTTATTGTAGTGGGGCGGACGCCGGCGCCGCGCGGCCATCGGCTTGGAACACTACATTGCTACAATGGTGCGCTGGAATAGAACAGGAAACAGAAACACAAGTGAGTAACGTAATCGTCCTTGGCGCCCAATGGGGTGACGAAGGAAAGGGGAAGGTGGTCGACCTTCTTGCCGAACGCTTCGACTTGGTCGTCCGCTATCAGGGCGGCCACAACGCAGGGCACACCGTATTCATCGGCCCCCAGAAATTCATTCTGAAGCTGATCCCGTCGGGCATCCTGCGGCCCGGGGTCACCGCGGTTATCGGCAACGGCGTGGTGGTCGACCTGGAAGCGCTGGCCGAAGAAATGGCCACGCTCGAAGCCGCGGGCATCGACGTCGCCCGCCAGCTTCGCATTTCGAACCGCGCGCACGTCATTTTCCGCTTCCATCGCCTGGTGGAGAAGATGTCAGAAGCGCGCGAAAACCGCATTCCGCTGGGGACCACGGCGCGCGGCATCGGCCCGTGCTACGAGGACAAAATCGGCCGTCGCGGCATCCGCGTAGCTGACCTCTACGATCCAGAGAGCTTCCGCACGCTCTACGACACGCTGGCCGAAGACAAGGACACGCTGGCGGAAACCTTCAAGATTCACGAGACCATCGACTACGCCAAGATCCGCTGTCACGTCGAGGAGCTGGCGCAGAAAATCCGCCCGCTGGTTTGCGACACCGCGCTGCTGCTCAAGCAGGCCATGGACGCGGGCAAGCGCGTGCTGTTCGAAGGCGCGCAGGGCACCATGCTGGATATCGACCACGGCACTTACCCGTTTGTCACCTCGTCGAGCGCCACCGCCGGCGGCGCCTCCACCGGAACCGGCGTGCCGCCCACGCGCATCGACGGCGTGATCGGCGTCTCGAAAGCTTACATCACGCGCGTTGGCACCGGACCGTTTCCCACCGAAAGCCAGGACGGCGCCGGCGACCTGCTGCGCCGCGAGGGCAACGAATTCGGGTCGGTCACCGGACGCCCGCGCCGCTGCGGCTGGTTCGATGCGCCGCTGCTGCGCTACGCCGCCATGGTCAACGGATTCGACACGCTCATGATCACCAAGCTGGATGTGCTGGACCAGCTTGACGAGATCCCGGTGTGCACCGGCTACAAGCTGCACGGCGCCAAGATCGACGAGATGCCGGCCACATATCGCGCGCTGGAAGCGGTGGAGCCGGTGTATGAAACGCTGCCCGGCTGGCGGACCTCCACCCGCGGCATCGCCAAGTTCGAGGAGCTGCCGGAGCGAGCCCGCGACTACCTGACCTTTCTGGAGAATGCCGCGGGGGTCGAGATCGGCGGCGTGTCCACGGGACCCGAACGCATGGAGACCATCGTGCGGCCAGGTTCGAAGCTCGACCAACTCATCCGCTAGGCGGACAGGGGAGGACCGCTGCGGTCGCGGCACAGCTACGGGCGCCGTGCCGGATTGACGATGCCTCGCAGAGCGCCGTCGCCCAAAGTCCGCAGTAGCCCCCAGCTACCCCGGCGTCCCCACGCCCTCCGCCGCCAGCACCACGTCGGCATCCAGCACACGCCGCGGCCGTCCGATGCGTAGCCGGCCCGCGCGGAAATCGCGCGCCCGCGCGTTCACCACTTCCGAAACACGATCAGCAATGAACCCGGCCAGACGCGGTCCCTCCGCTGTGCCTGCCTCCACCACCACGATGCACGGCTGGCGTCCTTGAGCGCCGTGGCGCAGTCCCAGCTTGCCGCGCAGGTCGATCACCGGCACGGTGGCGGCGCGCAGCCGCGCGAAGCCCACCAGAAAGGCGGGAGCGTCCTCTTCGATTTTCTCCACGACGGTCATCTCATGCACCGGCAGAATCCCACGCACGCGCGTGGCGTCCATGGCGAATTCGTCCCGCGCCACGCGGAACGTGAGGTATTGACCGGCCGGAAACGCTTGCGGTTCCACGCTGAACCTTATCGGCCAGCGGGGTATCGCTGTGAGCGCTAGGGCTGGCGCGAACCGGCCGGACCCGCGCTATCGGTCTCTTGCAGCACCACATAGCCGCAAGCGACCACGCCCAGAAACATCGCCAGCACTTCGCTATCGCCCAGGTTCAGCTCGAACAACCCCTCCACCATCACCGCCAGGATGGTCGCAATGGCGCCGTGCAGCACCCAGCGAGCCTCCGACGACTTGGGCAGCCGCCGCAGTCCGCGCCCGAAATCCCACAGGGCTTTACCCAGCAGGCCCAGCAGCGCCAATAGGGCCGGAATCCCACGCTCCGCGGCGAAGTGCACGTAGATGTTGTGCAGATGCCCGTAATACCAGTCCTTGGGGATCGGCTTGAAGCGCGCGGGCAGGTAGTCCAGGAACTCCGGGGCCACCTGCTCGGGGCCCACGCCCACCAGTGGATGCGCCTTGATCATCTCCCAGCCGCCGGCCAGCAGTGTCTCGCGGTGCGCGGTGACATCCAGCGTTTCCACGCGCGGATGGAAGACCTCGATCAGGCGTTCGCGCACGTCCGGACTCGCCGCGATCACGATGCCTGCCACTAAAGGCAACAGCACTACCAACCAACGCTTGCGAGCCCACAGCAGCCACAGTCCGCCTGCTGCCACGCCCATCCACACGCTGCGCGTCAGCGAGAGGCGTAGCGTCACCGTCAGAATCGCCGTGGCCGCCAGCAGCCACCCGGACCACTTCCGGTTCTCGTGCCCGAACAGCAGCATCGCGCCGCTCATCATCAGCGCGATCATGAGCAGGCCGCCAAACGTCATCCAGTGTTCCATGAACCCGGTGATGCGCTGGTTCGAGTACACGAAATAGAAGTACTTGTCCGTGGTGCTGTACTTGTAGGCGAACTGCACCAGCCCCCATAGCGACGAAAGCGTCGCCCCGCCGATACAGCCCAGCGCCACCCAGCGCACCTCGCGCACCGAGCGCAGCGCCGCATACACGGCGAACAGCATCAGGTAGACATAGAATTTCTTCACCTGCGGCAGCCCGCCGAGCGGATTGGGCGAGAACGCCAGCGAAACCAGCGTCCACCCCATCCACGCGACCACGGGAATGGTCACCGGAGGCCAGCGGAAGTGCTCGCGCCCGGCCACGTACAGCGACACCAGCGCCATGCCCAGCAGGATCTGGCTCGCGGCAATCGACACCGGAGACGTGGCCGCGGCCGCGCCGGCCAGATACGCCGGGACGTGTTCCCGCCAATCCGGGTGCGCCATGCTGGCCGTGGTCATGTTAGCTGTACCGCGGAACGCTTGAATCCACAGCGAGGCTCCAGGCCTCGATCCCGCCCGCCATGCTCACGCACGCCTCCACGCCCTGATCGCGCAGCCACGCGACCACGTTCAGGCTCCGCACCCCGTGATGGCAGTAGACGATCAGCGGACCCTCGTCGGCGCGCGCCTCCAGGTCCTGCAATTCGCCGGGAACCTGGCGCATGGGCACCAGCACTGCGCCCTCGATTTTGGCCTGTGCGAATTCATGCGGCTCCCGCACATCGATCAGGTGCAATTTCTCCCCGGCGTCCAAGCGCTGCTTGACCTCCTGGGGAGAAACTTCCAGAGGACCCATTACGTTCATGATACCTGCCCAGTGCTTGCTAGAATGAGGATCGCATGACGGCCGCCACACCAGACCTCGCGACGTTGAAGCGTCTCCTGCTGGAGCACTCCGTTCGCTTCGGAGAATTCACCCTGGTTTCCGGACAAAAAAGCAGCGTATATGTGGATAGCAAGCTGACCACCTACCTACCGGAAGCGATACCTCTGGTGGGCCGGGCGTTTCTCAAAAAGATGCAGGCCCGCGGTTGGGACCCGGAAGCCGTCGGCGGCCTGACCCTGGGAGCCGACCCGATCGCCCTGGCCATCGCCCGCGAGAGCCTGGACCACGCCCCCCACCCCATCCGCGCCTTCGTCGCACGTAAGCAGCCCAAGGATCACGGCACGCAGCGCTACATCGAAGGCCTGGAGGACCCGGCCGGCGCGCGCGTGGTGGTGCTTGACGACGTCTGCTCCACCGGCGGCTCCACGGCCAAGGCGATCCAGATCGCCAAGGACTCCGGGATGCAGGTGCTCGGCGCGGTGTGCCTGGTGGACCGCGAGATGGGCGCTACGGACCTGCTGATGCGCGACTTCGGCCTGGACCTGGAAAGCGTCTTCAAGCTGTCCGACCTGCGCCAGCCCGCCTGACCCCGGTACACTGAAACAAAGCCGCGTCCCAGCCGGAGGACCAGGCATTTGTTCCGTTTCTTTCTTCCCTTTCTCGCGATTTATTCCCTCAGCGCGCAGGTGACCGTCGAGGTCTACGCCGGAGCCGGCATCCGCAGCGGCGTCCCCGTAGCCGAGGCTGGCACCGGGACGCTCGGCAACCCGGCGTGGGACCCCGAAGGCAATCTGGTCTTCCCGGACCTCTTCAATGACGTCGTCTGGCGCATCCGCGGCGACGGCATTGCGGAAGTGATCGCGGGCACGGGTGAGAGCGGCTTTAGCGGAGACGGCGGGCCCGCCACTGCGGCTCGCCTCTATTACCCGCACATCGTCGCCTACGACCCGGCTGGGAACCTTTACATCGCGGACCGGTCCAACTTCCGCATCCGCCGCGTCGATCCTCAGGGAATCATCACCACGGTGGCGGGCGATGGCATCGTCCCCCGCGCCGGCATGGACCGTGACGGCCCGGCGTTGCTTCGGTCTGTAGACCCGTACTTCAACACGCTCGTCTTCAGCCCGCAGGGCGAGCTTCACTTCATCTCAGGCCAGCAGATTCTGCGGCTCACCGGCTCCGGCCTCCTCGAGGCGGTTACGGCATCCCCTGACTGCTCCTCCTGCTCAACCACGAACGACGCGCCGGCCGCGGCCACTCGCTTGCGGAATCCCACCTTGATCGCGTTTGACGGCGCCGGGAATCTCTACGTCGCCGATGACTACGGATCTCATGTGCGCCGAATCTCCGTGGACGGCAAGATCACGGCGTTCGCCGGCTACGGCGCATCGGCCGGGAACTCCTATCCTTCGCATGACGGAGAGCTCGCGACCAACGCGTTCTTCTTTGCCGTCGAAGGGCTGGCCACCGATACCGCGGGCAACGTCTACATCGCGCACCGGAGCGCGGTTCCCGACGTCCACCGCATCCAGCGCGTCGGATCGGACGGGATTCTACACACGGTGCTCGAAGGCAGCGGCGGCCTGCTGCTGCACGATCCGCAAGGTCGCATCGTGTTCCGGGACGGGAACGTCTTCCGCGCCGCCGATGGTGGAGCCGTGGTCGCCACCTTGCCTGATTTCACGCCGTCCGCCGCACCCGGCGGCACGCCCGCACAGGACACCCTGCTGCTCCGCCCCTACGCGATCGCGGTCAACCACCAGGGCGAGGTCTACTTCGCCGAAAACGACGCCTGCCGCATCCGCAGGATCGGCCACGACGGCCTGCTCGAAACGGTCGCCGGCGGAAGCTGTGACGCGGCGCAGCCCGGCCCGCACGGGGCCTCCTCGATGGCGTTCGACAGCCAAGACCAGCTCTGGATCCGCGACCGCGGCTACACCTTCACCGTCGCGCCGGATGGCACGGTGACCACCCTGCCCGTGCGCCGCGACCTCGGCGTGGAACCGGATATCGCGCTGGACGCCAAGGATCGTCTCTACGTCATGGGCGCCGACTACCTCAACCGCCTGGAACTCGACGACACGGTGCTGCCCATCGTCCGCCCGCCGAACTACACCGGACCGCCACCGCCCGCCGCGGACGTGAATCGTCCGTTCGCCATCGGCACTGATCCGGACGGCAACGTGGTCTTCGCCGCCGACCCCGGTGGCGTGGTCTACCGCATCAACGACGACGGCAGCGTCACCGAACTCGACCGCGGTGTGCAGTTCAGCGTCTACCATCGGCTGGCGATCGACCGCACCGGCCGCATATGGAACGAGAACGGCTTCGTCAGCGGCTCAGCATGGTTCACGGTGGGCACCTACGGCCGGTTTCGCATCGGAGACGGACTCGCGCAGCCCGCGCTGTTCCGCTTCAGCGATTCCGAGTTTTCGCCTGACGGGGATCTCTACGGAATCTCCGACAACCGCATTCTGAAACTGAGCGGCCTGGGCCCCAAGCCCACGCCCGCGATCGCCGCCGTTGTCAACGCCGCCAGCTTTACCAACGGTCCGATCTCCGCGGGCGAGATCGTCTCCATCTTCGGCGCTAACTTCGGCACCGATACTCTCCAGACTTCGACGCCCGACAACAACACCGTGCCGCCGGTGCTCGGCCGCACCAAGGTGCTGTTCGGGCCGACTCCCGGACGCATCACCGCCATCGCGCCGAACCAGATCAACGTGATCGTCCCGCACTATTACCTGCCCTCGGGCAGCGTCGACGTCGTCGTCCAAGTGGACGACGCGGTGTCGGCCCCCGTCAGCATCCCCGTCGCCGACCGCGCCTTCGCCCTCTTCCCGACCCTCCTCAACCAGGACAACTCCCTCAACAGCGCAACACACCCCGCCCAACCCGGAACCGTCGTCCAGTTGTTCGGCACCGGTGAAGGCGAGCTCACCCCCGAACTCCCCGACGGCGCCCTCGTCATCTCCACGCCCTACCCGACACCCGGCGTCGCCGTGACCGTCCGCATCGGCGGCCAGGATGCCGAGGTGCTCTACGCCGGCTCGGCGCCCTACCTGCCCAGCGGCGTCTTCCAGATCAACGCGCGCGTGCCCGTCACGCTCGCCCCCGGCAGCGCGGCCGTAGAGGTCTCGATCGGCGGCAGCCCCGGCTCCGGAAACACCACCGTCGCTGTGCAGTAACAGAGCGTCGAGTCACTTGCCCCCTCTGTTACAATGAGGTTCTCCCCATGCGATTCGGTGTCGTCGTGTTTCCTGGCAGCAATTGTGACCATGACGCGTGGTATGCCGTCACCGCGAACCTCGGCGAGCAGGCCGAATTCATCTGGCACGATTCCGAATCCGTCGGCAACGTCGACGCCGTGATCCTGCCCGGCGGCTTCTCCTACGGCGACTACATGCGCTGCGGCGCCATCGCCAAGTTCTCGAAGCTCATGCCCGCGGTGAAGAAATTCGGTGAAGACGGCGGACTCGTCCTCGGGATCTGCAACGGGTTCCAGGTGCTGGTGGAATCCGGCATGCTCCCCGGCGCGATGCTCCGCAACCGCAGCCTGCGCTTCGTCTGCCGCCCCGTCCGGCTGCGTGTGGAAACTACGAACACGCCCTTCACCTGCGCCGCGCAGAAGGGGCAAATCTTGACTGTGCCGGTGGCTCATGGCGACGGCTGCTACTACGCCGACGACCGCACGCTCGACGAACTCGAAGCCGAAGATCGCGTCGTGATCCGCTATCTCGACAACCCCAACGGCTCCCTGCGCGACATCGCCGGCATCTGCAACGCGCGCCGAAACGTGATGGGCATGATGCCGCACCCCGAGCGCGCCTCTGACGCGCTTGTCGGCTCCACCGACGGCCGCGTCATTCTCGAATCCATGGTCCGCTCGCTGGTGGCGGCGAACGCATGAGCAGCCAGCTTCCGCCCGACGAATTCGAAAAAGTCCGGTCGATCCTCGGCCGTGACCCTTCGGAAACCGAGCTCGGCATCTTCACCGTCATGTGGAGCGAGCACTGCTCGTATAAAAGCTCGCGCCTGCACCTGAAGAAGCTCCCCACCAAGAACAGCCGCGTGCTGGTTGGTCCCGGCGAGAACGCCGGCATCATTGATATCGGCGGCGGCTATGCCATCGCCTTCAAGATCGAATCGCACAACCACCCCAGCTTCATCGAACCCTTCCAGGGAGCGGCCACCGGCGTCGGCGGCATCCTGCGCGACATCTTCACCATGGGCGCCCGCCCCATCGCCGTGATGGACGCGCTGCGCTTCGGCCCGCTCGACGATCCCAGGAACGGCGACCGCAACCGCCACATTCTCACGGGCGTGGTCGAAGGCATCGCGCACTACGGCAACTGCTTCGGCGTTCCGACGGTCGGCGGCGAGTGCGTCTTCGAGCCCTGCTACAACGGCAATCCGCTGGTGAACGTCTTCGCCCTGGGCGTGTTCCGTCACGAAGACATCTTCTTCGGCCGCGCCACCGGCGTCGGCAACCCGGTGATCTACGTCGGGGCGAAAACCGGCCGCGACGGCATCCACGGCGCCTCCATGGCCTCGGCCGAATTCACGGAGGAGTCCAAGCAGAAACGACCCAACGTGCAGGTGGGCGATCCGTTCATGGAAAAGCTCCTGCTCGAAGCCTGCCTCGAAGCCATGAAGACCGGCGCGATCGTCGGCATTCAGGATATGGGCGCAGCGGGCCTGACCTGTTCCACCTGCGAGATGGGCAGCCGCGCGCGGCACCGGCGTCGAAATCGATCTGAAGCTCGTGCCGCAGCGGGAAACCGGCATGTCGCCCTACGACATCATGCTCAGCGAGTCGCAGGAGCGCATGCTGCTGGTGGCCGACAAGGGCCGTGAGGAAGAGGTCTTCGCCGTTTTCCGCAAGTGGGGACTGGACGCGGTCACCATCGGGCACGTCATGGACGACGGCAAGCTGCGTGTCAAGGACCATGGCGAAGTCGTGGCCGAGATCCCCAACCGGGAGCTCGCCGACGAAGCTCCGCTGTACGATCGCCCGCACGGCGTGGCGCCGTATCGCCCCGCGCCGCTCGATCCGCCCGCTGTCTGGACCAACTGGCAGAGCCGCGGTCTTCAGGACGACCTGCTGGCGCTGGTCACATCCGGCGACCTCTGCTCCAAGCGATGGATCTGGGAACAGTACGACTACATGGTCCGCACCAACACGCTCGCGGGCCCCGGCGGCGACGCCGCCATCGTGCGCATCAAGGAAACCGGCACCAGCGTGGCGATGTCGCTGGACGGCAACGGGCGCTACTGCGCGCTCGACCCGCGCGAGGGCGCGAAGCTGCTGGTGGCCGAATGCTGCCGGAATCTGTCGGCGGTCGGCGCCGAGCCCGTGGCCGCTACCAACAACCTGAACTTCGGCAACCCGGAGCGTCCCGAGATCATGGCGCAGTTGGTCGAAGCGATCGAGGGTGTGGCCGAAGCCTGCGCGCACTTTGAGACGCCCATCACCGGCGGCAACGTCAGCCTCTATAACGAAACGCTGGGCGAAGCCATCTGGCCGTCACCCGTGATGGGCATCGTCGGGCTGCTCGAAACGGCGCCGCCCGTGACCATCCCCTTCAAGCAGGAAAACCGCCACGTGCTGCTGCTGGGCGGCTATGGGACCTGCGACGACACCCACTTCGGCGGAACACAGTATGCCAAGGTTGTTTTAAAGGAAATGTGGGGACTGCCGCCCGCGCTCGACATGGACTACGAGAAGCGCGTGCACACCGCCATCCGCCAAATCGTCCGCCAAGGCCTCGCCGAATCCTCGCACGACGTGGGCGATGGCGGCCTCGCGGTCGCGCTCGCCGAATGCTGCGCCAGCGGCATCGGAGGCGACGTCAAACTTGACACCGATCTCCGCCCCGAATTCGCCCTGTTCCACGAAGGGCCCTCGCGCGTCCTGATTTCCACATCTTCGCCCGAAGCGGTGGAAAAGATCGCCCGCAAAAACAATGTGGAATGCGTGCGCTTGGGCGTTACAATGAAGGAGCGGTTACGAATCGGTAAAGGTTCCGGGACTTTAGTCGATTGTAAAGTGGACCGTCTAACTCAGGTCTGGGAGAGCGCCTTGGAAGATCTTCTGGTACCCGTCCATGTCTGACAACTTCAGCGAGTCTGATATCTCAAGCGAGTCTGAATCCTTCAGCGGGTTCGACAAGCTGCACGAGGAATGCGGGGTCTTCGCGGTCTACGGTCATCCGGAAGCCGCCAATCTCGCCTACCTGGGCCTGTACGCCTTGCAGCACCGCGGCCAGGAGAGCGCCGGCATCGCCTCCAGTGACGGCCGCCAGACCTACGTCCGCCGCGGCATGGGTCACGTCGCCGACCTCTTCACGCCCGAAGTCCTCGGCAGCCTGCCCGGGGAGATGGCCATCGGCCACACGCGCTACTCCACCGCCGGCGATACCGCGATCCTGAACGCCCAGCCCTTCATGGTGGCCTGCAACAAGGGCAAGGTGGCGGTGGCGCACAACGGAAACATCACCAACGCCGCCGAACTGCGCCGCGACCTGGAACGTGACGGCTCCATCTTCCAGGCGTCGAGTGACACCGAAGTGATCCTGCACCTGGTGGCCCGCTCGCGAGAGCGGACGCTGGCCGGCGCCCTGCGCGAAGCCCTGCTGCAACTCGAAGGCGCCTTTTCGCTGGTGTTCCTGGCTGAGGACCGCATCATCGTCGCCCGCGATCCGCACGGCTTCCGGCCGCTGGCCTTCGGACAAATGGAGCTCTCCGGCCGCCACATGTGCAGCGTGTTCGCCTCGGAAACCTGCGCGTTTGACCTGATCGGCGCGGTGTACCTGAACGACGTCGAACCCGGAGAGATGGTGATCGTCGGCCCCGAGGGCCTCACTCGCGAGCGCTACGCCCCCCAGCGCGACCGCGCCCACTGCGTCTTCGAACACGTCTACTTCTCGCGGCCCGACTCGATCGTCTTCGGCCGCTCCGTCCAGGAATCGCGCGAGATGCAGGGCCGCCTGCTCGCCCGCGAGTGCCCGGCCGACGCCGACGTTGTGGTCCCCGTGCCCGACTCCGGAGTCGCCGCCGCCCTCGGCTACGCCACCGAAGCAGGCCTCCCGTTCCGCCAGGCGCTGATCCGCAACCACTACGTGGGCAGGACGTTCATTGAACCTTCGCAGGCCATCCGCGACTTCGGAGTCAAGCTCAAGCTGAACCCGGTGCGCTACCTGCTCGAAGGCAAGCGCGTGATCCTGGTGGACGACTCGATCGTGCGCGGCACCACCTCCCGCAAGATCGTCCGCATGGTCCGCAACGCCGGGGCGCGCGAAGTCCACCTGCGCGTCTCCTGCCCGCCGACCGTCTCCCCCTGCTTCTACGGTGTCGACACGCCCAGCATGGGCGAACTGATCGCCGCCAACCACTCGGTGGAAGAGATCCGCAAGTTCGTCGAAGCCGACTCGATCGGCTATCTCTCGTTAGGCGCCCTGCGCGAATCCGTGCTCGACGACAACCACGACTACTGCTACGCGTGCTACACCGGCAACTACCCGACTGAGCTCATCAACATCGACGAACTGATGGCGTCGCGCGACCGGCCGTAGACCCAACTCTCTAGCGCAGCTTTATTCTTCCATCCTGGAGCCGGATCTCTAGGATACGATCAGCTACCGGTACGTACAGTTCCGTTTGTGGCTTAGAGAAATGCGGCTCGCCCGTGATCCAAAGCCCCGTCGTTGCCTGCTTCACTACGGGAGTTTCATCCAGCTTGATCGTTCGGAGTATCTGCTCGAAACTGTGTTGAACGACCATGTTGCCTAAAGGGTCGTAGACTACAATAGCGCGAGGGCTCTTGACCCGTTCCCAGTCGTCCAGGGTAATAGTGTACCCATTGTCGCTTACGTGGACGAGCAGCGGGCGATAGACATGAGGAAGTTGCTTCTGCCAAAACTTTCGAAGCCCATGTGGACCGGGCCCATAAAGCGTGCCAGTACATTTCTTGTGTTTCCAAGTGCCACCAACAGCCGACACTACGAACTCAAACCGTCCATCAGAGGAGTGATACGGTTGCGATAGTGGCGGTGGCGCGGGTGAATCTGGCACCCGCTGAGGGTAAGCAAGCGCTAGTGCTCTACACTGGGGAGCAATCGTGAGCAAGCTGCCCAGGATGAGCCACGAAACAACGCGGTCCATGTCTGTCTCCCTTCTGCGAAAGTGTTTCAAGCCTCTACGGCCGTACGGCCTTCGCCGAACCCCAACAAGAGCCATGAAGCCGATGAGCAGAATGCAAACTCGACTCGTCCGCGGCTCCGGAACCGTCTGTAGCTCTAGATTAACAGATGTGGTGGTGAATGTATTGGTTACACGAACTCCACCGTCCAAGAATAAAGGTGGCGTAGCTGGTCCGATCATCATTTCTCCGCCCAATAGGATAGAGGTCGGGCTAAACAACTTGAGAAACTGCGCTTCGGCAGAAGGTCGGCTCTCGACTCGAATCAGGTGGCTTCCGCGCATACGTCGAAGCTGCTCTCGTGTCAGGTTGTCGTATGCGCCTGAGAGGGCATCTTCAGCGGTCGAGGGCAGTTTCCGGATACTCCCTTCCGCCATGAGGTTGCTCGGGTCATCGGAGTGCGGTTCCCCCAGTAGATGCCCTGCTTCATGGACGGAGCTGTCAGCGGCAGCCCCCGGACCCACAAATGCGATCGCCTTCCCTGGAATCAAATCCGGGAAAGCGACTCCGCGCGGGTCTGGATATCGGGGTGTTTTTGAATTCGTCAACTCTGGCACCACGAAGATGTTGATGCAGCCCTCCTCCGACAAGCTGTCGAGGGTTCTAACCAAGGCTTCGGACGGGTGATCTTGGCCAGCGTCAAAGCTGCTAAGTTCCTCGCGACGGACATGGCTCACGGTTGCCACTGCCGTGATTCCCCGCGATCCGAACACAGCTACCAGCACTTCCTGCTGGACCTGCACGTTCACGTCAGCGTCTCCGATCACGACGAAGCGCACCTGTAGTTGTCGGACCGTCAGGGAAGAGATCATCTGAAAGAACGGGTCGTCGAACCTGTCGAACATGCCCAACGGTGCAACCGCAGCCGTCAGGACGGTGTCAACAGGAGCTGTCGAGAAGAGACTCAAATCTATCTCTGGCGCAGGGTAGAGGGGCCGAGCCAAAACGTGTCCGGCGATGACTCCAAGCCCCACAATCGCGAGTAAGGACCTCATCCGTGACCTCCAGGCACCTTTCTAATCATCACTAGCCAACTCTTGCTAGCTGTATCAGACACCGGAGAGCTAAGGATAGTTCCCTATAGCGGTAATAGGGCTGTGCTGACACTAATTATCACTGAAGGGGGTTGTCTGGCAGTATCGTCTCGGCATATACTTCTCCCTATGGGAGAATCTTTCGCCATGGGAGAACCTTTCGCCCGATACTACAAGCCGGACGAGTTGGCCGCGACGTTCAAGGTAAGCAAGCAAACTGTGTACGCATTGTTGCGGGCTGGCAAACTTCCTTCGGTGAAGTTCGGGAAGCAGTGGCTAGTGGAGGAACGAAGCCTTGACGCTTACTTGAAACGGGCAGCCTCAAACGAGGGAGATGAAAGCCGGCAAGACCAGGGGCAAAGTCCAAAGGTGAAGCCAAAGCGGTTCGCCGCAGCCGCCGGGCGTTGAGCACGCACTAACTGATTACCCCGGGGGGGCACGGAGACTAAGGCCGGTACGTCGCGCTCTGAATCTCCGTCTCCCAGATCTTCACCTCGCGGATCTTCACCGGCACCTCGGCCTTCAACCCCGCGGTCATCGCCGTGAAAAAATACTCCGCGATATTCTCCGCCGACGGATTCTTCTCCGCATCGAACGGCGGCACCTCGTTCAGATTCTGGTGGTCGAGCTTCGCCATCACCTCCCGCATCAGCCCCTTCACGTCGATGAAATCCACCAGCATCCCGGCTTGATCCAGGCGGTCGCCCTCGATCACCACCTGCACCCGGAAATTGTGCCCGTGCAGATTCTCGCAGGCCCCCTTGTAGTTCCGCAGCGCATGCGCCGCCGCGAAGGTCTGTTCCACGCAAACTTCGTACATCAGTTCCCCTTGTGGCCGAAGAATCGCGCCACATCCTCTCTTTTCATGGTGAAGCCGTAGTCCGGCAAGCTGTCGAAGAAAATCTGCCCGTACCGCGTCTTCGTGATTCTGTTGTCCAGCAGCGCCAGCACCCCCCGGTCGGTCTTGCTGCGGATCAGCCGCCCGAACCCCTGCTTCAGCGCGATCGCCGCCTGCGGCACCTGAAAACTGTTGAACGCGTCGCCGCCCTCTTCCTTGATGGCCGCGATGCGCGCCTGCACCACCGGGTCACTGGGCACCGCAAACGGGAGCTTATCGATAATAACGCAGCTCAACTGGTCGCCCGGCACGTCCACCCCCTGCCAGAACGAAGAAGTGGCGAAGAGCACCGCGTTGGGCGTCGACCGGAACTCCTCCAGCAGCGCGCTCCGTGGACCCGTCCCCTGCAACAGCGTCTGAAAATGCACCTCCATGGACACCCGGTCGTAGATCAGCCGCATCTGCTGATAGCTGGTGAACAGCACGAACGCGCGTCCGCGGCTCAGGTACAGCAGCTCCACGATCTCGTCCGCCGCCGCCGCCGTGAACGCCGGACTGCGCGGGTCCGGCAGATGCTGCGGCACGTATAGCAACGTCTGCTTCCGATACTGGAACGGACTCGGCACAATCTCCGTCCGCGCCGCCCGCAGCCCCAGCCGCTGCTGCGTATAGTCGAACCCGCCCGCCACCGCCAGCGTGGCCGACGTCAGGATCACCGAATCCACGCGGTCGAACAGCCGCTCGTCCAAAAGCGTCGACACGTCGATCGGCGTAGCCTGCAAGAAGGTCCGCCTCCCCCGCCGCTCGATCCAGTACACGAAGCGCTTGTCTGAGCCCTCCATCCAGAACTCCAGCCGATGTGCGATGTCCCGCGCCCGCGCCACCAGCAGGATGGATTCCTCCGGAGCCGCCTTCAACACCTCGAGTTGCAGCCCCACCAGCTCCAGCGCATAAAGAAGGTTGCGGTACGTCTCGTCGTGCTTCTCGATGAACGCCTGGTGACTGGTGAACCCGCTGCGCCCTTCCATGCCGCCGAACAGCGCGAAGAAGTGCGCGGCCTTGTCGCCCAGCGTGGTCAGCGTGCGGTCCAGCTCCTCGGATCCGAACTGTTTGCGATGCGCCAGCGACGCGGTGTCGCGCGCCAGGTCCTCGATCTGTGCGCTGGAAACCCCGCTGCCGAAATACTGCCCGGCGGTGTCCTCCACCTCGTGCGCTTCGTCGAAGATCACCGCGCCGTAGTCCGGGATGATGGCGCCGCGCTCTTCGCCCTTCACCGCCAGGTCGGCGAAGAACAGGTGATGGTTCACGATAATCAGGTCGCTCTCATGCGCCTTCTGATGCATCTGCGTGATGAAGCAGCGCTCGAACTGCGGGCACTTCTGTCCGGTGCAGGTCTCGGCGCGAGCGTCCACCTTGGCCCAGGCCGTCGACGACTCCGGCAGCTTGCGGATCTCCGCGCGGTCGCCCGTTTCCGTAGTCTTCTCCCATTCGCGGATGATCTGGAAGTCGGCGACCTCTTCCAACCCGTCCAGCACCGGCTCCTTGTCGGCGTCGTAGATTTTCTGGCGGCAGGCGTAGTTCGCGCGGCCCTTCATGTAGCAGGCGCGCAGCGGACCCAGGTGCTGTTCCAGGAACGGGATGTCCTTGAAGAAGAGCTGCTCCTGCAGATTCTTCGTGCCCGTGGAGATCACCACGCGCTTGCCGGAAAGAATCGCGGGCACCAGATAAGCGAGCGTTTTGCCTGTGCCCGTGCCGGCCTCGACAATCAAGTGCTTCTTGTCGGCCAAGGCGGCGGCGACGGCCTCGGCCATCTGCAACTGCCCCTCGCGGACCTCATAGTTGGGATGCCAGTCCGCCAACAGCCCCTTGCGGCCGAAGAACTGTTTGACTGTCAGGGTTTTGGGGGATGCAGCCACTTGCACTTGATTCTAGCAAGCGGCTGCCGCACGGCCCCGCCCTACTCGTGCCGCAGGACGACCAGTGGATCCGCCTCCGCTGCGCGCTGCCCGGGCACGTAACAGGCCGCCAGCACCGCGACCAACAACACCGCCGTCAGCCCCACGAACACCGTCCTGTCGTAAGGACTCACGTTCACCAGCAGCGACGCGAGATAGCGGGTCAACACCGCGGCTCCGGTGACCCCCAGCACCGCGCCGATCACGCCCAGCACCGCGCCCTCCCGCACGATCATCGCGACAACATTGGCCGGCCGCGCGCCCAGCGCCATGCGGATGCCGACCTCCTTGGCCCGCAGCGCCACCAGGTACGACATGACGCCATAGACGCCCATCACCGCCAGCAGCGGCGCCACCAGCGCGAACCCGCCGATCACGGCCGCGTTGAAGCGGCGCGGGCTCAGCGAATCGGAGAAGCGCTGGTCGACCGTCGCCTCGTCGGGCGGCGGCTGCTGCGGGGTGTAGGAAGCGAGGATGCGCTGGATGGTCGGCAGCAACGGACGCGCGTCGGCGCGCGTGCGGATCACCGGCGGATCTCAGACCCGTTGCGCGACCCAGTACAGGTTCTGCGGATCGGTGAAGGGCAGCGGACGCAGCAGGACGGTGTACACGACGCTGAACATCGCCACCGACGCGCCGATGCCGAGCGCCGCGGTCAGCGCCGCGACAGCGGTCCAGCCGGGAGTCTTCGCCAGCAGGCGTGTGGCGAAGCGCAGGTCCTGCGTCAGATGATCGAGCCACAGCCACCGCCGCCGTTCGTGAAACCGCTCCTCGGTCGCGGTGCGATTGCCGAACGCGCGGCGGGCGGCGGCTTGCGCCTCTTCCGGGGAGAGGCCCTGTTCGCGCAGGCGGATGGCTTCGATTTCAATGTGCGCTTCGATCTCGGCGCGGAAGTCAGCGTTCGGACGTCGGCGGCGGAACATAGATCACCTCCGCGTCATGCGCCTTCGGGACCTAGCACCCGGCCGATAGCCGCCGCCAGGCGCTGCCAGCGCGAGCGCTCGCGGGCGAGTTGCGCGCGGCCGGACTTGGTCAGCGTGTAGAAGCGCGCCTTGCGGTTGTTCTCTGACGTGCCCCACTTGGCGGAGATCCAGCCCTGGTCTTCCAGGCGCTGCAGCGCCGGGTAGAGCGCGCCGTGCTCGACCAGGAGCTCGTCTTCCGAGGTCTGCTGGATGGCGCGGGCGATGCCTTGGCCGTGCTGTGGGCCGAGCGCCAGCGTGCGCAGGATCAGGAGGTCGAGGGTGCCTTGGAGGAGGGCCAGGCGTTCCTTGTCGGCTTGGGTTGACATGTAACCCGAGTATGGCTCGGCTTGGGTAAGATGTCAACCTCTGTGACGCAGGTCGACATGCTCAGAACGGCCCGCTTCCCTCTGCATCTTGCCCCCTTGACGATCTAGGGAAGATCGTGTATGCTCTCCCTAGATCGTCATGGGGAAAGCATCCACACCCACGCTCCTGCAAGGCACGCTCGACCTGCTGATCCTGCACGCGCTCGGCCGCGGCGCGATGCACGGCTACGCCATCGCGCAAACCATCCACCTGCTGTCCGATGAGGTCCTCAAGGTCGAAGAAGGCTCGCTCTACCCGGCGCTGCACCGCCTGGAACTCGACGGCGCGATCTCCTCCAAGTGGGGCCTCTCGGAAAACAACCGTAAGGCGAAGTACTACGACATCACGCGCAAGGGCCGCAAGCTGGTGGAGCGCGAACAGCAAACCTGGAGCCGGCTCTCCTCGGCCGTCGCCCGCGTGCTGGAGCGCTAGCCCGATGCGCCGCCTCCTGCTGAAGCTGGTCCGCCGCCATCGTCTGGAGCGCGACATCGCCGCCGAGCTGGCGCATCACCGCTCCCAGGGCGGTCCCCTGGGCAACGCCACGCTGCTGGCCGAGCAGGCGCGCGACCTGTGGCGCTTCACCTTCCTCGAAAACCTGTGGCGCGACGTGGTCTACGGAGCCCGCGGCCTGGCGCGCAGCCCGGCTGTCGTGTTTGGCGCCGTGCTGTCCCTCGCCCTGGGGATCGGCGCCAACGCGACCGTAGTCTCGGTGGTCAAGGAACTCCTGTTCAGCAAGCCCTCGGTGCGCGACGAAGCGTCGCTGGCGCGGGTGGACCTGAACGGAGGATTCGCCAACCGGCGCCTGTTCGAGTTCGCCCGCGAGAGCGGCGTGTTTGCCGACGTGGTGGGCGAGAGCGAGGAGTCCAACGCACGGGGGCGCATCAACTGGTCTGCCGGTGGCCAGACTGTCTCGGTCTACCGGTCCCAGGTCACCAAGAACTACTTCGCGATGCTCGGCGTGCCGATGGCGCTCGGGCGGGGTATCCTCGCGTCCGACCCGGACCAGGTGGCGGTGCTCCACGACCGCTTCTGGCGCCGCTACCTGAACTCCGACCCGGACATCATCGGCCAGTCGATCACGCTCGATGGCGCGCCGTATCGCGTGGTCGGCGTGCTCCCGCCGGACTATCACGCCTTGATGGGATTCGGCTACTCGCCCGACCTGTTCCTGCCCGTCACCGCCGCCGACACGTCCCTGCTGCTCTACGCGCGGCTTAAGCCGGGCATGCCGCGTTCGCAGATCGAAGCCGGTCTGCGGGTGGCCGCCGCGCAGTGGAACGCCGCGAATCCCGGCCTCTATACCATCTCCGGACGCAGCAACTTTCACCCGCTGGGGCTGGTCGACTGGCACACCCTCTTCCAGCGCGGGCTGACCGGCGGCGCCACGCTGGTGCTGTTCTTCGGGACCCTGCTGCTGCTCAGCGCGCTGGTGGTGCTGATCGCCTGTGTCAACGTCGCCGGGCTGCTGCTGGCTCGCGGTGCGGCGCGGCGTGAGGAGATCGCCGTGCGCCTCGCGCTGGGCGCGGGCCGCCGCCGGCTGATCCAGCAACTGCTGGTCGAAAGCCTCCTGCTCGCCTTGCTCGGCGCGGTCTGCGGACTGGCGCTCGCCTGGGGCTCCGCGAAGCTGCTGGCGGGCGTGGATCTGCACCTGGGCATTCCGATCTTCCTGCGCGTTTCCCCGGACTGGCGCCTGGCGCTCTACGCCGCGCTGCTCACCGCCGCCGTGACGCTCGCCAGCGGACTGCTCCCCGCCTTCCAGGGCGTGCGAGGAGCTGTGGCGGCGGACCTCAAGCGCGACAGCCGCCTGCGCCTACGGCGGGCACTGTTGGCCGCGCAGATCGCGGTCTCGACGCTGGTGCTCGCGGCCGGCTTCGTGTTCTTGCGAAACCTGGCGCGCGCCAGCTCGCTCGATCCGGGCTTTGACGTGGAACACACCCTGGTGGCCGACGTGTTCCTGCCCGCCGGCTATCCCGAGGAACGCGCGCCCGGCTTCGTCGACGACGCCTTGCGCGAGCTGCGCGCCACGCCCGGGGTCGAGGCGGCGGCCGCCGCGCAGGGGATACCGCTGGTCGAGCCCGTCGGCAGTTACGAGAGCCTGGCGGCTCCCGGCAAGCTCGACCTATTCGACGTGCACTACGGGCACAGCACCGTCACCCCCGGATTCTTCGAGGCGATGGGCATCCCGCTGATCGAAGGCCGCGACCTGCGCGAATCCGACCGCGGCGCCGATCCCACCACGGCCGTGGTGGTGAACTGGGAGTTCGCCCATCGCTACTTCGGAGCCAGCAATCCGGTGGGAATCACCCTGTGGAGCAGCCTGCGGGGGCGGCCCATGTGGCGGATCGTGGGCGTGGTGGGGAATACGAAACAGGCGAGCCTCGGAGAAGAGCCGCAACCGCAGGTATACGAGCTTCTCTCTTTCACCGCGCCCTGGGCGTTCTTTGGGAAGAGGGTAACCTTTGTGGTGCGCGCTCCCGCGTCGACCGTGGGGCTGCGGCGGCCGGTGGAGCAGGTTCTGCGGCGCACCGAACCCGCCGCCGGCGTGCAAGTGCAAACGATGTCGGCGAGCCTCTCCCGTGTGTTCCTGCCGAGCCGTGCAGGCGCGATCGGCATGGGATCGGTTGGCATGCTGGGACTGCTGCTCGCGGCCGTGGGCCTGTACGGGATGGTGACCTACGCAGTGGTGCAGCGCACCCGTGAGATCGGCATCCGCATGGCGATCGGCGCCACGCGCGGCGACGTCTCGCGCATGGTGCTGCGGGATGCCATGTGGCCGGTGGCCGTGGGATCGGGAATCGGTCTGGGGATCGCCTTCTTCGCGGTGCGTCCGCTGGCGATCTTCCTGGTCACCGGCCTCGAGCCCGTGGACCCGCTCAGCTTCCTGGGAGTGGTGGGGGTGATGGCCGCCGCCATCGCCGCGGCCTGCTGGGGACCCATCGTCCGGGCAATCCGGGTGAACCCTGCCTCATTGCTCCGGTAGCTTGTAGCGCGAGCCCGTGGCTCGCCGCGCCGGCACTCGTGCCGGCGCTTGTCCCGCAACCGTCCACAAGTGTCGAGACGAGTCTCGACACGGCGAGCACAAGTGCTCGCGCTACACAGTCTCGGCGGCGTTCTCTTCGACGATCCGGCCGTCAAACAGGTGTACGCTTCGATCCGAGTACCGTGCATAGCGCGGATCATGCGTCACCATGCAGATGGTGGCGCCACCGCGATGCAGCTCGCGCAGCAGGTCCATGACCGCTTCACCGTTGGTCGAATCCAGGTTGCCGGTAGGCTCGTCGGCCAGCAGAATCGACGGGTCGCCGGCCAACGCGCGCGCCACAGCCACGCGCTGCTGCTGACCGCCGGAAAGCTGCGACGGGTAATGCTTCACGCGGTGGCTCATGCCGACCCGTTCCAGCGCCTCATGCACGCGCTTCTTGCGCTCCGAGCCGGGCATGCCGCGATAGGTCAGCGGCAGCTCGACGTTCTCATACACCGTCAGGTCGCCGATCAGGTTGAACGCCTGGAAGATGAAGCCGATCTCGCGGTTGCGGATGCGCGCCCGCTCGCTCAGCTTGAGGCCCTGGACGGTGCGCCCGTTCAGCGTGTAGGTGCCCTCCGAGGGCGAATCCAGCAGCCCCAGAATGGCCAGCAAGGTCGACTTGCCGCAGCCCGACGGGCCGTTGATCGACACGTACTCGCCCTTGGCGATATCCAGGTGAATGCCGGACAAGGCGTGCGTTTCGACTTCGTCGGTCACGAAGACCTTGGTCACTCCCTCCAGGTGAATCATGGACTCGGACATGAATGCTCCTTTAGTCGAACTGAATTCTTGAGTACTGATCGTACTGCGACATGTCGGAGAGGATCACCTGGTCGCCGACATTCAATCCTTCCACCACCTCGATGGCGGTGACCGACCCGCGACCCAGCTTCACGGTCACCCGCGCAGCTCCCTTGCCGTCCGGATCCACTTTGAACAGGCTCACCTGCGTATTGGGCTGGCCGAACACCGGGCGGCCCATGTAGACCACGTCGGCGACGCGTTCGATTTCGATGGTGCCGTCCACACTCAGGTCCGGCACCGCGCCGCTCGGCAGCGGCCCGTCCAGCTTACAGTCGACGGTGCGCGTTCCATTCACCACGTTGGGATCAATACGTACTACGTGCGCCGGGATGATCCCGTTCCGCGTATCGATCATGGCTTTCTGCCCCAGTAGGATATCCTTGGCCTGCGTTTCGGCGATCTTCAACTCCGCCTTCAACTTCCAGGGCTGCGCGACCTTCGCCAGCACGGTCCCGGGACCCACCCGCTGGCCGGGCTGGAGCGACAACTCCTGCAACACGCCGTCGGTGCCTGCCCGGATGGTCAGCTCCTCCACCTGCTCCTTCCGGCGCTCCCAAGTGGCCCGCAGCTTGTCGATCTGCACCTGCTGGGACTCGAGCTGGGCTTCCTGCGAAGCCGCCAGAATCGACAGCTTCTGCGATTCGGTCTCGGAGGTGTTCTGGGCCTGCTCGTAGTCCGCCTGGGTGGTGAGGACGTTCATTTCAGGCTCCAGTTGCAGTTCGAAGAGCTGCTTTTTCTTGTCCAGTAGCAGCTTGGCCTGCTTGAGCGCGGTCTGGGCGCGCTTGACGGCGGCTTCCTGGTCGAAGCGATTGCGCTGGAGGGTCACCTTGAGGTCCGCCAGATTGGCCTCGGCCTGCTTCACCTGCCATTCGAGGTCGTTGGCCTGCAGCTCCATGTCGGGATTCGACAGCTTCATCAGGATGCTGTCGGCCTTCACCGCCTGGCCGGACTGCGCCAGCACCTGCATCACCTGGCCATCGGATTGGGCTGCGATCCACACGATTTCTTCCGGCACCAGGCTCCCCGAACCCTTGCGGTCAATCACCATCGGCCCGCGCTTCACCGTATCCGGCCACAACGTGCCGAATTCCACGCTGGGCGCCGCCGGCTCCAGCAGCGAGATCCGCCAACCGAGGAATCCGACAGCACCCAGGGTCAATACGGTGTAGATCACCATCTTGATCCGTTTTTTCCTGAGTACGCCTTCTCGCTTGATGTCCATCTTTGGTCCTTATCGCCCGGCGCCCGGTGGGAGCCTGCTCGAAGCCGGCTTCGGTCCCGGGATCTGGTTCTCAGCTCCGGCGCCCCGCGGCGGATCGTGGCCGGACCGGGCTCGCCGCATCCTCGAATAGCGCACGCCGCATACCGTTCGGTGTGCACCTAGAAATCCATGTAAACCATGGACTTACCAACTACCCGCGATTCTACCACGGTGCGCTCCTGTCCGGTTCTGGGATTGCGCTGTGCGGATTGGGAGGTGGCGCAAGCCCGCGGCTTGCCGCGCCGGGACTCATCCCGGCGCTTGTCGCCCGCCACGGTAGTCACGCCGGGAGCAGCAGCGGAACGCCCGCCGCAGCGCCCGGCTCAGGGTTCCCTCCCACGGCGCAAGAGCCCGCATTTCTCACAAGCTCTCAGCGCATCGGCGGCAAACGCGAGGCGCGGAGCCGCAATGGGCGTTCGCCACCGCAGCCGGCAGGACCCCTTGACCGGCGACCAGCGCCGGGATGAGTCCCGGCGCGGCAAGCCGCGGGCTTGCGCCACCTCCGTGCGGGCTGGTGAGGAAATCCACTTTGGGTACGTATGTTAGGTACGTAAAACCTGCGCGGTCCCCCGCGACCGTGCCGCAAGGGGCGTGTTCCCAAGAGCAGGGAGACACGAAATGCGAAAGATTGCCGTCAGATTGGTTTTCATGGCTTTGCTGGCCTCCGGGGGATCGCTCGCGGTGGCGCACCATTCATTTTTCTCGGAATACGATCGCGCGCACCAAGTGACGCTGAAGGGCGTGGTCACGGCCGTCGACTGGCTCAACCCCCACAGCTATCTTTACCTGGACGTACGCGGGCCAGACGGCCAGGTCACCAATTGGGCCATGGAGGGCTTTCCACCGAGCCGCCTGGAGCGCGAAGGCTGGAAGCGGGACACGCTGAAGCCCGGCGACACCATCACCATAAAAGGCTACGTGGCGTACGACGGCAAACCCCGGGCGCATGCGTATCGGGTCGACCTGCCCAACGGCAAGCAGCTCTATTGGGGAGTCGAGGCTGGGCGTCGGCCCAAGTAGCCGCTCACCGGCGGCGCCTGGCGTGGAGCAAGCCTGTGGATTGCCGCGCCGGGACTCATCCCGGCGCCTGTCGCCCCCATGCCGGAAGCGGCGGCAAAATCGCTCCCCGCGGCGGTGTCGCCCCCCCGGCGGACCAATAGAACCGGCCCGTTTGATAGACTGTAGCCACAATCCAAGCGCCCCTTAGAAGGAGTTGTTTTATGGCCACGATCGTCGTCAACGGAGTCCGGCGCGAGGTGCAATCGCCCGCCGACACGCCGCTACTTTACGTCCTGCGAAACGATCTCGAGCTGTCCGGACCGCAGTTCGGTTGCGGGCTGGCCCAATGCGGCGCCTGCTCCGTGCTGCTGGACGGCAAGGAAATCCGCTCCTGCATCACCCCGCTTTCGTCCGTGGGAACCAAGGAAGTCACCACACTCGAAGGACTGCCGGCCCGCTGGGCGCAGCAGAAGGGGACTCCAAAAGAGCAGGCCGGCGAGGCACTCCACCCCGTGCAACAGGCCTGGATCGAGGAGCAAACGCCGTTGTGCGGCTTCTGCCAGAACGGCATGATGATCAAGGCTACTGAGCTGCTGGAGAAGACCGCGCAGCCGAGCGTCGCCCAGATCAAAGAGGCCTTCACCACCTCCGGCCCGTCGCCGCATCTCTGCCGTTGCGGAAGCTACACGGCGATCATCGCCGCGGTACAGCGCGCCGCCGCGGTCATGTCGGAGAGGGGATAAGCCATGACTCAGAACAAGACCCAGAACAAGGACCGCGTCAACGTATTTGGCGCCGCTCTGACGCGCCGGAATTTCGTCAAAGCCGGCGGAGCCCTGCTGGTCGGCTTCGGAGTCGTGGAAACGGGCGTCCTGCGGAATCCCGCCAGCGCCGCCACCAGCAAGAACTCGCTCGACGCCAGCCTGCCCGAATCCTGGATCGAGATCCATCCCGACAACACCATTCTCATCCGCACGGGCAAAAGCGATTTCGGCCAGAGCACCACCTTCACCGCCTACCGCCAGATCGTGGCCGAGGAGTTGAATGCCTCCTTCGACGCCATCACCACCGTGGTGATGGGCGACACCGATCGCACGCCGGACGGCAGCGGCGCCTTCGATTTTCTGGGCAGCGGGACCCCCAACATCCGCAAGGCGGCCGCCTACACCTATCAGGCGCTCCTCGACCTGGCTTCGCGGCGGCTGGGCGTGCCGAAGAACGCGATTTCCGCCAAGGCCGGCGTCGTCTCCGGCGGCGGTAAGAGCATGTCGTACGGCGAGCTGGTCCAGGGCCAGCAGTTGCAGCTCACCATCCCGGTGAAGGGCGACCTGACCAGCGTGATGGGGCTCACCGTGGACGGCAATCCGCCCATGAAGCCGGTCCGCGAATATAGCGTGATCGGCCAGTCCTTCCGGAACTCGGTGACCGCCTCCAAAGTCGCCGCGAAGGAGCAGTGGGCCACCGACGTGCGGCTTCCGGAAATGCTGCACGCCCGCATGGTGCATCCCAAGAGCCTCGGTTCGACGCTCGTGTCGGTGGGTACGCTGGACAAGACCAAATTCCCCAACGCGCAAGTGGTTGTCAAAGGGAACCTGGTGGGTGTGGTGGCGCCCACCGAATGGGAAGCCATCCAAGCCGCCCGGCAGGTGGGCAACGGGACGAAGTGGAAGGATTGGAAGGGTCTTCCCGGCCATTCGAATCTCTTCGACTACTTCAAGCGGGACGCCGATTGGAAGACCGCCCGCGTTACGCAAAGTGAGAAGTCGAAAGGCGATGTGGCGCCCGCCTTGAAGGGAGCCGCGAAGAAACTCACCGCCAGTTACCAGCTTCCTTATATGAAGCACGGCCCGATCGGACCCACCATGGCGGTGGCCGATGTCCGCGCGGACGGGACTGTCCACCTCTACACGCACAACCAGAACCCCCAGGCGCTGCGCGGCGAGATCGCCATGATGCTCGCCACCACGCCCGACAACGTCGTCGTGCGGACCTTCGCGGGTCCCGGCCACTATGGAAGATCGAACGGCGGAAACGCCGGCGCCGAGGACGAGGCGGTGATCCTGTCGCAGGCCGTCGGCCGTCCGGTGCGCGTGCAATGGATGCGCGAAGAGGACTTCCAGTGGTCGACGCAATCGCCCGCCGCGCTTTCCGACGTCGAGATCGGGCTGGACGCCAACGGCAGGATGGTCGCCTACCAGATCGACCACTACATGCCGGCCATGCAGGATGACCGCCCCATCGGAGCCGTGCTGGCCGGTCTGCCCACCATGCCCGCTCCCAACGAGAAGGCGGTCTTCATCGGATCCACCGTCAACGACATCTCCGATCCCTGGATTTACGATGGTGTCGCGACCTTGGCCGAACACGGCCACGGTACGTTCCAGGTGGGGCAGAAAGCCTCGCCGCTCACCGTCGGCCTGCGCGACCACAGCATGCGAACGCCGGGCCAGTTCCAGCAGAATTTCCCGCGCGAACTGGCGGTCAGCGAGGCAGCCGCGCTGGCGGGTGCGGACCCGATCCAGTTCCGCATAGACCACGCCAAGGAAGAGCGCGTGATCGGCGTGTTGCAGGCCGTTCGCGATGCCTCCGGCTGGGTGACCCGCCCGTCGCCGTCGAACAGGAGCGCCGCGTCCGGATCCGCTGTGGTGCGCGGGCAAGGCGTTTCCGTCATGTTTCGCTCGGCGACCTATTGGGCCTGCGTGTGCCAGGTCGCGGTGACGCCCGCTACCGGCGCGATCACCGTGGAGAAGGTCACTATGGCGGTGGATCCGGGCATCATCGTCAACCCGCTACAGTTGAAGCGGCAGGTGGAAGGCGGCACCGTCATGGGCGTCAGCATCGCCCTCTTCGAGGAACTGCAATTCGACGAGAGCGGCATCACCAGCCGCGACTGGCTCACGTATCCGATCCTGAAGATGGCGGACCTGCCGGAGGTCAACGTCGTCCTGCTGAACCGGCCGGAGGTGGGAACCTACGGCGGCGGCTCCGAGGCAGCGAATGCCCTGGCCGCTCCAGCCATCGCCGCGGCGCTGTTCGATGCCACCGGGAAGATCGCCCGGCGGTTGCCGTTGAAGCCGGCCTACGTTCAAGCGCTGTTAAAAGCCTGAGCATCCTGGCGGGATCTAAAACGGGCGTTCACAACGAGAGCCCGGATGGCAGGCGCATTAACGATCATTAATATATCCTAGGGAGCATGCTTCCTAAACTCTGCCTGCCTGCCCTGCTGGCATCGGTTTTAGCTGCCCAAGCAGTGGATTACTCCTACGATCCGGCGGGACGCCTGACGGGCGTGCGGTATCCCGACGGGAAAACGATCACCTACAACTACGACCCGGCCGGAAATCTGCTGCGCCGGACGGTTGCGCGGGCCGTGGAAGGTCCCGCGCCGGTGACTTCGGCTGGGGCGGTGGTCAACGCGGCGAGCTTTCAGCCAGGACCCGTGGCGCCGGGCGAGGTGATCACCATCTATGGGACCGATATCGGACCCAAAGATCTGGCGGGAGTAGCCCTGACGTCGGCCGGTTTTGTCGACAGCCTCACCGGAGACACGATGGTGCTGTTCGACGGCGTTCCGGCACCGTTGATCTACGCCAGCGCCGGGCAGACCTCCGTCATCGTGCCGTACGGGGTGAAGGGACCGTCCACACAGATGGTGGTCGCCTACCAAGGCCGGCAGTCGGATGCCGTGACGCTCCCGGTGGCGGCGGCCGCGCCCGGCTTGTTCGCAGCGAACTCGGCGGGCTCGGGACCCGGAGCAATCCTGAACGAGGACGCCACACTGAATTCGAAGGAGAACCCCGCGGCGAAGGGGTCGATCGTGGTTCTCTACGGCACCGGCGAAGGGGCCACCAATCCGGCCGGGGTGGACGGACGGGTGGCCACCAGTGTGTACCCGAAGCCGGTGGCGCCCGTAAAGGTGACCATCAACGGCGTGGAGGCCGAGATCCTCTATGCGGGCGCGGCGCCTTCGCTGGTCGCGGGCGTGTTGCAGTTGAACGTGCGCATCCCTACCACGGTTCCCTCCGGGGACGTGCCCGTGGTCTTGATGGTGGGCGACGCATCGAGCCAGGCGAATCTGACGGTGGCGGTGCAATAGGAGGCACACATGAAATCGATACACAAGTTTGGATTGCTGCTTCTATCGGCGAGCGCGCCCGCGTGGGCGTGCCAGGCGAACCCGCTGCGCGTCATCGAAACGATTCTGGAGCTGGGCGACGTGCCGGTGAACGAGATCACGCGCGCCAACTTCGACGGTCTGTCCACCACGGGCTATGACTACCCGGACGGGATCGCTCTGGAATACCTGGTGGCGACCGGAGCACTGGTGATCCAGGATGTGACCCAAAACGCTCTGTTCGGCACCAACCAGCGCTTCATCACAACGCTCGATCTGATCCCCACCGGCAACGGCCAGCAGACCGCCAGCATCCGGGTCAGCACCCGCTGCGGCCAGTTTCCGGGGCCCACCAGCCAGTTCACCGTGACCTACAACGGCATTGGCGGCGGAAGCTCGGTCCCGCACACCTTCTTTGAAAACCGGAACACGGGCAGCTTCGCCGAACCGATCTCCGGGGCCACCGGCGAGGTGTTCCGGGAGGATCCGGCCGATCTGGCGATTCCGGGGGGGCCGCTTTCCCTGGAGCTGCGGCGCTTCTACGCGTCGTATCTCGCCGGAAACGGCGTCGAGAGCGCGCTAGGGCGGAACTGGATGCATAACTTCGACCTCACCGTAAACGTCAAAGACAACGACGCCACCGTGCGGCTATTCCGAGGCAAGACGGTCGCGTTCCAGCTCATGGCGTCCGACAGCCTCTGGCATCTGAGCGGCAATGAGCCTCTGCCGTATCAGCTTGTGCAGGACCCCGGCGGCGGCTTCCGCTTCCTCCATCCGGGCGAGCAGCGGGTCTACCTGTTTAGCCCGCAAGGCGCTCTGGTGGGCATCCAGGACCGCAGCGGCAACCGGCTGACGGTCACACAGGGCGCCAACGGTCCTACGCGGGTGGACGATGATCTCGGCCGCACGCTGACGTTCACCTACACCGGTTCCAACCTGACCAAGGTCCAGGACCAGGCAGGGCGGAGCGTCACCTACGTCCAGACGGACGGGAATCTGACGGCGGTCAGCGACGCGAACGGGCACCGGTCCACCTTCGCCTACACGATGGCAGGCGGCCTGGAAGGACTGCTGACGGCGCAGACGCGCCCGGCGGCGAACCGTCCGCTGCGTCAGGAATTCGACCAGCAGGGCCGCGTCTCGAAGCAGCTCGATAGCGGCGGACACGCCTTGGGCGCAGCCTACATGGGGGGCGGCATGGGAGGCAGCATGGGGGCCGGCATGGGGGCCAAGGCCACCGAACCGGCCGGCGGCGGATCCGTGACCCAGACGCACGACGCCGATTTCAACCTGATCGCGCAGACCGACGCGGCCGGAAAAACGTCTCGGTTCACCTACGACAACAACCGCCGGATTACCCAGGTGACGGATCGCACCGGTGCGGTGACGCGCTACAGCTATGACGCGGCCAGCGGCCGTATCGCAAGTATCACCGATGCCCTGGGTCATCTCACGCGCTTCACCTACGCGGCGGCCACGGCAGACGGACTCACGTTCCACGATCTGTCGCGCATCGACCTGCCGGACGGCACCGCGATCCAATTGCAGCGCGATGCAGCCGGACGCGTGACGGGATTGACCGACCAGGCCGGTCAGGTATGGAAAGCCACCTGGAACGACCGCGGGCAGCCGCTCTCCTTGACCAATCCTCTGGGCGGCAGCACGACGTACACCTACGGCAACGACGGCACCGTCGCCTCGATCCGCACCCATGCCGGCGACACCAGCATGCTGCGCTACGACAACGCCAAACGGCTGGAGGGGATCACGCATCCGGACGACGCCACGGTGGCCCTCGAATACGAGGCGCGCAATCGCGTGGTCCGGCGGACCGACGAGCGCGGCAACGCCCGGTCGGCCGAATTCAATGACAACGATCTGCTGCGCAGCGTGACCGACGCGCGCGGGAACGCCACCTCCTTCTCCTACGACAACAACGACCGTTCGGAGCGCAACACCGACGCTCTGGGGTTCATCACCCAAACAACGCGGGACGGGCTGCAACGCGTGCAGTCCGTCACGCGGCCCGAGGGGGACCTCGTCATGTTCGCTTATGACACGCTGAACCGGCCGATCTCGCTGGTGGACGCGAGCGGTGAAGGACTCGGATTCGAGTGGAATGAAGAGGCCCGGCTGACGGCGGTGACCGACGCTTTGGGCCGGAAGACCCAGCTGGACCGCGACGCGCTCGGACAAGTGACGGGCGCCACCACGGCCGCAGGCGATCGCTACACGTATCTTTACGACGCCATGGGACGGCTGACGCAATCCACCAATCCCCTGGAAAACACCGCCCAGTTCCAATACGACGCGCGCGGGTCGCTCACCGGTATAACGTTGCCCGCGGGAATCGCGGCGTCGATCGGGCGCAATGAAATGGGCGCCGTGCGCGTGGTCACGGATCCCAACGGTGGCCTGTGGACGAACTCCTACGATGCTTCCGGACGCCGCGTGGGCCGGACAGATCCGCTGGGCCGAGCCGAAAATTACGAGTACGACTCGCGGCGGCGGATCTCGCGAGTCACCCTTCCGGAGGGCGATCTGAAACTGACCTTCGACGCAGCGAACCACGTCACGCGGCGGGCCTACTCGGACGGAACCGTGCTCGAATACACCTACGACAAAGACGGCCGCATGACCACGGCCACCGGCGTGAATCTGGAATACGACGCGGCCGGGAGCATGGTGAAATCCAACGGCCTGGAAGTTTCACGCGACCGCGACAGGCGGATCGACTTCATCACCTACGCGCCCGGCAAGACCGTGCATTACGTCTACAATGAGCGCGGCCTCCTGGCGCGTGTGGAGGACTGGGTGGGCGGCATGGTCGACTTCACTTACGACAAAGCACGCGAGTTGGTGAAGGTCGCGTTTCCGAACGGCGTCACCGAAGACTACACCTACGATGCCAACGGCCGCCTGGCCACCATCCGCTACGCGCAGGGCGGGACGGAACTGGGGGCGGTCACGCTGACACGGGATGCGGCCGGTCACGTGACCCGGGCCGAGCGGTCGGCGGCGGCCATTCCGGACGCCCCGGCCGGCGGTGCATCGATGGCCTACGATGCGGCGCATCAGTCCTACGCGGGCGCCTACGACGCCCTGGGGCGGGAGACCGCGGATGGCCTGAATGACTACACCTGGGATCTGGCCTCACGGCTCAGCTCCTATGACGGTCCGAACGGGAAGGCGTCGTTCGCCTACGACGCCTTCGGCCAGAGGATTGTGCGCTCGGCTGCGGGCGACATCCGCAACTACGTGCTGAACTACGCCCTGCCGCTGCCCTCGGTGGCCATCGTGCGCCGCGGCACCGCCGACGAGGTCTACTACGTGTGGCTTCCGAACGGGACCTTGCTGTCCCGCATCGACGCGGACAACAACCGCCGCTTTTACCACTTCGACGAGGCGCGCAACACGAGCTTCCTGACCAACGACGCGGGAAATGTCACCGACACGTACGCCTACTCGCCCTACGGCGCGACGGTGCAGCACGAAGGTGAACTCGCGCAGCCGTTCACCTACCAGGGCGCCGACGGCGTCATGCAGGAAGGCGACACCGGGCTGTTTTACATGCGCGCGCGATATTATGACAGCGCCACGGCGCGGTTCCTGTCCAAGGATCCCGTGGCATCGCTGAATCCCCGGGCGATCAATCCGTATCAATACGCGTTCGCCAACCCGCTGGCGTTCGGAGACCCATCAGGGGCGGATCCTGCTTCAGATTTATGCCCGTGCGACAGGATGTTCGGCGTGGAACGGACGTGGGCCGTGCCCGGGCAGGACCCACGGAACCGGGGCAATCTTGATCAGCTTTGGGGAGACTACTCCGCCGTATCGACGAACGTAGAGTTTAACCTGCGGGTCACCGACGACCCAGGTGCCGGCTCTTCCGGCTACTCTAATCCGTTGGGGGAAATTTCGGATAGGGGCGATTCGATTGACCCCATCCGCCGTCATCTCCCCTCCGCAGACGACCAACGGACGCCGCCGCGGCCCGGCAACCGCGCGGGTATCAGGTGGTTTGAGCTCGAGGATCAACGGCACCGCCCCCTGCCGGTTTTCCGCCAGCCGACGACACCGGTCATCACAGGCCATGTTTGGAGAACCAGGGTCCCGACGCCAAGCTGCACCGATCTCGGGCGCCGGTTCCCCGCATGCCCGAACTGCGATGGAATCGCCCGCGGCTATATCACAGTAGATGATCCCGGCCCGTCCCTGGGGCTCGACCCCGCGACGGGCGATGCCAACTGGAGGTTATGCGCCGGCCCGTCGACGACACGCCCCGGTGCGCCTGACATTGTCTTTTCCGGTGATACGGATGCGCTGCTCGTGCAGTACGTGCTGGGCGACCTGGATCAACAAATCTTCTCCGACGGATTCGAGTCGGGCGACACCAGCGCCTGGTCGGCCGCGGTGCCGTAGCAGAACCGGAGAAAGCGGGGCGCCGGCACGGACCAGGTTCCCTAGCGGCTTTGTCTCGGTATACTGCATTGAGGGGAATATACCGTGACCACGCTGAACACCAAGAAGACTGCCATGTGGGCAATTGGCGTCATCGCCACTCTCACACTCATTTCCGCGATCGTCGCCCAGCAGCCGCGCTCCGTTGACGCGAATGTCCTCAAAATGGCCGGTACCGCCAAGGACGCTCTGCCGGGCACCTGGCTCACCTACGGCCTGACGCAATCCGAACAGCGCTACAGCCAGTTGAAGCAGATCAACGAATCTAACGTTGGCAAGCTGGGCCTGGCCTGGTCGGCGCCCATCGCCGAGCCCGGAGGCCGCGGCGGCACCGAAGGCACGCCCCTGGTCTGGAACAACACGATCTACCAGTCGATGGACAACAGCATCGTCTACGCCCTGGACGCCCGCACCGGCCAACAGAAGTGGATGTACGACGCCAAGATCGACCCTATCACGCGCAGCCACATGTGCTGCGGCACCCACAACCGTGGCCTGGCGATCTCGGACGGCAAAATCATCCTGGCCGCCAACGATGCCCGCCTGATCGCGCTCGACGCCCTCAGCGGCAAGGAGCTGTGGCAGACCAAGGTAGCCGACATCAATGACTATTACTCCTTGACCATCGCCCCGCGCATCGCGGGCGACAAGGTGGTGATCGGTGTGGCCGGCGGCGAGTACTTCATTCGCGGCTTCTTCGCCGCCTACAACCTCAAGGACGGCAAGCTCGCCTGGAAGTTCCACACGGTTCCGCCGAAACCGGGCCAGCCCTTTGAAGACGAGGCGCAGGAAAAGGCGGCCAAGACCTGGATGGGCGACTGGTCCAAGTACGGCGGCGGCGCCCCGGTGTGGGACGGCCTGGTGTATGACCCCGACACCAACCTGGTGATCGCCGGCACGGGCAACGCCGAACCGTGGCCCCAGGAACTGCGCGGCATCCCCAAGGATCAATGGGGCAACTGGGACAACCTCTATACCTGCTCCATCGTGGCCGTGGATGCGACCACCGGCAAGCTGAAGTGGTATTACCAGACAGTCCCCACCGACAGTTGGGATTTCGACTCGGTGGGCGGCTTCATCATGGCCGACATCCCGATCGAAGGCCGCACCCGCAAGGTGATCATGCAGGCTCCCAAGAGCGGCGTCTTCTTCATTCTGGACCGCACCAACGGCCAGTTCATCTCGGCCGAGCCCTTCGTCCCGATCAACTGGGCAACGGGCTTCGACAAGAACAACAACGGCAAGCCGATCATCAATCCGGACGCCTACTACGACCAGTCGAACTCGGTCCTGATTTACCCGGGTGGCGGCGGCGCGCACAACTGGGCGCCGATGTCCTACAATCCGGACGCCGGCCTGGTCTACCTGCCTTACAGCGCCGGCAGCTACACCTTCAACGCCGCTGCCGAACCCGATCCCAAGGCGGGCGGCGGCGCGCACGGACTGGGCCGCGGCGGACAGGACAACAAGCGGACGCCCATGCCCATCTGGGGTCCGGACAACGTGGGCCGCGGCGGCTTGCAGGCGCGCGATCCCAAGACGAACACCATTAAGTGGGTGAAGCAGGGACGCGGCGGCTCCACCGGCGGCGGCACCATGACCACGGCCAGCAACCTCCTGTTCCAGGTGGCCGGCACGACGCTGTACGCCTATAAGGCCGATACGGGCGACGAACTGCTGGCTCTGCCCTTCAACCTCCGCGGTGGGGCTCCCCCGATCACTTACATGGTCGACAACACGCAGTACATCGGCTTCGCGGCCGGCACCGAGTTCCTGGCCATGAAGGTCGGCGGCACGGCCAAGATGCCGGACGCTCCTCCGGCCCCGGCCTTCGGGCGCGGCGGCCGCGGCAAGGGCAAGGGCGCCCCCAAGGGTCCGCCGCCTGCCCCCAAGGCGGAAGAACTGCACGGCCAAGACAAACAATGACCAAGCAGTAGAGCGCGAAAATCGGAGCCACGAGGCCGGCGGGACTGGCCGCGGCCTCGTAGCCCAATCGGCGATCCTCAGTCGCGCCAAGCCGGCAGTATACTGGCCACGGAGGCGTCATGAAGAAACTCACCATCGCGGCGCTTTTTCTCACGTCCACGATGCTCCCGGGACAGGTGCTGGGCGTGGGAAATTTTACCCACGTGGTCGAAAATCTGGACCGGTCGATTGAGTTTTATCGCACGCTTGGACTGAAGATGATCGGGACCCCCACCCCATTTTCGGTAAATCCGGCGATTTCGAGCCTGTATGACGCCCCAGGCGCGCAGAGCCGGATGGCCAGTTTCGAGATTCCGGATTCGGACCTGGTGGTGGAAATCGTGGAGTTTCAGGGCTTGCAGGCGAAGCCGGCGCCGTCCCGGTTTTTTGACCCCGGGGCGGTCCAACTACATTTCGGAGTGCCGGATCTGGAGGCGGTGAAGGACCGGCTGGTTCGGCTGAAGGGCCTGGAATGGCCGGCGGCGTCCAAATGCGAGGCGACGGTGCGCGATCCGGACGGCATTTTTGTAGACCTCCTGGTAGACCTCCGGGAGGTTCGGGAACAGCCTCTTCTCTCTCTTCTCTGTCGGCAGGAAACAGAGGTGCAGTTGGAGGTCACCGTGGAGGACCTCGACAGGTCGGCCGGGTTTTACCGGGAAGCCCTCGGGTTCACGGACGGCCCGCGCGGACGGCTATGGATTCCAGGAGCTTGGTTTCCGCTGCGCCTTGTGGCGCCCGGCTGGGCCGACCGGAAGCCGCTGCACCCTTCGGTTCACGACCCCGGTGCGGGCGTGCTGCAGCTTCTCGTTAGCGATTTCGACTCGGTACTGGAAGCGATGAAGGCGGCGGGAGCAACGGTTGTGTCGTCTGGCGGCCAGCCGGTGAATCCGGGCGCGAATCGCGCCGTGATCCTGCGCGGCCCGGACAATTTCTTCTTGCAGGTGCAGGAGTTGGCTCCCCCGGCGGGGCAGGGCGCTGCGAAATAGAGCCCGCGTGACGCCCGTCAACCGTGGGTTTTCCTGCGCAACCCGCGTAACCCGTCCACCCTTGTGACAGTCTTTTATTTGTGATACATATGGGGGGCTCCCTATGTGCGTGTTCCCTCTCCAAGTTCTTGATCCAACGATAGGCTGTCATCCATGAAGCGTCTTCTCTATACCTCCGCAATAGTGGCGACCTTGGCCTCGGTTGCCTTTGTGCAAAACCGGGCCGGGGCCCAGACTGCCGCACCCAACGCCGGCGCGTCCGACCCCCACGGCAAACTGTTGACCACCTATTGCGTGGGTTGCCACAACTCGCGCGCCAAGATCGGCGGCCTGGCCCTGGATGGTTTGAATCTCCAGACGCCCGCCGCCGACGCCGCGACCTGGGAAAAGGTCCTGAAGAAGCTGCGCGGCCGGCTGATGCCGCCTCCGGGCATGCCCCAACCGGCGCAGGCCGACATCGACTCCTTCAGCACCTGGATGGAGTCTGAGCTGGACGCGCATCCGCAAGGACCCACGGCCGCTTACGTGCCCGTGCAGCGCCTCAACCGCACCGAATACGGGTCCTCGGTGAAGGCCCTGGTGGGTGTGGATGTGGACGCAAAGGAGATCCTGCCGCAGGACATCCAGGTGGACGGCTTTGACAACATCGCCTCGGCGCTCACCACCTCGCCCGCGTTCCTGGACCAATATATTACGGCCGCACGGCGCATCGCCAAGACCGCGGTGGGCGATCCGAACCCGCCGATTTCCTCCTGGTCGTACATGCCGGAGGGAAATACCGATCCCGAACTCCCGTTCCCGCCGGGCGTTCGCGGCGCGATGGCCTTCACCCACATTTTTCCGGCCGACGGCGAATATCGCTTCAGCACCTCCTTCGACGAGCAGTCGATCGGTCTCTATAACCGCGGCCTGCAGAACCGGACGACGCAGGTCATCATGGTCGACGGCAAAGTGGTGTTCAAGGGCGACATCGGCGGCGCGGAAGACCTCCGGCTCGCCAACGTGAAGGGCAATGTCGGCTGGCAGGAAATTCTGGAGCGCTTCCAAAAGATCCCGGTGCAGGTGCCGGCGGGCCCGCACAGCGTCACGCTGGGATTCATCGACCGTTCCGACGTGGAATCGGATGACAACGTCGCGGGCGGCGGTTTTGGCCGCGGCGGCGGCGGGGCGCCGATGGCCCGCCTGCCCGCGCCGCAGAACAACGCCATCGAGATTAAGGGCCCTTACAACCCCACCGGCATCTCCTACAGCACCAGCCGGCCGCTGATCTTCATCTGCGACCCGAAGGCCACCGGCGAAACCGAGTGCGCCCAGGAAATCGCCAGGAACCTGGCGCACCGCGCCTTCCGCCGGCCGGTCACAAAAGACGATGTCGACGGCTTGATGCGCTTCTATAAGGAAGGCCGTCTGGATGGCGCGCCTTTCGACAAAGGCGTGGAGGAAGTCGTCGCCGCGGTTCTGGCGAGCCCGGACTTCCTGTTCCGCTCGATCCGCGGCGTCCAGCACGATCCGAAGGTCACCGAGTACCCGCTCACCGACCTGGAACTGGCCAGCCGCCTGTCCTTCTTCCTGTGGAACAGTCCTCCCGACGAAGCCCTGCTCAAGCTGGCCGAGGCCAACGGTTTGACCAAGCCGGGCGTGATGGAAGCGCAAGTCAAGCGCATGATGGCCGATCCCAAGGCGGAGAGCCTGGTGACCAGCTTCTCGATGAAGTGGCTGAACCTCACCAGCCTCGACCTGGTGCAGCCGGACGCGCAGATCTTCCGCGGCTTCAACGCCACCATGCGGAAAGATTTCGTGACGGAAGTCCAGAAGTTCCTGGCCAGCGTCCTGTTGGAGGACCGCAGCGTGGTGGACTTGCTGACCTCTGACCAGACGTTCCTCAACAACCGCCTCGCCGAGCATTACGGCATCGACGGCGGGCCCACCACCTCCCAGTTCCGCCCGGTCACACTCACCGATCCGGCACGCTTCGGCCTGCTGGGCAAAGCTGCGGTGCTGATGCGGACCTCTTACGGCGACCGGACCTCTCCGGTGCTGCGCGGCGCCTGGGTGCTGGACAAACTGATCGGCACGCCGCCGACGCAGCCTCCGCCCAACGTGGTCTCCAACCTCAAGGAGACTCCCGGCGAGGCCCCCAAGACGGTCCGCGCCAGGCTTGAGATGCACCGTGACAACGCCAGTTGCAAGCAGTGCCACGGGGTGATGGATCCCATCGGTTTGGCGCTCGAGAACTTCGACTCCATCGGGCAGTATCGCACCGCCGATCGTCAGGCGAATAACGCCGCCATCGATGCCAGCACCGTGCTGCCGAACGGCGTCGCCATTGACGGTGCGGCTGAGCTCCGTAAGCAATTGGCCAGCCGTCCGGAAGCCTTCGTGGGCTCCCTGACCGAACGGTTGTTGGAGTACGCCGTGAACCGCGAGCTGGAGTACTTCGACATGCCGCAGGTACGCCAGGTGGTTCGCGACGCGAAGAAGGACAACTACACGTTCACATCGCTGGTGCTGGGGATCGTCAATTCGGACGCCTTCCGGAACCAGGGCCCGCCGGTTGCGAAGCCGGCCAGCGAGGGCGCGGCGCCGGCCGTGGCCGCGAACGGGAAAGAGGCGGGCGCCCCGGCGGCTCCCGCGGCGCAATGATAAAGGTAGGAAATCAGGAGTAAATCATGTTCATTACTAAGAAGCACATTTCTCGCAGAACCATCCTGAAGGGCGCCGGTGTGAATCTGGCCCTGCCTTTCCTGAGCGCCATGGTACCGGCCTCCACGGCGCTGGCCCAGACCGCGGCGCGCCCCAAGCTCCGTGCGGGCTTCTTCTATATTCCTCATGGCGCGATCATGTACAACACGAAGTACGGCGAAGAGTGGGATCGCTGGACTCCGTCCGGCTCCGGCGCCAGCTTCAAACTGAATGAAATCAACTCGCCGCTGGAGCCCTTCAAGAAATACGTCTCTTCGTTCGGCAACCTGGAAAACGCCGCCGCGGCCGGTTCGGTGCACGTGCGCAATCCAGCCACGTGGCTGAGCGCCACGCTGCCGCAGGGCAACACCATGTCCACGACGCTCGACCAGGAGATGGCCAAGTACATCAGCGACGATACGCCGATTCCGACCCTGGAACTCTCCTCGGAAACCACCATCCAGGTGGCGGCCGGTAACGGTGGTCCGTTCACCACGCTGTCCTTCCGCGACCCCCAAACGCCGCTGCCGATGGAGTACAACCCGCGCAAGGTGTTCCTGATGCTGTTCGGCGAGGGCGATACGCCCCAGGAACGCGCCGCCATGGCCCGCCAGGAGAACAGCATCTTGGACATGATCACGGACCGCACCAACAAGCTCAAGAGCCAACTGGGCGGCGAGGACAAAGCCATTCTCGATGCGTATCTCGAAAACGTCCGCGAGATCGAGCGGCGCGCCCAACTGGCGGAAAAATCCAATCCCTGGAAGGTGCCCATCCCCAACGCGCCGATCGGCGAGCTGGAGAATTTCGCCGAGCAGGTAACGCTCATGTACGACCTGCTGGCGCTGGCCTACCAGGCCGACCTGACCCGCGTCGCCACCTACGTCACCGTGGCCGAAGGCACCAACCGGAGCTACCCGCACCTCAATATTTCCGACGGCTTCCACCCCGTCTCGCACCATGCCAATGACCTGGAGCGTATCAAGAAACTGGTGCAGATCCAGAAGTGGCATATGCAGACGTTTGCCGACTTTATCAAGAAGATGGCGGAGACGCCGGACGGAGAGGGCACGCTGCTGGACCACTCGCTCTTTATGTACGGGTCGAACATGAGCAACTCGGACCGCCACAACAACTACCCGATCCCCAACGTGATTGTCGGCGGCGGCAACGGCAAGCTGAAGCAGGGCGGCCAGCACATCATGTTGCCGGAGAACACGCCCATCGCCAACCTCCACCTGACGCTGATGCAGAAGGTCGGCCTGGAGCGCGACCACTTCGGCGATAGCACCGGTACGATCAGCGAGATCTAGGAGTTCGCACCGTGAACAGAAGAGAAGTACTGAAGGGCGCCGCCGCGGGTGCGCTTGGCCTCTGGGCTCCGCGGCTGCTCAAAGCGCAGTCGGGACTAACCAAGGTCTCCGGCAAGATTGCCGTCATCGATTCGGGCAACGGCGCAAACGTGACCGCCTTTGCGGCGGGCGACGGTTTCGTCCTGGTGGATAGCGGCGCGCCCGGTTCGGCGGACAAGGTCATGTCCGCCCTGAAGAGCCTGTCGCCAACCGCCAAGGTCCAGACCCTGTTCAACACGCACTATCACCTGGACCAGACCGCCAACAACGCGGCGTTCGCCGCGCAAGGAGCAAAAATCGTCTCCCAGAAGCGCACCAAGGAATGGCTGTCGCGCGATTACTGGATTCCCGCCGAGGAGCGCTATGAGCCCGCGCGTCCCAAGGGTGCCTGGCCCACGGAAATTTTCAACGAGAAGGGCTCCCTGAACGCCGGCGGGGAGCAGATCGACTACGGCTACCTGCTGATGGCGCACACCTCGGGCGATTTGTACGTCCACTTCAAGGGCGAGAACGTGATCGCCGTGGGCGACGTCGCCTCGCCCGTGCGCGACCCTGAGCTCGACTGGTTCACCGGCGGCTGGGTCGGCGGGCGGGTCGATTCCATGGAACTGGTCCTGGCGATCAGCAACGATCAGACCAAGTTCATCCCGGCTTACGGTCCGGTGATGTCCAAGGCGGAGTTCCAGGCCGAGCGCGACATGATGGAAGAGGTCCGCAACCGGATCTTTGACCGCGTCCGCGCCGGGGAGGGTCCCCAGGACATGCTGGAAGGCGGCGCTCTCGACGGGCTCCCCCGCAAATGGAAAGACCCGATGAAGTTCCTGTATGCTGCGGCAAAGGGTGGTTGGGGTTACTACGACAAACTGGGCCCCAATGTCGTTTAGGAGGCATGAGTGAAGCGCATTAGTCTCGCTGTTTTGTCCGCGGTAGCTGCCGCGGCTGCTCTATTTCTCGCGCAGGCGCTCTGGGCGCAAAGCCAAGACCTCGCCACTCTCATTCAGTCGGGCGAGACCAAGCAGGCTCTGGAACAGATTGGCGCCGGAGCGGACGTCAACAAAGTCCAGCCCGACGGCTCGAGCCCCCTGCTGTGGGCGGTGAACCGTTCGGAGCCCGGCATTGTCGAGGCCCTGCTCGCCAAGAAAGCCGACCCGAACGCCGCCAACCAGTTTGGCGCGACGCCCCTGACCGAAGCCGCCCGGGTCGGCGACGCCAGCATGGTCAAGATGTTGCTTGCCGCGGGCGCCAAGGTCGATTCGGCCAATCCGGATGGGGAGACGGCGCTGATGGTTGCGATTCAAGGCGGCGACCTGCCGATCGTCGAAATGCTGGTCAACGCCGGCGCGAACGTCAACACCATTGAGAAGTTCCACGATCAAACGCCCCTGATCTACGCCGCCGCCGGCGGACGGGCCGATATGGTGAAGCTTCTGCTCGCCAAGGGCGCCGACGTCAAGCCGCGCGCTCTGTACACCGATTGGCCCAGCCAGGTCACCAGCGAACCTCGCACGCAATATCGCTCCGTGGGCGGATTGACCGCCCTGCTCTATGCCGCGCGCTCCGGCTGCTACGACTGCGTGGACCAGTTGATCGCCGCCGGTGCGGACGTGAACGTGCCGACACCGGAAGGGATCACGGCGCTGATGATCGCGCTCGACAACAGCCATAACGACGTCGCGAAATTGCTGATGGCGCACGGCGCCAAGCTGGACGTTTGGGATTGGTGGGGACGCACGCCCCTGTGGATCGCCGTTGATCGCATCCCCGTGGCCCCCGGCGTGGGCGGCTTCGCTGGTTTCGGCCGTGGCGGTGGCCGCGGTCCGGGCCGGGGCGGCCGTGGTCCCGCATTGGAAGCTCCCCCGGAAAGCAATCGCCCGGAAGTGAAGAGCATCGAAGTCATCGACCAGTTGCTCGAGGCCGGCGTCGATCCCAACCCGGAGATGAATTTCCATCGCCCCAACGCTCCGAGCCGCGGCCGCTTCGGCGACAACCATGTGAGCACGGGCACCACCGCTCTGTTCCGCGCGGTGCAGTTGGAGGATAAGGACGCCGTGGAGGCCCTGCTGAACAAGGGAGCCGACCCCAACGTCGTCAGCATGGGCTACACGGCCTTCCTGCTGGCGGCCGGCGCCGGGCCTCCCGGACGCGGCGGCCCCGCCGCCGGGCAGGCGAACATGCCCATCCTGGAACTGATCATGCAACATGCCCCCGACGTGAATACGAAGGTCACGGGCACCGAGCTATGGTCCTACAATGTTTCCCGGGTCTACTCGACCAACGGCCGCAGACCGGCCACCAATGAGGGAATGACGGCGCTGCACACGGCCGCCCAGGCCGGCAATCGGGACTTAGTGCAGTATCTGCTGGAACACGGAGCCGACCCCGACATCCTGAACGCGGACGGCAAGAAGGCTATCGACCTGGTCGGTACCGGACGTGGGGGCCCGGGTGGCGCCCGCGGCGGAGGTCCGGGAGCCGCACAGGCCAAGGGTAAGGGGCCCGCTCCCGCTGCGGCCAAAGGCGGTCCTGCTCGCGGCGGCGCGCGAGGAGGTCCGGGAGGCGCCGGCGGTAGAGGCCCGAGCCCGGCCGATCTGGCGGAGATCCGCACGCTGCTTGAAACTGCTTCCGCCAAGAAATAGTCGTGGTTGGCTCCGGAAGATCGCGCCGTAAGGAAGCAGCCGTATGAGCTACTGCATGGTCTGCGTCGACGGCACCGGTCCGCTGTACGATGCCGAATATGCCGCCACCATGGAGGGTAGCTTCTGCCTCCAGATTGCCGATCAACTGAGCAAGCACGCCGACTATCAGCGCGGTCCCTCGAACCTGGGTTCGGAGTGCAAGATGTTTTCCGACTGGGCGGTCGGACGCCTGCGCCTGGGCCAGCAGCGCCGCCAGCGGCTGTTCCTGGCCGGGTACAGCCGCGGAGGGGCCATCGTCATCGATGCGGCGCGGCAATTCGGCGGCGATATCGAGGCGTTATTTCTGTTCGACGCCGTGGACAAAACCACCACCATCGACGCGTATCAATCCCAGTGCAACGTGCGTTACGTCTATCACGTTCTGCGCGACCGTACCATCGCGGACCCGTTCCTGAGCCTCGACCAGAAATATAGCCGCTCCTGGTTCCAGAATTGCGGCCTGCGCGACCAATGGCCGGGACGCACCACCTATTGGCAGCATCGGGTCGCGGGGGCATCGCATGCCGCCGTGGGCGGCGTTCCCTGGCCGGAGCGCCCGGAGGACAAACCCGCCCTGCGCGCCACCGCCGTCTGGATGACGAACAATCTGCAAGCCCGCGGCCTGCCCGTAAAGCTCAAGGATCTGTTCTTCGACACCCACCGCGAGCGTGAGTACCAAGCCCAGCAAGCGGTGAAGGCCAAAGCTTACGCGCAGCGCGCCAACTACGGCCCCAAGTTTTGAATCAGGAAGGAATGGTCGGGGCGAGAGGATTTGAACCTCCGACCTCCTGGTCCCGAACCAGGCGCTCTAGCCAGGCTGAGCCACGCCCCGACGCAAGGGGCCCCGCAGAAAGGGGGCCCAACGCCAGTATAGCATCGCCTCAGCGGAACAGGAACAGGCAGGAGACCGCGGTCATGGCGATCACCAGGAATTCGAACACCCGCTGCGGCATGTGGTAGATCAGCCAGCGCCCGGTGCGCGCCCCCACCAGCACCGCCGGCACCATCAGCGCGTCGAAGATGAAGGACTGCTGGCTGTAAAGATGCAGATACGCGTACACCGGCGACTTCACGATATTCAGCACGAAGAAGAACCACGCGCCCGTCGCCACGAAGATTTCCTTGGGCAGCTTACGGCTCAGCAGGTAGAGGTTCATCACCGGACCGGCCGCGTTAGCCACCGTTGACGAGAACCCGGTCGCGACCCCGTAAAAGGACGGACTGCCGTGCACGTCGGTTGAGGGCCGCAACCGGCGGCTCAGGTAGATCAGCATCATCGTGACCACGATGCCGCCGATGATGCGCCGGATGGCGATCTCCGGCAGCCGCAGGGCGAAAGCTCCGCCCACCACGCCCACCAGCACCCAGGGGATCATGGAGAACAACTGGCGGGTCTGCGCGTGCCTCCGCCAGTACAGCACGGCGAAGACGTCGGCGGTCATCAGCACCGGCAGCGCCCAGGCCGTCGCCAGCCGGGCGTCGCCCACGGCCATCACCATCAGCGGAGAGACCAGCGTTCCCACACCGGGAGCGCCCGTCTTGGCGATCCCGATCATGAACGCGCAGAATGTTCCCAGCAGCCATTGCCACCAAGCCAGATGGGGCATGCGAAACGGCTAGAATAGCACGCGCGGCCGCACGTCTCCCCTGCCCGACGCCGGAATTCTATGATTCAAGTTGGAGGACGGCCGCGAGCGCGGCCTCAGGCGGCCTTCTGGACCTTGCCGTTACGGATGCAGGACGTGCACACGCGCATCCGTTTGGAGGCGCCCTTCACCACCGCCCGCACGCTCTGCAGGTTCACGTTCCAGCGCCGCTTGGTCACATTGTGGGCGTGGCTCACCCGGTTGCCGAACTGGGGACCGCGACCGCACATCTCACACACCTTCGCCATTTGAAGACACTCCTAGTACTGATTCGCTCCACTGAGTCTACCATATGCGCCCCCGCGGTGGGAGAATAGGGTCGGACGCGGCCCCGAAGAACAAAAAGGGATGGATCATCGCGAGATCGATGAACGGGACCTCGCCGCGGGTTACCTGCGGCACACGCTCACGCCGGAGGACTGCGCCGCATTTGAAGCCCACCTGGTCGACTGCCAGGAATGCGCCGACCGCCTGCTGCTGGCTGAGATGTTCCACGCCCGCAACGGCGGCTCGCACGCCGCCCTGGAGCCCGCTTCGCAACCGGCCGAACCCGCGCAGGCTCGTCTGGAGATCCGGCTGCCCGGCTGGCAGGCCGCACTCCTGCTGGCGACCGGAGGCCTGCTCCTGGTGGCGATGGCCGCGGCCGGGGTCTACCTGCTCGGCTAGCTTAACTACGTTCTGTCGCAAAATGCTGCCCGCTGTGTTGCCACACCACACGGTTCCGGCAAGACGGTTCCGGCAAGGGCGGTTGCAAACACAGAGCTTCTGGCCGCGACCAGAGGGAGTGGTCCTCCACCGTCCGCAATCGCATTTTGCGCCGGAAAGCAACGAACCAGGATTTCTACCAAGCCCTCAGCACGGCGGCGGAAAGCGTAAGGCGGAAAACGCAATCGGCGATTTCGCCGCCGCTCCCGGCAGGACGCTGTGACGGGCGACAAGCGCCGGGACGAGTCCCGGCGCGGCAAGCCACGGGCTTGCGCCACATCCTGCGCCCGAAGCCTAGTGAGAAATGTGGGCTAAAGAAGCAAGCACGGGGAAACGCTGCGGCGCCTCCCCCTGGTCGGCAATGGAGGTTTCGTTCGCCGGACCAAATTAAGGGATTGACTCGGCCGGCTTTCTCATGGAAGCCTCACCGCAAGGAAGCGGTCCCCCACCGTTCGCACCCCCCCCACGCGAGAACTTTCCTGCCCATATCGGACTACTCTTATGCGTGCGTGAGCCGCTCCTACTGCCACTGGTGGCCGTCGTCGCCGGCATCCTTCTGGGCGAAGCGCTGGATTTCTCCGTGCGCGAGACCGCCTGGCCGATGCTGGCGTTCGCCGCGCTCGCGGCGGCGCCTGCGTCAAAGTGGACGCGCGCCACCGCCGGCACGCTCGCGCTGGTCTGCGCCGGCGCGTTCCTGCTCGCCTGGCGCCAGCCCACGCGCGAGCCGTATCTGGACGTCGCCCCACGCGAAGTGGTGATCCTTGAAGGCTGCGTGGTCGAGCCGACCGTCTTCGCCAATGACCGCGCGCAGTTCACCCTGGAACTCGAGCCCGGCGCGCGCGCCCAGGTCCAGGTGCCCGCCTACGCCGAACAGGATCATCCCCCGCGCCTCTCCTACGGACAGCGCGTCGCCATCGAAGCCCGCGTCCGCCCGCCGCACAACTTCGGCAATCCCGGAGCCTTCGACTACGCCGCCTACCTTGCCCGCAGCGATATCTACTGGACCGCCCTGGTTCCCGCGGCGGCGGAGGCGCGATCCGTGCGCGTGCTGCCGGGCCGCTGCGGGTCGCGCTTCTTCGCCGCCGTCTTCGCCCTGCGCACCGCCGCGCTCGACCGCATCGACCGCCTGTTCGCCCACGACGAGTACGCGCGGGCCATGCTCGAAGCGGTGCTGATCGGCGAGTCCGCGCACCTCGAGCGCGTCTGGACCGACGACTTCCGCCGCTCGGGCACCTACCACGCCCTCGTCATCTCCGGGCTGCACGTCTCGATCCTGGCGATGGTGCTGCTGGGTCTGCTGCGTTTCGCTCCCGTGTCGACTTCCTCCGCGTTGGCCATCACCGCGGCGGTCGCGTGGACCTACGCGCTGGTCTCCGGATTCTCGGTCCCCGTAGTGCGCGCCGCGGGCGGACTGACGCTTTACCTGGTCGCGCGGCTCTTCTTCCGGCGGACGCGCATCCTGAACCTGATCTCCGCCCTCGCGCTAGGCTACCTGGCCTGGGACCCTACTGAACTGTTCGAGGCCAGCTTCCAGCTCAGCTTCCTGTCCGTAGCCGCCATCGGAGCGCTCGCCGCCCCCCTGCTCGAAGCGACCACCGGACCGTTGGCCCGCGGCCTGCGCTCGATCACCAATGTCGACATCGACCCGCATCTCGAACCACGCGTGGCGCAGTTCCGCGTCGAGGTCCGCCTGGCTGCGGAAACTCTCGCGCTCTGGACCCGGGTGCCGTTCGACTGGTGCGCCCGCGCGCTCGCGCTCGCCACGCGTTTGGCGCTGTTCGCCTTCGAGCTGGCCGCCATCTCGGCGACCATCCAGATCGGACTCGCGCTGCCCATGGCTGAATACTTCCACCGCATCTCCTTCACCGGCCTCACCGCGAACCTGGCGATCGTGCCGCTGATGAACGCCATCGTCCCGCTGGGGTTCCTGGCGCTGTTCAGCGGATGGCACTGGGCGGCGGCGCTGGCGGGCACCTTCCTGAGCTGGTCGCGGAACGTCGCGGCGTGGCACGCGGGCATTGACCCGGGCTGGCGCGTGCCGGACCCACCCGTATGGCTGGCGCTGGCGTTCGTCGCGGCGCTGGTTGCCGCCGCCGTCTCCTTCCGCCATCGGACCGTTCATAAAGCCCTCCACTGGCCGGCCGTCGCCTGCGTACTGGTGCTCCTCGCCCTCATGATCCGCAGCCCCTGGCCCGCGGACATCCACCCCGGCCAACTGGAGCTGACCGCCATCGACGTCGGCCAGGGGGACAGCCTCCTGGTGGTGTTCCCGGAAGGCGCCACGATGCTGGTCGACGGCGGCGGACGCCTCTCCTACGGCCGCCCCCGGCCATCCAATCTCGACATCGGCGAAGACGTCGTCTCGCCCTACCTCTGGACCCGCGGCATCCGCCACCTGGACATTCTGGTCGCCACGCACTCGCATCAGGACCACATCGGAGGCCTCACCGCCGTCCTCGAAAACTTCCATCCGGACGAGCTATGGACCGGCGCGAACCCGCCCGCCGCGCTGGTCGCCCGGGCCCGCAGCGAGGGCGTCCGCATCCGCGAGCCGCGCACCGAGCCCGCCTTCCCTTTCTCCGGCGCGACCATCAAAGTGCTGGCCCCCGATCCCGCCTACACCGCCCGCGAACCGGGAAACAACGACTCGCTGGCCCTGCGCCTCACCTACGGGTCGCGCTCCTTCCTGCTGACCGGCGACCTGGAACGCCCCATCGAGAACCAACTGCTGGCCGAAGGCGCCATCGGCCACACCGACGTCCTGAAGGTGGCGCATCACGGTTCGCGGACCTCCTCCACGGAAGCCTTCCTGGACGCCGCCTCACCCGCCATCGCCCTGATTTCCGCCGGCTACGAGAACTCCTTCGGCCACCCCCACCCGGACGTCCTGGCGCGCCTGGAGGCCCTGCATACCACGGTCCTGCGCACGGACCTGGGCGGGCTGGCGACCGCCCGCACGGACGGCTCCCGCCTGTGGTTTGACACCTCCTCCTGGCACCGAAATACGCATCGCATCGTACTCCCCGCTCATCTGATATATTGAAGGGTAGGGTGGGTGTCATCGGCACTCACCAACAGGTGTCTCGAAGTGCGAGTTATCGCTTTATTTGCAGCGTCAGTCCTCTTGGCCGGATCTCTGCCGGCAGCCGACATCGGTAACCTGGACGTCGATCGTCAACTCCAGCTTGTGATTGCGCGCTATGCGCACGCCATCCAGATGCAGCAGGACGCCATGAAGGGCGCCCAGATGGAAGTGGATATCGACGGCAGCCTGCCCAAGCTCGAAAAGCACGGCAGAATGAGGGTGTTACGGATCGTTTCGATGCTCGGCGAAATCACCTTCAAACCGCTGGCCTCCTTCAGCGGCGACCCCACCGTCTTTAAGGAGCTGATTACCCGCTACTTAAGCGAGGAGCAGCAGAAGAAGGCCTACGGCGCGATGAACGTCAGCCCGACGGTCTACGAGTTCAAGCCCAAGGCCATCCTCACCGAGCAGGCCGGCACGTCAGAAGCCCACACAGTTTACGTCTTTGACGTGAAGCCGCACCACAACGGTCCGGGGCTGTTCCAGGGCGAGGTCCGCATCGACGGCGCCACGGGCATGCCGCTGCGCGAATCCGGCCAGTTGGTGGAAAATCCGCACTTCATGCTCAAGAAGGTCCGGTTTGCGCGAGACTATGAACTGGTGGACGGCGTTTCCGTCCTGAAGCACTTCGAGAGCTCCGCCGATGTCCGCCTGTTCGGACCGGCCCAACTGGATATCGAATTCAGCAACTTCACGCGCTTGCCGGAGGAATCGACCCTGGCCGGCGGGTTCTAGGAAACCTTGAGCGCCACCCGCAGCGCGCGAGCCTAAGTCAGGAGATACCGGCCCTTGCCGATGAAAACGCTTTTTTTGAATCCGCCTTCGTTTGCAGGCTTCGACGGCGGGGCCAGTTCGCGCTGGCCGTCCACGCGCGAGATCGAATCCTACTGGTACCCGGTGTGGCTGTGCTACCCGGCCGGGATGATCCCCGAAAGCAAGGTGGTGGATGCCCCGCCGCACGGCATCTCCATCGAGCAGACGGTCCAGATGGGCAAGGACTTCGATCTGCTGGTCCTGTTTACGTCGTCTCCCGGGTTCCACGTCGACGTCAAGATCGCCGACATGCTCAAGGACGTCAATCCCAAGCTGAAGGTGTGCTTCGTGGGTCCGCCGGTCACCACCGAACCGGACAAGGCGCTGAACTCCACCAAGGCCATTGACTTCGTGGTGCGCCGCGAATTTGACCACCAGATCGCCTCCTATGCCCAGGGCGCGAATCTTGAAGACCTGCCCGGGGTCAGCTTCCGCAAGAACGGTGAGAACGTCCACAACCCCGAGGGTCCGGTGATCGAGAATCTCGACGAGCTGCCCTGGGTCACCAAGGTCTACAAGCGCGACCTCGACTTCCGCCGCTACAACGTCCCCTTCCTGCTGAACCCCTATCTTTCCTTCTACACCTCGCGCGGCTGCCCGGCCATGTGCACCTTCTGCCTGTGGCCCCAGACGCATTCCGGCCACCGCTGGCGCCTGCGCTCGAATGACGACGTGGTGAACGAGGTCAAATACGTCAAGGAAAACTTCCCGGGCTTGAAGGAAATCTTCTTCGACGACGACACCTTCAATTACCGCAAGCAGCGCACCATGGAGCTGTGCGAGAAGCTCGGTCCGGTGGGCATGACCTGGTCCTGCACCTCGCGCGTCACCACGGATTACGACACGCTCAAGGCCATGAAGGAAGCCGGCGCGCGGCTGATGATCGTGGGCTATGAGAGCGGCGACCAGCAGATCCTGAAGAACATCAAAAAGGGCGCCACCATCGACATGGCCAAGCGCTTCACCGAGAACGCGCACAAGCTGGGCTTGACCATCCACGCCGACTTCATCGTCGGCCTGCCCGGCGAAACGCGCGAGAGCATCCGCAACACCATCGATTTCGCCAAGAACCTGGACTGCGAAACCATCCAGGTGTCCATCGCCCACGCCTACCCCGGCACCGAGTTCTACGACTTCGCCCAGCAGAACGCGCTGATCAACATCGGCAACATGAGCGATGAGCAGGGCCACCAGCTTCCGCACGTCATCTACCCCGGCATCCTCGATGAAGCCGAGATGATGGACTGGGTGGAGCGCTTCTACGGCGAATACTACTTCCGGCCCAAGGCCGCCTGGCGCATCGTCCGCAAGGCGATCTTCGACAACTCCGAGCGCAAGCGCCTCTATAAGGAAGCGCGCGAGTACATGAGCCTCCGCTCCAAGCGCAAGAAGTACGTCGAAGAGATGAAGGCCAGCGCGAGCGCCGGCGCAGGAGCCTAGCACACACCAGGGGGACCGCTTCCTTTGGTCGCGGCTCAGCTACAGGCGCTTTGCCCGGAATCACGGTGCTTGGGCACAGTGCCACTAGCTGAGCCGCGACCAAAGGAAGCGGTCCTCGATTGTGGACAAACCTGTGACCCCCGTCTCACGCCCTGCGCCAGGAATGGACGCGAAACTCCGCTGGAAGACCGCGGTCTTCGCGGTGTTCGTCATCCTCAGCAACTCCATCGGCAACCTGCTGCTGGCCATCGGCATGCGAGCCTCCGACGACGTCTCGCAATCCGCCCTGGCGATGCTGCGCGCCATCTTCAATCCCTGGGTGATGGGCGGCATCGTGCTGCTGATCCTGTGGCTGCTGGCGCGCATGACGATGCTCGGCTGGGCCGATCTGACCTACGTGCTGCCGGTCACCGCCCTGGGCTACGTGATCAGTGCGGTGCTGGGCGCGCTGTTCCTGGCCGAGAAGATCACGGCTGCGCGCTGGGCGGGCACGATCCTGATCGTGGTGGGCACGGTAATGGTGGGCCTGAGCAGCCCCCATCAGGAGCAGAAACCATGAGAGCCTGGCTGCTGCTCGCGACTGTCGTCGGCTGCACGGTTGCAGGCGACCTCCTCCAGAGCTTCGAGATGAAGCGCGTCGGCGAGTTGCAGGGCGCCGGCATCCTGGCCACGCTGGTTCACAAGAAGCTGCTGATCCTGGCGGTCGGCTGCATGGCGATCTCCTTCTTCGCCTTCATGGCGCTGGTGCAGGTGGCCGACCTCAGCTTTGCCGTGCCGGCCTCGGCCGCCAGCGTGGTGCTCGATACCATCCTCGCCCGCGCGCTGCTCAAGGAACGCGTGGACGCCCGCCGCTGGATCGGCGCAGCCTGCGTCGCCTGCGGCGTATACTTACTCGCGCTGTGATCATAGAGATCATCTGCGCGGTGGCCGCCGGCTATCAGTTGTTCGCCGTCGCCGCGTGTGTGGCCTTCAGGCGGCAGACGCCCGACGCCCGACGCCAGTCCGCGCCGGTCAGTATTTTGAAACCGGTCCACGGTGTGGAACCCTCCATGCGCGAGGCGATCGCTTCGCACACCACTCTGCACGGCGAATACGAATTCCTGTGCGGCGTCCGCGCGGGCGACCCCGCAGCGGGGCTGCTGGCCGAGTTCCCCAAAGCGCGCCGCATCGAATCCACCACCCAGGCCCCGAACGGCAAGGTGGGCGTGCTGATGGACCTGGAACGCGCCGCGCAGTATCCGGTCTTCGTGGTGAACGACGCCGACATCCGCGTGCCGCCCGGCTACCTCGAACGCGTCACTGCGCCGCTGGCCGATGCGCACGTGGGCATCGTTACCTGTCTCTATCGCGCCGAGGGAGCCACCTTCGCGGCGCGCGTCGAAGGCCTGGGCATCGCCACCGACTTCGCGCCGTCCACGCTGGTCGCCCGCCTGGTGGGCGTCGACGAATTCGCCATGGGGTCCACCATGGCCTTCCGCCGCGCCGATCTCGACCGCATCGGCGGCTTCGCATCCATCGCGGACTACCTGGCCGACGACTACCAGCTCGGCCACCGCATCCACGCCCTCGGCCTCAAATGCGTGCTGAGCGACATGATTGTCACCACGCACATGGGGGGCGACTGGGGCGACGTGTGGCGCCACCAGGTCCGCTGGGCGCGCACCATCCGGGTCTCGAAACCGGCGGGCTACGCCGGACTGCCGGTCACCTTCGCCACGGCCTGGGCTGTTGTGGCCGCCGCCACAGGAGCCTGGACGCTGGCGGCCGGTGTCCTGGCAGCGCGTCTGCTGATGGCGATCACGGCGGGCTGGTGGGTGCTCGGCAGCCGCGACGTGTACCGCCTGTTTCCGCTGATCCCGCTGCGCGACCTGTTCGGATTCGCCGTGTGGTGCGCGGGCCTGTTTGGGAGAACCGTCGAGTGGCGTGGCAGGAGATTGCAGCTCGATCCGCGCGGCCGCATTGTGTCGCGGTGAGCACGGGACAACGTGCTCGCACTGCCATCCTTCGGTTGATCTGCCATGATGTACTAGCTATAGCTAGCCATGAACGTCCTCCTATCGACGGTCTGCCTGCCCGACAATCGCATGACCGTGGCGGCCATCCGGGCCCTGGCCGCGCAAGGAGCCCGGGTATTCGTTGCCAGTGACCAGTTTCGCGGCCAGGCTTACTGCTCGCGATTCCTGCAAGCAAGATACCGCGTGCCCCATCCGGAGGAGAATGAACAGGCGCACGTCGACGCTCTGTTGGAAGTCATCCGGGAGGCTGGGATCGATGTTGTGCTCCCCACGCAGGTGAACACCATCTGGCCGCTGGTGCGATACGCGGATTGCTTTCAGGGACGCGCGCGGTTCGTGGTCCCCCCGGAAACCGGCCTGCGCATCGCCTGTGACAAGGAATCGACGCTCAACGTCGCCCGGCAGGAAGGATTGCGCGTTCCCAGGACATTCCGCCCGTATAGCGCGGAGGAACTGCGGAAGGCCGCGGCGGAGCTTTCGTACCCGGCGGTGGTAAAGCCCGTCGACGGGTTCGCCGCGCTCGGGCTCTGGTTCGCCGCATCGCCGGAGGAATTGCTGCGGGGGTGGGACCTTTCGAGACCCGGCGAATCGCGGGATTCCGCCTGGGGCGGAAGGCTGATCCAGGAATACATCCCCGGCAGGATTCAAGACGCCTGTTCCCTCTTTTGGCATGGCGAGCCGTGGGCGATGCTCGCGCAGCAGCGGCTGCTGATGTATCCCGCCGCGGGCGGCGCCGGCATCCTGAACGAGACGATCCACGCTCCCGATCTCCTCGAAGCGGCAGCCCGGCTGCTGCGGCGCCTCGCCTGGCACGGTCCGGCACAAGTGGAATTCAAGCGCGACCCCGGAACCGGGGAGCTCGTCCTGATGGAGATCAACGGCCGGTTCTGGGGCACGCTGGACCTGTCCGTACAAGCCGGCCTGAACTTCCCCTGGCTCATCTGCCGCCTCGCCATGGAAGGCGATATTCCGCCCCAGACGCACTATTGCCGGAAGCTGCGCTACCGCTGGTCCGTTCCCTTCGGCATTCTGAACGCGTTGGAGTCCCGGCAGCCATGGCGAACCCTGTGGCGCTTCTTCGGGCCGGCACGCCGCATGACGCGGTCCGATCTTCGCTGGGACGATCCCATGCCGATGTTTGCGGAGATCGCCTACACCGTGCAGCGGATGCGGGAGCGCGGTTCGTGGCGCCCCATCCGGGAGGCGAATTCCCGAACACCCGGCCTCTGAGAAGTGCACTACGCGTCGCGATGCACCGCCTGCGGCGAGAAAGCCGGCACGCACACGGCGACGTATTCAGCGCCCTCCGGCGTCGAATAACGCACCCACTCGCCCTTGCGCGCGATCACCGCCTGGCCGTTCTTCACCTCCATCACACCACCTTCATGCTCCACGCGTAAAACGCCGCGCAGCACGACTGTGAACTCGTCGAACTCGGGCCGCTGCCCGGGTTCCGACCAACCCGCCGGCGAGCGCATGTGCGCGATGCTCGCCTGCGATTCGCCGTTGTTCACGGCGCCGATATATTCGTCGATAACTTTGTTTCCGGGAACCGGAATGCGCGCAGGATGACTCAGGAGTTGAGGCATAGGAAACCAGTGTAGTATACGCGAGCCCCTGTCAATCAGGGGTTTTCTTAACCCGTCAGAACCGTCCGGGCTTATGTACGACTGAGCCTCGACCGCCGAAGTTCACTACGGAACTTGTATGCGGAACACGACTATTTTGGTACTCATGGGCGCGGTTCTAGGATTCGCCGCAGCCCCGGAAGCGAAGCTTCCGCTGGTCTTCATTCCCAACGCGGGACAGGCCGACTCACAAATTCTCTACTTGGTACAGACCCCCGCTCTGCACGCGGGCTTTACCGCCAACTCCATGTTCTTCCAGGCGGACGGAGCGCAACTCCAAGTCCGCTTCGCTGGCGCGAATCCCGGCGCCACCATGGAAGGCGCCGCGCCGCTGGCCGGCCATGCCAACTTCCTCAACGGCTCCGACCCCGAACAATGGCGCACTGACTTGCCCACCTACGGCAAGGTGGTCTACCGCGACCTCTATCCCGGCATCGATGCGACCTACGCCGGCGCGAACCGCCATATCAAATCCGAGTTCCTCGTATCGCCCGGCGCCGACCCCCACCGCATCCAGATGGACTACGGCAACGCGCGGCACGTGCGCATCGACGCCGACGGCTCCCTGGTGGTGACCTTCCCCGGCGGTGAAATGCGTGAGGATCCGCCCGAGGTCTACCAGATCACACCCGAAGGAGGCCGCATTCGAGTTCCCTCCACCTTCCGGCTGCTGACCAAAACGCTGGTGGGATTCGATGTCACGGCCTATGACCGGAGCCTCCCGCTGGTGATCGACCCCGTGATCACCTACTCCACCTATCTGGGCGGCAGCGGCATGGGCGCGGTCACCGGAGTGGCCGTGGACGCCACCGGCAACCTCTACGTCACCGGCTGGACCGAAGCCGTCAACTTCCCCATCGGGGGCGCCTACCAGGCGGGGAACAAAGGCAGCGTGGACGCCTTCGTAGTGAAGCTGAACGCGGACGGATCCGGCATCTACTACGCCACCTACCTGGGCGGCGCCGGTGACGACCGCGGCGCGGGCATCGCCGTGGACAGCACAGGGCAGGCGCACGTGGTGGGTTCCACCAGTTCCAGCGACTTCCCGCTGGCCATCTCCGAACGCGCCATGATGATGGGCGGCAAGGAAGGCTTTGTCCTGAAGCTGACGCAGAACGGCAGCGGGGTGGTCTTCAGCACGTTTGTGGGCGGAGCCGGCTGACGATGTCGCCACTGCCGTGGCGGTGGATTCGTCCGGGAACGTCTACGTGGGCGGCAACACGCTCTCCACCGACGGACTGATCCTGAACCCGGTGCAGGGCAACCAGGGCGGCAGGATGGACGGCTTCCTGGTAAAGTTCTCCTCCGTGGGCGTGCTGAAATTCGGGACCTTCCTCGGCGGGACCAACGACGACACCGTCAACGCTGTAGCCGTCGACTCGGCCGGACGCGTGCATGTGGCCGGCGGCACCGACTCGCCGGACTTTCCGGTCACCAACGCGGTGCAGGGAAGCATCGGCGGAGGCCAGGATGCCTTCGTGGCCAAGATCGCCACCAGCGGTACGCCATCAATCGTCTGGAGCACTTATCTCGGCGGCAGCGGCGGCACGGCCAGTTCGCCCGAGCAGGCCAACGGCATCGCCCTGGACCCTTCCGGAAACGTCTATGTGACCGGCGCCACCAGTTCCACCAACTTCCCGGTGAGCGCCGGCAGCCTGCAAACCAGCTTCGCCGGATCGCGCGACGCGTTCCTCACGAAGATCTCCGCGGACGGCTTGGTGCGCGCCTATAGCACCTACCTGGGAACCATCGGGTTTGACTGGGCCAACGGCGTGGCTGTCGACGCCAACGGCGCCGCCTACCTGGCGGGCTATACTTCTTCGGCCTCGTTCCCCACCATCGGACCGCTCCAGAGCGGGTTCGGAGGCTTGTATGACGCCTTCGTCGTGAAAGTGGCTCCGGCCGGCAACGCGCTGCTGTTCTCCACGCTCTACGGCGGCAGCGGAGCGGACGTGGCTTCGGCCATCGCCGTCGACGCCTCCGGCAACATGTTTGTCGGCGGCCAGACCAGTTCGTCCAATTTCCCGGTGCAGAACGCGCTGCAAAATTCCAACGCGGGCGGGAACACTGGCTGGCTGGCGCGCCTGGGCGACCCCGTATCTTCCTCCCAACCGCCCACCGCCGATTCCGCCAGCATCGTGGTTGGCGTGGGCAACGTCACCACCGTGACGGCGCAGTTCTCCGATCCCGCCGGCGCCGCCTCGCTCACCACCGTGGCGGTCCTGCTGGGCAACTCCACCTCGCTCGATTTCGCCTGTCACGTGACCTTCACGCTGTCCGCCAACAAATTCGCGCTGACGAACGACGTGGCCTCTTCGGGCGCCACCAACGTGACACCCGGCAGCGGCAGCGCACAGAACAACCAGTGCACGCTGTACGGGTCCGGCTCCTCGGCCGTGGCCGCGGGCAACACGCTGACGGTGACGCTCCAGTTGAGCCTCGCCACCGGATTCCCGCCCGCGGGCGCCAACGTCATTTACATCAAGGCGTCCAACGCCGGCGCCAGCACCGGCTGGGTGGCCAAGGGCGGCTTGCCGAAACCGCTGCTCGATTCCGTCTCGCCGTCGTCGGCTTCCGGCGCGACGCAAACCTTCACCTTCACCTTTTCCGACACGCAAAGTCCGCTGAACCTTACCGGCATGGCGATGCTGTTCAAGGATTCGCTCACCTACACCAACGCCTGCTACATCGTCTATGACCGGCTGGCCGGCAACATTTCGCTGCTCTATGACAACGCCGGCGGCTCCATCCGCAAATCACTGGGATCGCCCGCGGCGCTCCAGAACTCGCAGTGCTCGGTGGGACTGGTCACGGCGTTGATCTCCGGCCAGTCCGTGCAGGTCACGGCCACCATCACCTTCAAGCCGGCCTTCAACGGGACCAAGAACATTTACATGTTCGCCTCCGAGATCGGACAGAACACGGGCTGGGTCAAGAAGGGCGCCTACACCGTGGCCACCGGAGGCGCGCCCACCGTGGTCGGCGTGTCGCCGAACGGCAGCGCCGGCACCGGCGGGATCTTCAACTTCACCGTGGCCGACGCTGGCGGCTCCAACTTCATCACCGGCATCACCATCCTGTTTTCCACGTCGCAGAACCTGAACAACGCCTGCCTGCTGAACTATGACCGCGCGTCGAGCACCGTCCGCATGTCCTATGACAATGCGAGCGCGGGCGCCTCGCCCGTGGTGCTGGGATCGGGCACGGTGATCGCCAACAGCCAGTGCACGCTCCGCGGCGCCACCAGCTCCGCCAGCTCCACCGCGACTACGGTCACCCTGCGGCTGGACCTGGGCTTCAGCCCCACATTTGTCGGCACCAAGTACGTCTACATACTGGCGGCCGAGCCGGGCATCAACACCGGCTTGCAATCGGCGGGCGTCTGGACCGTGACCGCGGCAACCCCGACCGTGGACAGTCTGAATCCGTCCTCCGGCTCGGGCTACGGCGACATGTTCAACGCCACCGTGACCGATCCGGTGGCCCAGGCCAACATCAGCGGAATTTCGCTGCTCTTCACCGCGGCCGGGCCTTCCAACGCCTGCTGGGTGTACTTCGACCGCAACCAGAACCGCATCGGACTCTATACCGACGACCTGTCGACGGTCAACTATAAGCCGCTCGGCTCGTCCGCCGCGCTGCAAAACACGCAGTGCGCCGTCGGCTACGGCGCCAAGGCGATTTCCGGAAATTCGGTGACCCTCACCGTGTACGTGCTGTTCAAGTCGCCGGCCTTCACCGGAATCAAGACCGCCTACGTCCAGGCGCACACGGCCGCGACTACGTCGGGCTGGGTGCCGAAGGGCACTTGGTCGGTGCCATAGCTACCGGCAATCTGCTCGGGCCACAACTTGCTCGCAGAGCGCGGTCTTCCTCAGTCCGGCAGTCCCACTTGCGCAGCAAGCCGCGCTTACCAGTACGCGAGCGCCTCGGGTAGAGCGGTTTCGTAGATACTGTAGTCCGTGCCTCGCGCCCAGTCGTTGAAAAAGCCGTTCCAGGCCGGACGAAACCGATCTACGCAAAATCAAAAAGTGATCTAGCCCGCATTTCTCAGTGCGCCCCAACGGCGCAGATCACTGGTGGGTGCAAGTCCCACCCAAGTAGTTGTCGGTGAACTTGGTAGCTAACGAGCGATTTGAATCGGGCAACCGATCGGATCGAAGCCTCGTGAGAAAGCCCACGTATGGTGGGTGAGCAAACGAGCAGGCCGTAACGTGAGTGAAGCTTGAGCAGGCCTCGAAAGTGAAGTCGTGGATGCCGACCCGCCTGAGATACGGGGAAGGCCGCGCGGACAGGGAAGGCACCGACAAGTGCACCTGTACGGTCCGCCGGGGTAGTGAGCACGGCATGCTGGGAAAGTGATCTGGGTAATTGGGGGAGGCCCAGGACGGCGGAGGTCGCGCCTCCAACGGCGTTGGAAAGGACGCCGGTCGGAACTGGGCGGCGGAGAGGGTCGTAGTACCGAGGAAGCCGGGTAATGCCGGGGGAGGGAAGGGCCCTCACTTCTGATGTGCTTTGGAAGAAGAAGAGGAGAGGTGATTGGCGATGAGCCTGGAAACACCGAAGCAGATCCGGACTCTTCAGAGAAAGCTGTACCTGAAGGCGAAGGCGGAACCGGCCTACCGCTTCTACCTGCTCTACGACAAGATTTACCGGGAGGACATGCTCGCCCATGCCTATGGGATGGTGAAAGCCAACCAGGGAGCAGCGGGAGTAGATGGCCAGACATTCTGGGGAATCGAGACGCAAGGGTTGCAGAAGTGGCTGGCTGGCATTGGGGACGAACTACGCGCCAAGACGTACCAGCCGCAGCCAGTGCGACGGGTCATGATCCCGAAGCCTGGAGGCGGGCAACGGCCGCTGGGGATCCCGACCATTCGGGACCGGGTGGTGCAGACTGCCGCCAAGCTGGTGCTGGAGCCGATCTTCGAGGCGGATTTTGAGCCTAATGCGTATGGGTATCGACCGAAACGGAGCGCGCAGGATGCGATCCGGAAAGTGCACCAGCTTTTGTGCAGCGGCTATACGGATGTGGTGGACGCTGATCTGTCAAGGTACTTCGATACCATCCCACACGGCGAACTGATGCGGTGTGTCGCTCGGCGAATCGTCGATCGGGAGGTGCTGCGTCTGATCAAGATGTGGCTGAAAGTTCCGGTTGAAGAAAAGGATGAGAAAGGGAATCGGCGCATGACGGGAGGTCAGCACAACACCAGCGGGACTCCGCAAGGTGGGGTGATCAGCCCGCTGTTGGCCAACCTGTACCTGAACCGGTTTCTGAAGTACTGGCGGATCACCGGGAAGGGAGAGGCTTTCCAAGCCCAAGTCGTCACCTACGCGGACGATTTCGTGATCCTGAGTCGCGGCTACGCGAAGCAGGCGCTGGAATGGACGCGGCAGGTGATGAGGCGGATGGGACTCACTCTGAACGAAGCGAAAACCGGTCTGCGCCAGGCGCGGCAGGAGCGGTTCGATTTTCTGGGATACACGTTCGGGCCGTATCGTTACCGGAAAGATGGCCACTGGTATTTGGGCACGGGACCGTCGAAGAAGAGTGTGGCACGGGTCCGGCAGAAGGTGGGAGACGTACTGAGGCCCAGCAACGTGCAGCCCTGGGAGGAAGTTCGCGACCGGCTCAATCGCATCCTGCGAGGCTGGGCGGCGTACTTCAGCCAGGGTACGCGGCTGATGGCGTATCGGGCGGTCGACCATCACGTCTATACGCGGGTGCGATCGTTCCTGATTCGGCGACATCAGGTGCCGTCGCGCGGCGCCGGACGCTATCCGGATGCGGAAGTATTCGGGGCGTTGGGGGTGCTGCGCTTGCGCCGGCTCCACTTATCGCCGACGTCGTGAGCCGGAGGTGAAGTCAGTCGGAAAGCCGGATGCGGGAAATCCGCACGTCCGGTTTGATGAGCGGGGATGGGAAACGGGCGACTGCCAGTAGGTCTCGCACCGCGCCCGTCCTCGACTCTACCTCGCGCTCTGCGCATCGAAGAGAAACGTCAGGCGGGGAGCTGCAAGGGGCGATTTTGCCACCACAAACGGCATGACACCTTGACCGGCGACAAGCGCCGGGACGAGTCCCGGCGCGGCAAGCCACGGGCTTGCGCCACGTCCTGCGTCCGAAACCTGGTGAGAAATGCGGGCTAGCGTCGCGTACTGTTGCCCGATCCCAGGTGGACTCATGTGCGGACATCATCACGCATTCGCGCCGCTCGTCACAAACGTGCGCGGACCGGGCGCGGGCGGCCGCATTCTGTTGCCATGAAGACTCTGCTGTTTGCCCTGACTCTGACCTGCTCGCTTGTGGCGCAGAACCCGTTTCACGCCGGAGTGACCGGCTACCAGAGATCTTCCTGTTGGAATCGGAGGGCAACTACACGCGCGTCCACTTCCGCGACCAGCGCCCGCTCATCCGCCGGTCGCTGGATGCGCTGGAGGAGCGGCTGGACACGGACATCTTTTTTCGGGCGAGCCGTGCGCGGATCGTGAATCTGAAGTGGATCGAGAAGGCTGATCTGGCGGCCTCGGGCGGGCTGGTGGTGACGTTGCGCGGCGGGCAGACGGTGGAGATGTCGCGGCGGAGGTCGGACCGGCTGAGGGAGGTTTTGAGCTTGTAGGGGACCGCTGGCTGAGTCGCGACCAGAGGGAGCGATGGCTCTTAGAACTTCTTCAGCTCCAGGATCAGGGCGTCCAGACCCTTCTTGCTGTAGATCTGCAACAGGCGCTGCTCTTCGGGCGATGGAGCCACGGTTTCGCGCAGGCGTGGCTCGGCCAGATCGCCGCGACTCGGGATCCAGTAGGTGCCTCCGGCGTATTCGACGCTTGAGACAAAGCCCGTCATGCTGTCGATCGCCACCGGTTCGGTGAACCGCAGCGCGGCATCCTGGGTGATCTCGCCGGATTGGTCGGGAGCCAGCTTCACGTCGGCGCCCATCGACGCAGCCAGGAACTCGCGCCCCTGCTGATCCCGCACCAGCCAGCCGATCTCCAGGTGATCCACGGGACGATTGGAGCGGTTGCGGACCACGATGCGCGGCGCGCGGGCCTGGCTGCCGGTGACACTGGCTTCGCCGCTCACGGGCTCGACCGGCGAGCCGGGAAAATCGAGGAACGCGAACTGCACCTGCTGTTCGGCGTTGACGTTGGTGGCGCGTCCGCGCGCCATGCTCACACCCGGCCTGCGTTGGTCGGCCTGGCGCGCCAGGACGCCCAGCATCTCATTCTGCAGGCCGTTGGCGCCCGACTTGGCGTAGAGCGACTTGAAGTACTCGCGGTCGCGCCGCGCCTGCAATTCCCACAGCCGCATGGCGCGCTGCGAATGCAGCGTGTCCGGACCGTAAAACGTCAGATCGTCGAACAGCACTCCATCGAGCTTCACTTCGACGCTCGGAGCGCCGGCGCCGCCGCCCAGCGGCCGCAGCAGGGAGAGGTCGATGCGCACGGGGAACGCTTCCCCCGGCGCGACGTTCAGGCTGGGCAGCGAAACTGATCCCTTACCGCCCGGCGTCACTTCGTTGGCGTAGACCGCCAACACGACGCCGCGAATGCCCTTGCCGCTGGAGTTGCGCAGCGTCAGCGCCGCGCGCACGTCCACCTGGTAGGCGCCGCCGCGCGGGGTGGCCACGGAGTTGCTGAAATCGTCGGAAAGGATGGTGACCGGCGAGTCCTTGGGCAGATCCACTTTGTGGTTCAGCGTCTGGGCCGGGGCGCTCAAGGCCGCCGCCAGCGCCACGAGCGCGAGACTGATCGTCTTACTGGACATACACCGCCGTCACCGTCACCATCCCGGTATCGTCATCCACGTACTGCGCGCTGGCCGAGCTCTGCAAACCCAGGCTGACCGTCGCGGTCACCGGCTCGGCATCCGCGAATCCCATGCCCATCGAGCGGCCGCCTTCGCGAAATTCGATGCCCGTTTCCGAGGCTTCCACCGTCGGCCCGCGCTCTTCGAGGGGAGCCCCGAACGGAGTCCGCGAAAAGATTTTGTCCGCCACGTTCTTCAGCGCCGCCGTATCCCGGGCCGGCACGTTGAGCCACCAGGCGGCGGTGATCACCAGCAGCAGTCCGGCGATGATGGCCGCCGGGCGCCAGTTCCAATTCCAGTTCCAGTGCGACGCGCTCTTGCCGGCGCGCGCCACCGGAGACACGCATTCGCCGGCCGCCAGCCCCAAGTGGACGTTGGCCGTCATCTCCGCTGCCAGCCGATCCCATTCGAGCCCCTCCGGCAGATCGTCGGCGGTGGCATGCAACTGGTTGCGGTCGGCGCGGAAGGCTTCCACCAGTTCGCGGCAACGGTCGCAGGTCCGCAGATGCACCGCGGCCTGGATGCGCGGCCCCAGGGGCAGATCGCCCGCTGCGTACAAGGCCAGATCTGCGGGTTGCGGGTGGCGCATCATAGCGATTCCCTCTGTTGCCGGCGTTCCAGATACCGCCGCAGCTTCACGCGCGCGTTGGCGATGTGGGACCGCACGGTCGCCTTGGAGCAATTCAGCCGCTCGGCCACTTCCTCGGCCGGCAGATCCTCGACGTCCCGCAGCAGCAGGGCCAGGCGTTCGCGGCCCGTCAGGATTTCCAGACCCGCTTCCAGCCGTTCGCGATGCTCGGCCCGCAGCACGCGCTGTTCGGGGCTCTCCATGCGTGAGCGTAGCGCCGGGGCGGGCGTGTCCTCGATGTCGGTAAAGGTGACGCGGCCGGAGCGCCGCAGAAAATCGATGGCCGTGTTACTCGCAATGCGCGAGAGCCAGTGGGCGGCTTTGTCCAGGTCCTTGAGCTGGTCCTGCCGCTGCAGCGCCTTGATGAAGGCTTCCTGGGTCAGATCCTGCGCGTCATCGACGTTGCGGACAATTCTATAGATCAGCAGGAACACGCGACGCATGTTCTCCTGCACAAACCTGCTCTGCAGCTCCGAGGACAACGGCGCCGCATCGAACCGCGTGGATTCCGGTACTTCGTGCATTTCGACTACGCTTGCCATTGGCTGGACGCTCATCTTCAGCGGGGACGGCACCCCACTAATCAAGATGACGCGCCAAGCCGGTCCGGCGTGCAACCTCAATCTACTATCGGCCGCACACGCTACCATAATGATATAGGAAGCGAGGCGAGACATGAGACGGGTAGCGGTGGTCGGGATCGGTAAGACGGCGTTCGGCGCCTTTCCGGATCGCGACCTGCGGTCGCTAGCCGTGGAGGCGGGCCAGGCCTGCATCGCGGATGCTCACGTAAAGCCTTCACAAATCGAGGCTTTCTACCTTGGCAACTTTGCCGGACCTTCGTTCGTGGGCCAGAACCATCTGGCTCCCTACATCGGCAGCCAGTTGGGAATCGTCGGCGCGCCGGCCACGCGGTTTGAGGCCGCCTGCGCCTCCAGCGGATCGGCGTTCGCCCATGCCGTGGCGGCCGTCGGGGCGGGGATTCACGATCTGGTGCTGGTGGGCGGGGTGGAAAAGATGACTTCGCAGACCACGGCCAGGACCGCCGAGATCCTGGCCGGGGCGGGCGACATGTCGGGCGAGGGGCTCGTGGGCGCGACGTTCCCCGCGCTGTTCGCCATGATCGCGCGCCGCCACATGTTCCAGTACGGCACCACGCGCGAGCACCTGGCCGCGGTGGCCGTCAAGAATCACGCCAACGGCGCCAAGAACCCGCAGGCGCACATGCGCAAGGAAATCTCGATGGAGAAGGCGCTGGCGGGCAAGCCGATCTCCGAGCCGCTGACCGTGTTCGACTGCTCATTGATCAGCGATGGCGCGGCGGCGGTGATGCTGGCGCCCCTGGAGCGCGCCGCCGAGTTTAGCGCGAAGCCGGTGCGCATCCTGGGCATCGCCCAGACCTCGGACTACGTGGCGCTGGACGCCAAGGAAGACATCACCACCTTCCGCGCCGTGCGACTGGCCGGCGAGAGGGCCTACAAGATGGCGAACGTCGCACCGAAGGACATCGAGTTCGCGGAACTGCACGACTGCTTCACGATCGCCGAGATCGTGGCCACTGAGGACCTCGGATTCTGCGCCAAGGGCCAGGGCGGTCCCTATGTGCTGGAGGGCCGTACCTGCCTGAACGGCGAGCGTCCGGTGAACGCCAGCGGCGGACTCAAGGCCAAGGGGCATCCGGTGGGCGCCACCGGAGTCGGCCAGATTTGCGACGTGACGAAGCAGATTCGCGGCGAAGCGGGCGAGCTTCAGGTGAAGCGGCACAAGCTGGGGCTGGCGCAGAACCTGGGCGGCTCAGGCGCCACCGCCGTGGTGACGATCATGGGGCCCGCATGAAGACCGGAGCGCTTCTCACCGAACCCGCTGTCATGCCCGTGCCGGGCGTACTCGGCCAGCCCACGGCAACCAGTCTCAAAGCGGGCATCGTCTACACCGAAACCGTGGTGCATTCGGCGCCGGAGCAGTTCGCCGCCGAGGCTCCGTATCAACTGGCGATTGTTACGCTGGACGAGGGTGGTCGCCTGACGGTGCGCATCGAGGGTGCGCGCGTCCAGATCGGCGATAAGGTCGAACTCGCCGGGGAGCGCAACGGCATCCCGTTCTACCGCCGCGTCGAGTGAAGATTTTCCTCTACTACGTGGGCAAGGCGCGCGACGCCCACGCCAACGCCATGGCGGCGGAGTACATCAAGCGGTCCGGCCGCTATGCCACTTGCGAGATGCGCGAGATCCACCCGGGGCGTTTCGATCCGTTCGCCAAGCATCCCAGCGCGACCAAAATCCTGCTCGACCCCGAGGGGCGCGCCATGACGTCAGCGCAGTTGGCGGCTCTGTTCGACCGCGACCTGGTGTTCGTCATCGGCGGGGCGGACGGGCTGCCAGCGGAGTGGAAGCCGCGGGCGGACCTGCTGCTCTCGCTGACGCCGCTCACCCTGCCGCACGAGCTGGCTCGCGTGGTGCTGGCCGAGCAGATTTACCGCGGGCTCACGATGCAGCGGGGGCATCCATACCCGCGGTAGCCGGCAGCGTTGGTGGGAGGGGACGGTGAGGACGCCCCGCTACAATGAGGAACGTGGCTCGTAACGATGCTCTGCTGGTGGTTTCCTTCGGTGGTCCGGAGAAGCGCGAGGACGTGATTCCGTTCCTCGAAAACGTGCTGCGCGGGCGCAACGTGCCGCGCGAGCGGATGCTGGAGGTGGCCGAGCACTATTACCACTTCGACGGCCGCAGCCCAATCAACGATCAGAACCGTGCGCTGATCGAGGCGCTGAAGCCGGTGGTCGGGATGCCGGTGTATTGGGGAAACCGCAACTGGCATCCTCTGCTGGCCGACACCGTGCGGCAGATGCGCGATGACGGCGTGCGGCGCGCGGTGGCGTTCGTGACCTCGGCGTTCGGGTCGTATTCGGGTTGCCGGCAGTACATCGAAAACCTCGAGCGGGCGCGCGCGGAAGTGGGCGAGGGCGCTCCGGAGATCGTAAAAATTCGCCCGTTTTCCGCACACCCGAAATTCGTGGCCGCGATGACCGACCGCGTGCGCGCGGCCTTGGCCGAGCTGCCCGAAGGCCGCCTGGTGTTTACCGCGCACAGCGTGCCTGTGTCCATGGCGCAGTCGAGCCCTTACGTGGAGGAGCTGGAGGCCGCCTGCGTGGCCGTGGCGGCGGGCGTCGGCCGGAGCGAGTGGAAGCTCGCCTACCAGAGCCGCAGCGGACCGCCCACGCAGCCGTGGCTGGGGCCGGATGTCGGCGACTACCTGCGGGAGCTGCGCGCGGACGTGGTGGTGATCCCGATCGGGTTCCTCTCGGACCACATGGAGGTGCTCTACGACCTGGACACGGAGGCGGCCGCGATCGCCAAGGAGCTCGGCATCCGCATGGTGCGCGCGGGGACCGTGGGCACGCACCCGGCTATGATCGCGATGATCGCGGAGCTGGTCGCGCAGGAGCACGAGGCATGCGCCGCAGGATGCTGCGCCCCGCCGCAGCGGCCGCCGATGCGGCCTACTGCCCCGTGACCTCCCTGTAAACGTCGCGCTTCGACAAACCGCGCTCGCGGGCGACCTGCTTGATCGCGTCCATGCGCGGCACGCCTTGCTGCTCCAGCTTGCGCACGGCTTCTTCCACGGGCTCTGTGGCCACCGGCGGCGCGCCTTTGCCGATCAGCAGCACCATCTCACCTTTGATCGCGTCGCGGCCGGCGAGCTGCGCTCGCACCTCTGACGCCGTGCCGCGCAGGAATTCCTCGTGGAGCTTGGTCAGCTCGCGTGCGATCACCACCGGACGGTCGCCCAGCACCGCTTCGACGTCGGCCAGAGCCTCCAAAATGCGGTGGGGGGCTTCGTAGAAGACCAGCGTGGCGGGATCGGCGGCCACGGCCTCGAGCGCCTTGCGCCGCTGGCCACTCTTGGGTGGCAGGAAGCCGCAGAAGCGGAAGGCATCGGTCGCGAGGCCGGCCGCCGCCAGCGCGCCCATCACGGCTGAGGCGCCCGGTACCGGGATCACGTCGATCCCCTCCTCGATGGCGGCGCGAACCAGCCGGTAGCCGGGGTCGGAGATCAGCGGCGTTCCGGCGTCGGTGACCAGCGCCACGGTTTCACCGGCCACCAGGTGCCCCAGCAGCTCCGGCGTGCGCTGCGCCTCGTTGTGTTCGTGGTAGCTGACGGTGCGCGCGGGGATGCCGTAGCGCTCCAGCAGCTTGCGCGTCTGGCGCGTATCCTCGCAGGCCACTACCGTGGCTTCCTTCAGCAGGCGCAGCGCGCGCAGCGTGATGTCTTCCAGGTTGCCGATCGGCGTGGCGATAACGTAAAGCGCGGCAGGCATCGTAGTACGATGAAACGGTACCTAAAATGGAGCCAAGGACACAAGGAGTGCCCGGGTATTTCGTGTGGGAAATTCCGGGTAAGCCGGTGGCGGTCCATCTGCATCTGGACGTGGTCGATCGCATGGCGGCGGAGGTCATGCGGGGGTTCGGCGCGATTCCTAAGCGTGGAGCGGAGGTGGGGGGCGTGCTGCTGGGCACGGTCGACCACGGCGGCGAAGCGGGCCAGACCATCGTTCGGGTGGAGGATTTCGAGCCGGTCGCCTGCGAATACCGGCGCGGGCCGTCCTACCTGTTCACCGACGAAGAGCGAGCCGCGTTCGCCGATGCGGTGGCGCGCTGGGAGCCCGATGCCGCGCGTCCGGCCTACGCGGTGGGTTACTTCCGCAGCCACACGCGCGACGGAATGTCGCTGGCCGAGGAAGACGTGGAGTTGATGGACGAGTTCTTTCCCGCGCCGGACCACATCGCGCTGCTGGTGAAGCCCTTCGCCACCAAGGTGAGCCAAGCCGGCTTCTTCGTGCGCGAAAATGGCGTCTTTCCCGAGGAAGCGCCGCTGGAATTCCCGTTCCGCCGGCGCGAGATGACCGGTGAGGAGCCGCCGCCGCGGCGGTCGCTGTACGAACGGCGCCCACGCGGGCGCGAGGCTCCACGCACACTGGGTCCGACGCCGGTGCAGCAGGCGGACGCTGACACGGGGGACGAGGAGCCTTACTACCCGTCGCCCGAGCCCGTATTCGAGCCGCAGCCGGCCTACGCGACCACGGCTCCGTCCCGTGCGCGGCGGCGGGGCTGGGTGTGGATTCCGCTCTCGTTCATCTTTCTGCTGCTGGGTGTGGTGCTGGGGTTCCAGGCGGCGCTGACGCTTGCGCCGCAGTTATCGGCCAACCGCGAAGTGCCGGACCTGGCGCTGAACCTGACCGCGTCGCGCACCGGCGGCAGCCTCACGATCCGCTGGAACCGCGATTCGGTGGCCGTGCGCAATGCGCAGAGTGCGGTGCTGGATATCGAGGACGGCGGTCTTTCGAAGTCGGTCGACCTGGGCACGGCCGACCTGCGCAATGGGACGGTGATTTACCAGAACTCGTCGAACGCGGTGCGGTTCCGGCTGGTGGTGTTCATCAATGAACGGCTGACCATGTCGGAGACGCTCGACTGGGCGCAGTAGGGTTCGTGGCGCAAGCTCTAGCTTGCCGCGCCGGGACTTCTCCCGGCGCTTGTCGCCCATCACGGTGTCATGCCGCAAGGGGCAGGGAAAGCGCTCCCCGCGACGCCGCGGCTCAGATTTCCCGCCGATGGGCGCGGAGTTTAGGGGAAGTCCGCCAAGCGTAGCCTACCAGGCGCAGTAGTGCGTAACTTCGGGCCTGACGTTGTGGGCGGGCTACAAGCGCCGGGATGAGTCCCGGCACGGCAAGCACGAGTGCTTGCGCTACAAGGCTACTTTGTAAGCGATGCAGTCGATCTCCACCAGCATTTGCTCCTGGTGGAATTTGCTCTCAATGGTGGTGCGGGCGGGCTTGTGCTCGCCGAAGAACTGACCGTAGGCCGCGTTCATCTGGTGGAACGTCGAGATGTCGCGCAGGAAGACCGATACTTTCACGACGTCCGTGACCGCGGCGCCGGCCGCGGCCAGGATGCGCTGGATGTTGCCCAGTGTGATGCGGGTCTGGGTTTCGACGTCGGCCACCACCAGTTTGTCGGTGGCCGGATCGATGGGGCCCTGCCCGCTCACGTAGATAAAATCGCCGGCGCGGACCGCGGGCGTGTAGTGCCCGCGCGGCGTGGCCCCCTCGTTGGGGATGATGCGCTCCAGGGCCATCGAATCTAGGTGGTCTTCTTGCGGCGCGTGCGGCGCTGGCCGCCGGCTGCGGCGGTCTTGGCCGGACGCTTGCGCACCGGAGCCTTTTTCGGCTTGGGCGGGGGCGGATTGGGCTCGAAGATGGTGGGCTGGCCTTCGACGTAAGGCTGCGGCTCGTCCTCTTCCATCTCTTCTTCATGCTGCTCGGGTTCAGGCTTGGGCGGTTCGGCCGGCGGGTAGAACTCGGGTCCCATGAAGACCTGCATGGTGCCCTCTTCCTCATGCGGCTCCATGCGTACCACGGTTTTGTCCTGCGCGTAGTTGAGGAATTCGTTGAAGGCCTGGAAGCCGTAGGAGCTGATGTCGAGGCCGGATTCCTCCTTGAACCAGACCGCCAGTTCGTCCACCGGCACGCCGTGTTCAAGATCCAGGCGATGGTTTTCGAGCACGTCGCGCAGCGGCGTGAGCAGGTCCTCGGCTTTCAGGTTGCTGGAGATGCTGGGGCCGGAGCCCTTGCGCTCGATGATGTAGCGCCCGCCGGTTCCGCTGACGTTGACCAGGTCATCCTTCTTGAGCTTCTCGACGAAGTCGGAGAAGCTGGAAGCGCCGTAGGCGCGTTCGTTGAAGGCCGGGTCGAGCTGCAGCATGGTGCTCTTCAGCAGCCCGAGCTGCGGCTGCACGGCGCGCCGTTCCAGCACCTGGAGCGCGCGCTCCACCAGCGGCATGGACTGGCCGAGATCGAGCGGCGCGGGCTTCTGGCGCTTCTCGCCGCCGCCGCCACCGGGGCCGCCACCGCCATGTTCCTTGCGCTCGCCGTGATCCTTGCGCTCGCTGTGATCCTTGCGCTCGCCGTGATCCTTGCGCTCGCCGTGATCCTTGCGGTCGCCATCCTTGCGGTCGCCGCGGCGGGGGCCACGGGTTTCGCCCGGCAGCAGCGCCGGCAGATCCGGCAGCAGCGATTCAAAGCTGATAAATTCGTGGCAATTCTGCTGAAGGATCGTGGAGGTGAAGGCCTTGCCGCCCACCACGTACACGGTTTTGCCGTATTCCTTGAGCTTGTTGACCAGGGGGATGAAGTCGCTGTCGCCGCTGACGATGGCGAAGGCGTTCACGTGTGTATGGGTGAAGGCCATCTCCAGGGCGTCGAGGGCGAGGTTAATATCGGCCCCGTTTTTGTCGCCGCGCGGCGAGGGGATGCGCTGCACCATCTGCACCGCGTTTTCGGCCATCTGGCGGGTGGCGCCTTCCTGGCGGCCCCAGTTGGCGTAGGCGAACTTGGCGACAATGTCGCCGCGCTCCTTGAGCGCATCCAGCGCCAGGGACACATCGAACTCGCGACGCAGGGTCGACTTGAGTCCGATCTCGATGTTGTCGTAATCGACAAACACCGCAATATTCACTTTGTCCTGCATGTAATCTTTCTCCAATCCGCTGCACACCGCCGTTGTGGGAAGGTGAGGAGCGTCATAACTCAGGCGGTCAGCGTGTCTCGCTTGACCGCTCCGCGGATGAATTCCACAATTTTGTCGAGGGAGGCGCCGGGTTGGAAAACCTCGGCGACGCCCATCCGCTTCAATTGCGCGGCATCTTCATCCGGAACGATGCCGCCGACGATGACCACCATTCCGGTCATCTGGTTTTGTTTAAGCAACTCCATCACGCGAGGCACGATGGCGTTGTGCGCGCCAGAGAGGATGGACAGGCCGATAACCTGCACATCTTCCTGGAGCGCGGTGTTGACAATCATCTCCGGGGTCTGGCGAAGGCCGGTGTAAATGACCTCCATGCCGGCGTCGCGCAACGCGCGCGCGATCACCTTGGCGCCACGGTCGTGGCCGTCAAGGCCTGGCTTGGCTACCAGCACACGGATCTTATAGTCCATACCTGTTGGTATAAGGCTGAGACTCTGTTTCTTCCACGAGTGACACGCCGCCGGTGCCGAGTATGGCATCGGCGGTGCATCCTAGGTTGACTATAGCACGCGGGGGGCAACAGAAAAGGGAGGTTCTGTTTGGAGACTCACGGCCGGGAGGCCCGGCGCTCCCGGCGGAGGCACCACAGGAATCCAGCGGCGAACATCGCCAGGGCGGCTAGGCGTGGCAGGAGACCGATCTCGACAGCGCCGCCGGAAACGGCGCCGGCGCCCAGGGGCTCGCTGCTGATGGCTCGGAAGGCGGCGACGGCTGACCACACTACGGCTGTGAGCATGGCTGCGGCGAGTCCGGTCAGCGCGCACTTGAAGTAGACCAAAGACGGCTCCTTGCCCGGATCATAGCAAGTCCGGGCAAGCCTGGCGCCGGGCGAAGTCCGATGCGTAAGTGCGGGGGTCCGCGGCCCCCCATGCCGTGCGGTCACCCTCTTGCACGGCGAAACGGGACTGCTTGGATTTCGATGAGCAGCGCATCGCCCAAGGCATTAGGAGCGCCGGGGGCAGGGTCTAGAATACCGTCCGCCACGCGCCCAGGTGGCCATGGGTACCCCTGGATCTTTGGCTTCAGGATAGGGCCCCCTGGCGGGAAAGCGCCGCGCGGCGACACGGTAAGTGGTGATTTTGCGGAATATCCTGCTTGCTGTTCGCACGAACTGCGCGCTATTGGGCGGCTGCTGCGGGCTGGAGTCGGCGGGCTAGCCTCAGCTCGCCTGCATTTCTCACAAGCTCTACAGTGCATCGGTGGGAAACGTGAGGCAGGGATCTGCGATCGGCGATTTGGCCGCTCTCCCGGCATGAGAGCGTGACCGGCCACAAGCGCCGGGACGAGTCCCGGCGCGGCGAGCCATGGGCTCGCGCCACGTCCTGCGTCCGAAACCTGGTGAGAAATGCGGACTAGCGGCGCTCCGCCCGGGCCACGGCTTGAGTGCGCAACGCCAGTAGCAGAGCCGCGACCGCAGCGGTCTACACTCACCGAGAAAATCGCTCTGGCCCAGCTCTGGCCCAGGGCTAGTTCGGAGGCAGCGCGCTCATGTAGGCGACCAGGTTGGCGACGTCGGCCGCCGACAGTTCGGGCCAGGAGACGCCCTGGCCGATCATCGAGTGGTGCATGGCGCGGCCGTCGCCCCAGCCCAGGGCCACCATCGAGTATGGCGAGAAGGTTTTGCCGGGGCGTGGGCTCACCGCGTGTCCGTCGTCGCCCACGTGGCAAGTGATGCAGCCCTTGCGCTCGAAGACGTACTGGCCCTGCAAGCGGGAGCCGGGCTGTCCGGTGTATTGCAGCTCCCAGACGTAGGCCAGGATCGCGCGCATGTCCTCCACCGTGACGAACGGCACGTCGAGCATCTGCGGCGCGTGGTTCCACATGCCCGCGCTGATGTCGGCCCACGTGGCATTGCGTAGGCGGGTGGCCAGCGACATCGGTCCGTTGTGGCACGTGGCGCAGTTCTTCTCAAACAGAGGCTGGCCGGCCAAGGCGGGGGGCAGCTCGAACTTGCGGTCCGGCAGCGTGTTCTGGATGCGCTGGACGTAGGTGGTGATGTCCAGCAGGTCGCGTCCGCTGAGGGTCTTCCATTGTTCGCGGTTGGCGGCGATGCGGTCGCGCATGGTGGGCGCGTGGTTCCACATGTTGAAGACGAGTTGGACGGGATCGGCCGCGGGCCAGTGTTCGACCGGGGGTCCGGGGAGAGCCGTCGCGGGCGTGGATCCCGGCAGGGCGTGGCACTCCGAACATTTCTTGTCCTTGAGCACCTGTTCGCCGCGGCGGACCTGGCCGGGGAGGTCGAAGTTCTGGAGCGAGTAGAGGTAGGCGAACAGGTCCGCCCAGTCGTCTTCGGTGGCCGCGGGCGGGGGCGTGCCGCTGGCGGCGAACCGGCTCCACATTTCGGGTGTGTGGTTCCAGAGCGTGGCGGCGAGCGCCGCGGGCGAGTAGCGCTTGGCGAGGCCGGAGGCCAGGTCGGGCGCGGGCTGGAGCGCTTCGTGCCCCGCGCCTTCTTCGCGGATGGTGTGGCAGGTGAGGCAGCCTTGGCGTTCGAGAACCACAGCGCCCTTGCCAGCGTCGGCTCCCCAAGCCGTGGTGGCGATCAACAGGATGAGAGATAGCGGGAGCCGCATGATGTCTCCTTTGGGCCGGGATGATTGGAAACCGAGGAGGCGGACTGAGAGTCCGCCGCAGGCGGAGCGCCTGCCCCACTTTCTTCCAGGTCCAGGTTGAGGTCCAGATCGACGTCGCTGCAGTCGGGTTTGTTTTCCAGCGACGGAGTGTCTTTCAGCTTTTGCGTTTGCTTGTGGAGCGTCTCGGTGGTCTCGGCTTTGAACTTCTGGAAGGCAGATGAATCCACCGTGAGGTCGCCCGACTTCGGCAGGTACTCGATTTCGCTCACCGTGCTCAGGATGCGTTCGAGGAAGGGCGGATGCGTGCGGAAGAAGCTGGCGGATTTGATGTAGCCCTGCTCGCTGGCCATCTTGTCGAAGAAGGTGATGAAGCCGCGCGGGTCGTAGCCCGCTTTCCAGGCGTACTGGGCTCCGAGCTGGTCGGCTTCGGCCTCGAATTCACGGCTGACGCCCAGCAGGTCGAGGTTCAGGACCATGCCGAGGCCCAGGAAGCCCGCCTGGAACAGGTAGTAAGCGCCGATGCTGCCGACGCCGCCGGTGCCGACCATCACGGCGATCTGCGCGGCCTGATACATGATGCCGGCCAGCGTGGACCGCTTCATCAGCTTCGCGCCGTGGCGGGCAGCGACGTGGCCCAGTTCGTGCGCCATGACGCCGGCCAGCTCGGATTCGCTGTCCGCTTTCTCGATCAGCCCGGAGTTGACATACAGGAAGCCGCCGGGCAGCGCGAAGGCGTTGATCTCCGGGCTGAAGAGCACAGTCACTTTCACCGGGACCCTGACGTCGGAGTTGGCGGCGATCCGGTCTGCGATCCCCTGCACGTAAGCCTGCACGTCCTTGTCTTCCAGCTCGGGGGGCATCAGGCCGTAGGTCTTCATCTCGCGCTGCGCGTCCTCGCCCAGCTTGATGTCCTTCTGCTGATCCTTACTGATTTCGCGCACGCCGATGTCTTCCACGTCGCCGTAGCGGCGCTGGCGCGCTTTGCCGGCGGCGATCTTGGCGTCAATGGCGGATTTCTCGGCGGGCCAGCGCTCGAGGAAATCGATCTTGGCGAGCTTGTTCTCGAACGCCACCGGCATGCCCTGCTCGCGTTCGACGCGCTTTTCGGAGCGGAGTTTTTCGAGACGCAGGATCTGGCAGTGCACCCGGCGGCGGACCTCGGCGGTCCTGGGCGAATCGGTGGAAGCCTCGCGGTTGAGCGACGCCAGTTGCTCGCGCAGCTCCTTGAGCTGGCGGTCGAGATCCTTCTCTTCTTTCTTCAGTCGCTCATTTTCGGCCTTGCGCTGCTGCTGGAGCTGCTTGCGCATGGCGTCGCGCGCGGCGCGGGAAAGCTCGACCGTGGGCGCCACCCGCGCCAGCTCGAGATACGGCTTGTTGACCAGCTCGGCCAGAGATGCGGTGGGGATGGTGGCCTGGGCGAACGGCAGCACGGTGGTGGCCAGCGCCACTGCGATCGGCTGAGCCCAGCGTCTTGCCAGCATACGTTCTCCCTTCCGCCCGGCGGGCGTTACTGCCAGTCAGCACCGCGAATCAACAGGACGGAGCAGGGGGCGTTCCAGGCGACCTTGCTCGACACGCTGCCCAGCATGCGATGCTTCAGGTCGTGCGAGCCGCTGGCGGCGATCACCACCAGGTCATAGTCGCCGCGCTCGGCTTCCGAGAGAATCTCGTCGGCGGGCAATCCTTCGTAGACCAGCGTTTCCACCGAAGCGCGCGCGGGCAGGCGCTCGCGGGCGTTGGCCAGGATCTCGTCGGCCTCGCGCACGAATTCGCGTTCGAGCTGCGCCGCGGGGTCGATGGCTTCCTCCTCCTCCTCCTCGTAGCCGAACCACTCCTGGTCGGTGCCCAGGTGCAGCCAGGGCGTCTCGGTGACGTGCAGGAGCGTGATGCTGGCTTCGGAGAGATCCATGAGCTCCGCCATGCGGTCCAGGGCGCGGTAGGAGCCTTCGGAGCCGTCGACGGCGACCAGAATGCGCGTTCCGGTGCTGGGGCGGCTGTTGCGAGCCACCAGTGTAGAGCCGTTGGCGTGTTCCACCACGCGGCTGGCCACCGGACCCAGTCCGTTCATGTTTCCGGCACGGTGGCTGGTGGCGCCCACCACGGTTACGTCGTAGTTAGGTGACGCGCCGATGATGGTCCGCGCCGGCGAACCCATCTTGACCGTAGTCTGGACGTCCAGACCGGCCTCGGTCAGCGCCGCACCGGCCCGTTCCAGGGCACGCTTGGCACGGCGGCAGAGCCGGTCACGTTCGCTTTCGTGGCCGCGGTGCACGGGCGGCACGACGCAGAGCAAATCCACATGCTGGTTCTGCGGCGCAAGCATCCGGCCGGCCTCGGCGAGCGCCGCCGTGGCAAGCTTCGATCCATCGGTTGCCATTAATACGTTCATAAAATCTGGCCTCTGACGGATTCAGTGCACGGCTGGGACCAATTTCTCATCCGGATGGACCAAACGGGCCTGGACCACGAAGCGGTGCGGGGCTGGGCCGGTGAAATTGAAGGGGTAACAGGTGATGAGGGTGGAGATGGATTGGGAGTCGTCACCCTCGATGGGCAGCGCGCCGGGCGAACGGGCGGTGATGGACTCCACCAGGTAGGTGAAACGACCCTGCCGGGTCTCAACCAGCACCACGTCCCCCCGGGCGATTTCGCGCAGGGGGCGGAAGAAGGTGTCGCGGTGCCCCAGGACTACGAAGTTCCCGGGTTGCCCTGGTCCGGCGCTGGAGGGGAGATGTCCGACCGCTTTCCGCAGTGTCGTCTCGTCGACGCCGTCGCGGATCATCACGGATAGCCCGATACGGGGAATTTCCAGTTTGCCGATGATGCGGGGGTCGGGTTTCGAGAAGGTGACGACGGTACGCGAGGCGGCGCGTGGGGGAAGAGGCAGGGAAAGGTCAGGACTCGGAGCAACCCTTAGGGGAATCCCCGCCGGCGCAGCGGAGCCGATTTCTTTTGCAAACTCGATCGCTTGCGTGTACTGATACACGGCGCCATCGGTCAGCGCCCACATCCAATACAGGACGCCGCCGAGCCCGCCAATCATGAGCAGGTCCGCAAGGAACCGCAGCACTCTCTTTCCAACCGGTTCGATGCGGACCCGCACGGTCACAGAAGTTTCCTCCTCTCATGCGCATTTACGCAGTTGCCCTCCTGAGAGCAAAGCCGGCCACCGTCATCAGGACGCCCAGCAGTCCGATCGTGAAGAACGGGCTCGCGGTGGGAGGCAGCTCGGCGGGAGCCTGAGGCTCGGGAGCTGGAGCCGCCGCGGCTGCGGGCTCCGGAATGGGGAGGGGGCGCGGCGCAGGGGCCATCGCAATCTGGATGGGCCGATACTCTCCGGCCGGGGTTACTTGTTCGACGGGGGCGGTCTCCAGTTCAGCCTGGGATTCGGCGCCCGTTGCCAGGACCGGCTGTCCGGAATCCTGGGCGAGCTTGGCTGCCAGGCCTTTGGGGTAGACGAACTCCTGCCCCGCCGTGGATCCGTTGGGGTACCAGAACCGCAAGGCGATCGGATTGCCGCGAGGGGTCTCCCAGAATCCGAACTCGGTCTTCGGCGGGGGATCCGGCGTGTAGGTCGGGATCGCCAGGACCGTAGCGTACAGATGGTTCTCCGCTTCGTTGAAGAACTGTACGATGTTGCGATTGTGGTCATGATTCATCAGGCGCACCACATAGGTGCCGGGTTCCAGCGTCACCGTCTCGACACCCGCAACGATCACGGGTTCGTGAAGCTGGATCACCGTACGCCTGTCGTAATTGCTCGCCGCCAGGAGCGTGGCAAACAACGCCACCCCAGCCAGGAGCAGGATGATCCGCCGGAACATAACGTCCTCCTTTAACGGTCCCGTACTGCACATGTCAGGAGCCGGAGGGTACGGGACCGAACCCGCCCTCCGGTTCGTTTGCGGCTACGAAATCTGGCGGGGTCCGCGGGCCCAAAGCGGACGGCCTTGTGGATCGCGCAACGTCAGCGTTATACCTCTCAGTTCCACCTCACGCACGACAATCACGTCCGGCCGGTTGGGCAGGGGCGCTCCGGTGACGACCACCTGGTCGCCTGCGGCCGCGGAAAACTTCTTCTCCTCCAGGTACGAGGCGGGGCCCAGAATCACGGTCAGCTCCCGGTCCTCGGTTTTTACTTTCCAAACGACGCCACGCATCCGGCCGGTTCCCGTGAAGGTGTTCTCCACGGTAGCGTGGATGGTGGTTTCCTTCGCCGCGTCATAGTGCTGGTGCATGCCCTGGGCTCGGGGCATCATCTGCGCCAGGCCGACGCCGGCGAATAGCGTCACCGGGAGGAGCCAAGCTGCACATCTCCATTTCTTGGCGCGCTTCGGCGAGGTGCTCATACCTCCTCCTTTCCACTCTTTCTTGTGCAATCGCGGGGCCGCGCCGAAAGTGTGTTTCTGCAACACGCCGGGGAGCCGGTGGGGGTTTTGGCCCGTTGGATGTGGGTCTTCGGGCGCGGGTCGCGTCCTCTTTTGGCGGCGTGCGTGCTCTATGGGGTGACATGAGTGATACGCGCGAAAACCCGGGACGCAGCGCACCCGCCCGCGTGGCGTACTTCTCGATGGAGATCGCCCTCGAGGCCGGCGTCCCAACCTTCAGCGGCGGCCTGGGCGTGTTGGCGGGCGATACGCTGCGATCGGCGGCCGACCTCGAAGCGCCCATCGTGGGGGTCACGCTGGTGCATCACAAGGGGTACTTCGATCAGATCCTGGATAAGGCCGGCAACCAGACCGAAGCCGCCGAGCCGTGGGATCCCGCCCAGCACGCCGAGTTGCTGGACGCCACCGTCACGGTTCCCCTCGAAGGCCGCGATGTCCACGTGCGCGCCTGGCGTTATGCGATCCAGGGGCAGACAGGCCACACCGTGCCGGTCTACCTGCTGGACACCGACTGGCCGGAGAACGCCGCTTGGGATCGCAAGCTGACGGATTCGCTCTACGGCGGCGACCAGCGCTACCGACTGTGCCAGGAAGCCATCCTGGGTATGGGCGGCGTCAAGATTCTGCGCAGCCTGCATGCGGAGATCGGGATCTTCCACATGAACGAAGGGCACGCCGCGCTGCTGACGCTGGCGCTGCTGGAAGAGAAGCTGGGGCACGCGGATCTGGGGCAGGCGACGGAAGCCGACTTCCGCGACGTATGCAAGCAGTGCGTGTTCACAACGCACACGCCGGTGCCCGCCGGCCATGACCAGTTCGAGCACGACCTGGTGATGCGGGTGATCGGCCAGAAGCGCGCCCAGGGTCTGGAGGCGGCAGCGTGTTGCAAGGACGGCCTGCTGAACATGACTTTCCTGGCTCTGCGCTTTTCGCATTACATCAACGGCGTCGCCATGCACCACGGCGCGGTGTCGCACACCATGTTCCCGAACTATCCGATCCGCGCGATCACCAACGGGGTGCACGCGGGCACCTGGACCTCGCCCGAGTTCCAGCACCTGTTTGACCGCCACATTCCGGAATGGCGGCGGGACAACCTGTATCTGCGTTACGCCATCGGGATCTCCTACGACGAAATCCGCGAAGCGCACTACGACGCCAAACTGCGGCTGGTGGAAGAGGTCCGGCGGCGGGCGGGAATCACGCTGGAGCCGAACGCCTTCACCGTGGGGTTCGCCCGGCGCGCGGCGGCCTACAAGCGCTTCGACCTGCTGTTTGCCGAACCGCATCGCTTGCAGTCCATCAGCCGGGAGGTGGGGGCGCTCCAGATTCTCTACGCCGGCCGCGCGCACCCGCATGATGAGGAGGGGAAGAATCAGATCCGGCGGGTGTTCGAGAATGCGGCTGCGCTGAACGGGCCAGGGCTGGAGATCGTCTACCTGGAGGACTACGGCATCGAGTGGGCCAAGCTTCTGACCGCGGGCGCCGACCTGTGGCTGAACACGCCGCACCGCCCGCTGGAAGCCTCCGGCACCAGCGGCATGAAGGCTGCGCTGAACGGCGTGCCGAGCCTCAGCATCCTGGACGGATGGTGGATCGAAGGGTGCCTGGAGGGGATCACCGGTTGGGCCATCGGGCGCGATGGGAGCGTGCAGGAGGCCACGGAAGATGAAGCCAGCTCGCTCTACGACAAGCTCGCAGCATGTGCCACTCTGTTTTACCAGAGGCCGCAGGAGTACGCGGCGGTGATGCGCGGGGCCATCGCCATCAACGGGTCGTTCTTCAACACCCAGCGGATGCTGTCACAGTACATCGCAAACGCTTACGCATTGTGAGGGGCTGCGTGGCGCAAGCCCGTGGCTTGCCGCGCCGGGACTCATCCCGGCGCTTGTCGTCCATCCCGCTGTCATGCCGGGAGCCGATGGCGAAATCGCTCCCCGCAGCGCTCGGCTCAGGTTTCCCGCCGCATGCGCTGAGAGCGTGTGAGGAACCCGGGCCAGCGGTCGGGTTGGACCATCCTTGATTTTGCTTAGATCGGCTTCCTCTGGCTCGCAGCGGCTGTTTCCACGGATTGGCCGCTGCGGCACGCTCCACGTGCATCGGCGCGAAACGTCAGGCAGGAATACGCAATCGGCGATTTGGACGCCGCTCCCGGCATGACAGCGCGACCGGCCACAAGCGCCGGGACGAGTCCCGGCGCGGCAAGCCACGGGCTTGCGCCACGTCCTGCGCCCGAACCTGGTGAGAAATGCAGCGCTGTGTCCGGCACTGGTAATTCGTCCGGACAAGCCAGCAACTGAGCCGCGACTCCAAAGGAGCGATCCCGGCAAGTCCGCTACACCGCGATTACCGCGAATGCGAGGCTGTGTGATGATTCTGCCGGCGCTCGTGGAACTCGGTTTCGATCAACGCGCGCACCTCGTCGTCCCCCACCTTGGCGTAATCGTCGTAGCGCGAGTGAATCGGCGAGTACTCCGGCAGGCGCAGCGGGCAGACCACGGCGTCCACGAATCCGCCAAATTCGTCGCACACCGCGGCCGCGCCCAGCGGGACCGCCACCACGACCTTGGCGGGATGCATGGCGCGCGCGGCGGCAATGGCCGTGCGCATCGTGATGCCCGTCTCAATGCCGTCGTCGACCAGGATCACCGTCTTGCCGCGCAGATCCGGGAACGGGCAGCCGTTGCGGTAGAGTACCTCGCGCCGCGTCAGCTCGTGGCGTGCGGTGACAACCGCTTCTTCCAGTTCTTCGGTTGGCAGATGCAGATCGGCGAGATGCTGCGTGTCGATGATACGCGCGCCTTCGCGAGCGATGGCCCCGGCCACGGGAGGCTCCTGCCACGCAGAATGCACGGCCAGCACAACCTTCTGGACTGCCAGAACGTCCAGCGGCAGAGATAACGCTTCGGCCACCTCCATGGCGACCGGCATTCCGCCTCGCGGGATGCCCAGGACCAAGGCATCCTCACCATGCTCGTATTCGCCGAGAAGGCCGGCCAGCAATCGCCCGGCTTCGCGGCGGTCATGAAATCTCGGCGGCGCGCCTTGAGTATGCTCCAAATCCCACTTCGTCATGGCAGGCCTCCTTCAGGCTTTCCGCACTCCCCCATATATGAATACGTTCCGCCACTCAATAACGTTGCACGCTTAGTACCGAAGGAGGAATTAATCCGATGAATCACTTAGCCCAAGAGGTAGCGCCAGGGGACACAGTGCGCTGCGACGGGTTGGGTGATCCCCCGCAAAAGATGGGGGAATGGGCTCTCAGGGGGTATTTTCTAAGAGGGATGCACGCGCCGGGATGAGTTCCGGCGCGGCAAGCAGGAGGGCTTGGCTACCTTACACACTGAGGACAGGGCACGGCGACTGCTGGATGATGCCGTAGGTGTGACTGCGCAGCCGGCCGAGTTTCTCGTGGGCCGTGCCGCGGCCGATGATCAGCAGGTCCGCGTTCTCCTGGCGAGCTTCCTCGGCCACCGCGTCGGTGATCTTGCCGACCGCCACGCGCAGCGGTGCATCGATGCCCGCCGCCTGCTGTAACTGTGCGTCGAGCTTGGCGCGCGCCTCGGTGCGCACCTGCTCCTGCAGCTCGCGCTCGGAAGGCAGCGCCAGCCAATCGCTGATGGGCGGCACGGCGTGGAACAGCTTGAGGCTCGCGCCCATCGCCTTGCTGAAGCAGGAGGCCCAGTGCATGAGCATCACCGTATCCTCAGACGTGCCGTCCACGGCGCAGACGATGGATCGCGGTAGCGCCTGGGCGTGCTGTTCCTCGGCGTGCGTGGCGGTCCAGACCGGGCAATGCGCATCGTGCAGGACCTTGGCGGTGACCGAGCCGATCAGCAGGCTGCGAAAGACGCCGAAGCCGTGGGTGGGCATCGCAATGAGGTCCACTTTGTGGGAGTGCGCGAATTCGACGATTCTGAGCGCGGGATCGCCCAGGGCGGTGGCGCGCTCGACAGTGAATCCGGCGAAGTCCTGCTCCAGGGCGCGGTCCAACTGCGATTCGAGGGCGCGTTCCTGGCCTTCGGTCTCTTCCCGCACCAGGACCGGCACGTCCGCCGTGGCGGTGTTCCAGACCGGCGGCACGACACCGAAAACGGTCACGGTGGCGCCATAACGGCTGGCAATGGTGCGCACGAAGGGGATCGCCAGCTCGCCTTGCCGCGAGAAGTCGTAAGGGAAAAGAATGTGCTTGATGGCTGCCATGGCTTCCTCCAATCAGAATGTAGCAATCCGACCACCACAATGTCGTGAGGGAAGGAGGGTAGGCGCAGGGGAGAGAGGGCCGGGATAGGCCGCGCTGGGCGAACGCACCCTCCGTTGGGTCAGTTCGCTCAGCGCGGCTGGACGCGGACTACTTCGCTTGCGAGTCCGCGGGACGGGGACCGCCGTAGAAGTGCTCCGGCTGCTCCTCCGGCGTGGCGACGATGGAGGGCAGGTCGGGCTTGTATTCCTTGTGGCACGCCTCGCACGCCTCCACAAGATCGTCACCGCCCTTCGAGAGGGCGTCGCGATCCTTGTTGTTCACAGCGAGCAGCAAGGCGAGGGCGGCATCCGTCTCGCGCTGGGTGAGCGCGGCCCAGTCGGCTTTCTCCACCCAGGCGAGGTCGTCCGGGCCGGAACCGCCCAACCGAATCACGTTACCAGTGGCTGCAAGCGTGATGGCGGCGTGTTCCAGCTCGTGCCAGTCCGCGTCGTTTTTGGGCGCCCATTCGTCGACGGCGGCATTCCACAGCAAGTGGGCGTTATGATCGACCACACCCACCATCACCTGGTTCAGGCTGACGACGGGCTTGAAGGTATCGCGCACCTCGGCGACGGGCGGCTCGCTGGCGCATGCGTTCAGAAACAGCACGGCGGGAATCGCGCAAAGTGCGATCTTCAGCGTCGCGTTGTGGGGGGTTCTCATGGGTTTTTCCTCCTGGCAGATTTTCAGAACGGTCTCACATGAGCAATCCGGCTGCCAAAGCGGGCGAGCCGCACGCTCCCGAATCAGGCTACACGATCAAGGCGCCCTGCGCCAGCGACTAGGAAGCGGTCTCGCTCAGGCCCCACTTCCAATTGCGGATTTCCGGCATGTCCTCGCCGTAGCGGTGAATGTAGGCTTTGTGGTCGATCAGTCTGTCGCGGATGAATTGCTTGGCATAGGCGGCGCGCGCGCCCAGGGCGGGCACACGGTCGATCACGTCGCCGGCCAGGTGGAAGCGATCAAGATCATTCATCACCACCATGTCGAAGGGCGTGGTGGTGGTGCCCTCTTCCTTGTATCCGCGCACGTGCAGGTTCGCGTGATTCGTGCGGCGGTAGGTGAGCCTGTGGATCAACCACGGGTAGCCGTGGAAGGCGAAGATCACCGGCTTGTTCTTGGTGAACAGGACGTCGAAGTCATGATCAGAAATGCCGTGCGGATGCTCGGTGTGCGGCTGCAGCGTCATCAGGTCGACGATGTTGATCACGCGGATGCGCAGTTCGGGGAACTGGCGCCGCAGGATCTCGACGGCGGCCAGCGTCTCGATGGTGGGCACGTCGCCGGCGCACGCCATGACCACGTCCGGCTCATGGCCTTCGTCGTTACTGGCCCATTCCCAGATGCCGAGCCCCGCTGTGCAGTGCTTGATGGCGGCGTCCATCGTGAGCCACTGCGGCGAGGGCTGCTTTCCGGCCACGATCACGTTGACGTAGTTGCGGCTGCGCAGGCAGTGGTCCGTGACCGAAAGCAAGGTGTTCGCGTCCGGCGGCAGGTAGACGCGGATGATGCCGGCTTTCTTGTTCACCACGTGATCGATGAAGCCGGGGTCCTGGTGGCTGAAGCCGTTGTGATCCTGGCGCCAGACGTGGGAGGTGAGCAGGTAGTTGAGCGAAGCGATGGGCCGCCGCCACGGCAGGCCGCTCGTGACCTTCAGCCACTTGGCGTGCTGGTTGAACATCGAGTCGATGATGTGGATGAAAGCCTCGTAGCAGGAAAAGACGCCGTGGCGGCCGGTGAGCAGGTAGCCTTCCAGCCACCCCTGGCACAAGTGCTCGCTGAGCACCTCCATGACGCGGCCGTCGGGGGAGACGTGGTCGTCGGTGGGCAGGATTTCGGCCGTGGAGACGCGGTCCGTCACCTCGAACAGAGCGGTGAGGCGGTTGGAGGCGGTTTCATCCGGGCCGAAGACGCGGAAGTTGCGCGGGTCACGATTGCGCTCCATCACGTCGCGTAGCAGGCCGCCCATCACGCGGGTGCCTTCGGCCAGCACCACGCCCGGCTGCGGAACGTCCACCGCGTACTCGCGGAAATCGGGCATCTTCAGTTCGCGCAGCAGCCCGCCGCCGTTGGCATGCGGATTCGCGCCCATGCGCCGCCCGCCTTGCGGAGCCAGATCAGCCAGCTCACGGCTCAGCGTGCCGTTTTCGTCGAACAGCTCCGCCGGACGGTAGGTCTGCATCCACTGTTCGAGCATGGCGAGATGTTCCGGGTTGGTCCGGACGCCGGCCAGCGGAACCTGGTGCGCGCGGAACGTGCCTTCGACCGGCACGCCGTCGACGGTCTTCGGACCGGTCCAGCCCTTGGGCGTGCGGAGGATGATCATGGGCCAGGCGGGGCGCGTACGGAAGCCGTTGCTGCGCGCTTCGCTCTGGATGCCGCGGATCTCCTCGATCACGCGGTCAAACGTCGCAGCCATGGCGGGGTGCATCTCACGCGGGTCGGAGCCTTCCACCACGTAGGGCCGGTAGCCGTAGCCGCGGAATAGCGCTTCGAGCTCGGCCGGAGCGATGCGGCTGAGCACCGTGGGGTTGGCGATCTTGTAACCGTTCAGATGCAGGATGGGCAGCACCGCGCCATCGTGGACCGGGTTCAGGAATTTGTTCGAGTGCCAGCTTGCCGCGAGCGGTCCGCTTTCCGCCTCGCCGTCGCCGACCACGCAGGCGGCGATCAGCCCGGGATTGTCGAGCACGGCTCCGTAGGCGTGCGCCAGGGAGTAGCCGAGCTCGCCGCCTTCGTTGATGGATCCGGGCGTTTCCGGCGCCACGTGACTGGGCACGCCGCCGGGGAAGGAAAACTGCGTGAACAGCCGCTTCATGCCCGCTTCGTCCTGCGTGATGTGCGGGTAGATCTCGCTGTAGGTGCCTTCCAGGTAGGTATTGGCGATCAGGCCCGGACCGCCGTGGCCGGGTCCGGTGACGTAGATCATGTCCAGACCGTATTCCCGGATGACGCGGTTGAGATGTACGTAGAGGAAGTTCAGGCCGGGCGTGGTGCCCCAGTGGCCCAGCAGGCGGGGCTTGATGTCCTCGGCTTGCAGGCGGCGCCGCAGCAGGGGGTTGTCATAGAGATAAATCTGTCCGACCGACAGATAGTTGGCGGCGCGCCAGTAGGCGTCCATCTTCCGCTGGAGATCGTCCGATAACGGCTGTCCCATAGTTTCACCCTACCCGGTATTGGTGTCGTCAGGGTGAAGCACATTCGGCTCAGGGTGATGCCTGGGAGGTGATTTCCGTTGCCGGGCGCGTGCGGTTGAGGTGCACGTCCTGGCGGGTGGCTTGGCTGGTCTCGACCACCACCGTGGTCACCTCCACGGGATTGTGATCGGCGGCGGTGACCCTTAGCGTGTACTGGCCGCGGCGCAACCCTGCGAGTTCGTAATGGCCGTCCATGCCGGATTGCGTGCGATACACCGTGCCGCTCACCTTGTGGCGAGCCTCGATGCGCGCGGTCACCACCGGTCCGGCTTCATCGCTGATGACGCCCTGGATGGAACCCGAGAGAATGCTCCCATCCGGCAGGATCGCCAGCAAGACAAAGCCTCCCACCACGACCAGCATCCATCGCAGCATTGCTTGCCTCCTCTCCGGACATTTCTCCACCGTTATCGTGTGCACGCGGGCCTCCAACTCCAGCAACGCAGCGCATTGCGCCAAACCACCCAGGGAAACGCCGGATAGGGGGCTTTCGTGCGAGATCGTGCACAATGATCTGCTAGAGCGTTTTCTCAGCAAGCGTAGACCGCTCCCTGTGGTCTCGGCTCAGCCGGGCCGCCGTCGATTGCCGGAGTAAACGGGTAGGCGACCGTGTTGGGCGCCCGAGAAGAGGCGGCCTCAGAGGCCGCCGCAGGCCGCAGGCCTACCCCATAGGACCACGGTCTCGGAGTAGCCAGCGGCACTCTGCACAAAAGGATGTGCGCTGGGCACAGCGCCAGTAGCTGAGCCGCGACCACAGGGAGCGGTCTACGATAACGCTGCAAACGCTCTAAGGGGGATCGTAGTCAAAAACTGGTGTGTATTCTCTGTTCGTCGCGCTGGGAACCGAGGGACCGGAGATCGCCACTTCGATCATGGCCGGCCACGGCGACGTGCTGGTGGGCGACATCATGGGGGCGTGCTGGGCGGTGACGCATTGGCCCCGGGATTGCAGTCTAGGGTGTAGACTCGCCATGGGAAAGCTGTCTCCGCAACCGGTGGAACCCGGCCCCGCGCAATTTTCGGCGCGGGCCGTGTGGGTGACGCTGGCCTTGCTGCTGGCGGCGGCCGGGTACCTGTGTTTCCTGGTGCTGCGGCCGTTCGCGGCGCCGCTGCTCGCCGGAGCCGTGCTGGCGATGCTGTTCTATCCGTTGCAGCAGTGGCTGGAACGGCGGGTGCGGCAGCGGTCCCTGGCGGCGCTGCTATCCACCGTCATCATCGTGGTGGCGTTCGTCGGACCCGTGGTGTTCCTGGTGTCGATCGTCGTGCAGGAGCTGCGGGACGCCTACCGCGCGCTGGGTCCCGATGGAGTGAACAGCGGCGCCGGACGCCTGTGGGCCGGGCTGGAACGACCGTTAAACACGGTGGCCGCGTGGTTCGGCACGACCGGGGAGGAGATCCGGAACTCGCTGACGACGCGCGTGGAGGAGCTGGGCGCGGCGCTGCTCAGGCAAACTCTGGCGATCGTCAGTATCGCCACCGGCGGCGTGATCAACGCCGTCATCGCCATCGGTTCGCTGTATTTCGCGCTGCGCGACGGACGCGGGCTGTATGAGGCCGCCGTGGCGAATTCTCCGCTGGGCGCCGTGCGGACCCGCCGGCTGGGCACGGCCGCGCAAGGGATGATCGTGGCCAGCTTCTACGGCGTGATCGCCGTCGCGGCGACGCAGGGGCTGCTGACCGGCGTCGGCGCGTGGATCACGGGATTGCCGTCGCCGGCGCTGTGGGGCCTGGCGGCCGGCGCGGCGTCCGTGCTGCCGCTGGTCGGGTCGGCGCTGGTGTGGCTGCCGGGAGCGCTGGTGCTCTTCTATCAAGGCTCCCCCGGATGGGCCGTGTTCCTGCTGGTGTGGGGCGCGCTGCTGGTGGCGAACTCCGACAATATCGTGCGGCCGCTGGTGCTGATGGCGCGCGTGCCGGCGAATCCGCTGGTGATCCTGATCGCGCTGCTGGGCGGGGTGCAGGCGTTCGGGCTCATCGGGATTCTGTTCGGTCCGGTGATTCTCGCCGTGACCATGGCGCTGCTCCGCCTGTTGCGCGAGGAGTTGGACGGGTCGCATGAAAGCGGTTGAGCACGGCTCCGTGCAGCCGCCGCCGCGCCCGCCGTGGCATGGACTGGAAGTGGCCGAGGTCGAGCAGCGCCTGAAGACCAGCCTGGGCTCGGGACTTTCACCGGAAGACGTGGCCGCGCGCCAGTCCGAGCATGGTCCCAACGCGATTCGCGAGGCCAAGTCCAAGAGTCCGTTGCGCATTCTGGCGGCGCAGTTCGCCGACTTCATGATTGTGGTGCTGCTGGTGGCCGCGGTGGTGGCCGGATTCCTGGGCGAGCCGCAGGACACCATCGCCATCGCCGCCATCGTGGTGCTGAACGCGGTGATCGGGTTCGTGCAGGAATACCGCGCCGAACGTGCCCTGGCGATGCTGCGGCGCCTGGCCGCGCAACAGGCACGTGCAGTGCGCGGCGGCCAGGTGGTGGTGATCCCGGCGCGCGACCTGGTCCCTGGCGACGTGGTGATGCTGGAAGCCGGCAATTCCGTTCCGGCCGATCTGCGCGTCGGTGAAGCCGCGCAACTGCGCATCGACGAGGCGGCGCTCACTGGAGAATCGCAGCCGGTCGAAAAACGGCTCCGCGCCGTGGACGCCGCCGCCGATCTGGCGCTGGGCGATCGCAAGAGCATGGCGTTCAAAGGGACCACGGTGACCTACGGACGCGGTCGCGGCATCGTGGTCGCCACCGGGATGCAGACGCAACTGGGCCGCATCGCGGGGCTGCTCGAAGAACACGTGGAAGTGAAGACGCCGCTGCAGCGGCGCCTCGCCCAGTTCGGGAAATACCTGGCGCTGGCCGCGCTCGCCATCTGCGCCGTGATCTTCGCCGTCGGGGTGCAGCGCGGCGAGCCGCCCGTGCGCATGTTCCTGACCGCGGTGAGCCTGGCCGTGGCCGCGATCCCCGAGGCTCTGCCCGCGGTGGTCACCATCACACTGGCGCTGGGCGCCCGGCGCATGCTGCGCGTCAAGGCCCTGGTGCGGCGGCTGCCGGCGGTGGAGACGCTCGGCTCGGTGACCTACATTTGCTCGGACAAGACCGGCACGCTCACCGAGAATCGCATGCGGCTCACGTCGATCTACGCCTGCGGCGAGCACTGGCCCGCCTACAACGCCCCGCATCGCGGCGAGCCTTGGCGCACGCTCTACATGGCGCTCGCCCTGAACAACGACGCGTCACCGAAGGCGCCGGGCACCGCCGCGGGCGATCCCACCGAGGTCGCGCTGCTCGAAGCAGCCGAGGCGGCCGGCTATGACAAGGCGAGTCTCGAAGTGCAGTATCCGCGCGTGGACGAGCACGCCTTTGACTCCGAGCGCAAGCGGATGACGACCCTGCACAAGGCGGCGGAGGGCGTGCAGGCGTTCGTCAAAGGCGCGCCGGAGAGCGTGCTGCCGCGCTGTGTGACGGCGCTTGGATCCAGTGGCGCGATGCGCTTCGAACCCGAGCCGATCACCATGGCGGCTGAACGCATGGCCTCTGACGGACTGCGCGTGCTGGCGGTCGCCTACCGGCGGATGCCGGCGCTGACGCCCAGCCCGACTGCGAATGACGTGGAGAGCTCGCTCACGTTCTTGGGACTGGTCGGCTTGATTGACCCGCCCCGGGCCGAGGCTCGCGAGGCCGTGCGCGTGTGCCGGCAGGCCGGCGTGACTCCGGTGATGATCACCGGCGATCATCCGGCCACTGCCCGCGCCATCGCCCGGCAGTTGGGGATCGCCTCGGAGGAAGATCCGGTGCTCACCGGCGCGCAACTGGCGCGCCTGACGCCCGAGGAGATCGACGATCATATCCGGCGCGTGCACGTCTTCGCGCGCGTCGACCCCGAACAGAAGCTGCGCATCGTGGAAGCGCTGCAAAAGCGGGGCGAATATGTGGCGATGACCGGTGACGGCGTCAACGACGCGCCCGCGCTCCAACGCGCCGATATCGGCGTGGCCATGGGGCAGGGTGGCACCGACGTCGCCCGCGAGGCCGCCGATCTGGTGCTGCTGGACGACAACTTCGCCACCATCGTCGCGGCCGTCGAGGAAGGCCGCCACATCTTCGACAATATCCGCAAGTTCGTCAGGTTCATCATGGCCAGCAACTCGGCCGAGATCTGGACCATCTTCCTGGCTCCGCTGCTGGGCCTGCCCGTCCCGCTGCTGCCGATCCACATCCTGTGGACCAACCTGGTGACCGACGGCCTCCCGGGCTTGGCGCTGGCCGTCGAGCCCGCCGAAGGCGACTTGATGCAGCGCCCGCCGCGGCCTCCGCGCGAGAGCATGTTTGCGCACGGCATGTGGCAGCACATGGTGTGGGTGGGATTGCTGATCGCGGCTCTGTCGATTTTCTCGCAGGCGTGGGAGATTCGCTCGGGCTCGGCCGAGTGGCAGACGGTGGTGTTCAGCGTCCTGACATTGTCGCAGATGGCAAACGTGCTGGCTGTGCGCTCGGACCGGGAATCCCTTTTCCGCATCGGCCTGTTTTCGAATCTGCCGCTGCTGGGCGCGGTGCTGTTGACCGTCGGCTTGCAGATGGCGGTGATCTACCTGCCCGCGTTCCAGAGCGTGTTCCACACGGCTCCGCTGACGGCGGGCGAGTTGGCGTTCGTCGCGCTGCTGTGCTCCACGGTGTTCGTGGCCGTCGAGATCGAAAAGTGGATGAAGCGGCGCGGGTGGTTGTACCGGGAATCCGCTGCGCGCTAAAGTTGCCGGGCTTGTCCGCCCCCCCGCCGCGTGCGCTACGATCTTCCCATGCAGGCCTGCCTGCTATAGCCCCACGCTGCTTCCGGGCACAAGGGATCCCTAAGGATCTCCGGGCGCGACCCGTCACCCGCGCGAGTTCACACTCTTTATAAGGATGACTGGAGGTCCCATGCGCCTGACGATTCCCGGCGTGCTGTCCATCGCTTCCCTGCTGGCCGTTCCGCTTCTGGCGGAATCCGTTCCGTATCAGAAACCGTCGCAGGAAATCCTCGACATCTTGACCGCGCCTGTGCTGCCCTCGCTGTCGGTGAATCCCACCGGCACGTACGCGACGCTGGCGGAGTCGCCGCGCTACCGGGCGCTGGAGACCATCGAGCATGTGAACTGGGAAAAGCTGCGCTGGTTCGACCTGCATGTAAAGAACGCGCCGCCCTTGGTGGGTTCGAAGTAAGCCGGGTTGGCCGTGCTACACTCGCAACGTCGAACCTCGGCGGGCCCTTAGCACAGCGGTTAGTGCAGCGGACTCATAATCCGTTGGTCGATGGTTCGAATCCATCAGGGCCCACCAGTTTCCGGGGGGCGGACTCTCCTTGGGGGACGCGTAGGTTCCGTTCGCGAGCCATGAGGACATGCGGGACTTCAGGCCATACGCGCGATGGCTCTACGAGCTGCTGCTGTCACTTTATTGCACACTACTCTACGCACTCCGGCATACGAGCTCCGCGCGTGGATACTGGCTGGAACCTTGGGCACGCGATGGAGCTCATCTCCGAAGAAGACGCTGAAGTATAAAGGGCCGGCGATGACGATGGCCGGACTCGCATAGCGCAGAAACACTCCCATCAGGCCGAATCTTGCCAGCAGCCGTAGACATGCAAAGACAGCCAACGACACCGCGATCCAGGCAATGTTGAAAGGGGTCGGATCTGAGTCTCCACCCTTCAAGAATCCCCGGTGAAACACAGAAGCCAGGAGTTCACCAGCCGCGTCCTTCCCCTTGGGACGGTTCTGGCAAGGGGCATTTGGATCAATCTGTCGTGGGTTCAAGGGCGCCTGACCCGTCGCGCTTCGGTTAGCGCGCCGGGACACCGATTCCGGGCGCGCAGCCGTCGCAGGGGGCGAAGGGCGTCAGGAAGAAGTTGTTCGGATCGGCCACCAACGCGCCTTTGAAGTTGGGCGGGATCGGCTGGGCGATGCCGTCTTCGGACAGAACCCGCAGGCCCGCGGCTTTCACGGCGGCGACTACCGCGTCGGTATCCTGCACCCGCAACTGAAGGCGGGCCGCGCCGCGGTCCTGGATTCGCATGTGGAGCGGCTTGCGGTCCACGCCTCTGAATTCGACGAATTCGATCCACAGCGTGGAGCCGGGCGCCTGGACGCGGCTGCGGCGGACCTCGGCTTGGGCAAGTCCCGTGAGGCTGCGCATCGCGGCGTCCGGTGTGAACGGGGTCTCTCCTTCCACCTTGAACCCTAAAACGTCGCTATACACCCGGTTGGTTTCGTCCAGGTCGTTGACCGTGATGGAAAGCCGCATGTCACGGATCTCGGCGGGCGGCTCCGTTAGCGCGGCCAGACCGCCCCGCTGCTGGCGGAGTTCGATGAAACGGCCGTCGAGGTCGCGGATCAGAATGGAGTGCGCGCCGTCCGCGAGAGTGACGGGCTGGCCGCCCGGCGTGGCGACCGCGGCCTTGGCCCGCATGGCGCGGGCGAGGGCCGTCTTCACATCCCGGACCAGGAAGACGATGGTCGCGTTGCCAGGGTCCTGGATGCGCAGCGGGATCGTCTGGTTCGGCACTTGCTGAATCTCCATCAGCTCCACGGTGATCCGGGAGCCGGGGACGCGCGCGGACTGATGCCGTTCCTTGGCTCCGGGGATATCGAAGAACTTGAAAAGCTGGGGATTCGCCCTGTTATAGGGGCGTTCGCCGGATGCCGGCAGCTCGGGCACATCCATGCCGAAGGCGTCATGGTAGAACGCGAGAGAACGGTCCATGTTTTCGACAAAGGACGTGAAGGATCCGGTCCCGAGGACCACAGCCTTGTTGCCGCCGGCCTGCGTCTGCGCCAAGGCGAGCGCCGCGACGGCCAGCGCTGCCGGGATGGCTCGCGAAATCGATTTCAGCATTGCCTTCTCCATTTTTTCAACCGAGGACGCCTACGGTTTGAGAGCCCAGCCAGCCGGATAGCTCGCGCTCCACGTGGGGGAGGACCTCGCGGTCTGGAATCGCCACATGCCCTGTTGCGAAGTAATCTGACCCTCGAAGGAGCCCGCGTTCCAGTAGCCCGCGCCTTTGGAATTGCTGCCGGGGTCCAGCCAGCGCGCGCGCACTTGTGCGCTCCTGCCATCCGGCGCGACGTCGATCACCGGTTGCAGGATCTGGTTCACAAAGGTGGTCCCTCCCGCAGCCGAGCCGGGAGGCGCCGCCTCCTCCGGAACTTTTCCGGCGAACAGGCTGAACGCCTGGTCCGGAGCCTCGTCCAAGTAGTAGGCGTAGGCGTCGATGAGGTTCTCGGCTGCATCGTAGGTTTCCGCGGCCGTGATGGCGCGCTCTACGCCGGAGATGGCGGCCTCCAGGTCGCCCGCATTACGGATCGCCGGCCCGCGGGGAACCGGTGCGGCTGCGGTTGCGGGCCGCGCGGCGGATGCCACGCCTTCGGGATACTGCGGCGGTTTCCCCGTGACGGGATTGTCGAAGTGAAACGGGGTGACCGCGAATTTAGGATAGATCTCGTAGGTGGAGGTCGGCGGGCGGTCTGGGGGAAATTCCTTGCTGGGACCCGGCGCAGGCAGCGCGCTCCTGGCCCAGCCTGCCGCGGCGTCGACGATCATGCGCGGGTAGAAGTGCACCGACTGGATCTTCCACGTCCCGTCCTGCTTCACGAAGGTGTTTTCGAAGGTGCCTTCACTGAGCCCGCCGGCGGCCGGACTGGTCACGATCAACTCCACGCCGCGCGCGTTCGCCGTGCGTCCGTCCGGCGCGACCGACACCAGCGTCTGCAGGTAAACATGATCGTTGAGTTCGTCCTCCCCCAGGCCCTGCATCCCGAACTGGTCGAGCGCGTGGCGGATGCTGGCCTTGCCCACGTAGACGCCCCGCTGCCCCAACTCCAGAGTGCCGTCTTCGGCAAACAGGCTCGCCACCTGATCCCACAGTTTGCGGTCAACCGCATAGCCGTAGGTGTCCTGGAGATTGGTCACCGCGGCTTGGTCATTTAAGTGAGCGGCGCGCTGCGCGAGTTGCTGGACGCGACCGGCCAGGGATGCGAGCGAGGGAGGCGTCTGGGCAGGCTGGGTGGCGACATCCGGGATGGGCTTGGTGACGTTCGCCGCCGTGTAGTGAAAGGGGACGTGCACGCCGGACTCCTTCCACGCGTTCGCCGTGTAGGCGGCGGTGACCTTCGGCTCCGAGCGCAGCACACTGATCTTCCACGCGCCGTCTTCCAGGACGTACTCGTTCTCGTAGACGCCGCTGTACCAGGTGGCTGAGCCTCCGTAGCCGCCCAGCATCGCCAGGATGCGCCAGCGGCCCTTCGCGGTCCGGCCATCCGGGGCGAGCGTGATCACCGGCTGAAACAGGATGTGCGGGTAGATGCGGCCATCGGCCAAGCCGAGCTTCCCTTGCCCCACCTGATCAAAGAAGAGCTGGCGGACTTGCGCCTTCCCGCGGGCGCCCTGCGAATAGTTGGTGACCGCGTCGTCCGTGAACAGGTCGGCGAAGTCATTCCACAATCCGAACTCGACGTAGTGACCGTAGGCGTACTGGAGGCGCTTAATGGCGCGGACGGATTCGAGGCTCGCCGCATTGGCTTCGAGGCGTTCGACCCTTGCTTCGAGGGCCCGCAGCGGGTCCGGCTGCTGCGCCGGAGCCAGCGCGCTCCATGCACCGAGAACCAAGGCGGCGGCGAGGATCGGTTTCCAGCTCATCGGCTGGATTCTATCACCCGGGGACACGCCGAGGTTCGGCGGACGCCTTAGCGGCCGTAAACCAGGATCTCCTTGCCGTCGGACAGAATGACGCGCTCCAGCCGCACGATCTTCTGGCCGTCGGCGAACTGATAGCCGATGCCGGTGATCATGTCGCCGGGCTTCACCGTGTTCTTGGTCCAGCCGTGGGCCTCCATGCGGTTGATGGCGGGTCCGCCGATCTGCCATTTCTCCGTCTGGCCGGCGCTGTTCTGCACCTCAACAGTCATCATCGGATGCGGGTTAGACCATACGAAATCGACGACCGTGCCTTTCACGGTGACGAGCTGTTGACGGCTCACGGGCCAGGAGTGATGCGCCGCGAGCGGCGTTTGCGCAGAGAGCAGGGCCAGCGCGAGAAGCGCGGGAACATAGAAGGCTTTCATGGTGGCCTCCTTCCTGCGAGCCATTCTAGAACAAAACGAAAGCCGAAGCGCGGGGCGCAAAATCGGACGCCGCCGTGGAGTAAACTCGAACGCATGGCGTGGTTCGGCGTACGAGCGTTACTTTTATGGACGGCGGCGTCCGCCCTGGCGTGGGGGCAAGTGGCCGAGATTTCTGGGACCTTCTCGGACGCGAACGGTCCGGTGGCCCGGATGGTGGTGCGGGCTCGGGCGGTGGATTCCGGGAAGGTATTCGAAGGGTCGACCAATGCTAAGGGGACCTATTCGCTGCGGCTGCCGGCGGGCGCCTATGACTTGTTTGCCACGGTGGTGGCGCGTAGCGCCTTTGCGCAGCGCGGCATCGTGCTGAAGGCCGGGGAGCATCGCGTGGTGGATGCCGTGCTGTCCATCAGCGGCAATGAGGGAACGCCGGGCGAACTGACGTTTCAACACCTGGCGGATGAGCGCGTGGCTCCCGCGGGTCCGGCTCCGAAGCTGGGGAAGGTCCCGGATCTGCGAGGCGTGTGGTACGCGAGTCCCGACCTGGAACCCGAGGCAATTCCGTTTCAGCCCTGGGCGGCGGAGTTCGCCCGCACGCACACGCCGGGAAGTGATCCGCGGGCGCGATGCCTGCCGTCGGGAGTGGCGCGGGCGAATCAAAACGAGCTGGCGAAGATCGTGCAGACGCCGGAGCTGATCGTGATCCTTTATGAAGGCAGCCCGCCGGGCGTGCGGCAGATCTTCCTCGATGGCCGCGGGCATCCCGAGCCGGGCACGTTTTTGCCGACCTGGATGGGCGATTCGATCGGCCGGTGGGAGGGGCAGACGCTGGTGGTGGACACCACGGGCTTCAATGACCGTGGGTGGGTCGACTACCGGATGACGCCGCAGACCGAGCAGCTACACGTGATCGAGCGCTACACGCGGACGGACCTGGGTCATCTGGATTTGGAGATTACCGTGGACGATCCCGGCGCGTACACGCGGCCGTGGAAGATTCACCGGCGGCTGGTGCTCGCGCCCAAGGGCGAGGAGATCCAGGAGTACATCTGCAACGAGAACAATAGCGCCGAGCACCTGTCGCAGTAGCACCGCTCCCTGTGGTCGCGGCTCTGCTAGCGGTGCTGCGCCCACCAGCCGTGTTCTTGAGCAGAATGCCTATAGCTGAGCCGCGACCACAGGGAGCGGTCCCCGATACGTCAGAACCCTAGGGGATCGGCGGAGCCTCCAACAAAATGGGGGGCTTCCGGCCGGAAACCGGGTTGACGTAGTGATACGACGGTTCGGCCACTTCGGGGAACGCGTATTGTTCGGTGCGCTCCGGCAGGTCAGGCGGCAGCGCGGCGGCGACGCGATTCGTTGCAGGGGGCGCCTTGGTGGCCTTCGCCGGTGCCGCGCGGCGCGGAGCGACCTTCGCCCATCCATCCTTATCCGTGGCGCTGAAGGCGTGCTGCAGATCCTTTTCGTAGAACTTCCACTCGCCGTCTTCGAACACGGCCCGGTTCTCGTAGGTGCCTCCGATCCAGGATCCTGAGGAGCCGTTGGCCGGTCCTCCTTCCTGGAACAGACGCACGCGGGTGCGGGCGACGCGCCCATCTTCGGAGATGTGGGTGACGGGCTGCACCAGTTGATGAATGGTGTAGAAGTTGGGTCCGCGTCCGCTGTTGGGGTAACGGAGCTTCAGGGCCTTGCGGGCGCGCTCGCGCCCAATGTAGATGCCCACGCTCGAAAGATCGAAGACGCCCTTGCTCGCCATCATGTCGGCCACCGAATCCCAGGCCGATTCGTCCAGGTAGTAGCCATAAGCGCTGTTGAGGTTCTCCGCAGCATCGACGCCGATGGCCTGGGCGAGCGTGCGCTCGGCTGTGGTGAGGGCGGCGGCGGTGTCGGCGATCTTCGGCGGCTTGGGGGCTGCGCTGCTGATGGTCGGGACTTGGATGACGCCCTTCGGGTAGTGAGGCGTGCGGCCGGTGACGGGATTGGGATAGTGGAACGCGGGGAAGGAGAATTCGCCGAGTCCTTCTCTGGCCCAGCCCTGGTCAAAGTCCGTTACCAGGCGCTTATAGTAGTTCAGCGAGGCGAGCTTCCACATGCCGTCTTCCTTGACGAAGCGGTTTTCGTAGGCGCCGAGCTCCCAGCGGGCGTATTCGTTGACCAGGCCGATTTGCGCGAGTTCGGTGCTGCGGGCCATGGCGGTTTCTCCGTCGGGGGCGATGGTGGCTACCGTGCCGAGCAGGATGTGATCAAAAAGTTCACCATAGCGGATGGCGGGCTCGCCGTAGAGCGATTCGAGAGTGGCGCGAACGTTGGTCTTGCCCTGCCATGTGCCGCCTTTGGCGAAGAGGTCGGCGATGTCATCGAAGTGTTTGCGGTCCAGGTAGTAGCCGTAGATATGTTGCAGGTTTTCGACGGCCGTTTCATCTTCCAGGCGATTCAGGCGGGCGGTGAGCCCAGCCAGGCGCGCGGCATCGTTGGTGCCCTTCGACGCTACTGATTCGAGCGCGGACGGAGGAATGGTAAGGCCGACGTGCGCGGCTTCGAAATGATAAGGGATGTCCCACGTGGGAGGAGCCTTTTGGCCGGGATCGTCGTAAGCTCCACGGTATTGTTCGTGGAACCCGATGCTGGCGATCTTCCACACGCCGTTTTCGAGGACGTAGGTGTTTTCGTAGATGCCCCCGGCCCAGGATGCGGTGGCGTTGGGTTGGCCCGCGTTGCGTCCCAGCATGGCGAGCTCGTGCCAGGTGCCTTGCGCCGTTTCGCCGTCCGGCCCCAAGTTAATGATGGGCTGCATCAGCAGGTGGGTGCTGAGCTGGCCGTCGGCGAGGCCGGGTTCGGTGCGTCCGGCTTCCTGCATGAGGTGTTTGGCGATGGCGGCCTTCCCGCTGACTGTTGCGCCGGCGAAATCGGCCGTCGCGTTGGCCGCCAGCAAGTCGGCGACTTCGTCCCACAGGCCATTGTCCAGGTAGCCGTTATAGGTGTACTGGAGGCGCTTGATAGCTCGAATGGCTTCGGCGCGCGTGACGCCGGTTTCCAGCCGATCGAGGCGGGATTGGGCGAAGGCCGGGGCCAGGATGGCGCCTATCAGGAGGAGAGAGAGTGTGGCCGGGAAGCGTCGCATTGTGCGGGATCATAGCACAGATGAACGGCGCGTCTGAGGGCATCGACCTTCTTGTTGACTGCCGTGACGCACCGGCCGTACCGCCCTCGAGCGCGCCGGAGTCGAGAAGCCGATTCGCACCACGGGGCGCCCGCCAAATCCTAAAACTCATTAACGTTTATTAGTTTTTTAGCGCCCTCGCCCTGTCTTCCGGCATACAATTGCATTAAACTTCCTTAGCACTGCCTGGCGTTCCGGGCCCGCGTGAAGCCGCTCGGGAAGCCTCCCAAGCCGCCCCCCGCGGTCCTCGCCAGGGGCTGCCAGTAATCCTCCCAAGAAGCTGTTTACAAGTGGGTTACAGCCGACACGGGAGACGGCTTGGGCGACACAGCGCGATGCTATTCCGGCGCCCCGCCGCGTCCTCCCGGACGCTCCGGCTGCTGCTTTGGGCAACGGGAGGTTGCATGCAAAGCCATTGATTCCTTTTGCGAATTAATCATATAATCTTTCATTCATTAACCTCAGGGGGGTTACGAATGAGAAGACTCGCAGCACTCGCCGTGCTGTTACTGGCGGCGTCGCATATTTACGGCCAAACAGCTTTGGCCACGATCACAGGAACCATCACAGACGGAACAGGAGCTGTCCTTGCCAACGCTCCTGTTACGATACGCAATCTGGCAAATGGACAAATCTACACAGGCGCGAGCTCCACGGCGGGCAATTACACCGTGTCGCAGTTGCCGATCGGCGACTACACCCTGTCTGTCGAGGTGCCGGGCTTTAAGACCTACACGCACACCGGCTTCCACTTGGCGGCGAATCAAACCATGCGTGAGGACGTCCTGCTCGAGGTGGGGCAGACCACGGAATCGGTTACGGTGACCAGCGAGGCCTCGCTGCTTAAGACCGAATCCAGCGAAGTGGCCCAGAACGTGACGCTCTCGCAGCTCAACCAACTGCCGATTCTCGCGATCGGTTCCACCAACTCGGGCTTCCGCGATCCCTGGGCGTCCGTGCGGCTGGTCCCGGGCATCAACTATAACGCTGGCTCCAACATCGGCGCAGGCGCACCGGCCTGTTGCACCACGATGAGCATCAACGGCACGCCGACCAACACGTATCAGAGCCGCCTGGATGGCATGACCATCAGCCCCACCGGGCCGCGCCTGATCACCGCGCAGCAGGAAACGCAGCCCTCGGTCGACGCGATTGAAGAAGTCAACATCGAGACCAGCAACTTTGCCGCCGAGTACGGCACCGCCGGTGGCGCCATGGTCAACATGGTCACCAAGAGCGGCACCAACAACTACCACGGCACCGCGTACGACTACATCACCAATGAAGCTCTGAACGCCCACCAGCCCTACACGGGCGTCCGCAACCTGGTTAAGCAGCACGACTTCGGCTTCACCGTGGGCGGTCCGGTGCAGTTGCCCTTTATCTACAACGGCCTGAACAAGACGTTCTTCTTCTTCAGCTACGAGCAGTTCCGCAACAAGAACATCAACGTCAGCAGTGACACGGTGCCGATTCCGGAGTACAGGAACGGCGATTTCAGCAACCTGCTCAACGTAGAGAACCGCCAGATCGCCCAGGCCAGCGGCGTCTATACCGACCCGCTGGGGCGCACCATCGCCAGCGGCTCGATTTTCGACCCGAATACGCAGCAGGTGGTGAACGGCATCAACGTCCGCGATCCGTTCCCCGGCAACCAGATTCCGGTGTCGCGCTTCGACCCGATTTCCGCGAAAGTTCTGGCGCTGGTGCCGGACCCGCTGGGAGGGAATGCCATGCGCGGGCAGGCCGGGAATAATTATCAGGGCAGCTACAACTCCAGCCGCCGCTCTGGGATTCCCTCGATCAAAATCGATCAGAATATCGGCGACAAGCTCCGCATGTCGTTCTATTACCAGGACACGAATACCAACGTTCCCCGCACGCCGACCGGCGCCGACGGGTTCCAGAACGCGATCTCTGGTTCCACCTCCGCCTTTAATTCGGGCCAGACAATTCGCCTGAACACGGACTACACGGCGAGCCAGCGACTGCTGCTGCACATTGGCATCGGCTGGAACGACAGCGACTTTGGTCTCCAATCCCAATACGTGGGCTACGATGAATTCAAGGAGCTGGGCCTCAAGGGGGGTCTGCTGCCGCTCTATTTCCCGAGGATTGAGACCGCCGTGAATGGGAACACCGCGATCGGCGGCATGACGAATCTGGGCACGCTGGGCCCGACGCGGTCGTTTGAACGGCGTCCGAGCGGGAACATCTCCGCTACGTATGTGAGAGGCAACCACACATTCAAACTCGGCGCGGAATACCGTAAGGAAATCTACCCGAACGTCATCCCTGGCAACACGCAAGGCACCTGGAGATTCGGCACGAACATGACCGAGCAGCCCTCGCTGCAAGGTGTGTCGACCACCCAGGGCTTCGACGGTTTTGAGTTTGCGTCGTTCCTGTTGGGCGGCACCAGCTACAACTCCTTGAACGCACCCATCGACTTGGCCAACTACAAGTCGCAGACGGCCCTGTATATTCAGGACACCTGGAAGATCACTCCCAAGCTGACCCTCGACTACGGCCTGCGCTGGGATTACGGCACGTACGTTCGTGAGGCGCATGGCCGGAACGGTTCCGTCGGTCTGGCGGTTCCCAATCCGTCCGCGTCCGGACGCCCCGGCGGGCTCCAGTATGAGGCCACCTGCAACTGCCACTTTGCGCAGAACTACCCCTTTGCGGTCGGACCGCGGCTGGGTCTGGCCTACCAGATCGACCAGAAGACGGTGCTGCGCGCCGGCTTCGGCGTGGTCTACAACGCGACCTCGTTGCCGGCGGGCTCCTCCGCCAACTCTGCTGCCACCAACGGGCTTCCGGCCAACTCCGGCCAGATCACCGGCCTCTTCCAGAATGGGATGCCGTCTGAAGTCCAGCCGTCGTGGCCCAATTTTACGGCCAACAACGGTATGCCCAACGGCGGCGTCATCGGCATGCCCAATCTACTGGACCCCAATGCCGGCCGGCCGGCTCGTTTGTACCAGTGGAACATCGGCATCCAGCGCGAAATCACCCGGAACCTGGTGGTTGAGGCCAACTATGTCGCCAACCGCGGCGTCTGGTGGGGAGCGAGCGCGTTTCTCGCCGGAGTCAGCGGCGCCACGAACAACCTGGCGGGATTGAATTACATCAGCCAGGATACGCTGCGCAACTATGGCTTCACCGATTTCACCAGCGCCGCCGAATCCCGTTTGCTGACCACCACGGTCTCGGGCCTGTCCGCCGCTCAGCAGTCCACGCTGGCTGCCCGCGGCATCACGGGAGTTCCTTATACGGACTTCCCCACCAATCAGAACGTGCGGCAATCGCTGCGCGATTTTCCGCAGTACAGCAACAGCGGGCTACAGGCCGCTCCCTTGGGCAAGACCTGGTACGACTCGCTCCAGATCAACGTGACCCAACGCTTCAACCACGGGCTGAGCTTCAACTTCAACTACACCTACTCCAAGAACCTGGAGCTGACCAACTCGGTGGACCCGTTCAACCGGGGGCTCGGCAAGACCGTGTCGATTAACGATATCCCTCACGTGCTTCGCCTGACCCTGCAATACCAGGTGCCCAGCTTCCGCGACTCTGGCATGGCTTGGCTGGGGAACCGCGTGGTGTCCAGCGCCCTGTCTGACTGGGGAATCGGCATCTACATGAACTACCAGAGCGCCGGCGTGCTTGGCCGGCCCTCCAGCAACGGCACGGTGCCGATCAGCCAGTTCCTGGGCTACGGTCCGGGCAGCGCACAGTTGAAGACGGACGGCAACGGCAACTACATGAACCCCTGGTCGGTGGACTGGACCGACTACAGTGGCAAGCACCATACCGATCCGATCGACATCAACTGCCATTGCTACGATCCGACCAAGAACGTCGTGCTGAATCCGAACGCCTGGACTAACATTCCTGACGGCCAGTTCGGCGCGCAGCAGGACACCCTGCGTTTCATCCGCGGCATCCGCCGCCCCACCGAGAACGTCAACCTGAACCGCATGTTCCGGATCAGGGAAGGCATCACGCTAAACGTTCGTGTTGAGTTTAATAACATCTTCAACCGGATGTTCCTGCCGAACCCCTCCACCGCGGGCAATTTCTCTGCCGCGCCGAGGACCTTCACCACCGGCTCCAACGCCGGCCTGTATAGCAGCGGATTCGGAACCATCGTTCCGACGTCCGGCACCAGCGGTATGCGTACCGGCCAGATCATCGCCCGCATCACGTTCTAATGTGAGGCGGTCGGTCGATTAACACAGCAGTTCGATTGCAGTCCAAGAGGGCCACCCGAAAGGGTGGCCTTCTTGCGTTTGGGTTAGCCTGCATTTCTCACAAGCTCTACAGTGCATCGGCGCGAAATGTGAGGCAGGGATACGCAATCGGCGATTTGGCCGCCGCTTCCGGCATGACAGCGTGACCGGCCACAAGCGCCGGGACGAGTCACCTTCGTGTTATGGGCGCGGCAAGCCACGGGCTTGCGCCACGCCCTGCGGACGGCAGCGGAGACTCACTCCGTAGCCGGCGTCTGCTGCGCTTCGGGCTGCGACAGGCGGGCGACAATCCTCCGGGCACGGTTCAGGGCCGTGTCGAAATGTACTCCCATGGGTGGCGCTTCGGGAAACCGCGCCATGTTGGCGTGCTGCGCTTCGATCACCACGCGGTCCTCATGGAACGTCAGGGACACGTCGTGGTGGATCTTGTCGACCATGTCCGGGCGGTCCGGGCTGCGGTTGGAGGAGACGGTCCAGAAGTAATAGCTGGTGGACTCGGTCTGCGGCGTGATGCCGTGGAAGCCGCGCATGTGGAAGCCGGCGCGGTCCGGGTCGTTCAGGTCGCCGGAGCCTGCGTCCATGCCGCCGGTCCAGATGAGGAAGTGGCTGACGCGGAATTCGATTTCCTGCCAGCGGTCGATGCGGCCGGCGAAGGGCCAGGCTTCGCGGTAGGTGGGCGGCGGCTCGGAATCGCGCATGTGGCGGACCACGCGCACCCAGTCCGGGCCGTCCTCAATGCGCATCTCCGGCTGCACGTGGATCCGGGCGTTGCCGCCGATGGTGTTCACGTGCACGTAGCCGAGGTGGGTCAGATCCAGTAGATTGTCGTGGATGAGCTGGTAGGGCGCCTGGAAGGGATAGATGTCCCCCTTGAACTGGTAAAGCGGATCGTCGTGCCAGGGATGCGCCGGCGCGGCCGTGGTGGGCTGCGAATCCGCCGTGCGTCCCATCCAGATCCACACGATCTGATTGCGCTCCTCCACCGGATAGGCGCGGACGCAGGCCATCCGGGGGATGTGCGTCTGGCCGGGGATGTCCGTGCAGCGGCCGTCGAGTGCGAATCGCAGCCCATGGTAGCCACAGCGGATGCCATCGCCTTCGATGACGCCGCAGGAGAGCGGCAGGTGGCGGTGGCAGCAGCGGTCCTCAAGCGCGGTGGTGCTGCCGCCGGCGCGAAACAGTACGACGGGGTGTCCCAGCAGGGTGCGGGCGACGGGTTTGTCCTGAAACTCCCAGGAGAAGCCGGCCACATACCAGCGGTCGAGCGGAAACATGCGGGTAGTATACCTCGCGTGTGCGGAAGGGGCACGATGCGGTTGGTGAAGGAGTGGAGAAACGAGGCCAGTCTGAATTCATTACGAGCTGGCCAGCACGGGGCGCGCGCGGTGCCGTCGGGTCAACCAGGCAAGGAGCTGAGCGCTCGCGGCAAAGCTCAGGTGGGGTGCCTCGGCCAGTGGTTTCGGGGGGATTCCGGAGATGATAGTGTGCGGGCGACAAGCACCGGAAAGAATCCCGGAGCGGCAAGCTAGAGCGTTTGCAGCGTTATCGTAGACCGCTCCCTGTGGTCGCGGCTCAGCTACTGGCGCTGTGCCCAGTTCACGTCCTTTGTGCAGAGCGCCGCTGGCTGAGCCGCGACTACAGGAGAAAACGCGCTAAAGCTTGCGCCATAAAGTAAAAGGCTGCCCCGGCGCGGAACCGGGACAGCCTCTTGGTTCGTGCAATCTTGCTACTCGCCGGGAGCCGCGGGAACCGGGATCCCTTTCGCCTTCATGAGGGATTCGAGCAGCGCCACCGTTTCCGGGAACGCATCGGCGCCGCCGCGGGCACCGCCTGCGCCGCGAGCGACTTCGAGCGGTGTGCGGCCCTGGGCGTCCTTGGCGGTCAGGTCGGCGCCGTTGGCTACCAGGAACTCGATGAACTTGTTGAAGCCATGTTCAGCGGCTCCGTGCAGAGCGGTCTGGTTCGGCACCGCGGCCGCGCTCGGCATCTGGCTCCCGCGGCGGAAGGCTTGCGCGATCTTGGCCGACGCGCTGTCGCTTGCGGGAGCAGCTCCGCCACGACCGGCAGCAGGAGCGCCGCGGCCTCCGGCTGCGGCGGGAGGAGCTCCCCCACGTCCACCTGCCGGCGGTGCGCCGCCCCCACGGCCTCGGCCGAAGCCGCCCCGGCCGCGGGGATCCGAAATGGACTTGGCGTTCACGTCAGCGCCCGCCTTGATCAGCAGGTCCATGGTGGCCAGTACGCCTTCATCGGTGCGATTGCGGCCGCGGGTGACGCGTTGTCCGTAGTCGACGCCGGCGGCGGCCATCAGCGGTGTGATGTGTTCCTTGCTGGGCAGGTCGACCAGCGCGTGGTACTCGAGCAGCAGCGCCACGAACTTGGCATCGCCGGCGCGGGCGGCGCGCAGCAGAGGCGTCGCGCCCTGGGCCAGCATGCCATCGCCGCCGCGGTCCTGCGGGACGTCGCGGTACGGCGGACGGCGCTTCAACTGGATGTTGGGGTTCGCGCCCTTTTCGAGCATCATCCGACCCACGTCCAGCGCCGTGAGCTTGTCGCGGCTGGGGATGACGGCCATCGCGCCGTTGCCCTTCAGCGGCAGCGTGCTGACGTCGGCCGCCATGTAGACCGGCGACCGCCCGAACAGGTCCCACTTGTTGAGATCCGCGCCGCCCTGGACCAGCACCGCCGCCGTGTCAAAGTGCAGGTTCTCAAGCGCCAGCAGCAGCGGCGTCTCACGGTCCGGATCTTCGGTATCGGGATCGGCGCCGGCTTCCAGTAGATTTTTGACGCAGGCCGAGCAGCCTTCGCGCGCGGCGTAGAGCAGCGCGGTGAACCCGCCCTTATTCATGTCCTTCGGCCGCGGCTCCTGGATCACCTTGCGTTCCCATTGCCGGACCTTGCCGTGCTCGTTAAGCAGTGCGTCCTTGGCGGCGAGGAACTTGATCATGTCGGCCTGGCTCTGCGCGGAGGCCCACATGAGCGCGTTCTGCCCGCCCCAACCCTCTTTGGCGTTGATGTCGGCGCCGGCGTCCAGCAGCACCCGGGCCGCGTCGACCTTGCCGCTGCGGGCGGCAGCCATCAGCGGCGTCTCGCCTTCGGTGGTTTTGTAGTTGGGATCGGCGCCGGCCTTGAGCAGCGCGTTGAGGATGGGCGCCGATCCGATGATAGCCGCCTCAGTGATGGCCGAGGTGCCGAATTTGTTGCCCGGCTTGACGTCCGCGCCGGCCTTGATCAGCGCCTGGACCAGCTCCAGATCATCGTTCGCAGCCGCGTACATGACCGCGGTGCTGCCGTCCGGACCGGCGGCGTTGACGTCTGTGCCCGGCGCGCTCAGCAGGCGCATGGCAGCGGCATGGTCGTCCGCCGCCACAGCGTCCAGAAGCGTCGCGCCGGCTTGCGTCGTGTCGGCGGCCACAAGCAGGGAAGCGCCGCCTACCAGGACGGCGATTGCAGCCACGAATTTGCGCATATTAGAGCTCCGAGATGCCTTCGGTGCTGTCTCCGATCGACTTGATCGGGATCTCATTGCGTTCGAGCAGCGAGAAGAGCAGGTCGGCATGGCGCGAATCCTGCGGGTACTTGATGTGCTGCCCGCCCTTGATCTTCCCGTTGGCGTGCCCCAGGACCGCCGACGGTAGCGGATCGTTGTTGTGGCGATCACTGTTGCTCATGTCGCTGCCGAACAGGATCGTCGAGTGGTCGAGCACGGTACCGTCACCTTCCTTGCGGGCTTCGATCTGCTTGATGAAGGCGGCGAACACTTGGGTGTGATACTTCTGGATCTCCACCAGCTTGTCCATCTTGCCAGGGTTGTTGCCATGGTGCGACAGCGGGTGGAAGCCTTCGGCGATGCCCAGGTTGGTGTAGGTGCGCATGCTGGCTTCGTGGTCCAGCGAGAAGGTGATCACGCGCGTGATGTCGGCCTGGAAGGCCAGCGCCATCAGGTCAAACATCAGCTTGAAGTACTCGGTAAGGTCGTTGGGCGTGCCCACGGGCGCGTCCGGAATCACCAGCTCACTGTTGTCGGCCTTCTCGGCCATCTGCACGCGGCGCTCGATCTCGCGGACCGAATCGAGGTAGTCCTTGACGATGACCCGGTCCTGCACGCCGAGGCTGGCCTGCAAGCGCTGGGCCTGGCCCTGCACGCGATCCAGGATGCTGCCGGTCTCATAGAGGATCTGGGCGCGCTCCTCATCGGTGTCGCCCTGCCCGAAGAGTTTCTGGAAGACGGCGCGCGGATTGCTTTCCTGCGGCAGCGGCTGGGTGGGCGTCCGCCATGCCAGGCGGGCGCTGCCCGAAGTGGTGAGCTCCAGCGACGGCAGGCGCGTTTCCTGGCCGACGTAGCGCGCGGCGATCTGGTCGGCGCTGACGCCCGAATCCGGACCGGCCTTGCCGAAGTCATAGGGCTTGACGCAGGTGAGCCAGCCCTGTTCGATGTAGGCGTGCGGCTCGGGCGTTTCCGCGGGCTTGTTGCGCAGGCCGGAGACGATAGTAAGATGCTGCCGGAACGGCGTCAGGGGCTCGAGAATCGGCGACATCGTGTAATCCGTTCCCGTCTCGGCCGGCGACCAGTGGTCCATGATCGCGCCGTGCGGGAATCCGACGAAGGCGAAGCGTTTGGGCGGGGCGCCGGCGGGCGTGGCGGCCCAGGCTGTCGAAGCCGGCACCATGGCGTCCAGCAGCGGCAGTGCGACAGTTGCGCCGATTCCCTTCAGGGTCGTGCGGCGGGAAATGTGCTTCTTGGAATTAAACATGACTTCGTCTCCTTATGATCTCGCACTCATTACTTGCTTGCGCTCAGTACGGGCTGCGGAACCCGGCGCATCTTGAATTGATCACTGTTGACCACCTCTTGGACGATGGCCGAAAACTTGTAGTCGGGGGCCGTGTCGCGCACGATGCGGCGCACGGTCGGCATGTCGTAATACTCGCGGGTGCGGCCCATGGCGTAAGTGAGCAGGTTCTCCACAAACGTCTGGACGAACTGTTCCGGGTTGCGCAGCAGCGCCGCGCGCAGATCGTCGGGGCCGTTGACCTTGGTCCCGTCGGGCAGCTCGCCGGCCGAATCGATGGCGGTGCCGGCAAAGCGGTCCTTTTCCCGCCACATGCCGGTGGCGTCGAAATTCTCGAGCGCGAAGCCCAGCGGATCCATGACGGAGTGGCAGGCCGAACAGGTGGGGCTGGAGCGGTGCTTGGCCATCAGCTCGCGCACCGTCAGCGCCTTGGTGGTGCCGATGTCCTTCTCATCCAGCGCCGGAACACCCTTGGGCGGGTTGGCCGGCGGAACGCCTTCGAGGTACTTCAGAATGAACTGGCCGCGTAACACCGGCGACGTGCGGTTGGGATAGGCGGCGGACATCAGGACAGCGCCTTTGCCCAGCAGGCCCCAGCGGTGGGAATCGGTCAGCTCCACCCGGCGGAACTGATCGCCCTTCACGTCGGTGATGCCGTAGTGCAGCGCCACGCGCTCATTCAAGTAGGTGTACTTGGCGTCCAGCAGATCCACCACGCTGTGATCTTCGCGGAAGACGCCGTCGGCGAACAGCGCCAGCTCGGTGAGGAAATCCTTACGCGGGTCCATGCGGCCGGAGGCGTAGGGGAAGACGTTGTTGTCCGGAACGATGGCGTCCAGGCGGGTCATCTCCAGCCACTGATAGACGAAATTGCTGCCCAAGGTCTTGGAGCGCGGGTCGGCCAGCATGCGCTTCACTTCTTTGTCGAGCGTCGCCCGGTCACTGAGCTTGTTGGCTGCGGCCAGATCCAGCAACTCCTCGTCGGGAATCGAGTTCCACAGGAAGAACGAAAGCTTCGAGGCCAGTTCCAGGTCACTGATCTGGTAGGTCTGACCCGGCTTCATGTCCGACGGGATGCGCTCGCCGCGATAGAGGAAGAAGGGGCTTGCCAGGATGCCGGTGATTCCCTTGCGGATGCCGCCCTCGAAACCGCCTTCCTTCACGCCGTCGGTGTAATACTGCATGATTTCGGCGATGTCCTGGTCCGTCACCGGGCGGCGATAGGCGCGCTTGGCCAGTTTTCCGAAAATCTGCTTGGCGCAGGCTTCGGGCGCGACGGACTTGTCGGTGTCCGGATTGCAGGTGAGGATCAGGTCGCGGCTGGGCGTCGAGCTCAGGCCCGTCACATTGAAGGGGCCCAGAAGCTGGAAGGAACTCACACGGTAAGCCCGGTCCTGGCCACCGCCCGGAGCGAACATCTCCAACTGGTCGTCGGATTCCGCGAAGCTCTTGCGGCGGAACGTGACGCCGATCTTATGCGGTCCCGCGGTGGCGTCGAATTTGATGTCCTTGAGGCGGGCGTTCAGAGCGTCGATGGCGCCGCTCTGCACCTGGTCATAGGCCTTGTTGTCTTTTTCACCGCCGACCACGGTCTCATACACGATCTTGTTGTCGAGAGTGACCACCACCGGGTTCTCGTACTCCATGCCGTTGCCCCAGATGTGGCCGGCCATGTCGGCAATGTTGACCTGATACTGGCCGTCGGCGGGCAGATCGACTTCGGCGAGAATCCCGCCGCGGGTGCCCAGCGGCAGTCCGGCGACGTGTGTAAGCTGATTGCCGGGCTTGGCCCGGAAGGACCAGCCGGTGGGACGCGCATCGTGCTTGCCCAGCGCGAGCGTAGCGATCGAGTGGGCGGCCAGCACATACTGCTCGATGAAAGAGGGCGAAACCTGCAGCGCGGAGGCGATGTTATCGTAGCCCTGCGCGATGTCGTCTTCCGGCAGCAGTGTCTCGGCATCGATATCCACCAGCAGCAGGTCGTGGATCGCGTTCTGGTATTCCTTGCGGTTCAGCCGGTGCAGCACCACTTTGTCGTTGAAGCGCGCCGGTTCGGGAACCTGGTCGAGCGACGTTTCGAGCCAGGAGACCAGCGAATCCACCACCTTGGCGTCGGGTTGCGGCATGCCCGGAGGCGGCATCACGCGGCCGCGCAGCTTCATGACGGCCTTCTCGAAGCGGTCAGGGTCCTGGGCGACGGTATCGGCCGTCATGCCCTGGAAGGTCACGCCGCCGGTCTTGAGTTTGTCGTTGTGGCAGCCTGTGCAGTACCTGTTGATGGTGGCCAGTTGCGCATCCGCCTGCGGGGCCGCGGACGCCGCCGGCGCCTGGCTCTTCAGCGAAACGGTCAAGGCCCCCACCAGGCCGATCACGGCGATCCCGGAAATCGAGTGCTTTACATAGCGCTTCATTATTCGTCCGTCCTCAACCCGTCAGTCCTCACAAGGGTCCCTCAAGCGTCTGGTGACTGATAAGCCCACAAGCTCTCGAAAGAGCGGCGGATAAACTCATCCGCGTTGCCCATCTTTGCTTCGTATTCCTTGGCCGGGTGCGCCTCGACGCCTTCCGTGGGGCTGTGCCCCTTGTTCAGCATCTGGTTCAACTGGTCGAAGATGTTGCCGTACATGTCCACCTGCTCGCCGATGTCGGCGTGGCTGAGCACCGGGCCCACAGCGGGCACGATCCTGGTGTCCTCATTCGCGATGCTCCGGATGCGCTGCAAACCGCCGACAATGCCGCCGATCCAGCCGCCCGTCCACCAGTCGACTACCGGCCAGCCTTTTCCGTACGCGGCCCCGCCCACGGCCAGCACGTTTTGCTGCGGGAAGTAGACATAGAGATCGCCGTCGGTGTGCGCCGCATCCGAGATGTAGCCGTAGCGGATGCCCGAATCGAGCTTGCCTTCCTCATAGAAGGTCTTGTTCGGCTGCGCGATCTTCGGAAGTTTTTGAAATTTCTGACCGTTCCAGGGCCACGTGATGTCCTCCGTGAGCCAGAGGCGCGTGTTTTCCTGGGCGATGATGGTGGTGCCGGCCATGCCGAGCCTCTCGTTCGATCCGGTCTGCTCGGGATGCCAGTGCGTGTTGAACAGCGTGTGGATTTTCCCACCGCCGTTGGGCAGCGCCGCGACGGCCTTCAGCACGGCATCCGAGCCGGCGGCCGATCCGCCGTCCACCAGCAGCACGCCGTCGGCGCCGGTGTGCGCGACCACGGCCTCTTCACCGGGCAGGCGAAGGACAAAGAGATCGTCGGCCAGCTTCTGGTTGGCGGGGGCTGACTGGGCGGATAAACGAAGGGCGGATGGTCCGAGCACGGCTGCTGCCGTTCCGGCCAGGGCGGTCCGCAGGACTTGGCGGCGTGTATAGCGCATATTTCTCGCTATCTCTTTATATCACTATCTACTATCAGGATCTACCGCCCTTTGGGGGGCCACCGCCCGTCCCATCCGGAAGGGAGGTGGCGGCGCCCGGATCGACCGGTTCCGGGCGTCGAAACAAAGGTCAGGTTAATTGTTTGCCTGCTCGGGAGCGGGCGGCGGCTTCGGCGGATCCGGCGGGGGCGCTGCTTTGGGCAACTCACCCGTGCCGTCCAAGGTGAATACATAGAGGATAGGCGGGTTGTCCACTTCCGCGTCGTTCGGACCCACGGTCTGCGCCGGACGGCCCAGGCCGCCCTGGAACGCCACGTATTGCTTGCCGTCCGCCTCATAGGTGATGGGCGGCGCCATGCCGGTGCGTCCAGTCTGGATCTCATACAGGACTTTACCCGTATCGGCGGTGAGCGCGCGGAAGCGGCCGTCGTTGATCGACTGAAACACCAGGTTGCCGGCCGTGGTCGCGGTGCCGCCGCCGATGCCGCCACCGCCCTCGGTCCGCCATGCCAGCTTCTGGTTCACCGGATCCCAGGCCTCGATCGCACCGCGCATACCTTCTTCGGTCGGCGGGCCGATCGCCGGGCTATCGATCAGTTTGGGCTCACCCTTGCCTCGGGAGTAGCCGGTGGCGCCTTCCTGGAGCTCCTCGGTTGCCGCGTAAGTGAACGGCTGGAGGGAAACCGGGATATAGACATAGCCGGTATTCGGGTTGTAAGACATGGGCGACCAGTTGTGCGCCCCGCCGCCGGTGGGGAAGATCGAGATCGGTTCGGTGTCGTAATACGCCGCGGGATTCACGATGGGACGGCCCTTGTCGGTGAGGCCCAGCGCCCAGGTGGTCTTCACATAGGGCGCGCCGGAGATGTATTCGCCCGTGACGCGATCCAGCACCCAGAAGAAGCCGTTCTTCGAGGCCTGGGTGATCACCTTGCGCTTCTTGCCGTTGATGGTCAGATCCAGCAGCATGAGCTGCTGCACGCTGTCAAAGTCCCAGTTGTCGTTGGGCGTGGTCTGGAAGTACCACTTGAGCTGGCCGGTCTTGAGGTCCACGGCCAGGATCGAGCAGGTATAAAGGTTGTCGACGTTCTGCGCGCCGCGGAACTTCTGCACCCACGGCTCGGCGTTGCCGGTGCCGACGTAGATCAGGTTCTCGTCCGGATCGTAGGCCATGCCGTCCCAGACGGCGCCGCCGCCGCCCTTGGTCCAGAAATCGCCGCCCCAGGTCTTGAGGGCCGCCTTCATGGCGTCGTTTTCCGGGGGATTTTCGGGGTTGCCGGGCACGGTGTAGAACTTCCAGTCGAAGTGCCCGGTATTGACGTCGAAAGCTGCGAAGAAGCCGCGCGTGGGCTTGTCGCCGCCCGCCGCGCCGATGATCACTTTGTCACCGGCGACGCGCGGCGCCATGGTCAACGTATAGAGATCCTGCGGGTAGGCCACGCGCGATTCCCAGATGGGCTTGCCGGTCAGCGCGTTCAGGGCGATCAGCCGCCCGTCGATCACCGGGGCGATGATCTTGCCTTCGTGGATCGCGAGGCCGCGGTTCACGATGCCGCAGCAGGTCTTCGGGCGTACGGCGGTCTGGTTCACTTCCGGATCCCAGCGCCACAGTTCCTTGCCGGTCTTGGCGTCCAGGGCGTAGACCACGCTCCAGGTGGTGATGCCGTAGAGGGTGCCGTTCCACATCAGCGGGGTGCCTTCCTGATTGCTGCCACCGGCGCCGACCACGTAGCTCCAGGCCAGGCCCAGGCGCTGCGCGTTGCTGTCATTGATCTGCTTCAGCGTGCTGTAGCGGGTCTCACCCTGCGTGCGCCCGTAGCTCAGCCAGGAGCCGGGCAGGGCGTCCTCGCCCACATTGCCGGTGTTGCGAAGGACCTTGCTGTCCACAGAGACCGGTTTGGCTGCCTGCTGCGCGCCGAGCCAGCCGGCTCCCAGGGTCAGGATTCCTAAGGTCAGCGCGACCTTTGTCCGTCCAGAAGTTTGCATGCAATTTCTCCCTCAGACAACTCGACCAACGTTATCACAGACCGGTCTTCGTTTCATCTTGCCCGCCGTTCATTGCCCGCCGTTCACCCGGCGTCGCTGGTGAGTCGTCCGGGGAAGCCGACGGGCCGCCACGTGAGGGGTCCAACGGCGGCAAATGGAGGGCCGTGAGCCGGGCCGTGCAACTCCGCTGCAGGCCCAGAGCGGTTTCGTAGATCGTGCCACGGCGGCCAAATCGTTGATACAACTATTGAAAGCCGGGCGAAACCGATCTATGCAAGATCAAAAAATGGCCTAGAACTGGCCCAGCAGGTTCTTCATCTGCGTCATGATCAGGATCACGGCCGGACCCAGCGTCACCAGCACCACCGAAGGGAAGATCAGGAAGAAGACCGGGAAAATCAGCTTCACGGCCACCTTCCGCGCGCGCTCCTGCGCGGCCTGCCGGAACCGCGTCCGCAGATAGTGGGTGTGGGTGCGCAGCGCCGGACCGAGGCTCGATCCGAACCGGTCCGTATCCATCAGCAGCGCGGCGAACTTGCGCAATTCGGCATCCTGCGTGCGTGCGGCGAAGTTCCGTAGCGCATCCACGCGGGAAGCCTCCGCGCGCAGCTCCAATTGCAATTGAGTGAATTCGGCTGCCAGGTCGGGATGGCTCATGCGCAATCCGCGGCTGGTTTCGAGGATGGCCGCATCCAGGCTTTGGCCGGCTTCGATCGCCAGCGTCATCAGGTCCAGCGCCGCCGGAAGAGCGCGCCGCATGCGGGCGGCCCGGCCGCGCGCCAGGCGTTCCAGGATGCGATCCGGCAGCAGGTATCCGAATCCGATGCCGCACAGCGCCGGCAGAAACGTACTGGTGTTGTCGCCGAACGTGAGGGCCGCCCACGCGCCCGCGGTTCCCAGGGTCAGCGAAGTGGCGCACTTGATCCCCAGGAACGTGGATACAGCCGACGGCCACCGGAAACCCGCGGCCAGCAGCAGCCTGCGCGCCTCGCCGCGGTTCGCCAGGGCAGGCGGCATCGCCTCACCCAGCTTGCGGAACAGATCGAGCACGGCGGCCTGGGGAGCCGGCAGATCCGGCTGCGTCAGCGCCAGCGGTGTGACGAACTCCTGCGTCCCGCCGGTCCGCGAGGGCTTCAGCACGAACACGTAGCCGGCGGCGGCCACCGCCATCAGCGTGAACAGGAAGAACGCAACCAGGATTCCTTCCGGGCTCATACCTTAATGTCCACCAGCTTCCGGATGACGTAATGCGCCAGTACCAGGCACGTGATCGCGGCCGTGATCAGCGTCTTGCCCAGCGGATGGTTGTAGAGCACCATCATATAGGTGGGGCTCACGAACATCATCATGGCCGCGATGCCGATCGGCAGAATGGTCAGGATGGCGCCCGTCAACTTGCCGTGCGCCGCCAGGGACCGCACCTCGCCCTGCAACGCCAGCCCTTCCCGCATGGTTTCCGCCACGCCCGCAATCACTTCACTCAGCTTGCCGCCCGTGCGCGAATGCAGCACCACCGCGGCGGCGAACAGATTCACCTCGAGGAGGGGCACCCGCTGGCCCAGGTTCTCCAGCGCTCTCTGCCACCCGACCCCCAGTTGCACCTCCGTGGCCACCTTCTTCAGCTCCGCCGCCACCGGCATGGCTGCATCATTAGCCACCACTTCGAACGCCGCCGAAATCGGATAACCGGCCCGCAGCGCGCGCGCCAGCGAATCCATCACGTCGGGGAACATTTCTTTGAACTTGCGAAACCGCTTCTCGCGGCGCTGCAGGATGTAACCGTACGGAGCGAACGCCACGCCGATACCCGCCGCCACCGCGGCCCAGGTCGGCAGCAGGCGCGAAGCCAGCAACCCGGCGATGGTCCCGCACAGCAGCATCAGCAGCGTCACGCGCCCCACGGACCAGTCCAGGCCCGCCTGCGCGATGCGCGTCCGCAGAATCTCGATGAAGTCGAACCGGGCCAGCAGATTGTCCCAGAAATTCAGAGTGCTCAGCCGTTCGCTATGGAACAGCGGGGAGGCGGCGAAATCCCCGTCCGCGAACTCGCCCGCCTCGAACTCCTGTTCCCCCCGGGCGGCCTCGTCGGCTTCGGCGGCCTGCTTCACGAATCCCATCCATCCCAGCGCCGCCACGATGGCGGCCACCAGAAAGATGACGACGAAGAACCCGAGTACCGAAACGATGGTCAGCATGCGCGCCTCACGAATCCGCCGCCTACTGCCCGCGCATCACGTTGGTCAACGTCAGCGACGACGGATTGCGCGTATCGTTATCCAGCGGATTGCGCAGCGTGAGCCGCACGCGGCCTCCCGCATCGGCCAGCGCCAGCACGTCGGCTTCCTCCGGCTTGGCCAGCAGCGTCACCACCGGCAGGTTGAAGCCCTGCGAATTCTGTTGCGCGGCTGGACTCACCGCCAGCACCTGCAAATCCTCCAGCGCCGTCCGCACCTGCGAATTCACCGCCGCCGTGGACCGGTTGACCAGCACCTGCACGTCCACCTTGTGGCCCACCCGCAGCAGCGCCAGCACGCCCGAGGAATCGCTGACGTGCACGGAAACAGCCCGCATGCCGGTGGGAATCCCGGCGCCGCTGCCGCTGCCGTCCGCCGATACCAGGCGCGACGCCAGTACCGGCTCGGTGGAGTGCATGGCGTCGAACACCGTCTGGCCCGTCACCTGGTCAATGCGCTCGAAGGTCCCGCCGGGAAGCTCCTGCGCCGGCCACGGGATGGTGGTCAGGTCCGCGGCCGCCAGCACGGTTCCGGCCTCCAGGTTCTTGGCGGCCACCACCAGGGTCTTTCCACTGCCGGCGTTGCTCTTGAGTTTGGAAACGAAAAGCCCGTAGAAAATGCCCGTGGAGATCAGCGCCACTACCAGCGCGATGCCCAGCAGGGTCACCAGGTTCTTCTTCTTCATTGCGTCTCTTGCTTTGGTCCAGCCATCGGCCATGTTTGCGCCCCTCCGGCGATCTGGCGTCCCTCGCGGAAGGGCGCCGACACGGTTTTCTTCCTGAACTCTTAGATCGGCGCGCGCCAAGCAGTTCTGTAGGGTGGCATACATGGAAACCCTTAGAAACTTTTCTAAGGGCGCGCCTTCCGCCGGAAACGTAAGGTGACCGGCCCCGCTCTACAATAGAACTTATGGATACGTTGACCATTGCCGGCCGCAGCTTCCGCTCGCGGCTGTTTGTCGGCACCGGAAAGTACCGCAGCCACCAGGAAATGGCCCGCTGCCATGAAGCCTCCGGAGCCGAGGTGGTCACCGTCGCCGTCCGCCGCGTCAATCTCGACCGCTCCAAGGAATCCCTGCTCGACTACATCGACACGTCGAAGTATTTCCTGTTGCCCAACACGGCCGCCTGCTACACGGCCGAGGACGCCATCCGCACCGCCCGCCTGGGACGCGAAGCCGGCATGTCCAACTGGGTGAAGCTGGAAGTGATCGGCGACGAGCGCACGCTGTTCCCCGACAACGCCGGACTGGTCGAAGCCACCCGCGTGCTGGTGAAGGAGGGATTCGTCGTTCTTCCTTACACAAATGACGACTTGGTGAACGCCCGCCGCCTGATCGACGCCGGCGCCGCGGCGGTGATGCCGCTGGCCGCCCCCATCGGCAGCGGCCTGGGCATCCAGAACCTCACCAACCTGCGCATCCTGCGCGAGATGATCACCGAGGTCCCTCTCATCGTCGACGCGGGTGTGGGCACGGCCTCGGACGCCGCCATCGCCATGGAGCTCGGCTACGAGGGCGTGCTCATGAACACGGCCATCGCCGCCGCCGAAGATTCGGTGGCCATGGCGACCGCCATGAAGCTCGGCGTCGAAGCCGGCCGCTACGCTTTCCTGGCGGGACGCATGCCGAAGAAGCTCTACGCTTCCGCGAGCAGCCCGCTGGCCGGCGTGGTCGGGTCTTCTTAGTAGTGGCAGGCCCGGCTCGACGACGCCACTGACTGTGCCGTTCCCATTCCGGGATATGCTTCCGATACAGAGCGACCCCTCGAAGACCACTCTTCCAATCCTGATGTGCAGCCGTGATCTTGTCTTTGGGTCTGCGTCCTGGCCGACTCTGGGGGACAAGGGCGCGGCGGAATGCCGTCACGGTTTTCAAGCGATCATGCCGTTCCTGGGCTGGCGAATCTTCCCGGATCGCTCGCGGCTGGTGCGTCCCAACGTGGTCCCCTTTCGGCGCCGCATGCGCGCCATGCAGGCTCGCTACCGGGAGGGTGCTATGAGCTGGCGGAAGGTGGAGCAGCGCATCCAGGCCTGGCAGGCGCACGCGGCCCAGGGCGATACCTGGCGGCTGCGGGGGCGGCTGCGGGAGTGTCTGCTCGACGAGTACTCCTTCACGGGAGGACGGCGTGCGATCTGAACTGCGGGGCGGTTCGTGGAACAACAATGCTACGAACCTCCCCGCGGCGAACCGCAACGACAACCACCCTGACAACAGGAACGACAACATCGGGTCTCGTTGTGCCCGGGATGCGGAGCGGGAGGCTTGCCGCCTTCCGGACAACGCCAGGGCTGTGGTGGCGACAGCCGCCGCGGGTGCGCGGCTCCGCTTCCGGATCGCGCACCGGACGTTCACGTCACAGGCCGTCAACGATGTTCCCGGTCGGGCAGTAACGTTGTCTCCAGGCTGGGTAGCACGTCCATGGAGGAGGCTCGGGGCTCCGACCTCTGTACGCCTTACCGACTCCTTCGGCTCAAGCCAGGCTCATGCGTGCCAGCAGCGGAGGGTAGCGGGGATCCTGGCGCAGCGAGTCGCGGTAGAACGGGTTCTGGATACGAGAGATGTTCGAGCTCATCCACGGCGCGATTCGCCGTGATGCGCAGGCGGCTGCCGGACTTGCGCGCCTTCCAGCACGTGGGCGGCTCGCCTCGCCAACCTTGCACAGATCGTGCTCGCCACGGAAGTGAAACGCCGAGGTGCGGGCGATCCGGGGCCGTTCTGCCAGAGAGTGCTTGGACATAGCAAGTCCCATGCCCCCCGTTAAGGAGGCCATGGGACTTGGATCTGACTGGTTCAGGGCGTTTGAACCCCTGGGATCAGTGATGGACGATGTCCTGGGACGCCGTGTTGTTGGCCGCGTTCGGGTCCGTGGTAGAACTCGCGACCGTGGCCGTGTTGGTGAGCGTTCCACGGTTGCCGTTCACCTTGATCTGGACATTGAAGCTCTTGCTGGTACCGACAGCCATGTTCCCCAGGTCGCAGGTCAGCACCGGACCGATCTTCGTACATCCGCCGGTGTCACCGAGGAAGACCAGTTGCTGGATGTCCGGCAAGGTGTCGGTAACGATCACGCCCAAGGCATCCGAGGCGCCCGTGTTCGTCACGCCCACCGTATACGTAAGCGTAACGTTGCCTTGGTACGTCGGCCGGTCGACCACTTTCGTTACGGCCAGATCGGCCTGCGCCACCACCGGTGAGGTCGCTGTGACTACGTTGTTGTTGTTGTTGGGATCACTCGTGTCACTGGAGACCGCACCGTTGTTGATCAGGATCGTGCCGTCCGGCACTGACGGATTCACCTGGACCACCACCGTGATGGTGGCGGATCCGCTCGCCGTCAGCGTCCCCAGCGTGCAGATTACTGGTTGCGCCGGATTCCCCGGGATCCCACCTGAACACGTCCCCGTGGTCGGGGTAACGCTCACGACACTCACCTGAGCCGGGAGCGTATCGGTCACCACCACGTTGGTGGCCGACGAGGGCCCGGCATTGGAGGCCTGAATCGTATACGTCAGGTTTGTTCCCGCCACCACCGGTTGCGGGGCGCTCGTCTTGGTGATCGAAAGGTCCGCCGAGGAGATGAAGGTCACCACTCCGGTGGCTTGGTTGTTGGAAGTCACCGGATCGGGGGTCGAGCTCGAGACCGTGCCGATGTCGTTCACGTCAGCCGCATTTTGGGTGGTCACGCTGACGCGGATGGTCGTGCTGACGCCCGCCGCCAGCGTACCGACGTTGCAGGTGACCACAACATTGGTCACGAAAGCTGTCGGCACGGCAGGCAAACACGAATCCACCGGCGCCGAGAAGCTATAGGCAGTCACCTGGAACGGGGAATTGCTGGTCAGCGTGTCCGTCACTATTACGTTCTGGGCGTCGGAAACCCCCAGGTTCGCCACCAGGAGGTCGCAGAACCCGGTGGCGCCGCTCTGCGCGGGCCCATCAGGCTTGCAAATTTTGCTGACCTTTACGTCCGCCTGCTCGATGACGTTAGTCGACACGCTATCGGTGTTGTTGCTGGTATCCGGGTCGAGTTCGGTGGCGTCCACCGACACCGTATTGGTGATGTTGGTCGTCGCCACGCCCAGCGCTGAAAGGAAGCTCGCCGGCACGCGCACCTGGATCGTAAATGACGTCGAGTCGCTGCTCGCCAGGTCGCCGATGTTACAGGTTCTGACCGTCCCTCCGGTACAGGAAATGGAGCTGGACAAGAACGTGACCCCGGCCGGCAGCGTGTCGGTCACCACCACGTCGTGGGCACCGTTGGGGCCGTGATTGATGACATGGATGGTGTAGCTGAGCTGGTTGCCCGCGACCACGGTGGCGGGAGCCGATTTGGTGACCTCCAGATCCGCGGGGTTACACGTCGGGAAGCGGAACGCGCCGATGTGCGTTTTCCGGGCGTTGCCGGTGTCAATCCATTGCGTCGTGAACCAGAACGTGCAACCGTCTACCGGATCGACGCGCATGGCGCTATAGTCTCCCCAGCGATTCTCGAAGCTACCCGGCGGCTGAACGCCGCCGCCTGTCGTCAGAACAAACTCACCCTGCGGCATCAGTCCCGGTGGATCCGTGGCCAGACGCCCGGCGTAGCGGATGCCCGGATACACGTTCGCAGGAGTCGACGGAGTACCCGCCGTGCCGGCGTTGGAGACACTGAAGCCGATCGCCATGTTGCCGGCCTTGTCGATGCCGGCGCTGCCCATCCAGCGGTGAATCAGTTGCCCGTCGGGCGGCGAGAACGTTCCCTGGTTGTAAATGGACCAGGCGCCTCCATTCCGCCGCAGCTCATACCACCGGACACCGGCCAGGTTGTTAGGGCCCCCGGTGGCATTCACTGTGTGGTTGAAGACCAGCGATTCGTGATCGCCGAAGTTGCGGTAATGCAGCGGGCCCATGGGCCAGACCGTGCTCGATTCCAGCACCTGCGTGGTTCCCGGTTGAGGAATACAGTTGCCGTTCAGGGTGGCTCCTTCACAGAGGTCGGACGAAAACGCCGCCAGGCCGTCCGTGGCGTCCAGCGTTTGCGCCAGCGTGAAGGTGGTGTTAGCGGGAATCGCCCAGTCCACATGAAACTCATAGATCTCGATGCGGTCGTTGCCGCCGAACAGAGTGCCGTCCACGGGCCGCGCGTACAGGTTGGGCGAGCCTCCCGGCGGCAGGGGCCCTTCCAGCTCACTGGGCAGGGCAATGATCGTGTGGCCGTTCAGAAACGACTTGCGCTGAAAGTTCGCCGGGTTGCCGTTGAGCATGTCCGCGCGGTCGAACACCGTGGCATCGAGATTACTACCGTCATAGCCTTCCTGCGTGATCAGGTAATATCCATCCGGCCAGACCGCGAGTTTCGGATAGTCGTTGGACACGCCGAGATCGAAGGTATACACAAACCAACCATCGTTCACTGGGTCGGGACCGCGCGAGACGGCGATGCATTGAATCATCAGCGGGTCCCCCGAATTGGTGTCCTTGTTGGCGAGCTGGCTCAGAACCCAGCGGTCGGCCAAGTGATCGTAGATGACATACGGATCGCCGCGGCCGCGGTTCAGGCAGTCATCGTCCACCGGAACCGGGGGGACGGCCGCGGCCCAGAGAGAGGAGAACTGAGTCGGTCCCGACAGCAGCATCCCTTGCTTGTCCCAAACCGCAAACGCGGTCTGGTTGATGGCCTGGATGTAATGGTTGGGACCTGGCGCGCCGTTGGTATCTGGTGGCAGGCTTCCGCCGCCCAAGCCGTCAAAACTCGGCGATGGCGTCGAAAACTCCGTTGGGGTTGTCCCAAGCTGTCCGGAAAGAGCTTGCGTTTGCAGGCCCGCCAGCGGGTCCGGGGCAGTGGCCCCATGAGGCTTAGGCGAAATTGGGCCCCCGTCCCGGCGGACGCCTGCTGGGGACGGTCCCCCCGGGTTCGCCGGCGCTGGCAGATTCTTGAGATTCAGATTCACCGTGTGAGGCTGCACCTTGGGGCTCACGAACGTCGGCGAGCCGGGTTGGGCCGACGCCTGGCTCCCGCACCCAAGTATCGCCGCAAATATTAGAAGAGACGGCCCCGCCGGGCGACGCCCCCCAAGGCCACGGTTGACTCTCAAAGCTGAGTTCTGCATCTCGGTTCCTTTCCACTGCGTGACAAGCCTCGATCCCCTGGCCGTTATCGGGCTCTTAGGTCCGGGGTTTGCTGTGAATAAAGTTAGGTTGTACTGAAACACCCGGTACCGCTAGACCATCTTTCGAACTTTGAGCGCTATCTTTGGGCGTGACCCTTTGGCTTGAGATCGAGGCCGAAGGGCAGGTGCAGGGTCGGCTTGCCGTCTCGGCGGACGGTTACCGGCTTTGGCCAAAGGGATGGCCTTCGTTCGCGCGGATTCGCAGAAGCCGCGATAGCTCACGGAGGGTACGAGTATGAGCCCGCAACCGGCTCGTAACACTGTTCGGGTCTGCCTGCTCGACGAGCACAGAATCCTTTGCCAAGCCCTGGCGGAGTTCCTGCGCCAGGAGCCGGATATTGAGGTTGTCGCCGCCTGCCACCACTCGGCCGACGCTTTGGACGTCTGTCAGGCGGGCAGGGCGGACCTCCTCCTCCTCGATCTACACCCGGAAAGCCCCGGCTTTGATCTGCTCGCGCAGCTTCAGGAATGCGGATTTCCGGGAAAGGTCGTGGTTCTGGCTGCTGGCGTGGGCGATCACGATGTGGTTCGCCTCACCAGTCTGGGCGTTTCCGGAATGATCCTGAAGGATGCTGCTCCGGACCGCCTGGTCCGTTGTGTCCGGGAGGTCTCCGCCGGCCAACTCTGGTTCGATGCCGAACAGATGCGGCGCATCCTCGGGAAGCTCGCCCAGCGCAACGGCCACTCCGTGGAATCCGGCTTTACGGATCGTGAGCGGAAGGTTCTCCGCATGCTGCTCGACGGAGCCTCCAACAAGGAGATCGCCGCGCACCTCAAAATCGGTGTGAGCACCGTCAAGTTCCTGTTCCAGACCCTGTTTCGCAAGACCGGAGTGCACACGCGATCGCAACTGGTGCGCGTTGTCCTGGAGCGCCACCGCGCGGAACTCCTGATCTGACGCGGATGCTCAGCGGCTGCGCCGATTCGTGGCCGGCCGCCCCACATCGAAATAGTAAAAGTCCGTGTAGGTCACCACTCGCGGGGGCGAACTGCCTCCCCCCTCCGCTGATCCTCCCACCACCAGTTCAGGCCGTTCTCCCTTCACGAAAGCACCTTCCAGCGTCACGACGATCCCCTGCTGGAAATCGCCGCAGCCGTAGTTCCCCTGGGCGTCATGAAAGCACGGGAAGGAATCGCCACCCTGATAAACCGCCAGACTCGCGGAACCGCCCCCTGCGTCGTCCAGCAGCAGATCCACGCCGAGAATCGTGTCGCAGTCGGGCTTGTCTTCCGGGCAGGGCAGCAGGGAACGGCGAACGGCGATCCGGACTCTGCCCGTTACGGTGAGCCGCATTCCGGCGTACTCCGCGGGCGACGCCAGCAATTCCGCCACCGTCAGGATGCCCGGCGGGTGGCCGTCCCCCTCCGCGGGCGTCAGCAGAAAGCTGCGCGGCGCGCCCAGATAACTGCCATACCCGACAATTCTTCCGTCGTTGCTGATGCCGTGCGCGGCCGCCAGCACCCACCCGGAGTTCGCCGGAATCAGATTGTTGAGATCGAATACCCTGCCTCCCGCGTAGAGGAACGCGTAGGGTGGTCCGCGCAGCGAATCGGCCGAACCCACCACGTCGCCCCGGTCGTTGATGCCCCATGCGTAACTGCTGCAACCACCGCCCGGCAACAGCCCATGGAAATCCGTGAGCGTACTGCTACCGGCGCCCAGCAGGAAGGCATGGGGACAGCCAGCGTCGGCTGACTCCAGGGCGCCGGCGACGTCGCGCGCATTGTTGATGTCCAAGGCTTCGCTCCACCGGCTGCCCAAGCGCCCATTCGCATGCAGGTCAACGAGCTGGCCGTTTTCATACACTACGGCATGCCGGCTGTCGGTGGATGGCCCAGGACCGGCGGTGGCCGCGCCCACGATATCCCCCTCATCGTTGATACCGGTTGCTACGCTGTAGTCCCCGCCCAGAGACATCTGTGCGTGGATGTCCGCCGCCTCCCCTTCCCGGAAAACATAGGCGTGGAGGGCCGCGCCCACCATGGGCACAAACCCGCCGGCGGCCTCTCCCCGTTCGTTTACTCCGTAGGCCACGCCGTTGGGAAGGTTGATCGGTCCACCGGAGATTGGGCCAGCCTTCGTGGCAGGGTGCACGTAGACTGGCTGCGGGACGTCTCCATCGGGAACCTGCTCTCCGGCGAGGTCGCCGGAGCTGTTGATGTCCCAGACGATGAAGCCGTTGCCCTGCCCGAGACTGCCCAGATCGGTCACCCGATACCGGATGCTGGCGCCCTGGCCGGCCAAGTGGCCTGGCAAGATGGCAAGCGCCAGAGGAAGAATTGCGATGCTTCTCATCACTCCTCCTCCTGGCCGCCGTACCCCTCCTTACAGCCGCCGGAACACCTCCAAGATATCCGACATATCCGAGTTTGTCACTACCCGCTAGTGACATAGACGTTGTTCTTGGCGCGAAACTCTATTGAAATGATCCCCTTGGAGCCCATCTGCTGGCGATGGATGGATTCACTGATCAGTCTTACAGGGTCGTCGGGGCAAAGGAGTTTCGTCCCTGTCGCCGACTTCTCGTCTCCATGAAGGACTTCTGGCACGTCTGGGCCACGCTCGACGCGTCCCCTCATCGGCGCGGTGAATTATGTTGGCCAGCAGCATCCGCGGTGCGACGCACCGGAGCGGACCTCCCCTTGACACTCTCAAGGCGCTTTCGGCGGTATACGCGAACAACTCCGTTGGCCATCACCGCCATCACCATTCGGCGACTCGAAGCTTGCCAACGCCATCTATCCGATGGTCAATCGCGGACGCTGACATTGGCAGCCTGACCAGCATCCTACCCGGGCCGCGTCAGGAGGACGGGGCGGTGAACATTGCCGCCGGGACTACGATTCCGGCCGATGCCAAGACCTCGGTAAACCCTGGATCGAGAGTAGATTTCCACCCATGAAGCAGTCCCTCTGCGCGATTGAGGACGCGGCTCATATAACTTTGATCGTTCCAGTCAGAATTCCATGCGCAGCCCGATTTGCAACTGGCGGGGAGACTCATTGAGCGGCACGGCGGCCGGGAATGAGGAGGCTTGTCCTTGGCGGCCAAACATCGCCTGTCCAAAACCGGCGGTTCCTACCACGTTCGACGGCCGGTCCAGATTCGCGTGGTTGAGGACGTTGAAGGCGTCCACGCGGACCGTCATCAGCAGTGACTCAGCCACCGCGGTTAGCGTGAACGACTTCGCCAGCGAAACGTCCAGCCCGTAGAAGCCACGTGCCCGCAGCGCGTTCCTTCCCAGGTTGCCTTGATCCGTTAGGGGGGTGCCGAACGCGGCTTGGTTCAGGATCTGGAGGCCGCCGGGCACCGCGCCGCTTTGCTCGACGGGTCCGCCCAGATAATCCGCCCGGCGGTTGTAAATGACCGCGCCTCCGGAACTCGAAGGGGCAAACACTGTGTAGGGGAGACCGCTTCGAATGGTTGCGAGCGTTGAAATTCTCCACCCCTCGGTCCAGCCGCGAAGCGCCCCTGAAGGCAGCCCAGGGACCTGCCAGGAGGAGAGCAGCACCAGGTTATGACGCTGGTCAAAGTCGGAGTTGCCGCGGTCGGCGCGGGAGTCGAATTGACGCGAGAAGGCCGCGATGCCTCGCGTGGGGTCGGCGCTCTGGACGCCGGTGAACGCCAGGTCCAGGTAGTCACCCGCGAGCGGATCGCTTTGATTGTCGATGGCGTGGCTCCAGGTATAGGATGCCTCCAAAAGCCAGGTTGTCGACCGGTGCCGCAGAACGAGGTTCAGTCCGCTGAACGACGACGAACCTTGGTTTGCGCGATAGGTGAGCGTGCCGAGCGCGGGATTGATATAGCCCAACGGATTCTCTGTGGACGCAGGGAGCGAATACGGGCGATTCACGCGGTCACTGGTGGTGAGCTTGCGGCCCTGCGAGCCCAGGCCGTTCGCCTCCCACTGCCAGAAGTCGCCCGCAGTTCCACTCAGGCCGATGAAGTAGTTCTGCACATAAGGCGTCCGCAATCCGGGCTGCATCAGCAGCAGGTCCGGGAACCCTGAACGGAAGCCGGGCGCGGCGTTGGCGAGCGCGCCCGGCTGCAAGTAGTCCGTCTGCACTCCCAGCGGGATCGATTCGAGCGTCACCGCGTTGCTGCGCAGGTTCTGCCACAGGTTGTCGAACGGACTGTCATAGAAAACTCCATAGGAGGCCCGCAACACCAGCCCACGCACGCCCAGGCCGTAGGTGAATCCCAGCCGCACGCCGAGGTTGTTCCGGTCAGGCGAGAACGCGGAGGTACCCGCGCCAGCCGTGGTCAACTGCGCGGACGCGATCCGCTCCGGCAGCGAGCCGCCATCGCCCAAGGCGACGGTCGTCAACGTGGTATTGCCTAGCAGCCGCGGCGCACCAAAGGATTCGTAGCGCACGCCCGCGCTCAGGGTCAGCCGGGGCAGCGGCCTCCATACGTCCTGAGCGAACAGCGCGAATTGATTCACACGGAAGGTGGTGCGGTAGGGAGCCGGTTGCTGGTCCGCTGCCAAGCGATCGACGCCCACGTCGTAGCTGGCCGGGCGATCGATGTAGAAGTCGAGGATGTCGCCGAAGACGTAGCGTCCGTCTTGCCCGAACGTCAGCGCCCCGGAGTTGCGGCGGCTGCCGGCCTGCGCCCCGACCTTCCATTCGTGTCCAAAATGCAGCCAGGTCAGATTGTATCCGGCCTGCCACCAGTCATTGCGGTTATCGAAGCTATAGGCGGCCGGGCTGCCCGGAAGCAGCAGGGGATTCCCGCTCAGAACGTTAAAGGCGAACAGCGTGGGAATCTGCGGGTAGCGCCGGTTCCAGGAGAGACGGTCGTATCCGAAGCCCGCGCGGAATTCGTGGAAGAGCTGCGCGGTGGGCGTCCAGGATCCGGACACGCTGGCGATAGCGTTATCCTGGCGCAGCGGCGTGACGAAATCGGGATACGGGGTGGTCAGGAAATCGGGGCGGTCCAGCCGGTTCACCAGGACGCGCTCGAACAGGCGGAAGGTGTCCGCGCGAATGCGCTGATCGGTCCGGACGCCGCCGTAGACGCGGCGCAGACGGGCGTTGGGGCGGAACAGTACGGGTCCGGAAAGCTGCGGAACGTTGGGCAACGGCGCGGCGAAGCGATCCAGAAGCTGGCGTGACGCGCTTGCCGGGTCGGTAAACGCCGCGTAGTCGGCAGCCGGGAGATCGACCGTCTGCGGTTGTCCTTCGTCCCGGCTACGGAGCGTCTCAAAGACCACCGAGATGCCGCCCAACTTCCCGAACAAGGGTCCCGAGACGGCGAATCCGGGCTGGATGGCGCGCCCGGCCGCGCGAGCGATCCCGGCGCGGTTCCGGCGGAACGAGTTCGCGTTGAACGCGTCGTTGCGCAGATAGGTGTAGGCGACACCATGCCAGCGCTCCGTGGGGCGGCGGCTCACGGCGTTCGCCAAGTAGCCGGACGTGCCGCCGTATTCCGCCGAGAATTGTGCCAGCGAGACGCGATACTCGTCGAGCGCTTCCGGGGCCAGCGAGATGGCGGGTCCAGTGGTCAGCGTGTTGGAGTTCTGGAACCCGTCCAGCCGGAACGCCGACGAAGTGGGGCGCTGGCCGGAAACCGTGAGCCCCAGTCCCCTGCCCGACCCGGCATCCGAATTCACACCCGCCAGCACCACAAGTAAGGAGTAAGCGTCGCGCGCCGCAAGAGGGAGGTAATAGAGCTCCTTTTTCTCGACCACCGCGGAAACCACCGGCAACTGGCTCTCCTGTTTCAGAGGACTAGTGGCCAGGGAAACGTCCAGTCCGGCGCTCAGGTCCGGACCGATCAACGGGAGCAGGACCTGGCCTTCCAGCGCCTGCAGGTTGCGCTGCTGCTGGCGCTCAAAGACGTCGGCGGCGGGCCGCAGACGGAACGGGAGTTCGGTGCGGGACGCGGTTCGGATCTCCAGGTTCTCCATCACCTGCGCCTGGTAATCGGGCGCGGAAAGCGTCACCCGATAGGTGCCCGTGGAGAGCGCCAGCAGAGCGAATTCACCGCGGGAGTCGGTGGTGGCGGTGCGGCGCAGGCCGGTTTCAGTTTGCACGCACTCGATGGTGACGCCGGAAAGGACGTGTCCATCCACGGAGTCCTCGACAACGCCGCGAAGACTCCCCTGGGTTGTCTGGGCGATGACTGCGTTAAGGGTGGTCGAAGCCAGGATGAGCAGCCACCTCATTCTGCGGCAATAAGATCGCGATCCGCCTTCCCCAGTCACGATACCTGGACCAGCATAGCAAGGGTCCCGCGGACTCCGGCGCCGAATTGCACTCGCCTCGTGCGAGTCCCGCACACATTGGGCGTGCGGTATAAATATTGTTAGTCGACGCATCGTGGCTGTATTTTTTGCGATGATCCGCTTGCTCACCATCGGCCTGCTAACGCTGAACTGGGGCCTCGCCTGGGCGCAGACAGCGGAGGAGAGCGCCGTGGCGATCGTGGCTACCTCCGGGGAAGGCCGCCTGGAGCGCACCGCGGAAACCAAGATCGCGCTGGTGGAGGGAGAGCTGCTCTTCCCCGGGGATCGCGTTCAGGCAACCGGAACGGGCATCGAACTCTGGCACTGCATGTCTGGCCGCAGGACCACGCTCAGCGCGGGTGCCACCGTGGAGATCCAGCAAGATGGTGCGGCCAGGAAGTCCGGTCGCGTGCGCGACACAGGTCCGGCGCCGTTCTGCCCCGTGCCGGACGTTACGTTGAGCGAACTCGAGAAGCGGCGCTTCTACGGGCTGGAAACGCTGAGCAGCCGCGCGACGCCAGACGCCGGGGAACGCGAGCGCCTGGAGCCTCCGCAACAGGCCGCCCTGGATGCGGAACTCGCCGCGATCCGCCAGACCGATGCCGCCCCATCGTACCTGAAAGCCGCGGCCGAAGCCGCTACATTGGCGAAGTACGGATTGCACGAGCAGGCCGCCGAAGCCTACCGGGAATTGTCGGATGAGTCTGCGGCCGTATGGTCCCGTGCGCTGGTCTACAAGGAGCACGTGGCATCGGCGCGTGGCGTGGGCTCGGCTGCCACAGGGAACGGCGAAGGCCAGATCTACTCGGTGCTGGTGGGGATCAACAAATATCCACTGCTGGCGGGACAGCAGCTCGCATTCGCCATCCAGGACGCGAGGACCTTTTACGACTATCTGCGGAGCCCCCGCGGGGGCAGCGTACCGGCGGCAAACGTCCGTCTTTTGCTGGATGAGAACGCGACCACGGCGGCCATCCGGGAAGGAATCCGGGAAGTCCTCCAGGACCGGGCCGGTCCGAACGATACCGCCATCTTCTTTATAGCGGCGCACGCCGGCGTGGAGCGCAAGGAACCGTATATCCTCACCTACGACACGAAGCCCGGCGAGCTTCCCGACACGGCGCTTACCATGCGCGAGATCCGTGACCTGCTCGACGTGGCGCTGCCGAATGTCGGCAACGTCCTGATCTTCATCGATGTCTGCCACTCGGGGCAGATCGATACCTTCAAGAACGACCTGCGGCGGGTGCCGGAATTCTGGGCGCGGTATGAAGGGCAGGAAACGTTCGGAATCCTGGCCAGTGACTCGGATGAGGAGGCTTGGGAGAGCAGCTCGTATGGGAACGGACACGGGGCGTTTTCCTACTTTCTGCTGCAGGGCCTGAACGGCGAGGCGGACCGCGACAGCGACGGCCGGATATCGGTCGGCGAGTTGTACTTCTACGTCTCCGACATGGTCCGGAAGGGGACGCGGGAAAACCAGCATCCGCGGCGGACGGGAGACATGCCCGGCGGCCACCTGCTTCCGGTGAATCTGGACGGCGCGGGAATTTCGCTTCCGGGATGGAAGGTTCCGGATCAGTTCAAAGCACGGCAGAGTGGCGCCGCGGAGGAACCGATCCCGCCGTTCACGCTGCCGGCCACTGTCGCGAGTCCTGACGTCGACCGCTTCTTGAAGGCGCTGGGGGAAGACCGGCTGTTGGGGCCGGATCCGGAGGCGGCCATGGAACTGCTGCCGCGTCTTCGGGGGAGCACCCTGGACCCGCTCACGCTGAGGCTGCTCGAAAACCAGCTCCGCATTGCGCTGCAAGACCGGGGGCAACAGATCCTGCTCACTTATCTGGGAGGCGAAGAGGAGCCGCAGGTCCAGGACGCGTTCGAGACAGGCGCGCGTCTGTTTGAAGCGGCGTGGTCGCTGGATCAGGACGCGCTGACGTTGCGCAGCCGGGCGTGGTTTTGCCAGGCCCGCGCAATGCTGTTCGACGCGCGGTATGACGAGGCTCGTCCGCTGCTGGAGCGCGCCCTCCGCCTGGAACAGAATGCGCCCTACCTGTATAACGCGCTCGGCTTGCTGTATCTGCAACAGGCCGACTATGACCGCTCCATCGCCGCGTTCAACGACGCGATCAGGTTCGCGCCGCATTGGTCGTATCCGCGGCACAATCTGGCTCTGGCCCTGACGCAGACGGGCCGCACCGAAGAAGCCATCGCCGTCTATCGCGACGCGTTGCAGGCGGCTCCCGATTCCTGGTTCATTGCCTACAATCTGGGGCTCGTGCAGCAGCGCATCAATCTTCTGCGGGACGCGGAGGAATCGTTCCGGCTGGCGCTCAGTCTGGCTCCGGGCCGGCCTGAACCCGAAACTGCTCTCGGCTACCTGGCGGCCTACCGGGGCCACGCTGGCGATGCGGAGTTGTTCTACCGCGCCGCCATGGCGAAGCAACCAACATTCATCCCCGCCCGGCACGATCTGGCGCTCTTGTTGGCGGGCGAAGGACGCGGCCCGGAAGCCATCGCCCTGTGGCGGGATATTCTCCGCCAGGACCCGGAGTTTTACGCTTCGCGGCTTGCACTGGCCGGCGCGTTGCGAAGCTCCGGCCGGCTCGAGGATTCTTTGAATGAGTACCGCCGCGTTTCGTCCGTCGATCCCCAGTTGGTGGCGGCGAGCCTGGCGGCCGCCCGCGTGTTGATCGAGCTGGACCGCGCGCCGGAAGCCGAACGCGAGATGAGCACGGTGCTGGCCGGAAACGCCCAGAATCCCGCTGCCTGGGAGATCCTGGGGGACGCGCTCGCGAGCCAGGCCCGCGTACCGGACGCGGTCGACGCCTATCGCCGGGCTGCCGCGCTCAGTTCCCGGAGCGAAGGCCGTCGGCTCGATCACAAGGCCGCGGAACTGCGCAAGCGCCGGAACTGAACGGGCGGACTGCGGGGTCACCGGACGTTCACCGTGACCGTGTTGGCCTGCACACCGTCGGCGAACAGCATGATATCCACGTCTCCTCTTCCAGCCAGCGCCGCCGGGAGCGGTCCGATGTTGACTTGATCCAAGCCGGGGAACTCGCCTTGCGCAATCGCGCCCAGCACCGGCACGATCTGACCGCCCACCAGCGCGACAACCGAGGAGCCATGGTGGCGGATCCCGGTGCCGAATAGTAGCAGGTACACCTCAGCGGACGCATCCAGATGGATGGGCGCGGAGACCAGCCTTCCTTGCGTGGGGTCGAGCCGGAACGCCGGCTGCGTGCTGCTCGATCCGCCGGTCATTGTCTGGACCAGGGCCGCTGCCACGCCGGAACCGGTGGCATTCGCGGAAAACAGCGCGGGCGCGACCGGGTCGATCTGCAAGGGGACGGTGGTCGAGCGTCCGCCGGAGCGGATCACGCGCACTTGCGCTTGGCCCAGCGCGGTATTCCCGGGAACCAGAAAGTTGATCTGGCTGGGCAGGGCCAGAAACAAAGGAGCCGTTTGCGTCACTCCCGCGCTGTCTGTGATTTCCACCGAGGCGCCCTGCAACGTGGTAGCCAAGGGTTCGGGGTCTGTACCGGGCGTCTGATCCGCGAGCTCCGTGCCGAAGATGGAAGCGATAGAATCCGGCGCGCCGTGTCCCTCCTGGTAGCCGGCCGCGTTCACTAGGCTGGAGACGCGCGGGTTCCGGCACTTGCCAGCAGCACCGGCCTGGAAGATGGTCCAGATGTCCGCGCCGGTTAGGGCGCGACTGTAGAACGCGAAGTCGTCGATGCGCCCCGCGAACGGCGCACAGGAACCCGACGCGCCGATGACGAAGCTGCCGGTGTTCGCCGCGATCTGCGTGGGCGCGGCCAGCACCAGGGTCCCGTTCACGTAGTGGCTCAGCACAGAGCCGTCGTAAGTCACGGCCAGATGCGTCCACTGCTTCAGCGGGACGGAGTCCGGCGGAAAAGCGCGCGCGCCGATCGCCATCTGATAGAAGTCGGTGCCGCCGCCGCACCCTTGGCGCTTGCCGGCCAGGTGTTGCGGCCAGGCGGAACTCGTCCTGTAGACCCAGGCCTCCATGCTCAGCGGACCGCCGGAGGGAACACTCAGGCTCTCCGCCTGGTTGAAGGTGATGACGTCGTTGGCGCCGTCGAAGCTGAATGCCTGCCCGATGAAACCCGGCGCGAAGGACGCGCCGTTCGTCAACGTGCCGTTGTTGTTGCTGCCGGTCACGTCGTCGGCGTTTCCGTCGGCGGGCCACCAGCTCACCATGCCGGGAGCTGTCGCCGCACAACTCTGCGCCATCGCCTGGCCGCTGGCGGCGGCGAAGCAGGTCACGCTCAAGATCACGGAAAGTACTTGCCGGAAAGTCATCGCTCGCACCTCGTATGAGCCAGCAGAACTGGCGAATTTCGGAGGGAGGGGCCCGCGGCCCGCTCAATCTCCTTGTCCCTTCATGGGCGGCCAGCGGCCGTTTCTGAGAACAATTGCAGAGCTAGCGGACAGCCATGGTCACGGGCGTGCTCGGCTGTCCGCCTACGCTCAGCACAACCGGGACAGCATCGCCCGGGGCGACGCCGGCCGGGACGACGGCGTTCACCTGGTAGAACCCGGTAAAGAAGGGGACCAGGCCGGCGTATTGGACCTTGGCATCGACCCCGCCGATCGTCACCTTGACCTCGTCCTTTACGCGCGAAAGCGGGTCCGCCGGTGCAGCGACGCCCGCAGCCACCGGTGGATTCACCTCACCGAGCCCGGTGCAGTAGAGGATGACCACCGTGCCTCCCGTCGCTGGCGTGGCCGGTTCGGCCCACTGGCCGTCGGCGCGAATGATGACGCCCTGACCGCGACCGGTGGCGTCCTTGGCGAAGATCGCCGGCTCGGACGGTGCGATGGTGATCGCCTGCGGCACGGCATAACGTGTGCCCCGGCGCAGCACCACCTGGTGTTGCGTGTTCGGTGCAAGCCCGTAGGGCAGGACTGCGTTGACCTGCCCCTCCGTCGCCACGATCAGCGGCGCGACCTTCCCGCCAACAGTAACCAGCGTGCCCGCCAGTTCGTCCTCCAGTGGCAGTTGAGGCGATTGCGCCTCGCCCTGCGACAGCTTGCTGCCGAACACCGAAATCATGCTGCCGGGAGAGACAGGCCGGCCCAGCCCGTAGCTGGCCGCGTTCAAGATCCCGCCCGAGGCCAGCACCGGCTCGTCCATGTTCGGCCGGAGACCGCCCGTCACTTCGTCCGTCCCGCGCAAGTCCGTACCGGGCAGCTCCGCCGTGACGGTGACGCGCAGGCGGGCGACGGCGCCGTTGCGTGGCTGCCAGGTCTGCGTCCACCTCCCGTCGGTGAGTGAAACCAGCGGCAAGGGTGGATCGCCGTTGGAAAACGTCGCCACCACCGACCCGTCCACGGCTGGATTCCCGCAATCATCCACCACGCGCGCCTCCAACGGATTCGGCCACCCTGCCGGAACATTGAATCCCGCACCCAGCGAAGTGATGAGAGGCAGTAGCTGCGTAGGCGTACAGACGGCCGCGGCACCGCGACTGTCGGAGGCCGGCGTGGTCCCGCCGGTCAGCACAAAGAGCAGGTTTAAGGTCCGCACGGAGCCATCGTCGAACAGCAACGTCAGCACTCCTCGTCGGATCCCTGGACTCAACCCGACGCTGCTCACGCTCACTTCCATTTCCAGGGGCACGCCTGCGCCGGCCACAGCAGTCGTCGGACTCGTCGTAACCCATCCTGCTCCGTCCGTGGTCAGCCGGGCAGTCACGAAACGCATCGCATGGGACGTGAAATTGAAGATCTGGATGATCTGCGGGGCAGGTGGCAGTCCACCGGCGGCTCCCACGAAGACCAGCCCGGAAGGCCGCACCAGGGGTCCGGGATTGCTTCCCACGGGCAGGACCACTAGGAGCACGGTGATCACCTGGGGAGCGTTGTCGGCCGATGCCGACGTCACCTCCACCTGGCCGTAGTAATTTCCCGCAGTGAGACCGTCCGCCCGGACCGCGACGTCCACGGAAGACCCACCGTTGCCGGCTTCCGCGGTTCCGGACGCAGGGCTCACGGAGAGCCAGTCGCCGCCGCTGAGCGTCGAGGCGCTCGCCGACCAGTCCAGAAGCCCCTGCCCCGTGTTTTGTATATTGACCCGTTGCGCCGGGGACTGGACGCCCCGCTCGATGGCGACAAACGTCAAGCCGGACTGGGACAGGAACATCGACCGCGTGGCGGAGCGTATGCTCATCGTCACGGGCACGTCGACCACTTGGTTCCCGGCCGTGACTCGCACCGTGCCCGTGTAGGTGCCCGGATCCAGTCCCCCGGGATCCGCAGTGATCCCGAAGGAGGCGGACTGCAAGAGTTGCACATCACCGCTGGCGGGCGACACGCGTAACCAGCCGCCTCCGCGATCGGTGCTCGCCACCGCTTGGAACGCGAGGGTTCCTCCACCCACGTTGGTGACCCTTCTGGCGACGGATCGCGCTGGCGAGCCTCGCACAAAGGAAAACGTCAGTGCCGAGGATTCCACGGTCAGCTTCGGCGGACCAGAGGCATCAATGGTGAGCGTGACCGGCACGGCCGGAATGGATGCGGACGCCGCGATGGCGACATTCCCGCGATAGATCCCCGGAGCCAGGCCGGCCGGATCCACCGATACCACCACACTGGCTGGCGCGCTGCCGCTCACCGGACTCACCGAGAGCCAGGGCCCTCCGGAAGCCGACAGCGTGAAGGGCAATGCCGTCGCATTGGTGAACAGTGTCAGAATCCGGTCCGTACGGCCTGCTTCGCCCTCCTGGAATTCGAAATCCAGCGAATTGGGACTTGCCGTCAGCAAAGGACCGGTTCCGGCTTGCGTGACGGTGGCCGCCTGCCCGGCAATCGAGATCAAGGCGGTGCGGGCGTCCGCCGCAACGTTGGCATTTGCCGTAAATTGAACGGTCCCTGGACCGGTTCCCGAGGTTCCCGGCCCCAGCGATATGTAACTGTAAAGCGTCACCGCGCTCCAGGAACAGTTCTCCGAGGTCGACACGCCGATGGCGCCCGTAAACATCGTGTGCGGCCCTACCTGGTTCACCGGCGATAAGGAGTACTCGCAATCGCTCGCCGCGCCAATGCGCCACGCGTACACCTGGGGAAAGAGATTGATCGGGATCTGCCCGCCCGGGAACGGCTGCTTCGTTTGGGGATCGACCAGGAGTCCCGCGAAGTCCGGGAAACTGCCGCTCCGGTCGGACGCTGACGGCACGTATACGCCGGAGTAGAGGGCATCAGGTCCCACCTGGACCTTGCCACAGAACTGTTGTCCCGGAACGTTAGGCAGAGGAATCCGGTTCGGGACCGTCAGGTCGCTCAGCGCGCCGACCACCAAGCGGTCTCCGTTGCCGATAGGCGGGGTCACATAGTCGATCCGCACAAACGGCGCCCCGACACCGGACGGATACTCCATGCAGGGAACCGGCGGAGCTTCCAACGAAGGAGGTGATACTTCGATGGAGCCTTCCACCACGGTGGTCGACAGGCCGTATGCGATCCGGTCCTCGTGGCAATCCACCCAGTTCTGCACGTCATTGTCGAAGTGGCAGTTACCACCCGTCCCCAAATCCACCACCGCGGTCCGGAAGAACGTTGTCCCCTCGAAGTTCCCGAAGGGCAGCGTGCTCGTGGCCACACGGTCGCCGGCCTTCCAATGCAGCAAGCTTGGGGCGACCCCGGTGAGGCGGAGGAGCGTCTGCGGAGCGCTCAAATCAAAGTCGTTCACCGTGTCACCCAGATACGCACTCTCTTCACTCAGGCTGCCGGTATCAGGATCGAATAAATTCACATTGACGCGGAACGCGCCGCGGAAGGGCCGGGCGGGATTCGCTACAAGCACGAGCTCATAGTTGCCGGTCTCGTTATCGAAATTGCCTACCATCCGGATGACGTCGATCGAGCCGTCCCCGTCTCCCTGCGGATCGTCAAAGGAAAACGCCAGGGGGCGCGCGTAGGAGGCCGTCGCCCAAGCCAGGAAAGTGAGGAAAGCGAGATAGATACCGCGGTTCATTTATATGTCTCCAGCAATGCACGCACCGTCTATAACGGAGCCACTTATCAGCCCGCTGCTTTATACCTGGAATGCAGAGGGTTTGCTGGAAGAATGCAGAGGGCTTGCTGGAATCTGAGAAGAAAATTACCGGCCGCGAGATTCGCTGCGGTTCTTTTCAATCCGCAATGGTATCGCAACCAGAAACGGATCGCCCGGCTTGGAATCGATCGAGTAAACAGTCTGGGGCAGCGCACCGCCGTACACAACAGCCCGGGAACTGAGCGACGCTTTTTCGCCGCTGGTCAGTTCCTGGCCGGCGCCGCCAGGATACTCCAACTGCTTGGCCGTGACGCCCCATTGCGACTGCCACCCGGCGACGATGGCGGGGTCAAGTTGCTGTTCGCCCCCGGTAACCTTCAGGCCCGGGAGTTCCTTGGGCGATACCAGAATCAGCAACTCCTCACCGGCGTAGTCCGGGCTCTGGCGCTCCAGTTCGAAGTACGGAGGCTGGTCCTCCAGCGATGGGATGTCCACCAGGCGGCCGGGCCGCACCTGATTCTCGCCTCCGCGAAGTTGCGTGCGCGGAAAGATGAGCCGCGGCGGTCCGGAGCCGCCGCTGGTGCGGAGCTCGCGGTTCACCACATAAAGGAAGCCCGGGTTGGGCGATTCGATCACCAGGCGGACTTTGGCGTCGGCCGGCAGCGCCTGCTTCGGGTCAGCGCGGTTCGCCCGCCAATAGGTGGTGGCGCCGGAGGTCACATCGGTGTACTTGATCCGGGCGGGGCCGGAGTCATCCGCGGGCGACAGGACCCACAGGGTCACGCCCAGCGCGGCGCGGACCGGTTCCGGCAGCGAGGCATTCTGACCGGAAGCCTTCGCGGCTTGCTGGCGGCGCTGCTGAAAATAGCTGTCGATAACGCCGCGTTCCGGAGGCGCCTGAGCCCACAGACTCACGCTGAGCGCGCACCCTGCTATGATCCGCTGCATGACTCAGATTCTATAGTTCCACCAGTTGAATCAGCAACCACCCGTTGCCGCCGATCCAGAAGTGGTCATCGTCATGGGAGACGGTCACCGCCTGCGGCGTCTCGCTGTGCAGAATCTCTTCGAGGCGAGCGGCTTCGGACGAATTGGTGATCCGGCCGCGGTCTTCGTCGTTCGCGTAGCGCCCGAGCGCCTCAAGCTCCGGAACAGCGGCGATCGACCAGATCATCCAGATGCGGTCCTCGTGGCGGCCGCCCAACTTGTGCAGGAAGGACAGGCCGGGCACCGGCGTCGGCTTGGCTGCGATCACGTAAGAAGAGCCGCCGTTTCCGGACGGGCTCGGGAAGAGCACACGATAACCGCTGGTTTCCTGGCTCACCAGATACAGATAGCCGTCCGCGGCAGGCTGGACGTGGAAGCGAAAGGGTTCGCCGGGGGAAAACGGATACTCGGCCGGCACCGCGATTTCGTCCCGCGGATCGCCGGGCGGCGTGCCCCGGTACAGGGAAAACTCAAGGCGGAGTTCGTGGCGCGGCGGGGGTGGCGGCAGGCGGTCGACCCTGGTGTTGTCCCGCAGCCAACGTCCCGCGGGCACCAGCGCCAGGGCGGCGGCGCCCGCGGCCAGCCACCGCAGGACTCGAGGCCAGCGGCGCCGCCGAGCGAGTGATGCGGGTTCGGCGGGCATCGCCACCGCAATCTCCTCCGCAGCGGGAAGCGAGCGGAACTCCGGCCAGTAGCGGGCGACCTGATACAGCTCGCAAGCGTACAGGCCGGACGTGTTGTGCCCGCCGATCTGGACGCCGATCACGCGGTCCTGCTGCGGATAGTACACCGGCGCGCCGCTCATGCCCCGCAGCCCGTTGGCGGCCGCCTGAATCCCCGGGGCGAACGCCAGTACGTCCTTCATCTCCCTGATCCGGCCCGGCGTGCCATCGGCGCGTTCCGGCTCCTGGATTTTGACGGTCTCCAGCGCGTCTTGATTCCACAGGTTCCCGCCAAGAGGAAAAGGCGTGAGGCCGCCTCGAAATCGCGGATATCCCAGCATCTGGATGTGCTTGCCGTCCCAGCGCCGGCTACGCTGCTCGGTGGGAACCTGTTCGGCGAAGTACGTGAGCGGAACCAGATTCTTTCGCGAGACGCAATCCGAAGGACCGCGCAGCACGGCGACATCGATTTTGTCCTGCCAAGCGCGATCGGCCCCGCCGGTCAGGTGCCAGAACAGCTCAATCTCACGATCCCCGAAGCGGGCCCGCAGCGGCAGGCCAGGATCGCCGGGGGTCTCCTCATCGCCGCGGACTTCCCGCGGCAGGTTATGGAACGCAGTGAGCGCCAGGCCGTCCTCGCGGATAAAGAATCCGGTACCGAAGCAGCGCACGGTGCGCCCGTCCGAAGCCGCCTCCTGCCATTCGAGGCGGAAGAGGATGGGACCGATGCGGCGCGCAAGTTGCTCCTCCCACGACATTCCGATACCTTAGTTGAGATTATCAGCGATTGTCTGAGAGATGGTCCGGGAGCATGCGCGAGAAAGCCGTTGAGTATTTCGATCGAGCAGTGGAAGAGGGCTATGTGGGTTCCCAAGGGCCTGATTGTCCCCACGGCCGCGTGTTCCATGAACGGGGATTCGACGAGTTGTCAAAGCACCTGTTTCGAAGAGCACGCCGAAAGGCGGGGCTGTGGGGACTCGACGAGGAGGATGTCTGGGAAGCCGTGCAGCGCACACTGATCGAAGTCCACAAACGACACGAATGGGGTACGCTGGAGCGCCTGGGAGAAGTGCCGATGGATCCGCCCACCTCAGCCAATTCGAGCATGGCGCAAAGAGGCACCGTGCCCTTCGCCGAACATATCCTCTCAGATTCCGTGAAGCCTCCTTGCATAATGAAGCAAGTAGCCATTGAGCGCTGGAAACGTGGAAAGAGCTTTCGATCGCTAACGCCACGGCCCGAGGATGAGGAGACAGTTTGATGATCAGCCCACTGGACTCCAGGCAAAACCCGGCAGACGAGGCGGTAGCGTGGCTCCTGGCTTCCAAATACTACCCCGCCTGGGACGCCGCGCTCCGCGAGGCGGCTCCTAGCGCACCAGAAAAGCAAGGCCGGGCACTGCGTACGGCGCGGCTGTATCTGCGCTATCGCTTGTACGAATTACATGGTTCGTCCAGCTTGGACAGCTTCCGGGCCGCCCTCTTTCGCCTCAGCATACAGGCCGGCAGCGAGAGCTGGGATGATTTCGCCGCAAGAGTTCTCGATCACTTTCAGCTCGATCTTCCGGAAGAACCTGAGCTTCGAAGATTTCCTCTTGCCGGACCGGCGTCCGCCCAGAAGGCAGTGAGCGGTTACAAATTCCATCTTCACAAACGCGCTTCCGACTTTTTTCAGCTCGTGCTGTACGGCGAACAATCCACCGGCAACCAAAACGCAGTCTACAATTTGTTCAAGTACGGGGTTGTGCGCCGGCTAGAATGGATTCGAAAAAGGCGGCTAAAAGACGTCGCCGACGGGTTCGATCTGTTTGGCATCCGGGAGTGGGCCGAGTACATGGAAAAGCACGCCAAATGACCCAGCAATCGGAGTTTCCCCCCATTCGATGTGACGAGATTCGTCCGTTGCTGCCGCGTTACTGGAAGGTGCAGCTCGACGAGGTGCGCGAGCGGCTGGTGCGGACTCACTTGATGGACTGCGAGCCATGCCAGGAAGCGTACCAGCAGGTGATCGATGCGGACACAACGGAGCCGGAGTGGCCCGCGGTGGACGCTCTACTGAAACGGGCAGAACAAGAGATGGCCGCCGAGACAGAACAGGTGGGGACGCCGGTCGGCCGCCTGCTACAGCTCCGACAGCGCGGCGGGCAATGGGTGGAGGATGCGCTGGACCAGCTTCGGGAGTTACTGCTGGGCAGGGCCTGGCAGCCCGCCTACGGGATTCCGATGCGCGGATCGCTCCAAGCGGACGACGCGCCCGCGGAAAACGAAGTAGCCGCGGCGGTCCTCGATGACGGGTTGAACGCCACAGGCCGTAGGGAGTTTCTCCGCAAGGACGAGGCTCCGGCGGTCGACACAGAGGGCCGCTTCCACTTGGGCCTCGGAACGGATGAGCCGGAACTGGCCGGCTGGACTCTGCTGTGCACCGTCGCGTCGCCGGACGGGACCCGCTTCACCTTCGAGGCGGAGCTGACCGGGGAACCCGGCGGGCCCTGGCTCGCCCAGGTCCGCGAACCGGTCTTCGATCCGGCGCCGGAGGTCACGCCCATCCCCTGGGACGCCCTCCAATTCTCTCTGCGCCCCGCGCCGCAAGAGTAGCCCCCCTTCCACCGGCCTTTGCAGGGCGTGAGCGCAAAAAAGCGCCGGAGCTACCAAGAGCCCCGGCGCCGCGAGCACAGACTTCCGCCGGCTACCGTCCGCCGAACTGGAAGAACACGCCGACCGTAGCCCGCGTGTAGTTTTCGCCCGGGAAGTGCACGAAGCGCACATCCGGCCGGATGCCCCAGTGTTCGCCCAGGAACAGGCGAACGCCGCCACCGAAGTTGGTGGTCAGGTCGGTTTCACTGGCGCTGATATCCGATGGCAGGTTGCTGCTGCTGCCGCTGGAGGTCAGCCGCACGATTCCCCCGCCTGCGGCCGCGTACGGCCGGAACCGGGAACCGGAGGCGCCAAACACGTACTGCGCGCCGCCGGTGATGTCGATGAGGCTCAGCTTGAAGCCGACGCCCACGCTCCCCGCGCCCGGCACGGATACGTTGATGCTCGGATTGCCCAGGCGGTTATACAGAAAGTCGCCCGTGATGTAGACGTGCTCGTTGACCGGAACGGCCACTTCGCCGCCGGTTACCCACTTGAAGGACGAACCTTTGTTCATACTCAAGCTGGCATTGCCGGCGCCGCTCAGAGCCAAGCCTTGCCGCACGCCCTCCAGGATCGGGCTCGACAGGTCGGAGAAGCCGAACGCTCCCCCGAAAATTCCGCTGACCTCGACAGTAGGCTGGGATTGCGCCATGGCTGCGGGCCCCGCCAGGATGAGCACTCCCGTGATCATCGCAGCGACTGTGTTCGATCGTTTTTGTTTCATTTGGTGCTCCCTTTCGTGTTAGGCGGCCTTGGGAATGCTGGCCGCACATGACACGATGCCGCGCGCGGGATCGAATCTGAGGAGAAGCTTTTCGGCCGCGGCAGAGATATTTCTTCTCAGATTTCACCTCCGGGGCGGGATTCCCACGCAAGGAGGCGGTTGACACCATGTTCCGCATCGCAGTTACGACTCTGTTGGCCCTGGCCATCGGGATTCGCCCGGTGGCCGGTTTCGAGGACGCCCCGGCCAGCGCGCAGATCCACAAGGCGTTTCATCTGGCGGGAATTCCCTCTCTCAAGCGGGATGCCCGAGTGGACCTGCGCTTCGACGAAACCCGTGTGGTGGTTCTGCGAAAGTCGAAGGCTGTCCTCGACCTTCCGTTTTCCCGCATCCGGCTGGTTCGCTCGCTGGACGGCTCGCGCGAGTATCCCGGCCGCACCTATCTGGCCGCGGCTGCAACGCTCGGCATGGGCGGGCAGCTCCTGATGCTCAAGAAGCGGAAGGTGGACACGTTCGTCGTCGATTTCGTCAACGAACGCGGCGGACAGATGGGCCTGGTGCTTCAGATGCCATCGGAGGACGGCATGCGATGCCGCCAATGGCTGAAGCAGGCTGGTGTCGCGATGGAGGATGTGGGCGCAGCCGCCTCCGGACAAGCAAGCGAAAAACAATAAAACCGGCCGATCCGGCCAATAAGGAGAACATCATGCGTAAACTGTTTGTGACTGCGGCTCTGCTATCGCTGGTGGCCACCGCCACGCTGGCGAAGGACAAGATCAACAAAGACAAATATCAATATGTGGAAGTTTCGCGGTTTGACACGGCCACGGGCGTCGACTTTCCGGTTGACTATCAGGTCACGGTGATGGAAGACCTGGTCAAGCAGCTCGAGAAATCCAAGAAATTCAAGCAGGTGCTGCGGGCCGGCGAGGAGGCTCCGGATGCCGGCGTGGTTCTGAAAGTGACGGGAACCATCACGGAGTACAAGCCCGGCAACCGCGCCACGCGCTATCTGGTTGGGTTCGGCGCGGGGTCGACGAAGATCGCCGCCCAGGTCCAGTTCACGGACGGGGAAAGCGGTTCCGTGGTTCTGGACCGCAAGGTTGACGGCAAGGTTCTGATGGGCGTGATGGGCGGCAATTCGGCGGGCGCCACCAACGGGCTTGCCAAAGAAGTCGTGAAGGTGGTGAAGGACCGCTTCTTTTAGAACCACTCCAGGCTCTGGGCCGGGTTTTCCGCCCGGCCCTCCGGAAGACACGTGCCCCAAAGCTTGCTAAGCTCTACGAAGCGAAAATCGGACTGAATTTATGTCACGAGTGAAGCGCAAAAACGCGATCCTATCGGGCTCGACCGCCTCGGCATGGTGTTCCTGGGCGCTACCTGGGATGCTGCTTTGGCTGGTCGCGCCCGGGCTCACCGCAGCGACGTGTTCTCCAGAACCTACTAATATGGAGGTCACCTACGACAGCGTGATAGACTGCGCGATCGATGTTGTGGGGGACTCCGATACGTTCCGGTTCGTCGCTGGCGCCGGCGAAACGGTAAATGTCCGCGCCTTCACCATGCAGGGGGACATGGACGTACACCTGGAACTGTACGACCCGGAGGGAGGGCGGATTTTCGCCAACGTGTTTGGCGACCGCCAACCCGCGCTGCAGGGGAAGCTGGGGAAATCGGGTGTCTATACGGTCCGTCTGCTGGACTACCGCAACGACCAGACCGGAAGCTACCGTTTTTATTTAGAGCGGATTTCTCCCCCCACTCCCGGAGCTACGCCGATCAGTTTTTCCGAGAACCGAACCGGAGACATCTCTCTGCTTGGCGAGGCGGATCAGTTCTCCTTCACCGCCGAGGCTGGCGAAACGGTAAATGTCCGCGCCTTCACCATGCAGGGGGACATGGACGTACACCTGGAACTGTACGACCCGGAGGGAGGGCGGATTTTCGCCAACGTGTTTGGCGACCGCCAGCCCGCGCTGCAGGGGAAACTGGGGAAATCGGGTGTCTATACGGTCCGTCTGCTGGACTACCGCAACGACCAGACCGGAAGCTACCGTTTCTATTTAGAGCGGATTTCTCCCCCCACTCCCGGAGCTACGTCGATCAGTTTTTCCGAGAACCGAACCGGAGACATCTCTCTGCTTGGCGAGGCGGATCAGTTCTCCTTCGCCGCCGAGGCTGGCGAAACGGTAAATGTCCGCGCCTTCACCATGCAGGGGGACATGGACGTACACCTGGAACTGTACGACCCGGAGGGAGGGCGGATTTTCGCCAACGTGTTTGGCGACCGTCAACCCGCGCTGCAGGGGAAACTGGGGAAATCGGGTGTCTATACGGTCCGTCTGCTGGACTACCGCAACGACCAGACCGGAAGCTACCGTTTCTATTTAGAGCGAATTTCTCCCCCCACTCCCGGAGCTACGCCGATCAGTTTTTCCGAGAACCGAACCGGAGACATCTCTCTGCTTGGCGAGGCGGATCAGTTCTACTTTCAGGGGCAGGCCGCGGATACCGTCATCATCGAGGTCACGGCGTTAAGTAGCACTGGGAGCCCCCACCTCGAGCTGTACGAACCGGGAGGCGGGCGACTCTTTGCCAACGTCTTTGGGGACCGCCAACCCAGTCTGCGGGGAAAACTCAAGACCTCGGGACTTCACTCGATCCGCGTTCTCGACTATGGCAACAACGAGACACCGTCGTATCGAATCGATTTGCAGTGCATCGGCGTATGTCCCGTCAACCCTCCGCCGACCTGCTCCTACTCGCTGTCTCCTTCCAGCCAGCTATTTCCGGCCGATGGCGGCCCGGGTTCGCTGGGAGTGCTCACACAGCCGGACTGCCCCTGGACCGCCGTCAGCGGAGCACCTCACCTGACCATCAGCTCCGGGTTTTCGGGCACGGGTTCAGGGACCGTCCGCTATACCGTCGCACCGAATAACGCGGCCGCGGCGCGCTCCGGCACACTGTCGATCGCCAGCCAAACGGCGACCATCACGCAATCCGGCACGGCTCCGCTCCTCTTTGTCAGCCCGAGCGCCCTGGTGTTCGATTATCGCCAAGGAGGTCCGCTGCCCTCCGAACGGATTCTGAGCGTGTTCACGAACGCGCCCAGTCTTGAATTCGCGGTGGCGACGTCCGGGGAAAGCTGGCTGGCGGTGAGCCCTGCCGCCGGGAGTGCACCGGCGAGCCTGATCGTATCGATCGCTCCCGCGGATCTGGCTCCGGGCGACTATCAAGCTACGATCACCGTGACCGCCGGAGCCGCTAGTCCGCCCAGCGTGGCGGTACCGGTAGCGCTGCACGTCGAGGCCGCGGGGCCGCCGAAGCTGAGCGTGGAGTCGGCAGACCTGACCTTCGCCTTCCCCCAAGGTGCGCAGCCGCGCAGCGTGCGGCGCGCCGTCACGAACCAGGGCGGCGGAACGCTGCCGTTTACGGTCAGCGCGTCCACCAACAGTGGGGGAGACTGGCTGCGCGTGACGCCGTCCAGTGGTGAGGCGCGCCTATCCGATCCGGCTTCGCTCATCATCACGGCCGACCCGGGCGGGCTCCCTCCGGGCACCTACACGGGCAACATCCGCGTCACGGCCGGCGAAGACCACGTGGACGTTGCCGTAACGATGAGCGTGAGCGCCGTGCAGCAGACGATTCGACTGTCCCAGGCCGGGCTTACGTTTGTGGCTGTCGCCGAGGGCGGGACGCCGCCGCAGCAGAGCTTCGGGGTTCTCAACGCCGGCCAGGGAATCATGGATTGGTCGGCCAGTGCGTCGACGGTGACGGGAGGACCGTGGCTGTCCGTCACGCCTACGGTCGGGTCGAGCGACGCCAGTTCGCCGGATGTCCCCCCGGTAGAGGTAAGCGTGAACCCCGCGGGCCTGGCCGTGGGGGATTACTACGGCCAGATTCAGGTCACCTCGGCGTCCGCCGACAACGTCCTGCAGGTCGTCTCCGTCATTCTGAATGTGTTGCCGCCCGGCAGTGATCCCGGACCGGTGGTGCAACCGACGTCGCTCATTTTCACGGCGGCGGCTGGCGGGAGCGAACCGGAGGTGCAGACGATCCGGATTTCCAACTTGACCGAGTTGGGTAAGTCGTTTGTCACCGGCCGCCTGACCGTCGACGGAGCACCCTGGTTTTCCGTTGCACCGGTGACTGGCGCCATTGTCCCAGGCCAATCCGCATCGATTCAAGTGAACGCGAGCAGTGCAGGGCTGACGCCTGGCATTCGCCGTGGCGTCCTCACGCTCCTGTTCGCCGACGGCGCTGTCCGAACCGTGAACCTTCTCTTCGCACTCGGCAACGAAGCCGCAGCGGACGCACAACGGGATGCGGAGCAAACCTGCACGCCGACACGCCTGCTGCCACTCATCAGCTCGCTGGGTGCGGGATTCACCGTTCCCGCGGGTTGGCCAACCCCGCTGGACGCCCGTGTGATCGACGATTGTGGCAATCCGCTCCGGGATGGATCCGTCGTAGCGACGTTTTCCAACGGAGATCCGCCTCTTCCTCTGATTTCTCTGCGAGACGGGCGTTGGAGCCAGACCTGGCAGGCCCGTAACAGCGACGTCGCCCAACTGAAGGTAACGGTCACGGCCGATCTACCGGGAAAGGAACTGCGGGGAGCGACGGAGATCACCGGAAGCCTGCGGCTCAACACGGAGGAGCCGGTCCTCGCCTCAGGCGGTGTCCTGAACGCCGCGAGCTTCGCCCTGGGCCGTCCGGTGTCGCCAGGCAGCATGGTCTCGGTCTTCGGCAGGAAGTTATCGGACGGCGAAGCGAAATCCCCCAGCTTGCCTCTGGAGACACAGTTGGCCGGTGCGTTGGTGGTGGTGGGCGGCAAGCCCGCGCCGCTGATCGTGGCGACGGAGCAACAGATCAATGCAGTCCTGCCGTACGGCCTGGCGCCGAACACGCAGCACCAGGTGGTGTTGCGCCGCGGCAACCGTTACACGGTGCCGGAAACGATCACGGTAGCGGTCGCGCAGCCAGCCATCTTTGCAAAAGACGCCTCCGGACATGGGCAAGGCGTCATCATCCGGGAGGACGGACAGTGGGCGGAGCCTGGCACGCCGGCGGCGGCAGGCACGGCGGTGGTGATCTACGCCACGGGTCTTGGCGAGGTGAACCCGCCGGTGGCGGCCGGACAGGCCGCCCCGGCCGAGCCGCTGTCCAAAGTTACGAGCGACGTCAAGCTAACGATTGGAGGAGTGGAAGCGCAGTTACTGTTTGCGGGTCTGACGCCGGGGTTCACGGGACTCTACCAGGTGAACGCCGTCGTGCCGCCGGGCGCCGGCGCTGGCGACGCCGTGCCGGTGGTGCTCAGCGTATCCGGCCAGCCCAGTCCTGTCGTAACCATGGCAGTGCAATGAGAACAAGAACAACATTCGCGACTCTGGTCATGCTCGTCTGCGGACTGGGTGCGTGCAGCCGGCTACTCGGCCAGAGCTGTACAAACATTGCCGGCACTTGGGACATGACGGAGCATGCCACTTTAGCCTGCTCCGTCCGGGTTGCCGGCGAGACCGACAACTACTCGGATCCGTTGAGCGCAGACCGGTCTGTCATCGTTTCTCAGGATTCCGGGAGCTGCGCATTCCGTTACGATCCGGGAACCATCGGCGCCGGACCATTCCAATACCTGCGTACGGAGGTCATGGGCAGCGTCGCCGGAAATGCGCTCAGCACCTCTGGTGGCGCGCTTCGCGCGCAAGCGGGAACCACTCTGATGGAAAGCTCCTTCCACGCCACGGGCGCCGTTTCCGGGAACCACATGACGCTTTCGGGCTCGGGTGTCTTTCGCGCCACCGGACCGGCCGACGACGGATTGACCGCAACCCTGAACTGCACGTTCACGTCGATGGCGGAATTCACACGGCAGGGTCCGCCGGCGCCGTCGTCACCGCCCGCTGTGCGATCGTCCGAACCCGCACTCCAGGCGTTCCAGGGCGGCGCTGGTTTGTCGGCCGGCACTTGGGTGGAGATATACGGGGAGAACCTTGCCGCGGAAACGCGGGACTGGAGCGGGCTGATCGTGAACGGCCAGGCGCCCACGTCCATCGACAACATCGGCGTCAACTTCGGCAACCAGCCCGCCTTCCTGTATTACGTGTCGCCCGGCCAGATCAACGTACAAGTGCCGGATGGTACCGGGCTGGGACCGGTATCGATGGAGGTCGTCACGCCCGCCGGCAGGTCATCCCGAACCGTGCAGATCTCGGAGGTATCTCCGGCGCTGCTGACAACGCCGGCCTTCCACGTCGGGGACAGGCAATACGTCGCGGCACTGTTCTCCGGCGATCTGAATGAGGGCCGCCAAGTCTTCGTGGGCCGCCCCGGCCTGATCCAGGGAGCCGAATTCCGGCCCGCCCGGCCGGGTGACCGCATCACGATTTTCGCTGTCGGCTGCGGTCCCACCGATCCCCCGTCGCCGGCTGGCCAGGTGGTAGAGGGTCTACACCCGCTGGCGAATCCGGCGGCGGTGTCCTTCGGGCCATTGCCGGCGGCCACCGAGGGATTCCTGTCACCCGGCGCCATCGGACTGTGCCAGTTGAACGTGACGGTGCCCAACGTCACCGGCGTCGCGAACGGCGACATTCCCATTGCCGCCTCGATCCGCGGCGTCGACAACGGCCAAGACCTGTATATCACCATGGAGCACTGAGCGTGAATACCGTCGGGAGGAAAACTCGTAGGGCACGACCTTGCTTGATTCGGACGATGACCGTGGCCGCCGCGCTATCTAGCCGCGGCCCTGCCTGCCGCGGCCGCGGACCTGGGCGATCAACGGTTCGAGGCTGTCAATCTGAGCGACGCGGCCCGCGTACAACAGTTGCCTGGCGAGGGAGCACCCCCTCTTGTCCGCCACCTCCTGGGGGAACACCGAAATCGTCCGGCTTCTGTTGGCCGCCGGAGTCGAGCCCAGCGCCGCCACCGAAATAGGAGCGTCGCCGGAAGGCTGGGCCGCCCAGCCCGGCCGTGGAGAGATGCTGGTCATGCTGCTCCAGGCAGGCGCGGACCCCGACGGGAGCGGCACCAAGCATCCGCTGGTGACCGCGGCCTCCTACCGCGGTCTCCTATGGATACGCGGCCGCCGTCAAGTTGCTGCTGGATGCCGGCGCCGATCCCAACCTGGCGAACAAGAACGGAGACCTTCCCGTCGAATTGGCTGCCCAGAAGTCGGCTGAGGATCTCCATCTGCTGTTGGCCAAGGGTGCGTCGCCGAATTCCGCGGGCAAGGACACGGCCATCACGCCCCTGCAATATACCGCGGCGATGCCGCGCGCGGACGGCCTGTGGGTCCTGCTGGAATACGGCGCCACGCCCAACGCCGCGCAGTAGGACGGCATCACAGCGCTCATATTCGCGGCGCGCGCAGGAGGACTCCCCGGAAGCCGTCCGCCTGCTGCGGGCCTACGGGGCCGATCCAGGCGGGAGCGGAGGCACCGCTCTACAGGGCGATCAAGCTGGCCAGGAACCACGGCCGGGTGGAGTCCGTGACCCTTCTGGAACGCGCGAAGCCCGTAGACGACGAAACCCGGGCCATCACAGAGGACGAGCTGCGTTTCCTGCTGGACGACGAATTGCTGCCGAAGGCCGCCAAGCTGGGTAGCACCGCGATTCAAATCGTGAAGGCCCAGACGGTCATCGTCGGCAGCAAGAATTACAAGCCCCTGCGCAACGGGATCCTGTACAATGCCCTGGCCGGCCTGACCGGGTACGGGTTCACCTACATCGATCCGCGGATCTCACAAGACCTGGCGCGCACGGATCTGAGGGTCAAGGTCCGCGTCCTGAAATGCGCTGGGGATGTGCCCGGCGCGTTCGCCACGCTGGCCCGCGGACGACTGCCGGCCTTGAGCCGATAAAAGGTCCGTACGTCCTGTTCTCAGATTCCCGCCGCCGGCCGTCATAGCGTCATGGAGGCGAGGATGCTCAACAAATTTGGCCTGTTCTTGACGATTGCGGCGACGGTGGCGTGTTCCGTGGCGCCCGAGCCCGCGCCGCAACACCACTACCTGCTCTTTATTGACGTTAGCGGATCGGTTTCCGACGCCCAGCGGGGACGCTGGAGCGCGGCCATCGACGCTTTCGCCAGCGGGCTGCAATGCGGTGACAGCGTTTCGATCTACGGGGTCCACGACGCCACCGCCATGGCCGCCCGCCGCTTTCATTTCGAAACCGTGCCGGTCCCAACCAGTGGCGGGCTGCGGGAGGCCCTGCAATGCCGCAAGTCGCTCACGTCCATGCGTGAGGGTACGGTGCGGCGCGCGCACGACCTGCTGAACGCTTCGAAGACCGCGTCCCACACCGATCTTCTGGGCATGCTCGACGTAGCCCACAGGGCGGCGACCGGAACCCCCGCGACCGCCCTCGTATTCAGCGACGCACTGAACAGCACTAGTGAACTGAACCTGGAACAGACCATGCTCCGGGAAGCGGACTTCCCCGATCTGATCCGCAACCTCGGCGGGCAACATGCCTGGTCCACCGGCATGCTCTCCGCTGTGACGTTTCACTTTGTCCTGAACTCCGTCGAGCTGGGGGAACGCAAGCCGCTGAATTCTCGCCAGAGCCTGGAGGCGTTCTGGAGCACCATGATCCGCTCGCTTGGGGGAGCTGTGAGTTCGTTCAGCCCGGATCTCGAAGTCTCCCGTTTGGAAAGGAGCGCACAATGAAGCCCTACGATCCCGAATCCCTGCGGGCCGCGGTGGGAGAAGCCGTGGCCGAGGCGACCCGGGTCGCCGAAACGTTCGAACCGCGAGTGTACCGGGGCACGATCGTGACGCACGCGGATCCGTCCGCCGCCGCGGCCGTGATGGCACACTGCAACGCGGATGCCGCCAAGGCTGTGGATGTGATCGCCGAGACGATGGTCGGAGGCTTCGGCCCGGCTCCCGAGGTGATCTCTGCTTCCGAGCAGGAATTGCAACGGATGTGCGACGCCGTCCGGACCTCGTTGTTGGGTTGCACCGATGAACAGGTCCCGGCAGACTCCACGCTCCTGGCCCGTTTCCGTCCCGCGCTGACGGCGTTCCTGGTAGCAGGCTTGGCGGGGCTCGGCGCCACGTGGGCCGGAAGCGCTCCAGGTCCAGCCGGTTGGGGTGTGCTGGCGTTGACCGCGTGCTTGTGGGCGCTCCACGCCCGCACGGCGCCGGAAGCGCTCCGCCGGGTGCTACGCCGGGTCAGCAACGCTCGCGTGCGCCGGGCGTACCGCCGTCACCTGCGCCGGCTGGAGCAGCGTCTGCGCCTGCGGGAGCTGATGCGCATCGACGAATGTGAGCGCCGGGCCCGGGCTTCGGAATGGGCCGCGCCTCAAACGGAAAGAATCGGCAGGAAGCTGTCCTATGCTCGCGAACTGGGTCTGCAAGCGGTCCCGGTGAAAGCGCTGAATCAACAATAAGGAGAACCACCGTGGAAATTCTGGAATTCGACGTCAACGAAAAGCCGGTCAGCCACCGGCGCAGAACCTCCGTCGAGCTGCTTCGCGAGGCGCACGTTCCCATGGCGCGGCACGAACAGGACGCCGTCCTGGACGTGGCCAAGGCCGAATCCGGCATCGTCGCGGACACCTTCCGCATGCACCTGCTGCGAGCGCTGGAGCGAGCTCGCGAAGTGGTCCGGGCGATCCAAGGCCGGCTCGACCGGAAGATCGAAGAGCGCGCGGCCACGCAGGCGGAGCTCGACGCTGCGCCTCGCGGGAACGTGCCCCACGCCGTCTTGTTCGGTGTGTGTGCCGCCGCGGCCCTAGCGGGCGAGTACGTGCTGAACGCGATCACGCTGGGCTTCATGCTGTCTCTCGATCCTGGCAGTCCGGCTGGCATAGCAATCGCCGCGGCGCCCACCACGGCGGTCGCCTTGCTGAAGGTGGTCTTTGCCCGGACCCTGGAGGAGCCCTGGCAAGGGGCTCCCTCTCGCGGCCGGGCGCGCTGGGTCAGCGTGGCGATGGCGGGCGTGCTGGTTGTGCTGGGATTTCTGAATCTGGGAACCCTGGCCCTGCTGGGCTTGGCCCGTGAGGACGCGATGAACTGGATCGCTGCGCTGACCAACGATGGAGGCCTCCTATCCGGGGTCGATCTCACCAACCTGAATCATGCCCTGGTGCTGGTGACGGTCAGTATCGGCATCTCCGGAGGGTGGTTCCTCGTGCTCACCCTGCAAGAGTTCCGTTTCCTGACCCATCGCTGGGGGGCCAGCCGGCGCCTGGCCAGGATCGGGCGCGAGCAAACCGCTCTGGAGCACGAAGTGGCCGAGGCGTCCGCGGAACTGGCGGTTTGCGCGGATCGTTGGGAGCAGCGGGAAGAACGTTGCCGGGATGAGGCCGAACATTTCCTCGCGGAAAAGGTCTGCCTGTTGCTGCAGCGGGCGGGAGAGGCTCCCACCGCGCGGCGGCACTGAGGGCAGCGGCCCGGATTCTTCCTTCGGCAGAGACGCAGATCAGGCTTCCCTGTGTTATCAGTGAAGCTGGCGTATGTCGGATGTAAAGAGTTCGGGCTGCCCTATATCGGCGTCCTCCCAGGGCTCTCCCGCCGCGCAGAATCTGGAAAGCAGCGGCGCGGACGCACTCACGTGGGTCCTTGTGGGTGTGGTCCTGTCCGTAACGCTCGCCATCGCCCCGGGAACGCTGCTGTATTTCGATGTCACGCCCAAAGTGGTCGCCTTGCTGCTGGGCGTCTCCGCCGGGCTGCTTCTTGGAAAATCGCGCGGCGTGCTTTTTCCGGTCGGTTCTGGCACGGCGGCAACCTTGCTGAACGCGTATGTACTGGCGCAGACCATCTCCCTGTTTCTCTCGACGGTCTTCTCCGCTCGTGCCGGTCTGTCGCTCGCCGGCACCAACTGGCGCCGGCTGGGCCTGTTTTCGGAAGTTTCGCTAGTACTGTTTCTGCTGCTGACGGCCAAGGCTCTGGCTGGAAACAGGAACCGCATCCGCATCCTACTCCGGGCCGTGGCCGTGGGCGCCATCGCCACCAGCGGATACGCGTTCCTTCAATATGCCCGCCAGGATCCCCTGCTGCAGGCTTACCTGAATGTCAACAGCTACGCCCTGCCCCTTCTGCGGCCGGTGAGCACATTCGGTCATCCGGTCTACTTTGCGAACTACCTGGTGTGCGCGATCTTTCTGTGTGTCGGCAGCGCTTACGCCGAGACGCGGCGCGTTTGGCGGATCGTCGCCATCGCCGGCGCCGCCTTCGGCGCCTTCGCCCTCCTCCTATCCGGCACGCGAGCAGCCTGGCTGGGCTTGCTGATCGGCGTAGCGCTCTGGATCGTGTACGGCCGCGGCCGGATCGGTCTTCGCCGTTCCGCCCTTATCGTGGCTCCCGCAATGGCATTGCTCGCCGCCTTTTATCTCTCGCCTGCCGGAGAACTTTTCCGCAACCGGATCGATCAAGCCATGGGCGACTGGGGTGGAACCCGGCTCTGGGTGTGGCACGACGCGAGCCCCATGGTTCTGGACCGGCCGATCGCCGGCTATGGGCTGGAAACGTTCGCCGCCGTCTTTCCCACGTACCAGTCGCAGGATTTCGCGCGCGCTTATCCGGACACTTTGAACGAATCGCCGCACAATTTCCTGTTGGACGTGGCCATCTCGCAAGGTCTGCCCGGCACGATTGCGGTTCTCCTGTTGATAGCCACGTGTGTCCTTTCGTCCCGCCAGGCGAGGGCGAAAGATCCGATGCTCGCTGCAATTCTGCTGGCCGGATTCGCTGGACAGTTGGCGGCGCACATGTTCGCCTCGCTGACCTTGCCGACGGCCCTCTACCTGTACTTGACGGTCGCCATCCTGCTGGCGCTGGGCCTCCCCGCCGAAGCCGCCCCCCATGCGTCCCGCCGTCTGGGAGGAAGATTCCGCCGGCGGGTAAAGGCCGTGGCCGCCGCGATCTTCTGCATCTACGCCGTGCAGTTGGGACTGGCCGATCACATGATGGCGAACGTTCGCGACGCACTGGAACGCGGCGATCTCCAGGCGGCCCTCAACAACTACCGGATCGCCCGGCAATGGCAACCCATCGGCTACAGTTCCGATGCCTGGTACGCTGGCTCACTTCTGCTGGTTGCGGACAAAACGAACCAACTTCCGGTCATCTCAGACCAGGCCCGCGACGCTGCCCTTCGCGCCGTAAACAATGCGGAAGATCCGCAGAATGCCGCCTATCAACTGGCGACCACCTACCAGGTCCGTGGGGAACTGGATCTCGCCCATGCGTCTCTCCTAAAAGCGATCGAAATCGCTCCGCATTGGTACCGGCCTCACTGGGCTTTGGCCGAGCTTCTTCTGTCCCAAGGGAATGCTCAAGAAGCCTTGCAGGAGGCCAATATCGCGCACTTCTTGAACAATGGACGCGAATCCGGCATCGACAGGACCCTCGAAAAGATTCAAGCCGCATTGGTCCCGTAGCCGTATGGGCATGAATTTCCATGACTTGCGCGGTTGCGGCATCATTAGGCATATGACATACTAAACGGGCCGTGGGAAGAATCTCGCTAGCAGCTCTGCTGCTACTCATCCTAATTCCTAGTGGTTCCGTGCTCCACCTGATCCCGTTATCCGCTCCCAGCGGAACTGCGCAGGCACAATATGCACCTGATGGCTTGGTATCCAGCCTCTGGGCAGCGACCCCTTCTCCCACCTTCGCGAGTACTGTCCCGCTTTCTGTGTCTGCGCTGCAAGTTTTCACCTACATTGCCGGGGGAACCGTGCCGCAGCCGCAGTCCGCAGACCTCAGCGTGGCGGATCTTTCGGTCAACTTTAAGACTGCGCCGGCAGATTCATGGGTTTCCGTGACTCCGGATTCGGGGATGACACCCCAAGTCATCTCCGTGTCGGTAGACCCCATCGGTCTTGCGCCGGGGCGGCACGAATCCTCGATCCAGATCGATGCCCCCGATTCAGCGACGCCCACCTACAGGGAGCCCGTTACACTGGACGTGAAGTCCAAGCTGACCCCCGACCAGCAAACGCTCAGCTTCACCGCGCCCGCAGGAATCAATCTAGGCAGAGTGGGCCGGCTGCGGCTCCATAGCATTCTTGCAGGCCTCACCGTTGCGGTGGAGGCGAATCCGGACACCGGTAGCACCTGGCTCGGCCTGGAAGGCGGACAGGGCACGGCGCCCGGCGACTTCCCCGTGACGCTCGACACCACCGGCATGACTCCTGGCAATTATCACGGGAGCATCCGCGTAACCGCGGAGAACTCCGTTCCCGCCAGTCTCACCGTCCCGGTGTATCTCACCGTGACCGGGATACCCACACCAGGGCTCCGAGCTTCCCCTCCGGGGCTGTTCTACCCGGCGGACCCGGATACGAACACGGCGATTTCTACCGTGCAAATTTTCAATGCCGGTGCTACCGCGTTTGCCTTCGACGTAACCACTTCAGTGGACTCGTCTCCCAACTGGCTCTTAGTGACGCCCTCCGACGGCAGTGCCACCGCCAGCGAACCGGCCGTGTTGCAGGTGGCTGTCACGCCCGGGGAACTACCGGCCGGAACATACACGGAACGTGTCATCCTGACGGCCAAAGATGGCAGCCAGGCTCTTTCGATTCCGGTTAGCCTCGTGATCTCGAGCGAAGGATCGCGGCTGGTGACCTCCCAGACCGGGATGACGTTCCGGACCGCAGAAGGGGTCAGCGGACTCTTGCGCGGTAGCTTCGATGTGCTGCAGCGGGGCGACATCGGTGGAACTGTGAAGTGGACCATCAACAAGTCCACGCTCGCCGGCGGCGACTGGCTCACCGTATCGCCCACCAGCGGAACCAGCCGGAACGGGTACGTCGGCACGCCCCTAACGGTCACCGCGGATGCGGCCGGCTTGACGCCTGGCACTTACTACGGCCAACTGTCGGTGCATTCCGACGATGCGATCAACCCGGACATCCCGTTGACGATCGTTTTTCAGATTTTGGAGCGGCCGGAACGTGTGGACCCGGTTGTCGAACCCGCTGGCCTGGTCTTCGTCAAAGGGGCCAACGCGGTGCCCGATCCCCAAACCGTGAATATCACCAATAACAGCGCATCGAGCGTGCCGTTCAACGCGTCAGTGATCTCCTCGAGTCAGGTCATGTATCATGTCGAGCCCGCCATCGGACAGATCAACGCGGGCCAAAGCTTGCCACTTACGGTCACCGCGGATTTGACGGGTGTTTCCCCAGGCTTGTACCGGGACGAACTGGAACTCTCGTTCGGGGACAAGGCGTTCCGGAGGGTCCGCCTGTCGGCCGCGGTCGCTCCGGCCGCCGTAGCGGATGCGTCGTCCGGGAGAAGCGCCGGTGCGGTGTGCTCGGCGACGGAACTCCTCCCGACGTTCACCTTACTGGGAAGCGGCTTTTCCACCACCGCTGGCTGGCCCACGCCTTTGGAAGTGCGCGTGGTGGACGATTGCGGCGAATCCCTCACCAACGGGTCCGTGACAGTGGATTTCTCGAATGGAGACCCGTCGGTTCACATGCTCTCCCTCGGCGGCGGACGCTGGGCCGGCACCTGGACAGGCCACAACGACCGCCTGGGAGTGCTGCTCACCGCCCGTGCCTGGGGACCGGACGGAACGCCGAAGGGTTTGGAACAGATTTCCGGCGACCTGACGAAAAACGCCGAAGCACCCGCAATTGTGCACGGCTATATCGTCAATTCCGCCAGCTCGGAACCGGCTGTTCCGCTCGGCAACGGATCTCTGGTCACGATCTACGGAACCAACCTGGCCGTGGACACCACGCAGGCAACCAGTCTGCCGATGCCCGCCAAATTGGGTGAAACCGAGGTCGTGATCGAAGGGCGGACGGTGCCGCTCGGCTTGGCGAGCCCCAACCAGGTGAACGGCATGCTTCCTTTCGGACTCAGGGACAACCTGCTGCATTACATGGTCCTGCGCCGCGGCAGCATGCTGTCGGTTCCGGAGGCCATCGCGATTGTAGACGCGAATCCCGGTGTATTCACGCTGGATGGATCGGGAACGGGCGCCGCCGTGGTCATTGCGGCCCGTCCGGATGGATCCCAATTCCTCGTTACCCCCAGCATGGCGGCTCACGCCGGCGATGTCCTCGTGATCTATTGCACCGGGTTGGGTGCGGTCAATCCTCCCCTGGTCGAGGGCCAGCCCGCGCCACTCGATTCCCTGTCCATCACAACTCTTGGAACTACGGTTGCTGTCGGCGGCGTGGAGGCCCCGGTCCAGTTTGCGGGATTGGCTCCGGGGTATGCGGGGCTGTACCAGGTAAACTCGGTCGTCCCCACTGGGGTTACTCCCGGCACACAGGTGCCGCTTCGAGTCACAACATCGGGCAAGACGAGTCTCAGTGTGACGATTGCTATCGAATAAGCGGCGGACAGAAGCGATCCTGGCGGTGTGGCACTTCAGGCTGCTTGACGGCCCTAGCGACGCGCGACTCTTGCTCGACATCCTCACACTCCATCGCGACAAGCTCCGGCGGTTAAATCCCGACACCCCAGAGACGCGCACGTTGCCGTTGCTAGTCGAAGAATGGCGGAAGTTCGTCCACGAGAAGTGCGCTTGCCCCCTGGGCTGACACAAACGGTTAAGACACAGTACGCCGTTCGGTGAAAAGACCTCGACCGGCAAGACGACATTAGAGCATACTGGAGCCCGGCTGGCGAAGCGGAGGCGGGCTCCAGCGCCGTCAGGCAGAAGCCCGTATCCATGGTGCTGGACAACTCCCAACTGAGTACATCACGGCTGAACCAGTCCATCACGGCGACCAAGTACAGAAAGCCGCCCTGCATCGGAACGTAAGTAACATCGGTCCTCCAGGCGTGGTTGGGCCGGAGGACTTCCACGCCGCGCAGCAGGTAGGGGTAGATCTGGCGACCCGGCGCCGGGCGACTCAGGTTCGGCTTGGGATAGTGAGCTTCGATCCCCAGAATGTGCATCACCTGCCGGGCGCGATGGCGGCCCACACCCAGGAGGACGGCTATCTTGCGGTGTCGGAGCCAAATAGAAAGTTCCTATTCCCAGCCAAGTAGAAAGTTCCTATTTGGGGGGGGATTTCGGAACCCCATGGTATGTTCGCACAGCCGTGCCGGGGTCGCGCCTGGCGGGCCGCCCAAAGCCGAAGCGACGGAGTTGGCTCCGGAAGCAAGTCGGCGCAGGCCCTCCAGACAGCGATTCCAATCCGGGTGGTCTCAACCGGTCGCCGAGGAGGGCCTTCCAGGACGACACCTGCTTGTGGTGAAACTCCCGAGCCGAGGCTTTGGGCCTTAGGAAATGAGCGCCTTCCGAATGTAGCGTTACTCAAACGACCTCCACAGGGGCGGGGCCGGGCGGTCGAAGAAACCCTGCATCCAGGCGCCTTTCCCACCGGCATTGTGATCCTTGCGCGGCGGTTTGCGGACCGCTGGTTCCGGCTCCGGCAAGCGAGCTTCACACCGCCCGACGCGGAGATAGCGGCCCTGATAGCGCGCATGTAACTCTCCGTCCAGGCGCAGTTCGATACGCAAACGTTGCCGCCGCATGCCGGCTTGCGTATCTTCGCGCGCGATTTGGTAGTGGCGCCCGGCAAAAGAAAACGTGTAATCGTTGGCGATGACCCGAATCCGACGCGGCGCCACGTCCACCTTCGGAGCGTAGTACTGCACGCGGCCCGTGATCCGCCCGCAGATACGCCGAGTAGGTCTCGACCAGCAACCGGTGCAGCCGATCGAGGATCAAGCGCCGGGCGTCGTCCCGGTCGATCTTAGCGCGCGCGGCTTCGACCAGCTCCTCTTGTCTTTTCTCGCTGGCGCCCAGTTCGCTCTTCAGTTGCCGTGCGGCCGCTTCCGCACCGCACGCGTACGTTCAGTTTCACGGCCAGCTCAGCGGATGGTTTCCCTCAGATCGGAGGCTTTTTCCGCAGTCTGCTAAGCTCTGTCAGACGTTGTCAACGAGAGGGCCCGTGGGCGCGTCGATTTGGCCCATCTGGGAGGGGCTTGTCGACTCCACCCGCGGGGCAAAGTATCCGCAGGCTAACTCCGGCTTGAGTTCCAGAGCTTTGATCCAATTTTCCCGCGCCTCGTTCTTCCGGCCGGTCGCCGCGTAGGCATGGCCCAGGTTCAAGAACGCCTCGGCAAACTCCGGCTCTTTCTCCACCGAGGCCCGGTAGAACGAAATCGCCTCCGCCGGCTCGTTGAGTTGCTGGGAAAGAACCCCGCAATTATAGAGCACGTCGGAGGATGCCTCGCCCAGGTCCAAGAGCCGCTGGTAATAATCAAGCGCCTCTTCCTGCGCATGCAGGCGCAAGGAAATCTCGGCCAGCCCCTGGAGCGCGTCAACGTGGTCCGGGTGACGCGCGAGCAGAGCCTGAAGCGTCTGCTGTGCCTCTTCGTACGCCTGTAGTCTGCACTGCGCCAAGCTCAGATTGATCTCCGCTTCCGGCCAGTCCGGACTCAGTTCAAGGCACGTTTTGAAGGCGGCCACGGCGCCCCGCGCCTCCCCGCGTTCCAGACGCAGGAATCCAAGCCGGAACCACGCCGTATCCAGTTCCGGATTCGTTTCCAAGAGTGCGGCGTACAACTTTTCCGCCGCATCCCGCGTGCCTAGCCGTTCGCTGAGCCAAGCGATCTGTAGCCGAAGATCTGTGCGGTCTGGAACGATTGCACTGGCCCTCTGAAACGCCTCGCGCGCCGCCGTCAGATCTCCCGCTTCTTCATAGGTCACGCCGAGGTTCAGGTGTGCGGAGACGCCCTCCGGACGAATCTCAACGGCCCGCAGATACGCCTTGATGGCATCCCCCGCTCGTCCCGACTTCTGGCGCGCCACTCCGAGATTGAACCAGTGTTCGTAGGCTCCCGGCGTAACTTCAGTCAGGTGCTCCATGAGTTCGGCAGCCGCCGCGAAATCTTCGCGGGCAAACGCTGCCGCCGCCAGACCCTCCAGCGCCGCGGGCGCGTCTGGATCGGATTCTGCCAGCCGCTCGCCATACCGCTGGACCATCTCGTAGTCCTTGCGTTGCAGTCCAATGCCGATCAGATTCACCACCGCGTCAGTGAAGTCAGGCTGGCGCTCCAGGATGCGTTCGTATCGCATCGCCGCCTCGTCGAACTCCCACCCCATCTGCAAAGCCACCGCTTCGCCGAACAGGGCCGAAAGGGACTCCGGCGCGGTCGCCAACACTGCCTGGAACGCCTCCAAAGCTTCCGTGGGCTTGTTCAGCCGCAGCAAACAGGTGCCCATGGCAACCGCGGCATCAAGGTTCCGGGCGTCCAGATTCCGTGCTGCCTGGAAACATTCCAGTGCCTCCGCGTAGCGCTCGAGATTATAGAAGCTCAGCCCCAGCACCAAAGCGACGTCCGGATTCTCCGGTTGTTCTTCGCGGAGCTGGGCATAGTTGCTGGCCGCCTCCTCAAAGCGCCGCAACTCGAAGAGGATGTGTCCTCGAGCCGCGAGGAGTTCGGCGCGGCTGCCACCAATGGATGCAGCCTCGTCCAACTCTTTTAGAGCCATATCAAGGTCGTTTTGCAGGTGGAGCGCAACAGCGCGGCTTTGGTGGTAGAGCGCCATCTGCGGAGTGCGCGGAGTGTCACTTTGGGTCTGAATCGCGGAAAGAGACGGAGTGGAGATCGCAGTATTGTGCGGCATAGGGTTTTCTCAATGTGAGCTAGGTTTCTTCTGGAAATATCTTCCAGGCTGTCAATCGTCACCTCAGTGTTTACCTTTACGACCACTTAGCACGTAAGACACTATGCCTTAAGGGCGCCGGCGGTATGTCAGAGGCGGTGCCTACAAACCGGGCGAGATTTCCCAGACCGCAAATAAACGGCGTTCGAGGTTCTCCCGCAACGTACGGCCACTGAAAGAAGCGGGCGGGCCGCGCCTGTAGTGGCCGCGGCTGTACAAGGGCTTGTGGGGTGCTGTCCACAGCATTGCCGAACCGCGCCACGGTCTCTCCCGAAAACGAACAAATGCGCGATGCGGACAGCCGGAGGCCGGATCCCGGCTCCCGAAAAGGAGAGTCGACGGAAAGCGCGGATGCGCTGGCGGAGATTCCCAGCGCAGCCGTGTCATCCTGCGGACGCAGGCGGCGGAGGCGATGCACACCATCCAGCCGCGGCGGCAGCGCGGTAAATCGCGGCTCCGGAAACACCGTCAGGTACGCCGGGCTCCGGCGAATCGGGAAATTCCCGAAAGTGTCGGCATGAGCGAAATCCGGCCCGGGGAGCAAACTCGTCAGCAGCACGACGCTGCGGATCTGGAATGCCGCCTTCGGATGCGGAAGCGTGGACTGTACGGGATCCCCTGCCGGCGCAGCCCAGCAGCCCGCTTCCATATGCACAGCCTTTCCGCGCGAAATCGCCGTCTCGATCCCCCGGATGGGTGCGGGCGCCGTCACCGGCGTCCGTAACGCCAAGAGTGCGGGGCAAGCGGAGGTCACCTCCGGAGCGAGCCAATCACGCGCGAATCGTGTCTCGACGTAGGGTTCCCGCAACCGGATCCACTCCTGCCCAGGCATGGCCGAGCACCCGATGAGGTCCAGCGAAACCATCCCTCGCGGCTCTTCCGGAATTGCTGGAGTGATCACCACGGGCGCTGGGCTGGCGAATTCCACCGAAGGTGCACCGCCGGTACGCAGCAGAAGAATCCCAGCATCATGCCATCCGGTCGTTTGCAGAATGTGTCCGTGCCGCTTCCGCAAGGCCGGCTGACGGATGCCCGGCCCTGTCACATGCCAGATGGCGGGCGTGATCTCATGCTCGCCACCCCTCTTGGCGGCAAAGGGCAGATGCGTGACATCAGTAACCGCTAACCGGCGCGACACAAGCCAGCCTTCGATCAACGTGTGCCGCAGAGGCGGCGGTACACAGGTGTCCGGCAGCGGTGACACCACCCCGACGCAGAGTGGTGTGCGCCAAGAGGACAGAAGCAAGCCCGCTGCCGGGGGCTCCGGTTGCGTCTCAACTTCCATGGAGAGCCACAATACTGTCGCCGTATACGGATGTGCATCCGCGCACCGCAGCTTGGGCGAACTGCACTTCCCCGATAGCGCGAGGACCCACCCATTGGATCGCAGCCTGGCATGTTGCTGGAGAACCACATCCGGTCGCGCCAGCGCATGTGCCGGAACCGGGTCCAGCGTGGCCGGACCCGGTAAGGAAGGTCCGGCCACCGGGGAACTCCACGGAGATCTGGCGCATGTCTGCGCCGTACCCGGGAGAGGAGACACAGTCCATGAAAGCCCGGGAATTTGCGGGTCACCCGGGGCAATCCTGGAGCCAGAGACGAGGTGCAAAGCCGAGAGGGACTCCGCAGCAAGGGGCGCACGCACGGATCCTATCCAGCCGCTCTCCGCAAGAATCATCGACGGATGCAGGCTGGCATCCGGCGTCCTCGTCCCGAGCGCAGAGCACGCCCCCTCGATCTTCGGCTGCCCGCCCAATTGCGGGAGGAGAACGGAAGGAGTCTGAGCCTCCCACGGTGCGCGGAGACCGGAGCTCACCGTCACCATCCGGAGGTCGTTGGGCAGTTGCACCGGGATCGGTACGGGAATCAGAGCCTGAGCAAGGGGCGCACGCTCGGATCCGATCCAGCCGCTCTCCACAAGAATCATCGACGGATGAAGGCCGGCATCCGGCGTCCTGGTCGCGAGCGCAGAGCACGCCCCCTCGATCTTCGGCTGCCCGCCCAATTGCGGGAGGAGAACGGAAGGAGTCTGAGCCTCCCACGGTGCGCGGAGACCGGAGCTCACCGTCACCATCCGGAGGTCGTTGGGCAGTTGCACCGGGATCGGTACGGGAATCAGAGCCTGAGCAAGGGGCGCACGCTCGGATCCGATCCAGCCGCTCTCCACAAGAATCATCGACGGATGAAGGCCGGCATCCGGCGTCCTGGTCGCGAGCGCAAAGCACGCCGCCTCGATCTTCGGCTGCCCGCCCAATTGCGGGAGGAGAACGGAAGGAGCCCGTGCCGCCCACGGTGCGCGGAGACCAGAGCTCACAGTCACCATCGGTAGATGGTTGGGCAGTTGCACCGGGATCGGTACGGGAATCAGAGCCTGGCATGACAGATCCGATAGGATGCTGAGATCACGCCCGGAGCCGTGCACCTTCTCCTCGCCGGTACGCAGGGTCTTTCGCGCTGCCGGCGGAAGATCAGCTTGGGGGAGCCAGTTCTGATCGAACAGCGCGGGAAGGAGCATCGGGGCCGGCAAGCCACTAGCGGGCAGCTCTTCCACGGCAGGCCTGTTCGGTACGGCGTGGTTCACGGGCAGGGTCCACAGTTTGCGAGCCGTCCTGGCAGGAGGAGTCTCGGACTCCAGCCGGTCTGTGCTCCAGGAGCGTAACCCTGTCGACAACGGCACGTCGGACTTCCATTCTGCGGGTGCCGGCAGCGGGATCTGCTTACTCCTGCCGGCCTCGGCCCCGGGAAGCGGGCCGCCGAATGCGCGGCCGTCCAGGATCTTCATGGACCACGCCACCGTTGGCTCTTGCTCCTCGGGCCGCAGCGGATCCTGGATCGTCCTGCGAGCCTGGGGTTCCTGCTGGTGCAGCGCTGCCGGTGGCACAGGGATTTGTTCCCCTACCGAGAGGACGGGCTCCCGGTCCCGTGTGAACCGCGGCATCGCGAAAGGAGGTACCGACCGCTGTTCTTCGACCTCCGCCAGCGCCATTCCGGAATCCCGATCTGGAGGTGCAGGTTTGAGTTCGGGCAACGCCGCCGACGGAGCCTCCTTGCGAGCAACATCGAGCCGCGGCGCGATCCAGGAGGGCCCGGTAACAATTTCGTGGAACGACCCGGCCGCACTCCGGCGAGCCGGATCCGGTGGCAAGGGCGCCTGCGACACAAAGCCGGCGAGCGGCAACCCATCCGGCGTCAGCGTCGAAGGTTCGGGCGTTCCGGAACCACTTATCCGCGGCGCCGTCTCCTGCTCCGGTGTTTCCGGCGCCGGGGGCATCGGCAAGACAACTGGCTCCGGCTTGGGGACGTTGGGGGTTTCCACCCGCAGACGCTGAAACGCGGCGGCACTCTCGCGCGCGAAGTAGGCTCGTTCGTGTTCTGGAGAGCAGAAGTTATCGCCACGCAGGCGGTGTGCGATTCCCAGCGGTTGGTGGCAATAGGTGCACTTCCGGGAGGCGTTCCCGGGTCCACGCGCGAACGGCGTCATCACCAGCGGCGTGGTCAGGTCCGACTCGGCCTCCTCCGCCGGAGGCCGCCGCTCCATGGATCCCTCCTTGGCGAGGCCGGTCGCTTCGCTGCTCTCCACCGGTTCATCGAGGAGCGAAGCGCGGGCCCCCGTCTCCGCAGAACTTCCCGGTCTCAAACCGGTGAAGTTCGTCTCCTCCGGGGCGTCAAGCGACTCCTTCCAGGCAGGCGGCACGAACAGGGTAGCCAAGCGTTGCTCGCGTGCCTCGCTGGAGATGGTCGCCGGTGTCCACGCGCCTACTTCATTCATCCGGGCGAACGCCTCGGTGGACCGTTCTTCGTGAAACCGGGCCGCATGCTCCGGGCTGCAAAATCGCTCACCCTTGATCCGCTGGAGGAACCCGAGTGACCGGTGACAATAGCCGCAACGCATGGGCATAATGACTTACACCTTATGTTCGGCAGGCATATATTACTCCTTTAGAGAAATCACCGAGAGTATACTACTTGAGTCAGAACGTCGAGTTGTGCAAGTGTCGTATCTGAGGCGCATCTGGCTTGCGGAGGAACGCTCCCTGCGTATCCAGTTATCACATTCCCACTCGGAATGGTGAGGGAAACGCTATAGATACACCGTGCGTTTGTATTACATAAATGAAATCACACTTAGTAATACACAACTGCCTGTAACGTTGGTTCCGAGGATGGTCGAGTAGCTCAGCCTCTGCTTGTCTGTCGAAACGCGAACGTAGTGGGTTTTTAACCGGGTTAACGAATCGAAGCAAGTGAATAGACCCGTGGCTCGTGAGCCTACGTGACCGCCTGTCCACAAACCCCCGCCGCAGTCTTGGCGGGGCTGGGGTCTGGCCAGTGAATCGCGTTCGCTTTGCTCCGGATTCCCCACATGTTGGCTATTTAGTCGCATCGTGATGAGGCCCTGGTCAAGCACAGACAGTTTCGACGTGTTCTGTCGTCCTAAGATAATTTGCTGGGACGGGACGCGAGGATAGGCGTGCAGCTAGCCCGCATTTCTCGCCAGGTTTCGAACGCAGGACGTGGCGCAAGCCCGTGGCTTGCCACGTCGGAACTCATCCCGGCGCTTGTGGCCGGTCATGCTGTCATGCCGGGAGCGGCGGCCAAATCGCCGATTGCGTATCCCTGCCTCACGTTTCGCGCCGATGCACTGGAGAGCTTGTGAGAAATCCAGGCTAGAGGACTGTCTCCCCGCGGTAGCAGGTCCGCGACCCAGCGTCGCCCGAGCGGCCTGTTGTCTGGGCCGAGAGGCGGCCGACTCGGTCAGGTCAAGGCGATCTCGTTTCCGTTTTCCTTTTTGTCACCGGAAATACATCTAGTTCGCGCCGTTGTGGAGCCTTGCTATCCCACTCCGTCCCCAAGAAACTTCCGGCACTGGGTCTTATCGGAAATCGGGAACCGAGGGGCGTCGTCTGCTGTCTGGGAACGGTGCTCTCTGATGGGAAAGGAAATTTCGCGACCGCAATCGATTTTCCAAACACGGCACCATCGGCCGGAGTCTATCGAAACCGCCCGGCAACTTCCGGATGGCGCGTACGCCAGCTTCTTATCTTCTCTCCTGTGCGCTGGTTCTGCCCGCTGCGCTGGGCGGTCTCGCGCTACTCGACCACTGAGAGGGACAAGTATTGAATCGGGTTGTTGGGGAACCACACGACCAACTGGAATTCGGTACCGGGGGGCATGTGGTCCGGCAGCTCGATGTTGATTTGAACCAGCCCGGCGTAACCGGGCGTCAAGCCGCAGAAGGGCACCGTGCCTTCGATGGAGTCCTGTGCCCCCTTTACCAGTCCCTGCGGTGGCGCGGTACAAAGCGAGAGCGGGTTGGCGGCCGCGGGCTTGCCCGAAGGTGGAGGGTTGGTCAGCGTGCCGACGCCGGTCCCGTAGAGCACTACGGTTTCCCCTGCGTGCGCGGGATTTTCCGGCGTGACCAAGGTTCCGTCGGCGTGCGTCAGAATCGGGTCGAGCGCCGAGGGGGGGCGCAGGTACTGGAACGCTCGGAATGCTGAGGCCATGACAGGGAAGCTCCTAGCGGTGCCCGGAGTTCCGTCGCGGCTGACGGCGATGGAAGCCGAGCCGACCGCCGTCTCAAACGGAACCTGGAAATTGATTTGTGTCGCCGAGACGTGGAGAAGTGGGGCTTCGACGCCGTTGACCAGCACACGCGTTCCGAGCAAATCGATGGGCAGCGGGAAGGCTTGCGCGTCAGCCACTCCGGAGGCCAGATCGGACCCGAACAGGGTGGCGAGCCCGCCGGGAACCAGGGGCCCCGTGAAGCTGGCCGCGTCGGCGGCGGACTCGATCACCGGCGTGACCGGTGGGGCAGGCGCCGTTTCGCTGGTGATCATGAACGTCAACGCAGCGCTCGTGTCGCCGCCGCGATGAACTGTAAGCAGGTAGGTCGCGGGCGAGAGGAGCGCCGTGGCGGGCAGCGTGACTTTCAAGTGCTGCGGGTCGACGAGCGTTCGCGCAAGGGTGCTGGTGGTGGCGTCCGGACGAGTCCATTCCACGGTGGATGTGGCATCAAATCCCGCACCGGTCAGGGTAATGGTGGTATCCGGCGAGTTCACGGGAACCGAGGCGGGATCCAGTTGCTGCAGCATCAGCTCGGGTGGGCCCACGGTGAAGGTCAAGGGATCGGATAGCAGCGTCTGATGGGGATCGTCGGTGTGGACGGTGATCGCGGCGGCGCCTTGCTGCTGAAGCCTCGAAGCCGGGATGGAGGCGGTAAGAGCGGAGGGCGATTCTACGGTGGTCAGGAGCGGTTCGCCGTTGAAGAGAGCCGTGGTTGCTCCGGTGACGAATCCGTCGCCTGCAATGGTGACGGTCACGTCCGGGGAGCCTGCCGGAGCGTTGTCCGGCGTGAGGCTGAGGGCCATGGGCAGCGGGTTCTGGACGCTGAAGGTGCGGGTGTCCAGCTTGGTTACGTGACCGCCGCGAACGTCCTGGATCTCCAGCGTGTAGTCTCCCGGAGCCAACGGTCCGAAGGAAAATTGGAGCGTGTAGGCCGTAATGGCGAAGAAACAGAAATGGGCAGGGTTGGTGGCCGTGACCACGATGCTATGGCCTTGGACGGAAACCTTGGGGTCCTTGGGAACGCAGCTATCGTGCCAGTCGGCGCTATAGGAGGACACGATAACGTCAGTGGAGGTGATGGCCTCGCCGGATTGAGGCTGATCGGGGGTGAGGGCCGCCACGGCGACCTCTTCGATCTGAAACGGTTCCGTGGAGTCGCACTTGTGGGATTCGGTGGGAGTCCAGTCAGGCGAACTTGTCTGCGCGGGTAGAGGGTCGCGATTTTCGACGGCGATGATGACATCCGCGCGATCGCCGAGCTGCGAGGGAGGAACCGAGTCAGACGATGGGCAGCCGTGCTTGTCGATGCAGGCGGTCAGATCGGCGATGAGCGACGCGGGGACCAAGGCGCTCAGCGTACCGCCGTCGATGAAGGTGGTCTTCAGATTGGTTTTGCCGTGGTAGTTCCAGGTGACCACTGAACTCGTGTTGAAGTTGCCGCCGGTGACCGTCAGGGCGAAGCTGGCGCCCTTCACCGGGCGCTTGGCGGGGGAGATATCGCTGAGGAACGGCTGCTGGATCAGATCGTGGACTTCTTTGCAGATCCAACCCTTGACCTTGGTGGTCATGGAAATGTGGTTGGTGTCCTTGGTATGGAAATAGACGTGGTCAAACGGCGAGCCGGCGATATCGGCATCCGTAATGGGCACGGTGGGGTCGCCGGAAACGGCGATGGCACTACGAGTGGGAATGAAGGTTTCGGGCTCGCCGCCACCGGTGAGACTGGCGAACGGAAGCACGCTGAGCGCATCGTGGAACGCCTTGTATTTGTCGCCCAGTCCGCCGCCTCCGGCTTCGTAAGCATAGGGCGCGTTGGAGCGCTTGCGGATGGCGAGATTGCCGGCGTTCGTCAGAGCGTCGTCGAGGAACTTGGTAATGCCATCGAGCACCGGGCCGAGCACGTCCGTGTACAGCGTGTCAGGTATCCAGTGGGGAATGCCGATTTCCTTGGCGATCTGAGACAGCGACGGCGCCTTGGCGGGCAGGATCTGAAAGTTGTCGATGCGCAGTTCAGCGTTGGACAGATCGGCACGGAACACTTCCTGATTCGCACCGCCCTGCGTCAGCGGGGTCAAGGTCAGTTTCAGCGGTACCCGAAATTGCACGTTCACGCCAGCCTTCCACAACGTCCTGCCTCCGACCTGATAGCGGGCGCCGAAGAAGTGTTCGTCCAAGGTGACGCGCTTGGTTTCGAACACGATGCCTTCGAGGTCGCGGGTGGTCGCACCGCTGCTGCCGTTGGCGATGGCAACACGCCGCAGGCCGGCGGCGCTGGGAAATCCGTAGCCGTCCAGTTCCTGCTGCAACGCCGTGAAGTCGGGATGCGGGCCAGAGCCGCTGGAGTGGTGCACCAGCAGCAACTGGCGCGCGGCGGGAGTATCCATGCCGGTGAGCAGGAGCGCGCGCGGATCATCGGAGAGGCGGATCAACGTGCTGGGCGCAAACCCGAACACCGGGAACGTGCCGATGGAATCGGCGGCATCGAGCAAGAACTGATTCGCGTCTTGAACGCTGATGGGCAGATAGGCGCCCAGTTGCGGCCCATCAAAAGAGATGAACAGGCTGACGCCGTGCGGCGTGCCCTCCGATTCCATGCGCGCCAGCGCATGGCGTGTGACCAGGCCGCCCATGCTGCTGCCGATAACGACCAGCTTGGCGTCCGGGACGAGCGGCACACCGGGACTGCCGATGCCGCCGGAGTGGATGATCTGTAGCGCTTTCTCCAGCACGAAGGAATTGCGCTGGATGTAATCCGACGGTGCGCACCAGGAGAGCGAGTAGATATGGAAGCCCAGGTTCCAGCGATCTTCTTCCTCCCTCAGCGTGCTCTTTTCGGAAGCGGCGAGTTGGGATCCCAGGTCGCAGGTCGCGTCCCGGCCCAAGCCGAATCCGCTGACGCGCAGGATGGCGCCCAGCACGGGACGATCAGCGGGGGCGCGGCGAAAACGGAGCCGTCCTTCTCCCTTGATCGAGAGGTAGGCATGATCGGCCTGGATCACGGTGGCGAGGCAGTCGCTGGAACCCGCGGTACAGGCGTCGTCGATCGCCGCGCAGGCAGGAATAGTGAGAAGTACAGCGAGCAGGGAGCTATGAATCAGACGCTTCATGCCGTCTTGCGGGCCCCCCGGCGTGAACGATGGTAGCACAGAACCCGGCGTCGCCCTCTAACAAGAGAGGCCACAGGAATTGGCGGCTCTCCCGCCCGCGGGTTTCCCGCCATCCAGGAGCCGGAGCAAGGTGAGCGAAAGCCGCCTCAAATCGATCACTCGCTACCCATTCCGGATGGGGCTGTGGACGATTTTTCGGCCGCCGCCGGTTCCGGACCTCGATTATGGAAGAGTAGCCGACAATCCAGGACTTGCAACCGTTACCCACCAGTTGCCGAACGAGAACGAGCGTATGACATGGCCCGGTCATTTGCATGATTTCGGCCGCGCGGGTGCCGCGCTACTTCTCGGGGTCGATGCGAAGCAGCGCGCCGTCGGCTTCGTCGGTGAGCAGGTAGAGCAAGCCGTCGGGGCCCTGACGGATGTCGCGGATGCGGTTGTGGAGGTCGCGGAGGATGCCTTCGCGGTGGAGTTCTTCCCACTGGTCGTTGAAATCGATGCGCTCGAGGTGACCGGAACGCGGAACCTCGCCCTCGCGCATGCCGCCGATGAACAAGTTGTTCTTCCAGTTGGGATAGCGGTCGCCGGTATAGAAGTGTAAGCCGGAGACGGCGATGGCGGGGACCCAGTAGATGACGGGCGGCTCCATACCTTCTTTATAGGGATCGAGGGAGACGCTCGGGCCGGAGTAGATGCGTCCATTGTTAACGACGGGCCAGCCGTAGTTCTTGCCCGCGGCGAGGATGTTCACTTCGTCGCCGCCGTTGGGGCCGTTCTCGCACGCCCAAATCTCACCGGTGACCGGATTGACGTCCATGCCGAGGATGTTGCGATGGCCGATCGTGAAGACTTCGGGTTTCGCGCCGGGTCGATTGACGAAGGGGTTGTCGGGCGGAATGGTGCCGTCGTCGCGGAGACGGAGGACTTTGCCTCGGAGGCTGCCGGGATCCTGCGCGGTCATCGACGCGGGGGCGGGCGGATCGCCGCCGGCGCTCACGTTCATGTAGACCATGCCGTCGCGGCCGAAGACGATGCGCGAGCCACCGCCGCCGCCGGCGACGCCCGTCGAATAGAGGTCCTGCCAGTCGCTGATGGCGGTGCCGTTCCAGCGGAAGCGGGCGAGGGTGAGGCCGTAGGCTTGGCCGTCGTCACCGGCCGGCTTGTTGTAGCAGATATAGATGAGCGAGTTTTGCGCGAAGTCCGGATGGAGCGCCATGTCCATGAGGCCGGTGAGTCCGGCAGCCTGGATGGCCGGAAGGCCGGGGACCGGTGTGGGACTGAGGACGCCATTGCGGACGATGCGGAGTTTGCCGCCGCGTTCGGTGATGAGGATGGTGTTGGCGTCGGGGAACACCATGCTGAAGGGCGTTTTGAGGCCTTTGGTGATGGTGAGGGTGAGGTTGCGTTCGAGGCCGGTGTCGAACTTGTAGGGGGAGTCGGGAAGCGGAGGCGAGGGCCAGTTGATACCCTTGGCGGCACGGCCGCCCTTGGCTTTGCCCTTGCCGGGAGCGGCGGCGGGTTGCTGGGCTTGTGCGACCAGGGTGAGGAGCGCGGCGAAGGCGGCGACGAACACGGGCGCGGCACGGAGTTTCATGACAGACGATTCTACTCGGAATTGCGGGCGATTGCTGCGGGGCAGGTTCAGCGTTTGAGTGTGGCTTGGGGCTGACCGCCATCTTGCATGGCCAGAGCAGCGGGAACGCCCCCAGTCCCGCGCCCAATCCGCCAGCCCGGCCTCGTCACGCACGCCCAGCCGCCGCCGCAGCCGGTAGGCCAGGGGACCTGACCACCGTGGTAGTCTTGACGCCCCACAGCCACCCTATCTCGCACGGACGGATGCCCCTGCACCGCAGGTGGATGTAGGCTACCTCTCGGGGTGAGATTCCTAGGGCGGACACCGCACTAGTGTACGGTATGCTCGTCGGCCTGTCACGGTTTTGTCGTGCGCTAAGTCTAATGCTTTGTGAAATGCCTAATCCCGGAGTCATCCTGGTACTGGCAGTCGTGGGTGCCGCCGGGCAAACGCCAGATCCGGCCTATTCCACACTGGACAAGGCCTACGCGGCGCTTCAGGCGAAGGACTACGATCGCGCCATCGCCGGGTTCCGGCACGCGGTGGCGATCGCCCCGGAACGCCCCTCCATCCGCAAGGATCTGGCCTACACCCTGCTCAAGATCGGCGAAACGGTGGCGGCGCGCGAGGAGTTCGCCCAGGCCATGGACCTCGACCCCACGGACCAGCACGTGGCGCTCGAGTACGGGTTCCTGTGCTACGAAACCGGCCAGCCGATCGAGGCGCGGCGCGTCTTCGACCGCCTGCGCCAGGAGGGCAACGCGACCGCCGCGGAGGCGTTCGAGAACGTCGACCGGCCGCTGCGCGAGGGGATCGAGCGGTGGTCCGCCGCCTTGCAGCAATCGCCCGGCAACTTCAGCGCGCACGAGGAACTGGCCACGCTGGCCGAGCAGCGCGACGAACTGGAACTGGCGGCCGAACATTACGAGCGCGCCTGGCGCCTGCGCCCGCAGCGCCGCGACCTGTTGCTGGACCTGGGCCGCGTTTGGAAGAAGATCGGCGATACCGCGCAGGCCGACGCCGCTCTGCTGGCCGCCTCGCGCGGGGCTGAGCCGCGGGTGGCCGAGGAGGCTCGCGCGCTGCTGCCCGATCGCTATCCTTATGTCTACGAGTTCGAGAACGCGCTGAAGCTCGATCCCGCGAACGAGGATCTGCGCCGCGAACTGGCCTACCTGCACGTCGAGATGGGCAACCAGGACGCCGCCCAGCGCGAATTCGAAAAACTGCCGGAGCAGGCGCCCACGCGTCCGGCCGGCGATCCCCCGGCGTTGCTGGAGCGCCAGGCCGCGCCAGCGACAAACGTGTCCGCGCCGTCGTCCAAAGTGATGGCCGAGCGGAGCCTGGAGAAAGGCTACCTCAGCGACGCGCTGCGCTACCTCTACGCGGCGCATGAGGACAACCCCACGGATTTCGACGTGATGCTGAAGCTCGGCGTCACCTATAACAACCTGCGCGAGGACCGCGAGGCGATCCGCTGGTTTGACCTGGCTCGGCAGGCGCCGGACTCGCGCACGGCGGCCGAAGCCACGCGCGCGTACAGCAACCTGGCGCCCTCGCTGCGCCGCATCCGCACCACGGTGTGGATGTTTCCCCTGATCTCGACGCGTTGGAAGAACACCTTCGCCTACGCGCAGGCCAAGGCCGAGCTGAAGGTGCCCGGCATCGTGCATCCCTACGCCAGCCTGCGCTTCATCGGCGATACGCGCGGGAAGACGGCTCCGGTGACCGGCTTCGCACCGCAGTATCTGTCGGACCGCAGCGTGATCCTGGCGTTGGGGCTCGGCACACCCACGTGGAAGGGGCTCACGGGATGGTTCGAAGCCGGCGAGAGCGTGCGCTATCAGATGGGGCCCAATGGACGCGCCACGCCGGACCTGCGCGGCGGCCTGTCGTATGCGAAGGCGGTCACGCGCAGCCACGGGCTGTTCGCGGAAACCGCGGACGACATGGTGTTCCTCAGCCGCTACAGCCGGGACACGCTGCTGTATTCGCAGAACCGCACCGGGTGGTCGCTGAACGACGCCGTACAGGTCTACTGGAACTGGAACGTCAATACCGACGTCAAGCGGCAGTACTGGGCGAACACCGCCGAGACGGGTCCCGGAGTGCGCTTCCGCATCGATCCGGTGGTGTTTTCGATCAATTTCATTCGGGGAGCGTATCTGCGCAATCAGGGCAATCCGTTCCGCCCGAATTACAATGACGTGCGCATCGGACTGTGGTATGCGTTCAGCCGGTAGCGTCCTTCTTTCGCGATGCCTTTGGGTCCCAATCCTTTGGGCCGCCCTGCCCGCTGGGGCGGCCACCTTTTCTTTTGAGGTGAGCGGAGGAGACGCAGGGGCGTGGCCGGAGGTGCTGGCCTCGCTCGGGCTCATGGCCGGTGAAGGCGCGCAGGCGGGCATCCTGGTGATTCCGGCCGGAGTCGAGCCGCCCGCGGACTGGCAGGCGCGTGCCGATCGCGGCGCGATCATCGTCGTCGAAGGCGCTTCGCCCCTGGCGGCCGAGCTGGGGTTCCGCACGGGCGAAGGCAACGTCACGGTGCGCAGCGTGATCGACGTGCGTGCGCCGGATTTGGCGATCGTCTGGGAGGACGAGGTGACCATTCCGCGCTTCACCGCGCCGCCGCAGGCGACCGTCTTCGCCAAGGAACGCTGGGAGGGTGTGCCGCTGGTGGCCGGCTACCGCCGCGGCGCGGGAGCCATCCTGTGGGTGGCCACGCCGCCTGGCGCGCGCGGATACAGCCGCTATCCGTACCTGCCGCAGGCGCTCGTCGCGCTGGGGTTCGAGGCTCCCTTCCGTTCGCCGCGGCTGTGGGCGTTTTTCGATTCCGCCTACCGCGCGCGTGTCGACCTGGACTACTTCGCACCGCGTTGGCGCGAGGCCGGCATCAGCGCCCTGCACGTCGCCACGTGGCATTACTGGGAGCGCGATGCCGAATCCGACGCTTACTTGCAGCGCCTGATCGAAGCCTGCCACCGCAACGCGATCCAGGTCTACGCCTGGTTTGAGCTACCGCACGTGAGCGACCGCTTCTGGCAGCAGCATCCGGAGTGGCGCGAGAAAACCGCCCTGGGGCAGGACGCGCAGCTCGACTGGCGCAAGCTCATGAATCTGACCAACCGCGACGCCTTCGCCGCCGTTTCGGCCGGCGTGCGCGACCTGGTGACGCGCTTCGACTGGGACGGCGTCAACCTGGCCGAGCTGTACTTCGAGTCGCTCGAAGGCTACCAGAATCCCGCGCGCTTCACGCCGTTCAATGCCGACGTGCGCGCCGAGTTCCAAGCCGACGCGGGATTCGATCCGCGTGAGCTGTTCAACGCGGCCTCCGAACGGTCGGTGAACCGGACGGCCGCGCCGCTGGCCCGCTTCCTCGACTTCCGAGCCGAACTGGCCCGCCGCCAGCAGACCGAGTGGATCGGCCAGATCGAGGGCCTGCGCGCGCAGAAGCCGTGGCTCGACCTGGTGCTCACGCACGTCGACGACCGCTTCGACACCACCATGCGCGAGAAGATCGGCGCGGACACGTCGAAGACCTTGCCGCTGCTCGCCTCGCACGACTTCACGTTCCTGGTGGAGGACCCGGCCACCATCTGGGACCTCGGCCCGCAGCGCTACCCGCAGATCGCGGCGCGCTACCGCGAGATCACGCCGCGCGCCGGCAAACTGGCGATCGACATCAATGTGGTGGAGCGCTACCAGGACGTCTACCCCACCAAGCAGCAGACCGGCACGGAGCTGTTCGCGCTGGTGCACACGGCCGCCGCGGCGTTCCCGCGCGTGGCGCTGTATTTCGAGAGCTCGATTGCGAAGCTCGACTGGCCGCTGCTGGCGGCGTCGGCGTCGGCCGTTGAGCGTATGCAGCAGCTGGGGGACAAGCTGGCGGTGACCTCGCCACGCGGCGTGGAGGTGGCGTGGTCCGGACCGGCGATGGTCGACGGACGGCCGTGGCCGGTGGCAAGCGACCGCTTCGTCTGGCTGCCGCCGGGCTCACACAGCGTCCAGCCGACCGCCGCCGAGCCTCCGCTGCGTTTGCTGGACCTCAACGCCAGCCTGCGCTCCGCCGCGGCGATCCGCGACGGCATCGAGTTCTCCTACGAATCGAGCGCCCGGGCGCTGGCGGTGCTCGACCGTCCTGCCGCGCACATCGAAATCGACGGCATCCCCACGCAGCCGGATACGGCAGGCGCCGTCCTCATCCTGCCCCGCGGCCAGCACATCGTCACCATAAAGCGGTAACGGTCGCGCTCCGATCCCTCAAACCGTCCCCAAATACGCAAACCGTGCGATAAACAGCGCGGCCAGCAAGTAGACCAGCCAATCCTCGCGCCGCACATCGCCCTGGATCAGCTTCAGCAGCGCGTAAGCGGTAAACCCCAGCGACAACCCCGTCGCAATACTGAACGTCAATGGAATCGTGATGATGGTGAGAAACGCCGGGATGGCCATGGTGGCGTTGTTCCACGGAATCTCCCCGACGTGCGACATCATGAGCGATCCCACTACGATCAGCGCGGGCGCGGTCGCCGCCTGCGGCACAGCGCCCACCAGCGGGGCCACGAACAGAGCCACAAGAAACAGCACGCCGGTGGTGACCGCGGTCACGCCGCTGCGCCCGCCCGCCACCACGCCCGAGGCGCTCTCAATGTAGCTCACCACGGTGGACGTGCCGGTGGCCGCACCCACCATGGTGGCCGCCGCGTCCGCGACAAGGATCCGCCGGATGCGCGGGATCTGGTTGCCCGCGCCCGTCATACTTCCCATAAGTCCGGCTTTCTTGGCGACGCCCACCAGCGTGCCGACGTTGTCGAACACGTCGACGAACAGGAACACGAACACCACCTCCAGCAGGCCCAGCTTCGTCGCAGCCGCGATATCAAGCTGCCCGGCGGTCGCCGAGATATCAGTGAGCGCGTACGTCTGCGGCGACCACGTGACCAGGCCGAAGCCCGCGCCCGCGAGCGTCGTCACCAGGATGCCAATGAGCATCGCCGCCTTGAAGCCGCGCGCCATCAGCCCGGCGGTGAGCAGCAGCCCGACGATGGCCAGCAGCGTGTTCGGATCGCGCAGGTTGCCCAGTTCCACCAGCGTCGCCTCGCTCGCCCGGATCAAGCCCGCGTTGCGCAGTCCGATCATGGCGATGAACAGGCCGATACCGGCGGCCACCGCGGCGTACAGCTCGGGCGGGATGGAATCGACGATCAGCCGCGAGGCTCCGCACAGCGACAGCAGCAGGAAGGCTACGCCCGAAAGAAACACCGCTCCCAACGCGGTCTGCCAGGTCACGCCCATGCCCTGGACCACGGTGTAGGCGAAGTACGCGTTCAGCCCCATGCCCGGGGCGAGCGCGATCGGATAGCGCGCGAACGCGCCCATGGCCACGCTGCCGAACGCGGCGCAGAAGCACGTGGCGGCCACCACGGCCTGGAACGGCATGCCGGCTTCGGCCAGGATCGAGGGGTTCACGAAGACGATGTAGGCCATCGTGAAGAAGGTGGTCGCGCCCGCCAGGAACTCGGTGCGCCAGTTGGTGCCCAGGCGTTCGAATTCGAAGTAGCGTTCCAGGCGCTCGCGCATTTCTGACAAGTGTAGCGGCTCGGCCAGGGCGGGCGAAGGCGGACGTTTGGTGGACCGCTCCCGCTGGCCCTCCGCTAGCCTCCGCTAGCCGGGGCTGGCCCGCACTTCGCACCGGCTTTCAGGGCATCGGAGGGAAACGTCGGGCGGGGAGCCGCAAGGGGCGATTTCGCCACAGCAACTGGCATGACAGCGTGACCGGCCACAAGCGCCGGGACGAGTCCCGGCGCGGCAAGCCACGGGCTTGCGCCACGCACTTGACTACGTGTAGCAAATAAGAAGGCCCGGGACACAGCTTGCGTTGCTGCGAAATCCCGGGCCCGTTTCGGTTCGAGAACGTCCGCTACTTCCCGTCCCCGTACAACTCCTCGGCTTCCTTCTCGGTATCGGGGAACTTGATGCGGCCTTCGATCAGGCCCTTGTTGTTCTCCTCGCAGGAGTACTCCTGGATGCCCCAGTCGGTGCGCAGCGTGAAGGTGCGCGTGTTCTTCCAGGGCTTGGTGTAGGTCATGGGATCGTCCACCGTCACCTCGTAGGCGATGTGGCCCGCGTCGGTGCGCTTGAAGGTCTCCGTCAGGTGCAGCTTGTTGCTGTGCGGATGCCCGTTGGTGTCCAGCCGGGTCAGGCCGTTGAAGTTGGTGGTGTCCACCACCATGGTGTCGCCGTCCCAGTGTCCGATGGAATCGCCGAACCAGGTGGGGACCTTCTTCGGGTCATGCGCGCGGCCGTCGATGGGAAACACTTTGAACCAGGAGTTCTGCTCATAGAGGAACGCCATGTGGTCCGGGGTGAGCATGATCTGGATGGGGTCGGGCGAGTTCATGGCGCGCATGTGGCCGAAGGGCAGGCAGGCGCCGGTGTAGTCGCCGTCGTGTTGCGGATCGTAGGTGTCCCACTGCTTCTGGCCCCATTCGGTGTAGGGCAGCTTGCCGCCGGTGGGGCGCTCCATGTCCGGCGTGTAGGGACGCTGCCAGACGCCGTTCAGGTCGGGCACGCCCCAGGAGGTCTTGGGAGCCGGACCTTCGGGCGGCTGATAGCCGTCGCCGAACGCCTTGCCTTTGCCTTTGCCCTTGAACGCGCCGGGGCCCTTACCCTTGGCAGCGCCGGGGCCGCCTTGCTGGGCCACCAGCATACCGACAGCCGCGAGCAGAGCGGCCGCGGCGATGATCAGGCGTTTGTTCACGATCGATCTCCTTAGTACGCGGACGCCTAGCGGGCGCCCGGGGTCTGGCTGAGGAGCACGTGGCCGTCCGCGCCACGGACAGTTCGCGTGCTGCAAGTCTTCGAGCCGTCCTTGGCCAGGACACCGTCGAGCGAGATCTGGTCGCCGACCTTGGCCGAATCCGGACTGAAACCGGCGCGCGTCATGGCGTTGGGCGAACCCAATTCGCACTGCCATTTCTCAATGCTGCCGTTCTCCATCTTGGCATCCATATAGATCCAGGCGTGCGGATTGCGCCAGTCGACCTTGGTGATGGTGCCGTTGAGCGTGATCGGCTTCTTGGTGTCGTACTCGGCTGCCAGGGAGTGGTGCGCCTGGAGCGCGGTGACTCCGAACATGGCCAGACAAAACGTGAGAGCGACAAGGCGCTGTTTCATAGCTGTGAGGACTCCTTTGAATCCGGCGGCGCTGGGTGCGCCGGCCCCTTCCAACAATCTTACCGCGAAGAAATCTCCTACACACTTCATCACTTTGCGGGTCGTTTGGCAAGTGCCGTCCGGCACGGGGGGAGCAGGAAGGGTGGTCCTTTGTTTTCATGGGCTCTTGGGTTCGTTTCGTCGGTGGGGGAGGGATGGGACACGGCGGGCAAAGGAATTGGCCACAGATGAACACAGATGGACACAGATACCGAGGGGGGATTGTTGGGTTCGTTTCGTTGGGGAGGTGGGGTGGCCGGGAGTCTGGACTCAATTGCGTTCATAAGGGCTCCGCCTTCAGATATGCGGCTGGGAGCGGGGGGAAAGGGAGCGGATTTTCTGATCGCGCGTTGAGTGCATGGCGGAAATAAAGTGAGGAATGATGTGACTGCCGTAACCGGGTTGACGGGAGGCGCGTCTGGGTCTCCATGCATTCACGAGTTGCCTGGATAGGGATGATGCTGGCCGGCGTGCTGGCGGCGCAGGGCGACCGGACCATCGACGAGGTCCGTGCTCACGTCGACCAATTGCGGGAGCGGCTGAGGGCGATCGCCGCGGTGACCGGGCAGAGGATTCCGCCGCGGATCCTGTTTCCGGTCGCGGTCCCGCTGCCGGATAGCCCGTTCCCGGCGGCGGTGTTTGCGGCCAAGTGTGAGCGGTGCGATGCGCTGAGCGGAGTGCCGCAGACGCTGGAAGAGTGGACCACCTACGAGAAGATTCTCGATGACACGGTGGCCGAGGCGATCGCGAATGCTCCGCTGTGTTCCGGCGAGCATGTGGCGATCGACAAGGGCATCCGCTCGGTGGACGGGCAAGCGCGGTGGGCGGTGGACCAGCACACGAGCGCGGCGGAGGCGGCGGAGGATGTGCGGGCGCTGGCGGCGGCGGTGGCGGATTACGAGGGGCGGATCGGGAAACTGGCCGGCGACCTGCCCGGGCTCAAGGCCGAGCGCGCACGCCTGGGATTTCCGATGCCCGCGGTTTGTGACGGCTCCGAACGGGAGTTTCGCGCGGGGCTGGACAGCGTACGCGAGAAGATCCGTGTGCTGCGGGTGCGGGCGGAGACAAACGTGGCGCAGTGAGTCCGTGAGGCGATGCGCGGGGCGTTACTCCGACGGCTTGTCGCTGCGGAAGAGATTGTCGAAGGCGGCGCGCGCGTCGTTGGCGCTGCGCGGCACCGGGATGTGCGCCGTGGCGGCCGCGGGGCCATTGGGCTGCATGCCGTGCGGCGCGTCGCGGGCGACCGTTACGCGAGGCTTGAACAGTTCGCAATCATTGGCTGCGTCTTTGGGCGAAATGCGCGCCTTGATCGGCTTGAGGCACTGAAAACGGGTGGACGGCTCGAAATAGACGCATTGCTTGCAGCAGTGCAGCGCCGCATTGCATTTGGGACAGTTGCCGTGAAAGTCGATATCGGCCGGCAGCATGGTGGAGCAGCTGTAGCAGCGCGCCGCCGCTACCGCCTGCACCATCCGCGGCAGGCGCGGACCGGTGACATCCAACGGCGGTCTGGGTCCCTGGGGACGCGGCCGGTCATCCCGCCGCTGCCCGTTTCCGGACTGATCACGGCCGGAATCCTGATAGCCGTTCTGCCGGTATTTGCGGTCTCCATCCATAACAGTTGCCGGGTTGGCTCTCCTTAGGTGGAATTTACCGATGCTACAAATCTGTTGAGCGCAATCGGATCGAAAAGAGACAGGAGACGGCGGGACCAGCCATGACGGGGACGAAAGGAAGGTCGGTTCCCGCGTAGAGCGTCTAAATCCTTATGTACCACACACGGGCCCAAGAATCCAGTGAATTCTTGCTCCTGCCATCAGATCGGCCACTCTTGAACTCTTCTTTAGTCTTCCGTCAATCCAGCGCGGGCGGGTCCGCCCATTTCAGTAAAGCGTTGCAAGGACGGTTCAAAGGATCGTCAAAATGATTGGTACTGACACGCGCGGCGAAGCCCAGCCGGCCGGTGGCGTAGGGCACGATGTCGCGTCCAAAGACGTAGGAATCGCCGTTCTGCTCGCGCGGCTCCAGTACCAGTACCTGAACATCTTCGAGCTCGCCTTCGGGACCGACGCGCCCTACCAGGGCTTCCACGCGCACGTCTTCAGGACTCAACCCGGCCAGGTCCACTTCCGCCCGCAGCGGGATGGGCGAGCCGGTCGATACCGAGTCGGCGCCGATGCCGCACTTGATGAAACGCACGCGCGGCCACGCCTGGTCTACGTCGCGGCTCCAGCGCACGCGCTCACGGGCGGCCTCAAAGCCGCCGTCCTTCATCGCTTCATAGGCCCGGTGCGCCGGCTCATAGAGCGCGCTGCGATATTCGCTCACCATGCGCTGGCAGTTGAACACCGAACTCAGGTGCCGCAGCGACTGTTTCACGCGGCTCATCCATTCCACCGGCATGCCGTGATCGCGGCCTTCGTAAAACAACGGCACGATCTCATTTTCGAGCAGGGAATAAATGGAAGCGGCGTGGGAATCGTCGCGGTCCGGGGAATAATCCTCGCGATTGCCGATGGCCCAGCCGCCGGAGGATTCCGCGGCTTCGTCGAACCAGCCGTCCAGAATGCTCAGGTTGAGAATGCCGTTCATGCCGGCTTTCATGCCGCTGGTGCCGCAGGCTTCCTCGCCGCGGCGGGGCGTATTGAGCCACAGGTCGACGCCGCCCACCATCTCGCGCGCCACCTGAATGCCGTAATCTTCGACGAAGACGATGCGGTGGCCCAGCTCCGGATCACGCGAATGCTGGACGATTTCGCGGATCAGCGTGCGGCCGGGCGTATCGAGCGGGTGCGCCTTGCCGGCGATCACCAACTGCACCGGGCGACGCGGATTGTTGAGGATCTTCTTGAGCCGTTCGAGATCGCGGAAGATCAGCGTCGCGCGCTTGTAGGTGGCAAAGCGCCGCGCGAAGCCGATGGTGAGCGCGTCCGGATCGAGCACTTCCTGCAACTGCGCCACTTCGGACGAGGGAGCGTTGCGGGCCACGGCAGCGGCGGCGGCGCGGTCCCGAATGTAGGTGATCAGGCGGCGCTTGCGGCGGCGGTGCGCCTCCCACAACTCGGCGTCCGGAATGTCGGTGATCTGTTCCCAGACGCGCGGGTTGGCGTAGCCCTCGCGCCAGTCCGGCTCCAGGTATTGGTCGTAGAGCGCGGCCAGGTCGCCGTTGACCCAGCTAGGCAGATGCACGCCGTTGGTGATGGAGGTGATGGGCACCTCCCAGACGGGCAGGTCCGGCCACAGGCCGTCCCACATGCGCTGCGAAACGGAGCGATGCAGGCGGCTGACGGCGTTGCGGTAAGCCGAGGTCTTGATGGCGGCGATGGCCATGGAGAACGGTTCGTGCACGTCCTGGGGGACGCGGCGGCCGAGTGACAGGAACTGGTCGAATTCGAGGCCGCCCTCGCGGCAGTAGGAATCGAAGTACTCATGCATCAGGCCGGCGTCGAACAGGTCGATACCGGCGGGCACCGGTGTGTGCGTCGTGAAGATGTTGTTGGTGCGGGCGGCTTCCAGCGATTCGTCGAAGCTCAGCCCGTGTTCGGACATCAGGACGCGGATGCGTTCGATGGCCAGGAAGGCGGCATGGCCCTCGTTCATGTGATAGAGGCTGGGCTGGATGTCCAGCTCGCGCAGGGCACGCAGGCCGCCGATGCCCAGCACGATCTCCTGGGCAATGCGTTTGTGATGGCCGCCGGCGTAGAGCTGACCGGTGATATCGCGGTTGGCCGGATCGGGATTCTGGGGAATGTTGCTGTCCAACAGATAAAGCTTCACGCGGCCGACGTTGACCCGCCACACCTTCAGGTAGACGTTGGTGCGGCCGAGGAGCACGTTGACCACCACGTCGCTGCCGTCGGCGCGGAGTTGCGGGGCGATGGGCAGCGAGTAGAAGTCGTTGACGGGCGTCTTTTCAAGCTGCCAGCCGTCGGAATCGAAGCTCTGGCGCAGGTAGCCGCGCTGATAGAGCAGGCCCACGCCGACCAGCGGCAGTGAGAGGTCGCTGGCGGCTTTGAGATGGTCGCCGGAGAGCACGCCCAGGCCGCCGGAGTAGATTGGCATGCAGTCGAGCAGGCCGTATTCCATGGAGAAGTACGCCACCTGCATCCGCGACGGGCCGCTGGGGGAGGACTTCATGTAGATGTCGTGAATTTCGCAGGCGCGGCGGTAGAGCGCCAGAAAGCGCGGGTCCCGGGCGGCGCGCTCGAGGGTGTCCTGAGGCAGTTGCCCGAGCATCAAGACCGGATTGTTGTTGGTTGCTCTCCACGTCGCCGGATCCAGGCGGCGGAACAAGGAACGCAGAGCGTGATTCCAGCTCCACAACAGGTTCAGCCCCAGTTCCGGGAGGCGTTCGAGCTCCGGAGGAAGCGCCGGATGCACGAGGAATTCTCTTAAGGGACGAATCTGGAATGCCATCGAGTCCTGAGGAACTCTAGCCCATTTCTTGATTTTGCACAGACCGGTTTCGCCCGGCTCGCAACGGCTTTGGACCGGTGCGGCGTGGTCTCTGGTTTCTACGAAACCGCTCCAATTGGTATTGGCCGGTCTGCGCCGGCGGGAACAGAAGGGAGCCCAAACGATGAGGATAGCAGGAACGGAGGGCCCATGGCGCTTGCGGTTCGCGTTATGCTGGTGAGCGCTGATGAATTGGGCCCTTCGTCTGGTTTTCCTCGCAACTTTGATCCTATTGACCTCCTGTGGCGGTGCGAAGCCGATTGTCGTCGGCTCCAAGGCCGGCGCGGGACAGTCGCTGATCGGCGAGATCGTGGCGCAGCATCTGGAAGCGCGGCTGGGCAAGCCGGTCGAGCGGCGGCTGGGGTTCGGCGACACGGCCATCCTGTATCAGGCGATCAACACCGGCGAGATCACGCTTTATGCGGATACGATCGGCGTTTTGATTTCGGAAGTGCTCCGGGAAGCGCCCTCCAACACGCCCTCCATCGCCTTCGAGCGGGCGCACAATGAGCTGGCCCGCACGTCCCTGCTGGAACTGATGGACCCGCTGGGTTTCGATAACCGGACGGTGGTAGTAGTGAAGGCGGCCGATTTTCCCATGATTTCCACGCTGAGCGAGGCCGCGACGGTGAAGGACGGGTGGAAGCTGGGCGTCAGCTATGAATTCCAGTCGCGGACCGAGGGCCTGCCGGTGCTGAATAACTACCGGCTGCCGATGGCCGCGGCCTTCCGCAGCATGGAGTCCGAGCAGTTGTTCCCCTCGCTGGAGCAAGGCGCCGTGACAATGATCGCCGCGCAGGCCGCCGACGGTTATCTGACGTCGCCGGAGTGGAAGGTTCTCGAAGACGACATGCATGTGTTCTCGCCGCAGCAGGCGGCCATAGTGGTCCGCCAGGACGCCCTCACGCAGGAGCCGCGGCTCAAGACGGCGCTAGCCGAGCTTTCCGGCAAGTTCACTCTCGAAGCCGTGCGCAAGATGAACGCACAGGTGGTGATCGACGAGCGTCCGATTGCCGACGTGGCCCGGGAGTTTTTGGCTTCGGCCGGGCTGTAGGCTGCCCCGGGGCGCGCGTCTACACCAGGGACGCAGGCGCCGGGACGGGTCATTTCCTTGGCTGGCGGGCGCTCCTTGCCTGGCGGGGCGCGGCGGGCACGAGTGCTCGCGCCACAAGTTCCTACCGTAGTGCGAAGGTGTACAGCGCGTTGCCTGCCTGGATGCTGAGGTACTGCTTGCCATCCACCATGTAGGTCATGGGGCCGGCGGAAACCGAGGGGCCCAGGTTGGTCTCCCACAGCTTCGAGCCGTAACGGGCGTCCAGGGCGACGAACTGGCCGTCGCGGCCGCCGGCGAACAGAACGTTCGAGGCGGTGGTCAGGATGCCGCCTTCGGTGGACGGCGCGTTCAGCCGGAAGTCCCACTTCTTGTCGCCGGTGGCCGGATCGATGGCGCGGACGGCGCTATAGACGTCCTCGTCGTTGTTGCCGCCCTTCGGGAAGTCGCCGGTGAAGCTCTGGCCTTCGTGGAACTCGGGCGGCTCGGTGCCCTTCGTGTAAGTGGTGCTGCTGTTCTCCCAGGCGGGGATATAGAACAGTCCGGTGGTGGGACTGAAGGACGGGTTATACCAGTTCGTTCCGCCCTGATTGCCGGGGTAGATCAGCACTCCCTTGGGGGTCGGCTCAGTGCCGGGCGCGCGCAGCGGACGGCCTTTCTCGTCGAACCCGGTGAACCAGTTGGTCTTGACGAAGCTCTTGCCCAGCAGGAACTCGCCCGTGGTGCGGTCGATCACGTAGAAGACGCCGTTGCGGTTCGCCCACAGCATGGTCTTGCGGGGGCGGCCCTGGAATACGAAGTCGGCCAGCACGGGGACCTGGGTGGAATCCCAGTCGAATTCGTTGTGCGGGGAGAACTGGTAGTGCCAGGAGAGCTTGCCGGTGTCGACATCGAGCGCGACCACCGAGCAGCTATAGAGGTTGTCGCCCAGGCGCGCGTCGCCATTCCAGTCCGGACCCGGGTTGCCGGTGCCCCAGAAGGTCAGGTTGGTGGCGGGGTCGTAGGAGCCGGTGACCCAGATGGGCGCTCCGCCGTGCAGGTAGGAGTCGCCGGACCAGCTTTCGTAGCCGGGCTCGCCGGGTCCGGGGACGGTGTTGAACTTCCATGCCTCGCGTCCGGTCGCCGCGTCGTAGGCGGCGATGTAGCCGCGGATGCCGTGTTCGCCGCCGGCCACACCGACGATCACTTTGTCCTTCACCGCCAGCGGCGCGTGGGTGATCGAGTAGGCCTGCTTGTAGTCGCCCACGGTGGTCTTCCAGACTTCCTTGCCGGTCCGGGCGTCGATAGCGATCAACAGGGCGTCGAGGGTCGCCAGATAGACGCGGTCACCCAGGATGGCGACGCCGCGGGACAGATTGCCGCAGCAGGGATTGCGGGTTCCCTCGGCGGGCTTGTGCAGGTAGCGCCAGATCATCTTGCCGGTCTTGGCGTCCAGCGCGTAGACGTCGTTGGGGCTCTGGATGGTGTACATGACACCGTCCACCACCAGCGGCGTGACCTCGTGCTTGTCAAGCGACTGGGACTGGAAGACCCACTCCAGCCGCAAGTCCTTGGCATTGTCCGGCGTGATCTGCGCGAGCTGACTGTGGCGCTGGCTGGTGTAGTTGCCGCCGTAGGTGAGCCAGTTCTGCGGCTGCTGGTCGGCATGCAGGATGCGCTCGTAGGGAACGTCGGTGACGGGAGCCGGCCGGCTCGGCTGGCCGCCGCGGCCCTGGGCCCATAGGAGGCCGCTAACGCTGACAGAGAGGAGCAGGAACGCCTGGATCTTCATGGACTCGCACCACCTTGTTGAGTGATGACGGGCACTGTGGACGCCCACAGGCCGCCGCCGGTTATCTTAACGTGCCGGGGTCGGTTTCTGCAAACGGGCCCGTCGTGAAGTTGAGAAGAGGCGGCCTGAGAGGCCGCCGCAGGCCACGGGCCTGCCCCACGCGCGAACCAGAGAGTGGGGCAGGCTCCCAGCCTGGGTCCACATCGGGAACCGTAGCCAGGATCACCTTCGCCACCTTGTTACCCGCCGGCTCGACGAACCAGATATTGCCGTCCGGACCGGCGGTGATGCCGCCTACCACGGAGCCGCCTTGGACCCCGCCTTTCAAGGAACCTGCGGTGGGAACCGCGTACTGCATCACAGCGCCGCTGGGTGTGAGCCGGGCCAGGGTACTGCTTGATATGGCGCCCGTGAACCAGAAATTCCCGTCGGCTCCCAGCGCGATGCCTCCGTCTGCCGGGCCTCCAAAAGCAACGCTCTTGCCGCTCGTACTCACCCTCCACACCAAGCCCGAGCTGGCGGTCAACCACAGGTTGCCGTCCGGTCCCGTCACGATTCCACCCAAGCCCAGGGAGCTGTTCACATCGCCGAGCAGCGGATATTCCGTGATGCCGCCCGCCGTGGTAATTTGGCCGACCCCGGTGGTTTCCGTGTACCACAAGGCTCCGTCCGGTCCCGCCGTGATTCCGAGAGGAGCGTGGTGCGGCCGGAACTCGTCCAGCACCCCGTCAGGCGTGATTCGTCCGATCCTTCCGAAATCCGGTTCGGAGAACCACAGGTTTCCGTCCGGACCGGCGGTCATGCTGTCGGGGGTGTGGGGAAAGCCTGGAACGTCGTGATCGCCCAGGGCCGGGCGTCGGGTGTCGGGAGCGGGAATTCGTGGATCTCGCCGCTGGGCGTGATCGTGCCGATCTTGTTTGCGGCGCTTTCGGTGAACCAAAGGTTGCCGTCCGGTCCGGTGGTGATTCCGGCCGGCGTGGCAGCAGCAGTTGGCAAGGGATATTCGATGATGGTGGGCTGCGCCCACAGTCCGCACATGCACAGCAGGAAGCAAACGCCTGCTGGTGTGACTCCAGGCGGCCTGGTCAGACGGCCCGATTCTAGCATGCTGCTGGAGCGATGCGTGTCGTAGGTCCCGAGCCGCTCTTACGCGCGGCGGCTCACACGCAGACACCTGGCCTGTGAACTCCGGCTTTGCAGCACCGGACGCGGCGCGTGACGCCTCGGTTCGTCCCGCTCCCGCCGATACCTGCTCAAAGAGTAACCGAGGACCGCCGCGCGCGCAAATCAAAAGGTTGGATGCGCCGCCAAAGAGTTTTGTATGGGCTTGGGGAGGCCGTAGGTGTGCTGAAATACGCGATTTAGGGGGCTTTGAAGCCAATAGAAATTTCTTTGGCCCGAGATCAAAATTTTCATTTTGCTTTCCCCCCGCGAATCCCTTAGGGTTGAGATCTGTACCAACGCCCTGTCGCGTCGGTGACGACGGGCGCGCTATATTCCTCGGTCGCCCTTGCGTATCACTTGAATCCAGTTCACTCGTGAACGTTTAAGAGGAGAGCCGTAATTTTATGACAACGAAGATCAATAAACGCAGGTGGGTGTCCCCCGCTCTGCTGGGCCTGGTGTTTGCCGCCAGCGCCTTTGGACAGGATAGCGGACCGTCAACGGGCGACTTGAAAGTGGCGGCCGATACAATCTGGGTGCTGGTCACCGCGTTCCTGGTGTTCTGGATGAACGCGGGATTCGGATGCGTCGAAGCCGGCCTGTGCCGCGCCAAGAACGCCACCAACATCCTGGGTAAGAATTTCGTCGTGTTCGCGCTTTCCACCATCGCCTACTGGGTGATCGGATTCGCCATTATGTTCGGAGACGGTTCCGGCTTCATGGGAACCACCGGCTTCCTCCTGCGCGGCATGGATAACAGCCCGGCGGTGGGCGACGCCTACATGGGCGTATACGGGTCACTGAACTGGACGGGCGTTCCGCTGCTGGCGAAATTCTTCTTCCAGCTCGTCTTCGCCGGTACTGCGGCGACCATCGTTTCCGGGTGCGTGGCCGAGCGCATTCACTACAAGTCGTTCATGATCTTCACGCTGGTTCTGGTCGGCGTCTCCTATCCGATCACCGGGCACTGGATCTGGGGCGGCGGCTTCCTGGCCGGCCTCGGGATGCTGGACTTCGCCGGCTCCACCGTGGTGCACGCCGTGGGAGGCTGGGCCGGACTAGCCGGCATCATCGTACTGGGACCGCGGCGCGGCAAGTACAAAGAGGGCGGTGGGATGCAGCCGATCCCGGGCCACAGCATGGCGCTGGTGTTCCTGGGCGGCCTGATCCTGTGGCTGGGCTGGTTCGGGTTTAACCCCGGCTCCACGATGGCCGCCGATCCCGTCGCGATCGCGCACGTCGCCATGACCACCAACCTGGCGTGCTGCTTCGCGATTGTGACTTCAACCGTCATCGCCTGGATGATGCTCGGCAAGCCGGACTTCACCATGACGGTCAACGGCGCGCTGGCCGGACTGGTGGCGATCACCTGCCCGTGCGCGTTCGTCAGCGACATTGGCGCGGCCATGATCGGCGCAATCGCCGGCATCATCGTAGTGCCCGCGGTCATGTTCTGGGACAAGCTCAAGATCGACGATCCGGTGGGCGCGCTGTCGGTCCACCTGGTCAACGGCATCTGGGGCACGCTGTCCCTGGGTCTGTTCGCCGACGCAGCCGCTCCGGGCGGCGACGCCAACGGCCTGTTCTACGGCGGCGGCGCCGGCCTGCTGATGAGCCAGGTGATCGGCACCCTGGCGGTGGGCGCGTTCACCTTCGTTCTGTCGCTGGTTGCCTGGAGCGTCATCAAGGCGGTCTTCGGACTGCGCGTCAGCGAAGACGAGGAAACCCGCGGCCTGGATATCACCGAGATGGGCATGGAAGCCTACGCCGGCGATCCTCTCGGGCAGTGATGCTCACGCGAGTGAGTCACGGGTAAGTTTGGGGCGCGGCGGACCTTGTGTGTTGGTGTAAGGTCCGCCGTGTCCGGGGTTCGAATGGTAGTGTCCCCTTGAATGCAGTGCGGGACGGGCTTCATGTCCGTCCCGTTTTTTTCTGTCCGCTTTTGTTCCCAGCCGCGCGCTGTCCGGGCTAAAATACTTCTAACCGCAACGTACATGGGAACACCACTCGTCCGTAATCCAAAGCTCGATCTTCGCTTCACCTGCTACAAGCTCCAGATCCGCCGCTCCAGGATTCACCGCTTCGGCGTCTATGCGCTCGAATCGATCCCGGCCAACCGCAAGGTGATCGAATACACCGGGGAGCGCTGCAACCGCAAGGAAGCCAAGCGCCGCGGCGATGGAGAATACACTTACCTGTTCGCTGTCGACAATTACTGGACACTGGACGGCGCCGTGGGCGGCAGCGGAGCTGAAATCATCAACCACAGTTGCGACCCGAACCTGGTCAGCCGCGTGATGCGGGGGCACATCCTCTATATGAGCCGCCGCCCCATCAAGCGGGGCGAAGAGCTGACCATCGACTACAACCTCGACTGGGACACCGGCAAGAACAAGTGCTCGTGCGGCGCGGAGAACTGCCGCGGCCTGCTGCAGAAGAAGAAGTAGCGCAAACTTCAGCTTGCCGCGCCGGGACTCCTCCCGGCGCTTGCGGCCCGCCACAGTGTCATGCCCGGAGCATCGGCGCAATCGTCCCGGATTAGATTTCGCGCCCCTGCGCCGGGAGCTCGTGAGAAATCCGGGCCAACGAGTAGGCGCCCCAGAGGACGCTGTGATCGGCGAGCGCGGCGGGCGCGACATCCACGCGCGCCCGCGACCAGCCCGTGATCTGGCGGGCAAGCTCGGCGCGCAGCGGACCGAACAGGCGGTCGCCCGCGTTGGCGATGCCGCCGCCGATCGCCACGCGCGCCGGGTTCAGCAGCATGATGGCCGCTTTAACCCCGAGGGCGAGGTCGACCACGTAGCGTTCGACGAAGGCCGCGTCCTCGAACAGCTCCCGCGCCTCGCGGCCATGGTCGCGGGCCAGCCACAGGCCGCAGCACATCCGTTCCAGGCAGCCGCGCGCGCCGCACAGGCACTCGGGTCCATCCGGGCGGACGGTGAGGTGGCCGATCTCGCCGGCCCAGGAATCGGCGCCGCGATAGACGCGGTCGTCGCCGAGGACGAGGCCGCCGCCGATGCCGGTCGAGACGGTCATGTAGAAGAGAGGACGCTTGCCCATCCCTTGTTCCCCATGGGCCCCGGCCCCGTGCAGAGCTTCGCCCAGGGCGCCGCAGTTGGCGTCGTTATCGATGACGGTGGGCACGCCCAGCAGTTGTTGCAGATGATCGCGCAAGGGAAAACCGCTCCAGCCGGCGACGTGCGTGGAGAGCGCCACGCGCTGGGCGGGGAAGTCGACCGGTCCGCCGAAGCCGACCCCACAGGCTACCGGGTGTGGGTTCCATTCGCGCAGGACCGCGGCGAGCTCAGCCAGCAGCCACTCGCGTCCGCCTTCGCGGTGGGTGGGACGGGTTTCGCTGCGGACCATCGCGCCGTCGCGGAATTCGGCCAGCGAGAACTTGGTGCCGCCGATGTCGATGGCCAGGATGGTCACGTTTCATAGTCGCAGGCGTGGCGGACCGGAGAGGACCGCTCCCTGTGGTCGCGGCTCTGTTAGCGGCGCTCTGCCCGGACGACGACTTGCGGCCGCAACGCCAATAGCTGAGCCGCGACCACAGGGAGCGGTCCCCACCGGTCCGCCATCCCCCGGGGCGTCAGCCGAACAGCATCCCGACCAACTCGCCGTGGCGCGAGAAGTTCGGGACGATGAAGTCGGCGCCCACGCCGATCAGGCGCTCGCGTTTCCAGGCGTCGACGTCCTGACAGGCGGGCTCGGTGGTGGCGACGCCCACCGCGGTGCCGCCCACCAGCTTTACCTCTTCGATCTCGACATAGCCGTCGCCGAAGCCGACAATGTCGCGTCCGGTGACGCCCGAGCCCGACAGAATCTTCTGCACCAGGATCTTCTTCGAGAAGCTCCAGTCGTCGCGCGCGCCGAAGACGCCCCCCGAGAAGTAGCGCGCCACGTCGAGCAGGCGGGCTTCCTCGGACATATAGACGTGGTCGGTGCCGCTGGCCAGGTACATGGTGAGGCCGCGGTCCTCCAGGCCCTCGAGCAGGGCGCGCGCGCCGGGGACCAGATACTGTTCGGGCGAGACGTGGCCCTTCTGGAGCTCCTCAATGCGGCCGCGGATCTTGGTCCACAGCAGGTCTAGGTACATCTTCTTGTACTCGAGCGGTTCTTTGGCGTCGCCGCCGCGCGCCTGGACGTGCCCGGCGAACTCCATCATCTGGTAGATGGTCTCCTTGCCAGTCAGCCGCCAGACGAACTCTTTGACGATCTCCCGCAGCGCGGCTTCCGATTCGCCGGTCTTCAAATCCAGCAGAATCTCGACCATCATGGGGACCATCACGTCGACCCATCCGGAACGGATCAGCGACAGGGTGCCGTCGAAATCGAACAGCGCCACCGTAGCGGCAGCGGCGGAGGCGTCCGGCCGGATGCGCTCAATGGCGGCGCCGGCTTGTGGGCCAATGTGTGCTTTGGTCACTTACCAATACTCCCACTTGCCCGCGGCCAGCACGTAGGCGCTGAGGCAGGCGTTGGTCACTGCGTGCGCCAGGATCAGGTCGGCCAGGCTCTTGCTGCGCAGCATCCACCAGTTATAAACGATTCCCGCCGCCAGGCCTACGTCCCAATAGGAGCCGTGTTCGGAGGCAAACAGCACGGCGACGATCCAGAAGGCCTGCGTCGAGTAGGTTCCCATGGGGACCCCGGTGAAGTCGGGCTTGATGAGCCAGCGCATCAGCCAGCCGCGCCAGAACAGCTCCTCGACGATCGGCACAATCACGGCCGCACGGAAGGTGCGCAGAGCCAGCACCAGAGTGTCGCCGCGGTCGGCTACCGGCAGGCTTCCGGAGGGCGAGCCCATGACGGAGTTCGTGAATAGCCAGTGCGATCGATAGCCGGGAAACAGCAGGTCCGGGGCGATCCACAACAGGAAGACGGCGATGCCGATGCCCAGCGCAGGTCCCCAGCGGCGCACGCGGAGATCGAGGGCCGGCCGGCCGATGGTGAGAATCGCCGTGGCCGTCACCGCGATCCAGAGAGCCTGCCAGGCTACGCCGGACAGCGCGAAGTTCTCCCGCAGGGCGAGCATCGCCATGAACACGCCGAACGGGACGACGTAGGAAGCCGAAGACAAGCCGAGGGTACCGCGGACGCCTAGAGCGTCCGCAGCAGCTCCTGAATCTTGCCTTGTTCGTCCTTCGAAGGATTGTTCTTGAGAGCCGTTTCCAGCTCACGGCGAGCCGAGGGGCGGTCGCCCTTCTGCAACAGCGCCATGCCGTAGTGATAGCGGAACATGGGATTGGCGGGATCCTTCCGCACCAGGTCCGTGAACAGGCGGACGGCGTCGTCCGAAAGGTTCTTCTTGATGTAGACCCAGCCCAGCGTATCGGCGATGTCGGTGGAGTTGGGCAGGGTCTGGCGGGCGCGCTGCGCCATGGTCAGGGCCTGGTCCAGGTCGACGCCCTCTTCGGCCTTGATGAAGGCCAGATTGTTGAGCGCCACCGGATGAGCGGGGTTGATCTTGAGAATCTGCTCGTAGATCGGCTTGGCCTCCTCGCGACGGCCCGTACCGTCCAGCAGCAGTCCCAACTGGAGCAGAGGATTGGTGTCGTTCGGAGCAGCCTGGCTGGAGCGCCGGAACAGGTCGATGGACTTGTTCAGGTCGCCTTTGCGCCGATAGGTCTCGGCCAGCCGGAAAAGCATGGCGGCGTCCTTGGGGTTCTCCGTCAGCACACCCTCGAACAACTGGATCGCCTTGTCATACTGCTCATCGCGCACGTACAGGTTGCCCAGGGCGATCTTGAGGTCGCGGCGGTCGGGTTCGGCATCGGCGGCCTTCTTCATCTCGGCGATCGCATCCTGCAGGCGGTTCTGGCCGGCCAGGGTTTCGACCACGCCCACCAGACCGCGCAGGTCCTCGGGGTTGGCCTTGCGCAGGTCGTTGAACACCTGGTTCGCTTTGGTGTAATCCTGTTCCTGCCAGGCCAGGAAGCCGACCTGGAAGCGCGCCTCAGCGTTCTGCGGATAGGTGGTGGTGATGTAATTCAGTTCCTGGTGCGCTTTCTCGCGGTCATTCTGCATCAGCAGAGCGCTCGACCGGGCCAGATGCGCTTGCAGATTCTTGGGGTCCAGCCCGATGATGGCGTCGGCTTCCTGCAGCGCCTTGGGGGCATCATCCTTGGCCAGGTAGATGCGGGCCAGCAGCTCGCGGGCGGCCACGAAGTCGCTGCGCAGTTTGATGGCTTCCTCCAACTGGATGCGGGCCTGTTCGGCCTCATTCTTGGCCAGCAGGGCGCGCGCCAGATTGTAACGCAGCAGGTGGTTGTTCGGTGTCTTGGTGACCAGGCTTTGCAGATCGTTGGCGGCCAGGTTGATGTCCTCGCGGCTGCCGGTGGTCAGACGTAGCGCGGCGCGCATGGCGATGGCATCCGGATCGTCGGGGTTGTCCTTAAGCACCTCGGCCAGCATCGTGTTGGCCTGGGTGTTCTGGTTGTCGGACGCCAACAGCTCCACCAACCGCTTTTGATAAACGGCCTTGTCGTCGGGGAATGCCTTAATGCCGGCCTCGTACTCACGGCGCGCGCTTTCCAGTTCGTGCAGCCGGAGGAAGAAGAAATCGCCCGCCAGCAGGCGGCCGTTGGGGAACTTCTTGTCGTCTTCCAGCCGGGCGATGGTGGCGTCCATGGCGTCGCGCTGTTTGGTGAGGAACTGGTGGGCGGCCAACTGGAGCAGATAGTTGCCATTCTCCGGATTGTTCTCCACCTTCTGTTTCAGCAGCGCTTCGCCGTCGGCCAGGCGGTTGCGGTTGGCGTACTGCGCGTACAGCAGGTCGTAGATGGGCGCGTATTCCTTGTGCGCGTCGATCAGTCCATGCGCTACCTGTTCGGCTTCCTCGAAACGGTCACCGACGGCCAGGGACTGGAAATAGGCCAGCACCAAGCCGGGCTCGTTGGGCTTGGCCTTGTTGGCCAGGGCGAGCTCCTCGATCGCCTCCGAAGCCTTGTTCTCGATCAGGGCGATCTGCCCCAGAATGCGGTGGCCGTCGTAGGAATTGGCGTCCTTGCCCAGCAGGAAGTCGGCCCGCATGGCGGCGTCCTCCAGCAGCATGGGCCTTTCCTTCTCGTTCTGGGTGGCCGCCAGCAACTCGAGATCGGCCAGCTTGACGGCGGCGTCCGTGTTATTCGGCAGCAGCTCGACGGCGCGGATCAGCATCTTGTAGGCGTCGCTGTAGGCGGCCAGCTTCAGATCCGTCAAACCGAGGCGGTAGTAGGCCTCACCGTAGCGCAGGTCCTTCTGCAGGGCGCGCCGATACATGATGGAGGCTTCTTTGTATTTTTCCTTCTCGAAGAACTTGTTTCCGTTCTCGACGTACCGCTGAGCCTGCACCTTCGGGTCGCGGTTACACGAGGCGACCACGAACAGTAGGGGCAGAACGACCAGGAGCTTCGCGCATTGCATACCATACACTTCATCATAAATATGGGTACGATGCAACGCGCACTGGTCCTAGGCGTCCAGATCTACCACTTGGGCCGCCAAAGGCCGATGCCAGGACGCTAAGCTCTTGCAGAATAATTCTTTAGATGGCTGTGGAAAAGCCGCGACACTCGCCGCGGCGGGCCGTCAGGCATAGATCACGCGAGTGCCGCAGATGTGATCGTGGAGCGCGCGCTTTTCCGCGTCGAAGCCGGCAATGATGTAGCCGATGTAAAAGGTCAGGTCGCTGACGATCATGGCGAAATAGCGCCCGGCCGCCAGCCCGGCCGATACCGGGCCGCCGTCGGCCCGAACCACCTTGAGCCCGAGTACCATCTTGCCCGGCGTCGCCGCCCGCGTGGACAGGAAATAGACCTCATAGGCCAGCTTGATGGCGGTCCCCAGCAGGATGAAGAGGGCGATGGACCCGAACATCAGCGGGAGCGTGGTGGCGACCTGCTGGGGTGTGGGGTTGGGCCCCAGCGTAGCGCCGATGCCGCCCATGGTGAGCCCCAGCGGAATGGCGATGATGAAGAACGCGGCGCCCACGATGATGCCGTCAATCAGGCGGGCTACCCAGCGGATCCAGAAGCCGCCGTAGCGCATGGCGGGAATCGCCGGGGCCGGCGGCGGCAGGTTGGGCTCGACCGCGATGCTCATGCCGCGGGCCTGCGCGTAGGGCTGCCAGCCGGCCATGCCGGTACGCCACACCAGCGTATCCTCACGAACCACGCCGTTCCGGACGAGTTGTTCGAGCTCGGCTTCGCTCACCGGGCCGGCCTGCTGCCCCGCGCTTGCGTAATACCAGTTCATAAGGCTCCTTCCGCTCTCTCCCGCGGCTCCGCTCCGGGCTCACCGCGGGCCACCGGCGTAAGGGGCAGTATACAAAAAACCCCCGCCACGAATGACAACGTTCGGGCGGGGGCCTGTGTTCCAGCGATGTGTTCCGAAGAGAATCGGCGCGCGTCGCGCGAACCGCTACGGCGCGACGGTGATGTGCGCGCGGCGGTTGCGCTGCCAGCAGTTCTCTTCCTCGTCGGTGCAGACCGGGCGCTCTTCGCCATAGCTGATGATCTGCAACTGCGAGGAGGGAATACCCTCGGCGGTCAGAAAATTCTGCACCTCGGCGGCGCGGCGGTCGCCCAGGGCAATGTTGTACTCGGTGGAGCCGCGCTCGTCGGCGTGGCCTTCGATCAGCAGCTTCTCGGCCGGGTAGTCGGCCAGGATACTGCGGATCACATTCACGTTGTCACGCAGCACGGCGCTGGCGTCCGGACGGATGGTGCTCTTGTCATAATCGAACAGAGCGTCTTCCAGGCGCGACAGCAGAGCATTCAACTCTGCACGCTGCGTGGGGGTGAGCTTCTTGGGAGCGGCTGCCGGCGGCGCCGCTTCAGTTTTGGCTGCCGGCGGTGTGGGCGCCTTGGCGACCTGGGCGGGCGGCTGTTGCTTGGGCGCGGGCGCCTGCTGCGCGACCGGCGCGTTGTTCGGCGGCGGAGCCACCGCTACATTCTTGCTGCAGGCAGCGGCCAGCAGGCTAATTCCCGTTACAAACGCAATCGACGTGATCTTCTTCATCGGGCCTCCTCTTACGCTAAACGGCGCTCATGGGTAAGATTGCCGCACTCTAATGGGGTGCACTATCCAGTGTAAGCCTTAAACGCGGCTTTGCAAACCTTGGTTGACTAGCATAGTGAAAAATTTAACGGCTTGCACGATCGCTGGCGAGCGTCGCCAGCGTGGGTCCGAATTCGCGCCGCGGAAGCAGGCTGGGACCCGAGCGCTGGAACACCGTTTCTGGATTCGTGTTCACGTCCATCGTCACGCCGATGAAAATGTTGCTCATCTCATCCCAGTTCTGCGGACCCCACACGACCAGCTTGTCCGGGTCCGGATTGAAGCGGTTGTTGGCCGAATTATCGAAGTGCGAGATCGACACCAGGCGCGTGCCCTTGGGCACCGGGATGGGCTTGGCGAATTCGTAACCCACCTGCCACTCGAAGTTCCAGTCGCCCTTGAGCACGGTTTCCGATTCCCCGGTGGGATAGATGAGCCGCATCTCGAAATCCTTGCCGCGCAGGTGCATGTGCGGCTGGGCGTAGACCAGCTTCACGCCGTCCTGTTCGACGGTAACCTCCCCGACCACCTCGGCGTTGGGCTCGCGCGGCGGGATCGCCATGTTGAGCGCCGTAGGACCCGCATTAAAGAAGTACCGGCGCTGGGGCGGATTCTTGGCGACCACCAGGCCGACCCTCGAGGCGTCCTCGGCCGGCTGGCCGTTGGTGGTGTAGTGCAGCTCGAACACCAGGTCGGAGCCCTTGGGCAGGAACTTGGCGCCGCCGTCCACGTCGAAGTGCTGCGCGCCGAGCCCCGGGTTGAATTTGCCCAGAATGTCGTTGCCCTCTTCCATGGCATTGCGGCCGATAATCATGCGCTGCGTCTCGTTCTCATACGCCTCGCCCGGAGTTGCCCTCTCCATCCAGGTGGAGCCCGGAGGCCGCACCCACACCTTACCGTGGTGGACGACTGCGGAGTTGCCGGGTCGCATCTCGGCGGCCGAGATCCACAGATCCTCGGGGAAGTTGGTCTTCACCAGGACGAACTTGTAGTTGATCGTGCCGGTGGCCGGGACCTGGAATTTCTTGGGCATCTCGACGATGATGTCGGGCTTGATGTTCCAGCCGTCCTCGAAGGTGAGCGGCGCGGGGGCGTCGGCGGGATCGCCTTGCGGGGCGCCGCTATCGGCCCAGGCGCTGAGCGTCTGGATCTCGGCCTCGCTCAGCAGGCGCGCGTTCTTGAAGTGGCCGACATTGGGATCGGCGAACCAGGGCGGCATCTTGCGTTCGATGACGGCTGCCTTGATGGCCTTGGCCCAGGGACGTGCGTCGGAGTAGGTGAGCAGCGACATCGGAGTCACCTCGCCGGGGCGGTGACAGCTCTGGCAGTTCTTTTCAAGGATCGGCAGAACGTCTTTGGTGAAGGTCACCGTATCGGCAGCCATCGCCGCCACGCTTGCCAAGCCGGCCAGGACCAGAATCCGAAACGCTTTCATCGACGCCTCCCTGCGGGCGCAGTTCGCCACTGCTGTAGGATACTCCCGGGCGCGGGCGGCGGCAAGCTCGGCCCGGCTCTTCTGCTGTTGGCGGCATGACACCGTGGTGCACGACGAGCGCCGGAACGAGCCCCGGCGCGGCGAGCCACGGGCTCGCGCCACCTGGGTCAGTCCTGGCGGAGCACGCTCACCGGATCGAGGCGCGTGGCGCGCACCGATGCAGCCACGCAGGCTGCCAGCGCCGCGCCCAACAGCACCAGGGCCGCCGCGGCGAAGGTAGCGGGATCGGTGGGCGTTACCTCATACAGCAGACTTTTGGCGAAGCGCGTCACTCCCAGCGATCCGGCCGCGCCCAGCGCCACGCCCACCGCCACCAGCCTCAGGTTCCCGGCGCAGAACATCCGCAGCAGACGCGCCGGAGTGGCGCCGAAGGAGATCCGCAGGCCGATCTCCTGCCGCCGGCGGCTGACCGCGTAGGCCACCAGTCCGCCGATGCCCACCGCGGTGAGCAGCAGCGCCAGCGTGGCGAAACCGGTCAGCAGGATCATGTAGAAGCGTTGCTCGGCGATGTCGCCGGCCAGCAGATCTTCGAGCGTCTCCGTCGTCAGGGTCTGATTCCGGTCTATAGCGCGAATCTCGCTGCGGATCGTGGGGATCAGGCCGGCTGTGCTGGAGCGGGTCCGGATCATAAGCGTTTCCGGCTTCCGGTCCGCTTGCGTGTAGCTCAGGTAAAGCTGGTCGTCCGGCTCGCGCGCCAATCCGGATTGACGGACGTCGCCGGCGACGCCGATCACCTGCGCCGCGGTCTCCTTCCGGTATCCGCGCAGGAAGATGACCTTGCCCAGCGGGTCCTGGTCCGGCCAGTAATGCCGGGCGAGGCTCTGGCTGACGATGGCGGCGTGCGGCACGCTGTCCGCGCCATCGCGCCGGTCAAAGCCGCGTCCCCGCAGGAGGGGGATCGCCATGGCCGCGAAGTAGCCGGGCGTGACGCGACGGGTGTTGGCGCGGGGCCCCTGGGGGCCGTACTGGTCGTCTGTGCCCTCACGCCGGAAATCAAACACACTCAGGACGTGGTAGGGCGGCGGATTGTCGGTGGCCGCGGCGGCCTCCACACCCGGCAGCGCGCGGACCCGCTCCAGCACCCGGTCGAGAAACGCCACCGCCGCCGGAGCCTGGTTGGGCAGATTCAACTGGACCGCGACGACGTTGTCCGCGCGGAACCCTGGATCGATGGCCCGCAGGCGTACGAAGGTGTTGAGCAGCAGCCCCGCTCCCACCATGGCGATCACGCACAGCGCGGTTTGAAATACCAGCAGCCCGCTCATCAGCCGGTGTTGCCCGCGTCCGCCCAGCGCGCCCGCGCCGCCGGATTTCACCGCGTCCACCAGATCCACGCGGGAGAGACGGAGAGCCGGGAGCAGCCCGAACAGAAGTCCGGTCGCTATGGAGACGGCCAGGGCGAACACCAGAACGCTCCCGTCCATGCTGATTTCGGCGGCTCGCGGCAGGCGCTGCGTCGCCAACGCGAGAATGCCGCGCAGCAAGGCGAACGCCAGCGCCCATCCCGCCGCGCCTCCGGCCCCGGCCAGCAGCAGCGATTCGGTGAGAAGCTGGCGGCACACGCGCCATCGTCCGGCGCCCACCGAGGCGCGCACGGCCACCTCCCGCGCGCGCGTGGAACCGCGGCTCAGCAGCAGGTTCGCGATATTGGCGCAGGAGATCAGCAGCAATAATCCGACCACGCCCAGCAGCAGGGCCAGCCCGGATCGGACCGGCTGCGCGATGTAGTCCTGCAGCGGCACGACCTCGATGTCATTGCCGCCGTGCTGCTCGTACTTCTGCGGATAGAGGCTCTGCTGAAGACTGACCAGCTCGGTATGTGCCTCCGCGGCCGTCAGCCCGGGCCGCAGCCGCCCAATGGTGACGCTCGGAGACGACGCCGGGTTCGAATAGTTGGGGTTATGGGAGTAGGGCACGAATACGTCGCACTCATAGACCAGGCGGAATCCCGCCGGCAGCACGCCTACCACCGTGAAGGGCACGTCTTTGATCGAGAAATCGCGCAGCGTCAACGTGCGGCCGAGCACTTGGGGATCGCCGCCGAAACGGCGCAGCCACAGCGCATGGCTGATCATGGCCACCGGTGCGCGTGTGGCTTCATCTTCCGTGGTCAGACACCGTCCGATTGGGGGCCGGATCCCCAGGGCGTCGCACAGGTCCGCACTCACCAGACCGCCTTTGAGGTATTCGGGATCTTCGACGCCGATCCACTGATAGCGGGCCGCCTGCAGAGCGGCGAAACTTTCGAAGCTGTGGATCTGATCGCGGCGGGCGAAGAAGTTGACGGGCGGCAGGAATCCGACGTTCTGTAGAGAGAAGGACCGGTCGGGCGGGCGCTCGTCGAGCAGCATCAAACGGTCCGGATCGCGAAACGGCAGCGGGCGCAGCATGACGCCGTTCACCAGGCTGAAGATCGCCGTGGTCGCGCCGATGCCCAGCGCCAGCGTGCCGATCACGGTCGCGGTGAATCCCTTCGAGCGGCGCAGCGACCGCACGCCGAAGCGCAGGTCCTGCTGAAGCTCGTCGAACCAGCGGAAGCCGAGCGCCGCGCGCGTTTCCTCGCGATAGCGCTCGCGGCTGCCGAATTCGGCCCGGGCCTGCCGCTGGGCTTCTTCCGGCGACGCTCCGCGCCGGACCAGATCCGCCGTGCGCGCCTCGACGTGGAAGCTCATCTCCTCGGACAGGCCGGCTTCCAGGCGTTCCCGACCCAGGAGCTGTCGCAGGCGTTTGATCCACGTGCGCATTTCACAACTCCCCGGCCCTGGCGCCCAGCGCCAACGCCATGGCCGCGGCCACTCGATTCCAGCTCTCCGTTTCCTGCCGAAGCTTCTTGCGGCCCGCCGCTGTCAGGCTATAAAACTTCGCCCGGCGATTGTTCTCCGACGCGCCCCATTCGCCCGAAAGCAGTCCGCGCTGCTCCAGCCGGTAAAGCGCCGGGTACAGCGCGCCCTGCTCGATGCCCAGCGCGCCGCCCGAGATCTGTTCGATGCGCAGCAGGATGCCGTAGCCGTGCTGGCAGCCGAGCGAGGCGGCCTTGAGGATGAGCATGTCCAGGGTGCCGGGCAGGATGGGAGTAGATTCGGCCATATTACTCCTAATCGACTTAGGAGAAGAATACACCTATTCTCCTAAGCGGTCAAGGAGAGAGTGGCCCGCAGATTTGCAGCGCAGCGCCAGGAGGGCTTCCCGCGCCGGATGTCGTACTCTTTACGACCGTGGCAGAAGGGCGCGAACGCCCGGGCGCCGAGAATCCAGGTCCCAACCAATTTAGAAAGGGGTCGTAAAGAGGCTTGAGGTACCAGGAATCTGTCTGGATGGCGCTTCTGCCACGGTCGTATGCTCAGATATACGGAGCAGCCGGGGTTTCGTTCCACGGCCGCCGAAAATTCATGCGAGATTTTCGCGCGATTTTCCTCGCCGTTCCAATTTCGGGCAGCGGCCGGCGCTAACTCGCGCCCTTCACTTCGACGCTGACCACGTGCAGGTCCTTGTCGCCGACGTTTTCCACGGTGTGCGGCGTCAGCGGCGGCAGGAAGGCGGTGGGGTCTATGGGACCCTCCACCTTGCGCGTGTCGTACAGGACGGTCCCCTTGTCATCGCGCCGCACGAAGTGGCTGAACTGGAGCGTGTAGTAGACGCCCGGCCAGCGGTGCGTGTGCACCGGGGTGATGTCGCCCGGCGGAATACGCGTGTCGATCACCCGCACCGTGTCGTTTTCGAGAAGCAGGTGATGCTCCTTGGGCGCGGCCACCGTTCCCTCCATCTCCGGGGGATAAGGCCACCCGCTCGCGGCTTCTGCTGCACTCACCTTTCACCTCCAAAGGCGCTGTTCCCAGCGCGCGTTTGCGGCTGCACGTGGACCGCTCCCTGTGGTCGCGGCTAGCGGCGCTCCTGTCGCTACCGGCATTTGCCTGCACCCGCCGCTTGCGTTGCGAACCTGGCGGTGGCCGGCAACCGATCTCCCGTCCGCGGCCCCGCTAGCTGAGCTGCGACCGCAGCGGTCTTCTATCGTTGCACAATCTCCACCGCGTGCCCGTCCGGATCGCGCGCCAGAACCGACTTGCTGTAGCCGCCCTCGTGCTTGGGCAGATCCACCACGCCGGTCGAGATCAGTTCGCTACGAACCTTCAGCAGTCCCTTCATGGCATCTTCCACGTTGGGTGCCTCAAAGCGCGTCTGCCAGTGGATCAGGTCGTTCGGCTTCTCGTCGTCCGGGTACGGACGCCCGGTCGACGGCGCCAGGTATTGCAGAAACTCGACCCCCGGACCCGACCCCGCACGCAGGCTCGTAATCCGCAGCCGTGCGCCGAACACGTTGTTCAGATGCTCCTGCTCGACGCCCGCGTTCTCGCTTTCGCCGACCACCTTCATGCCCAGCAGGTCGCGATAGAACGCCAGGCTCTTGTCGGTATCCGTCACCACGATGGCGCTGTGATCGATGCCCAGAAACAACTGGTTCGTCTGGCGATGCCACTTGGCGTCGCCCTTGTCGGGCGGGAAATTCAGGACCTCGATCGGATGGTCGTCCGGATCGTGAAAGTAGAACGCGCGGATCCCGGCCGCGGCCGGGATCGTTTCCGGCAGCAGTTGCGGACCGGTACTGGCGTGCTCCACCTTATTCGCCCGCAGCCGCGCGTAGGCCTTGTCCATGTCGCTGACGATGATCGCCACGTGCTGGAACCAGCCGTCGTTGCTGCGGGAATCGGGCGGCGCCGGACGGCCGTGCGGCACCAGGTATTCGGTCAGCTCCAGAAACTCGTCGCCCAGTTGCAGGCGGGCGATGCGCATCCGCAGGCCGAAGATGCCCTCCAGGTGTTCGTAGTCGGTGCCGTAAACTTCGCGCTCGGATACCTTGCGGAAGTCGAGCACCTTGGTGTAGAAATCGACCGAGCGGTCGAGATCCGAGACGGTGAGACCGACGGCGCTGACCCCGGAGACCAGCGGATCGGCCGCGCTGGCCTGGCCCGCGAAGACGACGAACGTCAACGCGGCAGCCAGACCGGTTCCCAGAAGGGTACGCCGCAACATCATGGAACGAACTTCTCCTAACTAAGTCTTTCGAGCAGGTGATCGCCGACGCGCAGAGCGTTGGCCATGATGGTCAGCGCCGGGTTCACCGCGGCGCTGGAGGGGAAGAAGCTCCCGTCCACCACATACAGGTTGTCGAGTTCGTGCGCCTTGCAGTTGGTGTCCAGCGCCGAGGTCTTGGCGTCCGCGCCGAAGCGGATGGTGCCGTTCTGGTGCGCCACCCCGGCCAGTGGGATGCGCTGGCCCAGGAACAGGTTGCGCGCGAAGAGGCCCTGGTGGCAGTCCTTGCCGTGCAGCTTGCAGGGGCCCTGGTGTTGCAGCAGCCACTTCAGGCGGTCGGCCAGTTGCTTGTGGCCTTCTTCGTTGTTGGGCTGGTAGGCCAGCACGATGTTGCCGTCGCGGTCGAGCGACACGCGGTTCTCGGGCATCGGCAGGTCTTCGGAGGTCATCCAGAAGTCCAGCGAATGGTGACCCATGATGTCCAGCGCGAAGCCCGGCGCGATGGGCGGAGCGCCAGCCTTCAGCGTCTCCTTGTCCAGCTTGCCGACGAAGGAGATGTGCCCCATCGGATGCTTGAACTTGTCGTCGCCGAAGTAGTAGTCGTTCACCGACAGCGTCTTCTGGAAGACGGTCGTGTTGGGACACTTGGAGAGCGCCATCAGCACGCTGTTGGTGTGTCCCATATAGTGCCGGCCCACCACGTCGGACCCGTTGGCCAGGCCGTTGCGGTGCTTGTCGTTGGCCGAGCGCAGCAGCAGCGCGGCCGAATTGATCGCGCCGCAGGCCGCCACCACGATGCTGGCGGAAAGTTCCTCGCGCGAGCCGTCGTCGCGCTTCACCAGGACCTTGGTGACCTCGCGGCCCGTGGCGCTGGTTTCCAGCTTCTCCACGTAAGCGTGCGTCATCAGCGTGACGTTGGGCGAGTTCAGCGCCGGCGCGACGCCCAGCACTTCCGCATCCGACTTGGCGTGGACCAGGCACGGGAACCCGTCGCAGGTGGCGCAGCGGATGCAGCGGCTGGAGTGTGGACTGTCCTCGTCCAGCATCACGCCCAGCGGCGTATGGAACGGCTTCAGGCCGTTGTTGGCGAAGTCGTCGGAGAGCTGCTGCAGGCGCGGCTCGTGGCTCACGGCCGGATGCGGATAGGGACCCGAGGAGTGCGGCTCGGTGGGATCTTCGCCGCGCGTGCCGTGCACATGATACTGACGTTCGGCCGCACTGTAGTAGGGCTCCAGGTCGTCGTAGGAAAGCGGCCAGGCCGGCGAGACGCCGCCGTGATGGCGCAGTTCGCCGAAGTCTTCCTTGCGCAGCCGGAACAGCGCCGCGCCGTAAAACTTGGTGTTGCCGCCGACGTAGTAGTTGGTGTGGGGGTGCAGCGGCTTGCCGTCGCCGTCGTGCCAGATTTCCTTGGTCTGGTACTTGCCCTTCACGTTGACTTCGGTGGGATCCCAGTTGTCCTTTTCGCGGGGAACATAGCCGCCCCGCTCCAGCAACAGGATCTTTTTCCCGGATGGGGCAAGTTTGGCTGCGAGCGTCCCTCCGCCGGCCCCAGTTCCGATGATGATCACGTCATAGTGCCCATTAGTTGTCATTGAGTGCTCCAAAGTTGCAGCGGAAGATGCATCGCTTGTCGTTCACGTGGTGAAGTTTGGCGCAGAAGACGTGATGCCTGCCACGCCGGTGACTGTAGAGAGTAGCCGCTCCCAGCATGCCCACAAGGGGAGCGGCGAAATACAACCAGACCGCGGTCCAGTTGTGCGCGAACACGGCCGAACCCACCGTCCGCGCCGGATTGATGCTCATGCCGGAATACGGAGCTTCAAAGGCGATGTAGAGCGTCACCAGCGTGCCGGCGACGTAAGGCGTGTAGCGCGTCCACTGGCGGGAATTCGAAGCCCATAGCACGGCGTACATCAGGCCGAAGCTGATCAGCATCTCGGCTCCGAACGCAACGCCCGCTCCTTCTGCTCCAGGAATCGTGACGGCGTAGTTGACGTGCGCGTCCTCCAGCGTGGAGCCCAGGCCCAGCCAGGAGACGTAGACGCCCGCCGCGCCGCCGATGAACTGCGCCACCACGTAAAAGATGGCGTCCCAGGAAGCGATCTTGCCCAGCATCCAGAAGGAGATGGTGACCGCCGGATTCATGTGCGCCCCGGAGCGCTGGCCCCACGGAGAGGTGATCAGCGCGACCGCGGTCAATCCCATGGCGAGCGCGATGAAGGCGCGGCGGATGAAGGCGCTGGGAATGGCCGTGTGCAGGTACGAGGATGGGTATTCGAACAGCACGGTGAACACGCAGGCAGACACCATGAACAAGCCCAATGCGGCGGCTTCCACGAGGTATTCAGGCCAATGCGTGCTCAATGCGGTCACTGCGGCCGAAGGCGCAGTCGCGGATTCCATACGAGCCAACTCCGAGTCGGTTGCGTTCCGTTACGGCCGGCTGGTCAGACCGGCATCATAGGATGGAGAATACCACGGATGGAGAATACCGCGGTTACCCGGCGGAGCGGGCAGCGATCCAGTGGACCTTAGTTGATCCACCTGGAACGAGGACGTTCCCACTCGCGCGGCTCCCCAAGCCGCCGCTGAGCATCTATGAAGTTGTTCTGTCCCGCTTGCTCCAGGATTCCGGGGTTCTCAGGGAGGAGCAGACCAACCATATGGCGGCTGGCCAGAGTTGCACGAGGAGGCGATCCGCGGACGAGCGAAGGTGAAACGGGAGGTCCAACGTGGTCACCAGGTAGACTCCGAGATCGGCGGCGAACAGCACAACCAGCGGAATCACCAGCCAAAGGCGCTTTCGAATTTCTTCCAGCGGCGCAAATCCGAGAACGTAAGTCAGAATCGTCATCAGCACGAGGGGGTGAGCCCACAGCGTGCCTGTTCCAGCCAGGGAGCGCGCGATTCCGATCGCGATCTCCCCCCAACGCCCGGGGTCCGCAACTTTGCCGGCCACCTCCGCCAGGGTCGTCGGGAAGAAACTCTGCGTTCCTACGATCATGGTCTTCAGCCAGAGCGTAATGGTGATTCCTGGCGCCGCGCCCAGGAAAATCCAGCGTGCGCGCCGCCACCGCAAATATCCAAGCGTGGATGCGAGAGCCGCGAGAGCAAACGGCCAACCCTCGTTCTTGATCCAAGGCGTGATGCCGATGACCAGACCAGCCGCTATCCATATCCGTGGAATGTTACCCCGGAGTCCGCCCTCCTCGAGGAGCACCAACGCACCGAGTATCGCCAATCCGAGCGGAATATCGGAATACTGCCAAGCCCCTTGCGAAACAAAATCACGCGAAGCAAAGAGGATTATGCACGCCAGCAGAGCGAGCCCAAAAGACCGGGATCGTGCCAGACTTCCGCCCGTCAGCAGAATCACCCCAAGCGCGAAGACGAAGCTTGCGGCGCGGGGCACGGCCGGATCTGAGGCGCCTCCAGCAATCCATTCCGTTGCGATAAACCCGGGAAGGAATAGCGGGTAGCCGGGATGCGCGACCAGAACAGGTGATCCCTCGCGATCGAAGCCGATCGCGCGTTGCCAGGTAGGCGGGCCGCCCGCCAGATAGCTGCCGCGCAGATTCCACATCGTCAATGCGTCGTACTCGCCGTCGGGCACCCGCCTGGAAACGGCATAGAAGCGCACGACGAACGCCACGGAAGTGAGGGTGAGCGCGATCAGGAGTACGGTCCTGAGAGCGAATCGCTTCGGAGGACCCGCCGGCGCCCCTTTCAGCTTGGGGCAGAACCACCAACAGGCGCAGCAGAGCGCAAGGAATCCCAGAAGAAGGGCCCAAATCGCGCCACGAGACACGAATCCAGCGTTGAGGAACACAAAGAACAGCAGAGAGACGATTCCGGGCCCAAGAATCGCGGCCAGGGCCACCCTTAAGAGATAGTCGCTGAACCGGAACTGTTCGGCGCGGGCGAACAACAAATCGGCGAGCAGGAATCCACCGGCGTAGGTAAGGACCAGCGCGAGCCATTCCATGGATCACAAGCCCTCACGATGAAACAAGAGCATGCCGTTGGAAAGCATCTCGCTAAATTCGTAGCCTTGAGATGCAGCGGCCTCCGCGTTGGAACCTATATCGATGGCCCACTCCGGCCGCTGCGCTTTCGTGACTTCTACGATCGCCCGAGGACGCAGGGCATATCGAAGTTCCAAAAGGCGTCTTCGCGCTGCGCTCGGGAGTTTGTCGGAATCCAGGAGAACTCCGACCATGGATTCCGGAGGTACACGCCTGAAAACGGGCGACAAGGCTCTATATTGTCCGTCGATGATATAAGAGTCCTGGACAGATGGGTCCAGAATATTCGCATTCCAGTAGGGAAACGTCAGGTCCGGAAAGAACGCTGCGGCTACGGCCAAAGCAGCCACGCAGGAGCATACAGCATGGACCACTTTCGGCCTATGAATCCAGCTGGTCGGCAAGTCCAAGTATCCTCCGTGACTGTCTTCTCCGGACCTCTCCGCGGCGTCGCGACGGCAACGGTCCGAAGGCGCTATACCGCCGCGGCCAGCACTTCGCTGGTGGCCGGCTTGCCCCGCTTGGAATAGCGGATCGTCCCGTCCGGACCGATCAGGTACACCGTCCGCTTCACCACCACGGGCCGGTTGGCCTGATACAGCCGCGTGACCGTTTGCTCCTCGTCCACCAGCAGCGGAAACGGCAGCGCCTGCTTTTCGCGGAACGAAAGATGTTTGGCCGCGCTCTCCGGGTTCACTCCGAACACCACGGTGTTGCGCGCGGTGATGTCGGTCCAGTCATCGCGGAACTCGCCGAGTTGAATGGTGCACACCATGGAATCGTCCAGCGGGTAGAACACCAATACAACGTTCTTCCCGCGCAGATCGGAGAGCTTCACCACGTTGCCGTCCTGATCCGGCAGGGTGAAGTCCGGAGCAGGAGTTCCCGCCGGCAGGGGATCGGAAAAGAGCCAGTCCAGCATGCATCTATCGTACATAGGCGAGGGTGGGCTCGTGTACCACGGCGCGGGGCCGCCCCACGGCGCCTACCCACTGCTGTAGGATCTCTGTTATGGATTCAGCCCTTGCGCTGCACCGGCTCCACTTTGCGTTCACCATCACCTACCATTACCTGTTCCCGCAATTGACGATGGGTCTGGCTTTGCTCATCGTCATTCAGAAGACCATTGCGCTTCGGTCCGGGGATGAACGCTACGATGCCGCGGCCCGGTTCTGGGCACGCATCTTCGGAATCAACTTCGCCATCGGCGTCGTCACCGGAATTCCCATGGAGTTCCAGTTCGGCACCAACTGGGCGGGCTTCGCGCGGTCGGCGGGCAACGTCATCGGACAGACCTTGGCCATGGAAGGCATGTTCAGCTTCTTCCTGGAGTCGAGTTTCCTCGCTCTGTTTTTGTACGGAGCCAAGCGCCTGAGCCCGCGCATGCACTGGCTCGCCGCGGTGCTGGTGTGGCTGGGCTCGTGGCTATCGGGCTACTTCATCATCGTCACCGACGCCTGGATGCAGCATCCCGTGGGACACACGGTGGGCCCCGACGGCCAGATCATGCTCCAAAGCCTGGCCACGATGATGACGAATCCCTGGGCCATGTGGCAGTACCTGCACAACATGATCGGAGCCACGCTCACCGCCTGCTTCGTGATGGCCTCCATCGGCGCCTATTACCTATTGCAGGAACGCGACGTGAACTACGCCAAGGTCTTCGTGCGGACCGGCGTGGTGGCAGGCTTCCTCGGCAGCATGCTGATCGTCATGCCCACCGGCGATCAGCAGGGCAAGAACGTCGCGCTGCACCAGCCCGTGACGCTGGCCGCGATGGAGGGCCTGTTCGTCACCCGGGAAGGCGCGCCGCTAGCCCTGGTGGGACAGCCCGACATGGCCAAGCTCCGTCTGGACAATCCGCTCGAGATTCCGCGCGTGCTGAGCTTCCTCACCTATGAGCGCTGGGGAGCGCGCGTGCAAGGCCTCGACCAATTCCCGCAGGAGCAGTGGCCCGACAACATCCCGCTGCTGTATTACGCCTACCACATCATGGTGGGCCTGGGGACCATCTTTGGCGGCGTGATGGCCGGCGCGGCATTCCTGTTGTGGCGCGGGTGGCTGTTCAGCTTCAAACCGGCGCTGTGGGTGCTGATGCTGATGCTGCCGTTCCCCTACATCGCCAACACCGCCGGATGGATGACCGCCGAGCTGGGACGCCAGCCCTGGCTGATCTACGGCATCATGCGCACCGCTGACGGATCGTCGGCCAACGTCTCCACCGGCAGCACGATGTTCACGCTGCTCGGCTTCATGGGGTTATATGCGCTGTTGAGTGTGCTGTTCCTGTTCCTGGTGGGGCGGGAGATACACCGCGGGCCGGACCCGTACAAGGCGGAGGTGCACTAATGGCAACGCTCTGGTTCTGGCTGGTGGCCATCTTGATCACGGGCTACGTGGTGCTGGACGGCTTCGATCTGGGCGCCGGCATCATCCACCTGGGCGTGGCCCGCAAGGATAGCGAGCGGCGCGCGGTGTTCGCATCCATCGGTCCCTTCTGGGACGGCAACGAAGTGTGGCTGCTGGCCGCCGGCGGGACGCTCTACATGGCGTTCCCCGAGCTCTACGCGGCCAGCTTCAGCGGCTTCTACCTGCCGCTGATGGTGGTGCTGTGGCTGCTGATCCTGCGCGGCATCTCGATCGAATTCCGCAGCCATATCGAGGACAAGCTCTGGCAGCCGATCTGGGACGTCGTGTTCACCGGCTCCAGCGCGCTGCTGGCCATCTGCCTGGGGGCCGCACTCGGCAACGTGCTGCGCGGCGTGCCCATCGATGCCTCCGGCTCCTTCTTTCTGCCGTTCTGGACGAACTTCGGCGTGGAAGGCGAGGTGGGCATTCTCGACTGGTACACCGTCACCGTCGGCCTGCTCTCGTATGTGACGCTGACGCACCACGGCGCGCTGTGGGTGGCTTACCGGACGCAGGGCGAAGTGCGGACCCGGTCGCGGCACATCGCGCGGCTGGCATGGTGGGCCGTCGCGGGACTCGCCGCGGTGGTCACGCTGATGACGCTGGGAATCCAGCCGCAGGTGGGCGCGAACCTCAGCGACCACCCTGCCGGCATCGTGTTCCCGGTGCTGGCGCTGGCCGGGCTGCTGAGCGCATTCTGGTTCCGGCGCGCCGGCCGCGACCTGGCGGCGTTCCTCGGCTCGGTGGCCTTCATCGTCGGGATGCTCACCAGCGCCGTCTTCGGCGTGTATCCCTACGTGCTGCCGTCGAACGGCGACCCGTCCTTGGGGCTCACCGTGACCGAAGCCGCCTCGCCGGCCAACGGACTCAGTACGGCCCTGGTGTGGTGGATCCCCGGCATGCTTCTAGTGGCCAGCTACTCGTTCTACATCTACCGCCACTTCCGCGGTCGCGTAGCGGAATCATAAAGTGGCGCGAGCACTCGTGCTCGCCGCGCCGGGACTCGTCCCGGCGCTTGTCGTCGGCTCAGGCCGGCCTCCCAGTTACTGCGGCCACACCACGCCCTGATCCTTCGTGGTCACCGGCGCGAGCCCCTTATAGACGAACTTCTGCACGCGCCGCCCGTGATACGTCTCGGTCGTGTAGACGTTGCCCTTCGAATCCGTGGCGATGCTGTGGACCCCGTAAAACTGCCCCGGCTGCCGCCCCCCGTCGCCGAAGCTGGTGAGCACCTCCAGCGTATCGCGCCGCAGGATGTGCACCTGCCGGTTTTCCCCGTCCGCCAAATAAATGTAAGTCTGCTCCGGATCGCGCGAGAACGCGATGTCCCACACCGACCCCGACCCCAGCGTCTCTTTCCGGATGAACATCTCCTTGACAAACGTCCCGTCCGGACGGAAGACTTGGATGCGGTCATTCGCGCGGTCGCAGACGTAGAGCAGGTTGTCGTGCGACAGCTCGGCGCAGTGGACCGGATTCCGGAACTGCGGCGCGGGTTCGGCGTCCGGATTGTACGGACCCAGATCCACGTCATCAGGCTTGTTCCCGTACGCGCCCCAGTGGCGCTTGTAGGCTCCGGTTTCGGCGTCGTAGACGATCACACGATGATTGCCGTACCCGTCAGCGATGTAGGCTTCGTCGGTGGCCGGGTCCACGAAGATCTTCGCGGGCAGCCGCAGATTTTCGGTGTCATTCGACCCCTTGCTCGAATGCGGATGCCCGATCTGCATCAGAAACTGGCCGCTCTGCGTGAACTTCAGCACCATGTTGTCGGCGAACGGCTGCACCCCGCCCACCTGGTCTTCCTGCAACCCGCCCTGCGCCACGCGCCCATTGCCGCCGATCCAGACGTTGCCCTTGTAGTCGATGGTGATGCCGTGGTTGTTCGTGGGCCAGTCATAGCCGTTCCCGGGTCCGCCCCAGTGCTGAATCAGCGTGCCCGCGGGATCGAAGGCGAGCACCGGCGGCGCGGGCGCGCAGCATTGCGCGATCGGCGGATTCGTGGCCGCGTGCACCTCGCCCGCTTCCAGCGAATCCTGCCGGTGAATGATCCAGACGTTGTCCTGCGCGTCGACGGAAACGCCGATGGTCTGCCCCAGGCTCCAGTGATTCGGCAGTGGCTTGGGCCACAGCGGATCCACCTCGAAGCGCGGCGCCATCACCGCGGCGGTCGCGCCGGTGGCCGCGTCCGGCCGGTCGAACGCGAGCACGCCGGCGAACAGGACCAGCAGCAGAAGCAGCAGAGTCACTCCCGTGAGGAAATCACGATTCATCGCGGTACTCCTTTTGAGTGAGGCCAGTATACATCGGCGCCCAAGAGGCCCGCCCGGCGCAGGTTGGCATCGTCACGCGATGGCGGCCGGGCTCAGAAGTGCCGGCGAAGTTCCTTCGTGTCCGCCTTCTTCAGTTTTCCGGACTTGCGAATGAGGCTGCGGTGGCCGCGGCGGTCTTCCTTCTTGAACTTCTTCTTCTTGGTCTTGGAGCCGAAGACCTCGCTGTATTTCCCGTCCTTGAAGATGATCTGGTAGCCGCCTTTGAGGATCTGAAACGGTTTGGAAACCTGATCCAGGTGGTCGAATGTCACGGAGTTCTTCCTCCGGAAGATTTCAAAATAGGCCGGGTAGACGAAATCGCTCATGGCGATTCCCTTGACTTTGAAATTCAGTTCCTCCACCGGATCCGCGCTCTCGTAGGCGTAGATGGTCCTGGGGTCGGGTCCGGTGGTCATGAGGTTGATGGCCGGGTCCACCAGCATCTCCACCAGTTCGTGAGAAGCCGAGACGCTCACCAGGTCGCCATTATCCAGTGTGGTCTTGACGAATACCTTGGAGACGGGCAGGCCGTCGGGAGTCAGGTCATGATAAGCCAGCGCGCCGGGTTGGTCGGCGTCGTCGAGAAAGACGATCGCCCAGGCGCCCTTTTGGAAATCCTTGGTCTTGACCAGCTTCGCGGGCGTTCCCCACACCGGCGCCACGTGAGCGTCCACGTACTCCTGCATCGCCTCGATCAAAGCGTCAAAGTCCACACCAAGCTCTACGGTTGCACGGTTGAAGCAGGCAATCGTGGGAATCACTCCCTGGTTAAATGCGCCGAACGTCGGTTTCTTAGCGGCCATCTGTTCCCTCCCTGTTCCTCAATGTGAGGAATGCGAAAAGAGTATCCCAGATATTTTCCGAATGCAACGGAGCAGCCGCCGCGTGGCAGGCGAGGGACGTGGCGCCAGCCCCGTGGAGCCGGGGCTTGCGGCCGGGCGGCGGAGTAGCGCAATCTGAGGGGCAGTGGCTTCCGACCGCGAAATCCTGGAGCAGGTGCGGCGGGCCTTTGCGGACTGTCCGCGGCCCCAGCATTTCACCAACCACACCCATTGCTGTGAGTGCGCCGAACACGACGAGACCCTGCGCGCGAAGGATGTCGGCTCGCTTTCGATGGCCGAGGTCGGCCATCCGTCCTGGGACCCCATCTGTTTCGTAACGTGCGAGGGCTTCCTCTACTACGTCCCGGCGCTGGCGCGGCTGGTACTGGACGAGCCGGGCGAACTGGGCTGGTACGGCGAGCAGTTCCTGTTCCATCTGCTGAGCGACGGTCCGCGCAACAGCAGGATCCTGGCCTGTTCGACGGCGCAGCGCCGGGCGGTGGCGGCGTTGCTGGAGCATCTGGTGGAGACGCGGGCGGCGCTGGCGGATCGCTACAACAACGGCCACGAACTGCTGCGCGCCATCGAGTACTGGTCCCAGGAAATTTGAGACCAGCTACTGCCGTTCGTCGCGGTAGAGCGTCGTAATGTGCCCCTGCGCCCCTTCCCGCGAGGACTCGACCGTGACGAACGCGTGCATCCGGCCTCCGTGCCGGAACGCTTGGACAGTGCCGCCGCCCACGTTGTTGGTGGCGACCGTAGTGGTGTAGCCCATGCGCTGGAACGTGTCGCCGAAAAACGCCACCACCTGTGCGGCCGGATCGGCACTTCGAAAATCCAGCGACCCTTCCGTCGTGTTGCCGTTCACCTGGGATGCCTTGTCGCGGAACGCGGCGCCCGGGTAAGCCGGGATCCACACCGCGCCCACTTGCACGGTGCGCGTGTTTTCGAGCTTCACTGCGTTCTGCGACGTCGCCTGGCGCGACATAAAGAAGTAAGCGGCGATGGAAAGGGCCAGCGTCAAGAACACCAGGCCGTAGGTCACCATGGCCAGGGTGCCGAAGCGCGGCTCTTCGTTGGACCGCGGAGCCCGGGTTTGGTTTGACCCCGGGTTTTGGTTTGAGGATGGCACAGCCTTCGATCTCAGGATATCAGGGCGGGTTCCGGGCGACCCGTAATCGTGGAACACCACCATCGCCCCGTTCGCTCGCAGCACGCGTGACGGGGATCCCCACCTGCCCCCACTTCGTCCCGCTCAGGCGTGATACGAGGCATTGGCCGGCGGACGAGGCGGCCTGTTCTTCAGGTTGAAAATCTCCAACCGCCGCCGCACCAGCGCTCGCCTCGCCTCCACTGGACGTGCTCGCAAATCCACCTCAATCCCTTCTCGCGCGCAGAACTCCACCGCCCGCCGCACCCACGCTCCCTGCCACACCGCCGTGCAGAAGTAGTGGATCGGCAGCGGCTCCGTCCGTCCCACACTCAGGAACGGCCGCCCGGCCGCATTCGTCCGCGCCGACCCGGCCACCTCGAACTCCCACGCCGACTCGCCCGGCGCCAGCAGTTGCTCCAGCACGTCCTTCCGCCAGAGCGCGGCCTGCAGCGATAGCCGCCAGCGGGCTCCCTCGCGAATCACCCCAATGCCTGCATGCCCCGGCCACTCCGAATCCGGGCCGGGAAAGGGATACAGCCGCAGGCACGCCGCGCCGGTCTCCTCCATCACCCGGCACAGATCCACAATGCGGGCCGTGTCCACCGGCTGCGTCAACAAATAGTCTTCCAGCAGCAAGAGCACGTAAGGATGCGGCAACTGCGCCAGCATCGCCCCGAAGCTGCGCGACCAGTCCAGGTCCTCACCCGCCCGGATCGCCGACACCCGCGGATCTTCGAAGGTGGCGTCGTTCGACCCCAGATAGACCGGAAACGGGCAGTCCTGCCAATACCGGAAGAACAGGCGGAAGAACGGCGTCCACAGATCACGATACTTGTCGCAGGAGGCCACCAGCACGGCCACGCCCCCGTCTTTCACGTTTGCTTGCACAACGCTTTCTCTCTCGACTACATCACTTAGCACTTTCACCGGACCGCGGTCCACACGCCCTTGCGCGATACCTTGAACAGGAGTCCCGGACGCTCACGCGTCGGAGAGCCGGGGCCCACCCCGTTCGCCGGGTTCGCCCGGTGGGCCAAGCGCGGTAATTCTAGACACGCCGCAAGGGTGACAGAGCGACGTTATCTCCGCCGGTAGAGGACCGTGCCGTATGCCGTTTTATGTGACGAAGCGGCCCCTTAGCTTGTCTGGGTAAGCGATGAGATCGAGGCGCCTCTAAAATGAACTGCTACCGGCCTTCTTTCCGGGCCCCTTTGAGAATATCGATCATCCCGTAATTCGCCTCGTGGCAGGCGTACTCATACAGCTCGTAGTCCGGATCGAGCTCCAAGGGAATACTCAAGGTCCACGGCTGGACCCACGTCTGCGGATCGTCGATCGTCACCAGCCACAACAGTCGATCCTCGCCCACACGCGTAATCCGTTCCGTCATCTTGAGCGCCTCCGTGTGCGGACCGCTCGCCGCGTCAAACGCGTTCACGTTCGTCTTGTTGGTGAAGTTGGTCGTCTCCACCACCAGAGTGTCGCCTTCCCAATGCCCGCGCCCGTCGCCCATGTACATGCGAATCCCCTGGCCCACGTGCGGCCGGCCATCCAGCGGAATGACGCGCGACTCGTGCACCATCTCATTCATCAGCACCACGTACCCCGGAGCCTGCACAATCCGGTTGCCCTTGTTATACAGCCCACCCGGCACCAGTGACCCGATGATGCCCTTGGTGATGCAGCGCCCCCACAGGTCGAAATCCTCCGGACCATCCGCCCTCTGCTCCACACTGCCCAGCGACGGCGGACCCAGCCCCCCGCGCATGCTCTTGATGCGTTTCGCCGCCTCGGGCGTCAGCGCCGGAATGCGCCCATCCTTCGGATCCACGATCAGCGACGCTTGCCGCGCCGCCGGAAAGTACTCGATCCAGTTCCGCCCCGCGCGCCCCAGCGCCTGCTCGTCGCGCTCTTTCAGCTCCTCGTCGGTCAGCGTGTCGCGATCGCCGAAGCTCGCCGGCCGCTGCATGGGGATGCTCACCGTGCCCGGCCACAAGCCCTGCAAGTCAGGATCGCCCCACGGCGTCCGCGGCGCTTTGTAGTCGGATGGAGCTTGCGCCGCCACCAGGGCAGCGCTCAGAAGGCCGAGGACAGCGGCAGTACGCAGGTGCATGAGAGCCTCCGTGTCTCTATTACAATAACCCCTACAATAAACCTCATGGTCTTCCCCTATCGCGCCGATCACGTCGGCAGCCTGCTGCGTCCCGCCGAACTGCTCGACGCGCGCGACAACCCCGAAATCACTCCTGAGCAGCTCCGCGAAATCGAAGACCGCCACATCCTCCGCGTGCTCGCCCGCCAGCGCGACGCCGGCCTCACCATCTTCACCGACGGCGAATTCCGCCGTGCCGGCTTCATGAGCGACTTCCACGATTCCGTCGGCGGCCTCAACGTGGACGACGCCGTCTCGCGCACCTGGAAAGGCGCCGCCACACCCGCCGGCAAGATGGCGAGCCTCGCCGGCATCGTTACCTCCAAGCTCCGCCAGAAGCGCCGCTGGGTCTCCGGCCAGGTGGAGTTCCTTAAGCAGCACAGCCCTGGCGATATCAAGATCACCCTGCCCACCGCCAACCAGTTTCCGGCGATCGCCTATAAGAAAGGAATCAGCGAGCAGGCCTACGCCACGCGCTCCGAGTTCCTCTGGGACATCGTCCCCATGCTGCGTGCCGAGGTCCAGGCGCTGCTGGACGAAGGTGTGAAATACATCCAGATCGACGCCCCGCGCTACAGCTACTACATCGACCCGAAGTGGCGCCAGTACGTCCACGACGAAATGGACATGGACCCCGCGCAGGCGCTCGAAGAAGCCATCCGCGCCGACAACGCGTGTCTCGAAGGAGCCCGCCGCGCAGGCGTCGTCATCGCCATGCACCTGTGCCGCGGCAACAACCGCAGCCAGTGGTACGCCGAAGGCGGCTACGACCCCATCGCCGAGCAGCTCTTCACCGGCCTCAACGTCGACGCCTTCCTGCTCGAGTACGAATCGGACCGCGCCGGCACCTTCGAGCCGCTGCGCTACGTCCCGTCGGACAAGTCAGTGGTTCTCGGCCTGGTCAGCAGCAAGCAGCCCGAGCTCGAATCGAAGGACCGCCTGCTCAAGCGCATCGACGAAGCCAGCCGCTACATCCCGCTGGAGCGCCTGGCCCTCAGCCCGCAATGCGGCTTCGCGTCGGTGGCCCTGGGCAACCTGCTCACCGAAGACGACCAGTGGCGCAAGCTTGACCTGGTGGTCGAGACCGCGCACAAGATGTGGTCCTGACCTACGATCGCGGTAGAGGAACGCCGCTGCCGCCGGGGGCGTCTATCCTGTAAGTAACCGTGATCCGGATTCTCAGTGCAGTTTTGGCAACGGGCTTGCTCCTGTCCGCGCAGAGCGTCACCTCCTCCAAAGGGGGAGCCACGCCGGCCGCCCGCAACACCGCCACAGTGGACGATACGCTGGATCTGCCCCGCATTGACGTGCTGGACTTCTACGGCCTCCACCGCCTGAGCCCCAACCTCATTACCCAGGCCCTGGGCGTGCGCGCCGGCAGCCTTCTGCCCGCCTCCAAGGGCGACGCCGAGGAGCGGATCAACCAGCTTCCCCAGGTGGTGGCCTCGCATCTTGAAGCCGTCTGCTGCCCCGGCGGCAAGACCATCCTCTACGTCGGCATCGAAGAGCGCGGCGCGCCCCACTATCCCCTGCGCCCGCCGCCCGGTGGAGCCGACCGCTTGCCCGCTGCCCTGGTCAACGCCTACCAGCGCATCCTCGACGTCTCCCGCGGCATCAACACCGTCACCGAGGACCTCAACGCCGGTCACCCCCTCTCGAATGACCGCACCCTGCGCGGCCTCCAGGATCAGCTCCCGCCGCTCGCCGCCGAGTACTTCGATACCCTGCGCACCGTCCTGCGCCAGTCCGACGACGAACTGCACCGTGGCGCGGCCGCCTACATCCTGGCCTATTCCGCCCGCAAGGCCGACATCGTCGACGACTTCCACTTCGCCCTCACCGACGACGACCCCGTGGTGCGCGCCATCGCCGTGCGCGACCTCCGGGCGTTGGCCGCGTTGGAGCAACACGACCCCGCCTCGCGCGTCCGCGTTTCCGCGGTCTGGTTTATTGACCTGCTGGATTCCCTGGCCTGGTCGGATCGCGTGGAAGCCGCCCGCGCGCTTGAGCAACTCACCGCCGAACACGACGCCTTCGCCTTAAGCCGCCTCCGCCAGCGCGCCCAGGACAACATTATTGAGATGGCCCGCTGGCAGACCCGTGAGCATGCCCACGCGGCCTTCGTACTGGCGGGCCGCATGGCGGACCTCTCCGAACAACGGATCCAGGACGCCTGGGCGCGCGGCGACCGCGAATCGGTGATCTCTGCTCTGCTGAAGCGCAAGTAGCGCGAGCACTCGTGCCCGCCGCGCCGGGACTCGTCCTGGCGCCCGTGGTCACAGACAGTGTCAGGCCCGCGTCTCCGATCATCCTCCAAACCGCTCTACACTGAAGGAACGCGATGATCCACAGACGCGAATTCCTGGCCCTGTCCGCCGCCGCCGCGGCAGCGTCGTTGCTCCGCGCCCAGCCCACGAACCCCTGGGGCGGACCCGTCATCGACATCCACCACCACCTGCGCCGCCAGCGTGAATCGAACCTCGCGCACCTGGACGGAGCCGGCATCGCCCGCGCCGTGCTCCTCACCGACGCCTCGCAGGACGCCGTGGCCGCCGCCATGCCCGCCGACCGCTTCGTCCGCTTCACCAGCACCAACGTCACGCGCGACAACGCCATCGACCTCCTGCGCCAGGCTGCCGGCGCGGGCTCACGCGGATTCGGCGAGATGAAGACCCGCGGCGTGGCGGTCGATGGACCCGAGATGCGCCGCGTCTACGCGCTGGCCGCCGAGCTCAGCCTGCCCGTGCTGATCCACTTCCAGGAAATCTCTCAGCCCCTCAGCCCGGGCATCTACAATACGGGCATCAACCGCCTGCCGGCACTGCTCAAGGAGTTCCCCCGCACCACCTTCATCGGCCACGCCGACTTCTTCTGGGCCAACATTTCAGCCGAGGTCCCCACCGACACCGCCTACCCCACAGGACCCGTGAAACCCGGCGGCCTCACCGACCGCATGCTGTCGGACTACCCCAACCTCTACGGCGACCTCTCGGCCACCTCCGGCCGCAACTCGCTCGCGCGCGACCCCGACTTCTCCCGCGGCTTCCTCGCGCGGCACCAGGACAAGCTGATGTTCGGCTCTGACTGCGGCTGCGCCGACGGCCATGGCGCCGGCCAGACCAATCCGCTGCCGCTGATCGCCGGCAAGTGCGTAGCCCGCGAAACGCTCACCGCGCTCAAGGACCTGGCCTCGCCCGAAGTCTTCCGCAAGATCGCCTGGGGCAACGCGGAGCGGCTGCTGAAGCTCACGGCTTGAGGCCGTGCAACTCCCACACATACTTCCACACAACAACCCTGCCCCCCAGGGCTAGTAGCCCACATTTCTCACCAGGTTTCGGACGCAGGACGTGGCGCAAGCCCATGGCTTGCCGCGCCGGGACTCGTCCCGGCGCTTGTGGCCCAAGCCGATGGCGCCTGACGGATTCTCACGAGCTCCGCGCATCGGCGGGAGCGCGAGGCGGGGGAGCTGCGACAGGCGATTTCGCGGCGGTTCGAAGCATGCCACCGCGGCCGGGCGACAAGCGCCGGCACGAGTGCCGGCGCGGCGAGCCACGGGCTCGCGCCACGTCCTTCCCGACAGACCTGGACTATGGCAAGGGTGAGAACAAGGGCTAGCCCCGGCGAGGTGAACACTTGAGTTGCGTGCGGGAATTCGAAGACTTCCGTGGCTGATGATCAGCCCCCCCAAATTTAAGCGGCGGCCCGGTCAGGAGGCTGCGGGCCGCCGTGGATCAACGCCCGGTTCCCCGCGAGCGGAGGGGAAGGTGACTGCGTCCGGGGTGACCCAAACTCATGGCGTCAGTCGGCCATCACTTCGCGGTCCAAGCGAAGGTTGTTGGTGACCTGAAAGGCCCCCGGCAACCCGCGGACTTGCGCGTACGCCAACCGGCGCTCTCCCTCATTGTTGACCACACCTTCGAGGGTGACGTTTCCGTTCTTCACTAATATCCGTATCGGCGGCCGGCCGGAAATCGCGTAACGGCTCAGCGACGGCGTGCCATAAATCGCGTAGTAGGCGCGGATACGAATGTCATTATCGTTGTAGGACAGTGGCAGCACCTCGATCTGGTTGTCGACGTGGCGCACGCCCTCGATCCGGGCCACTGCATTTTCCGCATCCCGCTTCACGATGTAGCGGACGGTCTGCCCGGCCAGCGTGACGTTATCGTTCTGATCCACGCGGAAGGAGAGGTTGTCAAACACCCCCACGTACGGTAGCTTCGCCAACTGGTGGCGCACCTGCTGCTCCAGATAGCCCTGCGTTCCCGGACCGCTCGTCAACGGGATGCGCGCCTCGGTCGCGGCCAGCGCCGGCAAAGCCAGCAAACCCGCCGTGAGGATTGCCGATAACTTGTAGCTCGCGTTCATGTTCTCCCGACTCCTGCGTTCGTCCAGTGTCTCTTTTCTTCCCTACACCCATTCGACGCTAGAAACAAAATGCAGGTTGCAGAATTATGCACCACTGGACTGGGGTGCTCTTTGGGCTACCCCGGCAGTTTCCCGCCCATCATCTTGTAAATATAAGCAAGCACTTCGGCTACGGCTCGATAGAGGTGCGCCGGGATCTCCTGGCCCACATCCACGGAGCTGTAGAGGGCGCGCGCCAACGGCGGGTTCTCGACGATGGGAACCCGGTGCTCCAGCGCCTTCTTGCGGATGCGGGCGGCCAGGTAATTCTTGCCCTTGGCGACCACCTTGGGGGCCCCGCCCACCTCGCCCGGTCCGGGCATGGCGTAGCGCACCGCGACGGCGTAATGGGTCGGGTTGACGATGACCGCGGAGGCCGTGGGGATCTCTTTCATCATGTGACGCCGCGCCATGTCGCGCTGGATCCGCCGCACGCGCTGCTTCATCTGCGGGTTGCCTTCCTGTTCCTTGTGCTCCTCGCGGATCTCCTGCTTGCTCATCTTGAGCTGCTTCATGTAGCGGTGGCGCTGCCACGCCAGGTCGAGCAGTCCCACCAGCAGGAACAGGCCGGCCGCGCGCCACAGCAGCGTTTCGATGGTGGCGCCGATGCGCAGCATAGCCGTCTGCGGACCCATCCAGGAAAGCTCCAGCAGCGCGCCGATGTTTTCGGCCAGCTCGAAGTACACCACCGCGGCCACCAGCGGCAACAGCACCAGCGCCTGCACGAACACCGGCAGGTTCTGCCCCGGCAGGCTCTTGATGCGGCTCATGGGATTCAGCCGCTTGATATCGGGCGCGAGCTTCTGGCCGGAGATGCCCAGTTTGGTGGTGGCCAGTTGCGCCATGGTCACCAGGAACATGAGGCCCATGCCGCCCAGCACCAGCGGCAACAGTTCCGGCGCGATCACCTGGCGCGACAGCTCCACCATGCTCTGCGTGCTGAAGTCCCGGGCGAAGGCCGCGGCCAGCAGCCGGCGCGTCAGCCGCATCAGGCCCAGCAGCACGGTTCCGCTGAACATGGCCGACAGCGTGACGACGCCCAGGAAGTGGACCGCGGTGACAAACTCGCGGCTGGCTGGAAAGTTGCCCTCCTTGCGGGCGCGTTCCAGCCGTCTTGGAGTGGGTTTCTCTGTGCGCTCTCCGGAGTCCGCCATTTAGTGTCCCGCCTCAGCGGTTGGTCGCACCAGCGCGGACCGCTCCGTGTGATCGCGGCTCAGCCAGCGGCGCCGTGCAGAAGCATCGTTGTTCCGGGCAGAGCGCCTATCGCTGAGCCGCGACCGCAGGGAGCGGTTCCCCCTGGTCATCCACGCCGCATTTGCAACGCGAAACATGGGTCACTGCCCCAGCGACTGCCGCAGCACGGCCAGCGTGCGTTCCGCCACGCCGGAAAACAGCCGCGGGATCATTGGCGCCATGATGGCCAGCAGCGCCACCGCCGCCAGCATCTTCACCGGGAAGGCCAAGGTGAGCAGTTGCAGTTGCTGCTGCATGCGGCCGAGCAAGGCCAGCGCCACGTCGATCAACAGCAGCATGGCGGTCACCGGCAGCGCCAGCCGCAATCCCGTGCTCAGGACGCCGCCGCTCAGGCGCAGAATGCCGTCGACGCTTTGCGCCGTCGGCGCCCAGGAGCCCGCCGGGAAGCGTTCGAAGCTCGCCGCCAGGATGCGGATCACTTCGCGGTCAATGCCCAGCGAGAAGACCAGCATGCCGGCGATCAGCGTCATCATTACCTGCAGCACACCGGAGTCGGCTTCGCTGTTGGGGTCCACCATGGAGGCGTAACCGTAGCCGGCCTGCAAGCCCAGAATCTGCATCCCCATCTGCATGCCGTCCACCAGGAAGCCGATGGCCAGGCCCACCACCAGTCCGAAGCCCGCTTCGCAGAAGCCCCACACCACCAGCGTGCCGATCGGCGGGATCACGTTCGGCAGGTTGGGCCACACGGGAAACAGGGCCACGGTGATCGCCAGAGCGAACACCACGCGGACCAGGTCGGGCAGGGCGCGCATCGCCGGCAGGGGGAAGAACGCCACCATCCCGGAGACTCGCGCCAGCACCAGCAGGAACGCCCACAGGGTGCTGAAAGGTAGTCCCAGAGTCATGGCGGCGTCAATGGGCGAAGCGGCCCAGGTCTCCGAACAGCGTGGTGGTGTAGGCGATCAGCCGGGCCAGCATCCAGGGCATGGCCAGCAGCAGCGTCACCATGAAGACGGCCAGGCGCGGCACGGTGCTGAAGCTCGAATCCTGAATGGAGGTCAGGATCTGGGCCAGGCTCACCACCACGCCGATGATAAATCCGGCGGCCAGCACGGGCAGGCTCAGCCAGAAGGTGGTCATGAAAAGGCCGCGAATCAGATCGCTTGCACTTGCGGTTGTCATGTCAGTTAAAGCTCCTTACCAGGGATCCCACCACCAGGTTCCAGCCGTCCACCAGCACGAACAGCAGCACCTTGAACGGGGCCGACACCATCACGGGAGGCAACTGCACCATGCCCACGGAGAGCGTCACCGAAGCCACCACCAGGTCGATCACCAGGAAGGGCAGGAACAGCACGGCGCCGATCTGGAAGGCGGCCTTCAGCTCGCTGAGGATGTAGGCCGGCACCAGGGCGGTCAGCGGCACGTCGGCGGGGGTATCGGGTTCGGGCGCGTGGGACAGTTCCATGAACAACGAGATGTCCTTCTCGCGCGCGTATTTGAGCAGGAAGTCGCGGATGGGCGGCTGGGCCCGGTCCCAGGCTTCCGAACTTGTGATCTGGCCGGCTTCAAGCGGCTCCCACGCCTGGTGGTAAATCTTCTCGCCGGTCGGCTGCACGACGAACAGAGACAAGAACAGCGCCAGCCCCACCAGCACCTGATTCGACGGAGCGGACTGCGTTCCCAGCGCCTGGCGCAGGAAGTGCAGCACGACCACCATCCGCAGGAACGGCGTCACCGACATGAGAATCGCCGGCAGCAGCGTCAGCAGCGTGAGCAGCAGAACGATCTGCATGGGCACGCCCACCGACTGCCCGGTCTGGTTCTGCACCAGCGTCACGCCCAGCAGCGAATCCTGCGGAGCGGCCAGCAACGCGGGCGCCGCGGCCATGGCCAGCCACAGCAGACGTTTCATACACGCGGCTCCAAACCCGTATGGGAGCCCTGAGCATCCTGCACCAGCAGCGAGCACCCCTGCGGATGCGTCATCACCACCAGCTCCCGGCCGTTCACGCGCAACAGGTGTACGGCATGCTGCGCGGTGAGCGAAACGCGCTCGACGGTCTCGAGCGCCCGGCCGCTGCCGCGGGCGCGGCTAAACGCGCCCGGCAACGAAATGCTCCCGCGCCGCAGCGTCCATACTGTGACTGCCAGGAGCCCGAACACAAGCAGGATCGCAAGAACCTGCTGGACCACGTCCATGTGGTTGCCTCCCTAAACCTACTCTTCTTCGTTGAAGTCCGTGATGCGGACCCCAAAACGTTCTTCGATGATCACGATTTCGCCCGATCCGAAGATGTGCCCGCCGGCGAGAATGTCAATGTTCTCGCCGGCCGAGCGCGGCATCCTGATCACGGCGCCTTCGGCCAATGCCAGCACCTCTTGCAGCGTGAGGCTCTTGCGCCCCAGTTCGACTTCGATATCGATCGGCACGTCGGCCAGGTGCGCGGTTTGCTCGAAAACAGTCAGCTCAGCCACGGTTCCGTTACCGCTTGAGGTTGATGGTTTCCTGGCTGAGTTCGTCCACCGTGGTCACCAGCCGTGCGTTGGCCTGGTAGCCGCGCTGGTAGACGATCAGGTTGGTGAACTCGCGGGCGATGTCCACCGTGGAGGCTTCCACCGTGCCGCCCAGCACCGTTCCACGTCCGCCGGTATTGGGCAGGCCGATGGCCGGCAGCGCCGTGCGGGCGCTCAACTGAAAGTTGCTGTTGCCCACGGCGATCAACGATTCAGGGTTGCGGACGGCGGCCATGGCCACCTGTCCCACGACGACCTGCTGGCCGTTGGAGTACTGTGCCAGAATCTTGCCGCCGTCGGCCAGGCCGACGCGCACCAGATTGGCCGGGGCCGATCCGTCCTGTTCAAGAGCCGAGGTGGCCGAGGGTTGCGCGAACTGCGTCAGCCGCGGCGTGGGTCCGTTGAACAGGTTCCAGGTGATGTCCATGTCGGCGGCGCCGTTGGCCAGCCCGGTGGCGCTCAGCACAGGGGGCACGTCACTCGCCGTGGGAACGATCAGTTGGCCGTTCTGGTCGAAGTTGATGGTGCCGGTGGTGGACGCCGCCGTACCGGAAGTGAGATCGGCGCCCGGAAAATCCACCGAGTAGTCCCACTCATTCGGGTTGGCGGTCTTGGTGAAGTTCACCGAGACGACGTGCGAGATGCCGAGCGAGTCGAACACCTCGATGGAGGTGGAGAATTGATCGGGCGGTGGGCCGGCGGTAGCGGCCGCGTTCAGGTTCAGATCCGTCGAGAACTTGGTGGTGACGATCGGCGCCTTCAAGGACCCGACGGGCACGGTAATGTCGCCGATTGGATTATTCGTATTCAGCGTATTGCCCACCTGGGTCCAACCCTGGAGCCTCTCACCGGTGGCCGTGGTCAGGTTGCCCTGCGTGTCCACCTGGAAGTTGCCGCCGCGGGTGTAGAGCTGTTGGCCGGAGCTGCCCTGGATCACGAAGAACCCGTCGCCCTGGATGGCGGCGTCCAGGGGACCTCCCGAGGACTGGATCGCGCCCTGCGAGAACTGCCGGAGCGTCACCGGCGTGCCCACGCCGAACCCGACCTGGGTTTCGCCCAGGCCCGCGCCGAGTGACTGCGTCACCAGGTCATGAAAGGAAACCGTGCTCGACTTGAAGCCCGTGGTGTTCAGGTTCGCCAGGTTGTTGCCGACGACGTCAATCGCGGTAGCGTGCGCGGCCAGGGCCGAAAGCGCGGTGGAAAATGAGTTGGACATTGCTTCTTCTCTCCTATCTGATTACTGCCCGTCAGTTCTGCGTCTCTTGCGTGCTTTGCGTGGTTTGGGTTGAATCGGTGATGGCGGCGGTCTGCTGCGCCTCCATGGTGGCGAGCGTGGACTTGATGGAGTCCAGATCGTCGCGCATCACGGCGGAGTGCTCCAGTTGGGTGAACTGCGCCAGTTGCGTGACGAACTGCAGGCCGTCGGCCGGGGACAGCGGATTCTGGTTCTCAAGCTGCGCGACCAGCAGCTTCAAGAACGTGTCTTTGTCGGCGAGCATGCTGTCGGGCGCTTTAATGGCCGGGCTCGTGATATCGGGCGTGCTCGGGGTATCGGAAACTCCGTTGGTGGTCATGCTACGTTCTCCAAAACTTCCATCCAGCGAGCCACCGGCTGGCGGCGCTGCTGGTGCTGCTGCTGTTGTTGCGAGGAATGCTGGCCCCGGCCGGAATCCGGCTGGCCCTCACGGTCATTCGCGTGGTTCTGCGTGTGGAAAGCCTGATGGACCGACGTGCGGTCGACGCCTGCATCGAGGTTGGCGAAGGTCATGGTCCGCAGCGAGCTGTCCTGTGGGGTGAAGGCCTCGGCGCGGTAGCCGGTCTGCTCCAGCGAATGAACCAGGGAGCCAAGATCCTGCCGCAGCGAGGTCTGCAAGCCCGTATCGGCGGTGTGCACATCCACCCGCACCTGGCCGGCGCGCTGCACCACGCGGATGTCCACCGGCGATGCATCCGGACGGGCGATGCGCAGGGCGATCTCGGGGGTGCTGTGGGAGGCCGCCGGCTTTACGTCGGTGATGGGCGTGGCGGAGTCGGCGTTACGCAGCGCGGCCACCGCGTCGGCCGGAGCGGACGAGTGAGGGTTGGCGGGAGCGGTGTGGGTGGCCGCGGCCGGAGCCGGCATGCTGACCGGAGTCTGCGGCGCGGCGTTGCTCGCGGCGGCGGCGCGAGGCGCGGCCTGCACGGGGCGGAATTCGATCACGTCGCGCTTGGCGTTGCTGTTGGCGTCGCGCTGGTTGCCGCTGCCCGTGTCCGCCGGCGCGCCGTTGTCCTGCTTCGCATCGGCCTGGGGAGTCTGGAATGCGGATCCGGGAGCGCCCTCCGCTTCCACGGCATCCTGTGCCGCGGAAGACTGGTGTGAGAGAGGCGCTTCGGCGTTGGGCTCGGACCTGACCGGGATCACGGCCGGAGCCGCGGCCGTCTTCGATGCCTGGGCCTGCACCGAAGCATCGCCTTCCTTGCCAGTGGGGGCCTTCACTTCGGCCGCGACACCCTGCGTTTCGGGCGTCAGGCGCAGTTGGAAGGCCAGCGGCGCTTTCCCGGTGTTGCGGGCAGCCGCGTTCTTTCTGCTTGCCGCGGCGGGAGCTTCCTGCGCAGGCTGCTCGATGGCCACCGGTTGAGGACCGCCCGCGGCGGCCTCCGGCGCTTGCGGCGTCGCGCTGGTGTCCGGCTTCTCCGCTTTGGCGGGCACGGGAACCGGCTGCGTGGCGGCGATCTCTGGCGCCGGTGCCTGCTGCTGCAGCACCACCGTCAGCTTGGCGGATTCCTTCGCCTCAGGCGCGGTCTTCTTTGTATCGGAGCTTTCCGCAGCCTCTGCCGTTTTGCCCTGCGCCGCGGCCAGCAGCGCCGCGACGTCGATATTGGCGTCCTCAAGAGCTGCTTCCACTTGCGCGGCCTGCGCCTTGCCGTCGCCGGCTTCCGTGGATGCGGCAGCAGTCTGGTCAGCCACCTGCGCAAGCTGTGCGGCGGCGCGCGCCGAACCGGCGGCCAGCATGGAACGGATCAGCGCCTGGGCGATCACTTCGGGCGGAGCGGCCAGCGGGGCGGCTGCCTCTTTATTAGAAGCATCGCCGGCGGCTGGATCCGCGCTCGCATCCGCGTCCGTGCTGCCCTTCACGTCGACATCGATGTCCAGGCCTTCGAGCATCTGGCTCGCGCCGGCTTTCCCCGACTGCATCAGCGCGCCCAGCACCTGGATCAGCTTCGCGACCTCAGACTGCGGAGCCACCGGCGCAGCGGGCGAATCGCCGGCCGTGGCCACCGGGAAGATCCCCGGTAGCGCGGCCGACGCTCCGATGCTGGACAGTGCGTTCACGCCGCCTGATATTGCAGGTGAGTGCCCAAACGGGAACTGCCGCGTTTCAATGGAGATCGCAACGAGTGGTCGCGCTAAGAATTTGGCACGAGCCCCAAAACGGCACGAAGTTGCCGCCCAAAGTGGGACTCATTTATCCTCATCGACCCGTTTTTATTGAGTTTTAAAAACGGCGTACGAATTGCAAGGTCTCATGGCGAGGACTCGTTACGATGGATCCCCTGCTCATCTCGGCCGCCAGCGGAATGAAGGCGCGTATGGAATCGCTGGACATGCTGGCGAACAACATCGCCAATTCCGGAACGTCCGGGTTCAAAGCGGATCGCGAGTTCTATAGCGTTTACCAATCCGAACTCCCTATGGTCGAAAAGAACTGGACCGACTTCAGCCAAGGCATGCTGGCGCCTACCGGCAACCCGCTTGACCTGGGCTTGGACGGCACCGGATTCTTCTCCTTGAACTCCCCGGCGGGCGTCGTTTACACGCGCAACGGTAGCTTTCAGATTTCTCGCACCAACCAGTTGCAGACACCGGAAGGCTACACGTTGCGCAACGTCCGCAAGAACGGGCAGCCCATTAACGTGGATCCCACGAAATCCATCGACATCGACAAGCAGGGAGTGGTGCGGCAAGGCGGCCAGGAGATCGGGCAGATCGAGATCGTGGGCTTCGACGGTCCCGCGGATAAGCTGACCAAGTTGGGCGACAGCTACTTCAAGATGTCTGATCCGGCGGGGACCGCCGGAAAGGCGCCCGACGCGGTGGTGCGCCAGGGGTCGCTGGAGCAATCCAACGTTCCGGTGGCCGATGCCGCCGTCCGCCTGGTGAGTGTGATGCGCCAGTTCGAAATGCTGCAGCGCGCCATGAACCTGGGCAGCGACATGAACAAGCATGCGATTGAGGAAGTCGCGCGGGTGTAAGCGAGCAGAAAGAGGAAGAACGTGATCAGAGCACTGTACAGCGCTGGCAGCGGCATGGACGCCCAGCAGATGAGCATCGACAATATCGCGCACAACCTGGCCAACGCCAGCACGGCCGGATTTAAGGCGCGCCGCACCCAGTTCCAGGACCTGCTCTACCAGAGCTTCACGCAACCAGGCGCGGCGGCGGGCACGCAAACCATCGTGCCCAGCGGCCTGCAGCTCGGCCTGGGCGTGCGGCCGTCGGCGAACAGCATCATCTTTACGCAGGGCAATTTTCAGCAGACCGGCAATCCCATGGACGTGGTGATCCAGGGCAAGGGCTTCTTCCAGGTCCGGCGGCCCACCGGCGAAATCGCCTACTCGCGTGCCGGCAATTTCCAGCTCGACCGCGACGGCAACATCGTCACCAGCGATGGCAATCCGGTGGAGCCGCAGATCAACCTGCCGTCGGCGGCGCAATCGGTCACCATCGCCTCTGACGGCACGGTCAGCTACACGCTGCCCGGCCAGAGCGCCTCGCAGGTGGCCGGCCAGATCCAACTGGCGAACTTCACGAATCCCGGCGGCCTGAACAGCATTGGCGGCAACCTGTTTCTGCAGACCGACGCCAGCGGCAACCCGACCATCGGGAACCCGGGCGGACAGGAAGGGCTCGGCACGCTGCAGCAGGGCTACGTGGAAGGCTCAAACGTCAGCGTGGTGGAAGAGTTCATCAATATGATCACCAGCCAGCGGGCTTACGAAGCCAACTCGAAGGTGGTGAAAGCCGCCGACGAGATGTATTCGCAGGTCAATAACCTCACGCGATGAAGTGGATTCTGAGCTTCGTCCTGATCGCGCCGTTGGCGTGGTCCTGCACGGTGGTGCAAGGCGACCGTATTCTGGCCGGGCAACTGGCGGCCGAGGCGCCCGCGTTCGCCTCGCTGAACCCGGCGATCGACATCGCCCCCGCACCGCTGGCCGGGGCGCGCCGCGAGGTTCGCCCCACAGAGCTACAGCAGTGGGCGGAGCAGCACAGGATCGCGCTGCCGCAGCCCGTTCCGGCCGATGTCTGCTTTGAGCGCGCCACGCAGACGCTGAGCGCGGAGCAACTCCTGCCGCTGCTGCAAGCCGCGTTGGGCGAAGCCGACGCGTCCATCGAGATTGTCGATTTCAACCGCAATCCGCTGCCGCTTGGCACGGTGGAATTCGAGCGCAGCGGCCTGGCCAGCAATGGCCTGTGGCGCGGCCGCCTGGTCTACGGGGAAAACCGCAGCACGCCGGTGTGGGCGCGTGTGCGCGTCACCAACACCGCGACGGGAGCGCCCATTGCCGTCTGGCAGCAGTCGAAGGAACCTGAGGTGGAAAACGGCGACACCGTACGCGTGGAGGTCTCCAACGGCGGCGTGCTGCTGGCCTTCGATGCGCCCGCGGAATCGTCGGGCCACATCGGCGAAGGCGTCATGGTCCGTAATCCGGCGAACGGGGCGCGTTTCCGCGCCGTGGTGGAAGGAAAAGGAAAGGTGGCTGTCCGAAAATGAAGACCGCATTGTTTTGCCTGATCCCGGCCGCGCTGTGGGCGCAGAGCCCGGGCTCGCTGTTCACCTCAAACGGGGCGCTGGCCAATCCGGCGCGCGACCTGCGCGCGACCGCCGTGGGCGATATCGTCACTATCGTGGTGGCCGACAACGTTTCCGCCGCGGCGTCCGGAGGCACGTCCTCGTCGCGCTCGTCGTCGAGCGACAACCAGATCCCGGCGCTGCTGGGCACCGTGGGCGCGGCGAATCCGCTGCTGAACCTGCTGAGCATGACCGACAACCGCAAACTGGACGGCGCCGGACAGACCTCGCGCGATCTGACCTTCACCACCACGATGTCCGCGCGCGTGGTGGCCACCACCCTCAACGGGTTGCTGGCCATCGAGGGCACCAAGCTGGTCACGGTCAACTCGGAGAATCAGTTGGTCACGCTGCGCGGCTACATCCGCACGGTGGACGTGACGCCGGCCAACACCATTCCGTCGAACCTGATCTCAGACCTTTCGGTGACCGTGAACGGCAAGGGTGTGGTGCAGGACGCCATCAAGCGTCCGTTTATCCTGTATCGGATTTTGCAGGGCCTGCTGCCCTTCTAAGGAGACGTGATGGGTCGCGTGATGAAAAACCTCTGCGCGCTTCTGCTGTTGAGCGCCTCGCTTTCGCCGGCCGCGACGCGGCTGAAGGAGCTGGCCTCGCTGGAAGGCGTCCGCGACAACCAACTGATGGGCTACGGCGTGGTGGTGGGCCTGAACGGCACGGGCGACAAGCGCCAGACCGTGTTCAGCGCCCAGACCCTGACCAATATTCTGCGGCGCATGGGCGTGCAGGTGGACCCCACGAAAATCCAGGTCCGCAACATGGCCTCGGTGCTGGTCACCGCGACGCTGCCGCCGTTCGGACAGCCCGGAACCAAGATCGACGTGACCGTGGCCGCCGTCGGCGACGCCACCAATTTGCAAGGCGGACTGTTGATCCTGACGCCGCTCCAGGCCGCCAACGGCCAGGTCTACGCTACCGCGCAGGGTCCGCTGATCACCGGCGGATTCGTGGCCAACGGCGGCGCCGGCAATTCGCAAACCCTGAATCATCCCACGGTGGGCCGCATCCCCGACGGGGCGATCATCGAGCAGGCGCCGCCTTCGGTGGAGCCCACCGACAAACTGCACCTGCAACTGCGCCAGTCCGACTTCACGACGGCTGCGCGCATCACGGAGGCGCTGAACCGCACCTTCCCGGGAGACGGCACGCCCATTGCGCACGCCGAAAGCGCGGGCCTGGTGAGCGTTGCGATCCCTCCGGACTACGCCACGCGCCCCGTGGAGTTCGTCGCGGCTGTGGAGAGCATCAGCGTGGAAGCCGACGTGATGCGCAAGGTGGTGATCAACGAACGCACCGGCACCATCGTGATGGGCAAGGATGTCCACATCTCGCCGGTCGCGATCCTGCACGGAGCGCTTAGTGTGGAGGTCCGCACGCAATACAACGTGTCCCAGCCGCAATCCTTCGGGCAGGGCCAGACCACGGTGACGCCCGATATCAACGTCCAGACCAATGAAGCGCAGGCCAAGAACGTGGTGCTGGACGAAGGCGCCACGGTGGAGCAGTTGGTGCGGGCGCTGCAAGCCATCGGGTCCACGTCGCGCGACATCATCGCCATTCTGCAAAACATGAAGGCGGCCGGCGCCCTGGCGGCCGAAATAGAGGTCATCTAGCAATGGTCGACGCCCTCACCGCCGCCGTGCCGCAGGCGCCCGATGCGCCCAAGCCGAAGAACGCCCACGAGGCGGCCAGCCAGTTCGAGGCGCTGCTGCTGGCCCAAATGCTGCGCACCGCGCACGCCTCCGCGGATCAGTCCGATGACCAGGCGGATCAGACCGGCGACACCATGTGGGACATGGCCGCGCAGCAGTTCGCGCAGGTGATGGCCGACAACGGCGGCCTGGGTCTGGCGAAGCTGATCACCAAAGGACTGGAACAGAGCCCGGGCCGAACTCCGGACCAAACTCAGGAGCAGGCCGTCCCGGCCGGCTCCGGCCATCCGTAGATTCCTGCCGGTGGCCCTGTTGCGCGACCCCGGCAGCCTTGTATAATAGCCGCCATGCGCACAATCTTCTCCACAGTACTGGCGGTTCTTCTTCTCAGTCTCGTGATGTTTGGCGGTCAAGGGAAAGGCGGCAAGGGTAAAGGCAAAGCTCCCGAAAACCTTCAGGTTCTTTCTCCGGACAGTTTCCGGGCGATGATGCCCGTGTTCGTCGCTTCGCTTGGCGTTGGCGATCAGGGTGGTTGCATGTTCTGCCACGTCCAGGGCAACTTCGCTTCCGACGACAAGGAAGAGAAGGTGATGGCTCGCAAGATGATCAGGATGGTGCGTGACATCAATACGAACACCTTCAATGGCGAGCAGGAAGTGACGTGCTTCACCTGCCACCGTGGTAGTCCGCACCCGGCGTCACAACCGGAATAGAGCGGGTTTTAGAAACGAAGCGGGTGCGGCGCTCCTGAGCGGTTCGGGAGTGTGGCGCCCGCTTTTTGTTTGGGCGGTTGGGGGACGCGCATCACGCCTTGCGACGTGTTCGGGCATCCACCCAGCGATCGCGACTTACTGCCAGCAATCGCGACACGCACGCCCCAACGGGGAGCGAGGCCGCTGATTCAAGAAGGTGCAGGCTTGGCGCACCGGGTGTGAGGGCCGGATCCGTGTCATCAAGCGACGCCATGAGTTGCGACGTTGGCGGCGCGCGGATGATCAGTCCGTCCCACCCTGCCTTTCAATAGCGCCAGGACTGCTCGCAACAGCCTCCCGGCCGCCCTTACGCCCGAGCGCGCGACATCGACGAGGCCGGCAGCCCCGGCGCGTGATCCGAGATTTCCGTGCCCGTGCGCACCGTCACGAAGAAGAGCACCAAGGCGGAGATCAGTGATCCGGCGCCCATGACCATGCCCACCGTCGGCAGCGTGTTGCCCTTGTCCAGCAGGAAGCCGGCCAGGATCGGCGACAGCACCGCGCCGCCGCGGCCCACGCCGATGACGAATCCGGTTCCGGTGGCGCGCACGTGCGTCGGGAAGGCGTAGGCGACGATCGAGTACAGCCCGGAGATGCCCGCGTTGCCGAAGAATCCGGCCAACCCGGCGAGCCACGCCATGGTGCCCAGCTCGGCCGGAGTGCGGCCGAATACGGCCACCGCTCCGGCGGCCAGCACCAGGATCCCGATGGTCAACGGCTTCAGGCCGATGCGCGCGGTGAGGATACCGAAGGCCATGCCGCCCAGCGCGCCGCCGAGGTTGGCATAGGTCAGGATGCCGCCTGCCGAGGAGGCCGCGAAGCCCATGTCGGCGACGATCTTCGGGGTCCACTTGAGGATGAAGTAGAAGGTGATGATGTGGAAGAAGTAGGCCGCGGTTACCAGCAGCGTGATGCCCACCAGGCCGGGCGAGAAGATATCGCCCACCGACTTCTTGCGGTCCGTCTCGTGGATCTCGGGCAGCGCCTGGATGCCCTGGTGCCCCAACTTGCCGAGAGCGTGGTTAATGCGCTCCAGCGCGTTGGCCGGTTGCTTGCGCGCCAGCCAGTGAACCGATTCCGGCATCCAGAGGATGATGGCCGGCAACAGAACGCCGGTGGCCGCCGCGCCGAAGTAGAATACCGACCGCCAGTTGTAATCCGCCAGCAGGTTCGAGGCGAACATGCCGCCGAAGGTGCCGCCCAGCGGGTAGCCGATCACCATGATGGAGATGCACAGGCTGCGCCAGCGCTTGTTGGAGAACTCCGCCACCACCGCGTTGGTGCCCGATAACATGCCGCCGATGCCCAGGCCGGTGAACACGCGCCAGATGGAAAGCTGCACCGGACTCCCGGCCGTGGTCGCGCCGAGCATCCCGATCGCCATTACGATCAGACACCCGATCAGCGTCGGCCGCCGCCCGATCTTATCCGCCACGCCGCCCAGCAGGATCGAACCGAAGGCCATGCCGATCAGCTCCATCGAAAGCACCACGCCCAGCCCCGTTTGCGCGATGCCCCACTCGCTGGCGATGCCTGGCGAAGCGAAGGCGATGGAGAGCACGTCGAAGCCGTCCATTCCGTTCAGGAAAACCGTGAGGGCAACCACGATGATCATGGCTGTCGTCATGGGGGAATGATCGATGATTTCGCGCGGGTCGTTACTGGTCACTGGTGATCCTCTTTTCCCCGGGCCGGTCGCGCCAGCCACGGGCGAAGACCCGGCGCCCGCCAGCGCACTCAGGTTTCAGACGGGCGACAGGTCACAAACTTAGTCATCATAACGCGTTCGGCCCGGAGGCGCTATCCGCGGCCCGGAGCGCACGGTAGACGGTTTGACTCCAAGACGAACGGCGCCCTAGCCTAGCTATAACTAAGGCTGTCAATCCAGATGGGCCGCCGCCGCACCTTGCCGCACTATGCCGCACCCTGTCCGTTGAAGGCCACAACCGAAACCGATTAGGTTGATTCTGCGCAGGTTGGTCCACTCGCTTGCGGATCTCGATTTCCACAGAAGGAGTGGGTTCCAAGCCCTCCGGCCACGGCGGAAAAACGTCCCCCCGCTTGGCGCTGGACCTCTCCAGTCCCGCGCCGTCTGTCTCGTCTTCCCCGACCCCCAGGGCCGGCATTACACCTGGAAGATGGTCTGGGGTCCGACCACCGGCAGTTGCCTGGAAACTGCGGTGAACTCTACCAACAATGTGTGGCAGGTGAACACGGCCAGCGGTAGCGAAATCCCCGGCTGCTCCGGCCAAAGCGGCTTTCCTGCCGGACTCGATGTGGTGGTCCTCTATTCCGATGACACCAACTCGCGCAAGCAGGTGTGGGAGAAACAAGGCTATTACCGCGTGCCGTTTCAGTTCACCATCCAAGCGCAATAGCCCGCAAGCGGCATACGGCTCAGCCGGAACATTGGGTCCTCAGGGCCACCGGCTGATCCCCGGCGCCGAACCCAGGCCGGCTTTTACAAGACCAAAACCAGTCTCCATGCTCGCGCCGTCGATGCGGTTCCAGATCCCGCACGCGGCCCGAGCGATTCCCCACCCGTTCCATCTTAGATCTGGACGTGCGATGGAGAACGCTCTCTTCTTTTTTTAGACGCCGGATGGCGAAAATTCAAAATAGATGGCGTCCCCCTCGGTGAGCTGGTGCCGATCCTCGCCGGCGCGAATCTCAAGCCGGCCAGAGATGACGTAGGCTTCTTCAGACCGGCTGTGATCGTTTCACTGGCCATGCGGCAATCTGTTTTCCTCTGCGTACGTGCTGCGCGGAATCCTTTCCTGTGGAGAAAACGATCCGCGATTTTTTCTATACAGTAAAACACTTTTTACTTAAGATCAAATCAGAAAGCATCGGATGCAACGCGGGCACCCCCCCGCAGTATCCGGGAGTGAGCCCGGCGCAAGAGCCGGCCACTCGCAGAACTCTTCTAAAGGAGACCGTAAATGAAACTTCGATTGCCCACCTTACTCGCCGGCGCCCTGGCGCTGGTTCTGACCTCATCTGCCGCCTCGGCTGCCGACATCGTCGAGACCGCGGTTGCCGGCAACTTCAAGACGCTGGTCGCCGCCGTTCAGGCGGCGGGACTCGTGGACACGTTGAAAGGCGATGGTCCCTTCACGGTGTTCGCGCCCACGGACGAAGCCTTCGCCAAACTGCCGGCCGGGACGCTCGAAACCCTGCTCAAGCCGGAGAACAAAGAGAAGCTGCAGAAGATCCTGACCTACCACGTCGTGGCCGGGAAGGTCATGGCCCAGGACGTGATGCAGCTGCAATCGGCCAAGACGGTCGAGGGCCAGAGCGTTACGATCAAGACAATGGGTGGGAACGTGATGGTCGACGGCGCCAAGGTTACGAAGGCCGATATCGCGGCGAGTAACGGCGTAATTCACGTGGTCGACACGGTTCTGCTTCCCAAGTAGGGCGCAGCTTGAATGTATTGATCCTAGGATGCGGATTCACCGGCGTGCGAGTCGCCGCTCGGTTCCTGGCCCGTGGAGCGTACGTGACCGTGACAACGCGAAATCCACGTAAGTTGGCGGGACTCGGGGCGGATGTGGTGAGGACCGAGGAACTGGCCTCCTGCGTTCGCCCAGGCATGCTGGTCTTGCATTCGATTCCGCCCGCTGGCCCCGCCGAGCTGCTGAAGCCTCTGCGGGGCCATGCCGCGCGTGTCGTCTATCTATCCTCGACGGCGGTTTACGGACGAGCGAGTCACGTAGATGAGACCACGCCGGTGGATCCTGGCGCGGAGCGTGCCGGGGCACGGTTGGATGCCGAGCATGCGGTCCGCGACGGTCCCTGGTCGTCACTCATTCTGCGGCCCGCGGCAATCTATGGGCCGGGGCGTGGTGTTCAGGAATCGATCCAGCGCGGCGAGCACAGTCTGAGCGACCGGTTTGTCAGCCGGATCCATGTGGACGATCTGGCGGATCACGCGGAGGCGGCGCTGCTTTCGAACGTGGCCGGCGCCTTTCCGGTAGCCGATGAGGAGCCGTGTACCTCTCGCGAAATCGCTGAATTCTGCGCACGGCTTTTGAATGTGCGCGTGACGCCGGCCGCGCGGCGGGACGCCGGACGGGAGCCGCGCTTCGCGAATAACCGCCGGGTCGATGGATCCGCCATTCGCAGGAAACTGGGGATCAACCTGCTGTACCCGTCCTATCGGACGGGAATCCCGGCGGCTTTGCTTGAGAAGGATGCTGGATGAGACCTCTGATTCTGATCACCGGAGCGACTGGCTACGTGGGGGGCGAACTGCTCAAGGCGCTGCTGGGCGCGGGTCATCCGGTGCGCTGCCTGGCGCGGCGCCCCGCGGCACTGGATGGCGCGGCTCACCCCGGGCTGGAGGTCGTCGCCGGGGATGCCCTGGATTTGGCGGCGGTGCGCCGGGCGCTGACCGGGGTCCACACCGTTTACTATCTGATTCACTCCATGGATTCGACGGGGTCCTTTGAGGAACAGGACCGCGCCGCCGCGGGGAATTTCGCCGCCGCAGCCCGCGAGACGGGCGTGAAGCGCATCATTTATCTTGGAGGCCTCGGAGACAGCGCGGACCAGCTCTCCGCACACTTGCGCAGCCGGCACGAAGTCGGCGAGATTCTCAGGTCGACAGGAGTGCCGGTCGTTGAATTCCGCGCCTCGGTGGTCATCGGAGCCGGCAGCTTGTCGTTTGAAATGATTCGCGCGCTGGTGGAGCGGCTTCCGGTCATGATCTCGCCACGCTGGGTTTCGGTTGCGGCGCAACCCATCGCGATTGCGGACCTGCTCGCTTACCTCCTCGCCGCATTGGACCTTCCGGCCGACGGCGCGCGGATCTACGAGATCGGCGGCGCGGACCGGGTTTCCTACGGCGGCCTCATGAGGGAATACGCGCGGCAGAGGGGACTGAAACGGCTGGTGCTGTCGGTGCCGCTTCTCACACCCCGTCTCTCCAGCCTGTGGCTGGGGTTGGTGACCCCGCTCTACGTTCGCGTCGGCCGCAAACTGATCGACAGCATTTGCCACGCCACGATCGTGGAAGACCGCGCCGCCTTGAACGACTTCCCGATCCGGCCACGCGGCTTCCGTGAAGCGATCGCAGCCGCCCTGCGCGCGAATGGGCGGCATCTGATGATCGACTCTCGATCGATCCACGTTCCCGCTTCCCCCCGGAACGCGTTCGCGCCGGTGCGCCGCATCGGTGGCGCCAGCGGCTGGTATTACGCCGACTGGTTGTGGCAGCTGCGCGGCATTCTGGATCGGTTCGCCGGCGGAGTTGGGTTGCGTCGCGGCCGCCCCGATCCCGACTGGTTGAAGCCCGGCGACGCTGTGGACTTTTGGCGAGTGGAGGCAATCGAACCGGATCGCAAGCTGCGGCTGGTGGCGGAAATGAAGCTGCCTGGACACGCTTGGCTGGAATTCGAAGTGACTCCGGACGGAGCGGGATCGGTGATCCGTCAGACGGCGACATTCGACGCGCTGGGGGTTTTGGGGCGCATCTATTGGTACTCGGTTCTCCCTTTGCACCATTTCGTTTTCGGCGGCATGTTACGCGGCATCGCTGCTAGAGGCGTCGGCGCAAAAGGCAGGTAGTACGGACCGATATCTTTTCGCGCAGATGTGAGGATGGTACAACGCCCCGATGGCGCCGGGACTTTCCCAGGGGTTCCCCTCGTCTCCCGTCCTGATCCTTCCGCGCTGGAGGGTCTACTTATCTGAGGACGATGCCGGTCACCGCCGCCCAGATTGCCAATCATCCGACCCCGGGAACAGAGGACCGCCCTGCCGAGTGATAAACTCGGGGCAGTGGCAGCGGTTTTCAGATCTGTTTTCCCGTTGACAGCGGTCCTTCTCCTGCTCCTCACGGGCGTTGACCTGGTGGCCTGCGAGATGCTGGATGCGCAGACCTGCGAGGATGTCGCCGGCCTGCCGGGATCCAGTTCGACGGGGGCGCATGACTGCTGCATTTGCTGCTGCCATCACATCACCGTCACCCAACCGTTCTCCCTGGAGCCGAGCCAGGACATTATAGCGACCGTGACCTTGGGCGCACCTCCGAAAGCGCACTCCACCGTATTTCTTCTTTACCACCCTCCCCGAGCCTAGCCTCCCGCTCAATTTCTTTTACCTGAATTGATAGGAGGTTGGCGTGTCTTCAAGGCACTTCGTCCCGAGTATTGCCGTGTCTCCAGGCTTGTGCGAGGCGGCGAATTTCCCTTCCAAACGTGCGGCTGCGCTGATCCTGATGGGATGCCTGCTGTCGTGCTCCCGGCCGTCTGGCACCTCAGAAGCCGGCGCCGCGGCCATCCCGGAAGCAGCAGCCGGAGCGCATCGCGAGAACTACATCGAGGATGCCAATGTCGTGGAGCTGAGCCTGGCGGCCCAGCAGCGCGGCAACATCGACGTCACCCCGGTGACCTTGGGTCCGGTGAGCGCCAGCGTCCTGGTCACCGGAACGGTCAAGCCGATCGAGAGCCGCATCAGCCAGATTCGCCCGCTCGCCCGTGGCCGCGTTCTGGAGGTGCTGGTCCACATTGGCGACCGTGTCCAGGCGAACCAGGTGCTGGCACAGTTCGACAACATCGAGGCAGGTCAGCTCGCCGCCCAGTATCGCTCGGCGCAGGCGGATCTGGCGCGGGTGAAAGTGGAGCAGTCCAACGCCGAGCGTGTGGCGAAGCGAGCCCGCCGTCTGGTGGAGATCGGTGTGGGGCCGGTGCAGGACGCGGAAATTGCCGAAGCGAACGCCGCGGGACTATCGGAAGCGTTACATGCGCAGGAGGCCGCGATGGACGGCCTGCTGGCGCAGTTGCGGCGCTTCGGGACCGGGCCGGAGGCGGCCGTCGCCGGTTCCGTCACCGCAATTCGCGCGCCCTTCGACGGTGTAATCACAGACAGCAACGCCGCGCCCGGGGCCGTGGTCGATTCCACTACGCTGCTGTTCGCCGTCGCCGACCTCAAGAGCGTTTATGTCGAAGCGCAGGTCTACGAGAAGGATCTTGGCAAAGTCCGCATCGGCCAGCAGGCGCTGGTTCGCCTGGAGGCTTACGCGGACGAAACGATGGAAGGGCGCGTGGCCGCGATCCGCGACATCCTCGATCCAGTGACGCGCACGGCAAGCGTGCGCATCGAAGTGCCGAACCCGGATGGAAAACTGAAGCTCGAGATGTTCGGCACGGTGGAGCTTCCCACGCTATCCAAGCATCGGGCGTTGAGCGTGCCGGCCGAAGCGGTGCAGACGATCCACGGGCGCCAGGTGATCTTCGTGCGGCAGGATCCGCTCCATTTTGAGGCGCGCGAGGTGAGTGCGCTCGGAGACGGTGAGCGCCTGGAGATTATCGCCGGGCTGCAGCCGGGCGAGCCCATCGTGGTCGGCGGAGCGTTTCAGGTGAAGTCGGCGTTTCTCGCCGGGGAACTGAAAGGGGAGCACGAGCATTGATCGACCACGTACTCGCCTGGAGCATCCGGCAGCGCTACCTGGTGGTGGTGCTGGCGCTCTTCCTGACCGGGGGCGGAGTGTACGCCCTGCTGGACCTGCCGATCGATGCCGTCCCCGACGTCACCACCAACCAGGTGCAGATCAACACCAGGGCGCCGGGATTCACGCCGCTCGAGATGGAGCAGTACGTCACCTTCCCGCTCGAGATCGCCATGAGCAATCTTCCAGAGAAGGAAGACGTCCGGTCCATTTCGCAGTTCGGTTTGTCGCAGGTGACGGTGGTCTTCAACGATGATGTCGATATTTACTGGGCGCGGCAACTGGTGCTGGAACGGATTCTGGAAGCGCAGCCGCAACTGCCGGCCAACGTCACGCCGCAAATGGCTCCGGTGAGCACCGGCTTGGGCGAGATCGTGCAATTCGAGCTGAACGTCCGGTCCGACGCGCCGCGGCCGTACAGTCTGATGGAGCGGCGGACGCTGCTGGACTGGTTCATCAAGCCGCAATTGCGCACGGTGCCCGGCGTGATCGAAGTCAACAGCTTCGGCGGCGAGGAACAGCAGTATGAGGTGCAGGTGGATCCGGAGAAACTGGTCGCCTACGGCATCTCCATGCATCATGTGATCCAGGCGCTCTCGCAGAACAACCTGAACGTCGGCGGCGGCTACCTGGAACATGCCGGGGAACAGGAGCTGATCCGCGGGGTCGGGCTGATCGAATCGGTCCGCGACGTGGAAAATATCGTGGTCACTTCCGAGGGCGGCACACCCGTCTATATCCGCTCCATTGGCACCGTGCAGATGGGATCGCAGATTCGCCAGGGCGCCGCCACACGGAATGGGAAGGGCGAGACAGTGCTGGGAATCGCCATGATGCTGAAGGGCGAGAACAGCCGCGAAGTTGCCCGGAACGTGGTGGCGCGATTGAAGGAGCTCGAAACGGCGCTGCCGCCGGGCCTTGCGCTCGACATCTTCTACGATCGTCGCGATCTCGTGGATAGAACCATCCGCACAGCCACCAGGAACCTGCTCGAAGGCGGTCTGATCGTGGTGGCCGTGCTGTTCCTGTTTTTGCTGCAGTTGCGCGCGGGCCTGATCGTCTCCTCGGCGATTCCGCTGTCCATGCTGGTGGCTGTCGCGGGTATGCGCTACTTCGATATTTCCGCGAACCTGATGAGCCTGGGCGCGATCGATTTCGGTCTCATCGTGGATGCGGCGGCCATCATCGTCGAGAACTGTGTCCGGCGGCTCGCGGAGCAGCGGTGGGTCCTGGCACGCAGGCTCACCCCGGAGGAGCGCCGGGCTACGATTCTCAGCGCCAGCGTCGAAGTCCGCAGGGCCAGCCAGTTCGGCGAGATTCTGATCATTGCGGCCTATCTGCCGATCGTGTCGCTGGCCGGCATTGAGGGCAAGATGTTTCGCCCCATGGCGTTCAGCGTCATCCTGGCGCTCGCCGGAGCGCTGCTGCTGAGCCTGACGTTGATCCCGGCCTTAAGCGCGCTGCTGCTGAGAGAACCGAAGCGCGCCAGCGCTGTGGCTTCGGGAGAGCATCACGAAGACAACCCTCTGCTGCGGGGCATGCGGCGGATCTACGCGCCGCTGCTCGATTTCTCGCTGCGGCATGCGCGTCTGACGATCGCCGGGGCATTCCTCTTCGTCGCCGGCTGTTCGTTGGCGATTCCTCTCCTCGGTTCGGAGTTCCTGCCGAAACTAGAGGAGGGCTCCCTGGCCGTCAATGCCGTTCGCCTGCCCGGCGTCTCTCTCTCCGAAGCCGTGCGTATGACCGGCATGCTGGAGCAAACGTTGATGGAGTTCCCTGAAGTCAACAGCACCATCAGCCGCATCGGGCGGCCGGAGATCGCGACGGACCCGATGGGCGTCAACATCGGGGATACCTACGTCTTCCTGAAGCCGAAAGAGGAGTGGACGACCGCCGATACGCGTGAGGGGTTGGTCGACGCCATGGAGCGCCGCTTGCGTGAGCTGCCTTACATGAGCTACTCATTCTCCCAACCGATCGAGTTCCGCATGGCCGAGTTGATTGAAGGCGTGGGCTCCCGCTCCGACATCGTGATCAAGATCTTCGGGGACGATCTGGACGAGCTGCGCAGCCAGGCCGATCAAACGGCGGCGATCCTGAGGAGCGTTCCCGGTGTGGCCGACCTGAAGGTGCAACAGCTCACCGGACTGCCCTTCCTGAGCATCAAGATCGACCGCGAGGCGATCGCGCGTTACGGAATCAATGTAGGCGATGTGCAGGAGCTGATCCAGACCGCGGTGGCAGGAACGAAGGCAACGACCGTTTTAGACGGATTCCGGCGGTTCGATCTGGTAGTCCGGCTCAACAAGCACTCCCGCGCCCATGCGGGAGATTTCGGGAACTTGCTGGTGGCCAGCGCCTCCGGGCAGAAGATCCCACTGGCGCAGCTCGCGCAGATTCAGGTGGTGGAAGGACCGGTGGAGGTCAGCCGTGAAAACGGGCGGCGGCGTATTTCGATCGAAGCTAATGTCCGCGGGCGCGACGTCGGCAGCCTGGTGGCGGAAGCGCAGGAACGGGTGGGGCAGCAGGTCGAGCTCCCTCCCGGCTACCTGATGGAGTGGGGCGGTCTGTGGGAACACTTGGACAGCGGCCGCGCGCGGTTGATGGTCGTGGTCCCGTTGACGTTCCTGCTGATCTTTACGTTGTTGTTCGTAACCTTCGATTCAGTGAAGCAGGCTGCCCTGGTTTTCACCGGCATTCCGTTCGCGGTTACCGGGGGCCTGCTGGCTCTGCTCGCCCGCCAGATGCCATTCTCCATGAGCGCCGGGATCGGCTTCATCGCCGTGTCGGGCGTGGCGGTCCTCAACGGCGTGGTCATGATGGCGTTCATCCAGCAGAATCTGCAGAAGGGGATGTCCCCCTTGGCGGCGATCCGGGATGGCGCGCTCTCCCGCCTGCGCCCTGTGCTGATGACCGCCGCGGTCGCCAGCCTCGGATTCCTGCCGATGGCGCTCTCCAACAGCGCCGGCGCGGAGGTGCAGCGCCCGCTGGCCACCGTGGTGATCGGCGGGCTGCTGACCTCTACAATGCTCACGCTTTTGGTGCTCCCCGCTTTGAGTAGTTTGGCTGCTGGCCGCGATCTCGGCCGCCGCCACTCACCGACCTCGTAGCCGGGTAATGCGGATGAATCAGGTAGACTGAGGGGGATGCTTCGGCGCTGGTATACCGGATTGTGCACGGCCGTTCTGGCGGCAGCAGCTCTCCAAGCTCCCTTCGCCCACGTGCATCCCTCCGACCCGGATCATCACCACACCGGGGGAGGCTTCGGCCATGCGCATCTGCTGTTACACGAGCATGATTCGCAAGAGCCCGAGTGGGCCTCTCATGACCACGACGAGGCGGCGATCTACCTGGATTGGGCGCCGGCCCCTGCACAGCGCGTGGCTGTAGCCTACGCGGAAACGCCCGCAGGGTTCGCGGGGCAGCCCGCGACCGCGGACTTAGGTCCCGTGCCGGAGTGCGATCCGCAGTCCCACAGTCCTCCGCAACCACGCCAGCGTCCCGCCCGAGCCCCACCCGTTTCATCCCGCCTCTACGCGTGATCGCGCGGACGTGTATCCCCGCGCACACTTCGTGTCCTCGAAAGGCTGGGATTCATGTTTCCAAGGAAGATATCCATCGCCGGAGTGCTCCTGCTGGCGGTATGCTCGATCGCCCGCGCGCAGGATTGGACCGAGCAAGCGGTACTCGACTTATTCGATCAGCAAAGCCCCCTTCGGCGTGAGGCACAGGCATCGGCAGCCGCGGCCGTGGAAGCCATGCGCGGGCGAACGCTGTGGCCCAACCCAATCGCCGCCTGGAGCCGCGAAACGGTCGGCTTCACGGAGTTCTTTCAAGGCGAGCAGCGACTCCCGTGGTCGGGCCGGCTGGGTTACTTGAAGCAGGCGCTGGAACCGGCTCGCGAATCGGCCCAGGCGGATGCCGCCGCGCGTATCTGGGACGCTCGATCGTCGCTGCGCATCGCGTTCTACCGGGCGCTGGTGGCCCAGCAAGAGGCGGAGGTGATCCGGTCGGCGCTGACGGAGATGAACTCGATCATCGGCTTGCTTCAGGCGCGGGAACGCGAAGGCGAAGGATCGCGCTATGACCGCGTGCGCGTCGAACGCGAGACGGCGGATTTGCGCGCCGATCTCGCCCTCGCTCTGGCGCGCGCACGCAGTGAACGTGGCAGTTTAGCCGCGCATCTTCCGGTACAAACGGCGATCGACACGCTTCGCGGCGACTTGGCGCCGCGCATGGTCCCGGCCTCTCGAGAGGACGTGGTCCGTCAGGCTCTCAACAGCCGGGCGGAGATCCGCGCGGAAGCAAGCCGCCTGGCGCAGTTCTCTCTGGAACAACAGGCCGCGGACCGGTTGCGCATCCCCGAGCCGTTGGTCACCGCAGGTGTGAAGCGGACACAAGTGTTCAGCAACCGCAACGACACGGGCGCGGTGATCGGCGTCTCAATTACGCTGCCGGTATTCGACAAGGGACAAACAGAAGTGGCGCGACTAAACGCCGAGCAGACCCGCACGCAGGCGCGGCGCGACCTGCTGGCCCAGCAGATCACGGCCGAGGTGGCCGGCGCCTACGACGTCTACGCTGCCCGGCTCGACGCGCTCAACGCCTTCGAGCGCGAAACGCGCGACGTGGGTGAGGAACTGTTGCAAACCGCTCGCGTGGGGTATCAGGAAGGCGAACTGGGCATTCTTCAACTGCTGGACGCCTATCGCATCCAACGGCAAACCGAACTGCGGCGCCTGGAACTCCAGTCCGCGGTCAAGGAAATCGAGATCGAGCTCTCGCGCAGCGCGGGCTACGAGGTGACGCAATGAACCGGATCGTCCTGACTCTTCCCTTGATTCTTTTGTCCGCCTGCACGTCCCCGCCGAACGAGGAAGTCGCCGCGAGCAACGGTCCGCCAGAGCGCCGCACGGAGAGTACGACAGACTGGACCGCGAAGACCGAGCTGTTTCTTGAATTCCCCGCGTTGGTCCAGGGAGAAGACAGCCGCTTTGCGATCCATCTCACCAGGCTGGGAGACTTCAGGCCCGTTCCAGCCGGCCGCAGCGAGGTTCGCCTTACGTACGCCGACGGCATGAGCGAGTCGTTCTCCACCGATGCTCCGTCGAAGGCCGGGATTTTTGGCGTGACGGTAAAGCCGTCGCGAACCGGAGACGTCACCCTGGAGATCCGCTTGGACGCGGCTGGCTTGTCCGATGTGCACCGTCTGGAGACGGTCCCGGTATACGCGTCGCTGGCCGAAGCGCCCGTGGGCGAAGAGCCCGCCACCGAGGAGACCATCGCGTTCCTCAAGGAACAGCAGTGGGCCATGGACTTCGCCACTGGCTTGGCCAAAAACGGAGTGATGCGCGAGAGTATATTGGTCCCCGCCGAGGTGAGCCCGCGCTCGGGCGGCGCGGTGGACGTGACGTCGCCGTTGGCCGGGCGGCTCACCGCAGACGCTCTGCCCGTTCTCGGCGCACACGTCGCGCAGGGCCAGGTACTGGCGTCCGTGATTCCGCCGACGTCGGTGCCGAATGACCGGGCGGCGCTCGACCTGGCCAAGGCCGAGGCGGAGGCAGCGTTGGAGTATGCCCGCAAAGACCACGACCGTGCATCGCGCTTGGTGGAAGTCGGAGCCGCGCCCCGCAAACGTTTGGAAGAAGCCGATGCAGCAGAAACGATCGCCGAGGCGCGACTGCGGGCGGCGGAAGCGCGCATCGAGCAGTTCGAGTCATCCCGCTCCGCGGAGGGCGCAGCGGGTTCCCCCGCCTTCGCCATTCGTGCTCCTATCGCGGGGACGATCGTCACGACCTCCGCCTCGCCCGGGGCCAACCTCAAGGGCGGTGAGGTTCTGTTTCACATCGTCGATACCGATCGCGTGTACGTCTCGGCGATCGTGCCGGAAGCCGAGTATCCGAAGCTCCGCAACCTGAACGGCGCCGAGATCGAGATTCCGGGCCTCGATCGCGCACGCCCGGCCGGCCGGCTGATCTCGGTCGGCAAGGTGGTGGACGAAGCCAGCCGCACGTTTCCGGTAATCTACGAGTTCACCAACACGGACGGCCGGATCGCTGTGAACCAGACGGTGATGATCCGGTTGTTTCTCGGTGGATCGCGCCGCAGTGTTGTGGTGCCGGAAACGGCACTGGTGGACGACGGCGGACGGCCGGTCGTCTTTATCCAGCGAACCGGTGAGGCGTTCGTCCGCCGCCCGGTCGACGTGGGCTATCGCGAATCCGGCATGGCGGAGATCACGTCGGGCGTGCAACCGGGCGACCGCATTGTGACTCAGGGCGCCTACCTCATCCGCCTGTCTGCGCTCTCCACCCAGATCCCCGCGCACGGGCACGTGCATTAAGGAGCCCGTCATGCTGGATGCTTTGATTCGCGGATCGCTACGGTACCGGCCACTGGTGCTGTTTTTGGCGGTCGCCTTGCTTCTCGGAGGCGCGTACACAGCCACGCGCATGCCTCTCGACGTGCTGCCTGACCTGACCGCGCCCACAGTGACCATCCTCCTGGAAGGTCCCGGCATGGTTCCCACCGAACTCGAAGCCTTGGCCACGTTCCCCGTGGAAGCCGCCATGAACGGTGCCCCGGGTGTGCGCCGCGTGCGCTCGGCGACTGCGGTCGGCGTGGCGATCATCTGGGTGGAGTTCGACTGGGGCCAGGATGTCCTGCGCGCGCGCCAGCTCGTCACCGAACGCCTGACGCAAGTGACGGCATCCCTCCCGCCCACCGTCGAGCCGCCGTACCTTGCTCCGATCTCGTCCATCATGGGCGAAATTCTGTTTATCGCGCTCGAATCGGATCGCCACAGCCCGCTGGAGTTGCGCACGATCGCAGAGACGACGATCCGCCGGCGCCTGCTTGCGGTGCCCGGTGTGTCGCAGGTGATCCCGACCGGAGGCGATCAGAAGCAGTACCAGGTTCTGGTGGACCCGCGCTGGCTGCGCGAATACTCGCTGAGCCTGCACGACGTCGAGACAGCGTTACAGACAGCGAATCAGAACTCGTCGGCTGGATTTCACGTCGCCGGAGGGCAGGAATACCTGATTCAGGGGCTCGGCCGGGTGCGGAGCGAGGACGAGATCGGTGCGGTGGTGATCGCTTCCCGCAACGGGCGCCCGATTCTGGTCCGGGATGTGGCTCAGGTTCGCATTGGGGCGGCGCTGAAGCGCGGCGAGGGCTCGCATAACGGCCGGCCTGCGGTCATCCTGGGGATTCTGAAGCAGCCCGGCACCAACACGCTGGAGCTGACCAAGGCCGTGGATCAGACCCTGGACGAGATCGAGCGAACGCTGCCGGAGGGCATCACCATCGACCGGAACGCGTTCCGCGGAGCGGATTTCATCGACCGTGCTTTGGATAACCTCACGCGTGCTCTGCGCGACGGCGCCATTCTGGTCGCGCTCATCGTTGTATTGTTCCTGTTCAACGTGCGTGCCGCGCTGGTCACACTGGTCGCCTTGCCGCTCTCCGTGGTCGCGGCCGTGCTGGCCATGAGCTGGTTCGGATTCACCATCAACAGCATGACGCTGGGGGGGCTGGCCATTGCCATCGGTGAACTGGTGGACGACGCGATCATCGACGTCGAGAACGTCATGCGGCGCCTGCGGGAGAACGCGACCAAGCCGGAGGGCCATCGAAGCGGGGCGCTGGAGGTGATCTACCGCGCTTCAAGCGAAATTCGCAGCTCCGTTGTGTTCGCCACTGTGATCGTGATCCTGGTGTTCCTCCCGTTATTCGCGTTGACCAGTGTGGAGGGCCGCCTGCTCCGCCCCCTGGGTTTTGCCTACATCACCAGCCTGCTCGCGTCGCTGCTGGTGGCCCTGACCGTCACTCCGGTGCTGTGTTCCTACCTGCTGCCGCGAGCCAAGGCGATTCTCGGCGGCAAGGAGCCGTGGCTCTCGCGGGCACTGAAGGCGATCTATGTGCCGAGCTTGCGGTTCTCGCTGAAAGCACCTGCTCTCGTAGTCGCACTGGCGCTCGTGCTTGTGGCCGGCGCGGCCTTCCAACTCACCAAAGCCGGCCAGGCCTTTCTACCGGAGTTTAACGAGGGCTCCCTGACCGTCAGCGCTGTGACGATCCCCGGAACCAGTCTCGCTGAGTCCGATGCTCTGGGCGCGGCCCTGGAGCGTATTCTGCTGTCCGTGCCCGAAGTCGTTTCGACGGCGCGGCGAACGGGACGTGCTGAACTGGACGAGCATGTGCAAGGCGTTGAAGCTGCCGAACTGGACGTTCGCCTCAAGCTCGGCGATCGCCCCAAAGATGCCGTGATCGGCGAGATCCGCGAAAAGGTCACTCTGATGCCCGGCATGAACGTTACCATCGGACAACCCATCTCCCACCGCATCGACCACATGCTCTCCGGCGTCCGCGCCAACGTGGCCGTGAAGGTGTTCGGCGATGACCTGACAGTTCTGCGCTCGCTGGCCAAGCAGGTGCAGACGGCCATGACCGGGACCCCCGGCGTGGTGGATCTTTCCATGGAACAGCAGATGGACATTCCCACGCTGCGGGTCAAGGTCGACCCCACCCGCGCGGCTCGATACGGACTTCAGACCGGCGATGCGTCGGAAGCGATCCAGACGGCCTACGTCGGCAAGGAGGTCAGCCGCGTGCTGGAGGGCCAGATCAGCTTTCCCCTCGTGGTGCGCTACGGTGCCGAAGAGAAGCGTTCCGTCCAGGCGATCCGTGACACGCTGATCGACACGCCGAGCGGCGCGCGGGTTCCGTTGGGCGCCCTGGCCGACATTCGGGAAGACCGGGGCCCGAATTTCATCATGCGTGAGTTCGTGCAGCGCCGGATCGTGGTGCAGTGCAACGTGTCCGGCCGCGATCTGGTCAGCACGGTGGACGATATCCGCGGCCGGGTGGCCGACCAGGTCAAACTGCCGCAGGGCTACCGGATCGAATACGGCGGCCAGTTCGAGGCCGAGAGTGATGCCACCCGCCTGCTGACAATTCTGGGCGGACTCTCCATTGTGGCGATGGTATTCATTCTGGCGACGGTTTTCCGCTCCATGACGGACGCGGCCATCATCCTGATCAATCTGCCGCTCGCGCTGGTGGGCGGCGTGGCGGGAGTCTTCGCGGGCGGCGGCACTTTGTCGGTCGCCTCGATCATCGGCTTTATCACGCTGTTCGGGATCGCCACGCGGAACGGGATCATGCTGATCTCCCACATTCGCCACCTGCGGGAAATCGACGGCATCGCGGACCCGGCTCAGGCGGTGATGCTCGGCGCGCAGGAACGCTTGATCCCGATCTTGATGACCGCACTGGCCGCGGGCCTGGCCTTGATCCCCATCGCTCTTGGGCAAGGTCAGCCGGGCAGCGAGATTCAGGCTCCAATGGCGTTCGTGATCCTGTTCGGGCTGCTGAGTTCCACCTTCCTCAACATGATTGTAGTTCCAGCGGCGTGGCTCATGGCACACCGCAGGCAAGCCGTTTGACGTGTGGCCAGCAGCGCATTTCATCGTGGAAGGTGCGCCCTTGCGCTGCCGAGGGCGGCATCGAAACAGAGAATAGCCCGGGTGCGAGGGTCCGATTTCAAAACCCAGCAGTTTGCCGAAGTGGTCATTAAATAAGTAGGTTGCAGACTTTCTGTTCGCGCGTCCAAGTTTTAGTTTGTGGATGTGTCGCTCTCGGGGAGCCGAGCGAGACACGAATCCGCAGGACGATCGAAGGTGGCGGAGACCAAGACGGACGGCGCACGAAGCGTCGTACGAACACATTTCCCAATGAGGCGCTCGTGACGTTCGATTGGGGCATGTGGCACGCATCTGCCGTGTGGAACGAAGGAGATCCGCGCGCCAACCTGAGACACTTTCCACATTCGTTACGTACATAGTTAACAGACGCGTGAAGGAGCGGCTCGCTGCTTTTTACCCTTGCCGTCCGGAGGCCCGGCTTCCGGCGTCGTCAGCGATATATAAAGGTCCTGAATGGGAAAGCGGTGCGCCTTCCCGGCTCCGACCTGGAGCGCGCGAATGTCGATCCAGGCTGTCTCCTCACGCAGGAGGTCCCGGTAACGCTTGGGATCGTCCCCGCGCGGCGGGGGAGTGGAATTGCCGAATCCGTCCCCGTGTAGGCTGTAAAGGCGAAGCCGGAGGCCGTGCTTTACCGAAAAATTCGCCCAGCGGATGGATGCTGTTCTTCCATTCCTGGCTGAGTTCCACGAGAGCTTCGGCCGTATTGCCGGTAAGGAGGATGTGGCCTTTTCCGCCGCAATCCATAGCTCGCTGGGCATGGTTGATGCCAGCGCCGGCCACGTTGGCGTCGCCGCGGATGTCTGCGCGGGGATGCACCGGCCCGCTGTTGATGCCCATGCGAACCGGGATGTCCGTGTTCTTCAGGGCTATCGAGACCTCGCGGGCGAACGTCGCCGCCGCTGCCGGGTCGCGGAGGAAGACCAGCGCCATGCCGTCCCCGGTCGGCAAGCGAATCAGATTCTCCGCTTCCAAAGCTTGCTGGAAGGCGCTGGTTTCCCGGACAATTCCTTCGAGGCGGTCGATCAGCCGGAGTTGCTCGTCCATCAGACGCTTGGAGAACCCGACGACGTCGAGAAAGAGCACATGCGCGAACTCAATCGACGTCGGGACACCTAACTTGCGCGGTCCTGCACTACGCTTGCCGGTCGCCATCAGAAGTCATGATACCCCCGCCGGACGTCCGAAGGCCCAAATCAATCGCTTCGAAGGCAGCCATGGTGCGTGCCAGAACGCCGTGCTACGTGGGCGCTGTTGGATCATGAAAACGCTCGTGATCCGGCGACGTCCCCGGGCCCGCCAGAAACAGATGGTTGTTGATTGCCTTCTTTCGGCTTGGGAAGGCCTTTGTTTTCTTGGTCGCTCATACGGCCTCCGGCAGAGGGTTTTTGGCAGCGGCCTGACGCTCCCGTTCTGCGAGGTAGGCTCTGCGCACGCTGCCTACGCTGGAACCCAATCTGCGTGCGACGACGGGCCATTGCAGGCCGTCCACATCGCGAAGGCGGATGGCTTTCTCGGCGTCGACAATTACTCTTGGCCTTCCGGGTGGGCGCCCGGATCGCGTTCCGTTCTGCTGGGCGTGTTCCAGGCCGGCGACGACTCGCTCGCGGATGATGCCGCGTTCCAGCTCGGCCATGGCCGCAATAATCGTGAACATCGCTTTGCCCATGGGCGTGCTGGTGTCGAGGGCCTCCTGGTGGGAGATGAAGTCGATGCCCAGGGTGTGGAACTCCTCCAGGGCCAGGACGAGTTGCTTGGTGCTGCGGGCGAAGCGGTCGAATCGCCAGACCACCACGACGGCGAACAGCCCGCGGCGGGCATCGGCCATGAGAGCGTCGAGGCCCGGCCTGCGTTCCTTCGCACCGCTGGCCCGGTCGGAGTAGACCTTGTGGAGATCCAAGCCGCGGTGCGCGATCAGATCCAGCAAGGGCTGCTCCTGCATCTCCGTGTTCTGGACGAATGCGAATTTGTCCCCCTCCCTACACTTTGCTGGCCGTGGACACGCGGGTGTATATGGCGGCACATCTCGCGGCAGAACAGCCCAAGGGCCTGGGGCATCCTTGTTCTTTGGGTCTCGGGGGTACCGAGGGGACGGCTCCGGGCGGTTGGTCTCTCAGTTCTGGAGCGGCGTTCGAGACGGGGGTCTTGGTGTAACTGTCAGTAAACATGGCGTTTCCTCATGCTGCTGGATCGAGGTAAACACCGGTGATGGGGATCTCCAGGGTTCTGTAATGCTCTGCAATTCCGTCCCTGGCCACCACGTCCTTTCATAGACTTACGCCGAGTTCTAACGGTTAGAACTGCCTCCGTGGAGTCCTTTTGGAGTCCAACTCCACCGCGGCTGCGTTCCGTGGTAGCCATGGTAGCCATCCGAAATCGATGGGTACCACGAAAAGCCCTTCCGAATCAGTCGAGTGGTATCCATGGTAGGCATGGGGACCGTTTTTTGCGTTGTTGTCTCGCGTATCGCGAGACGACAACGAAATTTGCTATATATGCATACCACGGGTCCGAACAGAGCGGCCTCATCCGGACGCTTTCACGCGGCACCGGCGGCGCGCTCGCGAACAGAGCGAACCCTCGCGGAGGTGGCGGCAAGCTCGTCCTGGTAGCGGGTCAAGTCCTGATCGGCGCGGTCAAATTCAGCTTGCGCACGGGGAATGCGCGCTTCAACGACCCGCTTCCGGGCAAGGAGGCGTTCGAGGCGCTCGTTGGCGTCATTGAGGCGCTCGACCCACGTGTTGATGGCGTCGCGACGGTGGTCACGGTCGAGGAGTCGGGCGCGCTCATCTTTGTACTCACGCTCGGGTTGTGATTCGACTTCGACCAATCGCGACTCAAATACTTCGACATCAGTTTCCAACTGGGCGATGGCTGACTGGAGGTCTTCCATATCCTGGACGGCGACCTCCAGTTTGCGCAATGCGGCGTTGCGTCGAGCAGCGGCCTGGTCGAGTTCGTTCGAGATTTCGAGGCGGAGAGAGTCGAGTTCCTTGATGCTGAGCTGGGTAGCGCTGACGCGGGCGCGCCAATCGAGGTCATTTTCCTGGATGCGTTGCGTGGGATACCACACTTTCGTCAAGAACTCATAGAGCCGGAGGGGAGGCATCTGGTAGGACGCGGAGGTGCTGCGCTCGCCTTCGGGCAGGAGTGCATCGAAGGTGCCAACGCGATAGCGGTCGAACTCCTGTTGGAGGATTTCGCTCAAGTACAGTCGAACGGAGCTAGGCTCGAAGAGCTTCAGCAGGAGAATCCCTGCGAAAATGAAGATTAGGAAAGTCTGAATCGCTAGTTCTGTGCTCTGGAATTCGGGGCGTGTGCGGAGTTGGTCCAGCGCTTTGCGGCTCTGCATGATGCTCTGCTCGGGAAGGTCCAGATTGTAGCGACTGGCGAGCGTTTCACGGTTGTGACGCCAATCGCCGACCAACTGAAGGAATTTGGCAAGGTCGCTTGCCTTTTGGACTTCGATGGCCTCCTTATCCGTTTCGAGCTTGGAGGCTCCGTCGGCGATGGTCTGGGCGGCGGGCCCCATGCCGTACATACCGGAAAGACCCTTTCCTGCTACCTCACGTTCGAGGGCCGCGCGCTGGTCCAGTATTAGGCGATCCACGCGGGCGATTTGTTCATCGAAGGATGCCGTTATCTGAGCGCGCTTCGCATCGATGGCCTGGGCGGCTGCCGCGTCGAGGAAGCGCTGGATATCCCGATGGAACACGACCTGCGCCAGGTACGGCGTACTGACCTGAAGCGAGGCGACAACGAGGCCGATGCGGAGCGAGAACGTGACGATGGCGCGCGACAGGGAGGCGCGGTGGTTTGGGAGCTTTCCGAGGATGGTTTGAGAGTGTTCCTGATGGGCGCGGTCCAGGGTGATGAGCGAGACGTCGATGAGCCAGACAACGATGAAGATGGTGGTGCCGGCGATCGCCGCGCCGATCCAACGAGTGACGCCGTCACCGAACAGATAGCCGAGATAGCCCCAGGCTGTTCCTTCTGCGAACCCCATGAGGAAAACCAGGATTCGCGCCGAAAAAAACCAGAACGCCGCAGAGGAAGTCAGCATACGTTGGCCGTGGGGAAGTAAGCTCAAATGACGCAGTACAGTAGCCATGAGTACTCATGCTCCTTTCATTTATTGTTCGGTTCCGTGTGCTGTGTCCAGGCCGACTTGGTCGGTTTGAACAACGGTAGCGGTTGTGCTGGGATTGGTCTGGTTATCGCTCCACAGATTGAAATCAGCAAAGGCACGAGGAGCCCATCCTGTGGTGACCACGATGCAGGTTCCTCCGACATGGCAGAGGTTGACCCTGACGCCGTTGGTCAGCAAGATGGAGCTCCACTCCATGATGTCTTCGCGGCGAACGTCGTCGGAGTTTGCGACCCAGCGGTCGAGGTGTTCCTCGAATTGCTGTGGCGTCCAAGCCGGGGGCGGATAGACCACGGCGACTCTCCATGATGGCGGAATCGCGAGCCCTTGGCCGTCGGCGTCTCGCCAAAGGGGAACGATCTGACGGGTCGCGTCGTGGGAGCCATAGACCCAGACCGATTTGTTCATGCTGGAATACAACTCCGCAGATCCAGGACGCGAACCGAAGAGCCGTGCAGCATCGGCGACACTGTCGACGACCGCGAACTGGAGGGATTCGCGGTTGGGGCGCGGTGTTGATTTTTTGTTGCGGGAGTTGCCAGTGCGCGTCTTAAGGGGCGCGGTCTGGGATGGAACTGGGGAAGGCGCGGCTGCCGGGTGCGGGGCTGGCGGGGGCCTATTTGGTGCTCCCCCATTTGCCCTGAGCGGGTCTGGGAGCGGCGCGCTTGTTTGCGTTGGCTCAGCGGTGGGGGCACTCTGCGTGCTTGTGGTGATCCGCGGGGGAACCGGGACCTGCTTGGTGGCGATGTCGGGTGGGACCGCGCTTGTGGGCTGACCCTCAGCCTGAGCATCAAGGATGTACTTCTTTAGCACTCCGAGGGACTTGTCCAATAGCCTCGCGATTCCTTGGACGGTGCTGATGGACTTCACGGGTTCGAGGAGCATCGGGACCGCGAAAGCAGCGAAGGCCATCAAGATCGTCGCGAGGAGAGCCCATTTCTTCAGCGACAGCCGGCTCGGCGTGCGCGTCTTAGGCCGGACCCCGGAAGACTTGTAACCGTTCAAATGAGGGTTCAAATGCCTCCCCCTTTCGGCCGGATGCGACGTGGCGGCACCGGCGGGGAAGAAGGCCGCAGAGACCCCACAGCGCCAGAGTTGGTGGGGTCGTGCCTAATCCTCGGAAGCCACTGATTCCCGTGAAGTGCAATCTCCGATCCTTGACCGAGCGCGGTGATGTGCCCCTTAGCACGCATGCTTCGGAGGGATCCCCTGACGCAGCGGGGAGCACTGGCAAGGCTGCCTAGCAAAGTCCTGCGAGCATCACCACCGCCTCGTGCCCTTGACCGCTGGCTGAGATCGGGAAAACGAACCGGCGCGCCTCGACGCCCGCTCTCCCGCTTCCGTCGCTCCGTTCCGTCCGGACCGGCGCGATGCTGTGACGCATCCCGGGAAGCCTTCGACCCGCACCGATTGGCCGGCTCGTACCCTACTCTTTCGAACCACGGGTTCCGCCTCTTCATCCGTGCCCTCCTAGGCGCGCAGAAAGCAGACTTTCGCCCAGTGTTCTAAGCTGATCCCCGGAACAGCCCAGCAGAGTCCTAGGTATTCTCCCAAGGCTACCTAGGACAACTATCTTATTGACATCGAGTTAGTAGATTTTACTGCGTACGGTAGAAGATGTCAACTACTTGATGCGTCATCAAGTATTATTCCTCGACAACCGCTTGGTGCCGGGTTACAATGCTCTTTTGCCTGCGTCCAACACAAGGAGTAGGAGATTAGTGCGCATGAGCCAACAAGATGTCAAACAGTCCGGAAGCAAGCGCATGGGAAGGCCAGTCGCCGGCTTAGCTGAGGATGGTTCTCCCGAGCACGTGTCACGCTATCCGAAATTGACCATCTACCTTCCGCCGCCATCCAAAGCGCGATTGGATGCGCTGTGTGTTCTGGAAAGCAAGCCAGCCTGGAGAATCCTGGAAGCCGCCTTTTACACGTACTTTGAACAGCTCACTGAGTCTGAGCAAGCTGCTGTCGAGGGCTTGGTTGAGCAAAAGGAGTTGCGGGTCGCCCGCGCAGCAACGGCCTAGAGTCGGGGTCCTAAACGGGCTTCGACGGTTCCGTTGCACATCGGTGCTGAAACCTAGTCAGCGCGCTTTCTCCGTCTGTCGACTGGGTGTTCAGTTGCTCCTTCACGCGCGCCGCGGTTTGCAGGCAGCAGCAAGGCTCGCGGTTCACCCTGACTGAGCCTGTCCCGCGCCCCTATCGCCAATTCCGGCGGACTGGACTTGCGGTGAGCGTGCCAGCTTTCTGTTGACGACTGAACTCGCGGGATGCTACGGATAGGCTAACGCAATTGAAGCGTTCTCCAGCAGCATCCGAGCGATGGGACGCTCGTTAATCCCTTTCCCTCCCTCCTGTACTCGAAGTGTCTCGAACCAACGAAATTCCGTTCTACGCCGCAAACGGCTCGTCGGAAGGATTCCGCAAGCTAAAGGACGCCCTCGCCTTGATTGCGAGTGGCGCCGCGAAACCTTCCTACGGGCGAAAAGGACGGCTGCGAGCGATCTGGCGGCCACACGAAGACAATGGTACGCCGGTGGCGACGCGCGCCCCTGGTGGTCGGCCGTACGTCCAGTGGGAGCGCCTACCGGACGGGCACCGGTGCCTGCGACACAGACGGCTGGATCGCCTGGACGAAAGCGGGCTGGTGGCATCTGGCCGCGATGACTTCCTGCGGGTGGTGGCAGACCGCATGCGATGAAATCGGCACGCCGCCAGATCGGAGCGCGGCACATCGCACGGATGCGAGGAATCCTTCGGCCACGGAAGCGACCGCAGGGCCAGCCCGGAGCCGCCATGCGAGTTCTGGTTCCTTCCCGGAGAATCCGGGCCGCGGGTGGGATTACGGCACAATTTCGCTAGAGACAGCGTTCCAAAGAGGTGGTCAGGTGGTCGGTGGTCACCCTGAGCGGAAGTTGTTGAAAACGTGAGCACGGCGCCTTCAATCTCGTCCGCGCTGGCGCGGCGAGATCGGTGGTCGGTGGTCACCCTGAGCGGAAGTCATTGAAAACGTGAGTACGGCACCTCCAATCACGCCCGCGCTGGCGCGGCGTATCGAGATTTGGCCCATCGAGCGGCTCCGACGGTACCCCCGGAACGCCCGGACGCACCCGCCGGAGCAGGTGGCGCAGATCGCCGGGTCGATTCTGGAGTTCGGCTTCAACGCGCCGATCCTGGTGGACTCGAACGACGGGATCATCGCCGGCCACGGGCGCCTGCTGGCCGCGCTGATGCTGGGTTTGACGGAGGTTCCGGTGGTCGTGCTGGACCACCTGACGGAAACCCAGCGGCGCGCGTACATCATCGCGGACAACCGGCTGGCCGAAAGCGCCGGGTGGGACGAGAAGGTGCTCGCCGCGGAGTTGGCGGATCTCGAGCGGGAGGGCCTGGATCTGACGATCGTGGGCTTCTCGGACCAGGAGTTGGAGGCGCTGCTGGCCGATTCCGGCGGCGGCGCCGCGCCGGTAGGCGAAGACCCGGTCCCGGAGGCCCCGAGCCAGCCGGTCACCCGCCCCGGCGACGTGTGGTTGATCGGCCCGCACCGCCTGATCTGCGGAGACTGCCGCGATTCGGGTGTGATCAGCACGCTGATGGACGGGAACCGAGCGAATCTGGTGATCACCTCGCCGCCCTACGCCACGCAGCGCGAGTACGACCCGGCCAGCGGCTTCCGTCCGGTGCCCCCGGACGAGTACACGGACTGGTTCCTGCCGATCGCCGCCAACATCGAGGCGATTCTGGCGCCCGACGGCTCCTATCTGCTCAACATCAAGGAGCACGCCGAAGACGGCGAGCGCAGCCTGTACGTGAAGGACTTGGTGCTCGCCCACAAGCGGCGGTGGGGCTGGATGTTCGTGGACGAATTTTGTTGGCGCAAGACCGATAACGGCGTGCCCGGCGGCTGGAACAACCGATTCAAGAACGCTTGGGAGCCGGTGTTCCACTTCGCTCGCGGCAACATCAAGTTCCGGCCGAAGGCGGTCGGGCACGTCTCCGAGGATTGCTTCGACTACTCGCCGAACAATCCGAAGTCCACCTCCGGCAGCGGCCTTCTAGGGACCGGCGCGCGCGGCGAAGCCGCTGGGAGCGCCGGAGCCACGGATGATGGCCGGTTCCGCGGCGTGGCGCGCCCGAGCAACGTGATTGAGGCGGCGACGGAGAGCGGCCAGGGTTCGCATTCGGCTCCGTTCCCGCGGTCGCTGGCCGAGTTCTTTATCCGGGCGTTCACGGACGCAGGCGATGTGGTGTGCGATCCGTTCCTCGGCAGCGGGACGGCGATGGCGGCAGCGCACATGCTGGGCCGGACCGGCTACGGCTGCGAGATTTCGCCGGCCTACTGCGACGTGATCCTGCGCCGGATGATTCTTCTAACGTTAGAACCGCCGATCCTGGCTGCCACCGGCCAGCCGTTCGGAGCAAGTGGCGGCGGAACGCGGCGTGTCGGTAGAGGAGACGATGAATCCACGCGGCCTGGACTCGCGTGCCATCCAGCACACGCCCAACGGGGCGCCCTACTACGGAAGGAAGAAGGCGAGTTGAGCGGCGCCCTGGCGAAAACCGAGATCCGGCTGTCCACGAACTTCGAGGTGCGCCCGGTCGAAAGCCTGATTCCAGACGTGCGCAACGCCCGCACGCATAGCGACGAACAGGTCGGGCAGTTGTGCGGCAGCATCATCGAATTCGGCTTCACCAACCCCATCCTCATCAACGCGCAGGGAAGGGTCATTGCCGGCCACGCGCGTTTGTCGGCGGCGCAGCGGCTTGGGATGACTGAGGTACCAGTGTTGGTGCTGGACCATCTGTCGGAGACGCAGCGCCGGGCCCTGGTTCTGGCCGACAACAAGCTGGCGCTGAACGCCGGCTGGGACCTGGAGATGCTGCGCGTCGAGTTGGATGCGCTGGCGGAGGAAGGGTTCGACCTGGACCTGGTCGGATTCTCCGACGAGGAATTGGAAGAGATCCTCCGGGAGCCGGAGGCCACCAACGAAGGCCTCACGGACGAGGATGCGGTTCCGGACGAGCCGGATCAGGCAGTTACGCAGCCCGGCGACGTGTGGATCATGAGCGATCACCGTCTGTTGTGCGGTGACACTGCAGATATGCAAAAGGTGCAAAAGGTCCTGGCCGGGGGCCTGGCGGACATGGCGTTCACCGATCCGCCCTATAACGTCGATTACGAAGGCAAGACCGCGAAGAAGCTGAAACTGGGCAACGATGCCCTGGGCGGCAGGTTCTACGAGTTCCTGCGCGACGCGTGCGCGAACATCCTGGCGGTGACCAAGGGCGGGGTCTACATCTGTATGTCCTCGTCGGAGCTGCACACGCTCTATCAGGCGTTTACCGACGCCGGCGGGCACTGGTCCACGTTCGTGATCTGGGCCAAGCACCACTTCACGCTGGGCCGGTCGGATTACCAGCGGCAGTACGAGCCGATCCTCTACGGCTGGCGAAAAGGAACGGACCACTTCTGGTGCGGCGCCCGCAACCAGGGCGACGTATGGGCGATCAAGCGGCCGGCGTCGAGCCAGGAGCACCCGACGATGAAGCCGGTGGAGCTGGTCGAGCGGGCGATCCGCAACAGCAGCAAGACGCGCGACACGATTCTCGACGTGTTCGGCGGATCGGGGACGACGCTGATCGCCTGCGAGAAGTCCGGGCGGCAGGCGCGGTTGATCGAGTTGGCGCCGAAGTATTGCGACGTCGCCGTTCAGCGGTGGCAGCAGTACACGGGCCGGGAGGCTGTGCTCGAAGCCGATGGAACGCCGTTTTCAGAACGCTCGGGCTGCGCGAAAAGCGCGATAAGCGCGGAAAGCCCCCCGGACGGACCTGCTGGAGGTGCGCGAAAAGCGCGAAAAGCGGGGTAAGGGGTCGCCGCACGCTGCTGGCCTCCAGCCGGAGACCGATCAGGACTGGCAGCGTGAGGTGGACCGGTGCCTCGCGGAGATCGCCGAACTGGAATCCCTGCTGTACTCGGGGCACCCGGACATCGAGGGATTGGTGCTTGCGCTGGCGGATTGGTCGGCGGAGTTGAGAATCCTTGAGGAACAACGGCGATGAACGATCAGATCCTGCAACTGCTGGTGCCCGGGATTGGGCTGGTGTCCGGACTGATCGCCGCCTACGTCAGTCTCAAGAATCGAGCGCTGCTGGCGGAAGTGCGGAAGGAGAACGCGGAGTTGGAGAACCGCATCATCGCCAGGATCAACGGCACCTACGTCCGCGCGGGCGAGTGCCGGTTGCGTGAGGAGCTGGTGGCGGAACGAATCAGCACGCTGGCGGCAGGCATTCACAAAGCAGAGCCGCCGCCGGATCGATTGAAACCGGCGGCGGCTGGGGGCGGGACCGAGTAGCTTCTACTTCGAGTGGTATGTGCGCTCGCCTTTGTCGTTCTTCGAGGACTCGATGGTGACCTTGTACTTCTTGGCGGCGGTCGAGATGAAGCCCCTGATGCTATGGGCCTGCCATTCGGTGGCCTTCATCAGTTCGGCCAGGGTCGCGCCCTTGGCGCGGGCGATCAGTTCGAGGACCTTCGCGCCCTTGCTCTCCGCGCGCGGCGCGGTGGCGGCTTCCTTGGCCCGCGTGGTCTTCTTGGCGGCGGCCTTCTTCGGGGTGGCCTTGCCGCCCTTGGCCGTTTTCTGGCCCTTGGGCGCGTTCTTGGCTCGGGTGGCACCCTTCTTCGAGGAGGCCTTCTCCGGCGCGCCCTGCGCGCCCCGTTCCGCCAGGGTGGCGGCTGTGTTGGCTTCTGCGTTCGTCATTGTGTTCTGGTTTCCCTTTCTGCGCTGGATTGGCGCATGACGATTGATCACTCCGGTTCCGGGAAAAGGCAAGGGAAAAGTGGCCGGGAAAAGCGCTGTTGGCGAAGGTTCGGCGATGAGCCAGCGGGCTTACGCGCGCCATCGGGGAGTCGCGCTTTCCGCTGTGCAGAAGGCGATCTCCTCGGGCCGGATCTCGACGCTGGCGGACGGGCGCATCGATCCTGCGGCGGCGGATGCTGCGTGGGCGCAGAACACGAATACCTACGCTCCGGCGGTGACGCGCGAAGAGGACGAGCCGGGGTTCGGAGCGAGCCAGTACACGAAAGCGCGCGCCGTGCGCGAGCACTACCACGCGCGGCTGGCCAAGATCGACTACGAAGAGCGCATCGGGAAGATGATTCCGGCGGACGAGGTAAAGGTCGCGGCGTTCAACTTCACGCGGCTGATCCGGGACCGGCTCATGAATATCCCGGACCGGGTCGTTGGGGCGGTGCTCGCGGAAGTACGGGTCGCCGCGGCGGCCACTGGAGTGAACGTGGAAAGCATCGCTGCGATCGACATGTCGAAGGTGCACGGGATTCTCGCGACCGAAGTCCGGGGCGTGCTTGAGGACACCGCGGATGCAGCAGAGCACTGAGGAAATCTACCGGGCATCCGCCGCGGCCGGCCTGCGTCCCGAGCCGCTGCTCACGATCTCGCAGTGGGCGAACGAGTACCGCGTGCTCTCGCAGCGCGCGTCGGCCGAGCCCGGTCCGTGGCGGACGGAACGCACGCCGTACCTCAAGGAGATCATGGACTGCCTCTCCGCATCGTCGGCCATCGAGCGCGTCGTGTTCATGAAAGGGGCCCAGGTGGGCGCCACCGAGGCGGGAAACAACTGGATCGGCTACGTGATTCACCACGCGCCGGGCCCGATGATGGCCGTGCAGCCCACGGTCGAAACCGCCAAGCGCAACTCGAAGCAGAGGATCGATCCGTTGATCGAAGAGTCGGAGATCCTGCGGGAGCTGGTTCGCGATCCGCGTTCGCGGGATTCAGGGAACACGATTCTCTCAAAGGAGTTTCCCGGCGGCGTGCTTGTGATGACGGGAGCCAATAGTGCGGTGGGCCTGCGCTCGATGGCGTCGCGCTATCTGTTCTTGGACGAAGTGGACGGCTATCCCGGCGACGTCGAGGGCGAAGGCGATCCGGTGAACCTGGCTCTGGCGCGCACGCGCACGTTCGCCCGCCGGAAGGTGTTCCTGTGCTCGACGCCCAAGATCAAAGGCGCAAGCAGGATCGAAACCGCGTATGAGGAAAGCGATCAACGGCAGTACTGGGTGCCGTGCCCCGAGTGCCGGGAATACCAGCTTCTGAAGTTCGTGCAGATCCGGTGGCCCAAGGGGCACCCGGAGCAGGCGGTGTACGTCTGCGAGCACTGCGGCGCCGAGCTTCAGAATCACCAGAAGCAGTGGATGCTGCCGCGCGGGGAATGGCGCGCGAGCGCAGCGGGCGACGGACGCACGGCGGGGTTTCATCTATCGAGCCTGTACTCGCCGGTCGGCTGGTTCTCCTGGACCGATGTCGCCGCCCAGTTCGAGCAGGCGCAGAACAATCCGCCGCTGCTCCAGGTGTTCGTGAACACGGTGCTGGGCGAGACGTGGCGCGAGGTCGCCGAGGAGCCGCCGGATTCGGAAAAACTGTGGCTGCGCGCGCAGTTGACGCCACGGCCCGAGCCGTTGCCGGATGAGGTGCTGTTCGTGACCGCCGGCGTTGACGTCCAGGCGGATCGTCTCGAGGTGCAGACGCGCGGCTGGGGGCGCGGGCAGCAGTCGTGGCTGATCTCCTACGACGTGGTGTCGGGCCGGCCCACGGATCGCGGGGCCTGGGAGTCGCTCGATTCAGTGCTCGCGCGCACGTTCCGCCACGCGGCGGGCATCGACATGCCGGTGCTGCGGGTGGCGATCGATTCCGGCTACGCCGCGCAGGAAGTGTACGGGTGGGCGCGACGCCAGCGGCCCGGCTGGGTGGTGGTCACCAAAGGGTACGACGCGGGCGTCGCGCTGCTCGCGCAGCCCAAAGTGGCCGACGTGATGAAGAGCGGCAAACGCCTGCGCCGTGGCGTGAAGGTCTGGCCGGTCAACGTCTCGATGATGAAGTCGGAGCTGTACGGCTGGCTGAAGCAGGAGCCGCCCGCCCAGGGCGATGCATTCCCGGCGGGCTGGCTGCACGATTACGATGCCGGCCAGGAATACTTCGAGCAGTTGACCTCCGAGGTGTTCCAGTTCCGCATCGTCCATGGATTCCGCAAAGGCGAGTGGATCAAGAAGCGGGAGCGCAACGAGGCGCTCGACACGTTCGGAGAATGTAGGGCGGCGGCCGAACACGTGGGCATCAGCCGGTTTTCGGAACGCGACTGGCGCGCAATGGAACGGCACTTGTTTCCGGAGGAGCGGACCACCGTGCGCCGTGACGCGGAGCCGGAGGCGCTTTACATCCCGACGGCCACCCCGGAGCCGCCGAAGCCGCAGGGCACGCGAAGGCCGCGCGTGATCCGCAGTCCGTATCTGTAGCCGTGGCATACACGCAATCGAATCTCGACGCCCTGAAGGCCGCGCTGGCGACGGGCGAGCTCGAAGTGCAGTTCTCCGACGGACGGCGTGTGCGCTATCGGTCGATCGCGGAGTTGCGGGAAGCGATCTCGGTTGTCGCCGCCGAGGTCGCCACGGCATCTCCGGCGCGGCGCGTGCGCGAGGTGCAGATCAACATGGAGGACGGGCTGTGAACGTGCTGAAGCGTGCTATCGCGGCGTTCACGGCCCGTGGGCGGGCTACCGCCGACTACAAGGGCGCGTCCACAGCGCGGCGGTTGAAGAGTTGGATTCCCTCCGAAAGCGGCGTCAACTCGCTGCTTCTGGGGAACCTGGACTTGCTCCGGGCCCGCTCACGGGCCTTGGTCCGGGAGAACGCCTGGGCGGCGGGAACGCTCGACCGGTTCGTGGCCAATGCCATTGGCACGGGCATCAAGCCGCAGTCGCGGCACCCGGATGAGGCCACGCGCGCCCGGATCGAAGCGACGTGGCTCCGGTGGACGGACGAATCGGATTCAACCGGCATGCTCGACTTCTACGGCCAGCAGGCGCAGGTCTGCCGCGCCGAACGCCAGGACGGGGAGGTGTTCATCCGGTTCCGGCCGCGCAGGCTGTCCGACGGCCTGACGGTGCCGTTGCAGCTCCAGGTGCTCGAAGCCGACTACGTGCCGGTCAACGAGAACAGGGAAACGGGCACCGGCAGCGTGCGCGGCGGCATCGTATTCAACCGCATCGGGCGCCGCGAAGGGTATCTCATGTATCGCGAGCACCCGGGCGAGATGTTCGGCTTTCAGAACGGGCTGCTCGCGACCGTTCCGGCCTCGGAGATCCTGCACGTCTACCGCCCGCTGCGTCCGGGGCAGCTCCGGGGGCAGCCGTGGCTCACGCCGGCCATCGTCACCCTGTATGACCTGGAGCAGTACGTGGACGCCACGGTGCTGCGGGCGAAGCTCGCGAACCTGCTGGCGTTCTTCGTCAAGAAGAGCGGCGAAGAGACGGAGACGTTCAACGAAGAGGATCAGGGCGACGGCACGGCGCTCGCGGGCGTCCAGCCGGGTTCGGTCCACTACCTGGACCTCAACGAAGACGTGGTTTTCAACCAGCCCGTCGATCCCGGTTCGGACTTCAAGGAGTTCCTGCGGTCGATGCTGCGCTCGGTGGCCACGGCCCTGGGCGTCACCTACGAGCAGTTGAGCGGGGATCTCGAAGGCGTCAACTACTCGTCCATTCGGGCGGGTGTTTTGGAGTTCCGCCGCTGGTGCGAGGCGTTCCAGCACCAGGTGATCGTGTATCAGTTCTGCCGCCCCGTGTGGCGGGCGTGGATTGAGGCCGCCGTATTGGCCGGGGTGTTCAGTGCCCGCGAGTACGCACAGCACCCGGAGCGGTACCTCGATGTCGAGTGGATTCCGCCCAAGTGGGACTGGGTCGATCCCCAGAAGGATCTCGAAGCCGCGCTGGGCAAGGTGCGTGCAGGGTTCACCAGCCGCCGCCGCGTGGTGGCGGAGTTGGGCACCGACGTGGAGCAGATCGACCGCGAGATCGCTCAGGACAACGCCCGCGCCGACGGCCTGGGACTGAAGCTCGACAGCGACGGGCGCCAGCAGTTGAGCCAGCGCAGCCCCGCGCACAAGGGGCAGCAGCCGCAGCAGGATCAGGGCCAGAACCAGGAGGCACTCGTACAGTGACGCGGCGTCCCTTGGATCTCGACTACCGGGCGAGCGTACTCGCCCGCCTCGGCTCTCGGCCAGCGTTGCTCAACATGGCCGTGCTCGGGAGTCCTGGTGATGAGCGCAAGCCGTACCAGGTCGCCGAACGGGTGGCACTGATCCATGTCGCTGGCCTGCTGACGAACGACGCGCAGTGGGGGGACGAAACCGACTACCGGGATATTCAGAGCGAAGTACGCCAGGCATCCGCCGATCCGGATGTGGACGGGATTCTGCTCCTGGTGAACTCGCCGGGCGGCGAGACGGAGAACGCCTTCGAGACCGCGGCGGTTGTCTCCGAGGCCGGGCGCCAGAAGCCGCTCTGGGCTGTGGCCGACACGATGGCCTACAGTGCGGCGTACCTGCTCGCGTCGCAGGCCTCCCAGATCTACGTCCCGCCGATGACCGGCGGCGTGGGTTCGGTCGGCGTCTACTGTGCGCACTTCGACGTTTCGGAGTTCCTCAAGAAGTCGGGCGTCAAGGTCACCTTGATCTCGGCGGGCGAAGGGAAAACGGACGGTAATCCCTACGAGCCGTTGAGCAATAGCGCCAAGCAGCGTCTGGCCGGCGAGGTCGAGCGCCTGTACGCGATGTTTGTCGCGAACGTGGCGCGTGGCCGGAAGCTTTCCGAAGACGCCGTCCGGAAGCTCGGAGCCTACTGCTACGAAGGACCGCAGGCGTCGCTCGCGGCGGGCTTGGCGGATGCGGCGGGCACAGCGGACGAGGCGTGGATGCGGCTTGCGCTCGCGCGCGGCAAACCAGAGATGACACTCAGCACGGCGGCCTCCGCCGTGACTTCAACAAGGGAGGTCGGAACCATGTCCGACATGAAGCACCCCGAGGGCGCGCAGCCCCCGGACGCAGACAAACTCCTGGCGGAGGCGCGGCTACAGGGGCGCGCGGATGCCGTGGAGATCGTAGACCTCTGCCAGATCGCCGGGAAGACAACGCTCGCGGCGAAGTTCCTGGCCGAGGGCAAAACCGCGGCCCAGGTGCGCGAGGCGCTGCTCAATCAGCAAGCCGACGCCGCCGGACCGGAGATCGCCGGCCATTCGATGCCCACCACGGGAACGAAGGTCGGCTTGGACGCGGCGTCGAATCCTCTGATTGCCGCCTGTGAGAAGGTCGCCGCGCAGATGGCGGCGATGGGAGGGAGGTAACCCATGTCGGTAATGACGGAAACGAATCGCGCGGGCGACTGGCTGAAACATGAGCGTGACGCCCGGTATAGCCGCGAGCAGATCACGATCCTGGCGGGCTCGGGCGCCGACCGCGTGCTCACGTCCGGAATGGTGCTCGGCAAGATCACGAAAGGCGCTGCCACGCCTGCGGCTGTCGCGGGTAACACGGGCGACGGCACCATCGGCGCGGTCACGGTCGGCGCGGCGGCCAAGCCGGGCGTCTATCGCCTCGTGTGCATCGAACCGGCTACCGACGCGGGCAAGTTCTCGGTCGAGGACCCGGACGGGATCGAGGTAGGCGTGGCCACCGTGGCGGTCGCGTTCTCCGGCGGCGGACTGGGGTTCACCATCGCGGACGGCGCGGCCGACTTCGTCGCGGGTGACGCGTTCACCATCACGGTGGCCGCGGGATCGGGCAAGTGCGTCCAGATCGAGGACGCGGGCACGGACGGCAGCGAAGACGCCGCCGGCCTCCTGCTGCTCGATACCACCGCTCCTGATGGCGTGGATGCACTGGCGGTAGCGATCGTCCGCGACGCCGTTGTCAGCGTCAACGGAATCACGTGGCCGGCTGACTTCGATGCCAACGAAAAGGCCGCAGCAACAGCCCAGCTTGAAGCGCTGGGAATCCTTGTAAGGGAGGGCGCATAACATGCCGGTACCGGACTTCTTCACCGGAGACGCGTTCAACACCATCAGCCTGACCATCGGGGTCAATCGCATCCCGAACATGTACGGGCGCATCCGCGAACTGGGCATCTTCCGCGAGGAAGGCGTCGCCACGCGCCAGGTCGCGGTCGAGGAGCAGAACGGCGTCCTGAACCTGCTGCCGACCAAGGCCGTAGGCGGACCCGCGACGCTCGGCACGCAGGGCAAGCGCAAGGTGCGCAACTTCGGCTGCTTCCACATCCCGCATGACGACGTGGTCCTGCCCGAGGAGATCCAGGGCATCCGCGCCTTCGCCACGGAATCGTCGCTCGAAACCCAGGCGACGGTCATGGCGCGCAAGCTTCAGACCATGCGCATGAAGCACTCGATCACCCTCGAACACATGCGGGCGTCCGCGCTCCGGGGCGCGGTGCTCGACGCCGACGGCTCCACGCTGGTCGATCTCTATACCGAGTTCGGCATCACGCAGAAGTCCGTCAGCTTCGTGCTCTCGAACGCCGCCACAGAGGTCCTGACCAAGATCCTGGAGGTGAAGCGCCACATCGAGGACAACCTGAAGGGCGAAGTGATGTCGCGCTTCCATTGCTTGTGCTCGCCCACGTTCTTCGACGCGCTGGTGACGCACGCCAAGGTCAAGGACGCCTACGCGAACTGGCAGGCCGCGGCGGCCAGGCTGGGCGGCGACATGCGTACCGGGTTCGAGCATGGCGGCGTCATGTTCGAAGAGTACCGGGGCACGGCGTCGGACATCGACGGCAACGTGCGCAAGTTCATCCCGGACGACCAGGCCTACTGCTTCCCGCTGGGCACGCAGACCACGTTCGTGACGTACTTCGCGCCGGCCGATTTCAACGAAACCACCAACACGCTGGGCCTGCCGATCTACGCCAAGCAGGAACGGCGGAAGTTCGACCGGGGCTGGGACATCCACACACAGTCGAATCCCCTCCCGCTGGTTCTGCGGCCGGAGCTGGTGGTGAAGATCACCAAGGGGTAGGGTGCCCGCAGTTGATTTCAGCGGCCTGAACGCGGCCTGCTTGCGCACGTTTGGCGAGCCGGTCGTGTTCTGGCCCGGGGCGGGGAACGAAACAGAGGCCACGGCCATCGTGTTTCAGTCCAGCCGCCCGGAGGAAGCGAATCCCGGCAACGTCACCCGGCTGTTCGTGCTGGCCTCGGCGTTGCCCGAAACACTGGCGCGCAACGCGACCGTACGTGTGCGCGGCCAGGACTTCACGGTGACGGATATCGAGCAGGCGACCGATGACAGCGTCACGGTCCTGCTTCGGAGGAAGTAAGGATGGAGAATCCCGATGTATTGGTAGACGCCGTGCGCGATAAGCTCAAGGCGCTCGCCGACTTGGTGGCGCTGGTGGACGGCAATCCCGACCGCATCTTGAGCTACGAGGACGGCGACGTGGCGGTCGGAGCCGCTGTCTACGAGATGCAGAGTCCTTCGATTGTCGTCGCTTGGCTGGGCAACGACGAAGCCGACGAGGGCAACGCCAAGTTCGTTCACCGCGTCGCTGTGTACTTCCGCCTGGGCGCACAGCGGTTGGGCGCGGCGTTCCTGGCGATGTGCAACTCGGTGGCCGCCGGCGACACGCAGAAGTTCACCGAAGCGGAGTTCCATCCGTCGTTCGTACTGCGTGGTCTCCCGGTGTTCTCCCGCGAGCAGGACGAAGACGGCACCGAGTATCCGGTGGTGACGATGCGCTTCGAGGATATTTCGACGTGACGGAATGCTCGTCGCGACTCGTAAAGTCCCAGAGTCTACAATGCTTCCTATGGCAAGCCGCATCACATCTGCTGCCGTAGGCGCGAGTGGCGAACTGCTCGCAGCGGCGAAGCTCTTATCCGTCGGCATCGAGGTTACGAAACCGTACACCGATTGCGTAGGCGTCGACTTAGTGGCTGTGGCGAAAGACTTCACGCGTGCCGTGCCGATTCAGGTCAAGACCGCGACGTCGCCGCAGATTGCCTTTGAGAAGAGTTGGTTCGCTACGCCCGGCATCGTGCTGCTATGGGTGTGGGCGGTCGCCGAGGGGAAGTTTTTCGTGTTCGACGGCCAGCAGGATGTAGAACGATTCCTCGGGTCCTCTGCTGCAAGCGTCTCATGGCAGACAAACGGTCGATGGCACATCTCTTCAACCAACTTTGGGTCGACGCATTTGGAGCGACTGAAGGAATTCCAGAATGCATGGAACAAGATTCTGGCGCGCCTTACCTGAGCTAGTCAGGCAGTAAAGATCACACCCCGTTGGCAACCCTGAAGCCGCAGTGCGTTCGTGTCTGTACACGTTCGCATACGCGGCGACAGAACGATTAGGAGGACCTATGGAATACCTGCGCAACTACGTGTGGATGCGCAAAGGCGGCGGGCCGCCGGAGCAGGTCACAACGGACAACGAGACGCTGGCTCGAAAGATGGCCGAAGGTTTCCGGCAGTGCGATCCGCCGCCAGAGGAAGAGGAGGACTAACCGATGTCCACGGCGAACATCCGCGAGGCGCGCACGGCGCTCGCCTTCCGCAGGCAGACCGATATTGCGACGTTGCCCACCGCGGCGAACTTCTGGAGCCTGTCGAAGTCGAACCCGACGCTCGCCACGGTCGAACCGAAGACGGAGGACGACGCCCAGGACCTGGGCAAGGGCGACGAGTTCGCCAACAACGTCTACCCGGTCAACCAGGACGCCAACGTCCAGTTCGAGAAGTACGCCACGAGCGAAGTCGGCGCGTACCTGTCCGTGTTCGGACTCGGCGCGTTCACCAAGACTTCTCCCGACACCGGCGCCTACCAGTACACGTGCACGCCGCTCGATCCGGTGGCCGACGGTATCGAACTGCCGTTCACGTCGTACCTCGAAGCCATCCGCCAGGGCGGCAGCGCCATCGTCGATCGGGCGCTCGTGGGCTGCATCATCTCCGAGTGGGGCTTGCAGTTGAACTCCGGCCCCGGGCGCCAGAACGCGAAGTTCACCTTTACGCTGGCGGGCTCGGGCCGCGTCACGTCTCCCAGCGGCGTGGTCATCCCCACGGCCTACGTCGAGCACGGGCTGAACGCCGGGAGCGCGGCGATCACCATCCTGGGCAACAACTACGTGACGCTGAAACGCGTCGTGTCGCTGGAGTTCGGCTGGAACAACAATCCGCGCCTCGATCAGGGTCTCTACCCCGGCTCGGGCACCAGCGCGCAGGGCTTCCAGCTTCGGGGGCGCATCGAGAACGGCGACCGCGTCCTCACCTGCAACTTCAAAGTGCGCCTCGAAAGCACGTCGGACGAGCTACCGAACCTGCTCGCGCAGACCGAAGGCACGGCAACGTTCTCGTTGACCGGCGACCTGATCGCCGGCGCCACCAGCCATCTGTTCCAGGTCACGCTGCACCGCGTGCGGATCGCCTCGGCCATCGTCGACGACGACCAGGGCATCGTGACGGTTTCGGTCCAACTTCGCGCGTTGAAGCATGCCACCAACGGCTTGATCACCGTGGTCGCGGTCTGCGCACAGGACAACATCGGATCGGCGGCGGCGTAACCCATGGCGGACCGGCGTGTACGCGTTTTCGTTAAGAAGCAGATCCGCGTGGACCTACTGACCCTGGAGCAACGCCAGATGTTCAAGCTGGGCACGGTGGGCCTGGCGTCGCGCAAGGACGAGATCTCGCGCGGGCTGAACGCCCGGGGTAGCGCCGCGAAGCCGCTCACCCGGCGCTACGCGATCTACAAGAGCAAGGTCTCGAAGCTCGGCGGGCGCGGCCGGAACGTGCGCGACCTGCGGTTCACCGGGGCCATGCTGCGGGAATGGAGCGTCCGCACCGTGAGCAACCTGAAGGCGTTCGCCGGCTGGAGCACGCGCAAAGGGCGGGCCAAAGCACGGGCGAACAACGCCATCGAAGAGTTCATCGCCTGGTCGCCCAAAAACACCCGCGACGTGGTGCGCGCGGGCAACCAGATCGTGAATGACCGATCCAAACGCATGCTACTGGAGAAAGAGTTAAATGGCTGAACCCACGACCGAACCGAAGATCGAGATCCTGATTCCGCTGATGGACGGGCGCAAGCTGACCGCGCGCTGGCCCACCGATAACGAATGGCTGAAGCGCCAGAAAGCCCGGCGCCTGATCACGCGCCCTGCCTCTGGCAGCCGCGGCGCGACCGAGACCAGCATCCACGGCGGCGACGAGGCCGATCTGGAACTGCTCAAGGCGATCTCCGGCGCGCAGGACCTGGAGGACGCAGCCGAAGCCGCGCTCCTGCTGCAGAGCCTGAGCCAGACCACGGTCACGGGCGTCGACCGCGCTGGCGATGGCTTCGAGGTCGGCATGGAGACGTTCCTCGGGTCACGCACGTTCAAGATGCGGCGTCCGAGCGCGGCGCAGATTAAGCACTTCCGCACGAACTTCGCCCGGCCGATCGATCTACCCTACGGCCAGCAGGAGACGCGCATCTCGCTGGCGATCGCGGCCGAGCTGTTCGATCAGCTTTGCGAGGACCGCGCCGCGCCCATCATCTTTAAAGCTCCGGCCGTCGGCGCCCTGGTGAGCGAGATCGAAAGGATTCTGGAACCCAGCCGCCCTTTGTAGATGACGCCCCGCGCAACTTCCGCTGGTTCGCGCGGCTGTCGTACTTCGCCGACCGTGGCTGTTTGCAGCCGCCGCCCGGCACGTCGGACAAGTGCCCGGATGCGCCCAGCCGCACGGAGCGCTGCCCTGGGTGCCCCGCCGCCACCTACGACGACATGGAGCGCGGCGAAGCGGGCCGTCTGCTGATGGCGGCCCTTGAATGGCGCGGCTTCCTTCACGACGGCTTGCAGGTGCGGCCCGAGGATATTCCGGCGGACGAGTACTTCGCTCTCCGCGTGCTGAAAGACGAGGAACCTCCACCGTCGCATGGCGAATACCCTCCAACTGGTCCTCACGGTCGATAACCGGCCCGGCAACCAGGCGATCGGCCAGTTCAACCGGTCGCTGTCGTCGATCGAGCAGCAGGCTCTGCGCTCCTCCCAGGGCGCCTCGCGTGCGCTCGGCTCGATCGACCAGGCCGCGGTGCGCGTGGCGGCCAGCGTCCGCCAGTCCTTCGGCGGTCTCGCGCGCATCCTGGGCGGGCTCAGTGTCGCCGCGCTGGTCAAGTCCACCTTCGACGTCGCCTCCGGCTTCGAGCGGGCCCGCATTGGCCTGGAAGCGTTCCTCGGCGATGCGCAGAAGGCCCGAGCCCTCTTCAATGACATCCAGGCGTTCGCAGCCACCTCGCCCTTCGAGTTCAAGGATCTGCTCGAAGGCACCAACCGGCTGCTCGCGTTCCAGTTCCGGGCTGAGGACCTGCTGCCCACGCTGCGCGCCGTGTCAAGCGCAGTCGGCGCCCTGGGCGGCGACGATCCCCGCGGCAAGCTGAACGACCTCATCCTCGCGCTGGGCCAGATCAAGGCCGCCGGCCACCTGACGGGCGAGGAACTGCGCCAGCTTCGCAACGTGGGCGTGCCCGCGCTCGACTACCTGGCGAAGGGCTTCGGCGTCACCACCTCCGAAATCGACCGCGCCATCCGCCAGGGCATCATCCCGGCCGATGCCGCCATTCGAGTGCTGCTGCGGGGCATGCGCGAGCAGTTCGGGGCCTTTGACGAAGCGGTCTCCAAAACCTCCTCGGTCGCGGTCTCGAACTTCAAGGACAGCCTCCAGAAGCTGGCCGACGATGCCGCGAGCAACTATCTGCCGGCCATCACCGACGGCATCAACAAGCTGCGCGCGCGTCTGGACGAGCTCGGCCAGTGGGTCAAGAACAACCAGGGCACCATCCGGTCGTTGGCCACCGGCATCGCCGAGATCGGCACCGCGATCGTCACCTACAAGGTCGTCACCGGGCTGTTTGCCGTGGCCGACGCGCTCAAGGCCGTGCGTGCCGCCACGCTCGGGAATCCCTGGGCGCTGATCGCCGCGGGCCTGGCGTTCGTGGCGGTCGAAACCTACAAGACCAACAAGGCCTTCACCGACCTCAAGCAGAACGAGCTCGACGACAAGATCGTCCAGGGCCTGCTGCGCGACGGCAAAACGGCCAAGCAGATCGAGGACCTGGCGCAGAAGGCCGGGATCGGCGCCGAGCGGATGCAGGCGGCGTTTGAGCGCATGGGAGGCAACCAGGATTGGTCGGCGGTGTACCGCCAGACGATGGAGGCCGCCGGGTTCGTCGTCGAAGGCACCGAGAAGGCGACAGTCGCGATTGAGAAGTTCGACACCACGCGCCGGGATTCGGAGGATGTGGCCAAGCGCTCGGCCGACGCCGAGAAACGGGCATCGGAGATCCTGCTGAAGGCCCGTACGGACGACCTGACGGGCATCGCGCGTGTCATTGAGGAATACCGGCAGTACCGCGCGGAACTGGGCCTCACGGAGCAAGCCCGCCGCGACCTGGCCGAGGCGGAAACGATCGACGTCCGCCGCGCGGCCAACACCGAGGCCCGGCGGGTGAACGACGCAGCGATGCGTGAGATGGAGGCCGAGAAGCAGTACAAGCTCGACGCCGCGACAGAAGTCTTCCAGCATCAACTGGCGCTTGACAGGGACGTCGCCGAGCGGCGCCTCGAAAACGCCCGCGACGCGGTTGGCCTCAATGAAACGATCCTGGCGGCCCAGCGCGACCGCGAGATGCGCGCTGTTGATGCGGTCAACGCCGTGACCGTCGAGCAGAAGATCGCGGTCGAAACGCGCAAAGCCGGGATCGAGGAGCAGTACCTCCGGCAGAGTCTCGCGGTGAAGAAGCTCCTGCTCGACGCCGACATGGCGATCGAACTCGCCCGCGCGGAGAACAACGCCGAACTGCGCCTGGCCATCGAGCAGCGCTACGCGATCGCCCGCCGGCAACTGGATCTCGCCACGCAGGCCGACATCGACGCCGCGCGCGAGAATGCCGCCAACCGCTCGACGCAGATCGTCGTCGATCACAACCAGCAGGTCTTCCACAACTTCCAGCGCCAGGCCGAAGCCGCCTTCGACACGCTCACCCGCCGGTCCGAAAACGTCTGGAAGTCGGCCACCGACTTCTTCAAGAACATCTGGCTCACGGCCCTGCGGCAGATTGTCACGTCGCAGATCGCGCGGTTGTTCTTTCAACTCTCAGGGGGCGACACAGTCCAAGCGGCGGGCGCCAGCGGGGGCGGCGGATTGCTGCGGACCCTCGGCGGGCTGCTGGGCGGCGGCGTCCCGGTGCTCGGCGCGGCGAGCGTCACCGGAGGACCCGGCGGCACCACGGGCATCGCCGGTCCTGTCCAGATCGGGACAAACCCGGTGGCCGCGACCGTCGGCAGCGCGTCGCAGGCCGCGGCAGGCGCGAAGCTGTTCGGCCTGTCGGCTTCGAACTTGAGCCTCCTTGCGCTCGGCGGCTCGGCGCTGGGTCTGACGGGAGCCTTCAAGCTCGGCCAATCCGGCAGCACGCTCGGCCGTGCTCTGGCCGTCCCGACGGGTGTCGCGAGCGGCCTGTTCGGCTTCGGCGCACTGGCCTCGATCTTCCCCAGCCTGATCGCTGCCGGTCCCGTCGGGTTTCTGGCGGCGGGCGCGATCGGCGGCATTGCGGGTCTGATCGGTCTGTTCCGCGACTCGGCCGAAGAGAAGATCGTCAAAAAGGTCCGCGAGATTTACAAGATCGATATCCCCCGGCGGTTCGCCAAGGACCCGCTGCTGGGGATCATCCGCCAGCAGTTCGGCGGGAACGTCGATCTCGGCCTGCGGTCGCCGCAGGTGCGCGAGCTGCTGGAGCTGTACGCGATCTCGACGGGTCAGAACTCGACCGGGATCGTCGCCCGCACCGTGCCCTCGGTGTTCGCCAACCAGGGCGGCGTCCTGACGCAGGTGCCCACGTATCAGAACGGCGCGCAGGTCCTGGCCGGAGCCAGCGCCACCACGGCCAGCGTGTCCGCGGCGCCGCAGCCGGTGGTACTGCAACTCGACGGGCCCGCTACCGTCGCCCTGCTGCGTGGAGAAGCCGTCACGGCGGTCAAGGCCAACCCGCGCACGGTGTCCCAAGCCGCGCTCGCCGGACAGCGCCAGGGCTCCGGGCGCCGCGAAAGCGCCGCAGCCGCACTCAACCCCGCTTTTCTGACGTCGTAAAAGACCATGCCCGGTTCCGTTGTCGCCGCAGGACCCACTCTCGTGATGCCGTACTCGCTCTGCGTCCAGTTCCAGCAGTCGCGCGAGTGGGCTGTCGACATGAACATCTACCGCGACGGCCGCGTGCAGCGCGCGGTGCTCGTGGCCACCAGCCGCAAGCGCTGGACTCTGGCCAAGCGCCTGACCGCTACCCAGCTCGATGCCCTGCGCACGTTCTTCACCGACCGCATCGGTCCCTATCAGGAGTTCTACTTCTACGACGTCTGGGAAACGTCGCCCGTGTTCTCCTACGATGCGACCGGCGCGTCTGCGATCGGACGCTACGCCGTGCGCTTCGAGGGCCCCTGGCGCCAGAGCCTCAACCTCGGCCGCCACGACGCGTCCCTTGCGCTCGTGGAAGTGAGCTAACCGTGCCCGACTACATCGGCAACATCGAAGTGCCCACGGTCACGGCCTCCGGCACCTTCCCGATCGAACGCCACTGGCCGTTCTTCATGGCGATCGAGCCGGAGATCGTTGTCCACCAGTTCGGCGCGGGCAACGCCAAGCGCGAGCAACGCTTCTATCTGAGCGCGGGCATGCGGCGCTGGGAGATGAACCAGGTGATCGGCGAAGACGACCTCGTGACACTCATGTCCTTCTGGGAGTCACACCAGGGCGGCTATCAGCCCTTCACCTTCTACGCGCCGAGTGCCAGCCAGACGTTCGCGGCCTACAACGCCCAGTTCGAAAACGAGCCGCTGGTCTGGGAGCACCTGCCCGGCCAGCAGGTGCGGGTGACCATTCGCGTGCGCGAGTGGAAAGGCGGCACTGCACCCTCGTACTCGCTCATCGCCACCGTGACGCGCTTTGTGGCGGGTAGCCTGGGCACGGCTCTCACCGCGCAGGCCCAGTCGCTGGTCCCACTCGTGCACATCGTGCCACGCAAGACCGGCTATCCCGACAACATCTTCCTCAGCAACCAGCGCATGACCATCGGCGGGCAGCTCTACCAGGAGCGCCTGCTGCGCTGGGACGGCATTCAGCAGGTCGCCGTGGGCGTTCCGGGCGTATCGGCCGAGAGTGACGACGTAACGCTCGTGTTCGGCAACGCCGACCGCGTGATGCGCCAGCTTGCGGCCGACGTGCAGCTCGACTACGCGCGCGTCGAGTTCTCGCTGCTCCATCCGCTGACGCAGCATCAAGCTCGACCTGTGGGCAGGCCAGGTCGTCCCCGGCGGCTGGCAGTCGAACACCGGACCCGAGTTCACGCTCAAGTGCTCGGACTTCCTGTCGAGCCCACACCTGCTCTGCTCCAGACCGGATCATCGACCGCAAGTGTCCCAAGCTCTATAACGACGGCGTCGCCTGCCCGTTCGCCTCCGCGGGCGCGTTGGATCTCGCGCACTTCCCGACGGCCACATCGTCTTCCTGCGACCGCGGCTACGAAACCCCCAACGGATGCCTGGCGCACGGCATGAAGCGCTACTACGGCGGCGTGTTCGTCGTTCCCCAGGCCCTGCGGTTCAAGGACAACTCGACGGGCTTCTTCGGCATCGGGCGCTCGACCATCACCAGCGTTTCGCACATCGCCGACTCGGTCTTCGGCCACCCGCTGCCCGAGATTTACACCGACATCGAAATGCCGGTGAACGGGCTGATCGTTACCGGGCGCGACGAAGGCGACTTCTATCACGCGCTGATTGTGGTGGGCGAAGGACCGCTGACGGCCTACGGTACGGGCCACAAGCTCGACGGCCAGTTGAACCACGGCCCCGGCATGCTGGGCTTGCGCGAGGTGCTGGGCTCCGATCCTGCGGGCGCGGGCGACTTCTTCTCGCTCGACTACAACGGCAACCAGACTGCCGGGGACTGGCGCAAGGTCTACTCGGGCAACTCGACGTTCCTCGACAACTTCGCCGCGGGCGTCGCGTTCATTGCGCTGCGCAGGACCGACGAAAAGGGCCTCCAGCTTACGCGGCTCGAAGAGCACTCCTCAGAGGTGATCATCCGCTCAGGGCTCGCCGGATGGACCTGGACCGCGCCCGGCTCGCGCACGCTGACCTCTCCGTTGACGAATCCCGTGTGGATCGCCGTCAACCGCTACCTTCGCTCGCTGGGCTTGAAGAACGCCTCTGCCGCCGCGCAGGAAGCCGCCTTCGACGTTCCCGCCGCGATCGCCGCTGCGTCGGTCTGCAATCAGACCGTTACGAAGCTGGTCGGCACCGGTTCCGAGACACAGTGGAAGTTTATCGGCAAGATCGAAGACCAGCGCCCGTTGCGCGACTGGCTGAACGACATTCTGCTCAACTGCCTCGGCTACTACACCTTCGCCTTCGGCAAACTGCGCATCGGGATTCGCAACAACTCAAGCTCCATCGCCGCCTTCACCTCCGGCAACATGCTCTGGCGCAGCGTCCAGCTTGAGCCTCTGGGTCCGCAGTTCAACCGGCTGACCGCGACCTTCGCCGACCCGCTCCAGGACGTCGTCACCGGCGATAACCAGTTCGTGCCGAACACCGCTACCTTCCAGGACGACGACTACGCGCAGGAGCTGGGCGCCGGGACCAAGGCCGTCTATCTCGACTCGCAGATGAACCTGGTCGGTACCGCCAGCCTGTCGCAGGCGCAGCGCTTCGCCAACACGCGTGGCCGCGAGGAAGTGGGCGGCGTCAGCGAAGCCGAGCGCAAAGCGGCACGCCGCGTTCGCTGGAAGAGCACCATCCTGGGTGCCGACGTGGGACCCGGCGACGTCGTCTCGATCACCGATGACGAGATGCCCGGCGGCTTCGGCGAAGTGCGCGTCACGCGCATGCGCTTCCTGCCCGACTTCTCGGTCGAGTACGAAGGCCGCACGACCACCGATTCGATGTACGACCTGGTGGCCGGCCCCAAGCCCGCCGACGTCGTGCCCGGCCCTGTGCCACCGGAGTCGATGCCGTACCCGTTCCGCCCGGCCTGGTGCGCGAACGCCGAGCAGCCCGCGTCGGGCGATCCGCTGTACGCCGCCGGGCACAACACCTTCGGCCTGGCGCAGCGCTATGAGGTCACGCGCACCGACGGCAAGCTCGCGTTCCTGGACATCACCGGCTGCCTTCCGGTGAACCGGTTCATCACCGACGCCCTGCCGGCGTTGATCCGCACCGTCCAGCAGTCGCCGACCGGTGGGTTCCTGGAAGCGGGTCTCAACATCTCCCTGGCCGTCTGCGCCCGCGACGCCGAAGGGCGCTTCACGCCGCCTTCGAACATCAAGGCCGTGACGATCGCCAACGGCGCCAGCACCAACAAGGTCACGCTCACCGATATCGATTGGCCGCCCGGCACCTACGCGGGCTACGTCGTGTTCGCCGGGACCAACGAGAAAACCATCTGTACGCAGACCGAAGTCACGGGCGCGCTCCCAGCTTCGATCGACATCCCCGGCCCCCTGAAGCCCTCGACCTACAACATGCCCAGCCCGGTCTACCGCCGGATCATCACCAAGGTGAAACGCGAGATTCACGGCGGGGCGATCGGCATCCAGGTGAGCGGCGTGGACATGGGCAAGGTAACGCTCGCGGGCATCGCAGGCATGAGCGACGACTACACGGGCCGCGTGCTTACGGTCTTCGCTGACCTGAGCGACGGCTCGGCCCCGCTGTGGAACTTCGCGATTACCGCCCACAACCTCGGTACGGGCGAACTGACCGTCACCCCCGACCCGGAAGCCGCTGGAGTCGAGACCGGCGACGTGGCCGTGATCCGCTACCAGGCGAACATCGCCACGACGGACACGGTTGGCGACGTCAAGATCCAGAACGATGTCTACCCGGACGGGATGATTCCAGACGACGAGGTCGGTGCGATCGTGCGCATCATCGCCGGCAAGGGTGCGGGCCAGTGGCGGCGCGTGGCGTCGAACACCCAGAACACCTATTCGCTTGAAACGCCCTGGGACACAGTGCCCGACGCTACTTCCGTGTTCATCGTCGAGGCGGGCGAGTGGCAGTACCAGGCGGAGACCTCGGAGATCGCGAACGCGTACGCAGATGTCGCGAGCCGCATCCCCGTGCGCGTGGACGATCTGATCAACCAGCCCGTCGTCGTCGGCGTGTTCATCGAGGACCGCCGCGGCGATCAGACGCCCGAGGAGTTCGTCGCCATCCGCGACACCTACCTGTTCGGCGAAGGCCTGCACGTGCGTGTCATCGGCTCCGACACTGTGCTCGATACGGCCGATCAGGTGGTGCTGGTCGATACCAGCGCCGGACCGGTCACCGTCACGCTGCCTCCGGTCGCGTTCCTCGGCCGCGGGCGGCGTGTATACGTGAAGAAGGTCACCGGCGACATCAACCAGGTCACCATCCAGCCGTCTCCTTCTTCCGGCGATGCCATTGATGGAGCCGCCGTTGAAGTACTGAAGGACCTGAACGACGCGACAGAGTTGGCGGGAGCCGAAACGGAATGAGGCAGTGGATCAGGGTAGGCGGCACCGGCACCCCGGTGGGCGGCGTCAGCGGCGGCGGCAACAACCCTCCGGGCGACGCGTCGATCCTGAACGTCTTCGTCGTCGACACCACGCCCGATGCCGACGGAGGCCCGCAGAAGCGCATCACCGTCACCTACCAGGCGCCCGATCCGCTCGGCACCTTCGCCGGCGTCTGGATCTATCTCGATGCGCCGGACACGGCTGGCGCCCTGACGCTCGCCGACGGAACCGTGCCCGCCGACGGCACGCACCCCGAAGGCGGCATCTTCGAGCCCGCTCTGATCGGCTTCTTCCCCTACGACGCCCAATCGCCGCAGGCCACCTTCAACTACAAAGCCTCGCCCGATATCCAGAACTGGCGCGTGTACCTCGTTTCGGGCTCCGGCCGCGCGCAATCGAAGCCGGTCCAGGCGGGCGAAACCGGCGAATCCCCCAGCCACCAGTTCGTCGCGCTGCCCCCATCGGGTCCCACTTCCGGCCGCGAGTACGCGCCGCTGGTGCGCGAAGTCGCTCTGGCGGACCTCGGCTGGGAAACCAACCCCGAGCAGATCACCGGCGAGTCCGGCGACCAGTCCTGGCGCGTGGCTATCGAGTGGGAATGGCCCAGCGACGATCAGAACTACCAGGCCTTCGGCGGCGTCAACATCGTCCTGTCGGACGGCGCGACGCAGGTCTATATCGGCAACGTGGACAAGGGAGCCCCGCCCTTGTGGATCTCGGCGCCGCAGATCCTGAAACCCGGCACCATCGACTACACCGTCTTCCTGATCTCCTACGACGTCCGCGCGACCAACAACACGCTGGTGAGCGGCATCACGCCGTCGATCGAGTTCAGCGTCACCCGCCAGCTTGGGCCCACGGGCCAGGAGTACGCATCGGTCGTCACGCCCGATGGCGTCCACAATCTCGTGACCGCCGTCCCGGTCTCGGGTGCGGACGGCACCTCTCTGCTGCGCGTCACCGGCTACTGGACGCCGCCCAGCGACCCGCAGTTCGGCGGCGCGGAGATCGTCGCCAGGAAACCCGACGGCAACTACTATAAGGTCGCCGCCGGCCGCATCTCGCCCATCGAGGCCGACATCTCACAGCCCGCTTCGGTTCAGTCCTGGCGTTTCTACGTCCGCTCAGTCGATGTGAACGGCCGCCGTAACTCGATCAGCGACGCCGTCACTCCGTACATCGACATCAGCGTCGGCAACGCCAACGGCCAGTTGAATCTTGGCAAAGCGCTCACCTCCAGCTTTTCAAGCGAGTTCAAGGTCGAATCGGGCGCCTTCCGCATCAACCAGCTTTCGGCCAACAGCGTGATCACCGGCATACTTCAAGTCGGCGGCGGCGGCGGCAAGGTGTCGATCATGAAGGTGTTCGACACGCTCGGCTCGTTGATCGGCTGGGTGGGCGACGATACCGGGTCGAGCGGCTACGTCGGCGGCTGGTTCAAGCAGCTGCGTATCGGCGGGGGGTCTCCGGCCTCGGCCAAGATCACCGCCGACGCCAGCGGCAATGTCACCATCAGCACTTCGCTGATCGTGGGCACGCTGCCCTCGGGCCAGGTCGGTTCCGGGTATCCCGCGAGTTCCATCGGCAGCGGCGCGCTCCCGGTGGGCGTCATCTACGCCGGCACGATTAACGCCAACCAGGTCAACGCCGGTACGTTCACCGGCCTGGCCATGATCCTCAACGCCAACGGGATCATCTCCAGCTTGAACAGCCTGAACGACGGCGGCTTCGGCTACTACGGTGTTTCCGTTTCGAACGTGGCCGACTGGCTTTCGACGCGTGTTTTCCCAGTCGGCCTCTTCATCCGAAACCCGATCGGCACCTACGTGGTACAGCTTCGGGGCGACAACTACGACGGCGTAGGCTATAGCGGAGTCTTGAGCCTTCTCGATGAGTACGGCACCTCGGCGGTCAGACTCGATGGCCGCCCGGCACCCAACGGGGGCATCACGGTCTACAACCGCCAGGTTGGCGCGTACGAGTTCCGTATCCAGTCGCTGCTGGTCATCAACTCGCTGCGCCAGTTCGTGGGCTCCGGCGTCGATGTCGCCTCGGGCGGCATCAGCGGCGGCGGCTACAACGTCTATGGCGGCTACATCGGCCAGACCAAGAACGTGGTGGGTTCGTTCACGATCGACGGCCTGCCCTACACCACCCTGATCTTCCGGGGCGGAATTTTTGTCAGCTACGCATAAGGAAAGGACCAACCATGACGTTTCGTTGCACTTCAATGAACATCGCTACGCCGCCCGATGAGCCGACGCAGCGCGTCTCCATCCAGTTCGCCGACAGCCAGGGCGCAGGCTCCGTAAACTTGACCCTGCCGCGCGACCAGGCCGAGCAGTATCGGCTCGGCGACGGCTACACCGTGACCATCGAGCAGGAGACGACGCGGTGAGAATCGAGATCACTCCCAACCAGCGCGACCTGGTCCTCAAGCGGCAGCGGGCGTTCGAACAGGCGCAGCAGCAGGCCCGCTCGGCGGCCGAGCTTGCCGGCGCCCTGTCCGAAGGGTTGACGGATCTCGTCGCCACGTTCGCACTCGACGCCGGAGCCGCCCAGGACGCCGCGTTCGAGCAGTTCACTATCACCAAGGAGGGCGGCAAGGATGTGCTCGTGCTCACCGAGAAGCCTCAGGAGGCGAGCGCGGAGGCCGACTGACGATGCCAAACTTCAACCTCTACAAAACCACCAACGATGGCCTGTTTCCCAAGGTCGGCGGCGTCCCGGCCTGGAAGCTGAACGTCCCGGCGAACCCCTGGGACTGGATGATCGACATGCTCGCCTCCTTCTACCAGGCCTTCTATCCGTTCGACAACATCCCCACCAGCACCGGAGCGATTACCGTCGGCGCGAGCCCGTTCACCTACACCGCGGGAGCCGACCCGGAGGTCGTCTACATCCGCGGCGGGTCCGTGTCCGCGATCAAGCGCACCGGCGTGACTGTCGCAACAGCGTCTCCCTGCACAGTGTTTCTGCCTCCGGGCGGCCAGGTCCAGGTCACCTACTCCTCGGCCCCCACGATGGTTGCTGACGTGGGCGGCATCATGAACAACGCCGCCGGCGTCACTGCGGCGGTCTCGGTCGGTGCCAGCCCGTTCACCTACACCGCCGGAGGCCGTGCCGAAATCATCTACATCACCGGCGGCTCGGTATCGTCGATCACGCGCAACGGCCAGCAGGTCGCGGCCGGGACGCCAGTGACCGTGGTTCTCCCGCGGGGCGGCTCGCTAACCGTGACGCACTCGTCAGCTCCGACGGTGGTGAAGGACAGCTAACCGGCAAAGGCTGCGCAACCCTTGAGCCGCCTTCTGTTGTGCATCTTCGCGGCCTTCGCCGAAATGGAGCGCGGGGCGGGCCAACGCGCTGCCAAGCCGCAGGAAGGTCCCTGGGGCGGCCCAGGCGCGTTTTCCGGCGGGACGAAGCTTAGGCTTCGGGCGGAAGGGAAGAGCTGGCGAAACGTCGCTCAAACGCTCGGAATCCCCATGTCCACCATCATCGACGCCTGCCGACCCGACCGTTCGGAAAACCCCAGGCAGGACTAGGACATCTAAGACGCACAAACCAAAGACTTCCGGCCTCGAAACCGGTTGTTCGTCAAACACATGCTTTTCGAACGCGCCTCGGCCCGACACGGAATTGCGGTTCCCCAATCTCCGGGAACGACAATCCCCGACGCGGGGGAGCAGGGGACCTTTTTTCGGCTGTCAAAAAGGCGCAGCTCTGGTTCGCGTAGCTAGATTGCGGCTATCCGTCTTGCGTAAGTTCTTCGAGCCATATTCTGCCAGCCCGGTAGAGAGCATCCGCCTCAGACCGCGAAATCGTACCGTGAGTGGCCGCATTCCTTAGATCATCGATCCTCGCGCCCGTATTAAGCTTCCCACGGGTCACCGCGCCGAACAGTTTTGGGCGTCGGAGCTTAAGCCAGTCGCGAAGTGATCGTTCCACGTCTTGCTTGGCATGAATGATGCTCAAGATGTACTTCACCATCGCGCCCATTGTCAGGGGGCTCTTGTTGCCACGTTCAATGAACGCAACGAGGGGTTCCATCCGCGTGCCAGTAGTTCGTGCTGGTCGCGCGGCAACCTGTCGCGTGGCCTTTGCGAAAGGTTCGAAGACCACGACGCGAAGCTGCGTTTCAACCGCTCTCCCAATCGACATCGCCGCGACAACCCATGATTCGCGGCCGATTCTCGTGTCGAACAGAAGCCGTGTAGCGATGTCATAGGCGTCTCTGGCTTCTGCTGGCAAACACTCCTATGTGGGCCAGTAGTGACCGAGCACGCCCGACATGACCGCGCGAAGGTCTGGATTCCTATCGATGCTCTGCTGCACAAGGTGGGCGAGCGCCTCGTCGTTATGAGCGCGCGTACCGAGTTCGACGAGAAGTGTCGCCTTCCAATCCTGATCATGTGCTGGATTCATCGCGTACTCGTCGCTTAGATAGCGGAAGGCCGCTTCGTAATTTCCCTGCCGCGCTTCGAGCTTGGCGAAGTCTTCGCGGGGACTCGCCGCCCATCCGAATGCGAAGTTCGAAGTCCTCTGACCGATGGACGTGAGCTTTGCCCGCCGCGGTCCCCGAAACGCCGATGAGTTCTCGTGACGGAATACCGCTGCCTGACGCAAGACGTTCGACGCGGAGATCAATCATGAAAGGCCTGCGAGCCGCTTGGCGACAGTGCGGCGGACGTATCCGCTGGAATGTTCAGGTAAGATCCTGGGCGCTTCGGCTGGCGCCCAGTCATCCTCGTAACCGAAGTGCGTGAGGTAAGAGCTGGTCACCGGCCGAAACCGGGCAATGTCCTCGGGAAGGAACCAATTCTTCCAATCTCCGTAGGCGCAGGTCCGGACCACGTGATCCTGCAGTTCCTCGACGGGCGCATCCGCAGGCAGAGGAAATCCAAGATAGCGTTCGAGGGAATGTGTGACGCCGTCCACGAAATCCTCGTACCGCAGCAGGCAGTGGCCCTCCAATTGGCGTTCGAAATCAAACACCCACTGATGCTCCGCGCGGAGTTCCTGTACGAGCTCTTCGATGCTTGTTTCACCCGCCAGATGGAGGATTTCCGCCAGGATCGCCGCCAAAGACAGACTGGCAGGATCCCGTTCTTTTCTCTCCAGCAGTCCGACGACCCGGTCGACATTCTCCGGGACTCGATAGATCGACGGCGACTGCTGTGCCAGAAACAGCGCTCCGCTGACGATCCGATCCCGGGGATCACGCGTGATCAGGACTCGATGCGGGAAGGCAAGAAAGTTCGAATACTCGATCCTCTCGTCTCCCTGATGCGGCGTCAGGATCACTTTGGCCAGTACGGGTTTCCCGAAATCGCGCCACGAGGCCTCGTACTTCGTGGCTTCGTAGAGCGTCACGGTTTCTCGGGGAAGCGCGCCGCGGATTCGGTAGAAGAGGGCCGTCGTACCGGTCTTGTACTGTCCGAAGATCACGATGCGTGCGGGCTTCCGAAGCATGACGAGGCGAAGTCTTCTTTAGAATACCGCCACGTGGCGGTTCGGCTTCCTCTGGCTACAATACGAGGGCGGACATGAATCGACCGGGAGCGTTTCAGGGTGAGGTGGAGTACTTCGACCGTCACGTCATTAAAGGCTGGGCGGTTGACCGGAATGCGCCCGAACGCGCGATTCGCATTGAGGTCATGTCAGCGGGCCGCCACGTGGCCGAGATCGCCGCTTCCGACTTTCGCTGGGACCTCCGCGAGCGATTCCAGACCAGCGGCAATCATGGATTCGTGTTTCTGATTCCTCCGGAACTACTCGTGTCCGCCTCGGGGCGATTCGAGTTGCGATTTGCTGAAACGGGAACGCCCCTGGTGAATTCACGAGTCGACATCGCCCCTGTGGCAGAACGGCTCCACGCGCCATTCGAGGTTTGCAGCCTAACTGGACGCAAGGCCCTTCTGCTCGCCCCCCATCCTGACGATGAATCGCTCACTTGCGGCGGAACTCTTCGTCTGCACATCTTGGCGGCCGATCCGGTCAAGGTAGTCTTCCTTACAGACGGTTCCCGAGCCGACACCGCCGGGAGGCTCAGCCGTGCTGCCTACACTGCTCTTCGGCGCCGCGAAGCGGAAGCGGCCTGCGGCATTCTCGGCGTGACCGACTTCGAATTTTGGAATTATCCGGATCGGGAATTGAGCACGACGGATGCCCTCGATCGCCTCGCCCACACGCTCGATGCGTACCGCCCGGGCCTGATTTACGCTCCCTCACCACTCGAGTTCCATCCCGATCACAGAGCGGCCGCGGAACTGGCGTGGCAGGCTGTCGCCAAAACCCGCGCCCGTGCGGACGTCGCGTTCTATGAATCCAACCGTCCGATTCACATCAACCGGCTGGTCAGCGTGGATTCCGTACAGCGCACGAAGGAGGAGGCCTGCCGCGCCCATCGCAGCCAGATGGAAAACCTCCCTTATGCCGAGATTCTCGGGGCCCTCAGCCGATATCGCGCTCTGACTGTGGCCCCCGCCGTACAGCATGCCGAGGGCTTCTTTCTCCTGTCCGGCGGCGAAATCGCGGCGCATACGATGGACTGGTTTACAGTTCGCCAGCACCTGCCAATGGCGAACGATTGCTCAGCGGATCCTCTCGTTTCCGTTGTCATTCGCACGAGGAACCGCTCCTCCATATTGCGGGAGGCCCTTTCAAGTCTGGTGATACAGACCTACTCGAACATCGAAGCCGTGGTGGTCAACGCCGGCACCGAAAACGTTTCGGCGGTTGTAGCCCCGTTTCGCCGATACTTCCCGGTGCGCGTGGTCTCCGCGGAGATCCCGCTAAATCGTGCCGCCGCAGCGAGCCTCGGCATCGAGAACGCCTCCGGCAAGTACGTTAACTTCCTTGACGACGACGATCTCCTCTATGCTCCACACATCGCGAAGCTCGCTGGCTTCCTGGAAACCACGGGCGAGTGTGTCGCCTACAGCGATTGTGAGCGGCAGTTCTATCGCTGGGAAAACAATGGCCTCGCGCCGGCAGAAGAGCCCGTTCCGTTTGACGGCATCGACTACGATCGCGACCGGCTTCTGTTCCACAACTTCCTGCCGATGATGACGGTGTTATGGAAGAAGTCCCTGGTGGCCTCGGCTGGAACTTTCGATGCGAGTCTCGACGTGCTGGAGGACTGGGACTTCTGGATCCGTCTATCGAAACATGCCGATTTCTTCCGCGTGCCAGGAATTACGACGCGATACCGAACGCTCATCGAACGCCCCCACGGCGATCTCACCGAGGCTGTCCATCGGAAACATGCCGACGCTTGGGTTGATTCGATGGGTTCCGTGCGGGAGCGCATTGCTACCTTGCAGCATGAGAACGCGACGCTTGAGCGCGACATCAGCGCGCGATTTCGTGAGTTGGGGATCTTGCGGGGACGACTTGGCTGGCAGATCATCCAAGCGGCAAAACGGGCGCTCAGACGGTTCGGTCTGGCCGGAACAATGGACCGAGATCCGGACCTGCCGATTCCAACACGACACCCGCTTCCGGGATGGAGGAAGGATCTCAGCGCGGCGTTCTGCGTATTGGAAGGACTGCACGCAGAGAACGCCGCTTTGCGGAAGCAGCTTGCTGGCACTGAGCGACAACTTCAGGCTACGCGCACAGCGTTTCTACCCCGTCTGATCAATCTCCTGCCGCAGCCGGTTCTCGAGGCTTCCCATCGCGCCTACCGCCGCCTGCAACGGTCGCGCCTCGCAGACGAGGTCAACCAGACGGTGTTCGAAGGCGACCCGATCGAGGTTCGCCCATTCCGTCCCGGTGACGAGCCTCGAATTCTGGCCCTATTTCGAATCTGCTTCGGCAGAGCCCGAAGCCTGGAACACTGGCGATGGAAATTCGCGGCTCACCCGTGGGGAATAAGGAAGATCATGGTGGCGACCACGGAACGGGGGCAGATCGTGGCCCACTACGGTGGCTATCCAGCACGATTGGTCGATGCGACTGCGGAGGATATCCGGACAATCACGGCGCTGCAAATCGGCGATACCATGACCTCGCCACGCGTGCGTCACGTCGGCCGGCGCCATTCCAATCTGTTGCATCGGATCAGCCAGGACTACTTCGCCCAGTATTGCGAGGGACAAGTCGACCTCATTTTCGGGTTCAACACGGGCAAGATCCAGCGCTACTACCTGAAGCTGGTCCCGGGCATGAGATTCTTTGAAGGGGTTCCGTTCATGTCCCTGACTCTCGACGATGCGGCCCTCGCACGCCTTCGCGCTGCTGCGCGCCAGCAGGCGTCGATCAAAGTACGACGAGTGACGAAGACCGATGCGGCATGGGACCGCTTCTTCAACGCACACGCCCGCCATTACGGACTCCTCACACAGCGCGACGCTGCATATGTTCAATGGCGATATCTGGACAACCCAGACCCCGGATATCGCCTGTACGCGGCCTACGAAAAGGAGGAGCTGTCTGGATGGAGCGTATTCCGGCAGGAAGGGGAACGGCTTCAGTGGGGCGATGGCATGATAGCCCCGGGATCTCAGTCCGTCTTCCCCGCGCTGCTTCTTCATGCGATCAGGCGTTTCCGTGTCCGAAAAGCTCGCTCTGTCGATGGATGGTTTTCGCGAAACCCCGTGTGGTGGAGAGAAGCGGTGAGCGCCCTGGGGTTCGAACCGAAGCCAGAACCCGAACGAATCGGCATGATGTACCGATGTTTCCTCACGCCGGATCTCCACGACACCTTCGACCAGAGCCTATACTATGCGAAGGGGGACAGCGATCTGTTCTGATTTCGATGGGCGAGTTTCCTTCAGGCATGCTGTCTCAGATCCAAGGCCTCATCAAGCGCCGATCAGCGCCGCTGCAGTTCCCTGGATCGGTGCTGGAGCCCTTCCTGCACGTGGATCCACATCGCGTGTACAACCCACTTACCGGTGCATCTCTCGCTCCTGGAGATCGCCACTTCCCGCTGGTGCAGCAGCTACACGCCGGAACGCGGGCGATTGCGGATGTCGCGGCTGGCGACGCCCGCGCGCTGATGGATGGCAAGTGGATGGTACAAGATACGGACGCGAGCCAGGGTCTCCGCTATCGCTTGAAGTACGCCGCCATCGAAGCCAACTCGGCCTGCAACCAATCCTGCTACTTCTGTCCTGTTTCGACGGGCCCACGCCCGGATCACACGATGTCCCTGGAGCTGTACGAAACCATCGTGGCGCAATTGGCGACTTTCAAGGAGACGCTCGAGGGCGTGTCCATGATCCAGTACAACGAACCGACGCTTGACAGGTTATTTCTGGACCGTCTCCTGTTGTTAAAGCGGTATGGCCTGCATCCGGCGTTCAACACAAACGGCACGGGATTGACGCCGGCGCGCGTGGACCGGATCGTTGAGGCAGGCGGCGTCCGGTATCTCTCCGTTAACTTGTCGACCCTGGATGCCACACGCTATGCCGCCGACCGTGGCCACGATCACGTCGAGATCGTGCTGCGGAACCTCGATTATCTGGCAACCCGGCGTATCGCTCCCCAGATGGAGATTATGGTGCTGGGCCGGGGCGACACGGCGCATAAGGGCGACTTCAAGGGGATTGAAAGTCGCTATGCCGGCAGCGTGTTCGCGGTCAAGTATGCCGAAGTCATGGACCGGGCTGGCTCTTCGACCACCGGCATCAAGCCTTACACGCCAGTGAGGCGCCTGTGTGGCTGTGAGCAGACCGGCTCGCGGCCGCTCGAATGGGTCCACATTCTGCCGGATGCCACCTGCGTCCTGTGCTGCCAGGACTACCACAATCGGTATGTGGTGGGAGACCTGAAGCAGCAGAGCCTTCAAGACGTCCTGGCGGGGCCCGAGTTCGCACGCCTCCGCCGCTGGGCCTACGGAATCGAGGAAGCGCCAGGCGACTTCATCTGCCGCCACTGCGTTTTCGCCAAGGGAGCCTGAGCATCGCACCGGACCCCTCCATCTACTACCTGGTCCCCGATCACGACGTGCCAAGTTGGGGAAACGGATTGCTCTACCATCACGTCCGGCTGCTGCGCGAGCGCGGGTTCGAGGCGTACGCGCTGCACCAACGGTCGCCGTTTCGCATGTCGTGGATCGATGTGGATGTGCCGGTCCGGTACCTCGACGCGGGTTTCTGGCATCCGAAGTTCAAGCCGCACGTGGAAGATGTCGTGGTGGTGCCTGAGGTTCAGGCACACTCGGAAACTGCACGCAGCCTACGATGCAGGCGCGTCGTGTTCGTGCAGGGCAGTTTCCTGATGCAGCTTCCGTTCGAATCGGCAGTCGACTATCGCGCCGCGGGCTTTGAAGCCGGACTTACAGTGATGCCACACATCGAAGCGATCATGGCGCGGCATTGCGGCCTGACGCCCGTAGTGATTCCGCCGTTCGTGGCCTCCTACTTCTTCTGCTCCGGTGAGTCCCTGGCGGCACCGCGAACTAAACGAGTTCTGTTGGCCGGCAAACCCGAATACCGTAAAGCCGGGTACCTCGATTTCGACATCGTAGACAAGGTTCTCCATTCGTTCCTGTCCGGTTATCCGGACTGGGTTGTGACCGAACTCGCTGGTCTCCCTCACCGCGCCATCGCGGATCTGATGCAGGACTCCGCCATCCTCGTGAACCTCAACACGCTGGAAAGCTTCAACGCAACCGTTCCGGAGGCCATGGCAGCGGGCTGCATCGTATTCTGCTACGAAGCCTACGGCGGGCGCGATTATCTGCGTCCCCGCGTCAATGCCCGCGTCTGGCCGAACAACTACGTATACCCGCTCCTGGACGACCTGTGCGACACCATTGCCACTTTCGATTCCGGGCGCGAAGAACTTGCGGCGCTACGGAGAAACGCCCACGAGACCGCCTGCGGGTATCGGGAAGAGCAAACGGCGGAAGCGCTGGCCGCCTTCTATGGCCGGTTCCTCGCGCGGCATTCGCGCCCGACTCGCTAGGATGAATCTATGACGTCGGTTGCCGGCATAAGCGATCTGCTCTTCCTGGATTCGGCCGCCTTGCAGGATAAGGCCAAGCAGCTGTGCGCGTCCTACGCAAGGGCTCTGCCGTTTCCGCATACCGTGATGGACGATTTCCTGCCCGCATCGGTCACCCGCCGCGTTTTGGAGGAATTCCCGTCGCCGGAAACGGACCAGTGGACGCGCTACGAAGATTCGGAGCAGAAGAAGCTGGCCTCACGTTTCGAGCAGCACATGGGACCGGCCACGCGGTTACTTCTCTATCAACTGAACTCGGCGCCCTTCCTGGAGTTCCTGGAAGTCCTGACCGGCATCGAGGGCTTGATTCCCGATCCCTACTACGGTGGCGGCGGACTGCATCAGATCGAGCGCGGCGGATTTCTCGAGGTTCATGCCGATTTCAATTGGCATCCCAAGCTTGAGCTTGACCGGCGGCTGAACCTTCTGATTTACCTCAACCAGGATTGGAAGGAGGAATTCGGCGGCCATCTGGAGCTGTGGAACCGCGACATGTCCCGATGCGAACAGCGCGTTCTGCCGGTTTTCAATCGCTGCGTGGTCTTCAGTACGACCGACACCTCGTTCCACGGACATCCGCATCCGTTGACCTGTCCCGAAGGGCAAACGCGGAAGTCCATCGCTCTGTACTATTACACAAAGGGCCGCCCTCCAGCGGAGACCTCCGCGGAGCACACGACGCTCTTTCAAACCCGGCCCGGCGAGGCGCCGCGGCCGCCGGCTGCACATCCACATTCTTGGAGGGCGCGGGCCGGGAGGATCGCCGAGCGCTGGCTGCCCCCGGCCATTCTAGACGTGTTGCGTCCGAAGAATGAGCAGAAGAACCGCCTCGCGCGGTATTAGAGCCTACGACCCGCCAAAGCGGCTTCCAGGAACGACAGCATATCGCCTGAAAACCGCTCGCGCGAATACTGCTTCGCGGCACAGCGCTGCATCTGCCCGATCTGCCGTTGCAATTCGGCGTCCGGCATGGTGAACGCCTCCTGAGCTCGCGTTTCAATCTCCCTCAGCGAGCAGTCGCGCAATTCCATCCCGCATCCAGGAGGCAAATCGATTCCGCATTGGCGGCTAACGATCGGGTAAAGTCCCACCTGAAGCAAGGTGGCTGCCGCGGGGGAGATTCCTTCGCTACAGCTTGGCGCGACGAAACAGAAGCAGCGCCGGACAATCTCCTGAAACGCGGGCGAGGACGGAGACATCGGGCCGTGCATGCGAATGTTCGCTAGCTCGCACAGCTCGCGCCGGTAGATCTTGGCGAAATCGCGCTCCTCCGAGGCATTGCCGATCACGTTCAGTTTCCACTGAGGATGACAGGCAAACACTTCCAGGACCAGGTCAAGTCCTTTGTGAACCGCCCCCACACCGAAGAACCAAACGAACTCGCGGTCCCGAGGAACGTATTCTTGTGGCTCCTTCACGCGTTGCAGCCGGGACGCCGACACCGTTACCCGCGTGATCTTCGGATGAAAGTGCTCCGGATACGTCGCCCGCGTCTGACGATTTCCGATGAGCGAGCAGGCGTCGGCCACCTGGAGCGAACGGTCCCACAACTCGCAATACGGCGCCATTACTTTCGGTGCGTACAAGCACGACCGTCGTTGCTCCAGCTCCTCAACGCGCCGGATCTCCGCTTCGTTCGCATAGCGGACATAGCTTGTGGTCAGATGCAGTAGCTTTCGCGTGTGGACGTCAAACAGAGGAGCTAGCCGCTGGAGATTGATCCCGGCGTCGAGCGCCAGATCATACTGCGCCTCTGGAAGGAAGCCGTAGTTCCGGAAATCGATGAGATCGACGCCGAATCCCAGATCCAGCAGCAGGCGTACGATCTCTGCGCACTCCCAGCGACTGCTGTGCCCGTCGGACTCCTCTTCGTCGGGGTGCACAAGCAGGTAACTGCAGAGGGCGCGCCCTCGCGCCGCTTGACGCGGTTGCAAGGACAGCACATCTTCGATGCTCCGGCCCGCTCCGGCGTTCACCCTCCGGAACCGCCCAAGCAAGTCTTGCAATGTTCTAGTCACGATTCCGCCGAAGGGCACATCTGCATGCGTTGGTGCGCCGCCGAGCTACAGCATGGGATCCTGTAATGTAGAATAGCTCAGCACCCCGAGGTAAGCTCGCGCGGGCGCCGTGTGGGTTTCGGGTCCGGGTCAGATGCTGTTTAACTCTTTTGCGTTTGTCGTCTTCTTCCCGACTGTCGTCGCCGCGTATTTCGCCCTTCCGCACCGTCACCGATGGATTCTCCTGCTGGCAGCCAGCTATTACTTCTACGGAAGCTGGCGAATCGAGTATCTCGGACTGCTTATGCTTACCACTCTTACCGACTACGTCCTTGCCTTGCGCATGGGCGAGCGTGCGACCGGCCGGGAGCGGCGGCCGTTTCTAATCGCGAGCGTGGCATTGAATCTCGGCGTACTCGGCATTTTTAAGTATGCGAATTTCGCTGCCAGCGGCCTGGCTACGATACTCCACCTGCCGAATTCGTTCGCGCATCTGGATCTGCTGTTGCCAGTGGGAATTTCTTTCTATACATTCCAGGCCATCAGCTACACCGTAGACGTGTACCGCGGCGCTAAGGAGCCAGAGCGCCATCTGGGGATCTTCGCGCTTTACGTTTCGTTCTTTCCCCAACTTGTGGCGGGACCAATCGAGCGTTCCGCGCATCTTCTGCCCCAATTCCGGCGCGAACACCGGGCGCAATACGATCGTGTCGCCAGCGGCCTCCGGCGAATAGCATGGGGATTTTTTAAAAAACTCGTGATTGCGGATCAGGCAGGGTACATCGTGGACGCTGTCTATGCCAGCCCGGAGAGTTTTCCCGGCCAGACCGTGATCCTTGCCACATACCTGTTCGCGTTTCAAATCTACTGCGACTTCTCGGGATACTGCGACATCGCCATTGGTGCGGCTCGCGTGCTGGGCTTCGACTTGATGGATAACTTTCGACGGCCCTTCGCTGCCGCATCGGTGCGCGAATTCTGGCGCCGGTGGCACATCTCGCTGTGCGCGTGGTTCCGAGACTACCTGTATATTCCCTTGGGCGGAAACCGCGTCTCCAAGCTTCGGATGTATGGCATCCTCATGCTGGTATTCACTCTCTCTGGGCTATGGCACGGAGCGGGTCTAAATTTCATTCTCTGGGGTGCGCTCCATGGATTCTACCTGGTGATGTCCATCGTCACGTCTCCCGCTCGCGACGCGGCGTGGCGTCGCGTGGGTGCATGGCTCCGGCAGATCCTGGCGATCGACCCGGGACCGATCCGGCATGCACTCGGCGTAGTCCTAACCTTTCACCTGTTCGTCTTCTCGCTGCTGATCTTCCGGGCCGGTTCACTTACCCATTGCCTCGCCCTGTTGCAGCGGGCCCTGCAGGCGAGTGGCTTGGGGCTCGGCCTGGACGGCGTCATAACCAGCACGCAATTTGGGATTCTGCTGGGGGCGATCGCGGTGATGGAAACCGTGCAATGGCTGCAGGCGAAGCAAGTGCTTGGGGTTTGGTGGCCCACATTGCCAGGTGCTCTGCGATGGAGCGCCTACTATGTGGGTGTCATCGGGATTCTGGTGTTCGGTAAACTGGGAGCGCGGGAGTTCTACTACTTCCAATTCTGAGATGTCGGACCACCACAAACTCCTCTGGAAGCTCACCCTATTCGGCCTCTTACTGGTCGGCACATTGGTGGCAGCATATATGGAATTACCGCCCAGCCAGACTGCTGTCATGGCCACGGTAATCGATAAGGAGCGCCTTCTTGAGACGGCACCGGGCCACCGCATGATACTGGTCGGAGGGTCGAGCGTTGCGTTCGGCGTGGACAGCAGCCGCCTGCAACAGGCGTTCTCCGATCGATGGTTTGTGGTGAACACGGGACTGCACGGCGGATTGGGCCTGTCATTCATGCTGGCCATGGTAACCCCCTTCGTTCGGCCGGGTGACACCATCGTGCTGGCGCCGGAGTATTCGCTGCTCTATGACATCCACACCGACCATACTGCTTTGAATGAAGCGCTTGGCGAGTATCCCGGCGCATGGCGCTACGCCCCCTGGTTCACGGGCGAACTGCAGCCGAGCGTTATCCTGCTGACCGTGCAAAAGCGCGTGAATCGCTTTCTCGGCTTGACGAGCGAGCCCGACGACCCGGTCTACAGGCGTACGGCGTTCGACGCCCATGGCGACATGGTCGGTCATCTCGGCCGGCCTGGCGGCCGCCTTGCCAACCTAGACCGGCTTGCTTACCGCGATCCGGCTCCGCAAGCCATGCGACTACTGAACGAGTTCTATACCCGAACCCTGGCCAAGGGCGCCCGCATCTTTCTGACGTTCCCTCCTTACCCCCAAGTGCTCCGAGACCCGGACGTGACGGCCTCGGAATGGCTCCAGCGGATTAGATCCAGCACCCCGATCCCTGTGATCTCGAACCCCGACGACTATTTGTTCCCGCTCGATTCGTTCTTCGACACGGTTTACCACTTGAATGAGCGCGGGCGCGAGCAGCGCACTCGGCGTCTGATCCACGACCTCAGAAAGACTCTTGCTGAAAGCGACCCTGTGGCCCACGCGAGCGAGGCTCGCTAGCGCATGCCCGCCACATCCGAAGGTCATCAGCCGCCACAGTCGTCGGCTATAGAGCCGATCAGCGTGGTCGTTCCCACGCGCGGCCGCGGGTCCTTGGTCCTACGCACCGTCGAATCAATTCTCGGTAATGACATCTCCCCAGCCGAGGTCATCGTGGTGGATCAGAGCGACGACAATCAAACCGAGACGGCTATGGCGGCGTTTCAAGGGGACAACCGAGTCCGCTACATTCGCAGTTCCACCCGGGGTATTTCCGCAGCCCGCAACATTGGGATCCAGCACACTTCTGGAGAAATTATCGCCAACACCGACGACGACTGCGAGGTTGCGCGCGACTGGTTGTCGGGCATCGCCAAGTCATTTTCGGAGTGCCCGGAGGCGTCGATCGCGTTCGGTAACGTCGAAGCGGCGTCTCACTCCACCCAAGGGATTATCCCCGCGTTTCGAGCAGACCGCCGCATCCTGATTCGCGGCGTCAGCCAGAAGCACAAGGTGGAAGGCATCGGCGCCTGCTTCGCGTTCCGCACCCCGCTGTGGTCCGAAGTGGGTGGATTCGATGAGTTGCTGGGGACTGGCGGGAGGTTCGCCTCGGCCGAAGAGACGGACTTCGTGATTCGTGCGCTGGCGAAGGGACACGCCGTGCTCCAGACTTCCAATTTCAGGGTGGTCCACCACGGCTTTCGCCCCTGGTGCGACGTCGGAGAATTGGTCGAAGGATATCTGTATGGCATCGGAGCGATGTCCGCGAAGCAAGTGCGGCTGAATGGTATTGCGTACGTGCACGTCATGGCACGGTTGGCGGCACGCTGGGCTTGGGGAAAGCCCGTGGTGGACTTAGGGCCGACTCCACCCCGGAGTGTCCGCCTGAGGGCGTTCCTGCGGGGGTTCGCCGAAGCCTGGCGTCTACCTACAGATCGCGACGGGCGCTTCCTTCCACCGAACGGCCGCGAGTAGCGTTACTCGCCATCCAGTCGCTCGATTCGCGCCGTCGTGCGAAGCAGAACCTGAGCAGATCGCCCAGCAGGATCTGCTTCTCGCGAGCCGTGATATCCGCGCGCAAAACTTCCCGCGCGCAAGATGCCGCTGCGGCATACCAGAACCGCGGCATGAAGCGCCATCCGGCAGCTACGCTTTCCGCGCGGAGCTGTTTCGTGCAGAGCGGATCTGGAATCCGTTCGAATTCGCCCAGCAGCGCCATGCGCACCAGCCATGGCCAGTCCGCCGAAAACTCGCCGAGTAGGTGGTGGCGCAGGCCCGCCACTTTGCGGGCATGGGCGGCCCGAAACAAACCGTGGACCGGAAGCCACCAGTGGTCCGGGCACGTGATTAATGTGCGAGTTCGCTGCAAACGACTTGTCACGCCGTCGAGCTGCGGGAAGCGGGCCACCTGCTCCGCACCGTCGGCGCCGCGAATCGTTAGATCCGAGAACACGATGGAGGCGTCCGGATGCCCGGCCATCCGTTCCACGGCGGCTTCGACAAACGTGCGATCAAATACATCGTCGTGGAACGCGAAGAACAGGAAGTCGCCGTCTGCCTGGTCGAGCAGAAAATTCGCGTTCCTTACCCAGCCCAAGTTCTGCCGCTGCTGGAAGACCCGAAAGCGCGGGTCCCGGGCCGCGAACCGTTCGCTGACGCCAAACGTGTCATCCGTAGACGCATCATCGGAGATGAGCACTTGGAGGTCGCCGTAGGTCTGTGCGGCGAGCGACTCCAGAGTGCGCTCGATGAACGGCGCGCTGTTCCAGGCCGGCGTTAACGCCACCACCCGTCCGGTCATCGGTCCCTCGCGAGCCAACGGCGGCCCGACGCCACGACTCGTCTGGCCACCAACAAAGGAAGACTCGAAGCCGACCCGGTCCGCACCGCGTAAGCCATCTGCGCCTTCGCAATTCTCCAGTCGCCGAGCACGAATAGACCGTTGAGCGCCGTATCCACTGCTACGACTCGTAGATTGGCGTAGGCTGGTCGCATCACCTTCTGTCGCAAGTTCTCGGGCAAATAGAAGGCGGACTGTTCGATGCTGCGGCGCATTTCTTCAAGGTTCCTGCCGCTGCGCAAGAACTCCATGGAGGTCGCGCCGTCGTGCCGGCGATAGGCGGCCAACGGCGCCGGATCGTACCAGATCGGATACATAGCGGCGATCCGCTTCCACATGTCCCAGTCGAGCGCATAGCGATAATCGGAACGAAATCCACCCAAGCGTTCGTATGCTTCCCGCTTCACAACAATTGCGGGCGTTTGGAACGTGAGCCGCTCGAATACCATCTCCAGCCAGTTGGAGACGATCTGTGCTTCCGTGGCTGTATTCCCCGAAAGTACCGGACCCAAATTGCCCCGATCGTCGAGCAGGCAGTGCTGGACATACGCGGCGCCGATCTCGGGGCTTCGCTCGATGGCACTTCGAAGGCGTTGATAGAAGCCGTCCAGCACCAAGTCGTCCTGATGAAGAAGGTGGACCCACTGCCCGGCGGCAAGTCTCAGGCACGCGTTCCAGGCGAAGGACAGCCCTGCATTTCGTTCGCCCCGCTCAAACTCTATGCGCCCCTGACCGATACTGCCAATCCGGGACTCGATTGGCACAGACGAGCCATCATCGTAGACGCAGATCTGCATCTCGGCGGCAGACGGCGCCTGTAGGAGGACGCTGGTCAGGCATGCCTCCAGGTGCCGCAAGTCGGGATTGTAAGTCGGCACCATCACCGACCAGAACGGGCGAGGATTGCGGGCCGGCGCCGGACCGATGGCTGGCGGTTCCGGCATTGTCATTGCGGATCGCTCAGTGCGCCTTCCATCTGTGATGGATGAAGGCTCTGGGTCCATCCGCGAGCAAACGGCCCCAGCGCCGTGCGTACCGCCAGGAAGGCTGCCTCACGCCTGACGAACCTGGAATCCTCCGCGGCCAGCGCCTTCCGGTGGCGGCGCAAGATGATCTTGCGGTCCGCGAGCTCCCGCCGCCAGTTGGAGATCAATCCAAACGTCTCGTGATAGCGGACCAAGGGCTCCCGAATGTGGCGAAACTCGCATTGCTGGGCGATTCGGAGATACAGTTCCAGATCGTCATAAAAGCCCAGGCGTTCATCCAGCCCGCCGCATGCCACCAGCAGTTCCCTCCGCACCAAGGTCGTCTGAATCCCCAGATAGTAGGTCTGGTAAAAACCAGTGGCAGGATTCAGGAAGCGGTTGGGTAGGATCGTCGGGGAACGGTGATACGTCTCGGTGCCAGTCGATGCGATCCGGACCATGTCGCTGTACACCGCACCCACGCACGGCCCAGCCGCGTCCAATTCCTGCAATTGGGTCCGTAGTTTCTCCGGCGCCCACTCATCGTCCGAATCCTGGAAAGCGATGCGGGGAGCCGCCGCGCTCCGTATGCCCACATTCCGGGCTGCCGGAGCGCCCTTGTTTCGCTCCAGGCGCAGATAGCGCAGGCGAGGATCTCCGAAACCAGCCACGACGCGTTCCGTGTTATCTGTGGACCCGTCGTCCACGATCAAGACCTCGAACCGTGCCTCGCTTTGGCACAATAGGCTCCGAATCGAGCGGCCGATCAGCGCAGCCCTGTTGTAAGTCGGCAGGATGATGCTGACAAGCGGATCCATTCTAGGTGGCGTTCGGCGCCTGATGCGTGCGCCTTCCGGAGAAGAAGCCGGACAGTTGTTCCAGCCGGGAGGACGAGAAGAGCCAGTGGCTCAAGTGAACGCCGAAATCCAATGGCGACGGCCGGCCGCCCCGTCGCGATTCCCTCCAAAGCATCCAAAACACGCGCCGGTCCGCGCCCTGTTGTGCCGCGCTCCGGCTGACCCAAGTCAAGATCGAGGAGGCGTACGCCTCCGGACTGAGCAAAGCGCGGCTGGCAGCGATCCATTCCATTTGCGAGACCCAGCCGTAACGCGAGCTTTCGTGTTCGCGGACGCTATCAATGTTCCACACCGCAAGCGCGTCTGGCTGGCCATCGCGGGCCCGGGCGAAAGTGATTTCCACGCCAGGTTCTCGTGCAGCCCGAAGGGCCCAATCCAGATCCTCGATCCCCTGCAGCGCCTCGGAAAACGGGACCTGTCTGAAGAGCCGGCGCGAAGCGAACAACGTTGACGTCTGCAGAAAACCACATGCACCAAGCAGGGTCCTGCGGCGGAACAGATAGTCCCCGGCCGATTCTCCCGTCCGCGGCAGACGCCGGGGCCAGATCCGTTCCCACTGGCCGTCGCGAACCAGCATGCGGCAGGAAACGATCGGTTCCGGACACCCCGCTTGTGCCGCCGCCCGGTGTTGCCGCTCGAGCTTTTCCGGCAGCCAGACGTCATCGTCATCAAGAAACGCGATCCACTCTCCTCGCGCCTCCTGGGCGCCGCGATTCCGTGCGGCGCTCGCGTTGAGCGGCCCTTCATAAGGAAGGACGCGAACTCGGGGGTCCCGGACAGCGGAGAGGGCTCGCGTGGTAGCATCATCCCCGTCCGCGCGCACCACCACAACCTCAAGATCTCCAAGCGTTTGGCTTAGCACGCTCGCGACCGCCTTCGTGACCAGCGCGGGACGCCGGCAGGTCGGGATCACAACGGAAACGGTCACCGGTTATACCCCGGTGCCGGGTGGCCAGACGCATTCGCACCTCCGCGTCGGACAGTACCCCACGTTTCGGGCATAGCGCTTCTCATTATACGGACGTTGGCCAGGAATGGGGTAAATCGACGTCAGGCAAACTTTTGACGGCGCCACATCGAGGCGAACAAACCCTCTTTTTCCAGCAGTTCCTCGATAGACCCCTGCTCCGCCACGAGTCCTCGGTCCAGGACAATCAGGTTGTCCGCCCGCCGGATGGTGGAGAACCGGTGAGCAATAATCAGAGCCGTGGTCTGCTGGAGCGCCTCCCGCAGAGCCTCCTGAACCAAGTGTTCGGTGATGGAGTCTAGCGAACTCGTCGCCTCGTCCAACAAAAGGAGGGGGGCTTTGCGTAGGAGCGCCCGGGCGATCGCAACGCGCTGGCGCTCTCCGCCGGAGAGCGTGGCTCCACGTGGGCCGATGATCATGTCCAGTCCCCCAGCTTGGGCGGCAAAACCGGACAAGCGAGAGTCGTTCATGACACGCCACAGTTCCGCATCACCCACGGAACGGTTCAGCCCGAACTGGAGATTGGAACGCAGGGTGCCAGGAATGATCGGCGCATCCTGCCCCACCACGGCGATTGCGGTCCTCAGCGATGGAATCGAGAAACTGCGGATGTCCGCGTCGTCGATCCAAATCTTGCCCGCCGGGACATCGTAGTGCCGCAGCAGGAGTTGCACTACAGTGGACTTGCCGGAGCCGGAAGCACCCACCAAAGCAGTCACAGTTCCCTTCTTCAACCGAAATGTTACGTCCGTAAGGGCCCGGGATCCGCCAGGGTAGACGAAGGTCAGGTCTTCGAACCGAATGGAATCGCGCAGCTCTTTGAACGTACGTTGGCCGCCGGCCACACTGTACTTCCCGTCATCGTCGAAGATCGTGAGAAGATCGCGCGCACGCGGGATCTTCTCGGCGGCGCCGGAGAGCGTCTCCGGAATGGCGGCGATCGCGGGAAGGGACAGCCGCGCCAGAAAGAAGAAGACCAATGTAAGGACGCCCTGTGCGGCCGATTGCGGCTCTATCAGGAATGCGAATCCGAGCATGATCAGCAGCGCTGCGAGCGCCGTCATATCCTGGATTCTAGTGTTGAGCGCGCGGGCCTTGTACGCTGCATGGGAGTGAGCCTCTGCGTGCTGCAGCGTCTCAGAAAACAGCTCCATCGCGGCACTCTCCTGAGCGGAGGCTTGGTAGAACGCAACCGCATCCAGGACCGCTGCCACCTGCACGACAGCCTGCTCGCTGGCGCGCTGGCTGTCGTAAGCCGCCTTGGCGGATGAGTTCATGAGGGATCGCGAGGCAAGGTGCGCAACCGGAAACAGCACCAGGGCGAAGAGGGTCATTCGCCAGGAGATCAGGACCATGACCGACAGATATGCGGCCAGCACGAGGACGGTCGAGCAGAGGGTCGAAAAGTCACGGTACAGCCCCGCCGCATCATGGCGATACTGCAGAACGGCGATCAATCTTCCTGTGCCGTTTTGATCGAAATACGCCTTGCCGAAGGTGAGATAGCGGGCGAACAGCCGTTGACCCAGCGTCCGGCTAAATCGCTCCTGAAACCGGCCTGTGAGCGTATGTTGACCATAGGCCACGACATTTTTCAGGATGGCCAGCACGAACATGCATCCCGCCACCGTCAGAAAGGCGTAAGCGCTTCGGCTCGGCTGGGGAAGCAACCACGCCACACCGGGAATGCTCCAGAATCCGCTGAAGTCGTCTGCTGCGATTCCCCGCCCCAGAGGCACCAACAGGGCCAGCATGGCTCCGTCGGCCACTGCGAAACAGAGAGCCAGTCCGATGGAGGTTATCGCATGCCAGCGGCGAAATCCCATCTGCCGCGCCAGTTCTCTCGCTGGAAAGCTACGGATCTGATCCCAGAGCGTGCCATGTTTGGGCATGGTTGAGGGAAGATCGGTCGGAGAGCGGGAAGAGTCGCCGATAGTTGCCGGGTCCAATGACATGCATTATAACGGGGTGCGGCTCGTAACCGGCCTAAAGTGGCGGCCGCTCAAATGTGCCGCGGAAGAGTTCACGCCCGGTGCCGGAGCAGACGGTCAAGGAATAGCGTCCCGCGCCAATGTGTTGCCAGACGGACGCGGGGAACGTCCAGACCCGGTTCCCCGGGGGATCGATGCGTGCTGCCGCCGCTGGGATTCCCTTGGCAAAGGGAGAAACCTCTATCCATGCGGAGGCGGCTCCGCGAGCGCCGATGGGCTCCAGATCCAACCGAGGTGGAGAATCTGGCATCGCCCTCAATCGGTAGGCTGCATCCGGGTCTGATGGATGTAGCACATCGAGCGCGCGAGGCAGCCACCGGGGATAATGCTTGGCCGCATAGCGCGCTTCGGCGGCCCTGGCCCATTGCACCGCTCTCGGTTCAGACACGGCACTCTGGTTGAACAGGTGGATTGCCTCCGCTCCCGGAACAAAAACAGAACGGAGGCCTGCTAAACCCAAGCGCGTCAGCCAATCTTGCTCTTCGAAATAGAGTTGGAAGGATTCGTCGAACAACCCCACGCGATGCAGCACGCTTCTGCGAGTGGCAATCAGAGCGCCGCTCAAGGAGCGGCTCGGTACGGCGGACTCTGCGAGCCAGTGATGGTGGGCATGTCGGCGCCACCGTCGTCGGGCATAGCGCCCGGCCATCGTACTGCGTTCGGCCACGGCACTGGCCAGTTCAGCCATCGGAGTGCGCTCCTCGGTCGGCGGCAGGAGAAACGTCCTCTGTTCGTCCCAGAAGAACAAGGGGCCACACGCGGCGGCGCCCGCGGAGAGTGCGGCCAGCAGCCGTTCCGTGCAGCCAGGGACGAGGAATACATCCGGATTCATCAGGAACAAGAACTCGGACGTGGTGTTCGCGATGCCGAGATTGAGCCCGGCTGCGTAGCCGGTGTTGGCGGGGTTGGCAATATATTGAGCGGGAAGCGTGCGCAGCAGACGCTCTTCAGCAGGATCACTCCCGTTGTCCACTACGAGCAGCTCTGCTTCGATTCGTGCCGCATGAACATCGGCGAAGATGGCGTCGATCGCACGCCGCAGCAATTCCGCGGCATGGTAGTGGACCAGGATGAACGCTGCTTTGGCAGGCAAGCTTCTGTACTCTCCGCTACCCAAGCTTCATAACAAAGCAATCTGCGGTTGAAATCACCCTGGAACTCGCGCCATCCTCCGTTGGAACTAGGGAGGGCGCCGACGCGGACTTCTCATTATCTCAGGTGCCGGCCTGGCCCGAGTCTTCCACGGACGCACCCTATAACTGCGAGGCACGGATCTTCCTCAGTTCAATTTGCCACTTGGGTGCACATCAAGTAAACGCTGGCGAGGTGGTTGCACAATTCATCTGCGTAGACATTGCCACGTGTCGAAGGAGTAGCAAGACGCCTCAGCCACGAAATCGATCTTCCCTCGGTTCTAACGCCAGATCGGTCGGAGCACCTCCTTAAGATAACCGTGTCAGGGCCGTCTATCGATCCGGTTAAGTGGTTTCATAATCAGTGCATCTTTCTCTGTGTCAGCGAGTTAGGCGGACCACGATTCTAGAGGACCATTCGGTATGGGCACCGCCTGGTCCTTGGAACCGAAGGTAGGAAACCTTCAAAAGAAGAGATCGGCGGGCACGTGGAAGATCTCTGCGAGCTTCTTCGCCTGCGCCTTGCTGATCGCCCGCTTTCCGCTCACAACCTCAGAGGCTATGCCGCGGGAACCGAATACCTCGAGCAAGTCGCGCTGGCGCAGAGCGTGCTCTTCCATCAGACTGCGCAGCCGGCTGTCGGGCGTGGACCCTTCGAGGGCGTAGTTGGTGTCTTCGAAGGCTTCGATGAGAACGGTCAGGAGTTCGGCGTACTCCCGCTCCTCCGGCGTGAGTTGGGCATGGCGCCTATCGAGTTCCTCCAACTCGGCGACGAGGCGGTCATTCTCCTCCTCGGTTCGAATCACCGCCGGCAGCTTGCTCGCCAGAAGGCGGCCGTAGCGCTTTGGATCAACTTCGAGCACGGAGCTTTTCATCGCTTCTTCCAGTCCTCCCTACTGTATTCCTCGTGCGTCATCACGTGGCGAACGTAAACCCTGCCGGTCCGATAGTTGATGTACGTCGCCAAGCGGTACTTGTTTCCGCCAATGTTGAAGACCGTGAAGTCGCCGGCGGCATCCGCGTGTGGATACGTCTTCCGAACTTCTACGAGACTGGTCCACCGTGATCGCTTCGCTGTCCGATACCAATCGTCGAGGGGCGTCTCCGCGTCCTTGTAAACGTCCGCGAACTGGCGGAGGGCCCTGCGACTGATGACGCGCACCGCCTTCATGTTCTCAAAATGAGAACAGTCTGTCAAGAAACTTGGACGACGCGCCCGCCAAGCCGCTGGAGAGGGGGCGGACACGAAAGGTCAACTTTCTAGACCGTTTTGTGCGCGCCGCCGTCGACTTCGTCAGGCAGCGTTTTTGAGTCCCTTTAGATACAACCACTTACAGGCCGGAGAGGTGATTTGAAACCTTGGTTTTTGGGGAGCCACCGTCCAGTCTGGGCCCCCAGGGAAGCGATTTTCCAACTCGGAGAGTATTTGCTTGACTGCTGCGTGCTGCCGGGCTCAAGTTGCCATGGCGTTTGGCGGACGCTCCACCGTGGTCGTGACTCTCCATCGTTGGGCCTAGCGGCGGTCCGCGTAGATAGCGGCCACGAGGCAGTCTGTTTCCTCGTCCGGTGCAGGGTCGATGTTCCGTAAGATGTTGTCGAACGAAAATGGCTTGGGGCCGATGAGCACCGGCTTGTACTCGGCATCTCGAAGATCCTGCAACTCGTTGTTCACGTTGGCACTCGTGAGTCCAGCATACCGCCGAAACTCCTGTTGGGCGCTCTCGGATCCTCCTACATCTGCGCCCAACCGACCACTGGCCGCCCCAAATTGCGGATGACTCGTGCCGAGGTGAGCGATACACAGACGCAGGGACCCGAGGAATCGTCAAAGCAATGCGATAATAGGGTCCTTTACAGCAAGGTGACCAGGACAGACGCAGTATTAGCCCAGTTTCAAGATTTGAATGTGTGGCGGCGTCGGGGGGAGCGCGCACCGCATAAGCCGCTCCTCGTCTTGTTGGCACTCGGACGCCTGCAGTCCACAGGTACACGCATGCTGCCTTTCGATCAAATCGAAGGACCGCTAACGAGGTTACTCGAGGAGTTCGGCCCTCCCCGCAAGTCGCCGCATCCGGAATTGCCCTTCTATCACCTCTCAACCGATGGCGTCTGGGAAATTGAGGACGATATCCCTTTACAGATTCGCCGTGGAAGCAAGAATCCCCTGAAATCGGAACTTCGGAAGTTTAAGATCGCTGGCGGGTTCACTCAGCCTGTTTTCGAGGTCCTAAAGAACAGACCAGAGGCTGTTCGAGAATTAGCGCGCAGAATCCTAACCGCTCATTTTCCGGAGTCTCTCCATGAGTCCATCGCGGCGGCGGTCGGCCTCCAGATGGAGAGCAGGACTCGGGGCGAACGGCGCGAAGCCGGTTTCCGTGATGGAGTTATCTCGGCTTGGGGGCACCAATGCGCCTTCTGCGGCTATAGCGTCCAACTGGACCATGCCGATCTTGGTTTGGAGGCGGCCCATATCCTCTGGTGTCAGGCGGGAGGTCCGGATACTCTCAACAACGGCTTGGCCTGTTGTAGCGTGCATCACCAGGCGTTCGACCGAGGTGCAATCACTGTGGCGGACGATCGGACCGTCCTGGTGTCATCAAGACTATTTGGAAACGGCCGCTTTCAAGAGTTGTTCGTGGCCTTGCACGGTCGCCCTCTTTCAGCGCCATCCGTACGAAATGCGATGCCCGAGCCGGCATTTCTATCCTGGCATCGCTCGCAAGTATTTCGAGGCGAACCCAGAGATTAAATCTCTATGTGCCGGTTGCCTTGGTGCTTGATGTGCGCGAGACGAGCATTTTTCTGGCACGAGCACTTTCTCATTGACACCACGCCTACGTGGTGGCATAATCTCAAAGTGACTCTGGAACTCAGAATCGGAACCACACACGTGCCGGTGGCGCCCGTGTTGGCTCGGGCAGCGGGCCTGTACCCCGCCCACACCGGTTCGATTCCGGTCACCGGCTCCAGCAAATCCACGCAGCATCAAAGCACCGGCGCGAATCCGACCGTCATGTTTGAAGACGCGCGCCCGGACCATCTCCGCCTTTAGGCACTCCCGTACCCGGCCAGCCTGAAGGCGATTCAGGGCCGGGCTCAATCTCTGAGAGAGATCAATCTGGGATAGCTCAGTGGCAGAGCAGGCGCTCGGTAAGCGTCCGACACGCGTTCGATTCGCGTTCTCAGATCCACTCTGGCGTAGTTCAGTGGGCAGAACGCGGCACTCGTAACGCCGTCACCGGAGTTCGATTCTCCGCGCCAGATCCAGTTTCTGCGTACACGCGGGCATGGTCTAGCGGCCGGGCCTCAGCCTTCCAAGCTGAAGACGTGAGTTCGACTCTCACTGTCCGCTCCAGTTTTCCAAAGCGGTCTTCGTTCAGCGGCAGGATTTCGCGTTGCCAGCGCGAGGACACCGGTTCGAATCCGGTAGACCGCTCCAAGCTCTCGTCTGGCGGCGAGCGCAGCGTAACGAGTTCGGGGTGCTAGCTCAACGGGAGAGCTCCGGTCCTGCAAACCGGCGATCAGGGTTCAATTCCCTGGCATTCCACCAGATGTGGCCGTAGCCGAGCCCGGTTTCAGGCGGCTGGCCGTGAACCAGTCCTACGTCGGTTCAAATCCGACCGGCCACCCCAAGTCGTCGCGGCCACCGTTCAGGGCAGTCGGTGGCCGCGCGTGGAGGAGAACCGCCGGCGTAGCTCAAGTGGCCGGCGAAGCCGTTTCTGAGAAAAGAGCGGCTTCGTCCGAAGGAGCAGATTTGGCGTTCGAGTCGCCTCGCCGGCTCCAGTTCTTTGACAAGTGAATCGATTTTCTTCGGGGACAAGGGAAGGTAGCGTCCCGCTTGCCTTGGGAGCAAGAGACGCCCGGCGCACGTCCGGGGTCCCCGACCAATTTCGTTCCGAGGTAGCCAAGCTGGAAAGGCACCTGGCTGTTAACCAGGCCATGCGCAGGTTCGAATCCTGCCCTCGGAGCCAATACCGGGGTCGCCTTCTGGAGAGGGCCTCTGTCCTACAAACAGATGCAGCAGGGTTCGATCCCCTGCCCCGGTACCAGTTCCGCTTCCCTAGCTCAGTGGCAGAGCGCGCGACCGATAATCGCGTGACGGATGTTCGATTCATTCGGGGAGCACCAACTTGACGAGCGCCCGTGGCCGAGCGGATTCAGGCACCGTTCTTCTAAAGCGGCACACGCTGGTTCGATTCCAGCCGGGCGTTCCAGTTTTGGTGGGGTGTAGCTCAGTCGGCAGAGCGGCTGACTTTGACTCAGGCGCCGCAAAGGGCACTTTTCGTCTTGCGGCGCGTTGTCATGTGTCCCGCGTTCGATCCGCGGCGCCCCAGCCAGTGCCTCTCTAGCTCGCTGGGGCAGAGCACCGGTCTCATAAACCGGAGGCGCCTGGTTCGAATCCAGGGAGAGGTACCAATGCGTTCGAAGCTCATGGGTTTGCCTTGATGGGTCGAGCAGGCGGCTCTTAACCGTCAGGCAGTTGGTTCGATTCCAACCGGGCGCACCAAGATTGCGAGGGGACCGTGGCCGAATGGTGAGGCATCCGGCTTTTACCCGGATGGCGAGAGTTCGATTCTCTCCGGTCCCACCAAGCGAGTATGTGGCGTAGAGCACGACCGGTTGAGTGCCCTGACTTTCAATCAGGTGATAGACGGTTCAATTCCGTCCTACGCTGCCAATGCGGGCGTCGTTCAACGGATCAGGACACTGCGCTACGAACGCAGAAATGGGGGTTCGATTCCCTCCGCCTGTACCAGAAGGTTTGCGGGCCGGTGGCCGAGCGGGAAGGCACCTGGCTGTCTACCAGGACAAGGACGGTTCGACTCCGTTCCGGCTCGCCAATAGTCTATAGGTCCCCCTGGAGCCAACTTGCAATCACGGGACGCGGCCAAGGGACTGGAAGTCCAGGGGGTCAAAGACGGGGCTCGCCGCTTCAAAACATCCGGCCCCGTACCAATTGTTTGTCCCTGTCGTCTATCGGCCAAGGACGCCTGATTCCGTGGTCAGGAGACCGCCGGTTCGAGGCCATTTCTTGAACGGGCCAGGGACGCCAAGTTTGGCTGGGTAGCTGAGATGGACTAGCACCGGTCTGAAAAGCCGGCCACGGAGATTCGAGCGCTCCCCCAGCCACCAGAGTTTCGATGGGGCGTAGCCAAATGGGAAGGCACCGGACTCTGACCCCGGTATGAGCTGGTTCGATTCCAGCCGCCCCTGCCATTTTTTCCTTTGACTAACGCTGATAATAACGGTAAAATATGAATATGAATCGCGCACTACATTTATGTTGTTCCCACCTGCTGCGCGAGCGCTATTGGTCGTCTTCACGACTCAGTAGCCTGTAAACTCCTCTTACAATTTCAGCCCGGCTAGGGAAACTGGCAAACCCACCTGACTTAGAATCAGACGCACTCCAGGTGCATTCTCCGTTCGAATCGGAGGCCGGGTACCAAGTTTGTCGCGAGCGCCGAATGCCGAAGCGGTCGAGGCGGTTGGCTGCAACCCAACTCTTATCCAGTTCGAGTCTGGATCGGCGCTCCATTTTTGAAGTGTTTTGCAATGCGGAGAGGTAATCCGAGTTTCGGCCTAGCGGAAGCCGCCTCGAAAGCGGAAGGTCCTTCGGGACGTCGGGGTTCGAGACCCCGCCTCTCCGCCACGACATTCAGGGGTGACCGGACGGTGACGGTAGCAGCCTCCAAAACTGCGATTGCGGGTTCGACTCCTGCCGCCCCTGCCAAATTCAAACGGAGAGCGAGGCAGACGGCAAGCCAGCGCACTGCTAACGCGCCGAGGGGTAACGCCGGACTGGGTTCGACGACGCCTTTTATCAGGGAAGCTCTCCGCCAGATTTCAATGGGCGTCAGGTCGATATCGGCTGGCGGCACCGGGCTGTAACCCCGGATCTCCTTGGGAGACGTGGCAGGTTCAACTCCTGCGGCGCCCACCAGTTAGTTGGGCATTTGCGCCGGCGTATTCGCCGTCGCACAATAGGTCTAGAAAGTTGACCTTTTATGCAAAGTCAGTCGCCTAGCGAAAGACAGAGGGAACTCTACGAACTTGCGGAATCCCAGGGCGGATACTTCACCACCAAGCAGGCCGCCGCACTCGGGTACTCCAGCAGCAAGCGGATCTATCACGTCCATGCCGGCAACTGGATTCGCGAACATCGTGGAATCTATCGGCTCAGCCGCTTTCCCGAGCCGGAACGGCCGGATCTGATCCTCTGGTGGCTCTGGTCCCGCGACCGCAGCGACCACCCAACTGGGGTATTCAGCCACCAAACCGCCCTCAGCCTCCACGAACTCACCGACGCGAATCCGGCCCGGCTCGATCTCACCGTGCCAGCGGATTTCCGCCGAAGCGCACCTATTCCGAAAGCGCTTCGGCTCCACTACGATGAGGTCCCCCGCAACGATCGCGAAATCCTCTTTGGCGTCCCTGTGACGAACGCGCTGCGAGCGGTTCTCGACGTCTGGGAAGAGGGATCGCTTCCCAAGTCCACAGTCCGCGAGGCCTTTGTCGAGGCCATGAAGCGAGGCAGCATCACCAAAACCCAGGTGGCAACGTCTCAGAAAGATCGCGAACAGGCCAAGGTCATCGCTCAGCTACAGAACGGGACGAAGTGAAATCCGACCGCAAATACGCCTCCGGCGCCGCTCTCCGCACTGCGCTTGAGGAACGCCTCAAACGCGTGTCGCGTGAGGAAGGAATCGATCTGCAGCGCCTGCGCCGACAGGTGGCCTTCGACCGGTTTCTGGCGAGGCTCTTTCAGGAGCCCCACTCGAACTGGGTCCTGAAGGGCGGCTATGCGATGGAACTTCGGTTCCAGACAGCGCGCACCACCAAGGATCTCGATTTCACGGTGCGAGTCGCGCCGGCCGGGGGTCCAGACATTCTACTCACCCATCTCCAAGACGCCGGAGCCGCGGATCTCCACGACTTCTTCTCTTTCCGCATCGGTGAGGCTACGATGGATCTCGACGGAGCTCCCTATGGCGGATCGCGCTATCCGGTCGAATGCATCATGGGCGGGCGCACCTTCGTGAAGTTTCATCTCGACGTGGGAGTCGGCGACGTTGTCGTGGATCCTCTGGAGCAAGCCCAGATGCGCGACTGGCTGGGGTTCGCCGGTATCCCTGTGCCAGCGGTTCCCATGATTCAGCGTGAGCAGCAGTTCGCCGAGAAGCTTCACGCCTACACGCTGCCTCGTGCGGCGGCTCCCAACAGCCGGGTGCGGGACCTGGTCGACATGGTTCTCCTGATCCAGTCCCATACCCTGGCCCCGGGTCGCGTCATGGAGGCACTCCAGGCAACGTTCACACGCAGGGCCACGCACCCGGTTCCAGAAGGTCTCGATCCGCCGCCGGAGGACTGGAGTGCGCCGTTCAGGAGGCTGGCGGCGGAGTGCCGCCTCGAACTGTCCGCGGCCGACGGATTCCGCATCCTGGCGGAGTTCTACGTGACAGTCTCATCGGCTCGCTGAAGATCTACAGCGCCGCGAAGACCGTCGCCGACTGCTTCAAGTACCGGGTTACGATCACGGTCCAATATCCCAGGCTCTAGTGCTGCGAGATGTGGTTCAGCCGCGTGAGCCGCCACGGCGAGGGTAGCGTCGTAAGAACTCATTCCATTTTGAAGGAACTCTGTGGGAGGATGAGACGTCTTGAGTAGCTCCGGCGCGCCCTGATAGAGGACCCTTCTTGCACATGACTGTCTTCACGTTCGTGATGATCTATGGGTGCGCAACTCCAACGAGTGCAGACCACCGGAGACATCACCTGGGCTTCTCGGTTTTGTCTCGTCTTCCGATGTTCTATCCCGGCGGCGTTCAGTGGTCTAAATACACGCCTGCAGTCGCCTTCCAGCGGCATTTTCATGCCAGAGTTACCTAATTTTTCCTTGAACTTCGAGCAGCGCCTATGTACACTGACTCATGAAGCCATTCGGCGTAGCTCCACTACAGCTGCTATTTATTGGAATTGCAGTTGGTTGCAGCATAGCGCTCCTCGCTCAGGACCCCGCACAGCCGGCCCTGTTGCCGGATGCCGCCCTACATTTCCCCTCTTCACCAAGCCCAGACTTGCCCTATGACGTGGATCCCGCGAAATTGGCCGCGGCGCTCGCAAGGGACCTGCCTACGGCGGCGAAGCAGCCTCCTTCGCAGGAGATGCAGGTGCCAAATTCGCAACGCCTTTTCGACATTTTCGCGTGGCAAGCGTTTCTGGCCCTGAACTGGCCGGCGGACACCTCCGGGAACCCGGACCGCAGCAAAAACCTGGCGGATCCGGGACCCCGCGTGTGGGATTACTGGATCGAGACCAGTCAGGTCTTCAAGCTTGACGGCGGAGATCCTGACGCTTGGCCGCGGACGCTCAAGGAGGCACAGAAACCCCTGGAACGGACCAAGGCAGCCTGGACAACTACCGTGCGGGCGGATCAGAACCTCCAAGCATTTTCCGGACCGTTGGTGGACCAGAACGGGAAATGGGTGCGGTACCAAGTCAAAATCAACCGGGAGGAATACGACTATCTAGTCCAGAACAAGCTGTATAATCTCGACGGGCAGATCGACTTCAGCCGATCGAGCGTGGTCAGCTTCCCCATTTCGGACCCGACCACGTCCCAGCGCGGGGCCATCGAACTCAAGATGGCTTGGAAGGAACTCGGGCCCACCGATATCCCCGCCCGCTACTACACCGTGGAAGGCCAAGTAAAGAACAATGATACCGGACGCTTCGAACCACGACTGCTGGGCCTAGTGGGGATGCACATTTCCATGCGCACCAAATCGTCCCCGCAGTGGATGTGGGCCACTTTCGAACAGGTGGATAACGTAAGCGCCAACGAACTGGAGGTTGGTACAGGCGTGAACGGCCGGTCGGCGTCCGTCCACGCCAACTTCAACAATCCGTCGGTGCCAACAGCTCTCCCCAACGTTTTGCCGCCGCAGAACGCCGTCATTGATCAGGCAACCGGATTGCCGCGCGAGCCGCGGGCGGGCGAGATACCGAACGGCTGGTTCGAGCGGACGACCACGACACCAGTTCAGGTCGCGCGAGTGAGTCCCATCCCGCAGTCGACTGCTGCCGTGAACGCCGAGGCGCAGGCTGCGGTGCGAAGCGTTGGCGCGGGTCCAGGCTTGGGAACTTCGCCCTTCCAGTACTACGAACTGATCGGGGCGCAGTGGCCCGTTTTCCCAGGTTCGTCCGCTTTCCCCTCCGGCGACGACAGTGCGCCCGAGAGCATTGTGCACAAGACGCCGGGGAGCATGGTGCCAGTCTACGTGGTGAACACTACGATGGAAACTTACTTCCAGGTGGGAGTCCAGCCCGCCGGGCCGTTGGCCCAGGACGACCGGCTCGCGAAGGGGCAGGTGGCCGACGCGACCCAGGTGTTCGGGACCGAGAGCTGCGTCGGATGCCACTACTCCGCTGGGATTGCCGTCGGCTATCGCATCGTGGACGGCCAAAAGAAGGCGATTTTCGGGATCAACTCCAACGACGGCCGGACAGGGAACGCCAATTACAGCTGGTTGCTCCAAATGGAGGCGAAATTCAAGGCCACGCCGGCGGCGGCGCCGAAGCGGCATCTGTATGAGGCCGGAGGCGGCGCCCCCCCAGCGGCCGGAAGAGCGAAGCAATGAAACCCTTTCGCGACCGTTCTAGCCGGCGGTCGGCCGTTTCCGCGGTCGAGCAATCCATTCCCAGACAAGGACCCAGGCCATGAACTTTCCATTCGTCGAGGTAAACGGCTTCACTCCCAACAATCCCGGTTGGAGTACGGTGGGTAATATCGGCGGCTTCACGCCGGACGGAACGGGTCGCGGCTACCTGCTCAATTTCGGGTCCCGATCGCTGCACCTGTCCGTGCTAGGCCCCAGCGCATTCCGCTTGCGGTTCAATCCGGCGACCGGTTCGAGATACACGTCGGAGTATTCGGTCGCGGTCATCACCCGCGACCTGGGCCTGGGGGGGTTGAACGTCAACGTCACGCAGCCGCCGAATCAGTTGGTCCTGGACACCGGCGTTATTCAGATCCAGATCGGGCTGGCACCGTTTGAAATCGCGGTGTATCGCAGCGGCACGGCCCAACTGTTGCACCGCGACTATCCGGGACAAGGCGTACTCTACATCCCGGATCAGCAGGTGATCGCAATCATGAAGCAGGCGGCCAGCGGTTCATACTATTTCGGCTGCGGCGAAAAGGCCGGGGCACAACTGGCCAAGAACTTTTTCACCTTCACGTTCTTCAACTACGACGATTTCGCCTACGGCGGACCGTCGCTGGGGGATGCCGGGCCGCTCAACCCAACCGAGCCGCTGTACTGCTCGATTCCGCTGCTGGTGGAGACGAACCCCTTTCCCTCCGGAGTGAATGCCGGCGCGCCGTACGCCTGTGGCGTGTTTCTGGACAACACGGCGCAGAGCTTCATCAACGTTCTCGCCGACGACTACTCAAACATGGCCGGAAAGTATTACCTGGGCTCGCTTTACAACGAGCTGGACTACTATTTCTTCGCCGGTGACCGGGTGGGAGACGTGCTGCGCCTGTACACAACGCTCACCGGCCGGTCGCCCATGCCACCCAAGTATGTTTTCGGGCTGCATCAGGGCGCCTACGGCTACTACGACGAATTCAAGCTGGCGCAGGCGGCTTCGAGCTATCGCGCGGCCCGGATTCCCTGCGACGGCCTGCACATCGATGTCGATTTCCAGGACAACTACCGCACCTTCACCCACAGCGAGGTCAAGTTCCCGAACGCGGCCAACCTGTTCAAGGCTCTGCACGAAGTGGGGTTCAAGATGAGCACAAACATTACTCCGATCATCACGACAAACGGGTTGGATGAAACCGGTCAGATGACGACCTACGCAAGCCGGGAAGCCTTGGAGAACGCCAAGGCCCTCATCACAGACTCGCGCGCGGGCGGCGCCAGCACGCAAGACCTCTACGAGGGCGGCGTTAACTACGGTTTCAACCGCGGCAACAACCCCTACGTCAACGCCTACCCGCCGCTGACGATCAACCGCAACGGCATGGTGCCGCTCAGCTCCCCCGGGAACTATCCCGACTTCGGCATCCAGGCTGCACGCGCCGTCTGGGGCCAGCAGTACGCGCACCTGATCCAGGATCTGGGCCTAGACATGATCTGGCAGGACATGACCTGTCCGGCGATCGATCCGAACCTGCCGGACAATATCGAGCAGTACAAGACTTTCGCGCAGGACCTGCTCATGGCCCGCGAGTCCACGGACGCCAATGGCAACGTGTCCGTGACCATGCTGCCCAACGGCATGCTGCACAACTCGTATGTGCTGAACTTGCTCAAGGCGACCTGGGAGGGGATCGGTCAACTGCGACCCGGCCAGCGCAACTTCATCATCGCCCGTGGCGGGTACGCCGGCATGCAGCGCTACGCGGGGCTATGGACCGGCGACTCGGCCTCGACCTGGGACTTTCTGCGGATCAATATCCCGGAGGTGCTCAACCTGGGACTGAGCGGCGTGCCGATCAGCGGCTGTGACATCGGGGGGTTCGCGAAGCTCCTGGTGGACGGCATCGATACCGCGTTTCCGGACAGCAGCATCGCGGGAACGCCGTTCCAGGCGGCCGAACTGATCGGGGGCATCACCAACTACGAGTTGCTGACGCGCTGGATGCACCTGGGATCGTTTCTGCCCTGGTACCGGAACCACTACGATGGATACAACAAGCAGTTCCAGGAACCGTACGCCTACGGAGAGCCAGTGCCAACCAACTGCCGGAAATATGTAGAGCTCCGCTACCGCATGCTGCAGATTTACTACGACTCCATGTACGAATGGACGCAATCCGGCATGCCCATCGCGCGGGCGTTGTTCCTGAACGATCCGGGGGATCCCAGCGTCTACAACCACCTCGACGACCAGTTCTTCGTCGGCGCTGATTTTCTGGTGGCCCCCATCATCGATCCGCATGAGAGCCTCAGTCCGCCGAGCGAGCCGGTCCGGTCCGTGTACCTTCCGGCAGGCAGCGATTGGTACGCGTTCATGGACAACACCGCGCCGATCCAAGGTGCGGTGGCTGGCGGAACGTTGATCGGGAATTACTATGCAGGTCTTGACCTGGTGCCGATCTACGTTCGCGCTGGGGCGATTCTGCCCTTCCGCGAACTGGAGCAGTGGGTAGGGAATGTGCCTGCCAATCCGCTCACGCTGAACTTCTATCCGGGACCGGACCGCTCGACCGCCAGCCAAGCGTACCAGTTGTATCAAGACGATGGCATCACGCCGGCGGCCGCACAAGGTTCCTACCGCCTAAGTCGCGTCTACCAGCAGACGATGCATGGCGGTTCGGTAACGCGGCAGGTGCGCGTGCAACGGGTCCACGACAATTTCACGCCAACCGCCATGTTCTTCTATGTGGCAATTCTGGGTAGCCTCACCAAACCGCAGCAGGTGACCCGGGACGGCGGCGGGCTTCCGGACGTGGGAGATCCGGTCACTCTCGCGAACTCGCCGGTGGATGCCTGGTACTGGAACGCATCGATCCAGATCGCGTTTGCCAAGATCATCGACAACCGGCCGGATACGACCGTGTCCTTCCAATACTAGGGAGGGCGACGGCGATGGGAGAATCGAGCATGTTGAAACGTCGTGCCAGAGGCCAGTGGCCGCAGGTGGTGTTCACGTCGGATTTTCACGAATTGGTCCGGGGTGATCTCGGCCCAGGGGCTACGTGCGTATTGCGCTACGATCCGCACCGGTTGGTTCCGGAAAGCGAAATACCCAGGCTGCCCGCCACACAACGGCCCATCACGGCGCACGTCCGGTTCCATCCGTCAGGCGCGCTGTGGGAAGAAGAGATGCGATTTCCCAAGGCGTCGCGCCTGCTCGCGGACAACGATCCCACCGGTTCGGGGACAATGCTCGAGACCCGGTTCCCGCTGCGTGAGGGAAGCGACGAGCTTGAGACATGGTTTTCCTACGTGAACGATGCGGGCCAGACGGAATGGGATAGCGCCGCGGGCCAGAATCATTGGCTGCGGTTCCCCAGCCATGACCTTGAGATCCTGACCGCTTCGGTCACCCCTCAACCCCAGTCCGCCTTTGATCAGTTCCGATTGGAGGTGGAGAGCGTGGCGGCCGTGGATCAGGTAGCGGTGCGATGGCGTTACACTCGCGATATTAGTGGACCCATTGAAAAACGACAGTTGGTGACCGCCGTGAACGATGGCCGCAAGCTGTGGACGCTGGCACCGGCAAGTGGACACGTTGCGTCTGGTTCTCCGTTGTCCTTCGACCTCGTCTATGAAGTAGGGGGCCGGGTGTTTACCGACGACAACCAAGGAACCTGGTACGTTATCGGCCGTTCTTAAGGAGCTACAGTACGAATCCTCATGGGCTAGTCCTCCCAACTTCGTCCTGAGATGCGGCAGCGCTCGGCTCGCGAGGGCGAGGGTAATCCGTTCGGCACGGATATTCGCCCGCCTCGACGATAACAAGGAACGCAATCTTCAGGACCTCGGCCGTTTCCTCGCCGGGATCCTCGCGTCAGTGACGGAAGCCGCAACGGGCACCACGAAAGGTCAACTTTCTTGACCGTTTCTGCGCAACGCCGTCGACCTCTTCCGGGGGCTTGCTATCCCCTCTTCAGATACAGCAACTTACGTTCCGGAGAGGTGGTTTGAAACCATGGTTTTTGGGGAGCCAGTCCTTCGTAGTACGAACTCCGAGGCCCATTTTGTTGACAGCATCACCGCCTGAGAGCGTGCCGTTATCCCCAACATTTGTAAGGTCCTTGGCCGCTTACCGTTTTCTCCGGTTGGAACTGGGAAGGCCGTGGGGACCCAATCCGCGCCACTCCGAAGCGGCTGCAAGGCCCGTTTTCTCCGTTTTCTCTTGTTGACAGCTCCGAAATGGTGACAGGGGGGTCAAGCGCGGGGACCCCGCGATGGATGCCGAAAACGGCGAAAGCTTGGCCTGTTGAAACCCTTGCTTCCGGCCGATATCCAGTCGAACGATGTCAAACCCCACCAGCTGGACGCGTCGACTCGCGGCTATCCTCACCCTGGTCCTTGCTGCTGGCCTCGCTGCCGTGGCGCAACGTAAGACCGTTCACGTGCAAGAGTACACGCGGACAGACGGCACGGTCGTCCGAGCTCACGACCGAGCGGCACCCGGAACCGCTACGCACGAGGAGCCGCCGCTCGTAGCCCGTGCGCGTACGCTCACAACGAACTTAATCGAACGCGATGCGGACGGCCGGATCAGGCGAAGCTCGGCTGCTCGGAGTGGTTTTGAGCGCGAACACGCGTGCCCGTCCACAGGGAAGACATCCGGCTCGTGCCCTGGCTACATCATCGACCACGTGATTCCTCTCGCGTGCGGAGGCGCGGACGATCCCAGCAACATGCAGTGGCAGACAGTCGCTGAAGCCAAGGCCAAAGACAAGATAGAACGAATTGGTTGCAACGGAGGCGAAGCCGCCGCGACTCTTAGGAACACTACGCGATCATCGGCTGCACCGCTGTCTCCGCGGACTCTGTCGCAATCCGCAGGAGCAGCACTCGAACAAAACGCTATACCGGTTGCCTCCGGAAACGTTGGCGAGATCGTTGTCCGCTTCACATCCAATCCGTCGAGCGCGGACGTTGAAATCGATGGCGAATTCCGGGGAAGTACACCGACCCGCGATCTCACAACGATACTCGGGGGCCTTCATTCCGTCATCGTAACCAGGGCCGGTTACCAGCCTTGGGGCGGAGAATTTGAATTTGAAGCGGGAGCCCCTCAAACGGTGCACGCCGAGCTGCTACCAGTGCCGTCGAACAAAAAGACGCCTCACATCAGTGGTCTCAACTGAGTCGGCGTCCAGCGGCGCGCCGTCGGGGGGCGAACTTGGCTCCGGAGTGCATCCGCATTATGCTTGGAATATCTCATTCTCGCTCAGGGTGTTGCATCGCTGGGCGGGGATACTCAGGAGCCTCCCATGGTCGCAACCGAGCTGGTCGAGTTGAAATTCACACCTGAGGAACGTCAACAAATCAAGGCTGCTGAATATGACCTCAGTGAATCCCTGCGGAATCATCATGCAATGAGGACCGTGGTCCTGCCAGAGCGGTGGTCCCACCATGTAATAGGCTTAGCCCACGACTTCCGGAAATATCTTGCTCGGATGATCGCGGCGCTCGGGGCGGCCGCATGGAGGCTCGGGAGCCTAGAGTCTTTTCGGGAGGCATTCAAGCTGCGAGTTGAGGACATTCTGAGGCGAGTACTCGCGAATGTAGACGTGCGCGACAAGGAGCACTTCGACGAACGCGGCCTGACTAACTTTGTAGACTCTCGCGTTGCTGACTGGATGCGCAAAGCTGAAGCCGAACTCCTACCTGCCTGGTTGGCTCAGACAACGAGCGACGTTTCGGGAGTAGTAGACGATGCCACGCGCAGCCGGAGGCTGGGCATGATTCGGGATTCACCCGCGGTAAAGGATCTGCATGGGATGGAAGCGATCGCGAAGTGCCTCAATACAACTGCGACAGCGCTTTACGCCATGGCGCGAGGAGATAGGTCAAAGTATGGCACGCACACTCTCGAACGCGTCCTCCGCGCACTCGCCGTTCCTCAGGACAAGTGGTGAAGCGTTCCTCATTCCTCCAGTTACTGTAAGTGGTTCACAAGGCAAGACGTTGTAAGTCCTCCACACTCTCTCCGCAGCCGCTACCGGCCAATGGCCTTAGACTCCATGGCAAAGGAGTGATGCTGCATGATCACCGCTTCGTCCCCGATCGAAAACCTGCTAACCGAGCGTCAGGTGGCAGAAATGCTTAGCATTTCCGTCGCTACGTTGCGCCGATGGAGGTCACAGAAGAAGCCTCCCGAATGGACAAAACTTGGCTCCAGCGTTCGCTATAGGACCGAAGCCATTCGGCATTTCGTTGAGGAGAGCCATCGCGCGACCCAGGCGTCGGCGGGCGGCGGGCGATGAGCGCTGACTGCAGCAGGCAGCCGCCCGGTGGGGGTAGGCCTTTGACCGACGACGACTGCGCCGCGAGGCACGTCACATAGAAGAATAGGAGCGCCGGATAGCGGCGCAGGTCAATAGAAGAGCTCGACGCCGCTTGGAGTCTGCGGGTCCTCGACGAGACGCCGCAGACAACTGACGATCACGGAATAGTGCTCCGGCCCCGCCTGGACGCGATCCGGAAAGTGCATGAACTGCTCAGCGGAGGCTACACCGACGTGGTGGACGCTGATCTGTCCAAATACTTCGATACGATCCCGCAACCGGGAGTTGCTACAGTGCGTCGCCCGGCGCATCGTAGATCGGGACGTGCTGCATGTACTCAAGATGTGGCTGAAGGTGCCGGTCCAGGAGCGGGATGAAAACGGGAAACCGCGGGTAAGCGGCGGCAAGAAGAGCATACGTGGCACACCGCAGGGTGGAGTCATCAGTCCCGCCAAAAAGGCCCGGACTGCGAAAGCCGGATGGGCAAGGTATCGTTGACGGTCATGGTCACCGCGATTGCTCTGGTTATGCCAGGAGTGTCGCGTATCCGTTCAACATTAGCCCTGTGCTAAAACGAACTTAATGTCTTTTCTCGGCGAGGTCGTGCGATCTTCGCGGGTGGCCCTGTTCCTCCTCCCCGCTCTTTTTCTGATGCTGCCGTCCGGCGCCGTGGCACAGATCCTGAGTTGCACCACCAGCGCCACCGGCGTGAAATTCAGGCCCGAGAGCCTGACCGACTTGATCGGCGACGTGCTGGTGGAGTGCGTTACCTCTGGAGCCGCGCCGCCCGGGCAGTCGTATCTAACCACCGATATCCGGGTCGCCATCAACACCAATCTCACCAATCGGATTGGTGTCGCCGGGGGCGAGTTCACTTCCGACGCTGTGCTGATCGTCAATGAGAATCACGCACCACCCGTGATCGGGTCAACGTTGGGTGGACCGGCCGGCAATCAGCCCGTGCCGCAACTGGGTGAGTTCATCTCAAATGACAATCGTGTGCTGGTGAACTCCCTGCAGTGGCCCGGTGTCCAGCTCCCGATTCCCGGCGCGCGGGCGCCCGACGGACGCACGTTTCCGAGCCGTACACGGCTCCGTATCACGAATTTGAGAGTGAACCCCTCGCAGCTCGGCGTTTCCTCGACGTTCGGCGAATCGCAGGTGCAACTGGCCACGATCACCATCGCCGACGCAGCTGTTGTGCCCGGCGCGACCGAGCAGCTTGTGCTGGGCACACTAAAAAGATCGTACACACTTCAGACTTCATTTCAGCCGCCCCGAACGCTTCCGCAGTGTGTCTCGCAAAACATCGTGAATGGCAGTGTGAGCGGAACACCCACCTTCAACATCACGCTCACGGAGGGATTCGAGTACGCGTTCCGTCCGCTGGGTGAGCCGAGCACCGGCCGCGGCGTGCACACCGTGGAGAGCGGCTATCCGATTCCGGGGTTAGGGGCCAACGGCGGCGGAGCCGAGCATGGAACGCGCCTGGCCCTCTTCGTGCCATTTTTCCCCAACGGGGTGCGCGTGAGCGTGCCGACACGGATCGTCAGTGGCGCGCTGGAGCTGCAGTTGGTCCGGACCAACACGAATGGCGGCGGGCCGTACAACCCGGTGGAAGGATCCGCGTTCGCAGAGGTCGGCTCTGGCATGATTGCTTACGAAGTGGTTGGCGCCGATCCCACGGTGGTCGAATCCGTAGCGATTCCGGTCACGGTGGGCTATGCTGCGAATCCAGCGGCGGACCTGCCGTCGCCCGGCGAGGCCGCCTCGGTTTCGGTCGGATTAGCTCCTTTTTCGACGATCGTGTTCGGGGTCAAGACAAGTCCTACGTTCGTTCCGGGGAGCGCGTTCAACGACGTGTTCGTGATCGCCCGCTGCCAGGCCGCGCCCGTGCTGCGGTCGCTCTCGCCGTCGTCGGTCGCGGCCGGTCAGGGTATCGACGTGACGATCACGGCCGCGGGCGACAATCTGGCGAGCAGCGCCATTGTCGAATGGAACGGCGAGGCGTTGTCGACAAGCGCCACGTCCTCGGGAGGCGTTCCCGCCCTGCGAGTTCGCGTGCCCGCCCGACTGCTGGCTTCGCCCGGCCAGGTGCAGATCACCGTGCTGAGTCTCGACGGCAAACGGTCAAATGCACTGCAGTTCGCTCTCACGGCCGCGGAGGCACCGGCCATCCTGTCGGTTGGTAGCGCCGCGACAGGGGAGGCCGCGTTGGTGCCGGGCAGCCTCGCGTCGCTCTACGGCACTACGCTCAGCACGTCGACCGCGAAAGCCGCAAGCTTCCCGCTCCCGGACCAATTGGGCGGAACGATGGTCACGGTAAACGGCAGGCGCGCTCCCCTCCTGTTCGTGTCGCCGACACAAATCAATTTCCAGGTCCCGTTCGAGGCGGCCGGTTCGGCGACGCTCAATGTCCAGGTATCGCGCAGCGACGTGACGAGCCCGGTCCAGTCCGTGCCTACCGCCGAGACACAGCCGGGCATCTTCCGCAGCGGCGCGCAGCCGATCGTGATCCATGTCGATTACTCGCTGGTGAATCCGGCACGGCCCGCGGCTCCCGGCGAAGTCCTGCTGCTCTACGGGACAGGATTGGGCGCGTTGAACAATGCGCCGGCCACGGGATCGCCTGCGGGAACGGACCCGCTTTCGACCGCGGGAATCGTCCCCACGCTCACCCTGGGTGGCCTGCCGTCGGAGATCCTGTTCGCGGGACTGGCGCCCGGATTCGCGGGGTTGGCGCAGATCAACTTCCGCGTGCCGGCCGACGTTTCAACCAGCCCCATTCAGGAATTGGTGCTCGCGTTCGGCAACGTTGTGGATCGAGTCACCATCGAAGTCGCCAGGCCGGCGGCGGACAACTTACCGTGAGGCATGTTGCCATCTTCTGTCTGCTGAGCGCGGCCGGCGTGAGCGGCCAGGGCGTGATCGGCACGTTTGCGGGAACCGATTTTCTGTTTCCCGCCGACCCGCTGCCGGCTGCGTCCGCCCCGCTGGGACACGTGCAGGACGTCGTGGTTGACTCGGCGGGGAACCTCTACATCAGTGACCGCGACAACCACGTGGTGGTGCGCCGCACACCCGATGGCGGGCTGACTGTGGTGGCCGGGAACGGGCTGGGCGGCTTTTCGGGGGACGGCGGTGCGGCCGTGAATGCGTCGCTGCGGGCCCCCCAGGGATTGGTGATCGACATGTTGGGCAACCTTTATGTCGCTGACTCGGTCGACCATCGTGTTCGACGCATCGATCCGGCGGGCTTCATCGCCAACTACGCCGGAACGGGGAAGGCGGGCTTCAGCGGTGACGGTCCGGCCAAAACCAACCAGCTCAATGAGCCGCGCGGACTCGCGGTCGATGCGGCCGGCACCCTCTATATCGCCGACGCCTCAAACCATCGCATTCGCCGTGTGAGCCCGGACGGCACAATGACCACCCTCGCCGGCACGGGAACACCCGCGAACACCGGCGACGGCGGCCCCGCGATCGCAGCGAATCTCAACACGCCGACGGCGCTGGCCACGGATACGGCCGGCAATCTCTACGTCGCTACCATCGGGGCGGTCCGGCGCATCGACCCGAATCTGTCGATATCAACGGTCCTCACTCTGCCCGTGCCGTCCGGGCTCGTGGTGGATGCGCAAGGCATGCTGCTCATCTCGGATTCCTTTGGCAGCCGAGTCCTGCGGCTGGGAACGGACGGCTCGACAACGGTGGTCGCGGGCAACGGCGATTTCCGCTTCGCCGGCGATGGCGGTCCGGCAGCGGACGGCTCACTGAACCAGCCCGCGGGCCTGGCGATTGACGCCGCGGGCGCCTTGCATATCGCCGATCGGGACAATCTGCGGACGCGCCGCGTCGCCGGCGGATTGATCACGACGACGGCGGGAAATGGCAACTACCGCTTCGCGGGCGACGCGGGAGACGCTGCCGGAGCCACTTTGAACCAACCGACCGGAGTCACCACCGATGGTTTGGGCGATGTCTTCATCGCCGACTTCGCGAACAACCGCGTACGCAAGGTCACCGCGGACGGCATCATCAACACCGTAGCGGGCACCGGAGCCTCGGGTTTCAGCGGCGACGGGCAGCAGGCCACGGCAGCCACGCTCTCGCTGCCGCGCGACGTGGCCGCGGACACGTCCGGATTCTATATCGCGGATCGCGACAACAACCGCGTGCGCAAAGTGGACTTGGCCGGACTGATCCGTACCGTCGCGGGCGGTGGGCAGGCGGTGGGGCTGGATGTTCGCGACGGTGGTCCGGCAACCAGCGGCGTCCTGCGGCTCCCAGCGGCAGTGGCGGTGGATGCGAACGGCAACATCTACGTGGCCGACACAAACAACGACCGCATCCGCAAGATTACACCGGACGGAAGCATCTCCACGGTTGCCGGCGGTGGCGAATCCGCGGGCAATCAGATCCCGGCGACCAATGCTGCGTTGAACGCGCCCCAGGGCGTGGCGGTGGATGCTCAGGGCCGCATCTTTCTTTCCGACACCGACAACGGTTTGATCCGCATGGTGCAGAACGGCGTCATCACGACGATCGCCGGGGGCGGTGCCTCGCGCGCGGAGAACGCCGACCCGCTGGACGCGCTGATTGATTCGCCACGCGGACTGGCTCTGGACGCTCTTGGGAACCTGTACTTCACCGAGTTCAATGCAAATCGAGTCCGGCGAATCGCGGGGGGCCGTCTCGCCACGTTCGCCGGGATGGCAGGCGCGGGCGGATACGCGGGTGACGGTGGGCCTGCTGATCAGGCGCTGCTATCCGGCCCCGTCGGCCTAGCCTTCGATCTTGCCGGGAACCTATTTATCGCCGATTCCGGCAACGGCCGCATCCGGAAGGTATTCGCCACGCCACCCACCGTCCAGGTGTCGCCCCAGACGATCACGTTTCGGGCCACCGCGGGCGACCGTCTGACGGCACCCCGCCTGGTCAGCGTATTCAGCCCCGATCTGAGCGGCCTGCCGTTTGCCGTCACCGTTGCGAACCAGAGCCCCTGGCTGACGCTGTTCCCGAAATCGGGCCGCACGCCTGTTTCGCTCGAGATCGCGGCCGACCCGTCGGATCTGGCGCCCGGAGAGTATCGCGATACCCTTCGCATCTCGACCCCCACGGCGATTCCGTCCGTTACCGACGTGTCCGTCCTGTTTCGCGTGGACCCGTCGGGCGACCCGGTTCCTGTGGTCGACCCGCAATTGCTCTCCTTCGCCTTCGTGGCCGGATCGGGCGCCAAGTCCCGCACGGTCACCGTCAGTAATGATGGCGGCCAGGTAGTCGGCTTCACCGCCCGCGCGGACAACCCCGGCCCCGTTAAGTGGCTTTCGGTAACTCCGAATTCCGGCCAAGCCACCGCTACCGGCCCTGTCTTCCTGACCGTCACCGCAGACCCCAGCCTGCTCGCCGAAGGTACCTACACCGGCACCGTGACCATCGACACACCCACCCGCACCATCGTGGTTCGGGTTTCGACCACAGTGAACCGCGTGGAACAAAGGATTCGGCTCTCGCAATCCGGGCTGACACTGACGGGAGTCGCGGGCGGCGGCGTTATTCCGCCCCAGGCCTTCAGCGTCCTCAATACCGGCTTCGGTGTCATGCCGTGGACCGCCACTGTGGAAGCGCGGTCGGGTAGCCCTGTCTTCCTGTCGCTGAGTCCGGCGACCGGATCGAGCGATGCGGACGCGGCGCAGGTACCCTCGGTCAACGTCACGGCGAATGGCGACGGTTTCTTACCCGGCGAATACTTCAATCAGATTCGCGTGGAGTCACCAACGGCATTGAATTCACCGCAATTTCTTCCCGTGGTCCTCGAAATCCTACCACCGGACCGCGATCCCGGCCCGGTGATTCAGCCCACCGAACTCGTCTTCGTCGGTACGGCCGGCACCGCGCCTCCGAGCTCCAAAGATCTGCGAGTCTACAACCTGTTGGGAGGCCCGCTTAACTACAAGTCGCGATCCGTGGTGACGGAGGGTCCGAACTGGATCTCATACCTTCAGACCGAAGCTTCGGTAGCCGCCGACAATCCTCGCCGCGTGGTCGTGCAGCCGTCCACGGCGGATCTGCCCAGCGGCGTCCTCCAAGGCGTACTGACCTTCCGGTTCGATGACGGCAGGACACGGAAAGTCAATCTGACCTACTTTGTGCGGCCCGCACTGGAGGGGCCCGCCGCCGGCCTCCGCGCGGCCGACGCGCCTTGCGAAGCCAAGGAACTGAAACCGGGCCTTACCGTGCTCGGCCAGGATTTCGAAGTAGCTGCGGGCTACCCGCAAGGTCTGATCGTAAACGTGTTCGACGACTGCGGAACCCCGCTGGCGAAAGGGAACGTCCACGTGAGTTTTTCGAATGGCGATCCCCCGCAATCGATGGAGCGAAACGAACCCGGCGTTTGGACCACCACCTGGACTCCAGGAACCGCACCAGGACTGGTAACCATTACGATCGAGGCCGAGGCTCCGGATCTCGGGTTATCGAAATCGGTTCCAGTGACCGGAGGGATTCGGACCGCGCGTTCCAGTCCGCGCATTTATCCCGGCGGTATTGTCAACTCGGCGGATTTCGCAGCCGGACAACCGCTAGCCATCGGCGGAACCATTTCGATCTTCGGAACGGACCTGGCGGAGCGCACCGAACAGGCCATGAGTCTGCCGCTTACCCCTTCGCTGGGTGGTGCGAGTGTAGTGGTCGCAGGCCGTGAACTTCCCCTCACCTACGCTAGTGAGAGCCAGATCAACGCCATCCTTCCGTACGACCTCGCCCCCAACAGCGAGCTTCAGTTGCTGATTGTGTCGGGCGACCGTGTATCGGAGCCACAGCGGCTAGTGATATCCGCGGCGCGGCCCGTGATTTTCGAAACCTTGCGCGGACCCGCGATTGTCGATTTGCAAGGCAGACTCATCGGAGCGGATAATCCCGCCCATCCCGGCGCCACGATCCTTATCTTCGCGCAGGGTCTCGGAGCACTTCAACAGAGCGTTGTGCCAGGAACCGCACCCGGCGCGATTCCGACGGTCTCCCCGGTGAGAGTGAGGCTGGACGGTGTGGATGCCGAGGTCGGCTACGCGGGCCTGGCTCCGGACTTCCCGGGTCTTTATCAGGTAAACGTGCGGATCCCAGAGGCCGTGCCACCGGGCGATAGCGATCTGGTATTGACTGTAGCGGACCAGGACAGTCCGCGCACCCGGATTGCGATTCAGGCTCGCTAGCCCGGCTTATCGATCACGGCGTAGCGGGTTTCAGAATCCGCTGTCCCACCGGTCCCGGACACGCTGATTGTCCGCACGTTCTCCCGGGAAACAAGCTGCCCGACCTGCTTTATAGGACGATAGGGCAACGCAGGGACGCGACCCGAGCGCCGCATCAGGCCCGGAGTGGACGGGAGCCTTCGTGCCGCCTCAAGCCGGGGGCTCGTGCTCAAGCAACAGGGTACAGCTTACCGGCTCACCTGAAGGCTGGCGCCACCACCCCGGCCGCCACCGGCGACTGAAACAACCTTGACCCACAGCGAACCATTGCCCTTGTAGTACGAGGTGGCGCTGGCTTGGCGCAGCGCATCCAGGCTATCCGTCGCCGTACCCCAGGCTGCCGTGGTGAATCCCGGCAGCTCGAAGATCACCCACGAGCCGGGATCCAGCTCCGTCAGGGTGGCCGAATAATCCCAGGTCTCGCCGGGATTCACCTGGAAATACCAAACCAGGCGGCCGGTATCCGGATGCACCGCGAGAATCGAGGATCAGATTATCGCCGCCCTCTGGACTGCGATGTTGCCGGTCTTCGGGTGCGCCGTCGCCGGTGCCGATGTATAGCAGGTCTTCGGCGGCGTCATACGCCATGGCGTCCCACACGGTGCCACCGCCGCCCATCTCCCACCAGTGCCCGGTCCACGTCCGCGCGGCCATCGCCAACTCGGGATGCTCGAAGCCCTTCGAAGGATCGCCCGGAACGGTGTAAAAGCGCCACGCCAGTGCGCCGGTTTCCGCATCGTAGGCCGAGAAGTAGCCGCGCACCGCGAAGTCGGCGCCGGCCGAGGCGACGATCACCTTGTCCTTCACGACCCGCACCGCCGAGGTCAGCGATTCGTCGCTGCCCGGACGGGTCACCTGCGTCGACCACAGCAGCGAGCCGGTGTGCTTGTCGAGCGCAACCAGAAGCCCGTTCACCAAGCCCGCATAGACTCGCCCGTTGTGGACGGCCAGGCCGCGATTCACGGGTCCGCAGCACATGTGCACGGACCCGGACTCGATATCCGGATCGAAGCGCCACAACACGTCGCCCCTGCGCGCGTCCACGGCGATGATCACGCCCCAGGACAGGCTCACATAGAGCACGCCTTCGGAAAGGATGGGCGTGGCTTCCGTGCGTCCGCGCTTGGCGCCGGTGCGAAGTATCCACGCCGGGGCCAGGCTATCGACGTTTTGCGTGTTGATGTGATCCAGCGGACTGTAGTGCGTTTCGGCGGCGTCGCGCCCGTAGGTGGCCAATCCTCGGGCGCCGGTGGCTGCGCGAGCGCCAGAGTGGGCGCGCAGGCGAGAATGGCTAGGCTGAGCCGATGGCGGTTCACTGGGGCAGCTGCGGCGGCCGCGATTGCCGTTAGAAACATCCTAGACCAGGTATCCGCATCAGCCGCGCCTGCGGTCGGCCGGCTGCACCGGGCGCCCTTCGATCAGGCCCTCGATTCCGTCCTCAAGAGCGCGGCGGTAGACCTCCAGCGACTGGCGGACGGCTTCGATCGTGCGGTCGATGTCAGAGTCCGCATGCGAGTAGCTGAGCACGAAGGAGGGCCCGAGCACCGCGCGCTTGACCATCTCTTGCATGAACAGCGTTCGGAAAAGCTGCGAAGGTTTCCCCGCAGCGTCTCGGGTCGTGTAGATCAGATTTGCCGGATGTCCCCTGACGTCGAAACTGCCGGAGATCCCCAGCGCGCGGGCGACAGCGTTGCATTCCTGACGCAGGCGCTCGCCCTGGCGACGCATGTGGCCGATCACATCCTCGCTCCGATAAACGTCCATGGTTGCGACGGCGGCGGCCAGAGCATGGGTTTCGGCGCCGTGCGTTGTCGAAAGCAGGAACACGCGGTCGCGATCATGCTCCCATCCGCCGAGTTTCATGATGTCGCGTCGTCCGGCCAACGCCGAGACGGAGAAGCCGTTGGCCATCGCCTTGCCGAAGCCGCAGAGATCGGGCTGGATGCCGTAGAGCGTCTGGGCCCCGCCGTTGTGCCAGCGAAAGCCCGTGATCATCTCGTCGAGGATGAAGAGAGCTCCGTGCGCATGGGCCAGGTCGCGGGCGAACTCCAGGAAACCATCCTGGGGCGGCAGCTCGCGCTCCGGCTCCATGAGTACGCAAGCGACCTCGCCGGGATGCCGGTCGAACACCGCGCGCAGGCTCTCGCGATCGTTGTAGTGAAAGGTGGTGACCAGGCTGCGTTGTTCCGGCGGAATCCCCGCCGACATCTGCAGTCCGCCGATGAACCAGTCATCGTAGGAGAAGAAGGGGTGATCGGCACAGTAGGCGACGATCATTTTGCCGGTGTAAGCCCGGGCCAATCTGATTGCGGCGGTGATGGCAGTCGAGCCGTCCTTGGTGAACTTGACCTGCTCGACGCCCGGGACCAGAGAGAGCAGGGTCTCCGCGCACGCCCCCTCGATGGGCGAGGGGCGCGTGAAGTTGGAGCCCAGTTCGAGCTGCCGCCGCACCGCCTCCACCACCGGCGGATAGGCGTGGCCGAGCCCGACGGATCGCAGCCCCATCCCGTATTCGATGTACTCGTTCCCGTCGAGGTCCCAGGCGTGGCACCCCTGCCCACGGACGATGAGGCCCGGTGCATTCTCGGGAAACTGATCATCGCCCTTGGCGTAGGTGTGGGCTCCTCCGGGGATCAATCGGTGGGCGCGCGCGCGCAGTTCCCGCGCCGAGCCGGTCATGAAGGACCTACGCTGCAATCAACTTCTCCATGACTCTCCATACGCCCGGAAAGAATGCCAGCAGGAGGTCAGCGCCGAGTCGTGCGAAGTTGAGGTCCCTGAAGAGCCAAGTTGCCACGTGACCAAAGCAGCAGAATCGTTCGAAGAAAGAAAGACGGGCATGGCTGACGGTCCTCAGATACTCTCCAAGTATGCGCCAGTGGGGAAACACCATGCGTCCGGCCATGTGTGGGTCGAACCAGACGGCACGCAAGTGATGGGCTGGGTAGGCCCGGGTGCCCCGGTCCGGATGGTCGCGATTCAGGAACAGGGGTTCGGGAATAATGCGGAAGCGTCCGAGAAGACTGAGTTCGACGCAAAAAATCCGGTCCGCTGCGACGTAGTTCTCGATCAGGTGGGTCTTGCCCAGTAGCTCCGTGCGCATCAGACCGAGGCTGTCGAGGGCCAGCCGGTCCCTTCTCAGGACTTCGCCGAAACGCCGGCACACGGATGCGGAGGTTCCATAACCGGGCGGGTAGCGCAGGTCTTCGATGGGGCTCCCGTCCGCGTCGATCACTCGCACCGTACAGTGACAGAGGACGAGTCCGTTGTCGCGCTCCAGCGCATCCACACAGCGCTCCAGGTATTCCGGCGCCAGAAGGTCGTCGTCGGCCGACCAGCGGAAGTACTTTCCGGTGGCCTTCTCAACGGTGAGATTGAAATTGCGGGAGACGCCCAGGTTGGCCGCGTTCCGGAAGAACCGCACACGGCCGTCGGCTTCCTGAAAGCGGCGGCAGATTTCCGGCGTGCTATCGGTGGAGCAGTTGTCGCAGATGATGAGTTCCAGATGGGGATAGGTCTGCCCAAGAATGCTCTCGATGGCGGCCGCGAGATAGCGTTCCCCATTGTAGACAGGGAGTCCGACGCTAACCAGAGGTGGTGCGATCACAGCAGTTAGTCCAGGACCGTCAGTTGCGGAATCGGGATGACGAATCGCGCGTTCCAGTCGCGCACGTAATCCAGTGACGCGACGATCTCGTCACGAAGATTCCAGGGCAGTACAAAAATAAAGTCCGGACGAGCCTCGCGGATCGCGTCCGGCGCCAGGATGGGAATGCGCGTGCCTGGTGTGAATTTGCCCTGTTTCAGGGGATTCCGGTCCACGGTGAAATCTAGAAAGTCCGTCCGGATTCCACAATAATTCAGCAGAGTGTTGCCCTTGCCCGGCGCGCCGTAGCCCGCGATTCGCTTGCCCTCCCGTTTGCAGGCGATCAGGAAATCCAGGATCGCTCTCTTGGTCTCCATCACTTTCTCCGTGAAGCCCCCGTAGGTGGCGAGTTCCAGCAAGCCCGCGGCCGATTCCTTCTCACGCAAGTTGTCCAGCGATGCCGAGGCGGGATGACGATTGTCGTCCTGGTGGCATGCAAACACGCGCAAGGAGCCTCCATGTGTGGGAAGTTCCTGCGCATCGAACAGGCGCAGGCCGTGCCGCCCGAAAATCCTCTCCACCACAAAGAACGACAGATAGCTGAAATGTTCGTGATAGATGGTGTCGAACTGATTCTGCCGCATCAACTGCAACAAGTGGGGGAACTCCATGCTGATCACCCCGCCCGGCTTCAGCAGGAGTTTCATTCCGGCGACAAAGCCATGGATGTCCGGCACGTGCGCGAGGACGTTGTTGGCCACCAGCAAATCAGGCTGTCCGAAGCGCTCTTTGACTTGGCCCGCCAGCCGGTCGCCGAAGAAGTCCACAACGCAGGGAATGCCTTTGGACCGGGCGACGGCTGCGATGTTCGCAGCTGGTTCGATTCCGGCGACAGGGATCCCCGCGCCCACGAAGTGCTGCAACAGGTAGCCGTCATTGCAGGCGACTTCGATTACGAGGCTGTCCGGCCGGAGCCCGAACTGCTCCCGCGCGTAGATCGTGTAGCGTCGCGCGTGCTCTACCCAACTGTCCGAACAGGACGACAGGTACGGGTATTCGCTGTAAATCTCGGACGGTGGTACGATCTCTTCCATTTGAACCAGGAAACATGCCGAGCACACCCACACGTGCAACGGATAGAAGCGCTCCATCTCACCGAGCTTCGCAGGCGGGATGTAGGTCTCACACAGCGGCGACATGCCGAGATCCACAAAGGTGACGGTGAGGGCAGCGCCACAGGAGCGGCAAGGGGGCCCATCCCCGGCTCTGGTTGAGTTCGGCACGGAAACCGTTCATAATAGCAGGTTTCGGCGTCGGCACACGGTAGTTGAAGGTGGCATTCTGAACGCTGCGCCGGGACGGTCGCGTGAAGGTTTTCGTCACTGGTGTCAACGGCTATATCGGTACGGTGCTGGCTCCGTATTTGATCGCGCGCGGGCTGGAGGTTCTGGGACTCGACACCGGTTTCTACCGCGATGGCTGGCTCTACAGCGACAACCGCCGGATTCCGGTGACTCCCTTTACGCTTGACAAGGATTTGCGTCAGGTGGGTGCGGAGGACATCCAGGGTTGCGACGCCTTGGTGCATCTGGCCGAGCTCTCAAACGACGCCCTGGGCGAGAACCGTCCGGAAGTCACCTACCAGATCAATCATCAGGGCTCGGTGGCGCTGGCTCGCTTGACGCGGGAGGCCGGCATTCGGCGCTTCATCTATACCTCGTCGTGCAGCGTTTATGGGGCCGGCACCGGTGACTTCCTTGACGAGACCTCTCCGGTGAATCCGCAGACCGCGTATGCCGAATGCAAAGTAGGTGTCGAGCAGGACGTAGGAGCGATGTCGGGGACAGGCTTCTGCCCGGTCTTCTTGCGGAATGCCACGGCCTATGGCCCATCCCCGCGAATGCGATTCGATATCGTTCTAAACGACCTGGCGGCGCTCGCCTGGACCACGAAGCGAATCGCGATGATCAGCGATGGCAGCCCCTGGCGGCCCTTGGTGCATGTAGATGACATCTGCGAAGCGATCTACCGCTCTCTCCTGGCGCCGGAAAGCGCCGTAGCCGGCCAGATCTTCAATGTTGGGCAGACCAGCGAGAACTATCGGGTGCGTGAGATCGCCGATCTTATCGCCGCAGTATTTCCAGGGTGCGAGGTGAGTGTGGGACCGAGCAGCGGCGACAACCGCAGCTACCGCGTGAACTTCGAGAAGATCCATCGCCAACTGCCTGGGTATTCGTGCCGCTATACCGCGCGCGATGGCGCGCGCCAACTGCGGGACGTCTTCGAGCGGATCCAGATGCCGCAGGAGAGATACCAGTTCCGCGCCTTCACCCGGCTGAAGCAGTTGCGCTATCTGCTCGATAGCGCCCAGGTGGACGCGGACCTGTTCTGGCATTGAGATGCGATTCGAAAAGCTGCCCATCGACGGCGCGTTCCTGGTCCGGATTGAGCCTCGCACCGATGCGCGAGGTTTCTTTGCCCGCACCTTCTGCAGGCGCGAATTCGCGGAGGCGGGTTTGCCGGACACGTTCGTACAGGACAGCATCTCTCACAACAGCAAGCAGGGCACGGTTCGCGGGCTGCATTTCCAGTGGCCGCCGTCCCGCGAAGGCAAGCTGGTTCGCTGTACGCGGGGCAGTCTTTTCGACGTGCTGGTCGACCTACGGCCCGACCGCGCCAGCTATCTGGCGCATGTGCATGTCGTACTGAACCAGGAGAGCCAGGAGGCTGTTTTTGTCCCGCCCGGCGTAGCGCACGGATTTCAGACGCTGGCGGACGACACCGACGTTCTGTACCAGATGACCGACTACTATGTCCCAGACCTGGCGGCCGGCGTTCGCTGGAACGATCCCGCCTTTGGCATTACCTGGCCGTGCGCCGATGCTATAGTGATCACTGATCGCGACGGGAGCTGCACCGACTTCGACCGCGATGCATTCGAGGCGGAACTGGAGAGGCGCCGGCGTGGCCACTCTTGAACACTATGCCGAGCCGTCCGGGCGAAGATCTACACCGTTTCGCCGCACTTCACTATCCGATCTGCCGCAGCATCACGGGCGCCGGGTTGCGAAAAACACTCGACCTGATTGGCGAGCGAATCCCGTTGGTCCGGCAAGAGGTGCGTAGCGGCAGTCAGGTTTTCGACTGGGAGGTTCCGGCGGAGTGGAATATCGAGGGCGCGTCGCTGCTCGATCCGCGAGGCCGCTGCGTCGCCGATTTCGAGCAGCATAATCTCCACATCGTTCATTATTCGGAACCCGTCCAAACGACGATTCAGCTCGAAGAACTTGCTCCGAGACTCCACTCGCTGACGAATCATCCCGCCTGGATTCCCTACCGCACCACCTACTACAGGCGCAGTTGGGGGTTCTGCCTGGCTGACGAAGAGAAGCAGGCGCTGCGCCCCGGAGACTATCGCGCAGAGATCAAGAGCAGTCTCGGCCCCGGGTCCTTGTCCTACGGCGAAGCGGTGGTGCCGGGCAAACGGAGCGACGAAGTCGTCTTCTTCACTCACGTATGCCACCCGTCGCTGGCGAACGATAATACGTCAGGGATCGCGGTGCTGACCGCACTTGCCGAATGGGTGGCGAGCGCCTCGCGACGGTACACGTATCGCTTTGTCTTCGCGCCCGGGACGATTGGCACTCTTTGCTGGCTGCAAGCCAACGAAGACAATCTCGGGCGGATCAAGGCCGGGTTGGTTCTCGCACTCCTGGGTGATCCGGCACCGCTGACTTATAAGATGAGCCGCGCCTCGGACACCGAGACCGACGCCGTTGCCGCGCGCGTCCTCGCGGAGTTGGACCCGGAGGCGGCGGTCATCCCGTTCACACCCTATGGATACGACGAGAGGCAGCTGTGCTCGCCGGGGTTCAATCTTCCGATCGGGAGGCTGACTCGCTCCGTGGAGGCGGGCTACCCCGAATACCACAGCTCGGCGGATGATCTCAGCCTGATTCGCCCACAACAATTGGAGCAGAGCTTGGAGGCCTGCAAACGTTTCGTGCATCTGATGGAAGAGAATCGGCGGTACATCAATCTCAATCCCAAGGGCGAACCATTCCTGGGCAAACACGGACTCTACCGGCAGAGCGGCGGGGGAAGCCCCAGCGAGCGGGAACACGCGATTCTGTGGGTACTCAGCCAGTCCGACGGTTCGAAATCGCTGCTGGATATCGCGAATCGGGCCGGCCTGAGTTTTGACTCGATCCAGGACGTGGCGGATGCGCTGGAACGCGCCAAACTGCTAGTCTCGGACGATCAGGCCACGGACGCATCGGGGAGCAAGGGCAAAGCATGAAGGTCGTTCTATTCTGCGGAGGACTGGGGACGCGTTTGCGGGAACGCTCGGCGACCACGCCCAAGGCGCTGGTCAATATCGGAAGCCGCCCGATTCTCTGGCACCTGATGCGTTACTACGCGCATTTCGGACACACCGACTTCATTCTCTGCCTGGGTTACCGCGGGAACCTGATCCGCAAGTATTTCCTCAACTACAACCCGGCGATGACCAGCGACTTCACGTTCCACACCAAGGACCGCCGCCTGGAACTGCACTCCCGAGAGCTCGACGACTGGCGTGTCACCTTGGTCGACACCGGATTGCACAGCAACATCGGCCAAAGACTGTTGCGGGTCCGAAGATTTGTCGAGAACGAAGAGGCGTTCCTCGCGAATTACACAGACGGGCTGTCGGACCTGCCGTTGGACCGGCAGATCAAACATTTTCTGGACAGTCGGGCTGTGGCCGGCTTTGCCTCGATGCGCAGCAGCCAGAGTTTCCACACCGTCCATGCCGACGAGGACGGTGTCGTGACGCGACTAAGCGATCTTGCATCGGAGGAGATCCGCGTGAACGGCGGGTTCTTCGTGATGCGATCCGCGATCTTCGACTATGTCCGCTCCGGCGAGGAGTTGGTCGAGCAGCCATTCACGCGACTGATCGAGGAGCGCAAGCTGGTGACGTACCGCTGGGACGGCTTCTTCCAGTGCATGGACACCTTCAAAGACAAGATAGCCTTCGATCGTATGGAAGGGAAGGAACGGTGCCCCTGGATGCTGTGGAGGTGAACGGATGCTTGACCTCCTGCTGAATGTCTCGCCCGAGCGCGCTCCCCGGGTCCTGTGCATCGGCGCGCATTGCGATGACATCGAGATCGGTTGCGGCGGCACTCTCGTGGCCCTCTGCCGGCGGCACCCCGGGGTGATGATCGATTGGGTGGTGCTCAGCGGCACAGAGCGCCGCCGCAATGAAACGCGGCACGCGCAGAAACTGTTGCTTGCGCCGGCGAATCGCGGGGCATTGCGCTTCGGAGATTTCCCCGACGGCCGCTTCCCGGATGTCTACGGGCCGATCAAGGAGTTCAGCGAATCGCTGAAGGCGGAGCCTGCGCCGGATCTCATCCTGTGCCATGAGCGGGCCGACCGGCACCAGGATCACCGCATCGTCAATGAAATGGTGTGGAATACGTTCCGCGACCACACGGTGCTCGAATACGAGATTCCGAAGTGGGACGGCGGGCTCGGGCAGCCAAACCTGTATGTGGCGCTCACGGAGGCGGATTGCGAGTCCAAGGTGAACACGCTCTTGGGCGCCTATCCATCGCAGTCGGGCGCTCACTGGTTCACACGCGATACCTTCCTCTCGCTGGCGCGTCTGCGCGGGCTGGAATGCCGTTCGGCGAGCCGCTACGCGGAAGCCTTCCATGCCCGCAAACTCGTGCTGGCGGGATGACCGGGAAAGAGCTACACTGCGGGTTCACAGCGTTCCGTGCGATGCCAGTCCCGCCAAGAACCGAGATCGAAGCGCAAATCAAAGAGCTCTTGGTGACACAGTTGGGGATTGGCGCCGAGGTCCTGGCCGAATCCGGACCCGACACTGTGCTGCTGGGGCAAGGAGTCGGGCTGGACTCGGTGGAGGCCATGAGCCTAGCCTTGGAAATTGAGGCCGCATTCGGAATCCGGTTCGAAGACGACGAACTGACTACGGAGTTGGTGAGCAGCATCGGAAAGCTCGCGGCGGCGGTGGAGACGAAGCTGCGGCAGGTGGAGGCGAAGCATCCATGAGTGCGCCCGAATCGCTGCAGCAACTCTTCCTGGAGGTGAGCCGGAACAACGCCTCGCGCACAGCGATTCTCCATCCAGAGGGCGGCGGAGTGACCTACGCGTCGCTGGCCCAGGGGGTGGCTGCCGTGGCCGCCTCGATCGAGACCGCTGGTGTCCGTCCTGGGGGCCGCGTGGCAATTCTGCTCCCCAACTCGCTGGCCTTCGTCATGGCGTACTTCGGCGCGGTCGCTGCCGGAGCCGTGGTCGTTCCGCTCAATGCCATGTACCAGAAGAACGAGCTGCTTCGGTTTCTGAAGGTCTGCAACGTTGAAGTGCTTGTGTCCAACGCGGCGCACGAGCAGCTCTGCCGTGAGGTGCTTCGCTGTGACAATCTGCCGGTTCAACTGGAGCTGATCGAGGACACGCCCGCGGCTCCTGCCCGCCCGATCGAACTGGCCGGCGTGATGCGCTCCCCGGCCGAAGGCGCGCCCCTGATGATCCAGTTCTCGTCCGGGTCGACCGGTGCGCCCAAGCAGATTGCGCGCACCCATGGGAATTTGCTCTTCGAGCTGGCCAGCCTGCAACGCACGCTGGCTCTGACCTGTGAGGACCGCTTCCTCGGGGTTGCCCCCTTCTCGCACGTGAACGGCCTGACGCGCAGCATGTTGGCCAGCCTCACTTGCGGGGCCGCCCTCTGTCCGCTCCCCAGATTTGAGCGGCAGGTCCTGTCGGATGCCATCACCGGCCATCGGCTCACCGTATTCATCGGCGTTCCTTTCCACTTCGCGATGCTCGGCAGGACACGTTTCCGCGAGGAGCCCGACTTTTCCTCGCTGCGTCTCTGCGTTTCCGCAAGCGCGCCGTTGCCGCGAAGCGTCGCCGGGCAATTCCACCAGCGCTTCGGCCACTGGGTGCGCCAGCTCTATGGCTCCACGGAGACCGGCACGATCAGCGTCAATGTCGAGGCCGATCCCGGCCCCCATGTCGCAACCGCCGGAACACCGCTACCCGGCGTGGAAGTGGAGGTATTTTCGGATAGCGGCGCCGTAGCCGGTGTTGGCGAGCTGGGCGAGTTCGCCGTGAAGAGCCCGGCGGCGATTCGCGGCTATGTCGACGCGGAGGAGGCGAACCGGGAGTCGTTTCGCGACGGCTGGTTCCTCACCGGCGATCTTGGCACTCGCGACGGATCCGGCCTGCTGACGCTCGCGGGCCGGAAGAAGTTTTTCATCAACAAGGGTGGCTACAAGATCGATCCCAGGGAGATCGAGGAGTTGCTGGAGAGCCATCCCGCCGTGGAAGAGGCGGTGGTGATCGGCGTCCCCACCAGCTATGGCGACGAGAAGGTCACCACGGTGATCGTGGCATCCGCACCCCTCAACGCCAAGGAGGTGATCGATTTCTGCGAAGGCAAGATTGCCGCCTTCAAGGTTCCGAGCGTGATTGAATTCCGGGACTCGATCCCCAAGAGTCCGACAGGGAAGATACGGCGGGCGATGCTTTACCCGGCACAGCGATGAAGCTGGTGGATCGGGAAGACCTTAGGCTGGCGCCTCCGATTCTCGTTTCGCTGGTTGCCGCGTGGCTGCGGGTGCCGGCGGCGCGGCGCATCGCAGCCGAGTTGATGGCCCGGCTGGCGTACGGTCTGTCACGCGAGAAGCGGCGGGCGATAGATCGCAGTCTGGATGGAGCTTTTGGAGACCTCCTCTCAGCGGACATGCACACGTCGATTGCATTCGGTTCCCTCCGCGGAGTGTGGGAGGAACTTTCTCAAATCATTTCGGGACCGGTCGCGCGGCGGGATCTGGAGCCGTGCCAGATCCGCGGCTTGGACCACTTGCGCGAGACTCTGGGGCGCGGGCGCGGCGCGATTCTCTGGGAGTCCGGCGCCCTGGGTCCGCGGATGATGCCGAAGAGGCTTCTTGAAGAACAAGGGTTCGCGATTCACCAGGTGCATGCGTTCGATCACATGGCGGGACTCGAGGTCTCTGATCCCGCGGGCTCGCTCCTCCGGTCAAAGGTGATCGGCCCGTTCTTCCAGAAGTGCGAGGACTACTTTGTTTCCGCCGGCCAAACTTACGTTCCGGGCGAAGGCTCCCTCACGAGTCTGCGGGACCTGGAGCGGCGGCTCATGCAGAACGGCATCATCGCGGTCGCGGGCGACGGACCTTTCGGAAGGCAGACCCATCGACTGCCGTTCCTCGGCGCCCAGATGGAGTTCGCGACGGGAATGGTGAGCCTGGCGAAGCGGTCCGGAGCGGGCTTGTTGCCGCTGTTTTGTGTGCGGCAAGGTGAGGGAGGCTACTTGATCGAGATCGGAGACGCGATTCCCCTACGCGACTTGGTTGATCGCCAGAAGCTCATCCATGAAACTCTTTCGGCTTACGCGGGACTTCTGGAAGGTTACGTCCGCCGTTATCCGGACCAATACAGAAACTGGCATCTGGTTGCTTCGTCCGGCCACACGTCATGAGTGTTTCCCCGGCGCCCGCTGGAATCCGCTGTCGAGGCTGCGGCCGGGCAGGCTTGCTGGACGTGTTCGACGCCGGCCGGCTGCCGGTCCACGTCGGCGTCCTGTGGGACAGCGCGGAGGACGCCAGGCGCGCGGCGATGGGCGACGTCGTCTTGTCCTGGTGCGCCGGTTGCGGCCTCGTTCACAATCGCACCTTTGCCCCGGAACTTATGCCGTTCGAGCCCGGCTACGAAGTGTCGTTGACCCACTCGGCATTGTTCCGGAATTTCATCGACGAACTGGCGGCCCGCCTGGTCGAGCGCTACGATCTGCGCAACAAGACGATCCTGGAGATCGGCTGTGGCGAGGCATACTTCCTACGGAAGCTGTGCCGGCTGGGAAACAATAACGCCATCGGAATTGATCCGACGGTGGAACGGGAAGACCTGGTAAAGACCGACGGGGGGACGATCCGCTTCATTCGGGATCACTACTCGGAGCGCTACGTTCATCTGGACGCAGACTTCGTCTGCTGCCAGTCGGTCTTCGAAACCATCCCCCATCCGGTCGAGCTCTTGACCGTGGTAAGACGGATGATCGGCGATCGCCCCGTGCCAATCTACTTTGAGGTTTTCAATGGTCTTCGTGCGTTCCGGGATGGTGAAACGTGGAGCGTACACTACGAGGCATGCAACTACTTCGGGTCCGAGACCCTGCCACGTTTCTTCGAGATGGCCGGGTTCGAGGTGAACGAGAGTGGCCCCTGCTACGGCGGAGACCAGTACCTCTATGTCGAGGCGATCCCAGGGAGCCCGCCCGGTGTGACCGGCGCGGGGCAACTCCTGAAATTGCCCCCCGAAATCGCCGGGTTGGCTGACCTCCGCGCGGAGAGCCTGCATCAGTGGCGGCGTCGGCTGGATGGCTTCAGCCGTGACCGGCGGCGCGTGGTCGCCTGGGGCGCGGGAGGGAAGTGCATCAGTTTCTTGAATGCGCTACCGACCGAACCGATCGTTTCCTACGTGGTGGACATCAACCCCGCTCGTCAACGCCGCTACGTTCCCGGCTCGGCGCAGCCGGTGGTCGCGCCCGCGTTTCTTGTTGACTACCAGCCTGACACCGTGATCATCACGAACCCTCTGTACGCGCACGAGATTCGGGCACAGGTGACTGATCTCGGGGTGGTCTGCGATTTTCTGAACGTCTAGAACCGGCGCCTTCAGTGTCGTGAGGTTGATGGCCCAGAATCGTCACCGTGATGGCCGCCGTATGTGCACCCATCATCTGAGGCAATCGAGGCGCCCCCCTGAGGAAGCGATTCTACTCCGTGTAGCGTCGTTTTTGGTCCCGAACAGACCCGAACAGACAAGGTTTGTCAGCGGCGCAAGGAATCTGAGCCTAGTAGAGTTCAAGGTGAACACTCGGGCGACCGAGAGCAGCATCGAAACAGAGATCAGCCGCGGTGGCGGGAGCCCCGTTCCAACGCTCGCCATTTTACCGAAGCGGTCCTTAAATGAGTAGCTTGCAGGCTCTCTGTTGGTATCTGGCAGTTTCTGTTTATGGAAGTGTCGCTCTCGGGGAGCCAAGTCGGCGACGACGGAGAATAAGTTGGAGACCAGAATTTCTGGGGACCCAATGGCGACTGCGTGCGCCTGACGTTTGCACGGGCCTCGCCAGGACAGCGTGGTGACGCCTTTCCCAGCCGGCAGCCTCAAATTTTGTCCTACTCCTATAGTTACAAATAGAACTGGGCACGCCCGAGTTGCCAGCGAAGTCCTTTGGCCGTGGTCAATCTCGCGTCGAGAAACCTTCTGGCTCCGCGCCGCCCAGGTATTTTGCCTATACGTATAACGTATGCGTGGAGGTCTTCGGGGAAACAGAAGGGAACAACGCAACTCTTGTCGTGGCGGAACTCATGGATTGACCACCCGTCGCGAGGCGCTCTGCCGCATGCTCCGCGGCTACTGCTGGTCGAAGCCTTCGAGCATCCAAATGTCGAAGGGCCAGTTGGCGATGGCGGTCGCGAAGCGGGTGCCGTCGGGATGCAGGCTGAAGTCGCGCATATCGCCGGTGGTCACGGGCAGATCCAGGTCGGCCAGCTTGCGCTCGACGCCGGTGGCGACGTCGATGGAGCTCAACTGCCACAATGCGCCGGCGCCCGAGGTATTGCGAAAGGCGCTGAGCACTTGGCGGCCATCCTTAGAAAAACCAATCGAGCCGCCGGCAGTGTTCGGATCGCGGCGCCGGAGGAGCCGCTCCTGCTTAAAATCCGGAGACATCAGGAAAAGGGCCTGATCGCCGGTCGCCAGAATCCCTTCGCCGCCCGGCTGCCACTCCACCGGCGCGCGTACGGACTGGGGGTTCGCGAGTTGGTAGGTGGCCAGGATCTCCGGTTGCCCGGGGGACCCGGGCCGGATGCGAACCACTTGCTGCTCGCGGGTGGCCGGCAGCATTCGGATGTAGGTGACCCACTGCCCGTCGGGGGACCATACCGCGTCGCGTGTGGGCCCCGGCGCAGCCGCATCCAGCGGGGCCACGCTCCCGCCAGATGCATTCGAAAGCATCAACTTTGCGCCCGCCGGCGTGACAAGGTGGAAGGTGAATCGCGACCCATCCGGGGCCCAGTGGATCACATCCACTCCATCGGTCGAGTCCGCATCCACCACGCGCCGGGAAAACTCTCCATCGGCCGATGCGTCCTCTATCGTGTAGTGTCCGGAGCTATTGGTGACATACAGGTAGTGGGTACCCGAGGGCGCCCAAGCGGGGTGCCAGGAGGAGCCGCCGCTGGCGGGCAGGGGGCGGACGCGGCCATCCGGGATTCCAATCTCTATGGGACGCCACGTGGTATTTCCCCCGCCATAGGCGATTCGTTTGCCGTCCGGGGAGACCGCCGGGTTCAGAATCGCACCCTGGCTGGAGTAAATGGTGCGAAGCTTGCCGTCCCCAACATCGAGGATCGATAGGTTGTCCTTGAACGCCTCTCCCCGATAGTGCACCACGATCCGCCGGCTATCGGGCATCCAACTTCCTTCGAGGGCATCCCCGACAATGCTACCTACGGACAATTTCCGCCACTTCGCAATCTCCGTCGAACCCGCGGAGGGGCCGACCCACACAGCGCCCGTATTGGTGACAGCGACCTGGGAACCATCGGGTGAGAATCCGATGCCGGAGCCGAGCCCGTTTTGCAGTTCCTGGGGAAACGGAAACTCCCGTGGCGCTTCGCCGCGCACAGCGGTTTGCATTCCCTCCGGGCCTGCAAAGACGAAGGTCTTGCCATCCGGGTGAAGCATGAAATCACGCGCACGATCAAAGACGCGCTGTGGAGTTCCGCCGGTTGCGCCCACGGCCCAGACGCTGGACTGGGAACTCCTGTAGTAGATGGTGGAACCATCGGGAGACCATGTGGGGCGACTCGCCCATCGGTTGCCTCGTGTGATCTGCGCGGCCTGGGACGCGCCCAGGGCCCGGGTGAACACTTGCTGCAGTCCGTCGACGGCGGCAATGTAGGCGATGCTCTTGCCATCGGGCGACCAGGCGGGCTCGCGCTCGGTTGCGTCGTCGAGGGAGAGCGGGGTGAACTTGTACGCCGATAGATCGGGAGCTTCCCCCGCGGGGCGTGGCATCAGGAACGCCGCCGCTGCGGCGCCTACTGCGAGCCCCACGGCGAGCATCGCCCAGGCCAACGCGCTGCGCTTCGGCTTGGCCGCCGCGACGGACACTGTCTGCGAAACTGTGGTCGCTTCCGACAGCCGCTCGCGGATGTGGCGCAGTTCGCGATACAGATCGCGTGACGAATCGTAGCGGTCGAGCGGATCCTTCGACAGCAGCCGCGCGACCACCCACTTGAGCGGCGTGGGCGCAGCAGGGGGCAAAGGCTCGGCGTCCTCGCGAATGATCGCCGTCATCGTCTCGGCGCGGCTTGTGCGCTGGAAGGCGCGCTTGCCCGTGAGCATTTCGTACAGCACCAGGCCGAAGGCGAACTGGTCGGACTGCGGCGTCAGGTTGGGCTCGCCGCGCGCCTGCTCGGGCGACATGTAGTTCACCGTGCCGACCGTGGTGCCAGGGTCGGTGAGGGCGATGGTGCGCGTGGCTTCGTCCGCTCCCTCACGGTCGCGGCTCTGTTTGGCCAGCCCGAAGTCGAGAATCTTGACGCGGCCCTCGCGCGTGACGAAGATGTTGTCCGGTTTCAGGTCGCGATGGACGATGCCGGCCGCGTGCGCCGCCGCCATGCCGTCGGCCACCTGCGCGGCCAGATCCAGCAGTTTGCGCGGATCGTCCACGGCGGCGATGGGCGCACCGTCCACGAACTCCATCACCAGGAAATCCGGCCCGATGTCGTAGAGCTGGCAGATATTCGGGTGATTCAGCGCGGCCACGGAACGCGCCTCGCGCTCAAACCGCTCCGTGAATTTTTCGGCCGCGACCTTGATGGCCACCGTGCGGTCCAGGCGCGTGTCGCGAGCCTTGTAGACCGCACCCATACCGCCGGCGCCGATCGCCTCGACGATCTCGTACGGCCCGAGTCTGTCGCCGACACCGAGGGTCATGGGAGACAGTCTAGCGCGAATAAGTCCTTGCAGGAGTGCTCCGTTCGCCGCACTTGATGCGTGTAGCGCCTCGCGCTACACTGGAGCGTGGTCGTCAGCTTCCGGCACAAAGGGCTGAAGCGCCTTTACCAGGACGACGACGCGCGGGGAATTCGGGCGGACCTGTTGCCTCGCGTACGGGCCATCCTGAACCAACTCGATCAAGCCGTGACGATAGAGGACATGGCGATGACCAGTTTCGGCCTGCATGCCCTGAAGGGCGACCGGAAGGGTTTCTGGGCCGTGATGGTCCGGGCGAACTGGCGAATCGTCTTTCGCTTTGACAAAGGCGACGCCTCGGACGTTGCACTTCTCGATTACCACTAAGGAGACGCACCATGCCGATGAAGAATCCACCGCACCCTGGGTTGTCTGTCCGGGTGAACTGCCTGGAACCGTTCCACCTTTCCGTTACCGAGGCAGCCAAAATCCTGGGCGTAAGCCGCACCACGCTATCGCGCTTGATCAATGGACAGGCGGGTGTGTCAGCGGAGATGGCGATCCGCTTGGCGAAGGCGTTTGGAGCAACGGCGGATGTCTGGATCCGGATGCAGGGAGCCTACGACCTCGCGCAAGCCCGCCGCCATGAGCGGGACATCGTGGTGGAGCGGTTCCGGCCTCGCGCGGCCTAACGGCGCCTATTTCACCGCCGAAGCATCGCGGAGTTCCGGAAATTGGTGACGGCGTGGATCAGGGTGGGCGCGGCCTCCGGCAACAGGTTCACCAGGAAGCGCTCGCCATCCGGGTGAAGGGCGTAAGCAGGAGCGTTCGCCGTGATGACATAGCCGTTCGCACGGAAGCGAAACAACTCCTGGGGAGTTCCCACCCGCACTCCTCCCTTTCCGTCCGCCTCGATGGAAACTTCAAACAGAATGTTTGCGCTGGCGTCGGCGCTTTTCACGAAGTACAAGGTCTTCCCGTCGCGGCTCCATTGCGGTTGCTGGCCTGTGCCGGCTCTCCAAAGTCCTGCTCCGGAGGGAAACGGCCGGAGGAAGACTTCTGAGTTGGGGCCACCAGGCAAGGCGTATGCGATCCATCGACCGTCCGGGGATACGCGAGCCTGGCCCTCGCCCAAGCTGGTAGCCAGAAACGTCTCGCGCTTGGAATAGCCCGGACTCTCGCTCCAGCGCACAAAGGAGATGTCTGCGCCGGTTTTCGGATTCCGCTCCGTGAAGAGCAGATACTGCCCATCCGGAGAAAAATCGGCGGCGTCCGCCGTGAGGTCCCCCACGCTGGACCGCGCAATCAGCCGCGGATCTTCTCCTCCGTCGATGTCTTTCTCATACATCGACGGCCCCTCCGGATCTTGCTTCCCGAACAGCACGCGCCGCCCCTGTGGGAACCAGGCCATCGGTGCGTTTGACGTCCCGGCAGGAAGGAGACGGCCATCCGATCCGCGCTCCAGGTCGTAAATCCAAGTGACTCCCCCGCCCCCCTCACGCCGCATCGTCATCGCCGCGGTCCCGTCCGGCGACAACCGCACCTCGCTCTGCTCGACCAGGGGACCCACAGTGCCGAGTTGCTTTCCCGCACGGTTGAACCAGGTGAGCTGCGACGCTTGCTCCCGGCCCGTCATGTAGACGAAGGTTCCGTTGGCGAAGGACGCCGCTATCTCACCGTTGAACGTGGTGGCTACTTGGGGAGCAATCTCAAAAGGATCGCCCACGGGCTCCAGGCGGTCTTCGTCGAACGGCTGCGCCATCAACGCGATATTGCGGCGGAACAGAACGTAGGCAAGGCCGTCGCCCCCGGCCGGCACGTACACCGTCGAGGATCGCTCCGCCAGAACCCGATGCGCCTCCGGATCGTCCAGGGCGGCCATGTAAACACCTCCCACCGCGGGATCGCCAGGATTGAACCGGGCATAGAGGAAATGATTGCCGTCCGGCAGAAAGGTGGGATCGCCAAATCGCACGTTGGGATCGTCCTTCCAAACCGGTTCACACGTTCCGCCGTCTTCATCGACGCGCCGCAGTTGTCCCGCGGCGTTGGTGAACAGAATCACGCCGTCGGCATTCCAGTCGCCCCCCGAACTGGTCCCGGTCCCGGAACACAGATCCCGGATCGGGCCGCCGGCAGCCGGGATCTTCCTGAGCTTCCCGTCGTAGGTGAAGAAGCCGATGAAGCGTCCATCGGCCGACCAGAACGGCCCCCGGGTGTCATCCACAAGCTCTTCCCAAGCGGAGGAATCCTCCAGGCGGCGGATCTGAATCGTATTCACGACCGACGCGAGCACCCGCGTCCCATCCGGTGAGAGCTTCAGGGCGGTGGGACTCGTGTCCGGCGGCAGCGATACGTTCAGGCGCAGGGACGGCTCCTCGGGCGCCACGCGCCAAGGCGCCCACAACGCGACGGCGACGCCTACGGCAAGAACGCCTGCAACGGCCGGCCACAACCACTGCTTGCGGGGCGGGTCTTGGACCTGCTGTGTGTCTCCAGTCCGCCCGTCATCCAGGAACCCCCACGCATCCCCAATATCGCGCAACCTTTTCCGCGGATCCTTCTCCAGACACTTACCGAGCATGCGCCGCAGCTGTTGCGGCGCCTGGCTCAAGTCCGGATCCACTTTCACCACCGATGCCAGCGTGTCCGTAAGGTCCTCCCCGGCAAACAACTTCTTGCCGGTGACCATCTCGTAGAGGACGACGCCGAAGGCCCAGATGTCGGCGCGCTTGTCGACCACTTTCCCGCGAGCCTGCTCGGGAGCCATGTAGGCGGCGGTGCCCAGGATGACGCCGGCCTGGGTCGCCGCCATGGAGATGGTGGGCGACAGCTCGGGATTGCCGCTATCGCCGGCCGAGGTGCGCGGGCCGACCTTGGCCAAGCCGAAGTCGAGGACTTTGATCGTGCCGTCCTCTTTCACCATCACGTTGCCCGGTTTCAGATCCCGATGCGTGATGCCTTTCTCATGCGCCGCCTCAAGCGCATCGGCGATCTGATGCGCGATGGCGAGCGCCTCGTCCAGCGGAATCGCGCCTTGCTTGATCCGATCGGCGAGCGTCTGCCCCTCGACCAGCTCCATCACCAGGTAGTTATCGCCGACGTCGTAGAGCGTGCAGATATTGGGATGATTCAGCGAGCTGATGACGCGCGCCTCGCGTTCGAAGCGCTCGCCGAACTTCTGGTCGCTGACTTTGATCGCAACGTCGCGCCCCAGCCGCGTGTCGCGAGCCCTGTAGACCGCGCCCATGCCGCCGGCGCCGATCGCCTCGACGATCTCGTACGGCCCGAGTTTGTCGCCTGCGGAAAGTGCCATGGGCAATTCCATTTAGTCTAGCGGATCACGGTAGACTGGATGCGAATCGCCATGTCCAAGGAATACGTCGAGCGCCGCCAGGGGAGCTTCTACCTGATCGGAAGCCGTGTGCCGTTGGCGCGAATCGTCCGGCAGTTCGAGAACGGCGAACCGGCCGAGGCCATTCGGCTGCACTATCCAACCTTGAGCCTGGAGCAAGTGTACGGCGCGATCACCTTCTATCTCGGCAATACGGCAGCCGTGGAGCAGGACCTCGTGGAGCGCGAGCGCGAGGAAGACGAGTTCGAGAAGACGCACCCGTTCCCGCCACAGCTGAAAGCGAAGCTGGAGCGCGCCCGCCGGGAAACGCCGGCGCGAAGGGGTTGAGGGAGCGTCCGTTTGGCCATCATCCGCTTTCTCGCGGACACCGATCTGGACCAAGGAATCGTCAGCGGCTGCCGGCGCCGGGAACCCACCATGGACTTCCTGTCAGCCAACGATGCCAAGCGTGAGGGTGTTGCCGATCTGGAGGTGCTGCGTATCGCAGCCGTGCAGGGCCGGATTCTGGTGTCCCACGACTTCAAAACCATGCCCCGCCACTTCGCCGAGTTTCTTCAGAGCCACGGTTTCAGCCCCGGAGTTCTCCTGATGAAGCAGACGTCTCAGATCGGTGCCGCTATTGAAGCGTTGGTGCTGATCTGGGCCGCTACGGATGCCGAGGAATGGACGAATCGTATCCTGCGAATTCCGCCGGAGCGCTGAACGCGCTACTCGACCGCGTTGGTCCGCACGTGGATCACGTTCGAACCGGGCTGTTCGTCGCCTTGCAGCCAGTAGATCCGCTCACCGTCGCGCGAGACCGCCCACTGTCGCCTGGATTCATCATTTACTTCCCATTCCCCGGCACCCGCCGGCGCAGCTCGTCGAAGAAGTTTAGAAGGAACCCGATTGTGTGTCGAGGCGCGGGAGCAGCTTCCGGTTCGCCGGGTGCACCGGACGGGGCGCGAACCGTGATCAGCGCCCGGCCGTCCGGACCCATGTCGTAGAAGGTTGCGCCTTGCAGATCGCCGGCTAGCTCGGCCCACACGCGCGGGCGATCGGCAACGAAGGTGTCGCCGTTCACACGATAACCGGCCACCATGATCTTTCCATCCGGCGACTGGAAGAACATCTCGGCGGTGTTACGCGACCACACCGGCTGTTGCCCGCCGTCGGTGGAGACGGGAAACTTGGCGCCCTCAGCGGATTTCGGTGGGGGGAATGCCCGCACGGAAATTTCTGGCCGGCCCGACTCGTTGCTCATATACGCGATCCACCGTCCGTCGGGGGAGAACATCGGATCACTCTCCGCGAACTGCGTAGCCAGAAACCGCTCTGGCTCCCCGGCCTTGAGTTGGGCGCCCTCCGTGGTCACCGGAACGGTCCACACGTCCCTGTTATTGCCGAGCTCCGAGTACGCGAGTCTGCTCCCGTCGGGAGTGAACGAGAACGGCTCCCGAATGGCGGCGCCTTCCAGCAAGGGCTGGGGCTGCTCCGCCCCATCCGCCCGCGCCCACAAGAGGGTACCCTGTTTCATGAAGACCACAAAGCGGCCATCCGGACTCCAGACTGGATAATTGTACCCGCCCGGGTCGAAGGTCAGGGGGCCGAAACCTCCCCGCTCCCGGTCGTAGACCGAGATCCCCCGGCTGACGCCTTGGTCGGTGCCCAGCGCGAGGCGCCGCGCATCCGGCGAAAGACGCAGGCAACAGTATCCGCCGGGAGTCCCGATCAGCGGCTCCCGCTTCCCGGAGGCGTCCAACCATTCGACCGTCCTTCTGCCGACAGGGGGCGCATAACCGCCGCTTCGGTAGACAAAGGCTCCATCCCGCGAGAAGCCGAGCGTGGCAGAACCAGAAGCGGCCGAGCCCACGCCGTCCAGAACAGGGATGGCCGCGCCGCTGGTTTCCAACCGCTCGGGATCGAAGCGAACGGCAAACAAGGTTCCTCCGCTGAGGTAGATCAGATGTCCGCGAGCCGATTCTCCCGGAGCTGAACCTCCCGTAGGGAGATAGGCGCCCGACGATGCCCCCGGCACCAGTATCTTGCGCTGGCCGTCCGCCAGCGTGAACACCGCGACGTCTTGCTGACCGGCGCCCGGCGCCCGCATGGCGGTGAACAGGACGGCCCGGCCGCCCGGCAGGATCCGCGGCGCGTCATTTCCGAATTCTCCTCCGGCCAGCGGGGCCAGGAGCTCGGGCTCGCCGCCTGCTTCGGGAATTCGCAGCAAGCCTCCGGTAAGCGCCGTTCCGAAGACAATCGTGCCATCCTCGCCCCAACTCGCGCCGGTGAAGGTCTCCGTCATGCCCAGGGAAACCGCAGCGCCACCTTCGACGGAGATCTTCTTGATTTCGGATCGTTGGGAAAATCCGATCCATTCGCCGTCGGGGGAAAAGAACGGAAAGGCCGCGCCCTCGGTGCCGGGAAGCGCGGTGGCCACGGTTTGATCCAGCCGGCGCGTGTAGAGCTGCCCCGGTCTACCCGCCACGGAGGCCACGTAGGCCAGCCGGGTGCCGTCCGGGGAGATCGTGGCGCCCGCATTACCGGGCGGGCCCAGGTCGATGTCGTCGCCGAGGTCGGCGGTGAGTCGCACCAGCGGGCGGTCCTCCGCTTCCGGGTCTGACGAGAATAGGAAGGAACCGGCGGCCACGACGATGGCGATGGCGGCGACCGTAGGCCAGATCCACTTGCGTCCGCCTTCCGATGTGGGGTGAGCCTGCCGTTGGCTGGCAGCCAACGCGGCCTCTTTTCGCCCGACTTCCAGGAACGCATCCACAGCGCTGATGTCGCGCAGACGATTCCTGGGGTCCTTTTGGAGACACTTCTCAAGTAGCGGCCGGAGCTCCAGCGGCGCCGCGCTGAGGTCCGGATCGATCTTCACCACACTTGCCAAAGTGTCGGTCAGGTCCTCGCCCTGAAATAGGCGCTTGCCGGTGACCATTTCATAGAGCATGACGCCGAAGGCCCAGATGTCGGCTCGCTTGTCGACCGGCTTCCCGCGAGCCTGTTCGGGCGCCATGTAGGCGGCAGTACCGAGGATCACGCCTGCCTGCGTCGCGTGCATGGAAATGGTGGGGGAAAGCTCCGGATCGCTGCCCGAAGCCGGCGTTACGCTGGCGACCTTCGCCAAGCCGAAGTCGAGGACCTTGACCGTGCCGTCCTCTTTCACCATCACGTTGCCGGGTTTCAGATCCCGATGCGTGATGCCCTTCTCATGGGCGGCTTCGAGCGCGTCGGCGATCTGGCGCGCGATAGCGAGCGACTCCTCCAGCGGAATCGCTCCCGACTTGATTCGTTCCGCCAGCGTCGAGCCCTCGACCAGCTCCATCACCAGGTAGTTATCGCCGACGTCGAACAGCGTACAAATGTTGGGATGGTTCAGCGAACTGATGACCCGAGCCTCGCGTTCGAAGCGCTCGCCGAACTTCTGGTCGCTGACCTTGATCGCAACGTCGCGGCCAAGGCGCGTGTCGCGGGCGCGATACACCGCGCCCATGCCGCCTTTGCCGATCGGCTCGACGATTTCATACGGCCCAAGTTTGTCGCCTGAAGAAAAAGGCATCAATAATTCAACCAAGTCTATCGAATCAACTGCTGTTACTGTACAGCGTTGGTCCGCACGTGGATCACGTTCGAACCGGGCTGCTCGACGCCTTGCAGCCAGTAGATCTCGGAGCCGTCGCGCGAGACCGCCCACGGCGTGGCCGTGCCGAAGAGGCCGACGGGAAACCGGAACACATCCCGGAAAAGCAACTGCGGCGTGCCGAATTGCGGCTCGCCGCCCACCCAGTTCACGGGGATCGACACAGCGCCGCCCGCCGCCCGCGCCAGGATTTCGCGGCCATCGCCGCGCCACAATGGGTCGGCTCCGCCGGGAGCGATCTGGCGCCGCAATCCGGGACCCGGAAACGGCTGCACGTACAAACCACCCTGAACATAGACCACCCAGCGCCCGTCGGGCGAGAACTTCGCATTCGCGATGCCGGCATCGCCGCGGGCCGCCAGCAGCCTGGGTTCACCGCTGTCCGGAGTGCCGCCCAACGGCCGTACCAACAGACCTTGCTGGTCCCCGCGGCCGCCGGCGTAAAGAATTTGTGTGCCGTCCGGCGACACGTCCTGGATCACGCCGTCGTCAACCAGCGAATGCGTTCCCAGGTCCACGATCTCGCCGCCGGCGAGCGGACGCTTCAGGAGCTTGCCGCTCAGGTCCACTCCGTCTCCGAGGAGCGCGCTTCCGTCCGGGAACCAGGAAAACCACTTCCCGCCGAGATCCTGGCTCCCTGGCTGCCCGACGTCCAGGAGCAGCGACGATCGCCCCCCGGTTGCCAGCAGCCGGGTTCCGTCGGGCGACAGACTCAAGGTGTATGCCACCAGCGGCGGACCCGCGGTCCCCACCACCTTCCCCTCCCGGTCGAACGTGGTGACCCGGGAAGACGCCGCGCGCCCCGGCCTCCACGCCAGTGTGCCGGAACGCGAGACGGAGAAGTCGGCGCTGTTCTCGCTATCGCTGGCAATCGAGCCGATGCCCTCCTGGATCAGCCGCGACTCGCCCGCCAGTTTGCGCTGATCCAGGTCCAGCGCTTGCGCATAGAGATTGTCGTCGCGCACGAACAGAATCCTGCCCCCTCCGGCGGGCGTATAGCTGGCTTGGTTGGGGTTCTCCATGAGCCGCACAGGGTTGAGGATCCTGCCACCCTCCAGCGACGCCAGGTAGATTCCGGAATCTCGGCTTGAGAACAGGAAGTCCTTGCCGTTGGGAAGGAACTCGGGATACCGCACGGGTTCCAACTCTGGCAAGGGCAGCGCTTGCAGTTCGCCGCCCGAGGCCTCCAACAGCTGCAAGCGACCCGAGGGTGAAATCAGAACCGCGCCATCCGCGCGCGTGCCGCATCCACGGGTGAACCCCGGCAGAGGCGCGATCGCCTGCGGCGCACCATCCGGCAAACGGACGCGCATCAGTTGGCCGCCCGCCGGGTAGAGGACGCTGGCCGAATCCGCCGACCAGCACGGTTGGTTGCTGGCTCTCTCCGACCCCGGCGCCAGGGTCTGGGTCAAAGCATCCAGGGGCCGCGCGTACAAACCGCCTGCTGCCCGATAGAGGACCGCCGACCCATCCGGAGAAATGAGCGGCGTCGCGCTGAGAGCGCCCACCTCGGGCAGGGGCTTGTCCACGGGCGGCACGATGGACAATGCGATCGTGGGCGTTTGTGGCTCGGCCGAGCCGCTCCGCATCCACCCGATCGCCGCGATCACCAGCATCAACGCCGCTACGGCGGGCCATAGCCACTTGCGGCGACCTTCCACGGCGGCGGGCGTTTCCACCGGCGGCGCGCCCGCGAGCTTCCACACATCGCCGATGTCACGCAGACGCTTGCGCGGATCCTTCTCCAGGCAACTTGCGATCACCGCGCGAAGCTGCGGCGGGACGGCCGTGAGGTCCGGCTCATCGCGGATCACCTTGGCCAGAAGCTCGGTCATGTCCTCGCCTTGGAACAGGCGCCGGCCGGTGACCATCTCGTAGAGCACCACGCCGAAGGCCCAGATGTCGGCTCGCTTGTCCACGTTCTTGCCCCTCGCCTGCTCAGGGGCCATGTAGGCGGCGGTGCCGAGGATAACGCCCGCCTGCGTCGCGTGCATCGATATCGTGGGCGACAACTCCGGATCGCTGCCGGAAGCCGACGCCGCGGCACCGACCTTCGCCAAGCCGAAGTCGAGGACCTTGACCGTGCCGTCCTCTTTCACCATCACGTTGCCCGGCTTCAGATCCCGATGCGTGATGCCCTTCTCATGGGCGGCTTCGAGCGCGTCGGCGATCTGGCGCGCGATAGCGAGCGACTCCTCCAGCGGAATCGCTCCCGACTTGATTCGTTCCGCCAGCGTCTGAGCCCTCGACCAGCTCCATCACCAGGTAGTTATCGCCGACGTCGAACAGCGTACAAATGTTGGGATGGTTCAGCGAACTGATGACGCGCGCCTCGCGTTCGAAGCGCTCGCCGAATTTCTGATCGCTGACCTTGACCGCAACGTCGCGGCCAAGGCGCGTGTCGCGCGCGCGATACACCGCGCCCATGCCGCCTTTACCGATCGGCTCGACGATTTCATACGGCCCGAGTTTGTCGCCTGAAGAAAAAGGCATCAATAATTCAACCAAGTCTATCGAATCAACTGCTGTTACCGTACGGCGTTGGTCCGCACATGGATCACGTTCGAGCCGGGCTGCTCGGCAAACTGCAGCCAGTAGATCCGCGAACCATCGCGCGAAACCGCCCAGGGAGTGTTGCCGCTGACTCCGACCAAACCCCCGTTGAAAACGTCGACGGGCGCCCCGAACTGGAGTTGATTTCCCACTACCGCCACCGAAACCGAATGGACGCCTCCGTCCTGGAGGTAGAGGATTTCGCGTCCGTCACCTCGCCAGAGAGGGTAGGATCCTTGGGCGGATATCTGCCGGCGCAGTCCGGGACCGGGAAACGGCTGCACGAACAAGCCGCCCTGAGCGTAGACAATCCAGCGGCCGTCAGGGGAAAACGTGGCGTTCCCAACGGACCCGGCAGACCCACTGGATGGGGCCAGCAGTTTGGGCTCGCGATCCTCTGGAGGTCCGCCGAACTGGCGTACCATCAGACCTCCGGTATTCTTGTCCCGGAAGAGTAGCTGTTTCCCGTCCGGCGATAGGTCCAGGATGGTGCCATCATTCAGGTCGTCATGGTCACCCAGCACGGTGATCTCCCCACCCGTCACGGCACGCTCAAACACCCGCCGAATGCCGTCCACGTAGCCTTCCCCGATGATTCTGGACCCATCCGCGGACCAAAAGAGCCAATTCCCCTCTTCTCCGAGATCAAGACTCCCGGTCTGACCGACGTCCAATAGCTGAGTGGTCTGGGTAACTGCGGACGCCAGCAATCGCGTTCCATCCGGAGACAACCGTAAATTGGTCTCCAAGATGGGTGGACCAACCGTACCCACCTCCGCCCCATTGCGGTTAAACACGGTCACTTGACTGGACAGGGCGCGGCCCGGCCGCCACGCCACGGCCCCGGAGCGGGAAACGGAGAAGTCGGCGTTGTTGACCGTCAAACCAGGTAGCGAGGCGATGCCCTCCTGGATCAACTGTGGGGCGCCCACCAGTTTGCGTTCGTTCAGGTCCAGCCGCTGAGAGTATAGATTGTCGTTGCGGACAAACACCACGCGGCCGCCTCCGGCCGGCGTGTAGCGAACCGGGGTGTGGCTCTCGAACAGCAGAACGGGATCGACCACGCGGCCGTCTTGCAGCGTTGCCAGGTAGACTCCGTAATCGTTCAACGTCGAAACCAGGAAGTCCTTGCCATTGGGCAGGAACTCGGGATATCGCGCCGCGTCCATCACGCCTGGGATTTCGGGTGTTTGGACCTCGCCGCCCGGGGCCCATAAGCGCAGCCGTTCCTGGTCGGAATACAGAATCGCTCCATCCTCATTGACGCTGCCGCCGCGCGACGATCCGGCCAGTTGCAGAACAGCTTCTGGACCGCCATCGGGCAAACGCACGCGTGTCAAGGTTCTGTTTCTTGCAAAGAAAACGCTCGACGAGTCCGGCGACCAGAAGGGAAACGTGGCTCCCTGGGACTCCGGCACGGGAATCGCCTCCAACGAATCCAGCCTCCGGACGTACAGACTTCCGTCACTCGATTTATAGAGCACGGCGGAGCCATCCGGTGAAATTTGCGGTGTAGAATCGCGGCTCGCGGCCTCCACCAGCGGCTTGTCCACAGGCGGCACGATGGTCATCGCGATGGCCGGTTGGACCGATGCGGAAGTCCGCAGCCAGCCGGCCGCCGCCAGCAACAGAAGCAGTCCGGCGGCCAGCCAAGGGGCCCAGGAAAGCCGTGCGCTCACAGGGCGATCCTCTGGTGCCGCACGATTCTCCGCACGGAGTGACGCGGCCAAGCGTCCCGATTCCAACAACAACTCCACCCCGCTGATGTCCCTGAGGCGCTTGCGGGGGTCTTTCTCCAGGCACTTCTTGAGCAGCGGCTGGAGTTCCAGCGGAGCGGCGCTGAGGTCGGGCTCCCGCGACACCACGAACGCAAGAGTCTCGGTGAGGTCCTCCCCTACGAACGGCTTCTTGCCGGTGACCATCTCATGCAGCACCACGCCGAAGGCCCAGATGTCGGCGCGCTTGTCCACGTTTTTGCCCCTCGCCTGCTCGGGAGCCATGTAGGCGGCCGTGCCCAGGATCACGCCTGCCTGCGTCGCGTGCATGGAAATGGTGGGGGAAAGCTCCGGATCACCGCCGGAAGCCGATGCCGTGGCAGCCACCTTCGCCAAGCCGAAGTCGAGCACCTTCACCGCGCCGTCTTCGGTGACCATTACGTTGCCCGGCTTCAGATCCCGATGCGTGATGCCTTTCTCATGCGCTGCTTCGAGCGCATCGGCGATCTGGCGCGCGATGGCGAGCGACTCCTCCAGTGGAATCGCCCCCACCCTGATCCGATCGGCCAGCGTTTCACCTTCCACCAGCTCCATCACCAGGAAGTTGTCGCCGACGTCGTAGAGGTGACAGATGTTGGGATGATTCAGCGAACTGATGACGCGCGCCTCGCGCTCGAAGCGTTCGCCGAACTTCTGGTCGCTAACCTTGATGGCGACGTCGCGACCCAGCCGCGTGTCGCGGGCGCGGTACACGGCACCCATACCACCCTTGCCGATCGGCTCGACGATCTCATACGGCCCGAGTTTGTCGCCTGGGTTCATGATTTACTTCCCATTCACCGGCACCCGCCGCCGCAGTTCATCGAAGAAGTTTTGCAGGAACACGACGGTATGGTCCGGCTTGGGTTCGGCATTCGGCGCGGCTTCGGGAACCGTGATCAGAGCGCGGCCGCCGGGACCCATGTCCCAGAAGGTCGCACCGTTCAGATCGGCCCATACGCGCGGCACACCGGCGACGAAGTTCTCGCCCTCGACGCGATAGCTCACTGCCATGATCCGTCGCCCGGACTGGTAGAACAGCTCCGAGCCCGTGCGCGACCACACCGGAGTGTCGCCGCCGCCGGTCGAGACCGGGAACTTGGCGCCGTCACGCGCGGCCGGCCCCGGGAACGCTCGCACGCTGACTTCAGCTCTGCCCGACTCATTCGACGTGTACGCCAGCCAGCGGCCGTCCGGAGACAATCTCGGCTCGCCTTCGGAGAACTGCGTGGCGAGGAACGGCTCGGGTTCGCCGGCTTTCAGTTCCCCGCCGCTCTCCTCGATCGCCAACATCAGAATGTCCGCGCCCCCCCGTTCCTCCACTTTCCTGAAAGAGCAGCCGCTTGCCATCGGGGGTGAACGTGGACGGAGTACGATTAAACGCGCCTGCGGCCTGGCTTAGTCCCAACAGGGTGCGGGGTTGGCCGCCTCCGTCGGAGCGCGTCCACAGGATGGTGCGGTTGTTGGCCGAAACGACGAAGCGGCCGTCCGGACTCCAGATGGGGGAGTGGTGGTTGCCATCCTCGAAGGTCAGCGGCACGGTGTCGCCGCGCTGCGGATTGTAGACCACGATGCGCGGGCGGAGGTCCCCGGCGGAGCGCAACGCGACGCGCTGCCCGTCCGGCGAAATCCGCGGGGTAGTGTAGCGGCCGGGCGTTGCGATCAGCGGCGAGCGCTTGCCGGCCGCGTCCAGCCATTGCACCGTGTTCTGGGGTCCGGCAGCATCTCGATTGCCACTGCGATAGACGAGCGTGCCGCCGCGCGAAAACGAGAGCCATGCCTCGCCGACCGGACTGATGGCCAAGTCGTTTTGCAGCGGCACGGCCGGGCCGCGCGTCTCCAGCTGGTCCAGGTCGAACGCGACCGCGAACAATGTTCCCTGGCTGTGATAAATCAGGTGGCCGCTGGGCAGATAGAGGCCGCTGGCTCCGGCTTCCACCACCACCTTCCGTTCCCCTCCGGCGAGCGGGATGACTTCGATCGCGTCGGGACGGTTCGCGTTGTCCGAGGTGAACAGCAGCGTCTTTCCGTCCGGCAGGATCTGGGGTTTGTTGAACGCGATCTGACCGTCGGCCAGAGGAGCGACAACGGTCGCTTCGCCGCCGGAGTCCGAGATCTTGACCAGACCGCGCGCCAGGGCTTCGCCGAAGACAATGGTGCCGTCCTGGCCCCAATTGGCTCCCGAGAACTGTTGTCCGATATCGGCGAGAGGCACCACGCCGCCGCCGCCGACCTGGATCTTGTTGAGCTTGCCGTTGGTGGCGAATCCGATCCACTGGCCGTCGGGGGAGAAGAAGGGAGCGCGGGCGGGCGCGGTTCCCGCCAGTTCGGTGGCGCCGCTCTCGCTCAGCAGGCGCGTGTAGAGGCGCTGCTCGCCACCGGACGGTGGAACGGCCGCGTAGGCCAGCCGCGTGCCGTCCGGCGAGAGTATTACGTAGCCACCAGTCACGCTGGCGGGCAGGTTCACGTCGCCGAGGTCGACCGTGAGGCGCACCAGCGGTCGATCTTCGGGTTGCGGCGCGCGCCACAATCCCCAGCCTGCGGCGATCGCGGCGATTCCAAACACAGCGGCCGCGGCCCACGGCAGCAGCGCCTTCCGGGGCGGGCTCGCGGCAACCGGCGCGGCGGCGGGATCGTCCAGGAATCCCCACACGTCGCCGATATCGCGCAATCGCTTGCGGGGATCCTTCTCCAGGCACTTCTTGAGCAGCCGCCGCACCTTGGCGGGCGCCGGGCTCAAGTCAGGGTCGGTCTTCACGACGCCTGCCAGCGTGTCGGTCAGATCCTCACCCTGGAATAGCCGCCGGCCGGTGACCATTTCGTACAGCACCACACCGAAAGCCCAGATGTCGGCGCGTTTGTCCACGTTTTTGCCCCTCGCTTGCTCGGGGCTCATGTAGGCGGCCGTGCCCAGAATCACGCCCGCCTGCGTCGCGGCCATGGAGATGGTGGGGGAGAGTTCGGGATCCCCGCCGGAAGCCGGCGCCGTAGCAGCGACCTTCGCCAGGCCGAAGTCGAGCACCTTCACCGAGCCGCCTTCGGTGACCATCACATTGCCCGGTTTCAGATCCCGATGCGTGATGCCTTTCTCATGCGCCGCTTCCAGCGCGTCGGCGATCTGACGGGCGATGGCCAGCGACTCCTCCAGCGGAATCGCGCCTTGCTTAATCCGATCGGCGAGCGTCTGCCCTTCGACCAGTTCCATCACCAGGTAGTTGTCGCCGACGTCGTAGAGATGGCAGATATTGGGATGGTTCAGCGAACTGATAACGCGCGCCTCGCGTTCGAAGCGTTCGCCGAACTTCTGGTCGCTGACCTTGACCGCGACGTCGCGCCCCAGGCGGGTGTCCCGTGCGCGGTACACCGCTCCCATGCCGCCTTTGCCGATCGGCTCGACGATCTCATACGGCCCGAGTTTGTCGCCTGGGTTCATTTCATCGCTCCAGTGCGGCCTGCCAGTTGAGCACCACGGTGACCGACGACGCAGGGCCGCCGGCCACGTTGATGGTGTCCACTGCCTTGACGAAGCGCTCGCCCGCGGCGTCGACATCGAAGCCGGACGGACCTGGCGTCATCGTGAATAGCTCCCGGGGCGGAGCGGCATGGAACGTGGGCTCCAGGGTCACCGCCACGGCCATCATTGTGTTACCAGCGGTGTAGTATAGCTCCCGGCCGTCGCGACGCCAGTGAGGACGGGTCCCGCCGTTGGCGGAAATCGTCCACTGGCCACCGGACGGATCGGGAAAGGTTCTCACGTAGATTTCAGACGAACCGGATGCATTCGAGTGATACGCCACGAAACGGCCGTCCGGAGACAGGCGCGCGCCGGCTTCGTTGAACTCGGTCTTAAGGTAGGGCTGGGGCTCGTCCGGCTTCCCGCCCGCGCCGTCCAACGGCAGATACCAGAGATCGTCGCCAGTGGTGGGGTCCGCGCTGGTGAACAGAAGAAAGCGGCCATCCAGCGACCAGTCCGTGGGTAGCTTCTGTTGTGCCGACTTCAGCAGCAGTTCCTCGCTGCCGGCATTGCTGGCGGCCTTGCGGTAGAGGTTCCTCACTCCGCCTTCCCGGTCAGAGCGGAAAACCAGGTACCGGTCGTCGGGGGACCACACGGGAGAGTCGTCCGTCGCCGGATGAACTGTGAACCGTGTGGCCGCCTTCCCGGTGAAATCGTACAGCCATATATCTCTGGAGGTGGCGGCTGAGACTACGGCAACTTGTGTTCCCTCGCGCGAGAAAGCCGGTTCCAAGTTGTTCCCGACCCCGCCCACGGTGGCCACCGGGTGACCTTCACGGTCCAACACGGTGATCTGAAGGATTCCTGACAAACCCGCACCGGCCCGATAAGCCAGCGTCCCGTTGCCGGAAACCGAGAAGGACCCGAGACGGCTCCCGATGTTCGCCGCCACGGGGACGGCCGCGCCGGTGAAGGCAAGGCGATCCGGGTCGAATGGGCGAGCCAGCAAGGTGGAATCCTGGGAAGACAGAATGTAGCCAGAGGCGCCGTTGGGCGACGGTGCATAAACAGCAGGCGAAGCCGTGGCCAAGAACACGGTAGGATCCTGTTGGCCAGGTTCGGCATCGATCGATCCCACGTAGATCCCGTTATTCTCGTTTTGGGCGGAGGTGCGCCTGTAGAGGAAGTGCTGGCCGTCCGGCAGGAAATCAGGCAAGTCGATGCCCGTCTCTCCCCGAGTTACATCGAACGTGACGAGCAGGCTACATTCGCCGCCGGTTTCCGAAACGCGGTAAAGGCCGTCTGGTTGGACGAAAACGATGACACCCTGAGATCCCCACGCGCCGCCGGTAGATGCGGTATTGCACAGTCTTTGTGGCAGGCCGGCATCGATCTCCATCCGCTTCAACGTGGCAGGCTGACCGGAAGAGAATGCGATGGAGCGGCTATCCGGCGACCAGAACGCCATACCACGGACGTTCTCCGTGCCGGGCAGCGGGCGTGCTTCCAAAGTATCGAGCGAGCGAATCCAGACCTGCGTCACCCCACCCGACTCAGCGCTGAAGGACAGATGGCGTCCGTCCGGGGAAAGTTGCGGAGGCGCATTGGTCATGGTTAGATTCTCGGGAATGGCAACTTCAAACCGAGCCAACTGAGGCGCCGGCTCCGTCCGCCACGGAGCCCACACGGCCACGCCTGCCGCCACGGCCAGCGCCGCGGCGATCCCCGGCCACAGGCGGCCAGTAGAGCGAACGGCAGCCCGCGGTGCGGCCTTCAGCCGGCCGATTTCCAGAAGCGGCCCAATTCCGCCGATGTCTCGTAGCCGCTTGCGGGGATCTTTCTCCAGGCACTTTTCGAGCAGCGGCCGCAGTTCCAGCGGGGCGGCGCCCAGATCGGCCTCGTCGCGAACCACTCTGGCGAGGGTGTCCGTCAGATCTTCGCCTGCGAAGGGCTTCTTGCCGGTCACCATCTCAAAGAGCACGACGCCGAAGGCCCAGATGTCGGCGCGCTTGTCCACGTTTTTGCCCCGAGCCTGCTCGGGCGCCATGTACGCAGCCGTTCCGAGAATCACGCCGGCCTGCGTCGCGTGCATCGAAATCGTGGGCGATAGCTCCGGATCGCTGCCCGAAGCGGGCGTTACGTTGGCCACCTTCGCCAGCCCGAAGTCGAGCACCTTCACCGAGCCGTCTTCGGTGACCATCACGTTGCCCGGTTTCAGATCCCGATGCGTGATGCCCTTCTCATGCGCTGCTTCGAGCGCATCGGCGATCTGGCGCGCGATGGCGAGCGACTCCTCCAGCGGAATCGCGCCTTGCTTGATGCGGTCGGCCAGCGTCTGCCCCTCGATCAACTCCATCACCAGGTAGTTGTCGCCGACGTCGTAGAGATGGCAGATATTGGGGTGGTTCAGCGAGCTGATGACGCGCGCCTCGCGTTCGAAGCGCTCGCCGAATTTCTCCTGCGAGACCTTGATGGCGACGTCGCGACCCAGGCGGGTGTCGCGGGCGCGATACACCGCGCCCATGCCGCCGGCGCCGATCGCCGCAACAATCTCGTAGGGTCCAAGTCTATCGCCTGTGCTGAGGGACATGCCTCAAATTCCGGCCGCGGCGGCCGTCAACCGGCGGCCTGCGCGCTGGAAAATCTCTGGATGGAGGCGGCGAGGTCCGCGTCGAGAGGGACGATCTCTTCCCTATGGACGACCTCGAAGGATTTCGAAACCGCCCCATTGGCCAGCTTCCGCGCGCCGGCTTCGACAAGCTTCTTAATCCGGTGCTCGGTTTCGACCAGCAGATTGCCGAGGTTCAGATTCCCGGAAAGCTCGACAACGGTGATCTCCGGTTCCACCACGTGCGTCTTCAGTGCCATGGTCGGGCGTTATCCTTCCTGGCGGCTCTCCGAGCCGCGTCAGAGCGAGGCTGTGCGTAGGAGCTAACTATATCAAAGGATTCGTTAACGTGCCGACGTTCCGTCTATTACGGCCAATTCGGCGGCGCGCGGCGGCGGAGCTCGTCGAAGAAGTTTAGAAGGAATACGACGGTGGGGGCGAACCGGGGCGGGATTGCGGTATTCAGATGACGGGCGGGGGGTTGCGGGTCGGCGGCGCGAGTTACTGGCCGTTGGGGGCGTGGAGCAGCTAGCGGCGCAGCGCGGCTTGCCAGTTGGAGACTACGCTGAGCGGCAGCGAATCGCCCGCCGTGCCCGGATTCAGGATGAACAGGAAGCGCTGGCCGTCCCCGCTAACATCTAACTCCACTTGGTTCTCCATGGTGAACAGCTCCCGCGGCGTGTCTGCTTGAATCCCTTGGGGAGTCGCCCGAATCGCCACCGCCATCATACGGTCCCCGCTCCGGAAATACAGTTCGCGGCCGTCCTCGCGCCACCGGTAGAGCCGGTTTTGCGCACTATCGGACACCTGCCACCGCCCGGAGGGAGCACCCTCGGCGGGAAAGGCGCGCACGTACATTTCGTAGCGGCCGGACTCATTGGATGCGTACGCCACCCAGCGGCCGTCCGGCGAGAGGAATCCCCGCTGATCGCCGAAGGGGGTCTGCACCACCGGGATGGGCCGGCGGTCTCCGGTCAAGGGCAGCGCCATCACATCCCAGCCCGTTTCCGGATTCAGCTCCTGATACAGCAAATAACGGCCGTCGCGGCTCCAGTCCGTGACCAGCTTATCGTGAGGGCCTTCGGTGAGGGCCTCCGGCTCGCCGCCTCCGGATGCCTGCGCGCGGAACACCTGCGCCGTGCTGTCGTTGCGCCAGGAAGAAAACGCTACCCACTGGCCATCGGGAGACCATAAGGGATACGAGTCTCGGGCCGCGTCGAAGGTCAACCGCGTCATCACCTCCCGCGCGGACTCCCAGATCCAGATATCGCCTTGGGCGCCGCCCTCTCTCCGCTCCACAGCGATCCGGCCACCGTCCGGCGACAGGGCCAGGCCGGTATTTAACGCCGCGGGGAGCGCCTCTCCGATCTGTTTCCCGTCGCGGCCCACCCACACTACCGGACGCTGTAAGTCTGGCCGCGTGCCCGAAAAGTAGATCAGCAGCCCGGCGTCCGAGGCCCAGTAGGTGGCGCGGAATCCGTTACGCACAATATCTTCGGCCACCGATGCGGGATCGCCCTGACGTTCGAGGGTATCCGGATCGAAGCGCTGCGCCAGCAGCGTGGCCTCCTGCATCCATAACAGATACCCGGGATAGGCCGCGCGCGGCGGAACGTACACGGCTTTGACGTCCGTGCGCAGGATCTGCCGGCGTTCCTCCGGACGGTCCAGAGAACTCGCATAGACGCCCTGCACGCTGGGGTCGCCGCTGGCCACGAAATACAGGAACCGGTTACCATCGGGCAGGAACTGAGGATAGCCGTGGCCGGTCTCCATCGCGGCCGGGTCGGCCTTGGTGAGCAAACTCGCGCCGCCGCCCGATGCGGAGACGCGCTGCAATCCCGCGTTGCTGCCGAAGAGAATCACGCCGTCGCGATTCCAGGTTCCGGTGGGACTGACGGGATCATTCGGCGCGTCCGCCAGCACCAGCGGGGCGCCGCCTTCGATATCGATCCGCTTCAATTTCCCGTCCGCCCGGAACGCCACCGAGCGGCTGTCCGGAGACCAGGTGGGAAAGCTCCCGCCCTCCGTTCCCGGCAGTGGACGGGCGGAGCTGGAATCGAGCGGCCGCAGCCAGAGCATCGGGGGCGAGCCCTGTTTCGCCGCGCCGAAGATGACATACCGGCCGTCCGGCGACGGCGCCAGGCTGCCGACGGCACTGGCGTAGCCCGTCTCCGGCGGCGCGTCCATCGAAAACGCGACCGCCTGAAGCTCGGGCGGCGTTTCGCGGAAGTGGACGGAGGCAAGCGCGGCCAACGCCATGAGCAACACGGCGGCCGCCAGCGTGGGGATCAGCCAGCTCTTGCGGACCGGGCCGGCAACCGGGGGCGGGGCGGCGGCCGGATCGTCCAGCAAGCGCCACACATCGCCGATGTCGCGGAGGCGTTGCTTGGGGTCCTTGGCGAGACAGGCTTCGAGGACGCGGCGGAGTTGGGGCGGGGCGGCGGTCACTTCGGGCGCGTCGCGGACGACGCGGGCGAGCGTGTCGGTCAGGTCCTCGCCTTGGAAGAGGCGCTTGCCGGTGACCATTTCGTAGAGCACGACGCCGAAGGCCCAAATGTCGGCGCGCTTGTCCACCTGTTTCCCCCTCGCTTGCTCGGGGGCCATATACGCAGCCGTTCCGAGGATGACGCCCGCCTGCGTGGCGGCCATGGAGATGGTGGGGGATTCGTCGGGGTTGTGGTCGCCGCCGGAGGCCGCGCGGGGGCCGACCTTGGCCAAGCCGAAGTCGAGCACCTTCACCGTGCCTTCGGGCGTGACCTTGACGTTGGCGGGTTTCAGATCGCGATGGGTGATGCCTTTGTCGTGGGCGGCTCCGAGGGCGTCGGCGATCTGGCGGGCTATGGCGAGCGATTCCTCCAGAGGAATCGCGCCCGACTTGATGCGGTCGGCTAGTGTGGGGCCTTCGACCAGCTCCATGACCAGGTAATTGGGTCCGACGTCGTGGAGCGTGCAGATGTTGGGATGGTTCAGGGCGGCGATGGCGCGGGCTTCGCGCTCGAAACGCTCGCTGAATTGTTCGGCGGAGATTTTGATGGCAACTTCGCGCTGCAAGCGGGTGTCACGCGCCCGGAAGACTTCGCCCATGCCGCCCTTGCCGATGGGCTCGAGGATTTCGTAGGGTCCGAGTTTGTCGCCGGGGGCGAGGGGCATGCTCGTTACAGTCTAGCCCGGATTTCTCATAAGCTCTCAGCGCATCGGCGGGAAACCTGAGGCGGGGAGCCGCAAGGGGCGACTTCGCTACGGCAGCCGGCATGACACCTTGACCGGCGACAAGCGCCGGGATGAGTCCCGGCGCGGCAAGCCACGGGCTTGCGCCACGTTGCTACTCGACGGGGACACGGCGGCGGAGCTCGTCGAAGAAGTTTTGGAGGAACACGACGGTGTGATCGGCGGCGGGAGTTGCTTGCAGCCCTTCGACGGGAACCGGCGTGAGGACGACGATGCGGCCGTCGGGGGCCAGGTCCCATTGCGTGCCGCCGAGCTTGTCGAGGTACACGCGTGGTTTTTCCTGCACGAAGCTGTCGCCGTTTACCGTGTAGGGGACGGCCATGATCTGGTCGCCGGAGCGGTAGAGGATTTCCTGGCGGGTGCGCGACCATTTCGGCTGCGTGCCGCCGTTGTTCGAGATCTGCCACTTGCCGCCCTGGCCGGAGGCGGGCGGCGGAAACGGCCGCACGTTTACTTCCGGGCGGCCCGATTCATCGGTGAAATACGCGATCCAGCGGCCGTCGGGGGAGAACTCGGGTGCGCTGTCAGTGAACTGGGACTTGAGGAATTGCTCGGGGGTTCCGGCCTTCAGCTCACCTCCCTCGTCTTCAAGGGAGACCGTGAGGATCTGAGCCGCACCGGCGCCGCCTGAACCCACCGCTACATACGCCAGCCGCTTGCCGTCCGGCGAAAGAGACGAGGCGACCTGGATGGCCTTGGAGTCGGTCAGGGGCTTGGGTTGCCCCGCGCCATCGGCTCGCGTCCAGGTCATGCCCGTACCCCCCATCACGACATAGCGGCCGTCCGGGCTCCATATCGGTGCGAGGTAAGGTCCTCCACCGAAGGTCAGCTTGTTCATGGCGTCGCGCTGGGGGTCGTAAACCTGGACATCCTGGGGGCCGCTCCCGACCAGCATCATCGCCAGCAGCTTGCCGTCCGGCGATAGCTTCGGGGTTTGATAGGGACCCGGCGTGGCCAGCAGCGGCGACCGCTTCCCGGCAGTGTCGATCCATTGGATGGTGCTCAGGGTCGTCGAAGCGGCGGCGCCGGCCACGCCGGCGCGATACACCAGCGTGCCGTCGCGGGAGAAGGACAGGTCGGCCGCGCTGGTCTGTGGGTTGAACTTGACGTCGTCGAGGATGGGCACGGCCGTGCCTCGCGTCTCCAGGCGCTCGGGGTCAAACGGGATGGCGAACAGGGTCCCTTTGTTGACGTAGATCAAGTGGCCGCTGGGAAGATAGTGGGGCATGGCTCCACCGCGCACCAGGGTCTTGCGAACGCCGTCCGCGAAGGTGACGACGTCAATGGTGGCTCGATCCACGTCAGGCGGCAACGCCCCATAGGCCGCAAACAGAGCTGCTTGGCTGCCTGGCAGGATCTGCGGAAACGCGTGGACGCCCTCTCCGGAGGGGAGGTCCGTGACCTTCAATGGTTCGCCGCCCGCGGCGGGAATCCGGATCATCCCGCCCCTGATCTGCTGGCCCACCACGATGCTGCCGTCCTCGGCCCAACTGGCTCCCGCGCTTAACCCTGCGTCGCCGAGGGGCACCACGGCGCCGCCTTCCACCGAGATCTTGTTGAGCTTGTTTTGTACCGTGAACCCGATCCATTGACTGTCGGGCGAGAAGAACAATTGCGCGGCTCCGTCGGTGCCGGGCAGTTCGGTGGCTTTGGATTGGTCCAGGCGGCGGGTGAACAGCCGGGTGGGACCATTGCCGGTGGAGGCGCGGTACGCCAGGCGCGAGCCGTCGGGCGAGATGAGCACGTTTCCGTTGCCCGGCGCCGGCAGCGACACGTCCGCGCCGAGGTCGACTTCCAGGCGGATGAGGGGGCGGAGCGGCTCGGTGCGCCAGGGGGCCCAGGTGGCGAGGGCGCCCGTGAGGATCGCGCACAGGGCGGCGATGGCGGGCCACAACCACTTATGGGGCAGTCGCGCCGGCGGCGGAGGGCCCTCCCGTCCTTCCTCCAAAAGCTCCCAAACGTCGCCGATATCGCGAAGGCGCTTAGCGGGATCTTTCACCAGACACTTGGCCAACAGCCGCCGGAGCGGGAGAGGCGCGGCGTCCAAATCCGGCTCCTTCATCACTACGGCGGCCAGCGTCTCGGTCAGATCCTCCCCGTGAAACAGCCGCCGGCCGATGACCATCTCATACAGCACCACGCCGAAGGCCCAGATGTCGGCGCGATTGTCGACCACCTTCCCGCGAGCCTGCTCGGGCGCCACGTAGGCGGCGATTCCGAGGATAACCCCGGCCTGGGTCGCTGCCATGGAGATGGTGGGAGACTCCTCGGGGTTATTGCCGCCGGAGGCCGTGCGCGGGCCCACCTTGGCCAGGCCGAAGTCGAGGACTTTGACCGTGCCGTCCGGCTTCAGCATCACGTTGCCGGGCTTGAGGTCGCGGTGGGTGATGCCTTTCTCGTGCGCGGCTTCGAGGGCGGCGGCGATCTGACGGGCGATGGCGAGGGATTCGTCGAGGGGAATCGCTCCCCCTCTGATCCGATCGGCCAGCGTTTCGCCTTCGACCAGCTCCATCACCAGGTAGTTGTCGCCGGCGTCGTACAGCGTGCAGATATTGGGATGATTCAGCGAGCTGATGACGCGCGCCTCGCGCTCGAAGCGTTCGCCGAACTTCTGGTCGCTGACCTTGATGGCGACGTCGCGCCCCAATCGCGTGTCGCGGGCGCGATATACCGCGCCCATGCCGCCCTTGCCGATCGCCTCGACGATTTCGTAGGGTCCGAGTTTATCGCCTGGGCTGAGGGACATGTCGTAGTCGCCCAGTCTATCGCACAATCCGCCGAATTCGGGCTATTGGCACTGGAGGACTGCGTACCGGGCATCGAGAAATAGGCCAGGATTGGGCCCCTGCCCGTCGTAAGGCAAGGTCTCCGGGCGAACGTACGCTCTCACGAACCATGTGGGGATTGGACGTGCTTTCGCAGCTCGACGCGCTGATTGACATGCTACCGGCCGGCGCCATCCGGTATTCCAAGTTACGGGAGTAGCGAGCCCGCCGGCCCATGACCCGCCCCGGCTGCAATAGAGGCGGAGACCCGGCGTTTAGAACGAACTGGTCCGCCCCGGGCGGACGGGCGTGCAGACTTGTTGCGTTTCTTCGACGAAGATTGCCGCAAGGCGGGAGCCGACCCATTTCGTCCTCGAGTAGGATTGGGTTGGTAGGACCGCTGAACCAGCCATGGCGTGGGCGTTCCCGACACCTTGCTCACTTTGCCGGCGCGAACTCGTCCAGGGCGGGGGAGCCTGCCCCAAATGTTGCGCGGCATGCTCGTGGTACGTCGATGGGGCGATCGGCAACACGCGGCAGATCGGCTCGACCCCATACGCTTCTCGATGATCATCGATGAACCCGATCATGGTTTGGACCGGCGGTCGAGCTCCGCCGCCGTAAAATACGCCGAGGCCTTGCGCAGAATCTCGTTGGCTTGCCGCAGCTCGCGGTTCTCCCGTTCCAGAGCTTTCATCTTCTCGGCAACCTCTGTGGGAACCCCGGCGCGCGCGCCTCGATCCACTTCCGTTCTCTTCACCCATTCATGGAGTGTCGGCGCGCTGCAACCAAATCTTAGACGCCACCGAACAAACCGCTGCCCATCGCGATGCGTACGCCCCGGCGTGTTCCACCACCATCCGCACCGCCCGTTCCCGGACCTCGGGCGAATACTTCTTTGCTTTCTCTTTCGTCATGGCTCCACCTTCTCAAGCGTTGGAGCCTCCGGCAAACCCGGGGCGGTTCAAACATCACGCTCGCGGCCATTCGATTGTGGTGCGTCACTTTCCTCTTCCCCGCCCCTTGGTTGCCGGCCTCGGCACCGGAAGCGCAAGGGCCACGATTTCCACCCCATCGCTTGCCCGCACGGCCACCGCGATGTACTGCCGCCCTGCCTTCGTGTAAGTGACAGGGAAACCAGACGTCGGACCCGGCAACTGGATCTCGGCGACGACGGCGCCCGTCTTCTTGTCCCACGCGCGGAGAACCGGGTTCCCACCACCTTCGCCGCCAAACAACAGCGTACTGGTGACCAACAGCCCAGTGCCTCTCGTCTGCGCCCCGGTATTCGGAATTTCCACACCCTTCAGCTTTTCGTTTCTCATGATCGAGGCCGGCGTGTTGCCGTGCGGCACCATCCACAGGCGCTCACCCGTCTTCAAATCGACGGCCGTGATCCGGCCATAGGGAGGTTTCAGAAGCGGAAGGCCGAATACCGTCGTCCGCGGGGTTACCGGTTGCCCGCGAGTGTCGTGGTACAGAACGCCCTTGCCGGGCGTGCCAAGCGTGACCTGGGCGCGGTACAGAGTGTTCTCACTGCCGACGTAGAGCACATCCTCCACCGGATCGACCGCGCCGCCCGTCCAGTTGATGCCGCCGACCGCGGAGGGCGCCGTCAACGTGCCATTGGTTCCATCCGGCCCGCCCGCAACCGATGGCGGGGCATAGAGACCGCCCAGGCGGAACTGCTTCGCCACACGCAGCGCCTCCGCCTTGATCTCCGGCGTGAAGTCGACCAAGTCATCTTCCGTGACGCCCTGCGGTACCAGCGCGACCGGCTTGGTCGGAAACGGCTGCGTGGGAGACGTCCACTCTCCGGGGACATCGGACTTCGGGACCGGGCGCTCCTCAATCGGCCACACCGGCTTGCCGTTGGTACGGTCCAACACGAAGGCAAATCCCTGCTTGGTCAGTTGGATCACTGCCTTCACGGGCCGGCCATCCGCCGTGATGTCGGCGAGAATCGGAGCGGTCGGCGGGTCGAAGTCCCAAATATCGTGGTGGGTCGTTTGGAAATGCCACACACGTTTGCCGGTCTTCGCGTCGAGTGCGAGGATTGAATTGGCGTAGAGGTTGTTGCCGGGCCGGTAGCCTCCATAATAGTCGCTGGTCGATCCTTCCACTGGGATGTAGAACATGCCTAGCTCCGGATCGGCCGTCGCAGGAGCCCAGAAGCCAGCGTTCCCCGTATAGAGGTTCGACTTCTCGCGCAATTCGGGATGATCCTTCGCCCAGGCGTTCAGGCCTCCCGGCACGTCCCAGACCTGGGGTTCCGCCTTGAGCCAGGTCTCGGAACCTTCCTCGCCCGGCCGGGGAATGGTGTTGAAGCGCCACAGCATCTTTCCCGTCCTGGTGTCGTAAGCCACCACGTCGCCCGGAATGTTCATGGGCCATTGTTCGTTGATCGAGGCGCCACGCAGGTTCGGGGTCGAGCCTGTATGCATCGAAATCGACGAGACCAAAACGTTGCCCACGATCGCCGGGGGTGAGGTATTCGCTACCCGGCCTTCGCGTGGCAGCCCGGGCCGCTCGTTCCACCTTAGGTTCTCGACCATATCGACGACGCCGTCCTTACCAAAGCTCGTCACCTGTCGTCCGGTCTTCGCGTCGAGCGCGACCAGCATGTAGTTCCCCATGACGACGAAGATTCGCTGGTCGGACGCGCCATCGGTCCAGTAGGTGACGCCGCGGCCTGAGGTTCTCGACAGCGGGTCAATGATGTCATTCCACTTCAGCAGGTCGCCCGTCGGGCGCCAATGCCAAAGCAACTGCCCGGTGGCCGCATCAATGGCAACCACATCGCGCGTCGCGCTGGCGGTCGTATACATCACGCCGTCCACGATCAGCGGACTGACCTGCATCCCGGTCGCGGGCCGGGGACCCAAGTTCCGCGTTGAAAAGCGCCAGGCCACGCTCAGATTTGCCACGTTGCTGGCATCGATTTGATTGGCTGGCGAATACCGGGTCGCACCGGCGTCGCTCCCGAAGAAGCGCCATTCGGTTTCACCTGTGGACGCGTTCCCTCCGGTCTTGGACGCGTTCCCGCTGCTCTGGCCATACAAGATGGCGGTCAGCCCCAACGCAATCCCGAGCGCGACGACGCAGGCGGGAAGCAATCTTACTCTTATGATGGGCATTCTGGACTCCTTTTCGAAGGCTGCTCTACTCCAGGTCGCGCAGCTCGAATAATTATGACATCCGGTGGCCCAATCGCGCCCTGAGATGTGTTCTCTTCGGCGACGCGCTACTCGTCGACTGGCCGATCTATCGAGTGACGGCGAGGAGGCCGTCACTCACGGCTCGAACGACCAAGCGCCGGAATCTCCCGAAGGGGATCCTCAAATTGCCGAACAGGCGACAGCTCTTTGGCAAACTCCTTCGGAGGACCGCACTACAGGGAAACGCGACCGGGTCTTGTTGGGCGTGCTTCCATCTGTCCATTCTCACTTACTTCCCCGCGCCGCCTTGCTGCCTTACTTCCCCGCTCCGCCTTGCTGCCTTACTTCCCCGCTCCGCGTCGATGGCTTACTTCCCCGCTCCGCGTCGATGGCTTACTTGGACGCTCCGCGTCGCTGCCTTACTTGGACGCTCCGCGTCCGGGCGCAGCGGCGGGGGCAGGAGCGGCAGCCGGGGCTGCGAATTCCGCCGGAAACGGGAAATTGGCATCGTAGGGCGGCCAGTTCGGGACCGGAAGATCGTTGGTGGGATAGAACATCGACGCCCAGATATTGCGGATGCGTCCGTCCTCCACGAAGAACCATTCGGCCAGAAGATTCCGGAGCTGCTTCACGCCGGGCTTGCGCAGGAAGATCCCCATGCCGAGCACGACTTGCTGCTCCACGTCGACAATCGGAAAGCGGCGCGCGGAAATGAGAGCGACCGTGAAATTGGTGAGGTTTGATGTGCAGTCACCGCCGCGGCCCTTGCCTTTCCCCTTGGCAGCGTTCGGATTGGGGTTCGGACCGGCGGTATGCGTCCCGTTCTCGTTGCGGGTGCAACCCGGGTGGGCCATGATGATCGAACCGTCGTGCGTCGTCAACCCGTCGAAGTAACTGTTGGCGATGGCGATCAGTAATTCGCGGGACGCGCGTTGATTGGCGGGAACGGTGCGAGTAGCCAAAGGCGGTTCGGCGAGGAAGCCGGCAAGGTTATAGAGATTGCTGCCGTTCGTGCCGCTGGGTCCGATGGCGCCTTCGCGGGCGATCACCCACTCGGCTTCGGTGATCTTCTTGTCTTCGACCTTGAGCCGCAGTGTTGCGACGTCGGTTGCTTGGCCTTCTTCGATCAATCCAAGGTAGGCAGCTTGGCCGCTCACGGGATCGAAGTAAGAGCGCTGCACCTTGCCGAGTGAAGTGATCGATTGCCAAGTGCCGGTTCCTGGGCGGACAACGACGCCGTTGTCCGTCTGGCGGAATCCGGCAAATAGGGGCGCCACCTTCGGATCGTGTTTGACGACGGCGTTCAAGTACTGGTCGAGAGTGGTCTTGAGGCAGGCTCGGTCACAGGTTTGCGCGGAAACGAAGCCGATCGAAAGGGTAGCCGCCAAAAGGAAACGGGCAGAGTGCATGGGGATTCTCCGCCACCTATTCTGCCCTAGTTCGTGTTCTGAGTGCTAGCTACTTTCCGGCGCAAAATTCAGTTACGGCCCGCCGACCGGTCGCTTACGCTCGCGGCTCAGACAGACGCCGTTGATCGCACAGGACTTGTGACTGAGCCGGAAGCGTAAGCGACCGGCCCCAGCGGCCGACACCCTATTTTGCGACGGAAAGTAGCTAGCTACCTCGCATTTCTCACCAGGTTTCGGACACAGGACGTGGCGCGAGCCCATGGCTCGCCGCGCCGGGACTCGTCCCGGCGCTTGTGGCCGGTCACGCTGTCATGCAGGAAGCGGCGGCGAAATCGCCGATTGCGTATCCCGGCCTCACGTTTCGCGCCGATGCACGGTAGAGCTTGTGAGAAATGCAGGCCAACCCCTTCCGCGCGGTCACGACACTAGAGGGGTGTGCGGCCGGAAGCGGCAGGCGGGCTGCGAGCCCGACGCAGGCCACGGGCCTGCCTCATCACAAGCCCAATCCAAGCCTAATCCGGCTTCATTACAGCGATATAGCCGAGATTCCTATAGCGCTGCTCGAAGTCTAAGCCGCAGCCGACCACGAAGCGGTCGGGGATCTCGAAACACCGGAACTCCACCGGCACTTGCACGATGCGGCGGATGCGGCGGTCGAGCAGGGTGCAGATGCCGAGCGAGCGGGGCTCGCGTCCGGCTAGTGTTTGCAATAGATAGCGGGTGGTGAAGCCGGTATCAACGATGTCCTCCACCAGCAGCACGTCTTCGCCCTGGACGGGATGGTCCAGATCCTTGGCGATCCGCACCATGCCGGGCGATCCGCTGCGGCCGGCAAAGCTGGAGATCGCCAGAAAGTCGATCGTCACCGGGATGGTGAGGGCCCTGGCCAGGGCGGTGAGGAAGAACACCGCACCTTTGAGGACGCCGATCAACTTCAAGTCGCGGCCTGCATATTTTGCGCTGATCTCGGCCGCGACCTCGGCGATGCGGCGGTTCACCTGGTCCTCGGTGAAGAGGATGCGCTCGATGCCGGGAGGTCCCACCTCTTTACTCTACCCGCGGCAGGCGTCCCGCTCATGGACGATTTCGTCCCGTCCACGGGGTCACTGACTGCGTCAGTGACCCCCACTTGACCCCTTTATACATGTGACGAGCGGGACCCCGTGCTAGCCTTGGCCGAGTGGGGTTCGTCCTGCACAGGGGGAAATGGTAAAAAACTCATTATTTTCAATCGCTTGCCTGATGACTCTGGGCGCAGGCACCGTAGCTGCGCAGATTTTCGGCAACATTCGGGGCACCGTGGAGGATCCAGCCGAGATGCGCGTGCCGGAGGCCCAGATCACGCTGCGGGCGACGACGTCGGACTACACGCGGGACACGCAAACTGACGACGGTGGGGAATTTATCCTGTCGGCGGTGCCGGCCGGGTCCTACACCATCACGGTCGAGCGGCCCGGGTTCCAGGCGCTCACCCAGGCGCTCAACGTAGCGATCAACAGCGCCCCGATCCTGCACTTCACCCTGCAGGTGAGCGCCGTGACCACCAGCGTGGACGTGTCGGCTCCGCTGGAACTGGAAAACGCCGGGGCGTCCAGCCGTCCGGTGACGGTGGACCGGCTGGACATCCAGCACACGCCGGGAGCCACCCGGACCCAGAGCCTCGCCTTCATCACCAACTTCACCCCGGGCACCTACCTGCTGCACGACCACTTGCACATGCGCGGCGGCCACCAGGTGACCTGGCTGGTGGACGGCGTGCCGATTCCGAATACCAACATTTCGAGCAACGTCGGGCGGGCCATGGACCCGAAGGACATGGACACCGTGGAGGTTTCCCGCGGCGGCTACAACTCGCGCTACGGCGACCGGACCTACGGCATGATCAACATCATTCCGCGTTCGGGCTACGAGTTTCCGCACCACGAAGCGACCCTTACGGCGACCTACGGCAGCCTGCACCAGACCAATGACCAGCTCAATTTCGGCGGGCACGGCGACAAGCTGGCCTACTACGGCAGCGTCACGGGCAGCCGCACGGACCTGGGCCTGGAGCCGCCCACCGAGCACGTGATCCACAACATGGGCAGCGCCCTGGCCGGGTTCACGACGCTCGAGTATTTCGTGAATGAGAAGAACCAGATTCGCCTGGCCGCCTCGCTGCGCAAGGATCACTACCAGGTGCCGAACTTTCCGGCGGACCAGGCGATCGGCGTGCGGGACGTGAACCAGGAGATCGACTCCTTCGCGAATTTCTCCTGGGTGCATACGTTCACGCCCGGAGCAGTGCTGACCACTTCCCCGCTCTATCACTACAACGCGGCTCAGTACGTAGGCGGACCGAACGATCCGCTGATAACCAACGACCGCCGCACGTCGAATTACGTGGGCCTGCAATCGACCTTGACCATCGTGCACGGGCGGCACAACATGAACGCCGGCATCTACGGCTTCATGGAGCACGATGATCGCCGCTTCAGCCTGGCGGACCAGGAGGGATTTTCGGCCAGCGACCGGCAGCCGGTGACGGGCGGCGTAGGCAGCGCGTTCCTGGACGATCAGTTCCGGCCGTGGCAGTGGCTTACCTTCAACCTGGGCCTGCGGCTCACGCACTTCTCCGGACTGGTGAATGAGAATGCGGCGAATCCCCGCGTGGGGGCCACCGTGCAGATCCCGAAGCTGCGGTGGGTGCTGCGCGGCTTCATCGGGACCTACTATCAGCCGCCGCCGCTTGAAACCGTGGGCGGGCGCGTGCTGCAGTACGCCGTGCGCCAGGGCATCGGGTTCCTGCCGGTGCGCGGCGAGCGCGACCAGCAGCACGAGTTCGGCATCACGGTCCCGTTCCATGGCTGGACCTTTGACTTCGCCAACTTCCGCACGTGGGCCAACAACTTCTCCGACCACAGCGTGCTGGGGAACTCGAATATCACGCTGCCGCTGGCCATCGAAAATGCGGTGATCCGCGGTTACGAGGGCGTGATCCGGTCGCCGCAGATGTTCCGGACGCTGAATTTCCACCTCTCGTACTCCAACCAGGTGGTGAAGGGGCGCGGCATCATCACCGGCGGGTTGATCGACTTCAAGGCGCCGGCCGAGGGCTACTTCTACATCGACCACGACCAGCGGCACACGCTCAGCGTGGGTGGGGAACTGGCACTGCCCGGGAGCGCGTGGATGAACACGAACATGAACTGGGGGTCGGGGTTCCTGGACCTGAACGGTCCGCAGCACCTGCCGCCGCATACGCAGGTGGACATCGCGTTCGGCAAGAGTTTTACCGACAATCTGTCGATGACGCTGTCGGTGCTCAACATCGGCAATAGCCGGTTCCTCTACGGGCGCGAGAGCGCCTTCGCGGCGACGCACTATAACGATCCGCGGCAGATCATCGGGTCGGTGCAGTATCGCTTCGCTTGGTTCTAGAGCGCTTGCAGCGTTATCGTAGACCGCTTGTGGTCGCGGCTCAGCTAACGGCGCTCCGCACAAAGGACGTGCGCTGGGCACAGCGCCAATAGCTGTGCCGCGACCACAGGGAGCGGTCTACGCTTGCTGAGAAAACGCGCGGTGATCGCCGTAGATCAACAGACGTCGCTATCTGCGTTCATCTGCGTTCATCTGCGGCGATTTCAATCCGTATTTGAACACCAGGTCCTGGAAATCCTTCTGATAGAAGACCTGAATGTTGACGTGCGGGTAGATGGCGCGGAGGCGCTTCACTTTGCGGTTCTTGCGCGTGACCAGCGACTGCTTCGTGGTGGTGAGCTCCACGTAGAGGTCGAATTCGGGCAGGTAGAAGTCGGGAGTGAAGGCTTCAGTCGTTTTGCCGTCCTTGTCCCAGGCGAGCGGGAAGCTGCGCGGCTCGTAATCCCACTGGATGCGGTAGAAGTCGAGCAGGTTGGCGAACAGTTCCTCGCTGGGATGGCTGAAGACGACCTTCTTCAAGTCGGCTCGGCCGGCGGGGGCGATGTGGTGGCGGGCCAGCTTCCAGCGCGTGGCGAACTGGATCCCGGCTTCCTCGGAGGGAGTCAGCAGGCCGGTCTCCGCCAGGCGGCTCGTGCAGACGGCGGCGCGGAGGATTTCGGCGAGCTGGCCGGGGTCGAAGTGCTCGGCGTTGAGCGTCAGGTCGAAGGCTTCGGCGCGCGGCGCGGTGCGGCTGATGTGGCGGCGGCGCCAATCGGCGGACTGGCGGTCGAGGCGGGCGAGCTCGGCGACGGCCAGGTCGCGGTCCAGGTGCTGGTCCAGCATCAGGTTGCCGGCGCGGCGCGTTTCGGGAGCAACGACGCGGGCGCGCAGCAGGATGGGCAACGGGGCGAACAGTTGCTCGGCCGCGGGCAGGGCGATCACCAGGTGGTCGGCCGCAGCCATGCGCGCCAGAACCGAGAGCGCGGCGTGCTTCCAGGCGCGCGGCGGAATCGGCGTGTCGCCGAACTCTTCGGCCAGCCAGTGCTCCAGGCGCGCGGCGGTGACCAGTTCAAAGCCGAGCAGTTGGGCGGCGCCGTGCGCGGCTTCCTCGAAGCGCGTAGCCGGGTCGCCCGAGACGGTCAGGATCGCCATGCCAGGATCTCGAAGTTACTACCCAGGCGGCGCAGGCCGGGCGTGCGGATCAGAGCTTCGTCGAGGAGGCGCGCGGCGCGGTAGCCGGTCCGCCAGCCGGGGAACAGGCCAGCCAAGGGCGAAGAGACGAAGTCGTAGAATCCGGTCTCGCAGCGGAAGCCGGCGAGGCGGAAGCGCGCGGCGGTAGAGGTGGGGTCGAGCTGGCGTTCGTCCGGGCTCTGGTATTTCTCCATGAGCTTGGGGAACAGCATCCCGCCGACCAGGCCGGAGAGGCGCCAGCGGCTGGGGTCGAGTGAATAGAACACGCCGCCGGGGGAGAGGCGGTCCGCGATGAGCGCGGGCAGCGCGTCGAGCAGCGGGTCGGGTAGATGGTGGAGCAGGAAGATCGCGATGACGGCGTCGTAGGAGCCCGCAGCGCTTTCGATGGATCCCGTTTCGAAGCGCGCGTTGGTCAGGCCGGCGCGGGCCGCATCGGTGTTGGCTTGCTGGACGCCGGCCGGAGAGAGGTCGACGCCGACCAGTTCGCCCACGTGCGGCGCGAGCAGGATTTCCGTGTCGCCGACCCCGCAGCCCAGGCTCAGCACGCGCGACTGCTTACCGGCGCCCGTGAGCCGGAGTACGCGGCGGACCATGTGGGCGCGCAGGGCGCGCACGGCGGGCCGGGCGAAGTGCTGCTGGGCGAATCCGGAGTAGAGCTTTTCGTGGTATTCGACTTCGCGGTTGAGGATCGCGTCGAGTGAGGAATGGTCCACTTCGGAACCAGTGTAGCGCCGGGCTTGGGCGGACTGGCGGGACGGGATCGGACGGGCGAAGACCGCTCCCTGTGGTCACGGCTCAGCTAGCGGCGCTCCGCCCGGATCACGCCTGTTGTGCACAGCACCGGCAAAGGGAGACTGGCCCTGAAGGAGCATAGCAAGAGTCCGCAGAGTGGGAAGGGCGGAGCGAACAAGCAGCGGCGGGGCAGATCAGGAGCGCTGACCATCGGGTTGGACCTGGGGAAGCTGATCAGCCAGAGCAGCCGCAAACAGGACAAGGTCGATGCTCATACCCGAGCTTAGCCCGCACTTCTCACTGGGTTTCGGGCAAAGGACGTGGCGCAAGCCCGTGGCTTGCCGCGCCGGGACTCATCCCGGCGCTTGTCGCCGGTCAAGGTGTCATGCCGGTTGTGGTGGCAAAATCGCCCCTTGCGGCTCCCCGCCTGAGGTTCCCTTCGAAGCGCTGAGAGCTGTTGAGAAATGCGGGTTAGTGGGCGAGCGGGGCTGGTCACAGAGGAACGGTTTCAAGCTGCGGGTGCGGTTCATTGATTACCGCTGGGGGGACTACCGTTGGGGGCGGGATGCTCCCGGCGGGCGCGCTCGAAATCCTCGACGAGCTGGTGGGTGATCTTGTCGGCCACGTCGGCGCTGGCGCCACGGAACTTGGCCCCGTTCGATTCCTGCGTGGTGGACCAGATCACGTCGCCCTCCTGGTTCACCAGCCGGATGCTTGCCAGCGCTTCATGCTTGCGCTCGCGAATGTCCACCGATTCACTGTCGCCCACGCCGACGTTCACCGACCGGTTGGTGATGCCCGGCCGCGTGGACCGCGTTCCGCTGCTGGCCGCCGTGCGCAGGTTGACGCCTTCCGACGAGGCGAACTGGTCGGTGTAGATCAGGTCCTCTGCCGCGCCGCGGATGGTGGCGTCGGCGCGCTCCGGGTCTTCCGTAAGGATGAACAGACGGGCGTTGTGCAAGCTGGCGATGATCAGGTCGCGGATCTGCTGCGCGGTGTCGTCCCCGGTGAGGCGATCCACGTAGACCCGCTGGATAGTGAGCAGTTGCGTGGACTGGTCCACCTGAGCGGCGGCGGGCGACGCGGTGAGCAGCGCCAGCACGGGAATGCAAAACAAGGGAAGAGGCGGCCTGAGATGCCGCCGCAGGCGGGCCGCCTGCCCCACACCGGTTCCGAACGTCATGACTAGTTGCCTGCCTTTCTGGCTTCCTGGTCGGTATAGGAAACCTTGAGTCCGGTGCGGGCCTCCAACGCGGCCAGCGCCGCCCGGATGTTGTCCTTGTCCACGCGGAACACCAGCGCCTGCTGCGAGCCGCCGTCGTCCTCGAAGCCGAGCGTCAGGTAGTGCTTGCGCGCCTTGCTCAGCAGAAACACCGGTGAGATCAGCAGCGCCAGCATGAGCCGGCGGTCTACCTGCTGGCCATACTCCACCAGATTGATCTGGTCATAGGCGATCCGCATTTGGGAATCGTCACCGTAGAACGCCATGTAGCGGTCGTCGGTGAGGTCGATTTGGCCGTCAGTCCCGTTTTTCAAAGCGCGAGCCGTTCCACCAATGTATTCGACGCGCGTTTGCGCGCAAAGCGGGTGAATGAGCGCAATCAGCGCAGTGATCGCGACGGTCGCCCGGACCCGCATAGGAACAAAGTTCCAAGATGGGTCCCAAATTCTCACTGGGAATAGACTGAAGAAGAATGTTCGGCATGGACAACTCAAAAACCCAAGGAAAGTCCGTACCCCTTCCGGAAGACGCGGGGGAGGACGTCATCATCAGTCCGGACACGCGCCGGGAGGACCGCCTGCCGCCGCGCCAGTCACGCACGCTCAAATGGCCCGTGCTGGATGCTTCGGGCGCCCCGCGCATCGACCTCGCCAAGTGGCGCTTCTCGATCGAAGGACTGGTTGCCCGGCAGGTTTCCTGGAACTGGGAGGAATTCCAGGCGCTGCCGCGGGTAAAAGTGTTCGCCGACTTCCACTGCGTCACGCGCTGGTCCCGGCTGGGGAACCTGTGGCAGGGCGTGGCCGTGCGGGAACTTGTGGCCCAGGCCGGCGGCCTGTTGCCGAACGCGCGCTTTGCTGTCGCCTTCGGCTACGACTTGGGCTGGACCACCAACCTGCCCGCCGAGCACCTCCTGGCCGAAGACGCCCTGGTCGCCCTGACCCACGACGGCGAGCCGCTTAGTGTCGATCACGGCGGACCCGCGCGGCTGATCGTCCCACACCTGTACGCCTGGAAAAGCGCGAAGTGGGTGGCCGGCGTTGCATTCCGGGATCGGGACGAGGCCGGGTTCTGGGAGCGCGCCGGCTACCATATGCGCGGCGACCCCTGGCAGGAAGAGCGGACCAATTTCTAAAACGAGCTGCCAACAGGGTAAAATAACCGGATTCCCCCTAGATGCTTAGCCTCGCCATCCTGACCCCCAACCACGTCGCCGCCGACGCCATCGAACAGATGGCGGAAGAGAGCGGTCTCTTCCGGGTGGTCCTCAAGCAGTCGCCGATTCCGCCGCCGCAGACCGTGATCCGCGAGGTGGCGACCACCGACCCCGAAGTGGTCCTTCTGGATGTGGGCGACTGGATCGAAACCGGGTCGCTGGCGGGCAAGATCCTGCAAGCCTCGCGGCGCGCGGCGATCGTCGGATTCCGCTCGGAGTGGTCGCCCGAGGAGCAGGCCGGGATGGCCGAAGAGGGCATCGCCGATTTGCTGCGGGAGCCCTTCTCGGGGCCTGAACTGGAAGCTGCCGCTTACCAGGCCGTGCACCGGCGCTGTCCGGTGAGCCACCAGAACGTGCTGGCGTTCCTGCCGGCCAAGGCCGGAAGCGGCTGCTCGACGGTGGCGCTGAATACGGCGGCCGCGATGGCCAACGCGCTCGAACGCAAGACGCTGCTGATCGAGACGGACCGGCGCTCGGGCGTGCTGTCGATTCTGCTCAATGTGGAGGAGCGCGGCAGCCTTTCTGCGGCGCTGGAGCAGTCAGGGTCGCTCACCGCCATGGAATGGCGGCAGCACCTGGTGGAGGTCAATCAGCTTGACCTGCTGCTGGCGAATCCCACCAAGCCTGGCCGCTTGCCGACCTGGATCGATTACTACCATCTGCTGCTGTTCGTGCAGTCGCAGTACAACCACATTGTGGTGGACCTGCCCGAGGTGATCAATCCGGCGACGGCCGAGATCGTGAAAGCCGCCCGCAGCGTCTTCATCGTGTGCGAGCCGGAGCTGCCTTCGCTGCGGCTGGCGAGTCTGCGTCGCGCGGAGCTCGAAAACTGCGAGGTTCCGCCGGAGAAGATCCGCCTGCTGGTGAACCGCTGGGAGACGCGGCGCATGACGCAGGAACAGGTGACCAATCTCGCGCAGTGTCCCGTGTTCGCCTCGCTGCCGAACGACTACCTGGCGGTGAAGGACGCCGTACTGGAAGGACGCATGGTGTTGCGGGAGAGTGGCTTCGGCAAGGCGTGCCTGGATTTGGCGCGGCGCCTGACCGGGCTGCCGGAGGCTCCACGCGAGAGCACGGCGCTGTCGCTGTTGCGGAGGTTGGGGCGTACGCAGGGGTAGAGGGGGCGGGGTGCGGACCACGTCCGCAACCCAGCCCCGCTGCCCTACCCCCCGCGCTTCCGAATCTCGATGTTCAGCCGCTTGATCTTCTGATTCAGCGTGGACAGCGGAATATGAAACGTCTCGGCCGTCGCGGTCTGGCTCCAGTCGCAGGCCTCGAGTTTCTCAATGATCGTGCGCCGCTCGAAATCCGCCACGATCTCAAACAGCGACGCATCCGAAGGCAGACCGCCACTGGCATCCCGCCGGATCCGCAGCCCGCGCGACTCCAGCAGATGCTCCGGCAGCACGTCCACCGGCACGTTCGGCGCCGAGGCCAGCACCACCGCCCGCTCCACGACGTTTTCCAGCTCGCGCACGTTCCCCGGCCAGGCGTGATCCATCAGGATCTGCATCGCCTCCGGCTCGAAGGTTAGCAGGCTCCGCCCATCACGCAGGAACTTGTCGTTCTCCCGGCAATACTTGGTGAAGAAGTGGTCCACCAGCGACGGGATGTCTTCCTTGCGCTCGCGCAGTGGCGGCAGCGCCAGGTTGATGACGTTCAGCCGGTAGTAGAGGTCCTCGCGGAACCTGCCGTCCTCCACCAGCTTCTTCAAATCCGCGTTGGTCGCTGCGACGATCCGCACGTCCACCTTGATGGTCTCGGCCGAACCCAGAGGCATGAACTCGCGCTCCTGGATCACGCGCAATAACTTGGTCTGCGTTTCGAGCGAAATCGTCCCGATTTCATCGAAAAAGATCGTCCCGCGGTCGGCCACTTCAAAGTAGCCCTTGCGCGACGCCAGCGCTCCGGTGAAGGCGCCCTTCACATGCCCGAACAGGGCGGATTCCAGCAGGTCCGGGGGCACCGACCCCGAATGCACCGGCACAAAGGGATGATCCGCGCGCGCCGAATGCGCATGGATCGCGTTGGCGATCAGTTCCTTGCCCGTTCCGGTCTCGCCCGTGATCAGGATGGTGGCGCGGCTGGTGGCCACCTGCCCCACCAGGTCCAGGATGCGCTGCATGCGCTCGCTCTTGCCGACGATGTTGGGAAAACTGTAGCGCTGCTTCAGCGCGCGCTTGAGCTCGGTATTCTCCCGCTCCAGCCGCCGCTTCGAGATCATGCGCTCGACCTCGATCAGCAGCTTTTCGTTGTCCCAGGGCTTCGAGAAGTAGTCGCTCGCGCCGCGCTTCAGCGCCTCCACGGCCACTTCAATTGACCCGTAGGCGGTGAGCATGAAGATGGGCGTGTCCTGGTCGCGCTGCCGGACTTCCTCAAGCACCTGCATGCCGCTCTTGTCCGGCATCATCAGGTCCAGCAGCACCAGGTCATAGGCCGACGACTCCAGCCGCTTCAGCCCCTCGGTGGCATTGGCCGCCAGTTCGACCTTGTAATTCTCGCTGGCCAGCAGGTCCTGCAGGCTTTCGCGGATATCCGGCTCGTCGTCGATAACCAGGATGCGCCCCGGCGTAGCTTCGCCGGTGGCGACGTCGGGAGGAAGATGAGCGACAGAATCTGCCATCAATGGATGAATCTATCAGACCGCGCCGACACATGCGCGGGAACCGACGGCTGGACCTCAGTTCGCGATACGGCCGCGGCCGGCGTGGATGTGGCCGGCGCGGAGCGTCCAGCCTGTTCGCGGCGTTCCGGCGCACTCTCCGCCGCCGGTCGCCGTTGCGGCGCCCCCGCCTCCGGGAACGTCAGTACGAAGCGGGTGCCCTGGCCCTCCACGCTGCTGACCTCGATTTCGCCGCCATGTTCGCGGACGATGCCATAGCTCACAGAAAGACCCAGCCCGGTGCCCTTCTTTGCGCCCTTGGTGGTAAAGAACGGATCGAAAATCCTGGGCAGCACGCCGGCGGGAATACCCGCGCCCGTATCGGCCACCACCACCTGAATCGTTTCGTCTGCGCGCGCGGTTGCCACGCGCAACGTGCCGCCGCCTTCCATGGCGTCGCGCGCGTTCAGCACCAGGTTCAGCAGCACCTGCTGCAGCTTGCCCGGACTCCCCTTGAACCGCGGAATAGACTCGTCCAGGTGGAGATCCACCTCGACGCCGCTCTTGGTAAGCTGATGCTCCACCATGCCCAGCATCTCACGGATCACTTTGTTCAAGTCCACGCTGACGAAATCCGTAGGCGCGGTGCGGGAGAAATTCAGCAGCGAATTTACGATCTCGCTCGCACGGAACGTTTGGCGTGAAATCTTTTCCAGCAGCGTGGCCTTCTGCTCGTCGCCGGAAACCTGCTTGGCCAGCATCTGCGCGTAGGTCGAAATCACCGCCAGCGGCGTGTTCACCTCGTGCGCCACGCCGGCGGCCAGCAGCCCGATCGAGCTCAGCTTGTCGGCCTGCACCAGGCGCCGCTCGAGATCCGCGCGATCCGTCACGTCGTCGAACAGGATCAGGCGGCCGATGCGTTCGCCGTCTTTGGAAAATAGCGGCGCGGTGGCCACGTTGAGAGTCGTCTCACGCGAGCGCAGGAAATACTTGTAGATATTCTGGACGCCCGCCTCGCCGCGCGACGGCTCCAGCGCATGGCACAGATCCTCGGGCAACAGCTCCGCCAGGCTTCGGCCCAGCGCGTCTTTTCTCTCGACGCCGGTCAGCTTCTCCATCTGCGAATTCCAGCTTTCGACGTGATCTTCCAGGTCCGCCGCCAGAATCCCCACCTGGATCGATTCGACGATGTTCTCCGAGTACTCCTTCAAGCGCTCGTACTCGTCCACCTTGCGCTGTAGCGAGGTGTACAGCTTCGAGTTGTCCACGGCGATGCCCACGTACCCGGACAACGTCACCAGCAGTTGCACGTCTTCCGAGGAGAGGAAATCGCCCGACTCGGTGCGGCTTACGCCCAGGTAGGCGATGGTCCGCCCGCGCGCCGAACAGGGCAGGTAGTAGGTCATCTCCCAGTTCCCCGATCGACCGCCGCACCGCCGCCGGCATATCGTGCGAGATCACGTCCAGCGCGTGCCGCGTGCGTTCGAAGAACAGGTAAGGCTTCGACGGATTGGGGCTCAGGAAGCTCAGGTCGAGGCCCCCGGGCACTTCCTCGGTCTGATCCCCGGCGCGATTGCTCGCCAGCTCCAGCCGGAACCGGGCTTCGGCTCCATCAGAGGCTTCGTCATAGACGAAGAACGCCACGTGCCGCACGCCGAGGGTCCGGATCAGCCGGTCGGCAACGCTCTCGAGCATCGTATGCAGCTCGGTCGGCGACCCCAGCTCGCGCGCGAACTCGATCAGCGTGCGCCGGTAATCATAGCGGTCCTTGTAGAAGTAATAGCGGTCGAGCTGCTCGCGAATCCACGACCGGATCGGCTGAAACACGAACGCCGCGATCAGGATCATGAAGACCATGGCCAGCACCGGCAGCTCGCCCGTGCCGCTCACCGCGAACAGCAGCCCGTAGAAGATCCCCACCACGGCCAGCGTCGCCAGCGTGTATACCGCGCCTTCCTCGAAGATGATGTCGACGTCCATCAGCCGGTAGCGCAGAATCGCGTAAGCCCACGTCAGCGGGATGAACATGAGCGACAGCACCGCCCAATTCATGGCGGGCGTCGGCGGTACGCCGATCGCGTAGGGCAGGGCATAGATCACGGTGAACGGCAGCATGCCGATCAGCGCGCCGTTGCGCAGCCAGGTCAACTGCCGCCGTACGATCGCGTCGCTTGCCCGCCGCATCTGGTGAGCCAGCACGACACCACCCGTCAGGTAAGCCGCGCTCAGGAAACCGAGCCACACCCGGTCCAGCAGCCAGCGCACCTCGATCAACGGCGCCTGGGTCCGCACCCACCCGAACGTGAATCCCAGGTGGACCGTCAGCAGCGCCAGCGCGGGCACATACACCAGGAGCGCCGCGCCCGATCGCCGGATCCACTTCTGCGGCTCCGGAAACGCGCAGCAGAAATGCAGGAACATGGCAGGAGCCAGATACCCCGCCACCACGTTCCCCAGGTAGATCACCTTGTCGAAATTATTGAGCTTGCCCGTGTAGTGGAACGACATCCACACGAACGAAGCCACGCACAGCAGGAAGAAATGCGTCGCCCGCGGAGCGCCCCCGCGCCTCAGGTACACAAACATCCCGATCGCCAAGTACACCGCGCTCACCGCGTACAGGAAAAACAGCGACCGGTCCCGCGGAGCCTCGCCGATCACGACGTTGGCCGAGACCTCCACCCCCCCGTGCAGGATCTTGTATTCGGCCTTGCGCCAGGACCCGAGCGTCGCCAGCACCTGCGTCGCGTCGCTGGCCGTCGCCGTCTTGAATCCCTCCACGGAAACCAGCGCGTCGCCCACATGGATGCCGGCCGTTTCCGCCGGGCTCCCCGGAGCCACATGCACCGCCACCGGACGCGAGACGCCCGCGACGTTCTGGTTCTCCCAGGTCACGCCGTCGTCGGGCAGGCGGAACTTCCCCTGTTGCTGAAAGTTGATCGCAGCGGCGATGACGGCCGCCACGGTCACGATCATCAACAGCGTACTTTGGAACTGTTCGCGCAGCTCTCGCATGCAGTAGACACTGCTCCGCGGGTTTTGCATGCAGGTTCGCTACCAAACCCCGAAGCGGCTCACTAGACTGATTCTACACGACTTCTTTCATTGCAACAACGTAACTCTATGGTTCCTGGTAGAAAATCCTACAGGGAACTGTATACAGGCGACACAGCCCTGTGAATTCTGCGGCTTCCGTCGGCATCCACCCACTCGCACGGGTCGCAACGCGCCCGCTCACAAAACGAACCCAGCGAGCAGAGCCGCGGCCGAAGGAAGCGGTCCTCCCCGGTCCACGATCGGCTCCCATTCCGCTACCCCCCACCCGGCCCAATCCCGCATACTAAAAAATCACATGGAGCTTTATCTCCTCCGCCACGGCCTGGCCGAACATCGCTCGCCCACTGGACGCGACCCCGACCGCATCCTCACCCCGGACGGGATCGCCAGCCTCACCCGGTCCCTTGAGCGCGCCCGCGACGCCGGCGCGCGGCCCTCGCTCATCCTGTGCAGCCCCTATCGCCGGGCCGTCGAAACCGCAGAAATCGCCGCCCGCGTCCTGGGTTGCACCGCAGAAATCCTACAGTCCCCTGCGCTCACCCCGGACTCCTCCCCCGAGGACCTTTGGACCGAAGTCCGCCTCTACCCCTCCGAACCCGCCATCCTGGTGGCCGCCCACGAGCCCCTGCTCTCGATGGCCGCCGCGTGGTTGGTGGGCGGCGCGCGCGGAGCCGACGCCTTTCGCCCCGCCGGCATGGTCGCCCTCGACTTCGCCGCCCTCGGGCCGCAGCCGCGCGGCGTGATACGCTGGGATTTCCGTGCCTCCCACTGAGCCCCAGTCCCCACAAAACGGCCCGAAACCCACCCCCGGCGAAGCCTTCGCCCGCCTGGTGGAAATCATGGCGCGCCTCCGCGCCCCCGACGGCTGCCCCTGGGACCGCGAACAGACCTTCGACACCATCAAGCCCTATCTGCTGGAAGAAACCTACGAGGTCATGGAGGCCATCGACGCCCGCGATTGGCCCGAGCTCGCCGAAGAGCTGGGCGACCTGCTCCTGCAAGCCGTCTTCTTCTCCCAGATGGCCGCCGAAGCCGGCCACTTCGATATCCGCGACCCTCTCCAGGCCATCAACGACAAGCTGATCCGCCGGCATCCGCACGTCTTTGGCGCGGGCGACGCCAAAACCGCCGCCGACGTCGTGAAGAAGTGGGACGAGATCAAGGCCGAAGAGAAACCGACGCGCCCCAAGGGACTGCTCACCGGCGTGTCAAAATCCATGCCCGCGCTGATGGAAGCCGCGCACATCGCCCGCCGCGCCGCCGGAGCGGGCTTCGACTGGGAAAACGTCGGCCAGGTGATCGCCAAGCTCCATGAGGAACTCGACGAGCTTGATCGCGCCCGCCAAACCGGCGCGCAAGGGGAAATAGAAGGCGAAATCGGCGACCTTCTATTTGTAATCGTCAACATTGCGCGCTTTTGCAAAGTCGATCCCGAACAAGCCCTGCGCAAAACCAACGCGAAATTCCGCCGCCGCTTCTCCCACGTCGAACAAGGACTGGAAGCCCGCGGCAAGTCCCTCAAGGAATCATCCATAGAAGAAATGGAGGCGCTATGGCAGGAAGCCAAGCGCCACGACGTGTGACGCGAAGACGCCCGCTCGCCGCTCTGCGCCGCTCACTCGAAACTACTCCGAGACCGCTAGCAGAGCCGCGACCACAGGGAGCGGTCCCGACCTGCCCAGCAAGCTGCGGGCCCGGTCGGCCCCGTCGTCTATCCCCGGCGGCATTTGCGGTCGCCCATCCGTTTCCTCCGGCAATCGCCGAGGGCCCGGCTGCGCCGCAGCCGTCAACGAGCTGTCCCGCGCCCCCCCGCCACCGCCCGCGAAGGCAGGACCCGTGAGAGTCCGCCCCCTCTCCACCCACGCCGAATTCGCCGTCGCCGTGCGCCTCCAGCGCGAAATCTGGGGATTCGACGACGTCGATCTCCTCCCCGTGCGCCTCTTCGTCGTGGCCTCCCACGTGGGCGGCCAAGTCCTCGGAGCCTTTGACGGCCACAAGATGGTCGGCTTCCTGCTCGCCGTCCCCGGCGTCAAGCCCACCGGCCGGCCCTACCTGCACAGCCACATGACCGGTGTCCTGCCCGCTTATCAAAACTCGGGCGCCGGCCGCATGCTGAAGCTCGCCCAGCGCGACGACGCCCTGGCCCGCGGCTTCCGCCTCATCGAGTGGACCTTCGACCCCTTTAACAGCAAAAATGCCTACTTTAATCTGGAGCGTTTAGGCGCCGTCGTCACCGAATTTATCCCCAACGCCTACGGGACCACCACCAGCCCGCTCCACGCCGGGCTGCCCACGGACCGCTGCGTCGCCCAGTGGTGGATTCGCCGGACCCCACCCGGGAATGGGCGCCGGCGAGACTCCACGGCACTCTCCGTCCCGTTACCCGACGAACGCACCCTCCGCTCGCAGCGCACCCTCGCCCGCAACTTCCGCCGAGCCCTCGCGCAAGGCCTCACCGCCGTCGGATTCGAAAGAAAAGGAGCAGGCGTCTACCTGTTCGCGCCATGGCGACCCCCGCAATAGACCGCATCGTCCTCCGCCAGATCGCGATGCCGCTGGTGCACTTCTTCGAAACCAGCTTCGGCCGGACCACGCACCGCAAGATCATCATCGTGGAAGTGATCGCCGGCGGCCTCTCCGGCTGGGGCGAAGTCACCTGTGGCGAGCATCCTTTCTATAACGAAGAGTGGACCGACGCCGCCTGGCTTCTGCTGCGCGACTACATCGGCCCCCGAGCCTTGCACGGCAAGCCCGCCGGCCAGATCCGCGGCCACCAGATGACCCAGGGCGGACTGGAAGCCGCGCTCTGGGACCTCCGCGCGCGCCAGGCCAACGAGCCTCTCTGGAAAACCATCGGCGGAGGCGCACGCCGCGAAATCCCCTGCGGCGTGTCGATCGGCATTCAGGATTCGGTCGCGCAGCTTCTCGAAAAGATCGAAGCCGAGCTGGCGGCCGGCTACCAGCGCATCAAGATCAAGATCAAGCCCGGCTGGGATGTCGACGTGGTCCGAGAAGTCCGCACCCGCTTCCCGGCCATTCGCCTGATGGCCGACGCGAACTCCGCCTACACCCTGGCCGACGCCGGGCGCCTCCAGCAGCTCGACGACTTCCACCTCATGATGATCGAGCAGCCGCTCGCTCACGACGAGATCCTGGACCACGCCACGCTCCAGGCCCAGCTCTCGACGCCCATTTGCCTGGACGAGTGCATCCGCAACGCGCATCACGCCGAGCAGGCCATCCGCCTCCGCGCCTGCGGCATCCTCAACATCAAGCTCGGCCGCGTAGGCGGCTTCGCCGAAGCCCGCCGCGTCCACGACCTCACCCAAGCTCACGGCATCCCGGTCTGGTGCGGGGGCATGCTCGAATCCGGCATCGGACGCGCGCACAACGTGGCCCTCTCCACCCTCCCCAACTTCGTCCTGCCCGGCGACGTCTCCGCCAGCAAGCGCTACTGGGCCCGCGACATCACCACACCGCCGATCAAAGTCACCCCGCAAGGGACAATCGCGATCTCGGACGCGCCCGGCTTCGGCTACCAAGTCGACCACGACTATCTCAGCCACGTCACCGAGCGCGAGGAGACCCTCGCTTGACCGGCTTCACCGGCCTCCTGCGCGCCAACCGCAATTACCGCTTCACCTGGTTCGGACAGGTGGTGAGCGAGGTGGGCGACCACTACAACAACATCGCCGTCTTCGCCCTCGCGCTAGCCAACACCGGCTCCGGTCTGGTGGTCGCCGGCATCCTGATCGCGCGCGCCCTGCCAATGGTGCTCGCCGGACCCATCGCCGGCGTGCTGCTCGACCGCATGGACCGCCGCCGCATCATGATTATCAGTGACCTGGTGCGCGCGGCCATCGCCGTCGGCTTCATCTTCGCCATCCCGCCCGGCCGCACCTGGCTCATGTATATCCTCAGCGGCATGCTGATGTTCGCCTCGCCCTTCTTTACCGCCGGCCGCGCCTCCATCCTGCCGATCGTCGCCACCAAGAGCGAACTCCACACCGCCAATTCGCTCACCCAGCTCACGCAGTGGAGCACCGTCATGCTCGGCTCGTTCCTCGGCGGAACCTGGGTCGCGGGATTCGGCTACACAGCCGCCTTCGCCTTGAACGCCTGCTCCTTTCTGTTCTCCGCCTGGTGTATCTCGCGCTTGAAACTTCCGCCCGGAGTCAAAGCGCAACGCACGGCGCTCACCGAGAACCGCGTCCTGCGCCCCTTCCGCGAATACACGGAGGGCCTGCGCTACATGAAGGCCACGCCGTTGATCCTCGCCATCGGACTCGTCTCCGTTGGCTGGGCCACCGGCGGCGGTGCGGCGCAGATTCTCTTCAGCCTCTTCGGCGAGATCGTGTTCCAACGCGGCGCCGCGGGCATCGGCGTCATCTGGGGATGCGCCGGCATCGGCCTGGTCTGCGGAGCCGTCTTCGCCCACCGCATCGGCACGCGCATCAGCTACGCGACCTACAAGAAGCTGGTCTCGATTGTCTACATCATCCACGGCGGCTCCTACGTCCTGTTCAGCATCTCGCCGACCTTCGCCATGGCCCTCTTCTTCATCGCCCTCTCGCGCGCCTCGGTCGCGGTCAGCTCCGTGCTGAACACGGCGCAACTCCTGCGGCACGTCTCCAACGACTACCGCGGACGCGTCTTCGCCACCATCGAAAGCTGGAACTGGACTACGATGATGGTTTCGATGGCCGCCGCCGGACTCGCCTCCGAATACGTGAGCCCGCGCGTGATCGGCGTCTGGAGCGGCATCCTCAGCTCGACCACCGCAATCTGGTGGGGCTGGGCCAACTGGACGCAGAAGCTGCCCGAGCCCGCGCTGGCCGGCATCGAACCCGAGGAGATCGAAGTGCACGGAGATCCCAATCGATGAAGGAGCGCGCATGCAACCGCTGACCGGCCGTGTCGTGCTGGTGACGGGCGCCGCCAAACGCATCGGACGCGGCATCGCCCTGCGCCTGTCGCGCGAAGGCGCCCGCGTCGCGATCCACTACGGCCGCTCGGAAACCGAGGCCCGAGCCACCGCGGAAGAATGCGGCGGCGCGCCCCTGTTCCAAGCCGACCTCACCCAGGTCGCCGAAATCGAGCGACTCTTCGCCGAAGTCGAATCCCACTTCGGCCGCCTCGACGCGCTGGTCAACAACGCGGCCCGCTTCACCCGCATCGATCCCCTCGAAATCACCGAAGCCGACTGGGACTTCGTCCACCAAGTCAACCTGAAGGCGACCTTCTTCTGCTGCCAGCAAGCCGCACGCCGCATGCTGGCCAACGGCGGAGGACGCATCGTAAACATCAGTTCGCTGGGAGGCCTGAAGGCCTGGCCCGAGCACGCCCACTATTGCGCCTCGAAAGCCGGCGTGATCCACATGACCCGAGCCTTGGCGCAGGACTGGGCCCCGAAAATCACAGTCAACTCGGTGGCCCCCGGCGTAATCCCCTTCGGCCCGCACGACGCCCGCATTGACCGCCTGATCGCCAAAACTCCCGCCGGCCGCCCGGGCACAGCCGATGAAATCGCGGACGCCGTAGTCTTCTTCCTAACCGCCTCCGACTTCATCACCGGACAAGTGATCGCCGTAGACGGCGGCCTAAGTCTGAAGTAGCGCAAGCACTCGTGCTTGCCGCGCCGGGACTCATCCCGGCGCTTGCCGACCCGCGCAGCACCATCCCAGCCAGCTACCGCAGCGCCACTTCCTGCGGCACATGCTTCAACCGGAGCGCATGCTGCCGAGCCGTCTTCCCGTCGAAATCCTCCACCGACCGGTCAGCCCCCGCATCCAGCAGCGCCCGCAGCACCGCCGTATCGCCGAAGTCGATGATCGCCGCGTACATCAGCGGCGTCAATCCGAAATCGTCCAAAGCATCGACGTCCGCACCGGCCTCCGCCAGCATCCCGATCACCTGAGGCCGGTCCGTGATCGTGGCCCAATGAAGCAGATTCACGCCCACACCGTCCGTGACGCCCGCGGGCGCGCCCGCATCCAGCAGCGTACGCACCACCGGAGCGTTCCCAAACGTGATCGCCTCCGAAAGAGCCTCAGCCGAGGGCTCAGCCCCGTGCCCCAACAGCAGCTTGACGTTGGCCGCGTCCCCCGCCATCGCCGCGAACACCAGCGGCGACCGGCGCACGCGGACGCCCTCCGGCGGAGCAGCCGGAGCCCCAGCCGCCAACAAAGCCTCCACCGAAGCCGACGTCCCGTAATGCCCCGCGGCGATACCCAGCGCGTCGATCCCTTGCCCCGCCCGCAGCATCGCATCCGCGCCGCGATCCAGCAGCAAGCGGACCTTCTCAGGATCAAGCGCGGCCATCATGAGTAGCGTCGTGGCGCCATCGGTCTTGGCGTTCGCATCCAGCCCTCCGTCGAGCAGCGCCCCGAGTTGCTCCGCGCTTCCGAACAGCGCTGTGCGCACCCACTGCGGCCGGTCGTCCGCGACAGGCGCAGGTATCGCCGCGGGCTCCGCCGGCAGCGACGACAGCAGCGCCATCACAGCCCAGCAGCTCCCCGCATAAGAGAGGAACTCATCGTCTTCGCCGTACGGAAACCCAGTGGCGAAATAAGGAGGACTCACGTCGGCAGGCGAAAGCATGCGCGTGCGGACGTGCCACGTCCCGTCGCGCGCCTGTTTCGAGGTGAGGAACTTCAGTCCCTTGCGAAACGCCGCGTCATCGGCCGGCGTGCCGGACTCACGGAGCGCGTACAGCGCCTCGCCGGTCGAATACGCGTCCGAAACGTAGCCGGACACCTGAGGCCAAGCCCCGTCGCGATTGCGCTTCGCCAGCAGGTCCTCACGAGCCGCAGTAAGGTCGGGCTCGGACGCGCCGGTCCACACCAGACCCAGCAACCGGAACGACGCGTCTTCGGTCGAAGCCGGCTTCGTATCCCGCAGCCACGCGCGCGCCTCCGCTGTCCGCATCTCTGTTTCGTCGTGAAGCTCCGCGGGCATATAAGCCCGCAGCGCACGGACTGCCGTAGCCGTAGCCGTGAACTTGCTACTCGAATGCGGTGGACGGAAATCCGAGGTGATCCAGTGCCCGTCGCGTTGCCACCGCGCGATGCGCCGCGCCAGCACCGCCGTAGTGAGGTTCGGCGCGAACCCCGCCGCCTGGGCCGCGTTTAGCAGCATGCTGTCATTGGGGGTGGGATCGTTGAGCGTCGTCACCTGGATCGCCGTGTCCAATGAATTCGGCCCCGCCAGGTCGCGGAACGTCTTTTCCTCGGTCGCCGCCAGCACGGCTTTGTCGACCGCGAATCCCCGAGCCTCGGCCATCCGCATTGTGGGGATCGACAGCCCGTTGTGGTGGCACGAAAAGCAGGCGCGCTCTTTAATAAAGGTGGCGGTCGACTGCTGGATCGGCCCCAGCGCGCGCGTCACCGCCTTCCGCACATCAGCTTCCGCCTGGGCCGCCAGCGAGCAGCACGCCAACAAGAAGATCAACGCAACACGCACTACCGGGAGCATAGCATCCGCACCACGCGGCTGAAAACATCGTCCCGCCGGGCCTCGGTGACTCGCTCCAACTGCTGCCGGCGTTCCGGAGTCCACTGGTTGACGGCCGCATCGCGATACGCCGCGGCGTCCCGCGCGAAGCGCTCTTGCGCCTCCGGCAACCGATCGCGACCGCTCAAGCGGAACCCGGCAGGCGTGAGAGGCCCGAACAGCAGCGCACGCGCGAGTTCAGGGAACTGTTCGAGGTCCGGCTCGACGCCGGCGGCGCGCGCGAAGTCGATCGCCACCGCGTTCATGCGCGTCTTCTGTGGCATCCCGCGGCGCGCGCGATAGGCGGCCACGCCCGCCTCCATCTCCTCGCGCGTCGGCGCCGCGACCGCTCCCGACCAGCAATACGCGACCCACCGCGCCTGCAACTCAATCGGCGGATAGTAAGGACCCGACTGATCCCAGAACCCCAGAAACGCCAGCCCCGGCAGGTCCGGATGAAACGTGCGCCGGTGCAGATCCATGTGATGCGTGTCGAGGTCGAGCGTGCGGCGAATCCCGGCGTCGAGAAACGGCAGGTGCAGTTCGAAGCCCGTGCCCGCCAGGATCGCGTCGAACTCCTCGGCGCTGCCGTTGGCAAAGCGCACCGTGCACCCGTCCACCGCCGCCATCCACGGCCGGAGCGTGATGCGGCCTTCCGCGACCAGCGGCAAAAAGTACTGCGACAGCGCCACGCCCGCCTCGGCTAACGTCGGCGCGGGTTCCGGCGCGCCGTAGTACGCAGGGTTGCCGCCCAGGCGCAGCAGCAGATCCGTGTACATGCGATTCACGTCGCCCGCCGGCAGCGCCTCTTCGGCCAGCGCATGGAAGCGCGTGAACACGACCTGATCCGACGGCACCCCCGCGGCCAGCTTCGGCAGCACGTAGCGCTGGCGCCGCTGCGTCACCACCACCCGCGCGGCGCCCAGCATCGCCAGGTCACTCGCGATTTCGAGCGCACTCACCGCGCCTCCCGCAACCAGCACCCGCCAGCCGCGGAGGCGTTCGGGATCCTTGTACTGATACGTGTGCGCCACGCCGTGCTCGCCCGCGAACGACGCGAGCCCAGGCACGGCGGGCAGGCTCCAACGATGAAACGGCCCGCTGGCGACCACCGCATAGGAAAAGACGCGCTCGCCCGCCGCGGTCCTCACCACCCAGCCGCACCCCGCGGGATCACGCGCAAGCTGCTCGACGCGCGTGTTCAGATGCAGCCGCCGGGGCAGGTCGAAACGCTCGGCATAGGCGAGCAGATACGCGGCCATCATTTGATTGGTGGGATAGAGCGGCGTGCCTGCCGCGTGCGGCAGATCGCTGAAAGCCGTGAGATCGCGGCTGGTATTGGTGCGCATCGACGGCCACACGCCGCTATACGCAGCCACGCCGCACCACTGGCCACCCAGCTTCGGCGCGGCATCGAACAGCTCGGGCTCGAACCCTTCGGAAATCAGGTAGCGCGCCGCGGCCAGACCCGCGGGTCCCGCACCGATGATGGCAACCTTGCTCAAGACTAAGACGCCTAGGACGTGGCTGGCGGCACAGCGCACACGTCGTCGTAGGCATGCCGCTGCGCGATGGCCCCAGCCGACTCGAACACGTTGAGCGCCTGCTCATAGAGGGCGCGCGGAATACCCGTGCCGCCCTCCCAGCAGCCGAGCTGTTGATAGCTGCGCACGGCGGCCGCGAGCACCGCCGGGTCAATGTGCGGGAAGAAGGACGCCTCCGCCTGCGCGACCTCCGCTGCGGGTGACTCGCGCACCCACTCCTTGCCCTTGGCGAACGCGCGCAGGAACGCGGCGCAGGCCGGCGTCTTCAGGAACTCGCGCGAGCAGCACAGGCTGCTGAAAGCCACCGGAGGCATCGCATCGCCCACCGCCGCGACGATCTTCCCCGTGCCATCGTGCTCCAGCAGATGTGGACCCGGACCCTGCAAGTGCACGTAGTCGCCCGCGCCGCCGCGGAAGGCCGCCGCCATCTCGTCGGGCTTGCCGGCGTCCACCAAGTGGATGCGGCTCCAGTCGACGCCCTGCTGCTTGGCCGCGTACTGCAGCATCACCATGGGCTGATGGCCGTGATCGGCGACGAGCGTACGGCCTTCCAGGTCCTTCCATGTGAATCCCGGCTTGCGCCCCACCAGGAAAAATCCATCGCGCTGGTTGATCTGCGCGAAGTGCACCGGCAGCCGATGCTCGCCACGCTCCATCGGCTTCCAGTTCGAGGCGACCGCCGACTGCATGATGTCCACCACGCCCGCATGGATCAGGCCCGCCGACGTCTGCCCCGGTTGCAGCGTCCCGTACGCGGTCTCGATCCCCTCGGCTTTGAGAAACCCGCCGGCGATAGTCGCGATGAGAGGGCTGTAGAAGGCGGCATGGCGCGAAACGGTGATGCGCAGCGTCATCCCGCGATCCTCAGCAGAAACTTGCCGGTGCTCTTGCGCGCCTCCAGATCCGCGTGCGCCTGCGCGGCCTCGGCCAGCGCGTATTCGCGATCGATGCGCAGTCTTACCTTGCCTTCGCCCATCCAGCGGAACAGGTCCGACGACCGCTGCGCGAGTTCGGCTGGGTCGGAAATGTGCGTGTTCAGCGTCGGCCGCGCCAGGAATAGCGACCCGCGCTGCGTCAGCCCGCGCGTATCGAACGGCTCGATCTGGCCGCTCGACACGCCGAAGTGGACCATCATGCCCCGCGGCCGCAGGCAGTCGAGCCCTTTGAGGAACGTCGCGCGTCCCACCGAATCGTAGACCACGTCGACGCCCTTGCCGCCGGTGAGCCGCTTCACCTCGGCCACCCAGTCTTCCTGATCGTAAAGGATGGTGTCCGTCGCCCCCGCCTCGCGCGCGAGCTTCGCTTTGTCTTCGGTGCCGCAGGTCCCGATCACGCGCGCGCCCCGCATCGTGGCGATCTGCACAAGTAGCCGCCCCGTGCCGCCCGCCGCCGCGTGGACTAGAGCCGTCTGCCCAGCCTGGATCGGGAACGTAGTGTGCGTCAGGTAGTGCGCCGTCATGCCTTGCAGCATGGCCGCTGCCGCGTCCGGGAAATCCACCGCGTCGGGCACGCGCACCAGCATCTTCGCCGGCACAGCCGCATATTCGGCGTAGGACCCGCGCACCATGCAGTACGCAACGCGATCGCCCGGCGAGAATCCCGCAACACCCTCGCCCACCTTCTCCACAGTGCCTGCGCCTTCGGCTCCGAGCACCGCGGGCAGTGGAATCTTATTCACTCCACTGCGCTGATTCAGGTCCGTGAAGTTGACCCCCGACATGGCGAGCTTCACCAAAACCTGCCCCTGCGCGGGTCCCGGAACGGGTTGCTCGCCGAAGCGCAGCACGTCGGGCGCGCCGGTTTTTTCGATATAGACGGCTTTCATGGCCTCCTTCTCTTTACCTGCCGTTGAATTCGGGCTTGCGTTTTTCGAGGAACGCGCGCCGGCCTTCCTGATAATCCTCACTCTCGAAGCACGCCCGCACCAGCTCCTCACAGCGAGCCGTATCGCGCGCCGCCGGATCACGCAGCAACTCGCGGACGATTCCCTTGGCCGCTCGCAGCGTCAGCGGAGCGTTCTCCGCAATCGTGTTTGCCATGCGATGCACGTACGACTCGATCTCATCATCGGCGGCCACGTGGTTCACCATGCCCATGCGCAGCGCCTCATCGGCCGTGAACTGGCGGGCGGTGAACAGCATCTCGGTGGCGAATTGCGGACCCACCACGCTCATCAGCCGCCGGATGTTCTCGATCCCATACCCCAACCCCAGCTTCGCCGCGGGCACGCCAAACCGGGACTTGTCCGTGCATACACGCAGGTCGCAGCACACGGCGATCCCCACGCCGCCGCCGATGCAGTAGCCGCGGATCATGGCGATCACCGGCTTCTCGGCTTCCATCAGCCGGCGCGAAAACTGGTCGACCGCATCGTTGTAAATCGCCACACTGTCCGATGACGCGCGCTCGCGCTCGAACTTCGAGATGTCGGCGCCGGAGACGAACGCCTTGCCGCCCGCTCCGCTCAGGATGATGACACGCACCGCCGGGTCGGCCAGCAGCGTGTCAAACACTAACGCAGCCTCGCGCCACATGTCGAGCGACATCGCGTTGTGCCGTTCGGGATTGTTGAAGGTCAGCGTACCGAGCGCGCCGTCGGCCGACGACAAAATCTTGTTCTCAATCGGGATCACCTAGACGACCTTCCTCTCGCGCAGCGCCGCAATCTGATCGGCGCTGTAGCCCAGCGCTTCCAGAATCTCGCCGGTGTGCTCGCCATACTCGGGCGGCCTCCTCCGGATTTCACTGGGCGTGCGCGAAAGCCGCATCGGCTGCGCCACCACCCGCAGCGGATCATAGTGCGGTGACCCGACCTCCTTCACCAGATCCAAATGCTGCACCTGCGGATCAGCGAACACCTGGTCGATCGAATAAATCCGCCCGCAGGGCACGCCCGCGCCGTTCAGCCGCTCGATCCATTCGGCGCTGGTCGCCGATGCCAGCCGCCGGTCAATCTCCGGAGCCAGCTTGTCGCGATGCTTCGAACGCAGCGGGCCCGTGGCGTAGTCCGGATCGGCCAGCAGGTCATGCGCGCCCAACACGCCGCACAGCCGCTCCCACATCTTCTGCCCGCTGGCGGCGATGTTGATGTAGCCGTCTGCAGTCTGGAAGACACCGGTGGGAATGTACACGGGATGGTTGTTGCCGGCCTGCTGCGGCACCTCGTGCTTGTTCAGCCAGCGCGAGGCCTGGAAGTCGAGCATGAAAATCTGCGCCGCCAGCAGTGACGTGGTCACCCACTGCCCTTCGCCCGACTTCTGCCGTTCAAGCAAAGCCAGCAACACGCCCTGTGCACACAGAATCCCCGAGCACAAATCGGCGATCGGAATCCCCACGCGCATCGGTCCGCCGCCCGGCTTGCCGGTGATCGACATGATGCCGCCCATCCCCTGCGCGATCTGGTCGAACCCCGGCCGCCCGCGATACGGACCATCCTCGCCGAAGCCCGAAATGCTCGCGTAAATCAGTCGCGGATTCCGCGCGCGCAGCGACGCGTAGTCGATGCCCAGGCGCTCCTTCACATCCGGCCGATAGTTTTCGAGCACCACGTCGGCGCCTTCCGCTAACCGAAGAAAGATCGCCAGCCCCTCGGTATCCTTCAGATCAAGCGTAAGGCTGCGCTTGTTGCGATGCAGGTTCTGGAAGTCGGCGCCGAAGCGTTCGCCGCCCAGCGGATCGTCTTCGGCGGCGGCTCCCGGCTGCTCAATCTTAATGACGTCGGCGCCCCAGTCGGCCAGTTGGCGCGCGGCCGTGGGACCGGAACGGGCGCGGGTCAGGTCCAGGACGCGGATGTCAAAAAGCGGGGCGGGCATAGGTTACTTAGGGTTATTGTATAGGGTTGTCCCACACGAAAGAGGAGAGAAAGCATGAGCAAGCGCGTGAGCATCGAAGTTCCAGGCATGGCGCATGACAACCCCCTGCCGGCGGCCTGCCGCAAAGGACCGTTCTTCATCACCAGCGGCGTCTCCGGCAAACTGACTGACGGCACCTATCCGCCCAACGGCATCGAAGGCCAGTGCGCGCAGATGTTCGCCACCATCCGCCAGCTTCTGGAACTCGGCGGAGCCAAGCCCGAGGACGTCGTCAAAATCAACTTCTGGGTGCGCGACCGCGGCCTGCGCCCGCACATTAATAAGGAGTGGCTGGCCATGTTCCCGGACCCGCACTCGCGCCCCGCGCGCCACACCTTCCAGGTCGACACCTTGCCGCCGGGCATGGAAGTGCAGAGCGAAGTGATCGCCTTCATCGAATAGGTGATCCGTTGTGTGTAGGTGGTCCGTTGTGTGGGGCAGGCCCGCGGCCTGCGGCGGCCTCTCAGGCCGCCTACTCCCGCTCCGGCAACCCCGCCTCCACAATCTGCGCGATATCCAGCAGTTTGGGCGGAGCCTCCGCCACGGCCGTCAGCGCATCCCGGAACATCGTATTGCAGAACGGACAAGCAGCCGCCACCGTCTCCGCGCCCGCTCCCGCCAGCTCCCGAGCCCGATTATGGCTCACGCGCTCGCCCTTCTCTTCGCCCAGAAACGCCAGCCCCCCGCCGGCCCCGCAGCAGAAACTCCGCTCGCGCGCCCTCCCCGGATCCACCACCTCACCCGACCTCCCCAACACGCTCCGCGGCTCATCATAAATCCCCCGATACCGCCCCAAGTAACAAGGATCGTGATACACGATCTTGCCCCCGTTCGCCGCACGCGGCAGCGCGTCGGCATGCCGGGCCAGAAACTCCGAGTGATGCTCGATCGCCGGAGCCTCGCCGTACTCCTTCCAATCCGTCCCGATCGTCCGCACGCAATGCGGGCAGATGGAAACGATGCGCTTCACCTTGGCCGTGCGCAGCGCCTCCAATCCCTCTTCGGCCAACTGCCCGAACACCAGGTCATTGCCCAGCCGCCGGGCCGGATCGCCCGTGCACTTCTCCTTGCGCAGCACGCCGAACGTCGTCCCCAGGTGCGCCATCACCCGCGCGAAGCTCGCCACAATCTCCCGCCCGCCCGGATCGTACGCGCCCATGCACCCCAGCCACAGGCAATAGTCCTGCGACCCGTCATAAATCGGGAACGACTCCCGCTCGATGAACTTGGTCCGCTCGGCCGAGCCCATCCCCAGCGCATTCCCGCCGCGCTCCAGCGCCAGGAACAGCTTGGTGCCGTAGTCGTCCTCCCACTTGCCGGTATTCACCGCACCGCGCCGCAGTCCCACGATCATCGGCACGTGCTCCACGCCCACCGGACACTGGAACTCGCACGCCCCGCACGTGGTGCACTGGAACGCGGCCTCCTGTGAAAGATGCTTGCCCAGCAGCGGCTCCTCCGATCCCGCGCCGAACTCGTTCAAGTACCCGCGCACGCCCAGCGCGATCATCTTCGGGTCCAACACTTTTCCCGTATTATTCGCCGGGCAATGCTCCGAACACCGCCCGCACTCGACGCACGAATACGCCTGCAACGCGACGATCCGCGTCAAGTCCTTGCCCGTATCCAACCCGAAATCGTCGTCGTCGGCCAGCGGAGGAATGTTCGCGAACCCCCCGCGTGACAGGAACACCGTAAGCGGACTCAGCACCAGATGCAGATGCTTGGTGTGCGGAATCAGCGGCAGGAACGCGGCCAGCGCCACGGTATGCGACCACCACAACCACCGCGAGTCCCCTGCCCAAAACGTACCCAGGTAAGTGACCATCAGCACGAAGATCAGCCCCGCGATCACACCCGACTCCACGGATACGTGCTCGCCCAACCACCGCGGCCGCACGAAAAACCGCCGCACGAACAGTCCGCTGATGGCCACCGCCACGGCCACCGCAAACGCGCCCGCGAAGTAGAAGTACGCTGCACTGAATCCCTCGCCGTCCAGAAAGGGCGCGCCAAACCCGGTAGCCACGTGGTTCACTGTCACCAAGGCGAAGGCGCAGAATCCCCAGAACACCAGCGCATGCGCCAGGCCCGGAAGCGGCCGCTGCCGGATCACCTTGGCTTGCAGCATCACTTCCCACAGGAAGTCGCGCACGCGCCGGCCTACCGGTTGCAGGGAAAAATCCGCATCCGGCTTGGCCGCCCGGATCCGCACCAGCACGGCCCCGAACCGCACCGCGAATCCCGCCACCGCCGCCGCCAGCAAAACCGCCAGCAGCGCCATCTCCACGCCTGTCGGTTGAAACATCGTCACCCCAGAATGTAGCACGCGGCCATCGGCCCGCCAGAGCGACCCGCTAGAATGAAACGACGGAGGATCTCGTTTGCGCCATCTCGTTTCCGGAGCAGCCGGCTTCATCGGCTCCCACCTGTGCGACCGCCTTCTGGCCGAAGGCGGCGAAGTCGTCGCTCTGGACAATCTCATCACGGGCTCGCGCGATAACATGGCGCACCTGACCGCGCACCCGCGCTTCACCTTCGAAGAGCGCGACGTCACCCGCCCCATCACCGTCGACGGAGCCTTCGACCACGTCTGGCACCTCGCCTCGCTCGCCAGTCCGAAGTTCTACTTGCAGTACCCCATCGAAACGCTCGAAACCGGATCCACCGCCACGCGCAACATGCTGGAAGTCGCCCGCCGCGACAACGCCCGCTTCCTCATCACGTCCACCTCGGAATGCTACGGCGACCCCCTCCAGCACCCCCAAAAGGAAACCTACTGGGGCAACGTGAACCCCGTGGGCGAGCGCTCCTGCTACGACGAAAGCAAGCGCTACGCCGAAGCGCTCACCATGGCCTACCACCGCACCTTCGGCCTGCGCACCAACATTGCGCGCATCTTCAACACCTATGGACCGCGCATGGCGCTCAACGACGGCCGCGTTGTCCCCGCGTTCCTCGACCAGGCTCTCCGCGGCGATCCCCTCACCGTCTTCGGCGACGGCAATCAGACCCGCAGCTTCTGCTACGTCTCGGACATGGTGGACGGCCTCTATCGCCTGGCGCACTCCGACGAACGTTTCCCCGTGAACCTCGGCAACCCCCTGGAGCTAACGATCCTCGAATTCGCCGAACGCATCCAGCGCCTGATGGACGCGCGCCTGCCCATCGCCCACCAGCCGCTGCCCTCCGACGACCCCAAGCAGCGCCAGCCCGACATCTCGAAAGCGAAGCGCATCCTCGACTGGCAACCCAAGGTAAGCCTGGAAGACGGCCTGGCCGAAACCGTAGCCTACTTCAAGGAGCGCATCCCCGTCTCTTAGAGATCCGCGATCTGGGCAGTGCCCCGCTAGTCCGCATTTCTCAACAGGTTTCGGACGCAGGACGTGGCGCGAGCCCATGGCTCGCCGCGCCGGGACTCGTCCCGGCGCTTGTCGTCCGTCACAGTGTCGTGCCCGGGGTGCCGGCCAAATCGCCGATTGCGTATCCCTGCCTCACGTTTCGCGCCGATGCACTGTAGAGCTTGTGAGAAATGCAGGCTGCCAAGCTAGCGGGTGATCCACCGGAACACGCGTCGTGCGCTGCTCACACGATTTCCCTACGCTCTCTTCTACCGCGTGTACGACGATGCGGTGGTCATCTTGCGTGCACGCATGGGCAAAGAGATCCAGCGGACTGGCCAGCTCGAAATTGAGTCGTCGCAGGCGCCCTCACTCCCCGACCAACACCCGCCCCCTCTGCGCCGGCAACCCGACCGCTACGCTCGCCAGCGGCAACCACGACCCCGCCCGCGTCGCCACATCCGCGCGCGCCCGGCTCGATAGCGCGTCCAGCCTGCGGACCAACCCGCGCGATAGCCCGCTGAAATCCCCCCGCTCGAACCGGTCGCTGTACTGGGTGAGCACCGCGCCCGCGCAATCCCGGATCGTGTCATCCGACGAAAGTGCCAGACACGCCGCCGGACGCACCGGCAGCGGACCATCCTCGATCAACGCGCCCAGCAACTGCTCCGTCCGTTCGCGCCCGATCAACTGGACCGCCAGGATGCTCGACCCCGCCACCGATTCGGCGAACTCCTCGGCCGACCGCATCTCCCCCGGCGTCAGCAACAGCTCCGCGACCAACTCCCGGGGAGGCCGCCCGCGCGCGTCGAACCCCGGATGCCCGCCGCTGCCCAGCAGCACGCCGTCGCGCCACGCGTCGGCCACGCCGCGCCAGTAGCCCTGATCCCGCCTGAGGAACACGATGCGCCACACGCCCACCTGCGGCCCCTCGGCCACGTTGCGCGAGCTGCCGCAGCGCGGGCTGAAGTAGTAGTAGCGCAGCCCCCTGGAAGCCTCGCCCTTCACCACCTGGTCCACGGCCACGTCGGCGCGCATCAGTTTGGAACACGCATCGTCCGGATGCCGTCCCACCGCGCTTAGCCCCGTGACCTTCCCGGCCACGATCAGATCGGCCTGATCGATCAGCTCGGTAATGGTGCCGTCCTCGGCGACGCCCGCAAGCTGGGGCGAGCCGCACCCGGCCAGCAACGCCAGCAGGCCGAGAATGGCAGCGCGCGACCACATCCTAAGGGTCAGACGCCCGCGGGAGCGGGTTTGTTCCGGATCGCCGCCAGAAAGCTCTCGCCCACCGCGATCCCGGTTCCGAAATTTTCCGCCACCGTCTGCCCGATATCGGACAGCGTCGCCCGCAGCCCCAGGCCGGCGCCCGGCGCGCCGCGGGCGAACGCCAGCAGCGGGACATACTCGCGGCTATGGTCGGTCGAAGGCGTAGTTGGATCGCAGCCGTGATCTGCGGTCACAATCACCAGGTCGCGCTCCGTCACGCGCGATTCCAATAAAGGCAGCCACGCGTCCACCGCCTCCAGCGCCTGCGCGTAGCCCTCCACATTATTGCGGTGTCCGAAGTTCTGGTCGAAGTCCACCAGGTTCACCCAGACCAGCCCGCGATCCTGCTCCTGCATCACGCGAATCGTCCTCGCCATTCCGTCCGCGTTGTCCTTGGTCTTGTGGAAGTCGCCGATGCCCCGCCCCAGGAACACGTCGAAAATCTTGCCGACGCTGGTCACTTCCACGCCCTTTTCCGCCAGCCGGTCCAGCAGCATCCCCTTGGGCGGCGGCACCGCATAATCCTTGCGGTTGGGCGTGCGCACGAACGCGCCCGGCTCGCCCACGAACGGCCGCGCGATCACCCGCCCCACCTCGTGCTTGCCGCGCAGAATCCCCCGAGCCGTCTCGCACATCTTGTACAGCTCGAACAGCGGAATCACGTCCTCATGCGCTGCGATCTGAAACACGCTGTCAGCCGATGTGTACACGATCGGCGACCCCGTCTCCATGTGCTCCTCGCCCAACTCGGCGATGATCTCGGTCCCCGACGCGGCCTTGTTCCCCAGCACCGTGCGCCCGATCTCGTCCTCGAACGGATCCAGCACCTCGCGCGGAAACCCGTTGGGATACACCGGAAACGGCTTCTCTAAATGGATGCCAGCCATCTCCCAATGGCCCGTAGTCGTGTCCTTGCCCGGCGAAGCCAGCGCGCAGCGGCCGAACGAAGCCGCAGGCGCATCCACCGGAGCCAGCCCCTCCAGCGGTTTGATGTTGGCCAGCCCCCAGCGGCACAGATTCGGCAGGGCCAACCTGCGCACCCGAGCGATGTTGCCCAGCGTGTCGCTGCCCACGTCGCCGTAGGCCGCCGCGTCCGGCATCTCGCCGATGCCAACGCTATCGAGCACGATCCACACCACGCGCTCGAACGCCATCGCTACTGCCCCGGAGTCGCCGCGGACGCATCCAGCAGCGATTCGATCCGCGCCGTCATCAGGTCCAAAAACGTGTCCGGATTGAACCCGTCCATGCGGCTCACCATCTGCCCCTGCGGGTCGAACAGAATCGTCGTGGGAATATTGGTGACGCTCAGCAGCCGGGCCAGCCCGTCTTCAAAGTAGACCTTCTTGTCCCACATCATGTCGTTGAGGAACGGCTCCACCAAGTCGCGATCCTCATCGGCGTCGATGGCCAGAAACACCACGCCCTTCTCTTCCGGAAAGCGCTCCTTGAGCTGCTCATACAGCGGATGCTGCGCCCGGCACGGCGCGCACCACGTCGCCCAGAAATCCAGCACAATCACGTTGCCCTTCAGCGTCGACATCCGGAACCGGTCCCCATCGAGCCCGGTGAGCGTGAACTCCAGCGGATTCTGCAGCGCCGCATTGGGATCCAGCGCCAGCAGCTTCTTGCGATACGTCTCCACCAGGGTCGACGTCCGGTCGTAGGCCGTCAGAAGCAGATCCCCCAGGCCCTTCTCTGAGCTGTGCTGCGCCGAGTACCACCGGCCCAACAAAAGCCGGTCGTCGAGCCGCGTCGCCTCTGTCACCCGCGTATCGGGAATCGAGAACGCGTCGGCCAGGTGCGTCATGGCCTCATCCTGCTTGCCCGCCGCGTACAGCGCCTGCGCCCACTCCCGAGCCGACTCCTCGCTCGGATACACGCCATACGCCCGCGCGGCCAAGCGAATCGCCTCCTCCGGCTCCTTGGTCAGCGTCCGCGCCCGCGACTGGTACAGCAACACCCGGCCGAGCGCCCGCTCGCGCTCTTCCTGACGGCGCGCCGCATCCGGACCCGGCTGCACGTCCAACCCGGCAACGATATCCTCGAACTGCCGGGCCAACTCGTAAGCCTTGTCCGCATTCTCCTTGCCACCGGTGATCAGCAGCGCCAGCGCCACCCGATCCAGCAACAGCAGCCGCACGTCATCCGGAGCATGCGTCAGCGCCGGTACCCCGTACTTCACCACCCGCGGCGTGTCATTGGCATCGATGGCCGCCCGCGCCAGCGACAATTCGATCTCGCCCCGCTGCACCGAGTTCGGATATTTTTCGAGGTGCTTTTCCAACGCCCGGATCAGATCCATCGGGCTGGTATTGCCCTCGTTGAGCGCCTGCATCAGCGACTGCTGCTCTTCAGTCGAAGGCTGCGCCGGCTGGTCCAGCAGCGTCGGCACGTTGATCTGCGACTGCTGCGCCCACACCGCCGGCACGCAGGCCAGTGCCATGCCCCATAGCGCGCATCTGAAATGCAGCGTCATTATTCGGCCTTGCCCGTAGCCCGGAACGCTTCCGCCAGCCCCGCGGCCCGGTCCCGCGCCATGTGCAGATACGCCTCGTTCTTCGTAACCTTGTCGAGCATCGGCAGGAACTGCGCCTTACCCACCACCCGCTTGGCGTCCCAGGCCGCCTGAAGCCGCAGCAGCACGTCGTTCACGCCCAGCCGGTCGAACCGCGCCGTGCGCCGCAGGTCGATCAGGATCCGCTCGCATTCGGTGATCCGCTCGAACCAGTCCTGGAACACACGCGCGTCGTTGTCGGTCGAATAGTTGTACTGCAGAACGGTCGCGCTGCCGTCTTCATCCCAACGGTAAGTCTTGCGGCCCATATTGGCCACCTTGGCTCCGCTCTCCAGCGGCCTGCGGAATTTGTCCAGCTTCTCGCCCAAAGCGAAAATCGCCGCCGCGGCGTCCGGTTCGATCTGAAACGTCTCCGGCTCGTCATCGTCCGGATCTTCGCTATAGGTAGCCGCACCGTCCGCGTGCAGCGTGATCGCAACGTAGGCCGGCACCGACCCCGGGAATTCCTTTGTATAAGTGATCTGCGGATCAGCGGCCCACGCCACGGTGGACGCCAGCATCAGCATCAACGCATATTTCACAGGGTTACCTCCGCGGCCCGCGCGGCGCCATGGCGCCCGCCTGCCTGGGAACGGGTTGCGTGACAGATGGCGACGGCCAGCGCGTCGGAGGCGTCCTCGGACTCGAACTTGTCCTGGATCCCCGTCAGCGACCGCACCATCAACTCCACCTGATGCTTGTGCGCGCGGCCATAGCCGACCACGCTCATCTTCACTTCCAGCGGCGAATACTCGCCCAGCGGAACTCCCGCCTCGGCGATCGCCAACAAGGCCACCCCCCGGACGTGCGCCAGCTTCAGCGCCGTCTTCACATTCTGCGCGTAAAACAGGTCCTCCACCGCCGCCTCCGCCGGACGATGCTGCTCCAGCACGCCCCGCAGCCCCGCGGCGATCCGCGCCAGCCGCTGCTCAATCCGGTGAGATGCCACCGCCCGGATCACGCCGTGCGCCAGCACGCGGTGCCGCCGGCCGTCGCTTTCAATCACGCCCCAGCCGGTGCGCTCACTCCCGCAATCGATCCCCAGAATGACCACGCTTTGGCAGACCTCTTACGCTGCCCGGCCCCGCGCCTACTGCGCCAGAGCCTCCATCTCCTGCTCGTCGATGTCGAAGTTCGAGTACACGTTCTGCACGTCGTCGTGCTCTTCCAGCGCCTCGCTCAGCCGTAGCATGCCGGAAGCGTTCTTCCCTTCCAGCTTGGTCACGTTCTTCGGAATCATGGCGACCTCCGCGGACGCCGTCTCGATGCCCGCCTTCTGAATCGCCTCCAGCACCTTGTCATGCGCCTCAGGAGCCGAAATCACTTCCCAGTTGCCGCCTTCGTTGCGCAGGTCCTCGGCCCCGGCGTCCAGCACCAGCGCCATCAGCGTATCTTCGTCCGCCTTGTCGCCCTCGACGAGGATCTGGCTCTTGCGGTCGAACATCCAGGCCACACTGCCCTGCTCGCCCATGTTCCCGCCGTTTTTCGAAAACATGTGGCGGATCTCACTCACCGTGCGATTGCGGTTGTCGGTGGCCACGTCAACCAGGACGGCCGCGCCGCCCGGCCCATAGCCCTCGAACATGATTTCCTCGATCTGCGTGCCTTCCAACTCGCCGGTGCCGCGCTTGATGGCGCGCGTGATGTTGTCGGCCGGCATGCTGACGGCTTTGGCCGCGGTGACGGCCGTGCGCAGCCGCGGATTCGCGTCGGGATCGCCACCGCCTCGGGCCGCAATCGTGATTTCTTTGATCAGGCGGGTAAAGGTTTTCCCCCGCTTGGCATCGGTGGCGGCCTTCTTATGCTTGATGGTCGCCCATTTGGAATGTCCGGACATAGGAACCTCGGATGGCTCTCGAACCCTTCAGGGGAGCCCAAGTCATAAGGATAACAAAGCCTCCGAACCCCTCGCCTACTTCTTCGCCGTCCGCGCCCATCTCAATCTGGCAAGCTCCCCCAGCTAGCCAGCATCGTCGCCTCGATCTCTTGAAGCAATCCACGCGCCTCCCGCTCCCGCTCGCCGGAAAGGGAAAACTCCTCCAGGAGCTTCCGGAGATGCCAGCGAAGCGCCGTCAACACTTCTCCGCCGGTTGAACCGGCCAACGCCTCAAGCAGCCTGGCGCTCCAGCCGGGCTGGCCGGTCGATTCCAGGTACCGGGCTAACGTTTGAATCCGCTTAAAGAAATCGTCCATGCGCTGCTCCGAGAGCATGTGGGGCAGGCCCGCGGCCTGCGGCGGCCTCTCAGGCCGCCTGCCCGCCCCGCCCGCTCAACCGCTACTTCTTCGCCGTCCGCGCCTTCCCCGCCGCCGACCGCGCCCCCGACACATCCCGCGTCATCGTCTTGATGAACTCCACCCGCCGGTAGCGCAGCGCCGTCCAGTCCTCGTCGATCGCGATCCGCCGCACCCCCTCGAACCCCAGCGCCCCCATCGCCTCCCACAGCGCCGTGGTCGAAAACTCCCACTTCACCTTCTTCGACGACTGCTTCGGATGCGCCACCCAAACGATCGCGTCCCCGGGGGCCTGCTTCGCCACCGCGCCCGCGAACGCATCGGCCTGCTTCTGTTCGGTGAGGAACACCAGCACGAACTCCGCGGCACCCGCCCATTTCCGCCTCACCGCCACACCCTGCAACCCCGCCAGCTCCGGCTCAAAACTCTCCGGCGCGTTCAACACCACGATCTCGCCCTGATCTTTCAGGTTCAATTTCTGGAAAACGCTCGCAGCCATGCCTCAGCCTAGTGCCCGCCAAACACCGCGTCAAGCGTGGTCAGCGCCCCTGTCAGCGCGCATTTGCCCGCCGCCGCCGGAGGTTACGATAAGGAACAACTATGGGAATGGCAGGCATGGGCGCGATGCGCTCCCTCATGCAGGACGCATCGATCTTAAAACAAAAGGTGAAGCCCGGGACCCTGAAGCGCATGCTGCGATTCGCTATCCCCTATCGCGGCCTGCTGGCGCTCTTTCTCCTGGTGGTGATTCTGGACGCCGGCGTCAGCATCGTCAACCCCTTGATCTACCGCCACATCATCAACAACGGATTCCTCCAGGGCAACGCCGCGCTGATCATCCGCTTCGCCATACTGGCGGGCGTCCTCGGACTCCTCGACGGCGCACTCGGCCTCGCCCAGTCGTATCTCTCGGCCACAGTCGGCGCGCGCGTCGTGCTTTCCCTCCGCACCAACCTGTTCGAGCACATCCAGCGCATGCCGCTCGCCTTCTTCACCCGCATCCGCACCGGAGCCCTGGTCAGCCGCCTGAGCTCGGACGTCTCCGGCGCCCAGGATGCCTTCACCGGCATGCTCTCCAACCTGGTGGGGAACAGCGTGGTGTTGGTGGGCGTCCTGATCGCGATGTTCGCCCTCTCCTGGCAGATGAGCCTCGCGGCCCTCGTCCTGGTGCCGCTCTTCGTTCTTCCCGCGCGCTTCTGGGGACGCAAGCTCCAGCAGATCCTGCGCGAACGAATGACCCTCACCGCCGCGATGAGCGGCCTCATGACCGAACGCTTCAACGTCGCGGGCGCCTATGTCGCCAAAATTTTCGGCCGCCCCGAGGAAGACACCAAGGAATTCGAGGATAAAGCCGGCCGCGTCTCCGCCATCGGTGTCAAAACCGCCATTTACGGCCGCCTCTTCGGCACCGCGATCATGCTCATGACCGTCATCGCCACCTCCTTCGCCTACGGATGGGGAGGCGTGCTCACGGTGCAAGGCCAGCTCGACCTGGGCACGGTCATCGCCTTTCTCTCCTACCTGTCCCGCCTCTATCTCACGTTCACCGGACTTTCCAACATCCAGGTCACTGTGATGACCGCCATGGTTTCCTTCGAGCGTGTCTTCGAGGTGCTGGACCTGCCGCCCATGATTCAGGATGCGCCCGGCGCCGTGTCCGTACCCGCCGGTCCCGCCCGCATCGCCTTCGATCACGTCTCCTTCCGCTACCCCACGCCCGCGGAGGTCTCCCTGGCGTCGCTCGAATCCATCGCCGCCCCCGAGCACACGCCGGAAAAGACGATATTGCAGGACATCACCTTCGTCGCCGAGCCGGGCCAGCTTGTGGCGCTGGTCGGCCCGTCCGGCGCGGGCAAGACCACCATCACCCACTTGGTCGCGCGCCTCTATGACGTCCAGAGCGGCTCGGTGGCGATCAACGGCATCGACGTGCGCAATGCGAAGCTGAATTCCCTCCAGCAACGCGTGGGCACCGTCATGCAGGATGCGCACCTGTTCCACGACACCATCCGCGCCAACCTGCTCTACGCCAAACCCGGCGCCACGGAGGCCGAACTCACCGAAGCCTTGCGCGCCGCGCAGATCCTGCCGCTTGTCACTTCCCTGCCCCAGGGCCTCGACACGCTGGTCGGCGACCGCGGCTATCGCTTCTCGGGAGGCGAAAAACAGCGCCTGGCCATCGCCCGCCTGTTGCTCAAAGCGCCCGACATCGTCATCCTCGACGAAGCCACCGCGCACCTCGATTCCGAATCCGAGGCCGCCATCCAGGATGCCCTGGAAATCGCCCTCCGCGGACGTACGTCGCTCGTCATCGCACACCGCCTCTCCACCATCCTCAAAGCGGACCAAATCCTGGTGGTGAACGAAGGCCGCATCGCCGAACGCGGAACCCACGCCGAGCTTCTGGAGCGCCCCAGCCTCTACGCCGACCTCTATCGCCGCCAGTTCGCCGATCCCGGACCGCCGCCCCCGCTCTAACAGCAACTCTGCTCGACAAACGCGATCCGTCCGGAACACCGCTAGCTGAGCCGCGACCGCAGGAAGCGGTCCTCCAAACGTCCGCACCCGCCCCCCTGGCGCCGACTCCCCAACTGAACTATAGTTAAGCATGGAGGGGAAACCACAGCTAGCATCCGGCGCTTCCCTGCCGGAAGTCCACGCCAGCGTCGCCACCTCGAAACCCACCTTCCTCCGGCGCATGTTCGCCTTCGCCGGACCCGCCTACCTGGTCAGCGTCGGCTACATGGACCCCGGCAACTGGGCCACCGATCTCGAAGGCGGCGCCCGCTTCGGCTACCAGCTCGTCTGGGTCCTGGTGCTGTCGAACCTCATGGCGATCCTGCTCCAGACGCTCTCCGCGCGCCTCGGCATCGTCGCCGGCCGCGACCTCGCCCAGGCCTGCCGCGAAGCCTACCCGCGCGCCGTCAACAACTCCCTCTGGATCCTCTGCGAAATCGCCATCGCCGCCTGCGACCTGGCCGAGGTCCTGGGAGCCGCCATCGGCCTCAACCTGCTCTTCCACATCCCGCTCACCACCGGCGTCCTGCTCACCGCCCTCGATACGTTCCTGGTCCTGTGGCTCACCCGCTACGGCATCCGCCTCATCGAGGCGATCATCCTCTCGCTGATCCTGATCGTCACCGGCTGCTTCATCGTCGAGCTCTTCTTCGCCAAGCCCGTCTGGGGCGACATGGCCTCCGGACTCGTCCCCCGCATCGACGCCACCAGCCTCTACATCGCCATCGGCATCCTCGGAGCCACCGTGATGCCGCACAACCTCTACCTGCACTCGGCCCTGGTCCAAACCCGCCGCGTCGGCAAAAGCTCCGCCGAACGCCGTCAGGCCTGCCGCTTCAACCTGATCGATTCCGTCATCGCCTTGAACGGAGCGCTCATCGTCAACGGAGCCATCCTGGTCCTGGCCGCCGCCGTCTTCTTCCGCAGCGGAACCGTGGTCACCGAAATCCAACAGGCCCACGAACTCCTCGCCCCGCTGCTCGGCACCGCGCTCGCCAGTGCGCTATTCGCCATCGCGCTGCTCGCCAGCGGCCAGTCCTCGACGCTCACCGGAACCTACGCCGGCCAGATCGTCATGGAAGGATTCCTCCACCTCCGCCTGCGCCCCTGGATCCGCCGGCTGATCACGCGCTCGCTGGCCATCATCCCCGCGGTGGCCGTGGTCTCGACCTCCGGCGAAGAAGGCACCTACCGCCTGCTCATCTTGAGCCAGGTGATCCTCAGCATGCAGCTCCCCTTCGCCGTCATCCCGCTCATCCGCTTCACCAGCGACCACCGCCGCATGGGCGAATTCTCCAACCCCGCCTGGGTCAAAGCCCTGGCCTGGACCGTCGCCGCCATCATCGTCGTGTTGAATCTCTGGCTGGTCTACACGGAAGCCGCCCCCTGGGTCGCCGCCGACCCGTGGCGCATTCTCATCGTCGGACCCCTCGCCCTCGGCGGCCTCTACCTGCTCGGCTACGTCTCGTTCGTCAAGCCCGCCATCCCGGAACACCATGAGCCGCGCGGCACAGAAGTCGCTGCCCACCTCGCCGCGCCCGTCTACCGCCGCATCCTGGTTCCGCTCGATCACTCCGACCAGGATCGAGCCGCCGTCTCCCACGCCGCCGCCATGGCCCGCCCGCACGGCGCCACCATCCACCTGCTGCACGTCGAAGAAGGAGCCACCAGCCAGCTCTTCGGACCCCTGGCCGCCACCGCCGAAGAGACGGCCGGCGAGCGCTACTTCCACGACATCGTCGACACCCTCCGCCGCGACGGCCTCCAAGCCGAACTCATCGTCGCCCACGGCCACAGCCCCCGCACCGAAATCGTCCGCGCCGCCCGCGAACTCCAACCCGACCTGGTGGTCATGGGCGCCCACGGCCACACCGGTATCAAGGACCTCCTGTTCGGCGCCACCATCAACAGCGTCCGCCACGCCGTCAGCGCCCCGGTCCTGGTCGTAGGTGAACCCCCGGATCGCAGGCGCTGAGGTGGCGCAAGCCCGTGGCTTGCGGCGCCCAGACAATAAGGGAAAGCCTCATCCCGGCGCTTGTCTACCTCCAACCCCTTCGCCTATATGACGTCCGTATCCAACCCGACGATGAAGTGGATCCCCGGCACCACCAATCCCCGAAGCCGGTGATCGTGCATGAGAAACAAATTGACCCCGGCCTGCGCTGCCGCAGCCAGATGGACCGCATCGGGCGGCGAAATCCGGCTCTTGGCCCGAATATCGGAGAATCCCCCGCCGTTTCCAAAGTAAGGGGCAGCACGCATAGCGCCGACTCGCGAAAGCAATCGCGAATCTTCTGGGTGAGCGCCGGAGCCTGCCGCTTCTTCGCCCCAGGCAAGCGGCCCGCGGGCATGGCTCTGCTTGGCTCAAGGGGCTGTCTGTAACTTGCCGGACGGCCTGGTCCCAAGCCTCACCGGGATGGAGGCCATACCGAACAATCAACTCCGCCGCTCCTCACTACAAGCGGAGCACCCAGCGAAAATGGAATTAACAATCATTACTTACTTGCACTTAGGTCTGATTTCTTCCTGTACTCCTCGAATCCGGATGGTAAGCGTATTGTTCGAGAGAGGTCCATCAGAATGCTGAACGCAAGCCCGACTGCGCCAACGAAACTCCCCGCCGACGTGGCGCAGGCCCGCGGCCTGTCGTGCCGGGACTCATCCCGGCGCTTGCCCCCGGCAACGAAACGAACCCAACAACCAACCGCACCCCAACCGGCCCCTTGCCCCCATCCCCGCTCCCACAACAAAACGAACCCAACGTCGCCGTTCAATTTCACCCCTCGTCGGACTATACTGATTCTTCAAGCCCAAATCCGCCCAGCAGTGAGGAGCACCATGAAGCACACCATCCAACTGACCGCCCTGACCGCCCTCGTCGCACTCACGGCCCTCGCCCAACAGGAGGTCCTCGAGACCAAGCCCGGCGCCCCCCGCCGCGGACGCGACGTGCCCCCGGCCCGGCTTGTCGAGTTCCGCGCCCAGCCCGCCTCCATCCAACCCGGCCAGGAAGTCACGCTCATCTGGGCCACCGAGAATCCCAGCGGCGTCACCATCACGCCCGAGCCCGGCCGCGTCACTCCGCGTGGCAGCCGCGTCCTCACCCCTAGCGCGACCACCACCTACACGCTCACCGTGGGCGGCCCCGCCGGCGACTCCGTCTCCCGCAGCCTCACCGTGAATGTCGCCGGCACCGCACCCATCACAACGTCGTCGGCCGCACCCGAACTGCCCACCGCAACCCCCATCGCCTTCGACGGACACCCCGATCTCAGCGGCGTCTATAACTTCGGCGGTGGCGGCGGCGGACGCGGCGCAGCCGGTGGACGGGGCGCCCCCGGCGGACGGGGAGCCGCAGGCGGACGGGGAGCCGCAGGCGGTCCAGGCGGTGGAAGAGGAGCCGGTCCCGCCGGACCCGAACTCAAGCCCGGCGCTGAAAGCTTCCGCGTCGTCCGCGGACCCGACGAAGCCGGTGCCCTGTCGGACTGCATGCCCGTCGCCGGACCGTCCGCCTTCACCGTGCCCTATCAGTTCCAGATCATCCAGAACGCGAACTACGTCATCATCCTGCACGAGTACCCCAACACCCACCGCATCATCCGCATCGGCGGCCATCATCCCGTCGATCCCGATCCCACCTGGCTGGGCGATTCCGTCGGCGAGTGGGAAGGCGACACGCTGGTGGTGGACACCATCGGCTTCAATGACCGCACCGAGCTCAGCGGCTACAAGCACACCGAAGCCCTGCACATCGTCGAGCGCTTCACCCGCCCCGACTACACCACGCTCACCTATGAAGCGACGCTCGAAGACCCCAACGTCTTCGTCCGCCCCTGGACCGTCGAGCGCACCTTCCCGCTGCGCCCCGACCTCCAAAAGATCGACGAATTCGTTTGTGAGAACAACAAGGACTACCAGGACCTGTTTGCGAAATAGCGAGCTTCTCATGCGGGCTGCAGTTCCCTGCGGTTTCGTTCCGCGAGGGCCGTCCAACTAACCGAATGCAGGAAATCCAAGTCCCCGTCCTCATCGTCGGCGGCAGTCTGGTGGGCCTTTCCACAGCCATGCTGCTGGGCCAGTACGGCGTGCCGTCCCTCGCCGTCGAGCATCATCCCGGTACGGCGATCCACCCGCGCGCGGCGCAGATCAGCCAGCGCACCATGGAGATTCTGCGCGCCGCCGGCATCGAAGGCACCGTTCGCGCCAAGTCCGAAGAACAGTTCGTGCAGGACGGCGCCATCATGGCCGTCGAATCGCTCGCCGGCAAGGAGATCACCTATTACATCGCCAACCTGAACGAGGGCGTGCGTGACTACAGCCCCTGCGAGCGCGTGTTCATCTCGCAGAGTCTGCTGGAACCCATTCTCAAGCAGCGCGCCGAGGCGCTCGGCGCCGACCTCCGCTTCGGCACCGATCTGACCTCGTTTGAGCAGGACGCTGAGGGCGTCACGGCCATCGTGCAACCGCGCGCCCAATCCGGGAATGGCGGTGAACCCACGCGCGTCCGCGCGCAGTACATGGTCGCGGCCGACGGCGCCACCAGCCGCATTCGCGAGCAGCTCGGCATCCGCATGGCCGGCCACGGATCATTCTCGAAAAGCGTCACCATCTACTTCCGCGCCGATGTCCGCGAGCTGTTTCGCGGCCGCAACCTCAGCGTGGTCTATATTCTCAACCAGCACCTGCGCGGCTTCATGCGCATGGAACGGCCCTTTGAAACCGGATTCCTGGCCGTAAACGCCATCGGCGATCCGGCCCAGCCCATCACCGACGTCGCCACCGGGCTCACCGAAGAGCGGGCCCGCGAGCTGATCTATTCCGCACTCGGCACGCGTGACATCGAAGTCACCATCGAAAACACCATGCCGTGGGAAGCCTGCGCCGACGTGGCGGGCCGCTTCCAGGAAGGCCGCGTGTTCCTGGCCGGCGATGCGGCGCACGTCATGCCTCCCAACGGCGGCTTCGGCGGCAACACGGGCGTGCAGGATGCGCACAACCTCGCCTGGAAGCTCGCCTGGGTGCTGCGCGGCGACGCCGGCGAAGGGCTGCTCGCTACCTACGAGATGGAGCGCCGCCCGGCTTCGGCCTTCACCGTCGAGCAGGCTTACACGCGCTACGTCATGCGCACCGCGCCCTATCTCGGCACCCAGGGCGTCCAGCCACTCGAGCATGACCTGAACGTCGAGTTCGGCTACATCTACCGCTCACCCGCGGTGATCGTCGACGTGCCCAACGACGTGCTGCACGAGCACCCGCAGGAGTCGCTCGGGCGGCCCGGCTCGCGCGCGCCGCACATCTGGCTGAGCGAAGGCGAGTCGACGCTCGACAAATACGGCCGCGCCTTCGTGCTGATGGCCGGAGGCACGGGAGAGGCGTGGATCGATGCGGCCGCCAAGCTCCCCATCGAGGCGCATCTGGTGGACCGTCCCGGCTTCGCCGCCCTGCACGGCATCGGCACCTCGGGCGCCGTGCTGGTCCGCCCGGACGGCTTCGTCGGCTGGCGGGCGAAGACCGACGAAGGCGCCTCGGCCAAGACACTTTCGACGGTCTTGTCCACCCTGACCTGCAAGCAGTAGCAGGTAGCGCGAGCACTCATGCTCGCCGTGCCGGGACTCGTCCCGGCACTTGTGGCCGGTTGTAGGACAAGCACCGGCACAAGTGCGCGCGCCACAAGCTAACGATGCAACACTCAGTGGAGATGGAAGACACCTGCCTGTTCCCGCTCACGGTCTTGTCCACCCTGACCGGCCCGAGGTAGCGCGAGCACTCGTGCTCGCCGTGCCGGGACTCGTCCCGGCACTTGTGGCCGGTTGTAGGACAAGCACCGGCACAAGTGCCGGCGCGGCGCGCACGAGTGCGCGCGCCACAAGCAACGATGCGACACTCAGTGGAGATGGAAGACACCTGCCTGTTCCCGCTCATGGTCCTGTCCACCCTGAGCGGCCCGAGGTAGCGCGAGCACTCGTGCTCGCCGTGCCGGGACTCGTCCCGGCACTTGTGGCCGGTTGTAGGACAAGCACCGGCACGAGTGCCGGCGCGGTCGCGCACGAGTGCGCGCGACACAAGCAACGATGCGACACTCAGTGGAGATGGAAAACACCTGGCTGTTTCCCTTCCTCGAAGCAATCCACGTCGCCGGCCTGGCGCTGCTGGTGGGGACCATCGTGCTCGCCGACCTGGCCGTGCTCGGATGGATGCCTCCACAACGGCCCCTGGCATCCTACACACGCTTCGGCCTGGTGCTGACGCTTGCCACGGGCGCACTCCTGTTCGCCGCCGACTTCGACCGCTACCTGGCCAACCCGGCCTTCCGCGTGAAGCTGGCCCTGCTGGCCGTCGCGCTCGCCGCGCACTACACGTTGCATCGCCGCGCGAGGCGCATCACGGCCGCGCTGTCTCTCGCGCTATGGACGCTGGTGGTGCTCGCCGCCCGGGCCATCATTGACTTCGATGTTTGATGGGACTTCGATGTTTGAGCGGGACTTCGATGTTTGACTGGCTGGCCGCATCCACCTGGGGCGTTCCGGTCGTCGGCGCGCTGCACGTGCTGGGCGTAGCCTGGTTCGGCGGCCTGGTCCTGGTGGAGGGTCTGCGCAAGTGGCGCTGGGCGGCCGCGGCGTTCCTTACCGTGACTGGGCTGGTGCTGTTCCTGACGAACCCTACGCGTACCTGGGACAGCACCTTCTTCCGCGTCAAGCTGGTTCTGCTGGTGTGTATCCTGCTGTTGCCCGCGCGCTTCCGCCGGACCTCGGTCGCGCTCTGGGTGGCCGTGATCCTGGCCTCGCGCGGGATCGCGTTCTTCTAGGGCACTGCGGACAGTTCAAGACCGCTCCCTGTCCACTCAATCCCCTGCCAGCAGCGTGCGGATCTTCCATTCCCCCGCATCGTTCTTCATGACGCAGGCGCGGTAGCTCACCGGACTGTACAGGTACGCCGTCGAAATGAACCCCTGCTTGCCGTCCAGCGTCCGGATCTCGGTCCAGTCCGCCTCGCGCTTCACCACCTCGACCACGTCGTAGGAGAGCGACCCGATCACGCGCCCACTTGCCGACGCGGCATCGTGTAGCCGCACGCTCGCGCCCAACACCACCGAGTGCGTGAACGCGTCAACCTCATCCGGAAACCGAAAGGAGACGTACGGCAGGCAGTACTGCTGGTCGTCGAGCCACACGCCGCCGATCGACAGGATCAGCTTCAGCACGTCCCACACCGGACTGTTGCCGGTGTCGATCTGCCAGACCTGGAGGAAGCGGGCGACACCGTCCTCGCCGCCGAAGCCGTTCTTGATGTCCGGCGAGACCAGGCTCATCAGGGCGCCCGAATCCTTGGCCTTCACCGCCGCCCGCAGCTTCACGAAAAAGGCCGCGAGCGTTGGATCGCGGCCTGCTTCCTCCCGCGGGGGCGGGACTTTGTATGTCTGTGTCTGCGCAAACGCCAAGCCAGCCACCACCAGGAAGGCGGCAGCCGCTCTGGCCAGCGGGCTGTTAACTCTTGCCACCCGCCTGTTCCTTCTGGAGCTTCTCACGCTGCTCCTTCAGGATCGCCTTGCGCGACAGCTTGATCTTGTTGCCTTCGAGCGCCAGCACCTTCACCAGGATCTGGTCGCCTTCATTCAATTCGTCGCGCACTTGCTTGATGCGGTTCTCCGCGATCTCGGAGATGTGCAGCAAACCGTCGGTGCCGGGGAAGATCTCGACGAAGGCGCCGAAATCGACGATGCGCACCACTTTGCCCAGGTACGTCTTGCCCACTTCGGCCACCGCGCAGATGTCGGTGACCATCTGGATGCAGCGGTCGGCGGCAACGCCGTCCGAAGAGAAGATCTTCACGCTGCCGTCGTCCTCGACGTCGATCTTGCAACCGGTCGCTTCGACGATGCCGCGGATCACCTTGCCGCCCGGTCCGATCAGTTCGCGGATCTTCTCGGTCGGAATCTGCAGGGTGAAGATGCGCGGCGCGTAGGGCGACATCGTGTCGCGCGGCCCTTCCAGCGCCGCCGCCATCTTGTCCAGCAGGAACAGGCGGCCTTCCTTGGCCTGCGCCAGGGCCTCCTTCATGATCTGCGCCGTGATGTTGGGCACCTTGATGTCCATCTGCAGCGCCGTGATGCCCGCGCGCGTGCCGGCCACCTTGAAGTCCATATCGCCGTAGTGATCCTCGGCGCCCGCGATGTCGGTCAACACCGCGTAGTCCGAGCCTTCCATCACCAGGCCCATGGCGATGCCCGCCACCGGAGCCGCGATCGGCACGCCGGCGTCCATCAGCGAGAGCGCCCCGCCGGTGACCGCCGCCATCGAGCTTGATCCGTTCGATTCGAGCGTGTCGCTCACCACACGCATCGTGTAGGGGAACGCCTTGTCGTCCGGGATCACGGCCGAAAGCGCCCGCTCAGCCAGTGCTCCGTGGCCGATCTCACGGCGGCCCGCGCCGCGCATGAAGCCGACCTCGCCCACGCTGAAGGGCGGGAAGTTGTAATGCAGCATGAAGCGCTTGGAGGATTCCGAGGAATCCAGCAACTCAATGCGCTGTTCGTCGTCCTTGGTGCCGAGCGTGGTGGTGACCAGCGCCTGCGTTTCGCCGCGCGTGAACAAAGCCGAACCGTGGGTGCGCGGCAACACGCCCACTTCGATATCGATCTTGCGGATCTCGTTGAACTTGCGCCCGTCCGGACGGCGGCGCTCCTTGAGCATCTCGTCGCGGAAGATACGCTCCTTGAGCGCATCGAACAGGCCGCCCGCTTCCGGCAGCTCCTCTTCCGACATCGCTTCCTTGACCTTCTTCTTGCAGGCGTCGACGCGGGCGTAGCTGTCGAGCTTCTCGTACTTCTGGGTATTCAGGGCGTCCTTGAGTTCGGCGCCGATCATGGCGGAGATCTTGTCGTAGAGCTCCTGGTTGATCGGAGGCGGCGCGAACTCCGCCTTCTTCTTGCCGGTCTTCTTCACCAGATCCTCGATGCCGGCGGCGATCTTCTTGCAGCACTCGTGGCCGAACTGGATGGCGGCGAACACTTCCTCTTCGGTGGCCTGCTGCGCCCCGGACTCGACCATGACGATGCCGCCGGCGGTGGCCGCAACGACGATGTTGATCTTGGAGGCCTTGGTCTCCTCATAGGTGGGGTTGGCGACGTATTCGCCATCCACCATGCCGACGCGCACCGCGCCCAGCACGTGCGGGAACGGGATATCGGAGATGGCCAGCGAAGCGCCCGCGCCCACCATGGCCAGCGTGGAGGGGTCGCGTTCGGGATCGGCCGAAAGCACCATGCCGATGACCTGCGTTTCGTGGGAGTAACCTTCGGGGAACAGCGGGCGAATGGGACGGTCAATCAGGCGGCAGGTGAGGACTTCCTTCTCGGTGGGGCGGCCTTCACGCTTGATGAAGCCGCCGGGAAAGCGTCCGGCCGAGTAGGTGTATTCACGGTAATCCACCGTGAGGGGGAAGAAGTTGGCCCCGGGCTTGGGATCGGGCGCCGTACAGGCGGTCACCAGGACCACCGAATCGCCGGAGCGCACCACGACGGCGCCGTTGGCCTGCTTGGCCATCTTTCCGGTTTCGAGCGTGATGAGCCTGCCTTGGCCCAGGTCCACTTCAACGGAATGCAACATGTCTACAATCGTCCTTTAATCTGGCGTTGATTAAGGAGAGACTTTGGAGGGGCCCACAAGGGGTTCGGCCGGCCACCAGGGCCGGGATCGAGAACCGATGGCTTCGACTGGACGCTAGCGGCGGATGCCCAGGCTGGTAATCAGGGTCTTGTAGCGTTCCGGGCTGCAGCTACGCAGGTAGTCCAGCAGCCGGCGGCGGCGAGCCACCATTTGAAGCAGACCGCGGCGGGAATGATGATCCTTCGCGTGCGTCTTGAAGTGCTCGGTCAACTCTGCAATACGGCGGCTGAGAACCGCAACCTGCACCTCCGGAGAGCCGGAGTCCTTTGCGTGGACCCGGAACTCTGCGATCACCTTCTGCTTTGCTTCACCCGCCAGTGCCATTCGAGAATCGATACTCCTCGTCTATTCTTAATCGTTATAGTACCGTTTCAGTCTAGCACAGTGCGGGCAGCGCTTAATTGGAGGGAGCGGAAATGGCGGACTCGGGCACGCGCCAGGAGCCGTCGGGCTGTTCGACAAAGAGGCTGGTGCCGCCGGAAGTGTCTAACTGTGGGGCGCTTAGCGTGATCTTGGAGGCGATGGAGGCGGCCATCGGGTCGGAGGCGCCGCTGTCGAGGCTGGCGGCCCATTCGGCCTGAAGCTGGCGGGCGCCGTCCGGGCTGATGTGTCCGTCCACGACCGTGGGAACGGTGGAGCAGGCGGCGAGAGCCAGCAGTCCGGCGAGGGCGATGGGGAGCTTCATGGTCGGTGTTCCTCCGCTTTCAGGATAGCGCGCTATTTTGGGCGGACGTATTTGACGCCGGGGAGCTTGGCGAGGTCGGCGTCCTGGGTGTAGAGGGTGGCTTCGTGGGCTCGGGCGGTGGCGTAGATGATGGAGTCGCCCATCGGAAGGTTGTAGCGCATGCCGAGACGAGCGGATACCTGGGCGAGGTTTACGTCGAGGTCCACGACGGTGCCGCGGCGCATCTTCAGCACAACCTGTTCGGCTGTTTTGCGATCGCGGGCGCGCGTCACAATGCGCACGACTTCGTGAATCGAGATCGTGGGCACCAGAAGATTGGGGAGGTCCGCAATCAGCTTGCGGAAGAGCAGATGGTTGGGCCGAAGCAGGACCTCTTCGATCCACCCCGAGCTGTCCACGACGTGCACGGCGTCAGGAGGCCTTGCGACGCTTGGCGCGCGCCACCATTTCGGCGTAGCTGTATTTGCCGGTCGGGTCGCGGTCCACCTTTTCGCGTTCGAACTTGATATCAACCCCACGAAGTTCCTTTTGCAGCTCCTCCATGGGCCGTTCGACAATCAAGCTGACCGAGTGCTTGTCTTCCAGATCGATAGAGAAGTATAGCTCCTGGCCGGGCTTGATCTTGAGGTACTCGCGCACCTCTTTAGGAATCACAATCTGGTACTTGGGTGATACTTTCGCGAAGCTCATCGATGGGCTCCTTTCCTACGGCCTGCCTATCGATCAGTCTAGCGTATGATAGCTGCGGCCAGCGTTCGCGCAGTGTCCCTATGCTAGCCTGATTCTTTCATGGGCTCGCCCACGGCCGCTCTGCGACGGACTCCCCTCTATGACACACATCGGAAGATGGGTGCGCGCATGGTGGACTTCGGTGGATGGGAGATGCCGGTGCAGTACGCGGGCGTGCTCCAGGAACACCACTGCGTGCGCCAGCGCGTCGGGCTGTTCGACGTCAGCCACATGGGCGAGATCGAGGTGCAGGGCCCGGAGGCGCTGCGGCTGGTGAACCACGTCACCACCAACGACGCCGCGCGGCTGGCCGTGGGGCAGGCGCAGTATTCGGCGCTGCTCTACGAGCACGGTGGATTCGTCGACGACATTCTGGTGCACAAGGTGGCTGACGATCACTACTTCCTGTGTGTGAACGCGGCGAACCAGGACAAGGATTACGCGCACATCGGTGCGCACAACACGTTCGATGCCACCGTCGAGAACGCCGGAGAGCGTTACGCGCAGATCGCCGTGCAGGGTCCGCGCGCGGTGGAGACCGTACAGAAGTTGACTTCCGATGCATTGGCCTCGATCCGCTACTACCATTTCGTTGACGGCGAAGTGGCGGGCACCGGGGCGCGGATCGCGCGCACGGGCTACACGGGCGAAGATGGCTTTGAGATCTACGTCGCACCGGACCAGGCCACGCGGCTGTGGGAAGCTCTACTCGCCGCCGGAGCCGACGCCGGGATCCAGGCCTGCGGGCTGGGCGCGCGCAACACGCTGCGCCTGGAAGCGGCCATGGCGCTCTACGGCCACGAAATCCATGCGACGATTGTCCCGTGGGAGGCGAACCTGGATTGGATCGTGAAGCTCGACAAGGGCGATTTCGTGGGCCGTGACGCGCTGCTCAAACGCCGCGAGAACGTCACCCGCAAGCTGATCGGGTTCGAGATGACCGGGCGCGGCATCGGCCGCGACGGCTATGAAGTGCAAATCGGAGGAGCGGGAGCCGGGTGGGTGACCAGCGGCGGACCCTCCCCCACGCTCGGCAAGAATATAGGGATGTGCTACCTGCCCGCGGCCTTCGCCGCGCCTGGCAAACAGATCGACATCCTTATCCGCGGCCAGGCCGTTCCGGCGGTGACGGTCGCGACTCCTTTTTATAAGCGAACCAAATGAGCTACCCAGATAATCTTCGTTACACCAAGGAACACGAGTGGGTGCGCGTCGAAGCCGGCGTAGGCACGGTGGGCATCACCGACCACGCGCAGAACGAGCTTGGCGACATCGTCTACGTGGATCTGCCCAAGCCCGGCGCGCAGCTGGAACAGGGCAAGACCATGGGGTCGGTGGAATCGGTGAAGGCCGTGAGCGACATCTTCGCGCCGGTTTCGGGCGAGGTCACCGAAGTGAATCCGATGCTGACCGACGCGCCCGAGAAGCTGAACACCGATCCGCATGGGGAGGCCTGGCTTGTTAAGATCAAGCTGTCGGCGCCCGAAGAAGCCTCGGCGCTCCTCACTGCCGCCGATTACCAGGCTTATATAGGATCGGAATAAGTCCCGTTTGCGTTACCTACCGAAGTCGGATGCGGAGCGCCGCCAGATGCTCGACACCATTGGTCTGGCGCGGCTCGAAGACCTCTATGCGCACCTGCCGGAGGACGTGCGGCTGGGGCGTGCGCTCGACATTCCGCCCGGCATCAGTGAATACGAGATCCTGCGGCGCTTCCAATTGCTGGGGGCGCTGTGCGCCGAAGGCTACGCTTCGTTCCTGGGCGCGGGCGTGTACTCGCATTACCGCCCGGTGATGGTGGACACCGTGGTTTCACGCGGCGAGTTCCTGACCTCTTACACGCCTTACCAGGCCGAGATCTCGCAGGGCACGCTCACCGCGATCTTCGAGTTTCAAACCATGCTCTGCCAGTTGACCGGTATGGACGTGGCCAACGCGTCGATGTACGACGGTTCGTCGGCGGTGCCTGAGGCCGCGATGATGGCGATGCGCATCACCGGTCGCGATCACGTGGTGACGGCGCGCACCGTGCATCCGGAATATCGGGAGGTACTGCGGACCTACGCCAAGAATCAGGGCATGCCGGTGAGCGAAGCGCCCTACGATGACGCGTCCGGCCAGCTCGATCTGGAGGCGCTGGAGGCTGCCGTTACGGACCAGACCGCGGCGGTGATCGTGCAGTCGCCCAACTTTTTCGGGATCGTGGAAGAGATCCCCAAGGCGGCGGCCATCGCCCACGCCAAGGGCGCGCTGCTGGTATTCGTCTTCACTGAGGCGGTCTCGCTGGGGTTGCTGGCGCCGCCCAAGGATGCGGATATCGTCGCCGGCGAGTTGCAGAGCTTCGCCATCCCGCCCAGCTACGGCGGCCCGTTCGCCGGGGTGATCGCGACCAGGCAGAACTACGTCCGCCAGATGCCGGGGCGGCTGGTGGGCGAAACCAAGGACGCCAACGGTGATCGCGCCTTCTGCCTGACGCTGGCCACGCGCGAGCAGCATATCCGCCGCGAGAAGGCGACGTCGAACATTTGCACCAACCAGGCGCTGATCGCGCTGATGGCCACCGTCTTCATGGCGGTCTACGGCAAGCGCGGACTGCGTGAGCTGGCCGAACAGAACCTGGCCAAGGCGCACTACCTGGGCGGCCAGCTTCAGCGGCGCTTCAGCGGGCCGTATTTCAACGAATTCGCGGCCGTCGCCCCGGGAGGCACAGTGGACGGGATCAACCGTTCACTCCAGTCCCGGGACATCATCGGCGGGCTTCCGCTCGGCCGCTTCTATCCGGAACTGGAAGACTGCGCCCTGCTGTGCTGCACGGAAATGACCGCACGCGAGAACATGGATGCGGTGGCAAAGGCGTTCGCATCATGACACCGAAGGTCCGGCCGCATCCCAGCCAGAACGAGCCGCTGCTGTTTGAGCGCAGCTCGCCGGGCAAGGCCGGCTACCAGCTCCCCGAGCTCGACGTTCCGCCTGTGGATCCGGCCGCCGCGCTGGGCGCGGATAACGTGCGGGCTGAGATCGAAGATTTCCCGGAGGTGAGCGAGGTCGATGTGATCCGCCACTTTACGCGGCTTTCCACCTGGAACTACGCCATCGACCTCGGTCTGTATCCGCTGGGCTCCTGCACCATGAAGTACAACCCGCGGATCAATGAAGCCGCGGCGCGCGTGGACGGCCTGGCCTGGGCGCATCCTTACCAGCCGGAGGATTTGGCGCAGGGCGCGATGGCCGTCATCGCGGATCTGGAACAGAGCCTCGCCGAGATCACCGGCATGGATGCGGTGACGCTGCAACCGGCCGCCGGCGCACATGGCGAGCTGACCGGCATCCTGCTGGTGCGGGCGGCGCTCGAAGCGCAGGGCAACCCGCGGCGCAAGGTGATCGTGCCGGATTCGGCGCACGGCACGAATCCCGCCACGGTGCGGATGGCCGGGTACGAGACCGCGAACATCGCCTCGAACGATCGCGGCATGCTGGATACGGCGGCGCTGGCCGCGATGGTGGACCAAGACACGGCGGCCATCATGATCACGAATCCCAACACCCTGGGAGTGTTCGAGCAGCACATCGCGCAGGTGGCGGAAATCCTGCACGCCAAGGGCGCCATGGTTTACATGGACGGGGCGAATATGAACGCCCTGGTGGGCATCGCGCGGCCCGGCGATTTCGGCGTCGACGTCATGCACCTGAACCTGCACAAGACGTTCTCGACCCCGCACGGCGGCGGGGGACCCGGGTCGGGTCCGGTTGCGGTCAAGCAGCACCTGGAGCCGTATCTGCCCCTGCCGCGCCTCAAGCAGAACGGCTCCAGTTGGACCTGGGATTACGGCCGCGCGCACTCGATCGGCCGCGTGCGGGCGTTCTACGGGAACTTCGGCGTGCTGGTCCGCGCCCTGGCCTACATCATGGCCTACGGCGGCGACGGGCTGAAGCGCGCCACGATGGACGCGCTGCTGAACGCCAATTACCTGCGCAAGCTGCTGGAACCGCGGTATGAGATCGCCTCGCATGCGCCCACCATGCACGAATGCGTGTTCAGCGACGCCCGCCAAGCCGCGCGCGGCGTGCACACCGGGGCGATCGCCAAGCGGCTGATCGACTACGGATTCCATCCCTATACGGTTAGCTTCCCGCTGATCGTGCATGGGGCGCTCATGATCGAGCCCACCGAAACCGAAAGCAAGCGCGAGCTGGACCTGTTCGTGGAGGCCATGCTGGCGATCGCCAGGGAGGTGGAGGACGATCCGTCTGTGGTGCTGGATGCGCCGCACACCACGCGCGTGCGCAAGGTGGATGAAGTGACCGCGGCGCGCAAGCCGGTGCTGCGCTGGCGGCCTACTTAGAGGCGCCGGGCGTCGCCGGAACCTGCGGGGCGTCCTTCTGATACGCCCCAATCACGCGGTTCACGTACTGGCGGGTCTCGGTGTACGGAGGCAGGCCGTTGTAACGCGCCACCGCACCCTCGCCGGCGTTATAGGCGGCCAGGGCTTTCACCACGTCGCCGTCGTACTTCAGCAGCAACTGGCGCAGCAGGCGCGTGCCGGCGTCGATGTTCTGCTGCACGTCGTGCGGATCGGCTCCCAGCGTGCGGGCGGTATCCGGCATGAGTTGCATCACGCCGATGGCGCCCTTGGGAGAGACCGCATCGGGCTGGAACGCGGATTCGACCAGCGCCACACTCTCGACGAACTTCGGAGGCAGACCCGCCCGCTCCGCCGCCGCGCGGACCATTGCCCGTGGGTCGTTGGCCAGGGGATCGTTCGCCAGAGGATCGTTCGCCAGGGGATCTGGCGGCTGGGCCACCGGCGCCGCCACGGCGGGGAGCCCGGCAACGGGCGCAGGCGCCGCGGATACGGGAGCGTCCACCGCGGCCGGGCTATCGGAAACGAACCCGGCCACCACGGTCACCGGCAGATCCATGACGCCGCCGCCGCGATAGAGCAGCATCCGGTCGCCCCGGCGCTCGTGCCGGTCGGCGTGCACCATCTGGCCACTGGTGAAGACCACCTGCTCGCCCCACACCAGCGGCACCGCCAGCAGTCCGAACGCAACTATCCCGTGGAACCTCATTCCTGCTAGACAAGACGCACGCGCAGGCCGGAACGTGCAAGCCCTGCGCCGGCCGGGCGCTGACGCTCAGTACATAGGGGCCAGAGCGATCATGCCAATCCCCGCCAGAAACAACACCAACGTGGCGAACAGCATCAACTTGACGCGCATGGTGGACTCGGGCAGGTCACGCCACACCAGCAACCCCAGCAAGGCGGCCAAGGCGGGCCCGCTGTGGATGAACACGTAGCGGGTGGCCTGCGATACGGACGCGGTCTCGGAGGATCCGGACACCATACCGGTCAACATAGCCACAGTCCAGATTACCCCGCCCAGCAGACCCAGTGAGTGCTGCAGCCAAGTGCCGCGCGTGAAGTCGCGCACCTGAAGCGGCGCGCCCTCCACCGGAAAATACAGGAAGAACGGGACGTAAAGGATGGTGGAGCCGAAAATGCCGGCGGCCACCAGCAGCATCGCCCCATAGGGAGCCACACCGTCGCCGCCCGTGGTTCCCTGGGTGAGCGCCGGGAAGAACACGCTCATCACCAGTCCGCCGACGACCGCCAGCACGATGCCGCGGGCGGAGCTCCGGCGCGGTGGGCTGGCTTTCTTGGCGCGCGGATCGGCGCGCAGGGCCTTGAGTTTCTTGTTCTCCTCGGCCTCCACATACCAGGCATAGGCGAGGGCGGTGAGCACCGCCGCGATGACCACAGCCGTGGCTCCGGACACCGTCAGCATGCCGTTAATACCGGTGCTCACCGCGAACTCCCACAACGCGCCCACGGCCCAGGCCACACCGAATGTGATGGGGAAGGCGATCGACATGCCCGAGGCCGCCATGGAGGCCAGCAACAGCAGGTTCCCCAGGTTGAAGACCACGCCGCTGCCCAGGCACCAGGCCATCTTGCGGTAGCCGGCCAGCAGGTAGTCGTCCTGAAAGGTCAGTTCCTGCTGATTCCAGGAACCGGCGGTGAAGGCCGCCACCAGGGCCGCCAGCACCACCCCCAGCGTGAAGTCGTAGTAGAACAGCTCAAAGCGCCACTTCTTCGCAGCTTTGAGCGAACTGGCCCAGATGCCCGAGCACAGCAGGGACACGGCCAGCAGGATCAGGATGCCGGTCTCGGTAGTAGGGAGGAGCATAGTCTCCGACCGAATCAGTATAGCCTAGGAATCGAGGAAGTCGTGGAAATTGGGCAGGATGCCCGCCGGTCAGTGGCCGCCGGATGATTTCTGCGGCTCCGCCTTCAGCGGAAAGTGCGCGCCCTCGGGAACCGGAACCAGCATCTGTTCCTTGCGGTAGATCAGCGTGGAGGTGTTATAGCTGGCGATCTCGAAGCCGTGGCCGTGCGTGATAGCGTCGGTGGGGCAGGCCTCGACGCAATAGCCGCAGAAGATGCAGCGGTTGTAGTCGATGTTGTAGACCTGGGCGTAGCGCTCACCGCCGCTCATGCGCAGTTCCTCGGTGTTCTCCGCTGCCTCGATGTAGATGCACTCGGCCGGGCAGGCCGCCGCGCAGAGGAAGCAGGCCACGCACTTTTCGAGGCCATTTTCGTCGCGCTGGAGCTCGTGGACGCCGCGAAAGCGCTCCTGGAACTTGGGAGGCGCTTCCGGATAATCCTCGGTGAGCGTGGGATGCATCATCTCCTTGAACGTGATGCCCATTCCCTTGGCGATGGCCGCCGCGCCGCCCAGAACTTCAGAAATCTTTGCCATGTCGGTTCTGTACTTAGGGTAGCGCACCGCAGTCGCGTCCCGCAGCCTCTCACACCGCCCTTCGGCGGCGCGGAAGTGTTCCAATAGAAGGTCGCGCGCATGCGTCCCTCGACCACATTCTGGCTGGCGGTAGCCGGGCTCCTGGTGGCCTCGCGGCTGGCACATCTGACGGTGCTGTGGGCCGACGAGGATTACCACCTGGCGGCCGCCATCCAGTTGCTCCACGGCAAGATGCTGTACCGCGACCTGTGGTACGACAAGCCTCCGCTGGGCGCGCTGTGGGCGCTGGTCTGGGGCGGATTCCCGGGCTGGCCGCTGCGCCTGGTCTCGACCCTCACCGCGCTGGCCGCCTGCTGGCTGGCGTTCCGCTTTGCCGCCAGCCTGTGGACCACCGCCGAGGGCTTCGCCGCCGCGGGACTGCTGGCCTTCTATCAGGTGTTCTACTTCGCGCACGCCACCATTCCGGTGGAGCCCGATACGCTCCTGCTGCTGCCGCACCTGGCCGCGGTCTACTGGGCGTGGCGGCGCCGTCCGTTCGCTGCGGGCGTGATGGCGGGGCTGGCGTTCCTGCTGACCCCCAAAGGCGGATTCGTGCTGGCCGCCTGCCTGTTGTTCGAGCCCGCGGGTTGGCTCGCGATGGCCGCCGGGTTCCTGCTGCCGAACGCCGCCTGTGTGGCGTGGCTGGTGGCGGAAGGCGCCTGGAGCGACTACATCCAGCAGGTCTGGCGCTGGGGGCTCCAATATGCCGGATCGCCGCCCGACGAGTCGCCCGCAACGCCCCTGGTGCGGCTGCTGGGCTGGCTGGGATTCCACGCGGTGCTGGTAATCGGAGCCGCATGGACCTGGTGGCGGCCGCACGTTTTGCCCGAGACCCGGGATGCCGCTGGCAGAGCCGCGACCGCAGGGAGCGGTCCCCCCACCGTCCGCTTACTCCTCTGGCTGGCCATCTCCCTGGCCGGCGCCGCGATCGGCTGGCGCCTCCTCCCGCGCTACCTCAACCAGCTACTCCCCCCGCTGGCGATCCTGGCCGCCCCGGGCATCGTCCAAGTATGGGATGCCACCCGGAATGTGCGCCGGGGCTCGCGGCTCGCATACGCCGCCGCAGCCGCCATCGCCATCGCCGCCCTGGTCCCCATCGTCCGCTTCGGCCCGCGCTACTCGCGCCTGATCACCGACGATGCCTTCGCCGGCGGCAAACACACCTGGGTGGACGTGCAGATGGATCAGGAAAGCCGCCGCGCCGCCGCGCTGGTGGAACACATCGCGCAGCCCGGCGACACCATCTTCATCTGGGGCTACCGCCCGAACATCGTCGTGTACACGCGCCTGCCCGTCGCTTCACGTTTCTGGGAATCGCAGCCGCTCACGGGCGTTCCAGCCGACCGCCACCTGTCCGACTCCCAGCCGATCGACCCCGCCTGGGCCGCGCGCAACCGCCGGCAGGTGGTCCAGAGCGCGCCGGATATCATTGTCGACGGACTCTCGCGCTACAATCCGGGGCTCGACATCCACACGTTTCCCGAACTGGCGGAATGGATGCGGCACTACTGCCCGGCCGGTGGCGACCACGGCATCGCCGTTTACCGGCGCTGTGCTCTGCCCTGAGCCGCGCTTTACTCCCCTGAGCTGTGCTCCTGCACGAAGGAGAGAATGTCGAAGCGCTTGATGGCGCGATCCGGGAAGAAGCTGTTGACCGCGTCGCTCACGTCGTCGAAGACCTCGAAGATGGTGTGCAGCTTGGTGAGCAGCAGCAGCTCGATGTTGCGCTTGTTGAGGTTCACCAGCTTGAGCGCGCCGCCGGCTTTCTTCATGGTGGTGTAGTAGATCACCAGGTTGCCGAGGCCGGTGGAATCGATGTATTCGAGCCCGGAGAGATCCATCACCACCTGGTGTTTGGAGGCGGCCGTAATCTCGGTGATCTTCTCGCGCAAGGCCGCGGATTCCGAGATGGTCAGGCGGCCTTTGAGCTTCAGAATTTCCACGCCTTCGCGGTTGGTTTCTTGGATGTCCAGGGCCATTGCGTTCAGTGTAGCGCCCGGATGACCGGAATGGGATGCTGCCGGCGCGGACCCCGCTACGTCGCCTGCACGCGCCGTTCGAGCGTCCCCGAGGGCTCTTCGGCCGGCGCCGCCTTGGGCTGCGGAGCCGCGGGCACATGCACCAGAAAGCGCGTCCCCTTGCCCACCGTGCTCGATACATCCACCCGCCCGCCGTGCGCCTTGGCGATCCAGGCCACGAAGCTCAGCCCCAGCCCCAGTCCCTGGATCTGGTTGGTCTGCGGATTCCGCACACGGTAGAACCGGTCGAAGACATGCGCCAGGTTCTCCTGCGGAATGCCCACGCCGGTGTCTTCCACCTCGATCAGCCCGTGCGTGTGGTCGGCGTCATAGCGCACCGCCACCTGCACGGAGCCGCCCACCTTGGTGTACTTGATGGCGTTCGACAGCAGGTTGGTCAGCAGCCGCTCGATCTGCACCCGGTCGGCCGGCACCACCACTCCCGATTCGATCCAGGAAGTCACCACCAACTGCTTCTCCTCGGCCGGAATCTGGAACTGATCCACCAGGTCGCGCACCACATCGCCCAGATCGAGCGGGGTCTTTTGCAACGCCAGTTGCCCGGATTCGGCCTGCGACAGCAGCAGCAGCGCGCGCACGATGTTGGAGAGCTGCTCCACGGCTTCGAGCGAATTCACCATGGCCTCGCGATACTGCTCGGGCGTCTGCGCCGTGAACAGCGCGACTTCCAGTTGCCCGCGGATGGCGGTCAGCGGCGTGCGCAGCTCGTGCGAAACGTCGGTCGAAAACTGCCGCGTCTGCTGGAAGCTGTGGTCCAGGCGCGCGGTCATGCGATTGAAGCTGTCGATCAGGTTGTCCAGCTCGTCTCCTGCGCCGCGCGTGGCGATCTTCAGGTTCAGGTTCGAGCCGGTAATGGTCTGCGCCGTCTGCGCCACGTCGTTCACGGGCTGGATGGCGCGCCCGGCCAGCAGCCACCCCAGCAGGCTGGTGAGCGCGATCAGGAACGGCAAAGCGACGAAGTAGCTCTCCGTGAAATCCTGAACGGTCGCCGCGCTGCTTTCGAGCGTCCGCCCGATGGCGAAATAATACGGGCGGCCAAGGTTGCCATAGATGCGCCCGGCCTTGATCATGTACGGCACACCCATGCTGTCGCGGCGCACGAACACCTCCGCCTCGCCGGTATCGATGATCCGCTCGATCACCTCGCGCGAATCCACGCCGATCGAGGCGTAGGTGGGCGAGATGCTCAGCACGTTTCGCCGCGCGTCGATGATCACGTGCACCAGGCGCAGGCGTTCCTTCAGGAAATCCTGGTTGGGGTCGAGCGAATCCTCCTGCCAGACAGGCTGCCCGCCCACCACGCGGATAAACGCCTGCGCGCCCTCCCAGGATTCGTCCAGCGCCTCCCGCACCTGTGCTTCCGTCTCGTTCTTGAGGCTCTGGCGGAAGCCCAGACCGATACCGGTGAGCAGCACGCTAAAGAAAAGGACGTAGCTGAGCGCCAGCCGGAACCGTAGCCCGCGCAGCAGCCGCACTATAGGAAGCATCGGACCATCGGTGGCTTCAGCCGGCCTTCTCCACCGCCTTTTCGGCCGCATCCAGCGTGTAACCGATGCCGCGCACGGTCTGGATCATCTTGGCGGGCCACTTGTCGTCGATCTTGCTGCGCAGGTGGCGGATGTAGACGTCGACGATGTTGGTGAGTCCGTCGTAATCCATATCCCACACATGCTCGACGATCATCGTGCGGCTCAGCGGACGCCCGCGGTTGCGCATCAGGTATTCGAGGATGCTGAACTCCTTGGGCGCCAGTTCGATCGGTTCGCCCGCCCGCGAGACGCGCCGCCGGATGCAGTCCAGCGTGAGATCGCCCACTTGCAGCTTTTCCGGCGTCGGCTGCCCGCGGCGGATCAGGACGCGCACGCGGGCCAGCAGTTCCACGAACGCAAACGGCTTCACCAGATAGTCGTCGGCGCCGCTCTCCAAGCCCTTCACGCGATCGTCGACTGCATCGCGCGCGCTGAGAATCAACACCGGCGGACTCACCTTGCGATTGCGGACCTTCTCGAGCACTTCCATCCCGTCCATGTCCGGCAGGCCAAGGTCGAGAATGACCATGTCAGGCTCCCTGGCGTGCAGCGCTTCCATGGCAGCCCCCCCGGACGCCGCAACGTCAACTTCATAACCCGCACTAGCCAGACCGCGAGACAGAAAGTCTGCAATCCGGCCTTCGTCTTCTACTACTAAGATCCGCATATGGTCCTTTATCTAGAGTGTAATCCTGCTGGAAGGGGAACGGTTAGGAAAAAGTAGCTCTGGGCCTGGGGATGCCGCAACCCGCCGGGAGAGCCCGCTGTCTTCTGGTCGCAGGCCCGGGCGAAGAGGAGCTGCTTTTTATGGTTCCATGAATACCTGTTGATGGAAGGGACGGAATTCCGGCTCGCGGGGTTACAAGAGCGGTTACACGGCTTCACGTTAAGAATCGTCAACGCAACAAGCCTTCCCAGTTCTTGACCACCACCAGGTGATCACGTTCCGGGTTGGTCAGCCGGGTGAGCAGAAACCGCTGCCCGTCGTCTGACACGTCGAAGGCAAACGGTGTGACGATGGGCGTGGTCGCCTCGATCTCGATGTCAAACAGCGCGCTGGGCGCTCCGAATGCCGGCTCTTCTCCCGGGCGGATGGCGACCGCGTACATCCTCCCGTCCGCTCCGGCGTAGAACAGTTCGTTTCCGTCGCCGCGCCAGCGGACACTCAGGGCCCCGTTCCGGGAGATACGGTAGCGTTCGCCGTGCAGCCGGGGATTTGGCCCGCTCTCGAACGCCTGGACGTACACCTCAGGACGGCCGGCCTCATCGGAGACGAACGCCAGCCAGCGGCCGTCCGGTGAGAAGACGCCGCTGCTCTCCCGTGCCGGCGAATGGAGCAACGGTGTCAGCGAGCGCTCGCCGGCCAGGTCCGCCACCCAGACGTCTCCCTGCTGGCGGCTTTGATACACCAGGAAGCGGCCGTCGCGGGACCAGTCCGTGGGCACCTGGAGCTGGTCGGGATGCACTCCCGGAAACAGGGGCTGGCCGTATTCTTCTTCGGTGGCGCTGCGCAGGAACAGCATCGGCAACTGGCCCACTACGACACCCGAATACGCCAGCCGCCGGGAGTCGGGCGACCAGGTCGCGCCCCCCGCCAGTTCCTCGGTGATCGGCCGCCCGTCGCCGGTCGCGGCATCGAAGATCCAGACGCGTGCGAATCCGTCTTGCACGTCGTACAACTCGGCGACCACCTTGGCGCCGTCCGGCGAGAGTCGCAGATGATAGATTCCCCGGCCGGCTGGACCCACCGTGCCGGTGCGGCGCCCGGAGCGGTCCACCCAGGTCATTTGCGCGCGCCCGATGTGCGGCTGGTAGACCAGAACCCCATTGGCCGAGATCGAAAAATCCGCGGCGCCGGAGGTGGCGAAGTGCTCCACGCGGGCCGCCAGCGGGACGGCCTCTCCGGTGACGCGCAACGCCCGGGCGTCGAAGGGCTGCGCCATCAGATTGCCGGTGCGGACATAGAGGATGTAGCCGCGGTCCGGGTCCGTTGCAGAAGGTGCGTACTGCGCCTTCGAATTCGCCCGCACGATCTCGACCCCGGACTGCGGGTCCTCGCCCAGGCGCGCCACGCGAACCACGCTATTCTCCGCCTGCTTTCCGAACGTCAGGTACAGGATATGCTCGCCGTCCGGCAGCGGTTCCGGCCACGCATACGCGTTCGGCAGTGGTTCGTCGCCGCCCCCACCGATGGGGACTGCGTAGTTCGTCCGCCGGGTGCTCATGGCCAACACGCGCTCGGCGCCGATCACTGTGCCGTAGATCAGAAGGTCCTGCTTCTGGCTGAGCGCCTGGAACGGACCGCCGGACGGATCCGCCACGCGCAGGCTGCCGCCCACGGCGAAAAACAGCCGCCGGCTGGCCGGACCCCAGAACACCGTGTGTGCTCCCTCGGCCGTCTCCAGCGGATGCAGTTCGGTTTCCGCCAAGTCCCGCCGCCAGGCGTGGAACTGCCCGTCCGGACCCCGGCCGGTAAACACCAACCGCGATCCGTCCGGCGAAATGGCGAAACCGTTGCGCGTCGCCGCCGGCTCCAACCAAGACCCCGGAGGCGGCTCCACGGTGAACTCCGTCACCGCGGGCGGATCGGGCGTACCGCGCGTTCCCAGCCAATACGCCTCCGGTTCCCGTAGTGGAGGAGTGGGTGGTGCTCAAAGGAGCCGATGTTATCCGGATGATCGTCACCCAGTTCCCCTTCGGCAAGCAGGTCACGCAGGGCACCTGGGAGCGGCTCTCGATCTTCGAATAGTGCCCCGGGCCGCCCTTCAGCGGGCCCGCTTGACGCGGTAATCTTCCACCGCCGGCATCTTCACAATCCGGCACATCTCGAACAGCCGCGACCGGGCCCGCGCGCCGATCACCTCGCCCAGCGACTTGCGCGATACTGCCGTGCCACCCGGTGTGGTGTAGGCCGCCGGAGCCGTCTCATCCACGTCCAGGTTGGTGGTGGCGATCAGAGGCTTCTTGTTGTTGCAGCGATACGTGATGATGGAGGTCACCGTGTCTTCCACCCACTCGGTGACGCGGTGCGATCCCAGGTCGTCCAGCAACAGGACCTCGACGTCCAAAGCCGAACGGTAGGCCTCGCGGTCGCTCGCGCCCGAGGCGCTGTCGTAGCCCGCGCGAATGCGGTCCAGCAGGTTCTGATAATCGAAGAATAAGCCTTCGTGGCCCTTGGCGATGATCGCCTTGAGCGCGGCCACCGCCAAGTGCGTCTTGCCGGTGCCGGTGTCGCCCACCAGCAGCAGCCCCGGACGGTCCCCTAGCGGAAACTCGCGCACGAAGCTGCGCACCTGCATGAGTACCGTCCCGAGCCCGGAGCGGGCCAACGGATTGTCCTGCGGCATCTGGAAATTCTCGAGCGTGGTGTGCTCGTAGTTGGGAGGAATCCGCGAGGACTGGCGTAAGGCCTCGGCTCGCGCCGCCGCCGCGCAGGAGCAGCGTTCGGCGCCCGAAAGCCCCCCGCGCTCGACCACCTTCCAGCCGGTGCCGCCGCAAATCGGACACGCCTGCGCGCTCATTCGATCACCACCAGAACCTCGCCCGCGCTCACGGTCGCCTCGGCTCGGGTGCGGACTTCGGCCACCTTGCCGGCCTTGGGCGATTTCATCTCATTCTGCATCTTCATCGCCTCGACCACAACGAGCCCCTGGCCTTCTTCGACATCGTCGCCGGCGGCCACCAGCACGCGCACCACTTTGCCCGGCATCGGCGCCGCGATCTCCTGCCGCCCACCGCGCCCGCTGCCCGCCGCGCCCGCGCGCAGATCGCGTGGATCGAACACCTCGACGTCCAGCACGCGGCCGTTCACCGCGACTTCGCCGTTCGGACCCAGCGCCACGCGGTAGCTGCGGCCGTCGAGGGTCACCAGATACAGCCCGTTGCCGACCGGCGCGAGCGTGAACTCGCGCGCGACCATTCCTCCCCCCTCCGGAGTGTAATCGGCCCGCGATCCCTCGATGCGCAGCGCCGCCGTGCGTCCACCTGCCAGAACCTCGCGAATCATAGCGCCTTATCTGTGTCCATCTGTGTCCATCTGTGGCCTAAATTCAGGGCGCGATAACGGTCGGGGACCGCTCCCTGTGGTCGCGGCTCTGCGAGCGGCGCTCCGTCCAACGGACGGGAACAGGGCACAGCGGCGAACGGTCGCGCGCCGCTAGCTACTCCCAAACCATTCGCCTTCAGGGCCCAGTTACCGTCACTTCGGCACAGCGCCACTAGCTGAGCCGCGACCACAGGGAGCGGTCCCCGATCGTAGGAAGCGCCGCCCCTCATCGCCACGCCCCCGACCGCAGCAGTTCCTCGCGGCCCTCAGCCAACCAACGGCTCCGCGGAGCCTCGCCCCCCGCCACGGCTCTCTCTCTCCCCGCAAGCGCCAGCGCCACCGCCGCGGCGATCTCAGCCTCGACCTCCGGCCCCCGCCCGACGCGCTCTTCCAGGAACCGGTCCAGGTAAGCCGTCGACAGCTCCCCCGCCCCGAATGCCCCATCCGCCAAAATCTCCCGGAACAGTCCCAGGTTGCTGCGGACCCCCAGCAGCACGTACTCGTCCAGCGCCCGCGCCATCCGCCGGATCGCATGCCGGCGCGACGGAGCCCACACGGCGAGCTTCGCCAGCAGCGGGTCATACTCCAGAGGAACGTTCCAGCCTTCGTAGATCCCCGAATCCAGCCGCACGCCCGGACCCGACGGCTCGCTCAGCCGCGTGATCCGTCCCGGCGACGGCAGGAACCCGTGGTCGGGATCCTCGGCGTACACCCGGCACTCGATCGCCGACCCGCGCCAGCACACATCCTCCTGCGCGATCGTCAACCGCTCGCCGGCGGCGATCCGCAGTTGCCACTGGACCAGGTCCAGGCCCGTGACCAGTTCCGTCACCGGATGCTCCACCTGCAACCGCGTGTTCATTTCCAGGAAGTAGAAGTTTGCTTCGCGGTCCACCAGGAACTCCACCGTGCCGGCGTTCACATAGCCCGCCGCCCGAGCCACCTTCAGCGCCGCCGCCCCCATGCGCTCACGCAGTTCCGGGTGGCGTTCGACGAACGGCGACGGGCACTCCTCGATCACTTTCTGATGCCGCCGCTGGATGGAGCATTCGCGCTCGCCCAGGTGGATCATGTGCCCGTGCGCGTCCCCCAGCACCTGAATCTCGATGTGGCGCGGCTCCAGCACCAGCTTTTCCAGATACACCTCGGTCGACCCGAACGCCCGCCCGGCTTCGCTCGCGGCGTCGCGCAGGCCTGATTCCAGGCCCGCCTCGCTGTCCACCCGCCGCATGCCCTTGCCGCCGCCCCCGGCCGCCGCCTTCAGCAGGACCGGATATCCCAGGTCCCGGGCCACCTCTTTCGCCTGTTTGACGCTATCGACAGCGGCCTCAGTACCAGGCACCACCGGAGCACCCGCCGCCATGGCGATCCGCCGGGCCTCAGTCTTCGATCCCATCTGGCGGATCGCCTCCGCCGGCGGTCCGATGAACACCAGCCCGGCGTCCGTGCAGGCTTGGGCGAAGCGGGCGTTCTCGCTTAAGAACCCGTAGCCCGGGTGAACGGCCTCCGCCCCATGCCGCTTGGCCGCCGCTAAAAGCTTGTCAATATTGAGGTAACTCTCCGAAGATGGGGCCCCGCCCAGGTACGCCGCCTCATCCGCCAGGCTCACCGCCAGCGCCCCCCGGTCGGCATCCGAGTACACCGCAATACTGCCAATGCCCGCCTCGCGTAGGGCTCTCACCAGCCGGACGGCAATTTCTCCCCGGTTCGCGATCAGTACCTTGTGGAACACAGCCTAGATTCTAGCAGTACCTCAAATAAGGAAAACCCTTAGAGCAGGGTCACGACTGTGGCGCCCCAGCCGCCCGCCTCCATGGGCGCGTCGCCGAAGGAGGCGACGAACGGAGTTTGTGCCAAAATGTCCCGCACCATTTGCCGTTGGACCCCGATTCCGCGGCCATGAATAATCCTCAAAGCCTTGAATCCCAGCCGATGAGCTTCTAGAAGATACTCCTTGAGCACTTCTTTCCCATCCCTGGGCGAAACGGTATGGAGGTCCAAAACATCTGTAATGGGAATATGGACCGGCTGGTCGAAAAAGTCGTCATCCATGGGGGCTGGCCCGGCGCGGCGGCGCTTTTAGATCATACACCTTAGATCACCCGGGGTAGGCATGGCATGACCTTAGCCTTTCTTCCCCTAGTACGGCTTCGTCGCGAGAGGTAGCTGTTAGAATCGGGCTTAACAGACAGGCAAGAGTTTCGAATATGCTCTGTTTCCTTTGTGGCAAAAAGATCGGGTTCATGCGGTCCTTGGTCGACCAGCAGTATTGCTCGGCTGACCATCGCAAAGAAGCCCGTCTGGCTTCCTCTCAGGCGCTGCGGGACGAAGAAGAGTCCGAGCCCTGGGCGGTAGCCAAGTCGCGCGAAAAGTCCAAATCCCAGGGACGGACCGCGCCGACTGCCGGACAGACCGCTTCGATCTTCGCGTTCCTGACCGTAGGTATGCTGCTGGTGGCGGCCCTGATGCTGCCCGGCCCGGGTCCGGGGAACGCCTTCCCCACCGTATCGCTCAACCCCAGCGTCAAGCGCGGCCTGCTGTCGCGCGTATCCGATAGCATCGGCGAGGTGGTGCGCAGCCGCGCCCCCATCACCATGCGCCAGACCTTCAGCGGAGCCGGGCTCACCAGCGCCGCCAGCAGCGTGGCCGATTGGGCCACGGTGAAGCTCCACGACGGTCCCACCAGTATGGATGACCCGCGCGACTGGCTGGGCAACGGCCGCTCCTCCAACTCCAGCGCCAGCCTGCGCCTGTGGAAGCCGACCACCACTCTCCAGAACTACCAGTTGGAGTTCCAGGCGCAACTCGAGCAGACCAGCCTCAACTGGGCCTTCCGCGCCACGGACGGCGCCAACCACTACGCCGCGCGCCTGGCCATCACCAAGCCCGGTCCGCTGCCCAACGCCAGCCTGACCCACTATGTAATGCTGAATGGCCGCGAGTTCGAGCGGGTGCAGCTCCCCGTGCCGGTGACCCTGAAGCGCGGCGGCGATTACCGCGTGCGCGTCACGGTGCAGGATGACCGCTTCATCACCTACCTGAACAACCAAGTGATCAGCACCTGGGTCGACAAGCGCCTGCTCCGCGGCGGCGTCGGCTTCTTCAACAATGACAACGACCCGCAGAAGATCGAATGGGTCAGCCTGTCGGAGCGCGACAGCTTCCTCGGCCGCCTGCTGGCGCACTTCGCGCTGTTCACCATGCCCGGCCAGCAACCGTTCCAGCCTTGGTAGGTGCGCCTCAGCGCTTACTTCGCGATCCCGTCAGCGCCTTGCCGCGGCTCCGAACGTCCAGTGCGAACACCGAAATACACCGGCGCTCCCACAAGACGTCGACCATCTCCGGCGCATCCGGCTTCGCTTCCATCAGTTGGAGGACGGCTTTCGCGGGTAGGACCACGGTGTGCCGCTCTCCGTTGATCTCTTCCACTCCGAAGGTCGGAGTTGTCAATCGAAACGTGCGGTGAGCCATACGCTGTCTCCTGCGTTCCTTCAGAAAACACCGAATACTACCGCACGAACCTTGCCGTTAACGGCGATCCGCGGCATGGCTGTTTGAGAAGAACGATCTGCGCCGGGCCGGCGGGCGCGATCTGGTAAGAACTTCGTGCGAGAACCGGGTGATTCTACCGTCTCCGCACGCCATCCGAATCCGGCTGCCGCGGCCGGTCCATCCGCCTGCCTCAGGCTGCCTCTCTCAACCGGTCCCGCCGGGGTTTGGAGATGATATTGGCCACGATAGGAAAGGTGGTGAGAACGCCGATCGCCAGCAACGCCCACCCGGCTCCTTTGCGGGCGTCGCGCCCCAGCTTCTCCGAGATCAGCAGTCCCGCACCCGCGCCCAGGGCGACGCGGGTGCCCGCCAAAATCACCAGTTCAGGCACAGTCACACTTCGTTCTTGCATGCGGCCTCCTGGCCGATAGACGCAGCAATCCGGCAGGATGTAACACGCCTCTGCATCCCTGCCGTCTCACTTCCGGCCGGCGATCAGGAGCACGATGCCGCCCAGGAACACCACGCCGCTCACGATGGGCGGGATACGGTGAGTTTCCTTCTGCGTGGCCTCAATCGGCCCGATGTCGACGATCTTCTTCGACGTCGAGAAGGAGAAGCCTCCCCACGCCAGCCCCGCCAGACCGGCGACGATCAGGACGATGCCCATGATCTTGATCACGGCGCCGTCCTGGGCCTGGGCCATGTAACTGTGGACTTCGTGGCGGGCATGACACTGGTTAGAGACAAGGCCGCCGCCCGGCGTTTCCTTACGAGATTCCGAAGTCCGGCTACTTCGTGCGCAGCCAGGCCAATCCGCTTGTCAGGAGCGCATCCCAGCCAGCCTCCCGCTGAAGCGCGTCGACCGTCCGCAGCACGCCCGGCGCGTCCGCGCGCAGCCGCCGCTCGAACCAAGCGACATCGTGCCAGGCTCCGAACTTGTGGCCGATCCGGTGGAATACGCCTACGGGCTCGAATCCCGCCGCGCGATGCAGTCCCGCGCTGGCCGGGTTCGGCACCGTCATCCCGCCGAACGCCGTCCCAAAACCCTGGGCTTTGAGAATCGCCAGCAGCGACTCGTACAGCGCGCGTCCCACGCCCCGCCCGCGATAGCCGGCATGAATGTAGACCGTGGTCTCCACCGACCATTGATACGCCTGCCGCGCCCGATGCCGGCTGCCATAGGCGTACCCGGCCACGAACTCGCCCTCGGCGCACACCAACCAGGGATATTGCGGCAGCGTCGCTTGAATCCGACGCGCCATCTCGGCTTCGTCCGGCGGATCGGATTCAAAGGAGGTCGCCGTGCCGGCAACCACGGGACCATAGATCTCCGCCACCCCGCGCGCATCTTGCGCGGTGGCCAGCCGGATCACGAGCGCCATGTTCGCTAAGGCCGCGGAGCCCACTTGGTCAGGAACGCGACGAACTTCTCCGAGTTGTAGCCTTCGCCCTGTTCGAGCTTCCCGGTGTTCTGCGACCACAGCAGCTTGCCCGTGGCGTCCAGTACAAATAGATGAGGGTAGCCGGAAACCTTCGGGTACTTGCCGAGGATCTCCTTGTTCTCATTCTCCGGACTGTAGTTCAGCTTGAGTTGGACGAAGTTCCGGTCGCGCAGCGTCTTAATGTCGGGATGCTTCTCGTAGAACGCGTCCATGTAGTGGCACCAGATGCACCACTCACCGCCCACGTCCACCAGCACGTTCCTGCCGGTGCGCGCCGCCTCGGCCACGGCTTCGCGGATGTCCTGCGCGGCATCGCGCGCGGGGTCGTAGACATCGACCGGAGTGTACGCAGACTGCGCCAGCAACGCGGTCGCAGCCACGGTGAAGGAGAACGCTCGCCGGAGGTTCATGGTCCTTATTAGAACACGCGAAGGCTGCGGTTGAGAGGGCATTCACTGTTACCGTGGACCGTGGTCCTGTGGGGCAGGCCCGCGGCCTGCGGCGGCCTCTGAGGCCGCCTCTTCCCGGGCGCCCAACACGGTCGCCTACCCGTTTACTCCGGCAATCGACGGCGGCCCGGTTGTGCCGAGACCGTGGGTTGCGTGCACAACGCCAGTAGCTGAGCCGCGACCGCCAGGGAGCGGTCTGCGATGAGACTACCGCAGCCCCGCCCGCTCCAGCAGCGCATTCGGGTCCGGATCGCGCCCCATGAACGACCGGTACAGCAACGCTGGATCCTCGCTATCGCCCTTGGCCAGGATCTTGTCGCGATACTCGCGCCCCACCTTCTCACTGAACACGCCTTCCTTGTGGAAGCGCGTGAAGGCGTCGGCGTCCAGCACCTCGGCCCACTTATAGGAGTAGTAGCCGGCGCCGTAGCCCACCGGGTTCGCGAACAGGTGCGTGAAGCCAGTGATCATCGCGTAATTCTCCGGCAGCTCGGCGGCCGAAAACTGTTGCAGGACGCGCCGCGCGTATTGGACCACGTCCTCAGCGCCGTCCCATTCGCGATGCAGCGCCAGATCGACGAAGCCAAACCCCAACTGCCGCATCTGCACGTTGGCGGCGCGGAAAGTTTTCGCGCGCTTCATCTTCTGGAACAGCTCCTCGGGCACCGGAGCCTTGGTCTCCCAATGCCGCGCGAACAGATCCAGCGCCTCGCGCTCCCAGCACCAGTTCTCCATGATCTGCGACGGCAGCTCGACGAAGTCCCACGGCACGTTGGTGCCCGCCAGGCTCCGCACCTCCACCCTGGTCAGCAGATGGTGCAGCAGGTGCCCAAACTCGTGGAAGATGGTCTCAGCCTCGCGATGCGTCAGCAGCGCGGGCTTGCCGTCCACCGGCGGCGTCAGGTTGCCGCAGATCAGCCCCAGGTGCGGTTTCGCCTTGGCCGGGTCGCCGGTGAGGATCGAATCCATCCACGCGCCGCCGCGCTTGTTCTCGCGCGGATACCAGTCGGCGTAGAACGATCCCAGGTGCGCGCCGGTGGCGGCGTCGTGCAGCGCGTAGGTGCGCACGTGCTCATCCCACACCGGCATGCTGTCTTCCTTGACCGTGAAGCCCAGAATGCGGCCGAAGATCTGGAACATGCCGTTCACCACACTTTCGAGCGGGAAGTACGGGCGCAGCGCTTCTTCGTCGAAGGCATAGAGCGCGGCGCGCTGCTTCTCGGCCCAATAGCCGATGTCCCACGGCTCCAGCTTCCGTTTGGCAAAAGCTTCCAGTTCCTGATTCTCTTCGCGGAAGCGTTTTTCGGTCTTGGCTCGCAGGTCGGCCAGGAACGATTGCGCATGCTCGCCGGTATGCGCCATGCGGTCGTCCAGCACCAGGTCGGAGAAATCGCGGAACCCCAGCAGCTTGGCCTTCTCCCGGCGCAGCCCCAGGATCCTGGCGATCAGGTCGCGGTTGTCGTGCACGCCTTCCGATGCCCGAGCGTTGTAGGCGCGCCACATCTTTTCCCGGATGGCTGCGTCGTCCAGGTACGTCATCACCGCCAGGTAACTGGGAGCCTGCAAGGTGAAGCGCCAGCCCGTGACCTTCTTCGCCGCGGCGCCCGCCCGAGCCATCGCCACCGCGGCCGACGGCAGTCCCTTCAACTGCGCTTCGTCCGTGATGACCAGGTCCCAGGCGTTGGTCGCATCCAGAACATTTTCGGAAAACTTCGTGGTGAGCTCGGCCAGCGCCACGTCGATGTCTTTCAAGCGAGCCTTGCCCGCGGCATCCAGCTCGGCGCCATGGCGCTTGAACGAATCGATGGTCTTGGTCAGAAAACGCTTGTGCGTGCCGGTGAGCGCGCGGCCGCCGGCGGATTCCGAATAGCGCCGGATCGCCTGCCACAGCGCGTCGTTCAGCGGGATGCTCGAATAGAAAGCGCTGGCCTTGGGCTGCACGGCGTTGTAGGCGGCGCGCAGCTCGGGCGTGGTGGCCACGCTTTCCAGGTGCCGGACCACGTTCAACGCGTAGTCCAGCCTTTCCGTCATCACATCGAGTTCGTCCAGCGGATTCGCTGCCGCGGTGGTCTCTTCCAGGCGCTTGGCCGAATGCGCCAGCAGCTCATCAATCGCGGGTTCGACGTGGGCGGCCTGCACCTGGTCGAACGGGACTCGGAATTGGATTTCAAGTAACGGGTTCATGCCTTTTTTGATGTTTTCACAAAATGGGTGGCCAACAGAAGCACCGTAGCCGCCACCAGCCACCACTTGGCGATGGCCGGACCGCGGATGGCGTTCAGCATCACCTCGGTGGTTTGTTTGAGCGGCGTGTCCAGCACGCGCAGAATCGCGCGGTTCTCGAACACGTCAAAGACGCCCGCGGCGGCAATGCAGATAGTGGCGGCGATGGCCGCGGTCTGCTTCCATCCGCCCGCGCGCGCCAGGAGAGCGCTCAGCGCCACGCCCAGCGACACGTAGCAGAGGATGAGGGCGAAGTCGATGTAGGTCTTGATGCGCATGGCCTCGCGGTCCGGGCTGGGCGCTTCGCTGAGGATCAGATCGACGTCGCCTACGTTGCGGACGAATTCGAGCGACAAGATCGCACTGCCCCACCGTGGCGGGCGCGAGGCGTTGGTGAAGGACGGCTGGCCCGCGATCAGGACCATCACCACCACGGTCGCCACGGCGAGAATCGCCGCCGTGCGCTTGAGCGGGTCGCGGCGCAGCGTGCGGATCCATCGGCCCAGGCTCATCGTCAGCAAGCCCCCGTGCGGTGCGGACAGGGGCGGGACCGCTCCCTGTGGTCGCGGCTCAGCCAGCGGCGATGCGGCCAGAATCGCGATTCCGAACTCCGCCGTTCTCCGCCCCGCTCTGTCCACAAACCCGACCTGTCTCGCCCGCCCGCGCGCATCATCCCAGCAGCTTCGCCGCGTCGCGCGAGAAATACGTCAGGATGAAATCCGCCCCAGCCCGCCGGATCGACGTCAGCGTCTCCATCATGATCCGTTCATAATCGATCCACCCGCGTTCCACCGCAGCCATGATCATGCTGAATTCCCCCGAGACCTGATACGCCCCCAGCGGCACCGGGAACCGGTCGCGCGCCTGCCGGATCAGGTCCAGATACGGCAGCGCCGGCTTCACCATCAGCATGTCGGCGCCCTCTTCCAAGTCGAGCTCCATCTCATGCATCGCCTCGCGCCCGTTGGCCGGATCCATCTGATACGTGCGGCGGTCTCCGAACGACGGAGCCGACTCCGCCGCCTCACGGAACGGTCCATAAAATCCGGAAGCGAACTTCGCCGAATATGCCAGGATGGCGGTCTTCTGGTAGCCGTGCGCGTCGAGCGCCTGGCGGATCGCCCCCACGCGGCCGTCCATCATGTCCGACGGCGCCACCACGTCGGCGCCGGCGCGGGCATGCGTCACGGCGCACTTGGCCAGCCACTCGAGCGTCGTGTCATTGTCGACATCGCCGTCCACCACGTAACCGCAGTGGCCGTGGCTGGTGTATTCGCAGTTGCAGACGTCGGTCATCACCAGCAGGCCGGGCGTGGCGGCCTTCACCGCGCGGATGGCCCGCTGCACGATGCCGTTGTCGTCGTAGTTCTCCGACGCCATCTCATCCTTGTGGTCCGGGATGCCGAACAGGATCACCCCGCCGATGGCGTACTTCTGCGCGTCCTCGCACTCCTTGACCAACTCGTCGATGGAGAGCTGGAAGTTGCCGGGCATGGAGCTGATCGGCTTGCGGACGCCTTCGCCCGGACAGGCGAACAGCGGCAGGACGAAATCGGCGGGCTCCAGTTGCGTTTCGCGCACCAGCCGGCGCATGGCTTCAGTGACGCGCAGGCGGCGCTTGCGATGGGTGGGGAATGGCATGCCTTCTCTATGATGCCTCAGGACGGTGGGAGGAATTCGCGATTGCGGTGTGCAAAGGAACCCGAAGTACCGGCCCTGCCAGCTCTCCCCGCGGCCGCGGCACAGTTTCCGGGCTTTACACTCTCAGCCGGATGCGGAACTGGGCAGCAAAGGGAGGAGTGCGGCAGCGGATCTTCGACAACCTGCTGGAAGTCGTCAGCGGCGCGCCGCCATAGCCGGGCGCCTGGGTTGTTTCCGCCTTCTGGCAAGGAACAGGACGGCCCCGCCCAGTCCTGCCAGCCAGATCGTGGCGGGCTCGGGAACGCCAAAGGTGATCTCGCCTGAGATAGCGTAAAAGGAGTAAGAATTGCGGCGGCGGTGCCGGTCGCCACCTCGTACCCAAATGAACCCGGGGCGGTATTCCCAGCTTCGTCAATGTTTATGGAGTTCAGCAGTGTGTTGTTGCAGAGATTGCCTGTCCCACTGGCGACTTTCAGCCCGTCGAGTCTGAAAATGCCGACCGTGGAAGCCGACGTGCCGATGTTGTCGATCGCGTCGACGGCTAACGTCGATCCGATGACCTTCCAGGTGGTTCCCAGAGTTACGTGAAGCTTCGTGTTCATGGAGTGTCCGCGGCACAACGAAGCGGTCATCCCCCGGGCGGCTTCCCGCCTCGAACCAGCCAGTCCGAAGCGGAAGTGCTGGTGTGGCCCGCAACGTGCTCTAAAACGAACCGTGAGCTTCGCAGGATTTGAGAATCAACGGGTTACGGGTGCCGGACGGGAAGAAATTGCCGTGCGGACCGGTCGTGACCAGCAGATTCTACCGGACGGCCTGCGGAAGCCGGGTTTCTTGCAAGATCCCGTGGTTGCTCCCGCGGGCTCCGGTCTCCGGGTTACCTCACGTGTCTCACCGGCCGTGCACAGCCCGGAGGCCGGTTCGTACACTACGTTCCGGCGTACCCTTAAGGAGGGAAATTAGCTATGAAGTTGTATTTTCTGACGGCAGGCGCCCTGGCGCTGACTCTGGCCGGTACCGGATGCGCCACCAAGAAGTATGTGGCCAACACCGTTGCGCCGGTTGAATCCCGCGTCACGGGTACGGAACAGAAGAACACGGCGCAGGACGAAGCGCTGACGGACCTGAAGAAGGTGAACCAGGATCAGGCCGACCAACTGGACACGCTTTCAACCGATCTGTCCCGCGCCAATGAGAAGGTCAACGACGTGGACTCCAAGGCCACGGCCGCCCAGCAGGCAGCCCAGCGCGCCTCTGATCAGGCGGGCGCGGCGCAGAAGTCGGCTAACGACGCCCGGCAGTTCGCCGAGCAGCGTGCCGATGAGGTGCAGACCACGCTCGAAAAGAAGCTGGATGCGGTGAACAAGTATCAACTGGTCATGTCCGAGACGGTTCTGTTCGGCCTGAACCAGTACAAGCTCACCGACGACGCCAAGGCCAAGCTGAACGACATCGCCGCGCGCACGCATGACCACGCCCGCTACATCGTCGAGGTGCAGGGCTTCACCGACAAGACCGGATCGCCCGAGACCAACGTCATGCTGAGCGAGAAGCGCGCCGACTCCGTCACCCGCTACCTGGTGAACGAAGAGAAGGTGCCGCTGCACAACATCAACAGCCTCGGTTCGGGCTACGCCCTGCCGGTGGCCGACGACAGCACGCGGGACGGCCGCAAGATGAACCGGCGCGTCGAAATCCGCGTGTTCGTTCCGGAGATGGCTTCGGCCACGTCGCAGACTGTGGCGCAGAAGTAAGCAAGTTTTCCCGCGCTTTGCGGGATCACGACCAGGCCGCCGGCCCCTCCGACCCGGTGGCCTTCAGGGCAGGCGCCCGAGAAGATCTTTTGCGAGGAGATCTGCACGCCTCGCAAGGTTGACAGCCGTCAACAGATCTGCTTCGCGCGCCTGCTCTGCTTGTATTTGGAAGGTCCGAATCTGCTTGACCACGTCACGCTGTTCGGCCGTCAGGCTCTTCCCCTCCAGTTGTCCTAGCGCGGTTTTCACGCGGTCCATACTCTCATCGAACTGTTTACTATAGGCGCGCTGCTCTTCGGGCGAGAAGATCTGCGCCGGCCGGGGCGGCGCGGGCGCAGGCGTGGTGACCGTGGCGGTGGTCTCCTCCGGAGGCTTGGGGGGCTTGGCGGGCGGCGTGGGCTTGGGCGGCGGCGCGGGCGGCGAAGGCAACTCGCCCGTGCCGGCAACGGTGGTCCCTGACTCCACGGGAGGATTCACGCCGGGCGGCGGAGGCAGTTCGGGCGCCGGCGCAGGTTCGGGAGGAAGCTTGGCGGAGACCGGCGGCGGCACGAACACACGCGGCGGCTTGGTCTTGCTGCCGAACAAGCACCCCGAGGCGGCCAGCGATCCGGCCAACACCAGCGTTGCCGCAACGCGCGGAAGCGCCCGGCCAACGCCCGGGTGGCGCTGCGTGATATTCGAGGACGGCGCGGTTGCCAGGGAAGCGCCGTCGCCCCTCGCGTTGGGAACCGGTTCGACGGCCGGCGATGGCGCGGAAAAGGGTGGGGCCGCGGCGGCGGCGCCCGCGTCCCAGCGATCCGCGAACGCGCGTATGCAGTCCGTGTCCAGGCCACGGCGCAGCGCGCGAACTGGAGTTTGATCAAGCATGCCGGACCGCCGCTGGAAAGGCCAGGCGAAACGTGGTTCCTCGTCCAGCTTCACTGGAAAAGCTGATAACACCATTATGCAACTGCACTGCCCGGTAGGTCATCGCCAATCCGATGCCGCTGCCTTTGGACTTGGTAGTGAAGTAAAGCTGGAACACCTTCTGGCGCACTTCCTGGGGAATGCCGGGGCCGTTGTCGGTGATCTCCAGGATCCATTCCCCGCCCTCTTCCGATACGCTGACATGCAGTTCGCCGCCGCCGTTGGCTGACATGGCTTCCACCGCGTTGGTGATCAGGTTGAGCGCGGCCTGCCTGAGCAAGTCAGGGTCGCCGCTCATCGGCGTGGGATGTTCCGGCCATTCGCAGGAGACCCGGATCTTGGCCAGGTTCGCCTGCGGCTTGATCAGATCCGTGACTTCACGCACCAGCGCGGCCAGGTCGAGGTCTTCGAAGCGCACCTCGACAGGCCGGGAGAAGTCGAGGAACGTCTTGACCACGCGGTCCAGGCGCAGGACCTCGCGCGAGAGCACGTCGAGCTCCTGGCCGAGGTCCGGGTCGGCGTCGCCCATGCGGGCCTTGAGGAAGTCGAGGCGCAAGAGGATGGCGTTGAGCGGGTTCTTGATCTCGTGCGCGACGCCGCCCGACAGCCGGCTGATGGCGGCCAGGCGCGTGGCGACATCCAGTTGCGAGGCCATGCGCTCGACGGCTTCACCGATGTTCGAGGGCGGCGGCGGAAGGATGCCGCTGGACTCGCGGGCGTTGCGGAACTGCTGGCCGAGCAGGGCCAGCTTACTCTCCACCGCCTGAAATTCCTTGACCAACGGGCTCTTGTCCTCGCCGGCCTGGAAGCGGCCTTGCGAAATGCGATCGATGGTGGCCTCGATGCGCTGCAAGGGGCGCAGGATGCGGTGCGTGGAGAAGACCGTGATCAGGAGCGCGGCCACCAGTGATCCGGCGCTGACGAAAGCCACGCGTTCCAGATACGGATTGAGCGTATCGCGGACCAGGACGCTGGAGGTGAGCACCTGAATGGTGAAGACCGGTTCGTCGCGGCCGGCGATGCCGATGGGTGGCGGCTGGATCTCCCAGTTGGGACGGTGCTTCCAAAGGTCGTAGATGCGCTGGTACCAGGGCAGCTCGCTCCATTCGGCTAACGATTCGTAGTGCTGCGGCGGCAGGCCGATACTCTGCGGGTTGGAGGATTCGAGGACCAGTCCGTTGTCGCCGATGATGTTGATTTCGAGCAGCGCGCCGGAGAGCGCCATGCTGCTGATGAGGAACGGCTCGATGTCGGGGTCGGTGGAGACGATGTCGGTCCACAGAGCCTTGGCTTGCTCGACGTCTTCCGGCGGCGGGTAGTCGGGCAGGTGCTGGCGGATGTGGTCGCTCAGGAAGCGGCTGACCTGGATGCCGGCGAAGTCGGCGCGCTCGAAGGTGTCCGCGGATTTGGAGTTGATGAGCGTCTCGAGTTGGACGGCGGAGAGGGCGAGGACAGTGAGGGTGAACAGCGCCAGAATCAGCAGGACGAGGCGGACGCGGAGAGACATTGCGGGTTAGTGCGCCTCGTGGGGAGTGCGCACCAGAGCGAAGAGGGCGGCCTGAGAGGCCGCCTGAGGCCACGGGCCTGCCCCACACCAACGAATGTGTGCTGTGATCACGATGGCGTTCCCTGGGCGGCGTATTCCTTGAGCTTGTTGAAGAGCGTCTTCTGGCTGATGCCGAGGATCTCGGCCGCGCGGGTCTTGTTGTTGCCGGTGTGTTCGAGCGTGAGCTCGATGAGCGCGCGCTCGGCTTGTTCAACGGTGGCGCCGACGGCCAGGCGCAGCTCGCCTCCATCCTGTGAGGCAGGCGACGAGGCCGCGGCGGCTTGCGTGTGGATGGGCGCGGGTCCGGTGACGCCGCCGGGCAGGTGGGCGGGCTGGATGGTCCCTTCGCCGGCGATGATGACGGCGCGTTCAATGAGATTGCGCAGCTCGCGGATGTTGCCCGGCCAGGCATGCATGCGCAGGCGGATCATGACTTCGGTAGAGACGTCGGTGACCTTGGTGCCGTGCTTGGCGTTGAGGTCTTCAAGCAGGGCCGCGACCAGCAGCGGCAGGTCGTCCTTGCGGTCGCGCAGCGGAGGCAGCGCGATGGGGAAAACGTTCAGGCGGTAGTAGAGATCCTCGCGGAACTTGTTTTCGCGGATGGCGTCGTCAAGCGGGGCGTTGGTGGAGGCGATGACGCGCACGTCGAGCTGGATCTCGCTCTTGCCGCCCAGGCGGCGCACGCGCTGGTCCTCAAGTACGCGCAGGAGCTTGGACTGGGTGGCGAGCGGCATGTCCCCGATCTCGTCCAGCAGGACGGTGCCGTTCTGGGCGAGCTCAAAGCAGCCGGCGCGGCGTTCGATGGCTCCGGTGAAGGCGCCGCGCTCGTGTCCGAACAGCTCGGATTCCATGAGGGTGTCGGGAAGGGCGGCACAGTTGATGGCGACAAAGGGTCCGGCGCGCCGGGGGCTCAAGGTGTGAATCGCGCGGGCGACCAGTTCCTTGCCGGTGCCGCTTTCGCCGGTGATCAACACCGAGGCGCGGCTGGGGGCCACCTGGCGGATGAGCGCGAAGACCTCCTGCATGCGCGAGGAGCTGCCGACCAGATCGCCCAGGACGCCCTGGTAGCTGAGCTGGCGTTCGAGGCGCTCGGCGTGTTCGGCCAGGCGGCCTTGCGAGGCGGCCCGTTCCAGCAGAAGGCGCAGGGCCTGGGTTTGGACCGGCTTGTCAATGAACCAGAAGGCCCCGAGATCGTGGACCATGTTGACGGCCGTTTCCAGGCTGCCGTGGGCGGTGAGGACGATGGTCTGGGGTCCGGAACCTTCGGCCTTGAGGCGCTGGAGGAGCTCCTCACCGTTCATGCGCGGCATGTTGAGGTCCGTGATCATGACGTGCGCGGGGTGGTGGGCGAGCTTCTCGAGGGCTTCTTCGCCGTCGCCGGCGGTTTCGACGGCGTAGCCCCAGAGAGCGATCATGCCGGCCAGCGCGGTGCGCTGGGACTCTTCATCGTCGACTACGAGTACGCGGGTCTGGACCCGTTCTGTTGGCATCCTTGTTTCCATTGTGACAGCCCGGGCGGGTCGGTGGCCTGGTGTTTCGCTGTGTATATGAAGAAGATGGGCCAGGGTTGGGTTCGTTTCGTTGCGGGGGTTTGCGATTGGCGAGTGGCCGGTTGGGTTCGTTTGGTTGCCGGGTTCGTTTGGCTGCTGGGACGAGACCGGACTTGAGTAAAAAAAGGATTGGGCCACAGATGAACACAGATGGACACAGATGGCGGGCATGGAGATGGAGTGGTCGTGTGGACGGGTGATGCGTGGACGGACGTGTGGTGTGCGGTGCGGTGAGTTGCTTGGGAGCTCCCTAGCCTGCATTTGCCCGCACAGGCGCGGGGCCGCTTCGTATCCGGTAACGGCTCAGGGCCGGTCGACTACCGGCGGAGTTCGCGCCCCTCTTCCTTCTTGCGAAGTGACCCTCGCGGCTTACCATGGACGCCGCTCTTTGCCCCGGTTGCCAGCCGAAGCGGGGTGGGCCCGGGCTCTCTGACGCGTGAGCGCGGCGGGCTTCTGTCTAAAAGGTAGGGTGGGGCCGGGGCGCCGCGAAGGAGTGAAAGCGCTAAGTGCGGGGAATGCGAGAGATCGAGCTTGGGATTGTCCGGGACTACGCGGCAAGTTGGGGAAGAGCAAGCGCCGGCACGAGTGCCGGCGCTTGTCGTCCATCACAGTGTCGTGCCCGGAGTGCTGGCCCGACCACTCGCCGAGGCATCCCGCCTCTGCTTTGCCCGAAACACTCTACAGTGCATCGGCGCGAAACGTGAGGCAGGGATACGCAATCGGCGATTTGGCCGCAGCTCCCGGATTGACAGCGTGACCGGCCACAAGCGCCGGGACGAGTCCCGGCGCGGCAAGCCACGGGCTTGCGCCACCTATTGCTGGCCGAAGCCGAAGACCACGCTTCGGCTGTAGGAGACCGACGCGAGCGTCGATCCAAAGTCGAGTCCCCCGGCCGTGAAGGTTTGGGGATTCGAGATCACGTTCACGCTGAGCGTTCCGCTGCCCGCGGGTAACGCCAGCAGAACCGAGGGTGGAACCGTGAAGCTTCCGGCGTGGATCGGGGCATTGCAGGTGAACGTCACGGTGGCGTTGGAGACGTCTCCGATGGCCGCGACAACCGATCCGGAAATGGAGACGAATCCGTCACTTCCGCCGCCGATCCAGGTGATCATCACGCCTTGTGAGCGGAAGATGAAGCCAAGCGTGGCCTCATTGGTCCAGGTGATGTCGGCAGGGAAGTTGACCTTGGCGTTGAACGAGCCGACGTCCGCGCCGCCGTTGCCGCGGAACGTGAACGCTCCTCCTCTAGTCGGGATGGCGCTGTATGCAAGGAGGGCTGCATAGGTCCCCGCAGGCTGGTTTGCCAGGGCGTTCTGCGTCAGCGTGGCGGATCCTCCGGTAGGGCTGGTTAGCGACAGCGTCGAGCCGGCGTTCAACGGGGAAGACGTGGCGCTGGCAGCCTGTAGCGAATTGGTCACGACACAGCTCCCGAGCGACACCGAGCCGCTGCCCAGAGTACTGCCGTAGCCGGTTACACGATTGAATGTGGCGTAGGCGAAATTGCCTTGTCCCACAATCCGCGCCAACCCCAGGACGCCTATGTTGACGGCGCCCTGGGCGGACAGGCCCGCACCCTGCTGGGGCGTGACCGCCGAATTCGAGTCCGAGCAGGTCTTGCCGCTGGCGGCAATCGGGATGGTGGTGGAGTTGCTGGGCGTCTCATTGCTCACCACCACCAGGGAAACGTAGCACCCGGGCGGCACATTGGCTGGAATCGTCAGTACGATCTGGTCTACGCCGGGATACTGCGATCTTCCCGCGTATTGGATGGGGGCGGACACGCCGCCCACGAAGGCCTGCAGGTAGGCGCCCTTGAGGTCGTTCTGCTGCTGGGGATAGAGATAGTCATCGTTGGAAAGGTCGGCGCCCACGCCCGCGCCCCACAGCACGATGGCTTGGTTGGGATTGGCGGAATTGAAGGGCGTGAGTAGGGCGTTGTTGGCGTCATAGGCGGCGGCGAGCGTTCCATTGTAGGCGAGGATGCCAAAGTTGCTGAGGGCCACCTCAATCTGGGTTCCCGCGCTGCTCACGCCGTTGTTGGTCACCGTGAGGGTCGCCGCGCCGGTCGGGATGTTGGAGGGAAGCACGGCGTCGATCTGCGTCGGCGAGAGGTAGTAGAGGTAGCATTTCACCTTGCGGTTGACGACGGTCACTTCGACGCTCACTCCGTTCAGCTCCGTCTGGAGGCCCGGGGCGCCGCTCGACTGGAGCGGAGTCGTGTCGCTGGCCAGATTGGTTCCCTGGACGAAAAAGAGCGAGCCCGGAGCGACGCCGGAGTTGGGCAGCCCCTGAGGAATCAGGCCGAAGTTGTTCTGGACGGAGGTGACGACGGGCTGGACGGAGTTGCCGCCTCCGCCGACTCCGTAGGTGGTGAACTGAAGGCTGATGGAGCCGGAGCCGCTCGCGGGGGTGAGCGCCGTGACGAGCACCTTCGCGTAGTTGCCTTGCTTGGTGTGGAAGGCCAGGATCGTCCCGACGGCGAGCGGCGGGACGCCCACGGAAAAGTTTGAGGCGTAGGGGAAGCCGGCGAGGTCCGTCTGGGTGAGCGCGTTGAAGGCGGCTTGTCCGGTCATGCCCTGGACCAGGTAGCCGGAGGTCGCGTAGGAGGTGTGCAGGGTGCTGTTCCACTTGAGGTCGAAGTTGTCGCTGGGGTAGTCGACGACGGCTCCGGTGTCGAGGTCCAGGGAGCCGAGGGCGGCGATGGTGGGGGTGGCGGTCAAGTTCGCCAGCAGGACGCTGGGCAGAAACATTGCCCCGAACAAACCCATCGCCCGCCTTAGTGTCCTTGGTGAATACTTCATGATCAACTCTCCAGTAGATCAAGACGGGCCGCGGTGCGCTACATTAGTGCGCTGCCGGCGGATTTTCGGCATGGAGTGGGGGTGTCGTGGCGCGGGCGGCGGTTGCATTACGAGCGGGCGGACGTGTGGCGTGTGGCACGGTGAGTTATTTGGGAGCTCCCTAGCCTGCATTTGCCCGCACAGACGCGGGGCCGCTTCGTATCCGGTAACGGCTCGGGACCGGTCACCTACCGGCGGAGGTCGCGCCACTCTTCCTTCTTTTGAAGGGACCCTCGCGGCTTACCATGGACGCCGCTCCTTGCCCCGGTTGCCAGCCGGTGCGGGGTGGGCCCGGGCTCTCTGACGCGTGAGCGCGGCGGGCTTCTGCTCACAGGGGCAAGGCGCGGGCGCGAGAGAGGTGAAAAGGAAAATGCTATGTGAGGGGATGATGGAAGATATCGTCGTCGAACGAAGTACGACTGCAGGCTGGGAGCTAGCGAAGCTGGTCGAAGGTCTTCTCGTCGATGCCGAGTTGCCCCAAGAGACGGTAGAACAGCGGGGGACCGATCTGGCCTCCGCGGTGAATGGGGATTGTGGTGGCGCGGCCGTCGGGGTGCTTCCAGCGTTCGTGGCTTCCGGTCTTGCGGGCTTTGAGGAAACCGAGCTTGGCTGCGACGCGGCGGAACTCCTCCGCCCGCGCGCTAGGCATGGACAATTTCGGTGGTGTCGGCGGGTAAAGGCTGGTTGCGTTCCTTGTACTCTTCTGAGATCAGCCGAAAAACCGCGTCGAGCTCCGCGAGGGCTTCTTCGCGGGTCGCCATGAGGGCGTGGCAGCCGGGGATGGCGGGGATCTCCGCGACCCAGCCGTCCGGTTGGTTGCGGAAGAGAACGACTTTGTAGTCGTCGAAGCTCACGGTTATTATTCTACTGCGTGCGCTGGCGGGAAAGGATCTGGCGGGCTTTGGCCTTCGCCATTCTGAGGATGTGCTCTACTTCCGCGAAATGGTCGAGCTCCGCTCATGCCCGGGGGCGTATGAGCCGGGTCATAACGGACGCTCCTTCAAAATCTGCTCCACATCCCGCCTGCCGTGGATGATGGCGGCGATTTCGAGCGGAACACCCTTACGATAAACGATCAGGTACTGATAGACGGCAAAGAAGAACACGGGATGGTCCGTTAGATCGGAGCGGGCGGCCCTATACCGGGCGAGCGCGCCAGCCTTGCGAACGCGTCGAACAATTCGGCCTCGATCCGGTCAGCAACCACAACGCCGGCTTCCCGCACCAGATATTGCCAGATGTTCCAGAGGTCTTCGTCGGCTTCCGGAGAAAGCCGAAACGGTTTCATGGAGTCGTCTGGGAGTTTGCTTCCCGCCAAGCCGCTTTTCGCTTTTGCAGCCGCGCGCGCGCTTCCTCGCCGGAGAAGCCTTCGCCGTGGTCCAGTTGCTCCAGGCCGCGGCCGATCTTGGCATGGATCTCCTGCCGATGCTCCTGCAGCGATTTATCCTCGGCGGTCAGTACCTCCAGCGCACGGTAAATGACCTGGCCGGCGTCGCGATAGGCCCCGGAGTGGACGGCTTCGTCGATGAGCTTCTGCTGCTCCGGTGTCAAGGTGATGGTCATGAGAGGCCTCCGTTGGCTTGGTGCTGACCGTGGCCAGTGCCGGGGGATAGGTCAAGACGCATTAGTGTCCTCAGGGACATTATCGCATTCGACATTCTCGAACTGATATCCCCCCAATTAGAGTGCGGGAGCAGGGGGCGCGGCCTACGAGGCCGCCGCAGGCCGGCCCACAGCTCAATCTGTCCGGGCGTTTCATCGCGGACGTTCTAGACGAGTTCCAGACGGACTTCGCGGCCGATGACGGATGCGGCTTTGTGGAGGGTGTGGAGCGTTACCGAATCGTTGGTGGGGTCGAGGAGGCCGTTAAGGGTGGCTCGGCTGGTGTTCATGCGGCGAGCCATTTCGGCTTTGGAGAGGCCCTGCCGCTCCATGGCGGTTTCGATCTGGCGGGAGAGGACGCGCTTTATGGCGGTGGCGCTGACTTCTTCGTAGATGCCTTCTTCGAGCAGCCAGCTATCGAAGGTGGAGCCGACGTTACTTGTTCTCATCGTCAGGTCAATTCACAGAACCGCCGCCCTCAACCGCCGCCGGGCCCGCCAAAACGCGGGGGTCTCAGCGTTCAGGCTGGAATGAGGGGGCTGCTCATCTGTGATTTGAAGGTTCAGGATAACAGGGCCGAGGCCAAGACGCTGGTTCCGATGCGTCCCAAAACTTCGAGAACTGCACCTGACACAAGGTTCACCAACTTCTCTGACGTCGATTTCGTTTCCATGGACACCTCCCTAGTGACCGCCAATCGAATTGCTAGCCATCGATTTGCTCCTGCAAGGAGCAGAGTCAATAAAAAGACGACACCGAAACTCAGCCACGTCCAGGGACTCGAACCCTGCCACCCTGTTAACCTCAATCCTCAAATCACACGTTAATTATAGCACTTCATATCGCGGTTTGTGGCAAGATTTCGTATTCGCGAGCACTATCAACTGGGGCGTCGCTTGCGGGGAAAATGCAGTCCAAGGTGCTGCGTCTCTGCCTCCCGGACAGCATCGAAGTCCACGTCGATAGTAACGGTCGTGTCGCCGAGAGTAACCACTGCCTCATGAAGGAGGTCAACTAGGCCAGCCTCTTCTTCGCCATACTCGTGGAGAAGTTGAGAGCCGAGGACGACGCTCAGGTAACCGGATTCAGTGGCAGCAAGGGTGGCATACTTTGAGAACATCGATCCGAACACCGTCTCAGCGAGAACAGCATACCGCACAAAACCTAGAATGCACTTTCGCAGCGCTGTGTCAGACAGTGGCTGCTCAGTGATTTTGGGCAGAACCACACAGAGGACGTCAGCTTCAGATGCAATCCGGACGGCCGAGATCGGGAGGCCGCGCTCGCCGCAGGCGAGGAACAATATCCTTGATAGGGCCTCAATCTTCTCGTTCTCAGACATGTCTTCAGAGTTGCGAACTGCAGCAAGTCTAGCTTCTTGCGTCGCTCGAATACCACGGCGCTCCTCGTTATTCAACACATGAAGAATGAACGCAGGTTCGATCTCTTTGTCCTCGATGGCGTCTCTGCAATCGAGGCCGAACACGGTCACGGCTGCGTCGACCGCGAGAACGAACTCATAAAGCAAGGCCACGTTCTCGAAAAGTGATTCTCGACTCCACTCGAGCATTTCCACTTTCGGTGGTTGCCCGCGCTTGATGTCTCTGAACACGACACCACCCTGCGAATAGGTGACTCCGTGAGAACCCTTGTGCGTTATGGCGTTGCGAGCAATGTGGTTGTAACCAGAGAGCAGTCGCAGTTCGGGGTCCAGAGCTTTTAGTCGGCTTTCTACATATTCCGACTTGCTGCGCTCCCCCTGGCCTAGATTGGCAGTTAACATGTCGGTAAACGAGTCATCAAGGAACTGGTAGCAGCCATAAGGAAGGCTCATGTAGGGATCCCACAGCTCAGCAACAATGAACCGGTAGATTTGCACCAAATGAACCAGTTCCTCTCTGCTTCCTTCTGCGAAGTCCCCGATCCTTACGAAATCGTCAGCAAGGCGGTCCCGACTGATTGCTAAGCGCCGCTGGATTCCGACCCATGGCAGAAACAGTTCGACGAGGAAACGTCTCTGATCCCTTTCCCTAGCCGCATGAAGTAGCAATAGCACCACAGAAATGTTTGTGAGGCGAAGGGGTATGAATCCCGGTAGGCAGGAAAAATGAACAAGGTGCTCGACGTCTGCTTCGTCGAGCCGACGGCGAATGAACAAGAGCTTGTTCGGATCAAACAGTGTGGGATTTGACATGTCAGGAGCCTCGCTCGGCGCACGACGCCCTATTCTACAGCGCAGACCCGGGCACTGTGGGTCTGAACTCATCGTCCCCGTAACCAATCTCCACATTCCAATCGCTCGCTCACTTGGCCGGGGTCGCGCCCTGCATGAGAGGCCACGGGCCTGCCCTACACAGGCCGGACTACAAATTCAGACTGCGGGTTACGGCAGTTCAAACACCCACAGCGACCCGCCGCGGTTTGGGGGGTTTTGGATTTCCGGGACCAGGCCGGGCCACGTTGCTGCGTGGGCGCTGCCGTTGCCGACCGTTAGCGCCACGTATTGCTTGCCGTTCACCTCATAGGTGATCGGGGCCGAGCCGGGGACGTCGTTTACTCGCACTCGCCAGAGTTCTTCGCCGGTCTGGTCGTTGTGGGCGCTGAACCAGCGGTCGATGGAGCCGCTGAAGATCAGGCCGCCGGCTGTGGCCAGGATTCCCGAGGTCTCGGGGGCTCGCTCGCGGGCGATGAAGACGGTTTGACGGGTTTCGAGGTTGGTCGCCTGGATGCGGCCGTATTTGCCGTCGCTATCGAGGCGCGGGCGGAGGCTGACGCGGACTCCCGTGGTCAGGAAGCCGCGCTCGCCAGCGGGGGTCGGGACCAGGTCCATGCAGGATTCGACCAGCGGCGAATAGAGGATGTGCGTTTCGGGATTGTAGGCGGGCGGGATCCAACTGCGGGCGCCGCCGGCGTGGGGGCACACGATCTTGGCTTCGCCGTCGCCGGGGATCAGGGCGGGGTTGACGGACTTGGCTCCGGTGGTGGGGTCGACTCCGGTGATGATGTTCTGGAGGCCCATGTCGAAGGAGAAGGCGTACTTGCCGGTGGCGGCGTCGACGGCGTCATAAAGCGCGATCTTGCCGGCGGTTACCGACAGAGTCTTCATCTGTCCGTTGATGGGCAGTTTGACGAGGGTGCGCTCGAAGACCCAGTCGTAGTCCCACTGGTCGTTGGGGACGTGCTGGAAATACCAGACGAGCTTGCCGGTGTCGGGGTTGAAGGCGAGCGTGGAGTCGGTATAGAGCGCGTCGTTGGTGATGCCGGGCTCCTTCGAGGGCAGGCGCAGGGGGCCGGTGTCGTAGGTCTGGGCGACGCCGAAGTAGGCGAGGTTGAGGTCGGGGTCGTAGCTGCCGGGGACCCAGGAGGAGGCTCCGGTGCGCTTGTCGGTGGGGAGCCCGTTCCAGGAGTTGCCGCCGGGTTCGTTGGGCAGTGGGATGGTGCGGAAGCGCCAGGCTTCTTTGCCGGTTTCGGCGTCGAGCGCCACGATGAAGTTGCCGCCGGGTTGCTGTCCTCCGGTGCCGATCATGACCTTGCCTTTGGCGATGAGGGGTCCGCCGGTGAGCTGCATGCCCGGCGTGGTGCCGATTCCGGTGTCCCAACGGAGCTTGCCGGTCTTGACGTCGAGCGCGATCAGGTGCGCGTCAGAGGTCGCGGCGTAGAGTGTGGTGCCGTAGAGCGCGATGCCTTTCTTGACGGCGGGGCGGGCGTTCTGCGGGAGCGGGCGCTGGTAGTGCCACAGGAGGTCGCCGGTGGCGGCGTCGAGGGCTTCGATCTGGTCGGTGTAGCCCTGGACGAACAGGACGCCGTCGTGGACCAGGGGAGCGGCGGTATTGGGTCCGGGCGGAAGGGACCAGCTCCAGGCCACGCGCAGGTTCTTCACGTTGTCGCGGGTGATCTGTTTGAGCGGGCTGTAGCCGTGGTCGTCTTCGGTGCGGCGCCAGGTGAGCCACTCGCCGGGGGGCACGTTGGCGAGCAGGGCGTCGGTGACCGGGGTGATGCGGTCGAGAAGAGTATTGGGGGGCGGCTGGTTGGGCAGAGCGACACCCGCGGTGAGGCCGCCGCCGGGGGATCCGCGGCGTTGGCCGGCTCCGGGGATGCGCAGGGTGGCGAGGCTGGCGGCGTCGGTGGGCATAGCGCTGGCGCCAGGGGCGATGCCGTTCGACTGCATGACGTAGGTGGCGATGTTGGCGTAGGTTTCGTCGTCGAGCGAGCCGGGTCCGTCGGGGGGCATGTTGGTCGACATGTAGCTGACCAGGTCGCCGACGGTGCCGCCGGCCCAGTCCATATTAAAGGTGGCGCCGCGGAGGGGCGGTCCGAACTGGCCGTTGTCGAGGGTGCGGCCGTGGCAGGAGGCGCAGGCGCGGTCATAGGCGGTCTTGCCTAGTGCCGATTGGTTGGCGGAGTATTCGACGGCGTTCGGGTCCGGTGCGGCGGGTCCCTTCGCTTTGGCCTGTTTACCCTGCGGGGCTGGGGCCTTGCCTTTGCCCTTGGGGGCCTGCGCGTGGGCCGGGCCGGGGGCTTCGAAGGCGAGGAAGAGGGCGGCGATCAGAGCGGCGGCGACGATCAGAGTCTGTTTCATGGGGCACCTCGGGGTGAGTCAGGGGTTGGCGTCGACCGCTTCGGCGACGGTCGGGTAGAAGGAAAAAACGCGGTCCAGCCGGGTGACGCGGAAAACGTCGCGGACGCCGCCATCGGCTCCGACCAGCCGCATGCTGCCGCCGAGCTGGCGGAGCTTGCCATAGGTGTCAATGAAGCGGCCGATCCCGGTGGAGTCGATGTGGGTGAGTTCGCTGAGGTCGAACACCAGGTTTTTGCGGCCTTCCTGGAGCATCTCCGGGACCAGGCGTTCCAGCTCCTTGCAGCCGGGTCCCAGCAAGAGGCGCCCGCGCAGAGTGATGATGCTGGTGGCGGGCTCGCGGTCTTCCCGTTCGATGGTCAGGTTCATTCGCAACACGGCAGACGCCAGAATCCTTGGCCCGGGTCCTTGGCCGGTATAGGGGCCGAAAATCCGGGGAGCGCGGCCCTGGAACGGAGATTCCGGGGCGCCGGATCATGGCGCTGCGCTTAAAAGAGTGTACCCCAAGAAGCTTCCCCTCAACACGGCCTGGCCGAATATGCCTCCCCCCAATATGCCCTCAGGGGCAGTTCGTGGACAGGTTGGGCCAAGACTGGGCCGCCGCTGGCCGATAAGCCCCGTGTCGGCCATCTATTGGAAAGAGGCCGGGAAAGCTGACATGTTCGCAATCATTGGAATTCTGGTAGTCCTGGGCGCGGTGATGGGCGGCTACTTGATGGAGCACGGCCAGTTGGCGGTGCTGGTGCAGCCGGCCGAGCTGCTGATTATCGGCGGGGCGGCGCTGGGTACGCTGCTGATCGCTAATCCGCTCTCCACAGTGATGGCCATCCTCAAGGGGTTGACCCGGGTGTTAAAAGGAAGCCCCTATACGAAGGCTTCCTACCTGGAGACGTTGAAGATGATGAACGACCTGTTTATGCAGGCTCGTAAACAGGGCATGGCGCGCCTCGAAGAAGACGTGGAGAATCCGGAGAAGAGCCAGCTTCTGAGCAAGTATCCGAAGTTCCTGGCGAACCACCATGCGGTGGACTTCGTGTGCGACACGCTGCGCATGGCGATCACCGGAGGCGTGCCGCCGTTCGATCTGGACCAGATGATGGAAACCGATATCGAGGTGCACCATCATGAAGGCTCGGGGCCGATCAACGCGTTGTCGACGGTGGCCGATTCGCTGCCGGGACTGGGCATTGTGGCGGCTGTGCTGGGCGTGGTGATCACGATGGGCGCGCTGGGGGGTCCGCCGGAGGAGATCGGCCACAAGGTGGCGGCGGCGCTGGTGGGAACCTTCCTGGGCATTCTGCTGTGTTACGGGTTCTTTGGTCCGCTGGCGCAGAATCTGTCCAAGTTGAACGATGGCGAGGGGGACTACCTCAGATGCTTGCGGCAGGGCGTGATTTCATTTGTGAAGGGATCGGCGCCGATTCTGGCGGTGGAGTTTGCGCGGCGGTCGATTCCGGGGGATCTGCGGCCGAGCTTTAAGGAAATGGAAACGGCGATCCGCGGCGGCGGATCGGCGGCGGCGGCTCCCAGCGGAGATACGAAGGCGGCATGAATAACCAGGATCACGCAACGATTATCGTCATCAAGAAGAAGCACGTGCATGCCGGGCATCATGGGGGCGCCTGGAAGGTGGCTTACGCCGATTTTGTTACGGCCATGATGGCGCTGTTCATCGTGCTGTGGCTGATGTCCACCAGCAGCGAGGTGCAGCAGGCGATCAGCGCGTACTTCAACGATCCGCACGGCACGGGCAAGAACCTGGGCAGCGCCAGTACGGGCTCGGGAGAGACGCTCAAGGTGAACAAAGACAACATGAGCCAGCTCAAGGACAAGCTGGAGCAGGCGCTGAAGGAGAGTCCCCAGTTCGAAAACATGAAGGACTACGTGAAGATGAGCGTCACCGGGGAAGGACTGCGCGTGGAAATGCTTGAAAGTGAGAAGGGCGTGTTCTTCCAGAGTGGGAGTCCGGCGCCGAGCGTCGAAGGCAAGGATCTCATCATCGAGTTGGCGAAGGAACTGGGAGAGTTGCCCAATGACCTGCTGATTGAAGGGCACACGGATGCCAAGCCGTTTGGCGGCGGGGCTCAGGGCTATTCGAACTGGGAGCTATCGGCGGACCGGGCCAATGCGGCGCGGCGGCTGATGGAGGCCAACGGGCTGCGCCCCGGGCAGGTGGTGCAGGTGCGCGGATTCGCGGATCATGATCTGCGCGACCCCGCCGATCCCTATGCGGCGTCGAACCGGCGGATTTCGGTGATCGTACGCTACCGGCCGGGGATGGCTCCGGACGATGGGAAGAAGGCGGACTATGGGGAGAAGGCGGAAGATGGGAAGGCTCCGGAAGGGGAGAAGCCGGAGACGGCGGTCGCGCAGGGGGAAAAGCACGAGGGAGAGTCGCACGGTGGCGGGGGTGGGGAGCACTGAGCAGACGGCCTGCTGGCCGATACACACCGCTTCGACGAGGCCCTGCACGAATACGCGCGGCGCGGCGAGAAGCGCGTTCCCTATTTCCTGACGGACGTGATCGCGCAGGCAGCGTGCGATCCGGCACTGGTCCGCGTGGCGGAACGCGTGCTGGGCACCAGCAACTGGGTGATGTGGGGCGCGAACCTCCGGCGCAGCGTGCCGAACGAAGCCGGCGAAGGGCACGTGGACCTGGAGAGCGCGCTGTGGTCTTCGCTCACGGTGGCGATCGGACTGGGGGGGGGTGCTCCGGGGACAGCGGCCTCCTGCCCCAAACGGAATAGCATAGAAATGTTATTACGTGAACAGCATTGGGCTAGCCCGGGCTAGCCCGCATTTCTCACCAGGTTTCGGGCGCAGGACGTGGCGCAAGCCCGTGGCTTGCCGCGCCGGGACTCGTCCCGGCGCTTGTCGTCCATCACAGTGTCGTGCCCGGAGTGCCGGCCCGACCACTCGCCGAGGCATCCCGCCTGTGCTTTGCCCGAAACGCTCTGCGAGCCCGTGAGAAATCCGGGCTAGCCCTCCGCTAGCGCGGGCTAGAGCGCTTTCACTGTTATCGTAGACCGCTCCCTGTGGTCGCGGCTCAGCTAGCGGCGCTCCACCCGGGCCACGGATTGAGTGCGCAACGCCAGTGGCAGAGCCGCGACCGCAGGCAGCGGTCTACACTCACCGGGAAACCGCTCTAGAACCAGCGGCTCATGATCACCTTCTGTTCGGTGTAGAAGGCGATGGCGTCTTTGCCGTGCGCGTGGAGGTCGCCGAAGAAGCTCTGCTTCCAGCCGGCGAAGGGGAAAAAGGCCATGGGCGCGGCTACGCCTACGTTGATGCCCACCATGCCGGCTTCGACGCGCGAGGAGAATTCGCGGGCCGCGCCTCCGTTGGTGGTGAAGATTGACGAGGCGTTGCCGAACGGCGAGCGGTTCACCACGCGGATCGCGTCATCGAGTGTCTCGACGCGGATGACGGTGAGCAAGGGGCCGAAGATTTCGTCGTTGGCGATGCTCATCTGCGGCTTGGCGTGATCAAAAATAGTGGGGCCGAGGAAGTAGCCGCCCTGCTCCGTGCGCAGCTTGCGGCCGTCGCACAGAGGCACGGCGCCTTCCGAGATGCCGCGCTGGATGTAGCGCGCCACGCGCGTCGCGTGATCGGAGGAGATGAGCGGTCCCATTTCGACGCCGGCCAGCGAGCCGTCGCCAACGCGCATGTTGCGGACGCGGTCGACCAGAAGTTTGGTGACTTTGTCGCCGGCTTCGGCTACGGCCACGAGCACGCTGCCGGCCAGGCAACGCTCGCCCGCGGCGCCGAAGGCCGAACCGATGATCGCTTCGACGGTCCGGGGCATGTCGGCGTCGGGCATGACCACCATGTGGTTCTTCGCCCCGCCGAGCGCCTGCACGCGTTTGCCTTCGCCGGCGGCGGTCGAGTAGATGTACTTGGCGACGGGCGTGGATCCGACGAAAGAGATCGCCTTCACGAGAGGATGATGCAGCAAGGCGTCGACCGCGGCTTTGTCGCCGTGCACCAGATTGAGGACGCCGGCCGGGAGCCCGGCTTCGTGCAGCAGATCGATCGCCAAGCTGGGGGTGAGCGGCACCTGCTCGGAAGGTTTCAGCACGAAGGCGTTACCGCAGGCGATGGCGAAGGGATACATCCACATGGGGACCATCGCGGGGAAGTTGAAGGGCGTGATGCCGGCGCAAACGCCGATGGGCTGGCGGACGGTTTTGCAATCGATGCCGGTGGCGACGTCGTTGAGCGAGTCGCCCATCATGAGGCTGGGCATCCCGCAGGCGACCTCGACCATCTGGATGCCTCGGCGCACTTCGGCTTTGGCGTCGTCGAGCGTTTTGCCGTTCTCGCTGGTGAGCACCTGCGCGACATCGCCCTGATGAGCTTCGAGCAGCGCCTTGTAGCGGTAGAGCACCTGGACGCGGTCGATCACCGGGGTTTCGCGCCACTTGAGGTAGGCTTCGTGCGCGGTGCGGACGGCCGCGTCCACGTCTTCGTCGGTGGCCATGGGGACTTCGGCCAGGACCTCGCCGGTAGCCGGGTTCATTACCGGCTGCGTGCGGCGGCCCGTGGGCTTGTCCCAAGCTCCGTTGATGTAAAAGGAAACACTCTTGACGTAGGTGCCGGCGGGCGTGGTCATACTCTTCTTAGGATATCGCCAGTGGCGCTATCGCTCGAAGAGGCCGCCCAACCTGGACATCCAGTCGCGGAGCAGGGGGAAGAAAGAGCGCTCAGCCCCTTCTTGATATTGCGTCGATCGGCTTCGCCCGGCCAGCAACAGTTTTTTCAATGGTTGGGACCATGCGGCACGATCTACGGTATTCACGAAACCGCTCTAGCCGTCGCGGAGCGCCTCCAATGGGTCGATGCGAAGCGCCCGTCGCGCCGGCCCGAGGATCGCCAGAGTCGCAACCAGGACGATGAAACCTTCGGTGGCAGGCAGCACCCACGTCACCACGTGCCCTTCCATAAGCGCCAGCACAATCGCCGACTGATAGTATTCGAGCAGCGCGGCCACGCCGGCGCCCACGGCCGCGCCCCAGCCCACCGGCACGAAGACGCTGCGGAAGATCCCGCCCACCAGCCGCGCAGGCCGGGCTCCCAACGCCGCCCGGATCCCGATTTCGCGCCGGCGCTGCGTGACCGTGAATGCCATCAGTGTGTAGATCCCCGCGATCGAGAGCGCCAGCAGCCCCAGCATGATGGCCAGCAGTGCGGACCCGCCCAGAATGTCGCCGACGATGTGCTCCTCGTGAATCTCCTGCATGGTCCGGAACTGATCGGCGCGTAACGCGGGGTCGAGGTCCACCGTGAGCGCGCGCAGCCGGGCGGCCGTCTCACCGGATCCGCCCGCTCCGGTTCTGAGGATCAGGGCCAGCGGTGGAGGATGCCCCTGCGCGGCAGCGGCCTCTGCCGCACGAATCTGCGCGCCGGAGACCCAGGGCGCGGGATTGCCGGCCGGCAGCGGGCGGTAGATCGCATTACCCGTGGTGCCGTTGGCGGCGCGGTCGCTGACCACGCCCACGATCTCCCACCACGGCTGCGGCGTGTCGATCTCCGGTCCGCCGCGGACGAAGAAGCGGACGCGCCGGCCCAACGGGTTCTGCGCGCCGAAGACCATTTCGGCCAGCGACCGGTTGACCACGATGGTGCGGCGTCCCGGCTCCAGGTCGGTGGCATCGAAGAACCGTCCGCTGATCAACCGCTGCTGGAAGGTGCGGAAGTACGCGCCGTCCACCTGATTGACCGTCGCCAGCGGCCGGCCAAGCACGGGGTTCCCGGTGAGGTCCGCCGCCGATTGCGCAACGCTCTCGATGCGGAAGAACGGCGATTCGCTGGGCACGGCCGCCGCGACGGTCACCCCGCCGATGGCGGGGTTCGCTGCCAACTGGCGGACCAGTTCGGCGCGCAGAGCGCTGAACCGTTCCGGGGAGGAACGCCCGTCGGCCGTGGCGCGTGTTCCCGTTTCCGTCAGCGTGAGCTCGGCGGTCAGGAAACGGTCGGCGGGGAAGCCCGGCCCGAGCAGCGCATCGCGCAGGTTCCACCACGAGAATTCGAGTGCCGTGGGCATGGCAGCCACGGACAGGGCAACCTGAACGACCACCAAGGATGTCCACACCCAGCCCAGCCGCGGCGCCGCCCGCGCGCCCAGGGCGTGCAGTCCGGTGACGCGCCAATGGCCCGTTGCCTGCAGCGCCGGAATCGCGCCGGCCAGGAACGCGCCAAACACGGCCAGCCCGGCCACGTAGAAAACGGTGTCGTAGGAGAGGCTGAAATCCATCCAGAACGGCAAATCGCCCAACTGCCTTTGCTGGATGGCGTTGTGCACCATGTCGACCACCTTGCTGGCGAGCGCGAGCGAAATGGCCGCAGCGCCCAGGGCCATCACCAGCACCTCCACGAAGATCTGTCCGACAATGCGCCCGCGGCTGGCGCCCACGGCTGACCGCGTGGCGAATTCTGCTTGCCGGGAAAGCGTCCGCGCGTAAATCAGAATGGCGATATTGGCGCACGGCGGGATCAACAGCAGGGCCAGAACGTAGCCCAGGAGGCGCACCAGCCAGGTGTCCGTGTTGCCGGTGATGCCGACGGTGTAGGGCACCACGCGCGCCTCATGCCGCGGCCCGGTTTGGCGAACTGGGGAAGGCTCCACCAGCCCCAGCGCCGCGGCTTCCGCATCGGCTCGCTCCACGGAGACGCCGGCGGCGAGACGCGCAAATACTGTCAGACCCGGCTCGCCCCCCGGATTCCCACCCACGAGATTGCCGGCCAGCGGCCCGGCCTCGGCCAGAGGGTTCGCACCCAGCGGGATCCACGCGTCGTGATTGACCGGGAAAACGAATTCCGGGGGCATCACGCCGGCTACCGTGTAGAATTGCCCGTCGATCTGCACTGGTTGCCCCACGGCCTCGCGGTCGCCCGCGAAGGCCGCCTGCCAGGCGTCGTAAGCCAGCACCACCACCGGAGTGGCGCCCCGAGCTTCGTCTTCGTCCAGCAGCGGCCGGCCGAGCAGCGGCTTCACGCGCGCCACGCGGAATCCGGAAGCGCTCATCGCGCCCACCACCAGCGCCGCGGACTGGCCCTTGGCCGTCACCAGGTTCCGTCTCACCGTGTAGAACGCGCCGGTGTCTTCCACGGACTGAAGCTGGCCGCGCCAGCGCTCGAAATCCTCCACCGTCGAGTATTGTTCCTTGCGCGTATCGGGATCCCACGGCTGCACGATCACCACGCGGTCGCCTTCCGCCAGCGGGAGGTCGGTGCCGCTCAACGCGTGCAGGAAACCGAAGATCGAGGCGCCGATGGTGATGGCCACCACCATGGCCAGTCCGCCCACCAGCGTCAGTCCCCAGCTCTTGCGCAGCATGCGCATGCCGAGCTTGGCATCCAGCCAGAAGGTGCTGAGCGGCGGAATGCCCCGCCGGTCGCGCAGCGATTCCATGGCTTGCGTGGACCGGCCGAATCGCAAGCGGGCTTCGCGAGCGGCGGCATCCGGCGGCATGCCCTGGCGGCGGAGCTCGTCTTCGGCCAGCGCCAAGTGGGTCTGTAACTCCTGCTCAAGATCCCGATCGCCGCGTCCGCGTCCGAACGCGCCCGCCAGCCGGTGCATCCACTCCCGCAGGATCGCCTTCATGACCGTTCCCCAAACACGAGATGCATGATCGCCACCATGCGCTCCCACTCGGCTTTTTCGGCGGCGAACTGACGGCGGCCGACGGCGGTGATGCTGTAGAAGCGGGCCTTGCGGTTGTTTTCAGTGACGCCCCATTCCCCACGCACGAACCCGCGCTGCTCCAGGCGCATCAGGCCGGGGTAAAGCGTTCCCATGTTGAGACGGAGGGCGCCGGCCGACACCTGTTCCAGGCGCGCGGCGATCTGGTAGCCATGCAGGGGTCCCATGGTGGAGAGCGTTTGCAGCACCATCAAGTCGAGCGTCCCTTGGAGGACGTCCGCCTTGGCGCGCTCTTTATTAGGCATGCCAATAGAGTATCGCTACTCTATTCGGATGTCAAATAAAAGCATTGCCACGGCGGCGGGCAGCGGCTACCAGGCGGTCATCGAGTCTTCGAAGAGCTTCGCCAACTCTTCCGGGCCGGCGGGGCGCGGGGCTAGCTTTGTTACTCGATGCTGGGGGAGGGTGCCTTCCACCAGTCCCGCAATGTCCTGGGATCCGTAGCCGATTTCGCGCAAGCCGTTGGGCGTTTTGAGACGCTGCATGAACCAAGTGATGCGGTCGGCGAGGATTTTGCCGGCATCGGCGGGGTTGGCGCGGGAGGTGTCGACGCCCAGAGCCTGCGCGGCTTCCAGGTGGCGATCGGGGTGAGCCTGCGCGGTGTAACGGAAGACGGCAGGCGCGTTCAGGATCACCGAGAAGCCGTGCGGGACCAGCGGATGATCGCTGTTGTAGCCCGGCGTGCGGTAGGACTTCACGTTGCCGGAAACGGGGTACGACATGCCGTGCGGCAGGTGCACGCCGGCGTTGCCGAATCCGACGCCTGCGTAAGACGCTGCCAGCACCATCTGCGCGCGGGCTTCGTCGTCGTCCGGATTTTCGACAGCGCGCACGAGGTATTCGGCCACCATGCGCAGGGCTTGCAGCGACCAGACGTCGCTGATGGGATTCGAGCCCTGATACGCCGGGCGCAGTGTGGGCCGTTCCGGACGCGCGCGCTCGGAAAACGGCATGGCGGTGTAGGATTCGACGGCGTGGCTCAGGATGTCGAGTCCACTCGAGGCGGCGACCTGCGGCGGCATGCTGCGCGTGTTTTCTGGATCGAGCAGACCGAGCGTGGGTTTGAGGCGGCGGCTGGCGATGCCGGTTTTGGCGTGCATGCGGGTGAGGTCGAAGATGCTGACGCCGGTGGTTTCGCTGCCGGTGCCCGCGGTGGTAGGGATGGCGATCAGCGGCTTCAGGGGACCGGGTACGGGAAGCCCCTTGCCAATGGGCGCGTTGACGTAGTCGAGGAAGTCGGCGGGCGGGTGGGTGACGTAGAGGTTCACCGCTTTGGCGGTGTCCAGCGTGGAGCCGCCGCCGACGCCGACGAAAGCGTCGAAGGCGCCGGCGCGGCCGAAGGCGATGGCGTCCTGGAAGGATTCGTCGGTGGGTTCCACGCGCACGCCGTCATAGACCACGGCTTCGACACCGGCATCGCGCAGCGATTCGAGCGCGATGGCGACGGACGGGAGCTTGGCGACCACCGGGTCCGTGAGCAGCATGGCGCGGCGCATGCCGAGGTCGGCCAGGTCCATGCCCACCTCGCGGGTGACGCCGGGTCCGAAGCGGACACTGGAGACGGCCATCTCAAAGGCGTTTTCGTTTCTCATGTCTTCCGTTTGGCGCGCCGGGCAGCGGGACTGATCACGCGGTTCCACCACATGATGGTCCCGGTGACGAACAGCAGAGCAGGCAGCAGGCCGAGGGCCACCCAGAGAGCTTTCGTTCCCGCTCCCGCGAAGTTGCCGAAGTGGAGATAGTAGAGCCAGCGCAGAAAGATGTCGCCCTTGCTGCGGCGGATCTGCGGGCGGCGGCGGCGGCCGAAGCCTTTGCCAAAGGCTTTTCCGGAGTCGGAGCCCGATGGGTCGCCTTTGGGGATGGTGATCTGCGCGACCACGCCCGCGGGCAGAGCCGGCGTCACGGCCGCGGCGTCGTCTTCTTCCGGCAGTGCGTACTGGATGAGCGGCGAGAAGTGGTTCACCGTTTTCTGCACGGGCAGGGGCCATACAAGGAAGATGCCGGTGGCAGCCCACATGAAGACCAGGGCGAAGGTCCAGAAACCGACGGCGCTGTGCAGGTCCCAGTTGAGGCGCTTCCAGCCGACCTTGCGATGGATCCAGAGACTGCGGCGCCATTTGTCGATGCCGGGCCACCAGACGATGAGGCCGCTGATGCAGAGCAGCGTCATCAGGACCGAGGCGACGCCGTTGACCAGGCGGCCGGTGTCGCCGCCCAGCAGGTCCGTGTGCAGGCGCATGAACCAGGCGGTGACCTGGATGGCGTAGGGCACCGAGGGCCCCAGGTCCTCGCCGGTGTAGGGATCAAAGAGGCGCTGGACGCGCGATCCGTCGTGATCCATCCAGACTTCGGTGGCGTGGTCAGGGTCCCTGCCGGGCCACAGGAAGCTGACCGAATGCTCGGGATAGAGTCGCTTGGCGGCGGCTTTCAGGTCGGCGTCCGAGAGGCGTTCGGGCTTGACTTCGACAATGCGCGGTCCGGAGTCGGCGGCATTGTAGATTTCGTTGCGGAAGACGATGGCGCTGCCGCTGACGCTGATCACCAGGACGTAGAGGCCGATGCCGATGCCGGTCCACAGGTGGATCTGGAACAGGGCCTTCCGCAGCCATACGTTCTGTGGACGCCGGAGCCAGCCTTGGAGGTTGCCCATAGTGGAGATATTTCCGTCGAGCTATTGTCGCACTGAATCGGTGGTTGCGGCACAGCGACGCGAGGATGCGCCATAATGGCGGAATCCATGATCATCGATCCCGCAACCAGAGATCCGTTTGACGTGTACCGTCTTCTTTCGGGCTCCATTCTGCCCCGTCCGATCGCTTTTGTTTCGTCGTTGAGTCCCGAAGGAGTGCGCAACCTGGCGCCGTTCAGCTTCTTTACGGTGATCAGCGCGAATCCCCCGGTGGTGTGCTTCTGCCCGATGATTCGGGGAGGGGAACGTCCGAAGAAAGACACGCTGAAGAATATCGAAGCCACCAAGGAGTTTGTGGTGAACATCGTTAGCGAGGATTTCTGCGAAAAGATGAATCTGTGCGCCGGGGAATATCCGCCGGAGGTGGACGAATTCGAGCTGAGCGGGCTGACGCCGGTGGCCAGCGAGATCGTCAAGCCGCCGCGCGTGGCGGAATCCCGCATGAACATGGAGTGCAAGCTGCATGAGGTGGTGCACGTGAGCCCGAAGTTCCTGGGGGGCTCGCTTGTGATGGGTGAGGTGGTGCGGTTCCACGTGCCGGATTCGATGGTGAACCAGATCTGCGAAATCGATGCGGACCAGTTGAACGCGGTGGGGCGCATGGCGGGTCCGACGTATGTGCGCACGAAGGACCGGTTCGACATGATCCGGCCGGCGTAGGGGGGCGGAGAGCCCGCCGCAGGCCATGGGCCTGCCCCCATTGGCGGCATGCCCGGAGGCAGGTTCTACAGGGAGAGCGCTTCGCGGATCTGGGCGGCGTGACGGCGCGAGTGGCCCGCGATGATGTGCATCAGTTCGGCTCCGTTCATGGGGCCGAAGCGGCGGTGCTGGTCGGTGGTGAGCAGATAGAGCGCGGCGCCGTGTTCGCGGGCGATCTGAATCGAGCGGTCACGGATGGCGTTGAACAGCGCGCGCGCTTCGTCCACGGTGCGGTAGCGGCCGGCGGGGTGAACGGCTTCGGGAGCCTGGACGCGCGTGGAGCGGTCCTGGATGCGAGTGAGCAAACCGGATTCCTTCTCTGGGTCGGGCTGCGCGATATCCATGCGCGCGGCGGTTTCGAGCCAGCCGAGGAACCGCTCTTCGACGATGATGACGTGTTCGGCGCATTCCAGCGCGGACCAGCGCGCCGGGTCGGGTTTGGCGGCGGCTCGCTCATCGGAGACGGATTCGAACGCGGCGAGAAAATCCTCGCGGCTGGATTCTAAAAGGACGATGAAATCGGTGGCGGGTTGAGGGGCCATGGCCCGCAGTCTAGCAGGTCCGGCGTCAACCGTGAATCAGGTGCATCACCCAGCCTGCGGTGAAGGTGGCGGCGCCGAAACACAGGAAGAGGTAGATGCCGTAGTAAAGGCGCTCACGGGCCGGGCGGCGGTCGAGGAAGGCGAGCAGCGCGGAGATTGCGGCGGCTTCGAGCACGACGAGCGCGGGGTGCGAGACCCAGCCCAACTGCGCGAGGTTAAGCCAGGGGAAGTTCATGGCTTGGCCTCGGTAGCGTCCTGGTGGCGGGGCCGCTGGAAGGTCCGCTCCCAACGCGTCCGGCTGAAGAAGTGCTGCGCGAGATCGACGAAGTGGTGCACGGTCCATTGCTGAAGATCATCGGTGGGCGCGTCGTAGGACCAGTAGACGAACAGCGGCTCGCCGACGATGTTGGCGCGCGGGACGAAGCCGATGTAGCGGCTGTCCAGCGAATTCTCGCGGTTGTCGCCCATCATGAACAGCGCTTCGGGAGGCACGACGAGTTCTCCGTTCACCACATGATGCGCCAGCATTTCTTCGCCACGCGCCGTGAGGCTGTACGGGTGGCCGCTGGGAAAGTTGTCGCGATACGGATCCGTAGCTTGATCGATGTGCTGCGTGTAGGGTTCGATGAGGCGGCGGCCGTTGCGGATCACCTGTTTGTTGTCAAGATGAATGCGGTCGCCGGGGAGCCCGATGACGCGCTTGACCCAGGTCTGGCGCGGGTCCTCGGGATAGAGGAACGCCACGATGTCGCCGCGGCGGACGTCGCGATAGGGAAGCACGGTGCGGCCCGCGAGTCCGGGGTCGCCGTAGGTGAAGCGGTCCACCAGGATGTGATCGCCGATTTTGAGCGTGCCTTCCATGGACCCGGTGGGGACCACGTAGGCTTGCACCAGCGTGGTGGAGACGAACAGGTAGAGCAGCAGCGCGCAGGACCATTCGGCGATCGGTCCGCGGGGGATGCGGCGGCGGCCGGTGGTCCAGATGGCGCGGGCGAGGCCGGCAGCGGCTAACGGCGCGTGGGCGGCCTGTTCCTGGATCGTCGTGCGGCACCAGTCCGTGGCGCTGCGCAGGGCGAAGCGCAGCAGCTCGGCGCGCGGAGCCGTGCGGGCAAGGTCGCGGCAGCGGTCACGGAACAGGCGCCGCATTTCGCCGCCGTATTCCTGGCGGAACGGGCGCGGGTAGGCGTAGAGCAGCACGCCGTAGAGGCGGCACAAGAACGAAACGAGCGTCGAGTGAGGCATCAGGCTCTTCCTCCGGCAAACAGGCGCTTGGCTTTGGCCGCGGCGACGGCTCCGGCCAGGCGTTCGGCTTCGGCGCGCACGGTGCGCCGGCCGAGCGCGGTCATGCGGTAGTAGCGGCGGCGTTCGTCATCGCGAGACGAATCGGAGAGCGACGGGTCGGGGCGCTCGCCCGATTCTTCCACCAAGCCGGCGGCGAGCATGCGCTTGAGGCATCCGTAGAGCGTGCCGGGTCCGAGTTGCAACGCTCCGCTGGTCTGGCGGGCGACGTCTTGCATGATGCCGTAGCCGTGGCGTTCCTCACCGGCCAGCGCCAGCAGGATGTGGAAGACAGCCGGGGTGAGCGGCAGAAGATCGTGGGGCGAAGGCGGAGGCTTGGGCATGCCGATATATCCGTTACGGATATAGTAGGGCGTTTCGGAATCCTTGTCAAGACGTAAACTGGACCAGAGGTGTTTGCGATGCGCTGGATTGCTGCGATCGGATTGGCGGCGCTGATGATGCCGGCTGCGTGGGCTCAGGGGCAGGCGATCGAAGGCGCCGAGGAGCGGGCGGCGGCGGCTCCTACGGGTCCGCCTCCGCGGACTGCGGACGGGCATCCCGACCTTGCGGGCTTGTGGGGTCCGGATCGGACGTTCATCTACAACATCGAGAGCACGCTGGCGCCGGGCGAGACGCTGCCGATCCAGCCTTGGGCGGCGAAGCTGGCGGCCTCGCGGATGTCCAAGGACGATCCCGAGGCGCGCTGCCTGCCGACGGGTGTGCCGCGCCAGGCTCCCTACCCGTGGCGGTTGTTGCAGACCGATACGCACATCTGGTTTCTGTTCGAGGGCAACATTCATAGCTACCGGCAGATCTTCCTCGACCGCCCGCACAGCGAGGATCCGGACCCTAGCTGGTACGGCGAATCAGTGGCGCATTGGGACGGGGACACGCTGGTGGTGGATACGATCGGCTTCAACGATTTGTTCTGGTTCGATTTCGCCGGGCATCCGCATACGGAGCAGTTGCACGTGGTCGAGCGGTTCCAGAGGCCGGATATGGGGCACTTGAACTACGACGTGACGATCGATGATCCGGGGGCGTACACGCGTCCGTTCGTGATGCACGGGCATTCGGCACTGGAGACCGATACGGACCTGATGGAGTACGTCTGCAACGAGAATAATCAGGATCTGCCGCATATCACGGGTAAGGACACGCGACGGTAGAGCATGCGATTAAGCGCACAGCGGAAGGCCGCTCCCTGTGGTCGCGGCTCAGCCAGCGGCACTCTTCACGACACACTGATTCGAGCACAGCGCCACGAGCTGAGCCGCGACCGAAGAGAGCGGTCCTCCAAAGTCCGTGCCAGTGCCAGAGCGGGTCGTCAGCCGGCCTGAGCGGGGGCGGGCAGCGGGAGCGGCGCTTTCTTGGCGTGGTTCGATTCCTGCTCCTCGAAGGCCTCGCAACCATGCCAGGTGATTTCGAACTGGTTGTTGTCGGCGCGCGTGATCAGCTTGTTCTCGCGCAGGAACCAGAGGCTGAATTCCAGGTGCTCAATGGGGCAGCCGAGCATCTCCGCGAAGTCCCGGCCGCGCAGGGCGGGGTTGTGCGGATCCGTGAGGCGCTTGGTGTAGAGCAGGCGGAGGATGCCCTGGCGTTTGCGGATTTCGGCCTGCACGCCCTGCGTGCTTTCGAGCGATTCAAAGAGACGCAGGCGCGTGCGGTCCTCGTCGATCAGTTGGATGTCGTGCTGGGCGCGCAGTTCGGCGTCGGCCAGCACGCGATGGGCTTCGACAATCTGGCGGAATTTCTCCTCGTTGCCGGTTTCGCGGTTGTCGGGATGATAACGCTGCGCCAGCACGTGGAAGACGCGGTGGATCATGTCGATGTCCGCGTTGCGGCTGATTTGCAGGACTTCGTAACAGTTGAGATCCTCGGACTGCAGCGGCTTGGGCGATTTCGGCGGTGGCGCTTCCTTGACGTACGGCGCGATCTGGACGTGATACTTGCCGATGCCCGCCAGCAGGCAGGTGGACACCTGGTACTTGCCGAGAACGGGCGCGCGTCCGGTTTCGGTTTCCACCTCGCCGGCGATGCTGACCACGGTGCCGGGTCCGAGGGCGGCGCTCATCTCGATTTTCAGACCGTCTTCGCCGGTGTGGCCCAGAAAGCGGGCGCGGAGGCGGGAACTGGGGCTGCCGCTGGCATCGAGGATCACCGTGAGCTCGCCCTGGGCGTCGAGCGTCTTCATGATCCGGATGCGAGCCTGCGCCTGTGTTGACATTTCTGCCTTGGGGGAATTATCGTCGGTTTTGCTTCAGAAAGCAGTACTTGGGAATGCTTAGTACTCAACTAAGAATCGCCGGAGCCGCGTGAGCAAATTGGCGTGGCAAAAGGCGCTGGCGGCCCTAGCTGCCGTGATGGGCGCGGTGGTGGCGGCGCGACTGATTTTGGGCCCCTTCTCGCTGGCCGGGATCGCCGTGAACACACCACTCAATCCGGAGGGATTTTTCGGACTGGCGGTAACGGCGTTACTGGCTCTGCGCGCGGCTGACGCGGCAAGGACCAGCACTGCGGGATGGCCCTGGCTGGCGTTCGCGGGCGTGGGGGCGCTGACGGTGGCGGCGTTCGCCCCGGGGCTGCGCGTCCATTTCTTATCCGACGATTTTGTGATCGTGCGGCAGGCGGCGGAGTGGTCGGCCGCGCAGTTCCTGCCGTTGTTCACGCATGGCGGCGGCGACGGGTTCTTCCGGCCGGTGGGACTGCTGTCGTTCGCACTGGACGGGGCGTGGGCCGGTCAGGATGCGGTGCTGTGGCACTTGCCGGGGCTCGCACTGCACACGGCCAACGCGCTGCTGGTGACCTGGGTTGCGATGCGCATGGGCGCGTCCCCGCTGCCAGCGTTCTTCGCGGGCGCGCTGTTCGCGGTGCATGGCGGGCGGCCGGAGGCGGTGGTGTGGGTGGCCGCGCGGTTTGACCTATTGGCCACGCTGTTCGTGCTGGTGGCGCTGCTGCTGTTCGACTACGGGCGTCCGGTGCTGGCGGCAGCCGCGTTTGTGCTGGCGGTGCTGAGCAAGGAATCGGCGTACGTGTTCCCTGCCCTGCTGCTGTGCTGGTCCGCGTACAGGGGACGTCCCCAACGCCGCACGATCCCGTTCTTCGCCGTCGCGGCTGCGCTGTTCGTGTGGCGGCTGTTCCTGATCGGCGGGATCGGCGGGTACGTGGTGGGCGGACGCGAGCAGGCCGTCTCCCTGGGATTCGCGACCACGCTCAAGGCGGTGTTCGTGCGGCTATGGACCGGCCTCTATTTCCCGATCGATTGGAGCGTCGAACCGGCGTGGTGGCTCACCGCGGCCGGCGTCGTGGCCATCCCGGCGATGCTGTGGCTGGCGCTGCGGTCGCGGCCTGGGCGGGAGTTGTGGCCGATGGCCGTGGCCGTGCTGATCGCGGTGCTGCCGCCGCTGTCGCTGCTTTCTGCGGGTCCGGACCTGGCCGGCGCCCGGCTGTTCTATCTGCCGTCCGTGTTCTTCTGTCTGCTGCTGGCGCTGGCGGTGGAGGGATTGCGCGGGCGATGGCGCACGGCCGTGGCCGGCGCGGTGCTGCTGTTTCACCTGGCGGCGCTGGAGCATAACCTCGCTTCGTGGCGATACGCGTCGGAGCGCGTGCAGGCGGCGTGCGAGGCGGCGGCCGGATACAATGCCGTCCGGGCGCTCGATCTGCCGCCGCGGATCCGCGGGGCGCAGGCGTTCAACAACGGATTTCCGGAATGCGTCGCGATGGCGGCCGGGCATGCCATGCCGGTCGATATCGGTTCGGGCGAGGCCGGGGACGCGGCTGTGCTCCGCTGGAATCCGGCGACGGACTCCTTGGAGCCCGCCGGGCCGTGATATCATCGCGTGGAAACTGCGATATGGGCGCGGCGAGCCAGTCCCTGGAGGCGCTTTACGCGCAGGCCGCCGAAGCGGCTCGCGCGGGATCGCGCACGTTCTTCTTCGCCACGCGGCTGACCCCGCCGGAACTGGCTCGGGCGGCGCACGCGGTCTACTGGTTCTGTTCCTACACGCGCGAGCTGAGCCGGCAGGCGCCTTCGTCCGAGCAGGGCCATCACGACCTGGACCTGTGGGCGTCCATGCTCACCGACGGGCTGCGCGGCAAGCTGGCGCGGCATCCGGTGCTGGAAGTATTTCTGGACGCCGCGGCGCAGCACCGGCTTCCGGAAGCGCCCGCCTTCGAGTTGATCGAGGGCGCGCGCATGGAACTGGACCACACCCGCTTCCAGAGTTTCTCGCAACTGCGGTCCTACGGGCAGCGCACTGGCGGCGCGATCTGCGTGCTGATGACGCACCTGATCGGTTACCGCGGTCCGGCGCCGGAGTACATGGCGGACCTGGGGCTGGCAGTGGAACTGACTTCGGCCATCCGCACGGTGGGCGATCAACTGGCGCGCGGGCGTCTGCTGCTGCCGCTGGAGGATCTGGAGGCGTTCGCCTACCGTCCCGGCGACCTGGAGCAACACGTCCGCAACGACGCCTTCCGCGAGCTGATGCGGTTCCAGGTGGAGCGCGCCCGCGAATATTACCGGCGCGCCGAACCGGGCATCGCGCTGCTGGATGCGCGCGGGCGATTCGCCGTGAAGGCGGTATACGATCTGAACCTGCGCGCGCTGGATCGCGTGGAGGCGAGCGATTTCGACGTGTTCCGGCGGAGTCCACAGGTTCCGGCAGTGCAGCGGTACTGGATCACGGCGCGGTCGCTGGCCGGGCCCATCACCAGGCGCCTGTGGAGGCGGATGAGTGCTTAGCAGCGTGGGGCTCAGCCTGGGAGCGAATCTCAGCCCCGCGGTCAGCCTGGGAATCGCCGCCGCTTACGTGGTCCTGCTGACGGCGCTGCTGGTGCGGGCGCGCGTTCACTTCCGGTCGCTGCCGGAGATGGCGGCGATCGCCCCAGGGGAGACGCCGCCGGACTGCATGGTGGTGATTCCGGCGCGCAACGAAGAAGGCGCCGTCGGGCGGGCGGTGAAGAGTCTGCCGCACGACACGGTGATCGTGGTGGACGACGGCTCCACGGACGGCACGGCGGAGGAGGCTCGGCAGGCAGGCGCGGGTGTGCTACAGATCGGCAAGCTGCCGCGCGGGGCGCTGGGCAAACCCTATGCGTGTGCGCTGGGCGCGAAGGCGCTCACTTCGCGCTGGATGCTGTTCGCTGACGCGGACACGTGGTATGAGCCGCAGTTCCTGGCTTCGGCGGTGGCCACGGCCGAGGCAAGCGGACTGGATTTCGTCTCCTTCGACCTGCGCTTTGAGCCGCACGGATTCGCCGAACACGTGCTGGCGCCCTACGCCAAAGCGCTGTTCTATGCGGGTGTGGATCCGCGCGAGGACCCCGCGGCGGCGTTCCACGGGCGCTGCGTGCTGGTCCGGCGCGAGGCCTACGAGTTCGTGGGCGGGCACGCGGCTCTTCTGAAGTACGTGGTGGAGGACGTCAAGCTGGGGATGCTGGCGCAGCGGCACCGGATGAAGATGGCGCCGGTGCGGGCCGGCCGGCTGGGTCACGCGCGGCTGCATGCGGGATGGACCGGGATGTGGGAAGGCCTCCAGCGGAACGCGCTGCGCTTCACCGCCATCAGCAGTTGGTACGGCGCGTTGCTGCTGGTGACGGCACTCTTCGGCGCGCTGTGGCTCCCGGTGATGTGGCTGATGATCGCCGCCGGTCAGCCCGTGGCGGCCGCGGTAGTGGGTGTGGCTCCACTGCCGCTGCTGCGCCCCTGGTACGGAAGCTGGCTGCGGGCGCTGCTGGCTCCGCTGGCGTTCTACGTGATGCTGCCGATCCTGGCCAACGCGGTGCTGATGGCGCTGACCGGGGCGCGGGCGGACTGGAAGGATCGCGACGTATGATGTTAGGACGTCCCTGACGCGACAACATGACCGACACTCCCGGAACCCTTTTGGCAGACATCGTGGTGCTCGACGATGACGCCGACTTCCGCAACTACATCGAAGACTTCCTGAAAGACGAAGGCGTCTACACCGTGCGCACCTTCGGCGCCGCGGCCGACCTGTTCGCCGGCTGCGAGGCGCGGCTGCCGGACATCGTGCTGCTGGACATGAAGATGGGCGACGTCACCGGCGACAAGGTCCTGGAGCTGTTACTGGCGCGCTGGCCGGGCCTGTGCGTCATCATCATCACCGGCTACCCGTCGCTGGAGGACATGCGCGCCACCTTCAAGCTGAAGGTGTTCGATTACCTGGCCAAGCCGTTTTCGCTCGCCCAGTTGCGGCAGGTGCTGAAGAACGCGGTGGAGGCGTTCGGGCTGGGGCAGGCCGCGCATGACCGGCTGCGCGAGCGCCTGGGCCACGCCATCAAGATGCTGCGCGTGGGGCGCGACTGGTCGCTCAAGGATCTGGCGGCGCAGAGCAAGCTGAGCGTCTCACAGATCAGCGCCATCGAGCGCGGGGCGAACCTGCCAAGTGTCGAGAGCCTGCTGGCGATCTGCGCGGCGTTCGGGAAGAAGCCGTCGGAGGTCCTGGAGTCGATCGATTTTTGAGGTGGCGCGAGCACTCGTGCTCGCCGCGCCGGGACTCATCCCGGTGCTTGCCGGCCGTCGCGGGACCGAGTTCACACGTCAGCAAAGCCCCTCGCGGAGACGCCATTCCTTTGAGAGCCGGGAGCGGAATAGCAGGATGATCTTTCCAGGGAGACATGCGCCGGGATGAGTCCCGGCGCGGCAAGCCACGGGCTTGCGCCACCTTAGTTCGCTGGCAACCCAAATGCGACGTTGCGCTCGCGATTCAGCCGGCGGCTGAGGTCGCGGTCGACCAGGTCCATCGACGCGCTGTTTTCGCTGCCCTGCGTGGTGATGTAGTGCAGCGTGTCGTCCTCGATCCAGTAAGCGCTGGCAGTGAAGATGTTGTGGTCCTTCATCGCGATCAGGAACATCGGCTGGTCGTTCGACGAGGGCGCGGCCCGGGTCTGCTGCGGCTGCGGCTGCGGCTGCGGCTCGGTTTCGACCGCGGGGGGCGTGCTGGTCGAGGTCTCCGGCGCACCCTGCTGCTCGCGGAAGTACTGATTGATGATGACCACCGGCGGCTGCTGTTGCTGGTCAGAGGAGGAGCCGCCGTAATACGACCCCGGCGGCGGGTAGTTCTGCTGGATATTCACCGGCTGCGCGGTCTGAGCCTGGGGAACGTTGTAGGAGCCCGTGGCGCTGTAGTAGCCGTAGGCGCCATAATTCGCGCCGCCATAGTAGCCACCGTAGAGCACCGGGTACGGCACCACATAGTTCGGCGAGTGGATGTTGTGGTTGACCGCGGGCGGCTGCCCGTAATTGTACTGGTTGCTGTAAGGAAGAGCCGCGGTGCCGGGGAATGGCATGCTCCCGTAATAGTTGACGCCGCCGACGCCGCTGGGCGCGGTGCCTCCCGGGAACAGAATACGTCCGAAACCGGTGGGGCTGGCGTTGCGCTGGGCGAACAGCGCCGGGCTGGCTGCCAGCAGGACTACCGCAATCCACTTCATGACAGGCCTCCTCCCGGGGGTTGGGGACCGCCCGAGGACCGCTCCCTGTGGTCGCGGCTCAGCTAGCGGCAGACTGCTCCAACCGCCCTCTCTCTGAGTTTAGACGGTTTGTGCGGCAAGTGGGTTTCACAGCCAGTAGAGCATCCAGTAGACCACCACGCCCGTCACGCTCACGTACAGCCAGATGGGCAGCGTCCAGCGCGCCAGGCTGCGATGGCGTAGGAATTGTCCCTTGATCGCCCGCCGCAGCGTGATGATCGCCAGGAACGGAACCGTCGCGGCCAGCACCGTGTGCGAGATCAGGATCGTGAAGTAGACCGGGCGGATGAAGCCCGTCTTCTGAAAGCTCACCGAGCCCACCTGGGCGTGATAGACCAGGTAGCAGATCAGGAAGGCGATCGATACGCCGAACGCGGTCAGCATCACTTTGCGGTGCGCGTCCTTGCGACCGGAGCGGATCAGGAGGTAACCGGCGGTCAGCAGGACAGCCGCCGTGGCGTTGAGGGTCGCGTTGATGGCAGGCAGGTCGTGGACGCCGATCAAGTAGTTTCCCGCAGCAAGGTGCGCGCGTCCTCGATGAGCGTGGGGATGGCGTCGGGCTCGGCCGTCAGGTAGTACTGGCGGATGTTGCCCTGGCGGTCCACCAGCACGAAGCGCGTCGAATGCTCGAAGGTGCCGTCCACGGGACCGAGCTTGAAGACATCCAGGCTCAGGTGATTCAGATCCGGCTGCGTGCCGGTGAGGAAATACCAGACGCCGGGCGAGGCCTTGTAGGTCTTGCCGTATTCGGCCAGAACTTCGGGCGTGTCATGTTTGGGGTCGACCGTGAAGGAGACCAGCTTGATGCCTTCCTTTTCGAGCGCCATCTGCACCTGATGCATCTGCGAGCTCATGCGCGGGCAGGGACCGGGGCAGGTGGTGAACATGAAGTCGGCCACCCAGACCTGGCCCTTCAGGTGGTCGGGACTGGCGAAGGTTTCGCCGGTCTGATCGGTGAGCGTGAAGGCGGGAACGGAGCCCAGTTCGGGCAGGTCGGATTTCGCGGAACACCCGGCCAACAACGCGGCCAGGAACGTGACACTAACTATCGAACGCAAGTAAGCCATAGAGCAGCGGAAGATACACGATGCTCGCCAGCAACACTCGCCGCGCGTGCGCCAGGGTGCGGACGGCATTCGCCTGGAAGCCGGCGTACAGCACGAGGGTGCCGAGCACCGCCGCGCCGAACAGATAGACGTTGCCCGCCATGGCGAAAAAGCTGGGCGCGAGACTCATGGGCACCAGGGCGAGCGAAAACCACAGAATGCGGCGAGCCGTGGAATTGACGTTCGGCTCCACCACAGGCAGCATGCGGATGCCCGCGCGCGCGTAGTCGTCGCGGTACATCCAGGCAATGGCGTAAAAGTGCGGGAACTGCCACAGGAACAGGATCGCGAACAGGATGCCCGCTTCGAAGTTCAGGTGGGCGCTGGCGGCCGCGTAGCCGATCAGCGGGGGCATGGCGCCGGGAATGGCGCCGATGGTGGTCGAAATCGGCGAGCGGCGCTTGAGCGGCGTGTAGACGAACAGGTAGCTGGCGAGTGTGAACAGCGCCAGCAGTCCGGTGAGCAGGTTCACACCGAGCGCCAGTTCGAAGAAGCCCGCGGTGGAAAGAACCGTGCCGAAGACGAAGGCGTCGCGCGAGGTGACGCGGCCGGAGGGGATCGGACGGCGGTTGGTGCGGCGCATCAGCGCGTCGCCTTCGCGCTCATACCACTGGTTGAGCGCGGCCGTGCCGCCGGCGATCAGCATGGTGCCCAGCAGCGTGTGGAACAGCTCCATCCAGGTCCACGGCTGGTGCATGTGGGTGCCAAAGACGAAGCCCACGCCGGTGCTCATGAGGATGAAGAAGGTGATGCGGGGCTTGGTGAGTTCGAAGAGGCTGGAGGAGCGCCGGGGGCTGGTGGACCGATCGGGACCGCTCCCTGCGGTCGCGGCACCGCTAGCCGCGTTCCGGAGCATCGCAGGGTTCGTGGAATCCGGTGCGGGCGCTGGAGAATCCGCCCGCTGGCCGGAGCGCCACTGGCTGAGCCGCGACCACAGGGAGCGGTCGCCCGCAGTCCGCTGCGCCCTCATGGGTGCACCGCCGCGTGACTCGTCGCCGCGACTTCCGCGGCCCGGACATTCCTTCGAATCTGAATCGCGAGCACGACAGTAGACGCCAGCGTAAGCCCTCCTGTTGCGACATGCGCGACAGTAATCAGCACCATCGCCAGCGGAACCTCGGCCGCGGCCAGGCGCGCGTAATAGGCGGCGATCCCCAGGAAAACCTGCAGGAACGCCACGCCCAGCAGCACGCGGGCGGCCTTGCCCAGCGCCGGATGGCGCGGGAACTGATAAAGGACAAAGGCGGCGACCATCAAAATCGCCACCGAGGCCACGACGGCGCCGAAGATGTGCGGCGCGAGTCCGATGGCCCGGTGCCGGAAGGCCGCGCCCAGCGCGATCTGGCCGAGGATCACCGCTGGAACGGCGATCGCCAGCGAGCGCAGCGGCGGTCGGGATTCGTCATCCACCATTACGGGTCCTTCCAGCCAGCTTCGCGACGTGAACACGGCGATCGCCACCGTGGTCGAAAAGAAAAGTTGCGCCAGGCACGCATGCGCCGTAGAGACCAGCGGCGGCTGGAGCCACAGCACGGTGATGCCGCCCAGCAGCCCTTGCACGACGACCGCGCCCAGGGCGATCCAGCCCAGGCGGCGCATCCAGGCTCGTGGATCGACGCGCTGCAGCCAGACGGCCAGAATAATGGTGAGCATGCCGACCGTGGTCGCGATCAGGCGGTGCCCGGTTTCAAAGAGGACGCCTCCGGTCATTTCCGGAAGCACCTGGCCGTAGGAAAGCGGCCAGTCCGGCACCGAAAGACCGGCTTCCTCGCTGGTGACCGAGGCTCCGGCCACAACCAGGAACAGGGTGCAGACAGCCAGCAGGATCGCGTAGCGGTGCAGCCCCGGTTTGTACGGCGAAGGTTTGGGTACGGGGTTCAACAGGGGTGAATCTCTAGAAATATTCTACCGCAGATAGAATTTTGCGGTGCCTCGGAACCACGCAAGCGCGGCTTCCGGGCAATCGCGGCTTCCGGCCCCCGCTGGGTTGCGGCGGCACACCTCCCGCCGGGCTCCGTTTAGAATCTCATGTATGGATTCTCAACCCGGCGCATGGCGCCGACAGCCCGTCCACGTGGTCTACGGCGGGGCGCACCTGTTCAAGCCGGCCACTTGTACAAAGCTAGGCGAACTCGCCCGCCGGTCGCTGGCCGAGTACGCTCCGGACGCCAGAGCTTTCGCCGCCGCCATCGGACTCCCTGTAGATCTCGCCGAGCGGGTCTACGCGCGTGTCGAACGCAAGCTCGCCAGCGAACCGGTCGAAGACTACCGCATCGATTTCGAAGACGGCTTCGGGGTGCGTTCCGACGCGGAAGAGGACGCCGCCGCCGATGCAGCAGCCACGGCCCTGGTGGACCCCGCCGCGGCTCTCCCCCCGTTCTGCGGCATCCGCATCAAGCCCTTCAGCGAAGAGTTGGCGGACCGGGCGCTGCGCACGCTCGAACGGTTCCTGGCCATCGCCGGCGGGCGGCTACCCCCGCACTTCGTGGTCACGCTGCCGAAGGTCACCGCCGCCAATCAGGTGCGCCGGCTGGTGGCCGCGCTCGCGGGGCACCCGGGCGTGGGCATCGAGATCATGATCGAGACGCCGCAGTCGATCTTCCTGCTGCCGCAACTGGTCGGCGCCGCACAGGGCCGCTGCGTGGGTGCGCACTTCGGGCCCTACGATTACACGGCGTCGTTAGGGATCACGGCGGCGAGCCAAAGCCTGGACCATCCCGCCTGCGACTTTGCGCGGTCCATGATGCAAACGTCGTTGGGAGGTTCGGGCGTGTTCCTGGCCGACGGACCCACACACCGGCTGCCGCTGCCCATCCACCGCGGGCACACTTTGACCGCCGCACAAACGGTGGAGAACACCGCGGCGGTCCACAAAGGATGGAAGCTGCATTACGGGCTGGTGCGGCGGTCGCTTTATCACGGTTTCTACCAGGGCTGGGATCTGCATCCGGCGCAGCTCCCCACGCGCTACGCCGCCGTCTACGCGTTCTTTCTGGAAGGCATGGCCGAGGAGTCCGAACGCATACGCCGCTTCGTGGACGCCGCTGCGCGATCCACGCAGGCGCGCGGGATCTTCGACGACGCGGCCACGGGCCAGGGTCTGCTGAACTCGTTCCTGATGGCGATCAACTGCGGCGCGATCGCCGAAGAAGAGGCTCCGGGGTTGACCGGGTTGACGCTCGAAGAGCTGCGCACGGGCTCCTTCGTACGGATCGTCAAGATGCGGAGTTAAGTCGGCGGACGGTGGGGGACCGCTCCCTGTCGGTCGCGGCTCAGCTAGTGGCGCTCTGACCCACGGACAGGGTTTGGGCACAGTGGCGCTGTGCACAAACGTCGTTCTTCAGGGCAGAACACCGCTAGCAGAGCCGCGACCGACAGGGAGCGGTCCCCCACCGCGCACAAAGCCCCAATCTCAGCCAACTACCCGCCGCACCTCACTCCGCAGCCGTTCCGACCGCACCGGCTTCCGCAGCACCTCATCCGTCATCGCGCGCTCCTCACGGCCGTCGAGATCCGCGGGCTCCCCGGCCAACACCAGAATGCGCACACACGGCGCGGCGGCGCGAAACTCGCGGATCAGCGCGCGGCCCGCCTCCGCCTCCGGCAGGCGCACATCCAGCACCACGCACTCAGGCCGCAGTTCCGTGAAACGAATCCGTGCGGTGGCGGCATCGGTCGCTATAGAAACATGGTGACCATCGCGAGCCAGCAGCATCCCCCGCAATTCCAGACCCTCCAGGTCGTCGTCCACCAGCAGCACACGCGCCATCAGGAAAACGTCACGCCGGCGATCACCAGTTGCGGCATCTGCTGATTCCATCCGTCGGGCACGGCGTCGAACGGCAACCGGAACGCCTTGGTCTCGCCCGGCGCCAGGCCGCCCATGCGCTCGCTGACGATCGGCACGCGCTGCCGCGAAATCGGCTGTCCGGCGGCGTTGTAGAACACGCAGTAGATCTCCACCACCTGCAAATTGCGGTCGCCCGCGTTGCCGATGTTGCCCTGAATCTCCACCACCTTCTGGCTGAAGTAATTCAGCTTGGCTTCCATGCTGACGTCGCTCAGCTTCAGGTTGGCGATGTAGGCTTTGGCTTCGTCTGTGAGCGGGAGGTCCTCGACCGCGGCCCGCGGCGCGAATTGCAGATACGCGACCAGCCCCGCCGCCAGCACCACCACGGCCGCACCCAGGTAGAGCGGCGTGCGATTGCGCGGCTGGGCCGCCGGCGGTCGCGTGAGCAGCGGATTACTGGCCACTGACAGTCATCTCCCGGATCTGTATCGACGGCGCGGCCACCGACTGCCGGAATTCCAGGTTTGACCCGATCTCTACCAGGTCCATCAGCATCTGCTTCAGATTGCCGGCCACCGTGATCTCGGAAACAGGATACGCCAGTTCGCCGTTCTCGATCCACAGCCCCGCCGCACCCGCCGAGTAGTCGCCCGTGACCGTGTTCGCCGACGCGCCGATTAGTTCCGTCACATAGAGACCGCTGGGGATGCCGCGGATCAGATCTTCTTCGGACTTCCCGCCCGCCTCTATATAAAAGTTGCCCGGCCCGACGCCCGCGTTCCCGGCCAGCCCGCGTGACGCGTTGCCCGTGGTCTTGAGCCCCAGCTTCTTGGCCGTGTAGGTGTTCAGCAGGTAGCTGCGCAGTACGCCGCGCTCGATCACCACGGTGCGGCGCGAGGGCACCCCCTCGTCGTCAAACGGCGAGGTGCCGAACAGACCCGGCATGGTCGCGTCGTCGATCACCGTGAGCGTCTCCGAGGCGATCTTCTCCCCCAGCTTCCCGGCCAGGAACGACGCGTGACGGTAAATGGCCCCGCCGTTCACCGCATCGAACAGGTCGCCTAGCAGTGACCGTGCGGTGCGCGGCTCGAAAATCACCGGGACCTTTTGCGTCGCCACCTTCCGCGCACCCAGCCTCCGCAACGCCCGCGCCGCAGCCCGCCGCCCGACCTCTTCAGCCGACTCCAAGCCCGACGCCCGGCGCGACGACGTGTACCAGTAGTCACGCTCCATCTGTCCGTTCTGCTTGGCGACCGGCACAGCGCTCAGCCCGCAACTCGACGTGCGATAGCAGCCCGCAAAGCCGCGCGAATTGGCGAAGGCCCGCTGCCCCAGGTAGGACTCGAACGCCGCCCCCTCCGAGTTTTCGATGCGCGGGTCGGCGGCCAGCGCGGTTTCCTCGGCTTTCATCGCCTGCGCCAGCTTCCACTCGGTCTCCATGCGCTCAATCGCAGGGTCGTACAGGCTCAGTTCGCCCGAGACCTTCCCGAGATCGCCCGCTTCAGGCAGCCCCGCGTGCGGATCCTCGGTGGTGATCGACGCCAGCGCCAGCGCCGACCGCACCATCGTCTCGATCCCTTCCTTGGTCAGGTCAGACGTGCTCGAAGACCCCGTGCACTTCCCCTTCAGCACGCGGATCCCGGCGCCGCGCGAGCCCGCCTGCTTCAGGTTCTCCACCTCGCGCATGCGCACGTTGACCGAAAACTCTTCACCCTCCGAGACCGTACACTCGGAGTCCGTCGCGCCCAGTTCCTTGGCGCGCGCCACCGCGGTTTGTGCGATTTCCAGCAAGTCACTCAAGCAGCCGTTCCTCCCACCGTCATCCGGTCGACCCGTACGGTCGGAATGCCCACGCCCACCGGCACGCTCTGCCCTTCCTTGCCGCACACGCCGATGCCCTCGTCCAGCTTCAGATCGTTGCCCACCATGCTCACGTACTTCAGCGCCTCCGGTCCGTTGCCGATCAGCGACGCCCCGCGCACCGGCCGGGTCAGCTTGCCGTCTTCGATCAGGTAGCTTTCCGTCGCCTGGAACACGAAATTACCGCTGGTGATGTCCACCTGCCCACCGCCGAACGTGGCGCAGTAGATCCCCTTGGGCACGCTCTTGATGATCTCTTCCGGATCGCTCTCCCCGGCCATCATAAAAGTGTTGGTCATGCGCGGCATGGGGATGTGCTGGTAGCTCTCGCGCCGCCCGCTGCCGGTGGACGCTGACTTCATCAGCCGCGCTGACAGCGTGTCCTGCAGGTAGCCGCGCAACACGCCGTTTTCGATCAACACGTTCTGCTGCGTGGGCGTGCCTTCATCGTCGACGTTGAGCGATCCGCGGCGGCTGCCGATGGTGCCGTCGTCGACCACCGTACAGAGCGGGCTCGCCACCTGCTGGCCCACGCGTCCGCTGAACGCCGAAACACCCTTGCGGTTGAAGTCCGCCTCCAGTCCGTGCCCCACCGCCTCATGCAGCAGGATCCCCGGCCATCCGGGCGCCAGCACCACGGTCGATTCCCCCGCCGGCGCGTCCACCGCGCCCAACTGCACGATGGCCTGCCGCGCGGCTTCTCGCGCGAAATACTCGGGCGTCTTCTCGTTCAGGAAAAAGTCCAGCGTCACCCGTCCGCCGCCGCCCGAGTAACCGTGTTGCGGCACGCCGTCGCCCTCGCGCGCCAGCGCCGCCACGCTCATGCGAGCCATCGGCTGGCGGTCGACGCTCAGCTTGCCGTCGCTGGTGGCCACCAGCACCTCGCGGATGTTGTCGGCGTAGGTGGCCTGCACCTGGAACACGCGCGCATCGTAGGCCCGCGCGGCGCGGTCGGCGCGCTTCACCAGATCCACGCGCTCGGCCAGCGCGGTTTCATGCGGCGCATGGAGCATCGGATACAAATTGTGGATCTTCGCTTCTTCGAACCCGGTCTTCACCACGCTCGCCGGGCCCTTGGCGATCAGCGCCGCCACGCGCGCGGCTTTACGGATTTTCTCCGGGCTCAGGTCATCACTATAGGCGTAACCGGTGCGCTCGCCGGCGATCACCCGCACGCCCACGCCCAGCGACACGCCTTCATTGGCGCTCTTGACGATTCCCTCGTCGATACCGATGGAGCTGGTGGCCAGGTACTCGAAATACAGGTCGGCGTACTCGCCGCCGGCCGAGAGCGCCTCGCTCAGGTAGCCCTCCAGATCGTGCTCCGTGATGGCGAACTTAGTGCCGAAGAAGGATTGTGAGAGGCCCATACTTCGAGCGTAGCATGTGACTTTCCAGCGGCCCTGCGAACGGTACAATGTCCGGAAGGAGGATTCTCTAGGTGAATCGACGCAAAGCAATCGGCTCCATGGTGGTGGGAGCAGCCGCGGCCGCCCCTCTGGCCATGGCGCAGACGACGGAAGTGGACCTGTGGGTCAAATGGTGGGAGCATTCGAAGACCTTCACTCTGAAGGTCGCCGACGCCATGCCCGCCGACTCCTGGGACTCAGCCACCCACGACGGCATCCGCACCTTCGGCGGCCAGATGGTCCATATCTGCCAGGCGGAAGGATTCTACCTGGGACGTCTGGGCAAGGGCGGCCCCGCGCCGCGCGCCCCGCAAGGCAACCCCGACAAGGCGGCCACCATCGCCTACATGAATCAGCAGTTCGACTGGTCGATCGGCGTGGTAAAGCAGCTCACGCCCGCCGACTTCACGCGCTCCATGGGCGGCGGCAAAGGCCCCGCCATGACCGGTCTCGATCTGCTGCTGAACGCCATGGTGCACACCGCGCACACCCGCGGCTACGCCGACATGTGCCTGCGCGAGAAGGGCATCAAGCCTCCCGACTACGCGGTCTAGCGATTCGCAAGAAGGTTGCCAGGGGCGGAGAGGACCACTCCCTGCGGTCGTGGCACAGCCAGTGGCTCTCTGCTCACCAACGGTGATTCGGGCACAGGACGATCCCGGCGCTTGTGGCCGGTCGAGGTGTCATGCCGCCTACGGTGGCGAAATCGTCCATTGGGGCTCTCCGCCTCACGTTTCCCACCGATGCGCCGAGAGCGTGTGAGAAATGCGGGCGAGCGGTGGGCTAGACCATTTCTTGATTTTGCATAGACCGGTTTCGCCCGGCCCGGAACAGTTTGTTCAACGACTTGGGCGTGCGGCACGGACTACGGTATCTACGAAACCGCTCTAGCGGCGCTCTGCTCACAATCCGCCACCCGGACACAGCGCCGCTAGCTGTGCCGCGACCGCAGGGAGCGGTCCCCGACCCGTCACACCACCCCCGCCAGCAACAGCATTCCGTAGATCCCCACCACCACGGCGATCACGCCGAACGCCACCAGCAGCATCACACCCAGCGGCGTGCGCAGGGCCGCCGGCAGCCAGTCCACCCCGGATCGCTTCGGCTTCGACTTCGTCTCCTTCTTCGGCGGCGGCGGAGCAGGCGGCATGGGCAAACGGGCTTCCGACGGCGGCCTTTGGCTCGACGGCGACAGCATCCCCGGCGGCGGCGCCGGGTGACGGGGCGCTTCGGGCGGCAGCGGCTGCATCATCGCTTCCAACTCGCCCGCCACGGAACTCAAATTCTCCGGCCTCTCGATCAGCCGTTTCGCCGTACACCGCAGAATCAGCTTCGCCAGCGCCGGTGGCGCTCCGGCGGCTTCCAGCGGCGCGCCCTCCAGTGGCTTATATAGGATGGTCTGGAAGATCTGGTCCACCGTATCGCCGGTCACGGCCTTGGTCCCGGTGACCAGCTCATACAGCATCACGCCGAACGCGTAGACGTCGGCCTGGGGGGTCAGCGCGCGTCCCAGCACCTGCTCGGGAGCCATATAATACGGAGTCCCCAGCGTGAACCCGGCGCGCGTGATGGCCAACCCGTCGCTCTTGGCGATGCCGAAATCCATCAGCTTCACCTTGGCCGTCGCGTCCACGTGGATATTCTCCGGCTTCACGTCGCGATGGATGATCTTGCGCGAGTGGATGAAATCCAGCGCCCGCGCGATTTGCACGGCGATGCGGATCCGCTGGTTCAGGTCTCCGGTATGATTCAGGCGGATCGCGTCCCGGAGGCTTTCGCCTTCCAGGAACTCCATCACCATGTACGGCCGGCCCTGGTCCTCGCCAAAATCATAAATGCTGATAATGTTCTCGTGGCGGATGTTGGAGGCCATGCGCGCCTCCTGCAGAAAGCGAGCCTTCGCCTCCATGTCGGCCATACCCGCGTCGGTGAGGATCTTCACCGCAACGCGCCGTCCCAGCACCGTATCCTTGGCGCGATACACGTGGGACATGCCGCCGCCGAGGAACTTTTCCAGCTCGTACTTCCCAACTTTGTCGGGATGCGCCATCCGCTACCAGTGTAGCCAAGGCGCGCTCAGGTTCACGCCTTACAGCCCCTTACGGTGTCTCCCCGATCATCTCCTATAGCCGATCATCGTTTGTAACCGATCTGGCGCAGCAGCCCGTGCCGCCACTCGACGCCCGCCGCGTCCTCCACCTCCTTCGGCGAGCTGCCGTCGATCACGCCCAGAACGCCCCGCCCCTGCGCCGATTCCGCCACAATCACCTCCACCGGATTCGCCGTGGCGCAGAAGATGTTCACCACTTCCGGCACGTCCCGGATGCGACCCAGCACGTTGATCGGGTACCCGTCGCGCAGCACGATGATGAAGGTGTGCCCGGCGGCCACCGCCTGCGCGTTGCGCGCGGCGCAGGCCTTCAATTCGTCATCATTGCCTTCGACGCGCGTCAGGCACATGCCCGAGGCCTCATTGAAGGCGATGCCGAACTTCATCTGCGGAACCGTGCCCACGATGGCTTCGTACAGGTCCTCCACGGTCTTGATGAAGTGGCTCTGCCCCAGAATGATGTTGGCGTTTTCCGGGATCTCCAGGGGGACGGATTTGAGTTCCATGTCACCCCAATATAATGGATCGTAGCCACGTCCCTCCTCGACCACATCCGCAAACAGCCGCACGGGCGCGCCACGCTGAAGCAACTGGTGCGCGAACAGGCCCGCCACGGCCACACGCGCGCCGCCCTCGAAGCCGACCTCGCCCGCTTCGTCCAGCGCGGGGAGTTGATCGAGACCCGCTCCGGCCACTACATCGTCCCCGGCGCCTCGCGCGAGTTCGCCATCGGCCGCCTCAGCGCGCACCGCGACGGCTACGGCTTCGTCACGCCCTCGGTTCCCATCCCCGAGCTGCGCGGCGACGTCTATCTCTCCAAGGAAGCCGCCGCCGATGCCATGCACGGCGACCTGGTTGTGGTCCGCATCGGACGCAGGGGGCCCGACGGCCGCGCCGAAGGCGAAATCGTCCGCGTGCTGCGCCGCGCGCACATCACCGTGGTCGGCGAATTCCGCGTGCGCCGCAACCACTGCGTGGTGGTCCCGCATGACGACCGCATTCGCCAGTGGATCGAAATCCCGGAAGGCATGGCCATGCCCAAGGCCCTCACCTCCATCGATCGCGTGGGCGCCAGGCCCATCGAGATCCACGACCTCGACGACATGGACGGCCTGATCGTCACCGCTGAGATCGTCGACTTCGGCGAGCGCGGCGAGCGCCCCATCGGCCGCGTCATCGAAATCCTGGGCCACCCGGACGACTTCGGCATCGACGTCGAAATCCTGATCCGCGCCCATCACATCCCGCATCACTTCTCGGAAGGAGTGTTGGCGCAAGCCAAAGCCATCCCCGGCCCCATCCCGTCCGAAGAACTTGCCCGCCGCCGTGACTTCCGCGACCTGGCCATCGTCACCATCGACGGCGAAACCGCGCGCGATTTCGATGACGCCGTGTGGGTGGAGCCGCTCGCCAACGGCCACTGGACCCTGCAAGTGCACATCGCCGACGTGAGCCACTACGTGCGTCCCGGCTCGCCCATTGACCGCGAAGCCGCGCTGCGCGGCACCAGCGTCTATTTCCCGGATCGCGCTGTGCCCATGCTGCCCGTCGAGCTGTCCACGGACCAGTGCTCCCTGCGCCCGCACGAGGACCGCCTGGTGCTATCCGCCCTGCTGGAGCTCGACGCGCACGGCGACGTGGTCACCCAGGAGTTCTGCCGCGGCGTGATCCGCAGCGCCGAACGCATGACCTACACCGCGGTCCACGGCGTTCTCGAAGGCGACGCCGCGCTGCGCGAACGCTACGCACCCCTGGTCCAGCGCTTCGAGTGGATGCGCGATCTTGCGATGATCCTCAACCGCAAGCGCGTCCGGCGCGGCTCCATCGATTTCGACCTGCCCGAACCACTGCTCCAATTCGACGAGTTCGGAGAGATGACCGGCGTCCGCCGCGCTCCGCGCAACGTCGCACACCGCCTGATCGAGGAGTTCATGCTCGCGGCGAACGAAGCCGTCGCCTCGCACCTGGAATCGCTCGGCGTCCCCACCCTGTTCCGCATCCACGACCGGCCCGACCCCAAGCGCGTGCTGGAATTCGAAGAGATCGCCAGCCACTTCGGCTACTCACTGAGCAGCGGCGCGGCCCCGGTGAAGCGCTTCCGCGATACCGAGGTCGCCGTCGACAATCCGCGCCTGACTTCGCGTAGCTATCAGAAGCTGGTGGCGAAGATCGAAGGCAAGCCCGAGGAGCGCATCCTCAGCTTTTTGATGCTGCGGTCGCTGAAGCAAGCCCGCTACAGCGAGACCAACCAGGGGCACTTCGCCCTGGCCGCCGCCAGCTACACGCACTTCACCTCGCCCATCCGCCGCTACCCGGACCTGATCGTCCACCGCGTGCTGGGCGCCTGGCTCGATCACACCACGTACGAAGCGGACATGCGCGCCATCGCCGAATCGTCGTCGGACACCGAGCGCCGCGCCGCGGAAGCCGAACGCGAGCTGGTGGAATGGAAAAAGGTCAAGTTCATGACGGACCGCGTGGGCGACGAGTTCTCCGCGCTCATCATCTCCACCACTCGCTTCGGCTTCTTCGTCGAACTGGAGGACCTGTTCATCGAAGGCCTGGTGCCGCTCGAAACCCTGCCCGGGGACCGCTACCTGTTCCACGAGAACGTGCGCAAGATCATCGGCCAGCGCAGCCGCCGCCAGTTCTCGATCGGCGACCGGGTGAACGTGCGCCTGGACCGCATCGACGACGTGCAGAAGAAGCTCCAGTTTTCGGTGGTCGAGCCCGCCCGGCCCCGCCGGAAAAAGTAGCGCGAACTCGCGCGCGGGGCGCTACCTCAGGCGGCGCACTCGCCGCGGCCGAGTTGCAACGAGTAGTCGTCGCTGTCGCCCCAGTCCTTGAACATCTCCGCATCGGGGTCGGTTGGCTTGGCCAGGTCGGCCGTCAGCTTGCGGAAGGTTTCCACCTTGTGGCGCTTGACGTAGTCGCGGAAGGATTCGCCGTCGGCGCGGTTGGCGGTGTAGTGCTCCAGCACGCGCTCGACCGCCACCGGCGCGAGCTTGGCCGGGAGCGAGGCCACTTGCAGGGCGAACTCGTTTTGCGTGCCGCCCAGCATCATCAGATAGTAGGGCAGCTCGCGGCCGTTGATCTTGCGGGCGTTGCCGTAGAAGCCGAGGTCGCCGATCCAGTGCTGGCCGCAGGAATTTGGGCAGCCGCTGATGCGGATCTGGAGATTGCGGATCTGCGGGTCGTCATACTTGCGCACGGTCTGGGCGAGAGCTTCGCCCAGGCCCATGGCCTTGGTCAGGCCGAGGTTGCAGCTATAGGAGCCGGGGCAGCTTACGGTGTCGCTGATCTCGCCGGCGCGGTCGCGGGCGAGGTCCAGACGGCGCAGCTCGCCGTAGACGCGCGGCAGAGCACCGACGGGGACGCTCGCGAGCACCAGGTTCTGCGTCATGGTGACGCGCAGGGAGCCGTCCGAGGCGCGCTCGCAGAGGTCGGCCAGCGAGCGCATCTGGTCGCTGGTCAAGTTGCCCTGCGGCGTGGTGATGGTGACGATCCCGTAGCCGGGCTCGTTCTGCTCGCGCACGTTGGTCGCGCGCCACTCGTTGAAGTCCGGTGAGTCATCGAACATCGGCAGCAGCTCGCCCGAGCCGCGCGGCGGGCGGACGGCCTGGAAGCCGCCGAAGTTCTCCGGCACGGCTTCGGGCAGCTCGATGCCGCCGTTGGCCTGGATGTCCTGATATTGTTCCTCGACGGCGTCGCGGACCCAGTCAAAGCCGCGCTCGCGCACCACGAATTTGAGCCGAGCCTTGTCCTTGTTGCCGCGGTTGCCGTGGGTGTTGAAGACGCGGATGACGGCTTCCACGCGGCGGACCACGTCGTCGGCTTCGATGAACTCCCACAGGAGCTTGCCTTCGGTGGGCAGCGGGCCCAGCCCGCCGGCCACGGTCATGCGGAAGCCGTTAACACCGTCGCGTTGGATGGCACGCAGACCGACGTCGTTGATGACGCTGGCGATGCAATCCTCCTTGCAGCCCGAAAACGCCACCTTGAACTTGCGCGGCAGGCTGTCGGTGAGCTCCTTGTGCAGGAAGGCCAGGGCCAGGCGCTGCGCGTAAGGACGCACGTCGAAGGGCTCTTCGGGAAGCAGTCCGGCGAGCGGGCAGGCAGTGACGTTGCGCACGGTGTTGTAGCAGGCTTCGCGCGTGGTGAGGCGCACGTCGGCCAGCAGGTGCAGGACGTCGGGGACCTGGGCCAGCGGCACGAAGTGAAACTGCATGTTCTGGCGCGTGGTGAGGTGCCCTTTGCTGCCGGCGGCCGTGTCGGCCACCTTGGCGAGCTGCCGCATCTGGTCCGCGGTAAGCTGGCCGCCGGGGATCTTGGTGCGGATCATCTGCACCCCGTCCTGGCGCTGCCCGTAGATGCCGCGGCGGAGGCGCTGGGCCCGGAACTGATCGTCGGTGATCTGGCCGGCGAGCCAGGCGTTGGCGTGTTTGCGGAACAGTTCGATGTCGGCGCGGACGGTCGAGTCGTAATCCTGTTCAAGCAGTTGCTGGTCGTGGAGGACGTTGGTGCTAGCCATATCTACACATTCCCTATCGAGATTATACTACTTCGAGGCGGGGCGGTTTTGCAGCTTGCCTTTTCAAACACTTTAGGGATGATAACACCGATGGGAGCCGGTGAACACCCCCCCGGGGTTGGGGGCCGGGGGCCAGTTTGGGTTCGTTTTGTTGCTGGGGGGTTGCGAGTGGCTCGTGGCCGGTGGCCAGTGGCCAGTGGTGGGTTCGTTTTGTTGCCGGCTTTTGCGGGCCCGACGAGTCGGCTTGGGTTCGTTTTGTATTTGCGCATCTGGTTCCTTCCGGGCTCCCCGGTGCGATCTCCAGGTTGAGGGTAACTCCGGCGAAGGGGGCAGCCGGGACTCAATTCAGGTAATCTTCTGAAAGTAAAGGGCGTTTATCTGGCTCTGCGGTGTCAGCCGAAGGTAGGAGGCGGCGCCGGTTCCTTCGGAGTCGCCAATCCGGTCCTCATCGTCCTTCCAGGACCCGCTAGATCAAAGGCTATTGATAAATATGACCGTTGTTACGAGCGCTATATGTGCTATGATCTATGCCTCCGGGTAAAGCTGCAGGACTGGACGGAACGCTTCCCGGGCTGCAGGAGGCCGGAATGCAACACCCCACCCAGGTGTCTAGACTTTCTCGGGCCCTACTCCCTTCCCTGTTCCTGCTGACGGCGATGTCCGCCTCAGCCGATATTATCGTCGGGCTACCAGCAGATCCAGGTGCTGGAAACTCCTTTCCGTTTGGCTCCGTTTACAATGCGGAGTATCAGCAGGTTTACGACAACACCCTGTTCACGGGACCCATTACAATCACGGATCTGGAATTCTACAACACACAGTTCGACAGCGGCGCTTCTGCTACAGCCACCGGGATGTACCAGATCGCTCTCTCTACGACCTCGGCCGGCTCCGGCACACTCTCCTCGACCTTCGCCGACAACATCGGGATCGATAATACCGTGGTGTTCAGCGGTAGCCTGACGCAGGCGTGGGCCTTCGGGGACACGCTTCATATCCTTCTGAGCACCCCGTTCAGCTATGACCCGGCGGCGGGCAACCTGCTGATGGATGTGATTGGTTCCGGGCTCTCCCTACCGGCCTCCATCTACTTTGACGTTAAGTCGGATGCTGCGTCCTCACGGGTTTACTGCTCCGGCGGTGTAGACTGCGGCGCGGCGGGAATTGTCGAGGAGGGATACGGGTTGGTGACCGGCTTCTCGACCGGCGTACCGGAGCCGGGCTCGCTCACGCTGTTGGGGATTGGCTTGGCCGGTCTGGTGGGACTCCTTCGTCGCCGGGTGGTTTGAGCCTGGGCGGCAGTACCCGCCCAGGGTACACAGGTAACTCCAGCCCATCGTTTGACTTGGCGGAACCAGCTTGGACCGGCCCGAGCCCTCGGCCGGCGAGCGTGGGTCCGGGCGCCCGTTCCATCACCAGCAAGGGAAATTGTTGGCCGCAGATGGACGCAGATGAACGCAGATCCCGAGGGCGCTTTGATTTGGTTCTTGGACGCTTGGAGGAGTCCGGGCTTGCTAGGCGCTGGCGGAGAGGGCGCTTACCGAATCATCCCGGGTCGCGTCCAGGTTGAGGACCTGGTCGACGCCGGTCATCTTGAAAATTTCTCGGACGCGGGCGGTGATTCCGGCCAGGCGCAGTTGCCCGCCGCCGGTGTGCACACTGGAGTGGCAGCCGATGAGGACGCCAATGGTGCAGCTATCGAGGTACGAGACTTTGGACATTTCCAGCACGATGCGGTTCTCGTTCCTGCCGGTCATTTCCTGGATGGTGCGTTCGAACTGATTCAGGTCGTTCCCGATGGTCATGGAGCCGGACAGGGCGAGCATCACCGCACCGGAATCGAGGTCACTGCGCTGGACGGCGAAGGGCATGGTTACTCTTGTTTCCTTGGCTTTGAAGGGAAGTATAGCACCCGCGACACACCCGCCCGGGCGGTGGAGTTCGCAGGGGAATGTGGGATAGACTGAGGGACGCTCAAAATCATTTAGCCAGGGAGGACCGAAGAGGTATGCGCAGAGAAACACGAGAGGCGGCGATCGGCCGGCGCCAATGGCTCGCCCGCGCCACTACGCTTGCCGCGGGTTCCTGGCTGGCGACGCGCAGTCCGGCGCAGCAAGGGCTGCTGCCGCTGCGGACCACGCGGCTGGACCATCTGTCGATCACCGTTCCCGACGCGCTCGCGGCGGCCACCTTTTACGGCCGCATCTTCGATCCTCAAATCTTCCATGAGCGAACCGGGGTCCAGCGCCACTATGCCCGCTTGGGCGCCGCTTACCTTGCGTTCGGCCCGCGAGCCAACGTGACGCCCTACATTGACCACATCGCCGCCGGCGTCATCGACTTTGTGGAGGCCGATTTCGGTAATGAGGCGATCCAGGCGCAGCTCAAAGCCGCCGGACTGGCCGGACGGGGTGGCGCCCTGCCGATGTTGTCCGATCCCGATCGGCTCCAGTTGCAACTGGTGAATGCGACGCATGGCCTGTTCGACACGCTGATGCCCGGCGGACGGGTGACGGTGGAGCCGCCGGCACTCATCCCCATGGGACTCGATCACATCATGGTGGCGGTGGCGGACGTCGACCAATCCGCGGCGCACTACCGCAAGCTGTTCGGAGCCGAGGAGTCGCGTGAGCGCAATCCGCAGCGGGTGTGGTTCCAGGTCGGCGATACGCGGCTGGGGTTGGAGGCGGCGCCGGCGGGGGAGAAGCCCAGCTTTTCGCACTATGGCGTCCGGGTGGCGGGGTTTGACCGGGGCGCGGCGACGGCTCGCTTGGAGAAGCTCGGGGTCAAAGCCGAAAGCCGGCAGCGAGAAAGGCACGCTCCGCTTTCGTGACCTGCATGGCCTCACGGTGGAGGTGGTGGGGGGCTGACTCCGCGGCGAAATCCGCCAACGGAGCCGCCATGCGTGAGCATGCGGTCTGCCCCCGGTCGATTCTACGTGGCGCCAACCGCATGCTTACGCATGGCGGCTCAGACGCGCGCACTCGGACACGGCGTCAGTTGGCGTCGAGGGGCAGGCGGCGCTTCAGTTCGTCGAGGAAGTTTTGGATCAGGACCACCTCGTGCTCGGTGGTCGGGGTTTGTGGGGTGTCGACCGGCGAGAGAATGACGGCGCGCTTGCCGTCGGGGGAGAGGTCCTGGAAGGCGCCGCCGACGTGGTCGGCCCAGACGCGGGATTTTTCGGGGACGAAGGCGTCGCCGTTCACCGAGTAGCGGACGGCCATGATCTGGTCGCCGGCCTGGTAGAGGAGTTCGGGCGCGGCGCGCGACCAGACGGGGTTGGTTCCGCCGTTGGTCGAGATCTTCCACTGGCCTCCGTTGTCCGGGAAGGCCCGCACGTAGACGTCGGGACTGCCCACTGCTGCGTTGACTTGGTAGGCCAGCCATTTGCCGTCCGGAGAAAACATGGGGGTCGTGGTACTGTTGCCCTGGTCTTCGAGGAACCGCTGCGGCGTGCCGGCCTTCCATCCCGCGCCGTTTTGCTCCACGGGCACAGTCCAGATCTGGTTCACGGAAGTCGCTTGGCCGCCGACTGTAAAGTAGGCCACACGTGTCCCATCCGGCGAGATGGACCCGGGCACGTGGATGAGGTTGGCCGAAATGAGCGGCTGTGGCTGGCCCGATCCGTCGGCGCGTGTCCACAGCAATCCGGCCAAGGAACCGAACACCACGTAGCGGCCATCCGGACTCCAAAGCGGGAATAGGAAGAGGCCCGGGTCGAATGTGAGCGGGCTCCAGGTCTCGCGCTGCAAGTCGTACACCTGAATGCCTTGGCCTCTTGCTGCTTGACCATCCCCCACGGCCAGCCGTTTGCCATCTGGCGAGAGGTGCACCGTCCCGTAAGCGCCCGGCTTCGCCACCAGCGGTTGGCTCTTGCCAGCGGCATCGAGCCACTGAATCGTCATCGTCTGACCCGTGGCGGCGCTCGCGGCTTTGCGATACACGAGCGTGCCGTCGCGGGAAACGTCAAATTGAGACTCGAAGCTGATGGCAGTGTACGCCACGTCGTCCAGCAGCGGGAGAGGTGTGCCACGCGCTTCCAGAGCGCCCAGGTCGAAGGGAACCGCAAACAGAGTGGACCGGTTGGCGTAAAGCAGATAACCCGCACCATCGGAGGCAGCCAGATAGCGGGCGGACATTCCGCCGGAAGCCACGGTTTTGCGGAGACGGTCCGGCAGCGAGAGAACGTCAATGGTGGCATTGTTCGGATCCAGAGCGGTGGAATCCGCCGCGAACAATACGGCTTTGCCTCCCGGCAGGATTTGGGGCGCCTGCAGGCCGATTTCTCCGTTGGCCGCTTCCAGCAACGGAGTGGGATCTCCGCCCGCGGCAGGAATGGAGAACAGGCCGCGGAGAAGCAGCCCGTGGATGATGCTGCCGTCTTCGCCCCAGCTCGCGCCGGTGGGGTTGGCCGCGTCGCTCCGCAAGGGAACCACCGCCCCGCCTTCGACGGAGATCTTGCCCAGTTTGCCGTCGGCGGTGAATCCGACCCACTGGCCGTCGGGTGAGAAGAACGGGGATCGCGCATTCTGGGTGCCGGGGAGTTCGGTTGCCGTGGGCTGATCGAATCTGCGGAGGAAGAGGCTGGGAACGCCACTCGCGCCGGTCGCGATATAAACGAGACGGGATGCATCGGGTGAGAGGATGACGGTGCTGCTGCCGGCGGGTGATTGAAGGGCGACGTCCGGGCCCAGGTCGACGTCCAGGCGCACCATCGGTTTCAACGGAGCGGGGCGCGTGGCGCGGTAGTAGCCGAAACCGAGCGCGGCTGCGGCGAAAATCGCGATGCCGGCTGCGGCCCAGGGAATCCACCCCGAGCGGGATGCCTGCGTTTGTGCGGCTGCTCCGGCCGGTTGCACGGTGGGCTCGGCGAGGAGAAAGCGCGCTTCGCCGATGTCGCGGAGGCGGTCCTTCCCGTTGCGGTCGAGGCACCGGGCGAGCAGCTTGCGGAATTTCGGGGGGACGCGGTTGAGGTCGGGCTGGTGTTCGAGGACCTTGCTCAGCACTTCCACGGCGCTTTCGCCCTGGAAGAGTCGCTGGCCGGTGAGCATTTCCCAGGCGACGACGCCGAAGGCCCAGATGTCGGCGCGCTTGTCGACCTTCTTGCCACGGGCCTGCTCGGGCGCCATGTAGGCAGCGGTGCCGAGGATGGTGCCCGCCAAGGTTCCGCCCATGGTGAGGGTCGGCGAATTGGTGACGTCCTCGGCTGCGCCCGCGGCGGGATCGGCCAGGGCCTTGGCGAGGCCGAAGTCGAGGATTTTGACCTTGTCTTCGGGGTCGATCTTGATGTTGGCGGGCTTGAGGTCGCGGTGGACGACGCCGCGCTCATGCGCGTATTCGAGGGCGTCGGCAATCTGGAGGAGAATTTCCTCGGCTTCGGCGGCGGGGAGGGGACCTTGCGCGATGCGGTCGGCGAGCGTGGGTCCGGCGACCAGTTCCATGACCAGGGCGTGGTCTTCGACGCCGTAAATGGCGGCGATGCCGGGGTGATTGAGGGAGGCCAGCACGCGGGCTTCGCGCTCGAAGCGGGCGAGGCGCGCGGGGTCGTTAGCGACCGTATCGGGGAGAACCTTGATGGCGACGTCGCGTTCGAGCTTGGGGTCGAGGGCGCGGTAGACCTCGCCCATGCCGCCCTTGCCGATCATGGATTGGATTTTGTAGTGGCCGAGCTGGTCGCCGGGGGACAGGGGCATGGACTTCCCACGATGGTAGCGCAGCCGATCTGGCAGTGCTCGGAGCTAGTCCGTATTTCTCACCAAGACGCTGGCGCAGCGACGTGGCGCAAGCCCGTGGCTTGCCGCGCCGGGACTTGTCCCGGCGCTTGTCGTCCAACAGGGTGTCAAGCGGCAGCAAGGGCGAAATCCCTCCCCGCGGCCCCTGGACCCAAGTTTCCCGCAGTTCGGCAGAGAGCTTGTGAGAAATCCGGACTAGTGGCGAGTAGGCTCGCCGACGGTTTGGCTGCGGTATTCGGCGATCGCCTGGGCGGTGAGGAGGGCGGTCAGGACGCCGGCGGCGTTGGTCAGGATGTCGGCGAGTTCGAAGCTGCGTCCGGGCACGTAGAGCTGCAGGGTGTCGAGGAGAATGCCCAGCGGGATCATGGCCAGGGCCGCGCCGAGCGCTGCGCGGCGGGGGAATCCGAGGGACGGGATCAGGGCCAGTGTGAAGTAGGCGGTGAAGTGCAGGAGTTTGTCGCTGAGTCCGGCGGCGGAGATCCAGTGGAGCAGGCCGCTGTCGCCGGGCAGGAGTTGCCCGGTGGAGACGATCGCGATGGCCGTGAGCCAGAGGAGGACGAGGAGCATGGGAGGGCCGCCTGCTGGTGCTTATCGGCTCGGGGGCGGGGTTTGTGAGGGGGCTTGCCTCCGCGTTCGGCACAAGCGCCGGGACGAGTCCCGGCGCGGCGAGCCACGGGCTCGCGCCACCTCAGTCCTGGCGGAGGGCGATCATGGGGTCGACCTTCGTGGCGCGGCGGGCCGGGATCAGGCAGGCGGCTACCGAGACGATCGTCAATAGGGCGCCTACGGTGACCATCGTGAGGGGGTCGCGGGCGCCGATGCCGTAGAGCAGGGCGCTCATGGCTCGGGTGAGCGCGAGCGCTCCGGCGATGCCGATCACCAATCCCACGCCGGTCAGGGCCAGGCCGCGGTAGAGGACCAGCTTGCGGAGGCTGGCAGTGGAGGCTCCCAGGGCGGCGCGGATGCCGAGCTCGTGGGTTCGCTGCGCCACCGAGTAGGACATGACGCCGTAGATGCCGATGGCGGCCAGCAGCAGGGCCACGGTGGCGAAGGTGAGCAGCAGGCCGGCTTGCAGACGGTCCGTGGCGACGGTCTGGGATCTGACTTCGTCGAGCGTACGGACATTGGTGACCGGCTGGTTCTTGTTGACGCCGTGGATGGCGGCGGTGACGGATTTCTGCAACGTCAGCGGGTCGAGCGCGGCGTGCACCATCATGTTCAGGCCGTAGGCGGGACTCTGTTCGTTGGAAACGTAGACGGCGGTGGTCTCTTCGTCGTTCAGGCCGTAGAGCTTCTCATTGGCCACGACACCGACCACTTCCCAGGGGATCTCCTCGCCGAGTTGGCTGGCGCCGGGGATGATCTGCTGAATCAGGATGTGCTTGCCGACGGGGTCCTCGTTGGGGAAATCCTGGTTGGCCAGGCGCTCGTTGATCACGAGGACCGGCGGCGCGCCCTCAACGTCGCGATCATTGAGCGTGCGGCCCTTGATCAGGCGCATGCCGATCGCGTGGAAATATTCGTGGCTGACGATCTTGTAGCGCACGGCCTGGCGATTGGCGCGGTCAATCACCGTGCGTCCGGCGATCTGGTAGGGCATGCCGTAGCAGACGCCCTGGAGCGGAAGCGCGCAGGTGAACGCGCTTTCCTGGACTCCGGGGACGGCCCCGACTGCGTCCTTCACCTGGTGCAGGTAGTTGTTGTAAGCGGTCGCGTCGGCAAACTGTGTGGGATTGGCCGGCAGCGAGAGCGTCAGGACATTGGTGGCATTAAAACCCATCTCGACGGTCATGAGGCGGAAGAAGCTGCGCATCATGAGCCCGGAGCCGACCAGAAGGACGAAGGCGATGGCGATTTCGGCTACGACGAGGACGTCGCGCACGCGGTGGCGCGCGCCGCCGGTGCTCGCGCCGCGACCGCCGTCTTTCATGGATCCGGCCAGGTCGGGCGAAGTAGCGTGGAGCGCGGGGGCGAGGCCGAAGAGCAATCCGGTGAGGACGGAAATCCCAAGAGCGAACAGCAGCACTCGCCCGTCCATGCTGACGGCGGCTTCGCGGGGCAGCGCGTTCGGTGGAACCAGGGTCAGCAGAAAGCGCATCGCGGCGAAGCCGATGCCCAGGCCCAGGACGCCGCCGCACACCGAGAGCAGGACGTTTTCGGTGAGGAACTGGCGGATCAGGCGTCCACGGCCGGCTCCCAGGGAGGCGCGCACGGCGACTTCGCGTTCGCGGGCGACGCCGCGGGTCAGAGCGAGGTTGGCCAGGTTCACGCAGCCGATCAGCAGGACCATGCCGGTGGCCGCGATCAGCACGTAGAGCGCGGTGCGTGTCCCATCGCCGACCACCACGTCGCGATAGGGCTCGACAACGACGCCCCAGCCTTTGTTCGAATCCGGGAATTCCTCGGCGATGCGCTTGCCGATCGAGTCCATGTTGGCGCGGGCTTGTTCGAGGGTAACCCCGTCCTTGAGGCGCGCGTAGGAGGCCATCCAGTGGAAGTTGCGCGTCATGTTCTGGGGCTCAAAGACGAGCGGACGCCATGCCTGGGTGCCCTCGCGGTTGAAGGCGCTGGCCTCGGGCAGGACGCCGATGACGGTATAGGGTTCGCCGTCGAGCAGGATGGAGCGGTTGAGGATCTTGGGATCGGCGCCGAAGCGGTCGCGCCAGAGTTTGTAGGAAAGGACGATGACGTGATCCTTGCCGGCCTGGTCCTCGCCTTCGACGAAAGTGCGGCCCAGCATGGGGCGGACGCGGAAGATGTCGAAATAGGCGGTACCGACGCGGGAGATGGGAAGCATCTCGGGTTCGCCTTCCCCGGAAAGAGTCAGGCCGCCGCCGGTTTGGGCGGCCATCGCTTCAAAGACCGTGTTGTCGTGCTGCCAGTCGAGGAAGTTGAGCGTGGAGATGCCGTTGCGCGGGAAACCGGGCGGTTTCTCGAGGACGCGCATGATGCGGTCGGCGCCTTCGTAGGGCAGCGGGGCCAGCAGGACCGCGTCGATGAAGCTGTAGATCGCCGTGTTGGCGCCGATGCCGAGGGCCAGCGTCAGGATGGCGATAGCCGTGAAGCCGGGCGCGCGGGCCAGGGTGCGAAGGCCGTAGCGGAGGTCCTGCAGGAGTGTGGACACGGAGGCTCCTTTTCGGTAATGAGAAATAGACGCTGGGGAACGGGCCGGAGTTCCCTTTGTTTTATTACCGGTCAGGGGCGCGTTGGTTACCTGGACGCCCAAGTCCGTCCGGGCGTGGCTGGACGCGTTCGCGCATCCGCGCAGCGAGGCGATGTAGATCACGGAGCGCGATACGCGGCGCGATTTCGGGCGCGAAGATGTGACGCATTGGGGACAGTGACGTCCTGGAAGCCGGAAGGGCCCCGCGCGTGCAAGCTATGATCGCGCCGTAGGATGGACCGTTTGAAATCAGCAGGCAAGGCGCGGCCATGTGTGTCAGGTGTCCTCGGCGGACACGCGATCGGACTCATGCCGGCGTTCCTGGCGCTGGCCGTCGCCGCGGCAGCCCAGGGGATCCCGGCGAGCATCCGCACCATCGGGCAGCCCGCGAGTGGCCGCGCCATTTTCGATTCTGCGAGCAATGTCTATTACCTTGACGGTCCGGTGACCGAAGGAGCCGCGCAGACACAGGGGGGAGGCGGCACCTGCTACTTGACGACCGGTTTGATCGGCACGATCCCGGTGGCTTGCCCGGATGCGCACATCGTCAAGGTCGATCCGTCCGGCAATGTGATTTGGGGGACGCTGCTGGGAGGTCCCACCACCGACACCGGGACGGCGCTCGCTGTGGATGCGGCAGGCAATGTCTACGTCACGGGCACCACCGAAGGGCAGTTTCCCACCACGCCCGGCGCGGCCCTCGGGCCGGACGCGCCGTCGGCTGTATTCGCCGCCAAGGTAAGCTCCGACGGCCGCACGTTTCTCTACTCCACTTACGTGCCGTCGTTGAGCACCTCCTCCGCCATCGTGGTGGACGGCGCGGGGAATGCTTACGTGGCCGGCAAGACAGCCTCCGGCGATGCGGGGATCGTGAAACTGAGCGCGGACGGTGCGGCGGTCCTCTCTACCGTGACGCTGGCGGGCAGCGGCGTGGACGCGGCGACCGCCCTTGCCTTGGACCAGGCGGGCAATCTTGTAGTGGCGGGTGAAACCACGTCGCCTGATTTTCCGGTGACGCCGGATGCGCTGCAAGGGGAACTCAAGGGTCTGCAGAACAGCTTTGTCGCGATCGTCGATCCCGCGGGCAACGTTCGCATGAGCACCTACCTGGGCGGGGGCGGGAGCGACAGTCCGACAGCGGTGGCTGTGGATGGCGCCGGAAATATCGATCTCGCGGGTATCACCAGTTCGCTCGATTTCCCCGCCACGCCGGGAACGCTGCAACCGTCGCCCATCGTGCCCGCCTGGAACAACTCTTCGCCCGCCGGCTTTGTGGCGCAGATGGCGGCGGACGGCTCGGCGTTGCACTGGGCCAGTTATGTGATGAGTTCCGACACCGCCGCCGGACTGCAAGGCGCATACCTCGGCATTGGCGTTCGCGCCATGACGGTGACCCCTGCGGGCGACATCTACGTGGCCGGGTTGACGGGCCCGGGATTTCCGGTGACACCCTCGGCTCCGGTGATCTGCTTTCGCGGCTCCGGGATCAGCAACAACGGGTTTCTGGCCCACCTGAATTCGCACGGAGGACTGCTCGACGCAACGTATGTGCCGAATACGGTGAATGGCGATCTCAATCTGATTGGTCCGGTGGCTCCCCTGCCCGGCGATGCCGTGCTGGTGGTGTGGCACGGCGGCGGCAATAATTCCCTCTCCCAGATTCAGTTCGGCAGGGACGGATGGACGGCCCCGGCCTGTCTATCCGAGAACGTACTGAACGCCGCGACGCAGGGTGGTCACGGCGCGGGGAACGGCGGCGTCGTGCCCGGGGAACTCGTCACGCTGACCGGATTCGGCATCGGACCCGAGGCTGGGGCATCCTCTCAGCTTGATGCACACGGCAACATCCCGACCGAACTGGCGGGCGTTCAGGTTCTCTTTGACGGCGTGCCCGCGCCGGTCTTATACGCAGACTCGCGGCAGATCAATGCGATTGCGCCCGCGGACCTGGTGATCCACGGGGCGACCAATCTTTCGGTCAAGTACAACGGCCAACAGCTCGGGCCCCTATCGATCCCCGTGACGTTTGGGAATCCGGGAGTCTTTCGCCTGCACGTCGGCGAGTCGGCACAGGCATTTGCCATCAACCAGGACGGAACCGTGAACGGTCCGGCGAATCCCGCCCCGCGTGGCTCCATCGTGGCGGTTTGGGGCACGGGGTATGGTCTGACCGAGCCGCCGTGCTCCATCGGCGGGCTTAACCAGCCGCAGGCCGAGCCATTGCGTGCCGGTGTGACTGCATTGATCGCCGCTCGCGGGCCGGTGTTCCCGGCGGTGTATGCGGGCAGCGCGCCCGGCATGCTCTGTGGCGTGGTGCAGATCAATTTCCAGGTTCCGTCGAACGCGGCGCCGGGGACCTTCTTCTTTGCGCCCTGGATTCAGCTTGTGGACGGAAATAGCACCACCCAATTTCAGCCGACGATCGGCGCCACCATCGCGGTGAAGTAGAGCGGCGCGGGCCGGCTCCGCGCTAGGGCGGTTTCAGCATTACTGTAGACCGCTCCCTGCGGTCGCGGCTCAGCTACTGGCGTTCTGCTCTCACGACCATTACCAGGCACAGAGCTGCTAGCTGAGCCGCGACCGCAGGGAGCCGGTCTACGAAAACCCGGAAAGCGCTCTAACGCGGCCGGGGTGACAAACTCCGTACAATAGAAGCGCACATGGGAGTCTTCTATACGCGTTCCGAACTGGTCGAGGCGCGCGCGGGATGGCGGCGCGAAGGCAAAACAGTGGTGTTCACCAACGGCTGCTACGATCTGCTGCATCCCGGACACATCCGGCTGCTGGAGCGGGCGCGCAGCATGGGGGACCTGCTGATTCTGGCGTTGAACACCGACGCGAGCGTGGCTCGGCTGAAGGGGCCGTCGCGGCCGCTGATCCAGGAGCAGGAACGCGCGGCCATGGCCGTGGCGCTGGAGGCGGTGGACGCGGTGACGTTCTTCGACGAAGACACTCCGCGGGAGCTGATTGCCGCCGTGCTGCCGGACATCCTTATTAAGGGCGCCGACTGGGCGCACTTCATCGCCGGGCGCGAAGAGGTGGAGGCCGCCGGCGGCAAGGTGCTGACGCTGCCGCTGGAGCCCGGCTTCTCGACCACCAACATCGAGAAGGAGCTGCTGGCGCGCGTTCCGGTTTCTTCTGCTCCCAAGCGCGCGTGACGCATCCGGCTGTTCGCGACCTGTTTCAAACCGTCGCGCGGCACGCGGCGTTCCAGGACCTGGTTTCGCGCGTGGTGCGGCGTGAGGCGGGTCCGTTTTCCCTCGCCGGGCTGACGGCGACCGCGAAGGCGCTCTATGCGGTCCTGCTGTGGCAGGTGAGCGAGCGTCCGTTGCTGATCCTGACGGACGGGAATCAGCGTGCCGAAAACCTCACGGAACTGGCGGACACGTTCTTTCACTTGTTGGTGGGGCGGCCCGAAGTCGGACGTCCGTTCCTGCTGCCGGCCTTCGACGTGCTGCCGGGACAGCGGTTGTCCCCGCATAGCGAGATCAGCGAGCAGCGGGCCATCGGACTGTGGAGGATGGCGGCGGGACTGGCTCCGCTGACCGTGGCTCCAGTGGCTTCGGCCTTGGTGCGGACGCATGATGCCGAATACTACCGGCGGCTGGCGCTGGTGCTGCGCAAGGGCGAGGAGGTGCCGCTGGAGACGATCGAGACGCATCTGCATTCGATCGGCTATGAGCGGCGCGATCCGGTGGAGATGGTGGGCGAGTATTCGATCCGCGGCGGGATTCTGGACGTGTTCAGCGCGGAAAGCGCGAAGCCTCTGCGCGTCGAGTTTTTCGGGGACGAGATTGAGTCGATCCGGCGGTTCGACGTGGAAACGCAGCGGTCCGTGGTGAAGGTCCCGGAGGCGGAGGTGCTTCCGCTGCGCGAGACGCCGGCCGTGGGGGCGACCTTTCCGGGGTGGGAGTTCGCGGCGGCGGTCGAGGACCCTCGGGAGCAGTCGCTGCTGGATCTGGTGGGCGACGCGATCGTGATCCTGGACGAGCCTGAAGACATTCGCGGCGCGGCAGAGCGGCTGTGGAAGCGGCTGCGCGCGCAGGAAGAGGGGCGGCCGGAGTCGGCGGAATTGGCCGCGGCGAATTTCTTCGAGTGGGCGGAGTTCGTGGGGCGCGAGAGCGACCGGCACACGGAGATCGCGGTGCGGGAGCTGCATCTGGTGAGGGCCGCATCGCCGGATGGGGGCAGCGCCCGGGCGGCGGATGCGGGAGACGCTCATCGGACCAGGGCGGCGTCGGAGGGCGACTCGGCGGACGTGCGCGCCGCGGGAAAACACGGTGATCGAGGGGCGACTTCCGGCGACACACAGCGGAAGGGAGCGGACGGTTCCGGGAACGGCCCGCGGGATTCCGCGGCAGCGGGCGGCGGTGGCCGGGGGGCGCATCCGGTTGACCTCCACATTGCCACACGGCCGTCGCTGTCGTTCCAAGGCAACATGGCCGTGGCGGTCGCCGAGGCGAAGACGTTGGTGGAGCAAGGCAACCGCGTGGCGTTCTTCGCGCCATCGAACGGTGAGCTGGAGCGGCTGGCGGATATCCTGCGCGAGTACTCGGTGCCGTTTTCCCTCGGACTGGCGCCCAACGAGGCGGCCTCGCCGTATCTGGCCGAGCGCGCGTATCTGGCGGGTCCGGTGGCGAGCACCTACCTGGTGAAGGGACACGTGCGGCGCGGGACGGTGTTCGGCGAATCGGGCATCGCGTTCATCGGGTCAGAGGATTTGTTCGGGGCCTCCGACATGGTCGCCCAGCCGGGGCCGAGCCGCGGGGCGGCGGCGTTCGCGGCGGATTTGGCGGATTTGAAGCCCGGCGACTACGTGGTGCACACCACGCACGGCGTGGGACGGTTCGTGGGCATTCGCGAGATTGCGCAGGGTGAGTCCAAGGGCGACTTCATGCTGCTCGAATATGCGCAGGACGCCAAGCTCTATGTGCCCCTGACCCGCCTGGACCTGATCGAGAAATATCGCGGCGCGGGCGACGGCACTCCTCCGCTCGACAAGCTGGGCGGCGCCTCGTGGACCGCGCGGAAATCGCGGGTCAAGGCCAAGATGCGCGACATGGCGGACGAGCTGCTGAAGCTCTACGCCGAGCGGCGCATGACTGACGGCTTCGCGTTTTCTCCGGATTCCAACTGGCAGCGCGAGTTCGAAGACGCCTTCGAATACTCGGCGACCAAGGACCAGTTGAGCGCGGTGAAGGAGATCAAACGCGATCTCGAAACCACCAATCCGATGGACCGGCTGCTGTGCGGTGACGTGGGGTTCGGCAAGACGGAGGTCGCTATGCGGGCGGCGTTCAAGGCGCTGGGCGACGGCAAGCAGGTGGCGGTGCTGGCTCCCACCACCGTGCTCGCGTTCCAGCACTATCAGACCTTCAAACGGCGGTTCGCGGCGTTTCCCGTGCGGGTGGAGATGTTCTCGCGCCTCAAGTCGTCGAAGGAGATCAAGGCGAGCCTGGAGGATCTGGAGAACGGGCGCATCGACATTGCGATCGGTACGCACCGGCTGCTGTCGAAAGACGTGAAGTTCGCCGACCTGGGGATTCTGGTGATCGATGAGGAGCAGCGCTTCGGCGTCACCCACAAGGAGCGGTTGAAGCAGATGCGCAAGAACGTCCACGTGCTGACGATGAGCGCCACGCCGATCCCGCGCACGTTGCACATGTCGCTGCTGGGAATCCGCGACATGAGCGTGATCGAGACGCCTCCGAAGGACCGGCTGGCGATCCACACGGTGGTGGCGCACTTTGACCCCGAGCTGATTCGCACGGCGATCGAACAGGAGCTGGGCCGCGGCGGGCAGGTGTATTTCGTGCACAACCGCGTGGATTCGATTTACACGCGCGCGGCGTGGCTCCAGGAGCTGGTCCCGCAGGCGCGCATCGGCGTGGGGCACGGGCAGATGGACGAAAAGGAGCTGGAGCGGGTGCTGCTGGGCCTGATGCGGCATGAAAACGACGTGTTCGTGTGCACCACGATCGTCGAAAACGGCCTGGACATTCCGCTGGCGAACACCATCATCATCGAGCACGCGGAGCGGCACGGGCTGAGCGAGCTCTACCAGTTGCGTGGGCGCGTGGGGCGGTCCAACCGGCGCGCCTACGCGTATCTGCTGGTCCCGCAGGATACCGAGCTGAGCGAGATCGCACGCAAACGTTTAGCCGCGCTGCGCGAGTTTTCCGACCTGGGCGCGGGATTCAAGATCGCGGCGCTCGATCTGGAGCTGCGCGGCGCCGGCAACATCCTGGGCGGCGAACAGCACGGGCACATCGCCTCGGTCGGGTTCGACACCTACCTGCGGCTGCTGGATGAGACGGTGCACGAGCTCAAGGGCGAGGAGATGCCGGTGCACGTGCACTCGTCGCTGAACCTGGGCCTCGATATCCGGATTCCGGCGGCTTACATCGGCGACGAGCAGCAGCGGCTGCGGGCGTATAAGAAGATCGCCGACATCCGCGAGACGGCTGAGGCCGATACGGCGCGGTCGGAAATGGCGGATCGCTACGGGCCGCTGCCGGACGCGGTGGAGACGCTGCTGCACTTTTCGCTGCTCAAGAGCAAGGCCGAGACTCTCGGGGTCGAGGCGGTGGACCGGCGGGGCGCGTGGCTGAACATCAAGTTTCACCCGGGCTCGAAGATCGAGCCGCAGCGGCTCATGAAGTTGGTGCACGCACGGGCAGGGGCGCAGTTCACACCGGCGGGAGTGCTGCGGGTCCCGCTGCCTGCGGGGTCGGACGCCCCGGCGGCGGTGCTGGAGAATCTGCGGGAATCGCTGGAAGCGCTGGGGTGAGGCGGCCCAAACCAATAGAAGCGCATGATAATGAAGCGCATCCAGGACGAGGCTGAAGCGTTTGTAGCGTTCTCGTAGACCGCTCCCTGTGGTCGCGGCACAGCTACTGGCACTGTGCCCAGCGCACGTCCTTTCTGCAGAGCGCCGCTAGCTGTGCCGCGACCACAGGGAGCGGTCTACGCTTGCTAAGAAAACGCTCTCAGCGGGGCGAACAGTACGCTGGCATGGTCCGGCGGTCGTTCCTCAGGCAGTGACAGGCCGGCGTGACAGCTACTTTGCCGAGCCGGCGGCCGCGGGCGCCTGGAACTGGATGCGATCCTTCAGCGGGGTGAGCTTGGCCATGTCGACGCCTTCCACCTTGGCCAGATCGTCCATGGTCTTGTACTCGCCCATGTCGGTGCGGTGTTTGACGATGGCCTCGGCCTCGGCCGTGGTGAGGCCGAATTCGGTCTCGATTACCTGGGCGGTGGCGGTGTTGACGTTCACCGGCAGGCCGAAGTAGCGGGACAGATAATTGATGACGGTTTCAAAGTCGCCTTCGCTGCCGTAGGCGCCGCGGTCGCGCATGGCCCCCACCGTTTCTTCCCAGCGCGCACGGGTGCCCTGCGATCCGACGACGATGTCGGCGCCGTGGCATGCGCCGCAGACGTATTCATACGTATCACGGCCCTCCCCATCCGGAAGCCCCTGGGCGTGAACGGGCAAAAGCAGGGCCAGAGGCGACAACAAGAGAAGCAAACGTTTCATGCTGTTCATCATAGCTGTAAGAGAGACGGACGTGCATCCCGGCAGGTTCCGCCCGGCCCGATTTTCTGGCGAACTGCTTGCAACGGAACAAGGCGGCGGCAGGTGTGCGTTCCCCAGCAGTGCGGCGTTTCGGACGCCGCTTACGGGTCTTGCGGTGCGCCGGCCGCGGGAGGTGATTTTATGATGAGGTGTTTCCCGATGGGCACAGGTGGGCGCTTTTCTCTTCGCGCGGGGTGCGTGGGACTGCGCGCGCGGGCGGCGGGCAGAGGCCGCTATAATCGAAGTATGCGGTACCTTTACGTACTCGGGGTTCTGGCGTTGCTGGTTCCGCTGGGGATTCGCGGCGCCGACGTCTCAGTGATGGAAGAGATCGTCGCCAAGGTGAACGGCGACATCATCACCAGTACGGAGCTGACCGAAGACCGGGCGAACATCACCGAGCAGCTGAAGCAAAAAGGCATGATCGGCGCCGAGTTGCAGCAGGCGGTCGACGAGCAGATGGCCAACGACCTGCGCAATCGCATCGACACGTTCCTGCTCACCGAGCGCGCCAAGGAAATGGATCTGAAGGTGGAGCCGGACGTCAACAAGGCCGTGGCCGGATGGATGCGTCAGGTGAACGTGGCCGATCCGCAGGAGTTCCAGTCGCTGGTGGTGAAGGAAACCGGCCGGCCCTACGAGGATTTCGTGCAGCAGTTGCGCGACCAGGCCTTGCAGGAAGCCATCATCCGCGAAGAGATCATGCGCAAGATCGCGGTGACCAAGGAAGAGTCGCAGGCCTACTACGACCAGCATCGCAGCGAGATGCGGCGCGAGGAACAGGTGTTCATTCGGGAGATCCTGATTTCGACGCAAGGCAAGACCACGCCCGAGGAACTGGCGGCGGCCGAGAAGAAAGCCAACGATCTGGGCGCGCGCGCCAAGCGCGGGGAGGCGTTTGCGCAGATGGCGCAGAACAATTCCGACGCGCAGACCAAGGACCAGGGCGGGCTGCTGCCCGGGTACAAGAAGGGCGAACTGGCGCCGGCGATCGAAAAACTGGTGTGGGACGCGCCGCGCGGCTTCGTCACCGATCCCATCAAGATCGACAATGGGTGGCTGATTCTGAAAGTGGAGGAGCACTTCCAGGAGGGCATCCCGGAGTACGACGAAGTGGCCGGACAGATCGAGAATCAGCTTTACGCCACGCGCCAGGAACCCGCCTTGCGCGCTTACCTGACCAAGCTGCGGGAGCAGGCCTACCTGCAGATCAAGGACGGCTACCTGGATTCGGGCGCGGCTCCGGGCAAGATCACCACCTGGGGGGCTCCGGCGCTGCTGCGTCCGGAGACCATCACGCGCGAAGAGGTGCTGGCGAACCCCAGCATGAAGCGGCTGCTGGGGCTGTTCCCGATTCCCGGGACGCAGAAAACCGGCGCGTCATCGTCGCGTTAGGCAGGGGAGCTCGCGGACCCGTACATGAAGTCACCCTACGTCAGCGAGTTGCAACCCAATCAGACCGTGCAGGGTACGTTTCTGGTCCTGCATAAAGACATCCGGCAGAAGAAGTCGGGAGACGTGTATCTGTCTCTGACGCTGGCGGACCGCACCGGCGAACTCGACGCCAAGATGTGGGACAACGCCGCCGAGGTGGCGGGGGCCTTCGAGCGCGACGATTTCGTGCGCATCAAGGGGCTCCTGCAGGTGTTCCAGAACCGCCCGCAGCTTTCCGTGCACAAGCTGCAGGCGGTGCCCGAGTCCGAAGTGGAGCTGGGCGATTACCTGCCGGCGTCGAAACGCGACCGGGAGGAAATGTTCCGGGAGCTGGAGGGCTGGATCGGCCAGATGACGAATCCGCACCTCAAGGAGCTGCTGGAGCGGTTGTTCGCCGACCCGGCGGTGGCCCTGGCGTACCGCACCGCGCCGGCCGCCAAGACGGTGCATCACAACTGGCTGGGCGGGCTGATCGAGCACGTGCTGTCGCTGTGCCAGCTCGCGCGCTTCACCGCGCAGCACTATCCGGAGATCGATTTTGACCTGCTGCTGGCGGGAGTCATTCTGCACGACGTCGGCAAGATCCGCGAGCTCGAATACGCGCGCAGCATCCGCTATTCCGACCAAGGGCAACTGCTGGGGCACATCCAGATCGGCGCACAGATGGTGCTGGAGGAGGTCCGAGGCATGCCGGATTTCCCGCCCAAGCTGCGCGACCTGCTGGTGCACCTGATTCTGAGCCATCACGGGCAACTGGACTACGGCTCGCCCAAGGTGCCGGTATTCCCGGAGGCGCTGCTGCTGCATCACCTGGACAATCTGGATTCGAAGATGGAGGCGATGCGCGCGCTGATCGAACGCGACCCGCTGATTGCGGGCTCGTGGACCGGCTACAGCCCGTCGCTGGAGCGCACGGCGCTCAAGAAGGAGAAGTACCTCGCTTCTCCGGTTGCGTCTTCTCCGGCAAGTCCGCCCTCCGCGGCCGTCCCCGGCGGGAACCAGCCGCCCGAGGCAGGTCACCGGCCGGATGGCCACCAGCGCAAGGAGCCCGCGCCTTCGCCCTTCGCCGCGAAGCTATCCAGTGCGCTGAAGCGCGAACCCTGAAGGGAGCATGCGGCGTCCGGGTCCCGCACACGCGATTCCGCCTCCGCTGGAACTGGCGTGTCTGCGCGTGCTGTGGGGCATCGGCGAAGGCACCGTGCATGACGTGCGCCGCGCGCTGGCCGAAGATGCCGGCAAACCGCTGGCCTACACCACGGTGATGACGCTGCTGGACCGGCTGGTGAAGCGTGGCACGGCAGCGCGGCGGAAACAGGGTCGGGCGTTTGTGTACCGGGCCAACGTTGCACTGGCGCCGCTGCGGGAGGCCGCCCTGCAGGATTTGGTGGAGGCTTTCTTCAACGGCAGTGACGCGGCGCTGCTGGAGTATCTGCGGTCGCGCGCGGCGGGTGGTTGAGCCGGCGGGAGTGGCGCCTCAAGACCGTTCCCTGCGGTCGCGGCACCGCTAGCTGAGCCGCGACCACAGGGAGCGGTCTTCCGCGGTCCGCACGCCCCCTACTTCTTCCCCACCGCCCCCCAACCCAACATCACCCAACCCGCGATAAACGCCGTACCCCCCACCGGAGCCACCGCCCCCAGCATCGTCACCCCGGTCAGCGCCAACACATAAAGGCTCCCGCAGAAAAACACGATCCCCACCAGCAGCAGCCACCCGGCCCACCGGCCCGCCGATTCCCGCACCAGCCCCGTCCGCACCAGCAGCGGAACCGCCAGCAACCCCAGCGCGTGATAGAAGTGATACCGCACCGCCGTCTCATACACGCCCAGGGAGTACGGATCCAGCCGCCCCTCCAACCCGTGCGCTCCGAACGCCCCGATCATCACTGCCGAAGCCAATGTCACCGCCGCCGCCGCTGTCCAGTTCATTCGTATTCCCCGCTCAGTTCCCCACTCATTCCTAAGGATAGCGGGCTACGGCGTGCATCGACTGCCCAGGCCGCGCTACTTGGAGTTGCGCGGCAACGATCGCGCCGCGCAACGGAACCCCATGTTGCGATGCGCCGTTTCGGGCAACGCCCACAGCCGGTTCGAAACGCGCAGGTCGCGAGCCAAATTCGTGAGCGATCCGCCGCGCAGAATCCGCTTCCGAGGGTCCTGCCGATAGGAGTCCTGCACCCACTCCCATACATTGCCCAACACGTCGTAAAGGCCGAACGCGTTGGGCTGCTTCCGCGTCACCTCATGCGTCTGGTCGTCGCTATTCGGCGCGAACCACGCCAGCGAGTCCAACTCCGCGAATGTTGACCACGCGTGTCCGCCCCGCGCCGCGACCTCCCACTCGACCTCCGTCGGCAGGCGCATGCCGGCGGCCTCACAATACCGGCGCGCTTGATCCCAGCTCACTTGGTCCACCGGCCGCCGCGAGCCCGAATAAAGGCTCGGGTTCGATCCCATCACACGCGCAAAGGCGGCCTGCGTGACCTCCGTCTGCCCGATCCAGAAGCTCCTGGGAATCGTCACGCGCGTGGGCGCGTCTTCTCAGGAGAAGCATTCGCTCCCGTCCGTACAGCCGTAAGGCTAGTCGCCCGCCGGGATCCGAACGTAGGTGAGACCGTCTCTTTCATTCACCTGCGTGTGCGGTCCCGCCGCGCCCGCAGGGAGCAGGACAAGAGCGATCGATCCCCTCACAAACCAGAGCGGAAGGTTCACAGTGCCCCCAGCGTATCTTGATCAATCCGCACCCGCCGGACCTGATACAATCGCTCACCATGGTCACCCAAACCAGCACGCGCCGCGTCGACCCCGGCATCACCGTCGTCGAAATCGCCGGCCGGCTGGCCCTGGGCAACACGCTGCATTCTCTCGAAATCTCAATCCGCCGCCTGATCCAGGAAGGCGCCCACAAGCTCGCCATCGATCTCAGCGGACTCACCTACATTGACAGCGCCGCCATCGGCGTCCTGCTCGGCTGCTTCGGCGAAATGGACAAAGCCGGCGGCCACCTACGAATCGCCGGAGCCCATGGCACCGTGTCTGAGGTCTTCAAGGTGGTCCACCTTGGCCAGGTCGTGCCCCTCGATGCCGACATCGAAACCGCCTGCCGCGAGCTGGCCGAAGGCGCCGCCCCTGCCTGACACATGTCCCTCGCCGGCGCCGGCGGCATGGGCGAGGTCTACCGCGCCCGCGACACGCAGCTCAAGCGCGAAGTCGCCCTAAGGGTTCTGCCCGCCTCGCTGACCCACGACCCCGCCCGCCTGGCCGCTTGGCCCGCTTCCAGCGCGAGGCAGAAATCCTCGCCGCCCTGAATCACCACGGCACCGCCACCGGGAGTCATCCCGGCGCTTATCCCCGGGCGCTCCGCAACCGCCGACCGAGCGATACCCACGCCGCCGGCCTCACGGACGAGCAGTAACCTCCACCGGCGCAGTCAGCAGAAAGCTCACCACACTCTCCGCCGGCAGCACCGCCGCATCGCCCCGCGTCAGCAGAACAGTTCCGGTCCCCGCGCCCGCACCGGCTCCCGCCCCGATCGCCGCGCCCTTCCCGCCGCCCGCAATCGCGCCGATCGCCGCACCGATTCCTGTGGCGATCCCCACCTTCACCGCATCTTTCTTCTTCGACCCCTCCGCATTGAACTCCAAGGTGTTGGTCGACACGTTCACCGCCTGCCCGCCCTTCTCGCGGAAGCTCCGCAGGCGCAGTTCCAGTTCCGCCCGCCCCTTCACGCGCCCCCCCGGATTGGCGTTCGCCACGACGCCCGTCACATCGGCGCCCTTCGGAGCCACAACCACGCCACCCACAGTGAGCGGCTCCTCCAGGCTCCCCACAAACGAGTCACCGGTCCGCACGGATTTGGTCGAGATCTCCGTTGTGGTCCGCACCATCAGCGGGGTCCCCTGGGGCAACGTAATCGTGCGAGGAGCCGGAGCGGGCGCCGGGGAAGAGGTCGTGACCGCCTTCTTCGGGCTCTTCGTGGCTGGAGCCGCATCCGCATGCTCCCCGGCCACCTGTTTCTCCAGCTTCGCCACCTGCTTTTTCAGGTCATCAAGCTGCTTCTCTTGCTCGGTGGGCTCCTGGCCCGTCGCCGTATCCGCGGCCGGTTCGCCCTGGTCGTCGCCCTCGGCCTGCGAAGTCTGGTTCCCGCAGTTGGCCGCCGCCAGCATGGCCGCCAGCACCAGCAGCAGCGATCCCAGTCTTGTCCAGTGGCGTGTTTTCATCGTCGTCTCTTTTCTTTTCTGGCGCATCTGTCTCCGCCCGCTCGCGGCGGACCTACTTGGCAAGATGACCGCACGGCAGGTCTTGTTTCAGAATTTGCAGTAGGTCCAGTCGCGGCCCCACCCGGTTCCCGTGCGGGTAAGCCGCGCCCGAAGCCGGCCGGGACCGCCTGCTCCAACTGCCTCTCAACACTCCGCGCCGGGATTACGTCAAGAAACTAGCCCGCATTTCTCACCGGATTTCGGACGCAGGACGTGGCGTAAGCCCGTGGCTTTCCGCGCCGGGACTCGTCCCGGCGCTTGTCGCCCATCACGAGGTCATGCCCGGAGCGGCACCGAACTCGCCCACCGGGGCGCCCTGGCTCGGCGTTCCCGCCGATGCTCGGACAGCTTGTGAGAAATCCGGCTGGAGAGAGGCTAGATATGGGACCAAACACCAAGCTCAGCCTGTGGTTTTGCTTCAGCCTGACCTGCTTTGCCCAGCAGAACACGCCCTCCGCCCTATTCGAGTTCCATAGCGGCTTCTGGCTGAACCTGCATCACTATCTCTACCAGCAAGCGACCGCCGAACCACCGCCGCCTCCCGCCTCACCCGTATGGGAGGAGGTCATTCAATACTACCGGACATCCGTCACCAAGACGGACCTGCTGGAGGACGCATCCGCCCGCGTGAATCTCATCCTGTCACAATCCGAGAACCAGCCGTCGATCCGAGGGTCCGGGTTGCCCGAGGAAGTCATCACCGCCCTGGAGCGTGTGGCGCCCGATTACCAGCGAACCCTCTGGCCGGAGCATGACCGGCAGAATCGCGCCTGGATCAACGCCGCCAGCACGCTGTTGCGGCGCTACCCCGGCTTGGACGAAACCTTCGTCCGGGTGTACGGCGTGGAGTGGACGGAACGGCCCATTCGGACGGATGTTGCGGTCTATGCAGACCGGGTGGGCGCCTATACCACCCTGGAGCCGACCCACATCACGATCTCCAGCACAGCGTCAGCCTACCAGGGAAATGCCGCTCTGGAGATGCTGTATCACGAGGCGTCCCACGCACTCATCGGGAAGGTGCGAGGCACACTCGCAACACAAGTTCGTTCGGAGAATCGACTCTATCGTGCCTCCGACCTCTGGCATGCCATTCTGTTTTACACAGCAGGCGAAATTGTCCGCCAGCGGATCGACGGCTACACGCCCTATGCAGTCGCCAGAGGCCTGTACACGGGGCGATGGGACGGATTGGACCAGATCCTCGCCAAAGATTGGAAGCCCTACCTCGACGGCGACATCAGCTTGGCCGATGCCGCCCAAAGGCTGGCGGATTCCTTCGGCGTGGCCCAATAAATCGAGCCACACTAGGGAGACCCGTCTGTCCCGAATTTGACAGTCCAACAACCAACTCTTAATCAGAAGCTTGCGGTCGCTCTATTCAGCAGCCGCCTCAGCCGCCTGCCATGATAGACCGGTATGGCGAACCCGATCCAACGAGGCGCTCTCCCTGGGTGCCCGCCTCTCCCAGCAACGAAACGAACCCAACAGCCCCTCGATCCACCCCGGCGGAGCGACAAAACGAACCCAAGCCGGATCTGTGTCCATCTGTGTTCATCTGTGGCCAACTCATCTCAGGCCGGTTCCCGCACCATCCCCACCCAGCGACGAAACGAACCCACCAACTCATTGAAAACCCAGCACTGGCCCCTGACGTCTGGCCCCTGCCTTACGCCAAGGCCACCCAAACCTTCGCCGCCGCCGCCCGCCCCAGCTGGACCGCCTTCTTCTCCACCTTCAGCGACACGGTTTCGTCGTAGTTTCGCCCCACCATGCGGACCTCCGCCCCCGGCCGGATCCCCAACCCGTCCAGATACTCCAGCAACTGCCGGTCGCGCTCGAACACGCTCATCACCTGCACCGGACCGTTCGCCGGAGCCTCATCCAGCGGCAGCCACCCGCGCTCTCGCCGGTCCCGTGGCCGGTCGCGCCCCACGCGGTTGCCGTGCGGGCATGCCTCGCCTTCGCCCAGCCGCTCCTGCAGTTTCTCCTCGAAGTCGGCCGAGACGGCGTGCTCCAACTGCTCGGCCTCATCGTGGACCTTGTACCACTCCATGCCGAACACCTCGGTCAGCATCCGCTCGATCAGGTGGTGCCGGTTGAGGATGCGGTCGGCGATCTCGCGTCCGGGCCGCATCAGCGAGATCTCGCCGGAGGCGGCCACTCGAATCAACCCGTCGCGCTTCAGCCGCCGGATCGCCATGGTCACCGCCGGAGCCGAAACACCCAGCCACCGCACCAGCGTTGCCGCGATGACCGGTTCGCCTTCGCTTTCCGCTTCCGCGATGGCCTTGAGGTAATTCTCTTTGGAGATCGTGATTCGCACGCTACTCGAAATTGTAATATGCTCACACCAAGGCCGGCTTCTTACCTACGTCGCGGAATCGGCTGCCAATACAACCGATGTAAGAAGGTTCACATGACACAACCAAGCCTTCGGGCAACACTCGCCTTGTTCACTCTGTCGTTGAGCGCGGCCTGGGCGCAGGAACAGGTCGACCTCGACGTGGTGCATAAAATCCGCGAAGAAGCGCTCCAGAACTCCAAAGTGATGGACCACCTCTTCCAGCTCACGGACGTCAACGGACCCCGCCTCACCAACTCGCCCGGCTTCTTCGCCGCCGCCGACTGGGTGGTGCGGCAGATGAAGGAATGGGGCATTGATTCGAAGGAGGAAGCCTGGGGGCCTTTCGGCCGCGGCTGGACCTACACGCACTTCGACGGGCACATGACCGAACCCGCCTATCAGCCCCTGATCGGCTTCCCGCTCGCCTGGTCGCCCGGCACCGACGGCACGGTCACCGGCGATGCGATTGTGGTCAACATTCAGAACAACGGTGACATCGAGCGCTACCGCGGCCGCCTCAAGGACAAGATCGTCTTCATGGGCGCCGGCCGCGTGCTTACGATGAACACCCAGCCCCTCGGCCATCGTTATGATGATGAGGAGCTACAGGCCCTCGAAGTCGCCCCCGTCGGAGGCGGACGGGGCCGTGGCGGTCGCGGAGGTCCTCCTGGAACCGCGGCGCTCAACGCCGGCCGTGGACGTGGCGGTGACGGCCCAGGCGGCGGACGCGGCGGCAATGGAAACAACCAGTTCCAGGATCGCCTCAACCAGTTCCTGGTGGACGAAGGTGTACTGGTCGTCGTCCGCAACGGCGGCGGGCGCAGCGAAGGCGGCACGGTCTTCGGCCAGTCCGCCGGAACGCGCGAAGCCGACCGGCCCCTGCCGCCCCCCTCCGTGGCGCTCACGCCCGAGCACTATAACCGCGTGCTGCGCCTGCTCGACAAGGAGATCCCGGTCAAGCTTCAGTTCAATATCGAGGCCCGGATCCTCACCGACCGCACCGACTCAGTGAACGTAGTCGCCGAGATCCCCGGCCGCCGCAAGCGCGACGAACTGGTCCTGATCGGCGCGCATCTCGATAGCTGGCACGGCGGCACCGGCGCAACGGACAACGCCGCCGGCAGCGCCGTCATGATCGAGGCGATGCGTATCTTGAAGACGCTCAATCTCCCCATGGACCGCACCGTGCGCATGGTGCTGTGGGGCGGGGAGGAGCAGGGCCTGCTGGGCTCGCGTGCCTACGTCACCGAACACTTCGCCGACACGGCCGACATGAAGCTCAAGCCCGAGCACAGCAAGATGTCGGGCTACTTCAACGTCGACAACGGCACCGGCAAGATCCGCGGCGTCTACCTGCAGGGGAATGACCGCATGCGGCCCATCTTCGAACAGTGGTTCAAGCCCTTCGCCGACCTGGGCGCCGGCGCCATCAGCATCCGCAACACCGGCGGCACGGATCACACCAACTTCGACGCCGTGGGCCTGCCCGGCTTCCAGTTCATCCAGGATGAGATAGAGTACAACGCCCGCACGCATCACTCGAACATGGATGTCTACGATCGCCTCCAGCAGGCGGACCTGGAACAGATGGCGGCTATCGTGGCCTCGTTCGTCTACAACACGGCGACGCGCCCCGACCTGCTGCCGCGCAAGCCGCTGCCGCCCGCGCGCCCGCCCCAGGGTCGCGGCGGCCGGGGAGGAGCCCCCAACACCGCGAACTGAGAAGGCTTGGAAGACCCGCATTTCTCGCCAGCTTTCGGACGCAGCACGTGGCGCAAGCCCGTGGCTTGCCGCGCCGGGACTCATCCCGGCGCTTGTCGCCGATCAAGGTGTCATGCCGGCTGCCGTGCCGAAGTCGCCCCTTGTGGCTCCCCGCCTCACGTTTCCCGCCGATGCGCTGAGAGCTAGCCCGCATTTCTCACCAGGTTTCGGACGCAGGATGTGGCGCAAGCCCGTGGCTTGCCGCGCCGGGACGAGTCATACCTATTGTCTGGGCGCGGCGAGCCATGGGCTCGCGCCACGTCCTGCGTCCGAAACCTGGCGAGAAATGCGGACTAAATTGGGCGCGAGGCACGGACTACAGTATCGCTCCAGCCCACCGCTAGCCAAGCTAACGTAGCCAGCCCCGCTGGCTGAGCCGCGACCGCAGCGACTGTGTAAGAAGTCAAGCGGAAACTGGGGAGTCCTGCCAAGGTCGGGCCGAGCGCATCATGGCATTGAGGATGAGGAGCATCTTTCTGGCCACGGCGATGAGAGCCAGTTGGCGGGGCTTGCCGGCGCGGAGCAAATGCTCATAGAAGGCACGCAAGCTGGGGATGCGGCGGACGGCGGTCCAGCTGGCCAAATACAGAGCGAGGCGGACAGGAGCGCGACCCCCGCGGATATGGCGTTGGCCGCGCCACTGACCGCTGTCCTGGGCAAACGGAGCCAGCCCGGCCAGAGAAGCGAGTTGCCGACGATTGAGCGTGCCCAGTTCGGGCAGGTAGGCCAGCAGCACGCGGGCGGTCTTGGGACCGACCCCGGGCATGCTGCGCAAACGCGCCTCGGGCTCCTGCCAGGCCGAGCCATGCTGTTTCCACCAAGCCTGCAGTTGCCGCTCCAACTCCCGCAACTCCACCTGAAAGCACTGCAGCATACGGGTGATGCTGTCACGCAGCTGTGGCACGGTCGTCTGTTGCAAACGATTTCGTTCCTGCGTGCGCATCTGGATCAACTGTTGCTGGCGGGCGATCCAGTCGGCCAACTGTTGGCGATCGGCATCCAGCCAGGGGCGCGGCTCCGGCTGCATGCGCTCGCCAAACAGCGCCAGCACATAGGCGTCCAGGGCATCGGTTTTGGCCAGAATACCGTGGGCCCGCGCAAAATCACGAATGCGTTTCGCGTTGATCCGCAGCACGGCTACGCCGGCCGCTTCCAGGCTCGTGCCGACCACACGTTCCAACCCTCCGGTCGGCTCGACGATGACGCCGCGTACCTGCAGCGTCCGCAACCGCTCCGCCGCCTCCTGCAGTGCGTCCGGCGAACGCCGGCAGCGCCAGCGCGCCAACACCGTCCCGTGGCCCACCACGGCCACATCCACAGCCTCCTTAGAAACATCCATCCCGGCCCAAGCGTGTACATTAGAATCTGGTTGCACGGTTGTTCCCTTCCTTGCATATACGGGCTCGGTGTGAGCCGGCCCCAGCGACTGTTCGGGTTCAATCGGAGACAGACGGCGCAGATCCCGCTGCGGTTCGGCTGGTACTCATCCCAGACCAGGGAGCAGTTCGATCCTGCGCCGCCCGCACGGCTCCGTCCCCACGGAGCCGTGCTGAACTCCGTGGTTCCAACATACAAGGGAGCGGTCCCCGCAAGTCCGCACCCCTGCATGCGTCACTCGCTGCGCAACGCGACCACCGGGTCGACGCGCATCGCCCGCCGCGCCGGCAAATAGCTGGCGAGCAGCGCGGCGCCCAATAGCACGCCCGCCACCAGGGCGTAACTGGTCCACGCGGTCGTCGACACCCCGAACAGCAGCGTTTCGAGGAACCCCGCCGCGCCGCGCGCCACCGCCAGCCCTACCACCAGCCCGATCACCACCCGCACCACGCCCTGCCCCAGCACCATCCGCAGCACCTGGCCAGGGGTCGCGCCCAGCGCCATGCGCGTGCCGATCTCGCTGGTCCGCCGCGCCACGGCAAACGCCAGCAGCCCGTAGATGCCGATCGCGGTCAGCACCAGCGCCAATCCGGCCAGCCCGCCGAACAGCCACGCGTCGAAGCGCGAATCGCGCGTGGTGTTGGCGACGATTTCGTCCATGGTCCGCATGTTCTCCACCTTCTGCCGCGGATCGATGCGCCGCACCAGTTGCCGCAGCGGCCCGGCCAGCGCCGCCGGGTTATCGGCGCGCGCCACCCAGTAGAGCGAGCCCGCCACCGCCTGGATGGTCGAGAGGTAAACGGTCGGCCGCGGCCGGTCCCGCAGTTCCACGCTCTTGGTGTCCGCCACCACGCCGATCACCACGCGCGGCGGATCGTTGCCGAAGCGCTTGCCCTGGAAGCCGCCGACGATCACGTGGTCCCCCACCGGGTCGCCCGCGCCCCACCACGCCCGCGCCACGCTTTCGCTCACCAGGATGGCAGGCGCGCCGGCGGCGTCCGCGGCCTGGAAGTCGCGCCCGCGCACGATCGGGATGCCCATGGTCTCGAAGTAGCCGGGCGTCACTCCGCGGATCTCCATGCCGCCGATGCTTTGTTCGGGATGCCCCTCGCGTTGCACGGGAAAGTTGTTCTGGGCGAGCAGCGGAAGCTTGTCCACCGCGCCCGCGCGCCGCACGCCGGGTAGCGCCTGGATGCCGGCCAGCAACGCGTCGTTGAACTGCCGCATGGCGTCCTCGTTGCCCTGCCGCTCGGGCGCCACCGGCGTCCGGAAGGTGATGACGCCGTCCGGCCGGAATCCCAGTTGCTCCTGATGCAGCCGGTAAAGGCTCTGGATCAGCAGCGCGGCGGAAACCAGCAGCACCACGGCCACCGCCACTTGACCCGTGACCAGTGCGCTGCGCGCGAACTGCCGCGCGCCGCCGGCGGTCACCCGCGCCCCGGCTTTTAGCGTCTCAAACACATCCAGGCGCGAGGCCGAAAACAGTGGGGCCACGCTGAACAGCAGATTCGTGCCCGCCACCACCGTGAACGCGAAGGCCAGCACCGGCAGGCTCAGCGCGATCGGCGCCGGCGACGGCAGCCCGAACGGGACGATCGCCAGCAAGCCTTCCAGCAGCCAGGCGGCCAACAGCACGCCCGCCAACCCGCCCGCCGCGCTCAACAGGAAATTTTCCACCAGGAACTGCCGGAACAGCCGCCCCGGACTGCTGCCCAAGGCCAGCCGCACGGCGATCTCCCGCTGCCGCGCCGTCAGCCGGGCCAGCAGCAGCGCGGCCAAGTTGGCGCAGGCGATCAGCAGCAGCAGCCCCACGGCCCCAAACAGCAGCAGCAGATTGGTGCGCAGCGCGGAGCTGGCCAGTTGGCCGCGATAGCTCACCGGCGTCAGCCCGCGGTAATCCTCGGGCAGGTTCTGCACGGTCTCGATCATCGCGGGAGTCAGCGCCGCCATGCGCTCGCGAGCCTGCTGAAGGCTGACGCCGGGCGCGAGCCGCGCCAGCAGCGTGGTATTCGTACCCAGCTCGCCGCCCGTGCCGCGGAACTGGATCGGCGTCAGCATCTCGATCGGCCGGGGGAACCAGAAGTCGCGCGGCAGCACGCCGGCCACGGTGTAAGGAGCGTCACTCAAGGTAATGGTGCTGCCAACTATTTCACGACGTGCGCCGAAGGCCCGCCGCCACAGCGCATCGCTCAGAATCACGGCTCCAGGCGCACCCGCGCGCGCCTCCTCCGGCAGGAACTCGCGGCCCAGCGCGGGAGCCACGCCCAGCGTCCGCAGGAAGCCGGTGGTCACCTGGGTGGTCCCCACCCATTCGAGCGCCCCGCCGATGCGCACCGTGCGGTCGGCTCCGCCCGTGTAGGCGGCCACTGAGGCGAACGCCGACCCGTTCTGCTGCATAAACAGGGCTTCGGGCACGTTCACGTTATCGTACCCGCCGCCTACGCGCACCAGCTCCACCAACCGGTCGGGCTGCGGATACGGCAGCGGCCGCAGCAGGACCCCGTAGACCACACTGAACACCGCCGTATTCGCCCCGATGCCCAACGCCAGCAGCAGAAGTGCGACCGCGGTGAATCCCGGACTCAGCCGCAGCGAGCGCAGTGCATGCCGGGCGTCCAGCCAGAGCGAGCTCATGATCGACATCCTCCCGCCGGTGGAGGGCAAGTCAGTAGCCATCGAAATTCCTTGTGTCTAGGTCAGTTTATGGCGTGGCGATGTCCGCCCGCGAGCCTCGGGTGTCCGAAAGCGAACAGCGTTATGCCAGCCCGCTAGTCCGCATTTCTCACCGGGTTTCGGGCTAGCGGTCAGCTAGCGGAGCCGCGGCCAGAGCGGTCCCACGACCGCCCACTACGCCGCCTCCGCTGCCTGCGACCGCATCCGCTCCGTCCGCTGCCGCAGCCAATGCTTCCAGGGGACGCGCTTGATCGCCAGGCTCATCCCGACCATCAGCATCACCAGGACGGAAGCCGCCCCCAAAGACTGCCATGGCGTCAGTTTCTGGTGCAGGCCCTGCGACTCCCAGCCGTACACCAACTCGACGTGCACCCAGTAGACCGGCAGCGACGTGGTGCCCAGAAGCTGCACCCAGCTCCAGCCGGAGCTCAGGTACTCGGTCCACAGATAGGCGCCCGCGCCCATCAGGAACAGCGCTCCCATCTTGCAGGCCACCAGACCCGGGCTGTCCACCCAGAACTCGGCGCTGGGGTAGATTGAAAACGACAGGTCAGAGAAGTAGATGCCCGCCGTGATCAGCGTGAGGCCGGAGAGCGTGGCCCACTGCATCACGCGATTCCAGCCGCCGCGTTCCACCAGCGGAATGGCGTTGCCGAAGGCCAGCCCGAACGCCAGGTAAGCGGCCCAGGGGAAGATGCTGAAGCTGGCTCCGGGGACCACGTAGTCGTGTAGCACCTTGGGCAACATCGACGTGTCCAGGTCGCTGACCAATGGCGACAGCGCGGCGATCAGTACGCCCGCCAGCGTCGCCATGCGGATGCGCCGCATCGGGTCGGCGAAGATGGCGACAAAGGCCAGCAGCGCCGCCGCGGCTCCCATGAGGTTGAGGATGTCGACGATCAGCAGGTCGCTCAGGCGTGAGTTGGGGATCCCGAACAGCCACAACTGCACCCGGAACGCCACGCCGATCAGGAACAGGTAGCGGGCGCGCTTGAGGGCGGCGAAGATCCGTTCCATGGGGGGCAAACTGGATCGTTTGCCCATGCCGAGCCCATAGGTGATGCCGGTGACGAACAGGAAGACCGCCGCGGCTTCCCCGCCGAAGAACTGCGAGTAGAGGTAGAAGCCGTGCTCGCGCAGGTCCGGGCGCGTGAACGAGTGGAACGTATGGCCCTGGAGCATGATCAGCGCCGCGAGCCCGCGGAGCCAGTCCAGGAATACGATCCGCTTCCGAGTTGGCGCAGGAGAGGTCAAAACAGAAGGCCGGACGGCGATCACCTTTTTTCTCAGTCTAGCAGAGCCGCTTCGGCGTGCCTCAGGCCAAGGCCGGCATTTGAGCCCGCCCGAGCAACTCGCCGGCCGCGTCCGGCCAGTGGGGATACCGGAACACAAACCCGGCTGCGAGCAGCCGGCCCGGCACGACCCGGCGGCTCTTCAGGATCAGTTCGGCCTCGGTGCCCATCATCCAGGATCCGAGTCGTAACGTCCACACCGGCAGGCGCGGTCCGATGGCGATTCCAGCGGCGGCACGCAGGGCGCGCATGAATGCGGCGTGCGGCAGTGGGTGAGGAGCAGCCAGATTGAGGCAGCCCTGCAGATCGTCACGCGCGATCAGGAACTCAATGGCGCGCGCGAAATCCTCGTGATGGATCCAGGACATGTACTGCGTGCCGGCGCCCGCCGGTCCGCCGAGCCCCCAGCGGGCTAAGCGCGTGAGCTTGCCGAGCCAGCTTGTGTGGGGGATCGCCACCATGGCGCTGCGGATCGCGACTTTGCGCGTCCTTGGAGCGGGCGCGGCGAAGAACGCCTCTTCCCAGGCTTTGGCCACGCCGACGCTGAACGCCCAGGACTGGGACGCGCCCGCTTCGCTGGCTCCCAACTCGCCCGTGGCCTCGTCCATGGCGCGGTCCAGCGCATGGCGGTAGATCGTGGCGGTGCTGGCGTTGATCCATACGGCCGGAGGCCGCGCCGCGGCAGCGATCGCCCGGCCCACGGCCCGGGTGGAGGCGACGCGCGATTCCAGGATCTCGCGGCGGTTGGCGGGCGTGTAACGGCAGTCGACGTTGCGCCCGGTCAGGTTGATCACCACGTCGACGCCGTCGATCTCGCGGCTCCAGGCCTCGCCGGAAGCGCCACCCATGCCACCATCCCAGGGAACCGGCTTCCAGGGCTGTTTCTGCGGGCGCCGCGACAACACGACCACCTCTTGTCCCTGCCTGTGAAAACGGCTGGCCAGCAGCGTGCCTACGGCTCCGCTCCCGCCCGGAATCACGATGCGCTTCTTCATATGCCCTCCATCACTGTGTCCATCAGATCGACCACAATCTTCCGCAAGGGGCGCGTCAACGGCAGACCGGCAAGCTTGATCAGCCCCACCACGACATCCAGGCTCTTTTCGAGCAGCGCCGCCGTTCTGCTCTGCCCGGGCGATCCGTCGTTGATCCAGAAAAGGACGACGCCCATTTGATACATCCACAAGAGGCGCGGCAGGTGTTCGCGCAGATCGTCCGCCACGCGCACGCGGCTGCCGGCCAGCGTCTGCGCGAACAGGGCGATGTCGTTCTCACGGATCTGCCGGGTCCGTTCGCTGAACGGCGAAAGCGGGGAGGCCGGGTTGGTGTGTCCGGTCAGTGCGCCCAGCAGGCGGCGGCTGGGCCCGAAATAGGCCAGCTTCACCTCGATCAGACCGCGCAAGCGGCTCTTGAGGTCGCGCTTTGAGGCCAGCACTTCCTCCAGCCGCGGAGCCATGTCCAGGCGGGCCTGATCGTAGAACGCCAGCACAATGGCGTCTTTCGAATCGAAGTAGTAGTAGGCGGCACCGGTCGCCACGCCCGCCGCCGACGCTATCTCGCGCATGGTGGTCTGTTCGAAGCCGCGTTGACGAAACAGATCGAGAGCCGCTTCGAGGATCCGTCCGCGGGTGGCGTCGCTTTTCTTTACGGGAGCCGGCACGGCGGAATCACCTCCTCCCGCAGACGGTTCCGCAGGGCGGCTTCGCTGGGCAGACCCAGTAGGTCCGAAAGACCCCGCCGGTTGCGCGAAATCGCGGCGAACGCCTGGCGGGCCAGGGGACGCAGCAGGGGGCTGGTAAAGCGCCGCGCCCAGGCGCGGTAGTCCCGCAGCGCCCACAGACACATCAGGAATGCGTTGTCGCCGAGCCACACCTGACCGGCGTCGCTGACCACCGCCAGTTCTCCCGGCGGGAGATCCGGAAACAGGCTGAGGGCGCGTTGGCCACCCGCGGGCAGAAGCTGCAACGGGACGTAGGAACGTTGGCGCCCGAGCCACTGCTGCACTTCATGGCAGAGGCCGCAGCGCGGATCATACAGGATGTAGAGCGTCCGCATGGCTCCTCTAGCGGGGCACGGGCACCTGGGCGTCCGGGGGCATGGGCGGGGCTTCCAGGTACTCCATCGCCCGCCGCCGCAGATGGTTGAACAAGTACAGGTTGATGAAGTGCATGGCGCCCAGCACCAGCAGGATCGCGCCCACCTTGGCGCTGACCAACTCGATCGCCTGCCGTGCCGTGTCGACCGGATCGCTGGTGCGGAGCGCAAGCGTTACGTAGCCGATGTTGCAGAGATAGAAGCCGACCACCAGCAGGTGATTGACGGAATCGGCCAGCTCCGCATTGCCCTGGAAGGCGTGGACCAGGAACACGCGGCCGTTCTTGTGCAATGTTCGGGCGACCCAGACCGTGGCCGCCAGGCTGATGACCAGGTATGCCACATAAGATCCTTCGATATACACGTGCGCCTCGCTCTTTCTGAACGCGTTCATTTCTGAACATGTTCAAGAACAGAGTACGCCACTCCAGGCGGGCTGTCAATCAAAAAGTGAACGTGTTCAAAACGCCGGCCTCAACCGGCCAGGCCATGCCGGAAGCCCTGGCGCCAGCTTGGGTAGGCGGGCGTCCAGTCCAGCTCGGCCTTGGCTTTGTTATTGACGATCCCGCGGACCTGCGTCATCAGGGCGGCCGTGGTTTCCCCGGCCAGCAGCCGGCCGAGCCACAGCGGGATGCGGCGCGGGGCGGGCGCGCCGATGGCTTCGGCCAGGAACGGGAGCCACTCGCGGACCTCCGCCGGTTCGTCGTCGGCGACGTTGTAGATGCCGGCCTCGCCGCGGTCCAGCGCCAGCAGCGTCGCGCGGGCTGCGTCGTCGATGTGCACAAAGGACCACACGCCCGTGCCTCCGCCGATCACGGGAAAAGCCCGCTTGCGGATCTGCGCCAGCGTCCCCCCGCCTTCGCCGAAGCCGGTGCCGGGCCCGTAGAATCCGCCGTAGCGCAGCACGATGCCGTCGATGCCGGCCGCGCCGGGCACGGCGCGCTCCAGATACGCGACGGCCTCCAGGACGGGGCGGAACTGACCGGGCGGGTCGGCGGCGCGGGCGCGGTCCTCAGTAACGGCGCGCGGGGCCGTGGGAGCCCACAGGTAGCCGCCGAAGCTTTGGGCGATCAAGCGGCGGGAGCCGACGGCGCGCGCGGCGGAGAGCAGGTGGTCGGTTCCTTCGGTGCGCAGGCGGTTGGTGATCGCGAAGCTCTCCGCGAGTTTCTTGGGGTTGAGCGCGGGCGGGATCGCGGTCAACTGGTGAATGACGACTTCCGGGTGCGCGCGCGCCACGGCTTCCATGATGGCGGCGGGGTCCAGGGCGTCGGCGATGGCGGGTTCCACACCCAACGCGTGAAGGGCGGCGGCCTTCTCCGGCGTGCGGGTGAGGCCCGTGACACGATGCCCGGCCGCCACCAGCATCGGCGCCAAACGCCGGCCCAGCGCGCCAGTAGCCCCGGCCAGGAACACGTCCATACCTTCAGTGTAAAATCCCGCCGCGCGGCCGTCCCCGGGGCCGCCGGACAAGTCCCACCAAATCGGGGTGTCCAGTTCACTTACAATGAATGTTCCTGTTCCGGAGATCCAAATCCAAACTTCACTCAATGGAACGGTAGGGGAGGCCAACCGTGAACGCTGAACAGCAGCGACTTGAAGAATCCCGCGACCGCAAAGCGCATTGGAAGCGCTGGGGTCCGTACCTGAGCGAGCGCGCCTGGGGTACGGTGCGCGAAGACTACAGCCCGGGCGGGACGGCGTGGGAGTTCTTCCCGCACGACCATGCACGGTCGAAAGCCTACCGCTGGAATGAGGACGGGCTGGGCGGCATCAGCGACCGCCATCAGAAAATCTGCTTCGCCTTGTCGCTCTGGAACGGACGCGACCCGATCCTCAAGGAGCGCATCTTCGGGCTCACCGGCAACCAGGGGAATCACGGCGAGGACTGCAAGGATCTGTACTACTACCTGGATTCCACGCCCACGCACTCCTACATGAAGTTCCTGTACAAGTACCCGCACGCGGCGTATCCCTACCAGTGGCTGGTCGAGGAGAATGCGCGGCGCGGACGCGGCGGCAAGGAGTTCGAGCTGCTGGACAGCGGCGTGTTCAACGAGAACCGCTACTTCGACGTCTTCGTGGAGTACGCCAAGGCTGGGCCGGACGACATCCTGATCAAGATCACGGCGCACAACCGCGGGCCGGAAGCGGCCGAGCTCGACCTGCTGCCGACCATCTGGTTCCGCAACACCTGGAGCTGGGGCGAAGACGGCATCCGCCCATCGCTGCGCGCCGGTGCTCCACATACAATTGAGCTGGACGAGCCGACCAATTACGGCCGTCGCACGCTGCTGTGCGGCGGATCCCCCGACCTACTGTTCACCGACAACGAAACCAACGTGCGGCTCCTGTACGGCTACGACAACAGCCACGCCTACGTCAAGGATTCGATCAACGACTTCGTGATCCACGGCAAGACCGACGCGGTGAATCCGAAGCGCTTCGGAACGAAAGCGTCGGCTCACTACCGGACCACCATCGACCCGGGCGAATCAGTGGTGCTGAAGCTGCGCCTCACCGATCAGACCGCCCTCGACGGCGCGCTGGGAACCGAGTTCGACCAGATCTTCGCCCAGCGGCAAAAGGAAGCCGACGAATTCTACACCAGCGTAATTCCGCAGAAGCTTTCCGCTGACGGGCAGAACGTCATGCGGCAGTCGATCGCCGGCATGCTGTGGTCCAAGCAGTTCTATCACTACGTGGTGAAGAACTGGCTGGAGGGCGACCCTGGGCAGCCGCCGCCGCCGGAATCGCGCAAGTACGGCCGCAACAAGGATTGGGACCACCTTTACAACGCCGACGTGATCTCGATGCCGGACAAGTGGGAGTATCCGTGGTACGCGGCCTGGGATCTGGCCTTCCACTGCATCCCGCTGGCGCTGGTGGACCCGGACTTCGCCAAAGAGCAGCTTCAGCTCATGGTGCGCGAGTGGTACATGCACCCCAACGGGCAGCTTCCGGCCTACGAGTGGGCCTTCGGCGACGTGAATCCTCCGGTGCATGGCTGGGCTGCCTGGCGTGTTTATAAGATCGAAAAGAAGCGCCGCGGCCAAGGCGATCGCGTGTTTTTGGAACGCATCTTCCACAAGCTGCTGCTGAATTTCACCTGGTGGGTGAACCGCAAGGACGCCGAGGGCCGCAACGTGTTCCAGGGCGGCTTCCTGGGCCTGGACAACATCGGCGTGTTCGACCGCAGCGCTCCGCTGCCCATCGGCAAGAGCCTGGAACAGGCCGACGGCACCGGCTGGATGGCGATGTACAGCCTGAACCTGCTGGCAATTGCGATGGAGCTGGCGCGCGAAGATCCGGCCTACGAAGACGTGGCCAGTAAGTTCTGGGAGCACTTCCTCTATATCGCCAACGCCATCAACCTGCGTGGCACCAGCCTGTGGGACGAGATCGACGGCTTCTACTACGACGCGCTGCACTTCGAGGACGGCCATTCGATGGCGCTCAAGATCCGCTCCATGGTGGGCCTGATTCCGCTCTACGCGGTGGAAACGCTGGAGCCGTCGGTGGTCAACAAGCTGCCCGACTTCAAGCGCCGCATGGAGTGGTTCATCAAGAACCGTCCGGACCTCACCGGCAACGTCGCGTCCATGAGCGAAGCGGGCCAGGACGAACGGCGCCTGCTATCTATCGTCAACGAGACCCAGCTCCGGCGCATCCTGCATTACATGCTGGACGAGAACGAATTCCTCTCGCCCTACGGCATTCGCGCGCTCTCGCAGGCGCATCGCGACCATCCTTATGTCCTGCCCGTTGATGGAAATCCGCTGACGGTGCGCTATGAGCCGGCCGAATCATCGACCGGCCTGTTCGGCGGCAACTCCAACTGGCGCGGCCCCATCTGGTTCCCCGTGAACTTCCTGCTGATCGAGTCCTTGCAGAAGTTCCACCACTATCTGGGCGACGACTTCAAAGTCGAGTGTCCCACCGGGTCGGGCAAATACATCACGCTATGGGAAGTGTCGCTTGAGATCGAGCGGCGCTTGAGCCGCATCTTCCTCAAAGGCGAGGACGGGCATCGTCCGGTGCACGGCGACGAAACCCGCTACGGCCACGATCCGCATTGGAAGGACCTGGTGCTGTTCTACGAATACTTCCACGGCGACACCGGCTCGGGCGTCGGAGCCACGCACCAGACCGGCTGGACCGGCCTGGTCGCCAAGCTCCTGCAACAAGCCGGGACAGAATAGCGGATCGTGGCGCGAGCACTCGTGCTCGCCGCGCCGGGACTCGTCCCGGCGCATGCCGCCCGCTGCAATCGCTCATCGAGGTGTCTCCGACTACTGCGCCCAGTACTCCCTCGGAGCGATGACCCTCAGCGGCCCGGTGTCGGGTCCCCAGGTCACGCGCACGTCGAGCGTGCCGCTCGCTTTGCCGGGACCGGGGACAAACTCGATCACATACTCGCTGCGCAGCTCCACCAGTAACCTCATCAGATCCGCCGTACTCCCGGAACGCACTAGCCCGCATTTCTCACCACCAGGGGCAGGCTGAGGACGGCTCCCTGAACCAGGGCGGAAAGGACGGTGGCGGTCATGACTCCTCGTCACCCTCAAGTTCGATTCGCTTGCGGAGGTGCTTCAGCTCCGCGGGCGTGATCTTCGAGGTCTCCATGAGGTTGAGCATCAGCAGCTCCGGAGAGCCCGCGAAGAAACGGCGAACCAGGTGCGTGACGGCTCGCTCGCGAGCCTGGTCGCGGCCGACGGCCGGCTTGTAAAGGAACGCCCGGCCCTCCTGGGTGTGCGTCAGATAGCCCTTGGCTTCGAGAATGCGCAGCGTGGTGAGGACCGTCGAATAATGCAGCGCAGCGGACTTGGGCAAGGCGTCCACCACCTCCTGCACGGTGGCTTGGCCTCGTTCCCAGAGGACGTCCATGAGCCGGAGTTCGGCATCGGTGAGATGGGGCGATTTCTTGCGGGGCAAGGGAAGCGGCCTCCTGAAATTATGAATTTAAGAGCTCCATGCTTCGCCGCTTCGCCCCGGCTGTCAATTATAAATTTAATAGAACAGCGCGGGTAGAATGGGATGCATGCCGCACGTGCGCCTGTTTCACTGGCGTGAGGACGAAGCCAGGCCGCTGATCGCGGAACTGCGCGCGGAGGGTTTCGAAGTCGACTATCAGGGCCAGGCCGCCAACGGCGTGTTCCGGTCCATGCGCGAGCACCCGCCGCTCGCCGCGGTGATCGACCTGACCCGGCTGCCGTCGCATGCGCGCTACGTGGCGGCCGAGCTGCGCGGGCACAAGGTGCTGCGCCAGATCCCGATCGTGTTCGTTGACGGCGTTCCGGAGAAGGTGGAGAAGCTCCGCCAGGAGCTGCCCGATGCCGTCTACACGTCGCGCGCGAGGCTCGCGACCGTGCTGCGCAAGGTGAAGCCTCCGAAGGACCCGGTCGCGCCGCCGCGCATGATGACGCGCACGGATCGGACCACCGCGCAGAAGCTCAACATACGCGTGGGGGATCGAGTGGCTGTGATCGATGCGCCGCCCGGCTACGTCAAGGTCATCGGCGTACTGCCAGCAGGCGCGTCGCTGGAGGAAGACCCCGAGGAGACGCTGCCGATGACGTTCTGGTTTGTGCGCCAACCCGAGGCGTACCTGGCGGGGCTGCGCGGGATGCGGGATCGTGTGGGGAAGACCCGGCTGTGGGTGATCTACGCCAAGGCGTCGAGCAAGAAGAAGGGCGAGGGTGGGATCACGCAGTTCTTCGTGCGGGAGCAGGCGCTGCGGGTGGGGCTGGTCGACTACAAGATCTGTTCGCTCGACGCCACGTGGACCGGGATGCTGTTCACGCGGAAAAAGTGAGAACCGCAGAGGTCCTTTGCCAGTAGCGCCCGCGGGCGTGGGAATGCTACACCTGATAGTTGCTTTCTTCGTTTCATAACACATGGCAAAGTACAAAGCGGCGGGCTCCCGGGCAGGTTCCAAGAAAGATACCGGACCTTCTTCCAAGCGCGGCCTGATTCCCTGCGCGATCATCCTCCTGATTGGCTTCGGAGTCATGTTCTTGCTCTTCTATTTTTCACTGCGGTCGGGGAACTGAATGAGAATTGATCAAAGAGAACCCGGCGAGATGCGGCCGGTGAAGGTCACCACGGACTATCTGCTGACGGCCGAAGGGTCGGCGCTGATCGAGATCGGCAACACGCGCGTGCTGTGCGCGGCGTCGATCGAGGAATCGGTACCTTCCTTTCTGCGCGGGTCGGGCAAAGGCTGGGTCACGGCCGAATACGCCATGCTGCCGCGTGCCACGGGCACGCGCACGCCGCGCGAGGTCTCGAAGGGACGGCCTTCGGGGCGCACCATGGAGATCCAGCGGCTGATCGGCCGAAGCCTCCGGACGGTGGTCGACCTGCACGCGCTGGGCGAGCGCAGCATCATTCTCGATTGCGACGTGCTCCAGGCCGACGGCGGCACGCGCACCGCGGCCATCACCGGAGCCTACATCGCGCTGTCGTCGGCGCTGCGACAACTGGTGAAGTTCGGCACGCTGCCCCGCTCGCCGCTCAAGGATTTCGTCGCGGCCACCAGCGTGGGCATCATCAACGGTGCGCCGATGCTCGACCTGTGCTACCAGGAGGACTCCCAGGCGGAGGTCGACATGAACGTGGTGATGACCGGCTCGGGCCACTTCGTCGAGTTGCAGGCGACGGCCGAGAAGACCGCGTTCGACGACGAACAGTTGGCGGCGCTGCTGAACCTGGCGCGGCGCGGGATTCTGGAACTGGTCGCGATGCAGAAGAGGCACGAGACCGCGTGACGGTCTTCTGCGCCACCAGCAATCCCGGCAAGCTGCGCGAGTTTCAACTGGCGGCTCCGGACTTCGAGGTGCGCAAGCTCGCAGGCGACGTGCCGCCGCCGGAGGAGCACGGGGAGACGTTCGAGGAGAACGCGGCGGCTAAAGCCCTCTACTACGGCGGGTTCACACACGGATATTTGTTCGCCGACGATTCCGGACTGGAGGTGGACGCGCTGGGCGGCGCACCGGGCGTGATCTCGGCGCGCTACGCGGGTGAGGGGGCGACCGACGAAGCCAACAACGCGCTGCTGCTGGAACGGCTCGCCGGAGTAGCCGATCGCACCGCGCGGTTCGTATGCGTGATCGCCCTGGTGAAGGACGGCACGCTGGTGCGCACGTTCCGCGGATCGGTGGAGGGGCGCATCTTACTCGAAGCGCGCGGCGCGGGCGGCTTCGGCTACGATCCGCTGTTCTTCCACGAGCCCTTCGGGTGTACGTTCGGCGAGGCTCCGATCGCCGACAAGATGAAGGTCAGCCATCGCGCGCAGGCGCTGGCGGCGATGTTCGCGTACTTGCGGTCGCTATCAGGTCGCTAAGTGACCGCACGCTGACAGTGGCGGCTCATCGCAAAGGAGCCGCAGCCGACGTGGCGCAGGCCCGTGGCCTGCCGCGCCGGGACTCGTCCCGGCGCTTGTCGCCCAGCACGATGTCCTGCTCGCGCATCGAGGAAATCAGGCGCCGTGGCTCCCGACTCAGGGGGCTATCGGATGCACAGAAAGCTGGTGAGAAATCTGGGCAAGGCGGCCTGCGAGGCCGCCGCAGTCCAGGGGACTGCCCCACACGGCTCGCTCAGCGCCCCGGGTAGCGCTTCCAACGCAGGTAGCCGATCAGCGTTTTCCCGTCGGGCAGCTTGCCGGACTGAATCATACGGTCGATCTCGGCCGAGGTGAACCAGCGGGTTTCGATGCGTTCGTCTTCCATCGGCGTCGACGTTCCCGCAGTCAGGCCGGTAGCGAGGTAGACCGTCATCTTCTCGGCCAGGAAGCCGGGGCTCGCCCAGAACTCGACCAGCTTCTTCATGCTGCGCGCGCGGTAGCCGGTTTCTTCCGCCAGCTCACGGCGAGCGGCCTGCAGCACGGTTTCGCCGGGATCCACACGGCCCGCGGGCAGCTCCCACAGATATTGGCGCGCGGGCAGCCGATACTGGCGGACCAGTAACACGCGCTTACGGTCATCGACCGGCATCACCACGGCAGAGCCTTCATGCTGCACGATGGCGCGGGTGATTTCGAAGCCGTCGGGGTCAAGGGCGCGGTCTCGCGTCACCCGAAAGATGGGCGTCTGGATCAGTTCTTCGGACGAGATAGTCTTCATTTCCCTCGGATCGCGTGTTCGAATTTCTTGAGCGGCATCGTATTCAGGATGTCGTCCCGCTCCAGCCAGCCGCGCCGCGCCGTGAGCACGCCGAAACGCATGTTGGCCAGGTGCTTGGGGTGGTGCGAATCGGTGGAGACCACGAACTTCGCCCCGCGCGCCTTGGCCGCGCGGATCAGCGAACCAGTAAGATCCAGGCGCTCCGGGCTGGCGTTGATTTCCAGGTACACGTGGCGCCGCGCCGCCGTGGCCGCCACCGCGTCGAAGTCGAAGGGGAACGGATCGCGGTGCAGCAGCACACGGCCGGTGGGGTGCCCGAGCGCGCGCAGACTCTTCGATTCGAGCGCGCGCAGCAGGCGGTCCGTCATCTCCGGGGCTTCCAGATTCATGTAGCTGTGCACGCTGCCGATCACGAAGTCCAGCTCGGCCAGGGCGTCCTCGGCCAGGTCCATCGAGCCGTCGCGGCGAATGTCGCATTCCAGGCCGGAGAAAACGCGGATGCCGAGCTTCTTGGCATCGAGGTCGCGGACCTGATGCGCGAACGCAACCGCCCGCTTCTCATCGAGCCCGTTGGCCATGGCCAAGGCCTTCGAGTGGTCGGTGATGGCGATGTATTCGTAACCCATCTCGCGCGCAGCCTCGGCCATATCTTCGAGCGTGGCGCGGCCGTCGCTTTCTACCGTGTGCATGTGCAGGTCGCCGCGGATGTCGCCGAGTTCCACCAGCTTGGGCAGCTTGCCGGCCTCGGCGGCTTCGATCTCGCCCTGATTTTCGCGCAACTCGGGCGGGATCCAGGCGAGCCCCAGTGCCTCGTAGATCTCCTCTTCAGTCTCGCGCGCCACGATTTCCTTCGAATCGACCTTGGCGAGCGCGTACTCGCTTAGCGTGAGGCCCATCTTCTGCGCCCGGCCGCGCAGCGCCACGCTGTGTTCCTTGCTGCCGGTGAAGTATTGGAGCCCTGCTCCGTAGCTCTCAGCCGGCAGAACGCGCAGGTCCACTTGCAGGCCTTCCAGGCCGAATTTCACGCTGGCCTTGTTGGGACCCTTTCCCAGCACCTCATGCACGCGCGGGTGCTTGGTGAACTCCGCTATCGCCTGCTCACCCGCGGGACCCGTAGCCAGCAGGTCCAGGTCGCCGATCGTCTCTTTGCCGCGGCGCAGGCTGCCGGCGGGCGTCACTTTCTCGATGCCCTCCATCGCCAGGAGGAACGCCGACAGCTCCTCGGCCACACCGTAGCCGAAGCTCAGCAGGAAGCGGCCCGCGCGCTGGCGGTATTGCGCAATGGACCGCAGCACCTTCTCTTCGAGCTTGGCGCCCATGCGCGGCAGCTCGCGCAGCTTGTGCTCCTCGCAGAGTTTTTGCAGGCCGTCGATGGTCGACACGCGGTAGGCGTCAAACAGCACATGGATGCTCTTGGGCCCGAGCCCCTGGATCTTCAGCAGCTCAAGCGCGGTGGGCGGGTAGATGGCAAGCAGCTCGTCGCGCCGGTCGAAGCTGCCGCGCCGCTCGATCTCTTCCAGATGCGTGGCGATGCTTTTGCCGATGCCGGGGATGTCGGTCACCTTTTGCTCGGGGTCCTTGAGGATGGCGGAGACCGGTTCGGGGTAGCCTTCGATGGCCGCCGCGGCATTGCGATAGCTGCGGATGCGGAAGCCGTCCTGGCCGGCGATTTCCATGAGGTCGGCGGTTTCCGATAACAGTAAGGCGATTTCGCGGTTTTCCATGCAGTGTGGTGGAGCGTCAGGGCCGCCGGCCGAACAGCCACATGAGCAGGCTCAGGACGATGCTTAACAGGATACAAGTGACGATGGGGAAGTAGAACGAGCCGCGTGCGCCGCGGATGACGATGTCGCCCGGCAGGCGTCCCAGCTTGATGGGCAGGCGCGAGCCGAGGCTGACCAGGATGCCGGCGGCCACCAGTACCAGGCCGAGGATGATGAGCGTGCGCCCCACGCTTCCATCGTAACTTGGGCGTAGAGCGTTGGACCTGGGACGAGCGTCGAGACGAGTCTCGACACGGCGCGCACGAGTGCGCGCGCCACGTAGGACAATGAGGGCGGAGGTAACGTCAGTGAACAAGCTCGCCGATGCCCCGACTGCACCGGCCCGGTACGAAGGGATCGAAGGTGAATTGAATCCGCGCCTCTCCGCCGAAGCGCGGCTGGATGAGGCCGCCGCGCGGCTCGGTCTCGACGAGGGCCTGCAAAAGGTCCTGCGGTTTCCGGCGCGCGAGGTGATCGTGCATATTCCGGTGACGCTCGACGACGGGCGGCTGGAGATGTTCACGGGTTATCGCGTGCAGCATTCGATTGCGCGCGGTCCGGCGAAGGGCGGCATCCGCTACGCTCCGGACGTTTCGCTGGATGAAGTCCGCGCGCTGGCCTCGTGGATGACGTGGAAGTGCGCCGTGGCCGATCTGCCGTTCGGGGGCGGCAAGGGCGGCGTGATCTGCGATCCCACCATCCTCTCGCAGTTCGAGTTGGAGCGGATCACGCGGCGCTACACGGCCGAGCTGTTCGAGTTCATCGGGCCGGAGATCGACGTGCCGGCGCCCGACATGAACACCAATGAACAGACTATGGCGTGGATCATGGACACTTACTCGATGCACGCGCGGCACACGGAGACGGCCGTGGTGACGGGAAAACCGCTCGATATCGGCGGATCGCGCGGACGCGCGGAAGCCACCGGCCGCGGCTGCATGTTCGCCGTGGAGCAGGCTCTGCTGAAGCTCGGCATGGACAAGTTCTCGACTCGCGTCATCGTGCAGGGATTCGGCAACGTGGGCGGCATGGCCGCGAAGCTGATGCAGCAGGCCGGGTTCAAGATCATCTGCGTGATCGAATTCGACGGCGCGGTCTATAACGAGAAGGGACTCGACATCCCGGCCTTGGCGGCGCACCGCAAGGAGACGGGCTCGATCACCGATTTTCCGGAAGGCGAGACCATTGATCCGGATGAGGCCCTATATCTCGAATGCGACGTGCTGCTCCCGGCTGCCAAGGAAGGCGTCATCAGTTCTTTGAATGCCGACAAGCTGCGCACCAAGATCCTGTGCGAGGGCGCCAACGGTCCCACGACGTACCTGGCGGACCCGATCCTGGACGACATGGGGATCTTCGTGCTGCCCGATATCCTGGCGAACTCCGGCGGCGTGACGGTGTCGTATTTCGAATGGGTGCAGGACCGGCAGGGCTACGGCTGGAGTGAGCAGGTGGTGAACGAGCGGCTTTCGGAAGCGATGGTCAACACGTTCAGCGCCGTCATGAAGTACGCCGAAGAGCACCAGGTAAACAATCGCATCGCGGCCTACATGCTGGCGCTGGACCGCGTGGCGCGGGCGATCCGCCTGCGGGGAATTTACGCGTAGCGCCCGAAGACCGCTCCCTCTGGTCGCGGCTCAGCTAGCGGCATTCTGCCCGGGCCACGGCTGGCGTGCACAGCGCCGTTGGCTGAGCCGCGACCGCAGGGAGCGGTCTTCGCATGTCCGCCAACTCCCCCTGCGGGATAATGGATGATCCATGTCCGCCGAGCCCTCCACGCCGCTGATGCGGCAATACCACGGAATCAAGCAGCAGGTGCCCAACACGCTGCTGCTGTTCCGCCTGGGAGATTTCTACGAGCTGTTTTACGACGACGCGGTCACCGCCGCGCGCGAGCTTGAGATCACGCTCACGGCGCGCAACAAGGAAAAGGGCCAGCCGATTCCCATGTGCGGCGTCCCCTATCACTCCGCGGAGAACTACATCGCGCGGCTGATCCAGAAGGGTTACCGCGTCGCGATCTGCGATCAGACCGAAGAGGCCTCGGCAGGCAAGAAACTCGTGAGGCGCGAGGTGACGCGCATCGTCACGCCCGGTACGTCGATGCACGCGCAGGTGCTCAAGTCGCATGAGAACCACTATCTGGCCGCGGTCATGCCGGCGAACGGGCGGGCGGGCGTGGCGTACGTCGATGTGTCCACGGGCGAGTTCCGCGCCACCGAGGTCGATGCCGGTGAGGCTGGGGCGGCGCTCGAAACGCTGAACGCGCGCGAGGCTCTGGTGCCCGCCGGAACGCCTGCGGCGACGACGGCTTCCCTGCCCTGCGTGAAGACCGACGTGGAGGCCTGGGTTTTCGGCGGAGACTACGCGGCGCGCAGCCTGTGCGAGCATTTCAAGCTACTGGCGCTCGACGGCTGCGGGCTGGAGGGCCGTCCACTGGCCACCGGCGCGGCGGCGGCGGTCCTGCACTACCTGCGCGAAACGCAGCGTGCGGCGCTGGAACATCTGGAGCGGCCCGCGTTTTTCGACCGCTCCGAGGCGATGGTGCTGGATGCGACCACCGTTCGCAACCTGGAGTTGGTGGAGCCGCTGTTTCAGGGCGAATCGCGTGATTCGACGCTGCTCTCCGTGCTCGACCGGACCTGCACCGGCATGGGCGGACGCCTGCTGCGTCGAAGACTGCTCGCACCCGCGATCGACGCGGCGGAGATCGACGCACGCCTCGACGCCGTGGAGGAGCTGCACAGCGCGACCATCCTGCGGGCCGAACTGGCCAAGGACCTCGGGTCGATCCTCGACCTGGAGCGGCTGCTCTCAAAGGTGTCGCTGGCTTCCGCCGGTCCGCGCGACGTGGCGGCGCTGGCGCGGTCGCTGGGCGTGGTCCCCACCCTTCAGCAGCGGCTGGCCGAAACGAAAGCGGCGCGGCTCGCGGATGTGCGCGCGCGCCTGGACGAGGTCGCGGAGGCGCGTGATCCGATCCTGAAGGCGCTTGCCGACGAGCTTCCGGCGAATCTCAACGACGGCGGCGCGATCCGCACCGGATTCGACGCGCGCCTGGACGAGCTGCGCGACGTTTCGCAGAACAGCCGCCGGTATCTGGTGGAAATCGAGCAGCGCGAGCGCGGCCGCACGGGCATCGGATCGCTGAAGGTCCGCTTCAATAATGTGTTCGGCTACTACATCGAAGTCTCGAAGGCGAACATGCACCTGGTGCCGGACGATTACGACCGCAAGCAAACGCTGGTCAACGCCGAACGCTTCACCACGCCCGAATTGAAGGAGCTCGAAGTCAAGATTCTGGAGGCCGAAGAGAAGATGCTCGCCATCGAGCGCGAGATCTTCGAAGGCCTGCGCGCGCTGGCCGCATCGCACGCCACGCGCATCAAGGCGACAGCGGCGGCGGTGGCGGAACTCGACGTGACGGTCGCACTGGCCGAGGTCGCGGTCGACGGACGCTACGCGCGACCCCGGTTCTCCGCTTCGGGGGAGATGCGGGTGGCCGGCGGTCGTCATCCGGTGATCGAGCGCCTCACCGAGCGCGACGCGCAGCGCTTCATCCCCAACGACCTCTACCTGCATCCTGAAACGCAGTTCATCGCGGTGATCACCGGGCCGAATATGGGCGGCAAATCGACCTACCTCAGGCAAGCGGCCCTGCTCGCGATCCTGGCGCAGATGGGTTCGTTCGTGCCCGCCGAGTCGGCCGTCCTGCCGATCGTCGACCGCGTCTTCACGCGCATCGGCGCGGCCGACAATCTGGCGCGCGGCCGGTCGACCTTCATGGTGGAGATGACCGAGACGGCCGTCATCCTGAACACCGCCACCGCGCGGAGCCTGATCGTGCTGGACGAGATCGGGCGCGGCACCGCGACCTACGATGGACTGGCGCTCGCCTGGGCGGTGGCCGAGCACATCCACAAACACATCCGCGCCAAGACGCTCTTCGCCACGCATTACCACGAGCTGACCGAGCTCGAAACGCAGCTCGACGGTGTGCGCAATCTGCACGTATCCGTGAAGGAAGCCGGCGAGCAGATCCTGTTCCTGCGCCGCGTCGAACCCGGCGCCGCGGACCGTAGCTACGGCATCGAAGTCGCCCGCCTGGCCGCGCTGCCCATGAGCGTGATCGAACGCGCGCGCCAGATCCTGACGCTGCACGAATCGGCCGAGCACACGGTGAGTGAAACGCTCTCGCCCCACCCGGCGCCCGTGCAGATCCAGCTTTTCGAACCCGATTCGAAGATCGCCGAACGGATCCGCAACGCGAAGCTGGAGGAGATGCGTCCGCTCGACGCCCTGCAACTGCTGAGCGAGCTTCAAGAGGAGCTGAAGCGCCGGTGAGGGTTTGCGGCGTGATGAGCGGGACGTCGCTTGACGGGATCGACGTCGCCATCGTGGACATCGTGCGCCGCCGCGTCACGCCCGTGACGTTCCAGACCGTGCCGTATCCCAAGGGCGTGCGTGAAGCGATCCTCGGCGTCTCAAACACCATGACGCACACCGCCGCCATCGCCCGTCTGCACTTCCTGCTGCCGGAACTGTACGCGGACGCCATCCGCCGGACATGCCGGCGCAAGCGAATTCCATTGCACTCGGTGGTGCTGTGCGGCATGCACGGCCAGACGATTTTCCACGAGGGCGCGCCGGTCGAGTTTCTGGGCCACAAGGTGGCCAGTACCTTTCAGATCGGGGACCCGGCAGTGCTCACCGAACGCACCGGCATCTGGACCATCTCGAATTTCCGCGAGCGCGATATCGCGGCGGGCGGACATGGCGCGCCGTTGGTGCCCGCGGTCGACTATATGCTGTTCCACCACCGCCGCATCGGACGCGTGGCCCTGAACATCGGCGGCATCGCGAACATCACGGTGATCCCTCCCGGCGCGACTCCCGAAAAAGTGGTGGCGTTCGACACTGGACCCGGCGGTATGGTGATCGACGCGCTGGTGCGGGCGCACAGCGGCGGCAAGCAGACCTACGACCGCGACGGCCGCATCGCGCGCAAAGGAGCAGTACACGAACGACTGCTCGCGTCGATGCTCGCCGATCCTTACTTTAAAGCGAAGCCGCCCAAGACGGCCGGCCGCGAGCAGTTCGGACAGGAGTTCGCCAGCGGCCTGCTGGCCACGGGCGTGGCCGCCGAGGACTTGATCGCCACGGCTACGGAGCTGACCGCGCGTTCGATCGCGGCCGCCATCGAACGCTTCGCCCCAGGAGACAGAAGCGCGGACTACGAAGTAGTCGCCTCCGGCGGCGGCGTGCACAACCGCTGGCTGATGCGCCGCCTACGCGAGCTTCTTCCGGCGTTTGCGCTTCAGACCAGCGCCGGCTTCGGCATCGACCCCGACGCCAAGGAGGCCATCGCCTTTGCCGTGCTGGCCCACGAGTTCGTCATGCACCGGCCCGGCAACCTTCCGTCGGCGACCGGGGCGCGGCGCGGGGTCCTGCTGGGCCGAAGCACTCCGGTTTAGGCGGCGCGGCTTCCGGCCGGCCTGCACATCTTCAAATACGTGGCGAATGTAGGCCTTCATGCCTCATGGTGGGCATGCCAACCCGCCGGCGCGGCGCGGCGCTCCGCCTAAATCGCGCGAATTACGGCAGATTTAGCCTCGACATTGTCGTGACTAGGGCCGGATGCGGATCTCCGCAGGCACGCGCTCGAACTCCATCTGCCCGATCGCGAAGGTCCACTTCAGGGGAATGTCCTGCGGCAGGAAGCATTGGCGATCGTCGCAGGCCTGATAGCGGAAGGTGCCCTCGATGGTGAGCTTGCGGTCCTTGCCGAGCAGCGGCGCGAGCTCGCGTTCGTTCCCGATGGTGATGTCGCGCAGGATACGAATCTTGCCGTCGTAGACCGGCACGGTCTCGTCGATCGCCGCCATGTGCAGCATCTTCGAATCCGGATAGCCGGCATCGAAAGCGACGAAGGCGGGCGAGCCGGTCATCTTCCAGTCGATCGGAATGTAGCCCTTGATCCCCGGCGCGTAGACGTGCATCTTGGGCTTCATCTCGATCTCCACGGCAAGCGTGATCCGCCGCCCGGGCGAGAACTGCGCGTCGCTCGCATAGGAGGTCAGCTTCAGGTGCTTGGTGTCGGCCGTCTGGATCTCCACGCCGTCCGCTCCAAACTCGCGCGTCAGCACGGAAGCCCCGCTGTAGCGCTCCGTGTAGTCATCCTCGAAATACTTGGCCTTCACCACGCCGTTCGCATCTACGACGTACATGCCCGGGAAGGGGATGCCGTACGCCGGATTCCCCGGCTCCACGTTCGTATTGAAAATGCCGAAGGCGCGAATCACCTTCGAGCCCTCATCGGACAGCATCTTGAAACCGATCTTCTGGCGCGTGCCGAAATCCTTGAGGATCGCGACGGTGTCGTAGCTGATCGACACGATGGACAGCCCCTGCTTCCGGAAGGCCTCGATCTCCCGATTCAGGTCCACGAGCTGAGTCTTGCAGTACGGGCACCAGTCGGCTGACCGCACGAAGGTGAGCAGCATGCCGTTGGCGCCGCGCAGGCTGGCGAAGGTCTGTGGCGTGCCAGTCTGGTCGGGCAGGCGGAAATCAGGGATTTTCCGGCCGACCTCGGGACCGGTCCGGGTGTCCTTGGAAGCGGCCGGCTGCGGGCGCAGGCGCGGGCGATCCGCATCCTGTGCCGCAGCAATCGCCACTCCGATGGTCAATAGCGCAAGCGTTCGCATGATCAGATCCTCTTGGTTCATTGTGGACGCGCACGGAGCCAGCGTCAAACCAGCAAAATGCTGCCGCCCAGATATACTTGGAACATGCGGCTGTTGTGCTGCCTGCTCACCTCCGCGAGCCTGCTCGCGGCCCAGGGAATCTCGCGCGACGAATACCAGCAACGCCGGGCGGAGCTACGGAAATCGCTGGAAGGCGTGCTGGTGCTGTTCGGCGCCGAGGAGCCCGAGGATCTGCACGCGCGCTTCTTCCAGGACACGAATTTTCTCTACCTCACGGGCTGGCGCGAGCCCGGCGCCGCGCTGCTGCTCACGCGATCCGAAGAAGTCTTCTTCCTGCCCGCGCGCGACGAGGTGCAGGAGCGCTATACCGGTCCGAAGCTCGGCTTCGACGATCCGGCCGCGCCCAAAGTCACCGGCTTCGCCAAGGTACGACCCATGTCGGCGCTGCAAGCCGAGCTTACAGCCGCGCTCCCCACCTCGCGCCGCATCTACACGATCCCCGGCGACGCGCAGGGCGAAAAGGTCCGGTCGCTGGCCGTCTTCCATGAACAGGGCAACGCCGCGACGCTGATCCAGAAGCTCCGCATGGTCAAATCGCCGTCGGAAATCGAGTTGATCTCCCGCGCCACCGACATCAGCATGGACGCGCACCGTGCGGCCTGGGCCGTCACCAAGCCCGGTGAATGGGAATACCAGATCGCCGCGGTGATGACCAACAGCTACCTCTCGCGCGGGTGCGAACGCAGCGCCTACGCTCCCATCGTCGGCAGCGGACCCAACAGCGTGGTACTGCACTACGCCGAAAATCATCGCCAGCTACAACCGAACGAGACCGTCGTGATGGACGTGGGCGCCGAATGCGCCGACTACGCCACCGACATCACCCGCACCGTTCCTTCCAGCGGCAAGTTCACCGCGCGCCAGCGCGAGTTGTACGACATCGTGCGGGGCGCGCAGCAGGCCGCCATCGACGCCATCAAGCCCGGCATCACGCTGATGGGCGCGAACTCGCTGGACACCATCGCGCGCGACTACATCAGCACGCACGGCAAGGACCTGCACGGCAACTCGCTGGGTCCCTATTTCCTGCACGGGCTCGGTCATCACGTCGGCCTGGATGTGCACGACCCCAGCGACGTCTACGCGCCGCTGAAGGCCGGCATGGTGATCACCATTGAGCCGGGCATCTACATCGCCGAGGAAAACATCGGCATTCGCATCGAAGATATCGTGCTGGTGACAGAGGACGGCCACCGCGTGCTGAGCGCCAGTCTGCCGAGCCAAGCCGCCGAGGTCGAAAAACTGGTTGGCAAGTAAGCTCCAGGCCGCAGGCTACGTCGCCGTGCTGAGCGTAGCGCTCACCGCCGGCATGCTCGCCGGGTGGTCGCAGGCCGGCATTCGCATCGATAACCAACTCTATGACCGCCTCAGCACGGATACCGAAGCCACGTCGCCCGCGCAGTCCGTGGTGGTCGCCATCACGGAGCGTGTCTTCCGCGAACGCGGCGGCCAGCCCGCCATGCGCACCATCCTGGCGGAAGCCCTGAATGACCTCGCCTCCGCCCATCCCCGCGCCGTAGCGCTCGACGTGATCCTCGCTGACCAGACGAACCCCGCCGATGACCAGCGCCTGGAAGCCGCCATGCGCGCCACTCCCAACCTCATCCTGCCCACTCTGCTCGACACCGAAGGCCACTGGGAACTGCCCATCCCGCGCTTTGCCAACTTGGCGGCCGCCATCGGACACGCGCACCATGAGCAGGACCGCACGGACAACGTCAGCCGCAAGCTATCGCTCGAGATGGTCGCCGACGGCGAGCGTTACTGGGCGATGGCGCTCGAGGCGTTTCGCATCGCAAAGGGCGCCCAAATTCTGGAATCGCCCGGCGATCTGGAGGTCGACGGCACGCGCATCCCCGCGCCGCGCGTCAATGATGTGCGCCTCATGCCGATCCGCTACCGCCCCGCCGGCTCCATCCCGACCATCTCCGTGCTGGACATCGCGCAGAACCACGAGCTGATCCGCGACAAGGTCGTGTTCCTGGGCGTGACGGCACTCTCTGCCGCCAATGACCGGCTGATGAATCCCGCGAATGAGGATGTCTCCGGCGTCGAGGTCCACGCGCAGGCCTACGAAACGCTGGCGCGCGGCGACTTCCTCACCACGCCCAGCAACCAGACGATCTTCGGGGTGTGCCTGCTCTATGCCGCCCTCGCCGGCGTGATCTTCTGGTTCCTCTCCGGATGGCGCGCCTACCTGGTAGCGGCCGTCCTCCTGGCCCTGCCGTTCTTCGTTCCCTTCCCGCTGTTTCACGACCACCGCGTCATCTTTCCTTTGTTCGCGCCCATGGCGGTTGCCTGGCTGGCCGCGGGCGGCGCGGGAACCTATCAGCACTTCGCCGTGCGGCGCCGGCTGCGGCGCTCTGAATCCGAGAAGCAGCGCTACCAGCAGGCCATCCACTGGGCAGCGCACGAAATGCGCACGCCGCTCACCGCCATCCAGGGATCCAGCGAATTGATGACGCGCTACAAAATGCCGGAAGAAAAGCGCGGCCAGTTGACGGAAATGATCAACTCTGAATCCAAGCGCCTGGCGCGGATTATTCAGACCTTTTTAGACGTCGAGCGGCTGGCCGAGGGCCAGATGGAGCTCAAGCGTGAACCCATCCCCGCGGCCGAACTGGTGGGCATCACCATGGCCCGCGCCACCCCGCTGGCCGACAACAAGCGCATCGAACTGACGCTCGAAAACGAAGTGGAAGGCACCTTGCTGGGCGACCGCGAGTTGATGGAGTACGCCTTCTACAACCTGCTCACCAACGCCATCAAGTACTCGCCCGCGGAGACGCACGTGCGCGTCACCTCGCACCTGGAAGACGGCCGCCTGCACCTCTCCGTTGCCGACCAGGGCATCGGCATGAACGCCAAGGAGATCAAGAGCATTTTTCAGAAGTTCTACCGCACCAAAAGCGCCGAACAGTCGGGCGAAAAAGGAACCGGCATCGGCCTGTCCATCGTGCAACAAATCGTGGCGCACCACGGCGGGAAGATTGAGGTGACCAGTACGCCCGGCAAAGGCTCATGCTTTACCATGATATTGGGGGCAGCCGCCACCAAACATGCATAAACTTCTGATCGTGGAAGATGACCAGTCGGTGCGGACTACTATGGTCACGTGCCTGGAACTGGAAGGTTATTCCGTGGACGCCGTCGCCTCCACACGGGAGGCCATGGAGCGCCTCACGAACCAGGCCTACCCCATCGTGATCTCCGATATTTATCTGGATGAGCGCACGGGGCTGGACGTGCTTGAAGCTGCTCGCCGCAATAATCCGGACTGCGTCGTGATCCTGATGACCGGGCGCGGCAGCATGGAAACCGTGATGGCCGCCACGCAGGGCGGAGCGTTCGAATACCTGGCGAAGCCGTTTGAGATGGCCCGGATGGTGGAGACCATCAAGCGCGCCGAACGCTCGCTGAGCGCGGTGGAGGAAGAAGACGCACCCGCCATTGACGACCTGCCCGATACCGAGATGATCGGCAGCTCGCCGCGCATGATCGATATCTATAAGACCATCTCGCGCGTGGCCCCCACCGACGCCACCGTGCTGATCGAGGGAGAGACCGGCACCGGCAAGGAACTGATCGCGCGCATGCTGCACCGCAATAGCCGCCGCGCGCAACAGGCGTTCGTGCCCGTGGATTGCGGCGCCATCGCGCCCTCGCTGCTTGAAAGCGAGCTGTTCGGCACGCTCAAAGGCGCCTACACCGGAGCAGACCGCGACCGCATGGGCGTATTCGAAGCCGCCGCCAACGGCACGGTCTTTTTGGACGAAATCGGCGATATCGAACTCGGATTCCAGTTGAAGTTGCTGCGATTTTTGCAGGAACGTGAAGTGCGCCCGCTCGGCTCACCGCGCGCGAAAAAAATAGACGTGCGCGTCATCGCCGCCACCAATCGCGACGTGCAGAAGATGGTGGACGAAGCCAAGTTCCGCGAGGACCTGTGGTATCGCCTGAACGTCGTGCGTCTCACCGTACCGCCGCTGTGCGAGCGCTCCAGCGACATCCCGCTGCTGGTGCACTACTTCCTGAAGCGCTACAACGAGCGCTACAAGCTCGAAACCCGTCTGGCCGATTCCGGCATGAAGGCCATGGAGGAGTACAGTTGGCCGGGCAACGTCCGCCAGCTCCAGCACATGATGGAGCGCCTGACGATCCTGGCGCCCAGCGGGCGCATCGATCACGCGGCCGTGCGCGACGCCATCGAGCAAATGGATTCGCGCGAAAGCGCCAGCGAAACCCTGGCCGACACCGAGTCCGAGCAGATCCGCCGCGTGATGGCCGCCACGGCAGGCAACAAGAGCCGCGCGGCGAAGATCCTGGGCATCGAGCGCAAGACCCTCTACCGCAAGCTCGAACGGATGGGACTGTAGCGCAAGCACCCTCGGGCTTGCGCTACGCGGCAGCGGCCAATTGCTGGCGCAACGACTGGCGGATGCGCAACAGCCGCACACGGATGCCCGTGGAGCTGATGCCCTCCGACGTCGCAATCTCTTCGGCCGAGTAGCCGTCGAGGCTCTTTTCCAGCAGCGCGCGGTCGCGTTGCGAGCAGCGCTCCAGCATGCGCTTCAGTTCGATCTGATTCTCCAAGCCCATTTGATAGCTCGGGTCGATACCCTCCAGCGACGCCGTGGAGACGGCGCGGAACCGCGCGCGGAACAGGTTGCGCGCGATGGAGTTTACCCAGTACCCTACGAGCGAAGGGTCTCGAAGTTGTTCGCGATACTCCCAACCCCGGGCCCACGCCGCCTGAGCGATCTCGTCGGCTTCCTCGAGCCCCGCGCCACGCGACAACAGAAAGCGGCGGGTGGACCCGTATCCGTTCTCAAACGCTTCCGCATATTCGGCTCGTTTCATGCCTGGCTGGAAAGCAATTGCCGTGCCAGGAAGGAGACCGCCTTTTTTCAAACTCTTACGATCCACAGGGGGTCGTGCCCGGTAATTGTTACCGGTAACTAAACACACTAGCCCGTACTTCCGATCTACTACTAAGGTGCGCCTGTTTTTCACTTTCGTTGCGCTGTTGGCCGCGGGGGGAACCGCGGTGGCTCAATCTCACCCGCATTGGTGGACATATGCCTCCCCGGACGCCACCGCGCTGGTGGGCATCCATTGGAGCTACCTGCGCGCCTCGCCCTTCGCCGGGGCCGTGGCCGGGGAGCTTTCGCCGGACGGGACGCTGGGGTTTCCGGACCTGCCGCTGATTCTATCGGCGGAGGAGATTCTGATTTCGTCGCCGGCCACGCTGGCCATCGCCGCGGGAACCTTTCCGGCGGACCTGGTGGCCGGGCAGGCCGCGGCCCACGATCTGAAGCCCTCCTCTTACAAGGGTGTGCCTTTGTGGATTTCCGCGGGGCGCACGACGCTGAGCGTCGCCCAGTTGAGCGACCAACTGCTGCTGTTCGGGCTGGTGCCCACGCTGCGGGACACGATCGACCGGACTCTGGCCGATAAACAGGAAGCCAAGCTGGGAGCCACCAAGGACGCTCGCTCCTATTCGCCGTTGCTGGCGCGCGCGGCGCGATTCGCCAAAGAGGACCTGTGGGTGGTCTCCTCCCGGCTGCCCGATCCGCTGGCCAACCTTTTCATCCCCTTCGAGGCCGACGCGCGGTCGTTCGAGGGCAGCGTCTCGCTGTGGGATGGCTTGCATCTGGTGGCGGGGATCGAGGCGTTGTCGGTCAAGCAGGCGGCCGTGATCGCCGATGACCTGCTGGCGTCGGTGGAGGCGATTCCGCCGATGGCCGACGCGACCGAAGTCACCACCGACCAACGCTCCATCTACGTGGTGATGGACCTGACCGAGGCGCAGTTTGCGGCGAGCATGCACCGGCCCGCTACGCCGGAGCAACCCGTTCCAGTGGTCGCGCAGGGGCAACCGGCGCAGCCTGCGGCGATCGCGGTGGCGAGCACAGCGCCCGCCGCACCCGTTGCGGAGACGGAGCGGTCAGCGACCGTAACCGTGGTGCTGGAGCATGCCGCGGAATTCGAGGACGGAGCGGTGGTGAGCAGCGTGGCTCGGGTCCCCGATCACGACCCGACACCGCCCAGTTCGACGTATCCGGAGGTGAAGGCGCGGAAGCCACGCGTGATCCGGATTCTCGGATTGGACAGCGGGCCGCGCGAGATTCCCATGTCGCCGGGGAATCATCCGCAGTAGAGGCGCGGGCGGTCTCATGGGGAGAGACCGGACAGGGGGAGAGCGCTTCCTGCGGTCGCGGCTCTGCTCATGGCGACGCGGCCAGGAATGCGATTGAGAATGACAGGGCAACTTCAATACGACCAGCGCCAGAGGTTCGCACCCACGGTGAACCCCGCGCCTACGGCCATGAACATCACGATGTCGCCTTTGGTCAGGCGACCGCTTTCGATGGCGTCGCGGGTGGCCAGCGGAATGGTCGCAGCCGTCGTGTTGCCGTAGCGGTCAATGTTGATCACCACCTGATCGCAGCCCATGCCGAGCTTCTCGGCGGTCGCCGTGATGATACGGCGGTTGGCTTGGTGCGGGATCATGAGCTTCACGTCCTTGGCCGTGAGACCGTGCTGGTCCAGCAGGGCCCTGGCCGTGTCATACATCTTGGTGACTGCGAACTTGAATACCGCTTGCCCCACCTGCTTGACGTAATGCTGGCGCCCGGCCACGGTTTCGGCGCTGGCCGGAAGGCGGCTGCCGCCGGCGGGCATCTTCAACGAATCGCAGCCCGAGCCGTCGACTTCATTGAGGAAGCCGAGGAAGCAGTCGTCTTCACTGGGCTCCAGCAGCATGGCGCCGGCGCCGTCGCCGAAAAGCACGCAGGTGTTGCGGTCGGTGAAATCGATGATGCGCGACATGGTGTCCGCGCCGATCACCAGCACCTTCTTGTGCGCTCCGCTGCGGATGAGCTGGGCGCCGGTGGTGAGGCCGTAGATGAAGCCGGAGCAGGCGGCCGAAAGATCGAAGCCCCAGGCTCCCTTGGCGCCCAGGCGGTCCTGCACCAGGCAGGCGGTGGCCGGAAACATCATGTCGGGCGTGACGGTGCAGACGATGATGACCTCCAGTTCGCGGGGTTCGACGCCGCGCTGCGCCAGGGCGGCGCGGGCTGCTTCCACCGCCAGATCGGAGGTGGCGACGTCCTTGGCGGCGATGTGCCGTTCGACGATCCCGGTGCGCTCCAGAATCCAGTCGTTGCTGGTCTCCACCATGCGTTCGAGGTCGGCGTTGGTCAACAAATCCGGCGGCGTGTAGCAGCCGAGGGCACTGATCTTTACTCCTGAAGTCACTTCGGGCAAATAGGTCTCCCGCCCCGCGCGCTTTGCCGCCGGGGCCAACCCTACATGTTACATTCGGAAGGAATGCAAGTCGAGAGCGCTCGCCTGGATCCTCCGCCAGCGGCCGAAACGGCGCCTGCTCCGGAACAAATCTATGCCCGGGTGTTTGGGGAGCTGAAGCCGCGCACGCCGCTGCCGGAGATCCGCGTGGAGTTCCGCCGCTACGCCTCGGCCAGCGCGCAAATCCGCTGGCGGGACGGGCTGCTGCTGGTGCGCATCGCCGACTCGCTGGCCGGGGCTCCCACCGGCGTGCATGAGGCGCTGGCCGAGATCCTGCTGGCCAAGCTGTTCCGGCGGCCGGTGCCGGCGGCCAGCAGCGAGCGCTATCGCAAATATCTCAACCGGCGCGACGTGCGCCGCAGCCTGGACCTGATCCGGCAGATCCGCGGGCGCAAGCATCTGGGCGACGCGCAGGGGGAGCACTACGACCTGGTGCCGATCTTCGAGGAGCTGAACCAGCGGTATTTTTTCGGGCTGATGGCACGCCCGGTGATCGGCTGGCAGCCGGCAGGCGTCGCGCACGACGCTGGGCCACTACGATTCCTCGCACAACACGATTGTGCTCAGCCGCCACCTGGACCGCGCCGAGGTGCCGCGGCTGGCGGTCGAGTACGTGATGTATCACGAGATGTTGCACCTGCGGCATCCGGCCGAGCATAACGGCGCGCGGCGCTGCGTGCACACCCGGGCGTTCAAGGAAGAGGAGAAGCGCTTCGAGGGGCTACGCGAGGCCAAGGCTCTCCTTCGTCATCTGTAGCCGCGCACAGACGACCGGTGAGGCCGCCGCGGACATCCTGGTGGCCTCAGGGGGCTTGGCCCACACCACTTGGCCCACACCACTTGGGCCACACCGGGGCTCTACACCGGCACCGGACCCGGCACCGCGGTCGCCCGGTCGAGTGCGGCGCGCAGCGAACCGGCCGCGGCCACCAGCCGCTGCGGGTTCACCGCCGCCAGACCCATGCGGTCGAGCGCGAGTTCCAGCTCAATCATCCCCAGCGCCGCCCAGAAGGACACCTGCTGGCGCAGCAGGATGCCGACCAGATCCGCGTGTTGCTCCGGCGCCGCCGCCACCAGTTCGCGGGCCTGCGCATGCATCTCACGGAAATCAGCCGCCAATTCCCACAGATAGGTGCGGAATATCCGGCGGCGGTCCCGTTTCATTTTTTCCAGAGCACCGCTTTCCGCGGCTCCCGGCTGGCGCGCCAAAAAGGCGAAATCCGCCGGATCCAGCAGCCGCATCATCGGCTCATACCGTTCCATGGAAAAATCGCCGGCTTCGCCAGCGAACGCTTGGCGATAGCGTAGCAGCCTCGCCAGCAGTACCACCAGGGCCACCGTTCCGAGGCCTAAGGCGGTTAGCGTCGAAATCCACAGGAGGTTCATATCCAGTTATCCATAGCGTACAAGAACTGGACCCGAAAATCCATGGGCTGTTTCGGGAAAACTACCGGCCACTCCGGGCCAGGCTGGCGTTGATGGAATCTAATTTTTCAGAAAGCCGGATCATCTCGGCGTGATTCCAGCGATGCCCGGTGATGGTTTGCGTTTGCTCACCTGTCCGGCTAAGGAGCGTAGCCCAGGCCACCGCGCAGACCATCTGGATACCGATCGCCAGAATATCGGCCCAGTCTCCGTGATCCGGCGCCAGGTTGTTGACGAAGGCTGTGAACCAATCGCCGATAAAGACGCCCACGAACCCCAGCAGCAGGATCGCCACGTTGCGCCGCATCCGAACCGGGAACCAGGCCATGAAACCGATGACCAGGAACAGATACGCCAGCAGGCCTGAACTGGCGGCCCGGAACATCGCCAGAGTCTCGTGGAGCAGCGGAGAACGCCCCTCCGGAACCGTCGGATCGAGGCCCCAGTTCGCGAACGCTATCACCAGGGCGGCGCCGATCATGACCCAGGATGCCTTGCGGATGAATTTCCCCAGTGCGCCGTAGCCATCAAACCCGATCCGCACGAGTTCCCAAAGCACGCTCACCGCCAGCACCACCTGCAAGCCCTGCGAGAGGCGAAACACCACCGCGTCCTGACTATGGAAGAGCACCCGGGCGATCGGGGTTGCCAGCACCACGCCCACATACAGCGACAGCCAGGGATACGTCGCTACCAGCCGCGTCCAGAGCAGCTTCCCCATCGCGGCAAAATAGGCGCAGACCTGCAGGAACGACAGCAGGATGAGAAAAAAGCTGGTGCGGTCTAACGCCATGGTCACGGGGCTGCCAGAGTGCTGAAAGGCCGACCGTACCGGCCTCCAGCCCAGAGTCTAACCCATTTCCTGACGTATCGTCGACCCGATCCTTGTTCATCAAGCACTGCGCCGCCCCGGCACGGGCTACGGTTCCCAGGAAGCCACGCACCGGGGAACCGGCCGGCTCAATTACAGCAGACGATGATCGTGTAGCCCATCGACATCAGGTACATAGCAAACGCGAAGTTCGTGGGCGACTCCATCACCCAGTCGTAGGTGCAGTCGGTGTATCCAGCTGGACAGGGGTTGGGGCAATACGGCGGCTCGCAGGCCGGGACGTTTCCATTGAAGCTTGCCAACATCGATGGCAGGAGAAGAACCACGGCAACGACGACCATGATCTTCTTGAGTGTGGAGATGCGCTGAGGCATAGTTTTTTACCCTTCCGTTTGGGATATGAGGCATATCCCACTCGGCGTATGCTAGCCTTCGTAAGCACAGTCGTTCCGGATTAAGGGCAACTATTCTGGCCGTGGAACAGAAAATTCTTGGCATAGTACTAGCCAGGTTGCCGTACAATGTTTCTTGCGGCCGTATCATGGGAATTCGCAAACTCAAGCCCAGGGCGCCGTTTGACCGCACGGCTGGCGCCGATCTGTTCCGCCACACGCTGGCGCGGATCCCTTCGATCTTCGGGCGGCTGCTCTATCTGGGCTCGCTGCGGGATCCCAACACCGGCGCGTACCGCCACTACGGACTCAGCACGGCCTTCGGTAAAGAACAGAGCGCACAGGCTTTAGTGCTCAGCCACAAGCGCACATTCCGGGAATGGCTGCGGCTCACGCTGGAGGAGAGACAGAGGGATCTGGAGACCTATCTGGAGTCTCTGGATGACCCCAAGGGCAAGGTGGTGGATTTTTGGCTGGAGGCCAAGGGCTACCTTTCCGGCGTGCCGGATTCGGCGTCCAAGGGCGACCGCGATTACTTTGCCAGCGATCTCGAAAACATGCTGACCGTGCTCAGCTACTCCGCCGGCGGGTCCCGGGCTCGAAGTTCATCGCGACGGCGGTAACCTGCCCAATCACTTCTATTTCATCCGGATACAAGAAGACCTCGGGTTCCTGTAAAGAGGACGGGTGCGCCTGCAGGGTGAGCTGGTTGTCCCTGAGCAGGCACCAGCGGCAGGTCCAACCCTCGCGATGTTCCAGCAGGTAGATGGGGCGGTCGAATTCGGTGGTCCAGCCGGAGGAGGCGACGCGCCGCCGGCTCTGGTCGATCACGACCAGCGATCCGGGCGAAAGTATTGGAAACATGGACCAGTCGTCGGTCCCGATGAAGGCGTAGGTGTAGTTGCGCAGGTCGACGTGATTCGTCATCATGAGCGGGATCTTGCCCCAGCGCTGGATCAGACGACTGAGGAAAACGGTCTTGCTCAGGTCGATGCCGGGGTCGAGCGCCAGGGGCACCTGGGCATCGCCGTCATCATATTGGAAGTTCACCGTGTGGGTCTTGGGCAGGGTCAGCAGGGCGGCGTCCGCCGGGAGATTCGCCAGGGAGACTCCATACCAGGTGAGAACCTCCACATAATCAAGGCGATAGATGGTGCAGAGGGTATACAAGCGGTGGAAGGACGGAATGGTCCCTTTGTTCTCGATGTCCGCCAGGCGGCTGAGCGCCATCGCGAACTCGTCGCTGCCGCGGACCTCGGCGATACGGCCGCTCAGTTCCTCGACATCCCGGTAGGTCAGGCCAAGGCGCTCGCGAACCTGCTTGAGTTTCTGTCCTGCATCCCCCATGATGGGTGTTCCAGCCCTGCACGAGGCTGGCGCTACGGCCCTAGGTTCTAGTACTCTGACAAGGGTCGTACTTGAATTATAGCGGCGTGCTGGTACGCTCAGCAAGGATCGAAAGTACCAGTTGTTCTGAAATCAGAACAGGATTTTCCACAGGCGCAACTTTTTGGAACAAAACGACTCTGGAAAGACGGACCCGCGAGCCGGGAATATGCCGCGGCGGATCGTGGTGGGGGTGTCGGGCGCCAGCGGTTCCATCTACGGATGGCGCCTCCTGGAGAAGTTACAGAACCGGCCGGACGTGGAAACGCACCTCGTTCTAAGCCGTTCGGCAGAGCGGACCGGGTTTCTGGAGCTCGGCAAGACGGCCGCCGATTTCCGGGCGCTGGCCGACTGCTCCTACGCCCACGAGGACATCGGCTGCCGGCTGGCGAGCGGATCCTTTGAGACGAATGGCATGGTGATTGCTCCGTGTTCGATCCACACGATGTCGGCCATCGCGGCGGGGATCAGCGCGAACCTCATGACGCGGGCCGCGGACGTGGCGCTGAAGGAACGGCGAAGGCTGATCCTGATGGTGCGGGAGTCGCCACTGCACCTGGGCCATCTGCGGTCGATGGCCGCGCTGGCGGAGATGGGCGCGATCCTGGCGCCGCCGGTGCCGGCGTTTTACCATCATCCGCAGACGGTGGCCGACATCGTCGAGCACAGCCTTGACCGGGTGCTGGACCTGCTGGATCTGGCGTCGCCGGACGCCCGCCGGTGGGATGGTCCGGGGAAACCCGTAAAATAGGGAGTCCATGCGAGTTGCTTTTCAGGGAGAATTGGGAGCCTTCAGCCACCTGGCGATCCGCCAGTTGCTGGGCGAACGAGCCAAGCCGGTGCCGCAGCCGTGGTTCGACCAGGTGTTCGGGGCCTTGGCCTCGGGCGAAGTGGACGCCGCGGCGGTGCCGTTTGAGAATACGCTGCACGGGTCGGTGCACGAGAACTACGACCTGCTGCTGAAGCACGACCTCGTCATTACGGCGGAGACCAGCGTGCGCGTAGTGCTGAATCTGGCCGCGCCGCCGGGCGTGAGTTTCCGGAAAATCCGCACCGTATATTCGCACCAGGTGGCGCTCAACCAGTGCAAGGACTTTTTCGCGCGGCACAAGCAACTGAAGAGCGAACCGTTCTACGATACGGCCGGCAGCGTGAAGATGGTGATGGAGAAGCATCCGGAGGGCGTGGCGGCGATCGGCCCGGAACTGGCCACCGGGATTTACGGCGCCCACATCCTCAAGCGGGGCATCGAGGACGACCGGCAGAATTATACGCGCTTCTTTTTACTGGAGCCGGCGGGGGCAAAGGCGCGGGATCCGCGCGACCGGCGCGCCTCGCGCGAGCGGCGCGAACGGCCGTGGAAGACGTCGCTGGTGTTCACCACCAAAAACATCCCGGGCGCCCTGTTCCGCGCGCTGGCGGCTCTGGCGCTGCGCGACCTGAACCTGGTGAAGATCGAAAGCCGTCCGCTGCGCGGCAAGCCGTGGGAGTATCTGTTCTACCTGGACCTGCTGGGGCACACCGAAGACAAGGTGGTACAGAACGCGCTGAGTCACCTGGGCGAGGTCGCGGATTTCCTGCGGGTGCTGGGCACCTATCGCGCCGCGTGAGCGGAACGCACCTCGCTGGTTAAGACAGCAGGCACCTCGATGGATGCAGCAGGCTGCGTTGCGGGGTGCGGGCCGGTCGCATAAAATCGAGTCTTGGCGTACTCAAGAAGCCTCTACGCGGGCCTGCTGTTGGGGGCCCTTCTGATTCCCGCGACATCCTCGGCACAGTGGCTGGACTATGTACCGTCGGGCGTGCCGCGGCTGAAGGACGGAACAGTGAATCTGTCCGCGCCCACGCCACGGGCTCCGGGCGGAAAGCCGGATCTGTCGGGGGTCTGGGCGCACGAGAGGTCGACGATCGAGGACTTCAAGCATCTGCTGGGGCCGGATTACGATCCGGCGACGCAAAACTCGCTGATCGGCATGGAGAACGAGGTGGTGCACAAGTACGGGTTCAACGTCCTGGTGGATTTTAAACCCGAAGAGGTCCGGCTCACTCCCGCAGGGGAGGCATTGATGAAGCGCAAGACCGCCGAGCGGCAGGTGGACAATGTCTGCCATGGCGAGTATGGATGGCCGGTACTGGGGTTGTTGGCTGAACCGATCAAGATCGTGCAGGCGCCGCGGGAGACAGTGCTGCTCTATGAGATCGACCATGAACACCGGCAGATTTTCGTGGATGGGCGCGAGTTTCCGGAGCGGTTCGAGCTTCCGGCGTATCTGGGATACTCGGTGGGGCACTGGGAGGGGGACACCTTCGTCGTCGAGACGCGCGGATTCAACGACCGCACGCCGCTGGACGCGGTGGGGCATCCGCGCAGCGAGGCGATGCATGTCACCGAGCGTTTCCACCGGCGTGACTACGGGCATCTGGATACGGAGTTGACCTTCGACGATCCGGAGATCTACACCAAGGCGTTCACGGTCAAGATTGGCTACAACCTGGTCCCGAACAACGATATTTTCGAGATGTATTGCGGTGAGAATGAGAAGGACCGTGAGCACATGGTGAAGTAGAACCGAGGGACGATTTCGCCGGCCTGGGCCTGACACTGGAATGGACCCCAAGCTCCGGGACGAGTCCCGGCGCGGCAAGCAGGAGTGCTTGCGCCACCTACGGCAACGCTGGGAAGTCGACTTGGGCGGCGGCGGCGCTTTCTACCACTACGTCCTGATCGGCCGCTGTGACGCGGCTGGCAGAACGGCGCGTGACACTCAGGCGGTAGCGGCCAGGCCGCACGTTGGGGATGGAGAAGCTGGAATCCTTGGCCAGGGGGAGCTTTCTTTGCATGACGCCGTCGGGGGTGCGCAGGGCGATGGTGAAGTCCTCGGTATGCGCTCCCGTGGTGTCCACCTTGCCCAGGATGCCTCCCATGGGCGCAGCCACGATGGGGACGGTCGCGTCGGAGGCGACTTCCCGGAAGTCGATGGTCGAGGTCGCCGCGTAGCAGTTCGACGACTCCGGCAGGTTCAGGGAGACGTCATAGCTGGCCGGGGGCATGCCGGTCAGCGGCAGTTCCATGCCCGCCTCCAGCTTCTTTCCCGTGCGTCCCGAACCCATGTACTCGATGGGATCGAGCATGAGCTGGACGGTGGCAGGGCAGCCTTCGCCAGGCTGGTAGAGGAGCTTCGCGTCGACGCCCAGGCGGGCGGAGAGCACAATGCCGGCGACGTCCTGCGAAACCACCGTCACCGTGGTTTCCGCAAACGCCGGCGCCGGAGCTTTTCCATCGGGACCCAGGGATGCGCGCGCGTCCGCCAGAATGCGATCGAGGGCCTCCCGGTTCGCGTCCGTGATCACAAGCTGACCGCTCTCGATCGCTGCGAGGATCGGCGACGGGGGCTGGCGCATGGCCACGATCTTATACGTGCCGGGGGCGACGCGGTCGAACTGGAATCCCTTGCCCGGCTGGGCGGTGGAACTGGCGAGCGGGATGCCCACATCTTCGGCGACCAGGGACACGCGATAGGGCGTGTCCGGGCCGGGTCCGCTGACCGTGCCGTGGATGGTGAACAGCGGTCCGGTGTAGCCGGTGAAGTCGATGCCCGTGTGCTCCTCGCCGCTGCGGATGGAGAGGACGATGGGGCTCCGGCCGGGGGGATAATATTCGGCGGTGTTGCCGTGCGAAGTATCGGCGAGGACCGTGCCATTGATTACGTTCGCCATGCCGCGGGCATTGCCGGCGAGCGCTACCACGTAATAGTCGCCGGCCTCCAGTCCGAAGATGCGGTAGCGGCCCCGCGCATCCGTGGCGGCACCCATCGGACGGCTGTTGTAGACGCGCACGGGACTGCCATCGGACGGGACCGGCACCGCGGCCACCACCATGTGGCGAATCGCATTGCCCTGGTTGTCCGTCACGCGTCCGGAGATGACGCCCAGCTTGGTGATTTGCACGAAGAGGTCCGCGCCCGCATCTGTGAGCGTGACGCGCCGCTCGCTGGTGGTGAAGCTGGTTTTGCTGGTCACCACCACGTAGTCGGCCAGGGGCAGGCCGGGGGCGCGGAAGACGCCGGCGTCGTCGGTTTCCAGCTCGGCCACCACCTGGCCTCCGCTGCGCAGCGTGACCGCGGCGCCGGCGACGGCCGATCCGTCATGCTCGGCGACCACTAGACCGGAGAGGTCCGCCGCGGCGAGCGGCAGCCCCACCAGAGCCGGCAGCAGTACAAAGGCGAGGATGCGAAACATGTGGGTTCCTCCTAACGCAACGCAACGTGGTGTCCCTGGAAGACCGCTCCCTGCGGTCGCGGCTCAGCTACAGGCGCGCTGCCCAAAACGACCGTGTCACGGACAGCACCGCTAGCTTACCCCGAGATCGCTAGCAGAGCCGCGACCACAGGGAGCGGTCCTCCCTTGTGCGGCGAACCTCTGACCCGCGACATCAGCGTAAAACCACCGGCTTGACCGACGCCTCACCGGTGGAGCCGGGCGGCAGCGTGAGCTTGGTCCCGCTCGACTGGAGCGTGCGCCAGATCTGATCGAGCACGTCCGCGCTCTGGTTAAAAGGGAGCTCGGCGGCCAGCACGACGTATTCGCCCGGCGCGAAGACCGACCGGGGCGTTTCATTCGGCAGCGAAAACACCGAGCATTCGCCCTTGGCGTCGCTGTAGCAGTTCCAGAGCCGCGCGGTGAGTTCCTGGGCCGAAGCCAAGCCGCCGGGGACCAGGCTGACGCGGCGTCCGGGCACGGGCTCGCCGTTGTCATTGGCGACCTTCACCTTGATCCGGCTCCCGTCGGTGGCCACGGTGACCTTCAGCGGCTCGTCGGGACGGTCCAGATAGAATCGGCCGCCCTTATCGGTCAGGTCATCCTTGCCGTACATGGCGCTCTTGACATACCAGCCGTCGGGCAGGCCGTCGAACCGCAGCAGTTCCCGGTCGAAGTGGAGATTCTCCAGCGCGAATTTCCCGGGGATGTCGGTGCGGACGCCAGCGGCGCGCGAGGTGGGCGTAATGTTGGAGAAGCCGACGACCATGGGCTTTTCCACCGGCTGCGGCGGCGCGGGACCTTCGAGGACCACCTCGCCGTGCCAGTCAAACGTGGGTCCCACCTTAGCCGCGAGCGAGGTGAGGTCGCTATCGGTGACGATGAATTCGCCGCCGCCGAAGTAGGAGGTCGCCGCCTGGGCCGCGGCGGGTGACCGGACCTGGCCGATCGCCCCGCGCATGCCCGGTTGCGGCTGCACGGTGAAGCGATAGGTGCCGGGCCACAGACCGCACACGCGCGCCCTGCCGTCCTTGTCCAGCGAAATCACGCGGCCGGTCCGGAATGACCCGTAGCCATTGAAGAGTCCGCTCACGATGTTGGCGAGGTCCACGGTGATGGCGTAGGGCACCTCGCCCGGCGGCGCGGGCAACACCACATCCTCGGCACAGTAGGATTTGGTCTGCACCATCTGGATGTCGGCGCCCTCGCGCTTCTCCCCTTCCCCCAGCGTGATGGACTGCGCCCCGCCCGGGTCGAGCGACCGCGGATAGAAGGTGCCGGCCAGAATCGGACGGCGCAGGTCGGGGTTGGCCGCCGTGGAGGCTAGCGCCTCGGCCGCGTCCGGCTTGACGATCTCCGCGAAGGCGTGGAATGCCATGCCCGTCGGCACGCCTTCAAAGAAGTACTCGCCCAGATCATTGGTTTGCGCCCGGAAGGGAGTGTCGACGTAGACCAGATGGGTGCTCCACACTTCGTAGGAGCGCATCAGCAGAGTGACGCGGGCTCCCTGCACGGGCTCGCCGCGGGCGTCGAGGACGCGGCCGGATAATTCGCCGGCCTGCGGTAGCTGGATTTCCGCCTTGGTTTCCTCGTCCTGCCGCACGGTGACTACGGTAACGGTGGGAACACCGATGAACCCGGACTCTCCCACGACGCGCGCCGTGATCTGATAGCCGCCCGGGGGGACTTTCAATTGGAACTTCCCTTCGGGGTCGCTGCGCGCGCCCGGGGCGCCGCCGTTGGGCCCGACCAGGCTCAGCAGGACGCCTTCGATGGGCGTTCGGGAGCCTTTGCGGACCACGATGCCCGAGATCGTGCCCGTGGGTACGGTGGGCTTCGCCGGTCCCGTAGCGGCCCCGTTGGGTGCGATCACGACCACCGGCTGGGCAGAGGCAGGCGTCCCGGCCGCGAGCAGGAGCAGCAGCACGAGACTGGGTGCGAACATGCGAAACATTGTTCCCTCCTAACGAAGAACCACCGGCTTGATCGACGCCTCGCCCACCGAGCCGGGCGGCAGCGTGATCTTGGTTCCCGCGGTCTGGAGCGCGCGCCAGATCTGATCCAGCACGTCCGCGCTTTGGTTAAAGGGGATCTCCGCCGCCAGCACGACATAGTCTCCGGGCGCGAACACGCCGGGCGGATTTTCGTTGGGCAGCGAGAACAAGGAGCACTCGCCCTTGTCATCGGTGTAGCAGGTCCACAGCCGGGCGGTGAGTTCCTGAGCCGAGGTGAGGCCGCTGGGAACCAGGCTGACGCGGCGTCCCGGCGCGGGATTGCCCTCGTCGTCGATCACCTTCACCCGAATGCGGCTGCCGCCGCTGGACACGGTGACGCGCAGCGGAACGTCGGGCTTGTCCAAAGAAAATCGTCCGCCCTTCTCGGTCAGGTCGTCATTGCCGTACATGGCGCTCTTGACGTAGTAGCCGTCGGGCAGGCTGGGAAACCGCAGCAGCTCCCGGTCGAGGTGGACATTCTTCATCGCGAACGTCCCGGGGATCTCGGATGGGGTGACCATGCGGAGCGCGGTGGGTGTGATGTTGCCGAAGGAGATCGCCATCTGCTGCTCGGCCGGCCGCGTGGGTGCGGGACCATCGACGATGACTTCGCCTTGCCAGTCGAAGGTGGGGCCGACCTTGGCCGGGATCGAGGTGAGATCCTTGTCCGTGACGAGGAACTCGCCACCACCGTAGAAGTAGGTCGCCGACCCCGGCGCTTGGACCCCGCCCCGCACGCCCGACTGTGGTTGGACCGTGAAGCGATAGGAGCCGGGCCACAGGCCGCACACGCGTGCTCTGCCGTTCTGGTCCAGCGAAATCACGCGGCCTGTCCGGAACGATCCAACTCCATTGAAGACCCCGCTGACGATGCCTTTGAGGTCCACGACGATGGTGTGCGGCACATCGCCCGGCGGCGCGGGCAACAATACGTCCTCGGCGCAGTAGGACTTGGTCTGCACCATCTCAATATCCACCCCCTCGCGCCGCTCGCCTTCCCCCAGCGTGATGGCCTGCGCCCCGCCGGGGTCGAGCGATCGCGGATAGAAAGTGCCGGCAAGAATGGGACGCCGCAGGTCGGGATTGGCCGCGTTGGTGGAGAGCGCCTCAGCTTCGCCGGGGCTTACGATCTCGGCGAACGCGTGGAAGGGCATGCCGGTGGGCACGCCTTCGAAGGAATACTCGCCCAGGTCGTTGGTCTGGGCCTTGAATGGTGTGTCATTGTAGACCAGGTCGGTACTCCAGACCTCATAGGAGCGCATCAGCAGAGTGACGCGGGCGCCTTGCACCGGCTCGCCGCGCGCATCGAGGACCTGGCCCGATAATTCGCCCGCCTGCGGCAGTTGGATTTCCACCTTCGTCTCCTGGTCCTCATGCACGGTGACCACCGTGACCGTGGGAACACCGATAAACCCGGAGGGACCCTGGCGCCGCGCGGTGATCTGGTAAGTGTCCGGACGGACCTTGATTTCAAATTTGCCTTCGGGGCCGCTGCGCGAAGCCATCGCGAAGCGGTTGGATCCGAGCAGACTCAGTTGGACCCCTTCGATGGGAGTCTGGGTTCCCTTCCGGACCACGATTCCCGAGAGAACACCCACGGGAGCGGGCTTGGCGGGAGCGGGCGTCTGCGCCGCCATGGGCAGCAGCAAAGCCCATATCAGGCCGACGGAAAGAGCCAGTTTCTGGAACATAGATCCTCCGCGAACTAAAAGTATATAACTAGATGCTTCCAGGTGTGACGCATATAAATGAATTTCGTTACTAAGCCCTGATTGCTCCCGTTTGCCGGCGCCCGGCGCCTGGGAATTAGTGTTCACAATGTCCGGTTGTGGGAAGCCTGAGGCTTTCGGGTGATCCGGCTCGGGCTCGGCGCCCCGCGGAGATTTTCCTTGACGAGCAGGCCACAAAGTGTTAGTTTTATCGCAGTGGTAGAAAACTAACACTTTTGACAATGAAGCCTTCCGCACTCACGCGCCGCGAGCGCCAGATCATGGACCTGCTGTATTCGCTGGAATCGGCCACGGCCAGCCAGATTCACCAGAACATGCCGGATGAGGTGACCTACTCCACCGTGCGCACGCAACTGCGCGTGCTGGAGGAGAAGGGCCACGTAGGGCACACCGAGGACAAGAACCGCTATGTGTACTTTCCCAAGGTTCCCCGGGAAAAGGCGCGAAAGTCGGCGCTGCGGCACCTGACGGAGACCTTTTTCGAAGGCTCCGTGGCCAATGTGGTGGCGACGCTGCTGGGCGGCGAAGCGAAGCTCCCGGGCAAGGAGTTGGACCGGATTGCGGAAATCCTCGAACAGGCGCGTAGAAAGAGGGACGAGCGGAAAGGATAATGCCATGACCTGGGAACAGACAGCTTTGCTGCTTCTGAAGCTGACCGTCTTGTGGGGAATCGCGTTGCTGGCTACGGCCGCCCTCACGCGCGCCTCCGCGGCCATGCGCCACCTGATCCTGGCCTGCGCGATCGGCGCCTCGTTGGGGCTGCCGGCGTTGACCTGGATCGTGCCGCAGTGGAAGGTGGACGCGCTGGAGCGGGCGGCCGTGGAGATCGAAATGCCCGTGGCCGCGCCCGCCGCACCACCCGGCGCCGCGGCTGTACAGGCGCAGGCTTCTTCACCGGCCACAGCCGCCCCTCCCCAGACGGGCGGATCGCCCCTCGGGGAGATGCCCCCTCCGGTGCGAACCGGGACCTCTCGGTGGGAGGTCCCCTGGGGACCCGTCCTGCTGGGGGTCTGGCTAGCCGGGATCGCCGTGGCGGCCATGCGGCTATTCGCGGGCCTGTGGCGCTTGCGCAGCCTGCGTAAGAGCGCCCGCCGGCTGGATCTCCCGATGGAACTCGCCGGACATCTGCGCCGCATCGAACTGCTGGAAGGGGCCTCCGAATCCTCTATGCCCCTGACCTGGGGTTGGCGGACGCCGCGCATCCTCTTCCCCGCCGGGTTTACAGCCTGGAGCCCGGAGCGGACGCAACTGGTGCTGGCGCATGAGATGGCGCATATCGAACGGCGTGACTGGCCGGTCCAGATGCTCGGCGAAATCGCGCGGGTGGTTTACTGGTTTCATCCGCTGGCGTGGATCGCGCTGGCCCGGCTGCGTCAGGAATCCGAACGCGCCGCCGATGACCGGGTGCTCGGCGCCGGGTTCGATGGAGCCGGCTATGGTCTTCACTTGATCGAGATCGCGCGTCTGTGCCAGACGCCGCTGGGGACTTCGGCCGCGACCCTGGCGATGGCCACGCGTTCCAGCCTGGAACGGCGGTTGACCGCGCTGGTGAATCCGATCCTGGACCGCAGCCCACTCTCCGGGCGGCAAATGGCGTGGTCGGCGGCGGCTCTGGCGGCGATGCTGCTCCCGCTGGCGGCGGTCACCGCAGGACAGATCGTGGACTATGAAATCAGCGGTCGGGTGGTCGATTCCTCCACGGGTCAGGGGGTGGAGGGTGTCTCCGTAAGATTGGCGAAGCTGCCGGATCTTGACCCGAACGCAAAGAATCGCCAACCCGGCCCGATCCAGCTCGGATCAGCGGGCAAAATCGAAACGGATGCGCAAGGGCGATTTCGCTTCCCGGATCTCGTGACGGGACACTATCTGATCCAGGCGGAAAAAGCTGGGTATGGAGCCGCCCCGGGTCAGAATGGGGGCCCGACGCTGGCGTTGGAAGAGGCCACGATTTCCGGGGAGAAGCCGTTGGTAGAAATCGAATTCAGCATGCGCGGCGGAGGGTCCGTATCCGGGCAACTCATCGATGCCGATACCGGCGAACCAGTGGTGGGCGTCCGAGTGGCGGCCGAACTGATTCGCAACCTTCTGGGGCAGCGGAGTTCGACGTATCGAAGCAAGAACAGCGCGCGGACGGATTCCGAAGGGCGCTTCACGATTGCCAATGTCCCAGCCGGAGAATATGCGATCGCCGTGGAACCGTTCGCCACCGAACCCAATCGCTGGATGGAAAACTTCACTGACGACGACCTGACGGTGGTCGAGACTGGCTACGAGTCGCGCTACTTCCCCGGCGGGCCCGGGCTGGATGCGGTTCTACCCGTCATCGTGGCGACAGGGGCTCCCACCAGCGCGGGGACGTTCCGGGTGAAACGTGTCCCTCTTTACCGCGCGCGGATCGGCCTGCCTCAGCCGGCTTGTCCGGTGGGCGCCACGTTCCGGCTGCGACTCTTCCCGGGCGTTGCAAGTACGTTGATCTCTGGCCCCAGCGTTATGAAGGAAGCCGCCTGCGGGTCCGCGTTGCTCGCGCGCGGGCTTCCGGAAGGGAGTTATGCGCTTTCGGGGAGCACCATCACGCCAGCGCAACAAACCCCTCAGCCGGCCAAGGGACCTGTCGTCTTCTCCATTTCCCGGGACGCGACGGCGGCCGATCCCGCGGATCCGTTCGCGACCTCCCCGGACGCGGTCTATGCGGTGGATTCTCTGCTGATCCGCGATGAGAATGTGAACCTCGATTTGCATCCGCGCAAGGGCTACGACCTGGAGGGCTCGGTGATCGTGGCCGACGGCGCGGGGGATCTGGACCTCACAGGATCCCGGGTCGGACTGACGTTTGTTGAAGCCGTGCCGGTCCCCCGCGGTCTCCCGATCTTTCGTCTCGACGAGAATCGCCGCTTCTCGATGCCCAACGAGTATCCCGGCGTTGCGACTGTTCGCATGATGCTGCTGCCGCCGGGCGCATATGTTCGCGAGGTCCGTTATAACGGCGTTGCGCAGCCGGACCTCCGTTTCGACTTCACGGGACAAGGGAAGCTGGAGGTCGTGGTCGACACAGGCGCAGGGCAGATCTCCGGTTTGGTCAAGCAGGGCGACGCCGCGGTTCCGGGCGCGCGAGTCGCGCTGGTCGAGTGGCCCATGATCCCCGATGACCGGCTGCAAAGCCTGAACGAGGTCACGGCGAAGGACGGGCAGTTTCAGACCTACCTGGCTCCCGGCGAATACCGCGTATTTGCTCTGACCGAGGCGCAATACGGACGCATGGGCGAGCCGGGCATGCTGGAGCGCCTGGCGGCCGGCGGGCAGAGACTGACGGTCGCGCGGAACTCGTCGCTAAGCATCACGCTCAATGTGTCGGACCCGTCGCGTTAGAAACCGCTCCCTCACGGTCGCGGCTCTGTTTCGGCTCAATCCTCTTCCTCGTACCAGGCGCGCCAGCGGGGCGGGCGGCGATCCTTGAACTGGCGGATGAGCAGCATGCCGGCGAGGAATCCGCCGATGTGCGCGAACCAGGCCGTGCCGCCGCCGGTGTAGTCGGTATCACCGATGGAGCCGATGCCGGCGAAGAACTGGATCGCGAACCAGTAGAGGAGAAAGAACGGTGCGGGGATCTGGAAGCGCGTCAGGAAAATGAACAGCGGCACGATGGTGTCGATGTAAGACTTCGGAAATTTGACCAGATAGGCGCCCATCACGCCGGCGATGGCTCCGCTGGCGCCGATGGTGGGGACCGGGGAGTAGGCGTTCGCGATGACCTGGGTTACGGCCGCTGCCAGTCCGCAGCCGATGTAAAAGCCGAAGAAGCGCGCGCTGCCCATGGCGTCCTCGATGAGCCTCCCGAAGACCCACAGGAACCACATATTGCCGATCAGGTGCAGCCAGCCGCCGTGCAGGAACATCGAGGTGAAGAGGGTAGCCAGGCGCAGTTGATCCGGGATGAGGCCCCACTCGCGCACGAAGGCGTTCAGCGCGCCGTTGGAGAGCGTGAGCTGATAGAAGAAGACCAGCGAGTTCGCCGCGATCAGCGACGCAGTGACGGCGGGACGCGCGTAGACGCGCTCGCTGGAACGAATTGGGATCATGCGCGTCCGGCGAGCGCCGGGTCGGCATGGCGTGGGGCGCTCGCCATAAGGGCACGGGCTTCGGCGGCGGTGGCGATCCCGCCGCGGGCGCCCAGCCGCGTGCAATTCAGCGCGGCCATGGCATTGGAAAACGCGAGACTCTCCGGCAGGGTCATGCCTCTGAGCACAGCATAACAGAAGGCTCCGTGAAAGACGTCTCCGGCGCCCGTGGTATCCACGCAATCCACCACAAATCCGGGCGAATAATGATAGCCGCCGCCAGCGCGGGCCAGGGCTCCACGCGCGCCCAACGTCATGGCGGCGACCCGCATCCCGTGCTGGTTCTGGATGATTTCGAGCGCCCGGAACGGGTCGCGCTCGCCGGTCCAGCGCGCGGGGAATTCGGCGCTGGCCACCAGGTAGTCGACCAGCGGAAGCACGCGGTCAAATCCCGGGTAGATGGTGTCGACATCCACCGACACGGGCACGCCGTGTGCGCGGGCCACACGCGCGGCTTGCTCGACGGCGGGCGTGTCGTGACCGTCGATGTGCAGCATGCGGGCGCAGGCGATCTTGTCGGGCGTGATGCGCTCGGGGGCGAGCGTCAGGCAGTCGGGGCGGTTCCAGAAGACAGTGCGTTCACCAGTTTCGCGGTCGATGACGATGTAGGCGCTCTGGTTCGGGCATTCGGTGCGAACTTCGATGTCGTCCAGGTTCATGCCGGTGGCGCGGAGGCTATCCATCTGGACGCGGCCGCGTTCGTCGTCGCCGACCGTGCCGATGTACTTGGTCGCGAGGCCGAGCTTGGCGGCTGTCTCCAGGGCGCTGGCCACCTGGCCGCCGGGGCTCGTGACTTGCTCCAGGACGCGGACCTTGCCGCCATGCGCGGGGAAGCGGTCGATCAGCAGCAGTGTGTCGGTGGCGTTCAGGCCGACTCCCACTAGGTCGAATGAGGGCTCCACGGTCAGATTCCGCGGAGCATGCCGCCGTCCACTTGCAGGCTCGCGCCGGTGATGTAGGAGGCGGCGTCGGAGAACAGAAAGACGGCGGCGGCGGCGAATTCGTCCGGATCGCCGTAGCGGCCCATGGGGATGGTGGCGAAAATCTTCTTCTGCTGTTCGGGCACCGTAATGCCCGCTTTCTTCGCGTTCAAGTCGTCGAACTCCTTGACGCGGTCCGTATAGATACGGCCGGGGATAAGCTGGTTCACCCGGATCTTTTTCGCCGCCAGTTCCTGCGACAGGATCTTGGAGAGCGCCGAGACCGAAGTGCGCATCACCGTCGACAGCGCGATATTGCCGATGGGCTCCTTCACGGCCGACGACGTCGGAAAAACGATCGAGCCGCCACCGCGTTCGGTCATCGACGGTACGGTCAGGCGCACCATGCGTACGGCGCTCAGCAGCAGCAGGTTGAAGGTGGCCTGCCATGCCTCGTCGTCGAACGGCATCACGGGACCGGCCGGAGGTCCGCCGGAGTTCGTATAGAGAAGATCGACGCCGCCGAAACGCTCGACCGTCTCGTGAAACCAGTTTTCGATGGCGTCAGCCGAGCGCACGTCGGCCGACATGGCCAGCACTTCCCCGCCCTCCGCGCGGATTTCATCGGCGGCCTCAGTCGCCGCTTCCCGGTTGCGCGAGGACAGCGATACTTTCACGCCCTCGCGCGCCAGTCCGCGTGCCACGGCTCGTCCCAGGCCGCGGCTGGCGCCGGCGACCATCGCTACTTTGTTTTGCAGTCCCAAATTCATAAGCGAACTTCTGATTCTACAGAACGCCGGTTTCCGGGATCATCCGCCCTTCGGCGAAGCGCGCGTAGTCGAACAGGCGCGCGTCAATAAGATCAGTGGCGCCTTCCAGAATCAGGTCCGCCAGGATCTTGCCCGTGGCGGGCGAATGCATCACGCCATGACCGCTGAATCCGTTAGCGAAGTAGAGCCCGGGGACGGGGCCTCCGCCGAGGATGGGGTGATGGTCGGGCGTCATCGCGTACAAGCCCGCCCACGCCCGCGCGGGGTTCACTGGAGCCTCGGCGAACGCCGGCACACGCGCGGCGGCGTGGGTCAGGATCTTTTCGATGAAGGCGCGGTCGACCTCCGTCTTGAAACCGGGGGTCTCGGACGGATCGCTCCAGGCGAACAGGAACCCGAGGCCTTCGGGGCGGAAGTGCCAGCCGGTGGCGAGGTCGACCGTCATCGGCGCATCGCGGGACACCTTGTCGAAGGGCTCGGTGGGGACCAGCATGCGCCGCAGCGGTTCAAGTGGCAGGTCGACGCCCGCCATGCGCGCCACGGCCGCGGCCCAGGCTCCGGCGGCGTTGACGATGGTCCGGGTAGCGATGGCGCCCTGCGCGGTCGCGACGCCGCACACGCCCCGACCATCCACGTTTATTGCCTCGACGTTCGCTTCGCGAACGACCTCAGCGCCCAGCAAAGAGGCGGCTTGCGTGAACCCGGCCAGCACGCTGTGCGGGTCGACGAATCCGTCGATCGGGCAGAAGCTGCCGCCCAGCACATCGTCGCCGCGCAGCTCGGGGACCATCGCCAGCACCTCTTCGCGCGGCACGAACCGAACCTCGCGCAATCCCGCCGCCTGCTGCACTTGGCGGTTGTGCTCCAGCGTCGCAAGATGCCGCACCGTCGTGGCGACGAACAAATAACCCTGCGCACGATAGCCCGAAGGATGCCCGGTAACCTGCTCGAAGTCGCGCAGGAAGGGGATCGCGTAAAGCGACATCTTTACATCCGCCGGATGCGCGAATTGCGCCCGCACGCCTCCCATGCTTTTGCCGGTGGACCCCTTGCCCTGCTGCGTTTCGCGTTCGAGGATCACGACGTCGCGGCAGCCTGCCGCGGTGAGGTGCCAGGCGATGCTCGCGCCCACAATGCCGCCGCCGATGATCACCACGTCCGCCGCCGCACGCATACGTCTACCATAGAATCTTGAGCGAGCGAACGTCTTCCCGTCCTTCCTCAGCCCACCCGTCTTTAGGCCAGGTGGCGGATCTCTTCTTCCGCATCGGTAACACGACGTTCGGCGGCGGTATGGTCACCATGGGCATGCTGGGCCGTGAGATGGTGGAGACGCGCCGCTGGCTGACGCCGGACAAGTTCGACCTGGCCTTCGCCCTGGCGCGCGTCACGCCCGGCACCAACCTGATTGCCTTCTGCGCGGCCACCGGAGCGCTGCTGCGCGGCAACCTGGGTGCAATCGCCGCGGTGCTGGCCCTGACCGTGCCCTCGGCCGCCATCGCTGTCTTCTTTATATACGGGTTTGAGACGTGGCAGACCAACCGCTACGTGGCCGCCGCGCTGATGGGGACCGTGGCCGCGGTGGCGGGCATGATGTGGTCGACGATCTGGATGATCCTGCAACCGCACGTCGGCGGCATGATGCGGAACGTGCAAGTGGCCGTGATCGCCGGCGGCGCGTTCGTGGCCTCGTGGTGGTACGGCGTCTCGCCGATCGCGATCATCCTCGCGGCTACCTTGCTCGGCGCGGTGTGGGATGATCCTAAGGCCGCGAAGAAGTCATGAACCTGTTCCTGCTCTACGTGCTGCTGCTCAAGGCGAGCCTGATGTCGTTCAGCGGGCTCGGGTCACTGCCCATCGTGCGCAACGACTTCGTGGTCCAGCGCCACGTCATGACGGACCGGCAGTTGAACACGGCCGTCGCCGCGGGGCGCACCGGACCCGGTCCCTACGGGCTTTACCTGGTCTGCGTCGCGTATCTGGCGGGCGGCATCCCGGGCGCGGCCGTCGGATTCCTGGCGTTGATCACGCCCTCGTTCCTGGTGATCCCGCTGATGCACTGGGTGGGTAAGCGCGCCGACAATCCGCGGATACGAGGCGCCATTCGGGGACTGATGCTGTCCGCCTCGGGCCTGCTGGTGGCGTCGTCAGTGCCGCTGACGCGCGACGCGATCACCGGAACGTTCGCCATGGTGGTGGTGATCGCGAGCTTCGCGGCGCTAACGTTCACGCGTATCAGCTCGGCGTGGCTGATGGTGACCGCCGCAGTGGCAGGACTGCTGACCCTGTTCCTGCCGGGAGCCTGATTCGGCCCCCTGTGCTCCAAACTGGGCCACGAGAGCGTTTTCAGCGTCATCGTAGATCGCTCCCTGTGGTCGCGGCTCAGCTACTGGCGCTGTGCCCAGTGCACGTCCTTTGTGCAGAGCGCTGCTAGCTGAGCCGCGACCACAGGGAGCGGTCTACGCTTGCTGAGAAAACGCTCTAGCTGAGGCGCGACCGTCAGGGAGCGGTCCTCGATTTGTGCGACGAAGCTCTGACGCAGCACCCTACTCCGGCAGCAGCGTGCGCTGCGAGACCACGATGGTCCACTCGCGGATTTCCCAGGACGCGAAGATGCCGGCCGCGGTGTAGGGATCGTTCTTGAGGATGCCTTCCACCTCCTCGGCCGAGGCCGCCTCAAAGATGGTCATGCCGCCGCGATGGTCGCCGAACGGGCCGGAGAGCGCCAGCTTGCCCGCCTCCTTCAGATCCTTCAGGTAGGCGCGATGCGCCGGGCGCAGCTCGGGGATGCGCGCAAGGTCGGGTCCGAATGTCACAATGGCGGCAAAGGTCATAACGATGTTATTGTAAACGGCGTTGCCCCATGGAGCGCGCTATGCCCACACGCCGATTCCTGTTTTCCTCGCTGCTGGTGGCGGCTGCCCTGCTGGCCGCCTGCCGTCCCAATCCAGCGCCTTCGGAACCCACGGCCGCGGTCCGGCTGTATGTGATGGACTGCGGCTGGCTGAATGTGAAAGATCCGAGCCGCTTCGATTTCAAGCCCGAGGAGGTCGCCACGCTGGATCTTTCTGTGCCCTGCTACCTGATCGCGCATCCGCGGGGGACACTCATGTGGGACACCGGCGTGATCCCCGACGACGCGTTTCCCTCCGACGGCAGCCCCGCCACGCGCGAATACGCGACGTCAGAAAAGCGCCTGCTGCCGCAGTTAGCCGAAGCCGGTTACACGCCCGCCGACATCACCTACCTGGCGCTTTCGCACGCGCACTGGGACCACATCGCCAACGCGAGCGCGTTTGCGGAGTCGACGTGGCTGGTCCGCTCCCCGGAGCGCGAGGCGATCCTGGCTTCGCCGTCGCCGGTGCGCACCACACCGTCGATGTTCACAGCGCTGCGCGACACGAAGATCGTCGAGATTACCACCGACGATTACGACGTCTTCGGGGACGGCTCCGTAGTGATCAAGTTCACGCCCGGGCACACGCCCGGCCACCAGGTGCTGTTCGTGAATCTGCCCAACACGGGTCCGGTAGTGCTGAGCGGGGACCTCTATCATTACCCGGAGGAGCGCACCGTCGATCGCGTCCCCACCGGCGACTTCGACAAGTCGCAAACGCGGGCGTCGCGCGAAAAACTCGAAGCGTTCCTCAAACAAACTGGCGCGAGGCTGTGGATTCAGCACGATCTGGCTACGGTGAGCAAGCAGAAGAAGGCTCCCCAGTACTACGACTAACCCATCCCCCTCCCTCCCGTCCAACAAAGTGAGGAGGTTCCGATGCCAACGCAAATACGAATGCGCGGCGGGGCCCACCTGCCGCTGATCGCCGGACTTGCAGTCGCTTCGCTGTTGTTCCTTGGCGCGTGCAGCACCCCATCGACTTTCGCCGATAGTTCCCATTCCGGATCCATGGGGTCGATGGGCGCAATGCAGGACCACATGAACCAGATGATGGACCAGCTCAATACGATGCCCCAAGGGGAACACCAGCACATGGGCGCGTACATGCAAGGCCACGTGGAGACCATGGCGGGCGACCTGGAAAGCATGGGCGCCCGAATGAACTCCATGCTGTCCCAGATGCAGACCATGCAGATGGATCCCCAGTTCATGCAGGACCCGGCGCACAGGCAGCAGCTGGAAGCGATGGGCGCTCAGATGCATAACATGATGAAGTCCTGGGATGCGATGGCCCAACAGATGCAGCAGCTCGAACAGGCCACCGCGAAGTAACGTCTGCCGCCCGGCAAGCTACTTCTCAGCCAGTCGCCAGACTCCGTCCCACCCGTCTGCCGGCGGCGCGGCGCGGAACGCTTCGATGCGGCTCAGCAGGACCTGTGACGGGCGGTCCTGGGCGTTGAGTTCGAGCGCGCCGTGCAACGCCTTTTCCGCACCCGCCCAGTCGAAGCGCCGGTAGGCCGCCAGGCCTTCTTCGTAGCGCTCGCGCAGTTCCGTCACGGACTTTTCCACCTCGCCCGCCATCCCCAGCAGTTCATGCGCGGCCACCGGCTCGGTTTTACCCTTCACCGCTACCCAGTCGACCTCGCGCGTCTCAATGGCCGAGCCTGCCAACTGGCACGTCTCGCGATTCATCAGCACCTTGGTCCCATAGATGCGGTTGACGCTTTCCAGGCGTGAGGCGACGTTCACCGTATCGCCAATCACCGTGTAGGAACGCGCCGTATCGGCGCCGATGTTGCCCACCACCATCTCGCCGCTGGCCAGGCCCACGCGCAGGTCGACGTAGGGCGTGTTCTTGCGCATCCCGGTGATTTCGGCCACTTCGTCGCGCAGGGTCTGCATGCGCTCGATCTGCTCGAGCGCGGTCTGGCAGGCCAGCACGGCGTGGTCGGCCGAGGTGGTGAAAGGCGGCCCCCAGAACGACATCACGGCGTCCCCGATGAACTTGTCCAGCACGCCCTGGTGTTCGTGGATGGCCTCGGCCATCAGCATGAAGTGCCGGTTCAGCAGGCGGACCAGCGCGGTCGGCGTGAGGTTCTCGCCGATCTCGGTGAATCCCACCAGGTCGCAGAAACTGACGGTCATCACGCGCCGGCCGCCCTGCGTTTCGGCTGCCGAAGGATTCAGGATGACGCTTTCCACGATGCGCGGGTCAATGTACTTGCCGAACGTGTCCTTCAGCTTCTCCTTGGACCGCAATTCCTCCACCAGCTTATTGAAGGAGAGCGTGAGGACCCCGATCTCATCGTCGCTTTCCACCTTCACCTGCGTAGTGAGGTCGCCGCGCTCCACCGACCGCACGCCGCCCATCAGCGATTCCACCGGGCGCACGATGCGCCGGCTCATCATCCAGGCCAGCACCAGCCCCAAAGCCACGGCGCTGGCCGTGGCCGCGACCGTCACCTGCACCAGCGTGCGCTCCTGCTTTTCGGCTAATTGCGCGGTCTGATGCGTCAGATCATCGATGCGCGTCGCCAGTTCGTCCCGCCGCGCCCGGGCCGAACTCTGGAGCTTCTCACGGAGTTCCAGGAATTCGGCCACGCGGTCCACTCGTCCGTGGGCCTCGTGATCCAGCGTGCGCGCCTCCATGTCCGTCACCAGGGCATCATCGCGCTGCACCTCTTCCAGCAGTTCCGCGATGCCGGCCAGTTCCACCGCATCGCTGCCCGCCGCTACGGCCTTCTTGACCAGCGCGGCAGTGTCGGAAAGGTCATGCGCGACATCCTGACTGAGGCTCGCGTACTTTTCCTGCGTGGCCTGGATCACGGCTTGATCCGGAACCGCATTGTCCATCTCACCGATCTGCCGCTCGAACTCCAGCCGCCGCTCGAGCGAGTGCCGTTCCAGGTTGTCGACGAAATCGTCCAACGACACGTCCCGTATCGCGATGCTATCCAGTTCCTTCTTCAGTTGGTGCGTCTGCCACAGCCCGAACACCGTCAGGGCCACGGTCAGCACCAGCAGGAACACCGCCAGACCGAAGATCTTCGTCGCGATCCGCGTACGCACGGACATATAACGGATGATATCGGCAGAACCGGCGGAAATCTCTAGCGAAAAGCCTGAGCGGCCTTAGCTTCCTCTTCGGCCTTGATCGAATCCCCGTAGATCTGCTCGAAGAACCCCTCTTTGACCAGCTTGTCGACAAAGCTGTTGTCCAGCACTTGGCTGAAGTCGTAGGCGTGCATCTTTTCGGCCAACTGCTCGTCGGCCGGATGCGCCAGGATGTAATCGACCGCCGGCTTCAGGATGTAAGGCACCCGTTCGTAGGTGTTGGTGCGCCGGTAGTGGTCGTAGACCATGGCTTGGTCGTCGGGATCCTGCTGGTCCCACTTGAGGTAAGCCTGGAGCGCGAATTCCTTGTCGTCGTAAAAGCGCTTGATGGCTTCGGCGTGAGCCTTGATCAGCCGTTCCACCAGCGAGGGATCCTTCTCCACGGTCGACTTCGCGAACAGATATACCGCCGGCGCGTAAATATCGTCATAGTCGCTGATGTTCGCCAGGTTCTGGAAGCCTTCCTTCTCCAGCGGATAGTAGTTCGGCGCCGTGATCATGGTCGCGTCCACCCGGCCGCTCACCATCGCTGCCGCGCGCGTCGTCACACCCGTGCCCACCGGAACCCACTCCACATCCCGAGCCGTCAACCCCGCCTTCGACAGTAGCCCGATCGTGTAGTTATACGGAGCGTCGCCCAACTGGCTCACCGCGATCTTCTTGCCCCGGAGCTGCGACATGTCCGTAATGTCCTTGGCGGCCATCAGCGCGAACAGGCTCTTCTTGTACGCGCTCCCAACCGCCATCAGCGAGCCGTCCTTCATCGCCGCCTGCATCGATTGCTCCAGCGTGTACGGCGTCATCACCGCCTGCCCGGCACTCACCATCACGATCCCCGCCGGCGAGATGCCGAAGACCAGGTCCACATCCATGCCGTATTTCTCGTAATAACCGCCCTCTTTTGCGATATAGAGCGGCCACACCTGCCCGGTGCGAGTCGGGTAACTGATCGTGATCTTCTCGAGACCGGTCTGCTTTTCCTCAGAGCATCCGCTCTGGAACAGCACCGCGGCCACCAACCCCATCGTCGCTATCAGACGCGTCATTTCTTACTCCTATGCCAGGGCCTTGCTCTTATCCCCAGCGGGCGAACCCCATCGCGCTCCCCGTACCCGCTTCCGAGCGGTAACAAGGCACGTAATCGAGCAACTCCATTTTCAGCCCCGCCTCCGCCATGGCCCCCGCCACAACAAGCCAATTTTTCGTCTCCGAGGTACCGGACTGGAAGTAGGACTCCGGCAGCGCCCCGATCCGCGCCACATCGCCTGACTGGATCGCCGCCAGCACCTCCCGGTCAAACTCCTCGTCGATCACAAAATGCGTCAGCCCGCCCGAGCCGATTAGCGCCACGGTCTTGTCTTCCGGCCACGCCGCAACAGCCCGCGCCAGCGCCCGCCCGAAAGCGAAGCAGCGGGCCGCCGTCGGCTGATTCGGGGGATAAAACGTGTTGACGAACACCGGCACGTGCGGAATCACCTTGTCCCGCATCAGCCGCCGGTAGACGAACCCGTAGGCGTGCGGCGCCGAGTTCACGCCGATCTCCCCCACGGCTAGCCGCTTCATCTGGGATACGTCGAAGCCGTCCTGGTTCACGTGCTGGATCAAGTGGCCGCCGAGCGCGGGATGGCACGGGTACTGCGTGTAGACCTCGGGCGTGCGGTCCGCCTCCGCCCGCGCCACCGCCGCATTCAGCTTCGCCAGGAACTCGGGCGACCGCGGATGGCCCTCGACGTAATCACCCCAGAAGATGGCGAACGCCGGAATGTGGTCGCTGGTGAACACTTCCTTCTGATCGTTGCCGACGACGACGGCCAGGTCGGGCGCCTGCGCGGCCCAGCAATCGGCCATCTTCCCGATCGCCTGCTGGCAGCGGACCTGGCGCTGTTCGGAGACCTCGGGCGTGATCTGCGCCGCCAGATCGTGGCCCTTCATTTTCTCTACCAACTGGTCGAATGTGTACGTCCCGCCCTGGTAATAATGTTCGGGATTCGTGCGATCGAACGACACGCGGTCCACCCAATACCTGGACGGAATCGACAGCATCACCCCGTGCGAGGTGCCGAGGCCAAACGTGATCCGCGCCATACCTTACCTTGACGCCGAATCCGCCCGCCCGATGTGCATCCGCGAAAACAGCCGCCGGGCATTTTCTTCAAACATGTTGGCGCGATCGGCGGCCGTCAGTTCGCTACTGGCCTCAATCAGCGGACGAATATCGTCAAACGGCTTCCCCGTCTCAGGATTCGGCGCCGAGCCCGACCCCGGATTCTCGGTCCCAAACAGCACGTGCTCCGAGCCGGCGATCGACACCAGCATCTCGATCGACCGCTTGGCGTGCAGGCAGGTGTCGAAGTACAGCTTGCGCAGGCGCGCATTGAACTCGTCCACCGAGCCGCCGCGCTTCAACACGTAGTCAGCCTGCCAACGCCCGATCTGATAGGGAATCGACCCGCCGCCGTGGCCCACGATAATCTTGAGCTTCGGAAAATCGTCCAGCACGTTCGAGTTCACCAGAGAGAGCACGGCCAGACTCTCTTCGCTGATGAAGTGTTGGCTGTAGTTCTCGCGGCCGTGCTTGCAGCCGCTGGAATGGATGAGGCCGGGCAGGTCAAGCTCGACCATCTTTTCCCACAGCGGATACCAGTATTCGTCTTCGAGCGTGGGCGTCGAGTTGTCGCCTTCGCCGGGGTCGGTGTCGATCAGCAGGCCGACAAACCCCAGCTCTTTCACGCACCGCTCCAGTTCCGGGAAGCCGATCGAGACCGGCTCCCCGGCCGCCTGCGGGAGGCCGCAAACGCCCTCGAAGCGGTTCGGGAAAAACTTCACCTGCTGGGCGATGTAGTCGTGGTTGGCGACGGCCCAGGCCTCCATCATCTTGACGGGCTTCTCGGCGTGCATCAACTGAAAGGGGCGCGGCGAGAGGAACTGGACGTCGGTCCCGACCGCATCCATGATGCGCAGGTTGCGCTTGGTATCGGGATGGTCGCGGACCCACTCATCGGGGAAGCGGCGCGGCTTGTAGCCATGCGCGCCGCGGGCGGACATCTGGACGGCTTTCCATTGATAGAGCTCGGGCGCGGCACACACGTGGGCGTGGATATCGATGATCACTATAAAATCTCCGTGGCGAGGAAGAACACCACGGGCCATGTTCTCACAGATTGGAGGGCGTCTGGTCAGACGCGGCGGTTGAGGATGGTAGGCACATCGCGTGCGCCGTGCACGACCGCGACGATTTCGACGGGCTGCCTCGTATCGCGATACACGATCAGGTAGGAATCAACATGCCACACACGGAGTGCGCGCTGGCCCAGGTCGGCTCTCTTATGTCCAAGCCTCGGCCGCGCAGCCAGCAGCCGGAACGCCGCAACCAGTCGAATCATCAGCCGCCGGGCGGCTTCCGGATTATCCTGCGCAATGGAATCGCGAATCTCGCGAAGATCCTCGTCCACGAACGGACCGAAGAGGAACCGCCTCACCGCGAGCCATGGACTTCGTCCAGTTCCGCGATGAGGCGTGTCATGACTTCTTCGCCATCGACGGCTTCCCCGGCGTCGAGCAACGCAAGCCGCTCATCGATGGCCGCCTGAAAGGCAGCGACGCGAGTTGATCGAGATTCCTCATCTGTCAGGAGACGCGCTACGTACGCGTCGACAGAGATCCCTTCGGCTTCGGCGCGGGACTTGAGGCGCGCTTCTAACTCTGTAGAGAGGTCGATTGCCATAGATCTCTAGGCTCAGATTATCACGTAAGCGCCCGCGTATCGACAGATTCAGGGCTGTGATTCGTCTCCACAGTCATCGTACGAAGGACACGAACCAAACGGCCGTTCTCCCGGAACTGGGAATAGTCCCTTGATCCGTCTAGACGCCGCTCAACCCAGTAACTCAACTCTGCGTTCGAACTGGAATCCATGTCATCTGCGGGCCCACTCTGCCCCTGGCTGATCGCAAGTGCCCGGGCGCGGGTCCTCTCCACGCCGCCCCCAATTTTGTTGTGAGATCGACGCTGTGTACTCAACCGATCCAGGTCGGCCGCCGCCGCAGGGTGAGGCAGCCGCTTAAATGGAACTTCTGCCGCTGATTGCTGCGCGGGAGACGGTCGCGTTCTGCCCTCTTCATGTCGGAGTCAAGCCCTACCGACTCGCACAAAACTGGTCCCCAGTTCGTCCGGGCCTCGTCGAGGGGCAATCGCGCTCGCTCCAGATACCCGATTCCGTAGCAATAAGTACAGCTTGCGTTTCCACCTAGGCAGCCACAAGGTCGAAGCATACCCTTGAGATGCAGCCATTTAGAGACACGTTTCAGAGAAACTCGGCTACCGGCAAAGGGTCCTCATCCTACTAACCGGTCAAACGTCACGGCCCCGGCGGCTCGAAGTGCAACTCCAGTGCCTCCTTCAAATTCGCGAGGCCTCTTCCTCAGTCTCGCCCTGGCTCGCGACGTCCACCTCCAGGCACTGCGCCACGTACCAGGTCCCCTCGCGTCAGACGGTCGCGGCAGACGTTCGCTTCACGCCCCTATTCTTCCATACTGAAAGAATGCGACCCGTCGCGCTCACCATCGCCGGCTCCGACCCCAGCGGGGGCGCGGGGCTCCAGGCCGACCTCAAGACCTTCCACCGCTTCGGCGTCTACGGTGAGGCGGTGGTGACGCTGGTGACCGTGCAGAACACCGAGGCGGTCACGCGCGTCGAGGTACTGGCGGCGGACCTGGTCCGCGAGCAGGTCGAAGCCGTGCTGGCCGACATCCCTCCCCAGGCGGTGAAGACCGGCGCGCTGGGGAACCGTGCCGTGATTGAGGCGCTGGCCGCCATCGAGTTCCCCTGCCCGCTAGTGGTCGACCCGGTCATGATCAGCACGCACGGAGTCCCGCTGCTCGACCCGGCCGGGCGGAGGGCGCTGGCCGAGCTCCTGCTGCCGCGCGCCTACCTGTTCCTGCCGAACCTGGACGAAGCCGCCGAGCTGGCCGGCTTCCCCGTGGGGGACCTGGCGTCCATGCAGCGGGCGGCAGACGCGATGGCGGTGCGCGGGGCTCGGAACGTGCTGGTCAAGGGCGGCCACCTCAGCACCGAGGCGGTCGACCTGCTGCGCACCGAGGACGGCCATATCGAGCTGTTCCGAGCCGACCGGATCGACTCGCGGCACACGCATGGGACCGGGTGCACGTACTCGGCGGCGATCACCGCCGAGCTCGCCAAGGGGGCTCAACTGATCGATGCGATAGCAACATCTAAGACTTTCATTACACAGGCAATTCGCAACGCCCCCGGCCTTGGCCGCGGTTCCGGCCCGCTGGACCATTGGGCAAAGTAACCCCACCTGATCCCCGCCAAGTACAATCCTGCAAGTCACTTCCGTCCCTTGGTGCCCCGCGAGCCAGACCCTCCGGCTCACAGTGGATACATGGAGCATCCGACTCAGGATCTGCGTTCATCTGTGTCCATCTGCGGCCAATTCCCTTCCGCCACCAACGAAACGAACCCAAATGTCACTGAAAACAAACAACCACGCCTCGCGACACCCCACCCTGAGAATATCCCCCCGGCTACCCCACTTAGCTCACAGGATGCTGTCTCAGGAATATCTGGCAGCACTGGATCGCCTGATCCTCGCCCTGCTGGCACCGCTGGCGTTGGTGATCCTGTTGAGCGGTCTGGACGATCTGGTGGTTGACTTGGCATGGGCCTGGGTCTGGCTCAAGGGAAAGCTGCGCCCCGCCGCCAGCCTGTTCCCGCCCGGCCCCCGGCAGCTTGACGCGGCCCGCCGCGGGCGCATCGCCATCTTCGTACCGCTGTGGCAGGAGCACGCGGTGATCGCCCGGATGCTGGAGCACAACCTGGCCGCCGTCCGCTACGCCGATTACCACTTCTTTGCCGGCTGCTATTCGAATGACCACGCTACCCAGGACGCCGTGCGCGCCGTGGCCGCCCGCTTCCCGCAGGTCCACATGGCGCTGTGCCCGCACGAAGGGCCCACCTCCAAGGCCGACTGCCTCAACTGGATCTACCAGCACATGCTGCTCTTCGAAGAGCGCGAGGGCGTGCGCTTCGACATCGTGGTGACGCACGACGCCGAGGACCTGATCCATCCCGAGGAGCTGACCTGGATCAACTACTACGCCGCCCGCTATGACTTCGTGCAGACGCCGGTGCTCCCGCTGGCGACGCCGCTGCGGGCGCTGACGCACGGCGTCTACTGCGACGAGTTTGCCGAGTATCACACCCGCGACATGACGGTGCGGGCCGTGCTCGGCGGCTTCGTGCCCAGCTCGGGCGTGGGCACGGGCTACCGGCGGGAGGCGCTGGACAAGCTGGCCGCGGCGTCAGCCAACCTCGTGTTCTCGCCCGAGGCGCTCACCGAGGATTACGAGAACGGCCTGCGCCTGTTCCGCCTGGGATGCAGCCAGGCCTTCGTGCCGATCGCTCCGCATGGGGCGAGCGACTTCGTGGCCACGCGCGAACTCTTTCCCAACCGCTGGAGAATGGCTCTGCGGCAGCGCACGCGCTGGGTGATGGGGATCTCCCTGCAAAGCTGGCAGCGCTTCGGCTGGCAGGGGCATCCGCTGGAGGTCTACTGGCTGTGGCGCGACCGCAAGGGCCTCGTCGCGAATCCGCTCAGCGTGCTGGCCAACCTGGTATTCGTCTACGGATTGGCCACCGGCGTGTGGTCGCGCGCCTCGCCCGGGGCGATGGGCCTGGCCGAAGTGACGCTCGGGCTGATGGCCCTGCGGCTGAGCGTGCGTGCGGCCTGCGTGGCGCGGATCTACGGAATCTGGTTCGCGCTCGGTGTGCCGTTCCGGGCGGTGTATGCGAACGGCCTCAATTCGGCGGCGACGGCCGCGGCCGTGGCGCGCTATGCGGTCGCGCGGGCGCGGGGGCGTCCGCTGCGGTGGCTCAAAACCGATCACGCCTACCCTCATCGCGCCGCGCTTCTGGCGCACAAGCGCCGGCTGGGGGAGATCCTCATCAGCACGGGCCGGCTGGGCGCGGCAGCCGTGACCCATGCATTGGAGGCCTGCCCGGCAGGCACGCGCCTGGGCGAGTTCCTGGTGGGATCCGGACAGTTGACCGCGGACTCGTTGTACGAAGCGCTGAGCTTCCAGCAAGGCTTGCCGATCGCGCAGGTCGACCCGGTGGCGGTGCCACCGACGGTCGCCTGGTCGCTGCCGGAGCACGTCGTCCGCCAGTGGCGCGTGCTGCCCTTCCGCGTGGCCGAGCGCAGTCTGTACGTGGCGTCGCCCGAAGCTCCCCGCGCCGAGGTCGCCGCCGCACTAGGCGCCTTCACGACGCTTGAAGTCCGCTTCCATCTAGTCACCCCCGCCGAATTCGACCGCCTAGCCGCAGCCTTGCTATGAAAACCCTGTGGGGCAGGCCCATGGCCTGCGGCGGGCTCTCAGCCCGCCTCCGCCCGTCCCCAGACAGCACGACTCCAGTGCGTGCGCTACAACCGCCACGCTAATCTAAGCTCATGCGATGGCTTTCCCTCCTGTTGGCGCTTGCCCCCCTGGCCGCTCCCGCGCAGGCGCAGCAGCAAGCCGACTGGATCTGGACCGCCCGCTACGTGATCGCCGGCGACCCGGCTACGGTGATCGAGAACGGCGCCGTCGCCATCTCCGGCAATCGCATCGTCGGCGTCGGCCCGCGCACGGACATCGAGGCGCGCTTCGTGACCACCAACCGTTTGGATCAACCCAATGCGATCCTCTCGCCTGGCTTCGTCAACACGCACACACACGCCGCCATGGATCTGTTTCGCGGCGTCGCCAATGATCTGAACCTCCAGGACTGGCTCAACAACTACATCTTCCCGGCCGAGGCCAAGAACGTCGACCGCGAATTCGTCCGCTGGGGCACGCGCCTGGCCCTGCTCGAAATGGCGCTCTCCGGAACCACCACCTACACCGACATGTATTACTTCGAGGACACCGTCGCCGAGGAAACCAAGCGCGCAGGCATGCGCGGCGTGCTGGGGCAGACCGTGATCGGCTTCCCCGCCCCGGACTACAAGACCGTAGACGAAATGATCCAGGCCACGGACGCCTTCATGACCAAGTACGACAACGACCCGCTGATCACGCCGGCGGTGGCTCCGCACGCCATCTACACCACCCCCGACGAAGCCATCCAGGCCGCCCGTGCGGTCGCCGACAAGCACCGGAAGCCGCTGCTGATCCACCTGGCTGAGACCAAGACCGAATACGACGACGCGGTAGCCATGCGCGGCAAGACGCCCACGCGCGTGCTGGTCGACCTGGACATCTTCACCGGCCCGACTCTGGTGGCGCACGGCGTCTGGCTGGACGATGCGGATATCGATCTGCTGGGGGCCTATGGCGTGGGTCTGGCGCACTGCCCGTCGAGCAACATGATGCTGGCCAGCGGCGTCGCCAAGATCCCGCAGTTGCTCGCGCGCGGCGTGGCGGTGGGCCTGGGCACCGATAGCGTGGCGGGGTCCAACAACGACCTTGACATGATGGAGGAAATGGATCTGGCGGCCAAGCTCCAGAAGGTGACCACCGGCGATCCCACGGCGCTCTCCGCGCAGCAGGTTTTCCGCATGGCGACCCTGGGCGGGGCCGAGGCGCTGGGCATGAGCAGCGTGATCGGGTCGATCGAGTCGGGCAAGTTTGCGGACATGATCAGCGTGCGCATCGACCAGCCGAATGCACAGCCGCTCTACGACGTCTACGCGCAGATGGCGTACGCGCTGAAGGCGTCCGAAGTGTCCGACGTGATGGTGAACGGTACGTTTATCGTCCACGACCATCACATGCTGACGCTGAATGCAGCCGGAGGTGCTGGAGAAAGCCGCCGAGTACCGGGACAAGGTCGCAGCGTCCCTGGCGCCGACGTCCGCGCCGCAGTAATCCGTGCGGTTGCAAACCGGTGCCACTGGCTGAGCCGCGACCACAGGGAGCGGTCTTCCACAGTCCGCATTCCGCGACGGAAACGAACTACGGCGCACGGCGGATCAACGTCGCCTTGACGTCCAGCGACGCCCCGCGGGTCACCCTAACAGGCTCGCCCAACGCCACCAGGCGCTCCACGAGATCCACGCCGTACTGCAACGCGAGGCCGCTCTCATACGGGACAGCGATCACGCGATACTCACCGGGCGGAAGCGAATGGAATTGGGCGTGGCCTCCGGCGTCCACGGGTCCGGTGGCCACCATGCCGCCATAGCCGCCGGCAGGCGGAGGCCAGCGGGCGAGGATCGTCAACGCTCCCGCCACCGGCTCGTCGTCCTCCGTCACCGACACGTTTACCGTGGCGGGGCGGTCGTCGAGCTCCAGTTCCAAGGCGCCGCCGCCGTCCCAGTCGAACGCAGCCGCGCCGCCACAAAAGTCCTGATAGGGAAGGCGGCCCGTCTCCATGGGAAGAGGCGCTCCGCGGAACCGCACCTTCGAGAGATAGAAGGGCGCTTTCACCTGCGTCACGCTCACGTACCAGCGGTCCAGACCCACATTGGGGAACCGGAAGCGACCTTTCTCGTCGACCTCCGCCACGCGGCTTTCCTTGTCCGATGCCAATCCTCTGTGAATCAACTTGACCTGAACACCCGGCGGCAGCTCGCCGGCTCCTTCGGCCGCCACCACGCGTCCTTCCAGATCGACCCCGGGGCGAAGGTCGACTGCGAGCCGCACCGTTTCGTCCACAACCTCGAACGGCACGAACGCCCAGCGCCCTTTGGCCACATCCTCGATCTCCGGGGTCACTTCCAGCCGGTAGCGCCCGGGCAGCAGCCCGCGCAGCAGGAGGTCCTGCCCGCAAGGGACCTTCCGGATCTGGTCCTGGCGGTTTCCGCTACTGTTAAACACTCGGACCGCAAACGCCTCTTCAGACGCGCAGCCTTGGTCCGGAAGCGTTACGAGCGCGCGATAGTAAGGGACCTTCCGTACGCGGATGGTGCCCACGTCCACGTGCGCGCCCGAAGCGGCCTCCATGGGCAGCACCGAAGCGAGCGTGCCGCCGCCCGGCCAGTAGGATTCCTCGAAGTCCTGGTCGACCACGTCAACGTCAGATTCCTGGAAGTCCGTCAGGTGGGGCTGATCGAGGATCGCCGCCCTGATGCGGACGGCCAGCCGGCCCGGCTGCGGCGGCGAGATTCGGAACCCGCCATCGGCGTCCGTGGAGACGCGGCCGGTCAGGCCAAGGGGCACCGGAACGGGAGCGTCCAACATGAGCGCGGCCGCGACACTCGCCCCGCGCACGGGCTCGCCCGTATCCCAATCCTCCAGACGACCCGTGATCTCCGGCCTGCGCCGGATTCCGATGGTCACCTCCGTCTGGGGTTTGTCGCCGGTGAGATCGATGTCTTTACCGGTCGAGATATAGCCATCCTTGCTGACGCCCACCGAGAACATGGCCGCGCGGTCCACGTGAACCCGGAAGGAGCCAGACACACCGGTGGTCGTCTCCAGCTTGAGCGGATCCCGAAGATCAAAGCCCGACTCTTCCAGAACGACCTTGACGCCTTCGACGCCCAGGGACGTGCCGGCCTCGACCACCGTCCCTTTAATGTCGAACGATGCCGCCGGAGCCCCGGACTGCTGGGCGCACAGGCACACGGCCGCGGCCAGCGGGAGCAGCATGCGCGCCTGTCGCATGAGTTGCCTCCTGTATGCCCGGTTGCCGGCAGAGGTTGCCGTTGCGCCGCCAAGCCTTGCGCTTAGCGCGGCAGGATGGTCGCCCGCACGATGCGGTCCATGCGCGGGAAATAGCGGTTGAGATAAGCTTGCCCCTGCGCGACAAGCTGCAACTGATCGGGATCGTCGCCGTAGCCGCTATAGATCGCGTCCACCACCTCCATGCCTTCGATCACCTCGCCCAGCGGCGCGAAGCCCAGCGGGTCCAGGCGCTCATTGTTGATGCGGTTGATGAAGAACTGCGTGACGCGCGTGTTGGGGCTGCCGCCGGCGGCCATGCTGACCGTACCGCGCCGGTTGGTCATCTTCACCGGATCGTCCTTAATGGTCTCCTTACCCCAGATCCGCGAGATCTCGGGCTTGGAGTTGACGCCCGCCTGCACCATGAAGTCCAGGCAGCGGAAGAAGTAGTTGTTGTCGTAGAAGCCGGCCTTCACCAGGTTATAGAAGCGGTCCACGCCGATGGGCGCCAGCGACCGGTCGATGCGCATGGTGATGTTGCCCTTGCTGGTCTCCAACCGGACCATGAACACGTCCGGAGCTTTGGCATTCAGGGTCGCGGGCTTCAACAGGGTCGGCCTGCTCTGCGCGAACAAGGCGGAACAGAACGTCAGGGCGATCAATGCGTGTCTCATAGGCGTTCTCCCGATTTTATCGCGAATGCGGCGGAAATCCCGGCCCGTTAGATCCCGAACCACGACGCCACCGTCTTGAGGGACTCATACAGCATCGTTTTGCGGCCCTCGCGGTTGTGCCACCAGCCGTCGGCCGAAAAGTATTCGTCCGGCGCGGCGATGGGCGTGAACGCGACGCCCGGAACCTCCTTGCGGAAAGTCCGTAGCGCGCGGCGGGTGTGATAGTCGCTGGTGACCAGCAGGACGTCGTGCGCGCCCAGTTCCTTGAGCTTGGCCGCGGAGTCGCGCGCCTCCTCGGTGGTCGAGCGCGCATTGTGCTCGAAGTGCAGGAAGTAGGATTCCGGGTAACCGGCCTTCACCGCGAACGGAATCGCGAGCTCGCATTCGTGGAAGCCGTAGACGCCCGCCGGACCGCTGACCAGCACCTTGGGCGCGTAGCCGTCGCGCACCAGGCTGGCGGCTTTGAGAATGCGGTTGCCCGAGGCGTCGCCGGCCAGCACCAGAACGATGTCGGCTTTGTGCGGCGGCTCGGCCTGGACCAGGTAGGCTCCCATGGCGCCCAGCAGGGTGCTGCCGAACAGGGCGGCGCACAGGCCCAGGACAACCACCAGGATCAGGAGATAACGGAGAGCGCGCTTCACTCGCAGTGGGCCACGCTTGGTCAGGATTCGTCGGAGCCGCGCTGGTCCAGGCGGCCTACGGTCTTCAGGCGCTGGAACAGGCGTTCGACTTCTTCTTCGTCTTCCGGACGCAGCAGCGGGCGCGGCGGCAGAGCCTGCTTGCGCGGCGCGGGAGGCTCGCCCCAGAACTGGTTGTAAGGGATACCGTCCAGCAGCGCTTCGCGCGAGTAGCGGCACAGGTGGCGCAACAGGCTCCCGGAGGAATCGGCGTCACCCGGATGCAGCAGCGTGATCTCGCGGTTGTCGGCCAGCGTGAGCCGCACGATCAGCGGCGTGACCCAGTGGGTGCGGTCCAGCCGGCGGACCTCGCTCCAGAAAACGACGCGGCGGCCGATCTGCAGGTGCGTTTCGTGAATCTCGATGGCGGGGCGAAGGGTGAGGGCCAGGGTACCCGCGGCGGTGAGACCGAACAGCACCGAGGCGACCGTCCAGGTGAGGCCCCATTGCACTCCCACCCAGGCGCAGAATAACGATCCGCAAGCCGCCATCAATGCCAGAAGCACATAACGGCGTGATGAACGATAGCGCGCAACCGGCCGGCTCACATCTTTCAGATTACCACTTGTGGGCAGGGCGCAGAAGCGGGTGGCGATGGATTCGCGGAGGGCTGCCGATACTTCCCTGCAACTTAACCGGCAGTGGGGAACGTCTTCGAAATATGATCGTGCCAGGTGAGGCTCTCTTCGTCCACCAGCGCCCAGGCCAGGCCCAGTCCCGCCGAGACGATGCTGAGCAGCCCGGCGAACTGGCGGATCAGGCGCTGCTCGCCGCGCGGGCGGCGGCCGTCGAAATCCACCAGGCGCAGTCCGGCAAAACGCATGCCGGGCGTGTCGCTGTTGGCCAGCGCCCACAGTGCGCGGTAGAGCAGGGCGACGGAGCCCAGCAGGCCGGCGAAAGCCAGCAGCGCGGCGCGAGTAAAGAGGATCTGGTTGCCGTAGAGCACCAGCGTCGCCAGCAGAATCAGTCCGAGTCCGGAGAGCACCAGGCCGCCGTCGACCGCCGCGGCCAGCAAACGATGCGCGGGCGCGGCCACGGGAGCGTCGCAGTAGATCCGCTCCTCCGGATGCGGGTGAATCTCGCCGCCCGAATCGTGCAGGTCCAGCGCCTGCTGCGCGTCCGAGGTGCGGCGGGGGGAGCGCAGCGAAGGCGGACGCGGGTTGCGGCGCGCCGGCTGGCGTTCCACCGGGCGGACCGGCGTCAACGTGGGAATCGGCACCACCTTCGGCGCCGCGGAATCGCGGAACAGCGAAGGCTGGTAGCTGGACGATTCGTCGTGCAGGGCCATGGGTGGCACGATGCCATCGGGCACAGCCTCAGTCCCTTTCGCCGGAGCCGCGGCGCTGGCCGCACTGGCTTCCTCAGCGGGAGCCGGGGCCCGTTGCGCGGCGGCAGCCGTAGCGGCGTTGCCGCGCACCACCAACTCCGGGGCGTGCCGCGGACGCGCCGCGTGCAAACGGCGCCCGCAACGCGCGCAGCGCTCATCGGCGCTCTGATTCACGCTTCGGCAATAAGGGCAATGCATCGCTGTAGGCCGGGTCCCTTCAGCCCTGCCGTATTGACTGCTTCATCCGCGCTCTGTTAGGGTGCTCGCTTGAGCGCTACTTCTTGTCGTAACATAATCGGCCGCGTTTGTCACGGGCTTTGTTGGCTGGTAGCGCTGGTTTTCTTGTCCGCCCTCAGTTGCTTACGGGCACAGGCGCCGGTGCCCGCCGCACCCGCGCCGCTGCCTTCGGAATCCTCCGAGGGCGACATCATCATCGACAGCGTCACACAGGAACAGGAGGGACCTTACTACCACCTGCGCCAGGACGCCCAAATCCGCACGCCCGACCTTGAACTGCGCGCCGACGAGGTGGACTACAACGAGCAGACCGGCGACGTGGAAGCTCGCGGCAACGTACAATTCATCAAGATCAGCACGGGCGAGCGCCTCAACTGCACGCTGGCGCGCTACAACCTGGACAGCGAGATCGGGCAATTCTTCAAAGTCACCGGCAGCGTTCCGGCGAAGATTGAGGCGCGGCCGGGCATGCTGACCAGCACCAATCCTTATACGTTCACCGGCGAACGGGCGGAGAAGAACGGCAACCGCTACACGGTCCACAACGGAACGCTCACCGACTGCGTGGACCGCAGCCCGTGGTGGCAGCTCCGCGGCGGGACCTTCGACGTGATCCCGCAGGACCGGGCCATCGCGCACAACTCCTGGGTGTATCTGAAGAAGGTCCCGATCTTCTACGCGCCCTTCTTCTATAAATCGCTCAAATCGCAGCCGCGCAAGAGCGGATTCCTGACGCCCAACATCGGCAACAGCTCGCTGCGCGGTCAGACAGTGGGCCTGGGGTACTTCTGGGCCATCAATCGCAGCTACGATCTGACCTACCGTTCGCAGTATTACAGCGCGCGCGGGTTCGCTCATCAGGCCGATTTCCGGGGCGTGCCGCGGCAGGGGACGGATTTCTATGCGTCGGTGTTCGGCATCGGCGAGGGCATGAATCGCGGCAACCGCGGGATCCAGGACGGCGGCTACGTGATCACGGCCGAGGGGAAATCGCAGATCGGACACGGGTGGGAGGCGCGCGGCGAGCTGCGGCAGCTTTCGAGCTTCGCCTTCCGCCAGCAGTTCACGCAGTCCTTCGACGAAGCGATTTATTCGGAGACGCACTCCATCGGGTTCCTGCGCCGCGCCTGGAACGGGTCGGCGTTCAACCTGGTGGCGCAGCGCAATATCAACTACCAGAGCCTGGCCGACGGCGATGACATCCTGATTCGCAAGCTGCCGGAGGCGCAGTACACGCTGCGCGATCATGCCATCCGCAACCTGCCCATCTACTACTCGCTCGATTCCAGCTTCGGCCTGGAAAGCCGCACGCAGCCGGCGTTCCAGACACGCCAGTTCGTCCAGCGGCTGGACTTCGCGCCGCGCATAATGACGGCGCTGCACTGGCAAGGATTCGACATCGCACCCAGCTTCGCGTTGCGCGAGACCATGTATGACTCGGGCGTCCACAACGGCGTGGTCACCGGGCAGAACGTCACTCGGTCGGCGCGGGACCTGACGGTGGATATCGCGCTGCCCGCCCTGACGCGCATCTTTCATGCTCCCGGGTGGATGCGCGCCGGCGACCAGATCAAGCACGTGATCGAGCCGCGCATCACGTATCGCAACGTGAGCGGCATCCAGAATTTCAATCAGGTGCTGCGCTTCGACGAAGTGGACCTGATGTCGAACACCAACGAGGTCGAATTTTCACTGACCAACCGCATCCTGCAACGCACTGGCACGGGTGGCGTTTCCGACCTGCTGAGCTGGCAGGTCTGGTACAAGCGATACCTGGATCCGACCTTCGGCGGCGCAGTAGTCCCGGGCAAGCGCAACGTGGTGGAGAGCGCGGTGGATATCACCGGTTACGCGTATTTGAACGGCCCCCGCAACCAGAGCCCGGTGGTCAGCGTGCTGCGCGTGCAGACGCGTGTGGGGATTCAATGGCGGGCGGACTACGATCCCGTGCAGAAGCACATCGTCAACAGCGGGCTGAGCGTAGACGGGCGCTTCGGACAGTTGTTCACCTCCATCGGGCATTACCAACTGCGCACGGACCCGGTGCTGGCGCCGAATTCCAACCAGCTCCGCGGGCAGGTGTCCTGGGGCGGCGACAATCATCGCGGGTTCAACTACGGGTTCAGCACGTTTTATGACTACCGGTTGGGGCAATTCCAGTTCATGCAGTCCCAGGTGACCTATAACACCGACTGCTGCGGCTTCAGCGTACAGTTCCGCCGTTTCGGATTTGCGTCGCGCCCGGAGAATCAGTTTCGCGTGGCGTTCGCCATCTCGAATATTGGAAGTTTCGGCACGCTGCGGCGGCAGGAGCGGATTTTCTAGCCGCATCTCTCACTGTGATTCGGGCCCAGAAGGTGGCGCGAGCCTGCGGCTTGCCGCGCCAGGACTCGTCCCGGCGCTCGTCGCCCATCACGCTGTCACGCTGGCAGCAGCGGACTGCCCACAGGGCTCCCGAATGATGCGGGCAGGGACGGGCGGGTCAGACCGACCGCAGGGCTAGCGCCAGGCCCATCGCCGCGAAGGCCGAGGCGGTCAGGCCCCAGGTGGTGAGGAGGCCGTGATCGATGAGGTAGCCGGCGAGCAGGGGTCCGACGATCAGCGCGCCGGAGTTGAGCGACTGTGTCAGGCCCAGCACCACGCCCTGATCCTCGCGCGGCGTGGCGTGCGTGATCATGCTGGTTAGGTTCGGGCGTACGAGCGATCCCATGCTGGTTACGGCGGTGGCGAGAGCCAGCATCGGCACGTTGGTCGCGAATGCCAGGATCGTGAAGCCGCCTACGTAGCCGAGGAATCCGGCACGGTTCAGGGCTCGCTCGCCGAAGCGGCGGACCAGACGGCCGAGCGCGGGTCCCTGCCAGAAGATGCCCAGGAAGCCGGCGAAGGCCCAGGTATAGCCGGTTTGCGCGACGCCGAACGGCATGCCGTCCCAGGTGAGGCGGCGTTCCAGGAAGAGCGGCAGGCCGGCGGTGAACATGGCGAAGCCGAAGGCGAACAACGAGAACTGGTAAAGCTTGGAGGCGAGGTCGGGCTGCTTGAAGTAGACGACGTAACTGCCCCAGTCGACCAGCGCCAGGCGGCGCCCGGCGGGACCCGCCACCTGCTCTTTTCCGCCTCCCGGACGGACCGTCGGCAGCATCATGGCGGTGGTCACAATGCTGGTGGCCGAAAGCGCCGCGGCGGCGAAGATGGGATAGCGGTAGTCGAACTGCGCGAGGAAGCCGGAGATGGCGGGTCCGATGAGGAAGCCCATGCCGAAGGCGATGCCGATAATACCGAATGATTTCGCCCGCTCCTCGGGCTTGGTCACGTCGCTGATGTAGGCCTGCGCCAGCGAGAGGTTCCCGGCCGTGGCGCCGTCAATCGCGCGGGCCAGGAAAAGAACCCACAGCGACGGCGCGAACGCCGTGATGATGAAGCCGGCGCAGGTGCCCGCCTGGCTGACCAACAAGAGAGGCTTGCGGCCGATGCGATCCGAGATGCGGCCGAGCAGCGGGCCGGAGATCAACTGGCAGGCAGCGTAGATGCCGATCAGCCAACCGACCGTGGCCGGGCTCGCGCCCATGCTTTCCGCATAGAACGGCAATAGAGGGATCATGATCGTCAGCCCGAGGACATCCACGGCGACGATCAGAAAGATGGGTAAGAGGGGACCGGAGAGCAACTACTTCATGATGCCATGTCCGGTCGGGCGGTTGCGCCGCGAGTTGGTGTTCGCGCAGGAGGCAGGGATCGTGTGGCGGGTCCGCCGGAAGGTGGACGGGCAGGGACCGCTCCCTATGGTCGCGGCACGGCTATAGGCGCTCTGCCCAATGGACGGGAACGCGGCACAGAGGCAGTAGAGAGGCGCCGGGCTCAGGACAATGCATGCATCGCGAGACGCGTGAGCGCCGCGGCGGTGAGGATGGCGGCCAGCAGGACTCCCGGGGGCGGACGGTAACGCGCCAGCAGCCACATGGCCGGCGCGACGGCGCAGGCGGCCAGCGCCTCCAGCAGTCCCAGATCCAGGCGCGCGCCCTCGGGGAAGCGCACCGCCAGAAAAGACGTGCTCGCGCGGCCCAGGTGCTCGTGGGCGAAGAAGCATCCGGTGCGCACCAGCGCCCAGGCCACGGGGAACGCCAGGGCGATCACGTCCAGGCGCCGCAAGCCGTCCGTTCCGCTGCGCCACACATGCCAGGCGCCTACGGCCAGCGCTCCCATGGTGAAGCCCACGGTGGATTCCCCGCGCCAGGTGAGCAGACGCACAGGCCCCGGCGAGGCGAGTTGCGCGGCGACGACGCCCATGGCCAGACCGGCGATGAGGCCGGCGAGCGCGAGGCCGCCCGTGCGCTGCTCATCCAGCTTCCGGGCCCGCGCCAGGAAGCGCACGAGCGCGAAGCCCAGCACGATCGCCAGGGCGGCCATCGCTCCGAAGGCGTGGATCTCGACCGAACCGATGCGCCAGACCGGCTGTGGATAGTACGGGATCACGCGTCAGTGAAACACCACCAGGCCCATTCCGCCTTCCGCGTCCAGGTCCGTGCTGCCGATCACCGTGTTGGTCCGCGCGTTCACCGTCGTCAGCGACGAGTAGCCACGCACCACCACCATCTGCCCGTTGGGGGTCACCGCGACCTCCGTCGGCGACGGGATGGGCACCGAGGCGACCTGGCGCAGCGTGGCTGTGTCGATCACCGCCAACTGGCCGGAGCTGACCGCCACGTAGGCTCGCGTTCCGGTGGGGTTGAAGGCCATGCCCGTGTCGGCCTGGCCAGCCACGGGAACCTGCGCGTTGACGGTGCGCGTCAGCGTATCGATCACATCGATGCTGGTGGACTGGTAGTAGAGCACCCACAGTTGCGAGCCGTCCGGCGTCAGGATCACGGATTTCGGGAAGGCTCCGGTCACCGGAATCTCATCGACGATCTTGCGCGCGGCCAGATCCACCACCATCACCCTCTGGCTGACGTCGTAGAAATTGGTGACGTAGGCGAGCTGGCCGTCCGGGCTGATGGCGATCCCGTTGGGGTAGCGGTTGGGGGTAGCCAAGGTGGCCACAACCGTGTCACTGGCCGTGTCGATAAACGTCAGGGCGTGGTCATAGCTGGTAACCACCAGGGTGGCGCCGTCGGGGGTCAAGGCGAGTTGCAGCGGATTGCTCTGCACGCCGATGGTGCGCAGCAAGCGCAACGGGCATAGCGAGTAATGCCCCACGGTGCCGTTCCCGTGGCTCACGATGTAGAAGGTGGCGTTTGAGCTGCACGGCGGTGGCGGGCTGGTCCCAGTGGGAAACGGGACGCCGGGAAGGGGCGGCAGGGAGCCAAACAGAGATTGCACGGCGGCGCGCGCCCGGTCCACAATGGCGACTTGTGGCGGGAGATTGTTGGAGGCTCCCGCTCCGGAGGTGGGCTGGCTGGCCGTATTGTTGCGTTCGTCATCCTGGTCGCTCGGATTGCAGGGCTTGCCATCGGTTTCCTCGTCCGGGTCGAACCTTCCGAAGAAGACATCGTACGTGCGCAGTTGGTACGGCGGATTCGCCTTCGGCATGTAGACGCACAGCAGAACGTAGACGCCGTCTATGTCGACGAAGAAGTCCACGGGGATGCAGCCCGAGCCAAACACGAGGGCTCCGGCGGCCAGCAGCGAAACCAACGCCCACTGGCTCCACCGTCTGCACGCCGCGATTGCCGAACGTCCCCAGTCCATAGCGCCCTCTTAGTGGAACCTCACGGACTTGCCCTGCATCTGGGTGGGGATCAGGAGTCCGAAGTTGACGCCCTGGGCGTTGACCGGCGCGGGACTGGTTAACTGCCACTGCCCTACGTAGACGGCTCCCAGCGATTGGGTGGCGAGGCGGCGGGAGGCCGGGACGTTGGCCAGCGCGGCGGCCGGAACGGTGAACGACGTGTCTCCCGGTTGGGCGCGGCAGAGAAACAGACCGGTGGCGTTGTTGGGCAGATCCGCGTTTCCGCCCACGATGAAGACGGTGTTGCCCGGCGCCACGCCGTTCCAGGTGAGCGTCAACCCCTGGGAGCGGATCACCTCGGTATTCTGGTCGCGATTGGTCCAGGTGAAGGGCTCGGGCATGGTTGCCTGGGCCTGGATCGCGCCGGCGTCCGCGCCTCCGCCGGTGGATACGGAGACGGCTCCCGGATCGAGCACCAAACCTGCGGGCAGTTGCGGGACGCCGGGGATCATGCCTCCCAGATAGCTGGCGAGAAGGCCGGCGTAGGCCGAAGCGGGGAGGTTGTGCGAGCCTTTCGCGCCGGTGATCTGGGTGGCTCCCGCATCCAGGGCTCCGCCGGTGGGCAGCATGCCGGGGAGCAGGTCCTGGTCCAGCGGGAAATTGCCGGCCGCGGTGTAAGCGGTGCAGGCGCCCGCCGGCGGCAGGGAGAAGGCCGGGTTGAAGTTGAACACGCCGGCGGTTTCCCGGGCGACAAATCCGCCGGCGAAGTCGGCAGACGTTTCCAGCGGGGCAGGCACGGCAATATCGGAGCGCACGTGGAAGCGTGTGGGGGCGAACATGGCCGTCGTGCCGCCTGCGATCAGGGCCTTGGCCAGCGGGTTATCGGGCTCGGCGCACTGCGCCGGGTCGGCGCCGATGGCCATGGTCGCGAAGTTGCTGACCACGGCGCCCTCGGTGCGGACGGCGACCGGGACCCAGCATCCGGTGGGAGCGTCATTGGGCACGGCGAATACGATCTGGTCCGTGCCGGCGCAGCAGCCGCTGCGTCCGTTATAGGTGATCTGGGCCTGCTTGCCGCCGACGAAGACTTCGGTCTTGGTGGGCAGAGAGGTGGTGGGCGGCGCCAGGTTGTCGGCCGCGGTGATAGGCCCCAGGCCGGTGCCCCACAGGATGATGACGTCGCCGGGCTGGGCCACGGTCTTCAGCGAATTCACGGGCTGCCCGGTGGTGGAGGCGTTCTGGAAAATCCCGGGCCCGAGGCCCGTGCCGGTCGCCGTGTAGATCCCGAAGCTGGAGTTGACCACGCGCACGGGCATGCGATTGCCGGTGCGGTTGTTATAGGTGACGCGCAGGCTGGACAATCCCAGTGGCGCGTTCGACGGCAGGATGGCGTTGATCTGGCCGGGGCCGACGAAGACCGGGATGGCGTTGACGGTCGTGTCGCCCTGGGTGAGGGTGATGGTGACGCCGCCCAGGTTGGTTTGCAGCGGAAAGCTGAGTCCCGGGCTGGTGTCCGGACCCAGGTTGCGCCCGTAGATCGAAAACACCGAACCGCGCGCGATGCCTCCGGAAGGCAGTCCGGGGGCCATGGAGCTGGCTGCGTTCACGATGCCTCGGTAGTAGAGGAAGGGCGCTTGCGCCCAAACGGCACCCTATCCCGTGAGGAATAGCAGCAACAGTCTCACGAACGCGGGCTCCTCCTCCGTAGCCCAGCTTTTCACAGTTATCAAAGGCGGAACAGCGTGTCAAATGCGCTCGCTGAGCAGGACGTGCATTGCGCCCGCGCTGGACGGCCGCTAGAATCGGGGTTTCCAGACAACGGGAGGATTTCCATGAGCACGAATTCGAAACGCGGGGCACGCAGAGGCTCGTCGCGACGGCGGTTTCTGGGCGCGGGCGCCGGGGCTACGCTGGCGCTGGGCGCCGGGCCCGGAGCCTCGCTGCTGCACGCCCAAGTACCGGCTGAAGAAGTCCTGGTGCTGTTCAACGGGCGCATCCATACGATGGACGCCGCCGGGATCATCGCCGATGCGGTCGCGATCCGCAACGGGCGCTTTGTGGCGGTGGGCGGCACGATGCCCACCGGAGCCGGCGTGCGGCGCATCGACCTGGGTGGACGCACCGTGGTGCCCGGACTGGTGGAGCCGCACATCCACATCGTGAGTCTGGCGAACCGGCCCGGCTATCACACGATCCTGGAGAACACCACATCGATCCGCGAGGTGCAGGAGGCGCTGGCGGCGCGCCGCAAGGCCGGCGTCCCTGAAGGCGCCTGGATCACCTCCATGGGCGGCTGGCATCCGAACCAGTGGGCCGAGCATCGCCATCCGACGCTGGCCGAGTTGGACGAAGCCGTCCCGGACCGGCCGGTGTTCCTCTACGAACGCTTCACCGGACCCGCCGCGGTCAACAGCATGGCCAAGGCGTACTTCGATGCGGCCGACGCCGCGCCGCCCGTCCATCCCGACATCAAGAAGATCAACGTGTCGGCCACCGGCGCCATCGCTCCCGCAGGATTCGCCGGCGGCGGACCCTCGGCCTCGGCCTTGTTCCTGCTGCGCAAGGCGCAGACGTTTGACGACCGCAAGCGCAGCACCATCGACGCCATGCAGTATTCGGCCAGCGTGGGCCTCACCGCGCAGCTCGACCAGGTGCTGTTTCCGACGCCGGGTCCGCTGCACCCCAGCCAGATTCTTTCGAACCTCGACCAGTACCGCATGTACGACCCTTGGCTGGAGCTGCATCGCGAAGGGCGCACCTTCATCCGCTTGCAGACGAATTTTCTCCAGAACCAGAGCGACCCCGCGCTGCCCGAATTGCACGAGCGCCTGCGCAACAGCTTCCCCTACTTCGGCGACGACATGATGATGACCGGGGCGATCGGCGAGTGGGCGGCTCCACTGGCCAGCGGCGCCGTGTGGCGCGACGCCCAACACATCGTCGGCGCGGCCGGCTGGCACAACGAAAACGCCGTGCAGAATCTCGCGGGGCTGCAACAGGTGGTGGAGGAGTACGAAGCCGTCAACAAGGAACACGACATCACGCAACTGCGCTGGGTGGTGCACCACGTCCCCCAAGTCACGCCGGAGCTGCTGAGCCGGTTGCAGGCTCTCGGGTGCGGCGTGGAGATGGGCGCGTTCCGTTGGGTGACGTCGGCGGATCCGAAGATGGTGGCGGGTCCGCCGTTCCGGACGATTCTGGATCATGGGGTCAAGACGGGGATTCATGGGGATGGGGTGCATATCGCTCCGCTGAATCCTTGGCTGCATATTTACTACGCGGTCACGGGGGTGAACTCCTTCGGGGATCAGGTGAATCCTGGGCAGCACCTCACGCGCGAGGAGGCTCTGCGCCTGTTCACGCGCGAGAACAGTTGGTTTCTGCGGATGGAGGATAAGATTGGCACCATCGAAACGGGCAAGCTGGCCGATCTGGCGGTGCTCGACCGCGACTACTTCGCAGTGCCGGATGCGGATATTAAGAAGATCCGTTCGGCGATGACTGTGGTGGATGGGAAGGTTGTGCACTATACTGGGTTGGCGTGACTGACGGAGACCGCTCCCTGCGGTCGCGGCTCAGCTCGTGGCGCTGCGTGCGGAAGCGGTGATCCGGGCAGAGTGGGGATCGTGCGCGGCGCTGTGCGTGATCCGGGCAGTGTGGCTTTGGCGCGTGGCGCTATGCGCGACCGCCGCGATCCGGGCAGAGTGCCGTTAGCCGCGACCCAGGGAGCGGTCCTCTCCGGTCCGCGATCTCCGCGATCCCGTAAATCTCACCGCCCCCAACCCGCCCGCTAAAATAGAAAGGCATGTTGCCTGATCAGGAGTTCTACCGCATCGCGAAGTTACCGCTGTACGTCTTCGCCGTCATCAACGAGATGAAGGCCAAGGCGCGCGCAGCAGGGCTGGATGTGGTGGATCTGGGAATGGGAAATCCCGACGGCGCCACGCCCCGCGCCATTGTCAGCAAGCTGTGTGAGGCGGCGCGCAATCCGCGCAATCACCGCTACTCGGCATCGAAAGGCATCCCGCACCTGCGCCAGGAGATTGTACGGAAATACCACGACGACTACGGCGTCAAGCTCGATGCCGACACCGAAGCCATCGTCACCATCGGCGCCAAGGACGCGCTGGCGCACCTGCTGTTCGCCGTCATCGGACCCGGCGACACGGTGGTCGCCCCCAACCCCGCCTACCCCATTCACCAATGGGGCGTGACCATGGCTGAGGGCCACTCCTGCGCGCTCCCCATGCCCGACCCCGCCACGTTCCTCAATCATCTGGAGGACGTTTACAAAAAGTCCGCCAAGCCGCCGCGCATGGTGCTGGTGTCGTTCCCGCACAATCCCACCACGCAGTGCGTGGAGCTCGATTTCTTCAAGGACCTGGTCCGCATGGCCGCGCATCACGGCACCATGCTGCTGCACGATTTCGCCTACGCCGATATCGCTTTTGACGGCTATCGCCCGCCCAGCCTGTTGCAGGTGGACGGCGCCAAGGAGATCGGCGTCGAGATCTACTCGATGTCGAAGAGTTACAACATGGCCGGTTGGCGGGTGGGCTTCTGCCTGGGCAACAAGAAGATGATCCACGCGCTGGGGCGCATCAAGAGCTACCTGGACTACGGCAACTTTCAGCCCATCCAGATCGCCTCCATCATCGCCCTGCGCGAATGCGAGGAGGATGTCCACAAGATCTGCGGCGTCTACCAGAAGCGCCGCGACGTCCTGGTCGAAGGCCTCAACCGCGCCGGCTGGCCGGTGGAGCCGCCTAAGGGCACCATGTTCGTCTGGGCGCAGGTGCCTGAGCCGTACCGCGAGGCCGGGTCGCTCGAGTTCTCGAAGACGCTGATGGAAAAGGCGCTGGTGGCCGTGTCTCCGGGGGTCGGCTTCGGCCAATACGGCGAGGGCTACGTGCGCTTTGCGCTCATCGAAAATCCGCATCGCACGCGCCAGGCCACCGCGTCCATCAAGCGGATGCTGGCGGTCTAAGCACGCCGGCCTCGCGCTCGCGGTCCGCCGCCGCGCTGTCAAGACCCCGTACCGGCTATCCGGGTGTGCTCGCTCAAGGGAGCGGCCCACTCGCTGAGCGCACCACCCACTGGCATCGGCCGACGGTTTCGACTCCGCTTGCACGGCTACGAAGACCGAGGAGCATATAACGTCGCGGCCTACGGATCCCTCACCCCACGAAGGCCCGGGCTGGCGACTTCCTTGACGCTGAACCCGGCCGGCCGTCGGGCTCCGTGCACTTCGCGGCTACGCGCCGTGGCCTGACACCAACGCTCCCACGGGTCAACGGGTCCTGCGCGTATGACTCGAAGGGCGCGAAGACCAACTGCTACACGCACACCACGGGGAGCCTGGTGAGTTTCAGCCTCGTGTTCCGGCGCCCTTAGCGGAAGCTCCCGTTCTGAAGCGCCACTGGATTCTTCTCGAAGTACTCGCTACCTCCCCGCAGTAATCCAGGTTTGGTACTGAACCGATTTCCACCTCGCCCCCCTGCGCGGACTATTGGTCCCATCCCCACCCCGCGGGTCACACTAGCCGAGGCCATGGGAGACGACTTCCGCCTGATCATGCGCTTCACGCGCCACTGGATTCACTACGGGTTCCTGACCCACACCACCATCTGCGTAGTGATCGCCGCCGTCAAGGGTGTCTTAGGGAGCTGAGCCCATCCCGGCGAAGTGACATCACCCTCCGACACAACAGCAAGGCCGATGATCGTGAGCCTACTCCTGCGCCGGGTCGACGCGCGTTGCCTCCATCGCCACCAGCAGACTCGCGGCCAGGGTTCCGCCCAGCAGCAGCGGAGGTTGCGTAGGTGGCGGGATCGGTCGGCGTGATCTCGTAGAGCAGCGCCCCGGAATAGCTGGTGGCCGCGAACGCGGCGCCGACGCCGAGGACGATGCCGATCGCGACCGGCTGCAGGCTTCCGGCGCAGAACATTCGGAGCAGTTCTGCCGGCGTGGCTCCGCAGCTCAGGCGGATCGCGATTTCCCCGCCGCCGCGGCCGACCGCGCGGGCCACCTGCCCGGCGACGCCCACCAACGTGAGCGCCAGCGCCAGGGCGGCGAACCAACTCAGCAGTGCCGTCAGTTCCCGTTCTGAATGGAACTCATCGTCGACCTAGGTGGCGTACGGACCGGCGATGGAGAAGGTCTGGTTGGGATCCAGGCTTCGCACGGCCGCGGACCAGCAAGTCCTCGGGAAGGTTCACAGCTTCGGTGTACGGCATCTAGACCTGAGGCCGCTCCTTGAAGCGCGCCGACTGCCGCATGTTCGCCGGCGATGCCCACGATCTGCGCGGGCACCTGCTTCCCGGCGATATCCATGGTGATGGTCCGGCCCAGAGGATCGGCCTGCGGCCAATACTGCTTCGCCAGGCTCTCTAAACCGGAAAGCGGCGGTTTCCCCCAAAGTGTCCATCTTCGGACACTTTCCCCTAGGCAGCAGCGAACAGAAGGAGTATGCTAATGAAGGCTAGAAAAACCGCATCGGAAGCGGAGCTTTGCGAGGTGACGGTAATGCCGTTTCCGATGCGGTTTGCCCAAGATCTGGGCATTGGATCCGGGCGTCCGCACAGTCCAAACTTGAGCCAAGTCCCGCGTCCATTCAAGTCCTCAGCCCAGCGGTCCGTACCGAGACCACGTATCCAGGAAGATCGTTATAAGACCAAGGATGCGTCCAGCGTCATCCCGTTACAAAAAAAACCCCTCTGTTGCCAATCGTGTACTCACGAAGGAAGGAGCGGTTTGAGAACTCTTAACAACCGGCTCCCGCAAGCACGCTATTGTGTAGCCACCCGCTTCTTTCGCTCGCACCCGTCAACAACAGAGGGCAGGTTTCAAAGGTTACTTCATCAATTCGCTTTGGAAGAGAGCACTCTGCGGACCACTGTTTCATTTACGTGTTTGCAACTACATCCGGACTCAGCCCCGGCCCTGGGCGCGTGTCCCTGCCCCGCCCGGTGTGTCGCTGTGACACAATTGGATGCGTGCGCAGCCGGACCCTGACCGTGGCCGTCTTCCTGCTGCTTGGGCTGCTGCTGGGGCTCCCGGCCCGGCCGCAGGCTCCCGCGCAGGCCCCCGGAACACCGGTTAACCCACTGGCCAGCGAGGATTTCCACGTCTACCGCGACGGCCTCCGCCTGCTGCTTACGCCCCAGCGCCTGCGCCTGCTCCAGCGCGAGCGTGAACGCCGCTCCCTGCGCTGGGAGCCGTTCGAGGCGCTCATGACCGGCGGCGCCCCCATGCCCGAGCCCGGATTCGCCTCAGCCCTGTATTATCAGATCGCCCAGAACGACCCCGCCGGGCGCCAGGCGATCGATTGGGCCCTTTCCGCCGAGGCCACCGACCTCCGCCAGCTCGCCCTGGTCTTCGACTGGTGCCAGCCCTTGCTCACCGCCGCCGAAAAGGACCAGCTCGCGGCCAAGCTCCAGGAGCGCATGGCCGCGCCCGCCACCGACGTCTCCGGCCAGACCGCCCGGGCACTGGCGGCGATCGCCCTGGCCGACCGCCTGGATGACGCGGGCAATGCCGTCCTCCGCAGTATCGCGGTCGATTGGTGGGGCGGGCAGATCGTCCCGCAGCTCCTCGCCGGCCAACCGGTGATCCCGCACGACCAGCTCTACGCATTGTTCGAACTGCTCCACGTCGTCCGCGACAACACGCAAGTCGACTTGCGGGAGTCCGCTCCGGATTATTTCCAGACCCTGCCGCTCGACTACCTGTTTGCGCATTACCCCGCCCCGCTGGCCGCGCCGGAAAACGAATATCGCATTCCGGTCTACATCGCCGACGGGCCGCCCGACCTCAAAGCCGCCACCCTCTCCCGCGCCGCCGGCCTGGCGATGGTCGCCTACGACACCAACGCGCTCAATCACCAGTTCGTCCAGGGCTGGCTGATGCTGGACCGTTTCCTGATGCGCGGCCCGCTGGGTATGCCCTACGAGTTCCTGTGGGCCAACCCGTACCAGCCGGGCCTGAGCTACCAGACGTTACCCGAGGTCTTCCACGACCCGGCCACAGGAGACGTCTTCGCCCGCACCTCCTGGGACGACGACGCCATCTGGATCGGCTACTTCGCCGGCCGCCTGCAAATGTTCCGTGACGGCGGCATCCAGACGCTGCGCGCCGGCGCGGAAATCGCCCCGGTCCGGGTGGGCGACGCCCTGCTGGCCGGGGTGACGTCCAAGGACGCCGCCCGCCTGCGCATTGACGCAGAGACGATGTTTATCCTGGGCCTCGCACCCAAGGCCGAATACGGTGTGGAGATCGACGACCAGGAGCTTTCGCTCGCGGACACCGACGTAGGCGGAACGCTCGTCCTCAAGGTCCCGGAGGGCGTCGACGCGGGGCTGCGCCTCCGCCGCCGCCCCGCGCCATAGCCTGACGCCATCCAAACTTTTACGCCAGGTTGCCCGCCATCCGTCGCACAAAATCGACGTATCTCAAAACTGCGGTCTGCTGAAGAGCCGCAGATCTCCATCCGCGGTTCTGCGCATACCATCCGCTGACGGCGCACCGTCTCGCTCCGGAGACCGAAGCGGATTTGGACGGAATCTGGCTCTACGTTGCCAGAGAGCGCCACAGTCAGGACACGGCTGATAGACTGATCGACGCACTAGCCCGCATTTCTCACCAGATTTCGGAGGCAGGACGTGGCGCGAGCCCATGGCTCGCCGCGCCGGGACTCGTCCCGGCGCTTGTCGTCCATCACAGTGTCGTGCCCGGAGTGCCGGCCCGACCACTCGCCGAGGCACCCTGCCTGTGCTTTGCCCGAAACGCTCTGCGAGCCTGTGAGAAATCCGGGCTAGTCTTAGGCTAGTCTGCATTTCTCACAAGCTCTACAGTGCATCGGCGCGAAACGTGAGGCAGGGATACGCAATCGGCGATTTAGCCGCCGCTCCCGGCATGACAGCGTGACCGGCCACAAGCGCCGGGACGAGTCCCGGCGCGGCAAGCCACGGGCTTGCGCCACGTCCTGTGTCCGAAACCTGGTGAGAAATCCGGGCTAGAGCGGGCTAGAGCGCTTCTGGATGCTCGCCCGCCATCCTCACATGGGCCGTTCGCGCGAGGATCTGCGTCCTGGCCTACGCAGCTTCCCGGTCGCCAACCATGTCACCTTCTACCGGCGGGACACGGAGGACGTCCTCGTTCTTCGGGTCCTGCACGGCAGCCGCGATCTCCATGGGATCTTCCAGCCGGGAAGGTTGACCTCCTGCGCTATCCTATAAGTCGTGGCAGAAAAATCCCGCATCGGCTGGTTTCCGGCCGTGGCCCTCGCCTGGATCGTCCCCGGCGGCGGGCATATGCTCCTCAAACGCTCCGGCCGGGGGGGGCTCATCCTGGCTTCCGTACTTTCCCTTTTCCTTCTCGGGCTCATGATGGAAGGGGCCCTCTTCCGGCCCCAGTCCGGCGACCTTCTTACCACGGTCATCTACTGTGGCGGATTCGTCGGCAACGTTCTGGCCGGGCTTCCCTACTTCTTCTCCGTATGGCTCGGCTACTCCGTGCCGGACATGGCCGGCCACGTCCACGACTACGGCACCAAGTTCCTGGTGGCCGCCGGGCTCCTGAACCTGCTGGGCATGGTTGACGCCTTCGAAATCGCGACCGGGAGGAAGGACTGATGCCCAGCGTCAACCTCTCCCACTTCGAAGCCTCGCTGATCTTCGCCCTGTTCACATCAATCGTGCTCGGCATCATCACCAAGCGCACTGACCGCGAACGCGTGCGCTACGCCGTCTACTGCTTCGTCTGCTTCGTGGGAGCCCTCTTCGGCCTGAGTTGGCTGATGTACCTCGGGCACGGCTGATCGCGCAACCCTCCGCACTCCGGTTCGCCGGCCGAGCCGCCCTTCGCCGCTGCGGGGCGATTTTCCTGTACCCTGCGGGCTTTGCCACGCGTCACACTCGCAGAGCGCTATACTGTGAAAGAGAGGAGTTTGGCCTATGCGCCGTTTGCTAGCCGTCGTGGTGATCGCCACGTTCTCATTCTCCCTGCCCGGATTCGCCGCTGACAAAGACGACCAGGACAAGGATAAGAAGATCAAAGTCGAGGACGACCCCAATGAAATTGGGAACCGCGACGTCGCCAAGGGCCTCAATTTTTACTCCATCGAGAAGGAAATTGCCCTCGGCAAGAGCCTCGCGCAGGACGTTGAGCGCCAGGCCAAGGTAATCGACGACCCGGTGGTTTCCGAGTACGTGAACCGCGTGGGCCAGAACCTGGTGCGCAACTCCGACGCACAGGTGCCCTTCACGATCAAGGTGCTCGACGACGATTCGGTGAACGCCTTCGCCCTGCCCGGTGGATTCTTCTACGTGAACTCGGGCCTGATCCTGAAGGCGGATAATGAAGCCGAGCTGGCCGGCGTGATGGCGCATGAAATCGCCCACGTCGCCGCGCGCCACGGAACCAAGCAGGACACCCGCGGCCAGGTAGCCAGCTACGCCACCATCCCGCTGATCTTCCTGGGTGGCTGGACCGGCTACGGCATCCGCCAGGCCGCCAGCCTCGCGATTCCGCTGGGCATGCTGCAATTCTCCCAGGGATTCGAGAAGCAGGCCGACAACCTCGGACTCCAGTACATGTATAAGACCGGCTACGACCCGGTGGAGTTCGTCAACTTCTTTGAAAAGATACAAGCGATGGAGAAGAAGAAAAAGGGCACCATCAGCCAGCTCTTCTCCTCCCATCCGATGACCGACGACCGTATCAAGGACGCGCAGGAGCACATCGAACACAACCTCGAACCGCGCCCAGAGTACGTGGTGACCACGTCGGAATTCGATAAGGTGAAGGCGCGGCTCGGCATGCTGGTCAACCGCCGCAAGGTGGATCAGCAGGATGCCAATTCCAATCGTCCCACCCTGAAGAAGAAGCCCGGCGCCGACGGGGACGGCACCGATGAGGACAAGGACGAGCGGCCGACGCTGAAGCGCCGCTAAGCGGAATTCATTTCTCCCTTATGGTCGAAGGCCCGCGGTTCACCGCGGGCCTTTTTGTTTTTATGAACGTGCCGGGCTGGTCCCGGGGCAGCCGGGTATGCGGGCTTACTGGTTATCGCGGTACTTGTTGTGACAGGCGGCGCAGGCGTCGGTGAGGTCGCCGCCCACGATCAGCATCTGGTCGGGATCCTTGGCCATGGCTGCCTTGTAGGCTTTTTGGCCGGCGGCGATGAGGCCTTTGGCGAGTTGGGTCCAGTCCGGCCGGCCCTGAGAGCGTCCGCCGATCATGAGCAGGTTGCCGGCTTCAGCTAAGGTGAGCGCGGCGTTCTGGGCCTTGAGCCAGCCTTCGTCGGTGGTGGGAGGCTCGTTGCCGGCTTCGAAGACGATATCGGAGTTGGGCAGCATGATGGCGCGCATCACCTGGTGCAGCGTTCCGGTGGTTTCAAACTCCGGCGCGGGGCCGCCCTTGCCCGTTCCTTTGGGACCCTGGGCAGGCAGTGTGGCGGCGACGAGGAGAAGGGCGAGAAGAATGAGGAATGTCGGTTTCACAGGCTGATTCTAACATTGGGGATTCGCGAGCCCGGGTAGTATGACTGCCTTAGTGCTGGCATGGAACGAAATCCCGTACTACAGGCGGGGATCTCTCCTATCTCAGATGTTTGCATTAGCGCCGATCAGGTGTACATGCCGAGCAAAAACAGTCAGAACCTGAGCCGGAGCACTACGGCGGCTCGCGGAGCCGCAGAGGCGAAACCGGCGATTGAGTGGTATTGGACCTGGGGCGGGATCAGCTTCGGGTATCGCGAGGGGAATTCGTTGTTCACCTACGACGGCGTCGAGGTGGGGCGGTTCCGCGGTCGGGAGGTGTATGGGTCCGACGGGCGGTACCTGGGCGAGTGCGGCACGGGCAACGAGGCGACTCGCCTGATCACCAACACGCATAAGAGGTCGCAGGTGGCGACGTCGTTTGTGCCCACGCTGGTGCAGTCGGTGCCGCGCGAGGGTGACCGGCCGGGCGTGGGGTTGTACTCAGGGCACGTGGATTTTCCGTCTCCATTGAGTGTGAGGGCGGTGGCGGCGGCCTCCTGAAGGGGAGGCACAAGCGCCGGCGTGATTGCCGGCGCGGCCAGCTGAAGCTTGCGCCACCTCAGTACGTAATGTTGTCGGAGAGCTCGGCTTTGACCGAGAGTTCGGCATCCTTGCGGAACACCACCTTGCGTTTCGAGTTGGGGTGGGCCGCCAGGACATCGGCGACGGCCTTGCCGATGTCGACCCCGGTCTTGGGATCCGTCATTTCCTGGTTGGTGAGGTAGAGGCTGTAGGCGTGGCCTTGGCGGGCCTTGCAGATCCACTTCACGGTGTCGGCGTCGGGGTTGGAGTACATGCCCGAGGCCGAGATCACGTAGTGATCCGCCGTGATGTCCTTGAGCCACTGCAGATCCATGTTCCGGTTGCTGCCGTGGTGAGGCATCTTGATGAGATGGAAGTGGGCGCGGCCGTGATCGTCCAGGAAGCCGAGCATCTTGAGGCCGGCGCGGACGTCATCGCCGCGGGCATCGCCGGTGAGCAGCATGGTTTTGCCGTCGAATTCGGCGACGGCCACGATGCTGGACAAGTTGGGCACGGTCCTATCGAGGAAGGCGGCGGTGACCACCGGTTCGGGATGATCACGGACGTGATCGGCCCAATCCTTTTGCAGTGCCTTCAGGCGCTGGAGGCTGGGTCCGGCGACGTGCACGGTGAGATCGCCGGGGAAGCGGAAGGGGCTGGTGTCCGCTTCGTCGACCATCAGGAGGCCCCCGCCGCTGTTGATGTCGATGCCGAGGGCCTCGATGCGTTCACGGAGCTCGCGGCCCTGCTTGACGCTGGCGATGACCGCCATGGCCTGGGGGAGCGCCCGGAGGTGGCCCGTGCCGGGGGAATTGTCGCCGAGCGAGGCGGCGCGGACGGCGATCTCCTCGGCGTCATTATCGAGGATGCGGTCGAAGCTGTTAAACCAGCACGTGCGGATGCTGCACGGTACGGCGCTGTTATCCTCGATTTCCTTGACCCAGTCAATGACGCCGTGGATGTGGTCGTCATCAATGTGGCTGATCATCAGCATCTGGACAGGGAGCTTGCCGTCACTGGCGCGCTTCCACTTGTGATGGATCTGTTCGAGACGGGGGCGCAGGGAATTGGCGTAGATGGAGGCGGGCCCGCCGTCGATGACGATGAAGCGGGGGGCATCGGGCGAGCCGTAGTGCAGGACAAGCGAGTCGCCCTGGTGGGCCTGAAGAGCTTCGAGGGTGAAGATCATGTTTCTCCTTAGATGGACTGGAGGGCGCGGAGTACGTCAAGCATGCCGGCGCCCTGGAAGCTGGGCTCGCGGCCCAGGTCGGTGGCGGTGGAGCAGAGGATTTGCTTGATGCGCGTGGGGCGGCCGATCAGTTCCTGATAGCGCGCCATGAGCAGGGCGGCAGCGCCGCTGACGTGCGGGGCCGCCATGCTGGTGCCATCCATTTCGACCGCGCCGTTGCCGGGGACCACGGAGCGGATCTTTTCGCCGGGGGCGACGAGATCGGGTTTGCGGCGGCCGTCCCCGGTAGGTCCGCGGCTGGAAAAGTAGGACACTCCGTAGCGGTGGGGCTCGATGCGGTGGGTGGAGCCGACGGTGATGACGGCGTCGGCGTTGCCGGGGTCGGTGATGGTCATGGCGCGATAGGTTTCAAAGAGGTCCTCATCACGGAGGAAGCCGCGGTTGCCGGCGGCGGTGACGACCACGACGCCGGAGTTCCATAGGCGGTCGCATTCCTGGCACACGGGCGTGCTGCCGCAGGCGTAGCTCTGGACGTTGTGCTGGAGCGAGAAGCTGAGATTGACGCCGTGGATCACTGGGCGGTCGCGGCTCTGGTTGAGGTTGCGGACGAACTGAAGGGCGGCGAGGATGGCGAATTCGGTTCCCTCGCCTTCGTTGTTGATCACGCGGAGGTCGTAGAGGCGGATGTCGGGGCAGACACCGAGCACTTCGGCGTCGGGCGGCTGGTAGCCCGGAGGCGCTGGCGTGGCGGCGTCGGGCTTGCGCCAGTCGGCTCCGAGGATACCGGCAACGTGGGTGCCGTGCTGGTTTTTCGGCGCGTCGGCAGCGGAGGAATCGATCTTGAGGATCGGCAGGAGGCGGTCCCATTCGACTCTCTGGCCGAACAGGAGGCGGCGGTTGAGGTCCTCAACGATGTCTTCGGCGTTTTTGAGGGATTCGAATTTGGGGATGAGGTCCGGGGGGATTTTCTTGTCGCCGGGTCGGTTGACCCAGCGCAGGAAGGGCTGGAGGCGGGAGAAGTCGTAGGTTTCGATGACGCGGGAGCCGCCGGCGCCGGACCAGTCGGCGAAGGCGGGATGGGCGGCGTCGATGCCGCTGTCGATCACGGCCCAGGCGAGGTCGCGGCAGGAGAGCTTGAAGAGGCGAATGGCGGCGTCGGCCTTGATGGCCAGGCGCGAGACGGTGACGGCGGTTTCCGCAGTGCGGTTGCAGGAGACCGAAAACAGGGGAGCGGGTCCCTGGGGTTGGCGGCGGCGCATGCCGTCATGGCGCGCGACCAGGTTGCGGACCGCGCGGATGGAGGCGCGCAAGGCTCGCGGCGAAGGCTCGGCCGGGGGCTGGGGGCGGGTCTTCCTCTTCGGGTCATCGGTCAGGATGCCGCCCGCGATGCGGACCATATCCAGCATGTCGGGGCGGATGCCATGTTCGCGGTGATCGGCCACGTAGCCGGTGGGGGTCTGCATGGCCTGCACAATGGTGTCGCCGCTGGAGCTGAGGAGTTGGTCGAGGAATTCCACGACGGCCACAGAGCCGCCGGGCTCGACGCCTTCCTGCCACCAGAGGGAGAGCGGGAGCAGGGCGCGAAGGAGCTGCTCAAAGGTGAGCTCGGCGAGGACGTGCGATTCGATGTAGCCGACGAAGGGCTGGGCGCTCTCCTGGCGGCGCGCGGCCGAGGCGCGGCGCTCGTGTCCAGGCGTAGTGCGGAGATCGTTGTCGACCTCGTGTTGGAGCTGGACGCGGAGTTCGGTGACGAGCTGAGGGATGCTGCTGTGGAGATTGGGCGTCAGCAGGAGCTCTTGTTCCTGGCCGGGCCCGGAGGTCCCGTAGGCGATCCAAACGTCGGGCAGGATGGGCGTGTTCTGGGTGAAGCGGCGGCCGTCGAAGGCGCGGCGTTCGGGGTAAATGAGCTTGACGACCTCGGCTTTGGTCATGGCGCGGGGCTCCTTTCCTGGGACGGCGGCATGGAGACAAATCCTCTCGGGATTTTTGGCGAAAATTCCGGGTTAATGCGCAGCTCCCAGTGTACATCGGGCGGGGCTGGGGAAAGAATCGGATCAGGGCCGCACCGAGCGCTCCGGGCAGGCCGCATGCGAGTGGCTATGAGGTGATACGCCCAAGAGGATTCGAACCTCTGACCTTTTGGTCGGGAGGCAAGTGGCGCGTGCGCTATCCCTGCGTTTTCAGTGCTCTCCAGGGTCGCCAGGATCCGCAACAAGCATCCGGCCAACCGGCTCCGGGTGAGTCCTCGCTCCAGGCATGGCAGATTCCCTGCTGTGAGCCACACAAAGATGTGTAACGATTCCTCATGCTTTCCATCTCTTTACAAGATGTGCCAAGCTCCGAGTGATGGGCGAAGCCCGTAATCAATACGATGCCTCAGGATCTTCTCCTACTCGGTCAGGGTGGGCGAGGTTCTGGAGTTCCAAAGACTCACGGCCTGCCTCGAGCGTCTGATCTCGTGCTCCGGGGCGCCGAAGAATGCAGCCAGAAGCAGGCCCAAGAGCAACGAAGCGATGAGTCGGACAAGGTTGCCCTTGTTCCCAATGGGGCGGCGTGCCAGACCGGCCCAAGTCAACTCCGGGAGCCATATACCAGGCATAAGAAATCATAAGTACGAAATGTCACAAGATTGTCGCGCAACGCACCTTGTTCGAGTTTCGCTACAAGAGTAAACTAGTCGATCAATCGGAGATGGAACCGAGAGCGCTACTGTACTATCTGGGAGAAGGCGGGAGCGAAACCGCCGGGCTGGCGTTCCATTCGTCCGTCCGTGTTTCGGTTGCGGCCCGCGCCGGGGGCGGACCGCCGCGCCACGGGAAACCCGAGGCCGATATTGTGTTCCTGGTGGCCGCACCGGGCAGTGAGGCTACGGCGATCGAGCTCTTCTACGAACTCCGCAGCCACACAAACCTTCCCGTCATTCTCGCGTTGCAGGAATTCGACGCTGCAAACGCGGTCCAGGCCTTCCGGGCCGGAGTTTCGGATGTGGTGGCGTGCAATGCGTCCGCGGAAGAAATCGCGGCGGTGTTTGAGCGGGCCGGTCTTTCGGCGGCCGGCGCGCGGGGGGAGCGCTCCGGCACTTCGCCGCTCCTGGTGGGCAAGAGCGCGCCGATTAACGCTGTCACCCGATATGTCGAGACGATTGCCGCGGGGGACAGCACGGTCCTGATCACAGGAGAAACCGGCACAGGCAAAGAGCTGACGGCGGAGATGGTCCACACGCGGAGCCAGCGCGCGCACAAGCCGCTGGTTGCCGTGAACTGCGCGGCGATCCCGGAAACACTGCTGGAGAGCGAGTTCTTCGGCCACGTGAAGGGCGCTTTCACCGGAGCGGCCCGTGACCGCAGGGGAGCCTTTTTGGCGGCCGATGGAGGAACGATCCTGCTTGACGAGATCGGAGAGATGAACGCCGCAGTGCAAGCGAAGCTGCTGCGCGTACTGGAGAGCCGCACCTTTCGGCCTCTCGGCTCGGACCGCGAACTGCCGGTCGACGTGCGCGTGATCGCGGCCACCAACCAGGACCCGGAACGCCTGGTCCGGGAACGGGCGTTTCGGGCCGACCTCTATTTTCGCCTGGATGTCGCCCGCATCCATCTTCCTCCCCTGCGGACTCACCGGGAGGACATCCCGCTGCTGGTCGATTGCCTGATGGAGCGCTGCGCGCAGCGGCAGCGTGTTCCGGTGGCGCGGCTCGACGGGCGCCTCCTGGACCGGCTAATGCGTTACGACTGGCCCGGCAACGTGCGCGAACTCCGCAATTTGCTGGAGGCGGCGCTGGCGACCCAGCCGGGGCCTGTGGTCCGAATGGAACACCTGCCGGTGCACTGGCGGGACCGTCTCCGCACCGTGACGAATCGCGGGGACATGGAGCGGTCGCGCGTATTGGACGCCCTGACGTCCGCCAATTGGAACAAGACGGAGGCGGCCCGCCTGCTGTCCTGCTCCCGTATGACGCTGTATCGAAAGATCTCCCACTATCGCATCGTGCGTGCCGGCGTTGCGTGATCTGTCAGCTCACCTGTCACAAACCCCTAAGGCGCTGTCACGCCCACGCTTCGAAGTGTCACATACAGTGTCACACCGGGCTGTAACACGGATGGGAACGCGCCGCTCAAAACCGCAAGAACCGGCCTAAAAACGCGCAGAACTGTATTTTGGACCGTGGCCTGCTCTTTGTGCACGGCACTGGATTCGCGGCAGTGAGAAACGTTGACGGAGGATTCGAGAGGCTATCTCTTGCAGGGTCGTTACTCCAACTACTTCGAGATCCGCTACACGGCTTCCGAGTTTCTGTTGGACTTGGGCGAGCACTATCCGGAATCCGAGCCGCCTCTGCTGCACACACGAATCGTCGTCAGTTCAGAGAAAGCGCAGGTGCTGTGCGACTTGCTCACCCGCGCGTTGGCAAACCTGAAGGAAGAACTGGACCAAGGCGATGATCCTCCAACATCGGACACTTGACATCCGGCCATACAAGGAGCAGAAATGAGTACCTTAGTCGTTCCCGGCGTAAGCGTGCAAGCGCAGTTTGACCCCCTTCCTCCTCTTCCCGCGCAGGCGGGAATTCTAGGCGCGGTCGGCATTGTGGACCGCCCACCGGCCGGCGGAGGTCTCGTCAGCGTTTCGAAGGTCTCGGAGTTGCGAGACCTGCTGGGTCCCGGAACGCAGTCCAGCATGGCGGAAGTGGTGCACGCGCTCTCGAACGGGATCAGCGAGGCGGTGATCGCCCCGGTGGCTGGGGGAAGCGCTGCGTCTCTCAGGCTATTGAACGCGGACAGCAATCCGTGCGTGACGCTGCGCTGCCGATCGAATGGCGCCTGGGGCAATCAACTGCGCGCCGAAGTCCGCGCACTCCTGAACACGAATGGCGACGTTGCGCGCGTCAGTCTGCGGCTGCTGCGCAACGGGCGCACGGAAGAGAGCTTTCAGGATCTGCAGGTGCGCCCGGGCGCGCCGGACGACCTGTTTGACACCATCAATTCGCAGTCGCGCCTGGTGGTCGCGGTCGACCCCGGCTTCGCGGGCGTCCTGCCGGCCGAAAATACTTACGCCTTCGGCGATGACGGCGCGGCACTGGATGTTCCGGAGGCAGGTGGAGCGCGCGTCATCATGCAACTGCTGCCCGCGCCCGGCGTCACCGCCTCCGGCCTCAGCGTGCGCCTTACGGTGACGAACAACCAGGTGCAACTTCAGGTATTCCAGGCCGGATTGCAGGAAGATTTCAGCGGGCTGGTGCTGGATCCGGACAGCGATCAATACCTGCCTTACGTCTTGCTGGCGCAAAGCCGCTTCCTCCGCGCGCGCACCACGGACTCCCTGCCGGAAGGCAAACGGCTGCCCACCGGCACCACAGCTCCGCTTCCCTTCACGAACGGGACATCCCCCACGGTGCCGCAGTATCAGGATGCCATCGACCGTCTGGCGGATGATCCGCGCATCGATTTGGTGCTGGCCTCCGTCGAGCCGGGGCGGTCCAATGACGACGCGCGGTCCATTCATCAGGCGTTGGCCGCACATGCGGTGCGGATGGCCGAAAACGGCGCGCCCCGCATCGCCTTCGGTTCGGTCACCGGGGCGGAGCAGCGGGACCTCGGGCTGATCCGCGACCACGCCGCGAGCGTGCGCAATCGCCGGTTTGTGCTGGTCTCGCCCGCAGGCGCCGAAGGAGCCGTCGCCGGGCTGGTGGGCCGGCTGAATCAGCAGGACTCGCCGACCTTCAAGGGCGTACCCCTATTTGGCCTCCCACCCGCAAGCTATCGCGAGAGCGAGCTGAATCGCCTGCTGGGACCGGCCATCAATCTGTGCGTGGTGCAGGACCGCGCCGGTCACGGCGTCGTGGTGCTGAAGGGCATCGACACGACAGGCGACCAGATTTCCGTGACGCGCGTCGCGGACGAGGCCATTCGCGAAACCAAGGCCATTTCCGAGACGTTTATCGGGCTGCTCAATTCCGAGTCCTCCCGGACGGCTCTCAAACAGCAGATCATCGCCACGTTTACGCGGATGGAGCGCGCGGGCGCATTGGTGAAATCCACCGATGGCACGGATCCGGCGTTCGTGGTGGACGTGTATTCGACGCAGCAGGACTTCGGCCAAGGCATCGTGCGGGTGGAGATCGCGGTGAGGCCGGTCCGCGCCATCGATTACGTCTACGCCACCATCCGGGTGAAGAACTAACAGACAGGAGTCCACGAAATCATGCCCGTCATATTTGCCGCCAGTGAAAGCGTTGTGCAGTTGGACGGTAAGCCGTTGGAGGGAGTGGTATCCATTGACTACCGGTTTACGCAGGCGCGGGAAAACGTCTACGCCATCGGCAGCGTGGAGCGCATTGCCACGGTCTCCGGTCCGCAGGCAGTGGAGGGCGTCCTGCGGGTCGCCTCCACCAACGACGCGCTGAATCAGAAGACCGCGGATCAGTCTTTCCAGATCACCGCCACGTTCAAGCACGGGAGCACGTCGATGGACGTGTCCTTCGACGAGTGTTTCCTGACCGGGAAGAGCTTCGAGCTCGGAGTAGGCGGCAACGGCGAGGCCGTCTACACCTTCAGCGCGACGCGTGTGCGAGAGACCCAACCGAAGTCGTGAACCTTGCCCCACAGCTCGACGCCCGGATCGACATGGAGGCAGGCGTACTGATCGCCGCCGGGCTGCGCGTGCCTTGCGCGCCCGCGGGTGAGCCTGGTTGCGTGCGCGTAGGAGGAACGCCGGGAGTGACGCTGCGGCCGCTGTCGTTCCGGGAACGGTCCGCTATCTTGCGCCATGCGCTGCTCGATGGAGATCCTGTTCGCCCCGCCGCGTCGGGGATTTTGACGCTGAGCGCGTCGGGGGATTTGCGGTCGGAAGATGCGACCCTGCTGGAGATCGCGGCGCTGCTGCTGGCGGGCGCCCAGCAAGAGGCGCCGCCGTTCGCGGAGGCTTTGCGGCTCGCGCAGGTGCGGACCGGGCTCTCTGGTGCGGAACTGGAGATGCTCCCCGCACGTGATGTGGACGGTCTGGCCGCCCCTTCCGATGCGAGTGACAGCGCCTCGGGCTGGCGGCGCATCGTGTTTGCTCCACTGCGCGACCTCACTGCTGAGGAAGTCCGGGACGCGCTTGCCGGGCGTCTCCTGGCGCGTTGCGGAGCAGCGGCGAGCGAAGACTGCGGCGGGGAGGACGCGAGCGCCCAGTCCACTGCGGGAGTTCGGAATCCGGCGCACTTCGCGGTTCCCGCTGCAGGCCGGATCGAAGACGTTGAAGCCACCGCGAAGTTTGGAGATGGGCGCGCTTCCACGCCCACCGCGCTGGCAATGCCGGTGCATGCCAAGTGGAGTGCTACGCTGCCGCCGGCGAAGCGGACGGCTGCTGTGGCGGCCGATCCGCAAACGGAAGAGCAGCGGACGCGAGCCGCGGATGGGACGATGGCGCTGGGAGCACGCCGTCCCTCGCCTTCGCCAGATGCTCCGGCGTCGTGGTCCGCGGCGCGCAGCGTTGCGACTGATTCGATGCAGACCGCGATGCATCCGTCTCCGCAGGTTTGGTTCGACGGAACGCCCGGTGCACGAACCTCGCCCCCCGGGGAACCCGCGCCTGCTCGGCGCTTCGGCTTCTCGGCGGACGATCCTGCGGTCGTTGCGGCGGCTCAGACATGGCCGTTGCTTTCCTGGGTTCCTCAGAGGACCGGCGCGCGTGAGGCTCGAACTGACTGGAGCCGTCAGGAAGCAGGCGCTGCCGTCAATGGGCTCGCGTTCGCGATGCGCGCGACCGCACCGGCGGAGGATATCGCAGAAGCGCTCGCCAACCTTCTGAACGAAGAGGCGGACCTGAGGGGGATCGACTGATGCCAGATCGCCCTGTCCCGCTCCTCGGCAGCATTTCGCTGAACTCGGTGCAACGGGTGGAGCATTCGCTCGATTCCGGGTTCGCCTCCACGCCGATCGCGGGACTCCCGGGCGAGCTTCAGCAACGGGCGAATCGTTTGTCGCACCGCATCCGCATTCAGGGGACGCTGTTCGGCGATGCGGCGGCGGACGACCTGAAAGCCTTGCAGCAGGCTGCCGAAAAAGGAGAAGAAATCACGTTTTCGGCCGACATCACGCAGGCTCTGGAACTGCAAAAAGTAGTGCTGGTCGGCTTCTCCGCCGTGGAGATCGCGGGGCAGCCCAACCTCTTCCGCTATGACGTGTCCCTGACGGAAAGTCCACCGCTGCCGCCACCGGCTCAGGTGAGCGGATTCGGCGGACTCGACGACTTCGGCCTGGGCGATTTCGGCTTCGACACAGACATCCTGGGCGACATCGCAGGTCTGGCAGGCGACGTTGCCAATGCGGTGAACGACGCCCTTGCGGTGGTGGACGCGCTGAGTGCGCTCACGAATCTGGACGGGCTCGACCTGGGCAATTTTCTCAAGCCGATGAGCGATTCGGCCGGGCGCGTGACCTCGATCGGCGGCAATGTGCAGAAGGCCTTCGGCGGCCTTTCGAAGGCGTTCTCATGAGTCTGAAACCGGCGGCAAGCTTCATCCTCGGCAACTACAAATACGACTCGCACGCGGGTGCGATTCATGCCACGCTCGGGCTGCTGCCGGCGGTGAACCGCTTCCGCGTCGCCCTTCCGGCAAGCGCAAAGCTCGAAGCGGCGCCGGGCGATGCCGCGTCCCTGGATCTGGACGGGGGCGAGGGTTCGGAGACGGTCCTCACGGGCAAGGTCGTGTGGCTGCGGCGGGGCGTGCTGCAAACGGAGGTCGTGGCCGCGGACGGCGGTCATGCGCTGGCCGGACTCCGGCCCGCCGCCACCTATCTTCAGCAGAGCGGGAAGGACGTGATTCGCGCCTTGGCTTCGGATGCGGGCGCGGACACCGGCTCGCTGGACCTGGACCTTCCGCTGGCCGCCTACGTCACCAGCCAGAGCCGCACGGCGGCGGAACACATCGCACGGCTGGCGGAATTGGGCGGAGCGTCGGCGTGCTTCGACAGCGGCGGCAAGCTCGACGTCACGGCTCCTTCCCAGGGACCGGCGGACCTGGCTCTGCTCTACGGCCGTGAAATCCTCGACGTCACTGTGCGGGAACGCGCCGCACCGGCCGTGAAGCGCTTTCGCATCGGCAGTGGACCGGCGGGCTCCAGCAGTGCTCCGAACGCGTTGCGATACACGTTGTCCCCCTTGCCGGGCGGAGCATCGAAGCCCGGAGTGGACGCCGTGTGGGAGCCGGCGCCGATCCTGCGCACGCCGGACGCCGCTACGGGTGCGTCCACGGCAGCGGATGCGCTGGCAGCATCGCGGTCACAGTTGCTTGCCTGCCGCTGCTTCCTGCTGCCGAAGTTGCGCCCCGGCATGCGGGTGGAGATTCAGAAGCTGCCCAATAATATGACGCAGGGACCGTGGCTGATCACGCGCTTGGAGCACCGGTTGAGCGGCGCCGGCGGTGGTCACACGTCGTTCGAGGCTCGCAATGCCGCCTCAGATCTTCTGGGCGGACTGCTGGGAGCGGCTCTCGGCGCGATCGGAGGATTGTTGTGAGCGCCGCACTCTACGACAGTGTCGCCCGCATTGCGCGTCATGAGGCGCAGGCGCGCGCCACCGCGGGCGTGGGCAAGGTGGTCGATCTTTTCCCGGCGGCGAATCCGCCGAAGGATCACGCCGTGTCGGTGGAGATGCTGGATACGGGATTGGTGTTGCCGCGCTGCCCGGTGGCCGTCGGCTGCATGGGATTCGCCGCCATTCCGGCGGTGGATGACCTGGTGCTGGTGGTGTTCGCGGACGGCGACACCAACGCGGGCATCGTGGCGGGACGCCTCTACCATCCGGATCAGGAGCCGCCGAAACATGATCGCGGCCAGATTGTGCTGGCGCTGCCCTCGGGCTCCGATTCTCCCGACCTCAGCCTCCTGATTGAGGGCGGCAAGCCGTCCATCCAATTGGATCTGCCGGGCGACGTCAAGGTGGAAATCCAGAAGGGCAAGGTGACGGTAACGGTCGACCAGATCCACCTGAGCCTCGACAGTGCCGGGGGTGGTCGCGCGGAAGTGGCGGCCGGCGGTTCGAAACTCACGCTCAAGCAGGATGGAGACATTACGGTGGAGTCCGCCGGAAAGCTGATTCTGAAGGGAACCGAAGTGGACATTCAAGGCAGCGAAAAAGTGACGGTTCAGGGCGCCCAGGTGGAGATTAACTGATGGGACGGCCGGCGGCGAATGCGAGCAGCACAGTGACCGCGGTGGACACGCACATCGTGATGGTGCCGTCGCCCGGTGGACCGGTTCCGACGCCTCTGCCGCATCCGTTCTCGGGGCAGTTCGGCGGTGGGTTGGTGGCGACGGTGAAGATCGGGGGGCAGCCCGCGGCGGTGGTCGGCTCGGTGGCCAATAACACTCCACCGCACGTGCCTACGCCGCCGGGAACCGCGTTCCAGAAGCCTCCGGCCAACCAGGGCAGTGTGTTCCTGGGCAGCATGAGCGTCAAGATCGGCGGGCAGGCGGCGGCCCGTAACGGAGATCCGGTGAAGACTTGCAACGATCCGGCGGATGTCCCGGTGGGACAGATCGTCGCCGCCGGCACGGTCCTGATCGGTGGGTGATATGTTCGAGTTCCTCGGCGTCGATCTCGCGGTGGTGCCCAACATGGAGGCGCATGATGCGTCGCAGGTGGACCTGGTGCGGCATCTGCGCGTGGTGAAGCCGCGGCTGCCGGGCGACGCCGTGGAAGCGGCCGATCTCGGCGTGCTGGACGGGCACGAGAACCTGGCCCAGGCGCTGATTCTCCGGCTGCTCACTCCGCGCGGCTCACTGGGGGATCTGGGGCACGGCTCCTATGGGTCCGAGCTGCACAAACTGATCGGGCAGTTGAAGACCGATGAACTGCGGAATCTGTGCCGCGCGTATGTGCTCGACGTGGTGCGGCAGGAGCCGCGCGTGGAGGACCAGGCTCTCGCGTTCGCCTTCGAGCCGGAGCGGGAGACGCTCGACTCCTTCGTCTTCACGATTTCCGTGCAGCCCAAGGATACCGGCACGCCCGTGGGGCTCACGTTGGAGTTTGCGTTGTGAGCTACACGCCGCGCAGCTACGAGGACATCGTCCGCGACATGCTGACCACCCTGACGGGGGGCACGGTGCGGGAGTCGCTCACGGCGCCCGCCGGCGGCGTTCCGCTGGTCCCGCCGAAGCTGAAGAATCGTCCGGTGCGGCGCGTCTCCAGCCTGGAAGGAACCACGGTGGTGGGTGTGGGCGCGAAGGCCAAAGAGATTCCGTATCGCTTCACCGCGGCCGACTTCGAACTCATCTCCTCCAGCGGCAGTCCGGGCGACCTGGACTCCATCCAGTTTCGTGAGAATGGCCGGCGCCCGGCGCCGGGTTCGACGCTGACCGTGAATTACTACCCGGTGCAGACGGACCCGGTTCCGTTGACGGACCTGAACGTCGGCTCCGTCATTCGCACGCTGGTCGAGACCATCGCGCGCGAACTGGCGGTGGAATATCAGCATCTGCAACTGATCTACGATTCGGCGTTCCTGGCCACGGCGCAAGGGGATTCGCTGGACAAGGTGGTGGAACTTGCGGGGGTCCGCAGGCTGCCGAGCGGGCATCCGGTGACGCGGCTCCGGTTCACCAGACAACCCGGGGCAACGGGCAACATCACGGTGCCGGCGGGCACGGCGGTGACCGACGACAAGGGCAACCGGTATCTGACTCTCAGCGACATCACGATGGAGCCGAATGAGAGCACCCGCGAAGTGTTCGCCGGAGGAGAAACCATCGCTACCGCGGCGGTGGCCGAGGGCGCGCTGAATCGGCCGGAGGTCATGATTGCGGGCATCTCCGGCGTCACGAATATCCAGGAGGCGCGGCAACTCACGGCTCCGGAGACCGACGACGATCTGCGGAGGCGGGCGCGGGGCGCATTGCACGGCGTGGTCCGGGGAACGCAGGACTCCTTGCGCTTCGGGATTCTCTCGATTCCAGGCGTTAAGGATGTCGTGATCCTAGAGGCGCCCAATGGCGTGGCCGGGGAGATAGCGATCCAGGTGGCCTACTCGGACCAGAGCCCTGACGTGCGCCAGAAGGTGGCCGATGCGATTGAGGTGCTGCGGCCGGCGGGCATCCTGGTCCTGCCGCAAGAGGCGGGCACACTGCGGGCGAGCGTGCAGTGCCAGCTCACGCTGGCCGGGGCGAGTCTCTCCGCGGCGGAACTCCAGTCCGTGACCGGCGGCGTCGAGGAGCGGCTCTTCGGCTATCTTTCAAAGATCGCGCCGGGCGGAGCTGTACGCCGATCGAAACTGGCGCAGTTGGCGATGTCCGACGACCGCATCGTCGACGCGAAGGTTCTGCTGACGCCGGACGGCCAGGAAGCGGTGGAGGAGCTCACGCTCGGATCCGGCATCGCGCTTGACCCTGTGCGGCCGTTCGCGTTCCCGCCGCCGGTATTCGAGCAGGCGGGCGCGGCGCAGCCCGCGACATCCACGGTGAGCGCCACGCTCCCGGTGCAACTGGTCGCGGGAGTGACCCTGGCCGAGGCAAGCAGCGCGATCCAACTGGCGCTCGACGGCCTCCTGGCCTCGCGCAGGCCCGATGCGCCGCTCACGGTGGACGCCCTGGCTGCGGCGATCCGCGACGACACGCGCTTTGCCCTGGTTCGCGCGGATGTGATTGTCACGGTGGAGGGCGGAGGCCGCTTCCTGCAATTGACCGACGGGCTGGGCTCGTACGCGCCCGCCACCAACGAAACTCTGGCGAAGGGCAACGTCGACATTCAGGCCCGTGAGGGAGGCGTTTAAATGGGCCGCACCGACAGCATGGCCGCGCGGCTGCCGCAGCTTTATCGCGATGGGGAGCTGATCCGCGGCTCCCGGTCCGGGCGGAGCGGCGGTGTGCTGGATCTTCCGGCGGTCCAACTCGAGGTGTTGGGCGAGGAAGAAGTCGAGGTGCAGGTGGCGCATTGGTTCGGCGCCGCCCGGTCCCTCAAAGAGGCTGCGGCCTTGGCGGCCCTGCTCGATTTCGAACCGGAGGAGTGGCAAACGCTGCCGCTGTTCCGGGCATGGGTGAATTCGATGCGGGACTCGATGCTGTTGGACGGCGCCGTGACGGTGCGGGGCCTCCAGCGGTTCGTCGAAGAGTACTCGCAGGGATTTCAGTCCGCTTCCGGAATCGCCGCTTTTCCGCGCATCGACGACTGGAGCACGGAGCCGTCGCTGCGGACCGCCGCCTTCCTCGAGAATCCCTCGCGCGATCGCGCCCAGAGAGTGCCGCAGACCGGCGGCACGGAACCCCTGCAGCAGTTCCAGGTGGTGCAGCAGGGCCTTACGGAGACGTTCGCATCCTTCCTGCTCACCGGACTGGCGTCCGGTCCGGAGTACGTGCCGGTGATCGTCAATGTGACGACCGGGCAAGGGGTGGTGTTCCGCAAGCCCGTTCCCATCGGCAGCCGGCTGTGGTTGACGGCGGCCGGGGACGGCGCCATGACGGCGAACCTGGAGGGAACGGACGCGACCGGCGATCTGTTTTCCGTTGCCGGCGTTCAGCCCGGGATTCCCTGGGAAGGCAGCCAGGTGAAACAGCCGCCGGAGGCCATCCGTCTGGCACGCGGCGCCAACGACCTGTGGTTCTTTCCGCTCGCGCACTACGATGCGCTGGGTCTCGATCGCTTTCTTTACGCTCTGCCGGATCTCCTGCTACAGCAGGGCCGCTGGGATCAATCGCGCTTCGATCACTCGCTGTTCTATCAGGAACCGGCGATTTTGCTGGACGCGTTGTGGCGGGAGAGGGCGCCGGCCACGGTCCGCATTCAGCTTCCGGCCGGGACCATGCTCAGTGCGGCGGGCCGTGCGGAGCAGGCGCTGGCGGCGCGGAGCGAGTTGGAGAACTCGTTGAACGAGGGAGTCCGGAAATTGAAAGCCACGGGCGTGGATGCGTCCGTGGAGCTGTGCCCGTTCCGCGAAGAGCAGCCGCAGCGCGATTTCCTGCGGGGCGTTTTGCCGAGGACCGTCCGCGAGCGCGGGCCGGTGGGCGCGGATCAACTGCCCGACGCGGGCGGGATTTTCGAAGTGACGACGTTCGAAGGATCGACTTTCCGTTGAAAGAGAGAGTGTCTGGACTATGCGGGCCACACTAACCATAGAGCTCACGGGACCGGGCGGCGCCGTTGTTGGCCGCCGGTCGGCTTCCAACTCCGTGATGCAGGCGGGAGCGCAGATGATCGCCGATCTGTTCTCCGGAAAAGGCGCCGGCATCACTCATATGGCGGTCGGCGTCAGTGATACGCCGGAGAGCGGCAGTTTCTCCACCGGAGCGCTGTCCAATGACGCCGCGACCGGCAACGAGCCGCTCACCGGAGCCGTGGAAGCCGCCATCCCGCCCGAGGCGTTTCAGGCCGACGTGGACCAGACGCGGCGCGTGATCCGTGTGCGCGTGCGCGGCACCATGCCGGCGGAAGCCGCCGTGGGCACGGTCCGGGAAGCCGGGCTTCTCTCCCGTTCCGGCGATACTGCCGTGCTCTATAACCGCGTCATCTTCGCTCCGCTCACCAAGGGGAACGATCATGAGCTGACGCTTTTCTGGGAAATCAATTTCCCCTATGGCGATTTGCAGGGAGTGTTTTAGAGGAGTGCCATGACGAAAGCTGCCTTCAACATCCAACTGCAGGGCTTCACGGCCGCCAACCGGGACGCCACAGTGACGCTGACCGAGGAGGCTACCGGGGCCACTACGGAGAGGAAGCCGTTTCTTGACGGGTCCCTGCTGGTGCGCGACCTGAACCCCGGCTTCTACCAGATGACGGTGTCGCATCCGAACCTGACGCTGCCCATCGACACGCGGCGCATCCGGTTGTTTCCGCAGATTCCGCCGACCATGGTGACGGTGCCGATTCCGGCGAACCTTTTCCAGGACACCCCGATTCAGGACGTCCCGGACAAAGACCTGTCGCCCGTCCGGCAGTTGGCTTCAGCGGCCGCCGACGCGGTGGCGCCCATCGCCGGGAAACTGGCCGGGGAGGCGATCCGGGCAGCCGACTGGAATGTGCTGGTGGGCGCCGTATCCGACCTGGCCAACGCCATGGTGCAACTGACGCAATTGGTAAGTCCCATCGGCCACGACCACCCGGAGATCGCGACGAAGATCGATGAAGTGCAGGGCAATCTGCGGCGCTTCGCGGAGGCTTACGGCAAGAGCCTGGTGGAGCTGCGCCGCGAGATCGAGACGGAGAGCCTGCGGAAGACGGTGACGGATGTCCTGGACGTTGGCGGCGCCGACGCAGCCACGCGCACCAATATCCTCACGCGCATCGCGGACCTCAGCAGCACGGTGCAGAGCGATACCACGCAGTTCACGCAGAAGACCGCCACGCTCGGCAACCTGCTGCTGAACTCCATTAACCAGATCGCGGTCTCGCAAGGCGCCAATGCCGACACCTTCCTGAACAACGACAAGGTGAAGGCGGCGCAGGCCATGGCGCGCAGCTACGCGGATGCGGGCGTGCTCACGCGTCCGGAGGCGGAACTGGTCACCTATCAGGCCACGACCACAGCAGTAGGCGGGCGCAAGCTCGGAACGATTCTGGGAGGCTGATCCATGCCCACCGTCGCACAGTTGGATCGCTTGAACGCCCTGGTGGAGAAGCTCACCCCGCTGACGAAGATTCAACGGGGCGAGTTGATCCGCGCCCAGGACTGGAATGATGTGGTCGGTACCCTGCTGGAAGTGACGCGGGCGGTGCTGGCCGACGACCCCGTTCCCCAGACCGTGCCTCCGCACGAGCATCCGGACCAGGTGAAAACCAGTTGGCTGGACCCCTCGCTGCGCGCCGTCGTGGAGGGAGGCGGTCTATCGGACCCGGCGCAGGATGCGCGCCTGGGCGACCTGGAGCGCCGCGCCGGGCGTCTCTCCGATCTGCTCGAAAAGGCGCAGAGCGACAATGCCGAGGTGCGCAATCGTGTCAGCGAGATTTCCACTCGCGATCTCACCCGCCAGGCGGATATCACCAGCGTGCGGCGCGTGGTGGAGGGCATCAACGCCCGCGCCGACGACATCCAGACACTGCGAGCCACGCTCGCTTCCGTGCAGAAGGACGTGCAGACGGCCGTGTCGGTCGGATCCCGGCTGCAGATCAACGGGCAGCCGGTCGACTTCGGGGTGATTGACCAGCGAATCCGCAGTGTGGAGCAGCTTCGAGACCGGCTGACCACGCCGGCAGGCGACCTGTTGGATGCCGCGCAGTTGGAGGGCCGGCTCACCGCGCTGACCAACACGCTGGTCACGCAGCAGCAGTTGGACGACGCGCTGAAGACGCGGCAGGTGAACGTGTCGCCGGACGTGCTGAATGGACTGCGCGACAGCATCACGACGGACGTCCGGGGCGGCATGGAAAGCCTGATCGCCACCCGGTTCGGCGATTTCACGACGCAGACCAACGCGACCCTTGGGCAGATCGATGCCAAGGTGAGCCGGGCCGTGGCGGATGCCCTGCCGGGGCTGACGCAGGCCACGCAGGCGGCTATCCGCCCGGAGATCTCGAGCACCGTGCAAACCGCCATCGCCAGCGCGATCACCGCCAGTGACAAGAGGGTGGCGGACGCGGTGGCGGGCGTGCGTACGGACTTGCAGGCGGGGCTCACGGACGTACGCGCCAAGATGAGCTCCGAGGTATCGGCGCAGGTGACTTCGCAGTTGGGCGCGCAGCTCAATCCGATCCGTGCCGACGTGGCCTCGCTGAAGGATCAGACGGGTGCGCTCGGCACGCGGCTCACGGCGCAGGAGACCGGCCTGTCCACGGTCTCGACACGCGTGGAACAGGTCGCCCGCGATGGCGCGGCCGCACGCGCGGATCTGCAGCGTTCCCTGATCACAGAAATGAGTAGCCGCGATGACGCGGTGACGGCATCCGTGAACAGCAAGGTGGCCGACCTCAGCCGGACAAACCAGGACCAGATTCAATCGGCGGTGAACGCGCTGCAACGCACCCTCAACGACCAGATTCAGCGGGCGGCAGCCGATGCCGCCGCCGCCGAGGCGCGTAACCTGCTCACGACCCTGCGCGGCGAAATGGTTTCGGTCGCCCAGGATCAGATCACGGCAGTTCAATCATCGCTGCAGACTCTGGTGAACAGCGCCGTCACGGACGCCATGAAGGCCGTCCCCGGAATTGTGTCCCAGCAGGTGCGGCTGGCGACGGCCAACCTGCCGGATCTGGTGAAATCGGAATTCACTTCCTTCCAGCCCCAGTTGAAGCAACTGGTGCAGCAGGAGGTCAGCGCGAATCCCTTCATCCGGTCCGGCAGCAACATCCCGATCAGTGGTGGAGGGCTGGTGCATCCCTGATGATCGCGGACTTCGAGCAGCGGCTTGCCTTCATCCTGGGCGCGCGCCTTGCCGCGCCGCTAGCGGGACAGGTCTTCGTTCCTCCGGCGCCGGCGCCGGGCGCTGATGCGTCGCTGGTGGTCGGGGTTTCCGTGGTTCGCCAACTGGAGCCCTCATTCCTCACGCGCAAGCCGGAAGTGGTGCCGGGCGCGCCCGACCCGCGCCGCATCCAGCGGCTCGAATGCGAGGTGACCATCCAGGCCAGGGCGGGCCAGAACCAGGGCCGGGACGCGCAGGTCCGGGCGCTGGACGCGGTGCTCTACGAACTCGGGGCATCGGAACTCGAGTCCGGCGCCGCCCTCACGGACGCGCAGGATCGAGGATTCTTCATCGAGGAAATGCTCTTCTCCGGCAGCACCCTGCCGTTGGACCCAAGCGCTCCGGCCGCGCCGCCCACCGGCATTACGCTTCTGGCCCGCGGCTTCTTCTGGCCCGTCGGGCAGGCGGGCGTCGCGGGTCTACCCATCGACCACATTCGCCTGCGCGGAGCGGACATGGATGTCGATATCGAGATCCCGGCGGCGCGGTTGGTGGCTGGAGGACCGGCGACGGACGCGACGCTGCACGTGCGAGCCGCGGGCTCCGTGGACCTGGACGCGAACGGCGCTGCGGCCATGCCGTTCGGGTCGCTCGCGCTTCAGCTCTTCCCGGGACGCGGCACTCTGGGTGGCGGCGCCGATGGAGCCACGGCGGCGATTCGCATTGTTCCTCTGGTGAATGAGGTGGCGCAGTTCACCTATGCTCCGCCCGCACAGGCGGCCGAGGAGGAGTTGATCGTCGCCTTCGATAATCACGAAGGAGGGCTCGGCCCGGAGATCGGCCGCGTTCCCTTGCGGGTGCGGGGGGCGTGATGGCGGTCCTGGTTGCGGAAGTCGAAGTGGGAGCCAGCTCGCGGCAAGTCGCGGCGCTTCTGCCTCCCGTGGATCTTCCGGACGGCGGCTACGACTTGCGCGTGCAGTGGGCGGCTGTGCCCGGCGCGACCGACGTGGAAATCACGAACGCCACCGTTTCCATTACGCCGAATGTGGTGGAGCAGAATCTGGGGGTTCTCACGGTCGCGAATTCCGGGGACGATCGTGTGGTGGCCGTGCCTGCCGGGAAGCGCATCCGCTCCCTCACGCTGAACGGGGTCAAGACGGACGCGGACGCCGCGGTGGCTTCCTCCGGCGACCTCGGGGATCGCCGCCTGGCCATCACGGTGCAAAGCGGAGGCGGCTCGCCGCCCGCACCGCAGTATTCCGTGCCCCCTTGCGGACCGCACGGGATGATCCCGTCCACGCTGACCGGCGCGTCGCTCAACAACAAGGTCCTGTCTCTTCCCGACGTCGCTGGAAGCAAGATCCGGCTGTCGCTGGTGGACGGCGATTCGCCGGACAAGTTCAAGAAGCACCCTTGGACGCTGGGCGAGACGACTGGCGTGGCTGCAGTGTTGCCGCACAACCTTTCCCTGGTGGAGCCGGACGGGTCCACCGTGGTCTGGAATTTTCCGGGCGAAATGCCTGCCGGCTCGCCTGCGGGGGTCGCCGATCTGCGGATGAGCCTGAAGAAGCTGGGCGCGGCGGCGCTGAAGGCCGGGCAGCCGCTGGACTTCACTTACAAGCTGAAGGCGGACACGCCGGCGCGCGTCGGGCTGCGCTTCCCCAAGCCATCGGCGGCGCTGCTGCGCACGTTTCCCGGCGTGCTGGAGAATTCCCTCGCGGGGGATCCAGTCGTGCTGGCGCTTTCCGGGACGGCGCTCGCCGCCGAACAGCCTTCGGCGGTCACCGCCGGCCTCACTGTCACCTACCTCGGGATGCGGATCCTCGACAGCGTTTCCGACGCCTTTCCGGCGGCCGCGGGAAACGTCGGCGGCGTGGTGGTCGGCGAGGAGTGGGTGCTGCGAGTGTTTCCACCGAAGGCTTTCGACACGCTGGCGCCCGCGCGACTGGGCGTGATCGGGCGCGCGCCGGTGGACTGCGAGCTTTCGATCCAGTTAGTGGAAATGCAAGGCGCCACACAAGGCAAACCCGTGGCGCCGCCGGGCGTGGTTCACCTGCCGTCCTCAAACGACGTCGCGACCGTGTGGGTGGACCTCGACTTGGATGCTCCACCCGTGCGCCCGCTCGCCTGTGCGGTCCGGGCGACGCAGGGACGCTTCCTCTGGGTGGCCGGCGATCAGCCGCTGGTGCGCGTTGCGGTGAAGGATCCCGATCCGGGAAACCGCCCCCTGCGTGTGAACGGCGCTCCGCTGCTACAGGTGGCGCAGCAGAGTTTTCAGAGCGCACAGACGAATCTGCCCCCCTCAGCATTTACCGCGCCTCCCGCTCTGTCGAGCGATCTGTTTCTGAAAGTCGATCTCTCCGACCTGACCTTGAGGTACGCGCGATGAGTCTTCTCGACGAGCTTCACAGCATCGACCTCTCCGGCATTGTCTCCGCCCGCGGCTCCATCAGCGCCTCCGTCGCGGCTCCGGATCTGCAGGCGGTGGTGAGCGGCGGCGCGGCGCAAACTGCCATGGCGGGGCTGGGCGCTTCGCTCACATCGTTTCGCTCCGATTTCAGCGATCCTGCGGCGCTGCTGCATCCGTTGGTGGACGCGGTGGGAGGACTGAAGGGACACTTCTCGCTGGACGGCGTGCCGATCGACCGCTATCTCTCGTCGGTGAGCGAAGGCGTGACGATCGCCGTCAGCCTGGTGGAGGGGCTGGACCGCGATCCTCTGGCCATCGGCCGGGTGTTCGGGTCGTCTTTAGGAGACCGGCTCGGCTCGCTGACGAACCTGATGGGTTCGTTCACGCAGATCGGCGGTCCGGATCTCGGGCGGCTTCGATCGCAAATCGAGAATGTCGACCGGGGGCTTCCTTCGGGCGCCGATGATTTGGCGCACCTCGCTTTGGATCTGCTGCTACCCATCCCGCGGCAAAATCTGCTGGACATTCGAGGAGGCCTCGATTCGGTCTTCAGCGCCTCGCGCGCCATCACCCTGCCGGCCGGAAGGACCAGCGGACTCCTGGCCGCGCTGGACGCCATCACGGCGGCAGCCGACGCTCGCGATGCGGCCGCGCTGAATGCGGCCCTGCGCAATCTCGGCCAGGTCCGGGACAACACCGTCCAGGTGGTCGAAGCCGACCTGCTCGGCGTTTTCGAAAAAGTGGGCCGCATCCGCATGGACCAGTTCCTGACGCCCATGGTGGCCGCCAGTTCCGGAATTCGTTTCGCCCGCGACGGCGTGATCGAAATCCTGGATACCATGCGCGAGGAACTGATCTCGGTCCGCGCGCAAGTGGAATCGCTGGATCCGCAAGAGATGCTGGACCTGCTCAACCGGTTCCTCGATACGCTGGAGCAACTCGCGCTGGACCACATCGTGAAGCCCATCGAGGCGCAGATTGACCGGATCAAGGACTTCATCCGGGGCCTGCTGGGAAAACTCCCGATTCGCGCCATCCGCTCCGAGATCACGCGATTTCTGCACTCCATCGCCCAGGCCATCGAGGACGCGGGCATTGACCGCGTCGCCAATGCGGTGCATGATGCCCTGGCGCAGATCCGGTCTGTGCTCTCGGGAGCCAACCTCGCCGCGGACGTGCAGCAGGCCGTGCAGAAAGCGGCGCAGGCGATCACGGCGGCTCTGGATCCGGTGATCCAGGCGGTGGAGAGCATCGGGCAGCAGATCAATGCCGTGGCCGGTGAAGCGCAGCAGATTCTCGATCGCGCCGCCGGCGCCGTCGATTCCTTCGCCGATGCGATGACTTCCATCACTGCCGACATCGAGGCGCTGGACGTTGAAGCAGCGGGAGACCAGGTGGTGCAGACGCTGGCCGCGCTGAAGGACAAGGCGGAGAAGCTGCTCTCCGTCGCGCCCCTGCCCGAACCGATGCGCCCGCTGGTGGAGCAACTGATCTCGACTCTCGAGAACGTGGACTTCGACGTCGTCTTCCGTCCGGTGCGCAGCGCCGCGGACCAGATCAAAGTTCCGGATGACGTGCTGGCCTCCGTAACGGAAGCGCTGAGCGGGCTCGACGACGCGCTGCAGAACCTGATCCCGCAGCAACTGATCGCCTCGGTGGAAGCGGAGATCAACTCCGCGCTCGACGTCATCCGCGATTTCGACCCCGGTTCGCTGGTGAGCGGAGTCACCGGCTATCTCGACGAGGCCGCGAGTTTCCTCGAAGGGCTCGACCCGCGGCCCGCCGTGGGCCAGATCCGCGCGCCTTTCCAGGCCGTGCTGGATGCCGTCGACACGGTTCAGCCGAGGCGCGTGCTGCGTCCGGTGATCGAGGCTTACGACTCGGTGATGTCCAAAATCCAGCTTCCGGCCGTGGATCTGGCGGCGCAGCGCCTGGGAGAGACGATCAACACTTCGGGAGAAAGCATCGGCGGCGCCATCACCGGACCGATGCAGAGCCTGCTGAACCAGCCGGGCACGTCCGCGCCGTCGAGCTCCGGCGGGGGAGCCGCGGGCGGCAGCGGCGGCGGAACTCCCTCGCCCGCATCCGGAGGAGCGCCGCCGGGAACTGGGACCGACCTGCCCACGTTCCACCCGGGCGACGTGATCCGCATTTTCGGCTACGTGCCGGGCAAGCTGCGGGAGGCGCTGCAAGCCATGGAGGCAGGTCCCGCGGGCGATTTCCTGCGCACGGTGGACGGTCTGACCGGAGGCTTGGCGCGGGACATCCGGTTGTTACAGGCCGAACTGCGCGCCGTGGAAACGCGCGTGGTGGAGGCGCTGAACGTGTCCCTCTCGCCCGTGGGCTCCGCGCAGGTGCGCGCGCAACTGCACATCCAGGCGAACTTCGGCACGCCCGGAAGCGGAGTGGACGTGGCGGCATCCATGGCGATTGTGGCGCAGGCCAGCCCGAGCGCCATCCGTCATGAGCTCGCAAGAACGCTGGATACGGTGCTGGGACGCGTGCGGTCGACAGCGGCGGGAGCCGGCGGCAGCGCCGGAGCGGTCCTGGAGCGCGCGGCGACGGCGCTTGAAAGCTTTCGCCTCTCCGGACTGGCCGGCGATGCCGACGCTTTGCTTGCGGCTCTCGATCCCGAACCCCTGGCCCAGGCCGTCGACGACCTGGTGGCAGCCGCTCTCCGGCGCGCGCCGGACTTGCTCAACGTGATTGAAGCGGGCATGTCCGCGGCGGTCCGCCGTGTGCAGGACCTGATCGCGGAGTTTAATCCCGCGGCGCAGGCGCACAAATTTCTCGATGTCCTGGACGTTCTGCGGGAGGAGATCAATCTCCTCAATCCGGCGGTTCTGGCCGACGAACTGGGCGAGATTCACGCCGCGATTCGCAAGACCATAGCGGCGTATGACCCGGCGGTGTTCGCCGCCGATATTTTCGCCACATTGCAGGAGATCGCGCAGTCGCTGCGAAGCCTCGATCCGGCGACGCTACTGGGCGACCTGTCGTTCCTCGACAACATCCTGGACCGCGTGGAAGCGGCAGTGCCCACGAAGGCTCTGGCCGGCGTCGGCGAATCCCTGACCGACGTCGGCAAGCATCTGGAGGAACTCGACCCGGCCGGCTTGCTGGAAGCGATCGAAGGACTGGGCCCGCGCGTTGTCGATGAGTTCGAGGCCGCGGTAAAGAAGATCCGCGACGAAGTGGTGGCCCTGCTGGAAACCATCAAATACGCCAATGCCAATGCGTCCGGCAGCGTTTCCGTCAGTCTGGGGGTGGCGTAGATGACCGCCGCTGACTCAAAAGCTTTGATCGTCGAAGTCCCGGGCACGAAGTACGTCCTGGAGTACGAGCGTGAACCCAACGAACGGCTGCTGCGCCTGAGCGGCGGCGGCCGCACATACGTCGAGGCGCACGGCAGCGTGACGGTTTTCGATGGCGGCTGGGTCCGCTTTTCCGAAGGGCCCGTAGACCGGGGGTTTCTGCGCTCTGTGGAGACGGCGGAGGAATCCTGGGCAGAGGAGTATCGCTGGGATGGCGACGGCTTCCCGGTGCATATCGACGGCGTGGACATCCGGCGGGATTCAGCAGGACGGGTCACGGCGTGCCGCGGCGCGGGTGTGGAATGGCGCTACGGTTATTCCGGCGAGCATCTCACGGTGGTGGATGGACCCGAGGGTGCGCGCTTCCTCACGCGGGACGGCAACGGCCGCCCGCTGCGCGTGCGCATGGGCTCGCGCGTGGCAGACGTGGCCTACGATGCGGACGGCGCACGCCTGGGCATTCCTTCGGTTCCGGCGAATTGGAATCGCGATTCGCTCGGACGCCTGTGGACGGTGACGGACGCCGACGGACGAGTGCTCCACACCTATCTGTGGGATGGCTACGCCTGCCTGGCGCGCATCGACGGAGCTCCCGGCGCTCCGCTGGCCGCGGTGTTTTCGCTCGACCCGTCACGGACGCCCGTGCGTGTGATCACCCGCGAAGGAACGGTGCGCGTGCCGAGGGACCTGTTCGGCGAGAGCCTGCTGCGCGCGAACGGCGTCCCCGGGCTGCACGGTGGAGCGATCCACGCAGGCTTTGTCTACTACCGCGCGCGCGCCATGGATCCGCGCTGCGGGTCCTACGACCGGCCCGACCCCTTCCACGGCGGCGCGGACGATCCCCGGCGGTCCAGCGGTTTTGCAGGACCCGTTCCGGTGGAGTCCGCCGCCACGGGACCCTACGCGGTGTGCCAGTACGACGCCATCACTTACACCGATCCCACCGCGGAGAACACCGGGCTGCTGGTGCTCAGCGATTTTACGTGGTCCTTCGTGCACAATATCGCCGGCTGGTTCGGGCTCGACTGGACGATCAACTTCTGGCTGTCGCTGTTTTCCGGGCGCCCGGGGGAGTTTTTCGAGTTCGAGGGCTTCCACAGCGATCGCACGGGCGCCTACGGCACGCGGCGGGGAGGCCTCATCGCCGACATGATGGGCACACAGGCGCGCACCTACCATCATCAGATCTGGGTGCAGGCCGAAGGCTTCGATGAGTTGAGCGACGGCTTTGTCTTCGATCCTGGGGGCCGCTTCGAGCCGACGCTCTACGGCACCTTGCTGCGGGGCGTGCCCTCGAAGGACTCCTTTCTGCTACAGGGCAACATGGATGCCCTGCCGGGTCCGTTTCCCGGGCCGGGCAGCAATCCGCCGTGGCAGTGGGGCAGGGCCGGAGGCGCCGCGGAGGCCGTCATTCCTGGACTCCCCGTGCCGTGGTTTCCTTCCGGCGGACTGCATTTCAACAATCCGCTCCGCAGCGTGCGCGGACTGCAGAAGTGTGACCTGACCGAGCTGGTTCCGGCGGCGATGCCGCCGGTGACGGCCACCATCGCCCAGGCGACCCTCTTCATCGACGTTTCCTCCATGCCCGCCGGACTGGCGGCGAATGACGAGGTGCTGCTGAGCGACGCCGCCGGGCTCGCCGATATCAAGACGGTACTGGCGGTGACACCGCAGGGCTCCGGTGCACGCATCCGCTTCACTGACTCGCAGCAAACGGTGTCCGGCAGCGGCCTGCGCCTGCGCGGGCTCAGCGCGCCCTCGGCCGCGGAAACGCTGAACGCCGGCGGTCCGGCCAACGGTCTTCTCACCAACGGCACTGCCCTTCCCTACGCCGCGAGCGATCCGCTGCGGCTGACGCAGAACAACGCCGTGCTGGGCGCGGCCCTGATTAATCGCATCGAGACGCGACTGAATATCGACGGCGCGGTCCCGGCTACGATCCAGGCGCCGGTCGATGTCACTCCGGCGACCCAGACGGGGAGCCCCGCTTCGGTGACGCTCACCGGTAATGCGCTCACGGGCGCTCCGCTACCCGCGCCGGGCGATTTTATTTCGCTCACCGGCAACGGCATCACCATCGGCGCGCTGGTGGGCGGCACAGCAGCGGCTCCCACGGTGGACCGCGACGCCGCCGCGCTGACGCCGCTGGGCTCCTCTGTGGATTGGCGTCCGCTCACTCCCTCCTCGAGTCTGGGGACGGCCGCCGCGCTTGACGCCGGCAACACGATCACGTACTCGGCCAATGCTCCGCGAACGGCGCCCGCGGGAGGATTCCTCATCCTCAGCGGCGCGCCCGGATCGGCCAACACAGCGCGGCTGGTGCAGAGTGTGGTCTACGATGCCCTGGTGCTGGGCTCGGCGCTGCCCGGGGCCGCCGCAACGCCCTTCCAGGTGGAGCGATTCACGTTCGAGCCGCCCGACCTGACCGGCCTGACGACGGCTACCCTGCAGGGCCTGGCGGTGCCCAACGGTGTGACACTGCCCGGCGTCGCCCTGCAACTCAACGTCTTGAACGCGCCGGCGTTGGCCGCGGTCACCAACCTCGCCAGCGCCACGCTGGCGGGCGCCGTGGCGACCTATGCCGCGCCGCTCGCGTTAGGCAGTGCCCCGGTTCCCTCGCAACTGGTGGTGCTCACGGACGGGGCGAGCAATGTGGAGGCGGCCGTGGTCTTCTCCATTGCGGTGCAGGTCCAGTTCGACCGAAACATCCCTGCTCAGTTGCCGGATCTGCGAATGGCCGCGCTCGGGCCGGGTGGGCCGGTCTACACCTCCGTGGTGAACGCGGACGGCACGTTGACCGCGACACCTTCCGTGGGAGGAACGGCCGTCGAGATGCCGCGCTTCGGCGTGGGCGAGGTGGTGGAAGTGACCGGGGGAGGCTTGGCCGCGGCGACGCTCTACGCCGTGACCGCGGTTGCTGGATGCACGCTGACGCTGTCCGGTCCCTCGCCGTTGACGGCCGGCGCGGCCACCGTGCAGCGGATGATCCCCGTATCTGCTCCCGGGCCGGCAGCCCTGCCTTCGTCTCCCGCGGACGCACCGGCCAACGGCACGCCCTGGGCAGGGATCCGCGGCACGCCCGTCGCCGGGACGCCGACGGATGTGACGTTCACCGTCTGGAGACCCGACGACGTCAGTCGCATCACCCGCGCCTGCCTGGTGAGCCGGGACCCGGCGAATCCGGCCACCGCGCCCGTCGTGACGCCGGTGCAGGTGGTGAGCACGGTTTCCGCGACCATCACGTTTACCGCCGCTCCGTCCAAGGTCGCGGGCGCTATCACCATTGCGACCCCGAACGCCACGCCCTTCTATGCGGCATCGTTCTCTCAAAGCGGGGTGGACCTGACGATCTCCGGAGTGCTTCCGCAGGCGCTCGCACCGGGCACGAATCCGATCATCGCGGTTCCCTACGGTCCCGCCGCGACTCCCGTTACGGCCACCGGCACGCTGGGTCCGGGGACGGTCCTTTGCCCCGACGATCCGGTGAACTACGAGTTTGACCGCCGCCATTCCCTCGCCGAACACGAGCTCACCCACTCGCTGCAACCGGCGCGGACCGGGCAGTTGTATTGGGGCATTTGGCCGCTGTTCGCCTATGAACTGGTGATGGAGCTGACCACCGACGTGGAGCTTCCCAAGTTCTCGGCGTACGTGCAGGGAAAGATCGAGAAGGTAAACGCCACTCGTGTGCTGCGGATTCCGGAGCCCGCCGGCATCGAGTTCAAGACGGGCACGCTGGTGCAGGTCGCCAACGACTCGCAGTCGGCGGACCTGGTCACGCTGGGCGCCGCCGCCACTGAGGGCGGCGGATTCGTGATCGATTCGAACTTCTCCATCCGCGACGGCGACGTGCAGTTGCGGCGGCAGGTGGACTCGGGAGCGGGAACCGTGGTCCTGCGGGACGCCTTCTACAACACCTTCCGCCTCACCAGCCTCGGCGGCCTCATGAACGTCTCCGGCGCCGCCATCTATGGCGGGCTGGTGTATGGCATCGGCTCCATCATCCAGGGATTCCGCAAGCTGTTCGGGTCCAGCGAGACGTATCCGGGCACGGTAGACTCCGATGGACTCACGGTGCACCTCACCAGCGACGCCGGGAAGCTCGCGATCCAGGGTGCAAACCGAATCACACTGCGGTCGGGCGACAACTCCGTGACGCGCGAGTTGGATTCGATCGCGGGCGACACGGTGAAGCTCAAACAGACGACCGACCTGCGCGACGCCGTGCAGTGGTCGGTGAAAGAGAACGTCGGCGACTTCTGGGACTGGCACACGTATTACCCTGCCAGCGTGCCGGACGCGGCGCAGCCGGCGCGCATCAAGCTCCAGGCGCGCAGCGGCGGCGATACCCTGACCCTCAAGCAGTTCGACCGCGTCACGGTGGGCGCGGGCACCAGCTATTTCCGCACCAACGTCACCGCCACCACGGCCGACGGCCTGGTGGACCTGGAAGACGCCCCGCCCGCCTCCGCCCGTTCCGAATTCCGTATCGCGCTGGTGGACTCGAACGATCCTATCAAGGGCATCGATGACCGCATCCTGACGGAAATGGGTCCGGGTAAGGTGAAGCTGGGGTGGCTGCGCTACGTCTACGACCCGTTCGAGCAAATCAACTTCCGCACGCATCCGGAGAAGAACTCGTTCTGGGATATCGTGGCGCGAGTGGCCCGCTACGGATGGGGCACGCACACGTGGAGCTGGTTGGCGGTCCCCGGACTCCTGTTCTTCAAGAACCTCTTCATTCAAGCCCAGACAAACAGCCTGAAGGAAGCGCAAGGCCACCTGTCGCCGTATGAGCAGGAGGCTTCCTCCAACAGCGGCAATCTTTACAGCCCGCTGGGCCGCATCTTCGGCGGCTTCAGCGAGGCGGGTTTCGGAGCCTATAACGCCACGGCCGGCGACGTCGCCCGCTACTGGCACACGCTGTTCCAGGGGATCACCATCACGGCGGCGAACCAGTACAGCCCGTCCAGTTCCATCAACGCGGTGAATCGCGACGGGCCGGGCGGCAGCTTGCAGTCGCTGCTGCGCATCATTCCCAATTTCACCGGCGCGCCGGGCGCTCCCGAACCCAATGGCACGGTGGCCCCGTCGAACCCGGCGGTGGCGGGCAGCTTCGTCCCGGACCTGCTGGTTCAGAAGAGTCAAGGTGCGCCTACTTCGACTCCCGGCAGTGGTCCGACCGGGTTCGTCCCCTCTGACCTCGGGCTCATCCCCACCACGCCGCGGCTGAATCAGAGTATCGGCTGTTACCTGGCCTTCACGCAGCCGGGGACGCATCGCGTGACCATCCAGGACACCACCTCGTTTTCCGCGCAGGTGGGCAGGCAGGGACGCGAAGCGCAAGCCGGCCAGACGCAGCCCCTGTGGTTCGATATCACCGTAGCGGACGTCACGCTGACGATCGCCGGCCAGCCGGTGGCCGCGACGCCGCCCGCTCCCGTATCGCTGGTGGTGCTGCAGCAGGCGTCGGTCTCCGTCACGCCGACCGATGGCGGCCGGCAATACGCGCTCACCGTGCCGCTTCCCGGAGCGGTGGTGACGCCTGGGGCGAACGTGTTGTCCGCCGCGGCTGCTCCGGGCAATGACGTCGTGGAAGTCACGCGCGTCTACACCTTCACCCTGGGCGCGACCCCCGGCAGCGGTTCCTTTGACGCGCCCGTCCTCAACGAGCACGGCGGCATGCACCTGCCGGCGACCTTCCACATACCCGTCCGGACGTTTCCGGTGACCGTGGTCAACATCGTGCCGATGTTGGATCAGCCGGAGCCCCCGCCCACGTCCAATGTCGTCAACTCCCGCCTGCCCGCGCAACACGGTTTCCTGCTGGTGCCTGTCAACGTGACCAGCGGGCTCACGCTTACTTTCAGCTATCCGAACCCGACGCCGGCAGGCATCGTCGACCCGAATCTCGGCATTCCGGCGCAGCCGGATCCATCCGCCACGGCCCGCCAGTTTCTGGGCCCCGATGGACACGTTTTCGACTTCACCTTCAGTGACCCGCCGGAAGAGCCGGCCCAGCTCACGATCAAGATGACGGTGTCCGCCGGTGGCGCCAATGCGGACATTACCTGCGGACCCATCGATTACACGCCGCACTTCCGCCTGCTCGACGCGGCGAATGCATACACGGTGCAGCGCGGGGGCACGCTCGATCTTACGGCGGAAGGAAATGTCGCCGTCGGAACGGTAACGGTCACGGCGGGGCTGACGGCCACCGTCGCCGGTTCGACCATCACGATTCAATGCGACGCGGCGGCTCCTCTGGGCCCGCACACGGTCCTCTGCGCAGATAGCGCGGACGCTACCCGGCAGTCGCGCCGGACGATCGTCGTGATCGCGTGAATCCTGGCCTTGGGGGAGATGCGAACCGGACTTGGGGGTGGTACGCCCGAGAGGATTCGAACCTCTGACCTTTTGCTCCGGAGGCAAACGCTCTATCCAGACTGAGCTACGGGCGCGTGTCCAAAGACGAGTTTAGCACTGAACGGCGTGGCGGGAGCGGGAATTTCCTGCCACGCCGTTCGCCACAGTGTTAGCTGTTGGCCGGGCCAGCGAGCTTCGAAAGCTGCATGGCGTCGTGCGCCAGGGCCTCGGCTTGCGAGGCGACCTTCGCTTCATCCAGCGGATTGCCCTGGTTCAGCAGCGTGTGGAGCTGGTCAGACGCCGAGCGGATTTTCCAGATCAGGGGCTCGGCCTTCTTGAGCGTGGCCGCGTCGGACGAGGCCGCGGGGAGCTGCATCGCCTGGAGGCGGATGGCGGCCAGTTGCATATCCTCGACCGAGGGTTGGAGCTCATTCCAGCGGGTGTCGGCAGGTTTCCATTTCAGGTCCTTGGCCGAGGCCATCCGGGCGATGTCCATGGCGGTCTGGTGGACCGCGGCGGCGTCCACGCGGATCGCGGTGAGGTCGTGCGTGGCGGCCTGCTGGTCCGGGACGGGCGCGGTTTGTGTGGTGGCGGCGGGTTGCGCGAACGCTAAAGCGGCGAGCGTGGCGCCCAGGGTAACGGCGCGAAGAGTATTCGTAATCATAATCTCCTCCTCTACTCGTTAGACGTCCGTGCAGGGGAGAAGCGCTCGCACCAGGCGGAAGAAAACAGGCCCACAAACAAAACCAGCCACCGGAGCGGGTCCAGTGGCTGGCATCGTGATCGCGGCTTGCGAAGAGCTTATTGGCAGCCCTTGAGGCCCTTGGTGAGGCAGATCGATGACGTGATGTCGGGCGGGATCTGGATGCCCTTCTCCGTCATGAGCTGCTTCATGAACGCGGCCGTCTCGGGATGCGCGATGGCGGACTGGACACCCACCCGCACCAGGCCTTCGGCGTAGTGCAGCGGGAACCAGGTGACGCCGCGCATTTCGCCGTTGATGGTGTCGCGGCTGCCGAAGTCGTTGAGCGCCAGGTCGGCCCCGTGATCGACCAGCATCTGGACGATCTTGGTGCGGCCCTTGTGGGCGGCTCCGTGCAGCGCGGCGCGGCCGTCCTGATCCTGCTCATTGGGGTTGATACCCAGATCGAGCAGCATCTTGACCGCCTCTTCGTTCTGCTCCTCGGACCATTCGAAGGTCACACCCTCCACCCAGGCGATGCCCGAGGCGACGGCCAGCGGCGTCACGTTATAGCGCGTGTAGATCTTGGGGTCGGCGCCGTTTTCGAGCAGCAGCTTCATCAACTCGACGTCGCTCGATTGGGAGGCGCGCAGGAACGGCGTCGCGCCATCCTCTTCGAGCCACTGCATGGTGAAATTGGTGCGTGTCTCGGTGGAATCGCCCTGGCACATCTCCGGCGTGGATTTGACGCCGCAGACGCGGACATTCACGTTGGCTCCCTTGGCGATCAGCTCCTTGATGAAGTCCAGGTGATCCATGTCGGCTTTGGGCACCGGGTAGTCGCCGCTTTCGATGTTGCGGTTATCGGTGGCGAGATAGAGCGGGGACCAGCCGCCGTTGTTCTGGATGTTGGGATCCGCGCCGCGGTCGAGCAGCATGGTCGCCAGCTTGTAGTGGCGATTCTGGGTAGCGGTGAGCAGAGGGGTCCAGCCGTAGTGGGTCTTCTGGTTGACGTCAGCTCCGGCGTCCAGCAGGACCTTGGCGCACTCCATGCAGTTCTGGCGCGCGGCGAAGACCAGCGGGGTGAGACCGCCGCCGTCGGTGTCGCGCGTGCGGCCGAAGGAGAAGGCAGCAGCCTGCGCGTCGGCCTGGGCCACCACATCCTCTTCCTCGGCGTCACCGGCTTTGCCCTTGGCGTTGCCTTTCGCGGCCGCCGGGCCCTTACCGGCGCCGGGACCACCCTTGCCGGCAAATCCTCCCTTACCGGCGAATCCGCCCTTGCCCTGTCCGCCCTTGTTGCCACCGCGGTTGCGGCGGAGGCCGCCGGCGCCCTGGTCCGACTTCAGGCGCGCAGCGATCGAGGGAGCCAGATAGGCTCGGTTGCCCTTGGTATCGTCGTTGGACTTGGCCGAGACATCCGCGCCGTTCTTAATCAGAACCTTGACGGCTTCCGGATGGCCCTGTTCGGCGGCCCACATGATCGGCGTGGTGCCGCGAATGGATTCGGTGGCGTTCACGTCGGCGCCGTGCTCGATGAGCACCCGGACCGCGTCCGGGTTGCCGTTGCGGGAGGCGAACATGAGCGGCGTTTCGCCGTAGGGGCTCATCTCATGGACGTCGGCCCCGGCGGCCAGCAGCTTTTCGATCATGGGCGCCGAGCCGTTCAGGCTGGCGAGGCGCAGGGGCGTAGCTCCGTCGCGGTTGGGGATGGTGACGTCGGCCTTGGCCGCGACCAGGACGTCGGCCAGCGCCAGATCATTGCGGTAAGCCGCCCACTGGATGGCGGTGGCTCCGTCGGCCTGGGGCGCGTTGACGTCGGCGCCCTGACTGAGGAGCGTGCGCACGGCGGCGGTATCGCCCTTCATCGCCGCATCCGCCACGGGACTGTTGGCGGCGTTGAGAGCCGTGAGGTAGAGAACGGGAGCAACGATGGCCGCGCAAGCAGCGGTCGCGAGATTGATGCGCATTCTAGTGATCTTCTCCTGACAAAAAGTCGTTACCGCTTTCTACTCCGTCTTTCACACCAGCAAGTTCGGCAACTCGCCGGTGCTGTCGCCGATGGCATCCTGGCGCACACCGAACATCTCGAGGATGCTGAGCATCAGGTTGCCGGTGGTAATGGTCTTGGTCTTGAACGGAATGTGGCGCCCGCCCTTGAGCTGCCCGCCGGCGCCGCCCACCAGGATGTGGGGAACGTCGTAGTGCAGGTGCTGGTTGGAATCGCCCATGTTGGTGCCGTAGAGCACCAGGGTGTTATCCAGCAGGCTACCGTCGCCGTCCGGCGTGTTCTTGAGCCGGTCGATAAAGTAGGCCAGGCACTTCACGTGATACTTGTTGATCAGCGAGTAATCCTTGATACGATCCGGATTCTCGGCGTGGTGCGAGCCGCCGTGGAAGCTGGTGTTGGTGCCCGACTCGGGGAAGCTGCGGCCGGTGAGGTCGCGGGCATAGAGCAGGGTCGCCACACGGGTGATGTCGGCTTCGTAGGCCAGCGCCTGCAGGTCGAACTGCAACTTGATATGTTCGTCGAAGCTGTCCGGCACGCCGGCCGGAACCGGGATGCCTTCGGCGTTAATCTCGCCGGTGGACTTGCTGGCGATTTCCAGACGCCGCTCGATTTCGCGGACGCTATCGGTGTACTGGTCCAAGCGCTGCTTGTCCGAAGGCGGCAGGCCGACCTTGAAGGAGCCCAGGTCGCCGATGATCGAGTCAAGAATGCTGCGGTCCTGGGCGCGGCGCTCGGCGCGCTCCTCGGGGGTCTTGGCCTGGACGTCGCCGAAGAGACGTTCGAAAACCACCTGCGGGTTCAGCTCCATGGGGAGCGGCAGGTTGGTGGTGGCCCAGGAGATCGAGTTGGTGTAAGCGCAGCTATAGCCTTCGCCGCAGTTGGACGAATTCGCGCCGGGGTCCTCGATGGCCTGCTGCAAGGAGGGCAGCAGGGATTCCTGGCCGATGTGGTTGGCTATGATCTGGTCAATGGTGACGCCGTTGTGGATGTCGGCGCCGGTGGCCTTCTTCGGTTTCTCAGCCGCCAGGTAGCCGGAGGCGACCCAATGATCCGCGCCGGTGACGCCCGGAGGCGGCTCAGCGCACTTGGTCCACATGCCACTGATAATCGTCGTGTAGTCGACGTGCGGAGCCAGCGATTCCATGATCCACGGCAGCTTGTTCGGGTCGAGCTTGTCGCCTTCCGGAATCCAGTAGCCGGGGGCCATGCCGTGGGGGACAAAAAGACCGGTGAACCGCAGCTTGCGGGCCGCAGCCGTGCGACTCAGAGGAGTTTGGGCCGGAACCATGGAGTCCAGCAGCGGCAGCGCCAGCGTGATGCCGGCTCCTTTGATGAAGGTCCTTCTCGGGATGAATTTTTTAGTAAGAAACATGAGTCCGCTCTCTTTCATTCATTCTAGTAAACGGGGCCATCGGCGCACTAGGCATTAGCGTGCAGCGACCTCCTGCGTTTCCTTGGTTTCGTTCGCAGAGCGCAGTTTCATATTCATCTGGAACGGTTCGCTGTTGACCACTCCCAGCACCAGCGAAGAGAACTTGTAGTCGTTCTTTTCGGCCTGATGCACGATGGAGCGGACCAACGGCATGTCGTAGTATTCGGTGCCGCGGCCGAGCGCGTAAATCAGCAGTTTCTCGGTGGCGACCCGGACGAATTCGGGGCTGTACTTGACCAGCGCGTTGCGCAGGTCACTGGGCCCGTTGAGCTTGGTCCCGTCGACCAGTTGGCCGGACGGATCCACCGGCGCGGCGCCGTCCATGGTCCGCCACTCGCCGATGGCCGAGAAGTTCTCGAGCGAGAACCCGATGGGGTCCATGATCTTGTGGCAGGTGGCGCAGGGCTCATTCTTGCGGTGCATTTCCATCTGCTGGCGCATGCTGGGCTTGGCCTGGGTATCGCGGCCGCTGGCCTGGAGATTGATTTCCACGTTGGGCGGGGGAGCTGGCGGATCCACGCCCAGGAACATCTGCATGGTGTACTTACCGCGGTTGACGGGCGAGGTCCGTTCGGGCACCGAGGAGACGACTTCAAAGGAACCCTTGCCGAGCAGGCCGCGGCGGTAGTCCAGGTTGGCCGGGAGCTCGATGCGGCGCATGTTGCTGCCATAGACGTTGGGGATGCCGTAGTGCTTGGCCAGCCGCTCATTGACGAAGGTGTAGTTGGCGTCCAGCAGGTCGGTGATGGGGCGGTCTTCCCGGACGATGCTGGTGACGAACAGGAGCATCTCCTGCTCCATGGCGTTGCGCAGGTTGTCGTCGAAATCGGGGTAGAGGTTGGCCACCGGCACCTGGGTGCGCAGGGCGCGCAGGCCGAGCCACTGGCCGGCGAAGTTTTCGACCATGCGTTCGGAGCGCGGATCAGCCAGCATGCGCTTCACCTGCTGGTCCAGCACCGTCTGCTCATGCAGCTTGTTCTGACCGGCCAGCTTCAGCAGCTCATCGTCCGGAATGCTGGACCAGATGAAGAAGCTCAGGCGCGAGGCCAGTTCCAGGTCACTGATGCGGTAGGTCTGGCCGGGTTTGATATTGGCCGGTTCCTCCTCCTTGCGGAAGATGAACTCGGGGTCGGCCAGGACGCGGCGCAGGGCGAATTCGATGCCGTCGTCGAAGCTGCCGTCGTTGCGGCCCTGCTGATAGAAGCTCAGCAGTTTTTCGGTATCGCGGTCGGTGGCGGGGCGACGGAAAGCCCGGCGCGCCAGGCTCTCGACAATCTGGCGGGCGCAGGCGGTTTCCTGGGCCTGGTTGGAAGGCTCGCAGACGAAGAGCTTGCGGCGGGCCTCGGTGTCCTTGGCGCCGGTGGCGTTATAGGGTCCGTCGATGACGAACTTGCCCACGTGCGGGAAGAAACGGAAGCCGGGCAGGCCGCCGGTTTCAAGCGTCGAGCGCAGGAAGTGCTGATCGAGGTCGTTGCCGGGGGCGTTGTTGGTGGCCAGGAACGTCACCACCACCGTGTGCTCGCCGGCGGTGGCCGGGAAGCTGAAGTCGTAAGTGCCGTCGGCGCGTTCGCGGTCGCTGTCCCAATCAAAGAGGTGGAGGCGCTCGCCGTCGAGGACGACTTCCAGCTTCTCGTTGGGGATTTCGCCGAACGGGTTGGTGTTGCCCATGTTGCCCTTGCTGATGGGCGTGATCTTCATCTTGTACTCGCCATCGGCCGGGAACCAGTGATCGACGATCATGCCGCCGCGGGTGCCGAAGGGCATACCTTCGACGTGATAGTCCTGCGTGGTGTCCTCGGGGACGCGATAGACTTCCTGGACGGCCTGGCTGAAGTTTCCGATGGCCAGACGGCTGATCTTGCCGGCCGCGGTGACGTAGCCTTCCAGCAGGGCCGGCGAGATGGTGAGCGCACCGGCGATGTTGTCGAAGCCGCGCGTCACGTCATCGGAGGGCAGATACTTGGCCGGGTCGATTTCGATGCCCAGCAGATCCTGAACCACGTGGGCGTATTCGTTGCGGTTCATGCGGTGCAGGCCCGGGGGCGGGATTTCCTTCACCACTGCCGCGTCAAGCTTGTTTTCGAGTCCGGAGATAAAATGCTCAAACTGATCGGCGGGCGGGCGCGGCAGGCCGCTGGGGGGCATCATGCCGGCGCGCAACTTGCGGACGACCTTCTCCCAGGTTTCGGGGTCCTTGGAGACGTCGTCAATGTCCATGGCGTCGAGGGTGAGCTTGCGGCCCGCCTCGCGAATAATGTCGTTCTTGGAATTTTTGGCGGCCTGGTTATGGCATCCCTCGCAGTAACGCGTCACGAAGGCCCGGGATTCGGACATCTTCTTCGCTGCTTGCTTGGTCTGCTGGGCCGGCGCGGGCTTGTCGAGCATGAACGCGACAGACAGCAACGCCGCAGCCGCCATCGAACCGATCAGGAGTAGTTTCTTCATCATGGAATATTTCGCTTCTCTTGGTACTTCCGGGTTCGATCCTTGAAAGATCGCGTGTCCGAGCCAAGCCCCAACCATAACTCGTACACCGTACACGAGTTTAAACGTGTTCGACCCTTTCCTACAAGGGCCGTTTGGCAGGGTGGAAAACTGGCCAGGTAGAGGTCCCGTCAGCCCCCCGCCTGTCTTTTATTTTACAACAAGTTAGGGGGTGGGGGTAAGGGGACCACGGGGCTCTTCGGGGGTGCTCGGACGAATGGGCGTAACTGATTGAAAAGGCCACAGATGGACACAGATGGACACAGATTTCCGAAAACGCCTGGCTTGGGCTCCGGACTTGCGTGATCTTTCGGTATCTGTGTCCATCTGTGTCCATCTGTGTCCATCTGTGGCCCATTACTCTGAGATTTTCCCTACTCGCGGCCTACCGATTGGAAGATGGCCAAGGACGAACAGGGACCAGAGGCGGAACTGACCAGAGTCGTGATTGGGGCTGCCTTCGAGGTCGCCAACGTGCTGGGTCCGGGGTTCCTGGAGAAAGTCTATGAGCGCGCCCTGATCCGGGAGTTGGTCCTGCGAAGGGTCGCGGTCAAGGCGCAAGTCCCTTTTGTCGTTTGCTACAAAGGCCAACGGATCGGCGAGTATATCGCCGATCTGGTTGTAGAGCAAAGGGTTATCGTCGAATTGAAGTGCGTCGAACGGCTCGCCAAAGAGTACTTGGCGCAGTGCCTCAATTACCTGCGGGCCTCCGGGCTGCCGGTGGCGCTGGTGGTCAATTTCCCAAAACCCACGCTCGAATGGAAGAGGGTCGTACTGGGCTAGGGGCGCAGGCTGTCCAGGTGCTGGGAGTCGCGCTCGTTTTCCGTGCAGATGTATTCCATGATCTCGCCGTCGAACAGCGGGGTGACCTCGGTCACGTCCCAGGGACGGGTGTAGTAGACCGGATCCTCGATGGTGATGTGGTTGCTCAACGTGCCGTAATTGGGGCGTGAGTAGCGTTCGATGACGTGCAGTTGGTCGGACGTCGGGTGGCCTGCTAAGTCCAGCCACGTCTTGCCGTTAAAGCCGGTGGTGTCGACCACCAGCTCGTCGCCGTCCCAGTGGCCCACCGAGTGGCCGTACCAGGTGGGATAGAGGTCGGCTGGATGGTCCTGATTCATGAAGATCTGGCGGTAGCTGTGGATGTTGCCTTCATAGAGGATCACCACCAGGTCGGGCATTTGGAGGATCTTGGTGGGGTAGGGATCGCGGCGGGGGACGCCGGTGGGGAGACAGCGCGCCTCCGGGTCCTCGCGGCCCTGGTTGCCTTGGCGCTCGATGAACAGGCGCTCGCCTTCTTTGTTCATGGGGAGCTCGCCAACGTCGTAGTCCTTGGCGATGTCCGAGGTGTAGCCAGCGTAGCCCCAGACACCGGAGAGGTCGGGCTTGCCGTCCGGGAGGCGCGGAGTGGGTCCGGGGGGGCCCTCGGCGATTTTGCGGCTTCTACGCTGCTTTTTGGGGATGGTGCTTTCGGCCGGGAACTGGCCCTTGGCCGGCTGCGGCAGGAACGGGATCAGGCTGGCGAGCATGGCCACCAGCATCAAGAAAGAACGCAGAAGCCTCACAGGGAGCTTACCTCCTTCAAAATCTGAACGCGGGCGAGGGAGCCAGCTTCCCGATAGTTTCGCAGATCGGGGGCGGGAACGCGTGTGCCGTTGTGCTACCTCTGCCCTTGGGCCTGGTACGGCGAGAGCGGCCGCCATTCGACCTGGGAACCGGTATTGGGGTTGACGCTGGGATCGTCGGTGCCCACGTAGGTGCCGTCCGGGCTTACCCAGTAATACTTATACGTGGTGGGAAGCTGCACGGGCGCCGAGGATGTATCGTACGGATTCGAGTAGCTCTGCACGCCGCCGAGGGCGTCCCGGAACTGGCGGTTGTTTTCGTCCTGGGAGGCGTTGCGCTGGTCGGTGACCTGCTGCCAGTTGCGCTGGGACCACTCGCGGTACTGGCGGGCGGCCTCGGCGTAGGCGGTGGAGTTCTGGAGGTTCTGCTGCATGATGCCGCGCATGCCGAAGGCGGCTCCGTTGGTGGCCGAGATCTGGTCGGCGACCAGCGGCAGCCAGGTGGAATAGGCCGGCCACTGCCCGGCGGGGGCGAGTGCGGCGGTCATGGCCATCACGGCGGTGTCATAAGAGGTCGCGACGCTGCACTTCGCCAGGCCGTGATAGCGGACGCCGCGCACGGTGTAGTCGACCTCGAACTGGTAGCCGGTGGGAAATCCGGCGACGGGCATCGCCTGCCGGGCGTTGCCGACGCGCAGGTTTTCGGGCTGCAGTGCGGACAGCTTCTCGCGGACGAAGCGATCCGGCGGATAGTTGGGGGGCTGGCCCGAGTTGCCCACCATGACAGTGAGCGCGCTGCCGTCGGCGGAGGAGAGCACCAGCGCAAACTGTCCCTCCTCTGCGATCTTCCACCCTTGCGGCAGCGCGTAGGCGAAAAACCTGGTTTGGGCGATGCTCAGATTCGCAGGCGGCGGCGCGGCCACGTTGGCCGGCGCGGCGCCGGTGACCGGCTTCACCTCATGCATGCCGGGCGGAATCCTGGACGCCGGAGCGGAACCGCCTCCGCCCTGCGAATCGGGCAGTCTGATCCGGGAAAGATCGATGCCAGGAGCTTTGTCTGAAGGCGCGGTGGCGACGGGTTCGGGAGACGGGGACGGGTTCGAACAGCCGGCCAGCACAGCGCAGAGAGCGAGGGCGAGGGGTCGGAGTGGCGACATAGGGTGGCTCTTCCAGGCCACGAGATGTTGCTCAGGGTAGCATACACAGCGGCTGGTGTTCGGATGTGGGATCGGCGCGCAGCACACGACAAAGTGGAGAATATGGCGTGATTTGACGCAACCTAATCCTAAAACACATCGTCCATTCTTTGATGCTGTTAAATTCCTTCGAGCGGAGATCCGTCTATCATGCGCTTTCTCATTATTCCTGCACTTTTCTCGGCCTCCCTGTTTGCCCAAATCAGCGGTCTCGCCACCTCCGATCACGGCGACCAACTGCTCTTCATGACCACCCGGCTCCGGCAGACGGGCTCGGAGGAGACTAGCTGGTATCAAATCTTCAAGCTGTCCGCGGGAGATCTGACGCGGATCGACGCCAACGACGAGCAGCAGTTCGCGGGGCTTTCGATCAGCGGAGACGGGTCGGTGGTGGCGGTGAGCATGCCCAGCGGGCCCCGGGAGGGGTGCCAGATTCCGTGCATCAGCGACAACGAATACCGCCTGGAGTACCCCGGAGGCGAGTCCACTGGCGACGGCACGGCTACGCTGACGCCGAACGGGCGCTATGCCATCGTGAAGACGCAGAAATTCGGTGAGCCGATTCAGGTCGGGGACATGACGCGCACTCCCATCATCGTGACCGTTTCCGTGGTGGAGGTCTCCAGCGGCACCGTGGTGCGGAGCGGGAGTGCGGCGGGGTTCGGCTCCGGAAGGTTGGCGGCCGACGACGGCAGCCTGCTGGTGCGGACCGAAGCCGGGGTTCAACTGGTGGGTCCGGGCGGCACGATGGATCTTCCCGGCCTCCCGCCGCCGGTCGGATCTGTGTTCCTGGCAGCGGACGCGAGCACCATCGCCTACCAGGTTCCGCCGCCGGAGCCCGGACCGGGTTCGCAGATCGGGCTCTACGACGTCGCCAGCGGGCGGAACACCGTGGTCGGGATGGGCCGGGACCTGGCACTGGCCAACAATGGGACCCTGGCTTCCTTCACGAACGTGCCGGCGGACCCGGGGGCGTGGCCGCACCAGATCTGGGTGGCGGACCCGGCCTCGGGCGAGGCGCGGATGCTGGCCACCTTCGACGAGGGCTTGCAGGACCAGACCATCACGGGCGATGCGCGGAGCGTGATTGTGGCCACGCAGACCGGCCGGATCGTGAGCGTCGACGTGGCCAGCGGCGAGCAGACGGAACTGGTGGGCAGAACCGGCCCGACCATGGGCCTGATCCGCAGCGCGGTCCCGGGCTCGTACAACGAGCTGGGGGTGGCCGAGCAGATCCGGCCGGACCTGGCGGACGTGCATCTGACCGTGGACGGGCATGCGGCTCCGGTGCTGGGCACGACCATTCGGGGCATCTCGGTGCAGATTCCGTGGGAGGCGCGCCCGCAACCGGACCCGTCTGGAAAGCCGGTTTTTGGCGAGGTCATCCTGAACCTCGGCGACCCGCGGTTTGAGGAGGTGGTTCCGGCGCCGGTGGTGGACCACTACGTGTACTTCCTGCCGATCGCGCAGGACAGCCTCGCCGGACCCTGGTATTTCGCGGCGCACGAGGACTGGAAGAGCGTGGTGAAGTACGACAATCCGGCGCATGCGGGCGAGATCATTCACATGTATTCGATGGGCTGGGGTCCGGTGGACGGGACACTCCAAACCGGACAGCCGACGCCCACCGACCGGTTCTATAAGATCGCGGCGCCATGCACGTGGAGCGCGTATTCGGCCCACGGGCCGAATGAGGTGGGAGAGCCGCTGGAGGCGCTGTTTTCGGGGCTGGCGCCGGGCTTGACCGGGCTGTTCCAGCAGGATTTCCGGGTGCCGGAGAACTGGAGCCACGACCGGCTGCTGGTGGCGTGTGGGGACTACTTCGGGCCTGACCCGGTGTTTGCGGTCCCGACGCAGCCGTAGAGAGGAAGGGAAAGGCTTGAGGAGATCGCCATGCGTTTTCTCATCTTGGCTGCATTCCTAGCCGGGTCCGTATTCGCTCAAATCAGTGACTTGGCCACCACCGACAATGGCGAGAACGTGCTGTTCGTGACCAACCGGCTCCGGCAAGCGGGGACGGATCAGGAGGGCCAATATCAGTTGTTCCGGCTTTCCGCGGGGAATTTGACGCTGGTCAACGGCGATCAGTTGGACCTCAAGGCGCCTTCGATCAGCGGGGATGGAACGGCGGTGGTCACCAACTGGACCTACACGCCTCCCCGGACCTGCCAGCCGGTCTTCCAGCCATGCGGTGTCTTTGAGTTTCCGTTCGGCGAACCACGTTACCGCCTGGACTACGCGGGCGGTGTGGAGAGCGGCGACGGCATCGCGACACTGACTCCCAACGGGCGCTATCTCTCGGTCTTGAGGGTGGTCCCGCCCCCGATGCGAGTCCAACCGCGTTCCGGATTACCGTCAGCCTGGTCGAGGTGGCAAGCGGGGGCGTGGTGGTCAGCGGGAATTCGCCCGTCGGCAGTATGTTTGCCGCTGACCGGCTGGCGGCCAACGACGGAAGCCTGCTGGTGGGGTCCGGCAGCGTCATGCAATTGGTGCGCCCAAGCGGCCCCATCAATCTCCCGATGACCGTGGCGGCGCTTCACATGTTTCTTGCAGAGGACGCCAGCACGATCGCCTACGAGACCTTCGATCAGCGGATAGGCGTGATCGACGTGGCGAGTGGACAGAACCGCATCGTGGGGCCGGGCATGGATGTGGCGTTGGCGAACAACGGGACGCGCGCCTCCTACCTGAATCATCCGGACGTGCGGAGCGAGCGGCCCCAGCAGATCTGGGTGGCGGATCCCGCGTCGGGCGAGACGCGGATGCTGGCCACCATCGAAGAGGGACTGGTGGACCAGACCATTTCCGGCGACGGGCTGACGGTGATCGCGGCGACCGCCAAAGGGCGCCTGTTGAAGATCGACGTGCAGAGCGGAAAGACGACGGAGCTGGTGGCCGCCACGGGCCCGACGCTGAACCTGATCCGCAGCGCGGTTCCGGGGTCCTACAACGAACTCGCGGGCGAGCAGGGCCTGCTGCCGGACCCCGCGGACGTGCATTTGAGGGTGGACGGGCATGCGGCGCCGGTGCTGGGCACCACCATTCGGGGCATCGCGGTACAGATCCCCTGGGAGGCGCGCACGCAGCCGGACCCGTCAAACTCCAGCGAGGTTCTGCGGAGAGTGGTGGTGAGCGTGAAGGAGCCGCGCTTCGAGGAGGTGGTGCCGGCGCTGGTGGTGGACCACTATGTCTACTTCCTGCCGATCGAGCAGCCCAGCCTGGCGGGCCCGTATTATTTCGCGGCGCACGCGGATTGGAAGAGCGTGGTGAAACCGGACAATCCGGCGCATCCGGGCGAGATCATCCACATGTACTCGATGGGCTGGGGTCGGGTGAACGGGAAGCTGGAAACGGGGCAGCGGACGCCTACGGATCGTCCGTACCTGATCACGGCGCCGTGCACGTGGAGCGCGTTTTCGAGCGACGGTCCGGAGGCGACGAGCGAGCCCTTGGAAGCCCTGTTTTCAGGGCTGGCTCCGGGCTTGATCGGGCTGTTCCAGCAGGATTTCCGGGTGCCGCAGGATTGGAGCGCGCCTCAGTTGCTGGTCGCGTGTCCGGGGTATTTCGGACCCGACCGGGTGTTCGCGGTCCCTACGCAGCCGTGAGGGCGGTCTGGCGAGCCTAATTTTGAAGCGTCGTACACCGGCTTTCAGCGGCCCTCGCCAAGGGGCCGGACCGGCGCCGGAACCGAAGCAGGAGCGCCGACAGCACTAGTGCCGACGGGATTATCGTGGTTGGTTCGGGGATGGCAATGAATTGGTACTGCACGGAACCGGGCCCGTAGTAGTAATAGCCTGGGTCCAGATCATAGCGCAGAGCCAGATTCACGGTGGTTGTCCCGCCACCGGTAAGAGGGATGTCGAGCCCCGATCCCGAAAAGCTCCCCATGGCCGAAAAAAGCCCCGCGAATGAAGACGGGCCGGGATACAAATAGAGGTAGTTACTCACCGTGGCCTCCAGGTTCAGATCGACCGTGCCGATCGCTGCACCGCCTGGAACACTACACGATGTGATACAAAACAACGACGCGGACGCGACCACGTGATCGGTGAAGTGGAAGCCGGCCGAGGAGGGCACGTACGCGTTTGCCGTGTCAATGAGAGTGATCTTGAAGTCGAAGTCCATCGTTGAACCGAAAATGGTCCCGCCGTCATCCTCGCCTACGGGCGGTCCTACCATGCCCGAGTAGACGTAGATACGATGGATCTCTCCCGCAGTCAGGGACGCAGCCTGTGCCGTCAAAGCGCCCAGCGCGCCCAATATCAGCGTCAGAACACACGGTTTCATCTGTATTCGGCCCTCCCGTCCGGCTAGGAGCCATAGTGGAGCAAATGAGCGTCCACAAACGCGCTTAACCCTTATCTATCGTTTGTAGCTATCGTTTGTAGCTATCGTTTGTGTCTATCGTTTGATGTTGCGCAGATCGGTTGCCCGGACGCAACGGGTTGTTTCCACGGCCTGGGCAGTTGTGGGAGTCGGGGCGCTTCGGCGAGCGGTTTCGAGGGAGTCCCGGGGCGCCGGAGCCCACGTCACTGCGCTCACCCCTGCTCGGCAGATTGGGCGGCGGCGAGTTTGGTCCAGTCCTCGGCTTCGCCGAAGCGTTGGCCGGTGAGCGTGGGGTCGATGTTGCGGAGCAGGCCGGTGAGGACGGATCCGGCTCCCACTTCGAGGAACCGGGTGACGCCCGCGGCGGCCAGGCGGCGGATGGAATCGGACCACAGGACCGGGTTGGGGATCTGCTGATAGAGACCCTCGCGGGCTTCGGCGGCGGTGCGGATCTCGCGCGCCTGCCAGTTGTTGACCAGGGGAACGGCGAGGTCGCCGAACGTGGTCGCGTCGAGGTGGGCCTGGAGGCGCTCCTGCGCGGGCTTCATCAGCGGGCAGTGGAAGGGGGCGCTGACCGGCAGCGGGACGGCGCGCCGGGCTCCGGCGGCTTTGGCCAGTTCCATGGCGCGAGCGACCGCGGCGGCGTGGCCGGCGATCACGATCTGGTCGGGCGAGTTGAGATTGGCCGCGGTGACCACTTCTCCCTGGGCGGCTTCGGCGAGGATGGCGTCGAGCTTGCCTTCGGGGAGTTTCAGCAGCGCGGCCATGGCTCCGACGCCGGCCGGCACACCCTCCTGCATGTAGCGGCCGCGCTTGCGGACCAAGCGCAGGGCGTCGGCGAAGTCGAGCGATCCGGCGGCGACCAGCGCGGAGTATTCGCCGAGCGAGTGGCCAGCCACGTACTGCGGCGCGATCCCTTTGGACGCAAGCACGCGCTGCGCAGCGATGGACACGGCGACCAGCGCGGGCTGGGTGTTTTCGGTGAGCTTGAGCTGGTCCTCGGGTCCTTCAAAGCAGAGTTCAGAGAGCGCGAAGCCGAGCGCCGCATCGGCTTCTTCAAATGTGCGGGCGGCTTCAGGGTAGGCGTCGGCCAGCGACTTGCCCATGCCGGCGAACTGCGAGCCCTGGCCCGGAAACAAAAATGCAGTGATCATGAGCGCAATCTCGATTCTAGCGCGGCGCCCGAAGGGGACCGCCAGGAGCGCGGATGCGCCGGTGGAACGCAGCTACGGGAATTCCTGAGGTTTCACCGAATCGGCAACCGCCGATAGTTGCCTGTGAGGAGACACACATGATGACCTTCGAATCGAAACCCGTTGTCGCACCCGGCAAAGTCTACTGTCCTTCGTGCACCCACACGGTAGATGCGCGGGTGGTGCAGACGCCGCGGCGCGCGGTGGTGGAACCGGGACAGCGGTGCCCACGCTGCTCGGGTTCGCTGGACGCCGGCTATATCCTGCAGTTGAGCCTCGCGGCCTGATGCGGATATAGTGGAAGAGTGAAACGTAAACGGATACCTGTGGAAACAGTACAGGCCGAAACGGTGGTTCCCGAAGCCATTCTGGAACAAGCCAAGCGGGCGATCGAAAGCGACCGCATGCGCAAGCCGGTGGCTTGTGTGGTGTGCGGCGGTGAGAGCGCGTCGAATTCCACCGAAGGTCTGTGCTGGGTCTGCCGGCGGCTGAAGTTGAGCGCCTGGCGGGATTCCGATTCGCAGATGCCGGCGCAGGAGTAGGCGGCCCCGGCGGAGCGCTGCGGCTTGAAGCGGCGCGGACGTGTTCCTAGATCTCCGGGTAGAACTCGAAGAACGCGTCGAGCGACTGCTCCAGTTGGGCGCGCACCTCTTTTTCCCCACCTTCAATCAGATGCATGGTCACGTGGGCGGTCTTGCCGCTCTTGAGGCGGACTTCGGCTTCGCCCACTTCCTCGACTTCATCGGACGGCAGCAGACGCATTCCATATACAAGCGCTAGTTTGGCCATGGCGCCCCTATTGTAGCGGGGAAGGCGGGCTGGGAGCCCGCCGCAGGCCCGTGGCCGGCCGGGGGCCTGCCCCACAGCAGCATGACGAATTCTTTCGTTGACAATTACGAATCGCTTCGTCATACTGGCCACATGTCCACTCTACCCCGCCGTCCGACCGAAGCCGAGCTTTCGATTTTGCGCGTGCTGTGGGAGGGCGGCCCGACATCGGTCCGGCAGGTGCAGCGGACGCTCGACAAGGAACGCCCCACCGGCTACACGACCGTGCTGAAGCTGATGCAGATCATGACGGAGAAGGGGCTGGTCGCGCGCGACGAATCGGTGCGCCCGCAGATTTACCGTCCCAAGTATTCGCAGGAGCAGACGCAGCGGCAACTGGTGACGGACCTGTTGCAGCGGGCGTTCGGAGGGTCGGTGCGATCGCTGGTGCTGCAGGCGCTGGCGGCCAAGAAGTCGACGCCGGAGGAACTGGAAGAGATGGAACGGCTGCTGGACCGGATGGAGGGAGGCAAGAAGTGAGCCCGCTGGCCGGAGCGGTGAGCGGTGCGTTGCTGCATTTCCTGTGGCAGGGCGCGGCGGTGGCCTTGGTTTTGTCGTTGGTGCTGCCGATGGTGCGATCGGCGCGGGTCCGTTATGCGATGGCTTGCGGAGCGCTGTCGTTGCTGGCGATCCTGCCCGTGGCAACGGCTTGGGTCCTGTATCGCGAGCCCGTGACGGGTGTGCTGGTGGCCGTGGTGACGGATCTGCCGGTGGCGGGCGGCCCGGTGGCGGACAGCGTGGAACGGTGGGTGCTGGCCCTGTGGTCGGCGGGCGTGGCGGTATGCTCGGTGCGGCTGGCGTTGGGGCTGCGCGAGACGGTGCGGCTGCGGCGGTCGGGGGAGGCGGTGGGCGCGGCGCTGGCGACGCGGATCGAAGAGCTGGCCCGTCAGGTCGGGTATGCGGGACCGGTGCGGGCGCTGGTGTCGACACTGGCCGAGGTGCCCGCTGTGGCGGGATTCTGGCGTCCGGTGATCCTGGTGCCGGCGGCGGCGCTGGCCGGACTGGCTCCGGAGCATCTGGAGGCGATTCTGGCGCATGAGGTCGCGCATCTGCGGCGGTGGGATCACTGGGTGAATCTGGCGCAGGCAGTGGTCGAGACGCTGCTGTTCTATCATCCGGCAGTCTGGTGGGTTTCGGCGCGGATCCGCGAGGAACGTGAGCTGTGCTGCGACGATCTGGCCGTGGCGGCGGTAGGCGATGCGGCCTGTTACGCCCGGGCGCTGACGTCGCTTGAACGGCTACGGGCGCCCGCGCTGGTGGTGGCGGCCAATGGCGGGTCACTACTGTATCGCGTGCGGAGACTGGCGGGCGCGGAGGCGGGCGGGGCGCGGTCCGGGCTGCCCGGAATGGTCGCGCTGGCGGCGGCGGCGCTGGGCGTGGCGCTGAGCGCGGGCTTCGTTCTCGCCGAGCCGAGTCCGTTGCCTCCGCAGGCTCCTGCTCCGGGTGCTCCCGCGGCACAGGATGCGGCTCCGCAGGAGGTCCCGCCGGCGAAGGATGCGGGAACTGCGGAGCAAGCCCCCGTGGCGAACGCGGGTCCGGAGCCGCAGAAGACCGTCGTTCTCTCGGAAGAAGAGTTGGAAGCTGCTTTGAAAGAGGCCTACTATCAGGCGGGCTGGGAGGAAGGCTACCTCGCGGCCCGCCTCGGCATCGCTGTCTTTAGCGATCCGCCGCCGGACGAAGCAAGCCAGGCCGTGTCTCTCCACGTCGCGACTCTCCGGGAGATGAGGAAGGCGCAGGATCGGTTGGCGGCGACCTCCGACGCCGAGTTTCGCGGGGAGCTGTTGCGCTATCTGGCGGAGCAACTCGAGGCGCTGCGCGCGCAGACTGCGAAATTGCAGGCGCAGTATGGGCCGGAGCAGCCGCTGCCGCGGGAGCGGGATTCGCCGCTCTATCGGCCGCAGTGAGGGCTTCTAGAAATTCGCGCGGGCCGTGCCGCCGCCGAATTGCGGAGCCTTCTCGAACACCTGCTTCACTTCGAACTCGCCTTGCTGGGGGAGCGTGACCTTGGTCACGATGGTGAGCGTCTTGCCGTCAGCCGACAGCGTCCAGACTTCCCGCTGGCTCAGCTGCACGCCTTGAACCTCGCGTCCGCTTTCGATCACCAGCGCGTCACCATGCCAGGATGCGGTGCCGGTGTTCTCGCCGTTCTTCGAAGGCTTGCCGTCGGTGGTGTAGGTGAGGTCCGTGGTGACCTCGCCCTGGGCGCCCTTCTGGTACGTCGTCATCTTGAGCGTTTCGCCCGACTGCTGGACGCTGCGCATCATGACGTCCGGCGCGGGGAAGTTGCCGTACTGGCTCTTGGCCGAATTCAGCATCCAGCTTCCGGCGAAGTTGGTCTCCGCCATCACATTGAGACTCAGCAGGGGAGCCGTCAGCAGCGTCGCAAGAAGAAGCCAGCGCATTACCAGAACCTCCATCCCGAGGATAGCAACGCGGCGCGGGCTGTGGCTCTCCGGCGAATCCCTTAGGATAAGAAGTTTGGAACCCGCCTCTCACTTTTTCTACTCGCATCGTTTGAAGCTGCAGTTCTGGGACTGGGGCACGCCGGGGAAACCGGTGGTGATCCTGATCCACGGGTCGCGCGATCATGCGCGGAGCTGGGACCAGGTGGCTCGCGTGCTGCGCGAGGATTACCACGTCTACGCGCTGGACCTGCGTGGGCACGGCAACAGCGCATGGGCCATGGGGGCGCTCTATAGCGTCCCGGAACATATTCTGGACCTGACGATTTTCGCCGACATCATTCGCGCGTATCCGCTGCGGATTGTGAGCCACTCGCTGGGGGCGATCGTGTCGCTGTATTACTCGGGCACGTATCCGGATCACGTGGCGCGGCTGGTGGCGATTGAGGGTGTGGGCGTGGGTCCGCTGGGAACTACGGTGCCGCCGGCGCAGGAGCGCATGCGGCGATGGATCCGCAATATTCGCGGGGTGGAGGCGAACGCGGTCCGCACGTATCCGACGCTGGCGGACGCGGTGGCCCGGATGAAGGAGAAGAATCCGTTCCTGAGCAAAGAGGTGGCCGAGCACCTGACCGTGCACGGCACCAACTGGAACGCCGATGGCGAGCTGGTGTGGAAGTTCGATCCGTACACGCGCGTGATCCATCCGTTCGGGCTGGACCTGAAGGGGGCATGCGAGCTTCTGGGGCAGATCTCGTGCCCGACGCTGCTGTTCTGGGGCGAGCAGAGCTTTGCGCGCGACCCGGACACCGATCCGCAGGCGGCGGCGATTCCGGGGCGGACGATCGTGAAGGTGCCGCAGGCGGGGCACTGGCTGCACCACGATCAGTTGGATTTGTTTTTGCGCGAGACGAGTGCGTTTCTGCGGTGAGCTACGACCCGCGCTGAATGCCGCCGCGCCCGTAGAGCTTCAGGGCCGTGAGCAACTGGGACTTGGTGACCGGCTTGGTGAGAAATCCGGTGCAGCCGGCAGAACTGCCGTAACGCATCTGGCGGGCTGCCTCTTCGCCGGAGACAAGCACGATGGGCATGCGCGGATGGTCGTGTTCGTCCTCCCAGTCACGGATGCGGCGGGTGGCTTCGTAGCCGTCGATGCGGGGCATCTGGATATCCATCAGCACGAAGTCGAAGGCGCCGGAGCAGGACTGCTCCACGGCTTGTTCGCCGTCGTGGGCGCGGACGATCTGGTGGGGCTGATCGCGCAGGAGGCGGCGCAGGAATTCGAAGCTGAAGTCGGTATCCTCGGCAATGAGGAGGCGAAGCCCATCCGCGGACGGAGCGGATTCCGTGGGTTGGTCCGCGGGGCCGGGCGGTGCGGGTTGGTCCGCAAGCAGGGCTTCCGTGGCCTTCAGCATCTGCGGGGCATACTCGCGCCAGTGCGCGAGCACCTCGGCCTGAGAGGCCGTCAGTCCCTCTTCCCCTTCCGCAGAGGCGAGTTCGAGCATCTGGCGGATGGCGCCGCAGAGCGATGTGGCGAGTTGTTCGAAGGAGGTCTGCATCATCGTCATAGAACGCCGGCAACGGCGTGCTCCTCATAGGTCTCTTCGGCGGACGCGGCGTGAATTCGAGAAGCGCATGCAGTCTATTCGGCCGGCGCGGCGGCGGCCACGAAGGCGTCCACCTGGGCGGCCACCTCGGGCGGTGACTGGTCCACGGGGATGACGGTCCAGGCGCAGGAGATGGGGAGCAGGATCATGCGGCTGCCGATTTCTATGGTCCGGTCCAAACGGAAGGAACCGATGCGGGCCACTTCGGTGCGGACAGCGGCAAGCGGGACCTGGCGCTGGAGCAGGGCCACGATGCAGGGCCCGCGCCAGCGAAACAAGCGGTCGGCGGCGGAAATGCGCAGCGCGATCTGCTCGCGGACGGCGTTGAGGATAAGATCGCCGACGGCGTAGCCGAAACGGCCGTTGATGGCGCTCAGGCGATTGGCGGCGAAGACGCCCAGGTAGCGGGGCTGGGGATCCGCTGGTTCGGCGGCCAGTTCGCGCAAAGCGGAGCGCACATCGGGCAGGCCGGTCACGGGATCGGGGATATCGGCGGCGGTTGAGGGGTCCGGCAGGGGCATTCCCTGGGCGACCATTTGCGAACGGACGCCCTCCATCACGGCCATGGAATCGGCCTGGTGTTGGAAGCGCCCTTCGCGAATATTGTCGAGGCACTCGCCGAGCTTCACACGCAGCGTGCGGATATCGTCGATTTCCGAGGCGCGTTCAAGTTTCGTTTCGATCTCCTGCAAACGTGTGGCGCCTCGTTCGCTGATGCTGCCGATGCGCAGCAGCGTCTGCGAGAGCATGGTGATCATGGCCTGGCGTTCGCGGGACTGGGCATGGAATTCCCTGGTGGTGCTGCGGTTGTATTCTTCGAGTTGCTTGAGAACAGCACCGGCGGTGATCAAGAGGTGGCCGGAGGGGTTGGCTTCAAACGCCGTAATGGAGGCGAGGACGCTCTCGCGGAAGCGTTCGTACTCGGACTGCTCGCCTTCGACGGCGTGCAGAGCCATCCCTTGCATCAGCAGGCTGATGACGCGGACGGCCTCTTCGAGCTTACAAGCATCCGAGTCGGCGTACTTTTGAAATAGCATGGCGGTCGACCGCCCTCAACTCTTATCGTCGGGTTTTGTGGGGGACAGTCGTAGGATCTTCCCGACTCCGCCTGGGTCAGCCGGTAGACTGGGAGGATGGTTCGTGTTTTCTGCCTGTTGCTGACGATGGGCGCGGCTGCCTCGGCGGCTGAGCCGGATTGGGCCGCCGTGGAGCAGCATGCGCTGGAGTTGTTGCAGCGCTATGTGCGGATCGCTTCCGTCAATCCTCCGGCGGATACGCGGGCGGCAGCGGCGCTGCTAGAGGCGGAACTCAAGGCGGCCGGGCTCGATCCGAAGTTGTACACGAGCGGTCCGGACGGGCAGACCAACCTGGTGGTCCGTCTCGCCGGGCGCGACCAGTCCAAGAAACCGCTGCTGCTGCTGAATCACATGGACGTGGTGCCGGCCGACAAGGCGGCCTGGGGCGGCACGGATCCGTTCGGGGCGGAGATTCGCGACGGCTACATTTGGGGCCGCGGCACGCTGGATATGAAGGGGCTCGGCGTGACGCAGCTCACGGCGCTGGTGACGTTGAAGCGCATGGGCGTCGTGCCGCCGCGGGATATCGTGATGCTGTCGACCGCCGACGAGGAGTCGAGCGGCGTGCGCGGGATTCAATGGATGATCGCGAATCACCTGGCCGACATCGATCCGGAATACGTGCTGGACGAGGGCGGCGTGGCGAGCCGTGATCTGTTTTCGCCGGGGAAGCTGGTGTACGGCGTCGCGGCGGGCGAGAAGCAGGTGCTGTGGCTGAAGCTGCACGCGGCGGGCGTGGCGGGGCACGGGTCGCAGCCCATAGCCGACAATGCGAACACGATTCTATTGGACGCGATCGGGAAGGCGCTGGAGTTGCCGGCCGTGGCTGCTCCGGCGTTCGTCGGCGAGATGGAGCGGGCGGTGGGGACGCCGGCGTCGAACAAGTTCATGAGCGCGATCCGGGCCAACACCATCTCGCTGACGACGCTGACATCGGGCGTGGGCTCGCCGCCGAAGGTGAACGTGATTCCGTCGTCGGCCGAGGCGACGCTCGACTGCCGGCTGCTGCCGGGGCAGGACGCCGAGGAGTTCGTGTCAGAGATGAAGGCTCGGATCAACGATGCCCGGGTGACCATTGAGCGACTCAATGACCCGGTGGACGCGGGGATCAGCCCGGTGGCGACGCCGCTGTTCGAGGCGGTACGGGCGGCGATCCTGAAGTCGCATCCGGACGCGGTGGTGACACCGGTGCTGCTGCCCTACGGGACCGATTCGGTGCACCTGCGGGAGCTCGGGGCCACGGCATACGGCTTCAACCCGATGGTGCTGGATACAGGGATCGTCGCGACGATGCATAGCGACAGCGAGCGGATCCCGGTGGGGGAGTTCCGGCGGGGGCTGCATATCTTCTACGACGTGCTGGCGGGGAAGTATTGAGAGGTGGAAACGTGAGTGACCTCAAGCGCATTACGTTCCGCGCTCCGCCGGTAGCGATCGCGATTGCGAAGCTCCGCGCGGAACTTCAGGGAACCACACTGCTGGAGGAGTTCCGAAAATGGCTTGACGATTACGGAACGTACCGGCGAACTTCTGAGGGAGAGGAACGTTCCCCTGAGCAGCCCGAGCCGTACCGAAAGTAATCTTATGCTCGCCGGAGATGACTGGAAGAATCGATAAACCCTTTTCGCAACGACTAGACATGTCAGATCTGTTCGTTCTCGGTGCCGGATTCTCGAAGGCTGTATACCCGGAGATGCCGTTACTCGGAGAACTAGGCAAGAGGCTCCAAGGCAGCGCTCAGAACGTTGTCTCAGAAATGATGCTCTTGTCATCGTTCAACGATGACGTAGAGCTCTGGCTGACATACTTGACACAGAATCACCCTTGGCTCGATGAAGCGACGAATTTGAGAAATCGGGCGTACTTTCTTGATGCCACGAAGACTCTTCGACAGTTCCTTGACCTTGAGGTCACTGAAGCAGAGAGACTGGGGTTTCCGGCTTGGTTTCAGGGACTCGTGGGTTACTGGCACGAGCACCGGTCGTGCGTGGTCACCTTCAACTACGACGTGCTCGTTGAAAGGTGCCTGATGAAGACAAAATTTCCGTTAACCTTCACCTTGCCTCCCAGTTTGTATCCAGTCCCTTTCGCAACGCCAAGTCAGCGGACTGGCCTGAGCAGGGGGTCAACTGACCTGACGGAGACGTTCACCCTCGCGAAGCTCCACGGATCAACCAACTGGTTCTACTCCGGGCGCGAACAGGGTTCTACAGAACCGATATATGTGTCTGATTTCGAGGAAGGGAAACCAACTGGAGCTGAGGGGTTCCTGCGTTTACCAGGCGCCCGCGAACACTACCTTCCGACTGGTGTCAAAGACCTGGTTCCGTTCATCGTTCCGCCGCTAACAGACAAGCTGCCCTATTTCGAGAACCAGCTCGTGCGAACCCTTTGGAAAAGGGCCGCTCGCATGCTTGGAGACGCCACAAGGGTCTTCTTTCTCGGCTACTCGCTCCCACCAACAGACCTAACAGTGAGATTCTGGCTCGCGTGCGGTGGACTGCATCTTCCATCGCTGGCCTTTGTAGTGAACCGTGACTCCAATGCGGTCGAGCGTTACGAGGCACTCTTGTCCGCCCAAAAATACAAGATTCGCAGTGACTATGCGGGTATCGACGATCCAATTCCGAAATTCGTGGAAGACCTGATCGGCGACAGGCTGCATCCGAAAGTCTGGCCGTAGTAGTTACGCCCCGACAGTCTCTTCCACCTTCGCCGCGTAGGTGCGGTCGACGTAGTCATTGAGGATGCCGATGAACTCCTCGACGATCTTGTCGCCGCGGAGCGTGCACTTCAGTTTGCCGTCGACGTAGACCGGGGCGACCGGCTCTTCGAACGTCCCAGGGAGCGAGATGCCGATGTTCGAGTGCTTGCTCTCGCCGGGGCCGTTGACCACGCAGCCCATGACGGCTACCTTCATCTCCTCGACGCCCGCGTAGCGCGACTTCCAGACCGGCATCTGCGTGCGCAGGTACGTCTGGATCTGGTCGGCCATGTCCTGGAAAAAGGTGCTGGTGGTCCGGCCGCAGCCGGGGCAGGCGGTGACCTGCGGGGTGAAGCTGCGGAGTTCGAGAGCCTGCAGGATCTGCTGGCAGACGATGACTTCTTCGGTGCGGTCGCCGTTGGGCATGGGGGTGAGCGACGAACGGATCGTGTCGCCGATGCCTTCCTGGAGCAGGATGCCGATGCCGGCAGTGGAGGCCACGATGCCCTTCGAGCCGAGGCCCGCCTCAGTCAGGCCCAGGTGCAGGGCGTAGTCGCATTCGGCGGCCAGCATGCGGTAGACGCGAATCAGGTCCTGGACGCCGCTGACCTTGGCGCTGAGGATAATGTGGTCCTTGGGAAGCCCGTGGCGCTCGGCGGCGCGGGCCGATTCGACGCCGCTGGTGACGATGGCGCGGAGCATGACGGTTTTGGCGTCGGCGGGCTCGGCGAGCTTGCTGTTTTCGTCCATCAGGCGGGTGAGCAGGACTTGGTCGAGCGAGCCCCAGTTGACGCCGATGCGCACGGGGCGGTCGTATTCAATGGCCGCTTCAATCATGACGCGGAAGTTGTCGTCGTGCTTCTTCCCGATGTTGACGTTGCCGGGATTGATGCGGTACTTGGCGAGCGCGCGCGCCATGTCGGGGTACTTCTTGAGCAGGAGGTGGCCGTTATAGTGAAAGTCGCCGACGATGGGGACGTGGACGCCGAACTTGGCGAGCGTATCGACGATCTTGGGCACGGCGGCGGCGGCTTCTTCGGTGTTGACGGTGACGCGGACGAGTTCCGAGCCGGCGTTGGCCAGGGCCATCACCTGGTTGACGGTGGAGGGAACGTCGGCAGTGTCGGTGTTGGTCATCGACTGGACGACGACGGGGTGTCCGCCGCCGACCATCACGCCGCCTACGTTTACGGCCACCGTGGGGTGGCGCGGATTTGCGCTCATATGGCTCAATTGTAGCAATCCGGGTGTGTGGCATAATCGCTGCATGTCACAAGAAAACGTGAAGCTGATCCAGTCCATGTACGATGCGTTCAGCCGCGGCGACGTGCCGGCGGTGCTGGGTGTGATGGACCCGGGGATCGTCTGGAACGAGGCGGAGAACAACGCGTATGCCGACGGGAATCCGTATGTGGGCCCGGAGGCGATCCTGAACGGGGTGTTCGCGCGCATCGTATCGGAGTGGGACGGATTCAAGGTGGTCCCCACTGAGCTGCTGGACGCCGGCGACACGGTGGTGATGCACGGGCGCTACAACGGGACCTACAAGGCCAGCGGCCAGAGCATCAACGCGCAGGTGGTGCATATGTTCAAGATCCGCAACGGCAAGGTGGTGAGCTTCCAGCAGTACGTGGACACGGCGCAGTTGCGCGACGCGATGGCCAAGCGGGCCTTGGCCTAGTGTCGCAGGCAAACGTCGCGGTGGCGGCGGCGTTGTATGACGCGTTCACGCGCGGCGATATCGACGGCGTGGTCGCTCTGCTGGACCCGGAGGTGGAGTGGCGACTGGCGGACAATTTCCTTTACTCCGAGGGCAACCCGTTCCGCGGACCGGACGCCGTGCGCGACGGCGTGTTCGCGCGCGTGCCGCCGGACTGGAGCCGCTATGAGGTGCAGCTCGAAGAGTACCTGGACGCCGGCCATACGGTGGTAACTCGCGGGCGCTATCATGCCACGCACCGGCGCACGGGCCGGCCGGTGGACGCGCAGTTCGCCCACGTGATGAAGGTGCTCGGCGGGCGGATCGTGTTCTTTCAGCAATACGTGGACACGGCGCAGTTCCGCGACGCGGCGGCGGAGTGAGGGCGTCCGGCCGCGGGCATCCGGCGCGGCGAAATCCGAGTAGAATCTCTAGACATGCGGTTTCCTACTTGGATATATGGGTTCATTCTGTTGTTATTCGCGGCGGTGGCGGAGGGTTCCGTTGCCCCGCGCGCGGGATGGAGGCTGGCGGCAGACCTGCTGGCCGAGGATGAGCTGACCTGCACCGGCAACATTCAAGCCGCGGGCGCCGGTGTGAGTATCACGGCGGTCGACGGCTACGTGGGACCGATCAACTCGCAGGGTCCGTATCTCAAGGTAACCGGCGACTTCAGCGTGATCGGAGAGATCTCCGCCGCGACGTCGGATTCCGCCGTCTTCTTCGCGCTGTATGGCGCGCTACAGACGGGCACGGAATTCTGGCAGGGCATCAAGCGGCTGGACGTGGGCTTGCAGGGCGGCAACCTGGTGACACTGGTCTACACCGGCGACTCGTCGAGCCCGAATTACCGCACCTTTCCGTTGCCGGGCGGATCGACCACCGGCCCCATCACGCTCGAAGGCGCGCGGATCGGCGATCAACTGGTGTTCTTCGCGGGCGGGCAGGAAATGGGCCGGTTTCCGGACCCGGGGCTGTTTGCTTCGGGGCGCGCCTACATTGGCTTCACGGTCTCGCCGCACAACACGCTGACGGTGACCGGGCTGGCGGCGGCGGTCCCGGAGAGCGGCGACCTGACGCTGTTCGCTCCGTGGCGCGAACAGGTGGCGCGGTCGGGCACGGGGTTGCGGGATCTGGCCTCCGCGCGCGGATTCGTGATCGGCGCGGACACCAATCCGGACAACTTCGGCGAGGACCTCTACCGGCAGACGCTGGGTCGCGAGTACAGCGCGTCGGTGCCGGGTAACGCCATGAAGTTCGACGCGACCGAGCCGGCCCAGGACGTCTACTCGTATTGCGGCGCGGACCGCTTGGTGACGTTCGCCGAGACCAACCACATGTATGTGCGTGGACACACGCTGCTGTGGCATGACCAGGTGCCGGCCTGGGTGACCGACGGGAACTTCTCGAACGCCGAGCTGACCACCATTGCCAAGAACCACATTGAGACGGTGATGGGACATTTCAAAGGCCGCATTCGATGGTGGGACGTGGTCAACGAAGGCATCGACGACGCGCCGCCCTACGGATTGCACCAGTCGATCTGGGCCATGGGGTTGGGTCCGGACTACATCGACCAGGCCTTCCGCTGGGCGCACGCCGCCGATCCGCAGGCCAAGCTGATCTACAACGATTACAACAATGAGGGCATGGGTCCGAAATCGGACGCGGTGTACGAGCTGGTGAAGGGCATGGTGAGCCGCGGCGTGCCGATTGATGGCGTGGGGTTGCAATCGCATTTCCAACCGGGAAACGGCGCGCCGTCGAAGGAGGACATTTCGGCGAACATCAAGCGGCTGGGCGACCTGGGCCTGGAGGTGCAGATCACTGAGTTGGACGTGCGGCTGCCGGCTCCTGCGACCGCCGACGAGTTGGCCGCGCAGGCCGAGACGTACAGCCGGGTGCTGGCGGCCTGCCAGGAAAACGACAACTGCAAGGTGGTGCTGACGTGGGGCGTGACGGACAAATACACTTGGATCGACGGGACCTTTCCCGGTTTCACGGCGCCCCTGTTGTTTGACCGCGAGTATCAGCCGAAGCCCGCCTACTCCGCCTTCCACGATCAGTTGGCGACTACGCCGGAGGTCACGCAGGTTCTGGACGGCGGCGTGGTGATCCATGCGGGCGCGGCGGCGGAGGTTTCGCCCGGGTCGCTGGCCGATATCTATGGCGCCCGGATGGCGGGGGCGGCGGTGAGTCCCGCGGCGGGGAGCGTGCCGACGACGCTGGGCGACGTGCAGGTGACGGTGAACGGGACGCCCGCGCCGCTGCTCTACGTGAGCGAAGCGCAGATCGTGTTCCAGGTGCCGTATGAGACCGCTCCGGGGATCGCGCTGGTGGTGGTGACGCGCGATGGAGTGGCGAGTCTGCCGGCGGAGATCACGGTGAAGCAGGCGGCTCCGTTCATCCTTACTTATGGAGCGAACCGGGCGGTGGCGCAGAACCAGGATTACAGCATCAACGCGCCGGGCAATTGCGCGGCGGCGGGAAGCGCGCTGGTGGCGTATTTGATCGGGTCGGGTCCGCTGGATCACACGATCGCGACGGGTGAGGCGGCGCCGGGAAATCCGCTGTCGGCCGAGACGCTGGCGACTACGGCAACGGTGGGCGGCGCGACGGCGAAGGTGCTGTTTGCGGGGATGACGCCGGGGTTCCTGGGTCTGATGCAGGTGAACTTCGAGATGCCGCAGATCGCGGCGGGCGATGCGGCTTTGCAGGTGACGATCGGCGGGGAGGCGAGCAACCGTCCGCTGGTGTGCGAGGCTCCGTAAGAGCGGCGCGACGGAGGGGGACCGCCTATAATCGGGTATGGCCGCTACGGTTTCTCCTGCGCATGATACCGCCTTCTTTGGCCACCCGCGGGGGCTCTCCACTCTGTTCTTCACGGAGATGTGGGAGCGCTTCAGCTACTACGGCATCCGGGCGCTGCTGATCCTCTATATGACCGCGATGGTGAGCCAGCGCGGGCTGGGGTTGGAAGTGGCGACGGCGGGCGCGATCTATGGGCTGTACACTTCTTGCGCTTATGTCTTCTCGATGCCGGCGGGGTGGATCGCGGACCGGTTTATCGGGCATCAGAAGTCGGTGATCCTGGGCGGTACGCTGATCATGCTGGGCAACTTCGGCATGATGCTGCCGTCGATGGCGGCGTTCGTGGTGGCGCTGCTGCTGATGGCGGTGGGCACGGGGTTCCTCAAGACGAGTTGCACGACGGTGGTCGGATTTTTGTACGGCGAAAAGGACCGGCGGCGGGATTCGGGGTTCACGCTGTACTACGTGGGCATCAATGTGGGTGCGGGGCTGGCTCCGCTGATCTGCGGCTACGTAGGGGAAAAGATCGACTACCGCTACGCGTTCGGCGTAGCGGGCCTGTTCATGGCTGCCGGCGTGATCCAGTTCATTGTGACGCGCGGCTTTCTGCATGGGGCGGGAGTGGATCCGGTGGTGAAGGCGACCGGCAAGGATCGCGGGCTGCTGGGCGTGGGAATCGCGGTGCTGGTGGCGGCGATCGCAACGCTGTACCTGCTGCAAGTGCCGATCGAGGACGTGGCCGACGGGTTCGGGGCACTGCTGCTGATCGCGGTGGGGGTGACCTTCGCCGGACTGATCTTCTCGAAGGATTTTTCTCCGGTGGAGAAGAAGCGTATTTACGTGATCCTGGTGCTGTTCATCGCCTCAGCGATCTTCTTCTCGATTTTTGAGCAGGCGGGGTCCACACTGAACCTGTTTGCGCGGGACAGCACGAATACGGTGCTGTTCGGGTTCAATTTTCCGGTGTCGTGGTTCCAGTCACTGAATCCGATTTACATCTACCTGCTGGGGCCGTTTCTGGCGTGGTTCTGGCTGAAACTGGGCGACCGTGATCCGTCGCTGGTGACCAAGTTCGCCTTCGGCTTGCTGGGCGCGGGCGGCGGATTCCTGCTGATGGTGCTGGCGATTCATGCCGCCGGTCCGTCGGGGCGGGTGGGTCCGCAGTGGCTGGCCGGCGTGTATTTGATCCATACGGTCGGCGAGCTGTGCCTGAGTCCGGTGGGGTTGAGCGCCATGACCAAGCTGGCGCCAGTGCGCATCGCCGGGTTTGCGATGGGGGTGTGGTTCCTGGCGGTTTCATTCGGCAACTTCTTCGCCGGACGCATGGCGTCGTTCTACGAGTCGCTGCCGCTGGACGACTTGGTCGGCTACGCGGGAGCCACGGGCGTAGCGATGGGGCTCATCCTGCTGGCGGTCTCCAAACCGATCACCCGGCTGATGGGCGGGGTGAAGTAGCAGCATCGATTCCTGCGCTGAAGTGTCCCGAAAATCGCGTTAAACTGGACGTTCAATAAGTTCGGAGCTTTCATGAATCTCACACGCATCGTTCTCTCAGGAATCGTTTGCGTCTTGACGGCCGCTGCACAGGGCGGTGCGGAAGCCAATCTTGCCGGGCTGAGCCAGACGGCGCAGCAGACCGAGTCGGCGTGGCTCGCGCTGGCCCGGGACATGGATGCGCGCGTGGCGCGGATGCTGCCGTGCGATGCGCGCGCAACCGCGGCCATTGATGAGGCTCGCACGGCATCCGAGGTCCGGCTGGTGGCGCTGTCCGCGTACCTGCAGGAGGCGGTGGCGGAGGCGGGCCGCGAGACCGAGGAGGCGCGCGGGGTCCTGGCCACGAGCCGTGAATCGCTGAACGGTGTGACGGTCGAGCGCACGGATATCGAGCAGGAACGCGCCGGCCTCGAGAGCCAGATCCTGAACCTGACCGAAAGCGTCAACCAGCGGGCGGCGCTGGGCGGTGCGCTGGACCAACTGAAGCAGATCCAGACGATGGTGCAAAGCCGTGCGGGCAAAGCAGCGCAGGAGGCTGCGTCCGGCGACCAGGTGCTGACGCTGCTGGGTGATCTGGTGACCGCGTTCGAAGCACGGGAAGGGGCGCTACGGAAGGAATCGGCGGCACTGGCGTCGGAACGCGTGCGATGGACGGCGTACTACGATGACCGGATGGCACGGGCACGGCTGGAGTGTTCCATCACCGGAGGTGGCCGGTAATGGCGAAGAGATTTCTGATTTTGTGTGTGCTGGGTGCGAGCCTGTGGGCCCAGGGCCCCAGCCGCGAGGGCTACCGGCAGGCCTACCAGGCGTGGCGGCAGACCGATACAACGCTGGAGCACGACGCGGCAACGGCCGAGGAAGCGCTGGCTCCGCGCGCCGAATCCGCGGCACAGGCCGCTGGCGTGTTTACGACGGCGCGGGCGGCGTTCCTCGATGCGAGCGCGAATCAGGCGCGCGAGCAGCAGGCGTGGCTGCAGGATGCGGGCCCGGCGGAGCCACCCGCTCTGGGCGGAACCAACGTGCAGAGCGTGGTGTTGGCGGCTTCGCAGGGTGCTTCGGCAATCCTCAACAGCTTCGCGGGCGACGCCGATCCGGCGATCGGACAGTTGCGGCAGGCGCTCGAAAAGGAGCGCGCGACGCTCGCGTCGCTAAACGAAGCGGTCCAGCAGCGGCAGCAGGCGGCGAACGAGGTGACCGATGCCGGAAATTCGCTGGAGCAGGCGCGGCTGGCGGCGCTGGCGGCCTACCAGGGCATCGCGGATGGCCGGTCGGCCAGCGCGGGCCAGGTGCGGCAGGAAGCCGCGGCGTGGCGCACGTACTATCAGCTTCTGGCCGACGGCGCGCGCGGCGTGGCGGTAAGCACGGCAACGCCCGCGCCGGCGGGGGCTCCCGTGGGTCCGGCGGCGCCGAAACCGTTCACCCCGCCAACGACGATCACGCCGGTCCCGCTGGCCCGCTACACGGGCGGCTGGACGTTTCCCGCCAATGGGATTTACAAGGGAGCGCGCCCGGAGTTCGTGGACCTGGTGGTGCACGAAGAGAACGGCCACGTCACCGGGGAGCTGTACGGGCGTTTCGTGCTGCCTCCCACCAGCCCCGGCGATCCCGTGCTGCGGTTCGATTTCGAGGGAGATTTGACGGCCAACCGTACACAGACCTTCCAACTGCGCACCACCGAGGGGGCGACGGGGACGATCCAGTTGATCCCGGGCGCAGCATTCAATCTGCTGGAAGTAAATTTTCAGACTACGCCGGTGGAGAACAAGGTCCGCAACGCGAATTTTGTTTTGTTGAAGAAGTAGGCGGACTTGGGAGGACCGCTCGCTCCCTGCGGTCGCGGCACAGCCAGCGGCGCTGTGCCCGGCGTTGGCTGTGAGGGCAGAGCGGCGTAGTGTCCGGAGGCGGCGGTGAGAGCAGAAGGCCAGTAGCGGAGCCGCGACCGCCAGGGAGCGGTGTTCCACGGCTACGGCTACTGCATTTCCAGCACAACCCCGCGCAAGTCCAGACTGCCTTCGATACGAACCTCCCCCGACGGCCGCCCATAGGTCAACGCCAGCACCGCTGAATCGGCGGGCGCCGTGAACCGCAACGTCCCTTCCGCGCCGTCTTCACTGGGCTCGACCATCGCGGAAGCTCCCGCGATGCGCCACTCGATTCCGCTGGGCGCTTGGATGCCTTGCGTGCGGGCCTGCCAGCGCAGCTCATACGCCGCGCCAGGGCGCAACCCGGCCACCACCTGGCGCAGGAGCTCGCACTGCTCCGGCTGATCGCCGCGGAAGCGGATGCGATGGCCGGGAGGGGCGTCGAGGTCAAGATGCGTGACGCCGTCCGGACGCGAGAGACGCCAGCCAAAGCCGTGCTCCACAGGCGGCTGCACGAAGTCGGGATTCGTGATGCCGGCAGGCGCGGCGTTGCCGGTCGCCTGCCACAGCTCAACCGCCTCATCCGTGCGCCCCGCGTCGATCAGCGCGTCCACGGTGGCGTTGAGCAGGTCGCGATAGGTGGAGCCATCGGCAGCGGCCAGGCGCAGGGCAACGGGCGCGGCGGCGTTGGCGCGGCCGGATTCCAGCAGATACGACACATAGGCGGCGAGCACCTCCGGGCGGTCCGGGATGGCGCGCTCGGCAATCATGGCGGGGTCGGCGCTCATCCGCCAGCAGAGGCCGAAAGCGGGGCGGCGGTCGCCGTAGGACATCTCTAAGGCGGAGCGCATCCAGGTCCAAAAATCGTCTTCGCGGTTCTGGCGCAGATAGAAATTAGCCAGCGTCCAGCGGGTTTCGAACTGGTGGTCGACACGGTACGCATCCAGCAGCCAGCGCTCGGCCTCGGCGGGATCCCCGCGAAGCTCGGCGGCAAGGCCCAGGCGGATGCGCGGCGCCGAGGACACGGGACTGATCTCGGCCATGCGAGTGAGCAGCGGAGCGGGGTCCTGGCCGGCGTACTCGGCTTGCAGGGCGGCGAAGGCCAGGTAGTCGGTGTCGGCGGGCGCAAGCTCCGCTGCACGGGCGACGCCTTCCGGTGTTCCCGTGCGGAACGCCGCATCGGCGCGGGCGAGCAGGACGGATCGCCAGGCGGCTAGCGCCAGAACGCCCAGCAGCAGCACGCCGCCAATGGTAGACAGGAGCCTCACGCGGTAACCGGCCATTGTAGCGCGGCCTATAATGGAGTGTGCCGCTCTCCACTGAATCCTTCGTCCAGTCCAACAAGGACCGCCTGCTCTCGGAACTGAAAGATTTCCTGCGAATCCCCAGTATTTCGACTGCGCCCGAGCACGTCGGCGACGTGCAGCGCGCCGCCGAATTCGTCGCCAAGAGCCTGCACGCGGCGGGCCTGGAACACGTGGAAGTGATCGAGACGAAGAAGCATCCGCTGGTCTACGCCGACTGGCTGCATGCGCCCGGCAAGCCGACGGTGCTGTGCTACGGGCATTACGACGTGCAGCCGCCCGATCCGCTGGAGGAGTGGGAGACGCCGCCGTTTGAGCCCACCGTGCGCGATGGCAAGATCTTCGCCCGCGGGTCGGCCGACGACAAGGGCCAAATGTACTCGCAGATTAAGGCCATCGAGGCGCTGTTTGCGCTGCATGGGAAGCTTCCGGTCAACGTGAAGTTCCTGATCGAGGGCGAAGAAGAGGTGGGTGGTGAATCGATCGCCGAATATCTGCCGAAAAATGTCGCCAAGCTGAAGGCCGACGTGGCGCTGGTTTCCGACACGGAGCTCTACGCCGAGGGCATCCCCACGCTGTGCGTGGGCCTGCGCGGGCTGGTCTACATGGAGGTCGAGGCGCGCGGGCCGGCGCGCGATCTGCATTCGGGCATGTACGGCGGAGTGGCTCCGAACGCGGTGTTCGGGCTGATCGAGCTGCTGGCGAAGATGAAGGACGCCGACGGCCATATCCAGATTCCCGGCATGTACGACGGCGTGACGCCTCCGACTCCGGAGGAAAAACACAGTTGGAGCTCGCTCCCGTTCGATGAGAAGGAGTTCTTGAAGAAAGAGGTGGGGGCGACGCAATTGACCGGCGAGCCCGGATTCACGGTGTTCGAGCGGACGTGGGCGCGGCCGACTCTGGAGGTCCACGGCATCGCGGGCGGCTTCACCGGGGCCGGCGCAAAAACCGTGATCCCGGCCAAGGCCACGGCGAAGGTAAGCATCCGCCTGGTGCCGGACCAGGACATGGACAAGGTAGTGGCGGGCTTCAAGAAATTCGTCGCTGAGAACACGCCGGCAGGCATCCAAACCACGGTGCGCGTGCTGAGCGGGGGTCCGGCGATCATGGTGAATCCCGACCATCCGGCGATCCACACGGCGGCCGAGGCGTTTTCCGAAGTGCTGGGCCGCGAGACAGTTTTCATCCGCAGCGGTGGGTCGATTCCGATCGTCGGCGACTTCAAGACGCACCTGGGCATTCCCACCATCCTCATGGGATTCGGACTTCCCGACGATGGATTGCATTCGCCCAACGAGAAGTATGACCTGGCGAACTACTACTCGGGGATCATGACGATTGCCCACTTCTTTGAAAAATACGGGCAGTGACGCCCCGGCCGCGCGGCCGAAGAACGAGAGCATTGTCCGGTCGGCGGGTGTGGTTTCCCTGGCCGTGTTTGCCAGCCGCATCGCCGGGCTGGTGCGGGAAAGCGTGCTGGCCAGCCTGTTCGGCGCCGGCCAGGCCTACGATGCCTACCTGCTGGGGTTCCGCATCCCCAACCTGACGCGCGACCTGTTCGCCGAAGGCGCCTTGTCGAGCGCCTTCGTGCCGACCTTCACCGAGTATCTGAGCCACCGCAGCAAGGAGCAAGCCGCGCACCTGGCGAACCTGGTGGCGACGGCCCTCATCATCGTGGTGGGCGCGGTGTGCGCCCTGGGCATGATTTTCGCTCCGGTGCTGGTACGGCTGCTGGCGCCCGGATTCGTCGAGAACCCGGATAAATTCGCGCTGGCGGTGAAGCTGACGCGCATCATGTTCCCCTTTCTGCTGCTGGTGGCTTTGGGCGCGCAGGCCATGGGCGTGCTGAACGCGTGCAACCGATTCGGCGTGCCGGCGCTGTCTTCCACCGCGTTCAACATCGGATCGCTGGTCTCGGGCATCGCGCTGGGGGTGTGGCTGGGGCCGTCACTGGGCCTCTCAGCGATCGAGGGGATGGCGGTGGGCGTGGTGATCGGCGGGGCGTTGCAGCTCGCCTGGCAACTGCCGAGTCTGCATCGTCTGGGGTTCAAGTTCCGCCCGGCGATCCAGTGGTCTGACCCGGGGCTGACGCGCATCCTGCGGCTGATGCTGCCGGCGATCCTGGGCAGCGCGGCGGTGCAGATCAACGTGATGGTGAATACGAACTTCGCCTCGACGATCCTGGACCCGCTGCGCGGCCTGGACGGTCCGGTGAGCTGGCTGAGCTACGCGTTCCGCTTCATGCAACTGCCGCTGGGCCTGTTCGGCGTGGCGATCGCTTCGGCCACGCTACCGGCGATTTCGCGTAGCGCGGCGGCGGGGCACATGGACGAGTTCCGGTCGACGCTGTCGCATTCCATCGGCCATGTGTTCCTGCTGACGCTGCCTTCGTCGGTGGGTTTGATCGTGCTGGGCGAGTCGATCATCGGGGCCGTGTACCAGCACGGCAAATTCCAGGTCTACGACACGCAGCAGACGGCATGGGCGCTTTCCTGTTTTTCCGTGGGGTTGGTGGCGTATTCGGCGCTGAAGGTGCTGACGCCGGCCTACTACGCGCTGGGCGACGCGCGCACGCCCATGCTGATCAGCCTGGGGTCGATTGCCGTGAACTACGTGGTGGCGTTCACCATGATCCGCGTGGTGGGTATGGGTGCGGCGGGCCTGGCGCTGACCACCGCGGCGGTGGCGCTGTTCGGATTCCTGGTGCAGTTCCTGCTGATGAAGAATCGCATCGGCGGGATTCACGGACGGGCGCTGCTGGAGCAGTTCTTGAAGGTCGGCGCTGCGTCGGCGACGATGGCGGCGGTGGTGTGGGCGTCCAGCCACGGGGTGCGGGCGTGGCTCGGCACGGCGCAACTGGCGCGGCTGGCCGACGTGGCGATTTCGCTGCCGCTGGGCCTGGGCACCTATTACGCAGCGTGCAAGCTGTTGCGGATCGACGATATCGACATGATGCTGCGGTCCTTCACCGGTCCGGTGCAGCGGCTGTTGCGGAGGCGCGCATGAGGATGGTTGCAGCGCTCCTGCTGACGGCGCCGTGCTGGGCGCAGGCGCCTGCTTCGGCGCAAGCCGGTGAGCGGGCCGCCGAGGCGATGCAGCGGGGCGATGCCGAACGGGCCGTGGTCGAATACTCCGAGGCGATCCGGCTGCGGCTGGACAATTCCGCGTATTGGCTGGGCCGCGCACGGGCCTACCTTGCGCTGGAGCAGTTCAGCAAGGCGATCGGGGATCTGGATCAGGCCATCCGGCTGGATGCTGCGCCGGCTGCGCCCTACGTCGACCGCGGATTCGCGTATGGGCAGAGCGGACAGTTCGAGTTCGCCGTCGCCGATCTGAGCCGCGCGCTGGATCGCGAGCCGCGGAACCTGCGGGCACTAACGCTACGTGCGGCGGCGTACGCCAAGCTGGGGGAGTATCCGGAATCGCTGGCGGACTTCGATGCGGCGATTGCGCTGGACGCGCAGGATCCCGCGCTGTATCTGGGGCGGGCGGCGGTGTACGCCGAAACCGGGGATCATCAGCATGCGTTCGAGGATCGGGATCACGCGGTGCGGCTGGCGCCGGATTCGGCCGAAGCGCTGGTGGCGCGCGGCGGGAGCCTGCATCAATTGGGGCGGCACGCGGAGGGCTTGGCGGATCGCACGCGGGCGATCGAACTGCGGCCGGACTGGGCGGATGCGTGGCTGGCTCGCGGGAGTGCGTACTTTCTGCTGGAACGCTACCAGGAGGCCGTCGACGACCTGACGCACGCGCTGGAACTGCAGCCGAACAACGAAGAGGCGAAGATGGTGCTGTCGCGGGCGCGGCAGGTGCTGGGACTGCCGGCTCCGGCGCCGGGAACCGAGCCGCCCAAGCTGCCGCCACTGCCGGTGTTCTCCAGCCTGCGCGATGCTCCGGCGGTGACCGCTCCGCCGCAGCCGCCGGCTCCGGTGCGAGACCCGGAAGCGGCCGCTCTGCACAATCGCCGCGGGCGCGATCTGATGAATCAGGGCAAGTACGCCGAGGCGATCGAGGAGTTGAGCGAGGCGATCCGGCTGCAACCCGATCTGGCGCTGGCCTACAATGCGCGCGGATTCACCTACTACCTGATGAAGGACTACACACGCGCGCTGGCCGACTTCGACGAAGCGATCCGTCTGAATCCGGGCTACGAGAACGCGCTGCACAATCGCGACCTGGCCCGCCGGGCCGCGGAGAAGGCCCCGAAGAGGGCTTTGGGTAAGTAAGGCTCAGGCCGCAAAACGCGCGGCGGACTTGGCGACCATCCGGCGCATGGACGCGTCGGGGTTGCGGTCCGTGACGCGGCCGAGTTCCACCCAGGCGACTTCGCGCGATTCCGGGCTTACCACCAGGGGCTCCTCGGGGTCGGCCTCGAACAGGAAGCGGACGTCGTAGTGGAGATGATCGGGCTCCTTCTTCTTGGCGGGGATGGGGTGGATGTCGAGGTCGAAGATTCCTTCGGCAAGGGGACGGACGCCGGCGAGTCCGGACTCTTCCTGGGCTTCGCGCAGCGCTGCGGCGAGGAGTGTGGCATCTTCGGGTTCGACGTGGCCGCCCATTTGAAGCCAGCGGTTCAGACGCTTGTGCCAGGTGAGCAGCGTGCGGGAACGCGGCGGGTCGACGATCCAACAGGAGGCCGTGATGTGGCCGGTCAGCAGGGCTCTGGTGAAGGGATTCGTGTGCTCGGCGACGAAGGCGTGCATGCGGGCGCGCATCTCTTCTTCAGCGGGGTCGAACGCGTGGTAGGACGCCAGGGCGTCGAGGAATGAGGTGCGGTCCATTCTCTTAGCTGGTCACAACGGACTCGCGGCCGGGCTCCGTCAGCGGATAGCCGCGGCCGTTCAGGCGTTCGAGCAACGCTTCGTAGCCCGATTCGCGCACCACGGCGGCTTCGGCTTCCGTGATGCCGATGATGTGCAGAAACGCCGCGCTGCCGCTGGCCAAGCGGAACGTCGGGGGGTAACCTTCGGGCGGCGCGATCAGGCAGTAGGTAAGCTTCGACTGGGCTCCATCGAGGGGCTCGCGCCAGGGGACCAGATCACCTACGGCGAGAGGGTCGCGGTTCTCGTAGTGCCCCCAGCCGAGCAGAATCTGAAACGCCAGCAGCCGGCGCAGAGCGGTACCGGCCCAGGGCGCGTACTCGCGGGTTTCCATCACCAGTTCGCAGCCCACGCCCGACCATCCGTTGGGATTCGGCTGCTCCTCGAACCACTCGTTCGAGAGGCCGGAGGTCACGTACATCCAGGTGGCGCGTTTGTCGTTCGGCGGATACGGGATGACGCCGTGGGTGAGCCAGCGCGGGTCGACTTTGCCTACCTGGAAGGGCTCAAAGATCTCCATGTCGAGCGTCAGGATGCCGCCGCTATGGGCTCCGAACAGCTCCGGGTAGATCTCCTCTTCGCGAACCCGCCAGACCTCTTCGAACCACTCCTGCTTGTCAGGCACCGCGTCAAACCGCCAACATCGCGCGCAGGCCGGCGGCGTCCAGGCGGCGGCCCAGAAAGAACGATCCGAACAGCGCGTAGACGGCGCTCACCTCGTCGAATCGCATCTCATAGATGAGCTGCTTGAAGACCAGCGGATCGTCGGCGAACAGATCGACGCCCCATTCCCAGTCGTCGAAGCCGATGGAGCCGGTGATGATTTGCTTGACGCGTCCGGCGTAGCGGCGGCCGACCATGCCATGCTCGGACATCTGACGCTGGCGCTCAGTGAGCGGTAGCTGATACCAGTTCTTGTTCTCGCCGCGGCGGCGGTCCATGGGATAAAAGCACAGGAATTTCGCGGGCGGCATTTCGGGATAGAGGCGCGGCTGCATGGCCTCACGCTGGCGGTCGAGTGTGTCGCCGATGGCGGCGTTCCACTCGGACGTATGCGGCTCGATGCCTTTTTCGGCGAGGGTCGTGTAGGTCTTGAGCGTCGATTCGTAGAGGCCCAACTCCACCACGGAGACGTAAGAGGTGGTCTGCTCCAGGTAGTCCCACAGACGCAGATGCGCAAGGCGCGTCTCGACCGCCAACAGTTCCTCCATGCCCGGGCGGAAGTGCGCCAGCATCAGGTCGCCTTTATGGCCCAGCAGGGCGAAGGCGGCGCTATTTTCTTTTTCCAAGGCGGCGAGCGCCGCCTCAGCTTCCTCCAGCATGGCCGAGCGGTCCGCGGGAACAAGGGCGCGCCACGCGGCCCAGCGGATGCGCAACATCTGGTGAAGCACGGCCGACCCTTCGATGGTCAAGGGGACGGGCGGCATGGTGTCAAAGTGGTGCATAGTCGTTTGTCGGATTCCGTTTCCTAGCATGACCCGTGCCCCATGCTAAAATCAAGACTCCATGCACCCAGATGTCCGTCTGGTGATCCAGCTTCAAACGCTCGACCAGAAGATCGCGGCGCTCGATAAGGAAGTGGCGATGCTGCCGAAACACATCGCCATGATCGAGAAAGCGCTGGAATCCCACCAACGTAAGCTTGAGGCTGATAAAGCCGCCCTGTCAGCGAATCAGAAAGACCGCAAGAAGCTCGAAGGCGACATCGAGGTACAGCAGCAGAAAATTTCCAAGCTGCGCGACCAGATGCTGGGCGCCAAGACCAACGAACAATACCGGGCGTTCCAGCACGAAATCGAGTACTCCGAAAACGAGATCCGCAAGGCCGAGGACCGTATTCTGGAGCTCATGGGTGCATCCGAGCCGCTGGCGGCCAACGTCAAAAGCGCCGAAGCCGCCCTCAAGCAGGAACAGCAGCAGGTGGATGCCGAGAAAAAGCAAGCCCGCGAGCGCACCGCGGTCGACGAGGCGGAGCTGCAGAAGATCCGGGCGGAGCGCAAAGAGGCGCTCGGCAAGCTGCCGCGCGCCACCACAACATCCTACGAGAGGATCCGCAAGAAGTGGCATGGGACGGTGGTCGCCGAAGCGGTGGAGGGGCGCTGCACCGCCTGCCAGATCGTTCTGCGGCCGCAGTTCATGCAGGATCTTCGCCGCGGCGAGGAGTTGATGTTCTGCGAAAGCTGCGGGCGGATGCTGTACTACAATCCTCCGGTCAGCTTCGAGGAAGCCGCGCCCACCCCGTAACAAGTGGTCAGATGACCAGGTGGGTTCGCTGGATGGCGCGGGCGTCGCAACTCTCGCGCGAGCAAGCCAGGGCGCTGGATGCCTCGCTGAGGCAGTATGAGCCCTTGGCCGTGAGTGCGATCACGCTCCTGGAGATCGCCGTGCTCTCGGGTCCGGACATAAAGCGGATCCGAGGGGGTGCACACGCCGTGCTGGATGCGATGGAGGACGTGATCGAGGACGGGAGCTACACCTGGTACGGTGTCCGCTCCAGCGCTTCTTCCTGGCGCATCCGCGACCGGCTGCGGCGGCTGCCGGGCCATTCCAGACGCATGTCCTTGCAGACCTCGTCCAGCATGTCGACCGTGCAGGTGTGGCTCTCGACGGCGAATGCCGTGAGCAGCAGATTGTCGCACAGCGCGTTGATCACGCGCGGGATGCCCTGGGCGCGCACGTGGATTTCGGCCATCAACTCCTCGGAGAAGATGGTCTGGTCCGGCATGCCGGCCCGTTCCAGGCGGGACACCATGTATTCCACCGCATCGCGCAGCGTGAACGGCTCCAGGTTGCAACGCAGCACAATGCGCTGCTTGAGCTGGCGCAGATTCGGGGCATCCAGCTTGCGGTCCAGCTCCGGCTGGCCGGCCAGGATGATCTGCAACAGCTTGCCGTTGCGGTTCTCGAGGTTCCCCAGCAGGCGGATCTCTTCGAGCACGTCCCATTCGAGATTGTGCGCCTCGTCGACGATCAGCACCACGGTGCGGCCGTCCTGTACCTGCTCCACCAGCAACTGATTGAGGGCAAACAGCACCTCGGTCTTCGACGTGCGCTGGCACGGCAGGTCGAGATCGTACGCGATCATCTCGAAAAACTGGTCCACTGTCAGGCGGGAGTTGAAGATGAACGCGAATTCGGTGTATTGCGCCTCCAGGTAATCGCGCAGGCATTCGAGCATCGTGGTCTTGCCGGTGCCCACCTCGCCCGACAACACAATGAATCCCTTACGCGCCTGCACGCCGTAGACCAGATTGGCAAGCGCCTCCTCATGCTGTTCACTCCGATAGAAGAACGCAGGATCTGGACTAAGATTAAAGGGGCTCTCCGAGAAGCCAAAGAACGCGTTATACATGTGTGGGGCTCTTAAACCCTCTCTTCTACTCTACTTGTCGATAGTACCACGGCACTCTGTAGGGGCAAGCTAAATTTCAGTTCTATAAGTACCGGGGCAAGAGCGGAACCCTACACGATTTCCAGGAAAATCCAGCCGGGGACCTGCGCCGCTTTACCCGCCTCGAAGACGATCCGGCGCGTCTTGGGAAATGGCAATCCTGTCCGCAAAGCATTGTTATACAGGGAGATACCCTTAATAATGGAGCGGTAGTCGGGGTTCGCCGTATCGCTCACGGCCACCTTGGAAACCAGGCCGCCACCCCATCCGATGGCCAGCAGACAGGCCTCCCCGCGATGGCCCGCCTCGGCCAGCTTGGCCTGCAGACGGCCCAGGGTGGCGGCCAAAGGAGCCAGCCCGGTCCACTCGGCGTATTCTTTGTGGCGGGCAAGTTGGGCCGCGGCGTACCGGTTCGAAGCCTGGAACAGCTTATGGCGGTCCTGGATCGACTTCTCATCCCACACGCCTTCGAACACAGTACCTGGCGCCGCCATTTCGGCGAAGGTCGGCGTGCTGTCGTCGATGCGGCGGGCGTCGGCGGTGCCGCGCATCGACTTCCACCCGAGCTCGTATTTCTCCCCGCCGCGCGCGATCAGCGTGGACGTGCGCGACAGGTAGATCTTCATGCTGTTGTAGGAGACCGGGGCGGAATCTCCCGCACCGACCCGCCGCATGCGGTTGTTCCCCGCTCCGCCCAGCACGGCGTCTTCGGCCTTCGCTGCCGGATTGCGCGGCAGCCGGATGTCTTTGTCTGGCGGGGCGCCTTCGCCCACGCCCAGGCGCGTGGCCACATCGCGCAGCACGCCTTCGCTCCAGCGATCGTGCACGGCGCCGGTGCGCAGCGCACCCTTGATCGCCGTGGCCGGCAGGTAAGGACCCGCGGCTGCAGCGGCGAAGGTCGGAATGAAAAGGTGCTGCGATTGCGCGCGTTCCCACACGGGAATCGAGCTGGCGTGTTCGAACGGAATCCGCCGCCCGGCAAAGTTCTGCGCAAAGCCGCCCCAGGAGGCGAAGTCCAGCTTGTCGGCCTTCTTCAACTGCGCCAGGTACCCGTCCAGCCGCGGGCCCTTGGCCAGCAGGCGGAAAATGCGCCGCTGGTTGAGCACGTTGACGTGCTCCTTCCACACCATGTAGTCGATGGGAGCGAGCTTCTGGCCGTCGCCCACCAGGGTCGGCGTGAGGCATGTGACGCGATATCTCATGGCGCCGCCCTTTCCACCTTCAACGGAATGGGGATCGCCAGCGCGAATCCGGCGCGATAGACCGGATGCGGAAAACCGTCGGGGGCGACGTCGGAGGCGGCGCCGCGCGGCTCGGCTGCGGCCACGATCACCGACCCTTCCGCCACCATGCGCGTCAGCTTCTTGGCCTCGCCCCAGCGTGCATCGCTTTCGACGCGGCCGCCTCGCGTGGTCAACACGTAGTCGCCCTGTTCCCAATCGACGGCGTCGGAGGTGCCCGGCGCGAACAGTGATAGCAGCCAGAACGCCGACGGCTCTGCCGGGGCCGACCACAACAGCGCCGGCAACTGGCCCGCGGTGATCTCGGGCATCTCCGCCCGGCCCCATCCACGCGACCGTTCGCCGCCGAAGCCGGAATCAGCCAGCAGGCGGAACGCGGCCGTGAGCGGACCGCTCCATTGATCGCGCGCGGCATCATCGGCGAACTGTGCCAGGGTCCATAGGCCCGCGCCCGGCGTAAATTCCAGACATGCCGTCGAATGCGGCGCCACGCCAGCGCCCCCTCGATCCACGGCGGCGCTGGACCGCACGGCGACGCGGAACGGACCCGGCATGGCCGGGCTGCGGAACGGCAGAAGGCACTCGCTCTCGCCGTCGATCATCCACTGCTCGTCGGAAAGCGACTGGCCCGCGGCCAGAGCCTCCACCACACTCAGCGGGACGAAGCGCGCTCCCTTCCAGCGGACCTTGGACGACGCCACGGGCGGCCACAGATTCCGTGGCGGGGCAACCAGAAGCGTGTCGCCGATATACGGGAAGCAGGAGCCGAAGCGCACGGCGGGCTCGGAGGCGCGGGCGGTCGCCTCCAGCCAGTCCTCCAGTATTCCCAGGCGCGCCATGGCCGCGCTGACCGCGGCATAGAGCGAGTCGCTGTGGTAAATGCGATCCACGCGGTCGCGCACGCCGGAGTCGGGACCAATGCGCCAGGGGCCCGTGGGCCGCAGGCGGATGAGAAGGCCGTAAGGCATCAGCTAGCTCGCAAGTTTTTCGGCAAAGGCGGAGTCGTTCACCAGCGACTGCACGGCCGCCAGGTCGGCGCCGGAAGCCAGCTCGGCTTCCTCGCCCCCGGTTGAGTAAAAGGATCGCCCGCGCCAGTTCAGGCTCAGGTTGGCGAACTTCACCCGGCCGCTGCCGCGCGAGCCGCCGCCGCCCAGCGCGTCGTCTTCCAGTAGCCGCAAGCCTTCGATCAGCCGTCCGGCCAGCGCCTTGTCCTCTTCGCACAGAATGTCCAGCACCAGGCGCACCTTGAAGCGCGCGCCCGACGGCACGCGTTCGAGAGTCCGCGGATTCGCCTGCGAAGTAAGGCGGTCAATGGCATTTTCGCTCTTGACCTCGGTAATTTCGTCGTCCAGGTTCTCGCGCATCTGCGGCGTGATGCTGTCCGGATCGAGCGGGGCGTCGTAGACCGACAGGCGCGCGGGGCTCGCCGAAGTGGCTTCCCTCGCTTCGCCCTCCACCCGCTCCATGCGGCCCGGATTGCGGCCGAACAGCAGGCAGATTTCGTCGTCCGGACGGTCGCTTTGATGGATGCGCACTTCCTGGCCGCGCCGCTTCGACAGATAGACCAGCTCGGCGGGCGTCGCCAGGCCCATGGCCATTTCGAGCAAGGACCGCAGGCGCCCCCGCAGCGAGCTGCCGGGAATGTAGGGCAGGCCGAAGGCGTCCTTGACCACGGGATTGTCCGCGCCGCCGATTTCGAGCGACCCCTTGCCCGCGCCGATGTGCAGGCCGGTTTCGCAGTGCAGCTCGCCTGCCAGGATCAGTTTTCCCATCAACTGCAATTGTGTCTGAGCGGTATGTGAGCTCATGGTTTCCTCTTCGTTGTAGCCGGGGCCGTCTCGGGACTTCCCAAGACCGCTCCCTGCGATCGCGGCACAGCTAGCGGCGCTGTGGCTGGAATCTCCGTGTTGCCTCCAACCCCACTAGCTGAGCCGCGACCATAGGGAGCGGTCCCGAACCGTTCTCCTCCACCCCCGTCGTCCGCGTCCTCTTACTCGTTGTACGCCACGATGGCTTCGAACAAATCCTTGAACCGTTCGTAGCCGCGGGCGTCGTTCTTGCGCGTCACCTGCAATAGCAGCCGTTCCAGGCCATCCAGACTCCGCAGCGAATGCCGCGCGATGGTGTAGGCCAGCCGCGCCCGCAACATCACGAACTGGTGTTGCCGTTCGCTCTCCGGAGCCCGCACCGCCCGCCGCACGGCGTTAAACAAGCGCCGGAGCTGGCTCTTGGTGCCGCTATCCATGTCCCGCATGCGGACCACCACGGCGTGCGCCGCATTGTCCAGATACAGGCTGTCGGAGATCAGGCGCTCGATGTCCATCTCCGGCGGACCCTCGAAGGGACGCCCGCCGCCGGGCCGGCCGCCTTCCCGACCGCGGTCGGGGCCCCGGCGTTCTCCGCGCTCGCCACGGTCTCTCCGTTCGCCGCCACCAGCGCGCTGCTCCCGTGGCGGACGATCGCCACGTCCCTCGCGGCCACCGCCCTGCCCGCCTTGCCCGCCCCCCTGGCGTTCGCCCTTGGGTGGACGTTCACCGCGCGGCGGACGATCCTCGCGCCGGGGCTGCTCCTGTTTGCGGCCTTCTTCTTTGGCCGGCGCTTCTTTGGGCGCTCCTTCGTTAGGCGCTTCCGCCGGCTTCGCAGGCTCGGCGACGGGCGCTTCCGCCGCGGCCAGTTCCTTCACCGGCTCGCCCGCGGGAAGCTCCGGCAGCGCCGCGTGGGAAGATGCTCCCTCCACGACCGGAGGCGGTTCTGTCACCGGCGATGTCGGCGGAGGCTCCTGGTGGGGAGGCTCGGCAGGAGGCTCTTGCGCGACCGGTGCTGGCTCGGAGGCCTGCGGAGGCGCGGCCTCGGCGGATTCCGGCTTCGGAGCGTCCGGCTCAGGCGCCTGCTGCGGCGATTCCGCGCCGGGTGCGTCAGCTCGTTCTTCGTCCATTCCCATTCCTTCCCAAACCGCAAGCGGCGCCGCGAGCTTTCCACGTCAGAAAGCGCAGGCGAGCCGGCTGCGGAGGCATTCCTTTATCTAAGAGGCCTCTGCGGAGAGCCTCGCCCATTCTAGCGCCACGCGGCCTGCGGGCCGCAACTTGACGGTGATGGCGCTGCGCCCGATCAAATCCGCGATCAGCGACGTGCGCGCCTTCTGAAAATCGGCCTGCTCCGGGCTCTCTTCGCGTGACGCGTTCAGAATCCGCCGGATGCGCCGGTGATAGCGCCAAGGGCGCTCGCCCCCCATGCGCCTAGCTTGCCTTTTCGACATGCGCGACTGCGTTTCGCGATAGATGCCGCACAGGTCGCGCAGATACTGCGGTGAGCAGCCGAATTCCTCCACCATCCGCGCCAGCGAATCCTTGAGCGCGGCGGATTCGGTGAACTGCTTCCATTCGAGCGTCCGGCCCAGCAGCCAGATGCAATCCTTGTCGGCCGATTTCGCCGCTTCCAGGCGCAGCCCCGCTTCTTCGAACACCGCGCCCAGCGAGGCGTCCACGGCCGGAGCCAGCGCCAGCGCCATGCTGATGGTCTTGCCTTCGGGTCCGGCGAAGTCTTTCAAGTAGACCTCGGCGAAGCGCCGGAACAGCCGCTCGATCTCGCGCGCCAGGGCGATCAGCGTGTCCCAGGCGCCGTAGACGGCGAAATCGTCGCCGCCGGAATAAATCACGGTGACCTTGCGCCAGAACTCGGGCATGGAGCACAGCACTTCCAACTCGCCCGCGAAAAACTGCTTGTACATGACCGCGAGCTGGATATGCTCCTCGATGGTCTGCGCGCGGCCGATGCGGATGCCCGCGTTATCGACGTCGCCGCGCAGCACGCCCCAGGTGGGGACGCCCGCAGCGCGCGCCGCCAACTCGGCCGTCGACGCCGGACCGTTGCCGTCGTCGCTCGGCGCGGTGTGCCGCGCAAACGGGATCGCCTCGGGCGAATTGGTCAGAGGCCAGGTGTGCGTGCCTCCGGCAGTCAGCACGCGGCCGGGCGTTTCCGCAGACCATGCCGCCGTCTCGGCATCGCGCAGCGGGAATCCGAGCTGCGAGACGAAGTATTCCTCGACTTCCCGGTCGGGCTCGGGCACCGATGCGTCAAAAGAGGGCGCCCCACGCCGCCGGTCGAGGACTTCGTCGAGGCGCTTCCGCACATCGCTCCAGTCACCCAGGTTCTCGGTGATGCTCCAGATCAGGCGTAGCGCGCCGCCGCTCAGTGCGCGAATATCGGCCGCCGCGGCTTCGAGGAAGGACTCCGTCTGCGCACGAGTTTCCTCAGGCAGGACCACCAGGAACCGTCCGCCGCCGCTCGACCCCAGCAGGATCTTCGCCAGACCCAGCTCGGCCAGCAGCGCGCGCGGCAGCACTTCGCCCAGGAGGCTGATCCAGTGTGAGCGTCCGGTGAACACCTGGTCCGGGTCCCGCGTGGCGGGCGCCAGCAGACAGTCGTTCACGCCCAGCAATTTTCCTTCGAGAAAGATCTGCATGTCGTGCAAAAGGCGGAAATCATCACTGTATCACGCCCGGGGCAGGGCCTTTACGTTTGGCGTGATGTCAAGACCGCTTCCTTCGGTCGCGGCTCAACTAGCGGGCTCTGCCCGGATGACGAGGTTGCGCATCGAGCATGCAGCCGAGCAGAGGGCCGCTAGCAGCCGCTAGCCCCCGCTAGTCCGCATTTCTCACCAGGCTTCGGACGCAGGACGTGGCGCGAGCCCATGGCTCGCCGCGCCGGGACTCGTCCCGGCGCTTGTGGCCGGTCACGCTGTCATGCCGGGAGCGGCGGCCAAATCGACGATTGCGTATCCCTGCCTCACGCTTCGCGCCGATGCACTGTAGAGCTCGTGAGAAATGCAGGCTAGCTGAGCCGCGACCGCAGGGAGCGGTCCCGACGGGTCAACAATCCCTCCAGCAGCAAGCTTTGCCACGGGAGTCGTCACTCTTCCGGATGGGCGCAGCGAGCGGCGCGGTCCGCAGGAAATCAGGACCGGCGCCTCACTTCTCCCGCAGCAGCGGAGGCACCTCCAGCGGCGTCAGGCCCGCGTCATAGAACTGCGCGGCCAGCCTATGCGCGGTGATCGTGAGGTCCAGGAACGCGTGCTCCGAGCTGGCGAACACCGACCCCGGCACCCGGTCTTGAATCCCGCGCAGCTTCGCCCCGCCGCCGCCGCAGATCAGGAAGTCCATGCCGCCTTCTTCGAGACGCTCCAGGTCGTGATCGTGACCCGCTATATAAAGGTCAACGCCGGCGGCCTTCAGCACCGGGAACAGCTCGCGGCGCAGGCGGCCGATGCGGCGCTCATTCAGATGGGTGCCCGAGGTGAACATCGGATGATGCCCGTAAACGATGGTCCAGGCGATGCCCGGCTCGCCCGCGTGCTCGGTCAGCGTCTGCTTGATCCAGGCGAGTTGCTGGTCCGACCAGCCTTCCGTGTCGATCGCGATAAAACGCACCGAGCCCGCCGTGTAAGTGTAGTAGCGTGCGGGCATGCGCCAGCTCTCGCTGTGCCGGGTGTAATCGATCTCGGCTTGCACATTGGCCGGGTGAAACAGGCAGACGATGGGCGGGTGGCCGTAATCGTGATTGCCAAGCGAGGCGTAGAATGGGATGCCCAGTTCCGCGTACATCGCCTCCCAGCGTTCAGCCCACTTGTCGTCATCGACGCTGCGCACGCCGCACTGATAGAAGTTGTCGCCCATGGTGATGCCGAGCTGGAACGGCTGCTGCACGTGGCGCCGGGCGATGGCTTCGGCAATGGCGCGCTGCGACGGATTGCCCGTGCCGAAGTCGCCGAATGCGACCAGGTGCAGCGGACCCTCCGGAGCCACGCGCCCCAGGTCCTGCTGCGCCCAGAGCGCCGCGGGCAGCACAAACGCGATCCACGCAAACTTCACTATTCTCCCCGGATGGCGGCGACCAGTCCCGCGACCGTGTGCGGCGCCGCCTCGACCGCTACGGTGAGTCCCAACTCACGAGCGGTCGCTGACGTGACCGGTCCAATGGAAGCAACCTTCACCTCTTTCAGACTAGCCCCGCCTGCCGCCTCGACGAAATTCCGCACCGTGGACGAGCTGGTGAACGTGACCCACTGCGGCCCCCGCGCCAGCACGTCTTTAATCCGCGCCGCCGCGTTTTCGGGCGGCAGCGTGCGGTAGGCTTCGACCACGTCGACCTCTGCCCCGCGCCGCCCAAGCTCCACAGGCACCAGATCGCGAGCCACCGCCGCGCGCGGCAGCAGCACACGCTTCCCCGCCAGATCTTCGCCCGCGAGCGCCTCCAGCAGGCTCTCGGCGACGTACTCCTTCGGCATCACGTCCACTTTTAAGTGGAGACCCTCGATCGCCGCCCGCGTCGCCGGGCCGATCGCGCAAATCTTCGCCCGCAGCTTGCGCAGATCCGCGCAGGAGGCGTCCAGCCGTTCGACGAAGCTGCGCACGCCGTTTACGCTGGTGAAGATCACCCAGTCGTAATCCTCCAACCGTTCCAAGGCCCGCTCCAGGGGACCTGCATCCGCCGGCGGACGTATCTCGATCACCGGCGCGAATTGCACCTCCGCGCCCAGCTCCTCCAGTGGACCGGCCAAATCGGCCGCCTGCCGCCGGTCGCGTGTCACCACGATGCGCTGCCCGAACAGCGGCAGCCGCTCGAACCAGTTGAAGCGCTCGCGCAGGGATACCACCTCGCCGATCACGATGGTCGCCGGCGGCCGCAGCCCGCGCTCGGCGATCAGCCCGGGGAGCGTCTCCAGCGTTCCCGCGATGGTCTCCTGATCCGGCCGCGTGGCCCAGCGGACCACCATGGCCGGAGTCGACGCCGCGCGGCCCCGTGCGATCATCTCCCGCGCGATGGCGGGAAAGTTCACCAGCCCCATGAACAGCACCACGGTTTCGGCCGACCCGACCTTGCCCCAATCGATCGCCGCCACGTTGTGCCCGGTCACGAACGTCACGGCCGAGGTGTGCTCGCGATGCGTCAGCGGCACGCCCGTGTAGGCAGCCAGACCCAGTGGCGTAGTCACGCCCGGCACGATCTCGAACGGCACCCCGGCGTCGGCCAGCGCCTCCACCTCTTCCCCGCCCCGCGCGAAGATAAACGGGTCGCCGCCCTTGAGGCGAACCACGGTCCAGCCACGGCGCGCGCGCTCGACCATCAGCGCTGAAATCTGCTCCTGCGACATCTCATGCTGCGCGCGCTTCTTGCCCACGTAGATGCGCTCGGCCTGAGGCGGAGCGTAGTCCAGCAGGCGGTCGCTTGCCAGGTTGTCGTAGAGCACCGCGTCGGCACGTTCCAGCGCGCGGCGGCCCTTCACTGTGATGAGGCTCGGATCGCCGGGACCGGCGCCGACCAAGTACACCTTCATGCCGAATACACTTCGTCCAGGATCTCGCGCGCGCCTTGCTCGAGCAGCGTGCGCCCCAGCGTTGCGCCGACCTCGGCCGCGTCCCCGCCCGACCGCTCACCACGCACCACCAGCGAACCATCCGGACGCGCCACCACCGCGACCATCTTCACTTGATCGCCCTCGACCGTCGCATGCGCGCCCACCGGCACCTGGCAGCCGCCGCCCAGCACGTGCAGCAGCGCGCGCTCGGCAGTCACCGCCTTGCGCGAAGCCGCGTGGTCCAGCCGGTGCACCAGGCTCTGCGCCGTGCCGCCGTCGTCGCGCGTTTCGATCGCCAGCGCGCCCTGCCCCACAGCCGGGCACATGACCTCGACCGGAATCAGCTCGCGGATGCGATCCTTCCAGCCCAACCGCCGCAGCCCGGCCGCCGCCAGCACGATCGCGTCATACTGCCCTTCGTCCAGCTTCCGCAGCCGCGTGTCCACGTTACCCCGGAGCATCTCGATCGCGATGCCCCTCCCTAACGCCCGCAGTTGGGCCGACCGCCGCAGCGAACTCGTGCCCACGCGCATCCCTTCGCGCAGCTCGCCGACCGTGCAGCCGATCAGCGCGTCCCGAGGCTCCTCGCGCTCGGGGATCGCCGCCAGCGTCAGTCCCTCGGGCAGCTCCGCAGGAACGTCCTTTAAAGAGTGCACCGCCAGGTCGATCGAGCCCGCCAGCAGCGCCTCCTCGATTTCCTTGGTGAACAGACCCTTGCCGCCCACCTGCGCCAGCGGCACGTCCTGGATCTTGTCGCCCGAGGTGCGGATAATCTCGATGCGCGAGGCCGCGCCCAGCGATTCCAGGCGCGCCGCCACGTGCCGAGCCTGCCACAGGGCCAACTGCGACCCGCGCGAACCGATAACGATCATTCGCCCCCCAGCCGGAAAAGCTTGCGCACGATCCCCAGCAGATGCACGCCGCCCGGGTCCGTCGCCTGCCGTCGCAACTCGGAAATCGGACCGTGCGCGATCTTGTTCACCAGCCCGCGCGTCAGCGCATCGATCGCCTCTTCCTGTTGCGGCGTCAGCGAGCCGAGCTTTTTGCGCTGCCGTTCGATCTCGCCCTTGCGCCAGGATTCCAACTGCTCCTGCAAGCTGACGATGGTCGGCGCCACCTCGCGCGTCTTAAGGCGCGCCATCATCCGCTCCACCTCTTCGCGGATGATGTCTTCGGCTTCCTTCGCAACCTCGATCCGTCCCCGCAGGTTCGAATCCACCACCTTGCCCAGATCGTCGATGTCGTACAGGAACACGCTCTCGATCTTGTTCACCGCCGGATCGATGTTGCGCGGCACGGCGATGTCGATCAGGAACATGGGCTGGTTCCGCCGCCGCGTCATGGCCGCGCGCATCTGGTCCTCGGTCAGGATGTAGTGCGGCGCCCCGCTCGAAGCCAGCACGATGTCCACCTTGGGCACCATGTCCTCGAAATAGGCGTAGTCGATCACCGTGCCGCCGCATTCGTCGGCCATGGCCTCGGCGCGCGCCCGCGTGCGGTTGGCCACCAGGATTTCGGAGATCCCGGCCCGCCGCAGGTGCCGCGCGGCGCTTTCGGCCATCTTGCCGGCGCCCACCACCAGCACGCGCTTGCCGTTCAGCGATCCGAAGATCTCCCGCGCCAGCTCTACCGCGGCGTAGCTGACCGAAACGGCGCTCTGCCCGATGTCGGTTTCCGTGCGCACGCGCTTGGCGACGTTGAAGGCGCGCGTCATCACCAGGTCCAGGAATCCGCTCAGCGTGCCGTGTTCCTTGGCAACGCTGTAGGCGGTTTTCAGCTGACCCAGAATCTGCGGCTCGCCCACCACCATCGAATCGAGGCTGGACGCCACGCGGAACAGGTGGCGGATCGCCTCGGACCCGTCGTAGCGATACAGGTACGGCGTGACCCACGCGCGGTCCACCTTACGCGATTCGGCCAGGAACGTTTCGACTGCGGCCTCGACGTCCGCCGATTCGTCGGCGGTGACGGACACCTCCACGCGGTTGCAGGTCGACAGAATCATGCCTTCCAGCAGCCCCGATCGTTCCTTCAGACGGTCCAGCGCCTCCGGCAGCGCGTCGTTCTCAAACGCCAGCCGCTCGCGCACCTCCACCGGCGCGGTCTTGTGGTTCAAGCCCGTCAGCAGGAGTTTCATGGAACCAGGGACGCTCCAAACCCGGCCTGCATTACCCACGTGAGGGCCGAACAGCTCAGCACCACCAGCGCCATCACGGCCGCCTTGCGCCCGCGCCAGCCAGCGGAGGCGCGCAGCAGCATCATTACCAGAAGCAGTCCCCAGGTCAGCAGCGAAATCGCGATGGCCGGTTTGCCGATCCAGCCCGGCTCGGCGTAAATGAAGCCCCACATCACGCCGAACACCAGGCCCAGCGTGAGGAACGCGAAGGCCAGCCCCAGGGCCTTGGAGAGCAACGCATCCAGAGTGGCCAGGGGAGGCAGCCGTTCCAACAGCGCGCTGGGTTGCTTGCTCTTGAGGCGCCTCTCCTGCACCAGATAGGCAAAGGCGGCCACCGACGTGAATAGCAGCGCGGCGAAGCCCGCCAGCACCAGCAGAATGTGCACCACCAGCCAGGCGCTGCGCAGGCGTTCGTCGGAGGGAACCGTGACGCCCTGCTCCATGGCCGCGCCCAAAGTCATGGCGAACACCAGCGGAAACACGCCCACCGAGGCGGCCGTAAACCGGTAGCGCCGTTCGAGCACCACAAAGACCGCAGCGATTAAAAAGGAGCAGAAGCTCAGCGTGTGATACACCGAATCGACCGGAATCCGGCCCATGGCCATCGCCAGGTCGACGATCGCCACACCATGCAGGACCACCGCGATCCGGAACGCGCCCATGGCCAGCCCGAACGCGCTCTGCCCGTGCCGCACCACGGTCAGCAGCGTGTGCAGCAATCCGACGGCATACAGACACGCCGCCACGCGCAGCCAAAAGGTGCTGGATTCAATCATTTCGCTGTCTCTATGATTCTACGACGCGAACTCTCCTCCAGACCATCCAGAAAATGACGCCGATCCAGGCCACGATCGCGGCCACCCGCAACAGCCGAGCCTCCGTGCCGCCATCGAACGTCAGCCGCACCTCGCAATCCGAGCACTCCGGCCGCAGCGTCAGGAAGCCGATCCCGTCGCGGCCCACCGCCGCCGGACTGCCGTCAGCCTCCGCGCGCCAGCCCGCGTGGTAAGGGATCTGCACACTGTACAGCCACCCCTCCGGCAGCGTCCCGTGGATCACTGCCTCATGCGTGTTCACCCAGGCAAAGGCCGCCTCCGGACGCGCCGCATCCTCGATCGCCGCCCGGTACGGCTCCAGCGGCGCGATATCCAAGCCGTTCTCCGGCATGCGCGCCACCAGTTCCTCTGGGCGCACGGCGTGCGCCAGCGAATCCGAGGCCTGCGGCACCTCGTAGATCACGTCGTCGTACATGCGCCAGCGTTCGGTGAGCAGCCCGTCGAATTTCTGCCAATGGCGGAAGTCCTTATAAACGTCGGTGCTCACCGGACCCGACACAGCCACAAAACGCGCGCCCAGCACCTCCAGCCAGGCGATCGAGATCTCCGCCCCGCGATCCCCCGCGCCGTCGTCGCTGCCGATGACGTAGATGGCGGCTGGGAGCGCGGTCGTGAGCATGTTCTGATCGCAGCACCCGTGCACCTGCGGCGTATCGGTCCAGTGGTTGAACCAGAAGGCGGTCGACCCGGCCACGTAGACCCGGCGGCCCGCGGCGTTTTGGTCCATCCACTGGGCGATGCGGTACTCGCTGCGGTCCGTGGCGTCGAACTGTCTGACGATCCGCCGCACGAAGTAGCGATGCTGGTCCCACTGGACGGCGCACGATGCCACCAGCAGAACGGCCCCGGCCACCCGCACCCAGCGCGGCCAGCGCGTCCAGCGGATGCCGGCGGGAATGGCCGACGCCAGCAGCAGGACCAGCCCCAAGTCCATGGCCAGGTGAAACCGGTCGGCTTGGCCGATCAACTCCACGCCGGCCCAGAAGAAGGCCAGCACCACGGGAGCCAGCACCAGCGAGAACAGCGCCGCGAAGCGCACCGCGACCGGCGCCCGTAGCCGCTGGAGGATCACGCAGCCGATCGCCACGGCCGCCGCGATTCCCAGGTAGTAGCCCAACCGGCCGAGGCCGAACTGCCCTCCGCGGTTCATCCATTGGACGTTCGCCGCCGCCAGCGAAAACCCGGACGGTGGCAGCCACGGCGCGAACAAAGCGAAGCCCAGCGCACCCACGCCGGCGATCCGCGGCCAGGTATCGCGCCACCGCCGCCAGTCGATCGCCAGAGCATAGGCGCCCACGGCGATTGCCAGAGCCATCGACGCGGGAATATTGGTCAGCGGGACGATCGCCAGGCCCACCGCGGCGGCCAGGTAGGCTCCCGGTGTGCGGCGCTCCAGCGCCCGGTCCAGCAGCAGGATCGCCAGCGGCAGCAGCGCCAGCCCGACCACGTTCGGCGCATCCCCCCACACGATCCCGGCAAACAGCCGCCGCGGGTACCACCATCCGCCCATGTCGCCGGCGATCTTGGGCACCAGCACCGCCGAAGGAGAAAAGAAGGTGTACAGCAGCCCGCCCAGGAAGCTCACCCCCGGCCGCCGCGTCAGCCGCAGCAGCAACAGATAGACGGCCGCCGGCCCCACCGCAAACATCACCCCGATCGTAAAGTGATACGCCCGCGGCTCGGACCAGCCTGTCAGCGCCGCCACGCCCGCCACCAGCGCATGCAGCAGCGGCTGGTAGGTGTAGGAGAACGGCACGCCGGTGTTCCAGGCCGGCCACCAGCCCGGGTTCGTCACCAGGTCCGGCCAACGCGTCCGGATGGCCCGCGCGATGGTGTAGAAGAACGGCTCCACCGAGCCGAAGTGCTCCGTGTACTCGTTGAAGTACAGCCGCCACGTGATCCAGATGCCGAGCCAAAACAGGGCCAGGGCCCCAGCGGCCGGGACCACGCGAGGATGCGTCAGCTTCTCGATCACCCGTGGAAGCGTCATGAGTACTAGACGGCCGGCTCCGGGCGTTTGACGACACGGCGGCCGGCCACAAACCCGCCTCCCGGCGCCCCCAAACCGCGCGTTCTGGAAGCTCCAGTCTATCAGCGCCGGTCACGCCCGACTGCGCCGCCACCGGCCTGCGTATGCTGAGAGCATGGAACCCCTACGAAACAAACTCTGCCTGGTCACCGGCGGGACGCGCGGCATCGGCCGGGCGATCGCCGAAATGCTGCTCGCCAACGGCGCCCGGGTGGCGATTTGCGGTCGCCGCCAGGATTCCGTCACTCAAGCCCTGGCTGAGCTGCCACAGTACGGCGATAAAGTCAAGGGCAAAGTTGCCGATGTTAGTAACAGCAAGGAGGTAGGCGAGTTGTTCCAGTTTATCGATGCCGAACTCGGTGGACTCGATGTCCTGGTCAACAACGCCGGCGTGGGCCTCTTTCGTCCTCTGGGCGAGCTGTCGCTGGAGGAGTGGCGCAGCACCATCGAAACCAACCTTTCGGGGGTGTTCTTCTGTAGCCGTTTGGCAGTCACGAGATTTGGAACGCGCGGGGGCGGATCTATCGTCAATATAAGTAGCTTGGCTGGCGCGCACGCCTTCGCCGGTGGAGTTGCTTATAACTCGTCTAAGTTCGGCCTTACCGGGCTGAGCGAGGCGATGATGCAGGATTTGAGAAGTGAGAACGTCCGGGTCAGTTATGTGATGCCGGGCAGCGTCGCCACCGGATTCGGTAGCGATGCGGCATCCGCCAGCACTGGTCCTGGGTCAGATAGTCCCGTGGACGATGGTTCAAGTTGGAAAATCTGGCCCGAAGACGTTGCCGAAATAGTACGGATGCTACTCCAGATGCCCGCGCGAACCTTGGTGAGCCGGGTCGAGGTTCGGCCCGCCCGACCGAAGAGATAGAAAGTACAAGGAATCCGCAAAGGATCGGGAGCATCTAAAGAAATGGCACTTCAGTTGCCTGAGAAAGAGTGGCGAGGCGGACCCAGGCAGACCAGGGTCCCCCGAAGAAAGGCGGTAGATAGAATGGAACGGCTCAACATCCCACTGGACCCCGGAAAAACGGGAAGGGACGCGGCACAACTGGAGACCGGACTCCGTCGAATGATCGTCGGGCAAGATGAGGCAGTCCAGCAGATTGTCAATATCTACCAGATGCACCTCACGGGGCTGAATCCCCCCGGACGCCCGATCGGCAATTTCCTGTTTCTCGGGCCCACCGGATCGGGCAAGACTCGCATCGTGGAGGCTACCGCCGACATCCTGCTGAAGAATCCGCGTGCAGTTATCAAAATTGACTGCGCCGAATTTCAGCACAGCCACGAGATCGCGAAACTGATCGGCTCGCCTCCCGGATACCTGGGGCATCGCGAAACGCACCCCCTGCTGTCGCAGGAAGTGCTGAACCAGTTCCATACGGAGACGATCAAGCTCAGCTTCGTGCTGTTTGACGAAATCGAGAAGGCCTCTGACGCCCTCTGGAATCTGCTGCTGGGCATCCTGGACAAGGGCACGCTCACGCTGGGCGACAACCGCAAGGTGGACTTCTCGCGGGCCATGATCTTCATGACCAGCAACCTGGGCGCCACCGAGATGAGCGCCCTGATGGCTCCCCGCCTGGGCTTCGGCGCCGGCGTGGCACGCGAACAGAGCGCGGCCGGCATTGCCGACGACAAGCTCTCCGGCAAGCTGGCCCGCAGCGGCATGGAAGCGGCCCGCCGCAAGTTCACGCCGGAGTTCATGAACCGGCTGGACAAGATCGTCACCTTCCAGCCCCTGGGCACGGCCCAGTTGAAGAAGATCCTGGACATCGAACTGAACCTGGTTCAGCAGCGCATCTTCAACTCTTCGGTGGAACGCGCCTTCGTGTTCACGCTCTCCGATGACAGCAAAGGTTACCTGCTCACGGAAGGAACCGACATGAAGTACGGGGCCCGGCACCTCAAGCGCGCTATCGAGCGCCTGCTGGTGCAGCCCATGTCCAACCTGATCGCGACCGACCAGGTCCGCGGCGGCGACTGGATTCGCGTCGACTTCGACAGCGAAAATAAAAACCTGTTGTTCGCCCGCGAGGCCGAGGGCCTGCCTGTCCAGGACATGGCCCGGCTGGTCGATACCAGTGTCACCATTCCTGCGCTGACGCTGTCGAGTGGAGCCGCAGTGGAACCGGCCCGCACACAGACAGCACGCAGTTCCAAGCGCAGTTGATATCCACAACCTGTCCCGACTTCGCCGGACCGCCCCTGGGCGGTCCGGCTTTGTTGTATCCGGCTATCGCCCCTCGGGAATGAAGGCCGCCGGCGGACCCTGCATGCGCTGGTAGCCGTAGCCCAATACCAGCGCGATCTGGGACAGCAGGATCAACGCGGATACCAGCAGCGGGCTGCCCTCGCTGGCCGTGCGGAACGGCTGCCACAGCATGTTGGCATAGAACGCCAGCCCCTCCAGCGGAAACCTCCGGCGGATGCCGTCGGCACGGTTCAGATGAAACAGGTGCGCGCCGCGTCCGTAGCGGAAGTGCATGGCGCAGAACTTCCGGAACGTCTGGGCATGGTAGTGGCGGATGCGCGCCTCCGCCACGCGTTCCAGCGGCCAACCCTGTGTCAACCAGGCTTGTCCCAGGTACCGGTCCTCGGCCGCCACCAGCGGGATGTACGCCGAAAATCCCCCGATCTGGCGGAACAGCGCCGCCGGCAGGGACACGTTGTTGGTCGGAAAGTAGCGCAGCGGACTCTCCACGCGCAGCCACCATTCGGTCACCGCGTCGGTCAGCGCCTGGTTGGCGCAGGAGAACGAATTCTTCGGCAGGCCGTTCTCGGTCCAGCCCCCGAGCAACGCCCGGGGATGCCGCCGATGCCCCTCCAGCAACCGCGCCAGCCAGTCCGGTTGTGGCGCGCAGTCATCGTCGGTGAACGCCAGGAACTCGCCGCGGGCCTGCGAGCATCCCAGGTTGCGCGCCGCCGCCGGACCCGCATTCGGTTGCCGCAGCAGCAGGCACGGCATGCGTTCCCGGAACGGCGCCACCACGTCTTGTAGCGGCGTGGGACTGCCGTCGTCGACCACGATCACCTCGAAGCTGCCGTCGGGCAACTCCTGCTGCGCCAGCGCCTCCAGACACCGCGCCAGGGATCCCGGCCGGTCGTAGGTCGCCACCACTACCGAAAACAACATCAGGATTCAGCCAGCGCCGGCTCGTTGTCAGTGACCTCTACCGTTTGCCGGTCATGCTCAGCCAAACGGAGGTGGCGATGGAAGTGGTAGTCGTAGATGCGCTCCCGCGACCGCGCGGCCAGGCCCAGGTAACCCAGGCACTCTCCGGCGGCGCTGCACCCCAAGAGCAGAAAGATCCCGGCCACCACCTTCCCCAGCGGCGGACCGCTCATCCGGCAGCGGCGAATATTCGCCACGCTGCGGGCGAAGCGCACGAACGGGATCAGGGGACTGGCGCCCGCATACAGCAGCCGCCGCGGCCAGTTCCAGCCCTGCACGCGCGCATGCGCGAACAGGCCGCCGGCATGCAGCGCCACGTTGCAGAACGGACCCAGACGGCTCATGTTCAGGTGGAAGGATCGCGCGCGCGGCTCCAGGTACAGCCTGCGCCCCGCTGCATGCAGTTGCCAGTGGAACACGCACTCGGAGTCGAGCATCTCCGCCATCCGGTCGCCGCAGGCCAGCAGCACGTCGCGCTTGTAAGCACTGTTATTGCCGGCCAGCATGTCCAGCTCGCCGCCCGGATGCGGCTCCATGAACGTTCCGTATTCGCAGAACATCTGCGCCCAGCTCAGCGCCGTCCTCGGATTCGGATTCACGAAGGCGCCGCACACCACAGCGTAATCCTCGCGATGGCGTTCCACCAGGTAGCGCGCCCAGTTGGGCGCCGGGTAGCAATGGTCTTCGCCAAAGGCGACGATCGGGGCGGTGCTCACCAGCACGCCCGCCACCTTGGCACGGGCATAGTCGCGGCCCCCGTCGAACTCCACCACGCGGACCGCGAAGAACCCGGGCACCTCGGCCGGATCAAACTCCAGTCCGGCGGCCGAGGGAGCCACGATCACCACCTCCATCCGCTCCCGGATGCTCTGGCGGTGCAGGAATCCCATGGTCTTGCGAAGCGTGTGATAACGATCCGGGGTCACCAGGATCACGGAAATATCGGGACCTGAACTCATCTCCTCTTCGTCGCTCACTTGTCCAGCAAGCCACCCCTGAAACTCCCCCGGGCAGTCAACGCCCTCCCGGCGCCCGTCCGCTCGGAGAACCACTCATGGCGCCCCGCCAGAGCATTCCCAGCGGACGTTCCCGGGCCGGCCCCGCGGCCCCCGGGCTGGGCCGGCAACGCGCGCGCCTCCCGGCGGCACCTCAATAATATCGAATGCGCCCTCGGCCTCTCAACGGATCGCGACACGGATCGCGACCGCCCCACTGGAATCCGGACCTCAGCGCCCGGCCCTCCCTGGCCTTCCCCAGGGTAGCAACGCCGGCCGGGTCTAGCCGGCATTTCTCACCAGGTTTCGGACGCAGGACGTGGCGCGAGCCCATGGCTCGCCGCGCCCAGACAATAGGTATGACTCGTCCCGGCGCTTGTCGTCCATCACAGTGTCGTGCCCGGGGTGCCGGCCCGACCACTCGCTGAGGCCTCCCGCTTGTGCTTTGCCCGAAACGCTCTGCGAGCCTGTGAGAAATCCGGGCTAGTACTGTTGGCTCCAATCGTCCCCGCATTCGGTCCCCGCTTGTATTACCATCAGATAATGCGGGTATGAATGGTCGTCCCGCAGGGATTCGACTCGGAGGAGTCCAACTTTGCAAACGGAAGTGGCACCGGCCCTGCTCTCGCGTCCTGTAATCATTGGCGCCGGACCAGCGGGCTTATCGGCGGCATACGAACTGATCCAGCACGGGGTTCGAAGCACCGTCCTGGAACAGGATAATTTGGTGGGCGGGTTAGCGCGCACCGAGCGGTACAAGGGTTACTGTTTCGATATTGGAGGCCATCGCTTCTTCACCAAGGTAGGGCAGGTGCAGAAGATGTGGCAGACCGTTCTGGGCGATGACCTGCTGAAGCGCCCGCGCCTGTCCCGTATCTACTACAACAATAAGTTCTTCCAGTACCCGATCGAACCCGTGAACGCCCTCAATGGCCTGGGCGCGGTGGAAGCGCTGCGCTGCGGCCTGAGCTATGCCCGCTCCAAGGCCTTTCCGCCTGCGGTGGAAGAGAGCCTGGAGGACTGGCTCACCGCACGCTTCGGCGATCGTCTCTACCGGACTTTCTTTAAGACCTATACGGAGAAGGTCTGGGGAATCCCCTGTACAGAGATCAGCGCCGACTGGGCCGCGCAGCGCATTCGGGGGCTTTCGGTCTCCGCCGTTCTCAAGAACTCGCTAAGCAAGTCGTTCGGCCGCCGTGGGAGCGGCACTCCGAAGACCCTGATCCAGGAATTCGACTACCCGCGCCAGGGCCCCGGCATGATGTGGACCCGCACCCGCGAAATCGTCGAGGAGCGGGGCAGCGACGTCCGCCTGGACGCGCCCGTACGCAGTATCGTATGGGAACCAGGCCGGGTGGTCGGCGTGCGCGCCGGCGACGACTTCATCCAGGCCGACCACTTTATCAGTTCCATGCCCATCCGGGATCTGATAGAACGCCTGGATCCGGAGCCGCCCGAGTGGCTCCAGCAGGCCGTCTACAATTTCCGCTACCGCGACTTCCTGACGGTCGTGCTGATCGCCAAAGGGCAGAATCTGTTTCCGGACAACTGGATCTACGTGCACGATCCCAACGTCAAGGTGGGCCGCATCCAGAACTACAACAACTGGAGCCCGGACATGGTGCCCGATCCCACCACCACCTGCCTGGGCCTGGAATACTTCTGCTTCGAGGGCGACACACTGTGGTGCAAGCCGGACCAGGAACTGCTCGCGCAGGGCCGCCGCGAGGTGGCCCAACTGGGGCTGCTTGATCCGGACCTGGTGATTGACGGCACGGTGCTACGCGTCGTCAAAGCCTACCCGGTTTATGACGGCCACTACGAAAAGGGCCTCGAACAGGTGCGGCGCTTCCTGAAGATGGTCCCGAACCTGCAACTGGTCGGCCGCAACGGCATGCACCGCTATAACAACCAGGATCATTCCATGCTTACCGGCATGCTGGCGGCAAGGAATATCATGGGGCAAGGCCACTTCGATCTATGGCAGGTGAACGCCGACACGGATTATCACGAAGACGGCTTTCGCCTCAGCGCGGAGGAAGTCCGGGACCTCGATCGTTCCCAGCCTCTGGTTCCCGGGCGGACCGGGCGCCGGGCCGCGGGCGCCTGAGGCCGGCCCGCGGGGATTCACGATGACACCCCACGTCAGCATCATCGTTCCCGCCCACAATGCCGCCGCCGATATCGAAGCCTGTCTTGCGGCCCTGGCGCCCAGCGCCGCCGCCGGAGCCGAGATCCTGGTGGTGGACGATGCCTCGACTGACGCCACCGCGGAAATCGCCCGCCGCATTGGGGTGCGGGTGCTCGCCAACGGGAGCCCGCACCGCGGCCCTTCAGCCGCCCGCAATTTCGGCGTCCGGAACAGCAGCGGCGAGATTCTGGTGTTCGTCGATGCCGATGTCGTGGTGCATCCCGGCGTAGTAGAACGGGCCGTGGCCACCCTCGACGCCGAACCCGAAGTGGGCGCCGTCACCGGCGCCTATGACGAGAATCCCGCCGCGCCCGGCGACATTTCACAGTGGCGCAACCTGCTGCACTGCTACACGCACCGCGTGGCGCACCGCGATACCCATACGTTTTGGACCGGCTTCGGCGTCATCCGCCGCAGCGTCTTTGAAAGCGCCGGCGGCCTGAATGAGCAGATCCGTTATCTCGAAGACATGGACCTGGGCCACCGCCTCCACCGCGTCGGCGTCAAACTGCGCCTGGACGCGTCGCTCGAAGTGCAGCATCGCAAGCGGTGGACTCTGCGCTCGATGATTCACACCGACGTGGTGGGCCGCGCCATCCCTTATACGCGGATCCTGCTGCGCGAGGGCAATGACCACGATCTGAACACGCGCGGCAGCCAGGAAGCGAGCGTCTCTCTGGCCTGGCTCGCCACCGGCACGCTGCTAGCCGCTCCGCTGTTCTGGCCGCTGCTGTGGGTGACGCTGGCTTGCCTGGCGGCGGTGGCCGCCGTCAACCTGGATTTCTACCGCTTCCTGGCCGGCTGCCGCGGGACGGCCTTCGCGATCCGCATGTTCCCCTGCCACGTGCTGTTCTTTTTCTACAGCGGGCTGGGGTATCTGTTCGAGCGTACGCGGCAGGCCACGCCGGCCCTGGTGATGGGCTGGGCCGCGCCGTGCGCGGTGTTCCTGGCGCTTATGCTGGCGCTGCAATGGGACGCCGGCGCCTTCGGCAGCGAATCGTTCGATTCCGACGAGCCGGCGCACATCGTCACCGGACTGATGGTCCGCGACTACCTGGCCACCGGCCTGCCGGGACCGCCGATGGCCTTCGCGCAGCAGTACTACGCGCATTACCCGAAAGTGGCCATGGGCCACTGGCCGCCGGTGTTTTACGCCGAGCAGGCGCTGTGGACGATGCTGTTCCCGCGTTCGCGGGATTCACTGCTGGTGCTGATGGCGCTGTTGGCGGCGCTGCTGGCCACCCTCTGCTATCGTCTGCTACGCCGCAGCTATGGCCCGCTGGCCGGATGGTGCGGCGCGCTGGTGCTGCTGACCGTTCCGGGCATGCTGGTGTACGGTACGCGGATCTACACCGAAATCCCACAGGCGTTGCTGATCCTGCTGGCGGCGCTGGCGCTGGGCCGCTATCTGGATTCGGGCCGTTGGCAGGATGCCGCGCTGTTCGGCGGCCTGGCCTCGGCCAGTCTGCTGACCAAGGGCACCGGACTGGCTCTGGCTCCCTTGCCGCTGCTGGGCGTGGCCTTCACCCGCCGCTGGGACCTGCTGCGGCGCGCTTCGTTCTGGCTGCCGGCGGTGATCGTGCTGGCGGTGGCCGGTCCCTGGTATGCGCTGGCGCCAGGAGCCCTGCACGAACGGGCGGCCTACCTGGGGGGCCCCACCGTGGCGACCTCCCGGATCAAGGCGCCGCCAATCATCTGGCATTGGGAGTTCGGGTGGGGCGTGGCTACGCTGGCGCTGGTGGGTCTGGCCTGGCTCGCCGTGCGCTGCTGGCGGCAGAAGCTAAGTGGACAATGGGCTGCGCTGGGGTCTCTGGTGATCTCCGCCAGTGTCTTTCCGTTCTTCTTTGGCGTCTGGGAACACCGCCACCAGATCGAAGCGGTGGGAGCCTTTCTGTTGATGGCTGCCGCGGGTGTGGCGGCGCTGCTCCAGGCCGCTCCGCTCGCCCGGCTGACGGCGGCGGCACGCGGAGGGCTGGTGGTGGCGCTGGCGGGCGGGCTCATGGCCTGGAACGTCGCCGGGCTCTCCAAGCAGGTCCCGACGGGCTACCGCGAACTGGCCGCCCGGATCGTCCATGAAACCGGCGAGAGCCGCTCCGTCCTTATCTCTGCCAGCTCGGCGGGCGAAGGCGCCCTGATCTCGGAGATCGCCCAGGACGAGGACCATCCGCGGCACTACGTCCTGCGCGCCACCAAGCTCCTGGCTGATGTCGGCTGGCTGGGCGGGAATGCGAAGACCCGCTTCCCCTCCGCCGCCGAACTGGACACCTTCCTGCGATCGATTCCGCTGGACGTCATCGTCGTGGACACGATGTCGCCCGCGCCCTATGACTACGCGCCGGTGCTCGAGGAGGTGCTCACCTCCCATCCCGAGGAATGGAGCCCGTGGTCCGCAACATCCGATGGAGACCGCTTTCACGTCTTCCGCCGGCAGGGTGCCACCGAGATCAGCGCCGAGGAACGCAACCGGCGCCTGGCTGAATTGACCGGACTGCCGAACTTGTAGTCTGGCTTCCTACCTCTCTACCCCTCCCGCAGCGCGGTCACAGGCTGCAGACGCGCCGCTCGCCGCGCCGGGAACCAGGATGCGGCCAGACCCACGCTGCTCAGGATCAGGATCGCCCCGCCGAACACCACCGGATCGGTGGGCGAGGCGCCGAACAGCAGCTCGCCCATCTGGAAGGTCACCGCGAGCCCCACTGCCAGCCCCAGCACCACGCCGATGGCGAGTTCCAGCAGCCCCCGTCCGATCACCAGCCGCAGAATATTGCGGGGTGTCGCGCCCAGCGCCATGCGAATGCCGATCTCCTGCGTGCGCCGGGCGGTCGCCTGCGCCACCACCGCATAGATCCCGATGGAGGCCATCAGCAGCGCGCCCCCGGCGAAGATCAGAAAGATGGTCCCGAACACCCGCAGCGGCCAGCGCTGGGAGGAGGCTCGCTCGGCCAGCGTCATCACGTCGGCCAGCGCGCGGTCGGGATCCAGACGCTGCAATTCGCTCCGCAGAGGACCGGCCAGGGCTGCCGGGTCGCCCTGCGTGCGCAGCAGCACCGTCATGGTCGCGCGTCCGCCGGGCGCGTAGGGCACAAACAGCAGCGGCTCCGGATTCGCTTCCCGGGGACGCTGTTCCAGGTCGCCCGATACGCCCACCACGGTCATCCATGGACCGGGCGGCCCGGGCGAGGCAGCCGCGGCCCCCGGCGGAGGCGGCGGAGGGTAAAACCGCAGCCGCTTGCCCAGCGGCGGTTGGCCGGGCCACACGCGCGCGGCGAAGTCGCTGGTGACGATGATCGAATCCCGTCCCGCGAATCCGTCCCGGTCGTCGAACGCCCGCCCGGTGAGGATCGGCACGTCGAGCAACGCCAGATACCCCGGCGACGCCGCCAGCCGCAGCGCATGCGGACGCGCCGCGGCCTCGGCCTCCGGCTCGCCTTCGAGTTGATACTGGTCCACCTCCGCGCCGTCGCCGGGCGGCACCGAAACGATCTCGGCTTGTTGCACGCCCGGTGCGGCGCGCAGCCCCGTGAGCAGGTCGTCGTAGAAGCGGAACCTGGATCCGTCGTCCGCGTAGCGGTCCGGAGGAAGCTGGATGCGAGCCGTCAGGACCCGGTCCTGCGGCAGCCGGTCGGCGATCGCGCGCTGCACCACCAGCCCCCTCAGGAAGATGCCGGCGCCGGCCAGCAACACCAGCGCCATGGTGAATTGTCCCGTCACCAGCACGCCCGAAATGATCCCGCCGCGCTTCGAAGTGGAGCTGCGCAAGCCGTCCTTGAGCGTCGCATTCAGGTCCACGCGCGAGGACTCCAAGCCCGGCGCGAGCCCGAACAGCAGCCCACTCACCAGGCACACCGCCGCGAAGTAGACGAATACCGGGTAGTCCATCTCAAACAGGATCCAGCTCGGCTTGCCCACATTGGCCACCGCCGCGTCAAAGGCGCGGATCGCGTAATAAGAAAGCCCCAGCCCCACGGCCCCGCCCAGGAAGCTAAGCAGCAAGGACTCCACCAGCAACTGCCGCAGCATCTGCCAGCGCGAGGCTCCCATCGATGCCCGCACCGCCATCTCCCGCGTGCGCCCCAGCGACCGGCTCAGCATCATGTTGGCGATATTCGCGCAGGCGATCAGCAGCACGAAGCCCACCGCGCCCTGCATCAGCAGGAACACCAGCCGGATGGGACCGTTGTTCTGCAGGTCGTGAAACGTCATCGCCGTGGCGCCGATGCCGCGATCCTCCGGATACTCGGCCGCCAGCCGTTTCGCGATCACGCTCAAATCCGCGTTCGCCTGCCCGATGGAGACGCCCGGCTTACGAACCCCGATCAGCATCAGATTGCGCCGCGACCGCTGGTGCGCTTCGGGCTCGTCCACCAGCGGCGTCCAGAGATCGTGCCGGTTCGGGAATCCGAAGCCTTCCGGCATGATCCCTGTGATGGTAAACGGCTCTTCGCCGATGCTCACGGTCCGGCCCACCACGTCCGGGGCCTGACCATAGCGGTCGCGCCACACCCCGTAGCTGATCAGCAGCGGCCGGTCGGCCCCCGGCGTGGCGTCTTCGGCGCGGAAGCCCCGCCCCTGGATCGGCTGGACCCCCAGCATGTCCAGAAATCCCGGCGTGACGCGAGCCATCTGATACGGCTCGGGCGGATTGCCCTGGTCGCTGAGGGCTACGCCCGCATTCCAGACCGCTTCCAGCGATTCGAAGGCCGTGCTCTGCGCCTTGTATTCGAGATAGTCCGGATAGGAGATGCTGACGCGATCCTCGCCCAGTTCCCGATTGCTGTGATAGATCGCCACAATGCGATCCCCGCCGCGGAATGGCAGCGGCTTGAACATGACCGCGTTCACCAGCGTGAAGACAGCTGTGTTCGCGCCAATGCCCAGGGCAAGCGCGGCCACCACCGCCGCCGAAAACCACGGATGCACGCGGATCATGCGCAGCGCGAAGCGAAGGTCCAAGAGCATGTTGACTCCTACGAATCGAGACGTTGCCAGGTTCCCGGAATTTCAGCGGCCCGGCCGTCAAATTCCACGGCCACGGGCGCCGTTCCGGACCCGCACACTGTCCGGATCTGCGACAATCCAGGGAGCCCCGGGAGGACCCCATGAGACTGTCCCTACCGCTCCTGTTTCTCGCCGCGTGCGCGCCGGCCACCTTCGCCCAACGCGGTCCGCAACCGGCCCAACCCGCCCTGCTCGGCTGCGGCATGCACGGCGACTCCGAAGTGATCTGTGGCACGCGCTCGCCCGAGGACCTCGAAATCACCCCCGACGGCAAATATCTGGTGGTCACCCAGTTCGTCAACAACCCCGGCCAGGCAGTGGGACTCGGCCTCTCGCTGTTCGATATCGCCAAGAAGACCTTCGCGCCGCTCGCCTCGCGCGACCAGCCTCTCGCCGGCTGGGGCGACGCCGCCTGTCCTGGGCCCATCGGCGCGAAGCTCACCGGCCACGGCAGCTCGCTGGTCAAGCGCTCGGACGGCGCCTGGCAGTTGTTCATCGTCAACCATGGCGGCCGCGAGTCCATCGAAATGTACGAGCTCAAACCCGCCGGCGCATCCTGGGAGATGCTCTGGCACGGCTGCGTCCCGTCCAAGGAAGCCTACAACGACGTCGCCGCGCTCTCCAACGGCGGATTCATCGCCACCCATCCCACTGCGCTCCAGCAGCAGGGCCAGAACCTGTTCGACGGCGCGCCGTCCGGATTCGTTGTCCGCTGGACGCCCGGCCAGGGCGAGACCGAGCTGCCCGGCACGCGCACCGGCTACCCCAACGGCGTGGTCGTCGACACAGCCGCCCGCTTCGCCTACTTCAACGCCTGGACCCGCAGCGAGGTTCACAAGTACGACCTGCGCGATAACAAGGAAACGCAGGTGATCAAGCTCACATTCATGCCTGACAACCTCACCTGGACCGCCGACGGCCAACTGCTCGCAGCCGGCGTCAAAGGCACCCGCGGCGATTGCCCGCAAGGCAGCGGCGAACCGTGCATCCAGGGCTTCGGCGTCGCGGCCATCAACCCGGCGAATATGCAGCAGCGCATGGTCTTCGATTCCGCCGGCAAAGGCGCGCTGATCGGCGGCGTCTCAGTCGCCTTCCGCGCCGGCGACGCGGTCTACATCGGAGCCTTTCAGGGCGAGCGCCTGGTCAAGGTCCCCTGGAAGTAGGCCTCCGTGGCGCGCGTGCATCAAAAGTTCGGGTTTGGATTACGGCCGCCCGCAACATGCTATATCAGCATCACGCAGACCTGCCGAGCAGGGGTACGGGCCAGCCCATGGGCCGGCCTGCTCGCCGAGCCCGCAGAATACCGTGACGACTGGCATAACCGTACCCGCTGAAGGCGAGATCTTCGTGACCGCAGTTGCGGCAAACTGGAGTCGTGGCGATTCCCTGCCGCCGAACGCGCCAGCCTGCGGGCCCTTCAGCACGCTGGATGTGTCCGCGGAGGCGGGCAAGCAAGGACCGGAGACTCCGGCTTTTGCCGGGCACGATTCTTGTTCTTCTGGCCACCGCCGGCCAGCCGCCTCTCCAGGCCCAGCGTCCGAACTCACCGTCCGAGGTGCGAATCTCCATCCGGGGTCACGAACAGCGCCTTCCGCACTTCCTTCCGTCCGTGAAGGACTCGACCGTCTTTGGGCAACCGATTTTGCTGGCGTCCGGCGACGGCGGTTTGGGAGACTTCGAGGAAACCATCGCACAGAGATTGTCCGGACGCGGTTACGACGTGTACGAGTTCGACGTGCGGCGCTATCTGGCCGACTTCACGGGAACGCCTCCCCTCACGCCCGCGGAAGTGATGGCCGACTTCGCCAGTCTGGCGAAGCAAATCCGGCGCGCTCCCGGCGACAAGCCGTTGCTGATCGGGTGGTCGGCCGGCGCGGCGTTGGTGGTCACCGCGGCGGCGTCTAAAGCCGTCAAGGAGGTGATCCGGGGGGTGATCGCCATCTCCCTGCCCAGAGAGGGCGTCCTAGCCTGGCGCTGGTGGGACCGCTTCCAGTTCCTGCCCGGCGTCCATCCCAGCGGACCGCTGTTCTCAATCATTCCTTTCATCCCCCGCATTGCACCGCTCACGCTCGTCATCATCCAGTCCACCGGAGATCGCTGGGTTTCCGAGGAGGATATCGACGACATCTTCGAGGCCGCCAAAGATCAACAGACGTTCCTATTGGAAGCCGGCGGCCATCGCTTCTCCTCCAACCGGAAGGAGTTCTATCGCAAGCTTGATGAGGCGCTCGAACTGGTGAAGAATCCTCCCGGGGCGGCTCCCGCAGACGCGAAGAAGTGACGTCCGGGCCGCGGCGCCGGGCTTCAGCCCAGCCGGCGCCCGCCAGGCGCAGAAGCACCTCGGGATTCAGCAGGACTTCGGCGTGCGATCTCGCTGTCCGAAGCTCCTACACTTTGTTAGACGCGGAAGTGGCCCCTTGGGTGCTGACCGGCGAGCGGACATCCGGCCCGGGAGGAGTCCAAACGCCCGGGAGGAGTCCAAATGGAGGGGCCCGGCAAAACCGCTCATGCCAGCGCGGTGACGGGTCAAAACCGCAGGGCGGAGAAAAGCGTCTAACCTAGCGAGGGCTGAAATGATCACTGAAAAACTTTCAGCAGAACGGACGCTGGCGGACGACGATTTTTTCCCGAGCGTCGACGAAGTGGACACCTGGACGGCGCCTCCGCGGCGGAAGCTATGGATCGTGATGGGGGTGGTGGCGTTGATCGTGCTGAGCGTTGTTGTCGCCACCCGGTATGCCAGCGGGCCGCCTGTGGTCAAATTCCAACTGGCGCCAGTTGCACGGGGAAGTATTGACGCCACTGTGTCCGCGGCAGGGACCTGCAACCCGGTGGTCGACGTTCAGGTGGGCAGCCAGGTATCTGGCAACATCAAGGCGCTGTATGCCGACTTCAACACGCACGTGAAGAAGGGACAGTTGGTGGCTTTGATCGATCCGGCGCCGTTCACCGCCGCGGTAGAGCAGGCCCAGGCCAGCCTGCGTGCCACCCAAGCCGCCGTTACCACGGCTGACGCCAACATCGCCAAGGCGCGATCGGAGCGGGCCAGCGCCCTGGCCAACGTCTCCAGCCAGAAAGCGGCGGTCGTGAAGGCGCGGAGCGCGCTCGCCTTGGCCAAAATCGAGAATCAGCGCCAGCAGACCCTGTTCGAAGACACGGTGATCGCGCGGCAGGACGCCGATACGGCCAAGGCCGCCTATGACCAGGCGGCCGCCTCGCTGGATGCCTCCAACGCCTCGCTGGCCGCTGCCCAGGCGTCCGCGCAGTCCGCGCAGCAACAGATCGAGGTGGCGCAGGCGCAAATGCGACAGGCTCAGGCCGTTGAGGCGCAAAGCGAGGCTTCCCTCTCCCAAGCGCGCCTGAACCTGGAACACACCCGCATCCTCGCTCCCGTGGATGGAACAGTGATCGCCCGGCGCATGGATGTCGGCCAGACCGTGGCTGCTTCCTTCCAAGCTCCTACCATCTTTGAGATCGCGCAGGATCTGACCAAGATGCAGGTGGACACCAACGTCGCCGAAGCCGACATCGGACGTCTGAAGGCAGGGCAGCCGGCCACGTTCACCGTCGACGCCTTCCCCGGCACGGTCTTCCACGGAACGGTGGTGCAGATCCGGCAGGCTCCCATCAACGTGCAGAATGTCATTACTTATGACGCGGTGATTGCGGTGGCCAACCCGGATCTGAAACTGCTGCCCGGCATGACGGCCAACGCCACGGTCCTGGTGGACCATCGGGATCACGCCCTAAGCGTGCCGAACGCGGCGCTACGGGTGAAGTTGCCGGATCCGGTCCGCGTGGTCAATGCGGCGCCGGATACCGGAACCACGGACGTGTACCTGCCCACCGGCGACGCGACCGTGCGCGCCGTCCCCGTCCAGCTCGGCATCAGCGACGGCAACGTCACCGAGATCCTGCAAGGGGACTTGCGGGAAGGACAGAAGGTAGTGGTCGGCGTCGCCGCTCCGCACCCGCCGTCCGCCGGGAGTCCGCGCGGGCGCATGAGGTTCTAAGCCATGTCCGCATTGATTCAGGTTCGCGATCTCATCAAGGTGTATCACACCGGACGCACTGCCCTGCGAGCCTTGCGCGGCGTCACGCTATCAATTGAGCCCGGCGAATTCGTGTCCCTTATGGGACCCTCTGGCTCGGGCAAATCGACCTTTCTGAACATCGTCGGCTGTCTTGACCAGGCGACCTCGGGCGAGTACCGGCTCGATGGACTGGATGTGGGGCGCCTCAACGTCAATGCTCTGGCTGCGATCCGCAATCGCAAGATCGGCTTCGTCTTCCAGAACTTCAACCTGCTGGCGCGCACCACGGCCGCGAGCAACGTCGAACTGCCGCTGCTCTATCGCCGCGGGCCGGCTCTCGACCGCCGCCGCCGCGCGCTGGCCGCGCTCAAGATGGTGGGCCTGTTGTCTCACGCCAACCACAATCCGAACCAGCTTTCGGGGGGCCAGCAGCAGCGCGTGGCGATCGCGCGCGCCCTGGTGAACCGGCCCGAGCTCATCCTCGCCGACGAACCCACCGGCGCGCTGGATTCCCGCACCAGTGTCGAGATCATGGCCATCTTCCAACGGCTGAACCGCGACCACGGCATCACGCTGCTGATGGTGACGCATGAAGCCGACATTGCGGCGCACGCACACCGCACCATCCGCTTTCTCGATGGGCGCGTACTCGACGACCACGCCATTGCCGCACCGCGGGATGCCGTGCGCGAACTCGAAGACATGCCCCTGGTGGACGACGCGGAGCCAGCCCCGCAAGCCGTCGCCACTGGCGCGGAGGTCCTGGCGCCATGACTTTCTTTCTCTCTACTCTCCAGATCGCCTACACCGCGCTGCGGACCAATAAGCTGCGGTCGGCGCTGACGATGCTCGGCGTGATCATCGGCGTTGCGGCCGTGATCGCCATGGTGGCCGTGGGTACCGGAGCCACCCTCAGCATCCAGGACCAGATCGCCAGCCTGGGCAGCAACTTGATCATTGTCATCCCCGGCAGCATCACCACTTCGGGTATGCGGCTGGGCACCGGGCAAGCCTTGACGCTGACCGCCGCCGATGCCCGCGCCATCGTGGCCGCGTGCCCCGCGGTGGCGGTGGCTGCTCCGGTGGTCCGCCAGGGGCAGCAGGTGATCGGAGGCAGCAATAACTGGGCTACGTCGATTCTGGGTGTCACGCCCGGCTACTTCACGGTGCGCGATCTGTCCATGGCCCGCGGCACGGCCTTCACCGCCAAGGATGTGGACGCCGCCAGCCGCGTGGCCCTGCTGGGCAAGACCGTGGCCGACAATCTTTTCCCGGGCGTTTCTCCCGAGGGACACACCATCCGCGTCCACAACGTGCCGCTTACCGTCATCGGCGAACTCACGCCCAAGGGCCAGTCGCCGACCGGGCAGGACCAGGACGACGTCGTCCTGATTCCTCTATCCACGGCCAAGACGCAGGTGCTGGGCTCCAGCCAGGCCAACGCGGATGCCGTGGGAGCGATCCTCGTCCAGGCGGCCGGTCCGCAGTTCATGCAGGCGGCCCAGGATCAAATGAGCGCCCTGCTGCGCCAACGCCATCACTTGCAGCGCGGCCAGGAGGACGACTTTTCCATCCGCAATCTCGAAGAAGCGTTCGCCGCCGAGGAAACGTCGGCGCGCGTGATGGCGATTCTGCTGGCCGTAGTCGCCTCGGTGGCGCTGGTGGTGGGCGGCATCGGAATCATGAACATCATGCTCGTCTCGGTTACCGAGCGCACGCGCGAGATCGGTCTGCGCGAGGCCGTGGGGGCGCGTCCGTCCGACATTCTTCTGCAGTTCCTGGTGGAGGCCTTCGTCATTTCCACGTTCGGCGGCATCGCCGGGATAGCAGCCGGTGTGGGGGCATCGGTTCTGATCGCGCGCATTGCGCAGTGGACCACGGTGGTCAGCCCGGGCTCCATCGCACTGGCCTTCCTGGTATCCGGACTGGTCGGCGTATTTTTCGGATACTATCCGGCGCGCAAGGCCGCGCATCTGAATCCGATCGAGGCGCTGCGCTACGAGTGAACCCGGCCCGCCGCACGCTCGCCGTGGAAACGCTCCCGGAACCGCTAGGATGAAGCTTGCATGGAAGCTGCTCGGGGCCCGCGTGCTGGAATCCAGAGTTGGGCCGGCTACGCGATCGGCTTGGCGTGTCTGGTCTGGGTCTTTCACGATGTCGCGCCCGGCGAGGTGTTGGCCGGATTCGCCGGTCTTCGCTGGGACCTGGTGGCGCTGGCCATCGTCGCCGACATCGCCAGCTACGCCGTACAGGGCACCCGCTGGACGCTGCTGCTGCGCCCCATCGCGCCTCTCTCCGTGGTCCGCGCCACGCAGGCGATCTACGCCGGTCTGTTCACCAACGAAGTGATCCCGCTGCGTGTGGGCGAAGTTCTGCGCGCGTTCCTGGCGTCGCAGTGGCTGAAGATTCCGGTTTCCGTGGTGGCGTCCTCGATCGCGGCGGAGCGCTTCCTGGACGGGATCTGGCTGGCGCTGACCGCGGGACTCCTGGTGCTGGTGGTCCCCTTACCGCGCTATCTGGTGGGCGCCGAGGAAATCCTGGCCGCGGTGATCTTCGCGGGGATCCTCGTCTTCCTGTGGATCCTGCGACGGCGCGCGTGTGAATCCGGCCCTGCGCCGCGTGGCGGACGTCTGATGCAGTTGCTGGATCAGTTCGCCTCGGCGCTGCGCATCATGGGCGGCTCCCGGACCTTCTATGCGGCCGGCGCGGCAAGCGCCCTGCTGCTGGTGTTGCAGGTCCTGGCGTTCTGGCTGGTCATGGAGGCTTACGGATTGCGCCTGTCGGTCGCCCGCGGCGCGGCCGTGCTGCTCATCCTGCACCTCGGCACCATGGTGCCCGGTCCGCCTTCGAACGCCGGTACCTACCAGTTCTTCACGGTGGTGGGACTCACGATTTTCGGCGTGGACAAGACCGCCGCCACCGGCTTCTCCCTGGTCGTGTTTTTGTTGCTGACCATCCCGCTCTGGCTGCTGGGGCTGCTCGCGTTCGGAAAAGCCGGCCTGGACCCGCGGCATATCCGCAAAGAGGTGATGGGGATCGTACGCAGGCAGCCGTAGCGCAAGCCCGTGGCTTGCGCCACATCGCTTGGAGAATTGCCGTGGACTGGGTTGCGGACCTACGGCTGGCGGACCCACGCCAGAGCCTCGCGCAGCGCCGCGTAGAACGCCGGACGGTTTGAGCCGAAGTCGTGGCTTTGCGCCTCAATCACGAACTCGCGCTTGGGCTCCTGGGCGGCGGCGAACAACTCCTTGGCCCTTGGCAAAGGGATGTCTTCGTCATGGGTCGCGATGATCGCCGCGTAGTGCAGCGGCGCCATCCGCGGCAGGTAGGGCGTGACGGGAAACATCGGTTCGTCGGGCGCCTTCTTGGTCACGTAGGAGAGATTGTCGACGAACCGCCAGCCGAGCGCAGCGTGCGGCGGCGTACCGATCCCCACGACTCCGGCATAGAGAGACTTGTGCTCCGCCGAGGCCGCCGCCAGAACCACCATGCCCGCGCCTTGCGACCATCCCACCAGCACCACCTTCTGGGGCGCGCTCTTCCGCACCCATCCCGTAACTGCGGCGATGTCGTCGGCGATCTCCGCTTCCGTCAGGCGGGTCTTGCCGGTGAAATCTTCCAGGTAGTCCTTGATATCCCACCCGTACACGCGATAGCCGTCACGGGCGACCTCCCGCGCCATGTCGATCACGTCTCCGCGCCAGCCTCCGTCGCCCGGCAGGAACAGAACGGGCGGAGCGCCGGCTGCGTCCGCCGGAGGCGCGTAGTAGTAGATCTCTTCCTCCTGGCCCCGCAGCATCATCGTGTTCTTACCGGCCCGGATGGTCTGGCCCCCAGCGGCGAGCGGGCCCACCAGCAGCGCAACGAACGCAGCAACGGCGAACCTGCTCATTGGGACCCTCCTTCACGCAGCGTCGACACCTGGCTGAGCGCGTAGGCCAGCCGCGGCAGGTCAGCTACGTTGCGGTAAACAGCATAGCGAGGCTCCCAGGTGGTGGCGAATTTCGCCTTGTAGGCCCGCAGCCCCTTGAAGCTGAACAGAAAGTTCAGGTGCTGGAAAAACGCGTGGAGCGCGCGTTCCTGCGGCCTGGCTTCTTCGTCCTCGCGAAAGCCCGCCATGGGCGCCATACCCAAACTGAAGCGCCGGTAGCCGCGCGCCTTTTGCTCCAGGAATAGCTTCACGAAGACATAATCCATGATGCCGTTCGGGCCTTCTTCGCGGCGGCGCATGAGATCGGCAGTGGCCTCACCTTTACGGTACGACGGAATGATGTTGACGAACGCCAGCACCTTGCCCGACGGATCGGCGGCGGCGAACACCGGGGTGGTCCGGACGTAGTCCTCGCTGAATTGGCCGAGCGTGAACTGCCGTTCGCGGCGCCCGGGAATCTGCAGCCATTCGTCGGACACTTCCCGGATCTGGCCCATCAGTTCGCCGGAGATCGGCGGTTCCTGGTAAAGCGCGTGAATGCCGGCCTTCTCGATTTGGTTCACCTTGGAGCGGAACTCCTTGGCAGCTTTTCCCTCCAGGCTGAAGTGCTCCAGGTCGACGATGGCATCGTCGCCGATCTTGAGCGTGTGGAAGCCCGCCTCGCGGTAGAGCTCCAGAAAATCGGAGGAGGCTTGATGGAATCCCAGGCCCCAGTCATTGTCCTGGCAGAACGCCTTGAAATCGGCGATGGCGCCGGCGATGGATTCGGACGGACCCACCGGATCTCCCAGCACCACCGCGAAACCGCCCGCCACCCGATAGGCCAGGAACGCCTGCCCGTCGCGGGTAAAGAAAAATGACTTGTCCGGGCTCGCCTTGAAAAAATCGCTGGCCGAGCGCCCGTAGGCTTCGAGCAGCGCGCGCGCCCGGGCCATCTCCTCCGGGCGCACGTGAAACCGGTAATAGACGGGGCGAAATACGGCGTACGCCAGACTCAGGAAGGCGGCCGCGGCGGCCAGCGTCATCGAGTCCACGAACCAGGCGGCATAACGTGTCTTGGGGATCAGCCGCGGGTCGCTTTGGAACGTCAGCAGGCGAAGCGCGCTTTCCACGGCTTCGTACCAATGAAAATTGATGCCGAACTGGCGCGGGTCCAGGAGCCAGAAGCCCACCACACCATACAACACCACCAGCAGCGACACCGCTCCGGCTTGCAGCGCCAGTTGTGTCCAACGCAGTTCCCCACTGCGCACCGTGAACTGGCGGCGCGCGTAGAGCAGCATGCCAACCAGCAGGAGCGAGACCGATGCTTCCTCGAAATCGCCGCCCTTCCCCAGATGCGAGAAGAACGAAGCGGCGGCCAGCCCCAACACCAGCCACCAGGCTCGCCGCTTGCGCTTCCAGACGTGGAACGAGGACGCGACCAGCGCCAGTCCCAACAGCAGGGTGACCGATCGGGACGCGTGCACGAACTCGATGGGCAGCAGGCGCTCCAACCAGAGAAGCCGTGCCGGCACGCCGGGCCCCAGAACGGAATAGACGTTCAGCAAGCCGCACCCCAAGGCGCCGAGGGCCGCCAGGGACACAGAAATTCGCTTGGCCGACATCCGCGTCATCGTCAGGCTCAGTATCCCACTTCGGTTCCGGATGCTCGCAGGATGGCGGCAAGTCTTGCGGACAAAATCCGTACTGAAATTAGGAGCGGCAATCCCTCGCGGTACGTCTAATGCAGTGGGGGATGACCAGTGAGTTTCGTCCCCGCAAATGAAAGAGAGATCGCGCCATCAGGAACAGCCCCCGGACAGCAGCTTGGCCGCCGCCGGCGGTGGATCGCTTCCGCCGGCCCGACCGGGCCGCGGATCTGATGAGCGGAAGCAGATGCGGCTAACCACCAACACACTCGCCACCGGTGATTCCTCCGCCCGGAAGCGGAGAGCTCCCCGATGGGTGCTCCCCGTTATGTTGGCCGCCGGCGCTGTCATCTTTTTGTTTGACCGGGCCACTGGAGCCGCGCCCGTTCAGCACCTCTATTACCTCCCGATCATCCTCGCCGGCGCCTACTATGGCCACCGCGGCGGCTTGATCGCAGCCCTGGTGGCGATCGTTTTGTATCACGCCGCCAATCCTGTACTGGTGGTTTCTCATCATTACGAGGAGGCGGACATCCTCCTGATGTGCCTGATGGTGACGGCCGGCCTGGTGGCCGCAAAGCTGGCGGCCGATGCCCGGCGGATGCGCGAACTGGCGGCCACCGACGACCTGACCGGACTGCACAACCTCCGCTCCTTCGAGCGCGAGTTTCTGCGCCAGATCCGCGCGTCGCGGCACAGGCAGACTCCGCTCGCGGTGCTGGTGCTCGACCTCGATCGACTGAAGAGCCTGAACGACCGCTACGGCCACTGGGCGGGCGCCGAGGCGGTGCGCACCGTGGGTCACGTCGTGGCTCGCCACCTGCCCCGGGAGGGAACTGCCTGCCGCTACGGCGGGGACGAATTTGTCGCGGTTCTTCCGCATTGTGGAGAAGCCGAAGCCATGGCCTGCGCCGAGGAACTGCGCGAGGCCGTGCACGACACCGCGCCCGTCCTGCTCGGCAGGGAGTGGCCCGCCGGAACGCTATCAGTGAGCATCGGAGTGGCGTGTCTTTCCTCGCTCGATCTGAACGCATCCAATGGCGACCAGCAGTTGGCGAAAGCTCTTTTCCGTGCCGCCGACGCGGCCCTGTATCAAGCCAAAGCGGACGGCCGCAATCGCGTGAGTTCGACGGGCCTGATGGTCCAGGCGTAGCATATCCTCGCGAAGGAGACTTCCCTCCCAGGTCCGCTATCGTGCTCCTGAATTACCCCGTCGAGGTGGCGGAACGTAGCTTACCGGGGCGAGGAAACCCTGGAGCCACTCCGCACGCCTATCGATATAGGGAGGCGAACGTGAAACACAAGCTCGCAATTCTCTTGATCTCGGCGGCGGCGACCGTGGTTGGGTTGTCCGCTTCGAACACACACGCCGGCGTGGGCACGGGCTCGATTCGCGGCCTGGTGACGGACCCCTCCGGGGCCGCTATTCCGGGCGCCAGTGTGATCCTCAGCGGCCCTGGAGTGGCGGAAACGCTGGTTACGGGCGCTTCGGGCGAATTCGACGCCGCGGCGCTTCCTGCAGGTCACTACTCGCTCCTGGTTCGGGCGAAGGGATTTTCGGCATTTGAGCGGCCCACGCTGGTGGTTGCCGCAGGCAAGCGTAGCGAGGCGGATGCGCCGCTCGGTATCCGGCCCTTGAAGCAGGTCCTGACCGTTCACGGGCAGCAATCCTAGTGCGTGGCGGTTTGGCGCCGCACGCCGATCAGGTGTAGTTTGCTTCATGCCTGGCGCATAGCTTGCTCAATCTGACTTTTGTACCCAGCGCGCGGGATAGTGGTTTGCCGCGCGATGTGGCGTAATTTCAGCAGAACACCTATGACACTGCGACCCTGGATCCTCCTTGCCGGCTCAGCCCTGGTGGCAGCCGCCCAGAGTGCTGCGCCCAGCCAGAACCTCTTTGCCGCAACCAGCGCTCAGGTGCGCGACTTGACCAAGCGCGTCTCGCGCGCCGTCGTCGAGATCGAGGTCACGGGCTACGGCGCCGCCGGGGATCACGACCCGTTGCCCGCGGCAACGGTGATCCGGCAGCAGGCGCTCGGGTCCGGCGTCATCCTGGATCCCGGCGGTTACATCGTGACCAATGCGCACGTGGTGGCGGGCGCGATCGATGTGAAGGTGCTGTTGTCGGCAACGCCCCAGGATGACGACAGCGACGCTCTTTTGCAGCAACTGGACGCCAACATCATCGGAGTCGACCGGGAGTCTGACCTGGCCTTGCTTAAGGTGAATGCTACCGGGTTGCCGGCCCTGGCGTTTGCGCCCATGGACAGCCTGCAGCAAGGCGACCTGGTGCTGGCGGTCGGCAACCCGAACGGGCTCCGCAACTCCGCTTCGCTGGGGTTGGTGAGCGCCACCGCGCGGTCCATCGGCGAGACCGACCCGTTCGGCTATATTCAAACCGACGCTTCGATCAACCCCGGCAACAGCGGCGGCGCGCTGGTCGACGCGGAAGGACGCCTGGTGGGCATCAACACCTTCATCCTCTCGCGTTCGGGAGGCAACGAAGGACTGGGCTTCGCGATCCCCTCCAGTGTCGTGGAAGAGGTGGTCCGGCAACTCCGCGAAAAGGGCCATGTGGACCGCGGCAAAGTCGGCGTGGTGGCGGAAGACATCACGCCGGACTTGAGCGCCGCATTGTCGCTCAGCCGCAGCCGCGGCGTGATCCTGGCGGATGTCCAGCCCGAAACCCCCGCCGCGGCGGCCGGCCTCCAGATCGGCGATATCCTGCTCTCAGTAGACGGGCGCCGCGCCATCAGTGTGACGGGGTTCCGTTCCTATATTTACGCCAAGCGGCCCGGCGACAAAATGCAGTTGGAAGTCCTGCGCGAGGGCAACGTCCAACGCGTCTCCATCACCCTGCAGGCGCGGCCGGCATCGTTCGATCCCCTGGCCGCGTTGGCCTCTCCGGAGCAGCACCTGATCGCCCGCCTGGGCGTGCTGGGCATTGAAATCGATCGCAGCATCGCGGCTGTCTTAGGGGACCTGCGCGAGCAATCCGGAGTATTGGTGGCGGCACGCGCCGCCGAAGGCCTCGGCCAGTTCATCGATTTACAACCGGGTGACGTGATTCACGCCATCAACGGCACACCGGTGGCCTCCCTGGATTTTCTGCGGTCCAAAGTCCAGGAACTGCCGTCCGGCGCGCCGGTGGCTTTGCAGGTCGAACGGGATGGCCAAATGCTGTACGTCGCCTTCCAGATCGAGTAGGACAGCCGGGGTGCGCTCCCAAACCCGGACGCCCTCGATGATGCTGGTTCCGAAGTTGTCCTGAAGCGGTGTCACTCGCGTGATACGGAATCCGGTGGAGAGGTCAGCACTTCGGAAAGCGGCGTCAAACCGAACTTTCCGCTTGCCTCCTCAGTGAATAGGCCGACGCTCGCGCGGGCCCGCAAAATCCGCTCCAGCGCTCCGGCGTGGACCTCGAGTTCAGCAGCCAGTTCGGCGGCGCTGGCCCGCATTTCTCACCAGGTTCGGGCGCAGGACGTGGCGCAAGCCTGTGGCTTGCCGCGCCGGGACTCGTCCCGGCGCTTGTGGCCGGTCACGCTGTCATGCCGCATTTCAGCGATTCGCTGCGGGCACGTGCGTGCTCGACTTTACGCGCCATTCGCCCGGGCCCAGCCTCTCATAGACTTGGTCGTCATACGACCCGTCCTTGAGATACGCTCGCCCGGTAACCTGATTTCCCGAGACGTTCACTCTGACTCCCGAGGTCATCAGCCGCTGCACGCCGTTCTGATCGGCCTCGTAATGATCACCCAGCTTCGCGCCGCCCAGGCGCTGAATCGCCAGCATGTCCGGCGCATCGAGCCCCGCCGCCTTTTCAGCCGCGGTAACCACGGTGCGCGCGGCGAACCGCCAGCCCTGGGGCGTCTTGACGTATTCGTCCTGATACTCGGCTGTGCCGAGGTTCGCGATACCGCGCACACCGGCGGGTGTCACGTCGATCGAGACCGTGGGCCCGTTGGCCCCACCCGGGCGCGTGGCCTTGGCCTTACCGCTCGGTGCGGCACATTGCCGCTCGCTCTCCACCAGGGCGATCAACCGCTCCCGCCCCACCATGCGGCCACGAAATCCGCTGGCGAAGGCGCCGGTTTCCGGCACGAAAAGATCGGCGAATTCCACAGCCCGGCATCCGGAGAGCGCTTGCGCATATTGGGACATTAATGCCTGGATTTCCCTCCGATCCTCGGCGCTCAGGCTCGCCGGCGGTTGCGCGATCGCCAGAGTGCCGGCGAAACAGGTCGCAAGTAGAATGGCGCAAATCGACTTCAGGATTCTCATACTTCCGTAATGGCCGATGCCTAGCATACCGCATCACGTCCCTCTCCCCCGGCCGTGCAACCCCGACTGCGGTAGAATCGAGGACCGTATGGAGGATGCCGCATGTCCCGCATCGCAACGCTGATCTTGTTCGCCGCAACTGTGCTCTTGGGGGCCGCGATGGCCCAGACGCCGGCCGCCCGTGCCAAACCAGGCGCCCGTCCCACGGTGCCCACGCGGGATCCGCACGCTCCCGGCTACGTGGAAGCCAAAGAGTTGCCCGACGGCGCCAACGCACCGGTCAAGGCAGACGGAAACTTCATCCTGGGACCCACGCACAACCCAGCGCCCGAGACCATGGAGCAGCAGGGCGTGCCGCACGGCAAGGTCTACAACTTCACCATGAGCTCTGCGGACAGCAAGATTTACCCCGGCATCGCACGTGATCCCGGGACGTTCGGCACGCCCGATCCCAAGGACCCCGCTAAGCTCATCGTCACCACCAGCCATCCTGCCGCCTACACGCGCCGCGTTGCCGTCTACGTTCCGCAGCAATACGCGGCCGGAACGGAGGCGCCGTTCATCGTGGGCGGCGACGGACCGGACCCGCTCCTGTTCACCGTGCTCGACAACCTGATCGCCCGGAAGCGCGTGCCGCCGATGATTGCGATCTCCATCGCCAACGGCAGCGGAGATGCGCAGGGCAGCCAGCGCGGCCTCGAATACGACACGATGTCCGGCCTGTACGCCGAGTTCGTAGAGCAGGAAGTCCTGCCCCTGGTGGAGAGCCAGTATGGCGTGAAGCTCACGAAGGATCCCGACCGGCGCGCGACCATGGGGTGCAGCTCCGGCGCGGCGGCGGCCTTCAGCATGGCCTGGTATCACAACGATCTCTATCACCGCGTGCTCAGCTACAGCGGTACCTATGTAAACCAACAGTGGCCGTCCAACCCGGAAACGCCCGGAGGAGCGTGGGAATATCACCAGCGCCTGATTCCCAACAACCCACGCAAGCCGATCCGCATCTGGATGGACGTGGGGGATCGCGACCTGTTCAACCCGAACATCATGCGCGACGGCATGCATGACTGGGTCGTGGCGAATGAGCGCATGGCGCAGGCTCTGGCCGGCAAGGGTTACCACTATCAGTTTGTATTCGCGCGCAACGCCGGGCACTGCGACGGCGCGGTCAAGCGGCAGACCTTGGCGGAGGCGCTCGAATACGTGTGGCAGGGCTACCCGGATTTACCGTAGTCCGCGAGGCGTCTTCGCGGATCATTCGGGAACTCCCCGAAGAGACCGCGAAAATACCGGTTGTTCTCTAGGGAATGTCCACGGGCCGATGATGGCTGGGGGCGGCCATTCTCGTGGCGTCATCCCTATCGTGTTCCGCACAAACCGCTCAGGGCTTCATCGCTGGGCGCGTCTTTGACGCGAATACGCAGGCGGCCGTAGCGGGCGCCTACGTGCAGTATTTCCACCGCGACCGGGGCATCGTGATCGAGTCCGGCGCCGTTCGCCCGATGCGAACGGAACCTACATGATCGCGTTCCTGTCTCCCGGCAGCTATCAACTGCGCGTCTCCACCGGTGCGACGCCCGATGCGGTGCCGCAGACCGGCGACTATCAGCCGCAAGAGATCTGCGAGCTGGAGCTGTTCGTCGCCTCCCGCCTGGAGGTGAATTTCGCCCTCACGCTCTCCGATACCTGGAAGTCCGGCATCGCGCAGGGCCTTTACCAGCAGGGCGCCACCGCCATCATCCACTTACTTCGCGGCCGACGTCGCGCAATTGCGTTCAGCCTAATCCGCATTTCTCACCAGGTTTCGGACGCAGGACGTGGCGCAAGCCCGTGGCTTGCCGCGCCCAGACAATAGGCATGACTCGTCCCGGCGCTTGTCGTCCATCACAGTGTCGTGCCCGGGGTGCCGGCCCAACCACTCGCCGAGGCATCCCGCCTGTGCTTTGCCAGAAACGCTCTGCGAGCCTGTGAGAAATCCAGGCTAACCGAAGGCTAACCGCGTCGCTGGAGGCCACGTCTCCTACGTGGTAGACCCACAGGCTATCGCAACTCTGCCTCTGTCCGGAAGCGACATCTACACCACGCTCGTGCTCCAGCCGGGCGTTACGGCCGCCGGCGCCACCACCCGCGGACGGGCCTGTCCGCGACGTAGCCAGGCAGCCGCGCGCCGACGATACGAATCTGCACGCCGGCTACCAGGTGGGCGGTCCCATCGTGCGGCACAGACTGTTTTTCTCGAGCGAATTCGAGCATTTCCGCAGCCGGGGACAAGCCTCGCCACAGACTGTGTCTCTACTCTCACCCGGAGGCACACAACCACTCGAGTGGATGCCCAGCGTGTCGGTGGATCGCAGCCTCGCGCTGGAACGCTTCGACTACGTTGCCCGCGACCAGAGCCGGGTCTTGGCGCGGTTGGTCCTGGCGCGCGGCGTCCGGCCGGACTAAGCCGTTGCCGGCGTTCCTCCACAGCGGCATCCTGCCGCCCGCCGCGGTACCATGAGGACATTCCCTCTTGGAGCTTTGAAAACTACAACTATGTCATATGCAAGCGGCCGTCACTTCCTACAGATCCCCGGACCAACCAACGTACCCGACCGGGTCCTGCGGGCCATGGCGGCGCCCACCATCGATCACCGCGGCGGCGCGTTTGGCCGTTTCGCCAGTGAACTGCTCGAAGCTGCCCGCGATGTCTTCCAGACCTCGTCCCCCGTGGTGATCTACCCGTCCTCGGGCACCGGAGCCTGGGAAGCGGCCTTGGTCAACACCCTTTCCCCCGGCGATTCCGTGCTGATGTTTGAGGTCGGTCAGTTTGCCGCCCTGTGGGCCGATATGGCCCGCCGCCTCGGCCTCAACGTCCGGTTCGTCGAAGGCGACTGGCGCACCGGCCCCTCCGCCTCCGAAGTCGAACGCATTCTCACCGAAGACACCGGCCACGCCATCAAAGCCGTCGGCGTCGTCCACAACGAAACGTCCACCGGCATCGCCACCAACATCGCCGAAGTGCGCAAGGCGATGGACCGCGCCGGGCACCCTGCGCTGCTGCTGGTGGACGCCATCTCCTCGCTCGGCTCCATGGAATTCCGCCATGACGAATGGGGTGTCGACGTCACCATCTCCGGCTCGCAAAAAGGTCTGATGGTGCCCCCCGGCCTGGGCCTCAACGCGATCAGCGACAAAGCGATGGCCGCGAACAAGACGGCCCGCCTTCCGCGCGCCTACTGGGACTGGCCGCAGATGCTCGCGCAAAACAAGATGGGATTCTTTCCCTACACGCCCGCCACGAACCTGCTCTACGGACTAAAGGAAGCCCTGGCCATGCTGCGCGAAGAAGGCCTGAAGAACGTCTTCGCCCGTCATGACCGCCACGCCGAGGCCACTCGCCGCGCCGTGCGCGCCTGGGGCCTGGAAGTCGTGAGCCGCGAGCCCAGCCAGAACAGCAGCACGGTGACCGCCGTGCTCATGCCCTCCGGCCACTCCGCCGACGAATTCCGCCGCGTGGTGATGGCTCGCTTCAACATGTCCCTCGGCAGCGGACTCGGCAAGGTCGCCGACAAGGTATTTCGCATCGGCCACCTCGGCGACTTCAATGACCTGATGCTCGCCGGCACCCTCTGCGGCGTCGAGATGGGACTCGCCGTGGCCGGCGTCCCTCACCAGCAGGGCGGAGCGGCCGCCGCGATGGAGCATCTCACCGCCATGGCCCGGCAGGCTCACGAAACCCCCGCGGCAGTTCGCTGAACCGCCACGTCAACCCGGTTGCCGTCCCCGCGGGGAGCGGCAACCGGACCCGCGCCCGCCTTCGGCACAAAGCCCCTAGCCCGTCCTAGCCCGCATTTCTCACCAGGTTTCGGGCGCACGATGTGGCGCGAGCCCATGGCTCGCCGCGCCGGGACTCGTCCCGGCGCTTGTCGTCCATCACAGTGTCGTGCCCGGAGTGCCGGCCCGGCAACTCTCCGAGGCATCCCCCCCGTGCTTTGCCCGAAGCCCTCTGCGAGCCTATGAGAAATCCGGGTTAATACTGGGTCAATACGCTTCCCCCCTCTCCGCCCGACCTGTTCACGAGTCCCTCTGCGGCGCAAATGCCGCTGGAAACGGCCTGGAGAGGTCCTCCGTCATAGTTGACCGGAAGCAACTCAAACCAGGGCGGTCGCTGGCGGCGCGGCTCAAGTCGGACGCTCCCCATTGGTGCGAGACCGGAATGCTCCCACCACCCGGCCACTTGGCGCATCAGCAGCTCCTCCATACCCCACTCCCGTGCCATCGTTAGGTAGGCGTGAGACACAAGGAGGCCAAACGATTCAGCGGGAGGCCGACGAAACGAACCCAACATGTCGCTGAAAACAAAGCATCGGAGCTTCCCCAACAGCCACGCCGGGGAGCGGCTTCTCGATCCGGGGATCGGTCGGCCAGAATTCGCATTGTCGAGCGACGAAACGAACCCAAGCCGCGTGCACCAGCTGTCAGTCAGCAAGCGCCACAACGAAACGAACCCAAGAAGTCCTTGAAAACAAAGAGTGCACCCCCAAGTCCAGCCCCTGCCGTCCGGCCCCTGGCCCCGATTCCACCTGCCGCCTTTGCACCCAGGGACTATAATAAAGACGGAGATTACTGTGTCGCTCTCAAGCATCCTTCGCCTTCAGGCCCACCTGCAAATGCTGCCCATTCTCGAAAGCGGCGAAGAGGCCACGCTGGTCGGCGGCCAGGCCGTCATGGAAGGCGTCATGATGCGGGCCCCCCACAGCTACTGCGTCGCGGTCCGCCGCCCCAACGGCGAACTTGTCACCGAGGAGCGGCCCATCCCCCGCATGTCGGAAAAATACCGGCTGTTCAAGTATCCCGTGCTGCGCGGACTCGGCACGCTCGGCCAGGCCATGCAGCTCGGCTACAGCGCCCTGATGTTCTCCGCCAACCACATGCTCGAAGAGGAGTCGAAGGAGTCCTCCCCGGAATCGGCGCCGGCCAATCAAGCCAAGCCCGCAAAACCCAAGCAGGAAATCTCCTCCTGGATGATGTACGGCAACATTGCCTTCTCCGTCGTCTTCTTCATCGCCCTCTACAAATTCGTCCCGCTGTTCCTGGCTGAGCGCATTGTCGACGGCCGCTTCGCCATCAACATGGTCGACGGCCTCCTGCGCCTCACCATCTTTCTCACCTTCATGTTCGCCCTCTCCCGCATGAAGGACATCCGGCGGGTCTTCGAATATCACGGAGCCGAACACAAAGTGGTCTTCAACTACGAATCGGGCAAGCCCGTCACGGTCGAAAACGCGCAGAAATTCGTCACGTTCCACCCGCGCTGCGGCACCAGCTTCATGCTGGTGATGATGGTGATGGCCATGATCGTCTACGCCCTGGTGCCCATCGACGGCTTCTGGGCCAAGTTCGCCATCCGCATCGCCCTGCTGCCGCCCATCATCGGCCTCAGCTATGAGTTGATCCGCTTCGCCGCCCGGCGCCAGGGGACGCTCATGGGTCTGCTCTCCGCCCCCGGCCTGTGGCTCCAGCGCGTCACCACCAAGCCCCCCGACGATTCCCAAGCCGAAGTCGCCATCCACGCCCTTGAGGGCGCCATGGCGCTCGAAGAGAAACAAGGCGGCGAACTGATCATCGCCTAACCGCCCCCAAGGCGGGCCTAACCGCCCCCAAGGCGGCCCCTGGAGCCATCCGTGCAATACCAACAGAAGCTCGACGATATCGAGCGCCGCTACGACGAACTCACGGCGCAGATGGCTGACCCCGCGGTGATCTCCGACGGTGCGCAATACCGCAAAATCACCAAAGCGCAAAGCGATCTGGTCGAAGTCGTCAACAAATATCGCCAGTGGAAGACCGCCCATAAGAACCTGGAAGAGGCCCGCCCCATGCTGGCCGAAACCGACCCCGAACTCCGCACCATGGCCGAAGAAGAGGTAGCGCGCCTGGAACCCGAACTCGCCCAGTATGAGCAGGACCTCAAGGTTCTGCTGCTGCCCAAGGACCCCAACGACGACAAGAACATCGTGCTCGAAATCCGCGCCGGCACGGGCGGCGACGAGGCCACGCTGTTCGCGGCCGAGATCTTCCGCATGTACTCCCGCTTTGCCGAAAACCACCGCTGGAACGTCGAAGTCACTTCCAGCAGCGAATCCGGCATCGGCGGCCTCAAGGAAGTGATCGCGCTTATCAGCGGCGACAAGGTCTTTAGCCAGCTCAAGTACGAAAGCGGCGTCCATCGCGTGCAGCGCGTGCCGGAGACCGAACAGCAGGGCCGCGTCCACACCTCGGCCATCACCGTCGCCGTGTTGCCGGAAGCCGACGACGTCGAAATCAAGATCGACCCCAAGGACGTCCGCATCGACACCTTCTGCTCCTCGGGCCCGGGCGGCCAGAGCGTCAACACCACCTACTCGGCGGTGCGCCTCACCCACCTGCCCACCGGCTTGGTGGTCTCCTGCCAGGACGAGAAATCGCAGATCAAGAACCGCTCCAAAGCCGAGCGCGTCCTCCGCTCCCGCCTCTACGAACTCGAGCTCGAAAAGCAGCAGGAAAAGATCGGCGCCGAGCGCCGCAGCATGGTCGGCTCGGGCGACCGCAGCGAAAAGATCCGCACCTATAACTTCCCCCAGAACCGCGTCACCGACCACCGCATCGGCCTCACCCTGCACCAGCTCAACCTGGTGATGGAAGGGCGCCTGGAACCTATCATCGACGCGCTCACGCAGTTCTACCAGACTGAAAAGCTCAAGGAGCAGAGCGAAGCGGCGTGACCCTCCACACCGCGCTGCTCCAGGGCCAGAAGCTCTTGGAGGAGGCCGGTGTGTCCGCGCCCCGTCTCACCGCCGAAGTTCTCCTGGCCCACGCCATCGGCTGCGAGCGCTCCTGGCTCTTCGCCCACTCCACCGAAGAGTTGGTCGAGCTGTGGTGGATCCACTACGGCCGCTACCTCCACCAGCGCCTCGGCGGCCAGCCCACGCAGCAGATCACCGGCCGCCAGGAATTCTACGGCCGCGACTTCAACGTCACCCGCGAGGTCCTCATCCCCAGACCGGAAACCGAGCACGTCATCGAAGCCGCCCTCGCACTCGCTTCTAACGCACAACGGATCGTCGACATCGGCACCGGCTCCGGCGCCATCGCCGTCACGCTATCTCTCGAACTCGGCCGCCGGGTGTTCGCCACCGACATCTCCGAGCCCGCCCTGCGCATCGCCGCGGCCAACGCCAAGCGCCTCGGCGCGCAGGTCGGCTTCCTGATAGCCGACCTCGCCGAACCCCTACCCGACGCCGCCTTCGACCTGGTCGTCTCGAACCCGCCCTACGTCCCCTCGCTCGACCGCAGCGTCCTCCAACCGGAAGTCCGCGACTGGGAACCCGAGCTAGCCCTCTACGGCGGCGAAGACGGCCTGGAGGTCTACCGCCGCCTGATCCCCGAAGCCGGTCGCATTTTAAAGCCCAGTGGCCGCCTGATTCTGGAGATCGGCTACAACATCCAGGAACCGATTCAAGCGCTACTGCGCGAATGGGCCCAGGTCGAAGTCCGCACCGACTTGGCCAGCCTCCCCCGCGTGGCGAGCGCGCAACGCCCTCCAGGCCGGTAACGCATCGTCCCGAACCGAATGAGCCGCGTAATGAACGTGATGACGAGACCACCCTGGACCGCTCGCGGGACGGTGCTGTAATAAGTCAGGAGAGAGCCGCAGCGGTGCGGAGAGCATGAAGACCTACTTCCATCTCGACATGGACGCCTTCTTCGTCTCGGTGGAAGAGCTCTACGACCCTTCGCTCAAGGGCAAGCCCGTGGTGGTGGGTGGCCGCTCCAACGAGCGCGGCGTGGTTTCGGCCGCGTCATATGCGGCGCGCAAGTTCGGCGTGCACTCGGCGATGCCCTTGCGCACTGCCTACAAGCTCTGCCCGCAGGCGATCTTCCTCGACGGCCATCGCGACCGTTACCGTGAGGCCTCGCAGAAGGTCTTCGACGTTCTCCGCGGCTTCTCCCCCAAGGTGGAGATGGCGTCCATCGACGAAGCCTACATCGACGTCACCGGCACCGAGCGCCTGCACGGACCTCCGCTCAAGGCGGCGCACAAGCTGCATGAGGCCGTGCGCGCGGCTACCGGCTTGAACAATTCGATCGGCGTCGCCAGCTCGCGCCTGGTGGCGAAAGTCTCCTCCGACCAGGCCAAGCCGAACGGCGTCCTGTGGATCGTGCCCGGGCAGGAGGCGAGCTTCCTCGCCCCACTCGACGTGCGCAAGATCCCCGGCGTCGGCAAGGTCACCGAGCGCCACCTGCACGCCTGCGGTATCCGCAAGGTGGGCGACCTGGCGAAGCTCGACGACGCGTTCCTTGAAGAGCGCTTCGGCAAATGGGGACTGGCGCTGGCGGGCAAGGCGCGTGGCGCCGACGCGGGCGGCTGGTTCGACGGCGAGGTAGGCGATCACGAGGACCCCAAGTCGATCAGCCACGAACACACCTTCATGACGGACACGGCGGACGCCAGCGAACTCGATTCCATGCTGGTGCGGCTGTCCGAGATGGTGGCCCGCCGCCTCCGCGATCATCACCTGTGGGCGCGCACCGTGCAGATCAAGCTGCGCTATACGGACTTTTCGACCTTCACCCGCGCCCGGACGCTGGACCACGCTTCGCAGATCGACGCCGAGATCGCCGAAGCCACCCGCGCCCTGTTCCACAAGGCCTGGACCGGCAAGCCGATTCGCCTGCTGGGAGTCTATGCACAGCAACTCGAAGCCGCCGAAGGCCAGACCAGCCTGATCGAGGAGCCGCGCGCCGACCACTGGCGCAAGGCGCTCGCGGCGGTGGACAAGATCCGCGGCAAGTACGGCGACGACACCATAGTGTCGCTGGCCGCGGGCATGAGCGCACGCTTCCGCGCCCGCGTGCATGAGAACCCGGAGAACCTGCCGGGCAAGGATCCGAAGGAGCAGTAGTGTGGCGCGCGCACTCATGCGCGCTACTCGACGTACGCGACCACCTCGGTTTCCGCAATCCGGAACCACTGGCGCTCGAAACCTTCCTCGCCCACCTCGGCCACCGCGTCCTCAGTCAGATAGATGCGTCCGAAGCTGCCGCGGTCCTGCGCAATCTTCGAGGCCAGGTTCACCGGCATTCCGGCGATGTCCGCCAGCCCGTGCTCCAGGTCGAACAGCAGCACCTCGCCCTGGTCAATGCCGATGCGCACAGCCACGCCCTGCTCGGCGAACAGCGCACGGATGCGGCGCGAGAAGTCGAGTCCGGTGCGGCAGTCTTCGAACGTGTAGATACCCAGGTTGCCGGCGGTCTTCACCTCTGTCCCGTGCGTCTCGCGCAGCAGGCCGGCGGCGTACTTGGTCATGGCCGCCGAAAGCGCCAGGTCGTTCAAGACCGCGATTTCCGGCACGTCGGGCTCCTCGCGCTCGCGCTCCACCAGCACCACCGCGCGCTGCCGCATATAGGTGCGATGCATCGACGCCACGCCCTCGGCATCGTGCACGGCCCGCAGGTCTTCGAAGAAGGCGCGCGAGAACGGATAAGGGTAACGAACATCGTCCGCGTTCAGATCCGCCAGCCGCGGGCCGTCCACCACACGCCACACGCGTCCCGAGTCGCCGCGCAAGTCTTCCCGCTCCTCCACGGTAAAGGGATGCCCAAGCCCGAGCGAGTGCAGGAACTCCTCGGTCACGATCACTTCCCCGCCCGCGGTCGATTCTTCTGCCAGCACCTCCACACGATCGGCCGCTTCGCCGTACAGACCGCCGCCCAACCGGAAGAAGCAGCCACTGTGGATGCAGGCGCCGATGCGGACCTCGCATTCGGTTTCGATCCGATGCATGACCTCCAGCACCGTCGAGAGCAGGCGCGTCGAATCCACGTCCAGCGGGTAAAACATCTCCGTGTTATCGGCCGCCCACACGCCCACGGGCTCGCCGCCGATGGCCACGCCGCAGGCATGCACGATCTCCTTGGGACGATTGAGTAGCGCCAGTATCTCGATCACGCCGCGCGACCGCGACAGCGAGGTCAGGCCCGCGGCATCGGTGGACACGGCGGACCCAAACACGGCGTGCGGCGAAAGCAGCCGCAGCGCGGACTCCTTCGTCCGGTCGCCGCGCGTCCACTGCTCGATGAGTTCGAACGGCAGCCTTACGACGAGGTCCTGTGTGAGATCGAAGAATCCCGGTGGAAACCGGTCAATGGAAAACTTGGCCATACCCTCCCCAGCACGCGCCGCACGGCGCAGAGGGCCAATAGGACCCCTTCCACGAGCGCTGTTCTATGATAGAACCACGGCATGAGCTTCCGGCGTACATGGGCGGCCGTCGCGCTGGCGATCCTCGGTACGGGCCTTCTGCATGCATTCGCCTCCCGGCCCAACCGCTGGGCCAAATACGAGTCGGAAATGCAGGACCCGGTGGACGATCCACCCGACGCCTGGGAAGAGCACGAGTTCGTCTTCAGCCGCCTGCGCTACCGGTCGTACAGGGACCGCGGCTACGGCATGAAGCGCTGGGGCGTGGACGCCAACCGCGGCGAGCGCCAGTTCTTCGTCGCGCTGCGGCGTCTGTCGAGCATCGACATCCGTTCGGTGGAGGAGATCGTCGACGTGGACAGCGACAACATGTATGACTTCCCGTTCCTCTACGCCGTGGCGGCCGGGCACTGGACGCTGGACGAGTCCCAGGCCGAACGGCTGGGCAAATTCTTCGAGCGCGGCGGATTCCTGGTGGTCGACGACCTGCACAACGAACAGGAATGGGCCGCGTTCATGGAAGGCATCAATATGGCGATGCCCGGCCGCGAGTACGAAGAGATTCCGGAGACGGACGCGATCTTCCACGTGGTCCATACGCTGGACCGCAGTACGCAGATCTCGGGCTACAACATTGTGCGCGGCCAGCCCTACGAGCGCGGCGGCTACTATCCGGGCTGGCGCGGCGTGCGCGATAACCAGGGCCGTATCGTGGCGTCGGCCTGGTTCAACCAGGACCTGGGCGATGCATGGGAGTTCGCCGATCACCCGGAGTATCCGGAGAAGCTCGCGTCACTGGCGATGCGGTTCGGGACGAATTGGGCCGTGTACGCGCTGACGCACTGAGTGGCGCCGCGCCTTCACTCATAGCGAATGGCATGGAGCGGATCCACGCCCGTAGCGCGGATCGCAGGGACCAGGCACGCCGCCACCGCGCCAAGCAGGATCGCCACACAAGCCGCGATGAGATTAGCCGTATCCGCCGCATTCAACCCGAACAGGAGCCCGGCGACCCAGCCGCCTGCCAGGCGGGCGCCCACGGCCGCCGCCACCGCGCCCAGGCCCAGCCCTACACCGAACACCGCCGCGGTCTCGCGCAGTGCTTCACGAATCACGTCCCACCGTCCTGCTCCCAGCGCGATGCGGATGCCGAGTTCGTTTGTCTTTCGCGCCACGGAGAACGCCGCCACGCTGAACAGGCCGATGCCCGCCAACGCCAGCGCCAGCGCGCCGAAGAAGGCGCTGGCCGCGGCCGCCATGCGCTCGCGCGCCATGGTTCTCCCGAGGACTTCATCCATGGTGCGCGCCACCATCAGCAGCCGCGGATTCACACGGCGCACCATCTCCTGCGCCTCGCGCGCGGTCTGGGACGGATCACCGCTGGTGCGCAGCAGCAGAGCGCTGACACGATCGACCGGAGACTGCAACGCCGCCACGTATAGCGTAGGCGCGGCCCACCGCAGGCTGGTCAACTGGGCGTCTCCGACGACGCCCACGATCTCCACAGGCGGGGAGCCCGCAGGGCCGGGCACCGTCTTTCCCACCACGTCTTCTCCGGGGAACCGCGACTGCGCCGCGGACTCGCTCACGACGATCACGGGATGACCCGGATTCGCCAGATCGGCGTTGTTGAACAGGCGTCCCCGCAGGAGCGGGATGCGCATCGTTTCAAAGAAGCGCGGACCCACGTCGTGCCTTTCCTGCGGCAAGGCGACATCCCCCGGCGTCCCCCCTAAGAGGGAGCTTCGCATGCCGGTGACGCTCTCGACGCCCGGGATCGCGGCCAGGCGATCGAGAAGCAGCCGGTACACGGCGGCCACATCCGACGGCTGGACATATCCGCTGGTGCGCGTGTCGATCTCCACCTGCACCAGGTTCCGCGGATCGAAACCCGGGTCGACGCGCCCCAGGTTGCGCAAAGTCCCCAGGAACAGGCCGGCACCCGCCAGCAACACTACGGACAAGGCGATCTGTCCGGCCACCAGCCAGCGCCCGAGCCGACGAGAGCCCCCCGCCGTGGAGGTGGGAGACGCGGCCTTCAGGCCCGTGGTGAGATCGACCTTGGTGGCGCGCCACGCCGGAGGCAGCGTGAAGAGCAAAGCGCTGGCCAGCGAGACGGCGGCCAGGAACGCGAACATCCTCGCGTCCATGTGCAACACCAGAGGATCGGGAAACGCGGCGACGGGCAGCATCGCCAGGATCGCGGCCACGCCCGCGCGCGCCACCATCCAAGCCAGCGCGCCGCCCATGACGGCGAGCAAGGCGCCTTCTGTGAGCAGTTGCCGCACCAGCCGCGACCGGCGTGCGCCCAGCGCGGCCCGCACGGTCAGTTCCCGGGTACGTGCGGCGTTGCGCACCACCATCAGATTGCCGACATTCGCGCAGGCGATCAGCAACACCAGGATCACCAACGCCAGCAGGGCCAGCAGCGCCCGGCCGTAGTCGTCGCGGATGGTGGAGAATCCCGTGCGGGCGGGCGTCACCTCGGTTCTCAGGTTCTCGGGCTGTCCGTAGGCGGCGCCGCGTTCTTGATCGAGGCGGGTGAGCAACGCCGCGGCAGCCGCTCGCGCCTGCCCGGGTTCCACCCCTGGCCGCAGACGTCCCACGACCGGAAAATACCCCACCCGCCCCGGCGGCGAAAGCAGCCAAAGGTCAGTGGAGATGTCCGGGCGCAGCCCATGGAACGACGCCGCGACCACACCGAGGACCGGATAGTCGGCGCCATCCACGTTCACCGTCTGGCCCAGCGCCTCCGGGCTACGGTCAAAACGCGACGCCCAGAACGCTTCACTGATCACCACCGCAGGCGCCTCGCTCTCCACCTGTCCGGCAGCCGCCGGTACACCCAGGGCATGAAAGAAATCGCCCGTGACTTGCTCCACTACGCGGCCCGCGTCAGCCTCCCCGCGGATGGTGACCAGAGGACGATACAGGCTGGCGTCACCTACTACGCCGGTGAACACACCCAGCCGCTTCATCTCGTCAATGGTCTGCCGCTCCATGGGAATCGGTTTGCTCGCCTTGCCGAACGTGACCTCACGCTGGATGCGGTAAAGGTTGTCCGGATCGCGCACGGCGAGCGGACGCAGCATCAGGGTATCCACCAGGCTGAAGAGGGCCGTATTCGCTCCAATCCCCAAGGCGAGCGACAACACCGCCACAGCCGTGAATCCCGGCGAGCGCCGCAGCAATCCGTGCAAGCCGAAGCGCACGTCTTGCACCAGCCGCTCCATACCTCCGTACCTCCATCCATCGAGCGCCCGATCCTTAACCGCGGGCCAGTTCCCGAACTCGCGCATCGCCTGCGAGCGCGCCTCGGCGGCTGGTATGCCGGACTCGATCAGACGGCGCTCGCGCATCTCCAGATGGAATTGCATCTCCTCATCGAGACGCTGGCGGAGGGTGCCGCGCCCGAACAGCGCCGCCAGGCGGGCGCGTAGGTCGAAAAAGAGTTGCTTCCACATCGTCTGATCCCTTCAGGAGAGCAACGGGTCGATCACCTGCTGGATCGCCGCCACCATCCGCTGCCAATTTGCGGCTTCCTCGGACGCGCGCTTCCGTCCGCGCGGCGTCAGCTTGTAAATCCGCGCTCGCCGGTTGTTTTCCGAAACACCCCATTCCGACGCGATCAATCCCTGCGATTCCAGCCGGTGCAGCGCTGGATAGAGCGACCCTTCCTCAACGCGCAGGGCATCCGAGACCTCGTGCAGGTATTCGGCGATGCCGAAACCGTGCATCGGCCCGCGCACCAGGCGCGAGAGAATCAACAGGTCGAGCGTGCCCATGCCGAGGTCGCCCGACGGTTTCTGCGGTCTTCCCATAGATTTTTGATATGAGTATGCGGGAGACTCTGGAATCTGTCAAGCGGATTCTTGCGCCCCACACGGTTCGCTACCATTGAACCAATGTCCTCACTCCCCACTGTGCTGGTAGCCGGAGGCGCCGGCTACATCGGCAGCCATACCTGTAAGGTGCTGAAACAGTCGTCCTTCGAGCCGGTGGTGCTCGATAATCTTTCGACTGGCCATCGCTACACCCTGCGCTTCGGACCGTTCTACGAAGGCGGCATCGCCGACGCGGCCCTGGTGCAGCGAATCGTCGAGGAGCGGAAGCCGGTGGGCGTGATCCTGTTCGCCGGCCACGCTTATGTGGGCGAATCCACCAGCAATCCGCGGAAATACTTCGGCAATAACGTCACCGATGCGATCGCGTTTCTGAACGCCCTGGTGGATGCGGGTGTGCGCAACATCGTTTTTTCGTCGAGTTGCTCGATTTACGGCATTCAGGAGAAGATGCCGATCCGCGAGGACAGTTCGAAAGACCCGCTCAGCCCGTATGCCGAGACCAAGCTGTTCTTTGAGAAGGTCCTGCGCTGGTACGGGTCAGCGTACGGGGTGCGGTCGGTGTGCCTGCGCTACTTCAACGCAGCCGGCGCCGATCCGGACGGCGAACTGGGCGAGTTCCACGATCCGGAGACGCACCTGATCCCGCTCACTTGCTACGCCGCCCTGGGGCGCACGACGCTGCGCGTGTTCGGCACCGACTACGCGACGCCGGACGGCACGGCCATTCGCGACTACATCCACGTGACGGATCTGGCCGACGCGCACGTGCGCGCGCTGCATCATCTGACGAACGGCGGCGCGTCGCTCCAATTGAATGTCGGCACCGGCACCGGCAGCTCCGTCCGGCAGGTGATCGACGCGGTGGAGCGCGCGGCCGGCCGCCGGTTCCGGCCGAGTACGGCCCACGCCGCGAGGGCGATGCTCCGGCGCTGGTGGCCGATCCGGCGCGCGCCCGCGAGACGCTGGGCTGGGTACCGCGCTACTCGGCGATTGACACCATCGTGGGTACGGCCTGGCGCTGGCACCGGGACCTGGAGGCCGCGGCGGTGTCCGCGCCCAAGGCATGAAGCCGCGGCGGTAGCCGCGCCCAAGGCATGAAGCCGCGGCGGTGTCCGCGCCCAAGGCATGAAGCCGCGGCGGTAGCCGCGCCCAAGGCATGAAACCGCGGCGGTGTCCGCGCCCAGGGTATCCTGAAAGCAGTGCCGTCTCTATCTATCGTTATCCCGATTCACAACGAGGAGCCCTCGATTCTGCCCCTCTATGACCGGCTCACGCTGGTGCTGGAGCGCCTGCGGCGGCCCTACGAAATCATCTTCGTCGACGATGCTTCGACCGACCGCAGCTTCGACCTGCTAGCCAACTTGGTGGAGACCGACGGGCGCCTGAAGGTGATCCGCCTGCGGCGCAATTTCGGGCAGACGGCGGCGCTGGCGGCTGGGTTCGACGAGTCGCAGGGCAACGTGGTGATCTCGCTCGACGGCGATCTGCAACACGCGCCCGAGGACATCCCGGCGCTGCTTGAAAAGATCGACGAAGGCTTCGACATCGCCAGCGGCTGGCGCAAAAACCGGCTGGATAACGCCGTGACGCGCAAGTTTCCGTCGCGCGTGGCGAACTGGCTGATGGCCAAGGCGTCGCGCGTGGAGCTACGCGACTTCGGCACCACGTTCAAGGCCTACCGCGCCGAGATTCTGAAGGACATCAACCTTTACGGCGAGCTGCACCGCTTCATTCCGGCGCTGGCTTCGTTCTACGGGGCGCGCATCGCCGAGGTGCCCATCCGCAACCTGCCGCGATCTGCGGGCGGGTCGCATTACGGACTGGGCCGCACCTTCCGGGTGATGTTCGACATCTTCACCATCTGGTTCCTGCTGAAGTATTTCACGCGGCCGATGCACTTCTTCGGCAAGTGGGGCGTGGCGTCCATCGGCGCGGGCGGCGCGCTGCTGGCCGGGCTCGCGGTGAATAAGCTGTGGACCAGCGCCGATATCATGACCACCCACGGTCCGCTGATGCTGATGGGCGCACTCGCACTGATGACCGGCGTGGTGTTGTTCTGCACCGGTCTGCTGGGCGAGGTGCTGACGCGCACGTACTTCGAGAGCCAGGGCCGCCGCATTTACGCGGTGCGCGAGATCCGCACGCGGCGCGAAGAGAAGGCCGCGGGCGGCACGCACGGAGTCCGCTAGCTCGGCCGTGATCCGCGCCGTTATTTTCGATTTCGGGGGAGTGCTGTGTTTCCACCCGGAGGCGCCACAGGTGGCCGCCGCGGCGGAGGCCTGTGGGCTGACCGTTCCGGCGTTTGAGGCCGCGTTCTGGAAGCCACGCCTGAAGTACGACGCGGGGCTGCTGGAGCCGGTCGAATACTGGCGAACCGTGATGGATGCCGCGGGTGTGCCGCTCGATGAGTCGCGGGTCCCGGATCTGGTGCAGCACGAGGTCGGGTTCTGGAAACGGTTCGATGAGCGGGCACTGGGGTGGAACGACCGGCTCAGGGCCGGCGGGATTCGCACTGGGATGCTCTCGAACTTGCCGCGGGTGCTCGGTGAGGAGCTGCGTGCGGCTACCGGGTTGTTCGGGCACTTCGATCATTTGACCCTCTCCTACGAGCTGCGTGTGGCGAAGCCGGAGGCCGCGATTTACCGGCACGCGGTGGAGGGGCTGGGCGTGGAGCCCGGCGAGGCGCTGTTTTTGGACGACAAGGCGGTCAACGTGGAGGGAGCCCGCGCGGTGGGGCTGCCCGCGGAGTTGTTCACGAGTTGGGAGGAGTTTGTGGCGACTGGAGTGGCCGGGCGCTACGGGTTGCCCCGGCCGTTGGCGCTCGCGTGAGGACCGCTCCCTGTGGTCGCGGCTCAGCGAGCGGCACTCTGCACAATACCCGCGATCCGAGCAGAGTGCCGCCGGCTGAGCCGCGACCGCAGGGAGCGGTCTTCAGGGCCCACTCTCCCCGATGTCTTCGTTCCACAGCGCTGGCTTGGTGCGGATGAACTCCCGCATCATCTGGATACACCCCGCATCGTTCACCACGACGACGTCGACACCGTTGCGCCTCAGGCGCTGCTCGGGTCCGCGGAACGTGCGGTTCTCCCCGATGACCACCTTGGGAATCTTGTACAACAGCACCGCGCCGCTGCACATGTCGCATGGGGAAAGCGTCGAATACAGCACGGCGCCGCGATAGACCGCGGCCTTGCGGCGGCCGGCGTTTTCCAAGCAGTCCATTTCGGCATGGCGGATGACGCTCCCGTCCTGCACGCGTCGGTTGTGGCCGCGGCCGACAATCCGTCCGTCGACTACCAGCACGGAGCCAATCGGGATGCCGCCTTCAGCCAGACCTTTGCGCGCCTCTTCGATGGCGGCCTTGAGGAAGCGGTCCTGCGGCACGTTATCCTCTTCCAGCGCTGGCGACCGAGCGGCGCCAGTAATCCTCGAAGACGCTGCGCATGGCCTCGGCCATGCCTTCATGCTCGAAGACGATCGCGGTCCAGGCGGGTTTGGTGGTGACGGGGTCAACCAGCGCCAGCAAGCCGCGCTGACCGTCGAGCAGTGCTATCTTCATCGGCACCTTCGGGATCTGGCGGACCTCGACGCCTGCTGCCTGGTAGGCGCTCAAGAAACGGGCATGGGCTTCGTCGAGCGTTCCCTGTTCCACCAGCACGCGGCAGCGGACGCCGCGGGTGCGGGCCTGGATCACCTGCTCGGCTTCCAGCGGGTCGGCGGCGTAGGGCGGGCGCGAGAATTCGAGATACTCGTGCTGCGCCTCGGACAGCATGCGGCGGAAGCGGACGCCGGTTTGCGCCGGATCATAGATGATGCGCAGCACCTCCAGCGCGCCGCCGCCTTCCTGGCCCTCGGCGTAGGCGGTCATCAATTCGTCGGTGACCTGCTGGGCGGCGCGGGCCTGGTCGGCGAGCTGCTGTTCGAGTTCCTTCGAGCGGCGGGCGAGATACGTGGGCAGAGCCTGATCCGGCGGGATGGCGCTGAACAGCTTGGTGCGATCCTGGATGACGCTGGCGAAACCTTTCTCCAGCAGGCTGTCGAGCACCTCGTAGATCTTCTGGCGCGGCACGTGGGCGCGCGCCGCCAGTTCCAGGGCCTTAAAACGCGGGTGGCCCAGCAGCACCAGGTAGCTACGCGCTTCGTAGGCGTTTAGCCCGAAGCCTTGCAGCCGTTGCCATGTTGTCCGGAAATCCGATGCGGGGACCTGTTCGCGTGCCATCGAAACCACAAGCAACGGCGCCGCGTCAACGGAGCGTGGCGCGGCTGCCGACTGGTCAAGCGTACCATTATTGCTACAATCCACGTAGGAGTCCGGCCTGATGAAACCTTCCGTCCCGGAGACTCGTTTCCCCGATACCCTTGGCGCTCTACGTGCGCACAAAACGCTCTCCTCGAAACTCACTCCGCGCAGCGTCAAGGACGAGCTGCGCGAGAACCTGATCTGCAAGCTACAGAAGCGCGAGGCGCTGTTTCCCGGCATCGTCGGCTACGACGATTCGGTGGTGCCGCAGGTGATCAACGCGGTGCTATCCCGCCACAACTTCATTCTGCTGGGCCTGCGCGGGCAGGCCAAGACGCGGCTGATCCGCATGCTGACCACGATGCTGGACGAATACGTGCCCTACGTAGCCGGCTGCGAGATCCACGATCATCCCGCGGCGCCCATCTGCAAAGCGTGCCGTGACAAAATGGCCGCCGACGGCGAGGATACGCCCATCGCCTGGCTGTCGCGCGAGGAGCGCTACGTGGAAAAGCTGGCCACGCCGGACGTGACCATCGCGGACATGATCGGCGACATCGATCCGATCAAGGCGGCGCGCGCGGGCCAGAACATTTCCGACGAACTGACGGTGCACTATGGGCTGCTGCCGCGCGCCAACCGCGGCCTGTTCGCCATCAATGAGCTGCCGGACCTGGCGGGCAAGATCCAGGTGGGCCTGTTCAACATCATGCAGGAGGGTGACGTCCAGATTAAGGGCTACCCGGTGCGCCTGCCGCTCGACCTGATGCTGGTGTTCACTGCCAATCCGGAAGACTACACGGCGCGCGGCAAGATCATCACGCCGCTTAAGGACCGCATCGGCAGCGAAATTCGCACGCACTATCCGGCCACGCTCGAACACGGCATGGCGATTACCGAGCAGGAGGCATGGTCCAAGCGGCCGGCTCCGGTGATGCTTCAGGTGCCCGATTTCATGAAGCGCGTGATCGAGCAGATGGCATTTTCCGCACGCGACGACAAGCGCGTGGACAAGCGCAGCGGCGTCAGCCAGCGGCTGCCGATTTCCGTGTTGGAGAACGTGATCTCGAATGCCGAGCGGCGTGCGCTGGTGGCGGGCGAGGACTTGGCGGTGCCGCGCATCCTTGATATTTACGCCGCGCTGCCCTCGATCACCGGCAAGCTGGAACTGGAATACGAAGGCGAGTTGAAGGGCGGCGACGCGATCGCACGCGAGATCATACGGCTGGCCGTGGGCAAGGTGTTCACCGGCATCTTCGAGGATGAGAATCTTTCGAACGTTGTCACGTGGTTCGAGCTGGGCGGCAACCTGAAGCTGGATGAAACGCAGACGTCGGCCGACCTTGTGAAAGAGCTCGGCCGCATCCAGGGCCTACTGGAACGCACCAAGCTGCTGGGCCTGAAGGCCAGCGAGCCGGATGCGCTGCGGGCGTCGGCGGCGGAGTTTATCCTCGAAGGACTGTATGCGCACCGGCGCATCAGCCGGAATGAGGAGGTCGGTTACACGGCCGAGCCGCGGCGGCGTGAGCCGGCCGACGAACCCAAGTCCCGCGCCGCGCGCCGGAACTACCAATGAAATCCGTTCGCTATGGGCGATACACGGGCGATGACTTCGGCCTGAGCGCCGAGGACCTGATGCGCGCGCTGTCCGACTTCTTCCTGGAAAGCGGCTTCGACAATCCCTACATGCAGTTCAGCGAGTGGAACGAGCACACGCTGGAAGACCTGAAGCGGGCGATCGAAGAGGCGCTGGAGCGCGGCGATTTCATGGACCCGGAGCGCGCCGGGCAGATCCGCCAGGCCATGGAGAACATGAGCCCGGAAGAACTGGACCAACTCCTGAACCGCATGGTGCAGAAGCTGGCCGACGAAGGCTACATCAATACCGATCCGCAATCGGGCGGCGTGGGCCAGGGCGAAGGCCGCGTCGACGTGAAAGTGACGGACAAGAGCATCGACTTCCTGGGGTTCAAGACGCTCAAGGACCTGTTGGGGTCGCTGGGACACGCCAGCTTTGGCGCGCACGATACACGCGATCTGGCGACCGGGGTCGAGTCAAGCGGGGCTTCGCGGCCCTACGAATTCGGCGACACGCTCAACCTGGACATTCCGGCGACGCTGTTTTCGGCGATGCAGCGCGAGGGCGTCACGCTGCCGCTGAACCTGGAATACGAGGATCTGCACGTGCACCAGAGCGAGTATCAAAGCTCCTGCGCCACAGTGCTGATGCTCGATTGCAGCCACAGCATGATCCTCTATGGCGAGGATCGCTTCACTCCGGCGAAGAAGGTTGCACTGGCGCTGGCGCACCTGATCCGCACACAGTATCCGGGCGATTCGCTGCGCTGCGTGCTGTTCCACGATTCAGCAGAGGAGCTTCGCCTGGAGGAACTGGCGCGCGTGCAGGTGGGTCCGTATTACACGAACACGCGCGAAGGGCTGATCCTGGCGCAGCGGCTGCTGAATCAGGAACGCAAGGACATGAAGCAGATCATCATGATCACCGATGGCAAGCCCAGCGCACTGACGCTCGACGACGGGCGGATTTACCGCAACGCGTTCGGCCTGGATCCTCTGGTGATCTCGCGGACGCTCGAAGAGGTGAATCGCTGCAAGCGCCAGGGGATCCTGATCAACACTTTCATGCTGGCGAGCGACTATGGGCTGGTGCAGTTCATTCAGAAGGTCACGGCGCTGTGCCGCGGGAAGGCGTATTTCACCACGCCGTACAATCTGGGGCAGTATCTGCTGATGGACTACATGAATCGCAAGACGCGGACGGTGCATTAGATGGCTTCCAAGGTTCCACTCCCTCCTCCGGGCTTCGACGAGCTGCCTGTAGAGGAGCAGATCGCCTATGTGGGATCGCTCTGGGACCGCATTGCAGCGAACCCGGAGGACGTGCCGGTTCCGGATTGGCACAAGCGCGTGATCGCGGAGCGGCTCGCGATGGAATCAGACCCGGCGCGGCCATGGGAAGAGACGATCGATGAGCTGCGCACGAAGCTCAAGGAGCGCCGCGAACGCTGATATACAGGCTCCTGATTCGGCGGCAGGCGCAGCTTGACGTCGAAGAGGCAGCGCTCTGGTATCAAAGGCGGCAGGAAGGGTTGGCATGGCGTCTTCTGGACGAGTACGTCGACCTTCTGAAGCGGATCGAGAGTTCGCCCCGCCAGTTTCCAGAAATCGCTTCCGGAGTACGGCGAGGCCTGCTGAGGGTCTTCCCGTACTCGGTCTACTTCGTGCTCGACGGAGAGCGGATCGAGGTTTTCGCGGTGCTCCACCAGCATCGTGATCCCGACAAGTGGCGAACGCGTCTCTGACGCTGCGGGACCTGTCGCTTTCCAGCGACGGCCGCGCCGCCTCTAAGGCTCAATCGTAGAATGGAGGCAGTGCGGGTCTTTAAGTTCCTTCCGAGTGGCTATGGTCTTGTCGCGATTCAAGATCGCCGACTAAAGATCTCCACATTCGAGTCCACCAACGACCCGTTTGAGTTCCTGCCTTTCGACTTGTCCCGAAGAGGCTATAGATGGGCTGTTGAGCAGGCCCGAAAGCGGCTTGGCAACGGGAATGGGATGATCTGCTTTAGCGGGGACTGGAGAAGCCCCGTAATTTGGGCACACTACGCGGAGGGGCACGGTGGAATGTGCCTGGAGTTCGAGCTTGCAGACTTTATAGATACCCGCACTGGAGGAGAACCCTTCGGACGCCCCGTCAACTACATCCAGCATCCGTTTCCGTTCGATGATCCACCTACTGGGGAAACGTATGAACGAATGGTCTACACGAAGTTTGCGGATTGGAGCTACGAGAAGGAAGTTCGCGTTTGGACAACTGCCACGGACAAAGATGGCGACCACTACTACATGGGCTTTGGCCACAACCTCGTACTTCATCGGGTGCTTTTGGGTGTTGGGTGCCCTCTTGCCGAAGCTGAAATCGACAGGGCCGTAGGACCGTATGCCAGCCCAGTCGCCATCGAAAAAGTCAGACGGTCGTACAACAAGTTTCAGATGGAGATTGACGAGGGCAGAGACAACTTCGAGGATTACGATCGTCTATCAAGCTTCCTTGATGAGGGTGCGCAAGTGATGTACCCGAGAGTTGGACGAAACGATCCATGCCCGTGTGGCAGCGGCAAGAAATTCAAGAAATGTCATGGCCAGTGATGCAGGGTGTTAGCGTTGGTGGCGCACAAAGGGAGGTTGGCGTCGATCAGGATTACTTGCACAGGGCCAGTTTGCGGACGAGTTCCTCATCTTCCATCGCTTCGCCGGTGGCGAGCAACTTGTCCCAACGAAAAAGCTGCTCGGCACCCATGTGAAATGTCCTCTGGACGAAGGGGCGGGACCCGCGCCTCTTTTGACCGCAAATGCCACTACGGATCGCATCGTTGAGCGCCTGCTTGAAGGAGATGTCCTTCTCCTTCATCGACTGCCGCAGGAGCCGCTCGACGTCCGGGTCCAGAGTGACTGTAGTTCTCATAGGATCACCAAAGCATCCCAATGTTTGCTGTCCTGAGAGTAGCAGGCACAGCCCTGCGCCGCAGCACTAGGCGTCACGCGGAAAACGCTTTGAGTACGCTTCCAGGTACTTCAGACCCGAGCCTGTGTTGTAGATCACGATCCGCTCGCCGCGCTGGAGGAAACCTTCGCTCAGCAACCGCTGCAACGCCGCGACGCAGGCAGCGCCCTCGGGGGCGATGAACAGGCCTTCGGCGGCGGCCAGGTCGAGGCCCGCGTCGAGCAGAGCTTCGTCGCTCACGGCGACCGCCGTGCCGCCGCTTTCGCGCACGGCTTCGAGGATCAAAAAGTCGCCGAGCGCTTTAGGCACACGCAGACCGCTCGCCACCGTCTGGGCGTTTTCCCAGAACTGGCTGCGCGGCTCGCCTTGCTCGAACGCCCGGACCACCGGCTGGCAGCCCGCCGCCTGCACCGCGATCATCTTCGGCCGCTCGGGGCCGATCCAGCCGAGCGACTCCATTTCGGCGAACGCCTTCCACATGCCGATGATGCCGACGCCGCCGCCGGTGGGATAGAAGATGGCGTCCGGCAGGCGCCAGTCGAGCTGCTCGGCGAGCTCGTAGCCCATGGTCTTCTTGCCCTCGATGCGATAAGGCTCCTTGAGCGTGCTGACGTCGAACCAGCCCTCGGTGCGGGCGCCTTCGGCGACCAGGCGGGCGCAGTCGCTGATCAGGCCGTCGACCAGCGTGACGTGCGCGCCGAACGCCTTGCATTCGACGTAGTTGGCCTGCGGCACGTCGCGCGGCATGAAGATGTGGGCCTCGATGCCGGCTGCGGCGGCGTAGGCCGCCATGGCGCTCGCGGCGTTGCCCGCGGAGGGGATCGCCAGCTTGCGGATGCCGAGCTCGGCGGCCATCGAGACGGCGCAGGAGAGCCCGCGCGCTTTGAACGATCCGGTGGGGTTGAGGCCTTCGTCCTTGATCCAGAGGTCGTCCGCGCCGAGCTGCGCGCCCAGGCGGCGGGTGGGCACCAGCGGCGTCATCCCCTCGCCTAGTGACACGACCGATTCGGGGCGCGGTGGCAGCACGGGCCCGTAGCGCCACATGCTGCCGGGACCTCGCGAGACTTCGTCGCGGGACCAGGCCTGGGCGATCGCCGGGAGATTGTAGCGGACCAGCAGCGGTCCGCCGCATTCGCAGAGGTTATGGATCTGGCCGGCGGCGAAGGGTCGCGCGCACAGGCCGCATTCGAGATGGGAGGCACTCATGAGTTTTTGGGTTGATCGAGAGGAGTGACCGGATCAAGGAAGATCCAGCACAGGAAGCCGACCACGTAGACCCCGGCGGCGCTGTAGAGCGCGGCGGTCCAGCCCTGCGGTCCGCTGGCCGCGAAATAGCCGACCACCGTCGGGGCCACGGCGCCGCCCATCTGTCCGATGGAGTTCATGGTGCCGGACACCGCGCCCACGTGGCGACCGCCGAGGTCCATGGCGGTGGTCCAGGTGATGGGTCCGCTGAATTCCGCGGCGAAGCTGGAGAGGCTCATCAGCGCCACTGCGAGCTCGGCCGAAGCCGGCACGATCGCCAGAAGCATCAGCACCGCCGCCGCACTGTAGGAGATGTAGGCCACCAGGCGGCGCGCGCGACTGAGGTCACCCAGGCGGCGAATGGCGCGCGCGAGGATCCAGCCGCCCACCAAGCTGCCGATGGCGCCGGTGAATACCGGCATTCCGGCCAGCACCGCACTGCGCTCCACGGCGACGCCGCGGGCGTCCTGCAGATAGGTGGGGAGCCAGGTGATGTAGAAATAGAAGGCGTAGAAGTGGCAAAACCACTGCAGCGCGAGCAGCCACAGGCTGGATGCGGTGAGCAGGCGTCCCCACGGAGCGGACGTGTGGCCGCGTTCGGGTTCGGCGGCGGGAATGCGCGCGAGCTCGGCTGCATTGACCGAGGCGTGCTCCGCCGGACGGTCGCGGAACCAGACGAAGAACGCGGCGGCCCACACGAAACCCAGGCAGCCGAAGACCAGGAAAACGCCGCGCCAGGAGATGTAAGCGAGCAGCGTCACCACCAGGTACGGCGCGACGGCCGCGCCCAGACGCGAGCTGGATGCTTTCAATCCTTCGGCCACAGGACGCTCGTCGAGCGGCAGCCAGGTGCGGAACATGCGGGCGAGGCTCGGATAGCAGCCGGCTTCCCCGGCGCCGAACAAGAAGCGGGTGGTCCAGAGTGAGGCGAAGCTCCAGGCCCAGCCGGTAGCGATGGTGAATACCGACCACCACACCACGATGCGCGTCAGTGCCTTGCGCGGTCCTTTCCAATCGCAGAACAGCCCGCCGGGCAGCTCGAACAGCGAGTAGGCGAGGCCGAACGCGGAGAAGACGTAGCCCATCTGCACGGTGTCGAGCCCCAGGTCGGCGCGGATCAGCGGCGCGGCCTGGGCGATGGCGGCGCGGTCGAGGAAGGTGACCCAGGAAAGCACCATGGCGAACACTACGACGGTGTGCCGCGTCCGGGTTGGCGCCAGGGCCGGAGCGGCTTGGGTCATTGTCCAGCTCTTGTGCCGGGGGCCGCTCGCAGGCCGGCCACCGTGGTGCGGTGCATACGGCGCCGCAGCGGCAGTTCGTAATTGCGGATCGCGCGGTGCTGGGTGAGGCAGTTGTCCCACATCAGCAGGTCGCCTTCGCGCCAGTGGTGCGTGTAGAGCGCTTCGGGGCGCACGATGTGCGCGAACAACTCCGGCAACAGGGCATCACTTTCCTCGCGCTGCATGTCGTCGATGAACGCGGTGAAGCCTTCGTTGACGAACAGGACCTTGCGGCCGGTGACCGGATGCGCGGCAATGACGGGGTGCGACACGTCGGGGACGCGCTGCAGTTGCTGCTCGCTGAGCGCGCCGCGGCCTCCGGCGGCCTGCTGCTTGCGGTAGCGGTCGCCGTAGCGATGCGTGGCGCGGCGGCCGGCGAGCTTCGTCCTGAGTTCGTCGGGCAGCGTGTCATAGGCATGGCCCGCGCTGGCGAACAGCGTCTCGCCCAGCACGCGGCCGTTTTCCACCGGCACCTCGAGGGCGTAGAGCAGCGAGCAGCGGCTGGGGTTGGCGATATAGGAGAGGTCGGAGTGCCAGTATTGGCCGGCGTCCGCCAGTCCGATGTTGCGGCCGTTTTCGACGATGTTCGAGACCACCAGGATCTCCGGGTAGCCGGGCTTCAGGCAGTCTGTGGCGACGTGAATCTCCAGACCGCCCAGGCGGCGGCTGAAGGTGATGTGCTGCTCCTCGGTGAGGTGCTGATCGCGGATGACGATGACGCCGCGCTCATGGAACACGTCCTCGATGGCGCGGAACGTGGCTTCGTTCAGGGGTTGCGAAAGATCGACGCCAGTGACTTCGGCGCCCAGCGGCGCGTCGCTATAGCGGACGTTCATGGCCAGGATTCAGTCTAGCGCTTCGCGACGCAGGGCGAGCCTCGTCAATCCGCCTCGCGTTTCACCTTTTCGAAGACGACCGGCAGCGCGCCGTAGTTGGCGGGAGCCACCATCTTCGCGGCCGGATCGACCATCACCGTGCCGGTGAGCGAGGCCTTGCCTTCGCCCGCGCCCTGCGCGTTGAGGTGCAACTCGATGACCGAAAACTCGTAGTCATTGGGCGTGCCGGATTTCGGATCCCACAGCTTGTTCCAGCCGCCCAGGCGGCGGTCCGTGACCAGCAGGATGCGGCTTCCGCCGTCCGGCTGCGGAATCTGTTCGGCGAAGTGGACGCCGTAGCCCGCCGCTTCCGACGACCACACGTAACCAACGGTCGGCGCCTCTTTCAGCGCTGCGGTCAGCGATTCGGCGGGCGACGGCGGAGGCGGCGGCGGTGCGGGCTCGGCGTTGCCGCGGCCACCCCGTCCACCACGACCGCCACGGCCACCCCGACCGCCCGCTGGTTCGGGCGCCTTGGGATCGGTCCAGGCCATCAGAAGCTCGTCGCGCTCGGCATCGGTCGACCAGCGGATAATTTCGAAGCGGATGGGATCGGGAGCGCCGGAGACGTTCGCCGAGGTCGCGGTCAGTGTCACCTTTACGTCTTCGGCGGGGGCCTGCACCACTCCAATGGTGAACAGGACGGCGCCGGCCAGAGAAAGAAGTGCGATACGGAATACCTGTTTCATGCTCATTGCCCTGTCTGGTTCTGCGAACCCGGCGGAACCAACCGGCGAGCAGCTTCGGTACCTCGTCGCTAGCTCGCGCCGCGTCCGCGCATATCGAAGGCGATCACGCGCCAACGTTCTTCAGGGTACCGCGCGCGCCTCGCGCGGTCCAGTGGCGGTGGGGCGGCCGGCGCCGTGACCGGGTAAAGAACTGCGGAACCGGCGGCTTCCGGCCAGAACAAGAGGCGGGCTGAGAGCCCGCCGCAGGCCTCGGGCCTGCCCCTCATGCTCCGAATCTCAGCGGCCCACATCCGCCAGCGCGCGGTCGGCCGCCTGCACGCCGCGATACTGCGCTTCCTCGAAGATCGAGATTCCGCTGAGGTCGGAATTTGCGTAATAGATGCCCTGGCTGCCCACGGTGAACCGCTGCCGCGCGGGCGACCCCAGGAACCCGACCGAAGGCCGGATCATGGCGTGGCCCATCCGCATCACATCGATCCGCGAGACGCACTGGCGGATGTCGGGATGCGCGCGCGCCAGATCGTCGAGGATCCACTCGCGCCAGTAGCCCCAGTCCTTGTCGAGCAGCAGCGCGCGGCCCTCGGCGGGCGAGTGGTCCGCAAGAGAGTAGTAATAGGTCCACACCGAACGGTCCTCGAACGTCCGCAGACTCATGTGCGTCGCCTCGACGTAGCCCAGCGCGGGCGAATCGTACATCACGTTGTCCCAGGCGCGCTCGACGTCCTTTTCGCGTGGCAGGCGGTCGAGCGTCAGATTCGCGGTGAGCCAGGGCGAGTAGACGAACCCCTCCGCCGGCGTTGCGTCCTCGATCACGTAGGGAGCCAGGAACGTCGGCGCGGCGAAGATCACGCGCTCGGCCAAGTATTCCGCCGCTTCTGTCCGCACGCGCCAGCGGCGCCCGTCGCGCAGGATCGCATACACGGGCGATGACGGACGCAGGTGCGCGCCCACGCGCTCGATCAGACGCCGCGCGATCCAGCCGTTGCCTTCGGGCCAGGTCAGCGGACCCTCATCTTCGGGCTCGGCCGCGCGCGCCGCGAAATAGTGGATGCCCGCCCAAGCCGACGTATCGCGCGCCAGCGCGCCGTAGTCGTCGCGGCAGGCGTAGTCGAGATACCAGCGCAGATAGGGCGAGGTGAAGCGGTTCGCGTCCAGCCAGTCCGCAAACGAGCGTCCGTCCAGCTCCGAAGAACGGGCTTCGATCGGGATGGTGAAGGCGCCGGTGGCGCGCATCTCCGCCACCATGGCGTTGAAGCGGCGATACTCTGCGTGATCGTGCGCGGTGGCGGCCACCTCCGGCACGATCCCTTCCTGCCAGCGCCCGTGCAGATAGATGCGCTCCTGCGGCGCGAAGCACAGGTGGCGTTCGTTCCAGGCGCCGTCCTGGAGCACCCCCAGTTCCTCGAACAGCTCGCGCACCAACGTCGCGCCGCGGCCGGGCACCGGGACGTAGTGCGCTGCCCAGGGATAAGCGGTGATCCCGTTTTCGCCCCAGCGCGAATTGCCGCCCGCCTGCGCCTCCATTTCAAGCAGCACGAAATCCTGGAAGCCGCGCTTTTGGAGCCGCCAGGCAGCGCTCAGGCCCGCCATGCCGCCGCCCACAATGACGATGGGAAATGTTTCGCGCCGCGCGGGGCTGGCGAAGGATGCATGGTCGCGTATGCGATGCCCGGTGGCGAACGCGTCATTGACGAATCCGCCGGCCACCGGGCGCTGTGCCTTGGCCGTGAGTCCAGCCAACGCCGGAGCCGCGACTAGCGCCGGAGCCGCGCCCAGCGCCCTCCGCCCCAGCGTCCGGAGAAAGCCTCGCCGGGAGGGCATTACTGGCGTGCCGTGAAGCGGAAATCCGAGAGGCCCACCTCGTCGTTGCCGTTCACCAGAATGCCGAACTTGCCGTCGGTAAAGTTGCGGGCGGCGTCAGTCCAGGTGTCCAGCGCCACCCACTGGCCGTCGCGCATGATGCGGTGGATGACGCGCGTGGGGTTGACGTCGATCTGGATGGCCCAGGCCTTCACGTCGCTATCCACGTTATGCTTCACTTTGGCGCGTTCCGTTTCCTTGCCGTCCACCACGTCCTTAGCCCAGAAGGTCTCGTCGTCCATCTCGAAGAGGGCGTAGTTGCGGTCATCCTGATAGTCCAGGAACCAGCGCACACGGCCGCCGCGGAAAAGCAGGCGGTTGCCGCCGCGGAGCAAGTGGATGGTGAACTGGAACACTCCGTCGGTGGGCAGGATGCTGTAGGTCAGCTTCGCTTCGCCGCGATGGCGCCAGATGCCGTCCTCCTGGCGCCAGGCCGAGAGATTGTCGAAGGCCGTCATGGTGGAGACGCGCGGCTTGGGCGGCTGCACGACCTTGGGCGGAGCCGGCGGGGGCCTGGGCGGAGCCGGAGCGGGATCCGGCGGAGGAGCCGGCACGCGCACCGCCACCAGGACCGGATCGGCGCCGGAGAGCGTCACCGTCTGGCCGCGCTCGAACGTCCGCTTGAAGCTCTTGGTTTCGTACTGCGGCCGACGGATCTCGATGCTGCGGTCGCCTGGCTCCACCGAGGAATGGCGGAAGCCGCCGTTGGGCGAGATGGTGCCCACCACGTCGCCGTCGATCGCAATTTCGGCGCCCGGCGTGCCGCCGGTGATCACCAGCGAAGAAAACTCCGGCAGCGCTTTGAGGTTGAAGGTAACCCGCGATTCCGACCCCTTGGTCACGGTGACGATCTGCGGAGGCACTTCCTCAAAGCCGTCCTTGGCCACCCGCACCACCTGCCGGCCCAGCGTCTGAACGCGCAGTTGGCCGCGCTGCGTGCGCCGCGGATACTCACGATTGTTCAGGAACACGCGCACGTCGTTCTGGTTGGTGGCGACGATCAGCGTGCCGATATCCTGGTCCGTCTTGAGGAACGCGGTGAGGGTCGGCGCCGGGCCGAAGCTCTCATTGAGCGTACGCTCCTGGTTGCCCTCCCCCAGCACCATCTCGGAGGCGCCCGGCTGGAAGTCCACCAGATCCACGCCCTCGGGCCCCGCGTCGCTGGCCGGCTGCCCGTTCACCACCAGTTTCATGGGACCGGAGCTGGTCACCACACGCGCGCGGTCGGCAAAGCTCGAAACCAGAATCGCCAGCAGGTTGCGTGTGTCCACCTGGCCGCTGACCACGGGTAATTGGGCCACCGCCAGATCGAAGGAGAACGTCGCTTCGCTGTTGCCGCCCGCCACGCGTACGGTGTGCGCGCCGGGCATCACATTCTCCAGCAGGAACTGGCCGTCTTGCAGGGCGCCCGCGGGCTGGTCGTCAAAGGTGACCGTGCCTTCCGCCAAGTCCGCCAGAATCCGCACGGTCTGGGGCTGCGGCAGCAGCGCCAGGTTTACGGACGCTTCCTGACGCTTGTCGATGGTCACCTCGGCAGTGGACGGTTCGTAGCCGTCGAGGAACGCGGTCAACTGATAGGTGCCCGGCGCGAGTTCCGCCGTACAGTCGGAAACGCACACCTCTTCGCCGTTCACACGCACGGACGCGCCGATGGGTGTTGTGGTGATGGCCACCTCGACGGTCCCCGAATTGCGGTTCCGCGCGAAGTTGACCAGCAGCGCGATGATGATGATGGCTGCGATGCCGCCCACCGCCGCACCGATTACGACGGCGCGCTTCATGTTCGCCGGACGCTTGGGCGGAGGCGGCTGCTTGGGCGGTCCACCGCCTTTGGCCGGAGGAATCGCGCCACCCGGCGGAGCGGCACTCTCGCCAGTGGCCAGCGGCACGCTCATTGCGACGGTCTTCTCTAATTCGCTGGAAGGGGCGGCCCCCACAGGCGGCGGCGGGCCGCTGGGCGGAGTCGCGGAAGGCGGCGGCGTCACAGCCGATAGCGGTGACGCGGACGGTGGCCTCGTTCCCGTCGGCGGCATGATCTCCGACAGCGACGACGGCGGTGCGGCTTGCGGTGGTGGCGGCGGGGGCGCCGCGGACCCGCGAGGCGGAACCGCGCGCGTCGGTGGCAGTGCCTGCGCAGCGGGAGTCTTCGGACCCGACACCGGCGGACGAGGCGGAAGCTCAGCTTGCGCCGGCGGCTTCGGGCTCTGCGGCGGTGTTCCGGTTTGGGAGGCTGCTGGCGGCTGGGGCGTCTTCGGCGGCAGTGGCGGTGGACCCGCGGGGGTCTTGGGCAACGCCGGCGGAGCTTCGGTGCGCGGCGGCGCTGTAGGAGCCCCGCTCGCGGGCGGTGGCGGCACGGAGGGCGGCGGAGCGGCTTTCGGCGGATCGTCTGCCGGTCCACCCGGCGGCGCAAACTGACCCGACGACATCAGCCGCTTCGGCGGTTTCACATCCGGCGGGAGCGGAGGCGGCCCTGCGGAAGCCGAGCCGGTGACAGGCGGGGCAGGTCCGGCCACTGGCGGCGCCGTGGGCGTCGATCCTGTTGCCGGCGCCTTGGGCCCTACCGTCGGCGGCGGCGAAGCCAGTGGAGGCGGCTCCGGCAGCGGCTCGTGTTGCTGTTTGAGCTTGGTTCCGCGGTTGACCACCCGCTGTTTGACGTCACCCACCATCAACTGGACTTCGAAGTCGCCGACGTGTTCCTTGGCGATCTCTTCCAGACGATAGAAGATGGGCTTGAGCTCGGCCAGATCATTGACTTGGTCAATTTGCTGGTCCAGTCTCTGAAGTTCCTCGATAGGGGTCAGGTTTTCAGAGCCCACAACGCTATCGTACACTAGCGCCGTGACGATCGCGCTCGATGCCACGCCGTTGACCGTGGCCACCGGCGGTGTGGCCCGCTACACATGGGAGCTGGCGCGCGCGCTCGCCGAGGCCAATCCGCGGGATCAATACTGGCTGCTCTCAGACCAGCCGTTCGAGATGCCCGCCGGTCATCCGGAGAATCTTCGCGCCGGCGGCGGCCCGGCCAACGCGGCTGAGCGGCGCTGGTGGCTGTGGGGCCTGGCGCGCGAAATGGACCGCCGCGGCGTCGATCTGTTTCACGGCACCGACTTCGCGGTCCCCTACCTCGCGCAGCGTCCCGCGGTCATGACGCTGCACGATTGCAGCCCGTGGATGGATCCCGCCTGGCAGGCCGATGCGCGCGTCCGCCGCCGCACGCCCCGGCTGCTGCGCTGGGGCAAGGCGCACATGGTGATCACGCCCAGCGAAGCCGTGCGCCGCCAGGCCATCGAACGCTTCCGGCTCGCGCCGGACCGCGTCACTGCTGTTCCGCTGGCCGCCTCCGCCCGCTTCCGCCCGTGCGCGGACGCGCCCGCCGCGCCGCCCTACTTCCTTTTCGTGGGCACGCTGGAACCGCGCAAGGGGATCGGTCCGCTGGTCGAAGCCTGGCGCACGGTCCGCGCACAGCACAACGTCGAGCTGTGGATCGCCGGCCGCCTGCGCGCCGACTTCGCCGCACCGCGCGAGGAACCCGGCCTGCGCCTGCTGGGGGCCGTTCCCGACGGCGCCCTCCCGCGCCTCTACTCCGGCGCGCTGGCCTGCGTCTACCCGTCGCTCTATGAAGGATTCGGACTGCCGGTGCTCGAAGCGATGCAGTGCGGCGCGCTGGTGGTCACCTCGCACGACGCCGCCATAACGGAGGTCGCCGGCGGCGCAGCGATCCACGTCGACCCGACGCCGGCGGCGTTGGCCCAAGTGCTCGCCTCGATTGCCCGCGACCCGGCCCGCTTCGCCGACCTCCGCCGCCGCGCCCTGGACCGCGCGGCGCAGTTCACCTGGAAAGAGACCGCGCGGCGCACGCGCGAGGTGTACGACGCCGCGGTCCGCGTCTTCACCTCCCTTGGTGGCGGCCGCAACGGTGGATCGCGCCGTGGCTGAGGCGGCCGGGCGGGCACTGTTCCTTACGCCCGAAGCGCCGGTCACGGGCTCTGGCGGAGGCGGCCTGCGCTCCGCCTCGCTGCTGGCCTACCTGCGGGCGCGCTACCGGGTCGACGTCGCCACCTTCGACGTCGTCCCGCACTCGAAATCGGCCCCGGCCCGGCTCTGGCGCAACGCCGCGCGGCTCCTGCGTGGACGTCCGCCGCTGTTCGACCGCTTCTCCGGATACGAGCAACAGATCACCGCCGCCATGCGCGCGCCACGCTACGACGTCGCCGTCATCGAACACTTCTGGTGCGTCTCCTACGCGCCGCTGCTGCGCCCCCGGACGACACACCTGGTGCTCGACCTGCACAACATCGAAAGCGAGCTGGCGCGCACGCATGCCCAGGCCGCCGCGTTTCCCGCATCCTGGGCCTCGTCGCGTTTCGCTGCCATGTACCGCCGCCTGGAGGCCGAATGGCTCCCGCGTTTCGACACGCTGCTGGTCACCTCCGAGGCCGACCGCGCGCGCCTGCATCACCCCGACATCCGAGTCTTCCCCAACGCGATTCCCGAGGTCCCGCAGCCCGATGTGCCGGAGCAGAACGCGATCCTGTTCAGCGGCAATCTCGAGTATCACCCCAACATCGAAGCCGTGCGCTGGTTCCGCACCGCCATCTGGCCGCTGGTGTGCGAACGCTTCCCGCACCTTGAATGGCGCCTGGCGGGGCGCAATCCCGAAGCGGTGGCGCCGGTGGTCCAAGGCGACCCTCGTATCGTTCTCGCGGGTCCCATGGAAGACGCCATCGCGACACTCGCCGGTGCGCAGATCTGCATCGTGCCGCTGCTTTCCGGTAGCGGAACGCGTTTCAAGATTCTGGAAGCCTGGGCGGCCGGACGCGCCGTGGTCTCCACGACGTTGGGCGCGGAGGGGCTGGGCGCACGCCACGACGAGCACCTGCTGCTCGCCGACACGCCCGCACAGTTCGCCGAGGCGGTCGGCACGCTGGCCGGGAACGAACCGCTGCGACGCCGTCTGGGCGCTGCGGGACGCGCGCTTTACCTCGACCGCTTCACGTGGCCGGCCGCGTGGAGGATGCTCGATGAATCGGGCGGATTGTGAACGGTGGAAGACCGCTTCCTGCGGTCGCGGCTCAGCGAGCGGCTTTGTGTCATGGCGGTCCGTGCACCAAATATCGATCCGCGCAGAACCCGCTGGCCGCGCCCGCTACTGAATGTCCAGCAACTCGACTTCGAAGATCAGCGTCGCCCCGCCGGGAATCGAGCTTTGGCCCTGCTCGCCATAGGCAATCTCAGACGGGCACACCAACTGCGACTTCCCGCCCACCTTCATCTTTTGCAGGCCCTCGGTCCAGCAGGGAATGACGCCGTCCAGGGGAAATGCCGCCGGTTCGCCGCGCTTGTAGGAGCTGTCGAACTCGGTGCCGTTGACCAGCGTGCCACGGTAGTTCACCTTCACCCGGTCAGTGGCCTTGGGCGAGCCGCCGGTGCCCGCGCGCAATTCCTTGTAGATCAGGCCGCTGGCCGTTTTCACCGCGCCCGGCTCAGCGGCGGCCGTCACCAGATAGGCCTTGGAGCGCTCCTTCTCCTTGGACGCCGCGCGGCTCTGGCGGGAGCGCGCCAGTGGGTCGACCTTCGGTCCCCACGTGTCCAGGTCCAGGGCCGGCTTGCCGTTCAGTGCGTCGCTCATGCCGCGCTGCACGATTGCTACCTCTTCCGGAGACAGATCGAACATAGTCAGATTCCGGCTGACCAACAGCCCCAGCGCGTAGAGCGTCTTCTGCTCGTCGGTCTTCAGATCTGGAGCGGGCGTGGCGGCAGCCGAGGCTGCCTCAGAGGAGGCCGGCGCCGACTCCGCCGCCGGAGTGGCCGAGTCGCTTGCGGGAGCCTCGGAAGTCGTCGAAGTGGGAGAAGAGGAGCAGGCCGTCAGCAACAATGCGAGGGCGGCGCAAGAGGGTACCAGAAAACGCATACGTACCAGAGTAACACCCGGTCAGTTGACGATGCCCAGCAGCTCGACTTCGAAGATCAGCGCCGCGCCGCCCGGGATTCCGGGCCGTCCCTGGGACCCGTAGGCGATCTCCGCCGGGCAGACTAATTGCGACTTCCCGCCGACGCGCATCTTCTGCAAACCCTCGGTCCAGCAGGGGATCACTTGGTTCAGCCCGATCTCGAGCGGCTCCTTGCGGTCATAGGAGCTGTCGAACTGCTTGCCGTCCACCAGCGTGCCGCGGTAGTGGACGCGGACCATGTTGGTGGCCGTGGGCATGGGCCCGGAGCCCGCCGTAAGTTCGCGGTAAATCAAGCCGCTGGCGGTTTTCTCGGCGCCCGTCTCGGCGGCCGCCTTCTCCAGGTAGGCGGACGAGCGGGCGGCTTCGTCCACTCCACTGTCCGAAGACGAACACCCGGCCAGCCACAGCGCCGGTAAAAGTAGCAAGATCGCGAGAACTCTGTGCCGCATCGAATTCAGAGTACCAGAGGCCTCCGCGTTCGAGCCGCACCCTTCAAAGCCGTTGACTGCCGCCGGGCGGCGTGGCTAGAATATAAGTGAGTACTTACTTGATGAATGCAACGCAACCCAGTCCCGTCCCCGGTCCCCGTACGCCTGCCCGCACCTCGGATGGCCCCGCGCGCCATCGCCTCTCCTCCGAGGATCGCCGCCAGCAGCTTCTGGACCGCGCCATCGAACTGTTCGCCCAGCACGGTTTCAACGGCACGCGCACCAAGGACATTGCCGCGGCGTGCGGGGTGAGTGAAGGGATCCTGTACCGCCATTTCGCCACCAAGGAGGACCTGTATCACGCCATCCTCGATTCGCACGAGGCCGAGTCCCGGTCCGGGGAATGGCTGGCGGAGATGAAACGGCTGGCCGCGCGCCGCGACGACGCGGGCTTCGTCCACTGCCTGGTTTCGCAGATGTTCAAGACCTTCCGGGAGAACGCTGCCTTCCACCGGCTGATGTTTTACGCCCGGCTGGAGGGTCAGACCCTGGCCGACATCTTCCATGAGCGCATGGGCTTGCCCACGTTCGGCTTCCTGAGTAACTACATCGCTGACCGCCAGCGCGAGGGCGCGTTTCGCGGCGGCGATCCGGCCGCGATGGTGCTCTGTCTGTTCGCGCCGGCCTTGCAATACGCGCAGAACAAATACGTGTTTGACGCCGACTTCTTCCCGCAGTCAGACGAAGAGATGGCGCAAGAGTTGACTGGATTCATTCTCGACGGCCTTCGCGCTCCCCGCAGGCGTAACCGTAAGTTGACGAAAAAAGATTAGCTTCTATATGAAATCGCTCCGAACCGTGACTTCTCCTCATCCGTCCATAGTTCATATGAGATCCCCCGGCGTTCGTCCGGCACTTGCACTGCTGCTTGCAGGCGCCGTGCTCTTCCTCGCGTCCTGTAACAGGACGGAGGAGGAAACCGCCGCGGCTTCCAGTGGCTCCCCGGGCGCCGTTGTCCAGACCCCGACCGTGACTACGGTCCGCGCCGTGACCCGCCAGGTCTCGGCCTCGGTCCAGGCCACGGGTGGCTTCGCCGCCGAGGAAAGCTCGAATGTGGCCTCGGAAACCACCGGCGTCATCGTAAGCACCCTGGTCGACGTCGGCGACTTTGTACAGCAGGGGCAGGTGATCGCCCGCCTGGACGACCGCGACGCCAAGCTCCGGCTGGATCAAGTGGAAGCCCAGCAGCGCCAGGCCGAAGCCGCCGTGCGCCAGGCGCAGTCCAAGCTGGGCCTCAGCGGGAACCAGAACTTCGACGCCAGCCTGGTGCCTGAGGTGCTGGCCGCGCGCGCCGCCTACGAATCCGCCGAGGCGCAGCTCAAGCTGGCCCAGGCCAACGCGCAGCGCTACGCGAACCTGGTGGAAAGCGGGGACGTTTCGCGTAGCGCTTACGATAGTGCGCGAACCACTGTCGATACCGCCCAGGCCCAGGTGAACGCCGCGCGTCAGCAACTGGAAGGCGCGCAAAATACGGCCCGCCAGAACTACGGCGGCGTCGAAACCCAGGAAGCTTCGCTGCAAGCCATCCGCGCGCAGGTGGCGCTGGCCCGCAAGACGCTCGATGACACGCAGATCAAGGCGCCCTTCGATGGTTACGTGAGCGCTCGTCCGGTCTCGCCCGGCGAATACGTATCCACCAGCACCAACATTGCAACCATCGTCCGCCTGACGCCCATCAAGCTGGAGCTGCGCGTGCCTGAGAACTACTCGCCCGACATGCGCGTGGGGCTCCCCGTCAGCGCCAACGTGCCTGGCTACCCGGGGCGCATGTTCCAGGGCCGCGTGACGGCCGTCAATCCGGAAGTCGATACCAACTCGCGGACCTTCACCGTCGAGGCGGAATTCGCCAACACCGGCCGCGAACTCAAGCCCGGCATGTTCGGCGAAGCGCGCGTCGCGCTGCCAGGCAGCCAGGAAGGCATTTTCGTGCCCCGCTCGGCGGTGCTCACCGACGCGACCACCAACTCCTCGCAGGTATTCATGATTCGCGACGGCAAGGCCCGCTTGGCCGTCGTGCAACTGGGCGTGCAGGATGGCGCCGACGTCCGGATTCTCTCCGGCATCCCCGCCGACGCCGTGCTCGCCACCGACCACTTACAGGAGCTCTACGACGGCCAGACCGTGAACGTTCTCGATTCGGCCGGCGGGGCTCAGAAGTCCAAGGGGGGCCTGCCGCATGCATAAACTCGCCGCTGTCTGTGTCCGCCGGCCCGTCTTCGCCACCATGCTGGTGCTGTCTCTGACGGTGATCGGCGCCTTCGCCTATTTTTCGCTGGGCGTCGATTTGATCCCCAAAGTCGACGTACCCACCGTGGCCGTCTCGGTCACCAACCCGGGCGCCACCGCCGAAGAGATCGAAACCGACATCACCAAGCGCGTGGAGGACGCGGTCAACACCATCAGCGACATTGACGAGCTGCGCTCCACCTCCGTTCAGGGCCTCTCGCAGGTGATCGTCAGCTTCACACTCGACAAGAACGGCGACGTGGCGGCGCAGGAGATCCGCGACCGCGTGAACCAGATTATCCCGCAGTTGCCGGAAACCGCCGACACGCCCGTGGTCCAGAAATTCGATCCCGACGCGCAGCCCATTCTGCAGATCGCCGTCTCCTCCTCGCGCCCGCTGCGCGAGCTGACCGAGATCGCCGACAAGCAGATCAAGCAGGGTCTGGAAAACGTCAAGGGCGTCGGCCAGATTCAGTTGGTGGGCGGCCTGCGCCGTGAAATCCGCGTCTGGGTGGATCCGGTCCGCATGCGCGCCTATGGCCTCTCCATCGCCGACGTGGCCAACGGGCTCCGCCAGCAGAACATGGATCTGCCCGCCGGCAGCGTCAACGAAGGCCAGCAGGAGCTGACCGTCCGCACCCTGGGCCGCCTGGTGGATCCGGAGCAGTTCAACGAAATCGCCCTGGTCTCGCGCGGCCCTTACGTGGTCAAGCTGCGCGATATCGGCCATGCCGAGGACGCTGTGGAGGAAGCCACCACCGCCGCGCGCCTGAACGGCGAACCGTCGGTGACGCTGATCGTCTCCAAGCAGTCCGGCACCAATACGGTCGAAACGGCGCGCGCCGTCAAGGAACGGCTGGAGGAAATCAAGGCTGGCCTGCCCCCGGACGTCAAGACTCAACTGGTCAACGACCAGTCCATCTTCATCGAAGCCGCCGTCCACGCCATCCAGAGCCACCTGATCGAGGGCAGCATTCTGGCCTCCGTGGTGATCTTCTTCTTCCTGTCGAACATCCGCACCACGTTGATTGCCGCGGTGGCCATTCCCACCTCCATCATCGCCACCTTCGGCTTCATGGCCGCGATGCACTTCACGCTCAACCAGATCACCATGCTGGCCTTGACGCTGATGGTGGGCGTGGTCATCGACGACGCCATCATTGTGCTCGAAAACATCTATCGCTACATCGAAGAGAAGGGCATGCCGCCGATGCAGGCGGCCATCGAGGGGACCAAGGAAATCGGGCTCGCGGTGATGGCCACCACCTTTTCCCTGCTGGCGGTCTTCGTGCCCATCGGATTCATGGGCGGCATCGTCGGACGCTTCATGTCGTCCTTCGGGTTCACGGCGGCGTTTGCCATCGCCGTCTCTTTGCTGGTGTCTTTCACGCTCACGCCCATGCTCAGCTCGCGCTTCCTGCGCAAGCCCGACACCAAAGGCAAGCATCAGAAGGCCTCCAAAGATTCGCGCTTCTTCCAGTTCCTGGACCACCACTACACGACGATGCTCGAATGGGCCATGCATCACCGCCGCACGATGGTGGCCATCAGCGTGGTCGTGGTGCTGAGCATTTACCCGCTCTTCCTGATGGTGGGCAAGAGCTTCACGCCGGTGGATGACAAAGCCGAATTCATCGTCAGCGTACGCACGCCGGAGGGAACCTCGCTTGCGGCCACCACCAACGTTGCGGAGCGCATTGCCCGCGACATTCGGGGCATCCCGGAAATCGTCGCCACGCTGGACACCATCGGCAGCGGGTCGGACCGCGCCACCAACGCCGCCTCCATCTACGTCAAAATGACGCCCAAGGATCAGCGCGACATTTCTCAGCAGGACATGATGGTCAGGGTCCGCGACGTTTTTAAGAACTACCCCGCGGACCTGCGCACGCGCGTGGGCGCGCAGGGCTGGAACGGCAACGCCGACATCCAATACGCCTTGAGCGGTCCGGACCTGGACAAACTCTCCGAATACTCACAGGAGCTGCTGGCGAAGGTCAAGAAGATCCCGCTGGTGGTTGACGCCGATACGTCGCTGGTCTACGGCAAACCCGAGCTGCGCGTGGAAATCGACCGCCAGCGCGCCGCCGACCTGGGGGTGCGCGTCTCCGACATCGCCACCGCGCTCAACACGCTGCTGGCCGGGCAGGTGGTTTCCAGCTTTCCTTCCGGCGGCGAGCAGTATGACGTGCGTCTGCGCGCCGCGCAGGAGTTTCGCACCAGCCAGGATGCGCTCCGGCAACTGGTCGTGGCCTCCAACAAAACCGGACCGGTCACGCTCGATCAGGTGGTCCGCATCCAGCCCGGCACGGCGCCGTCCAGCATCGACCGGCTGAACCGCCAGCGCCAGGTGACCATCTCGGCCAACATGCTGCCGGGCGGCTCCCAGGCCGACATTACCGATACCATCGAGCAACTCACCAACCAGCTCGGCATGGCGCCGGGCTACGTCGGCGAGGGCGTCGGACAGACGCGCGAGTTGCAGCGGACAGCGGTCTATTTCGTTACCGCGGTCTCGCTCACCTTCATCTTTATGTATATGGTGCTGGCGGCCCAGTTCGAGAGCTTCCTGCACCCCTTTACGATTCTGTTGACGCTGCCGCTGTCGGTGCCCTTTGGCATCCTGTCCCTGCTGGTCTTCGGGCAGACCATCAACATCTTCTCCGGACTCGGCCTGCTGCTGCTGTTCGGCATCGTCAAAAAGAACGCGATTCTGCAAATCGACCACACCAACGGCCTACGCGCCAAGGGCATGGATATGTTCCCGGCCATCATCCAGGCCAACCGCGACCGCTTGCGGCCGATCCTGATGACCACCATCGCACTGGTGGCGGGCATGCTGCCGGTGGTGATCTCGAGCAAGGTGGGCGCGGCCAGCAATCGCGCCATTGGTGTGCTGGTGGTCGGCGGCCAGAGCCTCTGCCTGTTGCTCACGCTGCTGGCCGTACCGGTGTTTTACTCCCTGTTTGAGGACCTCAAAGAGACCCGCTTCGCGCGCGCGCTGCGCGGCGGCGTCCGGTCTGTGGGCAGCCGGCTGCAGCACGCCGGCGCCAATGTGATTCAGCGAAAGGGTGAAGAAGCTTGATGGAGCCGTATCTTCGTATCCGGCGCGCGGTTCCGGCGTGCCTGCTCTCCGTGTGTCTACTCGTCTCTAACATCCGTGCCCAGGAGCCGGCCGCGCAGTCCACGCAAGTGCCGCCGCGGCGCGAGTTCCGGCTGCCGCCGCGGATCGGCATCCTCACGGAGATGACGCTCTCGCTCGAGGACGCGCTCGCCATGGCGCTCTCCAACAACCGCGACGTGGACCTGTCGCGCATCACCCAGTCCGAGGCGTCTTACGCGATCGACAGCGCCGCGGGCGTCTACGATCCGCGTTGGGGCGGCACCTTCAGCTTCCAGCGCAACGTGCAGCCGGTCGCGTCGTCGCTGGGCGGCGCCGTGAACGGCGCGGTGACCAACAAGAACACCACCTACGATCCGCAATTCTCCGGCGCGCTGCCCTTCCTCGGCTCTTCTTATCAGGCCGATCTCTCCTCGCAGCGGACCAGCACCAACAACTCGTTCACGCAGTTGAACCCGACCTATCCCACGGCGCTTAACCTCAGCTTCACGCAGCCGCTGTGGCGCAATTTCCGCTACGACAACAACCGCCGCAACCTGGAAGTCGCCAAGCGCAACCAGGCGCTCACCGACGAGCAGTTCCGCCAGCGCGTGATGCAGACCGTCACCAGCGCCGAGCAGGCCTACTGGAACCTGACCTTCGCCTACAACAACCTCCAGATCCAGATGGAAGCCGTGCAGCTTGGGCAGGATCAGGACGAGTCCAACCGCCGCCAGGAGCGCGAAGGGTTGCTGGCGCCCATCGACGTGGTGGCCGCGCAGCGCCAGCTCGCCACCTTCGAGGTGAACGCGCTCAGCGCGCAGGAAGCTCTCACCACGGCCGAAAATGCGCTGAAGGTGCTGATCCTGGGCGATCGCGGCGACCCCATGTGGTCTACGGCCATCATCCCTTCGACCCCGGTGAACGTTTCGCCGCCCATCGTACCGCTGGCTGACGCCATCAATCAGGCACTCCGCCGGCGCCCGGAGCTCGCGCAGTTGCAGATTTCGCGCGACGTCAACAACGCCAACCTGCGCTACGCCGAAGAGCAGACCAAGCCGCAGATGGACCTGGTGGTCACGCACACCAACGCGGGACTGGCCGGCGCCCAGTTGATGTCGGCGTCCGGAGGCAATCCCTTCACCTCTAGTTTGGCGGGGCTCACGAACCGCTTGAATGAGCTCTCGGTAATCGCCGGCCTCCAGCCTCTGCCTTCCTCGGGCGGCGGCACCAGTACCGGCAGCACGCTGCCCGGGCAGCTGATCGGCAGCTATGGCCAGTCGCTCAACAACCTGTTCTCGGGGCACTTCCCCACCACGCAGGTGCAGTTGCGCATCCAGTTGCCGCTCAAGAACCGGACCGCCGAAGCCAACGTGCGGACCGCGGTGGCCGAAGGGCGCCGCATCGAAAGCCAGCGCGCGCAGACCGAGCAGGCCATCGAGGCCAGCGTGCGCAACGCAATGCAGTCCATCGAGTCCGCCCGCGCGCGGCTGGATTCAGCCCGCGTCGCCCGCCAGTCCGCCGAGCAGCAGTACGAATCCGAGCAGCGCCAGTTCCGCGCGGGGACCTCGACCTTGTTTCTGGTGCAGCAACGGCAGACCGACATGGTGACGGCCCGCAGTCAGGAGCGGCGCTCGGAGGCCGACCTGGGCGTCGCCATCGCGTCCTTCGAACTCGCCACCGGGGGCATCCTGGACGCGCACGATATCAACATCCGTTAGGCGCGTGTTCGGACAGCGATCACGATTCCGCTGGCCCAGTCCATCGGGACCATGGCGAAGTCCGGGAACGCGTTCAAGCGGGCCAGCAGCGCCTCCACGCGCGGAGTGTGACCCGGCGGCCAGTTGGGCTGCGGCAACATGTCGTCGATCACGTAGAACCCGCCGTGCTTGATGACGCGCAGTGCGGCGTCGAGCGCTTCGTACTTGCCGGGGATGGCGTCGGCGAAGACCAGATCGTAGGCCGCGGCGGGCTGGTCCCGCAGAAAGGCGGCGCCGTCAACGGTCACCAGCGTCAGGCGCGGGTCGCTTCCCAATGACTCGCGCGCGATCGCCTGAACGGCCGGGTCGGTGTCGACGCTGGTAAGATGGCCTGCGCTGTCCATGCCATCCAGCAGCCACGCGGTGGCGAGTCCCGTGCCCGTACCGAGTTCCAGGAGGCGGCCACCCGGCTTCGAGGCGGCCAGGGTACGCAGCAGGGCTCCCGTGCCTGGCTCGGAAGCCATGGGGAAGCCGATCGCCGCGGTCCGTTCAAGGATCGTGGCCAGCGCACGCGGTGGCGGCACCGTCTGGTTCACGCTATTGCAGGGTGTTGATCGAGCTGGCGTGCTGCTGCTCGAAGGTCGCGATGGCCGGGGCCTGCTGGAGCATGTAGCCCAGCTCGTCCACGCCATCGAGCAGGCATTGCTTCGAGAAGGTATCGATGGGGAACTCGACGGAGCGGCCGTCCGCCAGCGTCAGTTTCTGCTGCGCGAGATCGATGGTGACCTCGGCGCCCGGATTCTCCAGCAGCTCGCGGTGGACGTCCTTGGGAACGATCACCGGCAGCAAGCCGTTCTTGAGCGAATTGCCGCGGAAGATATCGGCAAATGAGGTACTGATCACGGCGCGGATGCCGTACTGCGTCAGGGCCCAGGGGGCGTGCTCGCGCGAGCTGCCGCAGCCGAAGTTGTCGCCGGCCACCAGCGCCTGCGCGCCCTTCGCCTCGGGCTTGTTCAGCGCGAAATCCGGCTTGGGCGATCCGTCGGCGTTGAAGCGCCAGTCGTAGAACAGGCCGTCGCCCAGGCCCTCCTTGGTGACCGACTTCAGGTAGCGCGCCGGGATGATCTGGTCCGTGTCGATGTTGTCGATCGGCAGGACGACGGTTTTGCTGGTCAGTTTTTCGAATTTCATGGGTTTTAGATTGGACACAGATGGACACAGATGGACACAGATAAGAATGAGGTTTTATCTTTGTCCATCTGTGTTGATCTGTGGCCCTTTTTGTTTTAAAGCAACGTCCGTACGTCCGTGACCACGCCAGTGACCGCTGAAGCCGCCGCAGTCAGGGGGCTGGCCAGGAACGTCCGCCCGCCTTTGCCCTGCCGGCCTTCGAAGTTGCGATTGCTGGTGGAGACGCTGTATTCGCCCGGCTCAAGCTGATCGCCGTTCATGGCCAGGCACATGGAGCAGCCCGCTTCGCGGAAGTCGGCTCCGGCTTCGCGGAAGATCCTGTCCAGGCCCTCGGCTTCGGCTTGCTTCTTCACCTGCTGCGATCCCGGGACCACCAGCATGCGCACGTTGGGGCTCACCTTGCGGCCCTTGATCACCGACGCCGCGGCGCGCAGGTCGGAGATGCGCGAGTTGGTGCAGCTTCCGACGAACACCACGTTGATCGGATGACCGGCCAGCGGCTTGCCGGGTTCGAGGTCCATGTACTTGAGGGCTTTTGCCAGGTTCGATTTTTCGAGCGGGTCAGAGACAGCCGCCGGGTCGGGGATCGAGCCGGTGACCGGGATGCCCATGCCGGGGTTCGTGCCGAACGTCACCATTGGTTCGAGGTCAGCCGCGTTGAGCGTCAGACTCTTTGAGTAGGTCGCACCCTCGTCGGTGGGCAGTTTCTTCCAACCCTCGACGGCCGCATCCCACGCAGCGCCCTTCGGCGCGAACTCGCGGCCGGAGATGTATTGGTAGGTCGTGTCGTCCGGCGCGACCAGACCGGCGCGCGCGCCGCCTTCGATCGACATGTTGCAGATGGTCATGCGCTCTTCCATTGACAGGTTGCGAATCGCCGAGCCCGTGTACTCGAACACGCAACCCGTCCCGCCGCCGATGCCGATCTTCGCGATCACCGCAAGAATGATGTCTTTGGCGGATACGCCGTCCCTGAGCGCACCGTCCACCCGGACCTCGTAGGTCTGCGGGGGGGGCTGCAACAGGCATTGGCTGGCAAGCACGTGCAGCACCTGGCTGGTGCCGATGCCGAACGCCAGCGCGCCGAACGCTCCGTGCGTGGCCGTGTGGCTGTCGCCGCAGACGATGGTCATGCCGGGCTGCGTGAGTCCCTGCTCGGGTCCGATGACGTGAACGATGCCCTGATGGTCGCTGGTGCGGTTATAAAGGCGAATGCCGAACTCGGCGCAGTTCTTCTCCATCTGCACGAGCTGGGTGGCGGCGATCGGGTCCACCACCGGCAGCGTGCGCGACGTGGTGGGCGTGCTGTGGTCCATCGTGGCGATGGTCAGGTCCGGGCGGCGGACCTTGAGACCGCGCTCGCGCAACTCCTGGAAGGCCTGCGGCGAGGTCACCTCGTGACACAGATGCAGGTCGATGTAGAGCAGCGTGGGCACGCCCTCGCGCTCGGATACAACGTGGTTATCCCAGATTTTTTCGACGATCGTACGCGGTTTCATAGAGCCTCACTCACTGCCTGACCGACCTCTGACGTGGTTGCCGGAGCACCCTTGGGCCGCAGGTCGGCCGTGACCTTGCCCGCTTCGAGCACCTTGCCGATGGCGGTGTTCACGGCGGCGGCTTCCTTCACCAGCCCGAACGTGTATTCGAGCATCGCGGCCACCGACCCGATCGCGCCCAGCGGGTTCGCCTTGTTCTGCCCTGCGATGTCCGGCGCCGAGCCGTGCACCGGCTCGTAGAGTCCCTTCTTCTCGCCCAGCGAGGCCGACGGCAGCATGCCGATCGAACCGGCCAGAATGCCCCCTACATCACTCAGGATATCGCCGAAGGTGTTTTCCGTCAGCATCACGTCGAACTGGCGCGGGTTGAGCACCATCTGCATGGCTGCGTTGTCCACCAGCATGTGTTCCAGCTGGACGTCGGGGAAGTTCCTAGCGATCTCGACCACCACCTGCCGCCAGAACTGGGAAACCTCGAGCACGTTGGACTTGTCAACGTTGGTCACCTTCTTGCGGCGGTTGCGCGCGAGCTGGCAGGCCTTCGAAGTGACACGCTCGACCTCGGCCCGCGTGTAGTGCATGGTGTTATAGCCGCGATCCTTCTCGACGCCGCGCGGCTCACCATAATAGAGACCGCCCGTGAGCTCACGCACGATCAGCATGTCCGTGCCCTCGACCACATGGTTCTTGAGCGGCGACGACTCGACCAGCGACGGCCACGTCCGCACGGGACGCAGGTTCGCGAACACGTCCAGCACGCGCCGCAGTCCGAGCAGGCCGGCTTCCGGACGCTGACTGGGCGGCGAGTTGTCGAACTCCGGCAGTCCGACGGCGCCCATCAGTGTCGCGTCGGCCTTCAACGCCAGCTCTTCGGTTTCCTTGGGGAACGGCGTGCCGGCCTTGTGAATCGCGATGCCGCCCAGCAGGCCTTCGCTCAACTCCAACGTATGTCCGAACTTCTTGGCGACAGCGTGAAGGACGTCCAGTGCCGCACGGGTGACTTCGGTGCCGATGCCGTCACCGGGCAGGATCAAAATTTTCAGGTTCATCTTGTGTTAGTCAGCACCCACGCGCGCGTGCTTGGTATCTTCGGCCACTTCGCGGGCGAGCGCCTCGATCTCTTCGTTGCGCAGCCCCTTCTTGCGGTCGGCGAGCGACGTGAAGCGCTGATACATCAAGTCTAGCTGGTCTTTGGTCAGCGGCACACCCAGGTCCTTACAGCGCTGCGCCAGCGCGTGCCGGCCGCTGTGCTTGCCCAGCACCAGGCGCGATTCGGGCACGCCCACCGACCTGGGCTCCATGATCTCGTAGGTGGTGCGCTCCTTCAGGTAGCCGTCCTGGTGGATGCCGGCCTCATGCGCGAACGCGTTCTCGCCCACGATGGCTTTGTTCGGCTGGGGACCAAAGGTGATGAGGGAGGTCAGCATCTGGCTGGCGGGGTAAAGCTGCTCGGTGACGATGCGGGTTTCGAAGGGCAGGCGGTCGCGGCGCGTGTTCATCGCCATGACGACCTCTTCCAGCGCCGCGTTGCCGGCGCGCTCGCCGATGCCGTTGATCGTGCATTCGATCTGGCGGGCGCCGTGCTGCACCGCGGCCAGCGAGTTGGCGACCGCCAAACCCAGGTCGTCATGGCAGTGTACGCTGACGATGGCCGCGTCCCCCAGCGCCTTGGCGATCCGCCCGATCAACACGCCGTATTCTTCGGGGATCGAGAACCCGACCGTATCGGGCAGATTCACCGTGCGCGCCCCGGCTTCGACCACCGCACGCGATACCTGCTCCAGGTAGTCGGGATCGGTGCGCGTGGCATCTTCGGCTGAGAATTCGACGTCTTCGCAATGCTCGCGGGCCAGGCGCACGGCCGCCACGGCGTCGTCCAGCACCTGCTGGCGCGACTTCTTGAGCTTGAACTTCAGGTGGATGTCGCTGGTGGCGATGAAAGTGTGGATGCGCGGGCGGCGGGCGTTCTTCAGCGAATTCACGGCCGCCATGATGTCGGCGTGGTTCGCCCGAGCCAGCGCGGCCACGCTCACCCACGGGTACTCGCGAGCCACCGCAGCCACGGCCTCCGAATCGCCCTCGGAGGCGATCGGGAACCCGGCTTCCAGGATGTCCACGCCCAGGTCGACCAGCTTGGCCGCCATGCGGAGCTTTTCGGGCACCGTCATGCTGCACCCGGGCGACTGCTCCCCGTCTCGAAGCGTGGTGTCGAAGATGTATACGCGATCCGCCATTCTCGTGTCTCCTGCTGCCCATTATGCGGGTGAGCGCAGGATTTCGCAAATCAATACTTTTCGAGAGAAGTATAATACTGAGTTATGGAGCTAAACCCGCTGCGTGTCTTTCTGACGGTCGCCGCCGAGCGCAGTTTCTCCCGGGCGGCCGAGAAGCTGCTCCGCACGCAGCCCGCTGTGTCCCTTTCGATTCAAAGACTTGAGTCGGAGCTCGGGGAGCGACTGATCGACCGCTCGGCCAAGGACCTGCTGCTGACCGACGCCGGCCAGATCGTGCTGGAGTACGCCCAGCGCTTCGAAAACCTGGAATCCGACCTCGAAAACGCCTTGGCCGAGCTGCGGGACAAATCTGCCGGGCGGCTGACCATCGGCGCCAACGAATCCTCCACGCTCTACCTGCTGGATCACATCGAGCGCTACCGCGCGCGCTATCCCAAGATCAAGGTGCAGGTGCGGCGGAGCCTGTCGAGCCGCATCCCGGCGGCGATCCTTGACGGCGAATTGGAGCTCGGCATCCTCACCTACGACCCGGAAGACGACCGCCTCACGGCTCCTGTGATCTTCACCGATCACTTGTCATTCGTCGTCTCGCCAGAGCACCGCCTCGGCGCCCAAACCGACGTCTCCATCACCGAACTAGGCGAGGAGACTTTTATCGCACACAACGTCGTCTCGCCCTACCGCGGCCTGGTGCTGCGCGCCTTCCAGACCCACAAGGTCCCGCTCAAAATGGACCTGGAGATGCCCACGGTGGAAGCCATCCGCAAGATGGTGGAGCGCAATGAAGGCGTCGCCTTCCTGCCGCGCATGTGCGTGGAAGAGGAGATCCGCCACGGCTTCCTGCGGGAGGTGAAGGTGCGAGAGATGTCGATGGAGCGTAAGATCCGCTTGGTTTACCCGGCTCGACGGGCGCTGTCACACGCTGCGCAGGCGTTTCTGGAGGTGGTGGCCGCTTAGCTTAGCTACTTTCCGGTGCAAAAATGAGCCACGGGGAGCAATGTCTTACGGAAGTCGGGCAGACCGGTAACTTCAAAACATCTTGGTCGCCTTATGTTGTAGAGGCGATCAATGGTCCGAACCCACCATCACCAACCGACGCTGTGGACGGGATTTCTGAGGGAAGAAGTCCAGGACTTGTGGGAACCCTGGATGCGCTCGGCCGATTCGTTGCTGGACGACGAGCAGTTGGTCGAACAGATCTTCGAGGCGCAAGGGCGGCGCTGGAAGAAAAGCCGCACGCGCGGCCGCATGCAGACGCCCTCCGAGGTGGTGCTGCGGCTACTGGTGTTGAAGCATGTGCGCAACTGGAGCTACCAGACCGTGGAGCGGGAAGTGCGGGCCAACCTGGTGTACCGGGCCTTTGCCCGCATCGGCGGTGAGAAGGTGCCGGACGCCAAGACGCTGGGGGCACAGGATCAGGACGGTGTGCGCTCCTTCTGGCACTGCTTCATTGAATGGCCGCGGCTTTTTCTGAAGCCATTTGGGCGATCCTTCACGTACGGCCGCGGGCGCGAACGGCATCTGAATTGCCAAATGCATCGTGACTTCAGGGTTCCGGAACGTTTACGATGCGGTTCTTCCATTCTTCGGGATCCGATGCCGCCCAGATGAGTACGAATGCATCGATTACCTTGCCAATCGGTGCATGCTTGGCTCACCAGGAACACGCCTGGGCAGGTGCGGCCGCTCACCAGAAACTCGGCGAAATGCCACAGCATGGTTTGGCGATCATGCGTAACCAGGCTCCGATTCTGCTCCGCAGCGAGCGCGAGAACATCCGGATCGCAAATGCCCTCGAGCTCTGCCTCGTTGGCTGAGAGGAAGTCCATCGCAGGTTCGTGACGCCGGCAGCCCTTCACGATAGCGTGGTTTGGCGCGTCGATCTGTTCCCAGGTGGCGGTTGCTGCCCGGAGCGATGCGAACGCCAGGTCCAGCTCGCCGCGTGCCAGCGCGACGGCGGCGGTCGCAGTCTCGGCGGCGGCCCCCAGAAATGACGCACCGACGCGGTCCGCGGCCGTCCGTAGTTCCGCCGCGACATCGGCCGCACCGGCCGTGTCGCCGGCAGCCAGCAGGATCTCGACCGCGGCACGCTGCCCGTCGACGCGAGCACGCGGGCTGCGCATCTCCTCCAGCGCACGCTGGATCGCCGTGACAGCTGCCGGAATGTCGCCCGTGGCCATCCGCAGCAGCGCCAGACCTGGATCCGGTTTGCGCCCTGCAAGATTCGCGAGCCGATACGCGGCCTCGGCCGCTTCGAACTCGCCCCGCAGCCGCCGGAGATCGCCCAGCCGGTACTGAGCGAGCCCCGCCTCGCGTTTCGCCGCGCCGCGCGCGGTCCGCTCGCACGCCCGTCGCGCCTCCTCGACCGATTCGTGCCAGTAGCCGCGCAGCTGCAGCAGTTCCGACCTGCGCACGAGGCACGTGCCGCGGAACATCACCATATCGGGATGCGCCGCACACCAGCCCGCCAGCGCCGTCGTCCATTCGTGCGCGCGCCGCAGCTCGAACACCTCATGGCACGCGCCGATCACGCTGCAGTAGACGATGCCCGCGACGATGGGGCCGACTTCCCCGCAGGTGACCGCCACCATCGCTTCATCCAGGGCCGCGAGCCCTTCGCGGGTGCGCTCCTGGCGAAGCAGCACGCGGCCGTGGCCCTGCCGCGCGAGCGCCGCCAGATCCGCGTCGCCGCAGGCCCGTCCCATGCGGGCTGCTTCTTCGAAACCCCGCGCAGCGGCGGCGACGTCGCCCTGGCGAATACTCGCGAACGCGGTCGCGCACAGCCAGCGGCCTCGCGCCGCGCATTCGGGCGGACAGTTCTCGAGAAGGCGCGCCACGCGCGCGAGCCATCCACTGGCGGCGGCCTGCTGGCCCGGCTCGTCCAGAAGGACGAAGGCGAGCCAGAGCGCGCTGAGCGCGGCGCGCTTGATGTCTTCGTGCGCGAGATGGCCGGTGTGCGCGCGCGTCCATGCGTCGAGGCTGGCCGTGTCCTCGCCGATGAGGTAGGCGGCGGTGGCCAGGGCGTCGAGATCGGCGGGGTCGAGCGGCGTGTTGCGGTCGGCCTCGACGAATCGGGCGTACGCGTCGGTCCAGCTTTCTCGGTCGAAGGCCGCGCGTCCTCGCGCGAGGGCGTCTTGGACCGCCATCTTTCTATTTTCGCGCAGGCGGCGGGCTCCCGTCAGCCGACGATTGCGCTCAGCTGAATTGCTGGGCGAGTCCGATGAGAAGCCCTTCAGGCGAGCTCTCCCGCTTCCTCACACCGCCTCCCGTCGCGGATCACCTGAGGAGATACATCTACGAAGCCATCGAGGTCGAGGAGTCGGGAAAGAAGGTTCCTCTCAAGAAGGCTTCGGAGTATGTGGTTCCCGAGGAGCTGCAAGTGAGGCTGAATGCGGCTCCAGAGCTGAAAGCGGCGTTCGAAGCCCTAACGCCGGGACGAAGAAGTCTGACATCTTTCATGTCTCAGGCGCGAAGCAGGCGAAGACGTGGGTAGCGCGCGCGGAGAAGTGTGTGCCAATGATCTTGAGCGGCCGGGGGTTCAATGAGTGTTCGCACGATTCAGAGTTCGGTAGCACGAACGCGATTGAAGGCCAATAAGTGCCAATAAACAATCGCCCTGCCAAATGCAGGGCGGCTTCCTTTAAACGTCTCTATCCGAAGTGACCCGGTGCTCAAAATTCCGGTGTGCCCGAACACGATATCGAGAGGGGCAGAGAGGTCGTGGACGCCCTGGATCGCGCGAAGATGAAAATCGCCGTGGCACTCTGGGCGTATTCGTCTGAATATGAAGACTGGCGACTCATGGTCTCAGGACGCCAACTTGACGCCTTGGACCTCAGGGATGCGTACCGGCGCGTGAATGACTCCCTCACGTCCGCAGGACTTACTCCGGACAAGACGCCTCCGATATTGATCCTCTCGATGAACGATTCGTTCATCAGGACGCTCCGTCAGACTTTCGGCAAGACTAAGCCCGCCGAAGGGATGCGACTTGGTGGCCAGATGATCGGTGATCGCTATCTGGAGGATGCCTATGTATGTCGGATCTCATAGATCAAGACAGCCGTCGCCGGGCTGTCCCGACAGAACACACCAACGAGATCACATCGGTGTCCACGACGACGGCGCTCATGCGGCTTGATTAGTCTTAGAGTGTCCTCGCCACTCGCGCTGGGCGGCCAGAAAATCGTCGATATTTTCGTCTTCGGGCCAGAAGTCGCCGAGCAGTTCCCTTGGATCGGATGTCGGGATAGCGCCTTGCGCCTGCTTCAGCTCTTCGATCGACGGACGGCCGGCGGACTCGTACTTCTCTTCGATCGTCTGCCCCATATTCCTAGTCCACAGTCCACTGCCTGCGGCGATGGCGGCTTCGAGTTCGTTGACGTCCACGGCGCTCAGGTGGGGCGGCGACTGGATGGCTCGCAGCAGCGCGGCGCGCCGGGACGAGCCTCCATGGTTGATCCACTGTAACAACTGGTAAAATGACCCGACATAGGACTGACATCCCCTGGAGGTTTCCGCCCATGCGACGTCTGCTGTTGTTCGCCGGCCTGTGCTTCGTGTTGCCTGTGATCCTTGCGCAGGATGCTCCCGACCCCGATGAACCCACGCCGGCTCCAGCGCCCGAAGAGGCCAAGCCCGCTCCGGCGGCAGTTCCCGGTGGGCGCGGGGGCGGCCGCGGTGGCGCGAATCGCAATGAGCCGCGCCCCTATGACCGCGTGATCACCAAAGAGGCCAAGACCAAGGACGGCATCTTCAAGGTCCACCAGGTGGGCGACAACTGGTATTACGAGATTCCGGCGTCCGAGCTCGGCAAGGATTTCCTGATGGTGACGCACATCGCGCGGAACACCATCGGCGCGGGCTACGGCGGGCAGATGGTGGGCGACCTGGTGGTCCGCTGGGAGCGGCACGACAATCGCGTGTTCCTGCGCAAGGTGAACTACGACGTGATCGCCGATCCGAATTCGCCGATCGCGCAGGCGGTGGAGGCCGCCAACACGCCGGCGATCATGATGGCCTTCAACATCGAGTCGTTCGGTCCGGAGGAGGCTCCGGTGATCGACGTGGGGCAGTTGTTTTCCACCGACATCCCGGAGATGAGCGGACGTGACGCGGTGCGCGGCCGGGGCATGGACCGCAGCCGCAGCTTCGTCGACAAGATCACGCCGTTTCCGCAGAACATCGAGGCGGAGGCGACGCAGACCTTCACCAACCCGCCCACACAGAACGGCCGCGGCGGGGGCGGCGGCGGACGCGGAGGCATGCGGCCGGGGTCGGGCACCGTGACGATGCACTTCAGCATGGTGAAGCTGCCGGAGAAGCCGATGATGCCGCGGCTGGCCGATTCGCGCGTGGGATACTTCACCACGTCGACCATGGATTACAGCCGACCGGAGCATCGCGCCGAGCGCCGTACGTTCATCGCGCGGTGGCGCCTGGAGAAGAAAGACCCGAACGCGGAGCTGTCCGAGCCGGTGAAGCCCATCGTCTACTACATCGATCCGGCGACGCCCAAGAAGTGGATTCCTTATTTAAAGAAGGGCATCGAAAGCTGGCAGCCGGCGTTCGAGGCCGCCGGGTTCAAGCACGCGATCATCGCCAAGGACCCGCCCTCAAAGGAAGAGGACCCGGACTGGAGCCCCGACGACGTGCGCTATTCGGTGATCCGGTGGCTGCCTTCGACCACGGAGAACGCGAGCGGTCCGCACATTTCGGACCCGCGCACGGGCGAGATTCTGGATGCGGACGTCCAGTTCTATCACAACGTCATGAACCTGGTGCGCGACTGGTACTTCGTGCAGGTGGGTCCGCTGGACCCGCGCGCGCAGAAGCTGCCGCTGCCGGACGACCTGATGGGTGAGTTGCTGACCTTCGTTTCCGCGCATGAGGTGGGCCACACGCTGGGCTTGCAACACAACATGAAGGCCAGCGCGAATTATCCCGCTGACAAGCTGCGCGACGCGGAATGGCTGCGCGAGATGAGCCACACGCCCACCATCATGGATTATTCGCGCTTCAACTACGTAGTGCAGCCGGAGGACAACATCCCGGTGGACCTGCTGATTCCCAAGCAGGGTCCTTATGACTCGTTCGCGATTCGCTGGGGCTACGCGCCGATTTCAGCGGACACGCCGGATGACGAGAAAGAGATGCTGGACGAGTGGGCTCGCGAGCAGGATACGAAGCCGTGGCTGCGGTTTTCGACCGACGGCGCGAATGGGTCGGATCCGGGCGACAACACCGAGGCCGTGGGTGATGCGGATGCGGTGGCTTCGACGCGCCTGGGCCTGAAGAACCTGGAACGCGTAATGGACATGCTGCTGCCGGCCACCACGCATGAGGGCGAGGATTGGGACGAGCTCAAGTCGGTGTATGAGCGGGCGTTGGGGCAGTGGTCGCGCGAGATGGGCCATGTGGCCAACGTGATCGGCGGGCTGGATTCCCAGGAGAAGCACGCCGGCCAGGACGGCGTCCGGTTCACCGTGGTGGACAAGAAACGGCAGCAGGAGGCGATGGCGTTCCTCAACGAAAATGCGTTCGCGACGCCCGAGATGTTCCTGCGTCCGGAGATCCTCCGGCGGATCGAACCGAACGGGTCCCTGCAACGCATCCGCGCGGCGCAGTTGCAGGTGTTGCAGGCGGTGCTCCAGCCGTCGCGGTTCCGGCGGATGGTGGAGGAAGAGGCCATCGACGGCGCGAACGCCTATCGCGTGTCCGAGTTCCTGGCGGACCTGCGGAAGGGCGTGTTCGGCGAAATCTACGCTTCACGTCCGGAGATCGACGCCTACCGGCGCAATTTGCAGCGCGCGTATCTCGAGACGGTGGCGGCTCGCTTGAATGGTCCGCGGCCGGCGACCGACGACGAACGTCCGATGCTGCGCGGGGAGCTGGTGACGATCGCGGCGGACGCGGCCAAGGCCGCGCGCAAGGCGTCGGATCGCGAGACCAAGCTGCACCTGGCCGACATTCAGGATCAGGTGGCAAAGATTCTCGATCCGAAGTTCCAGGTGGGGAGCGGACAGACCGGCAACGGTCCAGGCGGTCCGCCGAGTTTTTCCCTGGAGGTCGACGGCGAGTTCTGCTGGCCGGATTACGCGATTCACGTCGAGTAGGGGGTTCGCGCCGGGCGGCCTCGGACCCGGAACCGCCAGATCTGATGGTGGAAAACCTAAGCCCACTTCGCCAGCGATGCTTCCTGGGGCCTGCGCACACAGGAGCTTGGCCGTTTTCTCGCGCTGTCCTGGCGGAGGTGGCACCTTGCTCCTGAAGCACCGGTATACTTGGTTGCTGTGTCTGTATCTGCCGTTGACACCGTTCTCATCGTTGGCGCGGGCTTCTCCCGTCACGCTGGGTTGCCCCTTACGAGCGAATTCACGGAAGCCATGTTGGCGGCCCGGGAATTCGCCAGTGGACCTAGCAGAATGATCGTGGATTTTCTGAGCGAATTCGCGTTCGACGCCTTCGGTGTACCGCGGAAAGCAGGTGCAAGACGATGGCCTGAATTAGAGGACATTTTTACCTGTGTCGATCTATCTGCCAACTCGGGTCACCATCTCGGCGGAACCTTCTCACCGGCCGGCTTGCGCACGGTCCGCAGGGCGTTGCTTTCGCGTATGATCCGGATGCTGAACCAAAGGTACCGGAGTGGCCGAAAGAGGAAGGACTCAGAATGGCGCGCACTCGACCGCTTCTTTGATCACATTGCTTCTATCCGAGTCGGATTTATAAGCATGAACTGGGATACAGTCATCGAGCGAAAGCTGTCCCTATCTCGGAACAGGCTATTAGTAGACTATTGCTGCGATGCAGTCGAGGCGAACATTCCTGATCCGCTCGATGAGGATGACTTCAAATCGCTGAAGGAGTATCAAAAGGCGCTCCAAAAGGGCCAAGTCCTGAACGTGGGGACACGTTCTGCTGATGTTGAGGAACGGATCCCGGTGGTAAAGATGCACGGTTCAACCAACTGGTTGTACTGCGACAACTGCAGGCAAGTGTTTTGGGTTCACCCCGATCAGTCCGACCGGATCGCGACCCAGCTTATCAGGTCTGATGATGTGACCCGGATCGCAGACTTCCTGCAGCAGCGAGGGAAGGAAGCAAGTGAAACGATCGCTAAATTGCGCCTCCGGTCCCAGTTGTACTGCACGTGTTCAGCAGGAGTCGCGCTGAGTACGCGCATCGCGACGTTCAGCTATGAGAAGGCCTTGGAGTTTCCAATGTTTCAGAAGTCGTGGCTGGCCGCTCAGGCCCTCCTACGGTCGGCGCAAAGGTGGGTGTTTGTCGGATACTCGCTTCCGACGGCAGACTATGAGTTTAAGTACCTCCTGAAACACACGCAACTCTCTCGGAAGGCTCAGCCCGAGATCATCGTTGTAAGCGGTGGGTCTGCAAGTAGTGTTAGCTATACACACAATAACTACCGGAAGCTCTTTGGCAGCGGGGTCTCGAAGTACTTTAGGTCTGGTCTAGATGATGTCGCGATAAAAGCGATTACCAGGCCTCTCAGCCCCTAATGACCTCCCGTTGTGACGCGCCGCCAACAAGAACGGGTCGGAGGCCATCGCCGCCCGCAACTCAGCATTCCTTCCATCGTGCCGAGACTGGAACAAACTCCGCGACGAGGCGGCAGCAGTACCGATCCGACTCTGATGTGGCAGAGGAAGCGCCGGGCCGGAGAATCGTCAACAAGATGGTGAGCCGGGCGGGGCTCGAACCCGCGACCACCGCATTAAAAGTGCGATGCTCTACCAACTGAGCTACCGGCCCGGTAGAGAAACTAGGTGGGAGCCTTCATTGTAGCGCGCGGTTGAAGGCCGAGGCCAGTTTTGCCAGGCCCGCGCCCACGTCCTTGCCGAGGTGCAGGCGCAGCACCTTGCGGCCGCGCTCGCCGAGCACATCCAGGTCGCCCTGCGCCTGCGCCGCCTTCACTACGCCGAACGTGTACGGGCGGCCGGGGATGGCCAGGTCCTCGGCGCCGTCCGCCGTGATCTGGATGAAGACGCCGCTCGGCGGACCGCCCTTGTAGGTTTGGCCGGTCGAATGCAGGTAGCGCGGGCCGAAGCCCAGGCAGGTAGCCGCGCGCGTAGCGTCGCGGATGCGCTCGCGGATCGAGTTCAGCACCGCCTCGTGCTTGGGCGTCATCTCGACGTAGGCCAGCAGCGCGACGTAGCCGCCCGAACGGAACTTGCCCATGAAGAAGTCGCCGGTGGAGATGCCGCTCAAGTGGGCGCGCAAGGCGTCCACCAGCGTGCGGGCTTCCGTCTTGCCGTAGAACAGGATGCCTTCGTCCTCGAAGGCGGGCGTCTCCTCGGGCAGCGCGCCGGTTTGCTCGTAGGCCGCGGTGAGCTTGCGCGTGGCGATCTTGGCGGATTCCACGTCAGGCTGGTCGAAAGGATTGATACCGACCTGCGCGCCGGCGATGGCCGTGGCCATCTCCCAGCGGAAGAACTCGGCGCCTAGCTGATAGAGATCGTCCACCGGGATCTTGATGATGGGATGCTCGGCGGCTTCCAGGCTGCTGACGGCGCGGTCCTGCGCAGAGTCGGGCGAAGGCGTGTAGCGCAGGTAGACGAACAGGCGATCCATCCCGTAGCGGTTGGCCGAGCCGATGGGTTCGCCGTCCACGGGCACGATGCCCCGCCCTTCCTTGCCGGTGGATTCGGCCAGCAACTGCTCCAGCCACGCGCCGAATGCGCGGATCGCGGGCGAACAGATGATGGTGACCTTGTCGCGGCCGGCCTTCACCAGCGTGCCCAGCGTCAGCCCCAGCAGCGCTCCGGGATTCTCCTCAATGCGCTGCCACGGCGTGCAGGCGTCCGCCATGTTCTTGGCGGCGGCCAGCAGGCGGAACACTTCGATCCCCATGGCGGCGGCCGGCACCATGCCGAAATCCGACAGCGCCGAGTAACGGCCGCCGATGCTGGCCACGCCATGGAAAATGTTGCCGAAGCCCTCGCGCTGGGCGGCCTGTTCCAGGGCCGAGCCCGGATCGGTGATGGCGTAGAAGCGCTTGCCGTCGTGGCGGGCCCGCTCGAAGAAGTATTCCTGGAACAGGTTCGGCTCCAGCGTCGAGCCGGATTTGCTGGCGACAATGAATAGCGACTGCGCCACGTTGAGGCGGCGCTCAACCGCCCGCACCTGCGCCGGGTCGGTCGAATCGAGCACGTAGAGCGGAGGGAAGCCCGCGATGCGCCCGAAGGAGCGCGCCAGCACTTCGGCTGACAGGCTGGACCCGCCCATGCCCAGCAGCACCACGGACTGGTATTCGCGGCGGCGGACTTCGGCGACGACGGCCGCAAAGCGCCCCACGTCTTTGATCTGCCGGTCGACGATATCCAGCCAGCCGAGCCACTGGTGCTCATTGGTGGCGGTCCACAGCGCGGGATCGCGATTCCAGAGACGGCTAAGTTGATCGCCGGCCTTCCAGGCCTCAAGCGAATTATCGAGCGCGGAGCGCTGCGGTGGAGTTAGGGAAAGAGTCCCCAGCAGAGACACATAGTGATGTTAGCATCGCGGTCAACCACCTTCGTCCGGGGGACCGCGTTTAGCCGTTGCCGGAACGCGCGATGTCGATGCCGCCTTTGAAGTACGCGCCGTCTTCGATCACGATGCCGGTAGTGCGTACGTCGCCGATCAGATTGGCGCCCGTGCGCAGCACGATGCGCTCGGTGGCGTCGATGTTACCTTCCACGGTTCCCGCGATGTCCACGGAACGGGCTTTGACGCCGGCGTTGATCCGACCCTTGCCGCCCACGCGCACCAGGTTTTCCGAATCGAGCTTGCCATCCAGCTCGCCATCCATCTGAATGTCTTCCTTGCTGCTCACTTGCCCTTTAATGCGCACGGTCTGTCCGATGAGCGTGCTGGAAGCCTGCCGCGAAGGCGCGGGCGGCATCTGCGGCTTGGCCGCGGTGGGTTTCTGCGGGGGCTCGGGGAGAAGGGCCGATGACGTCGAAGATTCCGCGGGCGGCGAAGCCGGTTCTCGTTTCCAGATCATTCCTTCGCCGGTGCAACTCGCTGGCCATTCGCAAGTGCTTGGCGGCGCGAGCGCGGGGCCGGCGGGTGGTTGGAAGAAAACTCCCGGTCAGGAAAAGATTACTGGATGACGCCGTGCAGTTCGTAGAAGCCGGCCATCTGGAGCGTGATGGTGAGCGGCTCGCCGGTCAGGTTCAGCCAATACCAGCCGTGGATGCCTTCGAACGGCGCGACGAAGGCTCCGTTGGACTGCTTGGTTTCTTGAACCTCCAGGTAGCTCTGCGACTTGGTGGGGTCGGCCGGTTCGCCGTGGAAATCGAAGTAGACTGAGCCGCGGTCCACCGCCCAACTATAGATGAGCGTCTGGCCGGGCATCATCTTCACCTTATATTCGAGCTCGCCATCGGGGCCCAGCGGAATTTTGACCGTGTCGGTGCGATACGCCATCGGATAGGTGCGCGACACATCCTGCGCCGCGCCGACGACGACGGCCTGCACGTCGCTATCGAGGAGACCGGCTTCGGCAGCGGTGGCTGGGGTGGCCGCGGGCTTCTCGACAATCGGCGTGGTGAGCGCCAGCAGGCCGGTGAGACGGCCGAAGCCGGTCGGGTCAATGCGATACTCGGCCGGCAGAATCACGCAGAAGACAAGGACCGCGCCGATAACGGCAGCAACCAGCAGGCGGACCAGCAGGCCGGCGCGGCTGGGCATCTGGGGGGCGGCCGGGGTACTCATGCGGCGGGCTCCAGCACGTAGCCGGCGATCTGATAACCCATGAGCACGAATCCGGCGGTCATGAGCAGGACGTTGGCCAGCACGGCGTGGCGCACAAAGTCCTGGGTGCGCCGCCAGGGAATCATGAGCATCAATATGATGGAAAGCGCCAGCAACTGGCCCAGCTCGACGCCGACGTTGAAGGAAATCATGTTGGGGATCAGGCCGTCGGGCGACAGATTGAAGTCCTGTAGCTTGGTGGCGAGCCCGAAGCCGTGGATCAACCCGAAGACCAGCACCGCGGCCTTCGTATTGGGCTGAAACCCGAACAGCGTGCGGAAGCCGTCCAGGTTGTCGAACGCCTTGTAGACCACCGAGAGGCCGATCAGCGCGTCCACCATGTAGGGATCGACGTGCATGCCGCTGAGCACGCCCGTCAGCAGCGTCACGCTGTGGCCCACGGCGAAGCAGGTGACGTAGACGGCCACGTCCTTGAGCTTATAGAGGAAGAAAATCACGCCCACCAGGAACAGCAGGTGATCGTAGCCGGTGACCATGTGCTTGGCTCCCAGATAGAGGAACGGCGCGATGTGGGCGCCGGTGGAGTGCTTCAGGAAATCGGCATCGCGGCCCGTGACCGTGTGCGCCAGCGCCACCGGGCTGGCGGCGGCCGCGAGTAGCATGAGGACGAGCAGCGTGCGCAGACGTGGCATGTCCGTATCAGTGTAATACGGCGGCGAACGGGCGGCCGGCAGAATAGTGTAGACATCCTACGCAATATGGTGTAGGCTTTCTACAGAATGAATGTGAAGCCGCGTGTGGAACTCCTGCAAGGCACCCTGGACCTGCTGATTCTGCGGACGCTCCAGTACGGACCGTCGCACGGGCATGCCATCGCCAAACACATCCAGCAGACGTCGGAAGAGCTGCTGCGGGTCGAGACGGGCTCCCTGTATCCGGCGCTGCACCGGCTGGAGGCGCAAGGCTGGATCGATGCCTCGTGGGAGCTGTCCGACAAAGGCAAGCGCGCCAAGTATTACCGGCTGACGGCGAAGGGCCGCAAGCAACTGGCCGCCGAGCAGTCGCGTTGGGAGCAGTTATCGCGGGCGATGGCCCTGGTGCTGAGTCCCGCCGGACAGGAGTGACGCCATGTGGAAGAAGCTTCGGAACCTGATCGGGCGGTCGCGGCAAGAGGCCGAGCTGGACGAGGAACTCGCGTTTCACCTCGATGAGGAGGCCGAAGAGCGCGCAGCCGCGGGGCTCCCTTCTGAAGAGGCGCGCTTCGCCGCGCGGCGGGACCTGGGGAATCTCGCCCGGGTGAAGGAAGAGACCCGCGAGTCCTGGGGGCTGCATTTCCTCGAAACAGCGTGGCAGGACCTGCGCATCGCGGCGCGGTCGCTGCGCCGGAATCCCGGCTTCAGCGTGGCAGCGATCCTGATTCTGGGCTTGGGCATCGGCGCGAGCACGGCGGTGTTCAGCGTGGTGAATGCAGTGATCCTGAAACCGCTAGCGTTCCGCGATCCGGACCGGATCGTGGCGCTGCGGTCGCTGTGGAAGGAGAGCGGCGCACACGGGCAGGTGTCGATCCTCGATTTCCGCGACTGGCAGTCGCAGAGCCACGCCTTCGACGCGCTAGCCTACTACTCCGGCGGCGAGGACGCGGTCTCGGTTGCATCCGGAGGGCAGTTTGCGCAGATCGCCTCGGTTTCCGGGGATTTCTTCCGCACGCTCGGGGTGGCTCCCGCCGAGGGGCGCTTGTTCACGGCCGCGGAGACGGCGCGGGGCAGCGAAGGCGCGGTGATCATCAGCGACGGTTTCTGGCACGCCAACTTCGGCGGCGATCCTGCGGCACTGGGCAAGACGGTGCGCATCGCCGACCACGCGTTCCCGATCGTCGGCATCATGCCGCCGGGTTTCGCGTATCCGGACCGGAGCGAAGTGTGGATCCCGTCGGACACGGCCTTCGGCCTGGGATACCTGAACCGCGGCGCGCACAACTACCTGGTTGTGGGGCGGCTCGCGAAGGGAGTTGACCTCCAGACTGCGCAAGCCGAGATGACGGTGATCGGCAACCGGCTGGAGCAGCAGTATCCGGATACGAACGAGGGTAAGAACATATCGGTGTCTCCGCTGGGTGTAGAAATGGTGAGCGGCGTCACCACCATGCTCTACCTGCTGCTGGGGGCGGTCCTGCTGCTGCTGTTGATCTCCTGCGGCAACGTGGCGAACCTGCTGCTGGCCAAGGCTGCAACGCGCACGCGCGAGATGGGGATGCGCACGGCGCTGGGCGCCACGCGTGGCCGGGTGATCCGGCAATTGGCGACCGAGAGCCTGGCGTTGGGAGTAGCCAGCGGTGCGGTGGGGGTGGCGATGGCGACGTTCGCTACGCCGGCGCTGGTGGCGCTGGCTCCGGGCAACGTGCCGCGGCTGGACGAGGTCGCCGTGGACCCGGCGGTGCTGGCTTTCGCCGTGGGGCTGACATTGTTCGCTTGCCTGCTGTTCGGGCTGGTGCCGGCGCTGCACGCAACGCGCGTGGATGTGAATCATGCGCTGAAGCAGGGCGGCTCGCGGGGGCTCGAAGGAGTCGGTTCAGCGCTGCGGCGCGGCCTGCTGGTCGCCGAGGTTGCCTTTTCTGTGATGCTGCTGACGGGCGCGGGTCTGCTGGCGCGCAGCTTCGTGAAGGTCAACAACGTCGCGCTGGGGTTTGAGAAGCATCAGGTAGTGGTCATGAAGACCAGCAATCCGCTGGGCGATGAAGAAGACCCGGCGCACGTGCTCCGCATCTATGGGGCGCTGCTCGAAGAAGCCGCACGGATTCCGGGCGTAGCGCAGGTGGGCGCCACGCGCGTTCTGCCGGGCGTGGTCGGCAGCGACGGCGGTTACGAGGTCGACGATGCGGCCGTGGCCGGCAAGCTTTCGCTGCAAAGCCCGGAGGCTATCAGTTCAGTGGTGGCCCCGGGCACGTTCGCGACGCTCCAGATCCCGCTGCTGCATGGGCGCGATTTCTCCGCGGACGACCACGAAGGCGCGCCGCTCACCGCAATCATCAATGAGACGCTGGCGAAGCGATCGTTCCCCGGTGAGAACCCCGTCGGGCACAGGATCATGACCGGATTCGACCGGCTGGATCCGATGACCATCGTCGGCGTGGTGGGGGACATTCGCCAGCGTGGTCCGCTGCGGGCAGGCAAGGCGGAAATCTACATGCCCTACCAGCAGCACGGTTACGCATCGACAGGACTGAGCCTTCTGGCGCGCGTTTCGCTGCCGCCGGATCGCGTGGTGCCGGCGCTGCGGGAGCGGGCCAAGGCGCTGGCTCCCGACATGCCGGTACGCTTCACCACGCTCGAAGACACGTTGTCGGACACGGTGGCGGCGCCGCGGTTCCGGACCTTGCTGCTGGCGATCTTCGCGGCCATCGCCGTGCTGTTGACCATGGGCGGCGTGTATGGCGTGGTGAGCTTCCTGGTGAATCAGCGCACGCAGGAGATTGGCGTGCGGATGGCGCTGGGCGCGGGCGCCGGCGCAGTGGTGAAGATGGTTCTCTCGCAGGGGGTTCGCGTGGCCGCGTTGGGTGTGGCGCTGGGATTGGTTGGCGCGGCGGCGGGAACACGGTACGTCGAATCGCTGCTGTTCGGCGTGGAGCGGTTCGACGCGCTGACCTACGCCGTGGTGGCGGTACTGGTGGCGTGCATTACCGTGGGCGCGTGTCTGCTGCCGGCGCGGCGCGCGGCGCGCATCGATCCGATGGTCGCGCTGCGGCAGGAGTAGCGGAGCGGAATTGCGAAGACCGCTCTCTGTGATCGCGGCACAGCGAGTGGCGTTGTGCTCCGATCTGTTCCGCGACCGTAGGGAGCGGTCCTATGATCCTCAATCTCCCCCTACGGTTTGAACGCCGCATACGGGCATCCCGGCCACCAGATGGGCGGATGCTCCATGGCCTCGGCGAGCACGCGGGCGTGGCACACCGCGCAAATGAACGACTGCTTCGCCGCTTGGCCCACCGGTGCGATCTGGACCAGTTCCTCGAAGACACACAGCTTGCCTCCCGCCTGCTTAGAGGCGCCCATCGCGGCCAGCGGACCCGATTCCTGCTGCGCGCGCACCACTGCCGTATAGACGCGCGACTTCAGCCGCGCCGGCGCCCGCCGCTCGCCTCCTGTGTCCGCGGCCATCCGTTCGAACCCGTCTCCGTTGTTCATGCCTCAGCTCCGTACCGCACCCGAAACTGCTCCCGCGCCCGCGCCAGCAGACGCTCCACTGCTTTTTCCGTCCGGCCGATCGCCTGCGCGATTTCGGCTCCGCTTTGCCCGTCCCAGTAGCGCCACAGCAGGACGACGCGATAGATCTCGGGCAACTCGGCCAGCACCGCTTGGATGCGCGCTTCCTGCTGCCGGTTGAGCACCGCCTGCTCGAAGCCCGCCGGCTCGGGCACGCGCTCCGGCTCCTCGGGGAGGTCGGCCGTGCGCAGCGCCTTGCGGTAGTAGTCCTGCACCTTGTGGCGCGCGATCCCCAACAGCCAAGCCGAAAGCGGGGCATCGCCGCGATAGCGATCGAGGCCGCGCCAGGCTTCGACGAAGACGTCCTGCACCAGGTCCTCGGCCGCGTCGGTGGCGGGCGCCAGGCGCCAGTGCACGTAGCCGTAGACGGAGTCGGCGAAGCGCTCGACGAACTCGGCGGTAGCTTTGCGGTCCTTACGCAGGACGGCGGCCACCAGCGTGGCTTCCCCGCCCCGGGCGGCCTCCCCGGCACTGGCCACGCCCGCCGATCCCGAACTGCCGAACGCCTCCAACCCAAATCCCCCCAACCGGAATCCCACCAACCCGAATCCCACCAACCTTGGCGCGATCCCCTTTGTTAGAGTCGCACGGCGCGCCTTTTCCCCCCGCGCGGACCATCTGTTATGCTGTTGGCACCATGCGGACCTACTTGACCACGGGAGCCATTCTCGCCGCTTGCGGAGCAGCCGCGCTGATGGCGCAGGCCACCAAGGAGTGGACGCTCCAGGAGCTGTTCCAGCGCAACATCGGCAGCAAAGAAATGATGGACACGGCGTTCCCGCCGCACAAGATCGCCGGGAACCTGTACTACGTCGGCACCCAGAGCCTGGCGTCGTTTCTGGTGGTGACGCCGGCCGGGCACATCCTCATCAACAGCGATTATGAGCGCACGGTGCCGGTGATCCGCTCTTCAGTGGAGAAACTCGGGTTCAAGTTCAGCGACATCAAGATCCTGCTGGGCAGCCACGCGCATGGCGACCACATGGAAGGCGACGCGCTGGTGCAGGAGCTGACCGGCGCGACGGTGATGGCCATGGCCGAGGACATCCCGGCGCTCGAACGCATGCGCACGCCCAGCGGCCGGGCGCGTCCCATGTACAAGCCGCTGCACGACGGTAATCGGGTGGAACTGGGCGGCACGGAGCTGATCGCGCACCTGACGCCGGGCCACACCAAGGGGTGCACCACGTGGGAGATGAACGTCACCGACAACGGGCAGACCTATAACGTGGTGATCATCGGCAGCGTGGGCGTGAACCCGGGGTTCCAGTTGGTGAACAACCAGCAGAATCCGGGGATCGCCGAGGAGTATCAGCAGGCCTTCAAGGTGCTGCGGTCGCTACATCCCGACATTCCGCTGGCCTCGCATCCGGCCATGTACAACCTGGCGGAGAAGTACCCGAGGATGGGGCAAGGTCCGAATCCGTTCATCGATCCCGCGGGGTACACGGCGGAGTTGGATATCGTCCAGCGGGTGTTCGAGCGGACGCTGGCCGAGCAGCGCGCGGCGGCGAAGTAGGTGGCGCAAGCCCGTGGCTTGCCGTGTCGAGACTCGTCTCGACACTTGTGGCCGGTTGCAGGACAAGTGCCGGGACGAGTCCCGGCACGGCGCGCACGAGTGCGCGCGCCACTATGCCCGTTTGACGCGGCGGCGCAGCCAGTGGCGTACCAGCTCGGGGCGGACGCGCGCGTGGTGCTGTTCCGCATGGGCGACCGGCTCCAGCCGGGGTCGTTTAATGAACGCGACGTTCTGGTCCGACGGTGTGGAGGGAACCGCGCGCGAACTGGAAAACCGCGGCGTGGAGCTGACCATCCAGCCGACGAAGCAGGATTGGGGGACGTCGGCGGCGTTCAAAGATTCCGAGGGGAATACGTTTCTGATCGGCTCGAAGTGACGTGGACCGGAGGGGACCGCTCCCTGTGGTCGCGGCTCAGCTACGGGCTTGCCTGCGGCGGAGCAAAGCGGCAGCCGCCAATCCCAAACCGGTGAGCAGGAGCGTGGACGGCTCCGGCACGGCCTCCGCCTCAATGTCCAGCCGCAGGAAATCGACCTGGAACGATCCCGCGCCGGAGCCTTCGCTAATGTTCGTCCCAGTCAAGTTGACGACGCCGTCCGCCACCAGACTACCGAAGACGAGCACGTTCAGAGCGATCGATCGCTCTTCGATGAAGTTGTCGACGGAAGAGGTATTGGCAGTAAACAGATCGAAAAACGTGCTGGGAATGGCAACCCCGTCCAACATGATCACATTGGGACCGTCCAAGGGACTGGACGAATCGAACGACCCTGCCCGCATGGTCAGGGTCACGCTGGCGATGCTCAACAGGGGAATGGGTCGAAGTTTCCGGTGGGTGCGAATGCGGGTTCGCCGGACCCCGCGAAGATGTCACTGATGAGCCGCACATCGGTAAATGCAGCATCGCCACTCGCGTTGTCGGCGGTTGGGGCCGAGATCGAACCCGAGGTCTCCCCCACGCCGAACCCGTCGTCATCGCCGTAGTAGACGCTCAGGGTCGTTCGCGTGCAGCGCCGTCGTCACGAACAAGGCAAGGGCCAGCACAGGAAGTTTCATTCAAAAACGTATATACCAGTTTGCCAACTGGCGTGCTGGTTCAGGCGTGCGGCGGGCGGGATCGCCACTACTGCGACGACGTGCTGACGCGGACGCCGGCGCTGAACAGGATGTCGTTGGTCTTGCGCCCCGGGACCGGGTTGCTCAGGTAGCGGTCGCTGATGGTGAACTGGATCGACACCCAGCCGTTCAAGCGCGTGGCGAAGGTGGTGTCGAAGTTCATACGGCCCTGGCCCAGGCGCGTGAGGTTGGCATAGTAGTTAAACTTCTCCGTCACCGACGTGGTGGGCGAGAAGTTGTGGGTGTAGGTGTCGCCCAGCAGCGCTTCGGCCGAGTCCCTTTTTAGCCCGGTGGAGAACCGCTCGCGGTTGCCCGAGGCGCCGAGTTGCAGGTCCAGCTTGGTGGCGTCCGTATTGATGGCGTGATAGCCCATGCCGGCCGCGGGCACGACGCGGAGGTCGAGATTCTGGAACTGGTCGAATTCCAGGTCGAGGCTGCCGAAGGCGAACAGCTTGGGGTTGAAGTTGTAGTTGTAAGACACGCCGCCGCGCTTGGAGTTGGCCGTGGTCTGGTTCACTCCGGTGACCTTGCTGGAGGAGAAGATCGAGGTGAAATGAGCCTCCATGGCGTCCCGGGTGGTAATGCGGCTGGCCTTGCCGGAGACGGTGGTGGTCTGGGTGTTGGCGTTGCCGCGGGCGGCGGCGTAGCCCAGGTCGACGAAACCGGTCCAGAGTTCGGTGAGGCCGGGGGCGAGGAGTCGTTCGTACTGGTCCTGCTCGGCTTGGTTGCGGATCAGGGCGAGGTCGGCGGGCGCGGTGGTCACCACGCCCTGGTTCTGGGTGGTGATCTGGAACTGGCCGTTGACGGTCTGCACGGTGCCGGAGACGGTGCGGCCGTCGGCGAGCACGAAGTAGAGCGGGCCTTCGGACATGATGGCCGTGATGGAGTCGCGCGGGATCGTGAGCGTGCCCGCGCCGGTCTTCAGTACGACGTTGGCGGCCGTGGCGCGGACGATGTCGCCGGTAATGCGGTCGCCGTTCATGAACGTGATCTGGTCGGCGCGCAAGGCGGCCGCAGCCAGAAAGATCAGGAGAAGTTGTCTCATAGGTGAAAGCTTTAGGATAGCAACGGGCTTGGCCTATACTGGGGCATGCGCCGCGCCATGCGACGAGTAATGACGATCGCGGTTCTGGCGGGGGTTCCGCTGGCGGCGCAGGGCACCAAGCCGCGCGCCTCGGCCGAGGAGTATCCGGCGCACGGGGCGGTGGGCGAGGTGACCATCGGCGCCGAGTACCTGGTGCGGTCGATTCCGGCGGAGGGCGGCATGCTGTATTCGCCCGCGTACCTGGTGGTGGACGTGGCGGTGTTCGGGCCGGAGGGGAGGCGGGCGCCGCTCAGCAGCTCGCTGTTTTCGGTGCGCATCAACGGGAGCAAGCGGGGGATCCTGGCGCAGGAGCCGTTCATGGTGGCGAATTCGATGGAGGGTCCGCAGGGGACGTCTTCGCGCGGCACCGGAGTGCAGGCCGGGGTTGGCGTGGGGAACGTGGGCGTGATCCTGGGCGGTCCGCAGAACCAGTCGCAATTGCCACCCGGGGTGCCCAGCCGGCCGCCATCGACGTATCCGCAGCAGGGTCCATATCCCCAGCAGGGACCCACTACCGGGACGACGCGGCGAATGCCGCCGCCGGAGACGCCGAATCCCTACATTCCGGATCGGGCAGCCGAGATGCCGGTGCGCGAACGGGTGGAGCGCGCTGCGCTGCCGTCCGGAGCCGAGGTGCCGCTGCCGGTGTCCGGGGCATTGTTTTTTGCCTACAAGGGCAAGCCGGAGAAAGTGAAGTCGGTCGAGCTGGTCTATGAGGGTCCGGCGGGCAAGCTTGCGCTGCCGCTCCTGGTGCCGGATCCGCAACCCTAGAGCGTTTTCTCAGCAAGCGTAGACCGCTGTGGTCGCGGCTCTGCTAGCGGCGCTCCGCACAAAGGACGTGCACCGGGCACAGCGCCCGTAGCTGTGCCGCGACCGCAGCGGTCTACGATAACCCTGCAAACGCTCCAGCGTCTTTCCTGGCTCATGATGCGGCGGATGCTTCATTAAAGGTGGCAGGCGACGTTGTCGATCAAGCGCGTCCGGCCGAGCCACGCCGCCGCCAGAATGCGGACCGGGCCGGCGATCCGCTCCACTGGCTGCATGGTAGCGGGGTCGGCGATCTCCAGGTATTCCAGATGCAGTTGTGGCGTCTGTGCAAGTACTTCCGTGGCAACAGTTCGCGCTTTGGATGATTCGCGGCAGCCGCTGTGAACGGCGGCGGCAGCGGATTGCAGCGCTTGGTAGAGAGCCGGGGCGGCGGTTCGCTCTTCGGGCGTCAGGAGACGATTGCGGGAGCTGATGGCCAAGCCGTCGGACTCGCGGACGGTTTCTACGGGCACGATCTCGACGGGAAAGTTGAGGTCGGCCGCCATGCGCTGAATGATGGCGAGCTGCTGGGCGTCCTTCTCACCGAAGTAGGCGCGGTCGGCGGGGACGATGTTGAAGAGCTTGGCGACGACGGTCGCTACGCCGCGGAAGTGACCGGGACGGAAGTGGCCTTCCATGTATTCAGATAGCGTGGAAACTTCAACTGTTGTGAGAGGGGCTTCTGTGGGATACATCTCGGCTGCGGTGGGGGCGAAGACGGCGTCCGCGCCCAGGGATCCGCAGAGGGCCAAGTCGGCTTCGAGCGTGCGGGGGTAGCGGGCCAGGTCGTCGGGGTTGTTGAACTGGGTCGGGTTGACGAAGAGGGTAACGACAACGTAGCCGGTTTCGGCGCGGGCTCGGCGGATTAGGGCGGAGTGCCCCGAGTGAAGAGCACCCATGGTGGGGACCAGGCCGATGGTCTGGGATTGGGCGCGGGCGGCGGAGACCTGCCCGCGGATGGCTTCGATGGTCGGGGTGGGGGCTAGGGGCATTCCTTTGTTTTCAATTAGATTTGGGTTCGTTTGGTTGCTGGAAGAGTCCGGATCGGGGCGGTAATAAAAGGAATGGGCCGCAGATGGACGCAGATGGACACAGATTTCCGGAGGCTACTTGGGGAAGCGGCCCTCACGGACATCTTCGCCGAAGGTGCGGGCGGCGCGGGTGACCTCATCTCCCATCTCGGCGTAGCGCTTGACGAAAGAGGGGACGAATTCGTCGAACAGGCCCAGGACGTCGTAGCTCACCAGGACCTGGCCGTCACAGTGGGGTCCGGCGCCGATCCCGATGGTGGGGATGGTGAGCGCCTCGGTGATGGCCTGGGCGGCGGGCGAGGGGATGGATTCGAGGACCACGGCGAAGGCTCCGGCTCGTTCCAGGACCAGGGCTTCGTCGACCAGTTTTTCGGCGGCCTTGGCGCCCAGGCGGCGGTGGCCTCCTTGTTGATGGACCGACTGTGGGGTGACGCCCAAGTGGCCCATGACCGGAATGCCGACCTCGGCCAGTCGGGCGACGACGTCGGCGTTGGCGTGGCCGCCTTCGAGCTTCACCGCGGCGGCTCCGCCTTCCTGGATCAGGCGGCCGGCGTTGCGGACTGCTTCGTTGACACCGGTCTGGTAGGTGAGAAAGGGCATGTCGGCGACGACCAGGGCGCGGCGGGCGCCGCGGGTGACCGAGCGGGTGTGATGAACCATGACGTCGAGCGTGACGCCGAGGGTGTTTTCCTGGCCCATGATGACCATGCCCAGGGAGTCGCCGACGAGGAGGGCGTCGACACCGGCGCGGTCAAACAGGCGCGCCATGGTGGCGTCATAGGCGGTGAGCATGACGATCTTTTCCCGGCAGCGCTTCTTTTCGACGAGGTCCGGAACGCGGAGGGGCCGGTCGGGTGGCTTCATACGGTTCTAGTCTATGTCAAACAACGAGGCGGGAGGCTTCGTGGAGGCGGATCGGGCTTCAGGGTCTGGCGGTGGACGCTTGCGGGACGGGTGCCGGCGCGGGCCGTCAAAGTTCGGAGCGGCGGCGAAATCGTCCACCGAGTTTCCCCGGGGCTTCCCCCGATGCGCAGAGGGCTTCGGATGAAATCCGGATTAGCCTGGATTTCTCACAGGCTCGCAGAGCGTTTCGGGCAAAGCACAGGTGGGATGCCTCGGCGAGTGGTCGGGCCGGCACCCCGGGCACGACACTGTGATGGACGACAAGCGCCGGGACGAGTCATACCTGATGTCTGGGCGCGGCGAGCCATGGGCTCGCGCCACGTCCTGCGTCCGAAATCTGGTGAGAAATGCGGGTTAGAGCCCAGGAGCGGGGACGGGCGCCTGGCGCGCTTCTTCCGGGCGCGCCTCCTCGTGCCGCCTGCCGATGCCTAACGCCCGGCCCACGGTCTTCAGCATGCGTAGCGCGGGGTTGTCCTCGCGCTCCGGCTCAGGCGGACGGATGATGATGGGATAGCCGGGCGTGCCCGGGCGCGCCGTGCTGTTGGCGGCGACCTCCACCACTTCCCCCCGATCGGGTAGCGGCGCCACGACCACTGGTCCCAGTTCCGGATTCGCGTTGAAGACGCGGGGCTCCTGGAGCGTCCTGGCAGGCTTGCGCGGCGGCGGCGGCGCCACCACACGCTGGACGCGCAGCGGCGGCGGAGGCGGCACGTCGCCCCGTAACGGCGGAGGCGGCGGCACCTGCGGCGGTGACATGAATCGCTCGCTGTCGGCCGAAGCCAGATCCGGCGAAGAGAGCTCGGCCGACTCACCCACCACCAGTCCCGGCGCCGAATCGATCGCCGCGCCCTCGGCCGGAGCCGCGTCTCCCATGCGAAACAGGACTACGACCGCCAGGGCTACGACCAGGCCGGCGGCGGCCCAGCGGATTCCACGAATTGCATCGGACGGTAATCGCACCTGTGACCTCCTGGTACTATCATCGTCCGGGTTCCGGGCCGGGACCATTCTTGGTTTACCTTAGTTCGGCTCTGCAAAGTCGCCCGAATCCGGTCGTAGGGACAAGACATAGGCGTAAGTAATCCACGCCAAGACGCAGTTCCCGGCCAGCGCCATGCTACCCTAGAGTTTTGCTGCGAAACTATGCCCGCGCGGGTAAGCGAGACCTTTGTCCTGCGCACGTATCCCTTCCGGGAAGCGGATCTGATCGTGAGTTTCTTTACCCGCGACCAGGGGAAACTGCGTGGCGTCGCCCGGCGCGCCCGGCGGCCGAAAAGCACCTTCGGCTCCGGCCTGGAGCGGCTGAGCCAGGTCCGCATGGCTTACTTTCTGCGCGAAAACGCCGAGCTGGCGAATTTGTCCAGTTGCGAGTTGATCGATTCGCCGCTGGCGGGCGAGCCTGATTATGATCGCTCACTGGCCTTGGATTTTTTGACGGAGGTGTCCGAACAGTTGCTGCCGCCGCATGAGCCGAACGAAAAGTTCTACCGCCTGCTGAAGGCCATGCTCGCGCACCTGCGCGCCGGTGGCGACCTGTGGCCCGCCGTCGACTATTTCTCATTGTGGGCCGTGCGCCTCACCGGCGTACTTCCCGAACTGCGCGTCAACCAGCAGACCGCGGACCTGGTGGAAGAAATGTTCGCCAAGCCGCTCAGCGGCGTGGCCCATCACCCGTGGTCCAAGACCACCCTCGCCAGCCTGCGCCGCAGTTTAGTGCGCGCCATGGAACAGCACACCGAGCGCCGCTTTCTAACCGTCCCGTTACTGGAGGCTCTCTAACTGGCCACTCGCCACTGGCCACCGGCCACTCCCTCATGGACTCCTTTCAAGAAACCATCTTCAAGCTGAAGCATTACTGGTCCGACCGCGGCTGCATCATTCAAGAACCGTTTGACGCCGAAGTGGGCGCCGGCACCATGGCTCCGGAAACCTTCCTGCGCGTGCTGGGCCCCAAGCCCTACCGCGTCGCCTATGTGCAGCCCAGCCGACGGCCGGCTGACGGCCGCTATGGCGAAAATCCCAACCGGCTGTACAAGCACCAGCAGTTGCAGGTGATCCTCAAACCCTCGCCGGACGACATCATCGACCAATACCTGGGCAGCCTGGAGGCCATCGGCATTGACCTTGCCAAGCATGATCTCAAGCTGGAAGAGGACAACTGGGAAGCGCCCACGCTGGGCGCCTGGGGCGTCGGCTGGCAGGTGATGCTGGACGGTCTCGAAATCACGCAGTTCACTTACTTCCAGCAGTGCGGCGGCTTCGACCTCGACCTGGTTCCCGCTGAGATCACCTACGGCCTGGAACGCATCGTGGCATTTCTGCAAGGGGTGGACAGCGTCTATGACATCGAGTGGGCGCCGGGCTTCAAGTACGGCGACGTGCGGCTGGCCGACGAGGTGCAGCTTTCGGTCTACAACTTCGAGAAGGCCAACGTCGATCGCCTGTGGCGTTTGCTCGGCGAGCACGAAGCCGAGTGCAAGGAGCTCATGGCCGGCTACGCGGACGCCGAGGACAAGACGCGCTACCCGGTCCTCGCGACGTACGAACAAGTGCTGAAGTGCTCGAACCTGTTTAACCTGCTGGACGCCCGCGGCGCGATCTCAGTTACCGAACGCGTCGGCGTCATCAAGCGCGTGCGCGATCTGGCCGTGGGCACCGCCAAGCTCTGGGTCGACCAGCAGTCCGATCGGCGCGAGCGTGAGGAGGCCGCATGAGCCTCGACTTCCTGCTCGAAATCGGCACCGAAGAAATTCCGCATTGGATGATCCCCAGCGCGCTCGACCAGCTTGCGGGGCTCGACCTGTTTGGCGCGACGCCCAAGGTCGACGCCACCCCGCGCCGCCTGGTGGTGCGCGCCGCCGGACTCCCCGAACGCACGCCCGATACCGAGCAAGTAGTGAAGGGTCCGCCAGTCACCGCCGGCGACAAAGCCGCGGAAGGATTCGCCCGTAAGCAGGGCGTCGCGGTCACGGAACTCCTCAAATCCGGCGCCTACTTCGAGCTGGTGAAAAAGATCCCCGGCCGTCCCGTGCGCGACCTCCTGGCAGAATCGCTGCCGCAGGCGATCCTCGGCATCCAGTGGCCGAAGACTATGTACTGGGTGGGTGGCAAAACCGGACCCCGCTTCATCCGTCCCATCCGCTGGCTGGTGGCGATGCTGGGCGAAGACGTGATCCCTTTCGAGATCGCGGGTGTCAGCACCGGCAACGTTACGCGCGGCCACCGCATCCTCGGCAAGCCCGGCGTCGAAGTCACACCGCAGAACTACGAGACCAAGCTGCGCCAGTATTATGTGATCCTCTCGGCCAACGAGCGCCGCAAGAAGATCGAAGCCGAGGCCGTGGGCCTGGGCGCGAAGATCGACCCCGAGCTGCGTGAGACGCTTACTTACATTACTGAGTGGCCCACCGCGATCCGCGGCGACTTCCACCCTGACTACCTGAAGCTGCCGGCCGAGGTCCTCACCACGGTGATGCGGCATCACCAGAAATATTTCTCCGTGGAAGCCACCGGAGGCAAGCTCGCGCCGCACTTCGTCGCCGTGCTCAATACCGCCGAGGACCCCGAGGGACTGGTCAAGAAGGGCAATGAGCGTGTCTTGAAAGCGCGCTTCAACGACGCGCGCTTCTTTTGGAACGTGGACCAGCAACGCACGCTCGCCTCGCGCGTCAAGGACCTCGAAAAGGTCACGTTCCAGGCCAAGCTCGGCACGTATAAAGAGAAGACCGACCGCGTCGTTGCTCTGGTGGAAGAACTGGGCGGCGACGAATTCGCCCAGCGCGCGGCATGGTTAGCGAAGTGCGACCTCACCACGGAAATGGTGAAGGAGTTCACCGACCTCCAGGGCATCGTCGGCGGCCTTTACGCGAAAGAGCAGGGCGAGCCCGAAGCTGTTTCGCGGGCGATCTACGAACACTACAAGCCGCTCAGCATGGAGGATTCGATTCCTTCGACGCCCGAGGGCCAGATCGTGGCGCTCGCCGACAAGCTCGACACGCTGCGCGGCTGCTTCAATGTCGGCCTGGTGCCGACCGGCTCCAAAGACCCCTTCGCGCTGCGCCGCGCCGCCCAGGGCGTGATCAAGATTCTGGTGGAAGGCCGAATGGACCTGACCTTGCGGGAATTGGTCAGCAAAGCCTTCAAACCTGATCTGGGAGGAGTTAATGCGCAAGCGCTCCGCGGCGGCCGAGACGTGCACGAAATCGCTCTGGAGGAATTCCTGCTCGACCGCATCCAGCACTACTTCCGGGAAATCCGCGGCTTCAAGTATGACGAGGTGAACGCCGTGCTGGCCTCGGGCGTCGGCACGCTGCCCGACGTCCAAGCGCGCCTGGAAGCGCTGGCCGCCGTGCGCCCCACCGAAAATTTCGAACCGTTAGCGGCCAGCTTCAAGCGCATCCGCAATATTTTGAAGCAAGCCGAATTCTCCTCCTCCGGACCCATCCAGGCCCCGCTGCTCGAAGCCGGTCCGGAACAGGACCTGCACGCCGCGTTTGAATCCGTACGCGAGCGGGCCAAGGGAACGGGTTATCGCGAAGCTCTGGAAACGGTGGCCACGCTGCGCCCGAAGGTCGACGTTTTCTTTGACAAGGTGCTGGTGAACGCTCCGGACGCTCAGGTCCGCACCAACCGCCTTACGCTGCTGTATCACTTGCTGACCGAGTTTTCTTCGATCGCCGATTTTTCGGAGATCGTTACATCAGGCGCGCAAGACGCCGGGGCATCATAAGAAGGAAGCGCTGTGGCGGCCCGCTGAGGTTCGCCGGTTCAGGAGAGCAGAAATTATGACGAATTACGTTTACAGTTTTGGCGGCGGAATGGCCGATGGCAACGGCACCATGAAGGACGTGCTTGGAGGCAAAGGCGCAGGCCTGGCTGAGATGAGCCGCGCCGGAGTTCCGGTGCCGCCCGGATTCACCATTTCCACAGAAGTCTGCACTATTTTCTTTCAGAAGGGCAACAAGGTTCCCCGCGAGATCAATGACCAGGTGCTGGCCGCGCTCGCCAAGCTTGAGGAGCAGATCGGCAAGAAGCTCGGCGATGCCAGTAATCCGCTGCTGGTCAGCGTCCGTTCCGGCGCGAAGTTTTCCATGCCCGGCATGATGAACACCATCCTCAACCTGGGCTTGAACGACAAGACGGTGGAAGGCCTGGCGCACATCAGCCAGAACCCGCGCTTCGCCTACGACAGCTACCGCCGCTTCATCCAGATGTTCGGCGAAGTCGCGCTGGGCATCGACATGGAGAAGTTCGACCATATCTTCGACGCCCGCAAGCACAAGGTGAAGGCCAAGCTCGACACCGACCTTTCGGCGGAGGATCTCAAGGCCATCATCGCCGACTACAAGAAGCTGGTCCACAAAGAAACCAAGAAGCCCTTCCCGCAGGACGCGCACACGCAGCTGGCCCAGGCGCGCGACGCCGTGTTCCAGTCCTGGTGGAACCCCAAGGCGGCCTACTACCGCAAGATGGAAAAGATCCCGGACGAAATCGGTACCGCTGCCAACGTCCAGGCGATGGTGTTCGGCAACACCGGCAACGCCTCGGCCACCGGCGTCGGCTTCACGCGCGACCCCGCGACCGGCGAGAAACTCTTCTATGGCGAGTTCCTGGTGAACGCGCAGGGCGAAGACGTGGTGGCGGGCATCCGCACGCCGCAGCCCATCAGCGAGCTGGAAGCCATCATGCCGGACGCCTACAACCAGCTCCGCGAAATCACTACCCGCCTCGAGCAGCACTATCGCGACATGCAGGACTTCGAGTTCACCATCGAAGACGGCAAGCTCTACATGCTGCAAACCCGCAACGGGAAGCGCACCGGACACGCCGCCGTGCGCGTGGCGGTGGAGATGGTGGAAGAGGGCCTTATCGAACGCAACGAAGCGATCCTGCGTGTACAACCCCAGCAGCTCGACCAACTCCTGCACCCGGTCTTCGATACCGCGTCGCTCAAGAAACTCCCCCTGATCGCCACCGGCATCGACGCGAGCCCCGGAGCCGCCGTCGGCCGCGCCGCCTTCACCGCTGACGAAGCCGTCGAGCTGGCGAAGGGCGGACCCGTCATCCTGGTCCGCAAGGAAACCACGCCCGACGACATCCACGGCATGGACGTCGCCAAGGGCATCCTGACGGCCGTCGGCGGCAAGTCGAGCCACGCCGCCGTGGTCGCGCGCGGCATGGGCCGCCCGTGCATCGTCGGTGCGGGCTCCATCTCCATCGACGAACGCGGCCGGAAGTTCACCGCCACGGTCGGCAAGAAGACCATCACGGTGAAGGAAGGCGATTGGATCTCGATGGACGGCACCACGGCCCAGGTCTTCCTCGGCCAGGCCGTCACCAGTGCGCCCGACCCGAACACTTCCTACTTCGGCACGCTGATGCGCTGGGCGGACGAATTCCGCGGCGAGTTTGGAGTGCGCGCCAACGCCGATATCCCGCGTGACGCCAAGGTGGCTCGGATGTTCGGCGCCGAAGGCATCGGCCTGTGCCGCACCGAGCACATGTTCTTCGCCGAAGAGCGCCTGCAGCACATGCGGGCCATGATTCTGGCGCGTGATGAAAAGAGCCGCCGCAAGGCGCTCGCCAAGCTGCTGCCCATGCAGCGCGCCGACTTCGTTGGCTTGTTCATGGCCATGGACGGATTTCCGGTGGTGATCCGTACGCTCGATCCGCCGCTGCATGAGTTCCTCCCCAAGCGCGAGGACCTCATGGTCGACCTCGCCAAGCTGCCGCACGCCGATCGGAAAGAGAAGAAGGAGATGTCGGAGAAGTACGACATCGCCATCGGCGACCTGCGCAAGCAGCTCCCCGAGCTGTTGCGGCGCGTCGAAGAGTTGCACGAGTTCAACCCTATGCTGGGCCATCGCGGCTGCCGCCTGGGCATCAGCTACCCCGAGATCACCGAAATGCAGGCCCGCGCGATCTTCGAAGCGGCCGTCCAGGTGACCAAGAAGAAGAAGAAGGTGATCCCCGAGGTGATGATCCCGCTGATCGGCAGCGCCCGCGAGTTCGAACATCAGAGGGAAATCGTGGTGCGCGTCGCCAAGGAAGTTCTGGAGAAGGCCAAGATGCCGCACCTGCACTATCTGGTCGGCACCATGATCGAAATCCCGCGCGCCGCGATGCTCGCCGATCAGGTCGCCGAACAGGCCGAGTTCTTCAGCTTCGGCACCAACGACCTCACGCAGACCACCATGGGCCTCTCGCGTGACGACTATACGAAATTCTCCGCTCTGTACGAACAGGAGAAGGTGTTCAAGGCCGACCCGTTTGCGTCCATCGACCAGGAAGGCGTGGGCATGCTGATCGAGATGGGCATCAAGCTCGGCCGCCAGACGCGCCACGATCTGGAAATCGGCATCTGCGGCGAACACGGCGGTGACCCGAGCTCGGTCGAATTCTGTTACCGCGTCGGCATGAACTACGTGTCCTGCTCGCCCTACCGCATCCCGATCGCCCGCCTGGCCGCCGCGCAGGCCGCTATCTCCGGTGCGGATAAGAGCGAGTCCATGCGCACGGCGTAACTCCCATCCCTTACGTCCGGCAGGCTCATGACTCGCATGCTGCGAGCCTGCCGGGCAAACTCACACCGGCAGCCGTGCGCGCAACAGCGGTCGATAGGCATCCCAGCTCGCCCACACCATCACCCCGGCCGGCACAGCGATACTCAACGTCAGCGGCAGCGTCTCCCGGAACAGGAAAATGTGGAACAGCACGATGTTGAGCACCACCGGCATCAACACGACCGTCGCCAGCGCCACGTACCGGTTCGCCAGATAGGCGAGCCCCGCACCCAGGTACACAAGCTGAATCAGCATCGCGACGTAGGAATCGAGAATCGCGGATTGGAACGCCTGCCCGGCCGGGGGTGCCTCCGGCGGCTCCCATCCGAATAGCGGCATCGCCGAGAACACGACCAGTTCCACGCCGAACGCGACGCGCACCCACGGAATCGCTTTCCTCATACTCCCGCCCCGCGCCGCGCGCGAGGGAGCCCCCGCTATTCCCCCGCCACCGCGTGCAGCTTCTTCGCCGCCTCGGCGTACTTCACCGCCGCCGGATACGACGAATTCCACACGGGCGGAGCCTCATCCGAGGCCAGCCGCATCAGCCCCAGCGCGATCGCCCGATCCACCACGGCCATGTTGTCGTAGTCGATCTTGTCCCAGGAATCACCCACCTTGTGGTAATCCGGAAACTCGTAGGCGACGCTCAGCGTGTGCGCCGGAATCCCCAGGGCCGCCAGTGACGCATTGTCGCTGCGTGCGAAGAACGGATCACTACCGGCGTCATCCTTCCAGATCCGCACGCCCGCCAGCGCCGCGGCTTCGGCCAGGATCTCCGGCAAATTCGAAAAGTCGTAGCCCGTCAGGTTCGCGTCCTTCAACTGCGGACCGTTACTGGCATCCGTGCGCCCCAACTGTTCCAGGTTGAGCTGCGCGATGGTCTGGGCCGCCGGCACCAGCGGATGCTCGGCGTAATACCGCGATCCCAGCATCCCCGACTCCTCGCCGAAAAACGTCAGGAACAGGATGCTGCGTGCCGGCCGCGGATGCAGGCTGGCCAAGGCCGCGGCGATCTCCATCACGCTCACCGTGCCGCTGCCGTCGTCGTTGGCGCCGTTAAAAATCCGGTCCTGCCCGGCGTTCTCCGCCGTCTCCGGAGCCACGCCCACGTGATCGTAGTGCGCGCTCAGGATGATGTAAGTGTCCGCCAGCTTCGGATCTGACCCGCGCAGAATCCCCGCCACATTCCGCACCGTGGCCGACGCCGCTTCCGGACCCAAGCGCCGCAGAAGTCGCGCGCCGCCCGCGCCCAACTCGCCGATGGTCGTCGTCTGGAAGTAGCTGTCGCCCGCCGCGGGCTCCAGCCCGGCGCGCCGGAACTGCGCCGCGATGTATTCTGCCGCCAGGTCCAGTCCGCGCGAAGGCGTTGCCCGCCCCTCCAGCGCATCGGAAGCGATAAAGGAAAGATGCCCGCGCAGCGAATCGGCCGAGATGTGATCCATCACCGACCGCTGCAGCGGCGTCGGCGTCTCTTCCGCCGCCGGCAGAAAGCAGGCCGCCCCGGCCAGCGCCGCGACGACCAGAACCGCTACTGGTTGTCCTGGAATTCTTCGAGCCATACCATCTGGATCCGTTCGAGTTTGGCTTCGTTGGACTTCACCGGATCGTCGTCGAACCCGTCAAGTTCGGTGATCCACTTGTGCAAATCGGTAAAGCGGATGTGCGTGGGGTCCTGCTCCGGAAACTTTTCGTACAAAGCCAGCCCGATCCCGTCCAAATCGTCCCAGGTCAGCTTAGGCATCGATTTTCGTCCCCTTCAACGCCTTTCCCACGGCCGCATTCATGATGGCCTCCGCCAACTTCTGCGTGGCGAAATCCACCTGATCAATTTTCTCACGAATCAGCAGATGGTCATCGCTGTTGTAAGCCACCAGCAGTTCGTTCACCGCCGTGTCGATCGCCTCGCGATCCTCGTCGGTCAGCGATTCGCGGTACGTCGCATCCTCGCGCGCCTTCTGCGTCGCGCCCAGCACGGCGTCCGCCTCCACCCGAGCCTCGCGAACCTGGCGCTCCTTCAGATCCTCCTCGGCCTTGTCGTAGGATTCGAGGATCATCGCCTCCACTTGCTCGTCGGACAGCCCGTAGGACGGCTTCACGTCCATGCTTTGCTCGGCGCCCGTGCGCAGGTCCTTGGCCGTCACACTGAGAATGCCGTTCGCGTCGATCAGGAACCGCACCTGCACGCGAGCCATTCCCGCGGGCTGCGGCGCGATGTTCTTCAAGTCGAACCGCGCCAGGCTGCGGCAGTCTTTCACCAGTTCGCGCTCGCCCTGCACCACGTGGATCAGGACGTTGGTCTGCCCGTCGACAGCCGTGGTGAAGAGCTCGGTCTCCGACGCCGGAATCGTCGAGTTGCGATGAATCAGCCGCGACACCAGCCCGCCCATCGTCTCGATCCCCAGCGACAACGGCGTCACGTCCAACAGCAGCGCGTCCGCGACCTCGCCGCCCAGGATGCCCGCCTGCACCGCCGCCCCCAGCGCCACCACCTCATCCGGATTCAACTCCGTATGCGGCCGCGTCCGGAACAGCTTCTCCACCTCTGCCCGCACCAACGGAATGCGCGTCGACCCGCCGACCATTACCACTTCGTCGATCTGGTCGACGGTGACGCCCGCGTCCTTCAAGCAAGAGCGGCAGGGCCCCAGCGTCCGCTCGACGATGGGCTGGATCAGCCGGTCAAACAGGTCGATCGTGATCTGCCGTTGATACCGCTTGGCTCCGTATTCCAGGTCGATCACCGCCGCGGGCGCGAACGAGAGCGCTTCCTTCGTCTCAATCACGGCGCGCCGCAGCAACTGCACCGCGGTGGAATTGCCCGAAATATCCTCGCCCCACTCGGTCTGAATATCTTCTATCGCGATCCGCAGCAGCAGATTATCGATATCGTCGCCGCCCAGGTGCGTGTCGCCGTTGGTGGCCAGCACCTCGAAGATCCCCTCATGCAGCCGCAGAATCGAGATGTCGAACGTGCCGCCGCCCAGGTCGTAGACGGCAACGATCCCCTCGCGCCGGTCGTTCAGTCCGTAAGCCAGCGCGGCCGCCGTCGGCTCGTTCACCAGTCGCAGCACGTCCAGGCCCGCGATCCGCCCCGCGTCCTTGGTCGCCTGCCGCTGCGCGTCATTGAAATACGCCGGCACGGTGATCACGGCTTGCGAGACGTCGTGTCCCAGCACTTCCTCGGCGTCCTGCTTCAGCTTGCGCAGCACGTGGGCAGAGACCTCGGGCGGCGTCATCACCGCCTCGCCCAACTGGAGTTTCAGAACCGATTCGCTCCCTCCGGCCACGCGGAACGGAAACAGTTTCAACTCGTCCTGAATATCGGCCGCACCGCGCCCCATCAGGCGTTTCACCGAATACACCGTGCGCTCCGGATCGGTCACCAGAAGGTCGCGCGCCTCGCTGCCGGCCACCACTTCGCCGGAAGCCTTCACCGAAACCACGCTCGGAACGATCCCCGAAAGAATCCGCGGAGCCGTCAGATCCATCACCGCGACCAGGCTGTTGGTGGTGCCCAGGTCGATCCCGATGATCCGCGAGTTCCCTTTGCCAAAATCAATTTGCAGTGTGGACATTCAACTCTTTTTCGACTTCCCGTACCAGGTTGGAGATGTACCGCCGCCGGTTCAGCGCGCCGCGGATCTCGTCCAACGCTCCTGCCGCCCCAGCCCCCGCCGCATCGTGCCGCGCAAATAGCGCCACCAGCCCGCGATCCGCCTCCGCCAGCATCCCGCGGAACCGCTCGTCGGCCGCGGCCAATTGCGGACGCACCGCCTCGTCTCCATCCCGCAGTTCTTCGAGCGCCATATTCAGCTCAAAGACCTCCTCCAGCAACTCCGGAGGAGCTTCCTTCGAAAGCTCGATGCCGCTCTCTTTTAAAAAATACTCAGCGCGCGAAACCGGATCCCGCAGGGAGCGAAACGCGTCGTTCAGCACCGCGGTCATCTCCAGTGCTTTATCCCGCTCGGCCTCGCTCGCCCGCGTAAATTTGTCCGGATGCCACTGCCGGCTGCGCTCGTAGAACCTCTTCTTGAGATCCTCGCCATCAAGCGCCAACGCAGGCGTCAGCCCCAGAGCTTGGTAATATCGCATCGGTAGTGTATGGGGCAGGCCCCCTCGGCCACGGAATGTGTGCGGCGGCCTCTCCGGCGCCGCTCGCTATGCCGTAAACGACGTCCCGCAGCCGCAGTTCTTCTTGGCGTTCGGATTCTCAAACACAAACCCGGAATGGATCAGCGAATCCTTCCAGTCCAGCGTCATCCCATCCAGAAACACCATGCTCTTCGGATCGATAAACACGTTGACGTCGTCGAAGGTGAGAACCTTGTCGGTCGCACGCGGCTTCGGATCGAACTTGAACTGGTAGCTCAGACCCGAGCAGCCGCCGCCCAGCACGCCCAGGCGCAGGCCTCCCTGCACGCCCTCGCGCGAGAACGCCTCGCGAATCTTCTCCACCGCCTTGGGAGTCACCGTGACCATAGCTGACACGTGTTTTATGCCTTCGCTTCCACCTGGGCGCCAGCCGGGGTCGACGCTTTCTTCTTGTAATCGTCGATGGCGGCCTTGATCGCGTCCTCGGCCAGCACCGAGCAGTGAATCTTCACCGGCGGCAGGCTCAGCTCATTGACGATGTCGGTATTCTTGATCGCCAACGCCTCGTCCACGGTCTTGCCGCGCAGCCATTCTGTGGCCAGCGACGAGCTCGCGATCGCGCTGCCGCACCCGAACGTCTTGAACTTGGCGTCTTCAATCACGCCCGTCGCCGGGTTCACCTTCACCTGAAGCTTCATGACGTCGCCACATTCCGGCGCGCCCACCATACCTGTTCCCACGTTCGGATCGCCCTTGTCCAGCGATCCCACGTTCCGCGGGTGATTGTAATGATCGAGAACCTTGTCAGAGTAAGCCATAAGTTGTTTTCCTCGGATTCCTAGTGCGCGGTCCACTGGACCTTCGTCAGATCAATCCCTTCCTTGTGCATTTCATACAGCGGCGACAGCTCGCGCAGCTTGCGCACCACGTCGATCACCTTCTCCGCCACATAATCCACTTCTTCTTCCGTATTGAAGCGCCCCAAGCCGAAGCGGATCGAGGAGTGCGCCAGGTCGTCGCCCGCGCCCAGAGCCTTCAAAACATAACTGGGCTCCAGCGTCGCCGACGTGCAAGCCGACCCGCTCGAAACCGCGATGTCATTGATGCCCATCAGCAGCGATTCGCCCTCGACGAACGCAAAACTGATGTTCAGGTTGTTCGGCAGCCGGTGCTCCGTGGTGCCGTTGATGTAGCACTCGTCGAGCGAAGCCAGCAGCCGGTCCTTCAGCTTGTCGCGCAAAAACGCCATGCGCTTCGATTCCTCGGCCATCTCGGCGTTGCACAGCGCGCACGCCTCGCCCAGCCCCACGATCCCGGTCACGTTCAGCGTGCCCGACCGCATGCCGCGCTCATGCCCGCCGCCGTCGATCTGCGCCGTCAACTGCACCCGCGGATTGCGCCGCCGTACATACAACGCGCCCACGCCCTTGGGACCGTACATCTTGTGCGCGCTGATCGACATCAGGTCGATGCCGTCGGCGCCCACGTTCACCGGAACCTTGCCCACCGCCTGCGTCGCGTCGGTGTGGAACAGGATGCCGCGTTCCTTGGCCATCTTGCCGATCTCGGCAATCGGCTGCAGCACGCCGATTTCGTTATTGGCGTACATGATGCTGATCAGGATGGTCTTGTCGGTGATGGCCGACTTCAGCCGGTCGAGGTCCACCAGCCCGTTCTGCTCCACCGGCAGATACGTCACGCGCGCGCCGTTCTTCTCCAGGCGCTTGCAGGTATCGAGGATCGCCTTGTGCTCGGTCGCCGCTGTAATGATGTGGTTGCCCTTCTCGGCATACATCTCGGCGACGCCCTTCAGCGCCAGGTTGTTTGACTCCGTGGCGCCGCTGGTGAACACGATCTCCTTGGCGGTGGCGCCCACCAGGCCGGCGATCTGCTTGCGAGCCTTCTCCACGGCGTCTTCCGCCTGCCAGCCGAAGCTGTGATTGCGGCTCGCGGCGTTGCCGAACACTTCGGTAAAGTACGGCCGCATGGCCTCGAACACGCGCGGGTCCACCGGCGTCGTGGCGTGGTAATCCATGTAAATGGGGAATTTCATCGGGGTCTTGTCACCTGCGAATTCTGTGCGGAAGTAGGTTGGATGCTTGAAACCATGCCGGGGATCGAAGGAATCGGCATCTCGTCGGAGGCCAGGTCGGCCACCGTGATGCTTGAAAGCAGCCGCAGGATTCCTTCGTGGACCTTGCGCAGCGGCTCGCGCACCGGGCACAGCTCGGACTGGTCGCACTGCACCGGTTCGGCGTGCTCGGTAAAGCACTGTGTCAGGATGATCGGCCCGTCAATCGACCGGATCACCTCCAGCGCCGAAATCTCGTGCGGATCCCGCGCCAGCCGGTACCCACCGCTCGCCCCCTGTTCGGAGGCCAGCAGCCCGTTGCGCACCAGCGTCTGCAGGACCTTGGACAGCAGAGGCAGCGGCACCCGGTAGGCGTCGGCGATATCCTTGGCCGAGGCGGTCCCCGCCTGGCTCGCCAGGTGTCGCAGGGCGATCAGCCCGTAGTCGGCCTTTTTCGTCAGCTTGAGCATGTAAGACTGTTTCGGTCCGTATTCAGCTTAGCAACCCCCCTAGGGGCCTGTCAAGAATCGACTGGGTCCAGTGTTTTGTATGACATCCGGAACACCCGCCGGGCTCCATCGTGGCCAGACGGGAACCCAAGGGCGTCAAGCACCCCGAACAGCAGCCCGTTTGTAGCCGGGCAACGACAGCAAGAGCCTCCTGTCATCTATCCCGGACGGGAGGACGCTTGGTCCGAGAACTACCTCGCGGATCGTGTTGTCATCGCAGACAGGCAGGGCTCGCGTGCAAGGAGACTCACAGACGGGACTGAACGACGCTTTGCATTCAATCATCCGCCGATGCTCGTTCTCGGATCGGAACGGTTCGTGCTTCAGACGAAAACATAACAGCATCAAGCTCCGGAGCACGTCGCGTAGATCTCTCGTGAATGGGTGCTCAGACGTCCCCTCGGAGGGACGCTCGAATCGCCTGCGTGCTGGAACGCGCTCAGAGATAACCCAGCTCCAGTCGATTGCGCCTTTTGCGTCCTGTGCTGAATTTTCCGTGCGCCCACCTACGATCCCAGCAACTCGACCTCCAGCCCGCGGAATTGCAGAAACCCCCGATCGAGTGTCGTCAGCCGCCGGCCCGCGGCGATCGCAAACGCCGAGAGATACGCGTCGTTCATCAAATGGCGAGTGGGCGTCCGGTAGCGAAACATCCCTGGTAGATACGCGTCCAGATCTGCTGGCTCGGCCACGAACTCGACCCGCTCGTCTTCCAGCAGCGCCAGCACCCGCCGCCATGCCTCACCCGCGCTCACGGCGTGCTTCCCCATGATCTGCGGAGTCCCCAGCAGCCGAATCAGCCCCAACTGCGCCATGCGGCAGAAACCGGCCTCACCAGCTTCCAGCCCCTCGAACCACCGCAGCGCGGCCTCGTTCTGCAGGTGCTCCACAAACACCAGCGCCAGCCAGACGTTAGTGTCGACCAGGCAGGTAGGGCTCAATGGGGAACATTGCCTCCTCGATTTGTTCGCGCGTCGGGTTGACCCGCTTAGGAGCGTTCGGGTCGCCGAGCACCGGCGGCGGTCGCCGGACCTTCTTCACCGGCGGCGTCAGCTTCTCCTCCACCGCCGCAATGAAGAACTCCTTCAGCGACTTCCGCTCCAGCGCCGCCCGGCTCTTGGCGCGCGTCAGCAACTCGTCAGGAAGCTCAATGGTCGTCCGCATATGCCATAATTATGCCATATCATGTCGAGCACGTTCGAGCCCGGCTGCTCAGCGGCCTGAGTAGTTGCGGCCGGCGAGCCGAGGCACCGTAGGTACAGCCCGCCGCGCGCGCCGAACGCACCGCCGGCCCACATCCTCCAGCGCCGTGCCGTATCTGCGGGCGGCTCGATGCTCAGGGCCATCGCAGGGACTCGCGTCTCCCCGGAACCGGGCGCATCCAGCCAGTCGCCGCCACCACCACCAAACGCAGCGCGGCCACGGGACCCAGCCCTTTGGCAGGTCCGGATTTCCGTTCCCACGCGCTAACTTTTCCCCCGCCCGATCGTCTACATGGTTGGAGCCTGTGGTCCGGGCCCCCACGTATCTGGCCCGGCTCCGGGCGGAATCCATGTTTGATCCCTTTGCATGTTTGATCCTTCTGGAGGTTCGTCGGTGAAAACAACGATGCTACTGGTGTTATCCGGGATGATCGCGGCGGGGGCCGCTGACAACCCGGTGGTGTTTCAGGACCCGAGCCTGGAGACGGCAGCCAAGCAGTATATTCCTGACCGGAAGACGGACGCGCCGTTTACCGGGGAGCGGGCCGCGACCGTGATCCTGGTCCGCGCGGACAAAGACGTCATCCACAACCTGGCGGGGCTGGATCAGTTCAAGAGCCTGCGCTTCCTGTTCATCGGCAAGTCGGAGATCGCGAGCCTGGCGCCGCTGGCCGGGCTGACGAATCTGGAATCCATCACCATCCACGGCGGCACGATCTCGGATCTGACGCCGCTGGCCGGGTTGACCAAGCTGACACATCTGGAGATCGTCGGCAACCAAATCGGTGATCTCAGCCCGCTCACCGGGCTGAAACAATTGCAGGAGATAATTCTCTCGGACAACAAGATCGCCGACCTGTCGCCGCTGGCCGCGCTCACCAACGTCGAGCGGCTGAAACTGGACGGAAACCAGATCAGCGACATCGCGCCGTTGGGCGCCATGAGCAAGCTGGCGATGCTCGATATCAAGAAAAACCGCGTTCAGGATCTGGCTCCGGTGGCCGGGCTGACCGGCTGGCGGTATCTCTATCTGGACGGCAATCAGGTTACCGACCTGAAACCGTTGGTGGAGATGCTCCAGGCGGACGAAGGCAAGCCCTTGGCGATCGTGCCGTTCCGGACTCTATCGGTCGGCGGCAATCCGCTGAGCGAAACGGCCCGGAACCAGGAGATCAGTGAACTGCGGAAGGTGCCCGGCAGTTTAGTGCTGGACAACTGAGCGGGCGCAGCCTCGCCCGATGCTGTACCGATAGGAGAAAGAATTACCACTATGCGCAAACTGACTTTACTACTGATGACCGTGGCTCTGGGGGTGGTTACCGCCGCCAGCCAGAGTTACAAATTCGAGATTACATCCCCCACGTGGGTGGGCAACACCGAGTTGCAGCAAGGCAACTACCGGATCGAGATGAATGGCGACAAGGCCGTCATCCGCAAGGGCCACGACATGGTGGCCGAGGTTCCGGCCATGATGGAGCACAACGCGACCAAGTACAACTACACGTCGCTGGCCGTCAGCCATGCCAACGAGAGCAAGCCGATGCTCGACGAGGTTCGCGTGGGGGGGACGGATACGAAGATCGTTATCAAAAATTAGCCTCGTGCGCTAATTGAAGAGAAACCAGCCGGGGCGGGTGATGCCACATCACTCGCCCCTTTTTATTAAGATCGGATAAGGCCATTCGCGGTCTTCGTTAAATTCCCCCAAGAAACACTCCGCCGGCAACAAAACCGGATACCTGGGCCCGGCCGGCAGCGTCTCTACATACGGAGCGGCAGCGCGGCAGAATTCGCGGGGCTCACCCCCAAGCTAAACGGCGCAGCTCCCATTTGAAGGAGAAAGACCTACGTAGTTATGAAAAAACTCACGCTATTATTGATGACTGTCGCGCTCGCTGTAGTGAGCGCCGCGACCACGCATTACTCGCTGAAGATCGGCTCCCCCACCTGGGTGGGGAACACCGAACTGAAAGCCGGCACCTATCGCCTGGAGATCGACGGCGGCAAGGCCATGATCCTTCAGGGCAAGAAGATGGTGGCGGAAGTGAATGCCACCATGGAAGAGGCGCCCAACAAGTACGCCGTCACGTCTCTGATTCTGGACAAGGCGGATGCCAGCCACCCGAAGCTGCAGGAATTCCACGTCGGTGGTTCCCGCACACGCATCCTCATCAAGAACTAAGAGCGGTTTTGGAAGCCGGCGGGCGGGTGACTTGCAGTTCATCCGCCCGTTGTGTTTCCGGGCGAGGATTTCCGCACCCACGGCAGCACCCCCACGGCGATCAGTCCGACCGCGGCGTCCAGCACCAGCGTGGAGGCGTAGCCGTGCGCGTCGGCGTAGCGGCCCTGCCACAGGCCCGAGTAGGTGAGTCCCAGGTTGCTAAGCGCCATGTAGCCGGTGAACTGCGTGGCCGCCACCGCCGGATTCGTGATCCGCATAAAGACGCCGGCAAAGGCCGCCTGGCGCATTCCGTAACACAGGTTGTAGCCGGCAATGGCCACCAGGAACGCGGGAATCGTTACCCCGGCTGTGCCCTGCCCCGACGTGAAGCGCGAGGCCAGGAAAAGCGTCGGCAGCGCCATCAGTCCGTAGAAGACGGCCAGCGAGACGCGCGGGCGTCCGGTGGCGTCCGAGATCCAGCCGCCGGCCACCGATCCGAACGCGCCGGCGATGCTGGCGGCGAGCGAGATCGAGGCGATGGTTCGCTCCGGCAATCCCATGTCCACCTGCATGGTGGTGCTGAGCGCCAGGCCCAGGGCGGTGGCGCCCGGCGGCAGGATGGAGAACAGCACGCCTGCCAGCGGTCCAGGCCCCTGGCGGAAGAAGCCGTTGTGAAGTTCCCGGAAAAATGCGCGGATGCGCCCCCAGACCGCGGCGGCTGCAGAGACGCCGGGCGGGCGCTCGGGTTCAGACGGATCGGGCGGTTCGCGCAGCGGAATGGTGACGCCGAACAGGATCAGCGCCATCAGCATCAGGATGAAGTAGAACGACACCTGGAAATTGACCAGGCCCGCGATGTAGAGAGCTCCGCTGCCGCCCAGGCCGATGCCGGCGTACTGCGATCCGAACATGAAGCCGTTGGCGGTGCCGACCTCGCCGGGCGGGAGCACGCGCACGGCCATGGCGTCGATGGCGACGTCATTGGTGGCGGCGAAGACGTTGTGCACCAGCATCAGCGTGGTGAGCAGAGCGGTGTTGGCGGCCAGGTCGAAGCCCAGCAGCGCCGCCATGGTGACGATCATCATGGACTGGGCGAACAGGATCCAGGTGCGCGAGGGTCCCAGGCGGCGGACGCGGATCAGGTCGATGAGCGGGGCCCAGGCCCACTTGAAGGCCCAGGGGGCGTAAACCGAGGCGACGATCGTGCTGACCTCAGTGAGGCTGACCCCGCGCCCACGCAGGAAGGCGGCCAGCGCCACGGTGGAAAAGCCCACCGGGATGCCTTCCGACAGGTAGAGCAAAGAGAAGACGGCCAGCCGTCCCGAGCGGCTGTGCAGGTGGACGAAGCGCGGCACGGTTCCGCACCAGTATAGCCGCCTGCCGCCGGTAGTCCCGCGCGGCCAAAGAATCAGCGCCGGACCGCTTGACAGGCAGCGCGCCGGTGCTGTACAAGTAAGGGGACCCGGGGAGGTTTCTAACTACATGAGATCACGACTGCTGGCTGGCCTGCTCGCGCTAGGGATGCTGATGGTTACCAGGCCTCTGGAGGCGCACCATTCGACCACCATGTACAACATGGGGAGTCCCACCACGGTGACCGGCGTGGTGAAGAAGTTCGAGTGGACCAACCCGCACGCCTACATTTACCTGGACGTCACCGGCGAAGACGGCAAGACCGTCACCTGGGAGATCGAGATGATGAGCATCAACCATCTCAAGAGCTACGGGTGGACGCGGCACACCGTGAAGGTGGGCGACAAGATCAGTTGCACGGGCGGAGCGGCCAAGAGCGGCGCGCCGGCCATGCTCAGTTCGCTGGTCGTGCTGGACGACGGGCGCGAGATCAAGTCGTAAGCTGGTTACATGCGGTGGAAGCGCGCGCTAGGCGTGTTCGGGCTCCTGGTACTGTCCCGCGCGCCTCTGCCCGCGTCGCTGCTTCCGGGTCCGCACTTGGCCGAGCGCACCGCCGCCGCGGATCTAATTGTGGTGGCGAAGGTCACGGGCGGGTCCAGCTTTGCTTCCGGCCCGAACGTCGTCTACAACCTTGTGCTGCACGTGGACCGCGTGCTGAAGGGCGAAGCAGCGCCCGGCACAGACGTCTCCGCGCATCTCGAAGGACGCGGTTACTTCGACCACCCGGCTCCCGTGCAGGGAGCGGCGAGCCCGTTCTACGGGATCTGGTTTCTGGACACGTCCGTCCGCCCCTTCCGCGTGATCCCGCGCGAGGGAGGCTTCGCCGAGCTGTGGTGGGTCCCGGTGCGGTTGCCGGAGGAGGCTCCGCCGGGCGAGCCCGCAGCGACCCCGGCCGGCCGCGTGGCGAATGAGATCGGCGCGGCGATCCAGGTCCTGGCGCTCAACGAAACGGAATTGTCGCGCAGCGGCGACTATCACGAACTGGCGGACGGGCTGCGTTCCTTGCCTCCGGAAGCGCGCCGGCCGGTGTTCGCTGGCATGGCGGACGCGGCGCTGCTGCGCGTCCGTGCGGACGGGATCGCGGGACTGATCGGGGCGAACGACCCGCGCGGCGTCCTGCGCGCCGATGCGGAGTGGGATGCGCTGGTGGCCGGCGGCCAGGCGGGGCAGTTCGGACAAGGCGTGATCGGGGCGCTGATGACCTTCAACGACGCGAGCGATGCGGCGGCGGTGCGCGCGCTCGCGGACCTGGCCATGCACGAGCCCACACAGCCGCAGCTTCGCGAGATGGCGAGCTGGTCGCTGCGGGCGATCCACACACGGGAAACGCTGCCGGCTCTGGCGGCGCTGCTGGACCACAACTACGTGGGCGTGCGCCACATGGCCATCTCCGGGTTCTGCCTGTTTGTGCTGGAGGCGCCGGTGGTCGACCCCACTTCGGACCAGATCACTTCCTACAAGCCCGTCGAAGACGCCCGCTTCGCTACCCCGGAGACGCAGGCGCATTGCCAGTCCGGCGGCGCGATCGACGCGCAGGCGGATCTGGACGCCTACGCGGCGTTCTGGAAGGCTTGGTGGGCGGCGCACCGGGCCGCCATTCAGGCGCAGTAGGAGCGCTATTCCTGTTCGTCTTCGTCGGCCAGATCCTCGCCTTCGGCGAGCGCGGCGAGCTCCTCTTCGGAGATCTCGCTCTCCAGCACCTCCCGCGCTTGTTCGAGCTGCGCCGCGGAGACCATCAGCCGCAGCTCGCCCACGGCCAGCACATCCGAACGGTCGCTATCCCACATGCACGGAATCTCCGCCGCTTCGAGCAGCGAGCGCGCGAAGTTGGCTTCGTGATAATCGGAGTAGCTGGCGAGCAGCACGGGCTGCTGCACTTCCCCTGGGGGCGGGGCGGCTTGCGGGGCCGCGCGCTCCTGCTTCGCCGCACGGCTGAGGCCGCGTTCGGCGAGCTCCGCTTCGTAGCACTCACGCGCCAGGTCGACGAACTCTTCGGGATCGGTTTCGAGCAGCGCCTCGTCGGACATGCTGGCGAAACGGCGCTTCAGGTGGTCGATGTCCAGTGCCATGCGTTCCTCAGAAAATCGCGATGGGGTTGAGCGGCGATCCGGTGCCGCCGGGCACGGCCAACGGCGCGGCGCTGAACATGAACTCGTAGCGGTTGAGCCGCGCGGCGGTCGTGGCCAGCGCTTCCAGGTCGCAGTTATCGAATAGCGGCGAGCCGAGCGCCACCAGCATCAGGAAGTGCACCGGCTGGCTGACGCCTTCCACCTGCGAGGGCATCACGTCGCTCGCGCCGTCGCCCGCCAGGATCGCCACGTCGCGCTGCTTCAGCCACGGGACCACCGAGACGTGCAGCCCCGCCAGGATCTCGCTCGCGTTCCACGGACCCTTCTCCGCGCGGCGCTTCCAGCGGCCCGTGCGCACGAAGAGCGCGTCGCCGCTGCCGATGTGCAGGCCGGTCTTCTTCTCCCAGGCTTCCAGGTCCTCCGGGTAGATCGCGTCGCCGGGTTCGAGATACGGCACGCCCTTGAGCGCCGGAATGTCCACCAGGATGCCGCGCGTGACGATGCCGCTCTGGAACGCCGTGATGTCGTTCTTGGCCGCGCCGGCTTCGGTCACCGACGACTGCGGATATCCGTTATACATCTTGCCGTCCTGGAAGGCGTGGCCGAGCGCGTCCATGTGCGTGTGCGCGTAGCCGTGATAGGCGATGGCGTAGCGGTCCATCGCGTAGGCGTCCGCCACGGGATTCGCGCCGGTGGCGGTCATCGTATGCTCCAGCGGACTGCTGTTGTCGGGCGCCTGTTCGGTGAGCAGCGGATGCTCCAGTGACACCGTGATGCCCTGCTTCACCAGCGACGCCGCCTGCTTGACCTTCGCGGGCGTGATCAGGTTGGCCGTGCCGCGCTGGTCGTCCTTTCCCCAGCGGCCCCAGTTGGAGAGCTCTTGCATCCAGCGGTGGAAGTCGGCCTCGGTCACCTTGTGCGAGGTTTGCGCGAAGGCCGCCACGGTTAGCAGCAGGCTCAGAGCCAGCGACAGAATGCGAAGCATCATGCCGGGCATTCTATCACTGCGGAGTCCGAGGAGAGGCGCGAACGCGCCGACGTTTTACGGCAGAACTATCTCGCCGTTCGGACGTCTTTGCCATTGACCTGATCCCGTCAAAACAGTTATTTCCTTTTCCGGTTGGGAGATTCACGCGACAACAAGCTTCTGCGGTCGGAACGGCTGCGCTGCACTGCTATACCGCTAATTGTGGGATTACACAGATGCCCCCAACCGGCAGTATAGTTGTAGCAGGAGCTTTGCCATGAGTTACCGCAACAAGACTTATGTCGTTTTCGACGGACAGAAAGACATTTGGGCGTACCGTTACATGAAGGGCTGGAAGTCCCTGCAGAATGTGGACTTTAACTTTCACGATGCCCACGACTTGGGAAGCGAACTGACCCCCCGGGCTTCAGAAGTCACCGTAAAAGCCAGACTTCGGCAGCGATTCTCGTCGGCAAAGCAAGTAGTCGTGCTCATCGGAGAATCGACGCGGTATAAGTACAGATTCGTTCGCTGGGAACTTGATGTCGCCTTGGACCTGGATCTTCCTATGGTGGCCGTGAATCTAGACGAACGACGTAGGATCGACCCGGAACGCTGTCCGCCGATCATCCGCGACGAGTATGTCGTGCATGTACCGTTCAAGATGGCGATCATAAAGTTTGCTCTCGATCATTTTCCAGACGAGTACGCTCGACGAAATCGGAATGCTACCGGGCCCAGATGCTACAAAGAGGATGTCTACGAAGAGCTGGGCCTACTAGAAGGACCTCGTCAAGCAACACGGCCGACGACTTCGCGCCCTCCCATACCTCGGCCGGATCAGGCAGCTAGTGGGATTCACGCGTTGGTCGGGAACGACGTTCCTCCGTCCCGGATCGCAGACGCCTTCAACCGCTTCTTGGCCGCGGCGGGAGTAGCCGCGCCGAATTATTTCGACATTGTGCGGGGACTCCCCAAGAGTGAGCCAAAACCACGGAACCTCTTGCTAGAGGCTCTGATACGAGCGAAGCTGCCTAAGCCGTAGCTTCCAAACCCTCCGCGATCTCGACGGACCCTCAAAGCTTGATCGCTTCCAATAAGGCACCCAAAACAGGCGGGGCCTCGGGCGGCGCGATGTGTGTCGTGCCGTCGAGCTCCACCAGCATGCGGAACCGCGCCAGCAGCGGTTCGCTGGCGAAGACGCCGCCGGCGTAGCGCACGTCGACCTCCGGGTCTTCATCTTCATCTGCGGCGAAGAGCTGCCTGCGAACCGCGGCCGCAAGGATCGCCAGCGCCTGCGCGGCGGCGGAAACGATGTCCCCCGCCACCGGATCGCCCGACCGTGCGGCTTCGTCCACCAGGTGCGCCAGCGCGGCGACGCGTTCGCGCGGGTAGGCGTCGGTGTAGCAGAGATGCAGCAGGGCGTTGGCGTCGGGCGCGCCGGTGGCCGCGAGCAGCGCGTTCGCGAGCGTGGTCGGCGGACCCCAGCCTTCGGCATGGCGCAGCACGGCCCGCAGCGCCTGCCGGACGATATCGAATGCCCCTCCCTCGTCGCCGAACGCGTAGCCCCAGCCGCCAGCGCGCGCCGTCTGGCCCGCGGCATTGCGTCCATAGGAGATCGACCCGGTGCCGGCGATCACGATCACGCCAGGTTGGCCGCGGGTGGCTCCAGTCAGCGCGATGTGGGCGTCGTGGGTGATCAGGTAGCGGTCCGCCGGGATCAGTTCGCGGACTAGCTCGGCTTTGTCAGCCGCGCCGCCGCTGAAGCCCGCGCAGACGGCTTCGAATTCGGGATCGACGCCGGCTTGCTGTGCGGCCAGCTTCACGCTTTCGCCCACCGCCGCCAGAAACTTCGCGCGGCGCTCGGCTGCGCCCACGTGGTTGCAGGGTCCGGCGCGGCCTTCGCCCAAAATGAGGCCGCGCTCGTCGCCGATCAGGGCGACGGTCGAGGATTGGCCGCCGTCGATGCCCAGGTAGAGTTTCATCGCCAAATCTTGGGTGGACCGTGGAAGACCGGCCGAGTCAATCGCTAATTTGGTCCGGCGAACGGAAATCTCCATCGCCGACCAGCAGGAGGCGCCGCAGCGTTCCCCCGTGCTTGCTTCTTCGGACGTTTCTTCCGGCTCCGGTGCCAGTTGGGGTCCTCCATCTTGAAATCGGGTGCTGCCCTCTCAGTATCGAACGGATGCTTCGTTGCCGAAGGATCGTTCCGCCACGGCCTTGCAGGCACCCGAACGCGGCTGTGCGCTGCGGTGGCCCCTGCCGGGCCTGCCGCAACGGCTCCTGCACTTCCTCCGCGGTCCACAGCCGATGCCGCTTCCGCGCCACCGCCACGATGGCCCGCTTCTTCGCATTGCTGCCCCCCGCGCCCCTGGCTTCAACCCCCACCGTGCGCGCTTCCTCCAGCGCCGCTCGCACCCGTATCTGCATCAGGCCCCTCTCCGCCTGCCCGCCTCGATGACCGATCGGCCGCAGCAGCCGGGGATCGACCCGCGCCAGCCGCGCTAGCTCCCACCCTCGGTCTCTTGCGATGCTCCTTCATGGCCCGTCTCCTTTTGCTCTTCCCGTGCCGCTTATCGCATCCCGTCCGGACCCCGCCTTTCTCATCCCATCTCGGCTCGCGGGGTTGCGGGCTGGGGGGACTGTGGACGGAGATGTGATCGGCCGGGCGCCGCTGGCTGGGACGCGACCGCAGGGAGCGGTCCCCTCCGGTCCGCAATCAATCTGGACCGCGCTTGCACCAATAGCGGACAATAGAAGTTCCGCATGTCTTCTACCCCTTCTACCCGCAACGTCGCTATCATTGCGCACGTTGACCATGGCAAGACCACTTTGGTCGACGCGATGTTCCGCCAGAGTGGCATCTTCGGCGAGCACGAACACGTGGCCGATCGCGCCATGGATTCCAATGACCTGGAACGCGAACGTGGCATCACGATCCTGTCCAAGGCCACCGGCGTTCGTTATCACGACGTCAAGATTAATATTGTCGACACGCCCGGCCACAGTGATTTCGGCGGAGAGGTCGAACGCGCGCTCAAGCTGGTCGACGGCGTCATGCTGCTGGTGGACGCCAGCGAAGGTCCGCTGCCGCAGACGCGCTACGTGCTGGTGAAGGCGCTGGAAGCGCGGCTTACGCCGATCGTGGTCATCAACAAGATCGATCGCCCGGACGCGCGCATTCAGGAAGTGCTCAATGAGATCTACGATCTCTTCATCGACCTGGACGCGGCCGAGGATCAGCTTGACTTCCCGGTGATCTACGCTAATGCCAAGGCGGGCATCGCCAAGACGGACCCCGAAGGCGAGGGCACCGATCTGCGTCCGCTGTTTGAGACGATCCTCACCCATATTCCGCCGCCCACGGGCGATCCCGAGGGCGTGCTGCAACTACTGGTGGCGAACCTCGACTACAGCGACTATCTGGGGCGGCTGGCGATCGGCCGCGTGTTCAACGGCACGCTGCGGCATGGTGACGAGGTGGCGATCGCCAAGCTGGACGGGTCCTTCCATCGCACGAAGATCACCAAGCTCTACTCGTTCCAGGGCCTGAAGCGCGTGGATGAGACTATCGGGCGGCCGGGCGATATTCTGGCCATCGCCGGCGTCGAAGGGATCACCATCGGCGAGACGGTGACCGACGCGGAGAATCCAGCGCCCCTGCAGCCGATCCAGATCGACGAGCCCACGATCGCGATGACGTTCACCATCAACACGTCGCCCTTCGCCGGCCGCGAAGGGACGTATGTGACGTCGCGTAACCTGCGCGACCGGCTGGACAAGGAGCTCCTGACCAACGTCTCGATTCGCGTGGAGGAGGCCGGCGGTCCGGATTCATTCAAGGTGATGGGGCGCGGGGAACTGCAACTCGCCATCCTGATCGAGATGATGCGGCGCGAAGGCTACGAGCTGGCTGTGGGCAAGCCCGAGATCCTGACCAAGAAGATCGACGGCGTGCAGTCCGAGCCGCTGGAACTGCTGGTGGTGGATTGCCCGGAGGCGTACGTGGGCGTGGTGATCGAGAAGCTGGGCTCGCGCAAGGGCAAGATGGAGAAGATGATCAACCATGGGTCGGGGCGCGTGCGGCTGGATTTCCTGGTTCCCTCGCGCGGGCTGATCGGGCTGCGCAGTGAGATGCTGACCGACACCAAGGGCACGGCCATCATGAATTCGCTGTTCCACGGCTATATCGCCTGGCAGGGCGAGATTCCGACGCGGCCCACCGGGTCGCTGATCGCCGACCGCTCGGGCAAGGCCACGGCCTATGCGCTGTTCAATCTACAGGAACGCGGGGAAATGTTTTTGGCGCCCACCGCCGAAGTCTACGAAGGCATGATCGTCGGCGAGAACGCGCGCGACACCGACCTGAACGTCAACATTGTCAAGGAAAAGAAGCTGACCAACATGCGCGCCTCCTCCGCCGACGAGGCTATCCGGCTGGTGCCGCCGCGGCTGCTGAACCTGGAGCAGGCCATCGAATTCGTGCGCGAGGACGAGTTGGTGGAGGTCACCCCGGTCTCCATCCGGTTGCGCAAAAAGGTCCTGCGGGCAAATCAACGCTAGTCAAATTTGTTTTAGGGGAATAAAACTAGTGTTATCAATGGATTAGGGGTATTTTTTCGGGAGAAGGATTTTGACAATCCGGCTACGCGTTGCGATACTAAACCTCAAAACCAATGTCACTGGTGAGCGAGGCGATCGCCCGCTATCACAAGCTCATTGAGAGCGAACCGTATATTGACTTGGCTTGGGCCCACGCGCTCCAGGAGCGGATTCAGTCCGAGAAGCTCGATGGACGCCCCGTGTCGCCCGTGCTCCGCCCTCATTTTATTATCCGGCGGGATTACGCGGCGATGGTGAAGGCGTCCGAGACGCTGCTCTCGGCGATCGCGCGGCTGGAGGCCATGGTGATGGCCACGCCCGCCCTGCTGGCGCGCGTGCAACTGCTGCCGGCCGAGCGGATGCTGGCGTCGTTGGAGCCGGGCTACAGCAGGGCCGGCGTCACGTCGCTGCTGGACACGATGATGTCGGACCGGTCACTGCATTTCGTGAGCCACGGCGCGGGGGTGCCGGCCGGTGTCCTCTATGGGGACGCGCTGGCCGACCTGTACTTCGACGCCCCCCCCATCAAGGCGTTCCGCAAGAAGCACAAGCTGACCAAGCTGGGCGGCACCAAGCCGCTGCTGGCTTCCATGCTCAAGGCGTACAAGGAATTCGGCGGCAAGAACAAGAAGCCCAATATCGCCATCGTGGAACTGCGGCAGCCGTTCCAGAGCGCGGTGAGCGATCATACGCTGCTGGCCGACTTCTTTGCGCGCGAGGGGCATGCTACGCAGGTCTGCTCGCCCGATCATCTGGAATTCCGCAATGACGTGCTGCGGTCGGGCGACTTCACCATCGACATCGTCTACCGGCGGATCAAGCTCCAGGACTTCCTGGTGCGCTATGACCTGAACCATCCGCTGATGCGTGCCTACAAGGCCGGCGTGGTGTGCATGGTGAACAGCTTCCGCGCCGATATCGGGTCGAAGGGCACGCTGCTGGACCTGCTGACCGACGCCAAGGTCACCGCTAAGTTCCCGGCGGCCGAGCGCAAGGCGATCAAGGACCACGTGCCGTGGACGCGGCTGGTGCAGGCCGCCAAGACGACGTATAAGACGCAGACGGTCGACCTGCCGGACTTCGTCATGAAGCATCGAGCCAAGCTGGTGCTCAAGCCGAGCGACGATTCGACGGACCAGCATCCGGTTTACGGCGCCGAGGTCGACGACCTGGCCTGGGAGAAGGCGCTGCGCCAGGCCATGCGCACGCCGTTCGTGGTGCAGGAAGTGGTGCAGCCGGCGCACGCCGTGTTCCCGCTGCTGCAATTCGGCAGCCTCATGATGAAGGATATGGTCACACACGTGCACCCCCACGCGTTTGCGGGGAAAGTGCATGGCGTCTCAAGCTGGCTGGACGTGGCGGGATCCACGGGGTTTTCTACCCTTACGGGCCTGGCTCCGACGTTCCTGCTGGACGGCAGATAGGCTTCCTTTCCCGCACATCTGTGAGCAAGCCGCCCGTGGTGTATTCCGGCGCGGCCTGAGGCTGCTTGGGTTCGTTTCGCTGTGCGGGGCCCTGGTGGCCGCTGAGCCTCGCGTGCGGGCGGTGCGCATGGCGGGGACCACCATGGAGCCGGCGCTGGAGACGCGCGCTGGGGAACCGCTGGACCAGGCCGCGATCCAGCGCGACTTCCGAAGGCTTTGGGACACCGGACGGTTCGTGGACCTGCGCGTGGAGCGGTCGGGGCCGGAGGCGGCGCCCGAGGTGACGTTTCGCGCGGTCGAGAAGCCGCCGCTCTACCTGCACGAGGTGAAGATTCGGGGGGACGCCGGACCGAAGCCTGCCGTCGCCGCGGGGGCGACCATCGACGCACTGGGCGCGCAGCAGGCCGTGGTGGCGCTCCAGCGCGATCTGCGGCGCGACGGGTATCGCGATGCGGTGGTCCGGGCGTGGACGGAGCCCGCGGGGGCGCGGCAGGTGGACCTGCACATGGATGTCGAGCGGGGGCCCCGGTACCGGGTGGACCAGGTGCGGTTCTCGGGGGATCTGGCGCTACCGGTCGAGGATCTGCGCAGCGCGCTGGAGGCGACGCGGCCACGCACGGTGATCCCCGGGATCTGGCGGATGCGCCCGGCCGGGTCGCCGGAGGCTGTGGAGAGCGACGTGGCGCGGCTGCGGGGGCTCTACGCCAGCCGTGGCTACTTCCGTGCGGACGTGACGGCGTCGGAGGTCCTGGTGGACCCGGACGGGCGGTTGGCGCTGGAGTATCGCATCGGCGCGGGGCCGCGGTCGCGGGTGGGGGCGGTTCGCGTGGAGGGGCGGGCTGTGGAAGGGAGAGGGGAGTGGTCGCGCGGGTTGTGCTCCTGCCTGTTCGAGGCCCGCCGGAAGGCTCGGGCTGAGGGACGGATGGCGTTTGATGTCCGCTTGGAGGCTACGGAGCGGGCGGGCGACGTGGTGGACCTGGACGCGCGAATCGAGGCCGGCCCGGCGTATGCGGTGGGGAGGATCGAGTTCCGCGGGCATCATTCGTACTCCGACGCGACGCTGCGGCGGGCGATGACCTTGGCTGAGGGGGATCTGTTTGACTGGAATCGCGTATACCAGAGTTTTCAGCGTGTGAATGCGCTGGACCTGTTTGCGCCGATTGGGGAAAGGAACGTCCGGATTACCCAGGATGCTGGGCGGGGGGTGGCCAACCTTACGCTGTCGCTGGAGGAGCGGTCGCGGGGGCAGTGGTCGCTTTCGGGGCCGCTGGGGCCGGTGAGCGTGGGCGGTCCGTTCAACGGGTCGCTTGCGGCGCGGCTGCCGACGTGGGGCAGGGGGGTGTTGGAAACATCCACCTACTATGCTTCGGTGGGGTTTCTGGGGCTCGGGCCGCTGGCGCGGTATTTGCTGTTCGCGCCGCGTGGGAACGTGCTGCTCTATGCGAGCCTCGCTCGGCCGTATTTACCAGGGCAGGAGTGGGTGTCCGGATTCACTGTATCGCCCCAGTGGAGTTGGAAGGCGTCGGCGTTCGGGTATGGAGTGACGCAGGGGCGGCAGCGCTTGCGTGGGTGGCTGGCGGGTGGGGCGAGGGAGCAGGCGATTGTGGCGCCGGTTGGGTTGGGGCGGAGGCCGGCTTTGTTGTGCGAGGATCGGGGGCCGCGGTGGAAGTGGCTGCGCGGGGTAGTGGGGGTCGCGATGGATTTGCTGGTGCCGGGGACGTTGTTGTGAGAGCGGGCGGGTGCGGACTTGGGTGGATCGCTCCCCACGTGAGCAAACGCCCCCAACGACGGTAAGCGATCATAAAGGGACGTGTCCTCCCTCCCCTCCGTCGTCATCGTCGGCCGGCCCAACGTGGGCAAGTCGACCCTATTTAACGCCGTGCTCAAATCGCGCCGCTCCATCGTGGGCAACGAGCCGGGCATCACGCGCGACCGCATCCGCGGCGAAGCCGTATACCGCGGCCGCCGCTTCGAACTGATCGACACCGGCGGCATCATCCCCGACGACGCCGAGATGATCCCCACCGAGATCTTCAAGCAGGCCCGCACGGCACTCGCCGGCGCATCCCACATCATCTTTCTGATCGACGGCCGCACGGAGATCACCAGCGCCGACCGCGACCTGGCCAAGATGCTCCACAAGCTCGGCAAGCCGGTGGCGCTGGCAGTGAACAAAATCGACAGCGCCCGCCGCGAGGACCTGGCCCATGAGTTCCACGCGCTCGGCTTCGAGCACCTGTTCCCGGTCTCGGCCGAGCACCACCTGGGCATCGCCGATATGCTGGATCACGTCACCGCCGAGATCCCGGAGCAGGACGCCGAGGAACCCCCACCCGACGAAACCCGCGTGATCAAGGTGGCCATCATCGGCCGCCCCAACGTGGGCAAATCGACCCTTCTGAACACCCTCACCGGCAGCGAGCGAGCCATCGTCTCGCCCGTCGCCGGCACCACGCGCGACGCCGTGGATGAAGCCGTGGAGCACAACGGCGTCCGCTACGAATTTGTCGACACTGCCGGCATCCGCCGCAAGGGCAAGACCAAGCTGATGGCGGAAAAGATGAGCGTGGTGATGGCGCGCCGCCACCTGCGCATGTCGCATGTCGCCATCCTGGTCATGGACGCCACCGAAGGCGTGCTGGCGCTGGACGCCACCATCGCCGGCTACGCCCACGAAGAGGGCCGCGCCGTGGTCCTGTGCGTCAATAAATGGGACGCGGTGCCCGAGAAGGGCAAGCGCAAGTTCAGCGAGGACATGCGTGACCACCTGAAGTTTCTCGACTACGCCAACATCACTTTCATTTCGGCCAAGGAAGGCGTAGGCGTGCGCGGCCTGTTCGCGCTGATCCGCAAAGCGTACGACGCCGCGTCCAAGCGCATCGGCACGGGCGAGCTGAACCGCTTCCTCGAAACGCTGCGTTGGGAGCACCACACCAAAATCAAGTACCTGACCCAGGGCTCGGTGCGCCCGCCGACCTTTGTTGCGTTCCTGGACAAGACCGGCGGGCTGCACTTCTCCGCCGAGCGGTATTTAGTGAACCGCCTGCGCGAGAAGTTCGGATTTGAGGGCACGCCGGTGGTAGTGAAGACGAAACGCCGGTGAGGACGTGGCGCAAGCCCGTGGCTTGCCGCGCCGGGACTCGTCCCGGCGCTTGTCGCGACCTGTCCACAGCTCCGCTCAGTGCAGCGTAAAGTGGACCTCGATCGGCGCCTCCACTTCGACCGCAACTCCGCTCAGGAGCGTTGGACTGTAGACCCACTGGCTCACGGCATCCACCGCCGCCTGCCTCAAAAGCGGGTGCCCTTCAATGACATCGAGCTTGCGAATCCGCCCGTCCTTGCCGATAATCGCAAGCAATCGCACCGTGCCCGAGGTGCGCGTCTGCGAGGCGAGCCGCGGGTACTTCGGGAGCACCTGTTTGATCAGCTTCGCCAACTGGAGGCCTTCGCTGACGCGAATCGGCGCGGCGGGCGGCGCGGGAGGCTCCTCTGCCTTCGGCGCGGGCTTGGGCTGCGACGGAGGCGGACCGGTCGCGCCCGGCAGCACCGTTGCGCCGGAGTCGTAAATACGGCTCACCGATACAGGAACACCAACCAGAGCCGGCGCATCGAAGTCCCGATCGATGATCACCTGCGTCGTGGGAACCGCCGTGGGCACCCTAACCACCGGCACGCTAAGCGGATTGAATGTGCGAGGCGCCGTTCGCACCGGAGCCGCACGTTCCACCGGCGGCGGAGCCGGCTCAAAGAACAGCGGCGGCCTCAGCTCGTCGTATCCACGGAACGCGGGAAGCACGTCCGAGTAGAGAAGCGGCACAACCAATAAGACACCGCAAATCGAAATTTGTGCCAGAAAAGAAGCACAAAGTGTGCCGGCTTTTCTGGTTCCAGCGGGCGCAGTCAACAGGGCTTGCTCAAACATGCCCCAATAGACACCGCGCGTACGAGAAGGTTCCGGCTTCAGAATTGGAAGTAGACAAAGGGCACGGCCTGTTCGGTGACGCCGATCAGTTCCACGGAAAACATCAGCGCCACCATCGCCGCCACGTAGGCCCACGCCGGACCGTGCGGCAGACGCTCGATCCACTTGCCCCTCTCTTCGAGTAGCGCCACCATTAGAGCCAGCCCCACCAGGCAGAGCATCCACACGGGGACCATGCCGGTGGACCAGTCCCATCCGCCGCCGAACATCTGCCCGATTACGTAGCGGCTGTCCGCAAGCGTACGGGCCCGGAAAAATACCCATCCCACGCACACCAGAGCGAAGGTAAGCAGCGCGCGGAACGGGTAGCCGACCGCCCCGGGCTTCTCCAGAAACCGCTTGCGGCCGATGATCCGTTCCAGGCCCAGCAGCGCACCGTGGAATCCGCCCCAGATGATGAAGTTCCAGCTTGCGCCGTGCCACAGGCCGCCCAGCAGCATGGTGATCATGAGGTTGCGGTACGTCTTCCACTGCCCGCCACGATTGCCGCCCAGCGGGATGTAGAGGTAGTCGCGCAGCCAGCGCGAGAGAGTTATGTGCCAGCGATGCCAGAAGTCGGTGATACTGAAGGCCAGATACGGACGCTCGAAATTCACGGGAAAGCGGAAGCCAAGTAACAAAGCCATGCCGATGGCCATGTCCGTATATCCGGAAAAGTCAAAGAAAATCTGCATGGCGAAGGCGAAGGTGCCGCTCCAGGCCGCCGCCGCGCCGGGATGCATCGCCAGGTTGCCAAAATACGCGTCCGAGACGGCCGCGAACTGGTCGGCCAGGACCATCTTCTTGGTGAGCCCCAGCGCCATCCACAGGAAGCCGCGCAGGCGCTCGTCGATGTCCGGCTTGCGCCAGTTGTAAAAGTCGGTGAAGAACTCGTGCGCGCGCACAATGGGTCCGGCGACCAGTTGTGGAAAAAAGGAGATGAACAGCGCGTAGTCCACCGGATTGCGGATCGCCTTCTGCTCCCGGCGGTAGACATCCACCACGTAGGACATGCTCTGAAAGGTGTGGAAGCTGATGCCGATGGGCAGCACGATGGCCAGCGAGAAGACCTCCGGAGCCAGCCCCGCCACGCTCGCCGCGATCTCCGCCAGGAAGTTGTAATACTTGAAAAAGCCCAGGAATCCGAGGTTCACCGCGAGGCTCAGGATCAGGAACGCACGGCGCTTGCGGGGCGCTTCGAGCCGCTCCATCCACAAGGCCGAGGCGTAGTCGACCGCCGTGATCGTGAGCAGCAGCGGAACGAACTTGATGTTCCAGCTTCCGTAGAAGAAGTAGCTGGCGACCAGCAACAGATACTTGCGCCACGGCCGCGGCAGCGTGTAGAACAGCGCCACCACGATCGTGAAGAACACGAAGAACTGAGCGGTGTTGAACAGCATCGCGGATTACAGCGGTGGCCCCAGCATCTCGCGCATCTCGAGCGCCAGCGTTTCGGAGAACTGGTCGAGGCCGGGCTGGTTCAGGTGCATCTCATCGCGGAACAGCTCCGGCCGTTCCAGCGTATTAAAGAGGTCCTCGGGCAGCAGTTCGACGTTCGGCTCGCGCGCCAGCTCGCGCACGGAGCTGTGCGGATTCTCGCCCGGATAGTCCGGCCGGATCCACGGCGCGCGCGCCAGGCGCACGAACACAAGCTTGGTCGCCGAGCCGCGGTAATGATCGTAGACGCGGCCCAGCCAATAGTGCAGGTACTTGCTGTAGCGGCCGATGTCCTCGGGCAACGGCTCCACCAGGATGCGGTTCAGCGAGGCCACGACGCCCGGGTCGGTGCCCGGCGGCGGCGTGACCGTACGATGGTCCCAATCCACTTGGAGTCCGCCCAGGTTCTTGTCGTCGCCGTTGTAGTCATAGAACCAGATGTGCGAATCGCGCTTGGATTGGCGGACGTAACGCCAGCGTTCGCGCGGGTGCAGCAGCAGGTCCTGGAAATCGCGCTTGTAAACCAGGCCCTTCAGAACAATGCCGCGCGCCGCGCGCCACTCGCGCCACGGATCGTCGTAGGAACTGGCGAACTCCCACACGTCGCTCAGCCGCAGCCGGTTGGCCATGTAGTTCAGGTCGGACTCGCGGTCGGCGTAGGGTTCGATCACTTCGAGGTCGTCGAAGGTTTCGATGCCGATAACGATGGCGCGGTAGCGGTTCGCATCCGGGTCCACTTCGCGCAGCATGTAATACCAGCAGCGCGGCGTGGAGCCCGCGGCGGCGATGGTCGCGAAGGTGTAGCCGGTCTCCTTGGCGAACTGGTTCGCGACGCGCGGCACCAGGGCCATGCGCGAGTCGCCGATGCCCAGGATCTGATTCGGGCCGTCCTTGGGGCGCTCCAGTTCGTTGTTGAGCACCGTTTCCATGAAGCCGGTGGAGGAATCCGGTGCGAGGACGTAGGCGTACAGGCCCGAATGAAACACACCGGCTTCGAGCAGGGCGAAGGCCGCCGCGCTCCACAACAGAACCGGGTAGAAACGTTTCACGACACGATCCGGCCGTCGCGCATGGTGACGGTGCGATGCGCGAACGCAGCCGCCTCCGGGTTGTGGGTGATCATGAGGATGGTCTGCCCCAGCCGTTCGTTCAGGCTGCGCAGCACCCCCAGCACCGCGTTCGAATTTTCCGTGTCCAGATTGCCGGTAGGCTCGTCGGCCAGTAGCAGCGACGGGTGATTGACCAGCGCGCGGGCGATGGCCACGCGTTGCTGCTCGCCGCCGGAAAGCGCGCGCGGTTTGTGGTGCAGGCGTCCGGCGATGCCCAGCAGCTTCAGCGTCTCTTCGAACTGAGGATCCGGCTCATGCCCGTTCTTGCCCGCAATGTGGCGGGCGATCTCGATATTGTCAGCCGCGGTCAGCGTCGGCAGCAGGTTGTATTTCTGGAACACGAACCCTACCGTCGTCTTACGCAGCAGCGTACGTTCGGAGTCGCTCATGCCCGCCAGATCCCGTTTGTCGATCGCTACCACGCCGGAGGTCGCCGGGGCCAGTCCGCCCAGGATGTGGAACAAGGTCGACTTGCCGGAACCGCTGGGGCCGACAATGGCGATGAACTCTCCCCGCTCCACTTTGAGGTCCACTCCGCGCAGCGCGTGCACCTCAACGTCGCCCACCTTGAACACCTTGGTGAGCCCGCGGATTTCGATCTCAGTCATAGGCCAGCGCCTCGATGGCGTCCTGCCGCGCCGCCTTCAGGCCCGGATAGATCGCGCCGATCAGCGACCCTCCCAACGCGATCAACGCAGCCCATGGATACCAGTCCGGCACGATCGCCTGTGGGAAGTTCGGCGCGAAGGCGCCCATCAGCGCGCGCGTGCCATAGGTCATCAGGATGCCCAGCACGGTGCCCACGATCGCCATCACCGCGGCCTCCCGCAGCAGGATGCCCAGGATGTAGCCCGGCGAAGCGCCCAGGGCCTTCAGAATCCCGATCTCGCGCGTGCGTTCGAGCACCGCCATGTACATCGATTGCAGCACCACCAGGAATCCGCCCAGCGCGGCCACGCCGATCACCACCTGCGTGAATCCTTCCAGCAGCGGCGCGCCGGTCACCGTGAACAGCGAGACGAACTCCTCCATCGGGTAGATCTTGTATGTCGGCAGGCGGTCTTCCAGTTCCTTGACCACGGTCTGGATATTCGCCTGTTGATCCACCTTCACGTAGACCATGGTGATCTTGCCGTTTTCGGCGAAGATGTCCTGCACGGCTGTGATGTCGGCGAATGCGCGCGAGAGCTTGCCCTCTTCCACCACGCCGGTCACGCGCCATTGGTGGCCGAAATCGACGGGATCGCCGGGGTGCAGCTTACGCTGCTTGGCGAAGACGCGGTCAATCACGATGTCATCGGGCTTCTGGAACGGGCCGCCTTCCAGATACATGAGGCCGCCGCTCATTTGGTTGAACTCGTCCAGATGGATGCCGGTGATGGAATCAAAACCGCCGACGGGATGCACCAGTACGCCGGTGGCCTGCGCCACGTGGTCCAGTTGGCGAACCACGCCGGTGACCGCTTCGGGAATATTGCTGCCGAAGCCGAAGACGCTTGAATCCGGGGGGCGTACGACGATATCCGCGCCGGTGCCCTTGGAGCGGTCCGCCATCCCCTGTAAGGTCCCGCGGCTCACGCCGACCAGCGTCAGAATCACGGTCACCTGGCCGCCGATCAAAAGCGCGCTGATGAGGGTCCGCACGGGGCGGTGCTTGAGGTTTTCTAAAACAAGGCGGTAGATCAAAACGTTAGTGTAGCAGCCGGTTCCTAGACCCAAGAGCCCGTGATAATGGACAGCGCAGCGATGGCCGCTGTTTCGGCGCGCAGAACCAGCGGACCCACTGAGACGGGCTGCCAGCCGGCCGCCGTGAACTGCTCGCGCTCGGGGTCGGCCCAACCGCCTTCGGGACCTATCAGCAGGGCGACAGTGTCGTCGACGGAGCGGTCCGGCGGCAGTGCGCGGGCCAGCGGTGGTCCGGTCAGGTTCTCGTCGAGCGCGAAGCGGCGCGTGGCCGCCTGCGTCACCACCTTGGCGAAGGGTAGCGGCTCGTGGACCTCCGGCAGATGCGCGCGACGGCACTGCTGGCTCGCTTCGAGCGCGATCCGCTGCCAGCGGGCCAGCCGTTTGTGCGCCGCGCGGTCCAGGCCGCGCTCGCTGCGGGTGGCGATCACCGGCTGGATGGCGTCCACGCCCAGCTCAGTGGCCTTTTCCACCATCAGCTCGAAATGGTCGAACTTGATGAGCGAGGCGCACACAGTGACGGCCACGCGCGCGGGCTCGGGAGCGAGCTTTTCGAGGGTGCGGAACACCACGTCCTGCTTGCGCGCCGTCTCGATCTCAGCCAGGTAGACGTTGCGATTGTCGGAAATCTCGTAGCGCTGGCCGGCCTCCACCCGCAGGACCTTGGTCAGGTGGCGGGCGTCGTCTCCTGCAATGTGCGCGTGCCCGTTGCGCACTTCCTCCACGAAAAACCTCCTCCGCATGCTGCCTACCGACTCCTCAAGTTCTGGATTCTTCTCTTCATGATCGCCCATCTGCGCGGAACCCTCATCAGGAATCCGCCCGCCCGGCGCCAGAGAACATTTCACCCCAGTTGCGTTTTATTGCCGCGGCGGACGATCCTGGAAGATACGCTCCTCAAGACCGGCATGAAGCAGCACACTCGGAGATGGTTCCTGGCCAGCGTTGCGGCGCTCGGGCGCGGAGCCTTGTTCGCCGCCGAGCCAGGCGCCGCGAATCTGCGCATCGAGGACGCCTACAGCCCCCGGGATGCCCGGCGAGCCACGCGTCCGCGCACCGAATACATCATCCTGCACACCACCGAGGCCGACGACTCCAGCTCCTTCAACTCCGTCTACCGCTACGGAACCTGCCACTACCTGATCCTGACCGACGGCCTGGTGCGCCGCATCATCCACCGCGACAAGATCGCCAACCACGCCGGCCGCAGCCTGTGGAACGGAGTCCGTAACCTGAGCACGCGCTCCCTCGGCATCGAGATCGTGGGCACGTATCTGGACCCTCCGACGAAGGCGCAACTCGCCGCACTCAAGCAGGTGCTCGCGGAGTTGCAGAGCCTCTACGGCATCCCCGACAAGAACGTGCTGACGCACTCGCAGATCGCCTATTCCTACAACTCCGGTGAGCGCCGCATGGTGCGCGGCCGCCGCAAAGACGCGGTCCATTTCGCCGACCCTGAAATCCGGGCCCGCATCGGCCTCACCGATCGCTGGACCTACGATCCCGACGAGCGCGCCGGCCGCGTCGCCTTCCAGAACTACCCCGAAGGCCGCTGGCTGCGAGACGTGCTCTACGCGCCCGAGGCGTCCACGGAGCCCGCGAAGCCGCCGGCGCCGCTGCCCACCCTGGCTGCGCTCGGCCAAGCTGACGCCGCCAAAGCCGAGGCCACGGGCACTGAGGCCGCAGACGACAGCACTGCGGACGACAACACTGCGGATGACAACATTGCAAATGACAACAGCGCAGACCCCGAAACGTTCGAAGGGTTTCTCGTGTTGGGCGTCCACGGCGACACGATCGAAGAGCTGGCCGGAGCCGGGGCGCTGAGTCCCACGACCATTTACTTCCTGCCCGACGGCCGCATGCGTTCCGGCGACCGGCTGCGCGGCAGCCCTTTGCTTCAACACCCGCCCGAGGGGCTCAAGATCCTGATGGGCTACGTCGTCGGCGGCGAAGTCACAGCGAAACGGCACGCGATCGACATCGCCGGAGCCGCCTGGAATTACCCGAGCACCTTCTACCGACTCCCCGACCACTCGATTCGGCAAGGCGACAAAATCGACGAGTCGGCCATCCCGCCCGGGACGGTCATTCTTTATCGCCAGTAGTCGGGCCGACGCCAACTCTTGTATTCTTCTCTTCATGATCGCCCATCTGCGCGGAACCATCCTTGAGAAGCACCCCAACCAAGTGATCGTCGACGTGAGCGGCGTGGGCTATGACGTGATCATTCCGGTTTCGGCGTACACGTCGTTGCCGGACGCAGGCTCGGAAGTGCGTCTGCACATCCATACTCACGTGCGGGAGGACGCGCTGGTGTTGTTTGGCTTCGTTTCGACGGCGGATAAGGCCCTGTTCGAGAAGCTGATTACGGTGAGCGGCGTGGGTCCGAAATTGGCGGTGACCGCGCTGGGCGGGCTGACGGCGCCCGACCTCGCCGCCGCCATCCGCGCGGGGTCGGTGGAGCAGTTGACGCGCATTCCGGGGGTCGGCAAGAAGACCGCGGAGCGGCTGGTGCTGGAACTGCGCGACAAGCTCGACCTGCTGGCCGGGCCGGCGCGGGCGGCCAAGGCGGCCGCGGGTACGGGTTTCAACTCCATCGAGGAGGACGTGATCTCGGCGCTGGCGAACTTCGGAGCCTCGCGCGCGGCGGCGGAGGCGGCGGTGATCAAGGCGCGGTCGGCCAGCGAGGGGAATGATTTCGATGCGCTGTTCCGGCGGGCGCTGAAGCTGGCGCGGTGAGGGCCATCCTGTAGGTACAGAACGAAGACGGCGTTGCCGGTCACGCCGGCTGGATCCTCCCTGCCCCGGGACCCTGCGCTCAGTACGCATAGCGAAGTCCAACCGTAATACTACGCGGGGTCAGGAAGTGGGTCCCGGAGAACGTCGAGAGGAGATTGTACAGGGCCTGCGTGTTGTTGACGTTGACAACCTCCACGCGCAATCCCACGCCGCGATCTCCCAGTCGAAACAGATCGTCCATTCCCACTGAGAAGTCCACAATGTTCCGGACGGCAATCCGGGACGGATGTGTATCGTCGTTTTCCGTTCCGGGAGCCGCGATCCGGATACGCGTCGCGCTGACGATTCCGGAACAGGACCGGATGGGGGCTGATACGGTCGCAAACACCGAATCACAATGGAGTCCCATCTGCTGTTGGTCGTCCCCGGTGAGTTGCAGGGCCGACGGAATGTCCGGTACAGCGACGGCTACCAGCCCGCCATCGTAACGGTAGGAAGCGTTGATCCAGGGACCACGCCGGCCGAATTGATAGCGGACATTCAAGTTCATCGCCAAGCCCTGGTCATGGTCCGGACGTACAACGCTGCTGTACGGAGCGCTGAAGCTAATGCCGCCTACCTCGGGTCCAAACAGGCGCGAACGCACATGGCTTGCCGTGAAAAATGCCCCGAACCCGCGCACCGGGTTCAGCGTGATGCGAACCAGTCCGCCATCGATCTTCGATTTCTGAAACTGCGTCGGGAACGTAAGAGGACTGTTGAGCAAGACATCGAAATCGTATGCATCATGTGTGAATTTCCAGAAATATTCGGCACTGATCGAAACGTGGCCCGTTCGTGTCTCGAAACCGGCATTGAACTGGTTGCGGGAGCCCGTATTGAGTACCGCCGACCCCGTCGCACCCAGAGAGGCAGAGACGGACCCCGGCCCACTCGAACTCGCCACAATCAGATTCTCGTTATAAGGAGTGAGAAATACACGCGAGTAGTTCGCGTGAAAGCTCGCGTGCAGGAACGGTGAATGATAGGCGATTCCCGCGCGGGGCTGTATGCCATGATTGCTCGCGAGACCGTTGTAGTTGTCATAGCGCAGGCCGGCCGTTACCGTGAAGTCTCCGAACTGGAGGCGGTCCTGGGCGAAGAGTGCCTCCTGCCTGATGCCGGCCGAACCTTGGAACGAATAGAGTCCGCCGCCGCGCGTCAGGGCGATGGCGAGCAGCGCGGGCAGAAAGCGGCGGTTGGGTGTCAAACCCATGGCCGCGCACTGGGAGGTGGCCCGCCCCGTGGTGTCAGGGGACGGCGATCCATCCAGGCCCAGACAAGGACTGTTGTAGGTGGGGTCGGTCAGGCCCGTGGCGAACTGCTCGGAAAGAAAGGTGTGCTTGAATTCGATACCGGCGATGAGATTGTGGCGGCCACGGCCGTAGGTGTACTCCGAGCGTACTCCAGCGTTGGTCAGACGCCGGGCTTGTTGCAGAAAGGCCGGCGTGTCCGAATAAATATCGCCCGAAGGGAAATAGCGAACTCTATCCTGGCGCACCCAGAGATTTGTCTGCGCGAAGGAGTGGGCGTTGAACACGTGAATCAATTGCGGCGCGATGTTGAAACTCGCAATTGTTTGGCGCTGGTTTTGCCCGCGCGCCTCCTGATCGAAAGTGTTGGGCGTTTGAAACCAGGACCGGCTAGCACTCGTGTTGAGCTGGAGGCTGGTCTTATCTGTGGCTCGGTAGTCGAACCGCTCGATCAGGTTTCCGGCATTGCCTTGCGCATGCAAAGGCACGACCTCCGGCGTATCGAGAAAGCGGCCGCTACGGAGCATATCCAGGGCGGTGAACGAACCGAAGGTGCCTGTGCCGAATCCGATGTTTGCGCTCCCGGCGGAGGTGCCGAACGAACCGTGGGATAGATTGATTGTCCCGTGAGGACTGCGCTGATCCAGACCGGATCTGGTTTGCGCCACGACCACCAGGCTGGTCTTGTCCCCCACATCCGCGTCCGGCGCCCCTTCGCGGACCTCCACGGATTGAAGCGCATTTAAGGAGATCTGACTGGAGAAGGTGCGGCTCTGCTGGTCCGTAATCGGCTGCCCATCGACGACAAAGGAAGCTTCCGCATGGTCTCCGAGTGGATGAAAGGAGCCATTCGAGTCTGCGGCGACGCCCGGAGTGGTGGAGGTGATCAGGGAACTGAACGGCGAACTCACGCTCTGGGCGGGTATCCGGTCGATTTGTTCCGGCGTGATATCGACGTGCACCGGCGCAGCGGGATCGCTGTTGGCGGCGGCAACGCTCACCTCGGTCCTCACCGCCGCGGCCGAAAGCGTGATTTTCACGCGAATCGGAGCGCCCCCGTAGGTGATGTGACGGCTCGCAGCCCCAAAACCGGCTGCGTCAACGTCCAGGAGATAGTCTCCGGTAGTGAGTTCCAGGAAGAAGAACGTGCCTTCAGGCCCGGTTGTTGTCATCCGTTGCGCCCCACTCTTGACATACGTCAGTCTGACGGTGGCTCCCGGTATGGCCCCGCCGCTCGCATCTGCCGCCGTTCCCGAGAGGGACGCCGACGTTCCACTTTGTGCACTCAGACCCGCGGGGACGGCTATAGCGATTGCGCATGCGCAAAGCAGAGCCGGTATTTGCCTCCAGTCCCAGATCTTCCGAAAGATAGCGAGGGAAGACGCTGGAGTCCCGGTGTCCGTACGGTAGCGGGCGAAAACGGCGGTGGCATGGGGAGGCATACAAGTGCTAATGCATCATAGTAAACCATAGCTAACATCCCGGCAAGAGCCATGATTTAGTGCCGGCAGGCCGCGGGCACGGGGTTCAATTCGATCGAGGAGGACGTGATCTCGGCGCTGGCGAACTTCGGAGCCTCGCGCGCGGCGGCGGAGGCGGCGGTGATCAAGGCGCGGTCGGCCAGCGAAGGGAATGATTTCGATGCGCTGTTCCGGCGGGCGCTGAAGCTGGCGCGGTGAGGGGTTTCGACTTGGCGCATCGAACTCCGGAACACCCCGCCGAAGTTTTGAGCAAGACGCCTCCGTCCGAAGTGGAAGGTCAGCAATCGGCAGGTAATCCTGAACCTGAGCCGCGGCGCGAGGGAGTGCGCGATGATACTCAAGAGTGGACGGAGTCATCGTAGTCGATAAGCCGTGCGGCTGGACGTCGCACGACGTGGTCAATAAGATTCGCCGCTGGGCGGGAACGCGCAAGGTCGGGCATCTGGGGACGCTCGATCCGAGCGCTACGGGTGTGCTGCCGCTGGTGGTGGGCCGGGCGACGCGGCTGGCCCAGTTCTACACGCGCAACGACAAGATCTACGAAGGCATCCTGCACTTCGGCTACGCCACCGACACGTATGACGCCGACGGGAAGGCTGTGAGCCCGGAGGTCGCGGTGACGCTGGACGCGGAGCAACTCGAAACGGTGATCGCGCGCTTCCGGGGTCCGCTCGCGCAGGTGCCGCCGCCGGTGTCGGCCAAGAAGATCGACGGGCGGCCCGCCTACGAGCTGGCCCGCAAGCAGCAGCCGGTGGAACTGAAGCCGGCGAACATCGAGGTCTATGCGCTCGAGGTGCTGGCGATCGACGGCTGCGAGGCGACGGTGCGGGTGCACTGTTCGGCGGGCACGTATCTGCGCAGCATCGCGCATGAGGCGGGGCAGGCGCTGGGCTGCGGGGCGTTCCTGCGGTCGCTGCGGCGCACGGCTTCGGGCGACTTCAAGATCGACGTGGCGCGGACCATGGAGGAGTTGGGTGCACTGGCCGAGGACGGGCGGTTCGACGAAGCCGTGATCCCGGCCGCGCAACTGCTGCCGGAGTTTCCCACCGAAGTGGTGGACGCGATCACCGCGGGGCAGATCCGCAACGGGCGCGACTTCCGCACGTCGCCGTTTCAGGCTTCGAAGGGGGCTCGCTACGTGAAGGCGGTGAGCCCGCACGGGGACCTGATCGCGATCGGCGAGGCGCGGCTGCCGCACCTGTATCATCCCGTGCTGGTGCTGTGAGAACTCGGCAGGCGGGCTGAGAGCCCGCCGCAGGCCACGGGCCTGCCCCACACGCTCTATTCCGGTTGGTCGTAAGGCGCGAGGCGGCGGACCCAGATGTTGCGGTAGCGCACGGGCGTTCCGTGATCCTGTAAGACGAGCGGGCCTTCGGCGGGACCGGCGGCGTAGTGCGCGAGCCGGCGGTGCACCGTGGGTCCCATCAGTTCCTTGCGGTTGTGCAGCAGGACGCCGTTCAGGAAGACGGTCGCGTAGGCGGGCTTGGTGAGCTTGCCATCTTCGAATTGAGGAGCCTCGAAGACGATGTCGTAGGTCTGCCATTCGCCGGGACCGCGGGTGGGGTTGGCGAGCGGCGGCCATTGGCCGTAGAGGGCTCCCGCCTGGCCGTCGGCGTAGGTCGGATTGCCGCGCGAATCGAGCACCTGGACTTCGTAGAGGCCTTGCAGGAAGACGCCGCTGTTGCCACGGTTCTGGCTGTTGCCGCGGACCTCGGCAGGCGTGGCCCATTCGATGTGGAGCTGGAAGTCGCCGAAGGTCTCCTTGGAGCGGAGGTCGCCCGAGCCGGGGGCGACTGCGAAGTAGCCGTCGGCTGTGGTCCAGGGCTTGCGGGAGGTCCAGTGGGAGAGGTCGTGGCCGTCGAACAGGACGATGGCATCGGAGGGGGCTCCGCCGGGTTGCGCGGCGGGGGTGACGACGGGCGGGTGGGGCCGTGCCGGGTCGTGGACGTGGTAGGGGAGGCCGGGGAGCATGGGGGTGTCGGTGTAGCCCAGGTCGGTGTTGGGGGCTTGGGCCAGGGCCGCCAGGGCCGCGGCTGCGAGCAGGAGCAGGGTTCGCATGCTCCTTAGGATACAGGGGGTTGGGGGCGGGGGCCAGGGGCTTGGGTTCGTTTCGTTGCTGGGGGAAAGCGGGGAAGGAATGGGCCGCGGATGAACGCAGATGGACGCAGATGCCGAGGGCTGGGGGAGACGGTGCTTGGGTTCGTTTCGTCATAGCGACCACAAGCGCCGGGATGAGTCCCGGCGCGGCCGGCCACGGGCCGGCGCTACTTGATATCACCGCCGCGTTCGTGAGCGGGGGAAGTTTTTGCGGAAGTGGCTGGCGCCCCGGGGGTTCGCGAATGTGAACTCGCGGGACTACGGGCGGTTTCCCGGTGCGCGTAGACCACTCCCTGCGGCCGTGGCGCAGCTACTGGCGCTGTGCACGCCAACGGGAGCCGGCGCAGAATGCCGCTCGCTGGCCGCGACGGCAGGGAGCGGTCTACTATACGCGGAAAACGCTCTAGCGGGACGCTACCTTGGTCCCGCCGTAGATTTCGCGGTAGGCGGCGGCGTTGCGGAGCACTGCTTGGATGTAGTCGCGGGTCTGGGTGATGGGGATCGTCTCGATGAATTCCGCCGGTTCGCGGAAATCGCCCCACTTGAGCCACTGGCGGGCGCGGGTCAGGCCCGCGTTGTAGGCCGCCAGGGCGACTTCTTCGCGGCCGCCGGCTTGGTCCGTGGTCCAGCGGAAATAATACGACCCGAACTGGAGGTTGTAGGCGGGCTGGTAAAGCTTGGCTGTGCTGTAGGCGACCTTGATGTGGCGGCTGATGTCGCGGCCCGTAGTGGGCTGGATCTGGGTGAGTCCGCGGGCTCCGGTGACTGAGCGGGCCTGCGCGTCGAACTCGGATTCCTGCCGGATGAGCGCCGCGAGCAGGAACGGGTCGAGGTCGTACTGGCGGGCGTAGCGTTCCAGATCCGAGCGGTAGGGCAAGGGGAACGCCAGTTGCCAGAACTCGAGCGGCGCCGATTCGATGGGCATGAAGAGATAGCCGCGGGCGTAGCGCTTCACGTAGCGGAGCGCCTGCGCGGGGCGGCCTTCGCCAATCAGCTTGGCGAGCTCCATGGCGAGGACGTGCGACTGTTCGCCATGGCTTGCGCCGTAGACCAGTTCGCGCTCGGCGAGGTCCTTCAGATCGGCGGAGGCCAGAAGCTCGGCGCGCTCGATGCGGGCGGCGGCGGGCCCCACGGCGAAGTCATGGGTGCGGGCGCGCTGCGGGAAGGCGACCGTCTGGAGAAATTCGGTGACCGAGTCGGCGGGGCGGACGCTGGCGAGATCGGCCAGGCGCTCGCGGGCGACCGCCGCATAGAACTGGTTGGGATACTCGTTGGCGGCCTCGTCATAGTAGGCGCGCGCGGCGCGGGTGTCGCCGGACTGCTCGGCGAGGCGGCCGAGGAAGTAGAGCACGGCGGAGGACTGGTCCGAGTCGGGGTAAAGCTGGAGATGCTCGCGCAGGAGCTGCGCGGCGTCATCGGCGCGCTGCATGTAGTGCGACCAGGTGACCTTCCAATGGCACAGGTCGGTGCGCGGGTCGCCGGGGAGCGTATCGAAGCAGGCCTGGTAGAGGGGCAGATACTGCTCGGCCTCATTGTCGACCAAGTGGCGGTTGCCGGCGGCGATCAGGGCCTCGACCGTCTGGGGCGAGCCGGGATAGAGCTTGGCGGCGCGTAGCGCGAGCTTATCCATTTCGTCGATCTTGCCGAGGCGGCGGGCAGTCTGGCTGAGGTAGTTGAGGCGCTCGGCGCCGGCTTCGGGAGATTCGGGCGTGAGTTCGGAGAGGCGGCGGTAGGCCGCGGTGTTCTGCTCGGCAATGTAGTTGGCGACGCCCAGGCGGACTTGCGCGAGCTCGCGCGTGGCGCCGCCCACCTGCGGGATGAGCTCCTGGAATTCGGCGAAGGCCGCCTTGGTGTTGCCCTGCTCCATCAGCTTGGTGGCGCGGCCGAGCATGGCGTGCGGCAGGTCGGGTGGGTAGTTGTCGCCGAGCTCGCCCCGGATCACGGAGGCGCGGTCCTTGGCGAGGTTGGCCGCCAGCGTGGACGGGTAGCCGTAATAGACGCGCTGATAGTAGACGGCGGCGGCGACCTTGTCCCCGGTGGCGGCCAGGGCGTCGGCCATAGCGAGGTCGCCTAAGGGCTGCGTGAGTTCGTCGTAACGGTCGCGGAGGAGCTTCAGGGCGGCGGCGGGCTGGTCCGTTTTCAGGTAGGCGTCGGCGGCGAGCTGCGCGGCGCGGGCGCGGAAGGGCGAGGGCGGAGTTTGGGTCCACACGGCTTCGAGCGCGGCGGGGACGGCGGCGAAGTCCTTCGCGTCGCTGAGGGCGGTGGCTTTGTAGAAAGAGACGTAGTCGGCCAGCTTGGGGAGTTTCTTGGCGAGGCCGTCGAGGGATTTGGTGGCGGCTTCGTATTGCTTGGCGTCGATCGCGTCGATGGCGGACTTGAGCGTGGCGACGGGAGAGTCGGCGGCGAGCAGAGCGATTGCGGCTATTCCCGCCAGTGCCGTTCCTAAGATGCTCCGCCGCGGCCTGCTTGCCAGCACAGTCCATATTTTCGCACTAATGTTTGGGGGTGGGAACCCCCTTTGGGGCGGGACGGGGGGATTTTGGGGGACGGTTGCGGGACCGCTCCCTGCGGTCGCGGCTCTGCTCGTGGGGTTGTGAACGGAGGGAGGGTTGTGGAACGTCGGGATTGTGATCGGGGGAAGAGGCGGGCTGAGAGCCCGCCGCAGGCCATGGGCCTGCCTCACACTGGGCACCGGATCGTGTGGATAAAAAAGCTGGGTGGTGGATTGTGGGATGCCCGAGGGGAAAGGTTTGAGGGCGGGCGTATCCTGGGGCGGGTTTCCGGTAAGTATAGATGAGGGCGACTGGGCAGAAGATTGTCGAGTACCTGATGGTGGACGCCTGGGGCCGCGTGTTTGCCGATCCGCCGGATCCGCCGCGCGACTTCGCGGTGACCGATGCGGCGATGACGCTTACACGCGCACGGCTGCTGGTGAATGGGGTGGAGCAGAGCGTGGGGGTGGACGGTCGTTTGAGTGGCGCGGTGCTCGTGTTTTATGTGCCTGGTCACGGGAAGTTCTCCGCGTCGCTCGCGCCGCATCCGGAGGCGGGTTATGTGAAGGCGGGCGAGGTGCGGGGGGAGTCACTTGCGGTGACTGAGGGGGTGGACACGTTCGTGCTGCGGAGTCAGGGAGCGATTGCGCCGGGCGGGTCGGCGTACAACTTGTACGTGAAGTTTGAGCCGGGATATCGGGGTCCGGAGCCGGAGGCGCCGTTCTTCGGGAGTCAGGATCGGCCGTCGCGGTAGGGGCGTTGGTGGACGGTTGGGGGACCGCTCCCTGTGGTCGCGGCTCTGCTAGTGGCCCGGTCATAGCAGAGTGGCTGGGATCAAAGCTTGGAATTCTTGAGGAACTCGGTGACTACGTCGGCGGGGCGGCGGTTGTTGCCGTCGACTTCGTAGTTGAGGCGGCGCATGGTTTCGTCGTCCAGCAGGCCGGCGGTGAGGGCCAGGACGTCGCGGAGTTCGGGGTGGGCTTCGAGCGCCGGGATGCGGACTACGGGGGCGGCCTGGTAGGGCGGGAAGAAGTGGCGGTCGTCGGCGAGCGGCTTTAGATGAAACGCCGCGATGCGGCCGTCGGTGGCGAAGGCCGAGATGACGTCGACTTCTCCGGCGGCCAGCGCCGGGTACATGAGAGACGGGTCGAGGTCGCGGACCTGGGCGAACTGCAACCCGTATGCCCGGCGCAGACCGGGGTAGCCGTCCTGGCGCTCGGCGAATTCGGCGGTGAAGCCGGCGGTGAGCCTGGGTGCGGCGGGGATCAGGTCGGAGATGGTCTGGTAGCCGTCATCGGCGCGGACGGTGAGCGCGTAGGTGTTGTCGAAGCCGAAGGGCTGGAGCCAGAGGGCGTTGAACTGCTGGCGGTAGGCGGCCGAGACGAGGTCGTAGACCTGCTGCGGGTCGGACTGGACGGGCTTTTCGAGGATGGTGGTGAGCGCGGTTCCGGTGTACTCGGCGTAGAGGTCGATCTCGTCGTTGATCAGCGCGCCGTGGCAGATCATGGTGCCGCCCAAGTTGAATTGGCGGGTGACGGCGAGTTCGGTGCGGTTCTCGATGAGCTGCGCCATCAGCTCGCCTAAGATGAGTTGCTCGGTGAAATTTTTCGAACCGATGCGGATGGAGCCTGCCTGGGCCGCGCCGGTTGTTCCAGAGAGGTAGGCCGCGAAGCCTGCGATCACGAGCACTGCGGGCATGGCAAGAGCCACGGGGCGCAGTACGGGGCCGAGCGCTTTCGGCCCGTGGCGCATGCCGCGCTGGAAGGCGGCGATGGAGCCGTCGACCAGCAGGGCCAGGATCGCGGCGGGGATCGCGCCGAGCAGGATCAGATTGGTGTTCGAGAGGGCGAGTCCGCGGTTGATGAACTGGCCCAGGCCGCCGGCTCCGATGAAAGCCGATAGGGTCGCGATGCCGACGCTGGCGACCGCGGCGGTGCGCACGCCGGCGATGATCACGGGGACGGCGAGCGGGAGCTCGACGATGAACAGGCGTTGGCGCGGGGTCATGCCGATGCCGCGGGCCGCTTCGCGTGAGGCGGCGGGCACGCCTTCGATGCCGGTGAGGGTGTTGCGCACGATGGGCAGCAGCGCGTAGAGCGTGAGGGCGACCAGGGCGGGCGTGGCTCCGATCTTCTGGAACAGCGCCAGGAGGATGACCAGCAGGGCGAGGCTCGGCACGGTTTGGAGGATGCCGACCAGGCCGGTGACGGGTGCTCGGAGCCAAGTGATGCGGGCGATGAGGATGCCTAGCGGGATGCCGATCAGGATGGCGAAAAAGGCGGAGACGCCGGTGAGCATGAGGTGCTCGCCGGTGCGGAGCCAGAGTTCGGGGAGGCGGCCGGCGACGAAGGTGAGCCAGGGCATTAGAGGGAGGCTCCTGGGGTGGGCGGATGGTGCGCGGGTCGGGAGGCGGCCTGAGGGGCTGCCGCTGAGTGAGATTGCGGACTTTGGTGGACCGCTCCCTGCGGTCGCGGCTCAGCCGGGCCGCCGTCGATTGCAGGAGTAAACGGGTGGGCGACCGTGTTGGGCGCCCGAGAAGAGGCGGCCTGAGGGGCTGCGGCTGAGTGAGATTGCGGACTTTGGTGGACCGCTCCCTGCGGTCGCGGCTCAGCCGGGCCGCCGTCGATTGCAGGAGTAAACGGGTGGGTGACCGTGTTGGGCGCCCGAGAAGAGGCGGCCTGAGGGGCTGCCGCTGAGTGAGATTGCGGACTTTGGTGGACCGCTCCCTGCGGTCGCGGCTCAGCTATTGGCGCGGTGCCCGGCATAATGCTGATTGCGCACAACGCCGCTCGCTGAGCCGCGACCAGAGGGAGGGGTCTACTCCTGTTGAGAAAATGCTCTTGGGGCGCTGCGGGGCACATCACAGCATGTCTCCGTAGGCCGCGAGTTGCTGGGCGGGCTTGGCGAAGAGCTCGCGGACGAAGTCAGTGGTGGGGTGGCGGAGGATCTCCTCCTTGGGTCCGACCTGTTGCAACTCGCCGGCATGAAGGACGGCGATGCGGTCGCCGAGAATCAGGGCTTCGAAGATGTCGTGGGTGACGAAGACGATGGTCTTCTGCAGGCGCTGCTTGAGTGACGCCATGCTTTGCTGCAATGAGTCGCGGGTGAGGGCGTCGAGGGCGCCGAAGGGTTCGTCCATCAGAAGGTAATCGGGATTGGCGGCCAGGGCGCGGGCCACGCCGACGCGCTGCTGCTGGCCTCCGGAGAGCTCTTCGGGAAAGCGCGCGGCGTAGGTGGCGGGGTCGAGGTCCACCAGGTGGAGCAGTTCTTCGGCGCGTGCGCGGCGGCGGTCGCGCGGCCAGCCGAGCAGGCGTGGAACGATGGCCACGTTCTCGCCGATGTTGAGATGCGGGAACAGGCCGATGCCCTGAAAGACGTAGCCGATGCGGCGGCGGAGCGTGACCGGGTCCTGCGTGGCGATGTCGATGCCGCCGACTTCGATGGTGCCTCCAGTGGGATCGATGAGGCGGTTGATGAGGCGGAGCAGGGTGGTCTTACCGCAACCCGACGAGCCGAGCAGGACCAGCGTTTCGCCCTCCTGGACCTCTAAAGAGATGTCCCGGAGGGCGTAGCGCTGGCCTCCGTCAAATGACTTCGAGACGTTGCGGATGGTGATCATCGGTTCGGCGCTGGTGCACCATCGGACGACATGGGTCGAGACGAGTCTCGACCCGGCAAGCTAAGAGCTTGCGCCACACAGCGGTTGAAGCATTTCGTCTTCGTCGCGCGCGGCATGGGTGACCAGCATGCGTTCGAGGACTTCGGGGAAGGCCGTCTCGGGAGCGGCGACGTAGAGCTCGGCGTAGTGCTTGCCGCGGTCCTCCCACTCGCTGGTGTCGATGCCTTTCTGGCGGAGCACGGCGAGGACGCCGTCGCGTTCGGCATCGTCGGCAAAGTCGCGCTGCGGCAACATGATGCCGGGCACGCGGTCGAACTTCAGGCCGTTTTGCTCGAAGGCGGCCTGGATGGGCGCGTCGTCGAACATGCGCAGGATGGTCATGACGGCCACGGGGCCGAAGTCGCCGGGGGCTTCCTTGCCCAGCTCGCCGACCACGGCGCCGACGGTGCGGTCCGTGATGTAGCCGATGGCTCCGGTGGACATCATGACGTTGCAGGAACGCAGGGTTTCGCGCTGCTGCGGGTTGGGCTGGACCTTGGGGTTCTCCAGATCGAGGGCCAGACCGCGGTCGAGAATGCCGGCGTCGACAGCGAACTGGATGGCCGGAGCGGAGCTGTCAAGCCCGATGCAGCGCACCGTCTTGTCCTCGATCTGGGCGGGGTCCTGGTCATGTAGCCACTCGCGGGTGGCGGCCAGCGCGGCGCGGTAGTCGCGCGGGGCGCTATAGCGGAAAAAGTCGACCATTTCGCCGAAATGGCGTCCGAATTTCACCAGGGCCGCGCCGACGCCGTAGGAGCAACCGACGTCGAGCATCTGCACGGGACACTCCGGTCCATTCTGTTCACTGAGGAGCTCGGTGGCGGCGATGCAGTACGGCCGTGCCTGCTCACCGATCTCGTAGTTGTTCTGGGCCATTTTGGCGACATAAGCATGGGGCGTGGGAGCCGTGTAAACGTTGTCAAAGCATGCTTTCGCTTGGTTCGCCTCAGTGTAATCCATGATTGCTTGGTACCTACCTTTCATGCGGAGTGCGTCTTTAACTGGGCAGAAACGTGCTTCCTGCCGTCGAGGGGCTAACGTCCGGTGGGTTCCAGCGGGAGTTCCGCCGGACCGTCGCGCGCCAGTGGTGCTGCGGTGAGGTTCCGCGCGCCCATAAGATCAACGATTCGTTCCAGGGATTCGGCGAGCGCCGCGGCATCGGCGGCAGGCAGCGCGCGGATCCCTTCGAGAAGCTTGGTTTGGAGGGGTGAGGGGGCGTGGCCGGCCAGCTCGCGGCCCTGATCGGTGAGCGAGACGCGGACCAGGCGCCGGTCATGCACATCGCGGTCGCGGCGCACCAGACCCTTGGCCTGGAGGCGGTCCAGAATCCCGATCACCGTACTAGAGCTGAGATGAACCTGGATGGCGATGGAGCCGACGGTGATGGGCTCGCGTTCCTGGATCACCAGCAAGCACAGGAGCTGGGGGGCGGTGATCTGGTGGTTGGCTTCGAGCTGGCGGGAGTGCAAGTCGAAGGCCCGGATGATGTGCCGCAACGCCTGAAGGACACGTCGATCATATTGAATCGGCGCGACTTGTGGCGGATCGTAGTCAGGCAACGGAGTCACCTGCGGAAGCACATCGGCTAAGATGGCTGGCTTGCTCAACTGTCCTGACTGCCCCCTCTGATCGATTCGACTGAAATGATTTGAACCCGAATCATTATGATACTAAACTTTATCTCGTCTGTCTATACGGCATTGGCACCCCCAATCTCCCCATCCCGAGTAGACAAACGCCGGAGGGTTTCCTACAATCGCTGTGTCTCCCGATGAACTTCTCGGTTAAGAGCGAGTACGCGCTGCACGCGATCTTCGATCTGGCGATGCAGCCGGTGGGACAGCCGGTGAAGATCGCCGAGATCTCGCGGCGGCAGCAGATCCCGCAAAAGTTTCTGGAGCTGATTCTGGCCAGCCTGAAGCAGGGCGGGTTCGTGGAGTCGCGACGCGGGGCCGAGGGCGGCTACCGACTGGCTCGGGCGGCGGACCAGATCACCGTGGGCGAGGTGCTACGGTTCGTCGAACAGTCCAAGAAGAGCCGGCATAGCGGGCCGGATGCATTCACGGATTTGTGGGCGCGGGTGGACTCGGCGATCAACGGGATTCTGGATACCACCACGTTTGCCGAGTTGGCTCGGCGGTGGAAGGAAGCGCAGACGAAGTATGTGCCGAACTGGGAGATTTAGTTACCGGACCAGGCGTGCGGACCTGCGAGGACCGCTCCCTGATGGTCGCGGCTCAGCTCGTGGTGTTGCGCCCGATGGGCGGGAACAGGGCACAAAGGCGAACGGTCGCGGAGTAGCCAGCGGCGCTGCGCTTGCAACGGACCTGGACCGGACAGCAGTCAGGGTGGGGCGGATCGGGTGACTTTCGACGACAATTCGCTGAGCATCGGGCGGACGCCGCTGGTGCGGCTGCGGCGCGTGACCGATGGGGCTCCGGTGACGATGCTGGGCAAGGTGGAGGGGCGCAATCCGGCGTATTCGGTGAAGTGCAGGATCGGCGCCTCGATGATCTGGGACGCGGAGCAGCGCGGGATTCTGAAATCAGGCCAGGAACTGATCGAGCCCACCAGCGGGAACACCGGCATCGCGCTGGCGTTCGTGGCGGCGGCGCGCGGGTATCCGATCACGCTGCTGATGCCGGAGACGATGTCGCTCGAACGGCGCAAGGTGCTGAAGGCGTTCGGAGCGAAACTGATTTTGACCGACGGCGCGCAGGGCATGCGCGCGTCGATCGAGCGGGCCGAACAAATGGTGGCGGCCGAGCCGGATCGCTACGTGCTGCTGCAACAGTTCAAGAATCCGGCGAACCCGGAGATTCATTTTAAGACGACGGGTCCGGAGATCTGGTCCGATACAAATGGCGACGTAGATGTTTTGGTGGCCGGGATCGGGACCGGTGGGACGATCACCGGGATTTCGCGCTACTGGAAAAATGAACGCAAGAAGAAGCTGATCTCGGTAGGCGTGGAGCCGGAGAACAGTCCGGTGATCACGCAGCATCTGGCCGGGGAGGCGATGCGGCCGGGACCGACGGGCATTCAGGGGATCGGCGCGGGGTTTATTCCGGAGACGCTGGACCTGACGGTGGTGGACCGGGTGGAGACGGCAGGCGAGGAAGAAGCCATCGAGATGGCGCGGCGGCTGGCACGCGAGGAGGGGATTCTCTCGGGGATTTCCTGTGGCGCGGCGGTGGCCGTGGCGGCGCGGATCGCCCGCGAGCCGGAGATGGAGGGCACGACGATGGTGGTGATCCTGCCGGATTCCGGAGAACGTTACTTGAGCTCCGTGTTGTTTGACAGCGTGGGAGAATAATACGAAAACGCGAAGCGGAAAGAAAAGCGGGCGCTACTGATTGGGTGAAAAGGGGTTGAGCGCCCGCTGTCGTAACGGGGATTTAGTTATCTGTAGAAACGCTTGCCGCGGGGCCGTGGTTACTGCCCTGCGCGAAAATTTTTAAGTCCTCGCAAACCATGGCAGTACACGTCGTCAAATCCTGGTCAAACGGCATACTTATTGAGGCCACGGAATCATTTGCGGAAAGATTTTCCGAGTCGCTTTTGATCCGTCCCCGCCGTTTGGCAGGGGAAGGTTTGGGGGCGACGACCGGCGCCGGTTCGCTGGGCGTGCACCGGGCGAGCCTGACCCAGGCGGCGATGGAGTTGGCCCGGCCGCGGATGGCGGATCTCGGGTTGGCTCCAGTGAGTTCGCTGGGGCTGGAGGCGCTGGCGGCGCGCGTGGTGCATCGGGCGCGGGAGGATTCCGCGCTGGCGTACTTTCATCCGGTGGCGGCGCTGCCGGGGTTCGCGCGTGCCTTGACGCGCACCTTGTTGGAACTGCGGTTGGCGAAGCTGCGTTCCGAATCGTTGAAAGATGCCGGTGAGCCGGCGCAGGATTTGTCCCTGCTGCTGGAGCTGTACGAAGCGGAGTTGGAGGAGCGGCGGCTGGCGGACATCGCGAGTGTGCTGGCGCTGGCGGCGGAGGCGGCTCGCGCGGGGTCGCATCACGTGGAGTCGCATCACGTGGGGTCACATCGATGGGCCGGGCTGCCGGTGGCGCTGCTCGATCCGGATCTGGCCAGCAAGGCGCATGGTGAGTTTGTGGCCGCGCTGGCGGCGGGGGCTCCCGAGGTGCTGGCGGCGGTGAACCGGCTGGACGGGAAGGTCGAGGCGCTGCTGGGGGTCGCGGCGGAGATTCGCGAGCGGGCGGGCGGGAATTCGCTGGAACAGATCCGGCGCAATTTGTTTGTGGCGGCTCCGGAGGCGTTTGCGGGGTCCGATGACGGCTTCGCCTATTTTTCGTCTCCCGGAGAAGGGTTGGAGGCGGTCGAGATCGCGCGGCGGATTCTGAAGCTGGCGCGTGAGGGCGTGGCGTTTGACCAGATGGCGATCCTGCTGCGCAATCCCGAGCGGTATCAGCCGATGATCGAAGACGCTCTGGCGCGGGCGGGGATTCCTGCCTATTTCAGCCGGGGCACGCGGCGTCCGGATCCGGCGGGGCGCGCGTTCCTGGCGCTGCTGGGATGCGCGGCGGAGCGTTTGTCAGCGGCCCGGTTTGCGGAGTATTTGTCTCTGGGGCAAGTTCCGGAGATTGCCGCGCACGCGGAGTGGGTCGCGCCGGAGGATGAGATGTTGGGCGAGGTGACCGCCGAGGAAGATGCTGCGCCGCCGGCTGAGCCCACGCGTCCGACGCCGCGGCGGTGGGAGCAGTTCCTGGTGGACGCGGCGGTGATCGGCGGGCTGGACCGGTGGAAGCGGCGGCTGGACGGGCTCGAAGCCGAGTGGGCCATGCAGCAGATCGAAGAGGACGAGCGTATCGATCAGCTTCGCAACCTGCGCCGGTTCGCGCTGCCGTTGATCGGGGCGTTGAGCGAGCTGCCGAGGTCGGCCGCGTGGAGTGAGTGGCTGGTTAAGCTGACCGCGCTGGCTCGATCGTCTCTGCGCGTCCCCGACGGGGTGCTGGCGGCGCTGGCGGAACTGGCTCCGATGGGCGAGGTGGGTCCTGTTGGCTTAGAAGAAGTGATGGAAGTGCTGAGCGACCGGTTGCGCTTCCTGCGTCGCGAGCCTCCGGCGCGGCGGTGGGGGCGCGTGTTTGTGGGGTCGGTGGAAGAGGCTCGGGCGCGCGAGTTCGGCGTGGTGTTTCTGCCGGGGCTCGCCGAAGGGTTGTTTCCGCAGCGTCCCGTAGAGGATCCGCTGCTGCTGGACGAGTTCCGCAAGTCGATCGATGAGGCGCTGGCGTTGCGGGCTCATCGAGGGACCGAGGAGAGACTCAGGTTGCACCTGGCGGTGGGCGCGGCTCGGGACCGGTTGATCGTTTCGTATCCGCGGATGGAGGTGGCCGAGGCTCGGCCGCGTGTGCCGAGTTTCTATGCCCTGGAGCTGCCGCGGGCATTGCACGGCGCGCTGCCGGAGCTGAAGGAGTTCGAGAATCGGGCGCGGGAGGCGGCTCCGGCTCGGCTGAACTGGCCGGCTCCACGGGAGGCTCGGGAGGCGATCGATGATGCGGAGTTCGATCTGGTGGCGATCGCGGGGGCTCGGCATACCAAAGGGGCGGCTCATTACTTGGTGGACGCGAATGCGCACCTGGCGCGGTCCTTGCGGGCGCGGTGGTATCGCTGGAGCGCGAAGTGGTGGGCGGCGGATGGGCTGGTGACGGCGGACGCGCGGGCGCTGGCGGCGCTGGAGGAGCAGCGGCTGGTGGCGCGGGAGTGGTCGCCGTCGGCGCTGGAAAATTTCGCGGTGTGTCCTTACAAGTTCGCGCTGCGGGGGATTTTTCGGTTGCGGCAGCGGGAGGAGGCAGCTCCGCTGGAGCAGTTGGATCCGTTGACGCGCGGATCGCTGTTTCATAAGGTGCAGTTTGAACTCTTCAGCGACTTGCGTGACGCGCGGTTGCTGCCTGTGACGCCGGATACGTTGGCTGATGCGCTGGCGCACGCGGAAGTGGTGCTGGATCGCGTGGCGGGGGAGTACGCGGAGCGGCTGGCCCCGGCGATCGAACGCGTGTGGGATTCCGAGATCGACGATCTGCGCACGGACTTGCGCGGGTGGCTGCACTTCGTCGCGGCGAATGAGACGGAGTGGACGCCGGAGAAGTTTGAGTACCAGTTCAACGAAAGCCTTGCGGAAGGCGTGCGGCTGCATGGCTACATCGACCTGGTGGAGCGGCACGCCACGCGCGGCACGCTGCGGGTGGTGGATCACAAGACGGGGAAGCGGCCGGAGATGGTTCCGCGATGGGTCGGCGGAGGGAAGCATTTGCAGCCCGTTTTGTATGCGCTGGCTGCCGAGCAGGCGCTGAAGGAAACGGTGGAGGCCGGGCGCCTGATGTACGCGACGCAGCGCGGGCAGTACATGCCGATCGAGATCCCGCTGGACACGAAGGCGCGGCAGTTTCTGGCGAAGCTACTGGAAGACGTGAACGGGATGCTGGTGGGCGGCTTTCTGCCGCCGTTTCCGGAAAAAGACGCGTGCGATTACTGCGACTACCGTGTGGTGTGCGGTCCGTACGAGGAGCGCCGGCTGGCGAAGAAGAACCGGCGCGATGAGCGGCTGGATGCGCTGTATGAGATCCGGGGGATGGCGTGATTCCCCGCCCCGTTACGGATGAAGAAGCGCGGCGCGAGATCCGCGAGGCGCTGGACGTCAGCATGATCGTGGAGGCGTCGGCGGGCACGGGCAAGACGACCGAACTGGTGGAGAGGATCGTCGCGGTGCTGCGCGCCGGGCGTGCGGAGATCGGCTCCATTGCGGCGGTGACGTTCACCCACAAGGCGGCGGGCGAGCTGAAGCTGCGGTTGCGCGAGGCGCTGGATCGAGCCCGGCAGGAGACCGCACAGGAGTCGGACAAAGGCCGGGATCTGCTGGAGCGCGCGCTGGAGCATTTGGAAGAAGCTTCGATCGGGACGATTCATTCCTTCTGCGCGCAGTTACTGAGGGAGCGGCCGGTGGAGGCTCGCGTGGACCCGGCGTTCGAAGAGCTGAGCGACCAGGAGGCGGGGCGGCTCTACCAGAGGGCGTTTCGCGCGTGGCTGGAGCGGCGGTTGAACGAGTCGTCGCCGGGGTTGCGGCGGGCGTTTGCCAGGCTTGCGCATCGGGATTCGTGGGATGATTCACCGCCGCTCGAGCAGTTGCAGTGGGCGGGCAAGAAGCTGGTGGAGTGGCGCGACTATCCGGCGGCGTGGCGGCGCGAGGAGTTTGCGCGCGAGGAGGAGATTCGCACGCTGTTGCGCAAGGCTCGGGAGCTGGCGGATATGAGCGCGCGGCCTCGGCGTGTGACTGATGCGCTGTATAAGGGGCTGCAAGCCGTGCGGCTCGCGGTGCAGGCGATCGACCGGCCAGAGATGGAGGGGATCGCTCCGGATTACGATGCGCTGGAGGCGCAGGTGCTGAAGCTGGGGCGGGATCTGCGGCGGGAGACGCGCAAAGGGTCGGGCGAATATGGCGGAGGCGTGGCGCGCGAGGAGTTGGTCGCACGGCGGGATGAGCTGACGCAGTGGATCGAGGATTTCCGGCGGCGCGCGGATGCGGATCTGGCGGCATCTCTGCGTGACGAGATGGCGGGTCTGGTGGAGGAGTACAACGAGCGCAAGCGGCGGCAGGGGAAGCTCGACTTCGTGGATCTGCTGATATCGGCGCGCGACCTGGTGCGGGATCAGCGGCCCGTGCGCGAGTATTTGCAGGGCCGCTTCACGCACCTGTTCATCGACGAGTTTCAAGATACCGATCCGTTGCAGGCGGAGATCCTGCTGTTGTTGGCTTCGCACGATCCGGAGGAGACCGACTGGCGGCGCGTGGAGCCCGCGGCGGGCAAGCTGTTTCTGGTGGGAGATCCCAAGCAGTCCATCTACAAGTTCCGGCGGGCGGACATCGTGCTCTACCGGCAGGTGCGGGACGACCTGGTGGATCGCGGGGTGAGATTGGTTTCGCTGACGCGCAGTTTCCGGTCCGTGCCGAACATCCAACATTTCGTGAATGCGGCGTTTGAAACGGAGATGACTGGCGACGGGCATGCGGAGTACGTCCCGCTGGATCAGGTGCGGGAGCCGGCCGGTGGGCGGCCGAGCGTGATCGCGCTGCCGGTACCGCGTCCTTATAAGACGCGGCTGGCCAAGGAGGCGGTGAACCGGTCGCTGCCGGATGCCATTGCGGCGTTCATCGCGTGGTTGGTGGACGAGAGCGGGTGGGGGTATCAGGCGCGTGATATCGCGGTGCTGTTCCGGCGGCGGACGCAGGCGGGCACGGACCTGACGCGCGAGTATGCGCGGGCGTTGGAGGCTCGCGGCGTCGATCACTTGCTGGCGGGGTCGAAATCGTTTCACCGGCGGGAGGAAGTGGAGACACTGCGGGCGGCGTTGACCGCGATCGAGTGGCCGGAGGACGAGCTGAGCGTGTTCGCGGCGCTGAAGGGGTCGCTGTTCGCGATTCCGGATGAGGCGCTGCTGCTGCACAAGGCGGCGTTCCGGAAGTTGCATCCGTTCCGGCGCGAGGGGGCGGAGTCGCCCGTGGCTGAAGCGCTGGAGACGCTGGCCGAGTTGCATCGGGCGCGGAATCATCGGCCGTTCGCGGCGACGGTGAACGCGCTGCTGACCGCCACGCGCGCGCATGCGGGGTTCCTGCTGCGGCCGGGCGGGAATCAGATTCTGGCGAATGTGGCTCGCGTGGCGGATCTGGCTCGCACATACGAGATGACGGGGGGCGTGTCATTTCGCGGGTTCGTGGAGGAACTGGCGGCGCAGGCGGAGAAGGAGGAAGCTTCGGAGGCTCCGGTGCTCGAAGAAGATTCCGACGGCGTGCGGTTGATGACCGTGCATGGAGCCAAGGGGCTGGAATTTCCTGTCGTAATTCTGGCGGATTTGACGGCGAACTTGAGTGCCCGGGATCCGGACCAGTTTGTGGATGGCGGGCGGCGGTTGTGCGCCACGCGGCTGTTGCGGTGCGCTCCGTATGAGCTGCTGGACAACGAGAACGAAGAGGCGATGCGCGAGCGCGCCGAAGGCGTGCGCGTGGCGTATGTGGCGGCCACCCGGGCTCGGGATCTGCTGGTGGTGCCGGCGGTGGGGGACGATCCGTTTCCGGTGGACGGGTGGCTGAGTCCGCTGGACAAGGCGGTGTATCCGGCTAGAGATGCCCGCCGGCATTCACGGGCGGCCGAAGGGTGTCCGAAGTTCGGCGCGGTGAGCGTGCTGGAGCGGCCGATGGAGTACGATCGCATGCCGGAGGATTCGGTGCGGCCGGGACTGGTCGTGCCGCAGGCGGGGTCGCACGAAGTGGTGTGGTGGGATCCGTTCCTGCTGCGCTTGGGCGAAGAGGCCGACTACGGGCTGCGTCAGGAGGAACTACTCAAGGACGACGAGGGCGCGAGCATGGCGGCGTACGAAGCGTGGCGCACGGAGCGTGTGGAGACGATCGCGCGTGCGGCAACGCCCCAGTTCGACGTGTTCCTGGCGAGCGAGGCGGAGAAAGCACCGGAGGGGGCCGCGGCGGTGGAGTACGTCGTCGCGCGCGCGGGTTCCGGGTTGGGGAGACGGTTCGGCGCGCTGGTGCACGCGGTGTTGCGCGACGTGGCGCTCGATGCCGAAGCGGCGGCGGTGCGGCGGTCGGCGGAGGGGAACGCTCGCGTGTTGGGCGCTCCGGTGGCGGAGGTCGACGCGGCGTGCGTGGCGGTGGAGACGGCGCTGGAGCATCCGTTGCTCGTGCGGGCTCGTATGGCCGAGCGGTGCCATCGCGAGTATCCGTTCACGTTGGGGCTCGACGGCGGACGGCTGCTCGAAGGCGTGATCGACCTGGCGTTCGTCGAGGACGGGGCGTGGGTGATCGTCGACTTCAAGACTGACGCCGACGTTTCGCTGCGGCGGGCGCAGTATGAGCGGCAATTACAGTGGTACGCGTTCGCAATAGGGCGGCTGACGGGGATACCGGCGCGGGCGGTGCTACTGGGCATCTGAAGTTTTCCCTTGCTTCCCTAGTCTGGCTGTCGTATAGTCTGGCTATGGAAGCGCGCACCGAGATTCCTCCCGGGACCCTCTACATGCTGGTGCTGAAGACGCTGGCGCGCATCGGCGCGATGCACGGCTACGGGATCGCGCAACATGTGCAGGAGTCGACGGGCGACGTGCTGCGCGTCGAAGAAGGATCGCTCTATCCGGCGCTGCAGCGGATGCTGATCAAGGGCTGGATTGTGGGCGAGTGGCGGCAATCGGAGAACAACCGGCGGGCTCGCTATTATTCCCTGACGCCGAAGGGGCGGAAGCAGTTAGCGGCGGAGATTGCAGAGTTCGAAAAAGTCACGGGCGCGATCCAGCGCTTGATCCACGCGGTGTGAAATGGACGAGTTCTTCAGACGGCTGCGCTATTACTTCCGGCGGCGTGAGTTTGAGTCGGAGCTCGACGAAGAGATCGAGCATCACATGGCGATGTCCGGGCGCAAGCAGTTCGGCAACGAGGCGCGCGTCAAGGAGGAGAGCCGGGCCATGTGGGGCTGGATGATCGCCGAACAATTCGCGAAGGACGTGCGGTATGCGCTGCGGTCGATGTTGCAGAGCCCCGTGTTCACGGGCCTCGCGGCCTTGTCGCTCGCGCTGGGCATTGGAGCGAACACGGCCATCTACAGCTTCGTGGATTCGATCCTGCTGCGGTCGCTGCCGGTGCCCGAGCCGGAATCGCTGGTGACGCTGAACTGGAACGTGCCGCTGCCCGCGGGTTCGACGAATCCGAAGAACGTGCGCGTAGTGCAGATGATTCAGATCATGTCGAACGGTGACACACGGGACCCGCATACGGGGCTGACCTCGCCGGTATTCCCGTATGCCGCGTTTGAGACGCTGCAAACCGCGGACTCTCCATTCGCCAGTTTGTTTGCCTACTGGGGTGCCACGGACGTCAACATCGAGGTGAACCGTCGGGTGGACACGATTTCCGCCATGTATGTCTCTGGCGAATTTTTCCGCGGACTTCGCGTGGCGCCGGCGGCGGGGCGGATGTTGAGCGTGGATGACGACCGCGCGGGCGCGCCTCCTGTGGCCGTGGTCAGCTACCAATACTGGGTGAACCGTTTCGGCGCGAGTACGGACGCGATCGGGCAGGCGGTGCGGTTGAACAATGTGCCGTTGACGATCGTGGGAGTCGCGCCGCCAGGGTTCTTTGGCGTGAATCCGGCGACGAATCCGGACCTGTACCTGCCGCTGCACGACAACCTGGCGGTGAGTTCCGCAGCACCGGAGCAGATCGCTTTGCTGTACACGAATCCGAACGCGTACTGGATCGAAATGATGGGCCGGCTGCGGCCGGGATCCACCATGGAGCAAGCGCAAACAGCGCTGGCGCCGGTGTTCCACAGCTTCGTGGAGAGCACGGCGCCAAGCCAGGAAGAACCCGGCGTGCTTCCGGCGCTTCTGCTGAAGAGCGGCGCAGGCGGACTGGACGCGCTGCGGCGCCGGTATTCGCAGCCGCTGTTCGTGCTGATGACGTTGGTGGGACTGATGCTGGCGATCGCCTGCGCCAACATCGCGAACCTGCTGTTGGCGCGGGCGGCATCACGGCGGCGGGAAATGGCGGTGCGGCTGAGCATGGGCGCCAGCCGCGGGCGCGTGATCCGGCAGTTGCTTACCGAAAGCGTGCTGCTGGCGGGGATCGGTGGCGCGGCAGGCGTGGGTGTGGCGATGGCAAGCATGCGATTCCTGACTGTGCTGCTGGCGAATGGCCGGGACAATTTTACGCTGCGGGCGGAGCTGAACGGCAACGTGCTAGCCGTGACCATCGGACTATCCGTTCTGACCGGGTTGTTGTTCGGGCTCGCGCCGGCGCTACGGGCGACGCGGGTTGACGTGATGCCGGCGTTGAAGGAGGTCCGCGCGGGCGCGCACTCACGGCGGCGATTCCATCTGGGCCAGTTTCTACTAGTGGGGCAGGTAGCCATCTCGCTGCTGCTGCTGGTGGCGGCCGGGCTCTTTGTGCGGACGCTTTCCAATCTGCAGTCGGTCGAGCTGGGATTCAACCGCGAGAACCTGCTGCTGCTGGATGTGAATCCGCAACCGGCCGGCGTGGCCCGGGAGGACATGGTCCGGTTCTACGCGGATCTCCGGGAGCGGTTGGCGGCGATTCCCGGAGTGCGCAGCGCAACCTACTCCCTGTACGCGCTGGCTGGAGGCAGCAGCTTCAATTCGGTCGTCACCGTGCCGGGAGTCGAGCGCAAGGGTCTGGCTCCGTCCGTTCTCGTCGCGGGCCCGACGTTTTTCGAGACGATGCAGATGCCCCTACTCGAAGGGCGCGGCATCGAGGAGCGGGACCGGGACGGCGCGCCGCGGGTGGCGGTCGTGAACGAATTGTTCGCGCGGACCTATTTCGGCGGCGAGTCGCCTCTTGGCAAATCCTTCGCGGTTGGAAACGGATTCACATCGGGCGGAACGGTGGAAATTGTGGGAGTGGCGGCCAATGCCGCTGCCGCCTCCATTGAGCAAGATCCCCGGCCCATGTACTTCCTGTCCGCGCTGCAAGACGCGCTCCCGCAAGTGCAAATGACCTACGAGGTCCGCACGGTGGGCGATCCTCTGGCGCAGATCAGCGCAATCCGCGAGACGATCCGGCGGCAGGACGAGCGCATCGCGGTTTCGCGCGTGCGGACGCAGGCGGCCCAGATTGACCAGACCATCAACCAGGAGATCGTGTTCGCTGAGCTGTGCTCGGCCTTCGCGCTGCTGGCGCTGGCGATCGCGGGCGTGGGACTTTACGGCGTCACGGCGTATAGCGTCGCTCGGCGGACCGGGGAGATCGGCATCCGCATGGCGCTGGGGGCACAGCGCGGACGCGTGATGTGGATGGTGGTGCGCGAGGTGGCGGTGTTGTGCGCGATCGGACTGGCGATCGGCGTACCGGTGGCGCTGGCGGCTTCGCGCTTTGTCGAATCGTACTTGTTCCGCATGCAGCCGAACGATCCGCTGGCGATGGCCGGTGCGGTGGCCGTGCTGGTGTTTGCCGCGCTGGTGGCTGCGCTCGGTCCGGCACGGCGGGCGTCGCGCATCGATCCCATGGCGGCGCTGAGGCACGAATGATCGGCGAGTGGCTCCGCAGGCTGCGCTACTACTTCCGGCGGCGAGCGTTCGAAGCAGAGTTGGAAGAAGAGCTGCAGCACCACGTGGCCCTGGCCGGCCGAAAGCAGTTCGGCAACGTGACGCGCGTACAGGAGGAGAGCCGCGCGGCGTGGGGCTGGCGGCTCGTCGAGCAACTCGGCCAGGACCTGCGCTACGCCGGGCGCACCATGGCGGCCCACCGACTGTTCACGGCGCTGGTGGTGGTGTCGCTGGCGTTGGGCATCGGCGCGAACACAGCGATCTTCAGCTTCGTCGACGCGCTGCTGCTGCGGCCGCTGCCGGTGCAGGATCCGGATTCGCTGGTGACGCTGCATTGGCACACGAAGGCGTGGCCGCAGTTTCCGATTCGCGGCGGGGGCACGTGGTATCGCGATCTGGGAGGGGTCACGGGAGCCAATCTGCCGTACGCGGCTTTGGACCTTTTCGGGGAGCAGAACCGTTTCTTTTCGAGCGTCATCGGTTATTCGAGTTGGGGCGCGGACGAGTTGAATGTGGTGGCCGGCGGAGAGGCGCGCGTTGTGGCGGGGCAGCGCGTGTCCGGAAATTTCTTCGAGACGCTGGGCGTGCGGCCGGCGGCGGGGCGGCTGATCCAGCCGGACGACGATCGCCCGGGTGCGCCTCTGGTGGCGGTGATCAGCCATGCGATGTGGGTGAGCCGCTTCGGAGGGAGCGCGGCGGCCATCGGGCGGCCGATGCGCGTCAATAATCACCGGGTGACAGTGATCGGGGTGACGCCGCCGGGGTTTCGCGGTCCGGGATTCATGCTGTTCGAAAAAGGCCGCGACCTGTATCTGCCGCTGCACACGCCGGCGCTGGTAGACACGGAGCTGCTGCGGGCGGCGAACGATCCGCGCTATACGGACGACGGCTATTACTGGGTGGAGGTCGCGGCGCGGCTGCAACCGGGTGTGCGGCGTCAGGACGCAGCGCGCGCCTTGGAGCCACTGCTACAGCGATTCGTTTCGCAAGTGGACGGACCGGCGACGCGCAACAGGGCCAATCTCGACGCAAGCCAGCCGGTCACGCTGCCGTCCTTTCTGGTGAAGCCGGGCGGGCGCGGATCGACGGCGCTGACGCTCCAGTACGGACAGCAGATCTGGATTCTGATGACGCTGGTGGCGCTGATTCTAGCGATCGCATGTGCCAATGTGGCGAATCTGCTGCTGGCTCGCGGGACAGCTCGGCAGCGTGAGTTGGCGGTGCGGCTCAGCGTGGGGGCGAGCCGTGGACGCGTGATCCGGCAGTTGCTGACGGAAAGCGTGTGGCTGGCGGTGCTGGGTGGAGCCGGAGGCGTGGCGGTCGCGGTGTGGGGCATGCGATTCCTGACGGCGCTGTTGGGCGGAGGGCAGGAGAATTTTCTGTTGGCGCCCGAACTGAACTGGCGGGTGTTGGCTGCGGCAGCCGCTGTTTCGGTGGTGACGGGACTGCTGTTCGGGCTGGCGCCGGCGCTACGGGCGACGCGCCTCGACGTCTTCCCGACGCTGAAGGAGAGCCGCGCGGGAGTGGCTCCCCGGCGGTTTCGTTTGCGGCCGGGCCAAGCGCTGGTGGCGGCACAGATCGCGATCTCGCTTTTGCTGCTGGTGGCCGCGAGCCTGTTCCTGCGGACGCTGGCAAACGTGCGGTGGCAAGATGTCGGCTTCGACGCGCGGAATGTGCTGCTGCTGCGGACCGATCCGGCGATCGCCGGCTACACGGAGGACGCGGGCCGGATCCGCCTGTATGCGGATCTGCGGGCGAAGCTCGCGGCGCTGCCCGGCGTGCGCGCGGTGAGCGAATCCGAGATCGGCCTGCTGGAGGGAATTCGGCGGTCCATGGATATCCGCGTGCCGGAAGCCGACTCGCATCCGGAGGTCACCACGTTCGCCAACGGCGTTGGGCCACGGTTTCTGAGCACCATGGGGATTCCCGTGTTGGCCGGGCGCGAGATCGACGAGCGCGACGTCGCCGCGGGGCTGCGTGTGGCGGTGGTAAACCAGCAGTTCGCCGAGACCTACTTTCCCGGGCAGTATCCGGTGGGCCGCCGCTTCCAGTATGTGGTGGAGGAGGAGGCGTGGGATTACGAGGTGGTCGGTGTGGTGGGTCGTGTGCGGACGGATTCGCTGAGGAGATCGTTCGCTTATTTCTGGCTGCCCTACACGGCCGACACGCGCTTTGACGACCGCATGAGTTTCGCGATGCGCACCGAGGGAGATCCGCTGGGACTGGCCGCGGCGGCGCGCCGGGTTGTGCGGGACGCCGATGAGCGGCTGCCGGTGGAGATCGAGACACAGCAGCATCGCCTGGACGCCGTGAGCCGGGAGGAGGAGATGTTCGCGACGCTTGCCGGTGGGTTTGCGCTTCTGGCGCTGGGGATTGCGGGGGTGGGCCTGTATGGGTCGGTCGCATACACAGTGGCGCGGCGGACCAACGAGATTGGGATCCGCATGGCTCTGGGCGCGCAGCGCGGACGCGTGGTGTGGATGGTGGTGCGGCAGGTGGCCATGCTGATCGGCGTGGGGCTGGCGATCGGCGTGCCGGCGGCGCTGGCGGGGTCGCGGTTCGTCGCGTCGTTTCTGTACGGACTGGAGCCCACCGATCCGCTGGCGATGGCCGCGGCTGTGGGGATTCTGCTGGTGGCGGCGGCGATGGCCGCTGCCGTCCCCGCGCGGCGGGCTTCGCGCATCGATCCGATGACGGCGCTGCGGCATGAGTAGGGCGAGGGCGGACCTTGGAAGACCGCTCCCTGTGGTCGCGGCTCAGCTAGCGGCGCTCTGCGCAAAGGACGTGCACTCGGCACAGCGCCGGTAGTTGAGCCGCGACCACAGGGAGCGGTTGTGGCATGGCGCAGGCGCTGTGTGTGCGGGCGATCTACGCCGCCGAGGGGGTGCCCTCCGGCATGCCGGCCAGCAGCAGTTCGCGGGCGGCGCCGGGCTCCACGGGCATCGAGAAATAATAGCCCTGGCCGTAGCGGCAACCCATCTCCTGCAGCAGTTCGAGCTGGGACGCCGTTTCGATGCCTTCGGCGATCACGTCCATCCCCAGTTCCTTGGCGAGCGCCATCACCGTGCGCGTGATCACGCGGCTTTCGGGGTCCGATTCGAGCCGCCCCACAAAGGAACGATCGATCTTGAGCGCATCGAAGCGGAGCAGGTGCAGGTAGCTGAGGCTCGAATAGCCGGTGCCAAAATCATCCAGCTCGAAGCCCACACCCATGCGTTGTATCTCGGTGAGCACGGAGCGCGCCGATTCGCGTTCCGACACCAGAGCGCTTTCCGTCAGCTCCAGCCGCAGGCAGTGCGGAGGGATGCCGGAATCGTCGAGGGCGCGCCGTACCACGTTGGCCAGGTTCGGGTCGCTCAACTGGCGCGACGAGAGGTTGACGCCCATCACCAGGGGCGGGTCGGCCGGGAATTCCAGCAACCAGGCGCGCAACTGGCGGCAGGCTTCACGCAGCACCCATTCGCCGGCGCGCACAATGATGCCGGTTTCTTCGGCCAGAGGAATGAAGTCGCGCGGCATCACCAGGCCGAGATCAGGATGGCGCCAGCGCAGCAGCGCCTCGAAGCCGGTGACGGCGCTGGTGTGCAGAGCGACCTTGGGCTGGTAAACGGCGCGCAGCTCGCCCCGTTCGGCGGCGTGGCGCAGATCGCGGCGGATGATGATGCCGGCCTCGGCGCGGTCGCGCAAGCCAGGTTCGTAGATGTGCCAGCGGTTGCGGCCGGATTGCTGGGCCTGGCAGAGAGCCAGGTCCGCGTCGCGCAGGAGCTGGTCGGCTCCGCGTCCAGTGCCGCCGCTGATGGCGATGCCCAAGCTGGCCGTGACCTGAAGATTGTGGTCTTCCACAGTGATGGGTTGCACGAAGGCAGCGAGGATGGCCTCCGCGATGCGGCCCACATCGCAGGTTCCGCCAGGGCAGTCCAGCAGGACGGCGAATTCATCGCCTCCCACGCGGGCGATGGTGGTCGCCGTGCCTTCCAGCGCCTGCGACACGACGCGGCGCAGGCGCGCGGCGATTTCCATCAACACGCGGTCGCCCACCTGGTGCCCGCAAGTGTGATTGATGAGGCGCAGCCCGTCGATATCGGCCAGCAGCACGGCCACGGGATCCGCGGCGCCGGGTTGCAGATGCATCTCCAGCTTCTCGATCAGTTGGGGGCGGTTCGCGAGCCCGGTGAGCGGGTCGGCGGCCTTGGCCGTGTCGATATCGGAGAGCGAACCGGCCAGGCGCAGCAGCAGGCCTTCGGCCGAACGCAGCGCGATGCCGCGGCAGAGCACCCAGCGGTACTTACCGCTCTTGTGGCGCAGGCGATGCTCGGAGCGGAATTCGGGCACGGCGCCGTCCAGGTGCGCATTCAACTGCTGGCGCACGCGGACGAGGTCATGCGGGTGGATGCGGTCCAGCCATTCGCTGAGGTCGCCGCCGATTTCGCCGTCGGCGTGACCCACGATTTCCTTCCAGCGCGGCGAAAAGTGTGCGGTGCGGGAGACAGGATCCCAGTCCCAGGGTCCGTCGGCGCCGGCTTCCGGAGGTTCGTTCTCGGCCGCCTCCGGTTGCGCTTTCCGCCCGCCGCGGGAACGCAACAGTTGCGCCTGAATGCGCGCGGTGATGTCGGGCATCTCGACGGGCTTCACCACGTAGTCATTCGCCCCTTCTTCCAGAGCTTCCACGATACGCTCGTTCTGATCGACCGCGGTGACCATGATGACGGGAAGTTCGGCGGGCGAGTAGGTGGCGCGCAGCAGACGCAACAGGTCCATGCCGCTCATGCCGGGCATCATCTGGTCCAGCAGGACAAGGTCATAGTGATCGCGCAGGAGTTTGTCCAGAGCCTCCCCAGCGCCGCCCGCCGTCTCCACGGCATAACCACGCCGCTCGAGGCGCCGCGAGAGCGCAGTGCGGCTGGCGAATTCGTCATCGACCACCAACAACCGCTTTTGTAATTCCGCCAATTGACTTGTCCTCATACGGGCTTGGGCCCGTCATGTGTCGTTTCGGCCAGTTGGGCAGTTTTTTGAGGGGCTCGGGGATTTACCCGAGAACGGAATAGAGTGGCCCCGCTAGGGCATTCTCTCAGCAAGCGCAGACCGCTCCCTGTGGTCGCGGCTCAGCTAGCCCGGATTTCTCACAGGCTCGCAGAGCGTTTCGGGCAAAGCACGGGCGGGAGGCCTCGGCGAGTGGCCGGGCCGGCACCCCGGGTACGACACTGTGATGGACGACAAGCGCCGGGACGAGTCCCGGCGCGGCGAGCCATGGGCTCGCGCCACGTCCTGCGTCCGAAACCTGGTGAGAAATGCGGGTTAGCGGCGTTCTGCACAAAGGACGTGCGCTGGGCACGGCACCAGTAGCTGAGCAGCGACCACAGGGAGCGGTCTACGATAACGCTGCAAACGCTCTAGTACAGCAGGAACGGGGAGCGGCGTTCCAGGAACTCCTGCACGTTCGACTTGAGGAAGGGCTGGATGTCCGCCAGGTTTTCGCCCCACTTGAGGGTTTCCACCGGCGCGCGCGACCCGATCAGGAACCGGCAGGCCTCGAAGTTCACCTTGCCGGGGTAAAGGCGCTGGAGCGCGTGCGCCAGCTCCAGGCCGAAGCCGACCGAGTCAAACTTTTCGCGGTCGACCACGGCGAAGCGCACGCCTTCGATGGTCTTCCCGGCGAAGACCGATTCGGTAGGCTGAAAGCGCACGGGGTAGACGCGCACGCCCGGCAGCTCGCGGGCGTTCAGGTAGAAGGCCAGCTCCACTCCGTTGATCCAGTCGGCGCCGATCTGCTCAAAGGGCGTGTCCGTGCCGCGTCCCACCGAATAGTCCTTGGTGGCTTCGAGCAGGGCGATGCCGGGATAGAGGATGGCCGCGTTCAGGCTGCGCATGTTGGGCGACGGATTGATCCAGGGCAGGCCGGTTTCGTCGAACATCTGTACGCGGCGCCAGTTGCGCATGGCGATTACGTGCAGGTCGGCTCCCAGCTTTCGCTCGGTGTTCGCCATCAGCGCGAGTTCGCCCATGGTGAGGCCGTGGCGCACGGGCATGTCATAGCAGCCGACGAAGCTGGCCAGCTCGTCCTCGAGCACCGGTCCTTCGACGTGACGTCCATCAATGGGATTCGGGCGGTCGAGCACGTAAAAGGCGAGATGCGCCTTGGCGGCTTCCTCGAGCGCATAAAGCATGGTGCAGGAATACGTGTAGAAGCGCGCGCCGGCGTCCTGGATGTCGAACACCAGCGTGTCCACGCCTTGCAGCATCTCCTTGGTGGGGCGCTGGCGGCCGGCGCCGTACAGGCTGCGGATCGGAATGCCGCTGGCGGCGTCGATGGAATCGGCGATCTCGGTTTGGTCCTGCTGGCCGGTGATGCCGTGCTCCGGCGAAAACAGCGCGACGATGTTGACGCCGCCGGCGCGCATCACCTCGACGTTGCGGCGGCCGGAGCGGTCGACGCCGGTTTGGTTGGTGATCAGGCCCACGCGGCGGCCCTTGAGCGGCGTGAAATCCTGCTGCGCGAGCACGTCCAGGCCGGTCATCGTGTTGCCGCCCACCGTATCAGTCTTGAGCCCGGCGGCCACCACGGTCGCCACGCGGCTGCGCCACGGGTTGATGCTATGGCCTCCCTTGGGATGCACGCGGTTGGTCATGATCACCAGAAAGGAGTGCGTGCCGGGATCGATCCACACGGCGGGTCCGGTGAATCCGGTGTGGCCGTAGCCGCCGATCGGGTAGAGCTCGCCGCGGTTCGAGGAATAGGGCGAATCGATGTCCCAGCCGAGCCCGCGGCGGATAGGTTGCGTGGTGGGCGCGGCGTTGGAGCTGAAGCGCTCGATGGTGAGAGGCGAGAACAGACGGACGCCGTCGCGTTCGCCCATGCCGAGCCACATTTCGAGATAGCGCGCCAGGTCGTCGGCGGTGCTGAACAGGCCCGCGTGGCCAGCGACGCCGCCCATGTAGCGTGACGTGGTGTCATGCACCACGCCTCGCCACGGCTTGCCGGTGGCCGGGTCGACTTCGGTGGGCGCGATGCGCGGAATCAGCGAGGCTGGCGGGCGGAACATGGTGTCCTTCATGCCCAGCGGCTCGAAGACGTTCTCGCGCGCGAACTGGTCGAGCGGCTCGCCACTGACGCGCCGCACGATTTCGCCCAGCAGTTCGAAATTGATGTCGCTATAGATGAACTGCGTGCCCGCGGGCGCGACTGGCTTGTCGGCCATCGCCCGCTTGATGCCGTTTTCGTAGCCCGACCAGGCGGGGTCAAGGTCGAGATCGCCACGCAGGCCGGAGAAGTGGATCAGCAGGTCGCGCACCGTGATGTCGGTCTTGCCGCCCTGGAACTCGGGCAGGTAAGTCGTGACCGGATCGGCCAGGCGGATCTTGCCCTGCTCCAGAAGCTTCATGATGGACGGCAGGGTGGCCGTCACCTTGGTGAGCGACGCCACGTCATACATGGTGTCGACGGTGGCGGGTTCCTTGTCCGGCACCAGCGCTTTCATGCCGTACGCCTTGCGATGCACGATCTTGCCGTCATGACCCACGATGATCACCGCGCCGGGGATCTGGCCGTCGCGGATGGCCTCCTCGGCCAGAGAATCCAGCGCCGCCGATCCGGCGAAGGTCTGCGCCAGGGCGCAGCCCGCGGTGAGCAAGGTCAACAGGAGTTTCATGCCAGCTTCTTCGCGATCCCTTCCAGCAGGTTGGCCAGATCGACGTCCTTCTGCGTGATGCCACCCGCGTCATGCGTGGTGAGATCCACGGTGACGCGGTTATAGACGTTGGCCCACTCGGGATGGTGATTGCGGCGTTCGATCAGCGGCGCGGCGGTTGCCATGAAACCGAAGGCGTGGGCGAAGTCGGGGAACTTGTAGGCGCGGTGCAGTTTGCCGTTTTCGACGGTCCAGCCCGGAAGCTGGGCGAGGGCGGCGGATACTTCAGCGTCAGTCAGTTTGGCCACTACTTGACGATTGTAGCGTCAAACGCAGCGCATCTGGTTGAAACCTGCGCCGGCAAGATGACGTATATGGTGTCAATGACGCGCCCTCTCGTGTTGCTGAGCGCTTCACTGGCCTGCCTGGCGCAGGAGCCTGCTGCCATCCACGTCGATGTGAACGAGGTGACCGTGTCCGTTGGCGTAATGAATCGCGACGGCGCGCCGATCAATGACCTGCGCCGCGAAGACTTTGTCCTCTTGGATAAGAAGCAGCCGCGCGCGATTGCGTCCTTCTGGCAGGAGACCGACCTGCCTCTGACCATCGGCCTGATCGCCGACGTGAGCGGCAGCCAGCTGGGCGTGATCGGGAAGCACCGGGAGACGCTGCGGCAGTTTCTGGCCCAGGTGATGGGCCCGGAAGACCGCGCCTTCCTGGTGACCATCGGCAACCGGGAGATCAAGGTGGTGACGGATCTCACCAACTCCGTGGACGCGCTGCTGGCGGGGGTGGACCGCGTCGATCGCAGGCAACCGGGAGGCGAGCCGATCGGCACACCCTGCCAGCCGCGGCGGCACACCGTCGGCAACCCGGTGGGGGGTGTGGGACGCCCCTGTGGGACGGCATCGTCGCCGCGGCGCAACTGAAGATGAAGCCGCTGGTGGGCCGGAAGGCGCTGATCGTGATCTCCGATGGCCAGGATGTCGGAAGCTCCCACACCGTCACCGACGCGATCGAGGCCGCGCAGTCGGCGGACACGCTGGTCTTCACCATGCGCTACTTGAGCCCGATCGCGAAGGTGCACCCCTTGCTGAGGCTGAGGGCAGCGTTCAACAAGGGCATGCAGAAGCTCTCGGACGAGACGGGCGGCCGCGCGTATCCGAGCCCAGGCGAGGCGGCCGAGGTGTTCGCCGAGATCGAGGGCGCATTGCGAAGCATGTATGTGCTCGGGTTCGTGCCGCCGGAGGAGGCTCGTGACGGCAAGTTCCGCCCGCTGGAGATCACGGTCCCGGACAAAGAGGTGCGCGTACGCGCCCGCAAGGGCTACACGATCCCGTCGTCTCCGAACTAGCGAGGTCCGCTCCCTGTGGTCGCGGCACAGCCAGTGGCGGTGTGCGCAAAACGCCAATTCCGGGCAGAGCGCCAATAGCTGTGCCGCGACCGCAGGGAGCGGTCGCCCCCAGTGCTCAACACTGAAATCGACGACTACGCGTCGAGCGCTTTGGCGATCCGCGGATACACCCGCCGGATGTTGCCTTCGTACACCTGCTGGAGCTGCGCCTCGGTCAGACCGAGATGGTCGATGTAGCGCTTCGTGTCGTCGTAGTAGTTGCCGGTTTCCGGGTCGATGCCGCGCACCGCCCCCACCATCTCCGAGCCGAACAGGATGTTGTCCAGCGGGATCACCTTAAACAGAAGATCGATGCCCGGCTGGTGATAGACGCACGTATCGAAGAAGACATTCTTCAGCAGCAGCTCGGTCAGGAGAGGACGCTTCATATCCTGCGCCAGGCCGCGGTAGCGGCCCCAGTGGAACGGGACGGCGCCACCGCCGTGCGGGATCACAAACTTCAGCGTGGGGAAGTCCCTGAACAGGTCCGACGTCAGGAACTGCATGAACGCCGTGGTGTCCGCGTTGATGTAGTGCGCGCCGGTGGCGTGGAAATTCGGATTGCAGGACGAGGTCACGTGCACCATGGCGGGCACGTTCAACTCCACCATCTTCTCGTACAGCGGATACCAGTGCCGGTCGGTGAGCGGCGGCGCGGTCCAGTAGCCGCCCGAAGGGTCGGGGTTCAGGTTGCAGCCGATGAAGCCCAGTTCGTTCACGCAGCGTTCGAGCTCCGGAATCGAGTTGGCCGGCGGCACGCCGGGCGACTGAGGGAGCTGGCACACGCCCACGAAGTTCTTGGGATACAGCGAACAAATGCGGTGGATAATGTCGTTGCAGACGCGCGACCACACCAGGCTGGTCTGCTCGGTGCCCACGTGGTGCTCCATGCGGGAGGCGCGCGGCGAGAAGATGGTCATGTCGCTGCCGCGCTCGCGTTGGAGCTTGAGTTGCGCTTTTTCGAGGCTCTCCCGCAGCTCGTCGTCGCTGATCTGGGGACCCGAGGGCGCGTTTCCCGGATTATTGATGGCGGCGACCTGCGCCTTGCGGTAGGCCTCGAGCTGCGGAGGCGCGGTCGTGTAGTGTCCGTGACAGTCGATGATCATAAACAGTTATGGCCGCGGAAGAGCCGATCCTCCGCGGCCATGGATTTTCTTTCTAGAGCGGCGCGTCCGGCCGCGCCATGGAACGCCACATGTGGGCCACCGGGCTATTGTCGTTGCCCAGGCCCTCCTTGGGCTGCTTGAAGTGCTTGGCGACGATCTCCCGGAACGGATCGATGCTCAGCGTCACGCCGGGCTCGAAGGCGTAGAGGTCGTTGACCGTGACCATGCGAGGCTCCAGATACCACTTGTGGTTCTTGAGCATCTTGTAGTCGGCCTCGATGTGCGGCGGCGGGATGTAGTCTTCGCCGAACATGTTGCGGTAGAGGTCGGGATACTCGTAGCCGTTGGCCGGATCTGAGTAGAAGCGCAGCGCCTGGTGATACTTGATGGCGAAGGCGGTCTTCTCCGGCACGTACGGTGCGTACATCTGCGCACCCCAATAGCCGTGGTCCACCTTCATCAGAGCCTGCACGGTGTCATGCAGCAGGCAGGCCAGGATGATCTCTTCCGACATGCCGGTCTGCATGGCGCGGCGGGCGCTCTGGAAGACGTGGTTGGCCGAGGTCTGGAAGCGCTTCTCAAAGAAGTCGAACAGGGTCGGCTGGGCGGGCATCGGAGCGAGGAAATCGACCTTGCCGCCTGGCCGTGTGTTCAGGAACAGGCTGCCGACGCCGCGGCGGAAGCTGCGGGTGGGGATCTGCGCCTCGATTTCGGCAGCCGTGGGGAACTTCTTGGCTCCGCTGCCGGCGCTTTGCTGTTGCTCTTCGCTCAACTGCTCGATCATGTAGTCTTCGAGCGCGTCGGCCTTGGCTTCCGCATCCATTGCTGCCACTGCGGCGGCGCCGCCGGCCCAGGCAAAGAAATGCCGTCGATCGATGTTCATAAGGCTGTCTCCTTCCGCGCCGGCTCCGCAGCCGGTACGCCGCCTATTATAACGTCTACTCGGATTTGAGCGCTTCGACGGGGTCGACCGCGGCGCGCCGGAAGATCGCTGGCTGCCACGGCGGCTGCGACGAGTACCACGGCGCGGGCGGCGGCGCGGGCCTCGGCCTGCGGCATGCCGCGCGCCAGGTTGCCGTCGGTTTCCAGTTGCAGATACGACTCCAACTCCTGGGACCGTTGGCGGTCCCAGGTCCGCCGCCGAAGAAAACGCCGCCAGCTCATGTCCTGCCTCCCTGCTACGCCGAGGCCGGTTTCAGAATCCGCCCGATGGCCCGCACCAGTTGCTCCCAGCGCGCCGTCTGCGCCGTCAACTGCTTGCGGCCCGCGGGCGTCAGCCGGTAGTAGCGCGCCTTGCGATTGTTTTCCGATGTGCCCCAGAAGGACGCGATCCAGCCGCGGTTCTCCAGCCGGTGCAGCGCCGGATAGAGCGACCCGTGTTCGATTTGCAGCACCTCTTCCGAGCCGTGTTCGATGGCATGGGCGATCGTATGGCCGTGGGCCGGTCCCAGGACCAGCGTCTGCAGGATCAACAGGTCGAGCGTGCCTTGCAGCATCTCGGATTGCAGCGGGGATTCGCGCCGGGGCGTGCCTGATTCTACTCCACTCGATCATCAACCTACCAAGCAGATAATGAATACGACTTGCCCGCGAAAAAGTTGCACAAAGACTTCATAAGATGACCGATGGATCACCGGCTCCCACTGGCTTTCACTCGATTTCCGCGAAGCCGGTGCTATCCTGGAAGCGACGCGTGTCCCTGCCACTCGCGGGTGCGCGCGCCTAACGGGTATCGATGGGTTTCAGCACTCGCTCCTACGCGCGGCCGTACATGGGCGGCGGAGGACTCCCCGAAGGCCTCAAGCTGCTCCTGATCGCCAACGTGGTGGTCTTTCTGGCGCAGTACCTGGGACTGAATTCGTTCCTGGTCCAGTACTTTGGCCTGACGCCGTCGAGCGTCGTATTCTCCTTCGCCCTCTGGCAACTGGCCAGCTACATGTTCCTGCACGGCGGGTTCATGCACATCCTGTTCAACATGTTCGCGCTGTGGATGTTCGGCCGCGAGCTCGAAGCTTCCTGGGGGCGCCGCCGCTTCCTGCGCTTCTACTTTTTCTGCGGCATTGGCGCGGGCGTCTGCATCGTCATCATCAACTACATGTTCGGCTACCAGAACGTGGTGACCATCGGCGCTTCCGGGGCCATCTACGGAGTCCTGCTGGCCAGCGCCATCATGTGGCCCGACCGCATCGTCTACATGAACTTCCTGTTCCCCATCAAGATGAAGTACCTGGTGCTGATCTACGGGGGGCTCGCGTTCCTGGGCAGCATGAGCCTGAACAGCGGCGTCAGCAACATCGGCCACCTGGGCGGCATGCTGTTCGGCTACATCTACCTGCGCACGCCCACCGTGCGCGGCTTCGACCCGCTAGCCACCTTCCGCGAGCAATACCGCGCCTGGAAGCTGGCCCGCGCCAAGCGCAAATTTCAGGTATACCTGCGCAAGCACGGCTCGGACCGCGACCCCTGGGTGCACTAGCTTCCTGTCTACTTGACGAAGACTCCGGAAGGCTTCGAAGCCTTGCCGCCGATACTGACGATCACCGGCTGCAAACCCGCGCTGAGACCGGCTGGAATCGTCACGTTAACCTGATAGAGACCGGCAAAGCCCGGAGCCAGGCCGCTAAAGCTCACCGGGGCATCCTTGCCGCCGATGCTCACGGTGGCCCCCATCGTGGTCTGCGCCAGCGGGGAAGCCGGCGCCGGGTCGCCCGTGGCAGGCTGATTGGTCACCGGCCCCAGTCCGTTGGCGTAGAGTTCCACTGTCTGGCCCGCGGCCGCCCGATTCCCTGCGTTGAGGATGTGGGATCCGCTATCGAGCGCCGCCGCCACACCCGGGGCGGTCTCGAAAAGCCCGGGTGCGTAGGGCGAGAGCGCTACAGTGACGACATTGCTGAGCGACTCATTGATGGTGACTTTGACTCGCGCCGACGGCTGTCCTTGGAGGTCCCACGGCACTTGTACATTTACTTGCCCCGGACTCACAAACACCAGGCGCCCCGGCACGCTCAGGCCGGCGGACGGGACGTCGAAGCTCACGTTCACGTAGTCGATGGCCAGCGGCAGCGAGGCGGCCGGGATCGGATAGTCGGTGAAATCGCTGAGGCCCGTTCCGAAGATACTGACGTAGGAGCCGGGCGCAACCGGACTCGCATTATCGAAGCTCGCGGCGTTGGCGACTCCGCCACTCGGGATGACGGGTTTCGCCCGCGCCGAGCCGGAGTACGTATGGCGCAGCCCGCCCGCCGACGCGGCGAAGGAGTAAGTGCCGGGTTGCGAGCCGAGGACCGCGGTGGCGCCCGCGAGTCCGTGAGAGTCCGTGGTTGTGGACGCGTTCCGCACAGACCCTCCGCGCAGGGCCAAAAACGAGACCGGAGCGCCCGGCACCGGCAGCCCGTAGGAATCCACCAGCAGGAAGGAAATCAAGCTGCTGGGAATGGGCTGCCCGGCGGTTCCGTCAAAACCGTCGCCCGTGAGCGGGATCAGGTTCGCAGGGGTTCCGTCGCCGGCCAGATACAAGTAAGGAATCCGCACTGAGACGCCGGAACCCTCCAGCACCACGGCTCCGGAATACGAACCCGGCAGCGGAACCGCTCCGAACAAAGTCACGGCGACCGTGTCGGAGACGTGCGCGCCCAGCGATAGCTTGTCCTTGTTGAGGATGAGCGAAGCCCCTGTGGTGGACACGGCCAGGGAGACGAAAAGGTCCACCGGGCTGGAGCCGGCGTTGCTGATTTCGAGCATCACGGTTTTCGGAAGAGTGCCCGGCCGAATCGCCCCGAAAGAGATGGAGGCGGGATTCGAGGTTACCGTAGCGCTCACCGCGGCGGCCACGTCCAGTTTGCCTCCGCCGGTTTGCCTCACGTCCACCGAATCGCCGGAGGTGTCAGTGGTGATTCCCTGCGATGCGGTGTCGACCAATGCGGACTTCACCTGCGCCGCACTGAAATCGGGATGCCGCTGCTTGACCAAGGCGGCGGCTCCGGAGATCAAAGGGGCCGCGAAGCTGGTTCCGTTGGCCACCGCGACGCCGTCTGCGCTGTACAGCACTCCCAACGGATCGTAGCTTTCCGCCGCCATGAAGACGCTCGTGCCCACCGCCAGCAGATCCGGCTTGAGCGCGGCATCGCCCATCGCCGGGCCAGCCGAGGAAAAGGACGCCAGCAGGTCCGGCGTCGCGCTCTGCTCCACCGAGGCTGGCTCGAAAGCCAGTAGGGCGCCGGGAGCGGTTTCCAGGTACGTCTTGAGCGCCAGCCCGTCTTGCAGGGAGATCATGGCAGCCGGCCATCCGAACGGCGACAAGCCCGAGGGAGATATCGTGGCGGAATTGTCCTCCATGTAGAAAACCACTCCCAGAGCGCCGGCATCCAGAGCATTGCCCATCTTGGTGGAGAACGAGCACGGATTGGTGCTGGGCCCCCGCTCGACGAGAACGATGGAGCCAGCCAGGGAACCGGCGGGCAGCGCGCTACAAGCGTACACGTCGCCCAGCCCGGCGGCGTCGACCAGCGGGAAGGCCCAGGCGCCCAGGGGGACATAGGCATCGCCCGTCCGAACCGAAATGTCCTGCACATTGGCAGGTGCGCCCGGCTCCAACATAGAGAGCGCTTCGGCGAAGGAGTGACTGTTGGTGGTAGCGCCCGCCGCGATCACCGACGGCGCATCGGCCGGCGAACTGATGGTGCCGAACGATGGGTAGTTGACGCCGTCTTGGCCTTCGTTGCCGGCCGCGGCGACGATGATCAGACCCTGTTGGGCGGCATTCTCGAAGGCCTGCGCCACCAGGTCGCAAGGCACTCCGGCGTTGTTGCCGCACGCCGCGCCGGTATCCAGAGGCCCGCTGAAGGCCGGCCCTCCCGATGAGAACGACACCACGTCCATGCCGTCGTTGAAGGCGTCCTCCAGAGCTTGCACAATGACGTCGTCGGTGGTGAAGTCGTTCACTTCAGGCGACCCGTAAATCTTGTAGTTGCCGAGATACGCCTTCGGCGCCACGCCGGAAAATGTGACGTTTGCGCTGGTCATTTCCCCCGCGGCGCAGGAAGCGACGGCCGTACCGTGTCCGTCGCGATCGCGCGGCGAGTAGTCGTCCGGCCGCGAATCGGCGGACGGATCGGATCCCGAACCGGCGGCGAGCTGGCGGACATAGCTCCGCGCCACGATCACTTTGTTGCTGGTAAAGGCGCAGTCCGCGCCTGAGCAGATGGGGAAGCCGGCGGGCATCGGCAGCGTGCTGTCCTGAAACGCGGGATTGGTCTGGTCGATGCCGCTATCCAGGATGCCGATCTTGATGCCCGCTCCGGCATTCTGCGCGCCGCCCAGAAGATTCCAGGCGGCCGGCGCGTCCACCAGTTGCGTGGCGCGGTTCAGCGACTTGTGATAACGCCGCAGGCGGACCACGCCTTTCACCCCCGGCAGGGCCTTGAGCTCCGCGAGGCGATCAGGACCCGCGGCGACGAAGACGGCGTTGGTCAGCGTATTGACCGCTCCCACAGGTTGGATCCCGCGGGTGACCAAATCCTGCCGCAGGGTCCGTTGCCGGGCCTCCAGTTGGGCGCGGTAGTTGGAGACGGCGGCGGACCGCAGGGCGGATCGGGATGCGGCCTGTTCGGCGGCGGGCGGGTCCTCCAGGATCAGAGCATAACGGTTCGCGAATTCCTGCGCCGCCAGGTGGGGCAGCGTCGCGAGGAGAAGAATGAAACAGGCAAGAAAGCGAGATGACAAACTCACGTTTGTCAGACACGTTCTTGCCTGCTTGCGTTTCCGCGCGTTTGTTCGGCCCTCCGGCTGTTTCAAAACACGAACCCCAGCGCCGCGCTATAGGCCCGCGGCTGCACGGTGTGCGTCCCGCTGAACGTCGAAAGGAAATTATAGAAGCGCAGAGTATTGGTCAGGTTCGTCACCCCGAGTTTGAGCGTGGTCCGGAAGCGCTCCTTGCGGAACAGGTTGTCCGTGCCCACACCGATGTCCAGCACGTTGCGTCCCGCGACGCGCGGCGGGTTGTGGTCGAGGTCCTGCTGATTGGGAATCGACAGCCGCGTCACGTGGAAGTTTTGGTCCGTGCACTGCGCCGCCGTCAGTGCGTTGCCCACAGAGGGAAGCGCTCCGCCGCAGGACATGCCGATAGCCGCCTGCTGGGCGCCGGACAGTCCCAGCGCATCGCCCAGACCGGTGACTAAGCCGGCCACCAGACCGCTGTCGTACCGCCAGGTGAAGGCGACCCACGGCCCGTTCTTTCCCTGCTGATAGCGCAACTCGGTGGTCTGCTGGAACGCCTGATCGTGATCGATGCGGAAGGCCACATAGTCGCCGATATCATTGTTAAACACCAGGCCGCCCAACTGCGGTCCGAAGAACCGCGCCCGCGTGTGTCCCATGGTCGTCTGCCACTGAAATCCGTGGATCACCGGCGTCCCGATCCGCACCGCCAGTCCGTCCAGCTTCGACTTGCGCCAGGAAATGGGAAACGCCAGCGGCGTGTTGAGCAGAGTTCCGAAATCGAACGCGTTGGACGTGTACTTCCAGAAGTAATCGGCGGTGACCACCAGATACCGGCCGAAGGCCTGCTCGAACCCCGCGTTGAATTGGTTCCGCCGGCCTGGGTTCAGAGGCTGGCTGGCGGCGCCCAGCGCGTTGCCCGTCAGACCGCCCATGCCCGTAGCGCTCGACAGCACCAGGTTCTCGTTGTACGGCGTCTCCAAGGTTCGCGAATACGACGCGCGCAGTACCGTGCCGGTCTTTGCGATCAAGTACGATCCCCCGATGCGCGGCTGCGGAGCAGTGGTGTGCACGATGCCGTGATAGACGTCCAGGCGAAACCCGGCTTGCAATTGGAAGTTGCCCAGCTTGATGGAGTCCTGCGCGTAGAAGGCGTACTGGTTGATATTCCTGTGACCCTGGAACTGGAGCGGCGATCCGCCCCGGGTCAGATCGTACGGCGGCAGGCCGGGCATCAGGTTGGGATTCGGCTGGAAGCCCGCCGCGGCGCAGTTGGCCGGATCGTTGACCGACGGCAATGCCTGCGGGTTGCCATTCGTGTCCACGCACACCGGGTTGTAGAACGGATCGGTGATACCGAACTGAAAGGCCTCATCCAGGCGCGTCTGCATCAATTGTGTTCCGATTTTGGCATTGTGTCCGCCGCCGAAATAAGACCAGTCAGCCTTCACGCCCCAGTTGGTCAGCGTGCGGTGCTGGCCGAAGGTCAGCGGAGTATCGTCAAACACGTCGCGGCTGGGATAGTAGTTCACCGCATCGCGGCGCACGAACGAGTTCACGTTCAGCACGGCCTTGGTACCCAGGACGCGCTGGTATCCGGGCGCAATGTTGAAGGTGGTAACCTTCTGGCGCTGATCCTGGTTGGGCTGGTCGTAGGTATTCGGCACCTGGAACCAGTTGCGCGCCGCATAGGTGTCCAGATGGAAGGCGTCAAAGCCAGTTGGATGGTAGTCGAAACGGTCGAACAAGGTGCCGTTGTTGCCGATGGCGTGGATCGGCGTAAACTCCGGCGTGTCCAGAAAGCGGCCGGAGCGCAGCATGTTGAAGGCGGTGAAATTCCCGATCTTTTCGTTGCCCTGCCCGTAGGTGGCCTCTTCCGAATACGTGCCGAAGGACCCCACCTGTCCCAGGATGCTGCCGCTGGGCTTCTGCCCCAGGCCCGACCGCATCACGGCGTTCACCACCAGGCTGGTCTTGTCGCCGTATTCGGCCTGCGGCGCGCCGGTGATCAGTTCGGTTGACTGAATCGCGTTCAGCGGGATCTGCGTGGAGAACGCCTTGCTCTGTTGGTCTGAGATCGGCTGGCCGTCGACTGAGAAGCTGGTCTGCGCGTGATCGCCTAGCGGGTGAAAGAGGCCGTTCGAATCCGCGGCCACCGCGCCACTGCTCAGCATGATGGCATCACTCAGGTTGCTGCCGGGCGAGGTGACGGGGAGCTTCGAGAGGTTCAGCATGTCGACATCGTTGTGCGCGTAGGGGACGTTTTCCAGCAGGTCGGCGGTGGGGGCTTCCACGGTCACCTCGAAGCGGGTGCCGGCCACCGCAAGCTGGATCCGCCCCAGATCCACCGGCACCGTGCTGCGCAGCTCGATGTCCCGCTCCACTGTCGTAAAACCCATGGCGCTGATTTCCATGTGATACGGGTTGGGCGGGACGTTGGTGAAGCGGAACGCGCCGTCGGCTTCCGTGGTGACGGTCTCCTGATAATTGGTAAGCCGGTTGAGGATCATGACCGCCGCACCGGGTAGCGGCATGCCGGTCGGGTCCGTGACGGTTCCGGACACGGTCCCGGCGGTGCCGATCGCCTGGGCCACCAGCCCGCAGGGCAGCAACACAAAAGACAGAAAGAGAGCGGAGACACTCGGAAGGCGTTCCATGCGTGCCAGTATCGGGGAGGATCGCGGCGCCGCCTACGGGAAACTGGTGACCGGCCATGATCGGACGGCGGGCGGGACAGAGCAGGCCGTGAGCGGACTGAGGCGGGATTGCCCACCACTGGCGATCCCCTGAGTTCGATTGGTCGCCGGGAGGGCGGATTGGGAGCCGGACGCAACCGACGGTCGTCGAGATGCGTCATATGTGATAGAGTTCGGACATGAAGGCCCTCCGTGTAATCGCTCTTCTTTCGGCCGGCTGCGTGGCTGTCGCCGTAATGTTAACGGCACAGGGACCCCTGGGACAGGGGGGTGGGACGCCGGTCAGCAAATCGAAGAAGAGCACGACACCGGAGCCCGCCAAGCAGGACGAGGACCTGCCGCCGATCCCCTCTGAGTTCAAGCGCAATCCGACCGTTCCGGAAGCAACCGCGAACTTCAGCGTAGACGCCACCACCGTGACCGTCGACGTGGCGGTGATCGACAACAAGGGCCGCTTCATTCCCAACATCCCGCGGGGCAACTTCCGCATTCTGGAGGACAACGTTCCGCAGAAGATCAACGACTTCTCGATGGGTGAAGCGCCCATGACCATCGCCCTGGTCATCGAGTTCTCCAATCTGTACCAGCAGTACCTGTCCGACCCCTGGTATCAGACGCTCCAGGCCGCCTACGGGTTCGTGCAGACGCTGCGTCCCGACGACGTAGTGGCCGTGGTGGCTTACGACCTTCGCCCGGAGATCCTCACCGACTTCACCACGGACCGCAACCAGATCCAGCAGGCGCTGTCGCGGATGCGCATGCCGGCTTACCACGAGACCAACCTGTACGACGCGGTGACCGACGTCGCCGAACGCATGCAGGAGATCGAGGGCCGCAAGGCGATCCTGCTGATTTCCACAGGCGTCGACACGCTCAGCCACATGAACTACGGCGAAGCGCGCAAGAAGGTCCAGAACGCCGGCGTGCCCATCTACTCATTCAGCCTGATGCAGGCCTACCGCACCCTCCTGTATCAATACGGCCTGATCAACGACAGCCAGCGCACCGACCTGCTGATGGCCGACAACATCCTCCGTACGCTGTCCAAGGAAAGCGGCGGCATGGCGTTCTTCCCGCGCTTCTACGGCGAGTTCCCGGACGTGTTCAACTCCATCTCGCAGGCCATGCGGAGCCAGTACGTACTCACCTACACGCCCACCAATCAGGAACGCGATGGTAAGTTCCGCAAGATCAAGGTGGAACTGGTGAATCCGGCAGACAACAAGGCACTCCGCGTGGTGGATGAGAAGGGCAAGAACATCAAGTACGAGATCGTCGCCAAGAGCGGTTACCAGGCTCCGCGTGAAGTGGAGTAGCCTCTTGGCGAAGCCGGGTAAGACGCTCCGCGAAGACGCGTGAATCATTTCGCTCGCGCTTTGCGAGTGAGCAAAAGTCAAGCACTGAATCTTTCTGCTTTTGAGTGCCTTGCGAAATGCGTTGACATGGTTGTCGCGTGTTTGTTACTGTCGCGATGTTTCAATCATGCGGAATCCTTCGTCCTCTACCCTTCACGGACGCATTCTTCTGGTCGATGATAATCTCAACGGCCTTGCGGCAAGGCGCACGGTGCTCGAAGAACTGGGCCACAAGATCACCGCGGCCTCGAGCGGCGCCGAAGCGTTGGAGCAGTTCACACACCAGAAGTTCGATCTCGTGGTTACCGATTACAAGATGCCTCGCATGGACGGCCTGGAGCTGATTCGCGAGATTCGCTCGACCACACCGGAGATGCCCATCATCCTGGTGTCCGGCTTCGTCGACGCACTGGGCCTCTCCGAGGAAAGCACCGGCGCTGATGCCGTGATTCAGAAGAGCGCGAATGAGGTGACTCACCTCACCCGCGCGGTGGCACGGTTGCTACGCCGCAAGGCGTCTCCCAAGAAGCCCCAGGGCCAGGAAACACGCCCGCCCAAAGCCAAGCGCAAGTCAGTCTAACTCCCTGAGGGAAGACCGCTGGTCGCGGCTCAGCCAGCGGTGCTGTACGCAACCGCCGTCATTCCAGACAGAGCGCCGCTAGCCCGGATTTCTCACGAAGCCACTAGCAAAAAGCCGCCGACTCTGGCATAACTGAGTTTCCACACAAGCAGTTAAGGCCAAGAGAAAGGCGGCTTTCGCTATGACAGAGTGTACCCAAAGCAGCTTCGAATTCCAAGCGCATTATTCGCGGGCGGTGAAGGCGCAGTTTGAGGGGGGAACGATGACCTCCGACGCGGGCGGATTACTGCTGCGAGAGACCGATCGGCGCCTGAATCTGCTGCCGCGGTTGGCGCAGTGTTTTTTGGACGGCCGCAACCCGGCGCGCGTGCAACACAGCGTGGCCGAGATGGTTTCCCAGCGCGTCTACGGATTGGCACTGGGCTACGAGGATCTGAACGATCACGAGCAACTGCGCCAGGACCCGGTGCTGAAGCTCCTGGCCGGCCAGCCGGCGCTGGGCGAAGCGCTGGCCGGCAAGAGCACGCTCAACCGGCTGGAGTTGAGCACCGGCGCACCACACCGCTACAAGAAAGTCACCTTCTGGAAGCAGGGCCTCGATGAGTTGCTGGTGAGCGTGTTCCTGGAAGCGCACGCCGCCGCTCCCGCTGCGATCGTGCTGGATGTTGACACCACCGATATCGCCTTGCACGGAGGGCAGGAAGACCGCTTCTTCCACGGCTACTACGATCAATACTGTTATCTGCCACTGTATATCTTCTCCGGCGAGCATCTGCTGTGCGCCCGCCTGCGGCGCGCCAACATCGACGCCAGCGCCGGAAGCCTGACGGAGATCCAACGCATCGTCACGCAGATCCGCCAGGCGTGGCCGGAAGTGCGGATCACCCTGCGCGGCGATTCCGGCTTCTGCCGCGACGAACTGATGCGCTGGTGCGACCAGCACGCTGTGGACTACGTGTTCGGCTTAGCGCGCAATCCGCGCCTGCGCGCGCGGGTGGAAGAAGCGCTGGGCCAAGCCCGGCAGCAATGGGAGCAGACGCACAAGCCCGCGCGGGTCTTCACCGAGTTCTTCTACCAGACCACCACGGGCTCCTGGTCCCGGCCGCGGCGCGTGGTGGCCAAGGCTGAGCACATCGACGGCAAACAGAATCCCCGCTTTGTGGTGACTTCCCTGGCGGCACAAGATTGGCCGGCACAGAAACTCTACGAGCAACTCTACTGCGCGCGCGGTGACATGGAGAACCGCATCAAGGAACAGTTCACGCTGTTTGCGGATCGGGCCAGCGCCGAGACCTTGCGCGCCAATCAACTGCGCTTGTACTTCTCCGCGATGGCCTATGTGCTGCTGTGCGGCCTGCGCCGTTTGGGGCTGCGCGCTACCGAGTTGGCCACGGCCCAGGCCGCCACCATTCGTCTGCGGCTACTGAAAATCGGCGCCTTGGTCCGCGTTACCGCGCGCCGAGTATGGCTCTCCCTGCCGCGCAGCTATCCCTGGCCGGAGTTATTCGCGCGCGTGCATGCCGCGCTGATCGAGTGAAACTCCGTCCCTGGTCTTTGAAAACTTCTCTTCCCTCCAGCAGTCGTAGCATCCCCGCGCCCGCACTCTACAGGTAGTGTGCCGTTTTTCGCCTTCTTCACTCATCACCTCTTCCGTTGCTCCTCGGCCATGCTCCAGCCCATCGCTGGTGAGAAATCCGGGCTAGCCTGCATTTCTCACAAGCTCTACGGTGCATCGGCGCGAAACGTGAGGCAGGGATACGCAATCGGCGATTTCGCCGCCGCTTCCGGCATGACAGCGTGACCGGCCACAAGCGCCGGGACGAGTCCCGGCGCGGCAAGCCACGGGCTTGCGCCACGTCCTGCGTCCGAAACCTGGTGAGAAATGCGGGCTAGCTGGGGCTAGCTGAGCCGCGACCACAGGGAGCGGTCTTCCCAGGTCATCAATTCTGCTTGCCCGGCGTCGCGTCCGTGGCGCCCTTAGCCGCGTTGGCCGCAGCCGCCGCAGCAGTCCCCGCGGAGCCCTTGCGGACCTCTTCGAAGTAGCGCTCGACGAACTGCTGGTCCATCAGCGGAATCTCGTCGCGGTGAATCTCGCTGCCGGCTTCGGCATGCGCGGCGTTCTGCTGCGTGTACTGCGTGCGCAATTGCTGCTTGGTGTTGCCGACCTCCACCATCATCTGCCCGGTGACCTGCTCAGACCGCTGCCCCAGGATCTCGCTCATCTTGCCCATGGCATCCAGCATCTTGGCCTGCTGCGCCTTCTTCTCGCCGTCCTGGGTGCCGGAGCCGCTGGCCGCCTGCTCGGAGGGACGGTTGCCGGGAGCCTGCTGTGCGTCAGCCTTCTGGTTATCGCCCTGCTCGCCCTTCTGGTTCTGGTCGGTCTGCGGCTGGCCTTCGGCGCGCTCGGCCTGATCGTCGCCCTTCTCGCCGGAAGCCTGCTTATCCTGGCTCGGCTGCTGCTTGCCCTTGGCGTTCTGCTGCGAGTTCTTCTGCGAGTTGTTGGAGTTCATCTTGTTCATCAGGTTGGAGACGGCATCGCGCAGCTTGTCGAGCACGCTCCTCTCGTCCTGTGAATCGTTCTGGGCGGAATCCTGATCGCCCTCCTTGCTGTCGCCTTTCTTATCGCCCTGCTTGTCGCCCGGCTGTTGCTTCTGATCGTCGCCTTGCTTGTCGCCCTGATCGCCTTGCTTATCCTGCGGCGTCTGGTCGCCTTTGTCAGCCGACTTCGAATCGTTCTGCGCATCGCCCTGGCTGAGCTTGTCGGCGTCGTCGGTCTCCAGCGGAATGTCGGTGACCTGGTCGGCCTCGGGCTGCGCTTCCGGCTGCGTGGGATCGAAGGCTTCCGGCGGCAGGCCGGCGCGCAACGGGATCTTCGGCGGCTCCTCTTGGTTGGGCGAGTTGAAGAAGGTGTCCACCGCCATCTGGATCAGCGACGGCTGCAAGTCCAGCGAACCGACCACGGCGTAGCGCACGGCAAACAGTCCGGCCGCGACCAGGAACAATCCCGCCGCCGGCACGACATAGCGCGAGCGCCGGTAGGGCAGCGCGAGCTTCAGATCGACGGTGGCGGCTGCCTGTTCGGCTTCGCGGTATTGCAGCTTGCAAACCGGCTCGGAGCCTTCCTTGGGATGCTGGTGGAAGAACAGCGCCGTTGACAGCGCATCGGCCAGACCCAGCTTGTGGTCGATCTTCTGCGCCAGATCGTAGAGCGACGGCACGTGCTTGCGCAGTTGCCAGACCCCGACGCCCAGGCTGGCCACGATCAACAGCAGCGGCCAATACCAATCGAGCACCTGCGTCCCGGCCAGCAGCAGCACGATCAGCGCAGCCATGCCGATGGCGAGCGCCAGCGCTCCCTTATCCAGGACAAGCTGGGACACGGCACGTCGGCGGGCTTGATTCAGTAGGTGGGCGAGCATGGATCGGTGACGAAGCGCTGAGTGAACTCTATATTATGAGCATACAATCCCCATAGGAGAAAAACCGGTAGCCGGCTTCGACGGCGTGGCGGTAGGCAGCGAGCGTCAGCTCACGGCCGGCGAAAGCGCACACCAGCACCAGCAGGCTCGATTTGGGGAGATGGAAGTTGGTCAGCATGGCCCCGGTGCGGCGGAACCGGAACCCGGGGCGGATGAAGAGGTCGGTGGTAGGCGAGGCGGTGTCGCTTTCAATGGCGCGGACCGATGTCGTCCCCACCGCCACCACTCGCCTGGCTCTGTTCATCGCGTCGACCGTCTCTTGAGGAATAACGAAAGATTCGCTGTGCAGGTGTACTTCATCGAGCACCTCGCTGTGCAGCGGCTGGAACGTGCCCAGGCCGACGTGCAGCGTCACCGGAGCGATCTCAGCACCGTTGGCCCGGCACTGGTCGAGGACCGTGGGGGTGAAGTGCAGGCCCGCGGTGGGTGCCGCCACCGATCCGCGCTCGCGGGCAAAGACCGTCTGGTAGCGTTCGCGGTCCACGGGCGTGTCCGCGCGGCGAATATAGGGCGGCAGGGGGACGTGGCCCACGCGGTCCAGCACCTCGAACAGGGATCCTTCGTGCGGGTCGAGCCGCACGGTGCGTTCGCCGAACTCGCCGCGCGCGAGGATCTCGGCGTGCAGGTCGTCGGTGATGCGGATGCGCTCGCCGGTGCGCATCTTCTTGCCGGGATGGACCAGCGCCTTCCAGGTAAGTCCGTCGGTGGATGCCGGTTCGGTGAGGAAGATTTCGACCTCGCCCTCCCACAGCCGCGGGCCGCGCCCTGTGCCGTGCTTGGCCGCATGCTCGCGATGCCCCAGCAGGCGCGAAGGGAACACCCGCGAATCGTTCAGCACCAGGCAGTCGCCGGGGTGGAGGTAACCGGGGAAGTCGTGGAACATGCGATCCTCCCATGTGCCACTTGCCCGGTCGAGCACCAGCATGCGCGAAGCCGCACGGTCAGCAAGCGGCTCCTGGGCAATGCGGTCGGGCGGGAGGTAGTAGTCGAATTCGGAGAGCAGCACGAACTATCCACTGTAGACTGATTCTGTGCCGGATTCTGCCGATCGAGTCGTCGTGTGACGAAACCGCGCCGCGGTGGTGGAGGACGGCTCGCGCATGACCTTGGTGCACATTCGAAACGCGGTGAGTAGTCTCACTGGTTCCGTCCGGGACATGGGCCTGCTTTCGATGACCACGAGCATGAACGTGAGGAACAGTTGTCACACGAACTCAGGTGAAGGGAGGCTGGCAAGTTTTAGAAAAGTGGTGGGCGCGACAGGACTCGAACCTGTGACCTCCTGCGTGTGAAGCAGGCGCTCTAACCAACTGAGCTACGCGCCCGGACGACTGCGGCGCCAAGGGCGGCAGACTCTATTCTAAACTACCGCCCCGGCTCCTGTACCGGCCGCTGTAAACTTTTAGGAATGCCGCTAGAGCTTAGCTGGACCGCCATCGCCGCCCGCCTGGCGCTCGGCGCCGCCGCCGGGGCCCTCATCGGCGCCGAACGCGGGGAACAGGGCCGCGCCGCCGGGCTCCGCACCACGCTACTGGTCTGCCTGGCCGCCACCACCTGCATGATCCTGGCGAACATGCTCCTGATCAGCGCCACCTCCTTCCCCGACGCCATCCGCACCTTCGACGTTCTGCGCCTGCCCCTGGGCATCCTCTCCGGCATGGGATTCATCGGTGCCGGAGCCATCCTGCACCGCAAGGACCTCATCCTCGGCGTCACCACCGCCGCGACGCTGTGGTTTGTCACCATCGCCGGACTGTGCTTCGGCAGCGGACACCTGGTGCTGGGATCAGTGGCCGCCGTGCTTGGGCTGATCGTGCTGCGCGGGCTCAACTGGGCCGAGGACCGCCTGCGCCGCGACCGCCAGGGGCTCATCGAAGTGCGGCTCGGCGCCACCGAGCCATCCGAACATGAGGTTCGCCGGCGCATCGAAGGTGCCGGGTTCCACCTCGTACCGCACATCATCCGCCACGACGCAGCATCCGGCACACGCAGCTTCGTCTATGAGCTCTCCTGGCAGAGCCGGCGCACGGAAACGGCCACCCCCACAGTGGTGGCCGACTTGGCCGCGATCCAGGGCGTCGCCTCAGTCGAATGGAAAGAAACGGCGGCCAGTTGAGAGGCCTTACTATAATGAGTCGATGCCGGAGAAGAAGCAGGAGCAGGCTCCGCTCAGTTTCGAAGAGGGGCTCCAGCAACTGGAGTCGATTGTCAAAGAGATGGAAGGCGGCGAACTGCCGCTCGATCGCGCCCTGGAACTGTTCGAGCGCGGCATGAAGCTGAGTGAAACCTGCCGCAAACAGTTAGAAGAAGCCGAGACGCGCGTGGAGGTCCTGACGCGCCGCGCCGGCGAGATGCAGCCACAGCCGTTCGAACCGAACGGCGGAAAAGCATGACAACTTCCGAATACATCACCCGCCAGCAGCAGCGGGTGGATGCGGCGCTCGATCACTGGGTGCCCGCCGAGTCCACCGACCCCTCTACGATTCATCGCGCCATGCGCTACAGCCTGTTCGCGGGCGGCAAGCGCGTGCGCCCCCTGCTGGCCATGGCCGCCGCCGAAGCTGTCGCCGATGCGTGCGCGGGCATCGAAGACGCGGCCTGCCCCCTGGAGCTGATCCATACCTACTCGCTGATTCACGACGATCTGCCGGCGCTTGACAACGACGATCTGCGCCGCGGCCGGCCCACCTGCCACAAGGTGTTCGGCGACGCCATGGCGATCCTGGCCGGCGACGCACTGCTCACGCTGGCCTTCGAGGTGTTGGCCAAGCTCGAAGGCGTCGACGCGGACCGCCGCATCGCCCTCGTCGCCGAACTCGCTACCGCGTCAGGCACCGTGGGCGGAATGATCGGAGGCCAGGTCAACGACATTCAGGGCGAAGGCCAGCCGCCCACCGCGGCGCTGCTCGAATCCATCCACCGCGCCAAAACCGGAGCCTTGCTCAAGGCCAGCGTGCGCATGGGCGCCATCTACGCCGGTGCGAGCGACGAACAGCTCGCGGCGCTGAGCTGCTTCGGCGACCACATCGGTCTGGCGTTCCAGATTGTCGACGACGTGCTGGACGTCGAGCAATCCTCCGAGGCGCTGGGCAAGACCGCCGGCAAGGACGCGCAGCAGCAGAAGATCACCTTCCCGGCCGTCTACGGACTGGAGCGGTCGCGCGCCATGGCCGAGCAGGAACGCGAGGCGGCCCGCGCGGCGCTGGCGAGCTTCGGGACGCGCGCCGCGCACCTGCTGGATCTGGCCGATCTGATCGTGCGGCGAACAGCATGACGGCGCGGTCAAAGCTCCGGGTCGACCAGTTGCTGGTGGAACGAGGCTTGGCCGATTCGCGCGAGAAGGCCCAGGCGCTGATCCTGGCGGGCGAGGTCACCGTCGAAGGGCAAAAGAGCGACAAGCCCGGGCGCGCTGTGCCCGCCGATGCGCATGTCGAAGTGCTGGCGCGGCCACCGTATGTGAGCCGCGGAGGCTTCAAGCTTGCGGCGGCGCTGGATCACTGGCCCATCGCGGTTGCCGGGCGCACCTGCCTGGACGTAGGAGCTTCCACCGGCGGATTCACCGATTGCCTGCTGCAGCGCGGCGCCGCGCGCGTGTGGGCCGTCGACGTGGGTCACGGCCAGCTCGATTGGAAGCTGCGCAATGATGCCCGAGTGGTCGTTAAGGAAGGCGTGAACGCCCGCTATCTGTCGCCGGCCGACTTCTCTCAACACTTCGACCTCGCGGTTTGCGACGCCAGCTTCATTTCCGCGACACTGCTGATTGCCGCCATCGCGCCGCTGCTGGCGCGCACCGGTGAAATGGTGATCCTGGTGAAGCCGCAGTTCGAGGCTGGCCGCGACGAGGTGGGCAAAGGCGGCATCGTGCGCGATCCGCAGGTCCACCGCGCCGCCTGCGAGCGCGTACAAGCGTGTGTGGAAGAGTTGGGGTTCACCGCCGATATCATCCCCAGTCCGATCCTGGGCGCGGAAGGAAATCGCGAGTTTCTGCTTTATGCCAAGCCACAAGCCTAGCCAAGAGATGGACACGGTCGGCCTGATCGCGAAGCCGCGCAGTGACTTGGCGGCGAAGCTGGTGCCCGAGCTGCTGGAGTGGCTCAAGGATCGCCGCGTGGCCGTATTGCTGGATGAGCAGTCGGCCGGTTACGCGGATTGCGGCGGCGCTCTGCCGCGCACGGGAATCGCCGAAGCAGCACAGTTGCTGATCGTGCTCGGTGGCGACGGCACGCTGCTATCCGCCGCGCGCGCCGCGGTCGGCCGCGAGCTGGTGCTGTTTCCGGTGAACCTGGGCGGCCTGGGCTTCCTGACCTCCATCACCATCGAGGAGCTGTATGAGCAGCTCGACCACGTGCTTCGGGGCGACTACGACATCGCCAAACGCCGCATGCTGCACACCGAACTGTGGCGCGGCGAGGAACGCATTGCCTCCTACGAAGCGCTGAACGACATGGTGCTCACCAATGGGGACATCGCGCGCATGATTGACCTGGAGGTCTACGTCGACACGCACTTCGTGTGCGTGTACAAAGCCGACGGATTGATTGTGGCCACGCCTACCGGCTCCACGGCTTACTCGCTGTCGGCCGGCGGTCCGATCATGATCCCGCAGGTGGCCGCCATCGCGCTCACGCCGATCTGCCCGCACATGCTCACCAACCGCCCGGTGATCGTGCCCGAGGAAAGCGAGATCGACGTGATCGTGCGCGGCACGGCGTCTACGTATCTCACCATCGACGGCCAGGTGGGCCAGATGCTCGAGACCGGCGACCGCGTGCTCTGCCGCCGTTCGGAGTACTCCATCAGCCTGATTCGCGCGCCCGGCAAGCTGTTCTTCGACGTCCTGCGCGAAAAACTCAAGTGGGGCGGGCGGTGAAGGGACCGTCGCTCACCGCCTGGCTGCTGATCGGCCTGGTAGCGGGAGCGGCCTTCGGCGCGGCATTTCCATCGGCCGGCGTCAGCCTTGGCGTGATGGGGTCGATCTTCCTGCGCCTGATCAACTCCGTGATCGCGCCGCTGATGTTCGCCTCGCTGGTGATCGGCGTGGCCGGGTCAGGCAGCATGAAGACCATGGGCCGCGTGAGTCTGAAAGCGGCGGTCTTCTTTCAAGTGGCCATCGTGCTGGCGCTGGTGATCGGCGTGGCCGCGGCGTTGGTATTGCAGCCCGGCGCGGGCGTGGGCATCGGCAGCGATACGGCGGGCGTGCCGGAAATGACGGCCTCCTGGAATGACCTGCTGCAAAGCCCTTTCCCGACCAGCATCTTTGACGCGATGGCGCGCGGCGATGTGCTGCAGATCGTCGTCTTCGCCCTGCTGTTCGGTCTGGCCTGCGCGGCGATCGGCGAGAAGGCCGCGCCCGTGGTGCGCTTCTGCGAATCGCTGGCTGAAGTGATGTTTCGCTTCACGCATTACGTCATGTATTTTGCTCCGTTCGGGATCTTCGGGGCCGTGGCCGCGGCCGTGGGCAGCCGCGGACCCGAGGTGCTGCTGAGCCTGGGCAAACTGGTGGCGGCCGTGTATGTCGCGTTGATCGTGTACGTGGCGGCCGTACTGTGGCCCGTCATGAAATGGACCCGCGTGCCGTTCGGGCGGTTTTACACGGCCGTGCGCGAGCCGTTCGTCATCGCCTTCTCCACCACGTCGAGCAACGTCGCGCTGCCGGTGGCGCTCGAAAACATGGAACAGCTTGGCGTGCCGCGCCACATCGCCGCGCTGGTGCTGCCGGCGAGCATGAGCTTCAACACCTCGGGCTCGGCTCTGTTCCTGGCGCTGGCCAGCGTCTTCGTGGCGCAGGCCGCGGGCGTGCCGCTGTCCCTCGGGACGCTCGTACTGATGGTGCTGACGCTGCTGCTGACCACCAAGGGCATCGGCGCCGTGCCGCGCGGATCCCTGGTGATCCTCGCCGGAACGCTGACTTCCTTCGGACTGCCGCTCGAAGGAGTGGCGATCATCCTGGGCGTCGACCAGTTGATGGACATGGCCCGCACGTCGGTGAACATGCTGGGCCATTGCCTGGCCACGGCGGCCATCGCGCGCTGGGAGGGCGTCGATCTCGCCGCCGCGCCGCCTACAGAAGCTTGAACTGGACCTCGATGGTCGCCTGCACCGCCACCGGCTTGCCATCCTTCATGCCGGGCTTGAAGCGCCACTGCTTCACCGCCTGGATGGCTTCGGTGTCAAGCCCCGGATCGAGCGACTGGACCACCTGAAGCTCGGTGGGAATGCCGTACTCGTCCACCACCATCGTCAGCCGCACCGGACCCTCGACTCTGTTGTCCCTGGCTTCGTCGGTGTACTTAGGCTCCTGCTTGTAGATTGGCTCAGGCGCAGAAACGCCGTTGCCGATCTTAAAGGGAGGACCGTCCTGGGCCACCGCGGTGAAGGGCGCCAGCGTTGCCAGCAGCGCGCCGGCCAGCACCACCGCCACGCGTGCCCGGTTGGATACAAATGCAGTCATTTTGTTTCTCCTTGATTTCAGCCCGGTGTCCCTTAAAGCAATCTGAAATTCACCTCGATTTTGGCTCGGACCACCACCGGCTTGCCGTCCTTCGTGGCCGGCTGGAAGGTCCACTTGCGAATGGCGTCTATGGCCGCTTGATCCAGCCCCGGATCAAGTGACTTTTCGACCCGGATCGTTTCCGCCCGGCCTTGTTTGTTCACCACCAGGCTCAGCCCGACGACGCCCTGCAATCTCGAGTCTTTGGCTTCCTGCGGATACTGCGGCTCCGGCTTGTCGACGGGAACAGGCGCAGACACGCCTTGACCGATGGTGTAGACATGTTTCCCGGCACACGCGGCCAGCACCAACGCTCCGGCCACGGCCAGCGTCAGCACGGCGACCTGCGCTCTCCGACTGGCCAGGCTTCGCACCCGCGCGGGGTCCAGGATCGACGCGATGCGCCCGCCGATGGCCGAGACGCGCACCATCGGTACGGCCACGGCGGCTTGCGGCCCACGGCGGCGCACCTGCCGTGCCACGTCGACCAACTGCGCGGCGTAGTCGGCGGCAGCAGCGCCGTTGGCCAGCACAAGATCGTCGGTAGCCTGTTCGGCTTCCTGCCGCAGCCGCGCGGCGGCGAACCACACCAGCGGATGGAACCAGAACACGGCGCACAGAAGCTGCGCACCGGATTGCCACAACCAGTCGCGGCGCGCGATGTGCGCCCGCTCATGCGCCAGCACGACGGCGCGCTGCTCGTGGGTCCAATCGAGCAGGTAGGACGGAGCCAGCACCACGGGCCGCAGCACGCCCCAGGTGAGCGGCGATGCGATGCGGTCGGTCACCAGCATCCCGCCCGCCGGAGCCGCGCCGCGCGTGATTCGCGCCAGCCGCACCGCGCCCGCGACGAAGCGCAGCAACACCAAGGCGACGCCCGCCAGCCACAGCGGCGCCAGCACCGGCAAAGATCGCGCCGCTTCGGACACCGCGCCGGGGCTGTCCAGACCGGCTGTGACCTGGATGGTCACCGCATCGGGCAGCCATTCGGGGATCGCCAGCAGCAGAGCCACGCTGGCCAGCGCGGCGATCCAGATGCGATGGCGCAAGTCCGCCGACGCGCGCCGCAGCAGCAGCGTCACCACCCATGCCGCCGCCAGGATCACGGAACCCTTCAGCGCCGCATTCAGCACGACCTCGGTCATTGCTGCTCCCCTTTCCCGGTGCCATTCGGCAGCCGGAACACCATCTCCACGCGCACAGGCGCCTCCACCGGATTCCCGTCGCGCGTCGCCGGCAGCCAATGCCACTGCCTCACCGCCGCGACGGCTTCCTCATCCAGGCCGAGCCCCAGCTTGCGGACCACCTTGATCCCGCGCGCGTTACCCTCAGCGTCGACGGTGACGTCCAGCATCACAACGCCCTGATAGCGCGCCGTGCGGGCCGCATCGGAATACTTCGCGTCGGGACTCGCGATCAGCACGGGAGCCGTGTCCGCGCCCGGCGCCGCCGGTTGATTCTGGAACGCCGCCAGCAGGGGAACCAGGCACACGCACGCCGCCACTACGGCCACCCGCGACCGCACACCAGCGCGCGCCCGCACCCGCGTGGCATCGAGAATCGCCGTCACCCGAGCGCCCAGCGATCCGTTACGCACCATCGTTACGGCGACGGCCGCAGACATCGTTCGGCCTCGGACCTGCCGCGCGACCGCCAGCAACTGTTCGGCGTAATCGGCTCCGGGCGCGCCGCCGGCCAACACCAGATCATCGGCAGCCTGCTCGGCCTCCTGCCGCAACCGCGCCGCCGCGAACCACGCCAGCGGATGAAACCAGAACACGGCCGTCACCGCCGTCCCGAAGGATTGCCACAACCAATCGTGCCGCGCGATGTGGGCACGCTCATGAGCCAGCACCACGGCTCGCCGCTCTTCCGGCCATTCCATCACATAAGAAGGAAGCAGGATCACCGAGCGAATCGCGCCCCACGTGAGCGGCGACGAAACGCCATCGGTCACGCGCACGCCCGCCGTGGACGTCGCCTCCGCGCGGCGCGTCACCACGGCGAGCCGCAACACTCCGGCCCCGTAGCGCGCCAGCACGGCGACCACTCCGGCCAGCCAGATCCACGCAAACGGAATTCGCGCGATCCACGGGGCCGCCGTGGCTGCGGCGGCCTGCCCGGCGAGCCCCCCCACGACGGTGATCCGCGCGGCTTCCGGCAGTGGCTCCGGCCACAGCAACAGCAGCCACCCGGCCAGCGCGGCCAGCCAGATCCGATGACGCAGATCGGCGGATGCACGCCGTAGCAGCAGCGTGGCAATCCACGCCACCGCCACTACGGCAGTCCCTTTGAGCGCAGCGGTCCACACAAGTTCGATCATTTGGGGTTCTCCTTGCGGGCCTGCTCGATCTGCGCTTCGAGCCGGTCCAGCTCTTCTTCCGACAGGCGGGCAGCCGAGCCGTCCACCAGAGCGGCGGCGGCCTCCGCGGCCGAGCCGTCGAAAAACGTCGCCAACAAATGCCGCAGCGCCGCCACGCGCGCCTTCTGCCGGGAAACCTTGGGCAGGAACACGTAGCGCGGGCCGTCCTCTTCGTGACGGATGTGGCCCTTCTGTTCGAGGATGCGCAGCAGCGCGCGCGTGGCCGAGTTGCTGGGCGCATCGGGCAACGCCTCGCGGATCTCGGCCGCCGTGGCGCGGCCCCGCGCATAAAGGATGTCGAGGATCTGCCGCTCGCGGCGGCTGAGGGTTTCCTGCGGCACTGCTAAATATTTAGCATCAAGCGGCGCCGCAGTCAAGCTAATTTTTTAGCAGACCGGATCTTCGCCCGCTCTACGTCGCAATCCCGAGCTTCTTCGACCACGGCGTCGCCCCGCTGAGCGCCGCGTTCACCGCGTTGATGTTTTTGACGCCTTCGGTCGACAGCCAGTCCTCCAGCGCCTTGACGCCCTTGGAGCCGTAGATCGGCATGCCCTCTTTCCAGGTGGCGCGGCCGCACAGCACGCCCGAAAAATCGGTGCCCGCTTCCGTGGCCATCGCCAGGCTCTCGACGAACTGCGCGTTGCCCACGCCCGCGCTCAGGTAGATGAACGGCTTGGTGGCTACCTCGGCCGCCTTGCGAAAATGCTCCAGCGCCTCGGCTCGCGAGTAGGCCTTCTGGCCCTTGTAAGCCGCGCTGCCTTCCACGAACTCGGCGTTTATCGGGACCTCCACCTTCAGCACGTCCACGTTGTAGTGCGGCTTGGAGAACTCCTTCATGCTGCCGATCACCACCTGCGGCTTGATCTTGGCGAACTCGAGACCCTTCTCATTGCCGCCCGCCGGGTCATAGCCGACGAACTCCAGGAAGAAGGGGATCTGGTGGTACTCACACTCGGCGCCGACGCGCTCGATGAAGGCATGCTTGATGTCGTTGACGTCCGGGTCGTCGAAGGGCGTGTAGTAAATCAGAATCTTCACGGCGTCGGCGCCCCAGTCGACAATGCGCTTCACAGACACGTGGGGAAGCAGGTCGGGCAGCCGGCCGGGTTTGGTGTTGTCGTAGCCGCTGTGCTCGTAGGCCAGCAGCAGGCCGGCGTTGGCGGAGCGCGCCTTGGCGGCCTCCAGCCCCCATTCCGGATCCAGCAGGATCGCCGACGCGTGCGGCGTCAGGATGCGAGTGACGGCAGTTTTGAACTCGCTCATCATCTCGTCGGTGACGGCCTTGGGATCGCCGCCCTTGGCCGCGGCGATCGCCTTTTTCAGGCTGCCGCGCTGGTCCATCGCCGCAGCCGCGATGATGCCGTCCTTGTTGGAGAGCGCCTTCAGGTGTTTCAGTTTACCCGGTGTCATTCCACCATTCTAGATGGATGCATGGCCCCTCCGTCGGGCCTTCCGGGCTCTATTCCGGCCGAACCCACCGCGCGCAGCGCCGGAAGTAGGCCTGCGAGTGCGCGACGTCCTTCAGGATCTGCGCCCGCAGGGCTTCGGGACTCTCGAACTTGCGCTCGTCGCGCACCCGGTGCAGAAACGCCAGCCGGATCCGCCGGGGCGTCACGCCGTCAAAGGGCTCGATCAGGAACGTCTCAATCGACTGCGTCACGTCGCCGCCAAACGTCGGCCGGTTGCCGATGTTGGTGATCGAATTCCATCGGCGGCCGTCGTCGGCATCGGTGGTGCGCGTCACGTAGACCCCCCGCGCGGGCAGCACCTGCGCGTCCGTGCGCAGGTTGAGCGTCGGCACCGTCTGCTTCGACCCGATCCCGTGCCCGTGAATGATGCCGCCCGCGATCTGGTACGGACGGTCGAGCAGCCGGCCCGCGCGCGTCACGTCGCCCGCCGCGATCGAACGCCGCACCTCGCTCGCCGACACCACCTGCCCCCGCCACCGGACCGCTTCCACGATGCGTTCCGTAAAGCCCAGCCGCGCGCCCAGCTCCGCCAGCGTGCGCGTATCGCCCGCGGCCTTGTGCCCGAAGCGGAAATTCGCACCCACCAGCACCGCGCGGGCCTGCAACGCGTCGCGCAGGAAGCGCGTGGCGAATTCCTCCGGCGTCAGCCGGGCCAGCTCGGCCGTGAACGGCAGAATCAGGATCTCGTCAATTCCCTGCCCCTCCATCAGCGCGCAGCGTTCCTCGGGCGAGCTGAGCAGCCGCGGCGCACGCTCCGGCGCCACCACGCAGGCCGGATGCGGGCTGAACATCATCACCGCCGCGCGCACGCCTCGCGCCCGGGCCTCTTCCACCGTTGCCGCGAGCAACGCGCGATGGCCCCGATGCACACCGTCAAAGTTGCCGATGGTCACCGCGCACGGTCCGAACCCGGCGGCTTCTTCCGCGCTGCGGGCGATTCGCGGGGCGCTCAAGCGGCCGGCTCCACGTCGATTTCCAGACCGTCGTAGGCCAGCCGGATGTGCGGCGGCAGCGCGGCTTCGGTGCGCTCATGCAGCAGATCGTGGCACATGTGCGTGAAGAACGCGCGCCGCGGTTGCAGTTCTTCCACCAGCGCCACAGCCTGCTCCACGGTGGTGTGCGTCTTGTGCGGCCGATGCCGCAAGGCGTCCAGGAACAGCACGTCCAGCCCCTGCAGATGCGCCTTGGACTCCTCGGGAATCCCGCTGTGATCGGTAAGATAGGCGGCCCGCCCGAAGCGGAACCCGTAGACTGTGCCGCGGCCATGCTCCAGACGCACGGGCGTGAAACGGACCCCGAACAGGTCAAACGGCGCGCCGTCCAGCGTGCGCAGATCGAGCCGCGGCACCGACGATTCGGACTCTTCGAAGGCGTAACAGAACACCCGGCGGATAGTGGCGAACGTCTCTTCGGTGGCGTACAACGGGATAGTTTCCTTCTGAAAAAAGTTGAAGGGGCGGACGTCGTCCAGCCCCAGGATGTGGTCGGCGTGCGCGTGCGTGTAGAGCACAGCGTCCAGCCGCCGGATGCCCGCGCGCAAGGCCTGCATGCGGAAATCGGGCGTGGTGTCGATGATCACGGTGCGCCCGCCGTACTCGATCAGGATCGACGGCCGCAGGCGTTTGTCGCGCGGATCGGGCGATGTGCAGACCTCGCAGGTGCAGCCGATCGTCGGGACACCCGAACTCGTCCCCGAACCCAGAACCGTGATATGGAACGCGCTCACGATGCTGTCTGATCGCTCCCGGCCTCGCCGGCGGGCGGCGGCTCCGGTTCACCGGGCGCCTGCGGCTCACCAGAAGACGGGGCGGCCGCTTCGGCCGGAGCCTCCACGGGCTTGTCCGCGGCGGCCGCGGGCTCTTCCGCGCCGGCCGCAGGGGCCTTGGCGGCCGATTCGGTCACCTGCACGAACCGGAACCGCAGCTCGGTCAGCGAATTCTCGACCAGGCGCTGCTCTTCCAGGCTCAGATTGCCGCGCGTCTTTTCCGAGATCATCGCCAGCAGGTCGATCGCATGGCGGGCGGCGGGCAGGTTCGGCCCGGCGTCGTTTTCTTCGCCGAAACCCATCAGTCCCAGGTACAACTCGGCCTGCATCTTCATGGATAGAACCAGAAACTCGAAGGTCGGAGGGGGCATCGGGAATCCAGTCTCGCTCATACCTCCTAGTGTAGTGTGGAACCGCCCGGACTACACTGGAAGGATGCAATACTTCACGCTCGCCGAGGCCGAGCGGCTTCTGCCCGAAGTGGAGCGCCACCTGCGCGACGCGCTCTTCCACAAGGCCGAATACCAGCGCGCACACAGCGAACTGGAACGCGTCACCGAACGCGTACGGATGACCGGCGGCGTGCGCCTGGACCCCGGCCGCCATCTGGAACTGCGGGCCAGCCGCGACACCAGCGTCACCGCTCTCAAGGACACCCTGGCCGAAATCGAGCGCACCGGCGTGCTGGTGAAAGACCTGGATATCGGGCTGCTCGACTTCATGACCCGCTACCAGGATCGCGATGTGTGCCTGTGCTGGAAGCTGGGCGAAACCGGCATCCGGTTCTGGCACGGCTCCCAGGAAGGCTTCCGCGGCCGCAAGGAAATCGACGAGGAGTTCATCCGCAACCACGGCCGCCAGCGCTCCACCGGAGCGCCCAACTGATGTCGTGCGCTTCCTGGCGCACTACCCAACTGATTGACACCCTTTGTTCGCCCCCGATAGACTGAAGAGAAGAGGATGCTTCTCGCCAAAGAGTTCATCGCCTACGTTTCTCGCCAGATCGTCGACAAACTAAGCCCGAAGTGGATGGAAAACACGAACCCCCATGTGGCGTCCGAGTTTATCGCCTCGGTCATAGAAGGGGATCTGAGCGTCGAAGACCGCCTCAACGACGAGGTGCGCGACCTGCTGAGCGAATACAGCGACTACATGCGCCGTGAGGGCGTGAGCTATCAGGACATGTTCCGCCGCATCAAGAACACCCTGATCACCCAGCGCAAAGTGATCCGCGCCGCGGGCCGCGATACCGGCGACCCCATGAAGCTCTCCCGCGACAAGATCAATGACCTGTCCCACAAGATCGTCGCCGCGTTGCGCAAGAGCCGCGATTTCCGCCTCAAGCGCGACCCCAATGACCTGCGCCTGGAACTGGTCAAGGTGGTGACCGAACTGCTCCAGACCGAGGAAAAGGTCGACCGCGCCGCGCGCACCAAGATCCGCACGCAAAAGCGCGACATCCCCGAAGGCACCGAGGAGTGGGATCTGCTCCACAAGCGCTACTACGCCGAAGAGCTGAAGAAGTTCGGTATCGACCTGGCTGGCTGACCGCCGAAGAACTGCTCAGAACTTGAAGGTAATGCTGCCGTAGACGTTGCGCGGCACTTCCACGGGCCGCTGCAGCGAGGTGGACATCAGTTCCAGGTGCGAGGGGTCGAACGCGTTCTGCACGCCCACCGACAGTTCCACCTCGTGCGTAGGCCGCCAGCCCAGACGTGCGTCGCCACGCAGGTAGGCGGGCGTGTTGGCCGTCGGCGTCCGGCCGTTTGGGATCGCTCCGGTGTAGTACAGGGCCGTGTCGAACTGGATCGTGCGCGTCAGGTCGTAGTAGGAACGGATCTGAAACTGGTGGTCCGGGCTATAGTTCTGCGAGTAAGCCAGCGTCGTGTCCGTTTGTCCGGCATACGCCCCGGAGGTAATGTGCAGCCAGCTATAGCCCCCGGCCAGCCGCCAGCGGCTGGTGACGGTCCAGGTGCCCGCCGCCTCCACGCCTCGCGATTGACCGTAGCGCGCGTTGCCATACGTGGCGTCCAGGTTCACGTAGGCCGGGGTGGTGGCCGTCGGCGGCACGAAGGTGCTGGCCCCCGGCACCCCCGTTGACAGGTCTTGATAGAAGCTCATGAAGCCCGAGAAGTCCAATGAGAGCCGCTTGCCGAGTTCGAAACGCTGGCCTGCCTCGTAGGAGATCATCGGTTCCGCTTTGAAGTTCGGGTTGCCCACCAGATGCAGCAGGCCCACCGTGTTCTGGTCCAACGGGAATGCGCCCACGTACGCATCAAAGCCGCGCTCAATCAGCGTCGGCGTACGTACGGCCCGGGATACCGCCGCCCAGCCGGTCCACTTCTTGGACGGCGTCCACAACAACCGCCCGGTGGGTTGCACTTCGAAGCCCGTAAACTGATTGTCGCTGGCGTGCACGCCGGCGATGAAATACAGCTTGTCGCGAACCAGCGCAAACTCGTCGGCGGCGTAGCCCGCGTACAGATCCTGCGACGAACTGACGGGGTTCACCTGGAAACCCGGAATCGGCGGTACGCGATGCGAAACGTCGCGATAATTCAACCCCCAGGTAATCGCGTTTCCGCCAAAGGTGAGGTTGTGCTGGAATTCGAAGTCCCCGGTGACCGAGCGCGACTGCTGCACCGAGTCCTGCCGTTCGATATCGGTCCAAGCCGCCCGCACCACGATGTTCGAGTTGTCGGAGAACTTGTGCTGCCAGCGCGCCTGCATCGCGCCGGCGTGCGAGCCGTCGCTCTGGTCGCGCGCTGCGGGAAACAAGTCCGTGGGGCTGGATAATACAAAGGAGTGTCCCATCTGCGAAAGATCTCCGCTACCGGTAAACTGCACCGTGTCCCGGAGCGTGGGATCCCAGTCCAGGCGGAAGTCCAGCCGCCGGGTGTTCCACCCATACTGCGAATTCGAGGTGGTGGCCTCGGGGGATGCCGGATAGGCGCCATGACCGGCGTAGTACACGGTGGCCCGGTACGCGGCTTTCGCCCCAATGTCCCCTCCCGTCCGTACGGCTCCGTTTACCTCGGTCCCGGTTCCGGCGGCGAACTTTGCAAGGTTCCCTTGGGTGGTCCAGGCGGCTTTGGTTAGAATGTTGATCACGCCGTTCACGGCGTTCAAGCCCCACAGCGCGGCGCCGGGTCCGCGGATGACTTCGATGCGATCGATGTCGTCCACCAGCATGTCCTGAAGCTCCCAGAAGATCCCCCCGTAGAGCTCGTGATAGAGACTACGCCCGTCCACCATTACCAGCAGCTTGTTGTCGTATTCGTCGGTGAACCCGCGGATGCTGATCGCCCACGCCCCGCTCTGCGTGCGCGCCACCTGCACGCCCGGCGCCAGCCGCAGCAGCTCCGGAACAGTGCGGATCCCGGACCGGCGGATGTCCTCGCTGCTGATCACATAGACCGATCCCGCGGTCTCACCCAGGCGCTGCGTCTTCTTGGACGCCGAGTAAACCTTCATGTTCATGAGTTGCTCCAGGCTGGCGGAGCTCAGGTCGCTCGGCGGGGGCCCAGAGGACGATGCGGCGACCGCGCATACAAGAGCAAGGCTGGCCGCTCCATTAATGGATCGCGTCCTCATAACTGATAACCCTTATCGGCCCGGCTTAACCCGCTATGAGCGGACCATGATTCCTTTCAACAGTTAGAAATGCCACGTAATGCTGCCGTACACGTTGCGCGGCACGTCCATGCGGCGCTGCAGGAACGTCGAATTCATCTCCGGATGCGACGGATCGAAGGCGTTCTGCACGCCCACCGACATCTCTAATCCGGAGGCTGGGCGCCATCCCAGCCGCACGTCGCCGCGCAGGTAGGCCGGCGTGAAGCCGCCCGGAGCGTCGCCGTCCGGCAGGTACCCGCTGTAGTACAACGCCGTGTCGAACTGGATGGTCTTCGTCAGGTCGTAGTAAGAGCGGATTTGGAACTGGTTCTGGGGGCTGTTGTTCTGCCGGTAGGCCGGCGAGAGAGTCGCCGGGTAGCCGGCGTAGGCGCCCGAGGTGACCCGCAGCCAGCTATAGCCGCCGGCCAGCTTCCAGCGCTTGGTGGGCGCGAAGGTGACGGCCGCCTCGACGCCGCGCGACTGCCCATAACGGGAATTGCCGAAAAAGACGTCCTGCTGCACGTAGGGGTAGCTGGCCGCGGTGGCTGGCACGAACTCCAGCGGGCCCTGATTGAGCGTTCCCAGGTCCTGGTAGAAACTCATGAATCCGGAAACGTCCAGCGAGAAGCGCTTGCCGACGTCGAACCGCTGGCCGGCCTCGTAGGAGATCATTGGTTCCGACTTGAAGTTCGGGTTGGGTTGTAGGTCTACCAGCCCCGTCAGCGGTCCGGCGGCGAAGCTCTGCACGTATCCTGAGGAGCTGCGCTCAAAAAGCGTGGGCGTGCGGACCGCGCGGGACACCGCCGCCCAGCCCGTCCACTTCTTGGAGGGGGTCCAAAGCAGACGCCCGGTGGGCTGCACTTCGAGTCCCGTGAACTGGTTGTTGCTGGCATGCAGGCCGGCGATGAAGTACAGCTTGTCGCGCACCAGCTCAAACTGGTTCGCGAAGAAACCGGCGTAGGTGTCCTGCGAGGAGCTGGCCGGATGCACGCCGAAGGATTCGATGGTCGTCACGTGGCGCGACACGTCGCGGTAGTTCAGTCCCCAGGTCAACTGAGTGCGTCCGAGGTTCAGGTTGTGTTGGAACTCGAACTCCCCGATCACCGTGCGCGCCCCGGCCACGCCCATATTGTTGTCAGTATCGGTCCAGGCGGCCCGCAGCACGGTATTGGACCGGTCCGAGTAGGTGTGCTTCCAGCGGGCCTGCATGGTTCCGTAGTGGCCGTTGTCGCTCTCTTCCTGCGGGACCGGAAGCAAATTCGACGGCGAGGGAAACGCGAACGTGCGGCCGCTCTGGGACACGTAGCCGGCGCCGGTCACATCCACGCTATCGCGCAGCGTAGGCGACCAGTCCAGACGGAAATCCAGACGACGGGCGTTCCAGCCATAGCGGGAATCGGGCACCACCGATTCCGGAGCTTCATACGGACCGTGGCCGGTGTAGTACGCGGTGACCCGGTAAGCGGCCTTACTCCCGATCTGGCCGCCGGAGCGCACGGCTCCGTTCACTTCAGTCTCCGAACCGGCGGCGAACTTGACCAGTTGTCCCTGCGTGTCCTCAGCCTGCTTGGTGATGATGTTGATGACCCCGTTGACGGCGTTGATGCCCCACATGGCGGCGCCCGGACCACGGATGACCTCGATACGCTCGATATCGTCCACCAGCATGTCCTGCAGACCCCAGAAGATCCCGCCGAACAACTCGTCATAGACGCTGCGGCCATCCACCAGCACCAGCAGCTTGTTGGAAAACTCGTCGGCAAACCCCCGGATACTGATCGCCCAGCCGCCGCTCTGCGTGCGGGCCACCTGCACGCCCGGTGCCAGACGCAGCAACTCGGGGACCGTGCGCATGCCCGAGCGGCGGATGTCCTCCGCGTTGATGACATACACCGAGGCCGCGGTCGCACCCATCCTCTGGGGCTTCTTCGCCACCGAGTACACCTCGATGTTCATCAATTCTTCCAGGCTCGCCGACGTCAAGTCCGGTACAGCCTTCTGCGCACTGACGGGCAGCGCGCAAGCGGTCGCAACAGCCGCCGTAAGCAGATACCTGCGAGTATTCATCTCGCTAACCCCTATCGGTTAGCGGGACAGTCTGTTTGAACGCATCCCCCGCCGAGCCGTTAGAATGAACGTAGGCCGGCGTAGCTCAGATGGTAGAGCATCTGATTTGTAATCAGAGGGTCGGGGGTTCGATCCCCTCCGCCGGCTCCATCCAAAAAGGAACTTAGCGACTGTTACGGAATCTGTTGGGTGGTACTCTGGGTGGTACTAACGCACCGTTTCTGCTAACGACCCGCATCGATCGCGTTGCTCTCCAAGAGCAGCGTCCTGGGACCCGGAGGCGCGGACAGACTGAGAAGACTCCCTATCGATGGGTATCTGGAGGTCGTGTTCGACTGGTTGCTTCCCAACGATGCTGGAGCTCATTGGCGGCTGACTGCGCGATACCGCGCCAACCGGTAAGCCTTGCAACGTGGGGCAGGTCACAATGAAGCGCCAAAAGCCCGTTTGCGGAACTGGTGCGACAATGGCACCTGATTCCGGCGCCGACGATCTTGAAGCGAAGTGCAGGACGGACGAGCGGAGTGGGATCTCTTCGCACAGATTCGCTGGTGTTGGTCTGGAATCGCCAACCTTGCAGCCCAGGGACATCGCCGGAACGAGCAGCAGTTCAGGCACTGCATTTGGGAGTTTCGCGATAAGATGAACGTCGGGCAATGGCCTTCGGCAAGAGCGAAAGACTCGGACCTTATGAGATCCTGGCGCCGATCGGCAAGGGCGGTATGGGGGAAGTGTACCGCGCCCGCGATCCCAAGCTCGGCCGCGACGTCGCCATCAAAGCTCTGCCGGCTGAGGTGGCCAGCGATCCGGACCGCCTCACCCGCTTTCGGCGTGAGGCACGTACACTGGCTGCACTGAACCACCCTGGCATTGGTGGAATCTACGGCCTGGAGGAATCCGGCGGGCTGAGCTTTTTGGTGCTGGAGCTAGTGGAGGGCGAGACCCTGGCCGACCGACTGAAGCGCACCGGGCCAATCCCCGTTGACGAATCGCTCAAGATCGCTGCCCAGGTAGCCGAGGCGTTGGAAGCGGCTCACGCCAAGGGGATCACGCATCGTGACATCAAGCCGGCCAACATCAAGATCACGCCAGAGGGCCGTGTCAAGGTGCTGGATTTTGGCTTGGCGAAAGGTCTGCTCAGCCCACCTCACGCAACACTCTCGTCGATGAGTGAGACCTTGACGATGGCCACGGAAGCGGGGCAGGTGCTGGGTACGCCGGCATATATGAGTCCGGAGCAGGCTCGCGGCCAGACGGTCGACCAGAGAACCGATATCTGGGCGTTCGGCTGCGTCTCCTATGAGCTGCTCTCCGCCAACCGGGCGTTTCGCGGAGCGACTCTGCCTGACTTGATGATGGCCGTCCTAAGTCGACCGCCCGATTGGGACCTTCTGCCCTCGTCGACGCCGGAACGCGTGCGTGCGCTACTGCGGAAGTGCCTGGAGAAGGATCCAGCCCAGCGGCTGGCCAGCATAACGGAAGCACGGGCGGAGATCGAGCTGGTGCTCGCGGGCCGCCGCGGGGTAAGTCGCCGGGCGATCGCCGTCGCCTCAGGGCTGGGGTTGGCCGGGGCGCTGGGCTTGCCCGTCGCCTTGAACGTCGCCGGGTTGCGGGACCGCATCACGGACTTGGTCACCGGACCGCAGATCCGCTCAATCGCCGTGCTGCCGTTGCGAAATGCGTCCGGCGATCCTGCTCAGGAATACTTCTCTGACGGCATGACCGAGAGCCTGATCGCAAGCTTGGCAAAGGTGGGGTCCATCAAAGTCATCGCGCCAACTTCGGCCAAGCGCTATAAGGGATCGGATAAGCCGGTCCCGGTGATCGCGGCCGAGCTGGGTGTGAACGGGATTCTGGAAGGCTCCATCGGGCGCGCGAACGGACGCCTGCTCATCGATGTGACGCTGTTCGAAGCCAAGACGGGCTTGTCAGTATGGGGAGAATCCTACGATCGCGATCTGGCCGATGCCTTGATCATGGAGAGCGACATTTCGCGTGACATCGCCCGCGAGATTCGCCTACAGTTGACCTCTCGCGAAGAAGCTCGCCTGGCCGCCGTCCACCGCGTGAATCCGGAGGCGCACGATCTTTACACGCGAGGCATGTCGTACCTCACCCAGCTCACGGGTCCCGGCCTCGACACAGCCATGCAGTATTTCGTGCAGGCACGTGAAAAGGAGCCCGCGCTGGGCTGGGCGGGAATCGCCTTTACCTGGTTGGCGCGGATGCAGTTCGGACTTGTTCCTGCCAGCGAGGCGGCACCGCAAGCAAAGGCGGCCGCACTCGAAGCACTGAAGCGGGACCCCAATCTACCCGAGATTCACCTCACCTTGGGCGTAATCAAGTCACGTGTGGACTGGGATTGGGATGGAGCCCGGGAAGAGTTCGAACGGGCGCTGGAACTCAATCCCAATAACGCGGAGGCCTGCGCCCAATATGGGCGCGTGGAAGCGATCCTGGGGGCCCCCCAGCGCGCCGTGGAGCTCGGGGCGAAGTCGCTCCAACTGGAACCCTTCCGGCCCATTTTCCAGGGGATGCAGGCCCTCAGTCTGTCAAACGCAGGCCGCTACGAGGAAGCGCTCTCAATGATCCAGGAGATCGTCAAGGAGCAACCATCGTTCAAGCGAATCGCGCTAGAGGCGACGTGCGCGACCCTATACGGACTGCACAGATACGAAGATCTTTTCCGCGAGATCAGGTCCCAATATGATACAGAAGGTGATATTGAGGTGGTTCAGGCGATGGACCGCGGATATGCGGAATCCGGATACCAGCGCGGTCTTGAGCTCGGTGGCGACGTGCTCGCGGCGCGTGCGCAGAAGAAATCCGTGGATCCGGAGTCCGTCGTTTTGTTCTACCGGTGGGCGGGCAACGAGGACCGCATGCTGGACTGGATGGAACGCATGCTGGAACAGGGTAACCCCAATACACCTGGAGCCGTCATAGACGACGTACCGCCGGGTGTGCGAAAGAATCCGCGCTTCCAAGCGATTCGCCGGCGGATGAATTTGCCGGTCGGTTGAGTCCCGTTTCGGTCATCGCGTCCGACCGCGTCTTGACCTTACCCTTCCGCAGTCCCACGTTTGACTGGATTCCGTCCGGTCGGTTACGCGGAAGGTGGGCCAATTTGCCGTTCCCTACTGCCTGGTCGCGCAGTGTTTACCGATTCTGGCGACAGCCCTTGCCACCCGCAATCCGGATATGGCGGCTTCCCAACCGCCTTACGGGAAGTTGAGAGACACTCGGGCCGAATGACGGCAAAGCGATAGCGTGCGTCGTGCTCCTCGTTCACCGTGATGTCGTAGGATCCCGCAGGCGCATCCTCGGGCAGAGATCAACTCTCCTCAACCACACCGAATTCGCCGGCGACCAGTCAACGCCGTGTGGATCTGCTCATGTTGCGGATCTCGCATCGTCAGCCGGACGGCGGCACCCTTCAGCCGATCGTCTTCACGAGCAGGACGACGGCTCCATGACCAAGCCCCATGGGAGTTAGCAGACGTCCATTACCACCAGGGAAGTCTAAGGCGGCGTTCCTGGCAACTCCACGAGCCGCCAGTTGAATGCGATGAGCCAGTTCGGTGTACATCGAGGACAGCGACAGTCTGTGTGGAATACTCAGGCCACAGGAGTGGGGACCGGACGGCATCTACTTGGACGGCCACTTCCGTGCAGCGGGGCGAGGTTTCTCTCTGCGCATGTGACGCGACTGTTCGGTCGCGTCACTGTACGTACAGAGCGACGGCCAACTCGCTAGGATGAGTTCTTAGGAAGGTGGCCTGACCGCCGCCCTCTCCTTACATTCTTCTGCGATAAGGATCTGTTCAGCATGGCGTACAAGATTTTACTCATGGGAGCGTCATATGGCTCTCTCCTCGCCTCCAAACTTCTATTCGGAGGCCACACGATCCATTTGGTCTGCTTGCCGGCGGAGGCCGACCTGATCAACGCCGACGGCTTTCGCGTGCGCTTGCCTGTAAAGGGACGTAAGGACCCGGTCGTGCTCGACTCCCGCAAGTTACCGGGCAAGGTGAGCGCCGGACCAGCCACGGGAGTCAATCCCAAGGACTACGACCTCGTCGGCTTGTGCATGCAGGAGCCACAATACTCAGCGGCGGGTGTGCGCGAGCTGCTCGACGCGGTGGGGAAGTCGCGTGTGCCCTGCATGTCGATCATGAATATGCCACCACTTCCTTACATCAAGCGCATCCCTGGGTTGGACTACGATGCGCTGGAACCTGCGTACACCGAACCGGCAGTGTGGGAAAGCTTCGATCCGCAATGTATGACGCTCAACAGTCCGGATCCGCAGGCGGTCCGCCCGCCGGGCGAACCCGTCAATGTGCTGATGGTTACGCTGCCGACCAACTTCAAAGTGGCGAGGTTCGACGACGAGAAGTCCACGGCAATACTTCGCCAACTCCAGAGAGATATCGAAGACGCGCGTTTCGACACACCGGAAGGGAAGGTTGAGTTGCCGGTGAAATTAAAAGTGCATGACTCCATATTCGTGCCGCTGGCGAAATGGGCGATGCTGCTTGCTGGCAACTATCGCTGCATCACCAAAGAAGGCATTCGTACGGCCCAGGAAGCGGTGCACAGCGACCTCGAGACCTCGCGCTCAGTTTACGATTTCGTCAACGAGTTGTGCGTCACGCTCGGCGCCGATCCTAACGACCTTGTTCCTTTTGAGAAATACGCCGCAGCCGCCCAATTGCTGGTTCGTCCGGCCTCGGCAGCAAGGGCGCTCAGCAACGGAGCGCTGAATATCGAGCGGCCGGATCTACTGGTGCAGTTGATTGGCAGGCAGAAGGGCTTACGCCACAAAGTGGTGGACGAGATTGTCGCGCTGGTTGACTCACGGCTCGAAGCCAATCGGAAGACAGCGACATCCAGTCAGCGTTAGTAGCTCCAACAATCTAACCTCTCGGACCACAGGAACGAAAGCTGATCGTGGCACGTTCTCCCGATTCGGGGATCGCGAAAATCTGAAGTCGAGATTGAGCTACGTCGACCGGAAACGCGCGACCCCTAGAACTGGCGCTCCAGACCACGGGCCCCGTTGTGATGTCGCGTCACAGCCTGGGTCCGGACCGCGCATCCAATTCCACGCTTCGTACGCCCCTACGCCGTCGAAATGATGGACATGGTGGGCTGCTTCCTCTCAAGCCAGCCCCCTACCTGCCGAACCTCGACAGCGCCGGCCGCGAATCGATTCGGGCTACTTTCCACAAGGCCGGGATCACGCCGGTCGATCATCCCGAAGAAGAATTCGTCGTGGGTAGGGCGGCATACGCGCGGGGCGTCCGGGGGTCGCAATTGAGCTCACAGCCGCTCTACGTCTAGCGACTTAAGACTGGTAGTACCACAACGGGCAATACGCGCTATGTGGATGGACCACTTTCTCGACTACTGGAGATCCGGCCGTTGGCGTCGTAGCTGAACGTCTGCGACTACGGTGCCTCCAGAATCAACGAACACGACCTGCGCCTGTGCCAGTAGGCTCCCGACACCGAGACGCGCAAGAGTTGTGAGGTGGCCCTAAACGCAGACGGATCGGCTCACAAGTAACGGGAGCATCCGGCAATAGCCCGCGCCCGCGCAGTCACCGAAGCATTAACCCCACTTCCAAACCAGCTTTGAGAACGATATCCAGGCCACGCTTGTTCTGACCCACAGGTAGCCGATCCCCGAATAGAGAAAGTACAGCAAGTGAAGTGGCAGGGTTAGAACCGCAAACCCGATCCCTCGTTTGCGCTGCAGGAAGCGATAGAAATGCCAGTTCAGGGCCGAAACCGTGCCTAGGCACGCCAGACCCGCGAGCAGTAACCATGACTGCACGAACGCACCGAGGATCGAAGCTAGCCCGAGAAAGGTCAGGACCACGCTGGCTCGTTGATCCCACCTCACGTTCAGATCGTTTTGCCAACCGTCGCGCATCAGAAGCCGCGTGTAAGGAATCGCTCGATTCAGAACGTCGTTGCGGACCATGTTCCACAGTGTCCAGCGCTTCCGGTGCGTGCCTTGTAGGCTCGGATCGAGGCGTAAGCGAACGCCTTCCCGGCTGATGCGGGAGCCCAATTCCATATCCTCCAATCCTTCGAACTCCGCATCGAATCCTCCACCCAGCTCGAACACGCTCCGCCGCATGACGCCCAATCCAGTCCAGAACGTATTCGTGAATCGCCGCGAGATATGGTGTGTGTAGCAGTGCAAGAGGTTGCGCCAGACAGAAACGATTCCGGGCGCCGAAGGCCGATCATCATAGGAGCCGCACACCGCGCCGAGCGCGGGATCCTTGTCCAGAAGTTCCAGGGCACGCTCGACCGCGCGAGGATGCACGCGCACGTCCGCGTCGACGAATACCAGAACTTCGCCTCGGCTCTCCCGAACCCCGCGGTTTCTCGCGTAGCCGGCGCCGCGGAACGTGCCCGCCAGGATGATCACGCGAGCACCCCATCGTTTGGCCTTCTCTACTGTGGCGTCGGTGGAGCCATCGTCCACCACCATCAATTCGACCCCAGGGCCAAGGCTAGGCTGGAGCGCCTGGAGGCATGCGTCCAGGTCGGACGCCGCGTTCCGGGCCGGGATAATGATGCTTACAGAAAACGGATAACGCACGGGTAACTTCCTATAAGTCTAACCGACGAACGGCGTTTTGCTACCATGGCGGCGTGGTGGCCATGAATCCTACAACTGCCTTCCCGCTTTCCCCTCTCCCGGTTCACAATGATCCCTTTGACCACATCGTCCAGGAGCAATTCTTGCTTCCGGAAGTGTACGAGGAACTGGAACGGTCATTTCCAAAGTGTCCGCCGAGCACCGGCCCCACCGGCTTCTCCTACTATTGGGGAGACGACGAATATCAGAAGATAATCACCGAAAACTGGGCATGGAAGCAGTTCTTTGAGACCGCACATTCGCAGGATTTCCTACGCTACTGCGCCGCGCAGTTTGGCGATGCCTACCGCCGCCACCACTGCACCGTCGACCTGGACAAAGCGGTCTACGTTCCCTACCGCGAGAGCCGTCAGGACAAAGAACGGCGGCATCTCGAAAAAGTGACGCACGCGCCCCACGAACTTTACGTGCGCCTGGACATCCACCAGGGCCACCTCGGATACCGCCGCCGCGTCCATCTGGATCACCGCCGCCGCGTCGCCACGCTGTTGATTTACTTCTGCGATTCGCACGAGTCCGGCCGCGAGGGTGGCGATCTGGTGTTACACCGCCAATACATGCGCGTCATCCGTCCGGAAGCAATCCGCGTCCGGCCGCGCCGCAATCTGATGGCGGGCTTCGCCTGCAGCCCCGTGTCCTACCACTCGGTGCCCGACATTGTGGCGCAGTCCTCACCGCGCAACTTCGTCCAGATTCAGTTGTCGAGCCAAACCGACGCTTGGCCGCGCTGAATCATCTCCACGGGAACCGCCAACCGGGAGGACCCGGGTCCGCCGACAGCAGCGGCATCACTGGTTCGCCCGTGGGGTCTGTTGCGCCGGTCTGTTCGGATAGGAATGAGACATAGCGTTGCGCCATGGAGGAAACATCGGCGGTCACCAGCGTTTCATAAGGAACGCCCACCTCCGCGAGCAGTGAAAACCGCTCTGGGCGCCAAGCGCGCGGGGCCGGATCCTGGATCCAGACGGGCGTACCGAACGCCAGGCAGGGCAGCGCCACATGCAAGCGTGAAGTGTAAACCGCTTCGGCTGTGCGATAGATCGCCAGATGCTCCAACGCCTGGGCCCACTGCTGCGCTACCGTGGCGTCCCGCGAAATCGAGTGCGTGAGCTGTGCGCCAGGACCCGGATGATCGACCGAATAGACGCCGTGGCGCGGACCCTCATAGCGGAGCAACGTGAGGGTGGCGCATCCGGTCAACACGCCCCTGCATCCGGCCGCCAGCGCCATCTCCAGCGTCCACGGGTCGCGCGCTCCAATGGGACGCCGGGAACTCGCCATCCACAGCAGGTACTCCTTCCTTCTGAAGTGCGGCCCGCTTACGCCGGCGAACAGGCAGGCCGCGCTTCCGGGGCGCGGTGGCTGGTCTTTGTCGAGCATTCCGTTGACAACCAGCAGCCGGTCGCCGGGAGCATCCGCCAAGCGATGGCGGTACACGCCGGTGGTTTGGGGAAGGAGCCGCGTCAATGCCAGTGTCTGGATCATGTCGCCCAGATTCCTGGTCCGGTGAACCACCACGCTGTAATGCGTCATTTCAAACGGCGGGTCCTTTGGGCCAATCGGCACACGCCCAACCGCCCCGAGCTCCCTCGATGCAGTTTTTCAGGTTACCGTGGCCGGGCGGCTTGGTACAATCGGCACTTCGAGGGGGCCCACCCGGCTGGGTGAGGATTTGCGTTGCGGCTTTGCATGGTGACCACATATTATCCGCCGTATCATTTTGGCGGAGATGCTGTCTTCGTGCGGGGGTTGGCTCGCGCGCTCACGGCCCGCGGACATCACGTGGAGGTGGTCCATTGCGAGGACGCCTTTCGCATTCGTCCCGGCGCTGCCCCGGCTCCGGACGAAACCGGCGATGGGATTATGGTGCACCGGCTCCGCAGCCGCTGGGGATCCTTGTCGCCCTTGATCACGCAGCAGACCGGCGATCCCGGCTTGAAGCGGGGCGCACTCGCGCGGATTTTCGCCCGTCCCTTTGATGTCGTCAATTTTCACAACATCTCATTGGTCGGCGGGCCTGGAGTCCTGGCGATGGCGCGCGCTCCAGTTCGGCTTTACACCCTCCACGAGCACTGGCTTTTGTGCCCCACCCACATTTTCTGGAAGAACCGGGCGGAGGCGTGCGAAGTGCGCGAATGCCTGCGCTGCTCCCTCAAATCCGGCATTCCACCGCAGTTGTGGCGCTACACGAGCATGGTTCGCCGCTCCCTCGACCACGTCGACTTGATCCTTTCCCCGAGCGCCTACACGGCGCGCCAGCATGCCGAATTGGGTTATGAGAGAATCCGAGTCCTCCACACCTACGCCGCGATGGATGGCAGCCAGCACGATTATCGACCGCCGGAACGGCCGCGATTCGTATTCGCGGGGCGCGTGACCGCATCCAAAGGCGTTGCCGTTCTCGCCGAGCGGTTCTCCCGGCTGCCCCAGTTCGACCTGGACGTGATTGGGGACGGAGACCTGCTGGAGCCCCTGAAGCAGCGCTATGCGCACTCCGGCTGGATCCGCTTTCGAGGGCCCGTTGCTCATGCGCGCATGGCCGAGTACTATCGCGATGCGACCGCGATGATTCTGCCGTCACTGGCGCCGGAGGTTTTCCCGTTGTGCGTGCTGGAGGCGTTCGCCTGCGGAACTCCGGCGATCGTGAGCGATGCCGGCGGAGCGCCGGAAGCCGTCGTGGCCAGCGGCGCCGGGTTTGTCTATCGCCAGGACCCCGAATTCCTGGAAGCCGTGACCCGTCTGGCCGCCGATGGCGTATTGCGCCGTAATCTTGGCCTCGCAGCGCGCGCGGCGTACCAGGAGCGCTATACGGAAGACCGGTACGTCAGCGAATATCTGGAGACCATCGAGGAAATCCGTCGCGGGAAGGAAGCCGCGTGACCCCAAGCGGCCCTTTCGCCCTGCCGCTCATCGGCCACCTGCCGGCGTTCCTGCCCGACAAGCTGGGATTCCTGTCGCGCTGCGCCGCGCGGTTTGGCGACGTGGTGAGGCTGCACATCGGGGAACCAACCTATCTGCTCACCGATGCCGGCGACATCAAGCACGTGCTGGTCGACAACGGCTCCAACTACGACAAATCCTGGCGCCTCACCAGCCCACGGGGCAAGCGCCTTTCCGGAAGCGGATTGCAAACCAGCACCGGAGCCGCGCACTTACGCCAACGGCGGTTGCTGCAACCGTTGTTTCAGCGCCGGTCCATCGAAACGTTCTACCCGTTGATCGTGGATCGCACGTTGCGGCGCATGGAGCGCTGGAAGGCGGAACAGGCCCTCGACTTGGCCGCCGAAATGGAGTTTCTCGCGCTTTCCATTATCATCGGCGCTTTGTTCGGTCCGGATTACGTGAATGCGGAACTCGAACAGGCGATCACCATACGCCGGCGCTTCATCGAGTATGTATATGGATCTCTCCTGCCGCTTCCCGAATACTGGCCGCTGCCGATTGTGTTTCGCCACGGCTCTGCAATGAAGCTCATCGACCACATCATTCATCGCGAGATGCAACAGGACGCCACACCGGATCGCTTTGTGACGATGTTCCAAGCTGCCCAGTATCCGGACGGAGCCCGAATGACCCCGGCGCAGATCCGTGACGAGCTGCTGACTCTGACCAGCACCGGATACGAAACCATCGGCGACGCGCTGTCCTGGACCCTATATTTGCTCGCGCGGCATCCCGAGGTCGAAGCCCGTGTGCTGGCTGAAATCGACCAAGTGGCCGGCGGCCGCACGCCCACGCCGCTCGACATCGCCCAACTGACCTACACGCGGCAGGTGCTTCAGGAATCCATGCGCCTCTATCCGCCAACCTGGATCTTTATTCGTATGGCGCGTGAACGCGACACGCTGCCGAGCGGAGCGACCATCGAAGCCGGCGCCAAGCTGTATTTGTCGCAGTACGTTGTCCACCGCAGTCCCAAATACTTCCGCGATCCCGAAGTGTTCGACCCGGACCGCCACGCTCCGGATGCCGTCGCGGGACGTCCTCGCTTTGCCTACTTTCCTTTTGGCGGCGGTCAGCGGTTGTGCATCGGCGAGCAGTTCGCGCTGCTCGAGACGGCCACCGTTCTCGCGCTGGTGCTCCCACGATTTCGTTTCGAGATCACCACGCCGGCGGTCACTCCGCGGCCGACGATCACGCTACGGCCGAAGGGTGGCCTGCCGGCGTTTCCACGGCGCCGCGCACGGGCCGAGCATCACCGCCAAGTTCCCTGGAGTCTCGCCCAGTGACGAACAATTCGAGGGAAGCTGTGCCAACGTCTCCCTGGCCCCATGAACCATCCAGAACGCGCCCACTGGTGGGCCGGCAGGATCTCCTGTGGCTGGGTTTCCACTTTCCCCTGCGCATTCTGTCCACATTATTGGGCGGAGTCTTCTTCCGTCATCTCGCGCCCGCGGTGGAATCGGTCTACCAACTGGCGCGGACCCGCGACAAAGAGACCGCAGCCCGGCGCATCGCCGAGGATTTCGACGTCACGGCTGAGGAAGCAAAACGGCTGGCGCGCCAGGTCATCAGCAATGTGCTGCTAGCCAAGCTCTTCGACCTCTGGGTGCGAGCAGGCCGGCGGCCGCCGGACTTTTGGACGGCGCGTTTCGAAGGCCGCGAACACCTCGATCGCGCCTTGCAAGCGCGGAAGGGGGTGATCCTGGTGACGCTCCACACCTTCGCCCAGCGTCGTGCGGGAATGGCCATGGCCGAAGCAGGGTATCGGTTCCTGATCGTGCGGCGCAGCACCTACCAACGCTTCGGACATCTCGGGAAGCGCCTGGTGGAGAGCGCCGATCAGCGTTGGAGGCTACAGACCGCGAACGACTCCATTGAAGCCGGCGACCCCGAGGTTACCTTGCGCCTGGCCCAGCGGCTACGAGCGGGCGGCATCGTCCTGCTCACGCCGGACGCGAGGAGCCCCAAATCGACTCCCGCACCCTTCTTGAAGGGCGTGCGGAATTTTCAAGACGGGGCAATGGAGATCGCGCGGATCACTGGCTGCGCAGTGCTTCCGTTCCGGCCGCATTTCGACGGTCAAGACTGCGTGATTGACATTGGCGAGCCGCTCGAAGTTCAGCTCGCCGGTCCACGTGGGGAAGTCCGCGCGGCAAACCTCGCCGTACTGGTGGCGGCCCTCGAGAAACAGGTGCGGCAGCACCCGGACCAATGGCGCCGGTGGGCGGACTTCTAGAGCTTTTGCAGCGCTATCGTAGACCGCTTCCTGTGGTCGCGGCTCAGCTACTGGCGCTGTGCCCAGCGCACTTCCTTCGTGCAGAGCGCCGCTAGCCGCGACCACAGGGAGCGGTCTACGCTTGCTGAGAAAACGCTCTAAGGCTCAGCTCCAGGACGACGACGATTTGCCGGTCAGATCCTTCGCGAGGGAGGAAACGAAGTGAATCGCGCGTGGGATCTTGTGCTGGGCTAGTCTGCCTCGGCAATGCCGGATCACGTCGGCGCGCGTAAGTTCGACACCCGCCTCGGAGGCGATCATAGCGGCGATGATATCCATACCTCGGGGACCGGCTTCGGCGCGCACCAGGCAATCGCGCACACCCGGCAGGGCACGGAGAACCGTTTGCACTTCGAGCGGATCCACCTTCACACCGCCCGTGTTGATCCACGGCTGGATGCGGCCTGTCAGAAAGAGGCGTCCTTCCTCGTCGAGCCAGCCCGCATCGCCGGTGCGCAGGAATCCGTCGGTGAAACGCGCTGCGGTTGCTTCCGGATCGTTAAGGTAAGCCTGCATGATGTCGGGTCCGCGAACAGCAATTTCCCCGGCGCACCCGGGCGCTTGCTGTTCTCCGCCCGCGAGGATGCGGACCTCCACGCCGAAGAACACGCGGCCGACGCAGTTCGGCGGCGCCTCTTCATCGGCCCCGCACGTGATGAGTCCGGATTCGACCGTTCCATAGGCCTGCCGCAGCCGTTGCCCTGCCAAGCGCCGCCACCTTTCCTGGACGACGGCGCTGGTGGAGGCGCCTCCGGTGAAGCAAGCCTTCAGACTGTCGAACGAGAAGGCGCGCAAGTCTGCGTCCGTCATCAGGCCGTAGAAGGCGGGTGAACCCGTCAGGCACCCAACTTGGTGGCGCTCGATGGCTGCCGCAGCCGTCTCCGGATCAAATCGCTCCAGCAGCACGATGTGGCCGCCGACCACCAGCGGCAACAGCAGATTCCAGATGAGGCTGAATCCGAAATGGAACGGAGCGAAGGTCAGTGTTGCATCTCCGGCCTGCATTGGGATTTCGTCCGCCAGCCGCAGCCTGGTTGCGAGCGCGGGCCGCTTCACGATGATCTTGGGGTGGCCTGTGGTGCCGGAGCTGAAAGTATAGGCAAAAGGGTCTTCCGGTGACCTCTCCACAGCGGCTTTCGTGGGAGAGTCGCCCGCCGGTGTTTCGAAAGTTTCGGCAAGCAAGACCCGCTCCGGAGCCAGCCCAGCCGCGAGCCATCGCGGGGCATCGTCGCCGCCAACGATCGCCGCGGAGGGATTCACTTGCGCGATCAGCCAACCCAGTTCCTCGTCGCGCCACTCCGGGTTGACGGGAACGTAGATGGCTCCCGCCAAGGCGCATCCGGCGAAGGCGATCACCGCCTCCCCTCCGACAGGCAGCGACACGGCCACGGGCCGGCCCTCCCCGGCGCCTCTTTGTTCCAGTGCGCTTCGCACCCACGCGGCCGCGGACAACAATTCGCGATAGGAGACGGTTCCCGAGCGGGAAGTCAGCGCGGGCAGGTCCGGATACTGACGGCTGATCCGCTCGATCCGTGTGCCGATCATTTTGGTTTGGCCTGCTGCTCGAGATACTCCACCAGGGCCGGCAGATTCATGATGTAGTCGCGCCAGAAGCGCTCCAGTTCGATCTCGACGGCAAACTCCGCTTCCAGGCCGGCCACGAATTCGAGCACCGTGAGAGATTCGAAGGCCAGCACCTCATCCAGGCGAGTCACACCTTCGAGATCGCTGGCAGTTAGGTTTGCCCCGAGCGCCTGGGCCGCAACCCGCGCGATGCGGTCATGGATGTGTGAGGGGGTGCTCATCAAACGCTGAGGCGGATGAATCAATCCGCACGTCCAATCATCATAGCCCGCGGCCAGGATTCTCACTCGTGCGGCTCGTGCGGTGCCGCTTCAATCGGGGAGTTCTTCCCCCAATGGGTGGCTGACCTGAGTCTCGAACGTCAGCCCCCGCAGGCTTTCCTCGTAGCGCTCCTGCATCTGGAGGAAACCCCAGTGAAACGTGTAGAGCGTAGTCGTCCTCCGGTAAGGATGGAAGTGTTCGTTAGAGAGGAGTCCGAAAAACTGCAGGCTACGACGGACCGTCAGCCGGGTTTCGGAAAGTTGCGCCAAACGGCCCGGCGACCACCGGAGCGAATACGGAGGCCGCCGCGTGCCCGATGCAGGCTTGCTGTGAATCTCATCGTGGTAAAAGCGCCGAAACGCGGCATCGCTGGCCGGACATAGGCCCAGTTCCCCGATCTTCGGCCCGCCTCCCACCTTCCTTTGTCCGAACAAGTGCCTCGGAACGCCACGCTCTTCGGCGAGCCGCCTGGCGATCGGGCGATCATACCTGCCCCCTACCGACCATGCACGCATTTCGCCCGAGCGGCTGATCCGGGCGAGCATCGGCGCATGGATCGCTCCACAACAGGCGACTGGAAAGCGGACGAATCCAACGCGCAGCCGGAACTCTCCCATGGCGGAGCCGGACATCCGTTGGGTCATCGGCTCCTGCAAGAGAGGACCGGTAGCCGGGCGCATTGCCCATAGGTCCTCGCCCCCCTGGCCGTCAAAAAAAAGCGCTCCGGTAAGCCGCTCCTCAAACACGGTAAGCGCTTTTCCAGGGTGCGGCATGTTCGGAAAGAACTCCACGTCAGGGAATCCCGGGAGCTTGGTGCAGTCGGTGCGATCGTACTCCTGCACCTCCATCCCGAGTCGCGCCGCGATTTCCGTACCGCTGTCCTCCCGCATCCTCTGTCCGCTATGACGGAACGTAACCGCTTGCCGGCAATTGGCCCGGCTGGCCAAGGCCGCCACCGCGACGCTATCGTAGCCGCGGGATATGGCGGCGAGCGGCTGGAAGACGGGATTCCTGGCGGGATCGGTGGCATTGGCGGATACTCGCTGAGCGGTCTCCTCGAGAAACGCCGCATATTCGGCGTAGCACGTAGGAGGTGGCCGGACGGGCTTTTCCAGGCGCTGGAGGCTGAGGTCGCGATTGACGGCGATGTTGGCGCAGTCGTGGAAATAGGCTGAATTGCCGCTTCGCAAGCGGATCGGCTTGACTTTGATTCGGATGCCCGCCCGGAAATAGCGGAGGTAGTCGAAAAAGTAGCCGGGATGGCCTATGTCGATCTCCTCGCCGGCGCGCGCGAGGAGGAGGACCATCGAGTTCGAGAAATATAACGTGTCGCCGGCGACGACGGACTGGATTCGGTCCAGCTTGTGAGTGGGTGCGGCGAAGAGCATGCGGTCGCCGTCGATACGTCCGCCCGATCCCACAAAAGTAACAGCATCGTCGAAGGCGCCCGCCTGGAAGGAGCCGTCCCACGCGCCCTCAAAGAAGCGATCCTCACGGGTTTCTACCCAAGGTCCATGAAGAACCTCCACCGGCCCACTATTCCGGTGCATCGCTGCGACCCAGGCAAGTTTGGGAAGCGTAGCCACTGATCTAAACTGTAAACGCATCGCGTCGCTGTTCTGAGGCACGGGGCTTCATCGAGTCTACTACGGACTCAAGAAAAGGAATTGACTCCCCGTCGCGAAGACCTTCGCATCGCTGCGCCTGCTCCACTCATCCTGCCCCCCTTCGTCCGTCCAAAGTCGTACGGCATCCCGGAGTAGGTCAATCGGGACGTTTCCCCAAGAAATCCCCAAGGTCGGCAGGTGAGTGGGTGGGGGTCATGGATCGTCTACTGCCAGTGCAACCGGAACAGAGTCAAACCCTAAGGCATACGCAAGACGCGTGCCGCCTCGCGCAAGGATGCACTCAACCCCGAGGATCGGCAGCGTATTTCGTGGTCGGTCCAAAAGGAGAAAGAACTCAAGCGGACGGCAACCGAGTCAGCCTAAAGGCGATGAATGCCAGCAAATGGGCGTGGCTATCGGCGGCGTTAAACCCGGCGGCGGAAAGTCCGGCTGGCCGGTTCTAGCCCAATTCTAGCCCGGATGTCTCACAGGCTCGCAGAGCGCTTCGGGCAAACCACAGGCCGGATGCCTCGGCGAGTGGTCGGGCCGACGCTCCGGGCACGACACTGTGATGGACGACAAGCGCCGGGACAGTCCCGGCGCGGCAAGCACAAGTGCTTGCGCCACGATGCTAACGCTTTGTCCCGCCAAAGTCGATAGTTACCCGTGAGCATCCTACGGGAGAAGACCGCCCCGGCCGCGGGTCCCTCAAACCTGAGGGAATGCACCTACGCCGACCTGGGCCGGCCCCCGTTGTGCGTGGACCTGGACGGCACGCTGATCAAGACCGACCTTCTGTTCGAGTCCCTGGCGCGCCTCCTGCGGCTGCGTCCTTGGCTCCTATTGCTGCTTCCGTATTGGCTGCTCCAGGGCCGGGCCGTGCTCAAGCGGCAACTGGCCCGCTGGACCGCCATCGACCCCGGCTCGCTGCCTTATAACCTCGAATTTCTCGCCTGGCTGCGGTCCGAACGAGCCACCGGGCGTGTCCTGCTGCTGGTGACGGCCGCCGATCACGTGCTGGCCCACCAGGTGGCGAGCTACGTGGGTCTCTTCGATCAGGTGCTGGCGACCTCCGGGACCCGGAATCTCAGCGGCCGGTCCAAGCTGGCCGCGATCCGCGAACAGATCCCCGGCGCGTTCGACTACGCCGGCAATGCCGCGGCCGACCTGGCCGTCTGGCGGCACTGCGCGCGCGCCATCGCCGTGAACGCGAGTCCGGCGCTGGTGAAGCGTGTCCGGCGGGACTGCGGCGAGATCCAGGAGCACGATTCTGCCGGCGGCGGCTGGCGCGCCTATCTGAAAGCTCTGCGGCTTTATCAGTGGGCCAAGAACGCGCTGCTGTTCGTGCCGCTGATCACCTCGCACCAGTTGACGCATCCGGTGCTGCTGCTCAAAGCCGCGCTGGGCGTGGTGCTGTTCGGACTGTGCAGTTCCTCCCAATACATCCTGAACGACCTGATGGACCTGGATGCCGACCGCAAGCATGAGGTGAAGCGCCAACGTCCGTTCGCCTCCGGCGCCGTCCCGTTGCAGGCCGGATTCGTCATGGCGGGTCTGCTGCTGACGGCCGGCCTGGGCATCGCCATGGTTTGGTCCCCGGGGCTGGCGGCCGTGCTGGCGGTCTATTTCGTGCTTTCGCTGGCCTACTCGATGTCCATCAAAGCCGTGATCCTGCTGGACGCTTTTGTGCTGGCGGGCCTGTACACGCTGCGGATTGTCGCCGGCCACTTCGTGAGCGGCGTGGCGTTCTCCGCCTGGCTGCTCTCCTTTGCCTACTTCCTGTTCCTGAGCCTGGCCTTCAGCAAGCGCTGGGCGGAGCTGACCAATGCCCAGCGCGCGAGTCGTCCGGTGGAAGGCCGGGGATACGTCGCCGGGGACGCCATGCAGGTGAACCTTTTCGGCGTTTGCAGCGCGTTCCTGAGCACGGTGGTCTTCATTCTCTATCTGCAAAGCGACGCCGTTCGCGTGCTCTATGCGCAGCCGCAACTGTTGTGGCTGCTCTCGCCGATTCTGCTGTATTGGATCAGCCGTCTGTGGGTGCTATGCTCGCGCGGCGCCGTCCGGGACGAGGATCCGCTGCTGTTCGTACTGAAGGATCCGGTCACTTACTTGGTCGCCGCGATCGCCGGTCTGGTCATGTTCGCCGCAAAGTTCGGCGCGCTGGGAGCGATTCCGTAGCCATGCCCGGCCTGTTCTCCAAGACCGTCTCGGCGATCTGCGATCAACTGGCGCAGATGGAAGACGGCGGCCCGCGCGAGAGTCAGGCGCCGGTGGTCACCGCCTGGGTGATGGAGCAGTGGGTGCGCATGCCGCGCTTCCTGGCCTGGCCGGTGTGCGCCGGCACCATTGTGTTCTCTCTGTGCGGCCTGGTAACCAGAGGAGCGCTCTTCCACCGCCTTCCCGCGGAACGCAAACAGAGCCAACTGGAGGCCTGGCGGAATTCGAGCATCGGCGCCTGCCGGGACTTGGTCCGCTTCTATCGTAGCCTGGCCGTGCTGGCCTACTACAGCGCGACCTACACCGGCGAGCAGCGTCAGGGAGTCGCGGGATGACCACGGTCCAGGCAGAGGTCGTGGTGATCGGGTCCGGTCCGGGCGGAGCCACCACGGCCCACGTGCTCGCGGCGCATGGCAAGGACGTGCTGATTCTGGAAGAGGGACCGTTCCTGCCGCTGAGCTCCTGCCGGCCGTTCAGCACCGAGGAGATGTCGCAGAAGTACCGCGGAGGCGGCTTGAACCCGGCGCTGGGCAACACCAAGATCGCGCTGGCGGAGGGCCGCTGCGTGGGCGGGGGCAGCGAAATTAACAGCGGCCTGTATCACCGCACACCGGCGGAAATGCTCGAACGGTGGCAGCGTGAGTTCTCACTGGCGGAAACCTCAGAGGAAGATCTTCGCCCGCACTTCGCCTACTGCGAAGAGGCTCTGGGCGTCAGGCTGCCGCCGGGTGAGCCTCCGGCCGCTTCCAGAAAACTGCAGCGGGGCGCCGAACGGCTGGGCTGGCGCAGCATGGAGGTCCCGCGCTGGTTCCGGTATGAGCCTTCTTCGGAAGGAGGACCGGCCCGCGGAACCAAGCAGTCCATGAGTGAGACGTTCGTGCCTCGTGCGCTGGCCGATGGGGCGCGCCTGATGCCGGACACCCGCGTACGCCGCCTGCGGCACACGCGCTCCGTCTGGCAGGTGGACACGGTGCAGAACGGACGCCCCGTGGAGATCTGCGCCAGGGCGGTGTTCGTGTGCTGCGGAGCGCTCCAAACGCCGCTCCTGTTGCGACGCAGCGGCATCACGCGAAACATCGGGAATTCGCTGGCCATGCACCCGACCGTCAAAGTGGTGGCCGAGTTTCCCGAAGAGGTGAACGGCGAGGACATGGGCGTGGCTGCGCACCAGGTGAAGGAATTCGCGCCGCGCATGAGCTTCGGCTGTTCGATCTCCTCGCTGCCGCATCTCGCGCTGGCGCTCTCGGACTGTCCAGGGAACCGCCCGAAAGCGGCGGATTCCTGGCGCCGCATGGCGATCTATTACGCGATGATCACCGGTCCGCATGACGGACGGGTGCGAGGCGTTTTGGGCCTGCCGGATCCGCTGATCCGCTATCACCTCCGCCACGAGGATCTGTCGGCACTCGCCACGGGATTACGCCACTTGAGCCGCTTGCTGCTCGCCGCTGGGGCCGAACGGGTCTATCCCGCGATTCAGGATGCCAGGCCCATCGCCGCCGAGGAGGAACTCGGCAGCTTGCCGGAGGCGCTCGCCCCGGCCGGCGCGAACCTGATGACGATTCACCTGTTCTCATCCTGTCCCATGGGCGAGGACGAATCCCGCTGCGCTACGAATTCGGTGGGAGCGGTGTACGGAACCGAGAACTTGTTTGTGAACGACGCAAGCCTCCTTCCGACGGCTCCCGGTGTGAATCCGCAGGGAACCATCATGGGGCTGGCGCGGAGGAACGCGCTGCACTTTCTGGGACAGCTATGAGGCTTGGACATTGAGAGGACCGGGAGACGATCATGCAGACTGAGCTGGATTTCGTTGTGGTAACAGGAGCCGCCGGGTGGCTCGGCAAACGCCTGGTGCGGCTGCTGGCGGGTGGCGCTGACAGTAGAGCCGTGCTGGACGGCATGGCGCCGCCGCGCCGGATCCGCTGCCTAGCCCTGCCCACCGAGGATCTCGATGGAATCCGGGCGCTGGGATCGAACGTCGAGGTGATGGCCGGCGATCTGCGGAATCCGGCCGACTCCGAACGGTTGCTGGAAGGCGCGCGTGGCGCCACGCTGTTCCACACGGCCGGCGTCATCCATCCGGAGAAGGTCAGCGACTTCTACAGCATCAACGTGCAAGGCATCCGCAACACGCTGCGCGCCGCCGAGGACGCGGCCGTTCGCCGGATCGTGGCCGTTTCCTCAAATTCGCCGCTGGGGTGCAACCCCACTCCCGAGCATCGCTTCGACGAATCGTCGCCCTACCAACCCTACATGAACTACGGCCGTTCAAAGATGATGATGGAGCAGGCCGTGCAGGAGGCCGAGTCGCGCGGCAAGCTTGAAACCGTGATCGTGCGGCCGCCGTGGTTCTACGGACCCGACCAGCCGCCGCGGCAAACGCTCTTCTTCCGGATGATTCGCAATGGGAAGGCGCCCATCGTCGGGTCGGGAAACAACCCGCGTTCCATGGCCTACGTCGACAATCTGGTGCAGGGGCTGGTGCTGGCCGCGGTCACCGGCAAAGCCCGCGGCCAGACTTACTGGATCGCGGACCGCCGGCCGTACGCCATGAACGAGATTGTCGACACGGTCGAGCGCCTGCTGCACCAGGAGTTCCAGCTTCCCGCCAAGCATGGGCGTCTGCGCCTGCCGGGCATCGCCAGCGAGGTGGCGCTGCTGGTGGATCGCACGCTCCAGGGCCTGGGCCTTTACAACTCGAAGATTCACGTCCTGTCGGAGATGAACAAGACCATCGCCTGCTCGATCACCAAGGCCGAAACAGAGCTGGGCTACAATCCCAAAGTTTCGCTCGAAGAGGGCATGCGGCGATCGATCCAGTGGTGCCTGGATCAAGGGATCCGCATTTAGCGGCACGGGCGATGACTACTTCCGTCAGAAAAACAATGTGGTCGCCGCTGGCGATTACTTGCCTGTTTGGCGCACTGGTGTTTCTTCTGCGGATGCCGAGCGGCCTCTTCCCCCGGGAGATGGACCCCGACGAAAGCCAGATGCTGACGCAGGCAGCCAAGTTCCTGCTGGATCCGGTGCCGTGGAGAAGCGTGGACGGGACCTCCAGCGGCCCGGGGAACTCGTATTTCCTCACGCTATTCCTGCTGCTTGGCCTGAAGCCCACCTACGTGCTGGCGCACCAGGCGGCGAATTTGCTGGCCGCGCTCCAGGTCATGGTGGCCTACCGCACGCTGCTGCGGCTGACGGCGGAGAAAGCCGCGGCGCTCGGCACGATCCCGGTCGCCTTTGTGTTCGTCTTTTCTGTCGAGCTCTGGCAGTACTCCAGCGAATTGCTGCCGGCGTTATTGTTGACCGTGGGCTTCCATGGTGCGCTCAGTTACCTGCGGAACCCTGACCATCCGGCACGCTGGCTGGTGGCAAGCGGTCTCGCATTGGGATTGGCGCCCTGGTGCAAGCTTCAGTCACTGCCGATTTCGGGGCTCCTGGCGCTCTTCGTGGCAGGCGTCCTGGCGTTCTCAGATCGCCGGCGGAAGTTCGTGGCGCACGCGGCCTTGTTCGGTGGCGCATTCGTCCTTCCCACGGCGCTGCTGGTCGCGGTCCTGTGGCCGGCGGGCGCGCTGGGCGATATGTGGCAATCCTACGTCCTCGGCAACCTGTGGTATGCCGGCGACGTCACGCTCATCTCGATTCTGCTCGACGTCGTCAGACTGCTGCTACCGATGGCGACCGGCCCCCTGGTGTTCACGCTTCTGCTGGCCATCGGCCTGCTAGCCGCTGCCCGGCGCCGCACCGGCGGTCTAAGCCTGGCATCTGAGGAAAGGACCGAGTGGTGGGGTCTCACGCTCTACCTGGGGGCGGCCGCCGCGGCCGTGATCCGGCCAGCCACTTTCTACTCGCACTATCTGGTCTTCCTGATCTATCCGCTCGCATGTCTCACCACGTTGTTGCTTTGGCGAGTCTGGCAACTCCACCAACCCGCGGCGAAGGGCGCGCTTCCGCTCGGACCCGTGGCGCGCTTGGCCACCCTGGGAATCACTTTGATGTATGCCGTGAGTCTTGTGGCCACCATGCAGTTCGTCACCGGGATCATCCTTCCGGACAAGCCCATCGCCGACGCCAGCCCCCGCATCGCGGCTGCGCTGAACAAGCTGAATGAGACGACGCCATTCCACAGCCTGGCCATTTGGGGATGGGCCCCGGGGGTCTACGTGCTCACCGGAATTCCTCCGGCCACACGCGACGCCGTCGGCCACTTCGTGATTAGCAGTGGACCGCTGCAAGGCTACTTCCGCTCGCGCTTCGTAGGCGACCTGGAACGTCAGATGCCGGACGTGTTCGTGGACGCCGTCGCGCCCGGAGCTTTCATGTGGAGTTGGAGCACGGTCGACGGCTATGAATCCGACCCCGCGTTGAAGGCACTAATCGACCGGAACTACACGCTCGCCGGCGAACTGGAGTTGGAAGATAACGCCAAGCCCGTGCGCCTCTTCACGCGCCGGAAGGCCGCCACCGCCGGCCGGTTCCCGCCCTCAGCTCAGTAGCGTCGCTCCGCGCATTCAGAGCGCCAGGCGCGGTATCGTGCGGAAATGAAGAGCTACCGCAAGGAACTGTGGTTTGAGGTCCCTACCCGCCGCGCATTCGTCAACATCACTCCCGACGTCGAAACGTGTCTCGCCGAAAGCGGCGTGCGCGAAGGACTGGTGCTGGTGAACGCCATGCACATTACGGCGTCCGTGTTCATCAACGATGACGAACGCGGCCTGCACCAGGATTACGACAAGTGGCTGGAGGCGCTGGCCCCTCACGCGCCAACCTCGCAATACCTGCACAACCGCACCGGCGAGGACAACGCCGACGCGCACATGAAGCGCCAGATCATGGGCCGCGAAGTGGTCGTGGCCGTGACCGCGGGCAAGCTCGACTTCGGCCCGTGGGAGCAGATCTTCTACGGCGAATTCGACGGCCGGCGCCGCAAGCGCGCCCTGGTGAAGATCATCGGCGAATGACGCCGGCCGGGCTCACGCGCGCATCTTGTTCCAGTTAACCAGGCACCGTTGCGCCGTTTCGAACTCCGAATAGCGGCTGCCTTCCTGCTCGATCAGGTAATACTCGACGCCGCCCACCGACTCGGCCGCTTCGAAAATCTGCGGCCACGGCGAATCGCCTTCGCCGAACAGCACGCGGTAGGCGCGGTCAGGACCCTGCCCCGCGCCCCAGTCCTTGCAGTGGATGCTCTTGATGCGCCCGGGATGCGCTTTGATCCATGCCACCGGATCGGCGCCCGCCTCGACCGCCGTCCCGACGTCCAGTTGCAGCACGAAATCGTCGGGCGTGCTCGCGGCCAGCACATCCATCGGGCGCTGTCCGTCCAGCATGCGCCACTCCGTGGCGTGATTGTGGAACCCGGTCGCCATGCCGAGCGGCCGCAGCCGGTCCGACACCTTGCTCATCTTTTCGCCCAACTGCCGCCACCCGTCGATCCCGTCGACGCGCCCCGTGCTCGCCATGATCACGTACTTGGCCCCGATGATCTGGTTCAGGTCGATGGCCTTCGACAGGTTGTCGCCATCGAAATACTGCGCGCTGTTGTGCGTCGAGCGGCATTCGATCCCCAGCCCGTCCAGATGCGCGCGCATTTCCTTGGCATGCGCCGCTGTCCAGTCGAAATAGGGCGCGTAAAACTCGACGGCCTGGTAGCCCATCTTGGCCACCGCCGCGACCGTCGCCATTTCGTCCTTCATCAGCGCCTGGCGCACGGAGAAGAGCTCCAGGCCCACCGGCACGTCTTTGCCGGCTCCCACCGCGAGCGGCGCAGCCAGCGAGGCCGCCACAAAACCCCGGCGCGTCAAGGTCGGATTCATGACCAAAACAATATCACGATGTGGGAATCTATGAAGCATGCAATACGCAAGATTGGGTAACACCGGACTCATTGTTTCCAAGCTGGCCTTCGGCGCCATGACTTTCGGCACGGGCCAGGGCCCCTTCGCGGCGGTCTCCAAAGTCCAGGGCGAGCTGGCCGACCAAATGATCGGCAAGACGCTCGACGCCGGTGTCAATCACTTCAATACCGCCGACGCCTACACGGGCGGCCAGTCCGAGCAGATGCTCGGCAAGGCGCTGGGCGCCCGCCGCAAGGATGTCGTCATCTCCACCAAGGTCGGATTTCGCAGCGGGCCGCCGATCCTGCACCAGGGCCTGTCGCGGCAGCACATCCTCGCCTCCTGCGAAGGCAGCCTGAAGCGCCTCGGCACCGACTACATCGACGTCTACCTCGTCCACCGCGTGGACCTGAACACGCCCATCGAAGAGACCGTCGAGGCTCTGGACACGCTGGTCCGCGCCGGCAAGGTGCGCTACCCGGGATTCTCGAACTGGCCCGCGTGGATGGCGGCCAAAGCCGTGGGCATCCAGGACAAGAACGGGCTCGCCCGCTTCCGCGCAGCGGAGCTCTATTACTCGCTGCTCGGCCGCGACTTCGAATACGACCTCGACGCTTTCGTGCGCGACGCCGGCATCGGCGTGCTGGTGTGGAGCCCGCTGGCAGGCGGCCTGCTCAGCGGCAAGTACACGCGCGAGAATCCGCAGGGCGGCGGCGGCCGGCTCAGCAGCATGGAAATGCTGCCGCACGACCGCAACAAGGCCTACGAAGTGGTGGACGCGCTCCGCGCCATCGCCGGGTCGCACGGCGCCTCCGTCGCGCAGGTGGCCCTCGCCTGGCTGCTCACCAGGACGGCCGTCTCTTCCGTGCTGATCGGCGCAAATAAGATGGAGCAGTTGGAGGACAACCTGAAAGCCGCCGACCTGAAGCTCTCGGCCGAAGAGGTGGCGAAACTGGAAGAGATGACCGCTCCGGCGCCGCTCTATCCTCACTGGTTCACGCAGCGCGTGCAGGATCCGCCGGTCACGGAGGCCCTGAAGGCCAGCGCCTAGTTTCTCTTCGTTGCGCTGTGGGACAGGCCCGCGGCCTGCGGCGGCCTCTTAGCCTGCCGGCCGAAGCCTCGGCGGAGGGGGGACCGCCTCTTCCCGCAGTCACCCGCCATGTCGCGCCGCAAGCGTCTCCGTAACCGTGGACGCGTGCTATGATGCCCACGTTATGAGACGCCGACGATTCATGCAGGCCTTGATGGCCGCACCCGCGGCTCCGGCGCTGCTCAAAGCCCAGCAGCCGGCCGGCGCGGGGCCTGCAGCCGGGGGAGCTGATCCGGCTCCGCTCCAGTTCGCCGTTCCCGACGTCGCGGCCGACACCGTGCGCCGGTTCTTCGACGACCGCCAGTTCGCCACCCTGCGCCGCCTGAGCGAAATCTTCGAACCGCCCGTGAACGGCGCCGGCGCGATCGAGACCCGTGCGCCCGAGTTTCTCGACTTCCTGCTGAGCGAATCGCCGCGCGACCGCCGGCAGCTCTACTTGAGCGGCCTTGAGGCGCTCGAATATGAAGCGCAGACCAGCTTCGGAAGACCGTTCGCGGAAGCCGACGACGCACAGGTCGCGCAGTTGCTCGCGCCGCTGCGCCAACCCTGGACCTACGAGGCTCCCTCGCCGCTCGCGGCCTTTCTGCGCGAAGTCAAAGAAGACGTCCGCACGGCCGCGCGGAATTCCAAAGAATGGGCCGATGCCGGCCGTCCCGGCGCGGGCGGCGGGCAGTACTGGCTGCCCGTGGAGTAGCAACGATGGCCGTCACCGACTACGACGTTCTCATCATCGGCTCCGGGGCCTCCGGAGGGATGGCCGCCTACACGCTCACCCGCATGGGGATCAAGTGCCTGATGCTCGACGCCGGGCCGCCCGTCGACTTCGTCAACAATCAGCAGCACAAGCAGAGCTTCGAGATGCCCTACCGCGGCTTCGGCAAGCCCGGCCGCCTGGCTCACGTCTTCCAGGCCGACGAATACAATGCGAATCAGTGGGTGGACGAGGTGGAAGTCCCCTACACGCATGCCCCGGACGAGCCCTTCAACTGGGTGCGCGTGCGCTACGTCGGCGGCAAGAGCCTGTTCTGGTCGCGCATGTCGTTCCGCTTGAGCGACTACGAGTTCAAGGGCAAGGATCATGACGGCTACGGTGAAAACTGGCCGATCTCGCACGCCGATCTCGACCCCTATTATTCCCGCGTGGAGCCCATCTTCCGCGTCCGAGGGCGCCGCGAAGGCCTGGCGCAGTTGCCCGACGGCAACTTCATCGACGACGACAGCCCCTACAGCCCCGCCAACCAGCTCTTCCGCGATGAGGCTGCCAAGATGGGCATCGCCACCACGAAGATCCGCAGTTCGCTGGGGCGCGGCCCGCTGGCTAGTTCGGCGAATCTGCTGCTGCCCGACGCCATGACCACCGGCAATCTCACTCTGGTGCCCAATGCCGTCGTGCGCGACATCACAACGGACAAGGACACCGGACTCGTCAACGGCGTGAACTTCGTCGACCGCCACTCGCTGCGCGAGATGCACGCCAAGGCTCGCGTGGTGGTGGTCGGCGCGGCGTGCCTGGAGAGTACGCGCATCCTTTTGAATTCCGGCATCGCGAATTCAAGCGGGGTCCTGGGCCACTACCTGCACGACCAGTTCTACATCACGCAAAGCGTGATGGCGGTCATCCCGGACGTGCGCGACGGCAAGGCTCCCAGCGGCTACGCGGGCGGCGCCGGCTACATCCCGCGTTTCCGGAATCTCAAGGCCCCGATGGAGAAGGATTTCATCCGCGGCTATGCCTTTGACTTCAACAGCGGGGGCACGCCTCCGTCACGCTTCCTTCCCTATTACGGAGCCGAACTCGACCAGGCGCTCGAAAAATACCGCGGCTCAGCATTCACTGGAACCTGCATGGGCGAAGTCCTGCCGCGCTTCGAGAATCACGTTCGCATCAACAAGGACGTGCAGGACGCCTACGGCATTCCGGTGCTGCACTTCCAGTGCAAGTACTCCGACAACGAGCGCAACATGGCCAAGGACGCCATCGAGGCGATGTCGGAAATCTGCCACAACTGCGGCTGGGAGGTGCTGGCTGCGCATGACCAGATGTTCCCGCCCGGCTATAGCATCCACGAAGTCGGCACCTGCCGCATGGGCGACGATCCCAAGAAAAGCGTACTGAACAAGTGGAACCAGAGCCACGACATCAAGAATCTCTTCGTAGTGGACGGCTCCAGCTTCGTCACCTGCGGCAGCCAGAATCCGACCATGACCATCGTGTCGCTCTCCATGCGCGCCTCCGAGTATCTGGCCGAGCAGATGCGGCGGGGAGATTTGTAAGACTGGGCTTCGCATCGCGGTGACGACTCTCGAGTTCACGCTATTGGTAGCGCTGGTGTCCGCCGCCGCCGGATTCCTCGGCGCGCTCACCGGACTCGGCGGTGGGGTGGTGATCACGCCCGTCCTCACGCTAGCCTTCGGGGTCGATATCCGCTATGCGATCGGCGCCACGCTGGTCTCCGTCATCGCGACCTCTTCGGGCGCCGCCGCGGCTTACGTCCGCGAGGGATTCTCCAACATCCGTGTCGGCATGTTTCTGGAAATCGCCACCACTATCGGCGCCGTCGCCGGAGCCATGCTGGCCGCCTTCACGCCCACCTCCGCCCTGGCGATCATCTTCGGCGCCGTGCTGCTTCACTCCGCCTACCTGGCCAGCCGCCAAAAAACCGATTCTCCGGAAGCCGCGGCGCCCGATCCGCTTGCGTCCCGTCTCCGCATGAATTCCAGCTACCCCTCCCTGCGTGGACCGCAGCCGTATTTCGTCCAGCACGTTAAGCTCGGCTTCGGGATGATGTTCGGGGCAGGCGTGCTTTCCGGCCTCCTGGGCATCGGCTCCGGCGCTCTGAAAGTGATCGCCATGGACCGCACCATGAAGCTCCCCTTCAAAGTCTCCACCACCACCAGCAACTTCATGATCGGTGTCACCGCCGCAGCCAGCGCGGGTGTCTACCTCGGCCGCGGCTATATTGATCCGGGGCTCGCAATGCCGGTGATGCTGGGCGTGCTGAGTGGATCGGTACTGGGAGCCCGCCACCTCGCGGGCGCGCGTACGCAGGCCTTGCGCCTGATCTTCGGACTCGTGGTCGCGGCCCTGGCCCTCGAGATGATCTACAGCGGCATCACCGGGGGTATTTGATGGCGGGAGGTTCCTGGACCGACGAACGCTTGGAAGCCATCATGGGCACGCTTCTGCGCACGGGTGTGATCCTGGCAGCCGCGGTCGTGTTGACCGGTGGAATCATTTACCTGCTGCACCACGGCACGGAACCGGCCCGCTATGGCACGTTCCACATGGAAGACGTGAAGCTGCGGTCGCTGCGTGGTCTGCTGCACGGAGCCTACGCGCTCGATGGTCCGAGCATCATCCAACTCGGCCTCCTGCTGCTGATCGCCACGCCGGTGGCGCGCGTTCTGTTTGCGGCGTTCGGGTTCGCCCAGGAACGGGACCGCACCTACGTTGCGATCTCGCTCATCGTGTTCGCCATCCTGATCCTCAGCTTGTTGAGCGGGATTGCGGGGCGCTGACATCGGTCTCGGTCACACTGGCCGCCTTCGCCTGCAGCACGTCTTCCAGCGGGATCCCGTAGGCGCGTAGCGCATCGTCCACGCAGAAGGTTCCCACTAGCTTCGCCGGATCGCGGCGGCTCACCACCGGCACGCACGGAAACGCCTTGATCATCTTCAGTGCATCATGCACCGCCAGGTCCGGATACAGCACTGGAGTTGGCTCGGGGTCCACCAACTGGCTGACCAGCAGCGCCCCGTCTCCGCGTTCAATCGCCTCCCGCAGCGCGGTGACGCGCAGAACCATCCACTGATTGACTTCATTGCGCACCAGTCCCAGGGTTTCCTTCGAGCGCATCAGAATCCGGTACGCGTGGCTGGCGCTATCGGCCAGGTAAATCGGCGGTGGAATGCGCGGCTGCATCTGATCCTCGATGCGCATCGTGTGCGCCTCCCGCTGGCCTTCGTGCGAGGGCAGCGCCAGACCCTCAATCCGGGCCAACTGATCGAAGAACGGCACCGGCTGCAAATAGCGCGACGTCAGATAGGCGATCGTGTTGGCCACCATCACCGGCAGGATGATCTGGTAGCTGGCCGAAATCTCGAAGATCATAAAGATCGACGTCATCGGCGCGCGAAAGGTCCCGACGAAGAACGTACCCATCCCCACCAGCACGTAGGCGCCCACCGGACTGGTCGCCACGGGCCACACCAGTTGCGCGCCCGCGCCCAGGCTCCCGCCGATCATCGCGCCGATGAACAAGGCTGGAGCGAACATGCCTCCGGGCACGCCCGCGCTGTAGCACACCAGCGCCGCGGCCATCTTCACCAGCCCCAGCACCAGAAGCAATTGCCAGCCGTACTGATTGTGCAGCGCGCTGTCGATCGTCTCGTAGCCCGCACCCAGCACACCAGGCACGAACACACCCACAATCCCGACAAACAACCCGGCGATCAGCGGTTTTGCGACCGCGATCTTCATCGAATGGAAGTGATGCAGATATTCCTTGAGCTTCGCCACAGCGCGCACGAAAGCCGCCGCCAGCAGCCCGCCGGCCAGTCCCATGATCGCGTAGACGATCAGCTCCGATGGATGCTGGATCGAAAACGCCGGCACGCGGAACAGCGGCTGGTCGCCCAGGAAATAGCGACTGGTCACCACCGCCGACACCGACGACAGCACGATCGACCCCAGCACTGCCGAGTTCCACGACGCCAGCACTTCCTCGATCACGAACAGCACCGCCGTGATCGGTGTATTGAAGGCGGCCGCAATACCCGCCGCCGCGCCCACTGGTGCGATCAGGCGCGTGTGCTGCCGCGTCAACTGGAAAAGCTTGCCCAGGCTGGAGGCGACGCCCGCGCCCATGTGCAGCGCCGGGTCCTCGGGTCCCAGCGCGTGCCCGCTGCCGATCGCCAGGCTGCACGCCAGAAATTTTCCGACCAGCGACTGCGGAGCCACCTCGCCGTCGGCGGCGTAAAAGGCGACCTTGGTCTGCGTCACCCCGCTACCCTGCGCCTGGCGGAACACGACCGAGACGATGAACACGCTCAGCAGGCCGCCCGCGAGCGGAGCTGCGATTGTACGCCATGCATTGCCGCCTACCGGGATGCCCAGCCCGTACCAGCGGACCAACTCGATCGACGCATGGAAGCAGGCGATCAGCAGCCCCGCGAAGATCCCGATCAGCACCGCCAGAAACAGGAAGCGCTGGTCGTCACTTAGTTGCACACTGCGCCACCACTGCAGGAACCGCCGGAGCGACGCAGGCACGGTCACTGGCCGGACTCCGCCGGCGACAACACCGGCTCGGGCTCGGGAGCCCCCGCAATCACATACTCGGCGGCGCGTTCCGCCACAGTCGATGCGTTGCACGTCCCGGCGGACCGCTGCCAGACTGCGACGGCCAGCGCGCGCAACCGGTCCGCGGAAGCCGACGCCGGACGGCGTGCGGCGCGGTCCAGCGTCGCAGCCGCTTCCGTCGTGAACGGACCCGGCGCGGCTCCCCCCGCACAGCGCCGGGCGCGCTCCACAGAGATCTGTCCAACCTCGATTAGCCGCCGGTGCTGGGAGGAATCGCTCAAGCCCGGTTCATCCGGATCCAACTCCACAACGGCGTCCGCAAAGGCGACGTCCGCCTCCACCCATGGATCTCCGGCTGCCAGCAAGCGCGCCGAATCCAGCGATTGCTGCGCCTGCACCGGCATCCGCAACTCCAGATACGCATGCCCCAGCATGGCGTACACATCGGCCCGGCGCACGCCGGCGCGCACCAGTTCTGTGAGTATGTCGCGCGTCTCGTCCGGAGCCCCGGCTTCGCGAAACATCTCCGCAATGCGGATCTGCTGTGCCTGATCCACCTGCGGCTCCTCGCGAAGCTGCAACAGTTGCGGCACCAGATCGCGCCAGCGGGCTTCCTGGTAGAGCAGCGCCACTAACTGCGAACGCGCGCGGAATCGCCCATCCGCATCTTCCGGCCAGCCCCCGGTGATGGCGCGCTGGAAATACGTCACGGCCTCATTCACGGCGCCGCCGTCGGCCAGCACCTGCGCCCGCAGCAGATTCGCTTCACCGTCTGTCGGATTCTCCGCCAACACCTGGCTCAGATAGGTGTCCGCCTCCGTACCGCGCCCCTCGCGCCACAGACAGCGGGCCAGCGACAGCCGGTAGGACGATTCATCGCCCGCCAGTTCCAGGCCCACGCGGAAATGCTCGATCGCTGCGGCGCAATCGCCCCCGCGCTCGGCCGCATCACCGGCCATGAATTCCTCCACGGCGCGCTCGGCGTGCAACCGTTCGGAAAAACCGGTCATCGATCCGGCCGCCGCGAAGAGGATCGCCAAGGCGAGCCCCACCGCGCCGTACTGCACGTAGCGAACTTGAAGCGACTCTCGCCAGTCATCCATGGCGTTCAGTTGGAGGAGGCCAGATCCGAAGGCGACACCCGATACTTTGGATCCCCGCGCTCGTAGTCCTCCGCGCAGGCCACCTGCGGATTCAGCCACTCGATCACCGCAGCATATCCTAAACTCTCGGGGTCGTGGCGCAGGTAGCTCGAAATCACCGCCAGCACGCGAAAGCCGCGCTTCAACTGGAAGCTGAGCGTCGCATCGCCGATCTCTCCGCGGATCACCGCAATCGTGTATTCCTCGGCGTTCATCGAATCCGCGTAGCGATGGTAGCCGCGCAAGCGTGCGCCGGCACGGATGCGCAGCAGCCCCAGCCGCTCGGCCAGTTCCTGCCGCGCGGCGTAGATCTTCTTGCCGATCCCGCGGCCTTGCAGCGACGGCGACACCATCACCTCCGCGCCATACAGCGTGCGCCCGTAGTGCGGATCGTGATTGGTGAACAGTCCGCGGTCCGTAAAGTCGCGCCAACTGGTGTGCATGTCGTAGTCGTCCCACAGCACCACCAGGCTGGCGGCCATGCCCACCACCCGGCCCGCAGGCTGCTGAATCGCCACGAACTGCCCCTGGGGAAACATCTTCAGGTGTGACGCTAGCTGCTCCGTGGTCCACGACGGGGTACCCGGATACACCTCATGCGACAGTCCGATAATCCCCGGAAAATCGGCAGCTGCGGTATTGCGTACCAGGATCTCGTGGCTCATAGAACAACGGTTTCGATCTTCGCCAGCGCATTGGGAGTCGAATCGCTGTCGCGCAGCGGCAGCACGGTCCCCTCGAACCGGCTGTCGGCGATGGTCTTCAAATTCAGCTCGCCGATCACGATCATCTCCTGGTTCGCATTTCCTTCCGCGAGGATTCCGTCGCGCGAAAACGCGAAATCGCTGGGAGTCAGGATGGAGGCCTGGCCGTAGTTCAGCGACACGGCCGGCACCATGGGCAGCGAGCCCACGGTGCAGGAGTTAATCACGTACATTTGATTTTCGATGGCGCGTGCGTGGGAGCAATAGCGCACACGCAGGAATCCCTGCCGGTCGTCGGTGCAACTGGGCACTGCCAGAATGTGCGCGCCGCGCCGCGCCGCCTCGCGCGCGATTTCCGGAAATTCCACGTCGTAGCAGATCGCCACCGCCAGCAGCCCGAAATTGGTCTCGATCAGCCGCAGCACGCTCCCGGGCTTGACGAACCACTCCTCGGTCTCAAACCGGGTCATGTGGAGCTTGGTCTGAATCGCGTGTTCGCCCTTGGGCCCGAAAATGTAGCTGACATTCCGGACACATTGGTCGTCGCCGCTCACCGCTGGAATCGAACCCGCCACAATGTACAGGCCCGTCTTCTTCGACAGCCGCTGGAATAGTTCCACGTAACGCGCGGTCTGATTCGTCAGCGCTCGCACCTGGTGATGGATCGGGCGCTTCAGATCGCCTAGCGTGAGCAGTTGGACGGTGAAATATTCAGGAAAAATCAGCAGCTGACACTTATAGTCGGCTGCCGTATCCACCAGCGCCTCCACCTGGGCCTGAAACTCCTCAAAGGCCCGCACCGGACGGATGTAGTACTGCAGCGTCGCAACGCGAATTCGATCGGGAGGGAGTGTCACTTTGGTCACGTTTCTTCCCAGTGTACCGTCCACCGCCGCATCGGACGTCAATCCGGGTTGTAGAGAATCGCCACCGGGAACCGGCCCAGCGCCCCGGCCACGTCCAGCGCACCGTTGGCCGTGCGAACGTCCTCGCCCGTGAACAGATTCCGCCACTCCCTCGGCGCCCTTTCCGGCAGCACCACACGCGTCTTCTGCCAGTCAGACTGTGACCCGAGCCCGCCCCGGTTGCCGCTCACCCGCGTTGTCAAGGTAGGCGCGATCGTCAACGACCACGCATCGCCCCGATTCCGCGCAAACGCGAATGCCGATTCCGACAGTGGACCTCGCGACTCCAACGCCGTGTAGTCTCCAAACGTGAACAGCTCGGCCCGGTCCCGCCGGAAATTGAGACCGGCTTCGGTGGCGAACAGCTTGATGCGCCCGTCCTGCCAGTGCCGCGCGAGCCTCGCCGCCAGCGCTCGCCGGCTCCGCGGTTTGCCCTGATGCACTTCCTGGAGTGCTTCCCGCGGACCTGTGTAATCCACCTGCTGGCGATTGTCCGGATCCACCAGGTGAAATGCCCAGGTCTCCTGTCCTTGATAAAAGTCCGGCACCCCGGGCGCGGTAATCTTCACTACTACCTGGCTCAGGCTGTTCCAGGCGCCGTGATACGCCACCGTCTTCCACAGCCGGAGGAACGATTTCCGGAACGCCCCACCGGGCTTGGAATAAATCAGCGCGTTCGCGAACTTGACCACTTCGTCCTCGTAGGCCTCATCCGGAGACAGCCAGTCCGAATGCAGCTTCGCCTCGCGCAGCGCCTTGTGCAGGAACTGCTCCACGCGCGACGCAAAGCTGTCGATCTCCGCCTCGTCGAACGGCCAGGCGCCCAGCAGCGTCTGGTACACCATCGCCTCTTCGTCCGGCGACGGAGCGACGCCCCGCAGCTTGCGGTTCATCCGGCTCCAGCGCGTCCAGGTGCGGACCCAGTGCTCCGGCATCTCAGACAGCACGTTGAGGCGCGCCCGCACATCCTCGCTGCGCTTGGTGTCGTGGGTGGACGTGGTGTTCATCGAATGCGGCCACTGCTTCTGCCGCCGCGCCAGAAACTCATGCACCTGCGCGGGCGAAAGCGGTGGATTTTCCCGCAGCGGATCTCCGCCCACCTCGTTCCGCGAAATAAAACTCATGTGACGATAGAACGCCGTATCCTCCAGCCCCTTCGCCATCACCGGACCCGTGAACTGCTGCCACCGCCGGAGGAACCGCAAATACTCCGTGCCCAGGTCCGGATCGTACTCCGGCGGCTCCAGCAGCAGCACCTCGCGCAGAAACTGCCAGGCCAGCACGTTCACGGTGGGCCCCATCCGCTCCCGCGCCAGAGCCAGCGTGCGTTCCAGCAGCCGCCGCCCGGTTTTGGCCAGCCCCGCGTCACTGGCATAGGTACGATACACAGGCAGGCACGCCGTGATCTCCACCAGAGCCACGCGCAGTTCCGACGCCGGAATATCCCGCGCGATCCAATGCCGCGCCGCGATCGCCGACAGCTCGTGCATCAGCCGCTCCACTTCCCCGGCGAAGAGTTGGCGCATGGCCTGGCGGTTGCACGCATAACACAGCTCGGCGAACGGACGCGTGTCTCCATTCACCGCCCGATGCGCCTGATCAATGCGCTCAAATCCTTCCGCGTCGATAAACAGGTCGTTCGCCGCATTTAGGAAGTCGTAGCCCGTGGTTCCAGCCACCGCCCAGTCGCGCGGCAGCGGCTCACTGCTATCCAGAATCTTCTCCACCACCGTGAAAATCGCGCGCTGATCCGAGGACCCGCCCATGCACTCCTGCAACCGGTCCAAATACGCGCCCGGATCGTACAGGCCGTCGACGTGGTCCACGCGCAAGCCCGTGACCCGGCCGGCCAGGACCTGTTCCCGGATCGCTGCATGGCGGTCTTCGAACACATGCGGCAGTTCCACGCGCAGGCTCACCAGGTCGTTGATATCGAAAAATCGCCGGTAGTTGATCTCCTCGCTGGCGACGCGCCAGTGCGCCAGCCGGTACGCCTGTTGCTGCAGCAGCGCATGCATCCGGCCCGGCTGCGCGCTGAACTGCGCCAGCGCCCGGTCGATCACGCTACGTGTGCGCGCATCGTCGCGATGCAACAGGAACAGCTCCTGCTCCAGCTTGCGGCAATCCTCGGCGCGCGCCTGCGCGCGGCGTTTGGAGAGCCCCTCGCGGCCGGGAATCGCGCCGGAATACCCGCTCAGGCGCCGCAACACCGCCGCGGCCTCCACCAGTTCCTCGGTCTCCGCCAGATTCGCGCAATCCTCCAGCACCATCCCACACGTGCCTGAATCGATCGGAAACCGCCGGTCCCAGTACGCCAGATACAGCCCCGTGTTCTCCAGCCCCAGCACGAGGTGCCCGGAATGCAGCACGTTGCCGTACAGATCCCCCAGCACCGGCACAAGCACCTTGCCGTCTTGCAGGAAGCGCGCCTTGCTGACCTCCGGATGCCAGTCAATATCGAAGTAGTCCGCGTAGGCGGACGCCGGACCATGTTCCAGCACGTCGGCCCACCACTTGTTCTCGTGGCTGGCCGCCATGTGATTCGGCACGATGTCCAGCACCAGACCCATGCCATAGGCCTGAAGCCGGGCGCACAGGTCGTTGAATTCCTCTTCGGTGCCCAGGTCCGGGTTCACGCGGTCTGGATTCGTCACGTCATAGCCGTGCGAGCTCCCGCTCTTCGGCCGGTAGCGTGGCGACGAATACAGGTCCGTCACCCCCAACTGATGCAGATACGGCACCAGCCCGGTGGCGTCCGTGAAACGAAACTCGCGGGAAAACTGGATCCGGTAAGTCGCGACGGGTATGCGCAGGTTCGCCATCGTCAGCTCAGACGGCCACCCCCAATCGCTTCGCCACGCGGGCCGATTCCGCCCGCCACTTCGACAGCGCCGGATCGCCCGCTGCCAATTTTAGTGCATCGTAGGCCATGTTTTGCGCCGTCCACAAGTTCGTCTCAAACGGTAGCAGGTTCAGCACATCCAGCGCCCGCTCCATACGATGCACGTTTTCCAGCTTCCCCGGCTCCGCGCACCAGCTTCGGGCCAACCGTTCCAGAACGTGCCGCAGCGTGAATTCCAGCCGCACTGTATCCGGAGAAGCCCCCGTGGCGCGAATCTGGTTCAGCAGCGATTGAATGCCCGCTGCATCCAGATCCTCGCCCGAAAGCGCGTCCACCAGGTCCTCTTGCAGGATGAAATCGATCGCCAGCCGGAAGCGGTGCGGTAGCGGAATCGACAGCCCGGTGAGAAACCGCGCCAGCGGGCTGTACTCGTGATAAAAGGAGCGGTACAGCGCCGTGGCGTGCTGCAACGCGTTGTCCAGCAGGATGCGCACGATCTTTTGCTGCTCTTCCCGGAACAGGAGTTGCAGCGTGTAGGTGCCGTCGCCGAACAGGCGGTCCACCGCGCGGATCATCTCCGGCACTTGATCGCGGCGGAACAGGGTCGTCAGCTCGCCCTTCATCTTGCGGTAGGCATCTACGCCCTGATGCGCGCGAATGCCACCGCTGATGTTGTGATCGCCCAGATGCAGCACGCCGTAGCTGAACGTGCCGCTTTCGCGCGTGATCTCGGATTCCACACGAACCCGCCCCAGCGCCAGACGCCGCTTGCCGCCCTGCTGCAGCTCATGATCCTCGCGTGTGAGGCGATGCGAGTAAATCCTGGTGCGGTCTTCGTAGGGTTCAAATAGCGAACTCACCGCGTAATGCGCGGCAACCTTATTCACGTCCACCATCGCGGGCTTCACCCACTTCCGGTAAATCGCCGCTCCGTTGCCGTGTTCCGGAAGATTGCTTTTGGCCTCCGCCAGCCGGTCCAGGAACTCCTGCTCCAGCGGCGCTCCGGAAACCTGCTCAGCCAGTTGTAGCGCCCGCGCCGCGTACTCGATCACCTGCACCGTCTCGATCCCCGAAAGCTCGTCGAAGAACCAGCCGCAACTGGTGTACATCAGCATGCCGTGCCGCTGCATCTCCAGCATTTGGAGGGCCCGGCTGCGCTGATCCGCCGTTTGCCGCCCACCGCCTTGGGCCGCCAGGAACCGCGTCACCGCGGCCGGATCCCGATCGAGCACCACCTGAATGTAGCGGTCGCGCGTCTTCCACGGATCCCGGAACGAAGTCTTCCCTTCGCGCTCGTAGACTTCCGCCAGCCTGTCCCGCAGCCAGTCCAATGCAAAGCGTAGCGGGGCGCGCCAGTGCTGCCCCCAGCCCGCCTTCATCCCGGAGTTGCAGCCGCAATCGCTGCGCCAGCGCTCCACACCGTGGATGCAGCTCCACGAGCTGTTGTCGAAAACCTGCACTTCCCACGTCGGCGGGTGCTTGGCCAGAAATTCGCCGTAGTTCGTGATCTTCGCATAGCCGGCGTTGGAGATATGGCGGAACGCAAAGGATAACGCCATTTCCGCGTGCCGCCGGTGATGCCCGTAGGTCTCGCCGTCGGTGGCGATGTGCACCAGTTGCGAATGCTTCCGGTCGTCGCGGAATGCGCCCTGCAATCGCCCGGCGAACGCCTCGCCGTTTTCCAGCAACCGCTCGAAGGCCAGCGCCTGCGAGATCGGACCGTCATAAAAAAACACCACGATCGACTTGCCCGAAGGCAGCCGCACCAAATACGGCATCGTCGGATCGATGCGGCCCTCGGAAGCGTCCTTCCATTCCCCCGACCCGATCAGCCGCACCCGGCTCGCCTGCCGCGGAGCCAATACCGTGAACTTGACGCCGCACTTGGCCAGCACTTCGAGCGTGGCCGCGCTTACCGCCGTTTCCGGGAGCCACATCCCCTCGGCATTCCGCCCGAAGCGGTGCTTGAAGTCCGCCATCCCCCACAGCACCTGCGTCATCTGATCGCGCGGATGCGCCAGCGGCAGAATCATGTGGTTGTAGCCCTGGGCCATGGCCGACCCGTGATTCGAGAAGCGCTCGCGGCTGTCGCGGTCCGCCTGCAAAATCGACCCGTACACATCCGGGCTTTTCTCGGCTAGCCATGAAAGCAGCGTCGGACCGAAGTTGAAGCTCATCCACGCGTAGTTGTTCACCAACTCGGCGATCCTTCCCTCGTGGTTCAGAATCCGCGACCGGCTGTTGGGGGCGTAACACTCCGCGGTCACCCTCTCGTTCCAGTCGTGATACGGAAACGCGGAATCCTGCGTCTCCACGTGCTCCAGCCACGGGTTCTCGCGCGGCGGCTGATAGAAATGCCCATGAATACAGATGTATTTTTCCATGAATCTAGGAATGACTCTCCAAGAGGATAAAAGATCGCGGCTGCAAGGTGACGATCCTCGCCTCCAGATGTCCGGGCCCGGACCACTGCGCGTCCGCAGAATCCAGCCGCACGCGCCAGTTCCCTGGCGTCGCCGGGGCGCTGCACGCCTCCTGCCCGAAGTTCAGAAGTAACCGGACCTTCCCGGGCCGGCCGCCGCGAATTACTTCCAGCAATGGCCCATGCTCGGCGACCGTGCGTGGCGCATCGCCGGCAGGCAACGTCTTGCGCACGGCGAGCAGTTCGCGATAAAAGCGCAACAGCGTCCGGTGCGGCTCCTGCTCCAGACGCGACCAATCCAGCTTGCACCGGTCAAACGTCGCCGGCGACTGCGGATCCGGAGGCTCGCCTTTCCACGCAAAGGAAGCGAACTCCCCCTTGCGCCCGTTGCGCACCGCCTCGATCAGGCCCGCATCTGAATGCTCGATGAAGTACAGGAACGGCGCCAGCTCGCCATATTCCTCGCCCATGAACAGGAGCGGAAGAAACGGCGAAAGGAGCACGGCGCCCGCCGCCAGCTTCTGCTCCTCGAAGGTCAGGTACTCGCTCGACCGCTCGCCCAGCATGCGATTCCCCACTTGGTCGTGATTCTGGCTGAACACCACCAACTGCCGCGCCCTCAGATCGCGGGACGACCTTCCATGCCGCCGCTTGCGAAACGGCGAGTACTCGCCCTCATAGACGTAGCCGTCGCGAAATGCCGTCCCCAGGTGGTGCGGCTCGCCGAAATCCGCGTAATACCCGGACCGGTCCCCCGTCAGCAGCGTCCGCAGTGCGTGGTGAAAATCGTCGTTCCACTGCCCATCCAGCCCCATCCCCCCCGGCTTCGGCAGGCACAGCCGCGGATCGTTGAGGCTGCTTTCGGCAATCACGTGCACCTTCCGCCCCTGCTGCTCGCCCAGCGCATGCACATGGTCCGAAATTTCCTCCAGAATCGGATACGCGGATTGGTCGAAGATTCCGTGCACCGCATCCAGCCGCAGCGCGTCGGCATGAAACTCTGAAATCCAATACAACGCGTTCTCCACCACGAAGCGGCGCACTCCGTCGCTGTATTCGTCGTCGAAATTGATCGCCTCGCCCCAGGGCGTCCGGTAGCGATGCGAAAAATACGGCCCGTATTGCAGTGTGTAATTGCCCTCCGGACCCAGGTGGTTGTAGACCACGTCCATCACCACCGCGAGCCCCTCGCGATGGCACGCGTCGATCAACTGCTGGAGCCCCGACGGTCCCCCGTAGGAATGCTGCACCGCGAACGGATACACGCCGTCATAGCCCCAGTTGCGCGATCCAGGACACTGCGCCACGGGCATCAGTTCCACCGCCGTGATTCCCAGTTCGCGCAAATACGGCAGCCGTTCGATGATCCCGGCAAACGTCCCCTCCCGCGAAAAGGTCCCCGGATGCAGCTCATAGAGGACGTAGTCTTCCAGCGCCAGGCCGCGCCACTCCTGGTCCGTCCAGGTGCAGGAAAGTTCGGTGACACGCGAAGGCCCGTGCACGCCGTGCGGCTGATGCCGCGACGCCGGATCGGGCCACGTGGAATCTCCGTTCAGCCGGAAACGATAATCTACGCCGGCCAGTGACCCCGGAGCTTGCGCGGCCCAATACCCGCCGTCCGCCGGATCCAGACGCAGGTCCCCCAATCCGGAATCGAATACCACGTCCATTTGTCTGGCGTCTGGAGCCCATACCTGGAACTTCGTCGAGGAAGGGGTCGGGACGACGCCGTGCCGCCAGCGCGGCCCGGTAGGTTCTCCCATCTTTCTATTATCGATGCCGCCCTACTTTCCTGCGCCGGCCGTCAGCCCGGCGATGATATGCCTCTGGAACACCATCACGAACACGATCAGTGGAATCGAGCTCGCCATCACGCCCGCCGCCAGCAATCCCCAGGGAATTTCGTCGGCAAACGCGCCTCCCAACGTGGCCACACCCACCGTCACGGTGCGCGCCGATTCCAGCCGCAGGAACGTCAGCGCCAACATGAATTCGTTCCAGGCGAAGATAAAGGCAAGGATCCCCGTGGTGACCAGCGCGGGCTTCGACACAGGCAGAATGATGCGGACCAGCGTCTGGATCCGCGACAGCCCGTCGATGGCCGCGGCTTCCTCCAGTTCCAGCGGGATCTGGCTGAAGTAGCCCGTCAGCAGCCAGATGGAAAACGGCAGGTTCAGCGCAGCGTAGGGCACGATCAAGCCCCACGCCTGATTCACCAGCCCGACGGTGCGCACCAGTTCGTACAGCGGAAACAGAAACACGATCGGCGGGAACAACGCCATCCCCAGCAGCCCCGACGTCGCGATTCGCCGTGTCCGCTCGCCCGTGCGCGCCAGTCCGTAGGCGGCCAGCGCCGCCGCGGCCACGCATAACAAGCTGGAGAGCGTCGCGATCACGACGCTGTTCGCGTAATACCGCGCGAACGGCCGCCGCAGGAACAGCGTTTCGTAGCTTGCGAGCGTCGGATCGTGCGGCAACAATGTAGGAGGAATCGCTGTCAGCTCCTGGCCATCCTTGAGCGAGGTGATCCCGTGCCAGGCCAGCGGAGCCACCGCCAGCACGCAGCAGAAAATCAGCAGCACTTTAGACGCGACGCCCATATCTTCCCAAAACCGCATATAAGAGGACCGCCAACACCGCCAGCAGCAGCACCACCACAACCACCTGCGCCGACCCGTACCCGAAATCCAGATACCGCATGAACGTCCGGTACGTGTACACGGAAACCGTCTCCGTAGCCCCGCCCGGACCGCCGCCGGTCATCACCCACACCAGGTCGAACACGGCAAATGCCTGGATCAGCCGGAACGCCAGCGCCGTGAAGGCGAACGGCGTCAGGTACGGCCATGTCACGTAGCGGAACTTGGCCCACGCACCGCCGCCGTCGATTTCGATCGCTTCATACAGCTCGCCGGGCACGTTCTGCAGCCCGGCCAGCAGCACCAGGAACACGAACGGCACCGTCTTCCACACGTCCGCGACGATGATCGCGCCCATCGCCGTCACAGGCGCGGCCAGCCAGGCCACGGGGGCCGCGATCACATGCAGCCGTTGCAGCACCTCGTTCAACACCCCGAACTGGTCATTAAAGATCCACGCCCACAGCACGGCGATCACCGCCGTCGGGAGGGTCCACGGAGCCAGGAAGATCGCGCGCACCAGCCCGCGCCCGCGCGTCATCCGGACCGCCGCCAGAGCCAGCAACAGCCCGATCCCGAATTCCAACGCCACCGAGATGGCCGCGAACGCCGCCGTCACCGCCAGGCTCGAAAGGAATCGTGAATCTCCGGCCAGCCGCGCGAAATTCTCCGCGCCCGCGAAATCCAATTGGAACCCGGTCGCCAGCTTGAAGTGAAACAGGCTCAGGAACGCGGTGCGCAACACGGGATACGCATAGACCACACCCAACAGCACCGCGGCCGGTGCGTAGAGCACCAGCGCCGTTCGAGCCTGCGCCGCGGGTCTCACTGCTCCAGCAATCTCCTTGTCTCCTCCGCCGCCTGCCGTAGAGCTTCCTCCGGAGAGGCCCCGCCCGTCAGCGCCGCGCTCAGCCAGCGCTGCAAAATATCCGACGCCGCCGCATACTCCGGAATCGCCGGCCGCGGCCGCGCGGTCTCCAGAATCGGCAAGAACTCGGGTGGCACCATCTCCCGCCGGGCGGGAATCCGGCCCTGCCGTTCCTGAAGCTCCCGCAGTTGCGCCGGCCGCGTGATCCACTCGATAAACGCCCACGCCCGGTCCGGATCCGGGCAAAACCGCGAAATCGCAAATCCCCACCCGCCCAGCGTCGACGCGCTCTGCTTGCCCGGAGCGTGCACCATCGGCGCCATCGCGATCTGGTCCCGAATCGGCGCGTCGCTCTGCCTGGCCAGAATCCACACATACGGCCAATTCCGCATGAACACCGCACGGCCGTTGGTAAAGATGCTGCGCGTGTCCTCCTCGGCGTAGGTTGTCACCGCCGGCGGCGAAATCGTGCCGACGCTATCCCGCAGGAACTCGACCGCGCGCAGCGCCTCGGGACTATCCAGCAGCACCTGCCGCGACCCCGCGTCGATCCACTCACCGCCATAACCCCACAGCACCTCCAGGAACACCGTGACCAGCCCCTCATACTGCTTGCCCTGCCACAGGTAACCCCAGCGGTCCGCCGTCTGCTCCGCCCGGGCATCCCGCACCAGTTCGTCGAACGTCTGCGGCGGCTGCGGCACCAAATCCTTGCGGTAAAACAGCACACCCGCGTCGGTCAACGCCGGCATCCGGTACAGCTTGCCCTGATACGTCCCGCCCTCCAGATCCGCAGCCAGAAACGCCCGCCGGTCTTCCTCCGAAATGCGCCCCGAGAGATCTGCCAGCCATCCCGCGGCGGCGAACTTCGCCACCCACGAAACATCCATATAGACGATGTCGAACCCCGCCTCGCCCGCCAGGAACGAAGTCGAATACATGTCCTCGCGCGTATCGGTAGACGTTGGCCCCTCGATCAACACGACCGGCAGCCCCGCCGATTCGCGGTTGAACTGGTCCACCAGCGCCTGCCATGTACCGGTGCCGTCCGGCTCCATCAGGACCGTCAGTCCCGCCCCGCCGCCCGAGCCCGGCCCGCGGAAGCTATACGCCAGCAGAACCGCCAGCGCCAGGCTCGCGAAGATTTGCCCCACTATCTTTGTCGAAAACATGCACGCTCTCTGGATCAATTTCGAGGTGAACTGTTTCGGACGCCGGACGCCTCACAGCCGTCGCCGAAAGCGCCATCCCGTCCACCTCCACCCCCGCCAGGTAATGCGACCCCAGGTGCTCCACCCACTTGACCGTTGCGGGGATCCCCGCATCACCCACCCGGATATCTTCCGGCCGCACGCCGGCCACCGCCTCGCCTGACCATGCCAACGCGGTCCGCACCGCGTGGCCCCCCAGCCGGAACTCGCCCTCCGTGAACCGCGCCGCAAACAAATTCATCGCCGGCGACCCGATGAAGGACGCCACAAACCGGTTCGCCGGCCGCCGGTACACCTCCTCCGGCGTCCCGATCTGCTGCACCCGGCCGCGATCCAGAATCACGATCCGATCGGCCAAGGTCATCGCCTCCACCTGGTCATGGGTCACGTAAACGACGGTCGCCGCCAGCTTCACAAACAGCGCCTTCAGTTCATGCCGCACGCGCTCGCGCAGTTGCGCGTCCAGATTGCTGAGCGGCTCGTCGAACAGAAACGCCTGCGGATTCCGGATCAGCGCCCGCCCCACCGCCACGCGCTGCCGCTGCCCACCGCTCAGCTCCCGCGGCAGCTTTTCCAGCAGGTCCTCGATCTCCAGCATCCGGGCCGTCTCACGCACCCGCCGCCCAATCTCCTCTCGCCCAACCTTCTTCAGCTTGAGATTCAGCGCCAGGTTCTCGGCGCACGTCATGTGCGGATAGAGCGCATAGGATTGGAAGACCATTGCGATATTCCGTTCCCGCGCCGGGACACCGTTGACCGCCCGCCCGCCAATCTCCACCGACCCGGCGGTCGGAAAATCCAGCCCCGCGATGATCCGCAGCAGCGTCGACTTCCCGCACCCCGACGGCCCAACGATGGTCACCACCTCGCGTGCGGCCACTTCGCAGGAAACCCCGTCCAGCGCCCGAACAGATGCCGAATAGTCCTTTGAGATTGCCTGAAGGCGGATGGCCGCCATCAGTAGTAGGACAGCGTTTCGATCCCCGTGCCCGCCGTGAAGCTCCGCGCCACCTGCTCCTTGCCGAGATCGATCACCGTAATCGTGCCGTCGCCATGGTTCGAAACCAGCGCCGTCTTGCCGTCCGGGGAATACGCCACGCCGAACGCCTGCTTCCCGACCTTCAACACGGTCTGCTTGCCGTGCAGGTTCTTGCCGTCGAACAGGTTCGCCACCGCATTGGCCGCGCTGGCCGTGATCAGCGTCCCACCGTCCGGCGAAAACCGCGCTCGGAACGGACCCGTCGTGTTGTCATCCACCATCACCGTGTCAATGATCTTGTCCGTCGCCGTATCGATCACGTAAAACTTGGGCTCGCTGAAATCGATGGCCAGCACGCGCTTGCCGTCCGGCGACATCGTGATGCCCTGCGTGCCGTTCGGCATCGGCACCTGGCCCACCATCTTGCGAGCCTTCAGATCAAGCACGCTCACGAATTTCCGGTCATTCTTGTTCGCCACGTAGGCCTTCGACCCGTCCGGCAGCACCACGGCCCAGTGACCCGTGCCGTCCGTATCGATCGCCGCCTGCACCTTGCGTGTCTTCGGATCGATCACCAGCAGTTTGCGGCTCGAATCGCAGGAAGCGTACAGCATGCCGTTGTTGTCCACCTGCAACCCATGCGGCGCGATGTAGGGGGAAACGTCGATCGTGCCCTTGACCTTGCGCGTCGCCAGATCGATCATCACGATCCGGTGATCCGGATGCGGATTGTTGCCGTACACGCCGTCACCATACAGCGGCACATAGGCCGTCTTGTGATCCGGCGAAATCGCCAGCTCATGCGGCGGCGCGTCGAGCTTCAGAGAAGAAATCTCGGTGAGCGTCTTCGGATCGAAGAAGCGCACGAAACCTCCGCGCTTGTCGATCATAATCAACCCGTTCGAGCCGGTGAGATTGTTCGGGTCCGCGGCCAGCAGCACGGAGGCGGCCACGACCAGAAGTGCACAGAGTTTCCGGAGCATCGTCTTGACCTCTTGTTTACGATACACCCCGCAGGCGGCTACCCGAGCGGGGCCGGCTGGAGATTAGTTTTCCGTCGGAACTTTTTCGGCCTCATCAATGACCAGGACGTCCAGCATCGCCTTGCTCTCTTCCAGCCGCAAGCCGAGTTGCTGGCGGACGGCGCCGGCGAGATCAAGCCCCGGGGCGTCCGGTATGGCGGGGGCGCCTCCTCCTGGCGCAGCTCCCAGTCCCGGCGGAAGGCCCAGTCCCGGCGGAAGAGTGGGAGTGAACTCGATCGTGAAATCGTATTTGCCGGTCAGCCCGGTTTTGTCCACAACGGGGTGATTGCGCTGCCCCGCCAACATCGTGACCAGTTTCTCAAGCGTCTGCGCCTTGGCCATCAACTTGGCCTTCGGCGCGTTGGCGCTCATGGTGATCATGGTCACGAATCCGGGAGAGGTCAACTCGCCTTTCTCCAGTTTCGGCGGTCCTGCGGCATCGGGATCGTCCTTGGTCGTGGTTTCCTGGAGCTTGGCCCCCTGCTTGTCCACCACCAGTTCGTCCACGGTGAACTCCCTCGATATCCGGTGGAGCATCACGCCGAAACGTTCGGCAAGCAGGTTCTGCCACATGACGTTGACCTGCTCCTTGGTGGCGTCCGCGGGGACCTTGGCAGCCAGGTCGTAGCGTTCACTGTCGAGCCAGTCCGGTCCTTCCACCTGGTAATTCTTCACGTCGTAAGCCGTCATCAGCAGGCTCTTGAGCGTGACGTAGTTCCATGTGATGTATTCGGGATCGGAAGTGCCCGGACCGCCGCGGGCCGGCCCGAAGAAGACTCCTCCCGCTCGAGGGACGGGAGGCGACGGCTTCACCGTTGCGACCTCGAACGTCAGGCTCTCGGGGCTCTGTCCAGAGGCGCTACCCGCCAGAATTACGATCGCAGCGCTTAGGATCGCGTGTCGCATGAGAGAGTAGACTCCGGCGGGGGCGAAACGTCACCGCGTTCTTCTAAAGGCCGGTTCGAGCCCTTTGGGCTTGTATCCGCCTTTAGAACGATCATACAGCCAGATGGCGCCAAAGACGATCAGTAGCACCGCCGGCAGAATCGCCACCGCGCGAAACGAAGCCTGCGCCGCCCCGCCCAGCACCTGGTCCAGCGCCGGACCCTCTGGCAGCGCATTGAACGCGTCCGCTCCGCCCGCCAATTCCACCTTCTTCGAGTCGAAGATCGCCCCCATCGCCGGCAGCACGAACTGGATTGACAGCGTCCCCGCCGTCCCCATCAATCCCATCAGCAGCGCCCCGCCTCGCGGGAACCGCTCCGAAGCGGTCGCCAGCATAGTCGGCCACATGTAGCACACGCCCGTTCCCCACAGCGTCGCCGCGAGCAACCCCATCGCCGGAGAATTCGCGAAGCTCAGCGCCACCAGCCCCAGCGACGCCCCCAGACACGAGAACCACAGCACCCCGATCGGCGACAACCGCTCGACCAGCGGACCCGCGAAATGCCGCATCACGAACATCAGCCCCGACACATACACCAGCAGCAGAATCCCCGGCATGTGCACCGTCCGGCTCAGCGCCAAGTCCACCCACTGGCCGGGAGCCAGTTCCGAAGCGGCCGTCATAAACATGGAGACGAACAGCACCAGAAACATCGGGTTCAGCAGCTCGCGGAACATCTCCCCAGTCGACACACCTGCCGCGGCGCGCTCCGTCGGCGGATACTCCAGGCCCATGCACATCGCCACCACGATCACAGCGGGCACCGCGACGATCGCCATCTCCAGCCGCCAATCGAGATGCAGGTTTGACATCCCGACGCCCAGCAGTCCCCCGATCACCAGCCCGCCCGGCCACCACGCATGCGCCGCGTTCAGCTTGCCCGTCTTGTTGTCCGGATAAAGCGAGGCGATCAGCGGATTCATCACCGTTTCCACCAGCCCCCACCCGACGCCCGCAATCGCGGCCCCGATCCACAACACGTCGTACACGCCCGCGCCCGCCGCCAGATCCCCCGCGTATCCCATCGTCAGCATGCCCGCCGGAATCAGCAGACCCGCCAGCGGCAGCAGCCACTTCATCCCGATGATGTCCAGCAGCGGACTGCTCACCGCAATCGTGATCGCGAACGCCAGAAACGGCACTCCCAGAATCACGCCCACCATCTCGGCCGAACGGAGCGGATCGATCGGGTCCAGAAACACGCGTTGGATGTCGGCGGCCGTGTCTGCGCGCAGCGCGTTGGCGATGCCCGCCATGCACAGCGCCAGGCTGCTCACCCAGAACAGTCGCGTCTTGTTGTAGGCGGCCGGCGCCGCGGCGGCCGCCGACGCGCTCACGCCTGGACCTCGACCCACCCCTGCGCCTTGTGGCTCGCCAACTCGGCTTCCAGAATTTTGAGCTGCCGCAGCCCGTCCTCGAACTGTGGATACTCGGGCACCGCCGCTGGGTCTTCGATCGACGCATAGAACCGGCGGAACACCTGCTTGAAGGTGTCGTCGTAGCCCTCGCTGTGTCCGCCCGGCAGGTCCGCGTACGGCTGCGCACCGGGCATCAGCAAAGACGGATCCTTGATGATCACCCGGTTGGGTTCGTTTCGCCGCCCGATCCACAGCTCGTCCGGACGCTCCTGGTTCCACGCCACCGACGCTTCGCTCCCGTAAATCTCGATACTCAGCCGGTTCTTGCAGCCCGCCGAGACCTGGCTCACCGTGTACGCCCCGCGCACCCGCTCGCCCGCGCGGAACATCACCGACGCGAAATCTTCCGTGCCCACCGGAACCGCATCGTAATCTTCCGGAGCCAGCGTCTTCCCGGCGAACGCCTCCACGTCCTGCTTGGGCCGCTTACGCGACTTGTGGAAGGTCTGCAGATCCGCGCACACCGCCGTGATCCTCTGCCCGGTGATGTGCTCGAACATGTCGCACCAGTGCGTGCCGATATCGCCCAGAGCCCGCGACGGACCACCCACTGTCCCGTCGATCCGCCAGTTCCAATCCGTGTCGAACAGCAGCCAGTCCTGCGAGTACGTGCCCTGCGCCACCAGCACCTCACCCAACTCGCCCGCCTCGCGCATCCGCCGCATGTGCTGCACCATCGGGTAATACCGCAGATTCTGATTCGTGCAGTTGCGCAGCGCCGTGTGCCGCGCCAGGTCCACCATCTCCTGCGCGTCGGTCACCGACGTCGCCAGCGGCTTCTCGCACAGCACGTGCTTGCCGGCATCCATCGCCGCCTGCGCTAGGGCAAGGTGTTGTGCATTCGGCGTGCAGATGTGGATTACCTGCACCTGCGGGTCCGCCATCACCTGCCGGATCGCCTCCTGATCGCGCCCGGCCACGTTGAACGCTTCTACTGATCCCAGCCGCCGCACGCCCTCCAGGTGGACCCGCCCCATGAAACCGGTTCCGATGATCGCGGCCCGCATCATACCCACCACGCCGCTCCCGGCATCTCCCGCGGCACGATCCCGCTCAGGAACGCAGCCGCCTTAGTCAGCCCTTCGTCGGCCGAAAGCAGGCTGTCCTCATGCTCGATCGACAACACGTAGTCGTACCCGAACATCCGCAGCGTCGAAACGAACTCGCGCCACCACGACTCGCCGTGCCCATAGCCGCAGGTGCGGAAGATCCACGCGCGATTGCGCTCGTCGGTGTACGGCTTGGTATCCAGCACGCCCGTCATCGGCAGATTGCGATCGTAGATCTGCGTGTCCTTGGCATGCACGTGGAAGATCGCATCGCCCAGAACGCGGATCGCCGCAATCGGGTCGATCCCCTGCCAGAACATGTGGCTGGGATCGTAGTTGCAGCCCACCGACGGTCCCGCGATCGACCGCAGCCTCAACAGCGATTCCGGATTGTAGACCACCAGCCCCGGGTGCATCTCGATGCCGACGCGCACACCGTGGTCGGCGGCGAACTTGCCGCGCTCCACCCAGAACGGCGTCACCACCTCGTCCCACTGGTATTTGAGGATGTCCAGGAACTCGGGCGGCCACGGACACGTCACCCAGTTCGGATGCGTGTCGCCCGGCCCGCCGCCCGGGCAACCGGAAAAATCCACCACCACTGGAACGCCCAGTTTCTCGGCCAGCAGAATCGTCTTGCGATTCACCTCGCTGTCGCGCGCCGCGAGCTTGGGGTCCGGGTGCAGCGGATTCCCGTGGCAACTCAGCGCGCTGATCGTGAAGCCGTGATCCGCAATGGTCTTCCGGAACGCCGCCAGAGCGCGTTCGTCGTCGAGCATCGACAACTTGCAGTGCGCGTCGCCCGGCCAGTTGCCGGTGCCCAACTCGATGGTTGAGATCCCGTTGGCCTTCAGCTTCTTCAGTGCATCGGGCAGCGATAGCTGCGATAGAAGGGGAGTAAATACGCCGACTCTCATTGGATTCGGGACAAGGCTATCAATAATCCGCCACGCCGTGCAATAAGCTGAAGAGGATGAGCGAGACTGCGGCCCGACCAATGACGCTCCCGGCAGGCTACTACATCGACCCCGCCACCTACCGCGCCGAAATGGAGCGCTTCTTCTTCGGCATGTGGATCTGCGCCGGACGCACGGAGCGCATCGCCAACGCCGGCGATTACTTCCTCTGCGACGTCGCCGGCGAAAGCGTCATCGTCACCCGCGACGCCACCCCCGACACGGGGGGCGCCATCCGCGCTTTCCACAACGTCTGCCGTCACCGCGGCACGCAGATCTGCGGCGATCCCCAAGGCGCGTTCCCCGGGCGCATCCGCTGCCCCTACCATGCCTGGACCTACGGACTCGACGGCCAACTCCTCGGCGCGCCGCAAATGGGCCCCGACTTCGACCGCAGCGAATTCCCGCTCCACGCGGTCCATGTCGAGCTGTGGGACGGACACATCTTTCTGAACCTGAGCCCCGATCCTCCCCCACTCGCCGGCCAACTCGGCCGCCTGCACCATAAGTTCGACGCCTGGCGCATGGCCGACCTGCGCCTCCACCGCCGCATCGTTTACGATGTCCGCGCCAACTGGAAACTGATCGTCCAGAATTACAGCGAGTGCCTGCACTGCCCCGTCCTGCACCCCGCGCTCAACCGCCTCACCGACTACCTCGGCGCGGACAACGAACCGCCCAGCGCCACCTATCTCGGCGGCAGCATGGGATTCCGCAACGGCGCGCAGACCATGAGCATGGACGGCGCCCTCCGCCGCGACTATCTCCCCGCACTCGACGCCGCGCAGCGCACGATGGTCTGCTACTACGTCCTGATCCCCAACCTGCTCTTGAGCCTCCACCCCGATTACATGATGACCCACATCCTGTGGCCCAAAGCGGTCGACCGCACCGAAATCGTCTGCGAGTTCCACTTCCACCCGGAAGAAATGGCGAAGCCATCATTCGAAGCGCAGGACGCCATCGACTTCTGGGACCTCACCAACCGCGAGGACTGGCACATCTCCGAGCTCTCCCAACGCGGCATCTCCTCGCGCGCCTACACCCCCGGTCCCTACTCGCCGCGCGAAGAACTGCTCCACGCCTTCGACCGCATCGTCACCGCCGGCCAGTAACCGGTGCAACCTCGCCCGAAATGTCCCGCGGGTGTGGTCCTGATGTATTACGGCCACCCGCAGATCACTACCGGAGAGCTCCTGCTGCGGCTGGAGCCCATCAACCTGTCCACCGCAACCGTGACTCCGGCTGAGGCGGCCGCGAAGGCCGGCCTCGAACCTGCGCGCGTACGACTGTCAATGTATAACGGCCGGCCGCTGTACCGGCTCACCAGGAGCAGCATCGGCAACTGGACGGCGGTCGATGCGGACACCGGAGAAGTCCTTCCGGACATGGGCCGACAGCAGGCCGTGAGCTGGATGAAGCAATTCGTTCCCGAATCCGCTTCCACCATGACCTACGACGCCTATCTCAAAGGTCCCGACGAACTGACGAGAATTCCCACGCTGGCGGGGTTTGTTCCGCTGCACCGCATTGCACTGAACGATCCAGCCGGCACCGAGTACTACGTTTCCGAAAAGAGCAACGACATCGTCCAGAAAACAGACCGGCGAGGCCGGACATCGTGACGATCGCACTGTTGGCGGGCCTTGCGGCGATTAGTATCACAACGTTGTTGCCGGCCTTCCGCCGGTGAAGCGGCACGCGGTTCGTGGCTGGAGATGGGCGTTCCTGCCGAAAAAAGTGCGGACGGCGACAAGCCCTGGATGGGCTGTGTCCGACCGCGATCGCAGTACCGGAGACTGACACCAGCCGGAGCACGAAGCGCGAGTGCGTGATCTCGGCCTCCCACTGAAATGGCCGGCGGGCCTCCAGGGGCGTTTTACCGAACGGGCAGCCCCTGCGCGGCGAGCGCCTTCCGCAGGATCTCCGCCTCCACGGGGAAATCTTTTCGATTATTGGCGATGAAGAGACCGCCTGCCACCATCAGCGGAGTCCAACCCAGACGGTTCTTCGCATCGACCTTGGCCCCCTGCGCGATCAAATACTGGAGAATTGACGGCTGATTGCAGATCACCGCCCCGTGCAGCGCGGTCGACTGGTCGAATCGCATGTCGCCCACACCAAGGTCGAGCAGATCGCTAAAGTTGTCCGGGAATTTCAGCAGCGTAGACTCGGCGGTCCCCGTCATCGGGAAGTCGCCGAAGGTGGTGCGCGCGTTGACGTCGTTCCCCAACGCGACCGCCAGCTTCACCGCTTCCAGACGCTCGGCTTCGGAGACGCCGGAGAAAGGACCCGCGGTTTCGCCTTCGTAGTAGTCGAGGCACGCCGCGCCCATCAGGGGCGTAACGCCGAAGCGCGTCGGCTTGAGCGGATCGGCTCCGGCATCCGCCAGAATCCGCATCATGGGAGCATCCCCGTTGCGGGCCGCCAGGTAGAACGGCGTAGCGCCCTCGTAAGAAAGGTAGTGCCGGCCGATGTTGAGGTTCGGAGGATTGCGCGCCAATCCACCCGTGTTGAAACGGCCGTTGCCCCAGGGAATCTTCACGTTCGGGTCCGCGCCCTTTTCGAGCAGCTTCTTCAGGAGATCGATGTGCGACAGCTTGCCGCTGGGCAGCGGCACGGGCTCGGGATCGTTGCCGAACATGGCGAAGTCGGGGGGCGCGCCGGGCTCGTGCAGCCACACCACCACGTGCAGCGGATACCCGCGCGGATCGGGCACGTTCGGATCAGCTCCTTTGTCCAGCAGCAGGGCGGCCAGGTCGAAATCGGCATTCAGGATCGCCATGGAGAGCGCCGCCGTGCCATCCGGAATCTTGTCATTGGCGTTCGCGCCGTGCTCCAGCAGATACTTGGCCGTCTCGTAGCGATTGTTTCGCACGGCGAATAGAAGGGGCGTATAGCCGCCCTTGGAGCGCGCATTCGTCTGCGCTCCGAACTCCTGCAGCAGTTCGACAGCCGCCGTGTTGCCCTCGCCCGCCGCAAACATCAGGGCGGTCTGGCCGCGGAAGGATTCGGCCAGGTTCACCTTCGCGCCGCGGCGCAGCAGCGCGCGCACGGCGTCGAGAGTGCCGTTGCGAGCCGCCGTCATCAAGGCGGTCTGGCCTTCTTCGGAAACCGTGTCCGGGCTGGCTCCGGCATCCAGCAGCCTGTCGATCAGGGCCGCATTGCCGTTCTGCGCCGCCAGCATCAATGGAGCGACGCGGTACCGCGTCACGATATCCGGCTTCGCCCCCGCATCCAGCAATGCGTCGAGCATCTGGAGATTGTCACCGTGCGCGGCCCAGTGCACCGCGGTCGACCCGTCGGGTGCGGCTGCGTTCGGATCGGCGCCCGCGCGGAGCAGCGATCGTACTGCCGTCAGGTCGCCCTCCTTCGCTGCGTCCACCAGTGCGGGGGCGCTGGCCGCAAAGGCCGCGCTCGCCCCAAGGCTCGCCCCAAGGAATGCTGCCAGCAGGCTGAGTCGTGCGCGCATAATCTCCATCGCTTCCTCCGGGAGGCTAGCCGCCCGGCGCTCACAAGTATATTATGGATGCGATGGTAAGAAGGTGGCTTGCCGGTGGAATCGCACTGGCTGCAGTGGTTTGGACCCTCTCGGTTGGTTCGTCGCGCATTTGGTCGCAAAGCCCGCCCGACGCGGGCGCTGAAACCCAGGCGGCGATCACGCAGTACTGCACGGGCTGCCACAATGAGCGGCTGAAGACTGCGGGCCTGGTGCTGGATCCCGCGGGTGTTGCGCACGTCGGCGAGCAGGCCGAGGTCTGGGAAAAGGTCCTGCGCCGGTTGCGCGCCGGGACCATGCCGCCGCCCGGAGGCGCCCGGCCGCCCGAGGAGTTTTACACGCGCGCTTCCGCATACCTGTCGCGCGAACTGGAAGCGAACGCCGCCGCGCATCCCAACACGGGTCCGCTGCCCCTGGCTCACCGCCTGAGCCGCACCGAATACGCCAACGCCATTCGCGATCTACTGGCCTTGCCCGATTTGCCCAAGGAGCTCGACTACACCACCCTGCTGCCCGCCGACAACGCCAGCAGCGGTTTTGACAATCTGGCGGACACGCTTTTCGTTTCACCGACCACGATGGAGCGCTACCTGGCCGCCGCCAGCAAGATCAGCCGCGTCGCCGTGGGCGATCCGGGCATGGCGCCGCTGGTGAATACGCATGTCACACCGCTGCGGCAGCCGCAGGAAGCCCGCAACGACGAACTGCCCTTTGGCACGCGCGGCGGGTTGGAGATCGACAGCTACTTTCCGCTCGACGGCGAATACGAGTTCGAGGTGGAGACCGCCGGTGCAACCCGGGATCCGCACCAGCTCGAAATCACCATCGACGGGGAGCGGATGGCCGAGACCACCGTGGTCTCGGCGGGCAGAAGGCAGGCCAGCGCTGAGGGCGCAAATCCGAATGAGGGAAAGTTTCGTTTTGCGGTCCGCGCGGGACCAAGAACGATCGGCGTGACGTTCCTGGAACGCAGCCAGGCGCTATCGGAAGCGGCTCTGCGCCCGCCCGGCCGCAGCCGTGGCGCTCTGCCTTCGGTGGCTACGGTGACCATCAGCGGCCCGTTCAACGCGACTGGTCCGGGTGACACGCCCAGCCGGCGCCGCCTGTTCGTCTGCCACCCGGCCAGCGCCGCCGAGGAGTCCGCATGCGCGGACCGTATCCTCACCGCGCTCCTGCGCCGCGCTTATCGGCGCAACGTCACCGCCGATGACCTGCGGCTAGTCCGCCGCTTTTACGAATCCGGCCGCGCCGAACGCGACTTCGATCTGGGTATCCAGCGTGCCCTGGAGCGCGTCCTGGTCAGCCCGCAATTCCTGTTCCGCATCGAACAGGACCCGGCCGGCGCTGCCTCGGGCTCCGTCCTTCCCATCAGCGATTTCGAACTCGCGTCGCGCCTATCTTTCTTTTTGTGGTCCAGCATCCCGGACGACGAACTGCTCGACGCCGCGGCCGCGGGCACCCTGCGCCAGCCCGATGTGCTCCGCGCCCAAGTCAACCGCATGCTGGCCGACCCGCGCAGTGAAGCGTTGGTGACCAACTTCGCGGCGCAGTGGCTGTTCCTGCGCGACGTCGAAACCAAGCAACCCGACCTGTATCTCTTCCGCGACTTCGACGAAGGCCTGCGCGCCGACTTCGTGCGGGAGACCGAACTGTTCCTGGACAGCATCCTGCGCGAGAACCGCAGCGTGCTCGATCTCCTCACGGCGAACTACACCTTTTTGAACGAGCGTCTGGCCCAGCACTACGGCATCCCGAACATCACCGGCAGCCGTTTCCGGCGCGTGACGCTGCCGGAGGGGAGTCCGCGCAGGGGCCTGCTGGGGCAAGGCAGCATCCTTCTGATCACCGCCTACTCCACGCGCACCTCGGCTGTGCTGCGCGGCAAGTACGTCCTTGAGAACCTGCTGGCCTCGCCGCCGCCGCCGCCGCCGCCAAACGTGCCCGCGCTCAACACGGAAAAGTCGGGAAAGCCTCTTTCCATGAAGGAGGCGATGCAACTGCACCGCGCGAATCCGGCCTGCGCCAGCTGCCACGCCAAGATGGATCCCATCGGTTTCGCCATGGAGAGTTTCGATGCCGTGGGCCGCTGGCGTGCCGAGGAAAACGGCAAGCCGCTGGATGTTTCGAGCAGCCTTCCCGACGGAACCAAGGTGGATGGCATGGAGGGTGTCCGCCAGTTGGTGCTGCGTAATCCCGAGCTGTTCGTCGAAGCCATGACCGGCAAGCTGATGATGTACGCGCTGGGGCGCAACGTACAGTACTACGACCAGCCGGCGATTCGCGCCATCGCCCGCCAGTCGGCCCGTGACAACTACACCTTCGCCTCGCAAGTGTTGGGCGTGGTCTCAAGCATGCCGTTCCAGAGCAGGATGGCTCAGGATTCGGCACAATAGAATTAGGAGGCAACGGCATGACGTTCCTTACGAGAAAAACGCTTCCGCGGCGGACGCTGCTCAAGGGCGCGGGCGCCACCATCGCCTTGCCGTTCCTGGACTCGATGGCGCCTGCGCTTTCGGCTCAGTCCAGCAAGGCCCCGATGCGCCTGGGCTTCGTCTACGCCGCGCACGGCGTCATCTTTCCGGAATGGAAGCCGAGCCAGACGGGGCGGAATTACGAGATCACCCCCAACCTGAAGCCCGTGGAAGGCTTGCGCGAGGACTTCAACGTCCTTACGAATCTGTCGCATCTCGAAGCGGACACCAAGGGCGATGGCAGCGGCGATCACAATCGCGCGGCCGCGGCTTGGCTGACCGGCGTGCATGCCTACGATCGCACCCGCCCCGGCGCGGAGATTCGCCTGGCGACCTCCGCCGACCAAATCGCCGCCAAGCACCTGGGCCAGGACTCGCAGGTCCCTTCGATCGAGATGACGCTCGAATCCGCGTCGCAAGGCGCGTGCGATTCCGGGGACTGCTTCTACGTCAACACCGTTTCCTGGCGCAGTGAGACTTCGCCCAACAGCCCCGAGATCCAGCCGCGCGTGATCTTCGAACGCCTCTTCGGCGACGGCGGCAACCCCGCGCAACGCCGTGCCCAGATCCGCAATCAGGGCAGCCTCCTCGATTCGGTGCTGGAAGAAACCGGCATGCTCACCGCCAAGCTGGGCCGCTCGGACACCTCGAAACTCGGCGAGTATCTCGATTCGGTCCGCGAAGTGGAGCAGCGCATTCAGAACGCCGAGTCGAACATTTCGGAATCGCTTGAGCTTCCGGATCGCCCCATCGGCGTTCCCCCCAGCTTCGAGGAACATGCCAGGTTGATGTTTGACCTGCAACTGATGGCGTTCCGCAGCGACATCACGCGCGTGTTTTCGCTGATCGTGGCGCGCGAGCTGAGCGGGCGCTCCTACAGTCAGATTGGCGTACCCGGGAACCACCACGCGATCTCGCACCACCGCGAGGATCCCACACTCAAGGCGCAGAAGGCCAAGATCGACACCTATCACGTCCACCTGCTGAGCTACTTCCTGGAGAAGATGCGCGACACGCCGGATGGCGACGGATCGCTGCTGGACCACAGCGCCATTCTTTACGGCAGCGGCATGGGCGACGCGAACCTGCACCGCCATTCGGACCTGCCGGTCCTGCTGGCCGGCAAACTGAACGGCAAGTTCCAAACCGGGTATCACTTCGACTACGGGTCTGACACCCCGATGGCGAACCTGCTGGTCACGCTGCTCGACCACGCGGGCGTGCCGATCGCCAAACTGGGCGACAGCACGGGACAACTCCTGCTCGATTATTCGCAGGTCGCGTAAACCAGCTCAGGCGCCGGGGCGGAGTTCGGCCGCGAATCCGTCGAGGTCCCGGAACCGCAGCAACCTCTCGTCCGTCTCGGGCAGGATGGTCACCCTGATCGCGCCGAGTTGCCGTGCGATCGCCTGCCTAAGCCGAGACGGGTCCTGGCGAGTTGGAACCGGACGTTTTCAGGGGCGGTTGCGAACTCTGGACCAGCACCGCCGGAGCCGCCGCCATGGCGGCCAGCGCTTCACGCCGGGTCAGCCCATGGGTTAGCCCGTATTTCTCACCAGGTTTCGGACGCAGGACGTGGCGCAAGCCCGTGGCTTGCCGCGCCGGGACTCGTCCCGGCGCTTGTGGCCGGTCACGCTGTCATGCCGGGAGCGGCGGCCAAATCGCCGATTGCGTATCCCTGCCTCGCGTTTCGCGCCGATGCCAGGTGAGTCGAAGCGGCACAGGCAAACCTCAGTTCGGAACAGCGTAAACAAGCAGTCTCGGATTGTTGTTGGCCGGCGCCGCAGGAACATTGTCTCCGCTCTGCGCTGCGGCGGCTGTCGGCTCCAGTGGCGCGACGCCCGCTGGCGGCGCTCCTCCTCCCGGGCCTTTCCCGGCGCCGGGCCCTCCGCCACGGCCGCCACCGCGGCCTCCCCGTCCCGATGCCCCGGTTCCTGCCATCACCGCGATGTATTGCTTGCCGTCGAACATGTAAGTCATCGGTGGACCGACCCCGGACGTCAGCGGCAACGTCATGTCCAGAAGCTCGTCACCCTTGTCGGCGGTAAACGCCTTCAGGTGTCCGTTGCCCAATGTTTGAATCACCAGGTTCGAAGCCAGGGACACGGTGCCGCCACCCGACTGTCCGCCGCCGAGCGCGAACCATCGCTCCTGTTGCGTGGCGGGATCCCACGCGGTGAGAATCCCTCCGCGCACTTTGCTGCCATCTGGATTCATACGCGCGGGTCCGTGAGGAGGCGGCGATGCCATCGCTACGCCGCCCCGTGCGCCGGCCAGATTCAGTCCGAAGTTTTGCCGCCCGGGCGTTTCCTCATACTCCTCCGCGGCCACGAAGCTGAAGGTGTTTTCGACCGCAATGGGAACATAGATCAGGCCCGTGTTCGGATTGAACGACATCTGCGACGTGTTGTGCATCTGCACCGGATATACGGTCACGCCCTTGGTGGAAGAATACATCGCGTCGGGATGCACGTGAGGACGGCCGGTTTTCGGGTCGAGTCCCGTGGCCCAGCTCACTTGCGACATCTCGGCTGCGGAGATGAATTCGCCGTTCGTGCGGTCGATCACGTAGAAGTACCCATTCTTGTTCGCCTGCATGACCACCTTGCGATTGCGATTGTTGATGCGAATATCCGCAAGCAGAAGGTGCTGAATCGCGTCGTAGTCCCATTGGTCGCCTGGCGTGCACTGGAAGTGCCACTTCAACTCACCGGTGTCGGCGTTGATGGCGAGGATCGAAGCAATGTAGAGGTTGTCCAGCGGCTTTTCCTGGCGGCCACCGTTACGAACGTCCGCGGACCAGACCGTCCCGTTGCCGGTTCCCACGTACAACAGGTTTTCATCCGGATCATAGGCCATGCCATCCCACATGGATCCGCCGCCGCCCATCTTCCACCAGTCACCCGCCCAGGTTTTCGCCGCGGCTTCCATGGCCTTGTTCTCGAAGCCCTTCGAAGGATCGCCAGGCGTTGTGTAGAACTTCCAGAGCTCTTTCCCCGTGTTGACATCGAAGGCGGAGACGTATCCTCGAAACGGAGGAAACTCAGCGCCGGCATTGCCGATGAATACCTTGCCCTTCGCCACGCGGGCCGCCATGGTGAGGGAGTAGGGGGAGATCTCGCCCTCCTTCGGCTCCGGGATCGCCCAGGAAGACCACAGGAGCTTCCCGGTCGCGGCGTCCAGAGCCTGCATGCGTCCGTCGACGACGGGGACCAGCACTTTGCCTTCGTACAGTGCCACGCCCCGGCTATTCACACCACAGCAAAGGCGGGATTTTCCCGGCTGCGTCATGGTTCGATCCGCCTGCGGGTCATAGCGCCACAGCTCTTTGCCGGTTTTCGCGTCGACGGCGGCGACGATGCTCCAGTTCGTCACGGTATAAAGGATCCCGTTCGAATACAGAGGAGTCGCCTGCTGGTTGCCCCCACCGGGACCAAGCTCGTACGACCACACGGACGCGAGTTTGCTGACATTCCCGGGATTGATCTGGGTCATGGTGCTGTAGCGCTGCTCCCCCCAATTCATCCCGTTGATCGTCCATTCCGTGCCCTGGCCCGCGGTCTTCAGCACCTTGTCGTCAATCTGTTTGACCTGCTGCCCAACCGCCAATGTCGTCCAGACAAGAAGACCGATGCCAAGAAATCCCGCCAGGAGCAATCTCAGTCGCTGTGATGTCATGTTCCCCACAGAATACACCCGTCCCAAGCGGTTTGGTTTTGGCGCGGTCCGCTCTTTACACCGTGGGTCCGAAACGAAGCTGGAGCCGCCGGCTCGGGCGATGGCTATACAATGAGAAGTTGCAATCTAGGCCAGACACAACACAAAGGAGAAGCGTTCAATGAAGTCGACTCTGAAAATTCTAATGATGGTGGCCGCACTGGGATCCTGCGCACTGATGGTGGCCCAGGGGCCTGGCGGCGGTAAAGGCAAGGGAGGCGGCAAAGGTGGCGGCAAGGGATTCGCCCGGGGCCCGGTCTTGTCGGTAACCTCAACCTCTTTCGCCGATGGTAGTGAAGTTCCGATGAAGTATTCCTTCTACGGAGAGAACAAGCTTCCGGAGTTCACCTTCCACTGGTCGAACGGCGACACCCCGGCCCAGGCGCCGGCGGGGCTCCAGTCCTACGTCGTGATCTTCCACGACATCGAAAACGCATCGCAGAAGGGGCCCGTGGATACGCTGCATTGGAGCGCGTTCAACATCCCGGGCACGGCCAAAGGGCTGCCCGAAGGAATGGGCGGCGGCGACCTGCCGGATGGCACGCGCAATGGCCCGGGCATCGGCGCCGGCCGCGGCGCTCCGGCGTACTTCGGTCCGGGCGCGGGCGCTGGTCCGTTCCACCACTATGTTTGGGAGTTCTATGCTCTCGATACCAAGCTCGATCTGCCCGCGGATACGACGCGTGACGCCATCATGAAGGGGATGGAAGGACACGTGATCGGCAAGGCCGCCTACGTGGGCCGTTTCCACCGCGAGCAGTAGGCTCCCGGAGCTTCCTCACGATTTACTGACAGCGAGGCCGTCCCCCTGCGCCTTCACGTCCGCCTGCCCGCTTGGACTTCGGGCCGAGCGGGCGTGTCCGGAGCGCGGCGTGGGACGGCCCTTTCCTTTTGTGGCGGCGGGTTTCCGGGTTATTCCCGCATTCCTCACCAGGCTTCGGGCGCAGGACGTGGCGCAAGCCCGTGGCTTGCCGCGCCCAGACATTAGGTATGATTCATCCTGGCGCCAGTCGCCGGTCAAGGTGTAATGCCAGTTGCGGTGACGAAATCGTCCCTTGCGGCTCCCCGCCCGACGTTTCCCTCCGATTCGCTGAGAGCCGGTGAAGAAGTGCGGGTTATTGGGCGTTGGCCGAATGACTGGCGGCGTAGTGCTGCGCCGGAAGGTCTCTGCCGGAGTCGCCTTCGTGGTCGCGCCACACCGGAGAGCGGACCGCCGTCAGGGCTCCGGGGTCAGAATGCGGAGGAGGGTGGCTTCACCGGTGAGCGTCGACGGACCGGGACCCCGCCAGACTTGGCCAGCGGTGGCAGGTTGGCCGTCGAAGTCGGCTGCGCCTTGAAGGACCACCAGAGTTTGACCGGCGGCGGGTTCGAGCGTCAGGCTGCCGGCGAGGGTCAGGCGCTCGGTGCGGAAGTAGGGGCAGTCGACCAGGACACCTGCGCGCGCGGGCTGGCGGGGGTCGTAGGGGATCGTGTCGGCTACGGCTACAGCGTGATCCAAATGCAGTTCGCGCGGGCGGCCGTAGTCGTAGAGACGGTAGGTGAGGTCGGAGTTCTGCTGGACTTCAAGGAGCGCCAAGCCAGGTCCGATGGCGTGGACCGTGCCGGCGGGCAGGAAGAAGGTGTCGCCGGGGCGGGCGTCGTGCCAGGTAAGGAGACGCTCGATTTCACCGGATAGGGCGGCTTCGCGGAGGCGCTGTTTGGTGATGGGCTCGCGGAAGCCGGCGGCGATCTGCGCGCCGGGCTCGGCCGCGAGCACGTGCCACATTTCGGTTTTGCCGAGGGAATTGTGGTGTTGGCGCGCGTAGGTGTCGCCGGGGTGGACCTGCACGGAGAGCTTTCCGGTAGTGAAGAGGAACTTGATCAGCAGGGGGTCGCCGGGGTTGACGAACCACATCTCGCCGATCTTTTCCGCGGGGTCGGGGAACCAGGGGGAGAGGCGGGTGGAGCCCCAGTCGGGCTTGGGGACGGCGCGGGGTTTCAGGGGGGTCAGCATAGCGGACCGGAGGGGACCCCTCCCTGCGGTCGCGGAGTGGCTAGCCCGCATTTCTCACCAGGTTTCGGGCGCAGGACGTGGCGCAAGCCCGTGGCTTGCCGCGCCCAGACATGAGGTATGACTCGTCCCGGCGCTTGTCGTCCATCACAGTGTCGTGCCCGGAGTGCCGCCACGACCACTCGCCGAGGCATCCGGCCTGTGCTTTGCCCGAAACGCTCTGCGAGCCCGTGAGAAATCCGGGCTAGTCCGCATTTCTCACCAGGTTTCGGACGCAGGACGTGGCGCGAGCCCATGGCTCGCCGCGCCGGGACTCGTCCCGGCGCTTGTCGACCATCACAGTGTCGTCCCCGGGGTGCCGGCCCGACCACTCGCTGAGGCCTCCCGCTTGTGCTTTGCCCGAAACGCTCTGCGAGCCCGTGAGAAATCCGGGCTAGGGGCGCTTTGCGCAATAGCCGCGATCCGGGCAGACTGCCGCTGGCTGAGCCGCGACCGCAGGAAGCGGTCTGCAGGATGTCCGGCTGCGCACAGCAGACCGGAGTCGCTGGGGTCGACGGGATGAGACGCGCAAAAGCCGCGGCGCGCGTGCCGGCAATGACCCGCGCGAGGGTGGCGGCGGCGGCTGGAGCTGCGGCGGACACTGTACGGCGATCCTCCGGGTCCGTTAGACGCGGGCCTTGATGAAGCGCTCCAGGCGGTCAAGGCCGCGTTCGAGCTCCTGCATCGAGGTCGCGTAAGAGAGACGGATGTGTTCGTTGGTGCCGAAGGCTTCGCCCGGCACAATGGCGACGTGCTCCTCGGCCAGGAGTTTTTCGGCGAAGTTCATCGAGTTAGCGATGCCGTTCTTGTAGGCGGCCGACACATTGGGATAGGCGTAGAAGGCGCCACGCGGCTCCTGGGCTTTGACGCCGGGGATGGCGCGCAGGCGGCCGATGACGTAGTCGCGGCGGCGGCGGTATTCGGCGAGCATGGAGGCGACCGAGTCCTGCGGTCCGCGCAGGGCCTCGATGGCGGCCTTCTGGGCGATCGATGTGGGGTTCGAGGTCGTGTGGCTCTGGAGGTTGTTGATCGCGGCGGAGACCGCCGGAGGGGCCAGGACGAAGCCTATGCGCCAGCCGGTCATGGCGAAGGTCTTCGAGAGCGACCCGGCGACCACCACCGTGTCCTTAGCGTCCGGCAGCGAAGCCATGGAGAAGCGCTCGCGGTCATAGAGGAAACGTTCGTAGCATTCGTCGGTGAGGATCCAGACGCCGCGGTCCTTGGCGAGCGCGAATATCTTCTCCATCTCTTCGCGTTGGAAGACGGCTCCGCTGGGGTTGCACGGCGAATTCAGGATCAGCATGCGCGTGCGCGGCGTGAGCGCGCGTTCCACCTGCGCGGCGGTGAGCTCGAAGCCTTCCTCCTCGCTGGTTTCGACGAAGACGCACTTGCCGGCGGCGTAGTTGACCACGTCCTTATAGGTGACCCAGTAAGGCACCGGGATGATAACTTCGTCGCCGGGATTGACCAGGGCCTGGACCAAGTTGAAGATGGCGTGCTTGCCGCCGATGGTGGCGATGCATTCCTTGGGCGCGTAGGCGGTGCCGTAGGAATCGCGGTGATAGTCGACGATGGCCTGCTTGAGCTCGGGCGTGCCGCTGACGGGCGTGTACTTGGTGAAGTTCTGGTTCAGGGCCTCGATGGCGGCGTTCTTGATGTTGGTGGGCGTGGGGAAGTCGGGCTCCCCGGCGCTGAAGTCCACCACGGCGACGCCTTCGCGCTTGAGGCGGCCGGCTTCGGCGGCCACCTTCATGGTGGAAGATTCGCTGATCCAAGACATCCGCTCGGCTAGTTCTTGTACGGCTGGCATTCGGTCTACCCTCTTTCTGTATACTAACGATCCGGCTCGGGCGTGCGCTAATGGCGCCGTTCAACGACCCGCTGCTTGAGGCGCTGCTCGACGGCCGGCGGCACGATTCCCTGAACACTTCCGCCCAGCGCCACCACTTCCTTGACCAGGTGCGAGCTGATGAACGAGTACTCTTCGCCGGCCATCAGAAAGACGGTTTCGATCCCGGGGCGGAGGCGGCGGTTCATCAGCGCCATCTGCCATTCGAGCTCGTAATCGGAGACGGCGCGGATGCCGCGCAGCAGCATGGTGGCGCCCTGCGCTTCAGCGAAATCCACCAGCAGGCCGTCGAAGGCGGCCACCTCCACGTTGGTGTAGCCTCCAATGGTGTCGGTGATCATTTCCACGCGTTCCTCCACCGTGAACCACGGCTGCTTGGACTGATTGCGGAGTACGGCGACGATGAGCCGCTCGACCATCCGGCTGCCACGGGAAATGAGATCCAGGTGCCCGTAGGTGATGGGGTCAAACGATCCTGGATAAATGGCGACTAGGCTCGACTGCGCGGCCAAACGGGCTCCTGGGTTAGTCTGGGCGTCAAAACCGTCATTCTAGCAGACGGGGTGGGACGGCGAGTCCGGCTTGAAGTCAATCTTAGGCCCGCATTTCTCACAGATTTCGGACGCAGGACGTGGCGCAAGCCCCTGGCTTGCCGCGCCGGGACTCGTCCCGGCGCTTGTCCTCACTCAACACGTCATGCCGGCTGCGGCTCCGAAATAGTCCCTTGCATCTCCCGGCCTCACGTCCCCCCCCGGTGCGCTGAGACCTGGTGAGAGATTCGTGCTACGAGGTGTTCATCCGGTCGCTGGGCATTCGCGGAGAAACTCGGGACTGCCCGGCCCAGGCGACAATCGCCGGGACGAGGCCCGGCGCGGCAAGCACGAGTGCTTGCGCTACCTCAGCCCTCGCGGGCGCGCGTCAGACCCAGCGCGCGGATGCGCTTGTGCAAGTTGGTGCGTTCCATGCCGAGCAGCCGCGCCGCACCGGAGACGTTCCACTTGGATTCTTCCAGTGCCTTGAGGATGTGCTCGCGCTCGGCCGATTCGCGCGCCTCGCGCAGGTTGCCTTTGGCTCCGGTGCTGCGCGCGATGCGGATCTCCACAGGCACGGCGTCGGCCTCGATCACTTCGCCCCGCGTGAGGATCGCCATGCGTTCCACCGTGTTGCGCAGCTCGCGGATGTTTCCGGGCCAGCCGTATTCCTCCAGCGCGGCGATGGTGCCCGCTCCCCAACGCTTCGGGCGGAAATTGTTTCGGGCGCAGAACTCGCCCAGAAAATAGTCGGCCAGCGGACCGATATCCTCGCGCCGCTCCCGGAGGCTCGGGACGCGCACCGGGACCACGCACAGGCGGTAGTAGAGGTCCTCGCGGAATTTCTGCTGCGCCACCATCTCAGACAAGTCGCGATTCGTGGCCGCGATCACGCGCACCATGACGCGGATCGATTGCTCCCCGCCCACGCGATGGAACTCGCCCTCTTGCAGCACGCGCAGGAGCTTGGCCTGCGAAGACCCGTGCAGGTCGCCGACCTCGTCCAGAAACAGTGTGCCGCCGTCGGCCAGCTCGAACTTGCCGCGCCGCGCGGAGGTGGCTCCGGTGAACGCGCCTTTTTCGTGGCCGAACAGCTCGCTTTCGATAAGCTCGGTGGGGATCGCCGCGCAATTCACCTTCACGAACGGACCGCCGGCGAAGGGGCTCTCCTCGTGGATATGCGCGGCCAACAGTTCCTTGCCCGTGCCGGATTCGCCGGCCAGCAGCACACGCGCGTCGCTGCGGGCGGCCATGGTGGCCTGCTCCAGCACGCGTTCGAAGGCGGCACTCGATCCGATCATGCGCGCGCCGCCGACCATTTCCTTCAGGCGCCGGTTCTCTTCGCGCAGCGTGGTCTGTTCCAGGGCGTGCTTCAGAGCCAGCAGGACGCGCTCGCGGCTGAGCGGCTTTTCCAGGAAATCGAAAGCTCCCGCGCGCGTGGCTTCCACGGCATCGGCGATGGTGCCGTGCCCGGAGATCATCACCACCGGAGCCTCATTCCCATTCGAGCGGAACCAGCGCAGCAGGTCGATGCCGTTGCCGTCGGGAAGCTTTACGTCCACCAGGTAAGCGTCGGCGCGCATGGGCAAGGCCCTGGCTTCCCCAACGCTCGACGCCGTGGTGACCGCGTAGCCCTCGCGTTCCAGGATGAGGCGCAGGCTGCGCCCGATGTTTTCTTCGTCGTCGACTACCAGAATTCGCTTCTGTGCCATGGTTCGTTCCTATGGGGTGGGCGGACTGGAGACTCCCTGCGGTCGCGGCTCAGCTGGCGCTGTGCACAGATCGCGGCGCGTGCACTGCGGCGATCCGCACGAATCACAGCCCCAACGCACAGCGCCGCTAGCTGAGCCGCGACCACAGGGAGCGGTCTTCGCCTGTCCGCTAACGGCCTGTCCGTTCACGTCCTACGCCGCTCCATTCCGCGCCGCCGCCGGCAGCGACAAGCGGAACCCCGCGCCGCCCAGTTCGCCGTCGAACGCCTGAATCTCACCACCGCACAGCAGTGCGCTGCGGTGCACAATCGACAATCCCAATCCCATGCCGCCTTTCTTGAAAGAAATGGTCGGCTCAAACAAACTCGCGCGCGCCTGCTGACTCAACCCCGGACCCGAATCGAGCACTTCAATCCGCAACTGCCCGCCGTCGCGCGACGTGCACGCCCGCACCACACCGCCGGCCTGCGCGGCCTGCGCGGCATTTTCCAGCAGATTCGTCAGCATCCCTTTGAGCAGGTCGGGATCGGCCATGGCCCGCGGACGGTCCGGCGCGAGTTTCACCTCATAAATGATTTCCGGATGCGCCGACCGGAGCAAAGCCACGCGCTCCTCGATCAGCGCGTTCACGTCGATCTCGGAGGGCGTCACTGGCGGCTCGGCCGCAAATTCGGAAAATGCCCGCACGCGCCGCTCCAGCGTGTTCACTTCGTCGGCGACGATCTGCGCAGCTTGCTCCAGGAACGCCCCATCGGGGTTCCCCTTGCGGCTCACGATCTCTTCCATGGTCAACCGGATGGGCGTGAGAGAATTCTTCACCTCGTGCGCCATCTTGCGCGCCGCCGCCTGCCAGCTGGCCAGACGCGTCACCTGGATCAGGTGCTCGCGGGTCTCTTCCAACTGCCCGGCCATCTCATTAAACGCGCGCATCGCATCGCCGATCTCGCCTGACCCGTCGTCCGGCACGCGCGCCTTCAGGTCGCCCGCCGCGACGCGGCCCAGGCCTTGCGTCAGCCGCCGCACCGGACGCGTGACGTGCGCGGCCAGGAAAATCATCGCCGCCAGCGCGCCCACCCATAGGGACGCGGAGACCACCAGCAGCGTCCTGCTGAACCCGCCGCGCACGTCGCGCACTTCGGGCGTTTCCAGTGCCTGGCGGGCTTCGGCGATCTGCTGCGTCAGAGCGTCCATCGCCTGTGGCATCGCCCGCGAGTACGCCAGGACGTTGGCTCCCCGCCGCTCCAGGCATTCGATGCGCTCGTGATGCTCGCCCGCGAGCCCGCACTGCTCCTCCACGCCGCGATCGAGAAACGCCCGCGCCTCTTCCCCGCTGGCCGCGCGCGGCTGGATGCGGCCGGCCGCCACATCCTGCCGCAGCAGTTCCGTAGCTTGCTGGTAAAGATCGACGCCGGTCTGCTGAAGCGAATCGGTGACGGCGCCCAGTTCCTCCAACGGCGCCAGGTCCGCACTGATGTCCAGCAGCCTGAGCCCGGTCCACAGCGTCAACCCCAGCGGGAGCACGGTGGCCAGCACGAACACCAGGATCAATCGAGTGCGCAGCCGGTTCATGGCGCCTCACCCCCAGGTAGTCCGCATTTCTCACCAGGTTTCGGACGCAGGACGTGGCGCGAGCCCATGGCTCGCTGCGCCCGAACTGGGTGAGAAATGCGGACGAGAGCGGTTTCGTAAATACCGGAGAGCATGCCGCGGCGGCCAAACCGTTGAGACAACCGTTGCGAGCCGGGCGAAACCGGTCGACGCAAAATCAAAAAGTGGGCCGGCCTGCGGCTCACCCCCGTCCCCGCCGCAACTGTTCGAGCGTCAGCGGACCGGCCTCCAGCGACAGGTTGACCTCCGACGGCTTGGCCGGACTGCTCAGCCGCTCGATCAGGCCCTTGAGGCTGATGCCGTTGTCGGTGATGGTGTCGCGGCCGAATAGCGAGGCGTCGCGGTCGTCCACCGAGCGGATATCCACGAAGATCCAGAACTGCTCGCCGGCCGCGACGCCGCTCAGGTCCAGTCCGGAGATTTCGTGGAAACACCATGCTTCGGCTTCCTCTGAGGTCAGATGGCTGGCCGATTTGGGCGAGCCGGTGAGCCGGCTCACCTGGTACCGCTCCTCAAACAAATCGTAGCTGATGATGAATGTTTCCATGTTCTGGCGCACCAGGCGGTCACGCCGTCCGGTGGCCAGCTTCACTTGAAAGCCGAAAGGCACGGCCGAGGCGTTGCGCAGACGCTTCAGCGGCTCGCCGGTGAGGAAGTGCACCCGTGGCGCCGTCAACTCGATGCGGCTGTCCTGTAGGCGCAGGATCAGATCCTCCGCCTGCATCGCGAAGGCGATGCCGGACAAAAACGCCGCGATCACCCACCACGTTTTGATGGCCCGCAAGCTTGCTCCCCGTCAGAAGTTCAGACCAACATAGAACACCGGATTCGCAGCCCCCGCGCGGATGGGAAACGCCACCGCAAGCTGAAAACCACCATCTTTCAATCCCGCCCCCAGCGATTGCTTCTGTTCGCGGTCCTCGGTCAACGTCCAGACCGCGCCCGTATCGTAGAAAATCAGGAACGCGTGGTAGGTGTAATCGATCGAGCCGTGGATCGCGTTGGAGGCTCCCAGCGGATCCAGATCATACTTGTTCCACCCCCGCAGGGTTTCGGCATTGCCTAAAATGAAGCGCTCATACATCGGTGCGGATCCTACTATGTGGCCGGCCAGAAAACCGACCTTCACTTCATTGTGGCCATGCTTCAGCCGGTATTGCACGTCGCCCTGTTGTTTGGTGTACACGCGATCACTTTCCAGCACCTTGGTGCCGGACCGTACCCCGTAGGACGCATTCACCTCCTGCTGGGTTTCGGTTCCCGAATCCCAACGCGAGTGGTAGCGCAGAGTTGTTACCACCGCGTTGGAGGATTCGGTTCGCGCACCAGTCGGGGCCAGGGCAACCGGGCTGGGTTGGGCGATCCGGTAGCGCGCGAAATCGACGCCGAACGTCAGGTCGAGCGGCTCGGCGATATAGACCGTTGCTTCGGGCACAAAGTGCATGCGCGTGCGATAGATGTCGTTCGGGTCGGCGGCCAGCAGCGTGGCGCGATTCCACTGTTCGTGATAGCTGAGGAAGCGGAACCGCAGAGCCAGCCTGTCCGTGCCGACGTTGGTGCGCTCATAGGCAGCCTGCATGCCCGCGTAGCGCTCGGCCATGCGGTCACCGTCGCTGATGAGGCCGAATTTCAACGCGTTGCCGTGGATGCGAACGGTGGCGCCGCCTTCGCCGGTCCAGCCCTGCTTGGAATGATAAAGGAAGCGCACCACGTCCAGGTCAAAGGATTTCTCCTTTTCCCCCACCTCGAAGGTCACCACGACGCGCTCCGGCATCTGGCCCTTGGTGACGTGGAAGCTCACGTCGGGCACATGCAACTCGTCCTTCATCTGGTCGGAGAGGCGCTCGAGCAGGGACTGGTCGAGGTTCTGGCCCACCACCTGATCCAGCTCGGTTTGCAGCGGATCGCTCAGGTGCTTGGCCTTGGGATTACCCTTGACCTCCACGCTTTCCACGATGTAGCGGGCGTTGACGTTGAGCGCCGGATCTTTATAAGGATCGTCATCGGTGGTGGTGGCCCGGGCGGGGAGAATCGCCAGGGTGAGCGCCACAACCGCCAGCAACTTTTTCATACGTGAAACGGGGAAAAGCACGCCGCAGGCCATCCAGAAAAAATCATTATTTCAATAAGTTAGCAGAGTACTCCATGTGCCGCGCGTTCACAGGTGCCCGCACAGGGCGGACTGTGATACTGTGAAACTGTGAGAAACATCACGGTTTCGGTCTCCGATGATCTCTACCGCCGGGCCCGGGTGAAGGCGGCCGAGCAGGATACGACGGTCAGCGCGGTGGTGCGTGAGTTTTTGGAAAAGTACACGCGCGACGAGGCAGAATTCCAACGTCTGAAGCGGTTACAAGATGAATTGATCGCTAAGATCCAGCGCGAGCATAGAGATCCGCCCTTCAGCGCCGAGGATCGGTTGACCCGCGACGAGGTACATGATCGCGATGCGCTTCGTCGACTCGAACGTTCTCCTATACGGCGTTAGCCGGCATTTCTCACCAGGTTTCGGACGCAGGATGTGGCGCAAGCCCGTGGCTTGCCGCGCCGGGACTCGTCCCGGCGCTTGTCGTCCATCACAGTGTCGTGCCCGGAGTGTCGGCCCGACCACTCGCCGAGGCATCCCGCCTGTGCCCGAAACGCTCTGCGAGCCTGCGAGAAATCCGGGTTAGCACCCGGCCGTCGGAAGCGCACAAGCGCGACGTTGCGCAAGCCGTGCTCACGGCGCCGGACTTGGCGCTCTCTATGCAGTTACTCCAGGAATTCTATGTCCAGGCGAGGCGCAGCAAGATGAGTCACGAAAGCGCCGTCCATATGGTCACATCCTTTTGCCGGTTTCCCGTTCAGGATATGACCCTCGACATCCTGACCGCAGCGTTGGCGACGCGCGAGCGCTACCAGATCTCCTATTGGGACGCCGCCATCCTCGAAGCCGCCCGAGCCCTCGGCTGCGACAAGGTCCTGAGCGAAGACCTGAACGCCGGTCAGGACTACGGGGGCGTGCGCGTGGTGAACCCCTTCGCCTGACCTTTTCGCAACTCCCGAGCTGCTTTCGCCGCCCCTTCGAACACCCGCTCCATCTCGGGACTCCGCAGTTCCGCCCGCAGCCGTTCCAGCCGTGCGATAAACCCCGCCAGCGCCGCGTCGATCGCACCCGCATTCGTATCAAAGATGTCGCGCCAGATGTCATAGGGGCTCAGCGCCAGCCGCGTCAGGTCCATCGCCGCCGGACCCGCCACGCGCGCCGCGCCTTCGTCCTCTCCGATCGATGCCGCCAGCGCCGTCGACACCAGTTGCGGCAAGTGCGAAACCATCGCGACCAAGCGGTCATGCTCGTCGGGCGAGAGAAACACCAGCCGCGCGCCGATCCGCTCGATCCAAGCTTCGAGCCCCGGCTCGCGTGATGTCAGCACATACGGCCGGCCGCGGAACAGATCAGCGTCCGCCGCTTCCACCCCGCGCAATTCCTTCCCCGCCATCGGATGCCCGCCGACGAACCGCGCCCGCGCGAACCCCGCCGCCCGAGCCACAATCGCCGCCTTCGTGCTGCCCGCGTCGGTCACCACCGTCCCCGGACGCACCACGGCATCCAACAGGTCGATGGTTTCCAGAATCTGCCGGATCGGCTGCGAGAGATAAATCAGGTCGCACGACCCCGCGGCCTCAGCCAACGGCAGCGCCGCATCAATCACGCCCGCGGTCAGCGCCTTCCCGACCGTCGCGGGCGAACTCACACCCACAATCGGCCCCGTGAATCCCGCCGCGCGCAGCGCCAGCGCAAAGGAGCCGCCGATCAGCCCCACCCCCACAACAGCCACCGACGCCGGCCACTCGCTTCCTGGCGTCTGGCGTCTGGCGTCTGGCGTCTGACGCCTCCGGTCCGGCGTCTGCGCCATTACTTCGGTCTCGGCGGCTGCAGCCCTTGCAGCGCGCGCATCTCCTCGATGATCTGCTCAAAGATGCGCTGCAGCGCCTCATCCGGAATCGGGCCCCGATTGTGCAGCAGCACGTTGCGGTACACGGACTCCTCGCGACGCGGCTCCAGCACTTCCATCGCCAGCGTCTTCTTCGCGCGCCCGATGTCTTCCACCATGCGCGTGCGGTCGTTGAGCAGGTCTACCAGCTTGCGGTCGCACGAATCGATTTTGGCGCGGCTCTCAGCGAGCAGTCGCTGGGCCTCTTCCTGGGTCATCTCTGGTTTCCTTCCGCCCGCTGCATTCATCGCTTCCGCGCCATCCCTTCCTTCAGCGAACGCGCCAGTTCTTCCAGGCCGCCCAGGTCCGTCTCGATCTGCCGCACGATCGCGCTGCCCACCACCACGCCGTCGGCCATGGCAGCCACCGCGCCCGCCTGCTCCGGCGTCGAAATCCCGAACCCGGCCGCCAGCGGCAGGTCGGTCGCCGCGCGCATCTTCTCAATCAGTGGGCCCAGCAAATCCGACACCGCTTCGCGCTCGCCCGTCACGCCGGTCCTCGAAACAAGATACACGAATCCCGTGGAATATTCCGCCACCAGTTTCAGCCGCCGCTCGGTCGAGGTGGGCGCGGCCAGAAATACAGTATCCAGACCCGCCGCGCGCATCGCCCGCACATAAGGAGCCGCCTCTTCCACGCTCAGGTCCGTCAGCAGGCAGCCGTCGATGCCGGCTTCCCTGGCGTTATGCGCCAGCGCTTCCAATCCGTAATGCAGCACCGGATTCATGTAGGTGAACAGCAGAATCGGAATCTCGGACGAGGCGCGAATCTCGCGCGCCATATCCAGCACACCGGCCACCGTGGCGCCCGCCGCCAGCGCCCGCGCCGCCGCCCTCTGGATCACCGGACCGTCGGCAATGGGATCGGAAAACGGCACGCCCAGCTCGATCAGATCCACGCCGCCGCGCTCCAGCGCAGCCACCACCTCCGGCGTCTGGGCGGGCGACGGATCGCCGGCAGTCACGTAAGCGATCAGCGCGGACCGGCCTTCGGCGCGCGTGCGTTCGAATAGTCTCTGGATTCGTGTAGGCTGCATTCTGGTCAGGCTTAGGCCGGCGTGTCGCTGTTTAGTGAAGCGTCGAGCTCCGGCAGGTTCTCGCGATAAATGTCGGTGTCTTTGTCGCCGCGCCCGGACAAATTCACCACGTACAGCTTCCCCGGCTCCTCCGGCGCGCGCCGCAGCGCCTCGGACACTGCGTGCGCCGATTCCAAAGCCGGAATGATGCCCTCGGTGCGGGCCAGGATCTGCGCCGCTTCGAGCGCCCGCGCGTCGCTGCACGAGGTGTACTCGGCGCGCTGTTGATCGTGCAAATACGCGTGCTCCGGCCCGATCAGGACGTAATCCAGCCCCGCCGAAACCGAATGCGTCAGCGCGGCCTGTCCGTCGGCGTCCTGCAACAGGTAGCTGTACGCCCCGTGCAATACGCCCGGAGCCCCGCCCGCAAAGCGCGCCGCGTGCTCGCCCAACTCCAGGCTCCGCCCACCGGCCTCGATGCCCACCAGCTTCACGCTCTCATCGCCGATGAACGCATGAAACATCCCGATCGCGTTCGATCCGCCGCCCACGCACGCGAAGATGGAATCCGGCAGGCGTTTTTCGCGCTTCAGGATCTCCGCCCGCGTCTCGATGCCGATGCACTTGTGAAAATCGCGGACCATCAGCGGATACGGGTGCGCGCCCAGCGCCGACCCCAGCAGGTAATGCGTGGTGGCGACGTTCGTCACCCAATCGCGCATCGCCTCGCTAATCGCGTCCTTGAGCGTCCGGCTCCCGCTGTTCACGCCCACCACCTTGGCGCCCAGCAGCCGCATGCGGAACACGTTGAGCCGCTGCCGCCGCATGTCCTCGGTGCCCATGTAGACCACGCATTCCAGACCGAACAGCGCACACACGGTGGCCGTCGCCACGCCGTGCTGCCCCGCACCCGTCTCCGCGATGATGCGCTTCTTGCCCATGCGCCGCGCCAGCAACGCCTGCCCCAGACAGTTATTGATCTTGTGCGCGCCGGTGTGCAGCAGGTCTTCGCGCTTCAGGTAAATCTTCGCTCCGCCCAGCTTCTCACTCAGACGCTTGGCGTAATAGAGCGGCGTGGGCCGGCCCGCGTAGTTCTCCAGCAGATCGGCCAGCTCGGCCTGAAACGCCGGATCGGCGCTGGCCTGGCGATAGGCGTCCTCCAGCTCCTCCAGCGGAGCCATCAACACCTCGGGCACGAACCGCCCGCCATACGGGCCGAAGTGCCCCGTTGCATCCGGTTGCGATGTTCTCATGCGGCCTCCTTCGCGGCCTCTTTCGCGGCTTGGACGAACCGGCGCATCTTCTCGCGATCCTTCACGCCCGGAGCCGACTCCAGCCCCGAGCTGGCATCCACGCCCCACGGACGCGCCACGCGGATCGCCTCCGCCACGTTCGATGCATCCAGTCCACCCGCGACAATCACGCGTTCGGCGGCCCCCCGCGCCTGCGACCAATCGAACCCGACCCCGTTGCGCGGTCCGTCCAGCAGCACCGCCTCGCAGCCGTCGATGTCCGCTACCTTGATTCCGTCCGCCACGCGAAACGCGCGCCACACCCGATCCACCGCCGGACGATGCCCGCCGTACAACTGCGCCACGTCCAGGCGAGCCGCGCGCATCACGGTCTCCACCGCCGCCGGCGTCTCGGCGACAAACACGCCGACTTTCCACACGTCGAGCCCTTCGCCCAGCTCCGCCGCCCTCTCCGGATCCACATAGCGCGGGCTCGACGGCGCGAACACGAATCCGACAGCCGACGCGCCCGCCTCCACAGCGGCTTCCGCGTCTTCGCGGCGCGTGATGCCGCACACCTTGACCATCATGACCGCAGCGCCCCGAGCGCCGCCGCCGCGTCGCCCGATTTCATGAGATGCTCGCCCACCAGGAACGCATGGAACCCCGCGTCCTGCAGCCGGGTCACGTCCGCACGCGAATGAATGCCGCTTTCGGTCACCTTCACCACGCCCGCCGGAATCTTTTCGGCCAGCCGCAGCGACGTCTCCAGCGTCACCTCGAAGGTGTGCAGATTGCGATTGTTCACGCCGATGATCTCCGCACCCGACGCAAGAGCCACCTCCAACTCACCGGCCTCGTGGACCTCCACCAGCGCCGCCATGCCGAACCGCGCCGCCGCCTCGCGCAACTGCCGCAAGGTGATCTCGTCCAAAATCGCGGCGATCAGCAGAATCGCATCGGCTCCATGGCCCGCGGCTTCCACTACATGGATCTCCTCGATGGTGAAATCCTTCCGCAGCACCGGCAAACTCACGGCCGCGCGCGCCGCCTCCAGATCCGCCAGGCTCCCTTGAAAATAGTCGCGGTCGGTCAACACGCTCAGCGCCGCCGCTCCGCCCGCCGCGTAGGTGCGCGCGATCGCCTCCGGATCGTAGGAAGCCTGAAACACGCCCTTGCTGGGCGACGCTTTCTTCACCTCGGCGATGATCGCCGGAGGATGCGCGGTGAGCGCCCCGCGGAAATCGCGAGCCGCCGTGCGCGCGAAAGCCCGCCGCTCCAGTTCGTCCTGGGTTGCGGCAAGTTGCGCCAGTTCAGAACGTTTTGTTTCGACAATGCGGGCGAGAATGTCCGGAACTGCGTGCACCATGCAGGGGAAACCTCATGGTAGCACCACGACGATCCGCATCGTGCTTGTACGGCCGCTCTCCGGCACGGGCGTGTCCACCGCCAGACTGCCGCCGTGCGTCTCGATGATGCGCCGCGCGCTGTCGATCATCAGGCTCGCGCCCGCGCCCAGCACCGCCTGCGGCGTCCACATCTCGGCCACGAACTCCAGCATCGTCCCGCCCTCGCGCGGCGCCGACAGCCGCAGCACCAGCGGATGCCCCGCCGCGGCCATCGGCTGCAGCATCTGCAGCAGCCCCTCGATCACCGCCGGACCCTGATTCGGATCCACGCGCACCAGCGGCAGCTCGCCCACAAACTCCAGCCGCACGTGCGCCGCGTCAATGCCCGATTTCGCCACCGCCTGCACCACCAGTTCCTCGCACGATACCGGCTCGGGCAGGATCCGCGCCGGCGCGGCCAGCCTCAAGCCGCTGCCCAGGATCCAGTCGCACTGCTCCACCAACTGCCGGATGCGCGCCAACTGCGGTTGCACCCGCTCGTCGCCGCCCGGCAGAACCAGCGACAGGTAGTAGGCAATCGATTCGATGTTCGACAACGGTTGGCGCAACTCATGCGCCACGGTGCCAAGCACTTCGGCGGGCGCAATACAGATGTCGGATTGCAAGCGGGCAACAGAACTCATCGGGGAGCAGGCTCGGGAGACTCAGCTTTTATAGCGCGCATGCCGCAGAGAGTCAAGGTCTCCGCGCGACAGCTCCGCACAGCCCTCGCGGATGCCAGGCTCCGGATCGGCGGCGTGACGGGACGCCTCAACTCGTCCGCCACGCGTCGAGAATCTCTCCCACCCGGTCTGCCACGCGCCGACGGGCGGTGATGCGATCCAATCCCGAGGCGAGCAACTCGTCGTAGTCAGTCCGGTTGTGGCGGACCGCGGCGGCAACCGCCAGAGTGAGCGCCTCACTGTCGAGATTCCGGCCCGCTCCCGTCCGTCCAATACGTCCGCTCCCTCGCTGCGCGGCGTGTCTGGCGATGGCTCCCGCCTCACCAGGCGGACAACCTGGGAAGAGCGCTCCGATCTGTTGCGCCATGCGGGCAACCAGGTCTTTATCCTCTGCGCTGCGCCGCGCTGCCCCGCGTTCCCGGGTTGCTGCTCGCTCTCCGGCGTCCTCAGTACATTCGCGCTCGGCTCTTTCCAACGCGGCTTGCTCCACCAGAATGCCCTGCCTTTCGTAGCGATTCCTGGACCGGCTGAACCGCACCACCACCGCCACACGGCTACTGTATTTGGTGGCCCGCCGCGTCAATGCCATGTCGCCGGAAGGCAGAAATTCCAGATCACCCAGACGGGCGCAGGAAAGGCAAAGTGGCTCGCCCGCATCCATCAACAGAAAGGAGTCCTGTTCGAGCTCAGCGCCACACTCCGAGCACTGGGAATCCCGCAGGATCTGAAAGACGACCGGTCGTGGAGCCTGATCGAGCTTCTCTTTCATGCGCGCCTGTTTGCGCTCCGAAAGAGCGGGCGACACGTAGTGGGTCCGGTACTTTGTTTCGACCTCCGGATCTCCGCTCCTGCTGAATCGCAAGTCTACGATGCCGGCCCGTGCGCGGCGGACATAGCGCGTCTCACTCGGCTTGAGACCTTGCGCCAAAGCCCAGAGGCGAAAGAACTCCAGAGAGGAAGAACGCTTGGAGAGGCTCCCTTGGAGCACTTCTTCCAGATAATCGATTCGGCCCTTCCGCCAGGCTTCGACATGAGAACCGGCCAGCAGTCCCATGCCGCACAGCACATCGATCGCGCTGACGTAGGAATGGTCCGCCAGGGCGGCTTCGGCTGCTCGCGCCACGCGTTCCTGCAATTGACGTTGCGCGTCGGGATTTGATGAGGATCCGGACAGAATACGCCTCGCTAAACAGAATACGCCTCGCTAAAAGCGTGTCTCCATGGGGTCGACTGGCGCGGAAGCCGGTCCCCGGGCGCGTACGCTAAGAGTAAATGACCCGCATCAAAACCGCCCACGCAGGGCCAACAGGAACAGCGCTTGCGTGAACCAATATAGGATGCGGATCGCCGGCGTCGCCAGCAACCGCCAGAACGCCTGGAACGGGTCGTAGTCCCAGGCCGAAGTGAGCGCTCCATTCAGCACGTTCAGTAGCGCGATACCTGATCCGTATACCTCTTCGGCGCCCGCCAGTACGGTCAGCACCAACGCCACGAAGGCGATCCCCCGTAAAGATGCGTCGCCTGCAATGCTCATCCGAACCAGCAGCACCGCCCAGCTCAGCGGCAGCAGCACGCCGCTCAACAAATACGTGTAGGAATCCAGCGCCAGGAATGAAAAGTACGACCACTGCTGGCTCGCCAGATACAGGTTCGGCACGGCGATGGCCAGCGCCAGCGTCAGCCACACCACCGCCCGCGGCGGATGCGGCGCACGCGCGCGCCAGCAGGCCAGGAAGAAAACGGTCCACACCAGGCTCGGCACGATGGTAGTGAACACCACCACCGCCGCGCCGCGGAACGCCACCAGCCCCAGGTTCTCCGCGATCGGGATGATGTTGTTCACCAGGTACATCAGCGAAATCAGCGCCGTGCCCAGCGCCGCGCCGATCGATGCGATGCGAAATTTCATAACGCGCCCCAGGCCGTGCGAGGCTCCTCGGCAGTCGCCAGCGTGCGCAGGAAGTAGACCTGCGTGGCGATCCAGAACAGCCGCACCACGGGAGCCAGCACCGCCGACCACGCCTTTCCCAGTGGATTATTCCGCCAGAACACCAGCGGCGCGTCGAACACGGAAAGCAGCTTTACAGACAGCAGCAGGATCTCATTCACGTTCGCCAGCACCACCAGCATCGCCAGAACCGAGGCCGTGGTCTCCACAGACGGCTTGCGCAGGTCCACCAGCCGCGTGATCAGCAACAGCGCCCAGCCGGCGGTCGCGAGCCCATCGGCGATCACCACCACGCTGGACATCAGGTCCACCGCGGAAGATATGTAGGCCACCAGCAACAGCAGGCGCGCGGGGATCGCCACGGCCAAGACCAGGATCGCCGCCGGCTTCAACCGCTCCGGCGATCGCGCGACGGCCACATAAAACGCGCACCACGCCAGATACGGCGCCGAGATTAATGCGAACGTGCGGAACCCCCGCGCCCCCTCCAGCAGCGGAGCGACACTCATCAACCCGGCCCCGATCGTCGCCAGCAGCGCCGCCCGGGTCACTCTCCGCCGTTCCCATCTGTGCTGATCCGCGTTCATCTGCGGCTAACTCAATTTCCCCCGCACGCGCGCACTCAGCGCCTTCCCGTCCACCCGCTTCCCGGCCAGCTTCGCCTGCGCGGCCTTCATCACCAGCCCCATCTGCTTGGCCTCGGTGGCGCCCGTCTCGGCAATCGCCTCGGCCACGGCCGCGTCCATCTCCGCTTCTGTGGGCGCCGCGGGCATGTAGGCCTCGATGATCTTCGACTCGGCCTCTTCCTTGTCGGCCAGCTCCGGCCGGTTCCCCTTGCGGAACATCTCCGCCGATTCGCGCCGCTGCTTCACCAACGTGCCGAGCACCTGCAACTCGGCCGCCTCATCCAGCGGCTTCATCCCATCGATCTGCTGCTTCTGAAGCGCGGTCTTAATCATGCGCAGCGTGTCCAGCCGCGCCTCCTCGCGGCCCTTCATCGCCGCCACCATGTCTTTCTGAATCTGATCGAGCAGTGCCATCGTTTCCCTCAGTTCGTTCCCTCAGTCTACGCGATGCGCCCGTGCGTCCGCGCCCCAAATAAACATGTCTGGTTCGCCTCTCGCGAAGGCAAAGCTGGGGAGATAGAGCTTATAGCGACGAATCCCGTTGGGCCGGCTCGATGGCGCTGAAGATCAAACATCCGGCGTTCGCCGAGGAGCGAAGGATCGTGATTCCCGATCCACCGGCTTCAGAGCTGAGGTTCCGCGCTGGCTACACGGATATAAGGCCGTACATCGAACTGCGTCCGGATAACCCGCATTTCTCACCAGGTTTCGGACGCAGGACCTGGCGCAAGCCCGTGGCTTGCCGCGCCCAGACAATACGTATGACTCGTCCCGGCGCTTGTAGCCGGTCACGCTGTCATGCCGAAAGCGGCGGCCAAATCGCCGATTGCGTATCCCTGCCTCACGTTTCGCGCCGATGCACTGTAGAGCTTGTGAGAAATGCAAGGCTAAAGCGGACGGCCCCAATCGTCTGCCTCTGCGAAGGATCATCTTCGGACCCACGCTCCGGCACGCAGATGCGTCAGCCGAGAGCATCCATATAATGTTGGACCGATTCGGGTACGAGATAATGTTGGACCGATTCGGGTACGAGGGTGTCCAGGTGGAACCGTGTGCGATACCCTTTCGGCTGTAGCCATCGCCCATCTGCTATCCAGCCAGATCCGCACCAGCCGCTTCGGCTGAGAAGACGAGATTCGCGCCGCCGATCTCGAACGATCCGCGTGGCTGCGCGAACCGCCGCCCACCGCGGTTCGGACAACACCGCCACCGCAGCCTCCCGCATGGTATAGTGACGCGCATGGAACGACGAACATTCCTAGCAGGCATGGCTGCGCCCCTGGTCCTGTCCACGGCGGGCGCCGATCGACTCTCCGCCCAAGCCCCCGCGGCCGGGCGCTCCCGCATCAAGCAAAGCGTGATGGGTTCTGTTTGGCAGGGCACCTCGCTCTCCATCGAGGAGCGCTGCAAGACGCTCGCCCGCATCGGATTCAAGGGCATGGACCTGCCCCAGGTCCAGCAGATGGAGATCCTCGACAAATACGGGCTCGCGCCGGCCATGATGACCGGCACCGGCACCAGCTTCCCGAATGGACTGATCCGCAAGGAACTCCACGACAAGATCGAAGAAGCCACGCATGCCGGCATCGATACCTGCGCCAAGGTTGGATGCAAGGTTCTCATCGCCATTCCCGGCGAGCGGCGCGGCATGTCCCGCGAGGAAGGCGCAGACAACGCCGTCGCCATCCTGAGCCGCGTGAAGGGCTACGCCGAACAAAAGGGCGTCACCGTTTGCATGGAGATCACCAACTCGAAGGTGGCCGCGGACCAGCGCACCGATCAGTGTTTCGATCACATGGCCTGGGGTCTCGACGTCTGCAAGCGCGTCAATTCACCGAACGTGAAGATCGTCTATGACATCTATCACGCGCAGATCGCCGATGGCGACGTCACGCGCACGATGCGCGACAATATCGACCACATCTGCCATATCCACGTCGCCGGCGTGCCCAGCCGCCAGGAAATCGACGAGAACCAGGAACTCAACTACCGCTTCATCGCTAAGGCGATCGCCGATACAGGCTACACCGGATTCGTCGCCCACGAATGGCGGCCGGCCATGGGGAACGACCCGATCAAGAGCCTCGAACGCTGCTTCGAGATCTTGAACGTATAGTTCCAGGTGCTCGACCGAATTGCTATCGGTCCAAAGGTGATGAGCGGCAAGCCCTGCGTCCGCGGGATGCGGGTCATCGTCAGCATGATCGTGGGCCTGCTCGCCACGGGCCACCCGGAAGCGGAGATCCTCGCCGCCTACCCGTACCTCGAACCTGAGGACATCCGCCAGGCACTCGCCCACCCCGCCTGACGCTGCCAGCCCAACCTCGCCCGAGGCGCCCCGTGACGCTGTACGCGGCCAAAGCGCTTGCCAGAGTCTTACCCCTCCGGTGACCTTCATGCCACAGAAAAGGAGATTCGTGCCGCTGGTCCCGGACTATTCAAGTGGCAGTGCGACCTGGCTTTGAACCACTTACCGTTTTCACCACACCGCCCGACCGCCGGGCGCATGCTATTGTTCAGCGCGATGCACGCATCTTCCGAACGCCTGGGAGCAGGCCCCCGGCCGGCATTCGACTGCCGGATCCTCGGCGGCGGGGCCGCCTCTCCCAGCAACAAAACGAACCCAAGGACCAAGCCTCGGCATCCACGTGCATCTGCGGCCAACTCCTCTGCCCACCGGGGCCCAGCGTCATCGCCGCGGCAACAAAACGAACCCAAGCCCCTGCTCCAAATCACCCAACCGCCCCGCCCGCCCCCTACCGCAAATACAAAACGAACCCAACATGTTATTGAAAACAAAGAATTGGCACCTCCGATGCTATCCTGAGAAGGCAGTTCAACCCCATGCACATCAAAAAGCAACGACTCTTGACCCCGGGCCCGACGCCGCTCTACCCGAAGGCCCTCCACGCGATGATGGACGCCGATATCCACCACCGCACTCAGGATTTCCGCAACCTCTATAGCGGCGTCCTGGCCGACCTCAAGGAAGTCATGGGCACGCAGAATGACGTGCTCGTGCTGGTGGCCTCCGGTTCCGGAGCCATGGACGCTTCCGTGTCCAACTGCCTCTCGCCCGGCGACCGCGCCATCGTCTGCACGGCCGGCAAGTTCGGCGAGCGCTGGGTCGAAATCGCAAAGGCTTACGGCCTCAACTCGGTGGTGCTTGAAGCCCCCTACGGCCAGGTGGTCTCCACCGAAGCCGTCGAAAAAGCCCTGAAGGCCAACCCCGATACCAAGGCCGTCTTCGTCCAGGCGTCGGAAACCTCCACCGGAGCCGCCCACGACGTCGAGGGCATGGCCAAGGCCGTCGCCAAGACCGGCGCCATCTTCGTGGTCGACGCCATCACCGGACTCGGCACCATGCCGCTCGATATCGACGGCTGGGGCATCGACATCTGCATCGGCGGCTCGCAGAAGGCCTTCATGATCCCGCCCGGCCTGGCGTTCCTTTCCATCAGCCCCAAAGCCTGGGCCATGATGGACACCGCCAAGCTGCCGCACTTCTACTTCAGCCTGAAGAAGGAGCGCAAGACCGCGGCCAACGGCGAATCCGCCTGGACCCCCAACACCGCCCACATGCTCGCCCTGGCCGAAGCCCTCAAGTTCATCAAGGAGCTCAGTATGGCCAAGCTGGTCGAGAACGCCCAGCAACTGGCCGCCGCCACGCGCCAGGCCTGCCAGACACTGGGACTCGAACTCTTTGCGCCGGCCAATCCGGCTTCGTCGGTGACCGCCGTGCGCGCCCCGCAGGGCATGGACTCCGGCGTCATCGTCAAGGAATACCGCAGCCGCTTCGGCTCCATCATCGCCAACGGTCAGGGCAGCATGAAGGGCCAGATCTTCCGCATCGCGCACCTGGGCTACTTCGACTTCTCCGACCTGTTCGCCGTCATCGCCCAGCTTGAGCTGATCCTCTACGCCAACGGCGTCCAAGTCGAGCTCGGCTCCGGCGTCGCCTCCGTGCAGAAGTATTACGCCGAGCGCGCCATCACGAAGAAGGAACCCGTCACCGCCTAAACAGACATCATGAAAATTCTCGTAGCCGAACCGATGGCTGCCGCCGGGATCGAACATCTCAAGGCGCAGCCGGGTTGGGATGTCATTGTCTCCAACCCCAAGGAATACGCCCAGCACCTGGCCGATTGCGACGCCCTGCTGGTCCGCAGCGCCGTCAAGGTCAAGGCCGACGTGCTGGCCCAGGCCCCCAAGCTCCGTGTCATCGGACGCGCCGGCGTGGGCGTCGATAACGTAGACCTGAACGCCGCCACCGCCGCCGGCGTCCTGGTCATGAACACACCCGGCGGCAACGCTGTCTCCGTCGCCGAGCATACCTTCGGACTCATGGTCTCCATGGCGCGCTCCATCCCCCAGGCCGTCGCCTCGACGAAATCCGGCAAGTGGGAAAAGAAGAAGTTCATGGGTCACGAGCTGCGCGGCAAGACGCTCGGCATCCTGGGCCTGGGCAGCATCGGCCGCGAAGTCCTGCGCCGCGCCCGCGGCTTCGAGATGAAGGTGCTGGCCGCCGATCCCTACGTCAACTCACAGACCGCCGCCGGCCTGGGCGTCACCATCTGCACCGCCGACGAGCTTTACGCCCAGAGCGACTACATTACGCTGCACCTCGCCTCCACGAAGGAAACCCAAGGCATCCTCAACGATGCGACCTTCGCCAAGATGAAGGATGGCGTGCGCATCGTCAACTGCGCCCGCGGCGAGCTGGTCGACGGAGCCGCCCTGGCGCGCGCCATCGAAGTCGGCAAAGTCGGCGGAGCCGCGCTGGACGTCTTCGAGGTCGAGCCGCCGCCAGCCGAGGACCCGCTCCTCAAGCTCGACGCCGTACTCGCCACGCCGCACATCGGCGGGTCCACGGAAGAAGCCCAGGAAATCGTCGGCGTGCGCATCGCCGAGCAGGTCGCCGAATACCTGCTGCACGGCATCGCCCTTAACGCGGTCAACGTCCCGGCCATGACCGCCGAACAATATAAAGCCGTCGGCCCCTACGCCACGCTCGCCGAGCGCATGGGCACCGTCGCCGTCAACATCACCGAAGGCAACCCGCGCACCGTGCGCCTGGTCTACCGCGGCAAGATCGCGGAATACAACACGTCGCTCATCCGCAACTCCGGCGTAGCCGGCGTCCTCAGCCGCTCCTCCGCCCAGAAGCCGAACGTCGTAAACGCGCTGCAATTCGCCGCCGACCGCGGACTGAGCTACGCGGAACGCCACGAACCGCGCACGGGCCACACGGACACGGTGCTCCTGGAGCTCGAAACCGACCAAGGCACCACGATCCTCGAAGGCGCCATCGTCTTCGACCGCCCTCGCCTGCTGCACGTAGACAGCATCCCCTGCGAGGTCGCCCTCACCGGCCACCTCCTCTTCTTAAAGAATAAGGATGTCCCCGGCGTAATCGGCTCCGTCGGCACGGTGCTCGGCGAAAACAAAATCAATATCGCCAATTTCTCACTAGGCCGTCCCGACCCGCCCACCGGCGCCGCGCTGGCGATCGTAGAAACCGACGGCCCAGTCCCCGAGCCGGTCTTGCAGCAGTTACTCCAGAACAAGGCGATCCAGCTCGCCCGTCCCGTCGAGTTGAAGGGGTAGGTGGCGCAAGCACTCGTGCTTGCCGCGCCGGGACTCGTCCCGGCGCTTGTCGCCCTTCGCAGTCCCACACTCCGGAAGGCCACAACCGCACTATTCTCAATACCTTAGCGCATCACAAGCCGCGCCATTACGCAGCAACGGTCCATCCTGCTAGGCAGAAATGTCTCAGGATGGAGCACAAGTGTCACTCGAATCTGGTCGTAATTCCCAGAGAAGCCCGGCAAGCACGGATGTCGTCGACACTCAGCTTGGGGTAGTTCCGCAGAATCGCCTCCTGCGTCCAGCCCTGCGCCAAAAGATCGACCACAAGCTCGACCGAGATCCGCGTTCCCTTCACCACAGGCTTCCCGACCAGAACCTCCGGGTTGACCTCGATACGCTCTTGCCATTCCATGTTTCAAAGGTAGCAAACGCAAAAGGGCGCAGGAATCTGCACCTGCGCCCTCCTTCCGAGGTTTTACGCCGTTCTGCCAATCGGCGGAAAACTCAGCCGCCCCGCGCGTACCGGGCGCAGCTCCACCACCTTCCTCGGCACCGGTTGTGCACCCAGCCGCGACGGGCCGTGGAAGTAGTCGTCCAGCGGGAACAGCGGGTAGGGCTCCACTTCCCGGAACATCCGGCCCAGCTTCTGTTCAATGCGGTAAATGGCGTGGAACGTGTTGCCACGGTCCAGGCCCAGCTTGCGGGCGCACAGCTTCCAGTCGGCGCCCAGAATGAAGTGATAGCGGAACAATTTGTGCTCGCCCGGCGACAGCGCGCGGCGGGCCAGCAGACAGAAGTCCGCAATGAACTCCTCGTCTTTTCTTCCCCAACTATACGGGCGATTCCGGCCCGCATGCGGCTCCAAGGAAATCTTACTCAGATGCCGCTCCTGCGTGACGCATCTCTGAAACCTGCCGTAGCAGATCCGGAAAATGGTCCGCAAAACGCAATTACAGGGCGCCAGCGCGCCCTTCCGTGCCAAACGCAACCCCGAGCCGTTGCATTGGGCGCACTGATGCATCGCCAGTGCCAGAGTCTCCGAACGGGTCCATTCCATACTTCCTGCATCCTCCCGAACACGTTTCCTCCGAGTGGGTGGCCCATGTAATCCAGGCCGATAGCGGTATAGTACGCCCGTTACTACTCAAAGTCAAATCTTATTTAACTTTGTTACTTGATTATTTCGCGATATATATTCAGCACGGACCGTGCGGTTTCGTCCCAATTGAAGCGGGCCGCCTGCGCCCGCCCTTCGGCGACGCGGCGGCACCGCAGGTCGTCGTCCAGCAGCAGCGCCCGCAAGCCCCGCGCCACGTCGAAAACGTTGTCCGGACTTACCAATTCCGCCGCATCGCCGACCGCTTCCACCAGCGCGGGCAGGTCCGAGGCCACCACCGGCGTGCCGCAGGCCATCGCCTCCAAGGGAGCCAATCCGAAGCCCTCGGAAAGCGAAGGGAACGCGAAAACGGTGGCCGCGCGGTAGAACACTTTCAGCGTTTCGATAGGGACAAATCCGAGAAATCGTACAAATGGCTCGATCCGCGACGTGCGCACAGCGTGCCGCACGTCGGGATATTTCGACAACTCGTCGCCGATAATGACCAGCCGCAGGTCGTGATACACGGGGTGGTGCTCCAGTTCGCCCTTGAGCACCGCATAGGCCTCCACCAGCCGGCGCACGTTCTTGTGGGCCCGGATGGTGCCCGCATAAAGGATAAATGGCGGCTGGATGGAGTAGCGTTGCAGGATCTTCTCATCCTGCTCCTCGGGCCCTTCGGGGGCCGAAAACACCGGATCCGGAGCGCTGTAAATGGTGCGGATCCGCTCGCCCGGTACGCCCAACACGGTCTGCAGGTCGCGCCGCGTCGACTGCGACACGGCGATGATCCGCGAGGCCCGCGCCGCCCCGCGCCGGTAGCGCTCGCGATGCATCGTAGAGCGCAGGCCGGCCGTGGCCGGGCCGCTGATGCTGCTCAGATCGTGGATCGTCAGCACGTAGGGCCGCGGCATCCAGTAGGCGACCGAATTGAGCGGGATATGAAACAAATCCGCTCGGAGTTTTCTGGCAAATAGAGGGAAACTGGCGTTCTGCTTCAGATCGGTATCGGGCTTCGGGAACACCGCGGTCTGGAAGTTCGGACCCAGCGAGGCCAGTTCGGCCCCGGGCAGCGTCACCAGCGTGTAGCGGTTCTCCTGATCCAGCCGCGCGAGCGCCTGCACCAGGTTGCGGATATAGGTGCCGATGCCGAAGAATCCCAGCCTGCGGACGTCGATTCCGATGTGCAGCGGGTCAGTCCCCCTTTCCGGCGCGCCTCAGCGGACCGCCGCGGGCGCCAGCTTCCAGGCATACAGCGGGAACTGCTCGGTCAGCACCGCCACCTTGCGCCGGACCTCCGCGGCGACCTCTTCGCTCTGGATGTTTTCGAGCACGTGCCCGATCAGGCCCGCCACCTCGCGCATCTGCTCCTCGCGGAAGCCGCGCGTGGTTACCGCCGGACTGCCGAAGCGCATGCCGCTCGGATTAAAGGGCGGATTCTGGTCAAACGGAATCGCATTGCGGTTGGCTGTGATGTGCGCGGCCTCCAGCGCGGTCTGCGCCTCCTTGCCGCGGATGCCCTTGGCGAACACGTCCACCAGCAGCACATGCGTGTCCGTGCCGCCCGCCACCACGCGGTAACCGGCACCGGCCAGGCTCTCGGCCAGCGTGCGGGCGTTGGCCAGAACCTGTTTTTGATAGGTCCGGAACTCCGGCGTCATCGCCTCAAGGAAGCAGGCTGCCTTGGCCGCAATGATGTGCATCAGTGGACCACCCTGCGCCCCCGGGAACACCGCCTTGTCCACGGCGGCGGCGAACGGCTCGCGGCACAGGATGATGCCGCTGCGCGGGCCCCGCAGCGTCTTATGCGTGGTCGAGGTTACGATCTCGGCGTACTCGCACGGGTTCGGATGCAGCCCGGCGGCCACCAATCCGGAGAAGTGCGCCATGTCCACCAGCAGCACCGCGCCCACGCTATCGGCGATCTGGCGGAAGCGCGGAAAATCGAGCGTCCGCGGATACGCGCTGCCGCCCGCCATGATCAGCTTGGGCTTGTGCTCCTCGGCCAGCCGGGCCAGCGCGTCGTAGTCGATGGTTTCGGTCTCGCGGCTGACTCCGTACGGAATCACGTGATACAGCTTGCCCGAGAAGTTGAGCGGATGCCCGTGCGTCAGGTGCCCGCCGTGCGACAGGTTGAGCCCCAGGATCGTATCGCCCGGATTGAGCACCGCGGAGTAGGCCGCCTGGTTGGCCTGCGAGCCCGAATGCGGCTGCACGTTGGCGTGCTCGCACCCGAACAGTTTGCAGGCGCGGTCGCGCGCCAGGCTCTCCACCTGGTCGACGAATTCGCAGCCGCCGTAGTAGCGCTTGCCCGGGTAGCCCTCGGCGTACTTGTTCGTGAGGATGCTGCCGGCGGCCTCCAGCACAGCCTCGGAGGTGAAGTTTTCGCTGGCGATCAGCTCCAGATGCGAGTTCTGCCGCTCCGTCTCCTTGCGGATCGCTTCGGCGATCTCCGGGTCGGCCGCCGCCAGCGGGCGCGCCAAGCGTTCCTGTTCCGTCATAGTTCCTGTTCCAGACCGGCGATTTTCGCCACGCGGCGCGCATGGCGCCCGCCTTCGAACGCGGTGCTTAAAAAGGTGTCGACCAGGTCCCCGGCGACCGCGCCGTCGAGGAACCGCGCACCCAGCGCCAGCACGTTCGCGTCATTATGAGCTCGCGTGAGGCTGACCTCTTCCCTACTAACGCCCAGCGCCGCGCGCACGCCCCGAATCTTGTTGGCCGCGATGGACATGCCCACGCCGCTGCCGCAGACCAGGATGCCGCGTTCGGCTTGGCCCGATGCCACCGCGCGTCCCACGGCGCCAGCGTAGTCGGGATAGTCGGTGGAGTCGGCCGAGTGCGTCCCGGCGTCTTCCACCTGGTGACCGCCCGCGCGCAGCCGGTCGCGCAACTGGTTCTTGAGCTCGAACCCGGCGTGATCCGCTCCGATGGCGATTTTCATGGGAAATCTGATTCTAGCATCCGCCGGAGCGGAACCCTTGTTTTCAGGGACCTCAACCACCCCAGCAAGTCCGGCGCCGCTTCCTAACCCGCACTTCTCACCAGCTCTCAGCGCATCGGCGGGAAACGTCGGGCGGGGAGGCCGCAAGGGGCAATTTCGCCACCGCAACAGGCATGACACCTTGACCGGCGACAAGCGCCGGGACGAGTCATACCTATTGTCTGGGCGCGGCAAGCCACGGGCTTGCGCCACGTCCTGCGCCCGAAACCTGGAGAAATGCGAGCTAATGAAGCATCGCAGTGTCGAAGGGCGGCCAGGTTACAGTCGTCACGTTGGGGATCGGCGTTGGCTGTGCTCGGCACCGCGTTCCCGGACGCCAGCTACCCGCGCTGGAATTGGAACGTCTACCACTGGTCGTTGGCTTGGCGCACTTCTACGTCCGTCGATCGACTGGTGGTGCCGGCTCCGGAGGACTCCTGAAATGGCAGCGGAACTGCAATCCATTTCTGACAGAGGCGCGATTTGGAGTGTAACATCCGGAGCCGGAACCAATTCCCCGATCGAGCCGGCCGATTCTTCGTGCGGAAACGTCACACTGGGCCGGATGCAACCACACACCCCGTTTCTGGCGTCTGGATACGAAGAGTGGCTTACAATAGTTCGAGCCACCGCTTTTTCTGATGCAACCACGCTGGAATCCTCTTGTCCCCGTCTGCGCCCTCGCGGCGTGTCTGATCGCTGCCGCGCCGGCCCAGGATCCGGGCACCTACACCATCTCGACCATCGCCGGCACCGGCGTTGCGGGATCGGACGGCGATGGCGGCCCGGCCATCAGCGCGCAGCTGAACTATCCGGCGGCGCTGTTCCTGCGCTCCAACGGCGACCTCTATATCGGCGACACCCAAAATTACTGGGTCCGCGTGCTGAACAGCGCAGGCACCATCAGCACTGTGGCGGGATCCGACACTTACGGGTTCTATGGCGAGGGCATTGCGGCCACGATGGCCCAGCTCCACTCGCCCTACGCCGTAACGGTGGATGCCGACGGCAATTTCTACATCGCAGATACGGTGAACAACGTGATCCGTAAGGTGACCGGCGGCATCATCAACACGATCGCCGGCACCGGCGATAGGGGCTTTGGGGGCGACGACGGACCCGCGGCGGACGCCTATCTGAATGCTCCCACCGGTCTGGCGATCGGTCCCGACGGGCTCCTGTACATCGCGGACTCGGGGAACAGCCGTATCCGGCGCATTGATGCCGACGGCAACATCACCACCGTCGCGGGCAACGGCAGCGAGAACTACAACGGCGACGGCGTCCTCGCTACCGAGGCCACGCTGAACCGTCCCGGGCACATCATCTTTGACAACGCCGGGAACCTCTACATCGCCGATACTTTCAACCACCGCGTCCGCAAGATCGATACGGACGGGATCATTACGACGGTGGCGGGAGGCGGCGGCTTCGACGGCGGATTCGCGGGTGACGGCGGACCCGCCACTTCGGCCCTGCTCAATTACCCGCGCGGCGTGGCCGTGGACGGCTCCGGGCGCGTGTTCATCTCTGATTCGCTGAACAACCGGGTGCGGGTGGTCACCGAGAACGGCAACATCTATACGATCGCCGGCGACGGGCGCTACTTCGATTCCGGCGACGGCGGTCCGGCGCTCAGCGCGCAAATGCGCTTCCCCCGCCAACTGGTGGTGACGCCCGCCGGCGAAGTGATCGTGGCGGATACCGACAGCAGCCGCATCCGCAAGCTGACGCCCGACATCCAACTGCCGGTGATCAGCCAGGACGGCGCGGTAACTTCGGCGGCGTTCGGCGGGTTCCCGGGTGTAGCCTCCGGTTCGTGGCTGGAGATCTACGGACGCGGCCTGGCGACGCACACGCGCCAATGGGCTTCGCAGGATTTCGTGGACGGCCGGGCGCCCACCACGCTGGGCGGCACCTCGGTCACCATCGACGGCCGCGAGGCGTTCGTCTCCTACACCAGCCCCGGGCAGGTGAACGTGGAGGTTCCCAATGACGTGCTGCCGGGCACGCATGACCTGGTGGTGCACACCAGCGAAGGCGACAGCGCCGCATATGCACTGGGCGTGGAAGCGGCCAAACCGGGCTTGCTGGCTCCGGCGCAATTCGAGATCGGCGGCAAACAGTATGCCGCGGGCGTGCTGGCCGACGGCGCCACGTTCGCTTTACCGGAAGGAGCCCTGGCGGGCGTGGCTTCGCGCGCGCCGCGGCCGGGCGATGCCGTCACCTTCTACGGCGTGGGCTTCGGTCCGGTGGCTCCGCTGCTGAACGCGGGCGAGGTGGCGAGGCGCGAGACGGCTCTGATCCTGCCGGTCGCGTTCTTCTTCGGGGACGCGCAGGGGACCGTAGTCTACGCGGGCGTAGCTCCGGGCACGCTGGGACTCTACCAGTTCAACGTGATCGTTCCGGTAACGCCGGCCGGGGACGCCGTGCCGCTGCGTTTCACGCTGGACGGCCAAGCGGGCTCGCAAACGCTGTTCACACCGGTCGGACGGTAGTCTTTCCTCTATGCCGTCCGGCTGCGGGCGGCCCTCCAACGTAAAGCCTGAGTTAAATCCCGTTGCTTGAGGTAGCCTCGGCCGGTTTCGGCGCGTCTTTTCATGCGTAGACGGGTTTGACCAGGCAGTACGGCACCCGGCAGATAGTAACGACGGGAAGCCACGACAGGAGACACGCGATGAGCAAAAAGGTTCCGCTGACAAACAAAGAAAGGCGCCGCTACGCATGGTTTACGCTGGCCCTGGTGCTGGGGTCGCTGCTGGCGCTGACCGTGGTGGTGAACTCCGCGCTGCAATACCAGCGCTTCACCGAGTTCCAGGAACGGGCCCGCGCCATGGGGCACAACGGGCCGTCGGCGGCGCCGCTGCAGAAGAACCTGATCATCAACGGCACGGCGGCGTTCGCGCTGCTGGGCTGCATGCTGTTCATCGGAGCGCGCCTCCGCTATCACCTGCGCGGCAAGCGCTGGGAGCAGCAGTTGGCGCTGGCGCGCGGGGTGCAGGCCGCGCTGATTCCTTCGAGCGACGCCGGTGGCGAACACTGCTCGGTGGCCGCTGAATTCGCGCCGGCCCTTGAGGTGGGCGGCGATATTTACGATGTGTTCGAGGCCGAAAACAGCAAGGTCGCCTTCGCTGTGGGCGACGTGGCCGGCAAGGGTCTGCCCGCGGCCATGCTGATGGGACTGATCCACGGCGCGCTGCGCACCAATCCGTGGTATCGCAGCGCGGCGGCGCAGGAAGAGTTCGCCGGACGCCTCAATGAGCAGTTGTGCGGGCGCACCTCCGATGCGCGCTTCGCCAGCCTGTTCTGGGGCAGCTTCGACGCCGCTGCGGGCGAGCTGCGCTACATCAGTGCGGGTCACTGCCCGGGTTTCGTGGTGCGCACGGCGGATGCGGAAGCGGAGATCGTGCGGCTGGATTCCAGCGGTCCGGTGCTGGGGTTGCTGGAGCTGTCGCGCTACCGGCAGATGGAGACGCCGTTCGGCGCGGGTGATCTGCTGGTGCTGTACTCGGACGGGATCGTCGAGGCGTCCAATGAAGTAGGCGAGGAGTTCGGCGAAGAGCGGTTGTGTGCGGTACTGGAGCGTTGCGCGGGCCGACAGGCGAGCGAGGCTCGCGGGGAAATTTTGCGGGAGTATCGCCGGTTCCTGGGACATGCGCAGGCCGATGACGACGTGACGCTGCTGGTGCTCCAGGCGAGTGGTGTTGCGCGAGGAGCCGGGCGGACGGAGAGTGCGGAGTTGGTGGCGGCGTAGCGGGGGTGCGGACCCGGGTGGACCGCTCCCTGCGGTCGCGGCACAGCTAGCGGGGCCCTGCCCGGACCGCGGCTGGTGGACACAGAGCCGCTGGCCGCGACCGCAGGGCTACCCGCTCTCTACAATGCAAACGTGATCCCCTGCGCCAGCGGCAGATCGGTGGACCAGTTGACGGTCACGGTCTGCCGCCTCATGTACGCCTTCCAAGCGTCACTGCCTGATTCGCGCCCGCCGCCCGTATCCTTCTCCCCTCCGAACGCACCGCCGATCTCGGCGCCGCTGGTTCCGATATTTACGTTGGCGATCCCGCAGTCACTGCCGCGCGCGCTGAGGAACGTTTCCGCGCTGCGCAGGCTGGTCGTGAAGATGGCTGACGACAGACCCTGTGGGACGTCGTTGTGCCAGGCGATGGCTTGGTCGAGATGGTCGAACTCGATCAGGTAGAGCACCGGTGCGAACAGCTCCTCTTTGAGCATCGACAGCGCGGGCGGAGCCTTCACAATGCAGGGCTCGACGAAGTTGCCGTGCAGGTGCCGTCCGCCGACCAGCACTTCCCCGCCCTGGCTTTGGATGGCCGCGAGGCCGCGCTGCATGTTGTCGACCGCGTTGCTGTCGATCAGCGGACCCATCAAGGTCGCCGGGTCGAGCGGGTCGCCCACACGGACCTGTTTGTAGGCAGCGACCAGCTTCTCTGTGATTCGCGGCGCGATGCCCTTCTGGAGGAACAGGCGCCGGAGAGAGGTACAGCGCTGGCCCGCGGTGCCGACCGCTCCGAATAGCACGGCTCGGACGACCAGGTCGGGGTCGGCGTCGTCCAATACCAGGATGGCGTTGTTGCCGCCGAGCTCCAGCAGTGTGCGGCCCAGGCGCCCGGCGACCGTGGGGCCGACGTGCCGTCCCATGCGCGTGGATCCAGTGGCGCTGATCAGCGGCAGGCGAGGGTCGCGGATGAGGCGCTCGCCGATGTCGTCGTCCGTACCGATGACGAGGTTGAGCACTCCCTGCCAACCGTGCCGTTCGAGCACGCGGTTGCAGATGCTATGGGTGGCGAGCGCGCACAGCGGCACTTTGAGCGACGGCTTCCAGACGACGGTATCGCCGCAGACCAGCGCAATAAGCGCGTTCCAGCTCCACACGGCGACCGGGAAGTTGAAGGCGCTGATGACGCCGATGGGGCCCAGCGGGTGCCACTGCTCATACATGCGATGGCCCGGACGCTCGCTGTGCATGGAGAGGCCGTAGAGCTGGCGCGAGAGGCCACAGGCGAAGTCGGCGATGTCGATCATCTCCTGCACCTCGCCACGGCCTTCGGCCAGGATCTTGCCGGCTTCGAGGGAGACCAGCGCGCCGAGATCGTCTTTGGCGCGGCGCAGTTCGTCGCCGATCTCGCGGACGATTTGGCCGCGCTGCGGGGCGGGCAGCATGCGCCAGCGGGTGAAGGTATCGATCGCCGTTTGGACAGTGCGCTCGTAGTTTGCGGGCGTGGCCGGAGGGATGCGGCCGAGTTCGGTTCCGGTGGACGGGTTGTAGGAGACAAGGCCGCCGTCGCGGAGGTTGGCGAGGCCGAGGCGTTCGAGGACTTCCTTCATGAGGCCAGGATAGTGGGTTGGAGTGGTAAGGTGGCGCGCGCACTTTTGCGCGCCGCGCCGGGACTGGGTCGAGACGAGTCTCGACCCGGCAAGCTAAGAGCTTGCGCCACCCAGCAGAGAGAAGCCCGGTGGGCCGGTGGTGAAACGGTGGCCGGCAGCGCGCGCCACGCGGTCGATCGCCGCCACGGCGGAGGCTTGGAACGATGCGTCGAACCAGGGCTGATGCTGGTGCGCGGCGGCGATGCGGAAGGCGGCTTCCCGCGTGGTGGCTCCGTGGGGTTTGACGGAACGCAGGTGAAGAGGGTCGCCGATCAGATCGCGGCCGCTGGCCTTGAGCGCGGCCTCCGCCAGGGCTTCGGGATCGCAGGGTAGAAGGGGAGCGAGGGTCACGTAGGTTTCGATGCCCGCTTCGCGCAGTGTACGGACCACGCGCAGGCGCTCCTCGAACGGCGCGCAGTGCGGTTCGTAGAGGCGGCGGATGTCGTCGCGATTCGTGGTGATGGAGAAGCTGACGCGCAGCGTGGTGCGGCGGGCCAGTGACTGGAGGCGGCCGAGGTCGCGCAGGATCGCGGGCCCGCGCGTCTGGAGCACGAACACGCGCGGCGGCGAGGCCAGCAGCGCGTCCAGCAGCGCGGGCATGGCGCGTTCGGTTTCCTCGGCAGGTTGGTAGGGGTCGACCAGCGGCGAGCAATAGATGCGCTGGTCCGGCCGGAGCTGGCGTGCGGCGAGCTGGGCGGCGTTCTCCTTATACGTAGTGAACTGGCCCCAGCGCTGCCAGTCCTCGGGTTGGAGTCCGCCGTAGAGGCGCATGGTCGGCACATAACAATAGGTACAGGCGAAGGTGCAGTTGCGCGCGGGCGTCAGCGAGTGCGTGAAGCCGGCTTCGCGGATGAATCCCGAGGTGGGGCTCAGGATGCTGCGGGCCGGGGCGCGGCGGATCTGCGGCACGCCCCGATTGTAGAACGCGCGCCGCGCGGTGTGTCATCTTTGTGGGGTGACTGCCAGCTCTACTGAGGTCCTGTTTGCACCGTTGCAGATCGGCAAGCTCGCCTTGCCGAACCGCATTGCGATGGCTCCCATGACGCGCTCCTATTCGCCGGGCGGCGTGCCCGGGGAGGATGTCGCCGCCTACTACCGGCGGCGGGCCGAGGGCGGCGTGGGCTTGATTTTCACGGAGGGCACGTATCCACCGCATCCGTCCGCAGGGTTCGACCCGAACGTGCCGCGCATCTACGGCGAGGCCGCGCTGGCCGGTTGGCGGCGCGTGGTGGAGGGCGTACACGAGGCGGGCGGACGGATCTTCTCGCAACTGTGGCACTTGGGGATGCAGGTATCGAGCGGTCCCGCGCCCGTGGAGGGCGGCCCACAGCCCGTGGGTCCGTCGATGAGCCTCGATCAGATTCGTGAGGCGATCGAGGCGTATGCGCAGGGCGCGGCGAACGCGCAGGCAGCCGGGTTCGACGGCGTCGAGCTGCATGGCGCGCACGGCTACCTGATCGACCAGTTCTTCTGGGAGCAGACCAACTCGCGCACCGACGCCTATGGCGGCGACCTGGCCAGGCGGACGCGCTTCGCCGCCGATGCGATCCGCGAGACGCGGCGGCGCGTGGGTCCGGAGTTTCCAGTGTGCCTGCGGATTTCGCAGTGGAAGATCTCCGACTACGACAACAAGCTGGCGCGGTCGCCGGAGGAGCTGGCGCAGTTCCTGGAGCCGCTGGTGAATGCGGGGGTTGACATCTTCCACTGCTCGACGCGGCGGTTTTGGGATGCCGAGTTCGCGGGCAGCCCGCTGGGGTTCGCCGGTTGGGTGAAGAAGCTGACCGGGAAGCCGGTGATCGCGGTGGGATCGGTGACGCTGGGCGCGGACTTGATGCAGACCTTCGCGCCCGGAGGGCAGGCGGCGGTCACCGGGATCGACGATCTGCTGGAGCGGATGGCGCGCGGCGAGTTCGACCTGATCGCCGTGGGCCGCGCGCTGCTGGCGAATCCCGAGTGGCCGCGGATCGTGCGGCGGGGAGCGATCGAGGAACTGCGGCCGTTTTCGCGGGCGGTGCTGGAGACGTTGGTGTAGTGCGGAGCGGCCACGGGTCTGCGCCACACGGCATGCGGGGAGGCGGTTAGGCCCGCCCCGCGTGTCAGCGGTCGACCACGATCATCGCCTCAAGCTTCGCGCCCACGTGGAACCCGTCGGCATTCAGGGTGGAATGGACCACGGCGCCCAGGAACAGCCGGTTCTCGGCCATCACCCGAATTTTGACCCCGGGCAGAATGTTCCGGTCGACTCGCACCATGAATCCGCCCGGAGAGATATTTTCCAGCCGGCCTTGACAGGGATGTTCGACCAGAGCCGAATCCCACAGGTTCACCGGAATGCTGGTCTCCAGACGCTGTTCGGTCCTGCGATCGATGCCGGCGGAAAGACTGCCGGGCGGTTGTGTTTGAAAGCGACTCACCATCACCTACCTCCGAGCAAAGAATACTCGAGTCTGGTCGAAACGCGAATCGGGCTTAGCACTGACCCGTCCTCACTTCATACGCCGGCACCGGGCGGGGCAGATGGTACCTTCGCGTCCGTTCTCCTAGCCCGCTGGCCGGCGTAGTACCGGGCGTGAACGGCCGAAGCGGGACACTCCGTCCCGTTTGCGGGCACAGATTGTCGCGAGGCCTGCCCTGCTTGGCGCAGCATGGGACCGGGGTACGGCTCCGCCTTGCGGTAATCCTGAGGGCCGGTCTAAGGTCTCGCATTTCGGCTTTGGGGAGGGCTATGCCAAGCGCGGCGTGTGCGCGTGCCACACTTATGGCTTGGGGGCTTGGTTCACTGTGCGAGTTGCCGGTCTGATCCTCTTCCTTGCCGGAGTGGCGATGGCGCAGCAGGCGATGCCTGGCTGGTACGCCCAAGCGTTGCGCGGAGTGCTGTCGCTCGAAGCGAGCGATGTCGCGCGGCTGGAGGCGCGGCTGGCGGCGGATCCGGAGGACCTGGAGGCTCGGGTGCAGTTGATCGGCTACCATGGCCGGACGGACCGGGCGGGATTGGCGGAGGATCGGGCCGAGCGAGTGCGGCTGGTGCTGTGGATGATCGAGCATCATCCGGAGTTGGCCGTGGCGCAGCTTGGTCCGGGTGAGTTGACCGGGGACGAATACGGGCGGGCAGCGGCGTTGTGGGATGCGGCGGTGCGGGCCCGGCCGGGGGATGCTGTTGTGGCTCGAAATGCGGCTGGGTTTTTCGCGGGGCGGGATGCGGAGCGTCACTTGCGATATCTGGAGGCCGCGGTGGCGGTGGATCCTTCGCAGGAGAGTGCGGTACGAGGGCTGGCTTCCTTATATGCGATGACCGTGCTGGAGGGCGGTCCGTTGGCGGAGCGGGCGGTGGCCGGGTTGGCGGCTTCGCGCAACGTCTGGATTCTGGGGAATGCCGCGTACATGTTTCAGAGCCAGTACAACCGAGGGTTGCAGATGGGGACTCCGGATGTTCGGGCGAAGGAGTGGGCGGAGCGGACGTTCGAGCGGGCACGGGCGATCGACCCGGGTTTGGATCGGGCGGCGATTCTGCCGCAGGTGGATATGGACGAGCGGCGTCGGGTTTGGGCGGAGGAAGAAGCCCGGCGGGCGGAGGCGGGTCGGCAGCCCGATGCGGTGGAGCGGATCCGGCGGATGGGAGTCGAGGCATTTCCGGAGTTGCCGGCGGCGGTGGCGGGCGTGCTACGGTCGCGCGGGTGCCAGGTGCCGCAGTCGCGATTGGAGGGTCCGGGGCGGAACGTGGTGCGCGGGGAGTTCTTCGCGGCGGGCGAGATGGGATGGGCAGTGCTGTGCTCGGTGGGGAGGCGGACGACGCTGCTGGCGTTCCGGAACGATCGGGATATGGAGCCGGCGGCGGTGACGGTCCATGAGGACGACGGTTATGTGGCGGCGCCCGCGGTGGCTGAGGTGGGGTATGCGTACGATCTGTCCGTTGTGGGGCGGGACTACATCGTGACGCATCACCGCGCGTATGGGGGTCCAGAGCCGCCGGCGACGATCGATCACCAGGGGATCGACGAGGGATTCCTGGAGAAGGCTTCGGTGGTTTGGTATTCCTACCAGGGTGCGTGGCTGCGGTTGCAAGGTGCGGATTAAACCGGACGCAATCCCGCGAAGTGCGCTTATAATATGGGCAGGATGCATCGACTGCTCCATATGGTGTGCTCACTGGTGCTGGTAGCCGGCTACCTGTGGGGCGGGTGTGCGGCCTGCGGGCAGGCTTTGATGCAGTCCAAGGGCGATTGCTGCCATAGCGGCAAGTGCGACCGGACTTCGCACCGGTCACAGGCGCCGGGACAACAGGGGCCGCAAGACCAGGCACAGCAGGACTGCCAGGCGATGCCCTGGGTGCATGAGCAGGTTTCCGATGCTCGTGCGCAGGTGGGGCCTGTGGTTGGGTTGGCTCCCGTGCGGGTGGTCCAGGGGGCCGAGCTGGTTGCGCGTGCTTCCTTTGAGCCTCCCGGGGCTTCGCCGCCCGATTTGCCGGTTCGTTTTGCTTCCTTACTGATTTAATCCTCCAGTTTTTGCGCGCCGTGGTGTGCTCGCGGACCGCTCCCTGCGGTCGCGGCGCAGCTAGTGGGATCTCTCCTGGGCGAGCGTTTCGCTGCGGTTCGAGCTTGACGCCGGAGGGGCGACCAGCGCCGGGATGAGTCCCGGCGCGGCAAGCACGAGTGCTTGCGCCACCCCAGGCTGGAGGATTTTTTCTTGATTCATCGACTGATCGAGTTTTCTTTGCGGAACCGGTTTTTGGTGATCGCCTTTTATCTGGGCATCGCCGGCTGGGGGTATTGGGCGTTGGTCCATAGTCCCGTCGATGCGATTCCGGATTTGAGCGACAACCAAGTGATCGTGTTTACCGATTGGACCGGGCGGAGTCCGCAGGAGGTGGAGGATCAGGTCACTTATCCGTTGACGGTAAGTTTGCAGGGTTTGCCGGGAGTACGCGTGGTGCGGTCGGCTTCGGCGTTCGGGTTCTCGATGATCTTTGTGATTTTCGAGGACGACGTCGATTTGTACTTCGCGCGGACGCGGGTGCTGGAGCGGCTGAATCTGGTCAGCCGCGAGATGCCGCCGGGCGTGACGCCGACTTTGGGTCCGGATGCTACGGGAGTGGGGCACATCTTCTGGTACACGGTGGAGGGCAAGGGTTACAGCCTGCGCGATCTGCGCACCTTGCAGGACTGGTTTATCCGGTATCAGCTCAATTCCGTTGCCGGCGTGGCCGAGGTGGCGAGCGTGGGCGGCGAGGTGCAGCAGTATCAGGTGGACGTCGACCCGAACCGGCTGCGCACCTATGGACTGCCGTTCAGCCGCGTGGTGGACGCGGTGATGCGCAGCAATGTCAACGTCGGCGGGAACGTGCTGGAGTCGAACGGGTCGTGGTCGATTGTGCGGGGGCTGGGGCTGATCGAGTCGGTGGAGGACATCGACAACATCGTGGTGGGCGCCAAGGACGGCGTGCCGGTGTTCGTGCGGGACGTGGCGAAGGTGGAGATTGGAAACGCGTTCCGCGTGGCGTCGCTGGTGAAGGGGGCGCATGAGGCGGTGGGCGGCGTGGTGGTGGCCCGCTACGGGGTGAATCCGCGGGCGCTGATCGACCGGGTGAAGGCGAAGATCGCGGACCTGCAAGTGGGGCTGCCGCCGGGAGTGAAGATCGTGCCGTTTTATGACCGGTCGCGGCTGATCGACGATTCGGTGGATACGTTGCGGCATGCGCTGATCGAGGAACTTCTGCTGGTGACGCTGGCGCACATCATCTTCCTGGCGCATTTCCGGAGCATTCTGATTGTGACGCTGCCGCTGCCGCTGGCGGTGCTGAGCTCGTTCCTGATTCTGTATTACCTCAACGTCACCTCGAACATCATGTCGCTGGCGGGGATTGCGATTGCGATCGGCGTTCTGGTGGACGCGGGGATTGTCGTCACCGAAAACGCGTTCCGGCAAGTGGAGATGAAGGGCATCGACACGCGCGACCGGCGGGCAGTGTGGCTGACGGTGCTCGAATCCACCAAGCTGGTGGGCCGGCCCATCTTCTTCTCCATGACGATCATCCTGCTGGCGTTCATTCCGGTGTTCGCGCTGACCGGGCAGGAAGGCAAGCTGTTTCATCCGCTGGCGTTCGCCAAGACGGCGGCGATGATCGCGGCGACGGTGATCTCGGTTTCGCTGGTGCCGGTGCTGTGCACACTGCTGCTGCGGGGCAAGACGCATCGCGAGCAGGACAACCCGGTGATGCGGTTCCTCGGATGGCTTTACCGGCCGGTACTGGCGTGGGCGCTGCGGCATCGGGCGGTGACGCTCGCGGTCGCGCTGGCGCTGTTCGGCGGAGCGGTGTACCTGGGGTCGGGGATCGGGAACGAATTCATGCCTCCATTGAACGAGGGCGACCTCATGTTTATGCCAATCGCGGATCCGAGTATTTCGCTGGCCGAGAACACGGACATCGCCAAGCGCCAGAACGCGGTGATCGAGACGTTTCCCGAAGTCGCGTGGGCGGTGGCCAAGGTGGCCCGGGCCGATACGGCCACCGATCCGGCGGCGCTCAACATGACCGAGACCATCGTGCATCTCAAACCGAGAGACCAGTGGCGGCCGGGGATGACCATCGACCGGCTGAAGGCGGAGATGGACCGGGCGGTGGCGATTCCGGGGGTCGCGAACATCTGGACGATGCCGATCATCAACCGCATCGACATGCTGAGCACGGGCATCCGGTCCGAGCTGGGGATCAAGGTATTCGGCTCGGATCTGGAGACGCTGGAGAAGAAGGCTCGGGAGATCGCCGAGGTAGTGCGAGGGATTCCCGGGGCTCGCGACGTGTACCCGGAGCAGGTGACCGGGGCGCTGTACACGGACATCGATATCGACCGTGCGGCGGCGGCTCGGTACGGGATCGGCGTGGGGGCGATTCAGGACGTGATCGAGACGGCAATCGGTGAAAAGAATCTGAGCACGACGATCGAGGGGCGGAAGCGGTTCCCGGTGCGGGTTCGCTATGCGGCTGCGTATCGCAAGGATCTGCACACGCTGGGCGAGATTCTGGTGGAGGCTCCGGGAGGTGGGCAGATTCCATTGAGCCGGCTGGCCACTGTGCGGGCTTCGAGCGGTCCTTCGATGATCAACAGCGAGAACGGATTGCTGGTGGTTTCGGTGCTGCTGAATGTGCGCGGCCGTGATGTGGGAAGTTTCGTGGACGAGGCCAAGCGGGTGATTCCGGCGCGCGTGAGTCTGCCGGCAGGTTACTACCTGGGCTGGAGCGGTCAGTACGAGAACCAGGAGCGGGCGCGGCAGCGGCTGGAGCTGGTGTTCCCGATCGTGCTGGCGATTATTTACGTACTGCTGTTTCTGACGTACCGGTCGTTTGTGGAGGCGGCGCATGTGCTGTTGGCGGTGCCGTTCGCGCTGACCGGCGGGGTGTATTTGCTGTACCTGCTGCACTACAACTTCAGCGTCGCGGTGTGGGTCGGATTCATCGCGCTGTTCGGGACGGCGGTGCAGACCGGGATGGTGATGGTGATTTACCTGGAAGAGGCAGTGGAGCGGAAGCGGTCGGAGTTTGGGGACCAATTCGGGATGAAGGAACTGCGGGCGGCAGTGATGGAGGGGGCGCTGCTGCGGCTGCGGCCCAAAGTGATGACGGTTTCGACCATCGTCTCGGGGCTGTTGCCGATTATGTGGAGCCAGCGGGTGGGGTCGGAGGTGATCAAGCCGCTGGCTACGCCGGTGCTGGGGGGGATGGTGAGTTCGCTGCTGCACGTGCTGATTGTGACGCCCGTGATTTTTTTGTGGTTGCGGGAGAGGGCGTTGAAGAGAGAGGGGTCGTGGACAGGGGAGGACCGCTCCCTGCGGTCGCGGCTCAGCTAGCGGGTTGAGTGAAGGTACGGAGATTGGAAACAAGGAGATTGGGAAACGGATGAGAACGAGATGGATGATCGGTGCGGGCCTGGCCGTTTTGGCCGCGGTTTCGATGAGCGGTTGTGGAGGGACTGGCGATGCTAGCGCCGCCGCGACCAGGGAGATCGAGTCGCATACAGCGGGCGATGTGGTGATTTCGCTTCAGAGCGAGAGCGGCGAGTTGACGCAGGGGCAGGACAAGTTCGTGCTGGCGTTCAAGTCGGCGAGTTCCGGAGAGCCGGTGGATGCGGGCTCGGTGATGCTGAGCTCTTCGATGACGATGCCGGGAATGGCGCCGATGGTGGCTTCGATCGAGCTGGAGAAGACCACAGAGACGGGGCGCTATGCGGTGAACGGAGAATTCGGGATGAGCGGAGCATGGAAGTTCGAAGTCCGCTGGGACGGTCCGGCGGGGCAAGGAAGCACGTCGTTTTCGACGAACGTGCGGTGACGGCGATGAAGACGGCATGGTTGGCGGCGGCTCTGGGGATCGCGGGAGCCGTGTGGGCGCAGGCTCCGGACGACGTTGTGGATCCGGTGAACGGGTCAACGGTGGAGGAACTGGCGGCGCGGGCGGTCGCCGAAAACGGCGATCTGTTGGCCGGGCGGCAGGAGGTCGCGGCGGCGCAGGGCGGATTGCTGCAAGCCGGGCTGCGGGCGAATCCGATGGTCCAGACCAGCGGGATGAAGGCGGCCAACAGTCCGATGAACAGCTTCATGCTGGGGGCGTCGCTGCCGCTGGAGCTGTTCCAGAGGAAGGAGCGGCGCGTCGAGGTGGCTCGCGGGGAGGTGACGGTTTCCGAATTCGAGCAGGCGGACCGGGAGCGGCGGCTGCGGGCGATGGTGGAGTCGAAGTTCGGCGACGTCCTCGCTGCCCGGCGGGATCTGTCGTTCACGGTCGACTTGCTGGCGCTGAACCGGCAGGCGCTGGAGCTGACGCAGGCGCGGGCTGATTCGGGGGCGGCTCCGCGGCTGGATGCGGATCTGCTGCGGGTGGAGGTGAACCGGATCGATGCGATGCGTGCGGAGTTTGAGGCCAAGGTCGGCGCGGCGCTGCTGGCGCTGAAGAGCCTGGTCGGCTTGATGCCGGGCGAGGATCTGCGCTTGAAGGGATCGCTGGAGACGCCTCCGCTGACCATCGCGCAGGAAGAAGCTCTGCGGCGGGCGTTGGCGACGCGTCCCGATCTGCTGGCTCTGCGGGCGGCTGAAGGGGTGGGATCGTCGAAGGTGAAGCAGGCGGAGACCGAAGGGAAGCTGGATGCGAGCGTTTCGGCGACGTATCAGCGCAGCGACAACGGATTCATGCAGCGCGGCTTCAACACGGCCGGCCAGTTGACGCGGGTCCAGGGGATTTTTCAGACGCTCACTTTGGGGGTGGCGATGACGCTGCCGGTACGCGACCGGAATCAGGGCGCGGTGGCTGCCGCGGCGGCGGAGGTCGAGGGCGCGCGGCGGCGGCGCGAGTATGCGGAGCTGGTGATCGCACAGGAAGTGGCGTCGGCGTTCCTGGTGCAGGGGAAGGCTCGGGAGAGTCTCGATATTTACGGGCGGGGCGTGCGGGATCAGGCGGTGCAGAACCTGGCGGTGATCCGGCGGACGTATGAGCTGGGGCGGAACCAGTTGCTGGACGTGATCGCGGAGCAGCGGCGGTTGATCGATGTGGAGACGGGTTATACGGAGGCGCTGAATCGCTACTACCAGTCGTGTGTGGCGGTGCGGGCGGCGGCGAATCTTGAGTAGGGCTGCGGACGGCGGACAAGGCGGGCTGCGAGCCCGCCGCAGGCCAAGGGCCTGCCCCACACGCGCTCGGTCACAATTTGTCCTGCACAAGAGGGATGACGTGAGGTGATTATGGCGAAACGGTCGGGAATTGTTTGGGTGGTGCTGCTAGTGATGGCCGCGCTCGCGGCGGGGGCTGCGGGCGGAGCTTGGTTTATGCAGCGTCGGTCGGCGGGGGTGGCGGCGGAGGTGGCTCCGGCTCCCGCGGTGATGCAGGTGGTGGCGGGCGGGGCGGAAGCGGACGAAGAGATTGTCGTCGATATTCCGGCGGAATCGCTGGAACGGATGCGGCTGGCGTATGGGAAAGTGACCGAGGCGGTGACGCGCAGTGAGGTTCGGGTGCCGGGGACCGTGGCGCCGAACGGGTATCGCGAGGTGCGGGTGACGTCGCTGGTGGGCGGCGTTGCGACTAAGGTTTCCGCCGAACTGGGGCAGACGGTAAAGCGCGGCCAGCCACTGGCCACCGTGTTCAGCCAGGAACTAGCGGAGGCGCAGACCATCTTAGTGAACTACGAGGCCGAGCTGGAGGTGGAGCATAAGAAGCTGACTCGCCTGGAGGAGTTGGTGGAACTGGGCGCGGCGAGCCGCGAAGAACTGGAGGGCGTCGAGGGCATGCATCAAGTGCATACGGCGCACGTGGAGCAATCGCGGCAACGGCTACTGCTGCTGGGGCTGACCGGGACGCAGGTGGACCAGGTGAGCGCGGGGCGGACGGTGAGCAGCGAGGTGACGATTCCGGCGCCGATCGACGGAGTGGTGATCGCCAGGGACCTGAACCTGGGGCAGGTGGTGACCACCTCACAGGCGCTGTTCACAGTGGTGGACCTGTCATCGGTGTGGGTGGAGGGCAGTCTGCTGGAGAACGATTTCGGAACCGTGCGGGTAGGCTCGCGGGCGACGATCACCACGCCGGCGTATGCGGGCCGTGTGTATCGCGGCGCGGTGGAGTACATCGATCCGCAAGTGGATCCGCAGACGCGGACGGCGAAGGTGCGGGTGGTGGTGGAGAATCCGGACTACGCGCTGCGGCTGGGCATGTATATGGACCTGGTGTTCGCGAGCGCGGGGGCTCGGGTGCAGGTGGTGCCCGGGGAGGCGGTGCAGCAGATCGGGGCGGCGAGCGTGGTTTATGTTCCGGTGGAGGGAGACGAGGGCAAGTTCGCGCAGAGGACCGTTACGTTGGGCGGCGGCGTGGATGGGAAGGTCGCGGTGGAGGGGCTGAAGACGGGCGAGCGAGTGGTGACGGCGGGGAGTTTTCTATTGCGCGCGGAGGCGCTGCGGCAGCATCCGCAGTGAGCCACGGGGACGAGGCGGCCTGCGAGGCTGCCACAGGCCTGCCCCACGCGGGTGTGCACTAAACTCAAGCGCTTACAGCGTTATCGTAGACCGCTCCCTGTGGTCGCGGCTCAGCTACTGGCGCTGTGCCCAGCGCACGTCCTTGGTGCAGAGCGCCGCTAGCCTGCATTTCTCACAAGCTCTAAGTGCATCGGCGCGAAACGTGAGGCAGGGATACGCAATCGGCGCTTTGGCCGCCGCTCCCGGCATGACAGCGTGACCGGCCACAAGCGCCGGGACGAGTCATACCTATTGTCTGGGCGCGGCAAGCCACGGGCTTGCGCCACGTCCTGCGCCCGAACCTGGTGAGCAATGCGGACTAGCTGAGCTGAGACCACAGGGAGCGGTCTACGCTTGCTGAGAAAGCGCTCTAAAGTGTGCACTGCGGCGTGATCAGAAGCGGACGCCGGCACTGGCGCGGGCGCGTTCCAGGGCGGCGAGTTGGAACGCCGGACCAAGGGCGAAGGCGGCATCGGCGAAGAGCCACACATACCAGCCGAGCGAAGTCCACAGTGGGGTCACGGTGCAGTCGAAGCACCACGTACTGGCGCTGCCGAGGGACGTGAGGAAGATGGCGGCGACGAATGAGCGCCAGCAGTTGGCGATCATACCGTGCCCGAGGTTAGACGCCGAGCGGTAGATGATGACGGCGATGGCCAGCAGCAGGATCAGCAGGGGATCGCTGGTCCAAAGAAGAGCCACTACCCAGGTGACCGGCTTGCCGGCGCTGGTGTAGGCGGAGATGCCGAAATAGGTCCGGACGCTGAGCCCGGCCAGAAGAAGCAGCAGCGCGTAGTCGATGCGGCGCAGGCGGCGGAGGATGCCGAGCTTGCGGCAGTGGACGGCGACGTTGGCCAGACCGGCAAACAGGAGGCTCATCTGGATGGGTCCGCCGACGGCCTCGCTGAGTTCCTTCATGGTGACGAACTGGGTGGCGGCGGCGGTTTCCGAACCGGGCAGGCCGAGCATGCGACCGGTGAAGTGCGCGATGGAGGCCAGCAGCAGCCAGAACCAAGCGGGGCGTAGAGCGTCTCCGGGCTCAAACTGGCGCCAGGCTTCGAAGCAGAAGCCGACTTCCAGCAGGCATACGATGAAGGTGAAGGCGGCGTTCGGATAGCGGAAGAAGGCGTCGACCCAGGCGGCCTGTCCAGTGGTAATCCAGTGGACCCAGGTGACCATGCCGGCTAAGCCTCCGGCGGCGGCGAGGGCGATGATCAGCAGCGGCGCGTTTTCGCGGATGCCGGTGGCGCGAGCGGGTTCGTAGCGGAAGGCGGTCACGAGGACTCTCCGGTACGATGCGAGGGCGCGGACGCAAGCGGCACCGCTTTCGCGCCAATGAAAGAGCCGACCCAGGAGGACGAGGATCCGGTGTGGCGGGCCCACTGGCTGGCGGCCTGATTACCGAGCAGGACGCCGATTTCGGAAAACGCGAGACGGCGCATCGCGGCTTGGCGGCGGCCCAGCGCAATGAGGACCTCCGGGCGGCAGGGGCCGCGCGCTTCCTGTTCGAGGACCGCACGGAGTTCCACCAGGAGGGTGTGGTCGGCGCGGCCGGCCGGGGAGGCGGCTTCTTGAGCCGCTCCGCTCCATTGCTCCGCCGCGTCGCTCCAGCTCAAATGGCAGGACGCGCAGGTTTCCACGTGCTGAAGCAGGCCGGATGCGGCGGCGTGGGAGAGGGCGCCCCGCCAGTAGGCGACGAAATCGGAGAAGCGCGGATGGCGGCGGATGAGGGAGCCATAGAAGAAGATCCCGCCGGCGAGGCCGCGGCGGAGGCGGGCGGCGGCGGTATCGTGGACCGGGAGGGGCGGCTGGGCCTGTCCGCAGCAGCCGAACAGATGCGCGGCGAGTGAGAGATGGAGCCAGGCGGGGGGATCGGCGACCGGTTCGGCGGAGGAGGAGGCCGCGGTGCTGGCCATCAAATAGGCGCGGAAGGTGAACAGGACGGCTTCGCGCGCGGGATCGGGCGTGGCGGAGATGCCGGGCGTGGCGGCGGACCTGGGCCGAGCGGTCATGGCGCGAGCCTGGCGGAGGAGGCCGGGCGCTTCCTGATCGTAGAGGGCTAGCAGGCGGTCGACTTCGGGCGGCGCGGCAAAGGGTCCGGTGGCGAGGCGAAGCTCGCGGGAGACGGTGGGGCTGAGGTAGCATTCGCCGGCGAGAACGGCGAAGACGGCGGCTTGCAGGCAATCGACCGCATCGGGCTTGGCGATGAATGCGGCGGCTCCGGCGGCGAGGGCTTTCTGCACGTAGGGGCGTTCGTGGGAGAGGCTGAGAATGAGGACGGCGGTTTCGGGGCAGCAATCGAGGGCAGCGGCGGTGGCGGCGATGCCGTCCACGCGCGGCATGCGGAGGTCCATCAAGACGACGTCCGGACGGAGCTCCCGCATGAGGCGGAGAGCTTCTTCGCCGTCGGCAGCCTGGCCGATCACGTGCAAGTAGGGGGTCTGGGCGAGGGCATTGACCAGAGTGGCGCGGAAGGCGGCGTGGTCATCGGCAACGAGCACACGAGCGCGTGTGCGGTTTCCTGGGAAGCGCGTCAAAGGGTGCGTCCTGCCGTTACTGGTCCCAACGTTCGTCGCCGTCTGCCCATGTTCGCCGGCATGTGGCAGTATGATGGCGTTAGTCATGAGTATACGCGAGCGATGAACGCAATCGGAAGTGGGAACCAGCCACGAGCCTATTTGGTGGCGTTAACGCTAGTGGTCTGTGTCCTGGGAGCGGGAGCGTTCGCGGTTCCGGAGTGGGCTCGGGGCCTGGGCCTGGCGGCCGGGGCGGTTTCGCTGGCGGCAGCGGTGTTGGCGTGGAAGACGGGGCGCGGCGCGGCGGTGCCGGCCGAGCGGGGGGATTTCTCCGACGCCGAACAGCTTTCCGCAAGGTTGATCACGGTGCAGGAAGAAGAGCGCACGCGGCTTTCGCGCGAACTGCACGACGGCGTGGGGCAGACGATCACGGCGCTGAAGATGGAGCTGGCGCGTCTGGCGACACCGGCCGCCGAGGGCGACGCGGTGCGGCTGGAGCGTGCCCGGGCGCATGCCGACGAGGCGCTGCGGACCATCCGCAACGCATCGCTGCTGCTGCGTCCCACCCTGCTGGACGACCTGGGCCTGGACGCGGCGCTCGAATGGCACGCCCAGGATTTCCGGCAGCGCACGGGAATCCAGTGCGAGCTGCGGTATTCCCTGCCCGATGCGCAGGCACTTCCCGAGGCAGTCCGCACGTGCGTCTACCGGACCGTGCAGGAAGCGCTGAATAATTGCGAAAAGCATGCAAATGCGGGTCACATTCGCGTGGACATTTCCGCAGATGAGAGAGGCTTGCGGGTATCCATTGCCGATAACGGGTGGGGCATCCAAGATGCGACCAAGTCGCCACGCCTCGGAATTTTGGGGATGCGCGAACGGGCGTCCATGCTGGGTGGCAACTTGACGGTAGAATCAAATACGGGACAAGGAACTCGCGTAACGCTTTTTGTTCCCGCCACCGCACTTCAATAACGAAGGGGAGTCGTCCAAGACATAGGCCATGGCCGTGAGAATACTAGTAGCCGACGACCATGCCTTGGTGCGCCAGGGCATCCGGTCCTTGTTGTCCGAAGATCCTGAGCTGCAGGTGATCGCCGAGGCGGTGGACGGATTGCAGACGGTAGAACAGTGCGAATTGCATCAGCCCGACATCGCGGTCATCGACATCAGCATGCGGGAGTTGAACGGGATCGACGCGATCTCACAGGTGCTGCGCAAGTCGCCTTCCACGCTGGTGATCGCGCTGAGTATGTTCGGCGACGAGCGGTATGTGAACCGTGCAGTGAAGGCCGGTGCGAAGGCCTACGTGCTGAAGGATTCCTCAGGCGACGATCTGCTGCGGGCCATCCAGGCGGTGCGGGCCGGACAGAGTTTCTTCAGTCCGATGGTGGCCAAGGTGATGCTGGAAGCGTATGCGCGTGGCCTGACGGGTCCTCCGGCGGAGGACAAGCACGAGTTGCTGACCGAGCGCGAGCGGCTGGTCTACCAGATGCTGGCCGAAGGGAAGACGAACAAAATTATCGCCGAGCAGCTCGGCTTGAAGCTGCACACAGTGGAGACGCACCGGTTGCGGATCATGAGCAAGCTGGACGTGCACAATATGGCGGAACTGGTGTTGAGTGCGGTCCGGCGGGGGATCGTGGCTTAGTTTAGGCCGATCCCAGGGCAGCGTCTACGATGCCCTGAGCTTCCGTCAGAATCTGGCTGAGATGCGCTTCGCTCTGAAAACTTTCCGCGTAAATCTTGTAGATATTCTCCGTGCCCGACGGCCGCGCGGCAAACCAGCCCGAAGGGCTCACCACCTTTAATCCCCCGATGGGTGCGCCATTGCCGGGCGCCTTTGTGAGCTTGGCGGAGATGGGCTCGCCCGCCAGTTGCGCGTCACGGACCATTTCCGGTGTGAGCTTCTGGAGCTTCGCCTTCTGTTCGGGCGTGGCCGGGGCGTCGATGCGGGAGTAGTACGGCGTGCCGAATTCGGCGGTGAGCTTGCGATAATGCTCGCCCGGGTCCTTGCCGGTACGGGCGGTGATTTCGGCCGCGAGCAGATCCATGATGAGGCCGTCCTTGTCCGTGGTCCAGACGGCGCCGTCCAGGCGCAGGAAGCTGGCGCCGGCGCTTTCCTCTCCGCCGAAGCAGCAGGAACCGTCGAATAAGCCGGGGGCGAACCATTTGAATCCCACCGGGACCTCGCTCAGGCGACGGCCGAGCTTGCGGACCACATGGTCGATCATGGAACTGCTGACCAGCGTCTTGCCGATGACGGCGTCTTTGCTCCAGCGCGGGCGGTGCTCCACCAGATAGGCGATGGCGACGGCCAGGTAATGATTCGGGTTCAGGAGGCCGGCCGAGGGCGTGACGATGCCGTGGCGGTCGGAATCGGGGTCATTGGCGAAGGCGACCTGGTAACGGTCCTTCAGGCCGACCAGGCGGGCCATGGCGTAAGGACTGGAGCAGTCCATGCGGATCTTGCCGTCGTGGTCGACGGTCATGAAGGCGAAGGCCGGGTCGATGGTGCGGTTCACCACGTCAACGTCGAGACCGTAGGTGGAGTTGATCGGGTCCCAGTAGGGGGCGCTGGCGCCGCCGAGCGGGTCGACCCCGAGCTTCAGTCCGGCGGCGCGGATGGCCTCCATATCAATGACGTTGGCAAGGTCGCGGACGTAGGGCAGGACGAAGTCTTCCTGATGTGTGGTGGCCGCGGCCAGCGCCCGGTCGTAGGGGATGCGCTTGACCGCTTGGTTGGCGGCGCGGAGCAGCTCATTGGCGCGGGTCTCGATCCATTTCGTGACGCTTGTATCGGCGGGTCCGCCGTTGGGCGGATTGTATTTGAATCCGCCGTCTTCGGGAGGATTGTGCGAGGGGGTCACGACGATGCCGTCGGCAAGGCCGTCCGTGCGGCCCCAGTTATAGGCGAGGATGGCGCGGGAGACCACCGGGGTCGGCGTGGGTCCACCGCCGGGCTGGATGACGGTTTGGACTCCGTTGGCGGCCAGGACCTCCAGGGCGGTACGCTGCGCCGGTTCCGAGAGCGCGTGCGTGTCTTTGCCCATATAAATGGGTCCAGTGGTACTTTGTGCGGCGCGGTACTCGCAGATCGCCTGGGTGATGGCCAGGATATGGGCCTCGTTGAAACTGGCGTGGAGCGAGGAGCCGCGATGGCCGCTGGTACCGAAGGCGACGGCCTGGGTGGGGTCGGCCGGGTCGGGGTGGCGGTCGTAGTAGTCGCGTTCGAGGCGGGCTACATCGACAAGAAGTTCGGGGGGCGCCGGTTTTCCTGCCAGGGGCGAGAGGGCCATCTGAAACATCGAGGATAGCACCCTGCCGGGGAGAATAGACGGGAAACAGAGGGACAAGTGGCGGCGAGGCAGGCCGCGGGCCTGCGCCACGTTCAGGTTTCGAAAGGCGGGGTGCGATCTAGAACTATCGAATGGAACTTCCAGGCCAGCGAGTTCGGTACCAATCCGCCATTTCTACCAGTTGGGGGCGAAGTTTATTCTGCCTAAGCGATGAATCTTCAAGCGAACCCTACCTGGCGTGCAAGCGCGGTCCGGACAGGTGGCGCCCGGGCGCAAGCCGAACTGCCGCCCAGCCGCTCGGCGTGCACGCGGCGGCTGTGCGTACCCCAGTTGATTTCGGCCAAGGCGCAGGCGGATCCGGCGGTGGAGGCCATGCGGACGGAGACGGCTCGGCTGAGCTACGGCGAACTGGAGCGGCGTTCGGAGCGGCTGGCGGGATTGCTCAGCTCGCTGGGCGTGGGCCGCGATGTGCCGGTGGCGATCTGCCTGGAGCGCTCCTTCGATTCGATCGTGTGTGCCCTGGCGGTGTGGAAGGCGGGCGGCGCGTATCTGCCGATGGACGCCGCCTGGCCGCTCGATCAGCGCAACTTCGTGGTGCGGCATTCAGGGGCTCCCGTGCTGCTGACCCGCGGCGGGCTGGCGTCGGAGGCTCCGCGGGTGATCGACCTGGACCGGGATGCCGCGGCCATCGAGAACGCGCCGCAGGCTCCTCCATGCGAGGTCCGGCGGGATGATCTGGCCTACGTCATCTATACGTCCGGGACCACGGGACACCCGAAGGGCGTCGAAATCACGCACGGCAACCTCTTGAATTTCGTGTTCTGGTCCTTGCGGACCTGGAACCTGACTCCTTCCGACCGCGCGGCACACGTCATGGGGACCGCCTTCGACGCGGCCATGGGCGAGCTGTGGCCGCTGCTGACGGCCGGGGCGAGCATCGAACTGCCGGACGAGAGAACCCGCACGTCAGCCGATCTGTTGCGGGATTGGGTGCTGCGGCGGCGCATCACGATTCTGCACGCTCCGACGATTCTGGCCGAGCCGCTGCTGCACCTGCCCTGGCCGCAGGACGCGCCCCTGCGGTGGATGACCAGCGGCGGCGACACGCTGCGCTACTATCCTCCGTCGGACGCCCCGTTCCGGCTGGCGAACCAGTACGGACCGACGGAGTGTACCGTGACCGCGACGGCGGCGTTCGTGCCCGCGCCTGCCGGTTCGGGCCAGGAGCGGACCCTGCCGCCGATCGGCAAGCCGATCGCGAATGCGCAGGTGTATCTGCTGGACGAGACGCTGCAACCGGTGGCTCCGGGCAAGACGGGCGAAATCTATATTGGCGGGACAGGCGTGGGACGCGGGTACCGCAACCAGCCGGATCTGACCGGGCAGTTCTTCCTGGACGATCCGTTCAGCGCGCGGCCGGGGGCTCGCATGTACCGCAGCGGCGACCTCGGGACGATGCTGCCGGACGGGCAGATCGTGTTCCAGGGGCGCGCGGACACGCAGGAAAAGATCCGCGGGCACCGGATCGAGTTGGACGGGATCGGTGCGGTGCTGGGACAGCATCCGCGCGTGGCGGCGTGTGCCGTTGCGGCACGGGGGGTGGGCGAGGATCGTCACCTGGTGGCGTACGTGGTTCCCACGCCGGGCCCGCTGCCGGATTCGGCCGAGCTGCGGCAGTTTGTGGCCGGCTCGCTTCCGCAGTACATGGTTCCTTCGGCGTTCGTGCGACTGGATGCGCTGCCGATGACGGCGAACGGGAAACTGGACCGGCAGGCGCTACCGGAGCCGGACGGCGACAACCAATTGCCGCTGGCCAACTACGAAGCACCGGGGTCGCCGGTGGAGGCGCGGCTGGCGGAGATTCTGGCCGGTTTGCTGCACGTGCCGCGGATCGGGCGGCGGGACAACTTCTTCCTGCTGGGCGGGCACTCGCTGCTGGCCACCCGCGTGGTGTTGCAGGTGCGCGAGTGGTTCAGCGTGGACATCCGCATCCGTACGGTGCTGGAGGCGCAGACGGTGGCGGCACTGGCCGGGCGTGTCGAAGAGGCGCTACTGGCCAAGATTCAATCGTTGAGTGAAGAGGAAGTGCAGCGGCTGCTGGGAGCTCAGGAAGGCTGACGTGAATCCGTTCGACCTCAGCTTGTGCCAACTTTACGACCCCCAGGTGATGGCGGATCCGTATCCGTTCTACCGGCGGCTGCAACAGGAGGATCCAGTGCACTGGGATCCGTTCCTGCACAACTGGGTGGTTACGTCCTATAAGGACGTGCAAACCGTGCAGCAGCGGTACTCCTCGGCGTCCGTACCCTCGCCCGAGATGCTGCGAGAGCTGGAGTGCGAGGCGCTGATTCCCGTCACGCGGGTGTTGCGCATGCAGATGGCGTTCAGCAGCGGAAAGGCGCACGCGCGTCTGCGGAATACGGCAGCGAAGGCGTTCACGCCCCGCTATCTGGAAGCAACGCGGCTGTGGATGCAGGGACGGGCGGAGCAGTTGATCGAGGAACTGGCCGATCGCGGATCGATGGACGTCCTGGAGGATTTCTCCGCGCGCCTGACGACGGAGTTGACCGGGCGGATGCTGGGGATCCCGGCGCAGGATCACGTGGCGCTCAAGGGGTGGGCGGTGGCGCTGATCGAGACGCTGGCGAACTTCCAGTTGAGCGCGGACCGGTCCGAGACGCTGGGCAAGAGTATCGAAGAGGCATCGGCGTACGTGCGCGGGCTGATCCGGGACCTGGAGCGCCAACCGCGCGAGAACGTGACCTACGCGCTGATGACCGGCGAGTACGAAGGAACGCGGCTGAGCGAGGAGGAAGTGACCGCCAACGTGCTGTTTCTGATGGCGGCCAGCCAGGTGACTTCGTCCTTCATCATCGGCAACGCGCTGATCTGCTTGCTGCGGCATCCGGGGCAACTGGAACGTGTGCGCGCCAACGCGGAGCTGATGCCCGCGGCGATCGAAGAGGCACTGCGGTTTGAGAGCCCCTCGCAGTACGTGGTGCGGATTGCGCCCGCCGATGCGAGCCTGGGCGGCAAGCGCATCGAGAAGGGGCAGAGCGTGATTGCGGTGATCGGCGCGGCCAACCGCGATCCGCAGCAATTCCCCGATCCGGACCGGTTCGACGTGGGACGCCGCGAGAATCGTCACCTGGCATTCGGCTGGGGACCGCATTTTTGCCTGGGCGCGGCGCTGGCACGGATGGAAGCGCCCATTGCTCTGTCACTGTTGTTGAACAAGCTGGACGAACTGGCCTTCGATCCGGAGGCTGCGTTCGCTTGGCAGAGCAATCCCGGCTTCCGGGGTCCGGTGTCTTTGCCTGTGCGATTCGGGCGGGCGAGGGCCGCATCCGAACTTCATCTGGCGAGCGTGTAACGTTGCGAAACCTTAGAAGCATTATTGGAACACGACCCGCACGCGGGTTCTGGGAGGTACTGCGATGAGTGTCGCGCGAGCGGATCTATCCGAAGCCAAACGCATCCTGTTGGAGAAGCTGCTGCGGGGGGAGGCCACGCGGCAAAGCCTGGAGGCGCCCTTACCGGAGCGCGCGCCGGGGGCTCCCGTTCCCCTGGCGCCGAGCCAGCAGCCGATCTGGCTGCATGCGCAGATGGCCGGCGACGCGCGGATCTACAACGAGAGCCAGTTGGTGCGGTATCGCGGCCGGATGGACCGGGCGGTGCTGGAGCGCGCACTGAACGAACTGGTGCGGCGGCACGAGGCGCTGCGTACGGTGTTCGCGCACGCGGATTCGGCCGTGGTGCAGGTGATTTTCGATTCGCTGCAATTGTCTTTGCCCATGGTGGACCTGAGCGGACACGCGGCGGCAGCGCGCGAGGCGGAACTGCGGCGGCTGGTGCGCACCGAGGCGCAGCGCCCGTTTGACCTGGCGGTGGGTCCGCTGATCCGGGTGAAGCTGTTTCGGATGGCGGAGGACGACTACCGGCTGTTCGTTGTGAACCATCACATCGTGCTGGACGGCCTCTCGCTGGTGGGCGTACTGCTGCCGGAACTGGCGACGCTGTACGACGCATTTTCCAAAGGGCAGGAATCGCCACTGGCCGAGCCGCGGCATCAATACGCCGATTTCGCGCTGTGGCAGCGCCGCTTTCTGGACAATGACTCGGCGGCGGCGCAGGTGGAGTACTGGCGGAAGCAACTGGCGCCGCCGATTCCCACGTTGCAACTTCCCACCGACCGCCCGCGGCAGGCGAATCCGTCCTACCAGGGTGAAGTGGAGCGGTTCCTGCTGGGATCCAAGCTGGATTCGGCCGTCGCGCGGTTTTGCGAGCGGACCAGCGTCACGCCGAACACGCTGTTGCTGGCGGCCTTCAAGGCGCTACTGTTCCGCTACGGCGGGCAGAACGACATTCTTCTGGGCAGCGTCATGGACATCCGGCAGCGGCCGGAGTTCCAGAACCTGGTGGGCTTCTTCGTGAACACGGTGGTGCTGCGCACGCATCCCACCGGGAACAGGACGTTCCGCGAGTTTCTGCGGGAGGTGGAAGAAGCAGTGCACGGGGCCATCGCCAACCGCGATGTTCCACTGGACGAACTGATCCGCGTGTTGCATCCGCACCGGGATGTGGCCACGCAGCCGCTGTTCCAGGTGGTGTTCTCCTTCCCGCCGCGCACCAAGCCGGCCGATGCGCGCTGGCATTGGGATCCGGTGTATTCCGGGATGACGAAGTTCGACATCCTGCTGGAGGTGGAGGAAACCGCCGAGGGGTTGGTGGGCAACCTGAGCTACAACTCGTCTCTGTTCGAATCGGCGACGATCCGGGCGATGATCGAGCACTTCCAGACGCTGCTGACGGCGGCGATCGAGCGACCGGATACACTGCTGGCGAGTCTGCCTCTGCTGACGGATCTGGAACGCTACGAGCTGACCGCGCAGTGGAACGGTCCGGTGGCGGAGGTGCCGGAGACGAGCGTGCCCGCGCTGATTCGCAAGCGCAGCCGGGAGCGCGCCGGCGCGGTGGCGGTTCGCTGCGGCGGCGAACAGATGACCTACGGCGAGTTGGAGCAGCGCTCGGATGGCTACGCGTGGCGGTTGCGCGAGGCGGGCGTGGGCCGGGAATCGCTGGTGGGAATTCGCATGAAGCGCTCCTGCGAGATGGTAGCGGCGCTGGTGGGGGTCCTGAAGACCGGAGGCGCGTATCTGCCCGTGGATCCGGCCCTGCCGATCGAGCGGCAACGCTTTCTGCTGGAGGACGGACAAGCAGCGATGCTGCTGACGGATCAGCCTCTGGCGGAGGATCTGAAGATCGATCCGGGCAAGGTGATGTTGACCGGGGAGCGCGCCGCCGGGCATGCGTTCCCGGACGTGTTCGTCGCGCCGGAGGATCTGGCGTACGTGATTTACACGTCGGGGTCGACGGGCCTGCCGAAGGGCGCGGAGATTCCGCACGGAGCGTTTCTCAACCTGGCTCTGGCGGTGGCCGCGCAACCGGGGTTCACAGCCGAAGATACGATGCTGGCGTTCGCCACGCTGTCATTCGATGCCGCCGTGTCGGAGATTTTCGTGCCACTGATCATGGGCGGGTGCGTGGTGCTGGCCACCGAGGACGAGCAGCAGGATCCGGTACGGCTGCTGGAGCGCATGCGCGCCTGTGCGTGTACGATGATGCAAGCCACGCCGGCGACCTGGCGGGCGCTGGTGGAAGCCGGCTGGGACGGGGACAAGCGGCTGAAAGTTCTGAGCGCGGGCGAGACGCTGCCGCGGGACCTGGCGGCGCAACTGGCCGCCCGCAGCGCCGAGTTGTGGAACATGTATGGTCCGACGGAAACGACGGTCTACGCCGTGATCCACCGCGTGAGTTCCTGGGAGGGCCCGATCCCCATCGGGCGGCCGATCGCGAATACCCGGATCTGGGTGCTGGACCCGGATCACAATCCGGTGCCGCCCGGCGCCACCGGCGAAGTCTACATCGGTGGCCGCGGACTGGCGCGCGGATACCGCCGGCGCGCGGAACTGACAGCGCAGCGGTTTGTATCGATTCCGTCCGTCGATTCCGGACGGCTGTACCGCACGGGCGACCTGGCGCGCTGGCTGCCGAACGGAATCCTGGAGTACCTGGGCCGGGCGGACAACCAGGTGAAGATCCGCGGTTTCCGCGTGGAAGTGGAAGAGATCGAGGCGGCGCTCAACCAACAGCCGGAAGTGAGGGCTTCCGCGGTGAAGGCGTGGCCCGACCCCTCCGGCAACATGACTCTGGCAGCGTACGTGGTGGCGCCAAAGGACACCGACGTACGGACTGGGCTGCGGACGAAGCTGCCGCATTACATGGTGCCGGCGCACGTGGTTTATCTGGATGCGCTTCCGCTGAACCCCAACGGCAAGGTGGACCGGAAGACGCTTCCGCGTCCGGCAGCGGAAGGGGAAGCGGTAACCGAGTTGCGTTGCGAAACCGAGCGGCAACTGGCCGCAATCTGGGAATCCATTCTCGACCGGCGGCGGATCGGGCGCGACGACAACTTCTTCGAGCTGGGCGGGCATTCGCTACTGGTCACACGCCTGATCCGGAACATTGAGCAGAGCTTCGGCCGGAAGATTTCGATGGCTTCTATTTTCGAAGCGCCGACAGTGGCGGAACTGGCGGCGCTGCTGGAAAGCGACGCGGCGCAGACGGTGCCTCGGAGGATCGTCCACTTCCAGCCGGTTGGACATCATCCGCCGCTGTTCTGGACGGATGCCGGCCCCAACTTCCGTGACCTGGCGGCGCACCTGAGCTCGAATCACCCGTTGATCGGGTTGTCGCTGACGCTGGATGAGCGCGAGGAATTCAGCCAGGCCCATTCGCGCTGGATGGAGGACGTGGCCGCCCGGCTGGTGCGCTCCGTGCGCGCGCGGCAGCCGCAAGGTCCCTACTTTCTGGGCGGATGGTGCGCGTCCGGCATGCTGGCCTATGAGATGGCCGTGCAACTACGGGCCGCGGGCCAGGAAGTGGGACTGCTGATCCTGTTGGACTCGCCCAACTACCAGCACTACCAGAGCCTGCATCCGCTGCGCGTGACCGCAGACCGGTTTGTCTGGCACCTCCGCAGATTACGGCGCATGCCTCCGCAAAAGCTGGTGCGCTATGCATGGGATCGCGCCCGGGCGTTCTTCGCGCAGCCGACGCGGGCGTCGAAGCCGCCGGAGGTACCCGAAGAGTATCAGGCGTTTGTGCAGGCGGCCTACGGCTACCAGCTCAAGCCATACGACGGTAAGATTCTGGCGATTTCTCCGGAAGACAGGCCGGCGTTCGCCGACTTGAACGAAAGCTGGCGGGACGCACCGGTCACATCGCTGCGGGTGGTTGATGTTTCCGGCGATCACAACTCCTGCATGCACGAACCGAACGTGGCGCATCTGGCGGCGTGCATCGACCAGGCATTGCATGCGGCAGAGACGTCCCTGGAGGCGCCCACGGAGACGCCCGCCGTGAATGCGGTCGCGCGGTAGGGCTCAACTCGCTTGGCGGGATCGTAGCCAAGCTCGCCATGCGCCGAAGGAGGTGATCTCAGTCGCCTGCTTCGCGGCGTAGGGCTCGCAGATGAATCCGCTGACCAGGCTGCCATCGTCCAGCTCGAGCTTGCCGATGCCCAGCGGCGCAGGGATCTCGGCGACGAAGCTGCCGAGGTGCTCTGTGGGCATCGCCCATAGCTCCACTTCAATGCCGGGTCCACGGAGGCCTTCGTCGCGGACGAGGCCGGGCTTTTGCGGCCGCGTCCCGGCCAGCGCGTAGAAGCGATAGCCGGGCGCGGTATGGCAGGTGCGAACGTAGCGGGCGCCGCGCGAGGTGAGCTGGTGATTGAGCGGCTGGCCGCTCAGGTGGGCTCCTACCACAGCGACCGTTACGCAGCCGGGAGCATGATCCTCGGCGGACGGTTTCTCCGCGGCTCGCTGGAAGCGGTGCGCAAGCCGAAGCACGGCGCGGTCGGTGAAGGCGGGCGCCATCAGTGTCACGCCGAAAGGCAGGCCGTTGGTGCGGAAGCCCGCGGGGACGGCGACGGCGGCGAGGTCCAGCAGATTGACGAAATTCGTGTAGTAGCCGAGGTTCGTATTGAGCTGCACAGGATCGGCTTCGACGGCGGCGATGGTGTAGATGGTGGGCGTGGTGGGTAGCAGGAGCACGTCCATTTCCGACCAGCGGCGCTCGGCTTCCAGCTTGAGTTCGTTGAGGCGGTAGGCGGCGCGGAAAGCTTCGACGGCGGAATAGCGGGAGGCGCCGGAGATGATCTTCGCTACCGTCGGATCCATGTCGGCGGCGTGATCCTTCAGGAACGGCTCGATGGCGGCGAGGCGTTCGGCTACCCAGGGTCCGGAGTAGAGCAGCCGCGCGGCTTCGCGGAACGGGTCCCAATCGATTTCGACGACCTCGCAGCCGAGCGCGGCGAAGGTTTCGGCGACGTTGGCGAACAGTTGGGCGGCGCCGTGGTCGCCGAAGAATTCGAGCTGGGAAGCTGGGGGAACGCCGATGCGGGGCGTGGAGGCGAGCCAGGGTGCGGCCGCTTCGTGCGGACGGCGCGAGTAGGGGTCAAGGCGATCGAAGCCCTGGGCCGCGTCGAAGATTTGTTCGGCATCGTCGCAATCCTGCGCGAAGATTGAAACGCAGTCAAGCGAGCGGCACGCGGGGACGACACCCGCCGCGCTGAGCAGGCCTCGCGTGGGCTTGTGTCCCACAATGTTGTTGAACGCGGCCGGGACGCGGCCCGAGCCGGCGGTGTCGGTTCCGAGCGCAAAGCTCACCAGCCCCGCGGCCACCGCTACGGCTGAACCGGAGCTGGACCCGCCGGAGATGTAGCGTTCATTAAAGATGGAGTGGCACGCGCCGTAGGGGGATCGCACGCCGACGAGTCCGGTAGCGAACTGATCCATGTTGGTTTTGCCGACGAGGATCGCGCCGGCGTCGAGCAGGCGTTGGACGACGGTGGCGGTGCGGATGGCCTGGTAGGCGTAAGCGGGGCAGCCGGCGGTGGTGGGGAGGCCGGCGATGTCGATGTTGTCTTTGACGGCGAACGGAATGCCGTAGAGCGGGAGGCGCGCGGGGTCGGCGTGCGCTTCGAGTTCGCGGGCGCGGGCCATGACGGCGTCGCGCGGGAGGAGATGAATCCAGATCGGGTTGTCGCGCGTAGCGGCGATGCGGTCAAAGACTTCGTCGATCACTTGCGTGGGCGATGCGCTGCCGGCGCGGTAGGCTTCGGCCAGAACGGCGGCTTCCATATTCACGGCTGGGTTCATGCGTTCACCCTCACGTAGAGCAGCGGCTGCCCGCTTTCCACCGACGCGCCCGGCTTACAGCGGAACTCTTCGACGACGCCGTCCTGGGGCGCCACCACGATCACTTCCATCTTCATCGCCTCCAGGATCACGAGTTGGTCGCCGGCGCTGATGCGCTGGCCGCGTTCGGCGCGCAGGTTGTGGACGTTGGCTGATACGGGCGCGCGGACGGGCAGGCAGCCGTCGGGCGCAGCGTCGCCGTTGACGGCAAGCGGCAGGCGGTCGGGTTCGGGGGTGGCGGGCGCAGAGGCCCAGCGTTCGCGTTCGGCTTCGAAGGCGGTCTGGCGGTTGGCGAGGAAGGCGCTCGCCTCGGGCTGGATCTCGCGCAGAAACTGGCGGTAGGCCGGGAGCGAGAACTCCGTGTGGTCGATCGTGAGCTGGAAGCGGCCTTGCGGGAAATCCTCGCGCAGGGCGAGCAGGTCCTGCGCGGAAACCGGGTAGAAGCGGATCTGATCGAAGAAGTCGAGCAGCCAGGGCTTGCCGGTCCGGAAGTCGGTGGTCTGGCGCCAAGTGTTCCACATCTGGACGGTGCGGCCGACGAACTGGTAGCCGCCCGGACCTTCCATGCCATAGACACAGAGATAGGCGCCACCGATGCCGACCGCATTCTCGGGGGTCCAGGTGCGCGCGGGGTTGTACTTGGTGGTCACCAGGCGATGGCGCGGGTCGACGGGCGTGGCGACGGGCGCGCCGAGGTAGACGTCGCCCAGACCGAGCACGAGGTAGCTGGCGTCGAAGACCGTTCGGTAGACGTCGTCAATGGAATCGAGTCCGTTGATGCGGCGGATGAATTCGATGTTGCTGGGGCACCAGGGCGCATCGGGGCGGACGGTCTGCGTGTAGCGTTCGATCGCCAGGCGCGTGGCGGGATCGTCCCAGGAAAGCGGCAGGTGGACGATGCGCGAGGGGATGGTGACATGCTCGGCGGCGCGCGAGGAGCGGTCGGCGGCGTCGACGGCTTCCAGCAGAGCTTCGCGCGGCATGGCCGCACCGTCGTAGTGGAGTTGGAGCGAGCGGATTCCGGGGGTGATGTCGATCATGCCGGGGAGATCGGCGGCGCGCAGGCTCTGTTCGAGCGCGTGGACGCGGAAGCGCAGATCGAGATCGAGGACGTTGGGGCCGTATTCAATGAGCAGGTTCTTGTCGCCGTCGGCGCGGCAGACGATGCCCGGCCTGCGTTCGGGGCGCGCGAGCAGGATGGGCGGCTCGCGGCGCGGCGCCGGGAGGCTGGGCAGAGGAGTGTTCAGAGTGTGGATGGCGTCTTCGAGTTCCGCTTCGAGGCGCTCGGCCTGTGCAAGCGTGAGCGGGACGAAGGTGATGGTGTCGCCGGGGCGGAGCTGGCCGGTTTTCCAGAGCTCGGCGTGGACGACGGTGACGGGGCAGACGAAGCCGCCGAGGCTGGGTCCGTCGGGTCCGAGGATGACGGGCATGTCGCCGGTGAAGTCAACCGCGCCGATCGCGTAAGCATTGTCGTGGATGTTCGAAGGATGCAGGCCTGCTTCGCCGCCGTCCTTGCGCGCCCACGCGGGCTTGGGTCCAATGAGGCGCACGCCGGTGCGATCCGAGTTGTGATGCACTTTCCAGCGCGTGGCGAAGAACTGGTCGATATCGGCAGGCGTGAAGTAGTCGGGCGCGCCGTGCGGGCCGTAGAGCACGCCGATATTCCAGTGGCGTTCGTAGGCGGGCGTGGCGGCGGGGTGCGCGGGCTGCGGATCGGACGCGGTTTCGGCGCCGATGTGCAGGACGTCGCCCGCGCGCACACTGCGACCGGCGGGTCCGCCGAAGCGGCCCAGGATGAACGTGCTCTTGCTGCCGAGATAGACGGGCGTGTCGACGCCGCCGCGGACGGCGAGGTAGGCTCGCATGCCGCCTTGCGCGGCGACCCCGAAGGAGAGGGTCGCGCCGGCGGGGGTGTCGATCGGCTCGAAGCGCGGGACGAGTTCGCCGTTGAGCTTGGCGGTGAAGTCGGCTCCGGCGATAGCGATGGTCGCGGGGGAACGGAAGCGCAGAGTGGGTCCAGAGACGGTGATCTCAAGCGCCGCGGCGGTGGGCGCGTTTCCGGCGATGGCGTTGGCGAGGCGGAACGAGAGCGCGTCCATGGGTCCGGAAGGCGGGACGCCGACGTGCCACAGGCCGAGGCGTCCGGGATGATCCTGCACGGTGGTCTGGGTGCCGGGCTCGATTACGTCGATGGCTTGCGAGGCGTAGGCGCAGGTGGCGAGGAACGAGGTGGTGGGCGTGGCTTCGCGGAACTGGCGGTGCTCGCAGATCTGGCGGAGGTAGCGCAGGTTGGTTTCGACCCCGGAGATGCGCGTGGCGGCGAGCGCCGCGGTCAGCTTGCGGACCGCTTCTTCGCGGGTGTCCGCTGTGGCGATGAGTTTGGCGAGCATAGGATCGTAGTGCGGCGAAATCTCGGCGCCGGCTTCGATCCAGGTTTCGAGGCGCACGCCCGGCGGGAACGCGACTTCGGTGAGGCGGCCGGCGCTGGGGGCGAAGTCCTTGTACGGGTCCTCAGCGTAGATACGGGCCTGCACGGAGTGGCCGCGCGCGGTGACATCGAGCGAGTCGAGAGGAGGGAGTTCGCCGGCGGCGAGGCGGATCATCCACTCCACCAGGTCGACGCCGGTGACCTCTTCGGTGACCGCGTGCTCCACTTGCAGGCGCGTGTTCACTTCGAGGAAGTAGAACTCTTCGGACCGATCGTCGTAGAGGAACTCGACCGTGCCGGCCGAGCGGTATTCGACGGCGCGCGCCAGCTTGACGGCGGCTTTGCAGAGAGCCTGCCGCACTTCTTCGGAGATGCCGGGCGCGGGGGTCTGCTCGATCACCTTCTGGTTGCGGCGCTGGATGGAGCAGTCGCGCTCGCCCAGGGCGATCACTTTGCCGTTGCCGTCGCCGAACACCTGGACTTCGATGTGGCGGGCGCGCTCGACCGCTTTTTCGAGAAACACGGCGGCGTTCCCGAAACTGGCGCGGCTGAGGCGCTGCACGGCTTCGAAGGATTCGTGCAGGGCGGCCGCGTCGCGGCACAGGCGCATGCCGATGCCTCCGCCGCCGGCCGTGCTCTTGAGCATCACCGGGAAGCGGATGTGCGCGGCGGCCTTCTGCGCTTCCTCCTCGGAGGCGAGCAGCGGCGTTCCGGGCAGCAGCGGCAGGCGTAGCATCCCGGCGAGCTCGCGCGAGGTGTGCTTCAGGCTGAAGGTGCGCATCTGCTCCGGCTTCGGTCCGATGAACACGAGGCCCGCGTCTTCGCAGGCTTGCGCGAAGGCGGGGTTCTCGCTGAGGAATCCGTAGCCGGGGTGGACGGCTTCGGCGCCGGTCTCTTCGGCCGCGCGCAGGATGGCGTCGATATTCAGGTAGCTTTGCGCGGGCGGCGCGGGGCCCACGCATACGGCGTGGTCCGCTTGCATCACATGGGCCGCGTTGCGGTCGGCCTCAGAATACACCGCGACCGGACTGACTCCCAGCTTGCGCAACGTACGGATGATCCGGCAGGCAATCACGCCGCGGTTGGCGATCAAAACTCTAGCGAACATTAGTCAACGTCCCAGATCAGTACCTCGACCGGCGTGGGGTTAAATCCGTTACAGGGATTGTTGAGTTGGGGACAGTTGCTGATGACGATCAGCACGTCCATATCCGCGCGCAATTCCACGTATTTGCCGGCCTCCGAGATGCCGTCCTCAAACGTCAGCTTGCCATCCGGCGTCACGGGGACGTTCATGAAGAAATTGATATTGGACGTGAGATCGCGTTTGGTGAGTTCTCTGTGCCAGTCGAAACCGGCGCGCAGAAAGCTGTTGCGGCAGGCGTGCATGTAGCGTTTCTCGATGGCGTAGCGCACCATGTTGCTTTCCTGGGCACAGGCGCCGCCGAGGGTGTCATGACGGCCGCAGGTATCGGCCACGATGGTCATCAGCGTGTTGCCGCGGCTGCTGATGAGGCGCGTTCCGGTGGTGAGATAGATGTTGCCCTGCTCGCGGATCGTGTCCTGCGCCGAGTAGCGATCCGAGTAGTCGTGGGCGTTGTAGAAGAGCGTGTCCACCGCCTGGTTGCCGTGCAGGTCGACGATGCGGAACTGCTGCCCTTTGGCGATCTCGTGGATCCAGGGGTCGCCCGCCGGGATGACCGTCCGGTAGGAGGCCTGGGCTTGGTTGAGAGTGCTTTCCGTGACTGTCATGGCGGCTCCTTAGAGGAAATAGCGCTCGGTCAGAGTGAAGCCGCGCTCGTTCTCGGGACACGCCGTGCGGCAGGGATCGTCCGGACCGGCAGTGGCCGTTTCGCGGATCGACAGGTGGACGGGGCTCGGCGAGTAGCGCGCGGAGCGGTCCAGGGGATGCGGGCAGGTGTGCAGCACGACCAGCGTGTTCATCTCCGCGCGCAGCTCGACGTAATCGCCGGCGTTCGAGTTGCCGTAGACGAAGGACATGGCGCCATTGCGATCGACCGACACTTTACTGAAGAAATTGACGCTGGCGACCAGGTCGCGCCAGCCGAGGCCGTGCTTGCCGAGTTCCACCAGAAAGCTGTCGCGACCGTTGCGGTAGCAGTCATTGCCCTGCTCCTGGTAGCTGGAGGTACCGAAGCGGGCCTGGATGCCGGCTGCGGTGGAGTTGCCGCCGATGGCGTCATGCCAGCCGCATTTGTCGGCGACGATGGAGCAGAGAATCCGGCCCATATCGGAATAGAGCACGTGGCCGGTGGTCAGCTTGGCCGTATGCTGCGCCTTGAGCGTATCGGCCATGTTGTAGCGCTCCACCGGATTCTCTTGGTTGTAGAAGAGCGCGCCGACATTGGCGCCACCCTCGAGATCTGTTATGCGCAGCGCCCTGCCGCGCTTCAAACTATGCGACCACGTGGCGGCGCCACGCACCGCTTCCTCCCATAGGACGGCCATAAGACACGACTCCTTTCCCGTCGCAAACACACGTCACCTGAAGGGACACTTCAAATAAGAAGACAGATTGTGGGAAGGGAATTAACGGGGAGGACCGCAGCAGACATCCATGCGGGTGATGCGGAGGAAGACGCGCAGCGAGATGTGCGCCCGCTTTCTTCTCAGATCCGCTTTCAACATACGTCTACTATGCCAGAAAGTTTCGCCAGGACCTAGGAAATAATTTTGATGCGCCCGATAACGAACACTATGGGATGGCAGAAGGAGCGTTCTGGTCCCACATGCGGGCCTTTTGGGCGGCCTGCGTCTCCGTGCGGACGCGGCGAAGGTCCTGCGAAGATTGCGGAGTGTTGGGATAGATGGTCAGGTCGCGCAGCGCGTACTGATGGATTTCGCCGTGCATGCCTTCCAGCGCTTCCTCGACCTCGAGGAGATTGCCGCGCGTGAGCTCCAGGCGGTGCTCGTTCGGCTGGTAGAGGCTGCCGATGGGGAACTCGAGGTAGGGCGTCGCGGTCTGTTCGATGTGTGCGCCGAACAGGTGCGTGACCACCTTGCCGCGGGTGAACTCGACCAGGCGATGGATGCTGGCCACAAACTCGTCGGGTTTGGCGACGTAGAGACGGCCGGGGTAGACGGTATCGCCGGTGAGCATGACGCCGGTCTGGCGATCGTAGATGGCGATCGAAGCCTCCTGGTGACCGGGGATCCCCAGCACGTCAAGCACGCGATTCCCAAGGTCGAAGGTGACCTGGTCGGTGGGCCAGTCGCGGAAGCCGAAGAATTCGGCGACAGCGGGTGCGGCGGTGCCGATCACCGTGGTTTCGGGCAGCATGGCGAGTTGTGCGTCGCCGGAGGTGTGGTCGCCGTGGCCGTGGCTGTGCGCGACCACCAGCGGGATCGAAGCGCGCTGGTTGCGCTGGAGCCACTTCGCGCGCAGGTCGGCGATCACTTCGGCGACGTTGGTCTGGCCGGCTCCGGTGTCCACCAGCAGCGCGCGGTCTGCGCCGAACAACAGATAGAGGAACGGCTTCTCGTAATTGATGCAGCCGGATTCGCGCAGGATGTAGAAGTCCGGGTTGTACTCGTGGACCTGGAAGGAGGGGACCTCCATGCACTTGGGTCCGCCGGTGATCCAGGCAGCGGGAAGCGTACCCGGCCGGACGGCGCCTCCATCCGGCCGGGTCACTTGTGCCGCTGCTGTCACAGCGAGCAACAACAGAATCGCGATCATGCCAGTTCTCCGTTGGGTTGCAAGGCCGGCTTGCCGACCACGTGATGGCGGCTCGGCTCATGGACCGGCGACCAAAGGCAGGCCGCGATAAACACGACAACGCTGATGGCGGGCGGGAGCAGAGTGTCGAGCCCCGCCAGAGATTCGGGAACCAGGTAATAGGTGGCGATGCGCGCTCCGGTTCCTAAGACGATGGAGGCCAGCGCACCAGCCGAATTCGCCTTGGGCCAGTAAACGCCCGCGATCAGCGGCACCACGCATCCGGCAAAGACGATGTCGAAGGCCAGCACCAGCAGCACGCCGGGCTCGGGGCGGATGTAGGCGAACCAGGCTCCGCCGGCCGTCATCGGTATGGCGACCATGCGCGTGTAGCGCAGCAGTTGGTGGTCGTCCAACGGGTCGAGGCCGCCGCCGCGGAAGATGTTGCGGGTGACCACGGCCGAGGTGGCCAGGATCACGCCGCAGCAGGTGGACATGGACGCGCCCACCACACCGATCATCACCATCAGGCCGACGACGTACGGCGCATAGGTGCTGGCGAGTTGCGGCAGCACCATGCGATCGTCGGTGACGTTGCCCACGATCTGGTGCGAAATCAGGCCGGCGAAGCTCGCGGTCAAGCCCGCGATGATGGTCAGCACGCCCGCGTAGTAGCAGGCGTTGCGCGCCGTCGACGGACTCTTGGCGGCGAAGACGCGCTCCATGAAGTCGAGCGCCATGCAGTTGCCGAAGGTCAGCGATATGATCACGGACCAGTTGAGCAGGCCGCCGTTCTCGAGGCTCGTGAGGCCACTGAAATCGAGATGCGTGGCGGGCAGGGAGGCCAGCGCGCCCTGCCAGTCCTGTGTCAGCAGCAGCCAGGCGGCCAGGGTCAGGAATCCGCCGATAGCGACATAGATCTGCACGAAGTCGGTCCAGATGGCGGCGTAGAGGCCGCCGGCCACGGTGTAAGTGAAGACCACCACGGATCCGAAGATCAGGGCCGTGGTGTAGCTCCAGCCGGCCACCACCGATAGGATCCAGCCCATGGCGGCCAGGTTTCCGGCGAGCAGAATGGAAAACGAAACGAAAGTCACCACGGAGGCCGCGAGTTCCGGCACACGCCCGTAGCGGCGCTCAAAGAACTCCGGCAGGGTGACCAGGTCCATCTTATTTAAAGGCGCTGCGAGAAACTTGCCGACCACGAACAGGCTCAGTCCGAGGCCGAGCGGCAGCGCCATGCCGGCCCAGAATCCGCCGGCGAAGGTGAGTCCGGTGTTGCCCAGCGTGGCGTTCCCGTCGAGGGCCTGGGCCACTAGGGTGGTGCCGATGACGATAAAAGGCATCGACTTGCCGCAAATCAAAAAACGCCGCCCGGAGCGGTGCACGAATCTCGTCGCGTAGATACCGACCAGCAGAGACAGCGCCAGGAACGCCATCAGCGGCCAGAACATCGCGTTATCCATCTTTACCTCCACGAACAGTTGTGGCGGCTTCGCGATCCCCAACTACCCGCGAAGCCGCCGGTTAGACGCGCTACCGTCAGCTACTGCCTGCCGCGCCAGGCGATGGCGGACGGCGGGGGATCGCTCCCTGCGGTCGCGGCTCAGCTAGCGGCGCTGCGTTGGTCACAGGCAGCACTGAGCCACGGCCGGGAGTGACGGAGCTAGAACTCATAGCGCGCCGCAAACTGCATCACGCGAGGATCGCCCACGCCGCTGAACTGGCCGAAGGTGCCCTGGCTGGTGATGCTCAGGTTGGTGCTGTTGATGGTGAAATTCGCGAAGTTGAACGCGTTGAAGGCCTCTGCGCGAATCTGGAGCGTTTGACCTTCCCAGGGCATCCGGAAGTATTTGCCAAGGGAGAGGTCCACGTTACGGACGAAGGGCCCGCGGATGATGCCGCGCGTGCCGGTGGTGCCGGCGTACTGGCCCATGAACAACTGGTAGTCGGTAGTGCTGCGGAAGAGGCTGGGGTTACCTTTTTCGTTGAAGCCCCGGCTCACGTCCGGAAGAGTCGCGCCGGGCCGGAGCTGCGCCAGGGCGGAGTTCAGGTAGTTGGTGGGGTAGACGCCGCCGTTGGTCAGGTTGAGCGGCGTGCCCGTGTGCAGGCTCATCAGCGCCGAAATCTGCCACCCGCCGAGGAATCCGTCGACGATCGCATTGGCGTGTGACAGGAAGCGCTTGTTGGTGCCGAACGGCAGCTCGATCACGGTGTTGGCCGTGATCAGGTGCCGCATGTCGAAGTCCGACGGTCCGCGGAATCCGTTCGGGTTGAAGGCGTCCTGCACGCTGCCGGCGTTCGATTCCGAAGCCGAAGCGTTGTCAAGAGAGTGCGACCAGGTGTAGTTGAAGTCGAAACCCCAACCGCCCTTGAGCGGCCGCCGCAGGACAACCTGCATGGCGTTGTAAGCCGCGCGTCCTTCGTTGGTCCAGGCCAGCAAACCGGCGCTCTGGTTGGCAAAGAACGTGTGGCAGCCGAAGACCGAGATGCACTGGCCGTTGGCTCGCTGGACGCGGTCATAGTCGTGCAAAGCGTCCAGGTCGCTCGAAGCGTAGGTCTGGTAGACGGTGTAGAAGTAGTTGGCCGAGGCGCTCCCGTTGATGCGATCGTTCTTGGCGCCCGGGAAGATGTCCTCGACGAAGGGGTTCAGCGGAACCAGGCTGGGATCCGCCTTCACCATGGCCGGCGTGACGCCGGATTCGTACAGGTTGCGCATCTGGGCGCTCATCTGGGTCCAGGTGAGGCCGGACGTGGGATCGGTGAACTGCGTTAGCGGCTGCGAGTAGTCCTTACGCAGAAGGTTCTTGTGGCTGAGGCGGCCGATGTAGCCGATCTCCAGGCTCATGCCCTTCGGCAGTGGACGCGTGTAGCTGAAGTTCAGCAAGTACTGATAGGGAGCCACCAGTCCCGGCGAAACGCCCGAGTAGCTGTTGAAGCCGCCGAACGTAGGAGGCGGGGTGAACGGGAATCCGCCGCCCTGGGGAGCCGGTGCGTAGGCCGGAGGCGTGGTGCCGTTGTAGCGATAAGAGTCGGTGAAGTCGGTGTTCAGCGGCTGGGTGACGTTGGTCGAAAGACCGGGCGAGCCGCTGGATGCAAACGACACCACCATGTTGCTGCCGTAGCGGTCATAGGTAACCGCGCCGCCAGCGCGCAGCACAGCACCCTTGCCCCACAGCTTGCCGAGCGTGCCGTCCAAGTCCGGGGCGTAGGCGATGGAAACGCGCGGAGCGAAGTTGTTGTTGTCCCGCTTATACCAATTCTGTGCGTTGTTCACCGGGCCGCCCAACACGTAGGTGAGGTTGGCCGTAGGCAGCGCGAAGCCGGGTTCGCCCTGGCGGGAGCCGCCGTTGCGGTCGGCAAAGTACTGGTCGAGCGAGACGCTCGGCAGAATCTGCTGGCCGTTGGTTTCATAGACGGGCGAGAAGTTGCTGTAGCGAACGCCGTAGGTCACAGTAAGGTCGCGGCGCATCTTGAACGTGTCCATGAAGTAGAGGTCGTACTCGTTGGTGGCGAAGCTGCGGGGAACCGCGCCGCCAAACGGAGTGGCGCTGCCATTCACGTTGAACTGGTAGGTGGCGGCGTAGTTGTTCAGGATGCCGAGCATGGCGCCCATCGCGTTTTCGACGTTGGTCTTTTGCGTGAGCGAAACGCCCGAGCCGTATTTGGACGAGGCGACATCCGTGACGTTGGAGGCGATATCGGCGCCCAAGCCCTTCAGCGTGTTGCGGCTGAAGCTATAGCTTGGGAAGTTCGAGTAACTCACGCGGTCATTACGGACCAGCCGGAAGTTGAACCCGAACTGCCAGACGTGACGCCCGACGTTGTAGGTCAGGTCGTCGGTGATGTTATAGGTGGGCGCGATGCGGGTGGACGGCCGTGGAAACGCGGTGGGCGTCGCAAAATACAGCGAAAGCTGCGAGGCCGTGGTTCCGGTGGTGGCGTTGCCGATGCGGGTCAGGCCGAAGCTCAGCTTGTTGACCAACTGCGGGCTAAGAATCGACGTGTAGGTGGCCGACAGACCGCGCGAGTTATCGACCATCTGGGAAGCGGCGCCTTGGCCGGGGAACTGCGCCAGCGTGTCGTCCTGCTTATTGGCCGCCAGCGTTCCGCGAACCGAGACCACGTGGTTGCCGGTCTTATCCAGGTTGAAGTCCATCTTGCCGACCAGGGCGCGGTTGTTCAGCGTCTTGGGGGCATTGAAGCGCAGGATGTCGAAGTTCAAGCCGCCATCGGGGCTGGACACCGGATCGTTACCTGCGGGCAGCGAGTTCAGGTAGCTCAGCACAGCGGGGTTCACGCCGATGTGCAGGGGGTCCGCTTGCGCGATTTCGGCGGGCGTCAACTGGCCGATCTGGCCGTTTTTCATGGCGAATTTGACGATGCCCTGGCGGAAGGAGGCGCTAGGCACGGTGCGGGTGGTGGAAACCGCGGTACGGTCCTTGCGCTCTTCCATATTGAAGAAGAAGAACACGCGGTCGCGCACCACGGGTCCTCCGAGCGACCAGCCGTACTGGTTGCGGATCAGATTCTCACGCGGAATGCCGGCTCGATTATTGAACCAGGTATTGGCCGCGGTGCTCTTGTTGCGGAGATATTCGTAGACCGATCCGTGCCACGCGTTGGAGCCGCTCTTGGTCACCAGGCTCACCTGGCCACCGGAGGAGCGCCCTTGATTCGCCTGCTGGCCGGCGACCGTGGTGCGGAACTCCTGCACCGAATCGAGCGGTACCGGAAGAGCCGCATCGAAGCCGTTCGAGCTCTGGTTATCGTTCACGTCGACGCCGTCGAGCGTCACGTTGTTCTGGTCCGAGCGCGCGCCCAGCACCTGGCCGGTGTCGGTGACGCCCGGCTGCAAGCTCAGCAACTGGACGACGTTGCGCGTCTGCAGCGGAAGCTGGCGGACCTGGGTTTGCGTGAACGGGTTGCCGATAGCCGCGTTCTCGGTGTTGATTTCGGTGGCTTCGCCTACCACGTCGATGGTCTGCGAAACCTGCCCCAGGGACAGGCTGATGTTGAGCGTCATCGGCGTGTTGACTTGCAGGCGGATGGGCTCGCCGGTGCGATAGGTGCTGAAGCCAGGCCGCTGTGCTTCGAGAATGTAGTCGCCCGGAGGCAACTGCAAAAGATTGTAGGCGCCGGTGGCGTCGGAGACCGTGGTGCGCATGGCCGCCGTGCCCTGATTGGTGATAGTAATGATTGCTTCTGGTACCGCTGCGCCGGCAGGATCAGTAACGGAGCCTCCTAAAGAGGTTGTCTGAGCTACCGCCGTCAGCGTTCCCAATAGCAACACGAGGAGCGCTTTGTTCATTGAGGAGATCCTCCAAAAATCTGATTTCGTGACTTAGCGAGACGTAAATGGAACCCGTGAAGCAGTTCTCTCAACGAAGAGCGGGGCAAGACACTAGTGGATGGAATACACTTCTCCCCCGGATCAGCGTTGCGCGCTTACGCTTGCCTGCGGGGCACACGTACACGTCTGCTGATGGTGGGACGACGAAGTGAAAACTAGGTCTGGATGGAAACCCCTACTTGCTTTTTGGCGCGGTTTTGGACAGGAAGTCCGCTCGGGAGGCCAACAGGGGCGAGAACAATTCGGCCTGACAGGACCAAATCGATACACGATTGTTGCATGCTTCGCACCCCTTGTCAACTACAAAGCAGCCCTACAGTCAATACCGCAAAACCAGGATTCAGGTTCCACTATTTTGCAGATTTTGGAGACTCACCTCCTTTATTCGGAGTAGGCGGCCTTGCCGGCGACTGGGCCGGCTCGGCCGCCCGCCCTCATCTTGAGAGCGTTCGTGCATAACGCAGCCGGGCGCGAGTTCCTCTGGACTTGGCGGAGCGCGCCCAGCGCTGTGCACTCATCGTTTAAAACTCGTAACGCATGGCGAACTGCATCACGCGGGGCGGCTGCGTGCCGGTGAACTGGCCGAAGGTGCCCTGGCTGGTGATGCTCAGGTTGGAGTTGCTAATGGTGTAATTCACGAAGTTGAAAGCGTTAAACGCCTCTGCGCGAATCTGGAGCGTGTGACCTTCCCACGGCATGTGGAAGTACTTGCCGATGGACAGGTCGATGTTCCGGAAGCGGGGACCACGGATGAGACCGCGCGTGCCGGTGGTCCCGGGATACTGGCCCATGAAGGCCATGTAGTCGGTCGTGTTTGCGAACAGGCTGGGGTTGCCCTTCTGATTGGAAGTAATGCCCACGGCCGGCATGGTGAAGCCGGGCCGGAGCTGCGCCAAGGCCGAGTTCAGGTAGTTGGTCGGATAGGCGCCGCCGTTGGTCAGGTTGAGGGGAGTCCCGGTGTGGAACTGGATCAGAGCCGTGATCTGCCAGCCGCCCACGAATCCGTCCACGATGGGATTGAGGTGGGAAGCGAAGCGCTTGTTGTTGCCGAACGGCAGTTCGATCACCGTGTTGGCGGTAATCAGATGCCGCATATCGAAGTCCGACGGACCACGGAAGCCGTTCGGGTTGAAGGCGTCCTGTACGCTGGCGGCGGCCGACTCGGAAGCCGACGCATTGTCGATCGCGTGCGACCAGGTGTAGTTGAAGTCGAAGCCCCAGCCGTCCTTGAGCGGCCGGCGCAGGACGATCTGCATGCCGTTGTAGGCGGCGCGGCCTTCATTCGTCCATGCCAGCAAGCCCGCGCTCTGCGTGGCGAAGAAGGTGTGGCAGCCGTACACGGAAATGCACTGGCCGTTGGAACGCTGGACGCGGTCGTAATCGTGCAAGGCGTCCAGGTCGCTCGATGCGTAGGTTTGGTAGGTCGTATAGAAGTAGTTCGCCGAGGCACTGCCGTTGATGCGGTCGTTCTTGGCCGCCGGGAAGATGTCTTCGACGAAGGGGTTCAGCGGGATCAGGCTGGGATCCGCCTTCACCTGCGCCGGCGTGATGCCCGATTCATAGAGATCGCGCATCTGGCCGGCCATCTGGGTCCAACTCAGGCCCGACTTGGGGTCGGTGAACTGCGTCAACGGCTGCGAGTAATCCTTCCGCAGCAGGTTCTTGTGGCTCAGGCGGCCGATGTAGCCGATCTCAATGCTCATCCCCTTCGGCAGCGGACGAGTGTAGCTGAAATTCAGCAGGTACTGATACGGAGCCACCAGCCCCGGCGAAACGCCCGAGTAGCTGTTGAAGCCGCCGAAGGTCTGCGGAGGCGTGAACGGAAATCCGCCCCCCTGGGGAGCCGGAGCGTACGCCGGAGGCGTGACACCGGTGTAGCGATAGGTGTCGGTGAAGTCCGTATTCAACGGCTGGGTCACGACGGTGGTCAGACCCGGCGAACCGCTGGAGGCGAAATTCACCGCCATGTTGCTGCCGTAACGGTCATAGGTGACACCCGCGCCGGCACGCAACACGGCGCCGTGGCCCCACAGCTTGCCGAGCGTTCCGTCCAGGTCCGGAGCGTAAGCGATCGACAGGCGCGGTGCGAAGTTGTTGTTGTCGCGCTTGTACCAGTTCTTCGCATTGTTCGCCGGGCCGCCCAACACGTAGGTGAGGTCGGCTGTTGGTAGCGCGAAGCCCGGTTCGCCGTTGCGGGAGCCACCGTTGCGGTCGGCAAAGTACTGGTCGAGCGAGACGCTCGGCAGAATCTGCTGGCCGTTGCTTTCGTACACCGGCGAGAAGTTGCTGTACCGCAGGCCGTAGGTGACGGTCAGATCGCGCCGGAGCTTGAATGTGTCCATGAAATAGAAGTCGTACTCGTTGGTCGAGAAGGCGCGCGGAATGGCGCCCCCGAACGGTGTCGCGCTGCCGCTCACGTTGAATTGGTAGGTGGCGTTGTAGTTGTTCAGCAGGCCCAGCATCGCTCCCATGGCGTTTTCGACGTTGGTCTTCTGCGTCAGGGATACGTCCCCGTATTTGGACTGAGCCAGGCCGGAGACCGCCGAGTAGATGTCGGCTCCGAGGCCCTTCAGCGTGTTGCGGCTGAAGCGGTAGGTGGGGAAATTCGAGTAGCTGGTCCGGCTGTTGCGGACCAGGCGGAAGTTGATGCCGAACTGCCAGGTATGGCGGCCGGCGTTGTAGGTCAGGTCGTCGGTAATGTTATAGGTGGGCGCGATGCGCGTGGAAGGGCGAGGAAACGCCGTCGGCGTGTCGAAATACAGCGACAACTGCGAGGCGGTGGTCCCGGTCTGCGCGTTGCCGATGCGGGTGAGACCGAAGCTCAGCTTGTTCACCATCTGCGGCGAGATCACCGAGGTGTAGGTCGACGACAGACCGCGTGAGTTGTCCACCATCTGGGAAGCGGCGCTTTGCCCCGGAAACTGCGCCAGCGTCTGGTCCTGCTTGTTGGCGGCCAGCGTGCCGCGGACCGAAAGCACGTTCATGGCGGCCTTGTCCAGGTTGAAGTCCATCTTGCCGACCAGGGCGCGGTTGTTGAGCGTCTTGGGTGCGTTGAAACGCAGGATGTCGACGTTCAGTCCGCCGTCGGCGCTGGACACGGGATCGTTGCCGAGCGGCAGGCTGTTCAGCAGCCCCATCACGGCGGAGTTCGTGCCGAGGTGCAGGGGGTCGGCCGCGATCACTTCGGCCGGCGTCAACTGGCCGATCTGGCCGTTGCTCATGGCGAACTTGACGATGCCTTGCCGGAAGGACGCGCTGGGTACATTGCGGGTGGTGGAGACCGCCGTGCGGTCCTTGCGCTCTTCCATATTGAAGAAGAAGAACGCACGGTCGTGGACGACGGGGCCGCCCACCGACCAGCCGAACTGGTTCCGGATCAGGTTCTCGCGGGGGATGCCGGCGCGGTTGTTGAACCACGTGTTGGCCGCCGTGCTCTTGTTGCGATGGAACTCGTACAGCGACCCGTGCCAGGCATTCGAGCCGCTCTTGGTCACCAGGCTGACCTGGCCGCCCGAAGAGCGTCCCTGATTCGCCTGCTGGCCGGCAACCGTGGTGCGGAACTCCTGCACCGAATCGAGCGGCACAGGCAGGGCCGCCTCAAAGCCGGTGGAACTCTGGTTGTCATTGACGTCGATGCCGTCGAGCGTGACATTGTTCTGGTCGGGACGCGCGCCCAACACATACCCGGTATCCGTCACGCCCGGTTGCAGGCTCAGCAACTGCACCACATTGCGGGTGAGGAGCGGAAGCTGGCGGATCTGGTTTTGTGTGAACGGATTGCCGATGGCGGCGTTCTCCGTGTTGATGGCCGTGGCTTCTCCCACCACGTCGATGGTCTGCGAGACCTGGCCGAGCGTCATCTGAATGTTCAGAGTGGCCGGCGTGTTGGTCTGCAGGCGGATGGCTTCGGCGGTGCGGTAGGTGCTAAAGCCGGGACGCTGCGCCTCGACAATATACATGTCGGGCGGAAGCTGCTGGAAGGTGTAAGCGCCGGTTGCGTCGGAAACGGCACTGCGGGACGCCGACGTGCTCTGGTTGGTGATGGTGATGGTTGCCTCAGGGATCGATGCGCCAGCCGGATCAGTTACCACGCCATTTAAAGACGTGGTCTGCGCCATTGCGGGGACCATCCCGATGAGAAGTGCGAGGAGCGCTTTGTTCATTGAGATCTTTCTCCGTTCTGAAGTGCGTATTGCTCGGTAACGTTTCAGCAACGTGGGAATTCATAGGTCTCAACGAAGAGAGGGGGGGCATACCTAGGCTCTCCAGCCTTTTAGTTGCCCCCCCTCAAGACTGCTTTCGGTTTAACACTGACTTGCGAAAACTACGCGATCAAATCGTGCAACACGTTTCCGGCGACGTCGGTAAGCCGGAAATCGCGGCCGCTGTAGCGGTAAGTGAGCTTCTTGTGATCGATGCCCATCAGGTACAGGATGGTGGCGTGGATATCGTGCACGTGCACGGGCTTCTCCACCGCCTTGAAGCCGAAATCGTCGGTGGCGCCGTAGATGGTGCCGCCCTTGACGGCGCCTCCGGCCAGCCACATGGTGTACCCGAACGGATTGTGGTCACGGCCGTGTTTCACGTTGCCGTTGTTGCCGCCCACTTCGCGGACGGGCGTGCGTCCGAATTCGGACCCGCAGACGACCAGCGTGTCGTCCCACAGGCCGCGGGACTTCAGGTCCTTGATCACGGCCGCGAACGGCTGGTCAGAGTTCTTGGCGTTCACCCGGTGCGCCTGGATATCGGCGTGCGCGTCCCACGGGTCGCCCTTCGAGTAGTAGACCTGCACGATGCGGACGCCCTTTTCCACCAGGCGGACCGCTTGCAGGCAGCCACGCGCCACGAAGCTCTCCCCGTAGAGGTCGAGCGTAGCCTGCGATTCCTTGCGCACGTCAAACACTTCCGGCGCCTCGGTCTGCATGCGGTAGGCGATCTCCATCGACTTGATGACGCCTTCCACCTGCGCGTCCGTACCGACCTTAGCCTCGCGCATCCCCTCGATCTTCTGGAGCAGGTCGAGTTCGCGGCGCTGTTCGGTCAGGGAGAATTTGGGATTGTTGACATAGCTGACGAGCTTCTTCGGATCGAAGCTCTTCTCAATTTTGACGGGCTTCTGTTTCTTTTCCTTCTCATCGCCCTCTTTGCCGTCCGCCGAATCCGCCGCGGCCTCTTCGGAGTCGCCGCCGCCCATGCCGCCCTGTTGGCCGTTGTCGACCTTGTTCGAGATATAGGTGCCCTGATGGATGGCCGGCAGGAATCCGTTGCTCCACAGCGGCGAGCCGACGGTGGTCGGAATATCGGGACACAGCACCACGAAGCCCGGCAGGTTCTGGTTCATCGTGCCGAGTCCGTAGGTGATCCAGGCGCCCATCGAGGGACGGCCCGCCTGGTTGGCGCCCGTGTTCAGCATCAGGCAGGACGGTTCGTGGTTGGGGATCTCGGTGTACACCGAACGGACCCACGCGATATCGTCGGCCACTTCACCCAAGTGCGGCCAGATCTCGCTGACGTCCATGCCGCATTCGCCGTATTTCTTGAAGGTGAACGGCGATTTCATCAGCTCGCCCGTGCGGCGCTCGGTCTTGATGGCGTCTCCCGGAAGCGGTTGGCCGTCGTACTTGTCAAGCATCGGCTTGGGATCAAACGTATCGATGGCCGACATGCCGCCGTTCATGAACAGGAAGATGACGCGCTTGACCTTCTGCGGATAATCGAGGGCAGCGACGCCCATGCTACCGTCCGGCGCCACGATCTCGGCCGCCGACATGGACCGCCCCAGCATCCCTGCCAGCGCCATCATGCCGAAGCCGTTGCCAACGCGCCGCAGCGCTTCGCGCCGCGTCACGGGAGCTCCCATTTTATGAGGAATCATCATGATTGTTACCCTTTATTCCTGCACCTTAGTTGATGAAGAGAAATTCGCTGGAGCCGAGCAGGATCTTGGCATATCGGCCCCAGGCGGTCGGATCGTATTTGACTTCGGGAGTGCCGCCACGGCCACCCCGCCGGCCGCCGATGCCGCCCATCATGCCCATGCCCATCCCTGCGTTGTCGCCTTCCGCCTCCGTGCCGCCCGCGGCTGCATCCGCGGTTTGCGCCGGTTTCTCCGCGCTGGGTTTTGCTTCGCCCCCGGTCGATTCGAGTGACGCGGCCAAACCGCCTTCACCCGGCGCCGGCTTGGCGTCCACAGGCTTGGTGTCGAATGCCGCCACCTTCGCCTCGGTCGCCTCAGTCCCCTTCGGCTTGTTTTCACTGATCATGGAGCCTTCCTGATTCGTGGCCTGATCCGTGGCCTGATCCGTGGCCTTGTCCGCGGATTTATCCGCGTCTTTGCCCGCGCCCGGAGCGCCTCCCCGCCCACTCCGTCCACGGCCGCGTCCGGCCCCGCTTTCTTTCTCCTTGGCCTTGGCTTCCTCGTACTCCTTCAGCGGCTCGGAACTCAGATACTGCAAACCCAAGCTGATCTCTTCTTCGCTGGGCGTCCGTCCGAAAACCAGGTCGTAGGCTTTGACGATGCGCGCCCGGTTGCTGGGCTGATCCGCCACACGCTTGGCCAACGCCTCGGCTTCGATCTGCACGAAGTCGCTATTCATCAGGAACAAGCGCTGCAGCGGAACGGTGGTTGTGAAACGCTTCTCCGCGCTGATCGCGGGACTGGGGAAATCGAACGTCTGCAGGTAGGTATCCAACTTGTAGCGGCTCACCTTCCCGTACACTGTGCGGCGCAGCATGGCTGGCGTCAGGTCAGCGGAGGGACCGCCCACCGACGTGTCCAGGTTACCCGACACGAACATGATGGAATCCCGCAATTGCTCGGCATCCATGCGCCGGTGGTCGGCGCGCCAGTAATAGCGATTGCCGGAATCCTTGGCAAAGTTCGCTTCGTCATTCGCGGTGGAAAGCTGGTAGACCGAGGTCAGCATCATCAAACGATGCATGGCCTTCATCGACATATCGTGTTCGACGAAGTATGTCGCCAGGTACTCCAGGAGTTCCGGATTCGTAGGACGCTCGCCGCCGAAACCAAAGTTGCTCGGAGTGTCCACGATGCCCGTGCCGAAGTGGCCCTTCCACAGCCGGTTCACGATGACCCGCATCGCGATCGGCTGCGAGACGATGTCGTTGGCCAGTTCCAGCCGGCCGCTGCCGTCTTTGAACGGCTCCGGCTCGCCTTTCGATAGCGCGCTCAGGAAGTGGCGCGGCACCTTATCGCCCAGGTTCTGCGGATTCCCGCGGATCGCCAGTTCCAGGTCCTTCACCTCGCTCAGATCCTGCACGCCGTGGATGAAGGGGTAGGCAGGCTCCAGTTCCTTGCGCTGCTCGTCGATCTCCTTGCGCATGGAATCCAGCCGCGCTTGGTCACCCGCGCCGATGCGCGATTCCAGCCCCCAGCCGCGGAACATCAGCACACCGGGGTTGCCCTGGCGGTTCATGTTCACGTTGGGATCTTCGTTGTCCCGCAGCTCGCGCTGGAAGATTTCGGTCCAGAGATTGTTATCGTCCTCCGGCATGTTTTTCAGGCGCAGGCCGCAGTTGGGACAGAAGTCGTCGTTGGTCTTGAACTCGTTCGGCTTGTTGGCACGCTTCTTTTTCTTGGTGCCTTCGAGCGACTGCGCGTAGATGATTTCGTTCTCTTCGTCCAGATCCTGGCGGTCGATCATCACCCGCAGCACTTCTTCCTGGAACGACTCCGCCAGCTTCTTGGCCTGCTGGGCGTTGCCGCCCTTCTTCATCATTTCCTGCCAGGCCTTCTTGGTGGGATACTTGTCGGTCTCCTTGTCCATGTAGCGGATCCAGCGCTCCAGCAGCTCATAGTCGAGCTTGCGCGATTCCACCACGGCGGAGACTTCCTTCTTCGGCGAACCCTTCACGTCGAAGACGCCCTGCAGATAGTCCGACGTCTTGAGCGCCAGCGTCTGCGAAAGTTGGGAGGACAGCTCGCCCTGCATCTCCTGCATGCGCGACTGCTTCTTTTCCACCTGATCCTTCACTTCCATGTACTTTTTGAGCGTGGCCTCGGGGACGGTCGGGTACTCATGATACTCGGTGTTCAGGAACACACCGGCCAGCGAGTAATAGTCGGTCTGCGGGATCGGATCGTACTTGTGGTTATGGCAGCGCGCGCACTGTCCGGTCAAGCCCAGGAAGCCGCGCGTGACCACGTCCACGCGATCGTGCCGCTCGTCGGCGCGCGTCACTTCCACCGCGCCGTTATCGAAATACCAGGGGCCTAACCCCAGGAACCCGGTGGCCGGCAGCATCTTGTAGCGAATGCTCTCGTCCATCAAATCGCCAGCGAGCTGTGCCTTCACGAACTGGTCGTAAGGCATGTCGTCGTTTATGGCCTGGATCACCCAGTCGCGATACATGTAGGCGTTGGCATACGGAAAGTAGCCCTTGGGGTTCGGGTTCAGGCTACGGTAGTCGTCCTCGCCATAACGAGCCACGTCCAGCCAGACGCGCCCCCAACGTTCGCCGTATTGCGGCGAAGCCAACAGCCGGTCCACCACTTTGGCGAACGCGTCGGGCGAGGTGTCTTTCTCAAAAGCTTCGTATTCGTCCGGCGTCGGCGGCAGCCCGATCAGGTCCATCGACGCACGCCGCAACAGGTCGTGCTTGGAGGCCGGACCCACCGGCTTCAATCCTTCCTCTTCCAGCTTCGCCATCACGAAGCGGTCTATATCGGTCTTGGCCCACTTGGTGTCCTTGGGCGTGGGAACCTTCGCGTCCTGCAGCGGCACAAAGGACCAGAACTGTTTCCGCTCCGGCGGAATCACGTAGGAATCGCTGGGCGGGGGAGTCGAACTCGCACCCTTGGGCCACACCGCACCGGCCTTAATCCACGCTTCCAGATCGGCGATTTCGCTGTCCTTCAACTTATCGCCGCCCAGCGGCATCTTCAGGCTGCCGGCGGTGTGCTTCACCACCTGGATCAGCAGGCTGTTCTCCGGATCGCCCGGAATGATGGCCGGCCCACGCGAGCCGCCCTTCACCATCGCGTCGAGGCTGTCGACGCGCAGATCCGCCATGGGCGCGTTGCTGTGGCAGCCAAAGCAACTGACTGCGAGCACCGGACGGATGCGGGTTTCAAAGAATTCCTCAGTGGAGGCGTCGTCGGCAGGTGCGCCGGGAAGCTGCGTCACCACGAAAAGCCCCGTGATGGTGAAAGCTACAAGAGCTGTCAAATAGCGCATGAAAGTTGTCGTCCTCGGGAAAAAACACGTCTCCTGCGATAGCCGGGGCGCTGAGCACGCACCTGCGGCAAATGCGAACTACTACGGAGTCAATGTGCGGTGTTTGAACGAGGAAGACCGCGAAGGGAGCCGACAGAGGCAGGACCCAAGACGGTCGACGGTGACCAACTCGGGATATCGAAATTCTGGCATGCCTACCCCTTCCTTGTCAATAGCGCTGCTAATGAAACAAAATTTGTTGCGCGCCACACGTTTGCGCTTATACTGGCAATAAGCAGGACACGTCTTCCTGCGGTCCGTCCCGTCTCACGGCAGTTTTCCCACGTCAGCAGTATCCCGAGCACATAACCCAAGTTCTATCTGAAGGAGATCGTGAGCTCTATGGGCCGTTCCCTCAAGGTCCTGGCGTCACTTCCCGCAGCCCTGGCCTGCATCTGTCTCGCCGCCGAGAAGATGCCGACCTCGGGCGTGAAGACGCCGGGTGTCCAGATTCCATTCGCCAAGCTGAAGGCTGAAGCCGAATTCGAAGGCTCGCCCGGCTGGTTGCTCTTTTCCGATTCAATCCTGCTGCCCGCCCCGACAGGTGAAGCACTGGCCAAGATCGACGCTAAGCAGAATAAGCCGGGAGTCCCCGTGCCCGGCTTCGACAAACCCTGCGCCGGAGCCATCATGGCGTTCCGCAGCGTGTGGGTTCCGAACTGTGGCGCGGGCACCATCTCACGCATGGATCCCAAGACCGGCGCGATCACGCACACGATTCCCGCCGGTGCCGACCCGGTGGCGGGCGCCATTGCCGCCACTTCCGACAGCGTCTGGGTGCTGACTGACACGAAGACGACGCTTTCGCGGATCGATCCGGAGAACAACGTGGTGGTCGCCGAAATTCGCGTGCCCATGGGTTGCGGCCACATGCTTGCGGCCGTGAATTCGCTGTGGCTGGTGTGCCCCAGCATGGATTCCCGCAACGTCCTCAGCAAGGATCAGGTGCTGCGCGTCAACCCCGAGACGAACCTGGTGCAGGAGCACATCGAAGTCGCCGCCAATCCCGGAGCGATCGCTTTCGGCGACAACGCCATCTGGGTGCTGGGCCTGAAGGAAGGCAAGGTGGACCGCATCGATCCCAAGACGAATAAGGTAGTGAAGACCCTTGAACTGAAGGCCAGCGCCGAGCGCGGATCGATGGCCTTCGGCGAAGGCAACCTGTGGGTCTCCATGCCCGGGTTCCCGGTGACGCGCGTTGACACGACCGCCGACAAGGAACGCGTGGTCCAGCAGTTCTGGGGCGAAGACGGCGGCGAGATCGAGATCGGTGCAGGCTCCCTGTGGCTGTCGCTCGAATCCGGAGCGAAACTGCTGCGCTTAGATCCCAAGCGCGTCGAAGCGACGCTTGCCGAGTAGGGAGCCGAATAGGAGACCCGACCATGCACAGAATCCTCAAGACCACCCTGTTCGCCTGCGCCGCGGCGGCGCTGGTAGTGATGATCGCCGGCGCGCAGGAGGCGTCGTCGCCGGAGGCCGCGAAGTCCGGCAAAGGATCGGGCAAGCAGCGCGCCAAGCGCCCGCCGCGTCCCGGCGTCAGCACGCCCGGCGTCAAGCGCGACATGGCCAGCATCACGCCCCTCGCCGAGTTCCCGGTGGAAGGCACGCCGGACTGGCAAGTGGTCACCGAAGACGCCGTCTGGGTGTCAAACGGGCCGAAGAACACGGTTCATCGTCTGGACGCGAAGACCAACCAGGTGGTGGCCGCGGTCACCGTCGGTGATCGGCCCTGCTCCGGCCTGGCCGCCGGCTTCGGCAGCGTGTGGGTCCCGAACTGCCGCAGTAACACAGTGTCGCGCGTCGACATGAAGACCAACTCGGTAGTGGCCACCGTTCCGGTGGGACCGGCGCAGAGCGAAGGCGGCATCGCGGCCAGCGAGGACGCCGTGTGGATGGCCACCGACCTCGACAACGGCACGCTAGTGCGCATCGATCCGAAGACCAACGCCGTGGTAGCTGAGATCGACATCGCGCCGGGATCCACCGGCGTCACCTACGGTGAAGGCTTCGTCTGGGTCACCAGCCCCAAGGAGAGCGTGCTGACGAAGGTCGACCCGAAGACGAACATGGTCGCGGCGGTGATCCCGGTGGGACCCGGTCCGCGATTCCTGACCACGGGTGCGGGCTCGGCCTGGACGCTCAACCAAGGCGACGGCACGGTGAGCCGGGTCGATGCGAAGACCAACAAGGTGCTGGCGACCATCGAGACCGGCGCTCCCGGCACCGGCGGCGAGATCGCCTTCGGCGAGGGCTACGTCTGGTTCACCGTTTTTGAGATCCCGATCACCCAGATTGATCCCGCGACCAACCAGGTGGTCAAACAATGGTTCGGCCCCGGTGGCGATGCCATCCGCGTGGGCCACGGCTCCATCTGGCTGTCCAACCTGCGGCAGCAGAATCTGTGGAGGATCGATCCGAAGCAGCCCTAACTAAACGACTTTTTTGATCTTGCGCGGCCCGACCCGTTGCGGCCCGTGCGATTCACCGACCCGCCCGGCCACGGCTCCTAACTTTGGCAGGGCGATTGCAAAATTTCTCGTTAGACCGGACGCATGTGGGTGGAATGGCGCAGGCCGTCCTGTTCCATGGCGTTAAGGTCGTATTTTGTCTGTAAGGAGCGAAGAACAGGAAACAATCAGGCCCTCCCACCGTATATAATGCAGGGGAGGTTGCGCCATGTTTGCGCGTCTGCTGGCAACGGTTTGCCTGCTCTGTGCTTTCGTCACTGTTGGACGGTCGGAGCCAAGAAGCGCTCCAGACACGCCGCTTGGCGTGTATCTCAAAACGGGCAAGGAAGTATCGAACCTCCCTATCTTCTATATGAAGGCGGAGCTAGAAGCGCTGCTCGCTCCCGCCGGGATTCAACTCCAGTGGCTCACCTCTGAGGAAGCCACCCGCTCCTCCCACCAGAAGCTCCTGTCCGTCGAACTGCGCGGGTCCTGCCGGCCCACCTGGTCGCGCGTCGGCGTCTTCAAGAACCATAGCGCGCTGGCCTCCACCGCGGTGGTCGACGGCCAGGTGCTGCCCTTCGCCTGGATCGACTGCACGGCGCTCAACCAGTTCCTGGGACCCGACCTGCCGCCCGATTCCGCTGTGGAGCGCAACCAAATCTACGGCCGGGCCATGGCGCGTCTGCTCGCGCACGAGTTCTACCACATGCTGCTGGCGACCCAGAAGCACACCCGGACCGGACTCTCGAAGGAAGAGTTCACCGTGAGCGACCTGCTGGCGCCGCGCCTGGCGTTCGAACCGAACGTGGAAGCTCGCCTGCGCCCCGCGCCATCTCGCACGGAGCAGGCCGCGTCGGCGCCGGTCGTCGCTCCGCCAGCTCCCCTGTCCCCGGACACGTCCGTGCTCGACGACTCCGAAGCCGGCTTCGCCCGCTAACTAATCCGCATTTCTCACCAGGTTTCGAGCGCAGGACGTGGCGCAAGCCCGTGGCTTGCCGCGCCGGGACTCGTCCCGGCGCTTGTGGCCGGTCACGCTGTCATGCCGGGAGCGGCGGCCAAAGCGCCGATTGCGTATCCCTGCCTCACGTTTCGCGCCGATGCACTGTAGAGCTTGTGAGAAATGCCGGTTAACCTAAGGCTAACCTGGATTTCTCACAAGTGCTCTGCGCATCGGCGAGGAACCTGAGCCGCGACCCTGCGGTGAGTGATTTGTGGGGCAGGCCCGCGGCCTGCGGCGGGCTCGCAGCCCGCCCCCTCAGGAGGTCCGCGGTCACGCCGCCCGGCAGCGCATCGCCAGGAAGTACGCCACGCGAGCGCACACCTCCAGGTTCAATTCCCTGCCCCGCTCGCGATCGATTGTCGGCTCCGTCATACACTCGATCGCGAACCCCCCGGCGATTAACGCATTCACGTAGGTGGAAACCGTCCGGTGGTAAACCAGCGTGGTGAACGGGTACAGCACGCCTTGCATCGCCCACGGCACTTCGGCCGAATCTTCGGTGAAGTAGTCGTCCATCTTGAAGAACGCCTTCCCCTCCGGACGCTGCTCCCATCCCCCGGCCTTCTCGAAAGAGAAACACGGATGCGTGATGGCGAACACGAACCGCCCGCGCGGCGCGAGCACCCGCCGCACCTCCGCCAGAATCTCCCCGAGATTCGGAGCATCCATCAGCCCCATGGCGCACAGCACCAGATCGAAGGACCCGTCGGCGAACGGCAACTGCGCCGCATCCGAGCAGTGATACGGGATCTCCCGCTGCTTCAGCCGCGCCAGGCCGATCATCTTCTCCGAGACGTCCGCGCCGCAAACGTCAAACCCCAGGTCGCGCAGCTTGCGCGAATAAAAACCTTCGCCGCAGCACAGATCAAGCGCCCGAGCCCCGCCCCCCGCTGCCGGAAGCAGGTCCAGCACAGCCGGCACGATGACGTGCAGCTTGAACCGGTCGCGGCCGGAGTCGACGAAATGGCTCCACGATTCGGCAGCCGTGTCCCAGACGCCTTTGACGTCCTCCGGCATCACTTGGCGTTCCGCGGCGCCAGCGGGGGCGTCTTCCGCACGACCAGAACGTCGTGCAGCATGATCTTGCTCCGGGGCTTGTCTTTGGAATCCACCACTACGCGCGAAATCTGTTTCACCACGTCCATGCCGTCCAGCACCTGCCCGAAAATCGTGAACTTACCGTCCAAACTCGGCTGCTCAGTCTCGGTGATGAAAAACTGGCAGGAGCCGCTGTTGGGCCGCTGCAGGTTGGCCATCGCCAGGCGGCCCGGGCGGTCGAACTTGAGGTCCGGCTTGATCTCGTCCGGCAGCAGGAAGCCGCAATCGTGATCACCCACGCCGGTGGGGTCGCCGGTCTGGATCATGAACTGCGAAATGACGCGGTGAAAGATGAGCTCGCGGTAGAGAGGACGCGTCACCATCTTGTGCGTCTTCGGATCCCTCCATTCCCGCCGGCCGTTGGCCAGCGCGACGAAGTTCAGCGTGGTGTAGGGAGCCTCTTTCTCAAACAGCTCAGCCACAATGTAGCCCATGGAGGTGTGGAGGATCGCATACAGCCCGGGTCCGAGCTGGGAAATGTCCGGCTCGGGGAAAGTTTCCTCCTGCGCCCGCGCCGCGCCCGCCGCCAGCAGCAGCAGGACAGCGCAGGCCGGCATCCCGCGGAACCTCATTGGGCACGGCTGTCCGGGCTTCTTCATGACTCCCCCAGTTTAGAGCGGTTTTGTAGATACCGTCGAGCGTGCCGCAGCGGCCAAGCTGCGGAAACACCGTTGCGAACCGGGCGAAACCGATCTAGGCAAAATCGAAAAATGAGCCAGTTCGCGACATGGCGCAGGCCCGCGGCCTGCCGCGCCGGGATCCCGGCGCTTGCCAGCCCCATGTCTGCGAACGGCGGCTCAGCCGGCTTCAGCCGGGAGCACGGCGCGCGTCATCAGCACCGACTCCCGCACAACCGTCCCGCGCAGCCGCCGCGCCGCATTTGCTGTGTACGCCACCCCCTCGCCCCAATCGAACCGCACGCGCTTCGATCCCCGCGCGCGGGCTTCATCCCAGGCCGCGACGCTCAACGCCGCCGTCGTGAATCCGTCGCGGGCCTCGGGAGCAATCACCTCCCCGGCCACCCACACGATGTCGCCCTCGAATCGCAAGAGCAGGAAGCCTCGCACCTCCCCTCCCATCAGCAACACCGGCGAGCTTTCGACCCCAGGCCCGCCCAGTTCCGCCGCCACCAGGTCCACGCGCAGGCCGGGCCGCGTGGCGATGTAGTCCGTCCACAGGCGGGCCACGGCGCGTCTATCGGCGTCGTGCAGCCGCCGGATCGCGAATCCCGTAGGCATCCCGCCCCGCGCCAGCCAGCGCGTGCGGAACCGCTCGAAGTACGGACCTGCCACCGCGATGTCACACTCCGCGGTCTGCGAGCGTGCCCCGCGCGCGAATCCCAGCCGCTCAGCGAACGCCACGCCGCCGGGGTCGCGCAGCACGTCCACCCATCCAGAGACCGTCGCCGGACCATGCGTCGCCTGGCCCGCCGCCGCGCGCCCCAGCACTTCCCGCATCAGCCGCGATCCGATTCCGCGCCGCCGCCACCCCGGGATCACGTGCACAGCAACGCCCTCCAGCCGCCCCGGCAGGCGCAGGAACGCCGCCGCGCCTGCAACGTAAGGAGGCTCCGGCAGAGCCGCGATCACAAATTCGGAGAGACCGCTGCGGCACGCATCCGGCAGCAGCATGCGGCACACCGCGGCATCGGCGGCCGTGGCCGGCCGCAGGATCACGTCATTCGGCACGGCTCGTCGCGCCGGTGAACCGTTCCCGCGCGCGCTCCACCTGTTCCAGCAGGCGCCGCGCCGCCGCCATTCGCGGATCCATCTTCAGGCACGTCCGGAGCGCGGTCAGCGACGGCTCCAAGTGCATCTGGCGCGCCCACGCGAGACCCAGCAGATAATGCGCGAACGGATTCCCGAAGTCGAGCCCCGTGGCTCGCAGCGCGAAATCGGCCGCTTCTTCGGACCGATTCTCCGCCAGGCAGATCGTCGCCAGTCCTGTCAGCCCCACCACCAGGTCCGGATCCAGCGCCAACGCGCTGCGATAGGCGTCCTCGGCTTCCACCAAGCGGTTGGAGACGCGATAGACCTCGCCCAGCAGGCAGCGCAGATCCGCGGAATCGGCCTGCTCGCGAACCTCCGTCAGGATCGCCAACGCCTCCGCCGTGCGGCCTTGCACGAGGTACAGGCGGCTGCGCAGCATCCGCGCATAGAGGATCTGCGCGCTGTCCTCAGCCACCTCGCCAATCTTCGCCTCACATTCCGCGTGACGCCCCGCCTGAAGGTAGCCGTGGGCCAACAGCAGCCGCACGAAATCGTCGGACGGGCGCTGCGCCAGCGACGCCTCCAGCGGACCCAGCGCCTGCGCCCCGCGGCCCGCCATCAAGTGGACCGCCGCCAGGTGCAGCTCGCTGCTGCCGTCGGCGCGCGTGAGCGCCTCGCTCATCCGCTCGCGTAACGGATCGGCATAGCCCATCTGTTCGAGCCACGGCTGCGCGTCCACCACCGCAGGCCGGCGCTCCTCCGGAACCGCATATGCCGGACCACGCTTGAGCGGCGGCGCCTCTTCCAACGCGGTCTCCTCCAACGCGTCTAGCAGCACGCGCCCCAGCATGTCCTCGCCCACCGGGAGCCCGAACATCGCCAGCACGGTCGGCGCCAGGTCGACCAAGCGGGCCCCGTGCACCAGTTCATCGGTGCGTACGCCCGGACCAGCCAGGCAGAAGATGCCGTGCCCGCGCACCCACTCGTCCCACGCTGTCCCCTCGGCCAGCGGCGCCAGACGCTGCACGCCGCTGCGAAACCCGTGCTCGGAGACGACCATCACACAGGCATCCTCGCCCGCCAGCTCCATCAGCCGGGCCAGCATTGCATCCTGCATCCGGTAGGCCGAACGCACCACCTCGCCGTAGATGGCCGCGTCGCGTTCGTCCACCCCCTCGAGCCGCGGCGGCGCATAGCGCATATAGCCGTGCGACGCCAGACCGGACAGCGAATAGTGCACAGCGGCAAAGTCCCACGACCGGTGCTCCAGGCAATAGGTCGCCGCCGCATGGACCGTCACCGTTTGTGCCAACGCCGCGGCCAGCGGCACCAGGCGATGGTCGCGCTCCTGGTCGATCTCGGAGATGCGTGGCACGAATGGACGCAGATCGTCACCGCTCAGTTCGGTAGGATGGACCCGCAGGTCCAGCAGCGCCGGTTCCACGTCGGGCGGATGCGCCGCTCCCGCCAGAATGGGCCAAGCCGCCTGGTCGAGCGAAGTCGGCTGCGCGAAGCGGTCGGATACGGACACGCCGCCCGCTGCCTCCGCCGGATGTGTGGCCGGCCAGTCGACGACGTGGCAACGCAGGCCGGCCTGCGCCAGGATGGCCCACAATGCGGGCGCACGGCGCGATGCGCCCGAGGGCGGCCACCGGCGCCCGGAGAGCGGATCTATCTCGACGGCCTCCAGGATGCCATGCGCATCGGCGGTCTTCCCCGTGGCGGCGGTGGTCCAGAGAATCGGGGAAACCAGGGGATAGTCCGCCCGCAGGGTTCCGGAGACGCCTCCGTTGACAATACGCGCCAGCGCGGGCAGTTCGCCCGCATCGATCATGGGATGGAGCACTCGCCAGTCCGCGGCGGACCAGCCCGCAAGCAACAGCTTCACGCCGGGACTGGATTACGCCTTGCGGCGGCGCAGTTTGAATGCAGCGATGCCCGCCGCACCCAGCGCGAACAGGCTGAACGTGCCCGGCTCCGGAACCGCATCACTCACCTGACCGCTGAGGATGGATGCGCCGGCGACGTTGTTGTAGGCATACTCGTACACCGTCGCGGTCGCGTGCGGGCCCGAGGTGTCCGTGTCCACGCCGACCCTCGCCCAGCCGTAATACGTGCTCGGGCCGATGTCGAACTGCAATCCAATGTAGCGCGGGTCGGCTAGATTATCCGGCCAATACCCCGCCACGCCGCCCGTGCTCTTCGTCCGCAAAATGGACGAAGTGCCCCAGGTCGCGATTCCGGAGTCAATCGTCTGCCCCCCGGCCGCCTTGCCGGCATAGACGTCACCAGTCAGGGTCACGACCTCGTTGGAGCCCAAGCTGTACCAGCGAATCTCCGAATCACCCGCAGTTGCTGTCAAGCTCAACTGGTAATCGTTGACGCCGCCTCCATCAATGTCGAAGTTGATGGGCGAATCCAACTCGGTGTAGGTCGTGTTGACGTAGGTGGTGATGATACTGGCCTTGGCGGGAGCGGCGATGCCTAAAGCAGCGGCGGCTAAGGCATAGGGAGCATAACGCTCGGGAACACTCTTCAGTTTCTGCACAGTTTCCTCCGAAGGACGAAGATCACCGTCCCGGTAAGGACGGAATTATGTATATTAACCGAACCGCACACCTCCCGCAACTGCGTTCGTTGAGGCTGATTTTCGCAGACATCCGTCGAAGTTCACCTATGACGATCTTATGCAGTTCGTGCACCAGGACGAACGCCCGGTGTGGCACGAAAAGTCCTGAACGCAGCCGCGGGCGCGGACCTGCATTCTCTGCTGGAGCTGTTCATCGAAACCAAGGAACTGGACCGTCTGCGTAGCTGGTGCGGGGCGCATCGGATGAAGCTCTCGAGCAGGTGAGCCACTACGCCACGCAACCTGCCGCGAAGCGCCTGAAGAAGAATCACCCCGAACTTGCCGGCCGTCTTTGGCGGACGCAGGCGATGCGCATCGCCGACACCAAGAAGGGTAAATACCACAGCGCCGCTCTTGCGAATTTTGAGCGAGCCAGGGATTGTTATCCGAGGCCAAGGCGCGGTAGGACGAACGGCACGAAGGAAGCGGCCCGCGAGGAAAGCGGAGCGGCCGGAAACAGCTCCCCCCGCGGAGAGGCGGATCGAGTTGACGGCTTGGTCGGTGAAACAGACGGCAGCGCGCTGCCGTGTGCTGGGGTCCAAGAAAATCGTCATGCTCCGCCGGTGGCGTCTGGGCCGTTTCGAGGAGGGGCGCGGGTCTTCGATCGTATGCTGCGGCTGAATACACCCGACAACCAGGGCGTCCGGTTTGTGATCGACCAAGCCTCCACAAAGATCCCGCGGGAACGGCGCGGGCCGGACTAGCAACTATATTGGAACAATGCTGGAGATCTTCCTCTGTTGTGCGCCGCGAGACCGCGAGGTTGCGCGGACCGTCGCGGACCGCCTGGAGGACACCGCCGAGGTCACAGTGGTGCTCGATGACGGCCAGAGCGAAACTGTTGCGGTCACGTGGGAAGGCGGACTCTCCTCCGCCGCGATTCTGCTTTTGCTGTCTCCCGAATCGGTGCCTCCTCAAGTCAACCGCACGAACTGGGGACCAGTGTTGGATCACATCACAAGCAATGCGGAGCCGCCGATCGGTTCGCTAGTCGTCCGCAGTTGCGAATATCCGCGCATTCTGGAACGCAAACATTTCTTCCGGTGGGATAACGGACCCCGCGACACACTGCGGGCGATTCAAGAATGGGCCCTCGCGCTCCACCGTCTCCCGCAAGAGCGCTCGTTCCGGCCTGCACGGCTAATGCAGTTCGAAGGCCGGGAGAACGAACTCGATCTACTTTGGGAGACGCTGGTGGATCGCGCCGGCTGCGCCGTCCTCGTCAACCAGGCGCCCGCCACCGGCAAGACAAGTCTGGCACAGGAGTTCTCTCGCCGGGCCGCCGCGCACTTCCGGGACATCCTGTGGATCGCGTGCGGCGATCGCTCGCCGGCGTTAATTTCTGCAAATCTGGCAGAGCGGTTGGGAACGAATGCCGAGGGCGAAGCTGGCGAAGCATTCGCCGCGCTCATGGATCTCGCTGGCGAACATCGGGTGCTGGTCGTGTTCGACGGTCTTCCACCCGCTCTGGCGATTCCCGACCGGCACGGGCGTGCATCGCTGCTGGTCATCACGCGCGCAACACAGATAAAAGCGCCACGGGCGGCCCGGATCGTCCGGCTCGGCGAACTCCCCGGATGCCCGATTGCGGTTCCCAGCAATCCGGTGGATCTGGGTCTGTGGCGAGCCATGGCCGTTTGCCGTCCGGACGCGTTTCCGCTTGAGTTGGCGGTCCAGATTGCGGGAATCGATCCGGCCGGCGCACAAGCAGCGTGCACGCGCCTGATTCAAAGCCGACTGGTGGATCCCCTTGACCACGTCAACGGATGGATGCGGCTCAGCGTGGCATCCGTCGCCGCCGCAGGCGATGCGCTGGAAAGCGAGCGCCGCCGTCATGCGGAAATCGTAAGCGAAAACGCCTCCGATTGGAGCAATCGGCCGGATTTCAGCAAGCGGTACACCGCGGAAGTCATCCCGGCATTCCGCTGGGCGGCGGGCGGCGACTGGCCGCTGGCCTGCGGAATTATTCGACGCGCGTTTGCGTGCCTGCGGCATTACGGCCACTTGGCGGCGGCCGCCGAACTGCTCGTCGTGCTGCGTGATGCAGCCGAGGAGCGATGTGAGTGGGAGGTGTCGGACGAGTGCACCTGGGAGTTGTCCTGGATACGCGGACTGCCGTATCGGGGGGCCAGCCGGGCGCACATGGATGGAGATCAGCTCCACTTCGATTTCGGGGGATGAGCTTGCCAGAATCAGGAATTCTCGTCGTCGGCCAGTGGACACGTCCGTGACCTCACAGGAAGTAGGCTAGTCTCCCGAGCCGCTCTCGGGAAGCCACGCCCCTGTGCTACGAACTCTCTCCGCCTAGCGGCGCGCCGACGCCCTTCCAACGTCACATTCTCAGCCTCTCAGTGGAGGGGCGCACCTTTGGCTAACTGCCGCGGGACTGCTCTGCGCAGGATCAACCGAGTGTTCGACTTGCAATTCGAGCGAACCATCGACGGAGTCGCCGAATGCGCCGGGATCTGATTTGTGGGAGAGATGCTACTTTGAGGGAGCTCCCAGCGCTCCACGCCCCGCAGGTCCGTGCGGAGGGGGGCGGCTACGTTCGAACGAGTTTGCTCAGACGGCAAGCCGTGCCGCGGTTCGGTGGGAGCACGATCAGGCGCGATGCGGGCCGCTTGCTGCTTGACGCATCGTGGGGGACGGACCTGTTTGGCCCGGCAATTCCAGCTATGCCAGGAAAGGAGATGAGTAGATACGATGAACGTCTTTTTGGGGGGGTGCCGTGGGAGATTTTACAGGCGACGGGAGAACGGACGTTGTCGCGATCGTCGTCCCGGACAGCTCAATGGAAGGCCCCCCTTTGGCGCCGTGGTGGAACTGTTCGCCAGCAGGGGCGACGGCATGTTCGAGCCACAGGGGATCCTCCTGAACGATTCGTCAACGGTCTATGTGGGCGTGGCCGCGGAGGATTTCAATCGCGATGGGAGCTTGGATCTGGCCGTGACGGGTGCCAAGTATCAAAGTGCGGTCAGCCTGGCTATCATACCGGATGACGGCCAAGGCGGTTTTCAAACCGCAGCAGGCGTACGGGTCTTCAGTGTCGAGCCCGTGGGGGCGATGGTGTTGCCGAAGCCGTCGTAGGCGTACGTGTCGGTCACCGCTGCGGCGGTATCGAACAATTGGCGGACGGAACCCCCGCCATCGTAGCCGTAGTAGCTCACGGTGCCTGATCGGTTTTGCGACACTCGCATCAGCCCATGCGTGTACTGGGCGGTCACCACGCCCGAAACGACCTCTTCGGCCACCTGCGGCCAGCCCGTCGGGTTCATCTCGTCGACCAAGTATTGGGTGGTCACCCCACCTTCGGTCTTCGACACGCGGTTGCCGTCGCCGTCGTACACCATCGTGACCGTACTGTCCATCTGGAGCAGGCGGTCTTCGAAATCGTAGGCGTAGGTGTGGCCACCGGAGGTGAGCGTGTTGCCGTTATCGTCGAAGGTGTCGCCGGAGATCCGGTCGTTGGCGTCGTAGCTGAACGTCTGCGATTGCAGCGCCGCCAGCGTCGAGGTCAGGGCGAGCCGGTTGCCGACCTGATCCAGCGTGTAGTTCAGCAAGCCGCTTTCCGGCACCCCCGTGATGTTCTCGTTTAGCAGCCGGTAGATCGGGTCGTAGCTGTACTGCGTGTTGCGGCCACTGGCTTCCGAGACGCTTTGCTTGCGCCCGGAGTCGCTGAACATTTGCGCGTAGCTGGCCAGCACGCCGCCTGGTCCGTTTACGCCCAGGCTGGTCAGCCGGTCACGGTTGTCGTAACCGTAGGCGTGGGTGACTCCGTTGGGATACACGAACGAGGCGAGTTGGTTGGTCGCGTCGTAGGTGTAGGTCGTCGTGCCGCCCGTGCGGTGGTCCGCGACGGAAGCGAGGCGGTTGTCTTCATCCCAGGTGTAGGCGACATCCGTCCCGTTGGCGTTGGAAGACACCACCGAAGTCACGTTGCCCGCCAGATCGTAGGTGTAGGTGAGCGTCCCTTCCGGCGTGGCCTTGGTCAGCACCTGGTCACGGTTGCTGTAGGTGTAGATGGTCTGCCCCGAGGGGTCCGTCATCGTGTCTCGCTGCCCCGTCGGCGTGTAGGTGAACGTGATGGCTGGAGCACTGAAGCTCGCGTCCGGTGTGCGGCTCAGCAGGCGATTCAGCGCATCGTAGGCGTACTGGGTGGTCTTCTGGTTGAAGTCCGTCCGCGTCGCCATGTTGCCCACTTCGTCGTAGGTGAACCGCTCCTGCTGCCCCAGCGGCAGCGTGCGGGAGGTCCGGCGATTCAGATCGTCGTAGACGTAGGAGGTGACATTGTTGGGCGCGTCCTTCTGCGTCAGTTTGTTGCCTGCGAATCGTAGGTGTAGGTGGTCGTATGATTGCGCGGATCCGTCTGGTCTTCGCAGGCTCAGCGGATCCGACATCCGTCATCTGTTGCGGCTCTTCTGCCGCCAACGTGCAAGGCAAGATCCGAGTGATCGATTCCAAAACTCGTTCTTTGTTCCTGTGGACGTCCGCGCAGCGGGGCACTTTGAGACGACCTCAGCGTAAATCTGACGCAGGTCGCCGGTGGAACAGTGGTCAAGGATCACTCCGAAACGGTTCGCCCATGCACGTGTCTCGTCTTCACCTATCAGTGACGAAGGATCGTGAAGAATAGGTCGAAAGGCCTCTTTCCCCCTCTCGGTGTATAGTTCAAAGCTTATTTCGCTTCCCGTGGCGTCCCAGAATCTATAATTGTGGTCTTTGATATCGAACCATTCGTAGTCTAGAAGCTCATCCAAGGTGTCAATCTGTTCCAAGGTGCCTTGGGACACTTCTAGAGCGAAAGCTGGATATGTGATACTTCTCATGAATGTTCAATGGAACGCATCAAAACCCTTCCCAAGGTCGGTGTGCGCCGATGCCTCCAGGGCCCCGGCGATGATAATGAGGTAGGCAATCTCCGTTTCCAGGGTACAACTTCTTACCCCCAAGCCGGTGCCATCCGACCCGGAAGTTCCGGCTGAACCTCCTCTCAAAACCGCCAACGTGCGCAGTGGGGATCCAGCCGTTCGAAGGGCTGAAGAATGAATAGGTCCCTACGTACGCACCGATGACACCGCCCCCGATACCGTTAAGGCTGTCTGGATCAACGAGACTTGGCAGATAGCCCCAAGCTAGTCCGGCTGCACCCTCCGCCAAGGTACGCCGCAGTGAGTTGCAACGAAGTCTACACACCGCATCGATCGTCGTGAGGGCCATGTGCCACGGGCTCGTCGTATATGTATCCCAATCCTCCGGACCGGAGAACGCCGCGATTGTGCTCAACGCTAAGTCGAGTACCGACCATGTCTTGTCAAGACAACAAATCGTATCATAGGCAAGTTTTGCTCCTCTGTAAACTTGGCCAAGCGACACTCCACTCAGCCTGGTGGTGAAGTTGGCAAAGACCGACCGCGTGACATTGCCGAACTGAGCCGCCTCCGCAGTTTCAACCGTGTCTGCGAAGCCACTCGGGTCAGTCCTTGTTACAGGATCGGCCGCCGCGTAGAGGTAATCCTGGAGACTGAGCGGCTCCTGGTCGTCCCCCTCGTAGGTGTCTTGGGTGAGAAAGCGCCCTGCCTGTGGGCGGTACCAGCGGGCACGCAGGTAATACATCTGGAGCGAGGCGTCATACTGTTCGCCGCGGTATTGGCAGGAGTTCACCGTTGAGCCGGTCTGCGCGATGGTATTGCCGAAGCCGTCGTAGGCGTAGGTGTCGGTGATTGCTCCGGCAACGTCGAGCAACTGACGGACAGAGCCGCCGTCGTAGCCGTAGTAACTCACGGTGCCTGGGCGATTCTGCGAGATCCGCATCAGGCCGTGGGTGTATTGTGCAGTCACGGCGCCCGAGACAACTTCCTCGGCCACCTGCGGCCAGCCCGTCGGGTTCATCTCGTCGACCAGGTACCGCGTGGTCACCCCGCGCTCGGTCTTCGACACCCGATTGCCGTCGCCGTCGTAGACCATCGTGACCGTGCTGTCCATCTGGAGCAGGCGGTCTTCAAAGTCGTAGGTGTAGGCGTGGCCGCCGGACGTGAGCGTGTTGCCGTTATCGTCAAACGTGTCGCCGGAGATTCGGTCGTTGCCGTCATAGCTGAACGTCTGCGATTGCAGCGCCGCCAGCGTCGAAGTCAAGGCGAGCCGGTTGCCGACCTGGTCCAGCGTGTAGTTCAGCCCGCCGCTGTCGGACACACCCGTGATGTTCTCGTTTAGCAGCCGGTAGATCGCGTCGTAGCTGTACTGCGTGTTGCGTCCGCCGGCCTCCGCGACGCTTTGCTTGCGGCCGGAGTCGCTGAAGATTTGCGTGTAGCTGGCCAGCACGCCGCCCGGCCCGTTCACGCCCAGGCTGGTCAGCCGGTCGCGGTTGTCGTAGCCGTAGACGTGCGTGACCCCGTTGGGATACACGAACGAGGCGAGTTGGTTGGTCGCGTCGTAGGTGTAGGTCGTCGTGCCGCTGGTGCGGTGGTCCGTGACCGAAGCCAGGCGATTGTTTTCGTCCCAAGTGTAGGCGACATCCGTGCCGTTGGCGTTCGACGACACCACCGACGCGACGTTGCCCGCCAGATCGTAGGTGTAGGTGAGCGTTCCCTCCGGAGTGGCCTTGGTCAGCACCTGGTCGCGATTGCTGTAGGTGTAGCTGGTCTGCCCGGAGGCGTCCATCATCGTGGCGCGCTGGCCCGTCGGCGTGTAGGTGAACGAGATAGCCGGAGCGCTGAAGCTCGCGTCTGGTGTGCGGCTCAGCAGACGGTTCAGCGCATCGTAGGCGTACTGCGTGGTCTTCTGGTTGAAGTCCGTCCGCGTCGCCATGTTGCCCACGTCGTCGTAGGTGAACTGCTCCTGCTGCCCCAGCGGCAGCGTGCGCGAGGTCCGGCGATTCAGATCGTCGTAGACGTAGGAGGTGACATTGTTGCGGGCGTCCTTCTGCGTCAGCTTGTTGCCCGCTGGATCGTAGGTGTATTCGGTGCGCTGGTTCAGCGCGTCGACCACCGCGGTCAACTGGCTGGCCGCGTCGTATTCGAACGCCGTCGTGCGGCTCTCTTCGTCCGTGGTGGCGAGCACCAGCCCCAAACCGTCGTAGGTCTGCGTCACCGTCTTGCTGTCAGGCGTGGTGGTGGTGAGCTGGCGGCCGCGAGCGTCGTAGGTGTAGGTGGTGACGCGCGACTTGGCGTCCGTCATCGACGTGCGCTGACCCTTGGCGTCGTAGCCAAACTGCGTTTCGTTGCCGATGGCGTCGCGAACCTTGATCAGCCGGCCCGCCGCATCGTAGGTGTAGGTGGTCGTGTGGTTGCGCGGATCGGTCTCGGTCAGCTTGCGGCCGGCGTCGTCGTAGGTGTAGCTGGTAGTGGCCGCGTCGGCCGTGCCGAACGCCACCGTCATGCCGGTCAACTGCCCGGCCAGGTCGTAGACGTACTTGGTCACCCGCCCGAGTTGGTCGGTTTCGGTCAGCTTGTTGCCGCGCCAGTCGTAGGTGTAGCTGACGGTGGTGTTGTCGGGATACGTGATCGTGGTCAGCCGGTTGGCGGGGTCGTAGTCGAACTGCGTGGTGAAGTTGCGCGCGTCCTTTTCGGTGGCCTTGTTGCCGTTGCCGTCGTAGGTGTACTCGGTGAGGTTGCCGTCGGCGTCGGTCATCGAGGTCCGCCGGCTGAAGGCGTCGTAGGCGTAGGTGGAGGTGTTGCTGCGCGGATCAGTCTGGCTCAGCAGGTTGCCCAGCGTGTCGTAGACGTAGGACGTCAACCGGCTCAGCGGATCGGTGTAGCTGGTGCGGTTGCCGCCCGCGTCGTAAGTGTAGTTGGACGTATTGCCGCGCGCGTCCGCCAGCGTCAGCGGCAGTCCCGCGGCGTTGTAGGTAAAATTGGCGACTGTCGCCCCGCGAGTCTGTGACCTTGTGCGGCCAGCAGAAGCGGCGGCGTGAACTGGAACGTTTCCTTCGGCACTTTAGTGGCGGCTTTTCTCAGAAGAGGGGAGATCGATGAGACTTCTTAGGAGAGCTTCCCCCTGCAGATCGACGCGGGCAGTAACGGTCCCTGTAAAATACTTGCGCGCAGCCACATTGAGATCGCGCCATACCTCCAAAGCGGGAACGCAGTCATTCAGCACGCGCTCCTTAACAACTTGAGCCCTCCTCTCAAGGTCCCTGCCGTCTCCCGCGTCAAGGGCGGGCTCTGTATCGCTCGCAATCCCATAGGGAACAACCTGACACTGAGATTCATCGGGCGTCTTTAGCGAGCCCAGCGCCTGAAGGTAAATTCCTCCATGAAGATAGTACGATGGCGACCACCGAGACGCCTGCAACGCGATCATTTCTATCACATCATCGCCGTATCGATGCCAGAGGCGTCTTGTTTTCTTGAATCCACGCTCCTTTAGCACTGGACCAAGTACCCTTTCGATGGCTCGACCAAAGGCTTGACTGAGATTCTCCTCCTTCATATCGCCTCTCCCTAAAACAGCACGGTCCTAAGAGTGATGTTTCCGGCGGCGTCATACACGTCGATGAATCCCGTCCAGTCGCCTCCCTTCTGGCTCTTGAGTTCACGCATGTAGCAGTACACTTGCCTGATTCCCTTCGCGACGGCCGCAGGATTAGCGGGTTTAAGGTCTCGAACTTCTCTTCTCCCCCAATGTACGGCATCCGCCCGGCCGTAGCGGCCATTGGAATACCGGATGGTGACCTCCTTTTGCCAAGTAGTTGGCCCCTGAGGTTCGGGGTATGGATTGTATCGACCGTGAATCCCTCTGCCTCCAGCAGCCGCTGGGCTTTCGCCGCCCCCTCGCTTCCCGCAGCCTAATTGGCAGGCCTCGTCAATGACATCAAGCAATGGATTGTGCGGTGCTCCAGCTACTTGCGCCGCCAGATCCAAAACAGACCAAGTTTTGTCCAAGCAGCAAGCCACGTCATTTGCGATGTCAGAGCCCTTCCGCACCTGCCCCAGCGTTCGAGAAGCAATCCTCGGGTTAACTGGTTTTAGGGCCTGCTGCCGGGTGATGCCGCTGATTTCTGTCGCCTCCGCGTTCTCAACCGTGTTGGCCAGGCCGCTGGGATCGATCTCCGTGACCGGATCTGCCGCAGCGTAGAGATATCTATGCAGGCTCGGAGGCTCTTCGTCGTCCCCCTCGTAGGTGTCCTGAGTGAGGAAGTGTCCCACCTGCGGGCGGTACCAGCGGGCACGCAGATAGTACATTTGGAGCGACGCGTCGTACTGCTCGCCGCGATACTGGTAGGGGTTCACCGTCGAACCGGTCTGCGCGACGGTGTTGCCGAAGCCGTCGTAGGCGTACGTGTCGGTCACCGCGCCGGCGTTGTCGAACAAGTGCCGGACGCTGCCGCCGCCATCGTAGCCGTAGTAGCTCACGGTGCCTGAACGGCTCTGCGAGACGCGCATCAGGCCGTGCGTGTATTGGGCCGTTACGGCTACAGAGACGACTTCCTCGGCTACCTGCGGCCAACCGGTCGGATTCATCTCGTCGACCAGGTACTGCGTGGTCACCCCGCCTTCGGTCTTCGATACCCGGTTTCCGTCGCCGTCGTAGACCATGGTGACCGTGGTGTCCATCTGGAGCAGGCGGTCTTCGAAGTCATAGGCGTACGTGTGGCCGCCCGAGGTCAGCGTGTTGCCGTTATCGTCGAAAGTGTCGCCGGAGATCCGGTCGTTGGCGTCATAGCTGAACGTTTGCGATTGCAGGGCGGCCAGCGTCGACGTCAACGCCAGCCGGTTGCCGACCTGGTCCAGCGTGTAGTTCAGCGAGCCACTGTCCGGCACGCCCGTGATGTTTTCGTTCAGCAGCCGGTAGATCGGGTCGTAGCTGTACTGGACGTTGCGGCCGGTGGCCTCCGAGACGCTCTGCTTGCGGCCGGAGTCGCTGAACGTCTGCGTGTAGGTGGCCAATACGCCGCCCGGTCCGTTCACGCCCAGGCTGGTCAGCCGGTCGCGGTTGTCGTAGGCGTAGGCGTGCGTGACTCCGTTGGGATACACGAACGAGTCAAGTTGGTTGGTCGCGTCGTAGGTGTAGGTCGTCGCACCGCTGGTCCGGTGATCGGTCACCGTCTTCAGCCGGTTGTTTTCGTCCCAGGTGTAGGCGACATCCGTGCCGTTGGCGTTCGACGACACCACCGACGCGACGTTGCCCGCCAGATCGTAGGTGTAGGTGAGCGTCCCTTCCGGCGTGGCCTTGGTCAGCACCTGGTCGCGATTGCTGTAGGTGTAGGTGGTCTGCCCGGAGGCGTCCATCATCGTGTCCCGCTGGCCCGTGGGCGTGTAGGTGAACGAGATAGCCGGAGCGCTGAAGCTCGCGTCTGGTGTGCGGCTCAGCAGACGGTTCAGCGCATCGTAGGCGTACTGCGTGGTCTTCTGGTTGAAGTCCGTCCGCGTCGCCATGTTGCCCACTTCGTCGTAGGTGAACCGCTCCTGCTGCTCCAGCGGCAGCGTGCGCGAGGTCCGGCGATTCAGATCGTCGTAGACGTAGGAGGTGACATTGTTGCGGGCGTCCTTCTGCGTCAGCTTGTTGCCCGCTGGATCGTAGGTGTACTCGGTGCGCTGGTTCAGCGCGTCAACCACCGCGGTCAACTGGCTGGCGGCGTCGTATTCGAACGCCGTCGTGCGGCTCTCTTCGTCCGTCGTGGTGAGCACCAGCCCCAGACCGTCGTAGGTCTGCGTCACCGTCTTGCTGTCGGGCGTGGTGGTGGTGAGCTGGCGGCCGCGAGCGTCATAGGTGTAGTTGGTGACGCGCGACTTGGCGTCCGTCATCGACGTGCGCTGCCCCTTGGCGTCGTAGCCGTACTGCGTTTCATTGCCGATGGCGTCGCGAACCTTGATCAGCCGGCCCGCCGCATCGTAGGTGTAGGTGGTCGTGTGGTTGCGCGGACGGAAGCGGGGCGGTTGTCTTCGTCCCAGGTGTAGGCGACATCCGTGCCGTTAACGTTGGAAGACACCACCGACGCGACGTTGCCCGCCAGATCGTAGGTGCCCAAACGGGCGTGCACCGGCTTATGTGCGGGAGAATCCGGCGTTGCAGGGGATCGATCTGAGCGGCGCGGGGAATCCGGAACGGGCTCCGCTGCTGGTGACCAGGACGCTGCTGTTTGCGGGCGATGGGGCTGGTCTGTTCTCGTCGGGTCCGCAGGGCAGGGGTCTGCTGTTCCGGGCGCTGGATTAAGAATGCCAGTCAGACGCTGTTTGAGAGGAGCTGCCGGCGAATGGGACCGGGCTGCTCATGACCTATATGGACGGCGGACGGCAGTACATCGTGGTGGCGACGGGGGCTCGCGGGAATGCGGGGGAGTTGGTGGCGCTGGCGCGGCGGGGGATGGCGGACCCTTCGGGACCGCTGCGGTCGCGGCTCTGCTAGCGGGAGTCTGCACGGATCACGATATTGCGGAATAGCGGCTATGGGCTGTACGCCCGGATCATGGCTGGCGGGCGCAGCGCCGCTCGCTGAGCCACGATCGCAGGGAGTGGTCTTCCACGGTTCGCTACTCTGGAAGAGATACCGGAACAACACCCGTGGACCTGCGCCCTTCCCGCTTTTCCCGACGCACCTTTTTGACCTTGCCCGCGCTGGCCGCGCCCTGGCTCGCCGGCTGCGGCGGCAGGACTGCCTACTTTCAGGGCTACGCATTCATCGCCAATCAGGAGGGCGGGGCGCTGGCCGCCGTCGATCTGGAGGTGATGGCCGTCGCCAAGCACATTCCCGTCGAGGGCTCGCCGACGGAGGTTCTGTCCGCCCGGATGCGGCCGGCGGTCTACGCGCTCACGCCGGATACCGGGGCGGTGCATGAAGTCGACACAGGCACGCTGAAGTTTGCGCGCAAGGTCGCGGTGGGCGGCCGTCCGGTGACCATGGCGCTAGGGGGCGACGAACAACTGCTCTATGTGGTGGCCGCGGAACCGCGGGTGCTGGCGGCGGTCTCGCTCGATGGTTTTCGCGTGGCTTGGCGCGTGCGGCTGCCGGAGGAACCTACGGGACTCGCGCTGGCCGCCGGCGGCAAGACCGCGGCGGTGGGGTCGGCCAGCACGGTGCGGTTCGTCGATCTGGAATCGCGCAAGGTGGGCGCTCCGCTGGGCCAGGGCGTCTACGGGCAGCTTCGGTTTCTGGCGAACGGCAAGACGCTGGTGGCGGCGGACCTCGACGCGCGGCGGCTATCGCTCTACAGCGTCGACGCGGGGCGGCTGATCACGCATCTGCCGCTGGCCGTGCGGCCGGAGAACCTGTGCTTCAATTTCGACGGCGGGCAGTTGTTCGTCACCGGCGAAGGCATGGACGCCGTCGTAGTGGTCTACCCCTACAACACGCCGGAGGTCGCCGAGACCGTGCTGGCGGGGCACGCTCCGGGTGCGATGGCGGCTTCGGGCGAGAACTCGAACCTGCTGTTTGTGGCGAGTCCCGAGTCGGGCGAGGTGAGCATTCTGAGCGTCCCCACGCGGCGGGTGATCGCGGTTGCGCAGGCGGGCTCCGATCCCGGGTTCATCGCCATCACGCCGGACGACGAGTACGCGCTGGTGCTGAACCGGCAGTCGGGCGACGTGACGGTGCTGCGCGTGTCGACCATTGAGCCGAACCGCTACAAGTCAGCCGGCTTGCTGACAGTGATCCCGGTGGGGACGCGGCCGGTTAGCGCTGGCTTCCACTCGGTGTGAGGCAGGCCGCGGTGAGGCACTCCTCCAGGCGCTCCTGAAGCAGGTCGAACGGGAGCATCCCCCAGCCGAGCAGCGTGTCATCGAAGCGGCGCAGGTCGAAGGCGTCGCCCAGGGCCGAGGCCGCGCGCGCGCGCATCCCTTCGAAACGCTTGAAGCCCACCAGGTAGGCGAGCTGTGCGCCGGGCGTGTTGGTCCGCTCAACTTCGGCGCGGGCCATCGCCTGCGGGCGTCCGGTCTGGGCAATGAAGTACTGCTCGGCCTGGTCCGCGGTCCAGCCGTACTCGTGGATGCCGGTGTCAATGACGGCGCGGACGGCGCGCAGCAGTTGCATGTTCAGCTCCCCGAACTTGTCCAAGGGATCGGCGTACAGCCCCATGTCCTCGCCTAGCGATTCGGCGTAGAGGCCCCAGCCCTCCTCGTACGCCCGGTCGTAGCCGGCGACCGCTTCGAGCTCCGGCGGCCCGGCGCGCAGGAACACCTGCTGCAATCCGGTCTGGACCGCGTGTCCTGGCGGCCCTTCGTGCAGCAGCACGGGAAGAATCTCGAAGCGCGGGCGCAGATCGAGGCGCGATACGTCCACCTGAATTTGCCGGGCGGCGACCACGTACACACCCGCCGTCACGCCGGTGCGCACCGGCGCGATGGTCACCTGTGGCTCGTAGCTCGACACGCGGGCGACCTGCGGGACGATGCGCTCCTCGGCGGTCTGGTAGGCGGCCAGCAGATCGTCTTCGCTGGTGAAGTAATATTGCGGGTCGGTGGCGGTCGCGGCCAGGAATTCGTCCAGCGGTCCCTGCCAGCCCATCGCCTTCACCACCGGACCCATCGCCTCGCGGATGCGCTCGGCCTCGCGCGTGCCCAGGCCGTAGATGTCCTCGGGGTCCATGCCGGTGGTGGTCGCGCGGCGGACGAGCGCACGGAAGATTTCCTTGCCGTCGGGCCATGCCGACAGGCTGGCGGATTCGGGACAGGCAGGCAGGTACTCGTCGGTGAGGAACGCGGTGTAGGCGCGGACGGACGGCAGGATGCGTTCGGCGATCAGGCGGCGGGCTTCCTTCCGGATGCGGACCTGCGCTTCGGGGGATTCGTAAAGCCGGTCGAAGGCGGCCAGCAGACCTGCTTCGTTGATCGCCTGCGGGAGGAATTGGCGGGCCACGGCGCGCGCCGGCAATATGCCCGCTTCGGCGCCTTGCCGCATCAGGGCCATGATGTGGTCCACGTAGCCGGGGAAGGCGTCCATCTTGCGGAGGCGCAGGTCGGCCACCAGCACCGGCGACGACAGCTCGCGGAGGGCGGCCTGGAGCGACCAGGGCGAGACCTGCTCGCGGGCGCTGAAGCGGTCGTCGAGCCAGAACGGCGTCAGATACATGCGCAGGCGGAGCTGGCGAAGGCGGTCGTCCACCTTGCGCTGGAACAGGTCGTAGAGCGTGCGATCGGCGGGGCGCAGGCTGTAGCGTGCGATCTTGCCGAGGGCGGCGAGCGTGGCGCGATCCTGGTCGGCGCTCCGGCGGATGGCGTCAATGCTCAGGTCGGGCCAGGCGTCGGGCCGGGATTGCGTGGCGTCCCAGTCGGTGCGGATCAGGGTGCGGAGGCGGACGCCGGGGTCGCGGGCCCCGTCTTGGGCTGGCAAGGGCGTTGCGGCCAGCGCTGCCATCAGGACGGGGACGATCAAGAACCGCACGCTCCCGCATTATACCGACCTGGGAAGACCGCTCCCTTGCGGTCGCGCCTTCTGCCTTCTGCCGTACGGCTGTCAAGAGGAACTTTCTACTTGGCTCAAACCGGAACGTTTCACTCTGCGCCGCGTCCAGAGAAGGGTGATACAATCTGCGGTTATGGCACGTGCTTTCCCCGTGTGGGTGCTGGCGTTCGCGTTGCCGGCCGCACTTTCGGCGCAGTTCAATACCCAGCTGTCTCCGAAGACGGAGCATGCCTTCGACGCCTACCGTAAAGCAGTCGAAGCGAAGATGACCTGGCAACCCCGCTATCCGGATATCCGGCCCGGCGAGGTGCAGGTGGATCCAGCCCGCGACGATGGCTCCACTGACGTCAAGGATGGCATCGTGCATGACTGGGTCGGCGCGACCTTGGTGCCCGGAGCAACGGTCGCCGACGCGCTGGCCATGCTGCAGGACTACTCGTCCTACAAGGAAGTCTACACGCCCCAGGTTCTCGACTCCAAGGTGTTGAGCCGCACCGGCAACCAGTGGCGCGTCTACCTCCAGATGAAGAAGAAGAAGGTGCTGACGGTGGTGCTCAACGGCGAATTCGACATCGCCTACCACAACCTCGGCGGCGGGCGCTGGAATATGGTGTCGCAATCCACGCGGATCGTCGAAGTCGATCAGGACGAGAATCGCGAGTTGCCGCTCGGCACCGGGCGCGGATTCCTCTGGCGGCTGAATGCGTACTGGCTGATCGAGGAGCGGCCAAACGGCGTTTACCTGGAATGCCGGTCCGTTTCCCTGTCGCGCGATGTTCCGTTTCTGCTGAGCACCATGCTCAAAGGCTTCGTCACCAGTGTGCCTCCGGAATCGCTGCGCGAGACCATGGACGACACCAGGCGCGCGCTAGAGATGGCGGTCGCCGCGCGGACGCGCGAGGAATACCCAACGATCGCCCAGCAGGAAGTTGGCCAGTGACGTCAGTCCGATCGCGAGCAGGTTCGCGGTCATAACCGGTATCCCCAGCCAGCCGGTGAACAGGCGCATCCAGACCAGGTTCGCGCTGATCGACACCACCCCGTTGGCCAGGTGAAAGCGCCACAGCGCGCCGCGGCCCAGACCCGGGCGATCCTGCGCCCGGTCCCTCCAGGTCCAGCGCACATGCCAGAAGTAGTTATGCAGCAGGGCGGTTTCCACGGCCAGCGCGGTCGCCACCAGGTAATGCACACCCAGCCGCGTTAGCAAGTACAGCACGGCAAGCTGCACGCCGGCCCCCACGATGCCCACCGCGTTGAACCTGAGGAATCGCGCGGAGGTCACGCTTCCCCCCACGCCCCCTGCGTTGTATCATGATCGATACCCGCAAAAAGGAGGCACTCATGCCACAACCAGCGAAGCAGACCGACACGCTCTCCCGCCGCGATGCCTTGAGACACGGCCTCACGGTGGCCGGCATGCTGGCCATCGGCGACTGGGCTCTCCCAGCCCTCGCCCAGAGCGAAACCGATGTTCCGTTCACCGACTACCCGGCCAACTTCACCGCAGGCGGCAACGGCTCGCCCCGCCGCACCTTCGATATTCGCAACATCGACGGCCATGTCGTCGACAAGGACAAGTTCTTCGTTCTCCAGCACAACAACCAGCCCGAGATCGACCCCAACACGTACAAGCTGAAGCTCACCGGCATGGTCAACAAGACCATGGAAATCCCCCTGGCCGACCTGCGCAAGATGGGCTCCAAGGAGATGATGTTGGGCTACGAGTGCTCCGGCAACAGCCCCCGCGCCTTCGAGGCGCTGTCCTCCTGCGGACGCTTTACCGGCGTGCCCTTGCGCGAGGTGCTCAACCACGCCGGCGTCGGCGACAAGGCCCGTGAGGTCGTCTTCTTCGGCACCGACCGCGGCGAGTTGGAAGTGGTGTTCCGCCAGAACACCTACAAGCTCAACCAGCAGTTCGGCCGCAGCATCACGCTGGAGAACGCGATGAAGCCCGACCCCATCATCGCCTACGCCCTCAACGGCGAACCTCTCACCGTGCCCCAGGGCGCCCCGGCCCGCCTCATCATGCCGGGCTGGTACGGCGTCGCCAACGTAAAGTGGCTCTCGGAGATCCACCTGCAGGAGGACCGCTACCTCGGCAATTACCAGGCCCGCTGGTACCGCTCGATCGTCGGCCGCGGCGGCACCGGCGAAGACGCCGACATCAACACCCAGTGGGTCGAATCCGAAATCACGCGCATTCATCTCAAATCCGCCATCGCGCGCGTGAAGAAGATGGGCAACGCGCATGAAATCGTCGGCTTCGTGCTGAATGACGGCACGCCGCTCAAGTCGGTGGAAGTGAAGATCGACAACGGTCCTTGGCAGCAGGCTAAGCTCGATCCGGCCAACTCCAAATACTCCTGGAAGCTGTTCTCGTTCCGCTGGGAAGGCGCCACGCCGGGCGAACACACACTGGTCTCCCGCGCCACCGACGCCGACGGCAACGTCCAGCCTACCGCGGAAGAGCTAAAGCGCAAGAAGACCTTCCTCGAAGCCAACGAGCAATTCCCACGCAAGGTCAAGATCTAAAACCTCCTGGGGCTCGGCAGCACACATGTTGCTGAGCCCCTCGTCACCGGATCCTCGGCTGAAACGCAACGTCTGGGAGTCGTCGCCCCTTGGCCCTGCGACCAAGGCGAGCGAAACTCCGCCCCGCCCCGTGGCGAAGGCCAGGCGAAGAATGGGGTGCAGGTCCAACCGAGCCGTCCCACAGCCAGCCGGCTATTTCGGGTCGAGATGATTCAGATCCGTGCAGAACTGCTCCTCGATGTCCCGGCCCGGTGGCGCGAGCTCGAACGTCCGCGTGAAGCGGAACGGCTCGGTGAACGCCTTCGGGTCCTCCAGCGTGTAGGCGACCTCCAGCCGGTCCTGCGCCGGGCGCGTATAGCGCTCCACCAGGTGCAGCTCATTGCTATGCGGCTTGCCCGTGCTGTCGAGCCACGTCCGGTCATTGAAGCCGATAGTGTCGGCCACCAGCGTGTCTCCGTCCCAGCTCGCGATGGAGTTGCCGGTCCAGCTTTCGGGCTCGATTTCGAGGTCGTGTTCGCGGCCGTCGAGGAACAGGCGGCGGAAGCTGTGCGTGTTGCCTTCCGACAGAATCACCACCAGCTTGGGCGTCTGTACGATCTTATAAGGGAGGCTGGTCACGCGCACCGCGCCGTTGGGCAGGCAGTAAGTGGCCGGATCATCGTCGTGCAGGTTCGCCTTCCGTTCGTCCCACAGCTTGCGGAACTCGGGCGTGTAGGCGGGCTCGGCCGCGATGTCGGGGCTGCCGGCGACGATCCAGACGCCGGACAGGTCGGGTTTGCCATCGGCCGTACGCGGGCCGGAGGCGCCGCACGCCGCCAGCAGCAGAGCCGCAACCCCTAAAGCCGCCCGCTTCACTTACCCACCAGATGCAGCACGTCCGAGTTATTCTCATTGCAGACGTACTCGGTCATCTCGATCTCCGTTTCAAGTGTCGATACGCGCTGAATCACCCACGGCTTGGCGTAGGTCTCGGGATCGTCGATGGTGACCTCGATCTCCATGTTGCCGAAGTCGCGGCGATGGTAGCGCTCAATGACGTGGAGCTTCGAGCTGTGCGGGTGACCCGCCATGTCAAACCAGAACTTGTCGTTGAAGCCCACCGAATCGACCACCAGCGTGTCGCCGTCCCAGGTGCCGATGGAGTCGCCGTAGTACCGCGGCTTGAGGTCCTGGGGGTGCTCCGTGCGGTCCAGGAAGATCTGGCGGAAGGTGTGGATGTTGCCCTCGAACAGGATCAGCATCAGCGCGGGCGTCTGCACGATCTGATGATGATACGGGAAGGCGCGCGGCACGCCGCCGGGCAGGCAGTGCGCCTCGGGGTCCTCGGCCGAGTAGTTCTCGGTGCGGTCATTCGTCAGCTTCTCGGCCCACGGCAGCATTTCCGGACCGGGCTGGCCGGGGAGGGCGCGCTGCGAGTTCCAGAGACCGGAGAGATCGGGCTTGCCATCGGGCATGCGCGGCACCGGTCCGGAGGGACCCTCGGGGCCCACCGCGCGCGGCGCTTGCCGTCCGGGCGGGACGATCTCTTTTTGGGTTCGTTTAGTGTTTTGGGCCGCGGCCTCACCGCCCCCCAAGGCCACGAGCCCGGCCAGGGCGACGCCGCAGGCGAAGAAACACCAGGCGCGCTTGGCGGCAGTCATTTCTTTCGATCGTTGACGTTCGCCGAACTGCCGCCGAACACCTGCCGTCCGTCCGGCAGCGTGACCCGGCGGGCGTTGCCCATGGACTTGGTCCCGTCCTTGGGCAGGAAGCCTTCCACGGTGACGGTGTCGCCGGGCTTGAGCGAATCCTTGCGCCAGCCCTGCTTCAGCAGCACGGGAATCGCGCCGAGCTCCATGTTCCAGTGGGTGACCTTGCCGCTCGCGTCCTTGACGTCCACGTAGAAGTGGGCGTGCGGATTCATCCATTCCATCTTGGTGACCACGCCGGTCACCTTCATGGTCTTGTTGAAGTCGTACTCGGCTTCAAAGGAATGGTGCGCAGCCAGCGGCACGGCCAGGGCCAGGACGGCGGCCAGCGCGGCGGCGCCGATACTCAGGCGAGTCGTCATCGTAGGGTCTCCTCCTGCTATCGCAAACAATGTATCACGATTCCGGAAGTAGACTGCTGAGTTCGCCTTAGGTTCGTTCTCCGCTGACCCTCCACGTGACCCACTACGAGGACGCCTTGCGGCCCCTCATCCGGCGCCAGCCGCAAGCCGAGCTGCCGCTCCAACACCGTGAAAACGGACAGAGCGGGTTATACCCTTCTTCCGGGCCGGCTTTGCGGCGTGCGCGAGCCTGCGCGACAAGTGTTCGAGCTCTGGCCGGATCCGCCACTTCAAGTTCCTCCAGGGCCGACCCGTCACTGCTCAATCGAGCTCCCGCAAAAGCGGTGGAGGATTCTGGCGCACCTCGCGCACGGCGGCTGGCTCGCGAGGTGCGCTTCTCCTAATTTTATAGTTGACACGGGCGGCAGGCGCGCGTATTCTGGACTCGTTATTCCTAATTCCTTAGTTGAGGAGATACAGCCGGTGGCCCGAAAGAAATCGCGCGATTTGACGGAAGCCGAGCTGCGGCTGATGGACGTGATCTGGAAAAAGGGTCCGTCCACGGTGGCCGAGGTCGCCGAGGCGCTACCGAAGCAACCCGGGCTGGCCTACAACACGGTGCTCACCACCATGCGGATCCTCGAGGAGAAGGGTTACGTGGAGCACACCAAACCCAAGGAGGGCCGGGCGTTCGTCTATCACGCGGTGGTGGACCGGAAGCAGGCGCGCGGGAACGCGGTGCGGCATCTGCTGAGCCGGTTCTTTGGAGATTCGCCGGAGGAATTGGTGCTCAATCTGCTTGAGGACGAGCGGCTGAGTGAACAGGAATTGCGGCGGATTCGGCAGATGATCGGGGAGGAGAAGAAGTCATGAATGGCGTCCTGTATTCATACGTGGAAGCGTTCGGCGGAGCCGTGGCGGCGCTGCTGAACACGTTGTGGATCGCCGCGGGGGTGGCCGCGCTGGCATGGGTCGCGCTGCGGTGGGGGCCTCGGGTGCATGTGCGTACGAACGCGGCCACGCGCTATGCGGTGTGGTGGGCGGTGCTGGCGGCCGTGGTAGCGATTCCGGTGGTCGCGATGATGCGCGCTGGGACGGGGACCGTCGAGCCGCCTGCGGTGGCGCAGACGTTGCTCACGGAGACGTCCACGCCGGCCGCCCTGGAGTCGGCCGCACCTGAGTTGGCGGCCCCGGAGGCGACCGCGATGGAGCAGACCGCGCCGGCAGCGCCGGTGGACGCTATTGAGGAGCCGGCTGCGGCAGCGTCCTCAGGCGAGTTCGCGGCAGAGGGGCTGGATGCCGGCGGTCCGGTCGCTCTGCCCGGCGGCGCCTGGATCGGGTGGGCGATGGCGCTGTGGGCCGTCGTGTCGCTGATCGGGCTGGCGAAGGTCGCGCGGAGTTACCTGTGGGTGCGCGGGATCAAGCGGCGGGCGCGGCCGGCTCCGCGCGAAGTGTCGCTGAACTTCGATACGTGGATGCTGACGTGCGGCGTCGACCGGCCGGTGCGGCTGCTGGTGTCCGATGACATCGCTTCGCCGATCGCGGTGGGATTCCTGCGGCCGGCGGTGGTGCTGCCCGAGGCGCTGCTGGCTTCCTTCAGCGAGGCCGAGCTGGATCACGTGCTGCTGCACGAGCTGGCGCACATCGCCCGCATGGATGACTGGACCAACCTGTTCGCCCGTGTGGCCGCGGCCGTACTGGCCCTGCATCCGGTGGCGGCCTGGGTGGTGACGCGCATCGACCGCGAGCGCGAATCGGCGTGCGACGACTGGGTGGTGGCGATGACCGGCGAGGCTCGGCCGTATGCGGCCAGCCTGGCTCGGGTCTTTGAGTTGACGCGTGGACGGCAGGCGCTGGCTTCCGGCATGGCGGATCGTGCCTCGCATCTGGGCGAGCGCGTGGAGCGGCTGCTTGAGAAAGGCCGCAGCTTCGTGCCCGGCGTTTCGCTGCGGGCGCTGGCGGTGGGTGCGGCCGTACTGCTGGGATTAGTGATCGTCGGCTCGCAATCGCCCGGGTGGGTGGTGTTCGCGCAGGAGCCGCAGGCAGCACCGCTGCCGCCTCTGCCGCCTGAGCCGCCCGCACCACCAGCGGCGACCGCGCCCGAGGCTCCACCTGCTCCGCCGGGAGTTCCCTCCGCGCCGGCCCCTCCCGCGCCTCCGGCTCCGCCCGCGCCGCCGCGGATCGGGATCGCTGAGCTGCAAGTGGAACTGGAAGCGCTTGAAGCGCAACGGCAGTCACTAGTGGAGTCGCAGAGCGAGGGCATGCCCACGGAGCAGCAGCGCGCGCGCGCGGACCAGTTGCGGGCCATCCGCGCACAGCAGGAATCCATTCTGGCGGAGATGCAACAGGTGCGGAACGGCTCGGCGCAAGCCGAACGAATGAACCTCGATTTGGCGGCGCGCCTAGCGGCCAGTCAAGCGACCTTGCGGGCAACGGAAGAGCGCCTCAAGGAGGCGCAGACCAACGGCAATACGCAGCAGGCCGAGGCCGCACGGAAAGCGATCGACTCGCTGAACACTCAGATGAGCTATCTGAGGCGTCAGATGGAGGTGATCCAAGACGCCGGCCGGCGTTCGCTCCAGGAGCGCGCTGCATCCGAGGAAGCGAGCATTCTCGCGATGGAGCGTGACCTCCAGGAGGCACAAGCGGCGGGCGATGCCGCGGGGGTCCGTCGGGACACCCAGCGGTTGGAACAGTTCCGCGAGAACCTGGCCCGGATTGAGGCCCAGCTCGCGCAGACCGACCCGAACGCCGCGCCGGCGATTGCGCAGATCCCAGTTGACGTGCTGGGGAGAGATCCCTCCCCGGCGCCGCGCGCCGCAAGAACACCAGGCCTGTTTGGTCAGACGCTATTCGGGAGCACTCCGTTCGGCACGCGCCAGTCCTTCGTCGGGCAGCTTAACGCGGCAGGCTACAAGGACCTCTCCGTCGACCAGATCATCGCGCTGGCGCAGTCCGGCATGAGCGTCGAACTGCTCCAGGCCTACAAAGACGCCGGCTGGGGCGACCTGACGCCGGACCAGATGGCCGAACTGAGCCGCAACGGTGTGTCCGCGGCGCTGCTGAAGGGGTTCAAGGACAACGGCTTCACCGGCGTCACGCGCGAGCAGGCGATCGAGGCAGCCCGGAATGGCGTGCGCGCCGAGGATTTGAAGACGGCTCGCGAGTACAAGAGCAACATCGCGCTGGCGGACGTGATCAAGTTGAAGCAGGCGGGCGCGCTGTAGGCGGCGAGTCAGCCGCCGATCGAATACATCGGGCGCGGGGGAGGCACGAACTTCTGCGTATTGATTTCGTGCCCGAGCCATTTGCCCGCGACGTTGGAGCGGATTGCTTCGGCGATCGCTTCGTCGGGCGCTCCGCTGCGCAGCAGGCCGCGCACGTCGGTCTCTTCGATGGCGAACAGGCAGTAGCGGATCTTGCCGTCCGAGGTCAGCCGCACGCGGTTGCAGTTCAGGCAGAACGGGCGGCTCACCGAGGCGATGAAGCCCACGCGGCCGATGCCGTCCTTAAAACGATACTCGGTGGCCGGGGCGCGCGGGTCGGCGTCGGGGATCTCTTCGAGCGGCCCGATCTCGGTCGCCAGCATCTCCAGCATCGTGTCGGTGAGCAGCACGCGGTCGCGCTCCCACAGGCCCTGCGAGTCGAGCGGCATGAACTCGATGTAGCGGATCTCGATATCGCGCTCGCGGCCGAAGCGGGCCATGGGGACGATGTCGGGCTCCACCAGTCCCTTCACCGCGACGGCGTTGATCTTGAGCGGACCGAAGCCCAGGCGCTGCGCCACGTCGATACCTTCGAGCACCTTGGGCAGGTCGTCCCGGCGCGTGATCTGCTTGAAGCGGTCGCGGTCGAGCGTGTCCAGGTGGATGTTCAGGCGGCGCAGGCCGGCGTCGTAGAGCGCCTCGGCGTGCTGGGCCAGCAGGACACCGTTGGTGGTCATGGCGATGTCCTCTATCCCGGGGATCGCCACCAGCTTGCGGATCAGGTCGGGCAGTCCCTTGCGGACCAGGGGCTCGCCGCCGGTGATGCGCAGCTTGCGGATGCCCAGCGTCGTCGAGACGCGCACGAAGCGTTCGATTTCCTCGAAGGTGAGGATGTTTTCGCGCGCCTCGAACTTCACCTCCTCCGGCATGCAATAGAAACAGCGGATATTGCAGCGGTCGGTGACGCTGATGCGCAGGTTGTCGTGCGCGCGGCCGTAGCTGTCGACAAGTGGTTTCACGGCGGGCTACTTTCCATTGTAGCCCGCCGGTCTCGGGTTTGGCCCGAACAGGCCAGTGTCGTGCAGGACATGAAAGTGAGAGTGGAACCGAGGACGCGCGCGAGCAACGCGAGACGCAACGGGCCGTGCAGTTTCGCGGCGGGGCCGCCCCCGGGGGATCCGTCCGGGTTGGGGAGGCCTATTCCTGCACCAACTCGAAGCGGCCGTCCCGGTATAACTCATAGATCCGCCCGCGCCAGGTGATGCGATTCCCCACGAATCCGCCCACCCACGCCAGCAGGGTGAATAGGTCCTGCAACGGAACTGCCCAGAAATCCCGTACCGCGGCCGGACTCCGCAGCGCTCGCGCCACCGCCCAACTGGAGGCGTACCGCATGGCTACGGTCAGCGCCAGGGCCGGCCACCAGATGGGGCTCGCGGCGGTCACCAGCAGAGCGAGCGGAATGGGATTCGTGAACACCTCCCCGACATAGCCCCAGGGCCTTGACCGGCGCGTGCTGCGGCACCAGCGCAGGCGGTGCTCCATCGATTCGCTCCAGCTGGCGCTGCCGATGTGGTGCTCCACCACCGCGCGCGACAGAATCACGCCGGCCCCGGATTCGGCCACCAGCTTGCCCAGCATGAAATCCTCGGCCAGGTAGCGGTCGAGCGCGTCCCAGCCGCCGATGGCCTCCAGTGCACCCCGCCGCACGGCCGCCGACGGACCCAGCGCAAACTTCATCCCTTCGAGCATGCGCGCCGTCAGCACCCCGGCCATGAAGTGCGTGTTCATCATCAATGCTTCCAGACGCGCCGCCCAGCGCGGTCCGGAGATCGCCACGTAGGGGCAGGTCGCGAGGCCCACCCGGGGGTCGGCGAACTCGGCGGCCACGGTCCGCAGCATGCCGGGATCGCTGCGGATGTCGCTGTCTTTCATCACCAGCAGGTCATAGGCGGCTGCCCCGGTCATTTTCTTCAGGCTGTGGACCTTCGCGTTGGGGCACACGGGATCGCCCACAATCAGCAGTCGCGCCGCCACGTGTGGGAACTCGGCCATCAGGCGGCGCACCACCGCGCAGGCCGGGTCGTCGTCGCGCCGCACGGCGAACACCAGTTCGAAGCGCGGGTAGTCCTGGGCGAAGGAGGAGCGAAGGTTGTGCTCCAGGCCCAGGTCGGCCCCGGCCAGCGGCGTGGTGATGGTGATCGGAGGATACTCTGTGGGAGTGTCCGGCGCGGGCACCGACGCATAGCGCCGGGCAGCCACCATCGCCAGCCCGGAATACACCAGCGAACCGGCCAGCAACGCCAACAAAGGAAACAGCAACGCGGGCACAAGCGGATGATAGCATCCCCCCTAAACGAAACCGCCAAAACAGCCGAGGTACAATGAGGCGCAAGCATGCATTCCGAGGCGACGGGTGTGAGCATCACCGCAAGCAACGCAAACAACACCCGGGTCTGCATTGGGTTCGGGCTCCTGGGCGCTGCGCTGACCGTCGCCGTGGTGCTGAACACCTCCGTCTTTCCCGCGGCATTTGACGCGCCCGCTTTCGCCCGTTCGCTGGCCTTGGCCGTTACTGCGGGAATCCTGTTCCGCGCGCTGCGCCGCAAGGCGTTCTTTGGGCGCCGCGCCTCGCTGCACAAGTCGTTCTCCTTCGACGCCGTGTTCCAGGGAGCGATCCTGCTCCATCCTCAGCTTCCCTACCCGTCGATCGAGGCGCAGTTCCTGGCGCGCAACACCGGGCTGCGCACGGCCGACCTGCGTCCCTGGTTCCGTGTGCGCGCCACCGCCGCGGTTTCCATCCCGCTGCTGCTGGCCGCGATCACCACGTATCTCGCCGGCCAACAGGTGATCGCCTGGGGACTGGCCGCGGCCAGCCTCGCCTGGGTCGCCTACCGCGCCACCGCCGTGCCCGGGGTTACGGGATTCAGCGTCCGCTTCACGGCCACCATGCTGCTGGGCCTGGCCGCGGCGGCGACCGAAGGTGTATTTTTCACTCAGGCCGCGTTGGTGGCGTTTCCGCAGGTTCCGCAGTGGAGCGCGTTCCTGACCTATGCGGGAGTGCTGACCTCCTTCGAACTCTCGCCGCTGCCGCTGGCGCTGGGCGCACCGGAACTGGTCTGGCTGACGCTCACCTTGATTCCCGGGCTCACGGTTCCCGGCGTGCTGCTGCCGCTGGCCTACCGCGTTTTCCGCGGTGTCCCGGTGCTGCTGCTCACGTGGTTTTATCTGCCGCGCTATAAGATGACGGTCGGCGACCTCTTCGATCCGGGTCTGGCGCAGGCGCTGGCGCCCGAGCCACCGGAACCGGTGGACGACGCCGCGGTCCATGGACCGCTGCTGTCGGTGGTCATTCCGGCTTATAACGAGGCGCAGCGCCTGCCGCTGTACCTGCCGCGGGTGCAGTCCTTCTGCCACGGCCTGGATGCGGAGGCCGAGATTCTGGTGGTGGACGACGGCAGCAAGGACGGCACCGCGGCCTACGTCGAATCGCTGGCGGCGGAAGACAGCGCCATCCGGCTGCTGCGGCAGCCGCGCAATCAGGGCAAAGGGGCGGCGGTACGCCGGGGTGTGAGCGAAGCCCGCGGCGCCTTCATTTTGTTCGCCGACGCCGACGGCGCCACGCCCATTGGCGAAGCCTCGAAGCTGCTGGCGGCGGGCCGCCGGGGGACCGACGTCGTCATCGGCTCACGCAAGGCGGCCGACAGCGAAACGCGCCGCGAGCGTTCGGCGATCCGCAGCCTGCTGGGGTCGGTGTTCTACCGCATCACGAATCTGCTGGCTGTGCCGGGCATCCTGGACACGCAGTGCGGCTTCAAGCTGTTCCGGCGCGGTGCGGCGCAGCGCATTTTTCCGCAACTGCACGAGAGCGGGTGGGCGTTCGACGTGGAGATCCTGTTCCTGGCGCAGAAATTCGGGATGACCATCACCGAGGTGCCCGTGAACTGGACCGCCGTGGAGGGCTCCAAGGTGAAGGCCACCGACGGGCTACGCTTCTTCTCGGCGCTGTTCCGCATCCGTCATCGCGCCGCGGGGCTCACCGGACCGTCGAACCCCGTGCCGCGAGGCTAGCCCAGGGCTCGAGCGGTTTTTGCGAGCCGGGCGAAACCGATCTATGCAAGATCAGAAAATGGTCTGGCCCTGAGCTGGTCCGCATTTCTCACCAGGCTTCGGACGCAGGACGTGGCGCAAGCACTCCTGCTTGCCGCGCCGGGACTCGTCCCGGCGCTTGTCGTCCATCACAATGTCGTGCCCGGAGTGCCGGGCCGACCACTCGCCAAGGCATCCCGCCTGTGCCTTGCCCGAAACGCTCTGCGAGCCTGCGAGAAATCCGGGCTAGTCTCAAAGCGAATCCCAAGCCAGGTGGGGCAGGCCCGTGGCCTGCGGCGGGCTCTCAGCCCGCCGTTTCACTCGGTCACGCACCAGCGCATTTTCTCAGGAACTGCCGGCGCATCGGCGAGGAACGTGGGCCGGGGTGCCTCGCTGAGCGATTTCGCCGCTCCGGGCATCACGCCCAGATGGGCGACAAGCGATGGGCGACAAGCGCCGGGATGGAGTCCCGGCGCGGCAAGCACGAGTGCTTGCGCCACCTCCTACCCGGCTTTGATCGTTAGGAAGTTGCGTACCGCCTTCACGCCCCTGGTGTCCGCGGCGATTCTCTGCGCTGCCTGCTTCACGTGCGGCGACGCCACATCGCCGCGCAGCGTGACTACCTGCCCGTCTACATTCACAAGGATGTCGCGCACGGACGTGTCCGGATCGGCAGTCAGCCCGGCGATGACCGTCGAGTAAATGTAGGAATCTTCCGCTACTGCCGGATTCTGCACCGCCTGGGACGTCAGCGGATGCCCCGTTGCCGCCAGCGGAATCACGTCGATCTTGTCGACCACAACCAGATTCTGCTTGACGCGCTTGGCGAGTTCCACGGCCCGGTTGCGATCCGCATCGGAGGTCAGCTCCCGGGTTACCACGCGCGCCGATTGTTCGTTGGTCATACCCAAAGGAGCGGGAGCGTCGCTGGCCGAGCTCACGGCCGAGGCCGCAACCAGCGCGAGAGTCCCGCTCAGAGTAAAAAGTGCCGCGAATCGAGCGGTATTCATGATTCCTCCTCCTATTCGGGAGACGCCGGCGCGTCCGCAGCCGTTGCGGCGTCCGAATCCGGAAACAGGGCCAGGGAACCGCCGGTCTACTGGGATGAGAGGAGAAATATCGAAACATGGCAACACGCGACAAAACCAAAGCCGGCATTTCCGAAGGTGCGCGGGTTCGCGACGTCATGACGCCCCAGCCCGCACAACTGGACGCGACCGCAACCGTGAGCGAAGCCGCGCAGATCATGCGTGACCGCGACTTGGGAGCGATCCTGATCAATGACCAGAACGGCCTGTGCGGCATGCTCACGGACCGTGACATCGTGGTGCGCGCGGTCGCCGTTGGCAAGGATCCGAATCGCCTCAAAGTCGGTGATATTTGCAGCCATGAGTTGTACGCGCTGGCGCCGAACGATCCGCTGGCGGACGCCGTGCAACTGATGCGCCACCGCTCCGTGCGCCGCGCTCCGGTGGTGGAGAACGGCGCGAAAGCGATTGGTGTGGTGTCCCTGGGCGACCTTGCCAGACGGCTGGATCCTTCCTCGGCATTGGGAGACATCAGTGCGGCGCGTCCCAATAGTTGACGCGCGGCCAAAGCCCCGGCCGTGCCCGCCGGGCATCGGTAGTCCAGGTGTAGGGAGGATCTAATGTTCGGTAAACGAGTCACATTATTTAAGCTGCTCGGTTTCTCGGTCCGCGTGGACGCCAGTTGGCTAATCCTCGCGGTGCTGATTGTGTGGACGCTGGCGGCCGGCTATTTTCCGCTGCAATACCCGGGTCTCCCGGTCGGCAGCTATTGGTGGATGGGCGTGGCCGGCGCCTTGGGGTTATTCGTGTCGATCGTCCTGCACGAATTCGCGCATGCCCTGGTGGCGCGCCGCTACGGGATTCCTATGAAGGGAATCACGCTGTTCATCTTCGGCGGCGTCGCGGAGATGGACGACGAGCCGCCCGATGCAAAGTCTGAATTCCGCATGGCGGTGGCTGGTCCGGCGACCAGCGTCGCCATCGCGATCGTCTGCTATGGTGCCTACATCGCGATTGCTCCGGTGACCCTGTTCTGGAGCGCCGTGCTGAGCTACCTGGCGTTTATCAACATTCTGCTGGCCGTGTTCAATATGCTGCCGGCGTTCCCTTTGGACGGCGGACGCGTGCTGCGCGCGTATCTGTGGGGAAGGCGCAAAGATCTGCGGAGCGCCACGCGTACCGCCTCTAAGCTGGGAGCCGGATTCGGCGCTGCACTGATCGTGCTGGGCGTTCTCAGTGTGATCACCGGCAACTTCATCGGCGGGATGTGGTGGGCTCTGATCGGCCTGTTCCTGCGCGGTGCCTCGAAAATGTCGTACCGCCAATTGGAGATCCGGCAGGCGCTGGAAGGCGAGCCCGTCTCACGCTTCATGCGCCAACCCGAAGTGACCGTGCCGCCCTCCACGTCCTTGCAGGATCTGATGGATCAGTACTTCCATCATTACTACTTGAGCGTCTTTCCCGTCACCCAAGGCTCGCAGATCATGGGATGCGTGGACGTCCGTCAATTGAAGACCGTGCCGCGCTCGGAGTGGGACATCCATCGCGTGTCTGAGTTGACGGAACCGTGCGATGGCGCCAACACCATCTCGCCGGATACCGATGCCATCGATGCACTCACGCGCATGACGCGCGGCGGCAGAAGCTGGCTGCTGGTGGCCGAGCACGACCACCTGGAGGGAATGGTGACGCTCCGTGACCTGTTGAAATACGTCGCCATCCACCTGGACCTCGACGGCTTGGAGGAAACAGAACTGCGACACATGGCCGATAGCGTCGAGGAGCCGGCGTTGCGGAGATGAGAAATCATGCACCTGAAGTTACGACGATTCGCGCCCGTTCCCCTGCGGCTGATGCTGGGGGCGGCGTTCCTGTACCACGGAATCCCGAAGCTATTTACCGCTGAGGGGCACGAGGCCTTTGCTGGCATGCTGCAAGGGGTGGTTCCTGCGCCTGGAACGGCGGCCTGGCTGATCGGATGTCTGGAGTGCGCCGGAGGCCTGGCGCTGCTTGCCGGTGTGTGGACCACGGCGTTCTGCGTGCTTCTGGGCATCGAAATGGCTGTGGCCGCCCTCGCGGTGCATGGTCCGGCCGGATTCAACTTTCTGCACATCGTGGGACAGTCCGAGACGGGACCGGTGTTCGGCATGCCGGGTTATGAAGTGAACCTGCTGTACATCGCGGCTCTGGGCTCGCTGCTGCTCAGCGGACCCGGCGCCTGGTCGTTGGGCGGCAGGCATCGGCCGCATGGGAAACACGCTCCCATGGACACTTCTGAGGAAGGGACACAAACCGTGATCCGGGCCGAGCCGGAAGGCGTCCCCATCGACGTTGATCGGCAAGCGCTGTGATTCGGAAAGCGGTCCGGGAACACCCGCCGATTGTGCGGCTGGCCGGACCGTTTCAGGAGTTTCTTGCGGATCGCGCCATTGCCGCGGGACTGCTGCTGGCCTGCGCCCTGGTCGCGCTGCTGGTGGCGAACAGTCCTTGGTCGGCAGCCTACGATGCGTTCTGGGAGGCCCAAATCAGCATCCGCACGGGCGATTTCGCGCTCGCCGATTCCCTGCTGCATTGGGTCAACGACGGATTGATGGCGATCTTCTTCCTATCCGTGGGTCTGGAGATCAAGCGCGAAATCCTGGTGGGCGAACTCTCCTCCCGTTCGCAGGCGCTGCTGCCGGCCGCGGCCGCGTTCGGCGGCGCGATGGTCCCCGCCGCCATGTATGCCGCCTTGAACGCCGGCACGGGCGCCGCCGCCGGATGGGGCATCCCCATGGCCACCGACGTCGCTTTCGTGCTGGGCGTCACCACCATCCTGCGCGATCGTGTGCCACCGCAGTTGCAACTGTTCCTGACCGCGCTGGCCATCGCCGATGACATTCTGGCCGTGCTGGTGATCGCTCTGTTCTACACCACGGCCATTGATCCGGCCGCGCTGGGCGCTGCCGTCGTGTTGCTGCTGGGCCTGTTCGGCTTGAACTGGCTGGGCGTGCGTTCTCCGTTGCTCTACGGAGTGAGCGGCGTCGCGCTGTGGCTGGCCGTGCTGTACTCCGGCCTCCATGCGACCATTGCCGGCGTGCTGCTGGCCGCGGCGGTCCCGGCCTCGACGCGCCTCGATGAGGAAGGCTTCCTGCGGCGGTCGCGCACGCTGCTCTATCGCTTCTCGCGCTCGCGCAGCCGCACGGACCGCATGCAGCAGAAAACCGAAGAGCAGCAGGCCGCGCTGCAGGCGCTGGAAACCGCAGTCGATCACGTGCAGCCACCCCTGCATCAGATGGAACACGCCTTGCAGCCCTGGGTCGGCTTCGTCGTTCTCCCCTTGTTCGCCTTGGCGAATGCAGGAGTGAAGATTTCTGGAAACCTGGTGGCGGACCTCATGCAGCCCGTCACGTTGGGCGTTGCTTTAGGACTGGTGGCGGGAAAACCTTTGGGCATCTTGCTGGCTTCCTGGCTCGCGATCCGCGCCGGCTGCGCCGAACTGCCGCGCGGGACAAGCTGGCGGCAGATGCGCGCCCTGGCCTGCCTGGGAGGCATCGGCTTCACCATGTCCTTGTTTGTTGCCCACTTGGCGTTCGGCGGCGTCCGGCGCGAGGACGCGCAGATCGGAATCCTGGCCGGCTCTTTGCTGGCCGGGTTGCTGGGCACATGGCTGCTGGGAAGAACGCGCCGTTCGGCGGCCTGAAACGATTCGCACACCCGGGAATCTACTCCGCAGTGCTCCCCTGCCACAAAGAGACGCGCGAGAAAGACGGATAGGGCTCGGTCCGGCAGCAGGCCGGGCCCGGATGAGGGAATCATGAAAGTGACAGGAAACGTCGATCACCGCTGGGCGGTGGTTCTCGCAGGTGGAAACGGAGTGCGATTGCGCCCTTTGAGCCGCCAACTCACGGGCGATGACCGGCCCAAGCAATTCTGCCGTCTCTGGGGAGGCCGGACGCTGCTTTCCCAAACGCGCCGCCGCTTGAAGCCGGCGATCCCCGATGAACGAACCCTGCTGGTTCTCACGCGCGAGCACCAGCCGTTCTATGAACCCGAACTGGCAGCCGAGCCCGCGGCCTGGACCATCGTGCAACCGTCGAATCGCGGCACCGCCGCCGCCATTTTGTGGAGCCTGCTCCGCATCGGCGAACTGGACTGGGACGCCGTCGTCGCCTTCTTCCCGGCCGACCACTACTACGCGCGCGAGAGCCGCTTCCGGAAGGGAGTGGCCCAGGCCTTCATTGCCGCCGAGCGCAATCGGCAGTCGGTGGTGGTTCTGGGAGCGGAGCCCGATCGCCCCGAATCCGGCTACGGCTGGATCGAGGTGGAACGGCAGCCCGGCCCTTCCCCCGCGCCGGTTCGCCGGTTTTGGGAGAAGCCGGATCGCATCATCGCCGAACAGCTCCTCCGCAGGGGCTGCCTATGGAGCACTTTCATTATGGTGGGCAGCGTGGGCGCCTTTCTGGAAATGACTGCGGCGGCGCTGCCCGCTTTGTTCGCCACCCTGTACGCCGAGGCTGGCTCCCCGCGCATCGCGAGTTGCTATGACTGGATCGAGCCGGCCGACTTCTCACGCCACGTCCTGTCACGGAGCATCGACCGGCTGCTCGCTACTTCGCTGGGCGACGCCGGCTGGAGCGATCTGGGCGATCCTGGGCGGGCCCGCGCCGTGATGGCGAGGAAGCGGGTGCGCCCGGAATCGGCGATCCCGCGCGCCTCCTCCGCGGCTGCTTTGGCGTAGGCCCGCAAGGGAAGACCTGAGCCGGCAGCGCGGTGAGCGATTTAGCCCGCATTTCTCACCAGGTTTCGGACGCAGGATGTGGCGCAAGCCCGTGGCTTGCCGCGCCGGGACTCGTCCCGGCGCTTGTCGTCCATCACAGTGTCGTGCCCGGAGTGCCGGCCCAACCACTCGCCGAGGCATCCCTCCTGTGCTTGAGCGTTTCTCAGCAAGCGTAGACCGCTCCCTGTGGTCGCGGCACAGCGAGCGGCGCTCTGCACAAAGGACGTGCCCGGGCACAGCGCCAGTAGCTGTGCCGCGACCACAGGGAGCGGTCTACGATCACGCTGCAAACGCTCCAGCCACTCCCGGCGTGACACCGTGATGGTCGGCGTGGGCTGGTTGCAGGACAAGCCTCGGCATGCGTGCCGACGCGGCCAGCACGAGTGCTCGCACCACTAACGGTCCAGACCGAACGCCGGCTTCTTTGACGGCCCCTCGATCTTGATCTTCAAATAGGTCCCCGCGCCATTCTTCGAAAAGAACGGGTCGGCCGGTTTGAGCACCCAGCGCTTCCAGCCGCTCTGCGTTTGGGAAACCTTTGCGTCGAGCGAGAGCGCGCCGTGGAATTCCAGGTTGTCGAGGCCCAGGTCGTAGGTGCCGGCGATATTCACCGTTGCTCCGGGGATGGCGAAGGCGAGCGTGCGGAAGGTGATCGCTTCGTCCTCCATGTGGAACTCGCCACTCATGCGGGAGACCACTTCGTCGATCTCCTGGTTGGTGGGCTGGCCCTGCCCTCTGCGGCTGAGCTTATCGATCTGGTCCTGGATGGTCGATTTCAGAAACTTGCCGCGGGTCACGTCGAAGGTTCCGTCGAGCAGCAGCTTCTCCTTCACCTTGCCGGTGAGCGGCGGGATGCCGATCTTGGTCTTGAGCGCCACCGTCCCTTCCATGAACGGCGCGCCCTTCATGGCCAGTTGCAGGAGGTCGCGCAGGTTGCCGCGCGGCATGTCAACGTCCAGGTCGATGGTCTTGCGCGTGTCGCCTTCGTCTTTGAAGACGGCGCCGCTGGTGGTGAAGCGCGTGGAGCCGAGCGTCGCCTTGACGGGCTTCAGCGTGGTGTCGCCGTTGGTGCCGTCCACCAGCACTTCGAAGGTGGTCTTCAGCGGCACGGCGTTCCCGCCACGCTTCAGCCGGAAGTCGGGAACCGACGCCTCGCCGCGCGCCGCGATCGAACCCAGCCGCCCTTCAAAGGACCCGGTGGAGGTGAGCATCCCGGCGATCCCGTTGAACACGCCCAGGTCGGCGTGTTCGAACACATAGGTGCCGTTGAGCGGGGTCTGGTCGGGGTCGCCAGCCGACCACGGGCCGAAGATGCCGGTGGAGTGGATCTCGCCGGGCGGCTTGGCGTTGGTCAGCACCGCTTCGTAATTCATGGGCACGTTGTTGCCGGCCGAGGTGAGGCGAATCTCGTGCAGATCGAACTGGAGCGGCTTTTTCGCGGGATCGCGCGGCAGCATGGTGAGCTTGGCGTCGTGGATCAGCACACTTTCGACGATCACGCTGGGGGGCTTCGCGGGCTCTTCGCCGGGCGCGCTTTCCGTACTGGCTCCGGACCCGAGGCTGGGGCGCTGGCCCTTGGGCGGCAGGTTGATCTCCATGCCTTCGAGCGTGACCAGCGAGATGGTCTTGGCTTCGTCAAACAAGCGCCGCAGGTCGACCGTGGTGGAGAATTTGCGCAGCACAAACATCGGAGGCAGGTCCGTGCGGCCCTGATGGCGCAGCTCGACGCCTTCACCTTCCACGGTGACCAACACAGGCTCATTGCCGCGGATCATTCGCAGCGGGGCGAACTTGGGCACGCGTACGTGCAGCGCGGCGAGCTTCACGTCGCTGTCGAAGCGCTGCTGCAGGTACTGGATCGCCTGTTCACGAATGTAGGGTTCGAAGCGCCGGCTCACGTACCAACCCGCGACGACCAAGGCGACGAACAGCGTGGCGGCGGCCACGCCTCCGGCGATCACCCACGCTTTGCCTCGGGGAGAGAGCATGTATACGTCCTATAGGATCACGTCCGGACACAAGTTGCCAGCCCCGGGGTGGCGCGCGGGACGCTCGGGTTGACAACTCACCCAAGCGGGCGCATACTCAGGTTACATGTCGACCCGAGACCGCCGTCCGGAAGACTTCGCCGCCGAGATCGAGGCGCACATCGCGCACGAAGCCGAGCGCCTGATCGAGGAAGGCGTCCCGCGCGAGGAGGCCTGGGCGGCAGCACGCCGCAGGTTCGGCAACCTGACCGCCACGCGCGAGCGCTTCTACGAATCGCACCGCTGGATGTGGCTCGAACAGCTCTGGCGCGACATCGCCTACGCGGCCCGCTCGCTGCGCAACAGCCGCGTGTTCGCACTCGTGGCCATCGCCTCGCTCGCGCTGGGCATCGGCGCCAACACGGCGGTCTTCTCGCTGATCGACGCGCTGATGCTCAAGACGCTGCCGGTCCGGGACCCGCAGGAACTGCGCATCCTGACGCTGGTCCATAACGACAGAGCTGTGATCCGGCAGTACAGCGGCTACGACTACCGCGACGACGGCGGCAGGCGGATGACTTCGTCGTTTTCCTACGAGGGCTTCCGGCGGTTGCAGGACGCCGTGGACGAATTCTCCACGGTTATCGGCTACGGGACGACGTTGCGGGGCGCGGTGACCGCCGGCGGGTCGACGGCGCTCGCCGGCCTGCAAACTGTTTCCGGGAACTACTTCAGTGCGTTGGGCGTCGCGCCGTTGCTGGGCCGGGCTCTGGTCCCGGCCGACGACCGGCCGGAGGCCCCGCGCGTGGCGATGGTGACCTACCGGTTCTGGGAGCGCCGGCTGGGGCGCGATCCCGAGGCCGCGGGAAGCACCATCTTCGTAAATCGCCAACCGGTGACAGTGGCCGGCGTGCTGCCGCCTGCGTTCCAGGGTCTGGTTCCCGGCTCGGCGGTGGAGGTGTTCGTGCCGCTGGTGATGGCTCCGGAGATCCACGAGTTCTTCAGCCTCACGCGACCCGACATCTGGTGGGTCCAGGCGTTCGCGCGCCTGCGGCCGGGAGTCTCCGAAGCCGCTGCCGCCACGCACACGCGCGCGGCCCTGGCGCCGCTGATCGAGCAGTATGCGCCGGGCCACGCGAGTCCCGAGATCGTGCTGGAGCCCGGGGACATGGGCGTGCGGTTCATGCGGCTGGTGGACGGCGAGTACGTGGCGGTGGTGTCCGTGGTCGCGGGCCTGGTGCTGCTGATCTGCTCCGTGAATCTCACCAATCTGCTGCTGGGCCGGGGCGTGGCGCGGCGCCGGGAAATCGCCGTGCGCCTGTCGATCGGCGCGGGGCGATGGCGCGTGGCGCGGCAACTGTTGATGGAGAGCCTGCTGCTGTGCTTCACGGGTGGCGCCCTGGGATTGGCCATCGCCTGGCCGCTGCTGGACGTGCTGGTGGACTTCGTCGGCGCGGCAGCGTGGCTGGATCCGCAGATCGATTGGCGGACGCTGGGGTTCACGGCGGCGGCATCACTGCTGACGGCCCTGGTGTTCGGAACGCTGCCCGCCTGGCAGGCGACGCGCGTGGACCTGACGCCGGCACTCAAGGACGGCGGTGCGGGCGGCCGGCACACGTCGCGTTCGGCGGCCTCACGCGTGCTGGTTTCCGCGCAGGTGGCGATTTCGCTGGTGCTGGTGGTGGGCGCGGCGCTGCTGGCTCGCACGCTGATCCAACTGAACGCGGTGGACCTGGGATTCCGCCCCGATCACCTGCTGGTCTTTCAGAGCGATCCGCAGACGGCCGGATACAAAGAAGACCGCCTCCAGGACGTGCTGGCGCGGATGCAGGACGCCTTGGCGGCGATCCCGGGCGTCACGCAAGCGTCCCTGTCGAGCCCCGGATTGATGCTCGACGTGCGATCCAATCCCGCTTTCTACATCCCCGGCCGGTCCACGGGATCGAACTCCGACGCCTACGTCATGGATTGCTCGGCTTCGTTCCTGGAGACCGTGGGGATCGACCTGCTCGCGGGGCGCGGGCTACTGCCCACCGATCGGGCCGGGAGCGAGAGTGTTGCTGTGGTGAATGAGTCATTCGCCCGCGAGCACTTCCCGGCCGGCGACGCTGTGGGCGGAATCTTCCGCCTGGGGACGGAGGAGCAACCGAGGTCGGGTCCCATCCGCATCGTCGGCATCGCGCGGGATGCGCACTATACGGGCGTCCGGGACGGCGTTCCCGCGACGATCTATCTTCCCTATACGCAGGTCGACGGGCTCTACACCATGAGCTTCGTAATGCGCACGCCGCTTGATCCGGCCAGTCTGGCGCCCGCGGTGCGGCAGACCATCACCGCGATCGATCCGGCGATTCCGGTGGCCGAGATGCGCACCGAGGAGGCGCAGATCGATCTGTCGACACACCGCGAGCAACTGTTGGCCGGGTTGCTGACGGCGTTCGCTGCGCTCGCCGCACTGCTGGCCGCCATCGGGCTCTACGGCGTCCTGGCCTACGCGGTCACGCGGCGCACGGCGGAGTTCGGCATCCGGCTGGCGCTGGGCGCGACGCGCGGCAATGTGCGGCGGCTGGTGTTGCGGTCGAGCCTCGTCATGATCGCCGCCGGGCTGGTGGTGGGACTGAGCGGCGCGCTGGCGTTCACCAAGGTGCTCGATTCCTACTTGTTCGGCGTGACGGCCCGCGACGCGGCCAGCTTCGCTGTGGCGGCGGGGGTGATGCTGGGGGTCGGGATGCTGGCGGCGTGGCTGCCGGCGCGGCGGGCGGCGCGGGTGGACCCGTTGACGGCCCTGCGGCACGAGTAAGCTGGCCTCCAGCCGCATCAGCGGGAACCGGCCGGGTGCCTCGGTGTGCGATTCTACCGCCGCTTCCGGCGTGACACTGCTAGCGGCGACGAGCGCCGGCACGAGTGCCGGCGCGGCAAGCCACGGGCTTGCGCCACTTAGATCTGCCAAGATAGGCGAGACTGAGGCACAATAACCCTGAGGAGGGTTCCCTCGATGAGCCGCTATCTTGTCCCTGTTCTCTTTGCTGTGGCATCCGTGTGTTGGGCTCAGGCGCCTACCGCTGATGGCGCGAAATCCGGCGATATCCCGCGCCTGTTCGACGGCAAGCCCGACCTGAACGGCGTCTGGCAGATCCCCTACACGCCGGACATGAGCCGCGGCGTCGAGGGCGGCCTGCCATTCTCCTTCAAGGGGGCCCAAGACTGGGCCTTCTACGACGCCACCAAGTTCGACTACACCGGCCATTGCCTGCCTCCGGGGCTCACGCGGCTGGTGAACACGCCCAACCCGATGGAAATCGTGCAGACACCCAAGAAGCTGGTGCTGCTGTTCGAGGGCTTCGACCAATACATCATCGTACCGACGGACGGCCGCAAGCACTCCGAGGATCCCTACCCAACGTGGTTCGGCGAATCGATCGGCTGGTACGAAGGCGACACGCTGGTGATCGATACCATCGGGTTCAACGGCAAGGCGCGCCTCGATACCATCGGGCATCCGTTCAGCACCAGGCTCCACCTGATCCAGCGCTACACGCGCCAGGCCGATGACACCATCGCCTTCGAGGTCACCGTGGACGACCCTGGAATGTACACCAAGCCCTTTACCAACAAGCGCAGTTTCAAACTCCGCACGGACTGGGACTTAATGGAGTACTCTTGCATGGAGAACAACCGCGATCTGCTTGACGGCCATCTCAACAGTCCGTTCTCGGTCGGAAAATAAGGAGCCCAGCGTGAATCTTCCGAAATTGACCCTGTCTCTCATTTTGGCGGTGGCGCCCGTGCTGGCCGCTTCCTGCGACGACCTGGCGAAGGCCAAACTCCCGAACACCACGATCACCGCGGCCACGGTGGTGGCGCGCGGCGCGTTCGTCCAGCCGGGTCCGGCGAACGGCAAGGGGAAGGGTCCCAACCCCTACGCAAACACACCCGAGTTCTGCCGCGTGGAGCTGACCATCGCGCCGACCTCCGATTCCGACATCAAGGCCGAGGTTTGGCTGCCCACCAGCGGGTGGAACGGCAAGTTCCAGGCCGTGGGCAACGGCGGCTGGGCCGGCGTGATCACTTACAACGCGATGGCGCAGGCGGTCGAGCGCGGCTATGCCAGCGCCTCGACCGATACCGGCCACGTGGGCGGGCGCGGCATCTTCGCCATGGGGCACCCGGAGAAGCTGATCGATTACTCGTATCGTTCGGTGCATGAGATGACGGTCGAGGCGAAGTCGCTGGTCCAGCAGTTTTACGGGAGCCCGGCGCGGCTGTCGTATTGGGTCGGTTGCTCGACGGGCGGCCGCCAGGGGCTGACCGAGGCGCAGCGCTATCCGAACGACTTCGACGGCATCGTGGCGGGCGCTCCGGCGAACTACTTCACGCACTTGCATGCGTGGTCGCTGTGGACGTATCAGGCGGTCCACAAGACGCCGGAGAGCATGATGGGGCGGCCGCAGTTCCAGATCCTCAAGAACGCTGCCATCGCGGCTTGTGACGCTCTGGACGGCGTGAAGGACGGCCTGATCGGCGATCCGACCAAGTGCAAGTTCGATCCCGCGACGGTCGAGTGCAAGGGCGGCGCGACGGCCGATTGCCTGACGGCTGCGCAGGTGGCCGCTGCCAAGCAGCTTTACTCGCCGGCGACGAATCCGCGGACCAAGGCCGAGGTCTTTCCGCCGTTCGAGCCCGGTGGTGAGATGGGTTGGGGAATCCTGGCCGGGCAGAATCCGGCTGACGTCGCGGCCGACACATTCCGCTATGTGGTGTTCAACGATCCGGACTGGGACGCGATGACGCTGAACTTCGACAGCGATATGAAGAAGGCCGACGACATCGCGCAAGGATACGGGCTCAATTCGACCGATCCGGACCTGGGCAAGTATTTCGGTCACAACGGCAAGATCCTCATGTATCACGGCTGGACGGACCAGTTGATCGCTCCGGTCAACAGCGTGAACTACTACAACAGCGTCGCCAAGAAGATGGGCGGCGTGTCGAAGATCGACCAGTCGCTGCGGCTGTTCATGGTTCCGGGTATGAATCACTGCAACGGTGGGGATGGGCCGAGTTCGTTTGATGCGGTGACCTTGCTCGAGCAGTGGGTGGAGAAGGGGCAGGCGCCGGCGAAGATGATCGCCTCGCATGCGACGCGCGGCGAGGTGGATCGCACGCGTCCGCTGTGTCCGTATCCGCAGGTGGCGAAGTACGACGGGTCGGGGAGTACGGACGAGGCGTCGAACTTTGCTTGTGTCACGCCGTAGTGCTGTGAGGGGCGACAAGCGCCGGCCTGAGTGCCGGCGCAGCAAGCCACGGGCTTGCGCCACCAGGCGAGCCCGCCCCAGTAGTTGCCCGGTGTTACGGGTGATTATCCGCGGGCGGCGTAGCGGACCAGGTCAGCCAGGCGCGGCGGCTTGCCCTGCATCAGGATCGTGATGCGGAAGACGCGCGCCGCGGCCCAGACCATCAGCAGCGTGGAGAGGATCACTCCGGCCAGTCCCACCCAGGGCTGCCAGGCGGGGATGCCCGCAGGCATGGCCTGGCGCATCAGCATGATCATCGGCGTGAAGGGCGGGATCAGGGAGACCACCGTCGCGAAGACGCCGTTGGGCGCCTGGAGCAACGGCGCGATCAGGAAGGCCGGGATCATCACCGGCAGCACCATCAGGATTCCCAGGCTCTGGGCGTCGCGGCTGCTGCTGGTGGACGCGCCCAGGGCGGCTCCCATGGCGCTGAGCATGGTGACCTCGGCGAGCATGTAGACGAAGAACCAGGGGATCAGGTCAAAGGGAACCATGCCCAGGAGTGTGGCTCCCCGCAGGCCGAGCAGGGCGCCGAGGATGTAAAAGGTGGAACTGGTGAGCGACCTCGCCACCGAGGCCAGCACCTTGCCCATCATCAGCTCGAAGGGCGTGATGGAGGGCAGCAGCATCTCAAACACGCGCTGCATCTTGTCTTCGGCCACAACGCTCAGCATAGGCGCGGAGCCGCCCATCACCACCATCATCATCAGAAACAGCATGACGATAGGCACGATGATGCCTTGCAGCCGGTTGCTGGGGGCCGGCGGCTGGATGCGGCCACTGGCCGGGTCGCGGGTGACCAGACCCATGCGTTCGATGTTCACGCCGCCGAGCAGGGCGGAGATCTCCTGCGGGCCGACGCCCAACTGCTCCAGGCGCAGCCGCCGGAGTCCGGCGTTGATGGCGCCCACCAGCCAGACGCTGGTGTCATCGACGCCGTTGCCGCTGGAGAAGACGGCGACCCGGCTCCGTTCAGGATCAGGACCGGGGTGCAGTGCGTCGGGGCCGATGTCGAGGAACAGGAAGAGGTCATTGCGGCGGACGCGGTTCGAGAGCTCGACGCGCTGGGCATCGGGGTCGGCCGTGTTGGGCGGGATCACTTCGTAGGTGTAGTGGGCGGTGGCGAGTTGCTTGGCCGCCGCGGCGGCGGGATTGTTCGCGTCGGCCGCCTGGGCGGCATCGATGATGGCCTGGGCCGCCATGCCGGTGTGGTCGATGATGGCGATGCTGCGTTCCTGGGTGCCCTGGGTGGCGCGCATGATGGCGATGACGAAGAAGGCTCCGCCGAACATGAGCGGGGCGACCACCAGTCCGATGAGGAACGCTTTCGTGAACACCGAGGCGATGTAGTCGCGCTTGGCGATCAGGAAGATTCTATGCCACATTGGCTGCCTCCTTCGCCTGTTCTTCGGCTTGTCCTTCTGCAGCGGCCTCGGGGCCGGCGATGCGCACGAAGATATCGTGCAGCGAAGGCTCGACCACGGCGAAGCTGTGGACGGTGGTGCGGTCGACCAGCGCGCGCAGGATCGCCTGGGTGTCAGCTCCCGGGGTGATGCGCAGTTCCTGAACGCTGCCCAGGTCACGGACGCGCTGGACGCCGGGCAGGTTTTGGGCGTGGGCCAGACCGCCTTCGAGCGATACGTGGATGGTGTCGCTGCCGTAGTGCGAGCGGATGGAGGCGAGCGTGCCGTCCAGCACTTTCTTTCCGCGGAAGATCATGAAGATGGAATCACACAAGGTGGAGGCCACGTTCATGTCGTGCGTACTGAAGATGACGGTGGTCCCGCGGCGGCGCATTTCGAGGATCGCGGCGCGGATTGTGTCCGTGCTCACCGGGTCGAGTCCGGTGAAGGGCTCGTCCAGGATCAGGAGTTGGGGTTCGGGGATGACCGTGGCGATAAACTGCACCTTCTGACTCATGCCCTTGCTGAGGGCTTGAATTTTCTTGTTGGCGAAGGCTTCCAGATCCAGGCGGCGGAGCCACTCCCGGATGAGCGGCTTGACGTTGCGGCCGCCGCGCAGCTCGGCGTAGAACTCCAGCAGCGCCTGCACCTCCATGCCGCGGTAGAGGCCGCGCTCTTCCGGCAGGTAGCCGATATGATCGCTGCCGACGCCTACCCGCTCACGCCCAAATAGGCGGATCGTTCCGCGGTCCGGGTAGATGATGTTGACGACCATCCGCATGGTGGTGGTCTTGCCGGATCCGTTGGGTCCGATAAAGCCGTAGACCGAGCCTGGGGGGATGGTGAGGGAGAGGTCGTCAACGGCGGTGACCTGGTCGAAGGTTTTTGTAACGCTGCTGATTTCGACGGCTGACATGGCGTTGGAACTAAAGACGAAATGTGCGTGGGATTTGTTCGCTATTTTTCTAGAAAAACAGCGGCTGGGGCCACTCGGACACGGGCAGTTTCCGGCGCAACAGCATACGGCGGTATTCGGTCCATCCCCAGCTCAGAACCCAGATCACGGCGCCGGCTATGGAGAGGAGGTTCGGGCCGCGCAGAAGCAGGAGCACCGCCAGCCGCCAGGTCCAGTGCAGGCCGCGGACCACGCGCCCGCGCTGGGGCGTGCGGATCGGCATCAGCGGCGCCAGTAGCCGGACGGCAACGCCGCCCGCAATCAGCAGGGCCAGCGCGCCGACACGGAGGTTGCCGCCGGTGAGCTTCATGACGCCGGCCCACGCGCCGGCGGCCGGGGCCAGCAGCCAAAGCAGGCGCACCCAGGGGCGGACGGACAACATGCGGTCTGACCAACGCGCCTCGCAGAGCGCGCGGGCGTCCTGGGCCGTCAGCAGCACTTCGCGGTAGTCGCGGTTGGCGATGTCTGCAGGGCCGAGCGCGGTGACGGCCTGGCGGTCCGCTTCCTCCTCGCCGGCGCCGTGGAGCAGGGCGTCTTCCCGGGCGCAGTCGTAGTGCTGTTCGATTTCAGCACGGACGCACGCGGCGGAGCCGGCTGACAGGCCGCGGGTGGCCTCCTCGAGCCATTGCTGGAGGGCGGGGTTGGATTCGACGGCAAGCATTTTACGTTTCCTCAGAGATACCAGGCCTTAGAGATACAAGGCTTTGGGCCATTTTTCGACCGGCAGCTTGCGGCGCAGCGACGTCTTGATCCATTCGAGGCGTCCCACGATGCAAACGGTGCAGAGCCAGATAAGGGTCCATAGCCAGACCGAGAGCGCGCCGATCTGGTTGGGCAGGACCGGCCCGGAAGGCATCGGCCCGACCAGGATCGGCCCGAAGGCCAAGACGAAAATCGCGATCTGGGTGGCCCAGCGCAGCGTGCGGAAGATCCGAGCGCGGCCGGGCGTGTACACCGGCAGGAATCGCGCCGCCGCCATGAGACAGAGACCCGCCAGCGAGGCGGCGACGATCCAAACAAACAAGGACCTGCCGCGTGTCATCGCAATCGCGAAAAGGAGGGCGGCGGAAGCGGCCACGGCGGGAGCAAGAAGCGTTTCGCTGGCTCGCGAGCGTGTGGATCGCATTGGCGGCGCGGGCTTCCAGCGCCGCCAGGGCCGGGCTCCAAAGGCTTCCGTGGACTGGCTGAGCAGGCGAGCTTCGTTCGCGGTCAACAGAACTTTGCGGTATTGGCGGTTCGTGGCTTTGGCGTCGCCCAGGGAGGCGACTGCCTGCTCATCGGCTTGGGTTGAAGTGGCTCCCTGGCCCAGGGCGGCTTCCACGGCGGACTCATAGTGCCCGCGGATTTCGGCGCGGACCTGGGCGGCGGAATCGACCGACAGGCCGCGGGTGGCCTCATCCAGCCAGTAGAGGAGCGCGGGGGAATACAGCAGCGTCATTGCGCTTCTCCTAAGATGCGGGTGACGGCTCGGGAGAGGTCGAGCCATTCGATGCGGTCCTTGGCCAGGACGCCGCGGCCGGCTTCGGTGATGCGGTAGTAGCGGCGCGGACGGCCTTTTTCGACGCCTTCGTAGGATTGGATCAGACCGTCGTTTTCCAGTTTATGGAGCGCGGGGTAGAGCGTGCCTTCCTTGAAATCGAGCAGGCCTTCGGAGCGTTCCTTGATGCGCTGGGCGATGCGATAGCCGTGATCGGGCTCGAGCTTGAGGGCTTCCAGGATCAGGGTGGGCAGGGTGCCTCGCAGGTTCATTGAATGCCTCGGTTTCCTATGCATAGGATAGCGGCGGTCGAGGAGCGGTGTCAAGAGAGAACTCCTTCCGGGGCCGCGTCGGGGTCGGTGGGGGGTGGGGGAAGGTGTTGTGGGGGTTTGGGTTGTTGATCGCTGGGTTCGTTTGGTTGGGGGATTTCTGCGGGGTTGGGGGAGGCGGGCTGAGAGCCCTCCGCAGGCCGAGGGCCTGCCCCACACTGAGGGGCTGGACGGTCGGGGGCGGGCTGGTCTGGATTGGGGCCGGGGCGGGTGGCTTGGAGGTTGGTGAGTTGCTTTAGGGAGCGGTGGTAGGTCCGGTCGATCTGGCCCTGATAGCGGGATAGGAGTGAGAGGCTGTTGTGGTTGTTGGCCAGGTTGTTGAAGGTCCAGGCCAGGAGGTCTTCGGGGTCCATTTCGGTGATATGGGGGTCGGGGTTGGGACCTTGACGGGTCATTTCGTTGGAAAGGATGTTGGTTTCGATGATGGTGAGGCGGCGGAGACGCCAGTCACAGAGGATGAGCGTTTCGACCAGGCGGAGCTCGACCTGGTCGGCGGGTTGGAAGCGTTCGAGGTAGGCTTCGCGGAGATGGTAGAACTCGTCGCGGTCCTCGACGTTGGGGAGGACGAATTTGAGGGCGGTGAGGCCGTGCTTGAGGGCGTTCCGGGAAGAGCGGGTGCGGCCTTCTTCGGTTTTGGGGCCTTGGGATTTCGCGCCGTTGGCGCGGGCGGCTTGGGAGCGTCGAGTTGTGGTCATGGGTAGATACCTCCGCTGGGAGTATGGGGCAGGGGTTGGGGGAGGGCGGCTAGATTAGGTGGGATGTGGTTGGTGGCGCAGGGATTGAAGGTGGGGCGGGCAGCGTGACTCGCCCTCGGCGGCTTCATCTCCTGCCTCGTATTCGTGATGCATAGGATTATGCTCAGGAGGCGCGGGCTACGACCGCAAAATCCGCAAAAAGGGATGACGACGCGCGGTGCCGCTAGGCCTCATGAAGACTGGCGGCAAGCGGCTGATGCTGTACGGGCCGCCTCAGACGAATGATAAATTAGCTTAGATGGAGACGGACAGATACATCGAGGGCTTCTTGGCCGGTCAATCCGTTGCGTACTGCGAACGTGTAAAGACCGGAATGAGTCTTGCTGCTCAGTTAGTATGCCCGCGTGGCTACCGCGAGATCGTTCTTCGGATCGCCGAACGAGAAGGATGCCGTGTCTTTGACGATACGAGCGACATGGAACAGGCCTCCCTGTGGATCTATCGTGACGACCTTGTTCCGCGCCTGATAGCGGAGATGAAATCTGCCCATGGCACATCCGAACTCGGCATGTGGAGCATGGGCAGACTTCTAGGCTATGCGAACCACGACGTGTCCGCGTTCATCAACCGCTCTAAGTGAGCTTCTGGACGAGAGTCCAGGCAGCACCCTTGTGCGGGCAGGAGTAGTTCTGGCACGGGGCCAGGATGTTCCCCTTGTTGTAGATCGCCGTGTTGGAACACGCCGAGTGCTTGTACTGCCCCGTGTCCGGTGCCGGGGTTCCTACGTGGTGTGACGAGCCGATTTGAGCCATGGTTTGGCCTCCATCTGTTGAGTGCGCTTGGGTTCGCACTCCGTTCACGAACGTCTGGCAAACCCACTCCTTGACACAACCGATAGAATGGAAGTGCTAGGTGGTGGTGCGGTAGACAGGATTTGCACCTGCACGGGCGTCCCTGTAAGGCTTGCCCCGTGGAACCCAAATCCACTGCGTCTGCTGTTCCGCCACTACCGCAGGTAAAGGCCTGCCGGGTCGGGTTTTCCCCGTTTCCCGGCAGAGTGGTTAACAACTAGCTAAGGCGGCTCGATAGTAATCGTCCTCCGATCTGCGACGCCCCGCGCTGCAACGCGGGGCGCCCGCATATTTAGCCACAAACTTTTCAGAACGGGACATCGTCGTCGCCGATTCCTTCATCGGGGGGCACTGGCGTGCGCTCGGTAAACCGGGGCGCTGCGGGCGTTCGATCGTATTTTGCTAACTGATCGACGATGCCGAATACGAAATTTCGATCGTCTTGCGAGATCGCAAAGGCGTCAAAGGTCACCGATACAGTGAGAGAGCCCCCGCTTTTGAGCTTGATGGTCTTCGATGTGCCTTGGGGGGCGGGCGAATCTGCTAGGGCAACCGCCCCAGTTGGATCGGGCTTAGAGACCTGTCGTCCGTTGCGCCGTTTGCGCCCGCGCCGCCTTGTTAGATAGGTCGACAGCGGTAGTTCAGCGTACTGCGCGGCTTGCACAAAAAATGACACCGCCTTGCGGTGAGTCGCTCCGGTCACCCCGTACTGGTCAAAAGCGTCGTCCAGTTGCTTCACGGTGCATGTTTCGAGACGCAACGCTAGGATGTCAGCGTAGGCGCGTCGCAGTATATCGTTGACTTGGCGTTGCTGCGTATCAGCCTCAGAATGCAGGCGGATTAAGGCAGCAAGCGGCTTCCCAGAGCTATCAATCAGGCCCAGAAATCGATAGGCCGCCAATAACTGGCCAGCCATGGCACCGGACATCGTGGTCCAAATACTGCGATTGATCTCGCTTGGCAGTTTGTCCTGGCGGAGCAGGTCGAGCGAATTCATGAAGGTTCGGAACGGAACGTAGGGAACCGTAGTCTGCTCGGTTTCGGATTGCATAGGACGCTCTCGACAAGTATACCATTTACGCAGAGAGAGTCAATGCCGCATTTTGGACGGATAGACAGTGTTAAGGAATGACAAGTTATCAGGCCTGTAATCATACACATGAGAGGCATCCCTAAGCATCGCGGAGTTGGCTTTCGTGGTTTCCGAGGCTGGCGAGCGAGAAATCTGTAGAGTACATAGGTCACAATCGTGACGTGGTGCTACTGTATCCTGCAGAAAGTGAGTAATCCGAAGCGCTACGTTGCTCTTACGCCGCGTAGAATCTCCCGTCTCGCGTTCTACGGTGCATAACCCAGCCGTGTTCCGTCCAATGGCAGGGTGGCGTTGCTCGCCCAGTTTAGTATGATAGATCCCAGCGATCACAAGGAGTTAACACGATGAAGGTTCATCCTGTTCGCGGTCTGGTGGCGGCGCTGGCGCTGCTGGCTGCTTCTGTCCCGGTTCTGGCGCATCACTCCTTCGCGGCCCAATACGACTCCAAGAAGCCGGTGGAGTTGCATGGCAAGGTCACCGAGGTGGAATGGGTCAATCCGCATGCCTGGATCCACATGGACGTGGTCGGCGCGGATGGCAAGGCGGCCGCGTGGTTGTGCGAGTTGGGGAGTCCGAATATCCTGATGCGGAACGGCTGGCGCCGGACCACGCTGAAGGAGGGGGACGAGATTGTGGTGAACGGCTCGGCCGCCAAGGACGGGTCGAATATGGCGAATGCCCGCACGGTGAAGCTGGCGAGCGGCGAGAGGGTGTTTAATGCCGGGTCGTCGGGGGAGGCGGGGACGGTGGGGGCTCCGAAACAGTAAGACTGCGCGGACGGGAGGTTCTGTGTTGAACAGGCTTCGAGGTTGGGTCGGGGCAAGCGCCAGAGAGATCTCCGGCAGGATGGATTTGTCTGCTCGGGTCGGCAGGCGGCCTGAGAGGCCGCCGCAGGCCACGGGCCTGCCCCACTGGGCTGTGGTCCTGGCTACGGTGGCCGGACTGATGCTGGTGGTGGGGTGTTCTTCGGGGACGACGGCGGAGAAGGCTGCGGAGACCAAGGGGGCTTTGGAGAAAGTCGTCATCAGCTTCCCGACGCGGAGCGCTTCTTCGTGGCCGCTGTTTCTGGCCAAGGAGGGTGGGTATTACGAGAAGTATGGCTTTGACGTCGAGCTGACGTTCGGCGTGCATCCGGCTCCCGTGGCCATGGTGAGCAACGGCGAAGCCATCATGACCAACTACTCGCTGGAGAGCGCGATGCAGGCTATGACGCGCGATTCGTCGCTGGCGGTGTACGGGAGTCCCCTGAACAAGGCCGTGTTTGCGCTGATCGCGCAACCCTCGATTCCGGACGTGCAGGCGCTCAAGGGCAAACGCATCGCGATCGGGCAATTGGGCGATCCACCGTCGACTTATGCGACCATGCTGATCTCCAAGTACGGCCTGGGACCGCGCGACGTGAACTGGGTCCCCATCGGCAGCGATGCCAACGGACGCGCGGCGGCGCTGGTGGCCGGTCGCGTGGAGGCTACCATGTTGACCGCTCCGGCGTACTTCAAGTTGGAAGATGAGGGCTACCGCACGGTGGCCAATCTGTCGGATCACGACGACATCTTCGCGGCCACCACGTATTTGATGTGGAAGAAGACGGTCCAGGAACATCCCGACTGGCCGGAGCGGCTGATCAAGGCCCACGCCGAGGCGATCCAGCGGTTCTATGCCGACAAGGATTTCGCCATCGAGGCGTATCGCGTGTACGACCCGCAGTCGGTGGAAGACGTCGGGCGGTTCTACGACATCCACGTCAAGGGCAACATGTTCGAGCGGGTGCCTTACGTGCTGCGCGGGGCGATCCAATCGGTGATCGATCAACAGACCGACGAGCAGTTCGCCACGCTCATGAAGGGGATCGATTTCCACCAGGTGATCGACAACAGCATCGTCCGGCGGCTGGTGGATGAAGGGTTCTTCGAGCAGTTGTACGGCGACAGCATCAAGGCCGAGGAAGAGCGCAAGTCGACGCAGGCATTTTAACGGGAGGGCTCATGAGAAGCGCATGGTTGCTGACGTTGGCTGCGGTGGCGGCTCCGGTGTGGGCGCATCATTCCTTCGCGGCGGAGTTCGACCGCACCAAAGTGGTCCGGCTGGAAGGCACCATCACGCGGATGGAATGGGTGAATCCGCACGCCATGATCCACCTTGCGGTGACCAACGCTGACGGCACCGTCGAGAACTGGCGGATCGAGGGTAACACCCCCAACAGCCTGCTGCGCGTTGGGCTGACGAAGAAGTCGCTGGCCGAGGGAACCAAGGTGATCGTCACCGGGTACCGGGCGCGTAGCGGGGAGCGGATCGCCAGCGCGGGCGGCATCCGGTTCGAGGACGGGCGGCAGCTTGCGCTGGGTCCGGACAAGCGCGACGCGGCGGCCGTGCTGGTGTGGGTTTCCTCGGACGAGGAGTTATGGAAGCTGCAACTCGCCGCTCAGCGGGAGGCGAACGCGGAGGCTCCGCGGTAGCCGCAGACACCCACAGGAGGCATTCCATGCGAAGACTCTCGATTGTGACGCTGACTCTGGGCGGGATGCTGCTGGCCGTGGCGCCGGCGTGGTCCCACCATTCCTTCGCCGCGGAGTTCGACCGCAACAAAGTCGTGAAGCTCAAGGGGCGCGTGACGCGGATGGAGTGGGTGAATCCGCACGCCTGGATCCACTTTGAGGTGACCAGGGACGACGGGTCCAAGGAAGAATGGATGGTGGAGGGCAACACGCCGAACGGCCTGATCCGGCGGGGCTTCACCAAGGCGTCGCTCCAGGAGGGCACGGAACTGCTGGTGGAGGGGTATCAGGCCAAGAGCGGCGAGAATCGCATGAGCGGGAGCTCGGTGACGTTCACCGATGGCAAGAAGCTGTTTCTGGGATCGTCGGCGGGGGATGAGCCTCCTGAGATCGCGCCCGCGCCGGGGAAGGCGAAGAAGTAAATGGCCGCAGATGGACGCAGATAAACGCAGATTTCCGAACGGTCTTTTCTAGGGCCGGCCGGCAGGGCCCACCAGATGCTGGGTGTCCTTCTGGTTTTCCTGGCAGATGTACTCCATCAATTCGTCGTTCGGCAGCAGGCGATGCGCGGCGTTGATGGTGAACGGGTGGGTGTACATCTCGGGGTCCTCGATGCGGATCTCCTCTTTGAGCGTGTTGCGGTCCGTGCGCGTGTAGCGCTCCACGGTGTGCAGCTTCTCGCTGTGCGGGTGGCCGACGAAGTCGAACCAGAAGCGGTCATTGAAGCCGACGGTGTCGATCACCAGGGTGTCGCCTTCCCAGTGGCCCACCGAGTGGCCGTACCAGGTGGGGTTGGGGTCGGAGGGATGCTCGCGGCCGTCCATGAAGATCTGGCGGTAGCTATGGATGTTGCCTTCGAACAGGAAGAAGTAATGGGTCGGATATTGGAGGATGCGCCAGGGGTAGGGCGCGTGGCGCGGGACGCCGGTGGGCAGGCAGTTGGCTTCCGGGTCGTCCTTGGAGAGCTGCGTGGCCATGATCGCCTTGGCCTTGTCGGTGAGCGGCACGGTTTCGCCTTCCTTGAGTCCCAGGGAGATGTCCTCGATGAGGAAGATGTCGGCTGGACGCCAGACGCCCCACAGGTCGGGTTTGCCGTCGGCGAGGCGGGGCACGTCCTTGTTTCCTGCGGCGCTTCCGGCAGGGGCCTGGGCGAACGCGGCGGCCGAAGCGAGCACAGCGAGCAGCACTGGACGGATCTTCATCAGCGAACCTCCCGCTTGATTCTTCCATAAACGGTCCGCGAAGGGTAGAGCGGTTTCGTAGATGCTGTAGTGCTATGGTGCCTGTCCGGGCTGGCACAATAGAGAGTTCATGGTGGAAACGATTCAGTGGACCGATGCGGGCGTCGTCATGATCGACCAGACGCGCCTGCCGCGTGAGCAGGTGTTTGTGACCTGCCGTACGTACAAAGAAGTGGCGGATGCGATCAAGACGATGGTGATCCGGGGGGCTCCGGCGATCGGGGTGGCCGCGGCTATGGGGGTCGCACTGGGGGCGCAGGAAGGGGCCGACTTCGAGACGGTCTGCGGGACGCTGGCGGCGACGCGGCCGACGGCAGTCAACTTGTTCTGGGCGATCGAGCGGATGCGGCGGCTGCGGGCCTCGCTGGGGGATGTGCCGCGCGAGGAACTGGTGCGGGCGATGATCGAAGAAGCCCGGAAGACGCGCTCCGAGGACATCGCCATCTGCCAGGCCATCGGGCGGAACGGGGCCGTGCTGGTTCCGGACGGTAAGACCGTGCTCACGCACTGCAACGCGGGGGCGCTGGCGACGGCGGGCTACGGGACGGCGCTGGGCGTGATCCGCGCGGCGGTGAGCGCGGGCAAGAAGATCGACGTGTTCGCCGATGAGACGCGGCCGTTTTTGCAGGGGGCCCGACTGACGGCCTGGGAGCTGCAACAGGACGGGATTCCCACGACGCTCATCACCGACAACATGGCGGGCCATTTCCTCAAGTCCGGGCGGATCGGGTGCGTGGTGGTGGGAGCGGACCGGATCGCGGCCAACGGCGATGTGGCGAACAAGATCGGCACGTATTCGGTGGCGGTGCTGGCCAAGGAGAACGGGGTGCCGTTTTACGTGGCGGCTCCGGTATCGACCTTCGATTTGACGCTGGCTTCGGGCGATGCAATTCCGATCGAGGAGCGGCCGGCCAAGGAGGTGACGGAGGTGTTCGGCGTGCCGGTGGCTCCGGAGGCGATCGCGGTGGCGAATCCGGCGTTCGACGTGACGCCGGCGCGCTATGTGTCGGCGATTATCTGTGAGCGCGGAGTGGCGCGGGCGCCCTACGGGGAGTCGCTGCGGGCGTTGGCGGGTGCGGCGCAGCAGGTGGATCGCTAGGGGCGTGCGATACAGAAGTGAAGATGGGCGGCGCGCCGATGCTCCCGGTAATCCTGGAAGCGGGCGTTGAGGGGTGGAATCGATGGTCCGGAGCGAAGAGACCAGCTTTTCGATTTTGCCCTTGTCGAGCCAGCGTTTCTGACCCGCGCTGAGGTCGCAACACAAGCTCCCCCGCCGGACGTGTGATACTGGTTAGTCTCAATATAACCATGTCTCACACGATGGCACGCACACCGGTCGGCATCGTCGGCTTCACTGGGTACAGCGGAGCCGAACTGGTCTCTTTGCTGTCCCGGCATCCGCAGGCCGAGCCCGTTCTCCTGGCCCACCGCGAGGCCGATGACCACGCGCGGCCGCTCGGCTATCAGGGTCCGCGCACATTGCCCTGCTCGCCCGAGTCGGTGAAGTCCGCGGGCCTGGCGGCGGTCTTCCTGGCCACGCCTCCGGGCGTTTCCATGGAATTGACGCCCGGATTGCTGGCGGCGGGAGCAAAAGTCATTGATTTGAGCGGCGCCTTTCGTCTCGGCACGCCGGAAAATTTCCGGCGTTGGTATAAAGAAGAGCATTCCCAGCCGGAATTATTGGCGGAAGCCGTCTACGCTTTGCCCGAATTCTGCCGCTCGGCAGTGCCACGGGCGCGCCTGATCTCGAATCCCGGCTGCTATCCGACCGCCGCCAATCTCGCCATCCAGCCTCTGGTGCAGGCGGGCGTGGTTCGCCGCGAGGCCGGCATCGTCTGCGACGCCAAGAGCGGCGTCAGCGGGGCGGGCCGCAAACCGTCGCTCAAAACAAGCTTTTGTGAGGTTACCGACAACTTCTCGGCATACTCCATCCTGGATCACCGGCACGTACCAGAGGTACTACGGACTTCCGGATTGGAGGAGGCCGAGTTCACCTTTACCGCGCAATTGCTGCCCATCGACCGCGGCATTCTGGAAGCCATTTACGTGCGCACCACCGGCGCGATCGGCTCCGTGGGCGACCTGGTGGACCTCTTCCAGGAGCGCTACGCATCCGAGCCGTTTGTTCGCATATATCCCGCCGGAAAAGTGCCGGAATTGCGCTTTTTGACCAGAACAAATTTCTGCGATATCGGTGTGCGATTTGACGCGGCCGGCGGCCGCGCGGTGATCGTCTCGGCCATCGACAATCTGGTGAAGGGCGCCGCCGGACAGGCCGTGCAGAACATGAATCTGGCCCTGGGATTCCCCGAAACCGCGGGCCTGCTGTGAGGCTCCTGATCAAGCTGGGGGGCACTCTGTTGGACACGCCGGAGACCTGCCGGCGGCTGGCCCGGGAGATTACCGCGGCGGCGGCCGAACACGAGATTGTGGTGGTCCACGGCGGTGGCAAGCAGATGACCCGGTTCCTCGCCGAGCGCGGCGTAGAGAGCCGTTTTGTCAATGGTTTACGGGTTACCACGCCGGAGGTCATTGACGCCGTGGTGAAGGTCTTCACGGGCAGCGTGAACGCTTCGCTGGTGACCGCGTTCCGCGCCGCCGGAGCCCGTCCGGTGGGGCTCAGCGGGCTGGCCGCCGGGCTGGTGGATGCCGAAATTCTGGATCCCGAACTGGGCCAGGTGGGCCGCCCCGTGCGGTCCGATGCGCGCCTGCTGGAACTGCTGACGCGCGAGTCCTATCTGCCGGTGGTGGCCTGCGTGGCGGGCGACGCCGAGGGGCGTATCTACAACGTAAATGCCGATCAAATGGCGGTCGCTTGCGCGGCTTCTTTTCGCGCCGAACGGCTCCTTTTTCTCACGGATGTGGATGGAGTGAGGTATGCTGATGGGCGTATTTTGCCCACCGTCACCACGGCGGAAGCCCGCGAGTTGATCCAAAATGGAATCGCCACGGGCGGGATGCAGGCCAAGTTGGAATCGGCCACCAGCGCACTCGAAAAGGGCGTGGGCGAAGTCTGGATCGCCCCCGGGGCCAAGCCCGGGATAGTGGCTAACCTATTAGAGCGCAATAGTCTAGGGACCCGGCTCATTCCCAGCGCCTGAGCCGTCCGGGCATCGCCCAGCACAACCCCAACGGGTAGTACCCTCCATCGGCAGGTCACGAATTGGCGGAACTTATTCCTTTTCTGGACGGCAAAAGTGAGAATATCCTGGCACCAAAGAAACTATAATTTTACGCAGGGCTCCTTTAGACTAGAAATGTAGGGACAATCCGGCCGTGATCCGGCCGCGAATTTGGGGATGGCCACCAAAAGGCCATGGAGGTGGACGTGAAGGCACAAACCGTGGATATTCGGGAATCGAACGGGCGCATTTTGTGCTGCACGATCTTCCGTTCCAGCGGACGCAAGCTCCTGGCCAAGGGCCACGTCATTAGCGACGACGACATCCGGCTGCTGGAAACGGAGGGCCTGAACGAAGTTTGGGTGACCGAACTGGAAGATGGGGAAGTCGGAGAAGATGCGGCAGTGAGCCAGGTGGCCAGCGAAATGGGGTGCGGGTCGCTGGAAATCCGGCTGGCTGCCGGAGGCCGCGCCAATCTTTTCGCGACCGAGGACTGCTGCGTGCTGGTGGATGATGAACTGCTCCGCCAGATCAACTGCACGGCCAGCGTGGTGATTTCCACGGGTGTGAATTTCAGTTTCGCGCGGGCCGGCACGCGCATCGCCACCGTGAAGAGCGCGCCGTTCGCCGTGGCGCAGTCGCAATTGGAGGCAGTGGTCAGCATCCTGCGGGAGCGCGGTCCCATTTTGCAGGCCCGCCCGGTGCGGTCCCCGGCGATCGCCATCCTATATAGCGATCCGCTGCAGGGAGACCGGGCCCGCCAATTGTTCGAGTCCGTGGTGCGGCAGCGGCTGGAGCGCTACGGCGTGGCTCCCAGCTTCGCCCTGGCGGCCACCGAAGACGATGGATCGGTGGCGCGCGCCCTGCAACATCTGCTGCGGGCCAGCCCCACCGCGGTGCTGGTGGCCTCCACCACCGCCCCGGCCGGTCCGGAGGATGTGGTGGGCCGGGCCATGGCGCGCATCGGCTGCCACATCGAACGCTTCCTGGCCCCGGTGGAACCCGGCAACCTGATGCTGCTGGCTTACCGCGACGATGTTCCCGTGCTCTCGGCCCCCGGCTGCTTCCGGTCAGCCAAGCCGAATGTTGTGGACCTGATTCTGCCGCCGCTTCTGGCTCGCTACCGGGTTTCCGGGTGGGAAGTCGCCTGCCTGGGACACGGCGGACTGCTTGGTTAATCCAACCGGGCAATGGGCGGGAGCGGTTTCGTGCTCCTGGAGGCCCCTCTAGGGACCTTCACGAAAAACCTGGGCTGAATACCTCCGAGCAGCCTGGGTTCTCTCGGGCCAGGCCCTCCTTGGCGCCTGGCCCTCTTTTCTTTCTCTCCATCAGAGTCCCGCTCGCGCCCCGCAACGGCCGCCCTTCCGGCCGGCGGCAACCGGCCCCGGCTGCCCCCCCTTGCATGTTGGCATCGATTTGCGAGAAACTATCAAGTTTTCCCGGAAAGAATTCCGCCACATGCGTGTGCGTATCCTCTATCACGACCATTGCTTCGACGGCGCCGCCTCAGCCGCCTTCTTCAGCCGTTTCCTGGAGAGCAAGTTTTACCCCGGCGCGACCTTCGAATATACCGGGCTGGCGCACAAGGCCGACCAACTGTTCGAGCCCGAACTGTTCGACGGCGACGTCAACGCCATCGTCGATTTCAAATACGCCACCGACCCGCACCTGACCTGGTGGTTCGATCATCACCAGAGCGCCTTCCTCACCCCTGAGGACGCCGAGCACTTCCGCCACGACACCAGCGGCAGGAAGATGTACGACCCCAACTTCCGCTCCTGCACCAAGTACATCGCCACCGTGGCGCACGACCGCTTCGGCTTCGACGCGCCCGATCTGGCCGACCTGGTCAAGTGGGCCGACATCATCGACGGCGCACAATACAACAGCGCGCAGGAAGCCGTCGCCCTGGGCGAGCCCGCCATGCGCCTGACGCTGGTGATCGAGGGCAGCCAGGGATCGGCCACGGTGCAGAAGATCATCCGCATGATGCGCCACCAAGCGCTGGCCGAGATCGAGACCGACCCGGAAATCGCGGCCATCTACAAACCGCTCTACGAGCGTCACCTGCGATCCATCGAGATCATCCGCCAGCGGGCCGCCTGCCGCGAGGGCGTGGTGTTCTTCGACCTGGTGGAGGACGGCCTGGAGGGTTACAACAAGTTCATCCCCTACCACCTGTTCCCGGAGTCCGTATACACGGTGTCGGTAAGCACGTCGAGCTTCCGCACCAAGGTGTCCGTGGGATCGAACCCCTGGGCCAAGGAACCGCTCAAACACAACCTGGCGACCATCTGCGAGCGCTACGGCGGCGGCGGGCACGCCAAGGTGGGGGCCATCAGCTTCCCCATCGGGGCCATCGAGGACGCGCGCAAGGCGGCAGCGGAGATTTCAGCGGAGCTGCGGAGCTAGCAGCCCGTGTCTAAAAACACTTCCCACCAGGAATGTTTGGGCTTAGAATCAGACATGGCGATGGGGACCAAGGAAACCCGACAGAAGCAGGAAGACTTGTTCTATGCCAGCGAGCAGGCCGAAGCGCCGGGGCATCCGTTTTACCAACAGCTGAACGCAGTGCTGGAAAAGGCGCAGTTCGACGCGTTTTGCGAGCGCCAGTGCGGGCAGTTCTACCACGCGAAGTTGGGCCGGCCGTCGCTGGCGCCGGGCGTGTATTTTCGGTTGCTGCTGATCGGATTCTTCGAAGGCATCGGCAGCGAACGAGGCATCGCGTGGCGCGTGGCCGATAGCCTGAGCCTGCGGCGATTTCTAAAGTACGGGCTGAACGAAGCGACTCCGGACCACGTGACGATTTCACGGACGCGGCGATTGTTGGACGAAGCGACGCATCAGGCGGTGTTCACGTTCGTGCTGACCGAGGTGGCCCGGCGCGGAATGCTGAAGGGCAAGACCATCGGTATCGATGCGACGACGCTGGAAGCCAACGCGGCGATGCGCGCCATCGTGCGGCGGGATACCAGCGAGAACTACATGGAATATCTGCGGCGCCTGGCCAAAGAGGCAGGGATCGAGCGCAGCGATGAGGAACTGCGGCGCGCGGACCGCAAGCGGAAAAAGAAAGCCTCCAATGACGACTGGGTCAATCCGCACGATCCCGACGCCGAAGTGACCAAGATGAAGGATGGCGCGACGCACTTGGCGTATAAAGCCGAGCAGGCCGTAGACCTGGACACCGGCGCGATCGTGGCCATCACCACGCACGGAGGCGCAGCGGGCGACACGACTTCGGTTGCCGAAACGCTGCCGGCCGCGGGTCAGGCAGTGGCCGGGCAGATCGACACGCCCACGGCTCAGGGTCAGTACAAGGTTCATGAACAAGGTCTGTGCGAAGTGGTCACGGACAAGGGCTATCACAGCGGTCCGGGCTTGGCGGCGATGCGGGAGATGGGCGTGCGGAGTTACGTTTCGGTGCCCCAGCAACCACGCCGGAAGTGGAAAGACAAAGCCGAACAACAAGCGGCTGTGTACGCCAACAAGCGGCGCGTGGAAGGCGAGCGGGGCAAGCAGTTACTGCGGCGGCGCGGTGAGTTTCTGGAGCGCCCGTTCGCACACCAGTATGAGACCGGCGGTTTGCGACGCGTGCATGTGCGCGGCCGCAGTAACGTCGCCAAACGAATCCTGGTGCAGGCGGCGGCCTTCAATCTCGCCCTGATTCTGCGTTCGCTCACCCGGGCCGGGACGCCCCGCGGCTTGGCGGACCGGAACACAGCGTTATTTTGCGCTCTGTGGCGACTTATGGCCGCCCTCCTGCCCCTCGTGACTCGTCCCAGGACGCAACACGGGCCAACTTTGCGCCTGGATCACCACAACACTCCGAAATCGGCCTTCTGAGCTTCCGCATTCATTTCTTGCAAAAAACGGGGTTCCGACACGGGCTGCTAGGTGGCGCGAGCACTCGTGCTCGCCGCGCCGGGACTCATCCCGGCGCATGTCGCCCAGCCCCGTTTCATGCCCGGGAGCATCGGCACGGCCACTCGCACGAGGCTCCCCGCCCGCGGTCTGCGGCCCAGCGCCCGAGAGCTCGTGAGAAGAGCCCAAGCCGGGGGTCTACCGCTCGTCAAGGCTTGTGCGTCTGCGGGCGCAGTGGGGACGAATCAACACAAGCGCCGGGACGAGTCCCGGCGCGGCAAGCCACGGGCTTGCGCCACTTAAACCGCCGGTTCCATGCCGAAGCGGCGCAGCAGGAGGAACTCGGAGAGATTGTCGGTGGTCAGCAGCCCGACGATGTGGTTGCCGTCCATCACCAGCGCGCAGCGGCCGCTGCGGGCCATCAGGGGCAGCGTCTGGGCCAGGTCAGCGGTCGGTTCCAGGGCCAGGTAGTCGCGATCCATGACGCCCGCCACGTAGGCGTCCGGACCCTCGTTGGCCAGGGCGCGCAGCAGGCCGTTGCGGTCCAGCAGTCCGATCACTTGGTCGCCGTGCATCACCGGGAAATCCTGTTGGGCGGTGGAGAGCAGCAGGTTGGCCGCCTCCCGCACGGTGTCGCCGTGGCCCAGACGGTGGAACTCGGTGATCATGGCGGCGCGCACCGGGATCCCGTTGGTGAGCGTGCGGCCCATGGCGGCGGCGTTTTCCTGCGCCGCGCCCAGCCATACGAAGAAGGCGAAGAAGACCAGCAGCAACTGGGAGAAGATCAGTCCGTAGAGGCCCATGCTGATGGCCAGCATGCGGCCCATCCAGGCGGCCGTGCGGGTGGCTTCGTCCTCGGGACGGATCAGGCTCAGCAGGGCCCGCAGCACGCGCCCGCCGTCCATGGGGAAGGCCGGGATCAGGTTGAAGCCCGCCAGCAGCAGGTTGGCGAAGGCCAGGCGCTGGACCACGTTGCCGTCGCTGGGGGTCAGCAGCAGCGCGGGATTGATCTCCAACGGCTGGCGCGCCGACCACATATAGCCGAAAATCGCCGCCGAGATCGCCAGGTTCACCAGCGGTCCGGCCAGCGCGATGGTCAGTTCCTCGAACGGACGCAGCCGGCGCTCCAGGCGCGAGAGCCCGCCGATGGGGAACATGACGATTTCGAGCGTCCGTACACGGAAGCGCGTCGCCACCAGCGCGTGCGCCATCTCATGCAGCAGCACGCTGGCGAACACGCCCAGCAGGAACAGCGCGAAGGTGCCGCTGGATTCGTGTCCGAGGTCGGTAACCACCAGAAACGCCAGCAGCAGCACGAAGGTGAAGTGCAGGCGAACGGGCACGCCCAACAGCTGGAAAGCCTTGACGGTTCCAGCCGTGGCGCTGCGGTCGCTCATGACAGAGAGGCGTTCCACAGCTAAACGTTAACAGAGGCCGGGGAAGATTACCCTCGGGGGAAACCCGTGTATCGGACCCGGGGAAACTACCTAAAAGCCAGGTTAGTGTCGCTGGGGAAGCGCCGTACAGACCGCTATGGCGGCCTTACGCCGCTGCTACGGGAACCGGCGGGTGTTCTGCTGAGACTTGACGCTGGGCAGCGGACCGCCGCCGTCAGCGCCGTTGTAATGCGGCGGCACGTTACTGAAATCCAGCTCATGCTCGCCGTAAATCACCTGGCGGTCCAGGACCATTTCCACGGTGGTGCCCTTGGCCAGGACCGCGTCCGGACCCCGCGTCAGCAGCACGCCGATCAGGCCCGCGGCGGCGCCGGCGGCGGCGCCGATGCCGACACCCATGCCGGGCGCCCGGCCGATGGTGGCCAGCCCGCCGATGCTCGCGCCCCAGGCCGCGGTTTCGCCCACCGCGCGGGCGTCGCCGGACTTGTTGCCTTCGCTCGAAATCACGCCTTCATCTTTGTCCAGATCCTCGCTGGCGCGGCCGTCCAGGTTCGAGACGCGCCCGCGGAAGTCGCGCGTGATGCCGTTGGGCAGCATCAGGGAATCGAAGCGCAGGTAGAATTCGCCGCGCCCCTTCACCTTGCCCGGACGCTGCGTGCTGGTGATGGTGCCCATCACGTAGCTGCCGGCCGGAATCACGATCTTGTTATCCACCACGATGGGGAACGTGCTTTCCAGATACACGCGATCGCCCGCCTGGCTGTGCTTGGTGCTCACGCTGTTGACCATGGCGAGCGGGATGTGCGTGCCGACGTCGACCACGTAGCTCCGTTCGGCCGGCGTCGCGGCATTGGCGGGCGTGGCGGCCGGAGTTGTGGCCGCGGCAGGCTCCGCCGCGGGCGCTTCCGTGGATGGGTCCGCCAAGGGTCCCTGTGCGGAGACCAGCAGTGCGGCGCCGATCAAAGCCGCCAGCGTGCGTGTCAACATACCATGCACTCCCATGCCTCAGTGTATCCCAGAAACGTCAAGCCCAGAAGCAGAACGGACGCGTCAGGACCGCTCCCTGCGGTCGCGGCTCAGCTAGCGGCCCTGTGCGCCCATCGCCGGATCGGACGAATCGGCTGTGCGCTCGTCCACGATCGGAGGAATCGCCGCTGTGCGCAACCAGCATGATCCGTGCAGAGCGCCGCTAGCTGTGCCGCGACCGCAGGGAGCGGTCCCCGAAGTATCCGTACTGCCTCCACAGATCCTCAGTGACGCACGAGTGACGCACGCCGCCGGATCCGGTTACCGCAAAGGCAGCACGCGCCCCGGCGGACTCATATTCCCCGGATACCCGACGCGGATCTCCGGATCCGCCGCCGTCCCTCCAGGCAGCCGCAGGTTGATCTGGAACAGCCCGCCGAAGCCCGGCGTCAGGCCGGCATAAAGGATGTCGGCCCGCGCCACCGCCGCGCCGCCGATCTCCACCTGGAAATGTTCCAGGTCGGCCACCTGCGCGGGGATCTCGGCCAGCCGGTTGGGAAGGGCCGCGGGCGAGGTCGCGCCCAGACCGCTGGCGTACAGCACCACGATCTCGCCGGCCGCCGCGGGCGCCTCCGGCGTCACCAGCGGACCGTTGCCGTGCGTGGCCACCACGCGATGATCCTCCACCTCGAACAGCGCCGGCGCGGCGGCCTCCAGCATGATCTCCACCGCCGGCCCGGCCAGCGCATCGTTCACCAGTTGCAGTTTCACCTTGCCGGGCGCAAGCGACGGCGGAATCAGAATGTTCACTTGGTTGGGCGAAACGAAATACAGGTTCGCCGGCAGCATGTTCAGCAGCACGTGCACGCCTCCGCCGATCAGCGCCGTAGGCAGCGTGCCTGCGCGCACGTCGTCCGGACTGATGGCCCGCGTGGCGTACGCCAGATTCGTTCCATAAATGCTGACGAACGTGTTCGGGGCGAAGAACCCCCCGACATTGGCGGCGGTGTTGGCGATGCTCTCCGCGGAGTAGTCCGGCGCCGCGGGGGTGCCTCCCGTTTCGGCCAAAAGCGGCCCGATTACGAGGACTGCCACAAGCAGGCGAGCAGCCATGCTGGCTTCAGTGTAGCCGAGTCAGGGGCGGGCGCCGCGCGCCCGGATCGTTTCCAGAATATCCGGAATCTCGAAAACCGCGCGGTTCTCGATCTTCGCCACCGCCTGGCGATAACGCGCCAGGTTCATCAGCAGATCCTTCACCGCGCCGGCGATGCCGCGGAAGTTCGGCACCACCAGCCCGGCCTCGTGCTCGCGCACCCATTCGGCGTTGTAGCGCTCCTGAGGCAGCGTCCAGGCGTTGCGTTCGACGATCACCGGCAGTCCCATGGCCACCGCTTCGCTGATGCTGCCGGGGCCCGGCTTGCCGATGAAAAAATCCGCCAGGTGCATGTAATAAGGAATCTCAGCCGTGAATTCTTCGACGAAGCGCGGTCCCGCCGCGGGCAGCGCGCGGAGCTTCGCGGCCAGCTCCGCATTGCGCCCGCAAATGAGGATGAGCTGCGTGCCGGCCAGCCGTTCGGCGATCTCCCGCATCACCCGCGACCCCTGCCCGCCGAACAGCACCAGGCCGGTGGGACGCTCCGGGTCCAGCCCCAGCTTGCGCCGTTCCGCCGCGCGGTCCACTTTTACGGGATCATAGAAGTGTGGCCGCAGAATCATGCCGGAGGCGCGGAAGATGCGGTCGTCCGCGTGCCCCAAGGCCTGCGCCTGCTCCACGGCCCGCTGCGTGCCGCAGATCAGATCCTGTGGCTGGCGTTCGATCCAGAAATGCGGCGGGTAGTCGGCGAAGTCGGTGAGGAGCGTAACGTAAGGAACGTGGGGCAGGGCGGCTTTCAGGCTTTCAAACAAGGCCCGGTTGAAGTTCGGAACCAGGGAGACGACGAAGTCCGGCCGCGTTTCCTTCCAGTGCGCCGCCAGATGCGCGACCACCGGCCGGTGGTTGACGCGGATCACCGCCTGCATCGCGCGCAACAACTGCGCCGAACCCAGGGTCCAGCCCTTGGCCAGCATTTTGTTGTAGAGGTTCTCCAGGCGTATGCCGGTCACCTTGCGGAAGACATCCAGAGGGTCCAGGACCTCCTGCAGGTTGACCAGCCGGACGTTCCACGGGCGGCGCTGCCGCTCGATCACTGTTTTCAGCGCGATGGCGGCCGATCGGTGCCCGCCTCCGGCGTCGAAATAGAGGAAATCAAAGTTTGTCACAAATGTTTTATGACGGTGTCACGCGCCCGTCACGCCGCGGGAGTAAAAGGATAGCATGGCGGCTTTGGCAAACCTCATGTCGCGCGCGGCTGTGACCAATGCGATGGTGACGGCCGGCTCCTGGATCAGCTCGGGCGACCACCGGCTGATGCACCGGGTGAATCGCTGGCGCGCGCCCCGCTGGCTGCGCATCTGGATGGTGGCGGCCACGCGCGGCGGCGACGGCTGGCTGTGGTACGCGATGGGCTTCATCGTGCTCCTGTTCGGCGGCGCGGACCGCTTCCGCGCGCTGGCCTCGGCGGGCATCGCTACCGGCGCCGGCGTGGCGGTGTTCCTGAAGCTCAAGCGCATGTGCGGACGCAAGCGCCCTTGCGCGATGGAGCCGCACTGCTGGGCTCGATTGCTGCCGCCCGACCAGTTTTCGTTCCCTTCGGGCCACACCATCACGGCCTTCGCGGTGGCGGTGGCGCTGGGATCGTTCTACCCGGACATGCAGCCCGGGCTGTTCTTCTGCGCCGCCAGCGTGGCGGCCTCGCGCATCCTGCTGGGCATGCACTTCCTCAGCGATGTGGTGGCGGGAGGGGTGCTCGGCGCGCTGCTGGGCGGTGTCTGCGCGGGATTGCTGGGCTGACGCCGCCGGATTTCCGGACTGCGGAGGACCGCTCCCTGTGGTCGCGCCTCAGCCAGCGTCGCTCGGCCCAATTGAGCGGCGAACGGTGTCGGACATAGCGCTCTGCCCAGATCACTGCTTGCGGGCACAACACCACTAGCTGAGCCGCGACCACAGGGAGCGGTCCCCGCCAGTCATCGATGCCCTACCCGTGGCGCTTCAGCATCTGGAGAAGATTCTGCGAAAACGCCGACCGCGCCAGCACCATATTGCAGCCTGCCTCCTGCGCCTGGCGCTTCAGGTCGCCCTGCACGTGCGACACGTAGCCCAGCAGAAAGATCCCCTTGGTGGCTTCATCCGCCTTCAGCTTCCCGATGAGCCCCACCGGGTCCACCGCCGCGCAATTCAGATCCAGAATGATCAGCGCCGGCGAGGCCTCCTGCGCCCGCGTGAGCGCGTCCGTTTCGCTCTTCAGAAACTCGACTGCCACACCGGCGTGCTTGGCCGATTCATTGATCTTGACGGTAAAGAACAGGTCCTCCAGGACCGCGAGGACCTTCTTGGGTTCAGGCATAGGAATCTATTTCGAGTACGGCGGGGGGATGCAGCCCAATAATAGCACGCGCCGCCGGCGCATCTATCAAAAGACAGATCCTAAAATCTGCCCTCATCCGGATGGTTCCGGCGCCCGCTCGCTGGCATTCTGTCCATGGAGGCAGAATGATTCAAGTAGACTCCCTCGAAAAACGCTTTGACGGCCGCCCCGTCGTCCAGCACCTCACGTTCCACGCCGCATCTGGAGCCATCACCGGACTCCTGGGCGCCAACGGCGCGGGCAAGACCACCACCCTGCGCATGATCGCCGGAATCCTGGCGCCCGAGTGCGGGACGGTCGAAACCGACCGCGATCCGGCCACCCGCGATCCGCTCACGCGCCAGCGCCACATGGGCGCTCTGCTCGACCATCGCGGCCTCTATGCGCGCCTCACCGTGCGCGAGAATCTCGCGTACTTCGGACGCCTGCGCGGCATGGACGAAGACGCATTGGCCGGGCGCATCGCGCAGCTCACGACGATCCTCGGTCTGGAGGCGATCCTCGACCGCCGTACCGCCGGCTTCTCCGAAGGCGAGCGCATGAAGACCGCGCTCGGCCGCGCTCTGCTGCACTCCCCCGCGAACCTGATCCTGGACGAGCCCACCAGCGGGCTGGACGTCCCCACCGTGCGATCCCTGCGCGACTTGCTGCGCCGCCTGCGCCAGTGCACGTCCTTTGTGCAGAGCGCCGCTAGCTGTGCCGCGACCACAGGGAGCGGTCCCGATCAGTCCACAACCCGCCCCAAACCGACCGTCCGAACCCCCAAATGGTTTACCGTAGAAGCATGGCGTCCAACGCCAATCCCTTCTCCGATCCCCTGCGATTCGAACGGCGCGTGCCGGAGTGCGCCATCGTCATCTTCGGCGCCAACGGCGATCTCACCAAGCGCAAGCTGCTGCCCGCGCTCTACCGTCTCGCCTACGACCGCCGCCTGCCGGAATCCTTCGCCGTCATCGGCAACTCCCGCACCGAGCTCTCCGACGACGCCTTTCGCGACAAAATGCGCGAATCCGTCAAGAAATACAGCGAAGACGGCGATTTCGACGACGATCTCTGGCAGCGCTTCGCCGCCAAGCTCCACTACGTGCCCGGCAACCTTAAGGACGTCGAGGTTTACACCCGCCTTAAGGCCAAGATCAAGGAAACCGGCCAGCAGAACGTCCTCTTCTATCTCTCCACGCAGCCCAGCTTCTACGCACCCGTGGTCGATGCCCTGGGCGCGGGCAAGCTCGTCCACGACGGCGAACAGGGTTGGCGCCGCGTCATCGTTGAAAAACCCTTCGGCCATGACCTCTCGAGCGCCCAGGAGCTCAACAGCCACATCCACGCCGTCTTCAAAGAGGAAGAAACCTACCGCATCGATCACTACCTGGGCAAGGAAACCGTCCAGAACATCCTCGCCTTCCGCTTCGGCAACGGCATCTTCGAGCCGCTCTGGAACCGCCGCTACGTGAATCACGTCCAAATTACGGCCGCTGAATCGATCGGCGTGGAAGGCCGCGGCGGCTATTACCAGGAAGCCGGCGCCCTGCGCGACATGATCCAGAATCACCTGCTGCAGGTCACCGCCACCATCGCCATGGAGCCCTCGGCCGTCTTCGAACCCAACGCCGTGCGCGACGAACGCGCCAAGCTCCTGCGCTCGGTGCGCATCATGGACGCCGAGGATGTGCCGCGCTTCGCCGTCGCCGGCCAGTACCGCGGCTTCCGCGAGGAGGAAGGCGTCAGCCCCGACGCGCAAACCGATACCTTCGCCGCCGCCACCTTCTTTATCGACAACTGGCGCTGGGCCGGCGTGCCGTTCTTCATCCGCACCGGCAAGAAACTCCCGCGCCGGGTGACGGACATCGCCATCCAGTTCAACATGGCGCCGCTCGCGCTCTTCGGCGTCCACTCGGGCGACCCTTCGGCGCGCCCCAACCTCCTCATCCTGCGCATCCAGCCGGAAGAAGGCATCTCTCTGCGCTTCCTTTCGAAGGAACCCGGCAGCGGCATGCGCCTGCGCCCCGTCTCCATGGATTTCAACTACGGCACCAGCTTCGGCGAACGCTCGCCCTCGGCTTACGAAACGCTGCTGGTCGACGCCATGATCGGCGACGCGACGCTCTACAGCCGCCAGGACATGGTGGAGGCAAGCTGGCGCGCCATCCAGCCGGTCATGGATGACTGGTCCGCGCGCCGCTTCAACTTCCCCAACTACGAACCCGGCACCTGGGGACCGCCCGAATCCGACGCCATGCTCGCCCGCCTGGGCCGTAAGTGGAGGAACAGTTGAACGCCACCGCCGTTCATCCCGAACGCATCCTCCGCGACCTGAATGAGCTGTGGACGCGACTGGCTGAAGACGGCGCCTCGTCGGGCGGCGTGCTGCGCGCCTGCGCCATGTCGCTGGTGGTGGCCGCGCAGGACGAAGCCGACGCCGATAAAGCCCGCCAGACCGTCGGCCTGCTCATGAAGAATCATCCCAGCCGCGCGATCCTGCTGCGCTCCGGCGGCTCGGGTGAGCTCGAAGCGCGCGTCTTCGCCGAATGCTGGAAGCCCTTCGGCAGCGGCCAGCAGATCTGCGCCGAAGGCATCGAAATCACCACCGGCGCGGCGGGCTACGAAGAGGTGGCCCGATTCCTGGTCCCCCTGCTGGTCCCCGACCTCCCGGTGATGCTGTGGTGCCGCGGCGCGCGAGGACTCGACGCCACCGCCTACCACGCCCTGTTCCCCCTGGCCAGTAAGATCATCTTCGATTCGCAAGGCGCGGCCAACGCCGATGAGGCCCTGCGCACGCTGCGCCGCCTGCACGCCTACGGCTACCGCGTGGCGGACCTGCACTGGACCCGCCTCACCGGCTGGCGCGAGGAACTCGCGCATCTGTTCGACAGCCCCGCCATCGATGCCCGCAAGGTGCACGCCGCACGCGTCGGTTACGGCGGAGGGTCGGTCACCACCTGCGCGCGCTATTTCGCCGCCTGGCTGCGGACGTGCCTCGCCGCACTGCCGGCCTCGCGCATGGAAATCGAGCCCGAACACGGCGAGCCCGGCCTGAACTCGGTGACGCTCTCGACCCCCGATGGCGACCTGATCCTCAGCCGCACAGCCGATCACGCCATCGAAATTTCGGGACACAATATTCACTACCGGGCGGCCCTGCCGTCCACGTCGGAGGAAGCGTTGATGCGCGAAGAACTGAGCATCCCGGGCCCGGACCCGGTTTTTGAACGCGTGCTGACTGCATGAGTCTCATCACGCGCCATCGCAATGGAATCGCTGCCGCCGAAGCCTGCGGCCGCTACGTGCTTACCCTGCTGGAAAAAGCCGCCGCCGAACGCGGACGCGCCACGCTGGCCGTCTCCGGCGGATCCTCGCCGCGCCCCATGTTCGAGCTGTGGGCGCGCTCCGGCTTCTCCTGGGGCCTGGTCGATATTTACTGGGTGGACGAACGCTGCGTCCCCATCGACGATCCCCAAAGCAACTTCAAGCTTGCCAACGCCGTCTGGCTGGAGCCGGCGCACGTACCGGCGGAAAGCGTGCACCGCGTGCTCACCGAACTGGAACCGGCGGAAGCCGCCCGCCGCTACTCGATCGAGCTCGCCAAGGTCGATCACTTCGACGTGATCCACCGCGGCATGGGCCCCGACGCCCACACCGCCAGCCTGTTTCCCGGCGAGCCGCTCATCGGCGATACCGAAGGCCTGGCCGCCGCCGTGTGGGTGGAGAAGATGAAGCAGTGGCGTGTCACCATACTGCCCAAGGTGCTGCAAGCCGCCCGCCACACCGTGATCCTGGCCTCCGGAGGCGACAAGGCCCACGCCCTGGACGCCGTGCTCACCGGCCCCTACGATCCCAAGAAGTACCCGGCCCAGATCGCCTCGCGGAAAAGCGCCACCGCCACCTGGTTCGTGGACGAAGACGCCGCTTCGCTCCTGCCGGCCGGCCCGGAGTAGTCGTGACGATGTGGCTTTCCCGGCGAGCGCTCTTGCCCCTGCTCGGCGCGCTGACCTACCAGCGCCGGGTACCCGAAGCCCCGCCCGAGCCGCCGCCCCCTACCCGCCTGCTCTTCGGCGGTGACGTGATGCTGGCCCGCAACGTCGCGCGCCTGGCCCGCGCCGCCAAGGATCCCGCCGCGCCGTTCCGCCAACTGGCCGAGGCCTTCTCCACCGCCGACATCGCCTTCGTGAACCTGGAGTCGCCCTTCTCCGATCGCGGACCCCTCATGCGCCGCGGCATGATCTTCAAGACCGAGCCCGAGATGATCGCCGGGCTCCAGCTCTCGGGCATTGACATCGTCTCCACGGCCAATAACCACGCCCGCGACCGCGGCTCCTACGGCGTCGGCTACACGCTCGACTGGTTGCACCAACACAACATCGCCGCCGTGGGGACGGGCAAAACGGAACAGGACGCCCATGCCGGAACGGTACTCGAGCGCAACGGCCGCCGCTTCGGGTTCCTGGCCTACACCTACGACGCCAACAACGGCAACTACACCCCCGGCGACGTCGACCCGCGCATCGCCGTCATGGACCTCGACCGCCTCCGCGAAGACATCGCGGCCATCCAGCCTCGTGCCGATGTGATCGTGGTCAGCATGCACGCCGGCTACGAATACCATCCCGAGCCCAACGCCCAGCAGCAGGAGTTCGCGCGCGCGGCCATCGACCTGGGAGCCAAGGTGGTGGTGGGCCATCACCCGCACGTCCGCCAGAGCTGGGAACGCTACCACGGCGGCGTCATCTTCTATTCGCTGGGGAACCTGATCTTTGACCAGTTCCAGCGCGTCGAAACACAGAAGGGCTGGCTGGCCGAAGTGGTTTTCGACGGCGTCACACTGGTGAGCGCGGACGTCCTGCCGGTCGACATCGTCCGCACCGTCCCGCGTCTCGCCGGTGTTATCCTCGACGGCGGCCCCGCTTCCGCAACTGCAAGGCGACCATAAGCAGCCCCGTCCCCAACAGCAGCAGGCTGCGCGGCTCCGGCGCTTCCTCCGCCGCCGCCGTCGCCACCCCGAAGTTCAGGATCTTCGTCCCGTTGCCGGAGGTCGGCGCACCGAAGATCAGCGAACTGCTCAGGGGAGTGCCGTCGTCGCTGATCACGCCGTAGAACTCCGTCATAGGACTGCCGTCGTTGACCGTGGTCGTGCAGCCGGAGTCGACGGATTCCTGGAGGTCCAGACAGAAGAGCCCGAATGAGCTGGTCCACGTGAAGTGGAAGCCCACTGCCAGCACGTTGCCCGGAGCCGCCGCCGTCACTTTGAGAAACTGGCCCGACGCCGGATACAGGGACAACACCCCACTGCCGACCGTCATGTCCTTCGCTGCGTTGCTCGTGTCCAGGCCCAGAAAATCGATCCCCGTGCCTAGCACGTCCGACAACGTCGAGACCGGCCCGAGTGTGCCCAAGGAGGTGAAGTCGCTCAAGCTGATCGACAACCCGAGGTCGCCGATCTTCGAGTTGAAGGCGGACTCCGCTGCCGCCCCGTTATAGAACATGGTCGCTGCCTGCGCCGGCAGCGCGCTCAACGCCAGGACGGCCAAGGCAAGACGGAAATGTGTACGCATACGGCTGGCTCCTATGGAACTTTTGGAACTTTGGCCCGGGCAACAATCCGGTATGTTCCAAATTAGAAATTCGTTCTGGGACTGTTGTGGACCTAAGGTCGGGTTTATCTCTAACGAGTAAGCTAAAGAGATTTCCGTATCACTTGTGGCTAGGTGGAGCTAGGCGAAAAGGATACGAAGCAGTGCGCTTGCCTTCCCGGTGGTCCCCGCACCACTCCCTATCCGGCCCTACCTCGACCGGCACGCCTCTTCCCATCCCCGGCGCGCTGCCCCAGCCCCCCGCTAGCCCGCACTTCTCACCGCATTTCGCAGGACGTGGCGCAAGTCCGTGGCTTGCCGCGCCCAGACAATAGGCATGACTCGTCCCGGCGCCCTTGGACACCTGGGCAGCCCCGATACGGGACTTTCTAAAGACCGCTGAAACTTCCCGAACGGCGGTTGACTCCCTGGCGCCAACAGCGTAGCCTATCTTCTAATTTGGAGGCTTCCCGATCATGAAAGCTCGCCTGACGATCTTCGCGGCCGCGTTGGGGCTGCTGGCTGCCGCGCCTGCGGTCGCGCATCATTCGGTGGACGCTGAATTCGACCGCTCCAAGCCGGTCGAAATCAAAGGCACCGTCACCAAGGTGGAATGGATGAACCCGCACATCTGGATCTACCTGGACGTGAAGGACGCTGACGGCAAGATCAGCAAGTGGCAGTTCGAGGGCGGCGCGCCTAACTCGCTGCGGCGCAACGGCGTTAAGCGCAGCGCGCTGAAGGAAGGCGACACCATCACCATCCAGGGCCTCATGGCCAAGGACGGCACCAACACGGCCAACGCCCGGACGGTGACCTTCGCCGACGGCCGCAGCGCCTTCGCCCGGGATCCAGGGGAGGCCAACACTAAGTAGGGCGCGTGCGACACAGAAGTCAAGATTAGCCCGCATTTCTCACCAGGTTTTCGGACGTGGCGCGAGCCCATGGCTCGCCGCGCCGGGACTCGTCCCGGCGCTTGTCGTCCATCACAGTGTCGTGCCCGGAGTGCCGGTCCGACTACTTTCCGAGCCACCCCACCTGTGCGTTGCCCGAAGCGCTCTGCGAGCCTGTGAGAAATCCGAGTTAGGCGGCGCGCCGATGCTCCCGGTAATCCTGGAAGCGGGCGTTGAGGTGGGAGCATCTTGTCGAGCCAGCGTTTCCGGTGAAGACGGAGCCATTTGTTCTGAGCCGGGGCGTCGTTTGGTTCTGAGCCGGGGCGTCCTTTAACCGACGCCGGGTTTTCACCCGACGGCAAGTGGACCGCGTACCAGTCCAACGAATCGGCTACAGATCAGGTCTCCGGGCATTCCCGGGCAGGCCGTCCGGACAGTGGCGGGTATCGGTCGGCGGAGGCACCCAACCCCGGCGGCGCGGCGACGGCCCGGAACTGTTCTATCGGGCTCAGGGCAGAGTGATGGCGGCGAACGTCCATCTGCTGGCGGATCGAGTGGAAGTGTCAGCCCCGCACGAGTTCTTTCAGGCTCCCCCCGGAACCCAACACCACGTATGAAGCCACGGCGGATGGCCAACGCTTCCTGTTCGTCGCCCAGCCGCGGGCCGCCAACGAAGAGCAAGCTCCCGCCGTCAGCCCGCTCAAAGTGATCTCGAACTGGCAGGCGCTGCTGAAGGAGTAATGTGGCGCAAGCACTCCGGCTTGCCGTGTCGAGACTCGTCTCGACATCCGTGGCCGCGCGCCAGACAAAGCGCCGGAGCAGGACCACCATCGCGGCGCGCAGTATAATTCCCAAGTGACTCCCCGCCGCGAGTTCCTGGCCGCGCTGACCGGCGCAGCATTGCTCGGCCCGCTTCGAACCCGAGCCCAAGCCCCCACGGAACGCTTTCGCATCGACGTCCACCATCACCTCTCGCCGCCCGAGTACCGGGCCGCGGTGAACGATCCCGCCGCGGGACTCTCGGCGAACTGGACCCCCGCGCAATCCATCGAAGTCATGGACAAAGCCGGCGTCGAAAAGGCGATGCTCTCGCTCAGCATGCCCGGCGTCTGGTTCGGCGACGTCCAGCAGGGCCGCAAGCTCTCGCGCATCGTGAACGACTACGCCGCCCAAATGATGCGCGACCACCCCGGCCGCTTCGGCCTCTTCGCCGCGATCCCCTTGCCCGACACCGAAGGCGCGCTGCTCGAAATCGGCTACGCCTACGACACGCTCAAGGCCGAAGGCATCGGCCTGCTGACCAGCTACGACGGCAAGTACCTCGGCGACGCTTCCTTCGCCCCCGTGTGGGAAGAACTCGACCGCCGCCACGCCGTCATCTACACGCATCCGCTCACGCCCGGCTGCTGCGGCGCGCTCAACTATGAGCTCGGACCCGGCGCCATCGAGTGGGCCACGGACACCACCCGCACGGCCGCGAGCCTGCTGTTCAGCGGCACGGCCGCGCGCTACCCCAACATCCGCTGGATCTTCTCGCACGGTGGCGGGACCTTCCCGTTCCTGCTGAGCCGCTTCGTCCGCGAGGAGCAGACGCAGAAGGGCATCGCCGAGCGCCTCCCCCACGGCCTGATGTACGAGGTCCAGAAGTTCTACTACGACACGGCGCAGGCCAACACGAAAGGCGCCCTCGACGCACTGCTCGACATGGTGCCTGTCTCGCAGGTCCTCTACGGCAGCGACTATCCATTCCGGACGTTTGAAGAAGTGACCAACGGACTAGCCGCCCACGGCTTCAGTGCGAACGACCTCCGCGCCATCGAGCGCGACAACGCAGCGGGCTTGCTGCGCTACGGCGTCCCACCTGCGCCGGTAATTGTCGACGGCCCACCGCCCCGTCGGCGGTGATTATGGAGGGCCCAACCACCGTCGTTCCCTAACGCAGCACCTCAGCCAGCGGGACCTCGATCACCGGATTCTCCGTCCGCAACACGCCGCTCTTCACCTCACGCAACCCCTCCGCCGCAGTCGCGACATACGCCTGCCGTGTCGACGGATCGATGACCCACACGTAGGGCACACCCATCGCGAGAAAGTCGTTCACGCGCACCTCCAGGCGGCTCATGCGGTCCTCCGGCGAGAGAATCTCGATGCATAGGAAGGGCGGTGTGCTGGGTACCTCCTCAGACGGATCGCCCGGCATTACGCACAAATCTACAACGCGAATCCGGGTAGGCGACACGCGCAGCCGCAACACCATCGCGGCCTCGAAACCCACCGCGTCGCACTGTCTCACCAGGTGACTCCCGACCTCGGCCATAGTGCGGGCATGAAGCCATTCCCCCGCGTTCCGCTCCTCCAGTTTCCCGTCAACGAAGTCGCAGTCCGGCTCGTAGATCGACGTCAAGTACTCTTCGATGGATATCGCCTGCATGCTTCAACCCTCCCCCAACCACCCCAAACACTCTTCCGTCCCTGCCACCCAAACCCCGATTCCCTCCAACTCCTGCCGGCCCCGATCATAGAAGCCCGACACCGCATCCTCCACCAGCACCACCCGCAGATCCCGCTCACTCGCCTCGTAAACCGTCGCCCGCGGACAGTTCGGAAAGTTGCATCCGCACACCACCACCGTATTCACCCGCATGCGCGACAGCAGCGGCTCCAGCACCGTCCGGTAGAATGCTCCCCAGCGCGGCTTATAGAGGACCCACTCCTGCTCGCCGATCTTCTGCGGCTGATTGTCCAGCAGCAGCGGCACATCCAACCGAACCTCCGTCAGCTCATCCACCAGCTCGGCCCCCGGCGACCCCGGCAGCACCACCTTCCAACCCGTCTCGATCTTGCGCTTGCGGCACAACTCCGCATCGTCGCCGCTCTCCCCATAGAACCGGACCATGTGCACGATCGGCCGCCCCGCCGCGCGAAACGCCGCGCACAGCCGAGCCATGTTCGGCGCCGCCGCGGCCGTCCCCGCGACTTCCCCCGGAGCGCCCGGCACCGTGAAATCGTTCTGCACGTCGATGGTCAGCAGCACCGCCCCCGCCGCATCCGGCGCGATATACGGATCTTGTTCGAAATCCATTCAGTTCCTCTTACGGCCGCTCCGTGACTGGCTTCGCGCCCGGACCCGGCAGCCGCGCTTTCTCCCCGCCGGCCAACAGCGCGGCTTCGTCTTCATAAGCGTAGATCACCGGCGCACGATCCGCCATCAAGCCGCCTGTGTCCGCGGTCGGCCCGTAGTTCGAATGCACGGCGCGTCCCAGCATTCGCAGCATCGCCATCTGCTGCCCGCGATGATGCGAGGTATGCGCGATCCGGCGCACCACGATCCACGCCCGGCTGCGGCGGACCTCGAAGAACGCGACCTCCTCCTCCCACCAGTCGTCATCCTTCAACTTCAACTTCAACGTCTCCAATCTCTTACGGGAGTCCGCCCCGTACTGCGAAACGAACCCAAGCCGGGTTTCCTCCCCCGGCAGCGGAGCGGCCCCCACGTCGATCCCCAACATATTCTTGAACCACAGGTTCTCGCTCACGCACTGGTGCACCATCTGCTCCCGGACGCTGCGCCCGCGCGGATCTCCCGCCCGCGGCCGGACCGCCAGGTCGGCGTCCGCGAACATGGTCCACACGCTCAGCACCTTGAGCCGCTCAGTGGCATAGGTGTCCACAAGAAACTGATATCGCATGCTTTCTTAAGATGCGCAGATGGGCCGCCCCGTAGCAACTTTCCCCGGCTTAAAACGCGACTCCACTTCGAGATACAATGGTCGTGAATCACATGAGCCAGCAGCATCCCTGGGACCCGGAACGCGCCGAGTCCCTCATCCACGAGCATCAACATTTGCCAGGCGCCCTACTGCCCATCCTCCACGCGTTGCAGGAGGAGTTCGGCTACATCGATAACGCCGCCGTCCCGTTGGTCGCCAAGGCGCTCAACATCTCGAAAGCCGACGTTCACGGCACTATCAGCTTCTATCACGACTACCGCCGCACGCCCGCCGGCCGCCACACGTTGCGTATTTGCCGCGCTGAATCGTGCCAGTCGATGGGCTGCGACACGCTGATCGATCACGTCGAAAAGAAGCTCGGCACCCGCCTGGGCGAAACCACCGACGACGGATCGTTCACCTTGCAGCCGATCTACTGCCTGGGCAACTGCGCGCTTTCGCCCGCGATTATGCTCGACGACAAGCCCTTCGGCCGCGTCACCACGCAGGTGGCCGACTCGCTGATTGACAGTCTGCGGAGGCGGCAATGAAGGTATTCGTCCCCGGCGACATGGCCGCGCTGTCGGTGGGAGCCGACGCCGTCGCCCGCGCCCTTGAGCAGCAGGTCGCCCAACGCCGCCTGGACGTGACCATCGTGCGCAACGGCACGCGTGGCATGTTCTGGCTGGAGCCCCTGGTCGAGGTCGAAACCACCAAGGGCCGCGTGGCCTACGGACCGGTCACGGCCGACGCCGTCCCCGGCCTGTTCGAAGCCGGCTTCCTCGAGGGCAAACCGCACGCGTTGTGCCTCGGCCTCACCGAAGAAATCCCGTATCTCGCCAAGCAGGAGCGGTTGACCTTCGCCCGCTGCGGCATCGTCGATCCGCTTTCGCTTTCCGACTACGTCGCCCGCGACGGCTACAAAGGTCTGCAGAAGGCGCTCACCATGACGCCCGAGCAGATCGTCGACGCCGTCACCGAATCCGGCCTCCGCGGACGCGGTGGCGCGGGCTTCCCCACCGGCATCAAGTGGAAGACGGTGCTCAATACGCCGCCCACATCAAGTAATGGGCAAAAATACATCGTCTGCAACGCCGACGAGGGCGACTCCGGCACCTACGCCGACCGCATGATCATGGAAGGCGACCCGTTCGTGCTGATCGAAGGCATGACCATCGCCGGCTTCGCCGTGGGCGCCACCAGCGGCTACGTCTACTTGCGTTCGGAATACCCGCACGCCTTCAAAACCTTCCAGCGCGCCATCCAGATCGCCTATGACAAGGGCTACCTGGGCGATAACGTCGCCGGCTCCGGCAAGCGCTTCGACCTGGAAGTCCGCCTGGGCGCGGGCGCCTATATCTGTGGCGAGGAAACCTCGCTGCTCGAATCGCTCGAAGGCAAGCGCGGCCAGATCCGCCCCAAGCCTCCGCTACCGGCTATCGAAGGACTGTTCGGCCAGCCGACGGTGGTCAACAACGTGATCTCGCTGGCCACGGTCCCCATCATTCTGGACAAGGGCGCCGCGTACTATCGCGACTTCGGCATGGGCAAGTCGCGCGGCACGCTCACCATTCAGCTTGCGGGCAACGTGAAGCACGGCGGCCTCGTCGAGAAAGCCTTCGGCATCACGCTTCGTGAAGCCATCTACGACTTCGGCGGCGGCACCGCGAGCGGCCGTCCTTTCCGCGCCGTGCAGGTAGGCGGTCCCCTGGGCGCCTACTTCCCGGAAAAACTGCTCGACACGCCGCTCGACTACGAAGCCTTCGCGGCGTTGCAGGGCCTGGTGGGCCACGGGGGCATCGTGGTGTTCGACGACACCGTCGATCTGGCCAAGCAAGCCCGCTTTGCCATGGAATTCTGCGCCATCGAAAGCTGCGGCAAGTGCACGCCCTGCCGCATCGGCTCGACGCGCGGCGTCGAGGTTATTGACCGGATCATTCGCAATGAAGACCGCTCGAAGAACCTCGAAGTGTTGGACGATCTTTGCGAACTCCTGCTGGACGGGTCCCTCTGCGCGCTAGGCGGTTTGACGCCTTACCCGGTCCTCAGTGCGGTTCGTCACTTCCCCGAGGATTTTGCAAAACCCGCGGCCACTCCGCCGCCCACTTATATGGCCCCTCCAGTTCCTGAGACTGTGGGCCAGGAGACATAATCATGGCGTTACTGCAAGAAGTCGATTACGGAACTCCCGCTCGCGCAGCGGAAACGATGGTCACTCTCGAGATCGACGGCAATCCCGTCACGGTGCCCGCCGGCACGTCAGTGATGCGCGCCGCGGTCGAAGCCGGCATTCCCGTGCCCAAGCTGTGCGCCACCGACAGCACCGAAGCGTTCGGTTCCTGCCGGCTCTGTCTCGTCGAGATCGAAGGCCGCCGCGGCACGCCTGCCTCTTGCACCACGCTGGTGGCGCCCGGCATGAAGGTCCACACCGGCTCGCCCAAGCTGCACAAGATGCGCAAGGGGATGATGGAGCTCTACATCTCAGATCATCCTCTCGACTGCCTCACCTGCGGCGCCAACGGCAACTGCGAGCTCCAGGACATGGCCGGCGTCGTGGGCCTGCGCGAAGTACGCTACGGCTACGACGGCGCGAATCACTTCAAGAAGAACACCACCGACGTTTCGAATCCTTACTTCCAGTTCGAGGCTTCGAAGTGCATCGTCTGCTCGCGCTGCGTGCGCGCCTGCGAAGAGGTGCAGGGCACCTTCGCGCTGACCATCGAAGCGCGCGGCTTTGCGTCCAAAGTATCGGCCGGCGGCACAGATTTCCTCAGTTCCGAGTGCGTGTCGTGTGGAGCGTGTGTGCAAGCCTGCCCCACGGCCACGCTGATCGAGAAGAGCGTCATCGAAAAGGGCCAGGGCGACCGTACCGTGGTCACCACCTGCGCCTACTGCGGCGTGGGCTGCTCCTTCAAGGCCGAGATGCAGGGCAATGAAGTGGTCCGCATGCTTCCTTATAAGGATGGCAAGGCGAACCACGGCCACTCCTGCGTGAAGGGCCGCTTCTCCTGGGGCTACGCCACCCACAAGGACCGCATCATGAAGCCCATGATCCGCGCCAAGATCACCGACCCCTGGCGCGAAGTCACCTGGGAAGAAGCCATCAGCCACACTGCCAGCGAGTTCAAGCGCATCCAGGCCAAGTACGGCAAGGAGTCCATTGGCGGCATCACCTCTTCGCGTTGCACCAACGAAGAGACGTACCTTGTCCAGAAGCTGATCCGCGCCGCCTTCGGCAACAACAACACAGACACCTGCGCGCGCGTCTGCCACTCGCCCACGGGCTACGGGCTCAAGACCACGTTCGGCACCTCGGCCGGCACGCAGCACTTCGATTCGGTGGAGTCAGCCGACGTCATCATGGTGATCGGCGCCAACCCGACCGACGCGCACCCGGTGTTCGCCTCGCAGATGAAGCGCCGCCTGATCGAAGGCGCGCGGCTGATCGTGATCGACCCGCGCGAGATCGACCTGGTAAAGACCGCGCACGTCCAGGCCGACTATCACGTCCAGCTCCGCCCCGGCACCAACGTCGCCGTCATCAACTCCATCGCGCACGTGGTCGTCACCGAAGGGTTGCTCAAAGAGGACTACATCCAGGAGCGCTGCGACGTCGAGGCGTTCGCCAAGTGGAAGGCGTTCATCGCGCTCGAAAAGAACTCGCCCGAATCGATGGAAGCCATCACCGGAGTGCCGGCGGAGACCATCCGCGGCGCCGCGCGGCTCTACGCACAGGGTCCGAATTCGGCTATCTACTACGGCCTGGGCGTCACCGAGCACAGCCAGGGCTCCACCATGGTGATGGGCATGGCGAACCTCGCCATGGCCACCGGCAATCTTGGCCGGCTGGGCGTCGGCGTGAGCCCGCTGCGCGGCCAGAACAACGTGCAGGGGTCCTGCGATATGGGATCGTTCCCGCACGAATTCCCCGGTTACCGCCACGTCTCCGACGACAACGCGCGCAAGCTGTTCGAAGCCGATTGGGGCGTACCGCTGCAAAACGAGCCCGGCCTGCGCATTTCGAACATGCTGGATGCCGCCGTGGAGGGTACCTTCAAAGGGATCTACGTACAGGGCGAAGATATTGCCCAGTCGGATCCCAACACCAAGCACATCCTCGCGGGCCTGCAGGCCATGGAGTGCGTCGTGGTCCAGGACCTGTTCCTGAATGAAACCGCGATGTACGCCCACGTGTTCCTGCCCGGCTCGACGTTCCTTGAAAAGGACGGCACCTTCACCAATGCCGAGCGCCGCCTGAGCATGGTGCGCCAAGCCATCCCGCCGATGCAGGGCATGGCCGACTGGGAGATCACCCAGGCGCTCTCGAACGCCATGGGCTATCCCATGAACTACACGCATCCGCGCGAGATCATGGCCGAGATCGCCCGCCTGACGCCGACCTTCGCCGGCGTGACCTACGAGAAGATCGAGAAGCTCGGCAGCGTGCAGTGGCCCTGCAATGACGCGGCTCCCGAAGGCACGCCGGTCATGCACATCGGCAAGTTCGTCCGCGGCAAGGGCAACTTCGTCATCACCGAGTTCGTGCCGACCGACGAGCGCACCACCGGCAAGTTCCCGCTGATCCTGACCACCGGACGCATCCTGTCGCAGTACAACGTGGGCGCGCAGACGCGCCGCACCGAAAACAACGTGTGGCATAAAGAGGACGTGCTCGACATCCATCCGCTGGACGCGGAGAATCGCGGCATCAACAACGGCGACCTGGTGTCGATCCACAGCCGGTCCGGTGAGATCACGCTGCACGCGCGCGTCTCCGAACGCATCCAGCCGGGCGTGGTCTACACCACGTTCCACCACGCCATGAGCGGCGCGAACGTAGTCACCACCGAGTTCTCCGACTGGGCCACAAGCTGTCCGGAATACAAAGTGACCGCGGTGCAGGTGAAGCTGGCCAAGAAGCTCTCGGAATGGCAGAAGCAGTACGCCGAGAAACAGAAGCTCACGCGCAAGATCCTGCACGAAGCCGGAGCCGCCGGGGACTAAGAACAAGTTTTAGCCGCAGATGAACACAGACAGACACAGATTTAACTCTCGGAGTCCGATCTGTGTCCATCTGTGTCCATCTGTGGCCCTTTAAGGCAAATGGACACACATAACATGGTTCACATGGCGAACCAGATCGCCCTGAATGTAGCCGCCTACGGCCGCGAGGAGGCGATCAAGATGACCGCCGACCACCTGCGCATGTTCTGGGAACCGCGCATGCGCAAGCAGTTGCACGAGTACGTCGAAAAGGGCGGTTCGGGACTGCATGAGTTCGTCATCGAAGCGGAGAAGCAGTTGAGAGCAGCCGCCGTCCCGCGGTAAGAGTCGAACAACAAGTCTACGGAAGCGCGGCAACGAGTGCCGCCCGGACATCCGGCCGGTGCAGAACTTCCACACACATGATCTTTTGCTCGACCACGTCCAGCACGATCATGCCTTCGTCTGGGTCTAGCACTACGTTCCTGTGCTTCGGGCCGTAGCTGCCACTCGGAGGCTTCTCTGTGTAGAACGTCGCACAGAAGGAGTCACCGCACCGGCAGCGATCTACGAGCTTCAAGTGAGGGACCTGGGGAGCCAATGCAGATTCTTCAGAATCCAACAAGAGCTTGGTTAATTCGGCTGTCAAATCAGGAAAGACCTCCGATACCGGACGTATGCGCTTCAGGTACATCACTCTATTCTGTCTTGGTCAAAATCAGCAGGTGCTGGATCGGCAGCGACTCGATCGGCTTTTGCAGCTTGAACCCCTCCGGTTCGATCTCGCGGCGGACCTGGTCCACCGTCATCTTGTGATCCTCCTTGATCGGGATCGCCGGGTCCTCGCCGCGGTATTCGAGCAGGACCAATCTCCCGTCGGGCTTCAACGCCTCGCGGATCTTGCGGATCATCGCCTGCGGCTGCGAAAACTCGTGGTAGACGTCGCACAGGAACACCAGGTCGATCTCGCCCGCGGGCAGTTTGGGATCGGCCGCCGCGCCCAGGATCGTCTCCACGTTGGTGATCTTCTGCGCCGCGGCGCGCACGCGCAGCCGGCTGAGCATGCCGGGTTGCAGGTCCACCGCGTAGACCTTGCCCGAGGGCGCCACGCGCTGGGCGAACTTCAGGCTGAAGTAGCCGATGCCCGCGCCGATGTCGGCGATCACCATGCCGGGCTTGAGCTTCAGTTCGTCGAGCGCCTGGTCGGGATGCTCTTCGGTTTCGCGCTCGGGGCGCACTAACCAATCTGCGCCCGCCACGCCCATCACGCCCGCGATCTTGCGTCCGGTGACCGGATGCGTCGCAGGCGCCTGGTAGGAGAACGCGACCCACGCAAGCAGCGCGGTCAGCCCGCCAGCCAGCCACAGCCGGCGCATTAGAGCACCCGCTCGATGGCGGCCGCCAGCTCGGCCTCGGTCGCCGCGCCCGGGTGATACCAGCTCACCGTGCCGGTCTTATCCACAATGGCCAGGGTCGGTGTGGAACTGCACCCGTACTCGGTGAAGTTCGCGTTGCTCAGCGGGATCGACATGTAGCTGCGCAACTGCGAATAATAGCGGTCGAAGATCTGCTGGATGTAAGGCTTCTCCTCGGCCGGCCGGGCGTCCTTGCCGTCCTCGACGTAGCCGTAGTATTTGGTCGGGCCGACCAGTTGCAGCCCGCGCGCGCTGTAGCGCTTCATGAGCGTGGCGATGATGGGGACCTCGGCTTTGCAGTCCGGGCACCAGTGCGCCCAGAAGAACAGCAGGACGGGCTTGCCGCGCATCGCGGCCAGCGACGGAGGCCTTTTGCCGAGCCACTCCTTGGCGTCCAGCGCCGGTGCGGGCTTGCCTTCGAGGCTCAGCAGGTTGAGGTTCTTCGAGATGCGTTCGGCGATGGACGTGGTCTTGTACTTCGCCAACTCTTCGCGCAGGAAGGCGACCGCGCGCGAGGTCTCGCCCTGGGCGGCGAGCACCTGCGCCTGCACCTCGATCGACGCGCCCAGCGCGGTGGGCAGCCACTGGTCGAGGTCCAGCAGGCGGCCCTTCTGATTGGCGATGGCCATCTCCTGCGCCTTCTGCGCGTAGCTGTCGGCGCGGTCGTAGTCGCGGGCGGCCAGGGCGCCGCGGGCCAGCCAGGAAATGGCGGCGGCCAGCTCCGAATTGGCGCCGCGCTGGCGCTGGTACGCCTGCGTGAGGCGATCGGCTCCGGCGAGGTCGCCGTTGTTCAGGGCCGCGCGGACATCGTCGACCAGACCGGCGGCCTGTGCGGCCGGGACTGCGAGCAACAGGGAGCAGAGGATTGTGGCAGGGGTGAGCATCCTCATAACATCACGATTATAGCGTTGCCTGAAGACCGCGCCCATGGAGGTCGCAGATCAGCCAGCGGCGCTGTCCACAGGAGCGGGGTCCGGGCGAGCGATGAAACAGCCCGCAACGCCGTTCGGCTGTGTTGCGGCGTCGGCTTCTGGCCCGTACCAGCGTCCGTGGCATGCAGATCTGCCCGGCGGGCCGGAGCGATCCGCGCAGAGCCGCAACTGTGCGGCAGTTGAGTCCAGCGGCCATCGATCCGGCCGGTCTTGTTGCGCCCCGGCACATGTGCGAAGTCGCGCGTGCTCAACCAGTACGACTTCCAAGCCGTGCCGCTCCAACTCCGCCGGAGTGGCTCCGACCACCTCTTCCTTGCGTGCCCATCCATCCCTTGCGTGCCCATCCATCCAGGGTAGGCGCGCATACCCGGTGGGCCTGACTGCCCGGATCGGCGCTGCCCGTATTACGCCGCAGGATCGGGAATCCTTCCTACAACGTCTCCTCCCGGTACAACCGGACCGTATGCCGCACCACGGCCTGCACCAGCACCGCGGCCACCCCCACGGTCCCCACCGCAAACCCCACATCAAACAGCAAGAACTCGACGCCCCCCACCCGCGCCCACGGATTCCTCAACGCAAACAGATTCCCCACCGCCAGCAGGATCCGCAGCTCGGTCGGCCCGAACCGCCAGTACGACAGGTGAAACGTCCCTACCGCGTACGTCGCCAGGTAGATCTCGATCGACAGCAGCAGATACGCCACCAGGAAAGCATAGGCGACCGCTGGGGTCATGTAACCGGAAAACGCCAACCCACTCATAAGGAAGAAGATACCGATCGCGTCCAGGACGTGATCGACGTAAAACCCATAGCGCGGCCGCTGCCGGTCGCGGACCCGCGCCAGTGTCCCGTCCAGCGAGTCCCCGAACCAGTTCAACCCCAGCAGCCCCACCACCGCCACCAGGAACCAGGGGCTCCACCGGGCCAGCCAGTAGGCCGCCCCGGCGCCTACCAGCGAAACGAACCCAAGTGCCGTCAAGTGGTCCGAATTGACCCACATAGGAAGCCTCTTGGCGATCCAAATCAGGGTCCGCTTCTCGGCCGCCGCAAGCAGGCTGGTGTGTGATCGTTCCGCCTGCTGGAACGTAGATACAGGTGTCATCACTGACACAAGCAGGATTTCTTCAGGAAGGTTACAGCCGCCGGCTTACCGCGCCGTCAGCAGCGCGTTGAGGATCCCGACGTCTTCCTGCTCTTCCAGGCTATCGACGGTCGCCTCGATCACGTCCGTGGACACCCGGCCCAGCACCGGCGCCGTGGCCGCCCGGAACCTCTGCCGGATCTGTTCGGGGGTAGCCGGCGTCAGATCCGCCAGCCGGCGCATCAGCCTTCGGCCGCCGTTCAGCGTAATGGCCACCTCGGTGCCCTGCATGCGGGGATATGCGGCCGTGAACTCGGCTTCCTCGGTCAAGTGGGCCAGCGCCGCCAGACGCCGGATCTCGGGATCGTCCAGCATCCGGTAGTTGTGCTCCTCCACCGACCGCCGCGCCAAGGTCGCCGCCACGCAGAACTGGATGCTCATCTTGGCTTGCAGCACCCGCTCGAACGGACCCGCCGCGTTGCACCCCGGATAATTCAGGGCCGCAGTCGAGCAGCGGATCTCAATCCCTGTAATCTCCCGCGGATCGAACGGCGTGTCACACACCGCCAGCGCTGCCTGGCAGGCCGTTTGCGCGTAATTACAGGCGGGCGCGGGCTTGTTGTAGACTTCCATAATCTCCAGCCGGTCCCGCTCGAAAAGCCCGATTTGCCCGGCGGCTTGCGGCCGGCACAGGGACCGGAACAGTCCCGCCTCACCCTCCAGCGCGGTCTCCGACGCGTAAGTCCCCAACTCCGCCAGTTCGACCGCCGTCACTGCATTGCGCGCCGCAAAGCCCGCTTGCAGATACATCTCATCGGCGCCGTACCGCGCCCACTCGTTCAACCCCCCGCAGGTGTTGGCAGCCAGCCCCAGCGTGCTCACCGCGGCGTCCTCATCCAGTTCGAACAGCAGGGATCCGGCCAGCGCCGCCCCCAGCGGACCCGTAATGCCCGTGGGCCGGTGGACCCGCACCATTTCGGCATCCATCAGCGCCCGGCCGATGGCCGCCCCCGTCTCATAACCGCACACCGCCGCGGCCATGAACGCCGTCCCGCTGGTGACATGCTGCTGGGAAAGCGCCAGCAGCGTCGGGAAGATCACCACCCCCAGGTGGCTCACCGATCCCGTGTGCATGTCCTCGCGCACCAGTCCGTGGCCGAGCGTGGCGTTGGCGAAGGCCGCCGTGGGCATCGGCACCGCCAGCGGCGTCCCGATCACCGCCGCCGCGCCGCACTGGTAACGCGAGGCGAACTTGATCGCCCGCCGGCTGGCCGGCAGATCCAGCGATTCGAAGGCGCAGGAAAGCAGGTCGAGCAGCGCCGTCTTCACCTTCGCCTGCACTTCCGGCGTGAGAGCCTCCGGCGGGAAGCTGCGTGCGGACCGGACGATGCGGCGCGCCAGACTACAGTTGGAAGTCACTGCGCCCCTCAGTGCGATGATTCATAATGCTGCCGCAGTAGGTCCTGGCCGGACCCCGTCCCGGAAGTTGTGCCCGATTTGAGCGATCGTGAAGAGCAGATGTCCGGGATCGCCTGGCCGTTTCAAACTTATGGTGTACAAGCCCGCCTCCTCAAGGCCGAACGCCAGTGTCTGCTGCCCGGGATTGCCGAAACCGAGCCCTTTCATAAAGTGTTTCTTCAAATCTACCCGCATCTCACCATAAATAAAACTTAATTAAACGAGGGTTCCCGGCAACTTGTGATATGACCCGGCCGTAACCGGGCCGCTCGTTCGCCCAATGTGCTCTCAGGGACGCGGAAGGAAACCGCCGGACGGAGCCCACCAGAACCGGCCCGGCAAGGCGGCCAGCAAGGGCGTGGACACCTTCGGTATAGTGTGGCACAGAACGGGAGTGTGGGGAAGTCAAAAAGGAGCATGACCAACATCAACGTATGACGAGCTTGAAATCTGCATTGGTTACCGGAGCTGGTAGCGGCATCGGACGAGCCGTGGCGGTCGCGTTGGCCGGGGCCGGCTACCGCGTCGCGCTCGCCGGGCGCCGGACCGGGTCCCTGGAAGAAACCCGCCTGCAATCGACCGGCGGCTCTGACCAGCACCTGATCCTGCCCTGCGACGTCTCCCAGCCGGATCAGGTCCGGTCCGCCTTTGCCCGCCTGAAGGACGCCTTCGGACGCCTGGACCTGCTCTTCAATAACGCCGGCATGGGCGCGCCCGGTGTTCCCATGGAGGAACTCACCTATGAGCAGTGGCAGGCGGTGGTCGGCGTGAATCTGACGGGATCTTTCCTATGCGCCCAGGAGGCCATGCGCCTGATGAAGGCCCAAACCCCGCGCGGCGGCCGCATCATCAATAACGGATCGATTTCGGCCTACGCCCCGCGCCCCAATTCGGCGCCGTATACGGCCACCAAGCACGCCATCACCGGACTCACCAAGTCCATTTCGCTCGACGGCCGTCCGTTCGACATCGCCTGCGGGCAAATCGATATCGGCAACGCCGAGACCGACCTGACCACCCGCATGGCGCAAGGCGTCCCCCAGGCCAACGGCACGGTGATGCCGGAGCCGCGCATGGACGTGAAGCACGTGGCCGACGCCGTCCTTTATATGGCTGGCCTGCCGCTGGAAGCCAACGTGCAGTTCATGACCGTGATGGCGACCAAGATGCCGCTGGTGGGACGCGGGTAGCGAAGCGGCTGCGGACAGTGGAGGACCGCTCCCTATGGTCCCGGCTCAGCTACTGGCGCTACGCAAAGCAACACGGTTCCGAGCCGCCCGATCGATCCCAACTCCGCCCGCAAACGCCACCGGTCCGTAAACCCACTAGCGGTGCCGCGACCGCAGCGACTGCGGTCCACACGCGTCCACAAACGCCCCCTAATTCAGATCCGGCGACTGCAACAGCGGATTGCTCCAAGCCTTGTTCCGCACATGCGTCCGTTTCTGGATCCGCCAGCCGGCGTCCGACTTCACGTAGACGTCCTCATAGCCACCGAAGCGCGTCACATCCCGCGGACCCTGCTCGCCGATCGCCACCAGGTACACGCGCCCCATCGCGCCGGTCGCCGTGGGCGTGATCACCGGGTTCACCATCAGGTGGCTCCAGTCCTTCCAGCCGACATCCTTGCATCCCAGCGACCCGCCGCCGGAAGCCGCCGCCAACGCCTCGCGCCCCACCGCCCGCACCAGCCCGCCCTGCCGGTAGCCTTCGTCGGTGAAGTTGTCGACAAAGATGCCGTCCGGCGTATAGAGGTCCGCGTAGTCGTAGCCGTTGTTGGTGCACTGGTCGATGGTGTGGCCGTAGGCGTACATGAGCTGCTGGATCTGGATGTAGTCGAGCGCCGTCAGCGTGCCATCCTGTGTACGCGCGCGCTGCACCTCGAACAGCAGCACCGCCGCCAGCACGATTCCCATCAGGACTGTTTCTTTCCGCATGAAGCGGAGCATCCCACGCAGCCCGCCCCGCGTCAAGCCAAGCCATCCACGTTCCAGACCGCGCGCGCGTCATACTAATGAGGTGCCCGGCTACGATCACGAACTCGCGCAGATAGTCGCCGAGCTGAACCGCGCCGTCCCGGGCTCGCGGGAGCCGCATCCGGCCCCGCCCCCGCAACTCCTCGCCTCTCTCGATCAACTTCTGTTGCACGCCGTCCGCCGCCAGGCATCCGACCTGCTGCTGATCGCCGGCGCGCCGGTCACGCTGCGGATCGGCGGATCGCTCACCTCTACGGGTCCCGCGCTCGGCGGCCAAGAGACCCGCGACCTGCTGCTGTCCTTGCTGACGCCCGCGCAGCACCAGGACCTCACCCGCACCAAGAGCGTGGACCTGTGCTTCAGCCGCGAAGGCATCGGCCGCTTCCGCGCCAACGTCCACTTCCAGCGCGGCACGCTGTCGGGCAGCTTCCGCCTGCTGCCCGAAAAGATCCCAAGCCTCGAATCCCTGCACCTGCCGCCCGCGCTGCGCAAGCTGGCCGAGGCGCGCCAGGGACTGGTGCTCATCACCGGGCCCACCGGCTGCGGCAAGAGCTCGACGCTCGCCGCGCTGGTCGACCTGATCAACACCGACCGCCATCATCACGTGGTGACCATCGAAGACCCCATCGAGTTCGTGCACACCAACCGCAGCTCGATCATTGAGCAGATTGAGGTGGGCCGCGACGCGCCGGACTTCGCCGGCTCGGTCCGCAGCATCCTGCGCCAGAACCCCGACGTGATCCTGGTGGGCGAGATGCGTGACCCCGAGACCATCGCCACGGTGCTCACCGCGGCCGAAACCGGACACCTGGTGCTTTCGACGCTGCACACCAACGACACGTCGCAGGCGGTCTCGCGCATTCTCGATTCGTTCCCCTCGACGAATCAGGTGCAGATCCGCCAGCAGTTGTCCCTGGCGCTGCTGGCGGTGGTGGCGCAGCAACTGGTGCCGTCGACCAACGGCGTGCGCTACCCGGCGGTCGAGATCCTGATGGCGTCCAGCGGCGTGCGCAACCTGATCCGCAAGGGCGAGGATCACCAGATCTACACGTCGATTTCGATCGGCCGCGGCGACGGCATGATCACCATGGAGCAGTCGCTGGCCGAACTGATCCGTACCGGCAAAATCACCAGGGAAACGGCACTCGCACACTGCTTCCGCCCGCAGGACTTCGCCCGCTACCTGCACGATTGAGGTGGCGCGAGCACTCGTGCTCGCCGTGTCGAGACTCGTCTCGACACGTGTGGTCGGGCGCAGGAGCGGCCGGCCGCCAGTGTAGAGCGGTTTCCAAGATGCCGTAGAGCGTGCCGCGGCGGCCAAGCGGTTGAAGCAACTGTGCGGAAAATCAAGAAATGGGCTAGAGCTTTGCAGCGTTACCGTAGACCGCTCCCTGTGGTCGCGGCTCAGCTACTGGCGCTGTGCCCAGCGCACGTCCTTTGTGCAGAGCGCCGTTAGCCTGCTCTCACAAGCTCTACAGCGCATCGGCGCGAAACGTGAGGCAGGGATACGCAATCGGCGATTTGGCCGCCGCTCCCGGCATGACAGCGTGACCGGCCACAAGCGCCGGGACGAGTCCCGGCGCGGCAAGCCACGGGCTTGCGCCACGTCCTGCGCCCGAACCTGGTGAGAAATGCGCGTTAGCTGAGCCGCGACCACAGGGAGCGGTCTACGCTTGCTGAGAAAACACTCTAGCTCAGCGAGCCACCCCGCCGGCGTTCAGACGCTCGGTGCGATGACGGGCGACAAGCGCCGGGACGAATCCCGGCGCGGCCAGCACGAGTGCTCGCGCCACCTACGGCGTGATTACTTGAATCAGCGACCCATCCGGATCCCGGAACTCCGGCGCATTCGCCACGTCCGGATTCTCGACCTTCGCTCCCATCGCGGCCAGCCGCCGCGTGGCCGCATCGTAGTCGAACGGCTCCACCGCCACGCAGAAGTGATGCACGCCGGCACGCTGAGCCTCCGGCGTCCGCAGCAGGCCGACCCGCGAAGCTCCCACCTGGAACCAGATCCGGTTGTTGGCGCGCTCGCTCACCGGACCGAAGATCTTCTCGTAGAAGCTGACCGACGCCTCCGGGTCGGCCACGTTCAACAGAATATGATCCAGCGCCTTGGGCCGGAAGACTGGCTCGCCGGCGAGCGCCACCGCTTCGGGTACGAAGTTGGGCGGTTTCAAGATGTCCCATCCGTCCTCCGGCGAAAGCTGCGTGCGGATGCCGTCGGCATCGGTCACCGCTGTATCACGTCCGCTCGGATAGTCGCGATACGCCACGCCGCGCGCTTCGAGGAACGCGTGCACCGCGGGCATCTCCAGGTTGCGGATCGCGGCCGAGAAGTGGTCGACGCGAATCTCCGGCCGCGCCTCGAACGCCATGTAGGCCGCGCCGAGCTTCAGGTAACGCTTGCCCAGGTTCACATTCCGCAGCAGGGTGTTGCCGAAGATGGGCACGAAGAAGTCGCGCGAACGTTCGACGTTTGAGACGTAGAACTCGATGTGATCGAGCGCGGCGAACTCCAGCTTCTGCTGTGCGGACGCGGTACGGGCCCCAAACGCACCCGCGCCCAACAGCAGCAGTGCCTCGCGGCGGCTCCAAAGCAGGTTCTGATCTTGCGGCATGGATTTCAAAGCGGCGACCAGTATACACCGCGTGCGGCTATTATGGTAGGCCGAGGTGCACAGGATGCGGGTTTGGATCACACGGATCGCGTTGGCCGCCGCGGCGCTGCTGCTGGCCGCCTGCGCCTCCGAACAGCAGAAGCTGGGCGAGTCGATTTACCGCGAGCACTGCACCACCTGCCACGACGCCTTCGAATCGCACGCGCCCACGCAGGCCGCGCTGCGCCAGATGCCGGTGGCGCGCATCCTGCGGGCGATGGACTTCGGCGTGATGATGAGCGTGACCTATTCGCTGGACCGCACGCAGCGCGAGGCCGTCGCCGCGTATCTGGGCGTGCCCGACGAGAGCCGCGAGGCTCCTGCTTCGGCCTTCTGCACGGACCGGGCGGTAATGGTCGCCGAGCCGCGCGCAGGCGACTGGAGCGGCTGGAGTCCCTCGCTGGACAACGCGCGCTATCAGCCTTCGCCGGGACTCACCGCCGCCGACATGCCCAATCTAAAGGTCAAGTGGGTGTACGGCTTCGATGGCGACGTGAACGCCTTCGCACCGCCCACGGTGCTGGGGCGCAATGTGTTCGTGGGCAGCGCGGGCGGGTTGATTCAGGCGCTGGATGCGCAGACCGGCTGCATCCGCTGGCTGTACCAGGCCGACGGTCCGGTGCGCACGGCGATGGCGGTCGCGCCGGTTGCAGGCGCGGCTACGCACGCCGTGATGTTCGGCGATCAGATCGGCTGGTTCTACGCCGTCGAGGCGGAGACCGGAAAGCTGCTCTGGAAGAAGAAGCCCGAGGAGCATGAGTCGACCAAGCTCACCGGCTCGCCGGTGGCGCACGATGGCATTGTCTACGTCCCCGCGGCGAGCTGGGAAGAGAGCCGGCCGCAGAATCCGAACTACGTCTGCTGTACCTTCCGCGGCAGCGTTACGGCATTCCGTGTGGCGGATGGATCGGTGGTCTGGAAGTCGTTCGCCATCCCTGAAGAGCCGCACGAGACCGGCGCGAAGCTCGCCGACGGGCGCGCGGAGCTGGGACCATCGGGCGCGGGCATCTGGTCGGCGCCGACCGTCGACGCCCAGCGCGGCCTGCTCTACGCGACCACGGGCAACAACTACACGCAGGCCACGCCCACCAGTGACGCCGTGCTGGCGTTCGACCTGAAGACGGGTAAGCTCGCATGGTCGAGCCAGGTGACGCCGAACGACGTGTTCAACCTGGTGTGCAACACGCAGCGCGAGTGTCCGGGCCGCGACTACGACTTCGGCTCATCGGCCATTCTGGTCACGCTGTCCGGCGGCCGCGACCTCCTGCTGGCGGGGCAGAAATCGGGCATGGTGTACGGGCTCGACCCTGATCAGCAAGGGAAGGTGCTGTGGCAGACGCGGGTCGGCCAGGGCGGGACCAACGGAGGCGTGCAGTGGGGCATGGCCACCGACGGCGCCAACGTCTACGCCGCGGTGAGCGACGTCGGCCGCGTGCGCGCGCCGGACAAGAGCAAGTTCGACCCGCTGCCGAATCCGGTGGACCCGAAGACCGGAGGCGGGCTCACGGCGCTGCGCATCGCCGACGGCGCGAAGGCGTGGTTCGCGCCGCCGCCGGTGTGCGAAGAAGGACGCGAACAGTGCAGCCCGGCGCAGCCCGCCGCAGTGACCGCGATCCCCGGAGTGGTGCTCGCGGGCGCGGTCGACGGCCGGCTGCGGGCGTACTCGTCGCGCGACGGCAAGGTGATCTGGGAATTCGACACGGCCAAGGACTGGGACACGGTGAACGGCGTGAAGGCCAACGGCGGTGCGATCGACGGCGCGGGCCCGGTGGTGGCGGGCGGGATGGTCTACATCCAGTCAGGCTACGCGCGCAATGGAGGCCGAGGAGGGAACGTCCTGATCGCGCTGCGCATCGAGTAGCGGGGAGATCGCGGATTAACGAAGACCGCTCCCTGTGGTCGCGGCACAGCTACTGACGCCGTGCCCGGAATCACCGCTAGACCATTTCTTGATCTTGCATAGATCGGCTTCGCCCGGCTTGCAACAGTTGTATCAACGTTTGGCGGCTGTGGCACGCTCTACGGTATCTACGAAACCGCTCTAGCCCATTTATTGATTCTGCGTAGATCGGTTTCGCCCGGCTCGCAACGGCTATTTCAACAGCTTGGCGGCTGTGGCACGCTCTACGGTATCTACGAAACCGCTCTAGCTGTGCCGCGACCAGAGGGAGCGGTCCCGGCGAGTCCGCAAACTTGCTACTTCGCCGCGGCGACGATCTCCACGGCCATCGAGGCGTCAAGCGACGGCAGTCCTTCGAAGATCTCAGTGGTGCGCGCCGGGCGCAGTTCCGGGTTGATGAAGTCCGCACGCAGACCGCTGACCTTCTCTTCGATGCCGCGGTTGATCGCGTAGATGTGCGAGAACACCACGTCGTCGTAGCTCACGCCCAGGTCCTGGATGGTGCGTCCCAGGCGCTGGTAGGCCAGGCGGATGTCGTCGTCGCTGTCCTCAAACGCCATCTGCGCGGCGGTGAACACCAGTTGCGGCCGGCGCACGATGACCACCGGCGCGCGGTCCGCCAGTGGCTGGAGACCTGGAACGTCCATGCGGCTGACCAGCGGTCCGGCGGCGTCCTTGGCCGGCAGACGTCCGATACCCTCGCAGGCTGCGTGCGGCTCCTGGCCATAGCGCGTGAGTTGCACGGCGGTCGCCGGCATTCGCGGGAACGCTTTGGCTGACGCGAGTCGCGCCTGCTCGGCGGCTTCGGCCGACTGCGCGAAGCAGGTCACGCGCAACGGCGTGGCCTCGACCGCTTTCATCGCCATCTCCAGTTGGGCCACGGCGTCGGTTGGCGCCGCGGCATCCTGCGCCGAGAAGAAGGCCAACCCGCCCGGGTTCACCTCCTTCTTCTTCTCCTGGCTGATGGCTTCGATGACCACCTGCGCGTTCTCCAGCGGCAGTCCTCCCACCTGGATGGTGGTGAGTGCCGGCAGGGGCCATTTCTTGCCGGTGAAGACTTCGGTCACAATGGACTGCACGCGGCGGACATCGCCGGTGCCGGCAACGAAGGCGCGCAGCTTGAGGATGGTTGCGCTGCCGTTGGCCTTGTCGAGAGCCTTCAGCGCGGCGCGCACCTGTTCGGACAACAATCCCTTGGACGACAGCGGAGAGGTGTGGAAGACCAAGCGGCTGGTGGTCCCCACCACCGCACTCGGCGGGTCGAGCCGGACGGCGGCGTCCAGGTCGATCAGTTCGAGTTCGTTATTATCCGGCCGCTTGATTGGCTTGTTCTGCGGTTGCGCCCACAGGCTCTGCGCGGCCATCCCCAACACGATCAGAACAACAGAACTGGAACGTAGCTTCATCCGATCACCCGTTAGTCTGGACAGTGTAGCATCCGGGGGCGAAGGATGCACGCATCGCTCTCTGCACGCCTGGTAGATTCGGGCGCCGGCTTGAACGTTTCTATTCCCAGTAGGCGAAACACATGGCGTTGCCGGTGCCCGCTTCGGAGCGATAGCACGGCACGTAGTCAACCTTGTGGAACTTGCGTCCTTCGGCGTTCATGGCGGCGATCACCGGGAACCAGTTTTTGGTTTCCGCGGTGCCGACCTTGAAGTAGGCCTCGGGGATCGCTTCGAGCGCCTGCTCGTCGCCCTTCTCCATGGCGGCGAGGATGGTCTGGTCCAGCTCTTCGTCGATCACGAAGTGGGTCAGGCCGCCGGAGGCCATCAGCGCGACGCGCTCGAAGCCGTCGAAGTTGGCGATGGCGCGCTGGAGGGCGCGGCCGAAGTCGAGGCAGCGGCGGTTCTTGGGGACGTTGTGCGGGAAGTGGACGTTCAGGATGATGGGGACGCTGGGCGGCGGCGTGTCGCCGAGGATCGAGTGATAGAGAAAGCCGTAGGCGTGCGGGATGCCGCCGCGCGGAGCCGAGGTGGGGGTTTCGTCGGATTGGGCTAGGTCGAAATTTTCGTCGGCGAGGGAGTCGAGGATGTGGTCGGCCAGTTTCTGTGCGCCAGGGTAGCTGGCGCCTTCCGCCGGCGAGTTGCCGGGTTCGGCGATGTTGATTCCAGGCAGGTCCGAGTGAAGGTGCTGGACGTTCTTGATCTGTTCGCCGCGGTAGACGGTGATCGAAGGGGTGAGGCCGGCTTCGAAGAACTCGCGCTGGTCATTGCCGACGATGACGACGGCGTCGGGGGCGACGGATTTGAACTTTTCGGTGAGCGCGGCCATGGCCTTGCGGCATTGGGCGTGACGGGCGCGGCGTATTTCGACGTCCACCTGATCGGCGAAGCCGGGGGCTCGCAGGGCGAGCAGCGCGGGGAAGTCATAGGTCTTGCCGCGGAACCAGTGGCGCTTGTTTTCGCGGTCGGCTTTGGCGCGCAGGTCCCACTGTTCGGGCGGCGTGGAAAGCAGCGGCCCGTGTGATGATCCGATTCCGAGTACGATTTTTGCCATGTTCTTGTTCCTTTGAAGACCGCTCCCTGCGGTCGCGGCTCAGCTAGCGGCCGGCGGGACGCCAGGGGTTCACGGAATTCCAGCGGTTAATGGAATGCCAGCGGCGCCTTCTGCTCCTGTTCTGCCTCGATGCCGGGGCCGAAGAGGTCCCGGAAGAAACCCTGATCCACCAGGCGCTGGACGTAGCTGTTGTCGATGACCTGGTGGAAATCGAAGGCCTTCATCTGCGCTGTGAGCTGTTCGTTGGGCTGGTGGTTGATGATGTAGTCGACCGCGGGGGCGAGCACGTAGGGGACGCGCTCATAGGTGTTGTCGGCGCGGTCGTGATCGTAGATGCGTTCGATGTCGGCTTGCGATTGCGCGGGGTCGTAGGTGGAGTAGGCCTGGATGGCGAAGGCCTTGTCGTCGTAGTAACGCTTGACGGCTTCGGCGTGAGACTTGATGAGGTCCTCGACCATTTGGGGATTGGACTGGGCCGTGCTCTTCTTGAAGACGTAGGCCATGGGGGCGTAGAGATCCTTGTAGTCGGCCAGGTTGGCGATCTCTTTGAACCCCTGCTCTTCGAGCTTGAAATAGGCCGGCGGCGGGACCATGGTGGCGTCGATGCGGCCGGCGGCCAGGGCCGCCACGCGGCCGCCGCCTTCGGTGCCGATGGGGATCCAGTCGACGTCGCGTGAGGTGAGGCCGAACTTGCCGAGGATCGCGACGGCGAAGTTGTAGGGCGCGTCGCCGATCTGGCTGACGCCGAACTTTTTGCCTTTGAGATCAGCCGGCGAGTCGATGCCGTCCTTGGCCATCATGGCGAACAGGGCGTTGTTGAGCACGCTGCCGGCGATCAGCAGGGAACCGTCTTTGGAGGCCGCCTGCATGGCCTGCTCCAGCGTGTAGTTGGTCATGACGGCTTCGCCGGAAGAGACCATGGCGATGGGCGCGGGGTGGACGCCGAACTCGAGGCGCGAGTTCATGCCGTGTTGCTGGTAATAGCCGCCTTCCTGGGCCAGGAACAGGGGCCAGTCGGCGGGGGCCTTGGCGGGGTAGCTGATGACGACTTCCTGCGCGGTTTTGGGGGCTTCTTGATTCGAGCAGGCGGCTAGGGTCAGGAGAGCCAACGCGGGGGAGATGAGGCGCAGGGGGGCCGACAAGCGCCGGGACGAGTCCCGGCGCGGCAAGCACGAGTGCTTGCGCCACCTCATGCGCCTACGTCCAGCTTGAAGAGTTTTTTGGCGTTGCCGGAGAAGATCAGTTCCTTGTCGGCCGCGCTGAGCCAGTGGAAGTCCTCGATGAGCCAGCGGGTTTCGTCGAGCCAGCGGTTGGTGCGCGGGTCCTTCACCGTGCCGACGCCGGGGCGCTCTGTGCCGAACAGGCAGCGGTCAGCGCCGACGGTCTTGATCAGGAGTTCGAGGGAGTCCTTGGAGTAGAGAACCGTGTCGTAATACAGATTCCGCATGGTGTCGGAGAAGCGCGTGGCGCCGGGGCGGCGCAGGGAGCTGGCTTCAAAGCGCGCCCATTGGTAGGGGATGGCGCCTCCACCGTGCGAAACCATGATCTTGAGCGTGGGGAAATCCTTGAAGACGTTCGAGGTGAGCAGCGACACGACGCCGATGCTTTCTTCGTTGATGAAGTGCAGCGAGTAGGCCAGGCGCGGCGAGCGGCATCCGGCGGAGTGGATGTGGCCGGGGATGTCGAGCTCGCAGAGTTTTTCGTAGAGCGGGTACCAGAAGCGGTCGCCCAGCGGGGGGATTTTCGTGTCGGTGCACTCGCTGGGGTCGGGGTTCAGCAGGCAGCCGACGAAGCCGTCTTCCTTGACGAGCTTTTCCAGGTAGGGCAGAACCGAGGACGGGCTGACGCCGGGGGATTGCGGGAGGCCGCAGACGCCGCGGAACGTGCCGGGGTAGAGCTGGGTCTGGCGGGCGATGATCTTGTTGGTCTCCTCCAGCCACCACCAGACCAGCTTGGGGTCCTCGCTGTGCATCATCTGGTAGGGGCGCGGGGAGATGATCTGCATGTCCGTGCCGACTTCCTTGAGCTGGGCCAGGTGGGAGGATCCGCCGAAGACGGGGGCGTTGAGGGCGGCTTGGATGTCGTCGTCCGAGCAGCCGGCGTTGCCTCGGCCGTGCGCGCCGCGGTGAGAGAGGATGTTGGCTTTATAGACGTAGAGCTTGTCGGGGGCGGTGACGTGGCCGTGGCTATCGATGATCAAGAGTGAGCGCTCCTAAGACACCGGGAATTATAGCGAACCTCGGTTGGGCGGGCGTACCTGCCGAATGGGGGACGGAGGGTGGGGAGATCGGATGGTTGTTTGTTTTCAGTGACATTTGGGTTCGTTTCGTCGGGGCGCGAAGGGGAGATGGTTGGCCGCAGATGGACGCAGATGGACGCAGATGCACGCGAAGTGGGGCTTGGGTTCGTTTTGTTGCCCGCGGTGCGGCGGGGGCGGTGCGATTTGGTTTGGTTGCGGCATCCATCCGTAGCTTCGCCGCGGTTGGGGTGGCGTTGGGGGCGGTTGGCCGGGTTCGCGGTGATGTGGCGCGAGATAAATTTCGTTGTGAATTGTGATGGGTGGAGTGATATAAGAAGACGATGCTTGACGCGGCGAAAAATCAATTGCTTACACAGACCGGAGCGGATACTCCGATGGGACAGCTCCTCAGGCGGTACTGGATGCCGATCGCCGGGGAGAGCGAGTTTGACGGCGGGACTACGATCAAGCCCGTCCGACTGATGGGCGAGGACCTCACGTTATATAAAGACCTGAGCGGCACCTATGGGCTGGTGGACCGGCATTGCCCGCATCGGCGCGCGGACTTGAGCTACGGGTTCGTGGAGCAGTGCGGGCTGCGCTGCAACTACCACGGGTGGCTGTTCGACGAACAGGGGCGGTGCACGGAGCAGCCCTATGAGGACGTGGCGCATCCGGAGGCCCGGTTCAAGGATCGCGTGACGGTGAAGTCGTATCCAGTGGAGACGCGGGCCGGGTTGATTTGGGCGTATCTGGGTCCGGAGCCCCGGCCGCTGGTGCCCAACTGGGAGCCGTTCACGTGGCAGAACGGGTTCGCGCAGATCGTGTTCGCCGAGGTGCCGTGCAACTGGCTTCAGTGCCAGGAGAACTCGATCGACCCGCTGCACTTCGAGTGGATGCATTTGAACTGGAGCGTGCGGCTGGGGGGCGCGACGGGTCCGTATTCGCCGCCGCACCTGAAGCTGGCGTTCGACGAGTTCGCCTACGGGTTTCAGTACCGGCGGATTCGCGAGGGGATGAGCGAGCAGGACCCGCTGTGGACGGTTGGGCGGGTGTGTTTGTGGCCGAACATGCTGTTTCCGGGGGATCACTTCGAGTGGCGCGTGCCGATCGACGATGAGTCGACGCTGAGCGTCACGTGGGCGTTCACGCGGGTGCCGAAGGAGAGCGAGCCGTATGTGCAGGGGCGGATTCCGGCTTGGTGGGGTCCGGTGAAGGATGAGAAGACGGGGCGGTGGATATCGAGCCACATCATGAATCAGGATTTCGTGGCTTGGGTGGGGCAGGGTCGGGTGGCGGACCGGACCAAGGAGCATTTGGGGGGGAGTGACCGCGGGGTGATCCAGATCCGGCAGCGGTTTCTGACGGACTTGGAGAAGGTGGCTCGGGGGGAGGATCCGAAGGCGGTGGTGCGGGATGCGGCGGTCAACGAGTGCATTGCGCTGCCGGTGGCCGAGCGGCGGGTTTTGGTGGATGGGGTGAGTTTGGAGGAGCTGCGGGCGCATCCGCTGCATGGGCGGCAGTTGAGCGAGGGGTATCCGTTTCAGGCGGGGCAGCCGGAGGGGGTGCGGCGGGCGTTTCTGGCGGCGATGGGGGTGGGGTGATGGCGAATGCGGAGCATTTGGCAATTTTGAGGAAGGGCGTGCCCGCTTGGAATCGGTGGATGTTGGAACGTCGCCGGACTTCGGCCGATCCTCGTGAGCCGAATCTCAGCGGAGCGGATCTTAAAGAGGCGCCACTTGGTGGTGCGCGCCTCGGTGGCGTGAATCTTATCGCTGCGGACCTCCGAGGTGCGCTCCTCCACTCATCGGATCTCTGCGGAGCGTTCCTCGGCGAGGCGCGGCTGAGCGGAGCGGACCTTCGTTGGGCCAACCTCGGCTCTGCCGACCTTTTTCGCGTGGATTTCGCCGGCGCTACCGTCGGAAGGACCATATTTGCGAACAATAATTTGAGTACTGCGAGCGGGCTTGAGACTGTCAAGCACCAGTTCCCGTCGACAATTGGGGTCGACGTGATCTACAACTCCCGCGGCAGGATTCCCGAGATTTTCCTTCGTGGCGCGGGTGTGCCGGAGAGCCTCATCACCTGCATCCCCTCGCTGGTCGGCGACCCGATTGAGTACTACTCGTGCTTCATCAGTCACTCGTCCAAAGATCACGAGTTCGCCGCGCGGCTCCGTGAGGGCCTTCGAGCCAAGGGCGTGCGGTGCTGGTTTGCTCCCGAGGACATGAAGATCGGCGACCGGATTCGGGACCGCATCGATGAGTCGATTCGGCTGCATGACAAGTTGCTGCTGGTGCTGTCGGAGCACTCGGTGGTGAGTCCCTGGGTGCGGCGGGAGGTCGAGGCGGCGCGGGAGCGGGAGGACCGGCAGAAGGGGCTCGTACTGTTTCCAATCCGGCTGGACGATGCGGTCGAGCGCGCCGATGAGGCTTGGGCGCGGGAGATCAAGCAGCGGCATATCGGGGAGTTTGCGGATTGGAAGAATCACGATTCGTATCAGAAGGCCTTCGACAAGTTGCTGCGGGATTTGAAGGACGAGGCGGCTAAGGGGGCTGGCGAGGCTGGATAGTAGATTCTAATATAAAATATTAGTAGATGGCTTCGAAGAACATTTCGATCTCGCTGCCGGAAGAGCAGATCAAGGCGGCGCAGGCGCTGGCGAAGTCGGAGAATCGCACGATGAGTGAGCTGTTCCGGGAGGCCTTGCGCACCTATGAGAAGCAGCGCCGGGCGGAGACTACGGCGAAGTACCGGCGCAAGGCGGAAGCCAAGGGGCTGACGGAGGCGGACGTGGTCCGCATCGTAAAGGAGTGGCGCTCGGAGCAGCGGCCGGCGAAATCGCGTCGCTGATGCGGGTGACGATCGATACGAACGTCTTTGTATCCGCCCTTGTGTTTGGAGGCGCACCTGGGGAGGTGCTGGATCTTCATACCGACGGTGCGTTTGTGCTGTGCATCTCGCCGGTGATCATCGCGGAGCTGCGGCGGGTTTTGGCGGAGCGCTTCGAGTGGTCCGCCGAGGACCTTGGCGCGGTCGTGGGGCCGATTCTGTCGCGGGCGGAGATCGTGGAGCCGGTGCGGCAGGTCTGGGCGAGCTCCGATCCGGATGACAACCACGTCCTGGCATGCGCGCTCGAAGGACGCGCGGACTTCATTGTCACCGGGGACCGTGATCTTCTGGTTCTGGGCACGTTTGAAGGTATCCCGATTCTGACGGTGCGGCGGTTTCTGGATCGGGTGCGGACGTAGGGGTGGGGATCGTGGACCTGGGAGGACCGCTCCCTGCGGTCGCGGCACAGCTAGCGGAGCTGTGCCCAGCGGTAGTTTGAGGGCAGATCAGTAGGCGGGCTGAGAGCCCGCCGCAGGCCTCGGGCCTGCCCCACACTTGCAGACTGGCAGACTGGCAGACTGGCAGACTGCCACTATGCACTTGGGGCTATTTTCCGACCAGGTGCTCCAGGTCTTTGTTATTTTCAGCGCAGATGTATTCGAGCAGTTCGGTGTCGGGGACCAGCGTGGTGGGGAGCTTCACAGTCCAGGGCGCGGTGTAGGCTTTGGGATCGTTGATGGTGATCTCGATGTCCATGTGGCCGAAGTCGCGGCGCTGGAATTTTTCGGTGACGCGCAGGGCGTCGGAGCCGGGCAAGCCCCAGTTGTCGAGCCAGGCGTTTTCGCGGAAGCCGGCGGATTCGGCGACGAACGTGTCGCCTTCCCAGTGGCCGGTGGAGTAGCCGAGCCATTGCGGGTTGGGGTCGGTGGGCAGCGCGCGGCCGTCGGTGAAGATCTGGCGGAAGTGCAGGACGGCTTCGTAGAGGATCACCACTTCACCCGGGGATTCGAGGATCTGGAACGGGTACGGCACGGCGTCCGAGCGCGGGACGCCGCCGGGGACGCACCATCCGGTGGGGTCCTCTTTGCTGAGCGTGGCGCGGCGCTGTTCGTAGAGCTGCTTGGCCCAAGGCTGGAAGGGGATCTTGTCGACGCCCAGGTCGCGGGCGATGTTGTCGACGTAGGCTCCGGTGACAGGGCGCCACAGGCCGGTGAGGGCGGTGTGGCCGGTGGTGCGTGGAGCGGGCGCGGTGAGGTTCACCGATCCATCGGGGTTGCGCGGGACGCCGGCGTGCGGGTACTTGATCCACTGGGCCCATGCCGCGGTTGGGGCGATGGTGACGGTGAGGACGAAGGCGGCCAGGAGCGTCTTCATTGGGCGGGCGCCATGTGCTTGATGTCCTGCTCATTTTCGCTGCAGATGAATTCGATCAGTTCAGTGTCGGCCTCGTAGCGGAAGGGCTGCACGACGGTGAAGGGCTGCTTGTAGGCTACGGGGTCGTCGATGGTGACCTCGATATCGAGGTTGCCGAAGTTCTTGCGATGGAAGCGCTCGGTGACGTGCATCTGTTCGGTGGAGGGGTGGCCGAGCTGGTCGAGCCACACGCGGCCGTTGAAGCCGGTGGTTTCGACCACGAGGTCGTCGCCTTCCCAGTGACCGACCGAGTAGCCGAACCACGTGGGGTTGGGGTCCTTGGGGAGCGGGCGGCCGTCGAGGAAGATCTGGCGCCACTGGGTGAAGGCTTCATAGAGGATGACGACGCGGTCCGGGTACTGGATCAGCTTCCAGGGCGCGGGCGCGGTGTTGATTTTGGGCGTGCCCTGGGGGAGGCAGTTGGCGTCGGGTTCCAGGTGGGAGACGGCGCCGGAGGCTCGCACACTGTAGAGCTCTTCGGCCCAGGGGCGCATCTGGATCGTTCCGGCAGGGGCTCCGGCGGCCATATCGCGGACGCGCGTGGGGTTTTGGGTCCAGATGCCGGAGAGGTCGACGCGGCCGTCGGGGAGATGCGGGACGGGAGCATCGAGGTCGGGGCTGCCGTCGGCCAGGCGCGGGATGTTGGGGGTCTTCACGTCCCATTGCGCGAAGGCGGGGAGCGCGGCGGAGAGGGCTACAGCGAGGAGGACTGGCGCGAGTTTCATGTCATTTCCCTACGAGGTGTTCGAGGTCCTTGTTGTTTTCCGTGCAGAGGTACTCGAGCAGTTCCGTATCGGGCATGAGCCGGAGCTCGTATTTGACGGTCCAGGGCTTGACGTAGGCGCCGGGATCGTCGACGGTGGTTTCGAGGTCGATGTGGCCGAAGTCGCGGCGGTGGTAGCGTTCGGTGACGTGGAGCTGTTCGGTGGAGGGATGGCCTCCGGTGTCGACCCAGGTTTTGCCGTTCAGGCCGGCGGTTTCCACCACCAGCGTGTCGCCTTCCCAGTGGCCGACGGAGTAGCCGAACCAGGCCGGGTTGGGGTCCTTGGGAAGCGCGCGGCCGTCGGTGAAGATTTCGCGGAAGGTGCGGAAGGCTTCATAGAGGATGGTGATCTGGCTGGGGCTTTGCAGGATCTTGTAGGGATACGGGACGGCGTTCATCTGCGGGACGCCGGGCAGCAGGCAGTGGCCCACGGGGTCGTCCTTGGACAGTGTGTCGCGGCGGTGCTTGTAGAGCGCGGCGGCTTCGGGCAGCATTTGGACGGTGCCCGGCGGGAGGTCGGCGTCGAGGTTCACGGTGTACTTGACGCCGTTAGGCTGGCGCCAGATGCCGGTGAGGTCGGGCGTGCCGTCGGGAAGCTTGGGCGCGGGCGCTTCCATGTCCGGCGTGCCGTCGGCGTGGCGCGGGATATTCGGGGACTTGAGGTTAAGCCACTGGGCGGTGGCGGGCACGGCCGCGAACGATGCGAGCAGTACGCACAGGGTCAGGCTCGTCATGGTACGCACATTTTACTCCTTTGGTTGATGGAAGTGCCGACCGGAGAGGACCGCTCCCTGCGGTCGCGGCTCAGCTAGTGGCGCGGCGCCCAAGGTAGGGAAACTGGGCGCCGCGGCGAACTGGCCGGGCAGTAGCTTGTGGCGCTCTGCCGGCAAAGCTGCTTGCAGTGCACAGTGCCGCTGGCTGAGCCGCGACCATAGGGAGCGGTCCTGTCAGTAGCGGAAACCGTCCAGGATCCAGATGTCGGCTTGATTCGTGGCCGTGGCGGTGGCGAGCGATTTACCGTCGGGGGAGAGGCTCAGGCGGATGCCGCCCGTGTAAGTGTTTTCGAGCAGCGGCTGGACGGTGAAGTTGTAGTCGGCGATCTTGCGGACGTTGCCGGTGCGGACGTCGACCGCCGAGAGGGACGGCGGCTGGGGGCCCTGATAGGCGAACGCGTAGATGGTGGACGAGTCGCGCGACCAGGCGATGGCGCTGGCCGGGACGCGCGCCAGCACGCGCACGGCGCCGCTGGCCGGAGCGACCAGTTCGATGTCGAAGCCCCGGGGCGCGGCGATCCATTCTCCGGAGGGCGACCATTCGGGAGCCTGCTCGCCGCGCTGCGGGAGGATCTCGGTGGGCGGCTGATCCGAGCCGAGATGCAGCGTCGCCACCGGGATGGTGCCGTCCTGTTTGAGCCACAGGAAGGCGATGGAGGCGCCGTCCGGTGAGAACGTGGCTGCGTAGCCGTCCGAGACGATGGTGGGCGTTCCGCCGCCGACCGGAGAGATCGCGAGGCTGCGGCGGCGGCCGCCTCCCGCGAGTAGCGCCGTGTAGACGATGCGTTGGCCGTCGGGCGAGAATTCGGGTCCGATGATGGCTTCGAGCGTGGGGAAGTCGCGCTCGGTGACGATGGGGCGGTCAAAGTTGCCGACAGTGCTGCGCAGCCACAGCTCCTCAGTGCCGGTGCGGCGCGTGACGTAGGCGAATTGATCGCCGGAGGGGGACCAGGTGGGTCCCATCTCGGCGAGGCTGGTAGCCAGCAGATTGCGCGGGGGCGAGCCGTCGATGGGAAGTTCGACGATGTCGCGATCGCGCGCGACGTGTGAGAACAGGATGCGCGAGCCGTCGGGGGAGACCGAGGGCGTGGCTTGTCCGCCTTCGGGCCAGGCCAGGATGCGGGTGAGTGTTTCGTCGACCACGTCGGCCAGCCAGAGTTGTTCGCCCACCGCGGGCGCTGGGTTTCCGGCCAGCACGATGTGGCGGCTGTCGGGCATCCAGGAGGCAGCCACGGGACGGTTCCAGGGCGTCTTGGCGAAGATGCGGCGCGGTTGGCCCGTGCCGGCGGGAAAGGGCAGCAGCCAGGTTTCGGCTCCCTCATCGGTAATGATCGAAAGAAAGAGCAGCTTGCCGTCGGGCGAGAAGCGCAGGTGAACGGGCGTGAACGGCGTGCGCACGGCAAAGGGCGCGGGCAGGTATTCGTAGGGCTCGGCTCCCGGGGGCGAGGAAATCCAGACGGAGCGGCGCGCGCCTTCCTCGCCGGCAGTCGGGGAGGTCCGCCAGATGGCCAGCGTCTGGCCGTCGCGCGAGAGGTGGAAGGCAGTGGCTCCGCCGATGATGCGTTCGGGCTGGCCGCCGGCGCGGCTCACGGCGTTCACTGAGCCGCCGGGCCCCAGCCCCAGATAGTAGACGCGGCTGCCGTCGGGCGACCAAGCGAGCTGCGCGGGCGAGTTGGAGACGGGCGCGGCGAGCTGCGTGGGTTCGGGCGAATCGAGCGACTTCACCATGAGGCGCGTGCCCTGCGCGGACTGTTGGAGGAACGCGATGCTCTGGCCGTCGGGCGACCAGACACCGGAGTGCTCCTGGTCCTGGGTGAAGGCGAAGGGTTTGAAGCTGTAGTTGGAGAAATCCGCCGGCGCGGGCCGGTTGAGGGCGATATAGGCGAGCACGGCGGCGGCAAGCAGCGCGGCTCCGGAGAGGACGGGCCACAGCACGTTGTGGCGGCGGGCCGCGGCGGAGGTCTGCGCGCTAACGATCGCGCCGGAGAGCGAACGCAGGGCGAAGGCGAGGTCGCGCGCGGACTGGAAGCGCTGCGACGGCTTCTTTTCGAGACACCGGCGGACGATGCGGCGCAGGCCGTCGGGGACGGTCTCGGGGAGCTCGGCAGGATCGTCATGCACGATGGCGTGCATCACTTCGACGGCGGAGTCCCCTTCGAAGGCGGGCTTGTGGGCGAGCAGCTCATAGAGCACCACGCCGAGGCTGAACATGTCCGCCCGGACGTCGCTGGGCTGGCCGCGCACCTGTTCGGGAGCCATGTAGCCGGGGGTTCCGGTGGGCGTGCCGGGATTGGTGATGGTGCGGCGTTCCTCGGGGCCGGCGGAGGAGACGACGGAGTCCTCCACTTTGGCGAGTCCGAAGTCGAGGATCTTGGTGCGGCCTTCGCGGGTGAGCAGGATGTTTTCGGGTTTGAGGTCGCGGTGGGTGATGCCGGCTTCGTGCGCGGCGGCCAGCGCGTCGGCGATCTGTGCGCCGATGTCGATCACCTGGCGGGTGTTGAGTTCGGCATGGCGGAGGTCCTCGCCGTCGACCAGTTCGGTGACCATCCAGCCGTCGCCGACGTCGTAAACGCTGACGATGCCGGGGTGGTTGAGGGCGGCGACGGCGCGGGCTTCCTGCTCAAAGCGGGCGCGGCGCGAGGGGTCGGCGCTGAATTCGGGGGGTAGGAGCTTGACGGCGACGTCGCGATTCAGGCGGGGGTCGCGGGCGCGGAAGACGCGTCCCATGCCGCCGGCGCCGATGGGGGCGATGATTTGATACGGGCCGACGGTTTCGGGCGTCTGGGACATGATTGCAAACGGCCTCTCATTATAAGAGGCGCATCATCGACTCCTCAGGATACCGAATGTTGCAATGGTATGTCCGCTGGGATCGATTGCATGGCGGAGCAGTGGGTTGCATGGCTCCACTTGATGGCGCCTGCGCCGTGTAGGAGAATACCGGACGGTGACCGAAGCAGGCATACCGATGGACTTGGCGCAGGTCCTGCGACTCCATGCCGAGGAGCGGCCGGACGCACCCGCGATCCTCGCGCCGGGCCGGACCGCGCTCACGTTTGCAGGCCTGTCAGCCCATGTCAGGCTTCTTTCGTCGGGCCTGGCGGGCAGCGGGCTGGACCGGCGCCATCCGCTAGCGGCGGTGTTGCCCGACGACTCCCAGACGCTGTGCGCCTTCCTCGCCGCATTTCCTGTTATGGGCTTTGCGCCCCTGAACCCCGAGCTTCGCGAGGCGGAATTCAAGGCTTGTTTCCAGGACATGCAACCGTCGGCGCTGCTGGTTCCGGAGGGCGCGGGTTCCCCGGCTGTGGAAGCCGCGCAGGCGATGGAGATTCCGGTCATAGAATGCCAGGCCGCCCCGGAGAAGGGTGCCGGGGTGTTTCAGCTTCCCGGGCTGAAGGGGGCGGACGCCGCTCCGGTGATCCCCGACCCGTCCGCGCTGGCGCTTTCGCTCCAGACCTCCGCAACCACCGGGCAGGCGAAATGCGTTTGCCTCACGCAGGCCAATCTGGAAGCCATGATCCGCGCCAGCGTCGACGCCATGCGGCTGAGCCACGCGGACCGATTTCTCAACATGATGCCGCTGTTTCACCTCCAGGGTCTGCTATCTGCCTTGGGACAACTGGCAGCGGGAGGGAGCGTGATTTGTGCGGCACCCTTCGACACGGACCGATTTCGAAGCTGCGTCACCGAGCTGCGGCCAACCTGGTACACCGCGGGACCCGCGCTCCATCGCACCATCCTGGGTCTCTGGCGCGAGACGCCAGAGCTTGCCAGGCACTCCCAGCTACGATTCGTTCGATCCATCGGTGCGTCGCTGCCGGGCGAACTCCTGCACGAATTGGAGGAGAACTTGCGGGTCCCGATCCTGGAAGGATACGGGCTGACGGAAACGGGCGCCGTGACCACCACTCCGCTGGCGCCCTATGTCCGCAAGGCGGGATCTGCGGGGGCGCGCATCGTTCCGGGCGTCGAAATCATGGATCCGGAGGGGAACCTGGCGCCTCCCGGACAAGAGGGAGAGATCGTAGTGCGCGGGCCCGGGGTGATGCGGGAGTACCGCAACAATCCGGAGGCCACAAGCCTCGCCTTCCGGGACGGCTGGTTCCGAACGGGCGACCTGGGCCGGTTCGATGAGGACGGCTTTCTCTATGTGATCGGAAGGTTGAAAGAAATCGTCAACCGGGGAGGGGAGAAGATTCTGCCGGCGGAGGTGGATCCCGCCTTGATGGCCCACCCCGCGGTTGCCGATGCGGCGGCGTTCGGAGTTCCTCATCCGCAGTTGGGAGAGGATTTGGCGGCCGCATTGGTGCTGCGTGCCGGCGAGCAAGTAGACGAGGGGGAACTTCGCGAGTTCCTGAAAGCGCGGTTGGCGCCTCACAAGGTGCCTCGTGTATTCCTGTTTATGGCGCGTCTTCCCAGGGGCGCCTCGGGAAAAGTGCAGCGCGTGCGGCTGGCCGAAGAATTCGCGGAGCGCAAACGCGCTCGCCCGGTCACCGTAGCGGTGCCGGGAACACCCGACGAACAGAAGCTCGCCGCGATCTGGGCCGCTGTCCTGGGGATTTCGATTCCCGGAATCGACGACGATTTCTTCGAACTCGGAGGGCATTCGCTGGCTTCGGCTCGGATTATGGTGCGCATAGAAGAGGTCTTCGGCGTGACGCTGCCGCACGATGCCTTGCTGGCTGCGCCGACGGTTCGCCGCTTAGCGGCGGCAATGCACTCCTTGGGCGCGCGGACGGAACAGGTCGTGGCCATCCAGCCGGAGGGATCGAGGCCGCCGTTCTTCATGCTGCGGCCTTTGCCGGTTTTCCGTCCGCTGGCTGCACAGTGGGGGAATGATCACCCCTTTCTGGGCGTTGCGATGCCTGGGCGGGAACAACTGACGGACGACTCTGACTTGAAGGATGTGGCCCGTCAATTAGTCTCCGTGGTGCGGAAACAGCAGCCTTCCGGCCCCTACTATCTGGGCGGGTGGTGCGCCGACGGGGTGCTGGCGTTTGAGATGGCGCAACAGCTCGCTGGCGCCGGTGAGCAGGTGGCGCTTCTGGCGTTGTTCGACCCTCCGAACCCGGAATTTTCGCGTAACCGTACCGGCCGCTCCAAAGGAAGGCGGCTGCTTGACACGCTGCATTGGAGGGTTCGATTCCAGTTGGGCAGCCTCCGCCAACTTGCGATCCGGGAGGTGCCGCCTTACGTAGCGGAGCGATCCATGGTGTTGGCGCGGCATCTCGCGGATTCCCTTCGCGCACGAGTTCAGCCCGCGCATCGCGGAAATGACAATCTGTTCGGTCTCCACCATCCTTCCGGCATCCGGGTACGAATCCGGAACTACCTGTACTCGCCCTATTTCGGAAGGCTCACGGTCTTCCGGGCCGCCGATCAATTCAGGAGCGTGGCAGACCCCGCCAATGGCTGGTCCGGAATCGCGAGAGGCGGGCTGACGGTGCACTCGGTGCCGGGCGATCACCTGTCAATGTTCCAGGCGCCGAACGTTCAGATCCTGGGCGAAAAGCTGGCTTCCGAACTCGAGCGGGCGGATGCCGCCGCCGCAGCCAAGAACGGGGCCTTCCTTCGAGATGGCAGGGGCGAATAAGAAATGCTTCCACACGAAACGCCCTTGGGGACCGGCGTGAGGCTTACGAAAGACCGGTCCTGGGAAACGGGCGCGGCGCGAGGGGTCGGCGCTGAACTCCGGAGGCAGCAGCTTGACGGCGACGTCGCGATTCAGGCGGGGGTCGCGGGCGCGGAAGACGCGTCCCATGCCGCCGGCGCCGATGGGGGCGAGATTTGATACGGGCCGACGGTCTCGGGCGTCTGGGACATGATCGCGAATGGCCTCTCATTATGAGGGGCGTATCATTGACCCCAGTAGGATACCGAATGTTGCAAAGAGATGTCCGGGTACTGTCCCAAGACTGCGTTGGTGTCCGGATCCGGACAAGGCGGAACGTCTCGCGGACGGGTCTTTGGCGCGATATCGGGCCGTTTCTCGCGTGTTGACATTTCTGAGGGATATCGCTATGCTCCGCCTACGTGTGGAGCCATCGCCGGGAACTGCGGCCCTCGTGTGGCCTGCGAGATAGCAGGTATCTTTATGATCAAGGAAGCGTGTGCCGATGACTCTGTTTAAGATCGCCCCCGCTCTCTGCCTGGCAGCGTCAGCTTTCGCGCAACCTGCCACCGATTCCGCGCCCCGCTTCGAAGTCGCGACCGTCAAACTCGCGGCGCCGGGCGCGATTCGCAATCGCGTGGCGCCCGCGGGTCCCGAGCGCCTTTCGATTCCCGCGATGAACGTGAGGTGGCTGATCTACACCGCGTATCAGGAAGGCATGGGCACCTCATGGAACGTGAGTGGCGGCCCGGAGTGGATGGACGACACCCTCTACGCCATCGAAGGCCAGGCCGCGCAGCCCACCACGCAGCACGAACTCCGGCTTATGCTCCGGACCCTATTGTCGGAACGCTTCGGCTTGAAGGTGCGGCTCGAAGACCGTACCGGGGGCAAAATCTACGCCCTGGTCCTGAACGGGAGCGACGCCCCCCGCGGCCCGAACATTCAGGAGTGGGATGGCACGTGCGGAGGACGGCCGCCCGCCCAGGCCAACGATGCGGACGATCCCTACGTGCCCCGCTGCCCCAGCGGCTATCGCGGCACGCGCGCGTTCTTCCTGGAGGGCGGCACGTTGTTCTCAGCCGCGGAGCTGTTGTCCTTGCCGCCGGCACGCGGCTTGCTCGGGACCATCGTGCAGGACCACACCGGGCTCACCGGGCGATACAAGCTGCGTTTGGATTACGACTTCACTCCGGTGCGTCCCGGCGATCCGGCCGGGGCGCCGGAGATTGCGGGGCCGTCGCTGTTCGATGCGGTTCGCGAACAGTGGGGCTTGAAGCTGGAAAAGGCCGACGGCGTGCTGCACATGGTGTTCGTCGAGAGCGTGGATCGCCCCACCGAAAACTAAGTCTTTGACCGCTCAATTCGCCGGCTGCGGGGCAGGCCCGTGGCCCGCGGCGGCCTCTTTATTCCGCCGCTTGCGTGGACCCGCTGACGCACCCCTGCGCCACTCCTCCGCCGCATGCCCGGTCCGCAACAATCCGGAGTGCTTCCCCGTAACGCGCGTGCCGAACGTTGTGCTTGAACCGCTCCCAATGCGTCCGGCCATAGACGGCCTTCTCCTCTCGATCCGCCAGTGGGACGGCATCCCCTTGCCACCGGCGCCGCTGATACTCCCCGAATGCAGGCAACGGCGCACCCCAGTCAATCGGCCCACCCACCGCACCCAGATGCAGGAACACCATGGCGTAAAACAGGTGCGCGATCTGCTGCATCAGGTGAAACCGCGCCAACTGGTAGTCATCGGGCGCCGTTCCAAAGTATTCCTGTAGAAAGACCCGCTCCTCTTCCTCCCCCGTGACCACCTGCTGCGCCACCACCGCCAAGTCGGCATACCGGTCATTCAGGAACGCAGCCTCCCAGTCCACCAGCCACACGCGTTCCCCGTCGAACAGGATGTTGTCCGGCTTGAACAAATCGTTGTGGCTCGCCACCATCGCCCCGTCGTCCAGCGGATAAACCGCGGTCAACTCGGCATACCGGGCGAACCACTCCTCGCATTCCGCCGTGGGCAGGATATTGGCCTCCTGAAACTTCTGAAGGTACCCATCCAACGCCGGCCCCTTGTGCAGCAGAAACGTGCAGGATGTATTGAATGGAGACCGGTCAAACGGCGGCAGCGCATGCAGTGTTCGCAGCACGGCGGGTAACCGGACCCGCGCCTCCGCCATCGCCAGTGGTTCCGCCCGCACGAAATCGGTGATCGAAATCCTGTCTTTGACGTTCGTGTACCAGACCCGCGGCGCCACACCGGCCGCCGCCGCCCGCATGTTCGTGTAATGCCGCGCCTGATCCTCCTCCCGCGTGATGATCTTCAAAAGGTACGGCGACCCGCGAACCACAATGCGAAAGACCAGGGACGCAGTACGCCCCCCGGTCATCCGCGAAATATCGTCGAACGCAGTGACCCCGAAAGCCTCACGCAGACCGCGCGCCACCGCCTCGTTCTTTTCCTGCGGAATCATCCTGTCCTCCTTGAAAGAACACCAGCCACACGTCTACCGCGCCCGGTCCGCGGGAAACCCCCTGCGGCGAGCCATGCCACCAATCGATAATGATGCTGGGCGCTGTCGATCCTAGCCGAATTTAGGCTGCAAATCCAGTCTTGTTTTCAAGGAATTAAGTTGCTATCCTGAAACTGGAGAGGCAGCCGGACACACAGCTCCGCCCCTCCTCTCCCGCCCCCCCGCTACTTCGGAGACGGAAGCGTGATGGTCTAGACTGGAAGTTCGACGAAGCAAATGCGCTTCCGCGGATACACCATGTCCTACGGGCAACCGGACACTCCACCTGACTCTTTCTTCGTTGCCGGATGGACTCGATATCCGAGCCGGCGTCCTGGCCGGACGGAACCGGTCTCCTGGGTCGTCTCCGGTTGCTTGGCCTTGGCTCTGATGACCACCGGATGCATCCGGTCGTCCTTTGGCCCCCGAACGATCCCTCTTGCCCGGCGCGATTACAACGCGGCGATCTCTCGATCCTGGGATGAGGACCTGCTGTTAAACGTCATCCGCTTGCAGTACCGCGACAGCCCCCTCTTCGTAGACATAAATTCGGTCACCGCCAGCTACACGCTCGGGCGGAGCGCCTCGGTAGGCACCAACACCGGAGGCAACCCGTTGAACGCGTCCGCCAGCGCCGGCCTGGTTTTCAACGAGAATCCGGTCATTGCCTACACGTATCTGCACGGCGAACAGTTTGCCCGGGGGCTGCTCTCACCGCTGACGCCGGTCGCCATTGAGGAACTGGCCCAGTCCGGCTGGAGCATCGAGCGGCTTCTCCTGTGCTGCGTGCAGTCGATTAACGGTATTGAGAACGCGGCCGCTGCCGCCGGGCCTACGCCCGATTACGTGCCCGAGTATGAATCGTTTCAGCATGTAGCTGCCCTCTTCCGGCGGTTGCAGATCGCCGGCCACCTAGTCGCGGAGCCACAGCCGGGCGGAGGCGCCGTTCTTGTTTTGAACCGCACAGCCGGACCGGATGGCGACGAACTGCGAGCCCTGCTGTCGCTTGATCCGGACACCGAGCGCTTCGAAATCATCCCCGCGCGGCGCACCGCGCAGCCCAACCAAATCGCCATTCAGGGCCGGTCGCTGCTGGCCGTCATGTTCTTCCTCGCGCATTCGGTCGAGGTGCCGGATGTGGATCGCCAGGCGGGCACGGTCACCGTCACGCGCGATGCAGCCGGCAACGAGTTTGACTGGGCGCAGATCCTGGGATCGTTGATGCGCATCCGGTCCGGGACGGAGCCCCCGGACGATGTGGCGGTCAGGGTCGAATTCCGCGGCCACTGGTTCTGGATCGACGACAACGATCTCAACTCAAAGACCACGTTTTCCTTGCTCCGGCTGCTGCTGTTCCTGAAGTCGGGGGAGGCCCAGGGAACAGCCTCACCGCTGATCACGATTCCTGTAAGATAAGGCGCGCACGGGACGCGCCACCGCCCGACCCGCCGTTCACCCGCTCCACCGTGTCCTCGATGGTTGGGACCACCGGTGCACCCCCAACACCGCGCGATCACCAATCCGGCCCGGCCCTATTTCTTCTGCTGCGTCGAGAAGCCGACGAAGTTGAGATCTTCGTACTGGCCGGGGTTGAACGCAGGCGATGGCGCACGCCGCAGAGGGCCGGAGGTCTGATCTCGGCGGCCATGGCATAGCGCGCGCATCCGAATCGTCGTCCTTTCGAAAGTGCATCGGCGCGAAACGTGAGGCAGGGATACGCAATCGGCGATTTGGCCGCCGCTCCCGGCATGACAGCGTGACCGGCCACAAGCGCCGGGACGAGTCATACCTATTGTCTGGGCGCGGCAAGCCACGGGCTTGCGCCACGTCCTGCGTCCGAAACCTGGTGAGAAATGCGGTCTAGCCATGGTCTAGCCAGGTTCGGAAGTTGTTCGGATTGGCACGTCAAGTGCCCGCAAAACACGCATGAAGAAGCAGCAGGACGAAGAAAGCCGAACGTACAGCGCCGTTTCGCCCAAGCAAACGCAGGGAGGTTCGGGTTCAGCCGGCCAGTCCGGAGACACTCAGGGATTGTCGGACATGGCGGAAGCAGGCTCGGAGAGCGTTCAGGAACTGATCGAAGAAGGGCAATTCTACGAAGCCGAAGTGATTAGCGGGGTCGAAAATGCGCCTGACCCGGACGAGGATGAAGTTCACACCAGAGAAGTCCCGGAAGATGATGTGCCTCCCGAATACCAGGGCGATCAATGACCATATGTGGTCATTTGGCCACGCCTCGTGACTAGCCGGGCTCCGTTCCCGCGAAGATCCGGTGTGTGAAGCTTTCCGGGCTTGATCAGTGTGGGGTCTTCATTCGGAATGACTGCCACGCCGACTCCCCTTCCCGTCTCGTTCGGATGTCGTTGGTAGACGTTCAGTCTGGGGAACGGTGATCCTCGTATCGATAGAGCCATCTACCGAGCTTTTTACGCCGTCTGCCGGCGCGAACCATCCTGACCGGCGACCCTCCCACGCGAATGGCCCTTGGCGTGCCCCCTCTCCAATAGAAGAAGAGGAGCGTGAAACATGCTTTGGACCATTGCTGTCATTCTGCTGGTCTTGTGGTTGCTCGGAATCGGCACGGCTTACACCATGTCCGGATTCATCCACCTTCTGCTGGTACTTGCAATCGTGGTGATCCTCATTCGCGTCGTGCAGGGCCGCAGGCCGGTCTTGTGATGACGCCCAACGCAGCCAAGACCCAGGACACCCGTAGCGGATGGGTGTTCCTGAGGGACTTCGTGGTATTGATCGCGGTGATCGCCGTCACCCTGGCGGTCGCGGCCGCTCTTGCCAACCAGGGGGGCAACTAGCCCGCATTTCTCACCAGGTTTCGGACACAGGACGTGGCGCGAGCCCATGGCTCGCCGCGCCGGGACGAGTCCCGGCGCGGCAAGCCACGGGCTTGCGCCACGTTCTGCGTCCGAAACCTGGTGAGAAATGCGGGCCAACTAGTCTCTGACCGTGGCGACTGCCATCGACCCCACTTGTCTGGCGCGTACGGAGGACATGCTGGAGTTGTACGCGGCGCCTCCTAATCCGCAGGAGCCGGTGGCTCCCTGAGGCGTTGGCGGCATGGCTCGACAGGCTGGAGAAGCCGGTGTTACGCCTCGCTAAGGATCGCTTGCGCGAACGTACCCGTGGGTTGCTTACCCTCTTTTTCCGTGGTCTCCTGGCACTCGATGCAGAACCGAGTCCAAGGCACTGCGGCGAGCCGTTTCAGATCGATCTCCTCTTCGCAGTCGAGACAGGTGCCAAACGTGCCGGTGTCGATTCGGCGAAGTGCCGCTTGCACATCGCGCAGCCGGCTGGATTCGCGCTGGAGACTCTCAATCGCCAGATCGCGAACCGTGGCGTTCTGGATGCGGTCCAACTCATCGGGGCTCGTATCAATGGCGAGGGATTCACGATCGCCGTTCGCCCTTCCGAACTCTGCCTGGCGCGCCCCTAACAAGGTGCGAAATCTCTTTATTTCGGTCTTCGTCATGGTTGTTTATGTCCGATCTCACTCCGTCCTTTACATTTCGCCCCACGACAGCGCGACTCTGGGCGATCCCAGGCGGTATCTGCCGCTAGGTTGGTTGTCTGGCTCCCCACGGGCGAAGACGCGCCAGATTCTCCATCCCGCACGTGAATCCACAACACATGATCCCGGATTCTTGGATGGTGCGATCCCTGGCTACCTAGCAGGTTGGTGGCCACTCTCGCCGACCGGCTCGTCCCTGCCCTGAACGAATCGCCTTGAATTCAACACCACCCTGAAAGCTGCCCTTAGCTTCGGAAAGGCAGTGTCGCGGGTATGTCCGCTCCGTTCGGCCCTCGGTGCTGTGGGTAAACCCGTGCACAAACGATCCGACAAACGGACGAAAACGGATCAGCCAGAGTGCCCGCGCGGAAGCGTGGATGGGGGAGTGGGGAGGCAGGGGGGGCGGAGGACACCCTCGAGATTTGGCGCTCCCGCACCCTTGCGAGCCACTCTGGGACCTGCTATCTTGAACTGGCTCCCTAATCACCGGAGGTTTATGACAATGCGAAAACCCTATCTCTTGTTGCTCTCCTTGTTGGTTCCAGCTTTTTTGGGCCTCGGCGGATATGCCGGCCTCAAGGCTCAGCAGAAAGCTTCTCCAGCGGCCAGCGGCAAGCGCTGGTCCGATGCAGCCACTTGGCCTGACAAAAAGGTGCCCGGCAAAGACGCGGTTGTCACCATTGACAGGAACATGAGCGTGGTCCTCGATGTCACGCCGCCGGCGCTGCACGGTTTGACGATCAACGGCAAACTGAGCTTCGCTGATGATAAAGATCTCGATCTGACCGCCGAATGGATCATGGTGCACGGCGAGTTGGAGATTGGCACGGAAGCCAAACCTTACACGCACAAGGCGACCATTACTCTCACTGACAACATCAAAGACGAAGATTTTGGTGGCATGGGTGGAAATGATCGCAGTGACCGCGGGATCATGCTCATGGGCGGAACCCTGAACCTGCACGGTGACCGGACGAACTCCTGGACCAAGCTGTCCAAGACCGCCGAAGCAGGCAGCAACTCGATTGAAGTCCTGAACGCCGCCGGCTGGCGGGCGGGCGACATGATTGTCCTGGCGTCCACGGATTTCGATCCCCATCAGGCAGAGCGGCGCACCATTGCCGCCATCAGCGGCAATACGATCACGCTCGACAAGAACCTGGACTACATGCACTTCGGCAAGATCACCTTCGGCGTGGACGAACGCGGCGAAGTCGGCATGCTGTCGCGCAATATCCTGATCCAGGCTTCCCCTGACGCAGACAAGGATCTCTTTGGCGGCCACATCATGGCGATGAGCGGGAGCAAGATGTACGTCTCCGGCATCGAACTGAACCGCATGGGTCAGAACATGCACTTGGCCCGGTATCCGATCCATTGGCATCTGATCGGCGATGCGCAAGGGCAGTACATCAAGAACTCGGCGATTCACGACACCTACAGCCGCTGCGTGACCGTGCATGGCACCAATTACCTGGACGTGGAAAACAACGTGACCTACAACAACATTGGTCACTGCTTCTTCCTGGAGGATGGCGTGGAGCACGGCAACCAGTTCGTGCACAACCTGGGGATCCTGACCACGTGTCATCCGGACGCGCCGTGCGTCGCGACCAGGCTCGCCGCAGCCGGCGAAACCCGGCCGGCGGCGGGAAATGGCCAGAATGCCGACGACATCCTGATTCCCTCGGACAACACGGCGTCGACGTTCTGGATCACGAACCCGGACAACATCTACCGGGATAACGTGGCTGCGGGTTCCGACTCGAACGGCTTCTGGATGTCATTGCCGGAGCACCCGACGGGCAAGTTCGAAGGCACGGCGATCAGTGCGAAGACCTGGCCGCGGCGAACGCCCTTCAAGGAGTTCAAGGGCAACGTCGCCCACTCCAACTACGACTCGTTCATGTTCGACCGGAACGTTGGGCCCGATGGCCATTTCGGTGTCACCGGCAGCTCGCATACCGGCCTCGAAGATCCCGCTGACCCGAACAGCAAGGCATTGGTATCGGTCTTCGAGAATCTCACCTCCTACAAGAACCGGAATGGCGCCATCTGGGGCCGTGGCGAGATGCACGAATTCAAGAACCTGAAGGTGGCCGACAACGCGAACGGCTTTACCCACGCCTCTGGCGCATTCGGCCGATACGCCTTTACGTCAAAGGTCGTTGACTCGCTGTTCGTGGGCGAAACCGAGAACATCGGCAACCCCAGGACGCCGGCGGAAATGGCTTACGGCCGCAGCTTGCCGAAGCCCGAATTGCCGGATTTCCCGATCCACGGCTACGAGTACTACGATTACCGTCATGACGTGGAGAATACCACCTTCATGAATTTCCAGGACAACGCCACCCGCAAATCGGGAGCGATGACTTACCTGCTGTACACCAGCTTTGGGGTCAGTTCCAACAACGCTGTCAATGGCGTGAAATTCGTCAACGCCAAGCCGGTGTATTTCCCGCCGATGGAGCGGAAGTGGGGCAACGATAACGGAGGCAGTACGGCCTATAAGACCGCGGTGATCCACGATTGGGACGGCTCCTTCGGCGGTGGTCCCAATTCCTACGTTCTCATCAATGACGGCACCAACGACAGCATCGCAGCCGACGCAGGAGCTTGTGAGATCAAGCCCGACTGGAACGCTGCCGTGTGCAAGGGCGATGTCGGGCGCCTGAATGTTGGCGGCCCCGGCGGCGGACGTGGTGGATTCGGCGGCGGCGGACGTGGATTCGGCCGCGGCGCGGCTGCTGGACCGGGCGGACCTGGTGGTCGCGGCGCAGCTGGCGGTCCTGTCGCTGGTGGCCCAGCTGCCGGTCCTGGCGCTCGTGGCGCAGCCGGCGGTCCTGGCGCGGCTGGCGGTCCGGGCGCAGCTGGCGCTCGTGGCGCAGTTGGCGGTCCGGGCGCACCTGGCGGTCGAGGCAGAGGCGCTGGCGCACCTGCTCAGCCACCCGTCGTTCTCAGCCGCAATGGCAAGGAGTACGACGTAACGGGTACCAACGTACGAGCCGGTACCGAGATCAAGGTGGCCACCGAGAGGCCGTCAGTGTCCCTCACCGTGTCGGAACTGGACAAAGGCTCCTGGGTAGTCTTCCAGCTGCCGGGATTCACCAGCGCAGCTTCGGGTACGCAGCAAAACAGCCTGGATGCGCTGCGCAAGGCCAGCGAGACCTCGTACTTCAAGGACAAGGATGCCCTCTGGGTCAAGGTGGTCTCCAACGGTGACCCCGGCACCGGCGCCCCTGGGAGTGGAACCAGCGTCAGTGTCAGCAGGGATGCTGCCGCTTCCGCTGCTGCTGAATAAGCAAGCTGCCCCAGACTCTGTAAGGAAGAGCCCCCGGCTTACGGCCGGGGGCTTTTTGTTGTGTGCCGCAATGCTGGCAATCGGTTCCCGGAATCGCCTCCGGTGTCCGGGGAAAGGTCCGCCCAAAATCAGGTCCAAGATCCGGCATCCCTCCTTGTTTTCTCCGTCCAACCGGAAAAGCGGCGTCCCGCCTATAACGCCGGAGCAAAATAGACCAGGAACCGCCGCTTGAGTGGCGGGGACGCCGGAGAGAAAGTAGGCCACCGGCGAACTGGTTCCATCGAACATTTCCACAGCGCAGTGTTTTATGGAACACCGGGAGGTGTATACCGTGGAACTGTACGCGCGGGTGCGGCGGGCGGTGCTCGTCGAGGGAATGAGCCATCGGGAGGCGGCCCGGCAGTTCGGGCTGGCACGGGAAACAGTGCGCAAGATGCTGCGCTACCCTGTGCCGCCGGGCTACCAGCGGCAGCAGCCGGCGCGGCGGCCCAAGTTGGACGCCTGGGTGAAGACCGAGCATGACTACACCGGCGGCTACACGATCATCAAGAAGCCCGGAGCACCCAACCGCTTGCGTGCCAGCAGAGCTTCCAGTTGCCGTGCTATCAGCATTTGAGCACTGCCTTGACTGGACCGCCCGAACCTTTCTCTCGTTCGTCGGCGCGCCGGAGTCGGACTACCGTAGGGATACCGCGTGCCGACAGCCATCGAGTTGGTATACCAAGCGCGCTACATCGGCGAGGTGCGGCACCGTGATGCGAGGAGTCCTGAGGCCGTACCGAGGTCGAGGTCCACGACGAGGAGGCCAGCTCCGGGGCGCGCGTTGGTGTAAGATGTCATCAGACCGTCCAACCGGAGCAATCACATGCGGAGCAATCACATGAATATTCGCCACCTCGTGCCGTCCGTGAACCGCCGGCTGCTGTCCATGGGATCCCTCATGTTGGCTGTTGGCCTGCAGCACGCGTCAGCAGTAGACCTCTCGAAGTTCAGGATCATCGAGCCGCAGTTCATCGCGGCGCTGGGAGACCCCGGGGCCACCTCCGGCAACGGCGCGGAATCATGGGGCCTCTGGGACAAGGACCCGGGCCCGCGCGGTTGCAAGCTGGACCTCTACCCTCAATTGAAGGCGGCCGACGGCGTGGCGCCGGCACAGTGGAAATTCGACGCTGCGGACTGGTGGCTGGAGGAACACGGCTTGATCATGGAGAAGCCGACCTTTCCGCTGCCTCCTGGGAAATACCTCGTCACGGGCGACCGCAAGGTGATGACCGTGCTGACAGTTCATCCCAAGGACAAGGACGGCAATCAGCGGTGGGAACTCGACGAAGGCGCGACCCTCTACGATGTCACCCATCTCGGATGCCGGTCCGCACGCTACACGCCGGCGACGGCTAGCAACGCGTGCTCGCCCGCGAACGTTCGGACCACGGGTTTTCCGGTGAATCCAGGGGCGGCCATGCCCGCCGTGAACGGCTGCCACAAGCAGGACTACGCGGTTCTCATCGTCGTTGGGCTGCCCGCCACTCACTGAGTGGCCGCACGCACGGCGCGACCGCTCGCCACGTGACCAAGCCGACACCCGAGTCCTACTTCTCCACCCAGTGGCCGGAGCGCCTCTAGAACAGCTTCATAGCGGAAGGACCAGACTATTGGTCCCGAGTAACGCCGTAGTGTTTAACCGGGACCAGCGGGCGGATCGTCGGCTGCTCGGAGATTGGCCGCCGGTCTCCGGATCACCCAGGATCGCCGTATCCTGGGAGTTTCTGCAATACGCAGTCGATCCTGCATGCCATGCGAACGCCGCAGTTCGAGCCTCGTGTATTTCCCTAACGCTGCTATCCTGAAATCTGACACCCTCCGGTTCGCCGCAGGAAGAACCGAACACAATCGATGCAGCATTTTTCCGAGCTCAATCTTTGCTCCGCGTTGCGGAACAACCTCGACAAGAACGAATTCGTCACTCCGACGCCCGTCCAGGCGCAGGCCATTCCGCCGCTCATGGAAGGCCGCGACGTCGTGGCGACCGCGCAGACTGGCACAGGCAAGACCCTGGCGTTCTCAATTCCGGTGATTGAAGCTCTCGCCGCCGTTCCCCGCACCAAGACAATAAAAGTCCTGATCCTCAGTCCGACACGCGAACTTGCCATTCAGATCGATGCGGCATTCAGGCAACTCGTCCACGGCATGCGCATCCGCACCGCCGTGGTTGTGGGCGGCATGAGCGAGGCCAACCAGTTGCGCGATATCCAAGCCGGGGCGGAAGTGGTGATCGCGACGCCGGGCCGTCTCTGTGACTATCTGAAGCGGCGGCTGATCGATCTTTCCGGTGCCGCCACTGTAGTTCTCGACGAGGCCGATCGGATGCTCGATATGGGCTTCCTGCCCGCTCTGCGCATCATCCTGGATAAGCTTCCGGCAAAACGCCACACAATGCTTTTCTCAGCGACGATGGAGCAATCCGTGGCGGGTCTGGTCGCAAGTTACGTGCACAATCCGGTGCGGATAGCGGTGGAGGCGTGCGCACAAACGGCCGGCCGGATCGATCTCTTCTGCTACGAAGTCTCTCAGGGCTCCAAGTTTGATCTCCTAGAGCATCTGCTGAAGAACGAGCAGGGGTCTTTCCTGATCTTCGTGGCCACCAAAGAGGGTGCCCACAGGCTCGCGAAATTTCTGGAGCGCGGGGAACACAAGGTGGCCTCGATCCACGGCGACCGCTCGCAGAGCCAGCGGAACCAAGCGCTGCAGGGCTTCAAAGACGGTGTTTACCGTGTGCTGGTCGCCACCGACGTGGCGGCGCGCGGGATTCATGTGGATGACATCGCGCATGTCGTGAACTACGATTTGCCGCAAGAGCCGGAGAACTTCATTCATCGCGTCGGACGCACAGGCCGCGCCGGCGCACGTGGCGCCTCCTGGACCTTTGTTACTCCGCTGGAACGCTCCGAGGTGCTCAACTATGAGCGCACGCTGGGGATTCAGGTGCAATATCGCGAACTGCCGACGCTGCCGAGGCCCATCGGGCTCGTGACGGATGTGGAGGCGTATCTGGCTTCGATGAGCACCAGTCATCCATCGGGCGATGGGCAGAAGCCGACAACGACAAGAGGCTTCTCAGGCAGCCGCCGGCGTCGCTGAACTTGTTGTCCGGAAGTCCGGTTCCTGGGAGTTAGCTGATGGACCGCGACTAACGGCATCCTATTTTTGATAGCTCCTGTGTTGCCGGCCAATTGGAAGTTATCCCGAGTCTGCGACCGGACAGATCCGTCTACGATACTGAAGTATCAGTTCAACTGCCAAATCGTGAAATTCAGGTAGGCAGCAAAACCAACCCAGGCAAGGTAAGGAACCAGCAGGAACGCGGCCATTCCGGACCTTCTGCGAAACGCGGCGAGGGTCGCCGCGATCGCGAGCCACAGTAGGACGATTTCGGCGAAAGCCCACCCCGGTTGTTCCAGCCCAAAGAATACGACGGTCCAAAGCGTGTTCAAGGCGAGTTGAAGCCAGAACCACCTAAGCACCCGCCCCGAAGGGGATTCCACCTTTTTCCACACTAACCATCCGGCTACACCCATCATCAAGTACAGCGTGGTCCAGACAGGAGCAAACACCCAACTCGGCGGATTCCAGGAAGGCTTATTGAGGGCGGCGTACCACGTTGGAATCTGCGGTGCGGTAGCCAAGCTGCCCAGGACTCCGGCAGCAAGGCAACTGGCGACGAACCCCACTAAGGCTGCGGCCTGTCGTGGGCTGGATCTTACGGAGCTTGGTTCCACACTCACTTGAACATGGTGGCAAACTGGAGGTTACGTTTCCAGTGCGGACAAGATTGACGCGGTCCGCTCTCCGCCCCGCGCAGGCAGCCTGACTTTCACGGGCTTGCCGAGAACGTCGAGCAACGTCTCCGGAATAAAGGGGTCAAGATCTTCCGAAGAAAAGTAGCGTCGCGCTGTCAGCGTTGACATGCGTACCATTGACGGTGATCTTGAGCCCCGCGGACAGTTGTCTCTGCATCGGTCTCGCGCAGTTGCGCAGTCAAACGCGACCCGAACTTTGTGCTATTGAAGTCCTCAACGGCATAATCGTAGAGCTTTGTTGCGGAGATTCGAGTCCCAGTCTCCTTCGGATTCGGGTTCTTCCCTACCTCCGCAAAGCGAACATTCCAGGCGTGCGGCTTGGCGTTTTAGGGCTTGGCGGCTTGCTCGGCGCGTGCCCGCTGGATGGCCCTCTCGAAGCTCGCCTCCATGCGCCGGACTGCGGCTCGGTAGCCCTCAGGATCCACGAAGCGCGCCGGATCATAGGGATCGCCGGGCTGATATTTCCGGTGCAGACCGAATTGACCGGCGTGAGACGCGAGGAAGACATCGATGTCGAGAGCCTTCTGATCGCGGAACGTCTGGCGATACGCCGCCTCGATGCCGGGGAAGCCGGGCATGCCGGTGATGTTCACGCCCGCGTTGATGGAGCCGAGGTTGACGATGCCCACGCGGTAGGCTCTGCCGCCCTCCTCGAGCGGCATCGTGAAGCTGGTGGCGCCCTTAGTGTGTCCGGGATGCAGGTGCGCGGTCAACTCGACGCCGCCCAGCACAACTTTGTCGCCATCGTCGAGCTGCCGGTCGACTCGCACCGGGTCGAACCAGGCATCGGGGCTTTGTCCGAACAGGAAATCTTTCTTGCCGCCGCTTTCGAGCAATTCCGCATCGGCCCGCGACATCGCGACTTTGGCATGTGTGATCCGCTGCAGCTCCGCCAGGCCCGCCACGTGATCGAAATGTCCGTGCGTCGCCAGCAGCCACTTTACGTCGGACGGCCGGAAGCCCAGCGCCTCGATGCCGCCGATGATCTCCGGCACGGTCTGTTTGTAGCCGCTGTTGATCAGAATGTGGCCCTCGGGCGTGGTGATGAGGTACGTCGCCAAGTCCCAGGTTCCCACCCAGTAGATATTGCCGATCATTTGGAACGCCGGAAACGGCTTCACCCAATCCGGATCGAAGGGAACCGCTTGCTGTGCGTGGACCCGGCCGTAGATCCCGGCTGCGAGGAGCAACACGCTCAGCAGCACGACCTTCAACCAGCGGGGTGACGACTTCGTCTCCACAGTCCCTGGAGGCGGGTCACGTTTTCCCGCCACGGTGATCGCCAGCCGGTAGGCAAGTATGACTCGAAGAAGCTGCAGCATGCTAATGCTTAGGTGTATCATCTTCGCTGGCTGCGCGCATCGGGCTCTTAAATCTCAATGGCACGCCAGTGCCGGCTTACCCAGCGCATACAGCCGCAGCTTCTCCTGAAACCGCCGCAGCTCGCGGCTACCGCACTTGTTCATGTCGATCAGCGCTTCAACGTCATTCTTGATCGCCTGCCCGTTGCGCGCAAGCCGGAACAACCCCGCGCCGCCGTCGGTAAAAATCGAAAACGCATCGCCGATCGCCCGGCCCTGCCCGACAACTTCGAGTTCCTTGCGAGCGTCCAGCAGATCCTCTTCGACCAGCACCACGACTCCGGGTTGACGTTGCCAGTTCGTGATCTCGATGACAGTACGCCGCAAATAATCACGGCAGTTATCAGAGAACGCCTCGATATAGGAGTTCAGCGTGATCCGCAACTCCCCGCTATCGCGATCGAAGGGAACGTTCCGAAAATTGCCCTCCTACAGAGCGGTGAAAACGTTCTCATACTCGAGCCCCTTGGCGGTGAAGTCACTTGCTCGTCAGCTCGAAGCTCGGCAACGGAATCTTGCTCCGCGCCTGCGGTTTGGCTTGCTCGGCAGGACCGGGCGCCGACGGCTGTGGCGGCGCGCTCGACGCTGGTACCAGACGCATGGGTTCGCCCGATCAGAAGCACGCCGGCCCCCGCCTGGTGAGAAACGATCCTCCTCCGGGTCAGCTATACCGGAACCCCGAAGCTGTCAAGTCGGGTTCGTGGATCAACGATGTTAGAGTGGCGGACGCCGATACCGGTTCCCGCGGTGTTCCGGCTCACCGCTGCGCTCATGAGAGGAGTGAAGGCCATGTTCGCCACCGGCGGAACGTTCACCTCTGCTCCTCTGTTGATCAGCAGCGCGATGGCTTCGACGTCGCCACAGCGGCAGCGGTGTGGATCGGGCCGAACCCGGTGTTCTCGCCCCCATGTACGTCAGCCCACTTGTCGAGCAACGCGCGCACCGCTGCTGCGCCGCCTTGCCCTGTCGCAGCCCTGGGCGAGCGCCGTGACGGGTGTTCCGAGGGGGGGCGCGCCGGGAGCCGACAACGTTGTATCCGCATCATGGGCCAGCAGCAGGCGGACCTTCTCGATGTCTCCCCGCGAGTGGAACAGCGCGGTGAACCCGACGGCGTTCCGCGCATTCACTTTCGCGCCGTGGTCCAGCAGGATCTTCATCGCCCCGGAACTGCCGATGAAGGCCGCGTCCAACAGCGGGGTCATCTTCTGCGGCCCGGCCACGTTGGGGGTCTTCCCCTCCTCCAACATGTGGCTGAGGCCGGCCAGGTCATCCGAGCGGATCGCGTCCAGGCCATCTCCTGATCGAACGCCATGGAAGGCGTCTCCCGGGGTTGGATCGGGGTGAAGCGCGAGAGATCGAGACCGGCCTAGCGAAGAGCAGGCTCCAGTCGAAGCCCGCGGTGGAGGGCTGGAGCCCCATCGCGCAATGCGAAGACCTCCTGGCGATGGATCAGGCCCTGTCCAAGCTGGAGAGAGCTGATCCGCGGGCCACCCGCGCGGTTTTGCGCAGTCCGGAGACCCTCACCGTCCCTGCCGGAACACATACTTCTTCACATCCGGCCAGAACTCGCTGAACGTGTTCGCCACGATCCGGCTGGCAAACCCCATCCCCGTGCGGATCAGCGCATCCTGAGCCCGCGCCTCGCTGTCGGCACGCCAGGTGTTCGCCAGAAAATTGCTGCCCGGGACCGCCGCATAGCGGGCATAGGCCGGCATCCATTTGCCGTCGCGACCGTGGGCCAGGAAGGCGGACTTCACGGCATTCCCCAGGCGTCCTTTGAACGCCGCATCGGCGGCGCGGTGGTAGCGCGGGTCCTCGCCCCACAGGGACCCCAGTTCGGCTTCCATCAGGCTGCTGGTGGCGCTGCCGGTCAGGCGCATGGCGTAGCGCTTGCCGAAGCCCTCCCAGTGCGGACCATACTCCTTGGGCTTGTCGGTCAGCGTGCCAAAGGCGGCGCTGAACAGGCCGCCAGCCAGGTTGGGCGGTCCCACGGTGCTGTAGGCGGCCCAGTGCAAACGCTCACGCTGACTCATGGGGGTGGACTGCCCGAAGGCGCACGTCGCCACCGCCACGGCAAGAAACAAAAGAATTTTCATCGCTATAGTTCCAGATTCGTCCCGCAGCCCGCTTGTTTCCGCATTAAATGCGATGGAAGCTTTTTAGAATGTCGCGCGTCGCGTAGCGCAGCGCGATCGGACGCCCGTGCGGGCAGCTCATGGGGCACGAAGTCGCGGCCAGTCGCGCCAATAGCCACTCGATCTTGCGCGGCTCCAGGCGCATGTTGATCTTGATCGCCGCGCGGCAGGCGATGGAGGCCGCCATGGCGCGCCGCAGATCCTCGACCGACGCCTTGCGCAGCTCGCGCTCGGCAATCTCCAGGATCTCGAACAGCACTTTTTCCACCTCGCCCGCACTCACGTCCGCCGGCGCCGCTTTCACCGCGATGGTCCGGTTGCCGAACGGCTCGGTTTCAAATCCCAGCGACTCCAACTCCTCGGCAATGCGCGCGTACTCGATCTGCTGTGCGGGCGTCACGTTGATCACCAGCGGCACCAGTAGGCGCTGGCTCTCGACCGCCCCGCTGGACCGCTGCGCCAGCACCTGTTCGAACAGAATACGCTCGTGCGCCACGTGCTGGTCGATGATCCACAATCCGTCGCGCCCGGCAGCCACAATGAAGCTGTCGTGAAGCTGGCCGAGCGGGCGCAGGTCCTTGAGCGCGTCCAGGCTCTCGGGCTCGGCGATCTGCGTGCCGTCCGGCATCGGCCCGTGCGTATCGGGCACCGCCAGGCGCAGGCCGGACGTCTCGGGCGCGGTCTCCGGCGCGGGCGGCGCCGTGAACGTGGGACCGCCAAAATCGAAACGCGTCGCGGGCGAGGCCGGCCGCCGCAGCACGAATCCCGGCTCCGCGCCCCCCCCGGGCGGCGCAGCATCCAGCACCGAAGAAGGCGCGCCAGGGGCGAAGCCCAGCTCCTCCATGCGCTGGCTGAACTCCGAATACGGCAGCCCCGACCCCGGCTGCGGAGGCGTCATCGCCGGCATGCGCGACGCCGGGCGCTCGGCCATCAGCACCTCGCGCAGCGTGTCGCGGACAAAATCGTGCACCACGGACCCGTGCCGGAAGCGCACCTCCGTCTTGGCCGGGTGCACATTCACGTCGACTTCCTCAGCGTCGCAATCCAGAAACAGCAGCGCGAACGGAAAACAGGCCGGCGGAATCAAGTTGTGATACGCGGCGGAGATGGCGTGCAGCAGCAGCCGGTCGCGGATCAGGCGGCCATTGACGAACAGATAGATCGAATTGCGGTTCAGCTTCTGCACCTGCGGGCCGCTAATGAAGCCGCGCAGCCGGAAGCGGCGCGTGAGCGGCGCCTCGTCGGGTTCCAGGGGAATCGTCAGGTCGCGGCCGCGGTCGCCCACGTCCACCAGGTCCTCCAGAATCCGGCTGCCGAACACCTGGAACACGCGCTCCCGCAGCGTGGCGACCGGTGGCGCGTTCAGCAACTCGGCGCTGTTGTGCCGCAGCAGGAAGCTCTTGGCCGGATGCGCCAAGCTATAGTGGGTCACCAGCGAGGCGATGTGCGCGATCTCAGTCGGCTCACTGCGCAGGAATTTCTTGCGCGCCGGAACGTTGTAGAACAGGTCGCGAACCGTGATCGTGGTGCCTTCGGCCAGGGCTGCCTCGTCGCAGCGCAGCATCTTCCCTCCGGCAATCTCCACCGCGCTGCCCGACGTCTCGCTTTCCCCGCGTGTCTCCAGCAGCAGCCGCGACACCGAGGCAATCGACGGCAGCGCCTCGCCGCGGAAGCCCAGAGTCGCGATCGACAGCAGGTCCTTGGCGTCGGCCAGCTTGCTGGTGGCGTGCCGCTCGAAGGCCAGCATCGCGTCATCGCGCATCATGCCGCAGCCGTTGTCCACCAGCCGGATCAGCCGCCGGCCACCGGCTTCGACCTCGATCCGGAACTCGGTCGCCCCCGCGTCCAGCGAGTTTTCGAGCAGTTCCTTGACCACGCTCGCCGGACGCTCCACCACCTCACCCGCCGCGATCTTGTTGGCGACGGTGTCGGAGAGGATGCGGATACGGCCCATATCAAGAGCGTCTCAAATTATGGCGTCCGCGCGCAGGAATTCTACGCACCCGGCCCACCCGCACCACCGCCTACGGCGTGGTCGCCTCTCCCGAGATATGCGACATGTTGGTGTTGTTCTCCTGGCAGATGTACTCGAGGATCTCCTCATTCGCCAGCAGCCGCGCCCGTCCCACCGTGGTGAACGGCTTGCGATACGCGCCGGGATCGTCGATGGTCACCTCGATCGACATGTTGCCGAGGTCCGTGCGTGTGAAGCGCTCGATGGTGTGAAGCTGCTCGGTGTGCGGATGCCCCAGGTAGTCGAACCAGAACTTGTCGTTGAAGCCGACCGTATCCACCACCAGCGTCTCGCCCTCCCAGTGCCCCACCGAGTGTCCGTACCAGGTCGGGTCGGGGTCCTCGGGATGCTCGGCGTTCATGAAGATCTGGCGAAAGCTGTGGATGTTGCCCTCGAACAGAATAAAGATGTGCGTGGCGGGCGCATGCGTCGGCGTCTGCACCATGCGCCACGGATATGGCGAATTCCGCGGGATTCCGGTCGGCAGGCAGCGCAGTTCGGGATCGTCCTTGGCCTGGCGCCCGTCGAAGATCGCCTGCGCCGCGGGCAGCATCTCGACCGAATCGCCGGGCTTCAAGGCGCGCGAAATATCGGCGGAGCTGCTGCCGCCGCCGGTCCACAACCCGGACAGGTCCACGGTGCCGTCGGGCAGATGCGGCGTCGGGCCGGAGGCCGATTCCGCGCGCTGGAACAGGCCCACGCCTTTGGTCTTCCCTTTTCCTTTGCCTTTACCCGCACCCTTCGGAGCCTGCGCCAGCAGCAGCATGCCGGCGCTCAGCGCACCCGCCAGCAGCGTCACTCCCAGCCGCTTCATCGCTGCTGATCCTCGGGGTTGTTTAGGAACGTCAGCCTGTGCCCGTCCGGGAAAAGGATGTTGTCCGCGTTGCCGGTGTTCGACCCGTCCTTAGCGCCGAAGCCCTTCACCGTCACCTGGTCGCCGACCTTGAGCGAATCCCGCTTCCACCCGTTACGGCGCAGGACGTTCGGGCTGGCGAGTTCCATATCCCAAGTGACTGCCTTGCCGTCTGGACCCTGCGCCTCCAGGAAGAAGTGTGCGTGCGGGTTCGCCCAGTCCATGCGCGTGACCTTGCCGGTCACCTCGATCAGTTTCTTGCGATCGTATTCGGCCGAAAACGCGTGGTGCGCCGCAAGTGGCAGTGTCGTCGACAGGCCCGCACACAGCAACAGCAGGAGACGTCCTCTAGAGTGCATCGCCATACCCCCGTCGGCGATTCTGGCACATCCCGGCAGCCCCGGCAACCTGCTTCGGTGTGTTACTTGCCCTGCTGCTGTTCGCGCAGCCGGGCGTTAAACGCCGCTTCCATCTGATCCACGTAGGCCGGCAGCGCCTTATCGTCCACGAACGGATTCGGCCCACCCTTCTGCAACTTGGCGTACTTCTCGGTCAAGCCATAGAACGCGCCATGCGCGCCCAGGAACACGTCGGCATGCATGGTCCGCAGCTTGGCGAAGCTCTTGCGGTAGTCGTCGGCGATCCCCGGATAATCGCGATTGTTCACCAGCACGTAGCCCGGATTCACGCCGATGCTGCACAGCACCAGCACGTCGTAGGACTTGCCGGCCTCCGTGGTCTTGAAGGTCCACGTGGTGCAACCCTGCGTATGGCCCGCCGTGAGATGCGCCGTCAGCGTGGTCCCGCCCAGCGAGACCGTGTCTCCATCCTGCAGGATCCGGTCAATGGGATGCGCCTTACCGCCCGGCTTCATCGCCCGCAGCGCCGGGACGTCCTGTTCCATCGCCATCACCCGCGCGCCGGTCAGTTCCTTGAGCAGCGCATCGCCCTCCATGTGATCGCCGTGGGCGTGGCTGCCCAGGATGATTTTGATGTCGGTCATCTTGAAGCCTAGCTTCTCCACTGACTGGCGGATCGCCGGCACGCTGGTCTCAAAATCACTATTGATGATGATGTGGCCTTGGGGCGTGGTGATCAGGAAGGTCGCCAACTGCTCTGTACCGACGTAATACACGTTGCCGATCACCTTGTGGGGCGGGAACGGCTTGTTCCAATCGGTCTGCGCATACAGGGAAACAGCCACCAGGCTCAGGACTATCAACAAGTCTCGCAGTCGCATCGTGCTGGCAGTTTATCAGAAGGGGCGCGCTAGGTCAGCGCTATTCTTTGTCATCTAAGATTCACATTCCGCTCACCCCTCGGTAATGTAGCCCAAGTAACATCTCCCTTGTTACGAAACAAGAGCCCGGAACGGCGGGCTGAATCGATCAGCCGGCCGCAGCCAGATGTGGCCCTCATAAATCAAACGACATGTCTAAACTTTTGTTGATTCCATTGGTGTTTTGCTGCAGCCTCAGCGCGCAGATTACAGCGGTTGTGAACGGAGCCAGCTTCAAGACGGCGATTACGGCTGGGTCCTGGACCACAGCTTTTGGAACCTTTGCCGGCGTGACCGCCACTACCGCGCCCGGATTCCCGCTGCCGACCACACTCGGCGGGGTTACGGTGAGCGTCGACAGTACGGATGCCCCCGTCTATTTCGTGAACGGCAGCCAGATCAACTTCATTACCCCGGCGGCTACCCCGGCGGGCGTCCACACGCTGAAAGTGACCACCGGCGGCGGCACGTTCGAGGCCAGCATCCAGATTCTTTCCGCCGCGCCCGGCTTGTTTACCAAGAGCGCGGACACGCCTCCCAAGGGCGCCGTGCTCAATCAGAACAGTGTTGAAAACACCGACACCAACCGCGCCGTCCAGGGCGAGGTTGTGCAGATCTACGGCACCGGACCGGGTGCCTTCAACGCCGCCGTGACCGACGGCGCCGGTCCGCCCAGCGACCCGCTGACCACCACCACTTCTACGCCGCAGGTTTTCATCGGAGGCGTCGAGGCTGAGGTGCAGTTCAGCGGGCTGGCGCCGGGCTTGCCGGGCGTCTGGCAGGTGAACGCTTTCGTTCCCACGAAGTCGTTCATTACAGGCAAAGTCCCCGTCGTCGTCTACATGGACGGTGTGGACTCGAACGAGGTTTTCATCTTTGTTCAATAAAAAGCTGCTGTCTTTAGGATTGCTGATCGCACCGGCACTCCTGGCGCAACCCCCCGCGTCCGGAACCATCACAGGAACCGTGTATGACGCGCAAAGCGGACGCCCGATCACCGGTGTGGTGATCGCGGTGGACGGAGCTGTCGACTTGCAAAACGTTACCGATTCCCTGGGCACGTTCACGCTGAAGGTAGCGGCGGGCAAGCATACGCTGCACTTCGTGGCGGACAACTATGTCGAAGTGGACATGCGGGACGTCGAGGTGACAGCCGGAGAGGTGCGGGAAGCCAGCACCCTGCTGTCCAACAAGGCGAACGTGACGTCCATCGACGTGGTCGAGAAGCTCGACGTGGAGCAGTCGACGGCCGAGGCGCTGCTGACCGAGCGCAAGTTCGCTTCGGTGGTCAGCGACAGCATCAGCCATCAGGAGCTGCAGAAACAGCCTGCCGGCGACGCGGCCGGCGCCCTGACCAGGGTGACCGGCGTCACGGTGGGCGATCAGGGCCACGTCTACGTCCGCGGCCTGGGCGAGCGCTACAGCGCCACCTCACTCAACGGCGCCATCATTCCGACCACCGAACCGGACAAGCGCGTGGTGCCGCTCGATCTGTTCCCCACCGGGATGATCGACAACGTCAAGATCGCCAAGACCTACTCGGCCGATCTACCGGCGGAGTTCTCCGGCGGGCTGGTGCAGCTTACCACCACCGAATTCCCGTCCAAGGCGCACCTGAGTATGAGCATCAACGGCGGATTCAATAGCCAGACCACGTTTCAGCCGTTCCTGTCCTACCCCAGCGCCGGCGCCGCCGATTTCTTCGGGTTTGGCGCGGGCGCGCAGGCGATTCCCAGCATCATCCCCCGCGACACACGCCTCGGCGTCGGGAATTCCTCGGCGCAGCAACTGCAAACCTATGGCCAGTCGTTCAAGGACGTCTGGGATCCCACCACGGTCCAGTCGCAGCGGCCGAACATGAGCTGGTCGATGAACGGTGGCGGAACTTTCGGGAAATTCGGCATCGTGGGCGCGCTGACGTTTTCGAGCAAACCACAGTTTCAACAAGGGCAGCAGTATTACTACCGCCGCGGCAACGTCAACCAGATCCCGTTCAGCACGTATCCCGACTTCCGCACGTACACGGAAACGGCGGGGTTGGGCGGAGTGTTTAACGTGTCCTACCGCTACTCGCCGAACACCCGCTTCGCATTCCGCAACACCTGGACGCACGATAGCGACAAGGTCGCCCGCGAGTTCTCCGGTTACGACAGCACCATCGGTTCGCCGGTCTCTTCCACGCGTCTGCAATACATCACCCGCAAGGTGTTCTCGACGGGCTTTGACGGCGAGACGGTGATGCCGGACTTTCACAACAGCATTCTGCACTACCAGTTCACCTTCTCCCAGTCCGGGCGCGACGCACCGGACATGCGCGATATCTTCCGGACTCCTGGCAAGGGAGATCAATTGAAGTTTGCCGCCACCAGCACGTCCGCTACGCGTTTCTTTTCGTACATGACGGACCGGATCTACGAGCCGCAAATCGATTGGAGCATGCCATTCTACAAGGGCAGGTTTTCCGGCATCTTCAAGGCCGGTTTTCGGGCCACCGTCCGGAGACGCGATTTCCAGGCGCGCCGCTTCCGCTTCCTTCCCAACAACACACAAACGCTGAACCTCTACCTCCCTACGGACCAGTTGCTCACGCCGGCGAACATCCGCCCGGACGGCTTTTCCCTGGTGGAGTATACGCGCAATACGGACAGCTATAACGCGCTGATGAATATCTACGCTTACTACGCCATGGTGGACCTGAGCCTGGGTCCTAAATGGCGCCTGGTCGCAGGCTTCCGGGTGGAAGATGCCACCGAGCAAGTGCAGACTGTCGACAACCAGCTTCCTGGCGCGGTACCCGTGTACGCGACTCTGATTAATCGCGATCCGATTCCCTCTGTGAATCTGATTTACGCGGTGACCCAACAGCAGAATATCCGGGTCTCCTATAGCCGGACGCTCTCGCGCCCCGATTTCCGTGAGCTGTCGCCCTTTGACTTCACCAACGTGCTGGGCGGCTTCGTAACAGTGGGCAACGCGAACCTAAAGCGCGCCTCGATCGAGAACTACGACGTTCGCTGGGAGCTGTTCCCCAGCGGCAGCAACCAGGTGATCGCCGTCAGCGCGTTTGCCAAAACCTTCTCGCAGCCGATCGAGCAGACGGTGATCACGTCCAACGATCTCCGCCAGAGCTTCCTCAACGCCAAGGGCGCGAAGAACTACGGGCTTGAATTCGAATTCCGCCACAGCCTGGGAACCTACTGGGATGCTCTGCGGGAAATCTCGCTGAACAGCAACTTCACCTGGGTACATTCCCGCGTTGTGATCCAACCGGAACTTGCCGCGTTGCTGACGTCCCACATCCGCCCGCTGCTCGGGCAGGCGAAATACGTCTTCAACGGAGGTTTGGAGTGGTCCCGGCCGCGCTGGCACAGCGACGCGCGCCTCTACGCCAACTACGTTTCCAGCAAGATTGCCGATCTGGGTACTTACGGTGTACCCGACATCTACCAACAACCGGTGACCAGTATGGACGCCGTCTACCAGTACACGGCAGGCGAGCGTGGCCAGTGGAGTTATCGCTTCGAGGCCGAGAATCTGACCAACAACAACTTTCTCTGGAAGCAGGGGCCGGATCTGCAGCAGCAATACCGTCTGGGGAGGACCTTCCAGGTCGGATTGACGTATTCGTTTTTCTAAGCGCACCACGCAGGTTTGGCGGAGTTGTATTGCCTGAGATGCGGAACCTGCTACGTGTGCCTGGAGTTTTGACGCAAGGAGAACAACCGATAGGAGTGATTATGCGAGCTTTTACGTACTTTGTACTGGCCTTGGCGGCTGCGGCAATTGCGGCTGCGCAGCCGGTAACCAAGAATGACGCCCAGCGCGCCGCCACGCAATACGAGGGACCCAGAGTCAAAGTGTCCAGCTACATCTGGACAGACAAGGTCACCTACAAGCCCGGCGACAGCCTGACCCTGAAGACCACCGTCACGGCCAACGGGGATCTGTATCCCTACACCAGCTTCCTCTATATTCAGGACAACCAGACGGGTATAAAGAAGTACTGGCCGGCCCTGACCACGACGCCTACCGACATCTTCGGCAAAACGGCCGCGGACGGCTTCCAGCCAACCCACGTCGCAGACGCCACCAAGCAGACCGTGATCGGCGCCGGCGGCGCCTTCCCGGCGCTGACGATCCCGAATGAGATGGGGATGCACACCATCGTCGCCGAACTGCGCGACTACACCGGTGGCCAGGTCCTCAAGGCGAACTACATCAAGTTCGGCGTGGTGAAGGGCAGCCAGACCCTGACCCAGCCCATCACCTCGAACATGACGCTGACCAACGATACCGAATGGCATCTGGGCGCCATCATCTTCGTGAAGGGTGGCGCTGCGCTGACGATCGAGCCGGGAACGATCATCATGGGCGACCCCCCGCCGACGCTGGCGGGCTTGGTGATCACGCGCGAAGGCACCATCGAAGCGCACGGCACGCAGTCGCGGCCCATCATCATGACCAGTTCCAAGCCGGTCGGGCAGCGCAATCGCGGTGACTGGCTGGGCTTCATCATGCTGGGCAAGGCGCGGGCGAACCTCGCCGCCGGCGCATCGGCGGGCAACCCCGAAGGCCAGGGCTATATCGAAGGTCTGCAAACCACCGACGATGGTCTCTATGGCGGCACCGATGACCACCACTATTGCGGCACCATCACCTATGTGCGTAACGAGTTTGCCGGCTACATCCTGTCTCAAGGCAACGAGGTGAATTCGTTCACCTTCGGCGGTTGCGGCGATACGACCGTGGTCGATCACCTGGAAGCCATCTACGGCCTGGACGACACCTTTGAATGGTTCGGCGGCACGATGAACGCCAAGCATCTGGTGGGCGGCATGAGCCGCGACGACTATCTGGATACCCAGTTGGGCGTTCGCCACAAAGTGCAATACGGTGTCTTCTACCAGACCGAGAGAGACCTCGGCAATCGCGGCATCGAGTCGGATAACAGTGAGTACTTTGCCGGCGCCACTCCCTTCAACGAGCCGATGTACGCCAACGTCACCTTTATCGGCAGCGGTCTGGACGGCTACGACGAAGGCACGGTTGACGGCGTGTTCCTGCGCCGTGGCGACCGGATGCATCTGTACAACGTCGCCGTCACACGCTTCGTGGGCGGCGGATTCCGCATCAACGACCCCGACACGCAAGCCCAGGCCGACATGGGTAACATCACCGTGGACGGTTTGGTGATGTGGAACAACAACCTGAATGGCACCCCGGCCCCCACCATTGACGGCCAGACGCGGGACGAAAACAGCGCCAATTTCCTTAAGGGCCCGAACGCCAAGAACGTCTTCGCTCTGGATGGCAACCTGACTGCGCCGTTTAACTACAACGACCCCGACTTCCTCCCGATGTTCGGCAGCCCGCTGCTGCGCTCCGGCTGGGTCCAGTTGCCGGATGACGGCTTCTTCGACCAGACGGCCAACTTCGTCGGCGCCTTCGGCGACGAAGATTGGACCAAGGAATGGACCTACTGGGTGAACGAGGAAGACATTCAGTAACTGCCGTCTGCCTCCACAATCAGCGCCGGACCCTTCGGGGATCCGGCGCTTTTTTTGTTTTCGGGTTCCTGGGTTTTGATCGCACGATTCGGTGAGGCCGGACTGTAGCCCGCCGCCTGTCGGCCGGCGCCTTGGCATCGGCTCTGCGACTCCTCATCCGGTCACGGCATGGGCCAGGACTTCTCGCCAGGTCTCGGCGCCGCGGCGGGGAACCCTGTGCCGGGTGGCGCGGGGCGCGATTTCGCGGTCTGTGGCATGACACCGTGTTAGGCGACAAGCGCCGGGATGAGTCCCCGCGCGGCAGGCACAAGGGCGCTTGCGCGACGCCCTGTGCCCGACGCGGTGTGAACTGCGGCCGAGCGGACTGCGTCGCTTATTCCGAGATCGCCGGTACCGCCGCCGCCACCGATCGCAACACCTGCCGCACCGACGGCCGTCCGGCGAGATGCATGATGCCGGCGAACAACGCCGCGGCCGCCGGCGGCTTCCCTTCCCACAGCCGCGTGAGCGATTCCGCCGTGCCGTCCCGCCCTGTGTAGAAGACGCGGTCGGACCACTCGGTCCACCCATGCCCGTGATTGTCGTAGGTGCGGAACACGTCCAGCACGCTATGGAAGATGCGGCTGGCGTGCGGAGCGTGATACTGGGGCATGATGAGCACCTCGCTGCGGCGGTCCTGCCGGATCTCCTGGGCGAATTCGGCGAAGGTTGCCGCCCGCGTCAGGTTCAGCGTCGCATTGGGTTCGATGGTGTGACGGTCGCCGCCGGAGATCACCGGCTTGCCCCAGTCGCGCGCCAGGCGCGTTACCGCGTTGTTCTCGCGCCACGGCCGCAGCCCGTTCAGCTCCAGTGCGTGCAGATACTCGCCGCGCGTCAGCAACAGATCCAGGGCCGCCCGCCGATGCTCGGCCGACCCGATGCCCTTCTCATCCCATAGCGGATGGTTGAAGACGATCAGCGTGCCGGGCTGCGCGGCCAGGTCGCGGAGGATGGCCGTCAGTTCGTCGCCCGCGGGCTTTGCCGTGAAGGCCGCCAGGCGCCGCATAGCGGCACGCGCGTCCGGGGGCGGAAGGTTGTGCACCCCCAGGTGGAAGAACGTGTCGCGGTATGGCACGGTCCACTCGACCGAAACCGGCACGGCGCGCGACGCCTCGACGGCCTGTAGGGACATCGGGGCTTCGATATCGTCGTGATCGGTCAGCGACACGATCGGCCGCAGCCCCAGCTCCTGGATCTGGCCCTCTTCGAGCGCAAAGGCGTCCAGCGGAGCCAGCGGTGGCGTCCACCATCCCAGGTTCAGATCCAGATCAATGCCGTGAATCGCGCGGTAGCGGACCTCACCGCGCCGCAGAACCCAGCGCAGCAGCGCCGACTTCCGCGAAGCATGGTAGATGAAGTTGAGCGATTCCCGCGAATGCAGCGTGTGGGAATGCAGGGAGACGCCGGTGCGAAAGCGCCCCCGTTTCCAGCAGCGGTCCGGGCGCAGGTGGATGCGGGTCCTCATAGCAACAGAATCCGCGGAAACGCTTAAGTTCCGGTGGCCGCACCGTGAATCTTTGATGAAACACTCTATGTAAGAAGTGTTTTGGGCCTGGAAACGGGCCTAGCCTAGGCGCCTCACGAACGCCTCCCCATCCTTGACGAGATCCTGCGCACCGGGCGCGGGCCGGACTATGATCCTGAGCAAAGACTGGCGCGGGTTTATCGCATCGTTAAATTCCCACAACTCCTGGGCGAAGACACCTCTGCGTAAGCTTTTATCCACCCCATAAAAACTTCCTTCTCGAAAACCTCTTCCCAATTTCCACACCTTCGGCTATACTGCCCTTGTAGTTATCTCTCGCCTGCGAAACGAACGGGTTTCCGGCAGTCGGGACCTCGTTAGCCTCCCGCCTTCGCTCCCTGGGGAGCCCCATCCGCGTAGAAGAACTTGTTCCCTCACCAGTGCCGAACGGGGCACGTGGCGAGTTTTCCGTATTCGACTGAAGGAGCCCACTGTCAGATATGGCCAAAGTGTATCTGGTCGGCGCCGGACCCGGCGATCCCGATCTCCTCACGCGCAAAGCGGAGCGTCTCATCCGCCGCGCCGAGGCCATCATCTATGACCGCCTGGTTAGCGCTGAAATCCTGGTGCTGGCCAACCCGAACGCTACCTTCATTCATGCCGGAAAACTCCCTGGCCAACAGGAGGAAGTCCAAGCGGAAATTTACGCCTGGTACCTCCGCCTTCGCGACCTGCCCGGGCCCATTGTGCGGCTCAAGGGCGGCGACCCGATGGTGTTTGGCCGCGGTGGTGAGGAGCTCGAGTTCTTGGCGCGGCACGGCTTCGACGTCGAGGTGGTCCCCGGAGTATCCGCGGCCACTGCGGCGCCCACCCTTGCCGGCATCCCGCTCACGTTTCGCGGCGTGGCCAACACCTTCACGGTGCTGGCCGGGCACAAGCAGAGTTTGGAATCGCTAGACTGGCTGGTCTACCGTCACATCGACACACTGGTGGTCCTGATGGGCGTCGAAAATCGCGCCCTCATCGCCTCCAGCCTCATCAACGCAGGACGATCCCCCGACGAACCGGTGGCCTTCCTGCAACGAGTGTCGATGGAAGGCGAATGGATCAGCGAGTCAACCTTGGGTGAGGTCGCACGCAGCAAGGTCCGGGTGGAATCCCCGGCCGTCTTCGTCATCGGGCAGGTAGTCCGCTTGCGAAGCGCCATGCAGTCGCGCACCTTAGCCGAGGTTGGCGATCGATGAACCTACCTTTACTCGAATCAGATCTGGTCTACGTCCCCAGCGCTCCCCGCCGCCAGGCGCTGGTGCAGATTGAGGCCGAACCGCGCACGCTGATCCCGCGCCGCCCGCTCGGCGAGGGTGAGCAGTACCGCTTCCACTTCGACATGAAGAAGTGCATCGGCTGCAAGTGCTGCGTGGTCGCCTGCAACGAACAGAACGGCAATCCGGCGGCCATCAACTGGCGGCGGGTGGGCGAGCTCGAAGGCGGTCACTACCCCTACACGCAGCGCTACCACCTGTCGATGGGCTGCAACCACTGCCTGGAGCCGTCCTGCCTGATCGGCTGCCCGGTGGAAGCCTACACGAAGGACGCTCGCACCGGAGTGGTGATCCACAGCGCCGACGCCTGCATCGGCTGCCAATACTGCACCTGGAACTGCTCCTACGGCGTGCCGCAGTACAATCCCGAGCGCGGCGTGGTCGGCAAGTGCGACCTCTGTCACAACCGCCTGGCCGATGACATGGCGCCCGCCTGCGTCGCGGCTTGCCCGGAAGGCGCCATCGAAATCGAGATCGTGAATATCGCTGAGTGGCGGAGCGAGCATCTCGCCGCCAACGCTCCCGGCCTCCCCTCGGCCGACGACAGCATCTCCACCACGCGCGTCACCCTTCCGGACCGCCTGCTGCCCGACACCGGCCGTGTCGACACGCAGCGCATCGAGCCCGAGCATTCGCACTGGTCGCTGGTTTTCGTGCTGGTGCTGACGCAGCTTTCGGTCGGGGCGTTCGCCGTGTTGTGGCTGCTCGACGCCCTCGGCCGCGGCGGCAATCTTCTCGTGACCGCGCTCGCTTCTCTCGGACTCGCGTCGGTGGCGCTCGCCGCCGCGCCCCTGCACCTCGGCCGCCGGCCTTCGCGTGGCGAGCCCTTAAAGGACTCCGCCGCTCCTGGCTCAGCCGCGAAATTTTGGGTCTGTCTCTGTTCGCCGGCGCCGCGGCGGCCTTCGCGGGAACGCTTTTCTTCGATCTTCCCGGACGTCCAGCGATCGGTCTCCTGACGGCACTCTGCGGGGCGGCGGGCGTGACGTGCTCGGCACGGATTTACATGGTGCCTGCACGGCCGGCATGGGATTCCCGGTACACGCTCGCCGGTTTTTTCGCCACCGCACTGTTGCTCGGACCGCTCTTTGTTCGCGTCGTAGGCGTGGGTAACGAAACCGTGGGTAACGAAACGTGGTTGAGCTGGGCCGCCGCCGCGGGAGCCACCGTACAACTGCTCGCACAGTCCCTCAAATTCTTCTGGCTCACACGATCGGAAATCTTTGAGTTGCGCGCCTCCGCCTTGCTGCTCTCCGGCCGCCTGCGCCGCCACTTCCTGGCGCGCCTCGGCATCCTGATCGGAGCCGGCATCGTCCTCCCGCTCGCCACCACATCATTCACCGCCGCCGCGATCGCATTGGCGCTGGCCCTCGCCGGCGAAATCCTCGGACGCTGGCTCTTCTTCGTCAGCGTCGTCCCGAAGAACACCGCCGCCGCGTTCACCGCCACCGGGAGGGCCGCATGAGCCTCCATCGCTTCCTGGGACTCGACACGCTCGAAGCCGACTACGCCTATGAGCGCAGCGACTCCACCGGCTACACGTCGGCGAAGAAGATCCCCGACCACTGGGTGCCCACCACCTGCGGCTACTGCTCGGTCGGCTGCGGCATCGAAATCGGCGTCAAGGACGGCAAGGCGGTCGCCTCTCGTCCGCACGCCGCGCACCCCGTCAATCGCGGTAAGCTCTGCCCCAAGGGCCTCTCCGAGCACTACATCATCGAGGCGCGCAATCGCCCTCTCTATCCGCTTTTGCGCAAGAACGGCAAGCTGGTCCGCGTCGATTGGGACGAAGCGTTAGACACGATGGTCACGCGCTTCCGCGCGGTGCAGGAGCGCTTCGGACCGCAGTCGCTGGGCGTGCTCAGCACCGGCCAGCTTGTCACCGAGGAGTTTTACACGCTGGGCAAGCTGGTGCAGCTCGGCTTCGGCACCACGAATTACGATGGCAACACGACGCTCTGCATGGCCAGCGCGGTTTCCGGCTACAAGCTCTCCTTCGGCAGCGACGGCCCCCCGGGCGCCTACGAAGACCTCGGAACCGCCGACGTGATCCTGCTGATCGGCGCCAACATCGCCGACAACCATCCGATCCTCTGCCAGTACCTGGAAGCAAACCCGCGCAAGACGCTGATTGTCGCCGATCCGCGCGTCACCAAAACCGCGATGCTCGCCGACCTGCACTTGCCCCTTAAGCCGCGCACCGACCTCGCTCTGCTTCACGGCATCGCGCACATCCTGGTCGAGCACAACATGGTGGACCGCGACTACATCGCGGCGCACACCACCGGCTTCGACGACCTTCGCACCAAGCTCCTCGAATACACCCCGGAGCGCGTCTCCGAAATCACCGGCCTCAGCCCCGAGCTTGTCTACAAGACCGCGTTTCTCTACGGCCGCGCCAAAGCCGGCTTCATCGGCTGGACCATGGGCGTCAATCACAGCACGCAGGGAACGGCCACAGTCAACGCCATCTGCAACCTCGCGCTGCTCACCGGCCAGCTCGGACGCACCGGCGCCGGACCTCTATCGATCACCGGCCAGTGCAACGCCATGGGCACGCGCGAAACCGGCTTCACTTCGTCACTGCCGGGTTACCGCAAGTTCGACGACCCCGCCGATCGCGCGGAGATCGCCGCCCTCTGGAACATCGATGAAGCGCGTCTTCCGACGAAGCGCGGCCACGCCTACCCGGATATCGTCGAAGACACGGTCGGCAACCGCATCAAGGCGCTCTGGATCATCGCCACCAATCCGCTGGTCAGCTTCCCCAATCAGGACACGCTGCGCCACGGCCTCTCGAACCTCGAATTCCTCGTCGTGCAGGACAGCTATCATCCGACGCCCACCACGGAGCTCGCCGATCTCGTGTTGCCCGCCGCTGTGTGGGGCGAAAAGGAAGGCACCTACACCAACACCGAGCGCCGCGTCAGCAAGGTGAACAAAGCGGTCGCACCTCCGGGCGAAGCCCGCTCCGATTTCGACATCTTCCTCGCGGTTGCCGAAAAACTGGGCTGCCGCGCCGAGCTCTACCCCGGCTGGACCACCGTCGAAGACGCCTTCAACGAATGGCGCCGCGTTTCGAAGGGACGCCTGTGCGACTACTCCGGCATCAGCTACGCGCTGCTGGCCGAGCACGGAGCCGTCCAGTGGCCGTTCCCGGAAGGTGCGTTCCACACGCACACCTCGCGCCTCTACACCGACGGACACTTCCAGACCGCCGACGGCCGCGCGAAATTCATCGCCGCCGATTGGGAGCCGTTCCCCGAACAACCCGGCCACGGCTACCCGTTCGTCCTCAACACGGGACGCACGGTGGAGCACTGGCATACGCGCACCAAAACCCGCGAGGTTCCGATTCTTGAACGCCTCTCGCCGCGCGCCTGGCTTGAAATGAATCCGCGCGACGCCGGACGGCTCGGCCTGCGCAGTCATGACCTGGTCGATGTGGTCTCGCGCCGCGGACGGGTGAGCGGAGTCGAGCTGCGCCTCACGGAAATCACCGCGCCCGGCCAGGTCTTCATGCCGTTTCACTATTTCGAAACCAACGTGAACGAAGTCACCCAGGGCGCGTTCGATCCCATCTCGCGCGAACCCAACTACAAACAGTGTGCCGTCAAGGTAGAACGGACAGGAGCAGTGCAATGAAGCGACACCTTGTCGTCGTCGGCAACGGGATGGCGGGCGTGGCCTGTGTCGAACAGATCCTCCGCCTCAACCACGATTTCGAGATCACCATCTTCGGCGACGAAACGCACGTCAACTACAACCGCATCCTGCTGTCGATGGTCCTCGCCGGAGAGAAGACCGCCGAAGAGATCGTCCTCAACGATGTCGACTGGTATCAGCAGAACGGCATCCGTGCCCGCCTCGGCGTACGCATCGCGAACATCGACCGCACTGCCCGCACGGTCATCGACCAGGACGGCGCAACTACGCCCTACGACCGGCTGATCCTCGCCACCGGAAGCAGCGCGTTCGTCCCGCCGATCGCGGGCGTCGACAAAGGCAACGTGCACGTCTTCCGTACCCTCGATGACACGCGAGCCCTGCTCGAAGAATCCTACCCGGGCTGCAAAGCCGCCGTGATCGGGGGCGGACTCCTGGGCCTCGAAGCCGCGCGCGGCCTCCAACTCCGCGGCTGCGAGGTCACCGTCGTCCACCTCATGGACACGCTCATGGAACGCCAGCTCGACGCCACCGGAGGCGACTACCTCCGCCGCAAGATCGAATCCCTGGGTATCCGTGTGATCCTGCCGCGCGCCACCAAGGCTCTGCTGGGCAACGGCCACGTCGAAGGCATCCAGTTCGATTCGGGCGAAGCCCTCGATGCCGATCTGGTGGTCATCGCCGCCGGCATCCGCCCCAACACGGATCTCGGCCGCCAGGCCGGCCTCACCGTCAACCGCGGCATCGTGGTCGACGACTACATGACCACGTCCGACCCGCATATCTACGCGGTCGGCGAATGCACCGAGCATCGCGGCCAGACCTTCGGCCTCGTCGCCCCGCTCTTCGAACAGGGCAAGGTCCTCGCGGCGTCCATCACCAACAACGAGGGACCGCTCTTCAACGGCTCTTCGCCCGCGGCCAAGCTCAAGATCATGGGCGTCGACATCTTCTCCGCCGGCAGCACCGATGACACCGAGCCCGGCGTCGAAGTGGTGAAGTTCGAGGACCCCGCCCAGGGCGTCTACAAGAAGGTCCTGGTGAAGGACGATCGTCTGCACGGCGTCATCCTCGTCGGCGACGCTACCGACGAGCTTATCTACATGGACTGGCTCCGCAAGGGCACCGACCTCGCTCCTCTGCGCCGTCAGCTATTGTTCCCGCCGCAGGACGCCGACCCCGGTCTGGAGGTCGCCGACATGCCCGACAGCGAGACCATCTGCGGCTGCAACGGCGTCCGCAAGGGCGACATCATCCACGCCATCCACACGCACGGCATCACGAATATGACGCAGCTCAAGCAGCGCACGCGCGCCTCCACTGGCTGCGGAACCTGCGCCGGCCTGTGCCAGAAGCTGTTGCGCGCCGTGGCGTCGGATTTCGAAGCCGAAACCCGCACCACGCTGTGCGCCTGCCTGCCGTTCTCCTACGAACAGTTGCGCGACATCGTCCGCAGCCAGCAGCTCAAGTCCGTCGAAGAAGTGCTGGCCGTCTACGGAAACCGCAAGGGATGCGAGGTGTGCAAGCCCGCGCTCAGCTACATGCTGGACATGCTGTGGTGCGGCGACCACATCGAGGACCGCTCCGCGCGCTTCATCAATGATCGCGTGCACGCCAACATCCAGCGTGACGGGACCTTCTCGGTGGTCCCCCGCATGCGCGGCGGCGTCACGTCTCCGGCCGAACTCCGGCGCATCGCCGAGGTCGCGGAGAAGTACAACGTGCCGATGGTGAAGGTCACCGGCAGCCAGCGCCTGGATCTGCTGGGCGTCAAGAAATCCGACCTGCCGAAGATCTGGAAGGATCTCGACATGCCGTCGGGTCAAGCCTACTCAAAAGGCGTGCGCATGGTGAAGACCTGCGTCGGCACCACGTTCTGCCGCTTCGGCACGCAGGACTCGATCTCCACCGGCATCGCGCTCGAGCGGAGCCTCGAAAATCTCTACACGCCGCACAAGGTGAAGATGGGCGTGGTCGGCTGCCCGCGCAATTGCGCCGAAGCCACGGTGAAGGACATCGGCATGGTCGGCCAGGAAGGAAGCTGGCAGGTGGTGGTGGGCGGCGCGGCCGGCAAATCCGTCCGTAAAGCCGATCTCCTGATCACGGTCGAAACCACGGAACAGGCGCTCGAAGCCTGCCAGGTCTTCTTCCAGTACTACCGTGAGAACGCCAATTACCTGGAGCGCACCTACGACTTCGTCGAGCGGCTGGGCATCGAGAAGGTCCGCAAGGAAACGGTGTACGCAACCGAGCCCGACCGACGCGCGCTGCTCGATCGCCTGGCGCGTTCCAAGGCGCTTTCCAAGGATGCCTGGCTGGAGCGTGACGCTCCGGCCAACCCAACGCAGTTCGTGCAAATCGTTCCCATGGAGGTGACGGCGCGATGACCGCAACCGACGTCTGGACGCCCATCACGAGAACCGAATCCGTACCCCCGCGCGAAGGCCGCGCGGTGCGCATCGGCGACCAGGAAATCGCCATCTTCAACGTCAACGGCCGCTTCCTCACCATCGAAAACGCTTGCCCCCACAAAGGCGGACCGTTGTGCGACGGCATCGTTTCCGGCGCCACCGTCGTTTGCCCCTTGCACGGGCAGCGCTTCGACCTCGAATCCGGAATGCCCGTGCTCGCCTCGCAGCCGGGCTGCGTCGCCACCTTCCCCACGCGCGTCGAAGACGGTGTGATTTTCGTAGCCCTGGACCACGGCGTCCGGATTCAGGACGCTTCCTAACGCAGTACCGCGCTAGCCGGACCTCACTGTTTGAGGCCCACCCATCGGCCGGCGGATGCGAACGGGCATCCCGCTGTATGTCGCTCCCTGTGGGAGTTCCATATTTCACTCGAATGCCCAAGGAGACTCTATGAAACTTCTCAACAAGGCGACCGCTATCCGGCTCGCCGATTTTAAATCCACCCCGATGCGCGCCTTCCACATGACATGGTTCGCGTTCTTCCTGGCCTTTTTCGGCTGGTTCGGCATCGCTCCGCTGATGCCCGTTATCCGCGAAGAGTTGCACCTCACCCAGGCGCAGGTCGGCAACACGGTCATCGCTTCGGTCGCGGTCACCGTCCTGATCCGCCTGCTGATCGGCTGGCTGTGTGACCGCATCGGGCCCCGCCGCGCCTACCTGGGGCTGCTGCTCATCGGATCGCTCCCCGTCATGGGCGTGGGCTTTGCGAACAGCTACGAAACCTTCCTCCTGTTCCGCCTCGCTATCGGCGCCATCGGAGCCTCCTTCGTCATCACGCAATACCACACGTCGCTGATGTTCGCGCCGAACGTGGTGGGCACCGCCAATGCGACCACCGCGGGCTGGGGCAACCTGGGCGGCGGCGTCACGCAGATGGTGATGCCGCTGCTGTTCAGCGCCTTCCTCAGCTTCGGCGTCAACGCATTCTGGGGCTGGCGCCTGTCGATGATCGTCCCCGGCGCGCTGCTGCTCATCACCGGCTTCGCCTACTACTTCCTCACCAAGGACACCGCCGACGGCAACTTCGCCGAGCTCCGCGCCGCCGGCAAACTCGGCAAGCCCTCCAATGCCTCGGGAGCCTTCCTCGAAGCCTGTAAGGACCCGCGCGTCTGGGCGCTGTTCGTGCTCTACGGCGCCTGCTTCGGCATCGAGCTGACGATCAACAACATCGCCTCGCTCTACTTCACCGACTACTTCGGCCTCGGCCTCAAGACCGCCGGCATCGTGGCCGGCCTCTTCGGACTTATGAATATTTTTGCCCGCACGCTCGGCGGCGTCTTCGGTGACCGCGCGGGCATGGCCTTTGGACTCAAAGGACGCGTCTACTTCCTCGGCGCCGTCATCTTCGCCGAAGGCCTCGCCCTCATGCTGTTCTCGCAGATCACCGCGCTGGCCTTCGCCATAGCTTCGCTGGTGGTCTTCAGCCTCTTCGTGCAGATGTCCGAAGGTGCTACGTTTTCGGTAGTGCCCTTTGTGAACAAGCGAGCCCTCGGCGCGGTCTCCGGAATCGTCGGCGCCGGTGGAAATGCCGGAGCCGTCCTGGCCGGCTTTCTCTTCAAAACGGAAAGCCTCACCTGGCCGCAGGCTCTGCTGATCCTCGGAGGCATCGTCGCCACCAGTGCGACGCTGGCCTTCGCCGTCCGCTTCTCGCCCGCCGATGAGCGTTCGGCGCGCGAAGAAATGGAGTCGCGGCTCGCCGGCCGCTTGATGCCGGCTGCCGCGGCGGGAGACTAGTCAGCTACTGTATGCCGTTCGCCGGACTCCGCGTTCTTAGCCTCGAAAGCCGCCGGGCCAAGGAGATCGAATCGCTCATCCGCCGTCTCGGCGGCGAAGCCTTCGTTGCGCCCTCGGTCCAGGAACGCGCTCTTGAGGATCATACCGACGCCCTCCACTTCGTGGAACGCCTGGAGTCCGGCGAGTTCGACCTGCTGGTCTGCATGACCGGCGTTGGCCTTGCCTTCCTGCGCGACGTGGTCACCGCGCACATGCCGGTCGACCGCTTGGCCGCCGCCCTCCGCCGCGTGACCATCGTCTCCCGCGGACCCAAGCCCGCACCCATCCTCCGCGCCATGGGCGTACCCGTGCACATCATCGTGCCTGAACCGAACACCTGGCGCGAAATCGTCGCCGCCGTCGCCGCGCGCGCCGAGCGCAAGGTCGCCGTGCAGGAATACGGACGCCCCAACCCGCACATGACCACCGAGCTCGAACGCCTGGGCGCGCGCGTCACGCCCATCGCCATCTACCGTTGGGAGCTGCCCGAAGACATCGGCCCCTTGCAGGAAGCCGCGCGCCGCCTGGCCGCCGGAAAGGTTGACGTGGTGCTCTTCACCTCGTCCATCCAGCTCGACCATCTGCTGGAAGTTGCCGCTACGCTCGGCATCGAGGACCGCGTCCGTCAGGCGTTGCAGAGTGAGGTCGCCATTGCCTCGGTCGGTCCTGTGATGACCGCCACGCTCAATGAATACGGCTTCCCGGCCGATATTATTCCGATGCACCCGAAGATGGCGTCGCTGGTGAAAGCCGCTGCGGAGAGCGCTGCGCAAGTGCTGGCGCAGAAGCGCGCCGTCCGGGTGAACTAGCCCGCATTTCTCACCAGGTTCGGGCGCAGGACGTGGCGCAAGCCCGTGGCTTGCCGCGCCGGGACTCTTCCCGGCGCTTGTGGCCGGTCACGCCGTCATGCCGGAAGCGGTGGCCAAATCACCGACTGCGTATCCCTACCTCACGTTTCGCGCCGATGCACTGTAGAGCTTGTGAGAAATGCAGACTAGAGCGTTTGCAGCGTTATCGTAGGCCGCTCCCTGTGGGGGCGCGGCTCAGCTACTGGTGCTGTGCCCAGCGCACGTCCTTTGTGCAGAGCGCCACTAGCTGAGCCGCGACCACAGGGAGCGGTCTACGCTTGCTGAGCAAACGCCCTAACCCCGCGGGAAACTGAGTTGGGCGCCGCGGAAACCGATTTTGCCTTCGATCCCGGCATGACAACGTGAGCGGCGACACTTGCCGGGACTCCTCCCGGCGCGGCAAGCACGAGTGCTTGCGTTACTCCAGCCCCGCCATCTCCGTAGCGAAGAAAAACGCCATTGCCCCGCCCCGCGGATCCTGCCCCTGCAACGCCGCACGATGCAGATAATCCGCCCGCGTCGACTGCTTGTTGGTCGATTCGCACACGTCGATCAGCTCCCCCAGCGGACCAATCCGTGCCAGCACGCCCTGGTACGCCTTGTCCACCTTGGGCGTGTATTCGCGCGCATCCAGCCACCCGCGCCGGATCCCGCGCAGCATCGCCGTGGCGATCATTGACGTCGCCGACGTCTCGGCATACGAACCCGGCTCATCGATAATCTCGTGCCACATCCCGTCCTCATCCTGATACTTGGCCAGCGTGATCATCAGCCGCCGGTACGAATCCCGAATATAGCGGTACTCCGGATGACTCGGCGGAAATTCAGACAACGCCAGCGCCAGCCCCAGCGCCGGGAACGCATTCCCGCGGCCCCAGGCCGCATCGGTCAGCGGAGAATGCCGGAACAGGCCGTCGTCGCGCAACACCAGCTTGTCCATGTAGTGGAAATGCCGGGCCACCAAATCGAAGTAGCGCGTCTCTCCGGTCAGCGTTCCCGCCATCGCCACAATCGGACCCGCCATGAAATAGGAATCGCTCATCTCCCCGTGGAACGGCATCGAAGGCAGCATCTCGCCGTTGCTGGCGAACCCCAGGTTCGCCACTTTCTGCACCAGGTTCCGGTACCGCACGTCGCCCGTGCGCTTCGCCAACACCGCGAACACCATGTGCCCGGCCAGCGTCAGCGAGCTCGCCCGCGCCAGCGTGTCCTTGGTGGGATCCATGTACGGAGCCGCCAACTGCTCCACCTCCGCGTAATTCCCCAGCCGCATCTGCGCCAGCAGCGCCACGCCCGGAATGTAAGTGAGTTGGTCGAAATTATGCCCGAAATATTGCGATAATTCGTTGGCCAGTTCCTGCGGCTTGCGCGCCCGCCGCCGGTCCATCTCGATGTGCGCCTCGGATTCCGTCACCGTCTGGTGCAACGCCGCCGCCACTTCCGACGCATCCACGCGCAGCGCCGGAATCTTGCCCACTCCGCCGGCCGCGTTCGAGCCCAGCGCGACGGCCAGCCCCCCCGGATCGTCTCCCACGATCAGCACCAGGTCCGGAGCCTGCAACCCGATCCAGTTCCACAGCACCCACGATTCCGTGTTCTCCCGGTACGCCACACCCTTCGGCGGAAACTCCAGCGTCGCGCCCTTCGGATTCGCCACCGGAATCGCCAGCGCCGGCGCATCGGGCTGCGCCACTTGCGCGCGCACCGCCGTCGAGGAGGCATCGTCGCCCCCCAGCCCCCCGATCAGCAGCACGCCGCCCGCGCCCGCGCGCCCTTCGGCCACGAACGCCTCAATGTGGGTCGCATCGTCGGACGCCAACCCGATCACTCGCTGCTCGGCCGCCGCCAGCGGCCACGCCAGCGCACACACCAGAACTGCAACTGCACATCGCATGGGATCACCCTTGGCTGAACAATCTGCCGAACCCTTCTGTCTTCCCGCTGAGCCCCACCAGCCGCGCGCCTGCCCAGATGGCGGCCGGAGTGCTCGAAACTACCGGAAGCCCGGTCCGCTCTTCCACCGGAGCGATAATCTCCAGCGTGCGGAACCCACCGCAGGAAACCAGCATCGCGTCGGCGCCTTCCGACGCCTTGTGCACCTTCGCGGCGAACTCGATCAGGTCGGCCTGCGTCACGCTATCCACCCCCTCCACCGCCTCGATGCCCATGCCTTCGACGTACACCACCTCGAACCCCGACTCGGTCAGGAACGTGCGCAGCCGGTCATTCACCTCGTCGTTGTACGCCGTAGCCGCGACGATCTTCGTCGCGCCCACCCCGCGCAATCCTTCCACGATCGCGGTACTCATCGTCGTCGCCGGCAGCCCCGAAGCGTCCTTCACCGCGAACGTCAGCTCGCTGTTGAAGTGCGAGCCCTTATAAAAGGTCAGCGACGTTCCCATCAGCACGATCCCCTCGACGCCCGCGCTTTTCAGCGACCGCGCCGCCGCGGGAATATCGGGCAGCACCGCGTCGTAACCCTCCGGCGTCATCGTCTTCAGGTCGAGACTCGTCACCTCAAACTTGATCCCGGTCGGATACATCGCCACCCCCTCTTCGGGCACCCCGCGTGGAACCGGAAAAATCAACCCCAGCACCGGATCGGATTTCGATCCGCACGCTGTGGTCAACGTGGCTCCAGCCAGGCTGGTGGCAAGAAACTGACGGCGGGAAGGAAGCATCTTATACTCCTGGTATGCGTGCATTCGACATTCGGCGAACGCGTCTATCGTTCATCCTAGCAATCGCAGCCGCCATCGGCGCACCGGCCGTCCTGCTGCTGCCCACGCTGGTGGCGCCCCCGCCCGCGCAGGCCTACCAGTCCCAGTGCACGGACGCCGGCGACCTTCACCTGCTCAACGGCCGCATTCACACCATGGATGCGCGCGACACCGTCGTCGAGGACCTCATCATCCAGAACGGCCGCATCACCGCCGTCGGCGATTCCGGCGACCGCCGCATGGGACCCTGCACCCAGACCGTCGACCTCGAAGGCCGCACCGCCGTCCCCGGCCTGGTCGACAATCACAATCACATCGTGCTGTTGGGCCTGCGCCCCGGCTATGACACGCGCCTGGAAACCGCGGCCTCCATCGCCGACGTCCAGGCCGCCCTCCGCAACCGCGCCACCACGCTCGCCCCTGGCGATTTCATCACCGCCATGGGCGGCTGGAACCAGGCCCAGTTCGCCGAAAAGCGCCTGCCCACGCTGACCGAACTCGACACCGCCGCGCCCAACAATCCCGTGATCGTCTACCAGTCCTTCACCGGACCCGCCGCCACCAACTCCCGCGGCCGGGCGTTCTTCACCCAGCGCGGCATCACCGTCAGTGACACCGGAGCCATCGCCGCCAACGCCCCCTCGGTCGCCGCCCTGAACGCTCTCCGCTCCATCCAGACCTTTGACGATCAGAAACGCGGCACCCTCGACGCTCTGCGCTACGCGGCCAGCTTTGGCCTCACTACCAACGTCGACATGGGAGCCTTCCTCCCGCCCGGCATGGAAAACGCGCAGGATTCCTTCACCTTCGACGGACTCGCCACCGCCAACCCCTTCACCATGTACGATGCCGTCCAGGCGCTCCACCGCGAAGGCACTCTCCCCACCCGCCTGCGGCTTTTCTTCCTCAGCATGGACACGCGCCCCGACGTCCCCATGCTGGCCGGCCGCCTCAACAACGCCTTCCCCGAATTCGGCGATGACATGCTGCGCATCTCCGGCATCGGCGAATTCGCCACCAACTGGCCGCTGTTCGGACCCGCCAACCCCCCGCCCAACTACGAGGCCGCGCTCAAGCTCATCGCCCAACACGGCTGGGCCTTCCAGCAGCACAGCCTCTCGCCGGCCGAAGACAAGCTGACCATCGACACTTTCGAGAAGATCAACGCCCAGACGCCCATCGCCGATCTGCACTGGTCCATCGCCCACGCGCCGCGCATCGACCGCCCCACGCTAGACCGCTTCAAGAAGATCGGCGCCGGCATCGCCATCCACCCCTTTACCTACCTCGCCGGAGCCCCCGGAGCCGGCCCCCCCATCCGCACCATCCTCGAAAGCGGCATCCGCGCCGGCGCCGGGTCTGATTCCGCCCAGATCTCCACGCTCGACCCCTGGCTCATGGTCTACTTCATGGTCACCGGCAAGAACGCCGCCGGCCAGGTTATCAATGATGGCCAGCAGATCACCCGCAGCCAGGCCCTGCGCCTCTATACCGCCGACAACGGCTGGTTCCTGCATGAGGAGCAGAACCTCGGGTCGCTGGAAATCGGCAAGTACGGCGACGTGGCGGTCCTGAGCGCCGATTTCTTCGACCCCAGGGCCGTTCCAGACGAACAGATCAAGCGCCTCAAGGCGGCCATCACTGTGCTGAATGGCAGGGTCATCTATCGCGCTACGCCATTGGAAACAAAATAACTTACTGATCCAATTTTTTTGTCTCCGCAGCTAACCAAACCGGATTAACGTTCGTCAATAATACTGAGGGCGGGACCTCCGCCAAACTGTTTCTAGCGATGGGTAACATAACTTCCAGCATGAAGATCGCCTTCAAGGCGTTGAGAATAAATAAGTTGCGGTCCGCATTAACCATGCTGGGCATTATCGTCGGCGTAGGCGCCGTCATCGCCATGGTGGCGATCGGTTCGGGCGCCTCGGCCCAGGTCGCGGCTCAGATTGAGTCCCTCGGCAGCAACATGCTCGTGATCCAGCCCGGCTCGCATAACGACCACGGCAGCCGCGGCGGCTGGGGATCCGGCGTCACGCTGACCCGTGCCGACGCCGATGCCATGCAGGCGCAGTTGCCCTCCGTGCTCTACGCCGCCGCCACCGTCCGCGGCAACGCCCAGATCGTCTACGGCGCCACTAATTGGTATTCGCGAGTCGAAGGCATCACGCCTAACTATCTGACGGTGCGCAATTTCGAGATCCAGTTTGGCGCGCCCTTCACCCTGGCCGATGACCAGGCGGCCGCCAAAGTCGTGATCGTCGGCCAGACCATCGTGGACGAGCTCTTCGGCGGCCTGAACCCGGTCGGCGAAGTCATTCGCCTGAACAATACCCCGTTTACCGTGGTCGCCACGCTGAAGCCCAAGGGCCAGTCGCCGACCGGGGAAGACCAGGACGACGCCCTGTTCGTCCCTCTGACCACGGCCAAGCGCAAGTTGCTGGGCCGCAATTGGGCCGCCGCCGACAGCGTCCGCGACGTCTACGTGGAGGCACGTTCGGCCGAAATGACCCAGCAGGCGCAACTCGACATAGAAGACCTGCTCCGCTACCGCCACAAGCTCCGCGAAGGCGAGGACGACGACTTCCAGATCCGCGACATGGCCTCCCGCTTTGAAGCCCGTGAGGAATCCATGCAGGTGATGACCCTCATGCTCGCCTCCATCGCCAGTGTGTCGCTGCTGGTGGGCGGCATCGGCATCATGAACATCATGCTGGTTTCCGTCACCGAGCGCACCAAGGAAATCGGCCTCCGCCAGGCCGTCGGCGCCAAGACCAGCGACATCCTCTCGCAGTTCCTGGTCGAGTCCGTGACGCTCTCGGTGGTAGGAGGCGCCCTGGGTATCGTCTTCGGCGCCGGCGCCAGCCAGCTCCTATCGGCCATCGCCGGCTGGGCGACGCTGGTCAGCCCCACGGCCATCGTCGCCGCGTTCCTGTTCAGCGCCCTGGTCGGCATCTTCTTCGGCTACTACCCGGCCCGCAAGGCCGCGTTCTTAGACCCGATCGAAGCCTTGCGCTACGAATAGGCGCGTCGCTCCATCCCCGGCGACCAGCCCGTCAAGTCGAAGCCCAAAGGCGCCAGCCGGCTTACCGTTCCCGCGCAATCGGACGCCGCGTCTTCCCCAACCGCAACTCCATCACCACGGTCGGCTCCACCGGAGCCCGATGATACCCCGAGGTCACCCGCAACACCCGAAACCCGAACTTCTTGTTCAAGGCGATCATCCGCGCGTTACTCTTGCGCGTCGTGGTGATCATCCGCGTAAACCCGTTCCGCCGCCCGAACGCCACCTGCCACGCCTTCATGAGCGTTCCGAACCCCTGCCCCTGATATTCAGGCGAGATTCCGCTCGAAGTGATATGCAGCGACCCCTTCCGCGCCACATCGTCCTCGCCCAAATCATGCCGGAAATCGCGGTCTCGCTCGAACGCGCAGCACCCCGCCTTGCGACCGTCCACCAGCATCCAGTACGACTCGTACTCGCGCCACTGCGCCGCCGCGAACCAGTCCGCCTCGCCAAAAACCTTGCGGTCGAACGCCATCAGTGACCGCACCTCCCGAGGCGCCTCCGCCCGCCGGAACTCCACCCGCACCTTACATCTCCCGCCGGTTCTCCAGCGACTTCATCATCGTCACCTCGTCGGCGAAATCCAGGTCGCTGCCCACCGGAATCCCCATCGCGATCCGCGTCACCCGCACGCCCAGCGGCTTCAGCAGCCGCGACAGATACACCGCCGTCGCCTCGCCCTCCACCGTCGGATTCGTCGCCAGGATAACTTCCTTCGCCTCGCCCTGCGCGATCCGGTCCAGCAGTCCCTTGATCTTCAACTGCTCCGGACCAATCCCCCGCAGCGGCGAAATCGCGCCGTGCAGCACGTGATAGACACCGGGAAAACTGCGCGTCGTCTCCACCGGCAGGATGTTGTGCGGCTCCTCCACCACGCAAATCTGCGCATGGTCGCGATGCGGATCGCGGCAATAAGGACACAATTCCGCGTCGGAAATGTTGTTGCACTGCGCGCAAATGCCGAGGTTATCTTTCACGTCCAGCAGCGCCGCCGCCAGCCCCGCCGCATTCTCCCGGGGCGCCCGCAGCACATGGAACGCGAGCCTCTGCGCCGACTTCTGCCCGATCCCGGGCAGCCGCCTGAACTCATCGATCAACCGCTGCAACGGCGCGGCAAAATCTGGCATACCAGTGCAGCCTGAGCTACAGCAGCCCCGGCGGCAGACCCATCCCGCCCAGCATCCCGCTCATCTTGCCCTGCGTCTCCTCGTCCACCTTCTTGGTCGCCTCGTTGCACGCCGCCATCACCAGATCCTGCAGCATCTCGACGTCGCCCGCCACCTCCGGGTCAATCACCACGCCGGTCACGTTCTTGTGCCCGTCCATCTTCACGGTCACCATTCCGCCGCCCGCCGACGCCTCCACGCGAATCAGCGCGATCTCTTCCTGCATCTTCTTCTGCATCTGCTGGGCCTGCTGCATCATGGCCTGCATGTTGGGCATCTTCATGATTCGTTCTCCTTCAGATTTCTCACCGCCCGCACCTGACTGTCCGGAAACAATTCCTGGAACCGTTTTACCTCGGGATGCGCCAGCGCGCGCTCCGCCACCTTGCTCGCCTCCGGACCCGTCGCCCGCAGCGGACCGTTCCCGGCCCCGCTCGCCTGTGCCGCCGGAGCCGCACCCTCACCCACGCGCACCGTCACCCGCACCGCCCGGCCGGCGGCCTGCTTCACCGCCGCATCGAACTTCGCGTCCTTCAAAAACATCTGATACAGCTTGGGCGCGGTAAACACCACTTCATTCTCGGACTCAACCACCTGGGCATGCTCCACCGCATCGGCCAGGTGCGTCTGCTTGGCCTGGATCAACACCGCATGGATGCGCGACCGCAGGTCGCCGTCCGCCATCGGGATCTCTTGCGGAGTCTCTTGTACCGCCGGCGAAGCCGACCGGCCTGACAGAGACCCGGCCGACTCCCCACGGCCGCCGCCCATGGATCGCGAACTCGGCCCCGAAGTCACCGCGGCGGCCCGCGCCGGACCATGCCCGGTCCCGGCCAGCGAACCCGATCCGCCACCCGCCGCCGGAGCCTTCGCGGAACCACCCCCCGAGCCGCCCAGCGAAGCCAGCGCCTCTTCGATCGGCACCAACTTGGCCGCATGCACCATCCGCAGCAGCCCCATCTCCAGATGCAGGCGCGGTTGCAGCGACTGCTGCAAATCCCGGAACAAATCCAGCGACAATTTCAAATGCCGCGTCAAATCCTCTTCGCTGAACGGGCCCGCCGCCTCCGCCAGCCTCTGCTGCTCGGCCGCCGACCCCGCCACCAGACGCGTTGGCGCGCCCGAAATCTTCACCACCAGCAGATTCCGAAAATAACGCGCCAGTTCCCGGGAGAAATGTTGCAAGCTGCGCCCGTTCGCCTCCAGCTCCGCCACGATATCCAGCATCCGCCCCGCATCGCCGCCCGCCAGCGCCTGCGCCACCTGGTTCAGCGAGTCCACTGAAAACATCCCCAGCAGCTCGCGCACCTGCCCCGCGGCGAGCTTCGTGCCGCAGCAGGCGATCGCCTGGTCCATGGCCGACAGCGAATCCCGCACGCTGCCCTCGCCCGCCTGCGCCAGTACGCTGTAGGCTTCGTCGTCAGCCTCGATGCCTTCCTCTTTGGCGATCCACCGCATCCGCTCCACCAACTCGCCAAAGTCGACCGACCGGAAACTGAACTGCTGGCACCGTGAAGCGATCGTCGTGGGAATCTTGTGCGACTCGGTAGTGCACAGCAGAAACACCACCCACTCCGGCGGCTCCTCCAGCGTCTTCAGCAGCGCGTTGAACGCTTCGCTGGTGATCTGGTGCGCCTCGTCGACAATAAAGACCTTGTACCGGTCCCGAGCCGGCCGGAACCGCACATTCTCCCGCAGCTCGCGCATTTCGTTGATGCCGCGATTCGACGCCGCGTCAATCTCGATCACGTCCATCGACGACCCCGCCGCGATCTCCACGCAGCTCGCGCACACCCCGCACGGCTTCGCGGTCGGCCCCTGCTCGCAGTTGAGGCAGCGCGCCACAATCCGAGCGACGGTCGTCTTCCCCGTCCCCCGCTGCCCGGCCAGAATGTAGCCGTGGGCGATCCTCTGCTGCGTAATGGCGTTCTCGAGTGTGGTGCGGACATGCTCCTGGCCCACGAGTTCGCCGAACGTCTGCGGCCGGTATTTTCGCGCGATGACCTGGTACATGGAGGCGGGAAATGAAAGATGCCAGACCCCGGGTAATCCGCGGCACACGGGTTAAGCCACTACCGTTGCTTCCTTCCGGACCTGGCGGGGTTTGCAGCCGTCCGTTGCACGAAGCCCGGAGCCTGACAACTTCCTATGCTAGCACCCCGGGGATGCCCCGCCGTCTCCCCTTAGATGGAACAGAAGAGGGATGGAATCCGTTATCCCATGTCAGGCGAGCGGCTGCCCGGCGGTTCAGGTAGCGCGCCGCGATACTCCAACCCTTTCGGAGGCGTGATGGACGTCCAGGACGCCCAACAAGAGATGCGATCTGTCTACATGGGCGGGTTTTGGGGGCAGCTCGTCAGCTCCGTAATCTGGCTGGCATCCGCGGCACTGGGCACGTGGGCCAGTCCAAAAGCGTCCATCCTGACCGTCGTCATCGGGGGATTCTTCATCTTCCCGCTCACCCGGATGCTGCTGCGCTTCTCGCCCCGCCGCGCGTCCGTGAGCACGGCGAATCCGTTCACCAGCCTGGGAATGCAGGTCGCGTTCGTCCTGCCGCTGTCGATGCTGCTCCTGCTGCCCGTAGGACTCTACCGCCTGAACTGGTTCTTCCCGGCCCTGATGATCCTGGTCGGCGCGCACTACTTGCCGTTCGCGACCCTCTACGGCATGCGCATGTTCCTGGCCCTGGCGGGAATCCTGATCGCCGCCGGAGTCGTGATCGCACTCTATTTCGCGGCAACGTTCGCTCTGGGCGCATGGATCGGCGGGCTGATCCTGTTCGTCTTCGCCTGGATCGGACGCTCCGTCGCGACCGCTGAAGCAAGCAGACTTGTGAGAGAGCCGGAAGCGTAAGCGACCGGTTGGAGCGGCCAACACCGAATTTTTCCCCGGAAAGCAACTAACACGCATTTCTCACCAGATTTCGGACGCAGGACGTGGCGTAAGCCCGTGGCTTGCCGCGCCGGGACTCGTCCCGGCGCTTGTAGCCGGTCACGCCGTCATGCCGGGAGCGGAGGCCAAATCGCCGATTGCGTATCTCTGCCTCACGTTTCGCGCCGATGCACTGTCGAGCTTGTGAGAAATGCAGGCTAGTCGCTCCACCTCCTCGCGGCGAATCACGATCGTCTGGTGGCTGCGTTCCAGTTCCGTCAGAAACCCGACGAATGTCAGCATCCTCAAGCCGCCTCGTGCTGCGGCTCGTGATGAAGGCGTATCAACTGTGCGGCTCGCAGCGTCGCGAGCGCATAGGTCTCGCCGGAGTCGTCGCTAAACTCCACCTCATAAACATCAGGGGCGAGCTTCTCCACCACCGTCCCCACCTGACCGCGCACCAGCCCCTCCCGAGGCAGATCCTCCAGCAGCGCGACCACCGCAAGCGTCTCGATGTCAGCCATTGCGTACTCTACTCCAATACTACATAACAGGTCACGAACCGGGGCGTTTGCTCCTCCGCCGGCACGAGCCACGCACTGCGGACGGTGCCAGAGCGCCCCGCCCGCGTAACTTCGCAATCGATCGTATAGCGGGCGCCATACCCATCCACCTTGCTCGCAGTCGCTTCACCTTCGCGTGCAGCCCGAAGCAACTGCTCTCGTAGAAAGCTCGCGTCGCCCGCTCCGAGCCCGAGAACGGAAGCAAACACCCGCGCCTTATGCCGCCCGCGAGGATGCGCCGGATTGAGGCAATAATCCCGAAGCTTGGCTACGTCGACCGCGGCCCGATCCCCACCCGGCAGCTTCATTCTTGAAACGAGCGTATCAGAACCCCGGCCGTCACTCGTTAGGTAATCGCCATTTCTCCCATCATCACCACCAGATACCGTTTCTTGAGCGGTCCGAGATCACTGGTCTCCCTCTATCCTCAAACCGTAAGAGCCCGGACCGCTCACGCGTCGGAGATCCGGGACGACCCAGCCCTTTGGCCCAGCTATTGAGCAAGGCGAAGCGCGGCGTCCATGGTAAGCCGTAAGGGTGACAGCGCGGGCGCGAACTCCGCCGGTAGTCGACCGGCCCGATTGCCGCCTCAGGTCACGAAGCGGCCCCACGCTTGTCTGGGTCCCTCCGGGGGAACGATGAGATCGGGGCGCCCCTAAAAAACGCCGCAGAAACGGCCACAGCCCCACCATGTCCGCACGCACCTCCAACCCGCCGCCGCACCCCCGCCGCCCACCCGACCCCTTGAGAGAAACCCGCCGCCCAGCCCACAAAGTTAGTGCGCGGCACAGCGAATCCACCAAACGAACCCAAGATGTTATTGAAAACAAAAGAACCGCCCCCCGTCCGGCCCATCCCCGCCGACCCGCCCTCGGTATCTGCGTCCATCTGCGTCCATCTGCGGCCAAATTCTCGGCCCACCCGGCCCCGGTCCCCTATCCCCAGCAACGAAACGAACCCAAGCAACCGGCGTCTGGCGTCTGGCGTCTGGCGTCTGCCCCCCGCAACCCCATGAAAATCCTCATGGTAGACGACTCCGCCGCCGACCGCCGCTTCTACCGCCTGCTGCTCGACCAGGACAACGGCGCCGCCCACGAGATCTTCGAAGCCTCGGCCGCCGCCGCGGGCCTGGCCACCTGCCGCGAGGTCCGCCCGGACTGCGTCCTGCTCGACTACCGCCTCCCGGACATGGACGGCCTCGAATTCCTGGCCCTGCTCCATCCCGACGGCCCCAACACCGCCCCGGCCGTCGCCGTCGTCATGCTCACCGGCGTCGCAGGCGATGAAATGGCGGTGAAAGCCCTCCGCGCCGGCGCCCATGACTACCTCACCAAGGACGGCATCACCGCCGAAGGCCTCCGTCTGGCCGTCGAAAAGGCCACCCAGAAGGTCGAGCTTACCCGCTCCCTGCGCGAGGAACGCGACCGCCTCGCCCGCGCCCTGGCCGAAAAGGAGGTCCTTATTAAGGAGGTCCACCACCGCGTCAAGAACAACCTCCAGGTCATCGCCAGCCTCCTGCGTCTCCAGACCGCCTCGGTCGAAGGTCCCGCCGCCACCGCCCTGCGCGACAGCCAGCATCGCGTCGAGGCCATGGCCATGATCCATGAGCAGCTCTACGAATCGCAAAACCTCCGCGAGATCGACCTCGAACGCAATGCCCGCCTGCTGCTGTCGAACGTCTTCACCTCCTTCGGCGTCGACGTCAGCCAGATCAGCCCGCTGGTCGACGTCGCCACCCCCTCCGGCGGACGCCTGGAGCTCGGCGTGGACCAGGCCATCCCGGTAGGCCTGATTCTCAACGAGCTGGTCTCGAACGCCTTGAAGCACGCCTTCCCCGACGGCCGCCGTGGAGCCATCGCCATCCGCGCCCGCCGCGAAGACGGCCAAGTCCGCATCTCGGTCACCGACGATGGCATCGGCATCCCGGAAGAAGTCGATATCCGCAAAAGCCGCTCGCTGGGACTGAAGATCGTCGACATCCTCACCCGCCAGCTCAAGGGGACCTTCGCCGTGGAGCGCGCGCCCGTAGGCGCCTGCTTCACCCTCTCGTTCCCGGAAAGGTAGAACCCATGGCCCCAGCCTCCAACCCGCTCACCCCGCCAGCCCGCACCTCTCACCGGGTTTCGGGCGCAAGACGTGGCGCAAGCCCGTGGCTTGCCGCGCCGGGACTTATCCCGGCGCCTGTCGCCGGTCACCTGACGTTTCCCTCCGATGCGCTGACGAGCCGGGCGAAACCGCTCTACGCAAAATCAAAAGATGGGTTGGCGGCGCTCTGCGCAAGCACCCTCATTCCCGGCAGAGCGCCTCTAGCCGAGCCGCGACCACAGGGAGCGGTCTCCCCCGGTCCGCCACGCCCCCAAGCGAACCATGCGGATCGCCCACCCGTCCGTCCACTGCCCCAGCCCGCGCAACGCCCCCTCAAGAGGTAACGCCATGCCATCCCCCTTCCACAGCCGCAAAATCCTGGTGGTCGAAGACGAAGGACTCATCGCCCACGACATCGCCCAGCGCCTGGAAGCCCTCGGCCACCAGGTGGTGACCATCGCCTCCACCGCCGAAGAGGCCATCGAGCACGCCCCCGCCGCCGACCTCATCCTCATGGACATCCGCATCGACGGCGACCGCGACGGCATCGAAGCGGCGCAGGAGATCCGCACCCGCTTCCACGTGCCCGTCATCTTCCTCACCTCGCACGCCGACCGCGAAACGCTCGACCGCGCCAAGGCCGCCGAACCCTTCGGCTACATCGTCAAACCGCTGGGCCCCTCTTCGCTCCAGACTGCCATTGAGATGGCCACCTACAAGCACAAGATGGACCGCCAGCTCGAAGAGCGCGAAGCCTGGCTGCGCACCACCGTCTCCTCGGCCGCCGAAGCGCTCATCGTCACCGACGTCTCCGGCCGCCTGCGCCTGCTCAACCCCGCCGCCGAGCGCATCACCGGTTGGCGCCTGGGCGAAGCCGCCGGACAGCCGCTCGAATCCGTGCTGCGCCTGGTCGAAGCCAACGGCGACGATTTCGGCGATCCCAGTCCACTGGCCATCCTGCGTGGCTCGCCGATCGAGCTCGACCGCGGACTGCGCGCCGTCTCGCGCGGCGGACGCGAGGTGGAAGTGGAAGGCACGGCCTCGCCCGTCATCTCGCCGCCGGATACGCTGGGCGTGGTCATCACGCTGCGCGACGTCTCGCTGCGCCGCTGGGAGGAGCGCCAGTTGCGCCAGGCCCAGCGCATGGAGACCGCCGGACGCCTGGCCGCGCGCGTCTCGGCCGAATACGCCCTGCTCATCGAATCCATCCGCACCCAGGCCGAAACGCTGCTGCGCCAGCTCGGCGCCTACGCCCCGGCGCGCGAGGCCATCGAGAACATCCAGCGCACCGCCACCTCGGCCGCTCAGGCCACGCGCCGCCTGGCCGACTTCGGCACGCGCCAGGTCACGCACCCCGAGGTGCTCAGCATCAACGCCGTCGTCCGCCGCCTGGCCAAGCTCATCGAATCCGCCGCCGGCTCGGGCATCACCACCGCCATCCGTTCCACCCCCGAGGTCGGCCGCGTACGCGCCGATAGCGGCCAGATCGAGCAGGCCGTGCTCAACATGGTGCTGCACGCCTGCCAGACGATCGCCGACCACTCGCCGGCGGGCCAGTCCCTGTCGCCGGGAGCCTCGAAAGCGGAAGCCTGGCCGGACCGGGCGCAGTCGGACCTCACCGCGCTGAGCGCCGCCGCCGCTCATTCCACGCCACCGGCCGCGACACATGCCACCCCACCGGCCGCCGCACATTCCGCCCCTCCGGCTGCCGCACATGCCGCCCCTCCGGCCGCGACACATGCCACCCCATCGGCTGCCGCACATGCCACTCCACCGGCTGGCGCACATGCCACCCCACCGGCTGCCGCACATGCCACCCCACCGGCTGCCGCACATGCCACCCCACCGGCTGCGACACATTCCACCCCACCGGCTGCGCCGGGCCACTCGACCCCCACCGGCAAGCTGCTGGTCGAAACCAACCGGGCCGAAGCCCCACGCCAGGGCCGCCTCGCCAGCTTCGTGGTGGTGAGCGTCACCTACTCGGCGCCCGAACCCGACCTCGACCACTTGTTCGACCCGGACGGCGCCGATGAAGCCGGATTGGCCCTGTCGGTGGCCCACTCCATCGCCACCGAGCACGGCGGCTATCTGCTGGCCTCGGCCGCGGCCGATGGCACGCGCCTGGACCTCTTCCTGCCGCGTGCAGCCGAGGAACTCGCCGCCGGCGAAGCCGCACACCTGGCCGGCAACGCCCCGGCCATCCTGCTGGTCGACTACCGCGACCGCGTCCGCGAGCAGTTGCACAACTTCTTCGAGGATGCCGGCTACAATCTGATCGAAGCCGCCACGCGCGAGGAAGCCGTCGCCCTCGGCCAGTTGCATGAAGGCGCCATTGACCTTCTGGTGGCCGAGACGGGGGAAGCCGAAGCGATCCTCAAGCAACTCGGCCCGGCCCATCCCGAGATCCAGACGCTGTGCATCGTCGACCAGGAGCCCTCGGGCCCCCACCAGATCCGCCGGCCGTTCACCCAGACAATGCTGCTCGACCGCGCCGACGCCTTGCTAGCCGCCCGCGTCCCCACCTCGGCGTAGGTGGCGCAAGCCCGTGGCTTGCCGCGCCGGGACTCGTCCCGGCGCTCGCCGCCCGCTGACCACGTCCCCCTCCCCCCGTCCGCGCCCGCTCCCGTTTCTGACAAGCTCCCAGCGCATCGGCGGGAACCTGAGCCATTCCGCCGCTCCCGGCATTGCCCCATGTTGGCCGGCAAGCGCCGGGACGAGTCCCGGCGCGGCAAGCCGCGGGCTCGCGCCACCTCCAAACAATTCCCACCACAAATGATCCACCCCAAGTTGACCCTGCCCCCCGCTCAAGGTACAATCGGCAGCTAGTCCATGCTACGCTTCGCTTTGCGTCGGCGGACCAGGGGTTCGGAGTGCATTTGCGTTCAGTAACACTCTGCCTGCTCTTTATAGTCGCAACGGCTGCGGGCCAGACAGATCGCTCGACTCTGACTGGGACCGTGGTTGACCCGAACGGGGCTCTGGTCGCAGACGCCGCAATCGAGGTCCGGAACGCCGATTCCGGAGCGCTGTTCACGGGTGGCACATCTTCCACCGGCAACTACTCGGTCGCGCTGCCGGCCGGTACCTATGAGTTGACGGTCGTCCGCATGGGGTTCAAGACCTTGGTGCGCCCCGGCATCGAAGTGCTTGTTGCCGACACTGTGCGCGTCGACGTCCAGCTCGAAATCGGATCCGTCACCGAAGAAATCACCGTCACCGCCGAAACGCCGCTGCTCAAGACCGAAGGCGGCGACATCAGCTACAACGTCGACTACACGCGCGCCAACCAGCTTCCCGTGCTGACGCTGGGCATCGCCCAGGCCAAATTCGGCAACATCCGCGATCCGCTGCAGGTGCTGAACCTGCTGCCCGGGACCAATTTCTCCCAGGACAACATCCTGCGCGTCAACGGACTGCCCTCCAACACCCACGCCATCCGCATCGAAGGCCAGGACGCCACCAACGGCATCTTCCGCCAGTTGAACTCCATCACCCAGGCCGGTGTGGATGCCATCGAGCAGGTCTCCATCCAGACCAGCAACTACGCAGCCGAGTTCGGACAGGTGGGCGGCGGCTACTTCAACTACACGATGAGGTCGGGCGCCAACAAGCTTCACGGCGGCGGTTTCGATTACTACGTGAATGAGTTTATGAACGCCGGCGTGCCTTTTACCGACGACGGCGCGGGGCATCACATCAAGAACCGCCAGCGCCGCAACGACTACGGCTTCACGCTGGGCGGCCCGATCGTGCTGCCGCATCTCTACGACGGCCACGACCGGACCTTCTTCTTCTTCAGCTTCGAACAGTTCCGCGAAGCCAAGGTGATCCGGAGCGACGTCACCACGATGCCCACCGCGGCCTTCCGCCAGGGCGACTTCAGCGCGCTGCTGGGCTCCGGGACCGCCGGGTTCGATCCGCTGGGTCGGGTGATTCCCGCCTTCGGGCTCTACGATCCGGCCACGCAGTCGGCGGCGCCGAACGGCGCGGCTGTGCGCGACCTGTTCCCTGGCAATAAGATTCCCGTCACCGACTTCGATCCAGTGGCGTTGAAGATCCAGTCCTATTTCCCCGATCCGCGCGGCCCCAACGCCGCCGGCCTGGTCAACAACTACGCGATTCCCGCCTATCAGAACTACAAGCACGCCACCATTCCGTCCATCAAGCTGGATCACGTGGTCAACGCCAACATCAAGCTCTCCGGCTACTATTCCCAGACCCGGCAGCAGAGCCCCATGAACATTGGCATTCCCGCGCCGATCAGTCCCGCGGTCCCTCTGGACAGCCGCTCCCAAACCGTACGCGTCAACTATGACCAGACGCTGACGCCGACCCTGCTGCTGCACCTGGGGGCCGGCCTGCTGACGACGCGCTATGGGCAATCAGTGCCGTCCTTCGACGAAAGCTCGCTGGGGCTGGTGGGCTACTACGCCAACGTCTTCCCCGGACTCCGCCACCTCGGGGATAGCATCAAGGGCGGATATGGGATCTCGGTCGGTCCCCCCCGGAGCGGGAACACCGTGCTGTGGGAATACAAGCCGACGGCCAACGCCAGCCTCACCTGGGTCAAGTCGAATCACACCATCAAGGCGGGAGGCGAGCTTGTCGTCGAAGGGTTTCCTCTGGACAGCCGGATGAGCGCCAGTGGGAACTACGAGTTCAACTCGGCCGAGACGAGCTTCCCTGCGCCGCTGCTGTTCGCGGGCCAGGCGAGCAGCGGCTTCCCCTACGCCAGCTTCCTGCTGGGCCGCGCCCACTCTCTTTCGGCCAACCCGCCCACCCAGTCCCGCCTCGGCAACCATGCCCTGGGGCTGTTTCTGCAAGACACCTGGAAGGCGACCCGCAAGCTGACGCTGGCCTACGGCCTGCGTTACGACTACATCACCTACCTGAAGGAACAGTACGGGCGCATGGAGAACGCGGCGTTCCACACGCCCAACCCCACCATCGGCGGACGCGATGGGGCGGTGATCTACGAAGGCTACGCGCCGGGCCGCTGCCAGTGCCACTTCGCCTCGAACTACCCGTTGGCCTTTGCCCCGCGGCTCAGCGCCGCGTATCAGATCGATAGCCACACGGTGCTGCGTGGCGGCTTCGCCATCAGCTACGCGGCCGGGCCGAGCAACGCCTACCTTTCGTACCTGGCCGCCAGCGTTTACCAGTTCGACGCGCCGGCCTACGGCGATCCGGCCGCCATCCTGTCCCAAGGCAACCCGTACCGCGAAGGGAACCCCTATGGAAACGGTGTCCTTTCCTGGCCGAACTTCGACCCCGGCAAATACCCCGTGCTCTCGCAGGGATCCCTGCTGCCAGAATCACCCCAAGTAGCCATCGACCGCCATGCCGGACGCCCGCCGCGCATCGCACAGTGGAATTTCGGCCTGCAGCGCGAAGTGTTCCGCGGGCTGGTGGTGGAGGCGTCTTACATCGGAAACCGGTCGGCGTGGTGGGCCGCGCCCGCGCTGGGTGACATGTACTACAACGCGCTCCAGCCGGGCCTGCTGCGGTCCTACTATGGGATCGACGTTACCTCTCAGGCGGACCAGTTTTTGCTTAACTCTCCGCTGAGTTCGCCGGCCGCGGCGGCGCATGGGCTTCAGGCGCCGTATGCCGGATTCCCTGCGGGCCAGTTCGTGAACCAGGCGCTGCGTCCCTACCCGCAATGGCAGGGGCTGTCGTCGCTGTTGGGTCCGCCCGTGGGCAACACCTGGTATGACGCCTTGCAGGTGCAGGTGACCAAACGCTATTCTCACGGCCTCGACCTGCAGGCGGCCTTCACCTGGCAGAAGGAGCTGACCAACGGCCTGAACTCAGACGCCTCCTATTACACCTCCAACCAGCCGCTGATCAACGACGTGTTCAATCGCCGCAGCAACAAGCAGATCTCCTCGCAGAGCCAGCCCTTCCAGTTTGTGCTGTCCTTCAACTACACGACGCCGAAATTTGCGGCGGACGGAGGTCCCCTGAAATCCCTCTCCTGGGCGGTGCGCGACTGGACCTTCGGCGGCGTGCTCCGCTACCAGAGCGGCGCGCTATTGCAGTCGCCGCCGCAGGCGGGTCTGTTCAATATCAAAAGCCTGCTGTTGCAGAGCGGGCTGTTCGGCTCCGGGACCTACTTCAACCGCGTGGCGGGCCAGCCGCTGTTCACGCCGGGATTCGATCCCAACAGCAAGTTCGACCCGACCCAGCAGACCGTGCTGAACCCCGCGGCCTGGGTGGTCCCTCCCTCGGGGACCTTCGGCGTATCGGCGCCCTACTACAGCAACTACCGTTGGCAACGGCAGCCGTCGGAGTCTTTGAACCTCGGCCGCGTGTTCCGCCTGGGCGCCGATGGCCGCTACCTGCTCCAGGTCCGCGCCGAGTTCCAGAACGTCTTTAACCGGATGTTCTACGCGGCGCCCTACCAGATCGATCCGTTTGCGGCCGCAGTGCTGGGGCTTTTCCAGCAGCGGGACGCGCAGGGAAACCTGAGTAGCGGCTATGGCGTTGTGTCCACGGCAAGCGGCGGCGGCTCGCGCCCGCGCACCGGACAACTGGTCGCTCGTTTCACGTTCTGAGCAGTCACCCCCTGAAGAAGAAGCAACACATTCTTGCCCGCCTCCTGCAACGGAGGCGGGCTTCTTTTATCGGGCGTTCTATATAATGGTGCGGGAAGTGTGGTACGATGACCCGCGACCCGGGAGGTAGGCACGCGCATGACACCGTCGTCACGAATCGCGCCGCGTTTGCGGTTTCTGGAAGGAAAACGATACGCCGCCGTCGTTCTCGCCTGCCTCGCCCTGGGATGGTTCGGCATCCCCGGCGTGGCCCAGAGCGGCAACACGTTTAAGGGGCGCCTGTCCAAGGTGCCCGTGGACGCCAAGATGGTCCCCATCATGTTGGGCGACGGCATGGCGACCGGCACGCTCTCCGGCGCGAAGCTGACCATCAGCGGCACCTTCGAGGATCTGGGCACGCCCGCCACTACGGCCGAGTTGCACACCACCAAGGTCCGCGGCACGCGCGGGCCCTTGGTCGCGATGCTGACCATTTCCAAAGCCCCCAGTGGAACCATCAGCGGCAACGTCAATCTGACACCGGACCAGGTCAATGACCTGAAGGCCGGCAAGCTCTACATCCAGATCCAAAGCCAGAAGGGCCCCGACGGCCATCTGTGGGGCTGGCTGTTGCCTTGACGCCGCTGCCTTAAAAAGGGAGGACTACACGATGAAATACTGGAAGCTCTTACTTCCCCTGGCCGCCATCGCCGTGAGTGGAATGCTGGTGTTGACCGGCCAACAACGGCAAGCCGGACCGTATACGGCCGCGCAGGCCGACGCCGGGCTGGCTGCCTATAACATGAACTGCTCCTCTTGCCACATGCCGGATATGAGCGGCAGTGGCGATGCGCCTCCGCTGACCGGGATCCCTTTCATGGCGAACTGGGGAGCCCGCACCGGCGGTCAGCTCTACAGCTTCATTTCGAGCGCCATGCCGCCGGCCAGCGCCAACAGCCTGGGCGAACAGAATTACCTGAATATTACCGCCTATATTCTGAACTATAACGGCGGCACACCGGGCAATCAGGCGCTGGCCGCGAATAATAGTGTTGCCATCGGCATGTTCGCCACCGGCGAGAACGGTTCGGAGCAGGCTAAAGGCAAGGGCAAGGGCCGGGGCGGTTTCGGCCGCGGCGGCGGGGCTCCGGCGCAGGCCAAGGGCATCACGCATCCGGGCGAAGTGAAGAACTACACGCCGGTCACCGACGCGATGCTGCGCAATCCGCCGGCCAGCGACTGGCTCATGATCCGCGGCAACTACTCGGCGCACAATTTCAGCCCGCTGAACCAGATCAATGCGGATAACGTGAAAAATATCCGCCTGGTGTGGAGCTGGTCCATGAACGACGGCGGCACCAACCAGCCGGCGCCCATCGTCCACAACGGCACGCTCTACCTGAACAATACGGGCAACATCCTACAGGCCATCGACGCGGCGACGGGCGACCTGATCTGGGAGAACAACTACGGCGCGAATCCGAACGCCGCGGCGATGCGCGGCATGGCGATCTACCAGGACAAGATTATCGTTTCGACCTCGGATGCCCACATCCGGGCGTTCGACGCGCGCACGGGCAAGGACCTGTGGGACACCACCATCGGCGACCGCTCCGGCGGGAACTACAGCACGTCGAGCGGTCCCATCATTATTAAGGGGCGCGCCGTGCAGGGCCTGGGCGGCTGCCAGGTGTATCGCGACGAGAAGTGCTTCATCAGCGCCTATGACACCGATACCGGCAAAGAGGTGTGGCGCTTCTACACGGTGGCGAAGTCGGGCGAGCCCGGCGGCGACACCTGGGGCGGCCTGCCGGACATCTTCCGCGCGGGCACCGAGACGTGGATCACCGGCAGCTACGATCCCGAGCTGAACCTTACCTATTGGGGCGTGGCGCAATCGAAGCCCTGGTTCCGCGATCAGCCGCGGCACCGGCGCCGGCGCGACGCTGTTCGCGAACTCGACGGTCGCGCTGAACGCCGATACCGGCAAGCTGCAAATGGTATTTCTCCCACGCACCGGGCGAGACGCTGGACCTCGACGAGGTGTTCGAGCGCATCCTGGTGGACGACAACGGCGGCAAGTACGTCTTTAGCGCGGGCAAGGTGGGAGTGCTGTGGAAGCTGGACCGCACCACCGGCAAGCACGTGGGTCACAAGGAAATGGTGTTCCAGAACGTCTATGACGGCTTCGATCCGGTGACGGGTGAACCGCATTTCCGCAATGATCTGGTGGAGCAGAGCTTCGGCAACTGGTACACGGCATGTCCATCGACCGAAGGCGGCCACAACTGGCCGGCGATGACTTACAACCGCACCACGAATGCCATCATCGCTCCGCTGAGTCAAACCTGCCTCGACCTGTATCCGCAGGAAGTCCCCAAGATCGCGGGCGGCGGCAACGGTGGGGGCGCGCAACGGCGTTTCTGGGAGATGCCCGGATCGAACGGCAACATCGGCAAGCTGGCGGCCTACGACGTGCGGACACTTGAGGAGAAGTGGAAGCTGGAGCAGCGGGCTCCGTTCCTGACCTCGGCGCTGTCGACGGCGGGCAACGTGGTGTTCGTGGGCGACCTCAACCGCGAGTTCAAGGCGGTGGACACGCGCAACGGCAAGATCCTGTGGAAGACGCGCCTGATCACGTCGGTGCAGGGTTTCCCGCTGAGCTTCAGCGTGAACGGCAAGCAGTACATCGCCGTGACGACGGGCCAGGGTGGCGGCAGCCCGCGCCAGGTGCCCAGCTACGTGGCTCCGGAGATCGATCCGGGTACGCAGGGGCACGCACTCTACGTGTTCGCGCTGCCGGAGTAGGGCATCAAATCGTTACGACGAAGCCGAGCAGCGCCATTCGCCCGAGAGTGGCGAACTCTGCTGTCTCGTCCGAAAAAGGTGCGTCGAGTTCCCAGACTCCCGAAGCCGGGTTTGTGAAACTGAACCCCGGCTCAGCCGGCCAGGGATTGGTTCGTGTCCCGGATAACCATCGGGCTCGAACGGCGGGTGGAGCATCCTGCGCGTTCAGGAGACGGCGAAGCAGCGGAGCAGCGCGAGCCGAGTCAGAGACGTCACCAATCGCAGTCTTTCCACAGCAAGAGTACAATGGGCGACGTGCAACGCCGAAGATTTCTTAAACTCGCCGCTGGCGCCGCCGTCGCTGCCCGCTCGCCTCTCTTGGGCCAGCAGCAGGATCTGGCTCGGCTGTCCCTCGCCGAAGCCTCCGCGTTGGTGCGCAGCAAGTCGGCCAGCCCGGTGGAACTGACGCAAGCCTGCCTCGACCGCATTGCGCGCTTCAATCCTTCGCTCAACGCCTACATCACGGTCCTGCGCGATCAGGCCCTGGCGGACGCGCGCGTCAAGGAGCAGGAGATCGCGCGGGGCGGCCAGCGCGGTCCGCTGCACGGCGTGCCGATCGCGCTCAAGGACAATATCGACACGGCGGGCGTGCGCACCACGGGCGCGAGCGAGGTCTTCGAGAACCGCGTGCCGGACGAAGACGCCGAGGTCGCGCGGCGGCTCAAGAACGCGGGTGCGATCCTGCTGGGCAAGCTCAACCTGACGGAGTTCGCCTACGGCGGCAGTCCCTCGCAGACGCACTTCGGCACCATCCACAATCCGTGGGCACTGGATCACACGCCGGGCGGGTCGTCAGGCGGACCGGGCGCGGCGGTCTCGGCCGATCTGTGCTTCATGGCGCTGGGTACGGATACGGCGGGCTCGATCCGCAACCCGGCGGCGAACTGCTCGCTGGTGGGCCTGAAGCCGACCTACGGCCGCGCCAGCCTGCGCGGTATCATTCCGCTTTCCTGGACGCTCGATCACGTGGGTCCCCTGGCGAAGTCGGTTGAAGACGCGGCGCTGGTGATGAATGTGATCGCGGGTTACGATCCGCTGGATCCGACCACGGTGGACGTCCCGGTGCCCGACTACACGCGGGCGCTGGAGCAGCCCACGTCGCACCTGCGGCTGGGGAGGCCGGCGCAGTTCTGGATGGGGCTCGACCCGGAGGTGGAGAAAGCAGCCACGGCGGCGCTCGCGCTGCTCGAAGGCATCGCGACGAAAGCGGCGCCGGTGACGCTGCCGCAAGCGGTGAACGGAGGTCGCATCTGGGGTCCCGAGGCTTCGGTGTATCACGCTCCGTGGTTCTCGAAGACGCCGGAGAAGTATCAGCCCGCGACGCGCCGGCAATTGGAGCAGGCGGAGAGGGTGACGTCCGCGCAGTATGCCGAGGCGCTGCGCCAGGTTCAGATTCTGCGGCGTGACATCGGGCGCGTGTTCGACAACGTCGACTTGCTGGTGCTGCCGAACTGGCCGAACCCGCCGGAGCTGATCGAAGGTGGCGGGGGTGGGGGTGCGTTCAACTTTGACGCGCCGTTCGACGTGTTCGGATTGCCGGCGATCACGATTCCCTGCGGGTTCACGGCGGGCGGGTTGCCGATCGGGTTGCAGATTATCGGGCGGCATTTCGCTGAGCCGGAGGTGTTGACGCTGGCGCATGCCTACGAGCAGCGCACGGAGTGGCACACGCGGCGTCCGCCGCTGGCTTAAACGGGCGCGGCTCTTCCGTCGCGGAATGGCCGAACGGACCGTGGAAGACCGCTCCCTGCGGTCGCGGCTCAGCTATTGGCGATCTGCTCTGATCACGGCTACCGGGCAGAGCGCCGCTAGCTGAAGCCGCGACCGTCAGAGAGCGGTCTACGCTTGCTGATGGAACATCCTCGGGAGTGGGACTACCGCACGGCGATATTCACCAGCTTGTCCGGCACGACGATCACCTTGACCACTTGCTTGCCTTCGAGGAAGGGCTGCACTTTGGGATCGGACAGAGCCAGCTTTTCGACGGTGGCTTTGTCCGAACCGAAGGGCACCGTGATGTGGCCGCGCACCTTGCCGTTGACTTGCAGGACGATCTCGGCGGCGTCCTCTTTTTCGAGGGCTTCGTCGTAGCTCGGCCACGGCTGGCGGAACGCGGGTCCGGTACGGCCTTGCAACTCCCACATCTCTTCGGCGGTGTACGGGGCGAAGGGTGCGAGTAGCAGAGTAAGCGGCGGCAGGATCTGGTCGAGCGCCGCGCGCGACAGGTTCGCCTCTTCTTCGGTGAGCGTGTTGATCAGCTCCATCAGCGCCGCGATGGACGTGTTGAAGTGCCAGCGGTTATTGAAATCGTCGGTGACCTTGTGCAGCGTCTGGTGCAGCTTGCGCAGCGCGCGGCCGTCGGCGGCGGGGTCGCCCGCGGCGTCGCTGATGGACTCGCGATCGATGTTGCGGGTCACGAAGCGGAACACGCGATCGAGGAAGCGCCTCTGGCCTCCTACGCTCGCCTCGATCCACGGCATGTCTTTTTCGGGCGGCGCGGCGAACAGCACGAACAGCCGGCAGGTGTCGGCGCCGTACTTCTCCACCATCACCTCGGGGTCCACCGTGTTCCCCTTCGACTTCGACATGGCCGAGCCGTCGGAGCCCAGCACCATGCCCTGCGTGAACAGGTTGGAGGCGGGTTCGTCGTTGGCGATCAGTCCCAGGTCGCGCATCACCTTGGTGAAGAAGCGCGAGTAGATCAGGTGCAGGATGGCGTGCGTGACGCCGCCGATGTACTGGTCGATGGGGAACCACTTGGCGATGACCGCGGCGTCGAACGGCAGAGCCTCGTTCTTCGGGTCGCAGTAGCGGTAAAAGTACCACGAGGAGTCGACGAACGTGTCCATGGTGTCGCTCTCGCGGCGCGCATCGGCGCCGCACTTGGGGCACTTCACATGAATGAAGGATGCGGCGTCGGCCAGCGGCGACCGCCCGCGTCCCGTGAGCTTGACGTCATAGGGCAGCACGACGGGCAGGTCCTTTTCGGGAACCGGCACCATGCCGCAGGACGGGCAGTGGATCACCGGAATGGGCGTGCCCCAGTAGCGCTGGCGCGAGATGCCCCAGTCCTTGATGCGATACGTGACGGCGGTGTTGCCGAAGCCGTTCTTCTCGGCGAACTGGCTCATGACGGCGCGCGCCTCGGCGCTGGCGAGGCCGGAGAATTGGCCGGAGTTTTCGACCACGCCGTAGTCGGTGAAGGCTTCCTTCGGATTGACCGCGAGCTCGCCATCCACCGGGCGGATCACCGGCCGGATCGCGATGCCGTAGGTTGTGCAGAACTCGAAGTCGCGTTCGTCGTGCGCGGGCACGGCCATGATGGCGCCCGTGCCGTAGCCCATCAGTACGAAGTTGCCGATCCAGATAGGCACCTTCTCGTTGTTATAAGGATTGACCGCGTAGTGGCCGGTGAAGTGGCCATCCTTGACCACGTCGCCCGGGTCCTGCTGCGCGCGCGCGTCGATCATCTGCTTGGCGCGGGCGCGGCCGGTTTCGTCGAGCAGTTGCTCGCACAGCGGATGCTCGGGCGCGAGGATCACGCAGGTGGCGCCGAAGATGGTGTCGACGCGCGTGGTGAAGACGCGGATTTTCTCACCGCTTCCTTCCAGCGTGAAATCGACCTCGGTGCCGTCGCTGCGGCCGATCCAGTTGCGCTGCATGGAGAGCACGCGCTCGGGCCAGCCCTGCTGCAGCTTGTCGTCGATGTCGCGCAGCAGCTCGTCGGCGTAGTCGGTGATCTTCCAGAACCATTGTTCGAGCGCGCGCTGCTCGACGGGCGTGGTCTCGTGGCGCCAGCAGCAGCCGTCGACCACCTGTTCGTTGGCCAGCACCGTGGCGCACTCCGGGCACCAGTTGACCAGCGCCTTCTTGCGGTAGGCCAGGCCGCGCTCGAGCATCTTCAGGAAGAACCACTGATTCCAGCGATAGTATTCGGGCTCGCAGGTGCTGATTTCCAGGTCCCAATCATAGGCGAAGCCCATGCGCAGCATCTGGCGCTTCATCTCGGCGATATTGGAGACGGTCCAGTCGCGGGGATGCATGCCGCGCTGGATGGCGGCGTTTTCGGCGGGCAGGCCGAAGGCGTCCCAGCCCATGGGGTGCTGGACGTTGTAACCCCGCATCCACATATAGCGGGCCAGGGCGTCGCCGATCGAGTAGTTGCGCACGTGGCCCATGTGCAGGCGGCCGCTGGGGTAGGGGAGCATCTCGACCACGTAGTATTTGGGCGCGGTGGAGGCGGGGTCGGCGCGATAGATGGAGTGGTCGCGCCAGCGCTCCTGCCACTTCAGTTCGATCTGGTTATGGTCGTACGCTGTTTCTGGCATAGGTCGGACGGAGGGGGTGTGAACACCAATATAGCGTGAACGTGAGGATACGGAGCAAATTCCAAGAACCTGCTGCCTCCGCTCACCTCTGGTGAGGAATCCGGGCTAGTTTTGGGCTGGTTTGGCTTCCATGAAAAGGCTGGCCGCTGTCAGGGAATCTATGCATAGTTGTCCTTGCCGGGTTTCAAGTGTTCACCTTTCCGACTCCCACAGCTACACAAAGCAAGCTGCAGGCTCTGAACTCACCAACGGGATTTCCGGCGGGACTCCTCAGGGCTGTGCACTCAACCGTGCCGTGGCCCTACCGCAGTAGGTCCGGCCGCAGACGAGCCGTCTTCTCCCGTGCGGCCTCGCGCCGCCAGCGGCGGATCTCTTCGTGATTCCCGCTGAGCAGGACCTCGGGCGCCTTCCAGCCGCGGAACTCCTCGGGCCGGGTGTATTGCGGACAGTCCAGGCCTCCCTCCGCCGAAAACGATTCGTACACCGTCGAATCGCGGTTGCCCAGCACGCCTTCCCGCAACCGCGCCACGGCGTCGATCACCACCGCCGCCGCCAGCTCGCCGCCGCTCAGCACATAGTCGCCGATCGACAACTCCTCGTCCGCCAGATGCTCGGCGACACGCTCGTCGACGCCCTCATAGCGGCCGCAGATCAGCAGCAGCTCGCTCAGCTCGCTGTAGGCGCGGGCGCGCGACTGGTCGAACCGCGCCCCCTGCGCTGAGAGCAGCACGACGCGCCGAGCCGCCTCACCGGGCTCCCGGCCAGGCCAGACCGCCCCGACCGCATCAAAGAGGGGCTCGCACTTCAGCACCATCCCTTCGCCGCCGCCGAACGGGCGGTCGTCCACGGTGCGGTGCCTGTCGTGGGTCCACGCGCGCAAGTCGTGGATGTGGATCTCGACCAACCCGGCGCGCTGGGCCCGCTGGATCACGCCGTGCTCGAAGGGTCCGCGGAAGAACTCCGGGAAGATGGTGACGATGTGAAACTTCACAGGTCGGTCAGCCCTTCCGGCAGGTCGGCACGGATCACCTTGTTGGCCACGTCGATCTCGCGGCAAATGGCGTGGGCGAAGGGGATCAGCAGCTCGCCGCCTTCGGGCGTTTCGACGCGCAGCAGGGGCGCGCTGCCGTAGTCGTCGACCGCCCGCACCACGCCCACCGTCCTGCCGGCGGCTTCCACCGTGCAGCCGATCAAGTCGTCGTTGAGGTACTCGCCTTCCTCCGGCTGGACTTGTTCGGAGGCGGGCACGCAGATTTCGGCGCCCTCCCACAGCTCGGCGTCGGAGATAGAGTCGATGCCCGCGAACTTGAAGATAGGCCGTCCCTGGTGATACCAGAGCTGTTCAACAGCAGCCGCACGTTCGCGGCCGTCCACCGACAGGACGACACTCTTCAACCGTTCCGCGCGCCCGGGCTGGGAGCTATCGATCCGGGCGATCAATTCCCCCCGCCGGCCGCGCGTGCGCAGCAGACGCCCTACAGAGACAAATCCGGAAGGAACCACGCCTGGACCATGAGATGCAAGTTTATTCGAGAATCTCCAGCGTAAACCGCCGGTTCAACTTCATCCCCGCGGCCCCCAGCAGCGTTCGGATGGAACGCGCCGTCCGGCCTTGCTTGCCGATGACCTTGCCCAGATCACTGGGCGCCACCCGCAATTCCAGCACGGTGACCTGCTCGCCTTCTACTTCACGAACACTAACTTCTTCAGGAATATCGACCAGAGCTTTGGCGATTTCCGTCACCAGATCTTTCACCCGTTTTCACCCTCCTGTTGGAGGTATTCTAGCATTCCTGGGAGTAAAACAGTTCCGGTCAGGCAAGAAAAGCCGCTGGCCCGGTACGGGGCGCGCGCTAACTGAGCCGGCATGCGTGAGCATGCGGTTCTTCAGGGGAAGCCGATCCGTGCGGACGGATCGCGGACCGATGCGGTACCCTGTCCAGGTATCGCATGCCGCTATCCGTGGGTGACAAGCTGGGTCCGTACGAGATTCTTGCGCGAATCGGCGCCGGCGGCATGGGCGAGGTCTGGAAAGCGCGCGACACGCGCCTCGACCGGACCGTCGCCATCAAACAGTTGCAGGGTCCGCACAGCGCCCGCTTCGCCCAGGAAGCCCGTGCCATTGCCGCGCTGAATCATCCCCACATCTGCACACTGCACGACGTCGGGCCGGATTACCTGGTGATGGAGTATGTCGAAGGCCGCCCGCTGACCGGTCCCGTAGAACCCGCCGAAGCCCTGCGCCTGGCGATCCAGATCGCCGAAGCGCTGGAGGAGGCACACGCGCGCGGCATCCTGCATCGCGACCTCAAACCCGGCAACATCCTGGTGACCGCCAAAGGCTCGGTGAAGCTGCTCGACTTCGGTCTTGCGAAGCTCACCGGCGAAGAGCAAGGCGACGCGACCCAGACCATCGGCGGCACGATTCAGGGCACCGCCGCCTACATGTCGCCCGAGCAGGCGCAAGGGCAGCCGCTCGACGTACGCTCGGACATCTTCAGCTTCGGCGTGGTGCTCTATGAGTTGCTATCCGGGAAGCGGGCCTTCAGCGGGAACTCGACGCTGGACGTGCTGAACGCGGTGGTGCGCGATCAGCCGCGCACGGTGGATGCGCCCGCTGCGTTGACCGGCATCGTGTCGCGCGCCATGAGTAAGTCTCCGGCCGACCGTTTCGCGACGGTGAGCGACCTGCGGGCATCGCTCGCAGCCGTCACTCTGGATGCGGCTCCGCCGAAACCGTCGGTGGCTGTGCTGCCGTTTGCCAACATGGGCCGCGACGCCGACGACGAATACTTCTCCGACGGCCTGGCCGAGGAGATCATCAACTTGCTCGCCCAGAACCCGGAGCTGAAGGTGATCGCCCGCACGTCGGCCTTCGCCTTCAAGGGCAAGAACGAGGACATCCGGCGGATCGCCGAGACGCTGGGCGTGACGACGGTTGTCGAAGGCAGCATGCGCCGGGCAGGAAATCGCATCCGCGTCACCGCGCAGTTGATCGCCGCCGCCGAAGGGAGCCACTTGTGGTCGCAGCGCTACGACCGCGAGATGACAGACGTGTTCGCTGTGCAAGACGAAATCTCGGCGGCCATCGCCGAGGCGCTGTTGCAGAAGCTCGCGCCCGCACGTCCGGCAGCGGCGAAGTACCAACCCAAACTCGAAGCCTACGAGGCGTATCTGCGCGCCCGCCACCACCTCTGGAAGATGACGCTCGAAGGGTACGAGCCGGCGCGCCAAGGCTACGAACAGGCGATCGCCCTCGATCCGGGATATGCACTCCCGCACTATGGCCTGTGCGAGTACTATCTCCTCGGCGCCAGCGCCGGCCACCGTTCGCCTCGCGTGGCGGCCCCACTCGTGCGCCGCCATGCGCGCCGGGCTCTGGAACTCGACCCTTCACTTGCGGAAGCCCACGCCGCGCTGGGCATGGCGGCGGTGTTGGAACTCAACTGGGCCGAGGTGGAAAGCCACTGCCAGCGCGCTCTGTCCTTTGTCCCGGTCCCTCCGGAGGTGCACCACCTGTACGGCTACTGCTATCTGCGATTCCTGGACCGGGCCGAGGAGAACGTGGAGCAACAGCGCCTGGCGCTGCAATCCGATCCGCTGAACATGCGCTACCTGGTCGCCCACTGCCTCGGCCTCTGTAACGTAGGCCGGCTGGACGAGGCGGAACGGGATGCCCGCAGAATGCTGGAAATCGACCCGTATATCCCCCTGGGCCACTATGGACTTGCCCAGGTCCTCACCATGCAGAACCGGCTCGAAGAGGCTGCGGCAGCCGCCCAGGGAGGTGAGGGCTGGATCGGCTTTTATGGGAGAACCGCGGCGGCGGGCATAGCGGCACGCGCCGGCCATGCGGATCGGGCGCGCAAGATCATGGAAACGCTCGGCGATCCGCACGACCCGGTTACTGCAGTCGCGTGGGCCGCCTATTATCTGGCCGCGGGCGAACCGGAGCGCGCCATGCCCTTGTTCGAGGGGGCCGTCGAGGAACAAGCCACCCTGGTCCTGTTTGCGTTGGATTCCTGCAACGTGCGGCCCTATCGCTTGCCGCCGGGCCTGGCGCGGAAACTGAATTTGCCGGTGTAGACTACGCGGCCGGGGCCGGGTTGGCCTTCAGCAGCCGCGCGACGGTGTCCGAGGGCTGCGCACCGTTCTTCATCCAGTGTTCAATGCGGTCGTGCTTGAGGTTGACTGCGGTGGGCTTGGTCACCGGATTGTAAGTGCCCACCACTTCCACGGCGCGGCTGTCGCGCGCGCGTTCCTTGTCGATCACCACCACGCGGTAAGTCGGCTTCTTTTTCGCGCCGAATCGCGCCAAACGAATCATCAGCATGTCTTGTACGTGACTCCTGTAAATCTTCCTTTTGTAGTCTTCCACATTATCGCCCGAAACCCATGCCGGGCGGGAGTTTCATCTTGGCCAGCCGCTTGCCCAGCATGCCGCCGCCGCCGGTGAGACTCTTCATCATCTTGCGCGCCTGGGCGTACTGCTTGAGCAGGGTGTTGACTTCCTGCACGCTGGTGCCCGACCCCTTGGCGATCCGCCGGCGCCGCGCTCCGTTGATGATCATATGGTTGCGGCGCTCCTTGGCGGTCATCGAATCGATGATGGCCACCAGCCGCGTGATCTCTTTATCGTCGACCTTGGCGTTCTTCAGGTCCTTGAGCATGCCCACCTGAGGCATCATGCCGAGCAGGGATTCGAGCGGCCCCAGCTTGCGCAACTGCTTCATCTGGTCGCGGAAGTCGCCGAGCGTGAAGTCATTGTCCAGCAGCTTGCGCTGCATCTCCTCGGCCTGCTTCTGATCGACCGCCTCGCTGACCTTCTCGATCAGGCTGAGCATGTCGCCCATGCCCAGGATACGGTCCGCCACGCGGTCGGGATGGAAGGCCTCGAAGGCGTCCAGTTTTTCGCCCACGCCGACGAATTTGAGCGGCTGGCCGGTCACGGCGCGGATCGAAAGCGCCGCGCCGCCACGGGCGTCGCCGTCCATCTTGGTGAGGATGATGCCGGTGATGCCCAGGCGCTTGTGGAACTCGTCGGCCGACTTCACGGCGTCCTGGCCGGTCATGGCGTCGGCCACGAACAGGACCTCGGTGGGGTTGAGCAGGGTCTTGAGCTCGGTGAGCTCGGTCATCAAGTCGTCGTCGATGTGCAGGCGGCCGGCGGTGTCGACCAGCAGCACGTTGCGGCCGGTCTGCACGGCTTCCTTGCGGGCGGAGCGGGCCAGGTCGATGGGCTTGGTCTGGTCGGGTGTGCCCTCATAGATGGGCATCTTGACGTCGCGCGCCAGGATGCTCAACTGCTGGCGGGCGGCCGGGCGGTAAACGTCGACGGAGACGAGCATGGGCGACTGGCCCTCTTTGGCCAGCAGCCGGGCGAGCTTGCCCGTGGAGGTCGTCTTGCCCGAGCCCTGGAGGCCGACGATCATATAGACGCTGGGCGGCTCATTCGCCGTGCGGAGCTTGGACTGATGCTGTCCCAGCATCTTCACCATCTCTTCGCGGACGATCTTGATGACCTGCTGGGTGGGCGAAAGCGCGGTGAGCACTTCCTGCCCCATGGCCTTCTCTTTGACCGCGGCGATGAATTCCTTGGCGACGCGGAAATGCACGTCGGCTTCGAGTAGCGCCACGCGGATCTCGCGCAGCGCGGCCTCCATGTTCTCCGCCGAGAGCTTTCCTTCCCCACGCATGTTCTTGAACACGCGTTGGAGCTTGTCGCTAAGATTGTCAAACATAGTTCACCGGGGACCGGTCACGATCGCTGGGACACCGCTGGAAGGCAGTTTTTTCATTCTACCAAGAATGGCGCACCACACTGGACCGGTGGGCCGCAGAAAAAGGAACCCCGACCGGGGCGGCAGCGTATCATTAGCCATATGACGGCGCTACATAAGACAGCGCGTGGGGCGCGGCGCGCGGGTTTCTGGGCTTGCGCGATCATCGCCTTCCCATTGTGGGGGCAGGCCCAAGCGGATCTCGCCGATCCACCCGATGCGGCCTCGATCATGGCGCGGGTGGTCGCCAATGTGGCCGCCGCCGAGCCGGCGCGGCGCAGCTACGTCTACCACCAGACCGTGCGTGCGTCGCTTACCAAGACCAATGGCAAGCCCGTGCGCAAAGAGCGCCGCGAATATGATGTGCTGCCGGGCGAGGAGCGCACCGAAAAGAAACTGGCGGAGTTCGAGGGCGAACGCTACGAGGGCAAGGAAGCCGAGCTGTACTTCAAGCCAGATACGGGTGGCGGCCTGGACGCGGAGCTGATCGGCAGCATGACGAATGAGCTGGTGGACGATCACAAGTCGCGCGACGGCATCCCGCATGACCTGTTTCCTCTGGCCGAGCGCGACCTGCCGCGCTACAACTTCACGCTGAAGGAGCGCGGCGACTTTCGCGGGCGCCCGGTTTATAAGATCGCCTTCGAGCCGGTGCAGAAGGATTTCTGCGTGAAGGTCGGCGAGGATGAAGATGATGAAGAGGATTGCGACACGCCCTGGCGGGGTGAAATCTGGGTGGACGCTGAGGACCTCCAGCCGGCGCGCATCGTGACGGACCTGGACAAGGCGATTCCCTGGGGCGTGCGGGTGTTTTTGGGGACCAACGTGAAACAGCTCGGGTTTTCGGTGAGCTACCAGCGCGTGGAGCCGGGGGTGTGGTTCCCGGTTTCCTACGGAACCGAATTCCGGCTGGACGTGCTGTGGTTTTACAAGCGCAACATCACACTGGGCCTGGAAAGCAAGGATTTCCGGCGGGCCGACGCCAGTTCGACCATCGATTTCGACTTGAGTCAGTAGCCTGGACAGGAAGGCCAGCTAAGCGGCCGACGCGCCCGCACGGGGGGAGAGAGCTAGCTCGACTCTGACTAGCCCCGAGCGCGGTATCCGTTGTACAATGGCGATTGCCCACCAAGTTGCTCCTCAGTAGCTCAATGGTAGAGCATTCGGCTGTTAACCGAAGGGTTGTAGGTTCGAGTCCTACCTGAGGAGCCAAACTCTCGCCTTCCACTTCTCAGCATGCCCAACGGTTAACGCCAGCCCCTCGTGCGTAGGTCCAGTCTTTCGAAGAACTTCGCGTCTCTGGTGTCTCTCCGTTTCGAGCCGGTTCTACTTGGCGCGCCAACCGCGCGCTACTTCCACACCCCCTGGTTAACGATTCTCAGCCGTCTCTTGCGGGTCCTGCCGAGTTGGTTAACGCCTCCGCCATCTCGGCGGCCCGAGCGAGACAAACTTCCACAAAACGCGTCGAACCAACAGAACCTAAAGAGGTTCGATAGCCCTTCAGCCTGTGAGAGGCCCAGCCAGGAGCCCCAGGGCACCCCTTCGATCCAACAGGTGCGCCTTGAACTGGCCGCCGAAATCCAATAGACACTCCAGGCATGCGCGGCGGCAGAGAGCATCGTGATCTGCCGATCCCCGAAGGATGTTCTCAGCCTCCTCCAACCAGGAACGCCCAAGGTTCAACAACTCTAGGCAGTGCCCAGCACCACCGGGGCTTGTGTCGTAAATAAGGATGCTCAGCCGCCCGGTCTCCCTTGGCTTGAGCTCCACGGCTAGTTCCCGACTGTCGAGTTCCAGCAAGCGAGCACCGGCCAACACAAGCGCTCGTCCCAAAGAGAAAAGCGGTGCGGCGTCACTCTCCTCGGGCCAGTCCAGAATCAAAATGTCGGTCGTTTCCCGAGCCGCCAAGACCTTGTGCCGGATCGCCGGATCACTCGCCAACCGCCGAGGCCAGCATCGCGACATGGGGTCGGATGAGAAGATTGACGCGTGATCACGAAAATTGCGGGGAAGCGCCGGCGCGGAACCGTTGTGATTGAAAGGGTGTTCTTCGCTCATTGCGAAACCGCAGCGTGTACAGACCGCAAAACCAAATCCAGTCGTGCTGAAGGCATCTCCGCCGGCGTTTCCTCAGGAGTAGCTCGGCTGCCCCAGCCTCATAGTAAGTAGCCGTTGCGTCGGAAACACCGCCGAAGTTTTTGTCAACCCTGGTGGCGCTACTAAGAGTAAAACCGCCAGCGGCACTGAGGACCACTTCGCCCACCCTGTCTAAATTCCGCCCCGGAGGCCGAGGAGGCTCCCAAGCAGCGGTAGTGTAGCCGAATCTCGGGAACATTAGTGCTTGCCCTGAGTCCTCCGGTGCCTCGCCGCACTCCCTACATCGTTCTTCTTGGGCCGTCGCCAGATAGTCATGACCATTAACGCAACGGAGAGCCCAATAATTCAGCCCTAACGCCTCGTCGCGGTTGGCCTCCGTCCAATGCTTGAGAATGCCCTTCGACACGACCAGCTTTCCACCAACAAGCACTTGAGCCCCGGGCACATACTCTCCAAGCGCCAGGAGCGACTGTCTTTCGAGTCGATAGCCCGATGATGTAGTAGACTTCTTGCCCGGCCCGTCCTTAGGAATCCGAACCGACAAACGCTGCAGATGGATAGGGAAACCGTATCTTGGAAGGAACCCTGCATCGGACAGCCATTCGATCACCCTGATATCCGTAAGCGCCCGGATCTGGTAGCGAATGGCGTTTGCCTTTGCCCTCTCAGCTGGCAAGGATTGTTCCGCTCGTACATCCAACCAAGCGTCACGCAAACGCGCGAAGTCTGTTTCCCACTCTCCAATCGCGTCGGAGAACTGCTTGCGCGCGCTCTCGATGAACTGGTCCCACTCGTCGTCACCGATCACCCTGATTGCCAGCGGTGTCCCCTCTGCGATTCGCGCGCAGCGTTGGCGCACGGCATGGTCCGGGCGCTTTGTCGAAGCGAGAAATTGATCGAACTTGCGGGCGTGCCCCCCTTGACCTGGTGCCCAATCCGGCTTGGAGTTTCCACGCCAGTCTGCGGGAGCGTCGACTCCGCATAGCCGTCCCATATCAGAATACGCATCCATCGCACCCGTGCGCGAGGCTTGCAAAGGGGTAAAAAAGTCGCCCAGCAATAATGCATGAAGGTGGCGCCTGGTAAACCGTTCGCGATCCATGAATACCACGGGTCGCCGGAAGGGGCGACTCAAGTAATCCTTGAATCGCAGAAACACTTCGCGATCAAACGCCCGATTTCTTGCAAACGTCCCAACTATAGACGAGCCGTCGGAACGCCGCCCGGCGCGCCCGGCTCGTTGAAGGTGATTCGCGCGACTTGGCGGAACATTTCCCAGCAGGACTCCGTTCAACCCGCCGATATCAATACCCAGTTCCATCGTGGTCGTAGACGACAGCACATTTCTCGCTCCAACGCGGAACAGAAACTGGCGTCGCTTGTTCTCTTCCGGGTCCAACTGGGCAGAATGCTCTTCGCCCCAGAGACCTATGCGGAAGATCGGAGACTCTCGCAATTCGCGTCTGGGACGCCCCCATCGCCGATCCTGATCAGCATCTGACGGGCTGACGCCTTCTACGCTCCCAAGGCAACCGCGAAGGGGACCCCAGCCCAGCACCGAACGTGGCCACAACGTACCCGTGTCCGGACAGCGGAAGAGTCGGGCTGGAACCCGGAGTCGTAGTCTATCCAGCAGAATCTGGATGGCAGGGTCTTGGGCGTTCGCGTTCACTTGATGGATCTCACTCTTGAGCCACGTGAGCGAGCCGCTAACGGAACGCTGGTACAACTGATCGAACGCCGCCTCCAGCGTCTGCCTGGAAAACTGGGCATCCAACCCTGCTTTTTTAAGAACCGCCCTCGTAAACCACATGCGCAGACTAGTGCGCCGTGATTCTCTGTCCTCACCAACGAACCGCCGGGCGGTCCAGCCGTTCTGGGACCGCGTGCTCCATCGTGCGTAAAGCGGAGACTCTCCGTTCCACCTTCGACTGTCGTCGTCTCTCGTCCACGCCACGGCACGATCGAATCGGAGTGTGTCGAGTAGCGCGGCCAGGAAGTCCGACCAGACCGCGGCGAGTCGCACGCGTACATCTCCTGACAGTTGTCCGGCCAGAGTTCCAGGCAGTTCCAGCTGATCTATTCCCGGATAAACAACCTCGACGAGGCCACTGGCTTCCACGGATATTGCGGTTCGGAGGGGATTGTCGAGCTCCTGGGCGATCAATGCTTCCGTATGGGCACAAACACTATCGCGGTTGTCTTTCCAACACTCCTGTCGCCACTCAGAGTGTCTCTCGCCCTCGTTTTGGTCCAGGATCTCGGCCAGGATGCGGCTTTCGGTCAAGTTTCGAGCAAACTCGGCGAACAAGATCCCCTCCTTGGCGCCCACAACCTTGGCCCGAAGCTCGCCCAGGAGCCTCCTCGCTTCCTCCCGGTGCTCATCAGGCGTATCATGGCTCGCGATGTCCTCCTCATACCTTGCGATCAACTTCTCGTGATACGCGGAGGTCTGAGATGCGCCTCGGCTCAGGGTCTCTGCCATCGCAGCGCGTACGAGCCATGTTTCATGTTGGCTGGTGAGTAGCGGGCCCAACCGTGCCGCCTCACGTCTGGAATCGCTGAAACATAGGAGTCGGCGCCCTTGCGCAGGTTTCCAGCCGCGTGAGGGATCAGGAAACACCGGCATTCCGTACAAGAGCGTCTCAGCTGCGACACCCACGGCCACGCGCTCTGCACCACGGAGCGCCTGAATCGATAGATCGTGCTCATCCTCATCCGTAGCGCCGGTCCAGAGGGTTCCGCAATAAGGGCACGACTGTTCCTGGCATGTACTCGGGTCGTTGCAGTTGGAACCATGGGTCGGACAGGGTGCTCGGAACAAACGTACACCCTGTCCAGTGCCTTGTTGCTCGCCGCTTGTCGGGTTGATTACAACAGGAGCCAGTCCGCTGCCGTATTGATCCACAACAAGGTAGTAGCGCCGAGTGGATGCTTCTGCGAAGTCACCTGACTCGACGATCCCCGAAGACTCATCTTCGTGCCCTGCGAGCGCCCATTGTCCGCATCCTTTGCATCGATGAAGCGGTAGTGTGACGGACTGGCAATGGATGCAATAGTCCCGCATCGGCTGCAGACATCCAATGCCCTCCACGATAAGACTCTTGGGACCGCAGCAATCCGGACTAAGGCACGCGCTAAGACCTTGAGGAGATCTAATGAGGAAGTGAAGTCTGTGCGGAAGCAGCGGCGCTTCCCTGGGATGAATACGCGCTGCCGCTCCAAGCCTTAGAAGGAGTATCGTTGCTTCCCGCGCGATGTTCTCTCCGCCCCCCCAAAGCGTTCGGGCGAGGTCATCGATGGAAAGGAGGCCCGTTTCGAACACGGCTTCAGTCAGTCGTCTGATCACAGGGATCTGTTCAAGGCATGAGTGCAAAAAACGAGCAGCAACCCCTTCAGCGGTTGCTGCAGCCGCCTTCACTACATCGCCAGGCAGTAGAAGTCCCATGATGTTGCAAAGGGCCTCATTTGTTCTTTCGTCGGGTTCTGTGAACTCGCCATCTGGTGTCAAGGTCGTGAGCTCGACGTCAGCATGCGCTGCCAGTGCCTCCGCAGCCGGACTCGGGGCACCTCCGATAACTCGGCTAGGAGACAAAGGTGAGGGTTCGCCGTGGATCGGCTCGACAAGATTCACCGGAACAGAAAACATTGTCGAAGTGAACTGACGAAGATCCTCATCTGACCCACCTAAAGTCGCGGACGTTGCAATGTGACCTATCTTTTCCGAGGAGACGCCACAGCGGTCACGAACCCGTCGCAGGAGGAGTGTGATTTCCGCCGCAAGTGTCCCCGTATACAGGTGTGCCTCATCGAGCACGATGTAGCGAAGTGCCGACCCGAAGAACGGTGCATCCTGTGGACGGCAGAGCATGTACTCCAACATGGAGTAGTTGGTAATGACGATGTCCGGAACCTTCGCACGCGCGCTATCGCGGCTCCAGGGGCGACATGCGGCCCACCGCTCATGTGGTTTTGCCTGGCTATCCTTCTCGGGAGTTTCACTGGTGAAGTGGAAGAGACTGATCTCGTTCTGGTCCTTCAGAAGCTCGTACAGCCGTGATACCTGATCGGTCACGAGCGCATTCATTGGGTACAGAATCAAACACCTCATTCCTTCCTCGTTGGGCTGTCGCCTGGAATTCCAGAGTCCTCCGAGGACAGGCAACAAGAACGCTTCGGTCTTGCCCGCGCCAGTACCAGCCGTAATCACGACAGAGGGTCTCTGCTCCGAGTCACGTCGGCCCGTAACCGCCCGCGCCGCCGCAGCTTGGTGCGTAAACAGCATCCGGTCAGCAGGGAACTTCCCGTGTGCGTCGAGGTATCGCATGAGTTCCGACGGGAACAAACCCTCGTTGGCGAGAGATTGAAGCGTGTCCGCAGATTTCTTATTGGGGAAGGCCCCTTGGACCCACAGCTCACTAACGAGCCCTCCGCCCTCGCCGGGGCCGGCCCAAATCTCTGCTGCGGCAGAGGACACATCCTTGCTGCGCAAGTAGTTCTCAGAAACGGCAAGATCTACTAGCCGCTGTCGCGTGAATTCGACGAGACGGAGGGCATCCATGTGACTCAGAGCACGGTCCTTTCGATCAGGTGTCCGAGAAGGCAAGCCGAGAGGTAGCGTGGGCCATCGGCTGTCCCGCCGAGCCGCCTGATGCTCAAGCTTGCTCTGGGTTCTCCTTGGCTTCCCCTCGCGAGTTGCTCTTCGTAGCGGGTGATATCACGGGACAGTACCTCGTCACCAACCTGGAGGATGTTGGCACAGCGGCGCCTCTCCCCATCTAAGACGTCGCGACCGATCACTGCTCCTTCGGGCAGTCCCAGCAGAGCGCGCATTCCCGCCTGGACATATCGTCGATACTTATCGCTCCGCAATCGAGACTTGGCGTAGAGGTACGGCAACGACGGCGCTGCCTCGCCTAAGAGAATGAGTGCTTGTTTGAAGGCATCGCCGTCTTGATCGCTGGTCCCGGTGAGGACGCGCGCTAGCTTCGTGACCGCGTGATCCTCCAACGAAATATCCCACATGAGGTCGCGGAACACTGATTGCGCGCCGACATCTCCGTCCCTGTGAGCCAAGCCAGGCAAAAGCCCTTCGTTCCTCAGCCAGCTTTCAACCAGATCGGCCGGCGCTTGTCGGGCCGCTTTCTGAACCACGTCTATAAGATCCGGTGACAGAAGAGGAATCTTGAGCCACCGGGCAAGAGCAAACAACTCGCGAGACGGTCTCCCCGTGAGGGCACTTCTACACTTTTCCAAGCTCCACCACGCGGACAGCCTGGCTCCACGGAATGTGATCGCCATCGCGGTTATGTCGCCAAGGTTAGGCAGCCGCCACTCAAATCCGCTATCCCGGACCTGAATGGCTCCGGAATCCAACACGGCGGGAGCCCTGGTGAGGTCCGTCCAAGCGTATACCTTGTGATCTCGACTTACCTCAATGGAGGTCCTCCATCGGACTCTTGCTTCACTTTGCCCGCGGAACAGAGGCGGCAGGAAAGCCCCCAGCCCCCGATCTATAACGCTCGGGACCAGAACAACAGCATCTCCGACCGACGAGACGGCGGTCAATGGCGCACCCCAGCCGTGCAAGTCTCTCACTGGCAAGAGCCTTCGAACATTGCCTACAAATCGAGATCCCTCGTAGATCTTCGCTTCTGAACTATCAAAGAAAATTCTCGCGTAGCCCGAGCCATCGGCGCGATTGAGTGGCCTGTCCGGCTTGACTTGTGTCCAGCGTACGTCGTCTTCTTGATCAAGAAACGCCGCGCCTCTTAGCGACAAGTTCAATCGAGGCACCACCGTTTTGGTGTAGTTCGCAGCTCTCAATTGAAGTCGGCGACGGACATCTCCCATCGCAAGTTCGAGGGTCAATGGGACGGGCTCCTCGGTTCGCCACGCGTCGCCTTCCCGGCGAAGTCCCACTCTGTCATTGCCGATCGTTAGTGACAGGGAAGTCGCCTCCGTGGGCACGCCCCGAGTTTCGAGAATCGCCTCAGCCCCTAAGGCACAGCCCTGCTGCCCCGCAATTTCGAGGGTTAGTCTCATGGGTTGGGGTGCTGCCCGATGGGTAGTTGTCGCTATCCAATAGGCGGAATCCCCAGTAGTGACCTGTGGAGGCTCATGCCACGGCGTCGCCACTCGATAAGCTGCGTAGCCGCGGAAAGCAATCCTGCTAGCCCCCGGAACTGCGAAATCCGCGTCGCAGATGAATCCATATTCTCGCGCCTCATAAAGGGAATCGCCGGGATCGATCTCGGCTCCGCTGGTAAGGTCAAAAACGGTAAATGGATCCTGGGCCCAGTCCTCCGTCAAATCAATCTCCGCCAGTACGAGTCCGTCGGCGCCTATAGACAAGACTCTTGGTCGAAGATTTGGGGGGCTATTCGGTGGCTCGCAGGAAATCGTTCTGCTTCCTCTCCATTCCCCGTTCTCCTGGAACAGCCATCGTGCCGTCACCTTACCATCTACGGCAAGAGTGATCGTCCGCGCAGATCCGACAAGTTCGATGAGGCGTTCTTCATCGACTCGAAGTGAAAGGCGGGGTTTCCCGCGAGCCTCCCATTGAAGCTCACGCTTGTAGAGCTTCTCGCTGGTTTCGGAGTCCGGCGTCAAAGAGCGTTCGGTGGGCCGGCGGTTGAGTCGCTCCTTTGTAACCGCCAGCAATTGCGAAGTCCACTCCGGAGAAACCCACGGGGACTGTAGGAGGACGTTTTCCGCGTGCTCTGCCCTGGCGCGGCCGCGGCGATAGTCTTGCAGAGCGAACCACAGCGATCGAAAGGAGTCAGACGCAAGATCCTGGTAATCCTTCTCAAGGCCCAACAGCAGCTTGACGGCCAGCGGCATGCCCAAACCGTCTAGCCAATCCGGGAGCCTTCGCATCGCTCCCTTCCGTGTGAACCCGAATTGCAGTTTAAGTGTGTCGAAGTACTCCTGCGCACCGTAGCGATCGATAACATTTCGCAGCTGCAATCTCCGGGCACCCGCGACGATTGCTTTCTTGCAGAGCACCGTGGGTTGCCCAGCGGCGAACAGGGCTTGGTACGACCCTTTGTCGGGTCTGACCATCGAAGTGACTGTTGGCCACACCGCGTCCTCGGTCGCCTCCTCCCGACATAGTTGGCTACCCGCAATCACCAGGAGGCTTCCATACATCTCTCGGTTGGAAGCCGTTCGCGTCTGATCGAGTTGAACTTGCCACAGACTGTCGCACCACAGCGCAGGGTAGCCTTGTTGGCCTCCGATCCAGGTTGCGAGCGCGTCGCGTTCCTTCGCGGTAATCCCAATCTCGGAAACAGATCGGGGAGGCTGGAGTACTTCAAATCGATCCAGGAAAAATAAAAACACGTCCTCTAACTGCATGTGCGGGAAAAGGTCGCATTTCGACACTGAACCAGAGGAACTCATGCGGTTTCATCAGTATAGACCCACGACGCTTTTCGTTGCTCGTTCTGGACCACTGCCCTGTCTGCCTCTGAATGTATTCTGCGCACTACCGGCCAAATGAGACACTTTCCACACTCCCGGCGTACATAGTTAACAGACGCGAGCAGGAATCGCGTTAACACTCCCACCAGACGGCGCGTCGACCGCCAAGCGGACATCGTCGTGGGTGGCCTCCAAGGAGACCGCTCATGAACGACCGCGATCTTGATCGCGCCGAGGCAGTTCGCCAGATCGCCACCATCCTCGCCGCCGCGTACCTACGCCTGCGGTTCTCGGAATCGCGTCCGCCGGGAGTTGACTGTCCCGAGACAAAGAGTGAGTCATGTGACGGGAGGTTAACACCATGAAGACAGAGACAGTTAGCTCAACCGCCATGCGCGAGCAGATCGAAGCGCTACGCCACATGACGGTCGGTCGGCTCAAGGAGAAGTACCGGGAAGTCTTCGGCGAGGCAAGCCGCTCGGGCCATAAGCAGTTCCTGTTCCGGCGCATCGCCTGGCGCATGCAAGCGAACGCCTGGGGCGGTCTGTCGGAGCGGGCCCGGAGACGCGCGCTGGAGATCGCCAACGACGCCGACCTGCGCATCCGGGCGCCCCGGAACTTCCTGACCGACGAACTGGATCCGGCCCGGACCGGCGAGACGCGCGTCGCACCTACCGAGGACCCGCGGCTGCCGATGCCGGGCACGGACTTGGTGCGCCGGTACCGAGGAAAGGACGTTGTCGTGCGCGTCCGCAACGATGGCTTCGAGTACGGCGGCCACGTCCACCGATCGCTCAGTTCCGCCGTACGCGAGGCCACGGGCACGCCGTGGAACGGATTCGCGTTTTTCCGGTTGGGCAGCAAACCAGGGAGGAATCATGGCAGCCGCGACTAACCTCGTTCCGGTCCCCAATCCGGTCCGGTGCGCGATCTACACGCGCAAGTCCACGGACGAGGGCCTGAACCAGGAGTTCAACTCCCTGGACGCCCAGCGGGAGGCCGCCGAGGCGTACATCCGCAGCCAGCGCGGCGACGGTTGGACTCTGGTGCCGACTCAGTACAGCGACGGCGGCTACACGGGCGCGAACATCGAGCGGCCCGGCGTACGGAAGCTCCTGGCCGACATCGAGGCCGGCCAGATCGACTGCGTGGTGGTCTACAAGGTGGACCGTCTCAGCCGTTCGCTGATTGACTTTGCCAAGATGATGGGGCTGTTCGAGAAACATGGCGTCTGCTTCGTTTCCGTCACGCAGCAGTTCAACACGAACACGCCGCTCGGCCGCCTGACGCTCAATATCCTGCTGTCGTTCGCCCAGTTCGAGCGCGAGATCATCTCCGACCGGACCCGCGACAAGCAGGTCGCCGCGCGGAAAAAGGGCAAGTGGACCGGCGGCCACATTCTCCTGGGCTACGACCTGGAGCCCGGTGGCGGCAAGCTGGTCGTCAATCCCGAGGAAGCCGAGCGTATCCGGGAGATGTTCCGGCTCTATACCGAGGGAACGTCCGTCCAGGAGATCGTCCGGCGGTTCGACCGCCTCGGCTGGCGCAACAAACAGTGGACGACGCAGGAGGGCAAGCCCTACGGCGGGAGCCCGCTTCGCCGATGCCATATCTACAAGCTGCTGGCGAACGTCTTCTATGCCGGCCAGGTGAGAGCCGGCGAGGATATCGTTCCCGGTGAGCACGAGGCCATCATCGACCAGCGCACGTTCGATCTCGCGCAGGAGCGGTTGCAGGACAACACATGGAAGGCTGGGAGCCCGCATCGGGTGAAGCAGGATTCGCTGCTGCGGGGCATGCTCTACTGCTCCTGCTGCGGCTCCGGCATGTACTCGACGTACTCGGCGAGCCGCCAGAAGCGCTACCGCTACTACGTTTGCTACCGCGCCCAGCAGAAGCTGGAGGGCTACTGCACCTCGCGGTCCGTGTCGGCGACGGTGGTCGAGGCGGCGGTTGTGGAAAGCATCCGCCGCGTCGGCGTGCACCCGGACGTCCTGGCGGAGACGGCGCGTGTGGCGCGGCAACGGTTGGCGGAGATCCTGGCAGGACTACGCGACGAACTCAATACGACGAACGGCCGCGTCAAGAACCTGAAGTCACAACTAGCCCGGCTCCGAAACCGGGACGAAGCACGCTTGGCTGGGATCCGGGAGCAGGTTGCCGCCGGAGAATCCCGCGCCGAGGAACTCCGCCGGGAGATCCTGCGGCGAGAGAGGTACCAGATCGACGAAAAGGATCTGCGGCGCGCCATGGGCTCATTCGATGAGGTCTGGAAGGCGATGAGCCTGCAGGAACAGCGCACCTTCCTCGGCCACTTGGTCGAGAAAGTGGGCTACGACGGCCGCACGGGTAAGGTCATCGTCAGCTTCAAGTCCGCGGGATTGAAGGAACTGGTCCGAGAGCGGAGGCCGTAGGTGGGCACTGACGATCCGAAGCTACAGATTGAGGTCACGATCAACCCCGGCACGGACCGCCGCGTGGGGCCCCGCCGGCCCGCTCCAGCTCCGGCGCCCGATCCGCCGAAAATCCCGCGGATCACCCGCCTGATGGCGCTCGCCATCAAATTCCAGGACATGGTCAACCGCGGCGAGGTACGCGACTATGCGGATCTTGCACGGCTCGGCTACGTTACTCGGGCGCGGATCACACAGATCATGAACCTGCTTGACCTCGCGCCGGACATCCAAGAGGAGATTCTGAGTTCGTCGCTTCGATCTGGGTACGTACCAGAGCGCGACCTCCGACACATTACGGCAGTCGTCGGGTGGTGTCGGCAGCGAAGGCTCTGGAAGGATCTACTCGGCAAGGTCTGTAACCAACGCTAATTTCTAAAGGCACGCAGTTTTGGAGAGGAAGATGTAGGTTCCGCCCGGCGCAGGATTTTCCGACATTGCGCAGACATTCCGCCTCCTCAGGTCGCCGGCTACATCAGATCGCGGTTGCAGTGCAGCAACCAATACTGATAAAACGGCTTATTCAGAAGAGTGCGATCCTCTACTCTAGGTCCCTCATGCCCAACGAAGCTGACACGTGCCGAAAGTTCGTGGTTCCGAAGCTCCAGGCGGCTGGGTGGGACACCGATCCTCATCGTCTTAATGAGCAGCTAACATTCACTGACGGGCGGATCATCGCCGCGGCAAGCGTGTGGACCACCTGCTCCGATACCAACAGCAGCTGTGGTTCGACGGCTTGCTCTCAAAAGCGACGGCCATCCGATCCGCAGCACAAGAAAGCAAAACACGGCTGGCGGCGATTCTGCCCTCTGTCCTGGACCGCGCCTTCCGAGGAGGCCTCTGACATGAGGCAAGAGCAGCCTCATCGGACTGGAGATGAGCGTGCCTGATTTCTCCGCGCAGGAATCCGGCTTGGGCTACCTGTATCAGTCGCGGTACGCCCTTTGGCTGCTCTTGGACGGCCCCGAAGAACAGGAGGTCGTCCTGGAAACCCTGGACGACATTGTTCTGAGCCAGGATGGCACTCCGCGCGACCTTCTACAGACCAAACACAACACCGTCCCCGCGCGCTTGACTGACGCATCCTCTCCACTATGGAAAACACTGCGAATCTGGAGCACGCACATCAAAGGAGGACTGATCCAGGTTCCTCCGACCACACTGACGCTGATCACAACTTCGGCAGCCCCGGGGGGCTCAATCGCCTCCGCGCTCCGGCCGGGCCGCCAACGGGACTGTGCTGCCGCCCTTGATGGGCTCCGGGAGGTTGCCCGGAGCTCGAAGAACGATGACCTCAGCGCCGCGTTCGCAGCATTTACGGAGTTGGCGGACGATCAGCAGTTCCGCCTTGTGGAAGCGATCCACATTCTGGACCACTCACCTGACATCTCGGACACCGGTGACAAGATCCGAGATCGAATTCGCGCCGCCGTGGATCGACAGAACCGGGACGCGCTATTTGAGAGACTCGAGGGCTGGTGGTTCGGCAAGGTCGTAGATCAGTTGAGGTCCGACCGTCCGACGCCCGTTGCCGGTTTCGAGGTGTACGACAAACTTCGCGCCATAGCGGAGCAGTTCGGGCCGAACGCATTGCCCATCGACTACCTGGACGCGAGGCCGGATAGCGTCGATCCGCACACGGATAACAGGACGTTTGTCAGGCAGCTTCGGGCCATTGACGTCGGCCTGACCCGAATCGAGAAGGCCATATTGGACTACTACCGGGCGTTTGAGCAACGTTCACGGTGGGCGCGGGAAGAACTGTTGGTAGGCGATGAGGTCGAGTCATATGAGCGTCGTCTGATCGATGAATGGGAGCGATTTGCCGCTGCGGTGACAGAGGAGGTAGATGGCACAGCAAGTGAGATCGAACTGAAAAGACTTGGCCGCCAAGTCTTCAAATAGGGCTTGCCTTCCTGGGTCGTCCACTGCTTGTTGCGCCAGCCGAGGTGGTCGAACCGCCGGACGATCTCCTGAACGGACGTGCCCTCGGTGTACAACCGGAACATCTCCCGTACGCGCTCGGCCTCCTCCGGATTGACGACCAGCTTGCCACCGCCGGGCTCCAGGTCATAGCCCAGGAGAATGTGGCCACCGGTCCATTTGCCCTTCTTTCGCGCGGCGACCTGCTTGTCGCGCGTCCGGTCGGAGATGATCTCGCGCTCAAACTGTGCAAACGACAGCAGGATATTGAGCGTCAGGCGGCCGAGCGGCGTGTTCGTGTTGAACTGCTGCGTGACGGAGACGAAGCATACGCCGTGCTGCTCGAACAGCCCCATCATCTTGGCGAAGTCGATCAGCGAGCGGCTGAGGCGGTCCACTTTGTAGACCACCACGCAGTCGATTTCGCCGGCTTCGATGTCGGCCAGTAATTTCCGGACGCCCGGCCGCTCGATGTTCGCACCGGTGTAGCCGCCGTCGCTGTACTGCGCCGGCACCAGGGTCCAGCCATCGCCGCGCTGGCTGCGGATGTACGCCTCGGCGGCCTCCCGTTGAGCGTCCAGAGAATTGAACTCCTGGTTTAGTCCTTCGTCCGTGGACTTGCGCGTGTAGATCGCGCACCGGACCGGCTTGGGGACCGGAACGAGGTTAGTCGCGGCTGCCATTCTTCCTCCCTGGTTTGCCGCCGAGCCGGAAGAACGCGAACCCATTCCACGGCGTGCCGGTGGCCTCCCGCACGGCGGAGCTCAACGATCGGTGGACGTGGCCGGCGTATTCGAAGCCGTCCTCGCGGACGCGCACGACGATATCCTTGCCACGGTACCGGCGCACCAACTCGGCACCCGGCATCGGCAGCCGCGGGTCCTCGGTGGGCGCGACGCGCGTCTCTCCGGTCCGGGCCGGATCCAGTTCGTCGGTCAGGAAGTTCCTGGGCGCCCGGATGCGCAGATCTGCGTCGTTGGCGATCTCCAGAGCCCGCCGCCGGGCTCGTTCCGAGAGCCCGCCCCAGGCGTTCGCCTGCATGCGCCAGGCGATGCGCCGGAACAGGAACTGCTTGTGACCCGAGCGGCTGGCTTCGCCGAAGACCTCCCGGTACTTCTCCTTGAGCTGACCGACGGTCATGTGGCGCAGGGCTTCGATCTGCTCGCGCATGGCCGTCGAGCTAACCGTCTCTTTCTTCATGGTGTTAACCTCCCGTCACATGACTCACTCTTTGTGTCGGGACAGTCAACTTCCGGCGGTGCCAGAGACGGGAACCGCAGGCGCAGGTAGCTGGCGGCAAGAACCGTGGCCACCTGGCGGATTGCTTCGGCGCGATCGGGGTCGCGGTCGTTCATGAGCGGTCTCCTTGGAGGCCACCCACGACGATGTCCGCTTGGCGGTCGATGCGCCGTCTGGTGGGTTTCTTAACCGATTCGTGCTCGCGTCTGCTAACTATGTACGCGGGCAGAGCGGAAAGTGTCTCAGTCGGGGTGTCGATTGTTTCGTTAGAATGATCTACCTCACCGCAGATGTGGGTCTTCGATCGACCCGATGCGGCCAGGACCATAGGACTGGGAGACGTATGGCCAACGGCGTTACGTTTACAAAGGATGGGCCTTCATTACCGATCGCACTCCTGCAGGCACTGGAGGACGGCCAACTGGTGGTCTTCTGCGGCGCTGGCGTCTCTATGAGATGTGGCCTCCCTGACTTCAGAGGACTCGTCCTTAGGATCTGCGAAGAGTTGGGTAGGCCAATGCGCGCGGATGAGCAGGACCTTTTTGACAACTCGGCCTTCGATGCCGCCCTTGGTTTGATCGAGAACCGGGTTGGTCCCGGTCCCGTACGGTCGGCCGTGCGCAAGATCCTAACCCTTCCACAAGGAGCAGATCTGAAGACACACGAAGCCCTCCTGCAGTTAGCCGCCTCTTCTGATCGCCACGTCCACCTAGTGACGACGAACTTCGACGAAGCGTTCGAGCGCGTGGCGGAGGGCGCATCACTAACAGTCGGTTCTGACTATGCCCCGTTCTTGCCACTGCCTGGCCGGAAATGGAGTGGCATCGTGCACCTTCACGGCGGACTTGAAGATCCACGAAACACGGACGGGAATTCACTAGTTCTGACAGGAGCCGACTTCGGCCGAGCCTATATCACAGAAGGATGGGCGAGTCGATTTCTCACTGAACTGTTTCGCAGATCGAAAGCGATCCTCTTTGTTGGGTACAGCGTCGCGGACCCAGTGGTCCGGTACATAGTCGACGCTTTCGCGGCTGACCGTGCGGGCGAGAATTCTGCCGTTGCGCAAGCGTTTATTCTTGCTGCCGGCGAACCAGGACATTTCGCCAATCTGGAACAAACCTGGATGAGTCGAGGAATCGAGCCTATTCTATATGGCCCTGTGGACGACCACAGGCTTCTACATGAAACGCTTCAGAACTGCGCAAAACATTACCAGATGGGTTTATTTGACCGTCAGACCATCATCCACAGCTACGCCTCACATCTACCGGCCGTAGGATTAGGCCCATGGGAGACGTCGCAGGTCGTTTGGGCGCTCCGAGAGCCGACTGGGCACACCGCACGGCGTTTTGCCGATCTTGATCCCCTCCCTCCTATCGAGTGGCTTCAGATCCTTTCTGAGGAGCATTTTTTTGACGGCGTTCCGAAGGAGCATTTGTCGTTTGCAGTTTCGTTCGCGCAAGCTCATGACCTCATTCCCACGCTCGATCATGTTACGGAAGGCCTATGCCGGTGGCTCTGCAAACATCTTGATGATCCAAGGCTCGCAGAATGGGCGATCGACAGGGGCTGTCATCTGCACTCGGCTATGGCAAACCAGGTGAGAGCGGTGCTCCAGGCGCCGACGATCGTACTGCCAACGGGAGCAAGGTTGTTGTGGACCTTTTTAGCAACGATTCCTTCGGCCGTTCACAGCCCGGCGATGGGTCATGAGGTAATTGGGAGGCTTGAGTGGGTTCGCGATGGCGAGTGGGATCCCATGCTCCGAGACTATGTCCTTACCTGCTTTGCACCAACGATTCGATTCAAGAAGCCGTTTAAATGGAGCGATGAGGACATCGACCGAAATCTAGTTGGTGCTTACGCAGAGATCGAGTTGACTCCCGCAGCGGGCCGTGACGCTCGGGAAATCGCAGATGCGCTGCTCGGCAGAACCGATTCTGACCGCCTACTGGCCGAGTTGTTCGGCACGTTCACCAACTTGGTACGCACGGGTCTTAGCTACCTTGAGTACTTAGGCTTGGCTACCTCTGATTTCGACAGAACATATGCCGACCGGCCATCGATCGATGCTCATCCTCAGAATAGCGACTTTTACGACTGGACGATCTACGTAGACTTGTTGACTGCGGCTTGGCAGCGGCTCTCGACGACTGATTCGGTTCTTGCCCGGTGCGAAGTCGAGCGCTGGTTACGGTTGCCTTATCCGTTTTTCCGCCGCATGGTCTTATGGAGCACGGCCAAATCCGGAGGTCTATCAGTCGGAGAATTAGTAGGGTGGCTTGCAGATCAGGGACCAGAGACGCTTTGGGGCCTTGATACGTACAGAGAGCTGCTCCAATGCCTTGTGAGAATAGCCCCCTCCTTAGACGCGGACAAGGCAAAGGAACTGACCGATACTATCCTGCCAGGCCCACCCAGAAGTCTTTACCGAGACAGTGTTTCAGACGAGGAGTTTAGCAGGATTCGCGACCGGGAGATCTACCTTCGGCTGCTCAAGCTTGAGGAGGGTGGACTTTCGCTTCCCGCCATCGCGAAAACGGAACTGAACGAGATTCTTGCTAGATATCCTGAATGGCCAAGATCGACCTCAGAACGTGATGAGTTCCTTGTTTGGCAGGGTGGTGGGGATTTCTTCCACTTCGGCCAGGAAGCTGAGCGGCTCGACGACTATCTGGATGAAGCAGCGTGGCCTAACGAACGCGTTCAGGAGGACATAGCCGCAAAGCCGGAAGAGCCATCGACAATCGCCCGCTTGCGGTCCCTTCTCATCCAGAAGCCAGAGCGGGCGATCGTGATCTTCGAACGGCTCGGGGCAGCACATTTCTTCGATCAGGGAGTGTGGAAACTCGCGATCGAGCATCTTAACAACGACGGGAGCCGGGGCGATTGCCTCCGCCTCCTCGCGATGTTCGCCTCAAACTTGGGTAGCGGGTTCATCGATGCCAACCTGTACTCGCTGGCAGACATCATTATTTCCTACTGCCGAGCGAAGAAAACTGATTACGATGAGTTCCTATGGCGGCTGTGGGATATAGTCGCTGAACGTGCCGTGAAGACGTCAATCGATGAGGATACCGACGACCCGGTCACTCGCGCATTGAATTCACCGATCGGGCGCCTCACCGAAGCCCTCTTGTCCAAGCTGAGCCAACTCTCGCCGGCGACCTACGAGCAGATCCCCCCGGACATCCAGGCGCGATTCGAGGGACTGATAGGCGGAAACGATCTAGGTCATCCGTTTTCTCGGTTGTTGGTCGCGAGATACGTCGCGTGGCTCTACGGACAGAGACCCGATCTCGCCCGTTCACACTTTCTAAGTCGGTTTGATTGGGCGAAGTCATCGGAAGCAAGGCTCTTGTGGTCGGGGTTTCTAATGTCCCCGAACCTAACACCCGACTTGTGGTCAGCGCTACGTCAACTAGTCCTTGACGCCGTTCCGCACGCCCATGAGTTAGGGAGGTACGAGGACTATTTTTACCAGTTCATAGCATCTGTATTGTTACACCCTGGCTTCGAGTTCGAACCCTACCAAGCGCGAGTTGCGTTGACGGCAGCTTCGCCAGCTGGCCGGGCGGCCGTGGCTTCACACTGGATGCAGCACGTAAACTCTGCGACAGACCATGGCGCAACTCTGTTCCGCGAACGACTTAGATACCTGATCGAGTCAGTCTGGCCGATTGAGCTGGCGCTCAGAGAAGCGGGGTCCTCGGCTCCCTTAGCTCGACTTGTGATCCATTGCGGTGACGAATTTGAGAACGCGGTCGCAACAATCGCACCACGTCTCGCAAAGCTCTCTGAACCCGGCACGCTGCTGTATTCGCTCAATGAGTCTGAACACCCGGACCGCTATCCCCGGGCGACGCTGGCTTTGCTTGACGCGGTCATTGGGGACGATGTCGAGGTCTGGTCTGGGCAGTATGTGCGGAATATTCTGACGCGTATCGCCGGCGCTCTCCCAGAGTTGGCCGGCGACGTTGGCTTTGTCCGGCTCGACACTATGATGAAGGCCCACGAATAGGCCGGCGTTTATACTCGCCCTCGAAGTCAGGAGCACCGGAGTTGCTGCTACGCTTAGTCATCGACATGGGCAAAGGACAGTGGCAACATTATCTGCCCGAGGTGTACCTCAAAGGTTTCGCGACCCCCACCGGAGAAGTCTGGCGGTACGACCGTGCTACTGGCAACTTGAAGCCCCTCGGAACTCCAATCATCGGCGCCGAGCGAGACCTGTACACGATGGTCACCGGAGCCGAGGTGTCACAGGAGATCGAGAACAGATGGTTCAACCCCCTCGATGGTACGTTCGGACCCATCCGGCGGAAAATCGAAAAAGGCCATGCACCGTCCAGCGAGGACCTTCTCCAGGTGGCCAACTTCGTGGCCTACCTCCAAGTGCGCACACCGAGCATGATTCGCGAGACAGAGACGAGGTTCCAGCAAATGAATACACTACTTGGGCCTGACCCCGATATACGCGCCGGAGCAAAAATAGACCAGTGAGCGCCGCGAGAGCGGCGTGAGCGCCGGAGGAAAACCAGACCACCGGCGAACTGGTTCCATCAAACATTTCCACAGCGTGGTGTTTTATGGAACACCGGGAGGTGTACACCGTGGAACTGTATGCGCGCGTGCGGCGGGCGGTGCTCGTCGACCAGATGAGTGAGCGGGAAGCGGCCCGGCAGTTTGGGCTGGCCCGCGAGACGGTGCGGAAGATGCTGCGCTACGCGGTGCCGCCGGGCTACCAACGGCAGCAGCCGGTGCGGCGGCCGAAGCTGGAAGCCTGGGTGGGGAGCATCGACCAGATCCTGGAGCAGGACAAGGAACAGCCCCGCAAGCAGCGGCACACGGCCAAGCGGATCTTCGAGCGGCTCAAAGAAGAGCACGGCTACACCGGCGGCTACACGATCATCAAGGACTACGTGCGGGTGAAGAAGCTCAGCCAGCGGGAGATGTTCGTACCGCTGGAGCATCCGCCCGGCAATGCGCAGGCCGACTTTGGCGAAGCCCAGGTGGTGATCGCCGGGCAAGAGCGCAAGGCGCACTACCTGGCAGTGGACCTGCCGCAGTCCGATGACTGCTTCGTGATGGCGTTTCCGGCGGAGACCACGGAGGCCTTTCTGGAAGGACACAATCACGCCTTCCGCTACTTCGGCGGCGTGCCGCGGACGATTCTGTACGACAACACCAAGCTAGCGGTGGCGCGGGTCCTGGGCGATGGCACGCGGCAGAAGACGCAGGCGTTCAGCGAGCTGCAAAGCCACTACCTGTTTCAAGAGAAGTTCGGGCGGCCCGGCAAGGGCAACGACAAGGGGAAAGTGGAAGGGCTGGTGGGCTACGCGCGGCGGAACTTTATGGTGCCGGTTCCGCGCTTTGGCAGCTGGGAGGAGTTCAACGAGCATTTACTCCAGCAGTCCCGGAAGCGGCGTGAGCGCAAGCTGCGCGGACACCAGCAGACCATCGGGGAGCGCTTCGTCAAAGACCAAGAGCAGTTGCTGCCACTGCCCGCTGCACCGTATGAAGCTTGCGAGAAGCGACTGACGCGGGTGACGTCCATGGCATTGGTGCGCTACCGGACCAACGACTACTCGGTGCCAGTTCACTGGGGCCACCGCGAGGTGCTGGTGAAAGGGTTCGTCGATGAAGTGGTGATCTCGGCAGGGATCGAAGTCATTGCCCGCCACGCCCGTAGCTACGAACGCGAGGACATGATCTTCGATCCACTGCACTACCTGGCGCTGTTGGAACAGAAACCCAACGCCCTGGATCAGGCCAAGCCGCTTTCTGGCTGGCCTCTGCCGGAGGGTTTCAGCGAGTTGCGACGGCTGATGGAGGCACGCCTGGCCAAGAAGGGCAAGCGTGAGTTCGTGCAGACGCTGCGGCTACTGGAAACCTTCGCCATGAGCGAGGTTGCCGCAGCGATCGACGATGCTCTGCGGCTGGGCACGATCTCCTTTGATGCCGTTAAGCATCTGCTATTGGGCCGAATCGAGCAGCGTCCGCCGCGGCTGGACCTAGAGAACTACCCGCATCTGCCCTTGCCGAATGTGGCCACCACCTCGGCCTCCGATTACCTGGCGTTGTTGGAGGCGCGGTGATGGACACTCCGCAAGTGCTTCTGGAGCATCATCTGAAAACGTTGCGTCTGCCGACGTTCCTGCGCGAGTACGACAAAACGGCACAGCAGTGTGCCGCCGACGGTGTGGACTACCCGCGCTACCTGCTGCGGCTGAGCGAACTGGAGTTGTTGGATCGCGAACGGCGGTCGATCGAGCGGCGCATCCGCCAGGCCAAGTTCGATGTGGTCAAGACGCTGGACAGTTTCGAGTTTCCGGCCATCCCCTCCTTAAATAAGGCTCTGGTGCTGGAGCTGGCGCGCGGCGAGTTCATCGAGCGCAAGGAGAATGTGCTGGCTCTGGGCAACTCCGGCACGGGCAAAACGCACATCGCCTTGGCCTTGGGACTGGCGGCATGTCAGAAGGGATACCGGGTGCGCTTCACGACCGCTGCTTCGCTGGCGCACGAGCTGATCGAGGCCAAGGATGAGCGGCGGCTGATGCGTTTTCAGAAGATGCTGGCGGGCTTCGAACTGCTGATCGTCGACGAGCTGGGCTTCGTGCCGCTGTCCAAGACCGGCGCGGAGCTGTTGTTCGAGGTCTTCAGCCGGCGCTACGAACGCAGCTCGACGCTGGTGACCAGCAATCTGCCCTTCAACGAATGGACCGAGGCCTTCGGCTCCGAGCGGCTGACCGGGGCGCTGCTGGACCGGCTCACGCATCACGTTCACATTCTAGAGATGAACGGGGAAAGCTACCGGCTCCAGGACAGCAAACGGCGGCGGGCGGCCAAGTCTCGCTCCTGATCCCCGTCCGGACGCGGCGCCGATTTGCAGGGTCGGCTTCCGCTCCGGCCTAAGCGCGCCCCGCTACGCGGGCCGCAGGCCTCCGCTCCAGCCGCCCCCGCAAATCCCTCAAAGTAAAACCCCAGATCCCCCTGGCCTGGTCCACTTTCTCTCCGCCCCGGTGGTCTGGTTTTACTCCGCCCTTGACACAATTTCCTGTCCGCCCTGACCTTCCTGGTGGGCGGGCTGGTCGCGTATGCTTCGTCTCAAGTGCTGGACGTGGCCGTCCTTTTGCCGTTCGCGGCGGGCAATTTCCTCTATATCGCCGCGGCCGACCTGATTCCGGAAGTGAAGCACCATGTACGGCTAAGCCGGAGCGTGCTTCACTTCGCCGCATTCACGGCGGGGTTGGTGCTGCTGCTGGGAGTACGGTTCCTTTTTTCTTAAACCTTTGCCGGAGAACATCACTATGACAAAAGAACAGTTGATCGAAGCCTTGAATCACGACCTCGCCGACGAATTCGCGAGCGCCATCCAGTACGTCAATCACGCGGCGCTCATCACGGGCGCGCGATTCATGGCTGTCCAGGAGGAACTTCTGGTCCACGCCACTGAAGAAATGCAGCACGCGACCACGCTCGCCGACCACATCGCCACACTCGGCGGCAAGCCGACCACCAGCATCGCCAAGGTTGAAACGTCGGATGATCCCGAAGAAATGCTGCGGCAAGACCTGGCCGGGGAGGAAGCTGCCGTGGCTCGCTACAAGGAGCGAATTCGCGCCGCCATGGATCTTGGCGAGTACGGCTTGGCGAGAGTTCTCCAGGACATCATCGTGATGGAGGAGGAGCACGTCAAGGATCTGGAGATGGCCCTCGGGCTTTAAGAGGCCGTCTCGATCCTGCGCTTCGGGTGCGCCAAAGCACGCAGCATGGCCGCACCCGGTCATTGTCGAAATTGATTGTTCCCGCGGAAATCTCGCAATCTGCTGATTTTACTGGCGGGAGTCGCCGGTACGGGAAATGCAAGCTCAGCCGTTATCCCAGACTTCCCTGTCTTGAAGGAGGGCAATTCTGAAGAGTGTTTCCGGTTAGGAAGCACGACAGGAGAAAATCTCAATGAAGCATGCGCGCAACCCCTTTCCGCGAGCGACCCGCCTTCTCTCGGCGGCGCTGGCTATTCTTGCGATCGCTTGGGCGGCTAGAGCGCAATCGGAACGTCCGTCCAGCTATAGTCCGGTGGTGATCCGCGAGGCGTTCGACGCCATCATGAATCGCATGAGTGAGGCCAAGCCAGAGGTGATGAACCGGCAGAAGGCGCTCCTCGAGGCAAGGTACGACCTCGCGAACCGGCCAGCGCAGGGCGTAACCATGTCCCGGGACAAAGCGGTACAAGGAGGCGTGCATGCGAAGCTGCCTTCAGGGACTACGTGGCAGCAGCTTGCTCAGATGCCCCCTGATCAGGTGCGTAACAGGAATCTGTGGCCTGAGGGGTTCTATCCGCTTCCGCATCCGAACCATCCCGAAGGCGGCATGGTCTTCCCGCAATTTCACATCGATGAAGTGAAGAAGCAGGAAGGCCGCGATCTGACACGCTTCGATCTGGACTACGACCTGCCCGATCACTTCCTGCCGGAGTTTCCGCCGCCGATCTACCTAACGACGCGCCCGGATTTGGGTGACGTCTCTCAGGGAAAGCTGATCACGATCGACAACTACTACGAGATCTTCAACGGGATTCTGAATCCCAAGCAGTTGGAAGGGTTGCGGCTCCTGGTGACGCCCTTCGCGCAACAGCAGTTTAATCTCACCGAGGACCGGCGCTCGGAACGCCCCAGCCGCGGCGTTACCTGCTTCGACTGCCACGCCAACGGACATACGAACGCGGCGACGCATTTGGTCGGAGACATTCGGCCGCAGGAGTTCCGTCACCGCCTCGATACGCCCTCCCTGCGCGGCGTCAACATTCAGCGGCTCTTTGGCTCCCAACGGGCGCTGAAAACCGTGGAGGATTTCACCGAGTTTGAACAACGCGGGGCGTATTTCGACGGGGACCCTGTGATCGCCACCAAGAAAGGCGTCAACGTTCTGGATCGCGGTAGCCAGGTTCACTTTATGGCTGAATTTCAGGCGCTGCTGGACTTCCCGCCCGCGCCCAAGCTGGGAATCGATGGGATGCTGGATCCGGCGCTGGCGACCGCGCAAGAGCTTCGCGGCCAGGAGATCTTCTTCGGCAAGGCAAAATGCGGCGCCTGCCATCCCGCGCCCTACTATACCGACAACACCATGCACAATCTCCGTACGGAGCGGTTCTATGAGCCCAAGATGATCAACGGACGCATGGCCTCGGCCGACGGTCCCATCAAGACGTTCCCCTTGCGCGGGTTAAAGGATTCCCCTCCCTATCTGCACGACGGCCGTCTGCTGACAATGGAAGACACGGTGGAGTTCTTTAATCTGGTTTCCCAGGTGAAGTTGACCGAGGACGAGAAGAGGGCTCTGGTCGTGTTCCTCAGGACGCTGTAATTCCGCAGTGTCGAGCATCAGACCTTGGGCGGCAAAAAGGTCTGATGCTCCAATAGAAAAGGACACTTCCCGTGCCGAAGACTCACTCCGTCGAAGGAGTTGACGTCTTGCTTGCGGTCTTCATCTGCTCTCCGCAGCAGATCTCTGAATGGGCGTGGGGCGTGCTCCCAGGGCAGGGACACGCTTTCTCGTAGACGAGTGCTGCTCCGCACTTCTCGCAAATGTAACGATCTCCAACATTTCGTGGCATTCCAATCTCCTCAACACGCTTGTCAAAAGGTTCGACCCGGAATGGATACTTGCCTTCCGACGGTCAAAAGTATACACCCGTTTTGTCGTGTGCCCAAACGCGGAAGGAAACGGCGTAGGCACTCCGGTCCTTACGTTGACGGCGTCGGGCAATCTCGCACTGGCACTGCGCGTGCTGGTTGTTATTGTCCGTTGCGTTCGAAGCGGACCTGCACTGTCGGCCAGATGCTGATATGAAGATTGTCCTTCTCTGGATTGCTGCTCTTGCTCTTCTTCCCGCTCTCGTGTACGTCTACCGCGGGATGCGCACCCGGTTGTGCCGTGCGCGCGAACTGCGCGAGCGCATCCCCTTCGAGGACGCACTGAAGCATGTCCACGCCTCTCAGCTGATCGACCGGACCTTATTCGTGTTGTGGAGGGCGGTCGTCACGGCGGCTCCCGCGGGCGGCGTGATCTGGCTTATGAGCCACATCGCACCGGGCGGCATATCGCTAACGGACCGGACTGCGAGCTTCCTCGACCCGTTGGGTCGGGCGATCGGACTGGACGGGGTGATTTTGCTGGCCTACGTGATTGCGATCCCAGCGAACGAAATCGTTGTTCCCACGATCCTCATGGCCTACGCGGGCTCCGGCATGCTGACCGAAGTCGCCAGCCTATCGGAGCTCCGCACGCTTCTAGTGGATCAGCATGGCTGGACGCTGCTCACAGCGCTCTGCTTGATGCTGTTTTCCGTGCTCCATAACCCTTGCTCCACCACCATCTGGACCATTCACAAGGAAACCGGAAGTTCGAAGTGGACCGCGCTAGGCGCATTGCTTCCACTCTCCATCGCGTTCGCAGTGACGTTTCTGGTCGCACAGCTCGGACGCCTGGTCTGAGTGGTGCTTACGTTCGAACTCTCATCTTACGGGGGGTTTGGCTTGTGGAGTCGGCGCGGAATGTGGTGTACTGCGAAGGCACGAACAAGATGCGGGGGAACGCGATGAGCAGACTGGCCGACTTTTTCAAAGAGACTCACACGGCACTTGGGATCTTTTATCCCTTGCATTGCTTGATTGCGGCATTTCCAAGTCCGGCCGCTGCTGAAAAGGTCAGCCGGGAATTGCACAACGCGGGTTTTGCCGATGATGAGGTGATTGCCGTGAAGGGCGCCGACTTCATCGAGCTCGAACGGCAGGAGACGCAACTCGGGAACTTCCTGATGCAGCAGCTGTCCCGATTCCTAGGAACCGAACAGATCTCCACTGACCACAATCTTGATCTCGCAGGCGGCGGCGCGGCATTTGTCGTCGCGTACTGTCCGGCGGAGAAGAGCAAGGCGAAGGCCTGGGATTTAGTTGCATCGTCTGCGCCGCTTGCTGCACATTACTACGGCAAGGGTTCGGTAGATCATCTGGCTGGCGGCTTTAGCACCGACTGAGGACGACTTCCGGGCTTGGACAACGCTCCTGCCGCTTCTCGAAAACAGGAAATACTGATGGGGCAGCGTTTTAATCGGCTTGCTCAGCCTGAAGCCCGCCCGGTCAAACTCTTCGATGACGGTGTTCTCGGCGAGCTTCCTCGACGGGGGTGGTCCCACCGGTAAGTCCCTCTCGTGAAGATCAATCCCGACGACGCGACCGCCGGGCTTGAGATCCGAACCAGGCCTGAGGATCGTAAGAACTCTGGTGCCACCCAGATCAGGACGTGCCGCCGCGCCTCGCCCATCTACTTGCCTCTGGAAGGAATTCGGACGTGCCATCCCTGGGACCGGTCGATCTTGCTGCGCTCTTGTGGATTGCTGCGATCACTTGAAAGGTGCGAAAGTACCCGAACAGTAGTAGTTATACCGTGCGGAACCGGCTGGCGGCAAACTGGCTCGATGGTCTCGAGCATTCCGCTCAAGATAAGCAGAGGCGGGCTTTGAAACCCGTAGTTGAGCTGTCGAGGAACCAAGAGCGAAAGTGGAAGGTCAACCCTTGGGCTGCCAAGAGCAACATCGAAACAGAGAATCGCGATCTGGTCGAGGTGTGTTTTTAGCGCCGTCGATTTTACCGAAGTGGTCCTTACATCAGCAGCTTACAGGCTCTCTGTCCACGCGCCGCGATTTTTGTTTGTGGAAGTGTCGCTCTCGGGGAGCCAAAACCACGCCTTGCACTTCTCAGCCTCCCTGTTGGTTAACGCCAGCCCCTCGCGTATAGGTCCATTCTTTCGAAGGACTTGCCGTCACCGGCGTCTCTCCGTTTCGAGTCGGTCTCACTTGGCGCGCCAACTCCATCGTGGTTCCACACCCTGTAGTTAACAATTCTCTGCGTCTCTGGCGGCGTCTTCCGGAGTTGGTTAACTGCTCCGTCATCTCGGCGGCCCGAGCGAGACAAACTTCCACCACCAACGCGCGCATTTGACGAGAAGTCCAAGCTCGCGTGCATCTTACGGCCCTGAACGCATCTTCAGGAACTGTTCACGAAATCTTCAGTAGACCTGTCGATGGACCGTGCGGACACTTAGAAGAGGTCGGCCGGCCGCATCGCTCGCGTTGCGCTTGGGTCCGTTGGCCCGGAATCCACTAGATCATGCAGATGCGGAGCACACTCTCTCCCTGGTGCAGCCGAACGGCCCGCACGCTTGGAGCGCTAGTCGCCGTTTGTGCTGCCGCGGCCGCGCAGCCGGCTCCCACGGTTGGCCTCACGCTGGCCCAAGCTGTGCAAGATGCGCTCCAGAACTATCCTTCGGTGCGCGTATCCGAAGAGCAGATCAGCGCCACGGCGGCCGGAATTCGACTCGCGCGGACCGCATACCTACCGCGCGTAGACGCACTCGCCCAGGTCAATCGGGCGACCAGAAACAACGTCTTTGGGCTGCTGGTGCCGCAAAGCACGATTCCCAACATCTCGGGGCCCGTGATCGGCAGCAACAACTTTGGAACGGTCTGGGGCACGGCCGCGGGCGTGCTCGTTTCTTGGGAGCCGTTCGACTTCGGCCTGCGTAAGGCGAACGTCGCGATCGCCGAAGCTGCCCGGGCACAGTCCGAGGCGTCGCTCCGACGGACTCAGTTTGAGGTGGCCGTCACCGCCGCAGACGCCTACCTCACACTCGCTGCTGCTCAGGAAACCGTGCGGGCGGCGCAGGCCAGCGTCGATCGGGCGGAAGTTGTCTTTCGCACGACCTCCGCGTTGACCGATGCAGCGCTCCGGCCGGGTGCGGATGCTTCGCGCGCCGAGGCGGAATTGGCCGCCGCGCGGACGCAATTGATCCGGGCTGAGCAAGCCGTGGCGGTGGCGCGTGCGACGGTCGGGCAGTTCACGGGACTCGATCCCATGCAGATCACGCTCGCTGCTCCGGGTCTCTCGCAACTTCCCCCGCAGCAGACCGTGCCGCCTCTCGACGCCGCTGCGAATCCATTCGCGGCGGAGCAGAATTCAATCGTCGCCCGGACACAGGCGCAACTGAGAGCTCTGGAGCGAAGCTACTTCCCACGGTTCGCCGCGCAGGCGTCCGCGTATGCGCGAGGAACAGGAGCGGCCATCGACGGCTCCCGTCTGGGCGGCTTCAACGGTCTCGCACCGAACACGCAGAACTACGCCGTCGGGTTCACCGTGACTTTCCCATTGTTCGACCTGCCGGCGATTCGGGCGCGCCAAGCGGAGCAGTCCGCTACGATCCGGGCCGAAACGGCCCGCTACCAGCAGATTGCCACCGATCTCCAGGCACAGTGGAATCGTGCCGTCGCAGGGCTAGAAGGAAGCCGGCGCGTCGCCGCGAACACGCCAGTGCAGGTGACCGCCGCGCGAACCGCATTGCAGCAGGCAACCGCCCGCTACCAGGCGGAACTGGCGACCATCGACCAGGTCGCCGAGGCGCAGCGGTTGCTCACACAAGCGGAGATCGACGACGCGCTGGCCCGCTTATCGGTCTGGAGGAACCTGCTCGGGGTGGCCGCCGCGGCAGGCGATATTCAGCCCTTCCTTGCGGAGGCCAACCAGTAAGGGGACCCGACCATGTGGTTGATACACGCCGCGATGCGCCGCCCCGTAACGATCCTGATGGCGATCGTGGGCGTGGCGCTGTGCTCTATCCTTGCCATCCAGCGCATGCGCGCCGATATCTTCCCCGACCTGGGTACGCCGGTCATCTACGTCGCACAACCATACGGTGGCCTCGATCCGGCTCAGATGGAAGGCTATGTCGCGAACTACTACGAGTATCACTTCCTCTACGTGCGGGGAATCGATTACGTGGAATCGCGCTCGATTCAGAGCGCCTCCATCATGAAGCTCTACTTCCACGAAGGGACGGACATGGCAACGGCGATGGCCGAGACGGTGGCGCAGGTCAATCGCGCCCGCGCGTTCATGCCGCCGGGCACCGTGCCGCCGTTCGTGATGCGCTTCGATGCGGGCAGCGTTCCGGTCGGGTACCTGGTATTCTCCAGCGAAACCCGCGGCGTGGATGAGATCTCCGACCTCGCCCTGTTCCGCGTGCGCCCCATGTTCTCCCGGCTGCCGGGCGTGTCCGCGCCGCCTCCGTTCGGAGGGACCGCCCGCACGCTCGTGGTCCGCGTCGACCCAGACAAGCTGCGCGCCTACCAGATGTCGCCCGACGAGGTGGTGCAAGCGATCGCGAATACCAATACGCTGTCGCCGTCCGGTAACGTGCGCATCGGCGATTTGAATCGCATCGCGCCGCTGAACGCCACCGTCACGCAAGCGGTCGAATTGAACGATGTTCCTATCCGGGAAGGGGCCGGACCTACGGTCTACGTGCGCGACGTGGGTTACGCCGAAGACGCCGCGGACATCCTGAGCAGCTACGCCGTGGTCAACGGCCGGCGCGCGGTCTTCATTGCCGCCACCAAGCGCGCCGATGCCTCCACGCTCGAAGTGGTCCGAAACATTCGCGCGGCGCTGCCGTCGTTTCGGGCTGCCATTCCCAGCGACATCAACGTCGCGTTCGAACTTGACCAGTCTTTCTATGTGACGGACTCTTTGCGGACCCTGCTCGAAGAGGGGCTGGTGAGCGCGGGCCTCACCGGGCTGATGATCCTGATCATGCTGCGGAGCTTCCGCAGCGCGCTGGTGGTTGTCACGACGATCCCGGTGGCTCTGCTCACTGCAATCGTCGCGCTGTGGGCAGCGGGGCAGTCCTTGAATCTGATGACGCTGGGCGGCCTGACGCTCGCCATCGGAATTCTCGTGGACGAATCCGTGGTGGCCGTCGAGAACATCCACTCGCACCTCGGCACAGGCAAACCGGTGGCGCGCTCGGTTCTGGAGGCGAGCCGGGAGGTGGTGATCCCCCGCCTGCTGGCGATGCTGACGGTGGTTTCCGTGTTCGCTCCGTCGTTCTTCATGCAGGGCGTGGCGCGGGCGATGTTCGTGCCTCTGGCTCTGGCCGTGGGCTTCTCGATGATCGCATCCTATTTCCTTGCGAGCAGCCTGGTGCCGATCCTCGAAACCTGGCTGAACCGGCGGCACGGCGCCCGCCGTCAAGCGGCATCGCGCGGATGGTTCGATGGATTCCGCGACGGCTTCGCGGCGTTCTCACGGGTCCTGGTTCGTCTGCGATGGGCCGTGGTCCCCGTATACCTGTTGGTCGCAGGCGCCGCGCTCTGGAGTATCGGCCCGGATCTCGGCACCGACATCTTCCCGAAGGTCGACACCGGTCTGATCCAGGTCCGGCTGCGCGCACCCACCGGGACTCGCGTGGAGCGGACCGAGCGCATTCTCCAAGAGGTGATCGCACAGGTCCGCGAGCGTGTGGGCGAAGGAAACATTGAGAGCTCCGTTGCGTTCATCGGTGTGCAGCCCTCCGCGTTTCCCGTCAACCTCATCTATCTCTGGACCAGCGGTCCGCACGAGGCCGTGATGCAACTGGCGATCAAGCCGGAGGCGGGCGTCTCTTCCAGCGAGTTGCAGCAGTACCTGCGTCAGCGCATTCCTCAGATTGCCCCCGGCTCGACTGTATCCTTCGAAGCTGCCGATCTCGTCAGCCAGGTGATGAGCTTCGGCGCTCCGACGCCGGTCGAGATCGCCGTCAACGGTCCGGACATTACCGCGGATCGCCAGTATGCGGAAGCGATCCGGGGCGAGCTGGCCAAGATCCACGCGCTGCGCGATGTGCAGCTCGGAGAGCTGCTCGACTACCCAACGGTGGACATCACAGTGGACCGCGCGCGAGCCGCGCAGCTTGACGTGGATATGGCCGATGTCGGCCGCGCGCTAGCCCCTGCCACTTCGTCGAGCCGCTTCACGACGCCTGTCTACTGGGCTGACCCGTCCTCCGGCATCGCCTACCAAGTGCAGGTGGAAATCCCCCAGGCGTACGTGGCGTCGATCGAGGACTTGCGGCGCATTCCGGTCAAGCACGGCCACGGTGAGGCGACGATGCTGGGTGATGTGGCGTCGATGGGCTACGGCAGCATGCTGGGCGAATACCACCGCATCAACCAGCAGCGCATGATCACGGTGACCGCGAACGTGGAAGATTCTGACCTGGGCTCGATCGCCTCCCGCATTTCATCGGCCCTGGAAGACCTGCCGAAGCCTCCTGAGAACGTGACGGTCACAGTGCGCGGGCAGATCGCGCCGATGAAGGTGATGGTGGACAACCTGCGGCTTGGGCTGTTGCTGGCGATCGTGGCCGTGTTCATCCTGCTGGCCGCCTACTTCCAGTCCGTGCGGGTGGCGCTCGCGGTCCTGCTGGCGGTGCCCGCCGTGCTGACCGGCGTTGCCGTGGCGCTCTGGCTCACCGGCACGACGCTCAACATTCAGTCCTTCATGGGAGCGATGATGGCCGTCGGCATCTCCGTGGCGAACGCGATTCTGCTATGCACCTTCGCCGATCAGTATCGCCGCCAGGGCCGTCCTTCCGCGGATGCCGCGGTCGAGGCGGTGCGCATCCGTATCCGCCCGGTTTTGATGACCAGCATCGTCATGATCGTGGGCATGCTGCCGCTGGCTCTAGGAACCGCGCAAACAGCGCCGCTGGGGATCGCGGTGGTGGGCGGATTGGCGGCGGCGACGCTTGCTACGCTCCTGGCCATTCCCTCCGTCTTCGCGATTCTGGAGGGCCGCAGCGCGGTCACTTCAGCCTCGATCGACCCGGATGACCCGGCCAGTTCCTACTACGACCGAGGAACACCCGCATGAGACTCTGCTTCTCTTTCCTTGTCTTTTCGGCCCTGCTCGGTGCGCAGCCGGCATCCGTGACCGTACCGCTGGCGGAAGTCGTGTCGCGGCCGATTCAGGGGACCACCACGCTCCCAGGAGAACTGCGACCGTTCCGCGCTGTCGACGTGTACGCGAAAGTCTCGGGCTTCGTGGAATCGGTCGCCGTGGACCGCGCCTCGCGGGTCCAGAAGGGAGACACGCTCGCGACCATCACGGCGCCGGAGCTGGGCGCGCAGATCGCCGAGGCGCAGGCGAAGGTGCCGGCGATCGAGGCGCAGATCGCCGAAGCGGAGGCCCAGCGGTCCGCTCAGGAGATCCGCCTGAATCACCTGCGCGCGGCCGCGAAAACGCCCGGAGCCATCGCCGGCAGCGAGATCGAACTGGCCGAGAAGTCCGTCGAAAGCGAAGCCGCGCGCATTACCGCCATTCAAGCCAGCACGGATGCAGCCCGAGCCTCGGTCACGGCGCTCGAACAGATGCTTCCTTACCTGAAGGTCCAGGCGGAATTCGACGGCGTCATCACTGAGCGGTTGATCAACGAGGGGAGCCTGGTGGGGCCCCAGTCGAAGGAAGCAGGTCCGATGTTCCGGCTGATGGAAATCGACCGTCTCCGGTTGGTGGCGCCCGTTCCCGAGAACCTCGCAGGCGCGATCCGCAACGGAGCCCGCATCAGCTTCACCGTGCCCGCCTATCCGGACCAACGGTTCACGGGGACCGTCGCCCGGCCGGCGTATGCCGTCGATCCAGCCACGCGAACGATGCCCGTGGAACTCGACGTGGACAATGCCAGCCGGCGGCTCGCGCCAGGTATGTACGCCGAGGTCGCCTGGCCGCTGAATCGTGGACGCAACAGCCTTCTGGTGCCGCCGTCGGCCATCAAGGCGACCACAGAACGCATCTTCGTCATCCGCGTGGTGGACGGCGTCGCGGAATGGGTGGACGTGCGGCGGGGCACACCTTCCGGCGACCTGGTAGAAGTGACTGGGAACCTCAAGGCGGGTGATCAAATCGTCCTGCGGGCGACCGACGAAATCCGTCCGGGGACCCGAGTCCTGACGCCATGACTGCCAAGCCGCCCGCCGGGAGCGACAATAGTCCCATGCCTGTGAGCGTTTCTGACGAACTGTTCAGGAAGAATTCAGGAAATCGTCAGTGGCCCGTGTTCGGCACTGGTCCTATAACGGAACAGGGACAGTTGCGGATACTGATCATCGAAGATGAGCGCAAAGTGGCCAAGGCGCTTCAGGAAGGCCTGGAACGAGACTCGTATTCGGTCGCGCTGGCCCACACGGGAGAAGAAGGCTTCTTCCTGGCGACTTCCGAACCGTTTGACTTGATCATTCTCGACGTGATGCTACCCGGCCGCAGCGGGATCGAGGTGCTCTCCGCTCTGCGCAAGCAGGAACCGCGCATCCCCGTGCTGCTGCTGACGGCTAGAGATTCCGTGGAGGACCGGGTACTGGGTTTGGATGCCGGCGCGGACGACTACTTGGTGAAGCCGTTCGCGTTCCCCGAACTCCTGGCACGGATTCGCGCCCTGCTGCGCCGTGGGAAGCCGGAATCCACCGTGATCCTCAGGATCGAGGACCTCCAGATGGACTTGATCGCGCGCTCCGTCACACGCGGAGGGCGGGCCATCGATTTGACAGCGCGGGAATTCGAACTACTGGAATACCTCATGCGTCACCAAGGCCAGGTGGTTTCCCGCGAGATGCTGACACGGGACGTGTGGAAGGAAACACAGCGGCACACGCCGCTGGATAATGTGATCGACGTTCACATGGTGCGGCTCCGCCGAAAAGTGGACGAAGGTTCGACCATCAAGCTGCTTCACACGGTACGCGGTGTGGGATTTGTTCTGAAGTCGGGGACGATATGAGCCGCTTCTGGCCCAAACACGTTCGCTCGCGGCTCACGCTGTGGTACGTAGGCGTTCTCGCCGGGGCCCTGCTGCTCTACGGCGGCAGCACCTGTGCGGTGCTTCTCTACCAGTTCCGGAGCCAGCTCGATCAACTCGCCATTGAGGATCTGGAAACCGTCGAGGGCTTCCTGATGCGGACTCCTGACGGCAAGGTCGAGTTGGAGAGCGACTACCACGACCATGAATATCCCGACGAAATGCACCAGCGCCTGCTGGAAGTGCGCGGCATGGACGGCACGATCCTGTACCGGAATGAGCGGCTCGCGAATCGCGTACTCGCGGGCGACCCGGAGCCTGAGGAGGGCGTTGACTCCTATTCCCCGCGTTCGGTGCGGTTGCCGGACGGCACTCGCGTTCGCATCGTGAGCCGCCGCCACCATGTGAACGGTGTGCCCACGCTGATCCGCCTGGGATTCAGCGAGGAAGAACTGTGGCAGCGGTTCTGGCAAGTCGCGGCGGGTTTGGTCCTGGGGTTGCCCCTGGCTCTAGGCCTGGCGGGCTTGGCTGGATACTTCCTGGCGAAGCGAGCCCTCGGGCCACTGGAACGGATGGCACGGCGCGCCCAGGAGATCCATGCGGAACGGCTCAGCGCCCGCATAGACGTCGAGAATCCGGACGATGAGATCGGGCAACTCGCCCAGGCCTTCAATGGAACGCTGGCCCGGCTGGAGAGTTCGTTCGATCAACTGAAGCGGTTCACTTCCGACGCATCGCACGAGTTGCGCACTCCCCTCACGTCGATTCGAAGCGTGGGGGAGGTGGGCTTGCAGAAGGAAGGCAGCGCGGAGCACTACCGGGACGTTATCAGCAGCATGCTGGAGGAGGCCGGCCGGTTGAACCGGTTGGTCGAGAGTCTCCTCACCATCGCCCGGGCGGATGCTGGCCAGATCCCACTCCAACGGGAGATGGTTGAAGTGCTTTCGTTCGTTCAGGAGTCCTGCGGGCTTCTCGAAGTTCTCGCGGAGGAAAAGGGTCAGGCCGTCTCAATCGACGGGGACAGCGGGGTGTGGATCAGCGCGGACCGGATGATCCTGCGCCAGGTGTTGATCAACCTGCTTGACAACGCGATCAAGCACTCTCCGTCCGGAGCAAGCATCCGGATTCGCGTTACCCGCCAGGATAATCTGATCGCAGTTGAGATCGAAGACAGCGGCCCGGGGATCTCATCCGAGCATCGGGAGCGGGTGTTCGATCGCTTTTACCGGATCGATGAAAGCCGCTCGCGCGAAGCGGGTGGAACTGGTCTGGGACTGGCCATTGCAAAATGGGGGGCGGAAGTGCACGGCGGGCAGCTGGAACTCGACGACACGACATCGACGGGTTCGATCTTCCGCCTCTGGCTCCCTTTATCCGCCGAACGCGCGCGCCGTGAAGCGACCAGCACAATCTCAACCGCCCAACCAGCAGTCCTTGGCAGCGGAACCCCGCTATCATAGGCGGAGTTTAGATCAGCACCGCGGGTCCGGTTCTCCGACGACGAACTGGAGGAGATCCTCCGGGAGCCCGAGGGGACCAACGAGGGTCTGACCGACGAAGATGCGGTTCCAGAGGAGCCGGATCAGGCAGTTACGCAGCCCGGCGACGTGTGGATCATGGGCGATCACCGTCTGTTGTGCGGTGACACTGCAGATATGCAAAAGGTGCAAAAGGTCCTGGCCGGCGGCCTGGCGGACATGGCGTTCACCGATCCGCCCTATAACGTCGATTACGAAGGCAAGACCGCGAAGAAGCTCAAGTTGGGCAACGATGCCCTGGGCGGCAGGTTCTACGAGTTCCTGCGCGACGCCTGCGCGAACGTGCTGGCCGTCACCAAGGGCGGGATCTACATCTGCATGTCGTCGTCCGAGTTGCACACGCTTTACCAGGCGTTTACCGACGCGGGCGGGCACTGGTCGACGTTCGTGATCTGGGCCAAGCACCACTTCACGCTGGGCCGGTCGGATTACCAGCGGCAGTACGAGCCGATCCTCTACGGCTGGCGCGAGGGCACCGACCACTTTTGGTGCGGCGCCCGCAACCAGGGCGACGTGTGGGCGATCAAGCGGCCGGCGTCGAGCCAGGAACATCCGACGATGAAGCCCGTGGAACTGGTCGAGCGCGCGATCCGCAACAGCAGTAAGACGCGGGACACGATTCTCGACGTGTTCGGCGGATCGGGGACGACGCTGATCGCCTGCGAGAAGTCGGGGCGGCAGGCCCGGCTGATCGAGTTGGAGCCGAAGTATTGTGACGTGGCGGTTCGCCGGTGGCAGTAGTACACGGGGCGGGAAGCCACGCTTGATTCGGATGGGAGATCTTATGCGAAGGTCAACGATGAGCGAGTCCCCGGTACCACGACGAACGACGCATTGTCGAGATAGGTGAGGGTGCTCACGTCGGCCATTCTCCGCTAGTGTCCTGTCTCTGAAATAGCTTTACTAATAGTCTGGTCGAGCGCATACTGACGGTATGCCACGCTCCCCTGCACCGGCCTTACGCCTGACCGCGCGACAGCGCGCGGAATTGGAGGAGATTCGAAACCATCGGAGCACGCCCCAAGGGATCGTGTTGCGAGTCAACATCGTGCTGGGTGCCGCAGAGGGGCGCTCCAACCATGGATTAGCACGGGATCTGGCCACCAGCGTGCCCACCGTGTTGCTGTGGAGGCGACGATTCGCCGCCGAGGGCGTGATCGGGCTTCTCGAAGACCGCCCCAGGCCAGGACGGCCCAAGCAGATTAGCGAGGAGCAGGAAGCCGCGATCGTGGAAGCTACGTTGCGCACGCAGCCCAAGCAATCCACGCATTGGAGCGTCCGTTCGATGGCGCGTTCCCATAAGGTGAGCCCCGCTACGGTGCAGCGCATCTGGCGCCGCCATCACTTGCAGCCACATCGCGTGGAAACATTTAAATCCAGTACCGATCCAGCTTTCGTCCCGAAGGTCCGCGACATTGTGGGACTGTACCTGCATCCACCGGACAAGGCCCTGGTGTTGGCCGTGGATGAGAAGAGTCAGATTCAGGCGCTCGACCGGACGCAACCTATCCTGCCCCTGCGCCCCGGCTTGCCGGAACGGCAAACCCACGATTACACCCGGCACGGAACGACCACGCTGTTTGCCGCTCTGGACGTGAAGGCCGGAACAATCATTGCGCAGTGTCACACCCGCCACCGGCACCTGGAGTTCCTGAGCTTCCTCAGAAAGATCGACAAGTCCACGCCGCGTCGGCTGGCTCTGCACTTGATCCTGGATAACTACGGCACCCACAAACATCCCGCTGTCCAGGAGTGGTTCGCCGCTCACCCCCGCTTCCATCCCCACTTCACGCCCACCAGCGCGTCCTGGCTGAACCAGGTTGAACGTTGGTTCGCCGAGATCACTCGAAAACGCATTCGCCGAGGCACCTTCTCCAGCGTCGCCGCCCTCAAAAAAGCCATCCGCGATTACATCCGCGCCAACAACGCCGATCCTCAGCCGTTCATCTGGACTGCCTCAGCCAACACCATCCTCCGTAAGGTCCGCAAACATAAACGAACTTCGGAAACAGGACACTAGATTCGCGAGACCTCCGGGAGATGACGTGCCACACCAACCCCTGTAGGGCGACCAGCAGTATCAGGACGAGCGCAAGCGTTGCTGTGGACATGTCGCTGTCAAGGCTCAACAGACTTGGCTTATACCGCATCAGGAAGGAGACGGCACAGGCCAAAGCACGCAACCATTGATCACCTGAATTACGAATCCGAACAGGAAGTCGGCCGGCAGAGTGCGTTCGGCCCGATGTTTCGCAATGACCGCAGTGCCCGGAAGCTCGCGACAGCGGTCCCAAATTCCCGCTGCAACCGCTGCCGCTTGCCCTCGCACCTTTGCATCGAAGAGCAGCACGCCCGAGCCAATCAACAGGATCGGTATTCCAGTGAACCGGACGTCCCAAACTGAAGTTTCTGGACGACAGCTGGCGCTGGGAAAACTGCTCCGACCACAGTGACGTAGAACTTGGCTACGTCCACCCTGAGCCTATTGAGATAGATCAAGCGGTCGTTGAGAAGCTTCGCCTCCGCCAGGAGTTGTGCGTGTTGCTCGCTTGTCACTCACCGATTATGCACAGAAACGTTGTAGGCCTGTGTGTCCGAAGAATGATACGGGATAGCTCTCACGTTGGTGGGAAAGAAAGATGCGCCGCCTGCCTTAAGAGGCGGGCGGCGCCGGTCTGAGCGGGAGGTTAGCTCGCGTTTCGGTAAACGCGCTCGCCTTTGTCGTTTTTCGCGGACTCGATGGTGACCTTGTACTTCTTAATGGCGGTCGAGATGAAGCCCCTGATGCTATGGGCCTGCCAATCGGTGGCCTTCATCAGCTCGGCCAGGGTCGCGCCCTTGCTGCGCGCGATCAGTTCGAGGACCTTCGCGCCCTTGCCCTCGGCGCGCGGCGCGGTGGCGGCTTCCTTGGCCTGCGAGGTCTTCTTGGCGGCGGTCTTCTTCGGAGTGGCCTTGCCGCCCTTGGCGGTTTTCTGGCCCTTGGGCGCGTTCTTGGCGCGGGTGGCACCCTTCTTCGAGGAGGCCTTCTCCGGCGCGCCCTTGTGTTGGCTTCTGCGTTCGTCATTTGGTTCCGGTTTCCCTTTCTGCGCTGGCTTGGCGCATGACGATTGATCACTCCGGTTCCGGGAAAAGGCAAGGGAAAAGTGGCCGGGAAAAGCGCTGTTCGCGAACGTTCGGCGATGAGCCTGCGCCAGTACGCGCGGCACTTTCCGCCGTACAGGAGGCGATCTCCTCGGGCCGGATCTCGACGCTGGCGGGCGGGTGGATCGATCCCCCAATGGAAGGCCGCCGGCAAGCCCGTCGCTGAGCCCATCTAGAATGGGAGTCGGGTTTTCTATGACTCCCGAACGACAGGAACAAATCGACGTGCTCTATCGCGCCAGCCTGGCTCAGGAGCCGGGCGAGCGCGCTTCGTTTCTGTCGGAAGCTTGCCGGGGGGATTCGAGTTTGCATCGCGCGGTGGAGCAGCGGCTCGCGCGGGAGGCGTCGCGTCGTGAAGAAGAGGCTCCGGAATCGTTTACGGCGACCGAGCGGTTTCAGTTGATCCGCCGCCTGGGCGCCGGCGGAATGGGGGTAGTGTGGGAGGCCCTGGATCTGGAACACAAGGCGCGCATTGCACTGAAGACGTTTCCGCAGAACAAGCCTGGATTGCTGATGTATGTGAAGCAGGAATTCCGTAGCCTGACGGAGATCCGGCATCCGAACTTAGTGGCTTTCTACGAACTGATCTCCTCCGGCGACCAATGCTTCTTCACCATGGAGTACGTGGACGGAGTGGACATCGCCACCTACGTCCGCAGCGGGTCCGCGCCGCCCGCCGGAGTTACGGAGGCCACGGAGACGGCGACTATGCCGGCCGAGTTCCACGCGGGTGAGGCGCGGCATCGGCACGCGGCAGGGTTGACGCGCGCCGATCAGTGGGAGCGGCTGAGCGGGGTCCTGCCCCAGTTGCTGCTGGGAATCGCCGCGCTGCACCGTGCCGGCAAGCTGCATCGCGACATCAAGCCGGGTAACGTTCTGGTGACGCGCGCGGGGCGTGTGCTGCTGCTGGACTTCGGGCTGGCGGTGGATACTCGTCTGCCGGGCCGCGGGGAAACGCGGGTGCAGGGCACCACCGGATATATTGCTCCGGAGCTGTTTCATGGCGCCATGCCGGCGCCGGCGAGCGATCTGTTCGCGGTGGGCGTGCTGCTGTGCCAGATCATCACCGGGCGGCGGCCCGGGCAGGGCCGCGACACGGCCGGGGCGACGGGCTCCTTCTGGTCCTCCGAGGAGCTGTTGAACTCGGCTCGCGGGCCGGCGGCCAAGGCCGAGCTGATCGAGATCTGCAAGCGGTTGCTGGACCCTTCGCCGGGGGCGCGTCCGGGCGCGGAGGCGATCCTGCGTTCGCTGGGAGTACGCGTGGACGAGCCGCGGATCACAGATACGCCCGCCCTAGTGGGTCGCGAGGAGCATCTGCGGACGCTACACGCGGCGTTGGATGGCGGCGAAGGGGAGCAGCCGTCGATCGTTTTCGTGTCCGGGGAATCGGGCGTGGGGAAGAGTGAACTGTGCCGGCATTTTTTGGATGAGGTGACGCAGCGGCCGGGGACCGTGATTCTGGCGGGGCGCTGTTTTGAGCAGGAATCCGTGCCCTATAAGGCGCTGGACAGCATGATTGATTCTCTGTGCCACTATCTTTCGGCGCTGCCCGCCGCGGAGGCGGCCGCGTTGATGCCGCGCGACGTGGCGGCGCTGGCGCGGGTGTTTCCGCTGCTGCGAACGCTGGGCGTGGTGGCGGAGGCTCCGGCCCGGGGACTCGAAACGCTGAGCGGCCGGGATCTGCGGCGCAGGGCGGGCGGGGCGCTGCGTGAGTTGCTGGCGCGGCTGGCGGACCGCAAGAAGCTGGTGGTCTACATCGACGACTTGCAGTGGGGAGACGAAGACAGCGCCGCGGTTTTGTTGGACGTGCTGCTCCACCCGGAGGCTCCTCCGCTGCTGCTGCTGGCTTCCCACCGTAGCGAGTACGAGCGCAGCAACGCCTGCCTGCAACGGCTGCTGGACGGACTGGGGCCACGCGCCCAGCGGCTGGCGGTGGGTCCTTTGGCGTTGGCCGACGCCGAGGCGCTGGCGGGGCAGATTCTGGGTCCGGAGGCGCCACCGGCGCTGGCTGCTTCGCTGGCGCGCGAATCCGGCGGCAATACCTATCTTCTGATCGAGCTTGCGAATGGGTCCCGCTACGCTTACGGAGAAGACCGGCCGGCGGGCGCCAGCCTGGATGCGCTGCTGGACCGCCGAACTTCCCGCCTGCCGTCCGCGAGCCGCCGGCTTCTGGAACTGGTGGCCGTCTCCGACCGGCCCTTGCCTCTGGCGACAGCGTTTCGCGCGGCGCAAACGGAGCGCGATCCGGACACGCTTTCGCTGTTGCGCGCCGGCCGGCTGGTGCGCACCGCCACGCTGAACGATGCGGAACAGATCCAGGTCTATCACGACCGCATTCGCGAGACGATCCTGGTGAATCTGGCGCCGGACGTGTTGCAGGGACACCATGCCAGTCTGGCGCGCGCGCTTGAATCGCTGCCCGGTGTGGATCCGGAGACGCTGGCTGTGCACCTGGATGGCGCCGGGGAAGGAGAGAAGGCCGGGTCCTACTTTCAACTGGCGGCCGACCGCGCGGCTGGCGCGCTCGCGTTCGGGCACGCGGCGTCGCTTTACGAGCGGGCCCTGCGGCTCAAGCAACTGCGCGGCGCAGAGCGGTCCGTGTTGCAGCGGCGGCGCGCCGACGCTCTGGCCAACGCCGGACGCGGGGTGGAGGCCGCGCGCATTTACGTGCAGGCCGCAAAGGAGGCGGCTCCGGAAGAGGCTCACCTTCTGGAACGGCAGGCCGCCTATCAGTTTTCGATCAGCGGCCACGTTCAGGAAGGCCTGGACGCGTTCCGAACCGTTTTGCAGCACTCCAACCTGCACCTGCCCCGGAACGGACGCGCCGCGGCGTGGACCTTCGCCTGGACGCGCACGCAACTGGTGCTGCGCGGGGTGCAATTCCGGGAACGCGCCGAGGCGGATCTTTCCGTGGCCGAGCGCGCGCGCATCGATTCAGCCTGGGCGGCGGGAACCGGGCTGGGGATGGTGGACCCGCTGAGTGCCGCGTGTTTCACGGCCAAGAGCCTGCTGCTGGCGCTGCAGGCGGGGGAGCCGTATCGCGTGGCGCGCTCGCTTGCCTGGGAAGGCGCGACCAGCAGCTATTTTGGCGAGGCCGGCCGCCGCCGCGCCGAACGCCTCTTTGATGCGTGCGAAGGGTTGACGCGCCGCTTCCCGAATCCGCATGCCCGCGGGCTGCTCAGCATGGCGCGCGGGATCTGCGCTTACAGTGCCGGACGCTGGCGGCAGGCGCGCACGTTTCTGACGGAAGCCGAAGCGGTGCTGGCGGGCGACTGCACGGGCGTCGCCTGGGAACTGGCTACGACGCGTGCGTTCCTGCAATTCCTGTGCCTGCACCTGGGCGAGTACACGGAGATTGAAGCGCGGTGCCCGGCGGTGCTGCGGGATGCCGCCGAACGCGGCGACCTCTACACGGAGGTCCTGGTGGGGGCGACTTGCCAGGCTTCCGTGCATTGCGCCCGCGATCAACCGGAGCGCGGCCGCGCGCTGATTGGCGGCCTGTTGCAGCGCTGGTCACGGGCTTCGCTGGATCAACCCCAGTTCGGCGCCATGCTCACGGACTGGTACATCGGCTTGTACATGGGTGAGGCGGCACACGTTCACGAGGACATTGAGAGACGTTGGCCGGAAGTTGAGGCGGCGGGCCTGCTGCGCGGAGAGTACAATCGCATCATGTCTCTTTGGCTGCGCGCGAACGCGGCGATCGCAGCGGCGCAGGGCGCGAGCGATCCGGCGCGCCTGGTGCAGGCGGCGCAATCCGCAACGGCCAAGCTGCGGCGGGAAACGTTGCCGTTCGCACGGCCGCTGGCCAGCGCGATGGCGTCCGCCGCGGCGTTCCAACAGGGCGACCGTGGCGGAGGACTGGCGCGTCTGGAGGCGGCGGTCTCCGAAGCAGAAGCCTCGGACATGCTGGTGATCCTGCACTCTGCCCGCTACCTGCTGGGCTCATTCCGCGGCGGCGAGCAGGGGCGCGCCATGGCCGCGGCCGCGCACCGCTGGATGCGCGATCACGGCATTGAGAACCCCGCGCGCCTGGCCAGCTCCTATCTCGCGATCCCGGGCGCGGCGGTGGCGGCGGCGTCATGAGCCAGCCGTACTGGGCCGATTTCCAGCAGAGCCGTAGCGAGCAACGGGTGCGCCCATCGCCGGCGCTGTGCGGGAATCACGTGTTGACCATGGTGTCCCATCGCGTGGATCCGGAAACGGCCAAGTCCCTGACCCCGCGCGGCGCAACTCCGCCGGCACCGGGAGCCGACGGCAAGTGTCAGGTGCTGTACACCTTCAGCTATCAGCAGTTCGTGCGCTATGCCTGGGTGCCGGCGATCGTATCGGTGAGTTACCTGGAATGCATCGTGGGCGTGCCCGGCGTCATGGCGCCCGGCGGTGGCGGACTGCTGGGCCCGTTTTCCAGCATGGGAAAGCTCTACGTCAACAGCCTGACGGCGATGATTCTGGGACGCCTGCTGGGATACCCGAAAGTGTGGAGCACGATGAGCACGGGCGCGGCGGCGTATCGGGTGAGTCGCGGGGGGAGTCCGGTTCTCTCCGCGAGCTTCGAGCCGGCCGGCGCTATCGTGAATCCGTTTGAAGATCCCGGCTACCGGGAATTTCAGGCGTTCTCCCATATTCCGGCGATCACCCGCACGCCGCTGGGGAACTATCTGTGCTCGGTTTTGGAGTTCGACCGCGCGGTGGCGCTGGCGCAGCCGGTGACGGCTCGGATTCAGGTTCACTCCGATTTGCCGGGGCTGGCGCCCGGGGAGCACATATTTCAGGGCACGGCCGACAATCCGCTGGCGGCCATGCGCGCGCGCATCCCGTGGAGCATGACGCTGTGCGGTCCGGCCCACGCGGCTCCAGAAAAGGCCGCGCTACAGGCCGGCCGAGGAGGAGGAGGCAGGTAGCCTCTGCATGGCGCGGTCGGCGATCATCGCCAGCATCTCGCGCACTTTCTGCTCGTCGTCGTCCAGCTTGCGCCATAGCTTGAGGGCGCGCGTGCGGATCCATTGCCAGCGCTGCTGCATATCGGTGATATCCGGCAGCCGATGCGTCTTGACCAGCGTGGGCAGGCCCTGCGTCCACATGTAGAGAGAGAATTTCGTGCGGCGGGTGGAAAACAGATTGAGGTTGTCCGCATCGAAGGACAGCATGGTGCCGAGCGTCATGAAGAGAGCGAACGGCAGGTTCATGGCCTCAAAGGCGGGCTGCACGACCTCGTATTGCTCGTGCTCCAGCAGCAGTTCGTTGCCGCGCCAAATGTGCATCCAGGCTTCCGCCTCGCGGTCCGGCGACTGCTGCAGCAGGCTGCGGCCTTCGGCGATCGCGCGGAACCCATCACTCATCCGGCGGTGCGTGGGGAGATCTTCGACGCCACGCTCGACGGCTTCCAGTCCGCCTTCCGGATCGGCGAAGGCGCGGTGCGCCCAGGCGACGTCGGCGAACACTTTGTTGTTGGTGGTGCGCAGGAGCTCCAGCTCCTGCATCAGGTGAGAGTGCTGCGGACCCTCCCCACGGCGGTGGCGCACGCCGATGAGGCGGCCTTCGAGGAACTGAAGCTCGTAGGGCAGCAGCGCCAGGCCCACGCGCGCCGAAGCGAAGGTGGCCATGCCGGCCCATTTAAAGAGGTGGCGATTTTCCAGGTACAGCCCGGCGTAGCGAGCCGTGATGGCGCCATTGCGCTGGAGCGCCATCTCCGGCGGCGGCAGGCCGTGATGCGTCGGCTGTTGCCAGCGTTCCCGGATCTCTTCGGGTGTAGCCATCGTCACATTACCTCACGATTCGGGTTCCAGGTCCGCGCCGTAGGTCCACATGATCTTCCGGGGATGGCCGCAGAGTGCTCGCGAGGCCAGTCGTCCGGAGATCACGGCGGCTTCCACGCAGCCGGCGTTGATGTAGTTGAAGGTCCAGTCTCCGGCCAGCACCAGGTTCGCAAAACCGGATTCGCCGGGCGGGATGCGGTGCACGGAACTGCCGGGCAACGACAGCACGTAACGCTCGGACGGATCGATGTTGATGCGCCAGAACTGTGAATCGAAGCGCGCTTCCCCGGATTTGTTGGTGGGATCGAACAGGACGTCCCAGTCGATCTCGCCTGCGGCGTTGACGGCGTTCGGCCAGAACGGGCGGAGCGACGTGCGCAGATAGTGGAGCGCGTTGTCTTTTACGCGCTGATGCTCGCGCGCCGGAAAATCGGGATCGGTGAAGGGAGCCGGGATGTGCTCACTGTCGGGAATCACGTTGCAGAAATAAGCGACCTGGTGGGGCTCCTCGGGTCCGGGCCATTCTTCCTTGTCGAGCGTCTGCGTCATGTCGGCGTAGGTGTCGAAGGGTTCCAGATAGCCGCTGAGGCAGGCGAGGTCGTCCTTGCCGAAGGGGAGGCCGGTGGAGAAGCCCATCTCTTTGGCAGTCTTCTTCAGCCACAGTTGCACGGCTTGGGTCTGCGCGGTGCCGACCTTTTCGACCATGGTGCGCCACTTGGGATTGGCTTCGATCAGCTCGCGGCAGATGAAGGGAAGGGCGCCCAGAGAAATGCCCAGGACGACGCGGTCGAAGTCGACGCCGCGCTGGAGGCGCTTGCGGGGGATGCCGGAGTTCCAGGTGGTCCAGGCGGATTCGAGCTCGAAGCCCTTCATGGCCTCGCCTTGCTCCAACTGATCGTAAAACGGGCGATCGGGCCAGCAAGGGATGCCGCGGATGGTGACCAGCGGATCGTAGCCGCCCTGGCGTGCGAGGACGTCCTGTTTCACGGTTGCCTGCACGTCAAAGTCGATGTGATCGACAGTGGAGCGGTCGGCGGAGAGGCCCAGGTTTTCGACGCGATGGAAGAACTCGAACTTGACGCCGCGGGCTTTGAGCAGCAGGTAAAAGGGTGAAAAGATCGTGTCGCCCATGCCGGCGTTCATCCGCCAGAGGACCGCTCCGCGGTGGGCGAACATCATGCGCATGGCGCCGCGCAGGCAGGTGCCGGCTTCCATGCGGCGCTTATTGTAGTCGCCGTTTTCGTAGGCGAAGCAGCCGTCGTAGGCGGCGCGCGTGGCCAGGTCGGCGTGGCGGCAGCCGTGGTGTTCCAGCCACTCCTTCATGTCCCAGTGGTTGACCACGTCGTAGCCGCCGGTGAGGACGCCGTCGCGGATCATGCCGCGGACGGCGGCGGCGGTGGCGTCCATCAGGATGAAGAGGCGGCGCAGGTGGGTGGTGTGCGCCACCGTTTTGCCGACGATGGTCTGGAGAATGCCGCGCGCGTTGTCGAGAATCTCCACCAGGGTGTCGAGGAGTCCGGGCACGTGGCGCTGCGGATCGCGAGGCAGCTTGTCGGCAATGCTGGCGGCTACCTGGACCGGCGACAGGCGCTCCCACAGGGCTGAGCCCAGCAGCGTGGTGACATGCGCATGCACGCGCTGATGCAGTCCCGCCAGACGTGTATCGGCCAGCGCGTTGGCGTGCACTGCCTCCTCCCAGCGTTTCGCGATCCAGTGGAGCAGGGATACCACGTCATCCCAGGGCGTCCGCCGATCCTGCTGATCGAGATTCATGCCGGGAGCCTCGTTGTTGACCGGGAACCAGAAGGACCAGATCTTGTCGCCGTCCATCATCGACGAGCTGCCCTGTTTGGTAAACACCTTGGTGAAGTCCGTGAACGGAGACTCCGGCGTGAGCCCCAGGCGATGGACTTCGTCGTAGGCCAGGCGGATCATTTCGAAGGCGTTCTCGTAGAAGCCCAGCCAGATGTGCAGGCCGTGTTCTTCGATGCGCTGGCCCATATCGGCGTTGCGTCCGCTGGCGCCTTTGCCTCCGAGGCGCCAGCCCATTTGATAGACGGTGATGTCGTACTTGTCCTGCCAGCCGGGCGACTGGGTCAGCTCGAAGGCCGTGGCCATCGCTCCCACACCGCCGCCCAGGATCGCTATTTTTTCTTTCGCCATTGTTTCACCATTCTGTGTTTTTAGAATTGCAGCGTGACCCCGAATTGAAGCTGCCGGGGGTTCGCGGCGGATGTGAAGGAAAGAGGCTGCGTGGGATCGCCACGATGCCCGGTGAGAGGCTGCGGCAGGGCGCTCAGAGGCAGGCTGCCGACGATGTTATTGACCGTCTCGAAATTGGTATGGTTCAGGAGATTGAAAGCCTCGGCAGTCAGCAGGAGAGCCACCCGGCCGTCGCCGGCCAGCGGAATGCGGCGCGTGAGGCGGGCGTCGACGCTGAAATAGGCCGGTCCGAGTCCGATGTTGCGGCCCGCGCCGACGGGGCGATGGGTGTTCACCTGGCCGTCGCCGGTGTCATACCCGGTAAGAATGTTGAACGGGCGGCCGGAGCTGGCGACGATGATGGGCGCGAAGGTCCAGTTGCCGAGCACGCGGCCCTTGACGTCCGCTGTAGCCCGGAAGGGGCTTTCGAAAACGGCGCTGAGAACGAAGCGATGCTTTTGGTGGAAGGCGGAGAGGCCCCGGTCGGCGCGGGCATCCAACTGGTTGTTGGGGGCGTAGTCGATCGAGTAATCCGTGGTTTCGTCGGTGGTGCGGCTGAGCGTGTAGTGCGCGTCCAGGGAAACGCCACGGGTCAGGCGCCGGTTTACGTGGAGCACCATCGCGTTGTAGAAAGACTTGGCAGTCGATTCCAGGACGTAATTATAGAGGATGGTGGGATCGATGTGGCCGAAGACCGGCGTGCCGTCCGGATTCGTGCCGACCTGTTTCAAATTGCGGTCGCGCGTGCGGGGCAGACGCAGCACGCGGCTGAAGTTCCAGGCGATCGAGATTGATGTGGCGCCAAGGGCGCGCTCGATTTCGAAGCTGGCCTGTTCGGAGTAGGGATTGCGGAAGTCGGAGGCCACGCCGCCGGTGAGGGGGAATTTCAGCGCGGGGCCCACGCCGAGCGGCGTCAGATCCTGGTAGGCCACGGGGCGCGTGCCCAGGATCCCGCGCGAGAGCAGCGACTGATAAATGTCGGCCGAGGTCACTGGCAGTCCGGTTTGCGGATTGTTCACGCCGGGAACGCCGGTGAGCGGCACGAACAGGACCGTGAGGTCCTGGCGCTGAAACGCGGTGGCGGAGAAGGTGATAAAGCTTTCTATAAAATTTTGGAAAATCCCGAATCCGCCGCGCACGATCCAGTTGCTGTTGTTCCGCGGAGACCAGGCGAAGCCGAAGCGCGGCGCCCAGGTGCGCATGGTGGGGATGTCTTTGAAGCTATCGACCTGGTAACGCAGTCCCAGGTTGAGCGTGAGGTTGGAAGTGGGGCGGTAGACGTCGTCGACGAACAGGCCGGCTCGCTGCTGGGTGCCCGACGAATAGGGATTGCCGAATCCTTGTATATAAGCGGCGGGAATGCCCAGGCTGTAGGCTTGCAGGCTGTTGATGGGATCGCTCAGGCTGCTCAGGAGATTGGTTTGTCCGGAGCTGGCCAGCGTGGTTCCGAGATTGGTGGCGAAATTCGGGTCTTGGGTGATGCTGTTGAGCAGCAGCCCTAAGGGGATGAATTCGCCGAAAATGAAGCGGCCGCCAAAGAAGGTTTCCAGGCGCCCGGCGCTGTTGGCGGGCAGGTATTCGCCACCGAAGTTCACGGCGTGTTTCCCGCCGGTCCAGGAGACCGTGTGTTGGAGCTGTCCCATGCGGTAGCGGGCATCGGACGGAAACTGGGGGTCGCGTCCGAAGTAGCCGAAGCCGTTGATGTCGATCGCCGGACCGTTGGCGTCGGTGGGATTGAAGAGCACACGGCTATAGGAATAGCTCGCGCGGGTGAGCGAGACCCAGCGGGGCGAATAGACGTGGGAGATCTGGAGACCGACGGTCCGGTCCGGTGTGTAGCTGCGGCTGCCGCGGTTCCTGCCGGTGAGCGCGCCGAAGCGCGTGTTCTGTTGCGAGTCGTCGGTCATGTTCACGCGCAGCATCACGTTGGTGACGTCCGAAACTCGATGGTCCAGGCGGACGGAGGCTTGGGTGATGGCGGCGCTGAACGGAAACACGCCGCTGTTGGCGTCGAACAAGGGGGTCACCAGCGGATTGCTGGTGGGGGTCAGAATGCCGGGGAGCGCCGCGCCGAGACCCGCATAGGCGGGATCGGAAGAGCCCTGTAAGTAATTGATCAGGGCGGTCTGGGAAGGCTTCAATTGGCTCAGCACGGAGCTGTTTTGCAGGATCGGCACGAAGGCCGTTTCGTGCCGGTCCAGGTGCTCCATGGCGCCGAAGAAGAAGGTGCGGCCGCGGATTAGCGGTCCGCCGAGCGTCGCGCCGGATTGCACGCGGGTGAAGGCCGACTTGCCGGGGTCGAAGAAATTGCGGGCCTGGAAGGAACGGTGCCGCAGGTACGCGAAGCCGCTGCCGTGAAATTCGTTGCTGCCGGAGCGCGAAACGATGTTGATGGCTCCGCCGTAGCCGCCGCCCAGCTCCGCCGAATACCCGTTGCGCTGCACCTGAAATTCCTGCACCGCGGCCTGCGGCAGCGACGGTCGAACATTGCCCGTGGTTCCGTTGTTCCAGAAGCCGTCGACGGTGAAGACGTTGCCGCGGCCGTTGCCGCCGGCGAACCCGATGCCGGAATCCGGAGTGGTGGGGATGCGGAAGCTGGCCTGATCGGCGGCGGCCGCGGTGGCCACGACGCCGGGGGAAAGTAAGGCGAAGTCGAGATAGTTTCGCCGATTGATCGGCAGTTGATTCAGGCGATCGGCCTCGAGATACCAGGCCTGCTGGGTGCGCTCAAAGTCGATCGGCGGGCGCTGCGCGCTCACCTCGATGCGCAACGTGACTGATTCCGGCGTCAGGCGGAGGGGCAGCACCACGTGGTCACCCACGCGGACGACCACGCCTCGCTGGGTAAGGATCGCGAATCCAGGGGCTTCCGCAGTCAGGTCGTAGGTGCCTGGCGGCACCAGGGATAGCCGGTAGGCGCCCGCATCATTATTTATAGCCGTGTAGCTGGTGCCGCGAGCCGGATCTGTGAGGGTGATCCGGGCGCCTACCACGGCGCCGCCCGAGGCGTCGCGCACGCTGCCGCGCACTTCGCCATAGGTGACGTCCTGGGCGGCGAGCGTCGCGCCGAGCGCCACTGCCAGGATCACCGCGAAGGCGGTGGGCCGCAAAGACATAGATTTCTCATCATACGCTTAAATTAGGGTCGCTCAAATTAGGACCGCTCAAATTGGGGCCGCTCAAATCAAGGCCGCGCCGCTTTTTGGGAGCAAGGTGTCAAATGGTTTGGCAGCAGCCCGTTGCGATATGATACCGGGGTTGGGAAGCCGCAGACCCATCAGGAACTGTAAATATCCATGCCCTTTCGCACGATTCCGGAATCCGGCACTCGCTACGCGCTGGTGAGTTTCGATGCACGAGGCCAGGAGCGCCAGGACGATCCGGATGGGCTGATGAGTGAGCGCCTGCTGGAGGCGGCCGCGGGCGGGGATGTGACCAATATCTTCTGGTTTGGGCACGGGTGGAAGGGAGACGTCCCTGGAGCCATCGATCAATACGACCGGTGGATCAAGGCCTTGGATACGCTCCAGGCGGACCGGGAACGCGCGACGCAGTTCTTTCCCGGCTTTCAGCCGCTTTATATAGGACTGCATTGGCCGAGCCTGGCGTTCGGCGAGGAGAACCTGGGGGAGGGCTCGTTCGCGGCCGGACCCGGGCGCGGTCCCGAGTCTGCGGGCGCTTCGTATCTGGAATCTTTGGGAGAAACGCCGGCTGCCCGAGAGGCGGTGGAGGTGATCCTGGATGACGTGCGGATGGGAGGTTCGCTGGACGAACTGAGCAGCCGGGCCCGGGATGCGTTGCTCGCCCTGGATGCGGAACTGCATCTGTCAGGCACGCCGGATGCCGACGGGATTCCATTCGATCCGGACGAGATGTTTGACAGCGTGGAGGAGGCTTCCTTCGGTGCGCCGGGCGGCGGGTTGCTCGACATCTTGCGGCAACTGTCTTACTGGTCGATGAAGAAGCGAGCGCGCCGGATCGGCGAAGGCGCGCTGCATTCCTTTCTGCTCCACCTGCAACGTGCCACGGCCGGCCCTGCGACGCCGATTCACCTGATGGGCCACAGCTTCGGCTGCGTTCTGATGTCGGCGACAATGGCCGGACCCGGAGGCGACGGCCCGCTGGAGCGTCCGGTGGATTCGGCGATGCTGGTGCAGGGCGCGGTATCCTTGTGGTCCTATGCGTCGGCGGTGCTAGGGACACCGCATTCGGGATATTTCCATCGCATCGTCAGTGGCGGCAAAGTGCGCGGTCCAATTGTTGCGACGCGCTCGCGCCACGATCTGGCCGTCCAACGGCTGTATCAGTTCGCTTCGCAGGTGTCAGGCGCGGTGTCCTTTGGCATCGCCGACTATCCGAAATACGGAGCGATCGGCCAGTTCGGCCTGCGGGGTCTCCCGCCGCAGATTTGTGCCGACGCACCGATGCTTCCCGTGGACCAGGAGTACAGGTTCGAGTGCGGCAAGATCTACAATCTCGAATCCAGCAAATTCATTTGCAAGATGGACGGGTCTTCCGGCGCGCACAGCGACATCGACGGACCGGAAGTGGCGCACGCCCTCTGGCAGGCCGCCTTCGCATCGAGCGCGGCGCGCGGCCAGGAGGTCCATGCCCACTGAAGACGACTTGCTGGAGCCCGAAGACGATCTGCTGGATCTGCCGGTCCCGTTCGGGGTATTTGCCGACAGCGGTCGTGTGCTGGATGGTCTGGACCAAGCCATCTTTGATGCGTTTCAGGAGCGGGAACAAAAGCGGGAGGGCAGCGCGGAATTTGACGCCTTGATGGCTAAAGCCGACGCCAGCCAGGACCACCTGGGCGTCACGAACGAAGTCAATCACGCCAATGACCTCGCCGAGGTTGGTTGGGCAGTCATGCTTTCTTCCAGCGTGACCCCTGAGATTCGGGAAGCGCTGGATCCTCTTCTCAAGCTCCGCAGCAAGCAGGCCGGAGATCTCTTCAAGGTGTTCGAGGGTGAGCGGGCGTTCGGGGCCGGCGACAAGGGCGCTGCCGGATGGTTGCGGCGTTTCAAGATCAATTTGCATGAGGAGGTAGATCCGAGCCTGGGGGTCCCGTATTACATCCTGATCGTGGCGCCTCCGGGCGAAGTGCCGTTCGAGTTTCAGTACGAGTTGGACCTCCAGTGGGCCGTGGGTCGCATCTGGTTTCCGACAGTGGAGGCATTCCGGAACTACGCGGAGTCCGTGGCGCGCTACGAAAATGATCCTGAGGTTCCGACCTCGCGGCAGATTGCCGTGTTCTCACCGGAACATGACTCCGACCGTGCGACACAAATGTTCACTCGCTACGTCGCCCGCCCGCTGTTAGACCCGGCGAAACCGTTCGGGGCCAGGCAGGACTTCCGGATTGAGGGGTTCCTCGGCGCGGACGCCACGCGCGACAATCTCCAGCGCATCTGGACCGGTTCGACCGGTTCAGGACGGCCGTCGCTGGTGTTTTCCGGCAGCCATGGCATGGTATTTCCTCCCGGGCATGCCGAACAGGCGTCCCGTCAAGGGGCGATTCTGTGCCAGGACTGGAAGAACTGCGATGACCTCCGCGACGCCTATTACGCGGCCGAGGACCTGCCTGCGGACGCTCAGGTTCACGGGCTGGTGCATTTTTTCTTCGCCTGCTACAGCGCCGGCTGGCCACAGTGGGACCAGTACCGGCAATTGGAGAACTCCCAGGTCCCGGTGGCGCCGGAACCCATGCTGGCAAGGCTTCCGCAGGCTCTGCTGTCGCATCCCAAGGGAGGAGCGCTGGCGGTCATCGGCCATGTGGAGCGGGCGTGGGCAACCTCCTTCCGCTCCAGCCGTGTCACACAAATCACCGGCTTTCGCAGTGTCATGGCGGGCATTCTCAAGGGCGACCGGCTGGGGAACGCCACGGATCACTTCAACCAGCGATGGGCGATCCTGACGGACGCCTTGGCGCGCTTGCACCGGCAAGCGTACTTGAGCCCGACGCCGGTCGAACTGACGGACAAACTCGGCATGGAGCTCACCAACCAGTGGGTGGTGCGCGACGACGCCCGCAACTACGTCGTCTTCGGCGATCCGGCGGTGCGGCTGCGCGTGGAAAAGATGGCGGGACCCTGACCGGCCGGACCGCGGCGCGCTTGGCACGGCGAGCAGCCAAGGCATACCATGGAACTACTTTGCGTTTAATTGGGGCGCGACTTTCGTGGTCATTGGCCGCAATAGGTGTAGGTGCGGCGTCACTGGGCGCCCAGTGCACACCGCGTGCCGTGATCGTGGGCGTCTCCGTCTACAAGGAATTCAGTCCGCTCCAGCACGCCCGCGACGACGCGATCGCGTTCCGCGACTGGTTCGAGCAGTACGCCACGTGCACCAACGTTCCGTCGGCCAAGCCGGTGGTCCGGCTGCTGACCGATGACCGCGCGACTGCGGCGGCCATCCGGACGGAAGTCAATAAGACGCTGGTGGCGGCCGGCGCCAACGACGAAGTCTTCATCTTTCTTTCGGCACGTGGACGCAAGACTCCGGATTACGCGAACGGTTATCTGCTGGGATTCGACAGTCTGCCCGGGCGGCTGCACCCATCCGGTTACGAGGTGCGGAATTTGGGAAGTGCGATTCCCCGTGTGGCGCGCATCTTTCTGTTCGCCGACGTTTCCCGGGATGAGCCCAAAATTAATGACATCTCGGGATACCTGGAATCCCAACTCAAGGACAAGCCGAGGATCGCGGCGGTACTAGGCACCAAGACGCGGCAGGTTTCGGTGGAAGCCGCCGACTACTCCGAGGGGCTCTTCACGCATTTCCTCACCGAAGAATTGGGCGCGGCGCCTGGACGCAAAATCACCCTGGAGACGCTGTTTCGGAATCTCCGGCGTAAGGTGATGGATGCCAGCAAACAGCGGCAGGAGCCGGTCTCCTTCGGGGACCCGGATGCACTGGTGGAGGTAGTGCCACAGCCGGAGGGCGAAGTTTTGCTGGCCGCCGTGGGCCGCCCCAGACTCCCTCAGCGGTTCTTCGCTCCACAACAGCAAGTGCCGCCGGCGGCGGCGAATGAGTTACAGCTCGACCGGTCGCTGGCGTTTGAAGAGCAGGGTCAGTTGGTGCTGTTGCGCTACGGCGAAGGCAATCTGCTTCCCGGCGATCCGTTGCAGCCGGGAGAGGCCGATTTCGAACGCGCCGGCAACCAGTTTGACCAGGCGGGCCAGACGCTGCCCACGCTGCCGGTGCCGGAGCTGGACCGCCGTCTGCGGGACTCGCTGGCCGCGCGCGCGTTGTTCTGCCATGGCCGCGCGCTCGCGTTTCGCGGGATGTATGACGAGGCGCGCGCGATGCTGATGCAGGCTAGCCAACTCGACCCGCTGCTGCCGGAGCCTTACAATGCGATCGGCATTACCTACCTGGAGCAGGGCCAGTATCAGCCTGCGCTCGATAATTTCCGTGCTTCCATTCGCGTTGCGCCGGAGTGGGCTTATCCCCGCCACAACCTGGCTCTGACACTGATCGAGATGGGCGACAATAGCGGGGCCGAGGCTGCCTACAAGGCCGCGATTCAGAGGACGCCGCAGCTTCCCTATCTGCACTACAACCTCGGAATCCTGCTGGAGAGAATCAATCGCCGGGGTGAGGCCGAGCAGGCGTTCCGCGACGCCATCGCCGCGTTCGAGCAGCAGGCGGGCGCCTATGACGAGCGCGCGAGGCTGCTGGCCGGGGAACACGCGGATGCGGAAGCGGCCATCGTGCGCCAGGAGGCCGCCACCGAAACGCTGCACGAGGCCGAGGCGCACAACGCGCTGGGCGCCCTCCGCCAATTGCAGGGCCGGAAGGGCAGGGCGAGGCAGGAGTATCAGGCTGCTCTGCAACTCAATCCCAATCATCGCGAGGCGCAATACAACCTCGGGATCCTGGATCTGGGGCAGGGCCGGTACGCGGATGCCGCAGACCGGTTCGGAGCGTTGTTCGCCGCCGATCCGCAGTTTCCACGGGTGGAGGAGAGGCTGAATTGCGCCCACCTGGGGCAGGAGTATTCCGCCGCTGGAGGCGAAGCGCGGCGCGACTTTCGGCGGCAACTGGATGCTTGTCTGCCGTAGGGCGGTTGCAGCGTTGTCGTAGACCGCTCCCTGTGGTCGCGACTCAGCTAGAGCGGTTTCGTAGATACTGTAGTCCGTGCCGCACGCCCAAGTGGTTGAACAAACTGTTCCGGGCCGGGCGAAACCGGTCTATGCAAAATCAAGAAATGGTTTAATGGCGCTGTGCCCGCCAGCCGTGTTTTGAGCAGAATGCCACTCGCTGTGCCGCGACCGAAGGAAGCGGTCTGCACTTTCAGTTGACCGGGACGAAGTCCGCGGGAACCTCGCATTCCTGGCCGGTCACCGGCTCGATCACCGCATGGCAGGCGTCCTGATCGATCTGCCGCAGGTCCAAGCTCGCACGCGCCTGGTCGAATAGTTTTCTGAGGTTGGTATCGACTAGCCAGACACCGCCTCGGGCTCCGGCCAGAGCCAGGGTGTGTCCATCGGGCAGGAAAGTGAGCGCCCTGCATTCCGCCGTGCCATCGCCGCAGGGGATCGCCAGACGTTCGTGGTAGCCGCCCGATGACGAGATGTCGCCGAAGCGCACCATGCTGTCCTGGTCAGAGGAAACCAGCAGGCCGCCGCCCGGACGGAAGGCCAGCGCCCAGATGCCTCTTCCGTCGGCGGGACGATCTCCCAGGGCCTTCCCTGAAGGAATCTCGCGGAAGTGGATGGCGCCGCCGAGATCGGCCATCGCAGCGAACTCACCCGTGGGATTGACCGCGACCGCAGTCATCGAATCGCCCTTCAGCTCGCCCGACTGGAAGAGGCGGCGTCCGGTGGCGGCTTCCCAGGCAATGGCCGTGCCGTCGGCGCTGGTGCTGAGCAGATACTCGCCTTTGGGCGGCGTGAACGCCATCGACAAGACGGCCAGCGTGTGGCCTTCGAGCGCAAGACGCTGTTCGCCCGGGAGGGTCCACAGCGCCACCGCGCCATCCTGGCTGCCGGTGGCCAGGCGCGAGCCGTCGGCATTGATGGCCAGGCTCCGGAGTCCTTTCGCGGAAACGGAGACTTCGCCGAGTGGGTTGCCGGATGTGTCGATGAGCCGCACCAAGCCGCTGCTGGTGGCCACGGCCAGCGTGCCGTCCGGGCGAAAGACGAGGCTCTCGACGCCGCCGGCGATCGGCAGGCGGTTCCGGGCGCGGAATCCTGTTTCCGAGTTCCAGAGGCTCACGTAGCCGTCGTCGTCCGCTGTGGCGAGCAGCTTCCCGTCCGGGCTGAACTCAAGTTGGAGCACGGTGTAATCCGCGTTGGGACGGAAGCGCGGACCGCGCAGAGCCTCCATCGCCGCATACAGCGCGGCCTCGGCTTCCGGCGTGTCCTGCCGCGCCAGGGCGTGCATGGCGATCAGAACCTGGAGGTCCGCGCTGGGCATGTCGCGCGAGGCGCTGGCCAACACCAGAGAAGTGGCGTGGGCTGCTTCCCGTTCGGCCGCGGCGCGCTGCACGAAGGCGTAGCCGGCAGCCGCCACCGCCACCAGCGCCAGCACGGCCAGCAGGAAAGCGAATCCGCGAAACCGCCGGGCGGACCTGGTCTGCACCTCCGCGCGCTCTGTCTCCGCCTTCAGACGCGCCTGCTGCTGCTCGGCCAACTCCGTCTGCTGAGCGAGTTCCTGGTCCAGGCGGAGCTTTTCCACGTTGGCGGAGGCCTCGATGAACTCGCTCTCCCCGCGATTCAGGTCCGTGGCGCGGGTTTCGATCCAGCGTTCCGCTTCCTGGAGAACGGCGCCGCGCAGCAGGCTATCGGGGTGGCGATCGGTGCGCTCCCATTCCTCCTGGCTGACGTCCAGCCGCTTCAGCCAGAGCTGGAACTCGAGATCTTCGTTCAGCCAGCCTTGGAGGCGCGGCCAGTTTGTGATCAGCGCCTCATGTGCGATGTCGACGGATTCGCCCGTGTCGCCGTCCCCGGCTTCGAGCGTGAGCAGGCGCGCCTCGGCTCCCGCAAGGCGGGCGATCACGCTTTCCACAGGCTCCGCGTCGCCCTTCACCGGCAGCAGATCGCGCAACTGGACGCGCCGCCGCACGGCATGCCCACCTTCCACGGGCTGCACCAGGCGCAGGAAGATTCGCCTGACGATCGCCTGTTCGACGGGGCGAAGATTCCCGTACAACTCCTCCGCACGGCGCTCCAGCGCGCCCCGCACTTTGCCGATGGCTTGGTAAGCCGCATGCGTCAGGCGACGCCCCGAGCGCCGGTTCCACAGTTCCCACAGCGTGTATTGGAGCAGCGGCAGCGATCCGGGCTGGCCGCGCACTTCTTCGAGCAGGCTGTCGGACAGCCCGGGCTCAAATTCGGCGCCCGCCAGGATCGCGGGCTGTTCGATGGCGCGGCGCAGCTCGTCTTCCTGCATCGGTCCCACCAGCATCTGATGGTCGGAAAGAGCCGCCGCCAGCCGCGGGTACGCCGCGCAGGAGCCGTAGTGATCGGCGCGCAGCGTGAGCACGACGATGGTCTGCCCTCCGGGTTCGGTTGCCGCCACCATCAGGTTGTCGAGAAAGGCGCGGCGCATGGTTTCGTCGGGACACTGAGTGAAGACTTCCTCGAACTGGTCGACCAGCACGACCAGGCGCTGTTCCGGTGGGCGCTTGCCGAGCGCCAGGTGCGTGGTCAGATGCAGCGTGCGGTCACTGCGGGCGAATTCCTCCACTTGGCTGCGGATCGACGCCGGGGTCTTGGCCGCGCCCGTAGCCGGAGCAAGCGCCACCGCCAGGCTCTCCAACGGATCCGCACCCGGCCGCAGCACGGCTAGCGGCCATTCCTCGCTGCCCGGAAGCTCGCCGCGCTGGAAGGCGCCCAGCAGGCCGGCGCGCGCCAGCGACGATTTTCCGCTGCCCGACGGCCCCACCAGCCCCAGGAAACGATTCTCCGCAACGCCGGGCGCCACGCGCAGGTGATCGACCAGCGCTTTGCACAAGGCTTCGCGTCCGAAGAAGAATCCCTGGTCCTCCAGGCCGAAATGCGCCAGGCCGCGGTAGGGAGTCACGGCGCCGCGGTCGCGCGGGCGGGCCGCGGGCGCGGTGCTGCGAGCAGGCGAGGGAAGCGCGTTCTCCGTCCAGAGATTGCCGGACCGCAGGCGCAGGAACAGGACCGGCATCCAGTAATCCGTGCAGTCGTCCCGCAGCGCCGCTTCGCGCGCGGCTCCCATGGCGCGGTCAATCTGGCCGCCTCCCCGGGCGAGCTCCTTGAAGAATGCCGCAAGGAAGGTGGCCGCCGTGGTCATCTTGATCCGCCCCTGCATGGCGACCACCGCGGGCACGCCGGCTTTGACCAGCATCGGCCCGAAGGCGCTGAGTGTGCCCGGACTGGCAGCGGTCTGCTTGCCCGCGCTCTCGCAGGAAGCCAGGATCACCAGCCGCAATTGCTTCTTGGAGCGGACCGCCGTGACCACCTTCGCGGCGTCCACCAGTCCCTCCTCCAGGCACAGGCGCGCCACGCCGTCCCGCATCAGGCCGCCGTGGCAGACCAGGTAAAGGATGTCGAAGCCGTCATCGAGCTGGTCGAGGATGTGTTCGAGCGTCGCCGGTCCCAGGCTGTCCGATTGTCCGCTGGCGAGCGTCTGGTAAGTGATGCCGGAATTCGCGAAGCCGTCCTCGGCCCGTTTCAGCTCCGTAGACACGTCGACCGGCGCGAACAGCGAGCCTTCTCCGTCTTCGGGAGGATTCGCCACAGCGATCAGCGCCCGCAAATCGGACCGGCCGCTGGGAGGGTCCGGATTCGTGGTGCTCAGGTAGCGGGACAAGAGGACTTCGGTGCCGGTGAGCAGAGGGTCGCCACGGAAATCGCACAGCGTTTCCCAGTGCAGCGCGTCGAGCTCCTGGGCGTCGCGGTGGATGGTGAGGCGGACGCGCAGAGCCGGGTCGTCGTCGCGGTGAGATTGCAGCGAGCCGCGAGCCTCGGCGAAGACCGCCAGGAACTCCTGGTTGGCGAACAGCCACTTGCCCAGAGTCTTGCCGTATTCAAGCGGACGGAGCCCGCGGAGCTCGTCCGGATCGATGGCGGCGTAGGCGGCGCCCTCGGCCGGGACGCGGCGGTCGGAATCGCCGTCGATGGGAACGTAGTTCATCTCGACGGGATAACCGGCCTCCTCGCGGCGGCGCAGCGTGATCTCGATCTGTGCGAACCGAGCCATAAATGACTTCAATCATAGCGCGGGGCCTTCCGCGGGCTCAGCAGTGTAAGATAACCAGAAGCGCGAGGTGGGGCTTCGGAGGGCGCCCACGCCAAAATTGTGCGCCTTTCGAGGGTCACGCATGCGAATTTCTTTTCTTCGTCCCGCTCTCGCAGTGCTAGGCCTCCTCGCGCCGGCGGCCGCGCAATATGTCTATGTGTCGAATTCCGGGAGCGACAGCATTGCCGGATATCGGGTGTCCAACGACGGCACGCTCGTTTCCACGTCGAGTTTCAACATCGGACCTCCCGGCCAGAGAGAAATCGCCGTGGACGGGAATCTTAAGTTCCTCTACGCCTCCACTGGCTCCGGCCTTCTCGCTTTTCGGATCGATTCCGGGGACGGCTCACTGACGCCGGTGTCGGGCTCCCCGTTTGGATCGGGCTACGCAGACACGCTGGCCGTCGACCCGTCCGGCCGTTTTCTATACGCGGCAAGTAACGGGGGTAACGCTCTCCCGGCCTACAGAATCGGCGATGACGGAACGTTGACGCCTATCTCGGGCTCAATGAATGCCACGTCCTTTCCGATCAACCTGGCAGTTTCCTCCTCCGGACAGTTCGTCTACGCCATCAACTGCTGCTCCCTGGATGGCTACTCCATCGATCCGTCGACCGGGGCCTTGAGCCCGATTCCGGGTGTCAGCGTCGATCTTTCCGGGAAAGGACTTCAGGGGATCTCGACCGATCCTTCCGGCAAGTATCTCTACGTGACCGGGACAAGTCCCAGCGCCGTGTACGGATTCCAGGTCGACAACGCGGGGCATCTGACGCCCGTCCCCGGCCCGCCGCCCGCCGCTGGCGCTTATCCTCTCGATATCGTGATCTCCGCGGGCAGTCCGGAAGTCGTGTATGTGGCAAATCGCTACTCCGAAAATATTTCCGCTTTTTTGGTGAACTCTGCCACCGGCCAGCTCACGGCTGTCCCGGGGTCGCCCTTCGCCGCGGGCTCCGATCTGCGTTCGGTAGGCCTTAGCCGCAGCGGCCAGTATCTTTACGCGGCGAACTACGGCGATGGGAACGGGACCAGCTACGCGATCGTTCCCAGTACCGGCGCTTTGGTGTTGCCGGCAACGTTTGTCACCGGTACCCAGCCCATTTCGGTGAGCAACCCGCCGGTCTCCAATGTCCGTCTCACCACCAGCGCCCTGCCGAGCGCGGCCAGCGGGCAGCCCTACTCGTTCCAGATTCAAGCCGCCGGGGGCTTCCCGCCGTACATCTTTAGTTGGGCCGGTAATCCGCCGGGGCTGACTCTCGATCCTTTGTCAGGAGTGATCAGCGGCGTCGCCACAGTGGAACCCGAGATGGACTTCGCCTACGTGGCCACCCTCACCGTCAGGGATTCGGGAGGGACGCTCTCGAACAAGCAATTGCCTCTGCTTGTCGTCCTGCCGTCCTTGCAGATCACTACGGATTCACTGCCGGACGGTCAGTTTTCCGAAGCTTATGCGACCGTACAGATGACGGCGGTCGGAGGGACGCCGCCGTACTCCTGGTCAGCCAGCGGGTTGCCGCCCGGCCTCCAGATTCAGCCTTCCGGGACGATCAGCGGCAAGCCGATCTCAGCGGGCAGCTTCAACCCTGTGATTTCGGTGAACGATACCGCCAACCATCAGGCCTCGATGCACTACTCGCTCACCATTTACCCACCGCTGCAATTGCTAGGCAGCGCTCCGACGTCCGCCAAGGTCGGTCAGGCGTACAGCGCCACCTTCAAGGCCAGCGGGGGCGTCATGCCGTACTCGTTCTCCTTGGACGGCGAGGTTCCCAGCGGTCTGTCCTTCTCCTCCTCCGGCGCCGCGGCGATGCTTGGGGGAACGCCGGCGGCCGCCGTGGGACCAAATCCGATCCAAGTGACCGTGACGGATCAATCGGCCGCCATGGCGACCTACAATTTCACGCTGACGGTCGCCTCCGGCGTGACCCTCGGGCCGCTAACCGCCACGCCGGGGGCCCTCAGGTTCCAAGGCTGCGCCGGACAACCGGGGAAAGAGGTCTTCCCCGTGGCGCTCTCGGCGGACCCTGCGGCGGCCGGCCGGCACGTTTTCCGTGACGACTACGCGGGACTGAATTCAGGTCACACCCCAGAGCGGAACCTTGCCCGCGGTGCTCCAGGTCAGGGCCGATCTCCCGGCTGGGTTCACCTCTGACAGCGGTGCGATCAACATCTCAGCAGGCTCTACGGCCACGGTGGATGTCACGGCGACGGTCGATTCGACGCCCGTCACGCTGGTCGTCTCGCCGGCTTCTCTTGCCTTTGCGGCGGACGGATCGGGTCTCTCGCAGGGCGGGACTCTTTCGCAGGCCGTAAGCGCCAGCGGCACGGGCTGCGGGGCGCTCGGTTTTTCGGCCACGCAGTCGTCGTCTCCGTGGCTGGGCATCTCCCAAAAGAGCGACGTCCTCCAGAATGGGAAGATCACAGGAGCAACGTTTGTCGTCGCGGCCGACCCCTCCAAACTGGACCCCGGGTTAGAAGCAGACACCGGCTACATAACCGTTCAAGCCACCACCCTCGACTCAAGCTCCTCCGGCACGCTGCCCGCGCAGACGATCCCGGTGACGCTGAACGTCGTCCGGCAGACCATTCTTTATGACAGCGGAGGGAGTCTCAACTCGTCCCTGATCAGCGACGTCATCGGCGGCGAATTCGATTTCGGTACCGTGACCTCCACAACCAAGCCGATCGCGAAGTCGCTCGCCCTCACCGCGAGCGCTCGCGTGGGCTCGGCAAAGGCTACGGTCGACTACGGCTCCCCGAGCGAAAACTGGCTGGACGTTTCCCCGGTCGGTGGAACGCTCGACGCCCAGTCTCCCGTGGGCGTGACCGTGACCGCGACTCCCTCGGCCCTTACCTCGGGGTGCCACTTCGCCTCGGTGACTTTCACCGCCAGCGGCAGCAATCCATTATTGGTTCCGGTGCGAATCTGCATCGACGACAACCAGCCGCTCAAGTGGAGCTACGTCATCGACCATCTGGCGAGCTTTGCCGGCACCTTCACGGCCGCGGTCGAGCCCGGCGGGTCCCAAAGCAAGCCCCTGGGCGTCTATGTGCAGGGATCGCCCTCCTCACAGCAGGTCAGGGCGGCGCTTGCCGCGGGGATGAAGTACATGGTAACGAATGTCGTCGTGGCCGAGGCTCAGGACTGCTCCTGGGCGTCCGTCACCCCGAGGGGGCAAAGCATCGACGACCTTGCCAAAATGGCCCACCTGACACTGACGTTTGATGCCTCTTGCCTCGCCGCCCGGGAAGACCCCTATAAAGGCATGCTCACGACGAACGTCAGCATCCTGAACGCAGACGGCTCCGTTAAAGAGCAACTTCCCTCGATCAGCCAGCCCCTGAACCTGCTGGTGCGCGAGGTTGCCTCGTGTCGACGCACCCGGGCCGTGATGACGGGTTTCGTCCAGGGCCAAGCCGGGCAAATCGCCGTTTCCGCGGGAGACCTCAATCTCTCAGCGGACGTGCAGGACAATTGCGGAACCACGTTGAACGCCAAGGTGGCGGTGACGTCCGCTGACAACAGGGTGAATACGACGCTCGAGTGCGGCCTTGGCGGCTGCGCGCCCCAAAAAGCGTCCGTTGGAACGGGAACTTACCTGACGCTGACGTTTAAGGCTACTCCGGAGGATAAGGAGTTGACCGGTTCCAGCCTGCTGTATCCGGTGTACGTCGGCAATCAGGCTGCGAACAACCTACCCATCCTGAAGAGCCTGGAGAACGCCGCCAGCGGCAAGCCTGCTGAACTCGTCAGCGGGTCCCAGGAGGCGGTCAGGAATTCGCCCCTGGTAGGAGGCGCCTACATCACGCTCAGAGGCACGAAGTTGGCCGCGGCAGCGCAAGGGGCCACGGCGTTCCCTCTTCCTACCACGCTGGGGGGCACGGAGGTGTGGATCGGGAACAGGTCCATTCCGCTGAGCTACGTAAGCCCGGAACAGATCAACGGGGTTGTGCCGTTCTCCGTTACGGACTATTCTCAAGTCGCCGTCAAAGTTCCGGATCAAGCCGACACGGCCAGAAAGCGCACCTCTCTTCTGCAAGCTGTCGCGGCGTATGCGGCGGATGGCAATACGCCGGTGGTGATCTATGGTGGTGTAGGCACGCAGAAGACCGACCCTGCCCTGTTTTCGGACCCTAACAACCCCGGCTTCGCAATCGTGTCCACCTCCTGTGGGGACGACAAAAAAGTGCACTTACTCTTCTACGCAAACGCCCTGGGTCCGGTGCAGGAGCCTCCCGCCGACGGCGAGCCTGCGGGTAACGATCAAGACAACAATCGCACTCTCGAAGACGTCACCGTCCAAATCGGCGGGAAAGAGGCGAACGTCGAATATGCCGGCCTCAGGCCCGCCACGGTCTCCGTGTACCAGATACGGGTCGCGATGCCGGAGGACCTGACGGAAGGAGAGTGGCCGGTTACGGTGATGGCCGGTGGACGAACCAGCCCCGAGCTCAAGCTGAAAGTTCAGAACAGCAGCCTGAGTTGCAACTGAATCTGGCGAGCCTGTTCGGCCAGCGGCAGCAGCGGCGGGAAGCCTCCCGTCGAAGCCGGTGTTCCATAGGTCGCGAGGCCAAACGAGCCGCTCAGATCGCCGGACGGCTGTCCAAGATTGGCGTGATTGAAGACGTTGAAGAAGTCGGCGCGGAACTGGAGCCGCGCCGTTTCCGAACCAGGCAGCCCGAAGCTACGCGCCACGGAAGTGTCCACGCTCCAGAATCCCGGTCCGGCGAACGAGTTCCGGCCCAGGTTGCCGGGCCTGGTTCCCATGTACCGCTCGGCCGTGGCGGAGGGACCGGGCAACGTGACGATTCCGGTGGGATCCGGGAACGCGCTCTTGTCGAGCAAAAGTACTCCGCCCGGTACGGCAGTTGACATCTGATATTGGCCGGTCACCACGTCCGGCCGCGCAAGATAGAGCTGGCCGCCGCTGGCCGGGTTTGGGATGCCCGCCCCGAAGACGTTCACGGGGAATCCGGACCGGAAGCCGCCCACGCTCGCTAGCTGCCATCCGTCCAGCAGGGGAGCCAGCCATCCGCCGCTGCGCGGACCGAGTGGCTGCCAGGACGCGTAGAACACCAGGTTGTGGCGCTGGTCGAAATCCGAGTTGCCGCGGTCCAGGCGGGTGTCGAACTGGCGGGTGAAGCCGTAGTGGTAGTCGCTGAGTTTCTGGTAGCCGCTGATCACGGCGTTCTCCAGTTTCAGAAAATCGCCCGCCAGGGGATCGCTCTGGTTGTCGATCGAATGGCTCCACGTGTAGGACACCTGGAACTGGGCCGTCCGCCCGCGATATCGCAAAACAGCGGTCATGGCGTTGTAGGAAGACGAGCTCTGGTTGCCGCGGTAGGTGATGTCAAACGGGATCCCGGGATTGAAGCGCGTGTCGTTCAGGTTGCCCGAGCAGACGCCATCGGATGCCGCCTGGCTGCATTGGCGATTGATCCGGTCCGTGGAGAATAAGCGGCTGCCCGACGACCCCAAGTAATTGACCGAGAGCGTCAGATTCGGCGCCAGGTCCCGCTCCATGCCCGCGAACCAGCTTTGCACCAAGGGGCTGCGCAGGCGCGGTTCGATCCAGAAAATCTGCTCCGGGTGGCTGACGATGGCGGTTTCCGTCTGCACGTCCGGCCGCGTGCGGCTGTAGAACGGCGCCGCCAGGTCCACGTTTATCTGCTTGACGGTCACGAGGCCGTTCCCATTGAGCCGCGTGTTCTGCACCAGGTTGTCGAAGGGGCGATCGTAGTAGACGCCGTAGGATGCATGAAACACCGTGCCACCGCGGCTGTAACTCACGCCCAGGCGGGGAGCCCAATTGTTCCGGTCGGGCTGGTAGGCGGATCGTTGGGCGTTCTGGTCGAACACGAGGCTCGCCGTCTTCAGCCGGTCTTCCAGCAAACCGCTGGTGCCCGCATCCACGACCGTATCCTGTGCCCCGGTCAGACGGAGTGCGCCGAACGACTCATAGCGCAGGCCCAGGGAAATGCTCAGACGCGGTGTGAGGCGCCAGGTGTCCTGCGCAAAGGCGAAGAACTGGTGGTTCGAATAGCGCCGGTTGAAATCAGGCGGATTGAATGGGGGATTCGTGGCACTGCCAACCTTGTACTGCACCGCCGTCTGAAACTCGCATGGCGAATCCAAGCCGAACCGGTCCACCACATCCAACTTGGCGAGCTGGGGCATGCATCCCTGCTCGAAGTTGCTGAAGTCGTAGGATCCCTGCCCGTAGTAGTCCTGCGTCGAATTAGGGAGCCGCACCAGAGCCCCGCCCCCGAGCGTAATGGCATGCGAGCCCCGCACCATCGCCAGACTGTCGCTCAGCTCCCACGCGTTCTCGCGATAGGCGAAGCCGAAGGGCAGCTCACTGGCCGGCAAACGGGGCCCGTCAGGCCCGGCGCTGAGCTGCGGGATTATCGTGCCATTGCCGGGCTGCGCGCGATTCCAATGCAAGTCGAAATTGGTCCAGCCTACGCGCAGCTCGTTGCTCACGGTGGGAGCCAGGCCCTTGACGTAGCGCACGGTCAGCCCGGTGGAATCCTCGCTGAGGCGGCTGTCCAGGCCCTGATACGGGCTGGCGACGAAATCCGGCCGAGCGCTGCGTGCCAGCACCAGCCTCCCCGTGATCCGGCTCTGGTCCCGGGCGACGTAGTCAAATCGTTCCAGCGCGAGACTGCGGTCAACAGAGACGGTGGGGGACCAATGATAACTATTGGCGCACGTCTCCAGCGCTCCGGATCCACCAGGTGCAGCGCAGAAGCGCTCACCACCGGCTAACGTTCCCGCGGGGAGAAACATCTCCAAAAGTTTTGTGGAGCGGCTGCCCGGGTAGTGCCTCTCAAAATAATCGAGCGAGGGCAAATCCACTTCCTGCGGCGAGCTCTGTCCCCGGCTGCGAAAATGCTCGAATTCACTCGAGAAGAACAGCCGGTCCCGCACGATCGGGCCGCCCACCTGATAGCCGGCGTGCAGGTTCTTGTAGGGGGCGCGCGGCCGCCCCAGGGTATTACGCGCGAAGGAGTTCGCGTTCAGGACGTCGTTGCCAATGTAGGTGAATCCTAACCCGTGATACCCGTTTCCGCCGGCGCGTGTGACCGCGTTGGCCAGGAACCCGGTGGTGCGCCCGTATTCGGAGGAATAACTGTTCATCGAAACCCGGTATTCCTGGGTCGCTTCCGGTGAAATCGGAGTCAAAGGACCGGTCAGCAGATGATTATTGTTTTCGACGCCGTCCAGCAGGTAACTGGCGGAGGTCGACCGCTGCCCGTTGGCCGCCAGGCCCAGTCCGCTGGTGGTGGCGCCGGCAGCCGTCACGCCCGGCTGGAGCACCAGCGTCGTGTAGATGTCGCGGCCGGAGAGCGGCAGCGTCGCGATCGCCTGCGGGTCGACCACGTAGGAAACCGTGGCCTCCGTCGAGGCCGTGCGGTAAGGGATCAGTTGCACGTACGCCGAACGAAGTTGCGTGACGTCGGCGGCGAAGTAGTGCACAACGGCCGTCGTGCCCTGTTCGTAGAGGCCCTGCGCGATGCCGGCTTTCCAGGTATCGGAGAGCGGGCGGAGGGCGAAATTTACCTCCAGCCGGGAGGCCACGAACAACTGTAGCTCGTAGATCTCCTGCGGCTGATAGTCGCCGGCCTGCGGCACGGCGTCGGGGGTCGCGCCGGTGGAGACGCGCAGTTGATAGGTGCCGGGCGCCAGGAAGGCGATCGCATAGGCGCCGCTCTGATCGGTCCGGACGGCGCCGGACTCGATGACGACGCCCCGGTCGCGGTGGAAATACTGCACGTAGGCGTCTGCCACTGCCGCCTGCGTGTTCGCATCAAAGACGCGTCCGGCGATGAAGCCCTGCGCCGTTTGTGCGGTACAGGGAAGGGACGCCGTGATCAGGACGGACGCCGCCAGCCACCGCTGGCTCGATGTCATTCCCCAGAGTATAGCGGGAATTCCTTCAGGCGCGAGTCAAGTCTCCTCGGATGCGGCGAATAGCTGCTTGCGGGCTGCCGTAAATCCGGGTAGCCCTGCTACCCATATTCGCGCGCCGGCGCTAAAGTGCAGTTTGGCAGGGCGGCCGAAGGCTGGGTTCCTGCTCAGGCCAGATGCGCCAAAAGCGTGGAAAGCCCCGGACGGGGTTCCCAGGAATGACTTACCGCGCTTTTCGCGCACTCCGGTAGAAAGGAACGGGCATGCCTGACTACCTGAGCATCGCGCGGCGCGCCGTTCTCCGGGACCAGCCTGTCCTGGCGCCGGACCGGCTGGAGGACGTCCTGCAGGGTGTGTCGGTGGAATTCAGCGCCGGCCACATCTATATCGTCGCTGACGAAGCCGATGCCCAGAGGCTGGGAGTGCGGCGCGGCCACCTCTACACGGCGGCGGAAGTGCGACGGGTTGTTCAGCTTGGAGATGCCGAGTCAGTCCTTGAGGTCCACGCGTGGAAGCTATGGTTCGACGGCCGCGTTCGGAGCGTTGAGCGCGCGGAAAGCGCGAAAAGACCGGTGCCGGCCTGGATCACTTCGACATGTGCCTGGACATCGATCAGTGTTCCGATGCCGCACACTCCTTCCTTCGGGGCGGCACTCGCCACGACGGGAAGAAGCATCGTTGCGAAACAGGTTGATCCTGCCATTCTGGGCATTCTCTTGTTCTCCTTTTAGCCTTCAGATCTTCTTGAGCGAACGGGGCTGTGGATTGGTTATACATGATTGACTCCTCTCCTCTCGTCAGAAGGAACGCCGCGCATTGCTTCGGTTCCGGCACGGGGGCCGGGGGTTGAGAGCAAAAATGCGCGGCGCCGGATAGACTTGCACCTAACTGATCTTGCAGCTGCAAGTGGGAGAGCAGTTGCATTGATCCCCGCAGCAGTTGCAACGCTTGGTCTGGCCGTTGGTTTTCGCGTTCTGGCAGCCACACTTGCAAGCTGCGCCCGCGCAGGATGTGCACTTACACTGTTTCGATTTCATCGACATTGGAATCTCCTTTTCACTCTTGAGTTGGGTTTGCGTTGGGTTGCGCCAACAACTGAAGTGTCGCATCGGAGGCCCCAATCGGGATTGTACGAAGCGGCTGTTTTCGATTTACGAATCAGCTATCCGAGGGCGGTCAGGGAACCGGCGCCGCCGCGGAGGCATTATCACTGGGCCCAAAGAAGGGGGAGCGGATTTCGGCGAACTTGCCGCGCATCAACACGGAGGGAGCCATGCCCACCATTTGATAGAACGTCCGCGTCAGATGCGCGGCATCGGCGAAGTCCGCGGCCTGTGCGGCGGCCGCAATCGTTCGCTCCGAGGCGATGGCAACCATCGCTCGGGTCAATTTGCGCCACAGCATGTACCGGCTATAGGGAAGGCCGACCTGGTCTTTGAATAGGTGCGCGAAGCGGCTGGGGGACAGGAAGGCCAACTCCGCCGCGTCGTCCAATGACATTCGCAAGTCATCTCGACCGCGGATGGCATAAAGGACCTTGGTGATCCGCTCGTCCAGGCCGCGCATCGGCGGGGCGCCGGGACTTAGCGCATGCACGCAATGACGGATTAGCTCCCCGACTTCCATGCTCTCGATCGGCTGCTCGACGAAAGTGCGCAATTCCGAGACGGATGAGGCGAGCCGGGCGTCCGGCACCACCGCGATTTCCTGTTCGAGCGCACCATGCAGCCACGCTCCTTCGCTCGATTCGGGGTCGACGAACAACATGGCACCCATCGCCCCGCTGCAATCGAAGGAGTGAACCACGTCGGGATGCACGATAATCCCGGGTCCCCGGCGCCATCGGTTGTCCTCGCCGGAGACGGCGACCATACCATCGAGCGCGACAACGATCTGGATGGCGTGGTGCGCGTGAGCCGGCACGACGCCCTCGGCCCGGGCAATGAGCAGGAATCCGCCCTCCCACAGGTACCAGCGCGGCTCACTGAGCCACCGGTACGCCTTATCTTTCAATGTCTTGGCCAACAATCCAAACCACTCCCCTCGCGTCCTTCCACTGTAGCTGTTCTATTCAAGAACTTCAGCGGAAACGTTCAATCGTACAGAAGCCAGATCAGGATATCGTTTGGTCATGACGGTTGCACGAATCATAAACACGACACTATGGCTCACCGGCTGCGCGCTCGCGTTCGGGGTCTCGGTTGCGCTGGCCGGCTATATTGGCTTCTCGCAGTCGACCAGGGTCATGACGGCTCCGGCGCCGGGCGCGCTGGTGGCTTCGGTGGTCCCATTGCCGCCGCCCGTTCACGATCCCCACAAACCGACTGTGGCGGTCCTGCTGGGCACCACCCTCAGCGAACCCACGGATGTGTTGGGGCCGTACGCGATGTTCGCGGAGTCCGGCGAATACAACGTCTACACCGTCGCCTCCTCCCGGACCGTGCGAACGCTGACTGGTGGATTGGATCTGGTTCCTCATCTCTCGTTCGAAGAACTGGCGGCCCGGCTTCACGGTGATCCCGATATCGTAGTGGTTCCCCAAATCGCCGATATCCGCGCGTCCATAAATGCGCCCGTTGTCGATTGGGTCAGACGGCAAGGACGCGGGCATGCGCTCCTGTTCTCCTGGTGTACCGGCGCTGAAGTGCTGGCCGAGAGCGGAGCGATCGACGGCAAGACAGCGACGGCTCATTGGGGTGACATCGGCAGGCTCCAGCGCGTCTACCCAAGGGTTCATTGGCAGCGCGGAGTGCGGTATGTGGACGGCGGCACACTCTTGTCCACGGCCGGTCTGACGGCCGGAGTGGATGCTACGCTGCACCTCTTGTCCCGGCGCCACGGGGCGGAGTTGGCAGCAAGAGTGGCAGATGCGCTGCATATTCCGCCATCTCCGTTTGTTGAAAACCCGAAGTGTCAGCAATTTGAAATCGGCCCGGCGGACAGCATCTTCCTGTTAAACGCGGGGTTTCACTGGCCGAAGCCCAGCTTGAGCATTTCGCTGTATGACGGCGTGGGTGAACTAAACCTTGGTTCGATAGCGGACGTGTACGGGGTCTCAGCGACCTACCAAATCCATAACGGCCTTCTTCGTTCGCGAAAGGCCCTTCTTGTACACGCGCAGCACGTCGGCCTTCGCAACTGAGAGAGGGACGCCCGTATCCAGCGTAATTTCTGTGTCGCTGGTGCTTTGAAATTCACCTTCGGTGTGGGTCTGCTTCGTCTGGATGACTTTAATTCGGTCACCGGACCGCAGAGATTCGAGGTTGGTCCAGAGGCTGCTGTTCGGCGGCGCTGGCGGGCAATGCCATCAGAGTACCCGCAAAAGCCAATAGCGCAGCCATCCTCTTCTTGTTCACTATCGCTGTATTTGTCATCGGTCTCCTTTCCTGGAGTTAGAGATTAGAGAAGCTTTGCAGGAGGTCAGGTATGTACCTGCTCTCGATGCCAATCGATTTGGCTGAGTTGACTACTCAACGCGTCGTGAGCCTTACGACCCAAACGTGTAATGAGTTCCGGCATCGCATCGATGTCGTCCGTCGAAGTCCGAAAATTCACGATGCAGAAGCGCAGAGCGCATTTCGCGTCGATCACGGCGTTGGAGATGAACGCCTCGCCGCTTTCCTCGATAACCGTCAGCAGGCGCTGATTCAAATGGTTGAGATATTTTTCTGTGTGCTCAGAACCCAAAGTGGGACGAACGTCCCGCGGGACGTAACGCAGAGTCGTGATGCTGAGGTTGTGAGTGATTGGTTCCAACTCGGGATGCTCCACCGCCAAGTCATATAGGTATCGCGCCAGGGTGATATCGTCCCGAATCATCTCGCGATAACCTGCGGCTCCTGCCTGCTGCAAGGCGAGCCAGACCTTGAGTGCGCGGAATCCACGCGAGTTCTGAGGACCTACGTCAAAGTAGTTCATGACCTCGGTTTCGAAGTTGTAATAAGGCGGGTGAAAGGAGAACGCATTCCTCAAAGCGGCAGGATTGCGAACGAGCGCACATCCCGCCTCCAGCGGCGCGTAAAGCCACTTGTGAGGATCCACTGCTATCGAGTCAGCGGACTCGAGCCCCTTGATCTCCGGGGGCGCTCCCTCCACGCTGGATGCGAATGCTCCGTATGCACCGTCGACGTGGAACCAGAGTTTATGGTCCTGGCAAAACGCCGCCAGGTCGGGTAAGGGGTCGACCGCTCCAGTACTGACTGTTCCCGCCGACCCGACCACGAGAAATGGTTGGTGGCCCTCGGCGATATCCTGCCGATATCGGGCTTCCAATTCATCCACATTGATCGTCTGCTCTCCGCCAATCCAGTGGAGCGCATCCGCCCCAAGACCCGTCAAATCCACGGCCTTTTGGATCCACGTGTGAGTTGCGAGGGAAGCGTAGACACACAGACGTGGGCCGCCGGCGACGCCGTTCGCACGGACCTTCCAACCGGCTTGCGCGGCTCGGGCGGCCAAGAAACATGTCAGGTTCGCCATGTTCCCGCCGCTCAAGAGCAGGCCACCGCAGTCAATCGGGTAACCAATGAACTGCGCAATCCATCGAATAACCTGGGCCTCGATTTCGGTCGCCGCGGGAGCCAGCTTCCATGCGCCGACATTCGCGTTGATAGCAGCGGCCAGGAATTCAGCGAGTACTCCGATGGGAGCTGCGCCGGAGGAGATGTAGCCGTAGAATCGAGGATGACTGTTGAGCAGGGAGTGCTCAACGAGTTGGTGAGTCGTGTCCCGCAGTATCGTGCCGGGGTCCTTACCGACCTCCGGCAAACCACCGTTCGCCGCCAACACGGCGCGAACCTCCTCCGGAGATTCGGCAGGCGTGACTGGACGCGAGCGTATAGACGCCAGGAACTGAGCGATGTTATCCACCAACTCGTGACCGAGCGAGCGAAACTGTTCGTCGGTCATATCGAGGGGCGTGGTGCGAAGTCTAAGTTGTTCGATGCGATCAGAGGCAAACATGGTTGTCACCGTAACCCTTCAAACAGGTCTGTCTCCAGCTTTCGGCCGCCGTTGACCGAGCTGAAGACGCGATAGAACTCCTGGGAACCCCATAACGCGACGTGTTGTTCTTCTGGGAGATCTTCTAGCCGCTTATAGATGGCCATCTGAGTTTGATGACAGCAGACGGCCTTCCACACGATCGGCCAAACGTCGGAAGTGTCGAGCTCGGTCGTTATCGCCCATTCGGGCCATGGAGTCGCCTGCCGCTCGACTCCATCAACGATCGACGTCAGCTTGCGAAGGGCAGCCTGATAAGCCTCCCACTTGCTGCTTCGCCATGCCAGGTAATAAGATTTTGCGGCGCGGTGAGGCCGAGGCGAGCTCGCTTGCGATCCCTCGTCCGTTAGGTACGTTGGATCGGCGGCACACATCGCGGCGGCCGTCGTGAACTGGGAGATAGCGATGTGGTCGGGATGCCCGTAAGCTCCATCCGGACCGAAGGTGACGATCACCTGAGGCTGAATTCGCCGGATATGCGAGGCGATCGCGCCAACTGCGGTCCCCACCGGGACTCGATCGACACCGCCGTCCGGATAGCCCAGGACCGAAACATCGCGGATGCCGAGGATTGCCGCAGCGGCTCGCAACTCCGCCTCACGAGCGCGTCCGACTTCGGCGGGATCGCCAAGCTTTCCCTGCGGGCCGAACCGGCCGCGTTCTCCCCGTGTGGCTGTGACGAGGAAAGTCTCGATCCCCTCAGCCGCGAGCTTGGCGAGCGTACCGCCGAATCCGAGCGACTCATCGTCGGGATGAGCCAGAACAGCCAGTAACTTGAGTCCTTCACTCATTGGAGCACTCCCGTGCGGCGCGGTTGTGCAAAGTCTCTGTGCACGGTGTCGGGCGAAAACGCCGGCAGGCAAATCGCGATATACTCTGCCTCATTTTCGCCAGGCGTCGAATATTTCACCCATTCACCCTTTGGCGCAAGAACGGCTTGTCCCTCGCGGACCTCCATTCCCAGCGTTTTTGTTTCGACGCGCAGAATGCCCCGCAGCACCAGCGTGTATTCGTCAAATTCCGGCGTTTGGCCCGGCTCCTCCCACCCGAGGGGACTTTTCATGTGAGCGATACTGAGCGCGGAGCCGCCGGTGTTCAGGCGGCCGACATACTCGGCGATCAACTTCGGCGGAGCACCCGCCGCTTTGATGACACTTGGAGCTTCGATGAGTTGCATGGTTTCCCTCCCTACGATCGGCCTCGTACCGCGATCACCTGAAGGTACTCCGCGTCCACTCGGGTGGTCCCGTCGGTAGCCCGATTGTGACGGCCCCACAGATCGGTCAGTTCGCCGCGAAGCTGCTCTTGCGCGCCTTCTCCGATCGATGCAAACGCGCGCGTCATCGGCCCGTAGTACGCGCGGAAAAACTCGACGACATCCGCGGGCGAAAATGGATAACTGAATTCGTACAGGTGGCGCGAGCATTCCAGACTCGCGACCCCGTTCCCCAGCCGCTCGCGAACCGTAGGTTCATCGCCCCACAGCACCGGCGACGGCATACCGGAAGGAGCAATGTGTTTGGCGATGATCTTGAACATCTGCCCGACGAAGCCAGAGCCAGTCCAGTTGGCCATCGCGATGATCCCTTGGGGCCGGCAGACGCGGGTAAGTTCGGCTGCGACCAGTTCCGGACGGGGCGCAAACATCGCGCCGACTAGGCTGACCACCGCGTCGAACGTGCCGCTTCCGTAAGGCAGCGCTTCCGCATCGCCTTCTTCGAAAACGATTGTCAGCCCCTCCGCCGCCGCGGTTCGGCGCGCTTGGACCAGCCAGTTGGTCGCGATGTCGCAGCCGGTCACACGCGCTCCCGCCCTCGCCGCAATCAGCGACAACTGCCCCGCGCCGCAGGCCACATCGAGCAACTGCGCGCCTGGTTTGATGGGAAGGCGCCGGAAGAACGTCTCGGCGTCACGTTCCATGTACCGCGCGAATCGGCCATAGTCGCCGGTCATCCAGGTATCGCGAAGGCGGGTCTTTATTTCGTCCAGCCCGGTCTGCTTCTCTAGAACACTCATAGTTGTTACCTCCTGGCTCTACTATGCGGCAGACCGGATTTAAAAACTTGCTCGATCGTTCTGAGTTCTTGCCGAATCCATCCAAATCGAGCGAACCTGGAGTCATGGACGCTCTCTCCGAGGTGTTGGGAATCGTTAAGCTCCGAGGGGCCCTATTCTTCAACGCCGAATTTTCTGCTCCGTGGTGCGTGGCGTCGTCTGAATCGAGCAAGGTCGCGCCGCTGCTCTGTCCTGGAGCGGATCATGTAATCATCTACCACTATCTGGCCGACGGCCGAGCCTATGCCCAGTTGCCAGAAGGGAGCCGTCGCGATCTGCGGCCCGGCGATGTGGTCGTCTTCCCGCACGGAGACGCGCACTTCGTCGGAAACGGCGCAGGCAAGCCGGTCGATTCGCTCAAGACCTTCTCCAAGAATTTGAGCAATGGACTCAAAGTCGCCCGCCTCGGAGGCGGAGGAGAACTTACGAAGTTCGTGTGCGGCTATATGGCCTGCGATCCAAGTTTGAGCGAAGTCGTGCTTGCGGGATTGCCCTCGATGTTTGTGGTCAACATCGCGGATGATCCGGCGGGCCAATGGCTCGCAAATTCGATACAGTTCTCGGTGAGGGAAGCCGGGGGGCCGGGAACCGGCAGCGATGTGGTTCTCGCCAAGCTGTCTGAAGTTCTGTTTGTCGAGACGCTACGGCGTTTCATCCGGGACCTGCCAGATCAGCAGAAGGGATGGTTGGCTGGAGCGCGCGATCCCGTGATCGGCGAAGCGCTTGCGCTGCTGCACAAGAAGCCATCGCATCATTGGACCATCGCGGACCTTGCCCACCAGGTCGGAGTCTCACGTACGCGATTCGCTGAACGCTTCTGCACTTTCTGGGCGAGCCACCTCTGGCGTATCTCACACGCTGGCGGCTCAAACTGGCTGCGGAAATGCTCGCATCCTCAAATGCGAACGTAGGCGAGGTTGCGGCTGAGGTCGGCTATGCATCCGAAGCAGCGTTCAACCGCATATTCAAGCGAGAATTCGGATGCCCGCCTGCGCAGTTCCGCCGCTCCCGGAAGGCCTGAATGTCATGGCGTACGATTTGGAGTTGAAATCCTTAGAGTCGAAGGTATTCCCGTGGCAGATTTTGATCACACAATGATCACACGTGGGGTTCTGGAGAGTATATCTGCGAGGCGGCGCTCGGTCCAGCGCACGGGCATCCCAGGCACGAACACGCCATCGTGGATCGAGTAGGGCCGTGCCATGATGCACTGGCGCTTGCAGGTGCGCTCGCCGCAGAGCCTGGAACTCACCTACCTGAGCCCGGAGGGTGAGGAAGGATATCCGGGAAATCTGTCGGTGACCGTTTTGTACACGCTCACCGAACCTCGCCCAAGATGCCGCGGGCGCTGGTGCTCGCCAGTGGAGAAGAGGTGCCGCAGGGACCGAGCATTCGTGCTCGCATGTTGATCGTCGAAGCACGGGCTGGCGAGGTTGCCAGCATCTCCGTGCAAGTAAGATCCCGACCACGCTCGCCGCCGTCCGCGCGGCCGCGGCGTGCAAGGTGTGCCGCCCGTCGAGGTGAGGCTGGAGTACTCGAGCGGGCCCGCCGTTGGATGCGTATGTTCCTTAGAATCGTTGCGGATCGCGAATAGTGCACACGAACGACACGTCCATGACGGATCCCGATGCGAAGGTGAGACACTCCCGACTGTAGGTCCCCCTCGATTTCTGTGCCGTATGTCCCTATTTGGGCGTACGGGCGGTCTCCGGAATGGGGACGCCATGATGACAGGTCCAGCAGGTGACGTGGATCTTGTCTTCGCCGAACTTCTCATTGATCATGGCGGTCAGCTCAATCGCCTCACGAGCCTTGATCTTCATCGGCGTGTCGACGGAGCGGTCTGCCTCATGGCAGAAGTTGCAGCCTCCCTGGTTCTCGACGCCTAGTGCCGCGGCATAGGTCTGCATCTGCTCCATATAGTTCTCCGGCGTGAGCACCTTGAGATTCTTGGGAGCAGCCTTGTTCTTTCCTTGAGCGTTCAGCGGAGCTTGAGGGATGATAACCGTCGCAAGGATAGCCACCGCGGCGAACGCCGGAAAGAGTTTCCAGAATTTACGCATCCGCAGGAGTATAGCACCCATCCATTTCCGGCCGCCAGTCAAAAGGAAACGGAGATCCCCCACACCTTCTGAGGAAGGGTGGATGGTCCGAGTTGACCAAGCTGAGCTACCTGGGCACAGGCTGGGGAGCGCTGCGGGGCGTTTCCACGAGAAACGCTGGGACCCCATCGAGATCTTGGCCTCCGTCCCTTGCCAGCCTCTCTCGACCCCGATATCGTATACTGGATCGATTCTGGATCAAAGGGGTTGAAGGTTTGATGATGCGAAAACATTCTCGCTTGTTCCTTTCGTTGCTGGTTCCATCCTTCTTAGTTCTCGGCGGATACGTTGTCGTTAAGGCCCAGCAAAAGAGTTCTTCGACGGGCGGCGTGAAACGCTGGTCCGATGCAGCCACGTGGCCGGACAAGAAGGTGCCCGGCCAAGACGCCATCGTCACCATTGACAGGGACATGGACGTTGTCCTTGACGTGACCCCGCCCGCGTTGCGGAGCTTAACGATCAACGGCAAACTGAGCTTCGCAGATGATAAAGATCTGGAACTGACCACCGAGTGGATCATGGTGCATGGGGAATTGGAAATCGGCACCGAAGCCCGTCCCCACACCCGCAAGGCGACCATTACCCTCACCGACAACGTCAAGGGCGAAGACTTTGGCGGAATGGGCGGAAATGACCGCAGTGACCGCGGGATCATGATGATGGGTGGAACCCTCAGCCTGCACGGGAACCGGACGAACACCTGGACGAAGCTGTCCAAGACCGCCGAAGCAGGCGCCACTTCGATTGAAGTCCTGAACGCCGCTGGCTGGGTGGCCGGTGACGAGATTGTCCTCGCGTCGACGGATTTCGATCCCCGGCAGGCAGAGCGGCGAACCATCTCCGCCATCCGCGGAAATACGATCACGCTCGACAAGAAGCTGGACTACATGCACTTCGGCAAGATCACCTTCGATGTGGATGAACGCGGCGAAGTCGGTTTGCTGACGCGCAATATCAAGCTCCAGGCATCGGCCGACGCGGAACAGTCCTTTTTCGGCGGCCACGTGATGGCGATGGCCGCAAGCAAGATGTTCGTCGAGGGCGTCGAGTTCAATCGCATGGGCCAGAACCTGACCCTTGCCCGCTATCCCATCCACTGGCATCTGATCGGCGATGCGCAGGGGCAGTACATCAAGAACTCGGCGATTCACAACACCTACAACCGCTGTGTGACCATGCACGGAACGAATTTCCTACGCGTTGAAAACAACGTGACCTACGACAACGTCGGTCACTGCTTCTTCATGGAAGACGGCATCGAGCACGGCAACCAGGTTATTCACAACCTCGCGATCCTGACCAAGTGTCATACCTCCAAGCCATGTGTGCCGACCAACCTCGCTCCCGCCGGGGAGAGCGCAAACTTCAATGATCGCCAGGCCGTCAGAGCGAATGGCCAGGCCTCCGAGGATGTCCTGCTTCCCTCAGACAACACGGCGTCTAGTTACTGGATCACGAACCCGGACAACATATACCGGGATAACGTGGCCGCGGGTTCCGACGCGAACGGCTTCTGGATGTCCTTGCCGGAGCATCCGAACGGTAAATTCGCGGACACGGAGATCAGTGCGAAGACCTGGCCCCGCCGCACGCCATTCCGCGAGTTCAAGGGCAACGTCGCCCACTCCAACTACGACTCGTTCATGTTCGACCGGAATATTAACCCCAACAACACTTTCGGTGTGACCGGCGGCTCCCATACCGCCCGCGAAAATCCCGAAGACGCGAACAGCAAGCCACTGGAAACGGTCTTCGAGGATCTCACCGCCTACAAGAACCGGAATGGCGGCATTTGGGGCCGAGGTGAGCTGCACATCTTCAGGAACGTGAAGCTGGCCGACAACGCCATCGGTTATACGCATGCCTCTGGCTTGGGCGGTGGCGACCCCTTTACGTCAAGGGTTGTTGACTCGCTGTTCGTGGGCGAAACCGAGAACATCGGCAATCCCAGGACGGACGCGGAAAAGGCCTACGGCCGCAGCCTGCCGAAGCCCACGTTGCCGGATTTCCCGATCCACGGCTATGAATTCTACGATCTGCGTCATGACGTGGTGAATACCACCTTCGTGAACTACCAGGACAACGCCCAACGCAAGACGGGAGCGCTCTCCTACCTGATGTATACCAGCTTCGCGGTCACCACCAACAACACCGTCGAACGCGTGAAGTTCGTCAACGCCAAGCCGGTGTATTTCCCGCCAATGACGAACAACAGCAGGTGGGCCAGCGATAACGGAAGCAGCGTGGCGTGGAAGACCGCGGTGATCCGCGACAAGGACGGTTCGCTCGGCGGGGGTCCCAACTCCTACGTTCTCATCAATGACGGCGTGAACGACAGCAGCATCGCGACCGACGCACAGGCCTGTGAGAACAAGCCCCTCTGGAACGCTACCATCTGCAAGGGGGATGTCGGGCGCTTGAGTGTTGGCGGGCCCGGCGGCGGCGGTCGTGGCCCAGGCCGATTCGGCGGCGGCGCTTTCGGCCGCGGTCGTGGCGCAGCTAAGGGTGGTCCCGGCGGTGCTCCTGGCGCCGCAGCGGCAGCCAAGGGCGGTCGCGGTGGTCCTGGCGCAGCCAAGGGTGGTGCACGCGGTGGTCGAGGCGCTGGCGCTCCTGCTCAGCCGCCCGTCATCCTCAGCCGTAATGGCAAGGAATACAACCTGACCGCCACCGACATACGAGCCGGTACCGAGATCAAGGTGGCCACCGAAAGGCCGTCCGTGTCCCTCACCCTGACGGAACTGGATCCCGGCTCGTGGGTGATTTTCGAGCTGCCGGGATTCACCACGGCAGCCTCGGGTACGGCGGCCGATAGCCTGGATGCGCTGCGCCAAGCCAGCGCCACGTCGTACTTCAAGGGCAATGGTTCGCTCTGGGTCAAGGTTGTCTCAGTCGTCGGTGGCGGCCGGGGTGGTGGAGCCAGCCTTCAGGTCAGCCGGTAAGCTGCACCCTGTTGCTTGAGCAAGAGCCCCCGGCCTGTGCCCGGGGCTTTTTGTTTCGTTCGCGGCGCGCCGCAGCTTGCAGGCGACCCTGTCCAACTGGAGTTCCCCAGCGATGGTGTTCCACCGGACGGCAAGCTCTCGCAGGTGCCCGGAGAGTACCAGGTGCTCCTCCACATGCTTCCAGGTAGCGGCACTGGAGGGCGGCGGTGCCGCCAAAGGCAACATCGAAACAGAGAATCCGCAGCTCGGTCGGCGTGCGATTTCGATGCCGCCAATGTTACCGGAGTGGTCCTTAAATCAATAGATTGCATACTCTCTTTTCGCGCGCCACAATTTTTGTTTGTGGAAGTGTCGCGCTCGGGGAGCCAAACTCAAGTCCCCTGTTTCCAACGCATGCCCTACTGAACGCGCCAGTTGGCGCCCCTGCGCGCGAGGTGCGGCCGGAATCGGGGTTTACCCATCCTTACCCATATTTCCTCGTCCCGGACGGGGGTTCCCCCAGAATCCCCCAAGGGAGGGCGATTCCTTCAGTGCGAACCGCTACGAGATCGGCTTGAGCCGGTATGTTTGTCGGCGACGCCAGACGGATCTCGCAAGAGCGCGATTCACAGCGTACAACGGCGACTTGCCAGCAGGGCCAGAGTCCCCGTCAAACTGGCTAAGGGCGTTTGTTCGGGATGGGGGGATGTTGGCAGCGTCAGATCGGCCGAACGCAAGCGATCGCAGACCCAAGGATGCGCAGTTGAATATAATAACTGCTTACACGAAAGCGACAGCGTCGGTATACTGGTCCGCAAACCTTGCGTCACATATCTGAAGTTTGTCTGTCTGGCGCTGGCGGTATGCCACGGAGAACTACGCGGCGATCCTGGGCCGAGCTCGCGACGGGCAGTCGGGTACGGTATGAACAGCACGAAGGTCCTGCTGTCGGGGCGCGGCCTCTTTTCTCCAGTCTGTCCATTCGGTGAAGCGCGATCCAGCGGTCGCTCTGTCCGGCGAAGCGCAGGGCGGTGAAAGAGGAGTGAGTGATCAAGGTCGGAGTGATTGGTTACGGCTACTGGGGCCCCAGTCTTGCGCGCAACATCGGCGATGCCCGGGACTGCCGGCTCGTGGCCATCTGCGATCCGAATCAAGAGCGGCTGGCTGCCGCGAAAGAGCGCTTCCCGCGGGTAGCCACTTGGACCACCGCCGGGGACCTGCTAGCGAGCCCGGATGTCGACGCGGTGGTCATCGCGACTCCGATTGCCACTCATTTCGACTTGGCGCTGGCGGCCCTGCGGGGCGGCCGGCACGTTCTGGTCGAGAAACCGATCGCGCAAACCCGGCGGCAAGCGGAGCAACTCATCGAAGCGGCCGACCAGCGGTCCCTCACCTTGATGGTCGACCACACGTTCGTGTATAGCGGTGCTGTCGGGAAAATTCAACAAATCGTGTCCTCTCCGGAGTTTGGTGAACCCTTGTACTACGATTCGATGCGTGTCAACCTGGGTCTGTTCCAGCACGACGCGAACGTAGTGTGGGACTTGGCCGTGCACGACCTGTGCATCCTGGATTACCTCTTTCCCCATCCCCCCCGCGCGGTTTCCGCGACTGGCATGTGCCATGTGCCCGGGGGCATGGAAAACATCGCCTATCTCACACTCTTTTACGACAGCACATTCATCGCGCACGTCGCTGTGAACTGGCTGGCACCCGTGAAGGTCCGCCAGGTCCTCATTGGGGGCAGCAACCAAATGATCGTCTACAATGATCTGGAGCCGAGCGAAAAGGTGAAGGTGTACGACAAAGGCATCACCGTATCCAGCGATCTGACTCCGGAAAAAGTCCATCGCCTGTTGGTTGGATACCGGACAGGCGATATGTGGGCGCCGGATCTCGGCCGGACCGAGGCTCTGCAAACCGTCGCTACACACTTTCTCGATTGCATTCGAGCGGGCCGGCGGCCGATCACGGACGGGCAGGCCGGCTTGCGCACCGTGAAGATCCTCGAAGCCGCCGCCCGCTCTATGCGGGATTCGGGGTGCCCGGTGGAAGTGGAGTGGCGCGAGTCATCATGACCGACCTGGTGATCATCGGCGCCGGGGGATTTTCGCGGAACATCGTTGAACTGGTTGAGGACCTGAACCGGGTCAGAGCCCAGTGGAACCTTTGTGGGTTCCTGGACGACAATCCCGAGCTTCGCGGTAAGTCTGTGATGGGGTACGCGGTGCTGGGCGGGCTGGATTGGGTGTGCTCGCGGCCTTCCACGCAGTTCGTGATCGGCGTGGCCAACCACCGCAACCGAGCAGCGCGCCAAACGATCAGAGACAGGCTGGGTCTGCCGGCGGAACGCTACGCGACGCTCATCGATCCGTCGGCTAACGTATCATGCCGTGCAACCGTCGGCCCGGGAACGGTTCTGCTGCGAAACGTGGTGGTTTCGTTCGAGGCAGGATTGGGAAGCCACGTGTTGGTCAGCCCCGGATGCTTGATCTCGCACGGTTCGCTTGTCGAAGACTACGTGACCTTCGCCGCATCCGTTACTTTGAATGGAAACTGCCGGGTGGGCCGCGGAGCGTATTTGGGCGCCGGGTGCGTGATTCGGGACAACGTCGAAATCGGTCAAGACGCAATGGTCGGCATGGGAGCCGTGGTGGTGAAGAACGTCCTGCCGGCAACCACCGTGTTCGGATGCCCGGCGAGAGTGCGGCCATGAATGTACGCCATGCAAGAGTCGTGATCACTGGCGGCGCAGGCCTGAGCGGCTCGCACATCGCCGATGAATGTGTGAAGCAAGGCGCTTCGGAAGTGGTGATCCTCGACACCTTTTCGCGGGGCCGCCGGGAGAACCTGGCCTGGGCGGCCATCGATCTGCACCAAGGCCTCTCGGATCTGGTGCAGTGGCAGCGGAGCCAGACGGCGCAGGACCGGAGGGCAACGTCGCTTGTCTGAAGTGACCATTCCGGTGGCCCGGCCGCCTCTTGACGAACGGTGCGCCGAAGCTGCGCGGCGTGCGGTCCTGTCCGGTTGGGTGACACAAGGGCCTGAGGTGGCGCGGTTTGAGGAAGAGTTCGCGGCAGCCGTCGGAGCGGCCCATGCCTGCGCGGTATCCAGTTGCACGGCGGCGTTACATCTGGCTCTGCTGGCCGCCGGTGTCGGTCGCGGGGACCATGTCCTGACCGTCAGCCATTCCTTCATCGCCACGGTAAACGCCGTCCGTTTCTGCGGGGCAATCCCGGTGCTGGTGGATATCGAATCCGGGGGCTTCAATGTCGACGCTTCCCGGCTGGCGGCGGCGTTGACACCCCAGACCAAAGCGCTGCTGGTGGTGCATCAGATGGGGATGCCTTGCGACCTTGCCTCCATCCTCACCTTCTCCCGCGCACACGGACTCCCGGTTATCGAGGACGCCGCTTGTGCCATCGGCAGCGAGATCTTGTGGCAGACGCGGTGGGAAAGGATCGGCAAGCCTCACGGCGACGTCGCCTGTTTCTCTTTCCATCCCCGGAAAGTGATCACCACCGGCGAAGGCGGCATGCTCACCACCTCCCACGCTGACTGGGACCAAGCGTTCCGCTTGTGGCGCCAGCACGGCATGACCGTGTCCGATACGTACCGCCACCACGCGCGGCAAGTCGTTTTCGAATCGTATTCCAGTCCCGGCTACAACTATAAGATGACTGATATCCAGGCGGCCGTCGGGCGCGAACAGCTTCCGGTCCTGGACCAGATCGTCGGCTCCCGGCGCGCCTTGGCGGCGCGCTATGGCGGTTTGCTGGCGGATCTGAAGGGCGTGCGTACTCCGGCGGAGCCCGCCTGGGCGCGAAGCAACTGGCAAAGTTACTGTATTGAGTTGTCGCCGGAATACCGCCAGCGCGAAGTGATGGACGGGTTGCTCGGGAAAGGGATCGCGACGCGGCGCGGGATCATGTGTGCCCATCGGGAACCGGCAGGCCGGGAGATGCTCCGCTCCGGGCCACTCACGCGCAGCGAACAGGCCCAGGATTGCGGCATCATCCTTCCCTTGTATTCGCAGATGCTCGAAGCGGATCAGGACCGCGTGGTTCAAGGCCTGCGCGGAGTGCTGCGATGACGCCTTCTGTGCGCCCACAGGTTTCTATCGTTTGTCCGGCATACAATGAAGCCGGCAATCTCGAAGTCTTGTACCGCCGCCTGGTGGAGACCCTCGATCCGGCCGGCATCGTGTGGGAGTGGATCGCCGTTGACGATCATTCGCGGGATGAGACCTTCGCGATCGTCACCCGTCTTGCGGCATCCGATACCCGCGTTCGCGGCGTGCGCCTATCCAGAAATTTTGGCTCGCATCCGGCAACTCTGTGCGGATTGCGCCGCGCAGTGGGAGAGTGTGCGATCGTGATGGCGTCCGACCTGCAGGATCCTCCTGAGCTGATCCCCCGGATGGTCGCGTTGTGGCGGGAAGGGGCTCAACTCGTGGCAACCTTGCGGGAGGAACGCCCCGGCGAAACGCGCACCACCGTGCTGTTCTCTCGCGTTTACCTGTGGTGCATGAGGCATGTAGCAGGCCTAACAAATATGACGCTGCAGACCGGCACATACAAGTTACTGGATCGCCGCGTGATTGACGCTGTGGCGCTCCATACGGAGAGCGGCATTTCCGTCCAGGCTCTGGTCTTCTCGATGGGTTTCCGCACGGCTTCGCTTTCCTACGTACAGGAACCGCGGTTGCACGGAACCTCGAACTGGACGTTGCGAAAGAAGGTCGGCCTGTTCCTGGATTCACTGGCAGGGCATACCTTCCTGCCGATTCGCGTTGTGACCGCGGCCGGACTGATCCTGGCCTTCGCGGGGGTCGTCTATGGCGTCAGTTTGGATGGGTCAGGGACCATTGCCGTAATTCTAACTTTGTCGGGCAGTCAGATCTTTATCACCGGAGCGCTGGGCGAGTACTTGTGGCGAACCCTCGAGGCAGCGCGTAAACGGCCCCAGTATTTGATCGAGGACGCGACTGACTTCCCAAACGGACCCGGCCGGGAGGTCTACCCGTGAAGACAGCCTGGTTTCGCAATCGCATGGGAGCCTATCCTCCCGAGGCTGTTATCTCCATCGATGTGGAATGGGCTTGCCCCGAGGTGCTCGCAGATGTTGTGGGGTTGCTGAATGAGCGGAACCTGCGCGCTACGTTCTTCTGCACTCATGCCGGCATCGAGGTTCCAGGGCACGAGCGGTCGATCCATCCGAATTTTCAGCGCTCTGGGAACACTCAACTCACCTGTCCTCCGGACCCGGGCAACGAGCTGGAGTTCTGCCGCGCCACGGTGCGCGCCGTGAAGGAGTTCTGTCCGGAAGGCATCGGGGCACGCAGCCACCGGCGCCACACGAGCGCTCTGGTGGAGCAAGTATTTACGGAATCCGGACTGCAATACGACAGTACGAGCATGCTGCCCTTGACCGTTGGCCTGGCTCCTGCCTGGATCAGCAAGCAGCTTGTAGCGTTACCGATCTACTACATGGATCACTGGGACCTGGTCAACGACGCGACCGATTTCGATCTTAGAGCGCTGCGCCTGGAAGACCCGGGCCTGAAGATTCTCGATTTCCACCCCAATCTGATCTATATGAATGCCAGAAGTCTTCAGCACTACGAAGATAACAGGGGCCTGTATCACGATCCGGGACGGCTGAAGAAAATCCGCCATCCCGGTCGCGGCGTGCGCACCTTGTTTCTGGAGGTACTGGACGCTCTGGCTTGCGCGCCCCGGAGGACTCTCGCCGACATCAATCTGGCTTGGAGAACTTCTCCGGGTGTCGACGTGGAGTCGACGTGGATGCGGCGTGATCCGGGCCGTTCTGGAAGCGGACACACCGGGTCAGGCGTGGTTCAGAGGGGATCCGGACGCAAGGTGACCCGGTAGAGCACGAAACTTCCGCTCTCTGTCACGACTTGTAAGTCGGCCTGCTCGGCCACGAACATGCGAAAAAGATAGGGCGTACCCGACGAGGTGTCGTGCAGCAGCAGAAATTCGTGATGCGCCCGCCGGAACTGCGCGAGTTCTTCGGCGCGTACCTCGGGCCATAGACTGCGCATCTTCAGCCAAGTGCGCCCGTCGTACGGCACGCTGGAGTACTTCTGCTGCGCGGCGGGATCCACCAGAAACACCAGCCGGTCGGCGAAGGATCGGGGCGCGTAATGCATGAGTTCCAGACTCTTCAGCGGTTCATCCGTGGCGATGGGCAGGCTCTCAAACTCGCCCCCCATCGAATCAGCCAGTGCCGCAGCGTAAGGAGGTCCGATCCGATTCCGGAAGCTGACAGACATTTCATAGGTAAGCCCCACACCGCCCAGGATCCCGATGGCGAGCATGCCTGTCGCGGCAAGCGAGCTTCTTCGCAGGGCATGAGCTGTAAGGAAGGCCACAAGCGCGCTGAACCCCATCGTCGCCTCGATCACGTACCGGGACGTGTACGTGTTGGTCCATGCCAGGGCTACGATCCACCCTGCAACTGGAAGCAGCAGGAACCCCGCGGCGGCTGCAGCTTCCCAGGATGTGAAACATTCCCGTCCCTCAATTCCAGGCAGGTGCAAACGCGGCAGAGCGACGGTCAGAAAGAGAGCGCTGAATACGGCCAGCAGTACGATCAGCACAGTCGTGGATTCGAACAGGTCCTTATAGGCATACGCGAACGACGTCATGTTCGGGCTGGCCCAGTTCCTCTCGCCAAAACCATCGATACTCGCGCTCACCAACGGGAAGTAGGCGATGGCACAGCTGGCGCCCAGGCCCGCCGAGGTCCAGACCGGCCAGTCGATGCGCTTCCGTTCCACCGATCGAACCAACTCACCCAACACCAGAGCACCGGGGACAAGCACAGCATAGTAGTTCGACGATATGGCGCCGGCGATACCCGCCGCTACTCCAAACAACGCCCATCTGCGGCGGCTCGAACGGGTTGCTGACTGCCAAGACACCAACGCCAATGCGGAAAACCCGAGCGCCAATCCATAAGGCCGGGCTTCGATGAGGTAGCGGATGGCGAACGTGTTCCACAGCACAGTTACGGCGAACGCTCCGTACAGCGGTCCGGCGCGGCTGGCGATGAAGCCGTAGAGGCAGACATTCAACAGCCAGAACCCCAGAATGCCGGGCAGGCGGGTACTGACATGTTCATCGGCGACTCCCAGCATCGCCAGCCGCGTGAGCCAGAAGAACGGAGGCGGTTGCTGGTCCAGACCGGCCCGCAGGGCCTCGGAGATGCTTAGTTGCGCTTGCGGCGCGGCGATACGATACGTGAAAAATTCGTCGAACCAGAAGGGGGTCGCCGCCGCGAACTGCACGGCTAGGACCAGGTAAACGATGGAGCAGGCGGCCAGCAGCCACAGTTTCCACCTGCCCACTGCGTTCTCCAGCCCCAGGCAAACCGATTCCAGCTTCTGGATCACCGCATTCTCCGGGGTAAACGCCGTCGTACTTGCCTGAGTTCTGCACTGAGACGGCGCAGCCCGGCTATGATGAGGAAATGATCGCGCCGGATGTGTGCCTGGGCATCGACGTAAGTATTCCTCATCCGGAGCTTGTGAATCTCTACGGCTGCCGGATCGGAGATGGGACCAAAGTCGGTCCCTTCGTCGAAATTCAAGCTGGCGCGGTTGTCGGCTCCAATTGCAAGATCTCCAGCCACAGTTTCATTTGCACGGCGGTGACGCTCGAAGATGAAGTTTTTGTGGGTCACGGCGTCATGTTTACCAATGATCTCTATCCCCGTGCCGTGAACCCGGACGGAACGTTGCAGAGTGAAAGGGATTGGTCGCCGGCGGCGACGCTGGTCAGACGCGGGGCGAGCATCGGCTCGAACGCGACGATTCTCTGCGGCCTGATTTTGGGGAAAGGCGCACTGATTGCGGCAGGCGCCGTCGTCACCAAAGATGTACCGGACTTCGCGATCGCCGCCGGCGTGCCGGCTCGGGTGATCGGCGACGTGCGCCGACCGGAGAATCCCCGGCGGGAGGGGAAGAAAGAGACAGGGAAGTAGAGCAAGCGTCAAGTATACCGTCCCGGAAGCGCGACCGAGGCTCAGGAGCTTGGAGTCCGAGTGATCCGCAAAGACGGATCGTGGCTCTTCGATGAAATCCAAACCGGTGGCTTTGCTGCTGGCCGACCTCGGCGTCACCCAATCGCATTCCCGGCCTCATGTCTCCGATGACAATTCCGTATTCGGAAAGCCAGTTCCGAACCCCGAAATACCGTCCTGATTTCCCGCACCGTTTCGGTTCCATCGAAGATACCCGCGGTTTCTGCCAGCCATTCTTTCGCTGGTATAACTACCAGCATCACCACTCCGGTTTGGGGTTGATGACCCCCGCCGCGGTTCATCTGGCAAGGCCGCCGACCGCCTGCTCCACCACCAATCCGTTTTGGACACTGCCTTTCAGGCTCACCCCGAACGCTTCGTCCGAAAACCTCCCAGACCACCTTCCCTCCCTACCGCCGTCTGGATCAACCGGCCCAATGAGGAGGAAAAAACTCCTTAAGCTTTTACGCGTGGCGGCGGTTCCTGGAAGCACGTTAGCCACGGTGTGCGACGTGTCACCGGACCGGCTCCTCCAGGCGAGCCGCATCCATCCGGGCGCCGCAGTCACCGCCGATTTCCGCCGCGTGGTCGACGACCCCGATGTCGACGCCGTGATGGTGGCCACCCCGGCCAGCACTCGCTTCGAACTGGTCCATCTCGCGCTCCGTGCGGGCAAGCACGTCTTCGTGGAAAAACCCGTGGCCGGCTCTTCGGCCGAGGTCCGGACATTGACCGAAGAAAGCGAGCGCCAGCGTGTGGGTATTCGCCGTCGATCACACGTTTGTGTTTTCTACGGCCGTACAGACGATGGCGAGCCTGCTCGCAGAGGGCGCGCTGGGCCGACTGCGTCGCGTGGAATCCCGGCGCTACAACAACGGAGTGGTCCTCTCCGACACGCGCGTGCACTGGGACCTCGCCTGCCACGATCTTTCGATTCTGAACTGCCTGCTGCCGGATCGGGCGCTGGACATCGCCGCGTGCCGCGCCTCGCACGAACTCTGCGGCGAGCCCTCCGCCGTCAGCCTGCGTCTGAGCTATCCCGGACCCTGCCCCGCCTACATTCACGTGAACTGGATCGCCGGCGAGAAGCGTCGCCGCTTCGTCGTCGAAGGCTCCGAGGGTGTTCTGGTGTTCGACGACCTGGAGCCGGAGCGGAAAATGCAGGTCCGTTACACGGGCGCGCATGACGCGTTCGTTCCGGCCATCGCTTCGACGAAACCTTTGCGGTCGCCGGTGGAAGATTTCCTGGATTGTATTTGCACTGGGCGCGAGCCGAAATCGGGCGGATCGCTGGGGCCCCGCACGTGGCCGAGACGGCCGTAGCCAAACAGGTCCCCAGGCTGGTGGCGGCCTCCTCGGCCTCCATCTACGGCATGGCCGAACGGCTTCCGACGGCCGAGGATCACCACCCCTACGACAACAACACACTCTACGGCACCGCCAAGCTGCTCACCGAAGGCTTGCTGCGGTCGTTCCAGGAGATGCACGGGTTCAACTACGTGGCGCTGCGCCCGTTCTGGCCGTGCGCGACCGATTGCTGACCTGGCTGCGGGAAAACGGTCTGCCCACGCTCGAGAGCCTGGAGACCTACCACTGCGCGGTCCCCGAGGCCCGCCACGTCGAGTTGCTGTTCGGACTATGCCAGCATTATTGGAACGAGCAGCTAGGGCGGGAAATCATCCTCCGCAATTTCGATCTGTTCCGCGAATTCCTCGGGCCCGACCTCCACATCCAGCGCTACCCGTACTTCCGCGCGGTGCGCCCGGGCGTAGCGCAGGATGCAGTGCCGCTGCATCGCGACACCTACTACGGCGCGAGCCCCTATGAGGTCTCGATCGTCATCCCGTTCACCGGGATGGGAGCGGCCTCCGCTCTGCGCGCGATCCGCGGCTCGCACGTGCAGCCCGATTCCGCCTACCCATTCGTGCAGGCCACCAGCAAAGACGTGGTCCCGCGTTCGCCCAAGCATCAGCTCGGATTCCCGTACGCGCCGCGCCTGCTGGATCCCGCCGCAAACGCGCTCGCCGAACCGGTACCCTTGCGCCTGGGTGAAGCGGCACCGTTCGGTCTGTCGCTGGTGCACGGCGGCGGCTTGAACCAGGGCTCGCATACGCGCTTTTCCACCGACATCCGCCTCGTCAGTTCCCTCGCGCCCGTGCAGTGGAGCCGCGGCGTGCACCCGGATTACTTCGTGCCCCTGTGTTCCTCGCCCATCACGGAGCCGGCGCGGTGCTACCAGCAGGCAAACGAAAGCGAAGACCCCGGTTGATCGAAGTCCAGTGCATCGATGCGCTCACCGACAGCCGCTGGCTGGACGTGGCGGCGTTTCCGGAGGCGACCGCGTTTCATTCGCGTCCCTGGATCGCGTCGATCACCGCCACCTACGGATTCGCGGTCCGCGCCTGCCTGGCGTTGGATGCAGCGGGCGCCGTGGCGGGCGGCATCCCCTACTGCGAACTGGACGACCTGTGTGGCCATCGCATCGTGGCACTGCCGTTTACGGACGCCTGCGACCCTCTGGCGTGTACGCCGTTCGACAGCCAGTCCTTGGGCTGGGGAACTCGATGTGCTGCCCGGCATGGCTCGGCGCACGCTGTCCGAAGTCGCCTCGCTCACCCCTGCGCGCTGGTCCGCGAGGGAGACAACGTCCCGCCCCAGCCTCTCAGTGGAGGCACTAAGAAACGGATCGTGCGGTGAAGACTTGTCGGCCGGTAAGCCAAGCGCTGGGTGGCGACCGAATCACTCCAGGTTGCCGCGGCACCACTCGATGGTGCGGTGGAGGCCGTCGCGGAATCCGATTCGGGGCTGCCAGCCCAGCAAGGCCGCGGCGAGGCCGTTGTCTGCCGAACGGTTCAACGGCCCGGTGGGTTTCGCGGGCAAGGGCTGGATTTCGGTCTGGCGGCCCAGGTAGCGAAGGATCTCCGCGGCGGCGTCCAGGACGCGGATGCGATCCATCGTGCCGAGATTCACCGCCCTGGCGTCGTCGATCCGCTCGGCCGCCAGGATGGTGCCCGCCACGATGTCGTCGACGTGGGTCCAGTTGCGGACCTGCTCGCCCGTGCCCCACACCGTGAACGGAACCTCTCCGCGCAGGGCCCGGCCGATCAGAGCCATCACGGCATGACTTTCGGTGCAGCGCGGCCCGTACACCGTGAAGTACCGGCAAACGGCGGACTGCATTCCGAATTTTCGATAGTAGGCCGCCAGCGTGAGCTCCGCCATGAGCTTGGCCCAGCCGTACAGGTTGTCGGCTTCATAGGGCGGCTTCACCAGGTCCTCGGTGAGGTACACCTCCGCCGACGGATCGGTCTGGAGCGAGGTGGGATATACACAGCCGGACGACGCGTAGACCACTTTGCCGACGCCCGCGTTGTGGCATGCGTGGAACACGATGCTGTCGAGCGAGAGATTCCGCGAGCATTCCGGGTCATGCTCATCGATGAAGCCGCGGCCGCCATGGCGCGCGGCCAGGTGGAACACGACATCCTGCGAGGCCACGGCCTCGGCCGCCACGCGCGGGTCGAGCAAGTCAGCCTGGCGGAACGAAATCCTGGAGGCGTCGACGAGCCCGGCGATATTCTCACGCCGGCCACTGCTCAGGTCATCCACAACGCGGACGGCCGCTCCGCGCTCCACCAGCGCCTCCACCAAGTGCGAGCCGATGAAGGATGCTCCTCCGGTAACGAGCACGCGGCGATTGCTCCAGGACTCGATCATGGGCTCCCTATTCCTTCCGTCATTCCTTCCAGCGTTCCTTCCGTCGGGGGGCAGCGGCGCCCATCGGCGCTCCACCCGGTTACGGTAGCATCTATCTTAAGACCGCTCATGGCGCGCCACGGATTCCTTCAGCAGCTCGGCCTATTTACGCTCCCCAACTTCCTGACGCCGGAGGAGTGCATCGAGTGGCGCGGCCTGGCGGCAGCCTCCCCGGGCGTAGAGGCCCACGTGTATCGCGACGATCAGAACCTCCTGGATGAAGAGCAGCGCAAGACGCTGGAGATCGCCGTGAAGGATTCTCTCCAGATAGCGACAGAGCGCCGTCTGCGAGCCCTGCAAGCCGATATCGCCGGGCACTATGACGTCGAGTTGGACGACCTCGCTAGCGTCCATTGTCTGCTGTACCGCCCCGGCGACTTTTTCCGGCTCCACGTCGACCGGCCTCAGCCCGACGACATAATAGAGGATCCCGTCAAGTATCAGGAGCTCCTGCGCCGCAGTGTGACGGTGGTGGTGTTTCTGAATGAGCCCGGCGACGCCGCCGAGCCGTACGAGGGCGGCGAGCTCAGCCTCTACGGCTTGCTGGGCACAGCCGAGTCCGCCAAGTTCGGGTTTTCCGTGGACGCCGAAGCCGGCCTGCTGATCGCTTTCCGCGCCTCCACGTTCCACGAAGTTTCACCGGTTCTCTTAGGAAAACGTTATACCCTGGTGACTTGGTTTCTTACCAAGGAGCCGCTGGAGAATTCCCATGACCATCACCACGACGTCGAAGCCGAAGCGCCGTGAAGCAGTTGAATCGCAGCCCCTGCCCGATGGCAGCGGTCTGCTGTTCGATCCGGCCACGGCGACGGCCTATCCCATTACCGAGTCCGCCTGGCGCATCTGGCAACTGTGCGACGGCGAACACGAAGTCGCCGCGATTCTAGACGAACTCGAAGAGTACTACGACATCGACCGGCAGACGCTCGAGAGCGACGCCCTCAAGCTCCTGGACGACCTGGGTCAGAAGCAGTTGTTTGAGGCGCCCGCCGGCGCGGAATGATCCTCGAACGGCGCTACAATCTGTTCGGGCATCGCGCCACATTTCGGACCAATCATCCCCGCGCCGCCGAGCTTCTGGCGGGACTCTACACCGGCCGGACCGATGAAACAGAACCCGCTTCGGGTAACCTCTATGAGCTCCTGCACGATCCGGAGGAGCAGCCCGGCGCGCAGTGGTCCATCGCGGTGCCCGGGCTGGCGGCGCATCCCAAGCCGACGCTCGGCGAGTGTCTGTACGGGATTGAAGCGTCCCTGGCGGGCGACGTGACCAAGCACGATCACGGCTTCTTTTCCATCCACGGCGGGGTGCTCTACACACCCGCGGGCGGACTGCTGCTGTCCGGCTACTCGGGAGCGGGCAAGACGACGCTCACCCTGGCGCTGGCGGCCCGCGGCCTGCGTGTGGGCGGAGACGATCTGGCGCTGCTCGATCCCGCCAACTGCCTGCTCCATCCGGTTCCCCGCTGCTTCCACATCGAAGGCCGGACGGCGGAGCTGGTGGCCGCGCTGGGTCTCCACCTGCCGGAGGACGCGTTGCGGGATCAGTTCGTCACGCCCCACGATCTGGGAGCCACCGAGCTGCCGCCGGTACACGCCCGGTTCGTATTTCTGCTGGAGCCTGAACGCCTGGATCAGCCGCGCATCGTGGTGGAAACGCAGGCGCAGGCGGCGTCCGCGCTGTTGCTCCAGACCAGCCGGGCGCGCTTTCCGGATCTCCAGGCCGTGCGCACGGTGGCAAACCTCACCGCAGGCGCGCGTTGTTTCCGCCTGTGGTCGGGTGATTTGGGCGCCACCGCGGACGCCGTCCTGAATGTGCTCCGGCAACCGTCCTGATACGGCACCCCGGATCCTCCTTACCACCGGTTGTCATCCTGTAAACGGGCGTGGTATTGTGACCGTTAATCATTCTCCACTGGAGGAAACATGGCTGAACAAAAGAAATCGGATTCGACGCAGTCTATCGACCGGCGCAACCTGGTCCGCAAGGGCCTCAAAGTGGCTTACACCGTTCCATTGGTTTTGGCTGCAGTGAAAGCGACCGAGCGTCCGGCCTACGGAGCGACCTCCGGCGTTCCGGTGCCGGTATCTATGTAGACAGCCGAGGCTCCAGTCCCCGGAACCGGGGACTAAAGAGCCGCAAGGTTCCAGACTTCGCGCGCCCGGCCGGGTCGCATTCGGTCGAAGGAAGTGATGAATGCGTCCTTGTGGGACCGAGGCGTGCCTGATATCGCTAGAAGGCCGTCTGAAGAGAGGATTGTGATGTCTGAAGAGGAGGATTGTCATGTCTGAAGAAAAGAAACTCGTCGCTCCCGATTCTGTTGATCGCCGGACGCTGGTGCGCAGGGGCCTCAAGGCTGCTTACACCGTTCCATTGGTTTTGGCGGCTGTGAAGGCGACCGAGCGTCCGGCCTACGGGCTAACCTCCGGCGTTCCGGTGCCGGTATTTAAGTAGATAGCCGAGGCTCCATGCCGCGGGCGTCCCTGGTCGAGTTCCTCCTCGCCGGGACGAAGGTGGCCGACGCCGCGGCAGCGCGCATTCAACACTCTTTCGGCTGGTCAGAGAGCGTTCGACTGGCATCGGAGTGGGGCGCGCTTCCGCGCCTGGAGCAACGCGTCCGCGCGCTTGCGCATCCGCCTGCGCAACCCACCCTTGAGCGCATCGCGCAGTTGACCGCGGAGAGCTACACGCGGTCGATTCTGCAGGCACAGGGCGGCCTTGCCGTGCTGCGCGCGTTGGCCCAGGCGAACATCCGCGCGGTGGCCTTCAAGGGACTCGCCTCCATGGCGACCCTCTATCGCGATCCGAAGCAGCGCCTCATCGTCGACGCCGACCTTCTGATCCACGAAGACGACCTGCCGCGGGCCGCCGAACTGCTGCGCGGGATCGGGTTCAGCGCCGGGACGCAGGCCGCCTTGCCCGAGTACCGGGAGTTCGTCCGGCGCGCCCCCGGCTTCGGCGGCAACGAGGAGCTTTCCTTTCAGAACGCGCGCGGAACCTGCATCGATCTGCATTGGCGGCTGGGAGCAGGCTTCGATCCACAGACGCTGCTGGAGCGGGCCCGCCCGGTGGAACTGCTGGGCACCACCTTTTCCGCCGTATCGCCCCAGGATGGCCTCCTGCTCACGGTGCACCATTCGCTGCGGAATCATTTCAGCCCCGACGCGATCATCCGGGACCTGTTGGATCTGGAGTTGTGGTGCGCCGAACTTCTCCGGACAGACGAGGTCGATCGATGCCTGGGCGCCGCGGCCCGCCAGGGCTTGCTGGTGCCGCTGCTGGCACTCACGGGAATCCTGCGGGCTTTCGATGCGGCCTGCGCGGCGGCACGCGTCGCGTCGCAGGTGGAGGAGCGCGTCTCCGCCGGGCAGCGCCGTTCGGCGGATTCCCTCCGCGATCTGTTCGCCACGCAGGTGGCCGAGGGGCAGATCGAACGCGACCTCCTTTATCTGTTCCGGCCCAGCGAGGGCCGCCAGATCCTGCGCGGGCTGCTGTTCGGCGGCCGCCGCCATTGGAAGATCGCGCAATCGATGGATGCCACGCTGGCAGGCGCTCCGGTATCGATGTGGCAGCGCGTGGCGGCCATTGGCCGATCGTTGCGCGGGGTGCGGCCGCGGCACGTCCGCATGCTGCGTGCGCTGGCGCGGACCAAGGACGAATTCGGACGCGCGAGGTAACGCCTACGAACGCGACGCGGCGTACTCATCCACCAATGTGAGGAGGTCCCGGCAATAGGCGTGCCGGGCGCGCGCGGCGTTCGGAACGCGGGTCCAGGGCTGGTAGGCCCGCTTGGCCCACAGGACCTCGCCATCGTCGGCCGTTACGTCCTGGCAATAGTGGACCAGCGGCGCCTGGCCGACGATTTCATCGGGCCAGCCGACAAACGCGCCGATCGCTTCGAGCGAAAATCGCAAGCCGCCGGCCGCGGCCGCCGACACAAGAGCGTGCATGTCAGTCTCCCAGCGATAGGTGGCTGCGTAGATCGCCGCGGTGAAGGCGATCCACCGGGGCAGCAATGGCGCGAGGTCGCTGGTGTGCATCAGCATGGGCCACGTGACGGCCTGCGTGTGCGGGTTGACGGGCTGGTAGTCGCACCACAACTGCCCCCGAGGAGCGCCGGGCGCGGCTTCTCCGCTCACCACGCGCCGGAAGACGACGTCCGGGTCGATGATCAGCACCGTGCCCTCCGGCCGCGCCGTCTCCATCCAGTGCTGCAGAGCGAACAGCCGCTCAAACGCCTTGTAGCCCAGATCCCGGCGAGCATCCTGGCCTGCCGTGGGCGCGACGCGCAGGACCTCGGCATGCCGGTGGCGGGGCAACGCGACCGTCTCCTCGCAGGTCACCAGACGCAGCAGCGCCCCCGGCTGCGCGGCCCGTTTCCAGGTGTATTCGAGAAGCTCGCACTGCCAATCCACGTAAGGATTGACGTCGGTGCAGACGACCGTATAAATCAACTCTTCAGTGTAGCGTTGGCCAGGCGCCACAGCGGATACGTGAGCAGGGTCCAGGGTCTCGACAACATCAGGCGCCAGAACCCCGCCCGGTCCGCGCGCCGGCGGAGCCACTCCAAGCGCGAGTGGGGCCCCCAAAACAGCGCGTCCCACACGGCCACGTGGCGGATGCGGGGGACCTCCTCGACCCCGGCCAGCCGCGCTTCCGCCCACCAGCGATCCGACCGGTGCGGGCGCCAGGTACGCGTCCAGGGCTTCCATCCGATGAAGTGGATGATGGCCGGGTTGCGCAAGGCGTCCTGGATCTGGGCCGGCGTGGCGCCGTGGACGTGCCAGCTATCGAACCGGTTCGCAAACTCCTGAAAGTTCCATGACGGCGGCAGGATTTTCCAACGCCCGGCCAGCGCGCAGTTGAGCGCGTCCTGATCGCGGCCTCGAAGCTGCTCGCCGTACTTCCAGAGGAACGCCCCGGCGCGCTGTCCGATCTTTTCCGCGCGCCAGCCCGCCAGGTCCATCAGCAGCACGCCGGCGTTGAAGTACGGCGTGTCGCGGGAGAAGCGGATCCCTTCGGAAAACTCGATCCGCTGCAGCACCGGGATGATGTCGCGGGCGTAGGCGTCGGGCACGGCCTGTACCAGGGCGCCCTCAAACGGCAGGTTCCAGAGCGTGGCGAGATCGCCTTCCACCAGCAGGTCGGCGTCCAGGAACAGCACGCGATCCAGGGACTCCGGCAGGGCGTCGCCCAAAAAGAGGCGATAGTAGCAGGTGATGTCGCGCGGCCGGTTGATCCCCGGCCAGTACTTCTCCACGCCGCTCAAATCGAGGGTCCGCCAATGAACCCGAACGGGCAGACCACGCACACCCGCTTCCAGCCGCGTCCGGCCCTGGGGAGCGATTTCGTAGCCGAAAACGAAGACCTCGAGGTTCCAGCCCGCCGCCAGGTGGCGTGCCGCGGAGCGCAGCGTCACCAGAAGAGGCAGGAGAAAGTTCTCATCGATGGCAACGGCTACGGAAATGGTCTGGCCGGGTTTGCTGGGTTCCGCGGTCATCTCTGGCAGTGCCCCGGGGTCAGCCTGCATCGCGCGACGCGATCAAGTCCCAAGGGACGGCCGCTTGTCGAACTTCCAGTCGGCGTATTTGCCGCCCTGCTCGACGTAGTGGAGAAACAACATAGCCTGGTGATCGGCTTCGAGCGGCTCCCGCCAGTGGAAGCATTCGATGCCGCGATATAACACCGCATCGCCGGGCTGCAACGCCAGCGCGGAGACGCCGAGCGGCCCCTCCATCCACAAAGGCCAGGGCGCGTCGAGCACCGGACCAAGGTTGAGGCTGACGCTGATCTCGCAGGCCGCGCGATCCAGGTGGCGCGCAAGGATGTTGCCGCGGCGGTAGAGCCGGAAAAAGGAATAGGTCGGGTCGAGCGGCACGCCGCTCAATTCCTGGATGCGCGGCTTCAGGCCCGCCAGCACGTACTCCATCAGTTGGTCCGAGAAAATCTCGACCGCGCCCTCCTGGCCGTCCATCTGGGCGGGCAGCGCGACGTGCTTCCGCTGCAGCACGTAGTCATACAGCATGCGGCAAAGACCCGGGTCGGCGAGTGCTTCTACTTTGCTGTAGCGGTGCGTGGCGAAGGTCTCTCGAAGCTCCGCGACCTCTTCACCGGTGGCCATTCCCACAGTATATTCGACGGCGCCGGCGGGGAGCGTCGATCCAGCCGCTACGGCGCGGGCGCGAACCACGACCCCGCGGGCCGGTGGTGGAAGCCGTTCAGGAACGCAGCTGATCGCCATGCAGCGGCGGCGCGCCAGCGAACGCGTCTTCGACCGATGGCTGGTGATAGGCGGTCGCCAACGCAAACCGGAGGCCCGTCACCGCCCGCAGTGGACGCTTCTTGATTCGCCCCCGATCCTCGCGGCGCAAGGAGCGCGCCCGCGGGATTTCTAGTATATTCGAGGTCTGTGACGGCCTCTTCCGCGACCCGCCGCTACCTGGCGTTTGACTGCGATCTGGGCGGCTTCAACAACATCCTGATGCACTTCGAGATCATGGTGGTGTTGGCGTGGCTCACCCGCCGCACCCTGGTCCTACCACCGCCCCGGCCGTTCCTGCTGCTGGGCCCCGAGCCGCGCTCGCTGGCCGATTTCTTCGATCTCGCCGCGTTGCGGAAGCATCTCGATGTCGTCCAAGCCGAAGAGTTCGCGCCGGACTGCGCCACGCACGAAGCGTTCCATGCGGCCCTGCGGGAGCGGGGATTTTCGCCAGGATGGAACGCCGTGGAGGACGCTCTGGCGTATCCGCCCGATGCCCTCACCAGACGTCTGGAACTGATCCCGCGGCTCTTCGGCCGCCGCCCCGTGGGGATCACGGGTGCAGCCGATACTTGCGAGATCCTGTACTTCCCGACCACCCACGAGCACCGCATGTTCGGCGTGTTCGAGGTGTTTTTCCTATTTTCCGATCCGGCTCATGAACGTTACGCCCGGGCTCTGGTGCGCGACGCGATCCGTTATCGCCCGGAGATCCAGGCACTGGTGGATCGGGCGATGGCCCAGCCGCCCTTAGCCGGCGAGCCCTATTCGGCGATGCACGTGCGGCGTGGGGATTTTCAATATTCTCCAACGCGGATCGGCGCGGACGAGATCCTACGCCACATCGAAAATGTGATCCCGGCGGGTCAGACCGTATACCTGGCCACGGACGAAACCGACCCAGCATTCCTGCGCCCGTTTGAGGAACGCTTTCGCCTGGTGCGATTCCAGGACCTGGCAGCCGACGTGGTGCGGGAGACGCCCTCCCACTGGATTGGAATCGTCGAAACGCTGCTCTGCGCCGTGGCGCCCGGACGATTCGCCGGAACACGCCTTTCCACCTTCAGTGCCCGCATCGCCACCATTCGCGGCCACCTGTCATGCGGATCCGGCCGGCACGCGGGCATCGACTCCGCCATCTATTACACGCAGCCCCCGTTGGACGGAGCCAGTCCGGAGGAGCAACGTCCTTACGCCCCGCCATTCCGGAAACATGAAGACGAGCACGGGGAGACGGCGACGCCCTGGTGGCAGGCCATCCTTCGAGAACCGATCTGGGGCCGGGCCTATCAGGCCGTTTGGAGCGACACCATGCGGGAGTCCGATCGATAAGCGGCCCCGGCTGTGAGACATCGCGTTCCCACCCAGAAACGCCGCCGCCTGTCCCGAGGAAACGGGGGTCGAGGTGTTGACGTTGAATTACGCGCAGGCGCTGCAAGATCCGGGCGCAGACGGTGGGCCGCCTGGCGGCGTTCCTGGGGGCGCATCAGACCACACCTTGACTGGAACGTCGATTGTCGGTCACCCTGAGCCATGAATTTGCTGGAAGAAGTGGCGCGAGCTTCGCCGGGCTCGCGCCAACAACATCCACTGTCAGGAAGGACACCTGGGCGGCTACGTGAGGTCGGCCTCGCAGCCCGCACCGAGCGGCCTGCGGTTGGAACATGGCGATCCCGCGACTTGGAGTCCCACGCTCTGGCGCTGGATGGTGGAAACGCTGGAAGTTCGATCGGTGCTCGACGTGGGCTGCGGAGAGGGCCACAGCGCGCGGTTCTTTCACGACCTCGGATGTGAGGTGGTGGCGGTGGACGGCAGCCGGCGGGCGCGCCTGGACAGCGTGATCCCGGAAGCTCATGTCGTGCACGATTTCGTGGACGGTCCGTTCGTAGCCGGGCGCGACTTTGACCTGGTGTGGAGCTGCGAATTCGTGGAGCATGTCGAGGAACGCTACAGCTCGAGCTTCCTGGAAACGTTTTGCGCCAGCCGGAAATACGTAATGATGACGCACGCTCCGCCGGGACAACCAGGGTGGCACCACGTCAATTGCCAGCCAGCGGCCTACTGGGCAGCCAAACTGAGGGACCGGAACTTTGTATTCGACCAGGAATTGACCCGCCTATCGCGCGAGGTCGCCGAGCATGGTCACTACCGGTACACCGGGCTCGCGTTTGTGCGGCGTCACGGCTAACCGGGCCGAGACGTCAACGTTCACCGCCATGGCGCGGTTCGCTCCGAATTGCAGGAGGCGACCCGTCGGGCGAGGCCGCCACGACGTCGCCGAAGTCGCCGTAGACCGAGATCAGGGTGCAGTCCGCGAACCGGCAACCCGTATCAGATGTTTCGGCGGCTTCGCCTAACCGAGTTTTCCCCACCGGGCCAGTAACCAGGGCCCGCTAATGGGTGACGGCGTAAATGATGTAGTTGATACCGAGTCTGATCCCGAGCGCAGAGAACTTCTCGGGGTAACCCGGATCGTCGGCATACCGGTGGCAAACGGGAGGTCACGTTTTCCGATCGCCAATTCGGGCGATGCTACCACAGCCGCTGCCGTCGCTCTAAGGTTACTTTCACGGGCGAGGCGGTCACAACCATCAGAAGAGATGGAGAACCGAAAGCCAGGTGTGTCCAGATGGTGGCAGATAGTGACCCTGTGGGAAGATCCGGGGAGCGTCCCCGTCTCCAGTAATACTTGCAGAATCAGTGGTTTGCCCGAGCGGCGTGACGGAAGACGGTTCGCCAGTGACGCGACCGCTCCGTGACGTCACACCAGGATGCCATCCTATGGACGAGAAAGGGCTTTGCGTCTCTGCGCCACCGGCGCCTACCTAGCCCTACCTAGCCCGCATTTCTCACCAGGTTTCGGACGCAGGACGTGGCGCAAGCCCGTGGCTTGCCGCGCCGGGACTCGTCCCGGCGCTTGTGGCCGGTCATGCTGTCATGCCGGGAGCGGTGGCCAAATCGCCGATTGCGTATCCCTGCCCACGTTTCGCGCCGATGCACTGTAGAGCTTGTGAGAAATCCAGGCTAGTTAGCGTGCCGACGGCGGCATTCGACGCATGCTGCAACCGGGCCACAGATTGCGAGAAGGCCTTCCGGCGGGCCTACCGATAGGCTTCCATGAACTCCGGCTGCTGCATCGCTCGCCACAGCGTGACGGCGGACACACCGACCGCGGCCGCCGCCTTCTCCAAAGTCGGATTCTCCAGCAACGCGACGATGTACTGATCCTGGCGGCTCTGTTTGCGCAAATCGGGAGACACGGGCTCCTGGTCGGCGGTCATCGCCTTCCCTTCACCGGCGTCCTTGCGCGCAGATTTCACTTGCTTTCCTGGCGCACCGGAGTGAGTGATGTGGTCACGCGGACATTGCCGCACAAGGAGAAACCACCATGAAATCGACCAAAGCGAAGAAGGCCACGGAATCCGCCGCTGCGCCGGCCCAGCGGAAAGTCGCCACGAAAGCCACATGTGCGAAACAGGGCGCTCACATCGCGCCCGCCAAAGCCCGAGGGACCAAGAAGGCCCCCACGTCCAAGGAAGCGCCCACGGCGCGCCCGAAGGCCAAGGGCCCGCGCGAAGGCAGCAAGACCGCCCAGGTGCTCGAGCTGCTCAAGAAGCCGGGCGGCGCGACGCTCGCCGAGCTGATGACCTACCACTGGCTGGCAGGCGCATTCGGTGCGCGGCCTTCTCTCGGGGACCGTGGGCAGGAAGCTGGGCCTGAAGCTCGCCTCCGCCAAGGGCGACAGCGGCGAGCGCAGTTACTCCATCCAAGCCTGATTCCATTCCCTCGCTCCTCCCCTGCCGCCGGGTTCCTGCCCGGCGGCATGTTCTTGCGCGCTACGCAGTCTCAGTTCGGCGGACCAGTCCGACAGCGCGAGGCACAATCCTTGAACGTCCGGGTGACCCGCATTCAGCAGGCGCTCGATCGCAGCAATCTCCTCGAACGTGCGTCCGTCGCCGTCGAGCGTGACCCGGGCGCTCGTCGCCTGCTGCCAGCGCTGGACGATGACGTCGGCGTACTTGGGATCTAGTTCCAGGCCATTAGCAGACACGATGCGTCAGTTCCGCAGCCGCCAGACTCGTACCGCTGCCCAGGAACGGATCGTAGACCAGCTCGCCGCGTTTCAAGTGTTTGAGAACAACCCCAGTTCTTAAGGAGCACATTGCGATGCAGCAGCAACCTGGCGCCTGTCTGGCTTCTATGGAAGGCTTCGGGCAAGTCTATGACTGCGGATCCTGCGGGTGCGTCCACGTGCAAGCGGGCCCCGTCACCATCACACTGGAGCCCCAGGCCTACCTTCAGTTCGTGGCCTTGCTCAACGACAGTGCCGCGAGCTTCGAGTCGTGGCTCGCGTACGGTCCGCTGGCGGCCGCGAAGACGCGTGAACGAGACAGGCCCGGCGGGGGGCGCGCCGGGCCGCTCGGTGAGAGCTACTCGATGGAGCCGGCATGGAATGCGCCCGAGGTCTTTATCGGACCCATACCGACGATCAGCAGCATGCACTCCTCGTCCCTAGCACCGTCGTAGTGCCGCTCATTGGGAATGTCGACCACGTACGATCCGGCGGGCATCGGCTTGGTGTTGTCGGGGTCGAACTTGTCGCCCGTACCGACCCACCACGTCCCCGAGATCACGGTGATGTAGCGAGCCGTATCATGGCTGTGCGGACGGCTCATGTTGCCGGGATGCCAGCGCATGAGCTGGAGGTAAACGCCCGGCCTTGCCGGGTCGCCTTGAAGCAGAACCGAGTCGGTGACGGCGCCCTTCTTCCACTCCAACTGATCGGGCCGCGCGGCCCGGAAGTGTGCTCAGCGCGGCGCAAAGGAAGGCGGCAGCAGTCAGGCGGGTGAGTCTCATAGCGTCCACTTTCCCCGGCGTCCCTACGCCGGAGTCTCATTTTCAACTTACCGCTCCGGGCGTCCCTCACTTGTCACAATCCTGTAACAACTGAGTGTTTGGCGTGCATTCGGCGTGTTGGCCAGCTTTTACAACATCGTTACACCGCCTGCGGAGAGTAGCCCGTACCGTGGTATGAGGCGGTCCCGAACGGACCCGGGGGAATTCTTTTCATGTTCATGCAACAAGCACGCGCCGGCCGCTGGCTGGCGGTGGCGGCAGCCCTGACGCTGGCGTTCGACGTATCCACCATGCCGGCCTACGGGCAAGCCGGCACCGGTGAAATTGTGGGGACGGTCACGGACCCGGCCGGTGCGCCTCTTGCCGGCGTGATGATCACCGTCAAGCAGCAGTCCAGCGGCCAGGTTCGCGAAGTGATGACGCAGAGCAACGGGAGCTACGTGGCCACGGCTTTGCCGATCGGCGAATACACGGTGCACGCTGAGCTTGCCAATTTCCAGACCGAGGTCCGCGAAGGCATTGAGCTACAGGTGGGCCGGCAGGAGCGCGTCGACCTGCGCCTGACCCTGGGCGTGCGCACCGACGTGGTCACCGTGGACGCGGCCCCGCCGCTCATCCGCACCACCAACGCCGAAGTGGGCGAGGTGATCTCGCAACAGCGCGTGATCACCCTGCCCCTGAATGGACGCCAGTTCGTCGACCTGGTGCTGTTGACCGACAACCTGGTCAAGTCTCCTCGCGGCACGCGCGGCTCCGCCCTGGGGCAAACCGGGAAGGGCGTGCAGGTAGCCGGCCAGCGCGCCGGGCACAACATGTTTTACCTGGACGGCGTCTCGGTCACCGACCAGTACTTCAACCACCTGGTGGCATCGCCGCCCATCGACTCCATCGCCGAGTTCAATGTGCAAAAGTCGATCTATCCACCGGAGTTCGGCGGGAAGGCGTCGGCCACCATCAGCTCCGTCATCAAGTCCGGCGCCAACACTATCCACGGCTCCATCTACGAATTCTTCCGCAACAACAAGCTGGACGCGCGCAATTTCTTCGACCCTAAGAACACACCCCCGTATCGCCAGAACCAGTTCGGCGCGGCGTTCGGCGGCCCGATCAAGAAAGACAAGCTTTTCTACTTCGGCAACTACGAGGGCCTGCGGGTGCGCCAAGCCCAGACCCGGACCTTCTCCGTCCCAACGGCTGCGGTCCGCAGCGGCGATTTCTCCGGCTTGCCCACCATCTACGATCCGCTCAGCACGAACCCCGACGGATCGCGCGTGCCGTTTTCCGGCAATCAGATCCCTCTCACGCGCCTGGATTCGGTGGCGGGCACTTTCCTCGACAAGCTGCCGATGCCGAACCTGCCCGGCAATGTCCAGAACCTGCGTGCGACCCCCAGCCTGCAAAACGGCATCAACCAGGGCGTTCTCCGCATGGATTACCACCTTTCGAACAACGACACGCTCTACGGCCACGCCTATGTCGCCAACTTCGACACCTATGAGCCGTTCGGCAGCAGTCTGCTCAATGAGAGCCTGGTGCCCGGCTTCGGCTACTTCCTCACGACCCACACCAGAAACTTCGCGCTGGCGGAAACCCACGTCTTCTCTCCCACCATAGTGAATGAGCTGCGGCTCGGCTTCCTGCGCGTCACCGGCGGCCAGCAGAGCGAGAATCAAGGCACGAACTTCGCCGCTCTGGCGGGCATCGGCGGCATTGCCCCCCGCGCGGACCAGACCGGTTTCCCGTCGGTGAGTTTTTCCGGCGCTTACAGCACGGCTGGCGATCCCGCCAATCTTTACACGCGCCGCGACAACAGCTTTGACCTGATTGACAACCTCTCCTGGGTGAAGGGCGCGCACAGCGTCAAATTCGGCGGCTACCTCTTCCGGCTGCAGTTCAACCCCAGCGAATCGCCCAACGCCCGCGGCTCCTTCACTTTCACCCCGCGCTACACGTCCTCGTCGGCGGGACTGGGTGACGGCAACTCCTTCGCCGATTTCCTGCTGGGCTACCCCTCACAGGCGCAAGCCGGCGTGGGCCCCGGCGGATCGGAATACGGACGCAGCACCTGGACGCAGCTCTATGTGCAGGACGACTGGCGCATCACCCGCTCTCTCACCCTGAACTACGGCCTGCGCTTCGAGCTGAACGGAAATATTACGGACACGCAGAACCGCCTGTCGAATATCGAGCTGGATCGTGTGGTGATCGCCAGTGATTCGCAGGGCAACATCAACCCGCTGGCGAACGGCCTGCTTTCGCAGATCCCCGTTCCCTACGTGACGTCGAAGCAGGCGGGCTACAACAACTCCCTGCTGCGCCCCGGGGTCTCCCATTGGGCGCCGCGCTTCGGGCTTGCCTGGCAGGCCGACAGCAAGACCGTGATCCGTGCCGGCTGGGGACTCTTCTATAACCAGGCGGCCTACAGCATCCAGACGGCGCTCACCGAAGCCCTGCCGTTCTACTTCAACAAGAACGTCAACACGGCGGCGACCACTCTGGTGCCTTCCCTCACCACGTCCAATATCCTGCTGTCGAACGCCACCGGCACCATTGGCGGCAATACGATGAACTACAACTACCGGGCCGAGTTTGCCGATTCCTGGAGCCTGGACGTGCAGCGCAGCTTGGCGACGGACTGGGTGCTCACCGTGAGCTACTTCGGCTCGCACGTCACCGGCGCGGACAACAGCACCTACAAGAATGTGCCTACGCCAGGCCCGGGTGACATCGCGTCGCGCCGTCCGAACCCGCGGTTAAGCGCCTTCAAGACAATCCGCTGGGACGGCTGGTCCATCTACCACTCCGGCACCGTGAAGCTCGAAAAGCGCTTCTCGCGTGGCCTGGCGCTGAACCTCAACTACACCTTCTCGAAATCTATCGACGACGCCTCTGACGTCGGCGGCACCTTCGCCGAAGCAAACATCCCGCAGGACGTCTACAACGTTCGCAATGAGCACGCGCTGTCGAGCTTCAATCACACGCATCGCTTTGTGTCCTCGTTCTCCTACCAGCTCCCGGTGGGCCAAGGCTACGGCTTCGCGCCCCGCGGCCTGGCGGGAACGCTGGTGAGCGGATGGACGGTGAACGGCATCGTCATGACGCAATCCGGAGCGCCCTTCAACGTGGTGCTGCCCGGCGACAACGCCAACATCGGCGCGGGTCCCCAGCAGCGGGCCGACGTTACGGGGAATCCCAACGCGAACGCGCCGCAGACGGCACAGCAGTGGTTTGACACGTCGGTGTTCCAAATGCCGGCGCAGTTCACCTTCGGCAACGCCGGCCGCAATATCACCTTCGGCGATAATGAAGTCAACACGGACATGTCCTTGTTGAAGGACACGCCGATCAATGACCGGATGAGGCTGCAATTCCGCGCGGAGTTTTTCAACTTGTTTAACCACACGAATTTTGCCGATACGCCGGGCCGCATCGCCTTCACGCCGACCTTCGGCCGATACACCAGCGCGCTGAACTCGCGCCAGACACAGTTCGCGCTGAAGCTGCTCTTCTAGGTGGCGATGGCTGATGGCAGAGAAGACGGTTCTGCTGGTCGAGGATGAGGAGGCTCTGCGCCTCTTCATCGGCGACAGCCTGCGCCGCGAAGGCTACGCTGTCGAATACGCCCGTGACGGAAATGAGGCCGTAGCGAAGGCCACGAATCCCGCCGTGGACCTGGTGATTCTGGACATCATGCTGCCCGGCAAAGACGGCTTCGAAGTCTGCTCTGCGGTCCGCGCCAGCGGCCGCACGATTCCGATCCTGATGTTGACCGCCTTGGGCCAGAGCGAAGACACGGTGAAGGGCCTGCGCCTCGGCGCGGACGACTACGTCCGCAAGCCGTTCAACATGGGCGAACTGATGGCGCGGGTCGGCGCGCTGCTGCGCCGCGTTCCGGCCGCCCCGCACCCGGCCGTCTACGAGTTCGGCTCCATCCGTGTCGACGTTCCGGGCACGGCCGTGACGCGCAACGGCGAACCGGTCAGCCTCTCGGCGCGCGAATTCCAATTGCTGCGCTTTCTGCTGGAGCACCGCGGCGAGACTCTCTCGCGCGAGGTTCTGCTCAAAGAGGTCTGGGGCTACAGCCCGGACATCTTCACCCGCACCGTGGACATGCGCATCGCCAGTCTGCGGCAGCACCTGGAAGACGACCCCAAGCAGCCCAAATTCATCCTGACTGTGCAGGGATTAGGCTACAAGTTCCGCGCGGACCCATAATAAAAGTGCGATGAAACTGCCGCTCAAGGAGCGCACGGCCACACGCTATGTGGTGATTCCCAGCGCGATCGTCGTGGTCGCCCTGGCCGTGCTGCAATACCGCTGGAGCGCGCGAGTCAGTGAGGCGACGGCGGTGCGCCTGGCCGACAGCCTGCAAATGTCGCTGATGAACTGGCAGAAGGATTTCTTCCGCTATTTTTCCGAAATCAGCCTCGCTCTGCGCATCGACCCCTTGGAGGACACGCCCGGCGACCTCGACCAGTACCTCCGCCGCCTGGCCGAATGGAGAGCGCTGGCCAAGTATCCGAAGCTGATCTCGCGCGTGTATCTGCTGAAGCCCGGCGGCGCGTCGCTCGAACTCGACCCGGACCGCGGCCCCGAAGCGCCCCAGTGGCCGCCTCCCTTCGCCTCCCTGCGGCACGACCTGGATCGCATGCTGCACGCGACTCCCTCCCAACCCGCGAGGCCTGCATCCTTCGGCATCGGCAACGCGGGCGGGGACTGGACCTTCGAGCCCACCATTCCGGCCATGGTTCACCCCATCGCGCTGGGTCCTGCTGCATCCGCGGGCCGCGGGCCGCAACTAGGCTGGCTCGCGATCGAGCTCAGCCGCGACGAGATCCAGAACCATATCCTCGCCGACCTTTCTCACACCTACTTTCAGGGCACCAACGGGCTGGACTACCAGATCGCCGTCTTGTCCGGCACGGCTCCGCAGCCCGTGCTGTATTCCTCCGATACCAGCTTCGGTGATCCAGAGCCGCCGGACGCGGACGGTGTCATCGACGTATTCGCCCGCGCCTACGACCAGGCGCTCGGCCCGCCCGTGCATGTGTTTCACGCGCCTTCGGGCGACAAGGGACCATCCGACCTCGCCAAGATTTCCTGGTTCCCGCTCTTGCAGGATGTCCCCGCCGCCCTCGACTGGCGCCTTGTCGTGCGGCATCGCCGCGGCGGACCGTTGGGAGCCTTCGTCAACGAACTGCACCGCCGCGACCTGGCCATCGGCTTCGGCGTGCTGCTGGTGCTGGCCATCAACATGGCGATGCTGATCGTCACCAGCCACCGCGCGCAGCGGTTGGCTCAATTGCAGATGAATTTCGTGACGGCCGTCTCGCATGAGCTGCGAACCCCGCTGGCGGTGATCATCTCCGGGGCCGAGAATATCCGTAACGGCGTCGTCGATACGACTCAGCAGATGGTCCAGTACGGGGCCGCCATCGGCACTCAAGCCAAGCAACTCTACGCGCTGGTGGAGCGGATCCTGCTATTCGCCGCCACGCGCCAAGGCCGTCAGCACTACAACCTCCGTCCGCTCGACGTCGAGGAGCTGATCGAAGAGGCTCTGGCGAGCGCGGCCGAGCTGATCGAGGCCCGCTCCTTCACGGTCGAACGCGAGATCCAGCCCGATCTGCCTGCTGTTCTGGGCGATTCCGCGGCGCTGCTGCAATGTCTTCAGAACCTGATCACCAACGCACTGAAGTACGGAAAGGAACAGCGCTGGATCGGGATTCGCGCCGCCGCAGCCGACGGCGAAGTCCGCATCAGTGTCGCCGACCACGGCGTGGGGATCGCCGCAGCCGACCTTCCCCACATCTTCGAACCCTTCTATCGCAGTCCGTCCGTGCAAGCGGCGCAGATTCACGGTACCGGGATCGGCCTGGCTCTCGCCAAGAGCATCGCCGAGGATCTGCGTGGCCGGATCACGGTCGAAAGCACGGCGGGCAAGGGGAGTACCTTTACGCTACACCTCCGGACCGGAGGGCTCGAGAGCGGCTCGGCTGCGTGACCACCGTCGCGCGCCCATTGGGACCGCTTCCTGCCTGGTGCTAAATTAGTTGGCCGGGGTCGAATTTGCCGCCTATGGCGACCCGCCAGGTTCCCAAGATCACCGTGATGTAGCGGGCGCTGAACCTCGTGGTCGTACTTTACTGAGCATGTGGTATGCCAGCCTGCCCTGGCATTGCATATGAAGGCCTCTACTTTTTATTTACCTTGCAGAGCGAAGCGGGTAGGTGGAAATCCGTGCCCTATGCCCCTGGAAGCTCGACCTGGGGAATTTGACCCACGTGGGGATCCCCGTTTCGCTTTCGATTCATTCCAGTGCGCGCCCCGTGATTGTGGTACGAAAAAAGCTGTGGAGTTCGGGTCCACGAACAGGAAGCGAGCCACACATGCAACCCAACCGCATCCATACAGCAAACCGTTCCGGAGGCCTGAACGCGCAGGGAGTCGCGTGGCATGCGTTGCCGGAGACTGAGGTTGCCAAGAGACTGGAGGCCTCGCCGGATGGGCTGACCGATACCCAGGTGCTGGCTCGGTACGTTTCAGGAGTGGAAGGCGGAACGCAGCGCCGCGAGTTTGCAGCAGTTGCTTAGAGTCATCGCGCGCGTACGCCGCAACGGCGCCGTGACCGAGATGAGCGCGGAAGATCTCGTGCCCGGCGATCCGGTGTATCTGGAGTCCGGAGCCCGCGTACCCGCGGACCTGCGCCTGCTACTGGCCAACAACCTCGCTGTCGATGAAGCGCTGCTCACCGGAGAATCCCTGGCGGTGGAAAAAACAATTGCGCCGCTCGCGGAGGACCTTTCCATGAGCGATCGCCGGAACATGGCCTTCGCGGGGTCCACCGTGGCGTCCGGCCGCGGCAGCGGATTCGTCGTCGCCACGGGATTGAGAACCGAGGTCGGAAAGATTGCCCGCAGCGTTACGGCGGCCGATACCAACAAAGCCGCCGTTAATCATCCGTATGGAGCGGTTCAGGGGCTGCGGTCTATCCTGACGGAGAAATCACAAGCCCGCGACCAGCGCTGAGTCCATCGTGCCAAGTATCGATCAGGTGGTCCAAGGAGAAGGCGCCCGGTCCACGGGCGAGCGGGGAATCGAGCTTGGATCCCGAGGGCGACAGGGGAAGGCTCACAGTTGGGGCGCCAAGCCGTACATCGAAACAAAGAATCGTCGAACCTGGCAAGCGCCGTTTCGAGGTCGTCGATTTTACCGAAGTACCCTAACATCAGTAAACATCAGTCGGTTACAAGCTCTCTGTCCGTGCGTCACTGTGCCACTTTTGTGCCCGGCACACCCGAAGATCATTGGGGCGTGCCTGATTCTGTGCCCTTGGCTGGCTCTGGCCGGACCACCGGAACCTTCCGCCGCTGCGTGTCAACTGCCTCAAGAGCCTTGCGTTTTGCCTCCATACGGATGTGACTATACCTGGCCAGCATCTGCTTCGAGACATGCCCGGCAATGTCCATGATCGTCGATCGCCAGCGCCGCTCTCCGCAAGCTCCGTCACAAGCGTGTGGCGGGGATCGTGCCCAGCGTCCTTCCACTCCAGCCCGCTGTTTCGCATTGCGCCAAGCGGTCTTCAAGCTCGTGATTGGCCGAGTGGGATCAAGTGGCCGCTTCTGCCCGTCTTCTGGTTTGCCGACCCTGCCGGGGAAGACATACCAGCCTGGCTCGACGCTTCCGAACTTTGCCGTGTACCACTTGGAGTACTCGACCAGCGCCGACAGTAGAGCGGCATTTAAGGATATGGTTCGACCCTCACCGGCCTCCGCCTTCGAGTTGCCGACGGTCAAAAACTTCCGGTCAAGATCGATCCGGCTCCAGCTCAGATGCCGGATCTCGGCATCCCGCATGCCTGCGTTGAGTGCCAACATCAGGGCTGGAAGCATACTGGGGGATCTCGGGCCGGTCTGCGACTGGGTGCCCTTCGCACTCCGCGCTGGCATGGCGGCGTCCAACAGAGCCTGCTTCTGTTCCTCCGAGAAGGCCCGCCCGACACTTGGGCCAAGCCGCAGCTTTAGTGATCTCTCACGGCGAAGCTTGGCGCGGATCGCATCCCCACGGTCGCCCAGGAGACGGAGCAGGAAACCGACCTCCTCATTGACGGTCTTCGGTGCCGCCTCTTCCCTGAGTCGGGCATTCTGGTAATCTTACCGCCGATCGAGCGGTTCTTCTGGCCCCGAAACGCGCCGATCTCTCCACGCCCGCCGCACCACCGATTCTCCCGGTGAGCGCCTTCGCGTACGACCACCTCTGCGTCTTCAAGCTAGCCCGAATTTCTCACCAGGTTTCGGACGCAGGACGTGGCGCAAGCCCGTGGCTTGCCGCGCCGGGACTCGTCCCGGCGCTTGTCGCCGGTCAAGGTGTCATGCCAGTTGCGGTGGCGAAATCGCCCCTTGCGGCTCCCCGCCCGGCGTTTCCCTCCGATGCGCTGAAAGCCGGTGAGAAGTGCGGGCTAGAACATCAGCTCACGGAGGCCTTCAAAGCTGGCCGACTCAGACACGGGCGATCCTGAAGGCGGCAATCGAAATGATATCCTTCCCGACCCTGCGCACGCTGTTGAGAAAATCCTACCCGACCGTACTCCTGCCAATTCGGAATCAAATAGCCCCTCCTGCTTCATAGGCCCGTTCGGGGCAACACAGGCGATCCCAACGGTGCCGACATCAACCTTCAGGTCGCGCAGGCGGGTTCCCAAAACAGGCTGTGCCGCACGCTGGGCCAACGGGTCACTCGATCGAGGCATTCGTTCAGCGCGAGCGACCGAAGTGAGCGATGAAGCGGTACAGTGCGCCGCAAGCCAGAAACAGCAATCCCGATACGATTGCTCCCGGGAGCGCTGTCTCACGATAGCCACCGAGGTAGGCTTCCAGCGTCGCCGAGAGAAGCCAGATCTGCACGATCAGTAGCACGAGGATCAACGCCATCGCTCCTTCCACTGCCGCGGTGCTGCGGCCGTCGCGACTCGACGCAGGTTTCATGATTCTTTTCGGCCCTCGTCCACTCCGATGGCGACTAGCTCGCTGCCCCGCTGCTCCAGTTGGATTCGCGGTAGCGGCCGCGTGGGCGGACCCTGGATCACCGAGCCGTCTCTTACCGAGAAGATTCCGTTGTGGCAGGGACACTCGATGCGATTGTTTGCTGCCGAATAGAAGACGGCGCAGGAAAGGTGGGTGCACTTCTGGCTGTATGCCGCATAGGTATCATCCGCCGTCCGTATCAGGATGCAGCGATCGGCAGGCGTGGGATATGCGAACAGCTTCACCCCCCGGACAGCGATCTCGCCGCGGGACGCAACCACCTGCATGGGGAAACTCCGCGGCGTTCGAAACCAGGACCGGACGGCGATCCACACGTTCCCGGCAAACATGGCAAGGCTGGTGAGCGTGAGGAACTTCGTGAGCTGGCGGCGGCTCACGGAGCGCTCGTCCGCCTGGCGCACGGAGAACTCCTCGCGCCAAAGAGGCTCGGGCCGGCTCGGGTTGTGCTGCGGTTTCATGCCGGTTCTCCTTCCCACATATAGTCGGTTACGTCGATCGAAATATCGTCGCGGTTCGCAGGAGCCATCAGGAATACCTTGGTGGTCACCGTCTGGCGTCCGAACACGACTGTGTTCACCGGCCGTTCCCGGCGATTGCGAGCGATTTCTTCGGGCGGCAGATACGCCAGAGCCTGGCTGGGGCAGACCGTCGCGCACATGGGACGCTTCCCTTCCGACGTGCGGTCATAGCACATATCGCACTTCATCATCTGCTCGTATTCGGGCACGATCTTGGGAATGCCGAAGGGACACGCCAGAACACAATTCGAGCATGCGATGCAGCGCGGCTTGAGCGAAGACTGCACCACGCCGTCCTCTCCCTGCTTAATCGCATCGGCCGGACAGACCTGCGCACACGTGGGATCTTCACAGTGCATGCACACGAAGGCGGCGGTGGCGATCCCGTTAGGCCGGTCGAGGTAGTCGAAATTGATCATGGAAACGCCGCGGTGCGTCTCGCACTCCTCGCACGCCGTCAAGCAACTTTGGCATCCGATACAGCGTGTCGTGTCCACGTAGAATTCGTAGCCGTGCATCAGAGGTCGACTCCGTCGCTCGAAGCCCACCCTGGAGCCTGCGCCGCTTTCTCGATCCGGCAGGCGGAGACCTTGAACTCGGGAATCTTGCTGCGAGGGTCGAGAGTACGGTGCGTGAGCTTGTTCGCGCTCTTCTGGTTCGCCCAGTGATACGGGATGAAGACGGTGTCCGGGCGGATCGTCTTCACGACCAGAGCGCGCAGCGTAATCTCGTCACGCTTGGTGGTGACCGTAACCCAGTCCCCATCCGCGATGCCGTGGCGCTCGGCGAGCCGGGGATGCAGTTCCACGGGGGGTTCCGGATTCAGCTTGAGCAAGCCGCCGATCCTGCGCGTCTGCGTGCCCGACAGGTACTGGCTGACCACACGGCCGGTGGTCAGATACAGGGGGTGTTCCTCGCTGACCGGGTCGCCGCTTTCGCGCCACTCCGTCACATGGAATCGGCACCTGCCGTCCGGATAGAAGGAAGCGCCACCCTCGAACAGGCGGGGTGTTCCGGGATGGTCTTCTGACGGGCAGGGCCAGGCGACGCCCATCTCACGGTCGATTCGTTCGTAGGTGATCCCGTAATAGTCGGCGATGCCGCCGCGCGAGGCTTCCCGAAGCTCGTCAAAAATCGCGCGGGTGGAGGCGAACGCGAACTGGCGTTCTCTTCCGAGGCGACGTGCCAGCTCACAGATAATCCAGGAATCGGCGCGGGCATTGGCGGGAGGATCGACGGCCTTGCGGATGTGAAGCACTTTGCCTTCGACGTTGCAAACCACGCCTTCCTCTTCCTCCTGGAGGCTACCGGGCAGCACGACGTCGGCATGCTGCGCCGTCTCGGAAAGGAAGAAATCGATGACGCCAAAAAACTCCAGCCGGTTCAGGGCCTCGCGAGTATATCGGGCGTCCGGGAGCGAAACCAGCGGATTGAAGCACGTGGACAGCAGGGCTTTGATCTCGCCTTCGTGAATCGCGTTCATGATCTCCTGCGCCGAGTAGCCGGCCTGCGGGATCTCCTCCGCCGCAATGCCCCACACGCGGGCAACGTGTTCGCGGGCGGCGGGATCGGCGATCGACCGTGCGCCGGGAAGCTGGTCGCACTTCTGGCCGTGCTCGCGGCCGCCCTGGCCGTTGCCTTGGCCGGTGATCATCGTGCAGCCGCAGCCTTCCCGTCCGATCTTGCCGGTGGCCAGTGTGAGATTGATCAGCGCGAGCACGTTCTCCACGCCTTTGGACTGGTGCTCCAGACCGCGAGCATGCATGGCGACGGTTCGCGGGCCGTCGGCGAACCAGCGGGCGGCGCGCTCGATCGCTTCCGGCGGCACGCCGGTGCGGTCCGCGGCGCTGCGCGGATCGTAACCGCGGACGGAATCGGCGACAGCCTCGAACCCGGTGGTGTGCTCGGCGATAAACGCACGGTCCTCGAGACCGTCGCGCAGGACCACGTGGAGCATGCCCATCAAGAGCACCAGGTCGGTCCCGGGGCGCAGCGGCAGGTAGAGGTCGGCGTTGCGGGAAATCGGCGTCATGCGCGGATCGGCCACGATCAGGCGCGCGCCGTGATCGCGGGCCCGCCAGATGTAGTCGGTGGTGATGGGCGCGCATTCCCCGATGTTGGCCCCGATGACGAACAGCGTGTCGGCAAGTGCGATATCGCTCCAGGGGATTGGACTGCGGTCGACGTTGAACGCCAGCTTATAGCCCACGCCCGCCGATACCATACACAGGCGGCCGTTGTAGTCGATGTGCCGCGTCCCCAGGGCCACACGGGCAAACTTGCCGAGCAGGTAAGCTTTCTCCGTGATGAGCGACGCTCCGCCGAAGACCGCCACGGAATCCTTGCCGTACTTCGCCTGGATCTCCTGGAGGCGGCGCACGGTTAGGTCGAGCGCTTCGTCCCAGCCGGTCTTGCGGAATCCGTCATCCGTGCGAAGCAACGGGTCGAGCAGCCGGTCGGGATGATTCGATTGCAAGTATCGCTTCACACCCTTGGGGCAGAGCTTGCCACGATTGAAGGGGAACTCTTCCCAGGGTTCGAAGCCGATCACCGTGTTGCCACGCACCTTGAGCTGGATGCCACACTGCTGGCCACAGAAGCAGCAATGCGTCTGCACCAGCCGGTCAGCGGGATTCCGTGATTCATCCTGCCAGCCGCCCGGAGGCACGGAGTTGGGATGCGGACCGAACTGTTCCTGAAGTCTAGCCAGGGTTGCCGGAGGTTTAGCCAAGAGCACTCTCCTTCAACCGGATTTGTGCGACGGCGACTGCCTTGCGTTTGCACGCAGGGCACAGGGCCTGCCAATGTCCGGCAGGCTCGGCGGCGGAGTAGTCGAAGTCCATCTGGCGCAGGACGGTACGGAGATCATCGATGTGCATGCGGGAAGCGAACGGCTGGCCGCATCGCGCGCAGGCGGCCTGTTCGCCCGTGGCGCCCACATCCTGATACAGCTTCACACCGATCTGCGCGGGACGCTGGACGATGTGGAAGAACTTGCCGAAGGGCAGATAAAGCAGGCCGCCGATCACGGTGATCGCGTGCAGGATCGCGAGAAAGCTGTAGGCCTCGCCGCGCAGCCATTCCTGCGAAGCGGTCAGGGCAAGGCCGGTTACCGAGATCGCAAACAGGATCACCAGCGGCATGAAATCCATGGCGAAGGATTGCACGCTGCGAGCGCCGGCGTCCCGCATGCGGCGCCAGAGCGACAGCCCGATGCCGCCAAGCACCAGGACGGCCGCGATATCGAGTCCGTGAAACAGGATCACCGCCAGCCAGGAATCCAGCGGGAACTCCCCGGCCGGGAATCCAAAGAGATAGGCGACATAGATCATCTGGTTGTCAGGGCGCGTCTCGAAGGAGATCCAGCCGAAGACGAGAGGAAACGTGATCGCCACAGCGAGCAGGCAGCCCCAGAAGATGCACTGGTGCATCCACCAGCGCAGCGGCGATCGGCGACGAATGAAGCTCTGCGCGAACAGATGGGTGGCGGCAGTGCGCAGCACCTGCGTGAGGCTGCGCCAGAGCCCGCGCCGGCGGACCAGTTCCCAGCCGCGGTTCCAGTACATTCGCGTCGGGGGTTTGCCCAGCCAGACGTTGTAGTGGTAGATCGTCCCCCACGCGGCGAAGACCACGGCGAAGGTGTAGATCACCAGCGCCGGATCGAAACCCTGAAGGTTGCGGGAGCCTGCGACGATGGCCGCAACCAGCAGCAGGGTCCAGAAGGTGGACCAGGCTCCGGCGCGCAGGCGCTCGGCGGCGCGCCCGGCCAGCACGGGAGCGGTTTCGCGCGGGAGGAACACACGCCGGTTGGTTTCCCAGAGCGTGAGTGCGGTAGCGGCCAACAGCGCGAAACCGGGCCATAGGACACCCACGCGATCCCGCAGGACGCCCAGCAATAGGGGCGGGAAGAAGCCGCCCAGCCCGCCCATTGCGCCGACGAGTCCGGTGACCGTTCCAGTTTCGGCCGGGAAATACTGCGGCACCAATTTGAATACCGCTCCATTGCCGAGTCCGAGCAGCGCGGCGCAGCCCAAGGCCCCGACGCTGAACGGAAGAATCGAGGGCCAAGCGAGCAGCAAAGCAAACGGTATCGCACCGAGGAAGACGATCGACAGAACATGCGCGCCGCCGATCCGGTCGGAGAGCCACCCGCCGACCGGACGCAGTCCGGTTGCCAGCAGAACGAACCCTGCGGTGCGGAATCCCGCGTCGGCAGCCGCAAGGCCGAACTCCTGCACCAGCAACGCAGGCAGGTAGATGGAGAAGGCGACAAATCCACCGAACGTCAGGAAGTAGAAGGACGCCAGCACCCAGGAGAGGCGTTCGCGTCCCAGAATCGCGAGCATGCTTCCCAGGCTTCGGCGTGGGATGTCGATAGGTGCGTTACGGGCAGTGGCGATAAACGTCAGTGACCACAGAACCAGAAGGACGGCCACAACACGGAAGACGTTCTCCCATCCGATCCGGGCGGCCAACAGAGGTCCCAGGAACACGGCCGCGGACTGGCCGGCATTGCCCAGCCCGTAGATGCCGAGCGCTCCGCCTTGTTGCTGCTTCGGAAACCAACCGGATACGAATCCCACGCCGACGGCGAACGAAGAACCGGACACGCCCAAGAGGAACGCACTCACAAGCAGCAATCCGTAGCTATTCGATAGCGGCGTAACGAACGCGGCCAGCGCCGAAAACAACATCAGCGCCGTGAAGACATATCTACCTTTGAAGCGGTCCGTGAGCAGACCCATCGGGAGACGGGCGAGAGAGCCGAGCAGGACGGGCACGGCCACCAGGAGCGCAGTCTGGCTGGCGCTAAGCCCGTAAAGTTCACGGAACCGCGGGGCGAAGGCGCTGATCAAACCCCATGCGGCGAAGCAGACTGCGAAAGAAATGGTGCCCGCCCACAACTGACGGTGTGCCATGGCTTGCCGCTTCCTACCTTACCTCAGAGGGGCGGAGGTGCGCGGGCGGCTGGGCGAAGGTCAGGAACAGGTTGATGGCGAACAGCGTCACGGCGGCCAGTTCGACCACTGCCGAAACGGGCAGGATCGCCCAAGCGGGCTGCCAGTAGCCCTCGTAGGCGGGAATTTCCGCTCCTACCCGCAGCGTGCAGCCGGCGGTCAGCGCAACGAGCGAAGCGAACATCAGCTTGGGGCTGTAGAGAACACGCGCGCCGCCGAACGCAGGCAGGACACGCTGGCCAATGGAGAACACCATGGTCGAGATGAAACCCACCGTCAGCGCATGGCGGGCCGCGCCCCAGATGCCGCCGCTACGGTCCGCCCAGGCGGCCAGGACCCACAGTGCCGTCGACACGACCAGCCAGAGGTAAGCGATCCGGATGAACATCGGGAAACTGCGATGCACACCTTGGATCTTGGCGGGCTGAACTGGCTTCTCCCAGACGTGCAATGCCAGAATCGCGCACACGGCGGTTACAGGCAGCAGGATCGCCGCGAACTGCGGCCGCTCGGCGAATCCGGCCAGGATGGAGAGCCACGCACCGGCGAGGGCGGCGAACAGGAAGCGAACACGTGGAGCGTCCGTGCCCAGGAAAACCGGCAGCCAGCGCGCGTTGAATCCCCAGATGGCAGGCACCAGGAATCCCCAGGTTTGCAGCGCGACCATGTGCTGATCAGGACCATGGGGCAGCGCCGGACCCACGCCACTCCAGGCGGATTGCACGGCGGCCGCCAGATTCAGCGTAAGCGCGAATAGGAAGCCGACCGTCGACGCGATCACCATCAGCATCCATGCTTCGGGCTTGCGACGAGCCTCCGTCGTGGCGCCCGCGGACGTGGCATTCGCCCGGTGGCCGGAGACAGTTCGAAAGAACAGCAGGAACGCGCTCAGCTCCAGCGCGGCGGCCAGAGGCAGCAGCACGGGCCATTTCCACTCCGTTACTCCCGTGCACCAGCGAGTCGCCACTCCTGCAGTCCATAGGATGAAGGCGGTCCAGGCGCGCGAGACCGCGTAGACCGGCAAACGGCCCATCTTCGAAAGCGAATAGAATCCGATCCCCAGGATAAAGGTCCCGATCCAGCCGAAAATCTGCGCGTGGCCGTGCGCCTGTATCCAGGCGGGAGAGAGCGCGACGAGGTCGTGATGGCTGCTGATGGAGATCAGGTTCCAAACACCGAGGAAGGTGCCGGGCAGGAGCATGAAGAGTAGCCCGGTGATGATGTAGGCGATCAATACTCGCTGGAGCTGCGACTCCCGTTCCGCATAAGGGGCGGCCGGACCACCCAACGATGTCGCCGCGTTAGCCGCAGACATGCTCCTGCTCCTGCCCTGAGAGCAGCCGGCGTTCGAGTTCCAGCGCGTGCGGGAAGAGGATGTTGTTCTCCAGGTGAACGTGCTGATGGAGGTCGCTCTCGAATTCAGCCAGCCCGCGGTAGAGGGCGCGGTAAGTGGGGCACGCGTCTTCGGGCGGTTGGTAGCCGTGAGTAAGCCTGTGGATTTCGGCTAGCGATTCACCAGCATCGTCGTGTTCGGTAAGCATGCGGCTAATGGGAGCCTCGACAGACCCGAAGAAGGTCTGGGCGGCGGCGGACTCGTCGCGTTCGGCCGCCGCCAGGCGGTCCAGATGTGGGAACAGTATCCGTTCCTCCTTCATCATATGTGCGAACAGTTCTTCGGACAGCGCTTTGAATATTGTCCGGACCGCATCCACTTCGGGATGCGCGGGTCCGTGCTTGGCCACCACCTTATCCAACCACTGAAAAATCGGCGTTGTCGTTCGGCGCACATACGCGTGGTGCTGGCCGACAATGTGACGGGTCAGGGTGTCGAGCGGCTGCGCGGTCCAGTCAGTTGTGGATGGATTGGGTGCAGCCTCGACGGTCTCAAGGAGTTGGAGAACATGTTCCAGATCAACATTGGCGCGCTCACAGGCCTCGCGCAGCCGTCGGTTCCCTCCGCAGCAGTAGTCGATACCCAGAGATTCGAAGATCGGGACGGCTCCTGGAATCCGGATCGCGATCTCGCGCGTCGTCTGGTCGTGATGGAATGTCATGCGTGTTCCTCTGTTTCCAGACTACGGACGAGCGCTGGAAAGCGCAGTGACTTGGGTCACGGCGCGCCGCATTCAGGAGCCCTGCCCGCCTCCGCCGCTCTTCCGCTGAGTGAGCCGCAATTCGTAGACGCCCCTCGGGGGCTAGGCGCTCTGAAAGCTTGCGATGGCTCACGCGATCGATCAAGATCGGGTTTCTTCCCGAGTGACGGCATCATGCCATGGGTTCCTTGCGCGCTCCCTCGATACCGGATCCTCATCGACCGGATATGGCCCCGTGGGTTGTCCAAGAGCTCGGCGGCCATCGACCTTTGGCTGCGTGACATCGCGCCCAGCGCAAGTCTGCGGAAGTGGTTTGGCCATCGCCCGAACCGTTGGCAAGAGTTCAAGAGACGTTACTGTCGCGAACTCGACAACCAGGCTAGTAGCGCCTAGCCGAACTCCGGTCCGTCAAAAGGGCGCACATCACGTTGGACTACGGGGCGAAGGATAGGGAACATAACAACACCGTGGCCCTGCTCGAACATCTGACAACTGTTCTGCAACGCTAAGGAAATTTGGCTCCGAAGTGCGCGACAACGGCTTCATCGCAGAGGAGAATCCGGCGATGCTTGGCCCCAGCCGGCGACTGCTGCGCAATTAGGCCGTCATGCTCCATCCTCGCCAAAGTGCGCGAGACCTCCCGCACGGAGCCGATGCGCTTCGCCAATTCTTCGTTCGTGGAGGAAATCTCCACCACAAGTCCGGCGTCTACGGCTACGAGCTTCCGCCAGTAGCAGAGACGCACTGCGGCCCCACCCCCGCCTGACTTTTCCGAGAGAATCGCACTTTCTGCCGTTGTTCTACCAGGCGTATGGCGATCCGTGCAGCCGTCGTGAGGCGGAGCGTCTCGCGTCGAGGATTCTGCGCCTCCATTTTGTGAAGCAATGGAATCTCGATCTGGACCCCCGCCGCTTTCTCTGCTTTCCGCTCCTATCGCGAAGTGGTTTCTTTCCTGTTCGAGACCTGGGCTCGGATGGAGAACAAGCCACGCTGGGGAGACAAGACGCCGCAATACGTGCGGGCGATTCCCACCCTGGCCGAGATCTTCCCGGAGGCCCGTTTCATTCACATCATACGCGATGGACGTGATGTGGCCCTCTCTCTCATCCGCGAGCGTTTCGGACCCGGCAACGTCTACACCGCCGCGGGGCTGTGGCGTGAAACCATCGAAGCGGGACGGAGGGGCGCACGGATTTTGGCTCCTGACCAATATCTGGAAGTTCGCTACGAAGCCCTCACCGGGAACCCCGGAGAGACACTTCGGTCGATTTGCGCCTTCGTTGGGGAAAGTATTCACGAGGACGTTCTGGAGCTGAGCCGTCTGCCTCCTGGCAAACGCCTGATCACAGAAGCACGCCGCACGCCGATGAGCACGGGCCGGGTCATCGCCCGCAACAGTAATCAATGGAAGGGGAAGATGTCCCGGTCCAGCCGCAGACGCCTCACGCTTTTGGAGCGGTGGCGCCGGGAACTCAACCAACAGGCGTTCTGGTGGTGGCAGCGCCTGCGTTCGAATCATCCGCGGGAAATGCTTGCCAATGAATGGATACTGCGGAAAGCGAGGACTCGAGCGGTTATCCGGCGCTGGTTCGTCGTGTCCGGTCTCCGGAGCGCCGGTTTTGGCCGGCGAACGGATCCCACGGACAGATAACACTTCGCCAGCGGACACCGTCAGCGTTCTGCCCCGCCGTTCAAACACCATCAACTCGGGGGGTGGTCGCCGTGGCCGCTACACGATCGCGAACATTGTCGTTTCGGTCCGCTGGGCGGGCGGCGCTCTCCAAGGCCTCGGCGGACACCTGAAAACCGGCCATTCCCGCAGCTCCCGCAAATCGTCAAGTTTCGGGATTCTTCGCCAATCATTCGCCGCCGAAGAGCCTCCTGTTGAAGCCTTCGAACGATTTCGCGACGCTCGAATCCGACGATCGTGTACTCGCCAGTCATCGATGGCCACGAATGTCCGGCCTGTGCCATGGCCTCGAACGCGGTCGCACCCTCCTCCTGCAGGACAGTGATGTTCTGCCTCCCGAAGGAGTGCCAACCCAGACCTTCTCTGCGCGAGGCGCGTTTTAAGGGAAGCCCCCGAGATGAGCTCCGGGCAAATAGTCTATGCTGACAGGACACACATGTTGCGTTGCTTTTTTAGACACCGTAACCGATGGACAAGATTTTTGCGCCCGCTTTATTTCTCGTTTTGCTCGCCGCGCTTCTCCAGGCCCAGTCAAGTGGCGCCTCGCTTAGTGGCAGGATTGCGGATCCCACGGATGCCGTGGTCGTCGATGCGAGCATCACGGCCACCCATACCGCTACGAACGTCCCCTTCGAGTCCACCACGAACGGTTCAGGGATCTACTACCTCACGGACCTTCCCCCGGGGGCTTATCGTATTGAAGTCCAAAAAACCGGTTTCAAGACGTTGCTGAGGCCGGACGTGATCCTGCACGTGGCGGACGAGCTTCAGTTCGACTTCACGATGACCGCTGGCACCACTCCGGAGAGCATTACCGTTCAGGCGAGAGGGCTGCCGGCGCCTGCCAGTCCGGGCTCGGTTAGTACCGTCGTGGACCGGCAGTTCGTGGAGAACTTGCCGCTGAACGGCCGAAGTTTTCAGAACCTGTTCCAGCTCGCTCCGGGGGTGACGATCGCATCCACCAGCTTTTACGACCAGGGCCAATTCAATGTGAACGGCCAGCGCGCTGATGCGAACTACTTTACCGTGGACGGAGTCAGCGCGAATTTCGGCGTGTCAGCGGGTTCGCTCGGCCAGTCCGCGGGCGGAGTTTTGCCCTCACTGACTGCGGCCGGAAGCTTTAATGGATTGGCGTCGGTCGACGCGGTCCAGGAGTTCCGCATCCAGACCTCGACGTTTTCCGCCGAATACGGCCGTATGCCTGGGGCGCAAATTGAGATTTCGACCCGCTCCGGTACGAACCAGTTTCACGGCACACTGTTCAACTACTTCCGGAACGACAAGTTGGACGCGAACGACTGGTTCGCAAATCAGCAGGCCAAGCCAAAACCGGCCGAGCGGCAGAACGATTTTGGCGGCGTCTTCGGCGGTCCACTCATCCGGGACCATACCTTCTTCTTTCTCTCCTATGAGGGCCTGCGGCTTCGCCAGCCGCAGGTCGCCATTGCAAGTGTTCCGGATCTTGCTCTCCGCCAGAGCACCTCCGCTCCGCTCCAGGCGGTACTGGCAGCCTACCCTATTCCCAATGGTCCGGAATTGGGCGACGGCCTAGCCCAGTTTTCCGCCAGCATCTCGACCCCGACCAACGTCGATTCAGGGAGCATCCGCCTCGACCATACGTTCGGCAAGTTTTCGCTTTTTGGCCGATTCAGCGACGCACCTTCTTCGGCCACCAACTATCTGGGAGCACCGCTTGCTCCGAGCAACCTGCAACCGGTTCAACTAGACACGCTTACCGCGACGGCAGGAGCGAACTGGCTGATCCGCCCATCCTTCACCAACACCTTCCGGTTCAACTATAGCCGCAGCCGTGGTTATAGTTCATACACCCTCACCGGATTGGGCGGCGCCGTTCCCCTGGACCCGTCCCGGGTGTTTCCATCCTTCAGCGACCCGAATACCAGCGGCTTCACGTTCCTCTGTTGCGGGTATGCCTCGGAAGTCATGCTCGGTGCGAACGCTGCCAACCGCCAGCGCCAGTTCAACGCAGTGGACAATCTTTCCTACGTGAAGGGAGCGCATCAGTTCAAGTTCGGCGTCGACTACCGGCGGCTGTCGCCGACCTACGGGCGGCGGGCTTACGACAATCAATTCCTGTATTCCACGGGCGCCGACGTCTTGCAGAACACACCGGCGCAAGCCTACGTGAACGTGGCTAGTGGAGCAGCGGGGCTGCAGGTCGTTACGAACAACCTCTCCCTGTTCGCGCAGGACACGTGGCGGGCCTCCCGCCGCATGACGCTGACGTATGGGTTACGTTGGGAGTTCAACCCAACCCCCTACGTCTCCAACCGCGCGGCGCCTTGGGTCGTGAATCAGGTCACCGACATCGCCACGATACAACTGGTTTCGTCCGGAGCGCCCCTCTGGCATGCATCGGCGACCAACTTCGCACCTCGGGTGGGTGTGGCTTATCAGTTGTTCGATTCTCCCCGCTGGGCGACCATCCTGCGAGGGGGCGCCGGTGTGTTCTATGACGTCGGGTTCGGCCAACTCGGAGACGTGTTCGCCAGCAACGCGCAGTATTACGGCCAAGCCGTCTACTCGAGCAACGTGGCTTTCCCGCTCACCGGGGAACAGCAGGCGCCTCCTCCGCTCGCCGACACGACCTTACCGATCTCTCAGGCTGCGGTCTTCGATCCACACTTGAAGTTGCCTTACACCGTTCAATGGAACTTCACGGTGGAGCAAGGCCTGGGGCCAGGGCAAACGCTGACCGCATCCTATGTGGGCGCGGCAGGCCGGCGTCTGTTGCGCCAGACCTATTACATGAGACCGGATCCCTCCTTCAGCAGGCTGTATGTGACGTCCAATGGCGCGACCTCCGACTACGACGCCTTACAACTCCAGTTCCGCCGGCAATTGAGCCGGGGCCTTCAGATACTGGCGTCTTACACCTGGTCCCATTCCATCGATACGTCGTCCTCGGACGCGTTCATCTTGACAACGTCGCCGGGCAGAGCCTCGTCGAATTTCGACATCCGGCACACGTTGAGTTTCGCGCTGACGTATGCCGTTCCGGCCCCGCGAGGCAACGCGTTCGCCCGTGCCGCACTGGGCGACTGGTCGGTTGACGCCATGAACATCGTGCGAGCCGGGCAGCCTCTGACCGTCCTTAGCACGAGTACGTTTCTGGGCGGGGCCTACGCTGGTGTCTTTCCGAACCTGGTGTCCGGCGTGCCTCTCTACCTTCAGGATCCCAACGTTGCGGGCGGCAAGCGCATCAACCCGAACGCGTTCACCGCTCCGCCGCCTGGCCAACAGGGAAACGCTCCAAGGAATTTCCTGCGCGGTTGGGGCGCCTGGCAGTCGGATATCGCCGTACGCCGCGAGTTCCCTTTGTCGGAGCGCTTCCGGCTTCAGTTCCGCGGCGAGTTCTTCAACATCTTCAATCATCCGAACTTCGCGAATCCCGCCACGACGCTCACCAGCTCCTACTTCGGGATCTCGACCTCGATGCTGGGGCGCGGATTGGGAGCCGGCGGGACCGCGGGCGGTTTCGCGCCGCTGTATCAGGTTGGGGGACCACGGTCGATCCAACTCGCCTTGAAGCTCCAATTCTGAAGGGTGCTTACTGGTCGATGTGAATGATGCCCCGCCGCAGGGCGGCGCTGACAGCGCCGGCGCGGTCGTTGACCTTGAGTTTCGCCAGAATGCTCTTCAGGTGTCCTTGCGTCGTGTTCTCGCTAATCCCAAGCCGTTCGGCGATCTCCTTGTTGCGCAATCCCTCGGAGACCAGCCGCAGCACTTCCACTTCCCGTGGCGTCAGATGGGATTGAAACATGTGATCCGTCAGTCTGCGGGCGACATCTGGGGGAATCGGCCGCCCCCCGGCATGGACTTCACGGATGATGGGCACCAGGTCATCGCCCAGCGCTTCCTTGAGAAGGTAGGTAATTGCCCCCGCGCTGAGCGCCTGGTAGATATCTTCGTCGCCTTTGTACGCCGAAAGCATGATGATCCGTGCGTCGGGGAACTCCCGCCGAATCACCCTCGTGGCCTCCGTGCCGGTCATGTCTTGGGCTAACCGGACGTCCATGAGCGTCACGTCGGGTCGCAGATCCCGATAAAGGCGCACAGCCTGCTGGCCGGTCGTCGCCGAGGCGACCACCTCCACATCGGGCTCCGGGCCAAGCGTGGCCGCCAAGCCCCCCAAGACCATCGGGTGATCATCGACCAAAAGTACTCGAATAGGTTTGTCGCTCATGCTCGATTCGCTCAGACGGGGCGGTCGCCGAGCCCCAGATCTCGATGGCCGTGCCCTGCCCTGGGGACGACTGAATCGAAAGCTGGGCACCGAGCTCCTGGGCGCGCTCTCGCATTGTTGCCAGGCCCCAATGGCCGGGTTTCCGCGCGGCAGCGTCGGCGTCGAACCCAAGTCCGTTATCGCGTATGGAAATATTCAGCCAATACTCATCGGCATATGAAACATCCACTGTGATTTCAGTGGCATGCGAATGCGCAACAGCGTTGCGGAGGGCTTCTTGAACTATCTTGAGTAAGTTTCGCCGGATCCCTGGTTCTACAGGCCGGGGATCACCCGTGGCGCGGACCCGGAACTCCATTCCCTTCCCTTCGGTCAGTTGCTCTCCGATCTGCCGGACCGCCGCGTGAAGGTCGTCCTCGTCAGCGGCCTGCAGCCGGAGGTCCGATACGGATTCGCGCACCTCACGCACCCACGACTCGGCCTCCCGGCGGAGCTCCCGAAGGTCGTCCTTCGCGGCTGCTGGTGCGGTGACGATCTTGGACAGTCCGTCCAAGTGGAGCGCCAGTCCGGCAATCTTCTGCAGCAAGTTGTCGTGGAGTTCCCGAGAGATCCGGGCACGCTCTTTCAGGCGCTCTTCAAAACGGAGACGCAGTCTCCCCTCGACGTACCTCGTGCGAAGGCGGCAGGCGCCAAAACAAACGGCGCCGATCAGCGCTACGCCCAGCAGCTTAAACCAGGCAGTCTGGTAAAACTTCGATGCAACGCTGAAATCCAAGGACGCTCCCACCTCGTTCCAGACGCCGTCGTTGTTGCTGGCGATCACTCGAAAACGATAATCATCCGGCGGCAGGTTCGGGTATAATGCCCGACGCCGTACGCCTGCGTTGATCCATTCGTCATCGAATCCTTCCAGCTTGTACTTAAAATGCACTTGATCCGGGTCCACGAAGCTGAAAGCCGTGTAGTCGATCTCCAGTCCCCGGGAAATCGGCGGAAGACTGATGCCAGCCTCGATCGTGCGCGGAACCTCGTCTTCCAGGATCGACTCGATCTTGACGGGCGGCACCACTTCGTTCCGGCGGAGATGTTTCGGATCGACAACCGCCACGCCGTCAAAGACCGGAAACCACAACCGGCCATCGTTTGACTTCGCGCCGCGGCGGAAATAGCCGGTCAGGCGAGCGCGCAAGTGCATGCCTTCGCGGACACCAAGGACCGTGGGCTTTATCTTGACCCCTGGATCGGCAGACCACGCATTCAGATCCTGCCGCGTAATGCGCACGAGCCCACAAGGTGTGTTCAACCAAAGGCTGCCATCGTCAGCTTCGGCGATCGCGTGAATTCCTTCGCACGGCAGGCCGCCCTCCTTGGTGAGCATTGCCATCTGGCCGTTTCGCAACCGGCTCAAGCCCCCTTCCGTGGCAATCCAGACCGTTTCATCGGAGTCGACTTGAATCCCCGTGACGGTGCCCGTCGGGTATTCCGCTTGGACGCGGCCACCGTCGTAGCGTGCAACTCCGCCCTCTTCGAAGCCGAGCAGCAATCCTCCGTTCTGGAAGTCAGCAGCGAGTTCCCACGCCCGCCGGTTTCCGAACTGAGACCACGGAATCACGCGGCCGATGCGGGTCCCCTCGATGAGAATCAATCCATGGTCAAGATCGCTGAGCCAAAGCGCGCCGCTCAGCTCTTGGGCGGCCGCAGCAACGGATCGAATCAGTTGCCCTCCCGGAAGATCCAGCCTGTGGAAACGCCCTCCGGAGAAAAAGACCAAGCCATTCGGCGAGTCCATCCAAAGGGTCCCGGAGCGATCCTCGAACAGGGATTCAGCAGTCTCGGACGCCAATCCGTCCCGCGTGTGATAAGCCGTGACCCGACCGTTGACCACGCGGTTCAAACCCTGAGTCGTGCCGAGCCAGACGCCTCCCTTTGCCGATGCGAAGACGGAACCCACAGTGTCCGACGAGAGACCTTCACGCTTAGAAAGGATTGTGACGGGAAGGTCGCGCAAACGATCCAGGCCCCGCTCCGTTCCCACCCATAGACTGCCTTCACGATCTTCAAACAGGGCGAAAACCGTATCGCCGGAGAGGCCGTCCGCCCGTGCAAACTGATCCCTGCGCCCTTGGTAGGCATGCGTCAGACCTTGCCCCGTCGTCCCGATCCAGAGCGCTCCGTCGTGGTCTTCGAGCAGCACGTGCGCGCGCCTGCCCGTACTCGGATATAAGGTCACGAACCGTCCATCCACCAGTTTTGCCACTTGTTCCGTGGCTCGGCCTCCGGCGATGACGGAGCCGTCCGCGCTAGAGCTTACCGCCAAGAATGCCCCACGCCCATATCGGTGCATCTCGCCTGAATTCCACTGATACAAGCCGTCTGCCGTGCCGGCCCAGAGGGACCCCTCCTTGTCCTCGAACATCGCCAACACCGGGCCGCCCTTGTAGCCGTCTTCCGCCGACAAGCACCGCAGTTCCTCTGCCTGAATCCGGCAAATCCCGCCGGAATCAAACCCTGCGGTTCCGACCCAGACGGTCCCGGCATGATCGACCACAATGGCACCAACGGTCGGACTGTTCGTCCCGACGGCGGTCTGGTAATTCCTCAACTCCTGACCATTCCAATACGACAAACCGCTCCTGGTACCGATCCATAAGCCGCCCCCTTGGGCCGGAGCCAACGCCAGGATCTCCTGACTCGGCAACTGTTTTCCTCCCGGCGGCGTCCATGGCGAGAACGTCACGCCATCGAACCGGAACAACCCGAACTCCGTGCCCACCCAAAGACTTCCGTCTGGAGTCTGCGTCACGGCGAAGACCGCGCCGGGAAGCTTTCCCTGCTCGCGGGTCCAAGCCGTATGACCATACTGCGTTACGCTGTTTGTCGGCTGGAGGGCGGTCAGGCAAGCGGAAGGGATCAGAAGACTCAGCAGCGTTCGAGCTGCATGAAGCCAATGTCGAGAGCACTGCCGCTGTCTTGCCATTATGGATTACGGATTATTGTCGCACTAAATGCCCTAATCCGCACGGAGGCCCGGGGGTTTTTGAGACCCCGCGTCCAGCCCTCGCAGTTGACTGCGGCCGATGCCTGGACCGTATTCATTCCCGTCTGGCCGGAATCCGAGCGGACGCCCTCCCTAATTCCAGTGGTTTTGCGCCCCCGGACTTCAGGCACTCCCGGCGCACTCAGTTCTGGCCTGGCGCGGTGAGGGCGACAACTCTATTCTGACCTGGAGAGCAGCACAGGAGACTGCTCAGCGAGGGCAGGGAGAAGCTGGGAGCGCGTTTCCTCGATCTGTTCGACTGGAAAGCCGTGCACGTATCGGAGGATGCGGTTTCTGAGTTGGTGGTTTCGTCTGGATGCCAGAGGCCAAAAACGGTCCGATACTCTGCCGTGAGCGGGACACGTCCGTCACCGAACATCTGGATCAGGTGCTTCCATCCCCTATTTCTAGGGGCTCGTAGGAGCTATTAATGGGTGTCCTTTGTCGGCTGCCTTTCGGCATAGCGCGGCGGAGAACGCCGCTCTATACTGGATTCGGGCATTGATTACGTGGTCGTCCGACAACGTTTCATCCCAGAGGTTCTTTTAAATGAAGCAGAACGGAGCCAGCGTACAGGTCACACCGGACAGCTCCGTCGGCGCGATCGGGCGCACGCCGGAGGAACCCACGGTCGCCTGGTATGCGATCTACACGCGGTCGCGGCATGAGAAGGTTGTCCGGGACAACCTGCGTGGCAAGGGCTATGATTCGTTCTCTCCGTTTTACAATGCCACGCGGCGTCGGGGGAATCGTGACGTTGAAGTCGAGGTGCCGCTCTTTCCGGGCTACGTCTTCGCCCGGTTTGACTCTTTGAAGCGGCTACCCATCCTCAAGACGTTCGGGGTCGTCTTCATCGTCTCGCAGGCGGGCGAGCCGGAGCCCGTCGATCCTGGCGAACTCGATTCCGTGCAAAAGATCCTCCAGTCTGGCAGAGCGTTACAACCGTGGGATTTCTTGAGAAGCGGTCGAAGAATCCGCATCCGGGCAGGGTCGTTGACCGGGGCGGAAGGGATTCTGGTCCGCATCAAGAATTCCAATCGGCTGGTGGCTTCCGTGACGGTCTTACAACGTTCCGTGGCCGTCGAAATCGATCAGGATGCCGTCGAGCCGGTTTACTGAACTCCGGATCTTCCGCGGTCACATGCCCTGACCCCTCGCGACCAGCCCCAAGGCCATTCCCTCCACGGCCCCACCCCCTACAATGAAAGTATGAGGACCTCCAACCCGGCCCTGAACGCCGCCTTCGGCTCCGCCACCACCGCCTACCCGCGCCTCGCCGGCGAAACCATGACGGTGAACGGGACCATCAATAAGACCGGCATCCTCCTGCTCTGTGTCCTGGCCACCGCCTTCTGGACCTGGAACCGTTTCTACACCGAAGGGCCTGCCGCCACCAACGGGCTTGTCATGCTCGGAGCCTTCGGCGGCCTCATCGTCGGCTTCGTCACCTTCTTTAAAAAGGAATGGGCGGGCATCACCGCGCCCCTCTACGCCCTGCTCGAAGGCCTCTTCCTCGGAGCCATCTCCGCCATGTTGGAGGTCAACTACCCCGGCATCGCCATCCAGGCCGTCGCCCTCACCTTCGGCACCTGCATCTGCCTGCTGCTGGCCTACCGCAGCGGATTGATCCGTGTCACCCAGAAGTTCACCATGGGAATCGCCGCCGCCACCGGCGGCATCATGCTGGTCTACTTGGGCAGCTTCATCCTGGGATTCTTCGGCATCCAGATCCCCGGCATCTTCGGAAACGGACTGATCGGCATCGGCTTCAGCCTCTTCGTGGTCGTCATCGCGTCCCTCAACCTGGTCCTCGACTTCGACTTCATCGAACGCGGCGCGGCCAGCGGCGCCCCCAAGTACATGGAGTGGTTCGCCGCCTTCGGCCTGATGGTGACGCTGATCTGGCTGTATCTGGAAATGCTGCGCCTGCTGGCCAAGCTCCGTAGCCGCCGCTGAGAAAATCCTGACCTTGAGTGGACCGCCGTGGGGCAGGCCCGAGGCCTGCGGCGGACTCTTCAGCCCGCCTCTCCCAAACCGGCACTCTTCTCAAACCCCTCGCACGCGACCACAGGCAACCGCGGATACTTCTCGAACCTTCCATCCGTCCGCCACAGCTCGCACCGGTAGAACTCCGCCCCCCGATCCGACCGCATCACCCGAGCATGCACACACCCCGCGCACAACCCCACTCGCGCATCGCCTCCCGTACCCGCCCTTGTCCCCTCTCCACCCAAACCAGTATTCTGACACCATGAGATGCGCACTTCTGGCTTGCCTGCTCGGCCCGGCGCTCCTGGCCCAACCGACCATCGCCACCATCGCCGGAACCGGCGCCGCCGGCTTTTCCGGAGACGGCGGACCCGCCACCGCCGCCCAGCTCAATAACTCCGTCTACGTCCACCTCGACCTGCTCGGCAACATTTACGTCGCCGACCAAAACAACCAGCGCATCCGCAAAATCGACCCGTCCGGCACCATCACCACCTTCGCCGGCAACGGCGCCGCCGGCTTTTCCGGAGACGGCGGACCCGCCACCGCCGCCCAACTCAACGGCCCCAACGGCGTCTGCAGCGATGCCCAGGGCAACATCTATATTGACGACACGCTCAACCAGCGCATCCGTAAGGTGGACACCAATGGCGTCATCTCCACCTTCGCCGGCAACGGCAGCGCAGGCACCTCGGGCGACGGAGGACCCGCCACGCAAGCCGGCATCTGGCTCCCCATCCGTTGCGATTTCGACCTCGCCGGCAACATGGTCATCGCCGAACAGGGCGGCCACCGCATCCGCCAAGTCACGCCCGGCGGCGCCATCAGCACCATCGCCGGAACCGGCGTGCGCGGCTTCTCCGGCGACGGCGGACCTGCCACCGCCGCCCAGCTCGACAACCCCACATCGATCGTCGTCGACTACCGCGGCGTCATCTATTTCAGCGACCAGGGCAACCAGCGCATCCGCCGCATTGACGGCACCGGAACCATCGTCACCGTGGCCGGCAACGGCACGGCCGCCTATGCGGGAGAAAATGTGCCCGCCGTCAACGCCTCGCTGAACTTCCCCGGCGGACTCGCCGTCGACCAGCGCGGTACGCTCTACGAAGCCGAATCCCCCAGCGCCCGCATCCGCCGCATCACCCCCGACGGCCAGATCTCCACCATCGCCGGCACCGGCGCGCCCGGCTTCTCCGGCGACGGTGGACCCGCCTCCCAGGCTCAGATCAACGCCCCCTTCGGCATCGACATCGACCAGGCCGGCAACATCCTCATCGCCGACACGCTCAACAACCGTATCCGCAAAATCTCGCCCGTGCCCTTGCCCGGCGCGCCCGCCTTCACCTCGGACCAAGTCGATAACTCGGCCAGCTTCTCACCCGGCCTCACCCCCGGAGGACTCGTCACGGTCTTCGGCTCGAATCTGTCGTCGGCCAACGGCATTGTGATCACGCCCGAATCCCCGTGGCCCGCCTCGCTCGACGGCGTCTCGGTGACGATCAACGGCACTCCGGCGCGCATGTATTCGCTGGTCGTCCTTGGCGGCAAAGAACAGATCAGCTTCCAGGTACCCTTCGAAGTCCAGGGATCGAGCAGCGCGGAGGTTGTCATCAACAACAACGGCGCCGTCAGCGCGGCGGTCCAGGTGCCCGTGCTGGCCGCCCAGCCTGGAATCTTCATCATCTTCGACGGCTTCAGCGGAGCCTTCCTGGATGCGACCGGCCACGTGATCTCCGCCCAGAACCCGGCTGAGCGCGGCGGAGTCGTCGTGATGTTCCTCACCGGACTCGGACAGGTGAACCCGCCCGTTGCCACCGGAGACCCGGCGCCGGCCATTCCCCCGCTGGCCAAGACAGTCCTCGAACCCACCGTCGACATCGGCGGCCAGCAGGCCCAAATATTCTACAGCGGCCTCGCGCCCACCTTCATCGGTCTCTACCAGATCAACGTGCAGATCCCTACCAACGCCTCGGTAGGCAGCATCGACGTCACGGTAACCGCGAACGGCGTAACCAGCAATACCGCCCGCATGGCGATCCGCTAAGGTGGCGCGAGCACTCGTGCTCGCCGCGCCGGGACTCATCCCGGCGCTTGTCGCCTCTACTCCGCCACCATCAACGTAGCCACATTCGCCCGCTCGCCCCCCTGCGTCACCACGACCTCCAACGCCACCCCCACCTCCGCATCCTCCGGCACCACGAAATTGATCTGATACAACCCGACCCCACCCGGCACCGTCCCCGAATAAGTCAACTCCACCTCCGCCCCACCCACCGTCACCACCACCGGCTCCCGCAACGCATCCGCCCCCGAAACATCGCCCGTAACCGCAGCCGGATCCGTCGCCCCCATCCCGACCAGGTACATCGCCAGCACATCCCCGCGATGCGCCGGATTCTCATCGGTCACCACGCTCGCATCCGGTTTCTGCGCTACCAGCCGCCCATCCGGAAACGCCACCACGCCGGGCGACACCGGAGCCACGTCAATCTGATCCCCCACCAGCACCTGCCCGCGCACGCTGGCCGCGATCCGCTGCTGCGAGTTCACCGGTGTCTCCACCGGAATCTCCACCACCAGTTGATTCGCCCCCGCGTAATACAGCGGAGCCGCGCGCGCGCCCACCAGCACGAAATCGACGTCGCCCAGCGAGGTCGCCAGCGGAACCCCATTCCCCAAGTCTTCCTCGCGCGTCAGCCGGGTCCCATAAATCTGCGTCACCAGCCCCGGCGCAAATTTTCCGTCCACCTGCGGATTGAGATTGTTCGCCACCCCGCCCGGAGCAAGCGACGCCACGTCGTTCGGGTCCACCTTGCTCGCCAGTTCCACCACAGTTTCCTCGAACCCCGCCGCATTCGCGCGGAACGTCACCCCCAGGTCTTCCGTCACCAGCCCCGGCGTCCACGTGGTCGCGTAGTAGCCCGGACCGCTCTCGTCCATCGTCAGCACAACATCTCCGTTCGAGAACCGGACCACCACGGTTGCTCCCGTCACCGCGTTGTTACAGTCGTCGCGCAGGTCCACCGCCAGCACTTCCTGCCAGCCCGCCAGAATCGAAAATCCGCCGAACCTCGTCGGCGTCATCACCAGCGTGTTCGGGATGCACACCGCCGCGCGCACCCCGGCCGCCACCCGCGCATCCGCCGCTGTCGCCGTCACGATCAGTGACACCCGCAGCACCTCGAACGTCGCCCCCGCCGATACGCCGACCTCGCCCTTGTACACGCCCAGCGCAAGCTGCGAAGCATCGGCCGAGACCGTGATCGCCGTGTCGCGCTCCGCGCTCAGCGTCCCCGCTTCCGGCGTCACCGACAGCCACCCGTCCCCGTTGAACTCGGTCTCCGTCGCCTGGAACGCCACCGGACCCGCCCCGCTGGTCGCCGCCTGAAACGAGAACGTCTGCGGCCCGGCCGACCCTGAAGCCGCGCTCAGCGTCACGCCGCTCACATCGAACTCCAACGGCGGATCGGCATCCGCCGGCAACACATTCAGCACCGCCGCCACGTACTGCGGCGAATTCGTCGCCTGTCCTCCCGTGATCTTGACCAGCGCATACCGCGGACCCGCATCGAACCCCGCCACCTCCGAAGTCAACGATGCCGTGATCAACCCCGCCTCATTCGCCGTCGCCGCGCCGCTCGCCGGCGAAATCCGCAGCCAGTCGCCCCCACTGACGATCTCCGCCGACCACTGGATCGCCGTCCCTGCCTCGCCCCGGTTCAGCACCCTTACCACGTGCGCCGCCGAACTGCCGCTGCCCGCACGCGTCGTGAACACCAGCCCGGTGGTCTCCACATCGAGGATCGCGCCCTGCGGAGCCACCCACAGCACCACCGGAACCTCCCGCACGCCGCCCGTCCACGTGAGCCGGATCACGTCGCGATAGAACCCTGGATCCAGCCCGGTCGAGTCCACTTCCACGCTAAGCCGCGCCGCCAAGCGGGCTCCCGCCGATCCACTCGCCGTCGCCGGCAAGTGCAGCCACGCGCTCCCATCCTGCACCGAGGCCTCGAACGCAATCGACCCTCCGCCGCCCGCATTGCGCAGCAGCAGCGTCTGCCGCTGCACGCCGGGCTGCGAAACCGGCGTACGGAAATTCAGCGTCGGCGGCAGCGCCTGCAACACCGGATCGGCATCCGTCACCCGCAGCGTCACCGGCACTTCGATGGTCTGCGTGGTTGGCCCGAACGTCGCCGCCACCAGAATCCGCGCGCGGAACAGGCCCGCCGCCAGCCCCGCTTGGTCCACCCGCACGATGATCCGCTCCGGTGTGTTGCCCTCCAGCGGCGATACATGAAGCCAAACCGGCGTCGGCCCGCTCGCCGATCCGCCGTCGGTCCGCACCGTGTAATCCACCACGCCATCCGCGTTGGAAACTACGTTGAGCGACTGCGCCGCTGGAAAATCGCCCTCCACCAGCGCATCGAAATCGAGCTGCGCCGCCGACAACAGCACGAACGAAGCCGCCGGATTCACCGTCAGAGTGAAGGTCTTCGTCACCAGCGTCTGATTCGCATCCGTCACCCGCGCAATGAACGTCGCCGTTCCCGCGGCCGTCGCTGCACCGGTCAGCACACCCGCCGGGGTGAGCGTGAACCCCGCCGGAGGAGGCGTCACCACCCCGAATAAATACGGCGGCACACCGCCCGATGCCTCGATCTGGGTCGTATACGGAACCCCCGCCTGCGCCGCCGGAAGCATCGTGTCTGTCGTGATCGTCAACGGTCCCGCGATCGTCACCATGAACTCGCGCGTCACGGCCGCGCCTGCCGCATCCTTCAAGCTCACGGTGAAGGTGAACGAGCCCTCCTGCGTAGGCGTCCCCGAAAGCACGCCCGCCGGGCTCAGCGTCAACCCCGGAGGCAGCGCGCCCTGGGCCACCGCGAACGTGTAAGGCGCCACGCCCCCCGCGCCCTGGATCGTTTGCGCGTACCGCACGCCCGTCGCGCCGTTGGCGAGCGACATCGTGGTGATCGACAGCGCGCCCATCGGCAGCGGCGCATCAATCAGGATCGGCGACAGGAACCGCGGCTGCGGGGCCGTCAAATTCGGCATCGCCACCCCGCTGATCGGCGCCAGCGATGCCATCCCGAACAGTTCGCTCAACCCCGGCGCGCCCGCCGCATACGTGAACGTGAACGGAATCGCCAGCGTCTCCACTTGATGCGCATCCGTCCGCAGAATTTCGTACACCGCCACCACCGTGTTGCCCACATTCGGCAGCGTCCCGGCCACCGCCGGTGAGAACGCGCCCGCTCCCGACGCATCCGTATCCACCAGCCGGGCCACGCCCATCGTGCCGAAGTTCACCACCAGCGGCACGGTCGTGGTCACGCCCACCGGCATCTGATCCAGCCGCACCAGCACGCGTGTTCCGTCATCCGCCAGCCCCGCCACGCCCAGGTTCCCCTGCGGCGTATCCGGAAACGCCGGATTGTAGAAGCTGGTCTCGAACCCCTCCGGAACCACGCCAACCAGACTCTGCGGTGCTGGAACCGGCGACGTGTTGCTATCCACGAACGCCGCCGCACTGCGCGTCTTGAACAGCCCCGGAAACGTCTCCGCGAACGACCACGTGAACTTGCTGATCCGCCCGCCCGAGCCCTCCACCACGCTGCTGGCCGACACACCCGGCTGCGCGTTCGCCACCACCACCTGCGGATTGTTCACCGCCACACCCGCACCGCTAATGCTCACCGCCGCGAAAATCTGCGGCGTGCCCCCCGCGTACACCTTGAGATTCGTGAAGCGCAGCACGCGCGTGCCCGCCCCGCGCGGGTCCAACGGCACGCCGGGAAACACCACCGAATTCACCTGACCCGGATTCTGCAACACCCCCGGCCGCCCCTGGAACACATTCGGCCGCCCCGCCGACCCGTCATACGTACCCACGCCGCTGCCCGTCCCCGCGATGGTGCACACGCCGCCGCCCGCCACGCACGGCGATTGATTCGCGGGACCCGGCTCATCCACCAACAACAGCGCTTCGGAATAGTCAGGAGCCAGCAGCCGGCTGGTCTCATTGCTGCTGAACAGCAGCGTGATGTCGACCTGCGGAACCGCGGCCACGTCGGGCGTCGGCAGCCCGCCCCCGCAGTTCACCACCACGTCGGCCACTCGAACGCTGGTCGCCTCATTGGCCACCGTCACCGGCACGGCGTTCGCCTGGCACACCATCCCCGTCTGCGCGAACGCCGGCACAGCCAGCATCACGAACCACAACGGCAGCCGCGCTGCCCGCCTTCGATGCATCAGGAATGCTTCAGGAATCGCTCGGCATTGCGCCGGTAGATCTTATCCTTGTCGTCGTCGCTCAACCCCAGCGACTCGATCACCCGGATCGTCTCCCGAATATAGAGCCCCGGAGCCGGCTCAAACGGCACGTCGGAAGCGAACAGGCACATATCGGCGCCGAAGAAATCCAGCCCGCAGCGCGTCCCGGCCGTCGCCCCGAACAGCGCCGTATCGGCGTGGAACATGCGGAAGTAGTCGATCGGCCTCTTCTTCAGCGTCTTCAGGATCACCGTATAGTCTTCGTTCGACGTCCGCGACCCCAACTGATCCCACCCATACCCCACGCGCCCCTCGAAATAAGGAGCCATCGCGCCCATATGGTGCGTCAAAAGCTTAAGGTTGGGCAGCCGGTCGAACAGCCCCGTGAACACGAACCGCGACATCGCCACGCTGGTCTCATACGGCCACCCGAACGTCCACCAGATCTCGTACTTCGACCGCTCTTCGGTCCGGTAGTCCGGCATCTCCGCCCCACGCGTCGGATGCATCCAGATCCCGATCTCGCGCTTGGCCAGTTCGTCGAACAGCGGCAGATACTCGCCCCCGTCGAGCGGAGCCCCGTTGACGTTGGTGTAAATCTGCACGCCCGCCGCGCCCAGCTCATTCACCGCCCGCAGCGCCTCTTTCACGCACGCATCGGGATTATTCATCGGTAGCCCCGCCACGAAGGTCGGAAACCGGTCGGGGTACTTCCGCACCAATTCGGCCATCCCGTCATTGCCGACGCGGGCAATCTCCGGCGTCTTGTCCGGCCCGCCCAGCGCCTCAATCGGAGGAGGCCGGCAGCGAGATCACCTGGCAATACTCGCCGAACTCGTCCATCACCTTGAAGCGCGCATCCAGGTTCACGATGGTGGGCATCGCGCGCACGCGCTTGCCGATGTCCGGGAGCGCCGAAGTGATGTACTTGTCAAAGAACGCCTGCGGGAAGATGTGGTTGAAGATGTCGATTTTCATGAACCCCTGATTATAGCGCCTGGAGCTTCGCTCCCCCTCGCTCCGGCGGCTCAAGTCTCGACCGGCTAGTCGAACCCTCAACTTCGCGCCTTCGTCCGGTTACATCTGACCGCCACTAGCCGTGCCGCGACCGCAGGGAGCGGTCTTCCACCGTCCACAACTCCCCCGACCGCGCCCCGTCAGGCGATATGCGCGCCCTTCACCCCCACATACACCGAATACAAACTCTGGCTAGCCGTCATAAACAGCCGATTCCTCTTCGCCCCGCCGAACGAAAGATTGGCGCACTGCTCCGGCAGCCGGATCGCCCCGATCGCCTTCCCGTCCGGAGCCAGCACCTGCACTCCCGGCGCCGCCCCGCACCAGATATTGCCGTCCGCATCGCACCGGATCCCGTCCGGAGCCGTCGGACCACCCGCCAAGTCGCTCAACTGCGCCACCCGCTTCCCATTCCGCAGCGCCGACCCGTTCACGTCGTACACCCGCAGATCCCGGCCCTGCCCCGTATCGGCCACATACAGCTTCTTGTAGTCCGGCGAAAAACACAGCCCGTTCGGCTGCGACGGATCATCCGTCACCTTCGCGATCGCCCCCGACTGCCCGTCCACCCGGTACACCGCCGGCCGCGTCTCCGACTCCGCCTGAAACCCCTCATAGTTCCCATTGATCCCATACGTCGGATCCGTGAACCAGATGCTCCCGTCCGGATGCACCACCACGTCGTTCGGCGAATTCAGCCGCTTGCCCTCGAACTGCTCCGCGATCGTCGTGATCGTCCCGTCGTTCTCATACCGCGACACCCGCCGCCCGCCGTGCTCCGCCGAAAGCTGCCGACCCTGGTAGTCGAAACGTGTTCCCGTTACTGTACCCGGAAGGATTGTGATACACCGTCACCCGCCCGTCGTCGGCGACCCACCGCATCTGGACGTTGTTCGGAATGTCGCTCCACACCAGGAACCGCCCCACGCCGCTCCACGCCGGCCCCTCGGCCCATAGCGTGCCCGTGTAATGCCGCTGAATCGGCGTATTGAACACGACATACTTCGCGAACCGGTTATCGAGCGTCACAATATCCGGGTCCGGATAATGCAGCGGCTCCGTCCTGGACCAATCCCGTGCGGGCGTGTTCGTCCGGACCTGTTGCGCACCAAGGGGCAAAGAGGCCGCGGCCCCCAGAGCCGCCGCCATAAAGGTTCTCCGTTGACACTGTGCTGGAAGCATACAAGCTAGTGTAGTCCCAGGTAAGTGGCCGATGCGATCCCGTTCGATGGACGCAACCAGAATCCCACGAGCGAAATGTTCCGTTCGTCGGTGCCTGCCGTCCTTAGCTACTCCGGAATTAGAACGGCGGCTATCCGTACTCAAGTCATCTCAACTGGGCGCGCGAGGCAAGCTTTCGCCTGGTTTGAACTCGGCCTACAGTTACGCAAGGATCCCCTTAACATCTCTCCGGAGACTTCTTTCCGGCTAGTTGGCGCCGTCGCTCGCTACTCAGGGCGACGCTTGGCACTCCCACCCAAAAGTCTCTTCCTGGCGGCACCCACGAAGTGCGGGAAGCCCGTATGGGGCTGGCGGGCAACCTTTGAAATGAGCGTATTTAGCTCGTCAGATCGGCGACGAGAACTTTATCCGCAACTAATACTTCGTTGTATCCTGTATGAAGATGGCCAAGAAGAAACCCCCATCCCGAAGGCCGCAGAGCATAGCCCCAAAACACCGTCTTGCCTGGATGCCAAAGGCATGGGCGGTAGTGGCTGTAGTTACGGGAGCCTACTTTACTTACACCTCGCAACGCCCAATCCTTAATGGCGCTAGCGTCTCATTAGCAAAGCCTATCCTCCCTAATGAACCAATACTATTCCGAACGAAGGTAAGCAACCATGGAAAAACGACTGCCTATAACGTCGCAGTCGACGAAATGTATAGCATCTATCCCGTTGACGAGAAGATCGTTTTCCCCGCTAAAGGCGAAGGAATACTAATGAAGGCCCAGGAATCGCTACGTCGCACACCTCGCGACCTAGCGCCGGAGCAGGAGCTAAATTTAGAGCCATCCCCAATTAACTATAAGTTCTTGCCGGAAGTTATTACTGGCATCGCATTGGACAAACTAAAACTTCTGCTTCTGATTAGAATCCGCTATCGTGATATGTTTTTCCTGCCTCATACAGCACGGCTCTGCTTCGTCTATCGCCCTGCTGTAACGGGACTTAACACTACGCTCTCAGCCTGCTCGATGGGGGATGTTGAATATCCCTGACAAACTTCCATGCTCATATAGGGGTTCACTTGCCGCCGAGGCCCATTGAGCCGCGGGCAAATTCTCCGCCGTGCTACATCTGCGGAGAGACTGAATGCATTCAGAGCGGAAGCCACTCCAGCCGATCCACCCACTCCGACGCTTCCGAAGCCAGCCACAGCAGCAGGAGTTCCTCAATGGCCGTCCCGATATCGAGGCTCTGTGGAATCAAAAATACGCCAGCGCTGTGGTCCCCCGCACCGAGGAACGCACGAAAATGGGCGGGCATCGTTCCGACATCGTGTGACACAAGGACGCGCTGGTTTTCCGCCGCGAACTTCAGGACCTGATCGTCCCTCATTCCCCGCAGTCCTGCCGCGTTGGCGGAGAGGAAGTCGACCGACGGCTCACGTCGCAGCACTCCGCTCACAATCGCCTTGTTGAGGTCCGCGTCGGCGAGGAACCGGATCTTCACGATGGGCGGGACGTGTGCATCTGCTCCCGGGCGCGCGTCAGCCGCTCCCGCAGGCTCGCCGGCAGTGGCTCCGAGCCACGCTTCCCCTCCGCCCACTTCTCACCTTGGCGGACCAGGTACGCATCAATGGCAGGCTGGTTCGCCAGGTAGTACGCGATCGCGCCGTACACCTCCTCCAGTTGCAGAACCTCGAAATTCTGGCAGATGGTCTCCGGCGACTCACCTCGCAGGAACCCATGGACAATCGAGTCGAGAGACACACGAGTGCCGGCAACGAAATAGTTGCCGTCCCGCTGTTCGATGTACTCCTTGGCCATGCTCTTTGATTCTAATCCCTCTCTGGAGCGGAACGGAACAGTCACGGCACGCCGGCCCGCCTAAGGCACCCTGAAACAGTGAGATAGCATCGGCGGGAAGTTTATCTTCCCGACATAAACCTGCAAAACTCCCTAGACATCCTCCCTGCGAACCTGAGAGTCGGCACATCGCCGCCATTCAATCGGCCTCTTCACCTGCCCCTACAATGGTCCTGATACGCAGATCCCCCATGAACCTCCACCACCTCCTCGCCACCCGACCATCCCCCATCCAAATCGGCCTCATCGGCGCCGGCAAATTCTCCGCCATGTTCCTCGCCCAGGCCCGCCGCACCCCTAACCTCGCCATCGCCGCCATCGCCGCCATCGCCGACCACAACCCGCCGCGAGCCCTCCAAACCCTCGACCTCATCGGCTGGCCCGAAGCCGCCCCCCTCCTCACCGACGACCCCTCCACCCTCCTCCGCAACCCCGCCCTCGACGTCGTCATCGAAGCCACCGGCGACCCCTCCGCCGGCGTCCGCCACTGCCTCGAAGCCATCGCCCACGGCCACCACATCATCATGGTGAACGTCGAAGCCGACGCCCTCGCCGGCCCCCTCCTCGCCCGCCGAGCCCACCAATCCGGCCTCATCTACAGCCTGGCATGGGGAGACCAACCCGCCCTCATCTGCGAACACGTCGACTGGGCCCGAGCCTGCGGCTTCGAAGTCGTCTGCGCCGGCAAAGGCACCCGCTACCTGCCGCGCTACCACCAGTCCACGCCCGCAACTGTCTGGGATAACTACATCTTCGACGCCGAAACCGCCGCCCGCGGCGGCATGAACCCCAAAATGTTCAACAGCTTCATCGACGGCAGCAAGTCCGCCATTGAGATGACCGCCGTCTCCAACGCCACCGGCCTCCTGCCCCAGCCCACCGGACTCACCTTCCCGCCGGTCTCGCGGTACCACCTCGCCGAAGCCCTTAAGTCCCGCCAAGGCAACACGGAAGTGATCTCCTCCCTCCACCGCGACGGAACCCCGGTGGAAGATGACCTCATGATGGGAACGTTCGTAGTGATCCGAGCCGCCTCCGATTACGTCCGCCACTGCTTCGAGGAGTACCGCATGCTCCCCGACCCGACCTTCGAATACGCGGCCCTCTACCGCCCCACCCACCTGATCGGCCTGGAACTCGGCATCTCCGTCGCGAGCGTCGTACTGCGAAACGAACCCACCGGAGCCCCGCGAGCTTGGCACTCCGACGCCGTAGCCACCGCCAAACGCAATCTAAACAAAGGAGAAACGCTAGACGGCGAAGGTGGCTACTGCGTCTGGGGCAAACAAATGGCGGCAACCGAATCCCGCCGGCAAGGAGCCCTCCCCCTAGGCTTGGCGAGCAACGTCACCCTACTCCGCGACATCCCGGAAGGCGAAACCCTCCGCTGGTCGGACGTCGCGTACGACGAAACGAACCCAACAGTCCGCCTCCGCCGCAAAATGGAGGCTGAATTCGCTCGCTGACAAAACGAACCCAAGACGGGTCTAACTATCTTTGTTTACCCGCCTTATCTGCGTTTATCTGCGGCCATTTACTCCGGCAACGCAAACACGTACACCGCATTATGCCCCCGCGGAAGCTTGAAATCCCGGCTCAACCCCGCCGAAGTCAGCGTGTCCCCCGTGACCACCGCCACATACTGCCGCCCACCTGCCGCGTACGTGATCGTACTCACCGAAATCGGACCGCCCAGAATCGACTCCCACAGCTTCTCCCCCGTCGTGGCGTCGAACGCCCGGAACCGGCGGTTCAGGTCGCCATGGAACACCACGTCGCCCGCCGTCACCAGCGTGGCCCCGTTGCTCGGCACCGGACTCTTGTCGAACCGCAGGATCTCGCCCGTCTCCAGGTTGACCTTGGCAATCCCGGCGAACTCCTCGGGCTTGCCCTCTGGCCGCTGCCGCCCGAACCGCCGTTCCCGCGTATCGCCCTTGGCGCGCGTCATATCCAAACAGTTGTCCACGTAGGGGATATACACCGAATTCGTCCGCGGACTGTACGATGACGGCCAATAACTCGTCGTATTAAAGAAGCAGATCAGGTGATTTTCCCCCGGCGTCTTCATCACAAGGTCCCAATTGATGTAGGTCTTGCCCGTAGCGCCGTCGATATTTGAAATCAGAAACCGGTCCGTGTCATAGGGGAACGGAGTGGCCCACAAAAACTCGCCCGTCCCCCGATCGTTCACAAAAATCCCGCCGCCCTCGCCGAACATCACGGTGACGTCCCGCTCCTCGCCCCGCGGGACGTTCGGGTTGAACCACTTCACGTACTTCGGATCGGGGTTGAACTTGATCCGCGTGAGGATCCGCTCGTTGGTGTAGTCCTCGTCCCAATCGTCGCCCGGCAGATGCTGGTAATACCAAATGAGCTTGCCCGAATCCGGATCAAGTGCGAGCGTCGAGTTGCTATACAAGTCCGCCGGCGACGATCGCGCCGTCCCGTCCGCATTCCCGTCATGCCGCGCCGCCCGCGTATTCGGCATCGGATTCGCCACGCCCCAATACACAAGGTGCCGCTCCGGATCATACGACCCCGGCAATCCCCACGTCGAAGCCATGTTCTTCTCCATCTGCTCCGGCGACGGATTGCCCCACGTCTCATACCCCGGCTCGCCGGGCCCGGGGACCGTATAGAACCGCCACAGCTCCTTGCCCGTCAGCGCATCGTGCGCCGCGATGAAGCACGAATCCCGCGTCTGCGCGCAGGCCCGCCCGGTGATCACCTTCCCGTCCACCGCAATGGGACCCGACGTTTGCGCGGCCGGCCCCGTGTAGGTCTTCCACCGCAGCTCGCCCGTGCGCGCATCCAGGCCGACCACGTTCCCGTCCGGAGCCGTATAAAGTAGGTGAACGCAATCGCCTCACAGACTCACAGGCTGTCCATTAAGGTTACCGCGTCTATTCTGGACATTCTCATGCGTCTCTTGAGCAGCATCACGCAGGCTTGGCCGAACCCCAATTGCTTCAGTCGGCGCAGAGTGGCGCGTTGTTCAGCGTCCGACCACAAAACGAAGTCCCTTAGATCCAGGGACAGCGGATGGGGTGCCTGGATCAGAAACGCGCAATGACATGCTGAAATGTTTCGGAGGTAGTCATCCAATTTGGGGTGGCAGTATGTCCACGGAATCAGAAGGCCTTCGCTGTGCCACGATGCCAATCGCTGCGTTGGCGAGTCGCAGCTATACTCGATGAAGAGCCCAGACTCCTCGATCAAGTGCGAGGCTTCCGCGGCAGGGTAGCGCGGCTTAATCAAAAGACACGGGAGCGCGGTCCTCCTGATGGATGACCAAACAATCTCGATCATTTCAATCGATAGCGAATCGACCTCGGAAGCTTCGAGCCAAAGTACACTCGGTTCCGTAGAACACGCTTGCTGAGGCCCAAGGTGGCGTAGGATTCTCACTAGACAAGTTCCCGGAGTGATAGCAATGACCCAGTTGCGTCTGGTGCAGTAGGTTCGCCAGAGTAAGAATCCGTTCCAGGAAGCCAACATGCATAAGAGCAACGCTCCCGCGGTGAACACCCCAACAAACATCCCAGTGGCGACAGACAGTGCGACGGAAATAGCACTGCCGAGAATGGCGAGTGGAGCGTCGGCGGCAAGGCTCCGCATGTAAATGCAGCCTTCGGATTCCAACACGTCCGAGACCTCTTGCGTGTTCGCGCTAAGTACTCGCATCGAAGACGGCGACTACACCCTACACTGTCATAATACTCCGGGAAGTCCGCGGCAGAACGCAATTGCAGCATCGACAGGGTAGCGAACCTGAGGTATCTGAACGACAAGACCTAGAAAACTCTCCAGCGAGGCACGGTACTGCACTATGTATTTGCAGATTGGCACGAACGCCAGCCTGTATATGGCTGTTCCAAAGAATGCGTCGACAAGAGCCGGGACGGTAACCTGATGCAGGACTACAGCTATGAGAATCACCTTGTCGATGAACTTTTGACCCGACGGATCAGTCCGGTTGACCGGATCGCCTGCGGCGTAGGAATACAGATGATGTCCTGATACACCGCGATCGTCTTCGTCCGCGCCGAAGAAGCCACGCTGGCCGGAACGTCGTGCTTGTACTCCCACAGGATGTCGCCCGTGGTCGCATCCAGCGCCTGCACCACGGCCCCCGGAGCAACGATGTACATCACGCCGTCGTGCACAATCGGGATGGCTTCCGTAGATCCCGCCGTCAGCCCCCGCGACCACGCCAGCGCCAGCTTGCCGACGTTCCCCTTGTTGATCTGGCCCAGCGGACTGAATCGGTTCGCATCGTACGTGCGGCTGAACATCAGCCAGTCATTGGCGCTGGGATTCTTCAGCATCTCGTCAGTGACAGGCTTGTAGTTCTGCACCTGCGCCAGAGCAACACCTGCAAGCACGGCGGATACCAGGATCGTCTTCATGAATGCCTCACTTTCCTCGCTGACCACAGTGCCGCTAGCTACTCCGAGAGCGTCATCTACGTCGGTGTCCCGCTCGCCGATTCTAACCACAGCGCCGCTAGCTGAGCCGCAACCGCAGGGAGCGGTCCTGACCTGTCCGGAAACCGCCCGCCCGATCGCCCACCCCCTTACTCCGGCGATCGACGGCGGCCCGGCCGCGACCGTCAGGGACCCGTCTTCCACCGTCCGCACTGGCGCAACGACACTGCCACAATATCAATGTAGGACCCGCGATGGACTCCCGCCCCAGCACCGAACAGAAGGCGCTCCAGATCAACCTCGACCCGCAGGCCTTCGGCACGTTCGCCGAGATCGGCGCAGGCCAGGAAGTGGCGCGCTGGTTCTTCCACGTGGGCCGCTCCTCGGGCACTGTCGCCAAGTCGATCTCGGCTTACGACATGACCATCAGCGACCAGCTCTACGGTTCCACTTCGCACTACGTCAGCCGCGAGCGGCTCGCATCGATGCTCGACCGCGAGTTTGCCGAACTCACCGAGCGCCTCTCCCCCAAGCGCGGCTCCTCCACGCGCTTCTTCGCCTACGCCGATACCGTCGCCACGCGCTCTTACTCGAAGCATCGCCAGGGCCACGGCTGGCTCGGGATCCGCTTCCAGTCGGCGCCCAGCGAGGATCCTTCGGAGATCGTCCTCCATGCCGAACTGCTTGACCCCGAACCAGTCCGCGAACAGGAGGCCCTCGGCCGCTTGGGCGTCAACCTCATCTTCGGCGCCTTCTACCATCACGACGACCCCGCCGGACTGATCGCCTTTCTTACGGAAGATGTGGGCCCGCGCCGCATCGAGATCGACATGATCCGCTTCCGCGGACCGGCCTTCGCCTCGGTCGACGACCGCCTCATCAGCCTCCAACTGGTGGAGCAGGGCCACACCAAGGCCGTCCTGTTCACGGCGGCGGGCGAGATCGTGCAGCCCTCCGAGGTCCTCTACGGCAAGCCCGTGATCCTGGAGCGCGGCAACTTCCGGCCGGTCACCAACGTGACGCTCGATATGCTGCGCGCCGTCGTGCGCCAACTGGTCTCCGGCGGGGATGCCGGCCGGGACCCTGCGGTCCTGATGGAGACCACTCTGCGCAACCTGGAAGGAGGCCAAACGGTGGATCACGCCGACTTCCTCGCCCGCGCCGACATCATCGGCGCCCTCGGCCACATGGTGCTCATCTCCAGCTACACACGTTTCGACCTGGTGGCCGAGTACCTGCGCACCTACACGCGTGAGCCGATCGCGTTGATTCTGGGCGTGCCGACGCTCAAGCAGGTCTTCGACCAGAAGTATTACCAGGACGTCGAAGGCGGCCTGCTCGAAGGACTGGGGCGCTTGTTCGCGGGCCACACGCGCCTGTTCGTGCTGCCCACCAGGGAGTCCGAGGGCGCGAGCCTGGACACGGCGCGCGACCTGGAAGTGGCGGTCCGGGTGCAGCACCTCTACGCCCACTTTTACGAGAATGGCTACATCGAACCGATCCGCGAGTTCGACCATGCGCAGCTCCACGTGACCCCCGCCGACGTGCTCGCCAAGCTGCAATCCGGCGATCCCGAGTGGGAGGAGTTCGTGCCGCCCGCCGCCGTGCACCTCATCAAGGAACGAGGCTACTTCGGATGGAAACCCTGACGCTGCCCACGCGGCCCGCGCCGCTCCCGGTCGATCTCGCCAAAGCCGCCGTGGTGGTGGTCGACATGCGGAACCAGATCGCAGCAAGCGCGGCGCCGCCCGCCGCCGTGCGATTCATCAAGGAACGAGGCTCCTTCGCATGAAAGCGCTGACGCTACCCACCAAGCCCGCGCCGCTCCCGGTCGACCTCGCCAAGGCGGCCGTGGTCGCCGTCGACATGCAGAACGCCTTCGCCAGCAAGGGCGGCATGCTGGACTTGGCGGGCGTCGACATTTCGGACGCCCCGCGCGTCGTCGCCGTGATCGGTGATGTGCTCCAAGCCGCACGCTCCGCGGGCCTGCCGGTCGTCTACCTCCAGATGGGCTACAAAGAGGACCTGAGCAACAGCGGTGGCCCCGGTGCGCCGAACTGGCACAAGGAGCTCGCGCTGCGTTTGATGGAGGAGCGCCAGCCGCTGCGCGGTAAGCTCCTGGTGGAAGGCACCTGGGACTTCGCCATCGTGGACGAGCTGGCACCCGAGCCCGGCGACCTGGTGATGGTCAAGACGCGCTACAGCGGCTTCGCCCGCACCCGGCTTGAGGAAGAGCTGCGCGCGCGCGGCATCGAGTATCTGTTCTTCGCCGGCATCACCACCAACGTGTGCGTGGAAAGCACGCTGCGCCACGCCTTCATGCTGGACTTCTGGCCCATCCTGATCGCCGACGCGGCCATGCCCGCCGGTCCGCCGTCGATGCATGAGGCGACGGTGTTCAACGTCGAGTCCTTCTTCGGCTGGAGCCTCGCCGCGGCGGAGTTGGTCAGCCTGCTGCAGGCACAACATGCGGCGGGCGCTTGACGCGCGTGCCCGCCCCCATCACGGGAGTTCCACGCCGTTGCTGTCGGCGGTCGACAAGCGCCGGGACGAGTCCCGGCGCGGCGAGCACGAGTGCTCGCGCCACCAAGGCTCGGCCCATGCGGCGGCCGCGGAACCGGCCGGCTGCTGCATTGACACCGAGGGCCAACGCGCGGCGGGCGCTTGACGTGACTCGCGAAGTGCGATACCTCTAGCAGTCAACTATGGTTTCCCGACGTTCGTTCTCGAAGGCGCTGGCCGCCGCCCCCTGGATCCTGAAAGCGCAGAGCGGTCCGCTGCACGCCCGCGTCAAGATCGACACTGAGCGCGTCATCGGCGACATCGATCCCAAGATCTACGGCAACTTCGCTGAACACCTGGGCCGCTGCATCGACGGCGGCATCTTTGAAGAAGGCTCGCCGCTCTCGGACGCCAACGGCTACCGCAAAGACGTGCTGGAGGCCGCCAAGAAGCTGAATGTTACGCAGCTCCGCTGGCCGGGCGGCAACTTCTCTTCGAACTACCATTGGCGCGACGGCATCGGCCCGCGCGACAAGCGTCCGCGGCGGCTGGAGCTGGCCTGGGGCACCGTCGAAACGAATCGCTTCGGCACGCATGAGTTCCTGGAGTACACCGAGATGCTTGGCGCCGAGCCCTACATCTGCTGCAATCTCGGCACGGGCTCCTGGACGGAAGCGCAGCAGTGGGTGGAGTACGTCAACGGCAAGGAGGACACCGCGGTCACGCGCGAGCGCAAGCAGAACGGCCGCGCCGACCCGTGGGGCGTGCAGTACTGGGGCCTGGGCAACGAAATGGACGGCGGCTGGCAGATGGGCCACCGCGACGTAGTGGAGTATTCGAAGTTCGCGCTCGAGACCGCCAAGCTGATGAAGATGACCGATCCGGACATCAAGCTGATCGCGGCCGGATCGTCGAACTACGGCGGCAACGCCGACTGGACCGGCTGGAACCGCACGGTACTGGAGTACCTGAAGAACCACGCGGACTATCTCGCTCTGCACATGTATGTCGGCAACACGCAGAACGACTACGGCGACTTCGTGGCCTGCGCCGTCGAGTTGCAACAGCGCGTCAAGACCGCGGCCGGCATCATCGACGCCGTGATGTCCGGCGTGCCCAACCGCAAGGTCTACATCGCCTGGGATGAGTGGAACGTCTGGTATCGCGCCCGCGGCAACGGGCAGCGCGGCCGGCGCATTTTAGAAGAGCACTACAACCTGGAAGACGCTTTGGTGGTGGCCACGTTCCTCAACACGTTCGTCAATCACGCCGACGTGCTGAAGATGGCGAACATGGCGCAACTGGTGAACGTGATCGCGCCGATGTTCACCAATGAGACCGGCCTCTACCTGCAAACCATCTACTACCCGCTGCAGGCCTTCGCCAACAACACCAAGGGCAAGGCGCTGGACCTGTTCGTCGACTCACCCAAGTACAGCAGCCGGCGCTTCGACGATATTCCGTACCTGGACACGTCGGCCGGCTACGACAACGGCTCGCTGGTGATCAACGTGGTGAACCGTCACCAGTCGCAGGCCATCGAGACCGACTTTGAAGCGCAGGACAAGCGCTTCACGGGCTCGGTGGAAGTGACCGAAGTGAACGGTCCGGACATCAAGGCGCAGAACGACTTCAACCAGCAGACGGTGCGCGCGGTGACGAAGTCCGTAGCGGCGCAGGGCGACAGCCTGCACTACAGCTTCCCGCCGCACTCCTATACGATGCTCAAGGTGCGGATGAGCTAAGGCCTGAGGGTTCCGAGCCAGGCCTCGAAGCCGTCCGGGCACCAGTCGATGTCGGGACCAAAGATCGTCCGGAAGCGCCGGCCCGCCGGGTGGCTGGCGAGATCGCGCGTGGCGGCGTCGCTCGCGTATTCGACCACCGTGATCTTCTGCGGTGCGCGTCTTACCAGTTCTGCGAGCCCTCGTTTGAACAGATAGATCACATCCAGGTCGTCATCCGGAAGGCTGTAGCCGATGATGAAGACGCGCTCGGCGTTGCGCAGCGCCTCTTCGGCCAGCATCCACACCTGCGCGATATGCGGGTTTCGGTAGTCCTTGCGGTGGGTTGGAGTGATCAGGATCGGCTCCACGTGCGTGGAGCAGCGCGGGCAGGCGAAGCCGTGGCAGGAGTAGCGCTCCTCGAGCGGATTCACGTTATATAGTTCGTCCAGCATCTTATAGGTGTAGCGGCCGGATTCGGAAACGCCCAAGTCCAGGCGGTTACATCCCGGACAATACGACCAGTTCAGTGACCCGTGAATCTTCAGTAGCGTCCCATAGTGTGGAAGGTGTTTGTACCTCTCGGTGGTGATCGAGCAGCCGTAATCGGGCAAGCAGTCGCTAAGCTGGCCCATCGCGTTGTCGACGATGATGTCGTAGTTGAGCGAGATGACCACCGGCGGCCCGTTCTGCGCCGGATCGAGCGCCTGCAGAAGATCCCGGTAGTAGTTGTGCGGGAGCCTGCGCAGACGGAATTCGAGCAAGGCGAAGACCATGTATTGCAGCGCGCGGCGAACCTGGCGCAGTTTGTCGACGGTCCACTCAGGTCCCATCGGCTGGTTGCGGTCAATGGCGGTGTCCACCAGGCTGAGCAGCAGGGGAAGCGCGGGGTAGTCGGCATCGGTGCGTTCGGCTTGATTCGCGGAGAGAAAGAAGTTCTCCACCAGGAACTGGTCGAGCAGGTTGATGTAATACTCGCGCTCGATCTCGCGGCGGACCGCGGGGTCGAAGGCCTGCCCGAGGATCTCGTTGGTGAGCGGACCGCCGCAGGCCTTGGTGGCTCCGGCGCCGAAGATGACGACTGTGTTGGAGGGCATGGCGTGTCAGCAACAGTATGCGGGTCCGGCGGAACGTGGTCAATCCCGCCGTGACGCGCTGGGGCTCGGCGCTGCGCCAGTCCCGCGCAGCCGATCCAGCATAGCCCCTGATAGACTGGGTAAGCTATGAAAACTTTGCGTTGGATCACGCTCTCTGGCTCTTTGGTCCTGACGGCCGCTCTCCTGTTACAAGCCGCCAAGACCGACGGGTGGACCATCCTCACCGGCAACGCCGCGTGGGCCGATTCCGCGAAGCTCAAGCCGGGCACGGCCCGCAAGATCACGGTGGGCGACCTGCCCGCACCCACGGCCGGCACGCCCAGCTTCCCGACGGTGATTCCGCGTCCCGAAGGCGCGTGGCCGCAGGTGATGCCCGGGTTCAAGGTGGACCTGTTCGCCGAAGGGCTCGGCTCGCCGCGCCAGGTGCAGCGCGCGCCCAATGGGGACCTGTTCGTCACCATCCGTGACAGCGGCGGCGGGGGCCGGGGCAAGGGCGCCAACGCGCGCACCGGCAGGCTCATGGTCTTCCGCGGCATGACGGCTGACGGCAAGCCGCAGCAGGTATCCACGTTCACCGAGGGCCTGTATCAGCCCGCGGGCATCGCGTTTTACCCGCTGGGCGACAATCCGCAGTGGGTCTACGTGACCAACACCAATGCGCTGCTGCGCTTCCCCTACCGCAACGGCGACCTGAAGGCGCGCGGCGCCGCCGAGACCCTGGTGGACGACATCCCGGAGGGCGGCGGCCACTGGACGCGCGACATCGCCTTCTCGAAGGACGGCAAGAGCCTGTTCCTGGCCGTTGGCTCGGGGTCCAACATCAATGATCCCGATACACACCCCAACGAATTCCACCGCGGCAACATTCTGGAATACGATCCCAGCGGCAAGTTCATCGGCATCTACGCCTCAGGCATTCGCAACCCGGTGGGCATCGGCATTCATCCGACCACCGGCGAGTTGTGGACTTCGATCAACGAGCGCGACGACCTGGGCGACAACCTGGTTCCGGACTACATCACGCACGTCCAGCGCGGCGGCTTCTACGGCTGGCCGTACTTCTACATCGGCCCCCATCCCGATCCGCGGCTGATGGGTGCGCATCCGGAGATGAAGAGCAAGACGATCGTGCCGGACGTGCTGATCCAGGCGCACAGCGCCTCCTTGGGGCTCACGTTCTATACGGGCGACATGTTCCCGGCTGAGTATAAGAATGACCTGTTCGCGGCCGAGCATGGGTCGTGGAATCGTTCGATACGGTCGGGCCACGAGGTGGTGCGCGTGCCGCTGGACAACGGCAAGTCGAACGGCGTGTACCAGGACTTCGTGACCGGATTCGTGACCCCTGACGGGAAGCCGTGGGGCCGGCCGGCAGGCGTCGCGGTGGCGGCCGACGGATCGCTCATGATTACCGACGACGGGTCGGGGTCGATCTGGCGGGTCAGCTACGTGGGGAATAACGCGAAGGGGAAGTAGGCGGACTTCGATGGACCGCTCCCTGCGGTCGCGGCTCAGCTAGTGCCGTGACCGCGTGAAAAGTTGGGCGGTCCTGATTCCCAGGTTGGTGGAAGAGGCGGCCTGAGAGGCCGCCGCAGGCCATGGGCCTGCCCCACATGGCAAACGAATCAAGCGGTCGGAGCACTAGCGGCACTTGCGAGGAGACGACCGTCATCCTTGGCCGAGCCCCTTCCGCGCTCCGAGACCGTTCGCCGCTGTGCCTGTTCTCGCCAGTTGGGCACAGCACCGCAAGCTGAGCCGCGACCGCAGGGAGCGGTCTTCCATGGTCGATTCTAGGCCCGGCACATTCGCCAAGCGGTCTTCTTAGGGGACCTCATAGCCGCCGGCTTCGAGAATCGCTCGGCCGCGGTTGCCCAGCACGAAGTCCACGAAGCGCCGCGCCGCGGCTTGCCGGGGGCTCCCGGCCACCACTCCGATTACCTGCTCGAGCGGCGTGTAGAGCGCCGGGTCGACGCGGATCACGTTCGATTCGTCCAACACCAGAGACAAGGCTGTGATGGCGGCGTCGGCGTTGCCGGTAGCCGCGTATTGGCGCGTCTGGTTGATGTTGTTCGCGTAAACCACCTTGGGCTGGACGGCTTCCCACAGGCCGGCGTTCTTCAGCGCCTCGACGGACGCCGCGCCGTAGGGGGCGAGCTTGGGATTGGCCAGGGCGACGAACTTGACGCCGGTATCGGCGAGGTCGGAGAGCTCGCGCACGCCGCCCTGCGGAGCCCATACGGCGAGCTGCCCGCGGGCGTAGACGGCTCGGGAGTCCGCCACGATCTTGCCGGAGGCAACCAGGGGGTCGATGTGTTCGGCATCGGCCGCGGCGAAGACGTCGAAGGGGGCTCCGTTGGCGATCTGCTGGGCGAGGATCGTGGTGGCGGCGTAGCTGTAGGTGACCTCGATGCCGGTCTCGCGGGTGAACTCGGTCCCAATCCGGTCGAAGGCGCGGGTGAGGTTCGCGGCGGCGGCCACGGTGAGCTTCGGCTGCGTCTGCTCCGGCGCGCAGGAAACCAAGCATGCTGCGAACAGAACGCAGGCGGCGAGCAGCAGAGAACGGGTGGCCACGGGTCTATGTTAGGAAAACCGGACAGTGTCTTGCAAGGGCAACTGCGTCTTGCTAGCCTGACAGAGTCATGTGGGCACGACTGCTGGCTGTGGCGGCCTTGGCGCTGCCGTTGGCCGCGCAATCGACGCAAGCGGATCTCTCGGGGGCGATCCTCGATCCCGACGGGCTGCCGGTGGGAGGAGCGTCAATTCGCGCGGTGCAGACGGCGACCAACACGGAAGCGGCGACGGTGTCGGCCGAGGACGGCTCGTATCACTTCCCCGTGCTGCCGGCGGGCCCGTACACGCTGACGGTGACGCGCGACGGATTCACCACGCTGCGGCGCGAGGGGTTGGCGTTCAGCGCGGGCGACCAGATCCGTCTGGACCTGACGCTCCGGCCGGGCGCTGCGGCGCAGTCGATTCAGGTGACCGGCGAGGCTCCGCTGCTGAAGACGGCGCGCGGCACGGTGAGCTTCACGGCGGACCGGAAGAAGATCGTCACGCTGCCACTGAACGGGCGCAACTTCGTTCCACTGGTCGCGCTATCGCCGGGCGTGAGCCTGCCCCCGGACAGCACGCTGCCACGCTTCAACGGGAGCCGGCCGCGCACCAGCGAATACATCTACGACGGCATCAGCGTGCTGCAGCCGGAGCCGGGACAGGTGGCGTTCTTCCCCGTCATCGACGCGATTGACGAGCTTCGCGTGGAGACCAACAGCTACTCGGCGCAGTACGGGCGGTCGAACGGCGGCGTCATCATGGTGAACCAGAAGTCGGGCACCAACGAGTTGCACGGCACGCTGTTCGAGTTCTTCCGCAATGAGAAGCTGAACGCGCGGAACCTGTTCGCCACCACCGGGGCAAAACCGCGCTTCCGGCGGAACCAGTACGGGTTTGTACTGGGTGGTCCCATCCAGCGGGACAAGACGTTTTTCTTCGCGGACTGGCAGGGGACGCGGCTCGACACCGGCGTGGTGCGCACCAGCACGGTACCGACCATGGCCCAGAAGAGCGGCGTGTTCACAGCGCCAGTGACGGATCCGCTGAGCGGGAATCCATTCCCGGGGAACACGATTCCCTTGACGCGGTTCGATCCGGTAGCGCTGGCCGCGCTGGCGCGTTATCCCGACCCCACCAACACGTCGGCCGCCAACAACTACACGCGCACGGGCAGCAACACGACGGCGCAGGATCAATGGGACCTGCGGCTGGACCGCTACTTCGGAACCACGCACCGGGTGTTCGCGCGCTATGCATGGGTGCGGGATCATTCGAGTCCGTTCCGTCCGCTGCCGGACGGGAGCGGCAACATCACCTCCGGCATCCTGGGTGACACGCTGACGCGCGCCGACAGCCTGGCCACCGAAGACAGTTGGACGCTGGGGCCCACGGCGGTGAACCAGTTCCGCTTCGGGTACACGGGGCGCCGGTTTCACCGGAACTCGGTGAACACGCCGATTTACGACATCGCCGGGTATCAGCAACTGGGGCCCCCGCCGAGCGGGACGGGTAAGTTCAGCACGTCGGTGACACAGTTCGTCGACAACTTTTCATGGCTGCGCGGCAGTCACAGCCTGAAGCTGGGCGCCGATATCCGTCTGGAGCATCTGGACGTGCTGGAGCCCGCGCTACCCACGGGCAGCTACCAGTTCAACGATGTCTTCACAGGAAACAGCTTCGCCTCGTTCCTGCTGGGACAGGTGACGCGCTACTCGGTGGATTCGCAGCCGGAGACGCTGCGTCCGCGGGCGAAGATCGCCGAGTTCTTCATCCAGGACGACTGGCGGGCCACGCGGCGGCTGAGCGTGAACGCGGGCCTGCGCTACACGTTGAATTTTCCGTCGACGGTGGTGGGCGACAAGTTCGCCGTGTTCAACCTGAATACGCGGCAGCTCGATTTTCCGCATACGGCGCGGAACCTGGACAAGACCAACTTCGGGCCACGGCTGGGACTGGCTTACAAGGTGACCGACTCGTTCGTGATCCGCTCCGGCTACGGGCTCACGTGGATTGAGATGGCGGGGATCACCACACCGTTCACCACGCCGCTGTTTCCGTTTGTGCAGAGCCTGACGCAGCAGTCGCTCGACAACGTGCACCCGGCGTTCCTGCTGCGCAACGGGCCTACGGTGCAGCCGCGGCCGATCGGTCCGGATGCGGGGCTGGGGCAGGGCGTGTTCGCCACGCAGCGTGACAACGGGAGCGGGTACGCGCAGCAGTGGAACCTGGGTTTGCAAAAGACGATGGGTAAGAACTGGAGCGTGGAGGTCGGCTATCTGGGGTCGAAGCTGACGCGGTTGGGCGTGCCGGATATCAACCTGAACCAGCTTAATGTGGAGCAGCTTTCGCTGGGTCCGGCGCTCACCCAGCAGGTGGACGGCGTTCCATTGGCGCAGCGGCTGAAGCCGTATCCGAACTTCACGGCGGTGACGCTCTACCGCAATAACATCGGACACTCGACGTATCACTCGCTCCAGGCTCGTGTGGAGAAGCGGCTTTCCGCGGGGTTGACATTCAACCTGGCCTACACGTTCTCGCGGCTGATCGACGATGCGGGCGCGGTGTTCAATGCGGCGATCCTGACGGGTCCGGTGATGAATTACAACGCAGCGGACAGCCACAACAAGCGTCTGGAAAAGGACGTTTCCACCGGCAACATTCCGCACGTGTTCTCGGCGGGCTTCGTCTATGATCCGCCGTTCGCCCACGGGTGGGAGATCAGCGGGATTCTGCGGCTGCAATCCGGGAGTCCGATCGCGGTGACGCAGGCCACCAACTACAACGCATTCGCCGGCTTCGGCATCCAGCGGCCGAACCGCGTGGCCGATCCACAGTTGCCGGCGGGCCAGCGCTCGACCGGTGCGTGGTTCAACACGGCCGCATTCACCCCGGCGCCGCAGTTCACGCTGGGCAACAGTTCGCGGAATCCGGTGAGCGGTCCGCCGTACCGGACGTTGGACGTGATGGTGGGCAAGACGTTCGGGCTTACGGAGCGCTACAGCGTGGAGTTCCGCGCCGAGGCGTTTAACGTGACCAACACGCCTTCGCTAGGGAATCCGAACGGCAGTTTCGGCTCGCCCGGGTTCGGCAGCATCACGACGGCGAACGATCCGCGCGTGTTCGAAGGCGCGGTCAAGCTACACTTTTGAGGTGATCATGCGAATCCTGGTCTGTGTTCTGGTAAGCGCCGCAGGCCTGTGGGCGCAAACGCTGCGGATCGAGGGCGACATTCCCAAGCCGGTGACGTTCACCGCCACCGACCTGCAAGCGATGCCGCGGGGTGAGATCCAGATCGGGCCGGAGGATGAGGGGTCGCATTTCGAGGGCGTGTGGCTGCTGGAAGTTCTGCGGCGTGCGGGCGTGCCTACGGGGGTCCTGCTGGAAGGCAAGAAGCTGACGACCTACCTGCTGGCGACCGCGGCGGACGGCTACCAGATCCTCTACTCGCTGGCCGAACTGGCGCCGGAGTTCGGCGACAACGGGATGCTGCTGGCGGACACGCTGAACGGCGCACCGCTATCGAAGGAAGAAGGTCCGTTCCGCATCGTGCCGGCGCGGGAGAAGTCCTTCGCGCGGTCCGAGCGGATGGTGGTGCGCATCCAAGTGGTCCAAGTGGTGCAGTGATGGCGGGACCGCGCGTCGAGAACCGGCTGGCGGAGATCCGCAAGAGCCGCGGCGTGGGCGCGGCCGACCTGGCGCGCCGCGTCGGGGTGAGCCGGCAGACAATCTATGCGATCGAGGCGGGCACCTACGTTCCCAACACCGAAGTGACGCTGCGGCTGGCGCGGGCCCTGGAAGTGACCGTGGAGGATCTGTTCGCGCTGCCGCCGGAGACCGCGCCGGCCGCCGCGCCGCTTTCGGCCGAGGTGATCTCGAGCACGGCCGCGGTGGCCGGGCAGCCGGTGCGTGTGTGCCGCATCGGGGCGCGGCTGGTGAGCGTGCCGGTGAGCGCGTCGCCTTACTATCTGCCGGAAGCCGACGGCGTGGTGTCGCGCGTGGGGCGAGCCGCGGGTTCGGCCGAGCTGCTGGTGTTCGGCGACGAGGACGCGTTCCGCAGGCGGCTGTTGCTGGCCGGGTGCGATCCGGCGACGAACTTGCTGGCACGCATGGTGGAGAAGGCCGGCGGCGCGGAGGTCGTCCCGGCGGGCGCGTCCAGCCGGTTGGCGTTGCAGTGGCTGAAGCAGGGCAAGGTGCACATCGCGGGCTCGCACCTGGAGGACGAGGACACCGGCGAGTTCAACCTTCCTTACTTGAAGCGTGAGTTTCCGGGCGAGGATTTCACCGTGGTGACGTTCGCGCGGTGGGAAGAGGGGTTCGTCACGGCGAAGGGGAATCCGAAGCGCATCCGCAAGATCGGCGACCTGACGCGGCGCGGCGTACGGTTCGTGAACCGGGAACCTGGGTCGGGCAGCCGGGCGCTGCTGGACAAGCTGCGTGGGGATGCGGACATCGCTACGAGGGAGATCGCGGGCTATGAGCGGGTCGCCTACGGGCACCTGGCGGCGGCGTATGCGGTTGTTTCCGGGGATACGGATTGCTGCCTGGCGACGCGGTCTGCGGCGCGCACGTTTGACCTGGACTTCGTACCGTTGCACAGTGAGCGCTATGACCTGGTGATGCGACGGGCGACGCTGGATTTGCCCGCGGCGCAGGTGTTCCTGGACGTGTTGCAGCGGGCGACGCTGCGGCGGCAGTTGGAGGTGCTGGCGGGGTATGATACGTCCGCTACCGGGACGACGTTGATGTGAGGACGGGCGGGGACCGCTCCCTGCGGTCGCGGCTCTGCTAGCGGCGCTGTGTACAGTGGGGCATTGTGCACACGACGGACTCGGAGATGCCTGCGGTACGCTGATTCCATGTCACCCCTGACGATCCGGCGTGCGACCGCGGAAGATGTGCCGGCGGCCGCGAAAATCTGCTTTGACGCGTTCTACGCCATCAACAAGGCGCACAATTTTCCGCCCGATATTCCGGACGTGGAACCCGCGCGCGGCTTCCTGACGGTGCTGTTCACGCATCCCGGGTTCTACTGCGTGGTGGCGGAGCAAGATGAGCGAGTGATCGGCAGCAACTGTCTGGATGAGCGCTCGGCGGTGTTTGGGATCGGTCCGATCACGATCGACCCCGAGGCGCAGAATCAGGGCGCCGGGCGGGCGTTGATGAACGCTGTGCTGGAGCGATCGCGAGAGCGCGGGGCGGCCAGCGTACGGCTGGTGCAGGCGGCATTTCACAACCGGTCGCTATCCCTTTATACGAAGCTCGGGTTCGATGTGCAGGAGCCGCTTTCGGTGATGAACGGTCCGCGGGTGGAAGCGCGCGTCGAGGGCTGTTCGGTGCGCCCGGCAACGATGGCGGACCTGGAGACGTGCAACAAGTTGTGCCTGCAGGTGCATGGCGTAGAGCGCGGAGGCGAACTGAAGGACAACATCCAGCAAGGCTCGGCACGCGTGGTGGTGCGCGGCGGACGCATCGCCGGATACACGAGCCTGCTGGGATACTTCGGGCACACCGTGGGCGAGACGAACGAAGACATTCAGGCGCTGATCAGCGCGGCGGAATCCATCGAGGGGGCCGGGATTCTGGTGCCTTCGCGCAACGCGGAACTGTTCCGCTGGTGCCTGGCGCACGGCCTGCGCGTAGTGGAGCCCATGACGCTGATGTCGACGGGACTCTACAAGCAGCCGGCGGGGGCGTTCCTGCCGTCCATCACGTATTGAGGTCAGTAGAAGCTGACGCCGAACAACAACTCGACCTGGTTCGCATCGGAATAGTTCGTGACGCGCCCGTCGCTGGTATACAGATAGCGATCGTTCCAGTGAAGGTAGCGCAACTCCAGGCTCAGGCGGGTGTGCCGCAGGTCCACCTGCGCTCCGCCACCGAGGACGAGCCCGTGCAGAACGCGATCAACGCCACCGTGAGTCTGATGCGGTCCGCCCGAAGGAGTGGCGTATATCAGGTCGAAACTTCCGCTGATTCGTCTAGGGGCGTAGCCCGCGGCAATGAACGGAGCGAAGAGTCCCGAACGGAAGCGGTACTTCAGGAGTAAGGGGAACTCCCAGGCGTGGGTTCGCTCATGCAGATGGGAACTGGGCGGGCCCCCGATGCCGGTATCGGCGGTGAACTCAAGAGGCCGGTAGAGCGCGTCGGCTTCGGCCGCAAGGTGGAGGGGCAGAGCGACTTCGACGGAGGCGCCCACGGTGTAGCGTTCCCACCCATCGTCGATCCCCTCAGGACCCGATGTGGCGGACCTGCCATATTCGGCGGAGGCGAAGCCGCCCTTAATACCTGCCGCGATAGATTGCGCCAGTGCCGCGTACGCGAAGAAAACGAGAAGGAAGACCGCGCCGAAAATTCGCATATTCGGCGGGTTTCATGCATGTTGGCTGCCAAGCTAGCGAATGCCGGAAGGGATGTGGTTCAATAGAAGTTACCCCCAGCCTGGAGGCAACACCCGCTTGAACCCTGCATTCCTCGCCCTGGAAGACGGCACAGTCTTCGAGGGATGGAGTTTTGGTGCGCCCGTTGAAAGAACCGGCGAAGTCGTTTTCAACACTTCGATCACCGGATACCAGGAAATTTTCACGGACCCGTCGTATTCCGGCCAGATCGTGGTCCTGACCAACCCGCAGATCGGCAACTATGGCGCCAATGCCGCCGATTGCGAAGCCGTCCGGCCCTTCATTGAGGGCTTGGCGGTGCGCGAGTTCTCGCCGTTGGCCAGCAACTGGCGCTCGGAGGAAACCGCCTCGGAGTTCCTCACTGGGCGCGGCGTGCCGGTGATCTCCGGCATCGACACGCGCGCGCTGGTGCGGCATCTGCGCTCGCGCGGCGTGATGCGTGGCGTGCTGTCGGCTGCCTCGACGGATGCAGCGGCGCTGGTCGAAAAGGCCCGGCGATCACCGTCAATGGCGGGGCTCGACCTGGCTACGCGCGTGACCACGCCGGAGCAGTACACGTGGGTGGAGCCTGTCGCCGGAGTTTCGCCTTCCGAGCACCCGGGCGCGCCGGCCGAGCCGCGCTTCCACGTGGTCGCCTACGACTTCGGCATCAAGCGCAACATTCTGCGGCGGCTGGTGCAGGTGGGGTGCCGGCTCACGGTGGTCCCCGCGGGAACGTCCGCCGCGGACGTGCTGGCGCTGAAGCCGAGCGGTGTGTTTCTGTCGAACGGTCCGGGCGATCCGGAGCCGCTGGTTTCGCAGGCCGCCGAGGTCCGCAAGCTGGTGGGCAAGGTTCCGATGTTCGGCATCTGCCTGGGGCACCAGATCCTGGGGCTGGCGCTGGGCGGCAAGACCTATAAGTTGAAATTCGGGCACCGCGGCGCGAATCATCCGGTCATCAACAAGGTGACCAACAAAGTGGAGATCACGTCGCACAACCACGGGTTCGCCGTGGATCCGGATTCGCTGAACCTGAACGAACTGGACATTACGCACATGAACCTGAACGACGACACCCTCGAAGGGTTCCGGCACCGCAACCATCCGGTGTTCTGCGTGCAGTATCACCCGGAGGCGGCGCCAGGGCCGCGCGATTCGTTTTACCTGTTCGACGATTTCGTGACGCTGATGGAGGAGGGCCGCTAATGCCGAGACGTAACGACCTCCATCGGATTCTGATTGTGGGCTCGGGTCCGATCATTATCGGGCAGGCCTGCGAGTTCGACTATTCCGGGGCGCAAGCATGCAAGTCGCTGCGCGGCGATGGGTACGAGGTGATCCTGATCAACTCGAATCCGGCGACCATCATGACGGACCCGGAGCTGGCGGATCGCACCTACGTGGAGCCGCTGAGCGTGGAGTTTGCCGCCGAGGTGATCCGCCGCGAGCGGCCTGACGCGCTGCTTTCCACCGTGGGCGGGCAGACCGGGCTGAACCTTTCCGTGGCGCTGGCCGAGGCGGGCGTGCTGGAGCAGTACGGGGTGGAACTGATCGGCGCCAAGCTCGACGCGATCAAGAAGGCCGAGGACCGCCTGCTGTTCAAGGACGCGATGAAGAAGATCGGGCTCGATCTGCCGCAATCGCAGTTGGTGAACTCGGTGGAAAACGGGCTGGAGTTCGCGAGCCGAATCGGGTATCCGGTGATCCTGCGGCCGAGCTTCACACTGGGCGGCACGGGCGGCGGAATCGCGTACAACCGCGAGGAACTTGCCGAGATTCTGTCCAACGGGCTGGAGCTTTCTCCGGTGCACGAGGTCCTGATCGAAGAGAGCGTACTGGGCTGGAAGGAATTCGAGATGGAGGTGATGCGCGACCTGGCGGACAACGCCATCATCGTGTGCTCCATCGAAAATTTCGATCCCATGGGAGTTCACACCGGGGATTCGATCACGGTGGCTCCGGCGCAAACGCTGACCGATCGCGAGTATCAGATGATGCGCGATGCCTCGCTGGCGTGCCTGCGCGAGATCGGCGTGGATACGGGCGGGTCAAACGTGCAGTTCGCCATCGACCCGAAGACCGGGCGGATGGTGATCATCGAAATGAACCCGCGCGTGTCGCGCAGCTCGGCGCTGGCTTCGAAGGCCACCGGGTTCCCGATCGCGAAAATCGCCGCGAAGCTGGCGGTGGGATACCGGCTGGACGAGATCAAGAACGACATCACGCTCAAGACACCGGCGTGCTTCGAGCCGACGCTGGACTATGTGGTGGTGAAGATCCCACGGTGGCAGTTCGAAAAGTTCCCCGGCTCCGAGCCGGTGCTGAACACGCAGATGAAGAGCGTGGGCGAGGCGATGGCCATCGGCCGCACCTTCAAGCAGGCCCTGGGCAAGGGGATGCGAAGCCTCGAAAGCGGGCGCTCGGCGGGCTCGCAGGTGACGTATCAGGAGGACCTGATCAAGCCGCGGCTGATCACGCCGAATCCGGACCGGTTGGGATACGTGCGGTTCGCCTTCGAGCGGGGCTACACCGAAGAACAGGTGAACCAGTTGACGTCCATCGATCCGTGGTTCCTGCGGCAGGTGCGCGAGCAGGTGACGCTCGAAAAAGAGATGGCCGCCGCAACGCTGGTCACCACCACCAAGGAGCAGTTCCTCAAGGCGAAGCGCGACGGGTTGTCGGACACGCGCATGGCGCGGGCCTGGAACGTGAATTCTCTGGATGTGCGCGCGCGGCGCAAGGAGTTGGGCGTACAGGCCGTCTTTAATCGCGTGGACACATGCGCGGCCGAATTCGAAAGCTTCACGCCGTACATGTATTCGAGCTACGAGGCGGCGAACGAATCGATCCCGACCGATCGCAAAAAGGTTATGATCCTGGGCAGTGGCCCCAACCGGATCGGACAGGGGATCGAGTTCGACTACTGCTGCTGCCACGCGTCGTTCGCCTTGCAGGAGTTCGGGGTCGAGTCGATCATGGTCAACTGCAATCCGGAGACCGTATCGACCGATTACGACACCAGCGACCGGCTGTACTTCGAGCCGCTGACTCTCGAAGAGGTCCTGAACATTTACGACACGGAAAAGCCGGATGGCTTAATCGTGCAGTTCGGCGGGCAGACGCCGCTCACGCTCGCGCTGCCGCTCAAGGCCGCGGGCGTACCGATCATCGGCACCGACCCGGCCAATATCGAACTCGCGGAGAATCGCGAGCTGTTCGGAAAGCTGCTGGACGAGCTGAAGATTCCCGCTCCGGCGAACGGATCGGCCACCACCGTGGAAGGCGCGTGCGCCATCGCGAGGTCAATCGGCTACCCGGTGCTGGTGCGCCCCAGCTACGTACTGGGCGGGCGCGCGATGGTGATCGCCTACGACGAAGAGAGCGTGCGCCGCTACATGCAGGAGGCCGTAATCTTCTCGCAGGACCGGCCGGTGCTGATCGACCGGTTCCTGGAGGACGCTACCGAAGTCGACGTCGATGCGCTGTCGGATTCGAGCGGCGCCGTGCTGATCGCCGGCATCATGGAACACATCGAAGAGGCGGGCGTGCATTCGGGCGATTCGAGCTGCGTGCTGCCCGCGACCTCGCTATCGCAGGAGACGCTGGCGACCATCCAGTCTTACACGGAGCAGTTGGCGCGGGCGTTGAACGTGATCGGGCTCATGAACGTACAATACGCGGTGAAGGGGGGGACCGTGTACGTGCTGGAGGTGAATCCGCGGGCGTCGCGCACGGTGCCGTATGTGAGCAAGGCCACGGGCGTGCCGCTGCCGAAGATCGCGGTGGGCGTGATGCTGGGCGGCAAGATCTCCGATTACACGGACAAGACCGGCGTGCTGCCGGTGCCGCAGTTCTTCGTGAAGTCGCCGGTATTCCCGTTCAATAAGTTCCCGGGCGTGGATCCGTCGCTGGGCCCGGAGATGCGGTCGACGGGCGAGGTGATGGGCGTCGGCGAGAATTTCGGGGAGGCGTTCGCCAAGGCGCAGTTGAGCGCCGGCACGCCACTGCCGGACAAGGGCCGCGTGTTCCTCACAGTGAATGATCGTGACAAGCTGCTGGCCGTGACGCTGGCGAAGCGGCTTACCGAGCTCGGGTTCGAGATCACGGCAACGCGCGGAACGGCGAACGCCATCCGTGCCGCGGGCCTCGAAGCGAAGACGGTGTTCAAGGTGAACGAAGGGCGTCCGAACGTGGTGGACCTGATCAAAGCGGGCGACATCAGCCTGATCATTTACACGGGCACCGCGGGCGCGCATGCCTTCGCTGACGAGAAGGCCATCCGCAGGAACGCGCTGATCTACCGGATTCCGTGCATCACCACAATGAGCGGGGCGCGGGCCGCGGTGGAGGCGATCGCGTCACGGCGGCGGGATCCGATCCGCGTATGGAGCTTGCAGGAGATCCACAGCGCGCAGGCGACGGCCGGCCGTTAGAGTCGACGCGGCGTTCCAGAGACTGTGCGCCAAGACAGTATGATGCAGGTATGAGGTCCGGATGGACGGCGCTGCTGGTCCTGGCGATGGCGGTGACCGCCGCCGCACAGCAGCCTTCGAGCGTGCTCCACATCATCCACATCAAATGGAAGCTGGAGGCGACGCCGGAGCAGATCAAGGCCGCCGTCGACGCTGCCCAGCAGTTGCCGCAGCGGTTTCCCGGAATCAAGCGTGTGTGGACGCGCAACCTGAAATACCAAGGGCAGGAGCGCTTCAATCAGGCGATTGTGCTGGAGTTCGAAAACGCCGAGGCCCTGCGGCGCTACGACGGCAGCGCGGCGCAGAAGTGGTGGTACGAGGTCTACCTGCCGCTGCGCGAGGACAGCCGCATCGACGACTTGGCGAACTAGGGCGCGATCAACCGGACCATGCTCAGGCTGATCGTGAACAGGCGGTCATCGGGCGGGAACTCGAAGACGGGCGAGGCGTGGATTTCGATGGTGTACTCCGCCGCGTCCGGCAGGTCGGCTTCGAGCACGAACAAGCCCGGGCGGTCGAGCTTCCATGTCTGAAGTGGCGCGCCGTTCACATTTACCCTGACCTCTCCCGGAACGCCGTGTGGCGATGCGTGGCCGCGGATGCGCAAGCGCTGTGGACCCTGCGCAACACGCGTGAGGCGCAGCGCGGCTTGGGCGCCGATCCAACGATACTTGTTGCCGTGCACGCCTTCGAGCTCGTACCATTCGCCGACCAGGTGGCGCTCATGGCCGGGCAGCGAGAAGTCCGCGATGTCCTCGCGGTCGCCTGGGTAGAGCTCGCGGCGCTCGGCGGACGGCAGAAGGTTGTAGACTTCACCTTCGTTGGGAGCCTCATACGGACAGGCGATGCAGCGTAGCGCGTCACCGGCGCGCGTGAGTGAAGCGTGGCAATCCGGGCAGCGGAGCAGTCCTTCGAACGGCTCAAGGGAACGCGCCGGCGGCGGCGATCCAGCCCTCCTGCACACCGCCGCGAGTGTCCCGCCCAGCCATCGGGCCGCACGGCGCTCAGAGAACGCGGCGAACTTCACAATCCGTTCGCCCCAGCCGCGCTGTGGCGGGAACACTTCGTATTCGTGCGCGGCGAAGTGGGTCTGGATGAGCGCCTCCCACTCGGCGAGCCCCATGGTGTGGTTCTGGCGGATGCCGAAGCTCTCTTCCTGGTTCGCCCCGATTACGTCGCGCACCAGATAGCCGAGCAGGCCCCAGTCGTACAGCTTGCGCTCCCACCACTTCATGGAGTCGTAGTAGGCGCAGCGGTAGAGGCGCAGTGACAGCTTGCGGAGCAGCGGTTCTTCGGCGAACAGAAACACGCCGCCGGGCTGGAGCACGCGCGTCACTTCGCGGAACACGCTCTCCAGGTTCAGGAACTGGCTAAGCGTCTGGAAGGTGACCACCAGTCGCAACGAAGAATCGGCGAAAGGCAGATGCACGGCATCACCCGCGATACGGATGGGCGCGCGAGTGAGCTTCCAGGCGTCCATCAGGGCGCGGCCGTGGCGGAGCGAATCCGCCGAGATGTCGAGCGCGAATCCGTCCGCGCCGAAATCATTCGCCAGCATGTAGCTGGAATGCCCCGCATTAGCGCCGATTTCGAGAAACGGCGTCATGCCGCCGATGAATGCGCGGTGACGCCTGATCACGGTGGCGCGGCGGCGATTCTCTTCGGCGTAGACCGCAAGATTGACCTCCGGCTCACCCAGCGACGCGAAATTGTGGAACTCGACCTGCGCGCGCTTCACCGAAAGCGACTGCGCGTCTACTGGATCCATTCGCCGTCCTGCATGATGCGCCCCGGCCTGCCTGATTCCGCGTCGCGAAGCAGAAGGTTGGCTGGCTCGCCAGGTGCGATCTTGGCCGTATAGGGCGAGGGCTGGATCACCATGCCTGCTCCCTTCACGGTTTCGGTCCCTTTGGGCACGGGCGTCGATGCCTGCGGGCCGGCGGCGACGATCTTGCCGTCACGCACAACGACCACCGAGTACGGAATCGGCTCGGCATCCAGGCTGGGTTCCAGGCGCGCGCCGACGATGGCGATGCCGCCTCCCTCGTTCGGCATCGTGCAGGACGCGAGCAGTAGAGCGAATACAGGAATCAAAGAACGAATCATCCGAGCAACATCTCCATCATCCGAGCAACATCTCAGGGGATACGGCGCGCAGGTCAGGCAGCAGAAGATCGGGCGAATGCAGCGCCAGTTCCTCCGCGCTCATCAGGCCGGTGGCGACGGCGACGGATCGCACACCGTTGGCCCGCGCCGCGCGAATGTCATTGTAGTGATCGCCGATCAGGGTCACGGGCGTGGTGCGCGTGATCCAGCCCTGGCGGCGGGCGTAGCGGAGCGCGACACGCACCAAGCCCGCACGATCGCGGGCAAGTTCGGCGAAGGCTCCGAAGCGCAGATAGCGGCGGAGCCCGGCGCGCTCCATCTTCTTCCACCCGATGCGGGTGAGGTTTCCCGTGACCAGTCCGGCGGGGATGCTGCGGCGAAATAGGCGATACAGCAGCATGCGCGCGCCGGGGCACACCTTGCGGCGAAGGTCGGGACAGGCGCGCGTGTAGAGGCGCTGCGCGGTGAGCACCATGGCGGGCATGTGGCGGCGGATCAAGGCGTGCGACGCTCCCGCATTGCGCAGCATTTCGGTCAGGATGTCGCGGTCCAGCATGCCCTGCACGGCGACGCCTTCCGTGGTGGCGGTGAGGCCCGTAGTGCGGCGCACCGCCTCCATCAGCGCCTGGCGATGATGCGGACCCGAGCGGCGCAGCAGCGTTCCATCAATGTCGAACAAAACCAGACCCTGCGGAGGACCGTCCATGTCCCTTCATCATAGCCCGCGGGAGCTCACGGACTTGACGCCGGCAGCCGCCGGGGCGTGCTACGGTAAATGACTCGGGAGGATTGTCGATGCCAACGGACGATCAGGTCCAGGCGCTCTTGCGGCGCGTCGAACAGCTTGAGCAGCAGGTGGGAATGCTGGAGGACACCAACGCGATCCGGTATTTGCAGCACACCTACAGCTACTATCTGGACAAGGGCCTGTACAACGAGATCGTGGAGCTGTTCTCTGAACAGGGCTCGGTGAGTTTCCTGGGTGGCGTATTCAAGGGCAAGGCCGGCGCGCATCGCCTTTACTGCGGACGGCTGCGGGCGCGCAACACCGGCGGCAAGAACGGACCGGTCTACGGCTATCTGATCGATCACCCAACGATGCAGGATGTGATCACCGTCGCTCCGGATCGCCGCACGGCCAAAGGCCGCTTCCGCTGCGTGATGCAAGCCGGCAGGCATCAGAGCGCTGTGACACCCGAACGTCCGCTGCGGCAGTGGTTCGAAGGCGGCGCGTACGAGAACACCTACATAAAGGAAGACGGCCTGTGGAAGTTCGGCGAACTCAATTATTTTCCCGAATGGCACGGCGATCTGCCCGTGGGCTGGGCCTATACGCGTCCGCAATACGTGCCGTTTTACGATGAGAACAGTCTGTTTCCGAAGGACCCGAACGGTCCGGATGAGCTGACGGCAGAGAAGCCGTGGATCTGGCCCGACGTGAAGCTGGTCCCGTTCCACTATCCTCATCCGGTAACCGGCAAGATGGTGGAACCGGAAACCTAAGGAGCCCGATGGCCAAACCTTTTCCCGACACGATGGACTTCGCGGGGTGGAACGCGCCCTCGCGCATCGAGTGCGACATCTATGACCTGGTGGTGGAAGGCACGCTGCCGGAGGAAATCGAAGGGTCGTGGTACCGGTCGATTCCCGATCCGCAGTATTCGCCCATGCTGGGTGACGATACTTTCCTGAGCGGCGACGGCATGGTGAGCCTGTTCCGCTTCGAGCGCGGCCACGTCGATTTCAAGATGCGCTACGTGAAAACCGAGCGCTGGAAAGCGGAGCGCGCCGCACGGCGGTCCCTCTACGGGCTGTATCGGAATCCTTACACGGACGACCCCAGCGTGCAAGGCAAGCCGCGCAACGTCAATAACACCACGCCGATCTTCCACGCCGGACGGCTGCTGGCGCTGAAAGAAGACAGCCATGCAATGGAGATGCATCCGGGGACGCTCGAAACCATCGGCGAGTTCGACTACGAAGGCCAACTCAAGAGCCAGACCATGACCGCCCATACGCGCCTGGCTCCGGATACCGGCGATCTGTACTTCTTCGGCTACGAGGCCGGCGGCCTGTGCACGCGCGATGTCGCCTTCTGCCTGGCCGACAAGCAGGGAAACCTGCGGCGCGAGGAGTGGTTCGAGGCACCCTACGTGTCCCTGATGCACGACTTCGCGGTGACCACCGAACATGTCGTCTTCCCGGTGTTTCCGATCACCGCGAACCTGGACCGCCTGAAGGCCGGCGGCCACCACTGGGTCTACGAAACCGACAAGGAGTCATTCGTCGGCATCCTGCCGCGCGAAGCGGACGTGAAGCACATGCGCTGGTTCCGCGGTCCCGCGCGGTCGTCGTTCCACTTCATGAATGCCTATAGCGAAGGCAACCGCGTGCACATGTACTTTGGTGTGAGCAAGGCGCCGCCGTTCCCGTTCATGCAGAAGGCGTCGGGCTTGAACCTGCGGCCGCAGGACGTGCGCATCGGGTTTGTACGCTGGACCTTCGACCTCTCAAAGCCCGGCGACACGTGGGAAGAGGAGATCATCGGTCCCTCGGGCGACATGCCGCGCATCGCCGACAAGGACCAGATGCGCGACTTCGAGATCGGCTACTACCAGACCTACGATCCGGCGAACGGTCCGCCGCTCATTGCCGGTCCGGTGGGAGCAGGGTTTAACACCATCATCCGGATGGAGGTGAAGACCGGCAAGCACACGACCTTGTCTCTGGGTCCGAACGCGACCGTGCAGGAGCATATTCACATCCCCTCGAAGCAGCCGGGACACGAAGGCTATCTGGTGTTCGTGGTCGACCTGCATGACCAGCACTTGAGCGAGGTCGCGATCGTCGAGGCGGCGCACATCGAAAAGGGACCGATCGCGCGGATCAAGGTGCCGTTCCGCCTGCGCGTGCAGGTGCACGGGACGTGGGTGCCGGCGGAGGTGCTGGCGGGTTAGAGGGGGAGGTCGCGGCGACGGACTCGCCGGCGGTCCACTACTGAGATGGACCGCGAGATCAACTCGGGAGCCAGCACCATCAGGACGCGTCGAACACAATCACGGGCTTCGGCTTCCGTGAAATTCCCGCCGCGCAAGAGGATGAGTCCGGGACGATCCGCGTTCAAAATCGCAAGCAGCCTGGGAAAATCGAGGTCCGCGGTGACGACCACGCGATCGTCTGCCGCGGCTACGCGAAGCAACTCTATATCAGGGGCGCGGTCGAGCGACAGTTCGCTCGCATGAACAGCATCGTATCCGTGTTCGCAGAGCCATAGGGCCAGACTTGGCGACAACGCCATGTCGACCAGGAATTTCATCCGGGCAGTTCGATGGTCTCGTCCTCTGCCAGAGACGCCGCGTACTGCAGTGCCTGCGAGATGTCCTGGGTCTCCAGGTAGGGATACGCCGCAAGGATGGAGTCTCTAGACTCACCGGCCGCGAGAAGTCCGAGTAGGCGCGATACGGGAAATCGGAGCCCACGAATGCAAGGCTTGCCGGTGGCTACCGCGGGGTTGATGGTGATCCGATCGAAGCGCATGCCTGCCCCCATGATAGTACGCGGTCGACTAAATCTCCGAAGGCACGCCCGGCGAACCCAGCGCGGCCTGTGCGGCGTCGTCGACACCGGCCTTCCGCTTCGGCGGCGGCGCCAGCATCAGGATCACTGACCCCGCGAAGCACAACCCCGAGATCACGTAGAACACGGGCGCGTACGTGCCATGGGTATCGAACCAGTAGCCGGCGACGATCGGCGCCACGGCCGACGACGTGGTCTGGATCGCCATCATGATCCCCACCAGCGACGCGTACACCTTCGGACCGTAGTAGTTCACCGGCACGGTCATCATCGAAACCAGCGTCCCGCCCCAACCTACGCCGAGGAAGATCGGCATGAAGTAGAGGTCGGAGCGGTCCGTGGCGCGCGTAGCGTAAATGAGCCCGATGCCGAACAGCGACATCGAGAGCGCCCAGAGATAGCGCGGGTCCACACGATCGCCGAAGCCGCCCGCGAGTTTGCCGATCAAGGTGCAGATACTCATGGTCGACATCGCCAGTGCCGCCATGGCCGCCGTGTGCCCCATGTCGCGCATGTGGACCACGCCGTGCGAAAGCCACGTGCCGAAGCCCATGCTGATGCCGATCGATGCCAGAATCAGCATCCACAGCGTGCGCGTGCGGACGGCTTCCGCGAAAGTCCACTCTTCGTTGGTGCGGTATGGGCTGCCCTTGCGTGCGGCAGCGGTGCCTGCGGCGGGTTCTTCGGCCGCGCCGTCCGGATGCTGGTGCAGCTCGCTCGGATGCTCCTTCACGAAGAGCACCGCCACCAAAGAGGCGAGTACGGCCATCGCGGCCACGGCCCACCACCCGTTGCGCCAGTCGCCGCCCGTGTGCTCCACCAGCCACGTGAGCGCAGGCGCCGCAATGAATCCGGCGATGCCGCCCGAGGTGTAGAAGAGCGCCAAGGCCGTCGCTCGGCGCTTCGAGAACCAGCGCGATATGCCTGACTGTTGCGGGATCCCCGCGCCCGCGCACGCGCCGAAACCCATCAGGACGCCGAAGCCAAACACGGCATGCACGCCGGAAGTCGCCACGAAGATCATGTAGAGGCAGCCGGCCAGCAGGGACAGGCTACCGAGGACCAACGTGTTCCGCACGCCGAAGCGGTTCACGCACCAGGCCACCAAGGGTCCGGGCAGTCCCACCATCACCAGAAAGACTGAAAACGCTGACCCCAGCGTGGCGCGGTCGAAGCCCAGAGCCTGCGCCATGAAGGCGTTCAGCACACTCGACCCGTATGTGGGCAGCCCCTGGTTCACGAAATAGAGCGACCAGAAGGCCGCCAGCAGGGTCCACCCGTAGAATTTTGGTTTCTCCATGAGTCCTCGAACCGCTATGTTATAACAGGTAGTTCCCGAAATGAACGCAACACTGTCTTCTGCCACATATCCCGGGCCGGCGCTGCTGATCGCCGGTGAACGCGTCTCCGCGTCCGGCCGCCGCACGCAGCCCGTGATCAATCCCGCCACGGGCGAAGCCATCGCCGAGTTGCCGCACGCAACCAAGGCCGACCTCGACCGCGCGCTGGAAGCCGCGGCCGAGGCGTTCCCCAAGTGGCGCGCCGTCCCCCCGCACGAACGCGGGCGCATCATGAAGCGCGCCGCGGACCTGATGCGCGACCGCGCGGAGGAGATCGCCCGCATCGCCACGATGGAGATGGGCAAGGTGATCCATGAGACGCGCATTGAGACGCTGCGGTCGGCGGACATTTTCGAGTGGTACGGCGAAGAGGCGCGCCGCACCTACGGCCGGGTGCTCGCGCCGCGCATCCCTGGCGTTCGGATGACGGTGCTGAAGGAGCCCGTGGGTCCCGTGGCCGCGCTGGCGCCATGGAATTTTCCGGTCGGCAACCCGGGCCGCAAGCTGGGCGCGGCCATCGCAGCCGGATGTCCGGTGATCATGAAGCCGGCCGAGGAAGCTCCCGGAGCCGCGCTGGCCGTGGCGCAGTGCCTGGTCGACGCGGGCTTGCCCAAGGGCGTCTGCTCCATCGTCTTCGGCGTACCGTCTGAGGTTTCCGCGCACCTGCTGGGCTCGCCGATCATCCGCAAGATGTCGTTCACGGGGTCGACGCGCGTAGGCAAACAACTGGCGAAACTGGCGGCGGACAACATGATTCGTACCACCATGGAGCTGGGCGGCCACGCGCCGGTGCTGGTGTTCGGCGACATCGACCTCGACCACGTGCTGGATCTCTCGGTCTCGGCGAAGTATCGCAACGCAGGGCAGGTGTGCGTTTCTCCGACCCGGTATTACGTGCATGAATCGATCTACAAGAAGTTCGTCGAAGGATTCACGGCGCGGGCCAAGGCGCTGCCAGTCGGCAACGGCCTGGACGAAGCCAGCAAGATGGGACCGCTGGCGCACGCTGGCCGGGCGCCGTATCTCGAACCGCTGATCGAGGACGCGCGCAAGTGCAGCGCCCGCTTCCACACGGGTGGCGCGCGCCGGAGCGGCCCGGGATTCTTCTTCGAGCCCACCGTCGTCTCAGACATCCCGAACGAAGCGCGCATCATGAATGAGGAACCCTTCGGGCCGATCGCACTCATCAACCCGTTTTCCGATTTCGACGCGGTCATCGAGCAGGCCAACCGCCTGCCCTACGGTCTCGCTGCCTACGCCTTCACGGGATCACCGCGCACCGTGAATCTGCTCGGCGAGCGCCTCGAAACCGGCCTGCTGGGCATCAACAGTTACATGATCTCGGTGCCCGAATCTCCCTTCGGCGGTGTCAAGGAAAGCGGGCACGGCAGCGAAGAAGGCATCGAAGGTCTGGAAGCCTGCATGGTCACGAAGTTTGTCAGCGAGGCATGATGGACTACCTGCGCATCGCCACCGAAGAGGCCTGGGCGCCTCCCGAGCTGTTCGAGGCCTACCGCAAGCTGCTCGAAGCGGGCTCCTACAATGACCCCGGCTTCGAGAGCCTGATGGGATTCTACCTGCGCAACCCGAGCGTCGCTCCCGTCACCGAGCGCATGCAGAGCCTGGGCGAGCGCCGCTTGGCCGACATGGACGCGACCGGCATCGCCATGCAGATCCTTTCGCTCACGGCGCCCGGCGTCCAGGTGTTCGACGCGGACACGGCAGCCGCGCTGGCGCGATCGTCGAATGACCAGGTGGCCGAAGCCGTGCGCCGCCACCCCAACCGCTTCGCCGCTCTGGCCGCCGTGGCTCCGCAGAATGCCCCCGAGGCCGCCAAGGAGCTCGAACGCGGCGTGCGGACGCTCGGCTTGAAGGGCGCGATCGTCAACTCCCACACCCGCGGCGAGTACCTGGACGACCCGAAATACTGGGACATTTTCGCCACCGCCGAAGCCCTGGATGTTCCTGTTTACCTGCACCCCACCACGCCGTCTCCCGCCATGATCCAGCCGTTCCTCGACCGCGGACTGGACAGCGCCATCTTCGGCTTCGCAGTCGAAACCGCGCTGCACATGCTGCGGATCGTGGTGGCCGGTGTCTTTGACCGCTTTCCGAAGCTGCGCATGGTGCTCGGCCACCTGGGCGAAGGTTTGCCCTACTGGTTCTTCCGGCTCGACTTCATGCACCGCCGGATGGTGAGCGGCGGCCGCTACCCGAACGTGCAGAAGCTCGAACGCCCCCTGAGCGACTACCTGAAGCACAACGTCTGGGTGACCACCAGCGGCATGGCCTGGGAGCCTCCGATCCTCTACGCGCAGCAGGTGCTGGGCGTCGACCGCGTGCTGTACGCGATGGATTACCCGTATCAGTTCGTGCCCGAAGAGGTGCGGGTTACTGACGATCTCCCCATTTCGGACGCCGACAAGAAGAAGCTCTACCAGACCAACGCGGAGCAGCTCTTTGCTCTGGCCGCGCCGCCTCTGAAAGACTAGAGGCATGGCAACCCCTGCGCCCTTCGACCGTCAAAAAGCCGAGGCATTTACCGAAAACCTTCTCACCACGCTCAACAACGGAGCGCTGTGCCTGATGGTGTCCCTGGGCCATCGCTCCGGACTATTCGACACGATGAGCGGGATGTCACCGGCCACTTCCGCTGAAATCGCCGCCAAAGCCGGCCTCAACGAACGCTACGTGCGTGAATGGCTGGGAGCGATGGTCACCGGTGGAGTCGTCACCGTCGATCCGGACTCCGGCCGCTATTGGCTGCCGCCCGAGCACGCGGCTTCGCTCACCCGCGCGGCCGGCGCCGATAATATGGCCGCCTTCGGTCAATATATCGCCGAACTGGGCAGCGTCGAGAGCCTGATCCTCGAATGCTTCCGCAACGGCGGCGGCGTGCCCTACGACAAATTCCCGCGCTTCCACGAAGTGATGGCTGAGGACAGCGGCCAGAGCGTCATGAGTTCGCTCGAGACGCACATCCTGCCGCTCGTGCCCGGGCTGCACGACGCTCTCACCAGCGGCATTGAGGTGCTGGACGTCGGCTGCGGCCGCGGCATGGTGATCACCCGGCTGGGCGAACTCTACCCGCAATCCCGCTTCCGCGGCCTCGACTTCTCGAGGGACGCCACGGATTTCGCGCGCCGCAACGCCACCGCCAAGGGTGTGCGCAACGTTGGTTTCCTGACGGCCGATGCCGCGGAGATGAGCGAGCTGATCCAGCCCGAATCGGTCGACTTAATCATGACGTTCGACGCCGTCCACGATCAGGCCAAGCCGCTTGACGTCCTGCGAGGCATCCATCGTGCGCTCAAGCCCGAAGGCACTTACCTGATGCAGGACATCAAAGGCTCCAGCCATGTCCACAAGAACATCGGACACCCGCTTGGCACGCTGCTCTACACCATCTCCTGCATGCACTGCATGACGGTGTCGCTCGCCTATGGCGGCGAAGGGCTCGGCGCGATGTGGGGCGAAGAGAAGACGCGCGAGTATCTGGAGCGCGCCGGCTTCCGGTCCGTCGAAACGAAGGAGCTGGCGCACGACATCCAGAACAACTGGTACGTTGTGCGAAAGTAGCCGCACCGCCCTTCGGCCAGCGGCCCTTTGCGCAAAGGTCGCGATCCGGGAGGAGCACCGCTAGCTGAGCCGCGACCGCAGGGTGCGGTCCTGACGCCTCACGCCAGCCACTCCACCGTTGCATCCACCAGCAGCGGACCCAGCAGGTTCGCCGCCTCGCGCTCCACGCTCTGCAGCAGCTTTTCGGCATACGGCCGGTCAGCGGAAACCGTCACGGCGGCCACCAGCCCATGCTTCCAGGAATCCTGGTAATCGATCTCCGCCACGGCCACGTTGAAGCGGGTGCGCAGGCGATCCTTCAGCCCCTTGACGTAGTGCCGCTTGTCTTTAAGAGAGAAAGAATCGTCCAGCCTGAGTTCGAAGGTGATGACCCCGATGGCCGGCACGAGGATCCGAGCCTAGACGAGAGCCTCGTGCGCCACGCGTTCGGTGACAAAAGCCTCGATCACGTCGCCGGGCTTGATGTCGTTGAAGTTGACGATCGAGATACCACACTCGAAGCCGGCCTTCACTTCGCTCGCGTCGTTCTTGAAGCGTTTGAGCGAATCCACCTTACCCGTATGGACCACCACGTTGTCGCGCAGCAGACGCACTTCGCTGTTGCGTGGAATGACGCCGTCGGCCACCATACAGCCGGCCACCGTGCCGACCTTGGTGATGCGGAACACCTCGCGCACTTCCGCGCGGCCCTTGTACACTTCCTTGAACACCGGCTCCAGCATGCCGGTCATGGCGCGCTTGATCTCATCCTGCAGCTCGTAAATGATCGTGTGCAGGCGGATGTCCACCTTCTCCTGCTCGGCCACCTGCTGCGCCGTGCGCTCCGGCCGCACATTGAAGCCGATGACGATGGCGTTCGAGGTGCTGGCCAGCAGCACGTCGCTCTCGGTGATGGCGCCCACCGCGGCGCGCAGCACGCGGATGCGGACCTTGTCGTTGGAAAGCTTCTGCAGCGTGTCCGTAAGCACCTCAGCCGTGCCGCCCACATCCGTCTTGAGGATGATGTTCAGCTCCTTGACCTCGCCCTCGCGCAATTGGTCGTGGAACTGGTCGAGCGTGATGCGGTTGGTCTTGGACATGGCCGCCTCGCGGGCCTTGGCCTCGCGATAGATTACGATTTGCTTGGCCTTGGCCGTATCCGTCACCACCTGGAAGGTGTCGCCGACCTCTGGCACCGAGTCGAGACCCAGCACCTCCACCGGCATCGACGGACCCACTTCGCGCACGCCCTCGCCGCGATCGTCGAACAGCGCGCGCACCTTGCCGAACACCGATCCGCAGATAAAGTGATCGCCCACGTGCAGCGATCCATTGCGCACCAGCACCGTGGCCACCGGTCCGCGCGTGCGGTCCAGTTTGGCTTCGAGCACGTTGCCCATCCCCGGCCGCGCCGGGTTCGCCTTCAGGTTCTGCATTTCGGAAACCAGCAGAATCATTTCCAGCAGCAGATCCAGGTTCTGCTTCGCTTTGGCCGAAACCGGAACCATCACCACGTCCCCGCCCCAGTCTTCCGCCAGCAGGCCGCGATCGGCCAGTTGCTGCTTGATCCGGTCAGGCTGAGCGTCGGGCTTGTCGATCTTGTTAATGGCCACCACGATCGGCACGCCGGCCACCTTGGCGTGGTCGATCGCCTCCAGCGTCTGCGGCATGACGCCGTCGTCTGCCGCCACCACCAGCACCACCACGTCGGTGACCTTGGCGCCACGCGAACGCATGCGGGTGAACGCCTCGTGGCCCGGCGTATCGATGAACACCACCGTCTTGCCGTCTTTTTCCACGTGATAGGCGCCGATGTGCTGCGTGATGCCGCCGGCTTCCCGGCCGGCCACGTTGCTCAGCCGGATCGCGTCCAGCAGGGACGTCTTGCCGTGGTCCACGTGGCCCATGATGGTGACCACCGGAGGACGCCGCTCGCGATCCTCCTCCACCTCGGCCTCTTGGATCTCCTGGGTGGTCTCTTCCTCGTAGCTGACCTTGTTGGTGGAAGCGCCGAAGTCGCGCGCCAGATCCTCGGCCAGTTTCACGTCCAGGGTCTGATTAATGGTGGCGAAAATCTTGCGTTCCACCAGCCGTTTTACCACCAAATTCGCCTTAATTCCGAGCTTCTCGGACAGCTCCTTTACCGTGATGCCTTCGGCGATGGTGATCTCGCGGTCCACCGGCGGCGGAACGAACTCCTGGTGGCGCCGCGCCACTGGGCGCAGGCGTCCTTCCTGCGATTCGAAATCCTTCGTGCGGCGGTCGCGGCCGCCTGGCTTGGTCGCATGCCGGCGCCCGGGATCGGCGGGCAGCGTCGCGGGTTCGGCGCGCAGCGGAGACGTCGGATGCATCGGCCGCCCGCGGCCCCGCGGACCACCCGGCATGGGCGCCCCCGGCGTACGCATCAGCGGCTGGCCCGGACGCACCGGACCCCTGTAAATGGGCTGTCCCGGCACCGGACTCGCCGATGGACGGCTGGGCATCCCGGGACGCGGCGCACCCGGCGCACCGGGCCCCCGCGTGAGCTTCGCTACCAGGTCCGGGCGCGGCGGCACGACGGGACGCGCCTGCGGTTGTCCCGCCAGATTCGGCTTGGCCGGCGGACGCAGCGGACCTCCGCCACCCAGGTTGGCCGGAGCCGGAGTTCCCGGCGCGGGTCCCGGAGCGATGGTCGCGCTCGGCGCCACCCGCGAAGGCGTCCGCGGAGGTGGCGGAGCCACGGGCGCTCCCGGACGCGGTGGCGCTGGGGTTTCCGGAATAATGCGCGGCGCATCTACTAAATTCGGCGGTAAAGGCTGCCGCGGACCCGAGATAATCTGTCCAGGTTTCGGCGCCGGCGGCGCAGGACGAGCAGGCGTGGGCGCGCCGCGCCTGGCCACTGGAGGAATCAGCGGACCGCCGCCTCCGCCCAGGGGCGGCCGCAACGGCTGCACGCGCGGACGCACGGGCGCTGTGGGAATACTCTCGGTGGTTTCTTTTGCCTGTTCCGGTTCGGGCGCAGGTTCAGGTTCTGCCTCGGCAACAGCCGCCGGAGCTTCAACGCGCACCGGCTGTGTGTGCGCGGGGCTCTCTTCCGGTTCCGGAGCGGCCGATTCCTCGGCTGTATCCATCAGAGCTTCCAACTCGGTTTCCTCCTCGGGACCCTGCTCCTCGCCGTTCAGCAGCCGTTCGCGAACCGTGAACGCCTCGTCCTCTTCCAACGAGCTGGAATGCGTTTTCCTCCCTTTGATACCCAGTTCGGGCAGCATCTCCAGGATCACGCTGGGCTTGACTTCAAGCTCGCGCGCCAGCTCGTTGATTCGGATCTTGCTCATAGTTCAGGCTGCCGGTCCCGAAACCTGTGGCTTCAAGCCAGCTCTTTGGGTTCTTCCTCCTTCGATGGGGACGCGTCCGCGTCCTGCGAAGGTTCCTCAGTCTCTATCCTAACAGATTGGTCCTCCGGGACATCGGAGTCCGTCTCCGGCGCCGTGGATTCTTCCGTCTGCTCAGCCGTTTCTGCCGTCTCTTCGGTAGCTTCCGGCTCCGCGGGGACCGCGCTGCCAGCGTCGCTTTCAGCCGCCACCCCGGCTTCCGGCGCGGCTTCCTCAGTTGCGATGTCGGCCTTCTCGGGCGCGGCCTCCGGCTCCAGAGCCGCCGCGGGATCCACGGCCGCTTCCGCCTCTCCTTCCGCCGGCGCCGGACCCGCCACCTGCGCCTCAAACTGCCCGTAGTAGGCCACCACGCCCTGTTGGATCTGTTCCACCATTTGGGGGTCGATGCCGGGGATCTCTTCCAGTTGCTCCGGCGTCATCGATCCGAGCTGCTCCACGGTCCCCACGCCGGCTTCCATCAGCTTCTGCACCACCGTATCGGCGATACCGTGATCCACCAGCACCGACACCGGAGCCCCGGGAACCACCAGCGCCGCCATCTGCGACTCCACTTCCTGGCGCTTTTCCTCTTCGCTCTTGATGTCGATGCGCCAGCCCAGGAGCTTGGCCGCCAGCCGCACGTTCTGCCCCTTCTTGCCGATGGCGAGAGAAAGCTGGCTGTCGTCGACGATCACTTCCATGTGCTTCTCCACCGGATCGAGAATCGTGACGCGCGAAATCTTAGCCGGGCTCAGCGCGTGCGTGGCGAAGACCACCGAGTCCTCGTTATATTCGATGATGTCGATCTTCTCGCCGCGCAGCTCACGGATGATGGACTGCACGCGCATCCCCTTCATGCCCACGCAGGCGCCCACGCTGTCCACGTCCCGGTCGCGGCTGGAAACCGCGATCTTGGTGCGCTCGCCGGCCTCCCGCGCACAGCCCTTGATCACCACCGTGTTGTCGTAGATCTCCGGGACCTCCTGCTCGAACAGGCGCATCACCAGTTCCGGCGCGGCGCGCGACAGGATCACGCCCGCGTTCTTGCCGGTCTTCTCCACGCTCTTGATCACGCAGCGCACGCGGTCGCCCACGCTGAAGCTCTCGAGTTTCGATTGCTCCTTGCGCGTGATGCGCGCTTCGGTCTTGCCCATGTCGGCCACCAGGTCAGGACCTTCCACGCGCTTGATGATGCAAGTGACCAGTTCGCCCACGCGGCCCGAGAACTCCGAGTACACGTTCTCGCGTTCGGCCTCGCGCACTTTTTGCAGGATCACCTGCTTGGCCGTCTGCGCGGAAATCCGTCCCAGCACTTCAGTCGGCTTGGGGAACCGCACCTGGCTGCCGATCTCAGCCGCCGGATCGATGGCGCGCGCCGCTTCCAGCGACATCTCCTTATCCGGGTCCGCGACCTCCTCCACCACCTGGCGCACGCCGAAGATCTGGATGGCGCCGGTGGCTTCGTCGAATTCCGCCACCAGGTCCTCAGTGGTGTGGAAATGCTTGCGCGCCGCAACCAGCATGGCGTCTTTCACCGCGTCCAGGATGATCTTGGGGTCGATGCCCTTCTCCTTGCTGAGGATCTCGATGGACTGATAAATAGGTGCCAGGCTGCTCATTGTGATTTCCTGAATCTCTCCGTTATTAGGGGATTACCACTCGAACTTGAGGTTGGCTCGTTCTACCTGGTCGAGCGGGATGTGTAGGCTCTTACCAGGAGCAGGTTCGAGTGTGATGATTCCTTCGGCGAAGCCCGCCAGCGATCCCACCCAGTGGCGCTGGTTCTCGATCGGTTCGCGCAATGCGATCTTGACCTTCTGGCCGACGAAGCGCTCGAATTCGCGCGGCGTCCGGAGCTTCCGCTCCACCCCCGGAGAGCTGACCTCCAGCGTGTAGCGCCCGCCCGGAACCACGTCTTCAACGTCCAGAATCGTGCCCACCTGTTGCGAGACCAACTCGCAGTCCTGATGCGTGACCCCTGCGGGCTTGTCGATGAAGATCCGGAGCATGCGGCTGCGCCCGCCGCCCAGCAACTGGACGTCGACCACTTCGAGCCCTTCGCTGGTTGCGACACGTTCGGCGATTTCCTGGATTTTTTCCACCACCGCGCTCCGGTCCGGCATAGCATTCTCTTCTGCGAAACGGACAAATAAAAAAGTGGGCTTTCGCCCACTACGAGAGTCCGTCCCTTCCAGTACCAGTATACACGCTTGCCCCGGGGCTCGTCTGCATACGGAGCAAGAATGAGCAAAGGGGCGGTCAGCTCAGTCTGGTTAGAGCGCCTGCCTTACGAGTGAACGCTTTTGAGCGTTTGCAGCGTTATCGTAGACCGCTCCCTGTCGTCGCGGCGACTGGAGTGCTCCAGGAACCCGATAAACACTGGCGCTCGTCGAATCAGCCTCCGGAAAAGCAAAAGGCTTCAGTAGGCCTCTAGCGGGTAGGTATACTGAGGTGACGCGGGCGCGTAGCTCAGTTGGTTAGAGCACTTCCCTTACAAGGAAGGGGTCCGGGGTTCGAGTCCCTGCGCGCCCATACCCCACCAGGATCGAAAGACAACGGGACCCGCTCAAAGGTCCAGCTATGGTGGCCGAAGTCGGGGTCGAACCGACACGTTCAGTGAAGAACGCCAGATTTTGAGTCTGGTGCGTCTGCCAATTCCGCCATTCGGCCACGGCATCATTCTAACATCGTGCGCCATCCCTACTTCTCGGCCGCCCGATTCGGCAGCGCGCGCCAGGCCTCATTCGAGATCTCGCGGCCCCGCCACGCCACCTTCCGGAACGGCCACGCCTGGGCGACCCAAGCTTGCATGTCCCGGTACAACTGCTCTTCGAACCCCTGGTCAAAGGCCTCCTGCGTCACCCACATCGTGGCCACCACATCGTAGCCTTCCTTCGTGCTCGGCCGCAGGTAGAAGCACCCGAGCTCCTCGGGCCCCTCGCGGTTCAGCACGGCGAACGGAAACGACTTGCGCCCGTCCCACTGGGCTTTCTCGCCGGCCATGTCCTTGGCCTGATCCGCCATGGTCAGGTCCGGACGCGGCCAGTTACCGCCCTGGGTCTTGCGGATGTGGTCGATCGAACTCATGTAGGCCTTGTAGTCGAGCTCGGCCACGGCCGGGCCCAAAGGCACAAGCTGATAGTTGGCACCCATATAAGAGGTGGGCGCCTGGAACGAATCGGGAACAAGCTGGGCAAGAACTGCGACGGGGAGACTTGCCAGCATCAGAACTACCGTTGCTGGCTTCATTCGGTCATTGTAGCGCGCGTCTCACCGCGATCCCTGCCCGCAGCCACACAGTGATTTCGTATGTTTCGATGACAACGTTAGACGACCGTCCATATTGGTGCACGACCGCGGTCAGCGCCCCCGGTGTCTAGGGCGTTTGCAGCGTTATCTTAGACCGCTCCCTGTGGTCGCGGCACAGCTACTGGCGCTGTGCCCAGCGCACGTCCTTTGTGCAGAGCGCCGCTAGCTGAGCCGCGACCACAGGGAGCGGTCTACTCTTGCTGAGAAAACGCTCTAGCGGATGCTGCGTCCTGCCCCACCCGACGCCACGCCCCTCCCCGGGCTACCATGAAACAAAGCCCATGCCCGAGCCGCTACCGGCCATCCTGGTCCGTGACCTGCGCAAAGTTTACGGCGAAGGCGCCGCTGCCAAGGCCGCCGTCGACGGACTGTCGCTCACCGTCCCGCAGGGCTCCTTCTTCGGATTCCTCGGCCCCAACGGCGCCGGCAAGACCACCACCATCCGCATGCTGATGGGCCTCGCCCCGCCCACCTCCGGGACCATGCACCTGCTGGGCCTGCCCATGCCCGAATCCGCCCTCGAGATCAAGCGCCACATCGGACTCGTGCCCGACGACTCGCTCCTGTTCGACCATCTCACCGGCGGCGAGTTCCTCGAGTTCACCGGGCGCATCTACGGACTCGCCCGTCCGCAGGCGCGCGAACGCACCGCCGAACTGCTCACGCTGTTCGAACTCGACGCCGCCCCGCGCAAGCTCATCGCCGAGTACTCGAAAGGGATGCGCAAGCGCGTGGCCATGGCCGCGGCCCTGATCCATCGCCCCAGCCTGTTCCTGATGGACGAGCCCTTCGAGGGCGTCGACGCCGTAGGCGCGCGCATGATGAAGGACATCCTGCTCGACCAGGTGCGCCGCGGCGCCACCATCTTTCTCACCTCGCACGTGCTCGAAGTGGTCGAGCGCCTCTGCGATCACGTCGCCATCATCAATAACGGCCGCCTGGTGATGGAGGCGCCCATGCAGGATCTGCGCGGCGCCGAAACCCTGGAGGACGTCTTCGTGCGCGCCGTGGGCGCGGACTCCGCGCACGAGACTCTGGACTGGCTGTGACGAGACGAGCCGAGGGCATCCCATGAACCAGGCCCTGGCCATCCTCTGGGCGCAGTTCCGCGTCTTCCGCAACTACTCGATGAAGCGCGGCGGCATGTCCTTCGGCCTCATCGTCACCGTGCTGTGGTACGGCATCTGGACCCTCGCCGCCGGTGTAATCGCGATGGTGATGGCTGACCCGGACATCGGCGACATGGTCACCGCGCTGCCCGCCGGACTGCTGCTGGTGTGCCTGTACTGGCAACTGATCCCGCTGCTGATGGCCACCATGGGAGCCTCGCTCGACATCCGCAAGCTGCAGGCCTACCCCATCCCGGCCTCGCAACTCTTCTCGATCGAACTGCTGCTGCGCGTCACCGGCGCGGTCGAGATGCTGCTCATCTCCGTGGGAGCCGCGGTCGGCATCCTCTTCAATCCCACGCTGCCGGCCTGGGGCGCGCTGGCTGTGATCCCTTTCATCCTCTTCAACCTGCTTCTGTCGCTGGGCGTGCGCGACCTCATGGTGCGATTGCTCGCCCGCCGCCGTATCCGCGAAGTGGTGGCCATCGGATTCCTGGCGCTGTGGATCGTGCCGCAGTACCTGGCGTTCCGCAACAGCGGCGCCGATACCGTACGCGGGCCCGGTCCGCGCGGCAGCTTCTTCGTGGCCTTGTTCCAGGGCAACCTGTGGGAGGGCTTTCCGTGGACCTCCACCGCCCACCTGCTGCAGGGCCGCGACCTGCTGCTCTCCCTGCCCGTGATCACGGCCTGGTGCGCCGCCGCGGGCGTATTCGCGATGTGGCAGTTCCGGCGCACGCTGGCCTTCGATCCGCAGGCCGCCGGCGCGCGCGGCGCCCGCCCCAACGAACGCAGTGGACCGCTGGACGGCTTCTACCGGCTTCCGTCCACGATTCTGCCCGATCCGCTGGGCGCGCTGGTGGAGAAAGAGCTGCGTTATCTGGCCCGCTCGCCGCGCTTCCGCATGGTGTTCCTGATGGGCTGCACGTTCGGGATCTTCGTGACGCGCACGATGGTCCGCGGCGGATTCGGAGAGTGGGGTCCCGGCTACATGACCGCCGCCACGCTCTACGCCCTGCTGCTGCTGGGCGAGGTGTGCTTCTGGAACACGCTGGGCTTTGACCGCTCCGCGGCGCAGATTTACTTCCTGGCGCCGGTGCCGTTCTCGCGCACCCTGATGGCCAAGAACATTGCCGCGGGTGTCTACATCACCATCGAGATTCTCGTAATGATGGCCGTGTTCGGACTCCTGCGGCTGCCCATGGACGCCTACCGCGTGGTCGAAGTGTTCGCCGTCACCGCCGTGGTGAGCGTGTTCCTGGTGGGCATCGGCAACATGATCTCCGTGCAGAACCCGCGCGCGGCCAATCCGCAATCGTCCATGCGCTCCAACGCCGCCGGACGCGTGCAGGCGATCATGTTCCTGATCTATCCGGCGGCATTCCTGCCCGCCGGCCTGGCCTACCTGGCGGGCTGGGCGTTCAACACGCACGTGGCGTTCTTCGCCGTGCTGGCGATCATCGGCGGCATCGGCGCGGTGGTCTATAAGATGACGCTCGAAGCCGCCGTGGAGCGTGCGGGCGAGCAGCGTGAGACGATCATCGCCGCACTGTCCCAGGGTGACGGTCCGATCGCGAGCTAGCGTGGCGCAAGCCCGTGGCTTGCCGCGCCGGGACTCGTCCCGGCGCTTGTGGCCGGTCACGCTGCATGCCGGGAGCGGCTGCCAAATCGCCCCTCGCGGCTCCCTGCCTCACGTCTCGCGCCGACGCAACTGTAGAGCTTGTGAGAAATGCAGGCCAGCCCAGGACTAGCCCGGATTTCTCACAGGCTCGCAGAGCATTTCGGGCAAAACACAGGCGGGATGCCTCGGCGAGTGGTCTGGCCGGCACCCCGGGCACGACACTGTGATGGACGACAAGCGCCGGGACGAGTCCCGGCGCGGCGAGCCATGGGCTCGCGCCACCTCCTGCCTCCGAAATCTGGTGAGAAATGCGGACTAGTGGCGGACCGCTCCCTGACGGTCGCGGCACAGCCAGCGGTACTGTGCGCAGCATCGTCATTCCAGGCAGAGTGCCTATAGCTGTGCCGCGACCGCAGGGAGCGGTCCGCCCCTGGTGTCCCGCGCTGAACTGCGACTCGGGACACCGGGTCCCGCTCCAACTATTGCTGGACGATCGCCGGCTTCAGCCCGCCTAGCAGCTTCAGCACGTCGTCCTGTTCCTTCTGCGGCACCTTGAACTTTGCGAGTGAGGCCACCAGGTCTTCCACCACCGCGTTAAAAGCTTCGGTGGTGATGCCACGGCCCTGGTGAGCCTCCACCATATCGCGCCCCTTGTATTTGCAGGGCCCGCCTGTGCTCTGGCAGAGAAAGTCGGTGAGCTTGGCCCGGTATTCCGCCTCGTTCTCCGGACTGGTCGCAGCATGCACGAACCACTGATTGACGCGCTCGTCTTTCAGAATGCGATCGATCAGGTCGTTCGCCACCGCCTGCACCGCGGGCTGTCCGCCGAGGCGCTCATAGAGCGAAGGCTGCGCGTCCGCCGCAATCATCAGCGGCGCCAGCCCAAAGGCAATCACTGCAGCCGCAAGGATTCTTCGTGTCTTCATGATGGGTATCCCCCGTAGGTTTTGGTTTGGGTAAAGCGTCTCTTCCTGGATGCCACCCTGAAGTGGAATCTGGAATACCAGTTATCGCATGGCCGTGCTAAACTGTCAAGCAGAATTCCACTTTTGAGCCGGATTTAAGGTGGGCAAACATGCGCCTGACCCAGCACACTGATTACGCCTTCCGCATGCTGATCCACGCGGCCATGCGCGCGCCCGCGTTGACCACGGTCGGGGAAGTGGCGGCGGACTTCGGCTTGTCCGCCACCCACTTGAACAAGGTGGCCCAGACGCTGGCCGCACACGGGTACTTGCAAACGGTGCGTGGACGATCCGGGGGCTTGCGCCTGGCGCGGGAGGCCCAGTCGATCCGTCTGGGCCAAGTGGCGAAAGCGACGGAGCCCGACTTCCAGATGGCTCCCTGCATGTCGCCCGGCGGGGACTGCCCGATCTATGCGCCCTGCGTCCTCAAGGGAGCTCTCTCGCAGGCCGCCGAAGCCTTTCTGGCGGAGCTCGACAAGTGGACGCTGGCGGATCTGGTCAAGCGCCGCAAGCCTCTGTTGACGGCCATCGCGGCGGCGCAGGCCTCCGTAGGTTCCTAAGCGGCCGTTCCGCTGTGACCCGGCACCCATGCACGCGCCGTGCGTACAATCGTAGGACGCATGACCGGAGCTGCTGGCAAGCAACTGGGTCCCTATGTGCTCGAATCCCGGATCGGGGAAGGCGGCATGGGCGAAGTGTGGAAGGCGCGCGACACGCGCCTCAACCGCACCGTGGCCATCAAGCAGCTCAAGCGCGAACACAACGCCCGCTTCCAGCAGGAAGCCCGCACCATCGCCGCACTGAATCATCCCAATATCTGCACGCTGTACGACATCGGCCCCGATTACCTGGTGATGGAGTACGTCGAAGGCGCGCCGCTCAAGGGTCCACTGCCGGCGGACCAGGCCGTGCGCCTGGCGATCGAGATTGCCGATGCGCTGGCCGAGGCGCATGCGAAAGGCGTGCTGCATCGCGATCTGAAGCCCGGCAACATTCTGCTGACCACGCGCGGCTCGGCCAAGCTGCTGGACTTCGGGCTGGCCAAGCTCACCGGCGATTCGTCGGCGGACATCACGCAGAGCATCGAGGGCACGGTGGTGGGCACGGCTCCTTACATGTCGCCGGAGCAGGCGCAGGGGCGCGTGGTGGACGAGCGGTCCGACATATTCAGCTTCGGCGCGGTGCTCTATGAGATGCTCGCGGGGCGGCGTGCGTTCCAGGGCCACTCGCCCGTGGAAATCATGAGCGCGGTGCTGCGCGACGAGCCGGCCGCGCTGGACGCGCCGGCGGAGTTGGTGGCGGTGATCGTGCGGTGCTTGAAGAAGGACCGGGAAGAGCGGTTCGCGTCGATGGCGGAGGTTCGTGCCGCGTTGGGAGGAGCGGAGCTGAGAGCCCCGCTGCAGACTGCGAGCCTGCCCCACACTGCTGCGGCACCCGCGCCCTCCATTGCGGTGCTGCCGTTCGCCAACATGAGCCGCGACGCCGACGACGAGTACTTCAGCGACGGCCTGGCCGAAGAGATCCTGAACGCGCTGGTGAAGATCCCGGGGCTGAAGGTGATCGCGCGCACCTCCTCGTTCGCCTTCAAGGGACAGAACACGGACATCCGCAAGATCGCTGAAGCGCTGGGCGTGGCGCACATCCTGGAAGGCAGCGTGCGGCGCGCGGGGAATCGCGTGCGGGTCACGGCGCAGTTGATCACCGCGGCCGACGGCAGCCATCTGTGGTCGGAGCGCTATGACCGGCAGATGGAGGACATCTTCGCGGTGCAGGACGAAGTGTCGGCGGCCATCGCCGCGGCGCTGGAGATCCAGTTGAGTGTGAGCACCGCCGGGGCCAAGCGCCGCTACACGCCCAAACTGCCGGCCTATGAGGCGTTCCTGAAGGCCCGCTTCTGCATGAGCCAGGGCACGCCGCAAGGCCTGGAACAGGCCGTCGCATCGTATCGCGAGGCCATCCGCCTGGACCCCGGGTACGCGCTGGCTTATACGGCGCTGGGCCATTGCATTTCGGCGGGCGCCATGGCCGGAGTAGCGCCGGCATGGACGGTGTTCCCGCAGACCCGCGAACTGGCCCGCCGCGCCCTCGAGATCGATCCCGATCTTCCGGAGGCGCAGGCGCTGCTGGGTCTGATGGCGGCGGCCCTGGATTACGACTGGGAGGAGGCGGGCCGCCGTTTCCAACTGGCCTTGTCCCATCCGCCCGTTTCGCCGGATGTCCGGCGGTTCTACGCGTTCCCGTATCTGACCAGCGTTGGGCGCGTGGAGGAAGCGGTGAGCGTGATGGAGCAGGTGGTGGTGGAAGATCCTCTGTATCCTCCGGCGCGCCTCCAGTTGGCGATCACTCTGCTGACGGCCGGGCGCTCGGCGGAAGCGATCGCGTGTATGCAACAGGCGCAGAGCTTCGGTCCGCCGCCCTGGGCCATGTGCGCCTTCCTGGGATTGGTCCACGCCGTGGAAGGGCGCATGGAGACGTCCGCCGAATGGGCCGGACGCGGCCACGCACTGGCGCCCTGGAACACCTTCGCCGCGGGCGTTTGGGCGGGCGTGTTGGCCCAAACCGGCCAGGACCAGCAGGCACGCGAGGTGCTTGCCAAGCTGGGCGCGGAGGACCGCTTCGGCGTGCCGTACGGTATGCTCTGCTATCACGTGCTGCGCGGCGACCTGGGCGCTGCCGCCGCGTCCTATGAGCGCGCCATCGAGCAGCGCGACCCGCGCGCGCTCCATCCCGGCGTCTTCGGGCGCATGCTCCGCGACAGCGAGCACTGGCCGAAGCTGGCCCGCATGATGAAGCTGCCGGAGCAGGCGCCACAGCGGGGATAGCGCGGCGGCGATTGCATGCATTCTGATTCGGCGGAGGGCGGCGGGGCGAGTTGTTAGACTGGAAGATTGACGGAATTTGAACAGCGCAGACAGGGAGTCTCCGCCGCCCTGGTGACCCGCAAGGTGGAGGCCCTGGTGGTCAGCTCTCCGGCCAGCGTGCGCTATCTCACCGGCTACTCGGGCTCCAACGGCCTGGTGGTGGTGACGCCGGTCGAGACGCACTTCTTCACCGATCCGCGCTACGCCATCGATGCGCAGCGGTCGATTGACTGCAAGGTGCACATCGCCAAGCGGTCGCTGATCGAAGCCGCGGCGGGCGTGCTGAAGCGCAAGCGGTCGAAGCAAGTCGGATTCGAGCCGGGGTGGTGCAACGTGGAGCAGTTCCAGGCGCTGGATGCCGCGCTGGGGGAGAGTGTCGCGCTGGTGCCGACCGGTGGGCTGGTGGAAGGGTTCCGCGCGGTGAAGTCGGCCGCGGAGATCGAGGCGATCCGCGCCGCCGTGCAGGTGAACTCGGAGGCCTACTTCAAAACGATGCGGCGGGTGCGGCTGGGCGTGCGCGAGCGCGACATCGCGGCCGAACTGGATTTCCAGATGCGCATTCTGGGCGCGGAGAAGCCGTCGTTCGAGACGATTGTGGCTTCGGGCGCGCGGACGGCGTATCCGCATGCGCAGCCGACGGCGCGGCGCGTGGAAGAGAACGAGCTGCTGCTGGTGGACATGGGCTCCTTTGTCGACGGCTACGCGAGCGACATGACGCGGATGAGCTTTCTGGGGTCGCCGGGCAAGCGCATCCGGTCCTTGTATAAAGCGGTGCTGGAGGCGCAACTGGCGGCGATCGACGAGGTACGGCCGGGCGTGCCGGTGGCGCAGGTGGACGGCGCGGCTCGCGACGTGTTGAAGAAGCACGGGCTGGATCAGGCGTTCGTGCATTCGACGGGACACGGGTTGGGGCTCGAGATTCATGAGATACCGCGCATCGCCAAACGCGACAAGTCGAGGCTGGCGGCAGGCATGGCGATCACCATCGAGCCGGGTGTGTATCTGGAAGGGCTGGGCGGCATCCGCATTGAGGACACGGTGCTGGTGACCGAGCAGGGCTGCGAAGTGCTGACGCCCACGCCCAAGGAACTCGTGCATCTATAGAAGGTGCATCTATAAACATGACCATTGATGAGATCAAGCAGTTGCTGGAGTTGTTCACGGCCAGCGGAGTAGGTGAGATGGAAGTGCAGCGCGGCGAGGACCGGCTGCTGCTGCGGCGCGCGTTGACGGGCGAAGTGCAGGCGGCTCCGGCGGGCGCGGCTGCACCGGTGGCGGTTCCGGCGGCTCCGATGGCGGCTGCTGCTCCGGTGGCCGCGGAGGCTCCCGCCAGCGACGAGGCCGCGGAGGAGAGCGGGCAGACGATGGTGAAGTCGCCCATCGTGGGGACCTACTATGATGCTCCGTCGCCCGACAAGCCGCCGTTCGTGCGCGTGGGCGACACGGTGGAGCCCGGGCAGGTGCTGTGCATCATCGAGTCGATGAAGCTCATGAACGAAATCGAAGCCGAGACGGCCGGCGTGATCACCGCCAAGCTGGTGGAAAACGGACGTCCGGTGGAGTACGGCGAAGCGTTGTTCGCCGTGCGCCCGCGGTAACGCATGTTCGAAAAGATCCTCATCGCCAATCGCGGCGAAATCGCACTGCGCGTGATCTGCGCGTGCAAGGACCTGGGCATCCGCACGGTGGCGGTGTACTCGGAGGCCGACCGCCACAGCCTGCACGTGCGCTTCGCCGACGAGGCGATCTGCATCGGTCCAGCGAAGAGCGCGCGGAGCTACCTGGACATTCCCGCGGTGATCAGCGCGGCCGAGATCACCAACGCCGACGCGGTGCATCCGGGCTACGGGTTCCTGAGCGAGAACGCGGACTTCGCCGAGGTGTGCGAGACCAGCGGGCTCAAGTTCATTGGTCCGACGCCGGAGGTGATCCGCAAGATGGGCCAGAAGGACATCGCACGAAAGGTGATGGCCGAAGGCGGCGTGCCGATTCTGCCGGGATCCGAGGGCGTGCTGAACACCCTGGAGGAGGCGGCGGAACTGGCGGGCGAGGTCGGGTATCCGGTGATGCTGAAAGCGTCGGCGGGCGGGGGCGGCCGGGGCATGCGCGTGGTGCGCGAGGCGGGCGAACTGGGTCCGCTGATGGCGCAGGCGCAGGCCGAGGCGGCGGCCGCGTTCGGCAACGGCGATCTCTACATGGAGAAGCTGGTGGAGGATCCGCGGCACATCGAGTTTCAGGTGCTGGCGGATCAGTACGGGCGCGTGGAGATCCTGGGGGAGAGAGAGTGCTCGATTCAGCGGCGGCATCAGAAGCTGATTGAGGAGTCGCCTTCGACCGCGGTTTCGGTGGAGCTGCGGGAGCGGATCGCCGAGTCGCTGCGAGTGGCGCTGGCGGGTGTGGGGTATCAGAACGCGGGGACCGTCGAGTTCCTCATGAACGCGGCGGGCGAGTTGTACTTTATCGAAGTCAACGCGCGGATTCAGGTGGAGCATCCGGTGACCGAACTGGTGACGGGCGTCGACCTGGTGAAGGGCCAGATCCTGATCGCGGCGGGCGAGCGGCTGGATACGATCCTGAAGGGTCCGGTGGAGCTGCGCGGGCATGCGATCGAGTGCCGCATCAATGCTGAGCATCCGGTGACGTTCGTGCCGTCGCCGGGGCACATCACAGGCTTGAATCTGCCGGGCGGCGCGGGGATCCGCGTGGACACGGCCGCGTATCAGGATGGCGTGATTCCTCCTTACTATGATTCGCTGGTGGCCAAGCTGATTGCGCACGGCTCAGACCGGGAGGAGGCCATTGCGCGGATGATACGCGCGCTGGATATGTTCGTAATTGAAGGGATTCATACCTCGATTCCGCTGCAAAAGAAGATATTGGAGCATCCGGAATTTGTCTCCGGGAAGCTTGATACCGGGTTTCTGGCGCGGCACGGGTTTATTGCGGAGAAGAAGTAAGCGGGGCAGGGACGCGAGACATCCACGTCAACAAAGCCGCGGAAGGCAGATAGAGCAGGCCAATGCTCGCGGAGCCCAGGATGCCGTAGGTCCAGAAGGCCACCAGTCCTGAGCGGTTCACGGTGCGACCTAGCGGCGCAACAGTGGTGAGGGCGAGTGCAAGCGGCGTGAGCAGATGGAACAGCCCGACCTTGGGGTCCAGCGTGTGGAGCAGGTTCGCGTGGAAGGGCAGGTTTCCGGAGGTTCCCGAATAGAGCGGGAGTCCAAACACCGCGAGGATGTTCAAGGCGACGAACGCCAATCCCATGGCTGGGTGGATCTTCAGGGCCGCCCTCCTCTTCTAAGGTAGCTTGTTGGGATGCGCGCCGGCGAAATCCGGGGGTTCGGCGGGCCATAGAGGCGCAGCCGGGGGCGTGGCGTGCGGCTCGGGTTTGGGTTCGTTTCGTCGTGGGACGGTTTGGAGGGGGGCGGGCGACAAGCGTCGAGACGAGTCTCGACGCGGCAGGCTGGGAGCCTGCGCCACGTTGGCTTCACTGGCTGCGGCTTCGCGGCGCTCCTTTTGCAATTCGCGTAATTGCCTGAAGGCGCGGGCGTAGGTGCGGTCGAGCTGTCCCTGGTAGCGGGACAGCACGGCGAGGCTTTGGTGGTTGTTGGCGAGGTAGTTGAAGCTCCAGGCGAGGCGGTCTTCGTCGTCCATTTCGGTGACGAGCGGGTCGGGGTCGGGGCCGTGCTTGGTCATTTCGTTGCTGAGGAGATTGGTTTCGATGGTGATGAGGCGGCGAAGGCGGTAGTCGGCGAGGACCATGGTTTCCACCAGGCGGAGCTCGACGGGGTCGGCGGGCTGGAAGCGGGTGAGATAGGCGTCGGTGAGTTCGTAAAATTCGTCGCGATTTTCGGTGGGGAGGACGAATTTGAGCGCGGTGAGGCCGTGCTTCAGGGCGTTTTGGGAGGATTTGGCTCTGCCTTCGGGGGTTTTGGGGCCGTGGGATTTGGCGCCGTTGGCGCGGGCGGCTTCCTGCTTGCGTTGCGATGACATGGGATGGATCTCCTTTGGCAGGAGGGTAGCGAGCGGAGTGGAAGCGGATGGCCGGGTGTGCGGGGGAAGTGGTTGCAGAGGTTGGGGATGGCCGATGAGGGAGAGAGGTGACTGATGGTCCTCCTCGCTCTGTTTCCAGTGATGTCCGTTGATCGAAGACGCTCTGCTTCGATCGTCTTCGGGCCGGCCAGGAGTCCGGCTTGACGCGATAATAGAGGAACAGGCGGCCATCCGAGGAGTAGAATGGCTGGTTTTGCCTGAAGCCACAGTGAGGGACCTTTTTGCACGCCAATCCTAGTTCCACTTTCGTCGATGACTCATTCCTGGAGCGCCTGCAAGCAGCCACTGAAACGTTAGAGGCGATCGCCATGAACCGGGAGGTATTGCGGCCTGTGCCGGCCGAATTCCGGGAGCGGTTTCACCGCGCCATCGCCGCCATCCAGGATGACGACCCGGCGGCGCGCCGTCGCAGGCTGAAGGCGGCCGAACGCGAGCGGACGAAGCGGGTGGACGCGGTGCTGGATCAAACCGGGATTCGAGCCTTGCGGCGGAAGCCAGTCTTTACGAGCCCCGATGTTTTCCTTCTGCCGAATGCGGAGCAAGGCTCCGGCTCGTCAACGGCCACGGCAGAGGAGCCGCAACACTGCTACATCTGCAAGCAGAGGTTTTCGCAGATTCATCATTTCTACGATCAGATGTGTGCGCGGTGCGCCGAGTTCAATTTCAAGAAGCGAACCGAGTTCGCCGATCTGCGCGGCCGGATCGCGCTTCTCACCGGTGGCCGGGTGAAGATCGGTTATCAGGCGGGTCTCAAGTTGTTGCGCTGCGGGGCGCGGCTGATCGTGACCACACGCTTCCCGCATGATTCGGTTCAGAGGTACGGGAAGGAGCCGGATTTTGAGGAGTGGGGCGATCGTCTTCAGATCGTAGGGTTGGATCTGCGCCATCCGCTGGGCGTGGAGGCGCTGTGCAGCCAACTTCTGGAGACGCTTCCCCACCTGGATTTCATCATCAACAATGCGTGCCAGACGGTCCGCCGTCCTCCCGCATTTTACGCGCACATGATGGAAGGCGAGAGAAAGGCGGAGAAGGAGTTGTCCCCCCGCATTCGCCGGCTCCTGGAAACGCATGAGCGGAACGTGGGGGAACTCACTACCCGGGCCGGAGTGGGCACGGCGCTATCGGCGGCCGAAATGTCCCAACTGCGCCTACTGCCCGAGGACCTGCTGGAGCGATGCGACCTATTTCCCCAGGGACGTCTGGATCAGGATCTGCAGCAAGTGGACTTGCGCGAGCGAAATTCATGGCGTCTGCTCATGGACGAGGTGTCCTCCATCGAGTTGCTGGAGGCGCAATTGATCAATGCGATCGCGCCGTTCATCATCAACGCCCGGTTGAAACCGTTGATGCTGCGCACGCCAGCGCGGGACAAGCATATCGTCAATGTGTCCGCGGTGGAGGGGCAGTTTTACAGGCACCGCAAGACGACCCGGCACCCGCATACCAACATGGCCAAAGCCGCGCTCAATATGATGACGAGGACTTCGGCGGCCGACTACCATCAGGACGGCATTCACATGAACAGCGTCGATACGGGGTGGATCACCGATGAAGATCCCGCTGAGATCGCCGCGCGGAAGGTCGTCGAGCAACGCTTCCATCCGCCACTGGATGTTGTCGACGGAGCCGCAAGAGTTCTCGATCCGATCATTGAAGGGGTGAACTCGGGAGAACACGTTTGGGGACAATTTCTGAAGGACTACCAGGTTACCGATTGGTAAGAGACTCGGGGCACGCTGGCATCGTGACGCCGATGGGCGGAGAGAGAGTTGGAAACCGGCCACTCCGGGGCTGCGCGCGCAGGCGTCAACGGCCGATGCCGGGCGCATGTTCCAGCCCCCCAACCCGCTGCCTTCCGATCCTGGACTTGCTTGGGCGTCCGGCTGTGGATTGGGACCTTGCCAAGGTCATGGCCCGGATTGTGAGTCATCACCCGGCGATCCTTTTGAGTAAACTGAGGGCAAGAGCGCTTTGGCGGTGCCCGAATTAAGGAGTGGTGCGTGCCCACGCAGAAGACGCAACAGCCAGCCTCGACGCCTAAGCGGGAAACCCCGCCCGACTCCCATCCTCCCCAACCGTGGCGGACCGAGGGTCTACCGCAAAACGACGCACCGCCGCGCCGCCCACGATGGATTCTCGCGGCGTTGATGTTGCTCGGTTATCTGCTGTTCTTTGGCGTTCTCACCGTCGAAGACCGAATGAGCGGGCCGCAAGCGATCTCATACACGGAATTCAAGACTCAAGTGGCAGCCAAGAACGTAGCGGAGGTTTTCTCCCGTGGGGATACGATCGAAGGCTCGCTGCGAAAGGACGCCCCGCTGCCAGGGCAAAAGGACCACACGTACAAGCAATTCACGACCGAGCGGCCGACGTTTGCGGCGGATGACCTGTTGTCGGAGCTCTCGGCCAGCCAGGCGACGGTGCGGGCCACGCCGATTGTGCAGCAACGGGGCATTCTGACGAATCTGCTCATTTCTGTTGCTCCCTTTCTTTTGCTGGTGGTGTTCTACGTCTGGATGTTCAAGCGCCAGCAAGGTGCGATGGGCGGACTTTTGGGCGGCCGCGGCGCCAGCAAGCGCGTAGACCCAGGCAAGGTACGCGCTACGTTCGACGATGTTGCCGGAATTGATGAAGTGGAGACGGAAATCAACGAAATCGTCGATTTCCTCCGGCACCCCGAGAAGTACCGGCGGCTCGGCGCCCGCGCGCCGAAGGGCGTGCTGTTGGCTGGTCCTCCCGGAACGGGCAAGACGCTGTTGGCGCGCGCGACTGCCGGCGAAGCGAACGTTCCGTTCTTCAGCGCGAGCGCTTCGGAGTTCATCGAAATGATTGTCGGAGTTGGGGCGAGCCGCGTGCGGGAGCTCTTCTCGGAAGCGCGAAAGGTCGCCCCGGCGATTATCTTTATCGATGAAATCGATACGATCGGACGCGCCAGGGGCGGAGCCCGGTCGTTCGGCGGTCACGACGAGCGGGAACAGACGCTGAACCAGATTCTGACGGAGATGGACGGCTTCACAGGCGGCGAGGGCGTCGTGGTGCTGGCCGCTACGAACCGTCCGGATGTTCTGGATCCCGCGCTGCTCAGGCCGGGCCGGTTCGACAGGACGATCATCGTTCATCCGCCGGACCGGCAAGGCAGGGCGGCTATCCTGCGCGTCCACACACGGAAGATTCCGCTTGCGAAGGACGCCAACCTGGATCAACTGGCCGCAGCGACGCCGGGGATGACCGGCGCGGATCTGGCGAATCTGGTGAACGAAGCCGCGCTGCTGGCTGCGCGCCGCGGAGAGGAGTCCGTCTCTTACCGCGACCTGACCGACTCGCTGGAAAAGGTCCAACTGGGCGCAGCGCGCAACCTCGTGATGCCGGAGCCGGAGCGGCGCCGCACAGCCTACCACGAGGCGGGCCATGCACTGCTCGGGATGCTTCAGCCGGGCGCGGATCCCGTGCGCAAAGTTTCCATCATCCCGCGGGGCCGCGCCCTGGGGGTAACGCTTTCAACCCCGGACGCCGACCGGTATGGATATGACGCCAACTACCTGCGCGGGAGGATCATTGGGGCTCTGGGCGGCATGGCGGCGGAGGAAGAGGTTTTCAACGTCGTTACTACTGGCGCTGAGAATGATCTGGAGGCCGTGACGCGTATCGCGCGTTCCATGGTCGGCCGTTGGGGTATGTCCCGCCGTGTGGGTAGGTTCTCGGTGCTTCCCTCTGAAGGGGATCCTCGGATGATGGGCGTCTCCGATGCAACTCTGGACGCGATCGATGAAGAGGTTCGCCGCATTACGGATGAATGTTTCGCCGAAGCGCTCAGGTTACTCAAGGAAAATCGGGCTCGGCTGGATCGCATCGCGGAGGAGCTCCTGAAACATGAGACCTTGGAGGAAGCGGAAGTTTACGCCGCAGCCGGCATTTCCCACCCGCCGCCGGAGCCGGAGACCCACAACAATCTTGCAGGGGCCTCAAGTAGACGCGCCTAGCCTGCATTTCTCACAAGCTCTACGGTGCATCGGCGCGAAACGTGAGGCAGGGATACGCAATCGGCGATTTCGCCGCCGCTTCCGGCAGGACAGCGTGACCGGCCACAAGCGCCGGGACGAGTCCCGGCGCGGCAAGCCACGGGCTTGCGCCACGTCCTGCGTCCGAAACCTGGTGAGAAATGCGGGCTAGCCCGCTGCTCGCTCGGATTTCTCACAGCTCGCAGGGCGCATCGGGTAGAGCATGGGCGGGATGCCTCGGCGAGTGGCCGGGCCGGCACTCCGGGCACGACACTGTGACGGACGACAAGCGCCGGGACGAGTCCCGGCGCGGCAAGCCACGGGCTTGCGCCACGTCCTCCCGAAACCCGTGAGAAGTGCGGGCTAGAGCGGGCTAGAGCGTTTGCTCAGCAAGCGTAGACCGCTCCCTGTGGTCGCGGCACAGCTAGCGGCGCTCTGCACAACGGACGGGCACTGGGCACAGCGCCAGCGACCGACGGCGAGGAGCGGCGACGAAGCCGCGCCATGGGGGGCCGTGATCAATTGGGCGTTGCGGCCAGACCTCCCCCCAGACCTCCCCGATGAGGAATGGGATGAGGTTCGAGGCTACCCGGTATTGCGGTGTTTCCGGCCGGGCCCGCCGCCGCCGCGGCTTGGGCGCGCGGCCGCTGCTCGGCTGCCAGGGCCTGGCGATCCAGTTCACCGGCGACCTGCCGCCCGTAGGGCACAAAGTGGTGCGCGGTTAACAAAATCGACATCGCACGCCAGAGTTTAGTCCGGTCAAAACTCCACTTGAGAAGCGCGGTGGCGAAGAACCGCCAGTACCACGCCCGGTAGTCCGACCGCACGCCCTGCTTCCAAAACGATCGCAGTGACGTGCGCAACGCGTAGAGGACACCGACATGCGGAGCGCGCTGCCATGGCTGCGTGCGCCAGCGTTCCAGTGAGCGCAGTCCACGGCGGAAGTAGTTCGCCGGGTCGTAGACGGAGCGAATCAGATCTGCTGCGCCGCGCAGCAGGATGGGCATCGGGAGCCGGGTTTCGAAATTGGGCGGGCTGAAGTTGGCAGATTCGAAGGGCGGCAACATGCGCCCTTCGCGTTCGAGGCGTGCGCGCAGGGGGGTGTGCGGAGCAGCCTGGAGCAAGCCCGTCATCGCCCAGGGGATGGACGTGCGATCAATGAATTCGCGCTGGCGCTCGAAGATGTCCTCGCGGTCGGCGTCGAATCCGATAATGAAGCCCGCCGAAATCCAGATGCCGGCTTCCATCACGCGGCGAATCTGGCCGGCGTTATCCTTACGCAGGTTTTGGAACTTTCGGGTCTCGCGGAGGGCCTCGGCGGAGGGCGTTTCAATACCGAAGAACACATAGGTGACGTTCGCCTCGGTCATGGCCTTGAGCAGGTCGGGCCGGTCGGCCAAGTCGACGGTGGCCTGCGTAGTGAGCATGAAGGGATAGCCGTGGCGGCGCTGCCAAGCGGCGATCGCTTTGCTCAGTTCGAGCGCTTTGGCCGAGTGGCCGATGAAATTGTCGTCTACCAGATCAATCTCTTTGCGCCAGCCCAGGGCGTAGATGGCGTCGAACTCGCGCAGCACCTGTTCGGGTGTCTTCATACGCGGACGCCGTCCGAACAGGATGATCGCGTCGCAGAATTCGCATTCGTAGGGACAACCTCGCGTGGTCTGGAGCGACATCCGGGTATAGGCGTCGATATGCACCAGGTCGTAGCGCGGAATCGGACTGGCGGTCATATCCGGACGTCCCGGGGCGGCAAACACGCGCTGCGAGGTGCCCTGTTCGAGCAGCCGCGCTACTTCCGGGAAATACTCTTCGGCCTCGCCGGTGAAGATTTGATCCGCGACCGCCAGCGCGAGTTCCGGTTCGCACGTGGCCCAGGGTCCACCGATGAATGTGCGGCGCCCCAGGGAGCGGGCGCGGGCGAGCACCTCGCGCGTTTCCGGTTGGTGGCCGTAGATGGCGCTGACCATGACCAGGTCTGCCCAGAGCAGGTCCGCGTCGCGAAGCTCGTCGACAGCACAATCGATCAGGCGGATGTCCCAACCGGACGGGCAAAGGGCGGCGACGGTCATCAAGCCGAGTGGGGGGAAATTGGACTGCTCGGGAATGAGATCGAAAACTGCTGCCATGCCCCAGTAGGAAGACGGAAATCCGGGCCGGACCATCAGCACACGGGGATGGGGGCCGAGGGGCGGATAGGGTTGCGCGGCGTGGTCAGCGGAGAGGTGGACCAACTCGTGAGACATGGCTTCCTCGCGGTTGACGGGCGCCTGGAGACGCTCATCAGGAACCCATTCTACAGGTTCGAGGCGGAAGCAAGCATCCAGGCAGCGAGGGCGATAACCGCGGCACAGAGAACTGGAGTGTGCAGCGGCTCGGTATCCAGGGGCGCGCCGGGACGGAGCCGGCGCAGTGGCCGGATCGCTGCCACCGCGGCGATCACCGCGGTGGCGCCCAAGACCCACACAGGGACGAATCCATTGGAAATCGCGATGAAGGCGGTGATGCCGGCCGCGGTGACGCAGGCGATCATGAGAAATCGCGTGCGGCGGGGACCGAGCCGCGCGGCGGTGTGGCGAAGTCCAGCGGCCCGGTCCGTTTCCAGATCGCGGAGCTGGTTATAGAGCTGACCGTAGGCGCTGAACGAAACCAGGAACAGAAACGGTTCGGGCGGCGGCGCGGGGCCGTTCGGGGCCAGCGCATAGTAGGCGCACAGGAACTGGAGGCCGGCCAGCATCAGGGCATGCGAGACGACGTCGATGACGGGAATCGCCTTGAGGCGGACAGGGCGCCAGGAATAGAGGTACGCGGTGAGGAGCGTAACAAGCCCGAGCACGAAAACCGGAACATTGACGAGAGCGAAGAGTCCGCAGGCCGCGGCGGCGGTCACAAAGGAAGCGCTCATCGCGGCCGTGCGGGAGAGACCTCCCGCCGCAACCGGGTTGCGGACGCGCTTGGACGGGGACAAAGCATCGTCGTCCGCGTCCTCGACATCATTCCACATGAAGGCAAAGGCCACGGCGAGGAGATTCGCGGCGATGACCGGTGGCAGTGCGGTCAGAGACCGGCCCAAAGCCGCCGGCGCCGCGGCTTGTGCGCCGAGCAGCGTTGTCACCATCACGAACAGCACGTGTTCCTTCCAGCGCGTCAGTGCAATCAGAGCGGTTGTCATGAGCGGAGATGCTGCTATCATAAGTCGCCCAGGAGGCGTCCAGCGTGAGAGATCAGACCGGGCAGCGCTTCGGCGCGAAGAGACCAGCGCATTGGCGGCGCGGATGAAAACGGCCGAGGGCGCCAAGATCAACGATTCCCCGGCAACGACCGCCGGGGAATCCCTTGTGAGCGTTCTGCGCGGCGCGGCTGCCGAGCGGGAACGCGAGCCGCTGTACCGGTTCCTCGTGTCGGGCGAGGCGGAGGGGCCGCAAGAAACGCTCACCGCGGGAGAGTTGCAAGACGCGGCACAACGCATCGCAAGCGGGTTGCAGGCGAATGGTGTGGTGCTGGGAGACCGGGTGGCCATCGCCTGCTCCTCGCCGCTGGAATTTGCGCAAGCGTTCTTTGGATGCCAATGGGCCGGGGCGGTGGCCGTTCCGGTCTATCCTCCGCGGACGCGAAGCGGCGCGGCCACATTGAGTGCGATCCTCGATGACGCAAAGCCCGCCGTGTTGATCGGCGATGTTGACAGCCTCAACGCGGCGCGCGGGTTTTCGCCGGGATGCGCCCTGATGGGGTGCGGAGAGCTGCTGGAAGGGCGAGCGGCGGCCGAACCTGCCACCGGGGACACAGCCTTCCTGCAATACACTTCCGGATCGACGTCGTCGCCACGGGGCGTGGTGGTGAGCCAAAACGCCGTGGCCGCCTGCCTGCGAAACATACGGGAAGCGCTGGGAGCCCCGGCAGGATCGCGGGGCGTGTGCTGGCTTCCGCTTTCGCACGACCTGGGCCTTACCGGCAGCTTCCTGTTGAGCCTGTTTGCGGGATACGAAATGATCCTGATGACACCGCAGGCATTCGCGGAGAGTCCCGTGCGCTGGCTGCGGGCGATTTCGGCGTTTCGCGCTTGGGGGACGAGCGCTCCGAACTTTGCCCTGGCGCAGTGCACCCGAATGATCCGGAAGCAGCAGGCCGCCGGGCTGGATCTGTCGTGTCTCGAGTGCTTGTTGTGTGGCGCCGAGCCGGTGGACGCCGAGGTACTGGATCAGTTCGCGCACCGGTTCGCGCCGCAGGGATTGCGCCGGGAGAGCCTGCGCCCTTGCTATGGGCTCGCGGAGGCGACGCTGATGGTCAGCATGACGCCGCCCGGCGGTCCGCGCATGGGTGCGACGGGGCGTGTGTCGTGCGGTGCGGCGCGGCCGGGTGAGCAGATCGCGATCGTGGATGCGGAAAGCCTGTGCGAAGCTGCCGAGGGAGCCACCGGCGAGATCTGGTTTCACGGCCCGGCCGTCGCGGACGGCTATTTCGGGTGGAGCAAAGACGCCAACGATGCTGTTTTCCGCGCTACGCTGCAGGGCAGCGAAACACCGTTTCTGCGCACCGGCGACCTGGGAACCATGATCGCCGGCGAGTTGTTTGTCACCGGCCGGCTGAAGGACGTAATCATCGTTCGCGGGCGTAACTACGACGCGCATGATGTGGAGCGCGCCGCCCGATCGGCGCATCCGGATCTGGCGGGCGTCCGGATGGCCGCCTTCGATGACACCGATGCCGGCTTGGTGGTGATGCTGGAAGCGGCGCCGGGGGTGGCGGCCGGCGCGCATGCGGGGATCGTGCGGGAAGTGCGAGCCCGCATCGGCGCGGAGATGGGGTTGCGGCCCGAGCGGGTCCTGGTGGCCACTCCGAAGAGCATCCCGATAACCACCAGTGGCAAGGTGCAGCGCGCGAAGACAGCGCGATTGTATCGTGAGGGCACCATCGAGATCCTGTTTCGCGAGCAGGCTGGTGAGGATGGCGGCGCCGATGCATCCGGCCTGATCGAGAAAACGCTGCTGCACGAAATCCGCCTGGCGGCGCGGCTGGGCGATCGGGACCGGATCTCGCGACAGGCGCGCCTCTCGGAGATCGGAGTCGATTCCTTAGGTCTGCTGCAACTGGGAACCACGTTACGAGCCCAAGCGGGAAGAGACGTGCGGGTGGATGACGATCCGAGCGTGGAGGACCTGCTTGCCCGGTTTCGCCTGGGGAGTGAAGGCGTCACGGAGAGCGATGTCTTCGCGCCTATACACGAGTTCACGGTACGGTTGAAGGCCGCAGGGGCCCATCCTTTCTATCTGCCGTTCACCGACTGGGACGGGGTTCACGCGACGCTCGACGGGCGGCGTGTGCTGATCCTGAGCGCGTTCGATTATCTGGGACTGAGCCGCGAGGCGCGGGTTCGTGAAGCCGCGGCGCAGGCGGCGCGCGCACAGGGCACCAGCCGCTCCGGCGCGCGGGTGCATGCGGGAACGTCGCCGGAGACGCTGGAACTGGAAGCGAAGCTGGCCTGGTTCCTGGGGCGGGAGGACGCGGTGGTGTGCACCACCGGGTATCAGGCCGTGGCGGGATTGGTCAGCGCCTTCGGGAATCCACGATCGACGCTGGTGGTGGATGAAGAGGTGCACGCGTCGGTGCTGGATGGTGCGGCGATTGCGCACTGCCGGCTCGCGCGGTTCCGGCATAACGATGCGGCGGATCTCGATCGCGTGCTGGAGGGGCTCGGCGGAGCGGCGCTGGTGATGGTGGAGGGGCTGTACTCGAATTCGGGAGACGTGTCGCCACTTAAGGACATTGCCGCGGTGTGCCGGCGGCGGGGCGCGCGCTTGGCCCTGGATGATGCGCATGGACTGGGCGTGCTGGGCCCGACCGGCCGCGGCGCCGAGGAGCATCATGGATCGATCGGCGTCTGCGACCTCCTGGCCGGCACGTTCTCCAAGAGCCTGGCATCCACCGGCGGCTGGATCGCAGGCTCGCGCGATGCCATGGACTACGCTCGCTATCATGCGCGGACGGTGTTGTTCACCGCCGGGATCAGCCCGCCGTCGCTCGCCGCTGCATCCGCCGCGCTCGACGTACTGGTGGAACAACCGGAACTTGTGGCGCGCTCGCGCCGCAACGCGGAAGTGTTGCGCGGCGAGATGGTGCGGCTGGGCGTCCCGTTCCGCGGCGAATGCGGGCCGGTGATGCGGATCGCGGCGGCCGGCGAGGAGCGCTGCGTGAGGCTGTGCGGGGAACTGCTGCGGCGCGGCGTCTATGTGAATCCGGTGCTGCACCCTTCGACCGCTCGCGGCGATGAGATGCTTCGGATCTGCGTTTCCGCGGCGCACGATCCGAATGAGCTTCGCCATGCGGTGGCGATGTTGGCTGACGTTATCCGCGAGGCGCACTGACAAGCTGCCGCCAGGTGGCTCGAAGGTTCGGGCTAGTGGCGCGGTGGTAGGCGGCGCCAGGAGGAAGCTCGCGCGCGAGAACCCGGTGCGCCTCCGCCAGCGAATGATACGGCAGGCCCGACAGCATGTGATGCAAAGCGTGATACCGCAGCCCGATGGGGCAGATCAATTCGACCAGGCGCCCTTCGGGGTGATTCACCGAATCGGCCACCTGGACGTCGTGTGAGACGCGGCCTTCATCGAGCCCGAAGCGGTGCGAGAGCACCGTGCGATACGCGTTCAACAGATTGACCATCGCGTACACGGCCATCGCCGTGAGCAGCCAACGCGGGGACAACAAGCCGGCCCGGGTCGCAGCCAAAACGGTAAGAATCCACAGGGTGCCCGCGATTTCCTGAATCCGCCATACGCGCCGCTCCCTGCCCCCCGGGCGGCGGCGCCGGTGTGTATCGCGAAGAACCAGCGAAGACCCTCGCGTTTCGAGGAGCACGCGCAGGGAAGGGATCAACCAGGAGAGCGGCACGGCAATGGCGAAGCGCGCGATGGCGATGACCGGCACGGCGGCACTGATCAGGAAATAGCGCAGCAGGCGCGCGTGACGGTCGCGCGCCCAGGGAACGTATTCGCCGTCGGCTGCTGTGCCATAGAGATGTTCGGCGTGGTGCTCAAGATGCGTCGCATATAAGAATGACGGGCACAGCAGGGGAATACCGGTGAGCAGATTCCAGGTGAAGCGGAAGGCCCGCAGGCGAGGCTGGTGGACCACCTCGTGCAAAAACGCGGCGGCGCGGTAGATCAGCAGAACCGACGCTGCGAACGCGGCGGAGCGCAACAGCCCGGGGGTCTCCGCACGGGCCGCCCAATAGCACGCAACGCATCCGCCGGCCCAAGACAAGAGGTAATCAGTGAAGTAGCGAGCGGGCCGGGGCGTCCACAACCGCGCGGGCAAAAGAGCCGCGGCAGACTTCCAGCAGGGCGTGCGAACCGCGGCCAGCATGCTGCTATGATACCTTCCAATTTGATGCAGGCAACGGCGCGAGCGCGGACTTCCGTGGACATCGTCCCGGTGGCAGACTGCGCGGCGATGCGCGCGTTTCTGTCGTTTCCCTACCAACATTACGCGGACGATCCTTTGTGGGTGGCTCCGCTGCTGCGCGATCAGGAAGAGCTGTTCGATGCGCGGCGTCACCCGTTCCATTCGCGGACGGAGGTGCGTTGCTTTCTGGCGGTGAAGGGAGGGACCGTGGCCGGAAGGGTCGCGGCGATTGTGGAACGCGAGGGTGGCGGCACGGGGGCGTTCGGATTCTTCGAGGCCGTGGATTCCCCCGAGGTCTCGATCGCGCTGATCGAGGCCGCCAAGCAATGGCTGGCCGCGCGGGGATGCCGCACCATGACCGGTCCTTTGAATCCGTCGATCCATTACGAATGCGGGACGCTGGTGTGGGGTTTCACCACGGGTCCTCGCATCATGACCTCATACAATCCGGCCTACTATGGCGCTCTTCTCGAAGCCGCCGGGCTGCGCAAGGCTCGTGACTTGTACGCCTACCGTCTCACTCCGGAAATGATCGCAACCGAGCGGCTGGACCGCGCCCAGCGGGTCCTCGGCATTTCGGGCATACGCATTCGCCAAGGGCGGCGGGAGCACTTCGATGAGGAAATGGCGGTGCTGGCGCGAATCTACAACGCCGCCTGGCGCGACAACTGGGGCACCTCGCCGCTGAGCGCAGAAGAGCTGCGCTTCTTTGGCCGGAAGCTGAAGCCGTTGGTCAAGCCGGAGCTGGCTCTGTTTGCCGAAACCAGCGACGGCCCCGTCGGCTTCGCCCTGGCGCTGCCGGATTACAACGAAGCGCTGCGGCATGCACGTGGGCGGCTACTGCCTTGGGGCTGGTGGAAGCTGCTGCGTCACAGCCGCGATTTGCGCACCCTGCGGGTATGGGCTTTGGGCGTGCTCGACGAATATCGCGACAGCGGCGTCGCGCCGCTGCTCTATGGACAACTCATCCGCAACGCGCTGGCGGCCGGGTATCTTGAAGCCGAGCTTTCCTGGGTGCTGGAAGACAATCGTCAAATGAACCGCAGCATCGAGTACGTCGGCGCGCAACACTACAAAACGTTCCGCCTGTACGAGACCGCAACATTGAGCGCATGAAGCGCATCGCGATCGTTTACATCGACGCCGGCGGGGGGCATCGCGCCACCGCACAGGCGCTGGTGGAAATGTTCCGACGGGAAGGGCGGCCGTGGCAGGTGGACCTGGTGAACGCCGATGACGTTCTGGATCCAGCCGATCCGCCTTTGCGGCTGCTCGGCGTCCGCACCAACGACATTTACAACCTGCTGCTGCGGAATGGGTGGACCTTCGGCACGCGTGAACTGCTGCCGTTGGTGCACGCGGCCTGCCGGTGGATGCATCCGCGCCAGGTTCGCCTCCTCCGCCCCAAGTGGCGCGAGCTGCGCGCGGACCTGGTGCTCTCAGCGATTCCCCACCTCAACCGGGCCTTGTTCGAAAGCCTGCGCGCGGAATGGCCGCGCGTGCCGTTCGTGACCCTGTTGACGGATCTGGCGGACTATCCGCCGCGGTTTTGGATCGAGCCGCAGCGCCAGCACTACGTGTGTGGATCGGCATACGCGGTCGAGCAGGCGCGATCCGTTGCGCCCCAGGCCGAGGTGTGGCCGGTCTCCGGGATGGTGATCCATCCGCGATTCTATGACCCGATGGAGGAGGATCACGGTGCAGCGCGCCGGGCCTTGCACCTGGATGCGGACCGGCCCACGGGTCTCGTGATGTTTGGCGCCTATGGATCGAAGGCCATGGCCGGCATCGCGCGGGAGCTGGCGCGGGCCGGGACAAGCGCGCAGTGGATTTTCCTGTGCGGGCGGAACACGAAGCTGCTGGAGCGACTGCGCGCGATGGAGCTGCCCTACCCGATTCACTGCGAGGGATTCACGAACGAGATCGCGCGGTTCATGTGGATGAGCGATTTCTTTGTCGGCAAACCGGGGTCGGGCTCGATCAGCGAAGCGCTTCACATGGGCCTGCCGGTGCTGGTGAAACATGGCGTCGCCACGATCGTGCAGGAGCGATGGAACGTGCCGTGGCTCGAAGCGAGCGGCATGGGGATGGCCTGGAGGCGTCCGCGCGATCTGCCGCCCCTGGTGACACGACTGCTCCAGGCGGAGCAGTTGGAGACGATGCGGCGCAACGTTCGCGCCTATGAGATTCGCGCGGTCTTCGAGGTCCCGGCGATCCTGGAGCGGATCCTACTCGCCGCGGAGCACGGCGAGGGGGCGGCGGCGCAGAACGGGCGCCCAGGCGATCCACCCGGTGAGAGCGCTCAGCGCCGCGCCGGCGCCCACGGCTAGCGCCAGAGTCGCAGGCCGCGGGTCCAGCACGGGACGCTCCAGTACGGCGGTGAGCGCGGCGTTCATCAGCACCACTCCGGCGAGTCCTCCGATCAGGCCCGCTTGCGCGCCCAGCGCCACGAACTCACAGGTCAGAGAGACCGCCAGGAACCGGCGGGTGGCGCCCAGCGCCCGGAACATCGCGATTTCGCGGATCCTTGTGCGCGCCACGGCGGCGGTGAGGGCAATGGCCAGGACGGCGGCTCCCAAGGCGGTGATCAACGCCAGGAAGCGAATCAAGGCCGCGGCCAGGTGCAGGAATTTTCGCAGCTCCTGAAAGAGGTCGTCAGGAGTGGCGATGCCCAGGGCTGGAAAGTGGGCACGAAGGTCTCCGGTGAGCGCGTCGAGATCCGGGGGCGGCGCTGAGAACCAGCCCCCGTGAAAGATCTCGCCAGGTTGGAGGACGGCGCAGGGAACGGTGATCGCGTACCAGGTGCGTTCCGCGAGAGGCACATCATGAAGCTCGCCGACACGGATCGCGCGGCCTGCGGCGTAGATCGTCGAGCCGCGATCGACTCCCAGCGATCGTGCCGTAGCGCGGTCGAGAACGGCGTGCGTCAGGTCGTCGCGGCAACTGCCGAGGCGAGGCGGGACGCGTTCGCCGGCATCGGCAGAGACGCGGAGCCATGCCAGGTTGATCAGCGTGTAGGGCGCGGCATGGCGCCGGTCCAGCAGGTAGCGAATTCCTTCGAGCTGTGCGTGCGGGAAGCCGGTCAGATAGAGATCGGCGCCAGCGAAGGGGAGGCTGCGGAACAATTCGCTGGCGATGGTGGTCTCCGCGCTGATGGCGGCCGTGATCAAGGCGGCGATGAGGATCAAGGCGGCCAGCACGCTTCGCGGGCCCTTCCGTAATCCGTGGCGCAGAGCCGCGGGAAGGCGGGAGCGGAACCTGGACGGCGGGCGCGAGGGGGCGCTCACCGTTTGTCCAGCCTGATGAAGAGCCCCTGGCCGAAGCCGGCTGAGCCGGATGGTCTGCCAGACGCCCACCGCGCAGGAACTGAGCAGGGCGATGGGAAGCGTGGCGCCCAGTGGCGCGCCGCCGGGCTCGGCGGAGAGCCCCGCGATGTGAAGAATCAGGCGCTGCATCAGGAGCCCGGAAAGCGCCCCGGCGAGGACCGCGGCAGCGGCGATGAGCAGCATCTCAGATCCCAGCCAGAGGCGCACCACGCGCGGAGTTCCGCCCAGGCTCTTGAGCGCCGCCATGGTTGCGAGCCGCGACCGGACGTGCAGACGGGACGCCACGGCGGTTCCCACGGGCGCCAGAGCCAGAGCCATCCAGGCGAGCAGAGTCAGCGTGCGGCTGGCGATCTCCACGACATGGCTGGTTCCCGGATTTAGCGTCTCCAGGCTGAAGACGCCGGTTCGAGGAAACAGAGCCTCCAGGCGGGCTTGCGCCGCACGCGCGCTGGCGCCCGGCGGCAAGGCGACCAGCACACGATGCAGGACCGCGCCCGGCTCGCGCAGAACGGCTGTCGCCTCCAGCGTCTCCCGGCTGATCAGGGCGCGAACCGGCGAGCTGAAGTTTCCCGCAAACCGGTCCGGCTCCGACTCCAGCCGCGCCGTAACCCGGCAGGGGACGCCATTGATTTCGATGGTGGCGCCGGGAGCGACGCCAAGCCGCTTCATAAGATCGGGCGAGAGCACGGCAGAACGTCCCCGGAGCGCCCGGGCCAAAGACTGCGCCGGATCCAGCACGACGTCTCCGTAGAACGGATAGCGCCGGGGATCGACGGCCTTCAGCACCGCGGACACGGGATCGGGCTCCTGGCCGGAGCGAATGGGGGCGATGGTCAACGTGAGCAGCGTGGACCGGTCCGGGTCGAGCGCCGCGAGCTGGGCAGGCTCGGGGTTCGCGGACATTTCTATGGAAAGGTCGGCGGCCAGGGTCGCGCGCTGTTGGGTGTCGAGCCCTTTAATGAAGGCTCCCGCCGAGCCCGCGATGGCAGTATAGGCGGCCACGGCGATCGTGATGACAGCAAAAAGGGCCAACGTGTGGCCCGGCGATTGGCGAAGGTCGCGCCAGGCGAGCCGGAGAATGGGGCGGATCGCCATTGCTACAGTACGATGTTAGTATGCTTGGGCGGCCGGCGAGCCTTCCTTTCGCTGCATTTTTGCTGCTGTGCCGCGCCGCCATAGCGCAGCCGCCGGCGATCGGACAGAACGGCGTCATGAACGCCGCCAGTCTCACACCACCCACACTGCCCGGGGGCGTTCTGGCGCGCGGAGCCCGCATTTACGTCGATGGCGTGCGGCTGGGCGGACGTATCCTGATCGCTCACGAGTCGCGAACGGCGGAAGCGCAGGTCATCGCTGCCGATTCGTCGCGCATGGAGGCCATCGTGCCCGCCGGCGCGCCGCTGGGGAGCGCCGAACTGCGGGTGCAAAACGACGGTGGTACAAGCGCGCCCTTTCCCGTAATCATCGTCGAGGCGGCTCCCGGCTTGTACAGCCAGAACGGGCAAGGCTGGGGCCCGGCACGTGGCGGCATCCAGGCGCGGCCCGGCCAGCGGATCGTCCTGGAGGCGACCGGCAGTGGCGGCGCCAGTCCTCACATCTTCGTCGGAGGCCTCGAAGCCAAGGTGATCGCGGTGCTGCCAAGCCGTGCGAACGGCATCGAACAACTCGAAATCGAGACGCCGCCGAAGGCCCCGGAAGGATGCTTTGTGCCGGTGTACGCACAGTCGGGAGACGGCGTGCCCGGCAACGTAGTCACCGTCGAAATCCGCAGCGGAAACGGCGCGTGCAAAACGTCGATTCCACAGCCGTCGGAACCCAGGGTAGGCCTGGTGGTGATCTCGCGGACGGCGGGATTGTCGGAAAACGGGCGCGAAACCTGGACCGACGACGACGCCCTGGCGGCGTTCGTAGCCAAGGAACGGGGGCCGGCGATTACGCCTGGACTGATCGCCCCGCCCGTGGGCACTTGCACGGCCTACACCGGCAGCTCGCAGACACGCGGCGCGGTTACCGGTTCGCTCTCGGGAGCGATCGTTGCGCAGTTAGGCGGACGCGGATTGCAGGTGGGGCCGGCCCTTCAGGCGAAGCTGGGCGATGTGTCGCGAGTGATTCCGGTTACCCCGGGCGCGCCTGGTTACTATCGTGCGCCGCTCGGGACTACGGTATCGCGGCTCCGTCCGCTGTTCCTCGACCCCGGCTCGTTGACACTCATCGCCCCGGGCGGGCGCGACGAAGGCGCTTTCACGGCGCAGGTGGACGCACCCGAACCCTTCGAGTGGGTGAACCGGGACGAGATCAGCGAAGTGCGGCGGGATCAGCCGCTGAGCCTTCGCTGGAGTCCGGGGCGTCGCGGCCAGGTGGCGCTGATCCTGGCGACGAACACGGATCCGCAGACGACCGCGCATGCCGCGGCCCTCTGCGTCGCCGACGCCGCGGGTGGAGGGTTTACGATCCCCGCGGCGCTGCTGCGGAAATTTCCCCGGTCGCCGGGTGTGCCGGGACAACCCGTGCATCAACTCGCTATCGCGATGATAAACGTGACGGATGCGAAGGCCGATGGTCTGGATGCCCTGCGCGTGATTTCGGCTTACGTCAGCGGACGTATTGTTCCGTACCGATAAAACTATAATCGGAACATACCCAACCGGAGGCACAAATGGCCCGCCCTTACCACAGTTTTGCTGTCCTGTTCGCACTTGCAGGACTCGTGCTGGGAGCCGATCTTAGCGCGAATCTGCCAGAGAACCGGACGCTGCGGTTCGAGCAGGAACACGACGGTGGCTTTATCGCGCGCGGCGAGGGGTTTTGGTTGGCGGTGAACGCCCAAAGTCACGTGCTGAGCTGGCGGACCAGCGGCCGGACCGCGGTGTTGCGCACGAATCTCCGCGGCGCGCGCACCGAAGCGCAGGTGACCGGACTGGAGCCACTCGCGGTCCGTACGAACTACCTGGTGGGTTCCGCGGAAAGCTGGAGGACCGGCGTCCGCTCTTACGCCAGGGTGCAAGCCGACGACGTGTATCCAGGGATCAGCCTGGTGTTCTACGGGCGGGCGGGAGCTCTGGAGTACGATTTCGTGGTCGCCCCCGGAGCCGACACATCGGCGATCCGGTTCGACGTTGCTGGTGCGGAGCAGAAGCAGGTTGACGCCGGCGGTGATCTCGTGTTGACCACTCCGGCGGGCGCGGTGCGCTGGCATCGCCCCGTGCTCTACCAGGAGAGCGGCGGCACGCGGCAAACCGTAGCGGGCCACTTCGCGATCGCGGAGGACGGCAACATCGGGTTCGACATCGGCCGTTACGATCATTCGCGGCGGCTCATCATCGACCCCGTCTTGAACTATGCGACATTCCTGGGCGCGTCGGGCGATGAACTCGCGCGCGCGATCGGCGTGGACGGCGCGGGCAACGTCTACGTCGCGGGGTCCAGCAGCTCCCGCAACCTGGCCGTAACACCGGGAGTGGTGCAAACCGCCTACGCCGGTGAGACGTTCGACGATTGGACCGGTGATGTCTTTGTGGCCAAATATACGACCACCGGCGAATTGGCGTATCTGACGTACCTGGGCGGCAACGCTGACGATGTAGCCTTATCGCTGAAGGCGGACGCCGCAGGCAGCGTCTATCTGACGGGGTACACCAACTCGAACAATTTTCCAGTGACCAGTGGCGTTCCACAATCCGGCTTCGGCGGAAGAGGTGGCAACGGCTGCTTCCCGCTGGGTGACGCATTCGTGGCCAAACTGAATCCTTCCGGTTCGCAACTGATCTACTCAACCTTCCTGGGAGGTTCGCAGGATGATGCCGGCACGGCGATCACCATTGACCCGGACGGGAATGCCTACGTGGCGGGCCTCACGCGCTCTGCCAACTTCCCCACCACGATGGGTGCGTTCCACACCTCTTTTCAGGGCGCCGGAGGCCAGCCCGGCATACCTTACTGTAACGGCGCACCGAAGCTGAATACTGGCGATGCATTTGTAGCGAAGTTAAACCCTTCGGGATCGGAATGGATCTTTTCCACTTTCCTGGGCGGCACCTTTGATGACGGCGCCTATGCCATCGCCGTCGATGCGGGGGCCAATGTGTATGTAGCCGGTGGAACCGTCTCCACGAACTTTCCGACCACAATCGGAGTGATTTCGCGAGCCTTTCACGGTACCGACCTTCAGAACGAGTTCGGGCATATCGGCGGCGATGCGTTCGTGACTAAACTGAGCCCGGCAGGCAGTGCCCTGGTCTATTCCACGTTGCTGGGAGGGATCGGCGATGAGGTGGTGAGCGGCATCGTCGTGGACGGCTCAGGGTCCGCGTATGTGACAGGGCTGACGACTTCATCCGATTTCCCGACCACCGCCATGGCTGTGCAACGCGTGTACGCAGGCTACATCAACCTGCCCTTCCTGATCGAGACTCTCTTGGGCGACGGGTTTGTCTCGCGGCTCAATCCGGATGGAACCGCCCTGTTGTATTCCACCTTCCTGGGTGGATCGGCCAACGATTATCTCCACGGCATCGCGGTGGATTCCGGCGGGCTGATCTATGTAGTGGGTGGAGCCGAATCAACCGACTTTCCGGTGACCTCGGGCGCAGCGCAGAGTTCAAATAAAGGAGGCGGCGGCCAGGAGGATTACCTCGACTACGGAGACGGCGTCCTCAGCATTATCGACACCAGCTCGCGGCAACTGGTGTACAGCACCTACCTTGGCGGTACGCGCGACGACTTCTTCACCGGGGTCGCCCTGGATCAGCACGGCAGTCTGTGGGTTCTGGGGAGTTCCATCTCGTCGAATTTTCCCGTGACGGGATCCGCCGCGCAGCATTCCTATGGCGGATCCAAGACCTTCACGGGGATCGCGGGCGACGCGGTGCTGGTAAAGATCACCGACCTTCCGGCCGTGCCAGCCGGGCCGGCGATCCTGACGGACGGTAACGGCGTCATCAATGGCGCGACCTTCGCTCCCGGCGACATCGTGAGCGGATCGTGGGTTTCCATCAAAGGGTCGGGTTTCACGGACAAAACGGTCGACTGGAGCAGTTTCGACTTTTCGAGCGGACAGTTGCCGAAGATTCTGGAAGGCGTGCAGGTGCTGTTCAACGGTCAGCCGGGTGCAATGTGGTACCTGATCGCCGGAAACCCGCAGCAGATCAATGTGCAGGCTCCCGCGAATCTGGACGGTCCCGTCGACGTCAAGGTGGTAAAGGATGGAGTCGAGAGCAACACGGTGCGAAGTATGGCAGTACAGTCTGCCCCCGGCATCTTTGCGTATTCGCCGGACAACACTACGACGCTGTTCCCGGCAGCGGTGTTTCCCGATGGCATTGTGGTGGGCGATCCGGCAAAGACCGCGGGGACGCGCAAGGTTCGCGCGGGCGATCACGTTTCGCTCTATGTGAACAGCCTTGCGCCATCCCCGGCGGGGGTGGTGAGCGTGTCCGGCGCGACGGATCCGGTGACGGTGAAAGTCGGCACGATGTCCGTGCAGGCCGACTTTTCGGGCCTGTATGGGCCGGGGACCTTTCAGGTGAACTTCACCGTGCCCGCGTTGGGCGTAGCCGGCAACTACCCGATCTTCGTCGGCATTGGGGCTGCAATGTCACAGAACGGGATCGTGTTGCCATACCAGTAGCGGCACGGTACGCACTCAAGTGGGACTCAAGGCGCCGGGGCCTCGGCCGGGTCCAGCGAGTGCGGCCGCGCCTCGCCGCTACGCAGGATCGCCAGGCGCGTCGCCACCGGGCCGATCAGTTCGGAAATCGCCACCGCGGCCAGCACCACAGTGGTCACCGACGGCGCCAGATCCGGGTAGCGGCGCTGGATGGTCAACGCCAGCCCGATGGCCAAACCTGCTTGCGACAGCAGGCTGAAGCCGAGGAAGCGCTGCACCACGCGGTCCAGCCCGGCGCGCCGCGCGCCGATCCGCGCCCCGATGAACTTGCCCCCCGCGCGCGCCCCCACATAGATCAAGCCCAGCACGCCCATGGTCCGCAAGAGCGATAATTCCAGATCGGCGCCGGCGATTACGAAGAAAATCGCGTAAAACGGTGGATCACTGCTTGCCAAAGCGTGAAATAAACGCCGGCTATTGGCCGAGAGATTCACCATCGTCGCACCCACCGCCATGCTGGCGACCAGCGTAGACAAGTCCAGCACCAGCGCGCCGCCCACCACCAGCAGCACGCAGCCGGTCAGCAGGATCAGCATCTCGCCGTGTTCGGTGACGCGCGTCGCCCAGGACGCCAGCAGCAGCCCCACCAGGAATCCCAGCGCCACGGAGCCGATCAACTGCCACACCAGCGGGTAGATCGACCGGTACAGCGTGGTGAAGAACTCCGCCCCACTTCCCAGGCTGGTGCTCAGATCGATGGCCGCCGCCACCAGCGCGAAGGCCGTCAGGCAAAAGATGTTGTTGATGCCGATCACGCCCAGCAGCGTATCGGTCAGCGGACCCGAGGAGTTGCACTCGCGCACCACCATCAGCGTCGATGCCGGCGCGGTGGCCACGGCGATCGCCCCCAGCAGCAGCGCCACCTGCCAGGACTGCCCCATCGCCAGCATCACGCCGCTCACCAGCACGGCCGCCAGCAGCGATTCCATCGAGGTGACGCGCAGCACGCCGCGCCCGATGCTGCGCACGCGCTCCCATTCAAAAATCGAGCCGATGGAAAACAGGATCAGCCCCAGCGCCACTTCGCTGAAGACTTCCAGCGTATCCAGGTTCTGCGTGCTCACCCAGCCGAGCACGGAGGGTCCCACGGCCACGCCCGCCAGCACGTAGCCGATGACTTCCGGCAGCTTCAGGAACTTCACCAGGTGCCCGGCCAGCAGCGCGAACAGCAGAATCAATCCCAGCGACGAGAGCTCGTTCATTGCAGGAACACCCCCAGTTCGCGCGACCCGCGCTGGATCACCAGGAACGCCGGCTGCCCGGCGGTATTTGAAAGAGCCCGCCGCGCCGCAGCCAGGTTCGCCGGTGGCGTGCCGTTCACCAGCAAAAGGCGGTCGCCGGGCATCAGTCCCGCGCGCTCGGCCGCGCTGCCCGGAGCCACCGATTCCACCGGAAATCCTTCGGGCGGCGGCGTCAGGCCGATCCCCGACCCCGTGCTTCCGGTCAGCGGTTGTGCGGTGAGGCTCCCGGCCAGTTCCACGGTCACGCGCCGCGCCACGCCCCGAACGCGGCGCTGGACCTCCAACATATAGACCGCGTCCCGCTGCCCGGCCAGCACTGGCTGCAGGTCCTCCGCCTTGGTAACAGGCATGCCGCCGAGCGCCACGATCACGTCGCCCGGAGCCAACCCGGCGGCCGACGCCCGCATGCCGTCCAGCGTCTCGCTGACCCACACCCCTTCCATCGCGCCGAAATACGCCCGAGCCGTCTCGTTCATTGAATTCACCCGCAGCCCGTAGAGCCGCAGCAGGCGGCCCTCCAGGCTATTGGCCGCGCTCCAGATCTCGTCGATCACGCCCGGCAGCACGGCCGCGAACTGCTCCCCGCAGCGCAGCACCACGGCAACCAGATTCGCGTCCAGATCGAAGAGGCCGGCGCCCAAGGCCGCCGCCGTCAGCGGGATGCTGGACTGCACGGCGCGATACTCGTTCCGCCCGCAGCGCACCGTCGCCACGCCGCTGTAAATGCCGGGGGTGAACAGAGGCTCGCCGCCGGGCTGCCGCGAGATTTGCAGGATCCACATGCCGGGCACCATCTGCTCAGCCGAGCCGCGCTGCACCGGCTGCAATCCGGCGCTCGCGGGAGCCTTCACCACGGCCACCGGAAAACTGGTGGAGAGAACCTCGGGCTCCAGCGTGATCTCGCCCGGCGCGCCGACGGCCGTGATGCTCCCGCTGACCGGTTCGCGCGGACCCGCCGTCACGATCGAGCCGTCGCCATTCCAAGTGAGCCCGCTGGCGCCCGTTTCCCGCACCCAGACCACGCGCGGCTGAATCGCGGCAGCGATCGAGGAGAAGTACGCAGCCTGGTCTTCGAGCGTGCTACGCTGGGCGATCGCCGTCAGCCGCATGGACTCCGACGGCGACGGCGCCACCTCGGGCGTCGCCTCCGGCTTCAGCCACACGCCCAGGAACAGAATCCCGGCGGAGATCGCTGCAAGCAGGGCGATATACTTTCGCTGGCGGTACGGGGCCGTCGTCATAATAAGGGGTTTTCTGCACCGGCGAATCCAGCGTAACGGGCTAGCTCACCGCCTGTCCAGCAGGCTGGGGGGCGGCCTGCAGCAGCTGGTAGCCTTCGGAACGCGCCACGTAGGTGGCCGCGGTGATGTCGCCGATCACGTTTAGCGTGGTGCGGCACATATCCAGCACGCGGTCGACGCCCAGGATGATGGCGATCAGCGCCGGATTGATTCCCACCGTCGCCAGCACCACTACGATGAAGGGAATCGACCCGGAGGGCACGCCCGCGGTCCCGATGCCGCCCAGGATCGCCAGATACGCCACCAGGATCTGCTGTCCCAGCGTGAGGTCGACACCCGCCAACTGCGCCAGGAACAGGACCGTCACGCCTTCGTACAGCGCGGTGCCGTTCTGGTTCGCGGTCGCGCCCACGGTCAGCACGAAGCTGTTGATCTCGCGCGGCACACCCAAATTCATTTCCGACACTCTGAGAGCGGTGGGCAGCGTGGCGTTCGACGAAGATGTGGCGAAGGCGGTCAGCATCACCGTCTTGGTGCGCCGGAAGAACTCCAGGGGCGAGATGCGCGACAGGGTCGCCAGCGAGATGGAATAGACACCGAACATGTGGATCGCCAAGCCGCCCAGCACGGTGAGGAAATACCAGACCAAAGCTTGCAGCAGGTCCAGGCCGAAGCTGGCCGTGTTGTTGAACAGCAGGCAGGCCACGGCGAAGGGAGCCGTCTTCATAATGATGTCGATGATCTTAGTGGAGATCTCGAACAGCGCTCCCATGCCCTGCACGAACGGACCGGTGACGGTGGGGTCCACCAGCGTGACCGCCACACCCAGGATCACGGCGAAAAACATCAGGTGCAGCATGTTCGGGGGATCGGCGGCCGCGGCCGTGATCGGATTGGAGGGTACGATGGTCCGGATCACCGACATCAGCGGCGACTCGTTATCGCCCGCGGCCTGCGCCGAAGCGACGCGCGAGGCGGCATCACCGGCGTAGCGTTCCTGGAGCTGCGCCGAGGTGGCCGGGTCAATGCGCTCGCCGGGGCGGATCACGTTGACCACGGTGAGGGCGATCACCACCGAAATCGCCGAGATGACCAGCGTGTAGCCGAAGGATTTCAGCCCCACGCGGCCCAGCTTGCGGATATCGCCGATGCCGGCCACGCCCGCCACCAGCGACGAAAACACCAGCGGGATCACGGTCATCAGCAGCAGGCGCAGGAAGAGCTGTCCGATGGGATTGGTGACGTTATCCACCACCCAGACGACGCGCGGATCGTCGCCGCCCCAGACAGTGTTGCACACCACGCCCGCGATGACGCCCACAGCGAGCCCGATCAGAATCCGCGTATGCAGCGGCCAGCCTTTGGGCGGATCGGGAGTCGTGTCCTTGAGGTCGGTGGTCAGTTCGCGCTCAAACGCGTCGCCGGAAGGAGGCGGATGGTCGTGGGCCATCACTCTTTTTAGCACGGCGCCCCGTGGCCCAAGCCCGCGGCTTGCCGCGCCGGGACTCATCCTGGCGCTTGTCGACCGCACGCGCTCGGGACCGCTCCCACTGGTCGTGGCTCATCCCGCTTCAGATATAGGCGCTCTGCCCGGATTGCGGTTGGTGCGCACAGTGCCGCAGGCTGAGCCGCGACGGCGGGAGCGGTCCTCGAATGTGGGACGAACCAATACTCGGGACTCTAACGGAGGGGCCGCATCGCCTCTTCGAGCAGGCTCGCATCGATCAGCGCCGCCAACTGCTCGCGCGAGCGCGGTGTACGGTCGCGCTCCTTGGCCACCCACGGCTCCTCTTCTTCCAGCACGTCCAGCAGATCCGGCACCATCGAGCCCGCATAGCGCAGGTTCGGCCAGCTTCGCCGGATCATCTCCTCACTGACGTTGATCTTCGAGGACACCAGCGGCCAGTGCGGTTCCGGCTTGTCGCGAAGCTGCGCGGACGCCGCGATCAGCGACCGCAGAAGCGCCACGAGTTCGGCGCGCCTGGCGGGGTCGGCCAGCACGCGCGTGGTCGTCTGGAGGTTGAACAGCTCTCGATAAACGCTGCGATCCTGCAACACCACGGCGTCCGCGCCGGCGGCATCGATGGCGCGCTCCGATTCCGGCTCCCACATGGCGATGGCGTCCACCTCGCGCCGGCCGAGCGCGCCGGACATCGCTGTGACGGGGGTCACCGGCACCAGCGTGATCTCATCCTCGCCGATCCCGGCCAATCGGAGGCTCTTGGCCAGGAAGTAGTGCGCCGACGTATTGCGAGGCGTGGTGATTCGCTTGCCGCGCAGATCGGCCACGCGCGTGATGCCCGCCGACCGCCGCGCCACGATCCGGTAGAAACTCTCGGCCACGGTAAAGATGACGCGGATGCCGGGGTCGTCCACGGACTGCCGCAGCAACTGCGTCTCGGCATTGGTGGCGGCGTCCACTTCGCCCGCCACCAGCGCCGGAATGCCGCCGTTGGTCACCGTGATCGGGCCACGATACAGCCCCTCGGCCACCAGTACGGGCGACAGTTCGATGGTCGTCATGTTACCGGCGATCCGCAGCGGGCGCGGCTCCTGTCCCGCGGCACGAAGCGCCACCACCGCCACGGCGGCAATCGCCACGGCGCTCCACGCCAGACATCGCTTGGCCGGGATTCTCATAAGGCTCTATCCTACGCTGCCGGGCCTTCCGCACGCTGGCCGGGCGGCGGCGGGGCCGCTGGGGGACGCACTGGAACGCCTGTGCCACAATCGTTACAGGTATCTCCATGAAGAAACTCACCGCCGTAGTTCTGCTCTCCGCCTGCGCCGCGTTTGCTCAGAGCACGCCCGCTGCCGCCGGCAAGACCGCGTTCGATAAAGCGACCCTCGAATCCTACCTGCGCCACATGGAAATGTGGATTCCGCAGGTGGGGGTCACCATCAGCGATCCCAAGCCGGCCGCCAATCTGCCGGGCTTCTCGGAGGTCTCGGTGTTGCTCAGCTATAACGGCCAGAACCAGCAGCAGCACTACCTCATTTCGCCGGACGGCAAGAGCATCGTGAAGGGCACGGTCTATGCGATCGACAAGAATCCGTTCCAGGAGGCGCTGGATCACATCACCACCAAGGACCAGCCGAGCTACGGCGATCCCAACGGCTCGGTGGCCGTGTTCGTGTACGGCGATTTCCAGTGTCCCTACTGCAAGGCCCAGGACGAGCCCATGCGCGCCAACCTGCCGGGCGCCTTCCCCAAGGACGTGAAAGTCTACTTCAAGGATTTCCCGCTCGACTCGATCCATCCCTGGGCCCGCGCCGGCAGCATCGCCGGCCGCTGCGTGTTCCGCCAGGGTCAGGACGCTTTCTGGAAGTTCCACGACTGGATTTACAACGTCCAGAGCGAAATTACGCCGGAGAACCTGAGTGAGAAGGTGCTGGCCTGGGCGGGTGAAAACGGCGTGGACGGCGTGCAGCTCGGCCGCTGCATCGATGAGAAGGCGACCGTCGCCGAAGTCGATGCCAACATCGCCGAGGGCAAGTCCCTGGGCGTCGACGGGACGCCCACCGTGGTGATCAACGGGCGCAAGCTGCCCAGCGGCACGCTCCAATGGCCGCTGCTGCAGCAACTGATCACGCTCGAACTCGCTCATCAGAAGGAGACCGGGGACACGCAGGCCGCGGCCTCGGGCATACCCCTGAAGGCCGCAGTCCCTGGAGGGAAGTAACCATGCGCCGCCCATCTGTGCTGCGGCCCGCGTGCATCTGCTCCATTCTGATCGCCGCCTGCGGCTGGACACAGGCCGCCGACATCAACCCGGACGCCTACCTGGCGCACGTCCGCTACCTGGCATCGGATCAGCTCAAAGGGCGCGCCACCGGATCGCCGGAGCTGGAACAGGCAGCCAAATACATCTCGGACCAGTTCGCTTCCTTCGGCGTGAAGCCGGTGCCCGGCCACGGCTACCTGCAGGAGTTCAGCGCCTCGATCGGCGCGCGGCTGGACGGCGCCAATCGCCTGCAATCGACGGTCAACGGCAAGACGCAGACGTTGACCCTGAAGCAGGGATTCATCCCCTTCAGCTTCTCGTCTTCGGGAAGGGGCGCGGCGGCTCCCGTGGTCTTCGCCGGCTACGGCATCACCGCGGCCGACTACCACTACGACGATTACGCCGGCATCGACGTCACGGACAAATACGTCCTGATCCTGCGCCATGAGCCGCAGGAAGACGACGCCTCCAGCGTGTTCGGCGGCAAAGAGACCACCCAGCACGCCACCTTCGCCAACAAGGCGGTCAACGCGAAGATGCACGGGGCTCGTGGGGTGATCCTGATCAACGACACCTTCAACCATCCCGGCGAGCGCGACGCCCTCATGAATTTCGGCGCGGCCACCGGACCCAACGACGCCGGCATCTTCTTCGTCCAGATCAGCGCCGCTACGGCCGAAGCCTGGCTCAAGCAGAACGGCCGCGACCTGGCCACCATCGCCCGCACGATCGACCGCGACCTGCAGCCCCAGTCCTTCGCCTTGAACAACGTGACCGCCAGCGTGGACGTGCATATCGTGCACGAATCGAAGGCCGTGCACAACGTCGCCGCCTACATCCCCGGCAAGACGGACGAGTACGTGATCGTGGGGGCGCACTACGATCACCTGGGTCTGGGCGACGAGCATTCCCTCGCCCCGTCGCAGATCGGCCAGATCCATCACGGCGCCGATGACAACGCCTCTGGTACCGCGGGCGTACTGGAACTAGCCCGCTGGTTCGCGAAGCAGCCCCAGCAGCAGCGCGGAATTTTGTTCCTCACCTTCGCGGGCGAAGAGCTAGGACTGTTGGGAAGCGCGTACTACACCAAAGAACCGCTTCTGCCGCTGGCGAAGGCCGTCGCCATGCTCAACATGGACATGATCGGCCGCATCCGCGACGGGAAGGTGTACGTCAACGGCACCTCCACAGGCTCGACGCTCGACGCAGTGGTGGCCGGCGTCGTCGCGCCGCCCTCGCTCAAGATCGATCTTTCGGAATCGGTGGGCTACGGCGGCAGCGACCATATTTCGTTCGCCGCCAAACAGGTCCCGGTAGTCTTCTTCTTCTCCGGCCTGCACGGCGACTATCACAAACCCAGTGACACCTCGGACAAGATCGACGCGAAAGATGCCGCGGCCTTAGTGGGATATGTCGCCGACATCGCCACGGCGCTGGAGAACGCGCCGGCGAGGCCTGTGTTCCAGACCTCGGCTGCACCGGCCAGCGATCCGCATTCCGGCGGCGGCGCCGTCGGCAGCGGCTACGGACCGGACTTCGGCAGCATCCCCGATTTCGACGAACCGCCCAAGGGCGTGCGGTTCGCGGGCATACAGCCGGGACGCCCGGCGGCCAAGGCGGGCCTGCAGGCCGGCGATATTCTGGTCGAATTCGACGGCAAAGAAATCGCGAATCTGTACGACTTCACCTATGCGTTGCAGGCGCATAAGCCCGGCGACGAAGTACTGGTTAAGGTCCTGCGCGGGTCCCAGACGATTGAGGCCAAAGTACTGCTGACCGAACGCCGCTAGTCTTGGCATACTTGGGCAGCAAAGGAAACCACCATGATGCCCATCAGAAACACACAACCGGCCTACAATCCTCCTCCCTTCCAAGGAAAGAAGCTGCCGCCGCTGATCCTGCATCCGTTCGCCGATACCAGCGGTCCGCACAAACTGGTGGAAAGCTCGCGCGCCAGCCTGATGTTGCAGGGTCTTTTGCCGTCCGGCGAACGCGACAAGAGTGAACTGGACCGCGCGCTGCTCGACGGCCGCTATCAGGAAATCCGCATGCTGTTTTACGTCGGCCGCGACCTGCTGCGCTGGATCGAACAGTGCATGGACCAGGTCGCCCGCCAGCCTGAGTTGGCCGACGCGGGGCTCCGTCCCGGCAGCTTCGCCGCGCACCTGGTGCAGCACACGCCGGCCGGGGTGGAAGCCAAGCTGCGCAAGTGGGGCGTCGCCGATTACCGCTCGATCTTCTCCCGCGCGCTGGGCCTCAACGCCCTGCTGGCCGACGTGCCGCCGCGCGAGACCCTCTCCGACGACTTCGTCCGCCACTACTACCGCTACGCCGACCAGATGTTTCAGTGCAAGCAGTCCATGGAGCCCTTCGGCAGCCTGGAAGGCCTGGGCTTCGAATACGAGATCTACGCCTCGGGCGAATACTCGCGGATGCTCGAACGCGAGTGGACCGAGCAGTAGCGGCCGCAGTCACCGTGTCCTAGGTCCGCCGCCCCGCCAGCCCATTTTAGATTTTGCGTAGATCGGTTCGCCCGGCTCACAACAGTTGTTGCAATGGCTTGGCCGCTGCGACGCGCTCTACAGTATCTATGAAGCCGCTCTAGAGCGTCTTCTCAGCGAGCGTAGACCGCTCCCTGTGGTCGCGGCTCAGCTAGCGGCGATCTGCGCAAAGGACGTGCACTGGGCACAGCGCCAGTAGCTGAGCCGCGACCGCAGGAAGCGGTCTACGATAACGCTGCAAACGCTCTAGCTGAGCCACAACCGCAGGAAGCGGTCCCCACCGGTCCGGCTCACTTCCCCGTAACGATGCTGCCCCAGCTCACCTGGTAGGCGTTCAGCGCGCCCTGGCGGTTCCGCCCGGCCTGCACCGAGACGCGCATGTTCACCTGTAGGGCATCCCAGCCGCGGGCCAGCCCGTCTCCGTAGTAGCGCGTGTCGCCCACCAGTGCCACCGTCTCCTGCCCATCGCGCGTCCGTAGGGTGAGGGAATACTCGGTGGCCGCCGTCACCACGCCGGAAATGGTGGTCATGCTGCGGGGCAACGGGTCCTGCTTGCGGGGGATCCGTGCGCTGTCTTTGAGCGCCTGCGCCCGGCGCTGCTGGGCGGGCGTTGGACCCGGGGGCGTCACGTGCACGGTCCGCACGTAGCACACCGTCGATCCCGGCGGATGGTCCGCCAGCACCTCCAGCGGGTCGCCCTCTCGAAGGTTCGCGACGGTGATCCGCTTGTGCTGCATCTCCAGGTAGCTGCGCGCATCGTAGCCGCACTGGAAGAGATCGCCCGCCTGGTTGGTGACGCGCAACTGGCCGTTCGCCGGCGTGCCGTCATAACCCGCCATGGCGCCGTGGAACAAGCCTCGGGGAAGATCCTCTGCGGCGAAGGCGCAGGTGGCGAGAGCGGCCATGAGGGCTAGAGCGTGCCGGAGCGGGAAAAACATGGCGTCGCGCTCATTATATTACACTTTGAAGGATTGACTTCATTGCTTGAACACGCAGGCTGCTGGTGGCTACACTCCGGAATCCAGGTTCCCGGCGGCGGCGTGGCCCGTTTCTACCAGTCGGATTCCGGAACCAATCGTCCCGTCTCGAACGAGATCACGGGGTACTCGGCCAGCGCCCTGCTCTACATCGCGGAGCGCACCGGCAACGCCGCCTATCGTGACGCCGGGCTCCGCGCCGCGCGCTTCCTGGCCGAGGAGGCTTGGGACGCGGCCGGCTCGGTGTTCCCCTTCGAGCCCGGCTCGGACCTGGCCTATTTCTTCGACACCGGCATCATCGCGCGCGGACTTCTTGCCGCGTGGCGCGCTTCCGGCGAAGAGCTGTTCCTCGAACGCGCCAAGGAAGCCGCCCTGTCACTGGCCTTCGACTTCCTGGGAGACGGCGTCTTCTATCCCGTGATCTCGCTGCCCGAAAAGCAGCCGCTGCCGGAGGAGCCCCGCTGGTCCCGCCGCCCCGGCTGCTTTCAGTTGAAGGCCGCCCTCATCTGGCGCGAGCTCGACGATCCCCACGCCGCGCGCATGTTTGAGGTGGCGCTGGCCTACGGACTCGCCACGCATGAGCGCTTCCTCGACGGCGATCCGCACACGGTAATGGACCGCCTGCATGCCTACTGTTATTTCCTCGAAGCTCTGACGTTCGCCACCGAGCACGCCGAGGCTCGGGTGGCGCTTGCTCAAGGCATCGCCCGCGCCGGCGCCCTGCTGCGCGAGCACGCCCCACGCTTTGAACGGTCCGACGTGAACGCGCAACTGCTGCGCGTGCGGCTGATGGCGCATCATCTGGGCGTGGTGGCCTTGGATGAGCCCGCGGCGCGCGAGGAAGCCGAGCACGCCGCCTCATTCCAGGTGCTCGACGGACCCGCGGCCAACGACCCGCACCTGCGCGGCGGCTTCTGGTTCGGACGCAAGGAGGGGCGCATGATGCCCTTCTCCAATCCCGTCTCGACGGCCTTCTGCGCGCAGGCGCTGGCCTTGTGGCAGGACCACCAGTCCGGCGCGTGGACCTTCGAGCCCGGCCAACTCATTTGAAGACGCGCGTCAAGGTCCTGTTCGCCTCGGCATCGCCCGAAACCATCGCCCGCGTGCTGGACCGCATGCACCATATCCTGCCGGAGCTACCGCTGGTTGTGGTCTCCGAGTTCCCCGCCCCCGAAGGCGAATGGGTCCCGTATCACATCCACCGCTCCTGGCGCGAAAACCGCGAGCTGATTGAGGCCAAGCTGGCCGGACGCCAGGTCCGCATCTCGGCGGTGATCCTGGAGCCGCAGTACCCGCATCGCCGTCTGCGCGCGCTCGGACTCGCACTCGCGCCGTGGCGCTTCCTGGCGTTCAACGAATTGGGCGACCACTTCATGCTGCGCCCGCAGAGCGCCTTGGCGATCCTGCGGCACGGGCTGTGGCGGGTGAAGAACCTGATGCGCAGTCAGCTCGGGTCCAAGAGCCGCGTGCAGCGTTTGCTGCGCGGCGACCTGCGTCTGCCGGTCCTCTATCGCCGGGCGCTGGCGCGCGGACGGTGGCTTGAAACCGCACGGCCCATCGCCGTCGACCGCCCCGTGCAGCCTTCGGACCGGCGCGAGGGAATCTCCGTCGTGATCCCCTCGCGCAACGGCCGCGAGTTGCTCGAACGCTGCCTCCCGGGTCTCGCCGATGCGGACGAGATTATCGTGGTCGACAACGGATCGGACGACGGCACCTCGGCTTGGCTGCGCTCCACGCACCCTCGCGTGCTCATCGAAGAGAGCGCTGCGCCCCTGCCCTTCGCCACCGCCGTCAACCGCGGCATCGAGCACGCGCGCTACGCCCACGTCTGCGTGCTGAACAATGACATGGTGGTCGAGCCCGGCTTCCTCCCCGCCCTGCTCGCCCCCTTCGGCACGGTGCCGGACCTGTTCTGCACCTCCGCACAGATCTATTTCCCCGCGGGACAGCGCCGCGAGGAGACCGGCAAGACCGTGCTCGATCCTTCACCGGGAGTCACTGAGTTTCCCATCCGCTGCGACGAGCCGCTCCCGGGCGAAGACCAGACCTACGTGCTCTACGGCAGCGGCGGCTGCTCGCTCTACGACGCGGCGAAGCTGGCCGCGCTCGGCGGGTTCGACCAGGTCTACACGCCGGCCTACGTCGAGGACCTCGACCTGGGCGTGCGAGCCTGGGCGCGCGGCTGGCCGACCGTCTACTGCGCCCAAGCGCGCGTGCTGCACCAGCATCGCGCCACCACCTCGCGGTACTACACGCCCGCCGAACTCGACCGCGCGCTCGAAATCAACTTCGTCCATTTCCTGGCCCGCTGCATCGCCGATCGCGAACGCTTCGCCCGCATGTGGCAGCACAACGTGCTCCGCCTGAAGGCTCTGGAGAAAGCCGACGCCCTGGCCGCCGCCGCGCGCCAGACTGCCGATCCCGTCCCCGCGGGCGACCTCCGCGTGCTCGACATGCTGAACGGTGACGTCGCCGTCTTCCCTGGACGCAAGCCCACGGGCAAGCCGCGCGTCTTGGTCGCCAGCCCCTACCTGCCGTTCCCGCTCTCGCACGGCGCCGCGGTGCGCGTCTTCAACTTGATGCGTGAAGCCGCACCCGATTTCGACCAGATCCTGGTGGCGTTCGTCGAAGAGCGCCAGCCCGTGCCGCGTGAGTTGCTCGACCTGTGCGTGGAGGTGGTCACCGTCTACCGCGCCGGCACCCACGCGCCGCCCTCGCGTGGCCGTCCCGATACCGTCGAGGAGTTCGACTCACCCGCCTTCCACGCCGTCCTACGCCAGACCGTCGCCAAGTGGCAGCCGCACGTGGCGCAGCTCGAATTTACGCAGATGGCGCAATACGCCGCCGACTGCTCGCCCGCGCGCACCATCCTGGTGGAGCACGACATCACCTACGACCTCTACGCGCAGATGCTCGCGCGGCCCGAGACCAACGATTACGAAACGCGCCGCCAGCACGACCTCTGGAAGCAGTTCGAGCTCGCTGCCTGGCGCCAAGTGGACCGCGTCGTCACGATGTCGGACAAAGACAGCGCGGTGGTCGCAGCCGAGGTGCCCACCGCGGTCGCCATCCCCAACGGTGTCGACCTCGTCCGCTTCCAGCCGTCACCCGAGCCGCCCGAACCGCGCCGGCTGCTGTTCATCGGCAGCTTCGCGCACCGGCCCAACGTGCTGGCGCTCGAATTCTTCCTGCGCGACGTGTTCCCGCGCCTCCCCGCCGTGAACGGAGTAGGCGTCACGCTGCACGTGATCGCCGGCCAGCGCCACCAGCGCTTCTGGGACCTCCAGCACGCGGGCGTCGAAGTGGAAGGCTTCGTCTCCGACGTGCGCCCGGCGTATCAGCGCGCGGCGGTAGTGATTGCTCCGCTGGTCGCCTCGGCCGGGACCAACGTCAAGATCATCGAGGCGATGGCCATGGGCAAAGCGATCGTGTCGACCGCGGCGGGCATTCACGGTCTGCCGCTCGACTGCGGCGCGGATGTCATCGTGGCGGATGACCCCGCGGAGATGGCGGCGGCCATCGCCCGGCTGCTCGACCACCCGGAAGAGCGCACGCGCCTGGAGCAGCACGCCCGCGCCACGGCCGAGCGCGTCTACGGATGGGATGCGATCGTGCAGAAACAAACGAATCTCTATCGCGAGCTCATCCACCTGATCCCTGATCGTGACCCAGAACGCGCGTAACACTAGACCTCACCAGAAAGGCCATGTTAAACTTATGACCTTTCGCACCCATCATGTTCCCATCACCAATCTCTTGCGCGTGTATTTTACTGTCTCTAGGTTCGGCGTCCGCCGCGACGACCTATACCTTCACGAAAATCGTTGACAACACAGGGTCCTTCGGGTCGTTTTCGGGATTCAGCTCGGACACCGCCAGGCCGGCGATCAATGATTCCGGAACCGTCGCTTTTTTCGCCACGCTGAGCGGCGGCACGTTCGGGGTTTACTCCGGAAGCGGCGGCGCCGTTACGACGATCATTGACTCCTCCGGCATGTATGACGGCTTTGGCAATCCGTCCATCAACAGCTCGGGCCAGGTGGGCATCCTTGCCACCTTCTACACGCCCGCCTTCGGAACCGCCGCTCTGATCGGCGACGGGAGTACGATCACCACGGTGGCCAGCACACCGAATGTCAACAACTCGCCTCCCGATCCCCCGGGACCGGTGTACGACGTGTCCATCAACGACTCCGGAGACGCGGTGTTCACCACCCGCCAGGCAGGCCCTCCGGTGGAGTTCCCCATCTTGATCGGCAACGGCACAACTCTGAGCACCTTCTATGACGGCTCCGGCCCGCTAGGGCCGAACTTCGGTGCGACATCCATCAACAACAACGGCGTAGTCTCCTTTGCCGGCAACTATGACGGCGGCGGCTCGGGGATCTTTACCTACGATGGAACCACGCTGGCGGTGATCGTCGACGACCTGGGGCCCTATGCACCGTTCACCACCAGCAGCGGTAATGCGCGCAGTTCCATCAACGACAGTGGTGAAGTCGCCACCCGGGCGGTGCTGGACGGCGGGGGCGGGCAGGCCATCATCAAGGGCGACGGCACCACCACGACCGTGGTCGCCGATACCACCGGCGATTTCGTGAGCTTTAAGGACCCGGCTATCAACAATACCGGCATGGTGTCTTTCGAGGCCAAACGGACGGACGGAACCTTCGGCCTCTACACGGGCTCCGATCCGGCAGCGGACAAAGTCATCGAATCCGGAGACGCCCTGTTCGGCTCCACGGTCTTCGATTTCTCCGGGATCATCGATCCCTTCGGGACTGGCCCGTACAGCATGAATAGCTCCGGCCAGATCGCATTCCGTTACCGACTCATGAACGGCGAGGAGGGCATCGCGATCGCCACCGCGGAAGTAACGCCGGAGCCCTCCACCTTCGTCCTTACAGCCATCGCCGCCGTGATGGTTCTGGGGAAGAAGCGGCGCTGGCGCTAAGCGGCTCCCGGCGGTGCGGCCTAATACCCCCCGCTCTGCAACCCCGACAACCCCATCACGTGCCCCTCGACGATCGGCAAGCAGTCCTCCGGATATCCCTCGACGAAGGTGTGCCCGGCCTCCCGCGCGCGCCGCAGGTACTCGTCCAGATGAGCGATGCAGGGCACGTCGTGCAGCACCACCAGCGACCACTCGCGCTTCTCCAGGTCCGCCAGGCCGCGCTCCAGCCACCCGTCCGGTTCCTTCCAGTCCCGGGGAACCGAGTTCCACAGCACGCAGGTGAAGCCTTCCCGCACCATCCGGTCGACGACGGCCGGGTGCAGCAGATGCGGGCCGATGATGCCGCCGCCCACGGGCCGGAACAGGCGTTCGGGGATGCCCAGTTCCGCGATGGCTTCCACGCCGCGGTTAAATTGCGTCACGGCCGCTCCTGAAGACAGCGGACCCAGGCGCACGTGCGACCACGTGTGACTGCCGATCCGGTGGCCCTCCTGCTGCGCGCGCTGCACCAGGGCTTCGCCCGCCGGCGTAGCCATCTTCTCTCCCAGCACGAAGAACGTTGCCGGGGCCGAGTGCCTTGCCAGGCAGTCCAGCACCCGCGGCGTGGCAGCCGGATCGGGCCCATTATCAAACGTCAGACTGACACGACCCACGCTTAGCGCTTGGCCGCGAGCACGCCATCCACGATCTCCCGGAACTCGTCGTCCGTGAGCAGGCCGCGTTTCTCGATGCCCTTCTCCTTCACCCGTTTCAGCATCTCCGCCACGGCCTCGTCGTCGTAGTCGGTAATGCCCATCTTTTCCAAGTTGTAAGTGATGGAGAGCTTGCCGCTCTTCTTGCCGAGCACCACTTCACCCTGCCGCCCGGTCAACGCCGGATGCGTGCCGAACATCGCCAGCGGCTCCTTCACCACCAGGTCGACGCCGATGCCCGACTCGCGCGTGAAGTTGCGCGCGCCCAGAATCGGCTTGTTCACCGCGATGGGGAACTTGCTGATGCGGCTGACCACCTCGGCCAGTTCAGGGATCTTCGCCAGGTTGTATTGCTTGTCGTAGCCGTAGAGCACGTGCAGCGCGACCATCAGTTCTTCGAGCGCCGCGTTACCCGTGCGCTCGCCCAGTCCGTTGGCGCAGCTGTGGACCACTTCGGCCCCGGCCTCGACGCCCGCCAGCTCCGTGGCCACCGCCATGCCGAAATCGTTGTGCGTGTGGACCTCCACCGGCAGGTTCGTCAGGCGCTTCACCATCCGCACCAGGAACTTCATGGCCTCCGGCAGCACGCAGCCCATCGTATCCACCACGCCCACGGCGTCCGGCGGAGCCTCCTGCATGATCCGGGTCAGCATGTTGGTCAGGTCTTCTTCGGTGGCCCGCGTGGTGTCGTAAGGGAAGAACACCGCGTGCAGCCCACGCGACTTGGCGTACTGGATCACCGGAGCGCTCTTGCGCACCACGTCCTCCCAGGTCCACTTGAACTGATACTTCAGCTTGGGATACCCGATCGGCACTTCGATGATTACGCCGTGGCAGCCGCATTCCAGCGCCTTGTCGATATCCGAGTTGATGGCGCGGGCGAAGGTGTAGATCTTCGACTTCAAGCCCAGCCGCGAAATCTCCTTGATCGCCTGGAAATCCTGCTCGGAGACGGCCGGCATACCCGCTTCGATGCGCTCCACGCCCACTTCGGCCAGTTTCTCGGCGATCTCAATCTTGTCGGCCACCGACATCACCACGCCCGGCGTCTGTTCGCCGTCGCGCAGGGTGGCGTCATGAATGGCGACCTTGGCCGGAAGCTGAAACGTGCTCTGCACTTCGGGGCGGACGTTGTAGGGGCTCACCCACCATTCGTTCTCGCGGAAATATTCGTTGCTCATGCGTAGTCTCCCGTCACTGCTGTGAACTTTCAATTATAGAAGCTGGGGCCGCGCGCCGCTTGCGAAACAGGGCTTGCTAGAATCGAACCGTGGCACACCCAGAACAATTCATCGCGCCCATGCGCGCCGATCTCACCAAGTATGGCCTGGAGGAGACCCGCACGCCGGATCAGGTGGACCAGGCGCTCGCGCCCGGCACCGGCACCGTGCTGATGGTGGTCAACTCGGTTTGCGGATGCGCGGCTGGACGAGCCCGGCCGGCCGTCGGCATGGCACTCCAACACACGAACCGGCCGGCGAAGGCGGTCACGGTCTTCGCCGCCGGAGACGACGACGCCGTCGCCCACCTGCGCGGGACCTATCTCAGCCAGTTCCCCCCATCTTCGCCCTCCATCGCCCTGTTTGAGGACGGCAAGCCCATCTACATGCTGCATCGCAGCGACATCGAACGGCGGGAAGCGCCGGAGATCGCCCAACTGCTCACCTCGGCCTTCGACGAATTCTGCGCGGGCTGATCTGCGGCCTGGCCTCGCGCGACAAAGACTGAGGAGAGCTAGCGCTATGGATCCCCGTCGTCCGGCATGGTGCTCGACCCGCTACAACCGGTGGGTTCTTGGGGTTGTGCTCCTCGCCAGCGTGCCAAACGCGTTCGCCCAACCGGTGGACGGACGGCCAAGCCAGTCGGTTGCCATCACCGGCGCCACCGTGATCGACGTAGCGACCGGCCGGCTTCAGGACGGCCTGACGGTGCTCACACAAGGTGACCGGATTGTGGCCATGGGGCGCGAGATCTCGATTCCGCCGGACGCCACCCTGGTGAACGGAGAAGGAAAGTTTCTCGTTCCGGGTCTCTGGGATATGCATACCCACCATCAGGGCACCGGAGCCGATAGTCTGGACTTGTTCATTGCCAAGGGCGTCGTGGGCACGCGCGATATGGGCGGCGACGCGGATTTCATCCTCCCGCTGCGAGCCCAGGTCCAGTCCGGCGCGGTCCTCGGCCCCGAAATCGTGGCGGCGGGCCCCATCTTGGATGATGCCCCGCCCAGTTTCCCGTACCGCCGGCGGGTCGCCACCGCGCAGGAAGCCACCAGTGCGCTGGCGGACCTGAAAGCCGCCGGCGTCGACTTTATCAAAGTTCACGACCACACGCCCCGTGACGTCTTCTTTGCGATTGCCGAGGAGGCCCCCAAGCTGGGACTCACCTTCGCGGGACACGTTCCTCAAGGAGTGAAGGTCGAAGAGGCGGCCGACGCCGGGATACACAGCATCGAACACCTGGCGAACTACGAGGTTTTCGGCGAGTGCCTGGTAAACGATCGCTACACGCTGGCAGGCTGCCGCCGTTTGTTCGAGAAGCTGGCCGCCAAAGGCGTCTGGCAGACCCCCACGCTGTCTTTCTTCGAGACGGTTCCTGACATGTTCTCCGGCCGGCCGCTGGAGCATGCCGAGTATGCCAGCGACTCGCTTCTGGAAATGACGCTCGACAACTTGAAACAGTCCAACGTTCCTGCCAGCACCCTGGAGAAGATGAGGATTGCAGGGCAAATGAGTCTGCAAGCGATCCGGGACATGTCCGCGCTGGGCAACCGGTTCCTGGCTGGGTGCGACCAACTTGTTCCGGGGTTCTGCCTGCATGATGAGCTGGAGTGGTTTACCAAGGCGGGGTTTTCGCCGCTTCAGGCGCTCCAGACGGCCACCATCAATCCCGCTCGCTTCCTGGACCGCGAGGATCAGCAGGGAACCATTGAAGTGGGGAAAAGGGCCGACCTGGTCCTGCTCGACGCAAATCCACTCGTGGATATCCGCAATGTCGCCCGCATCGATAGTGTGGTTGTCCGGGGCCGGCTTGTGACCAGGCGGGCCATTGACAAGATCGTCGCCAGGCACCTGCGCGCGAATGGCAGCAAATGATTTCTTACGCGCCCGGCCCGGCCGCCTTGGTATCTTAGAATTACCGCTCGCATGGAAAAGCTGTACGCCCGCTGGATGCTCGACTGGGAGAATCGTCTCTGCTCCGCTGCCACAAATCGTGTGGTCCGCCCCTTTGACTGGGGGCTGGACTGGACGCACCAGTGGCCGGTGGCCCAGGAGAACCCGCGCAACGGGCACGGGCCGCTGGAATACCTGTCGGCCCTCAACGAAGCCGCGCTGGCCGATAGCGATTCCTTCTTCGCCTACCGTACGCCCTCCGACTTCCAACTGGAAGACCGCCTGCTGCGCTTCACCAGTCCGGTCCCGACGCCGCACGCCGAAAACAACCTGGTGCACGCGCAGTGGTTCCCGGCGGCTGAGAAACCCGGACGGCGGCGCGTGGCAGCCATCGTGCTGCCGCATTGGAACGCGTCCCTGCCGCAGCACGGAGCGCTGTGCGCGGGGCTGGCCAAGCTGGGCATCCATGCCCTGCGCCTGAGCCTGCCCTATCACGACTACCGCATGCCGTCCGAGCTGACGCGCGCCGACTACGCCGTCTCCTCGAACGTCGCCCGCACCATCGACGCCACGCGCCAGGCCGTCATCGATACGCGCGCCGCCGCCGACTGGCTGGAGTCCCAGGGCTTCGAGAGCATCGGCCTGGTCGGCACCAGCCTGGGGTCGTGTTACGCGTTCCTGGCCAGCGTCCACGATCCGCGCTTCCGGGTGAACGTCTTCAATCACTGTTCGACGTTCTTCGCCGACGTGGTGTGGGAGGGGCTCTCGACGCAGCACATCCGCCAGAGCCTGGAACCGGCGGTGACGCTCGACGATCTGCGCGCGGCCTGGAAGGTGATCAGCCCGCCCTACTACATCGAGCGCTACGCCAAGCTCGAAAAGCGCCCGCAGTTCCTCTACGCGCGCTATGACACCACCTTCCCCACGCGCTTCTCCGAGCAGGTGGTGGCCAAGGCGCGCGAGCTGGGCTTCTGGCACAAGTCCGTGGTGATGCCCTGCGGGCATTACACGCTGGGCGAGAGCCCGTTCAAGTTCATCGCGGGCTATCACATCTGCAACTTCCTCAAGCGCAACCTCTAAGGCAATCCCCGCCGCAGATGGTACTAAGGCGACAAGGTACTAAAGGATTCCACCGCCTCCGCCGATCACTAGCGGGATGGCAAGGATACTCACGCCGGAGCCCGCTCTTTCCGGCACATCGTCCCAGGCTGACTCCGCCGGGCCAACGGAGTCGGACGCCAACGATTACGAATTGGTGCTGGGCCGCCGGCAGGTGGCCAGCGTCACGTTTCTGGCAACCGTGCTGCTCGCGGTATGTATCGGCAGCGCCTACCTGGTGGGCAGGAGCACGCCGGCGGTGGTGAGTGCGGCGGAGTTACCGGCTGCGCCTGCGGCGAGCGAGCCTGCGCCGGCGCCGGCTCCCACCGAAGCCGTTGTCGAGCCGGCCGCCGCGGTTCTACCAGATCCTGCTGCGCCCACCCTCACCGTCGAGAAGCCGCTGTTCGCCGATCCGTTGAAGGGCATCCTCTACATCCAGATGGGCGCGCTCGAGAAGGGCATCTCAGAGATCATGGCCGAGGGCTTGCGCAAGCGCGGGTTCGAGTCGTTCGTCGCGCCGGGGCCCAACGACCACATCTATCGGGTGCTGATCGGGCCATTCCGCTCGGCTGAGGAGTATCAGGCGGCGAAGGGCGTGCTGGACCGGATGGGTCTCGATACGTTCGCGCGGCGCTACGAGGAGTAGAGGCTGGTGCGGACGTGGGAGGACCGCTCCCTGTGGTCGCGGCTCAGCCAGCGGCGCTCTGCACAAAGGACGTGCACTGGGCACAGCACCAGTAGCTGAGCCGCGACCACAGGGAGCGGTCTTCCACGGTCCGCCCCTACCATCCCATGCGCGTGCGCAATGACGTGATGTGCGCCGTGTGGTGCCGGCCGTGCCAGGCGTAGCTTGCCAGCATCTGATCAAGGCGCACGGCGCCGATCTCCGGATGCATAAGCGTGCGTGCGAACTGCGCTTCGTCCAGCGCTTCCCACAACCGCACCCAGCGCTCATGCAGGCGATCGAGCAGGACGAGCGAACCTTCCACGGGCCCCCGGCTATCGGCGAGTTCCGCCCAGCGCGCCTCGTCGTAGGGTTTGATGGTGGGCCGGTCCTCAGTGAGCGCAAGCTTCATCCGTACATAGGCGTTCATGTGGCTGTCGGGAACATGGTGGACCACCTGCCGAAGCGTCCAGCCGCCTTCGCGATAGGGTGTATCGAGCTGCGCTTCGTCGAGCCCGGAGACGGCCTGGCGCAGCAGCGCGGGCGCGGCGGCGATCTCGCGGATCCAGGCGGCGCGTTCCTCCGCGGTGGTCGCATCGCGGGCTGGCATGGGGCCGATCGGGTAACGGGACATGGCAATCTCCATGGTAGGGGCCGCGCCCATACCGGCGGATGGCACCCGATCCTCCGGCGGCCCGCACACGCACGGGCGCCAGGAGGGAGACACACAGAATTAGCGCGCCCTACCCGCGCGCTACACAGTACACTAAGACTTCATGCAGGACCACGGGATTGTTTCGGCCTCGCTTCAGGACGACGAGCGGCAGTTTGAAGCCACGCTCCGCCCGCAGCGCCTGGCCGACTTTGCCGGGCAGGCCAAGGTCAAAGAGAACCTGGCCATCGCCATCGAAGCCGCGCGGCAGCGGGGCGAGGCCATGGATCACGTGCTGCTCTACGGGCCGCCGGGCTTGGGCAAGACCACGCTCGCCGGCATCATCGCCTCGGAGCTGGGCGTGGGGTTGCAACAGACCTCCGGTCCGGTGCTCCAGAAGAAGCTCGACCTGGTGGGCATCCTCAGCAATATTCAGGAGCGCGAGGTCTTCTTCATCGACGAAATTCACCGCTTGCTACCGGACGTCGAGGAAATGATTTACTCGGCGCTGGAGGATTTTCGCATGGATATCCTCATTGGCACGGGTCCCGGGGCGCGCACGGTTGCCATGGACATCAAACGCTTCACGGCGATTGGCGCGACCACGCGGCAGGGCCTGATCAGCGCGCCGCTGCGCGGGCGCTTCGGTCTGGTGCTGCGGCTGAATCATTACGACGTGGCCGAGCTGGCGCGCATCGTGGTGCGGTCGGCGAACCTGATCGGCGTCGAAATCGACAGCGAGGGCGCCGAAGAGGTCGCGCGGCGCAGCCGGGGCACGCCGCGCATCGCCAACCGGCTGCTGCGGCGCGTGCGGGACTACGCGCAGGTGCGCGCCGAAGGGCACGTGAATATAGAGGTGGCGCACCAGGCGCTCGACCTGCTGGAGGTCGACCGCCACGGGCTGGACGAGATCGACCAGAAGATCATGCGCACGCTGCTCGAAAAATTCGGCGGCGGGCCGGTGGGCGTCGGGACCATCGCGGCGGCGATCGACGAGCAGTCGGACACCATCGAGGAAGTGTATGAGCCGTACCTGATGCAGCTCGGGTTCCTGCATCGCACGCCGCGCGGGCGCGTGGGCACCGAAGCCGCCTTCGAGTACTTCGGCGTGCCGCGGCCGCGGATGTCCGGCGCGCAGAACACGCTGTTCTAAGCTGTATTGGCGATGACGAAGACGGCGTACCTGGGGCTCGGGTCGAATCTGGGCGAGCGGACAGAGAACCTGGCCGAGGCGCAGCGGCGGCTCGCCTCGGACCGGCTGGTGGTCACGCGGGCGTCGTCAATCTGGGAGACCGCGCCACGGGACGTGCTGGATCAGCCGTGGTTCCTGAACCAGGTGATCGAGGTGGAGACCAGTCTGTTCCCCCGTCAACTGTTCCTGCGGGTGAAGCGCGTGGAGCGCGAGATGGGGCGCGTGACGGTGCAGCCCAAGGGACCGCGGCTGATCGATATCGACGTGCTGCTCTATGGCAGCGCGGTGGTGCGCACGGCGGACCTGGAGATCCCGCACCCGCGGATCGGCGAGCGGCGGTTTGTGCTGGAGCCGCTGGTGGAGCTCGCTCCAGAGCTGCGGCATCCGGTGAGCAAGCGGTCGCTGCGGGAACTGCTGACGGGGGTCGCGGGCCAGGCAGCACGGCGAGTAACGGAAACGGGCTGAGAGTGAGAGCCCGCCGCAGCTATTCATGCCGCAGCGCGACCATCGGGTCCACGCGCGAGGCTCGTAGCGCGGGCAGCCAGGCGGCCAGCACCACGGCCGCGGCCAACACCCCCGCCGCCGCGCCGAACGCCACCGGATCGGTCGGCGTGAGCCCGAACAGCAGGCTCGCCGCCAGCCGCGAGAGTCCCACCGCGCCCGCGCCGCCCAGCACCAGTCCGATCCCCAGCACTACCGCCACATCGCGCAGCACCAGCGACCGGATCGAGCCCCGCCCGGCCCCCAGCGCCATCCGCACGCCGAACTCGTTGGTCCGCTGCGTCACGTGGAAGCTCAGCACGCCGTAGACGCCGATCCCGGCCAGCAGTAGCGCCACGGCGCCGAAGAATCCGGCGAGCGCCGCCAGCATGCGTTCGTTGACCAGCGCCCGGTCGAGCGATTCGGCCTGCGTGGCCATGCCGGTCACCTGCAATCCAGGATCGATCTCGCGCACCGCCGCCTCGATGGCCGGGCCCAGACGTCTCGGATCGCCGCGCTCCACCCGGACCAGGTATGTCAGCGCGAGGTTCCTGACCCCCTCGGTTCCGGCCGGGAGGTAGATCGCGTCGCGCGGCTCCGTCCGCAGGTTGGCGTAGCTCGTGTCTTCCACGACGCCCACAATTTCGCCGTCATCGACAAATGACGACTCGACACGGCGCCCCAATGGCGACTCGTTTCCGAAGTAGTGCCGCGCGAACTTCCGGTTCACGATCCGCACGTTCCCCGCCGCGAAGTCGCGCGCCTCGAACAGCCGGCCCTCCACCGTCCGCAAACCCTGCGTCTCGAAAAACTCCGGAGCCACAACGATCATGTCCGCCATCGATGCCTGCTCGCCGGGTTGCGTCGCTCCCTCCACCTTCGGTCTCGTGATGGCGATGGTGTTGCTCCCCAGCGGCGCCGACGACGCGGCGCTGACCGCCGTCGCGCCTGGCAGCATTTTCAGGCGCGCGAGAATCTCCTCGGCCCGCTGCGACCCGGACGACTGCGGCCTCCGCTCTGTCCGGAACGTCAACACGCCGTCGCGCTCGAACCCCGTGTCCAGCGTGTACATCTCGATCAGCGTGCCGATGAAAAGGCCGGCCGCCACCACCAGCAGCATGGAGATGGCCACCTGCGCCAGCACCAGCAGCTTTCCCAGCCGCCAGCGCCCGCTCGAGTGGACCTCCCGCAACCCCGTGCTCACATCCACGCCCGCCGCGCGCACACCCGGCGCCAGCCCGACCAGCAGACATACCGCCAGCATCGCGCCACCCGTGAACGCCAGCATCCGCCAATCGGGCCCCAGCGGCAGCACCAGCGTCCCGCCGTTCGCCATGGTCCGGACCAGCACGCCCGTCCCCCACCCTGCGAGCGCCATGCCGGCCGCGCCGCCCGTCAGAGTCAGCAGCAGACTTTCGGTGAGAAACTGCCGCATCAGCCGCCCGCGGCCCGCGCCCACCGCGCTGCGCACGGCGATCTCCCGGTGCCGCGACGCCGCGCGCGCCAGAAGCAGGCTTGAAAGATTCGCGCACGCCAGCAGCAGTACCAGACCCACCACGCCCATCAAAATCTGGAGCGGCTTGGTGAACTGCCGCCGCACACCCACGTCGAATCCGTTCCCGCCCGGCGTCAGAATCAAGCCCGTGTGGCGCAGTATCTCGGATGTTTTCTCCGGCCCCGGCCGTTTCGCCAGGACGTACAGGCTGTCCGCCTCGGCCAGGGCTCTCTCCACAGATACGCCGGGCCGCAGGCGCACCATCGTCCCCGAGATGATCCCTCCGCGCTCCGGGAGCACGTCACGGATCCGTGTGTAGGGAACGGTGATGTCGGGATCGCTGCCGGAGATGGTGCCGTAAAATTCGGGTGGCGTCACGCCCACAATGGTGAACACCGTATCGTGCGTGCGCCCGTGGATCTTGATCGTGCTCCCCACCGCCCCCGCGTCCCGTCCGAACTGCCGCTGCCAATAGCGGTCATTGATCACGGCAACGGGCGGCGAGCCGGGTTGATCGTCGTCCGGCGTCAGCAGGCGTCCAGCCGCCGGCCGCAAACCGAGCAGCGGGAAGAATCCGCCCGTTGCCGCGATTGCTTCCACGGTGTCTTCGGCGCCGCGCATCTCCGCCGGCACCTGGAATGGGTTCACCACCTGGAGGAACGCACCCTCGAAGAGCTGCGTATCGGCCACCAACTGCTCGACCCCTTCCCACGACACCGCTCCGTTCGGGTTCCCCGCGTCCTTCTTCGCCGACAGCGCCACCAGCCGGTCCGGCTCGCGGACCGGCATCTGCCGCAGCAGCACTGCGTCGAACAAACTGAAGATGGCCGTGTTCGCGCCGATTCCCAACGCCAGCGACAGCACCGCCACCGCCGCGAAGCCGGGGCTCCGCCGTAGCATCCGAGCCGCGTAGCGCAGGTCCTGGAAAAAAGTCTCCACCCACGGCAGTCCGCGTGCGTCGCGATACGTTTCCTTGGTGCGATCCATGCCTCCAAACCTCCTTCGCGCCGCGAAGCGCGCTTCTTCGGCGCTCATGCCCTGCTCCCGCAGATACTCGACTTCGCGCTCGAAGTGGAAGCGCAGCTCGTCTTCGAGGTCGCGCTCGGACCGGCTGCGGCGGAGCACTTCCCGCATTCGGGCGAGCAGAATCCGGACCCGCATCATGCCAGCGCTACTCATGCCGCAGCGCGACCATCGGGTCCACGTGCGAGGCTCGCAGAGCGGGCAGCCAGGCCGCCAGCACCACCGCGGCGGCCAGCACGGCGGCTGCGAGGCCGAAGGCCCGCGGATCGGTCGGCGTGAACCCGAACAGGAAGGTCGCGGCTAACTGCGAGAGCCCCGCGGCGCCGGCGGCTCCGATCGCCAGTCCTACCGCCAGCACGATTCCGACATCGCGCAGCACCATCGACCGGATGGAGGCGCGGTCCGCTCCCAGCGCCATGCGCACGCCAAACTCGTTGGTCCGCTGCGTCACGTGGAAGCTCAGCACGCCGTAGACGCCGATGCCGGCGAGCAGCAGCGCCACCGCGCCGAAGAAGCCGGCGAGCGCCGCCAGCATGCGTTCGTTGACCAGCGTCTGGTCGATCAGTTCCTCTTCGGTCGCCACGTTCCGCAGCCGCAGATCCGGGTGGACCTCACGCAGCGCCGCTTCGATCGCCGGCGCCATCCGCAGCGGATCCCCTTGCTCTACGCGCGCTAGATAGTAATAGTAGGCAGGAGCCTTCTCCCACCCCCACAGCACCACCCGAGTGGCCGGCAGCGGCGCATAAAACATCGCCGGTGCATTGTCGCGCAGATTGGCGGCCTTCGTGTCCCCCACGATGCCGACCACTTCCCCGACATCCAGCACGCGTCCCAGCGGGGGAACCCCGTCAAAGTAGCGCCGCACCATCGTCTGGCTCAGGATCACCTCTTTGCCGGCTTCGTCGCCCGCCCGGAAGGAGCGCCCGGCCAGCAACGGCATGCCCTGGGTTTCGAAGAACCGCGGGGCGGCCCAGATCATGCGCACCCGTTGCGCGGCCACGTCCAGGTCGTCCCGTTCGGGCAGTCCCAGCAGTCTCGTCCCACTGCTCTGGCCAAGACCGCCAACCGGGAATGGAAGCTCATTGGCGGCACTCGCCGAACGCACGTTCGGCACCGATTCCAGCCTCGCCAGCAACGCCCGCACGTCTGGGTGGAGCGTGGAGACCTCGAACGTCAGCACGCCGCCGGCGTCGAAGCCCTTGTCCACCGAATACAGCCGGATCAGCGTTCCGATGAACAGGCTCGCGGCCACCACCAGCAGCATGGAGATGCTCACCTGCGCGGTGACCAGGGCCCTCCCTGTGCGCCAGCGGCCGCCCGTGCGGACCTCCTTGAGGCCGGCGGTGACGTCGGTGCGCGCGGCCCGCAGAGCCGGCGCCAACCCCACCAGCAGAGCGGTCCCCAGCATGGCCGCGGCCGTGAATCCGAGCACCCGCCCGTCCGGCGTGAGCGGCAGCACCAGCGGCGTGCCCGCGGTCATGGCCGCCACCAGCACCGGGCTCAGCCACCACGCCAGCACCACGCCGGCCGCTCCTCCCAGCAGGGTCAGCAGGAAGCTTTCGGTGAGGAACTGGCGGATGAGCCGGCCGCGGCCCGCTCCCACGGCGCTGCGCACCGCCACTTCGCGCTGGCGCCCTACGGCACGCGCCAGCAGCAAGCTCGACAGATTCGCGCACGCCAGCAACAGCACCAGCCCGACCACTGCCAACAGGATCTCCAGCGGCCGGGTGAACCGGTCCAGGTCCAGCGCATGGAAGCCGGCGGCGCCGGGAAGCAATGCCAGTCTGTCGGGCGCCGCGCTGTTCCGGCGGGCCTGTTCCTGCTCGGCGAACGGCCGGATGATCGCGTCTCCCTCCGCCTCCGCCCGCACGCGCGAAACGCCCGGCTGCAAGCGCGCCATGGCATCGACAGGCAGGTACGTAGGTAGTGTAGTCACCTGCGCCTGCCGCGCCAGCGGTACAGTCAGCTCCGGATCCCAGCCTGCCTGCGTTCCGTAAAAGTCGCGGGGGGCGACGCCTATGATGGTGAACACCGTGGCCACGGGCGGAACCGACGGGGTTGCCTGCCGGTTCAGCGTGAAGGTGCTGCCGATCGCCTGCGGGTCCAGCGCAAACCGCCGCTGCCAATAGCGGTAGCTGATCACGGCGACCGGCGGCGCCCCGGGCCGGTCATCGGAGGGCGTCAGCAGCCGCCCTGCCGCCGGACGCAGCCCCAGCACGCGATAGAATGCGCCGCCCACCAGCGCGGCGCGGGCGTCATCTTCCGCACGTCCCACCTGAACCGTCACCAAGGACGTGCTTCCCTGCATAAAACCGGACTCGAAGATCCGGGTATCGGCGAGCAACTCCTCGGTCCACGCACGAGGGAGCCTGTCCCCTTGCGGCGATCTCGCGAGGATGACCAGCCGGTCCGGCTCGGGGGCCGGCATCTGCCGCAGCAGGACGGCGTCGAACAGGCTGAAGATCGCGGTATTCGCCCCGATCCCCAAGGCCAGCGACAGCACAGCGACGGCTGTGAACCCGCGGCTCCGCCGCAGCATGCGGATGGCGTAGCGCAGGTCCCGGAAGAACTCCTCCACCCAGGGCAGCCCGCGCGCGTCGCGATAGGCTTCCTTGGCGCGGTCCAGCCCGCCGAAGCGGCGCCGCGCTGCGTGGCGCGCCTCCTCGGGGCTCATCCCCTGCGCGGTGAGGCGCTCCACTTCGTGTTCCAGGTGGAACTGCAATTCGTCGGCGAGGTCCTGCTCCGAGCGTCCCCGCCGGAACACGCCCAGCACGCGGACCAGCAGCATCCGCGCGCGCGTCATGACGCCGCCCCCGGCTTTACGAAGCGGGCGATGATGCCCGCGACCCTTTCCCAATTCTTCGTCTCAGCAGTCAACTGCTTCTGCCCGGCGCGCGTGATCGAGTAAAACTTGGCACGACGGTTATTGTCGGAGACGCCCCACTCACTCTTGATCCAGCCGGCCTGCTCCATTTTGAGCAGCGACGGATAGAGCGTTCCCTGGTTCAACTCCAGCGCGTCCTCACTAATCTGCTCGATCCGGCGTGCCAGCCCCCAGCCGTGCTGCGGGCCCATGGCGTCCAGCGTGCGCAGCACCATCAGCGCCAGCGATCCGTACAGGACATCGGTTTTGTCGTCGGCCACTCGGCCCTCCTTTTTGGCAGCCAACAGGAGTATACAGCATCTTCTTTTTGGCTGTCAACAGGAAGGTGGCGCACGCTTCAGCGTGCCGCGCCGGGGCTCATCCCGGCACCTGCCGCCCTACGCCGGCAGCGGCTGCGTGCACGCCGGACAACGCTTGGCCGCCAGCGGAATCTTCGTCGCGCACTCCGGGCAATCCTTGGTGGAGGCCGGCGGAGGAGGAGGCGGCGGAGGCAGGAACTTGTTCACCTGCTTCACCACCAGGAACACAACCAGCGCGATGATCAGGAACTCGATCGCCGTGTTGATAAAGATCCCGTAGTTCAGCGTCGCCACCCCCGCTTCCTTCGCGTCCGCCACCGTCGTGAAGGTTCCCTCGCCCAGAACCACGAACAGGTTGCTGAAATCCACGTTCCCCAGCGCCAGCCCGATCACCGGCATCAGGACGTCGCCCACCATCGAGGCGATGATTTTGCCGAACGCGCCGCCGATGATCACGCCCACGGCCAGGTCCAGCACGTTGCCACGCATCACGAACTTCTTGAATTCCGCAAACATCTTTTGCCTCCGTTTGCGTTAGTGTACACCTTGCTACTATAGGTTCGGTATGGCGAAAGGCGCCCTGATCACCGTCACCTGCCCTTGCTGCCAGGCGGAGCTACACATCGATCCCGCCACCTCCGCCGTCATCCGCCACAAGGAACACGTCAAACCGCCCTCCATCGCCGACATGGAAACCGCCGTGGCCAAGTTCAAAGGCGAGGCCAGCCGCCGCGAGGACGCTTTCCAGAAGTCGGTGGCGCAGCACAAGGTCAGCCAGGACGTGCTCAGCAAGAAGTTCGACGAAATGCTGAAGATCGCCAAAGAGAATCCGGACGAGCCGCCTCCCAAGCGCGACATCGACTTCGACTAATGCCCGCCGCCTCGCCCGTCAAGCGCCCGAAACCCGCTCGTCCAAAGACCGCCGCCGAGCGCAAAGCGCGCATCGATAAGATCCTCGCTAGGCTCGATGAGATGTATCCCGGCGTGACCTGCGCCCTGCATCACGGGGATGCCTGGCAACTGCTGGTGGCCACCATCCTCTCGGCCCAGTGCACCGATAAGCGCGTCAACGCAGTGACGCCCGGCCTGTTCCGCAAATACCCCACCATCCAGGATTTCGCCGCCGTCAAACCGGAGGTGCTGGCCCAGGACATCCGCTCCACCGGATTCTTCAACAACAAGGCCAAGTCGATCACCGGCGCGGCGCGCAAGATTCTTTCGGATTTCGGGGGGCAGATTCCACGCGATATCGATCAGCTTCTGACTGTGCCCGGAGCCGCGCGTAAGACCGCCAACGTGGTATTAGGGACCGCTTTCGGCATCGCCTCGGGCGTGGTGGTGGATACGCATGTCCAGCGGATCGCCCAGCGCCTCGACCTAACGAAGGAAACCGAGCCGGTCAAGATTGAAAAGGACCTCGTGAAGATCCTGCCCCGCGACCACTGGATTCTGTTCTCGCACCAGATCATCCACCACGGCCGCGCGCTGTGCCTGGCGCGCAAGCCGAAGTGCGCCGAGTGCGGCTTGGAGCCGCTGTGCTACGCGAAGGATAAGACGGTTTGAGGCGGGACCGCTCGCTGGTCGTGGCTCAGCCGGGCCGCCGTCGATCGCCAGAGGAAGCGGGAGCCACCGCATTGATGCGCCAGGGCGGACGAATGTGGACTTGCGGGGACCGCTCCCTGCGGTCGCGGCTCTGCTATTGGCCCTCTGCCCAAGGGAAGGAAACGGGGCAGAGCGGTGAACGGTCGCGGAGTCGCTTGCGGCATTGTGCACAGTAGCCGCGATCCGTGCAGAAGGCCACTAGCTGTGCCGCGACCGCAGGGAGCGGTCTTCGCAAGTCCGCACCGGCCCGTCCGCCTACACTACCGGCTCGGCGTCGCGTCGCCCGGCAAATGCAGCCCCTTGTGGATCGCATACAGAGCCAGTTCCAGACGGTCGGAAACGCCCAGCTTGTCGAAGATGTTGTGCAGGTGATTCTTCACCGTCTGCTCACTGATAAACATCTTCTCCGCCATCTCTTTGTTCTTGTAGCCCTGCGCCACCAGCGCCACGATCTCGCGTTCGCGCGCCGAAAGCGGGCTGCGCTCACGGCCCTTGCCGCCGCCCGAGCTTTCCATGCCGGTGGAGAACTGCCGCATCACCGCTGCCGTGGTGTGCGAATCCAGCCAGATTTCGCCTGAATTCACCTTGCGGATGCTCTTCACAATCAGGTCCGGCGCCGTCTGCTTTAGTACGATCCCGCTACAGCCGAGCTTCATCGCCTGCACGAATTCGTTCTTGTCTTCCGAAGCCGTCAGCACGATCACGCGCGTCCGCTTGTTGGTTTGTTGCAATGCCTGCAACGCCGACAACCCGTCCAGGTTCGGCATCCGCAGGTCCAGAAGGAGGACGTCGGGGTCGAGTTCCTGCACCTTGTCGAGCACCTCGCGGCCATCGGCGGCTTCCCCGACAACTTCGAAATCGTCCTCTAGTTCCAATAACTTCTTGAGCCCGTCGCGCACAATCGGATGATCGTCGGCGAGCACAATCCGGACCGTTGCCTTCTGTTTTTCCTTGCCCTCCGAGCTGTCGTTGAGTGGCGCGGTCATGATGTCCATAAGCTCCCTTCCGTCCTTCCGCTTTCGATGATAAGCGGTACTGGTACTCTGCACAATTCAGAGCCCACTAAAGATCGGGCGGGAGATCTCACCTAATTCGTAGCTAAGGTAGCCTTAGAACCGTCAGGAATCAGCGATAGACCCGGTTAAGAGCCTGGCTGCCCAGGCGCCCTGCACGTGGCCACCGGGTGGAGGCGTCTCCGGAGCCTCCGCGATTCCATCTACATTATCACAAGCGGACGGGCGGGCCGCCGACATTACGCAACTCTCCCTTGCGATCCACTGGCCGGAAACCCACGCGCCAGCCGGTGCGTCTAGAATCGGGTATGCGGACTCCAGCACTGATCCTGCTGGGCTGTGGCGCGCTCGCCTGCGCCCAGCAGACCTTCGAAATACACGGCACGGTCATCGACCCCGGGACCAACCACGCCCTGGAAGGCGTGGAGGTCACCGTCATCCCCGGCAACGGCCTGGTGGGTCCGGGCATTGAGACGACCTCCCTCCAAACCGACAGCCAGGGCGAATTCCGCTTTACCACCGAAAAAGGCGGGCAATATGTGGTGCGCGTTCGCAAGGAAGGCTACGATCGCACCGCCGCGTCGCTCGGTGGCGGAGCCAGCGACCAGCACAGCGCCGTCCTCAGCGCCGAGAATCCGGCCGCCGACTTCCAGTTCGAGCTTCAGCCGCCGCGCGAGATCACCGGCCGGATCGTCGACGATGACACCGGCGCGCCGCTCGACGGCGTGCGATTCGGGCTGGCCGTCTACGTCAGCCGCGACGGCAAGCCCAGCGCCCGCGGCCGCTCCTTGACTACGGACGCGGATGGCCGCTTCCAGGTGCAGATGCCCTCCGGAGCCTACCTGGTCCTGAGCCAGCCGCAAACCGTCGGCCAGGATCAGATCCTGGCTCCCTTCACCGCCGAAGACGCCGCCGCCACGGACCTCGACTACCGCTACGCCTACTTCCCCGGCGGACCCGAGGTGGAGCACGCGCTCCCCATCCAGGTCCCGGCCGGCGGCGCCGCCAACTTCGGGACCATACGCGTGCGCAAACAGAAGCTCTACCGCGTGCAGGTCAACCTCGACCCGGCCTCCTGTCCCGACGGCGCGCAGCTCAAGGTCACCCACACCGACATCCAGTTCCAAATGATCCGTCCACTTCAGCCCGTCCCCTGCGGGCCGTTCCTGGTCACTCACGTGGCCCCCGGCTCCTATGAGTTGCTGCTCCGCACCGGAACGGCGCCGGACTCGCCTTCTGCGGTCGTCCACTACACCGTCACAGAGGCAAATCTTGAACTTCCCGCCGTGCTGAGCGAAGGAACCACGCTCACTGGAACTGTCGTCGCGGACCGGGATGAGGAACTGCCGCTCAGCGACTTCAAGGTTTCCTTTGGTCCGGTCAATGGCTTCGCCCTCGCGGCCGAAGTCCAGCCGCACGACGTCGACACCCAGGGCCACATCACCTTCCTGAACCTCCAGCCGGGCTCACGCCGCAGAGTCGAGGTGAGCGGCCTCGGCAACGGCTATTACGTGAAGGAAGTGCGCTACCGCGACCAGCCCGCGCCCGGCGGCATCATCGACATCGCCTCCGCGGGCGAGCTCGCCATCGTGATCGGCCGTGGACCCGCCGCGATCTCCGGCACGGTGACCAATCGCGACAAGCCCGTTCCGGGCGCCGACGTGGTGGTCCTGCGCTGGCCGCCGGATACGCCGCCCGACGATCGCCAGGCGGTCCGCCACGTGAAGGCCAACGCCCAGGGCCAGTTCCAGCTCTCCAAGATGGTTCCGGGCGAATACCGCATCTTCGCCGTGACGGCGGCGGATAGCACCGGAGCGCAGCTTCCCGGTCCGTGGCAGCGGCTGCTCATGAGCGCGAACAAGCTGACGCTCGATCCCGCCACAGCGCCGGAGATGACGCTCGAAGTCAGCGATCCCGCGCGGTGACCGCAGGAAGAGGCGGCCTGAGAGGCCGCCGCAGGCCACGGGCCTGCCCCACACCACTAACCCGCATTTCTCACCAGGTTTCGGACGCAGGACGTGGCGCAAGCCCGTGGCTTGCCGCGCCGGGACTCGTCCCGGCGCTTGTGGCCGGTCACGCTGTCATGCCGGGAGCGGAGGCCAAATCGCCGATTGCGTATCCCTGCCTTACGCTTCGCGCCGATGCACGGTAGAGCTTGTGAGAAATGCAGGCTAACCCGGATCTCTCACAGGCTCGCAGAGCGCTTTGGGCAAAGCACAGGCGGGATGCCTCCGCGAGTGGTCGGGCCGACGCTCCGGGCACGACACTGTGATGGACGACAAGCGCCGGGGCAAGCAGGAGTGCTTAACGCCACGTCCTGCGTCCGAAATCTGGGGAGAAATGCGGGCTAACCAGGGATTGTGGGGCAGGCCCGCGGCCTGCGGCGGCTTCTCAAGCCGCCCCTCGCCAATCGCGATCGAGCTCGTCGATCCGCTGCTGCACCTCGCGCGCGTGCCGGCGCGACGCCAGTGCGGTCGCGCTCAGGACGCCGGCCATACACAACAGCGTGCCCACCGTATCCGCGGCGGGCTTCAGCAGGGCCACCACTATGGTCGGAAGGAACATGGGCAGTATCTTCCAATACCAAAGCGTGCGCAGAAATTCGCGCCGCCGCGCGAGCTCCCGGCGATGGAACGCGACCAGCTCCGCCAGCGAAGCATCCCCCGGCGCCGCCCGGCCGCCGCCACGCTTGCGATGCTGATACACGGTAAACATCAGGAGGGCGATGAATCCCGCGGCGAACAGCCGCGCCGCGGGTTTGTGGGTCAAACTCAGCCCTACCAGAAGGAAGACCGAGATCAGAGTGGCGGCGCTGCCCCAGAACAGCAGCCGGCAGTACGTCTCCTGCTGAAAGTCCTCCACCTGCCGGCGAACCGTGTCGATCCCCGCCCCGATCCGCAACGCCGGCGGAGCCGACGCGGAGATGTGCCACCGCCGCCGCTCCCGCCAGAACACGGCCGGCGTCAACAGCAGCGCATCCCATAGGTATTGCCACAGCGCCCGCGACGGCGTGGCCGCGCGATAGCGCTCCTCCAGATCGCCCAGTACCTGCTCGCGCCGGGCCGGCGGCAGCAGCGCTCCGAAGAACTGCTGCAAGAACGCCGGTGGCGCTGCACTACGACTCGTTGCGCTCATGCCTTCCCCCATTGTTTGCGTGGGCCCCAGACGGAGGCCACGGCTTCCGCCATCCGCCGCGCGGTGGCGATCGATTCTTTCAACGCCCGTTCGCCGGACGCCTCCAGCCGGTAGCAGCGCTTGGCGCGCCCGCCGCGCTCGGCCGTCGGCTCGGAGAGCCGCGAGGACACGAGGCCCTTTTCCTCCAGCCGGTCGAGCGTCACGTAGACCGCCGCCAGCGTGACGGACTTCGGCGCGGAGAGAGCCTCCACCTTCTTATGGATGGTGACGCCATACGCGTTGTCCTGCAGGCTGACGACCGCGGTCAACACGAGTTGCTCGAACTGGCCCAAAGAGTCGCTTCGCGGCATTACTCTAACAACGTATCATAAATCGACGCAGTGGGCAAGAGAAGACCCGTGCTATCCTTTGGAGTCCCTGCGCACGGATACCTAAGGAAAGTTTGTCGGATGAGTAGCTTTGATCGTGTAAGGACCTTCTTCCAGAAAGTTTTTGAATCCCCTGCCCTGAGAATCGCGCCGCTGGCCTTCTTGGCCGTCACCGCGCACGCCGCCACGGTGTTCACCACCGGCAGTGCGACCTGTACTCCGGACGACTCGGGAAGCGCCGCCATGGAGCCGCTTGCGGATCCCGGCAACGGCGTCGCCGGCGCCAAGCTCACCGGCGATTGCGTCGCCCTAGGCGACACCATCACCGTCTCTTCCGCCGGATCGTTCACGGGAGACCCGTTTCCGGGAGAAATCCCCGTCTACTGGCATTTCGCCGGCGGCCCGCTCGTAGACAGCGCCCGCAACCCTGGTGACTCCTGGAGCTTCGACTTCCAGGTACAGCCCTCCGGCGGCGGCTTCGTCTCCGCCTTCAGCGCTTCGGGATTATTTGGAGACACGGCTCTGGTTACGGGCTCGGGTGTCACCTCCGGGCTCACCGGACTCCTGCCGGACGCCTGGCAACTCACCGTGGATATCTCCTGCGTGAGTTGCACCATCATCGTTGCCAACTTCGACATAACGAGCATCGATCTGAACCCGATTGACGCCGTGCCCGAGCCGTCGAGTCTCGCTTTGTTTGCCACGGCCGGAGCCTGGATCTTCTGGCGGCGAAAACGCGGCGCGCGTCTCTGACGGCGTAGCGTGTGGGGCAGGCCCATGGCCTGCGGCGGGCTCACAGCCCGCCTCTTGCCGCGCCCGGAGGCCACCGGCTCACAAAAAATCACCCGCTCACGGCGCAGCTTTCGCGCCGAAGCACGCAGCGGCAACCGGCCGCGCTCGCGTGCGACGATAGCGGTATGCGCAGCACCGCCCTCCTGCTTGTTCTCACCACCCTCGCCTTCGCCCAGGACATCCCCAAGACGAAGTTTCCGCCGGTCCGCAGCCTTCATGAGATGGTGGGCGCGGCGAACAACATCGAAGTCGACGCCGGCATGCGCATGCTCGCCCTGGGCGGCAACGCGGTCGACGCCGGCGTAGCCACCATCCTCACCGCCACGGTCACCGAGCAGTCGCGCATCGGCCTCGGCGGCGAGGCCCCCATGCTGATCAAGATGAAGGGGCAGCCGGTGATCGCCATCAGCGGCATCGGCATCGCGCCGGCTGCGGCCACACCCGAGCTGTTCCGCAACCGCCGCCCGGAAGTCTGGGAACAGGGCCGCCCCGCGCCCATCCCCGCCATCGGACCCAAGGCGTCGCTCACGCCCGGCATCCCCGCGGGCGTTCTTCTCGCCCTCGAAAAATACGGCACGCTGTCCTTCGAGCAGGTCGCCGGACCCGCCATCCAGGCGGCCGAAGAGGGTTTCCCCATCGGCGAAGAGTTCGCCGGGTTTCTGGCGGAGCTCGACAATATCCACCGCCTGTGGCCGGCTTCCTACAAATTCTTTTACCCCGAAGGTCGCGCTCCGAAGCCCGGCGAAATCGTCCGCTACCCCGACCTTGCCAACACCTTCAAGCAACTGGTCGCCGCCGAAAAAGCCGCCAAAGGCGACCGTGCCGCCAAGCTCCACGCCGTCCACGACGCTTTCTACAAGGGCGACATCGCCAAGAAGATCGCCGCGTTCTCGCAGGCCAACGGCGGCCTGATCACCACCGCCGACCTCGCCAAGACGAAGGCCCTGATCGACGAGCCGCGCTCGACCAAATACCACGAGTACACCGTCTACAAGCCCGGCTTCTGGACCCAGGGACCGGTCATGCTGGAAACCCTGAACCTGCTCGAAAACTTCGACCTGTTCAGCATGGGCCATAACAGCCCGCAGTACCTGCACACCGTCATCGAAGCCGCCAAGCTGGCCTTCGCCGATCGCGACCGCTACTACGGCGACCCCAACTTCAGCAAGATCCCCGAAGATATTCTGCTCTCGAAATCCTACGCCTTCGACCGCGCCCAATTGATCGACCCCATGCACGCTTCGCTTGAAAGCCGCCCGGGCGAGCTCAAGACGTCGGTCGCCATGGTCGCCGGCAACGGCAAGAGCTCGGATAAGGACACCACCTGCGTCAACGTGGTCGACCGCGACGGCAACGCCTTCTCGGCCACGCCCAGCGGCGCCTGGATCCCGTCGATGATCGTCGAAGGCACGGGCATTCCGCTATCGGTGCGCATGGAACAGTTCGTGCTGACCGAAGGCCACGCCAACCAGCTCGCCCCGGGCAAGCGTCCGCGCGTGACGCTCAGTCCTACGTTGGTCACCAAGGGCGACGATCTCTTCCTGGTGGAATCGACGCCCGGCGGCGACAATCAGGACCAGGCGCTGGTCCAGGTGCTGCTCAACATCGTCGACTTCAAAATGACGCCGCAGGAGGCGGTGGAGAGCCCGCGCTTCCAGAGCCAGCACTACTACAACTCGTTCGGCTACCACGAATTCAACCCCGGCAAGGTGACGATCGAGGGCCGCATCCCACGCGCGACCATGCAGCAGCTCGCCGACTGGGGCCACATCGTCATCCCCGGTGACGACTGGAGCAACACGTCGGCTCCCACTGTGATCGTCCAGCAGAACGGGGTCCTGAGCGGCGGTGCGGATCCCCGGCGGTCGCGCTACATCTTCGGAAGGTAGAGTCTCCACAGTCCCGGTAAATTGCGATAGGCTCGGGCTATGGGCCGCTGCTGGAAATGGCTGCTCGTTTTCGCACTCGCCACCGGGGTTCTCGCCGAGACCATCGCCGATCCGACGAAAAGGAAAGGCTCTTCCCCCCTCTTTCGGATTCATCGCGACAAGGGCTGGGGATTTATGGACCGATCCGGCAAGACGGTAATCCCTCCACAATTTGCCGAAGTCGGTGACTTTTTCAGCGGGCTTGCGCGGGCTCGGCATGAGTCCAAGTGTGGCTACATCGATCTAAAAGGCCGCGTCGCGATCGCGTATCAGTTCGACGTATGTCGCGATTTCTCCGAAGGGCTCGCAGCGGTCCAGTTCGGCAAAGGTTGGGGCTTCATCGACCCCACGGGAACGTTTGTGATCCAACCTGGCTTGAAAGCTGTCGCTAACTTTCAGGAAGGGTTGGCCCGTTTTGAAGACTGGGATACGATTCAGTGCCTTGCCCCTTACAGCAATGGAGAGTTCAAAGAATTCAGTGCGGATGATGCTCCCGAGTTCGCCTATCTGCTTCATGATGGCCGGTCGTCAACCGGCGATATGGGACTTGATTCCTGCATGGGCGGACGTTTTGGATTTCTGGATCACACGGGTAAGATCGTGATTGCACCCACGTTTCCACGTGCATGGGATTTCTCGGAAGGCCGTGCGGCCGTCAGGACGGATGGCAGCCAGTACGGATTCATCGACAAGACCGGCAAAGTCGTCATCGAGCCGCAATACGACAGCGTGTTCGACTTTTCCGAAGGGCGTGCGAGCGTGGGAAACTACGGCCCCTCGGGTCGATTCGGGTACATCGACCTGGACGGAACGGTCGTGATTCCCCTTCGCTTCGACTTCGCCCTCAATTTCTCGGAAGGCTTGGCGCCTGTGGAAACAGGGGTGGGCCAATGGGGATTCATTGATCCGCAAGGTGTATTTGTGATCCCGCCGAAGTTCGAGTCGGCGATGCCCTTTTCCGAAGGATTCGCGGCAGTGTTCGCGAATGGCTTCAACGGAGGCTTCTACGTGGATCGCAAAGGCGACTTTGCGTTTCGAGGAGGCTTGAATCCCACGTGGCCGTTTAGCGACGGCCTCGCGATCGTGGCCCGGGAGAAAGGATGGCTCTACGTGGATCGCCAAGGCAAGGTCGTCCAGACCTACGAGTTCTACGATAGGCCGTCTCAGGAGTAGCTCCATGAGCCAGGAAGAATCCGCGGGTCTGAGCGGAGGCAGATCTACTTTTGGGAGATTCCGGCCAAAACCGTCGCCACGAACTCCGGCACGGTCGCGCTCAGAATGCCGAGAATCTGCCGCAAGCTGCGGCCACGGTCCGCCGCCTGCTGCGCCAGCTTCGTCATCACTACCGTTTGTTCCTGGCGAAAGATCTCGCTGAGGAATGCCTGCGGGTGCACGGCCCGGACGCCCCAGGGCTCCAGGGCCTGACGTCCGAAATGGCGAAGATTGAAGGTCACGATGATGGGTGCGCCAGCGTGGACCGCGGCCGCCAGTACATGGCGGTCTTTTTCATCGTTGGCCATCTGGGGAAGCAGAGATTCGTAGCCGCTGATCCACGCCTCACGGAAATGGGCGCGCAATTCCGATTCGAGATACGCCGTCAGAGATTGCGGCCATCCGAGCTTCCCTTCCAGCGTGCGGGTGGTCTCACGGATGATCGCCTCCGACCACCTCGGCACATAGAGTCGTGGGGGCTCCGCCAGGCGCAGCAGAGTATCGCAGAGCGAAAAGTTGGCAAGGACGCACGCATCCAGGACGACGGGCAAGTCGCTCGTCATTCCTGGCCGGGAATCAGCACTCGCTCGTAAAGACCGGCCTCATCCACAGCCTGACCGATTCTGCGCAACGCTTCCAGGCGCCGTTGCCCGCGTTGACGCTCGTCCAGGAAGCGCCGGACAGCCTGTTCGAACAGTTCGTCGGAACTGTGGTACCGGCCGCTGGCGATTTCTTGCTCCACCTGTTCCCTCAAATCGGCTGGTAGCGTGACGTCCATTCCTGTCTCCTCATTCCATTCTACGCCCCGCCCCCTGGCGTCCCGCCCTCCCCCATCCGATCCTATAGCGTGGGGAGCTTCACATGCGCCACTGCGTCCTTCTGATTCTGGCGGCTGCGATTCTCGCCTCGCCGGCGACCGCCTGCTCGTGTCTTTACGGAGGACCCTGCCAGGACGCCAAAGCTCGCGTTATCTTCACCGGACGGGTGGTTGACGCCACACGCGCCGGCTTGGGCAGCACTTACACCTTCGAGGTCACGGAAGTCTTCCGGGGAATGCCCGCTCGCCGCGTCCAGGTTTCAGCCGGCAACGATGGCGCATCCTGCGGTTACCAATTCCAGATCGGCGAGGAATACCTGGTCTACGCCAACGAAGACAACGGAGTCCTGAGCACCAATCTGTGCAACGGTAACAAAGTCTTGCAGGACGCCGCCTCCGACCTCCGCTATCTACGCCGCATGGGCTCACGTCTCGCCTCACCGCCCCTGCCCGCTTACGTCTCTGGGTTCGTCACCAACCGTGAAGTCGAGCTCCATCCCGAGGAAGAACCGCGCTGGCCCGTCCGGGGCGCCGAGGTGGTGGCGCGCACGGAAACCGGCTTGACCGCCAGGGCCACCACCGGCCCCGCGGGGGAGTTCGAACTTCCCGATCTGCCGCCCGGACGCTATCAGATCACGGTCAACGGTCCGGGGCGTTATGAGTCGAGGCAGCCAACCACGCTCGATCTCGCCGCGGGTTCCTGCGAAATCATCGCCTTTCTCAACACCGCCCGTTCGATCCTTCGCGGCAAGCTCTTCGAATCCGATGGCGAACCCGGCGAAGCGACCGACCTGCGCCTGGTCCCCCTCGACGCGCCCGTTGAGCCCCCACGCTATGGAGACAACGAGCTCGAAGCCTATACCGAGGAGGACGGAACGTACCGCTTCAAAGTGCCTCCCGGCCGCTATCGCCTCGAAATCCTCCGCCCCTTCGAAGAGGGCGCCGTCATTCCCTACCCGGAGATGCTGGTCCTCGAAGATCCCACGCGACCCGGGGCCCCTGCCCCACAAGAGCGGTCCATCACCTTCCGCCTGCCTGCGCGCCCAAACAGATGATGCCGGGAATTATTGTGGACGCACGGAGCCTTCCCGCTGCCAACACCGCTTTCATTGTGTCCGGCAAAGGCCCCATGGGAAGCGTCCTTAATGGGCGGTAACATTGAGACCGGCCCCGGGGAGAATTTGGCTTGGAGGGTATCGTCGGAGCCTTCAGATTCGCGTCGCCCCCGCTGCCTGTCCCTCGGCCTTCAACCCGTACGTTCAGGTTGCCAGGAATCAAACCACGCCTGCTCGATTTGTCGTACCCTCGGATCAGCCCTGCCGGCGATAGCGCCCCCCGCTCGGTTGTCGAACGCGCCGCCACAGTGGTAGCTTACAAGAGGCGCTTTTTCCTCAATTTGCGCACGTGACCTGGAGGAGTTTGCTCATGTCCCGACCGAATCGATCCCTGCCGGTGGCGGCCCTCGCCTTGCTCGCCGCCTCGACCCTCGTCCAAGCCCAGCGGCCCACCAAAGTCGACGACGCCGCGCTCCGCAACGCCGCGCAGAGCAAGGGCGAGGATTGGCTCAGCTACGGCTTCACCCCGCAGGAAACCCGCTACTCGCCGCTGAACCAGATCAACGCGTCGAACGTGTCGCGCCTGGGCCTCGCCTGGTCCTACGAAGTCGGACCCGGCGGCGGCGGCCAGGAAGCCACTCCCCTGGTCCACAACGGCGTGATCTTCTCCATCACCAACTGGAGCGTGGTCTTCGCCGTCGACGCGCGCACCGGCAAGGAAAAATGGCGTTGGGACCCCGAGGTCAACCAGGAGGCCACCCGCCCCAAGATCTGCTGCGGCGTCGTGCAGCGCGGCATTGCGATGTATGACGGCAAGATCATCGCCCCGGCCATCGACGGCCGCCTGATCGCGCTCGACGAGCAGACCGGCAAGCCCGTCTGGGAAGCGCGCGTCGCCTATCCGCAGGACAACTACACCATCACCATGGCCCCGCGCATCGCCAAAGGACGCGTGATCGTGGGCGTCTCCGGCGCCGAGTACCCCGTGCGCGGCTTCGTCTCCGCCTTCGACGCCAAGACCGGAGCCCCCGCATGGAAGTTCTACACCATCCCCGGACCCGGCGACACCGATCCCGGCCTGATCATGGCGCGCAAGACGTGGCCCAAGGAAATCTTCGGTGGCGGCGGAGGCACCGTGTGGGACGCCATCTCCTATGACCCCGACCTCGAACTGGTCTACATCGGCACCGGTAACGCCGGACCCTGGGCCGAGGACGCGCGCATGTCCAAGGGCTACGATCTGCTCTTCGCCGCCTCCATCGTGGCGATCGACGTCAACACCGGCCTCTACAAGTGGCACTTCCAGAACGTGCCCGGCGACGAGTGGGATTTCGACAGCGTCCAGCACCTGCTCCAGGCCGACGTCACCATCAAGGGCCAGAAGCGCAAGGTGATCATGCAGGCCAACAAGAACGGGTTCCTCTATACGATCGACCGGACCAACGGCAAGTTCATCTCGGCCACGCCGATCGCCAAGGTGAACTGGGCCTTGGGCGTCGACGAAGGCACCGGCCGGCCGATCATCAATCCCGAGGCGAAGTACACGCTGACCGAGTCCGCCAACATTTCGCCCGGACCCGGCGGCGCGCACAACTGGTCGCCGATGAGCTTCAACCCCACGCTCGGCCTGCTCTACGTCAGCGGCCAGTCGGGCGGCGGCTTCACCTACGCCGTGCAGCCGGACTTCGAATACAACCCCAACGGCCAGAACATGGGCATCGTGTTCGGACGCCGGCCGGCGCCGGCCAAGCCCAAGCCGAACGCCGCGGGCGAGAACATCACTCCTGAGGTCGCCGCCGCGCGCGAAGCGGCCGCGTCCAAGCCCACGCCGGAACCGCCCAAGGCCACGCAGCGGCCCGAGCTCAAGTCCATCGGACCGGACACGAACGGCGGCTTCCTGGTCGCCTATGATCCGGTAACGGCCACCGAGAAGTGGCGCGTGCCCGGCGGCTCGGCCATTGGCGGAGGGACCATCGCCACTGGCGGCGGCCTCGTGTTCCAGGCCACCGGTGGCAAGCTCTACGCCTACTCAGCAGACAAGGGCGAAAAGCTGCTGGAGCTGAAGATCGACGTACCGGGCCAGATGGCGCCGCCCATCACGTATATGGTCGACGGTAAGCAGTACGTGGCGATCCAGGTCGGCACGGGCCGCGTCCCACCACCCCCGGGCCGCCCGGCGCCGCCGCAGAACGCCAACACGCCGCCGCCGTTGAACCCGCAACTGCTGGTTTACGAATTGGACGGCAAGGCGACGCTGCCCCAGCCGTAAGCCCTGACCAGTCTGGTAACTATGCGAGCCGTGTGTGGGGCAGGCTCGTAGCCTGCGGCGGGCTCTCAGCCCGCCTCCCCCACCGGCCGCCGAGCCCTCTGCTTCGCCGAAACGGACTGAATCACCGCCCGCAACTTCGGCGCAGCCGCGAAGGTAGCCTCGTGCGCGCCCAGCACCTGCTCGATCAGCGCCGCCACACGCGGATCGTCCAGCGTCTCCGGACCCTCCAGCCGCACGCTCCGCACACGTTTGCCAGCCCCCTCCAGCATCCCGTCGGGATCTTCCAACCCCACGCCGAACAGGAAGAACAGTGTGAGCCACCTGGGATACGCGGCCAGCGACAGGACCGCGGACGAAGGCATCTCGCTCGGCGCGAACCCCGTCGCCAAGGCGTTGTAGTTGTCGTAGATCAGTTCGTAGCCGCGCGGAATCCGCGCCCGCAGCTTCCGCCGCGCCGCCATCATCTGCCGCGCGATCTCCGGCGAGTACCTGGCCAGGAACCGCTGGAATTCGGCCTCCACCTCACGGGCGGTCACGCCTTGCCGGCCTCCCGCGCGGGCGCCGGCCGCCGCATCCTCCACAAATACAGCGCGAGCCCCAAAGGCACGACGAACGGCAGCGCCAGCGCGATCATCGACGGATTCGGATCCGCCCGCACGCCGATCCTCTCGATCACCGGCTCGCCCAGCACCGTGGCCGCGATCTCGAAGCCGATCGCCAGCGCTACCGGCACCCAGGAAACCCGCCCGCGACCGGCCAGCCGCAGGATGGTGAAGGCGTAGAGCGCCGCCCCGGCCGCCTTCAGCGCATGCAGCCACAGCGGGATATTCTCCATCAGCGGAATCAGCCGCGCGTAGTCGTCGCCGGGCGTCAACTCGCCCAGCCCCCGCGCGACCGGCAGGAACCCCAGGCGATACGCCGCGGTCAGCGCCGTGGCGAACACGTCGTTGAACACCAGCACCAATAGCACCAGCACCAGCAGCATCCGCACGCCCGGACCATCGGGAACCTGCACCGTTCGCAGCCGCTCCGTCATGGCCGCGCGCAAGCTTCCGGCCGCCCAGCCCAGCGCCTCGCGATCGTTGGCGACATAGTCCATCTCATTCCGCATCGCCGCCGCCCACGCGCGCTGCTCCACCGGAGCAATCGCCCCGGCGCCCTCCGCCAGCCGCACCGCAATCCGACGAACCCTGGATTCCTTCATCCTCAGACCTTCACGTCAGACCTTCACGTCCTGCACCGCACCCGCCAACCCCGGATCTTCCCGCGCCACCTGCTCGCGAGCCCACGCGAACCCCTTCGACGTCAACCGGTAGACGTGCCGCGGCGGGCGGCCTTCGCGGTCCGGCTCGCGCCAATCCGCCTCCAGTATGCCCTGCTCGGCCAGCCGCATCAAGACCGGATAGAGCGTGCCCGACTTGAGGCCCGTGCGCTTCGACAGCTCGTAGCCGTATTGCCACGTCCGCGGGCGTTCGAGCAATACGCCCAACAACACCTGTGTCTGCGAGGAAGCCCGCCGCCGTCTGGCCATGTCATAAGTCTACACATATCGACTTTATATCGTCAAGCTCTTGACGTCAGGAATCTACATATGTAGACTTATGCCATGCTCCGCCTCCGCAAACTTCTCGGCCGCATCCTGCTGGTCGTCGGAATCTTGTTCGCCCTCGGCGTCCTCGCCATCGCGGGCGGACTCACCTGGCTCCACTCGCAGGTCCCCGCCGAAGTCACGCTCCCCGCCCCCACCGGACCCTACTCGGTCGGACGCCTCGCCTTTGACTGGACCGACCACGCCCGCACCGACCCCTTCGCCCCCGCGCCCGGCACACCACGCGAAATCACCGGCTGGATCTGGTATCCGGCGGCCCCCTCAGTGGCGCCTCCCATCGACTACATCGCCCCCCCGGTGCTCGACGCCCTGCACAAGCGCGCGAACCCGCTGGTCGCCTCCGTCGCCGGCATCATCTCCGTCGACCAGGCCGATGTCCACTCCCACGCCCTCGACCAGCCGCCGCCCGCCCCACAGCCCATGATGTTCCCCGTCATCCTGATGAAGCCCGGCTACGGCGGCCTGGTCCACCAATACTCGACGCTGGCCGAGGACCTCGCCAGCCACGGCTACGTGGTGGTCGCCTCTGACTCGCCTTACACGACGCCCGTGGTGGTCTATGAAGACGGCCGCGTCGCCAACCAGACCCGCGAAGGCCACCCGCCCGAAAACACACCCGGCCGCCACAGCGACCTGGCTCCCGGCTGGCCCAACGACCTCATGCTGCCCGCCGCCCAGGTCTGGACCGGGGATCTGTCCTTCATGCTGGACCGCCTGCACGAAATCAACGCGGCCGAATCGGAGATGTTCGCCGGCCGCCTCGACATTGCTTCGGTGGGCGCCTTCGGCCACTCCTTCGGCGGATCGGCATCGCTCCAATTCTGCAAGGACGACCCGCGCTGCACCGCCGTGGTCAACGTCGATGGCGGCATTTGGGGTGACGTCGCCCTCGGCGGCCTCACCAAACCCGCCCTCTTCCTGATGAGCGACCGCCCGGTCTACCGCGTCCCGCCCGCCACGCTGGATGAGAACGCCCGCAAGCTGGTCGAGGCCATCGACCGCATCCGCGCCGGCCTCCCCAACCACCCCACCCGGCTCATCGTCCAGGGATCCAGCCACTACAACTTCGCCGATGCGGCGCTGCTCAACGAACCGCACGCCGCCCGCGCCGTGGGCATGATCGGGCCCATCGACCCGGTCCGAGCCCTCGACGTCGCCCGCCGCTACCTGCGGGCGTTCTTCGATACCTACCTCAAGCAACAGCCCGACAAGCTGCTCGACGGCCCCTCGCCGAACTACCCGGAGGCGGTCCTCGAGTAGTCGCCCATTGGACAGGGCTCGGCCTGGGCCTGATGTCGGGCAGGCCCGCGGCCTGCGGCGGCCTCTCAGGCCGCCCTCCCAAAAAGACAAACGCCGGTTCCCGTCCTTTGCGGAGGGAACCGGCGTCGTGACCTTGAAGGGAAAGACTTACGGAGCGATCGGGCTGGTGCGGTCCACCTTGTCTTCGGTGCCGACCATCAGCTCGTGAGCGTAGTTGGCCTGCTGGCAAACGTACTCGAACAGTTCCGTGTCGTCGTTGTAGCCCAGGTTGAACCCACCTTCGTACGGAGCCGTGTAGGCAGCCGGATCGTCGATGGTGATCTTATAGTCGATGGTGTCCTTGTTCATCCGGGTCCACCGCTCGATGGTGTGCAGTTGCTCGGTGTGCGGCAACCCGCGCCGGTCCATCCAGAAGTCTTCGTTGTAACCGATGGTGTCCACCACCAGCGTGTCGCCTTCCCACCAACCGATGGAGTGCCCGTAGTTGGTCGGCGGCAGGTCCTCCGGATGCGCGCGGCCATCCATGTAGATCGTGCGGAAGGTGTGCGGACCGCCGATGTCAAAGATAAAGATCCGATCCAACTCGGGAATTTCGAGGAACTCCACGCCGTAGGGCGTCAGGAATTGCCGCGCCGCGCCGGACGCCTTGCAGCGTGCGTGCGGCTCCAGCTGTTTCGGCTGGCGGTCGTCGAACAGCGCCTTGGCCCACGGCTGGAACGGGATCGTGTCGTACTTGGCGATCGGGTCGGTAATCCCGAACCGCGGCGTCCACACGCCCTGAAGCTCGCCCTTCGGCGCTTCCAGGAGCACCCGTCCGTCCGCATTGCGTGGCGCCGGCTCCGAAGGTGGCGGTGGTGCACCCCGGCCTCCCCGGCCACCGCCGCCGCCGCGCCCACCCCGGCCACCGCCGGGCGCCTGCGCTTGGGCGAAGCTTACCAGGCCGAAGCTCAGCAGAACCACGGCCACAGCTTTGACCAGTATGCGCATGGGCTATTTCCCGTCGTCCCGGCTCGAAGCGGCGTCCAGCGTCTGGCCCGGACGGCCGCCGGTCGCCGATAGGGTCACGCTGCGCGCGTTCACACGCGAACTGCCGTTCTTGGCCAGGGATCCGTCCACGGTGATCTGCGTGCCGATCTCCAGCGTGTTCCGGCGCCAGCCGCGGCGTTGCAGGCCGTGCGGCGGGCCCAGTTCCGCGCCCCAGTTGGTCACCTTGCCGTTTTCGTCCTTCACGTTCAAATAAATCCAAACGTGCGGATTGGTCCACTCCACCTTGGTAACGGTGCCTTCCAGCTTGATCGGCTTCTTCGCGTCAAACTCAGCGGCAAAAGAATGATGTGCCGACGCTGTGCTCACGCCCACGAGCATCCCAGCTACCAGCAATCCACAAGAGAGCAGTGTCTTCATTTTCATTTCCCCTTCAAGGTCTATTATTCTGGCAGAAGTGCGACGGCAAGGTTGCCCCCCCGTTCCACCTCAAAGTCCAACTCGCGGACCAATTCCTAGTATACGCTCCTGGATCGTTAACTTGAACCTCGTAGCGTAGTGTATCCATATCTGTGCGGGTGAACCGCTCCGTCAGGTGCAGCAGGCTGGTGTGCGGCAGCCCGCCGTTGGTGAACCAGAAGTCTTCGTTGAAGCCCAGCGTGTCCACCACAAACGTATCGCCGTCCCACTTACCGTCCGACCGGCCGAAGTACAGCGGATTGTCGTCATCGCCACCCACTTGGCCCACCTGCTGCCGGGCGTCGGTGTAAATAATCCGGTAATTGTGGTTGCCGCTCCCCATCAGCACGAACACCCTCTGGCGTTCGCGGTCCTCGATGAGTTGGAACCCGAGCTTGGACTGATACTGGCGCGGGCCGCCCGGCGGCTTGCAGTTGAGGTACATCGGATCGTCGCGCAACTCCCGCGACTGGCGGTGCTTGTACAGTTCCAGCGCCCACGGCTGCATCGGCGCGACCTTGGCCGCATCTTCAATATTGTTCAGCAGCCCCCATTCGTCCATCCCGACCACCACGCCGTTTTCCACCATTGCGGTCTTGCTGGGATCGGTCCAGAAGCCGTCGGAGCCGCCCGGGATCGCTCCCAGCGCCGCATGCCCGTCCGGCCAACGAGGCGCAGGCCGCGGCGCCAGCGGTGATCGCGAGATCGCCAGCTTGGCCGGGAACACCTCGGTAAGATTGTCCTTGTAGCGGACGTCGGCGCCCCACACCTGGCGGGAACCGTCGCGCGCCCGCGGACCCTTCACCACCACCGTCTCGCCCGGCTCCAGGTCACCCTTGCGCCAGCCATCCATTTCCAGGATGCTGGGGCTTTCCATTTCCACCGCCCAGTTCAGCGTCTGGCCGCCCTGAGTGACATTGATCAGGAGGTGCACATGCGGATTCCGCCAGTCCACCTTCGTAATGACCCCGGTCAGCTCCATCGACGATTTCATGTCAAACTTGCCCGCGATCTCGTGATGCGCCCACGCGGCCGGCCCCAAAGCCAGCGCCGCCAAGCCCAGCACTCCCGCGGCTGCCATCCGTTGTGAAAGGTTCGCCGTCATAGCTACTGCCTGCGTATCTCGAACTTGCCCTTGCCGCTTTGGCTCTGCCAGGTGCCCACCACGGCCCGGTTCGGCAACTCGATCTCCTGGATCGCGCCGTCGATCACATAATGGAGCGGCCCGCCGGACTTATCCTTGGCGTCCGCTTCAATGTGCACCTTCCAGCCATCCGGATCCAGCGTGGCGCGGGAGATCTTAATGTTGTCCGTGCCAGGATTGATCATGCCAGTGATGTCCTTGCCGTCCCAGTTCATCACCACCACCACGTCATTCCCGTGCACGGCGTTGGATTCCCAGACACCGATCCACGACCCCTTCAAGGGGAAACCTTCCTGGGCGACGGCCGGCAGCGCCAGCGCCATCGCCAGCACAACGAGCGACCATCGGGTTCTCAGTATTGCCATAGCTCCTCATTCTGTCTGGTAAGGCCCTTTATAGTCAAGGCCATTCAGCATATGCTGGCCCGCTCCGCACCAGCGTCCGCTTCCGGGCCTGCCAGCGATCTGGACACAAAACCCCCGCTCGGAACGAACCCGGAACTGAGTATAGACGAACCCAAGGCGGCCGGGCGTTACGCCCCCCTCCTGGAAATTTCGTCAGCACCGCATCGCCGCGGCCTACAGCGCCCAGCCGGACCCTAGCCCGCACTTCTCACCAGGGTCTCGGGCGCAGGATGTGGCGCGAGCCCATGGCTCGCCGCGCCGGGACTCGTCCCGGCGCTTGTCGCCGGTCAAGGTGTCATGCCGCTTGTGGTGGCAAAATCGCCCCTAGCGGCTCCCCGCCTGACGTTTCTCTTCGATGCGCTGAGAGCGAGTGAGAAATGCGGGGCGAGGCGGGGCGAGGCGAGGGCGAGGCGGGGCGAGGCGCTCACCACGGCCGCCCGGTCATAGCCGACCCGCCGCTCGCTGGCGCCACGAACCGCTCGTACTCGGCCGCCGCCCCGACCGCATCCCCCGGCGCCGCACCACCTGCATCCCCACCAGGCTCTCCGCCGCCGCCCACTCCGCCGAAGGATCACTGGCCAATCACAACGCCTCGCACGCCGGCTTCTCGGCCGCGGCCGGCTTGTTCAGCTTGGTCCGGGCCGGGGACAATTGCGCCAGGATTTCCGCGCGATTCTTGCGTGATTAGTTCTCGCCCAGCGCCTCGGTTACGGAACAAATCAGACGCTATTCCCAGGCGGCCATGTTGGCAATCATCACCGTGTCACACAAAGATCGGCAAGCGGGGCAGGCCCGCGGCCCATCAAGGACCCGTAACTCCGCACCCGGTCCCAAACCCGCTCTATCTGTGCCGCGACCGCAAGCAGCGGCCCTCCGCGGCGCAGATCCTGCCCGCACTACCGTCCCTTGTGAATCGTGACCGCGATTTCCCGGTAATTCCCCTGCATTTCCCAAGTCCCCATGTAGCCCATCGGCAGCACCAGCGAATCGCCCGGGAAAAACTCGTGCGCCTTCCCGCTCGGCTCAGTCAAAATGAGCTTGCCGCTCAGCACATAAACGAACTCGTCTCCATCGGTCGGCCGCGTCCGGTGATTCGTCTTGGCCGGCGTCGACTCGAAAATCTCCGCGCGCAGCTCCTTGCCGTCAAACAGGTTCGCCACCCGCATATTCAGCTCCCCGCCGACCAAAATATCCTGGTAGGCGTCCGGCGGAATCGCCGTCAGCCCGATCCCGGCCATCTTGGAGCGGTCCAGCCGCACCGGCGCGACACTCTCATCGGCGAACGCCGTCGTGCCCACCGAAATCGCCAACCCCAGCGCCACCGCGCCGCACACCACGTAGGCCAACACCTTCTTCATAGATCCTTCCTCCTTGAACAGAAAGCCTCCCGCGAAAGTATCACGAATCACCCCCGCCCCGCGCGGCCCATCCCCAGTTCGGCTTCCCGAGCCCCCCGGTCACGCCCCCCGCTCCCGTCCACCTAGACCTCCATCCCGCTCCACCCCAAGCACTTTCCCCCAAGCCCCGCCCACACCTCACCCGCCTCCCCACCCCGCGCCCGCTACCCTGGCCACGAACATGCCGCGCTCCGCCGACTCCGCCCATCTCGACCTCCACCGCGTCTTCGCCCGCCTCCAAGCCGAGCTCTCCAGCCAACTCGCAGTAGCCGCCCTCTTCGAACACGCCTCCTCCGCCGGCCACGCCGCCGAGCGCCTCTGGATCAACCTCCTCCGCCGCCATCTCCCCCGCCGCTATCGCGCCGCCCCGGCCTTCATCATTGACCACACCGGAGCCCGCTCCCGCCAAATCGACCTCGCCATCTTCGACAATCTCTATACGCCGGTCCTGTTCCCGCACGCCTCCGGCCTGCATATTCCCGCCGAAAGCGTCTACGCAGTCTTCGAAATCAAGTCCCAATTCACCCGCCAATGGATGCGGGAAGCCCAGGAAAAAGCCGCATCCGTTCTCTCCCTTAAACGCACCTCCATCCCCACCCCCGCCCGGCCCAACACCACCCCGCAGCCCATCCTCACCGGACTCCTGGCCGCCGACTCCATCTGGAACCCCGAAAAATTCGCAGCCAACCTCAAAGCCGCCCTCACCGATCACCCCCTGGACATCGGCTGCGCCCTCGCCCACGGATCATTTACTCACAAGCGCACCCGCACAACCGTCTCCACGCCCAATCACTCTCTGATGTTCTTCATCCTCCACCTACTCGACCGCCTCCGAGCCCTGGGAACCGCGGCCCCAGCCGACTTCAGCGCCTATCTCCCCAAAGGAACACCAGCAAAATGAATTCAGAAAATCTGCGTCCATCTGCGTCCATCTGCGGCCAAAATGAGCCTTTAAAATGACCCCCGCCGACCTCTATCTCCTCGCCACCATCCACCGCCACCGAGCCCCCACCGACGACCCTCACCCGCAAACTCTCCTGCGCCGCCTAAAGCCGCACATCGACCGCTGGCCCCTGTCCCGCTACCTTGAATCGATGACGCTTTCAGGCTCCCAAGCCAAGCAAACCGCCCTCCGCAGCGCTTCCGACGTGGACATCTTTCTAAGCCTGGCCCCCAACACCCCCGGCCCCCTGTCGTCCCTGGCGCCCTCGCTCATCACCCACTTCCGCGAGCATCTCCCAAGCCCCCGCAACGTAAGCGTCCGCATCACCTTCGAAGGGGCTCAAATCGACCTGGTCCCCGCCCGCCGCCGCCCCAACTCGACCCATCACACCTTGTGGCAACAGCGCTACGAAACCTGGCTCCAGACCGACATAGCCCAACAACTCCGCCACGTCCAATCGAGCGGCCTGACCACGGAAATCCTGGCCCTGAAACTCTGGACCCGCCGCAACACCCTCCGCTTCCCGTCCTTCTTGCAGGAGCTCACCGCCATCCGAGCCCTGCCCCCCAACCGCCCGATCTCCGAATCTCTCGAAAATCTCCTGACCTACCTGGCAACAAACTTCCCAGCCACCCGCCTATACGACCCAGCCAACACCAACAACGAAGTCTCGTCTTCACTGACGCCCGAGGAAAAATCCAGAATCGCCAACGCCGCCGAGATGTCCCTAAAATCAGACAACTGGACGAAAGTCCTCTAGCCCTTTGATGTGTCGTGCCTTTATGAGTCCTGTGTTAAAGGGCGTATTTGGTTGGGCTCCTTCCGTGTCCTTGTTTTATTGGACTCCCTCTGGTGGACTCATTCTGGTGAATTTGTTCCGGTGAATTTGTCCTGGTGAAGGACGTGTGGGGCGGGCCCGTGGCCTGCGGCGGCCTCTAAGGCCGCCTCTTCCCCTGTCCCTCAACACATCTCTTGCTCGCAACCTGCACCCATCCACACGCCCGCTAGCTGTGCCGCGACCGCCAGGGAGCGGTCCCGAAGCGCAGCGCACACGCCCTATCACCCACAATCGCCCACCGCCCCGGGATCTTCGCATACTCCTCAAACGTCAACCGGCTCCGCGGCTCCCTCACCGCATAATGCCCTTCCAGCAAATTCGCAAACATCAGCAACCGCCGCGCATCCGCATCGAGCCCCTCCAGTTGCTCCTGGAGCCTGTACACCACTTCCAACAGCTTCGGCGCCATCCATCCGGCTTATCTATTCCTTCCGCCGCTCCCCCAACCCCAAATGAAACTCGAGCACCGGATCGAGCCGCACAAACCCCTTCGTCCCGCGCTGGCTCTGATACCGCCGCACAAACTCCCCCCGCCGCTCCAACTCCCGCCTCTGCGACCCAAACAATTTCAGACTGTCTTCCACCCCGGCCGACCCCAAGGGCAAAACTCGCAACTCATCCGGTGACAGATTTCTTTTCATACCCATCGGATACCATGCACCCCCCATTTCCTACTCGACCGAGTCCGACATACCCCTGAAATCAAGAGACTTTCCCCACATCGCCAACACGAACAGCCTCACCGCTCCCGACCCAGGGTCCTGACCAGATCGCCATCTTCTGCAAAGGTCCCGCGCTTCTCAGCCACGTGTTGAACTTCTTAGCTCCGTCCGGATGGCCACAATGTTAAGGAATTTCTTGATTCCTTCGGCATTACCCTATATAGTCGAACCTATGCTTCGCCCAGCCCGATGGATTCTCCTCAGCGTTTGCGCGACATTATTCTCACAGACGCTGCCGCCCGGTTTCGTCAATCGCGCCCCTCAGGACCTGGAAGCATGGACGGACTTTTTCTACTTCCACGCCAAATTGATGGATGACGCGGACGCCGTGCGGGGACAAGGTGGCGCAACGTATCAGAACCGCGTCGCCACAGGCGCCGCCACAGCCAAGATGAGTGAGGCACTTTTCGTCAAAACAGGCGCGCTGACGCAGGCCGCCGTCGCAACATACAAGACCGCTGCGTCAGCCCGCACGGCGCAGGCAGCACCGACCGGCAAGCCGCTATCCACCTCGGCCGCAGTCCAGAGCTGGGTCGAACGAAAAATGATCACTTCCTCCGCTATCGAAACAATCCGGAAGAAGCTCGCCCCAGAGGAGTGGACCCAGTTTGAGGCAGCCTTCCTAGCACGCCAGAAGTCGAAACCCCTGGCCGAGGAAGTGAAATGAAGCCGCTGGCAGCTTTGCTCATCCTTTCTGCCGCCGCGTACTCGCAGGTCGCTACCGGCGCATACCGGTTGGCGGGAGGAGGTTATCAGCTCACCACGTCCGCTGGAATCGACCACCCCGCCGGAGGCGTATTCGCGTCCGACCCCGGAACCGCTCGCGACACCGATGGCAACACCTTCCTGGTCGGCCGGGATAGCTCCGGCGCAGTCTGGATTCGCCGCTTCCTGGCTGCTTCCAATACCTTTGAAACGTCCTGGGTCCCGATGGCGGGTACGGTCGTGGGGAGAATCAGCACGGACGTGTCGATCTCCGGGACGGCCTTCGTAGCAGCCCGGGACGCCTACAATGCGTACTGGCTGAACTCCTACACAGGCTCGGTCACCGGCTGGATACCCCTCTTTGGCGTCCTCGCGACCGACCCGGCAATCGCGGCCACGGACACCGAAGTCTACACCGTTGGCTTGGACCAATACGGAGGGGCCTATTCGAACCGCTATCAGATCGCCACCAGCCAACGGGACTGGCACGCCCTCGGTGGAGTGTTTATAGGCACGCCTTCGGCGGCGGTCGGTGCCGACGGCGCCCTGTACATCGCGGCGCGCGATTCCAGTGGGGGCATTTAGGTGGGGCGGCAACTCGGAGCCGCCTGGTCGGGCTGGCGGTCCACCGGCGGCGTCGGCTCCCAGGACCCGGAGATCCTGCCTCTCGGAAACTCCCTCGCCATCGTAGTTTTGACGGCCAGCGGTACACCGTTTTATGGCACCTTCCCCGCTGGAGATTTCGGCTCGACCGTTTCCGTCAACTGGACCAGTACCAACCAAACCTTCACCTCGGCCACGGGTGGATCGAACGGAACAGATCTGTTCATCGCCAGTAAAGATGGGACCGGTACGATCTGGTGGTACCAGCAAGGGCAGTGGATCGATTCCTCCATTGTCGCACCGGGTTTGGTGGACGCTGCCGAATCGCCATCTCTAGTCCACGCTATCTCCACCACGTACGATTTGCCCATGTTTAGCGGCGCAGGGCAGCGCAGTGCTACGGTCACGACGGACTGCCCCGGGGTCGAGTACGCTCCTGTCATGTGTTACTACAGCTCGATTGAATATATGCCCCCTAACCAGATTTTCGGGGTGAGCGGCACATTGATTTCCCCACCTTACACTCCCCTCTACACGAACTACACCTCTAATGTAATGTGGCGCAACGGCGTGAGCATGGGATCGACCTGCGGCGAGAGCGTCATCCTCAAGGGTGGCAGCGCCGTCGAACGCGTGCCGTGCAATCCCCAGAACAACTTCTCAGTATCGGCGTCCGACGTTTACACCTTAGCCGGTACCCATCGCTCGACCTACTGCGATGACCCGTATTTGTACTGGTGGTGCGATGATAGCCGCGATAGCAACGGCGACGATCTCCATTCCTACGACAGCCTCGGGTTTGTCGCCGCGGGCGCAACTGTTTCCTTCAACACGTTCAACAATATTCCTTTAGACTCGGACAGCAACTACACCAACGCCACTGGCCCTCTGATCTCTGGCGGAAACGGAGGCATCACCGTAAATTACACGGCGAAAAACCCACGTTCGGTCTCCGTCAGCCTCAGTGTGCCCTATTCCGCGGTTAAAGGACGCCATCAAATCGCATTCCCAACGACGGACAAATATAATCAGCCTAAGGTGAATGCGTGGTTTGCCATCGTGGTGTACGACCGAACGCCGGTCCTCACCAACGTCAGCCCGAACTGGGTTATCCCGGGTGGGCAGAACACGCTCATGCTCACCGGCACTGGGTTCGGCGACCACCCGACGGTCTACGTCGGCGGCACGGCATATCAGTTGGGCGCTCCAACGCAGAACCAGAACGGTGACGATGTCATCGTCTTTTCAGCGACGGTTCCTGCCTCCTATTCCGGCTCCACCGTGCCAATCTACGTTCAGTCGAATGGCGCGGGTGGGCAACCCTTCTTCGGCGCACCGCAAGCGACAGGCGCACCCCAGGGCTCCCCGGTGGGCAACACCCGGGACGTTCCTGTGATCAAATTAAGTTTGACGCCCACGGATCCCAGCTTCGTCCCGGTCAACAGCCTGAACTCCTGGGAGACCTGTACGCCCAACACGAACTGCTACACAAAGTACACGGCGACCATCAGTCCGGCTGGGGTGACAGGGACAATCCGCTTCCAGGTCCTTTCCACGCATTTCTATGGGGACTCCACCAACCGCTGCTTTCTCGCGAATGGGGACACCGACGTGTCCTGCACCGATCCCATCAATGGCTCCGCAGACTACTTCTTCGATCCGGCGCGGCAGGCCGCCGGCCTTTTCCAAGCCCCGTCAACCGTTGTCGAGGACCCCATGATGGGTCAATGGGAGCAGACCATCCAGACGAACCCAGCCGTCAACTCGGCCAACGTCTGGGTGAGTTCCCGGGACTACGGTGGCTACGGGTCGGTCACCGCGACAGCTACAATTAACGGCGTCACCGTGAGCGCGCAGGTCAATGGGCAGAACTTGCCGGCGGCTCTTCCCGTGGACGTGAATGGGGACTACATCGCCGACGCATGGGAGCAGCAGATGCAGCTTCCCATGATCGATCCGAGTGCGGATGCCGAGGTGAACTCGAACGGCGCTCCTCCAGGCGACGGCTTCTCCGGGTTTGAGGAGTATCGCGGGTTCGTGCTGATCCAGGCTAACTCCTGCGCACCTGGCTGCACCCTCCACGAGAGGACCAATCCTCTGCGTGAGCAGGACGTCTTCGTGGCGGACCCGAATGGACTCTTCGAACTCTACGGATTCTCCTTAACAAACGAGACCCCATTTGTATACCACGCTTTATCGATCGACCTGGCTAGCCCGCTAGATACCTCTACGCTCGATCCCAAGCGAGGCCTCACAAATCTGCGACGCAGTTACACAAACCACCAGAGCGAGATCTTTGCAATTGACCTCGTCATAGACAATTCCCTCGGAACGGACTCCAACGGAGACCCCATTCTGGCAGCTGCAGGAACCCCCAACAATGATGGTTTTCCTGTGACACTTTCAGTTACAGGGATAAGTGCGACCGCAATGAATCGTGGTTATCTCTTCCCAGTCCTAATGTATCAAACCCTGGCTCACGAAGTCGGGCATAAGTTTGGACTGCTGCACTATCGTGAAACTCGACCTGTAGAGCCGACCTTGGCGGGAGGTACTACTCAGTCCGCCCTCATAGCCAATCCCGGACTCCTGCCCACCACGCGCTATGCGCCATGTTACTTGCCAATATGTGGCCTGGATTATCATTCGGGTGGTGGTAACGATACGATTCACCAAAAGTTTTGGGTGTGGATCCAGGTGGATCATTCTGGAGGCGGAGCACGCCGTCAAAGTGAGATCGCGCAACCGCAATCCGGAGATTTGGCGGGCATTTCACCTTCCCAAAATGGTGGCTGGGCGTACGACGTACTAATGAGCCCTAACCCTCAGACGGATCCACAGATGATTGCTCAGTATACCATTCAACCGAACTCGATGAACCCGCCTCAGCAGTTGCCAACCCCTCCGACGCAGATTGACCTATGGATTCAGAGGAACCAGATCATGGACTACACAGCACGGCTCTCCAGCACGACAAATAGTCCTGGATTCTGGCACTTCGATCCCACTCTAGATAAACCGTTCATGGTGCTTTGTAAGACCACACCACAGGCATCAACGTGTCCACCGTAGGACCCTCGAGGAGAGACACTCGTCATGAAACACGCCTTCCGTGCCTGCCTATTGGCCAGCTTGGTTATCCTAAGCGTGCCCGCTCTTAAGGCGCAAGGAGCCCCTGTCTTTGGCCAGCCGATTCCGTACAAAGTTACAAGGGAGCGGCAGCTAGAGGCGAATACAGCCAAGCTGACGGTCACCCTAAAGACCGACCGGGCGGAGTATTTTCCGGGAGAGGCAATTGAGGTAACCGTCTCGGTAACCAACGCGACGCCGGACAGTGTGGAGGCATTTGAACCCTTCGCTACCGGCCCGGATGTTTTTTGGGTCGATTACCAAAGACTCCCTGGTGACAAGCTCAAGGTTCTGTCGGAGCCACCCTGTTGCCGCAGTTGGCCGACCGAGTCCCCCCACTGGTTCGCGCCGGGCGAGACTATCGAGCGAACTTTCCATGCTTTTGGCACGGATACACGCAGTTTTCAGGTTCCACAGAGCCCAGGACGTTACCGCCTCTATTACGGATACGGGAATGCTGCGCCCGTGGACTTCGAAGTAATTCCTGCGGCTATCGAGTCCTATTTCCTGATCCCATTGCAGCGCCCCGGTGAATACAAGCAAGGAAACCGCATCGTGCAGCCGCCCCGGTATTTGCCCGTCGCTACGATAGTTTCCGGCGGCGAGTATTTTGTCATCGCGGGACTCCGATCGGGAGGAAGATTGTATCGGGGACAGAACGGCAGCACTCCTAATTGGGCTGAGGAACTGTCGCCTTACGTCCGCATCGCCACAAGCGACCAGCCCATCATCTCTCTAACCGGAGTTGAGAACCGCCAGCAGAATGTACTTCCAGACTATGGCAAGGAGCGAATAACGGTCACCTGGAAAACCGCAGATGAGAGAGTCACGACCGTTGGCCTGGATTCAGATCGCAAGGCGATCCGGTGACTTTACGCTGGACAGCACCCGATGAACCCCAGTGGAGGAAGGTCGGGAGCGCGAGTAGAATCGAAGGTTTTAGGTGCGGGCAGGAGACCAGCGGTGCGGGAGTAGTTCGTCGAGCCGGGAGATGGGATGATCGGCGAGGCGGGAGAGTACGTCGTGGAACCAGGCGAACGGGTCGATCTTTAGCAGCTCGCAGGAGGCCACGAAGCTGCGGAGTACGGTGGCCGTTTTGCCCCCGCGGTCACTTCCGAAAAAGGTCCAGTTGGCGCGCCCCACTGCCCAGCCGCGCAGCGAACGCTCGGTATGGTTGTTGTCGATTCGACAGATCGGGGTGGTCGCAATAGCGCGTCAGCGCGGCCCAGTTGTTGAGCAGATAATTGACGGCCTGGCCCGCGGCGCTCTTGGACAGCAACTGCTCGCGGATCTCCCGCAAGTAGAGTGTAAGCGTGCGGGGAACCCATATTGAGAATCGGGCGCGGAAGCCCGAGCATGGGGCATGGGCAAGGAGACGCGCCGTGCGGCTGAGCTGCGGCGGACCGTGGAGGGGTTTGTCCTCGGCCCTGGGTTTGATTTGGCAAGCACTCGTCAGTTGACCCTCCTTCTGCGAAACCACTGGGGCCAAGAGACCATCCTCGATGCGTCCTTCACGCCTGTGAGTGAGTACTCGACGACTGACTGAGCCGCGCCAGTAGGGTCCCCAAAGGGAAAAACCCCGGCTCTCATCCCTGAGGCCGGGGTTTTTCAAATTAATTGGGCGACGTCCTACTCTCCCACACACTCGCGCGTGCAGTACCATCGGGGCTGAGAGGCTTAACTTCCGTGTTCGGGATGGGAACGGGTGGGACCCTCTCGCTACGGTCACCCAAAATCGGGTGGGCCGCTGATTCGCCTCGAACGCCTTCCCTTCGGAAATCTGCGTTCGTCCGCGTTCATCTGCGGCCATGAATATTGACGGGCAGCCACTTCTACTCTGTATCGACAGTAAATTTTATGGTCAAGCCGAACGGGCTATTAGTAACGGTAAGCTTCATACATTGCTGCACTTCCACATCCGTCCTATCAACGTGGTCGTCTTCCACGGCCCTTCTTAGCTTTCGCTTGGGAGATCTCATCTTAGGGAAGGTTTCGCGCTTATATGCCTTCAGCGCTTATCCCGACCAGACTTCGCTACCCAGCGCTGCCACTGGTGTGACAACTGGATCACAAGAGGTCTGTTCATCCCGGTCCTCTCGTACTAAGGACAACCCCCTTCAAATCTCCTACGCCCACCACAGATAGGGACCGAACTGTCTCGCGACGTTCTGAACCCAGTTCACGTACCGCTTTAATAGGCGAACAGCCTAACCCTTGGGAGCTTCTACACCCCCAGGATGCGATGAACCGACATCGAGGTGCCAAACCGGAGCGTCGATGTGAACTCTTGACTCCGATCAGCCTGTTATCCCCGGCGTACCTTTTATCCGTTGAGCGATGGCCCTTCCATACAGAACCACCGGATCACTATGTCCTACTTTCGTACCTGCTTGACTTGTAGGTCTCGCAGTCAACCTGGTTTATGCCATTGCACTCGATGGAGGATTTCCAAACCTCCTGAACCAAGCTTCGAGCGCCTCCGTTACCGTTTAGGAGGCGACCGCCCCAGTCAAACTACCCGCCTACCAATGTCCTTCAACCGGATTACGGCTGTAAGTTAGAACCACAGAATGCTCAGGGTGGTATCTCAACGTTGGCTCCCCCAAGCCCAAGAGCCTGGGTTCAAAGCCTCCCACCTATTCTGCGCAGAACATCCCATAATTCATTGATAGGGTATAGTAAAGGTGCACGGGGTCTTTCCGTCTAGTGGCGGGCATCCGGCGTCTTCACCGGAACCACAAATTCGCCGGGCGGCTTGTTAAGACAGTCATCAGATCGTTACGCCATTCGTGCAGGTCGGAACTTACCCGACAAGGAATTTCGCTACCTTAGGACCGTTATAGTTACGGCCGCCGTTCACCGGGGCTTCAGTTCAAAGCTTCACCTTGCGGTTGACCTCTCCCTTTAACCTTCCGGCACCGGGCAGGCGTCAGCCCCTATACGTCGTTTTCGACTTTGCAGAGACCTGTGTTTTTGTTAAACAGTCGCCTGATGCGCTTCGCTGCGGCCCCCCTTGCGGAGGGCGCTCCTTTTCCCGAAGTTACGGAGCCAATTTGCCTAGTTCCTGAACAAACCATCACCCGAGCGCCTGAGAATACTCATCTCGTCCACCTGTGTCGGTTTATGGTACGGATACAACAGCACTCCTTAGCGGCTTTTCCTGGCAGACGGCCGGGCGGATTTCCCCTTCCCAACCTCGTTTCACCCCTCCTTGAAACCATTGCGCAGAGGGATTTACACGCTGCGTCCCCGCATCGGTCTTGATCGTACTGCTGTAGTCACGGAATGTTAACCGTGTGTCCATCGGCTACGCCTTTCGGCCTCGCCTTAGGCTCCGACTAACCCTGAGCGGATTAACCTTTCTCAGGAAACCTTAGACTTACGGCGACCAGGGTTCTCACCTGGTTTTTCGCTACTTATGCTGGCAGAGTCTCTTCCTAGCCGTCCAGTGGTGCTTACGCTCCACCTTCAACCAGATAAGAATGCTCTCCTACCACTCGTTACCCGAAGGTAACGAATCCATAACTTCGGTATCATGCTTGAGCCCCGTTGGATTGTCGGCACCGAGTCCCTCGACCAGTGAGCTATTACGCTTTCTTTAAAGGATGGCTGCTTCTAAGCCAACCTCCTGGCTGTTTCTGGAACTCGACTTCCTTTCCCACTTAGCATGAATTTAGGGACCTTAGTTGATGGTCTGGGCTCTTCCCCTTTTGACGACGAAGCTTAGCCCCCGCCGTCTGACTCCTCGGCTACACGTGTACGGCATTCGAAGTTTGGTTGAATTCGGTAACCTGGGAAGGCCCCTAGTTCATCCAGATCTCTACCACCGCGACGGACCACCGAAGGCTAGCCCTAAAGCTATTTCGGAGAGAACGAGCTATCACGGAATTTGATTGGTCTTTCGCTCCTAGACTCAGGTCATCCAAGCTGTTTTCAACCAACACTGGTTCGGACCTCCATTCGCTGTTACACGAACTTCATCCTGCCCAAGTCTAGATCATCCCGCTTCGCGTCTTATCCCAGCGACTCAAAACGCCCTATTCAGACTCGCTTTCGCTACGGCTCGCTTTCGCTTAACCTTGCCACTGAGACAAACTAGCCAGCTCATTATTCAATAGGCACGAGGTCAGGCCTTCCGGTTGCCCGGCATAGCCCTCCCACTGCTTGTAAGCATGCGGTTTCAGGTACTATTTCACTCCCCTCGCAGGGGTACTTTTCACCTTTCCCTCACGGTACTGGTTCACTATCGGTCGCAAGTGAGTATTTAGCCTTACCGGATGGTCCCGGTGGGTTCCCGCAGGGTTCCACGTGCCCCGCGGTACTCAGGAGCCACTTGAAAGAGGATTGCATTTTCGGATACGGGGCTATCACCCCCTATGGCCGGCCTTTCCAGACCGTTCTCCTAACGCTCACCTATCCTTCTTTTAACCAAGTTGCCCCACCGGCCGAAGCCGATGTCACAACTTGATTATTGTGGTCCTACAACCCCAGGCTCTCCTTTCGAATTGCCTGGTTTGGGCTATTCCGCATTCGCTCGCCACTACTAACGGAATCACTATTGTTTTCTTTTCCTAGGGGTACTGAGATGGTTCACTTCCCCCCGTTCGCCTCCTACGACTATGTATTCATCGCAGGATAACCGGTGTTCACACCGGCTGGGTTCCCCCATTCGGAAATCCCCGGATCACAGATTGCTTGCATCTCCCCGAGGCTTATCGCAGCTGACCACGTCCTTCATCGCCTACTTGCGCCAAGGCATCCACACGCATGCCCTTAGTAGCTTGACCATAAAATTTACTCTAGACACAGAGTAGTCGGCGGCACAGCACCCGTCCGGCCGAAGCCGAGGTGGGCCTGGCGCCACCGTTCAACGTCACGCGTCCCGCCGGCCTTCAGGGGGCCGGGAGGGGTGCGCACGCTGGTGCGCTACCGGCCGCCACATAATTGTTTTCGTGGCGACCTTGCAACTTTGTAGTTGCCCGTCAATATTCAAATGTCAAAGATCTTCGATAGCCTCAGCTACCGGCGGGCGCCGTCATTCGCCTTGGCGAGTGGCGGCGCCCGCGGATATCTGAGTGGATGGTGGGCCTGGGTAGAGTCGAACTACCGACCTCACCCTTATCAGGGGTGCGCTCTAACCAACTGAGCTACAGGCCCGCTTTAAGAGTTGGTGGAGCTGGTCGGGATCGAACCGGCGACCTCCTGAATGCAAATCAGGCGCTCTCCCAACTGAGCTACAGCCCCTGATTGAATTCGAGGTGGCCGCGAGGGCCACCTCTTTTAAGATTGATCGAGGCCGATTGGACGCGGGCCGCGAGACCAGCTCGCGAACCGCCATAAAAGCGCGTCAATTAAGAGTAAGAGAGGATCGAAGCTGTCACGTGACACCGCCGCGCAAGCGCGACGGGTACGCAACATGGACCGGAACGGCTAGCACCTACTGATCCGCTTGCGCGGGTTGATTTCAGTGCCTCCGGCCACGTTCTCTTAGAAAGGAGGTGATCCAGCCGCAGGTTCTCCTACGGCTACCTTGTTACGACTTCACCCCAATCATGAATCATACCTTGGGCCCGTTTGATAGGGACTTCTAGTACAATCCACTTTCGTGATGTGACGGGCGGTGTGTACAAGGCCCGGGAACGTATTCACGGCATCATTCTGATACGCCATTACTAGCGATTCCAGCTTCACGCAGGCGAGTTGCAGCCTGCGATCCGAACTGAGGACGGTTTTTTGCGATTAGCTCCCCCTCGCGGGTTTGCAGCGCTTTGTACCGCCCATTGTAGCACGTGTGTAGCCCTGGACATAAAGGCCATGATGACTTGACATCATCCCCACCTTCCTCCAACTTATCGCTGGCGGTCTCCTGAGAGTGCCCAACTTAATGATGGCAACACAGGACAAGGGTTGCGCTCGTTGCGGGACTTAACCCAACATCTCACGACACGAGCTGACGACAGCCATGCAGCACCTCGACTCCAGTCCCTTGCGGGAAATCCCTGTTTCCAAGGAGTGTCCGAAGCCGTTCGAGCCCAGGTAAGGTTCTTCGCGTTGCGTCGAATTGAACCACATGCTCCACCGCTTGTGCGGGCCCCCGTCAATTCCTTTGAGTTTCAGCCTTGCGACCGTACTCCCCAGGCGGCATACTTAACGCGTTAGCTCCGGCACGAACCAAATGAATGGCTCACACCAAGTATGCATCGTTTAGGGCGTGGACTACCAGGGTATCTAATCCTGTTTGCTACCCACGCTTTCGTGTCTCAGCGTCAGATATGGTCCAGTAAGCTGTCTACACCACAGGTGTTCCTCCTGATATCTACGCATTTCACCGCTACACCAGGAATTCCGCTTACCTCTCCCATCCTCGAGCACTCCAGTTCCCGCCGCACCCTCCCAGTTAAGCCGGGAGATTTCACAACAGACTTAGAGCACCGCCTACACACTCTTTACGCCCAGTAATTCCGAACAACGCTTGCTGCCTACGTATTACCGCGGCTGCTGGCACGTAGTTAGCCGCAGCTTCTTCTTCGGGTACCGTCATTATCGTTCCCGTCGAAAGAGCTTTACACCCCGAAGGGCTTCATCACTCACGCGGCGTCGCTGCATCAGAGTTTCCTCCATTGTGCAAGATTCCCCACTGCTGCCTCCCGTAGGAGTCTGGCCCGTGTTTCAGTGCCAGTGTGGCCGTGTGCCCTCTCAGGCCGGCTACCGATCTTCGCCTTGGTAGGCCATTACCCCACCAACTAGCATAATCGGCCGCGGACTCCTCTTCCGGCGCATTGCTGCTTTCCTCTTTCGAGCTTATGCGGTATTGTCCCCAGTTTCCCGGGGGTATTCCCCACCAGAAGGTAGATGATCCACGTGTTACTCACCCGTACGCCACTTTACTCACACCCCGAAGGATGCTTTCTCGTGCGACTTGCATGTGTTAAGCGCGCCGCCAGCGTTGATTCTGAGCCGGGATCAAACTCTCGTTTGAACCATGTGGCCATCGAACCAGCCCCGAAGGGCCGCCGATGACCGATTTGTTAGATCGCTTCGATCTTAAACTCAGTAACTGACGATTACTTCTATGGATTCGACCGCGCCACCGTTGCCGGCAGCGGGCCAAATTCGCGTCCAACCAGATTTTCAAAGATCTGCGCGCTCACTGGCCGATCGCCCAGTTGCCTGGAGCGAAGAACCTGCTTGCGCCGGCCTCGAAACTTGTGGCCCACAACGCGCTCGCCGTGGACTCCTAAGTCATTTTGGGCGCAACCACCACCCGCGGATCGATTCCGGCTTGTTCCACCTTGGCCGATCCGGACAGCGATACGTTGCGTCCAGAAAACTGTGCTCGCTAAAGAGCGGTTTGGGAACCTGAAGGAACTTCTTCAGAAGGCGGCGACCCAGGATCTCCCGAGTCTCGGATACTGCCTGCCTTACCCCGTGGCCAGACTTTGCAGCGGGCGTTTGTCGCCTACCGCGCGTCCTGCCATTGTCAACTCTACCAGAACCGCCTCCGCTTGGCAAGACCTTTCTTTTCGGGTCCAGCCTTGGGGGGAGTTCTGCGGCTGAAGATGAGTGTAGCAGGTGGGGGGTGGGGGATGTCAAGTTTTGAGGTGAGGGGTAGTTGCCCTGTTCCGACAGCTATCGAACGGTGCATTCGAGAGCGGCCCTGAAGGCTGGATGAATCGTGTAGGCAGCCCCTGCGTCCCCCGGGTCCAAGCCACTGTTCATCTTTCGCAGGTCGTGCTGGTACGCATGGGAGAATCGTTCGACTTCGGGAGAAATCCAAAGCCCAAGGAATCCAAACCAAATGAGTAGGTCCCGAGCTCGATCCCTTTCGCCCGGAGCGATGCCCGCCTGATCCATCTTGGCTTCAACTTCGCGTCGAGTGAGTGGCAACTTCGCACCATGAAAAGCGTGCGGCAGGTCACTGAATCGCTCCGCTACATCTTGAAGCTCATAGGACACATCAACCAGGGAATCCTCCGAGCACTGACGCTCCGCTTGAAGAATATCGGATTCAGTAACTCGCTCCCTTCCCCGGCTCACGGCGACGTCAATACAGGTTCGACAGAAACGCAACACCTCTCTCGGACGACCAAGCGTGCGATTCAGAATGTACGCGAAGGACTCCTCTCCTCCAACGTGCGAGTCGAAGATGGTCCGCCAGAGCGTCTCGAAGTCGCCTTCGAGCCCAGTGCTTCGAATGATCCTCCTCCGAATGATCTCCTTGAATACCTCAGGGTCGGCCCAGTCCAGGATGACTGCAGTGTCTTTGCCACGGTCAGGCGTGTCGCGCACAAGATGCTCGTAGATGTCGTTCCTTATGAAAACAATCACGTGGCATTCTGTTCCGCGACTCTCGAACTGCCGCTGCAGCTTGCGAGATGCCTCAAGGAGGCTCCGGATCAGCAGTATATCCTCTGTCCGAGCTGACTGGACTGGCCAGCTCTTGTCCAGGTTGTCAATGAGAAGCCAGATGGCTTCCTTCCGACTTACGCCCATGTAGGAGCTGAGCGCATCGCTCAAGCCCCGGATATCACCGCCATAGACCAGTTGCGTAATCTCGGGCGTCGTGGCGATCGAGCCAACTGTCTGCTTCCGGGCAATGATGGCTTCAACAAGAAATAGCAACCGTTCGGAAAAGTCACCTTGCTCACTGCGAGTTTGCTGACCAAACCTCTCAGCCACAACCAGCCAAGCTGCACGGCGATCTTGGCTCTGATACGAAAGCTTGGCCTCGTCCTCAACGATCTTACGAGCAACCTCCATCAGGAGCACATAATTCCAGAACGCCGTCAAAACGTGTTGTTGTATGCCCGGTGTTAGCTGCTCGAGGACCGATTCCTTGAACTTCGTAAACTGATGGCCTTCCGGCTTCAGGTCTAGGACAAGGTGAGATCGGCTCGGCTTGTAGGTGCTTCGGACACTGTAGAAAATCGCCGTCTTACCGGCTCCCTTCCTCCCGACAACCAATCTGGCGTGGCCCCGCTTTGCCTCGTTGTATTCTCCTGTGGGCACAAAGTACGAATTCAATCCCTTTATTTCATTTTCGGCAGCGAGGTCACCCAAGTCGATCTTTTCAAGGAGATTTAGTGGCAGCGCTACTGCGACGAATTGCGATTCCTGCAATTCCTCGACCACAGCCTTGATTAGCGGGAGGAGATGATCGCTAACTTGGTTCGCGGCTGAGTAGCTCTTCACGACGTCCCTGAAATCGATCGGTTGACGAATTTCGCTTTCTTGGAGCATGAGGACACGCTTCCCTTGGGCCATGGCCAAACCAGCGACAAGTGCGCAACGGGCGTTGTTTACCATACTGCCGATCCGCGCTGGCGCAACCATGTGAACTATCACGCCGAGGGAAGCAGCAACTTGCTTCGCAGCGTCATGCAGTGAAAGGCGCGGTGTCTCCCTTGGATCGAACGATCGAAACCGTAACCCGGACTTCTTGAGTGCCGACATCAGATGGACCATGCCGTCATTCTGAACTTGGCTGCGAACGAGGTAGACGGGCTGCTCGCGATTGATGACCGCATTAGGCGGGAGGATTGGCTCGCCCGTATGAGAGGCCAATTGTGCAGCCAGGTCCTCTGAATTCTCAAAAGTACTATAGCCAAAAGTGTCGAGCATGCCCAGTTCTTCGAAAACTTTGTCGTCACGAACATAGCTGCGATCGCGAATTGGCTGGACGACTCGGCCGAGGCCGATTGCATAACCGATCTCAAAGAGGACGTTCGGGTTAAGCGTCGTAACGTCTGCAACCACCGTCTGTGTTGCCCGTAGGGCTTTGCAGACACTGCAAAATATGATTTGACCTGGAATGTTCAAGTCTTTCCAGGTTGACCATCGACGCGAGGGCTGCTGCTGTTGCGCCCGTTTTACAGCGGCTTCGATGGTGTCAGCGATGAGAGGAGGGTCCGAGGCATAAACGGCAAACCCTTCAGTGGGTTTCAAATCCGCGAATGATTGGTCGCAGTTGCCGCCCGCGTATTCGCAGAATGTGGGCGGCTCGTCAATTGGGAGCAACGGAAATGTCCTCTGACTCGCCATCCGCGTCAGATCCTATTGTGGGTTGTTCCGAGCGAGATTCGCAACTAGCTTTCGGCGGCTTGGTGCCGGCCAAGGTAACCTGGCCGCAGGGTCCGGCAAGTTGACCTGACAGGATTTCTTAGAGGCGACGGAACGTACCGGCGCCTCATTCGGGCTGGGTTTTGAGCCTCGTGAGATGGGCGTCGAGTTGGTCCTCGGGGATGCCTTCGCCGCGGTCGAGCTGATGGATGCCGCGGCGGATTTTGGCGTCGATGGTGGCCTTGTTTTCGAGGAGCCAGCGGTCCTGTTCCTCTTGCGTGGCGAGGAGGCGCTCGACGGCTTGTTCGGGGTCGGATACGCCCATGGCCTGCATCTGGCGCTGGAGTCTGGCTTCGACTGTGGAGTCTTCGATCTTGATGTTCATGGCGGCAGGCCGTGCTCGTCGCCGGACACTTCCAGGTTATCTCAAGCGCGGCCTTCGTTGATAGAGGTCGCGGATGGTGGCACCGGCGGGCAGGCGGTTGCCGCGGCGCTGTTCGCGGATGTGGGCGACGGCTTCGGCTCGGGTCTTGCGGCTGGGCTGGGGCGGCTAGGGCGCGGCTTCGGAGGGTCCGGTTTCGGGGGCGACGGCGTTGGCGGCGTAGGCGAGGGAGGCTCGGATGCCGGCTTCGGTCAGGCGGGGGTAGGCGTCGAGGAGGTCGGGAATCGTGGCTCCTTCGGCGAGCTTGCGCAGGAGGAGTTCGACCGGAATGCGGGTGTGGCGGATGACGGGCTTGCCGAGCATGACGGCGGGGTTGATTTCGATGCGGCCGGTCATGGGTGTGGGTCCTCGATCAAGATGGTAGCAGCCACGTGAGGTGCTCCGATCACCGGCCGTTGCGCCAGTCGTGGACGATGCCGGCGGCCTGCGCGTCGGCGGACGCGACGTGCGGCTGACCGGCTAAGGCGGTTCCTGCCCCGGTCCGGGCGCGCGATAATGTGGCCGTGAACGTACCCAGGGCGTTTGTCCAGCAGGCTGGATTCGAGGCGGCGGTGGCACGAGCGGCGCAGGGTCTGGCTCCTCACGTGGTCCAGATTATTCCCACGCTGGGGAATGATTGGAGCGGAGAGCCCGCAGTTTTCTTTATGGTGATTCTGGCTGACGCGGCCAGCCGGCGGGAACAGCTGCTGGACGTGAGCAATCGGGCTTCGGAAACGCTTCTGCAAGAGGTTCAGCCGCTGGAGCAATGGGGCGTTCTTCCGTACTTCAATTTCCGGAGCGAGTCCGAACAGGCCCAGTTGAAGCAGCCAACGCTGGTCTGAGTCATGGCGTTTCCCGAGGGCCTGCTGGCGCTGGCCCAGGAGCTTGCCAATCTGCATCCTGAGAGCGCGCATCAGGCCAGTCTGAGGAGGGCTGTTTCGACGGCCTACTACGCGCTTTTCCACCTTCTGATCTCGGAGGCGACGGCGAACTGGGCGCGGCCGGAGTTGCGGGCGATGCTCGGCCGGTGCTTCGAGCATGGCCCGATGAAGACGGCTTCCGAGGCGAGGGTCGCGCAGATCAATGCCGCTCTCAAAGGCGGTCTCAAGGACGCTGCGGGCGGAGGCGCGGAGAGGGCGGCGGCCCTTCGCCTGCGTACGGTCGCGAATGCGTTCATTCAGGCGCAGCAACGGCGTAACGACGCGGACTACAACATGGCGAAGGAGTGGACGCCGGTGGAGGTGGACGCGCAAATCGCCTCGGTGCAGGAAGGCTTCCAGGCGTGGAACTCGATTCGCGAGGAGAGTGTTGCGCAGGCTTATCTGGTTTCGCTGTTGGGGGCCAGGGAACGGCGGGCAAATGAGTCGAAGCTTCTGCCGGCCAGCGTCGAAAGGAGAGAGAACGATCCGGAGCCTCCCCCAAGCGGTCTAGAGGACGGAGGGTGAGAGCAGGGCTCGAATCTGGCATGATGAGGCCGTGCAGGAGTTCAGGCGCATCACGATCGCACCGGCGGTGATGGGGGGCAAGCCATCCAGCGTTGCGGGCGGGTGTTGCTGAGCAGTCCTTTCGTGCGGCACGAAGTATGCCCGAAGGCTCTGTTCAACCGGCGGCCTAGAGGTTGCCAACCGCGAGGGCCCGATATTCGAGAGTCTTACGGTCGAGGCGATTTCGCGCCTCGTCGTAACAGCCGGCCAACCATTGGATGAACGCGCCGGGGGGATTCGGCGAACAGGCCCGTGCGTGCGTCGTTCCGCGATCGGGAGCCGGTCAGCGCCCACATCGAGCGAGCGCCAATGCAGACGGCTGAAGCCCCGCGTCAGCGATCCGAAGAGGTTCTGAACGGTATTGTGGGATAATTGGCGGCACCTTCCCCGATGGGGCTCTGAGCCGTTCGAGTCGTCCCGGGCGAAGGGGTAAGAGCCGATCAGCTAACGCGCATGAAACACAGTTCCATCCTTGTCGGGTTTCTGTATCTCGTCTGCTCGAACGCCAGCGCGCAGGTGAGCGGGTCTATCTCCGGCGACGTGACGGATGCCAGCGGTGCTCTGGTTCCCGGCGCCGCAGTCTCAGTGACGAGCCTGGAGAGCGGGACGACGCGCTCTACGGTCACGGGCGCCGACGGCGCCTACCAGTTGTCTTCACTGCCGCTGGGTGCGCAGGAGATGCGGGTCGAGAAAGCCGGATTCAAGTCCGCCATCCGTTCGGGCATCACGTTAGACGTGGGACAGGATCTCATCATTCACTTCGTGCTCGACCTCGGGCAAACGTCGGACACCATCACGGTGGTCGCCGAGACACCGGTAGTCAACACGTCGCCCGCGCCGGTCTCGGGGCTGGTGGGAGAACGAAACATCAAAGAGCTTCCGCTCAACGGCCGCAGCTACGACAATTTGATCACGCTCAACCCGGGAGCCATCAACTACACCTCGCAGAAGAGGGCAAACACAACGACGAGCGCGGGCAGTTCCTTCGCGGTGACAGGGCGGCGTCCGCAGGACAACATTTTCCTGGTGAACGGCATCGAACATACCGGCACCAGCCAGCTCGCGGTGACGCCGGGAGGCGTCAGCGGCTACATGCTGGGAATCGACGCCGTCCGCGAGTTCAACCTTCTGACCGACACCTACGGTGCGGAGTACGGCAAGCGTTCCGGGGGACAGGTGCTGGTGGTCACGCAGTCGGGCACGAACCAGGTTCACGGCACTGTATTCGAGTTCCTGCGCAACAGTGCGCTCGACGCCCGCAGCACGTTTGATCCGGGCAAAGTTCCGCCGTTTCGCCGGAATCAGTTCGGCGGTTCGCTGGGTGGGCCGGTCAAAAGGAATCGGGTCTTTCTGTTTGGGAACTACGAAGGATTCCTGCAATCGCTGGCGGTCCGGAATGTGAGCGTTGTGCCGGACGAGATGGCCAGGCAGGGGCTGCTCCCCGACGCGAACGGCGCGTACGCGCCGATTCCCAATCTGGATTCACGCATGCTCAAGTACATGAGCCTGTGGCCGGACGGCAACGGACCGGAGCGTCTGGTGAACGGGCTTCCGACCGGGACTCGCCTGGGCTACTACACTCCGAAGAATCACATTCAGGAGCACTATGGAACGACGCGCGGCGATATTTACCTCACGGCTCGTGATACGCTCTCGCTGGCCTACACCACGGATCGCGGCAGCAGCATTCTTCCCCTGTCGGACCCGTTGTTTGCCTCCGACCTGCAACTGGGCTCGCACGTGGCCAGCGTCGAGCATGTGCACATCTTCAGTCCTGAGGTGATCAACACGCTACGGCTGGGCTTTTCGCGAGCGTCCTACAACTATGACTCGGCCACCGAACGCAAGTTTCCGGCGAACCTGTCGTTTGTCCAGGGCGGCGACCCAGGCGGAATCATCGTGGGAGGGGGAGCAGTGGGGGGAGCGGTGACCACAGCCGGCGGCAACGTGAACGCCGGTGTCTGGAACCGCCGGAACCTATTCACTTTGACCGATCAGATTCAGGTTGCGAAAGGTATCCACCTGCTGAGCGCCGGCTTCTGGCTGCAACGCGTGGACGATAACGAAGACATCGCGTCCCGGCGGCTGGGCACGGCCACATTCAACAGCCTGGCCACGTTCCTGCAAGGCCAAGTCACGAACTTCCAGATCCTGACCACCCATAATCCGTTGAGCTTTGGAAGCATCTTCGGAGCGTGGTACGTGCAGGACTCCATGCGGCTGCGCAGCAACTTTACCTTGCAGATCGGGCTGCGTCATGAATTCACCACCGGATGGAATGAACGTTACGGCCGCGCCGCAAACTACATTCCGGATGCGAATGGCGTGCTTCTTACAACGCCACGCCTGGGCGGCTCAATCTTTACGAAGAATAATGCAACACGCCTGTTTGGTCCGCGGGCGGCATTCGCCTGGGATGTCTTCGGCAATGGTAAGACCGCCGTGCGCGCCGGCTTCGGGATGTACTACTCGCTGATCGATGCGCCGAGTTTTCTGCTGAGCGCCCTGCCTCCCTACAACGGATCGGCGTCGTTCGCGGGATCGCTGCCGTCGCTGTTGCCCATCGATCTGAGCGCTCCGATCGATCCGTCCTGCGGCCCGGGCGTGCCTGCTCCCTGCACCACCTATGCACCGCAGGGCCTGCAAGCGAATGCGCAGACGCCGGCGGTTCAGGAGTGGAGTTTCAGCATCCAGCAGCAGCTTGATCGGAACACAGCGCTGCGCGTGGCTTATGTCGGTTCGCACGGCTATCACGGACTGCTGAATATCGATCCCAATACGGTCCCGGCCCAGACCTGCGCCGATCCGAACGGATGCACGGCGGGCGGCACGAAGTCCGGCCGTTCCGTGGTACCCGTGGGAACGCGGTACATTCCCGTGAGCGCCACACGGCCCAATCCCTATCTGGCGGCGGGCTTCTTCTGGAATACGTCCGGCAACACCAGTTACAACGCTCTACAAGTGGACCTAACCCGGCGCTTGGCGCGCGGGCTGCAATTCCGTGTGGCGTACACGTGGTCCAAGAATCTGGATATGAACTCAGGCCTCACGGGAGCGCAGGCGCAGAACCAGGCGCAAATGATCCTGGACCGGACGGACCTCCGCCGGGACTGGGGGCCGGCCGCACTGAACCTGACCAACCAGGCGACGATCTCCCTGACCTACGAACTTCCGTTCCGCGAGGGGGACACGCTGCGTAGCCGGCTGACCGGCGGGTGGCAGATCAACACGATCACGTCGGTGCAGTCCGGGTTCCCCTTCACGCCGCTGGTGGGCTCGAACGTACTGGGCGATGGGAACACGCGCAACCCGGATCGCCCGTCGCTGAATCCCAACTTCACTGGTCCGGTTGTTCTCGGCAAGCAGGACCAGTGGTTCAATCCGAACGCCTTTGTAATTCCGGCGCCGGGCACGTTCGGCAATGTGGGCCGCGGCGTCTTTACCGGTCCGGGACTTGCCAACATGGATATTTCCCTGTTCAAGAACATTCGGATTTCGGAACGCTACCGGCTGCAGTTCCGCTCGGAGTTCTTCAACGCGTTGAATCGGACCAACCTGGGCACACCGAACGCGAGCGTCTTCTCCGGCGCCTCAGTCAGTCCGTCGGCGGGGTTGATCACAACGCTTGCTACCACACCACGGCAGTTACAGTTCGGGCTGAAGCTGCTCTTTTGAACTCGTACGATGCGCCGAAGGCGGGTTGCTTGCCTGGTCGACCTGAGGGCGGCCGGCGCGCCCTTTTGCAAGTGCAAGCGGCCTCTGTCCGCTGGGTGCGCGCTCCGATAACGCGATTTCCTGGGAGCCAAACGGCTGGTCGTTCATTTGCAGCGTAGAGGGGCCGCGGACTAGAGCGTTTGCAGCATTATCGTAGACCGCTCCCTGTGGTCGCGGCTCAGCTAGCGGCGCTCTGCACAATGGACGTGCACTGGGCACAGCACCTGTAGCTGAGCCGCGACCACAGGAGCGGTCTACGCTTGCTGAGAAAACACCCTAACCAATCTAACTGTCAAACCAGCCAGACCCTGCTGGTCGAAACAGAACGACATGCAGCCGGTGATCGTGGCGGGTGACAACAGGCAGATGCCTTGGCTTACGCCTCCGCCACCGCCCGCTCCATCACCCGCTTGTGCCCCTCCAGCACCGGAGCCACCAACCCTCCGTTCACCCGCTCCAGCGTGTCCTCGATCGTATGGAACCACCGGTGCACGCCCAGCACCGCGAACGCCTTCTGATACCCGCGATCCGTGAACGCTGAAAGCTCCCCGGCGCCCGCCCGGATCGGCGTCGCCTTCGCCAACTCCGGCATTCCGGCGAACCCCTCCGCCACCGCCGCCGTCAAATTCCCCGTCGCCATAACCGACCGTTGCGGGTCCGCCGTATCCAGCATCCGCAGCCCGCCCGCTTCCTCCACCGCATCGCGCGCCGCCAGCGTCGCCCCGATGTGCGCCCACACGTCCGTCGCCGCGGCCGGCGGAGCCAGATCCAGCACCCGGTGCGACCCGGCGAAGTAATACTCATGCCCGCCCGTATTCATCAAATGGATCGAATGCTCCGGAAACCGCTCCACCGCCCACTCGGCCAGTTCCAGAAACACCGACGTGCCCGTCCCCCGCTCGCTTACGCACTGAAACCACCCCGACCGCGGCGTAGAAATCACGATCCACTTCGGTCCGCGCTCCAGCCGACCGATCACGTTCTTGCTCGGCCGATGCGTCATGTCGCCGTCGAGCGTCAAGGTCGCCTCCGCCCCAGCCATCGCGGCCTCCACAATCAGAGCCGAGCTTCGCGGAGCCAGAATCGCCACGGGAACCGGCAGCGCGGGCGCCTCGCCGGCATTCAGCATCGCGGCCTCGCCGCTGGGACCCGTCGTGACAATCACCACCCCCACCGCGCCCGCCTGGGCCGCCGCCAGCAGCGCTCCATGGACGCTCGTATTGCCCAGTCCCATCGCCGCCCACCGCCGCGAAGGCAGCACATACAGCGCGATCTTCCCCGCCATCTTCGCCGCGTCCGCATCGGCGCGCATGAGCGCCAGCGGAGCCGTCACGCCCTGCGAACCCGTGGTCGCACAAGGCGTCTGCGCGTACACCTTAAGCGCCACCCCGTCCGCCGACAACCACACCATCCGCTCGTCCAAATACGGAGCTTCGAAATCCAGCACGTCCACCTTATAAGAAGCCGCCCGCAGCCGCCCAGCGACCCACTCGGCCGTCATCAGATCCCCGGCGTCCCCGGACTTCTTCACCCCAAACGACGCATGCTTGACCAAATCCGCCTGAATCCGCGCACTGACGGCACCCAACCCACCACCGGACTGTCCACGCAGCACCGGCCCCACCGCGGCCGCGCCAACCCCCGCCGCCATCGCCCGCAGCACCGCCCGCCGTGAAGTCAACATGTCCGTCACCTCCGTCTTAATCTGCGTCCATCTGCGTCCATCTACGGCCAATTATTTCGCCTCCCGCCGCTTCCTCCGCTCCGCCGTCGTCGAATACCCCCGGTCCCGGTCGATATCCAACACATGCGCGGTTACCGAAGCGAGCCCCGGCACCGCGCCCACAAACGCGTCGACCTCGTCCCCCAGCCGGTGCGCCACCCGCCGCCGCACCTCGGCCGTCCGCCCCGGCGTGTCATTGCCCGCCGACATTGTCAAATGCAGGAAGCGCTTATTCGGATCATTCGCCGTATGGGCATAATAAAGCGGGATAATCGCATGCTTTAAATTGCTCAAATTAATAAAAGGAACCTCCGCCGGAATCGGCGTCCCGTCCGCCTTGGTCTTCAACTGCTCCTCGGAAACCGCGCCCCCGCCCGCCGCCAGCTCCTGCCGCCGGGCCTCCACCGCCGGATTCTCCATCCGCAGCCCGGCCACCACCTTCACCAGGTGATCCAGCAGCCCCTTCGCGTCAAACCCAGTCGAGGCCCGGAAATCCTCCCGCAGCCACTCTTCAGGAACATACAACCGCAAGTGCGGCATCTTTACGCCTCCCGGAACTCGTACAGCTTGCGCGGATTCTCCACCAGCATCCGCCGCAGCGTCTCCCCATCGCCCTTGGCCGCCGGCCAGATCCAGTGGTTGCAGATATCGCCGTCGTTGGGCATCTTCGTCGGCGGATCCCCCCGCGGCGTTACGATCACCGTATTCATATTCGGCCGGGGCCGATCCGTCCCCGTAATCACGTTTCCCGGAAACCGCTCGATCAGCGCATGCGCAAACGGAAGCGCCACGCCCCAGTCCTCCGGCCGAGCCGACCTCGTATACCGGTCCGGCGACGTCACCTTCCAATAAATGTCCGTCCGCCGGCCGCCCAACTCCAGCAGCCTCTGAAAGTAGGCATTCTCCCCCACCGGAACCTTCACGTCCGGCCGGCCCATATGATCGATCACCACCGGTGTCGGAAGCCGGCCGATCAGCGGCTCCATCACATCGAAATTCTGCGGCAGAAAGTACAGGTCCACATGCCAACCCATCGGAGCGACCCTCCGCGCGATCCTCTCGATCGCATCCGGAGGCGTCGTCTCGCTCGCAATGTGCGGCAGAAACGCGAACCGAACCCCGCGCACTCCCGCCGCATGCATGCACTTCAGGTCGTCATCCCCGATACCCTCATCCACCGAAGCGACCGCCGCCGCCCGGCCTTCCATGTGTTCCAGCGCATCCACAATCACCCGGTTATCAGTCCCATGACAAGTCGCCTGCACCGCGACATAGCCCCAGAACCCGACCTTCGCACAAAGAATCTCCTTCTGCTCCTCCCAAGGACAAGCAAACGGCGCATACTGCGCCTTGGGCGAAAGCGGAAACCGGTCAAACGGACCGATCACATGCATGTGCGCATCAATCGCACCCGGAGGCATGGAAAAGGAAAGGGGATGAGGACTCGGATCCTGACGAACGTAGGGTTCAGCTTGCGGCATTCCAGTCCATCATACAGCGGTCGGCACATCCAGCCGTCCGACTGCCTCACCCAGGCAGGTTCACACGGGTCACCTGATCCCACACAGCGCCCGCCAAACTGCCGCATGAAGCCTCGTGAACCTACGGATGCCCGTGAACCCAGGAGTTCGTGGAGCTGCTCGAAGAGCTGGCGCTGGTCGCGGTCGAGCTTCTTGGGGATTTGGACGGCGACGTGGACGTAGAGGTCGCCGCGGGCGCGGCCAACGCCGTCGACAGCGACGCATTACCTGTGGATCTTGCGGACCGGCATGACCGCTATCTCTACGGCCGGGGATCGAGAGACGAACAGTGGATTGCTCTCTCCTCGAACGTGATCAGCACTACCCGCGAGCCATCCCTCTAGCCCTGGGGAGCTGCAATTCCTTAGCGCTCTTCGATGTGCCTGAGGCGGGCCTCCATAACCTCTTCGACGCGCCGCAGTTCCGCCTGCCAGGTGGCACGCATGTCATCGAAGCGGGCGTCCATGTGGGCGCGGAGGTCGTTGAGCCGCGAGTTGTTGATCAGGATGCCGATGAGCACGGCAAAGGTCGGGACTGCTACGGCGAGCAGGATATTGATGGAGATGCCATCGGCCATTGCTGGTTTCAGGATACTACGGGCTTGGCTCGGCCGCGCAGGGTCTATGGCTTGACAGGGCGCGTCCCTTCCAGCCTCATCTTGCCACTCATGATTTCGACAAGAGGGTGCGAATGCATCACCATCTGCCATTCAACGTGGAGGGTGTCTTCGGTCGATTTGTTCTTGACGATTACGATCTTGATGAAGTGTGTCGGATCGGACGTTCTCAACTCCAGTGGGACATCCTCGATGACCCCAGCCAGCATCTTACGAAAAGCGCGCCATCGGGCTGCATCTGTGCAGATTTCTGCCGGCAAGTCTGACGATTCGAGGAAGGTGCGCAACTCAGCCCGCAAGGTCCTTTCGTCAAAGAAGTCGACCATCTCGTCCTCCAATTTCGTCTCTATCGCATCGCTAGCTTTTCCATACAACACATCGTCAAACAGTCGAACAATTCTGTCAGCTATTGGAGACGCAGATAGCCTCGTGTGAACGACCCAATTACCGTAGAAGTTCAGCACCGGATATCGGCCCTTCTGAGCGTCGTGTTCAAGCAGTTTCCGAACCTCGACCAGAATGTAAACGACCTGCATTTCAGTCTCGACAGGCCGGCGCAATTCCGAGTGAAGTTTCTCAATGATCGAGTGGCGCGCCATACCTTACCTCAACCCGTGGCTCTCGAGGGCAGATTCTATAAGAAGTAGTCTTTGACCTTGTCGAATAGACCCTTTTCTTCTGGCTCGTTTTCGGCGGGCAGGAGTTCGTGGAGCTGCTCGAAGAGTTGACGCTGGTGGTGGTCGAGCTTCTTGGGGATTTGGACGGCGACGTGGACGTAGAGGTCGCCGCGGCCGCTGGAGTTTACGTGCGGCACTCCCAGGTGCTTCAGACGCAGGCGGGTGCCGGGTTGGGTGCCTTCCGGGATTTTGACGCTTTGCAGGCCGTCGAAGGTCAGGACTTCGACCGTGGCGCCGAGCACGGCTTGCGCCACGTTGACCGGAACGCGGCAGTGGAGGTCGTATTCGTTGCGCTCGAAGACCGGGTGGGGCTGGACTTTAACAACGACGAAGAGGTCGCCGGGCGGGCCGCCGTTCATGCCGGGCTGGCCTTCCTGTCCCAGGCGGAGCTGGGTGCCGGTGTCGACGCCGGCCGGGATGTTGACCTTGAGTTTGCGCTCGCGGCGCAGGTAGCCTTCGCCGCGGCATTCCTTGCAAGGCCGGCGGATGATCTGGCCGCGTCCGCCGCAAGTGGTGCAGGTGCGGCGCACTTGCAGGAAGGCCTGCTGGTAGATGACTTCGCCGCGTCCGCGGCAGGTGGGGCATGGGGTGAGGCCGTCGTCGGGTTCGGCTCCCTTGCCTTTGCAGCGGCCGCATTCCTCCATGCGGGGGACCTGGATGTCGACCGCCAAGCCGCGCATGGAATCCTCGAACGAGATTTCGAGGTCGTAGCGGACGTCTTCGCCGCGCTGGGGGCGATTGCGCCGGTTGCCGCGTCCGCCGAAATCGCTGAAGCCGAACATGTCGTTCAGGATGTCGCCCAGGTCGGGGAATCCGTTGGATTCGAAGCCGCCCATGCCGGAGGCGCCGGCGACGCCCTGGTGGCCGAAGCGGTCATAGGCGGCTCGCTTCTGGCCGTCGCTCAGGACGCTATAGGCCTCGGCGGCTTCCTTGAACTTTTCTTCGGCGGTGTGATCGCCGGGGTTGCGGTCGGGGTGAAACTGCAAGGCGAGCTTGCGGTAGGCGCTCTTGATCGCGCCGTCGTCGGCGTCCCGGGCGACGCCGAGAACCTCGTAGTAGTCACGCTTGGCTACGCTCACTGTGGTCGGCTCACTTGGCCTGCGGCTGGACGGCTACCTTCACCATCGCCGCCCGCAGCAGGCGTCCCTTGAAGTAATACCCGCGCTGGTATTCGGCCAGCACCGTGTGGTCGGCAGCGTCTTCGGTTTCCGCCATTTCGATGGCATGATGCAGGTTGGGGTCGAAGGGCTGCCCCTCCGCTACTATCGGCTCCAGGCCGAGTTTCTTCAGTGCCTCGGAAAGTCGCTGATAAATCAGGTCCATTCCCTTGACGTATTCCTTGTCGGCGCACTCGGTGGCGAGGGCGCGTTCGAAATCGTCGAGGATGGGCAGGAGGGTGCGGACGGCCTCCATGGCGGCGTATTCAGAGAACTCGAGGCGCTCCTTTTCGACGCGGCGGCGGTAGTTCTGGAACTCGGCCTGGGCGCGGAGGAGGCGGTCCTGGAGCTCGGCTTTTTCGGCTTCGAGGCGCTCGCGGTCCTGCTCGGCGGCGGGTTCGACGGGGTCCACCTGATCCTCACCGGCCGTGTTGGGTACACTGTCTCGACTCACATTTTCAGGGTAGCATCCGGGGTCAAGAGGAGGTGGGTGGGACTCGTTTGGCGGCCGCCAACGCTTCGTGCCGGCGCTAAGGGGGGGGCGTCGCCAGCCCACCGCTAGCCCCCCGCTAGCCCTCCGCTAGCCCGGATTTCTCACAGGCTCGCAGAGCGTTTCGGGCAACGCACAGGCGGGATGCCTTGGCGAGTGGTCGGCCGGGCACTCCGGGCACGACACTGTGATGGTCGACAAGCGCCGGGATGAGTCCCGGCGCGGCAAGCCACGGGCTTGCGCCACGTCCTGCGCCGGAAACCTGGTGAGAAATGCGTGCTAGGCATGGGCTCGGCACGGACATTCATTGTGTTTTCCATGTCCTACCGGGACGCCTGCGCCAACTCGAGCATGAGGTAACCGCTTCCACCACGATTCACTTCGAGTTTCTCGCCACCGCCCGCGAGGCGTTCCAGCACATTCGGCAAATCAACGCGATAAGCATCGTCCTTCGCGAGGGCGAATACCCGGTAGGCGCCCGGCGGCAGAAGGGCCGTGAAACTTCCCGCTTCGTCCGATTTAAGAAGGAGCACGAGCCGGCCACGCTCATCGGGTGCGGGAACCGGCCATGGCGTGACCACCACAGTGGCTTCCGGAATCCGTCCATGGCTATCCACAACGGCGCCGGAAAGCGTGGCTGACCTGGTGTCGACCTCAATCTCCAGCAAGCCGTCTCCGGTGAAATCGAAGTGCCGGCTCCGCGGGCTGCCCTGGTAGCGGACTTCTGAGATGTAGGCGCCCGGCGGCAAATGGTTCATCGAAACTTCATAGGCGCCCAGACGCATATCGGATTGTGAGAACGTCCCGTCGGCGCCAACCGCTGGCGCGCGCAGGTCGAATGCGGTGCTCTGGCTATGATCGAGATTGAGTTGGGGCGTGAGCGTCTCAAGATCGATCTTGCCGGATCCCTCGGCGAGAACGATCCGGCCCTGCAGCGTGCCACCACGCTGTAGAAACAACGTGACATCCAGATTGTCTCCCTCGAACGCCAGCGGTACGTCCGTCATCAGGCGAAACGGGATCTGGTCGCTGGCACGGGTGCGGGCGTACAGCCCATAGGCGCCACGTGGCAGGTTTTGGACCAGGAAGGTCCCACCGCAGCTGCTCTTATAAGTCCCGGCGTTCTCCGAGAAGCCGAGGGCGTTGACCGTGTAGAGCGTGGCGAAGACAGGAGTTCCCGCTGGACAATTATCGTCGGCGATCCGGACGCGAGCGTCGTAGAGATTCACCTTTCTGAGGGTGAACGTCCCAACGTTCAAGACGCCGCCGGATGGGACGGGGAAGGGGAGGGCGCGATCCAACGATAAGCCTCCAGGGAAATAGACGCTCGGATAGCCCTGGTCAACGGCATCGAAGTTCGCTTCGTCGAAGTCAGCTCCGATGTCAAACATGTATTTCTGCTTTCGTTCGAAGTCGCGGAACGGCTCCGTTGCAATCACGTATTCGCCGGGCTGCAACCCGCCAACGTTGAAGCGGCCCTCTTCGTCGGTGACCTGTTTCCCGCCGAATTCGGCGGGCAGTTGGACACCCCGGATATAGTAGGGGGCACTTACCAGAACAGTCATACCAACGATGGGCTCGCCCGTGTCGCCATCCACGAAGCGGCCATAGACCTGACCGGCGCGGCCGAGGGAAAGCTCCAGATCGGCCTCCGGCCGGGCTTTTGTGAGGACCGCTTTGGCTTGGTGCGTGTGCACGGTGGATCCGATGAGCTTGCCTGCGAAGCCCTCTTTGCTGACGATGACGCCATACTCGCCCGGCTCCTCCGTGGTAAACACGAAGCGGCCTTGCGCGTCGGTAGTGAGCTCTGCCTGGGGCTGGGGGAGCCTGGGTTGGCCTGGGCCAGCCTCGTCTGACTTGGCGATTTGCACGCTGGCATCCGCCACACTCTGCGTCGTGCCGATTTCCGTCACGGTGCCACGGATCTGGTAGGGCTGCGCACTGGCGGGTACGGTGAGCGTGAGAAAAGCCAGGATGCCCGCCGCGGATGCGAAGACTTCTTTCACGTATGTCACTCGATCACATCCTGTTCGCATGAGAACTTCCCGTTGGGCATTACGACCTGACTCGACCGGGTCCGGAAAACAGAATTTCTCGCGGTAGAGCTTCCATTTACTCGCCCGCCCAAGTGTGATCTCTAATAACACGCTCAGTGTAGCCGATTCCTCTATTTCCGTGAAGCGTGCGCGGCATGCTGGCGCGTTGGCAGGCTCAAGGCGATGACGCCTGCGGTCTAGTCTGCATTTCTCACAAGCTCCATAGTGCATCGGCGCGAAACGTGAGGCAGGGATACGCAATCGGCGATTTGGGCGCCGCTCCCGGCATGACAGCGTGGCCGGCCACAAGCGCCGGGACGAGTCATACCTATTGTCTGGGCGCGGCAAGCCACGGGCTTGCGCCACGTCCTGCGCCCGAACCTGGTGAGAAATGCGGGTCTAGTCTACACTGGCTGCATGCGGCAGAACCTTGTCTATGCGCTGCGGGCGATGCGGCGGAGTCCCGGGTTTACGATCGCGGCGGTGGCTTCCCTGGCTTTGGGGATCGGGGCAACGACGGCGATTTTTTCGTTGACCGACCAGGTGGTGCTGCGGTCGCTGCCGGTGGAGAATCCGGGCGAACTGGTGGTGCTGCATCGGGAGTATACGCCGACGGGCAGCACGAGCAGCGATAACGGCGAGTCGACGTTCGCTTATCCGCTGTATCGGGATTTGCGCGAACGGGTGCCGGCGCTGGCGGGCATGGTGGCGCGGTCGGGGGCGGGGATCGCGCTGGCCTATGAGGGGTCGACGGAACGGGTGCGGGCGGAGGTGATTTCGGGGAATTACTTCGACGTCCTGGGCGTGCAGGCGGCGGCGGGGCGGCTGTTCACGGCCGAGGACGATGTGACGCCGGGCGGGCATCCGGTGGCCGTGCTGAGCCACGCTTACTGGACCACCCGGTTCGGCGGCGATGCGGGCGTGGTGGGGCGGACGGTGACGGTGAACGGGCTGCCGATGACGGTGATCGGGGTGGCGGCGGAGGGGTTCCGGAGTTTGCAGCCGGGGACGAGTCCGCAGGTGTTCGTGACCATCGCCATGCAGAAGACGGTGATGCCGACCGAGGATCTGCTGGACGATCCGATGTACAAGTGGCTGAATGTGTTCGCGCGGCTGGGTCCGGGGGTGACGCGCGAGCGGGCGCAGGCGGCGACCAATGTCGCGTACGGGCAGATCCTGGCCGAGGAACTGGAGCGGAACCCGCGCATGAAGGGGTCGGATACGCGGGAGAAGTTACTGGGGCACACGGTGGAGCTGCGGTCGGCTCCCCAGGGAATCAACGTGCTGCGCAACAACTACGAGCGTCCTCTGCTGGCCATGCTGACGATGGCGGCGCTGGTGCTGCTGATCGCGTGCGCGAACGTGGCGGGGCTGTTGCTGGCCCGGGCGGCGGGGCGGCAGAAGGAGATCGCGGTGCGGCTGGCGTTGGGGGCGACGCGGTGGGCACTGCTGAAGCAGTTGCTGGTGGAAGGGCTGGCGCTGGCAGTGCCGGCGGGAGCGCTGGGGCTGGCGGCGGCCTGGGCGGGATCGCGCGGGTTGCTGGCGGCGCTGCCGGCGGGGTTCGCGGGGCGGTGGCTACAGGCGGAGATCGATGCTCGGATGTTGGGGTTCACGTTGGTGATCGCGGTGCTCTGCGGGGTGATGTTCGCGCTCGCGCCGGCGCTCCAGAGCACGAAGCCGCGGGTGGTGGAGACGCTGAAGTTGCAGGCTGCGAGCGTGGCACAGGGCGGGTCGGGACTGCGGCGGGCGATGGTCGCGGGGCAGGTGGCGCTGTCCCTGATCCTGCTGGTGGGCGCGGGCCTGTTCGCTACCACGCTCTACCGGCTGTTGGCCGTGGACCTTGGGTTCCGCACGGAACGTCTGTTGTTTGTTTCGCTGGATGCGACGGTGAGCCGTCGCGATGTGGCGAGCGCCAATGCGTTTTACCGGGATGTGGAGGAGCGGCTGCGGGCGACCGCCGGCGTGACGGACGTGGCTGTGGCCGATACGGGTCCGTTTTCGGGGAGCGAACGCAGCGGGAGCGTGACGGTGGAGGGCGTGGAGCCTTCGGCGGACGCGAAGACCACGGATTCGACGGTGAACGCGGGCTACTTTGAGGCGATGGAGATTCCGCTGGTGGCGGGGCGGGGGTTCGATGCTCGGGATACGGCGGGGGCGCTGAAGGTGGCGGTGGTGAACCAGGCGTTTGTGGCGCGGTATTTTCCGGACGGCAGCGCGCTGGGCAAGCGAATCCAGTTTTCCTATAGCGTGCCGCCGGAGTACACGCACACGATCATCGGCGTGGTGGCGGATAGCCGGAAGAGCGTGCGGGATGCGGCGGATCCACGGGTGTTCCTGACGTATACGCAGTGGGAGCGGCCGGAGCGGCTCGCTTTTTACATTCGTACGGCGGGGGATCCGGTGGGGATGGCTTCAACGGTGCGGGAGTTGGTGCGGCAAGTGGACGCGCGCGTGCCGGTGGGCGATCCGGCGCCGGTGACCGTGCTGGTGCGGAACTCGCTTTCGACCGAACGGGTGCTGGCGATTCTGGCGGCGGCGTTCGGGCTGGCGGCTACGCTGCTCGCGGCGATCGGGCTGTACGGGGTGGTGGCGTTCGCGGTGGCGCGTAGGACGCGCGAGATCGGGGTGCGGATGGCGTTGGGGGCGGTTCCGGGCGACGTGCTGGCGCTGGTCCTGCGGGATGCGGGGGTGATGGTCGGGGTGGGCGTCACGGTGGGGGCGGCCGGAGCGGCCGGGTTGGGAAGATTGGTGGAGGCGCAGTTGTTTGGGGTGGAGGCGGGAGATCCCCGGATGATTTTGGGGGCGGCGGTGGTGCTGGTGGTCGCGGCGCTGGCGGCGGCTTGGGGTCCGGCTTGGCGGGCGTCGCGGATGGACCCGGTGGGGGCTTTGAAGTATGAGTGAGGGTGGTGGACTCTTCCGGACCGCTCCCTGCGGTCGCGGCTCAGCTAGCGGCTGTTGTGGCGAAGTTCGGGGTGGAGCACACCGAATGATGGCGGACTTGCCAGTTGGCGCCTTGGGCTACGATCGCGGCGGCGTAGTCGGTGTTGAGTTCGGGGCCGAGGTCGAGGGCTTGTAGCTGCCAGTTGGGGACGCCGCGGAGGATGGCGGCGGGCTTGGCGGGGTCGAGCGAGACGTCGAAGGAATCGAGCGCCATCGAAAGGCCGTAGCCGAGAGCCTTGATGTAGGCTTCCTTGCGGGTCCAGCAGTTGAAGAAGCCGCGGGTTTGCAGGTGCTGGGGGAGCGCGCGGAGCTCGGCGACTTCGCCGGGCGAGAAGAAGCGCTCGGGGATCTGTTCGGTGACGAAGCGCGGGTCCAGCCGTTCGATGTCGACGCCCACTTCGCGGCCTTCGGTGACGGCGATGAGCGCGAATTCGTGGGAATGGGACACGTTGAACGAGAGGCCGTAGCCGGGCACGGCGGGCTTGCCATAGCGGTTGTGGGTGAACTCGATGGGTCCGGGCAAGGTGTGCAGGTGCGCGGCCAGGATTTCGCGCAACCCGCCGCGGCAGGCGACGTAGCGGTCGCGCAGACGGGCGCCGCGGAAGCGGCTGGCGCGCAGGCGTTCGGAGGGGGACAGGTGATCGTAGAGCTCGTCCAGACGGTCCGCAGGGAGCGCCAGGGGGACGGTATACAGATCGATGATGCTCATGCGGGCCTCACAAGTATCGCATTGTTGCCGGACGTAGGTTCAGGATACGCGGAGAGTGGAATGGGGGGAATAGCGGGGCGGTACCGGTGGGGTAGGCGGATCGGGGTGGGAAGGAAGTACGGGGTGGGCCGACACCCGGGGCTCTGCTGTTCCCGGTCTTGACGTTGTTCGCGCACGGCAAGCGCCGGGATGAGTCCCGGCGCGGCAAGCCGGGGGCTTGCGCCACCTTACAGCTCGGGGAGGGCGGCGCGGTATTTGCCGGCGAATACCTCTGAGAACAGAGTCACGGTTTCGCCATGAACCAGGGCGTTGTCGGCCAGGATATGTGGGCCGCGGAGGTCTAGCGGGGCGCCACGCATGTCCGTGCACGCGCCGCCGGCTTCGCGGACCAGGAGTATGCCCGCGGCGATGTCCCAGGGGTGCAGGCCGAATTCCCAGAACAGGTCCAGGCGGCCGCAGGCTACGTAGGCGAGGTCCAGTGCGGCGGCTCCGGCGCGGCGCACTCCGTGGGTTTCCATCGAAATCTGGTGGAAGAAGTGGATGTTCACGTTCTGGTGGCGCTTGCGCGAGGGGAAGCCGGTGGCCGCCAGAGCGTCGGTGAGGCGGGCGGCCTTCGAGACGTGAATGCGAGCGCCATCGAGGAACGCTCCGCCGCCGCGCTCGGTGGTGAAGATTTCCCCGCGGGTGGGGTCGGCGATGACGCCGGCGATCAGTTGGCCGGATTGTTCGAGGCCCATCGAAACGCAGTAGGCGGGGAAGCCGTGGGCGAAGTTGGTGGTGCCGTCCAGGGGATCGACGTACCAGCAGAATTCGGAGGGTCCGCCGTGGCCGCCGCCTTCTTCGGCCAGGATGCGATGGGTGGGATAGGCCGCGCGAAGGCGGGAGACGATGTGCTGTTCGCTGGCGCGGTCGGCCGCGGTGACCAGGTCATGCTCGGCTTTGAGCTCAAAGCCGATGTGTTTTTTCGCGAATCCGGCGATGATTTCGGAGGCTTCGCGGGCGATTTCAACGGCCGTTTCGAGGTAGGAAGGCACGGCGGGTTCAGTCCTGGGCGCCGACCTCGGACAGGTACTTGATGTCGTGTTTGTAGAGGAACAGATTGGGCTGGCCCTCGCGCGTGAGGCGGATGAAGTGGACGTCGTAGAACTCGATGACGCCTTCCACCTCTTCGTTATCGGACAGTTTCACGCGCACGGGGGTGCGGGTTTCAATGAGGTGCTTCAGGTAACGGACCTCTTCGAAGGTCTGTTCGGGCGCTTTGGTTTTGCTGACTTTGCCTGCCACGGGATTTTCGATTCGGGAGTGGGGAGCGCGAAGGCGTCACCGCACGGTGGTGTCTCCATAATAGCCAGCGCGTGTTGTGGCCCGCAAATCCTTGCGCTTCAGCTCGACCTTCACGGGACGGAAGTCAGGGGGCTCCGTGGGCAGGCCGCGCGGGTAGTAGCCGAGCATATATTGGGTGCGCAGGTCGCGCAGGATGTCGGCGAAGGCGGCGTCCAGTTGCTTGATGCTGGGCGTGAAGACGCGGCCGCCGGTATCGGCCGTGAGTCCGTCCAGGGCGCGCTCGCCGCCGAGGTTGCGTCCGGGATCGCCGGCGATGGGCACCACCAGGATGCCGTAGAGCGAAGCTTCGGCCAGGCGCACGGACTTAAGCGCGTCCGCGTAACCCTGCGAGCTGGTGGTATCGCCGCCGTCGGTGACCACCACCAGCACGTGGCGGCCGTCGCGGTTCTCAAGGGGGCTGGCGGCCAGGTAGATGGCATCGTACATGGACGTGCCGCCGCTGGCGTGGATGCCGCGCAGGCCTTCGTCGAGGCGCTCCTGGCGGCGCGTGAAGGAGGTGAGCAGCGTGGGCTGGTCGTTGAAGGAGTAGAGCGCGACGGCGTCCTCGGGGTTCCCTTCGCTGAGCAGGGCCTGGAGGAATTTGTTGACCGAGTTAAGCTCATAGTCGAGGTCGCGCGCCGTGGAACTGCTGGTGTCGATCAGCACGGAGATCGAAAGCGGGAACTCGGTGTGGTGCTCGAAGACGGCCACCTGCTGGCGGACGCCGGTGTCGTAGACGGTGAAATCGTCCTTCCCGAGCGAGCCGATCAGCGCGCCCTGGGCGTCGCGCACCGAGACCAGGAGGCGGACCAGGGAGACGTCGCTGGTGAAGGCGGGCGTCTCCTGCGTGGGCTCGGGCTTTTGGGCCTGGCCGCGGGCGGGCGCGAGCATGGCCCATGCCAGGGCGGCCAGCGCGACGGCGGCCGTCAGGAACCCGCTTTTACGACCGAATCGTCCCATTCTCCATCCACCCAGACTTCGCCGTCGGTGAAAAATTCCTTCTTCCAGACGGGGACAATGCGTTTGAGGCGATTGATCCCGTCGAGAGCGGCGTCGAAGGCCGCTTTGCGGTGCGGCGCGGTGGCCACGACCACGACGCTGGCCTCACCAATCTCCAGGCGGCCGAGGCGGTGAATCAAGCCGATGCGGCTGATGGGGAAGGCGTGGGCGATCTCACAGCCGATCTGCGCCATGACCTTGATGGCCATGGGCTGGTAGCACTCGTATTCGAGATAGCGCGTGGCGCGCCCCTTGGTGTTATTGCGGGTGACGCCTTCGAAGGTGACCACGCCGCCGTCTTCGTCCTGTTGCAGGCGGGCGACCAGGGCTCGGGGGTCGATAGGGTCGCGGGTGAGGGCGAAGAAGTGTCCGGCCGGGTCGGCGATTTCGTGCAGGAAGGCGGGAGGCGCGGGTCCGGCCCCGCCGCTTACCGGCGGCAGGAAGGCCACCTCGTCACCCTCGGCCAGGGCGGCGCCGGGTTCGGAAAATCGCTCATTCAAGGCCAGAACCAGGCTCTTCGACATCTCGCGCAGGCGGGGGTGGCGGCTGGCGTAGTGCTCGAAGACGGACTCCAGGCGGCTGCCGGCGGGGACCTCCAGGGACTCCTCCCGCAGGCCGGCGATATCTCGAACTACACCAAAGAAAAGGACGCGGATCCGCACGCTGCTTGCCATAGTAACAGACGGCGGACAGCGCGCCCGGTTTCGTATAATCACGGGCTGATGGACATTGTCGAAGCCCGCGTGCGCGTACGTTACGCGGAAACCGACCAGATGGGGGTCGTGTACCACGCCAACTATCTGGTGTGGATGGAAATCGGACGGGTCGAGTATTGGCGCAAGGTGGGCCTGCGCTATCGCGACATGGAGCGGGAGGACGGCGTGCGGCTGGTGGTGGCCGAGGTCCAGTGCCGGTTCCTGGCGCCGGCGTTCTACGACGACGAGGTGGTGATCCGGACCACAGTGGCCGACGTGAATCCACGGCTGATCCGGTTCGAGTACGAGTTGGCAGGGGTGGAGGACGGCCGGTTGATCGCGCGGGGGTATACCAAACATGTGTTCTGCGGTCCGGACCAGCGGCCGCGGAAGCTGCCGGTGAAGTATCACGCGGTGTTGGGGATCGGGTAAAAAACGGCCTGGACCTGGAGAGGGCGCGACGGGCCTGCCCCAAGGCTCCAAAGTGGGGCTGGTGCCTTTGGGGGAGGGCTGGGTAGCCATACGGCAGGGGTCTCCAAAGAGCCCAAGGGCTAAAATATCTTAAGGTTCGTTTTCCCCGGGGTGTAACGGTACTAACCCGGGAGCGAGGCGTCCAACAGAAGTATCGTTTCGCGGAGGCCCATCCTGGTCAAGTCAGTAAGCCATTTTCTTTCTTTAGTTTGCATACTTCCAGCTGCAGCTATTGCGCAGGAAACGGCTCCCTCGGTGGCCCTCCAACAAGCGATAGAGGAGTTTCGGATTCAGACGCAGCGGCAGGGGGGCACTGGAGGGTCCCTGACGTCGGCGGGGCCACGGCCGGGGCGGCCGTCCTGGCATGGGCGGGTCTACGAGAACCTGCGTAACGACTTCCTGGACGCCAACCCGCACCAGATCGTCCAGCGCGGGGGCGACAAGCGCAAGCTGCGGCGGAACCAGTTCGGCTTCAATGTTACGGGTCCGGTGTACGTTCCCAAGATTTACAACGGGACCGGCAAGACGTTTTTCACGCTGTCTTTCGAGGGGATGCGGGAGTCGATCGGCCAGTTCAACCTGAACACGATTCCCACCACGCTCCAGCGGACGGGGGATTGGTCGCAGGTGGTGGACATCGCCGGCAATCCGCTGCCGATCTACGATCCGCTGACCACCTTCCAGAATCCGGACTACGATGCCTCGCAGCCGGTGACCAAGGACAACGTGGTTTACCAGCGCATGCAGTTTCCGGGCAACACGATTCCGGTGAGCCGGCTGGATCCGGTGGCGCAGGCGGCGCTGGCGTATTATCCGCAGCCGAACACCAACGCGGGTCCGTTCTTCCGCAACAACTACTACACGGTGACGCAGCAGGTGAACCGGGCGACGGGCTTCATCGCCACCGTGGACCATACGTTCCTGGACCGGCACCGGCTGACGGTGCGCCTCAGCCGGTCTGTGGGGCTGAACGGCAACGCGGCTATTTTTCCGACGGTGGCGAATCCGGCGAATCCGTCGACCAACTTCACCAGCCGGAGCCTGCGGGTGGAGCACATTTTCACGGCCTCGGCGCAGAACATCAACACGCTGTCCTTCCAGGCGGACTCGCAGGTGAGTTCGAACCAGACGCAGGTGGTGCCGGAAACCGGCCAGGTGTTCCCGCGGTATCAGATCGACGGCTACCAGAATATGGGCACGAACAATCCGAATTCGCGGATCGCCCAGAACAATTTCCAGTTGCAGGATACGTTCGCGACGCGCTGGCGGAATCATCGAATTTCGATCGGCGGGCAGTTCGCGCTGAACGAGATCAATACCTACCAGCCGCAGTATCCCCAGGGGCGCTTCAACTTCACGGCCAGCTACACCAGCCTGCCGGGCGTGATCAACACGGGACATGGGTTCTCCAGCTTCCTGCTGGGCGCGGCATCGTATGCCGAGCAGAGCATCGTAATTTCGCCGTCGTATTTCCGCTGGAACCGCAACCGGATCATCTTTAACGACCAGTGGCAGGTGACGCCGTCGCTTACGCTGACGATCGGAGCGAACTACGAGGTCTACACGCACCGGCGCGAGAAGTACGACCGGCAGTCGAACATTTCGCTCACCGAGATCAATCCGGCCAACGGGCTTCCCGGCGCGCTGGTGGTGGCCAACCGGGGCGGCTATGGACGCACGTTCCAGCCGCTGTGGGCCAAGGTGGAGCCGAGCATCGGGATCGCCTACAGCATTCTGGGCGACAACAACACCGTGCTGCGGCTGAACTACCAGCGGCGCTACAGCAATCCGCGGCAGAATTCTTTCCAGTTCGGCACACAGGCGTTCAACGGCAAGCCGGTGTATCTTTCGCCGAACCAGCAGTTGGAGCCGGCCATCCTGCTGCGTGACGGGCTTCCGACGCGCGTGTATCCGGATACCCGGCCGGAGGCCGCCAACGGGACGACGGCGAACATCGTGGACGTTTCCCACCGCCAGCCGACCAGCCAGAATTTCCAGGTGAGCCTGCAGCGCCAACTGGCGCCGCTGCTGATCCTGACCACGACGTACCAATACCAGTACGGGCGCAACCAATTCGTCGGACAGCAGGCGGCGAATCCGAATGCGGTTCCGCTGAGCTCGCTGGTGTATCGCGACAAGCTGAACGATCTGAATTTTGTCAACAGCCTGCGGCCGTATCCGCAGTATCAGGATTTCCAGGTGGCCAACTACTGGCCCAGCGGGCGGCAGATCAGCAAGAACTTCAGCATCCAGTTGGAGAAGCGCACCTCCGGCGGGCTGGCGCTGTCATTTTCCTACAACTACAACCACGTGATGGACAACTACTCGCAGGGCATTCAGAATTACTACGACCTGCACAGCGAGTGGTCGCGTTCCGCGTTCCAGAATCCGCATTTTGTGGGGATCAACTTCATCTATGAGCTGCCGTTCGGGCCGGGTAAGGCATTGTTTGCCTACACGGACTGGCGGCGGCACCTGCTCGGCGGCTGGGCGATTTCCGGGGTGACCAGGATCTTCAGCGGAAGTCCGCTGACGTTCCAAGCGCAGTTCAACAACACGGGTAACGTGGTGAACAATCTGCGGGCCGATATCGTGCCGGGGGTGGATCCGGTGGCGCACAATCAGGGACCTTCGATGTGGTTTAACCCGGCGGCGTTCGTGCAGCCGGACAATTTTGCGATCGGCAACTCGCAGCGCACCTACGCGTCGATTCTGGGTCCCGGCGGCTACAACCAGGACATGACGTTCAACAAGCGCTTCACCGCGGGCGGGGACCGCACGGTGGAGTTCATCGCGTCGCTGTTCAACGCCACCAATCATGCCAACTGGAACCAGCCGGATACGCGGATCGGCCCTGCGGACGCGCCCAATGCGAACGCGGGGCACATCATCGGGTCCACGGGCGGACGCATCGTACAATTGGGACTGAGGCTGAATTTCTGATGCGTTCCTCTCTGGCGTGGTTCGGAATCGCGACGCTGGCGCTCCTGGCGCCGGTGGCGGCGCCCGCCGGACAAGGGGAAGCCATCCCGCCCGCGACCTTGCAGGTGCCGGTGTGGGCGCCGGCGGACGCTGAAGTGACGCCGACCTCGCTGACAGCGACCGTGGACGGCGTGTCGAGCGAAGTTCTGAGCGTCGCGGGTCCGGAAGACGACCTGATGCTGCTGATCGTGCTGGACCTCACCGACGATCTGGCGGCGGTGGAACAGGCGCGGCGCGCACTGATCGCCCGCATCGATATGTTCGAGCCGAACTACTTCGTGGGCGTGCTGCACGCGCAGAACGGGCTGAGCGTGCTGGGCGAGCCCTCGGCGGACCGCGTGAAGACGGCCGCGGCGATCCGCTCGCATCCGGTGGGCGGCCGCGCGGGGTTGCTGAACACCATCGAGGCGGCGGCGGACCTGGGCAGCTCCATCATGCAGAAGTCCGGGCTGCGCCTGGCGATCCTGTATCTGACCGACAGCGACATCGGCAACTATCGCGAGAATTACACGAACGCGCAGGTGAATTCGAGCGACAATAACGACCTTTCGCGGCAGAATTCCGACGTGCTGGTGCGCGAGCGGATTTCGCGCATGGCGCAGTCACTGAACACTTCGCTGGTGCCGGTGTTCATCTCGCAGCTCACCTACCGCACGGACCGGCTGAACCAGGCTTACCAGACGGGGCTGATTTCGCTGGCGAACGCCACGGGCGGGTCGGCCACGATTTCGCGGTCGATTGCGGAGATCCCGACGAGCATCGATCAGTTGCTGGACAAGATCGTGGGTCACTACAGCGTCAAAGTGGCGCTGCCGGATCCGGATGCCAACAAGGCGTCGGTGACGCTGGAGGCTCCGGAAGGGGTGACGCTCGACTACCGGTCGGACTTCGCGTTCGCGGACCGGTAAGGCTTCCCTCCCCGGCAGCCGAGGCGTGGACACCCTACGCGGCGCGCAGAACTAAAGTATTCCGCCGGCTCCGACGATTCTACGGTCTGCCATGGAACGTCGTAGCGAACCCCGGCTGCCGACACAGACCCCAGTTCGGGTGCAGGTGCTGCGCAGCGGAACGATGGAGTTTCCCGGCACGATCGTCAATACGTCGGGGCGCGGGCTGCGGGTGCATCTGGGTGAGGCGCTGAAGGAAGGCGAACTCATCCGGCTGATCGCCGAGAACCACCATACGATCGCTGTCGTCCGGTATTGCCTGGACGCCGGGGGGACGTTCGCCGCCGGCATCGAGCGGACCGACGAATGGCAGGCGCTCCAGCAGGACGCGTCGCTGCCGGATCTGGCCGCGACGCCGCAGAGCCAGGGGAACGCGGAGCCGCTGCGGACCAACTTCGGCGACGTGCGCACGGCCGCGTTGCGCGAGTTATTTGACAGCCCTGCGCCACCCCGGCCGCGCCGGGCCAGGAAGCCGCTGGTGTTCGCGGCGGGGGTCGGAATGGTGGGCCTGGCGGCGGTAGCCGGTGTGGCGCTGTTCGGTCCAGGCTCGCGGCTGGCTCCGGTGGCGGAGGCGCAACCAGCCGACGCGTCGCCGACCTCTCCGGCTCCCCGGCCCGCTACGGGTACGGCGGCGGCCGCGGACGATCCGCAAGCCGGGGAAGCCGCGGCGGGTGTGCAGCCCGCCGGCAAGACGATCGTGATCCAGGCGCGCGGCGATAGCTGGGTCCTGGGCTGCGCCGACGGCACACGGGTGTTCGAGAAGCTGTTCCGCGCCGGCGATCGCGCCGAGCTCCTCTACACGGCGGAGGCTCTGCTCCGCGCCGGAAACGCCGCCGCGGTGGACATCACCGTCGCGGGCGAATCGCTGGGTCCGCTGGGATCGAACAGCGGCGTGCGGGCTGTGCGGTTCACCGCGGACGGACACGGCGACGTTCCCGCGGAGAACGTGCAGAACTGCTCGGGGCAATAAGCCTGAGTGGGTCGACTGATGCAGGAAGACCGGTCTGAGAGGCTGCCGCAGGCCGGGGGGCCTGCCCCACCACGGCGGCAAAGACCGGAGGCGGTGCTTCGGGGACGATTTCAATCCTCCCGGCAGGGCGCCGTTACGGGCGACTTGCACCGGGACGAGTCCCGGCGCGGCAAGCTGAAGCTTGCGCCACACATTGCGCATTGCGGGTCTCCGGCGGTACCTTGAGAGACACCGGTATTCGGGCCGGTATTCGGAGAGGAGAAGCCCATGTGGAGACGAGCTTGCGTTCTGTTCTATCCGGCACTGGCCGCGCTGGCGCTCGCCACTATGGTGCTGGCTCAGGAGGGCCACCCGCTGTCGGGAACCTGGTCCGGTGACTGGATTACGGACGCATCCAAGTCGCGGCACGTGACCTTTGTCATGAACTGGGACGGGAAGGCCGTCACGGGAATCATCAATCCGGGTCCGGAGGCGATCCCGATTGACGGCGTGTCCATCGATTTTTCCAACTGGACCGTGCGCATCGAAGCGGACGCGAAGTCTCCCTCGCCGATCGTGGCCGAGGGCCGGATCGAGGACCTGGCGTCGCCGCACCGCAGCATCCGCGGCACCTGGCGTCAGGGCGATGCCGTGGGCGAGTTCCACATCACGAGGGATTGACGTGCGTCAGCTTGCGTCCATCGTTGTCCTCCCGTGCGCGCTGCTGGCGCAGCTTCCTTTCGCGGCTACCTACGACACCACGCGGCAGATCACGCTGCAGGGATCGGTGATCCAGATCGACTGGGTGAACCCGCACGCGTTCGTGACGGTCGAGGTGCGCGAACCGAACGGAACGACGATAACGGACTGGGCGGTGGAGATCGGCAACCCGCTCGATCTGGAACGCAGCGGCTACACACGCAACACGGTGCACATCGGCGACCTGGTGACCGTACAGGGCAACCCGGCGCGCGGGCAGGCCAAGCAGTTGTTCGGGACGAGGGTGATGCGGCAGAGCGAGATTCTGTTTGTGGTCCAGCCGCGGCCGGAGCCGGGTCCGAAACAGGCCACGCCGCGATGGCCGGACGGGCACCCGCGCCTGGGCGCCGAGCCGGGCACCCAGGGATATTGGGGTCCGCCCAGCGTTCACGGTCTTTATGAGGATAACGGGCAGGAGATCAGCATCACCGCCGAAGGCCTGCTTACCAACCTGACGCAGGTGGACCGCGTGGCGCCCTTCCAGCCCTGGTCGCGGGCGCTGTACATGTTCCGCCAGCGCAACCGGCTGCAGGACGATCCGTACGCCACCAAGTGCATTCCGCCGGGCGGGCCGCGCCAGTTCCTGACGCCGCACGGCGTGCAGTTCGTGGAACAGCCGGAGCTGGGCCGCATTCTGGTGCTGTTCGGAGGCGGCGACCGCAACTGGCGCGTCATTTACACCGATGGGCGTCCGGTGGCGCAGCCCGATGAGGTGGTGCAGACCTACTACGGCACGTCGGTGGGCCATTGGGAGGGCGATACACTGGTAGTGGATTCGGTCGGCTATAATGAGCGGTTCTGGTTTTCTCCGGGTGGGCTGCCGCATACCGAAGCGCTGCACCTGGAGGAGAGCTTCACGCGCCAGGATCGGGACACGCTGCGGTATGAAGTGACCGTGGACGATCCGCGCGCCTACACGCACCCGTGGAAGGCAAGCTGGGAGATCGGCTGGGTGCCGGATCAGGAGATCGAAGAGTTTTTCTGCGAGGAGAATGCGGAATCGACGTTCCGCCGGTAAGGAGGTTCGAACGATGAGACTCAGCTCACTGTTTTCCTTGAGCGCGCTGCTGCTGCTGGGAGCAGCCTCCATTTGGGCGCATCATTCCTTTGACGCCGAATACGACTCAAGCAAGTCGCTGACGCTGTCCGGGGTGGTCACCAAGGTCGACTGGGTGAACCCGCACGCCTACATTTTCGTGAACGTGGAGGATCCGGCGGGCAGCGTGAAGAGCTACGCGTTCGAGCTGGGTCCGCCGTATGCGCTGGTGCGCGGCGGATGGAAGCGCGACACGGTCAAGATCGGCGACACGATCCGCGTGGAGAACGCCTCGCCCGCCAAGGACGGCAGCAATCACGCCGGCGCGACGCGTGAGACGTTCCTGTTCCTGGCCAGCGGCCAGAAGATGGTGATGCGATAGCGGCATGGCGCGCTTCGCTCTCAGACTGCTGCTGGTGAGTTGTGCGCTGGGCGTGGCGCTGTGGGGCCAGGAGCGTCCCGCGGGGCCCGCCAAGCCCGCGGCCGCCAAATCTCCCGCCGAACCCGCGCCGCGCTGGCCGGACGGACACGTGAATCTGGGGTCGAGCGCGGACCACAAGGGCTACTGGGAAGTGCGTCCGGGGGGCAACGTCAGCCGCTTCCCGCGCGCGGCGGACATGCCGCTGCAGCCGTGGGCGCGGGCGCTGACCCAATACCGGCAGTCGCGCATCGACCTGTATCCGCCGCTGGTGAACTGCAAGCCCGCGGGAGGCCCCAGCTTCTTCAACTCGCCGGGATTCGAGATCGTCGAGGCGCCGGAGCTGAGGAAGGTTTTCATCCTGGACATCGCCGGAGCGCACTCCTGGCGCGTGGTGTACATGGACGGCCGGCCGCATCCCAGCGGCCCGAACGTGCGGCACACCTATCTGGGTCACTCCGTGGGGTTCTGGGACGGCGACACGCTGGTGATCGATACGATCAACTTCAACGAGAAGCAGTGGGTGCAGGGCGCTTACCCGAACACCGAGCAGATGCACATGGTAGAGCGCATCTCGCGCCCCAATCTCACTACGCTGACCTACGAAGTGACGGTGGACGATCCCGGAGCGCTGACCGCTCCATGGACCGGATCGTGGACCATCGACGGGTCGCGCGGGTCCTCGTGGATCGAGGGCGGCGAGATGTTCGAGTACATCTGCCAGGACGACCGGGAGAACTGACGCGCGGTCCGGACGCGTGGAAGAGGCCGCCGCAGGCCGCGGGCCTGCCCCACACAGCAATTAAGTCAGGCGGACGCAGCATTAGCGGGCCGCGTCTTCGATGAAGGGATGGAAGCGCCGCTGGCGGATCAGCTCTCCAGGGGTGAGTCCGCTGAAGCTCCGGACTTCGGCGATCAGGTGGGATTGGTCGGTGTAGCCGAGCTGTGCGGCGATGCCGGCCCAGTCGCGATGGGCGCCCGATCCTGCGTAGGCCAGCGCTGCGCGGAACCTGGCTAGACGCGCGTAGAGCTTGGGGGGCACGCCGGCCTCTTCGTGGAACACGCGGGTGAGATGCTGCCGCGAGACGCCGGCGGCCTCTGCCATTTGCTCGACCCGCAAGCCGCCGCTCCGTTGCACGATCCAGCGCGCCAGGCCGCCCAGGTCCAGCGAGGCGGAGTGCGGCGCGAGACGGGCGACGAGCGCCGCTTCGAGCCGCGCGATACGTTCGGCGTCGTTGCGGGCTTCCGTGAGGCGTTGCTCCACTTCGGCGGCCGAAGCGCCCCACAGGTCCGCAACCGCCGTCACCCGGTCTGCGAGTTCCGCGGCCGGAACGCGTGTGAAAGCCCGCACCTGGGCGGGGTGGAAATACGCGCCGACCTGCTGGATGGCGGTGCCGAGGGAGGCCGGGCGGGCAGTGGTCATGGGTCCGATCAGGTGCCCGCAGGGTCCGCGCGGTCCGGGCTCCCAGAGACCGTCGACGCGGTAGCCCGTTCCGAAGGTGAACACGATGGATGCGTGGCCGTCGGCGAACAGGGGCGAGCTGAAGGGATCGCCCGTGCCGAAGGGGATGTCGCGCAGCAGCGCGGGTCCGGGGTCATCATCCGCGGCTGCGGGGACGGAGAAACTGAACAGGCGGCTGACGTAGGGGCGCAAGGCTGGAGACGGCGCGAATTCCCGATACCGTGCGGCGCAGCCGGACATGTACTCTGTGTACCACGTTCCATTCTTCCTATCTCGTGGGCGGCGGCCGGCCGTAGATTGGGTGCATGCGATACGCATCCTTGTTGCTGCTGGTTGTGATGGCCGCGGTGGGGAACTCCTGCCGGCAAGCCGCGGACGATTTTTCCCCCGGGCAGATCATCGCCCTGGAACGCGGAGCCCTGGACCGCTGGGGGCGGGGCGATCCGAACGGGTTCCTGGAGCTCGACGCGGACGAGATCACCTACTTCGATCCGACCACGGAGAAGCGCACCGACGGCCTGCCCGCGATGCGCGCCTCTTTGGCGCCCCTGACCGGCAAGATTCACGTCGATCATTACGAGATGATCGGGCCCCAGGTGCAGCAGCACGGCGACGTGGCGGTGCTGAGCTACAACCTCATCAGTTACGTCCGCCCGCCGGAGGGGGGCACGCTCCGAACAGTTCGCTGGAACTGCACGGAGGTCTACGCGCGAATCGGCGGCCAGTGGAAGATCGTGCACAATCATTGGTCGTATACGCAGCCTCGGTTGGCAGAGCCGGCGGGGCCCGCCTAACCCGTGTAGACTGACGCATGACGGAAGGAGGCATGATGAATCTCGCCGATTCCCTGCTCCGTGAGTTGGAGCACGAAGCCCATACGACGCGCCGGGTCCTGGAGCGCGTCCCAGCGGACAAGCTGACGTGGAAGCCGCACACGAAGTCGATGTCCCTGGGCGCGCTAGCCCAGCACGTGGCCGCAACGCCAGGGGCCATTGCCACCAGTTCGATTCCGGACTCGTACCCGGTCGAGAGTTTCCAGGCAGACCCGGAACCCGCAACTGTCGCAGAAATTCTGAAGGCGCACGAAGCCAGCATGGCGGCCGCGCGATCCGTGCTGGCAATGTTGGACGAGGCCAAGGCCGAGGCGTCCTGGACCATGACGGCCGGAGGCCAACCCATGCTCACCATGCCGCGCATCGAATGGATTCGCACCTATATGCTGAATCACTGGTATCACCATCGCGGGCAGCTGTCCGTCTACCTGCGGGAGTTGGGCGTGCCGGTTCCCGCCATGTACGGACCCAGTGCGGACGAGAACCCCGGGGAGTCCTGACCTGTGGCGACGGCGCACCCGTTACGATCGAATGAGTGCCCCTGCTCCTGAACACCCGCGCGGTCTCGAAGACCTACGGCGCGACACCTCTCTTTGAAAACGTCTCGCTCACGATTCACGACGGCGACCGGCTGGGCGTGATCGGCCCGAATGGGTCCGGGAAGTCGACGCTGTTGCAGATCCTGGCCGGGCGCGTGGAGCCGGATAGCGGCGAGGTGGTGCTGCGCAAGGGAACCCGGCTGGCCTACGTGCCGCAGGAGTCGCGGTTCGAAACGGGCCAGACGCCGCGGACCGTGATCCGCGCGGCGCTGGAGGCCGCAGCGATACCGGAAGCCGAGTGGCTCGCGCGCGAGGCCGAAACCCTGGGACGCGCCGGGTTCGAGGACTTCGACACCGATGCCGCCGCGCTTTCCGGAGGCTGGCGCAAGCGGCTGTCGATCGCCGAGGCGCTGGTGCAGACGCCCGACATCCTGCTGCTGGACGAGCCGACCAATCACCTGGACCTGATGGGCATCGAGTGGCTGGAACGACTGCTCAAGAGCGCCGCCTTCGCCAGCGTGGTGATCAGCCACGACCGCTACTTTCTGGAAAACGTCCCCACGGCGCTGGCCGAGCTGAACCGGCTCTACCCTGAGGAGTTTTTCTACGTGCCGGGCAACTACAGCGCGTTCCTCGAAAAGAAGGGGGAGTTCCTGCATGCCCAGGCGCGGCGGCAGGAGGCGCTCGAAAACCGCGTACGCATTGAGATGGAGTGGCTGCGGCGCGGTCCCAAGGCGCGCGCCACCAAGGCCAAGGCGCGCATCGGGAAAGCCAACGAACTGATGGCCGAACTGGCCGACGTACAGTCGCGCGGCCGAACGGGCACGGCGGGGATCGATTTCACCGCCAGCGACCGGCGCACCAAGCGGCTGATTCATCTGGAGGGGGTCGCCTGCGGGTACGGCGACACGCTGTTGCTGCGGGATTTCGACTTCACGCTCACCGCCGGGACGCGCGTGGGACTGGCCGGGGCCAACGGCAGCGGCAAGACGACGCTGCTGCGGCTGCTGCGGGGCGAGATCGAGCCGCGCGCGGGCAGCATTCAGCGGGCCGAGGGGCTGCGGATCGTCTATTTCGACCAGTTGCGGCAGCTCGACCCCGGGACCACGCTGCGGCGGGCGCTGGCGCCGGAGAGCGACTCGGTGGTCTACCGCGACCGTGTGATCCACGTGGCATCGTGGGCGGCGCGGTTCCTGTTCGACTCCGAGCAGCTCGATCAGCCGACGGCCAAGCTCTCGGGCGGCGAACGCGCGCGGGTACTGATCGCCAACCTGATGCTGGAGCCCGCCGACATCCTGTTGCTGGACGAGCCCACCAACGACCTGGACATCCCCACCCTCGAGATTCTCGAAGAGAGCCTGCTGGAGTTTCCCGGGGCGATGGTCCTGGTGACGCATGACCGTTATCTGCTGGATCGCGTGTCGACCGTCGTGCTGGGCCTGGACGGGGCCGGCAACGCGGAGCGCTTCGCCGATTACTCGCAGTGGGATTCGTGGCAGGCGGAGCAAGCGCAGCAGGCTCGGGCCAAGGCGAAGCCCGCCGCCGAGGAGTCCGGCGTCCGGGCCGCTCCTTCGTCCGGAGGAAAGAAGAAGCTCTCCTATAAGGACGCGCGCGACTACGGGACCATCGAGCAGCGGATCGCCCAAGCCGAGCAGCAGGTGGCGGCCAAGCGCGCCGCCCTGGAAGATCCCGAGGTCATGAAGGACGGCCGGGCGCTGGAGCGGACCTACCAGGAGATGCAGGAGGCGCAGCGCGCCGTCGACCAGCTTTACGAGCGCTGGGCGGAGCTCGAAAGCCAGTTGTAATTCGTCCCCGACCGCCGCCATTGGGTAGAAAGGCGGCTGTGGAAAAGGGTCGGGGGGGGCCTGAACCACGGTTCGGGGGGGATGGGATAGCCTCGAACGGTGCCAAAATCCGCCCTTCGGGCCGCTACCGTCCCATCCCGGACATGATTCCTATTCCCTCCACAGGCTATCGTGCGCGGTGGCCTGCCTGCCGCATTCTGAAAGTGCAAACAAGTGCAGCTCCGGATCACCGGGCGAGATCCGTGGTCTGGAGCCTGTCCGGAATCGAGAATGCACCGGTATCACTTCCAGCCACCCTCCGCCGAACCAAGGCCGGCGGTCCCCAAGCGGACGGCCGCGATGCGCCGGTGGTCCGTACACCTGGTGGTGCATGCGGTTGCCGCTCTGGTGGCCGGCAGCGGCCTGCTGACTCTCGGGCGGCTGGTGGGCGCCGAATTCCCAACCCCAGGTCTGACGTGGATCTCTGACCTGCTTCCGCTGGAGTTGGACGTGAGTGCGCACCTGCGGTCCGTCGAGCTGGTGTTCGGCTTCGCGCTGATCCTCGCGTCCATCCACCTGTGGGCCGGCAAGCGGCGGGCGCTCTACCTGGCCGTGGGTCTGGCGGCGGTTTCGTCTCTGGCGGCGGCGCTCCACGGGCATTTTCCGCAGGCGGGAGCCGCGCTGGCAGTGGTGGCAGTACTGCTGTTCACGCGCGGCTGGTTCCGCCGGGGAAGCGCCCCGCCGGACCTGGCGCTGGCGTTGCGCCGCGCCGGAATCGCGTTCGGCGTGGCCCTGACTTACGGCACGGCCGGGTTCTGGCTGCTGGAGACCCGCCACTTCGGCCGCAATTTCCACTGGTGGGATGCCACTGCGCGGGCGCTGCGCGCCATGCTGCTGCTGGGCAACGCGGGGCTCGACCCGCGCACGCCGCATGCGGAGTGGTTCCTGGAATCGCTGTTCCTGGTGTCGGCATCGACGTTCCTCTATTGGGGCCTGACGCTGTTTCGTCCGGTGGCTTACCGGTTCCGCGTCAACGCTGAAGAATCCAGGTGGGCGCGGCAGATCGCCGAAGTGCACGGCACCTCCGGCCAGGATTTCTTCAAGCATTCGGCCGACAAGAGCTTCTTCTTCTCCCCCAGCGGCGAATCGTTCCTGGCGTACCGTGTGGCGCGCAACTTCGCGCTGGTGCTGGGCGACCCGGTGGGACCGGCGGCCGAACGGCGCTCGGTGATCGAGCAGTTCGTCGAGTATTGCCTGCGGCGCGGCTGGCGCGTGGGTTTCCACCAGGTGAGCGAAGAAAACGTTCGCCTCTATCAGGACCTGGGATTCCGCCGGATGAAGATCGGCGCCGATGCCGTCGTGGACCTGCAACAGTTCACGCTGGAAGGCAGCGCCATGAAAGAATTCCGCAACACTGTGAATCGCTTGACGCGACAGGGCTACCTGGTGGGACGGTTCGAACCGCCGCCGGAGCCCTCACTGGACCGCTCGTTGGATCCCGGCCTGCTGCGGCAGTTGCAGCAGGTCTCCAATGAGTGGCTGGCGCTGCCGCACAATCGCGAACGCCGCTTCACGCTGGGCAGCTTCAGTCCGGAATACATCGCCGCCACGGTGGTCTACGCGGTATTCGATCCGGACGGGAACGTGGCAGCGTTCCTGAACCTGGTTCCGTCCTACCGGCCCGACGTGGCCACTGTCGACCTGATGCGCCGCCGTGCACATGCGGTCAACGGGGTGATGGATTTTCTGTTCGCGCGCACGTTCCTTGATCTGAAAGCGCGCGGCTACCTGCGGTTCAGCCTGGGCATGGCGCCGGTGGCCGAATCCTCCGAAGAGCGCCCCAACGCCGAGGAGCGCCTGGTGACCTGGGTGGCTCGCCACACGCGTTCCTGGTTCCGGTCTGAGAGCCTGCGCCGTTTCAAGGCCAAGTACGCCACCATCTGGGAACCACGCTACGAAGTCTACACCAGCCGTTGGGATCTGCCCCGCCTTGCGCTGGCGTTATTCGACGTCACCGAGAGCCGCGAGAAGCGGAACTAGCGAATGCCGTTCTCCCTCCTCGAAAGCCGCGGAGCCTCGGGAGCCGGACCGGCCAAGCTCCCGCTGCGTCTGGACGAAGGAATCCTCGCCGCGCCCATGGAGCGGCGCACCGTGCTGCGCACCATGGTCCTGGGCTTCGCGTTGATGGTGACGCTGGTCATAGGAGCGGCTTATTTCGGCTACCAGCAGTCGAATTCCATCCAGGAGCTGTCGCGCACGCTGGTCCGCGAGCACCTGGTGGATACGGACCGCGGCCAGGCCCTGGAGGCGCGCATTCAAGCCGAATCGCGCCAGTTGCTGGACGAGCTGGGCTGGCTGCTGGGCGCCTGCCTGGTGCTGGCCATTGGCGGAGCGGGAGTCACCGTGTGGGTCACCAACCGGTCCTTCCGCCGCCTGGAGCATCAAACCGAGGAGTTGAACAAGGTTTCCTGGCACCTGGTGGACTCGCACGAGAAGATTTCCCGGCGCTTCTCGCATGAGATGCACGATGAGCTGGGACAGGCCCTCACCGGCCTCAAGAGCATGCTGAAGCGCACCACGACGCCGCACCGTGAGGAGATGGTCAGCGTGCTGAATGAAGTGATGCGGGACATGCGGGAGCTGTCGCAGATTCTGCGGCCGGTGATCCTGGACGACTTCGGCCTGGACGCCGGCCTGCGCTGGCTGTGCGAGCGCTATTCGCAGCGCACGGGCATCGACGTGGAGTACGCATCGAACTACAACGGCCGGCTGGCGGGCCCCACGGAAACGCATCTGTTCCGCGTGGCGCAGGAGGCGCTGACCAACATCGCGCGCCACTCCAAGGCGACCCAAGCCTCGATGGCGCTCGAGGTACAGGCGGAGACGATCACGCTGACCATCGAAGACAACGGCACCGGCATCCAGGAAGAAATGGTGGCGGAGCGGCCGAGCCTGGGCATGGTCGGCATGCGCGCGCGCATCCGGCAGTTGCGGGGAACGCTGGACCTGGAAAACAAGGAGTCTGAGGGGCTTCGCATTCTGGCGCGCGTCCCGCGGACGGCCGCGCCGGCCTAGCCCCGGCCTAGCCCGCACTTCTCACCGGGTTTCGGGCGCAGGACGTAGCGCAAGCCCGTGGCTTGCCGCGCCGGGACTCATCCCGGCACTTGTCGCCGTCAAGGTGTCAATGCCGGCTGCGGTGGCGAAATCGCCCCTTGCGGCTCTCCGCCTCACGTTTCCCGCCGATGCTGAAAAGATGGTTGCTCGCGGAACCGGCGGCTTGCGGCCAGCGCAAGAGGCGGGCTGAAGCCCGCCGCAGGCCACGGGCCTGCCCCACACACCCCTCCACTACCGCGGCGCGGGAGCACTGCAGCCCGGACCGCTCTGTCCCGGGGCGTCACACAGCGTGTCGACTTCGTCCGCAGTCGCCGCCCGGCCCAGGGGACGGAAGTAGACCTCGACGTCCATTCCGGGCCGGAGCTGGTAGAGCGTCTCCGGCCGCGCCGGCGGCAGTCCGCCCGCGTCCCGTACGACGGCGCCGTCGGAGACTTCAAAAGTGTGCCGCGAGCCGTCCTCGGCGGTCACCAGCAGCGTGCGGTGGCGGGGATCCACACCGTTGATCCAACCTTCCATTGAGCGTTCGCGGGCCAGATAGGCGAGGGCTCCGCAAAGGAGAACGCCGCAGGTCCATTTGAGCAGATTTGTCACAGGCAGCCTCCTTCATTCCTTCATTAGAACGCGGGTGCGCGGCAAAGACACTCGCCTCGACAAGGGAACAAATCGCGCGCTGCCGCGGGACAACGATGGCCACAAACTTCATTCCTGCGGTGCGGTGCTGCGAGCACCGCACCGCACAGGCGGCCCGCACGCGCCCACAGTTCGCCCAGATCAGCGCCGCGCAGTCCGAAGACCGGACACAACGCTCCGGCCACGTAGACGATGCGGATGGGTCGCCAGCGTAGGTTGTGCGCAAGCTCGGCTACCGGAGGCCGCGAGCGTACGCACGGCCCCGCGATTCCCCCCAGAACCTGGCCCAGAATGGTCCGAACACATCCGAACGCAAGGGATGGGCCGTAGCGTCCAAACCAGTAGATCGGTAGCCTCACCGGGCGATAGTAAAGACTTCGAAATTGGGGCACTATAGGTCCAGAGGTGAAGCGAACTAATTAGCGGCGACACCGCGAATAAACGCTCCATCATCTTCCACTCAGAACGGGCCGACATCCCCCTTGTTGGCCCGTTCTCCTCTTTTAGGCCCACGTTTCGCCCCCGAGTCAAATTTGCGTCAAAGTGCAGCTCTGTAGCTCTGGGCATCCCGCCGAAACTGTGGTATCGAAAGACAGGAGGCGATTCGTGGACAATACGCACGCGCTGGTGGAGCAGATTCAGCAGTTGGGAGACCGGGAGCGGCGCATCGTGCTGTCGCTGCTGCGGCGGCGTCCGGTGACGCGCGACTGGAGCCGCGAATTTCGCGAAGGGCTGACCCTGGGGCAGCGCGTCGCCGACCGCGTGGCCACCTTCGGGGGAAGCTGGACGTTCATTTTCATTTTCCTGACCGCCATGGCGGTCTGGATGCTGATCAACCAGCAAAGCGGCAACCCGTTTGATCCTTACCCCTTCATCCTGCTGAACCTGGTGCTCTCCTGTCTGGCCGCCTTGCAGGCGCCGGTGATCATGATGAGCCAGAACCGCCAGGCAACACGGGATCGCCTGGACGCGCGGCATGACTATGAAGTGAATCTGAAGGCCGAGATGGAGATCATGGCGCTGCATGCGAAAATCGACCAGCTTCGCGAGTCGCAGTGGGAAGAACTGGTGCGGCTGCAGCGGTTGCAGATCGACCTGCTCGAACAGATCCGCGGCAGCCAGCCGCCGCTGGCCCCCCCGGCCAGCCGGACATGACCTTCCGGCTGCACCCGATAGGAGCTCCCCCCAAAAAGAGGCGAAGGCCGTAGCCTCGCGACGGGATGCCGCGAGTCCAGTCAAAAACGGTAGTTTAAGAAAGATTAAGGACCTGCGCGGGATAGCAGGAGGTTTGATGTCAGAAAAGCGCATACGCGTATTGCTGGCAGATGACCACAACATCGTCCGGCGGGGGATCCGGATGCTGCTGGAGTCTGAGCCGGATATCGAAGTAGTGGCCCAGGCCGCGGACGGTCGCGAAGCCGTCGTGCAGGCCACCGAGAACAGCCCTGACGTGGTAGTGATGGACGTGTCCATGCCGCGTCTGAACGGGATCGAAAGCACCCGGCAGATCTGTGATTCGCTGCCCCGGACCAAGGTCCTGGCGCTGAGCATGCACAAGGACGGCGTCTACGTGCGGGAGGCGTTGCGAGCGGGCGCACGGGGCTACGTGCTGAAGGATTCCGACGACGACGCGCTCATAAACGCCATACGCGCCGTCTATCGCGGCGAGGCGTACCTGAGTCCGGCGATTTCCGATGCCGTGCTCACCGATTACCGCAAGCACGTCAGCAATCCCATCGACCTGCTGACGGCGCGCGAGCGCGAGGTCCTGCACATGATCGCCGACGGCAAGACCAACAAGGAGATCGCCAACCTGCTCAACCTCAGCGTCTATACGATTGAGGCGCACCGGGGCAAGATCATGGAGAAGCTGAATCTGCACAACACGGGCGACATCGTGCGCTTCGCCGCGCGCAACGGGCTGCTGGGTTAGTAGCATTGCGGACCGGCGAGGACCGCTGCGGTCGCGGCACAGCCAGCAGCGCTGCTCCCGGCAGCAGCGGTGAGAGCAGAACACCGCTAGCTGAGCCGTGACCATCAAGGAGCGGTCCACGAACAACCCTCTACCGATCGACAGGTCTTTTTCGGTGCTCGGCTGAGGTATACTGAGTGCTCCAATGCCGAGCACCAGACTGGCCGCCGCCGTGGTCTTCGCGTCCCTGAGCGCGTTCGCGCAAAAGGACGCCGCTCCCAACTCCCAGCCGAACCCCTACCGCACCGAACCCACCTGGTACCAGATGCCCGCCGGGCGCACCATGGGCTCCACCAGCGCCGTGGCGGTCGCGCCGAACGGCCACATCTGGGTGGCCGAGCGCTGCGGTGTGAACTCCTGCAAGGATTCCGACCTTCCACCGATCCTGGAGTTCGACGCCTCGGGCAAGCTGCTGCAGAGCTTCGGCACGGGGATGCTGATCTTCCCGCACGGCTTCGCGGTGGACAAGGAGGGCAACGTGTGGGTCACCGACGGGCAGGCGGCCAACGGCAAGGGGCACCAGGTGTTCAAGTTCAGCCCGCAGGGGAAGGTGCTCATGGTGCTCGGCAAGGCGGGGGAGCCCGGCGAGGGACCGGACACCTTCAACCAGCCGAACGCCGTGGCCATCGCACCGAACGGCGATATCTTCATCTCTGACGGCCATACGCCGGGACGCGGCAACGCTCGTATCATGAAGTTCACCAAAGACGGCAAGTTCATCAAGCAATGGGGCGGGCATGGATCGGGTCCGGGACAGTTTGAAACGCCGCACGCGCTGGCGTTCGATTCCCAGGGTCGCCTGTTCGTGGGCGACCGCGCCAATAACCGCATCCAGATCTTCGACCAGGACGGCAACTTCATCGACGAGTGGAAGCAGTTCGGGCGGCCCAGCGGCATCTACATCGATCAAAACGACGTCATCTACGTGGCCGATTCGGAATCCACCGACCGGCCCGGCTACGGCCACAATCCCGGCTGGAAGCGCGGCATGCGCATCGGCAGCGCCAAGGACGGCACGGTGACCGCCTTCATCCCCGACCCGACGCCCGGTGACGGCGCTACCAGCGCGGCCGAGGGCGTTACGGCTGACGGCAAGGGCACGGTGTACGGAGCCGAGGTCGGATCGAAAGACGTGAAGAAGTATGTGAAGCGGTGAGACATTCTGCGAGACAGAAAGGACAATGCATGAAACGGAATTTCCTGACCGGCACTCTGCTGCTTGCTGTGATCGCCGCGCTGGGCGCCGGCTCGCTTTTCTTTGAGGACCAGGCCGCGGCGCAAAGCGGTGGCGTCCAGGCCCCGAAGTTCGAGGTCGACCCGCTATGGCCCAAGCCGTTGCCGAACCATTGGGTGATTGGCAACACCATCGGCGTGTCGGTGGACGCGCAGGACCACGTCTGGATCATTCATCGCGCCGCCACGCTGGAAGCCAAGGAGATCTACGCCGCCGCCAATCCGCCCGCGGCCGAATGCTGCTCGCCCGCGCCGCCCGTGCTGGTGTTCGACACCGACGGCACGCTGCTCAAGGCCTGGGGCGGTCCGGGCGAAGGCTATGACTGGCCGGATTCGAACCACGGCGTCACGGTCGACTACAAGGGCAACGTGTGGATCGCCGGCAACGGCCGCGGTAACAACCAGGTGCTGAAATTCACCCAGGAGGGCAAGTTCCTGATGCAGATCGGCAAGCCCGGCGCGAGCAAGGGCAACGCCGACGTGGCGAACCTTAACATGCCTGCCAAGACCTTCGTCGACCCGAAGACCAACGAACTGTACGTCGCCGACGGCTACGGCAACAAGCGCGTGATCGTCTTCGACGCCGAAACCGGCAAGTACAAGCGCCACTGGGGCGCGTATGGCAATGAGCCGTCGGATGCGCGCCTGGGTCCCTACAATCCCGACGATCCGCCCGCGCAGCAGTTCCGCAACCCGGTGCACTGCGCCGATCTTTCGAACGACAACCTGCTGTATGTTTGTGATCGCGTGAACGACCGCATCCAGGTGTTCCACCCGGACGGCAAGTTCGTCAAGGAGCAGTTCGTCGCCAAGAACACCCGCGGCGACGGCGCGGTGTGGGACATCGCGTTCTCGAAGGACGCCGCGCAGAAGTATCTATACCTGGCCGACGGCGCCAACGAGAAGATCTACGTGATGCTGCGCGACACGCTGGAGATCCTTACGAGCTTCGGCGACGGCGGACGCCAGCCCGGCCAGTTTTATGCGGTCCATAGCATCGCCACGGACTCGAAGGGCAATATCTATACGACGGAGACCTATCGCGGGCAGCGGGTGCAGAAGTTCGCCTACAAGGGGATCGGCCCCGTGACCAAGCGCGATCAGGGCGTGGTGTGGCCCCAGTAACGCTGGCGAAAATAATAATGGGCGCCGGACGGTGAATCCGGCGCCCTTCTTACGTTTGGGCGACAAGCGCCGGGACGAGTCCCGGCGCGGCAAGCACGAGTGCTTGCGCCACCTTACACCGCGCCGGTCGTGCGCCAGCCTTCCGCGTAGCTCTCGCGGACCACGCGCGAGTACGGCACCGAACTCACCACCACGCGGATCTCGATCTGCTTGTGGCGCTCGACGGTGGTCTTCTTCGAACCGCCGCCTTCTTCGCCCCACACCAGCGTCAGCTCGCTGCCGATCTCGACGTCCGGATTCACGCAGCCCAGCGACAGCATGGAGCGCTCATTGTAGCTGTAGCCGGCGAACATTGACACGCCCACGTTCTTACCGCCTTTGGTCACCTTGTCGTAGGAGGCCGAGGTGTAGTTGGACAGTGGCAGGTCGATGTACTTGTAGTGCTCCTCGCCCGGGTTGAGCATGGAGCGGAATACCTTAGCGACGTCGTCCGGGTTCCAGGCGAAGGTCACCTTCTTGCGGTGCGGCTGGTCCTTGATCTTTTCGAGCGCCTCGCGGCCGATGAAGTCGTGGTCGAACTTCACGAACGGACCATAGCCCAGTTCGTAGGGCGTCATGTAGTAGTCTTCGATGTTGTTCGAGTACAGGCTGCCGCCGAGCGATCCGGACCCTTCATAGGCGGTGGCCGGGAGCCACTGCCGGTAAGGCTTCATGCGGTCGTCGGTGTAGACGGCGGGCAGCGGCGAGGGGATCCAGCCGGATTCCAGCGTGTTGGTCGCATACGCGCGCGAGCCCACCAGGTGCAGGCCGAACTCCTTGCCCGCTTCGGCGATGACGTTGCGGATTTCGTCGCCTTCCTCGTACGGTCCCCAGATTTCCAGACCCGGCGCGCCGGCCATGCCGTGGCGCAGCGTGCGGACCTTGCGGCCACCAATATTCATGGTGTCCATGTGGAAGAACTTGAGTTTTTCGAGCTTGCCGCCGTGCAGCTTCTCGATCAGGTCCCAGGCGTTGGGACCCTGGATCTGATAGCGGTAGGAGATGCGCTTCACCGGCTTGCCCATGGGACGCCCGGGCGAGCGGTCGTCATAGACGGTGGTGACGTTGTAGCCGCCGGTCTTGGCGTGGAACTCGATCCAGTTGGCCGAAGGCGCGCGGCCCACGTAGACGGCCTTGTTGGTCTCCAGGTGGAACAGGATGCCGTCGCCGATCACGTGGCCGCTATAGCTGCAAGGAACGAACTGCTTGGCGCGGTTGATGGGGAAATTGGTGAACGTGTTGATGGCCAGGTGAGTCAGGAGCTTGAGCATGTCCGGACCTTCGATGTACAGGTCCACCATGTGATGCGACTGGTCAAACAGCACGCAGCTTTCGCGCCACGCCTGCTGTTCCGAACGCCAGTTCGAAAATTCCGGTGGGACCACCGGGTAGATGTAAGCACCGATCTGCGAGTTGCGCAGGTGATCCGCGGGGTTGCCGGCCTTTACCAGCAAATCTTCCAAGCTCTGTTGACTCATGTTGCTCGTGTTCCTCTTTCTTTTATGGCTCGGCCGTTGGGGACCGCGCGGCGCTTGTGGAGCAGTCAGGACGCCGGTGGAAGGCCGAAACATATAAGGATAGCACGGCGGCATGGCCGCACGTGCTCTCTCTGGCTTGCGTGCAATTCGGGTCTGACGCGGCGCTGTGCCCAGTCCCCGTCCGATTTGCAGAGCGCCACCAGCCCGCATTTCTCACCGACGTCGGACGAAGCTGCGGGCCAAGGCCTCCGCTGAGAGGTGCATGCGGCGGGTGAGGGGGAGGCCCGGAGGATGACACTGTGTTTCGGGACAAGCGCCGGGACGAGTCCCGGCGCGGCGAGCTGAGAGCTCGCGCCACATGGAAATCCGGTCCCCCGCGGTCTGGCATCCAGAATCGCGGAAGCGGCTAAAACTCCGGTCCGCTGCCGGGATGCCCGGGAACCGCCGGCGTGCCGTAGATGTGGAAGCTCTCGATGGTCTTCAGCCCCCACGCCTGCCCCTTCTTGCGCTCGGCCTCGGTCCAGCGGATCGGCTTCCAGTCGGGCGCCAGAATCAGGCGCGCGCCGGGACAGGCGACTTCCACGCGATTGCCGCCGGGCTCGTAGACGTACAGGAAAAACGTCTGCTGGATGGCGTGCTTGTGCGGACCGGTCTCGATCTTGACGCCGTGTTCCAGGAAGATGTCAGCGGCGCGGAGCACGTCTTCACGGCTGTCCAGAGCGTAGGTGACGTGGTGGAAGCGCCCCGCCGTGCCGGTGTGGTCCTTGGTGTAGGCGAAATCGTACGTCTTGTTGGTGCAGGTCATCCACATCGCGGCCTCCACGCCCGTATCGAGCACGATCTGCTCGGTGAGGCGGAAGCCCAGGTAGTTGGCGAAGTATTCGCGGCACGCCTTGATGTCGACCGCGAGTCCGTTCCAGTGGTCCAGGCGCCGGACGTTGCAGCCGCGCGCCGGGTAGCGCTGGGCCTGGTTTTTGAGGGCTGGGCGGAGCTCGGGCGGCGCCTCGTACCACTGCGTTTCGTAATACAGCTCGATCTTGTGGCCGTCGGGATCGCGGGTGAGGAAGGCGGGACCGTGGCAGAGGTCGCCCTTGGTCCAGCCCAGGTCGTACTCGGTGCCCTTCAAAGCGGCGACGCGCCGTTCCAGCGCCTGCGGGCTGCGCGCGCGCAGGCCCATGTGACCCAGGCCGGGCTGCTTGGCCGCGGTGAGCTTCAGCGTGTGGCGCTCATAATCGTCCCAGGCGTGCAGGTAGACGGAATCGCCTTCACGGCCGGTTTCGGTCATCCCCATGATGTCGACGAAGAAGCGGAGGCTCTCTTCGGGCCGGGGCGTAAACATCTCCAGGTGGCCCAGGTGGGCGATATCCATGATGGGTTCAGAAATAGCTTCGGGTGGCATAAGCGTACAGGATACCGCGCCGAATGCGTGAATGGAGCCCTTGCGGGCGCTGCGGAGCATGGATGTCAAAAAGTGAATCCAGGCGGGGCTGAACCTGGCCCTGGCGCCCCTCGGGGCGGAAGTGGTCCGCACCTGGGATCTCTACGATTGGCAGCGGGCGAAACCCCGCGGGCTGGTATCGGCGCAGGGCCGCCTGCCCGACGGGCGGCTCAGTATCTGCGGCTCGATCATCCACGGCTGCGGGAGGTGCAGGAGCGGTATCGCAGAGTGGAGCGCGCGGCGACCGATCCACTCCTGTGGACCGGAAAACGTCTCACGCCGGAAGTCCTGGGCGCACTTTCGCGGCGACAGCGCCCTGTATTACCTGCAGGCAGTCCTAGCGGCCGCACGCCTGCGAGCTACAGCAAGTCGAGCCGGCGTCGCGCGCCGCCGCAAGGGCGGTCCCTGGCGCAGCCGCGCATTCACCTCTTCGAGCGACCCGAAGAACCCGGCGAACGCCCCGCGCAGATGCGCCGGCAGACGCCGCGCCTGGCGAAAGTCGCGATGCCGGAACTGGTCCGTGACGGCGATGGCGGCCGTGCCCATGGGCCGGTATTCGTGCGTGCCGCGAGCCCACACGATCCGGTTGGCGCGGTCGATCCAGAGGGCGAAACCCACTGTGATATTATGGCCCGCGGAGCGTTTCCTATGAAGATCCTGGCAGCCCTGATATTGGCCGGCGCGTCCCTGGCGACGGCGCAGTCCCTGGATTTCGACACCTATCGCAGCAAGGTCGAGCCGATCTTCCTCAAGAAGCGGCCCACCCACGCCCGCTGCGTGGTCTGCCATGGCGGCCAGGGCGGCAACTCCTTCATCGCCCCGCTGGCCGATGGGCAGACCGCCTACACCGAGGAGCAGTCGCGGCAGAATTTCCAACGCGTCTCGCGCCTGGTGAACCTGAAGAACCCCATGGCCAGCCCGCTGCTCAAGCATCCGCTGGCGGGGACCGCCGGCGGCGACGACTTCCACTCCGGTGGGCGCCAGTTCAAGTCCAAGGACGACCCCGATTGGCAGACGCTACAGGCCTGGGTGATGGCCGCCGCCAAGTAGCTACACTGGTGCTATGGGCGCCGCGAAGACTCTGCTGACCGCGGAGCAGTTCGACAACTACCCGTTCGAGGAAGACAAGCGCTACGAACTCGACGAAGGGGAGCTGATTGAAATGACGCGGCCGGCTTATCTCCACAATCGAGTTCTGAAGCGGCTCACGGTCCGGCTGGCGAACTTCCTCGAAGCGAATCCCATCGGCGAGGCGCTGATTTCCGAGAACCTCTACGCCCTCTCAGCCCTGACCCGGCTGGCTCCTGATCTGGCGGTGATCCTCGGCGACCGCAGCGACGAACTACGAGGAGCCAAGGTGATCCCCATCGTCCCGGAGATCGTAGCCGAGGTCTTGTCGCCCAGCGAATATCCGGCCCGCATCCACCGGAAGATGGCGCAATACTTCAAGGCCGGCGTCAAGGAAGTGTGGCTGATCGACCCGGAGGCCTGCACGGTAGAGGTCTGGACCAGCCCCACGCTGCCGGAAAACGCGCTGACCGGCGAAGACGCCCTCACCTCCGCGCTGCTTCCCGGGTTCGCCCTGCCGTTAGCCGACCTGTTCGCATAAGCCCCTACCGCGTCGCGCCGTGTTTCCGCAAAATCCCGGCGACCTCCGCATGCCCGCGCCGCTCCGCCCATGCCAGCGGCGTCGCCCAGGGCTCGTCGCCGGGGAAGTTCGTAAGCGCGCCGCGCGCCAGCAGGAACTCGACCATGTCAGCCATATTCGTGCGCGCCGCCCAGCCGAGCGGCGTCGACCCGTACTCGTCCTCCCGCGCGGAAATCGACGCGCCGGCGTCCAGCAGGATCGCCGCCCGCTCCAGCGCGTCCCCGCACTTGCCCCGCTTGCCGCCGCCGCACAGATCATGCAGAAACGTCTGCCCCTGCCAGTTCGGCAGGTCGGGACTCATGCCGCTGGCGAGCAAGGCTCGAAGCATTTCGAGATTCTCCAGAAGATAGCTGCGGCAGCCGGTGACCGTCGGCGGCACGCGAATCCCCGCCGCCAGCAGCCGGTCGAACAGCTTGCGATTCCCGAGCGTGCAGACAGCCGCGAACACGCCGCCGCAGCCGCGATCGGCGGAGGCAGGATCTTCGGTCACGCGCCGCATCACCTCGTCGTCCTGATCCATCCACACCAGCTCGTACGTATCCACAGTGCCGCCGCTCGCCAGCAACAGTTCGCGGATCTCCGGCGTCCTGGACCCGAAGATAGCGTTGCCCGCCGAATCGATCTCGCTGTTGGGGTCGGCTCCCTGGGCGAGCAGCAGCTCGACCATCTCGCGGTCACCCTGGCCGGCCGCGACGCGCAGTGCCGCTCCCTTGGGCGCCCCAGCTTCGGGCCAACCCGGACTCGCGCCCCGGTCGAGCAGCAGCCGCGCGACCTCCCGGTGCCCGAATTCGACCGCCGCGGACAGTGCACGCTTTCCGTTGGGCCGCGCCGTGCGCAGGCACCCGGGGTCGTGGTCGAGCATCTCTTCCACGCGCGCCTGGTCACCGAGCGCCGCGGCGACGGTCAGGTCATACGTAGCCCCAAGGGACAGGAGCAACCGCGCCGTCTCGAAGTCGCGCCGGTGCTGAGCAAAGGGGTTTGGCCCCCAAATGGCGAGGTCGATCGCCTGGACGTCGTATGGCCACCAACCCGCACGGCAGCCCCGGCCGGTCCCGTGGATGGCGTGAATGTTCGCGCCCCGGTCGCGCAGCAGCGAAAGCACCTCGTGCGCGGAACCCAGCGCCGCCCGATGCAGCGGCGTGCCTCCCGCGCGGTCGCCCCGTTCGAGCAGCGCGGGGTCGGCATCGAGCAGCTCGCGAACCTGGCCGACGTCGCCAATCTGAGCCGCCATGTGGATCGGGTGCTCAGGCAACGGCGATCGCCGCCCGCGGCGCTGCCGGGCCTCCTCCAGAAGCTTCGCGACGGCTTCATGCCCCCGCACGCGCGCCATCTCGACGAGGCTTCCGTCGTGGTATCCGTTCCATTCCGGATCCGCGCCTCCGTCGAGTAGGAGGCGAGTGGCCTCGATGTGTCCGCCACGGACGGTGAAGTGAATGGCAGGCGTGTACCAGAACTCCGCGCGGGCTAAAGCCGGATCTTGTTTGAGCAGGAGTCGCAATGCCGGCGCGTCGCCCGACGCAGCGGCCGAAATCGTGTCCCAGATGGGGCGGCCGCCTTCCGACTCCAATTCAGGCGGCTTCGTCATGCGACCTGCGCCAAGGAGTCTACTTCGGCAGCACCAGCGTGCCGTTCCGCTTGGGGACCTCGCCTACCGGAATCTGCGCGACTTCTTTCTTGTTCACGATGTCCACCGCCGACACCGTGTTCGAGCCGGCATTGGCCACGTAGACCATCTTGCTGTCGGGCGTGAACGTCAGCCAGTCCGGCACGTGGCCGGTGCGGACAAAGCCCTGGTACTTCAAGTCCGGCAGCGAGTAAATGAAAACGCCCTCGCCGATGTGGCTGTTCGCCACCAGGAACTTGCCGTCGGGGGAAACACCCAGGCCGTGATTCGGCGTGCCACTGTGCGCCTGGCCGTTCACCGGCTCCTTGGGCATGTCGATCCGCTTCACCACCTCGTGCGCCTTGAAGTCCACCACCACGATCCCGTGATAGCCGGAAAGCTGCGCGAACACGCGGCTGGTGGACCCGTCCGGACCCGCCTCAATCGCCATCGGCCGGATGCCGCCGCCCAGGTTCAGGTCCCACACTTTTTCGAGCTTCTGCGTATCGATCACCGACATGATGCCGCCCGCCACGGCGCCCGAAATCGCATACTTGCCATCCGGCGTCACGTAGACGTTGTGCACCGCGCCGTTCACTGGAATGCTCTTGATGTTCTTCCAAGTCTGCGTGTCGATCACGTCCACCGCGCCCGGCGCCACGGCGATCCCGGCGAACACGTGCCGGCCGTCCTTGGAAACTGCGAGGTTATTCGGATGCCCGCTCAGCTTCACCGACCCCAGCAGCTTGCCGGTCTTCGCGTCGTAGCCTTTGACCGTGCTGTCCGACTCCACGGTGAAATAGATGCGCGAGCCGTCGGGCGAGCCCACCACGCCGTGCGCCGCCTCCAGATTCGGGATCCGCAGCACGATCTGGTTGGTGGCCGGATCGATAATGTCGGCTTCATCGCCGGCGGCGTTGGTTTGCAGAATCCGGACCTGGGCGGCCAGCGGCAAAGCCAGCGCGGCGGCTCCACACAGAGCCAGAGTCGGGGTGAGGCGAAAGCGCATCAGGGAACTCCTTTCCTCGCAGGCGATTCTATCATAGCGCCGCTACCCGGAGAATCACCGCCACGGCCTGAAAAAGGCCCTTCCGGTAAAAAGCCACGCACGTAGCCCGATAAGCGGGTCGTGGCTGGATTTGCAGAGAGAGCCCAACAGTTGCTGGAAGCAGCCAGTGCAGCGGCCGAACACGGCGCGCCCTTCTCGGAAATGACGATCCTGGTAGCCCCCGACGGCGCCATTCACATGGCGGCGGATTCGGACTGGCCTCTGGATTCCCTGGCGCGCGAGCACGGTGCCCGGGCCGCCTATCGAGTATCGAGCCGCAACGGAGCGGTGCGCGTGGAAGGCCGGGAAGGCTTGCGCACTTGCGTGCTGGAATCGGCTCCGGCATCGCGTCCGGCGCAGATGCTGCTGCCTCCACTGACTCGAGCTTGGGGAAGATAGAGCGGGAAGAGGAGCTTGGAGGAGGGTCTCCGGAACCGCGGCGGCCGGTAAGGCCGCCTGCCGGCTCCGAAGGATGCTCCGTCCGCGCGACGGCGGACGGCGAGGTTTCGGCAGCCCGGTAGGACTGCCCTCATTGGTTACTTGACCACGCGGCGCTTACCGATCAGACCTAACCCGACCAGCCCCGTGCCGATGAGCACCATCGACCCGGGCTCGGGCACATCACTGGTCGGGACGCCCGCATCCAGCGCGTACACCTTGAAGTAGTCGTCATAAGAGTCCGTAGTCGGATCCTTGGTGCCGAACAGCAGCGCATTGTAGGTTCCCGCGTTGATGTCGACCGTGCGGGGAGCCAGGCTTTGGGTGCCGTTGTTGTCGATCTCGCCTCCGAACCCGAGCCCGACAAGCTGCGCCAGCGTCGTCCCGTTCAAGTCGAGAGGAGTGCTCACGTTACCCAGGAAGTAGGCGACATCCCGGTCCGCGTTGGATGGCGCATACGGATCAATCGTCACGCTGTTGATGGTAACGGCCTGCGAGAACACCAGCAGCAGAAAGTCGCGCGAGCCGCCGTTGTCAAACTGGTGGTCAGGACTCCCGCAATAGAGCCCCTCATTTGAGTTGCAGGCGCCGAGGCCGGTGCTGTATTGGCCAAGCTGCGCGTTGCTGAATGTGTCGCCGTTGTTGAGTAGTGAGAAGGCCGTGGCCGTCACAGTGAAATCGCCCGCGTTGAAGAAGATGCTGTTGGTGAATCCGCTGCCGCTTTGCGTGCCGTTCCCGGTGTCAAAGTGGACGATCGCCGCCTGGAGCGAGCATGCCGCCAGCGCCGCGAATAGAAGTAGCTTTCTCATGATGGTTTCTCCGAATCCTGTCGCTCGCCGCCTCCGGCCCGGTAAGCCCGGAAGCGCGTCCCGGGTCGCCTGAAGAAGCAGCGCGGCCTGGAAACGCACCCTCATGCTAGGCAGCAGTTTAGGAATGGCCTATAGAGAGGCGCGCCCAGTACGAAATTGGGCCGTGCGTGGCGGGAGGCCCGGCCAAGGGCCTGCGGAGAGTCCCGTAGAACGTCCGTCCCAGCGCCCGGCCGGCCGGCCGGCGGAGAACGAAACGGTTGGCATCGCGCGGCTTACCGGCGGCAGGCGGAGACGTGCGGAACCGGATTTGAGCTTTGGACTATGCGGTGGCGGCGGGTTCGTACCAAAACCGCGCTGCGTGGAGTTCTAGCCCGTCGGGGTCAGTGGGTCCAGTGGAGCGCCCGCAAACGGGAGGCGAAATATTCCGGGGAAGAGCAGGAGACCTACTTGCGCGCCGAAACGATACTGCCCGCGAGACCCAGCGGCAGCAGAGTGGTGCGGGTGGTGGAAACATCCTGCAAACCGCACTCGCCCAACGTCCGGGCGATTTCGCCGGTGTGCCGCACGTCGTGGATCCGCACGCGGCCGCCGGGCTTCAGCACCCGCGCGATCTCGCGGAGCGCCTGCGTGCGGTCGGCTTCTTCCGGCAGCGTGTGCAGCACCAGGCTCGATACGATCGCGTCAAAGTGCCCGTCCGGATACGGCAGTTTTTCCGGATTCCAGTTCTCGTAGCGCACCTTGTCGCCGATCCCTTCGCGCTTGGCGTTCTCGCGCGCCGCCTCCATCGAATTGTGCGAGAGGCGCTGCGGGTCCCAGGTGTCGATGCCCGTCACCCGGCCCGACTTGTTCAGGCGCTTGGCCACGGCGATCGCCAGCAGGCCCGTGCCGCAGCCCACATCCAGCACGCGCTCCGACCCCTCCAGCCCCAGCGCATCCATCAATTGATCCCGCAGCCGGAGCTTCCCCGCGTGACTGTACCAGCGCATCAGCAGGCCGGTGGCGGCGAATCCGGCGGCGATCAGCGCAATCGCGCCGCCCATCCGCAAGGCCGGGCCCGGATACTCGGAGTAATTGATGTAGTAGAAGACCGCCGCGAACCCCAGCGTCCAGGCCGCGCGCGAGAACATCGAGCGGACCAGACGCGGGGCGTCCAGTCCGTAATCCGGAGGCGCGGAGGCGGTGGCGGCCTGGGCCATTAGCGGTTGGCTTCCACGGGCTCGCCGGCGGCTTCAGGCGCGCCATCCACCTGCAGCGGCCGCTTGTACTTGCATTCGTTGTTGGGGCACTGCGCCACCGGACCCGACTTGAGGTACTTCTCGATCAAGTAGTTCGAGCCGCACTCCGGGCACTTCTCGGCGATCGGCTTGCCCCACGCCACGAAATCGCACTCCGGATACCGGTTGCATCCGTAGAACGTCTTGCCGCGCTTCGAGCGCCTCTCCACCACTTCGCCCTCAGAGCAGTTGGGGCACTTCACGCCCACCGTCTTTTGCTTGACGTACTTGCAGGTCGGATAGTTCGAGCACGCCACGAACTCGCCATAGCGCCCGTACTTGCGCACAAGCTGGCTCTGGCAATTCGGGCATTTTTCGTCCAGCGGCACATCCTGCGGTTTCTGCTGGGCGCCCAACTGCTTGGTGGTCTTGCAGTCCGGGTAGCCCGAGCACGCCAGAAACTGCCCGAAACGCCCCTTCTTGAGGACCATCGGACGCCCGCAGTTCTCGCAGTACTCGGTGGCGTCCTGCTCGGTCATGCCCTCGCCGCCGGCGCCCTCGGCCTGCGGCTCGCGCGTGTTGGTGCACTCCGGGTAGCCGGTGCAGGCGATAAAGCTGCCATGCCGGCCCCACTTGATCACCATCGGCTTGCCGCACTTCTCACAGATGAAGTCGGTGGGCCGCTCCATGCGCTTGATGTCGGTCATGTGGCGAGCCGCATGTTCCAGGTCCTTCTGGAACCGCTCGTAGAACTCGCCCATGGCCATGCGCCAGTCGACCTTGCCCTCTTCGATGTTGTCCAGTTCGCCTTCCATGCGAGCCGTGTAGTGCACATCGAACAGGTCGTCGAAGCTTTCAAGCAGCAGGTCGGTCACCACCATGCCGAGCTCGGTCGGCACGAACTTGCCTCCATCCTTGCGGACGTATTCGCGCTCCTGAATCGTGGACAGGATCGACGCGTAGGTCGACGGCCGGCCCACGCCGTCGGCTTCCAGCTCCTTGACCAGCGTCGCTTCGGTGAACCGCGGAGGCGGCTCCGTGAAGTGCTGCTCAGGGTCGATCGAGCGGAACTTCAGCACCTCGCCCTGCGTCACCGCCGGAAGCTTGGCCTTCCGCTCGTCGTCGTCGGCGTCCTTCTGGTCCTTGCCTTCCTCGTAGATGCGCAGGAAGCCGTCGAACTTCTCGACGCTGCCGGTGGCGCGGAACATATAGATGGAGCCGTCCTTGCCCGGAGCCGTGACGTCGATGGTGGTCTGGTCGAACACCGCGGGCGCCATCTGCGAGGCCACGAACCGCATCCAGATCAGCCGGTACAGCTTCAGCTCGTCTTCCTGGAGGAATTTTTCGACGCTCTCCGGCGTCCGCAGAGCCGAGGTCGGCCGGATCGCTTCGTGCGCGTCCTGCGCGTCCTTCTTGCTCTTATAGACGTTCGGCTTCTCCGGCCGGTACTGCGCGCCGTAGCGTTCGGCGATCATCCCGCGCACCTCATCGAGTGCGTCATTGGAGACGCGCGTCGAATCCGTACGCATATAAGTAATGAGGCCCACCGGCCCCTCTTCCTTACTCAGCTCGACGCCTTCATACAGGCGCTGCGCCAGCACCATGGTCCGCTTCACGCTGAAACGCAGCTTGCGGGCGGCCTCCTGTTGCAGCGTGGAGGTGATGAAGGGCGGCACCGGATTGCGCCGCTTTTCCTTATTCGTGACGGATTTTACGGTGTAGTCGACGCCATCCACCGCCGCAACGATGGCCTGCGCGGCCGCTTCATTGGCGATCTCGACATTGACGTCGTCCTTCTTGGCCAGGTGGGCCGTCAACACCGGCGGCTTTCTGGCGCCCAGGTTGACATCGATGGACCAGTACTCCCGGGTAACGAACGCCCGGATCTCGCGTTCCCGCTCGACGATCAGCCGCAGCGCGACGGTCTGCACGCGCCCCGCCGAGAGCCCGCGCCGGACCTTGTCCCACAGCAGCGGGGAAATCTTGTAGCCCACCAGACGGTCCAGCACGCGCCGCGCCTGCTGCGCGTCCACCAGGTGCAGATTCACCGTGCCCGGCGTCTCGAACGCCTTCTCGATGGCGTTCTTCGTGATCTCGTTAAACATCACGCGGTAGATGCGCGGACCGTTCTTGCGGTCCTGCAGCTCTTCCTGCAGGTGGTAGCAGATGGCCTCGCCTTCCCGGTCCGGGTCAGCAGCGAGGAATACGGATTCCGACTTCTTGGCGGCCTGCTTCAGCTCGGCGATGAGCTTCTTCTTGCCCTCGATCACTTCGTAGACGGGCTTGAAGTCGTGGTCGACGTCCACCGCCAGGTCCTTCTTGGGCAGATCCTTCACATGCCCCAGCGAGGCCTTGACGAGGAAGTCCTTTCCGAGATACTTCCCGATGGTTTTCGCCTTCGCCGGCGATTCGACGATGACGAGATTCTTTGCCATAAATGGTTGCGCGTGTCTTTCTTTAAATCTGGAACTTCTTATGAGGCGGATCACGGACGATCCTGCCCGCCCTCAAACAACCGAAATCGTACCATAAGAGACCGGCGGGGCTTGGCGGGTTCTGTAACTCTAACCTGTCCAGACCCTTACGAAGCTCTTGCCGGGAAGCTGCCGCACCAGCCCGGCCAGTTCCAGGTCAAACAAGGCAGCGATGACTTCGGTCGCCGAGCACCCCGGCAGGGAGTCCACCAACTGGTCGAGCTGCATGGGCGCGTCCGGCGCCAGTTCGTTCCAGATGAGGCGGGCGGTCTGCTGGAGCGGCCCGAGCTTATCGGATGCGGAACCCGCCCCTCCGGATGCATCGTCCGCGTTCTCATTCAAATTCAATTGGTTACGGCGACGATCCAGAAGCAGCCGGCGGTCCTCCGGGGCCAGCTCCGCCACCACGTCATTCCACTCCTGGACCAGTTTCGCGCCCTGCTTAATCAGCAAATTCGGCCCCCAGCTCATCTTTGACGTGATGTTGCCGGGCACAGCGAAGACCTCGCGGTTCTGCTGCAAGGCGAGCTTGGCGGTGATCGCCGAGCCCGAATATTCCCCGCCCTCCACCACCAGCACCCCGGTACTCAGTCCGCTGACGATGCGGTTGCGGATGGGGAAGTTCTGCGGATAGGGCGGCGTGGCCATCGGGAAATCGGACAGGATCAGCCCCGCCTCAGCGATCTGCGCCGCCAGCTTGCGGTTCTCGGCCGGGTAGACCTGGTCGACGCCGCAGCCGAACACGGCGATGGTGTCGCCCTCCACCTCGAGCGCCGCGCGGTGCGCCACCGTGTCGATGCCCCGCGCCATCCCGCTGACGATCGTGAGCCCGGCCAGGGCCAGATCCTTGGCCAGCCGACCCGCGGCCGCGTTGCCGTAAGCGGTCGGCCGCCGCGTGCCGACCACGGCCAGAGCCAGCGACCCCAACAGCTCCATCCTCCCCCGCGCGAACAGCACTGGCGGCGGGTCGAAAATCTCCTTGAGCCGCGCCGGGTAGCGCGGATCGGTGATCGGCACCAGCGCCGCCCCCGTCTCGGCCAGCTTCTGCTGCTGCGTCACGGCGTCCTCAAAGGCGCACCCGCTGGCGACGCTCCGCGCGAGCCCCGGCGGTATCCCGGTGGCCTCCAGTTCGCTGGCTGAGGCCCGAAACACGCGCTGCGGCGTCCGGAAGGACTCGATCAACTGCACCGCCGTCCGCGTCCCCAGCCCGGGTGTCATGCGCAGCGCCAGCCAGTGCAGCTCGTCGTCCTGCGTAATGGGGTAAGGGACACTGGGAGCGGGGGTCACGTGAACTTGTGTGGACGACCCCGGGGAATTCTCAGTCCTCCCGCGCCAGAAGCGTCTCAACCGCCTGCTTCAGGCTTGGAACCTCGGTTTCTGTCAGAGCCCAGACAGCCTCCAGATCAACACCGAAATAGTGGTGGATCAGGACGTCCCGCAAGCCGCAATTCGCCTCCACGGGATCTCCGGATTCGCCTCCCGAAGTTCGGAGGACAACTATTTGGTCGCTTCGCCGATGATTTCGAGTTGCCGGATGATGGCATCCTGCCAGTTGAGATGCCGCCAGAAACTCTGGCTTGCCGGCGCGGGCGTACTCCTCAATCTTCGCGAGCGCATCGCGAACATGCAGCAGAAAAGTGCGATCAGACTCCTCGCCGGGTTTCAAATCGGCTGAGCGGCAGCCAGAACCGCTTCCCTTATGAAAGGGCTCAGCGCCCGCTCGGTAACCACATCCACCTGTCTGCCGAGCAAGTCTTCCAGATCCTGCTTCAAGGCGACCAGATCGAGCAGAGTGCGTCCGGAGTCCAGGTCCACCAGCAGGTCCAGGTCGCTTCCGGGCCGCTCATCGCCACGCGCTGCCGAGCCGAAGACCCGAACGTTCCGCGCGCCATAGCGGGCCGCCGTCTCGCGAATCGCGAAGGAGTCCAGGCTGGCGAGAGAAATCACGTGTCCAGTATATCCGACCGCCTACTTCTTGAAACTCCGGACATGCGCCACCAACCCGTGGAGCGTCTCGTGCCCCAGCTTCCCGAACGCCGGCATCTTGCCCTTGCCCTCATTGATGATGTTGAACAGATCATCCTCGCTCATCTGCTGGACCTCGGGCGACGCCAGGTCCTTTAACTTGAAGTTCTTGCCAACCGGCGTCTCGCCCTTTCCGTCGGCGCCGTGGCAGAACGAGCACTGCCGCATGTAAACGTCGGCGGCCGTGCTTCCCTTCCCTTTGGAACCGCTCTGCGCACATACCAGCACGGCACCCGCCAGTAAGGCGAACAGACATCGGGGCACCAATCCGAGCGACATAGGCACTTGCCTCCTAACTGGTTAGACACGCGCAGGCCGCGGATTGTTACTCTGTGAAGGAGGCGGCCCGGCTCGATCCGGCGCCGGCCGGAAAAACGGTCACACTCTCATGGCTCTCAGCGTACGCAACGCCGAATACTTCTATATCCGCATCCAGGATGCCCCCGATAAGGTTTACCAGTTGCTCTCGCAACTCGCCGAAGAAGAGGTCAACGTGGAGGCCTTCAGCGCCGTCCCCTTCGGTCCCGACTACGTAGAGCTCACGATCTTCCCGGAGCGCAGCGACGACTTCCTCGAACTGGCCAGGAAACACGGCTGGACCGTCACCGGTCCGCAGCACGCTCTGCTGGTCCAGGGCGACGATCACCTTGGCGCGCTGGCTGAGATCCAGCGCATGCTGCTCGACGCCGACGTCAGGATCTACGCTTCCAGCGGCGTCACCGACGGCACCGGACACTACGGCTACGTCATCTATTTCCGCGAAGAGGATCACCACCGCGCCGCCAAGGCGCTGGCCGACGCCATCCCGCCCGGCCAGGCCATGTCTTAAAACACGAGGGCCCCTCCAGCCGCCGGCCCACACTCCTTGCGGGCCTCTCCGCCGCCGGAGGGGCTCCCCTTAGGGCAGCGACACCAGATAGAACAGCGCGACCAGAAGAACGGACGCCACCCCGGCGAAAGTCCACTTCGCCGCCTTCTGTTTCGGGGTCAATGCCGTCGGATCGTCCAACTTAAATTGTTCGAATGTCTCTAACATAAGATCCTCCTTCCCCGGCGCCTAGCCGGAACCCCTCCTATATTTATAGACGTTCGGGGAGGTCAATCGGTCGCGATCTAGGACTACTCCTATGCCGCCATGGCCGCGCAGGCGTACCCCAAGCTCCTGCGCCATAGCGCCCAGATCGCTCCCTAAGTAATTGATATTATTATAAGTACTATGGACCACTAGGTGCACCCTCTTAGCGCATGACAGCAGCACACGGTGAACGGATCACAGACCCGAAACAATTGGTGCGACTCCGTCAGTCGCATCGGCTAACATTTGAACGATATCTTGATATCGCCACCAGAATTTGCGGCCGTCTGGCCACCCTGACGCCGGAAGCGATTTCCGATTTAGACCGCGCCAATCTCGTCGCGGTGAAGCGCAAGGAGGCCGCGGCGCGCGAAGCGTATCTGAAGGCCCGCTCCGCTCTCGTCGAGTATCTGGCGGGCGACGGCATGGAAACCGCTCCCTCGGGCGCTTGGGCCGGGAGGCCCCCAGGCGATGGTGACCAAGCTGGTCTCGGCTAGAGCGGTTTGGTAGATACAGTAGTCCCTGCCGCACGCCCAAGTCGTTGAACAAACTGTTCCGGGCCGGGCGAAACCGGTCTATGCAAAATCAAGAAATGGTCCAGGCGCCGCGGAACGCTCCCCAGCACGCGCTCGCATCCGGCAACTTGGGGGCTCTATGTGCCGGAGCGGCTCCCGGCCTCGGGTCTCTGCACCCCGGCGGCCCCGAGCAAGCGCACCGCATGGACCTTGCCCGACGGGGTGGCCAAGGGCTCGGCGATCACCGCCTCTATCGCCCCTGAGTGTTCCCACCAGCGCGTGGCCAGGGCTCCCCCCCAGCGCGGGCGCATCAGATCGAGAAACGTTTCCCGAGCGCGTGCCGGGTCCCGCAGACCGGCGCGAGGGCTCACGTAGAGACGCATCTGCGTCTGCTGATTCACACCCTCGCATTCCACCAGTTGATAGTCCCCTGGGCCGCCTCCCAGGCGGGCCGGCATCTCCTTCTCGATCACGGTCTGAAGCTCGGTGCCGTGGAACGTCATCCCTTGCGCCGACATCTTGCCGAACGATCTGATGTTGGTGATCAGCGTCTTAAACCCGGCCCGCGAGAACGCGCAATCGCAGGATGCCTGTTCGAAGCAGCCTTCGTCGTCCATCTCGATGTTGATGAACACCAGGGAAGCGTGCGGCGCAAGCGTGGTGAAATGCAGCGAGTCCACGGCTCCCTCGCCGAACAGCGAGGGCCGGCGGTAGGCAATCGCGGCGATCGAATCCTCCAGCAGATGAACGCTGTTGCCGTGCAGTCCCTGGCACGACATCCCGATGTGCACCAGTTCTTCGCTCACGTAGCTGGCGAAGGCGCGAGAACCCGCTGCTTCAAACACGCTCAGCTTGCCCGGCGTCAGAGCCTCGCCGCCGCCCAGAAAAATGGTCCCCGCAATATCAATGCCGTGTTCCACCGCGGCGCTGGCCACACGAACCACCGGGCTGGAAACGCCCGACACCACGCATGCCCGGCCCTCCGCACGCCGCTGCGCGATGTGCCGGGCCACAGGGAGGAAATCATTCTTGGGCAGGAACTCGGGAAACGTCGCCCGATACCCCATGCCACGGGCCATCGTGAGCAAGCCATGCGTCGCCGCACGGTAATGCCAGTTGCCGGCGCCGCCCACGCTGAACCAGCGGTCGACCGGCGTGCCCATCTTCGGGCCGTAGACCGACATATTGACGCCGCTGGGAAACGGCAATACCGGCCGGACTTCGATCAAAGCCCGCCGGTCGATTTCGAACTCCCGAGCCCGCAGCATCCAGTAGCACCAGCGGTGCACATATGACTCCAGGCTGTGCAAGCTGGTGACCGGCTGGCCGGTGGACCCGCTGCTCGATGTTTGGATCCACCCACGAATCAGTGGATTGGCGAAACTGTTCCGCGCTCGGGGGATTTCGCGCCCGCTGCGCACAATGGGCGTTTTCCCCTTCCATTCCTGCTGCGTGAGAAAGACACCCGCCTTGCGGAGCGCGAACAACGCAGCGTTCAAGCCGTCGCGGTGGACCATGTTCCGCAGGTCGCCGGGCTCACAGCCGGCTAGCTTGAACATTTCCCGGTAAGGATGCTCCGGGCGATCGAAGACCACCCGCCGGACCAGGTCCAGAAACGTCTGCTCCCGGTTCAGGTATGCCCGGCGCAGCGTTTCTTCCGGGTCCGCCGGCATGGGCGTGCGCAACAATTTCGCGATGCCCACTGCCATCTTCGAGTAGTAGCGTAGCTCGGCCAGCATGGACTCGCTTGCACATCCTCCCCTGCGGATCGTGTAGCCGGATCGTGAACTAAGATACCATTATCGTTAAAATCACGATTTACCCACGGGGGGGAGGGACGTGCGTTTTATACCAATTCGAAGAGGCTTTGGGTTGCTGCCGCTACTGGCCTTGTTGGCGAGTTGTTCGCCAGCGCCGCCGCCGCGCCAGCATGTAACGATCGTGTATCAGGCGCTCGGCGGCGTCAGTTGGCCCTTGTTTATCGCCCAGGAAGGCGGTTACTACGACAAGTACGGCCTTGATGTCACAGTGAACATGGTGCAGTTCCCTGCCGGCGTCTCCATGCTTGCCAGCGGTCAGGCGACCATGGCGCTGGTCGGCCTGCAACAGCTCTTGCCGGCCGCCGCGAAGGATGAGTCCCTGGTCGCCATCAGCAGTTGGATGAACCGAAGCTCGTACGTGATGGTCGCCAACCAAGGGGTGGCCACCATCGGCGATCTGAAGGGCAAGAGAATCGCGGTGGCCCAGCTCGGCGATGCGCTCTACGGTTACGTTGTCGCGTTTCTGCACAAGTACGGCATGGAGCCGAAAGACGTCGAATTGCTCCCGGTCGGCGCTGGCCAAGACAGGCGGGCGGCGGCTCTGGTGAGCGGCCGCGTGGATGCCACGCTGGTCCCCGCCCCGACGAATTTCCCCTTGGAAGCGGCAGGGTTCCACAGCATTGCCGCCCTGGCGGAAGACCCCGACATCTTTACAACAGCGGCGTTCTGGATCGATCGTGCCACCCTGGCGAAAGATCGCGCCCTGATAGAGAAACTGGTGAAGGCTCATGCGGAGGCGATTGCGCGCTTCTATGCGGACAAGCCCTTCGCCGTGAGCGCCTATCTCCGGCAGGACCCCTTGGCGAAACGCGCGGATTGGGAGCAAAGCTACGACCTCTTCGCCAAATACTCGATCTACGAGCGCATTCCGTTGATCCTCCCGGCCGCGGTGGCTTCGGCGATTGATCATCAGGCCCAGGCCGAGAGTCTGACGCCGGAGCAGCGCCAGGCCCAGCAGGACTCCGTGGACAATAGCGTTGTGGAGAACCTGCAAAAGGAGCACTTCTTCGACCGGCTGTTCGAAACAGTGCCGGTGGCCCAGTAGTCCGCTCCTCACCGATCTCCCGGCCGGACCTCTTCCCCGGGCGCCGCCCGAACTGCCCGGGCGGCCCGATCGCCCGCGGTCCACCGTCCCCGCCCGCCTCATTGCAGGAATGGAGCGCACCGCCCACCTGCCGCTCCGCCCCCCGTAGTGGCAGAATAAAGTAACCGAAACCTATGTTCCTCTCCGAAGAATTCCGCGTGAAGTCCGGCTTGGCCGAGATGCTGAAGGGCGGCGTCATCATGGACGTCACCACCGCCGAGCAAGCCAAGATCGCCGAAGAAGCCGGCGCCTGCGCCGTAATGGCCCTCGAACGCGTCCCCGCCGATATCCGCAAGGAAGGCGGCGTCGCCCGCATGGCCTCCATCCGCGTCGTGCGCGAAATCATGGGTACGGTCTCCATCCCGGTCATGGCCAAGGCGCGCATCGGCCACTTCACCGAAGCCCGCGTGCTTGAAGCGCTCGGCGTCGACTACATCGACGAAAGCGAAGTCCTCACGCCGGCCGACGAGGAGCACCACATCGACAAGAAAGACTTCAAAGTCCCCTTCGTCTGCGGAGCCCGCAACCTGGGCGAGGCCCTGCGGCGCATCGCCGAAGGCGCGGCCATGATCCGCACCAAGGGTGAGGCCGGATCCGGCAACATCGTCGAAGCCGTGCGCCACATCCGGACCATCGTCAAGGAGATGAAGCAGCTCACGGTGCTCGGCAAAGAGGAACTGGTGCACGAAGCCAAGAACCTGGGCGCGCCGCTCGAACTGGTCGAATGGGTGGCGGCCAACGGCAAACTGCCGGTCCCCAACTTCTCTGCGGGCGGCATCGCCACGCCCGCCGACGCGGCCCTGGTCATGCAGCTCGGCGCGGAAGCCGTCTTCGTCGGCAGCGGCATCTTCAAGAGCGAGGACCCGGCCCGCCGCGCCCGCGCCATCGTCAAAGCCGCCACCTACTTCCAGGACCCCGCCAAACTGCTGGAAGCCAGTGAAGAGCTGGGCGAAGCCATGCGCGGCCTGGACGTCTCCAAGCTTCCCGAGGGCGAGCTGCTCCAGACCCGCGGCTGGTAACGGCGCGGACCGCTCCCTGTGGTCGCGGCTCAGCGAGTGGCATTGTGCCCGAAAGCCGTGATCCGAGCAGAGCGCCGCTAGCTGAGCCGCGACCGCAGGGAGCGGTCTGCAAATCATTGAGATAGCCGAAGTGAGTAAAACCATCGGAGTCCTCGCCCTCCAGGGTGATTTCGAAAGCCACCGCCGCGCCGTCGAGCGCGCCGGCGGCCACGCCGTCGAAGTCCGCACCGCCGCGCAAATGGACGCCTGCGACGCCCTCATCCTGCCCGGCGGCGAGAGCACCACCATGCTCAAGCTGCTCGAAATCGAAGGCCTCACCGGACCCATCAAGCACTTCGGCGAAGCGAAGCCCATCTTCGGCACCTGCGCCGGGGCCATTCTGCTGGCCGCCGCCGTCACACATCCCAGCCAGCCCAGCCTCCATCTCATGGACCTCGACGTCGAACGCAACGCCTACGGCCGCCAGCTTGACAGCCGCGTGGCGAGCATCGAACCCGCCGCGGGCGGCCCTATGGAGGCCGTCTTCATCCGCGCCCCCATCATCCGCCGCGTGGGACCGGACGTGGAGGTGCTGGCCACCTACCAGGGCGATCCCGTGTGGGTGGCCCAGGGCCGCCACATGGTGACCACCTTCCATCCCGAGTTGAGCTCCGACGATCGCGTCCATCGGGAATTTCTGAGTCGCATTTAGCGCATCTCCCGCTCAAGCCGCCAGGGATATGGCCGAAAAGCCCTGTGAGGCTAATGATGGTTGCACCCCCGCCCATCCCGCTCGTGGGTATATTAAGAGCGCACGCGGCATGGCTCGCCAACCCCGCCGAGGGCAAGCGAGCAGACCTGAGCGGTCTTACGCTGAACGAGGCTCAGATCCAGAATGAGAACCTAAGTCAGGCGCTGCTGATCCGGACAACGTTCCTGGACGCACAACTGACCGGCGCGAACCTGAGCGGCGCCAACGCCGACAACGCCGACTTCCAGCGCGCCAATCTGGCCGGCGCCGACCTGGAAAAGGTCAGCATCTGCGACGCCAACTTTTCCGGCGCCTGGATGGCCGGCGCCAACCTCTCCGAGATGACCGCCAACGGAGCCCGCTTCCGCCGGGCCACCCTCAAGGGCGCACGCCTGCTGGACGCGGCCGCCCAGGATGCGTCCTTCATGGGGGTAATCGCCCCCGATAGCAGCTTTCACCAGGCGCGCTTCTACGAGATCGACTTCCAGGATGCCGATCTCACCGGCGCCCAGTTCTACCACGCCCGCGTGCAGCACGGCAAATTCAATGGAGCGTCGCTGATGCGCGTGAACTTCACCGGCGCCAAGCTGGACCATTGCTCCTTCCAGGCCGCCCGCCTGGTGGACGCGAAATTCCCCCGTGCGCACGTGATGCAGTGCATCTTCCGCAACGCCGACCTGCGCGGCGCCGACTTCCGCGAAGTCCGCCTGCGCGGCTCCGATTTCTCGCGCGCCGTTCTGGCCGGAGCCCGCTTCGCCAACGCCCAACTCAGCACCGCCGACTTCCGCGGCGCCAACCTCCAGGGAGCCCGCGAGCTGACCGGCGAGCAGCTATCGCAGTCGCTGACCGACCGGTCTACGATCCTGCCCAACGGCACCAACGGCCCCTACATGCGTTATTCCGGAGCGGAGCGGGCGCGGTAGCGCTCTAGCCCGGATTTCTCACAGGCTCGCAGAGCGTTTCGCGCAAAGTACAGGCAGGATGCCTCGGCGAGTGGCTGGGCCGACACCCCGGGCACGACACTGTGATGGACGACAAGCGCCGGGACGAGTCCCGGCGCGGCGAGCCATGGGCTCGCGCCACGTTTTCGTCAGGAGGGCATTGTACTAGAGACGTTCTTCATATAGAATGACTCTACATGGACCTCCTCCAAGGCACCCTGGACATGCTCGTCCTCCGGACCCTCCTGCTCGGCCCCCTCCACGGCTACGGGATCGCCAAAGCCCTCCGAGCCAGCTCGGCCGAAGCCCTGGACGTCGAATTCGGCTCCCTCTACCCCGCCCTCAAGCGCCTGGAGCTCAAGGGCTGGATCGAGGCCCACTGGGACACCTCCGAACACAATCGGCGCGCCAAGTTTTACCAGCTCACCCCCGCCGGCCGCGAGCAGCTCCAGCGCGAGCATTCGAAGTGGGCGGACTTCGTCCAGGCGGTCACTCGCGTCATGGGCCCCAGTCCCGCTTCGGGGGAGCCCGGCAAATGACCCTCTGGCGCAAGCTCAAGAACCTGGCCGCCCGCCGCACCCTCGACCGCGACATGCAGGAAGAGCTCGACGCCCTGGCCGCCCTGGCCGAGCCCGGTGAACTCGGCAACCTCACGCGCGCCGCCGAGGACGCGCGCGCCGTCCAGGGCTGGCCCTGGCTCGACCAGCTCTTCCAGGACCTGCGCTACGCCGCCCGCCAGTGTCGCCGCAGCCCCGGCTTCACCGCCGTCGCCATCACGATGCTGGCCGTCGGCATCGGCGCCAACGCGGCGGTCTTCTCGCAGATGAGCGCCGTGCTCTGGAGCGTCCTGCCGGTCAAAACGCCCGACCAGGTCCGCTTCCTGGGATGGACCGGTCCCGCGCCCGATGGCAACCCGCTGGGCAACGTCACCGTCACCGACAACGCGTTCTCCTACGCTGAGTACGCCGCGATGCGTCCGGCCGCGGGCTTCTCCGATCTGGCCTGCTGGGCGCCAGCGAATCCAAATCGTCCGGTGGTGGCGCCCGGCTGGGGCAGCATCGCGGCGCAAGATGTCTCCGGCAATTACTTCGCGATGCTGGGGGTCGCCGCGCAACTGGGCCGCACGCTCACTCCGGACGACGACCAGCCGGGAGGATCGGCGGCCGTCATCAGCTACGGTCTCTGGCAGCGGGCCTACGGCGGCGACCCCGCGGCCGTCGGCAAGACGCTCAACGTCAACGGCACCCCACTGCGGATCGTCGGCGTCATGCCCGCCGGGTTCTTCGGACTCGACCCCGCCGCCGCGGCCGACGCCTGGACCCCGATCCGCGCCGTACGCACGCCCCAAGGCCAGTTGAACGACCGCCGCGGCTGCCGCGTGGCCGGCCGCCTCGCGACGGGCCGATCGGACGAAGCAGCCCGCGCGGAAGCCGAGTCCCTGCTGCGGCTGGGCGCGCCGGAAACCTCCGCCGAGCGCCGTCTGCTGCTCGACGATGCGCTGCACGGCGCGAACACGCTGCGCCAGTCGACCTCGTACTACCTGCGGATGGCGTTGATCGTCACAGGAGCGGTGCTGCTGATCGCCTGCGCGAACATCGCCGGACTGCTGCTGGTCCGCGGAGCCGCGCGCGAGCGGGAACTCGCCACGCGGCTCGCCATCGGCGCCGCGCGCGGACGCATCGTGCGGCAACTGGTGACCGAGAGCTTCCTGCTCACCGCCGCGGGCGGAGTCGCCGCAGCCGCGCTGGCGTTGGCACTGCGCCCGTATTTTGCGACCTTGCTGCCGCGCCTGTTGTCCACACCATTGGGCCAGAGCCCGGAGCTCGGAGTGACCGCCCACATGGACGGACGCGTGTTCGCGTTCACCGCGGCCGCGACCGCCGCTGCGTGGCTGCTGTCGAGCCTCGCCCCGGCGCTGCGGGCCAGCCGCACCGGCATCGCCCTGGCCATGAAAGGCTCCGCCGCGGGCCGCTTCCACTTCGCCCCGGGCAAGGTCCTGGTCGCCTTCCAGGTGGCGCTCTCGGTCACCCTCCTGGTCGGCGCGGGCCTCCTGTTGCGAACGGTGACAAACCTGCGATCGGCTCCCTTGGGCTACGATCCCGAAGGACTGCTGACAGTGCGCGTCGAGCCGCGTCTTTCCGGATACGACCGCGAGCGCCGCAACGACTACTTCGAGCGCGCCGTGCGCCGTCTGGAGCAGATCCCGGCGGTGACGTCGGCTTCCGGATCGGTGATCCCGCCCATCGGCGGCATCCAGGCAACGCTGTCGCCGCCACCGGGCAGCACCGAGGGGACGCCGTTCAACTCGGTCGGTCCACGTTTCTTCCAGACCTGGCGCTGGCCGGTGATCTCCGGACGGGAGATCGAATGGTCGGACCGCAGTGACCGCAAGGTAGCGCTCGTCAACGAAGCGTTCGTCCAGCGATATCTCGGAGGCCGCAACCCGGTGGGCACACAGCCGGATGCGGCCGGCAACGGCTGGACGATTGTGGGCGTGGTGGCCAACAGCCGCAGCGGCCCACGTGAGCATGCGGTCCCCACCCTGTTCCCGGCCTTCTGGAACGTCGGCCCGTTGATGACCCTGGTGGTGCGCACCGCGGGCGACCCGGAGGCTCTGGCTCCCACCGTGCGGCAGGTGCTGGCGGAAATCGATCCGGGCGTGGACGTGATCGAGATCAATCTCCCGGCGCGGATACGCGATGCGCGCATCAACGGCGAGATCATGACCGCCGGCCTGCTCGCCACCGTCAGCGGGCTCGCCCTGGCGCTGTGCGCCGCGGGCCTGTTCGGGATGCTGGCCTACATCGTCAACCGCCGCATCCCGGAGATCGGCATCCGCATGGCGCTCGGCGCGCAGCGCGCCAACGTGGTCCGCATGGTGCTCGGCGAATCGCTGTGGCCGGTGGCGGCGGGCATCGCGATCGGCGTGGGCGCGGCGCTGCCGCTCACCCGATTCGTTCGCGGTCTGCTATTCGGAGTCGGCCGGTATGATCCGTGGAGCATCGCCGGAGCGGGCGTCGTGCTGCTGCTGACGGCGGCGTTAGCAGCGATCCTGCCCGCGCGGCGAGCGGTGCGGGTAGACCCGATGCGGGCGTTGCGGCACGAGTGAGCCCCCACCGTGGGCACGCGGACCTGGGAGGACCGCTCCCTGTGGTTCGCGGCTCAGCCAGTGGCACTTTGCACGACAGCCATGATCCGGGTAGAGCGCCGCTAGCTGAGCCGCGAACCACAGGGAGCGGTCTTCCCAGGTTCGCAATCCCCCAGCCTACTTCAGAATCTTCTTCTGCACCCCGGCCGGGGGCGTGAACGTGAACGCGCTATCCGGCAGGTCCGGATTAATCTTCACGTTCGAGTACACCCACAGATCGTAATCGTTGCTCGGCGCGATCACCTTCTGCTGGATCGCGTAGGTCTTGCCCTCGGGAATCCACAGCTCGAGCTTGGCCACCAGGTCCTTGGCTTCCTTCTCCTTGGGCGTCAGCTCGATGCGCGTCGTCTTCACGCCGCCCAATGTCTCCTCGCCGCCGAACTTCACCTGGTAATCCTTCTTGAGATCGTTGCCCGAAACGCCGAACACCAGCAGCAGGTACTTGTCCACCAGCTTCGCCTGCTTACCCAGCTGATAGACTTCGAGTACGTTCGCCTTGGGAAGATACTGCTGAAAAGTCCCCGGCGCAAAGATCGCCTTCTTCTCATTAGGCGCCTTGAAGTCGACGATGCCGAGCGTGTTCGAGCCCTTCTTCTGCAGGCGGATCTCGCCGGTGGACTCCTCCTTCAGGTCGAGCACAGCGGTGTAGTGCGTCCAGTGCAGGTCCGCGGTGAAGGACTTGGCCTCCTTGGCGGACTGATTCATCCGGTCCAGCAGCGAGTCCAGGGACTCGGCCGCGCCGAGCGGAGCAAGCAGAAGGACGGCGGTCGCGATGCGCAGTACGGAATTCATGAGGTAAAGAGCAAGCCGCGTTTACGGCTGGGTCAGAGCGACGTACCCGGTAAGCTCGTCTTCGGCATACACCGGCTCGACGCGATTCACGGTGGCGCGGGTCTTGTAGCGCTTCCGCACCAGTTGGGTGGCTTCGCCGGCCTGGGCTTCGGCGGGCACGCCTTCAAGCAGGCTGGGATCGAGCAGATAGCCCTGCTGGGCGGGCAGCATCACGATATTGGCGGGCTTGGCCTGATCGCGGAAGATCGCGCGCGGCGTCAGGAAAATGAACGCCAGAATCAGCGCCACCATCACGTCGTACTGCCAACTGGCCCGGGGAAAGTCCCAGAACAGAAACCGGCCCACGGATTTCATCACCTTCAGTGTAGCGGATTGTGGCGCAAGCACTCGTGCCGGCGCTTGTCCTCGAACCGTCCACAAGCGCCGGGATGAGTCCCGGCGCGGCGAGCTAAAGCTCGCGCCACCTTACGCCAGCGGCCGCGCCACCAGCGAGAGGAACTCGTCGCGCGTCGCCTTGCTGGAGCGGAAGAGGCCCAGCATGGTGCTGGTGACGGTCCCGGAATGCTGCTTTTCGACGCCGCGCATCATCATGCAGAAGTGGCGAGCCTCCACCAGCACGCCTACGCCGCGCGGCGAGATCACGGTTTCCACGGCCTCGGCGATCTGCTGCGTCATGCGTTCCTGCAACTGCAAGCGGCGGGCGTACATGTTGACGATTCGCGGGATCTTGCTCAGGCCGATCACTTTGTCCTTGGGCAGATACGCCACGTGGACCTTGCCGAAGAACGGCAGCAGATGGTGCTCGCACATGCTGAAGAACTCGATGTCCTTGACGATCACCATCTCGTCGCACTTCACATGGAAGACGGCGTTGTTGACGATGTCCTCCAGGCGCGTCTCATAGCCGCTGGCGAGAAAGCGCATGGCTTTCTCGTAGCGTTCGGGGGTGCGCAGCAGGCCTTCGCGCGAGGGCGTTTCGCCCAGCATCTCCAGCACCTGGCGCATATGGCCGGCGATGGCCCCGTCCTGCGGCGGCATCACTTTGACCGTAGCTTTACTCTTCATTGGGGCAGCGCCTCCTTGCTAGCCTCGGAGGGAGCCGGACGCTCCCAAACAAATGTATTCCGTTCCGTTTCGGCGATCCGCAGCCGCACCAGCCGGGCCGCCAGCGTCCAGCGGGCATCCAGGCGCTGCTGGATCACACGCGCCAGGTTCTCGGTGGTCGGCACGCAGCCGCCGAATTCCGGCAGATCCGTATTGAGATTCTTATGATCAAGCTGTTGCAGCACGCTATCCCGCACCAACCGGTCCAGCGCCGTGCGGTTGGCCACCTGACCGTCCTCGCCCAGCGGACCCTCCACGGTCACGTCCAGCGTGTAGTTATGACCGTGCCCGAACGGATTATTGCACTTCCCATACAGGCGGCGGTTCTCCTCGGGACTCAGCGCCGGCGTATCCAGCCGGTGCGCGGCGGCGAAGTGATAGCGGGTCGTCAGGCGCATAGCGTCACCCGCCGAATCCGTCAGAGACGGGTCCTGCGTAGTCGACATACAGGTCCGGGGTCTCATACAACCGCACGTTATGCAAGTGCGCGCCATCGCGGTTCAGGTGCGGCTCGATCCGCCGCCAGATCTCCACCGCCAGGTTCTCGCTGGTCGGCACCACGCGGTCAAACGGCGGCACCTCGCGATTCAGAAAGCGGTGGTCCATGGGCTCCACCACCTCCCGGTTGAGGATCTCCTTGATTTCCCGCAGGTCGCACACCATGCCGGTCACCGGGTCGGGCGTCCCGCTCACGGTCACCTCCAGAACATAGTTGTGACCGTGCCCGTTGGCATTGGCGTTGTTGCCGTAGACGGCTTGGTTCTGCTCGGCCGTCCAGGACGGGTTGGCGCACACGTGCGATGCGGAAAACTCGACTTTGCGGGTAAGAAACATAGTCCCCTAACGAATAGATGCAGGCAATCGGCGCCGGGATCTTCTAAAATAATAGCGTGAAGCAGTGGACCGATCGTATTCTGCTCGGCATGATCGCCGTGATGGTGGTGGCCCTGGCCTGGAAGGTTTCCGGGTCGCTGGAGCCGCGCGTCATCAAAGTTGGCGATACCGCGCCCCCGTTCAGTATCGCCACGGACACGGGTAAGACCATCACGCCCACCAACTTCGGCGGCAAGCTGCTGGTGCTGAATTTCTGGGCCGCGTGGTGCACGCCGTGCGTCCAGGAGGTGCCTTCGCTTGAAAAGTTCCACCAGGAATTCGCCAAGGACGGCGTCGTGGTGGTGGGCATCAGCATGGACGCCAATCCGCGCCTCTACCAGCAGTTCCTGGATCAATTCAAGGTCAGCTTCCAGACCGCGCGCGACCCCTCTTGGGACATCTCGGCCAGCTACGGCACGTTCCAGATCCCGGAAACCTACATCATCAACCCCGAGGGCAAGGTGGTGCAGAAAATCATCGCGGCGCAGGACTGGATGAATCCGGCCTTCGTCGAGAGCGTGCGCAAGCTATTATGATGACGCCCCTGCGGCTGCGGACTGTGCTGGCGATCGCCCTGGCGGTCACGCTGACGGCCGCCGCCGAGGATGGCAAGAGCCTGCGCAACCGCGCCGGCAACCAGAAGGTGAGCCTGCGCGGCACCGCGATCACCGATCGCGACACCATCACCCGGATCATGGGTATCGACCTGGGTGAGGGCTACGTGCTGGTGAACATCCAGGTGACGCCTGAAATACCCGAAGGCCTGTACGTCTCGCCCGGCGACTTCACGCTGATTTCGCGCAAGGACGGCGAGCGCGGCAGCGCCATGTCGCCGAACGAGATCGCCGGCGCAGGCGGACTGGTGGTCAGCAGCGCGCGGTCGACCGGTGGCGGCGTGGGCGTGCAGCAGCCGGGTCTGGGCGGACAGCTCCCGGGCGGGACTCCCGGCGGCATCGGCGTCGGCGGAGGAGTGCAAAGCGGGGTGGCCGACGTCCACCAGGCCCAGCGCACCACCAAGGTGGACCCACGGCTTGTCCCGCTCGAACAGAAGATCCTGCCCGAGGGTCCGACGAAGGACACCGTGGAAGGGCTGCTCTACTTCTACATGGAAGGCAAGGAAGAGCCCAAAAAGCTGGGGCTGATCTACGACGGCCAGGGCGGCCGGCTGGTCATCGACTTCTGTGGCGACAAGACGGGCAACACCAACAAGGGCTGCTGAGCCGCCACGGCTTCCGGTTTCCGGAACAACCCCGCGGGCCGCTTCGTCTCTTCTCTAGGGAGGCAAGATGAACGGGACCACCCGCTTTGCGGCTCCCTATGACCGGACCACGCTGGTCCTTTCCGCGGCTGTGTGTTTGCTGCTGGCGGCGGTGGGCTCCCAGTTCCTTGTGATCGGCGTCCCGCTGCTGCTTCTGGTGATGGGACTGGGATATGGCTTCTCCCCGCGCGGCTACGAGATCTCCAGCGGAGCGGTCACTGTGCGGCGGCTGCTGGGGAATGTCCGGATTCCCCTGGACGGCGTGCGTGCGGTGCGCCGCGCCACGGCGGACGACCTCCACGGCGCCATGCGGCTGATGGGCAGCGGCGGCCTCTTCGGCTACTACGGCCTGTTTCGCACCTCGAAACTCGGCAAGTGCACCTGGTATGTGACGGACCGGAGCCGCATGGTGGTGTTGATCACGGACGCGAAGACAGTGGCGCTGAGTCCGGATGACCCGGATGCGTTCGTCACCGCGCTGCGGCCGTTCGCGCCCGCGCTGGACCCAGCCGGCGCGGAACTCCCGCCGGCGCTGAGCGGCGCAGGAGGCTGGCCGGTGCGCGGCATCGTGATCGGCCTCGCCCTGGCCATTGTCGGTGGAGTCTTCGCCTTCGCGCTCTTCTATGCGCCCGGTCCGCCGAGCTTCACGCTGACGCCGCAGGGACTCACCATCCACGCGAGGCCATACAGCACGACCGTGGAGGCGTCATCGGTGGACGTGGCGGGCGTGCGCGTCGTCGATCTCGGCCAGGACTCGCCGTGGCGGCCTACGCGGCGCACCAACGGCGTCGGCATGCGGCACTACCACGTAGGCTGGTTCCGCGTCGCCGGTGGGCAGACTGTGCGTCTGTACCGGGCCGACGCCAGACGGCTGGTCCTGCTGCCGCCCAAGGGCGATGGCGCGCCGGTGTTGTTCGAGGCTCGCGACCCGGACGCGTTGGTTCGGCAGTTGCGGCAGGAGTGGGGATCGTAAGCTGGTCGGGGCGTTGCGGATTCGCGAAGACCGCTCCCTGTGGTCGCGGCTCAGCCGGGCCGCCGTCGATTGCCGGAGTAAACGGGTGGGCGACCGGTGTTGGGCGCCCGGGAAGAGGCGGCCTGAGAGGCCGCCGCAGGCCACGGGCCTGCCCCACGGGACCGCGGTCTCGGAGTAAGCTACTGGCTCCGTGCCCGGATCATGGCTGCAACGCAGAGCGCCGCTAGCTGAGCCGCGACCATAGGGAGCGGTCCTGACCGGTGCAGGATCCCCGACGCGTCAGTGCCCTTCGGCTTCTAAGAACCGCTCGGCCTCGATGGCCGCCATGCACCCGGCCCCCGCCGCGGTGATCGCCTGGCGGTAGACGCGATCCTGCACGTCGCCCGCGTGGAAGACGCCGGTAACCGACGTCCGCGCGCCGCCCTTCGAAAGGATGTAGCCGTCGGCGTCGCATTCGATCTGCCCGCCGAAGGCCTTGGTGTTGGGGATGTGCCCGATCGCCACGAAGAAGCCGTCGACCTCCTGATCCCAGGTGCGGTTTTCCTTGGTATTGTGCAGGCGGACGCCGGTGACTTCGCCCTTGCTGACGTCGTAGATGTCCTCGACCAAGGTGTTCGTGAGCCACTTGATCTTGGGATTGGCCTTGGCGCGGTCGATCATGATCTTGGAGGCGCGGAACTCCTCGCGGCGGTGCACCAGCGTGACCTCGGAGCCGAAGCGGGTGAGGAAGTTGGCCTCCTCCATGGCCGAGTCGCCGCCGCCGATCACCATGATCTTGCGTTCCTTGTAAAACGCGCCGTCGCAAGTGGCGCAGGAGGAGACGCCCTTGCCGATCAGCTTCTGCTCATTCGGCAGGCCCAGCCAGCGGGCCGAAGCCCCGGAGGCGACGATCAGCGTGCGGCACTCCTGCCATTCGCCGTCGATCGAGATGCGGAAGGGGCGCTTCGAAAGATCGGCCTGGTCGACCGAGCCGTAGATGTATTCGGCGCCGAAGCGTTCGGCCTGCTTCTGCATGTTGGCGACCAGGTCGGGTCCCTGGATGCCTTCCGGGAAGCCGGGAAAGTTCTCAACTTCGGTGGTGATCGAAAGCTGGCCTCCGGGTTCGTGACCGATGATGACCAGCGGGGTGAGGCCGGCCCGGGCGGTGTAGATGGCGGCGGTGTTACCGGCGCAGCCGGAGCCGAGAATGATGACGTTTCGCACGGATTTCATGGTAGCAAGTGGGGGGCGATAGTGGCCCTTTCAGGACCGCTTCCTGTGGTCGCGGCACAGCTGGTGGCGCTTTGCTCAAGACACGTGTGGTGGGCAGAATGCCGCTAGCTGAGCCGCGACCGCAGGGAGTGGTCTACCCCGGTTAGATGCACCCGAGCCGCTAAGAGAACCAAAGCGAGATGATCTGGTTCGCCGCGAACGCGCAGGTATAGGCGACGCAGGTCATGTAGGCGAACTGGATGGCGGGCCAGCGCCACCCTCCGGTTTCGCGGCGCACCACGGCGATGGTCGACATGCACTGCATCGCGAAGGCGAAGAAGACCAGCAGAGCCACGGCGCCGCCCAAGGACAGGTCGCTTTGCAGCGCCTGCTGCAGGCCGATCGCGCCCGACGTCCCTTCGATGCCATAAATGGTGCCCAGGGTTCCGACGATCACCTCGCGGGCGGCCAGCGACGTGATCAGTCCGATGCCGATCTTCCAGTTGAAGCCCAGCGGATGGATCACCGGCTCCACGAAGTGTCCGATGCTGCCGGCGATGCTGTCGGCAATCGGCGGCGGCGCGCCGTTCATCAGCGGCAGTGAGGCCAGGATCCACAGAACCACGGCCACGGCCAGGATCACGGTGCCGGCGCGGCGCAGGAAAACCTTGGAGCGGTCCAGCAGCCGCAGCGCCAGGGATTGCATGGTGGGCCAGCGGTAGGGCGGCATTTCTAAGACGAACGACGAGCCGCTACTGCGCAGCACGGTCGACTTGAGCACGCGCGCGGTGATCACGGCCGCCGTGAAACCCAGAACGTAGAGGCCCAGCATCGCGGCGACACGGGTTCCCAGGAACCCGCCCAGCAGCGGATGATCCGGGATGAACGCGGCGATGATCAGCGTGTAAACCGGCAGGCGCGCCGAGCAGGTCATGAAGGGCGCGATCAGGATGGTGGCGATGCGGTCGCGCTTGTTCTCGATGGTGCGCGTGGCCATGATCGCGGGCACGGCGCAGGCGTAGGCCGAAAGCAGCGGAATGAAGCTCTTGCCCTGGAGCCCCACCAGGCTCATGGTGCGGTCGGCGATGAGCGCCGCGCGGGCCAGGTAGCCGGAATCCTCCAGGATCCCGATAAACAGGAACAGCAGCAGAATCTGCGGCAGGAACACCAGCACGCTGCCCACGCCCGACCACACGCCGTCGATAACCAGGGAACGCAGCGTGTCATTGGCGATCAGCGAGCCCACCCACATGCCGGAGGCCTCGATCGCCTTCGACACGGCGTCCTGAAGCGGCGCGGCCCAGGAGAAGATCGATTGAAAGACGGCGATCACCACCAGCACGAAGATGGTGGGGCCCAACGCCGGATGGAGGAAGATGCCGTCCAGGCGGCGGGTCCACACCGGCGGCGCGGGGGCGTGATATTTGCCGTGGGCGCCCACCTGCGCGGCCCAGGCCCGGCAGCGCGGGATGTCCTGAATCACGGGTAGCTGCACACGCGGGGCGACGCGTTCGGCCGTGTGTGTGGCGCCCGAAAGGAACCGGACCACCTTATCCAGGCCTTCGCCGCGCGAGGCGCTCACCAAAGCCACCGGAGCGCCCAGTTGCGCGCTCAGCAGGGCGATGTCCAACTTACCGCCGCGGCGGGTCAGATCGTCGGCCATATTCAGAACCACCAGCGTCGGCAGGCCCAGGCTCAATACCGGAGCGGCCAGCACCAGGTGACGCTGGAGATTGGTCGAATCGAGCACCAGCAGCACGGCGTCCGGACGCGGCAGCGAGGGCATCTCGCCCAGCAGCACGTCGTGCGTGACACGCTCGTCTTCGGTGCGCGGGCTCAGGCTATAGATGCCCGGCAGGTCGATGGCGAAGACGTCGCGGTCCGAATCCACCCGGACCTTGCCCATGTGATGCTCCACCGTGACGCCCGGGAAGTTCGCAACCTTCTGGCGCAGGCCCGTGAGCCGGTTGAACAGGGTCGACTTGCCGGAGTTCGGCGGCCCGATGATCGCCACAATGTGGCTGCGCGCGGCATCGGATGCCCCCGGCGGCGGGGCGATGGCGGCGAGGGAACCTGCGTGGCAATCGGCCATGGGAACGCTGAATCTCTAAGCGGGCGGCCGCAGATGCAGATGCCGCGCGGTCTCCCTCCGCAACGCGATCTCGGAGCCGTCCACGCGAAACACGCGCGGATCGCCGCCGGGCGCCGCATGCCCCATGGTGATCGAATGACCGGGAACAAAGCCCAGTTCCATGAGCCGGCGCGCGTCGTCTTCGGGAAGATCCAAACGGTCCAGCACACCCGTTTCACCCGGCTTCATGTGAGCCAGGGTAGCGGGGCCAACCGGTTGGTTCTTGTTGAAACTCGCTTGCATCTTGGATCAAGTATCTGACGGGAACGGTTTAATGTCAACCTCTTAACGGCATACCCGTTCGACTAACAGCTTGCATCTAACAGCATACACCAAAGCGGACTGGAATGGTCTGACTTGTAGTTTCAGGCACTTATGGGGCATACGACGCAGGCTACGGGAGGGCGTTATAAAGTCGCTCATCGAACGGGCTGCCGAGCCAGGGCTGGAGCTGGTCGCGGAACTCGCGGTTGTGAGGTTTGCCGAGGTGGGCCTCGTACAGCTCGCGCGTGCGCCAGACCTCGACAATGGCGAAGTGGTTCGGGCGGGAGACGTCGCGCAGGATGTCGATCCGGATCGCGCCGTCGTCCTTCAGGCTGGCGGCTTTGAACTGGTCCATGATCTTGACGGTGTCGGCGGCGAAGTTGGGGTAGACGTCGACGTAGGTCACCACGTGCAACTGGGGCTGCTGGGCGGAAAGGGTCGCGAGCCCGCAGAGGAGGAGTGCGATCGCAAGGCGACGGGGCATGATTTACAAGATTACGTCAACGCGGAGGGGGCAGGGGGAGGCGCTGGCGCGGCGGGGCGGCAGTGGACCTGGGTGGACCGCTCCTTGCAGTCGCGGCTCAGCTACTGGCGCTGTGCTTCCATCGCGTCTGTTGCGCAAAGCAGCGTTGGCGCTCTGCCCAATCGACATGATCCAGGGCACAGCGCCGCTAGCTGAGCCGCGACCACAGGGAGCGGTCCCCGCGCGTCCGCAATCGTCAGAACGACCACGAAACCGACGTGTACCCAGTGTGCGCCCGGAAATTCTGGATCGAAGAGAACTGCTGCGAGTAGCCATAGTGCTGATAGCCCGCGTTCCAGCGGACGTTTTCGTTGATCCGGATCGAGAGGCTGCCCTGCGGCGAGGTGAAGCGCAGCGGGAAGGTCTGCGGGGCGGCGAAGGCGGCCGAGGAGGTGTACTGGTTCGGGACAGACACGGCCGGACCAGACCCGTTGCAGTTGGTGCCGAGCGTCGCGCCGGAGCCCGTCGCCAGCGGGTCGCAGATGAGGCCCGGTGCCGCCGAACTCCGACCATCGCCCACGTCCTGAATATGGCTCAACCCCAGCGATACCTCCGCCCGCGAGCCGATCAGGAAGCGCGCGGCCAAGGTCGCCGTGTGGAGGTTGCTCACATAGTAAGACTTGTCGCCGGTAACCAGGCTGGTTTGCGTCCCCGGACCCGCGAAGTAGGCGATGGTCCCCAGCGTGTCCAGGTGCAGCTTGGCGTAGCCCGCGTCGATGAAGAAGCCGTTGGCCAGCGTCCAGGTGCCGTCGACGCCATATTGGCGCGAGCGCGAAGCGAAGCTGGCGAGGGAAGCCGAGTTGATGTTGTAGTCCGCGCGCCCGTAGCCGGCTACGCGGAAGGCTCCCTTCTTGTATTCGACGCGCCCGCGCAGGGCGTGGAAATTGCGCTGGCTCACGGGGAACACCGGGCGGTCGGCGCGGCCGATCTCGCCGTCCAGGCGAATGGTGAGTGCGCGGGTCGCATGGATACGGACGCCCAGCAGGCCGGTGTGGAGCCCGTTGTTCTGCTGGATCATCGGCGCAGGCTGGTCCTGGTTGGCTTCCTGGGAGGTGATGCGGCGGGTCGAATACTCGTAGCCGAGCCGAAGGCCGATCCAGCGGGCCAGGCGCAGGTCGGCGTCGGTCGAGTTGGCGATGGTCCGGATGCCCAGGTAGCGGAAGGCGGTCAGCGGCGTGATGGGCGCGCCGTTGGTGAGCTGGGTGAAGTAGGAATCGCCCACCATGCGGATGCTGTAATAGGACGTCTGGTTGGTGATGGTGACACGGTCGCCGGGGAAGAACATGAATTCGGCGTTGCCGGTGGCCGCGGGCCGCCGAGCGGTGCCCGTGGTGAAGATCTGCCGGCCCACCGCCGAGCCGATGCGGTTGGTGCCAAACGCGGTCTCATCCTGGACGAAGCTGCGGCGGCCGGTGACATAGGTGAAGCGTCCGTTGAAGGCCCACAGACGGTGTTCCTTGAACAGCGCCACGCGCCAATAGGGGCTGTTGCCGTGATAGGGCTCGGCGCGCTGGAGCGAATCGAGCGTGTTGTTGTCGTTCGGGTTGTTGCCGGCCGAGGGCGCCAGCAGCCGCACCGGCGTGTCGTCCTTGAAGTTGACCCAGCTATGCAGGAAGTTCAGCTTCCAGCCCATGGCGGTGACTTCGAATCCGGCCCGGTATTCGTTCTGGCGGCGACGGATGTCGGCGTACAGCGGATACTCGTCTCCGCGCGTGTCGAAGAGCTGGAGCGTGGTGAGCGCCGGTCCCGTCTGCACGTTGTTCGAGTAGCCCAAAAAGAATTTCAGGCTGCTCTGCGGGAAGAAGGTGACGTCGTGGCTCTGGAGGCGGCGGACCGTATTCATCATATGCTGGCCGCCGGCCACCCGCAGGCCGGGATTGTAGTAGGCGTTTGACCGCCAGGTCATGTCGTAACGATAGAGACGGTTCTTTTCGATGCGCAGGCTGGCGTTCTGGTAAGGATCGTTGCCCAGCCCCTGCGTGTTGAGTTGGATCAGGTCGAAGTAGTGCCCGTGGCCTTCGAGCGAGGTGACCGAGAGCGAACTGGACAGCAGCCGCAGGCCGTTGCCGTAGTTCACCGTGCTGCGATACATGCCCTCGTCGCCACCCACCGAGTGATAGCGGTAGCCCATCTCGAATGACTGGCGGACGTTGTAGCCGGGGGTGTCCTGGCCTTCCTCCGGACCGACCGCGGCGCGCGTGGGCGCGACCGGTGGCTGCGCGAGCGCGGTTCCGGCGGCGACGAGAACAGTGGCGAGCAGCGTTTTCGTCATAGGCAGGTTCGTCATAAGGGAAGGCTCAGCGCAGGAAGAGCGAGTCGCTGTTCGAGCCGTGGATCCGGTTATGGCAGGTGGTGCAGTTCTGGTAGCGTGGGTCCGTCATATTGTGCGACGGCGATTGCACGGTGATGCCGTCAGCCTGGCGGCCGAAGCTGTCGGCGCCGTTGTGGCATTCCAGGCACAGCGTGAAGGTCACCGGCCGTTTCAGCAGGCGCGCGTTGGTGGACCCATGCGAGTTGTGGCAGCGTTCGCAGCCTTCCAGGCGCACGCCCGGATGCTCGTAGACAAAAGGACCGCGCTTGTCGGTGTGGCAGGTGAGGCAGGGCTCCTCATTGCCTTCGCCCTGGCCCACCATGCGCGGCCGCGCGGCCATGTTCCACGTGGCGGCGAAGGCGCCGTGGGGATTGTGGCAATCCGTGCACTGCATGAAGCCTTCGTTCACGCGGTGCTTGAAGGGCATGGAAAACTGCGCGCGCACGGTCAGGTGGCAGGTGTAGCACACCTCCCGCTGCTGCGCCTTGGCCAGCAGAAACTTGGGCGCCTCGGAACTGTGGATGGAGTGGCAGTTCACACAGACCACGTCCGACAGCGTGTGCTCACTGCGCCGGATGTTGGCGCGCGAGATGGTCTGGCTGTGGCAGCGCAGGCAGGTATTGACCACCTCGCCGGGCTGCATCAGGGAGAAGGCGTGCGGGATGGAATCGCTGCCGCCGCCGCGCTGGATGTGGAGCGACGCCGGTCCGTGGCAGCCTTCGCAGCCGGTGTTCTCCGGCGCGGTGCTGGCATTGGCCAGGTTCTTATAATGCGGGTTGCGGAAGAACGCGTCGTAGATGTCGGCGTGGCACGTCTGGCACACGTTCGAGCCCACATAGTCCTGCGCCAACGCGGCGGCAGGGGTGAGCAGGATCAGGAAAGCGAGTGCTCTGAAGCAGAGCATGTCCCAACTATAGCGCACGAAAAAAGCCCCGGACACTGGTTTTTGACCCGCGCCCGGGGAAATCGGGAACAATGGATGAGAAAGACTTGAATCTTCGGTTACAGCCTAGTTACTGCTGGTGTAGGTGAGGCCGAACGTGGGCACGATCTGATGCAGCACCCCGCCCACGTGCGCGCCGATGTTCGGCGCGATCACTTGCTTGGGGAACGGCGTGATGTAGTCGTGCACGTCCAGGCGCAACTGCCAGCGGTCCGCGATCTTCATCTTGACGCCCACACCGACGCTGCCCATGCCCTGCACCTCGGTCGTCTTGGTGAGCAGCGCATAGCGGCTCAGCGGCTGCACCAGGGCTTCCTTGCCCAGGCCGCGATACACCTTGATACCGCCCCCGAAGGCGATGTAAGGGCGCACCTTGGCGCCCTGCGGAGCCGTGTGCCACAGGAAGTCGTAGTGGATGGCGTGGCTATCGCCGCTGAACGTGGCCTGCTCACCGGCGCGGTTCAGCATGAGGTTGCCGCGCTGGTAGTCATAGCGCAGCTCGCCTCCGAAGTGGTCACTGGTATTGTTGCCCACCCAGGCGCCGGCCGCGACGCCCGTCTCGATCTTGGCGCTCGCGCTGGTGCCGTCATCGTGCTTCACGTCCTGAGAGGTGTAGAATCCGCCGCCGGCGCCTCCGCCGACCTCCCACTTCTGGGCCAGGGCCGCCGGGGCCAGCGCCACTGAACACACTACGAGTATTTGAGCCAGTTTCATACGCTCCTCTTTCTTCTCTTCCTATTGAGTCCAGCTCTGCGGCTGCTTTTCTCTTGCGTTTAGTTGACGACGCGCACGTTCACGGTAAACGTGGACGAGCCCTGGGTGATCTTCAGGGGGACGCTCAGGCCCACGGGCGCGTTGTAGGGAACCTCGACGTTGATCTGGTAGAGGCCCACTTGCCCGGGCGCCAGTCCCGAGAAGACCACCTTCATGCCTACGTCCCCCAGCGTCACCGCGGGATCGGCCACCGTGGTCGCCAGAGGATTCGACGGCGCGGGCTGGCCGTTTTCCACGAACGGCGTGACCGAACCGAGGCCGGTAAGATAGATCACCAGCGTGTCGTTGCGGTGTATCGGGTTGGTATCGGTGACCATCAGATTGTTGGATGCGCGGACCACGGTGGGGAACGCCGTACCGGGTCCGGCCACGTCGGCTGAGAACACCGAAGGCGAATTCGCCAGCACCGTCAAGTTGAAGTTATCGCTGACGCCGCCCGGCGTGTGGACGATCAGCGTCACGTTGCCCACTGACTGGAACGGCATCTGCCCGTTGATCTGTTGCGGCGAAACGAAGACGATCGGCACGGGCTGGCCGTTGACCGTCAGGCAGCTATCGCCCAGAGCCGTGGGCAGCGGGATTTCCTTGGTCGCGATGTTGGTCGGACTCAGGTTGTTTCCGTAGATGGTGAACAGGCCGCCCGGGGCGATCGGCGAGACGCCGTCGGCCGCGCTGGCTACACGTGAGACCACCGGCGGCGCCACCGAGGCGTCGTATTGGGACGACAGCACCGTGATGCCGGACGTGGTCAGAGCAATGATGAAGTTCCGCGTGTACAGGGGCGCCAGCGACCGCGTAAAGGCCGCGCCGTGTTCGCCCAGCACCGGAGCTTCCACGGTTCGCGTCGGCCGGATTCCAGTGCCGTCCGCGATGCTTACGCGCTGGAGCACGCCTTGGCTCGCAGCGTCCGGAGCCGAGATGAAGATTCCGTCCTGGTCCAGGAACGCGAAGCCCGAGGCCGTGCCGGCCACCGGCGTAATCTGAGCCACCGGAACCAGCGACGAATTCAGAATGGAGTTGCCCACCACATACTGGCCGAAGGCCGAGGCCGCGTAGGGGCCGGCCAGGGCGCCGAAATCCTTGCGCGAGATGGTGAAGCTGTCGACGTTGGCGTCATACAGCATCACGCTGCCGTCGTCGGAGGCGATCAGAATGGCGGCGCCGTTGGGAGCCGGAGCCAACACCGAGTTCAGTGGAACCTTGTTCTCGTAGACGCCCAGACGGTCCGGGATCTGCGTGCTGCGGGTGCCCAGGTTGACCCGCTCCACGCGAGGCTCGCCGCCGCCGCCGTCACGCATCACAGCCAGAATGGCGCGCGCCGAGGTGGCAATCGACTGCACGTAGCTCGAGGGCGCGTAAACCGGCGTGGTCGGTTGCAGCGTTTCGCGGTCGTACACATTAATGATGTGGCTCTTGTCGCAGCCCACCAGGATGAAGGTCCGGTCGAAGGTCATGGCCATCGACATCGGCTTGGTGCAGGTGCGCAGCGTGGCCTTCAGCGTGTTGTTGGCGCCGTTGAACACCAGAAGCTGGTTCTTGTCCTGACGCAGGACGTAGTATTGGTCCTTTTCCGGGTCGGCCATCAGGTCCACCAGTTTGCCGGGGACGTCGACCACGGTGCCGCGCTGGTCGGGTTCGCGCGAGTTCACCAGAACGCGCACGGACTGCGGAATGTTCACCGCCCCCTCTGAGGCAATGGTCAGCGTGACGGCCGTGCTGCCCTTCTGATCCGCGAAGGCGTTCGGATCCACGGTGACGGTGATCACCGCGGGCGTCAGCCCGGAGCTGGGCGTCACCCGGACGCCGCTGTTGTCGCTGCTGATGCTGAAGGGCACGCGGGCGCCGCCCGGATCCGACAGCAGGAAGGTCTGGCTGGTGGCGCCGCGCTCGCAGAAATCGCCGCGGAAGACGATGTCTTCCACCGAGGCCTGCACGCGGTGCACGGTGTTGAGCTGGCCCACGGGCAGCACCAGCACGCCCGAGTCGGAGGCCGCGTACATGTTGTCGCCGTTCGAAGAGAGGACGGCGCGCCCGGCCAGGTGCTCGGGCAATTGCAACTGCTCGCGCAGGGTGAGGTTGTCCGCATCATAGATGCCCAGCACCGCGGGCGAGGTATCGTCCTTGGGGACCTCGGAATAGACCAGCCCGCGGGCCGAGTCCACGCCGTGGCCGCCCTTGTTCAGGATCCCGGACGGCTCGGCGAATTCGGCATAGAAGCGGCCGGCCTGATCCACCATGGTCCATCCCATGGCGGCGTAGGAGCCGTCGGACGCCACGCTGACCGCGCGCGGCGCCAGCAGCGGAGAAGCGCTATAGATGCTGCTGCTCAGCGCACGCGTGGGCGTGTGATAGCGGAAGATCAGGTTGTCGCCGAACCCGTAGATCCAAATGCCGTCGGCCGATGCGGCCACTGAAGCGGCCACGATGTTCGGCGGAAAGCTCTGCGCCGGCTGCGGGATGGTGTTGGCCACCTGCTCGGCGATGGACCGCAGAACAGTGGTGGTCCCGATGGCCGGGTCAAACAGCATGAAGTCCTTGGTGGTGACCACCAGGGCGCGATTGTCGATGCCGAACGCCAGGCCCAGCGGCGGGTTGGCGACGGCGAACGTCTGCTTGGCATTGTTGTTGCGCAGGTCGATCAGCGTCAGCCCGTTGGAGGGCGATCCCGGTGCGGCCAGGTTCCCGTAGTGCGCTACCAGCAACCAGTGGCCGTCCGGCGACAGCGAGATCGAACTGGGCTGCGAAGCCACGTTGATGGAGGTCTGGATGGTGTTGGTCGCCAGCGACATGACCTCAATGCGGTTGGCGGTGAAGTTCGCGATGTACAGGACGCCGCGGGCTTCATCCAGTGCGACGTCGGCCGCAGCGCCGCCAATCGGCACTGCCTGACCGAAGGTCGCGGCCAGTGCCGCCCCGGCCATCCACAACGCGGCGACCGCCAGAATCCAAGACTTTCGAAGCATACGTGACTCCATCTCTCCTCGTTTTCAGGCCCGTTGCGCCCTGCGGCCAGCGCCGCGATCCGCTCCGGGTCCTACCGCCACTCAACCAGCGATACTGCTCTTCCCCTCAACCTGCAAACTCGTTCCTTCCGGAACCGCCGCGCCCCTGTGTCCGGAGCGCGGCGCCCCGGGTTTGCTTTGTCTGCGTTTCCCGTGCTCCCGCGCGGTCCGATTACTCGGCGCTTTTCTTGCGGCGCAGCACGATGATCCCTAGCAGAAGGACCGCCACCACAGCGCAAACGATCCGAACCATTGAAGTGTCCATCGTCCTCTCTCCTTTCCTGACAACAGTAAATTCGGCCTCACTAGTCCTAACCTTTAGGCAGGTACTAGAGACTGTTCATCATGGGAATCAGTTCCCTGACGATTTTCATGGCAACCGGGCCCACCGTAACGACGAACAGCGACGGCAAAATGCAAAAAAAGATCGGGAATATGAGCTTGACGCCCAGCTTGGCGGCCTTTTCCTCGGCTACCTGGCGCGCCTGCACGCGCATGAAATCGGCGTGCGAGCGCAGGCTCTGGGCGACGCCCGTACCAAAGCGGTCGGCCTGAATCAGGACGGCCACCAGCTTTTTGAGGTCGTCCACGCCGGTACGCTCGGCCAGGTTGCGCAGGGCTTCCACACGCCGTTTGCCGGCCTTCAGCTCCAGGTTGACGAACCCTAATTCCTCGCTGATTTCCGGGTGGGCGTGCTCCAGTTCCTTGGACACCTGCAGGATCGCCTGGTCCAGACCAAGGCCGCTCTCCACGCAAACCACCAGCAGATCCAGCGCGTTCGGCAGGCCGCGGGCGATCTCGTGCTGGCGCTTGGTGGCCATCCGGCGCACGTACTCGTTGGGTCCGAAGAAGCCCACGCCGACGGCGGCCAGAATGGCGGCCACCTTGTTTCCCGAGTCGGTGGCCGTGCCGGCGATGGCGGTGGCCACCAGCAGCGGCAGAGCCACGCCCAACGCGGCTTTGGCGCCATAGAGGATCTTCAGCGCGCCGTCATTGCGGACCCCGGCGCGGATCAACCGGCGGCGCATCACCGTCACGTCCTTGGGCGACTGCGGCACGAAATTGCCCAGGCGCTTGATCAAGTCGTGGAACGCCAGGCTGGGGTGCGACGGGGCGGGCTCGTTGGTGCCCACGCCTCCCGCCACCCGCTCCATGGCTTCCTTCGGCCGCACATACATCTTCATGCCGACGGACGAGGCCACGGCCACGATGCCGCAGAATATGAGAATCGCAAGTAATAATGCCATGGCTTATACCTCGATATTCACAATCTTCTTCATGATCAGGTAGCCAATTAACTGGAGCGCAATCGCGCCGCCCATCATCAGGTTGCCCACGTCGTCGGTAAAGAAGAAGGTGACGTAGTCGGGATTCGTGTAAAACATCAGAATCGCGACGCAGGCCGGAATGGCGCTGAGCGCCGTGGCCGTCATCTTGCCGTGCGCGCTGACCGCGCGAATGCGGCCGCGCAGCTTGAAGCGCTCGCGGATCACGTAGGCCAGCTTGTCCAGGATCTCGGCCAGGTTGCCGCCCGTGCGCTTCTGCAACAGCACGGCGCTGACAAAGAAGTGCACGTCGAGCGACGGGACCCGTTGGGCCAGCTTCTGCAAAGCGGTCTCGATCGGCAGGCCCAGGTTATGCTCTTCGAAGGTGCGCCGGAACTCGCCGGCCACCGGCTCCTGAAATTCCCGGTGGATCATTTCGAGCGACACCGAAAAGGCGTGGCCGGCGCGCATGGAACGCGAGATGAATTCGAGAGTTTCCGGGAACAAAGACTCAAATTTCCGCAGGCGCCCGCGGCGGACATACCAGACGTACCCCACTGGACCGCAAGCCGCCGCCATTCCCACCAGGACCGCGATGATCTTGGGCATCGGCAGCAGCACCCAGGCCGCTCCCAGGCCGCTCAGAAACGCCACGATGCACATGTGCACCAGGCGGGCCGGCGTCCATTTTGATAGCCCGGCCTGCTCCAGGTACGTCTGGATCTTGGGACCCAGGCGGTACTTTTCCACCAGCATGACCGCCAGGCGATTCTTGCTGATCTGCTGGGTGTGAAGGACCGACGGCTCGCCGGGAGCGCCCTTGCCCTTCTTCCTGGGTCCGCCACCCTTGGCCGCTCCGGTGAGCCGCTCTTTGATGCGGAGCGCATCCGAGCTGCGGAAGTAGCGCGACACAAAGAACCACCCCAGCATGGCGGCTCCCCAAACAACGATGGCCAAAATTAGGATGGTTCCCATAACGCTTAGACCTCCACCACTTCGTCGAACAGATCCGGGCGCAGCCGGATGCCGGCGGACAGCAGCTTTTCGTAGAATTTCGGGCGGATACCGGTGGCGGCGAAGCGCCCCACCACTTTTCCATCCGGATCGAGGCCCCGCTTTTCGAACACGAACAGATCCTGCAAGGTGACCGTGTCGCCTTCCATGCCGGTGACTTCGGTAATCGAGGTGACGCGGCGCGAGCCGTCGCTCAAGCGCGCGGCCTGCACCAGCAGGTTCACGGCGCTGGCAATCTGCTGGCGGATCGAGGTCAACTGCATGTTCGAATTCGCCAGCGACACCATCACCTCCATACGGCTGATACCGTCACGCGGGCTGTTGGCGTGAATGGTGGTCAGCGAGCCGTCGTGACCGGTGTTCATGGCCTGCAACATGTCCAGGGCTTCCTCACCGCGGACCTCGCCCACCACAATGCGGTCAGGACGCATACGCAAGCTGTTGACCAGCAGTTCGCGCTGGCGCACCGCGCCCTTGCCTTCCAGGTTCGGGGGGCGCGTTTCGAGCCGCGCCACGTGCGGCTGCTTCAACTGCAATTCGGCCGCGTCTTCGATGGTGACGATGCGCTCCTTGCCGTTAATGAAGGCCGAGAGCGCGTTGAGCAGCGTGGTTTTACCGGCGCCGGTGCCGCCCATGATGATGATGTTCAGGCGGGCCTTCACCGCGGCTTCCAGCAGCTCCATCATGCCGGGCGACATGGCCTTGCGCTCCACCAGGTCGGGCGGCATCAGCTTGTCGGTCGAAAAACGGCGGATGGACAGCAGCGGACCGTCCACGGCCAGCGGCGGAATGATGGCGTTCACGCGGGAACCATCCATCAGGCGCGCGTCGACCATGGGCGTCGATTCGTCAATGCGGCGGCCCACCTGGCTGACAATCTTGTCGATGATGCGCAGCAGGTGCTGATCGTCGCGGAAGGTGACGTTGGTCAGCTCCAGCAGGCCGCGCCGTTCGACGTACACCTGGCGGTGCGTGTTGACCAGAATATCGGAGATGGTGGGGTCGGTCAGCAGCGGTTCGAGCGGGCCCAGACCAAAAACCTCGTCCAGAACCTCGTCGCTGATCTGCTGCTTTTCGAGCGAGCTGAGCAGTGTAGGCTCGGAGTCGATCAACTGGATCACAGCCTGGCGCACTTCGCTGCGCACGCGCTGGTTGTCGATGGTGGCCAGCGCCTCCAGGTTGATCTTGTCCACCAGCTTGCGGTGGAGCGTGAATTTCAGCTCCTGGTACTCGGGCTTTAAGCTGGCCTTCTGGCGGCCGGAATTCTTCAGCAGTCTCTGTTCCCACGAGACTTGCTGGCTGTTTTTGTTTGTGTTTTCTACCGACGAAAACATAAAATCTCTCTATCCTCTTAGGCCTGTAGCATGGCTGGCCGCAAATCGCGGACGGCGCCTGATACCGGCGTTGTGTTCCCCAAAGCGCCGCACAGCCGCTGCGCTACGTTCTCAATGGACCTGCCCAGTTCGCTGTCCACGCCCAGCGGCTGGCCCAGCGTCACCACACGGTGCAAGGCGAAGTAATCGTTGGGCAGACGTGCGTGCACGCTGCACCCGAAAAGCTTTTCCATGTCGGAGACGCCGATATCGTCATGCCGGTCGACGCGATTCACCAGGACGCGAAAGCGTTCCTTGGGGAATCCAAGCTGGTCGACCAGATTCATGGCCTTGCGCGTAAGGTGGAGGCTGGGCAATTCCGCCGTGGAGATCACGTAGGCCAGCTCGCATTCGGCGATGGCCATGAGGCTGGTCTGGTTGAACACCGTGGGCAGGTCCAGCACCACCCAGTCGTATACGTTGCGCGCCTGTTCGGTGAGCAGCCGCAGCCGCTGCGGATCCAGAGGATCGGCATAGGGCAGCGCGGGGGCCGGCAGGATGTCCACCCCGCCGTAGTTCACCGCCAGCGAATTCCACAGCGCCGGGTCCAGGTGTTCGACATGTTGCAGCGCGTCCACCAGCGAATAGTTGTGGCTGAGCTTCAGGTAGAAACCGATGGTGCCGCCGGTCAGGTCACAGTCGGCCAGCAGGATGCGCTTGCCGGTCAGCCGCTGTAGCGAAAACGCGGTCTGCGTGGCGATGGTGGACGCTCCCGAACCGGGCTTGGAACTGGCGAACGCCACGGCATGCCCGGCCTGGACTTCCTGAACCGCTTCCGGCGTGATCAGCCGCCGCAGCCGCGAGATCGCTTCCCGCTGCGTCGCCAGATCAAAGGGCGCGTACAGAAACTCCACGGCGCCGGCCCGCAGCGACTGCAAGATGGCCTGGGAATCGTTGGCCGTGTGCAGCCCCACCACGTGCACCTGGGGATTCAAGGACGCGACGAACTTCACCAGTTCCACCGCGGCGCCCAGATCCGAGGCCAAGTCCAGCAGCACCACGCTCGGCTTGAGCTGGCGTACGCGGATCTCCACGGTCTGGTGCGGCGGATAGCTCTTGAGGTCGGCCAGAATCTGGAAGGCGCGGGTCTGCGGCAGGGTCGCCAGGAACAGGTCGGCCAGCTCGCGGTTGGGCGCAATCAGCAGCGCCGTGATTTCGGTTTCGTAGGGAGCCCGTAGATTCATGCGGGCTCCCCGTGGAAGGTGCCTGGCAAGCTGCGGTAACGGCTTGGCGACGCTCCCTCGATTTTGTTCCTGTGCATCCTTGACATGGTCACTTCCGTAGGCCTACGTGCTCTCGCTTACTTGCTGGCCCGGATCGCCTGCTTGGGCTGATCCACCGCGCCCCGCTTCTCCTCCTGCATCTTGATGCCCTGGTCCAACTGCTCCGGCGTCATCCGCTGCAGGAACGGATTCGGCATGGTCACGTCCGGCTTGGGATCGCCGGGATCCAACGGCAGCGTGATCTCCGGCGTTACCAGCATCACCAGCTCGGTCTGCTGGTTGTTTGCGGTGCGCGCCTTGAACAGATTGCCGAGGATGGGAATCTTGCTGATCACAGGAATTTGCGCGAATTGGTCGCGCTCCTGGTTGCTGAGCAGGCCGGCGACGACGAAGCTCTGTCCGTCACCCAACTCAACCACGCTTTCGGCACGCCGCGTAGCGATGGCGGGAACCAGGAAGCCGGCAATGGAAACCGCGTTGCCGTAATCGAGAGAAGAGACTTCCTGGAGGAGATTCAGCTTGATCGTGTCATTCAGTGTGATCTGGGGTGTGAACGTCAGCCGGATCCCGAATTCCTTGAACTGAATAGTGACAGCACCAGAGTTCGCGCCGCCTTGCAGGACCGGGACCGGGAATTGTCCGCCCACCAGGAAGTTGGCTTCCTGTCCGTTGGAGGTCACCAGATTCGGCTCGGCCAGAATCTCCAGAATGTTCTGCTGCTGCAAGGCTTGGATGGTCGCCTCAAAGTTGTTCAGCGTCGGGAATGTTCCCCCAATGTTGAACGCCTGCTTGGTGCCGGCGGCGCCGGCGCTTTGGATGGGGCTGACATAGCCGCCGTTGACGTTCAGGGCGCCGTTGGTAAAGAAGTTGATGCCGTACTGCTGGGCCTTGGTCCGGTCCAGCGAAGCGAACTTCACCCGCAGCAGCACCTGCTGCTCGATACCGGGCACCGGCAGTTGCAGGTTGTTCACCACGGTTGGGGCGAACACCGCAGCCAGCGCCGCGGCGCGGTCCGCTACGTCCTGGGTCGAGACCAGGCCGTTGAGGGAAACGGAGTCGCCGGAGGTCCGGACGTCGATATTCTCGTTGGGGAAGGTCTCGCGCAGCATGCGGCGCAGCGGCTCCACGTCCAACTCCACCGTGACGTTGTAGAACATGCGCTGGTCGCTGGCGCTCCACACGACGATGGTGGTGGAGCCGATCTTCTTGGCGTTCACCAGGATTTCCCGCGTGGTGATGACCGCGTAATCGGCGATGGCCGGATCGGTGGTCGAAACCTGGCGGATATCCTCCGGGTAATCGATCACGATGCTCTTGCCGACCGTCATGCGGATGTCTTCGGCGCTCTGGGTCGCGGCCGGGCGCGGCGCCAGCATCAGTACGCCGAGCAGCATCGCGGCCAGGGCCACCGGGCGGCGGGCGTTGTGAATCACTCGAGTCAAAGTCATGATGATGTCCTTAGCTTCGATAGCGCCGTCGATTATTCATCGGACGCCTTGGCGACTACTTCAACGCTCCGGTCCGTTCCACGAATGGTGACCACCTGGGGCGGAGGCGGCGGCGGGGGCGGAGGCGGAGGGGGCGGCGGCGGAGCAACCGCCACTTGCACCGGGGCCGGCGCGGCACGCGGACGGGGCGCCGGTGGCGGAGCCGGCGCGACCGGCTTCTTTTTGCCCGAATACAACTCGGTGACGAACGTGCCCGGGGTATCCGGCATTTCCTGGTCGCTCGAATTCCGCAGCACCAGTTGGATGCGGCCTTCACTGTTGGCCAGCGTCAGCATCTCGGCCTGCTCCGGCGTTCCCAGCAAGGTGACGTTGGCCGAAGGGATCGGCTGCCCGCGGGCATCCGGCTGCATCTGCGTGCCGGAGGAGAGCACCAACAGGTTCTGCAACACGGTGTTGGTCATCGTGTCGTCCCCGCTCGGCGGGCGTCCGGTCACCAGGACGTCCACGTGCATGCCGGGGAGAACATAACCCGCCACGCCCGCGACGTCATTGACGCGCACCGCTACGGCGCGCATGCCTACGGGAATCGTCGGAGCCAAGCCCAGACCGCTGCCCTTCAGCGCCAGGCGGCCTTCGAGGATCGGTTCATCGATCAGGATGTTGGACACCACCGGCCGGTCCAGCACCTCTTCCACTTTGGAAAAGGCGCCCTTGGGAAACGCGATGGCCGGCACCTTGGCCAGCTTAACGTCGGCGGGTGTGACCATCACGCCCACTGCCAGCGGGCGGGCCGCCACGATCACGTCCACTTCGTCGGTCGGTGCCGACGTATCGCTACCGGCGCGCGAGGTCATCTGGTAGAACACGCTCGACACCACCAGCGCGAACACCAGACTGACTCCCAGTACCGTGAGAAACCTGCGATCCATACTTGTTCTCCTTCACCCCTTGGGGACCAGCGATAACCACACGCCCAGCGCGATGGCCGGACCGTAAGGGATCGAGTCCCGTTTCAATTTCTCTTCCTCGCTCAACGCGCCCGTGGGGCGCTTCCGCCAAACTGCCCGAAATCCGAGAACCACCAGGGCGATCACGCCGCCTACGCCCGCGGTCCACAACGCGGCTTCCAACAGCCGCCCGACGCCCAACAGGGCACCGAATCCCGCCATCAACTTCACGTCGCCGCCGCCCATGCCGCCCAGCAGGTAGAAAATCAGGAACACGGCGAACCCGGCCGCCGCTCCGCCCAGCGCGTACAGCGCGCCCATCCCGCCGTTCTGTCCGATCTGCCAGCCGAAGCCGCCGGCCAGCGCCGCCACGCAGATCCAATTCGCGATCTGGCGCCGCGCCAGGTCATCCACCGTGGCTGCCAGGCCCACCAGAACCGCGATCCACATTTGAGTGCTCATCTCGTTTCTCGAAAGCTGCTGGTTTCTCGAAAGCTGCCGGAATTGTCCGGCGCCTCCCTGACGTTCCCCAGCAACGTGCTCGCCGTCTTCCGCGGCTTTCTCTTCACTTTCGGTCCGCCTAACATCAGCGGCGCCAGAAATCCCGCCTGCAGCGCAAACTCCGCCAGGGCCTTCCCCGACGGCAACCGCCAGCTCATCGGATCCATCCACTCCACAGGGAGCGGCGACATCCTCGCCGGCACCTTCCGCCTGGTCCCCAGCGGGCCCGTGTCTTTCGACTTCATCCCGTGTGTGCTCCCACTAACTACATTCGGTCGCGTCGGTAGTTTTCATTAGCCTGGAGGGACCCAGGTCCTCTTACCCTTAGAACCTTGGTTCCGCAGGGGAATTCCCCGTAGAAGGTACTGAGGCGCTCATACGGACTAAGAGGATGCGCTTACCTCCGTCTCCGTCGTCGCGGGAATCCAGCTCGCGCCAGGCGGGGTCGGTTCGCAGCAACTGGACGATGGCCGTGTTGGCGGGCATCAGCACCAGGTCGAACCCGTACTTATCCATCACCGTGCGCCACGTCGGCATGCCGTTGACCACCGCCAGAAACTCATTGCCCACTTCCGGACCGTAGAAATCGCTGCGGCCGTCGACGAACACCTTCTGGTCCGGATTCTTGTAGATCAAGTAGTCGCCCCACTGATCGGTGGTGAACACCCGCGACCGCGCGATCAGGTCCGCGTGGTCGTGGACCAGGCCGGTGGGAAAGAGCTTGTCCGGAAAATCCTTGGGCCAGCGGATGGGTGAACCCATCAGGATCAGCACGGCCACGGCGGCGAAGGGCAGAATGCTGGTGCGGCGGAACGCGGGCGCCGAGTCGGCGGCCATCTGATTGAGGATCATCGGCAGAGAACCCTTGCGGGCTCCGGCGGTGGCGCGCCGCCACCAGGTGCTGACCTCCACGGCGATGATCGGGGCGGTGACGGTGACGAAGATCGGCACGTGGCGGACGCTGCCCAGCGCCATGTGCGCCCAAAACAGGATCCACAAGCCTTCGACGATGCGCCGGCGCGCGAACAGTCCCGCGGACACGATCAGGCCCAGCAGGAACAGGGCCTCAAACTGCATCATGCTTTCGGTGCGGAAGCTGGGGGATTGGAACTCCTGCACCACCTGCCGGATCCAGTCCGACCTTAGGTATTCGACCACGTGCAGGTGCAGGTTCCAGCCGTAGGGATTCGCCAGGCTGGCCAGGGCGCAGGCGCCGGTGAGGCTCGCGTAGCGCAGGGCGTCCCGAATGGTGCGTCCGTTGCCGAACCAAACTTCGGCGGCGGTGCCCACGGCAGTCAATCCCAGAATGGCGATCAGCGCCAGGAATCCGCCGTGCAGATTGGTCCAGAGCGCGGTCAGCGGGACCAGCAGCCAGATGCGGCGTCCAGGGCGTTCGCGGTCGGCCTCGATCATCCATATAGAGATCGACAGCAGCAGCAGGGTAAAGATGTGCGGACGCGCCAGGAAGTGGATCGTGCTCGCCCCCACGGCCAGCAGCGCCACGATCATCGCGATCAGCAGGTGCGACCCGCGCCACACCATGCGGCGGATCAGCGTGGTGCCGAAGGCGGCGATCAGAACGCCGGCAAACAACACCACTCCCTTGAGTCCGGCGGCGCGGTGCAGGCCCGCGTCAATCACGTCGGTCAGCCACTCCCAGGCGTACCAGGCGGCTGCGGGCTTCGAGAAGGAGTACAGGTCAGTGTGCGGAACCGACCCTGTATTAAGGATGTAGTCCCCGGTGCGGATATGCCAGCCGACGTCGGCATCGGCCAGCAGGCTCTGCCACCCGTACGGGCCGCCCACGAACAGCCACACCAGCATGGCGACGAAAAACAGGTCGGACAGCGAGGGCACCAGCACCCGCGCCCAGCGGTTGGCCAGCACTGATTCGATGCTGCGGACAGGCGGCCGGGCCGGAATCGATTGGGACGGGGTCATAGCCAGAGCTTGCGCAACACGGGTGTACGCAACCTACCCAATACTTCGCCCGCCGGGGCCAAACACTTTAGTACCTGGATGGGGAAAGGCGGAGCTGTGGGGAAGGGCGCCGGGGCTACCGGCTGGCTTCCATGCGCGCCACCGCCTCCGGATGCTCATTGCCCAGCAGCTTGCGGCCGTGGATGGCCAGCTCGAAACGGTCCTTGACGCCGGTCTTCTCAAAGATGTGCATCAAGTGGACCTTCACCGTGCCGGCGGTGATCGACAGCACCTCGGCGATCTCCTTGTTCTTGAGCCCGGCGCACACCTGCGCCACGATCTCGCGTTCCCGCGGCGTCAGGCGCGGCGGCGAGCGCCGTTCGAAGGTGGTATTGGCCTGATCCACCGAGCCCTCGATCCAGATATTGCCCTGGCTCACCCCCCGTAGACAGTCGAGAATGCTTTCCACCGGCAGGGTCTTCTTCAAGACGCCCCGGGCGCCCACTTGCAGCGCGCGGAAGCAGTCAATCTCGGCCAGGTCGTGCACCCATAGGACAGGCTGGCAGTGGGCCCACGTGTTCCGGACATCGGAGATAAACTGGAACACCATCTTGAGACCGGAGGAGTGGTCCACCAGCATGATGTCGGGGTGCAGTTCGCGCGCCGCACCTAACGCGTCGCTCATCGAGGAAGCCGAACCCACGAATGCGAACTCGTTTTGATCCGCAAGCACCTTCGCCAAACCTTCAACCACGATCGGCTGAGACTCACAGGCAAATACAGTAACAGTACTCAAAACGTTTCCCTTAAGCTGCTACCATCGTCGCCCTGAGCCATCACATATAGGTACTAAGTGCCGATTGCGCCGCGCGCTGCCGATGTGCCGCCACCCGCACTGACCGCGTACAGTAGAAGTGTGAGGTACTTCGTCCTTTGTGTGCTGGCCTTCGCGCCGGCCCTGCAAGCGCAATCTGCGCCGGCGGCCTCCACACCGTCGCCCGAGCAGTTGCGCAGCCTGATGCGCAAAGTACTAAGCAACCTCACCACCGCGGATCGCAATTTGAGCGACTACGCCTACGCGCGCTATAGCGTCCGGCGTCAATTTGACGGCGACGGCGACCTTGAAGAAGAGCACACCATCCTGGCGCGCCGCGAGTTCCTGGACGGCTACGGCTTCACCCAGCAGATCCGGCACGACGGCCAGCCGGTGCCGGCCGATCAGATCCAGCGCGAACAGGCTGCGTTCCGCCAGCACGTCGCCGAGCTCGAAGCGATGACCGAGGCCGAACGCCAGGCCGCGGACGAAGACAACCGCAAGAGCGCGGCCGAGCGGAACCAGTGGCTGAAGGAGTTTCCGGAAGCGCTCGCCTATAAGCAGGTGGGCGAGGAGATGGTGAACGGCCGCGCCACGCTGGTGCTGGAATGCTCACCGCGGCCGGGCTACAAGGCGGCGAACCTGCGCGCGCGGGTCTTCGAGAAGGTGCGCGGGAAGCTGTGGATCGATAAGGCCGAGTCGCAACTGGTGCGCGTGGATGCTGAGGTGTTCGAGACGGTGAATATCGGCTGGGGCGTGGTGGGGCGCATCCAGAAGGGGACGCGCTTCCACCTGGAGCGCGGCAAGCTGGCGGACGGGTCGTGGCTCCCGAGCTCGCAATCGGTGCGCTTCACGGCGCGGGTGTTGCTGTTTAAGACGATTTCGCAGGAAGAGACCACGCGGTACTCGGAATTCCGCCACAAGAGCACGCTCACGGCGGCGGAGTAATTCCCGGCGGCCGGCAAGGAATCCGCTCATAAGCTGCGTTGTTAACCTCTCTTGTCCGGCACTATTTTGCCGATCCGTGTGTCTATAGGGGGGGCATGCCGACGCGACCGCCATTGACCACTCTGGCCGGGCCGATACTGATCCTGTTCGGATTTTGCCTGCCGGAAGGCTGGCATGCTCTGGCGGGTCTGTGCATCATTGCAGGCATTCCGCTGCTGATTCGATCATTCGCAGCGATACGCAGTGCCGAGTGGGCCCGGCTCCGTCGCGAATTCTCCCTCACGCAGTTGGGCCCGCAGCCACGGGGATTTCAAACGGGCGCTGCGCCGGCCGCCGAACCGCGGGCCCGAAGCGTACCGTGGCTTTCGCCTGGCATCCTTGTAGGGGGTCTGCTGGTTGCCGGCGGAGTCCTGATGTATGCCTCGTATTCCCTGTGGCTCTCCACCCGGACGTTGGTCGCCGTTGACATGCCGGTGGCGCTCACGCCAGGTCACGTACGGACGGGCTCTTTTCCGATCAATATAGAGGAGAGCTACAGCATCTTTTTCGCCCTCGACCTCTCCCGCTACGACGCGAATTGCAACCTGAACTCCGTCCCGCAGACAGTGTGGACGTTAAGCAAAGATGGACAGGTGGCCGCCCGTTCCCGCGAACCCAACGTTGCGGGCGTCTTTTTGGGCAGGTTTGACAGCGAGAAAGGAACCTACGCTCTTGATGTTGACATCCTGCTGGGCGCGAGTTGCTTTTCGTCGTTACATCCGCGGCTAAGGGTCGCTGCGGGCCGGTACGCCTATGACTTTTGGGATACCTTGCTGCTGTGGGTCTGCATGCTGTCGAGCGGCGTCGGAGGCGTGCTGCTGGCGATCGGTTTCCTGGATCGCCACCGCAAGACGTTCCCATCGCTGGTGGTCACCGGGCAGCCGGGAACGGTCCCGGCGAGGCCTTCGTGGAAGAGACGCCGGCCGGAACCGCGACGCCTGGGAGGGCTGCCTTCCTTTTCACTTGTCACGGTGAACTTGTTTGTGGTGCTGCTTACCATCTTCCTGGTAGGCATGAGACCTTTGATCCCGTTTGGATTGCCTGCCCGGATCCTTCGGCAGGGAGTGCGGGCGCGAGCCAACCCGGGGATGGAGCCCTTGGTGGTGCGCATCCGGTTGGCGACGCCGGGACAACGGCCGGACCTTTATATCGACTCACAGCTTGTGACATGGGAGGAATTCGACGCCGCGCTGTTAGCACAAATCCGGCGGCGGCCCTTGATTTGGCCAGTGTATGTCCAAGGCGACCGGGACATGGACTGGCGGTGGGCGGCCGAGGTCATCGGGAGAATTCGAGGCGTGCCAGCGGAGGTCATCCTGGTCACTCGCAAGAGCATGCAGGACGCTGCGCAATCCTCCATTGATGCGGAGGCGGCCGGCACGGTTGCGCCGGTCCGGTAAGCCGGCAAAATTGTTTCGGCCGCAGAGGAACACGGATGCACACGGGTCACGCCCTGGAACTACTCCTTGGCGAGCCGTTCCGTGCGAACTACAGAAGCGATGATCGTGGACCAGCGCGGCTGCTGCATTCCGCTCAAGATCTGGCGGGCGCGGGCCAGGGTTTCGGGCGTGCCGTCCAGGGGCGCCGCCTTGCCGGTGGACGCGTAGGTGAGCAGGCGCTCGGTGATCGTGGTGCGGAAGGCTTCCGGGCGTTCGAGCAGGGCGGCGCGCAGCTCGACCACGCCGTTGGCGGGGGCTCCGTCGACCATGGCGGCTGAGGCGTCCACCGGGCCAATCTGGTCCTGCGTGCGCCAGCTACCCAGGGGACCGAAGTTCTCGAGTGCGTAGCCCAGCGGGAAGAAGTTGCGGTGGCAGGTGACGCACGGGTCCTGCGGCAGCGCGCGGGTTTGCGGTGTGATGGGCAGCTTGGGGTCCACGGGCTTGGCGTTGGGGGCCGGGCGCGGCGGAGGCACTCCCAGGAAGTGGGCGAGAATCCACCGGCCGCGCGCGGCGGGCGAGGTGAACGGGTTGCCGAGAGGCGAGGTGGCCATCTGGACGCTGCCCTGGCCGAGCAGGCCGGCGCGCTCGGGCGTGGTCCAGGCGATACGGCGGAAGTCGGGGCCGCTCACTTGGGCGAGGCCGTATTGGCGGGCGAGCTGCTCGTTGACAAAGGTGTAGTTGGCGCTCCACAGCTCGACGGGGTCGCGATCGTCGCGGAGCTGGCTGAGCAGGAAAAGCTCGGTTTCCTTGAGGAAGGCGTCACGCAGGGACGGGTCGTAATCGGGGAAGGCTTCCTTGTCCCGTTTGGCGTTAGCGAGCTTGTCGAGTTGCAGCCACGGGACGAAGAAGTTTTCGATGAGAGCCTGGGCGCGGTCGTCGGCGAGCATGCGGCGGATCTGGCGATCGAGTGTGGCGGCATCGTTCAGGCGGCCGCTCTGCGCGTCGGCGAGCAGTGCCGCGTCGGGCTCGCTGTTCCACAGGAGCTGGGCGAGCCGCGTGGCGAGCTCGCGGCTGGTGGGCGGCGCGGGTGCTGGGAGGTTGGAGATGAGGACCTTGTCGAAGTCAGCGAGCACTGCGTCGTACGTGGCTCGGTTGGGGCGCGGCGCGCCGACGGGTGGCATGGTGCCCGCCTGCATTTCACGGTAGGCATTCGACCATGCTGTGGCGTCCCCGGCGATGCGTGCTGTGTCGAACTGCGGCAGCAGTTGATTGGAGGGCGATCGCATGCTGCCGTTGTGGCAGCCGGCACAGTAGGTGTCGACCGTTTTGGTGAGAGTGGCCGTGGTCTGGGCGGACAGGACGGCGGCGAAACACACGAATAGCAGGCAGCGTGGGGACATCCTTTTCTCCTCTATGAGTCTGTTCCGGGATCAAGCTCCCGTTCAGGCAACATGACGCAGTGAGGGTGCGCTGGCTTCCTTGATTTTTGTGGGAAATTGCAATTTGAAATGTGATATTTCCCGTATGGCATAGTGCGCCCGGTGGAGACAGACGGGGGCATGTGGCCGTTTGGCAGGCAGACTGTGCCGTTGTGCTGGGACGTGCGAGGAGGCGGCCTGAGAGGCCGCCGCAGGCCACGGGCCTGCCCATCACAACGGGCCTGTAGGGATTAGCCCTTGCGCGGGCGCTTGGGGACGAAAGCCAGGAAGCGGCGGGGGTTGTCCACCATGATCTTGTGCAGCACTTCGTCGGTCGCGCCGGCGGCCTTCAGCTTGGGCAGGAAGACGGTCACCGTCTTCGAGTAGCCGCTGGAGGCGTCGGAGGAGAACATCAGGTGGTCGGCGAAGCCCGCGTCGATCAGGGCCATCACCATGGGGACCTGCTGCGTGTCGTTGTTGCCCTGGCGGTCAAAGGCGACAAACGCGCCGCGGCGGCAGAGCACCTTCTGGACGTAGACCTGCGGATCCACCAGGTTGCCCAGGTGGCCGATGACCACGTGTTCGGGTTTTACGCCGGAATCCTCCAGAATATCGAGCTGTTCGAGGGCCGATTTTCCGGGAATACCGGTGTGGGTGAAGATGGGGAGATTCGTGGCGACGTGGGCGCGGCCGACAGCCCGGAACACTTTGCGTTCGTCGGCGGTGATTTCGTCCCAGGAGCCGATTTCGCCGTAGGCGCCGAGCGTGTCGTCGTCGGCCTGCTTAATGAGGGCGGCGAGGATCTGGTCCTCGCTCATGGTGGAGATCTCTTTGGGGTAGAAGGGCTGCGAATAGAAGCCGCCGCCGGCGACGATGGGGACGCCGGACTTCATCGAGACCTCGCGCAGAAACTTGACGTCGCGGCCCATGTCGGGGTGGCCGCCGTCGACGATGCAGGCGATGCCGTTGGCTTTGACCTTGGCCACTTCGGCGGCCATGAGGTCGGCGTCCCGCATGATGTCGGGTCCTTTGGGCGCGGGCGGGCCTTTGGGGGCTCCCTTTGCTCCTTTTGCTGCTGGGCCTCCTCCTCCGCGGGCCGGGGCGGGCGGGAGTCCGTTGGCGGCGCGCACGGCGGCGCTGGCGGCGGAGAACTTCTGGTTGAAGTCGGGGGCGAGCTGCATGTGCTCGTGGAAAAGCGTGGCTCCGCCGGCGAGCTCGGAGGGCTGGTAGTCCTTGAGCAGGGCGCGGATGATGGCGCCGCGGGGGAAGGTGGGCTCCTGGGCCACGACTTCGGGGAGGGCGGTGGCGGCGGCTCCCATGCCGAGAAGCTGGAGGGCCCGGCGGCGGGTCAGGGTCAAAGGTGACGGGAGGAGCTTTGACATGGTGTCATTGTAGTCCTTAGGAGGCTGGGGCTGGATGCGCTCGGCGTTGCTGGGGGAGTTGGGCGAGGAGGCAGGCTGTCAGCGGCTCGCGGCGGCGTTCTATGCTCGGGTGGCCGCCGAGCCGGTGCTGCGGCCGCTGTTTCCGGGCAAGAGCATGCGGTGCGCCACCGAGGAGTTCGCGGCGTTCCTGGCGCAGTTCCTCGAAGGCGATGAGGCGCAGACGCAGAAGCGCTGGTGGCTGAGTCTGCGGGAGTCGCATGCGCGGTTCCGGATCGGCGAGGCGGAGCGCGGGGCATGGCTGCGATGCATGCGGGCGACGCTGGAGGCGGCTCCGTTGGCGGACGGGACGCGGCGGGCGCTGTGGGGGTTCTTCGAGCAGGGGTCGGCGTATGTGAGGGGTGGAGAGGGTGGTGCGGTGGAGGATGCCGAGTTGGGGGCTCGGTGGAGGGAGCAGCTTGCGCTGGATGACGCGGTGGGGGCGATCGCGGCGGGTCGGGAGGAGGAGGCGTTGGCGCTGGCGCCGCGGTTCGCGGATCGGCCGGCGGTGTTCGTGGGGCTGCTGGCGCGGATGGCGGGGTCCGGTCGGGCGGCTTGGGTTCGTTTCGTCGTCAGGGCGGTAGAGGGGGACCCCGGCTTGCAGGCGCGGAGGTTCGGAGGGCGGACGCTGCTGCACTTCGCGGCGGGGGCGGGGTGCCTGGAGGTGGTGGAGGCGTTGTTGCGGGTGGGGGCGGAGGCGGAGGAGCAGGATGCGGGCGGTCATACGGCGCTCTATCGGGTGGCGAACGAGTGCGGATCGGCGGCGGGGGCGGAGGTGGTGCGAGTGCTGGCGCGGGCAGGGGCGGATGTGCGGGCGGCGGGCGGGGTGACGCGGGCGACTCCTTTACATATGGCGGCGCGGCGGGGGCATGTGGAGATTGCTCGGGCGCTGATTGAGTGTGGGGCGGAGGTGGAGGCTCGGGACCGGAAGGGGGATACGCCGCTGCGGCGGGCGCTGAATTGCCGGAAGGAGGAGGTGGCTCGGTTGTTGCGGGAGCGGGGGGCCCGGGGATAAGCGCGCGGACGCAGTTTGGCTGTGGGGCGGGAACGTGAAGTTGCGGGCCGCCGTGATTCGCGGCGCTTCGAAGTCGGCTCTGCGGTGCCTTTCGTAATCCGGCGGGCCGTTTTGGTCTTCGCCGGGCGGGTATGGAATCGATTCCACGCAACGTCCCGTTAACACCGGGCCCAAACCGGCGCCAACGAGGATTGATTTACCGCCTACTGCAATTGCTTCCTGGCCAGGAAGGTACTTCTACCTCTATTGTATGGGGCGGAGTGCAAGGAAATCGGCGTAACTTTCTGATTCGGTGGCGAAAAGGTGATGTGACTCCCAGGACTTCACGACCCGGGTCTTGGTCCAGCCGTAGAAGACGCCCAGTTCCGCGCCGTAGCCGGCCGGGGGATGTCGATGTCGAGGATGTTTTTCGCGTCCGTGTCCACGACCATGCCGTAGGCTCCGACTGCGCTTTTGGCGACGCCCGAAGCCTCGCCCAGCATCTTCTGCGTCACCTTCGACTCGCGGCCGAGTTGGATGGGCCAGCTTCAGGACTCGCGGCTTGTCTTTGGAGTTGTGGCTCAGGAAGACGTCGCAGGCGAAGTCGTGAGGCATGGGGGGGCGTGGTCTCGCGCACCCCAGGGCGGCCTGAGAGGCCGCCGCAGGCCTCGGGCCTGCCCCACACACTGGTACGGGGAGTAAAGTCCGGCAGGGGCAAACCGATAAGGGTGCTAGCGCCTGGGAAAACCGGGCCCCAAAGAGGGAACTCATGGCACTGGACGTTTTAATCGTGGATGATTCCGCGGCGATCCGCAAGATTCTGCACCGGGTGCTGGTGCAGGCCGACCTGCCTCTGGGCCAAGTGCACGAAGCCAATGACGGCAATGAGGCGTTGGCGAAGTTGGGGACAGCGAGTGTCGGTCTGATTCTTTCCGACATCAACATGCCGAACATGGATGGCATTGAACTCCTGGAGCACATTCGTAAAGACGAGCAACTGAAGGGCGTGCCGGTGATCATGATCACCACCGAAGGCAGCCAGGACAAAGTGATGCAGGCGCTGCAACTGGGCGCGTCCGGATACGTGCGCAAGCCGTTCACTCCGGATCAGATCAAAGAGAAGTTGATCGGACTGGTGTAGATCCGGCAAGGAAAGCAAGGAGAGAGAAGCATGAACCCCGTCACTCCCGAGAAGGTGATCGAGACGATTCACAGCGCGACAGAGGATGTGTTCAGCACCATGTTGGGCCTGCCGGTGGAGCTCGGCGACCCGCATGAGAGCGGCGAGGAACCATCGACGTTCGACGGGGTGGTGGCGCTGGTGGGCATCGGGGGACCGTGGACCGGGGCGGGACGCATTTACTGCGGGCCCAAGTTCGCATGCACGCTGGCCGGTGCGCTGCTGGACTGCGAGCATACGTCGGTGAACGAAGACGTGCTGGACGCGGTGGCGGAGATCGCGAACATGATCATCGGGAACGTGAAGACGTCCTTTGAAGAGGAACTGGGGGCGTTGGGCCTGAGCGTGCCGACGGTGATCTACGGGCGGAATTACCGGGCGCGGTCGATGGCGCATGACTGGGTGGTGGTGCCGATCCATTGCCAGGGCGACACCATGGAGATCCGGTTCTGCCTGATGCCCAGCCGGCCGGTGATGATGCACCCGCATCGGCCGGATCCGGTGATGGCGTAGCGCGCGGTCTGCCCGGGACTCGGCCGGTTGCAGTACCAGACAAGGTGTCGCACCGGGCGGACGAATTGTCGCAAACGCCCGCGCCGCGCTGCTCGGATGAATCCCTAACTATTTTCTTTTCCGTACTGTAGCTCGCGGGCCCCGTGGTTATCGGCGTGCCACGCTTTACATTCTCATGTCCTCGATGGCAAGGGTGGTTGCGTTCACGGTGCTGTCGGCAGGTCTTGGCGCCCTGACTTGGGGCCTGCTGCATTGGGAGAGCCAAGATTTGGGGCTGTTCCTGGGCTACCTGGCGGTGGCGACGGCGGCGGCGAGTCTGCGCATCCGCATTCCCAGCGTAAGCGGCGCGTTGTCGCTCCATTTCTTCTTCGTTCTGATCTGCGTATCGCGGCTGAGCCTGCCGGAGACGATGGTGATCGCCTGCACGGGGGCGCTGCTGCAGTGCCTGCTGTTCATGAAGCCGACGTTGCGGTTGCATGCAGTGGCGCTGGAAATTGCCGTGGCGGCCATGGCCAGCACGGCGGCCTACGTGACGTATTACAGCCTGGGGGGCGCAAGTCCGGTAACGCGGTCGCCGGTGCTGCTGGTGCTGGCAAGCTCGGTATTCTTCCTGGTGCATTCCGTTCCGACGGCGCTGATCGCGGCGCTAACGGAGGGGAAGGCGTTCGGGAAGCTGTGGAGGGAATACTACTTCTGGACGTTTCCGCACTACGTGGCGGGCGGCGGCGCGGCTGGACTCCTGAGCCTGCTGGGGGGGCATTCCGGATGGGAGACGGCGCTGCTGATTCTGCCGGTGACCTACTGGATGTATCATTCCTACCGCTACTACCTGCAACGCCTGGACGAAGAGCGGCGGCAGGTACGCGAGCTGGGCGGGTTGCACTTTCGCACCATCGAGGCGCTGGCGCTGGCGATTGAAGGGCATGATCCCACCAAGCACGGTCACCTGCGGCGGGTGAGCATCTACGTGACCGAGCTGGGTAAGCAGATGAAGTTGACGGAGCCGGAGCTACAGGCGCTGCACGCGGCGGCGATGCTGCACGACATCGGCAAGCTGGCCGTGCCCGAGCACATCATCACCAAGCCGGGCAAGCTGACCGAAGCCGAGTTCGAGCGCATCAAGATCCATCCGGTGGCGGGCGCCGAGATCCTGGAGCAGGTGCAGTTTCCGTACCCGGTGGCTCCGATCGTGCGGGCGCATCACGAGAAGTGGGACGGCACGGGGTATCCGGCGGGCCTGAAGGGCGCCGGGATTCCGATCGGAGCACGGATTCTGGCGGTGGTGGACTGCCTGGACGCGCTGCTCTCGGACCGCTATCACCGGCGGGCGCTGCCGCTGGAGCGGGCCATCGACTACATCAAGACGGAGTCGGGAAAGAGCTTCGATCCGCAGGTGGTGGCGATCCTGGTGGAGCGGCACCGCGACCTGGAGGCGCTGGTGCAGTCGGCGCAGCAACGCGACGCGCAGCTTTCGCCGACGATGGGGACCGACCTGGGGGCGATGGAGGCGCGGGGCGGGCCGCGGTCCATCGTGCCGCTGAGCACGGCGTTTCTGACGCGGATTGCGGCGGCGCGCAAGGAGGAACAACTGCTGTTCCAACTGGCCCGCGAGCTGGGCAGTTCGCTGAGCCTGGACGAGACGCTGGCGGTGTGCGCGCTGCGCATCAAGTCGATGTGCCCCTACGATTCGATCGCCATCTACATCCGGCGGGAGGACCTGCTGGTGGCCGAATATGCCAGCGGGGAACATTCCTGGAGTTTCGGATCGCTGGAGATTCCGGTGGGCCAGGGGTTATCGGGCTGGGTGGTGGAGAATCACACGCCGATTCTGAACGGCGATCCGGCGGAGGAACTGAAGGGACGGGGCACGGTTCCGGAGGGACTGGGCTCGGCGCTGGTGGCGCCGCTGGAGGGCGTGGCGGGGATCGTGGGCGTGCTGGCGCTGTACGGACGCGGCAAGGATGCGTTCACGCTGGATCATCTGCGGATTCTGTCAGCGGCGTCGACCAAAGCGGCGCTGGCGGTGGAGAACGCGCTGAAGTACAGCCTGGCGGAGCGGTCGGCGACGACGGACATGCTCACAGGGCTACCGAATGCGCGGTCCCTGTTTCTGCACCTGGATAGCGAGCTGGCGCGCGCCAAGCGTCAGGGCGCGACCGTGGCCGTGCTGGTGTGCGATCTGGACGGCTTCAAGCAGGTGAACGATCAGCATGGGCACCTGGAGGGGAATCGGGTGCTGCGGGCGGTGGCGCAGGCGCTGAAGCGGCAGTGCCGCGAATACGACTTTGTGGCGCGCATGGGCGGCGACGAATTCGTGATCGTGCTGCCGGGGCATCGGGCCGGTTCGATGAGCACCAAGGTGGAGCAGTTCTGCGAAGCGGTGCGCCAGGTGGGGCGCGAGACGTTAGGCTCCGAGACGCTGGGGCTGAGCGTGGGTGACGCCGTGTATCCGTCCGACGGAGAAGACGCCGAGAGCTTACTGGCGGAGGCGGACCGCCGCATGTACCAGATGAAGCAGGAGAGAGGTCCGCGAGCGGCGGCGACGGGCGCGGATCAGTTGCGGCAACTGGGGATTACGCTGGCCGGGGGCACGATCATTCAGTAGAGGCAGGGTTGAGGACGAGAGGCAGGGTTGAGGACGGTTGTGGGACCGCTCCCTGCGGTCGCGGCTCAGCTAGTGGCGCTGTCGATTGCCGGAGTAGATGGCGGCCGTGTTGGGCGCCCGAGAAGAGGCCGCCGCGGGCCTGCCCCACAGGACCACGGTCTCGGAGTAGCTAGTGGCGCTGTCGACGATAGCGGCGGATCAGGTTGTTGGTGGACGTGTCGTGGGCCAAAGGGGGATCAGTCGGGGACTCGAGTTCCGGGACGATGCGCTGCGCCAGCACCTTGCCTAGTTCCACTCCCCATTGGTCGAAGGAATTGATCTGCCAGATGGCGCCTTGCGTGAACACGCTGTGTTCATAGAGCGCGACTAGCTTGCCTAACGCCTCGGGAGTGAGGCGCTCGGCGAGTAGTGTGTTCGAGGGGCGATTGCCTTCAAAGACGCGATGCGGGACGAGCCAATCCGGCGTGCCTTCGGCGCGGACCTGCTCGGGGGTTTTGCCGAAGGCCAGGGCTTCGGACTGCGCGAAAACGTTGGCCAGCAGCAGGTCGTGGTGGCGCGGGAGTGTGTCCAGCGGTTGGGCGAACGCCAGGAAGTCGCAGGGGATCAGGCGTGTTCCCTGGTGGATCAACTGATAGAACGAATGCTGGCCGTTGGTGCCGGGCTCGCCCCAATAGATGGGTCCGGTGGCGTAGTCGACCGGGCGGCCGTCGAGGGTCACGTGCTTGCCGTTGCTCTCCATGGTGAGCTGTTGCAGGTAGGCGGGGAAGCGTTTGAGGTAGTTGTCGTAGGGGAGAACGGCGACGGTCGAGGCATCGAAGAAGTCCGCGTACCAGACGGTGAGCAGGCCCAGCAACACCGGCAGGTTGCGATCGAAGGGCGCGGTGCGGAAATGCTCGTCCATCTGGTGGAAGCCGCCGAGCAGGGCGCGGAAGTTTTCCGGTCCGACGGCGAGCATGGTGGAGAGGCCGATGGCCGAGTCCATCGAATAGCGTCCGCCCACCCAGTCCCAGAAGCCAAACATGTTGGAGGTGTCGATGCCGAATTTCCCGACCGCGGCGGCGTTGGTGGAGACGGCGACGAAGTGGCGGGCCACGGCTGCTTCGTCGCCGCCGAGGCCGTTCAGGAGCCAGGTGCGCGCCGAGTGCGCGTTGGTCATGGTTTCAAGCGTGGTGAAGGTTTTCGACGACACGATGAAGAGGGTTTCAGACGGATCGAAGCCGTGGACGGATTCCGAGAGATCGGCGCCATCGACGTTCGAGACGAAGCGGAAGGTGAGCGAGCGGTCACTGTAATGCTTCAGGGCTTCGTAGGCCATGACCGGGCCCAGGTCGGAGCCGCCGATGCCGATGTTGACGACGTTGCGGATGCGTTTGCCGGTGGCTCCTTTCCAGTCGCCGGAGCGGACGCGGTTGCTGAAATCGGCCATCTTGTCGAGCACGGCGTGGACCTGCGGGACGACGTTTTCGCCGTCGACCTGGATGGTGGCGCCGCGAGGGGCGCGCAGGGCGACATGCAGCACGGCGCGATTCTCGGTCACATTGATCTTGTCGCCGCGAAACATGGCGTCGATGCGGTCGCGCAGGCCGGATTCTTCCGCGAGGCGGAGGAGCAGCGGGAGAGTATCGGCGGTGATGCGGTTTTTCGAATAGTCGAGGAAGAGGCCGGCGGCTTCCGCGGTCATGCGTTCGCCACGGGCGGGGTCGGCGGCGAAGAGCTGGCGGAGGTGCAGGTCGCGGATCTGGGCATGGTGGGCGGCGAGGGATTTCCAGGCTTCGATTTGGGTGAGGGGGGTCGGTGGCATGGGGATGCTTTTAGGGTATCGCCGCAGGATGAGGGATGGTACTGCTAACGGCGACCAGCGCCGGCACGAGTGCCAGTGCGGCGAGCCACGGGCTCGCGCCACGTCTGCGACAATAGGCGGACGCTGATCCATGATTTCCGTTGTCGTTCCTGCCTATAACGAAGCTGCGGTGCTGCGGGCGCTGTACGAGCGTGTCCGCGCGGCGGCGGAGGGGTGGGGGGAGGACTGGGAATTGGTCCTGGTGGACGACGGGTCGAGCGACAACACTTTTGCGCTCGCGCGGAAGATCGCGGACCGGGATGCGCGGGTGAAGGTGATCGCGCTGTCGCGGAATTTCGGGCATCAGGCGGCGGTGACCGCGGGGTTGGCGCATGCCGCGGGCGAACTGGTTGCGGTGATGGACGCCGATTTGCAAGATCCGCCCGAGGAACTGGCCCGGTTTTTCGCCAAGGTACGCGAAGGCTACGACGTGGTCTATGCGATCCGCACGCGGCGGAAGGAAAACGTGCTGAAGCGGGCCGCCTACAGCACCTACTACCGGCTGCTGCGGCGGCTGGCTTCGGTGGAGATTCCGCTGGACAGCGGCGATTTCTGCGTGATGACGCGGCGCGTCGTCCACGTGCTGAATGCGCTGCCGGAGCGCAGCCGGTTCGTGCGCGGGTTGCGATCGTGGGCGGGCTACCGGCAGACCGGTCTCGAGTATGAGCGGCAGGCGCGCGCCGGGGGTGATCCGAAGTACACGTTCGGCAAGCTGTGGAAGCTGGGGCTGGATGGCGTGTTCAGTTTTTCCCGGCGGCCGCTGCATCTGCTGATGCTCACCGGGATCGCGGTCGGCACAGGCGCGTTTTTCGCGGGTGTGTTCGTGTTCATCCAGTACGCGACCAACTGGACGATCTACGGTTACAATCCGCGCAACGCTACGGGGTGGACGTCGCTGATGATCGTGATCCTGTTCGCGGCGGGCGTGCAGTTGTTCGGCATGGGGCTGCTGGGGGAATACATCGGGCGGGTGTTCGAGGAGACCAAGAATCGTCCGTCGTACGTGGTGCGGGAGACGATCAACCTGCCCGCGGTGCGGCCCGGCGCGGCGGAGACGAAGACGGACGCGACGGCGCGCGGCTGACGCAAGGGTTGCCTGCGACAAAGAAGCGCAGGGGCAGGTCGGCGCCATGCGTGATGCCGATGCGGGGGGAGACGCCGATTTCGAATTGCTCGGGGCGCGCGGGTTCGGTGACCAGCAGAGGACCGCGAGTGAGGTCGCAGCCGTTGTGGCGGCGGGTGATGGCCAGGGCGAGGGTGAGCTTGCCGGGTCCGTTGGCGAGGGCATGGGCGCCATGGGCACCCGAGTGACTGTGCGTGGCGCGGCGGCGTCGCATAGCGGCGAGTCCGGAGACGGGCTCGAGCGCGCGGATCAGGACGCAGCCGGGTTTGCCCTCGGGTTCGGCGACGATGTTGAGGCACTCGTACATGCCGTAGATCAAGTAGACGTAGGCGTGGCCAGGCGGTCCGAAGATGACGCGGGTGCGCGGGGTGATGCCGCGGAAGGTGTGGGCGGCGCGGTCCTCGGCGCCGAGGTAGGCTTCGGTTTCGACGATGCGGGCTGAGGTGGATCCGTGGACCAGGATCTTGCCGAGCAGGGCTCGGGCGACCTCGACGGTGGGCCGGTTATAGAAAGCGCGTTCGAGCGGCGGCAGGTTACATTTCAAGCTTGCCGTTGTAGACCATGTCCTTGAACTTGAATTTGCGCCGGATATTGATTTTTCCGATCTTGGTGCGGAATTCGACTTCCTTGTCGTCGACCGTGTAGGCGGCATCGCGTGGGAACAGCATGTAGAGGTCGAAGGTGGCGAGGTTGCCGAAGGCGCCGCGGCCTCCGCCAAAGCCGCCACCAGGGGGTGGGGCTCCGCCGCCGCCGCGTCCGCCGCCGCGCTGGAAGAAGGCTGGGATGAACGGCGACTGCGAGGGGATGGACGCTTTACCGCGGCCACGTCCGGCGGGCGCAGCCGACATTTGGTAATCGGCCGGATGCAGGTCATCCTTGCCTTTGACCCGCAGCATGGTTTCCTTGATCACGTCCTCTTTCTCATTCGTGGCGGCCTCGCGGGCGACGCCGGGCATGCCCTGCAGCCACAGGACGTAATACGGTTCGTCGCGGGCGATGAGGGCTTGGCCATCAGCTTCCGGCATGCGCCGCGAAAGCGCCTGCTTCACCGGAAGAGCGGACTGCCAGATGAGCCGCACGGGGACTTCAATCTCGCCCATAATGTTCCCCTTGGCTTGGTCCGTGGCGACGACGCCCTGCTGTCCGGTGCGGACGTTGATCTTGTCCCCCAGGGAGAATCGTCAAAGATCTTCTGGATTTCCTTGTCGTCCCATTCGGTGTAGGGCTTGGATTCCCAGAAGTCCGCGGCCAGCAGATAGACAGCCAAGACGGCGAGTAGGGGTAGTGTGAGCGCGATCTTTCTGATCATGGAGCGGATACCTCGGGAACAGTTTACAACACCGGGTCTTACCCTGCATCTACCAGCAGTTGGCCCTTGCCCCAGGCGGTCTGGCGGCCCACGCCGGTCCACTGCGCGGCGCGGAGGAAGGGGGCGAATTCGGTTAACTCGCCCTCATAGACAGCCTCTCCGATGAAGCCGCCCAGCGGGTGGACCTGGCCAGTGCGGGCACTGCGGCGGGTGGCCGCCACGTGTCCGATTTCGCAACGGATCATGTGAATGTGGGAGGCGCGCGCGGCGAGGCCGGCGAAATCGAGGGGGAGCGGTCCGGCGCCGTAGATGTGGGAGAGCGTGGCGATGCGGTCGCGCGTGCGGGCGGCGAGGATCGGGAAAGCGGGGCGGGGGGCGAGGGCGCCTTCCGATTTGAGCTCGGTGGGGGTGAGGAAGCGGACGCGGAGGCGGGGGACGGGCGCAGGGTCCGGGTCGAGGGGGAGGCTGAGCGGTTCGGCGGCGCCGTCGATGGCGTCGAGGCGGGCGTCGAGGAGTTTAGAAAAGACGGCGGCAATCAGGTCCAGGCGCGGGTCGCGGGTGTCGAACAGGTGGAAGCCGATCTCAAATAGCTCGCCGGCGGGGATGATGCGGCCGGTGAGGTGCGCGGCGCGGAAGGCAAAGGCGCGGGGACGGTCCGCCAAGCCGGAGGGGCCCTTTGACCCGGGGGCCGAGTGGGGTTCGAACCAGTGCTGGTAGGCGGCGGGGTCGATGGCGCGGAGGGTGGCGCCGAAGCGTCCGCGGAGGAGGTTGCCGGGGTCGGCGAAGGTCAAAGGGGCACGGGCGGTGAGGTGCAGGCGCAGGGCGTAGAGAGAGAAGTGCATGCTTTTGGGTCCGCCGTTAGTGCAATTGTAAGTTCCTGCCGGGCTCGGCGTTGGGCGGCAGGCGCGCCAGATGGTCCGGCCTGTTTCCGGCTGTGGAGGTCAAACGGAGCGGCGGGGCTCCCGCCGGAGGCGTCACGAGGGCGCAACGCCGCAGGCGGCGGCAGCGACTAGGTAGAATCATTAATTGCGGATGCGACTGTATCACCTTTGGCGCTGGAGGGCCTTCGCCAAACTTGTCCCGCAACTGCGAGTCGATCCGTATTTTCCGCCCTTCCTCGTACGCTCCGCCAAGTACTTGCTGTCGGAATGGGAATATGTCCCGGACGGATGGAGCCAGAAGGAAGCGGGAGCGTCCGTGGGTTGGAACGACCCGAGCATTACCGAGGAGCAGCGCGGGCACTGGGACGTTCTGATGCGCAATCTGGAGGGACCCGGTCCGCTCGGCGTCTCCCATTTTCCCTGGCAGAAGACGCGGGAGGATTGCGGGGACCACAACGCGATGATGTCGCTCGGATACGTTCTGGCGCTCGCGAGCCGCAAAAAAGAGCGGGTTTCGATTCTGGACTGGGGAGGCGGGGCCGGCCATCACTATGCCTACACCCAGGCACTGATCCCGGAAGTGCCGGTGGACTATCATTGTCTCGACCTGCCCGGGCCGTGCGCGCTGGGAAGAGAATTGGTTCCGCAAGCGGACTTCTACGATCACGAGCCGGACGCGCTGGCGCGGCGCTACGATCTGGTCCTTTGCAGCAGCGCGCTGCATTACTTCGAGGATTGGCGGCGAGTGGTCAGAGCGCTGGCGCGGCGCACCACACTGTTGTACGTCGCGCGGCTGCAAACCGTGCTTTCGGTTCCCTCCTATGTGGTGGTCCAGAGGCCTTACCGGGTGGGGTACCGCACGCAGTTTCTAAGCTGGTTCCTGAACCGCCAGGAACTGATCTCCTGTGCCGAGGAGGCCGGCTTCGAGCTCCTGCGGGAATTCCTGTACGCGGAGCAGTGGTGCGTTCGCGGGGCGCCGGAGGAGGGGCGGTGCCGGGGCTTCCTGTTCCGGCGGACCAGCCCGGCCGAGGAGCCATGAAGAGCGACAAGATCTTTTCGAATCCGGGAGACGGCCGGTACGCTTTCGAGTTCAACGCGGAGGTGGCTGAGGCCTTCGACGACATGATCGGGCGTAGCGTGCCGTTTTATTCCGAGCAGCAACGCATGATTTTGGCGATGGGCAAGAGCTTCTGGAGGCCGGGCACCCAGGTTTACGATCTGGGCTGCTCGACCGGGGTCACGGTGGAGGGTCTGGCGAAAGAGCTGGGCGAAGGCGCGCGACTCACGGGCTACGACAACTCGCCGCCGATGATCCAAAAGGCGCGGCAGCGGATCGCGGACGCCGGCTTGCAGGACGCGGTGAAGATCGAGATCGCAGATCTGAATGCGGATCTGTCCCGCATTCGTTTGCAACAGGCAAGTATCGTGATCATGTGCTGGACGCTTCAGTTCATTCGTCCTCTGCGCCGGGACGATCTGGTGCGCTGGATTTACGACGGACTGGCTGACGGCGGGGCGTTGATTGTGACCGAGAAGATTCTCACCAATAGCAGCCACATCAACCGCCTGTTCGTCGATTACTACTACGATCTGAAGCGGGACAACGGCTACTCGGAAACCGAGATTACTCGCAAGCGGGAGGCGCTTGAGAACGTCCTGGTGCCGTACCGTCTGGAAGAGAATCTGGAACTCTTTCGCCGCAACGGATTTGAAGTTGTGGAAACGTTTTTCCAGTGGTTCAACTTTGCCGGCTTCCTGTGTGTTAAGCGGCCACCCGCGAGCGGGTTCCAGGCCAGGTTTCCCATAGGTCCCTGAAGTGCGGGACCATACGGGCGCTTGGCGTTCGGGCGATGACATACACTGAAGCTTTCGCATGCGGCTGTTTACGGGAATCGCGATACCAGAAGACGCTACGGCGGCGCTGACCGCTGTGATTGACCGGCTGCGGCCGGTGGCCGACCTGCGCTGGACGCGGCCGGAGAAGCTGCACATCACGCTGACCTTCATCGGCGATTGGCCGGAAGAGCGGTTGGGTGAGATGAAGTCGGCGCTGGGCGATGTGGACGTGGCGGGTCCGGTGGCGATCGCCATGCGCGGGCTGGGTTGGCTGCCGAATCCGCGGTTGCCGCATGCGCTGTACACGGGGGTCGAGGCGGGCGAGGGTCTGCGGGCGTTGGCCGAGGCGAGCAACCGGGCGGTGGCTTCTCTGGGCGTCAAGTTGGAGGATCGCGTCTACCGCCCGCATGTAACGCTGGCGCGCGTGCGCGGGCGGATGCGCGGCGTGCGGCTGCCCGGCGACACCGAGGCGATCGCGTCATTCGAGGCTTCCTCCTTTTTTCTATACTTGTCGAGCGAAGGCAAGTACACTAAGCTCGAAGAGTTTCGTCTTAGTAGCGCGGCACACCTATGAACGGTCTTCTTTCCATCGTCATCGCTTATCTGCTGGGGTCCATCCCATTCGGCTACCTGTTAACACGTTTCGCCACGGGCCAGGACGTGCGCGCGACCGGCAGCGGCAACATCGGGGCCACCAACGTGATGCGCGCCGCGGGGCGCGAGCTGGGCATCGCAACACTGGTGCTGGACGCGGCCAAGGGACTCGTCGCCGTGTGGCTGGCCGGATGGCTCACGCAGGACAATGAAGGCTGGATGGCGAACGCCGCCCTGGCGGTGATGGCGGGCCACGCGTTCCCGGTGTTCCTGCACTTCAAGGGCGGCAAGACGGTGGCGACCTTCATCGGCGCGTTTGGATGGCTGACGCCGGCGCCCCTGTTGGCCACGGTGGTGGTGTTCGTGGCGGTGGTGGCGGCCACGCGTTACATCTCGGCCGGATCGATGCTGGCGGCGGCCACGTTTCCGCTGGGCGTGTGGATTATCCTGCATCCGTCGCTGACGGTGATTCTGGCGTCGCTGATCGCGGCGGCGTTTATCGTTTACCGGCACTGGGCAAACTTCGAACGCATCCGCGCGGGCACCGAACCGATGTTCCGCTGGAGAATGCCTTGAGGCTTTCGGTGGTGGGGGGCGGGAGCTGGGGCACCGCACTCGCCATCGTGCTGGCGCCGCGCTTTGAGCGGGTGCGGCTCTGGGTGTTCGAAGCCGACCTGGCGGCGCGCATGGCGGCGGCGCGCGAAAACGACGTTTTCCTGCCCGGCTTCCGGCTGCCCGATACAGTGGACGTGGTCACCCGGATCGAAGACGCGTTGGATGGCTCCGAAATGGTGCTGGGCGTGATGCCGTCGCGGCATGCGCGGGCGGTCTACCGCATGATGCTTCCGTTTTTCGACCCGGGGGCGACGCTGGTCAGCGCCACCAAGGGGTTGGAATCCGGCACGCTGCGGCGCATGTCGGAGGTGATCGAAGAGACGGTGGGGTCGCGGTTCGTGGCGCGGATCGCGGTGCTTTCGGGACCGACGTTCGCACGCGAGGTGGCGCGCGGGGATCCGACGGTGGCGGCGGTGTCTTCGCAGGACCCCGAGGTGGCGGGGACGGTCCAACGGGCGCTTTCCGGGGCAACGCTACGGTTGTATACGAACGGCGATCCGGTGGGCGTGGAGCTGGGCGCGGCGCTCAAGAACGTGATCGCCATCGGCGCCGGGATCTGCCAGGGGCTGGGGCTGGGCAACAACACCATGGCGGCGCTGATCACGCGTGGGCTGGCCGAGATCATACGGCTGGCCGAGGCGATGGGAGGGCGAAGAGAGACACTGGCGGGGTTGGCCGGTTTGGGCGACCTGGTGCTGACGTGCACCGGGGATTTAAGCCGTAATCGAAAGGTTGGCCTGGAGTTAGCCGCCGGGAAGGGGCTGGCCGAGATTGTCGGATCGATGCGCATGGTGGCCGAGGGCGTGGAGACCTGCGACGCGGCGGCCGAGCTGGGGGCAAGGCATGGCGTGGATCTGCCGATTATCCAGCAGATGCAGGCGGTTCTGCACGGGGAGAAGGATCCCCGGGCGTCCATCGGCGAGCTGATGGAGCGCGGGCTCAAAGGGGAGTAGAATCGGCGGTGACGAATCGCTGTAACTTAAGACCGGCGCGGGCGCGTCGAAAACTGTTGTGAGGCTTTGGGTGGATTCCCCGCAACCTTCTCCCGAATCCGGTGTTCAACAGGACATGGAGGCAGTGGCAACCCTGGAACGGGACGCCGAGTTGATGCTCCGCGTCCGCGCAGGGGACGAGACCAGTTTCGCGCTGCTGTTGGAACGGCACCGGACGCCGCTGGTGCACTTCCTGTACCGGATGGTGCAGAATCAGGCCGTATCGGAGGAGCTGGCCCAGGAAGTGTTCCTGCGGGTGTACCGGAGCCGGGAAAGCTACCAGCCCACGGCCAAGTTCACTACATGGCTGTACCGGATTGCGACCCACCTGGCGCTGAACTCGATTCGGGACCACAAGAAAGAGAAGAGCAACCAGAGTTTGGACCAGGAGACCGGCGATGGGATGGAACGCCAGGTGGCCGACCGGGGTCCAAATATTGAGCAGGACCTCTTGCGCCAGGCTCGCCTGCGCGAGGTACGGGAAGCCATTGAGGCCCTGCCGGAGAAGCAGCGCGCCGCCGTGCTGCTGCACAAGTACGAGGGCCTGGGCTATGTCCAGATCGCCAAGGTTCTGGAAACCACGGAATCGGCGATCAAGTCGCTGTTGTTCCGGGCTTACGAAACGTTGCGCGGGCGGCTGGCGCATATGGCATGATTTTGAGGGTACGACGATGATCTGCTTACGTAATCACGACCAGGGCGCGGATCTGTTGATCGGGTACCTGGAGGGAACGCTTCCCGAAGCCGAGCGCGCCGCGCTTGAGCAGCACGCCGCGGTGTGCATGGAGTGCCGCGAGCTGTTGGAAGTCCAGCAGGAGTTGGAGGAGTTCCCCGCTCCGGAGGTTTCCGCGGATTTCGACGCGCGCCTGTATGCGCGCATCGCGCAGGAAGAAGAAAAGAAGGCGTCGGTGTGGTGGCGGCGGTTGCTGTGGCGTCCGCTGGCTCCGCTGGTGGCCGCGGCGGCGGTGGCCGTGGTGCTGGTGGTGCACTCGCAGGCGCCGGCGCCCGATCCGGTGGTGGACAAGCAGGCGAAGGTGGATCGGGCCGTGGACCCGCAGATCGAGCTGGTGGAGCAGGCGCTCGAAGATATGGACCTGTTGATGCCGCTGGACCCGAACGACGCGTTGTAGGAATGGCGGGCCGGCGGCGCGAATCGGAGCGCGGGCTTACGAGTGGAAGACGGGCGCGAGGGGACTCGCGCGAGGGTGACATGAAACGGATACTGGGGGCCATCGCGATGACGGTCGCGCTGCTGCTGGCAGGCGTGAGCCCGTCGTCCGCCCAGGGTCCGCGGGGTCCGAAGGGCCGGCAGGGGATTTTCCCGGGGGGCAAGGGCGGTCCGCTGAAGGGCAAGGGCAAGGGCAAGCAGAAGGGCACGCCGGGCGATGCGCTGGAACGCTTCCTGCAACTGCCTCCGGCGCAGCAGCGGCAGGCGCTGCAGCAGCTCCCTCCGGGGCGGCGGCGGCAGGTGCAGCGGCGTTTGCAGGCGATCCAGTTGCTTTCCCCCCAGGAACGGCGCATCCTGCGCGGGCGCTTCCAGGCGTTCAGCGATCTGCCTGACGACCGGCAGACAGCGGTGCGGCAGGAGATCCGGCGGCTGCGGCAGATGGAACCGGACGACCAGCGCAAGGCGCTAGGGAGTTCCGACGTGCGCGACCGGTTCAACGACGACGAGCTGCAGTTGCTGGACGACGTGATCGGGATGCCGGACCAGGAGTAGGGTCGCGGCACAGCGAGCGGTGCTGTGCCCGGATTTCTCACAGACTCGCAGAGCGTTTCGGGCAAACCACGGGCGGGAGGCCTCGGCGAGTGGCCGGGCCGGCACCCCCGGGCACGACACTGTGATGGACGACAAGCGCCGGGACGAGTCCCGGCGCGGCGAGCCATGGGCTCGCGCCACGGAGAAATGCGGACTAGCGGCGCTGTGCCCGGTAGTGGTCCTGAGAGCAGAACGCCAGTAGCTGTGCCGCGACCGCAGGGAGCGGTCCCGCTACGCTGGCAGCGCGCCGATTTGTCCCAGCAGGCTCATGATGTCGAACTGCGCGTGGTGTTCGGTGATGCGGCCTTCCACGACGCGGTTATACTCGATGCCGGAAAACTTCACCGGGCGGCCGCTGGGCGGGACTCCCTGGAAGTCGCCCTGGTGCGTGCCGGTGATGGTCCAGCGCGTCACCACGGTATCGCCTTCGGCCACGCAGGAATCGGTGACCATGCGCGAATCCGGAAACGCGGCGACAAAGCCTTGCAGGAAGCCGGACCAGGCGGGGGAGTCGAGCGGGCCGGGCATTCCGGAGAGGACGGCGCGGAAATCGGGCGTGCGGAGCGCGGCTTCCAGCGCCCAGTTGCGATCGTTGAACGCCTGGAGCCAGAGCGCGTTGAGACTCTTGAGATCGCCGGTGGCCGGCTGCTCGGCGAAACCGGCCGGTTCCTCGGGCAGCGGCCCGTGCAGGTCGATGCCGTATGCGGCCGCCGTCTGGGCGAGCTTCGCCATATCGGGCGCGGAGGGCGGCGCGCTGAGAGGTTCGCTCAGCTCCAGCACCATGCCCTCGAAGCCTCCGGGCGAGCAGAGCAGCAGCATGCGGGCAGGCGTGTTGCCGATCACCTTGAAGCCGTGCGGGATCTCGCGGGGTCCGAAGACAAAGGCGCCGGGGCCGGCCTTCATCCACTGGCCGCCGCAAACGATCGCCAGCTCGCCTTCGATCACGTAGAACGCCTCGTCTTCGCGGTGGTGGGTATGGTAGGGACTGGCAAATCCCGGCGCGATGCTCCACTGCTCGATCAGCCCGAAGGCGCCGTTGGTGGATGCGGCGGTGGCGCGGACCAGGGTCGGGGAACCCAGGAACCGCATGGTGACGTCTGCGCTCGTATTGAGGTAAGTGTGCTGCCCTTTCGCTGTCATTGAACTCTCCTTGGTGTTATTCGTGTCTCGCTTCGTTGGCGTGCGATGACAGGAAGTGCAACAAGCCGGGATTTCGTTACAACCGCTCCGCGGGTCGACTAAGATGGGATCTTCACGCATGGATCGGGCAATGGATGAGGTGAGAATCGACTGGGCGGCGGCGCGCGCGGAATTTCCCGCACTGGAACGCTGGACCTATCTGAACACCGCCACCTACGGCCAGCTTCCGCTGCGCGCCATGGATGCGGTGGCGCGGCACTGGGCGCGGCGGGCGGTGCACGCCAGCGGCGATTTCCTGGAGTGGTACACGGAAGCCGACCGCGTGCGGGAATCGGTGGCGCGGCTGATTCACTGCTCGCCGGCCGACATCGCGTTTGTGTCCAACGCCGCCGCGGCGCTGTCGATTGTGGTGAGCGGGCTGGCGCCCGCGCCGGAGTCGAACATCGTCACGCTGGGCGACGAGTTTCCGAACTATCAGTACATGGGCCGGGCGCGCAAGGTGGCCTGGGAGCGGTTCTACGAATCGATCGACGAGCGCACGGCGCTGGTGGCCTTCAGCGAGGTCAATTACTCGACTGGATTCCGTCCGCCGTTGGCCGAGATCGTGCGGTACACGGCCGAACGGGGCGTGCCTCTGTTCGTCGACGGATCGCAGAGCGTGGGCGCGCTCACCTTCGATGTGCGCGCGACGCCGGTTTCTGCGCTGGCCGTGCATGCCTACAAGTGGCTGTGCTCGCCCACCGGCGCGAGCTTCCTCTATGTCGCGCCGGAGCTGCGCGAGAGGCTGCCGGCGACCATCATTGGCTGGCGCAGCCACCGTGACTGGCGCAATGTCGACCGGCTGCATCATGGCACGCCGGAGTTCGACGGATCCGCTGAGAAGTACGAAGGCGGCGGGCTGCCGTTTTCGCTGCTGTTCGCCATGCAGGCTTCCATCGACTGGATGCTGGAGATGGGTCCGGCCAGCGTCGAGCGGCGCGTGCTGGACCTGGCGGGGTCGATCCGCCGGATGCTGTGCGGATTGGGCGCCGAGGCGCCCGAAACCGGGTCGCAGATCGTCTCGGCTGTGCTGCCGCGCGGCGCCGATGCGTCGACGGTAGCGCGGCGGCTCAAGGACGAGCGCGTGCTGGTATCGGCCCGCCACGGGCGGCTGCGGGTGTCGGCGCACTTCTACAACAACGAGGAAGATGTCGCGCGCCTGGAAGAGACGTTAAAATTGTGTCTGTGAGGTTCCTGCGCTGTTTCCCGTGCGCGCTTTTCTGCGCCCTGCTTCCGGTTGCTTCCGCCCAAACGCTGCAATCGTTCCTTCTGGCTGTGGATGCGCACCGCGAAGGCAACGCCATTCGCGGCGCCGTGCAGGTGCAGGTTTCGCCCAACGCGCTGAAGGTGGTAGCCGCCGAGCCGTTTTCGGCGGTGGAAGCGCAGGAGCGGACGCAGTTGCTGCCGGACGGCTCGCACCAGAAGGTGACGCTGGCGCCGCATCGGGTGTTTCGCGATTCGTTCGGGCGGACGCGCCTGGAACAGCCGCTGATCGCCACCGACGCCGCCTCGCCCGTGCTGGTGGAGATCAACGATCCGGGCAGCGGGGTGTATTATCTGCTGGACCCGGTCCGTAAGGTGGCCTACAAGGTGCGCTACGCGCCGCCGAAGGCGCCGGGACTGGGCGAGCGGGAGCCCACGCTTCCGCTGCCCAAGGTGCGTCCGTTCCTGGTGACGCCGGGCGGGCCTATAGGGAATGGCACGGCGCGGGGGGGGGCGAGCCGAAGCTGGAATCGCTGGGCACGCGGACCATGCAGGGCGTGGAGGCGGAAGGCGAGCGGTCGACGGTCACCATGCCGGTGAATCCGGCGCGGACCGACGAGACGGTTTCGCGGGTGACGGAGACGTGGACGTCGCCGGAGTTAGAGATGACGCTGCTGAAGACGGTGAGCGATCCGCGGTCGGGGGATTCGAAGTTCGAGGTGACGGAGCTGCGGCGCGAGTCGCCTGCGCGGGATCTGTTCGAGCCGCCCGCGGGGTACGAGGTGATCGAGCGCGAGGGCTTCTTCGCGATCCAGTGGGAGTAAGTCAACCGAGGAAGATCGCCCCCCTCAGGTCGCGGCTCAGCCAGCGGCACTCTGCGCAACAACCTTGATCCGGGCAAATTGCCGCTCGCTGAGCCGTGACCGCAGAGAGCGGTCCTCCACGCGGTCAGAGCTTGCCCTGGAGCGGCAGATACGCGGCTCCGTACAAGCCGGCGTCTCCGCCCAAGCCCGCTTTCGCGATGCGCGTGGGATGCGTCTTGAGCGTCGACCGGTAGGTGAGGCAGCGGCGTTCGACTTCCGCCAGCATCGCCGGCGCGAACAGGTCCCAGCCTTCCGCCATGCCGCCGCCCAGCAGGTACAGCGGGAAGTTGAAGATGTTCACCAGCGCCGCCAGGGCGATGCCCAGCGCTTCGCCCGCGCTGCGATAGATGTCGCGCGCGACGGCGTTGCCTTCTTCGGCGAGATCGGCCACTTGGCGCGCGGTGAGTCCGGCGCCGAGCCCCACTATTCCCGCCAGGGTGCCGACGGCCGTGGCCGAGGCGTGCTTTTCGAGGCAGCCGCGATTGCCGCAGCCGCAGGGGTTGCCGTTCGGCACCACCGTCATGTGGCCCAACTCGCCCGCCATGCCGACGAAGCCGTGCAGCACGCGTCCGCCGGAAATGATGCCGCCGCCGATGCCGGTGCCGAGCGTCAGCATCACCAGATCGTCGACGCCCTTGCCGGCGCCTATCCAGCGTTCGCCGAGCGCGGCGGCGTTGGCGTCGTTTTCCAGATAGACCGCAGTGTCCAGCCGGCGGCTCAGCTCGGCGCGCATCGGGTAGCCGTTGAAGCCCGGCACATTGTTCCAGGCGACGACGACTCCCTCAGCCATGTCGATGTTGCCGGGCACGCCCGCGCCGATGCCGGCCAGCGACGCCGCGCCGAATTTGTCCCGCAGGTGCGCGGCTGCCGTGGCCATTTCGGCGAGCACGGGTTCGGGACCAGCGGTGGTGGGCGTGCGGCCCGCGAATTTATCCAGCAGCCGCCCGCTGACATCGAAGGCGGCGGCGCGAAGATTGGTTCCGCCCAGGTCGATGCCGATCGAGTAAGGGCTCATGGACACTAGAGTAACGTCACGCGCGCCCCGCGCGTCCCTGTTACAGGAGCCTTCAACTGCCGATATGATTGAGGGAGAGGGAAGTATGATTCTGGGTGATCGGAAATTTGTCGAAATCCCCGGGTCGAAAACCCACGAACTGCCTCCGTTGCTGGTTCGTACGGCGCCAGGTGTGAAACGCCTCGACCGGGTTATGGAGATGGCCTCTGAGCTGATCGAACAGGAAGACATGATTCCTGTTTCGCCAGGCGAGGCCGATCCGGCACTGTCGCTCGAGTTCGAGCGGCGCCGGCTGGATCTGGCGCTCAATCTCACCGAACAATATCTGGGTTTCGTGTTGCATTGGCGCTGGGGCGACGATGTGCTCGAATGGATCCGCCAGTGCGAGATCACGTTCGGCCACTGCATGGAGCTGCGCAATCTGCTGCGCAGCGACATCTGGCCGCACGCGGCCCGGTCCAGCTTCGTGACGCTGTTGGAGGACAAGGCCGTGGACACGCACGGCGTGGGCCTGGAGAAAGCGGTGGGGATGCGGCTGACGTTTCGCGAGCCGCCTCCGCTGAAGTGCTTCTCGAACCAGTTCCTGTTCTACCTGAACAACACGGTGGCGGGCACCGCGTACCACACGTGGGCGGCCATGGGGTCGGACGATCCGGGCGCGCTGCCGCCGGAACGGTTCCACTTCGACGTGGTCAATATGAGCCTGGGCTAGAGCGGGCTAGAGCGCACTTCTCACCGGGTTTCGGGCGCAGGACGTGGCGCAAGCACTCCTGCTTGCCGCGCCGGGACTCGTCCCGGCGCTTGTCGTCCATCACAGTGTCGTGCCCGGCCCGACCACTCGCCGAGGCATCCCGTCTGTGCTTGCCCGCAACGGTCTGCGAGCCTGGTAGAGTCGAGGACGGGCGCGGTGCGAGACCTACTGGCAGTCGCCCGTTTCCCATCCCCGCTCATCAAACCGGACGTGCGGATTTCCCGCATCCGGCTTTCCGACTGACTTCACCTCCGGCTCACGACGTCGGCGATAAGTGGAGCCGGCGCAAGCGCAGCACCCCCAACGCCCCGAATACTTCCGCATCCGGATAGCGTCCGGCGCCGCGCGACGGCACCTGATGTCGCCGAATCAGGAACGATCGCACCCGCGTATAGACGTGATGGTCGACCGCCCGATACGCCATCAGCCGCGTACCCTGGCTGAAGTACGCCGCCCAGCCTCGCAGGATGCGATTGAGCCGGTCGCGAACTTCCTCCCAGGGCTGCACGTTGCTGGGCCTCAGTACGTCTCCCACCGTCTGCCGGACCCGTGCCACACTCTTCTTCGACGGTCCCGTGCCCAAATACCAGTGGCCATCTTTCCGGTAACGATACGGCCCGAACGTGTATCCCAGAAAATCGAACCGCTCCTGCCGCGCCTGGCGCAGACCGGTTTTCGCTTCGTTCAGAGTGAGTCCCATCCGCCTCATCACCTGCCGCGTCCATTCCAGCGCCTGCTTCGCGTAGCCGCGACTCAGGATCACGAAATCGTCCGCGTAGGTGACGACTTGGGCTTGGAAAGCCTCTCCCTTCCCGGTGATCCGCCAGTACTTCAGAAACCGGTTCAGGTACAGGTTGGCCAACAGCGGGCTGATCACCCCACCTTGCGGAGTCCCGCTGGTGTTGTGCTGACCTCCCGTCATGCGCCGATTCCCTTTCTCATCCTTTTCTTCAACCGGAACTTTCAGCCACATCTTGATCAGACGCAGCACCTCCCGATCGACGATTCGCCGAGCGACACACCGCATCAGTTCGCCGTGTGGGATGGTATCGAAGTACTTTGACAGATCAGCGTCCACCACATCCGTATAGCCGCTGCACAAAAGCTGGTGCACTTTCCGGATCGCATCCTGCGCGCTCCGTTTCGGTCGATACCCATACGCATTAGGCTCAAAATCCGCCTCGAAGATCGGCTCCAGCACCAGCTTGGCGGCAGTCTGCACCACCCGGTCCCGAATGGTCGGGATCCCCAGCGGCCGTTGCCCGCCTCCAGGCTTCGGGATCATGACCCGTCGCACTGGCTGCGGCTGGTACGTCTTGGCGCGTAGTTCGTCCCCAATGCCAGCCAGCCACTTCTGCAACCCTTGCGTCTCGATTCCCCAGAATGTCTGGCCATCTACTCCCGCTGCTCCCTGGTTGGCTTTCACCATCCCATAGGCATGGGCGAGCATGTCCTCCCGGTAAATCTTGTCGTAGAGCAGGTAGAAGCGGTAGGCCGGTTCCGCCTTCGCCTTCAGGTACAGCTTTCTCTGAAGAGTCCGGATCTGCTTCGGTGTTTCCAGGCTCATCGCCAATCACCTCTCCTCTTCTTCTTCCAAAGCACATCAGAAGTGAGGGCCCTTCCCTCCCCCGGCATTACCCGGCTTCCTCGGTACTACGACCCTCTCCGCCGCCCAGTTCCGACCGGCGTCCTTTCCAACGCCGTTGGAGGCGCGACCTCCGCCGTCCTGGGCCTCCCCCAATTACCCAGATCACTTTCCCAGCATGCCGTGCTCACTACCCCGGCGGACCGTACAGGTGCACTTGTCGGTGCCTTCCCTGTCCGCGCGGCCTTCCCCGTATCTCAGGCGGGTCGGCATCCACGACTTCACTTTCGAGGCCTGCTCAAGCTTCACTCACGTTACGGCCTGCTCGTTTGCTCACCCACCATACGTGGGCTTTCTCACGAGGCTTCGATCCGATCGGTTGCCCGATTCAAATCGCTCGTTAGCTACCAAGTTCACCGACAACTACTTGGGTGGGACTTGCACCCACCAGTGATCTGCGCCGTTGGGGCGCACTGAGAAATCCTGGCTAGGGCGGTTTCCCGGTGCGTGTAGACCGCTCCCTGCGGTCGCGGCTCTGCTACTGGCGTTGCGCACTCAATCCGTGGCCCGCCGCTGCGGGGCGGCACATCACACTGCTCGTTAGCGCAGATCTCGTTAGCGCAGATCTCGTTAGCGCAGATCCAGCGGTGTCAGCACGCCGTCTTTCATCACGCCGAGCCGCACGGGGCGCGGCGGACCTTCGTCCGGCACGGACATTTCCACCCATAGCTCTTCGCCGGAAGAGCGGCGGCTCGGGTCAGGCACGCCCGCGGGGATGAAGAAGACGACGGGTGTCGCCAGCATGCTGCGGTCATTGACGGTCGAGGTGGAGAGCCCCTCACCGGGAGGCGCGGCGCGCGTTACGATCCGGTCGCCTTCCACGGCGAGTTTGACGCGGCCCTCGCGGTCCGTCTCCACGAACATGCGCACGTAGCGCCCGCGCAGTGGCAGTTCGGGGTCGTAGGGGACGGTGCGCACCCAGCCGCGCGGGAGCGTGGCGCGGTCAAAGGCGAACTTACCGGTGACGGAGAGCACCAGCGCGCAGTGCACCACGGCTAACAGGATTCCTTTGGTCATAGGGCCGCTCCGCCGGCGATCCGCAGCATCAGGCGGCGCCGCAGCCGTTCGAGCTGCCAGCCTCCGGCCAGGAACAGCACGCCCAGCAGGATCAGGCTGAGCGAGCGGTCGATGGAATCCATCACTTTGCTGAAGTAGAAGAACAGGACGGTGAGGGCGAAGCCGGCCACACCGAGGTTGACGCGGTCGCGGCGCAGGTCGGCGATGCCCCAGGCTACCAATCCCACCGCGGCTGCGGCAGCGCAGGCGTGGGCCAGCAGCGTGCGGTCAGCCAGGGACAAGGCGGCCTGCGCGAAGGCCCACGCGGCCCAGGCCGCCACCGGCCAGCCGTCGCGGCGGCGCAGGAGGAAGGCGAAGGGCACAGGCAGCAGCAGGAACCAGGCCGCTGCGTAATTCTGGTTGCCTCCGGCCACCGCGGCGACGATCGCCGCGGGCAGCAGCGTCACCGCTCCCAGGATCGACAGCAGGTTCCGCCAGGTGGTCTTCTCTTCGCGGCGAGATGCCGCCAGATACAGGAGCGAAGTAAGCGCGACGAAGGCGGCGGTCCACACCGCGCTGTCCGACCAGTCGGCGAGCTCAGAGGCGACCCAGCCCGGCGTCAGCACCGCGGCAATCGCCAATTGCGGGATGTCGCGCAGCAGCCAGACGCCGCACCAGGCGCCCACGGCCCACAGCAGGACCATGGCCGGCCAGTGCTCCTCCATGTTGTAAATCTGGCCGGCGAGGGCGATGGCGCCGCCTAGGCCAGTGGTCCCGATGGCGTGCATAGTGGTGGCGAGCGCCGGGAAGCGCGGCGCTGACCAGGCTCCGAAGCCATGCAGCACGGCCAGCGCGGCGACGACGGTCGCCATGCGGGCGCTGGGCGATAGCGATTCCCAGTGCGCGGCGACGAACAGGAAGATGCCGGTGGCCAGCAGCACGCCGCCCAGGGCCAGTGCGACGATGACCGGCCAGCGTAGGCGGCGCGTATCGGGCCGGCCGGTCTCGTAGTCGCGGATGCGCTCGGCGGTTTCCGGGTCAATGAGTTCGGCCGCCAGCCACCGTTCCAGGCGGGTCTCCAGTTGGCGATCGATCTGGCGGTTCTGTTGGGGTTCCCCGGCCACCGTCTTCAAGTGTACGGGAAACGCTCCTTTGGCGGCTATAATGGAGGCGCCATGGTTCCCGTCTCGGCGCATGTCGAAGTCGACCCGCAGGGCGTCGCTTGGCTCACGGACACCAACGTGAAGGTCATCGAAGTCGTCCTCGACAAGCTCGCCTATGGTTGGAGCCCTGAAGAGACGCATCTTCAGCACCCAGGCCTTTCCCTGGCTCAGATTCACGCGGCTCTTTCCTATTACTACGAGAACCGGACCCGCATCGATGCGGAGATCGAGCAACAACGCCGGGAGGCGGAACGCCTCGCCGCCGCACAGCGGGAATCGCCACTCCATAAGAAGCTCCTCGCGCTTAAGAACGCGTGAGCATCGCGCTCTACATGGATGTCCACGTGCCGGCGTCCATAACGACCGCGCTTCGCCTGCGGGGAGCGGACGTGCTGACGGCGCAGGAGGATCGTGCGGATCGATTCCCGGATGCTGCTTTGCTGGACCGGGCCGGCACACTGGGGCGCGTGCTCTTCTCCCGTGATGCCGACTTGCTCCGGGAAGCAACCGGGCGACAGCGCTCCCTTGTAGGGTTTTCCGGATTGATCTACGCCCACCAGTTCGACGCGACCATCGGCCAGTGCGTGGAGGACCTGGAGTTGATCGCCAAGGCCTGTGAACTGTCGAGTCTCTCGGGGCGAGTGGTGTACCTCCCAATTCGCTAAGACTCTACTCTCGGCCACGGCTTTTCTTGCGCACGAAGTAGGTGATGGTAGCGGCTGTCCAATGGAGTACCATTTCGGCTTCAGCCGCCAAGTCCACTGACTGACCGGTGAGGCCATGAGCAACTCCCTGCTCATCACCGCGGTAGGCATAGAGTTTGTCCACGGCTGACTTCAGCAGTGCACTCATGCCCATACTTGGCGCAAGTTCCGGGAGGATCTTCGAGAGAATGTCGCGCTCTCTACCGGATATGATTCGCGCCACGCCCTCGAGGGCACCAATAGCGTCCTTCACGCAATTTTCAGGATCAGGAGGCAGTTTCGAAAGATGTCCCTGTGCTTTTTGCCACTGCTGAGCCGGTCCGCGAAGCTCAGGCGTCGCATTCAGTAGCCGCTCAGCTTCGTCAATCGCTTGCCTGGCAGGAGCTGAGTAGCGCCAGTCGATGCCCGTGGGGGTCATAGCGTATGGCAGATTCTCGCGGGTGAAGAGTTCGTCTATCCGTCGGATAACTGCGGGTTTGTCGACGGCAACCATCACCAGAGCCTCCGTGAGTCTGTAGAACTTCCACCACGGCTCGTTGTAGACAAACTGCCGCACCATCTCGAAGGAAACAACACCGGCTGGCGGAGGTCTCTCACCCATGGCCTCCAGTGACTCTCTCCAAAAGGCTGTGAGACTGCCAAGCGGTCCACGGCGCAGTTCCCCCATTAGTCTTACGAGGCCGCTCTTGCCGCATCCGGGAGCTCGTCGAACTTAAATGGACCTGGTTTCGGTCGAAGGCCTAGCCGCTGATCAAACGGCTCGTCTGGAAGTGACATATTGCGTCTTCTCTGTAGATTCTATCTGTTGTGTCTACGAGGGCAAGGGACTCGAAGTCCAGGCCAACATGGGCAAGAAAGCTGGCTCCGGCGAGGGATAGGTGGTGGGCCAGACAGAACTCGGATCTGTGACCTCTACCGTGTCAAGGTACTCGGATCGATCGGTTACGAGACAGGCACACTGAAAACACACCACTTCTTGGCTTACAATTTGGACCTCAAATGGACCCGGGGACGGTTTGGACCTCGCGCCGGCCAGTGCGTTCGCTGTAAGATCAAGTCAAGATGCGTTACACAGTCGTCCTTGAACAGGAGCCCGACGGAGGCTATGTTGCCACGGTTCCCGCTCTTCCCGGCTGCGTCTCTCAGGGCGATACGCGCGAGGAGGCACTGGCGAATATCCGCGAAGCCGCCGACCTCTACATCGAAGACTGCATCGCCGCTGGTGACCCGGTGCCGACGGAAAAAGGCAGGGAGTACGTCGAACTGAAAACCGGGACTCGTTAGTGAAGCTGCCTAACGATGTTTCCGGCCAGGAGCTTGTGAAGATCCTCCAGCGCGTTGGGTTCGTCGTGAATCGGCAAAGAGGAAGCCACATTGTCCTCAGACGTGCCGAGCCGCCTGCTCGCGTGGTGGTGCCGAATCACAAACAAGTCCGCGCAGGGACTCTCCGGCACATCCTCAATGAGGTGGGGGTCACCGTGGAACGGCTTCTGGAACTGAGATAAACCATGCCGAGCACTCGCGCCCACACGGTACCGAGTCCTGCTCCGTTACAGGAAAAACGGACATGGCATACTTTGAAGCATGGTGCCCAAGACCCTGGAACAGGTCAAGGCCGAGATGGCGCTTCTCGATCCAGAACTTACGTACTATGCCATCACGCTCACAGCCACGCCACAGGGGGAAGTTGTTGCCGCAACGCAAACCGAATTCAACGGGTGGGGTGACGCTGAACGCCGGACAGAAATACGAATCCCCTCTCTTGTTGGGCCGGAAGCCTTCATAAAGCTCTGGACTCACTTGAAAGAGGGTTATTGGATCGTGAAGAACGATCAAGAATCGTGTGCGTTCTATCTACTCGGAGGGAACGGACTTGTAGAAGAGCGTACTGCTAGGCGACAGATGCCTTTCTCTCTTTCTGCCAAAGCCCTCTGTCCCACTGCCCTACGCAGGGTTTTCGAGTGAAGAACACCAGCTTTCCACAGCACTCCGGCGCGCCCCCACGCCCAAGCTGAGAGGCAATGTCATGAAGCGCGACGCACGCAAGTGCCGGATTTGCGGCTGCTCGCCTTCCAATTATACGGACCTCGAATTGCACGTGCACCACATCAGGCCTTGGGAGAACCGCGGCCCAACGATCAAGGAGAACTTGATCACACTTTGCCAGGCATGTCACAAGGGGCTCGACCCACATGAGGATCACAGCCTCTTTCAATACATCGCCTCGAACCAGGATGCCGAATCGTTTGACGAGTCAGTCCGCCGGTACCGGGAGATCGTGTTTTCTGAATTCGCAAAGGCGATGAGCCCAGTTCCACCACAAGCTAAGCGTTCTCAAACGAAACGGGTTTAAGATCAAAGATGAATGGTCCAGGGACCTCTTCGGAACTGACCATCTGATTGCTCCGGGCCAAACAGTAAGATCCTGGGTTGCGCCAGCCCTGCTTCTTCGGACAGGATCAGCCAAAACTGATTGGGAATAGTCGTGGATCCGGCAGAACTCGAATCTGTGACTTCTACCGTGTCAACGTAGTGCTCTAGCCAACCGAGCGATCCCCGATGGGGACGCTCCGGCCGCCGGTTCCGGCCCGCGTCCCCAAAAACGCGGCTACCACGGGGGGCGTTTGGATATGATGAAAGAGATGGTGCAGCGGGATTCCGCCTATCCTCCCTCCGTCTCGCTTTCCAGGTTGCAAGAGATTGAAGCGGCGCTCGGGGAGGCGATCCAGGGCAAGCCGGACGTGGTGCGGCTGTCGCTGGCGTGTCTGCTGGCGCGCGGACACCTGCTGATCGAGGACGTGCCGGGCGTGGGCAAGAGCACGCTGGCGGCGGCGCTGGCGCGCAGCGTGCAGTCCGGATTCCACCGCGTGCAATTCACCTCAGACATGCTGCCGAGCGACGTGCTGGGCGTCACCATCTACAACGCACACAGCCAGGAGTTCGAGTTCAAGCGCGGCCCGATCTTCACCAATTTCCTGCTGGCCGACGAAATCAATCGCGCCACGCCGAAGACGCAGTCGGCGCTGCTGGAGGCGATGAATGAGGTGCAGGTAACGATCGACGGGCACTCCTATCCTCTGGAGCAGCCCTTCATGGTGATCGCCACGCAGAATCCGGTGGAGCATCACGGCACCTACCCTCTGCCGGAATCGCAGCTGGACCGCTTCCTGATGCGCATCCGCATCGGCTACCCGGACCGCACCGCCGAGCGCCACATCGTGCGGCATGCCTCGGCTCCGGGCACGGCGGGCGGCAAAGCGGTGATCAGCGGCGAGGAGCTGTTGGCGGTCCAGGACGCGGTGGGGCGCATCACGGTGGATGAGTCGCTGGTGGAATACATGCTGGCAGTGGTGGAGCGTACGCGCTCGCATCAATCGCTGGCCATGGGCGTGAGCCCGCGCGGGGCGCAGGCGCTGTTCCGGGCGGTGCAAGCGCTGGCGGCGGTGAGCGGCCGCGACTACGCCACCCCGGACGACGTGAAGCGCCTGGTGCTGCCGGTGTTCGCGCATCGCGTGGTGGTGAACTCGCGGACGGCGCTGTCGCACCAGTCGGCCGAAGCCGCCGAAAATATCCTGACGGAGATCCTGACGCTGGTGGATGTGCCACTATAGCGTCCCCTCAATCTAAATGAAGACAGCCATTGTAGGCCTGCCGATGGTGGGCAAGACGAGTTTGTTTACGATCCTGACGGGCGTGCATGAAGCCACGCGCGTGGGGTCGATGGAAGCGCGCGTGGGCATGACGAAGGTCCCCGACGCGCGGCTGACGGCGCTGGCCAAGCTGTTCAACCCGCCCAAGGTGACGCAGGCGACCGTCGAGTATCTGGACTTCCCTTCGATTTCGAAGGAAGCCCTGCGCGACCCCAGCCTGATCGCCAGCCTGCGCGTGGTGGACGCGCTGGCGCACGTGCTGCGCGTGTTCGAGAGCGATACGGTGCCGCATGAGAAGGGGTCGGTGGACCCGGTGCGGGACTTCGAAGACGTGGAGATGGAACTGATCCTGAGCGACCTGGTGGTGGTGGAAAAACGCCTGGAGCGCGTGGACAAGGATCGCAAGAAGATCAAGAATCCGGAGCTGGACAAGGAGTTTGATCTGCTGACGCGGATCAAGGCCGAGCTCGAGGCCAATCGCGCGCTGCGCGAGCTGGATTTCGACGAAGAGGACGAGAAGCGTATCCGCGGCTTCCAGTTCCTTTCGCAGAAGCCGATGCTGTGCGTGCTGAATCTGGGTGAGGAAGACGCTCCGCGGCTGCACGAGATCGAGGAGAAATACAGCACGGGCGCCTTCGCCGGACGCAAGCACCTGGCGGTAGCGGCCATCTGCGGGCAGGTGGAGGCGGAGCTCGCCGAGATGCCGCCGGAAGAGGTGCCGGAGTACATGGCCAGCTACGGGCTGAAGGAGTCCGGCCTGGAGCGGCTGATCTCGGCCACCTACTCGCTACTGGGCCTGATGAGTTTTCTGACTGCGGGCGAGACCGAAGTGCGCGCCTGGACGATCCCGATCCACAGCACGGCGGTGAAGGCGGCGGGGGCGATCCACAGCGACTTCGAGAAAAAATTCATCCGCGCCGAGGTGGTGAACTGGGAATCGCTGGTGGAGCTCGGCGGCTACCCGGGCGTGCGCGACAAAGGCCTGCTGCGGCTGGAGGGGAAGGAGTACATCGTCAAGGACGGCGATGTGCTGGTGATCCGGCACGGGTGAGGCGATGCGCCTGTTCATCGGCTACGGCTACAATCCGCGCGACCGCTGGGTGGAGGATCTGGTCTTCCCGCTGGCGAAGGCGTTCGGATGCGAGGTGGTGCACGGGCGGACCATCTACGGCGGCGCGTTGAGTGACGAAGTCCTGAAGCTGATCCGCAGCGCGGATGCGGTGCTGGGATTCACGACCCGCCGCGAGGAGCAGAGCCCGGCCCAGTTTTCCACGCACCCCTGGGTGGTCCAGGAGTTGGCCGCGGCGCACAGCCAGGCGCCGCCGATTCCTTTCGTCGAGGTTCGGGAGGAGGGCGTCGTCACGCCGGGCGGGGTGGTGGAGGCGGCCAATGCACAGCGGATCGAGTACCGGGAAGACCGGCTGGCGGAGTGCCTGGTGGAGATCGCCCAGGCAATCAGCCGGCTGCGGGCCATGACGCGCGTGACGACGATCCGCATCGGGCCGGGACACGTCGTGGAACAACTGCGGCGGCTCATCGACGATCGTTCTTTCCAGTGCCGTGTTCAGACCTTGCATGGATTCGTCGAGTCGTCCTGGCAAGTAGCGCCGGTGTTGCCGATTAGCGGTAGTTTGTATGTGAAGCTCCGCGGGCTGGGTGAACGGGAATTTGCCCGCGTGGAGATCAGCGCCGGCGGGCGCGTGTGGCGATCCCCGTACGAACCGGTGGATACTGTTTATATAGAACTGAGTGGTGAAGGGTAAGCGCGATGTCACTCTTGATGAAGCAGGACAGTCATTACGTGGGACGGAATCAATGGGAGTGGTCCGTCTGGCTGGAGGGACCCGCCGAAGAGCTCGACCAGGTCGATCACATGTTTTACAACCTGGGCACCGGCTTCAACCGGCCGGTTCGCGAAGTCTACGACCGCGAGACTAACTTCCGACTCTCCACCTTCGCGTGGGATCCCACGGTGCTCTACGCCAAGGCGATCTTCAAGGACGGCCACGAGCAGCACTTCGAGCACCAGGTCGAGTTCGTCGACCCCACCGCCGTCACGCGCGTTTGAACCGCACGCCGGCCAGCACCGCCGCCAATCCCGCCACCAGACACATCCACGCGAACCAGTCGCCGAAATTGACGTAGGCCGTCACGTCGTTGCGGTAGCCGAAGCGCATGTCGGCGGCAGTTTCCTCGTATTCCGGCAGGCGATCGGTGATGCGGCCGGCCGGGTCGATCATGGCCGTGATGCCGTTGTTCGTCGACCGCAGGATCCAGCGGCGGTTTTCGGCGGCGCGCATGCGGACCAGGGACAGGTGCTGCTCGCGCGCGGCGCTGTCGCCGAAGTATCCGTCGTTGGACAGATTCATAAGCACCTGCGCGCCCTGGTTGGTGAACTGGCGCACCAGGTCAGGGAACGCCGACTCGTAGCAGATGAAGGCGCCGATGGTGTGGCCGTCCACCGGCAGTGTCACGGCGCGCGTGCCGGGGACGAAATCGCCGGCCTCCTGCGTGATCCGGTTCACCCAGCCGAAGGCCGGCGGGATGTATTCGCCGAAGGGGACCAACTGCATTTTGTCGTAGCGTTCGACGAACTCGCCGTCGCTATTGAACAGGAACGCCGAGTTGAGTGGCGCTCCGCCGGGCGTATAGGCGACTGCGCCGAACAGGAAGTCGGCGTGGGCCGAACGGGCGATTTCGGCGACGTAGGCGCGGAACGCCGGACGGTCCGGGTAGAACGGACCGGGCGCTTCGGGCCACACGATCAGCGGGGCTGAGGAGGCTCGCGAGAGCGCGGCCAAGCGGTCCTCCAGCGCGCCGAGTGATGCCGAGGTGAAGCGGGTGTCGCTGGCGATATTGGGCTGCACCACGCGTGCGACCTCGGTTCCCTGCTCCGGCGCGGGCAGCGCGGGCAACACCGGGATCACCAGCAGCGCGGCCAGCGGAGCATAGTGTAGGCGCGGCGCGCGCAGGGCGACCAGCGCCAGCGCGGCCGCGGTCATGGCGAAGATGAACGAGATCCCGTAAACGCCGGTGATCGGGGCCAGGCGCAGCAGCCACGGCATGTCGATGCCCGCGTTGCCCAGGTCCAGCCAGGCGAACCCGAGTCCGATCCACGCCAGAAACAGCGACCCGTGCGCGTACTCGATGGCCACCCACAGAGCGGCCACAGCGGGGATCGCCCAGGGCTTGCGCAGCACGCGTCCGGCCAGCACGGCGAACAATCCCGTGTAGAGCCCCTTCAGTACCGCGAACAGCGCGAAGGCGCCCCAGCCGCCCCAGCGTCCCATGCCGCCGAACACTTCGAGAACGTATTGGATCCAGGTGCAGATGAAGAACCAGAACACCACCCCGGAGACCCAACCGTTCAAGAACCGCCGCTTCCAGGAGGATTCGCGGGCGCAGGCATAGAACAGCGGCGCCAGCGCCAGCGGCGCGAGCCACGTCAGGCTGAAGCGCGGGAACAGCAGAACCAGCAGCGCGCCGGAAAGCGCCGAAAGCAGGAGGTTCACTGCGACAGCACTTCCCTATGCGTCATTGCCTGATGGATTTGGTCCGCCATGTAGGAGCTGCGCACCAGCGGTCCGCTGAACACGGCGCGGAATCCCAGCGCGAGGCCGAACTCGCGCCAGGCGTCGAAGCGTTCGGGCGGCACGAACTCGGCTACCGGCAGATTCCGGCGCGCGGGCTGCAAATACTGGCCTAGCGTCACTACGTCGACCTCGGCGGCGCGCAGGTCGCGTAGCAGCGCCTCGACCTCGCTGGCCGATTCGCCCAGGCCGAGCATCGCGCCGGACTTGGTTAGCACGTCCGCGCGATGGCCCCGCGCGAAGCGCAGCACGTTGAGCGACTGCCGGTAGTTCGCCTGCGGCCGCACCCGCTGGTAGAGGTTCGGCACCGTCTCGATGTTGTGGTTGAAGACGTGCGGACCGGCGTCCAGCACGCGCGCCACCGCTTCACGGTCGCCGCGAAAGTCGGGCGTCAGAACCTCGACGCGAGCCTCCGGCAGCGCGGCGCGCACCTCCCGCACTGTCCGGGCAAAGTGAGCCGAGCCGCCGTCCTCCAGATCGTCGCGATTCACGCTGGTGATCACCACGTAGCGCAGTCCCAGGGCGCGAGCCATCTCGGCGACGTGCGCGGGCTCGTCCGTATCCAGCGGACCCGGATGCCGGCTCTTCGGCACCGAGCAAAAGCCGCAGCCGCGCGTGCACAGATTGCCGAGGATCATGAAGGTGGCCGCGCCCCGATGGAAGCACTCGTGGATGTTCGGGCAGCGGGCCGATTCGCACACCGTGTGCAGCCGCAGCCGCCGCAGGTCGCGCTTGAGCGCGGTGACCGATTCGCGATGCGTGCGCGATTCCCGCAGCCACTGCGGGAGGCGCGGAGCACGCGGCTCTATCTGTACCAGCCCGGACATCCCGCCCTAGTACTTGCGGACGTAGGCGTCGTCGGCGGGGAAATTGGCTGCCTTCAGCTCGGAGCGCGTACGGCCCACCGCCGAGTCGTCGAGCGGTCCCACCAGAACGCGGTAGGTGTCCGGCTTCTCCGGAATCTGCGCGGCCAGCGCCGTGAAGTTGCGGGAGCGCAGCAGGTCGACCATGGCCTCGGCCTGGTCGCGGCTGGTGGCCGAAAGCTGCAAATACGTGCGACCCGGAATGGGCTGCGAACTGCTGGCCGGAGGCGCGGCCTTCGCGGCCGGCGTGGGCTGCTTCGGCGCGGGAGGCGGCGCGGCCTTGCTCGTTTGTTGCGGAGCCGTCTGCTGTGGAGCTGTCTGTTGCGGCGTGGGCTGTTTCGCTGGCTCCGCGGAAGCCGGCTGCGGCGTCTCGGCCTTAGCCCCTCCCGTCTCGGCGTCGCGTTCCGGCGGCGTCACTACCAGCGGCTCGCGCGACTCCTCGGCGGGCGCCGCGGTTTCCGCGTTCAGCACAGGCGCCGAGTTGCGCCCGAACACGTAGCCGATCAAGAAACACAAACCCAGCAGCACCACCACCAGGAAGAACACACTCAACAACTGGCGGTTGCCGAGGATTAATTCAAATTCCCCGTCTTCGTTTCTGGCCACTTATGGTTCCTTGTCCGATGCCGGCAATTTCTCCGGGGGAACCGCTAGTGGACCACCTCCCCCGTCCGGTCCCGCATACTTGTCCACCAGCCGCCCTATTGCTGAGAATATATCGACCGGGATCGGAAATACAACCGTGGTGTTCTTCTCGGTCCCGATTTCCACCAGCGTTTGCAGGTAGCGCAGTTGGATCGCCAGCGGCTGGCTGGACATCGTGAGCGCGGCCTTTTGCAGGTTCTCGGCCGCGGCCATTTCGCCGGCGGCGTGAATGATCTTGGCGCGGCGCTCGCGTTCGGCTTCGGCCTGGCGGGCGATGGCGCGGATCATCGATTCGGGCAGGTCCACCTGTTTGACCTCGACCATGGTCACCTTCACGCCCCACGGATCGGTATGCTTGTCGAGCACCGCCTGCAAGCGCACGTTGAGGTTCTCGCGCTGGCTGAGCAGCTCGTCGAGCTCCACTTCGCCCAGCGTGCTGCGCAGCGTGGTCTGCGCGAGCTGCGAGGTGGCATAGAGGTAGTTGCCCACCTCGATCACCGCCTTGGTGGGATCCACGATGCGGAAGTAGATCACGGCGTTCACCTTCACCGTGACGTTGTCGCGCGTGACGGCGTCCTGTGGGGGGACGTCATAGGTTTCGACGCGCAGCGAGAGGCGCACCATGCGGTCGATCGGCGGGAACACCAGAATCACGCCTGGTCCCTTAGGTTGCGGCAGCACGCGGCCCAGCCGGAAAATCACGCCGCGTTCGTACTCGGCCAGGATCTTGATGCTCGAGATCAAGTAGAAGATGATCACCAGAATCGGGATCAGGGTGAGATCCATGCTTTGTCGAGCCTCCTCCCGGCTATACTAACGCCATCGCGACGGGCGAGGGTCGAACTGCCTTTTGGCGGAGACTTCAGCGCACCCACCTGAGCGTTCCAGCGAGCGAAGGTTGAGCGAAAGCACCCAGACGCGAGCATCCTCTTACCGCTAACCCATTGCCCGCAAAAGCACGCCGGCCATGGTCTGTAACGTGCCCTAGGCCAGCACCATGATTCTAGAATTCTGCCAGTGGCTCCAGGACCTGGGCTGGGCCACGGGCCTGCGCGAATCCCAGTACATGTTCCCGATCATCGAAGGCATCCACCTGTTGGGCATCGCGTTCATTCTGGGACCGGTGCTGATGCTCGACTTCCGCCTGGCGGGGCTGGCCTGGACCGACCAACCGGTGAGCAAGATCGCCCGCGCCTTTGTACCCTACTCCATCTGGGGCGCCGGACTGAGCTTCGCCACCGGCCTTCTGCTGTTCTGTGCCGAAGCCGTGCGCTGCTATGACAGCCCGTGGTTCCGGGTGAAGGTGATTCTGCTGGCGGCGGCGGGGGCCAATGCGCTGTACTTCCATCTGCGGACGCAGGCGGGCTGGGGCGTCTGGGAAACCCAGGCGATTCCGCCGGCGCGCGCGCGGCTGGCGGGATTCGCGTCGATCGTGCTGTGGGCGGGAGTGCTGTTCGCGGGCCGCTGGACGGCCTACAACCTGTAAGACCGCCGGAGGACAAAACCAATGGACACATACGCCATCTTTGCGTGGTTTGACAAGAGCGCCCTGGGCGAGGGGATCCGCGGCAACACGTGGTCCTTCCCGCTGATCGAGGTGTTCCACATCTTCGCCCTGGCGGTGCTGCTGGGCTCGCTGTTTCTCATCGACATGCGCTTGCTGGGCGTCCGCTTCGGCGGCATCACCGCCTCGCGCCTGGGCCGCGAGCTGAACCGCTACATGAACTGGAGCATCGTCACCATCCTGATCAGCGGCACGCTGCTGTTCACGGCTGAGGCGGTCAAGGCGTACGACAACGATGCGTTCACACCGAAGGTGGTGCTGATCCTGCTGGCGTTGATGTTCCACTACACGGTGCACCGCCGGGCGCTCCAACCCGAGAAGGCGCCGGCCTGGGCGCCGCTGGCCGCCCTCATCTCCCTGGGCCTGTGGTTCGGCGCAGGCGCCGCCGGCCGCGCGATCGGATTCGTATAGTGCGAGCAGATCTTACTGTCCGGTAATTTTACCGATCAGCCGGGCGAGCCGTTCGGGATCTTCGCGACCCTCTGCGAACAGACTCCGGGCGGCCTGCCCGATTACGCGGATCTGCCTTGCATAATTGCGGCAATGGCGGCACATCGCCAAATGCATCCGTACCGCGAGCCGCTCCATGATTCCAGCGTTGAGAATTGCGTCGCTGCCGATCTTCTGTTCCACATCACGGCACTTGAGCATCCCTAGCTTCCAATCCCCTTCTCTTCAAGGCAGTTACGTACGTGGTTCCGCGCACGGTGTATCAGCACGCCGAAGTTCGTTGGGGAAACATCCAGGATCTCGCATATCTCGGCGGTCGGCATCGCTTCCACTTCACGCAGTATAAATGCCATTCGTTGCTTCTCAGAGACCTCGTCCAGACAAGCTGCAATGTACTTACGGATCTCGTGATGGTAGGCGGCTTCATCCGGCAGCGCTGGAGGGCGAGCCCACGTCCCATCCGGATGGAACCTGCCTTGATCAGCATCAGCCAGATCATCGTATTCCCGGTGACGCTTTGCCTGACGGCCGGCCTCCAGCAACTTCCGGTAGAGGATACCGAATAGCCACGTGCGGACCTGAGACCGTCCTTCGAACGTTCCAACCTTTTCCATGAAGGTTACAAACACCGCCTGGACGATGTCTTCGGCCTGGTCCACACTCAGTCCAGAAGCCCGCGCGGCACGCAGCACCCGGGGCAGGTAGAGTTTGATGACTCTGCCCATAGCCTCGCGATCGCCTGCGCGAAGTCGAGCTTCCAGCCCGGGATCGATCTCCTCGTTAGTCATCCATGCCCACTGCTCACTGCGCCACAGCGTGCGTGCCCGAAGCCCTGCGGAGCATCAATTGAGCGTAGGTCCACCCCAGGATGCCGCCATAGATCAAGTGCCCCAGCAAACTGGGTGCGGCCTGCGTGGCTGCGGCAATCGTCCAGCTTACGCCCATGCCCATCATCAACGGCATGAGCGTCAAGGGACCGAGGATCCACCAGATCGCGCCGTACAGCAGCCCATAACCCAGCCCCGCCGTTCTATCCGCGACCCGAGCCCCAAATAGCACCGAAAACGTGACCCCGATGAACGCGCTGATCGTCAAGTGGACAACAAAGCCAGCCATCGCCGAGGGTGCGCCTACCATCTTTCCGATCATCGGTAGCATCCCCATCATCCCCATCATGGCGCCGAAGACAACTCCCCCGGCAAGTCCGCCCACAACGCCATACTGCACCTGTCGTGAATTCATGATTGACCTCCTATGGTCTTGCGAACCCCTGCAAGGGGCTCCGAAGAGTGAGTGACGCCCGCGCGCGATCTCTTACAAATTCGCTGCGCGGGTGCGCACACCGGCGAAGACCGTTCCCGGCGATCTTCTCCGGTGCACCATCCTCCTTCGGAAATGGCGAGCCCGGCGGCGGGCACGTTAGACTTGAAGTTCCAATGCCGGCCACCGCCACCTCCGTCGCCGAGCTCGCCCGCCTCCCCGAAGTGCGCGGCTGCCTGGACTGGTTCCGCCGCGAGCGCGCCTGGATCAGCGAGCAGCACCTGAAGCTGTGCCGGGTGCCGGCCGCCACGTTCCTCGAAGAAAAGCGCGCGGCCTGGATCGCCGACCGCTTCCGCGACCTTGGCTGGGAAGCGCGCATCGACCGCGCCGGCAACGTCATCGCATCGCTCGCCGGCCGCCGCGACGATCCTTCGGTGGCGGTCACCGCGCATCTCGACACGGTGCTCGCCCCGCGCACCGACGACGACATCATGGTGGGCAACGACGGCCGCTTCCTGGGACCCGGCGTCAGCGACAACGGCGCCGGACTGGTCGGCCTGATCGCCTTGGCCGCGGCCTGGACCGCGCAGCCGCCGCTCGATCACCCGCCGCTCGCGCCCATTCTGGTGGCCAACGTCGGCGAGGAGGGCGAAGGGAATCTCTCCGGCATGCGCTACCTGTGCCGGCCCTCCAACAACGCACGGCCCAAGGAATTCCTGGTGCTGGACGGGCCCAGCGTGGAACACATCACCTACCGCGCGCTGGCCAGCCGGCGCTTTGAGGTGACCGTGAGCGGTCCCGGCGGCCACAGTTGGAGCGACCACGGGGTGGGCAATCCGGTGCACGCCATCAGCCACGCCATCGCCGCCTTCACCGACGCTTCGCCGGCCGAAAACGGACCGCGGTCGTCCTTCAACTTCGGCATCGTCCAGGGCGGCACCAGCATCAACTGCATCCCGGCCGAAGCTCGGGCGAAGGTCGACTTGCGCAGCGAGGATCCCGCGCGCATTGACCGCATGGCCGCCCTGCTGGCCCAGTGCGTGGAGCGCGCCACGGAGCTTGAAAACAACCGCTCTTCGGGCGGACGCGTCACCGCGCGCGTGAAAGAGATCGGTTCGCGGCCCGGCGGTGAGCTGCCGGAGGGTGCTCCGATTCTTGAAGCGGTGCAGGCAGTGGACGCCTATCTGGGCCTGCGCAGTTACCTGGATTGTTCCTCCACCGACGCGAACATTCCGCTATCGCTGGGGCTGCCCGCGGTCTCCATCGGCGCAGGTGGACAGGGCGGCGGGGCGCACACCCCGGGCGAGTGGTATCACCCGGAAGGCCGCGAGATCGGTTTGCAGCGGGTTTTACTGGTGTTGTGCCAGCTTCTGGCGGCTGGATAGCAACCGGCCCCTCACGCGGGTGTGCGACACAGAAGTGAGGATGAGGCGGCGCGCCGCTGCTCCCGGTAATCCTGGAAGCGGGCGTTGAGGCGGGAGCGCCCGTTGCATCTCGCGCTGCTCGCGCGCGCCTCGGGAACCATGTCGTGCACCCCCGTGCGGCCCTCAGAACATCCCTGCTCGCACGAGTGTTAAAATACAGGCTTGCTCCTTCACATGGCGCGATCCGTGGATGTGCAAGGGATGAATCGAATGGTGGGAGGCACGGTGGACTCTCCTTCCCGGCCTCGGGCACGCTGGACGAAAGTAAGGTCCGGCCAAAGGCGTGTCGTCTCCTGGTCCCGGCCGATCCAGTTCGAACAAGGCCGGCCGTGAATTTCTTCGACCCCCTGATCAGCTATGGTGGGACGGCCCTGCTGGTGGTCGCGCTGTTCCTGCTGATCCGTGGTCCGCTGGGGCGTTACTTCCCGCTGTTTCTCTATCTGCTCACCTATCTGATGTCGAGCGTGGTGGAAGGCTGGAGCGCGCGCACGCACGGCCTCCGCAGCGCGCAATACTTCAACATCTATTGGGGCGGAGAACTGCTGGTGGATCTGCTGCTGTTCTTCCTGGTGATTGCGCTGACGCTGCGGGCCCTGGAAGGCACTCCCATGCGCCGCTCGGTAATGCGCTTTCTTCTGGTGGTGATGGGCGTGGTGCTGGTGGTGCCCTGGATCGCGTTCGACAGCCGCGTGTTCAGCACACGCTGGAACAACCTGGTGGCGGAGCTGTTCAACTTCGGGGCGGCGATCATGAGCCTCGGCTTGTGGACGGCGCTGCTGGTGAGCAAGCGCCGCGACCGTCAGCTTTTGACCGTCACGGCGGGATTGGGGATGGCCGTGGCGGGCGCTGCCCTGACTTTGGCGGTGCGCCGCTACACCTCCGACGAAACCGTGAGCCGGGAGTTGATCGACGCCGTGCACCGCATGCTTTTTATCAGTAGCCTGCTGATCTGGTGCTGGGCGTTCTGGCCGCGCCGCAAGCCCGCCGAGCCCGAGAGCGGGTGACGCGCGGCGCGCGATCACTCCCTGCGGCGCTCCGCTTCCTCTTTGATATAGGCCGCGAAGCCGGGGTAGCGCGAGATGGCGGCGTCAAACGTGTCCTTCTCCAGCGCGTAAAGATCACAGTAGTCCACGGCGCGGACGCCGGCCGTGCGCGGCTGGCTGAACAGCAGGGCCAGTTCACCGAAGAAGTCGCCGTCGCCGAGCGTGGCGACGACGCTGTCATCGGCGGCCACCACGTCCACCGTTCCGCGGCCGATGAAGTACATGTGGCGGCCGTGCTCGCCGGCGCGGAATACGTACTCGCCGGGCGTGAAGACGACGGGCGTCAACTGGAGCGCGAGATCGCGGACCAGTTCCTGGCTGGCGCTTTGGAATAACGGCGTGCGCTGGATGAAGTCGCGGCGCAGGTGCAGAGCGACTTCGGTGCGAAGACCCTGCGGGAGATCGGCCATGACGACATTCTCGTCGTAACCCATGCGGTTCTCCCACAGGTAGGCGTAGTAGTCGCGCAGGCGGCGTTGCAGGCCGATGGGAATGTTGCGGTAGCGCAGGAAGGCGCCCAGCCGCTCCATGTTCTCCATATGGTGGCGCTTGGCCATGTCCAGGTTGGCCAGCAGGCTGACCACGTTGCCGACGACATAGCCGTAGACGCCGACGCCCAGCAGGATCACCACCATCGAGTACAGGATCTGCGCGTTGGTGCGGGGCACGATGTCGCCGTAGCCGACGGTGGCGAGCGTGGTGATGCACCAGTACAGTGACCGCAGGTAACGCGTGGCGGAATCGCCGTCGCCTTCGATGCCGCCCAGCGCCAGCCAGCCGCAGGCCAGCCAGTGGGCGATGATCAGCAGCCAGAAGCAGAAGAACACCAGCAGCAGCAGCGTGGCGTTGCGCACCGCCTGGTGGCGCCAGCGCTGCATAAGCTGGACGATGCGGGCGAGTTTCACGAAGCGCAGCAGTTCGAACGCCGCTCCGCCGGGGAAGAGGCGGAAGGGGATGGCGGCCAGCAGGTCCACGGCCAGCCACCAGGGGTTGATGCCGGCCGGCGGAACGGCGTGCTGCGCCGGTTTGCGCGCCAGGCTCCGCTTGGAACGCCGCATGGACGGATGCGCCTGAACGAAGATGTCGGCGAACAGAACCACGGTCGCGGCCCAGTAGGCGGCGGACGACAGGTTCAGGCCGAAGACCAGGTAGACCGGCGCCTCGATGGCCAGGTAGATGATGCTGACCGTGATCAGCAACTCCCACAGGCGGTGGCGGAGCACGGGCTCAATGCGCATGGCGGCGTGGTCTCGGCAGGTTCGCCGGAGGGCTGAGTTGCGGCATGGGGGACACGGACATTTTACATGGTACTGCTGGGGTGTCTGGTGGCGTGGGATGCGGCTCGCGGGCGGTGCTTCGTTGGGAGTGGGGGCGGGGGCTTGGGGCGGAGTGCCGCGGGGGGCTGCGACGCTTCGGGATGACACGGTGGGGGGCAGCAAGCGCCGGGATGAGTCCCGGCGCGGCAAGCACGAGTGCTTGCGCCACCTGGCCGAGTCCTGGGCCGGGCTGGGGAGCAGGGCCCCAGACTGGGGATGCAACGCTAAATGGGTCAGCACTTTAGCTCTAGTCACACACCGGTCAGTGACCCATACTTCAGGCCTGCCGGCGTTCAGGCCGCGGGTTCCCGTGCTACGCTGATGCGTCGTCCGGGGGCCTCGCGTTGGAAGCGCGGCTTCGCCTCCGCGACACCACCCGAAAGTTGAGGAATCGTGATCCTGGGCCATCTGAGGATGCTTGTTCGGCCGGCCGTCTGGGCGGGCGTGGTGCTGCTGGCGGTGACGGGAAACCGGCTGGCGGCGGACAGCTTGGCGGGCCGCGTTACGGACCCGCAAGGGGCGGCCGTGGCCGAAGCGCGCGTGACGCTGCTCAACCGGACCGGCGGCGAGCTGCGGAACACCATCGCGTCGGCAGCGGGCGAGTACCGCTTCGACGAGATCCCGGCGGGGACCTACCTGATCGAGGGGCGGAACACCGGCGAGACGCTGAAGGCTTCACAGGACGTTACCGTGGCCGGGGACTCGACCTTGAACCTGACGCTGGCAGTGGGGCCGACCACCATACGCGTGGTGGTGACGGCTACCAACACGCCTCTATCGGAGCAGGAAGTGGCCAAAGTGCTGGACGTGGTGGACTCCGAGGAAATCGAACAGCGCGACGAGTTTTCGGTCACCGAGGCGATCCGCAACGTGCCGGGCGTGCGCGTGCAGCAACTGGGCGGACCGGGCTCCTTCACCGACGTCCGGACGCGCGGAATGCGGGAACAGGATACGGCCGTGCTGGTGGACGGGCTGCGGCTGCGCGATCCGGGGAGTCCGCAGGGCGACGCGACGGCTTTGTTCGAGGACATGACGATTGTGGACACGGCGAAGATCGAGTATCTGCGGGGGTCCGGGTCTTCGCTCTATGGGACCAACGCGATGGCCGGCGTCATCAATATCAACTCAAACCAGGGCGGCGGAAAGCTGCGCGGCTCGGTCCGGGCGGAGGGGGGCGGCCTGGGCATGCGCCGCGAGACGGCGAATTTCGGAGGAGGGCTGGCCGATGACCGGTTCGTCTACAGTGGCGGCTTCGCGCAGTTGAACACGGACGGCGTGCGCGGCAAGGGTCCGTACCGCAACACGGGCGGGCAGGTGTTCGCGAAGGCGAATTTTACGCCGCAGTTCTCGGTGAGCGCGCGGTTCTGGGGATCGAACACCAAGCTGCGGAACGAGGACAACCCGTCGTTTCCGGCTGCGGTGCTGGCGAATTTTCCGGCCAGCGGTCCGATCAAGGCGATTCCGCTGGGCGACAGCCAGCTGGGTTTGGTGGAGAACCGCCAGCCCTACACGGTGGGCAACGCGAACTTCGTGCCGAGCGTGTTCGATCCGGACGCGAACCGGCTAGGCTCCTTCGTGGCGGCGGCCGTGATTGCACGCTACCAGATTGCGCCGAGCACCGCCTACAGGATGTCGTACCAGGGCGTGAGCACGCGCCGGACGTACGTGGACGGTCCGCTGGGCCCCGGGGATTTCGAACCCTTGGTCGGGACGCGGGAGCACTATAACGGGCGGACGGACACGGTGCAGCACCGGCTGGATTCGCGCATCGGTCAGCATAACCTGATCAATGTCGGCTACGAGTTCGAGCGCGAGCAATACTCCGACCTGCTGGCGGACCTTTCGCCGGGGAGCCAGCCGGCGACAGTGCGGATCCAGCAGATCAGCCACTCGGCATTTGGGCAGGACCAGATTCAGTTCCTGGACAGCCGCCTGCAGATCGCGCTCTCCGGCCGGACGCAGGTCTATGAGCTGCAACAGCCGCAGTTCTCGGGCGGGACCAATCCGTACGTGGGGGTGAAGGTGGCATCGCCGCCGGTGGCGTACACGGGCGATGCGTCGGCGGCCTACTTCTTCCGCGGCAGCCAGACCAAGCTGCGCGGGCACATCGGGAACAGCTACCGCGCACCCGCGCCGTATGAGCGGTTCGGGGCGTATGTGCAGGGCGGATTCCCCAGCTTCTACGGCGATCCGCGGCTGAAGCCGGAGCGGGCGCTGGCGATGGATGGCGGCATCGATCAATGGTTCTGGAATTCCCGCGTGCGGATGGGGGCCACCTATTTCTATACGGACCTGAGTGAGACGATTATTTTCACGTTCTCGAACTTTCCAGCCAACGATCCGTTCGGACGCTTCGGGGGATACAAGAACTCGCAGGGTGGCGGGATCGCGCGCGGGGTGGAGTTGAGCGGCGAGTTCGCGCCCAGCTCGCGGACCCGTATTCAGGCGAGCTACACGTACACGAATTCGGAACAGCGCTTGCCGACCATCGCCCCGAATTTTTTCAACTCGCTGGGCGTCTCGCCGCACATGTTCACGGCGATGGCCACCCAGTGGCTGACGCCGCGTCTCAACGCCACCTTCGATTTCTTCTATGCCAGCACTTACCCGTTGTCGCCGTTCGGCGCGCAGGGGCGCGAGTTCCTGTTTGCGGGTCCGAAGAAAGGCGACCTGGTGGTGAACTACCGGCTGCCGGTGGGAGAGGACCGGTCGGTCGATGTTTACGGCAAGGTGGAGAACCTGTTTAACAACGCTTACTACGAGCAGGGTTACCGGTCGCCGCGGGCGTGGGGCATTGGGGGGCTTAAATACAACTGGTGATTGTGCCGCCGGGGCGTCGATATGGCGAAGGGGAGGCGGCTGGAGCCGATTGCCCCGGCGAACGGTTTCGGCGCCGTTCCGGCATGCCACCGTGACGGGCGACAAGCGCCGGGATGAGTCGCGGCGCGGCAACCACGAGTGCTTGCGCCACATACTCGCACTCCGCCCTTGGCCGCCGATGAGAGTGGTGTGGTGGTTTTCGGCACTGTGCACGGCAGGTTCCTCCGGGGAGTGTCTCTGGTGGCGGGTCTTTCCATGGGGGCGGAGTTCGCCCTCGACATGGCTCTGCGCCAACTGAACCCGCTAGCCGGCGATCTCGTCCGGACTGTTCTTTTCGGGATAGCCGCCGCCACGGCTTTCGCCTTCTGGTTCTGGGGCGCCCAGTCCTCCGCACGGGACCGGCATGCGGACCGCGCCGGCCGCCAGCGGCTGGAAGCGGAAAACACCCGACTGGCTGTCGCCATCGCCCAGGCGGCGGAGGCGGTGATGATGACCGACCGCGACGGGACCGTCCAGTACGTGAATCCGGCGTTCACGACCATCACCGGTTACGCGGCGGACGAAGTGATCGGGCGGAACCCGCGGGTCCTCAAATCGGGGCGGCACGACGCCGCGTTCTACCGGGAACTGTGGCAAACGATCCTCCGGGGTTGCAACTGGCATGGAGAAGTGATCAACCGCCGCAAGGATGGGACGCTATACCGCGAAGAGATGACCATCGCCCCGGTACGCGGCGCAAGCGGCGCCGCGGAGGGTTTCATCGCCATCAAGCAGGACGTGACGGAGCGCCGGAGACGGGATCAGCTGCTCAAGGAGAGCGAAGAGCAATACCGCCTGCTGGTGTCCAACATTCCCGACGTGATCTGGGCTGCCGACGATCAGGGGCACACGGTCTTCATCACTCCGAACATCGAGGCGATGTACGGATACACGCCCCGCGAGATTTGCGAAACCGGCGTCTGGTACACGCGCATTCACCCGGAGGACGCGCCCAAGGTGCAGGCCCACTACGTGGAGACTCTCGGCACAGGCAAGCTCTTCAACACCGAATACCGCATCCAGAGGAAGGACGGAGCCTGGATCTGGATGCATGCGCGCGCGGTGAGCAGCTACGAAAAGGACGGGAAGCGCTACACCGTCGGCCTGGCTTCGGACATCACGGCGCGCAAGCACACCGAGGAGGCTCTGCGGGCTTCGGAATCGCGCTACCGGCGGCTGTTCCAGGCCAATCTGGCCGGGGTGCTGCGGACGGCCATGGACGGGCGCATCGTGGACTGCAATCCGGCGATGGCGCACATGGTGGGATACGCTTCCTTCGAGGAGATCGCGGCATTGGGCCTGCGGGCTGAGGATTTCTACTTCAGGGCGGATGACCGGAAGGTGTTCTTGCATGCCGTACAGGCCAGCGGCGGCAACCTTCAGAACTATGAACTGCGGCTGCAGCATCGCGACGGCTCGGACCGGTGGTTCCTGGCCAGCCTCGCCATCGTGGACGACGCGGCTGAGGGGATGCCGGTTCTGGAGGGAACGCTGGTCGACATCTCGGACCGGAAGCGGACCGAACAGGAATGGAAGCGAGCCAAGGAGACGGCCGAATCGGCCAGCCTGGCCAAGAGCGAATTTCTGGCGAAGATGAGTCATGAGATCCGCACGCCGATGAACGGCGTGATCGGCATGACGGACCTGGTGCTGGACACGAAGCTGACCGAAGACCAGCGTGAGAACCTCATGATCGTGAAGTCTTCGGCGCAGTCCCTGCTGGGCGTGATCAACGACATTCTGGACTTTTCCAAGATCGAAGCCCGCAAGCTGGATCTGGAAACGATTCCGTTCGATCTGCGGGCAACCGTGGACACGACGATGAAGGTCCTGGCGGTGCGCGCCGCCGAGAAAGATCTGGAACTCGTCTACCGGATTGATTCCGGCGTACCGGGCACACTGTTGGGCGACCCCGGACGCCTGCGCCAGGTGCTGGTGAACATCGTGGGAAACGCCATCAAGTTCACCGAGCGCGGCGAAGTGTTCGTCCAGGTGGAGGTGCAGTCTGCGGCCGCCGGCCGCGCCGGCTTGCGATTTCAGGTTCGCGACACCGGTATCGGCATTCCGGCGGATAAGCACAGGCAGATCTTCGAGGCGTTCGCTCAGGCGGACGGCTCCACCACGCGGCGCTTCGGCGGCACGGGGCTGGGTCTGACGATCTGCGCCCAACTGGTCGGGCTGATGGGCGGGACGCTCCAGGTCGACAGCGAACCCGGCCAGGGCAGCACGTTCTCCTTCACGGCGTACTTCGATTCGTCCGGGGAGGAGGCGGATTCGCTGGCCGTTGCCGCGGCGCCTCTGGAGGGTTTGCGGGTGCTGATCGTGGACGGCAATGCGAGCGTTCGCCAGACGCTGGAACACAGCTTGTCGCGGCAGGGACTGCGTGCGGACACAGCCGAATCGCCCGCGGAGGCTTTGGGCGCCCTGGACCGCGCCGCGCAGGGCGACGATCCTTATGCGGTGTTGATCCTCGGCGCGGCGATGCCCCCGGAAGGAGGCTGCCCGCTGCACGGGAAGATCGGCATACCCGTAGTGCTGATGTCGCCCGCGAGCAGGCACGTTGACCGGGAGCGCTGCCGGGAGTTGGACATCGCTTGCTGCCTGATCAAACCGGTGGGCGAGGGCGAGCTGCTGGAGGCGATCGCGCACGCACTGGGCCGGAGACCGGTGGTGAGTGAGCCGGCCGCGCCGGAGGCGGAGGAGCGGCCGCATCCTGCGCGGGAGAGCGTGCGGGTGCTGGTGGTGGATGACAACGCCGTCAACCGGCGCCTGGCCCTTCGCCTGGTGGAGAAGCATGGCCACGTGGCCGTGCCGGTGTCCAGCGGCCGGCAAGCCATGGAGGCCTTCGAGCGGGAAAGGTTCGCTCTGATTTTGATGGACGTGCAGATGCCGGGAATGGACGGCTTCGAGACCACGCAAGCCATACGCGATGCAGAACGCCGGACCGGCGGCCACATCCCGATCATCGCCATGACGGCGCACGCCATGGAGGGCGACCGGCGGCGCTGCCTGGACGCAGGCATGGACGACTACGTCTCCAAGCCGGTTATGGCGGAAGCACTGTTCGCCGCCATCGACCATGCGCTGAAGAGCGAAGGCAGCGAGGTTCCGGCCGGTTCCTGAACCGCATTTCTCACAAGCTCCCGGCGCATCGCCGGGAAACGTGTGGCGGAAAGCCGGCATGGGCGATTTCGCCGGCGGGACCGGCATGGCGCCGTAACAGACGACAAGCGCCGGGACGAGTCCCGGCGCGGCAAGCCACGGGCTTGCGCCACGTCCTGCGCCCGAAACATGGTGAGAGGTACGGGCACTAAGCCGCCGGCACCGGACGAACGCATTCCTGCCGGAATTCCCCCGATCGCGTTACGCTAGAGTGCAAAGCTTGTGCGCCCGGGTATCTGCGACCCCCGCGGCGCAGTCCGTCGCCCCATCCCGGGCGGGTCGCCGGCAGGCGGCACACATCCGTAGCGAAAGGACGGGATTCCATGAAGAATTATCGCTGGCTCATCACCACGGCCGCGTTGGGCGCGAGTGCCGCGCTGATGCTGTACGCCGCCAAAACCGACGGCATGACGGTCATGACCGGATCGAAAGCGTTCACCAACACGGCCTCGCTCAAGCCCGGCCTGGCCCGCAAGATCACAGCGGCGGATCTACCCCAGCCGATGACGCCGGCCGGACGCGGAGGCGGCGGACGCGCGGGCGCTCGTCCGGACGGCGCGATGCCGCAGGCTCCGGCGGGCTTCCAGGTGGGCATTTTCGTCGACTCGGGATTGACACAGCCACGGCAGATCCGCCGGGCTCCCAACGGCGACATCTTCGTGGCGGACACGCGCGGCGGCGCCATCAGGATTTACCGCGGCATGACGGCCGACGGCAAGCCGCAGACCTCCTCCACGTTCGGCGAACTGTCGAACGTGTTCGGCATCAATTTTTATCCGGCGGGTCCGAATCCGCAGTGGGTGTACGCGACCAACACTGTTTCGCTGGTGCGGTTCCCTTACAAGAGCGGCGATCTCAAGGCGACCGGCGCTGCCGAAACGCTGGTCTCCGATCTGCCCAGCGGCGGCCACTCCACACGCGACATCGTCTTCTCCCAGGACGGCAAGAGCCTGTTGCTGGCGGTGGGTTCGGGGTCCAACAACAGCGACAATGAACGCGAGTTCCACCGTGCCAACATCCTGGAGTACACGCCCGAGGGCAAGTTCGTGGGTATCTATGCTTCGGGCATCCGCAACCCCGTGGGCCTGGCGATCAATCCGGAAACCGGCGAGCTGTGGACGTCCATCAATGAGCGCGACAACCTGGGAGACAACCTGGTGCCGGACTACGTCACGCACGTGCAGCGCGGCGGCTTCTATGGATGGCCGTGGTTCTATATCGGCGGCAACCAGGATCCGGCGCACAAGGGCAAGCATCCGGAACTGAAGAGCAAGGTGCTGGTGCCGGACGTGCTGCTGCAGGCGCACAGCGCCTCGCTCGGCATGACGTTTTACGACGGCAAGATGTTCCCCGCCGACTATAGCGGCGACGCGTTCGTGGCCGAGCACGGATCGTGGAACCACTCGCAGGGCTCGGGCCGCGAGGTGATCCGCATTCCGATCGAGAAGGGCCGCGCTACGGGCGTCTACCAGGACTTCCTCACCGGGTTCGTCACGGGCGGCACGGCGTGGGGCCGGCCGGTGGGCGTTGCGGTGGCCAGCGACGGATCGCTGCTGGTGACCGACGACGGCGCGGCTGTGATCTGGCGCGTCACGCACAAATAGCGTCTCGAGTCGTCAAATCGGCGTGCAACACCACGCTTTCTCAGTCAAACGTAGACCGCTCCCTGTGGTCGCGGCTCAGCTACTGGCGCTGTGCCCAGTGCACGTCCTTTGTGCAGAGCACCGCTAGCTGAGCCGCGACCACAGGGAGCGGTCTACGACTTACGCAGCACCTTGTTTGGAAGTCGCCACGCGGAAGCATTCGCGGGCGATCTCCCATTCCTCCTGAGCCCGTACTACCAGGGTCCGGACGGCGGCGCCGGCGGCGGAGATTTCTCCCTCGGTTCCGCGAACCGCGTTCTTGGCGGGGTCGATCGCCACGCCGAGGAATTCCAGGCCGCTGCACGCCGCCGCGCGGATCTCCGGACTGTTCTCTCCCACACCCGCCGTGAAAACCAGTGCATCGAGGCCGCCGAGGCTCGCCGCGAGCGCGCCGATGTGCGTCCGCAAGCGGTGCGCGTAGATGTCATGAGCCAGGCGGGCGCGGGGGTTGCCTGCGGCCATCGCGGCCAGGACCTCGCGCATGTCCGAAGACACGCCGGAGACGCCCAGCAGCCCGGATTCGCGGTTCAGTGTTCGGTCCAGTTGATCGACCGTGTAGCCGCCGTGGCGCAGCAGGTAGATGAGGATGCCAGGATCGACGGACCCGGATCGCGAGCCCATCATGAGTCCTTCGAGCGGGGTGAATCCCATGGTGGTATCGATCGAGCGGCCGTCCTTCACGGCGGTGAGCGAACATCCGTTGCCCAGATGGCAGGTGATCAGGCGCAGGCCCCGCGGATCGCGGCGAAGCATGCGGGCGGCGTGCGCGGCGGCGTACTGATGACTGATGCCGTGGAATCCGTAGCGGCGGATTCCCTGCTCCAGCCAGGCGTACGGACCCGGGTAGACGTGGGCGGCCGCGGGAATGTCCGCATGGAAGGCGGTATCGAAGACGGCGACCTGGGTCGCGCGGCTGCCCAGCGCGCGGTCGACCGCCTGCACGCCTTCAAGCTCGATCTGGTTGTGCGCGGGCGCCAGGTCCTTGAAGCCGGCGATAGCGGATCGCACGTCAGGCGTCAGCGCCATGCTTTCCCGAAAATGTCCGCCGTGGACGATGCGGTGGCCCACGGCGCCGATCTCCTCAGGCGCGCCCACGGCGCGGGCCGGGCCGGACCAGAGCGCTTCAAGCAGCAGGCGAAACGTTTCGCCCGGGTCCGTGACGGTGATGGTTCGCTCTACGGGCTCGGCTCCGGATTTGGTGATGCGGATGGCGACGAGTCCGGGCAGCGCTGTCCAACTGGCGTGCGCCTCCCACGGCGGACGCGCGGGTTCGGCTTCGGCGGGTTCGCTGTCGAAGGCGTGGAGCGCCGCCTTGATGCTGCTGGAGCCCGCGTTGAGCGCCACGATCTGCATGCCGTCCTCTTCCCGGCCGCGCTTGGATTGGAGGGCTGCGCGGCCCTCGCTTACCATGGTGTCAGCGAGGCGTCCGCATGAGTCAAGCGCTACCCATCATCTATGTGGCCCGGCACGGGGAGACGGAGTGGTCGCTCAGCGGGCAACATACCGGCTTGACCGACCTGCCGCTCACGGCGCGCGGCGAACACAATGGGAGCCTGCTGGGGCGGCGGCTTGCCGGGATCGACGCGGCGCGGGTATTCGCGAGTCCGCTGCAACGAGCCTGGCGGACCTGCGAATTGGCGGGCTTCGGCAGGGCGGCCGAGCGCGATCCGGATTTGGTCGAGTGGGATTACGGCGAATACGAAGGTCTGCGGTCGGACCAGATCCGCGAGCGGCGCCCGGACTGGGATCTGTTCCGCGACGGCTGTCCGGGAGGCGAATCGCCACAGCAGATCAGCGCGCGGGCGGATCGCGTGGTGGCGCGCCTGCGGCACGTGGAGGGTGACGCTGTGGTGTTCACCAGCGGTCATTTTACGCGTGTGCTGGCGGCTCGCTGGCTCGGGTGGGGACTGGAGGGGTGCGGCGCGCTGCTGGTCAGCACGGGGAGCCTGAGTACGCTGGGCTACGACCGGAGCTTGTCCAAGCCGGCAATCCTGCTGTGGAACGAGACGCAGTTCCTGAAGGGGTGACTACAACTCCTCGACGTCGACGACGCGCGACTTGAGCGCGTAGGCCACCAACTGCGCGCGGTTCTGCATCGCGAGCTTGGCGAGCAAGCGCGCGACATGCGTCTTCACCGTTTCTTCGGAGATGCCGAGGCGCTCGCCAACCTCCTTGTTCGTGAGCCCGAAGGCCACTTGCCGCAAGACCTCGGTTTCCCGCGGTGACAGCTCGGAGCCCGCGGAGGCCGCGATCACCTCGCCCGCCGCCGACGGGTCGATGAACGTGCGTCCGGCGGCCACGGCGCGCACTGCCTTGAGCAGCAGTTCCGGGTCGGCGTCCTTGCGGATGTAGCCCGCCGCGCCCACACGCAGCACCGCCGTCATCCGGGCGCTGTCGGTGGACGCGGTCAGGGCGACCACGCGCACGCCGGGAAACCGCTCACCGACACGGCGGGCTGTCTCGACGCCGTCGATGCCGCCGGGCATCAGCAGATCGAGCACCAGCACCTGCGGCCGCCACTCGCCCAGGCGCGCCAGCACCTCTTCGCCACTGGCGGCGATGCCCGCCACGCGCAGGTCGGCGAAGGATTCGAAGAACGCGCGCAGAGCTTCGGTGACCACCTTATGGTCGTCGGCCAGGGCGATGGTGATCATCTCGTGCGCCATACGTGTCCGGCCACCATGCCCCCGGCCGCCACCGCGCCAATGGTAATCAGCGGCAGGAAGTGGGGACGCCATTCCGGCCAGATGAGCGCGATCCAGGTCATGAATGCGGTGGGCACGGCCACGGCGGCCACGCGCCGGCCCAGGCGGAGCCGGCGCTCAAAGGCGGAATCCTGCAGCGGGACACGGAGCGTCACCGTGCACCCTTGCCCGGGAACGCTGTTGACCCATAGCTGGCCGCCGATCTCAGCGGCGCGCTGCGTCATGTTCGCCAAGCCCATGCCGCGGGGCGGCGCATCGGTCGCGAAGCCTTGTCCGTCGTCGACCACCCGAAGCTGAAGCCGGTGGGCGGCCTCCTCCGTGGTGAGTTCCACGCGCACGTGTTGCGGGCGGGCGTGGCGGGCGACGTTGGCCAGCGCCTCCTGGGCGATGCGGAAGACGGCGGTCGCGGCGCTGGGCTCCAGGCGGCCGTCCTTCGAAAGACCTTCGAGTGGCAGGTCGCCGAACTTTGTGGCCACCTCGGCGCCCGTCTGGAATCCCAGTGCTTCGGCCTGGCGCCGGAGCGCCTCCACCAACCCGACGCCCTCGATGGGATCGTGGCGCAGCCGGTCGAGCAAGGCGACCATCTCCGCCATCGCATCGCGCGCCGTTGACCGTGCGTGGTCCACAGCCTCGCGCGCACCCACGGCATCCTGCTCCCAGCGTGTCTGCGCCGTCGCCAGGTGCGTTTGGACGGAGTAGATCTGCTGCTTCACCGAATCGTGCAGATCCTGCGCCAGGCGCGTGCGCTCGGCCTGCCCGGCGGCTTCACGGATGCGCTGCTCTTCGGCGGTGAGCGGGGGCGGTCCGGCCGATTCCGCGATGCTCAGATAGAGGAACGCCGCCGCCGGTAGCCCCAGCACGTCGGTGAGCAGGAACGCGGCCGGCGTCTCCCACAGCGCCTGCGCCTTGGCCAGGACGATCACCCCGAGGCAGGCGTGGCCGACGGTAAAGAATCGGGCGGCCTTGCGCAGCAGGCGCGGGTCGTCAGACTGCGCGAGGGCCAGCGCCGCGCATCCGGCCAGCATCAGTGCACCGCCGAACGGGTCACCGAAGGAGATCGCCTTCCACAGATTGAAATGCTCAAGGATATCGCCGGCTGTGTCCACACCGAACCAGGGCTCGATCAGTCCGGTCCAGCCCCAGAAGGGCAGTCCGACTGCCAGCAGGAGGATCCCGTCCAGTAGATATAGCGAGCGCAGCGGCAGGGGGAACTTTTGCGGCATGGCCTAGATTACCTCGGCTGGGGCGGCGCGCGCGTCCCTGGCAGGGTGGATCTTCCATCCCTCGAAAGAGGGAAAATCCGGCATCCAGCGGCATCTTTACCGACGCTTTACAATTCTGCGGGACTCGCAAACATTCGGCTAACAGGCGTCGGGCATCCTGGAAAAGGCCGGGGCGATCGGCCAACAAAAGAAAGAATACGGAGACAATTTTCGATGCAGCTTGCGATTCCTGCTCTTTTGATGGCGATGACCAGTACGGCGCACGGCCAAGTACGGGTACCGGAAGGAACCCGGATTCACGCCCGCCTGGCGCAGAATGTTTCGCAAGCTGCCGCCGACCGTGCCCCAAGTCTCACTCTGTGGGTCACCGAGCCGGTGACGGTCGGCTCCACCACGGTGATCGGGACCGGCGCAACGGCCGAGGCCAAGGTGCAAGCCGGCGCTGCGCCGCAATGGTCTCCCGCGCGCGTGCAAGCAGTCGACGGCACCTGGATCACGGTGCAGCCGGGCGTCCGTGAGCGTGGCGGCAGCGCTCCGTCGACCGTCTGGGACGGCTACCTGGCGACGTCCGAGAGCTCGGAGCCCATTCCGGGGGACTCCGGCAAGAGCGAAAGAGAAGACGCCCTGGAAATCTGGGTGAACGAAACCGTGGCGAGCATGCTCGATTTTCTACTGCTGGTGACCATGGGCCTGGCCGTGGTCGCGGTGGTGCAGGCGACGGTGGAGGGTCGCCGCGGATACCGCAAATTTCGCATGTGTGAACGCATTGCTTCTGCCTCTCCCGGCGGACGGACCCGGACGTGGCGGAACTAAAGTCCGCCCCGTCCGCGTGCCGATAAGAAAGGGATGAGCGCTCATGTTCCCTCGTCCAGCGCCTCACCGGCGGGCTCCGCGCCCCGGATTGAGGACGCACCGCGTGTGCTCATCGTGGATGACGACCGTCTGCTTGCCCAGCTCATCAAGGATTTTCTCGAACCGTTGGGATTCGAGGTGCACATGACGCATACCGGCACGGACGGTTTGCGCCTGGCTCTGGAAGCCGGCTGGGACGCCGTGATCCTGGACGTTTTGCTGCCGGGGATCGACGGCCTGGAGGTGCTGCGCCGGCTGCGCGCGGCCTCGAACGTCCCGGTGCTGATGCTGACCGGACTGGGCACCGAAACCGACCGCATCGTGGGGTTGGAGATCGGCGCCGACGACTACCTGCCCAAGACCTTTTCCATGCGCGAACTGGTCGCCCGCCTGCGCGCCGTGCTGCGGCGCTCCCAGGGCGCTCCGGCGAGCCGCGAGAAGATCGACCCGCCGATCCAGGTCGGGGGGCTGCTGATCGACCCGGGCGCGCGCGTGGCGACGGTGGCCGGCGTGCCGCTGGATCTCACGCCGGTCGAGTTCGACCTGCTGCTGTCGCTGGCACGCGGCTGTGGGCGCGTGCGCAGCCGGGAGCAGTTGCTGCACGACGCCTCCTCACGCGAATACGAAGTCTATGACCGGTCCATCGACGTGCACGTCAGCTCGCTGCGGCGCAAGCTGGGCGACGATGCGGCCAAGCCGCGCTACATCCGCACGGTGCGTTCGGCAGGCTACATGATGCCCGCGCCGGGCGGCCTGCCGGACACGGGAACCGACGGATGAAGATCCGCTTACCGCTCACCGGCAAGATCCTGCTGAGCGCCGGTCTGAATCTGGTGCTGCTGGTGGGCTCACTGGCGCTGCTGGTGCAGTGGCAGATGGACAGCGGGATAGACTCGATCCTGCTCAGCCAAACCCAGGCGCGGCTGCGGGCCCGGAACGATAACGTGGTGACCGCCCTGCTCGCTGCTCCTCGCGAAGATTGGGAAGGTATCCTGGCCGCCGCGGGAGAGAGCCCGGGGCTGGAGTATGGCCTGTACCTCAACCCCAAAGGGGAGCAGGTGGCCGGGTCGATCAAAGTTCTGCCCGCCGGCGTTGCGGCGAAGTTGCTGCCCGCCCCGGGGCCAGGCGGCGCTGGCAAAGACAAGGGACCCAAGGGGAGAGGGAAACAGGGCAAAGGCCCGCCACCAGGCGCCCGCACGGAAAGAGCGTTCGAGGTGCCGTGGAGAGGTCCGGACGGGAAGGGGAAAGGCGACGGGAAGGGCAAAGGCGACGGGAAGGACAAAGGCAAGGACAAAGGCAAGGACCGGCTTCCTCCACCTCCGGAAGGGGCGACGCTCATCATGGCGGAAACACGAGACCCGCATTGGTATTGGTTCGCGGAGCGGATTCCGGTGATGCTGGATCCCGACTCGGGCCCGGTGCCCGGGACGCTGGTGGTGCGCAGTTCGTCGCTATTCTTCAATCCCGCGCTGTTCGACGTCCGGCCGTGGGTGCTGGGGATGCTGGTGATCGCCGTGATCACGACGCTGTGCTGGCTGCCGCTGATCGGCTACCTGACGCGCTCCCTGCGCAGCCTGCAGCACGGCGCCGAACGGATGGCCGGCGGCGAGTTCGAGGCCAAGCTGGCCGACGACAGCGGGGACGAGATCGGGCAGTTGAGCGCATCGCTCAACCGGATGGCGGCGCAGCTCAACGGCTTCGTCACCGGGCAGAAGCGCTTCCTGGGGGACGTGGCGCATGAGCTGGCGGCGCCGATCGCGCGCACGCAGGCCGCGGTGGGGATCCTGGAGCAGCGCTCGACGGAGACGGCGCAGCCGTACGTGGCCCGGCTGGATAGCGAGGTCCAGCACATGTCGTCCCTGGTGAATGAGCTGCTGCAGTTCTCGCGGGCGGGGCTCAACGGGCAGCCGGAAGAGGCGCCCGTGGCGCAGACGGTCGGCGACGTGGTGGCGCGCGTGATTGAGCGCGAGGCGCAGGGATCGGACGCCGTGCGGCTGATCGCGGGAGCGGACCTGCGGGTGTTGGCGCCGCCCAACAGCATGTTCCGCGCGCTGTCCAACCTGGTGCGCAACGCTCTGCGCTATGCGGGCGCGGCGGGCCCGATCACCATCGCCGCACGCCGGGAAGAGGGCGGAGGCGGATCGGCGCGGGTGGCGATCGTGGTCGCCGATGAGGGGCCGGGCGTGCCCGAAGAGGTGCTGGACCGGCTGTTCGCGCCGTTCTACCGGGTGGAGAATTCGCGTTCGCGGAGCTCGGGCGGCAGCGGACTGGGGCTGGCCATTGTGAAGTCGGCGGTGGAGGCGGCCGGCGGGTCGGTGAGCTGCCGGAACAGGAAACCGCGGGGTCTGGAGATTTCGATTTTACTGCCCGCGGGGTGAGGGGACTGGGAGGACCGCTCCCTCTGGTCGCGGCTACGGGCACTCTGCCCAACTGACGGGAAGCAGGGCAAGAACTGCGACTTCGCCGTCTGACCCTGCGGCAGGTGCAGCCGAGTCAGACGGCGGACGATACGCTACCGGCACTGCGCCCGGATCATTGCTGCTGAGCAGGTCACGGCTACCAGAGCATCGCCAAGGAAAGCTGAGCCGCGGCGCGTCCCCGACGGGCGAGTTCGCTGCCGCTCCGGGCTTGACATCGTGATGGGCGACAAGCGCCGGAAGAAGTCCCGGCGCGGCAAGCCACGGGTTTGCGCCACGCACTAGCGCAGATTCAGCGCTGCCCACAGCAGCAGCCCGACGGCGCCCGGCAGCAGGATTTCCACCCAGTTCCGCCGCAGGAACCGCACCAGAGAGCGCGGAACCCGGGGAGGTTCTTCCGCGTTCTTGCGGTCCGGATTGAGCGACGAGGCCAGCCGCGTCCGCAGTCCCGACGGCAGCCCGTGCAACGCCCGCAGGATCTCCTCCCGCCCGCGCCGGTCCGCGATCAGAATGGTGGCCGAGTTGAAGCCGTTGGTGGATTCCTCCATCTCCCGCCGCAGCCGCTGCGGCACCTCGTTCACCGACCGGTACACCCGGGTGCGGCCGCCCTTGGCGATAAATATAGTCGACGTCTTAACCGTCACGCGGTGCATCTCCCCAACCTCGCACTCACTCTCCCACCGGACTCAGCTCTCGGCCTGCACCGGCTTCGGGGTCCGTTCCGCGGCGCTCACCCCGCGCGGCGGCACGCGGTTCACCGTGCCGATAGCGGCGTTTTTGAGCGTCACTTCAATGAACCCTAAAGCGGCCTTCGAGAGAGCCTTGTCCTTCCTATAGATTAATGCAAGCTGGCGCACCATGGGTTCGGGCCCCAGCGAGACCGCCGCCAACTGGCCCGCGGCCACCTCGTCCTGGCAGTGCGTCGCGGCCAGGAAACTCACCCCCAGCCCGGCTAGCACGAAGCGCTTGATCATTTCCGTCGAATCCAGCTCCATCGAAATCTGGATGTCGTCCTCCACCGGCTCCAGCCACACCGAAAGCCGCCGCCGGGTGGTCCCGGTCTTGGGCATCAGCAACTGGTGAGTGAGCAGGTCCGCCGGCAGGATCTGCTTGTTCTTCGCCAGAGGATGCTGGGCCGGCATCAGCGCCTTGATTTCGTCGGAGTGAATCTTCACGACCTGTAGACGCTTTTCGGCCACCGGTAGTTGCGTGATGCCGAAATCCGCCTGGTTGTCGAGCACCGCTTCCACCACGCGCGCCCCATAGGACCGGTCCACCAGGATCTGCACGTTCGGGAACTGCTTCTTGTACTCGGAAAACACCCGCGGCAGGACGTAAATGCAGGTGGCTTCGTTGGCGGCGATCAGCAGCTCGCCGCGCGGGGTCCGTTCCAGCTCGTTGATGGTATCCTGCGCCCGCCGCCGCAGTTCCAGGATCTGCTCGGAGTATTCGGCGAAAATGTGACCCGCCGGGGTTAAGGCGATCTTGGTCCCCAGACGCTCAAATAACGGCGCGTTCAGCTCCGTCTCGAGTTGACGCACCTGTGCGCTTACGGCTGGCTGCGTTCGAAAGCAGGACTGCGCTGCTTTCGAGAAGCTCTTGAGCCGTACGATTTCGAGAAACGTGTGGAGCTGGTCAAGGTCCATCTAGCTTCAGGGATCACACCCGGCGCAGCGGGTATACAGTGTTAGTAGTATCGCACGACTCGTCCTGATGTCCCCCGCAGCCATCCCCGCGTTCGTGGCGCTGCTCCTTCTGGCTGGTTGCAGCTCTCCGGCCCCCTCGCCGGCGCCGGCCGCTCAGGCCCCCCCGGCCACCGCTCGAGCCGATCGTGTCCTGATCGTGGTCAACGACGCCTCTTCACTTTCGGAAACGATCGGCGAGTACTACGCCCGCCGCCGCGGGATCCCGGCCCGTAACGTCTGCCGCATCCGGACCTCGGAAGACGAAGAAATTCCGCGCGCGGCCTATGACCGCGAAATCGCCACTCCAGTGGCCGCCTGCCTGCGCGGCGAGAACCTCACCGAAAAGGTGCTCTACATCGTCACCACCGGCGGCGTTCCCCTGCGGGTCGCCGGATCCGGCGGTCCGGACGGCGACATTGCCGCCGTCGATAGCGAACTCACGCTGCTCTACGCCGATCTGAAATCCGGGCGGCCCCACCCCATCAAGGGAATCCAGGCCAACCCGTTTTACGGCCAGCGCGACGCCCGCTTCTCCCATCCCCAGTTCCCCATCTACCTGGTGGCCCGCCTGGCGGCTTACAGCTTCAGCACCGTGCGCAACATGATCGACCGTTCGCTCGAAGCCCGCAACCGCGGCGTCTTCGTCGTCGACAAACGTTCCGATGGCGACGAACCAGGCGAGGACTGGCTCAGAACAGCCGCCATCCGCCTGCCCGAAAGCCGGGTCCGGTTCGACGAAACCGGAACCGTGCTCTCCGGGGAAAAAGACGTCATCGCCTACGCCAGTTGGGGTTCGAACGACCGCAACCGTAAGCATCGCCGCCTTGACTTCGGCTGGCTCCCGGGATCCATCGCCACCGAGTATGTCTCCACCAACGGCCGTACCTTCGCCCGCCCGCCCGACGGCTGGGAATTGAGCGACTGGGGCTCTCCCGAAAAGTGGTTCGCCGGCGCCCCCCAAACGCTCACCGCCGACTATCTGGAAGAAGGCGCCAGCGCCGCCACCGGCCATGTCGCCGAGCCCTATCTGGCCGCCACGCCCCATCCCGATCTCCTGCTACCCGCCTACTACTCCGGCCGCAGTCTGGCCGAGAGCTTCTACCTCTCCATTCCTTACCTGAGTTGGCAGAACATCGTCGTGGGCGACCCGCTGATGACCCTGGGCCGGCCGGAGTAGGGTTCCTGAAAACTCTTAAGACCCAGCAGCCCTGTACCGATGTTACAGGTAGAGAGGGTAATAAAAATGCCGCAGAACTGTTGGGAAGTTAAGAACTGCGGACGGCAACCTGGAGGTGTTCGGGTCGCGGACCTTGGCGTCTGTCCGGCTGCTGTCGACACTAACGCAAATAGAATCAACCGGGGCAACAACGGCGGCCGGATCTGCTGGGCCGTTACCGGGACGCTCTGTGGAGGCAAGGTCCAGGGCACGTTCGCCCAGAAGATGGCCACCTGTACCCAGTGCGAGTTCTACCACTCGGTGCACAAGGAAGAAGGTTCGGGCTTCCAGTGCCTTATCCTTCGTACGCGGCAATAAGAGGGATTTGCAGACTTTTGCCGGCGCCTTCGACGGTGCAGCCGGAACGCGTTGGCCGCCAGCGACTCCCGGCAGCCGCAGCCGTAGTAAGCAGCGCCGGAGCGCAGGATTACGGGCGGTCTATGCTACCTTCAGCCATATGCCCGGCCCCGCGGACCGCGAGACGGAAGCAGCGCCGCCGTTCGAAATGCGGCGTGGCGAAGCCCCGATCCTGTGGACTCTCGCCGCGGCGGCGCTGGGGCTGCGCCTGTTCCACTTCGCGACACAAGGGGCGTGGCTCGACGAAACATTCACGGTCTCCCATTCGGGACAAACGTTGCGCGAGTTGTTCCCGGTTCTGGTGTCCGATGCAGCACAACCGCCGCTGCACTACCTGGTGGTCCACTGGATGTTCCAGGTGGTGGGCTACGGGGTGGCGCAGGCGCGGCTGATCTCGGTCATCGCCGGGACGCTTTCGGTTCCGCTCGCGTACCTGCTGGTTCGGCGCTTCACCGGAGCATTTGCGGCGCTGGCCGGCGTGGGCATCTTGGCGTTATCGCAGATCGCAATCTACTTCTCGCAGGAAGCACGTCCCTACATGCTTGCCCAGGCGCTGGCGCTGGCGGCGGCGCTGGCGTTCGTCCGCTATCTGGAGCGGCCGCGACTGGGGCGGCTGGCGGCATTCTTCCTGGCCGCGCTGGCCCTGATCTACACGCACTACTTCACGGTGTCGATCCTGGCGGGACTGGGGCTCTATTGGCTGCTCTACCGCCGCCAGTACGCCCCGCGGGTATTCGGCTGGCTGGCCGCCACGGCCGTGCTGCTGGGCCTCGCGTACTTGCCGTGGCTCGCGGCGGTCGGCAGCAACCTGCGCGCCTCGGATGTGTTCGAACGCACCGGCACGACCAGCCTGGCGCGGATGCCGCTGATGGCCGTGGCCCGCTTCAACGGCGGCAAACTCCACTCGATGAACGACGCCACCCCGATGTGGGTAGCCGCCATCGAATACGCGATCTTCACGCTACCCATCGCCGCCGGATGGTGGCGCGGATCCCGGCGCGAACGGCAGGGGCTGGTGTTGTGCGCCATCCTGGCCGCGGCGCCCATCCTGCTGGCGGTCGCGGCCACCACCCGCGGCATCGGCTTCCGGGATCGATACTACTCCTTCGGCGCGGCGTTCTACTGCATGGCCGCCGCCATGGGAGCCGCGATGGCTCTGCGTCACAAGGCGGCGCGCGCGGCCTGGCTGGTGCTGGTCCTCGGCTGGTCAGTGCCGCAACTCCGCGCGAACTACTTCGCCCCGACCAAGCCCGACTACGCCACTGGACTGCGGCCTCTGGTGGGCGCGGTGCTGCCCGGCGACTGCGCGGTAATGCGTCCCGACATCTGGGAGGGGCGGCCGCATCTTGGCTTCCCAACCTACTACCCGGGCCAGCCGTTCCCGCGCGTCGTCCCGTCGGACCAGCTCCCGCAAGGACCCGCCGGCTGCCGCCGCGTCTGGTGGATCCGGGACACCACCGACTGGATGAATGGCGTGCAGGGAGGCAAAGACCAAGTAGCGAAAAACGCCGCTTCCCGCGCGGCGCTCGACAGCCGGTTCGAAGCCGTGGAGACCTACGAGAGCACGGACGTGCAGATCATATTGATGCGACCGCGGGGGCAGGGGGAATCCGTCCCATAGCCGCCCAGGTTCTTTGTGGCGCAAGCCCGTGGCTTGCGCCACGGCGCTAGCTGACCGCCACGCGGTCTTCCGAGGTCTGCGAATTGAAGCTGTAACCGAACCCGCGCACGCTGCGGATGTAGGAAGGCCCGTTCTGCTGCTCGATCTTCTGCCGCAGCCGCAGGATGTAGACGTCCACCGTGCGATCCGTCACTGCGCGGTCATGGCCCCAGACGGCATCCAGGAGTTGCTCCCGGCTGAAGACCACCCCTGGCCGGCTCATGAGGAACTCCAGCAGCCGGAACTCGGTGGCCGTCAGCGATACTTCGGTGCCCGCCAGCCGTACCTGGCAGCGGGCCCCGTCCAGTTCCAGGTCCCCCGATTTGAGCACCCGGCTGGTGGGCGTCTGGCCCCGGAAATGAATCTTGATACGGGCGATCAACTCCCTGACAAAGAACGGCTTAACGATATAGTCGTTGGCCCCGAGCTCAAGACCGACAATGCGGTCCGTCTCCGAGGCCCGCGCCGTCAGGAAGATCACCGGCAGGTGCGCCAATTCCGGATGCGCCCGGATCCCCTTGCAGATGTCCAGGCCGTCGGAATCCGGCAGCATAATGTCCAGAATGATGAGGTCGGGCTTCTCCCGCCGGCACAGCTCGATCGCACCCTTCCCGGTCTGCGATCCGGCGAACGCGAAACCCTCTTTTTCGAGGTTGTACTGGATCAGCGAGTACAGATCCGCGTCGTCCTCAATGAGCACGATCTTTTTCATTCTTCTAATCCCAGGGTAACCGAGGGACCATGACAATATTATTACTGGACCGTTAACTCCTTCTGAACAGCTCCATATTCCGCTAGCCCCAGATCCTGCTCCGGGAGCGTAAAAAAGAAGGTAGATCCTTTATCTACTTGACTTTCCACGCGAATATCGCCTCCCTGGGCGCGCGTCAGGTGTTTGACGATAGCCAAACCCAGCCCGGTGCCGCCCAGCGCCCGCGAGCGGGCCTTATCCACCCGGTAAAACCGCTCGAACAGCCGCGCCAGGTCGTCAGCGGGGATCCCCAGGCCCGTATCCTGCACGGAAAACTCGATCCGGTCGCCGTCCACGGCCTTGGCCCCGACCGTCACCGTACCCCCATCCGGGGTGTATTTGATGGCGTTGTCCAGCAGGTTGCTGAGGATCTGGTGGACCGCCTCGGCATCGCAGAAAACCTCGGCATCCGGGGGACCCTGGTTCAGGATCAGATCGACCCGTCGGGGCGCGGCCAAGGGACGCATGGCGTCCACGTTGTCCTGCAACAGCCGATTGACGTAATAGGAAGCGAACTTGAACTTTTGCTGCCCCAGCTCGATGCGCGACAGAATCAGCAGGTCCGCGGTCAGCCGCGTGAGGCGCTCGGTGTTCTGCCGAATGATATTCAGGAACTTGACGTTATTCGCCGGGTCGTGGATCGCGCCGTCGAGCAGGGTCTCGGTGTAGCCCTGAATGGAGGCGAGTGGCGTCCTGAGCTCATGCGACACGTTGATGACGAAATCCTTGCGCACACGCTCGACTTTTTCGAGCTCGGCGTGCTCGGTTTCCAGGCGCGCCAGCATGAACTGGAGCTTTTCACTGGTCTCGTTCAGCTTGGTCGAAAGCAGTCCCAGTTCGCCCCGCCCGCTGCCCTTGAGCCGCATCCGGAAGTTGCCCTCGGCCAACTGGCGCGCGTACTCGATGATGTTGCCCAGCTTCCAGGAAACGTAGCGCGCGAATCCGGCCGCCAGCAGCACGGCGGGCAGGAAGGCGAGCGAGGTGGCCAGCAGAACCTGGTTGCGGATCTCGCGCACCTGCGCCTCCACCTCACTGGACGGCACGGCCAGGCGCAGCGCCCCGCCGCCCGCGTAGGGAATTGCGACATAGAAAAACGGCGTGTTCAGCGTCGGGCTGATGCGCTGGCTGGAACCTACGCGCCCGGCCAGCGCCTCGGCGATCTCCGGCCGCATGCGATGGTTGTCCATGGTCTCCGGATTCGCATTCGAATCGCCCAGCACCGTGCCGCCATGGTCCACCCACGTCACCCGCGCGCCGAAGGACTCGCCCAGCTTGGGAAAATCCGCCTGCGGCGCCGGAAGCAGCAGCGCCAGCCCGGTGGCCTTTTCGGTCAGATCATGTTCCAGGGTTTCGAGGAACGCGTCGCGCACGCGTGGCGTCACCAGCAGGTTCACCGCCGTGAGCGCTACGACAAGCACGCCCATCACCGCCAGGATCAGCTTGATGAAGATGCGTGCAGTCACAGCTTGCTACCATTATGCCCCGCTTCCATCCAATCCAAAACAATTTCATCCAACCAAAAGCGAGGTTTTTTCCGCGCCAGGAATCCCAGGTGCCCGCCGTGCTCCACGGCCAGCAGTCTTAGACACGGGTTCGTCACAAATGCGGGATGCTCGTACACCCGGAACGGGATCAGCGGATCGTCCTTGGCCTGCACCAGCAGTGCCGGCACGCGGATGCGCTCCAGGAACTGGTTCGAGGACTGCGTCGCGAAATAATTCGCCGCCGTGCCGAAGCCGAACAGACGAGCCGTATAGTGATCGTCGAAATCGATAATCGTGCGGATCTTGGGCAGGTGCTCCAGCGTGTAGATCTCCGGAGCCAACTGGTGCCGCCGCCGGATGCGCTCCTTCAGGCGGTCCAGAAAGCGTCGCTGGTAGAGGAAATTGCGCGGCTCCCTCAGCGCCTCGGCGCAGGCCGCCAGATCGATGGGCGCGGAAACCGAGCACACGCCCGCGATCAGTTCGCGCGCCTCTTCGCCCAGTTCCCCGGCGAGCTTCAATACGACGTTGCCGCCCAGCGAGAACCCGGCCAGGAAGATCGGCCCCGCGCCCTCTTCGCGCAATCGCCCAAGCACCGTGCGCAGATCGCTGGTCTGCCCCGCGTGATACGCCGTGACGGACAGTTCGTCGGTCCCGCCGCACCCGCGCATGTTGAAGCGGTGCGCCGCCCACCCGCGGGTGAGCGCCAGGTGCGCCATGCTGCGCGCGTAGCCGGCGTCGCTGGATCCTTCGAGTCCGTGCACCAGCACCAGGTGACCGCGCGGTGCGCCGGCGGGCTGCTGCACATGCACCAGGACGCGCACGCCGGGCTCGGTTTCATAGACCACCGCGCGCGAGGGCCACTGAGGCTCGCTGACGGGACGGCTCCAGAAGTTGCCGGCGATGGTGGATAGGTGCGGATTCTTGAACAGCGGATCGAAGGGTCGCAACTTAGATTTTAGTCGACCCAACCTGAGACACTGCGGGCATGGGACTCACCTTCGTCCTGCGGTCCGAACCCGGGGCCACGGCCATTCTGGTGGCCGAGGGCGCCGCCGCGAAGCCGCACGAGGCTCGCGCAGGCCGCCGCTGCCGGAGCGCTTCACCGAACTCGCCCGCGAGCATCGCACGCACCCCTTCATGGTTTCTTTGACGACGAGACGGACGATACGCGCTGGCTCCAGGCCTGACGGGCGCCTGGGGTCGCGGTTCAGGCGAGCCTCCGTCCAGTGCTCGAGGAAGCGGATGGGCGGCCGTTTTCCTGAAGCGGCGCTGAGTGTCTCCCCGCGGGAATACGGACAGGTGCGCAACCGCTCCCTGACGGTCGCGGCTCTGTTTGTGGCGCTCTGCCCGGATTGCGACGCCCGGGCACAGCACCGCTAGCAGAGCCGCGACCGCAGCGGTCCGCCGGGTGAACTCTCTACTCCAGGGGAGGGAACGCGGGATTCTGCTTAGCGCCGCGTCAGCATCGCTTCGGTCAGGTGATTCCGAGCCTCGCCGTAGGCGCGCGCCGCCTCCTCGGCCGATTCCCGCGCTTGGCCGTCCGCGCCCGCTGTCTGTAAGTCGCTGCGCGCCCGCGCCCAATCCCGGAACGCCGCGCGGTAATCGGACCACAGCACCCCCAGCGCTGTGTCTGAGAGAGAAGTTCGGGAAGTCATCGTTACTAACTTAGACGTCGGGGACGGTCGAAATGTCCGAATTTAATTCAGCAGGGTGCGGGTCCGCCGGTTGGCTGCCGATCATCCGAAGATAATGCAGCGATCTCACTGTTTCGTCATCTTTCTGCTCGCCGTGTGCGCCGCCGCTGCTGCTGGGCTGGCTAACGACCTGCACACGCTCAACTTCACCGCGCCCGCCGCCGCCGACCCCACCGTGAAACCCCTGCTGGGCGTCATTGCTGGACCCGACCCCGCGGCGCAGCGCAATCCCTCGGCTACGGCCGTCAATCTCACCGCCCAGTATCAGGCCGTGGGCATCGACAGCGTCCGCAACAATGACTATTTCGACGACCGCCTGGACATGGAGCAGATCTTCAACTGCGGCGGCCCGACTTATCCCTCCTGGACCGGCTGCGACGCCACCGACGACCGCTTCTACAACTGGACCCTCAGTGATCGCCAGTTCCGAAGCTGGTTGGACGGCGGCTTCGACCCTTTCCTGCGCCTGGGCAACGAGACCGCCTGCGGCTGCCGCGCGCGCGACTTCAACGGACCCCAGAACGCCGCCCAGGAGGACAACTGGGTGATCGCCGCCAACCGCGTGGTGGAGCGCTACGACAACTGGCAGGGCGCATCGCACGTGCTCACCTACGTCGACATCTGGACCGAGTGGCCCAATGAGGGCTTCTATGACCAGCCGCTCGAAAACTTTCCCGTCTTCTGGGTCAAGGCGCTCCAGGCGCTGCAGGCCGCGCATCCGGCGATCAAGTTCGGCGGACCGGGGCTGCTGGCGGGGTCCACCAATCCGCCCACGCTCGACTTTCTCACCTATCTTTATCAACACAACGCCAAGCCCGCCTGGATCGGCTACCACGTGTTTTCGGCCGACCCCGCGGACTTCGTCACCGAATCGCGCAACTACCGCGAGTTGCTCGACGGGACCGGCCAGTTCTCCTCGGTCCCGTGGGCGGGCAGCGGCTTCTTCGCCGGGGTCGAGCTGATCTGCGACGCCTACTTCCAGGGCACCCACCTGCGCGACGCCAACGGCAGGAGCCGCAGCATGACCCGCGGCGAGCAGGACCAGTTCAACAACCACCAGACCGGAGCCGCACGCAACGCCGCTGCCTGGATCGCGCTCCAATACGGCGATGTCGAACGCGCCTACTACTATCGCGGCGACGACGGCGCCTCGCAGCCCGGAGCCGATCCCGGCGTGCCCAACTCCCCGCTGGGCGGCCCGGGCCTGTTCTACGGCGACGCCACCGGCACGCCCAAGCCCAAGGCGAACGCCTTCCGCTTCTTCTCGCGGCTCTATCGCGACTTCCCCACGCTGCTCGCCAACGGCGCCCTGCCGTCTTCGGCGGGGTCGACCGAGGTGTGGGCACTCGGCGCGGAATCGGCAGATGGCGCAACCAAGGCGGCGCTCATCTCGAACCCGAACGACGCCGCGGTCGACCTGACGCTCCAGTTCCGCGGCGTCACGGCCACGCCCGCCACCTTTGCGCATGCCGACGTGTACACGGTCGATGACAGCCACGACGGCACGGCGGCCGTCGCCTGGATCACGGGGGCGCTGACGGTCCCGGCCAACACCATCGAACTGGTCGTCTTCCGCAGCACGGACGCCGCCCCCGGGCCGCTGTCCCTCACCTCCGATGCCAGCTTCATGGGGTCGACCGTCGCCCCGGGCTCGATCGTGGCGGCGTATGGCAGCAACCTCGCCACAGCGCAGGAATCGGCCCCGAGCACCACCCTCCCCACCACGCTCGGCGGCGCCAGCGTCGCGATCAAGGACAGCACGGGCGCCACGCGCGACGCGGGCCTCTACTTCGTCTCCGCCGGACAGGTGAACCTGCTGATCCCGGACCAGACCGCCGCCGGTCCCGCGACGGCGAGCCTGAGCGCCAACGGTATGGTGGCGGCCGCGGGCGCGGTGACCATCGCCCCGGTCGCCCCGGGCCTGTTCAGCGCCGCCGGGAACGGCCAGGGAGCCGCCGTGGCCGCCGCGGTCCACGGCCATGCCGACGGCACGCAATCGACCGAAATCGTCGCGTCGTACGACGCCCAGAACAGCCGCTGGAACCCCGTCCCCATCGACCTCGGCCCCGCGGGCGAGCAGGTCTACCTGGTGCTCTACGGCACCGGCATCCGCCACGCCGCCCAGGTGACCGTGACCATCGGCGGCCAACCCGCCTCCGTGGCCTATTTCGGAGCCCACACGGTCTATCCCGGCCTGGACCAGGTCAACGTCCTGCTGCCCCGGTCGCTGGTCGGCCGCGGACTGGTCACCGTGCAACTCACCGCCGACGGCATCGCCGCCAACCCGGTCCAGATCGCCGTGAAATAAACCTGGGCGCGGCGGCGCCTTTGGGCGAAGCATCCGCGCCGCTCCCCCAGGTGGTTATAAAATAGCCAGTGCGCGTCCGGTCAACCCACACCAGGCGCTTAGACACAAGGAGCGATTATGTGCGATCAGGATCATTTTGAAAAAGACCGGCAGGAGTATGAAGCACTCGGCCGCGTAACTCGTAAGCAATTCGGCATCATGTTGGGAGCCGGCATCGCCATGATGCTGCCTAAGGTGGCCAACGCCGCCGCTGTCAGCGAGTCTGACGTCAACATCAAAACCCCGGACGGCACGGCCGATGCCTACTTCGTCCACCCCGCCACCGGAACCGCCCCGGGCGTGCTCATGTGGCCCGACATTTTCGGTCTGCGCCCGGCCTTCCGCCAGATGGGCAAGCGCCTGGCCGAATCCGGCTACTCCGTGCTGGTGGTGAACCCCTTCTACCGCAAGATGAAAGCCCCCACCGCCAGCAAGGGCGCCGCCAGCCCCTTCCCGGAGGTGATGCCGCTGATGCAGTCACTCAATGACACCACCGACGCCACCGACGCGAAGGCTTTCATCGCCTGGCTGGACCAGCAGTCCTCGGTGGCCAAGAATCGCAAGATGGGCGTCCAGGGCTACTGCATGAGCGGCCGCATCGCGTTCAACAGCGTGGCCGCCATGCCGGACCGCATCGGCGCGGTCGCCACCTTCCACGGCGCGGGGCTGGTCGCCATGGGCGACAACAGTCCGCACCTGCGCGCCTCCAAGACCAAGGCGCAATTCCTGATTGCCATCGCCGAAAGCGACGACAAGCAGCGTCCCAACGAGAAGAACGTGCTCAAGGAGACCTTCGCCAAGGCCAACGTTCCGGCGGAAATCGAAGTCTACCCCGCCGCCCACGGCTGGTGTCCCCCGGATACCAGCGTCTACAGCGAGCCAGAGGCGGAAAAAGCCTGGAGCCGCCTGCTGGCCCTCTACGGCAAGGCCCTGGCCTGATCGATTGCTCCCGCGGCCGGCAGAGCGCCGCTGGACCGCTTGCACCGTCATCGGGGACCGCTCCCTGTGGTCGCGGCTCAGCTAGCGGCGTTCTGCCCGGGCCACGGTTGCAGGGCAGAGCGCCTACCGCTCCTCCGGGAACGTTCGCCGCTTTGCCCGGTTCCCGTCCTTTGGGCACAGCGCCGCTAGCTGAGCCGCGACCACAAGGGAGCGGTCCCCGCAAGTCCGCCCGCCCTCGCCCCGGACCGATTCCATATAGAATGGACGGGATGCGTTCGACCCACCAACCCAGCCGTGAGGAGGAGTAAACCGTGTTGAAGAAACTCATCGTCCCCATCTGTGTCTCGTTCCTGTGCGCTTGCAGCTCGCAGCGGGACGCCCAGACCGTGATCTCCGATGCCCAGGAAGCCCTGGGCAACGTCACATCCATTACCTATTCCGGAACGGCGAAAGATGTCGCCTTCCAGCAGTGCGGCGCCAACGCCGCCGACATGCAGTGCCGCGGACCGCATGATCCTATGCGCCCCATCGACAGCTACGTCCGCGTCCTCGATCTCAACGCCCCCGCCTCCCGCGCCACCGGCGTCACCCATAACATCGGACCCGGCGGCTCCACCGCCGTATCGGAAGGAACCTTCTTCCAGGGCGTCTCCGCCCAGCAGGCCGCCGTCGACCAGCCCTGGGGCGGCTCGCTTGAGTTCTACCTCACCCCCTGGGGATTCCTGAAGGGCGCGGCCGAAAACAACGCCACCCTCAGCCAGCAGGAGATGAACGGCAAGATGTACGAGGTGCTGAGTTGGAGCCCCAAGGTGACCGCCGTCAGCGGCAAGAACTACACCATCAACGGCTACGTCAACAGCGACAACCTGATTGACGAAGTGGAAACCTGGCTCGGCGACAACATCATGGGCGACATGCACATCGTCGCCACTTATTCGGACTGGAAGGATTTCGACGGCGTGAAGGTCCCCTCGAAAATCGTCGAGACGCGCGGCGACCTGCCCTTCTTTGAAGCCGACATCACCTCGGCCGAGCCGAATCCGTCCAACGTCGCCTCCCTCATTCCCGCTCCCGCCCCCAAAGGCGGCGGCAAGGGCAAAGGCGGACCCGGCGGCCCGCCCGCTATGGAGGTCACCGCCGAGAAACTCGCCAACGGCGTCTACCGCCTCACCACCGGACCGGGCAGCTATGACTCGGTCATCGTCGAATTCGACGACCACGTGATGATGCTCGAAGCCGGGCAGTCCATCGCGCGCGGCGAAGCCTACATCGCCAAGACGAAGGAACTGATCCCCAACAAGCCGATCACCTACGTCTTCAACACGCACCCGCACTCGGACCACACCGGCGGACTGCCGGCCCTGGTGGCCGAAGGCGCCACGATCATCACCCAGGCCAACAACGTGCCGTTCCTGCAAAAGGCGCTCAACACGCCTCGCACGCTGCTCGACGACGTGCTGGCCAAGAACCCCAAGGAAGCCAAGTTCGACCCAGTCGATGAGAAGAAGGTCTACACCGACGGCAACGAGACGGTGGAGATCTACCACACCTGGCCCGTGCCGCACTCCAACGGCCTGCTGATCGCCTACCTGCCCAAGGAGAAGATTCTATTCCAGGGCGACTTCTCCCTGCCCGCTCCGGGCGAGCCGGCCAACGATCATATCAAGGCGCTGGTCCCGGTGCTGGAAAACATCAATGTGCTGGACTTCGACCGCTACATCAACGTCCACACTTCGGCCAAGCCGCAGCACAAGTCCGAGTTGTGGAAAGCCGTCAAGGGATAACTTTCCTCCCACCAGCGGCGGTCTCAACGGCCGCCGCTGGCTTCCAACGCCTCCTCGAAGGCGCGTCCTCTCGCGCGCGCCTGAAACCCCGCCAGCATCATCTTCGCCAGCACCAGCATGCTCTCGGGATCGCCGGCCTTGAGTTGTCCGCTGGCCACCATGGTGCGGAACTCGTCCGGCGTGGGCGACGCCAAGTCCGTCAAGCCGCCGTCCTGCCGGCCGAAGATCGCGAACAGCAGGCCCGCGTAATATAGGCGCGTCAGCATCCGCATCAGGTATAGCCGCGCGCGCACCTCCCGGCCCGGCTCATGCCCCAGCCAGGCGCGCAGCAGCGCCTCCTCCATCTCCGGCGTGGGCGCGTGGTTCTCCGCCAGAATCGCGACGTCGGTCATCGGGTCGTTGCGGAACGCCGACTCCCAGTCGATCAGCCACAGCCGCTCGCCGTCGTACAGAATGTTGTGCGGGTTCGGATCGTTGTGGCTCGAAACATGGCCCGCCGCGTCCCACGGATACGCTTGCTGGATGCGCTCAAACGCTTCCACGTGCGGATCCAACAGCCCCGCGGCCGACTTCGAATGCAGCACGCTCAGCCCGCGCCCGACAAAGGCGCGGAAATCCGTGAGCACCGGGAAAGCCTCGGTCGCCTGTAGCTTCGCCGCCAGTTCGCCCAGCGCCCGCGCCAGCCCCACCGCGCCTCCCGGCAAATCCGCCAGCGGACGCTGCGCAATGAAGTCGATGATCGCCACCCCGGCCGCATCGTCGGCATAGCGCACCGCGGGCGCCAACCCCGCCCCGGAGGCGATCCGCATACACGTATACTGATGCGGATTCCGCAGCGTCCGCCGCGTCTCGATCCGCAACAGATACGCGCGGCCGCGGGACTCGATGCGATACGCCTGCGCCCCACTGGCTCCGCCCAAAACCGGCGCGATCGCGGAAACCTCCGCCGCCCCAAACGCCGCCGACACGGCCCCCCGCGCGCTCTCCCGCAAATTCTCCGGAATCTCGTCCAACCAGTTCCCCTTCATCGGCCCTCTCCTCCCTTGGTGGCGCAAGCACTCGTGCTTGCCGCGCGGTCTACGATAACGCTGCAAACGCTCTAGCCGCCATCTTCGGCCCGCCCGTCCCCACCACCAGCGCATACACCGGCATCTCTTTCGACTCGTGATGCACCCGCAACCCGAACCGGTCCGCCAGGAGCTGTTGCAGCAACTCCCGCGCCCGCCCGGCGCACAAGAGCCACACCGCGAGCCGTCTCAACATGGCCAAGGATTCTCCGCACATTCTCCCAGATTCCCCGCCCGCCGGCGCTCTCCCCACCGCCCTCCTCCAGCGTCCACAATAGGAACTGGGAGGAACGCGTGAAACCCGCCCTGTTACTCGTCTCCATCGCGGTCGCCGCGGCCGCTCAGCCACTCCCTGCTCCCCACAGGTTTCCCAGCCGCATCTCGGTGACCACCTATGGGGCCAAAGGCGACCTCCTCACCGACGATTTCGGAGCCATCCAAGCGGCCCTCGACGCCGCGTGCAGCGCCGCCGCCGGTAGCCCCGAGATCTACTTTCCGCCCGGCACCTACGCCATCGCCGGCGAGCTCCACGCGCGCTGCCCCCTGAGCCTCACCGGCGACGGGCCCGACCGCAGCGTCCTCTATGAAACCGACCAGGCCAATCGCCGCCGCGCCCTCACCACCGACTTCTCCCTCTCCATTCAGGACCTCGGCTTCCGCACCCGCCCGCTGGTCTTCACCAGCAAGGACGTCACCGCCATCGCCCGCGGCTTCGGCAAGCCCGAGGCCGGCGGCCAGAAGTTCACCTTCCGCCGCGTGCACATCTACGGCTTCAATTTCGGCATCATCGTCAGCGGCGGCATCGGCGCCGAAGCTGATTCGGTCACCATCGACGACTGCACCATCCAGGTCTTCACCGCGCGCAACGCCGTCTCCACCCCCATCAACCTCGCCAACCTCCGCCACGCCACCGTCGAAAACTCCACCCTCATCGGCGATCACAACAACGATCACGCCATCTATCTGCTCAGCGTGCGCGAAGCCTCCATCACCGAAAACACCATCCGCGACATCGGCAACTCCGCCATCAAGCTGCTCACCGCCAACTACGGAAAGGGCGCTGTCTGCCCCGCCACCCACGACGACTACCAGTCCTGGCGCATCGAGGATAACCGCATCGAGGATTCCGTCATTGCCATCGCCGTCTATTCCTATTGCGACATCGTCCTGCCCGAGGTCTCCATCGTCCGCAACAGCATCCGTAACATGACCGACCACTACGCCGGATCCTACGCCACTGTCATCGTGCAGGCCGCCTGCCAGTCCGTCATGAAGCGCGTCTACTCCTCGGCCAACGAATTTGAAAACATCGGCATGGGCGGCATCGTGCTCTTCTCCACGCTGCAGCAGCCCGCCGACGGCTGTGCCGACCCCAAGTCGAACGGTACCATCCGTAGCTTCGAGAGCAACGGCGACGTCTTCTACAACTACTCCACCGCCTACCCCGGCACCTACCCGGCCATCAACGCCTCCGGAACCAACTTCGGCCAGGCCTCCATCGAGCGGATGCGTGTGAACGCGAACCTCAATGGCGGACCCGCCTACCGCCTCAAACCGTTCGCCAACGTCACCACCGACCAGATCGTGGAGTTCAACACCCCCGCCGGCCGCTCTCCCTCTGAACCCGCGCAATAGCGGCGCCTGCCGCACGTCCCTGGGTGTGCAGACGGCGTAGAATTGATCAAGAAGCGCAATGCGGTCGTGCGGTCCGCCCTTGGCGCCGTGGCGTCGGGGCACACGATGCTCCCTGGCGGCGCCGGCATCGTGAGGCGCTATCGCAGGTTTCGCGCGGAGGTTTCCGATCTCTGCGCAGCCGCGCGAGATGAAGTGACGTTTAACGAGTCGCAGCGGATGATCGTGAGTTGGCTGCGAGTGCGCCGCCAGGTGCGCTTGGCTGCGGGGCCGCAACCGTCGCGGCCACGATCCCGCCATCCCCTCCGCGGCCGATACCCTCCATCCCGCTTTTCACGTATACTGACCGGGGACCAAGCCCGGCCCCGTCAAGCCCCTTGGGAGGTAGACCATGAGTTCCGCCGCCGCCCCCGCGCAGCAAGCCGCCAATCCGCCGCAGAAAAACTGGATCACCTGGGCCGGTTGGGCCGTCTCGCTCTGGCCCACCTTCGTCGTCTGCACCAGCGCCACCTGGAAGCTGACCCAGAGCGCGACCTACGTTGCCGAATTCGTCCGCATCGGCTGGTCCGAGAGCACCCTGCCTCTACTGGCCTTCCTGCAACTCGGCTCCCTCATCTTATTCCTGATCCCGCGGACGTCCGTGCTTGGCGCGATCCTGCTCACCGGTTACCTGGGCGGCGCCGTCGCCGCTTACACCCGCATCGGCGAGCCCTATCCCATCCTGGTCCCGCTGTCGACCGCCATGATCGCCTGGCTCGGCCTCTTCCTGCGCGACGAGCGTCTCCGCACGCTGCTCCCCATCCGCCGGTGACCGCGCGGCCAGGCGCTCCCCCGGCCCCGGGCCGCTCTTGACAAATTCCAATATTAGACATAATCTAAATATTGGATGGACGCCGGGGCGATCAAGCAGTCTCTCGAAGAAAGCGGGTTGCGCTGCACGCCGCAGCGCTACGCCGTGATGGCGTTCCTGGTGGAGCACACCGGGCATCCCACAGCGGCGGATATCTTCGATGCCGTGAATCGCGCCGACCCGCGCTCGTCCCGCGCCACCACCTACAACAATCTGCACGACCTGGTGCAGGCCGGCCTGGTGCGGGAAGTGGCCGTCGAAGGCCGCGCCGCGCGCTTCGATGCGAAAGGCGTGCGGCATCACCACTTCATCTGCGACCGCTGCGGCAACGTCGAGGACCTGGAGTGGTACGACGTGCCGCGCCCGGCCGCGCGCTCGCTCGGCAAACGAATTCTTCGCGAATCCGAACTCATTTTCCGCGGGCTCTGCGCCCGGTGCGCGCCGGAGGGAAAAAAGACGCGCGCCGGTTCGTAGTCCGTCACAATCTCTAACTGATCCGAAAGGAAGGAGCAAACCTTGTCAACCACACTGAAGTGCCCGGTACACACCTCGGCGGGCGTCCGCTCGAATGCCGACTGGTGGCCGAATCAACTGAACCTGAAAATCCTGCATCAGAACTCGCCCCTGTCCGATCCCATGGACAAGGCGTTCGACTACGCCAAGGAGTTCAAGACCCTCGATCTCGACGCCGTCGTCAAGGACCTGCACAAGGTCATGACCGATTCGCAGCCCTGGTGGCCCGCCGACTACGGCCACTACGGTCCGTTCTTCATCCGCATGGCCTGGCACAGCGCCGGCACTTACCGCATCGGCGATGGCCGCGGCGGCGCCGGCTCCGGCACGCAGCGCTTCGCGCCCCTCAATAGCTGGCCGGACAACGCCAGCCTCGACAAGGCGCGCCGCCTGCTGTGGCCCGTCAAGCAGAAATACGGCAAGAAACTCTCCTGGGCCGACCTCATGATTCTCGCCGGCAACGTCGCCCTGGAATCGATGGGCTTCAAGACCTTCGGCTTCGGCGGCGGACGCGAGGACGTCTGGGAGCCCGAAGAGGACATCTTCTGGGGACCTGAGGGCGTCTGGCTGGGCGACGAGCGCTACACCGGCCAGCGCCAGCTCGACAATCCTCTCGGCGCCGTGCAGATGGGTCTGATTTACGTGAACCCGGAAGGCCCCAACGGCAAGCCCGACCCGCTGGCCGCGGCTGTCGATATTCGCGAAACCTTCGCCCGCATGGCGATGGATGACTACGAGACCGTGGCTCTCATCGCCGGCGGCCATACCTTCGGCAAGACCCACGGCGCCGCCGACCCCAGCAAATACGTCGGACCTGAGCCCGAAGGAGCCCCGATCGAAGAGCAGGGCCTCGGCTGGAAAAACTCTTTCGGCACCGGCGCCGGGCCCGACGCCATCACCAGCGGTATCGAAGGCGCCTGGACCACGACTCCGGTGAAGTGGAGCAATAACTTCCTGGAAAACCTCTTCGGCTACGAATGGGAGCTCACGAAGAGCCCTGCCGGCGCCAACCAGTGGACCGCCAAGAACGGAGCCGGCGCCGGCACCGTCCCCGACGCCCACGACCCCAAGAAGAAGCACGCCCCGTTCATGCTCACCACCGACCTCTCCCTGCGCATGGACCCGGTCTACGAACCCATCTCCCGGCACTTCCTCGAGAACCCCCAGGAGCTTGCCGACGCCTTCGCCAAGGCCTGGTACAAGCTCACCCACCGCGACATGGGACCCACGTCCCGCTACCTCGGCAAGCTCGTGCCGAAGGAAGAGCTCATCTGGCAGGACCCGCTTCCGAAGGTCGATCACAAACTGATTGACGACAAGGACGCGGCGGCGCTGAAGGCCAAGATCCTCGCCTCCGGGCTGTCCATCGCGGAACTGGTCTCCACCGCCTGGGCGTCGGCCTCCACCTTCCGCGGCTCGGACAAGCGCGGCGGAGCCAACGGCGCACGCATTCGCCTGGAACCGCAAAAGAACTGGGAAGTCAACCAGCCGGCCGCACTGGCCAAGGTCCTCCCGAAGCTCGAAGCCATCCAGAAGGAGTTCAACGCCGCGCAGTCGGGCGGCAAGAAAGTCTCGCTGGCGGACCTGATCGTGCTGGGCGGCTGCGCGGCCGTCGAAGCCGCGGCCAAGAAAGCCGGCCACACCGTGACCGTGCCCTTCACGCCGGGGCGCACCGACGCCACCCAAGAGCAGACCGACACGCACTCCTTCGCGCCGCTCGAACCGCGGGCCGACGGCTTCCGCAATTACTTCAAGAACGGGCTGCCTCTCTCGGCCGAAGAGATGCTGGTCGACCGCGCGCAGTTACTCACCTTGACCGCCCCCGAGATGACCGCTCTGGTCGGCGGCCTGCGCGCTCTCGGCGCCAACGCGGGCGGAACCAAGCACGGCGTCTTCACCGACAAGCCGGAGACGCTGACGAATGACTTTTTCGTCAATCTCCTCGACATGGGGACCAAGTGGGAGCCCTCCACCGACGGCGTCTTCGAAGGCCGCGACCGCTCGACGGGCAAGGCCAAGTGGACCGCCACCCGCGTCGACCTGGTCTTCGGGTCCAACTCCCAGCTCCGCGCGCTGGCGGAAGTCTACGCCTGCGCCGATTCCAAGGAGAAGTTCGTCACGGACTTCGTGGCGGCCTGGAACAAGGTCATGAACCTCGACCGCTTCGACGTCGCCGCCTGACGACTGTTCCCCAAGGGGGCGCATCCCGCGCCCCCTTGGCCCACCCGCCGACGCGTGCAGCATTGACTTTGCCGCACCCATCGCATAGAATTCGACACGGCATCTTTTGTGCCGATGACAAGCTTCGCGGAGGCGCATCAATGATTAAGCAGACTCTTGGATGTGTGGCCCTGTGCATTTTGCTAGCCGCCGGTTCGTTGCAGGCTCACCATTCTCTTGCCGGTGTCTATGACATGAAGAACGCCAAGGAACTGTCAGGCACCGCTGTCGACGTCAAGTTCACGAATCCCCACGGTTCGCTGGGCGTCGCCGTCGACAATCCTGACGGAACCAGCACCAAATGGGTGCTGACTCTCGGCTCCGCCACCGCGCTCGCCCGCCGCGGCATCGGCCGGACCGGAAAGAACGCCATTCACCCTGGAGACAAGATCAAGGTGAAATTCCTCCCCGCCAAAGACGGCAGCCCCTTGGGATTTCTCCAGACCGTGACCATGCCGGACGGCCGCGTGATCCAGATCTCCGCCGGCGGTCCCAACGAATAGAACACAAAGGACCACCAGGGAGGGGAGTCCTTCCAACCGGCGCCCTCGGGATGGACGCGTGATCCAAATTTCCGCCGGCAACGTGAACGACTAACAAGAAGGGGATCATCATGACTGTTCTACGAAAGATCTTTGGGACAAGCGTCGCGATCGCAGTCGCTCTGACTATCAGCGCCCCGTCCCCGGCCCATGCACAAGCACGCGGTGCTGCCCCTGCCGGTCGTGGAGCCGGCCCGGGCGGCGGAGGCGCGCCAGGCGGCCGCGGCGGTCGAGGGGGGGCTCCCCTGTACACCCCGGGCCCCGGTGACAAGGACCTGAAGGCAGTCCTCTTCAACTGGGCCTGGTACACCGGAATGCTGCGAAGCAACATCGAGCAGGATCTGATGATGACGCTCGAATACAAGGGCAAGGGGACCATGCAAGTGGATGGGCAGCCCTGCAATGTGTCCGAGTATCGCACCAGCATCACCTACCAGAAGTCGGGGGAACGCATCCAGATCGCCGGCACTCGCCCGAACGGCCAGAGTTGTTCCCATATTGAAGACCTCAGCGGAGCCTACGCCTGGAACGAAGACATTCCCGGCGCCGAGCTCGTCCCGGGCGAAGGTAAAGCCACTCCCATGCCGGCCACCGTCGAGGAGCGCATGATTCGCCTGTGGTCCGGTCCGCAGGGCGCCTGGAAGGCCGCCATGGCCGGGATTAATGACCCGCCCAGTATGACGCCCCGGCCCGGCACGGACATCCCGGAAGGCGTCATGAAGGCCGGGAAAACCTCCCTGTCCTGGGAAAACAACAAGCCGGTCCTGACCTACCCGATCCCGGGCGTCCCCACGGCCATGGCCACCGCGACCCTCGACGCCAAGTTCATGCCGGAACGCGTCGTGGTGAAGCAGGGCGCCAACACCACCGAGTTCGACTACAGCAACTATAAGGACTGGAACAATCCGCTGAATCCGGCCGAGGCGTTCTACGCCGGCAGGATGATTGAGAAGAAGAACGGCACTGTGGTTCGCGACATTACCACCGAGCTGACCGAAACCGGACAGATGTATGTGGTGGTGCCGGTACCGGCCAGCGTCAAAGCGGCCATCAAGCCCACGAATCAGCCGCCCAACTGGACGCTGGCGTCCGCCGCCGCACCGCAGCGGCCGGCCGACGCTTCCAAAACGCCCCGGCGGGCCGATGGGCATCCGGACTTGACAGGAAGCTGGAGTGGCGCTCCCCTCCCCGTCAATGGGAGTGGCACCCGCCGCTGCGGTCCCACGCAGACCCGCTGCGACATCGCCCAAGACAACTTCTGGGTGGACTATGAGTGGATCTCGCCCTCGCGCTTCGGGCCGAGCCATCCTGTTTACAAGCCCGAGTATTGGGACAAGATTCAGGAACTCGATCAATGGACGAACAAGTACGATCCCGTCATGAAGTGCCAGCCGCTGGGACTCCCCCGGCACGGCACGCCCAGCCGGATTATCCAGTCTGATAACGATGTCGTCTTCTTCTATCGCGAGAACGCCGACTACGGTGGCGGAAACAATGAATACCGGGACATCCCCACCGACGGACGGGCGCGTAGCGAGGAGACGGCGCTCATCGCGACGTACTATGGCTACAGCATCGGCCATTGGGAAGGCGATACGCTGGTCATCGAGTCCACTTCCTTCGACGACACGACGTGGCTGGGACGCGGCGGCTTCCTGCATTCCGCCGACATGACGATCACCGAAAAACTCACGCGGGTGGGCGATGAAATCCGCTACGACATGACCGTCAACGATCCCGAGATGTTCGTCGAGCCCTGGGTGATGCCGACCCGCATCCTGCGCGCCGGCCGCGGCGACGGCATTGTCGCCGAACGCCGCGCTTGCGAAGTCTACGAAACCGGTGACTTCGTCACGCAAATGAGACACTAGGTGGCGCAAGCACTCGTGCTTGCCGCGCCGGGACTGGTCCCGGCGCTTGCGGTCCGTCGCAGGGCGATGCCCGTAACGCGGCGGACCCGCCCGCCTAGGCTCAGCCCCTCATCCGCGCCCCAAGCAGTGCGATCACCGGAGGACCAAACTCAATGACCCTTACCCGATCCCTAAATCTCACAGCCGCGCTGGCCCTAACGGCATCCGCGGCCTTCGTCGCCTACGCGCAAGCCAAGCTCCCGGCCGACCTTGATCCGCAATCCCGGGCCCGTCTGCCCTATCTGAAGTCGTCCGATGAAACCAAGGGCCAGAGAGTTTTCGACCTCTTCGGCAAGGGCGGCACCCTCACCGGACCGCTCGCCTTCGCCGCCTACAACCCCGCCGTCGCCGATGCCCTGCTCAATCTCCATGACGCGGCCGTGACCGGCGGAACGCTCGACGCCCACACGCGCGAGCTCGCCATCCTGACCGCCTGCCGCGCCACCAACTACAACCTCGAGTGGAACGGGCATGAGCAGAGCGCCGTCCGCGCCGGCGTCGACCCCAAGGTGATCGACGTGGTCCGCTACAACCGCCCTCTCACCGGCCTGGATGAGAAGGATGCCACCGTCATCCGTTTCGGCCGCCAGCTCTACAACGACAAGAAAGTGGATTCGGCCACCTTCGCCAAAGCGGTCCAGTTCTGGGGCAAGCGCGGCGTCATGGACATGGTGGCCGCCATGAACACCTACGCCGTCAGCGGCTATTTCGCCATCGCCGTAGATGAGCACGCTCCGGCGGGCGGACCAGAACTTCCAGCCGTAAAGTAACATCGGCCGGAGCTACGGTGAGGGCGGACCCGTTTCTCCCGCCAACCAAACGAACCCAAGCCTACCGCCGTCCTGGCCTCGCGCTGCACCGGACCGCCCTCGTCCTCCTGCGGCCCGCGGCTGAGCGGAATCCCTCGCTTGCGGCTACGCGCGTCCGGAACTGCCGGCCAGCGTCCCCCGAAAGCGGGCGGGCCGCCGCGGTTTGTTTCTGTGCTGGTACGCGGGATGAAGCTCCCCGATCAGATACTGTTGCCGGGCCACGCGATTCGCTCGCCCCAGGGATTCGAACGAATACCCCACCGGCGCGCTGTCGGGCTCCTCCCGCTCAGGTTCGCTCAAGTGCTCGAGTAGACTGGCCCGGATATTGTCCGTCTCGCCGATAAACAGCCATTGGCTCGCGTTCGAAAGACCGTACACGCCTGACCCTACCGGTGCGTTCTTGCGGATCGACTCCCCAGTGAAAACCTGCGGGAGACAATTCTCAAACGACATGGACCGCCTTCCCCGCGGCCGGCTCGGTCTCCAGCACCAAAGACGCTCCGAACAAAAGCACCGTCGCCACCACGATCCCGAAGGCCGGGCTTCCCGTGAGCGCAAACACCGGGAAGATGGGATTGTAGGCCACCGCGGCAGCGGTGAATGCCGCCGCCCAGCGGTATTCGCTTCCCAGGTACGCCCATCGGATCATCCACAAGGCCCCGCCGGTGATCGCGAAACGCACGAACACAGCGTACGCAGCCGAATGTCCCCATAGGGCCGCGGTCAGCAGCAGCACCACCACGCAGGCCCAGCGCAGCAGGCTGAGCCGTAGCGCGACGCGCTGCCCTTCCTCTGTCCGGTTATTTTTTTGCCATGCCAGCCATCGGCGCTCCCGCGCGTCTTCGTCGCTCGGGGCAGAGAGGGATTGCATCATGTATCTCCAGAAACGGCTTGGGTTGGGCTAAGAGGAAGGCGGCCTGGCGAACCGCTCTTAGGTCGGGGCACCGCGGAGGCGGGCGAGAGTACGCGTCTCCGTAGCAAGTATGCGCCCAAAACAGGCGGTGGTCAATCGAATTCGGAGTCCCCATGCGGAGGCGAATGTGGAGGCGAATTCAGGCGGAAATCCAGCGTCCGGACGGGCTCACGCCTCTTTCGCCGCCGGCCTGGGAGGCCGCACGTAGTGTTTCCGGCGTCCTTCGCTCTGTTCCTTTTCCTGCTGGCGTTGCCGCGCGTAGTCGGCCATGCGTGCCTCGCTGAACGTCGACCGGCGCGCTTGCTCGATCACCGGCTTCTCTTCCAGCAGCCGGCGGCACAACAACGGGAGCTCCTGCGCGGCGATTCCATAGGTGCGCGTCAATGTAAGGTCCACACCCACCGTGAACTCCAGACGTTGTTTGTCCTCGGCCGTGCCCTTGAACCGGAAGTGCCGGATATTCTCGCGTTGCAGGAACGCCACCAGCACATAGCTTGCGTGGAGTTCCATCTCTACGGCTTCCGCCCCGCCTCCGCAGTCGGGCGGGAAAGCGGATGGACCGCTTCTGGCAGCGCCTGGCGGACGTTGATTAAGCGCCCCCTGAGCTTCGTCCCATGCAACTGTGCGATCGCCAACGCGGCCTTCTCCCGGGCCACCGCCACCATCGCATAGCCCCGCGGCTGGCCGTTGGCGGCATTCTTGGCGACGGAGATCCCCAGGCAGCCGAACGGCGCGAACATCGAACGCAGATCCTGCGGCGTGGTTGCCCAGCTCAAATTCCCAACGAAAATGCTGACCATGAAACCGGTCCTTTCTCTTGGACCTTGCGATCCGCTCCTCGGCAGGAATCCGAACGTGTGGGAGCAATCACGCCGGCTGGGACAGGATAGAGGACCGGAACAGGAGAGTCTCTATGCCCCGCTAAGAGAGAGGTCCAGGATGTCCGTGCGGCGACTCTCGGAGTGCACTCTTACCTTACCGTGAATGGCACGAGAATGACAACCGCCGGACTTAGGGCGGTTTCCCGGTGAGTGTAGACCGCTGCGGTCGCGGCTCTGCTACTGGCATTGCGCACTCAATGCGTGGCCCGGGCGGAGCGCCGCTAGCTGTGCCGCGACCGCAGGGAGCGGTCTACGATAACGGTGAAAGCGCGCTAGACACACCCGCACGCTACGCCCGGCTGGGGGAGGCCGGCGCAAGGTCTGGAGCGAAGAATTGGGATGGCCGGGCGTCCGCAAGACGCGCTACGGCCGGTCATTCAGCATCGCCGCCGTAAGATCGTCGCGCGCGTCGCCGTAGGCCTGCTCGGCCGCGTCGGCACGTTCCTGGGCTGCTTGCCGCTGAGGCTCCTCGGAGGTTCGCTGGCCGGCGGCCGGCTCCATCGCCCGCAGCCGGCTGCTGGCTTCCACCCAGTGGCGGAAGGCTACGCGGTATTTGGACCACAAAGAGCCCCGTGGTGTCGCCCCGGTAGGGGAAAGGAAAGTCATCGTTACTAACATAGACGCGAACGGCGGGAAAAAGATCCAACCCAATCTCGTAACGGCAGTGGTGCGCCCCGCCGCCCAAGGAAGTCCGCGGACTTGCCGGCTCCCTGGCGTGCGGGAAACGGGTGGACCCAGCGGGACGCCGGAAAAGCCGGGCCGCGCTCGACGCTCCCGGCAACGGATAGATGTCAGCGGCATGACGCGGGCGGAAGAAACGCAGGTAAGATTTGCCGGACCCGTAGGAATTACTCGCCCGGCGCCGCCTTCGTGCGATTAGACTCATTTTTTACGGGGCGCTTTCTCTCAATTTTTGAGTGAAATCCGCTCATATCTGAGTCGATCCCCGAGTGGAAGATAAAATGCCTCGATCCCGCCGTTTTGCACTGCGGGATCGGGCGAGGTCCGGAGGCACTCGGCATACCTGCCGTAAAGTCCCTGGCATGTTCACCACACCGATCGGGCCGTGCCGCGGGCCTCCTGAACAGGGCGGGCCCTGGCTCACTGGCGCGATGAATCGTATAACCAAAGATACTCATGGCGCCAATCAAATTGAGGAGAAACTTCATGAGCACTTCTTTGAAAAATCGGACCCAGCAGCTTTGTGGTTTCCCGATCCTGTTATTGCTTGCCAGCCTATTGCCGGCCTATGCGCAGACCGTAAGCGTAGATACGCGCCTGGACGCCAGGTCCGACCCGCCCGGGTTCGGCCTCGTGTCGATGCGAGCCGGACAAACCCTCCGCCTGAATGTGTTCTGCTTCGATCATCCGGTCGGCGCCGTTCCTCCCAACCCCTGCCGCGGGATCGTCATGTTCCATGACGGGGCCGGTCATGAGCTCAAGCGCAGCGCCTATGAACTGAAGCCCGGGCAGACCGCCTTCTTCCCCATCGCGCCGCCCACCGACTCCACCCGCGCCGGGTTCGTCAACATCGACCCCTGCTGGCTTCCCGCCCCCGGCGGCCGCGCGGTCTCGACGGTCGAACTGATCGACAACCAAACCGCCCAGGTGCTGCTGTTCGAAAATCCCGCCGCCACCCGCATGAGCGAGTTCAACAACAGCCGGTCCGATCCCGGCAGCCTGGTCGGATTCAATCCCCAGCCCGACCCTCCCGGATTCGGCCCGCTGAGCCTTTCCCGCGGGCAAATCGTGCGCCTGAACGTCGCCTGCTTCGAACATCCGGTCAACGGCTTTCCCCCTGACCCCTGCCGCGGAACCCTCATGTTCCACGATGCCGCTGGTAACGTCGTGAGCCGCGGCTCCTACGATCTGCAACCCGGCCAGTCCATGTGGATTCAGGCGAACTGGCAGCAAGTGGCATCCACCAGCGACACTGCGGCGATCCTCGCCGGCATCGTCCCCTGCGTCCTTCCTCAGCCGGGAGGCCGCGCCGTACCGAACGTCGAGGTGTTCGACACCAATACCGGGAACATCGTCCGCCTGATCAACCCGGCCGCGGCCCGTATGAGCCAGTTCCAGTAGGAATCACCCCCGGGTTCGCGCCGCCCCGTCCCGTCGTGGCGGCGCGTCTCCCCTCTTGCCCTGTGCTTGCCCCATACAGGTCAGGCACTTACTGCCCCCTGCCACGCCCCCCCAGAAGCGCCCCCTTTCCAGATAGACAATAGGGACATTGCATGGTAGAATCCCTATATCTAGAACCATGAGCACTTTAGCTCAAACTCCCAGCGACTTTGATATTCAGGCCTTCCTTGAACAGGAAGAGTCCAAGGACCTCCTCCGCCTCACCACAGCCGGCAGCGTCGACGACGGCAAGAGCACCCTCATCGGGCGCCTGCTCCACGACGCCCGCGGCGCCTATGAGGACCAGCTCAAGAGCGCCATCCGCGGCGGCGCCATCGACTTTGCGCTGCTCACCGACGGCCTGCGCGCCGAACGCGAGCAGGGCATCACCATCGACGTCGCCTATCGCTACTTCGCCACGCCCAAGCGCAAATTCATCCTCGCCGACACCCCCGGACACGAGCAGTACACCCGCAACATGGCCACTGGAGCCTCCACCGCGGACTTGGCCATCATCCTGCTGGACGCCCACCGCGGCATGACCATCCAGAGCCGCCGCCACGGCTACATCGCCGCGCTGCTCGGCATCCCGTACTTCGTCATCGCCGTCAACAAGATGGATCTGGTCGGCTACGACCACGAAGTCTTCCGCCGCATTCACGACGAGTACAAGGCGTATCTCGAGCAACTCGGCGTGCACGATGCCTATTTCCTCCCCTTGAGCGCTCTGAAGGGCGATAATGTCGTGGAACCGGGCACGCACATGCCCTGGTTCCACGGCCCTTGTCTGCTGGAGTATCTCGAGTCGGTGGAAACGCAGAACCGCTGGGTCCACAAACCTTTCCGCATGGCCGTGCAGCGCGTTGTGCGCCCGGACATGACCTTCCGCGGCTATGCCGGCCAGATCGGCTCCGGCAGCATCCGCCCCGGCGACGAAGTCCGCGCGCTGCCCTCCGGCCGCCGCACCAAGGTCACCCGCGTGGTCACCTTCGATGGTGATCTCAAGGAAGGCCACGCCCCCATGTCGGTCACCCTCACCCTGGCCGACGAAATCGACATCAGCCGCGGCGACATGATCACCGCCGGCGACGAACCCCAGGCCGCCAAGGCTTTCGAAGCCGCCATGGTCTGGTTCGACACCCACGCGCTCGACCCCGCGCATGACTACCTGGTGAAGCACACCTCGCAAAACATCCCCGCGCGCGTCGAAAAGGTCCAGCACCTGATCAACGTCGGGTCGCTGGAGAACGAAGCCGCCTCCAGTCTCTCGATGAACGAGATCGGTGTGGTGCGCATCGCCACCTCCAAGCCGCTCTTCTTCGATCCCTACAAGGAAAACCGCAACACCGGCAGCTTCATCCTGATCGACCGCAAGACCAACGCCACCGCAGGAGCCGGCATGATCCTCGGCGCGGTCGAAGGCTCGGCCGAAACCGCCGCCGACCGCCTGGCCCGTCTGGTCCGCGCCGTCGCGCCGCAGGGCTCGCACCTGAATCTGCCGGCCGACGACGCCAAGGCCACCGAAGTCCTGCGCGACATCCTCAAAGGGGTCCTACGATGACCCCACTCGCCCCCATCCCCAGCCGTGTGGGGCAGGCCCATGGCCTGCGGCGGGCTCTCAGCCCGCCTCTTCCCCTGTCCGCATCGCCGCTGGCTGAGCCGCGACCGTCAGGGAACGGTCTACCCGCGCAGCACCCCCCGGCCGCGCGCCGCACCCGCGCCGCCAGCCCGTCGCCCCACCCAGGAGTCTCCGCATGACCCCCCAGTCCCCCACCATCGAAACCAAGATCACCACCGCCCAGGACCTGATCACCCGCACCCTCGCCGGAGCCCCCACGCCCTGCGTCACGTCGAGCTTTCAATCGGAATGCGTCGTCCTGGTCCACATGCTGCTCCAGCGCCAGCCACGCATCCCCGTGCTGTTCCTCGAGACCGGCTATCACTTCCCGGAGACCATCGAGTACCGCGACCGCCTCACACGCGACTGGAACCTGAACCTGATCAACCTCGAATCCAAGCAAAGCGTGGCGGACCAGGAAGCCCAGTTCGGCATCCTCAATCAAACCGACCCTTCCAAGTGCTGCCAGCTTCGCAAAGTCGGCCCGCTGTTCGCCGGCCTCGAGCCCTACGGCACCTGGTTCACCGCCCTGCGCCGCGACCAGTCCCCCACGCGCGCCAACCTGCAGCACGTGGAGCCCTTCAAGCTCCCCACCGGCACGGTGATCCAGAAGATCGCCCCGCTGGCCGACTGGACCACGCGCGACGTCTACCAATACATGCAGAAGCACTCGATCCCCGAACTGTCGCTCTACGATCTGGGCTACACGTCGATCGGCTGCAAGCCCTGCACCGCGCTCCCGCTCGATCCCAACGATCCCCGCTCCGGCCGCTGGCAGGGCAAAGGCAAGCTCGAATGCGGCATCCATATTCAGGCTGACTGATCCGTTCGCATGGAAATCCTGCTGGGGTTCGTCATCGCCGTCTTCATCGGCCTGACCGGCGTTGGTGCGGGCTCGATGACCACCCCTCTGCTCATCCTGATGCTCGGCATGCCGACCGCCGAAGCCGTGGGCACGGCGCTGGTCTTCGGAGCGGTCATCAAGATCATCACCACGCCGCTCTACGTCGCCCGCCGCCAGGTGAGCTGGCGCGCGCTGGGCTACCTGCTGGCCACCGGCCTCCCCGGCGTGCTGGCCGGAGCCCTGCTGTTCCGCGGCGTCAAAAGCGACCTCATCACCGCCTTCGTGGGCTTCACCATCATGAGCATCGCGCTGCTCAACCTGTTCCGCTTCACCAACGTCACCCGGCATGACCGCACACCGTGGCTCGCCCTCGTCGGCCTGCCCATCGGCGCGGAAGTCGGCTTCTCCTCGGCCGGCGCCGGAGCCCTGGGCGCCCTCTGCCTGATGAACCTGACCAAGCTGGAGGCGGCCGCCATCGTCGGCACCGACCTGAGCTTCGGACTCGTCCTTTCTTTGGTCGGCGGCAGTATCCACGCGGCCATGGGCGACCTCAACACCACGGTCCTGACACGCCTCCTCATCGGCGGCGTCGTAGGAGCCATCGGCGGTGCGCTGCTCTCCTCGCGCCTCCCGTCCAAGAAGTTTCGCTTCGTGCTCTGCCTGGTGCTGGTGTTCCTCGGCGGCCAACTCGCCTGGAAGGGACTCACCGCCTAACCTGGCGCTCTGGCCCCGGGTGTGCGATACGGAAGTGAAGATGAGGCGGCGCGCCGAACGGTCCAGAACATGGCGGATTGTTTGAGTCTTGAGCCGATGACGGTTTTGCAGGCGGCTTGGACGACGCCTGAGCCGGGGAACAGATGTTGCTTGCGGAACGCGGGATAGCGCACCCGCGCGGCGGCCTTCCCGTTCCGTCAGCAAATCGGGCGTGCGGTGCCCCTCCTCTACCGAGCGTCTCACTACGCCCGGTATACGGCCACAAAAATGAAGCCCGTTCCACTCTCACTTCCATGCCGTGCACCCCTGCGGGGCCCGCATCCACACCTCCAGACGCCTGATACGTATAATAGGAACCAGATTCCCTTGTCGTGCAAGGCCTGAGGTGGAAATGAAGATGTTAGAGAAGATGCGCCAGCAGAAGCTGCTGTCCAGCGCACTGATGCTCCTCACGCTGTCGGTGGGTATTCTGATCGGCACGCTGATCAATGCGCAATTCGGGCCCGCCAGCGCCCAGAGCGGCGCGCCCGACGCAACTCCGCTGACTGTGCCGGCAGCGTCGGAACTCGGCAACGAATTCACCCAACTGGCCAAGCGGCTGGAATCGAGCGTGGTGAACATCACGGTCGAGATGGTGCCCGAAGAGCAGCAAATCTCGCGGGTGCCGCGCAACAACGGCAAGCGGCGCGGCGCGCCGGAGCCGCAGGCGCCCGGACTGGACGACGATCCGGATCTGCAGGACTTCTTCCGCGGCCTGATTCCCGAGGGCCTCAATCCCGATCCGCAACCCCGCATGGCTTCCGGCACCGGTTTTATCGTCGACAGGAACGGCTACATCATCACGAACTACCACGTAGTGGACGGAGCCACGAAGATCACCGTGAAGCTGCATGACGATGCCCGCGACTATCGCGCGCGGGTGATCGGCACCGACTACGAATCCGACCTGGCGGTAATCAAGATTGACACGCGCAAGATGCTGGACCCGGTGACCATCGGCAACTCGGACGCCGTGCAGGTAGGCGACTGGGCCGTGGCCATCGGATCGCCGTTTGGCCTGGAGGCCACCGTGACGGCCGGTATCGTCAGCGCGTTCGGACGCAACATCGAGGGCGCGCGCCCGTTCCAGCATTTCATCCAGACCGACGCCGCCATCAATCCGGGCAACAGCGGCGGACCGCTGCTGAACATCCGCGGCGAAGTGATCGGCGTGAACACCATGATCGCCACGACTCGCGGCGGCTCGGAAGGCGTCGGCTTCGCGCTGCCGGTGAACATGGCCGTGCGCGTCTATAACGACATCATCCGCGACGGCCGCGTGACGCGCGGGTCCATCGGCGTGACGCTGGCGACGATCGAGAAGCAGGAAACCGCGATGAAGGCGCTGGGCGTGGACCACGGCTGCATCATCGAGGGCGTGCTGAAGGACGGTCCGGCGGAGAAAGCGGGTCTCAAGTCCGAGGACATCATCACCGGCATCAACGGCAAGGCCGTGCACGATAACGAGGAGTTGATCGCCATGGTGGCCGATCTGCCCGTGGGCCGGCCGGCGACCATGAACGTCGACCGCGAAGGCAAACGCATGGATCTCCAGGTGGTCATCGAAGACCGCCTGGAACTCTACAAAGATCGTGACGACATCACCGGCGGACGTACCGTGCGCCCCGGCTCGCTCATCGAGCCGACGGTTTCCAAGCTCGGCGACAACGTGAAGTTCGGCATCGAGCTGCGCGCCGCGCTCACTGAGCAGGAGCGCTCGGCCGTGCCCACCGGCCGCGGCGTGGCCGTGGCCCGCGTGGTGGAAGGCTCCTTTGCCGAAGAGACTGGCATCCTGAACAACGACATTATCGATTCCATCAACCGCCAGCCCGTCAGCTCGGTGGACGACGTCAAGCGAGTGCAGCAAACCCTGAAGGCCGGCGACCCCGTAGCGTTCCATATCTTCCGCCGGTCCGCGCAGGAAGACGCCATTTCGATGTACCTGGCAGGTAATCTGCCGGAAAACTAAGCCCAGAGTTAGACGAACAATTTTGCGACTGAGAACCATCACGGTCACCGTGACCCTGTGGACAGCCCTCTTGCTGTTCCCCGCCCCGGGCGCCGCCCAGACGCCGGTGAAACAGACGGCGGCGAACCCCGCCCAGACGCGCTACCGGCGCTCCAGCCAGCGCAAGCCGACCATGGACCGCTATAAGGAGATCCAGCAGGCGCTGATCGACCGCGGCTACATGGCGGGCCCTCCGGACGGCATGTGGGGACCGGACTCCAGCGACGCGATCAAGCGCTTCCAGCGCGATCAGAACCTGATCGAGGATGGCAAGCTCGGGGCGCTGACGCTGACGGCGCTGGGCCTGGGCCCGAAGCGCGGCGGCGACGCGGCGGCGACCCGGCCGGTGAAGGCGGAACCGGTCGCGGCCGACGAGTAGAGCGGTTTCGCTGCTACTGTGGAGCGTGCCGCGGCGAATTACTGCGGAGCCGGCCCCTCGGTCACCTGAACCAGGTCATCCACGCGGATCCACTTCACGAAGGCGTCTTTGACGTCCGCGGCGGTGAGCTGCAAGTAGCGGCGGGCGGCGCGCGTGGGCTCATCCAGAGGCAGGTCCTCCGAGGTCCTGGAAATCAGCCCGCCGGCGATCCGTCCGACGCTGGACTCAGAGAGCGGAATCTCGCGAAGCAGCATGGCTTTGGCCTGTTGCAGTTCCTGATCGGTCACGGGCGCCCTCTGCATCTGCGTCAGATTTCGTTCCACGATGGCCCTCGCCTTAGACACGTTCTGCGGGTCGCAGGCATAGTCGACCGTGTACAGGCCGCGGCTCTTGCCGACGTCAAACGACGAGGATACGTTGTAGACCAAGCCCCCGTTTTCGCGCAGGTCGTGGTACAGGCGCGTGGCGTAGAAACCGCCTCCCAGAACGTGATTGCCGAGCTCCAGGGCGTAATAATCCGGATTCGATCTGGTTAATCCCAGAACTTCACTCAGGATCACCAGGTCCTGCACGCGGCTCTTGTCGGGAACCACCGCGGAGGATGGCTTGTTCAAGCCCACCGGCGGCAGCGTCGTCTCCGGCTTTGGTCCGGCCGCCTTCCACCCGCCGAAGTATTTCTGCACCGCTTCCTGCGCCTGGGAGGGCGTAATGTCACCCATCACCACGATGGTCGTGAGGTCCGGCCGGAACACGTGCTGGTAATAGTTCCGCACGTCCTCGATCGAAACCGCCGAAACGGTCTCCGGCGTGGCCTGGCGCAGCGTCGGGTCGTTTTCCGGAAACAGGCGTTTGTGAAGCGTCCGGCCCGTCAGGTAGCCGGGGCTATCGAGCTCGCCTTTGACCGACGCAGCCAACTGCCGCTGCACCGTGGCGAACGCTGGTTCCGGCAGCGACGGTTGCAGTTCATTTTCCGCCAGGAGCGCCACGCCCCGGTCGAATTGAGCCGCCAGGATCTGCAAGGAGAAGTCTGCGCCCGCCGATTCGTCAGCGCCGATATCGTCCAGGGCCTTCTGCAACGCCAGCCGGTCGAGCTTGGCCGCGCCATAGGGAAAGAGTTGTTCGAGCAGATCCGCCACGCCTTCCCGGCCGGCGGGCGTCTCCAGGTCCGGGTTGTTCTCGATGTGTCCATAGACGCTTACGGTATGGCTCACCGCCTCCGGCTGCACGATGAGCTTGATCCCGTTGGGAAGCGTGCTGACGACAGGATTCACGGTGGAGGGCGGCGCCGCAACCTTGCTCAACGTGGTCCGGGCCCAGGAAGGCAGCTCGACCCGGGTGATCTCTTTCGGCGCGAACGATTCCCTGCCTCCCACCGGCGCCGAGGACAGCGGCTGGCCGGAGGGTTGCGGCGTCAGGATCGCCGTGATGGCATTGTCCAGGCCGAGATATTTCCGGGCCACCCGATTCACATCCGCCACGGTGACGCTCTCGATGGCCTTCAGGTTGTCCTCCGGGGATTGCTTTCCGTCGATGGCCACTGCCTGTGACCAGGCCATGGCCAGTCCGGAAACGGAGTTCTTTTGAAGTTCGGCTTCGGTGGCCTCCTGCCGTTTCGCCGCCTCCACCAGGCCGGCGGGAAATCCATCCTTAAGATAGGCAGCGAGGACGTTCCGGACCCGTTGCTGCAGCCGGGCGCCGTCCCCTCCTTGCGGAAAGGCGGCTATGGCATAGCCCAGACTGGCCTTGGGCAACCCGTCCAGCGAGAACCCGGCGGAAAGCGCCTTGCCGGCCGGGACCAGCGCATAGAGGTCGCCGCGCTGGCTGCCGAGCACGTCCGCCAGCACCTCCGCGGCCGCGTAATCGGGGCTCTCCGAACCGGGCATGCGGAAGGACGTCACGGCCAGGCCGTAGGGCAGATCCGTCTGGAATTGGAAGGAGGCGGCCTTGGCGGCTGCAAACGCGAAGCTGGGCCGGGCCGGCAACGTGCGCGCCGGGATGCCGCCGAACAACTCCTTGACTTGCGCCAGCACCTGTTGCGGTTCCACGTTGCCCACCACCACCAGAATGGCGTTGTTGGGCGCGTACCAGGCGTCGTAAAACTTCTTCAACATGGCTCCCGTGGTCTGATCGAAGGACGGACGGGTGCCCAGTGCATCGTGCTCGTAGGGCGTGCCTTTGAATACCGAGGCGAGCAACTGCGAATAGAACACGTACTCCGGATTCGAGAGGTCCTGGGCGACCTCCTGCTCGATGGCGCCCCTCTCCCGGTCCCACAGCGCATCCGTGTCGAGGACGCCCTGCATGCGGTCCGCCTCCACATGGAGCGCCAGGCCAAGATCCTCGGAGGGCACGGTGAAGAAGTACTGCGTCACGCTTTGCTGCGTGTCCGCGTCGAATTCGCCGCCCAGGCCGGCGGAGATCTCCGCCAACTGTCCGGCCGAAAGGCTGGGGCTGCCGCGGAACATCATGTGCTCCTGCGCGTGCGCCATTCCGGGGAAGCCTTCCGGCGCCTCGTCCGAGCCCACCTGATAATTGACCACCGTAGTGGCCACCGGAGCCAGCCGGTTTCGCACCACCACGACGCGCAAGCCGTTTTGGAGGGTCTCGCGCGCCACCTCCTCGTCCTGTCCGGACCGGCCGCAACCGGACCACAGCATCAACAGAGCCGCCGGCGCCGCGGCGAGAACCCACTTCCCCGGCGAGCTTCGGAACCGCATAGGAAACCTCCTGAGCAACGCTCGTGTCCTTAAGTCTCTAAGTTATGCGGTCCGCTGGCAGACGGCCCGGATCGCCCTATTCCCGCAGCATGGCGTCACTGCACTGGCCGCGTTGCCTGCTGGAGCACATTCGGCCCATACGCCATTTGGAAAATCTGCCTCACCTGCTGGACCCCTGTCTGTTGCCCCAAGTCCGCGGCATCGCTCCATTTGCCCGTATCTTTCTCGAAAGCCTGCCTGTCAGCCGGGCTGTTTTGGCTCAGGTAGATGGCTCGTCCGAAGGCCTCCAGCGAGGGGCGCTTGAGGTCCTCGATGTTCGCCACCGGGACGGCGCCCGCTAGAGTTCGCATGCCTTGCTCTTTTTGCGCTTTAACGATCTCGGCTCCAATGGGATCAGCCGGGGGTGGCGTCGCGAAGGGCTCTTCCGGGATCGGATAGTTGATCCCGCGCAAGAAGGCGTTCTCCGCGCGCTCCACCTGTATCGCGACGGGCGAGAACAGGATTGCCGCGTTGACGTCTTCCGTGAAATCCGACGGCAGGCCTGGAAATGCCTGGTCCACAAGCTGGAAATCCCTCAGGATGCCCACCGCTTCATAGCCGGCCACGGCCAGACAGAGCGCGGCCACACCTACGGCCGCGTAGCGCCAAGGGTGCGATGTGGCGCGGTGAAGTGTTTCTCCGGGAACAAGCGAGTGCGTGTGCATGACAAAAGTCTCCTTCCCTAACTGGGGTGCGCGCCTCGGGCGCAGACACATCGCGGGAAGCGCTCCGGTCAAAAGTGAGTGGAATGGCAAGGCTGCCGGAAACCCGGCGCATGTTTCTCGACCCGGAAGAGTACCAGCCGCCTCCGATCGCAAAACAGCACGTCATTCCGAATCGCCTCTCTATCTATTAGGACGAGGATGCGGTTCATTCGTTTCGGCGCCGGAAGGCCAGGGGCCCTGCGGTAAGGGCGCTCAGCCGCCTACGCCCAGTTTGCGGCCTAACTTCGTCCAGAAGCGGGAGCGCACTTCCTCCAGCGCCTGCCGGCTCGCGGCAAGCTCCCCCTCCAACTGACCGATTCGCTCCTGCGCGGCGGCAACCTCGGTACGCGCGCGCTCAAAGTGGGCGATCGCCTCCGTCTTTTCCTGCTCCAGCGACTGCGCCCAGCGCGTGCGCTCCTCGACGTCGCGCTCCGCTTTGCGGACCCAGTCCAGGCGCTCGGCCAGCTGGTGCTCCATCTGCTCGTGCGACTCCTTATGGAAGGCGATGAAGCGGTCGTACTCGGCGCGCTGGGCGTCCAGTTCGCGTTCGAGCACGGCGGCGCGGCGGGCGGCGGCTCCGTAGACGCTGGCGATTTCAGCTGCAGGCGGCTGGAACGTGCCCTTCCGCGCGACGATGGGCAGCGACCACGTTTCTGCGTGCTCCACGCCGAACTCCACGACATTCTCCGCGGCCACGCGCACTTCTGTGAATCCCGCGCCGAGCAGCATCTGCTTCAGCGCGTCTTCGGTGAACACGCGCATTTCGAGCGTCGACCCGTCCCCCCCGTGGAAGCACAGGTTCTCGAAGACCTCCACGGACCCGTCGCGGCGCCGGTTCACCAGCACCGTGCGTCCGCCGGGCGAGGCGAGCGCGTATTCGTGCAGGTCCGGATAATGCTCCTTGAGCCGTGGCTCCAGCGAATACGGCACGGTCAGCAACAGCACGCCGCCGGGCTTCAGCAGCCGGTAGAGATTGGCGAAGGCCTGCTCCACAGGCGGCGGCACGTGCTCCATCACTTCGCTGGAAATGATAAAGTCGCTGCGGCCGATCTCCGCTTCCGGCGGCGCGGTGATGTCGAGCATGGGCGGCTGGTGATAGAACGTGTTCGTGTAGGTGAACTTCTCTCGAAGCCGCTCGGCCAGCGCGTCGGGATCGCTCATGCCGAAGCCGCGCACCGTCTTGAGCGGCGGGAAGTCGGGCAGGGCGAGCGCCGCGCCGAACAGTTCTTCCGACAACAGCGCCACAAGACCGCGCAGGCGCACCGTGGAGCCGCATTGGGCGCACCCGGGGACCTCGCGGCCCACAGGCGCCGCGGGACGCTCGCACAGCGCGCCGCAGATATTACAGGTGAAGCTTCCGGAAGCGGAAAACGTCAAACGCCGGCCTCCCGTTACGATCGTGAATCGTCATGATGTCTTCGCGCGCGTAGTTTTCGGCCGCCGCGACGCGCTCCAACGCGGCCCGTTCCTGCGGATGGATTGCGATCTCCTGCGGATGCGCCACGTAGACGTTCGCCGGATCGCGCAGTTGATGGGCGATGGCGGCGTCGGTCGACAGATCGGCCGGGTAGATGGGCAGCGCGCCTTCGCTCAGCAGGTTCATTGTTTCGATGATGCCCCAGTCGGCCACCACGATGCGCGAGGCGTGCAGGTCGTCCAGGGTTTGGTGGAGCGGGTCCATGGCGTCGGTCCAGCGCAGCGTCGGACCGTTGCGGATCAGGTCGGCGTAGTAGTGATTCGTCACCAGAAGGCTTGCCACGCACAGCAGCGCGGTTGCGGCCGTGGCTCCGGCGCGCCAGGGGATCGAGGCCAGCGCGGCGGCGATCACCAGCAGGTGAAACGGCCACAGCAGGATCACGTGCTGCGCGGCGGCTCCGGCGCCGGCGGTGAGCACCATGGGGAGCCACGTGGCCAGGCACACGGCGAGCCCGAACAGCATCGGGCGGCGCGCGGACGTGCGCCAGAGGAACGGCAGAGCGAGGATCGCCGCACCCAGCGCCCACAGCGTCAGGCTGTGCAGCGGCTCGCCCGTCAGGCGGCTCACCGCGATCGAGAGCGACTGATACCAGTGATTCGCCGCGCCCGGCTGCGGTCCCGCGTCGAGCGCCGTCAGGAAGCCGAAGAACACGTAGCCGTCGATGGTGCGCGTGAGGATCACCGACTTGCCCAGGATCGCAAGCTGCTCCACCTGCGCGTTCGCCCGCAGCGTTTCGAGCGGCCGGGCGATGTTGTAGATGATCAGCGGCAGTGCTCCGGCGACCATCGCGGGAACGGCCACGGCGAGGTTGGGCCAGGTCAGATGGCGGCGCACGTCGCGCGGGAAGACCACGACGGCGGCGGCGCCCAGCCCGAACAGCACCCAGCCGAACACGGCCTTGTCCCACAGCGCGAGGCCCAGCAGGAAGAAGGCCGCGCCCAGGGCGGCACGCGATCCGCGTTGGTGGAAGCGCACCAGCAACAGCAGCGCCGCCAGCTTGAAGACGAATTGGAAGGTGACCGGTCCGTAGTCGACCGTGTTCATGAGCAGGTAGCTGGTGTCGGCCGCCAGCAGGACTGTGGCGATCCAGGCCGTGCGGCGGCCCACCGTACGGTCCACCAGCGCAAAGAAGATCCACAACGTGGCGCCGCCCAGCAGGAGCGTCGGCAGGCGCAGGATCATCGGCCGCGGCGGCGTCAGCAGGAACAGGACGTTGTACATCCAGGTCTTGAGCGCCCCCAGGTAGCTGATGAGCATGACCGGCAGCTCGTCTACGTTGCCAGGGGGACCGAAGTGCCAGGAATACCACGGCGCGCCGTGATCGTAGATGCCGTTGGTGACAATGGCTTCGTCCACTTCGATACCCAGGCGCGGGATGAAGAGCAGCCCCGCGGCAACGAAGAACGTCGCCATCAGTACAAGGGCGGCTTGCGTGCGCCAGCGGGTCACCCCGCTATGGTACCCGAACGTGACGCCCGAACCGGAAGAAACCAACGGCCTGTGCTTCGCGTCTAAAATGAGGGTATGAGGATGCGGCTTGTTCTGATCGGAACCCTGGCGGCGGCATCCTTGTGTTGGGCGCAGTTCCCCATCCCCAGCACCGGCCCATTGAGCACCCCCTACCCGCGCGCGCCGCAAGGACCCTATCCTGGTGGCGGCACCTACCCGGGCTCCCCACCGTCGGTCGGCGGCCAAACTCAGGGCGGACAGTATCCCGGCGGACAATACCCCGGCGGACAGTATCCTGGCGGTACCGCTGGCCCTCTGCCGACGGGAACCACCGGACCCGGCACCATCGGGCGGCCGCGCTATCCCGGCAGCCAAGCGCCCCCGATCGGCGTAGGCGGAACGCGCCGCGGCAGCAACAATCCCGCGCCGGACGTCCGCATCTCGCCCCCGCACGGCATCGACAGCAATGACGGCGTCCTCCGCCCGGCCGGTGCGGGTAGCCTGGTCATCGAAACCGATGACCATCGCATCATCACCTACCGCCTGGCCGGCGACATCCGCGTCACCAAGAACGACGCCGACGCATCGCTCGCCGGCTTCTCGACGGGTGATCGGCTGCGCGTCGAATCTGAATCTGACGACGAGGGCTACTACACCGCCCTCAGCGTACTGTGGCTCAGCGCCGGAGTCCCAGACGAGCCCAGCGCCGGCGCCCGGGAAGAGCGAACGATCGCCTCGGCCGCACAGGACCGGTCGTACACCACCATCGTGCCCCAGCAACAAAATCCCGCGGACGAACGCCCGGTCCTGCGCCGCGGCCGTCCCAAGCCGAAAACGAAGCCGGAGCGGGAACCGGAGCCCGCACCCGTGGCCGCACCCGTTGCAGCCGCCGAAGTCGAACCGCCGCCCACGCCTCCGGCGCCTGCACCCGCTGCTCATGCCGGCTCCGTGGCCGACTCCGTGGCCGACTCCGTGGCCGACTCCGTGATCGAAGCCGCGCGCGCGGCCGCCAGCGATTTCACCACCGTCCTGCCGAGCTTCGCCGTGCATCAATACACCACCCGCTATGTCAACGGTTTCAACCGCAATGACTGGCGTGAACGGGACATGGTCGGCTCACGCGTGGTCTACCGCGACGGCAAGGAAGCCTACGACGAAATTACGGTCAACAACAAACCGGTCGACCGCAAAATCGATGACCTTGACGGTCTGTACTCCACCGGCGAGTTCAGCACCGTGCTCCTGGCGGTGCTGGATCCGGCTTCCGGAGCCGACTTCCGCCGCCTCGGGCAGGAGGAAATCCGCGGCCGCCGCGCCTGGAAGTACACCTACTCGGTGCCGCGCGACCGCTCGAGTTGGCACATCGCCACGCCCTCGCAGGCCTACTTCCCGGCCTACCAGGGCGCCCTGTGGATCGACACCGAAACCTCGCGCGTCTTGCGCCTGGAGATGGAAGCCACCGGCATGCCTGAGCGCTTCCCCTTCGACACGGTCGAATCCACGGTCGACTACGACTTCGTCCGCCTGGAGGCCAAGCAATTCCTGCTGCCGGTGGCGGCCGACGCGCTCACCTGCATCCGCTCGACGAACTCCTGCAGCAAGAATCACACGGACTTCCGCAACTACGTGAAGTACGACGCGGAGTCGGTGTTCATTCCAGAGCCGAACGAGTGAATACCAGGGGGCACCGCTCCCTGTGGTCCCCGGTTGTCTGCGAAACCGCTCTGCGGCGCGCCCTTTCACCCGCGCAGCAGCTTATACTCCGCGTACCACACCGTGATCGCCACAATGTAGCCCACCGCCGCGGGCAGCGTCGCAATCTTGATATAGCGGAAAAACGTCAGCTCCTTGACGCGCCCCATTGCCACCACGCCCGCCGCCGACCCGATCACCAGCATCGATCCTCCGGTGCCTACCGTGAGCGCCAGCAGAGACCAGATGGCCGGGTCCGTGGTCCTGAGAATCGTGATCGCGGCGGCGGTGAGCGGGATGTTGTCGACCACAGCCGATAGGGCGCCCAGCGCCGCATTGCCGCTCACGAACCGGAGCAGCCCGGGCTGGTCCCCCAGCAGCACGTGCGACGCTTCGTCCAGCAGCCCCAGGTGCTCCAGCGCCCCCACGGCAAGCAGAATGCCGGCGAAGAACAGCAGGCTGGCGATGTCCGTACGGCCCAGGGCGCGCTCGATATCCGAGGTCAGGTGCGACTTCTTCGATTTATCCAGGCCGCCCAGGATCTCCATCGACGGATTCTCGATCCCCAACTGCCGCGCGCTGATGGTGCGGAACAGCGCGATCATCATGCCCACGATGCCCAGTCCGAAGATCAGTCCGAAGTAGGGCTCGAGGCCGATCTGTCCGAACACGAAGGGCAGCAGGAAGGAACCCAGCGTGCACGCCACGATGACGCGCTCAGAGCGGTCGAGCGTGATGCTCTCAGTCTCGACGTCGGCCGTGTCCCCGTCGATCTTGCGGCTCAGCAGCGCCGTGCACACCAGGAACAGCGTGAGCGAAGGCACGAATCCCCACACGACGATCTCGCTGGCCGTGAACTTGTGCGCCAGCCACAGCATGATGGTGGTCACGTCGCCGATGGGCGACCACGCCCCGCCCGCATTCGCCGCGATGATCACCGTGGTGGCCGCCACCAGCCGGTTATTGCCGCGAAAGAAGCGGCTGGCGATGGCCAGGCTCACCAGCGTGGCCGTCAGATTATCGATGGCCGCCGACAGCAGAAAGGTCACCCCGCCGATCACCCAGAGCTGCTGATAATCGTTGCAGCCCAGCGCCAGCAGACGCACGCGCAGCCAGTCGAAAAATCGGTAGTGCACCAGGATCTCCACCAGCGTCATCGCGGCCAGCAGGAAGAACACCAGCGAGAAGACCTCGGCGGCGGTGGCGCGCGTGGCTTCCTGCACCTCCTCGGCAGGCTGATTGAGCGCGATCACCAGCCACATGGTGGCGCCCAGCGCAGCCGCTGTAATCGCCTTGTGGAGCTGGTAGCGGTGCTCCAGCGTGATAAGGGCGTAGCCTGCGATGAAAATGAAGACGACCAGGCTGGTCATGGGGTATTCCCGGAATGTAGCAGGTTGGAAGGCGGGTTGTCAGTTTTGCGGCGGACTCCGCGCGTGCCTGCCGGATTGGCGGAGACCCGGCGACCTCGCGAAACTCCGGATCTCCACCCACTGAGCGCCGCACGTGCGGAACGCTTCCTTGCCCGGCTGCCGCATGGCCGCAGAGCAGACGGCCTACACGGCCTGTTGCAGCACTTCGGTCTCGAGCGGCGCGAAGTGCCCGCGCCCGGCATCCCAGGCGCGCACGGCGCCGCTGGGAATGTCGTAGACCCAGCCATGCAGGCTCAGCTCCCCGCGCTTCTCCAGGCGGCTTACCGACGGATACGTGCGCAGGTTTCCCATTTGCGTGAGCACGTTCTGCTCGATCAGATCGTGCAGGGCGTGCGGACCCGTGGGCCGCCTCAGGTCGCCCGCACGCTGCAGCCAGGCCGACACCGCCGGCAGCGTGTCCAGCCTTTCCGGCGCCAGCAGCGCCTCCATCGCCCCGCAGTGCGAATGCCCGCAGACGATGATGTTTTGCACGCTCAGTACTTCGATCGCATATTCGACCGCCGCCGACACGCTGGGCTCCGAATCGCCGTAGACCGGCACCAGGTTGCCCACGTTGCGGACAATGAACAGGTCGCCCGGCTCGGTATGCGTGATCTGGCTGGGCTGAATCCGTGAGTCGGCACAGGTAATCAGCATCGCCTCGGGCTGCTGGCCGTCGGCCAGCCGTTCGAAATGCTCCCGCCGCGCGGGAAACGTCTCGCGTTGAAATTCGAGCACGCCTTCAAGAATGCGCATCATGGAGTGATCCCCCTTGAGAATCCCCTAGGCCGCAACAACGGCACAGCCGCAGCCGGCGCGTCACGGCACAACCTCAGAATGTTTTGATTTGAAGAGAGCGGATTAGGCGAGCGCAGGGGGCCCACGTGGGGACGTATTGTGAACCGTTGGCGCGGCAGCCTCGGCCGGCCGCGTGAAAACGTTCAGGAACGCGATGGTCCGGAACACGGGCCACAGCAGCGGAGCCGCGGATACGGCGCCTACCACGACCTGCGGCGGATCCGGCAGACCGGCGGCGATCCCGGTGACATCTTCGTCGGCCGAGAGGACCGATACCTGGTGATGCTGGAACGTCCGTCCGCGGACCGAGCGCGAACTGGTGGCCCGCCGGCAGATGCGGTGATTCCCGTCAAACGACGAGAACACGCTTGCCAGCGCGAGCAACGAAATCGCGGCGGAACGCAGCAGGTTCACCCCTTTAGTTTAGCATCGGAGCGCCCGCGGGCCACCACCTAAATCGCTACTGAAACCAATGCTTCGCCCAATGGACCGCCTTCTGCGTCCAGCCTTCCTCGTCCGAATCGGACGAAAGCAGGTCGAAGGTTTCGGCGCGGCGGACCGAGGGGAGCTCGGGCGGAGGCTGGTAAGGCACCTTTGAAATCGAGCGCACGCGCGTGCCATTGAACGCATAGGTGCGCTTGAGCCAGCGGCCGTCCTTTTCTTCCACGATCAGCGAGAAGCCCGGATCGTCGGTATCGGGCAGGTCGACCATCTCCACCGGATAGTGGCCGCGGACGTTGCGTTCGATGTAGGCCGTCTCGTAACGATGGCGGCGGACGCTGTAGACAAACACGCGAAAGCTGTCGAAATCGTAGAAGGGCTGCTGAAGCGAAGAGGTGGTCCACAGCCAGTTGGTCTTGGTGGCGCCGCGGGCGGTGTCGTGGACCTCGCTCAGCGCGTGGTAGGACATGATGAACTGGCCTTCGGCGTACTGCGCCACCTCATCCGGAATGTTCATGAGGACCATGCGCGTGAGCACCCAGCCGGCGTGGCCGTCGGGCGTGCGCACCAGGAACCAGTCGTCGGTGGAGGGATGCGACACCGGACCGTTGAGTTCGCTGGCGCGCGGGTGCGACAGATTCGTCCAGCCTTGCGGCGGCGCGGGAGCGGGCGCCGGCGGCGGGCGCGGCGTGTCGTCCTCTTCGGGCTCAGCCTCGGCCGTCTCCATCTCTTCGGGAAGCGCTGCCGCGGAGTCGTGCTCCGGCGGCGCGATGGTCTTGGGCGCGGCCGCCGGCGTCGAGTTGCGCGGCGTCACGCGGTGCGCGATCACGTCGATCGGGTTGCCTTCTTCGAGTTGCGCGAAGCTGGGCGCCGAGCGGTTGGCGTCGGTGTGCACGTTCAGCGTGTCAAACACCGTGGCCGCGCCTTGCGAGGGCAGCGCGGCGACCCGGTCCGCCAGGCGGCTGAGATCGTCCATCTGGGCTTGCGTCAGCAGGTAGGCCGAATCGGTCCAGCCAATGGCGCCGGTGGAGGTGCGGACCTTGACGAAGCGCCGCCGGGTTTCGAGAATCTCCAGGCGCTCGCCGTGGCGCACGGTGGCCGTGGTGGGGGCGCGCGGTTCGAGGTCGCCGCGGATGTTGAGGGTGGCGGGTCCGGTGTAGGCGTAGCCGGCGGCTTCCTGGGGCGCGGGTCCGGAGGAGCAGGCCGCCAGCAGCAGCACGCAGCACAGCAGTATGAGTGCCGGTATATTCGCCGCTGAGGACGCTCGGAGGACCGCTCCCTGCGGTCGCGGCTCAGCTAGCCCGGATTTCTCACAGGCTCGCAGAGCGTTTCGGGCAAAGCACAGGCGGGAGGCCTCGGCGAGTGGTCGGGCCGGCACCCCGGGCACAACACTGTGATGGACGACAAGCGCCGGGACGAGTCCCGGCGCGGCGAGCCATGGGCTCGCGCCACGTCCTGCGTCCGAAACCTGGTGAGAAATGCGGACTAGCGGCGCTGTGCGCTGCATCGGCGGTGCGGGCACGGAGGCCCTGGAAGATGGTCGCGGAGTGGCGAGCGGCTCTGTGCGCAAACGCCGTCCCTCCGTGCAAAGCGCCTCTAGCTGAGCCGCGACCGCAGGGAGCGGTCTTCCCTTGGAGAGAAAACGCCCTACCCAATCCCCAACTCGTCCACCGACTCCAGCGGAGACCCGCAGCGCCGGCAGATCACCGCAGTGCAATCCCCGCAGACCAGCGGATCGGAGACGGGTTGTCGGCAACGTGGACAATAGAACTCCGCGGGTGCTTCTTCCATGGCGAGGACCTACTGGGTACCGGCCGCCAGCGGCTGGGGTTCGAGCGGCGGCGGCGGACCCGGCACCACCGGGATCGCGTAGCCCGCCATCACCTCGGCGCGCGCCGCCAGGAATACGTCGTACTGCGAGATCACGTCGCTGAACACCGTATCGGCCAGCAGGCGGTAGCCGGAGCCGGTGAAGTGTACGTGATCGTTCTGCGCCAGATCGGTCTTGGCCCATTCGAGCATGGACCCGGCGCCGCCCATCTTGGCGCGCAGATCGATGAACGCCGCGCCCACCTCGCGCGCGGCGAGGCGCTGCGCTTCGGCGATGACGCCCACGCGGTCCATGGTCTGCCAGCCGCGGCGGGTGCGCTGCGAGCGGTCCGGCGGGCCGATCACCAGCAAGGCGGCGGTCGGCGCATCGGCGCGGAACTTGCGCAGCAGGTCCGTGAACATGGCGCGATAGCTTTCGAGCGTCACCGTGCGGTCACCGGCTTCATTGGTGCCGTAGGCCAGCACGATCAGGTCGGGATTGCGGCGGGCCAGGTTGTCGGCCAGCGTCCCTTCGTCCCAGCGGTTGATGACGGACGCCCGGGCGCCGTTGATGCCCAGAGTCTCATAGGTGATGCCGGTGCCGTTTTCCGCCACCCAGCCGAACAGGCGGACCGGACCGTCATCCATCGTTTCAACTTCGAAGCGGTGCGGGCCGGGCGTGGCGTCCAGGCGGTAGTAGGCGGGTGCCGGGTCGCCGTCGGTCGAGACCAGGTCGACGGGCTCGCCGTTATCGTAGATCTGGATCATGCCGCCGCCCGGCTGGCGGTAATAGTACAGCTCGAAGTCCGCGGCGTCGTCCTCGATGTACAGAGACTCGCGCGGGGCGTGCGCGGTCATGCTGATGCCGCCCAGGCCGTAGATGCCGTCGCCGGAGCGCGTCACCAGGCCGTCGGTGTGCCAGCCCTTGCTCGAACCGGAACGGACGCCGTAATGGCGGTAGGTCCGCCAGGGGCGGCCCGCCATGGAGAAGCCGCTGCCGCCGTTGCCGAACGTGGACTGCAGGCGGTCGCGCAGCTCGCCGGTGAAATCGTCGGCGGCGGTGTGCGAATCGCCGTATTGCAGGATGCGCACCGGACCCGGCATTTCGCCGCGCTGGTGGCGGTAGAGCTGTTCGAAGAAAGGCACCAGGGCGCCCGGATTCTCCACTGTGACGTTGACGCTTTCCGCCAGGCTGTTCAGGGCGAATTCGGTGGGCGTGGTGACCGTGGGACTGCTGCCCTTGGGAGACTCCTTGGCCGTCGACTGTGCATTTGCTCCGGTGAGGAGCACGGCGGCGAGGGCCCCGCCCGCCAAACTACGCTGTAGAAGTCGCGTCAAGGTTGCGTACTCACAGGCCCCGTGACTGCGGCGGCTGGCGTTCCGCCGCCCACCGGGGTCCCTTCGCTGAATCTTCGCAGCTTATATTCGTTATACCCGTCCTTGAGGGCTGTGTACAACAGCTCCCCCACAATCTTCGCACCCGCGGGCAGGGGATGGATGAAGTCGGCCCCCACCAGGCGGGGCTCGGCCGCATACCAGCGCGCCATGGTGTCCTGGCCGCCCATGGCCTCAAACGTGTTGAAAAAGGCCACACCCTCTTGTTCGGCAACTTTCGCTTCAATCTCCACCATGCGCGGCATGGCTTCGATGGTGTGGATGGACCCGTCATCGGTCTGCACGCCGCGGTCCATGGGGCTCATCAGCAAGATGGAAGCCTCGGGCACGGCCGCGCGGATGCGCTTGATGGCCAGGCGCAGTTCGTTGCCCCAGCTCTGCTCGACGAAATCCGGGTAGCCGCTTTCATTGGTGCCGTAGGCCAGCACCACCAGGTCCGGGCGATAGTGCCGGAGCTGCGCGGTGAAGTGCGCGGCGTTGAAGACGCGCGAGATCAGCGTGACGCCCGCGCCGTTGACGCCCAGGCTGCTATAGATGACACCCGGCTGATCCTTGCGGAACTCGACCCCGAACAGCTCCACTTCGCCGGAGACGACGTGCAGGGCGAAGTCGGTGGCGCCCGGCGGGATCTGAAAAGTCGCGTAGGCGGGGAACTCCTCTTCGGCGTGCGTGTCGATGGAGCCGATCACTTCGCCGTCGGCCGTGAACTCGAAGATGCCGCCCGGTAGCCCGGCCATATACGAGACCTCGACCGAGCGCTGGTGCGAACTCTTGAACGTCCAGGTGGCCAGCGCGCCAAACGAGCCGCGGAAGCGGGCCGCGCCCAGTCCGTAGAGCCCGTCCTTCAGCTCGGCCTGGCCGCCGACTTCGATCGACCAGTCCCAGGCTTCCATGTCCAGTCCACGATGGTTGTACCAAGCCCAGGGCTTCGCGATCAGGACGAAGCCGTGGCCGGCGTCGCCGAATTCCTTCTGGAGCAGTTGACGCGCGTCGGCGGTGATCAGGTCGGCCGTGGTGGGCGAGTCGCCGTAGTGCAGCACGCGGGTGACGCCGCCCGGCTTTGTTCCGCTACGTAACAGGGATTCGTAGAAGTGGTCGAGCTCGTAAGACGTTTCGAGGTGCTCCGGCTGGGTGGCGGCGTTGCGGTCGCGGCGCAGCTCGGCGAGCGTCAGGAGCTTGATGTGGACCTCGGGCGGCTCCTCAACAGGCATGTCCCAGACGGCCGGGATGTTGGCCGGGTGAAACATGGCGAACTGCTGGAGCCGCGGCACGTAGCACGGCACGGCGACGAGCGCGGCGAAGGTGCCTACCGCCAACATCGTCTTGACCGGAAACATTTTCACTTACCTACGTTACAAAGACACGCCGTCAGAACTGGTTGTAGATGAACGGGGCGGCGCCCGTCGTCACTACGTACTGCAAGCCGAACACCAGCGCCAGCAGGGCCGCCGCCTGCGCGTAGAAGGGCGCTCGTATATACAAGTCTAAACTGAAATCGAACCAGCGCTTCGGGACGTAGTGGAAGACCAAGCCGATCCCCAGGGTCATCCACAGTGGTTCGGAGATGTTCACGAAGGAAACGTCGCCCGCCCCGATGCGTCCCAGAATGGCCAGCGCGTCGGCGAAGGCGGGGGCGCGGAAGAAGATCCAGGCGAAGGTCACGAAGTGGAAGGTGAGGAAGATGCTCACGACCTTCCAGCCGGCCCAACCGGGAGCCCGCTTGCCGCGCATCGCCTGCCAGAGGCGGACCGTCGCCAGTCCGAAGCCGTGGAGCGCTCCCCAGATGACGAAGTTCCAGCTCGCGCCGTGCCACAGGCCGCCCAGGACCATGGTGATCACCAGGTTCGTGTAGCTGAAAAACTTGATGCGCTTGCCGGGGAGTGAGAAATAGAGATAGTCGCGCAGCCAGTTGGAGAGCGTGATGTGCCAACGGCGCCAGAAGTCGGCCACGCTCGTGGCGGCGTAGGGCATGTTGAAGTTCTGCGGCAGCTTGATGCCGAGCAGCAGGGCCGAGCCGCGGGCGATGTCCGTGTAGCCGGAAAAGTCGTAGTAGATCTGGAGCGCGTAGCCGTAGACCGCGATGGCGACCTCGGTGGAGCTGTAGAGGTTCGGGAAATCGAAGACGCGGTTGACCAGGTTGGCCGCCAGGTAGTCGGCGATCATGAGCTTCTTCGTGAGGCCGAGGCCGATCAGGAACAGCGCGCGGCCGCCGTCGGGCGCGGTGAGCGGGCTGCGCTTTTCGAGCTGCTCGATCAGGTAGGAGACGCGCGTGATGGGTCCGGCGAGCGTGGTCGGGAAGAAGGACACGGCGGTGAGGTGCGCCAGGTAGCTGCGCGTGCCCTTGGCGTCGCGGCGGTAGAGGTCGATGGTGTAGGTGAGCGCCTGGAAGACGTAGAAGGAGAGCGTGATGGGGAGGCTCCAGTGCCAGGCGGGGGGATTTTCCATGCCGCGGATGTGCGCGTAATTTTCGAGGAAAAAGGGGACGTATTTGAAGAAGGCCAGGATGCCCAGGTTCATCAGGATCGAAGCCGTGACCAGCGTGCGGCGCACCCAGCGGGTTTTCGAATATTGGAGGCCGAGCCCGAACACGTAGTCGCAGGAGGAGGCGGCGGGGATCAGGGCGAGATAGTAGAGGTCCCAGCGGGCGTAGAAGAAATAGTTGGCGAACAGGATCAGCCCCAGCGCCAGGGCGCGGATGCGCGACAGGGGCCAGTAAAGCAGAAAGAGGCCGACCAGGAAGACGAAATAGGGGGCGGAGCTGAGCTGCAAACTTATAGGATACTGCGGGGGCGGAGGGCGGACGCCGGACGCCAGACGCCAGTGGGTTGTGGCCGGGGGTTGGGTTCGTTTCGCTGTGGGGGGTTGGGGAGTGGCCGGTGGCCGGTGGCCGGTGGCCAGTGTCCAGTTGGGTTCGTTTCGTTGTGGGCGGATGCGGGACTGGGGCGGGGCTTGGGTTCGTTTGGTTGCTCGGGGTTGCGGACGGGTCGGGGCGCGGGGATGGCCGGGGGCGGGGGGCGTTGGGTTCGTTTCGTCGCTGCATGGGTGCGCTCGGCTCTCTGGGGCGGCGGGGCGTGGGTGCGTTGGCCGTCCGCCTCTGGAGTATCACGGGAGCGGTCGTGGGGGTGGGGAGGGAGATCGGTAAGACGTTGTGGGTCGGGTGGTTAGTGGTGGTCGGGGTGTGGGGACTGGCGGGTTTGGGACGGGTCGCGGTGCCGTCAGGGCTGGAGGCGCTTGAGGATCGCCTCGCGGGTTGCGGTGACTGTGCCGATGTAGGGGTGCTCGGGCGGTAGCTTGCGGCAGAAGATGTCGAGGGCCTTGTCGATTTCGCGGAGGGCTCCCTGGTAGTCGCCGAGGGCGTAGAGGACGTGCGCGAGGTTATTGCGGCTGGTGGCGACGGCGGGATGGTCCTCGCCGAACTGCCGCACATCGGAGGCCAGCGCCAGCTCGATCTGCTTCCGCGCTTCCTCGTGCTCCCCTAAATCGCGCAGGATGTTTGCCAGATTCGATCGGTAGATCGCCACCTCGGGATGGTCCTCGCCGAACTGCCGCACATCCGCGTCCAGCGCCAGCTCGATCTCCTTCCGCGCTTCCTCGTGCTCCCCCAAATCGCCCAGGATGTTCGCCAGATTCGAACGGTCGACGGCTACCGTGGGATGGTCCTCGCCGAACTGCTGCACATCGGAGGCCAGCGCCAGCTCGATCTGCTTCCGCGCTTCCTCGTGCTCCCCTAAATCGCGCAGGATGTTCGCCAGATTGGAACGGTGGACGGCCACGTTGGGATGGTCCTCGCCAAACCGCCGCACATCCGCGGCCAGCGCCAGCTCGATCTGCTTCCGCGCTTCCTGGTGCTCCCCCAAAGCGCTCAGGATGTTCGCCAGATTCGAACGGCGGATGGCTACGTTGGGATGGTCCTCGCCGAACTGCCGCACAGCCGCGGCCAGCGCCAGCTCGATCTGCTTCCGCGCTTCCTCGTGCTCCCCCAAATCGCTCAGGATGACCGCCAGATTCGAACGGCAGCGTGCCACGTTGGGATGGTCCTCGCCGAATTGCCGCACATCCGCGGCCAGCGCCATCTCGATCTGCTTCCGCGCTTCCTCGTGCTCCCCCAAAGCGCTCAGGATGGTCGCCAGATTCGATCGGCGGACGGCCACCTTGGGATGGTCCTCGCCGAACTGCCGCACATCCGCGGTCAGCGCCAGCGTCTGGAAATCGCGAGCCTCGTGGTAGAGACCGCGTACCCGAAGATAGAGGGCCGCCTGATTCAGCAGCCGCCCAAGGGAGGCTGGCGGTGACGACTCCTCCACAGCTTGCCGGATCGCGCGGGCGTGCGGTAGGAGCGCTTCGGACGCCGGCCAAAACTGCGGCTCGTCGGAGTCGTACGGAAACGCTTCGCTGACGAGGTCGCACGCCGCCGTGAGATTCTGGACCGATTCCTCCTCCGTCATCCGGTCCCGCAGCACTTGCCGGAGGACGCGGTGCACATTGTAGCCCGTAACCTTGCCATTCCGGTCGAACGCGAAAGGCAGAAGCGAGTAGCGCCGCAGGGCGTCGATCAGCTCGGTCCAGGCCTCGTGATCGGCCAGTGCGTTGCGTAGACCCTCGGGCAGCTTCTCTGCTCCGGCTTCGAGCAGTTCCTTTCGGGGAATGGGGTCCGGGGCGAGCCAGGCGAAGATCGACAGCAGTTGGTAGGCGAGCGGCGATTCTTTAGCCACCGCATCAAGCGACAGGCCGAGCGTGGCAGCGACCGATTTCTTGTAACCATGGCCATCGATGCTTTTCGCCAGCCGCTTCTGCCAGACTTTCCGGTACTCTGCGAGGTGTAGACCCTCTCCGGCATTCATGAACGCGACGGCATGGTCAAGTGCCAGAATCAGACCGTCGAGGTCAGTTGCCACAGCTGCTGCGGCGGCGTGGTCGGTCTGGCGGGTTTGCTTCAGCAGGAACGGCACGGCTTCCTTCTCGATGTCCCAGGTGGTGACGCTGACCGGTTGGGCGACACCTTGCCAACTCTCGCTGCGGGAGGTGATGAGGACGTGGCCGTTGCCAGATAGGAGCTCGACCCAGGGGCGGATTTCGGCGGCGCTGGTGGCGTTGTCAAAGATGACCAGCCAGGGTTCGTACTGGGAAAGCATCCCGATTGTGCGCTTGGCCAGGGCCTCCTGATTTTTCTCCTCTGGGAGGCCTAGGTGGTCGCGGGCGATTTCAGACAAGCTCGCAAGGAGTGATGGCTCTGTTTCCGAATTGATCCAGACGCCGGCGGTGTAGAGGTCGTGGTTGAGGTCGGCGTAGCGGCGCGCCATCTGCGACTTGCCGATGCCGCCCAGTCCGTGCAGCGCGGTGAGCGCGGTGACGCCCTGGCTGAGGGCGTCGGAGATGGCTTGGAGGAGCTCGGGGCGGTCCTGGAAGGTGTGGGTGGGGCGCGGGATGGTCCAGAGGCGCTGGGGTTGCTGACTTCCTCCCGTGTTAGCCTTAATCACCCGTAGGTCCCGCCGCGCCTCAATCATGAAGTCCTGCTCGAACGCTATCCGGCTTTCCCTGAACTCCGCTTTCCGAAGAACCGCGAGATGCGCAGCATCCAGAGCTTCGGGGAACCTTGTCCGTAAGACTGTCCGCAGAGGCTCTGTGAACCCGTCGAGGTTCAGGTCCGTTCCTTGCCGGCCGTGGTCCGCCCAGCGAAGCAGGGCGAGTTCCATCTGCTCCCACCAATAATCGTGAAATCGACTGTCGGTAAAATCCTGGGCCGAAGGTTCAAGCGGCCCAACTCCGCGGAAGATGTCTGCCGGATGGGCGGCGCCCAAGTAGCGATCCCAGGCCTGGAACCATGCAGAGAAACCGGGCGCTTCTGGTTCCAATGTTTTTAGCGCCCGCTGGGCTGCCGCGGTCATGGATTTCTCGAGATCCTCGCTTTCGTCGTCGAGGAAACCCTTCACCGCCGAAGAGAGCCAGTCGCCCGCAGAATTGCCAAGGAGACCAGCCGTCACATCACTAACGGCAGCGCCCACGTTGCCGGTGGCGATCTTCGCGACAATCGCTCCGCCAGTGAGAAAGATCGTGGCGGCGAGCGGCCCCTTGCGGGACAATGCCGTCTCGCGGAGGAGGCGCAAAGTTCGACCTTTAGCAGTTCCAGGCAAGGCTCCTCTATTATGCCGGAATCTCGCCGATTTTGAGTTAAGCGCGGCCGTTTCGTGCTACGCGGCGTTATGATGGGGCTGCATGCAGCCCCCGCTCGAACCCGATCCCGTCATCGAGGCGTACAAGCGTGGCCTTGACCGTACGCTGATCCGCGAGAATCTGAAGCGGACGCCAACGGAGCGGTTGGAACGGCTGATGGAATTGCAGAGGTTCACCGAGGAGTTGCAACGGGCGGGGCGTGAGGCTCGCTGGAAGCGACGCTACTTCCGGCGCGGAATCCCGGATCGAGGACGAGGCGGACTGAGAGTCCGCCGCAGGCCCCGGGCCTGCCCCACACTGTACACCGGACACTCCCCACTGGACAAGGAGCCCTAACGCGCCGCGTAGGCGCGGGTGTATTTATTCCGCGGATTCGTCACCGTGAACGACCCGTCCTTTTCCACCTCCACCTTGAGGTGCTCGCCTTTGCCGTTCTCGGCCAGGTTGGCGATGAAGGCGTCCGGCGCGTTCGCCTCGCTGCCGTTGGCCATGGCGAAGTGCAACTGCCAGAGGTCCACCAACCCGGGCGAGGCCATCACGTTCTTCCAGCCCTCGGGGTCGTCGCCCTTGCGCGGGCCGTTGTTCATGACCACCACGCGCGGCTTCAGGTCCCAGATTGCGCGGGGCGATTCGCCGCCGTGGTGCGTGGCCAGGAACAGATCCACTTGCCCGACCTTGTTGGTGGGGCACATCAGCGACAGTTCGCCGTTCCAGCCCAGGTCGCCGAAATCGGCGAAGCGGAAGTTGCGGTAGCCGACGACGATCGCCACTGACTGCGGGTTCTCTCCCTGCTCGCCGCCCTTGGTGTCATCCTTGGGTTCCGGCTTGGGCTCCAGCTTTGGTTCCAGACCCGCGCAGTGCAGGTTCTCTTCGCCGTCGCCGCCGGCCGTGATCGTCTTGCCGGCCGAGGCGACCACCGTGATATCCAGGTCCTTGACCGGAATCTTGTCGCCGGGCTTCACCACCTGGTGCTTGGCTTCGGCGAAGGCCTTGGCGTAGGCCGGCGGGTAGCTACCGGTTTCGATGCTGGGGCCGTGGTCGAGGAACGTCACCACGGGCATCTGCTCCACCAGATTTTCGACCCCACCCACGTGGTCGTCGTGGAAGTGCGTGATCAGCAGCGTGTCGATGCGCTTGACGCCCGCATCCTTGGCTGCCTTGGCGATGCGCACGGAGTCGCGGCCGCCGTAGCGGTCATAGCCGGTGTCGATCAGCAGAGATTCGCCGGAAGGCGAGACCACTAGCGTGGCCTGTCCGCCTTCGACGTCGATGAAGTAGATCCGCAGGGGGTCGGCTGCCCAGGCGGTCACGGCCGTGGCCAGCCCGAAAAGCAGCAAAGTGGCGGGAACACGTCTCATGACGGTATCGTATCTCATAGCGACGGCTATTCCCCACTCGGGACCCGTCTGGCGTTTGTTTGCACCATGGCTTTCTGCCCTCAATGCGGTACAAGTGTAGGAGAACGTGACCAGTTCTGCGGACGCTGCGGCGCCCGCCAGCCGGCCGGCTCCGGACCCGCCTGGGGCGCGGCGCCGCGCTCGGGCCCGGATTTCTGGGCTAATATCTCCCAGCGCAACGCCTCCATGCTGTGCTACGTGCCCTGGGTGGGCTGGATCGCCGCCATCGCGGTGCTGGCGACCGACCGCTTCCGCGCCGACGCCCGCGTGCGTTTCCACGCATTTCAAGGACTGTATCTGTTCGTCGCCTGGCTGATGGTGGAGTGGGTGGTTTCGCCCTTCATGCGGTTTCCCGGCATCGGATTCGGAACGCCGATGGCGCGCGGCATTCCCGGGCTGCTCCAGGTGGTCGTGCTGGTCGGCTGGATCTTCATGCTGATCAAGGTCTCCCACGACGAGGATTACCGCCTGCCGATTCTGGGCGAGCTGGCCGACCGGTCGGTGAGCGAGCAGCGGTCCTAAGGCGCACTTCCCTGCTCTTTTGAAACCCTTCCCCGCGCTCATGTATCTCTGAGATATTGGGGCATCCCTTTATTGAGAGGACACACATGAGAATTCTTCTGCCGTTGCTATTGGCAACGTGCGCCCTTCCTTCCTGGGCAGGCGATCTGGATCAGAAAGCGGAACTGGGAGGCTTTGCCGGGGGGCTCCACCTCTTTAACGGCGGCGACCACGGCGTCTTCGGCGGCTACCTGGGCTACGGCTTCACCTCCAAGGCTCAGCTCTATATGGAAGCCAGCGACGCCCCCATCCAGAGCCACCTCAGCCTGGTCGATTTTCAGGCCGGCATCAAATATTCGCTGTTCAACTACCAGATGTTCGAGCCCTACGCGCTGGTCTCGGGCGGCGTGGGACATTTTTCGACCTCGCTGTTCGGCAATACCGGCTTCGGCCTGCACGCCGGTTTCGGCACGCGCGTCTACATCGGCCAGAACTGGGGCGTGGTCCCGGAGGTCAAGTGGACCCGCTATTTCTTCAGCGGCCGCGATACGAAAACCTTCCGCTACACCGGAGGCGTGTTCTTCCAGTGGGGGCGTTGAAGGGGGTATGCGACACAGAAGTGAAGATTAGGCGGCGCGCCGTTGCATCTCGCGTTGCTCGCGCGCGTCTGGGTCACGGTGTCGTGCAGCCGGGACGCAGGAGCGGGGGTGGCGGACGGGGCATCGATGTTATGCTCGGGATGGGCCATGACCCCCCGAACGACACTCGGCCTTGTTTGCGTCGCGCTGATAGCCCTGGGCTCGCTGCACGCATTTCAGCTTCCGTGGCGGGAGTATCCGGGCGTCGAGTATAACGACTTCGAGGCTCCTTCCGACTACGACGAAATGACTGACTGGGTGTTCGCGCGGATGAAGTATCCGCCGCGGCCCGGGGCGCAATTCGATTATGCGGGTCCGCGGTGGGCCGAGGGCGGGTCGACGTGGACGCAGGATTACCCGCGCGCCGACCGCCATTTTCTGACCGCGGTGCGGCGCCTCACCTTTATCAACGCCCGGTCGGTGGAGCAGGCGGTGAACTTCAACGACGGCGACGACGTGTTCAACTACCCGTTCCTGTACGCGGTCCGCACGGGGGAGTGGGAGCTGACGCCGGAGATCGTCAAGAAATTCCGCGAGTACATCGACCGCGGCGGCTTCTTCATGACCGACGACTTCTGGGGCCAATACCAGTGGGACAACTTCATGCGGTATTTCCAGGAGGTGTTTCCGGACCGCGAGGTGGTCGACATTCCGGATGACGACCAGGTGTTCCACAACATGTACGACCTGACGGACCGCTATCAGATCTACGGAGCGTGGGGCGTGCGGGGCGGGGGGCAGGCGGCCGGGACCGTGCCTTACTGGCGCGCGGTCTACGACGACCATGACCGGGCGGTAGCCGTGATTTATCCCAACAACGACATGGGCGATTCCTGGGAGTACGCGGACGATCCGTATTATCCGGAGAGGCTGTCGCGGATGGGGATCCGGTTGGGGATTAACTCCATCATCTACGCGTTCACGCACTAAATTGAGATGGCGGACCGGCGGGGACCGCTCCCTGCGGTCGCGGCTCAGCTAGTGGCGCTCTGCTCCATCCCCCTCAATTGCGCACAGTGCCGCTAGCTGAGCCACGACCGCAGGGAGTGGTCCTCGCGCGGGCTACACAAGTACGGTGAAAACGTTTTCGGTGCGCTCCACGGGTCGATAGAACGTATCACGCTCGACGGGCTCGCGGCCGGCTTCGCGGATCAGCCGCATCAGTTCGCCGCGGCGCAGGCCTTGGCTGGTGGTGGCTCCGGCGTCGTGGTAGATGCGCTCCTCCACCAGGGTGCCATCCAGGTCATCGGCGCCGAACCGCAGCGCGATCTGCGCGGTGGGCGGCGTCAGCATCACCCAGTAGGCCTTGATGTGCGAAATGTTGTCGAGCAGCAGACGCGATACGGCGATCTCGCGGATATCGCCGAATCCAGTGGTCTTCGGAATGTGGTGCAAGGGCGTGTTGTCGGGATGGAACGCCAGGGGAATGAAGGTCTGAAAGCCCTGCGTGTCGTCTTGCAGCGCGCGCAGCTTCAGCAGGTGATCCACGCGATCCTCTTCGGTCTCGATGTGGCCGTAGAGCATGGTGCAGTTGGAGTGCAGGCCCATTTCGTGGGCGATGCGCGCCGTCTCGATCCACTGGTCGCCGGTCAGCTTGTGATCGCAGATCACGCGGCGCACGCGATCGTGGAAAATTTCCGCGCCGCCGCCGGGCAGCGAGTCCATGCCGGCTTCCTTGAGCTTCGCCAACACCTCGCGCTCGGTGATCTTGCCACGGCGCGCGAAGTAGCCGATCTCGACCATGGTGAACGCCTTCAGGTGCACCTGCGGAAAGCGCTGCTTGAGGCCGCGCAGCATCTCGCAGAACCAGTCGAGCGACAGCTCCGGGTGCAGGCCGCCGACGATGTGGAACTCGGTGACCGCCTCGGTGTAGCCCTCGCCGGCCTTGTGCCACACTTCGTCGAGCGACATGGTGTAAGCCTTCGGATCGCGCACGCGCTTGCCGAAGGCGCACAACTTGCAGCTCGCCACGCACACATCGGTGGGGTTGAGGTGGCGGTTGACGTTGAAGTAGGTGCGGCTGCCGTGCAGGCGCTCGCGGACGGTGTTGGCGATCCAGCCAACGCCCAGCAGGTCGGGCGTGCGGTAGAGCGTGAGGCCGTCTTCGGCCGACAAGCGTTGGCCCGCGTCAACCTTCGCCCGGATGGCTTCGAGACGGGCGTCTTCAAAACTCGGATTCATGGGTAGTAAAGCCCAGAATACAACGAGAGGCGGGCGTCCCGTGGGATTGGCGCTCCAGCGCGGCCGCACCGATCAACCGGTCTCCCAGGGCGATCCCCGTTCCCTTGCCCTGTAACACGCCGTCGATCCTGCCGGCGCGAAACGCGATCGGGATGGCGACCGGCTCGAAAGGAATCTGGCGAAGCAGCTTGTCGAGGAAACGCTGGCGTGTGTCGCGGCGTTGCGGAGAGTCGGCGCGCTCGATCCCGCGGAGAAGGATTTCACCGACTCCTCCTACCGCTGCCCCGGCGGCGGACCGCCCTCCGCGCCGCGATCGACCTTCGTCGACAGCCCTTCCTTCTCCCGCATCCGCGCGCCCATCAGCGAATCGAGCATCATATAGTTGCCCTCGTGGCAGGCGTACTCGTACAGCGGATACTCGGGGTCCATCGTGTATGGGTAGCGGATGCTCCACGGCTTGGTCCACGTCTCGGGATCGTCAATCGTCGCCTCATACAACAGCTCCTTCGGCCCCGTGCGCGTGAAGTGCTCGATCAACTTCGCCTTGTCGCTCAGGTAGCCGCCGTTCACCGCGGTCATCGGGTTGAAATTGGTGGTCTCCACCACCAGCGTGTTGCCCTCCCAATGCCCGCGCGAATCGCCCATGTACATCTTGACGTCGCTGCCCACGTGCGCGCCCGCGTTGATCGGGATCACCCGAGCCTCGTGGATCATCTCGCTCATGATCACCACGTACCCCGGACCCTGCACGATCCGGTTGCCGAAGTTGTAGAGCGTCGGCAGCAGGCTCGATACCGGACCGCGCGTGATGCAGCGGCTGTAGTAGTCGAAGTCCTCCGGCGAATCCACCTTGTCCGGGAAATGGCTGCCCGGACCCAGGCCCCCGCGCAGCGACTGCGAAAAATCGCTGGCCCGCTTGGTCAGCGGCGGAATCCGCCCGTCGGGAGGGTCCACCACCATCGACGTCTGCTTGTGCGGATCGGCCCGCTCCACCCAGTAGCTCGGTGGATTGATGGTGACGCCGCCCGCCGTTGGCGCGAACTCCTCGGAGTCGGCAGCGTCCTGCTGTGCGGCCCGCTCCTCGCGCTGCTTCAGCTCGGCTTCGGTCAGCTCGGCCTTGTCGCCCAGGTTCGCCGCGCGCTGCATGGGGATGTTCGCCGAAGCCGGCCACAAGCCCTGCAAGTCGGGATCGCCCCAGGCCGTCTTCGGCGGGGTCCACTTTGACGACTGCCCGAACGCCGGCGCCACGGCCAGCAGAACCAGCGCCGCGCCCATCACACCAATACGAGCCTTCATGATCGCCTCCCGACGCTACTTCCCCGCCCCCGGATCGTCCGGGTTTGACCCGCCCACGAACAGCCGCCGTCCATCCTTAAACGTGATGCTGCCGCCGTTGGCCCGGTTCAGGCCACTCTTGGCCGCGTAGCCCTGGATCTTGACCTCGGTGCCTTCCTTGAGCGAATCCTTGGTGAAACCGCGCCGCAGCATGATGTTCGGGCTGCCGCCTTCCACCATCCATACCACTTCCTTACCGTCCGGACCCGGCACCGCCACATGAATCCAGGAGTGCGGATTGATCCACTCCATCTTGACCACCTTGCCCTCCAGCGTGACCGGCTTGGTGTCGTCGAACTCGGCCTGGAAGGCGTGGTGCGCCGCCAGCGGCGTCAGGGCCGCGAGCAGAACAGCGGCAGAGAGGACAGGAATGCGGATGCGCATGCGATTTGTCTCCGGGGACAGCTGGAATTTGCCTCCCCTTAAATTGCCCGCTTAGTCGTCGGGTGTCAAGGCCCACAGGAGTCTGTGGCAGGTGTCGACCGCTCCCTGCCGGTCGCGGCTCAGCTTGCGGCGCTCTGCCCGGGACAGGGGTGCCTGCACAATGCCAGTAGCTGTGCCGCGAACGCAGGGAGCGGTCCCCGCGGGCCGCTTAGAGAGGTTTCGTAGATATCGTCCATCGTGCCACGGCAGCCGTGAGGCAGGGATACCCAATCGGCGACTTGGCCGCCGCTCCCGGCATCACAGCGTGACCGGCCACAAGCGCCGGGACGAGTCATACCTATTGTCTGGGCGCGGCAAGCCACGGGCTTGCGCCACATCCTGCGTCCGAAACATGGGTAGGGCGCCTACTGGTCCGGATCGCCGAAGGAGATGCTGGATTCGGAGGCGAAGCGGCGGTAATTCTTGTAGTCCGATTCGCTGGTCATCTCACCCGCCCGCGTGCGGATGTACAGCCGCGTGTGTGACGGCAGCAGAAACGGCTGCCCGGCCACCTCGGTCGGCTCGTAGTCCACCGCCAGGTCGACCTGCCGGTAATTGGACGTGCCCGGGATCCCCGTGCAGTTCAATTCCACGTGGAGCACCTCGCCGGTCTGCGGATCGGCGAAGATCTTGCCGCGGTAGGGGACCCGGAAGGTTTTGCCGTCCTCCAGGATCCCGTAGCCGGTCTTCTGCGGAACCTGGAACTTGAATTCGGAAACGCGGCGGTCATCGCGCTTCCCCATGCGGTCCCACTCGAAACTTGCCTTCGTGGCCGGATCAAACAGAACGCCCAGCAGGTTCCCGAACTCGCCCCGCGAGAAGACCCCCAAAGGCTGATCGGCTAGGTCGGCGGGCACGGGCTTGCCGTTGAGCTTGGTGATCTTGTGGACCTCGCGGCCCCCCACCATGCTGAGCTGCTCTTCGACCACGTCGTCCTGGGGGCTCAGCGCCGACCGGGAGAACACCGTCCCACCGTTGCGAATCGGCTTGACGTCGCGGTGGAGCACCTGCGTGGCCGTGAAGTTCGGCAGCCGCTTGGTGTAGGTCTGTGCGAAACTGCGGATGGCGTCGAGCGTGGCGGCGTGTTCGGTGGCTTCGTTCGCGGGGGCCGTCTGCGCCAACGCGGAACCGGCCATACAGAGAATCATGTAGCAGAGCCAGCACTGCTTCATGTCACTTCCTCCCTACGGGAACCATTATCGACCCAGCGGCGCCCGGCAGGGTGAGCCCGACCTCAAAGGCGTACGTCCGCGAGGGGGGGTGTCGTCAAACCGGACCCCGTCCCCGTCTTATACACATGACACCGCAACGGATGGCCCGCTGTTTCCTGGGGCTCTTTCTCACCTACGGCGCCGTGCAACTGCCCGCCACCGGCGTCCGGCCCGCCGAAACCCACCAGCAGCGCACTCTGGCTCCCGAAGGGCCGTTCCATGTCGACGGCACCCGCCTGCGGGACGCCCGCGGACGCACCTTCCTGATTCGCGGCACGAATTTGCCAGAATTTCGCCCCGATACGGTTGCCTATCAGACCCGTAGCGGCGCCGATTTCGGACCGTATTCGGGAACCTCGCTCTCGGCGATCCGCCTGCGTTTCAACATGAACGCCGTGCGCGTGCCGGTGGCCGAAGGACTCACTGCGGCCGATCTCACCGAATTGACCGCACTGGTGGACCGCATCCACGAATTCGAAATGCTCGCGATCCTGGCCGGCGGCGGCCCCACGGTCGCCCATCACTTTAAGAATGACCCGAACGTGATCTTTGAGGCGGCCTCCGTTCCGGAGCTGCTGGCCATGCGCGCCGCGGGAGCGAGACAACCGGTGGTGCTGGCGAGCGGCTCCGCCACCACGGACCCGAATACCATCCAAGGCGTCGCGCCCAGCTTCGCCGGCTGGCGCACCGAATCCGCCCGCAAAGCGACCTACCCGGAAATCGCCCGCGCCGTCCTCTCGCGCTGGGACCTCAACCTAGACGCCACCCCCGAATGCGCCGGCATCCCCTCCGACCCCAGCCCCGCCACCGAAGCCGTCCAGGCCCACCTCGCCTATCTCGACCGCCACAACATCTCCTGGATCGTCTCCGAATTCGTGCCCGCCAAGCTGGTCCGGGACCTCTTCCAGCACGACGCCACCACACTCAATAACGGATGGACCTGCGGCAAGCCCGCCTGGCCGCCCGCCGGCCTCGGACGCGTCGTGCAGGCCCACATGCGCGCGTCGGATCCCATGGGCTTCTCCATCGTCGGCACCGGCGGCGGGATCGAAGTCGCCCGCGGAGCCATCGCCATGGCCTACGGACCCGCCATGGGCCAGCATGACGCCTGGTACGGCGGCTCGGGCGCGGTGCCCACGACCCTCGCCGGCGTCTCCGTCAACGTGACCGATGCGGCCGGTGTCACCCGTCCGGCGGGCATTCTCTGGACCTCGGCCGGCTGGGGCCAGATCAACTTCATCGTTCCCGAAGAATCCGCCGAAGGACCCGCGCGTATGACCGTGGTCCGCACGGACGGCAGCCGCCTCAGCGCCAATCTCACGATCGCCCGCACGGCGCCCGGCTTTTGGACCGACATCAGTTGCCGCGGCCCCGCCACCGGCACGGCGACCTACACCCGTCCCGACGGCAGCACCGAAACCGCGACGCTGTCCGCCTGTGACGACACGGGCTGCGCATCCATCCCCGTGCGCGTGGGCGGACCAGACACGGTGCGCATTCGCCTGGACGCCAGTGGCCTGCGCCACGCGCGCCCCGAAGAGATCGAGGTCACCATCGGCGGCCGGCCCGTGCCCGTCGCCGCTTACGGAGCCAAGGACCTCCCCGGCAAGGATTACCTGGTGCTCGACCTCCCGCCGTCGCTCGCCGGCATGGGTGACGCCGACCTCACCACGCGCGTCGCCGGCCGTATCGCCAACGTAGTCCGCGTGCGCATCGCCGCAGCCAGGCAGTCATGAAGGCCGGGTCATGAAGGGCGCCGCGCTAGGAATTGCCGGAATGGTCCTGCTGGCCGGGTTCTTCTGGCGCGGCGATCCGGAACCCTACGTGTGGCGCCTGCCGCAAGGGTTCCCGGAGCCGCGCGTGCCCGCCGACAATCCCATGTCAGCAGCGAAGGTCGAGCTGGGCCGGCGCCTCTTCTATGACCAGCGCCTCTCCGTCACCGGCACGTACGCCTGCGCGAGCTGCCATCGCCAGGAGCTGGCCTTCACCGACGGACGGGCCACGGCGGTCGGCGCCACCGGCGAAGCGCACCCGCGCAGTTCCATGAGCCTGGTGAACGTCGCCTACGCGCGCACGCTCACCTGGAGCGATCCCGGCGCCACGCGCCTCGAAGACCAGGCCCTCACGCCGCTGCTGGGCGAGCATCCCGTCGAAATGGGGCTGGCCGGCCGCGAAGACACCCTCCTGCGCGACCTCCATAGCGACGCCGCCTACCGCCGCTTGTTCCCCGACGTTTTTCCCCGGCGAGCACGACCCCTTCACGGTGCCGAACGTGGCCAAGGCACTGGCGGCCTTCGAGCGGTCCATCCTGTCGGCCCGCTCGCCCTATGACCGCTATTACTTCGGCGGCGACGCATCGGCCATCCCGGACGCCGCCAGGCGCGGCGAGGCGCTGTTCTTCACCGACGGCGTGGCCGGCTGCTTCCGCTGCCACGGCGGCTTCAACCTCAGCGACTCGACCGGCTACGTGGGAGCCGAAGACGTGCCGGCCCCGTTCCACAACACAGCCCTCTTCGAGCAGTACCCCGCCCCCAACCGCGGCATCTACGAACATACCCATCGCGAGCTCGACCGCGGCAAGTTCAAAGCTCCCTCGCTGCGCAACATCGCGGTGACGGCTCCCTACATGCATGACGGCAGCATCGCGACGCTCAGCGAGGTGCTCGACCACTACGCCGCCGGCGGCCGCGCCCACACGAATCCGAACAAAGACGAGCGCATGACCGGCTTCGCCATGACCGCGCAGAACCGGGCCGACCTCCTGGCGTTCCTCGAGAGCCTCACGGACGCGGAACTTCTGCACGACGCACGCTTCTCTGACCCCTTCCCCGCAGCTCCCTGACGCGCCCACGTGGTGCTCGTGCTCGCCGCACCGGGAGTCGTCCCGGCAAACGGGCTTTGGCCCGTCACGAGACAAAAGGCGCAGGACGTAGCGCAAGCCCGTGGCTTGCCGCGCCGGGACTCATCCTGGCGCTTGTCCTCACTCAACAGGTCATGCCGGCTGCGGCTGCAAAGTCGCCCACTACGGCTCCCCGCCTAACGTTTCCCCCCGGAGTGCGCGGAGAGCCGGTGAGAAGGCTAGTCTGCATTTCTCACAAGCTCTACAGTGCATCGGCGCGAAACGTGAGGTAGGGATACGCAGTCGGTGATTTCGCCGCTTCCGGCATGACAGCGTGACCGGCCACAAGCGCCGGGAAGAGTCCCGGCGCGGCAAGCCACGGGCTTGCGCCACGTCCTGCGCCCGAACCTGGTGAGAAATGCGGGCTAGATCGCGATCCACTGGGGCAGCAGCTTGCGGACTTTTTCGATTGGGGACGGTCCAGCCGGCTTCGGCGTCCGCGAGGCCTTCGTCAGCCGCGAGGGTCTCCGCATTCTCCTCAGCGGGGAAGCTGGCGGAGTCCTCGATATTCAGGCCGTCCGCCGCGTCAGTGCTTGCCGGGCTCCATGGCTTTGCCGGAGCGTTGGGACATGATATAGGCCTCCATGGCCTTGCGCCGCGGGTCGCGGAGTTCTGCGCGGGGCTTCGTCCGTGCCACCCCATGTTACGATCATGGGCGTGAGGGTCGTTGAAGCCCAATACGAGAATGGTGTGCTCCGGCCCGCGGAGCGTTTGGGCCTTCGTCCAGGTGAGCGCGTGAATTTGATTGTGGTGCGGCGCCCCGACCCCAGCCGCTGGGATTTGGTGCGGCTCGCGAAGACCGCGAAGGGCGACGACCTTCCCCTGGCTGAGCAGGGACTTGCCGAGTGGGCGGCTGAACTCGAAGCAAGGGACCGCGATTGAAGCGAGGAGAGCTCTGGTGGGCTGACCTCGGTGCATATCGACCCAGGGAACAGACCGGCCGCAGACCGGTTGTGATTTGGCAGAGCGAGGCGTTGACGCGGGCCCTCCAATCGGTTCTGGTAGTCCCCTCACAACAAACCTTGACCGCGCGAACTTGGCTGGAACGGCCCTGATTCGCTCGTCCTCCACTGGAGGGCCACCCGAGGACTCCGTTGCGCTGGCCTTCCAGTTGCGCGCTATTCCCAAGTCGGCGCTGCAAGCCAGGATCCGGGCTCTCGACGACAGCGAGATGGAAGAGCTGGAGTTGGCAACCGATGAAGCGCTGGGGCGCGTTGAGCCGAAGTAGCGGTCCATGCGGTAATGTTTCCGAATGGCTCCCCGAGGGGTACGCGTATCCCGGCTGGGCGGGCCCAGCCCTAACGGAGGTGTGCGCCCACGCTCACCTGACCGCTCCCAGACTGTTGGCGCAGATCCCTCGTAGGGATCCCTGAGCGATTTGAGTTGCGAGAAGTGCGGCCTTTTGATTGCAGCACCGCGAGTAGTTTGAGCAGACTCATGTAGCGCCATAGTGTGACGCCCTTCAGCGAGTCTGGAAGCTCCTTCTGCATACCAGAACAGGCGAGTCCAACGATCTCGAAGGCGGCGATGTCCGCCTCTATCGGGCTTGCGTTCTACTCCACCGAGCCTTCCTGGGCGACCTTCACCTTCATCTCAAACGGGACGCTCTTGACGATGCCTAGCACGATCGACGAGAAGCGGTCGTCGTTCTGCTCCGCACTACGAACGATGGCGCGGACGGTGGGCATGTCCTTGTCGTCGAGGCCGCGGCCCAGGGCGTAGGTCAGAAGCTTTTCGGTAAACGTGCCCACGAAGACGTTGGGGCGCTTGAGCAGGGCTTCGCGCAGGGCCTTGGGGCTGTCGACTGGCGTGCCGTCGAGCAGCACGCCTGAGGCATCGATGGGCGCGCCTGCGTCAAGGTTGCGCCGGCGGCCGGTGGCGTCAAAGTTTTCGAGCGCGAATCCCAGGGGGTCCATCAGCTTGTGGCAGCCCGCGCAGGACGGGTTGGCGCGGTGCAGTTCCATGCGCTTGCGGACCGAGGCCGGGTTGCCGCCTTCGTCGTTTTCCTTGAGCGCGGGCACGTCGGCCGGCGGGGGCGGCGGCGGGATGCCGAGCAGGTTGGTGAGAATCCACTTGCCGCGGTCGACGGGCGAGGTGCGCGTGGTGTGGGAGGTCACGGCCAGGATGCTGGCCTGGCCGAGGAGGCCGCGGCGCTGCTCGTCTGTGAGTTTGACGCGGCGGAAGCGGTTGCCGTAGACGTTCGAGACGCCGTAGTGGTGGGCGACACGCTCATTCATGAAGGTGTAGTTGGCGGTGAGCAGGTCGAGGATATTGTGGTCTTCGCGGAAGATGCTGGAGAGGAAGAGCTCGGTTTCGGTCTGGAGGTCCTGGCGCAGGTTGCCGTCGAAGTCGGGGAACTCCTGCGGGTCCGGGAAGGTGCTCTTGAGGCTGCGCAGGTCGAGCCACTGCGAGGCGAAGTTGGTGACCAGGGCGCCGGACTTGCGGTCGGCCAGCATGCGGCGGACCTGCTGTTCGAGCACCTCGTCCTCATGCAGTTTGTTCTGCGAGGCGAGGACCAGCAGCTCTTCGTCGGGGATGCTGGACCAGAGGAAGAAGCTGAGGCGCGAGGCGAGTGCGAGGTCACTGATGCGGTAGGGGGAGCCGGGCGCGACGTCTTCCGGGTCTGGCTCGAAACGGAAAACAAACTGCGGGTTCGCCAGGATCAGGCGGAGGGCGCTTTCGATACCCTGCTCGAAGCTGGCGCCGCGGTTGCGGTTGCTCTGGTAGATGTCGAGCAGCGGTTCGAGGTCGCGGTCGGTGATGGGGCGGCGGTAGGCTTCGCGGGCGAGGCGCCTGAGGATGGCGCGCGCGCAGGCGACCTCCTCGGTGGGGGCCGGTTGGCAGGAGAAGATCTTCTCGCGGCTGGGAGTTTGGCCGGGGCCCGTGGCTGTGTAGGGTCCGTCGACGATCAGGCTCTCGACCTGCGGGAGGCCGGCTTCGTTGGGGTCGAGTGTCGTGCGCGGGAAGGGCTGGAGGATGTCGTCCCGTTCAGCGCGGTTTTTCTGGACGAAGGTCACGGCGACCTTGTGCGGTCCTGCTTTGACGGGCACGCGAGCGGTGAGGCGGGCTTCGATTTCGGCCTGCGGTTCTTCGGCGCCGCCCATGCGCTCCAGGAAGACGCGCTCGCCGTCGACCAGGACTTCGATTTGGTGCTCTTGTTCCAGACCGCGGATCACGCCGGCGGCGTTGCGGGCCAGCTCCGCTTTCAGGGTGTATTCGCCGTCGAGCGGGAAGTTGTGCTGTTCGACAAGGCCGCCGCGGGTGCCCAGGGGCAGGCCGGCGATGCGCTGGTCCTGGGAGAGATCGGGGCGGGTGCGGTAGGTGGTGGCTACGGGTTCGGTGTTAGGGTCGCCGACCGCGAGGCGCGCGATTTTGGCGGAGGCGGACGCGTACGGATCAAGAGGGCCGGACGGGATGCCGGGTGCGCCGGCGTTGCCGTCGACGCCGAGGTCTGCGTCGTCGGTCGGCAGGAGCGGGGCTACGTCGAGGTCGAGCGCGAGCAAGTCGCGGATGGCGTTGGCGTACTCGGTCCGGTTCAAGCGGCGGGGTGGGGAGCGGCCGGGGTCGGGCTGCGCGGCGGCGGCTCGGTCGAGGGAGGTTTCAAGATAGGTGAGCAGACCTTCGACAGCGGCATCGTCCGGGCGCGGCATGCCCTGCGGGGGCATGGCTCCGGCGCGCAGCTTGCGGATCACCTTTTCCCACGTTTCGGGGTCTTGAGTGGGGTCGAGGACGTCTGCGGTGTGGAGCGCGAGGCCCCCGGACAGGGCGCTCTGGTTATGGCAGCCGACGCAGTAGCGGTCGAGCAGGGCTTGGTGCGGGGAGCCGGGGGGCGGCGGAGTGGCGGGCTGCTGCGCCGTGGTCACGTAGCCGATTCCGGCGGTGAGGGCCAGGATCAGGAGGAGGGTCCGGAGCGGCACAGATCAAGGGTAGGTCCAGTGGGGACGGAGGCGCAAGTGGGGTGACATCGTTTGTTGACTCGGGGATGCTATGGTCTGGTATGCAACCACGAGACTTGGTGAAGGCCTGGGTGGCCGCGTTCAACCGTGGCGATGCCGAGGCGTTGGCGGCGATGTATGCCGAGGATGCCACCAACCATCAGGTGGCGGAGCAGCCGGTGACGGGGCGGCCGGCGATCCTGGCCATGTTTCGCCGGGAGTTTGCCGCGGCGGAGATGGTCTGCATCCCGGAGCAGATTTTTCAGGATGGGGAGTGGGCCATTCTGGAGTGGCGCGATCCGCTGGGGCTGCGCGGGTGCGGGTTCTTCCATGTGCGCGAGGGGCGGATCGTGTTCCAGAGGGGGTATTGGGACAAGCTGTCGTTTCTGCGGGCGCATGGGATGGCGGCGCCGGACGCGTGAGGAGCACGGGGCCGCCCGAAGACAAGCGCCGGGACGAGTCCCGGCGCGGCAGGCAAGAGTGCTTGCGCCACAATGGTAAACATGCGGATTGCAGTTTTGACGCTTGCTTTCGTGCTCGGCTCCACTTGGGCTCTGGCGCAGTCCCCAAGCATGGATTGGAGTGCGCAGGAACCGGAGATCCTGCGGCATTACCGGTCGCTGGTGCAGATCGATTCCTCGAATCCGCCTGGCAATGAGACCCGGGTGGTGGCTTACCTCAAGGGCGTTTTTGACGCCGAGGGCATCGAAAACCAAGTGTTCGCGATGGACCCCAAGCGCGCCAATATTGTCGCCCGGCTGCGCGGCAATGGATCGAAGCGGCCCGTGCTGGTGATGGCGCACACCGATGTGGTCGGCGTGCAGCGCGAGAAGTGGCCGGTGGACCCGTTCGGCGCCGTGGTCCAGGACGGCTACGTGTGGGGCCGCGGCACGGTTGACGATAAGGACAAGCTGGCGGCCAACCTGATGACGCTGCTGCTGCTGAAGCGCAGCGGCGCGGCGCTGGACCGGGACGTCATCTTTCTGGCGGAGTCCGGCGAGGAAGGCGACACTTCGGTGGGCATCGATTTCATGGTGCGCGAGCACTTCAATGCGATCGACGCGGAGTTCGCTATCACCGAGGGCGGCGGCGCGGGCATCAACAACGGGCGGGTGACCGTGGTCACCGTGGCGACGGCGGAAAAGCTGCCGCGGCGCGCGCGGCTGGTGGTGAACGGGACGTCGGGGCACGGGTCGATTCCGCGCACCGATAACGCGCTGGTGCATCTGGCGGGGGCGGTGGCGAAGGTCGGGACGTGGGTCACGCCCATGCGCCTGAACGATACGACGCGCACGTATTTCGAGCGGCTGGCCACCATCAGCACGCCGGAGCAGGCCGCGCGCTACAACGGGCTGCTGGACCCGGCGCGGTCGGCGGACATCCAGGCCTATCTGGCTGAGCATGAGCCGATGCATTACTCCATGCTGCGGACATCGGTTGTACCGACGATTCTGGACGCCGGGTTCCGCATGAACGTGATTCCGTCGCAGGCCGAGGCGACGCTCGATATTCGCGTGCTGCCGGACGAGGACGTGCCTGCGTTCTATGACCAGATGAAGGCGATCATCGGCGACCCGGCGGTGAAGATTGAGCCACTGCCGGCGGGCGCTCGCGAGGCTACGCCGCCTTCGCGGCTGGATACCGAAATGTTCCGGGCGATTGAGACCGTGGGCAAGCGGCTGTATCCGGGATCGATTACGCTGCCTTCGATGCTGACGGGGGCGACGGACATGGCGCAGTTGCGGGCCAAGGGCGTGCAGGCGTACGGGATCGGGTCAGCGGTGACCGATAACGATCGCACCAATTACGGTGCGCACAGCGACGTGGAGCGGCTGCCGGAGTCGTCGCTCTACGGGTTCGTGCGGTTCACCTTCGAGGTGGTGGCGGAAGTGGCGGTACACCACTGATGCTGACGGCGATCACGCGCAAGGTGAGTCCGCGGCTGGCCGAATGCGAGGTATCGTTCCATGCGCGGCAGCCGATCGACGTGGGGCTGGCTGAAGCGCAGCACTCGCGCTATGAGGCGCTGCTGGGAGAGCTGGGCGCGCGCGTGATCTCACTGCCGGCGCTGGCCGAGCAGGCGGATTGCGTGTTTGTGGAGGATCCGGCGCTGGTGCTGGACGAGGTCGCGGTGATCACGCGCATGGGCGCAGCGTCGCGGCGGGGTGAGGCCGAAACGCTGGCTCGGGCGGTCGCGGAGTTTCGGGAGATCCGGCGGATCGAGGAGCCCGGGACACTGGAAGGCGGCGACGTGATGCGCGTCGGCAAGACGCTGTACGTGGGTCTGTCGCAGCGTACCAACGTGGCTGGCATCCAGCAGTTGGCCCGGCTGCTGGATCCGTTCGGGTACTGGGTGACGCCGGTGGAGGTGCGCGGGTGCCTGCACCTCAAGAGCGCTTGTTGCTACCTGGGCGGCGATACGATCCTGGCGAATCGCGCGTGGATGGATACGGAGGCTCTGTGCGGGCTGAAGATCCTGGACGTGCCCGCGGAGGAGCCCGGCGGGGCGAATGCGCTGCGGGTGGGCGAGACGATCGTGCTGCCTTCGAGCTTTCCGCGGACGCGTGGGGTGCTGGAGAGTGCCGGGTATCGGGTGAGGACTGTCGATACCTCGGAGCTGATCAAGGCGGATGCGGGGGTGACCTGCATGAGCCTGGTGTTCGATGGCTGATAGGGGCGTGACGGACTCTGGAGGACCACTCCCTGCGGTCGTGGCTCAGCTAGCGGCGCTCCGCACAAAGAACGTGCGCTGGGCACAGCGCCAGTAGCTGAGCCGCGACCACAGGGAGCGGTCCTCTCCGGTGCGGGAGGGTCGGGATCCGGTGAGAACCGCGCGGGAGCGGCCCATATCTAAGTGGCGTCCGTGCGGTGGCCCGACCCTTGCGGATGGATCGCGGGGTCGCGGGGTGCGGATGGCGCTACCAGGTAGCCGGCCAGCGAAGCCGCTTGCGCCACGCCCGCGAGTAGGGCAAAGCGGATGGCACGGAAGAAGCCTTCGCGGCGGTAGACGCTTGCTGTCAGAAATGCGAGAAAGCGGGGCAGGTGGAAGGCCGCTCGATTGCCCGCGCTTCCATGACGGCGGTAATAGAAACGCGCCGAGTAGCCGTAGAAGAAGTGCTGCCGGAGGAAACCGCGGAGTTGCATCGCGCGGAAGTGCGCCACCATGGCGCGGCTGGCGTAGACGAAGCGCTGACCCGCCGCCAGCCAGCGGTCGCAGAAATCGCGGTCTTCGTAGGCCCGCAGCAAACGCGTGTCAAAGCCGCCGAGGCGCTGGAAAGCCTCGGCGGGCACGGCCAGGTTGGCGGTGGCGAAGAAGGTCATCAAGCGGGGATCGCGCTCGTAGCGGTCATATTGCTGGAAGGTCAGCACGTGACTGGCCCAGGAGAACGCGTCGTGCGGCAGGCCGTTTTCGACGCGCCCGCCGATGGCCGGCTGACCGGCGTCCTGGGTGCAGCGGGCCAGTTCCGCCAGCCATTGCGGATCAGGCACGCAGTCATCGTCCAGGAACGCGAGGTAGCGTCCGCGGGCCAGGGCGGCTCCGGCGTTGCGCGCCACGGCGGGTCCGCCATTGCGGTCGAGACGGAGGTGGCGGAGGCTCGTCGCGGATTTCCACTCGTCGAGCTGCGGGGAGACCGGCTGCGGGCTGGCGTCGTCCACCACGATCACCTCGAACTGCTCCGGCGGGAAGCTCTGGCGCGCGACTCCGTCCAGGCAGCGAAGCAGCGCGTCCGGGCGGCCGTAGGTCGGGATGACGACGGAGAATTCCATAGGCAGCGGGTCAGGAGGTCAGCAGAGGGCGGTCCTCCGGGCGCAGTTCATTGACGCGGTGGAACTCGCCGAGCACGCGCCAGTGCATGGTGTTGCCGCGGCCCCGCAGGAGGGCGGCCGCCGCGCCGAGGCTGACGCAGACGGCTCCCGCGGCCAGATGCGGCGCGATCAGCGGGAGGCGGCCGAGTTCCCCCATGCGGCGGGCCTCGGTGGCTGCACGGAGGAGGCGCACAAGGATGAGTCCAGGCGAAGCTGCCGCGAAAATCAGGCGCTTGCCCAGGGGCCAGCGTTCCCTATCGACGCGCGCGCTCCAGAACAGGCGCGATCCCCAGAACTGTTCGACCAGGAGCCCGCGGAAGAGCGACACGTTGGTGTGATGCGTGCGTGCGTCGGCGCACACCAGCAGCTTGTGCCCTTTCTTTTCCAGTTCGCCGTGCAGGATTCCTTCGGCTTCGAGGAAGGCGGCCATCTCTTCCGGACTGTATTCGTCGAGCACCTTCCGGCGATAGCCGCTGTTGTGCCAGGCGATGTAGGCGGCGGTGTGGTTCCTATCACAGGCGACGACGGGAGCGAAGTTCAGCAGAATGGACGCCCAACTGACGCGGCTGCCGGGGTTCGCGTTGAGCAGCGTGGCGCCGACGGCGTGATAGCCCTGATCGAAGGCGGCGAGCAGCGCTTCGGCCCAGCCGGGCTCCGGGAAGCAGTGATCCTCGCCAAACATGATGAGAGGCGCGGTGGCGGCCTGCATGGCGCGAAGGCGCGGTTCCCCGGTGGATGTGAGGGGTCCGACTTCCGCCAACCGGAGGCCGGCGAAGCCTTCGCGTTCGGCCTCGTCCATGTCCAGTTCGGCCAGCGAGGGCGCGCCGACCACCACCTCCAGGCGATCGTGCACGGTTTGCGCGCGCAGGAGGCGCACGGTTTTGCGGATGCGTGCGAATTTGTCCGGCGTGATCAGGATCACTGAGAGCGCCGGTTGGGCTTGGTTCACTTCTGACATTGGGTCCTCCGTCCCGTGGTTGCCGACGTTTCCGCGGCGTCGATGATGCTCATGGCGCGCAGCCCGTCGGCGAAGGTGGCGAGCCGGCTGTCCCTGGTCCCTCCCGGACGCACAGCCTCGATGAAGGCGCGCAGCGCGTGAGGGAAGGAAGGTTCGTGCCACGGCGACCGCAGCTTTTCCGACTGCCAGCGCGAGGGCAGGAAGGCGGCGACGCCGTGGCGGATTTGCGCCAGTTGCGCGGCCCGTTTGGCCAGCGGCAGGATTTCCAGCCGCTGGGAGGCGTAGCGATTTACGCGCAGGCGGGCCTCGGCGCCGAACACGTCCCAGGAGTCCTCTTCAAAGGCGCATAGGGAGAAGAACGACTGGATGGACACGCCGGAGTCCAGCGTCATGGTGAGCGTGGCGCAATCCTGTTCGGTGCGTACGGAGCGGGTTTCCGCGCTGACCTCGGCCACCTCCGCGCGGAACAGGAAGCGGGCGAGGTCGGCGTGATGGCTGGCCAAGTCCAGCAGGACGCCGCCGCCGGAGGCTCGCTTCTGCTTCCAGGCGGGAACCGTGTGGGCGGCAAGAGAGAACACGGAGCGGACGGCCAGGGGCTCGCCCGCGCGGCCGGCTTCGAGGGCGTCGCGCATCTGGCCCAGAAGGGCGTTGAAGCGGTAGTTGAAGCCGAGCGCCCCGACCCGGTTCGTGCCGCGCCAGGCGGCCTCCAACTGGCGGGCCTCGTCGAGCGAAGCGGCCATGGGCTTTTCGAGGTAGACGTGCAGATTGCGCTCAATCGCGTCCAGGGTCTGCGCCAGGTGCGCGGCGGGTGGCGAGGCGATGACGACGGCGTCCACCAGTTCCATCAGCCCGGTGTGGGAGGCGAGGGCCTGAGCGCCGGGCGCCATCTGCGCGGCGGCGCGCAGGGCCGCCGGGTCGCAATCGGAGAGGGCGGTCAGGTGCACGCCGGGAATGCGGAGCAGGGACGGAATGTGAGCGGCGCGGGCCAGGACACCACAACCGATGAGCCCCACGCGGACCGGATTGCTAACGTTTCCCAAAAGCCTAATAGTATGCGAAGCGCTGGCGGAACTGCTGCATGGTTTCCTCCGACGCCTTGAAGCGGTTTTCCGGGAATCCGCGGAACTGCTCGATCTGGCGCATGATGCCGCCCGCATTCTGGTAGATCGCGCCCAGGCCGGCCAGATACTGGAGGCGCAGGTTGATGTCGCGATTGATCTGCGCGCCGGCCAGCCAGTCGCGCATCTGCTCGGCGCTGGCCGTGTAGTTGGCGAACAGGTCCATGGCGGAACCGATGCCGACGTAGGCCAGCGATTCGGCGGCGCGCGGGTTCTCTTCGAGCCGCTTCTGGACCTGGTCGAGGTCGATGGGCGCGGGGTCCTTCTGGCCGAGCATCACCACATCGTAGCCTTGGCCGTCGATGTTATTGGCGTAAACAGTGCCGTTGGGGAACACTTCGAAGAAGGTCGCGATTTCGCTCTTGACGGTGTCCAGGTCGCTTTCGTAGAGCGGCACCCACTGCGTGACGACGCCGCCCGGGTTGAGGTGGCGCTTGCACTCCTCGAAATACTCCTTCGAATACAGCGTGGCCGCGCCCTTGACCCAGGGGTGGATCGGGTCCGAGGTGATGATGTCGAACCTCTCGGACGTGGTGAGCACGTAGTGGCGCGCGTCGTCGTAGTGGATCTCCGTGCGGGGGTCGTTCAATACGTTATAGTTCTCGGCGCCGAAGAACTGGGTCGCAGCCGGGGGAATCAGTTTTTCCAGCTCGCAGATGACGATCTTGGTGATGCCCGGATAGGTGGTGAACGATCCGGCCGTGACGCCGGCGCCGAAGCCGACGATCAGCACGGACTTGGGATCCTTGTTGGCGAGTGCGGAAATGTGCCCCAGCATACGCTGCAGGCGCATATCGAAGGTTTCCGTGGACGCCTCGACTTTGCCGCTGACGTGGAAATAAATCTGGCCGCCCGGCAACTGCGAGATGACGATGGAGGAGTTGCGTCCTTCGCCGATATAGAGCGGCTGGCCCGCGTCGGTGGTGGTGGCGGCGCGGCGTCCGTAGGCCAGCGCGATCCACGGCACGGTGCCCAGGCCGCGCATCAGATAGGTGATGCCGCCCAGTGAGAGGATCAGCAGGACGACAGCGGTCGCCTTGCGCGCGCTGAATTCCAGCACGGGCAGCAAAGCCAGCATCGCGGAGAACGCGGCCAGGGCCATCAGCAGACGCTGGGCTCCCTGCGTGCCGATCCAGGGGACGAAAACGATGCTGAACAGCAGGGCTCCGAAGATGGCGCCGACGGTGTTGGCGGCATACGTTTCGCCCGCCACGTTGGCGGGGTCCTGGCCGGGCGCGGCAATGGCGGCCATGGCCAGCGGGAAACTGGCGCCCCAGAACAGCGCGGGCGGCAGCACGGTCCAGAAGGCGCGCATCAGGTCGATCTGGAAGTTGAACCAGATGCTGGTGGAGAGTAGCGGATCGATGGGCCAGTTCGGCAGGCCGGTGGTGATGGTGTAAGCGGTCCAGGCGATGCCGCCGGCGGCCAGCATCTGCGCCCAGCCGAGCGCCACGCGCGGCCGCGGACTGCTGCGGGCGATCATTGATCCGGCGCTGCTGCCGAGGCCCAGGCCCACCAGGAACACGGCCAGGATGATGGAGAAGGTGTAGACCGAGGCGCCCATCATCATGGCGAGCAGGCGCGTCCAGACCACTTCGCCGCCCAGTGCGGTCATGCCCGAAAGTGCGATGACGGCGAATACTCCCCAAGCTCCGGCGGCTCGCTTTACGGGCGTCGCGGGGGCCTCCGAGGGCGTGTAGGGAGCGTATTTGGCGATCGCCAAGCCGAGCAGTCCGACCGCGACGTCGATCGCCACGGCGACGTAGGTGGCCACCGCCATGTCATGCACGCGCAGCAGGTAGAAGCCGGCCAGCAGGCATCCGAAGACAGCGCCGGCGATGTTGCCGCCGTAGAAGAATCCGAGCCAGGAGACGCCCTGAGGCGTCGTCTCAATCCAACGCGCCATGGCGGGCAGCGAGGCTCCCATCAACAGCGTGGGCGGCAGCAGGCAGAGCGCGGCTACGATGGCGCGCGGGAAGACGCCGGTCATGCCCAGTCCGGCGACGGCCGCATAGAGCCGGTCGGCCCAGGGGATCAGGAAGAGCACGATCAGGCCGAGGGCGCCGATGCCCAATTCGATCCAGGCGTAGACGCGCAGGGGATGCTGCTTCGCCGAAATCTTGCGTGGTAACAGGATGCTGCCCAGGCACATCCCTCCCATGAAGGTCCCCAACAGGGCGCCCAGCGATACGGCCGAGGATCCGATGGCCAGTTCCAGAAGCTGGAACCAGACGATCTCATAGATGAGGGCCGCGCAACCGCTGCCGACGAACAGCAACAGCAAGACGGGCAGGTAGGGGCGCAGGGGGGATTGAGGGTGATCGTTCATTGCGTTTAAGGAGGAGGCTTCGGCCCCGCGAAGGGCTAGTGCACTATGATACCTGGAGTGACGACTTTCAGGGCTGTCTATGTTACCGGCGATGCCGGAAATCCCACGATTACACTACGTGACCTGGAGCGCAGCGAACTGCCTCCGGGCGAGGTGCTGGTGCGGGTGGCCTGCTCCAGCCTGAATTATAAAGACGGGCTGGCGGTCACCGGAAAACGGGGCGTCATCCGTAAGTATCCCATGGTGCCGGGGGTGGACTTCGCGGGCACGGTGGAGGAGTCCGCCACGGCGGAGTTCGAGCCGGGCGACGCGGTCGTGGTGACCGGGTGCGGCACCTCCGAGACGATGTGGGGCGGATACGCGCAACTGGCTCGGCTGGACGCGAAACACGTGGTGGCGCTGCCACCGGGGATGACGCTGCAGCAGGCCATGGGGATCGGCACAGCGGGATTCACGGCCATGCAGAGCTTGCTCGCGCTGGAGCGGCACGGGCTGGCTCCGGAGGACGGCGAGGTGCTGGTGACCGGGGCTTCGGGCGGCGTGGGCAGCCTGGCGATCGCCATCCTGGCGAACCTGGGATACAGCGTGGCCGCATCGACGGGGCGTGCGGAGCATCACGAGTACCTGCGCGGGCTGGGCGCGGCGACGATCCTGAGCCGCGAGGAGGCGGCCGCGCCGTCGAAGCGTCCGCTGGAGCCGGAGCGCTGGGCGGCGTCCATCGATTCGGTGGGGGGCGATACGCTGGCGGCCACGCTGCGGAGGATGAAGCAGCATGGGAGCGTCACGGCGTGCGGGCTGGCCGGCGGAGCGGCGCTGAACACCTCGATGTTTCCCTTCATCTTGCGGGGGGTGAATCTGCTGGGGATCGATTCTTCGAAGGCGACCAAGGGAGACCGGTTGCAGATTTGGGATCGGCTGACGGTGGACCTGCCTTTGGACCGCTTGGACGCGATCATGCAGGTGATCCCCATGAGCCGCGTGATCGAGGCGGGGGAGCAGATTCTGAAGGGGCAAGTGCGGGGGCGGACCGTGGTGGATGTGAACGCTTAGAAGTCGCCCACGCATCCTCCTGCGAGCAGGAATGCTTGCGCCACTTCACCCCCTTCGCTGGAGGAGGTCCTTCAGTTCGGTCAGGAAGGCTTCGGCGTCCTGGAAGTCGCGGTAGACCGAGGCGAAACGGACGTAGGCGATCTTGTCCAGGTGCTTGAGGCGCTCCATGACCAGCTCGCCGATTTCGGTGGTGGCGATCTCGCGGTCGGGGTTCTCAGACAGACGGGTTTCCACCTCGTCAACGATCTCGGCCAGCTTGGCCACCGCCACAGGACGCTTCTGGCAGGCCTTGAGCAGCCCTTCGAGCACCTTCTGGCGGTCGAACTTCTCGCGGCGGCCGTCGCGCTTCACCACCATATAGGGGATGTCGTCGCTGCGTTCGTAGGTGGTGAAGCGGCGCTCGCAGCGCAGGCATTCGCGGCGGCGGCGGATGACGTCACCTTCCTTGCTTTCGCGCGAGTCGATGACGCGGTCCTGGCGGTGGCCGCAAAAGGGACAGGTCATAGTTCGACGCCGGGGTGTTCGTTCGGTCGTTGGCCGTCCGGTCCGGGAGCGGGGACGATCGAGCCGCCGACCTCCTCGGCTACATGACTCATATTACGCCACTTAATCCCTTCGTGGAAAGCCCACGCGAGGCCCAGCGGGACGACCAGCAGGAAATTGACGGTCCACAGCAGCAGGGCGACGCCGCTGGCGACTTCCACCGATGCTCCATAAAGTTCGGTGAGCACCAGCACGGTGCTGATCTGCATCCCGCCGCCGATGCCCGGCAACTGGATGACGCTGCCGAAGGACACGAAGCCCAGCGTGATGATGACGTCGGCCAGGCGGAAGCCGGCCAGCGCAGGAAAGGAGCGGAAGACGCACAGAAAGGCCGCGGCAATCATGGCCCACTCGATGACGGTGTAAATGACCAGGCCCCAGACGGCGCCGGGCTGGCGCGTGGACTGCATGCCCTGCTCGAAGGTGGCGAGAAACGTCTCGATGCGCAGGCGGCTGGGTTCGGGGACGAAGGCCAGCGCCTCCATCAGGCGCTGGCGGACGCGCCCGCGGAACAGGCGCAGGGCGATCAGCACGGCCAGGCATCCGGCGCCAGTGAGCCCGGCGAGCCAGCCGCCCGCTTCCATCGCCACGCGGACCTTCGGACCGGGCTCCAGCCCGCTGTTTTCCACCTGCGTCAGTGCGATGCCGAAGATCACCAGGATCATGAGCAGGTCCAGGATGCGTTCCACCACCCAGGCGGCGATCTGGGTCGAGAAAGGCACCTTGTTCTGGCGTGCGATCAGATAGGGTCGGACCGGTTCGCCGGCGCGCCCGAATAGGACCACGGCGGTGAACCCGATGCAGGTGGCCCCGATCAGCCGGACCAGCCCGGAATCCGGCGCGAGCGGCCGCAGCATCACCTCCCAGCGCAGTGCCCGAACGGCATAGGTGGCCAGGATCGCCGCCGAGGCAGCGGCCAGCCAGGGCAGCCGGATCTGCGCCAGCGTGTGGACGAAGTCCGCCCAGGTGAAGCCGGTATCGGTCCGGTACCACACGAAGGCACCCGCGGCGAGCACCGCCAAGACCCCGAAAATGATGCCTAAGCGACTTTTTTTCAAGCAGGTAGAGCGGGCAGGCCGCCCGCCAGGGGTTTCCGGACCGGGGGGACGGCCGGGCCGTTGGTCCTTATTTTCCCGCACTCCATCCGAGTCTGGATAGAATGTAGTTCGAACTTCCGATGCCCGATTTTCGTTCTCATTGTTGTAACGTGAACCACCGGCACGCGATCCGGGAGCGAAACGAGGTTATACCAGGGCATCATGGCGGCGGTCGCCACAGTTCGACAGGTTACCACGGCCAGCCAGCCCGCCGCCGGAACCGGGGGGTTCTGGCACACGCTGGCAGGGGTACGTAGACCCCAGGGACCGTTGGTGGACGCTGACACGCAAATCGTCGAGCGGTGCCTGGGCGGCGAGGAGGCCGCCTGGGAGGACCTGATCAAGGTCCATACCCGGCGTGTGTACGCCATCTGCTACCGCTTCACCGGATCGGATCATGAGGCCCAGGATCTCACGCAGGAAGTGTTTCTGCGCGTGTTCCGGTCGCTCAAGAGTTTTCGCGCCGGCGAGGGATCCTTCGGCGTGTGGCTGTCGCGCCTGGCACGCAACCTGCTTATCGATCATTACCGGCGCACCAAGCATGACCGGGTGACGGATTCGATCGAGGGGCAGTTGCCGATGCTCGAAGAGAAGCACTCGGCGGGGTCCCGTACGGAAGGTCTGCTGGCCGGACGCGAGGCGAGCGAGGCATTGCAGGCGGGCTTGCAGAAGCTTTCGCCGGAGTTGCGCGAGGCGGTGATCTTGCGCGACCTGGAAGAGTTGGAGTACAAAGAGATCGCCAAGGTTTTGAATGTGCCCGAAGGCACGGTAAAATCCCGTTTGAACCGGGGCCGCGCGGAGTTGGCGCGGGTGCTGCGGAAGGCCAGGATAACGGTGTGAACTGCTCGGAAGTCGAAATCCTGCTGGCGGACTACGTAGACGGCACGCTCTACGCCGATCAGGTGTCGTCGCTGGAGCTGCATCTGTCGCAGTGCCGGGCGTGTCACGCCTTCGCCGAAGACATCCGGGCGGCCACGGGATTCATGGAACGGGCCGCCGAGGTGGAGGCTCCGCCGGAGCTGGTCAACAAGCTGATCTTCGAGATTAACCAGGGCCCTAGTCATGCGGTGGTCAAGCCGTCGCTGGGCCGCCGCTTGTTCGGGAGATGGTTTGAGTCCGTGCTCCAGCCGCGCTTTGCGATGGGCATGGCGATGACCGTGTTGTCGCTCGGCATGATGCTACGGTTTGACAGCGTGCGCCAATTGCGGCCTGCGGATCTGGATCCGGTGAAGGTGTGGCATTCCACCGAAGACCGGGTGACGCGCTGGTGGGATCGCGCAGTGAAGTACTACGAAAGCTTGCAGGTGGTGTTCGAGATTCAGACGCGGTACGAGGATTGGGTCGAGGACAAAGGATCCGAGCCCGCGGCCGCGCCCACAGGAGATCAGGGAGGCGGGAACAAGTGAGTTCAGACGCCCAACCGGACGTCAAGATCATCGGCTATTGCCGGTCCTGCGGCAGGGCGCTGGAGGAAGCCAGCGTGCGGCATGCGCAGGGAACCATATTTTGCGAGGAACACGTGCCCCAGGAAACCAGTTATCAAGCTCCGCCTCCGCATGCCGGTGCGCCTTACGCATCGCCCGCTGACTCTCCCTACAGCGGGCCGGTACCGCCGCCCATGCCCCAGCAGGACGTTTCGCCCGGGCTGGCGGCGGTACTGGGGATGATTCCCGGCGTGGGGGCGATCTACAACGGGCAGTACGCCAAGGGCTTCGTGCACCTGTTCATTCTGGGGATGCTGATCACCATCGCCAACAGCGGCGTGGGGCTGGGTCCGCTGATCGGCTTCATGATCATGGGGTTCTGGTTCTACATGGCGTTCGAGGCGTATCACACGGCCCGGCGGCGCCGGATGGGGCTGCCGGTGGACGAGTTCTCCAGCATCTTTCCTTCGCGCGGCAGCTCGCAGTTTCCGCTGATTCCGGTGCTGCTGATCGTCTTCGGCGCGATCATCCTGCTGGACAACCTGGACCTGCTGGATATGCGGCGGATCCTGCGCTACTGGCCGGCGGCGATGATCGCTCTGGGCGTGTATCTTCTGGTGGCGCGCCAGCGCGGCGGCGGCGAGCAGAGCGGCGGCGAGGGAGGCGGCGATGAGCGGTAACTCCGTGCTGCTGGCCATTCGCGGTCCGGTGATGCTGATCGCCTGGGGCATGCTGTTTGCCGCGGATCAACTGGACCGCATCAGCATTCTGCGCACCTGGCCGGTGATCGTGATTCTGTTCGGGCTGTTCAAGCTGGCTGAGCGGATGCTGGATCGTCCACCGTCGCTGCCGCAGGATGGACAGCATTATCCGGGCCAGCCGGGGGAGCAGTCATGAGACGCGGATCGCTGGTGCTGCCCCTGCTGCTGATCGCCATCGGCGTGCTCTTGCTGCTGCCGAACTTCGTGCCGGACGTACCGCTGATGGATTACGCGGCGCGCTACTGGCCGTTCCTGCTGGTGGCCTGGGGCGGGCTGCGGCTGATCGAGGTGACGCTGTGGTGGGCCACGGGCAAGCCGCTGCCGGCGCGCGGTGTGTCCAGCGGCGAGTGGGGCCTGGTGGTGTTCGTGGTGGTGATGGGCACCAGCATTCATGCCGCGCGCGGGTTCTACAACTGGCTGCCGGGCAGCGGGATCAGCTGGGGCGGGGTGGACGTGTTCGGGCAGAGCTACGAGTATCCGTTTTCGGCCGAGACGCAAGCCGGAGCGGCGCCGCGTGTGGTGATCGAAAGCTTCCGCGGCAGCGCCCGCATCATGGGAGCCGACGTCGAGACGGTGGCGGTCACCGGCCGCAACACGATTCGCAGCATGGACCGCGACGATGCCGAGCGCGCCAACAATGCGGCTGCGCTGGAGGTGACCGGCGACGCGAGCCAGGTGACCATCCGCACGCATCAGGAGCGCATCACCGGCAACCAGAGGGTGGACGCGAACCTGGAGATCACGGTGCCGCGCGGGGCCTCGATCGTGGCGCGCGGGCGCAACGGCGACTTCGACGTGAGCGGCGTGGAGGGCGCAGTGGAAATCGATTCGGACCGGGCCAGCGTGCGCCTGGAAGACATCGGCGGCGAAGTGCGCCTGGATCTGGGCGGCAGTGACCTCGTGCGCGCCGTACAGCTGCGGAAGGGCCTGGATTTGCGCGGGCGCGGCAATGACATCGACCTGGAAAACGTGGCCGGGCAGGTGACCATCAACGGAGCCTACACGGGCACCGTGCAGATGCGCGCGCTGGCGATGCCGCTGCGCTGGGTGGGTCCGCAAACCGAGATCAATTTGCAGGCGCTCCCCGGCGACCTGCGCATGACGCTGGGCGATATCAACGCGACCAATGTCACCGGTCCGGTGCGGATCGATTCGCGCTCGAAGGATATCTGGCTCAGCGGGTACACCGAAGGCCTGGACATTTCCCTGGGCCGCGGCGACATTCTGCTGGAGGCCACGGCGCTGCCGCTGGTGCGCACCAACGTGCGGGTCAACGCGGGCAATCTGGAGTTGGTTCTGCCGGCGGATGCCCACTTCGACCTGGTGGCTTCGACCGACTCGGGACAGGCGATCAATGATTACGGCGGTCCGCTCCAGAGCGAATCGAACGGGCGGCGGGGCGCGTCCGTGCGAGGCTCCAACGGCGGGCCGGCCTTGGAGCTTTCCACCAAGCGCGGGCAAGTGCTGGTGCGGCAGGGGTCGGGAACCCCCGCCGGCGGGATCCGGCCAAGAATCGCACCGGGCGCGAAGGCGAGTCCCGTGGTGCCGTCCACCGCGCCCACCCAAGTAAAGCAGTAGCGGCGGCGTTCCGCCCAAGTCTTGCGCGCTATTTTGCGCGATCTCACCCAGCTTTCCTACGGACTAAGTACACGTGCTGGAAAATGCAGCGCCTTTGCTGTGGCACGCGGATTGCACCTTATGTGGCTTCAAGACGACCGAATAAGGAGGACAGGGATGAAACCGAATCGACGGGAAGTTTTGGGAGCTGGTTTCGCAGGCGCGGTCGGATTGCTTGGCATCGCGGTGCCGCGCGCGGAAGCGCATCAGGGTACGTTGACGGCCGGGGAGGTGCGTAAGTTCGCTCTGACGCCACGCAGCGCGCACGACTACTTGAAGCTGGCCGAGCATTTCCGGAAGATGCAGAAGGGCGCCATCGCCGAGGCCACGCTGTATCAGAGCATCGCGGACCAGTACAACGGCGGTTGTGTGGGCGCCACCGACGGACAGACGTGGGATGTGTCCAAGGCGCTGGAGCACGCCGCGGAGCACGCCTTCGATACGGCAGAGGCGCTCAACGACGTGGTAGCCGCCTACGAGGGCATCGCGGAGCATTTCAATTATTCGGGTTAGTCGGTCTCCCAAGGCGCAGGCGATTCCCGTCGTCTGCCAAACGGGGCTGGGCGGGGCCCCCTACTCCCTGCCCAGCCTATCCTAACCGGCCTTGCGGTATCCGGCAATGCGGTATCTGGCAATGCGGTGGTTGAGTGGATGCGTTGGTTTCGCGGAACCGGGGGTGGTTTCTTGAATGTGTGATCGCTGATGGGGGGAACCAGAGGCGAGGTTGGGCGGGGACGTGCTATTCCCCGCCCAACCAGTCACGCACGATGCGGTCCAGAGCGTTGGTCTCGCGCAGCCGGAGCAGGCTGAGGTTTAGATTGTGCTGCAAGGGGGAATCCAGTGGCAGCGCGAAGCCGTAGTCCTGCTGATCGTAGCTGGCGGCGGAAATCGCGACCCCGGCGGCGTCGTTCTCTTTCAGGAAGTACTGCAGTTGCGGGCGGTCGAACACCACAGCGTCGACCGCCCGTTGCTGTATCTGCTGGTAGGCGGCCTCGAGCGATTCGACGTCCCGGACGCGTGCGCCGTAGCGCAGGGCGAAGTCCTCGCCCGGAGAATCGGCCACGGCGGCCACCGCGTGTCCCTGTAACTGTTCGGCGGTGGCGATCACCTGGCTGCTCATGCCGGTGAGTGTCAGCGTGCTGGCGATGCCGGCCAGCAGCGATGCGGCCGCCACGAAGGAGATGACGATCCAGGCGCCGGTGACCAGCCGGCCCAGCGGCGTTTTCGGGGCCATGTCGCCATAACCCACCGTGCTCATGGTGACGATGGCGAACCAGATGCCGCTGCCGATGCCGCGCAGCGGTCCGGCCGGGAAGTGCGACTCGTCGGCGCGGCGCTCAGCGACCCAGATCAGTGTGCCGACCAGCGCCAACACGGCCAGCAGTCCGCTGACGGCCAGAAAGAACGAGCGGCTGAAGAAGGGCCGGATGCGTTCCCAGGGCGAGGGCGTTTCGGTGCGCGACAGAATCGCCAGGCGCGAGGCGAAGAAGGGTTGAGAAAAGCGTGCGTATTCGGCGCGTTCGGCGGTGATGCTGACGGGGCCCACCACCACGTCGAGTTGGCCGGCGTGGAGAGCGTCCATGGCGGCCGGCACGGTGGAGAAGTCCTCTAGGGCGTAGCGCCAGCCGTTCTGCGCGGCGATCATCTGCCAGATCTCGACGGCGATGCCCGAGTGCTCGGCGCCGTCCACCACGACGAAGGGCTCGGTTCCGGCGACGCCAACGCGCAGTTCGGCGGGGCGAGGCTGGGCGAAGATCGCCGCCGTGGCGAAAAGGCTAAGAAGAATGCACGGGATCCCCCGAACCGTCTTTCCCCAAACCATCCTGCCATTGTGGCACGCGATCGCCGGCGGGTCGAAGAGCGAGCTGCGTGGCGCCTTCGACGATGTCGTGGCCCGAGGGGCTCTGGAAGGGGCGCAGATCGAATTCAGGCAGGGCGGCGTAGATGTGATCGAAGATGTCGGCCTGGATGCCTTCGTAGTTGGCCCAGACCTGATCCTTGCTGAAGACGTAGATCTCGATGGGCAGGCCGTGCTCGGTGGGCTGAAGCTGGCGGACCAGGAACGTCATGTCCTGGTGGATCTGCGGGTGGTTGTGCAGGTACTCAGTGAGGTAGGCGCGGAAGGTGCCGAGGTTGGTCATGCGGCGGCCGTTGACCGGGACGGATTCGTCGATGCCGTGCTCCTGGTTGAAGGCCGCCAGCTCCTGCTGCTTGTCGTGGATATAGCTCTTGAGGCGCTCGATGCGGGAGAAGCGCTCGATCATTTCGGGCGTCGAGAAGCGGATGCTGCTGACGTCGATGAACACGGAGCGCTTGATGCGGCGTCCGCCGGATTCGGTCATGCCGCGCCAGTTTCTGAAGGAGTCCGAAATCAGCGCGTAGGTGGGGATGGTGGTGATGGTCTTGTCCCAGTTGCGGACCTTGACCGTGTTGAGCGTGATGTCGATCACGTCGCCGTCGGCGCCGTACTTCTGCATCTCGATCCAGTCGCCGGGGCGCACCATGTCATTGGCCCCCAGTTGGACGCCGGCCACCAGGCCGAGAATCGTGTCCTTGAAGACCAGCAGCAGGATGGCGGTGAGCGCGCCGAGCCCGGTGAGGAGTCCCCAGGGATTGGTCTCGGCGGCGATAGAGACCGTGAAGATGCCGACGGTGATGATGGCGATGATCTGGACCACCTGCAGGTAGCCCTTGATGGGAATGCGGTGGGCGATGGGGAACTCGATGTAGATGTCGTTGACGGCGCCGATCAGCGCGTTCAGCGCGGAGAGCGACACCATCAGCATGTAGATGTTGACGGCGCGCCGGGTAAGGCTGAGCGCGGCCGGGGAGTCAGATAAGACGAAGGGCGCAGCGATCCAGACGATGATGGCCGGGGTGAGGTGAGCCAGGCGGTGGAAGACGCGGCGGCGGAGGACGATGTCGTCCCAGTTGTTCCTGGTGCGCGCGGCGATGCGCTGGAGGGCTTTGAGCAGGATGCCCCTGGCGACAACGTCGGCGATGATGCTGACGATGATGACCAGCAACGCGGTGAGGGTCTGCACCACGGCGTCGACCTGCGCGGGGGAAAGGCCGAGGGAAGCTAACCAGGCTTGGAAATCGTTGAGCATGCTTGTAACGTGGAGCTTGTCTCACCGACGGGCAAGAACTTCAGGATAGCGGGGATGGGAGGTGGGGACAAGTTCGGGCAGGCAACCCGGAAATTGAAAAGGGCCGGATGGCTCCAGCCCTTTGTCCTGCTTGTTCGCCCGCGCGAAGGGACTACTTGAGGCTCACCCTTATTTGGGCGTGATGTGGACCAGGGCGCCGGGGTTGGCGTCCTCGATCATCCACAGCGAGCCGTCGGGAGCTTCTTCCAGGTCGCGGACGCGCTTGCCCACGTTCCAACGCTCGGCGGCCTTGGCTCCACCTTTGCCGTCGAAGATGATGCGGTTGATCGACAGGGTGTTCAGGCCGGCGATGAAGCCGTTCCCGTCCCACTGCGGGAACATTTGCTTGCCGGTGTAGAACATCAGGCTGCCGGGGGCGACCACCGGGGTCCAGTAGATCACCGGCTTCTCCAGATCGGGCCGCGTGTCGGGGCTGGGGATGGGGATGCCGCTATAGTTCGGGGCATAGCAAACCAGCGGCCAGCCATAGTTCTTACCCTTGAGGATGAGATTCAGTTCGTCTCCGCCGCGCGGGCCATGCTCCACTTCCCACAGTTCGCCGGTGGGTGAAAACGCCATGCCGTAAGGCGTGCGATGGCCCATGGACCAGGTCTCGGCCGGTGTCAGGTTGGGGCCCTTGAAGGTGTAGGTGCTCACCACCTTCGCCGTTTTGGCGGCCTCGGTGTCACTGGGCGGATCGATCAAGGGGATGGTCGCCGCGCCGGTTTTGCCCTCGTTGGGATTGCCGGGGGCGGGCTTGCCGTCGAGCGTCAAGCGCAGGATCTTGCCGACCGGCTGGTCGGGGTCCTGAGCGGGGGTGAAGCGCTGGCGGTCGCCGACGGTGAGGAACAGATACTGGCCGTCGGGCGAGAAGGCCACTTGCCCGCCGGGCTGGCCGCCCATGCCGCGGGGCAGTTGGCGCCAGATCACTTCGAGACGCCCCAACCGGGGGCCGCCGCCGCCACGACCGCCGGGGCCACCGCGACCGCCGCGTCCGCCACCCATGTTCAGTGTGCCGCGGGCGAGGGCCAGGCCGCCGCCGTAGTCGCCGGGCTCGACATAGGTGAGATAGATCATCTGGTCCTGGGCGAAGTTGGGCGAGACGAATACGCCCAGCATGCCGTCCTGGCCATTCCAATAAACGGCCGGCGTGCCCGGTACCAGCGTCTTTTTGCCATCCTGAGTGACGTGCCAGAGCGGCCCGATCTTTTCGGTGACCAGCATGCTGCCGTCCGGCAGGAAGGCGATCCGCCAGGGATATTCAAAGTTGGCCACCGTGGTCATATTGAACGGCACGGTGGGTTCGGCCTTGGTGTCGCCCGCGTTGACCTGGGCCCACGCCGCCGCCGAGGCTAATGAAAGGAGCAATGCCCCCTTTGCCAATTTCATTCGTTGTGTCTCCTTGGTTTAAGCGCTCGATCGTCAGCGACCCGGAACGCGCTGTTCTCCATCGTATATTACCGCGTGACAGGCGATCGTGACCGGCGGGCACGCTGGATTCCTGGGGGACGGGCGCCGGCGCGGCAAGCACGAGCGCTTGCGCCGCTTCCCGCTACAGGGGTCGGATCTTGACGCTTCGGAACTTGACTACGCCGGAGCCGTACTGCAAGGCGATGGGGCCCATGGCGTATTTGGAGTCCATGGTGTCGACGGTTTTCGTGCCGTTGAGGATGACGACAAGGTGGGAACCCTGAGCGGTGATGTCGTAGGTGTTCCATTGGCCGCCGGTGTTGATGGAGACCAGGGGAGGAGCGACCTCGACGATGCTGCCGGTGCGGTAGGTCTGGTCCGGGCGCGTGTCATAGATGTTGACCTCGTAGGCGTTGCTCTGGTCGATCATGGTGCGGTCTGAGCAACGGAGGAAGACCCCGCTGTTGGCCGGTTCGTCGGCCCAGAATTCGACGTGCAGTTCGAAGTCCTTATAGTCGTTCTGCGAGACCAGGTAGCCGTTGCCTCCGGTGGAGGAGCCGCTGATGGCGCCGTCTTCGATGGCCCACTGGGCGGTGCCGATCTGGGTCCAGCCGTCTAGACTGGTGCCGTCGAGCAGGGTGGTCCAGCCTTGATCGGGTTTGGCGGTGGCGGTTTCGGTGGGTTCGGTGGAAGAGCTGCAGGCGGTTAGGCCGAGCATCACTAGGGTGGTGGCGAGGGCTTGGAGTGGTTTCATGGTAAATCCGTCCCGGACAGTATATCGAGATGGGGCGGGCGGGTGCGGACGGTTGCGGGACCGCTCCCTGTGGTCGCGGCTCAGCTAGCGGCGCGCTCGACGGGGGGAGTTCTGCGGGCAGAGAGGTTGGCTAATACGCCAGGATGCGTTCGGCTTCGGCGGCGATGTCGTCGATTTGTGGAAGCGTCTCGGTTTCTAAGACTGGGTGGTAGCCGATCCAGGTGTCTAACGCGCCCACGCGGCCTACGGGGGCGTCCAGGTGATCGAAGAGCTCGCTGGCGATGCGGGCTCCGATCTCGGCTCCATAGCCCCAGGAGAGCGTGTCTTCGTAGGCTACGAGGACGCGGCTGGTCTTTTCGACTGAGGCCTTGATGGCTTCCCAATCATAAGGCGAGAGCGTGCGGAGGTCGATGACCTCTATGGTTTCGTTCGGGTGCGACTGCTCGACGTGCAGCGCGGCTTGGAGCGCCTTCTGCACCAGGGCGCCGTAGGTGATGATGGTGAGATTCGCTCCGGTTTTGGCCGTTTTGGCTTTGCCGAAGGGGATGAGGTAGTCCGGGCCGGGATGCGGCGAGCGGTTGTAGGGCTCGCGGTAGAGGCGCTTGTGTTCGAGGAATAGGACCGGGTCCTCGCAACGGATCGCCGTGCGGAGGAGGCCGCAAGCGTCCAGCGCGTTCGAGGGGAAGACGACGCGCAGGCCGGGGATGTGAGTGAAGATCACTTCGCCGCACTGGCTGTGATAGATGGCTCCGCCGTTCAAGTAGCCGCCGATGGCGACGCGGATCACCATCGGGGCCGAGTAGCCGTTATACGAGCGCCAGCGGAGGCTCGCGAGCTCGTCGCGGATCTGCATCATGGCGGGCCAGATGTAGTCGAAGAACTGGATCTCGACAACCGGCTTGAGGCCGCGGGTGGCCATGCCGGCGGCGCGTCCGATGATGGACGCCTCGGCGATGGGCGAGTTGAAGACGCGGTCCGATCCGTACTTGATCTGGAGGCCGTGGGTGGCTTTGAAGACGCCGCCTTTGCCTTTGACCTCCTTGAGGCTCTCTTCGCGGCTGGCGTCGGCCACATCCTCGCCGAAGACGACGATGAGGTTGTCGCGGGCCATCTCCTCGTGGAGCGTGCGGTTGATGGCGTCGACCATGGTGCGGGGCTCGCCGGAGAAGTCGGGCGGCGTGTTGAAGGCCGCGGAGGTGGGGTCGACGCGGTCGGAATAGAGGAAGCGAAGGGCCGAGCCGGGTGGCGGGGGCGCTTCCTTGAGCACGCGTTCGGTGATGTGCTGGATCTCGAGATCGATTTCGGCGGTGATGACTTCGAGGCCGTTCTGGTCGAGGATGCCTTCGGAGAGCAGCCAGTCGCGGAAGCGGATAAGGGGATCGCGGGCGGCTTCGGCGGCGCGGTCGGCGGCAGTCTTGTAGAGCTTCTCGTCGTCGGAGAGCGAGTGCGAATAGGGCCGGATGCAGGTGGCATGGACCAGCGCGGGCGAGCGGCGGGCGCGGACGTGTTCGGCGGCCTGCGCCATGGTGGCGTAGGAGGCGTTGAAGTCCGTGCCATCGACTTCGAAGACCTTGAGGCCGGGGAATCCGGACGCGGCCCGGGCGATGTTGCCGCCGGCGGTCTGGCATTCGACGGGCACGGAGATGGCCCAGCCGTTGTCCTGGATGAGATAGAGCAGCGGGAGGCGTTCGAGGCAGGAGACGTTGAGCGACTCCCAGAACTCGCCTTCGCTGGTGGCTCCGTCGCCGGATGACGTCAGCGTGATGGCGTCCGAGGAGGCGTCGAGGCGGCGTTCGGCGTCGGCGCATCCGACGGCGGGGAGGTATTGGGTGCCGGTGGCGGAAGAGGGCGACACGATGTGGAGCTGGGGCGAGCTCCAGTGGGAGGGCATCTGGCGGCCTCCGGAGGCACGGTCGGCGGCGGCTCCGACGGACTGGAGGAGCATGTCTTCGGCGGTGACGCCGAGGGCGAGGCAGAGGGCGCGGTCGCGGTAATAGGGAAAGAACCAGTCGTGGCCGGGCTTCAGGACCATGCCGACGGCGGTTTGGATGGCTTCGTGGCCGGCTCCGGAGATCTGGAAGAAGATTTTGTTCTGGCGCTTGAGGAGGATCTCGCGGTCGTCGATGCGGCGCGAGAGATACATGGTGCGGAAGGCGTGGATGAGGTCGTCGCGCCCCAGGTTGGGGGCGCCGTTAAGGGCCAGGTCGGTGACTCCGGTTGCCATGTTCCTCAAGAGGATGCTTGCGGTCCTTAAACAGTCTAGCCCAGGAGGGCGGTGGGGGCCAGTTGCGTAGGGGCCCAGAGGTAGGGACGGGTCCTTGGGTGGTTTGTTTACAGAGATGTGGTGGGTTCGTTTCGTTGCTGGACAAGGAGTCGAGACGCGGGTGGGAAGAGAATTGGCCGCAGATGGACGCAGATGGACGCAGATCCTGAGGGCTTGGCTGTCGCGTTGGGTTCGTTTGGGGCCGGGAGGAGACCAGGCCCCCAGCCGGGTGCTCGCGCCAGGCTTTGTTATCAAGGACATTTGGGTTCGTTTTGTCGCCGCGCGTTCGAGAGGGTGGGAATGGCGAGGCTGGCAGGTTGGCGGTGTGGATTTCCGAGGGTGGCTTGGGTTCGTTTCGTCACAGCGGTGTCGCTCGCCTTGGAAGCGGTGGCTCGGCTGGTTGGCGTGGCTGCTTCCTCGCTCCACATAGAATCCGCGCTGGAACGCGTGGCGGCAGGCAGACGGAATCTGCAACGTGTTGAGAAACGGGCTCGGATGGTGGAACGATGTTTGGGGAATGCTCGCGCATTGGATGGGCAGCGGCGTTTGACAGGAGCGTGGGCGCTCCCTAGACTGGCAGTCATGGAAGTGCACCTACCCCCGGGAGCTTGAGAAGAAGCTGGCGGAGCTGGCTGCGCAGAGCGGCCGAGGCACGGAGGAACTGGTGCAGGACGCGGTGGCGGGTCTCGTCGACGAACTGGCCGGTGTGCGGGATCTGCTCGATGGCCGGTACGACGCGCTCAAGAGCGGCCGGGTGCGGCCGATCGATGGCGAGGAGGCGTTCGCACGGCTGCGAGTCAGCCCATCTCAGCGATTGAGACGTTCAGGTTGAAACTCTTTAAACAGAGTGTAGGAGCAAACTTTATGGCCGCCTTCACGCGCTCTGTGGCGTTCTTGCAAACTATGATTCCGCGCACTGTTGAGCCATTAGGAAGATTGTCTCGAACCCAGCTCATGTAGCCCAGGATCTGACCGACGACGCGGTCATCAGCCCAGTTAGCCTTAAGCTCTACGACGACCCAATTCTCTTGAGCGTCCTTGCAGAGAAGATCGATCCTGCCAACGTCGGTGGTGAACTGTTCTAGCTGGTATTCCGGATCGGCCATCAACCCTTTTTCGATTATTTCCAGATTTCGCGAAAGCACGCCTTGAAGTTCGCGCTCCAGGACCGCCATTTCCGCGGGATCCGTAGGTTGGGGGGCCTCGATCTCAGTACCTTCAGGCAGCGGCTCATCGGGTATGACTTCGATCCAATTCGATTGATCAGATAAGACGGTACAGAGTCTCTGAAACGTTTCGGCAGGTAAGCGTTCGATGGTGTGTTTCGATAGCGGGCCTGCTGTTCTCTGATCCTGTGGAACGAGGGCACACCTACCGTCAGGAGGCATGTTGGGACGTTCCCATGTCACGCGAATGCGCCTTCCTAGTTCTGACTCCTCCTTACTTCCACTGTATGTCCCTCCCTCGGCGGTCGGGTCCCACTGAACATCTTCGGCTCTTACTTCACGGACTACGCCAACGGGGCCGATCCTCCACTTCAACAGGAACGGTATCACCTTGTCACCGAGGCGGATCTCCTTGAGACGATTGCGAGCAAAGGCCCAACCGGCTTCATCCGTCGGACCGTCGAGGGTCCATTTGGGAGGCGGCCAACCAGCGGCCACGCAGTTCTCTCTATACCAGCGCGCCCAGACGCCACCCTTTACGTAGGGCTCCGGACAGATCACGACCCAGTAGGAAGGCTCGGACTGATCCTCGATAGGAAAGGGCTGCTCCATGGATGGGCAGTGTATCAGAAACAGTCCGAAGATTCTCCCGAAACTGGGCACCGAAACTGGACCTGCACATGCTTCGACAATCTTGACTGTGCATACGTGCGCACGTACTATGTGTGTATGAACGTCACCCTTTCCATCGACGACGAGGTCATGCGGCGGGCGCGGCTGCGGGCGCAGGCTTTGGGAACCAGTGTGAATCAGATGGTCCGGGAGTATCTGGAGCAGGTGGCGGGGGCTAGCGATCCTGCGGCGGATGCGGACGAGTTCCGGCGGCTCTCCGAGCTGGGCCGCGGGAACCGGCGGGGTTGGAAGTTCGACCGGGACGAGTTGCACGAGCGGCGATGAGCGGGCTCGCGTTCTTCGACACCAACATTCTGCTCTATGCCGACGATTTCGGCGCGCGGAGGAAACGTGCTCGGGCGATCGAACTGTTTGATGAGCACCAGCGGTTGGGGCGGTCGGTGATTTCGCTCCAGGTGTTGCAGGAGTACTTCGCGGCGGCGACACGGAAGATGGGGGTCGATCCCGAGGTGGCGCAGCGCAAGGTGGAAGTGCTGGCTCGCGGGAGGGTGGTGCGGTTCGAGACAGGGGATGTGATCGCCGCCATTGAGCTGCACCGGCTGACGCGGATCTCGTTCTGGGATGCGATGATCGTGCACGCGGCGCGGCTGGCGGGCGCGGCTGTGTTGTACTCCGAGGATCTGCAACACGAGGCGGTGCTCGGCGGGGTAAGGATCGTGAACCCCTTCGTTTGACGCCGGAAGGCGGCCTTTTCCAGCGATATCCGGGTTCGTTTCGTTCGCGGACTGCGACCGGGGAGCCCTATTGTCCTCAGCAAATCTTGTCGAAGTGATAGAGCGTAGCTCCTAACAACACGTGGGGCGGCGTGCGTGCCGGCGCCAGCGTTTTCAGCGGCCCAACGCAAGCGGCCGAATCCTCGAAGGTGTGGATCGAGCGTGGTGCGCGGGCGGAGAGGCGAAGGAGGATTCGATGCATCAGGACTGGCGGAGCGGGGAGACTACCCGCCGGGAGATTCTCGCGCGGATGGGCGCGGGGCTGGTGGCGATTACCGTGAACAGCGCCTGCGGGGGGATGAGTCCGGCGGAGGCTCGCGAACGGGGGATGGCGCTGGCGCGGTTGAGCGACTCCGAGGGCCGGGTGCTCGAAGCGCTGGGCGAGGTGCTGCTGCCGGGGGCCGCCGAGGCGGGCATTGCGCATTACGTCGACGATCAGTTGGCGAGCGATCGGCCGCTGCTGATGCTCAAGTACCTGGATTATCCCGGCGAGTGGCTGGCGTTTTACCAGCAGGGGCTGGCGGCGCTGGATCAGGTGAGCCAGGCTCGGCATGGGCGCTCCTTCGCGGAGATCAGCGGTGAGCAGCGGACGGCGATTGTGGCGGAGGCCGCGCAGAAGAATCCCGCGGAGTGGAGCGGGCCGCCGGCTCCGCTGTTCTATTTCGCGTTGCGGAGCGATGCGGTGGACGTGGTCTATGGGACCAAAGAAGGATTCGAGCGCCTGAAGGTGCCGTATATGGCGCACATCGAGCCGGCGGAGAAGTGGTGAGCCGTGATGGATAAAGTCAACGCAGTGGTGGTGGGATCGGGCGCGGCGGGCAGCCTGCTGGCGGCTAAGCTGGCGCAGGCGGGCAAGAGCGTCCTGATTCTCGAAGCCGGGCCGGAGCGCAAGATGACGGACTTGGTGAGCTCGCAGATCTGGGCGCGTCGGCTGAAGTGGTCGGGGCCGGCGGTGGAGACGGGCGGGCAGGACCCGTTGTCGGTCGGGTTCGGATCGGGCTGGGGGACGGGCGGCTCGGCGGTGCATCATTACGCCTGCTGGATGCGGCTGCATGCGGAGGATTTCGAGATGCAGAGCCGCTTCGGGCGGGGGCTGGACTGGCCGTTTTCCTACGACGATCTGCGACCGTTCTACGACCGGGCGCAGAAGGAAGTGGGCGTGTCGGGCGACCATACGAAGGAAGTGTGGCGTCCGGAGGGCGAGGCTTATCCGATGCCGCCGCTGCCGTCGTTCGCGCAAGGGCGGCTGATCGCGCGGGGGTTCGAAAAGCTGGGCATGCGGACGTCGCCGCTGCCGATGGCGGTGAACTCGCGCCCCTTTAACGGCCGGGAGGCTTGCGTGTACGACGGCTGGTGCGACGCGGGATGCCCGACCGGCGCGCTGGGGAATCCGCTGGCAGTGTATCTGCCGCAGGCGTTGCAGGCGGGTGCGCGCATCCAGCATGGCGCGGGTGTGACACGCGTGCTGACCAATACGAAGGGGGATCGGGCGACGGGGGTCGAGTTCTACGATGCCCAGGGGACGCGCCAGGTGCAGGAGGCCGATGTGGTGATCCTGGCGGCGTACACCTTCGAGATTCCGCGGGTTCTGCTGAATTCGCGCGAGGGCGGGCTGGCGAATTCAAGCGGGCTGGTGGGCCGCTCCATGATGGCGCACGCGGCGGGGAACGTGTTCGGCCTGTTCAAAGAAAATACGGAGAACTACCTGGGGATGAGCGGCGGGCATCTGCTTTCGCAGGACAACTACGCGAAGGATCCCAAGAAGGGGTTTCTGGCAAGTTCCCAGTGGTTGATCGGGAATGCGCTGAAGCCGAATGATCTGCTGGGTGTGGCGAATTCGCGGCCGGACCTGATGGGCGAACCGCTGCACGCGTTTCTGAAGACGGCGTCGCAGCATCTGGCCACGATGACCTTTGTGGGAGAGAATCTGCCCGATGCCGCGAATCGGGTGGAGCTGAGCGAGAAGAAAGACCGCTACGGCTTTCCGCTGGTGCGGGCCAGCCATCGGCTCGGGGCCGATGCGGTGGCGTGCTGGGACGCCGGCATGAAGCAGGGCAAGGACGTTTTTCGGGCCGCGGGTGCGGAGGAAGTATGGACCGGCGCGCGGGCGCAGATGCACACGTTGGGCGGGGCGATCATGGGCCGGTCGCGGGAGACGTCGGTGACGAACGGGTTTGGGCAGGCGCACGACGTGGCCAATCTGGTGGTGGCGGGATCGAGCCTGTTTCCGACCAGCGGCGGCGTGAATCCGACCTTCACGCTTACGGCGCTGGCGCTGCGCCAGGCCGACTACATGGTCCGCGAGTGGGCCGCGCTGGTGTGAGGGACGGGCCCGGGGAGACAGTACAATAGCCGCATGCCGGAACCGTCCGCTTGGGTTCCTTCGCCGCGCGTGACGGTGATCATTCCTACCTATAACTGGAGCAGTGTGCTGCCGTATTCGATTGGGAGCGTGCTGCGGCAGGGGTTCACCGACTTCGAGCTGCTGGTGGTGGGCGATGGGTGCTCGGATGACTCCGCGGAGGTGGTGGGGACGATTGGGGATGCCCGGTTGCGGTGGGTGAACTTACCGGTGAATGACGGGCATCAGTCGGCTCCGAACAATGAGGGGCTGCGGCAGGCTCGGGGGGAGATTGTCGCTTACCTGGGGCATGACGATTTGTGGCTGCCGCATCATCTGGAGTTGATGGTGGCGGCGATCGATGGAGGCGCCGATGTGGCGTATTCGTTGGTGCACATGATCGGGGCGGGTGGGGAGATTCTGCCGCCGGCCGGTGAGACGGCGCGGTTCCGGCCTGGGGAGTGGCTACCGCCGACCGGTGTGGTGCATCGGCGGTCGGCGGTGGAGAGGGCGGGGGCGTGGAGAAATTACCGCGAGGTTTCGCTTGATCCGGAAACCGATCTGTGGCTGCGCATGCATCAGGCGGGGTGCGTGTTCCGGGGCGTGGCTCGGCTGACGGCGGTGAAGTTTCCGGCCGCATACCGGAAGGATGCGTACAAGAAGCGTTCGTGTGAGGAGCAGCGGGAGTGGACCGGGCGCATTTTGCGCGAGGGCGACTTGGAGGCTGTGGAGTTGGGGAAGCTGCTGGTGGCGAAGCGGCGGAGGTTTGGGTTTCGGGATGGGGTGCGGGCGTTGCTGGGGCGGACCAGTAGCGAGATCCGGCGGCGGGTGCCGTTGGGCCGCGGGGCGATGATTCGCTGGCGGCGGCGCGTTAAGGGGTTGTGAACCGCCCCGGAGACATGCGCCGGCACGAGTGCCGGCGCGGCGAGCACGAGTGCTCGCGCCACGCGGGGCCACGGTATTCTACGAGCAGTCGGTTGCGCAGGTGCGCGGAGGAAGGAAGCATGATCAAGACTGCCAAGAAGGATGCCCAGGTGATTTCGGAGGACTGGCAGCTTCTACGGAATACGATCGACGGTGTGCACATTCGGGAGGTCCGGCATGTGCCGCGCGATCATGGCGTGATCACTGAAATTTTTCGGCCGGAATGGGATCCGACCGGGATGCCCGTGGTGCACGTCTACCAGTCGCGGCTGTTTCCGGGGGCGATTGGGGCGTGGAGTTGCCACACGCGCACCGTCGACCGGCTGTTTGTGAATCAGGGTCACTTGAAGGCGGTTCTGTATGACGGGCGGGAAGAGAGCCCGACTTACGGCATGATCAACGAGGTTCACCTGGGCGACAACCGGCCGGCGCTGGTGGTGCTCCCGATCGGGGTGTGGCACGGGTTGCAGAACCTGGGTACGTCCGATGCGCTGGTGCTGAATCTGCCGACGCAGGCCTACGACTACAAAGATCCGGATCATTGGCGGCTGCCGTACGATACCGACGAGATTCCTTACAAGTGGGTGAGCCGCGGCGGCGCGGCGCGGCTGCGCGCGGACGCTCGCTGAACGCTGGAGAGCGTTCTGTTGGGCCGTACCAGAATGATAGAATGAAGCTTCATGCGAGTAGCTCGCTTGCGCGCGCGACTGCAATTCCAGTACAGGACGGACTAATTCTATGCCAGTGACAGGTGCGGGTTTGGAAGGAGTGGTGGCGACCGAGTCCCGGTTATGCTACATCGACGGAGACGCGGGGCTGCTGAGTTACCAGGGATTCCGCATTGAAACGCTGGCCGAGCATGCCACGTTTGAAGAGACCGTGTTCCTGCTGTGGAACGGGCGGCTGCCGAAGCAGAGTGAACTGGATCAACTCAAGACGGCTCTGGTGGCGCATCGCGCGCTGCCGGCGGCGGTGGAGAATTTCCTGAAGTCGGTTCCGAAGGGTTCGCCGATGCACGTGCTGCGGACCGCGGTTTCGATGCTGGCGTTCGACGATCCGGATCCGAACAACGTGGACGTGACGGCGGCTTCGGCCAAGGCGGTCCGGTTGATGGCGCAGACGGCGACGATCGTGACCAGCTTCGACCGGCTGCGGAATGGGAAAGACGTGGTTCCGGGGGATGGGTCGTTGGGGTTCGCGGCGAACTTCCTTTACACGTTGACGGGCAAGAAGCCGGACGAGGTGATGGAGCGCGCCTTCGACATCGCTCTGATTTTGCATGCCGAGCATGAGTTGAATGCTTCGACGTTCGCGGCTCGGGTGACGGCGGCCACGCTGAGCGACATTTATTCGGCGGTGACGGCGGCGATCGGGGCGCTGCGGGGTCCGCTGCATGGCGGGGCAAACGAGGCCGTGATCAAGATGCTGCTGGCGGCGGGTACGGCCGCGAAGGCGATGGAGCACATCAAGAGCATGCTGGCGAACAAGGAGAAGGTTCCCGGGTTCGGCCATCGGGTGTATCACACGCTGGACCCGCGGGCGACGAGTCTCAAGGGGCTGGCTGAGGAACTGGGCCAGCGCACGGGACACGAGGAGCTTTACCAGATCTCGCAGAAGATCGAGCAGCACATGAAGGAAGCCAAGAATCTGAACGCGAACGTCGATTTTTATTCGGCTTCGACGTATTACTCGCTGGGGATTCCTGTGGACCTGTTCACGCCGATCTTCGCAGTGAGCCGCATGTCGGGTTGGACGGCGCACATCCTGGAGCAGTACGCCAACAACCGGCTGATCCGGCCGCGGGCGGACTATATTGGTCCGGACGTGGGGCAGAAGTGGGTCGAGATCGGGGCTCGGTAACGGGCGCCGGAGGTTGGCGGACAGGGCGGGACCGCTCCCTGCGGTCGCGGCTCAGCTAGCGGTTTCGCAGTAGCTAACGGCGCTGTGCGCTTGCTGACGTGAACGGGGTAGAGCGGCGAACGGTCTCAAAGGGGTAGGGTCAGTCTACATGTACGATCTTGGATTCTTCCGAAACAATCTGGATGTGATTGCGGCCCGGCTGGCTGACCGTGGATTTACGGTGGACGTGGGCGCGTTCCGCAAGCTGGATGGGGACCGGCGCGCGGCGCTGGCCGAGACCGAGCAACTGAAGGCTCGCAAGAATGCGGAGTCGGCGGAGATCGGGAAGCTGCGGCGGGAGGGCGCGGATACCGCCGATTTGCAGCAGCGGGTGCGCGAGCTGGATGACTTGATCGCCAAGCTGGACGGGCAGGCGGCGGCGCTGGACGGCGAGTTCCGCGAGCTGATGGCGGGGATTCCGAATACGCCGCATGAGTCGGTTCCGGCGGGGAAGAGCGCGGCCGATAACGTCGAGGTGCGGCGGTGGGGCACTCCGACGGAGTTCGCGTTTACGCCCAAGGCGCATTGGGATCTGGGTCCCGAGTTGGGGATCTTGGATTTCGAGCGGGCGGCGAAGATCACGGGCGCGCGGTTCGCGGTGTACTTCGGACTGGGCGCGAAGCTGGAGCGCGCGCTGATCAACTTCATGCTGGACGTGCATACGCGGGAGCATGGCTACACCGAGGTGCTGCCGCCATTCATGATCAACTCGGCGAGTTTGTTCGGGACGGGGCAGTTGCCGAAGTTCGCGGCGGACCTTTTCAAGCTGGAAGGCACCGATTACTGGCTGGCTCCGACGGCCGAGGTTCCGGTGACGAATCTGCATCGCGACGAGGTGCTGGACGGGGACGCGCTGCCGATCAAATATTGCGCCTACACGCCGTGTTTCCGCAGCGAGGCGGGGTCCTATGGGCGGGACGTGCGCGGGATCATCCGGCAGCATCAGTTCCAGAAGGTCGAGCTGGTGAAGTTCGCGCGGCCGGAGACGAGCTACGACGAGCTGGAAGCGCTGACGCGGGACGCCGAGGATATTTTGCAGAGGCTCGGGTTGCCGTACCGGACAGTGGTGTTGTCGACGGGCGACACGGGGTTCAGTTCCGCCAAGACGTACGATCTCGAAGTGTGGCTGCCGGGGCTGAATGAGTACAAGGAGATTTCCTCGTGCTCGAATTTCGAAGGGTTCCAGGCGCGTCGGGCGTCGATCCGGGCGAAGTCGGGGAAGGGCAAGGCGGAGTTCGTGCACACGCTGAACGGCAGCGGGCTGGCGGTGGGGCGGACGTGGCTGGCGATTGTGGAGAATTACCAGCAGGCGGACGGGAGTGTGGTGGTCCCGGAGGCGCTGCGGCCGTATTTGGGGGTTGAGGTGATTCGGGCGGCGAAGTAAGCGCCGGCGACACGGCGGAACTACGATCACAGGTTGTATCGAGCCTATTCCATCAACCTGAACCAATCGCGAAGACTCAGTCTGAGCCGCAAGACTTCGTCTTCTGCCAGCGGGCTACAGTGGGCGATCGGCCCCCGAAGAGTATTAAGACTCGCCATAACGCGCTCCACAGCCTTGACGCTCGTGAAGATTCCACCAAATAGAGCCCAGTTCGACTTGATAATTTCACCTAACTCCCCGAACGTCGTGTAGTCGAGGGGTTCTTGAGACCGGGGCGTGACTCCGGTGTCTATTTCACGCTGCATCCGGTCGAGAACCCCGTTCTCGATTGCCGAAGGTACGCATCCGCTCTTCCACCAATTCACCCCAGCGGGAGAGCTCTCGATGGTCTCAGAAACGAGCTTGCGTATAGACTTCTCGAGACAGTAGAAGATCTCATAGTGGCGTGCCATATCGGCAGCTTCACGGCGGACCTGCTCCTCGAACTGAGGATAATAAGTCTGATCATACTCGCTGCTACGCTTGAGACCACGGCCAAGATCTAACCCGAGGTCCGCCTCGACCCGCGCCAGGTCCGCTTCGACCATGTGATTCGTCATACCAAAGACCTTGACCGCGTCATTGAGGTTCTGGAACCTATTCATCGCTCAGTAAGTTCCTTCGCAGACTCTGAAAGATGGCATTGAAGACGGCGATATCTGTTGAAGCCGGCAGGTTCAAATTGTTCGTATACGAAAGATTCATGCCAACGCCGTTTGCGACGTGCTTGAGCGGCAGGTCCTGATCCGCGGGTCTGGTGGCATCCGATTCTGTGGCGCCCTTGCTCAGCGCACCTGTCTGCGAGCCTCCATGGAACTTAGCTCTCATCTTTAGGGTCTTGAAACAGTGAACGATGAATTTGGTCATACTGTCATCCCGCTTGCCACCGGTGACCTGAACGATCAAGCCTCTTAGCTGGTCGTCCGCAAGCTCATGAGCCCCCTCGTTGATCTTGAACAGAGAAGCATAGCCAATTCGCATTGCTTCGGCCATTGCACGACCTGACTCGGCATCGTTGCGAAAACGTTTGTAGATTTCGGTCGGACTCCCATCACCTGAAAGAAATCCTATTTTTTTCAGGAAAGGTATCACAGCAAGTGCATACCTGCCCTTGAAAGAAAGCGTGTCAGCTACGAAATCTTGGGTGAATCGTTGAGGCGTTGCCGCCTCCTTAATCTTGTCAAGAACCTTCCCGAGAGTGCCGGGGTTGGGCATGTAAGGGGGCGTTTGCGCAGAGGTTCCCATATAGCGTTGTTCCTGCCATTAGTTTACTCTAAGTAACTTTTCTTCCATTGCGGACGAGTTCGTTAAGTCTCCTGTGGATGGACTTCACTCAGTGGCTTCGATCTGGGGACTAACCGAATACGGCGTCCAGAGGAAGAGCGCAGCGCCATTAACGGTCCGGATCACCAGCCTTCTAAGCGGGCTCTGATTCTGGATCTGGCTGAAAGTCTGAAGGATATTCACGCTCTCGGGCGAATTCTCGCGGTCCTACCAGCACACCCTCGGGGTACGCTGAAGCCGCCGATAGAGGGAGGCGAGATGCTCAGTTGGAACAAGATTGCCGTGGCTGTGAGCCTGTGTTTGGGGACGGCGGCGGCGCAGCCTGCTTTGACTACCATTCAGGACGTGCTCTACCGCGCCGACGGGTCGCGGTTCAGTGGCACCCTGTACATCACCTACGACAGCTTTCTGGGCGGGGATTCGACGAATATCGCCACCGCCAATCTGACGGTGCCGATCGTCAACGGGTCGCTGCGGGTGCGGCTGGCGCCGACCACGCAGGCTTCGGCCGGGGCGCAGTACAACGTCACTTACAACGCCGCGGGGATCAACCAGTTCACCGAGACGTGGGCCGTGCCGCCGAGTGCGGTGGCGCTGCGGGTGCGGGATGTGCGGATCGCTGCGGGGACCGTGGTGGGTCCGGAGCCGGTGATTTCGCCGGTGCAGATTTCCGACGTCGTGGGCCTGCAAAACGAACTGGAAGTGCGGCCGATGCGGGGCGTCGGGTTCGGGCTGGGGCGCGCGGCGGTGATCAACTCCTCGGGGCAGATCGACGGGGCGTCGGGGGCGCTGACGGATTGCGTGCGCGTGGATGGGAGCTCGGGTCCGTGCGGCACCGGGGCCGGCGGGGTGCTGAGCGGATCGTTCGCCGACGCCGAGGTGCCGGGGGGGACGATCAACGGCAGCAACACGGTGTTCACGCTGGGGCATGTGCCTTCGCCGGCGACGAGCCTGCAACTGTACCGCAACGGTCTGCGGATGCGGGTGGACTCGGACTTCCAGTTGAACGGCAGCACGATCACCTTTTTCGTGGCCTCGACGCCGCAGGCTGGAGATCTGCTGGTGGCGAATTACCGCTACGCGGATCCGCTGAATCCGTTGAGCACGCTGGCGGCGGCGCAGGTGGTGTGCAGTGCGGTGGGCGGAAGTACATCGTCAAACATCATGGCGCAGTTGGGTTCGTGCACGATTCCGGCGGGCGTGCTGGGTTCGGGCGACCGGGTGGAGATCCGCTATACGTTCGGACACACGGGGTCGGCGACAGGGTTCACGGGCGAGGTCCGGGTGGGGAATACGACCGTGGTGTCGCGGACGGCGGGTTCCACGGATTCGCTGTTCACGGGGAAGACGGAATTTCCGCTGTACAGCGGGGCGCAGGCGTGGTCGACCGAGAGCTGGGGGACGAGCCTGGCGTTCGCGGTGGGGGCGGGGTCGACGGCGGAGAACACGGCGCAGGCGCTGACGCTGACCTTCCGCGGGCAGATGTCGGCATCCACCTCAGATACGCTGGCGCTGCGGAACTTCACGGTGATCCGATATCCGGCGCAGACGAATCCGTAGTTGGGCGATTGCGGACGGAGCGATTACGGGCTGAGGAAGACCACGCCCTGCGGCCGCGGCTCAGCCCAGGCTCCTTCAATCAATGCCGGAGGAAGCAGGTGTGCGACCCGGCGGGCCCCGCGGTCCACGGAAGGGACGGAGGCGGTACCCCACGAAGCCCCAGGGGGGCGAAGACCAAACGAATGACGACACAGTCCCGGAGTCGCCAGCGGCGCCGGTATCCCTCCGGGGAGTCCGGGCAACCGATTTGCGAAGGGGGCACACGGACGGGGCGTCGGGCGAACACCTGATGGAGGGGATGATCGGGCGGAAAAGGCACCTAGGCACGCCTCGGTGGGACGCCCTAGAGAGGTCAGCGGTCGACTTATGCAGTGAGCGTAAGGTATTGCTCAGAAGGCACTAAAGTCAATTTTTACTTGAATGGAGCAGCGGCTTCCGTCAAGATGGGAGTGTAGAGGCCGGAGGGTAGGAGATATGACACTCATACAGATTCTTGCTCGCGTCGAAGCGTTGCGAAGCGACGTTCGAGGTCAGGACCTGGTGGAGTATGCGCTGATGACGGGATTCATCGCCGTGGCCTGCGGGGCCATCTTCCCGACTAGCGTAGCGCCGAGCATCAGCACGATCTTCTCGAAGATTCTGTCAGGGCTTCAGTGGACGCCGCAGGGCGGCTGAGCCTTCCGCGGCAGCGCCGCACTGCCTGAACCATTACCGCTTAAACGGAGAGCCGCATCCTTTCGGGGTGCGGCTCTTTTTCTGTTGCTGCCGGTGGCTACTGGGGAACGACGACAGTGCGGTGACTTGGGGCAAAGCACAGACGGGATGCCTCGGCGAGTGGTTAGGCCGGCACCCCGGGCACGACACTGTGATGGACGACAAGCGCCGGGACGAGTCCCGGCGCGGCAAGCCACGGGCTTGCGCCACGTCTTGCGTCCGAAACCTGGCGAGAAATGCGGACTAGTTCTTGAGGTAGCCGTGGACGTACAGGGCGTTGAAGCCGTTGACCATGGTCGCGGTGCCGCTGACTTCGACGATGTGCGCGGCGTTGTCGATGGCCGCCTTGCGGAAGTCGGTCATGCCGTCACGGCGCGGGTCGTGCTCCTCTTCCATCAGCATGTAGAGAGTGCCGTCCTGGGAGAGTAAGCCGATGGGCTGCCCGGCCTCAAAGCACTTCTGGGCGCAACCGCGATGCTTCTCGCCATGCTTGCCGACTTCGAGGTAGCAGGAGAAGTCGACGATTTCACCGGTCACGGTGCGGACGGTGCCGGCGTTTGGCTTGCCGTCGACCGAGGCGCCGATGGTGGTGGCGCTCCAGGGGGAGGACGGTCGTTGCCCGAGCTTCGCGGCAGGCTGCTTGTAGGTGCCCTTTTCGACGGTCATCTGGGGCTGCAGGATGCCGGACTTGCTCTGAGCGAACATGGTGACTGCCAAGGCCAGTACGGCCAACAGACTGAGAATGCCGGATGTTGCTTTCGCCATATCAGACAGTGTATCAAGCACGAGTAGCGGGGCGGGTAGCGGACTGGTATTCGAGGGGGGTTCCGCAGGCAGGGAAGGCGAGCTGGATGCCGCGCTCGCGCACGCGATTTCTCACGGCGGGGCTGATGAGGGCGGCCAGTTCCGTATCCCAGTGATAGCGCCAGTGCCCGTAGGCTTGGTGGCAGGCGGCATCGGCACGGCCCGGGTGGCAGACGAGTTCCGTGGCGCCCTCCGGGAGGCGGTCGAGGATTCGCAGCAGGCGCGCTTCGGTGAGATGGCCGCTTTCAAAGAGCCCGGCCATGCGATCCGAGCGGCGGGTCCGGCGGGGAGCCAGCGCCCACACGTCAAAGCGGGCCAGCAGACACAGCAGCGATTTCGATGCTTCCGCGGCGGTCCAGGCCAGGCGGGGCGTATCGAGCGGCAGACGGATCGAAGGGATGGCAAAATCCGCGGCGATGGCGAGCACGCGGCGGAGCAGCGGCGGCCAGGCGTGAACGTGCTGGTGGCTGTCGAGATGGGTGATGCGGAGTCCGGCGCCGAGACAGGCGGCGACTTGTGCGCGCAGCTCTGTTTCGACGTCGGGCCAACGGATCCGCCCGCAGGTGAGCCCGGCGAGCAGGGCGGCATAGGTGGCGGGCAGCTTGCCAGAGGGGCCTGCGAGGCTGGGCACACGGCGGGGGTCGCTCAGGGTCCGTTCCTCGACCAGGGTGAGGTGCACGCCTACTTCGAGAGAGGCGGCCGCGCGTAGTTGCGGGACCGCGTAGTCGAAGGCGGCGCCCTGGGCGATGACCGACGTGCTGGTGACAATGCCGTGCCGGTGGGCCTCCAGAATGCCATCAGTCACGCCCTGGGTGAGGGCGCAATCGTCGGCGTTGACGATGAGGCGCCTCATCCCAGCGAGCCCTGGCCGTGCAACGGGTCGGTCACCAGGGGGTCCGTCAGCTTGGACGCGGGAATGTGGCCGGGGGTATGGCCGGGGGCATGGATGGTTCGCCGGCGGACGGGCACGGGTTCCACGGCGCGCTGGGGCGCAGGACGGCGCTTGCGGGTAAGAGAGACGCCCAGCTCGTCGCGTGTGATGTAGATGGGGCGGCGCTTGACTTCTTCAAACACGCGGCCCAGGTAGACGCCGATGACGCCCAGCATGAGGAGCTGCGTGCCAGACAGGAACAGGATGGTCATGAAGGTGGAGGCCCACTCGCTGAGGTCCTTGTCCTCGTAGATCTTGTTGAAGATCGCGTAGCCCATGAGAGCCACGCAGAGGGCGTTCACGGCGAGTCCCAGGTAAAAGCCGAGGCGCAGGGGCACGGTGGAGAACGACGAGATCGCGCTGCCGGCCAGGCGCAGCATCCGGCGCAGGGAATACTTGGTGTGGCCGGCGAAGCGCGGGCTGGCGGTGTAGTGCAGCTCGGTCTCGGTGAATCCCACCCAGGAGATGAGCCCGCGCAGGAAACGGCCGCGCTCCTTGAGCGAATTGAGATGCCGGATGACGCGCCGGTCCAGCAGGCGGAAGTCAGCCACGGAGTTCTTGACCGCGACATCGGAGAGGGCGTTGATCACCTTGTAGAAGAGCCTGGAGGAAAGCGCCTTGAAGGCCCCCTCATGGCGTGAGGGATCGCGCACCATAGAGACGACGTCGTAGCCCTGGCGCCATTTCTGGATCATGGCGGGCAGCAGCGCGGGTGGATGCTGGAGATCGCCGTCCATCGAGATGACGGCGTCGCCCTTGGCGCAGCGATATCCGGCGGTCAAGGCCGCCTGGTGACCGAAGTTGCGCGACAGCCGGACCCCTTTGATGCGGGCGTCCCGCTGGTGCATTTCGCGGATCAGGCTCCAGCTTGCGTCGTGGCTTCCGTCGTCCACCAGGATGATTTCGTAGCGGATGTCCGGGGTCTCTCCCAGGGCCTCCTCCAACTGGCGGCACAACTCACCGACGTTCTCGGCTTCTTCATAGACGGGGATAACAACGGAAATAAGCGCATCCAACATGCCGATCATTGCGCCTCCTTGGCGCGAGCTACGGAACTGCTTCCTGCCGGCCTTCCCCAGGGGCCAGCGGAGTGTTGCGAAACAAATACTTTCCACCAGCAGCTTTGATGAGATGCAGGCGGTGTTTGCCGAGGACGGCCTCGGCGGCGGCGACTTTCGGTCCTTCCAACACGAGATAAGCGGGCTCCGGCGCTTCCCAGACGGCGGGCAACCCGGCATCGGTCAGGAAGACGTTGGGCGCGCCGGGAGCATAGGAGCCGTACTCCAGGTTCTGGTAACGCCCGTTGAGCAGCAGCGCCTGCTTCAGGTCCGCGTAATAGAAAACGGAACTGAAGACGTAGTATTGGTCGCCCAGGATGACCTTTCCCGGCGGCGACGATTTGAGGGCGGCGGCCAGGGGCTCGGAGCTGAGGTAAGGATCGAAGGCGATCATCGCCACGCGGGCCGCGTTCAGGAACAGCACCATCATCGCGGCGAGGCCCAGGTGCAGGGCGAGTCCACGGGCGCGGAAGGCGGCCAGCGATCCGCACAGGAAGGCGGCTCCGGCCAGCATGAGCGGCAGGCGCAGGTAGGCGAATGAGTTGAGTGTCAGGTCGCCCATGTGGCCCAAAGAGAGCGTGTAGAGCTCGGGGTTCTGGGTGAGCGCATTGGAGATGTCGCCGGGCGTGGGCAGGCGCCACACGGCGGCGAGGATCAGAACGATAGCGGCGGCGGCCAGGGCGGCGACGGCTCCCACGACGCGCGCGCCGCGGCGGATCCACGTGCGGGCTTCCGCGGAAGGGTCGGCGACGGCGCAGCCCAGCAGCAGGGCGAAGGCCGGGTAGGTGGGCATGGAGTAATACTCCTGCGTGGTCGAGAACGTGAAGAACAGCAGGATGAAGCCCGCCCAGCAGAGGCACAGCAGGCGCACGCGCGAGGCGCGGTCCTGGCCGCGATAGCGCAGCTTGAGCAGCCGCGGCAGGTAGGCCGACCAGGGGAAGAACCAGACCAGGTGCAGCATCCAGAACAGCGGCCGCGGGACGGTGTCATAGTCGCGGGGCCAGCGCAGGTTCAGGAAGCGGAGGAGGTGCTCGTTGAAAAAGTAGAACCAGAAGAAGCCGCGGTAGAGCCCGGGGCCGGAGTTCAGGGAGAAGTCGAAGTAGGGCGGGTTGCGTAGCGTCGCGAGGACGTACCAGGGCGCGGCGATGGCCAGGAAGAGCAGGGCGCCGGTGGGAAGGTGCAGGCGCCGCCAGACGCGCCGTTCGAAGAACTGTCCGGTCAGAAGCAGATACAGGACGCCGATGGCCGCCGGGAAGACCACGGCGATGAGTCCTTTGAGCAGCATCCCCAGAGCGGCGGAGACGGCCATGACGGCGGCCCAGAGGCGCGGGTGCGGTTCGTCGTCTTCGAGCGCCCGCAGCAGGGCCCACAGCGTGAGGGCGATGGCGCCGGTGACCAGGACGTCCGGGATGAGGATGCGCGTGAACAGGTAAAGGCCGATTCCGGTGGCGAAGGCGAGTCCCGCGAAGAATCCCGCACGCTGGCCGAAAGCCCAGCGGCCGAAGCGCACGATGAGCCAGGCAATCAGCAGAATGGACGCGGTGACGGGCAGGCGGGCGGCCCAGTCATGGTCGCCGAAGACGGCGTAGGATGCCGCCGAGAGCCAGTACAGCAGCGGCGATTTTTCAAGGAACGGGACTCCGTCGAGTCGGGCCGTGACCCAGTCGCCCGAGGCGAGCATGTTGCGGGGGATCTGGGCGTTGACTGCATCGGTATCGTCCATGAGATGCGGCGGCGCCAGCGTTGCGGGAACGTAGATGAGGGCTGCGGCCAGCAGGACCAGCCAGGTGAGCGATCCGCCCCAGGGCTGCGTAGACGCTTTCGCGGTTCGCACTATTTGCGTAGCCACAATGGTCCACGTGGACGTAGGCCGCTGGCTTGGCCCGCCCGGCAGCATGCCGTCCATCAAATCCCTTTCAGACCGCCTTTGCTGGGCGGCCTCACCCAATTCGTTACGATCCCAACAGCGGAGTGCCTGATACTATACCGCAGAGTCCACACATTGGGAAGCGCTAATTTTAACGTGAACAAATGCTAGGAAACGAGCGGATGAGAGCGGGCGCCGGGCGGAGACGGCTGAGCTTTCCGCGCCGCGCTACTATAAAACTTTCCCCTCATGTTACGTTTTGAGACGGCTGGCGAGTCGCACGGCGAAATGCTGGTGGCGACCTTGACCGGGTTGCCCGCGGGCGTGCCCGTGGACGTGGCGGCGATGGATCGCGATCTGTGGCGGCGGCAGCAGGGTTATGGGCGCGGCGGGCGGATGAAGATTGAGACCGACCGGGCGCATATTGTGAGCGGCGTGCGGCATTCGCAGACCATCGGGTCGCCGGTGGCCATGCTGATCGCGAACAAAGACTGGCAGAACTGGACCGAGGCGCTGCCGGTGGAGGATTACGAGGGGTCGGCGGAGAAGCGCAAGCGGGTGACGCGGCCGCGGCCGGGGCATGCGGATTTGGCCGGCGCGCTCAAGTACAATTTCGACGATGCGCGCTACATTCTGGAGCGGGCGAGCGCCCGCGAGACGACGGCTCGGGTGGCGCTGGGCGGGCTGGCGAAGGCCTTCTTGCGGGAACTGGGGATCGGCGTGTTGAGCCACGTGATCCAGGTGGGTCCGGAGCGGCTGGGGCGCGAGGCGTCGTGGGAGGAATTGGTCGGGTTGAGCCAGCGTGACGAGGTCCTGCTGAACTGCGTGGACGCCGAAGCGGAGCAGCGGATGAAGGCCGTGGTGGATGAGATTTATCGTACGGGCGACACGGTGGGCGGCGTCTTCGAAGTGGTGGCGCATGGGGTGCCGCCGGGGCTGGGGTCGCACGTGACTTGGGATTCGCGGCTGGACGGGAAACTGGCGCAGGCGATCGTTTCGATGCAGGCGGTGAAGGGCGTCGAGATCGGGTATGCGACGGAGGGCTCGGCGGCGTACGGGTCGAAGGTGCAGGATACGATCCACTACTCGAAAGAGGAACACGCGTTTTCGCGCGGGGCGAACCGCGCGGGCGGGATCGAAGGCGGCATGACGAACGGGCAGGACATCCTGGTGCGGGGTCTGCTGAAGCCGATTTCGACGCTACGGAGACCTTTGGAGAGTGTCGATTTGGACACGCGCGAGGCGGCCAAGGCGGCATACGAGCGCAGCGACGTGTGCGTGGTGCCGGCGGCGGGTGTGGGCGGCGAGGCGATGGTCGCGCTGGTGCTGGCCGGGGCGGCGCTGGAGAAGTTCGGTGGGGATTCGCTGGGTGAGACGAAGCGGAATTACGAGGCTTACTTGGAACAGGTGAAGAATTTCTAGCGATGGTTTACGCGATTGTGAAGTATGGACAGCCGGTGTTGGAGGAACGCTCGGTCGACATCACGGAGTTCGATACGCCGGAGCTACATAAGCTGGTGGAGGACATGTTCGAGTCGATGTACGCGGCGCGTGGGGTGGGACTGGCGGCGCCGCAGATCGGCATCGGGAAGCGGATTGCGGTGATCGACATTACGACAGGCGAAGATCCGGCGCAGAAGATCGTGCTGATCAATCCGGAGATCGTGGGGACCGAGGGGGCGCAGGCGGGCGAAGAGGGTTGTTTGAGTTTGCCGACGTTCCGGGAAACGGTCACGCGTCCGAAGAAGGTGACCGTACGGGCGCAGGACGCGATGGGCAAGCCGTTCGAGATGACCGGCGAGGATCTGCTGGCGCGGGCGTTCATGCATGAGACGGATCACTTGAACGGGACGCTGTACATCAGCCACATCAGTCCGCTGAAGCGGGATTTGATCCGGCGGAAGGTGAAGAAGCTGCAGAAGGCTGACGAATGGTAGGCGGACGCCAGACGCCAGACGCCAGAGGCCAGGACGGAGTGGCCAGTGGCGCCGGAGTTTGGGTTGGCTTGTGAGGCTGGTCTATATGGGGACGCCTGCGTTTGCTGTGCCCACCTTGGAGCGGGTGGTGGAGGCGGGGCATGAGGTCGCCGCCGTGTTCACGCAGCCGGACCGGCCGAAGGGACGTGGGCAGAAGGCCGCGATGCCTCCGGTGAAGGACGCGGCGCTGCGGTTGGGACTACGGGTCGAGCAGCCGGAACGGGTGCGGCGGCCGGAGGTGATCGAGGAACTTCGGGCGATGGGGCCGGAGGCGATGGTGGTAGTGGGTTATGGGCAGATTCTGCCGCAGGCGATTATCGACATCGCGCCGGCGGGCATCATCAACGTGCATGCGTCCCTGCTGCCGAAGTATCGCGGGGCGGCTCCGGTGCAGTGGGCCATTGCGCGGGGCGAGACGCGCACGGGTGTGACGACGATGCGGATCGATGCAGGGCTCGACACGGGCGACATGCTGCTGAAATGGGAGACGGAGATCGGTCCGGAGGAAACGGCCGTGGAACTGGGCGAACGGCTGGCGGTGGCAGGCGCGGATCTGCTGGCGCGGACGCTAGCCGAGTTGCCGGGGATCGTCGCGGAGCCGCAGGATGAGGCGCAGGCGAGTTACGCTCCGGTAATCCGGAAAGAAGACGGGCGGATCGATTGGCGGATGGCGGCTGGGGAGATCGCGAATCGGGTGCGCGGGTTGCAGCCTTGGCCGGGTTGTTATGGGTCGCTCAGGGGGCAGCGGCTGCATGTGTGGAAGGCTCGAGTGGAGGCGCGGAAGCTGGCGCCGGGAGAGCTGGCGGTGGAGGGCAAACGGCTGTTCGCCGGTTGTGGCGAAGGAGCACTGGAACTGATGGAGATTCAGTTGGAGGGCCGGAAACGGATGGCGGCGGCGGCGTTCCTGAACGGATTCGCGCTGGAGGCGGGTGAGGTGCTCGCATGAAGCTGCCCCATGGATTTCGTTATGCCGCGACCTATGCGGGCATTCGCAAGGTGGCCAAGGACGACTTGGCGCTGATTGTTTCCGAAGGGCCGGCGGCGGCGGCGGCCGTGTTCACGCAGAATCGCGTGGTGGCGGCTCCGGTCAGGCTTGCCCAGAAGAACCTGGCGGCTGCGCGCGGGCGCGTGCGGGCGTGGCTGATCAACGCGGGCAACGCGAATTGCGCGACGCGCACCGGCGATCGGGTGGCGCAGACGACCGTGGATGCGGCGGCGCTGGCGCTGGAGGTGAAGCCGCAGGAGGTGCTGCCAGCGTCGACCGGAGTGATCGGCGTGGAGATGGATGCGCGCCTGATTGTGGATGCCCTGCCGGAGTTGGCCGGGTCACTCCGCACGGATGCGTTCGACCGCGTGGCGGCGGCGATCATGACCACGGACACGCGTCCGAAGACGGCGCTTGCGGCGGCGGGCAAGGCTCGCGTGGCGGGGATGGCCAAGGGCGCGGGCATGATTCAACCGAACATGGCGACCACGCTGGGGTTCGTGATGACCGACGCGGTGGCGACGCCGGCGGAGCTGCGGCGGGCGCTGAAGCGGGCGGCGGACGTGACGTTCAACCGGCTGACGGTGGACGGCGACACGTCGACCAACGATACGGTGGCGGTGCTGGCGAACGGCGCTTCGGGGGCGAAGCCCGCGGCGAAGGATCTGGAGGTGGCGCTGACGCGCGTGCTGGAGTCGCTGGCGCGGCAGATCGCGGCCGACGGCGAGGGCGCGCGGAAGCTGATCACGATCGACGTGGAGGGCGCGCCGAGCGAGAGCGCCGCGGAGACGATGGCGCGGACGATCGCGAATTCGCCGCTGGTGAAGACGGCCATCGCGGGGTCGGATCCGAACTGGGGGCGGATTCTTTCGGCGGCCGGGTATTCGGGGGTGGCGTTCGATCCGGCGCAGGCGGACGTGTATCTGCAGGGGATGCTGGTGTGCAAGGGCGGGCTGGCGGCTCCGTTTTCCGAACCGGAGCTGACCAAGAAGCTGGACGGGAAGGAGTGCACGATCCGGTTCGTGCTGCGGGGTCGCGGTAAGGGGAGGGCGCGGTTCTGGACTTGCGACTTCACCGAAGAGTACATCCGCATTAATGCTACTTATCGGACTTAGGCGATGCGCGGCGGTGCTGGTGGCGGGGGTGGCGTTGGCCCAGACGCCGGCTGGCGAGGCGTCCGCCCAGACGCCGGCTGGTGAGGCGTCCGCCCAGACGCCGGCTGGCGAGGCGTCCGCCCGGAAGCCGGCTGGTGTGGTCGAGCTGTTTCGCGTGGCGGCGCTGGCGTTGTCGGATCAGGATACCGACCGGTTCTTTTCCCTGTTTGATCCCGACATGGAGGGGTTGACGGAGCTGCGACGAGAGGTCGCGCTGCTGGTGGCGCTGGAGGGGGCGGCTTCGACCATCGAGTTCGCGAGTGACACCGGGGATGACGAGCGGCGCGAGGTGGAGGTCCGGTGGCTGCTGCGCGTGGGGGATGGAGCGGCCAAGCGCGGGCTGGTGAAGTGCACGCTGGTGCGGCGGGAGGGGAAGTGGAAGATCGCCGCGCTGGCGCCGGTCGATTTTTTCGCGATGGACGGGCAGAGGTAGAAGCGGCGGGACAAGCGTCGGTACGAGTGCTTGCGCTACATTACAGCGCCTGCTCGATGGGCATCGCCAGCGGGGGCTCGATCAGGAAATTCATTTCGGCCATGCGGGACAGGGCGGCGCGGACCGATTGCTCGGTGGCCGGCTCGACCGTGATCACGAATGGGAGGTCGCGCCAGTGGAGGGCGGGAAGTTGTAAGACGGCGTCGATCGAGACGTGTTCGGCGGCCAGCGCGGCGGCCAGTTGGGCGATGATGCCGGGCCGGTCTTCCACACGGAATCGCAGATAGTAGGCCGAGGTGTGCACGGTGACGGGCACGGGCTGGTATTGATCGAGGCGCGCGTGGGCGAAGGGCGACACGCGTTCGGCGCTGCTGTGGCGGATCTCGCGGGCGACACGCATCAGGTCGCTGACGACCGCAACTCCAGTGGGGTGCGGGCCGGCGCCGCGGCCGTAATAGAACGTGTCGGCGCCGAAATCGCCGCGAATCCAGACGGCGTTGTACGCGCCGCGCACTCCGGCGAGGATGGTCGACTGGGGGATCAGCGAGGGCCGCACGGACAGGATCAGGCCCTGCGGCGTTTGGCGCGCGGCGCAGATCAGGCGGATGGTGTGGTGGAGCTGGTGCGCGTAGTCGAAATCGACGGGCGTGATGCGGCGGATGCCTTCGGTGTGGATGTCGGCCGGGTTCACTTGTTGCCCGAACGCCAGCGCGGCGAGGATGGCGAGCTTCGAGCGGGCGTCGTAACCGTCGACGTCGGCGGTGGGGTCGGCTTCAGCGTAACCGGCGGCTTGCGCTTCGGCGAGCACGGCGTCGAAGGCCGCGCCGCGCTGCTCGATTTCGGTGAGGATGAAGTTTGAGGTGCCGTTGAGGATGCCGTAGAGCGTGTTGAGACGGTCGGCGGCGATGCCTTCGCGCAGCACGGCGTGGATGGGGATGCCTCCGGCGACGCTGGCTTCCATGGCCAGGGTGACGCCCGCGGCGGCGGCTTTCTGCCACAGCTCGGCTCCGTGGAGCGCCATCAGTTCCTTGTTGGCGGTGACCACCGACTTGCCGGCGGCGATGGCGGCTTCGATGATTTCGCGCGCGGTGGTGGTGCCGCCCACGAGTTCGGCGACGACTTGGATGCCGGGGTGGTTGACGACGTCGCGCCAGTCGGCGGTGCGGTGGGACTGCGCGAATTCGGCGGGCAGGGTCTTGCTGGCGACGCTGCGGCTGGAGACGGCCTGCACCACCAGCGGGAAGCCGAGTTTGTTGGCGATGGAGTTGGCGTTTCCGGCCAGGATGTCGAGGGTCCCGGAGCCGACGTTGCCGAGACCGATGATGCCGATGTGAACGGGCTGCATTTTAGGCTTGAATTCGCAGGCTAGCGCAGTTGGGGAGGGGGCGTCCAGGAGGCGGTGCGGTAGCGGACTGGGGAGGACCGCTCCCTGCGGTCGCGGCTCTGCCAGCGGGATGCGTGACGCCAACGGGGTTGTGGACCCACTGTTGTGGACCCACAATGGATAGGAGGACATGCGATATGAATCGAGCTATTTGGATTCTGGTGGCCGTGTCCCTGGCAGTGGCTGCGACGGCGCTGGCGCAACGGCGCGGGCGGCCGGATTCCTCAAACCTTTCGATGACTAGAAACGAGACCGAGAAGAAGATCGTTGGCGTGCTCGACCGGATGGCGCGCCAGCATGAGACGTACCTGAGCGTTCCGGTGAAGGATGGCAAGGCGCTGCGGATGATCGCCGAGGGGGCGAACGCGCAGCGCGTGGTGGAGGTGGGGACGTCCACCGGGTACTCGGGGTTGTGGCTGTGTTTGGCGCTGGTGAATACCGGCGGACACCTGACGACGTTCGAGGCCGACCATGGGCGCGCTGAGCAGGCTCGCCAGCATTTTGCCGAGGCCGGGTGCGCGGATCGCATCACGATCGTCGAGGGCGATGCGCATAAGAATGTGACGCAGGTGGAGGGTCCGGTGGACGTGGTGTTCCTCGACGCGGATAAGGACGGCTACAAGGATTATTTCGAAAGCTTGCTGCCGAAGGTGCGGCCGGGCGGGTGGATTCTGGCGCACAACATTACCAGTGCTCCGGACTACGTGAAGGCGGTGCAGGCGGACGCGGGGTTGGAGACCATCTTCTACATGGATGGGAATGGGATGGGGGTTACGCTCAAGAAGCGGTAGTGGACGGGGGAAGACCGCTTCCTGCGGTCGCGGCTCCGCTAGCGGGGTTGGGGACCTCCCTATTTGACGATCAGCTTGAAGTCGACGTCCAGGACGAGTGCGTCTTTGGTGACGCGGACGTCGCGCAGTTTGAGGTCCTTCAGCTCCTGCTGATAGGCGGCGTTGGCGCGGGGCGCTTCCAGCAGGCGGCGAGCCTGGCCGGTGACGTCGATGCGGAAATTCTTGTGGAAGGTGTCGACAAGGGCGCTGCGCACGCGCTTGATGTAGTAGGAATCACGCGGCGTGCTGACCTGGAGCTGATCGAACGTGATGGCGCTGCCTTGGGCGACCGGCTTGGCCCACACGGTTAGGTCGAAGGAATCGCCGAGGCCGACGCAGTTGCCGAACAGGTTGAGCGCACTGCGTCCGCTGAAGCGCACCAGCAAGCGCAGCAATTCGCCGGCGCCGGCGAGCCGCGGATGTTCAAGATAGGCGTAGCGGCATTTGTCCGATGTATCGCCACGGACGTAGCGGCGGCCTTCGGCGGTAAACATCTGCTCGGCCACCAGGCGTTCGAGCGCGCCGTAACGGATTTCGAGCTCCGCGGCATAGGTTGGCGCGGCCAGCAGCAGCAGCGCAATCATGCGGCGGAAGGGGATGCGCATGGCAGGTATGTCAACATTGTAAGTATGAAGTACGCAGTCTTGCTTCTCACCCTGGTTTCCCTGGCGCTGCTTGCGCAGACACCGGACCAGATCCGGCTGCCCAGCGGCAAGACGTGGCAGGAGGAGTTGATCGCGCACAACTACGAGGAGAATCTCAAGGACTCGAAGAAATTGGTGGAGTTGAGCAAGGAGATTGCCGCCGATTTCGAGCAGGGCGACAAGTATTTGTTCTCGCTGAAGACGCGGAAGAAGCTGGAGCAGGCGGAGAAGCTCGCCAAAGAGATCCGGGAGCGGATGGAGCGGAACTGAGGGCGACCCTGCCCGGCGGCGCGACAAGGGTCGAGACGAGTCTCGACCCGGCGAGCTAAGAGCTCGCGCCACATAACAGGTATTGGAAGCGCGCGCCGATGCGGTAGCTGCCGTCGGGCTGGCGGAACGGGGCGAGTGCTTCCGTGAAGGCCGCGTCGATCGCCTCCTCGGGATGCTGCTGGAGCGCCTTGGCAACCACGCCCGCGGACTTGAGGCCGCGCAACGCGGTTTCGAGATTCGCGTATTCCCACGGGGATTCCATCGTGACCAGGTCCTGCGGTTCGAGGCCCGCGGCCCCGGCGACTGCGCCCAGCTTGCCGGATTCGGAGAGCGCGAAGACGCCCGGGGAGTTGGGCGGAGGAGGCGGCACGAAGGGCTTCATCGCGGCGACCAGTGCGGCTGCCGGCATGCCCTCGCGAGTGGCCCAGGTCATGATTCCAACCGGCGCACCGGGCTTGGCGACGCGCTTGATTTCGGCCAGGGCGGCCTGCGGGTCGGAGGCGAACTGGATGGAGTTGAATGCGGTCACGGCATCGAAGGAGTCCGCGGCGAAGGGCAGTTCTTCGATATCGCCCATGCGGAAATCGCCCGAAGGCGTGCGATGACGGGCGACCTTCAGCATTTCTTCCGAGGCATCGAGGCCGCTGACGGCAGCTCCGCGGGCGGCGGCCATTTGCGCGGCCATTCCCGCGCCGCAGCCGACGTCGAGATACGCGGCGCCGGGCGCGAGTCCAAGGCGATCCAATACGGCGGTGAAGACGCGGGCGACCTGGCCTTCCTGGATCTTCGCCCAGTCTTCGGCGCGGTAGCCCCACAGGGGGCCGTTGACGGCGGCGGTGGTCATCGCAGGGACTCCTTTATCGAATGCTGTAATCGGTCCACTCGGCGATCTTGCCGTCTTTGACAAAAAAGACGCCGGTCAAATGATAAGAAACTTCGCGTTCGGGGGAGACGAAGTGGTCCATGCGTTCGTTGACCACCACGGGTCCCTTGACCCAGCTTTCGAGAATCTTGAACTCGACTGTAGTGGAGCGTTCGACGTAGTTGCGGATACGGTCGACGGCGGCGGCGCCGGTGAGCGGCGGAGCGGATTCGGTGATGCGATAGACGCAGTTGTCCGCCAGGAACGGGGCGATCTTGGTGATGTCGCGCGAGGCGAAGCTTTGGCAAAAGGCGGTGACCAGGTCGAGCGCGGCGCGTTCGGCGGGGGTGGGGTCGGCTGCGGCGGCGCTGGGGGGGAAGGCGAGCGCTCCGGCTGCCAGGCCGCCCAGCAAAAATCGGCCTCGGGTGGTGCGTGGGCGCATGGTGCGAGTATACACTGAGTTGAGGCGGCTTATGCTACGCTGAGTCGTTTATCCTCCCATGGCTCAAATCCGCGAAAAGGCCCAGTTGATGAGCGCTTCCGAGATCGACCGCACGCTGGTTCGGCTGGCGCACGAGATCCTGGAGCGCGCCCCAGACCTGAACCAGGTTGCCTTCGTCGGCATCCGCCGGCGCGGCGTGCCGCTGGCCGAGCGTCTGGCGGCGAAGATCGAGAGCCTGGAGCAGCACAAGATCCCGGTGGGGAGCGTCGACATCCAGCATTATCGCGACGACCTGAGCCCGGTGAGCCAGCAGCCGGTGGTGAATTCGGCCGACATCGGGTTTCCGCTGGAAGGCAAGGACGTGATCCTGGTGGACGACGTGCTGCAAACCGGGCGCACGGTGCGCGCCGGGATGGATGCGCTGTTCGCCAAGGGGCGGCCGGCGCGGGTGGAACTGCTGGTGCTGATCGACCGCGGGCAGCGCGAGCTGCCGATCCAGGCTGCCTACGTAGGCCGGGCCTTACAGGTGGGCGCGGGCGAAAATATCGACGTTAAATTCCAGGATATTGACGGAATTGAAAAAGTAGTTGTGACGGAAATGGTGGGCTAATATGAGCGCGGGCCTGCTGGGGATTGAGCCGCTCACGCGGGAGGAGATCCAGGCGATCCTGGACCGCGCGCGCGAATTCCGTCCGGTGGCCGAGAAGAGTTGGCGCAAGCTGGACATCCTGCAGGGCCGCATGGTGGTGAATCTGTTCTTCGAGGCCTCGACGCGCACGCGCACCAGCTTTGAGATTGCGGCCAAGCGGCTGGGGGCGGACGCTGTTTCGATCACCGCGCAGGGGTCGAGCGTATCCAAGGGTGAATCGCTGGTGGACACGCTGAACACGCTGGCGGCGATGCGGCCGGACGCGATCATCATGCGGCACGCGGCGTCGGGCGCTCCGCACTTTTTGCAGCGCCACTTGGCGATCCCCATTGTCAACGCGGGCGACGGCACGCACGAGCATCCGACGCAGGCGCTGCTGGACGCGCGCACGATTCTGGACCACGGGGCGAACCTCGAGGGGCTGCGGGTGGCGATCATCGGCGATATCGCACACAGCCGCGTGGCGCGGTCCAATGTATATCTGCTGTCGAAGTTCGGGGCGGAGATTGTGTTGTGCGGGCCGGCGTCGCTGCTGCCCGAGGAACTGAAGGACATCGCGCCGCACGTGACGCTGACCACGGACATGAACGAGGCGATCCACGACGCGGCGGTCATCATGATGTTGCGCGTCCAACTGGAGCGGCAGCACGAGGCGACGTTTCCGGCCAACGAATATTTCCAGTTCTACGGGCTGCGGCTGGAGCACTTGCGGCTGGCGCGGCCGGACGTGATCGTGATGCATCCGGGTCCCATCAATCGCGGACGCGAGATTTCGTCCGAGGTGGCGGACTCGCAGCGGTCGGTGATCCTGAACCAGGTGGAGAACGGCGTCGTGGTGCGCATGGCAGTGCTGGAACGCGTGCTGGTGGGAGGTCCCGTAGAGGCGTAGATGGCCAGGCTGCTGATCAGGAACGGGCGGGTGATCGATCCGGCTTCGCGCATGGATGCGACGGCCGACGTGGCGATCGAAGACGGCGCGATCACGGGCGTGGGGCCGAATCTGAACGCGGCCGGGGCCGAGGTGTTCGACGCGACGGGACTGGTGGTGGCTCCGGGGTTCATCGACATGCATGTGCACCTGCGTGAGCCGGGATTCGAGTATGCGGAGACGATCGAGACCGGGTCGCGCGCCGCGGCGGCGGGCGGGTTCACGTCCATCTGCCCGATGCCGAATACGGCTCCGGTGAACGATAACGCGACGGTCACCAGCTACATCATCGAAAAGGCGCGGCGGCACGCGGTGGTCAACATTTTTCCGATCGGCGCGATCACCAAGGGCAGCAAGGGCGAGGAGATGGCCGAGATCGGGTCCATGGTGCACGCCGGTGCGGTGGCGATCTCCGATGACGGCCGCCCGGTGATGAACGCGCGCGTGATGCGGCGGGCGATGGAGTTTGCACGCAGCGCCGGCATCCCGCTGATCAATCACTGCGAGGATCTGCACCTGAGCGCGGGCGGCGACATGCATGAGGGCCTGGAGAGCGTGCGGCGCGGACTGCGCGGCATTCCGGCGTGTTCGGAAGACGTGATGGTGGCGCGCGACATCCTGCTGGCCGAGGTCACCGGCGTGCGCTATCACGTGGCGCACATTTCCTCGCGGCATTCGGTGGAGATGGTGGCGTTCGCCAAGGCGCGCGGGTTGGCGGTGACGGCCGAGGCCACGCCGCACCACCTGGGCCTGGCCGACCGCGACATTCCCGAGTACGACAGCAACTATAAGATGAAGCCGCCGCTGCGGTCGCACTGCGACGTGGGCGCGGTGGTGGAGGGCGTGGTCAACGGGGCGATCGACGCCATTGCCACCGACCACGCGCCGCACCCGGGCAGCGAGAAGATGCAGGAGTTCGAAAAATGCCCGTTCGGCATCATCGGGCTGGAGACGGCGCTTGGCGTGGCGCTGGCGGAGCTGGTGCATCCGGCGAAGATCAGCCTGGGGCGGCTGGTGGAGCTGTTCACCACGGGTCCGGCGCGGATCCTGGGACTCGACCGGGGGACGCTGGCGGTGGGGGCTCCGGGCGACGTGACGATTTTCTCGACCGGGCGCGAGTGGACCTACGACGTCAACAAGTCGTTTTCCAAGAGCCGCAACTCGCCGTTCGACGGGCGGACGTTCGTGGGCAGTCCGGCGGCTACGGTGGTGGCGGGCGAGATTGTCTGGCGGCTGTGAGCGGGCTCCGGCAATACGCGGCGTAATACACTAGACTGAAGGCATGGCTTCCCCGGTCACATTGCGGCTTGATCCGGACTTGCGGCGCCGTGTGGCCCGGATCGCCAAGCGCAAGCGCTGCACGACATCGGCCGCGCTCCGGGAGGCGATCGAGACGTGGGTCGAGCAGGAGGAAAGCCGGCCGACCCCGTACGAGCTGATGAAGGATCTCATTGGCGTTGCCCGAGGCGGCGATCCCAAGCTTTCCGAGAACACGGGAAGGAAGTTCACTGAACTGCTTCTCGCCCGGCAGGCTAAGCGTGATTCTGGTTGATTCTGGACCACTGATCGCCCTCTACAAAGAGGATGACCAGCACCACGCCGCTTGTTTCGCCGTCTTCCGGAATCTTCCGCATCCGCTGTGGACTGTATGGCCGGTGCTTTCTGAAGTCATACATCTCTTGGGTAGAGCGCCCCGAGCCCAGGAGGCGGTCTGGGAGATGATCACCCGCGGCGCGCTGCAGATCCTGCCGCTCGACGCCTCCGACGTGCCTCGCATTCGCCAGCTCATGCACACTTACCGCGACCTCCCCATGGACTTGGCCGACGCGGCGCTGGTCCGAGTGGCCGAACGGGAAGGCACCCGGCGGTTCTTCACCGTGGACCGCAAGGATTTTTCCGTATACCGTCTGAACGGGCGGGCACGGCCCGTGATTCTCCCGTAGCGTCCGCTATCCCCCGAGTACGGCACGCTCAGGAATTACCTACCCAGGCATCTTGCCCGAAGCTCTAAAAGATGCGCGACAATAGTCGATACAGCAGTCAGAGGAAGTAAATTCCTCGGAATGGCTGCTCGAATCGATGAAAGTTAACGACCCCAACCTCTCCTCACTCGCCTCTACCGGGGCGTCGGGGACTAAGCAGGCCGAGCGGACCGGCAAGACCGGCCGTTCGAACGAGACCCGTCCCGCAGGGGACGCGGCCTCGAGCGACGACGTACATTTGTCGGAGCTGGTAAGAAGCCTGCGGTCTCTGGCGGCGGAATCGCCGGAGCGGCAGGAGCGTATCGAGCAGATCGCGAGGGCTTACGCGGAAGGCAACTACAAAGTGGATGCCAACGCCACGGCCAACAAGATCATTGACGATGCGCTCAAATACCGCTAACCCGTTTCCGGAGGCACACGCCGCCGGGCGCCCGGAGCCGACCAGGGCCGGTAACGGTCCGCTGGAAGCCTCCGTGCGGTCAGTCCGTGAAGAGGTCGCGACACTGCGGCAGGCACTGCTGCGGCCGGACGCGGCTCCCCTGGAACAATCCCTGCCTGGATTGGAGGAGGCCGTGCGCAGTCTCCAAGATGTCGCCACCGCTCTGGCTGCCGGTGAGGCCGGCATGCCGGTGGCCGACCGCCTGCGTCTGCGGGACGAGGTGGCCCGGCTGCAGGCCGATCTGCAGGGGGTCGCACGGCTGACGTCGCGCGGCGCCGAGTTCTGGCGCGGATGGGCGCGGCTGCTGGGCCTGGACGCCACCGTCGACGCTTCCTACACGCCGCGGGGTGCGGCCGGCAAGGTACAGGCCGGCACGCCGCAGGCCGCCCGGATTTCGTTGGAGGGCTGATGGGAAACCTGTTCACTTCGCTGCTGAACTCCACCGGAGCGCTGAAGGTTTACACCCGCGCCTTCAACGTGATCCAGAACAACATCACCAACGCCAACACGCCCGGCTACGTGAAGCAGGACCAGGTGATGCTGGCGCTGCCGTTCGATCCGGCGTCGGGACTCACCGGCGGCGTGATGGCGGGTCCCATGCAGAGCTCCCGGTCGAGTTACCTGGAGCAGGCGGTGCGCGATCAGCAGGAATACCTGGGCAGCGCCGAGCAGCGCGCGACGGACCTGGGCCAGGTGGAATCGCTGTTCGACCTGAGCTCGCAGTACGGCGTTACGGGCGCGCTGAACGCGTTCTTCAACGGGTTTTCCGAACTGGCGGTGAATCCCAACGACACGGTGGCGCGGCAGAGCGTCCTGGATCTTTCCAACACCGTGGCGCAGGCCTTCCACCAGAGCGCCTTCGGGCTCGGCCAGGTGCGCGCCAACGTCGACAACCAGACGCGCGACGCCGTCGATGCCATCAATCGCCTGGCGGCGGACATCGCCGATGTCAACCAGCACTACCGTGGGTCGGCCACGACCAACACGGACGCCGGCCTCGATGCCCGGCTGAACGCGTCGCTTGAGGAGCTCTCCGGGTACGCCAACTACACGGTGATCCGCACGCCCGACGGGGCGGCCAACATCTATCTGGGCGGGCAGACGCCGCTGGTGATCGGCCAGCGGACCTATAACGTCCAAGCCGATTTTTCGGGCGGGCAGACGGTCATCCGGGATACGCAAGGCAACGACGTGGCCTCGCAGATCACGCGCGGCAAGCTGGGCGCGCTGATCGAGGAGAAGAACGTCACGCTGCCCAGCTACGTGACCGACCTGAACACGGCGGCCGCGGGCTTTGCCGATGCGGTGAACGCGGCCCTGGCGGCGGGCGTCGACCGCAACGGGGACGCTCCGGCGCTCGACCTGTTCACCTACGATCCAAACAACGGAGCGGCGTTCACGCTGGCTGCCAATCCGCTCACGCCGGACCAGATCGCCGCGGCGTCGGCCTCGGCTCCGGGCGGCAATGGGAACGCGATCGCGCTGGCGCAGTTGGGCAATACCCCGCTGATCAACGGGTTCACGGTCACGCAGTATTACGGGAATCTGGCGGCGCGCGTGGGCCGCGACGTCGCCACCGGACAGCAGCAAACCGCCACTTATCAGGACACGGTGGCGCAGGCGCGCGCGACGCGGGCTCAGGTGTCGAGTGTATCCCTGGACGAGGAAGCTGCGAAGCTGCTGCAATTCCAGCAGGCCTACCAGGCGGTGGGCAAGCTGATTACGGTGCTCAACGATCTGAGCGATACGGTCATGGGGTTCATCCGGTAAGGTGATTTATGCTTACTTCTTTAGACGCATCGGCGCAGCAATTTCTGAATAGTCTGAACCGGATTTCGCAGCGCATGGACACTGCGCAGCGGCAGATTTCGACCGGCGTCAGGCTGGGGCGCGTCTCCGACGATCCGGACCAGGTCTCGACGCTGCTGCAGGCGCGGGCCGACCTCTCGGCGTCCGACCAGATCAAAGCAAACCTGGGCCGCATCAAGGCCGAGGTGGACGGCGGTGAGCAGGCGCTCGAAAGCGCTGTGCAGTTGTTCGAGCGGGCGCGCACGCTGGGCGCGCAGGGAGCTTCCGGCACGCAAACGGCGGCTTCGCAGGTGGCGCTGGGCCAGGAAGTCGGCAGCATCCTGGAGCAGTTGGTGGGCACCGCCGGCACGCAGGTGGCGGGCCGCTACATTTTTTCTGGTGACTCGGATCAGTTGGTGCCCTACACGGTGGATCTAACCCAGACCCCGCCGGTGAGCGCCTATTTGGGCTCGGGCAGCACGCGCGTGGCGCAGCATCCGAACGGGACTACGTTCGCGCTGGGCCGCACGGCGCAGGAGATCTTCGATTCGCCGACGCCGGAAGACAACGTGTTCCTGGCGCTGACGAACCTGCGCGATGCGCTGCTGGCCAACGACGATGCTGGGATCCGCACGGCCTTGGACGGGATGGGCCAGGTGGGCGACCACTTGAACAGCGAGCTTGCCTACTATGGCACCACGCAGAACAAGATCGCCGAAGCGACGGACTTCGCCGACACGCGCAGCCTCCAGTTGCAGACGCAGATCGGCGACATTCAGGATGCCGACCTGACCTCGGCGATCCTGGAACTGAACCAGTCGCAGACGCAGCAGCAGGCGGCGCTGTCGGCGCGGGCGCGGCTGCCGCGGACCTCGCTGTTCGACTATTTAGGCTAAGACAGAACCTGAGAAATCCGCGGGCCTGCGGAGACTAGTTCTCCAGGATGGCCCGTTTCCTTCTGCTATTAGCGCTGGCTGCCGCGATGTGGGCGCAGACGGCTCCCAAGCGCGCGTTCACCGCCGGGGACGACAAGGTGCTGGAAGCCGAGATCCGGGCGCGGCTGGCGGATTCCACCAGCGCCAAGGAAGGCTTCACGATTCGTGTGCAGGGGGGCGTGGCGTACTGGGACGGTGAAACGTCGGTGGCCCAGCGCAAGGGCGCGGCGACGCGCATGGCGAAGTCGGCCGGAGCGCTGCGTGTGGAGAATCACATTCGGGTGACGGAGGCGGGGAAGCGGAAGCTCGCCGATGATTTCGCGGGGAAAGGCAAGGCGAAGGCAGCTCCCGAGAAAGCCAAGGCGAAATCGAAGCGAAGCGAGCCTGCTGAGCCACGGCATGTGCGGGTCCAGTGGCGCGACCGGAGTCAGCAGCGGTAGGGAGGGTGGTCAATCCTGGCCGTTAAGCCTTGTCCCGTCAAGCCTTATCCCATCAATCCTTATCAATGATGTCCAGGATCAACTTGGTTTCCTGCTCCTTATAGTTGCTGAGCGGGGCAAGATTGTAGTTGGGGCCGTCCTTGTTCTGCAGGCGGATGTGGAACGCCTCCAGGTCGCGGGCGTTGCTGTTCACGCCCGGAATGTGGAGGCCGGCTCCCTGGAAGCGGTTTTTCTTGGCTTCGTAGACCTGCGCGCGTGAGCCGCGGAAGCGGTCCAGGGAATCGAAGCCCTCGAAGCTCACGCTGTTGCGCGAGACCTTTAGCCAGCCGCGGCAGACGGTGGTGAAGTTCGACCCGTTGTGGTCGTGGGCGACGTGGAAGGTGGCGACGCCGCCCAGCGCCAGCGACTGCTTGTAGTTCTGCACGGCCGGGCCGATCTGGTTGAAGTTGTAGAGCTGGATCTCGCCCAGCGCGTCATAGGCTTCCGGGCGGTTCGGGTACTCCTGGATCGCCTGGTTCAGGATCTGCACCGCCTGCTGGTAGTTGTTGCGCTGGGTCAGCGAGCGGACCTGCGCCAGGATGCCGTCGTAGCCCGTGGGAGTCTGCTGGGTGTTGTTGCCCGGGTTATTACTGGGGTCCCCATTGCCGGGGTTGCCGTTGTTCGAGTTGTTGTTGCTCGGACCGCCGTTGCTCGGATTGCCGTTGTTCGGGTTATTGTTGTTCGGGCCACCGTTGCCGGGGTTGCCATTGTTCGGGTTGTTGTTGCTGGGATTACCGTTGCTTGGACCACCGTTGCTCGGATTCCCGTTATTCGGATTGCCGTTGCTGGGGCCGCCATTGCCGGGGTTGCCGTTACTCGGCGTATCGTTACCGGGGTTGCCGTTCGGACCGCCGTTGTTCGGGTTGCCGTTGTTGTCGTTATTGGCGACCACGATGGGATCGCCCTTCTTGCCCTGATCCCCATCGTCGGGCGGACGGAGCGCCACCACGACGACCGCCAGCACAGCGGCGGCTCCCAGCACCGCGGGCCACAGCCAGCGCGGCTTTGGCCGGGGGACCGGAACCGGCATGGGGATCGGCGCGGGCGGCGGAGGCGGCGGGGGAGCATACTGCTGCCCTCCGGTGGGCGGACGGGCCGGAGGAGGCGGCGGTGGCGGCGGGGCGATGTTCAGCGCCTGTAGCCGCGGGTCGTGCGCGGAGATCACGCGCGTGGCCTCCACCACGTTGATTTCGCCGGTGAGCGCGCCCTTGAAATCCTCCATCGACTGGAAGCGGTCGCCTGCGCGGATGGCCAGCGCCTTCATGAGCGACGCCTCGGCGTGCGGTTCGAGCTCGGCCCCGAACTCGGCGGGCCGCTGCAGCGTATCCTCGGCCTGGCGATCGAGTGACGGCGGCGGGATCCGGCCGGTGACGGCGTGATAGAGCGTCGCGGCGCAGGCGTAGACATCGGTCCAGGGACCCTGCACGCCGCTGGCGCGATACTGCTCCTCGGGCGCGTAGCCCTCCTTGAGGATGATCGACAGGTTGCGGCTCTTCTGGCTGAGCGCGTTACGCGCGGCGCCAAAGTCGATCAGCTTGATTTTGCCGTCTCTGGTGAGATAGATGTTGTCCGGGCTGATGTCGCGGTGCAGGATGCCTTCGGCATGCACCGCGCTGAGCGCGTCCAGCACCGGCAGCATCACGCGTAGCGCGGTCTCGAAGGTGATCTTGCCGCCGCGGCGGTTCAGGAATTCCTCGAAGGTCATGCCGTCGAGGTACTCCATCACCAGGTAGGCGGTACCGTTGTCGCGGAAAATCGTATCCACGGAAACGATGCCCGGATGGCTGTTGAACTTCTTGAGCACGCGGGCTTCTTCGAGGAAGCGGTCCAGGCCCCAGTTGAACTCCTGCTGGGTCGCCTCGGAGTAGGCCAGCACCTTGGTTTCGTTGGAGGCGCGGCCGGCCACGCCGTTGGGCATGTATTCCTTGATGGCCAGGCGGGCTTCCAGACCCGTGTCCCAGGCCAGGTAGGTGATGCCGAATCCGCCGTGTCCCAGCGCCCGGCCGATCAGGTACTGATCGTGCAGCAGGGTGCGGGGCCGCAGTTGCAGCGTGTTCTTAGGCGCCAGATCGAACGCGCGCCCGCACTTGGGACAAATCGGCTCGCCCGAATCGTCGTCCATGCAACCGACGCAGAGCGTGTTCGGGTTCATACAACCTTCTCCGGCGCGGCGGGCTCATCCAGATTAGCCCCGGCGAATACGGCGATCGCCGAGTAGTTGTCGTGACCGGGGGTGGCGCGCGCGCGCAGGCGTTGCTCCATTTTACCCAGCCATTGTTCCGGGCTGCCGGCGGCGGCGAAGTCCTCCTCCATTTCGGGTTCGGTGACCCACTCCCAGAACCCGTCCGAACAGAGCAGAAACGCATCGCCGGAGGCGACGGGCGCGGGCTCGGGGCGAAGAGTGGCGCCCGGCTCCGGCTTGGCGCCCAGGCTGCGCAGCAGGCGGCTGCGGTCCTCGTGCTGGCGGATTTCCTCGGGGCGGATTTCGCCGGCATCGGCCAGCCGCTGCGGGACGCTGTGGTCGGCAGTCTGCGCCTGGATCACGCCGGCGCTCAGCCAGTAGAGCCGCGAATCGCCGGCATGGGCCCACCGCGCTTCCTGGCCCGATGCGATCAGGGCGACCAGCGTGGTGCGCATGTGGGAGAGGTCGGGTTCAGACTGCTGGCGGTCCAGCACGGCCTGATGGGCGGCGCCGACCAGGCCCGCCAGCGATTCCTGGGTAACCGCAGGCGCAGCTTCAAAGGCGCTTAACGCGGCATTTACCGCGAGGGAAGAGGCGACAGCGCCGCCCCGATGTCCGCCCAAGCCATCGGCCAGGACCCAACATCCCTTTCCGGTGGTGTGGGTGCCCGTCTGCACAATCCGAAATCCGGTGGAATCTTCATTATGCTCCCTTCCGCCGGGCGAGGAAAGCGTGGCTGTGTCGAAGCGCACAATCATTACTCCATCCGGACTTCGAACTGATTGTGCAGGTCGCCGATGTAGAACCGTTCGCCCGGCTGCAGGTCGCGCGGCTGATTGGCGGGGAGGCGCTCACCACTGGCCAGGAACGTTCCGTTGGTGGATCCGTGATCCTCCAGCACGAACACCTGCCGCTCCGCATCCCAGCGGACCGTGCAGTGGCGCTTCGACACGCTGCCTGCCTCGGCTCCGAACACCAGGTTGGAGGCGCGCGGATCGCGGCCCAGCGTGCTGGATCCCCGGTCGAGCGCGATAGTCGCACCCGCATACTGCCCGCTGACGCCACGCAGCGCCGGCTTGCGAGCCACCGGAGGCGCGGGCGTTGGTGGAGGCACGGCCGCAGGGGGGGCGTAGGGAGCCGGCATGGGGACTGACCGGCGCCGCGTCACGGCCCGCACCACCTTTTGCCGCGTCCCAGGGCGGAACGCCAGCAGCAGCAGCGCGCCCAGGAACACCACCGGAATCCACTCGTTGCCTTCCGGCAACCGCCAGGGCGGACGCTGTTCCTCCTCCCCGCCGCCATCGCCCTTGCCGTCACCGCCGCCCCCGCCGTCGCCTTTGGTCTGGCTGGGGCCGGATTCTTTGCACGGCTGGTCGGCGACGCTCAGTTGGACGTTGGCCGACTTCGCGCCGTCCAGGATCTGATCAATGGCGATGGCCACCTGGCGCTTCTTTTCCTCGTCGTAAAACGCGTTGACGCCGATCACCTGGCCGCAGGCATTGAACAGCGCGCTGCCCGCGTTGCCCGGATTCATGCCGGCCGTGGTGACCAGCACGATCGTGCCATCCTCCGTTTTTTGGGCCTCCAGCAGCTGGCCCTGCATGATGCCCGGCTTGCTGTCCTTGTCATACTGCACGGTGAAGACCGCCGCGTCCTTGAGCACCAGCTTCAGCGGCGCGACGGTGACCGTGCCCGGCGCCTGCTTCAGCGGATCATCGATCTCCAGGATGGCCGTGTTGATGTCCTCCGAGTTCCACACCACCTTGCCGACCACCGCATCGTCGCCGTGAAAGACGCCGGGAACCGTATTCTGGCCGTCCTTGGTGCGGCTGCAGCAGTCGTTCAGGTTCGTGACCACGTGGCGCGGATCCAGAAAGAAGCCGCCCGCGCGCGCGACCGCCTGGAGCTTGCCATCCTTACCTTGGACGAGGCTCACCACTATGGGACTCGCCGACAGCGCATGGTCGGCCACCGACTGCCCCAAGGCGAACGCGGCGAAAACGCCTGCAGCGAGGATCAGGTGTCGTCTTGTCATTTTCTGCTCGGGTCCTGTTGCGCGGGTCCCGGCGCGGGCTTGTCCGCCGGGGGATGGGTGGGCTCAGAGCCGGGCCCCCGGGTGGGCGTCCGGTCGGGAAGCTTGGGGAACTTGATGGGGTCCTTGGGGGGCTCGGCGTCAGGCTCGCGCGGCGTTCCGTCGACGGGCACGCCGGGAGCGGCCGTGGGCGGGGCCTGCTGCAGCAGCCACCATCCGGCCGCGGCGGCGGCCAGCAGCAGCACCACCAACAGGATCGGCCACAGCTTGCGCCCGGAACGCTGCGGAGCCGGCAGCGGTGCGGCTGCCGCGCTCCAATCCATCGCCGGCGGGGGAGCGCCCGCGTCGTGACCCGCCGGGATTTCCATCGCAGGAATCGCTTCGGCCGATACGGCCTCGTGCTGCAGCGTCGGCGCGACCTGCTGCGCGGCGGTGGCGGGCGCAGCCGGGGCCGGCGGGGGAGGAACGCGCGCCGGGGGATCAGCCGTGGGCGGCAGCATCGCAGGCGCGCCGGCGGGCACTCCGGCTGTTTTCGGCGGCGGTGGCGCCATCAGCACGGTGCGCGGAATCGCGGCGCGGGCTTCCGACTCGATGGTGACCGAAAGCACGGTGACGTTGTCCTGATACTCGCGCTGGCGCGCCAGGGTCTGTTCGACCAGCGTATCCGGCCAGGCTTGCGGATGCCCCTGCAGGCAGGCGCGGATCTCCTCGGGCCCCAGCGTCTTAAACAGGCCGTCGGAGGCCAGCAGTATCGTGTCGCCGTCGTGCAACTCGAGGGGCTCCTGGTTCTGGTCGATCTCCTCGATCACCTCCGAGCCGATGTAACTGGTGAGCGATTCGCGTTCGGGATGATTGAGCGCCTCCTCGCGCGTCATGGAACCGCGCGCCACCGCCTGGTCCAGCAGGTTGGCGAACACGTGCGGATAGTTGAGCGTCTGCACGTGACCGCCGCTTACGTGAAACAGTCCGCTGTCGCCTACCGAGATGTAGTAGAGAGACCGGTCGCGAATGGCGGCGGCCACCAGCGTGGTGCCCACCCCATCGGCCAGGCCCAGGCTGTGGGCCAGCGTAACCACCTGTGCATTCGCCTCGCGCACGCTGCGTTCGAGCGCCTGCGGAATCGTCTCGGCGGGCGACTTGCGGCGGTAGGCGTCGAGGAACGTGCGTACGGCCGTGCGGCTGGCGGCGTCGCCGTGCTCCATGCCGCCCATGCCGTCGCAGACCACGGCCAGGAATCCGCCGTGCGTGATGAAGGTCTGGTCAGAAGGGTCGGCGAAGCCAAACGAATCCTGCTGCGAGGAGCGGGCTCCGATGTGCTGCGCGTTGCCGGGAAGAAAGCGCATGCCGATCCCCGGCCGCTAGGAGGCGGGCGACGCCGTCGCCCAGGAGTATTTCTCCCCGCAGAAGGGAATCAGCACCAGCTTGGTCTGGCCGATTTCGAGGATGTCATCGCGTTTCACCTGTGTGGGCGAATGCACGATGTCTCCGTTCAGATAGACCAGGCCCGAGGAATCGCCGGGCAGCGCCCAGAAGACCTCTTTTTTAGGATCGAAAATAATGACGCCGTGTTTTTCGCGGGAGACGGTGTCGTCCCCGGCAATGCAGACGTCCATGGCCGGGGAGCGGCCAACGAAGTTTTTCTCAGCGTGCAGGCGGTAATCGCGCCCGCGGTCGGGACCGTCCAGACACACCAGCCAGCCGACCACCGGATCGGCTTTGCCCGGCGTAGCCGCCGCCTGCCCTACCCGGCGCGTAACGCCCGCGGCGGGCATCCCGCCTTCGGCTGCCGGAGCAGGAATCGGCGGGGGATACGGCAGGCTGGCCTCCGCGGCGCCCGGCCGCACCGGCCGCGTCTTTTCGGAGACGCCCGCCTCGGTGTCCACCGGCAGCGCGCACCAGGGGCAAGCATTGTGTTTGGAAGGATCGTAGAAGTGCCCGTCCGGGCAGCGGACCATTTGATCGGCCATGGCGTTATTGTCTTCGGACCATTGTAGTTTCTTTCGGCTGCTCACGGATGCCGGACCCGTCAGGGCCGCTCCCTTTGGCAGCGGCTCAGCCAGCGGCGCTGGTTGCCGGATCGGTGTTGCGGGCGGAGCGCCGCTCGCTGAGCCGCGACCACAGGGAGCGGTCCTCCCCGGTTCGCGCCTCCATTACAACAACAGCGCGTCGATGCGATGCGCATGCACCATCTCCTCACTGGGCGACCATGCAAACACGGTGAACCGCCCGTCCTGCGAGGCGACCAGCGCAATGGAGTCCCTCTGGTCATGCACGAACTGCGCGGCGGACAGGTGCCGCGTACCTCCGAACTGCGCCGGCTCCACCTGCACGGCTCCCCCGCCTTCCACCGGCTCCGTGACGGTCATCTGCGCTACCTGCGGCGCGCCGCGGCGGCGCACGATCTTCGCGCCGAAGGCCAGCAGCTTGTAGTCGGCTGTGATGAGCGTGGCGCCGTCCACGGCAGTCAGCCCGGCGATGCCGTCGACGGCGCGCGCCAGCGCATCCTCCCAGCGGCGCGTGGCGCGGCCGGTTTCATCCTTCTTCATGAGCTCGGCCAGTCCGTCGTAGGGCGGCGTGACCAGGTAAGTGATGGGGTGAAGAATGGATTCCTGCCAGGCCTCCGAACCCGCGCTCACCACCAGCAGCATGCCCCCACGCCCGTGCGCCCGGGCCGAGACCGCAAGCTGCAACAGCACGTTCACGTCCGAGCCCTCGCCGAACTGCGCGTCGAGCCGCAGCAGCGAGAGCAACAGGGGCGGGCAGTCCGGATCGGCGGCCGCCTGCGGATCGATGATCTTGATTTCGTCGCCTTGCAGCACGGCGAGGTTGCGGAACTTGCCGCCGTCAGCGGGCGGGCTCAACTTCACCACCAGCAGACCCGGCACTACGATTTCGAGCACCAGACAGTTGGCCGGCAGCCGCCGCGCGATGCCCCACACGTTCAGCCCTTCCGCGTTGGGCCACACGCAGAGGTGAATGCCGGCGCGCTCGACGGCGGCCGCCAGCTTGGTGAGATCGCGCGGGGCGAGCGGCAGCGGCTCGGCAAACGTCACCGGGCGCGGCACCTGCGCCGATCCCACGTAGGCGAAGGAGATGCGCGGCGTGTAGATTTCCTCGCGGCGCAGGCTGGTCCAGAAGGCGGCATCGATCATCGCGGCCAGCGTATCGGCGTTGGGTATACGGGCGTTGTTCTTCCCCGGCGGGACCGGATGGCGGGCAAAGTAGCCAAGGATGCGTTCGGCGGCGGCTCGCGCAGCCGCGTAGGCCGGAGGCATCATCTGGAGGCACCACGGTCGCAGGCAGGTGTCATCGGTATTCCAATTGTGACATCCCTGCCTCGCGGGCAGACCTCATCCCGCCGCGCCGCTGTAGGCCGCTGCACGCCGGCGCCGCAGACTCAGCCACAAGGTCAGCGCCAGGATTCCCGCGATGATGCCGGTGGAAACCAGCGGCGGAATTTCGATCCAGCGTTCCATGGCCAGTTTGCCCGCGGCGAAGGAGAGCACAGCGGCCAGTCCGTAGTTGATGTAGGCCAGCCGGCGCAGCAGATCCACCAGGACCACGTAGACGGCGCGCAGCCCCAGGATGGCGAAGGCATTGGAGCTATAGACCACGAACTCGTGGCGCGAGACGGAGAGCGCCGCCGGTACCGAGTCGACTGCGAAGACCACGTCGCTGACCTCGATGGCCAACACGGCCAGCAGCAGCGGTGTAGGCACGATCCGCTTGTGTTCGCGGATCACGAAGCGGCTGGTTTCCACATCACCCGATACGGGCAGTCGGCGGGAGAGCCAGTCGGCGGCTTTGCTGTGGGTCTCCTGGCGAGGGTCCTCCCGCAGGGCGTGATAGGCGGCGTAGAGCAGCAGAGCCGCGAAGACCCAGTCCAGCCATTGCCAATGCTGAAGCGCTTCGACACCGGCGAAGATGAACACGCCGCGGAACAGCAGAGCACCGAAAATGCCCCAAAACAGCGCGCGGTGGTGATTCCGTTGGGGAATGCCCAGGGCGGTGAAGATGACCAGAAAGAGAAAGAGATTGTCGAGGCTGAGGCTTTCCTCGATCAGGTACGCGGCCACGTACTGATGTGCCGCGTCCGCGCTGACGGCGTAGCCGACAAATACAGCGAAGGCCAGGCCCGCGCTGATCCATACCGCGCTCCAGGCGAGGGCGGCGCGGCGGGAGGTCCGGTAGTGGCCGTGCAGGAAGAGGTCCGCCGCCAGCAGGATTGCGAGCGTGATGCCAAAGGTGGTCCAGGCCCAAGCCGGTGCGGAAGGCATCGCGAGCGTCGGTTTAGGAGAGCGAACCGGTGGGTCCGAACCCCGGCCGCGGGCCTCCGGAGATAGCGCAGTTGGTCAGCCACGACCAGTCGAGTTGCTCGGGATGACGAATGAATTCCGCGCGCCGCGTCACAGTGCTGGCGAGTTCGCCGCGCCGGAGCTTCAGCCGGAGTGCGGTGTGCGCCCAGGATTCGGGAATGGTCGTGATCGCGCCGGTGGTTCGCCGGATGACCGCGCGGGCGCCGGCCCGGCTCGGATTCGATTCATAGACGTCGACCTGGACGTCGTGATTGGCGAAGACCCGGTCATACAGCGCAAGAAGCGATTTGAACGGGAACACGTCCCGGTGCGCTTCAAGGGCGGCGTTACAGAGATCGAAGTACTCGACGACCAGTTGCACGTCGGCTCCGGCTTCAGTTGCATCGGCTCCAGTCGTGGTCATTGCGGTCCTTCCTCCCTTGGTTCAGGCATGCTGCAAAGTGGCCTGATGTTCCAGGTGCTCAATCAGTTTGTTGTAGGGGTCAGCGAACTTGCGGACGCCCTCCTCTTCCAACCGTTCTGCGAGATCGTCCGCCGTGATGCCGGTCTCAGTGAGCGTCTGGAGCACGCGTTCGGCCTTCTCTTCGCCATCGCAGAGGCGCACGGCCGGTTTGCCGGACTCGCGATAGGCGTCGAGCGTGCGCAACGGCAGGGTCGTGATGGTGTCGGGACCAATCAGCGGTTCCACATACTTGAGCGCGCCGTCCTCCGGGCGTTTGGCGCTGGTGCTGGCCCACAGCAGTTTCTGCGGGCGGGCTCCGTGGGCGCGCAGCATGAGAAAGGGACCGGCAGAGAAGATTTCACGGTGCACGACGGCCGCCAGTCTCGCGCTGGCGATGGCCACCTGGCCGCGAATCAACTGGCCCGCCGCCGCCTTGCGGCCGGTGAGCTTGTCGAACAGCGAGTCGGCTAGAACGTCGATGCGGCTGAGGAAGAAGCTCGCGACCGAGGTCACGTCATTGACCGGCTTGCCGGCCTGGGCGCGCCTGGTCAGCCCCTGCACGTAAGCCTGCGCGGCCTGCTTAAAGCGTTCCAGCCCGAACAGCAGGGTTACGTTCACGTTGATGCCTTCAGCGATCAGCTCGCGAATGGCATCGATGCCGGGCAAGGTGGCCGGCACCTTGATCAGCAGGTTCGGACGGTCGACGGCGGCCCACAGGCGGTGGGCTGCGGCGATCGTCTCGTCCGCGTCGTAGGCCAGCCGTGGGGAAACCTCCAGGCTGACGAAGCCGTCGCGGCCGTAACTGCGCGCGTAGACCGGCAGCAGCAGATCGGCGGCGGAGCGGATGTCCTCAATGGCCAGCGCTTCGTAGATCTGTTCCGGAGTCTTTCCCTGCTCGGTATAGGTATGAATGTCGGCGTCGTAGGCGTGGCTGTGGAACACGCCATCGGCGAACGTTTTGGGGTTGGATGTCACACCGCTGACGCCGTCTTCAGCGATCAGGCGGGCCAGCGTACCGGAGGCGAGGAAGTCCCGGTTCAGAACGTCGGCCCAGACGCTCTGCCCCAACTGTTCCAGTCTGTGGAGTTGATTATCTTGCATTTTCTCCTCCTATTCCTTGGACGTGACGGGCGACGGGATGTTTCGGAAACAGGAGCACCGTGGGCCGTGTCCAATAAGCGGGGAGTTGTACGGAGGCGCGCCATGAACGTCACGGAGAAACTGATTCGCGCGCACCTGGTGGACGGACGTCCTCTGGCAGGCGAAGAGATCGCACTGCAAATCGATCAAACACTGACTCAGGACGCGACCGGGACCCTGGTGATGCTGGAGCTGGAGGCGATGGGCCTGGAGCGGGCGCGCACGGAAGTATCGGTCCAATACGTCGACCACAACCTGATTCAGGAAGACAGCAAGAACGCCGACGACCACCTGTTTCTGGAGAGCGCCTGCCGCCGGTTCGGCATCTGGTACAGCCGGCCGGGCAACGGCGTGAGCCATCCGGTGCATCAGGAGCGGTTCGGCAAGCCGGGCAAGACGCTGCTGGGCTCGGACAGCCATACGCCGGCGGCCGGAAGCATCGGCATGCTGGCGATCGGCGCAGGCGGCCTGGAAGTGGCCATGGCCATCGCGGGCGAGCCGTTTTACCTGACGATGCCCGAAATCTGGGGCGTGGAGCTCACCGGGCGGCTGCCGGAATGGGTGAGTGCGAAGGACGTGATCCTGGAGATGCTGCGCCGCCACGGTGTGGCCGGCGGCGTCGGGCGCGTCATCGAATACTATGGTCCGGGTCTGGCGGGGCTCTCAGCGATGGACCGGCACGTGATCGCCAACATGGGTGCGGAGCTGGGCGCCACCAGCACCGTGTTTCCTTCCGACGAGGCCGTGCGGCGCTTTCTCCAGTCACAGGGAAGGGAGACTGACTGGACCGAGATCCAGGCGGACGAAGGCGCTGCCTACGACGTTCACGAGACGATCGACTTGGCGACGTTGGAGCCGCTGATCGCCATGCCGTCGAGTCCGGGCAACGTGGTTCCGGTGCGGGCGGTGGCCGGTCAGGAAATTTACCAGGCCTACGTGGGCTCGTCGGCGAACCCCGGCTATCGCGACTTCGCGATGGCGGCGGAGATCGTCCGCGGGCGGCACGTGCATGACCGTGTTTCGTTCGATGTGAATCCGACCTCGCGGCAGATTTTGGAGAACCTGGTTCGCGACGGACACATTCTCTCCCTGATCCGGGCAGGCGCGCGGATTCACCAGGCCGGCTGCAACGGGTGTATCGGGATGGGGCAGGCTCCGGCAACCGACCGCCTCAGCCTGCGGACGGTGCCTCGCAATTTTCCAGGGCGATCGGGCGCGCGTGACGACAAGGTGTGCCTGGTGAGCCCGGAGACGGCCGCGGCTTCGGCGTTGACCGGCGTAATCACGGACCCGCGCCAACTCGGCGTTCCGTACCCTGAGGTGAGCGACCCGGAGAAACCGGTACTGAACGAAGAGATGCTGACGCGACCGCCGGCAGCTGCGGAGGCGCGTTCGGTCCAACTGGTGAAGGGTCCGAACATCGAGCTATTGCCGGAATTGCAGCCGCTTCCCGACACAGCGGAGCTGCCGGTTCTGCTGAAGGTGGGCGACGATATTTCGACCGACGAAATCATGCCGGCCGGGGCGCGCGTGCTGCCCTTCCGCAGCAACATTCCGAAGATCAGCGAGTTTGTTTTCGAGGGCGTGGATGCGACCTACGCGCAACGGGCGAAGGAGACCGCGGGCGCGGGGCACGCGCTGGTGGTCGGCGCGAATTACGGGCAGGGGTCCAGCCGGGAGCATGCGGCTCTGGCGCCGCGCTACCTGGGATTGCGGATGGTGATCGCGCGGAGCTTCGCACGGATTCACCGCCAGAACCTGATTAACTTCGGGCTGCTGGCGCTGACGTTCGTCGACGAGGCGAGCTACGACGGCGTGGAGCAAGGCGACGTCCTGCGCGTGACCGGACTCCATTCGCAGTTGTCGGGAGGCTCCACGGTGCAGGTACAGAACGTGACGAAGCAGACGCAATTCCTCACCCGCCACGATCTTTCCCCGCGGCAGGTGGACGTGCTGCTGGCCGGAGGCTTGATCGAGTGGATGAAACAGCACGTCTCCGCCGTATAGGTATTCCTCGCTTCCCGGCGCTATGATTGCGAGGTACAGCATGACGACGCGGCATGAGCACGATAGTCTGGGCGGCGTGGAAGTACCCTCCGAGGCGCTCTACGGCGCGCAGACGGAGCGCGCGCGCCAGAATTTCGAGATCAGCGGCTATCGGTTCCCCAGAGAGTTTCTCTCCGCGTTGGCCATGATCAAAGGCGCGGCGGCGGCCGTGAATATCGACCTGGGCCTGCTGGATCACACCGTGGGAGCAATGATCGTGGCCGCGGCGGCCGAGGTGGAGCAGGGCGCTTACGACGACCACTTTCCCCTTGATGTGTTTCAGACGGGGTCCGGCACCAGCACCAACATGAACGCGAACGAAGTGATCGCGACGCTGGCCAGCCGGCGCGCGGAAACGCCGGTGCATCCCAACGACCATGTGAACCTGAGCCAGAGCAGCAATGATGTGATCCCGACGGCGATCCATTTAAGTGCAGCGTGCGGGATTGACGGGCAGCTTGTGCCTGCGCTCGATCAGTTGGCGGAGGCGATCGCGGCGCGGGCAGCGGAGTTGGACGACGTAGTGAAGACCGGGCGAACGCACCTGATGGACGCCGTGCCGATCCGCATGGGGCAGGAGCTATCGGGATGGGAGGCGCAGATTCGGGGCGCTGCCGAGCGGCTGAAGAGCGCGCGCGACGGGTTGTTGGCGCTGGCCATCGGCGGGACTGCGGTAGGCACCGGCTTGAACGCGCCCGTGGAGTTCGGCGAGCGCGTGGCGGCGAAGCTTGCGGCACGCACGGGGTTGCGCTTCCACGTGGCGCCGAACCGGTACGCCCTGATCTCCGCCCAGGACGCGGCACTTCATGCCAGCGCGGCGCTGCGCGGGGCCGCGGTGGCGCTGCTGAAGATCGCGAACGACCTGCGCTGGATGAATAGCGGTCCGGTGGCGGGGCTGGCGGAGATTGCGCTGCCGGCGTTGCAGCCGGGCAGCAGCATGATGCCGGGCAAGGTGAATCCGGTGATTCCGGAAGCGGTGGCGATGAGTTGCGTGCACGTGATCGGCAACGACGCGGCGATTGCCTTCGCGGCGCAGGCGGGCAATTTCCAGTTGAATACGATGCTGCCGTTGATCGCCTGGAGCTTGCTGACCAACATCCGGATTCTGACGGCCGCGGCCGGTGAGCTTGCCGCCAAGGCCATCGCGGGATTCAGCGTCCAGCGGGAGCGGCTGGCGCAGATCGCCGCGCGGAATCCGATCCTGGCGACGGCCCTGGCTCCCCGGATCGGTTACGAGGCGAGCGCCAAGATCGCGCAGGAGGCGCAGGCCAGCGGCCGCAACATTCTGGACGTGGCGCGCGAGCGGACGCAGTTGGACGAAGCGGAACTGCGCGAACTGCTCGACCCGCGGCACATGACCGGCCCTAGCGGTTCTGGTGCGAACTGATCACCTCGTCCAACAGGGACAGCACCTTTTCCCGCGTGGTTTGGTCGGGAATCTGCCCGGCAGCGTCCTGCGCCATGGCCAGGTTCGTCTGGTATTCGCCCGGCATGGCCCCCAGAAGGTAGGCGCGCGCGAACTGGGCGTGCTCTTCCACCAGCCGCGCCTCGCATTCGGGCGAGGCGGCCAGCACAGCCAGCAGTTGGTCAAGTTGCTCGAGTTCGTGGTCGAGGGATGTGGACATGATGGTTTCTTCCTGTAGTTAGAATCCGGGCGTGATGGCGAACTCCCAGTGCCAGCCCAAGGGCCGGTCCATCGGGTTCACATAGCTGACCTGCGCGACGAAGAATCCGAGCACGTTGGCGCGCAGGCTCCCGCCGTAGCTGCGGATCGGCTTCCGGGAATGGGTCATGAAGTAGGTGGACCGCTCCACGTTCCGCCACGCATAGGCGACGTCGAAGAACGGAGCGATCTCGATCGGGGGATATCCGCGGCTGGGAATCAGCCCCAGGGCGCCGACCAGAGGAATGCGCAATTCCACGTTGCCCACCGCCATCTTGCTGCCCAGCAACTGGTCGAACGCCGGACAACTGCCGGTGGTTTGCAGGCTGGGTCCGCACTCGGACGCGCTGAAGGAGTTCGCCGTATAGCCGCGAATCAGCGTCGCGTAGCCGACGTAGAGATCCTGCAAGCGACTGTTTTCGGCGCCGCCGCCGTAGCGGCCGAAGTGCATGCCCCGCACAGCGAAGGTCAGGTTCGCGGGCAGCCGGAAATACTGGCGATAATCGGCCAGCGCGGTGCTGAAGTTGAGACTGCCGGCCTGCGTGCCCGCCTCGAAGCGATAGCGGCGTCCGATCACCGGACTGGTGCCGCCGAAAATCGATGTGTCATACACCAGCGCGGCGCTGGCGGCCCCCATGTTCAGAGCGGACGGAGCCTTGATGTCATTGGTTTGCGATCCCAGGTACTGACCCGACGTGGCCGAGTAGACATAAGACTGCGACTGCGCGGCGAAACCAATGTTGCGGTAGCCGCCGGTGAATTCCACGCGCATCGCCCGGTTGAAAGGATAGGCCAGCAGGCCGGTGGCCTGGCGCTCGATCTGCCACACGGTGATGGCTTGTTGGGCCACTACGGGCTGGCCGTTGGAGGTGCCGGTGACCGTGGTGTAGCCGCCGCTCTGGTAGGGCGTCTGCCCGCCGATGAATCCCCAGGTCCAGCGGGATTTGCGGTTCTGGTAGGCGCCGATGGCGCTCACATTTCGCAAAATATTGCCGGCGGAAGAGGAGATGCTCTGAAACGAGGTCATGAGCTGATGCTGCTCCAGCAGGTCGCTCCAGTAGAACGCGGTACCTCCGCCCACCATGGCTCCGTAGGAGCCCACGCCGGCGGAGATGGTCGGCGGCGCGACGTAGTCGAGTTGCAGATGGGGATGATAGTTGTGCGTGGTGAAGGCGCTCGCCTGCGGTAACACCGGCGTGGGCAACTGGCGCTCTTCTTCGACGGCGTTCTGCGTCTGCTGGAGCGGTGGGAGCGTCGCCACGCGGGCGTAGGTCAGGCCAGGGTTCACCGGCGGGGCGGCGTTCGTGTCCAGCGCGTACACGCCGTACATGCCGTTGGTGAAGTCGCTGAACAGCAGCCGGTGTGAGGCCGGGGAAACCGAGATGGCCGGGCTCAGCGGAGCGATGCCGGAGACGCCCGTCTGCACGTCCGTGAGCTGGGTCATCGATCCATCGTTGCGATCCATGCGATAGATGTTCGGGATGCCGTCCTGGTCGGAGACGAAATAGAGAGTCTCGTCCGAATCGCCCCAGCGCGGATCGATGTGCTTGCCTTCCGGGAAGGCCGGCAGCGCGGTGATATCGCCGGTAGAGACATCCATCAAAGCCAGGCGGTATTGGCCGTGGCTCAACTCATCCAGATTCGTGGTGAAGCGATCCGTGGAAAACACCAGGAATCGGCCGCTGGGTGACCAGGCGGGCTGCATCTCGGCGAACGCGTCATTGGTGAGGCGCCGTAACTGGCGCGAATCGATGTCGTAAACATACAGGTCCATGAGTCCACCCGCGATCGCGGAGAACGCGATGCGCTTGCCGTCCGGGGACCAGGTGGGGGTGAAGATCTGGCCGACCGAACGGAACTCATAGTGGTCCGTGACCGAGCCGCGCGCGAAGTTGTAGATGTCGAGATCCGGCCAGCCCGTGCGCAGCGTGGCGAACGCGAATCGCGATCCGTCCGGACTCCAGGCGCCGGCGGACTCGATGAATTCCATGCTGTCGAAGTGCGGATCGAGCGCCGACTGCGTCAGCCTGCGAAGGATCGCGCCGGTTTGCGCATCGGCCAGGTAAAGGTCGACGGAGAAGAGGCTGCGCTCGGAGTAGACCACCATCTGCTTGCCGTCCGGGCTGATCACCGGGCTTACGTTCAGGGAGCGGCCTCCGCTCTTCGCCTGAATCACGGTGGAGGCCTGGTCGGCGGCAGGCTTGGTGCGCTGCAGCACGGGTTCATAGGCGTCGCGCAGGGCCGTGTGCCAGCGCTCGATCAGCGCCGATGGCTGCATGTCGAGAACCGACTGGATCGCCGAACCCACGCTGTGCGCACGCCCGGCGGCGCGCAGCAGGTCGCCAATGACCTGGTCCCCGTACAGGCCGCCGATGTAGGTCCAGAGGGCCTGACCGAAGCGGTAGGGGAAATATTCAGGGTCGTCCAGTTGTTTCCAGTTGGGGAGCTTATCGCGTTCCACGGCGTCACGCAGCCACATGGCCGTGTTCGGGTCCACCGGTCCAAGCGACATGTATTCGGCCATGCCTTCGATGAACCACAGTGGCAGCGTCGCCGCGCCCGGTGCGCCGCCGGCGGCCGAGTCGCCCGGCCCGCTGGTCATGTCGTATTGGAAGGCGTGCACCAGCTCGTGCCCCAGCACGTGATCGGTTTCTTGCAGAGGACCGGCGAACGGCAGAACCACGCGCCGCTTCACTCCCTCGGTAACGCCTCCGGTGCCGACGCTGATCTCCCCCGGGATAACGTTGGTCTGGCGGAACGCGGGCGCGCTGTCGTAGAGAATGACAGGCTGTGCGGAAAGCTCATGCTGGAGGATGGCGGCGTAGCGTTCATGCCAGCGTTCCGCCATCTTCCCGGCCAGTACCGTCGCGTCTCTTTCCTCCGGATAGTAGTAGATATTGAAGTGTTCCGTCTGCAGGACCTTGAAATCCATGTCCTTATAGCGGACTTTATTCTGCCCGAAATACTGGGCCCGGACTGTGGCAGCCGCAAGTATCAGGAGCAGGAGGGATCGTGCTGTGTCTCTGCGCAAATCGCGACCTCCTCCTGACTGACACGAAACGCGTATGGAGTGTTTCGTCCGAACCAAGGGGCGAGCCACTCCGGCCGGCGTTTCGCCGCTTACGCCGGAATCAGGCCGCGCAGGCGGCGCAGTTGCTCGGCGTGGCGCGTTTCATCGGAGGCTTGCTCTTCCATGCGGACCTTCAGTTCGATCTCGCCGGCCTGCTCCGCCATTTTGGCCAGCCGCCGGTAATGGCGAATGTCGCTTTCTTCGGCGGCCAGGTCGCGCTCCATCATTTCGTCGATGGCCGGCGGCTTCTGGCTCACCTGCACGTGCAGCCGCGGCATGGCGCCCAGCATGACGATCTTGTCGGCCAGATATTGCGCGTGGCCCAGTTCGTCGGCGACCTCGTCACGGTAGGCCTGGCGCAGGCGCTCGTTCTTCAGGCCTTGAATCGTGCTGCCTTGCAGCAGGTAACGGATCACCGTGGTGATTTCGCGGTTGAAGGCGTCGTTCAGTCCTTCGATAAGCGCCTTTTTGATCGCGCGCATTTCGGGTGTCACGCGGCCCGGCGCGCTGTCCTGGTCCCTGGTTGGAAGGGAGTCCTGGGTCTGAATGGAGCTGTCGTTCGCCTGTGAGCCTTCCGATTCTATCCCCAGGCGGCTCTTCAGCCATTCCCAATCGAGTTTCTCCGGGTGACGGATGTATTCCTGCCGGTTCTCGACCACCCGCTCCATGTAGCTCTTCTTGAGCTTGAAGGTGAAGGACGGGCTGCCAGCGCCTTCCGGCACAGGTTCGAAGGTTCCGTTCCTGAGCCGCACGGTGGCCGCAGCCTCGATTTTTTGCGAATCCAGTTCGTAGATCTCCACCGTCACCAGACGGTCCGTGAAGAGTTTCTCGTAGACGGTCATCAGTTGCTTATAAGGGAAAGAGTGCCGGTTGGCCGCCAGGGCCGTATTGCAGACGTCCAGATACTCAATGAGCAGGGTCTCCGTTCTTGTGGTTTCCAATGTTGTCATCATTACCTCCCATCTACTAGTCGTGACGAGCCGCAATGCGATCTGTTTCGATCGGCGCCCGCACAGGTAACGTATCCGCTCTAGGCCGGCCTCAGGCGTTAGCCGTAACTTACTTCCACCGGGAAGGACACAGGCGCAGACTGAAATTGATGCCAACCGACATTGACACCTTTGATGAAACTATGTCCGCGGAACGTTTCGCGGAAGCCTACGAAAGCGGACGAAACAAAACCATAAACCTGCTGAAATCGAGGGGGTTCACAGAGCAGATGGCCGAAGAAGCGGCGCAGGCAGCCTGGGCGCGCGGCTGGGAGCGGCGGAGGCAACTCCGCGATCCCCGAAAGTCGCTGCCCTGGGTCAACAGCATCGCCTTAAACCTGGGGCGAACGATCTGCCGCCGCGCGGCGCGCTATCAGGAACTTCCGGAAGTGCCGGTCAGCGGCGACGGAGACGTCATCGCGGCGGTGGACGTCCGGCGCATGCTGGCCGAATGTCCGGCGCAGGAGCGGCTGCTGCTGGAGAAGCGCTACCTGCAAGAGTGCGATCTACGGGAACTGGCTGCCGAACAGGGCTGCACCGCGTGCGCCATCCGCATCCGGCTGTACCGGGCGCGGCAGCGTCTTCGCCAGATCTTCGAGCGCGCTCCGCAGATCGATCCGAACAGCGAACAAGAGGGGGAGAAGAACAGTGACATCTCTGATGCCCGCGCCAGCGGCCGAACGCGAACGCGTCGTCCGCCATCTGCAGCATAGAGCGGCCAGACTACGCATTCTGTCCATCCGCGCAACCACGGAGGCCGGCAGCGGTCATCCCACCAGTTGCGCGTCCGCGGCGGACATCGTGTCTTCGCTGTTCTTTCGCGTTATGCGCCGGAACAGCGACGGCACGTACCTGGATAAGTTCGTCCTGTCAAAGGGGCACGCGGCGCCTTTACTCTACGCCGCCTGGGCCGAGGGCGGAGCCATGCCCGAAGAGCGGCTGCTGGGGCTGCGCAAGATCGATTCCGACCTGGAGGGCCACCCGACGCCACGCCTGCCGTTCGTCGATGTGGCCACGGGTTCACTGGGGCAGGGGCTACCGGCGGGCGTCGGCCTGGCGCTGGACGCCAAGTACCTGAGCAAGTCGCCGCAGCGAACTTACGTCCTGATGGGAGACGGCGAATGCGCCGAAGGGTCGGTGTGGGAGGCGGCGGCCTGCGCATCCTACTACCGGCTGGGAAATCTGTGCGCGATCGTCGACGTCAATCGTCTGGGCCAGAGCGGACCGACCCGCCTGGAGCACGACCTGGAGACGATCGCCATGCGCTGGGACGCCTTCGGCTGGAACGCGATCCGCGTGGACGGGCACGATCCGGAGCTGCTGCTGGACGCCTTCGATCACGCGCTGGCGGAACCCGAGCGCCCCTCCGTGCTGCTGGCCCGCACCATCAAAGGCGAAGGAATTCCGAAGATCGCGGACCAGAACGGCTACCATGGAAAGCCGCTGTCGCGCGAGGATGCGCAGGAGGCGATCGAGTCCCTTCAGCAGAATCTGCAACAGCCTGCTCCGGCGCTGATCCCGCCCACGCAGTTTCCGCACGGAGATCACGCGAAGTCGCGCATTGGGCGAGCCACTCTGAACGCGGGCGAGCCGCCGTATGCGGCCGGCGCCAAGGAGGTCGCCACACGCAAGGCCTTTGCCCAGGCGCTGGCGGCCTTAGGCAAGGCGTCGCGGGACGTGGTTGCGCTGGACGGGGATGTGAAGAACTCCACTTACACGGAGTTGTTCGAGGACCCCGAGCGGTTCTTCGAAATGTTCATAGCTGAGCAAAATATGGTGGGCGCGGCCATGGGCCTGGCGGCCGCCGGACGCATTCCGTTTGCCGCCACGTTCGCCTGCTTCCTGTCGCGGGCCTACGACTTCATTCGCATGGCGGCCATCAGCGGCAGCAACATCAAGCTGGTGGGCACGCACGCCGGCGTTTCGATCGGCGAGGACGGTCCGTCGCAAATGGGCCTGGAAGACCTGGCGATGTTCTGCGCCCAGCCAAACTTCACCGTGCTTTATCCGTCCGACGCGGTCAGCGCCTGGCGAGCCACCGAACTCGCGGCGCGTCGCGACGGGCCTGTGTACATCCGTACGTCGCGCCCCGGGACGCCCGTGCTGTACGCGCCGGGCGAAACGTTTGAAGTGGGGAAATGCAAGGTGGTGCGCCGGCACGATAACGATCGAGTGACGATCGTAGCAGGCGGCGTGACCCTGTTTGAGGCGCTGCGCGCCCATGACGACTTGCGCAAGGAAGGCCTTCACACGCGCGTCATCGACCTGTTCAGTGTGCAGCCGCTGGATCAGCAGACGCTGCGGGATGCGCTGACGGCAACCGAAGGGCGGCTGGTGACCGTGGAGGATCACTACCTGCGCGGCGGGTTCGGCGAGGCCGTCTGCGCGTTCGCCGCGGCAGAGGGATTGCCGCTGCACGCCCGCAACCTGGCGGTGCGTGAAATCCCCCGCAGCGGGTCCCGGGAGGCGCTGCTGGAACGCTATGGGCTGGCGGCGGCGCATATTGCCGATGCCGTTCGCCTTTTGATTTGAAACACGGCACTTAGCTGTTCGCGGGACCCGCCGCAATCGCAGCTTGCAACTTTTCAAACTGGTTTGCATCTAACCGTTAGTCGGGCGACGCTCGTTTTACCGGTACGGTAACGTAGCTGGTCCGTCCAATGAAGCGAGGATGCAGGGTTTGAAGCAAGTTGCGGCGTCCGCTCCCCTAAGCTCCGCCCTTCTGGACCAGCCGACAGCTGGGGCGATTCTCGCCGAACTGGAAAAAATCCTGGCGTGGGAACCATTTCAACGCTCCGAGCGATTGAGCCGGTTTTTACGTTACACGGTGGAACAGGCTCTAGGCCACTCTGCCCCGCAACTCAAGGAATACGCGATCGCCATTGAGGTCTTCGACAAGCCCAAGACCTTCGATCCGCGGCTGGATCCGATCGTGCGCGTGGAAGCCCGCCGGCTGCGAATCCGCATTCGCGAATATTACGAGACGGAAGGGCAGGCCGACCCGCTGCGCATCCGCTATGGTCCACGGGGCTACAAGCCGGTTTTCGAAAAGCCGCGGGTGGGCTCAGCAGTGAACGGTGTGCCGCACGAGCTTGCGAAGGCCTGGTCCGGGGTCGCGCCGCAGCCGGCGCAGCTTCAGCAGATGCCGCTTCCGGCCAAACCCATTCCAGCAAGACCCACGACGATCGCTGTGCTGCCGTTTGTCGACTTGAGCCCGGAAGAAGGCCAGCAGCGCCTCTGCGACAGCCTGACCGAGGAGCTTATCAATGCCATGGGGCGTTGCGGCGCTTTGCGGGCGGTCTCGCGAACCTCCACGCGACGCTATCAGGGCAAGTCGTTCGATATCCGCAAAGCGGGGCGGGATCTTGGCGTCAACGCCGTGCTGGAAGGCAGCATCCGCCAGGACGCCGGCCGCGTGCGCATCGTGGCGCAACTGTACGGCGTCTCCGACGGGCTGGAGGTGTGGTCGCGCGCCTACGAGCGTCCCTTTGCAGACGCCTTCGCGTTTCTGTCCGATATCGCGCAGGCCATCGCGGATAGTCTGGACATGGCGGGCCGGCAGGGCCGGCTGGCGGGGACCGGGGCCCCGGGGCCCGCTCGCGGCGAGCGTCTCGAGGCCGAGCGCGCCGAAAATCAGCGGCCGCCGGCGAATGCCCACGCCTACCGCCTGTATCTGCGAGGCCTGCAGTATTGGCGCGACGGTGACGATCCGGACAGCGCCGTGGCGAGTCTGAACCGCGCCATCGAGGAGGAGCCGGACTTCGCTCCCGCGCGTGGGGAACTCGCGCTGGCGCATGCGTTTCTGGCGTGGTTCAAGGAGGTCCGGCCGGCCGAGGCCTGGCCCAAGGCGGAAGCGGCGGCGGGCGAAGCGTTGAAGCGCGACCCGTTCCACGCAGTGGGCCATGCAGTGGTGGCGTGCAGCCAGGCCCTATTTCGTTGGGACTGGCGGCGCGCCGAGCTCGGATTTCTGCGCGCCATCGACCTCGCTCCGGACGAATCGGCCGTGCGTGAATGGTATGCCTGCGCCTGCCTGACTCCGCTCGGGCGCCTGGACGAGGCGGTGGCGGAAATCGAAAGGGCGCAGGCCGTCGATGCGCAATCTCCCATGGTGCAGAGCCGCGCCGGGCTGATTCGTCTCTACCGCGGCGAAACGGGCAAGGCTCGCGAACTGCTCTTGGGTGCGCTGGAATTGGCCGGGGAGTTCTGGCCGGCGCTGTGGAACCTCGGGCGCGTGTTGCTGGAGGAAGAGGACCTGGCCGGAGCCGAACAGGTTCTGGTGCGGGCGAACCGGGCTGCCCACGGGTCGGCGATCGTGGGCGGGCACCTGGGTTTCTGCTACGCCAAGCAAGGCAAGATCGAGCGTGCCCGCCAGATCGCGAGCGAACTGGAACAGCGTTCGCGGGTGCGCTACGTGTCCCCGCTGCACTTGGCCCGTATCCACATCGCGCTTGGAGAAACGGGCGAAGCGTTGGCGAAGATCGCAACAGCCAGGAAACATCGCTGCACGCGGTTGGCGGAAATCGCGGTCGACCCGGTCTACAAACCCCTCTGGGGGGACGAGCGGTTTACCGCCGCCGTGGGCGCTCTTGGACTGTCAAACACCCGCTAGAGCGGTTTCATAGACGCCCAAGTCTTTGACAAACCGTTCCAGGCCGAACGTGGCGCAAGCCCCTGGCTTGCCGCGCCGGGACTCGTCCCGGCGCTTGTCGCCCATCGCCGCGTCAACTCCGGTAACAGCGGACCGGCCAGCCGTCATTCGATCCCATTCCGCGCTAACATAAACACCTATGGCGCTGGCCAAAGGCGACAAGCTCGGCCCCTACGAGATCGTCGAGGCGATCGGCCAAGGCGGCATGGGCGCCGTCTACCGCGCCCGCGATACGCGCCTCGGCCGCGACGTCGCCATCAAGGTCAGCGACCAAAAATTCGGCGAGCGCTTCGAGCGCGAAGCCCGCGTCATCAGCTCGCTGAATCATCCCAACATCTGCACGCTGCACGACGTCGGCGACAACTACCTGGTGATGGAGCTGGTGGAGGGCGAAACCCTCGCCGCGAAGCTCAAGCGCGGTGCGATCCCTCTCGAGGAATCACTCAGAGTGGTCCGCCAGATCGCCGACGCCCTGGTGGCCGCCCACGACAAAGGAATCGTCCACCGCGACCTGAAGCCCGGCAACGTCATGGTGAAAGAAGACGGCTCGGTCAAGGTGCTCGACTTCGGCTTGGCCAAGGCAGCCCCGCGCGCCGCATCCGGCAGCGCCAGCCCCGACCCGGACCTGTCCCCGACCATCTCCATGGCCGCCACCCAGGCCGGCGTGGTCCTCGGAACGGCCGCCTATATGGCCCCCGAGCAGGCCCGCGGCAAGCCGGTCGACAAGCGCGCCGACATCTGGGCCTTCGGCGTGGTCCTGTTTGAAATGGTCGCGGGCAAGCGGCTGTTTCAGGGCGAGGATTTCACCGACACGATGGCCGCCGTGATGCGCGACCAGGCCGACCTGAGCGCCGCTCCGCCGGAGTTGCAAAGGCTGCTCCGAAGATGTTTGGAGAAGGATCCCCGGAAGCGGCTACGGGACATCGGCGACGTTTGGGAACTGTTGGACGACGGGCGTGGTCAAGGCCAAGCCCCGCCGCAGGTCGCCAGCGTCCCCCCGAAACGATCCTGGCTGTGGCCCGCCCTCACTGGCCTCTTCGCGATCCTGGCCGCCGGAGCCGTCCTCGCCTGGGCCCCCTGGCACGCCGAGCCGCTCCAGCCCCTGGTCCGCCTGGAGGTCGATCTCGGCGCGGACGTGGTCATACCGCCCCCCCAAGGCCCGGCGACCTTCATCACTCTCTCCCCCGATGGAGCGCGCCTGGCCTACGTGGCCAGCGTAGCGGGCGCGCCGAGCCGTCTGTATACCCGGCGCCTCGATCAGGCCCAGGCCACCGAACTTCCCGGCACCGTGGGATCCTCGTCTCCGTTCTTCTCGCCCGACGGCCAATGGATTGGGTTCTATACCGGAACGAAAGTCGCCAAGATCTCGGTCGAGGGTGGCGCCGTGGTCCCGCTCGCCGAGGGCACCCCCGGCGCCGACGCGGCCTGGGGCCCCGATGACAGTATCCTGCTTGCCGGCACCCTCACCAGGGGTCTGCGCCGGCTGCCCTCCTCGCGCGGCTTGGTGGGCAATGATCCGGCGGGGACCAGCGCGGAGATCAAGGTCACCGATATGGAGAGTGGCGAGATCGGGCACGTGCAACCGCAGTTCCTGCCCGGAGTCAAATTCGCCATCTATTCAGCAATCCACCAGGCGGCCAACCCGGATACCGGGACGATCGAGGCCGTCCCGCTTGCGGGCGGTCCGCCCAAAGTGGTGGCCAGCGGAGGCCTGTCCGCCCTGTACCTTCCCAGCGGCCATTTGGTGTATGCCAACAGGAGCACGTTATTTGCAGTGCCGTTCGATGTGGATCAGTTGGAGACCCGGGGCAACCCGGTGCCGGTTCTGGACGACCTTCGGGTCAACCCGGTGACGGGTACCGCAGACGTTGCTTTCGCCAACAACGGCACCTTGGTTTACCGGCATGGCGGAGCGGGCTCGGGTTCCAGCCAGGTGACGATCGAGTGGATCGACGCGGCGGGCAAGCGGTCCCCGTTGCTGGCCAAAGCCGGGGCCTATGCAAGCGCTCGTCTCTCGCCGGATGGCCAGCGCGTCGCTTTGGGTCTCGCCGAGGGAGGCGGCCAGGACATCGGAATTTACGATCCCCGGCGGGACTCCCTGACCAAGCTCACCTTCGGCGGCGCATCCGTTGCTAACCCGATGTGGAGTCCGGACGGACGCTTTGTCATCTTTACCAAGGTTGGCGTGGGCCTGGCCTGGACCCGGGCCGACGGCGCCGGCCAGCCACAACCGCTGATCGAAGGTAAGGGCCTCCTGGTGCCTTGGTCCATGTCGCCGGATGGGAAGCAACTCGCCTTTTTCGAGGTGGGCGCCCCCGATGGCTGGATCTACACCGTCGAGGTCACAGAAGAGGATGGCGCGCTCAAGGCCGGAAAGCCGACGCGGTTTTTCGAATCCAAGTTCGTCGACGTGCAGCCCGAGTTCTCACCCGATGGCCGCTGGATCGCCTACCAGACCAACGAGGGGGGCCCGAATGAAGTGGTGGTGCGCCCGTTCCCGCCGCCGGCGTCCTCCGCGCCGGGCGGCAAGTGGCAGGTCTCGACCGGTGGTGGAGCGAACCCGCACTGGTCGCGCAATAGCCGCGAGTTGCTGTACCAGTCCGGCAACCAGATCATGGGCGTCAGTTACACCGTCAACGGAGGCACCTTCGCCGCCGACAAGCCGCGCGTGAAGCTCGACCAGCTTGGCGGCGCCGCGCAGGTCGGCGCCACCCAGTGGGATGTGGCCCCCGACGGCCGTATCGCGGTGCTGATGCCCGAGGGATCGGCCCAAGCCGCCGCCACCGAGCACACCTTGGTGTTCCTCCAGAACTTCTTCGACGAGCTGCGCCGCCGCGTACCCCTGGACGCCAACTGATCATCGCACCTAACCACTTTTCCCTCAACAAGTTATAGCCCCTCCTCACGACCGCCCCGCCCACTCCCTTGCTATTACTTTAACTAGCCCGCATTTCTCACCAGGTTTCGGACGCAGGACGTGGCGCAAGCCCGTGGCTTGCCGCGCCGGGACTCGTCCCGGCGCTTGTCGTCCATCACAGTGTCGTGCCCGGAGTGCCGGCCCGACCACTCGCCGAGGCATCCCGCCTGCGCTTTGCCCGAAAACGCTCTGCGAGCCTGTGAGAAATCCGGGCTAGTCCTGTAAGGAGGAACCCCCAATCCGTGTCCATCCGCATGCATCCGTGGCCAAACGATCCTCTCCCACTGGCCCCGGGGCCCCCCACATGGCCCATACGGCCCCGCAACCAAACGAACCCAACTGGCCCCTGCCGTCTGCTTGCCCGCCGTAGCTTCAGCGGAGGCCGGTCCCCTGCCCTGACGAAACGAACCCAAAAGTTACTGAAAACAAAAGGCCACCCCTCCGAGCTCTGGCCGGGACCATCCCTCCCGGGGAAGCCATGAGCCGGACTGGCGGATCATGCGTCTGATACTGCAGGGGGGAGTGTAACCAAGCGGCCCTTCCGGCATCCATATGAAATAGAGACTTAACTTAGTGCGGCAACACTGGTATACTGAAAATGGGCGTGCCGCGCCCGCCGGCATGGAGTGTGCGTAGAGGGCTGATCGGCAAGCATCTGAAAACAAAGCATAGAAGGCGCGGGCCTCGCGGACCGGGAGAACCGGTTGCGATCAACAAAGCCCGTGTCAGGTGAACCACGTGGATCATTACGAGGATCAATTTTTAGGCGAAGGCCATGAACCTCTGGGGCTGCCGTTCGACGAGGACGGCGGTTTCTTTCACCCCGAGGAAGGGCAGGAGGGAGAGGAATTCACTCACGCCCATCCGGCCGAGGAATCCATTTACACCGACGATCCCGTCCGCGTGTATCTGCGCGAGATGGGTGCCGTCCCGCTGCTCACCCGCGAAGGCGAAGTCAGCCTGGCCCGCCGTATGGAGCGCGGCAAAATCCGCATGCAGAAGGCGATCAGCCGGTCCGCCCTGGTCCAGTTGATGGCCGTGGAAATCTCCGAACACGTCAAGCGCGACCCGGACGTGCTCGACACTTACGTCGATTTGGGTGACCTGGAAGTGGGCAGCTCGGCCTTCAATAAGCGCCGCAACGAAGTCCGCAACGCCATCGGCGAAATTGGCGCGCTGCATAAGAAGCTGGCCCACGTGGGCGTCAAGCTGGGCACCATCCCGGCGAGCAACCGGAAGCTCCGCAAGAAGTGGATGGGCCGCATGAGCCGGTCCCGCATCGAGGTTTCCGTAGCCATCCGCGGTGTGCCTTTCTACGGGCACCAATGGCGCCAGTTTTCGAAGGAAATCGAGCGAGTCTGCGAGGAGTTGTCGCACCTGGAACAGGATCTCCGTAAGCTCGAATCGCGCTCCAGCCAGTCGGCCAAGACCAAGGCCAAGGAGTTGCGCCGCGAGATCCGCAAGCGCGAGCAGACCGCCGGGGCCAACATCAACGACCTGCGCCACACGCTCACGGTGATCCGCCACGGCGAGATCGAAGCCGAGCGCGCCAAGAAGGACCTGGTGGAAGCCAACCTCCGCCTTGTGGTTTCGGTGGCCAAGAAGTACGTCAACCGCGGCCTGCACCTGCTGGACCTGATCCAGGAAGGCAACATCGGCCTGATGCGCGCCGCTGACAAGTTCGAATACCGCCGCGGCTACAAGTTTTCGACCTACGCCACCTGGTGGATCCGCCAGGCCATCACCCGGGCCATCGCCGACCAGTCGCGCACCATCCGCATCCCCGTTCACATGAACGAGTCGATGAACAAGTTCCTGCGCGCCACCCGCGAGCTCGAAAAGGAACTGGGCCGCGCGCCCACCAACGAAGAAATCTCGCGCCGCATGGACATTCCCGTGGAGAAGGTCCAGAAGCTGAAGACCATCTCGCGCGACCCGGTGTCGCTCGAAACCCCGGTGGGCCGCGACGGCGAATCCGCGCTGGGCGACCTGATCGAAGACCGCTGGGTGGGTTCGCCCGTGGATGCGGTGATCGACACCAACGTCCGCGACGAGACCGCCAATATCCTCAAGACGCTTTCTCCCAAGGAGGAGAAAGTGATCCGCCTGCGCTTCGGCATCGGCTGCGAGCGCGAGCACACGCTCGAGGAGATCGGCCAGGAGTTCGACGTCACGCGCGAGCGCATCCGCCAGATTGAAGCCAAGGCCTTGCGCCAGCTCCGCAGCCCGGAGCGCGCCCGCCACCTCCGCGCGCTGCTCGCCGCAAGGTAGGCTGGGGTGACCCCGGTCCGTGACCAACACCTTTGACCAACCAGGAGATCCGGGCGTGGTACTTGAACGAGTTGGCCAAGCTCCCAGGTTTGGATGAAGCGTGGCAGGGCCGCGACGACTCTCTCGCACAGCGGGCTCGGCAAAACTGGCAGTTTCGCCACGACCTTCGGCTCCGTGCGCGAGAAATGATGGATCCCGCCTCCTTGAGCGAAGTTCGGGCCATAGATCGAGACAAGTACGGCAACCCTGACGGTCCGACGTTTGGCCAGTTGTTCGAGCGGGGACGGCATCAGGGATACTCTGACGAAGAAATCTGTCAGCGGATCATCGATAGCGCCCACCGCTCGAACGAGGCAATTAACAGGCTCTTCGGCGTATGATGGGCACAGAGGATAAGTCGTGAACGCCATCAATCATCGAATGGTCGAAGTCCATTGGACCGCCACGAATGATCCAGCACGGCCGTACAGCGCCGAGATTGGGAATGACGAGTGGACCATAAGGATCAACGACTTCCCTGACGAACGGCTCTATACGCTGTTGGTTAACGGTCAAGAGGCGGAAAGCTTCGACGACTGGCCGGACTGTTGGGAGCGGCCCCCGCGGGACGACACTCCGGACAAGTCGCCACCGACGATGACGGACGATCTGTTTGATCGGCGCCATCCGCTCAGCACTCAAGAACGCGAGATCCTCCTGCTTTGGGCGGAAGGCGTCTCCAACAAGGAGATCGCTGCCCGGCTGGAGTTGCCGTCGGCCAAAGTGACGAGCCACGTAAAGAGACTGATGGACAGGTTGGCCGTGGCCACACGCCACCGCCCGACGTCGCGCCGAACTGGCTGAGCAAGTCCGTGCGCATCCCGCTGGCTACGCTGTTGGCTGCGCGCACTCGGCGCAGCGGCATAGCTTCCTCAGGTGGTCGAAGGAGTAAATCCCCGACCCGTGCCCGTCGCTCCACTGGATCTGGATCGCGTACGCTCCCACCGCCTCGATGCGTTCGATGCGCAGCGTGGGCGTGAACATCTTGAACGGGTTGGAGGCGTCCGTCTGTTGCTTGGAATAGCTGGTCTTCTGCGGCTCGGTGCCGTGCGCGCCGGTGCAGGTGGCGCAGGGACACTCGTCGCGCAGGTAGCCCAACTCGTATTCGCTATGATGGCCGTCTTTCCAATCGATCTTGATGCCTTTGGATTTCGAGACGGCGATGTGTTCGGGTTCAGTTACGGTCATTCACTCGTTCTATGTCGCGGATGCCGGAGATGCGGCGCAGCGCGGAAACCACCCGTTCGAGCTGGCGCTTGTCCTTGACCTCCAGCGTCATGTCGACCAGCGCGCCTTCGTTCGAGCGGCCGTCGCTGGCCCGCGTCTCGAGGCTATGGATGTTGGTCTGTTCGTTGAACAGCGCGGTGGTGATCTGGCTGAGCATGCCCGGGCGGTCCTCGGAGCGCACCATCAGTTTCACCTGGAACGTTTCCGCCGCGGTGCGCGCCCACTCCACCTCGATCTTCCGTTCGGAGTCATACATCAGGTTCTGCACATTGGTGCAGTTGGCGGAATGGACCGCGATCCCCTTGCCGCGCGTCACGTAGCCGATGATCGGCTCGCCGCGGATCGGGTTGCAGCACTTGGCGCGGTAGGTGAGCAGGTCGTCGGTGCCCTTGACCCGGATGATCAGGTCCTGGTCCGGCGACTCCTCGATCAGCGGAGCCTGGCGCGGCGGCTCGGGCGCGCCCGCCGCCGGCTCGGGCGCTTCGGCCGGCACCAGTTCCGGAGCCAGCTTCTGGAGCACCTGGCGCGCCGAGTACTTGCCGTAGCCCAGCGCCGCGTGCAGATCCTCCATCTTCGAGCAGCCGTAATCGGCGGCGACCTGCTCGAAGCGCGCTCTGGCCACGCGCCCCAGGCTCACCCCCAGCCGGCGTGCTTCGCGCTCCAGGTACTTCTCGCCGATCTCCACCGCCTTGGCGCGCTCCGTCGTGTTGATGACGTGCTTGATCTTGTTGCGCGCCCGCGGCGTCTTGACCACCGCCAGCCAGTCCTTGCTCGGCAGGTGGTTGGCCTGGGTGAGGATCTCCACCACGTCGCCGTTGCGCAGCGCGTACTTGAGCTGCACGATGCGGCCGTTGGCCTTGGCCCCCACGCAGGTGTTGCCGACGTCGGAATGGATGGCGTAGGCGAAGTCGATGGGCGTGGCCCCGCGCGGCAGCACGATCACCTTGCCGTGCGGCGTGAAGGTGTACACTTCCTCCGGGTACAGGTCCACTTTGAGCGTGGACATAAACTCGTCGGAGTCGCGCATCTCGCGCTGCCACTCCACCAATTGCCGCAGCCAGGCGACGCGCTGGTCGTCATCGCCGGGGCCGCGGTGGCCTTCCTTGTATTTCCAGTGCGCCGCGATGCCCTCTTCGGCGATGCGGTGCATCTCCTCGGTGCGGATCTGCACTTCGAAGTGCTTGCCGCCGGGGCCCATCACGCTCGTGTGGAGCGACTGGTAGAGGTTCGGCCGCGGGATGGCGATGAAGTCTTTGATGCGGCCTGGAATCGGGCGCCATTCGTTGTGGATCACGCCGAGCGCGGCATAGCAGTTCTTGACCGAATCGGTGACGATGCGCACGGCCAGCAGGTCATAGACCTGATCGAGGGTGATCTTCTGGCGGCGGAGCTTCAGAAACACCGAGTAGGCGCGCTTCACGCGGGTCTCGACGGTGGCCGGAATCCCCTCGCGCGCCAGGTTGACCTCCACAATGTGCTTGATGTCGTTCAGGAAGGCTTCGTTGGCCGCGCGATTGGCCTCGATATCCTTGACCAGCTCGGCGTGGGCTTCGGGTTCGAGATACCGGAAGCCCAGGTCTTCGAGCTCAGCGCGGATCTTGCCCATACCAAGGCGGTGCGCGATGGGCGCGTAGATCTCGATGGTTTCCTGGGAGATCTCCACCTGCTTTTCGCGGCTGAGCGAACCCAGCGTACGCATGTTGTGCAGGCGGTCGGCCAGCTTCACCAGGATCACGCGAATGTCGTTGACCATGGCGAGCAGCATCTTGCGCACGCTCTCGGCCTGACGGACTTCGCGCGAGGCCAGATCGAGCTTGCTGAGCTTGGTGACGCCGTCCACGCAGCGGGCCACATCCTCGCCGAACTGCTCACGAATCTGCTGGATCGTTACCGTGGTGTCTTCCACCACGTCGTGCAGGAGACCTGTCTCCAGGCACGCCATGTCCATGTTCATGTCCGCAAGCTGGCAGGTGACCATCAGCGGATGGACCATGTAGGGCTCGCCGGAGCGGCGGCTCTGCCCCTTGTGGCGCTCGGCGGCGAAGCGGTAGGCGCGTTCGAGCGGCGCCAGATCCTCGCCAGGGCGCGCGGCGTGGACCTTGGCGCAGAGATCGTGCCAGAGGCTTTCAAGAGGGTCGCTGGCGGCCGTGGCCGGCGCAAGGGGGGGACTGGCACCAGGGAACCGGTGTCCGGCAACACAGCGGGCAGGTTCGATTCCGAAGACATCGGTTAGTACCAGTGTAGCGGAGGGGCCGCAATTTCTGCCGAAAATGAAAACGCCGCCCCCACACGGGAGCGGCGTTTCCAACCCAAAGGGAGCAGCTAGTTTTCCTGCACGATACCGCCGCCGGCGCTCTTGTTGGCGCGCTCGGCCTTGATCTTCTTGGTATCGAGCGCCTTCTGGAGCCACCCGTCGGCGATCTCCACCTGCTTGGCGTACTCCTCTTCGCTATCCAGCAGGTCGGCCCGTTCGCGGATCAGCAGGTTCATATAGGCCATGGCGTCGTCGTATTCCGGATCGATGTCGATGGCCTTCTGGAGATTGGCGATTCCATCGTCGAGGACGGCGCCGTAGTCAGCGGTGAGCTGCTCGCGGACCTTCTTATCCTTGAGCGGACCCGGGTCCTCGGAGCGCATGCGCAGGTTGGAGCGGGCGGTGAGCCAAGCCTGATTCCAGCGCGTGAAGGCGATCACGCCCAGGCTGTAGTAGGCTTCCTTCGAATTGGGGTCGGCGGCGATGCGCTTGTGGTGCCACTCCGCCGACTCGTCGAGCTTGGCCTTCTTCACGTCCGGATCCGTGGTCTGGATCGCCTCGTTATAGGACAGCATCGCCAGGTAACCCAGCGCGGTGGGCTCGGTCTTGTCGACATCGAGCACCTTGAGGAATTCCTCGCGCGCCTTGCTGGCGAATTCGAGGTTCTCGGGCGACTCGGCGCCAGGGATCCACTGGCTCATGTATGAAGTGGCCAGATAGATGCGCGGCGTGAGCCAGTCCGGATCGAGGGCCATGGCCTGCTTGAAGTGCTCCACCGCCTCGCTGTACTTGGCGCTGCGGTAGGCGTTGATGCCCTTATTCAAGTGGTCGCGCGCCTGAAGATAGCTGCAACCAGTGCCCACTAGGATCATGACAGCAGCCAGCACGGCCGCGCTCAGAGTCGGTAATCTGCGCATGTGACTTCCTTCCTTCCTCCTCAGCCGCTCGCTTTACTCGCCAGCCTCGATCTTGGGCGTCATGAGACCGATCTTGTCGATCCCCGCGCCTTTGGCGATGTCGATCGCCTGCGCCACGGCCTGGAAGTCCAGGTCCGGGTCGCCTTTGACAAAGACCACGCGCTCGGCGCGGGTCTTGAACACCTGCTCCAGGCGGGCCTGCAGGAACTCCTTCTGGATGGGGTCCTGGTTCAGCTTGATGGAGCCGTCCTTTTCGAGCACGATCACCACGGTGCGGTCCTGATCCGGTGGCGGAGGCGGCTGATCCTTCTTCGGCGGCTGGGGCGCGAGCGCCTCCAGGCCGTAGGGCGTCAGCGGCGTGATCACCATGAAGATGATCAGCAGCACCAGGAGAACGTCGATCAGAGGGGTGACGTTGATATCAGCCCGTGGGCCGCTCCCGCCACCGCCAACATTCATTGCCATAGAAGTGTCTCCTTATGTTCCTGGCCCTACGGGGCCGCGTATGCCTTGACGCTGCCGGCAGTGCCGGCGATGTTCTGCGGATTGGTTTGTTCGGTGATCAGACCCAACTGGTCGACGCCGGCGGCACGCAGGCCGTCCACCACGTCCTCCACCGCTCCATACTTGGCCCGCGCGTCCGAGCGGATGTAGACCGTCTTGTCCAGGCGGTTGGTCAACAGGTCCGAGACGCGGCCGGGCAGCTCTTCCAAGCTGATCTGGGCGTTGCCCGGGCTCAGAAAGATCTGGCCGCTGCGGGGAATCGAGATGAGGATGGCGTCTTCTTTGTCTGCTTCCTTCATGGCGATGGGGTTCCTGGCCTTGGCCAGGTCCACCGTCACACCCTTGGTGAGCAGGGGCGTGATGACCATGAAGATGATCAGCAGCACCAGCATCACGTCCACCATGGGCGTGACGTTGATGTCGGCTACCACCGGAGGCGCTGTGGGTTTTTTCATTGGTTTGTTACTCCTGGTCCCGGGTTGCCGCGCCGGGGATTAAGCCGGCGCGGAGCCCGATTTCAACTCGCAAGCCTTGCGTGGGCGTCCTTACTTGCCCGCGCTGGCGCGCGCCGACCGCTTAATGAAGTAGTCCACCAACTCGGAGCTGGAGTTACCCATCTCCACGTTGAAGGCTTCCACGCGGTTCGAGAAATAGTTGTACATCCACACGGCCGGGATAGCCACGAACAGACCGACGGCGGTGGCCACCAGGGCTTCCGAAATACCGCCGGCAACCGCGCCCAGACCAGTCGACTTCTCCGTCGAAATCCCCTGGAACGCGTTGATGATGCCGACGACGGTGCCGAGCAGTCCGACGAACGGAGCCGAGCTGGCGATGGTGGCCAGCGTCGAAACGCCGCGCTTCATTTCGGCATGCACAATGGCTTCCGCACGTTCCAGAGCGCGCTTGGAAGCCTCAATCTCTTCCCCCGAGATTTCCGAGCTTTGCTGGTGCGCGCGGAATTCCTGAAGGCCGGCGACCATCACCTTGGCCAGGTGGCTCTTGGGATAGCGGTCGGCGATCTTGATGGCTTCGTCGAGCTTGCCTTCGCGCAGGGCGCCGGCCACGGCCGGGACCAGAGCGCGGGACTGTTTGCGGGCGCCGCTGTAAGCGATCAGGCGGTCAGCCATCACGCCGAACGACCACACCGACATAATGAACAGCGTGATAACCACGATGCGGGCGGGCAGGCCCATGCTATCCCACATGGAGCGGAGGTCGAACGAAACCGCTCCCCCGCCCTCCTGTAGAAGCATCAGCGCCCAAATGTGAAGTTGTACCAACATGCTTGTCTCCTGCGAGTTGAAATAAAGTGTGTGAGCACGGACGTCGAGGCCCCCGCGCCCGTACTGCTAGTTCAGGGTAAAGTTGACCTCGATCTCCGTAATCACATCCACCGGTTCGCCGTTCAACAGCGTGGGCCGGTATTCCCACTGCTTCACCGCATCCTGCGCGGCCGGAATCAACATCGGGTGACCGCTCACCACGGTCAGATTCTGAATCTTGCCGTCCTTGCCGATGATGGCGGTGAACACCACCTTACCCTGCACGCGCGCCTGCTTGGCGATGAGCGGGTAATTCGGCCGGGGCTGCTTGATAATGTTGGCGGCGATGACGCCGGAACTCACGCGCTGCGGCCCGGTCGGCTTGGGCGGCGGGGGCGGCGGAGGAGGAGGCGGCGGGGGCGGCGGGGGAGCCACACCACCGGTCAGACCGCCGATGGCGCCGGTCGCCGGGCCGATGCCTCCGGGAACGCCTACCACCACGGCCACGTCATTCATGGCCGGCGGCAACTCAGCCTCTTCAATGATGGCGACCTCTTTGGGGATTTCCTTGGGAGCGATCAGACGGCCGGCGTCGAACTGGCGCGGGGCCACGCGGACCACCTTCGGCGGGGTGGGCGGAGGCGGCGGAGGCGGAGGAGGAGGCGGCGGCGGAGCCTGGAGGAAGGTGGCCAACTGCGCTTCCGGCAGCACGTCGGTGAAGATCAGGGGAATGATCACCAGGACGGCCAGAACCAGCACCTGGATACTGGCTGAAACAATAACGGTCCAGCTCTTGTTCGTCTTTCCGACACCGTCGACGAGAGTCTGATCGAACATTACGTAGCTCCTTAGTGTACTAGCGCTGCATCGCCTTTCGGCTACCAGCGGTCTGCTTGGCGGCGGGCGCGGCCGCCGCGGGCTTTCTCGAAGCCATGAAGTTATGCCAGAAAATCAGGATCGGACTCGCGATGAAGATCGACGAATACGTCCCCACAACAATACCAACTACCAGGGCGAAGGAGAACCCGTTCAGCACCTCGCCGCCGAACAGCCACAGCGACACGGCGGTGAGGAAGGTCAGGCCGGCGGTCATCACCGTCCGGCTCAGCGTCTGGTTGACGCTCATATTGACCAGGTTCATCATGGTTTCCCGGCGGGTGATCTTAATGTTCTCGCGGATGCGGTCAAAGATGACGATGGTGTCGTTCATCGAATAGCCCACCAGGGTGAGCAGCGCCGCGATTACGGTGAGTGAGATTTCCTTGTCCACCAGCGAGAACAGGCCGATGGTAATGATGGTGTCGTGGAACACGGCGATCACCGCCGCCACGCCGTAGATCCACTCGAAGCGGAAGCCGATGTAGATCAGCATCCCGGCCAGCGAGTAGAGCGTGGCGTAGATCGCCTTGCGCTTGAGCTCGTCGCCGATCTTGGGGCCCACCACGTCGGCCGAAAGAATCGTGAACGGGCCGAGCGTCAAATTGTCCTTGAACACCTGGATGACGGCGGGCGTGACGCCTTCCACCGACGACAACTGGTCAAAGGAATTCAGGATGCCGCCCTGCGCCGTGCGGAAGTCGCGGACGCGGGTCAGCAGGTCCATCAGTTCCTGTTCGCCGCCGGCCACGCCGGCCACGGCCAGCGGACCGCGCAGCACGTCGGCCAACTGGTCGACCGATGCGTTGTTGAGATCGAGCTTGCCGCCGGGGCCGCCGAAAGTGGCCAGCAGCGTGTCCTCGATCACTTGGCGGTTGGCGTTCAACTGCTTTTCATCGGTGATCTCGGTGCCGATCAGCACCTCGGGCTGTCCGGTGATCTGCTGCACCGAAACTTCGCCGGTCAGCTTGTCGGACAGAGCCGTGCGGATCTGGTCCACCGGGGGCTCACTTTTGAATCGCAGTTTCAATTCCGCTCCGCCTCTAAAATCGATGCCGTACCGGAGTCCGCCTTTGGCAATGATGCTGCCGATCCCTACGGCGATGAGCACCAGCGATACAGCGATGAACGGCCACTTCCACTTGAGGAAGTCGAAGTTCGTGTTCTTGAATAATTCCATTCCCTATACGCCGGGCCTACAGACATCAGACACCGGCGACCTGTCTAAAGTTCCCGGACCCCAACGATACCGGGCAGTCAAAAGGATCTGGCCCATTGCTGGGCTTGCGTCAGCCGGCTTCCCGCAGCCAGGACCATCCCTTCAACGGGTTGGCGGCCCCGGCACGTTCCGCCGAATCTACGAAACCGACTAAGCTACCACAAAATCAGGCAACCGTACAAACCTCCTCAAATACTGAGGGTTGCAACCTTGCGTTGACGGCTCAGCCCCCAGTCGAACATCGTCCGGGAGACGAACACCGCGGTAAATAAATTCGCCATCAAGCCGATCACCAGGGTGACCGCGAACCCCTTCACCTGCGTGGTTCCGAACAGGAACAGCAGGGCGCAGCTAACAATGGTGGTCACGTGGGTATCGATGATGGTGAGAAACGCCTTACTGAAGCCGATATCGACGGCGGCGACGACCGCCTTGCCGTTGCGCAACTCCTCGCGGATACGCTCAAAGATCAGCACGTTCGAGTCGACCGCCATACCGATGGTGAGGATGACGCCCGCAATGCCGGGAAGCGTGAGCACGGCGTTGAAGTAGCTGAGCACCGCGATCAGGATCACCGCGTTCAGGATCAGAGCCACGGTCGCGTTGATGCCGGCCTTCTTGTAGTAAATCAGCATCACGGCCACCACGGCGATCAGCCCGGCCAGGGCCGCCACCATGCCGCTGCGGATCGAATCGGCGCCGAGCGACGGACCCACCGTCCTCTCTTCCAGATAAACGATGCCGGCCGGCAGCGATCCAGCCCGCAGGTTGATCGCCAGGTCCGCGGCGTCCGTCTGCGAGCCGATATTGTTGATGACTCCCGAGTCGGAAATCTTCGATTCGATCACCGGGGCGCTGATGATGCGTCCGTCCAGGGCGATGGCCAGTTGCTTGCCGATGTGCGAGGCCGTGAAGGCCTCAAATCGCTTGGCCGCGTCCTGGGTGAGCACGAAGCTGGTTTCCCAGGTGCGGTTGGTGGCGTTCTGCTGCGCCTGGGCGTTGCGCAGGTCGCGGCCCCGGATGACGGGCGTGCGGGCCACCACATAGAATCCGTCCGTGCCGCCCAGCACCTGGTCGCTCAGCGGCAGAACCGCGCCCTGGCTGGTGCGGGCTTCCTGATTGCTGGCGAACGGGCCGCCGATCACTTCGCGCAGTTCCAGCACGGCCGCGGTCTGCAGCAGTTGCTTGATGCGCGCCGGATCGTCGACGCCCGGCAACTGGACCAGCAGCTCGGAGTCGGAATTCGTCCCGCCACGCTCCTGCACGGTGGCTTCCGAGAGACCCAGGCTGTTGATCTTGCGTTCGATCGTATTCATCTCCTGGGTCTGGGTGTCGCGGGCCAGCGCCAGCGCCTCGGTGGTCTTCATCGTCAGGCGGTAGTCGGTCGCGTTGACCGAAATCAGATTCCAGACACCGCCGAAGTTGTCGTTGACCACCTGGCGGAAGGTGCCGGCCTGGGTGGCCGGAACGCCGGTGACGTCGACCTCAATGCTGGAGGCCGCATCGAGCGTCTGCGGATCGTTGCGCGTGATGGCGGCCACCGGGATGCCCGCCTTCTGCAGCTCTTCCTGCATGCGGTTGATCACGGTGTCGGCCTCGGCCTTGAAGGCGTCCTGCAACTGGATCTGCATCACCAGGTGGCTCCCACCCTTGAGATCCAGCCCCAGGCGAATGTTCTCGGCGAGATTCTGCTTGAGCTGACTGACCGAGGTGGGCACTCCGAAGATGCCGTACAGGCACACCAACGTGAGGGCCACGATGATCAGGGCCCGGTATTTGAGATTCTGTGTCATGGGAAGCCTACTTCTTCTCTTCTAGTGCTTTTTCGGGAGTCACCAAGCTCGACACCGCGCTGCGGGCCACCTGGAGCTTGACGTTATCAGGCTTGACGCGCAACACCAGGGTCTCCGGCGAAAGGCTCACAATCGTGCCGACGATGCCGCCGGAGGTCAGCACTTCATTGCCGGCTTCTAGGCTGGACAGCATCTGGGCCTGCTGCTTCTTCTGCCGCTGCATGGGCATGAACACCAGGAAATAGAAGATGGCCACGATCACGATGAGTGGCAGGAAACTCAACAGCGAATTCGTGGGTGCTGGCTGCTGCAACAGAAAGAGGGCCAAGTTCTGCATTCCGGGGATGTGTTCCGAACCTATTGTAACGTCTGATTTCGCGCTTGCCCGCGATGCGAACGCAGATAGGCGGGGTAGCGTCCAACTAGTATAGCCTGCCTGATCTCCCCCATGATGTCAAGGTACCGGTGGAGGTTGTGGAGCGTCGCCAGGGTGGCGTAGCTGATCTCGGAGGCCAGGAACAGGTGGCGCAGGTAGGCTCGCGAAAAGTTGCGGCACGTGTAGCAGTTGCAGGACTCGTCCACGGGGCTCGCGTCCTCTTTATACTGGGCCTGCTTGATGATGACGCGTCCCGAGCGGGTGAACAAGTACCCGTTACGCGCGTTGCGCGAGGGCAGTACGCAGTCCATCATGTCGATGCCGCGGGCGACGTATTCCGGCAACTCGTCCGGCATGCCGACCCCCATCACATAGCGCGGCCGGTCGGCGGGCAGCAGCGGGGCGGTGACCTCGGTCATTTCGAGGCTCAGCGCGCGGGGCTCGCCGACCGAGAGGCCGCCGATCGCGTAGCCGTCGGCGTCGAGCTCCAGGAGCTGCTCGGCGCACTGGCGGCGGAGGTCGGCGAACATGGATCCCTGGACGATGGGGAAGCAGGCCTGCCGGCCGTCGGCGCGGCTGCGGTAATGGGTGTAGGCCGAGCGGGCCCAGCGCAGGGTCCGTTCGGTGGACACGCGGGCGTGCTCGTGGCTGGCCGGGTAGGCCAGGCACTCGTCGAGCACCATCATGATGTCCGAGCCGAGGGCCATCTGGACGTCGATGGTCGACTCGGGTGTGAACATGTGCGGGTCGCCGTTGAGATGCGAGCGGAACAGGACGCCTTCGTCGGTGACCTTGCGGAGCGAATCGAGGCTGAAGACCTGGAAGCCGCCCGAGTCGGTGAGGATGGCTCGCGGCCAGGACATGAAGCCGTGCAGGCCGCCCAGCTTGCGGATGGTCTCGTGGCCGGGGCGCAGGAAGAGGTGATAGGTGTTGCCGAGAATGATCTTGGCGTCGAGGTCGTTCAGGAGGTCGCGGGCGAGGAGGCCTTTGACGGTCGCCTGCGTGCCGACGGGCATGAAGACGGGCGTTTCGACGTCGCCGTGGGCGGTGTGCAGGATGCCGGCGCGGGCGCCGGTTTCGGGGCAGGTGGCCTGGAGCTCGAAGGGGAACACAGACCTCAATTGTAGGGGGTGAAGATCAGTTGCCGAAGAATCCAAGCCAGACGGACAGCTTCCAGGCGATCACACCGAGCGTGCCATACAACACAATAACTACGATGAGCTCGCGCACCGTTCCTGGAACACAAGCCCAGAGGCTTTGGCGTGTTGATCCGAGCGTCATCGTTTTCCCGTCTTTCGGACTGGCGGCATCGTCGTGATCAGCGATCGCAGGACGGTATTCACGGACTCGGCGTCTTTGAAGACGGCCGAGACGTCAGGGTCAAGCAGGACGACGACATTCTTCGCTCCGAATCGCCCCGCGAACCGGTTTGGCTTGGCCTTCGAACGATCGAAATCGTAGTGCGGGCGCAAGTCGTCGGATGGTCCGGACCGTTTGGTCCTAGCTTTGGATGTCTGTTTCATACTGATCCCGCTCCCGCCGGTTCGCGCGTCTTGCGCTGATGATCCGGACCCGATCCGGCTCTCGCTCCGTGAAACTCACGACCAGAAGCCTTGCCAGGACGGAGTGTCCCACGATGATTTCGCGGTGTTCTCCGTTTGAGTGGTCCGGGTCGTCAAAAATCTCAGCGAGCGAGTCCTCGAATACCGACGCCGCTTCCTCGAAGCTCACGCGGTGCTTTCGAAGATTCGCCCGGGCCTTCGCCGGGTCCCATTCAAAGACCGGCACCATCGTAGTCCTTCCTTATTCTAGCCCGAGGTGTAGTTAGGTCGAGACTCGCGCGCTTGGGCCGAGCACTACTGCCAGGATGGAGGAGTCGGCGGCTGGCGCTGGGACCTGATTCCTTCCTCAATGTCGCGGGCAAAGTCGTCATCCATGACCGCGCTCGATCCCCGCGCTTTCAGGTCGGCGACGACTTCCGAGATCCTGCGGCCGGTGGGTTTTGACGCCTTGAGCACGGCGACGGGCCGGTGGTCCTGTTCGATGACGATCTCGACGCCCTGCTGCACCTTCGCTAGCGCGGCGTGAAGGTCGCGGGCCAGTTCAGCTTCGCTCATGTGGACCGTCGCCATTGCTTTCATTATGGCTCCTGCTGCTCGTCGTCGTCGCGCGGTTTCCGGGCGGATGGCGTCCTCTCTTCGCCCGTCATACGCAAATTGCGTATACTAAAGATGTGGCGCGGCCTCCGATGACGGTCGTGGAAACCGACCGGTTTCTGAAGGACGCGCAGCCGTTGCTGCCTGAATCGGAGCGGATGAAGCTGGTCGCGTTCGTCGCGCTTCGTGATTCCGGAGACCGGCGGGGTGAGGAAGCTGCGCTGGGCGCTTCCGGGTCGAGGCAAAAGAGGTGGCGCGCGCGTGATCTACTACTTCCATAGCGAGCAGTTGCCCGTCTTCCTGCTGGCTGCCTACGGCGAGCATGAGAAAGCCAACTTGACGAAGGCCGAGCGCAACGCCATGGCCAAACTTGTTCCGATGTTAGTGGAGCAATATCCGGTTGGTCGGCGGAGGAAGGTATGAAGCAGAAGAAAGCGAGCAGGCCGGGGGCTCGGTCGACGAAGCCTCGGGCGAAGAGCCGCCCAACCGTCGGGCGCCGGATCATCGAAGGTTTGGAACAAGCCGTGGCGTGGACGCGCGGCGAAAAGGATCAGGCGCAAGTGACGCTCGTCAAGGTGCCGGAGGTCGACGTGCGGGAAGTGCGGACGAGGATGGGGCTGAGCCAGTCGCAGTTCGCCACCAAGTTCGGCTTGCCGCCCGCGACGCTGCGCAACTGGGAGCAGGGGCGGGCGCGCCCGGATGCTCCCACACGCGTGCTGCTGGCCGTGATCGCCAAGCATCCTGGGACCGTCGAGGAAGTGCTGAAGGCAGGTTAGTTGCAACCGTCAGACGGGTCGCCACCCTTCGTTCTGTGGAGGTGAGGCGGGTTCGAACCGTGCTTCGGCGGGATCTTGGTTTCTCAACTCATCGGGCGGATGCTTTTAGATCAGTTTTCTCTCGCCGGATTTGCCGTGCTGCACACCATCAGGATCCACGGCGCTTTTGGCGTCGGAGGGGCGTGTGCTCCGGGATATTGTGGGTATACCGGCAAGCAGGATAGCCGGTGCAACCCAAGAATCGACCTCGCCGTCCTTCACGAATCGCAAGGCGCTTGCCGCACTGCGGACAAGGCGAAGAAATAAGTTGTTTGAGTTCGGCCAGGGCCCGTTCAATCCGCAACGCGCTGGCGCGTTCCTCTACATAAACGTCGGGCAGAGTAGTACTGGAAGGGAAGTGTTGTCTTACCATCGCGACGAGTTGCTCGCAATCGACAAACTCGATGCGCTTGTCCTTTCCCCACACGATCGCTCCCTCGGTAAAGGTCGTGGTCGTCACTAGAATGCCTCCATTTGCACCGTTTGCTGTCACAACGCCGAACAAATCCCGCACGACTCCAACACCAACCTTCTCAGTGGTAAAGCGCTTACATTGAACGATCTTCTTCTCGCCAGGTCTTGAGATGACCACATCGATTCCGCCATCACCAGTCCGCGACGTAGTCGTAGCGTTCCACCCCATTCGCTGATAGAGCGTCGCGCAAAGCATCTCGAAGGCGTAGGGATCCAGATGCTGGAGGGCACGAGTGTCCCGTAAGCGACGAAATTCCTGCTCTCTCAGCCTCGCAAGCTCGGCCTCTCGTGCGACCGCTTGTTCCAGTTCCTTCTCCTGGTACCGGCGGATCCGAGCTTGTCGCAACATGTCCGCGCTCTGGCGTTCTTCCTCTCGGATCCTATCTCTCTGGAGCCGTTCCTTCTCGCATAGACGACAAGACTTCCCTCCCCGAACTCCGTGAGGACAGCGAGCCCAAGCGCGCTTCAGCGCATGGGCCACGTCGCCGATAATCAACACAGCGATGAAGATGACGATGAGCCAGAATCCCATTGCGCAGGCGATTTCTCCGGTCTAAACACGAGCACTCACCAAGGCCCAGTCAATCTCTTATGCTCGCACGGACATCCATGATGTCGCTCGGCCAAGCGCCAGCGCAAACCAGTTTTCGTCGAAACGTCAAACGGCCGGGCCAAGCAGAGGGAGATGCGGGCGCTCCCCGGAACCTATACTCTTAGAAGTACAGCTATGGTCGAGCCAAGTAAGTGCGAGGCCCAGATGGTCGGAGGCCATCCGACGTGTGCGTTGCACCAAGTGCGACTCGTGGAGCGCGACGAATTGGAATCCCAGGGGATTGCCCTAGACGCGCCCCAACTCCGCGGATTATTTTGCCCTGTTTCCAAGCGCCAGTTTTCGCGTCCAGAGGAAGCAGACGCGCTTCGGGACGAGTTGGAAAACGGCTAGGCATTCCAACTACACTCAAGGTCGATTCGGCAACTTGACCACGAGATAGAATTTGCTTCCGCAACAAAAGCCGGACCAACCGCCAGACGAGACGATCATCTGGCACTATCGGAGCTTCGCTGAATTGGTAGCGATCCTCCAGAACCGAGCCATGTGGTTCAGTCGCCTGGATTTCCTAAAAGATCCTTTTGAGGGCCGCTCCGAGCATCCGATCAAATCAACCTTTATGTTCGCATCTGAGGGCCACACCCGCAAAGGATGTGTTTCTTGCTGGACAATCGATCGCGAAGAATCTGACCTAATGTGGGGCGCATACGCACTTGGCGACGGGATAGCGCTTCGCTCCACCACGGGTAGTCTCAAGTCATCCTTATTGGGACCCGACGGTCCGCGTGTTGAATTCGGCAAGGTAGCGTACGGGACTGATTGGTCTCAACCACCGCCTACGTCTTACGCCTTCCTGAAACGAATGCACTTTGAGCGGGAAGAAGAGTTTAGAGCCTTCTTGCCATACGAATATGAGTATGACCAACAAGCGCAACCGGTCGAACCAACGTACAAGGGCAAGCTCGTCCAAGTGAATCTTGAGGCCCTCATCTCCGAAGTGTGGGTGTCGCCCTATGCTCCAGATTGGTTGCATGATGTCGTTAGACGAGAGCTTGATCTGCACAATCTAGCCAAGCCGGTTTGCAGGCGACGTACCGCGACTGCTGACTTCTCCTAGATTGGTGCGACCACGGGAAACCCTCAGCAGATTCTTCACGGAACATGTAAGCATCGCTTTATTTCCCCGCCGCGTTCTTCGGGACCGGCTTCCCGTATACCTCGATCCACCCGACGTCGGAGTACCCGCCCTGGCCGTGGCCGCTGCCGGGGGTCAGGTCGGCGAAACCGATCTCTTCCACCTTGCTCAGGTCGACCTTGTCGAGCAGCGCGCCCTTGGTCTGGACCTTCGGCATGTCGAGCTTCAGCCAGTGGACCTCGGCCAGGTAGAACTCGCTCTCGTGGTAGTCGAACGTGTAGGCGTCGGTGTGGTCGCCGATCAGATACGTGCCATCGGCGAGCTTCAGCACCGGGCGCACTTCGTGGAAGCCCGACGTCTTCAGATACCAGCGGATGCGGGCCTTGCCGGTGAGGTCGACGTAGCTGGTCTTGTTCGACAGCGTCAGCGCGCAGGTGGAGGCGCAGAGGCCGGTCCAGATGTGCGGCACGCCGCCTTCGGCGGTGATGCCGAAGTCCTCTTCGCTGGCGCCGTATTTGTGCAGCGTCAGGTCGGGGTTCGAGACGTATTCCTGCGTGACGGGGATGTTGCCCGAAAGGTCCTTCCAGGCTTCCTTGAAGAAGAGTGGGGGAGGAGGGGCGGGGCGGAAGGCGCCGCGGCCGCCACGGCCACCGCGTCCGGCAGGTTCCTGGGCCCAGGCGGCCGAGGCGGCGGTTAGGAAGGTGAGAGTGAGGATGAGTGCTCGTGTGTGTCGCTTCATGGGAGGCTCCGTTCTGACGATCCAGCATAGCGCAGGCGCGGGTTTGCGGGGGGTTGCGGTGATGGGAGGGGACAAGCGCCGGGATGAGTCCCGGCGCGGCGAGCATGAGTGCTCGCGCCACATGGCCCTAGAACTCGCGGCGCTTCAGGCGGGCTATGTTGAACTTGGCGGTTTCGGCCACGGCCATCACGGTCATCACGCCGGCTTGCACGGCGTCGGTCACCACCAGGTCGGCGGCTTCCGGAACGCTGCCCGCCATGTTGAGGCTCACCACCAGCAGCCCCATCTTGCGGACCTCGCGGACCGCAGTTTCAATGTCGCCGCCCATCAGCGCTCCGGCCAGCACCAGCGCGCGCACACGGGGCAGGCGCGCGGCGGCGCGGACCGCGGCGGCCAGATTCTCTTCGCCCACCAGCGGAATGGTGTCCACCGAGATGTGCTCGCCGCGGATGTTGTGGCGATCGGCTTCGATAATCGCGCCCATGGCCACCTGCGCCACTTGCGCCCCGCCGCCCATCACAATGATGCGCTTGCCGTAGACTTTCTCCAGGCTGTCCACCAGCATGGCGTCGCGCACCACGGCCAGTTCCTTCAGACCCGCGATGATCTCGGCCGGATCGCCGGGAGCCTCCACTTCGAAGTACACGCGCTCGCTGTCCGGCCCCTCGCCGATGATCATCACGCTGACGATGTTGCCGTCGTGCGCCGCGATCACGCCGGTGAGCTGGTGCAGGATGCCCGGTCCGCCGCCCGACACCACCTGGATGCCCACCTTGGGAGATTGCTTGAAATCCGCGTCCGCCACTTAGTCGACCTCGTACTTCTTTAAGATAGCGGTCCACAGTCCCTTGGCCTGGAGCAGTCGCTCGCAGACTTCGCGGATGGCCCCGCGGCCGCCCGTGGCCGTGGTGATGTAGTGGGCGGCGCGCTTCACCTCTTCGCGGGCATTGGCGGTGGCGATGGCGAGGCCGACGCGCCGCATCACGACGATGTCCGTGAGATCGTCGCCCGCGTAGGCCATCTGGTCGAGCGCGATGCCGCTCTCGCGCGCGATCTCCTCCAGAATCGGGATCTTCTCGATGTGGCCCTGGTAGACGTAGCGCATCTTCACCTGGCGGGCGCGCTCGGCCGTGGCCGGCGAGACACGTCCGCTGATCACGCCCGTGCCGATGTCGTGCCAGGCGAGCCATTGCAGCGCGATGCCGTCCTGCGAATCGAAGCCCTTCGTTTCGAACATCGATCCGTCGGGCGCGGGCACGTTGAACAGGCGGCCGTCGGTGAGCACGCCGTCAACGTCCATCAGCAACAGCTTGACGCGCGCGAAGCGCCCCGTGAGGTCCGGGCTCATGGGCGCGCTCCGAACAGTTTTTCGTACATGGCGTGCTGCTCGTCAAGCAGGCGGTCATAGGTGGCCTTCTCCGCCGAGCGCGAATCGAAGACCGCGCCGGTCGAGGCGGGCAGCGCGTCGAGCCCCGGGATCGCGCCGATCCGCTCCAGCGCCCACAACGCCGCGCCGCGGCAGGAGGGCTCGGATTCGGTGCAGTGCGTCAGGCTGCGGCCGAGGGCGTCGGCCATCATTTGCGTGAATCCGGGCGAGCGCAGCAACGCGCCGCCGGAGGCGATCACGTCCCGTGGCTGGCCCCAATCGGAGACCAGCAGGCTGTAAATTTCGCGGAAGCCCAGCGCCGTCGCTTCCAGCAACGCGCGCAGGATGTCGAACGGCTCCGTGGAAAAGCTTAGGCCAGCGATCGCCGCGCGCAGGTCGGCACGCCAGTAGGGCGTGCGCTCGCCCGAAAAGAACGGGAGCACGGTCAACCGATGGTCGCCCGCCGTGGCGGATTCGAGGCGCGCCTCCATGTCCTTGGGCAACTGGAGCGTGCGCTTGGCCCAGGCGAAGACGCCGCCGCCGTTTGACAACGCTCCGCCGATCACGAACCGCCGCGGGTCGACGCGATAGCACCACAGCCCGTTCGGGATCTGGATGGAATCGGCTTCCACCACCAGGCGCATCGCGCCCGTGGTGCCCACCATCAGCGACGCACGATCCTTCGCGATGCAGCCGCTGCCCAGGTTGTTGCAGGCGCCGTCGCCCAGCGCCGGGAACCATTGCGCACCGGCGAAGGCCGGCCACATCTTTTTGAACTCGGGGAGCAGTTCGGTTTCCGCCGTGTCCAGCGAGCCGGGGTCGGGCAACTGCTCGCGCCCGCCGGGGATCGCCGCGGCCACGGCTTCCAGGGTTTCGTCGTCCCAGTCGGCTTTGTTCTGGTCCCACAGTCCGGTGGCCGAAACCATCGACGTGGACGCGCGGGCCCGCCCGAACAGCTTCTCAAACAGGAACTCGGGAAAGCTCACCCAGCGGCGCGCCTCGCGGACTTCTTCCGGATGATGCTCGGCCAGCCACAGGAGCTTGGCCGGCCAGTAACTCGAATGCGGCATGCAGCCGGTGCGCGCGTGGGTGTTGGGCACACGGTGGACCTGGTCGCCGGAACGCGTGTCGAGCAGGTGCAGAATCGGCAGCGTGGGTTTGCCGTGCTCGTCGATGCCGAGGAAGCTGTGCCAGAAGGCGCTGCCCGCGATAGCGGCGATGCGGAAACCGGCCGCCTGGGCCTGGCGGTGGATTTCGTCCAGACAGTCGATGGCGAGGTCGGCCAGCTCTTCGCCGTCCACTTCGGCGCCTCCATCGGAGGTCGTGTGGATGCGGTAAGGAAGCTGCGCGTGGTAGCCCTCCATGGGGCGCGCGGCGGCGTCGAACAGCAGGGCCCGGACGGAGGAACTGCCGACATCCAGGCTGACGATAAAGGGGTCGGAGGTTGCGGACGTGCTCACGGGGCGATGTTCCGTTATAGCACGCAGCCGGTGGGACAATGCAGAGTATGCTCGACCGGATAGTGGCGACCGCGGCGCGTCATCGTATGCTGCCGCCCGGCGCGCGGGTCATCGCTGCCGTGTCCGGCGGTCCGGATTCGGTCTGCCTGCTGCACGTGCTGCGCAATCTGGCCCCGCGCCTGGGCTTCGAACTGGCCGCGGTGGCGCACTTCAATCACAAGCTGCGCGGCGCGGATTCGGACGCCGACGAGCGCTTCGTCGCCGACATGGCCGACGCCCTGGGGATCCCGTTTCACAGCGCCTCGGCCGCGCCGCCCAAGCGCGGCAACCTGGAGCAGGCCGCGCGCCGCGCCCGGCAACGTTTCTTCCGCGCCCTGCTACGCAAGCTCCCGGCCGATGGCGTGGCGTTGGGCCACACGCGTGACGATCAGGCGGAGACGGTCCTGTTCCGGCTGCTGCGCGGATCGGGGCTGGCGGGCCTGGCCGGGATCCTGCCGGTGACCGCCGACGGCATCGTCCGCCCGCTGCTGGACGTGACCCGCACCGAGGTGCTCGCGTACCTGGGCGAGCGCGGCATCGGCTGGCGCGAGGATGCCACCAACCGCCAGCTCCAGTTCGCGCGCAATCGCGTCCGCCACGAACTGCTGCCGCAGCTCAGCCGCGACTGGAATCCGCAGGCTCCGCAGGTGCTGGCGCATCTGGCCGACCTGGCCTATGAAGAGGAGCGCTGGTGGGCGGCGCAGGTGGCGCAGCGCGCCACGAACCTGCTGTTCGCCACCGATGGCGCGGTGGATCTCGACGCTCCCGGAGTCGCTGCCCTGCCCCACGCCTTTGCCCGCCGCCTGATCCGCCACGCGCTGCGCCTGGCCAAGGGCAACCTGGCGGGAGTCGAGTTCGGCCACGTCGAACGTTTGCTCGACCTCGCCTGCGGCGCCGCCGGTGGAGGACGCCTGACGCTGCCCGGTCTGATCGCCGTCCGGTCCTTTGATTGGATCCGGCTGGCGGCGGCCTCTCCCGCGCCGCCCGCGCCCCCGCAGCCCGTTTCCACACCCGGCGAATTTCCGGCTCCCGACGGCAACTCACTGATCGTGCTGGAGTTCGTGGATGGGGTCCAGCCGCCGGACGGCTATGCTACGCTGGGGGTGGATTTAAAGTTGCGCAAGTTGCCAGTGTCTCTGGAGTTGCGCGGATGGAGGCCGGGTGACAAGTACCGGCCGCTGGGGCACGCGCGTGAGCAGAAAGTCAAAGATTTGTTTCAACGGGCGCGTATCCCCTCCTGGCGGCGCGCATCCTGGCCGATTCTTTGTAGTGAAGATAAAATCCTGTGGGCTAGGGAGTTCGGAGCGGCGGCGGAGTTCGCCGCGAAGCACGGAGGGGGCCGCCAGCTGCGTATCCGTGAGATTCCACGCCCGCGCTGAATCTTTTCAACGGATGCATACGTCATTAACAATGAGCGACCAAGTTCGGCCGCTCGGGCCGTATCGCGCCGCCAGGAACGTAGGGCGCCAGGAAGTCGAGAGGGGTCATGAATTCCAACGTTAGAACCGCCGTTTTGTGGTTGATTGTCGTCTGCCTGTTCGTGTTGGGCTGGGCGGTGTTCAAGAGTCCGGCGACGCCGGGCCGCACACCCGAGTTCTCCGAACTCTATAAGGAAGTGGAGGACGGCAAGGTGGCCAAGGTCTCCTACAACTCGGTCACTGGCGACATCCAGGGCGAATACCGCAACGGCGACGACTTCCGCTCCACGGCGCCGCCGGGCTACGACAAGTTCATCGAGGCGATGGTCTCGCACGACGTCCAGGTCACCGTCGAGAAGGACAACGGCAGCAACTGGGTCAGCGTGCTGAGCACCTTGATTCCCATCGCCCTGGTGGTGGGCTTCTGGTTCTTCATGATCCGCCAGATGCAGAGCGGCGGCAACAAGGCCTTGAGCTTCGGCAAGAGCCGCGCGCGGCTGCACTCCTCGCAGCAGAAGAAGGTCACGTTCAAGGATGTGGCCGGCGTGGAGGAAGCCAAGGAAGAGTTGCAGGAGATTATCGAATTCCTGCGCGAGCCCCAGAAGTTCCAGAAGCTGGGCGGACGCATCCCCAAGGGCGTGCTGCTGATCGGTTCGCCGGGCACCGGCAAGACGCTGCTGGCCCGGGCGATCGCCGGCGAAGCTAACGTGCCGTTCTTCTCCATCTCCGGTTCGGACTTCGTAGAGATGTTCGTTGGCGTGGGCGCCAGCCGCGTGCGCGACCTGTTCGAACAGGGCAAGAAGAACGCCCCCTGCATCATCTTTATTGACGAAATCGACGCCGTGGGCCGCCATCGTGGCGCGGGCCTGGGCGGCGGTCACGACGAACGCGAGCAGACGCTCAACCAGTTGCTGGTGGAGATGGACGGCTTCGAATCCAACGAAGGCGTCATCCTGGTAGCCGCCACCAATCGTCCGGACGTGCTGGATCCGGCGCTGCTGCGTCCGGGCCGTTTCGATCGCCGCGTGGTGGTGGGGCGTCCTGACGTGAAGGGCCGTGAGCAGATTCTGAAGGTCCACACGAAAAAGACTCCGCTGGGCGACGACGTGGAGTTGGGCCTGATCGCCCGCGGTACGCCGGGGTTCGCCGGCGCCGACCTGGCCAACCTGGTGAACGAGGCCGCGCTGGTGGCCGCCCGCCAGAATCGCAAGGTGGTCACGCAGTTCGACTTCGAATTGGCCAAAGACAAGGTCATGATGGGCGTGGAGCGCAAGAGCATGATCATCAGCGAGGATGAGAAGCGCAACACCGCCTACCATGAAGCCGGTCACGCGCTGGTGGCCGCGCTGACGCCGTTTGCCGATCCGCTGCACAAGGTCACCATCATCCCGCGCGGCATGGCGCTGGGCGTGACGATGCAGTTGCCGATCGACGACAAGCACTCCTATCACAAGGAGTATCTGGAAGCGCAGCTCTCCATCCTGATGGGCGGCCGCATCGCCGAAGAAATCTTCATGCACCACATCACCACGGGCGCCGGCAATGACATCGAGCGCGCCACGGACATGTCCCGCAAGATGGTCTGCGAATGGGGCATGAGCGACCTGGGTCCGCTGAGCTTCGGCAAGCGCGAAGAGCAGATCTTCCTGGGCCGCGAAATCGCCCAGCATCGCGACTACAGCGAAGCCACCGCGATCCGCATCGATGAGCAGGTGAAGAAGCTGGTGCAAAACGGCTACGACAGTGCCCGCAAGATCATCGAGGAGCACGCCGACGCGATGGAGCGTATCGCCATGGCGCTGCTGGAGCGCGAAGTGCTCGATGGCAGCGAAGTGCGGCAACTGATCGAAGGCCAGCCGCTGGCCGCCATCAACGTGCCTCCGTCCACTACGCCTCCGGGCGACGGGTCGCAGCACGTGATCAAGCCGGAGCCGCCCTCGCGTATTCCCGGCATCCTGCCGGAGGGCGGACCACAGCCGGCCTGACGCGCATTCCACAGTTCGCGGTCTACATCTTCGACGTCGACGGCACGCTGGTCGACTCGGCAGCCGACATCTGCGCGGCCCAACGCGAGGTGCTCGCCGCCAACGGGCTTCCGGAACCACCCGACGAGTTCCTACGGCGCTATATCGGCCGCCACCTGATCGACCTATTCCGCGACCTGGGCGCCGGGGAAGCGCGCATCGACCCCATGGTCCAGCACTACCGCCGCATCTACCCGTTGCGGAAGCACGCACTCACGCGGGTTTACTCGGGCATCGCGGAGGCGCTGGCCGCACTGGGCGGGCGCAAGTCGACGGCGACCATCAAGAGCACCAGGAACACGCGTGTGGTGCTCGAACAGTTCGGACTGATCCAGCACTTCCATCACGTGCAAGGCACCGACGGATTTCCCGCCAAGCCGGAGCCGGACGTGCTGCACAAGTCTCTCGAAGTGTTCGGCGCGCGGCCGGAGGAGTGCCTGTTCGTGGGCGATTCGCCCGCGGACATGGAAGCCGGCCGCCGCGCGGGGATGCGCACGTGCGCGGTCCGCTGGGGCTACGGGAACCACGAGCAAATGGCTCGCTGGGAGCCGGACTATTGGATCGACGAGCCGGGGGAGTTGGCGTGATATCGTTTCGATAGACTTGACAGGAGATGGATGAAGCCGCCCGGCTCCGACTCAATCGGGAGCAACTGCGTCAACTCGCCGAACGCTACGCCGCCGACGCAAGTCTGCTGCTGGAGCACCGACGGTGGTCCAGTGCATACTATCTGGCAGGATACGCCGTGGAATGCGCACTCAAAGCATGCATCGCAATGCAGTTCAAGGAGCACGATTTCCCTGACCTGAAGATAGTCAAAGCGGCGCACACACACGAACTCAACGAGCTATTGAGCCTCGCTGGCCTCAAAGAGCGCCTTGAGGAGGACGGCAAGGAGCGCGAGGATTTGAGGGAGTACTGGAAGCTGGTCACGAGCTGGCGTGAGACAGCGCGATATAAAGACCAGATTGAGCTTCGGGCAAAAGATCTGATTCGGGCGGTGAGCGATACTGAAAATGGAGTGCTTACGTGGCTGAAGGAACATTGGTAGCCGCCGAATTGGAACTCGGGCGTCGGCTTTGCGAGATACTAGGACCGCTTCCTGCTGCGCGGATGGAAGGTTTGTTCTGGTGGAAGGAAGAGGATGACGAGTGGCATCTGTATGTCGTCTCACCGCTGGTCCATGAAGAGGGGCCGTTATCCGCGTTCCGGAAAATACGCCACGCTCTTCAAAATGCAAACGCGCCCGAAGATGTTCAGGAGTTGCTGGAACGCGCCGAAGTGCTTAGTCCGAAGGAAGGTCTGGTCACCGTTATTGAGGCTGGCTCCGCCGGCACGCCCCCCCTCAACAAGGTTCTGATTCGCGAGAGCCTCCGCGACGGCCTTTATGTTGAGGGTGCCTATTTCTACCACTTCGCACCTCGACCATTCATGGCAGTCCGAACCTAGATCTCAGGCGAGCGCGGCCAGTTCGCCTAGATCCAGCCGGCCGGTGTAAATCGCCATGCCGAGTGCGGCGTGGACATTCATGGCGAGCAGCGCGCGCACATCATCCATCGTGGTGATGCCGCCGGCGGCGGTGATTTCATGCCCAGTGGCCGCGCGCAGACGGCGGAACCAGTCGAGGTCAGTGCCCTGGAGCATGCCTTCCTTGTCGACGTAGGTGCAGAGAAAGCCGCTACAGTAGGGCTCCAGGCGCGTGATCACCTGCTCGGCGGTGTGCTCGGTGGCCTCCTGCCAGCCTTTGACGACGATGCGTCCGCCTTTCGAATCGAGCGCGATCAGGATGCGCTCCGGTCCCACGGCTTTCGCGATTTCTTCGATGGCGGGAGTGAACGCCGCGGTGCCGACGATCACACGGTGCGCTCCCAGGTCCACCAGGCGGCGGGCGCGTTCCGGCGTGCGCACGCCTCCGCCTACGCGGCACGCGGCTCGCGAGGCTAGCATCTCCACCAGCGCCGAGTTCTCGCCCTTGCCCATCGCGGCGTCCAGGTCGATCACCTGAATCTGCGGGAAGGCGGCGAATTTGCGCAGCATCTCGAGTGGGCTGTCGCCTTCGAGCGCTTTGTCACGGCCCTGCACAAGCTGGACGACTTTGCCGTCCATCAGATCGATGCACGGGATGATCATGTGCGCACCGGGACGTTGCGGGCAGCAAGATACTGCTTGAGGTCGCCGACCGTATGAGTGCCGTAGTGGAAGATGGAGGCGGCCAGCGCGGCGTCGGCTCCGGCTTCGTCCAGAACTTCGTGGAAATGTTCGAGGGTGCCCGCGCCGCCCGAGGCGATCACCGGGATGTGCGTGGCGTCGCGCACGGCCTTGGTGAGCGGGCAGTCGAAGCCGGTCTGCACGCCGTCGGTGTCCATGGAGGTGAGCAGGATCTCGCCCGCGCCCAGCGCCTCGCCGCGCGCGGCCCACTGGACCGCGTCGATGCCTTCGTCGTGGCGGCCGCCGCGGGTGTAGACGTTCCAGCCGCCGCCGGGGCGATGGCGCGCGTCGATCGCCAGGACCACGGCCTGCGCGCCGAACTCCTCGCTCAGTTCGGTGATGAGTTCGGGGCGGCGGACCGCGGCGGTGTTCACGCTGACTTTGTCGGCTCCCGCGTGCAGGATGCGGCGCGCGTCGTCCACTGTGCGGATGCCGCCGCCGACGGTGAGCGGGATGAAAACCTCGCGCGCGGTGCGACGCACCACGTCGACCATCGTTTCACGGTCGTCGCTGGAGGCCGTGATGTCGAGGAAGACCAGTTCATCGGCGCCCTGCTCGTTGTAGCGTGCGGCGAGTTCCACGGGGTCGCCCGCGTCGCGCAGGTTGACGAAGTTGACGCCTTTGACGACGCGGCCGGCGGTCACGTCAAGGCAAGGAATGATGCGGCGGGCTAGCATGCTCGCTCTATCCTGTTGGTTGTAGAAACTGTGTGGGGCAGGCCCGTGGCCTGCGGCGGGCCCTCGGCCCGCCTGTGCGGGGTTGCGAATCTGGTGCACCAGGCGGCCTGAGAGGCCGCCGCAGGCCACGGGCCTGCCCCACAGGGAGCCCCCACCAGGGCGACTGCTAACATGGCGCCTCCATCTTCGCTTCGACGAAGTTGCGCACGATCCGGAGGCCCACGGCTCCCGACTTCTCCGGGTGGAACTGCACGCCCGCGACGTTCGCCTGTTCGAGCACCGCCGTGAACGGCAGCGTGTATTCACAGGTGGCCGACGTCGCTTCGATCACCGGGCAGTAGTAGCTGTTCGCGAAGTACACGTAGGGCGATTCGCCCGCACCTTCCAGCAGCTTCGATTCTCGGAGGCGGGTGAGGTTGTTCCAGCCCATGTGCGGGATCCGTACGTCGCCTTGGAAGCGGCGCACCGTGCCGGGGTAGATACCGAGGCCGCGCTCCGCCGGCGCCTCCTCGCTTCCAGTGAACAGCGCCTGCAAGCCGAGGCAGATGCCGAGGAATGGCACGCCAGCTTGGATGCGCTCGACCAGAGCTTCGCGGACACCCATCGTGTCGAGGGCGCGCATCATCTGTCCGAAGTGGCCGACGCCGGGAAGAATGAGAGTGGTCGCGCGGCGGATGGCCTCCGCGTCGCGGATCAGCTCGTACTGCGCGCCGATCGCGCCCAGCGTATTCTGCACCGACTGCAGATTGCCCGCCCCGTAGTCGAAGACCGAGATCACAGGAGCCCCTTGGTCGACGGCAGTTGCTCCTTGAGCCGCGCGTCCTTCGAGCAGGCGTAGCGCATGGCCCGGGCGAAGCACTTGAAGATCGCCTCGATCTTGTGGTGATTCGAGCGCCCGTACAAGACCTTGGCGTGCAGGTTCGCGCCGGCATGATTCACGAAGCCGCCGAAGAAGTCTTCGACCAGCTCGGTCTGGAGGTCGCCCACAAGGTGGACCTTCACCAGGTCCTTGTAGACCAGTGCAGGCCGGCCTCCCAGGTCGACCGCGACCACCGCCAGCGTCTCGTCCATCGGCAGCACGAAGTAGCCCGCGCGGTTGATGCCCTTGCGGTCGCCCAGGGCCTTCGAGAAGAGCTGGCCGAGCACGATGCCGACGTCTTCCACCGTGTGGTGCTGGTCGACGTCCAGGTCACCTTTCGCGTCGAGCGCCAGATCGAAGCCGCCGTGCTTGGTGAACAGCTCCAGCATGTGGTCGAAGAAGCGGATGCCGGTCGAGACCTTATACTTGCCGCGGCCTTCGATCTTCAGGGCGCCGCGGATCTGCGTCTCCTTGGTATTCCGTTCGATGGTGGCCGATCTCATACGATGCTCTCGATCTCGTTGACGTTCTCGACCACCGCGGCGGCCTTCTCTTCGTCGAACAGGCGCAGGATCTCGTCGCGCGTCGAGTGATGCTTCGACACGATGCCGATGAACGGCACACCGGCGGCGCGAGACGAGCGTGCGTCGTCCACCGTGTCGCCCACGTACCAGAGCTTCTTTCCGGGATGACCGCTCTGGATTTGCAGCAGGCCGTCGGGCGCGGGTTTGGCGCGCGTGACGTGTTCGGCGCACAGCATCGGATCGAAGCGGATCTCCGGAGCGAAGCGGCGCAGCGTGATCTCGGCTTCATAGCCCAGCCGACCGGTGAACAGCGCCAGCGTGTGGCGCTGGCTCAGACGCTCGAGCAGGCCGGGCTGGGGAAACCAGCTTTCGCGCTGGATCAGGCCGTCGCCGTTGTTGCCGATGAAGATTTCGTTGAAGTAGTCGACTACGGTCTGATACGGGACCTCGACGCCCAAGTCCGAGGCGATCTTCTGTGACAGCGCCCAATCATTGTTCCAGCCGCCGCGGTTCTTGTAGTCCTGGATGGAATCGCGCGCGATGCGCTGGCCGGTGAAGTGGGCCACGGTTTCCACGATGGCTTCGCGGTAGGATTCGGTGACCTCGGCCAGCACGCCATCCATATCGAAGACGATTACCGAGTCCATAGTTTCTCCAGTTCGGTGAGGAAGCGCTCCACCTGATCTCGCGAGCCGATGGTGACGCGAACGCAGCCGGGGATCTCGTAGCTGCGGTCGCGCACCAGCACGCCGCGCTCGCGCAGCGTGTCGCGGATGGGGATGGCGCGGTCGCCGGCTTCGAACAGAATGAAGTTGGCCTGGCTGGGGTAGTAGGGGATCTTGAGGCGTTCGAAGCCGACGCAGCACAGCTCCCGGGCGGCCAGCACCTCAGTGACGTAGCTCGTGACGTAGTCGCGATCCTGCACGGCGGCGCGCGCGGCCACCGCGGCCAGCATGTTCACGCTGTAAGGCGACTGCGCCTTGCGCAACCACTGCACGTTGTCGCGATGTGAGAACAGGCAGCCGCAGCGCATGGCGGCCATGCCGTAGACCTTCGAAAACGTGCGGCTCACGAACAGGTTCGGGTACTTGCGGATCCAGGGCAGCGCGGTGACGCCGGAGAATTCGAAGTAGGCCTCGTCGATCAGCACCACGGCGTCGGGCGCGGTTTCCAAGATAAGCTCGATACTATTCAGCCGCACGCCTGTGCCCGTAGGATTATTGGGGTTCGCGATCAAGACCGCTTTCGTCTCCGGCCTCAGCGCTTCGAGCAGTTCATCGAGCGGAAAGCTGAGGTCCGGACGATAGGCGAGCTCGCGGATCGACGCGCCGGCGACCTCGGCATAGAAGCGATACATGGCATAGGACGGCTTCAGCGTCAGCACGTCATCGCCGTCGTCGACGAAGGCGTTGATCAGTACCTGGATCGCTTCGTCGGTACCGTTGGTCAGCGTGAACTCCGCGGGGTCGACGCGAAAGAAGGCGGCCAGGTCGCGCAGCGCATCGGCGTATTCGGGGTAGATGGTGAGGCGGTCCGCGGTGAGCCATTGCTGCAAAGCCTCGATCACTTTGGGCGAGCAGCCCAGCGTGTTCTCGTTGAAATCCAGCCGCAGCTTGCCCTCGCGCCCGCCGGTGGGCGGCGAGTAGGGCGCCATGTGGAGAACCGCTGGACGGGGATCAGGCACGCCGGCGAGCCTCCACGGAGCGCGCGTGCGCCTCGAGTCCTTCGGCGCGGGCGAGCGTGGTGATGGTCGGCGTCAGGCGCGTGAGCGCGCGCGGGCTGAGTTCCTGCACCGAGATCACCTTGACGAAATCGGCCGCCGAGAGGCCGCCGCGCAGGCGGGCCTGGCCGGAGGTGGGCAGCACGTGGTTGGGACCGGAGGCGTAATCGCCCGCGGCTTCGGGACTGGTCGCACCCAGAAAGATCGACCCCGCGTTCTGGATCTCATCGAGCAACTGCGTTTCGTGCAGCGCCAGATGCTCGGGCGCGAGCGCATTGGAGAATTCCACGGCCTGATCGAGATTATCGAGCACCACGATCGCGCCGTTGTTTTCGAGAGACTGCGCGGCGACCGAGGCGGTGGGCAGATCCGCGAGCTGCCGTTCCAGCTCGACCTCCACTGCATCCGACAGGGTCTGCGAGGTGGTGAGCAGGATGGCCGAGGCGTCGACATCATGCTCGGCTTGCGCCAGCATGTCGGCGGCGATCCACGCTGGGTTGCCGTCGCCGGCGATGATGACGATCTCCGTGGGTCCGGCGACGAAGTCGATTCCGGTTTCCCCGGCCAGCAGCTTCTTCGCGGCGGCCACGTAAATGTTGCCGGGGCCGACGATGCGGTCGACGCGCGGGACGGTTTCGGTGCCGTAGGCCAGCGCGGCGATGGCCTGCGCGCCGCCCATCTGGAAGAAGTCCGTGACGCCGAGCCAGGCGGCCAGGCCCAGGATCTCCGGGCTCGGATGCGGGCAGGCGACGCAGATCCGCTTGACGCCGGCCTCCTGCGCGGGGATCACGTTCATCAAGAGCGTGGACGGCAGCGGGTAGCGGCCGGCCGGCGTGTACGCGCCCATGGAGCTGAGCGGGCGGACGATCTGGCCGAGGCGGCGGCCGTCGGGGTGGTCGATGATTTCCTCGACCGGCAGTTGCAGGTGCGCGTACTCGCGAATGTTGATGGCGGCCACGCCGACGGCGTCTTCAAAGGCCGGGTCGAGCGCGCCTTCCACCGGAATGCGCACGGACGCGCCTTCAAAGCGGTCGAACTTGCGGGCGTACTCCAATAGGGCAGCGTCGCCACGTTCGCGCACGTCGCGGAGGATGGGAGCGACAACGCGCTCGGCTTCATCCAGTTTTTGCGCCTTGCGAGTCAGCAGCGACTGCGCGGCGTGGTAGGGGAGGATGCGGATCATAGCAACTCTAGCTACATCACGATCTTATTCAGCGGATACTCGACGATGCCCTGCGCGCCGGCTTCCTTTAGGCGCGGCAGGAAGGTGCGGACGGTGGTTTCATCCAGGATGGTGTGCACGGCCACCCAGGTACTGTCGCTCAGGTGCGAGACGGTGGGCGTCTTGAGCGCGGGCAGGACCTTCAGCACGGCGTCGAGATTCTTCTGTTCGACGTTGAGCCACAGGCCGACCTTGCCCAGCGCGCTGATGGCGCCTTCAAGCAGCATGCGGATGTCTTCCAGCTTGCGGCGCTTGCCGTCATCCTTCCAGGAATCCAGGTTGGCAATCAACTGGGTGTTGGATTCCATGATGGTTTCGACGATGCGGAGCTTGTTGGCGCGCAGAGAGGAGCCGGTTTCGGTGACCTCGACGATCGCGTCGGCGAGCACCGGCGGCTTTACCTCAGTGGCTCCCCAACTGAACTCGACTTTGGCGGTGACGCCGTTGCGCGCGAGATACCGCTTGGTGGCTTCGACCAGTTCGGTGGCGATGATCTTGCCTTGCAGGTCCTTCACGCTCTGCACCGGCGACGATTCGGGCACAGCCAGCACCCAACGCACTTTGCCGAAGCTCTGCTTGGCATAGATGAGATCGGCCACGGCGTGCACGTTGGCGTTGTTCTCCTCCACCCAGTCGCGGCCGGTGAGGCCGGCATCGAGCACGCCGTCTTCCACGTAGCGCGCCATCTCCTGCGCGCGGATCAGCATGCATTCGATTTCGGGATCGTCGATGGAGGGGAAGTACGAGCGGCTGCTGATGGTGATCTGGAAGCCGGCTCGACGGAAGAGGTCGACGGTGGCGGTTTCGAGGCTCCCTTTGGGGATGCCGAGTTTGAGTTTCATAGTGAATCAGCCTCCGTAGACCTTGTCAGGATCGTAAGCGCGCTCTTCGTTGATCTTCCACTCGCCGCCTTCCAGTTGCCGGAAGAAGCAGCTCTGGTAGCCTTCGTGGCACACGCCGGGGCCGAGCGCCTCACACTTGAGCAGCACCGCGTCGCGGTCGCAATCGGTGGAGAGTTCCTTGACCACCAGGCGGTGGCCGGACGTTTCGCCCTTGAGCCACAGCTTATTACGGCTGCGGCTGTAGAAGACGGCGTAGCCGGTTTCCACGGTCTTCTTGAAAGCTTCCTCGTTCATGAAGCCGACCATCAGGACGCGGCCGGTTTGCCAGTCCTGGATGACGGCGGCGACGAGGCCGTCGAGTTTGGTGAAGTCGAGTTCCATAGGTCCTAAAAACGAAGAGCCCACCGGATTCCGGCGGGCTCGATCAAATCCTCACTTACGTTGGGTGTGTTACGCGTGAGCCCGTCGCGCGACACCATGGGCGTGGCGATGATGGTGCACATGATGGCGGGCGACAGACATGAAGCTTCAGTATAACACGGGGGCTTCCGGCCTACTTAAACACGTCCAGGATGTCCTGGGGCAGTTCCTCTTCGGGCTTGTCCCAGCCGGCTTCGAAATACTTCTCCCAGACCTTGGCCCAGGGGCGGCCGTAGTAGTCGATGAAGCGCGGGTCGGCGGAGGTCAACTGCGTGGGCCGGCCGTCGGTGTTCTTGACGTTGCTGAGGCACTCGACATACATGTAGCGGGCGCCTTCGGTTTCCGTCGTCGCGTTCCGCCGGAACTGCATGGTGACGTGCACCGGCACGGAGAAGGCTTCCGGGTCATAGAAGACCGCCTCGTGATCCAGGCCGGCGAACTCCCCGTTCTCCATCCGGGGCTTCCAGGTTTCCACCGTTTCCATCTTGTTGCTGTACTCGAACATCGAGTGCAGGATCCAGCCCTGCACATTGGCCGTCCAGGTGACCAGCGTATCGCCATCCCAGAAGCCGATGGTCTCTCCGTACCACTGCGGGATTTGGAGCACGTGCTCTTTCTTGTCGATCATGGTCTGGCGGAGGAAGTTGTCGGCGATTCCGGAGACGGTCTGCACCACCCACGGGGTCACGATCATCTGGAAGCGGTTGGCCTGCGACACGCCCACCCACCAGCGCACCAGCCCTTCCGGGTAACAGAATGACGCGTTCCACTGCGGAGAGTTGGTCACCCCCTCGTGGTACATCTGCTGCACGAAGCGCTTCTGATACTCCGGCGTCAACACCGAAAGCATGGTGGGCACTTGCAGGCCGCCTTGCATCCACGCCGCGCCCTGTGCGTTCGACGGGGAATAGTAGCCGTCCCAGGCCGGCACCGTGGCCCCGGTGTAATGCGTGGGTCCGCCTTTGGCCTTGGCCGCGTCGAGCAGCGCGTTGTAGTGCTCCGCGGCGGTCTTATAGGGATACGGGCTGACGATGGAGTCGCGGGAGATATCCTGGTCGCAGTTGCCCCAGGGCGCCTGAGACGGCGGATTCTCACCGATCAGGGCTTGGCGGAAGTCGCCGGTGGCCTGCGGCGTGTTGCAGCGGTAATAGCGCTTGTCCAGCCAATTGTCCTTGTCGAGGTAAAAGTTCTTCGAATTGAAGAGGTCGGTTTTGAGCGGCTCGACGCCCGCGGGAGGCCCGGCGTTCTGGTTGCCGCGGCCACGGCCGAAGCCGCCGAATCCGCCGCCGAAGCCGCCTCGACCTTTGCCTTTCCCCTTCCCCTTGCCGTCATTCGGCTGCACGACGATGGTCTGTGCGCTGGCCGGCTTCAGCAGGGTGTCAGACGGCACCAGTAGAGCGATGGACAGCAGAACGGCGGTGGCGAACGGGATCAGGGATAGTTTGGCTCTCATCTGGTTTGGCTCCTAAAGGTCGATAAAAGTGCAGACTGGCATCATCATACCTTACCGCAGTCGACCCGTCCAAAAAGGATGGTGAACCGCCGGGGACCGCTCCCTGCGGTCGCGGCTCAGCTAGCGGCGCTCTGCCCAACGGACGGAAACAGGGCAGAGCGGTGAACGGTCGCGGCGTCGCTCACGGCGCGTTGCTTAGCATCGGCGATCCGGGCACAGCGCCAGTAGCAGAGCCGCGACCATAGGGAGCGGTCCGCCCAGGTCCGGGATCCTCAAGCGAGCGCCTGCTCGAAGTCCGCCAGAATATCCTCCACCGCCTCGATGCCGACCGACACGCGCACCAGGTTGTCGCGGATGCCGATGCGCTCGCGGTGCTTGGGCGCAAGATCGCGGTGCGAGGACATGGCAGGATAAAGGATCATCGTGTGGACGTCGCCGAGCGAGGTGGCGCGCACCACCATTTCGAGGCGTTCCATGAAGCGGAAGACTTCTTCCTTACCGGCGTTCTTGATCTCGAAGGCAACCAAGCCGCCGAAGCGGTTTTCCGGCAGCAGGCGGCGGATGGTTTCCGCGTCAGGATGCGCGGGGTCGCCGGGGAAGTAGACGCGTTCGATGCGCGGGTGAGCTTTGAGCCACGACGCGACGCGGCAGGCGTTGGCGCACTGGCGCTCCATCCGCAGGGCGAGCGTCTTGATGCCGCGCATCGTAAGGTAGCTTTCAAACGGACCCATCACCGGACCGAGGGTGCGGGACAGAGTTCGGATGGCGGGGAACTCGTCGGCATCCGCGACGATGATCCCGCCGAGGACGTCGCCGTGGCCCGCCAGGTACTTGGTGGCGCTGTGACAGACGATGCTCGCGCCGAGTTCCAGCGGGCGCACCAGCATCGGCGTGGCGAAGGTGTTGTCGACGATCAGCGGCACGGCGTGGCGCAGGCACAGGGCGGCGATGCGGTCGAGCGGGGCTACGCGCAACAGCGGGTTCGAGACGGTTTCGAGGATCACCGCGCCGGTCTTGGCTTCTTCGAGCGCGGCTTCGAGCGCCACCAGGTCGCAGGCGTCCACGTGCTCGGTTTCGACGCCCATGGGTCCGAAGATGTTCATGAGCATGGCGGTGGTGGCGCCGTACATCATGCTGGCCGCGACCACTCGCTTGGGTCGGTCGAGTAGGGCGGAGAGCAGAGCGGTGTGGATGGCTACCATGCCGGAGGCGCAGGCGATGGCTCCGGCTCCGCCTTCCAACTCGCGGACGAGCTCTTCGAGGGCGCTGCGGGTGGGGTTGTCGTAACGTGCGTAGGAGGGGCCGGGTTCCTCCATGCCGAAGACGCGGTCGAGCTGGTCCATCGACTCGTAGGCGTAGCTGGCGGCCATGTAGAGCGGGGTGGTGACGGGGATGTAAGTGCCGGGCTTCCCGCGGTCGCCCCAGTGGACGGCTTTGCTTTCGGGTTTCATGTGCGTGTTCGGTGGGGGCGGGCGCGGGCTTCGCGGGAGAACGCGAGTAGGCCAAGTCCGCCGGTTTCTGGACCACGGTGGACCGCTCCCTGCGGTCGCGGCTCAGCTAGTGGTGCTGTGCCGAAGTGACGGTACGTGGGCACAGGGGCGAATCGGCCCGGCGGTGTAGCTTCAGATGGCATGCTCGTCAAGCTCGCTTCCAGCGGACTCCCTCCTTGGTGTCTTCGAGGATCACCCCTTGCGCGGCGAGCTGCGCCCGGATCTGATCGGCGCGGGCATAGTCGCGAGCTTTCTTAGCGGACGTGCGCTCGGCGACCAGGGTTTCCACGTCCGCGTCGGCCAAGCCGCCTTCCTTGGCGGACGGCCGCAGCACGTCGAAGATCGAATCGAAGCGGCCGAGGAACGCCAGCGCGCCCGCCACGTTGCCCACCGGGAATTGGTCCGAGTCCATGGCCGTGTTGGTGTCGCGCACGTACTCGAAGGCCGCGGCCAGAGCCTCGGCCGTATTAAGATCGTCGTCCAGGGCTTCGTCGAAAGCCGTGACGGCGGCGGCCGTGCGGGCGGTGAGGCTGTCGCTCAGGCCTTCGGGGAATTTTCCGGTTTCCAGACGCAGCTTGTAGTTGCGCAGGCGGTCGATGGAGGTCGCCGCGGCCTTCAATCCCTCAAAGGTGAAGTTGAGCTTCTTGCGATAGGGGACCGAAGCCAGCAGGTAACGGATCGCCTCCGGGGCGAAGCCTTCCTTGAGCAGGTCGCGCAGCGTGTAGAAGTTGCCCAGCGACTTCGACATCTTTTGGGCGTCGATCGAAAGATGCTCGGCGTGCAGCCAGAAGCGCACGAACTGCTTGCCGCTGATGCCTTCGGCCTGGGCGATTTCGTTCTCGTGATGCGGGAAGGTGAGGTCGACGCCGCCGGTGTGGATGTCGAGCGTGTCTCCCAGGTATTTCATGGCCATCACCGAACATTCGATGTGCCAGCCGGGACGGCCCGGGCCGATGGGCGTCTCCCAACTGGGCTCGCCTTCCTTCTTCGCCTTCCACAGGACGAAGTCGCGGGCGTCGTCCTTGTCGTATTCGTCGACGTCGACGCGCGCGCCGGCGCGGATGCCGCTGAAGTCGTTGTGCGAGAGCTTGCCGTATTCGGGGAAGGTCGCGATGCGGTAGTAAACCGAGCCTTCGCTCGTGTAGGTGTGGCCGCGCTCGGTGAGTTTCTGGATGGCTTCGACCATCTCCGTGATGTGCTTGGTGGCGGCGACGATGCGCTCGGGGCGTTCCAGGCGCAGCGTGGCGGTGTCCTCAAGAAAGGCTTTGGCGTAGACCGCCGTGTACTCGTCGATGGGCTTGCCGGCGGCGTTGGCGCTGCGGATGATCTTGTCCTCGATGTCGGTTATGTTCATGACGTGGTCGAGGGTGTAGCCGCGGGCGCGCAGCCAGCGGCGCAGGATGTCCTGGAAGGTGAAGGTCCGCAGATTGCCGATGTGGACGAAGTTGTAGACGGTCGGGCCGCAGGTGTACATGCGGACGATGTTGTCGTCGAGCGGGGTAAAGGGTTCCACCTGCTGCGTCAGGGTATTGTAAAACCTCAGGGCCATGGGGATCTCCTCATCGTATCAGGGGCCGGAAGGGGGCGGAGTGGGGGTTGCTTTGTTTTCAATGACTTCTTGGGTTCGTTTCGTCGCCGGGGAGGAGACCGGACCCTGGCGGCGGCGGGTGTTTGGCCGCAGATGGACGCGGATGCACACGGATGCCTTGGGGTTGGCTTGGGTTCGTTTCGTCGCCGCGTGTGGCCCGCCGTCAGGGCTTTGGCGGACGTAGGATGGTTCGCGTTCATCACCTCAGGATCGGGCGGTCCTGGACAAAGGCCGCCCGGTTCCAGGGGGAGATGATTGAGAACGCACCGGATAAATTGTCCGGGCGAACGTGAATGGCGATGACGCTATTCCACCGCCAGGTAGATCTTCTCGACTACGCCGATGCCATCCACGGTGACGGTGAGCAGCACGTCGCCGGTCACCCCTGCCGGGACGACTACGTTCAACTGGTAGAGTCCCACGAAGCCGCCGGCCAGGCCCGCGTATTCCACTTGCGCCTGGACGCCACCGGCCTGCACTTGCACGTTGGGAAGCGCGGTGGCCACCGTGGCGATGTTGCCCGCCGGCACCACGGGATTCACGCCGCCGAACCCGACTCCGTACATCACGATGTGGTCGCCTGACTGGGCGCGGCGGAAAGGCGCGCCGGGGATCAGGTTGGGGGGACCCACGTAGGTCCCGTCGGGGAGGATCGCCACCACGTATTGTTTCCCGGCCGCGGAGAACGATGGCGGGGCCAATAGATTGGGGCCGCGGGCAGCGCCCAGCATGGCGACCTTGTCGCTGGCGCCATTGTCGTTGACCACCTCGACGCTGACGTTGCCCGGCTCGAAACCGTCCGGGGCGACAGCGTTGATCTGGCCAGGGCTGATCAGTTGCACGAACGCGTCCTTGCCCTGAATGTGCACGTGGACGCCGTTCAGCGAAGTGGGAGCGACATTGTTATTGAAGTCGCCGCCGGCCCATTCGCGGGTGGCGGTGGCGAACTTCTCTCCGTAGATTTCAAGCCACCCGCCGGGCGAGAGGGTGTTGCCGGCGCCGAAGGCTCCCGGCGTGATGATGCCGGTGATTACGGGATTGGGCAGGGTCGACGGCGCCAGGGCGATCACGCGGTAGTTGAAGAGCTCCGCGGCGTAGATGACGCCGCGCTGGTCCACGGAGATCCCGGACAGGATATTGAACTTAGCGTCCGCGGCGGGTCCGCCCAGGCTGCTGTTACCGCGGACCGTACCACCGGCGATCCGATTTACGCGCCCACTGGCTTTATCCAGGCGGAAAATGGCGTTGACGTTGGAGGCGTAGACGTTGCCATCGGCGTCCACCGCCACGCCAGTGGGCCCGGGGACCGAGGCCTGCGTGCCCATGTTGCCATTGCCTCCGTAGTCGGTGTTGCCGTTGCCCATGATGGTGGTGATGCGGTCGCCGCTGGGGGTGATCTTACGAATGCGCGCATTGCCGGTATCGGCCACGTAGACGTTGCCATCGGCGTCGACGGCTAGCCGTCCGGGGCTGTTCAGTTGGGCGTCGGTGGCGGGACCGAAGTCGCCGGAGAAGCCGGCCATGCCCGTGTCGGAGCCCGCACCTTTGCCCGCAAACGTGACATTGGTGTTATCGGCCAGGTTCACCTTCAGGATGCGGTGGCCCTGGCCGTGGGAGAAGTAAAGGAAGTGCTCCGTGGGATCGAGGGCCAGGCCGGTAATGCTGGAGAACAGAGGCGGTCCCACCTGCGAGATGACGCCGTTGGTTCCCACCCGGCGAACCGTGAAGCTGGTGTTGTCCGCGATATAGACGTTGCCCATGGAGTCCTGAGTCATGACGCCCGGATTGATGACGGCGCTGAGCGCGGGTCCGCCGTCGCCGGTCGAATTGGCGAACTTGCCATTGCCGGCGAAGGTGCTGATGACGCCGTCGGGGGAAACGCGGCGCACCCTGGCATTCGCGCTTTCGCTGACCAGGAACCCGCCGTCGGGCTGCACCAGGACCTCCAGGGGCGAAACCAACGGTGCGTTCTGCGCGGGCAGGTCATCGCCATGGAAGGTGAGGCTGCCGGCGTAGGTGTCGAGGATGCCATGGGTGTCAATGCGGCCCACACGGTTGGCGTTGGCGTCCGTGAAGAATACGTTGCCGGCGGAATCGGCCCAGATGCCGCCGACGGCGCGCAGGCCGGTTTGCAGCGCGGGCCCGCCGGTCTGGATCTGCTCGCCCTTGCCGTTGCCGGCGAAGAGGTTGATGGTGTTCGCGGCGAAGTCTACCACCCGCAGGGCGCCACCGGAAAAGCAGAGATAGAGCCGGGTGCCGGTGGGATCGAGCGTCATCTCAATTACGCCGCCCACCGTGCCCTGCAAGGCCGGACCGTTGTCGCCGGTATTGCTGCACGTTCCGGTGCCGGCGACGGTGGCGATCATTTGGGTGGCCGCGTCCACGCGGCGGATGCGGCAGTTGCCGACATCATTGATATAGAGATTATCGTGCGCGTCGGCGGCCAGGCCATAGGCGAAGTTAAACTGCGCGGACTTGGCCGGTCCGCCGTCGCCGCCGAACCCCAACATGCCGCCCCCGGCGATGGTCGAAATCTGGCCGGTAGTAAGATCGATGCGCCGCACGGCATTCGATTCGGCCACCAGCAGGCGGCCCATTGAGTCGAAGATCAGTGCCGAGGGGAGGGCGAGCGACGTCGAGTTCGCCGCGCCGTCCGGCCCTCCGGCGCAGTCATTCACGCCGGCGATCTTATCGATGATCCCGGTGGTCATGTTGACGCGGCGGATCTGGCAGGGATAGCGCTGCACGAAATACAGAAGATCGCCGTGGACCGCGATCCCCCAGGGCGGCGGGAACGCGGCGTCGAGGGCGGGTCCGCCATCGCCGCTGGTGGCGCCGGTGTTGTTGCCGGCGACGGTGCTGATGCTGCCGTTCGCGGAGACCTTACGGATGGTCCCGTGCGATTCGCCGAAGTAGATGTTGCCGTCGGCGTCACCGGTCATGCGGCTGGGAGAGATGACGCGCGCGTCAACCGCAGGTCCTCCGTCGCCGTTCGCGGCGGAGCCGGCAACGGTGCGGACGAAGTAAGCCGGCTGGGCAATGGCCAGAGACGAGACTACCAGAGCAAGGGTAAGTAGCTTCTTCATAAAATGTCCGTTTCATGGTGCGGGCGTGGCGAGGGCGGGCGTATTACCCGGTTGAGGTGTGTGGTGGGCATTTTGCCGCCGTTGGCGTGGCGCGGCCGGTCATCTCCATCGGCTGCCCGTATCGAATCCCGCGGAGAAGGAGTGCCGCGCGCGCCAGCGGCACGGCCGCCAAAGCGGCGGGATCGAGCGACAGAAATGCGGGCATCATTGAGTTGGGGACGCTGTGCGAGTTGGGGACGCTGTGCAATGTTCCATAGGATCGCATGTCGCGGGACGTTGCGTGGGAGTCTTGTCATGGGTCTGTGTTGCCCGATTGCTAGGATGAATACATGCGCGCACCGGCTCTCTGGCGATCACTGCTGGCGGGGACACTGGCCCTGCTGGTGGCGTTCCCTGCCGGGGCCTGGAACGAGACCGGGCACAGGGTGGTGGCGGCGATCGCCTATGACAACCTGACCCCGGCGGTGCGCATCCGAGTGGACGCGCTGATCCGGCGGCATCCGGACTATGCGGGCATCTTTGCGGAAGGCGCCGCCGGGGACGCGCGGGCGTCCTTCATCGCGGCGTCCTATTGGCCGGACCTGATCCGCAACGATCCGCGGTTTTACAACGACACGCAGGCCAACGCCCGGCCGACGCGCCTGCTGCCCGGCTTTCCCAACATGGGACGCCACACCAATTGGCACTACTATGACGTTCCCTTCTCCCAGGACGGCACGCGGACCGAGCAGCAGCGTCCACCGCACGCCTTGAGCGAAATCCAGCGCCTGCTGCGCGTGGTGCGCGGCCGCGACCGCCCCCAGGCCACCTACGCCCTGCCCTGGCTGCTGCACCTAGTGGGAGATATCCACAACCCGCTGCATGCAACCAGCCGCTTTTCGCGCCAACATCCGCACGGAGATCGGGGCGGCAACCTTGTCTATGTGAAGCCCGGCGGGAACTTACATTCGTTGTGGGACGGCTTGGCGGGATCCGACACCAGCGCCGGATCTGTCGACCGGTATGCAGCCGACGCCGCACGCGAATACCGGGCGAAGGGAAATGCGAGTGTGGAGCGCGCGGAGAAGAATCCGCGAAAGTGGATCGATGAATCTTCTCGTCTGGCGAAGGGGAATGTTTACACTTTCGGACTCAGCTCTGGTTCCCGTCAGCAACCCATTGTGCTGCCGCAAAGTTACGCTGAGAATGCAAAGCGATTAGCGAAGGAACAGCTGGCCCTGGCCGGATTCCGCCTGGCGGCGGTACTAAACGCCGCGCTGGCCCCCTAGTACCCAACTTATTGACAGGCTGTAGATTGCGTTCCCCGAGTACCTTTTTGCGTTCGCGTGAAACAATGACCCTTGTACACTGCAATCTTCCAGTGATATTATAAGGGCGTCCAGTTGTGGAACCTTCCGAGGTTTCATCGCGTCTCTTTCTCTAGGGGAGTAACCTACCGACTGCCCGGTGGGCCCCGAAAGCTCGGCAAACTACGACCTCGCGGTAGTGGTTAGCCGGCCGGTGAGTATCTTCCTCCGAGTACTCACCGGCTTTTTTCTTTCCTGGGGCCCTTAGCGCGGTCTGGTCAAGGCGAACAACAGTGCGGGCGGAGCCATGCCTGCCAGCCGTTCGGCCCACCCGTTGGCGACCATCCGCCGCAAGAGGCTTGCGACCTGGAACGGCTTCTTCAGACTCGCGTGGCACTGGGCCAGATACGCCTGCGAGGTTTCCCTGCGGGCGGCGGCACGACCCGCAATCGCTCCCGAGCGGACGGCCGCCAGCAGGCCGGAACCGGTGAAGGGATCGACGAAGCTGAGCGCGTCGCCCGCAGGGTAAGGCTCGGGTCCGGGGTGGAAGCGCTGGCCGTATTCCAGCGGTCCGGTGGAGACCCAGGGGATCACGCGGTGGAGCGGCGCCAGTCGTTCGGCGAGCGCGGGCGAGCGCCGGAGAACGTCGTCGTAGGCGAAGTGGAAGCGCGCCAGGAAATCCTCCGGGCCCAGGCCGCAGACGTTCGTGCGCCCGTCCTCGATGGCGCTGACGCCGGCGTAGCAGCCGTCGAAGAAGTAGAGTTCGACGGCGTCGTTCACGGGTCCTTCGAAGTGCGCCTTAAAACCGAACTGGCGGCGGCCGCGGCGCGTTTCGGGTGATCGGCGTCCGCAGGCGAGCACCGTGGCGGGTTGGCCTGCGGGCCCGGCCCATGTCTGCGTGATTTGCGCGCCGGCCGATTGCGCCTGGCCCAGCAGCAGAGCGTCGAAGGCATAGCGGCTGAGTCCCCAGGCGGCTTCGGGCAGGCGGGCTTCCTTGCGGCGCGCGCCGAAGCACAGCGCCACACGTTCGACGCGTGCCGGTCGAGCGGCGGTGAACGCGTCCCACACGCCGAGCGCGCGGAGTTCGGGCTCGATTTCAGGCGAGAGGAATTCGCCGCAGACTTTGTGGCGCGGCAGGCGTGCGCGCTCGATCACCTGCACCGCGGCGCCCTCGGCGACCGCCGCCAGAGCAGCCGAGGCGCCGGCCGGACCACCACCGAGGATCGAAACGCGAGCGCTCATGGGGCTGTCACACCACTATACTGGTCAGTAAGAGCGCGTTGGCGCGTCCAGGAAGCCCCGCCGTGTTCTCCTCCCATTCGCATGCAGAATTACGACATGATCGTGCTGGGCTCGGGTCCCGCCGGCCAGCGCGCCGCGATTCAGGCGGCCAAGATCGGCAAACGCGTGGCGGTGGTGGAACGCCGCGAAGTGGTCGGCGGAGCGTGCATCAACACCGGCACCATTCCGTCCAAGACCATGCGCGAGGCGGTGCTGCACCTTTCCGGCTACAACTACAAGAGCGTCTACGGCGTGAATTACCGCGTGAAAGAGAAGATCTCCATGGAGGATCTGGTCTTCCGCGTGCAGCACGTCATCCGCACGGAGATTGACGTCACACTGGCGCAGCTTTCGCGCAACGGCGTGGATACGCTGTTCGGGTTGGCCACGTTCCTCGATCCGCACACGGTGCGCGTGGAGGGCACGTGGGGCAGCGCCGATTTCCATGCCGACTTCATCGTGATCGCCACCGGCACGCGGCCCGCGGCTTCGCCCAAGGTCCCCTACAACAACCGCACCATCATCCAGAGCGACCACGTGCTGGACCTGAAGGAGATCCCCAAGACCTTCATCATCGTGGGCGGCGGCGTGATCGGCGTGGAGTACACCTGCATGTTCGCCGCACTGGGCACGCAGGTGATCCTGGTGGAGCGGCGGCCGCGGCTGCTGGATTTCGCCGACCAGGAGATCGTCGAGGCGCTGACCTATCACCTGCGCGACCACCGCTGCACGCTGCGGCTGAACGAAGAGGTGTCGAGCGTCGAGGAGCGGCCGGACGGGCGCGTCGAAGCGCATCTGGAGAGCCAGAAGAAGATCGTCGCCGACGGGCTGCTGTATGCGGTGGGGCGCGTCGGCAACGTGGACGCGCTGAATCTGGCGGCGGCGGGCCTGGAAGCCGACGACCGCGGGCGGATCCGCGTGGATGAGAATTACCGCACGGTGGTGCCGCACATCTTCGCGGCCGGCGACGTTATCGGGTTCCCCAGCCTGGCGTCGGTTTCGATGGAGCAGGGGCGCATCGCCGCGGCGCGCGCCTACGATCTGCCGGTGACCACCAACCCCGCCACCTATCCCTACGGGATCTACACCATCCCCGAGATCGCGTTCATCGGCAAGACCGAGGAGCAGTTGACCGAAGAGGACGCGCCCTACGAAGTGGGCGTCGCCTACTATCGTGAGACGGCGCGCGGGCAGATTCGCGGCGATACCACCGGCCGGCTGAAGCTGTGCTTTGACCGCGAGACGCATGAACTGCTGGGCGTACACATCATCGGCGAGGGCGCCAGCGAGCTGATGCACATCGGGCAGGCCGTGATGGTGTTCAAGGGCACCATCGACTACTTCATCGACAACGTGTTCAACTATCCGACGCTGGCGGAGTGCTACAAGGCGGCGGCGTTCAACGGATTGAACCGGCTGGGTCGGGCGTAGGGAGAGAGCGGACCGGAGAGGACCGCTCCCTGCGGTCGCGGCACAGCGAGCGGCAGACGTGACCTGGGCGCAGCACCTAGAGCTCCTCCGGGACCGTCGCCTACCGCCTCTGTGCCCAAATCGCTGATACTGCCGCACAGCGCCGCTAGCCTGCATTTCTCACAAGCACTACAGTGCATCGGCGCGAAACGTGAGGTAGGGATACGCAAGCGGCGATTTGGCCGCCGCTCCCGGCATGGACAGCGTGACCGGCCACAAGCGCCGGGACGAGTCCCGGCGCGGCGAGCCATGGGCTCGCGCCACGTCCTGTGTCCGAAACCTCGTGAGAAATGCGGGCTAGAGCGTTTGCAGCGTTATCGTAGACCGCTCCCTGTGGTCGCGGCTCTGCTACTGGCGCTGTGCCCAGCGCACGTCCCTTTGTGGAGAGCGCCGCTAGCTGAGCCGCGACCGCAGGGAGCGGTCCTCTCCCGTGCACCCCATTGACTCGCAGCTCGCGGGCCGCTATTATTCCGCCATGCGACATGACGCTTCACGACATATCGAGCCGCTCACCGAGCCGGTCCTGCTGATCCTGCTCAGCCTGGCCCCGGAGCCGCGGCACGGCTACGCCATCTTGAAAGACGTCGAAGAAATCTCGAACGGACGCGTCCGCCTGAGCACCGGAACGCTCTACGGCGCGCTGCGGCGGCTGCTCGACGAACGCTGGATCGAACGGTTCCGCGAAACCGAAGCCCCGCGCGACCGGCAGGCCTACCGGCTCACCTCGGCCGGCCTGAAGATCGTGCAGGCGGAGATCGCGCGCATGAAGCTGCTGACGCGCCTGGCCACGGCGCGGCTGGCGTCGAACGAGGGTTAGGAGGAGGACGACATGCTTTCTTTCATCTATCGGCTGTTGGCGCGCGGGCGCAAACGAGACGAGCTGACGCAGGACATGCTCGGCACCTTCGAGGAAGCTCGCCAGGAGGCCCGGCGGCAGGGATGGTGGAGTTACCTGCGCTTCGGCGCGCGTGAGATCGGTGGGCTGCTGCGGCCCTCCGGACGGCGGAAGCCACGGCGGCGTTGGCTCGGGATCGCGGCCAGCGGCATCGCTGGGATGCTGGTCGGCATCGGCGTCTACTACCTGGTGCCGGCGTCCTACACGTCCGAGGCGATGCTCCAGGCGGTGCCCGCGCGCATCCCCCAGGCGCTTACTGGCGTGGACGACTCCTATCTCACCCCGTCGCTTTCGGCAAGACGGCTGATCCTCCACTCCCGCGTGGCATTGACCACGATTATCCGCAACTTCGAACTGTACGGGCCTGCACAGCACCGGCATCCGATCGAGGACGTCATCGAAGATATGCGCAAGGCGATCCGTATCGAAACCATCGGGGAGACCGGCATCCTCGTCGCCTTCACGTACGCGGACTACCCGTCCACTGGACGCGCCCGGCTGACGGCGCAACGCGTGGTGCAGGAGTTGGTGACCCGCTTGATTGATGAGGATGTGCGCGAACAGGGAATCCTGGCCAACGAAGCGGTCATCTACTTCACAGACCGCCTCAATAAGGTCGGCGACAACTGGACCGCGTTGAACCAGCAGCTTCTGGCGATGCCGCCCGGCGATCCGCGCCACGACAGGATCGCATTAGATCGTGATCTGGCGCGGGAGGAATACGAGTCTATACACCGGAAGCTCGCCAACGCCCAGGGCTTGTACGAGCTGTCCGGACGGCGGGAAGCGCGCACGCTGGCGCTTATCGATCCGCCGTCGCTGCCGGTCATCCCCAACACCACCCAGGAGCAAATGGCGCTGATCGGACTGGCGGCAGGCGTCGCGCTCCGCCTGCTGTTCTTGCTGTGGCGCAGCTTGCGCGGCACCTCACCTGTCCTGCCCGAGCCCGAGCCCGCGCGCGGCTAGGGCGTTTTCTCAGAAAGCGTAGACCGCTCCCTGTGGTCGCGGCACAGCTAGCGGCGCTCTGCACAAAGGACGTGCGCTGGGCACAGCGCCAGTAGCTGTGCCGCGACCACAGGGAGCGGCCTACGATAACGCTGCAAACGCTCTAGCCGAGGACCCCGTGCGGTGATAGAGTCTTAGGCATGGCCAAGTTCGTCATCGCCCCGCACATGCGCCTCCAGGAATGGGTCGCCGAAGAGAAGGGTTACTTCGCCGCCGAAGGACTCGACTACGAGTTCCGCGACGAACTCACGTCGAAAGACGGTAAGAAGCACGACCTGGGAGAAAAGGTCGGCGCCTATCAGACCTTCGAGCGCGGGCGCACCTCCGACATCAGTTGCGCCTGCCACTGGACGGTGAACGTCGCGGCGTCGAACGGCCACGGGAAGCTGTACGCCGACGCCTACTCGGTGGCGCCGTCGGGTATCTTCGTGCCGCCCGAATCGCCGATCAAGGAGCCCGCCGACCTGGCCGGCGTGCCCATCTCGGTCGGCTACCAGTCGGGCAGCCACTATGCGACCATCCAGGCGCTGGAGCCGTACCTCAAGCCCGACCAGATCAACCTGTCGTACTCCGAAGGGCTGCTGTTCGTCCGCATGGAGCAGTTGATCGATCGCAAAGCGCCCGCGGCGGCGCTGTTCAGCGGTCCTTATTACTTCCTGGAGCAGCTCGGGTTCCGCAAGATCCTGGACAACACTTTCATGATCGCGACGCTGATCACCGGCGATCCCGATCCGGAGGACGTGCGCAAATACTACCGGGCGCTGCGGCGCGCGCAGCGCGACATCGACCTGCGGCCCGACCTCTACACGCACTATTACCGCAAGGAGTTCCCGGCGCGCTTCCTCGACCAGATGGACCCGCGCCGCTGGGGACCGGGCGAGCGCATTGTCTTCGAGCCCTACACGAAGGCGGTCTACGAGGAGTCCTTCGCCTGGATCGAGCAGCACAAGATCTTCGAAGAGGGGTCGATGGGCTGCGGCGCGTATGACAATGCTGTTGTTTCCCTGAGTCAGTAGTGCGGGGAAATCAGGCCGAGGCGTTGACATGATCCACCGTCCCGTATAGCCTGTCGCTGATGAACCTGGGCAATCAACGGACCGTGTGGCAGCGCTGGGTGCGGCAGCCGCAGAAGATCTGGTTACGCCGGGCGCTCTTTCAGGTGCACTTGTGGAGCGGCATCGTCGTCGGCCTCTACATCTTCATGATCAGCGTGACCGGCAGCGTGCTGGTCTATCGGAATGAGCTTTACGAAGCGACCAGCTCCCAGCCGATTGTCTCCAAGAGTTCCGCACCCAGATTGACCGACGGCCAACTCGCGGAAGCCGCCAGGCAGTTGTACCCCGGCTACCGGGTGGGGAACCTCGACCGCGCGGAGAATCCCGATGAAGCGGTCCGTGTGCCACTCAGCCGGGCCGGGCAGACCCAGTACCGGCTGTTCGATCCGCGAAGTGGCAGCGATCTTGGCGATCCCGTCAAAGCCGGTTACCGGCTCGTGTCAGAGCTAATCGATCTGCACGACAATCTGCTGGCCGGTTCCACGGGACGGCAGGTCAACGGCGCGGGCGCATTCGCCCTGCTCGCGCTTGCTGTGACGGGTCTGGCGATCTGGTGGCCGGGCGTCAAGACCTGGCGCCGCAGTCTGACGGTGCATCGCGGAGTGGGATGGAAGCGCTGGAACTGGCACTTGCACAGCATGATCGGCTTCTGGAGCCTGGGCTTCACGTTGGTGTTTGCCTTAAGTGCGATCTATCTGTGCTTTCCTGACCCGGTTCAGGATTTCGCCGACTGGCTTGAGCCTCCGACCGACGCCAATGCCGGAATACGCATCGTCGACCAGGCTACCTATTGGCTTGCCTTCCTGCATTTCGGCCGCATCCAAGGCATCGGGATTCCTTGTAGCGGTCCCGGGCTCTGCGACCAGGCGACCAAGGCCACTTGGGCCTTCTTCGGGCTGGCCCCCGCCGCCATGTTTGTGACCGGCTCCATCATGTGGTGGTACCGCGTGCTGCGCCCCCGGCTGGCCAGCGCTCGCCGGTCAGCTCGTTCTCACACCGCGACAGCGGCATGATCCGGGGGCGGTCTCCAGGGATAGCGGCTGGTTGCGCCACTCGATCAAGAGATCCAAAAAGGACGGCGGGCAAGGGACCAGCTTCAGCGTTCGCCGCCATGGTAACGGGCTGGACGACTCGCCGGCATTCTTGAGGCGGGAGGCGGCTGCGGCCCCGCCAGCGAACTCAAGCCCCCGCGTGTGGTGTATCATGACGGTCCAAGGGGACATTCGTCACATGCTCAACCTCAAAAGCCTCTCCGTCGCGGCCGCTGGAGCCGCGCTTGCGCTTGCCCTGATCGCCGTCAACAGTGTTTCCGGGCAGCCGCCGCAGGGTAAAGGCAAGGGTGGACCGCAGGCGCCCGTGCCGGCCGTGCTCCAGAACTACGTCCCGGTGACGGCCGCGCGCCTCAAGAATCCGGAGCCCGAAAACTGGCTGATGATTCGCGGCACCTATAACGGCTGGGGCTACAGTCCGCTGAACCAGATCACGACGGCGAACGTCGCCAAGCTGAAGCCGGTGTGGGGATTCTCCACGGGCGAAAGGCACGTGCACGAAGCGGCGCCGGTGGTGAACAACGGCGTCATGTTCGTGTCCACGCCCATGAACCAGGTGATCGCGATGGACGTCAAGACCGGCAACGTGCTGTGGCGGCATCGCCACAGCCGGCCGCAGAGCGCGAGCGTTCCGCATGAAACCAATCGCGGCGTGGCGCTTTACCAGGACAAGGTTTACGTGATGGCCGGCGAAGCCGTACTGCAGGCGCTGGACGCCCGGACGGGCAACGAAGTCTGGACCAAGGAGGTGGCCGACAACAGCGCGGGCTACTACACGACGCTGGCTCCGCTGATCGCCGGCGGCGTGGTGATGGTGGGCGCCTCGGGCGGCGAGTTCGGCATCCGCGGCTTCGTCGCGGGCTTCGACCCGGACGATGGCAAGGAGCTGTGGCGCACCTACACGATTCCGGCTCCGGGCGAACCCGGCAGCGAAACCTGGCCCAAGGGCGACCAGTGGATGCACGGCGGCGGGCCCGTGTGGGTCACCGGCAACTACGATCAGGATGCGAATCTCGCCTACTGGGGCACCGGCAACGGCGGTCCGTGGATGGGCGACCAGCGCCCGGGCGACAACCTCTATACGTCCTCGACGCTGGCGATCGACGTCGACACGGGCGCCATCCGCGGCCACTTCCAATACCAACAGAACGAGTCCTGGGACTGGGACGAAGTTTCCCCGCCGATCCTGGTGGACTACCAGCGCAACGGGCGCACCGTGAAGGGCCTGATCGACGTGGCGCGCGACGGCTACCTGTGGTTCCTCGACCGCGGCACCGGGCCCATCAAGTTCGTCGAAGGCAAGCCGTTCGTCTACCAGAACGTGTTCCGCAGCCTGGACCCGGTCACTGGCCGGCCCGACATTGATCCCGCGCGCAAGCCGGGCTCGGGCAAGCGCGCCGAGTTCTGTCCTAACCTGCATGGCGGCAAGAACTGGCCTCCCATCGCGTTCAATCCGCAGACGCGCATGATCTACATTCCCGCGAACAACAATATTTGCGGCGCGAGCATGGGCGCCGAGCAAGTGGCCTACACGCCGGGGCGTGGTTACACCGGAACCGCGCGCGGCGGCGCGCAGCCCGATCCGCCGCCGGGAGCCGATCACTTCGGCGAAGTGCAGGCCTGGAACGTCGATACCGGCCAGAAGGTCTGGACGCATAACTATGCCAAGAGCCCCAACTGGGGCGCGATGCTGACCACCGCGGGCGGGCTGGTGTTCACCGGCGGCACCAATGACCGCATGATCCACGCCTTCGACGCCAAGAGCGGGAAGCTGCTGTGGCAATCGCCGACGCCGTCGGGGATTCTGGCTCCGCCCAGCACCTTTATGGTGGACGGCAAACAGTACATCGCGGTGCTTTCGGGCTGGGGCGGCGATTCGGCCGGCATGCAAAGCACGCTGGACCGCATGTTCCCGGGCCAGTATCCGCAGGTGCCCGAAGGCGGTTCGATCTGGGTGTACGCGCTGGAGTAGAGCAGCTGCCCGGCGGCGCGCCAGAAGTCAGCCCGCGGCCGACTGTCCCGCCTGTTTCCCGCCGCGCGTCAGGGAAAGAAGCAGACGATCCAGGCCGCCTTGCGGGTCCTTGGTGAGGTCGATGCCTTGCGTCGCGTTCAAACCGAAGGGCAGACGCGGGCTGTCGAGCAACAGCGGAATCACGATCTTGTTCCGCTCCTGCGCGTAGATGATTTCCTGCTCGACGTTCTTCGACGCCGTGGCGGCCTTGGTCACCACCACCAGCATGTGCGTGGCAGCCTCGATGGCTTGCGCGATCTCTTCCCGCCAGGAACTGCCCAGGTGAATATCGGACTCGTCGCGCCAGCAGGCGATGCCGCTGTTCTCCAGGCGCTGCTGCAGGCGGATGGCGAAATCGAGATCCTGGCGGCTATAGCTGAGGAAGCAGGAGATCGCTTCGGCGTTCACCAGCGGCGCGCTTTCCAGGGCCTTGCGCAGGTGGGAGCGCCCGAACTCCGTATCGATGCTCTCCCAGGAGAGCTGCGACAGCTCCTGAAGGATTGCGGCGCCCTGCCGGACAGCGGCATCCCAGGCCACCGGGAACACCCGGAAGCGCCGGGTCTTCTGTATCTCGAGCGCCTCGCGCACCTGGGCCTGGAAGCCGGGCTTAGCGAAGGCGCCCGCGGTGAGCAGCATCAGCACTACGTCGGCCTGCGCCAGATTCGCGCGGAACAGCTCCTGCCAGCGCGGATCGTTCTGCGGGAAACCTTCGGGCGCCGTCAGGAAACGGAAACGCTGGGTTCCGATAGTGTCGCAGAGCTTGGCGGCCGCTTCGCGCTCCTGGATGTCATGCAGGATGACGGCGGTGGCCAGCGGCTTCCGCGACCGCATGCGGATCGGCAGCAGCGCGCCCCAGTGCGCGAACCGCTTCCGCTGCCAGATCACGAGGGCGAGCAGCAGCAGCACCAGCACGCCCAGGGCGATGCCGCCCCACGGCGGGAACGTGGAATCCGACGGCGAGGAGGGCTGGGAGGATGGCGGCGAGACGCCGGGCGGCGGCGTTCCGCCGGGGGTTGGCACGGCGGGCTCCCCGGACTCGCTCGGCTGCGGCTGACGGACGCTCAGCGTCTTGTGGCGCGGGAAGTCGGGAGTAATCGGCTCGTAGGGATCACCGGGCAACGCCGGGAGCCGCGCGCTCAGAGTGAGCGTCAGTTCCTGCGGCTCCGGCCGGTTGGCCGTCACGTTCCAGTTCCATTCCGTCAGTCCCGTGAAGCTGATGAAGCGTTCCGCGGGCTGCCCGGCATCCGCCGGGGTCGCCGTGATGCCGGGGCCGGTGAGCGAGGCTCGCATCATCTCTGACCGGCGCGTCAGTCGGCCGAGTAACGCCCCATTATCGCCCGCCTGTTCATAGACACTCTGTGAGGAAGCCTTCAACGGGTCCGGATCCAGCACCAGGCGGCCACCCACCGCGCGGCCGAGTTCCAGGGCGCGGGCGGGCAGCGCGTCGAACAGGTCAAAGAAGTCAGCCGGCGAGGCCCAACTGTGCGAGGGCCCGGTCCTTGGCTGATGCATTGGTGGCCGCGGGCGGCGCGGATCCCGGTTCCATGATGACCACGTGCGCCGCGAGCATGTTCCGCGCAAGAGCCGCGTACTGCCCGCCCGGGTATTGGCCCAGGAAGGTCAGCAGTTGGCCCGCGTCCGTCTTGTTGAGCGAATCCCAGATCTGCTGCTCGTCCGCCGGGGGCGGGGGCGGGGGCGGTTCACGAACTTCCGATTCCGCACGCAGGACGCGGACCGACGCAGTGGCTGTATCCTCGCCGCCTGGGCCGGAAGCCGAAAGCGTATAGGTCCTGTCAGCGGCAGGGAACACCTCGCGCGATCCGGCCGCGGCCACCACGCCGATGCCCTGGTCGATGCGCACGGTATCGGCGCCGCGGACTTCCCATCTCAGTGTGACGCTCTGTCCTGCCAGGATCTCGGCGGGGTCGGCGGCGAAGTTGATGCGCAGGGGTGTGACCGGGGCAGCCCTCGGTCCCGGTTGGGGCGGAGGCGGCACTTCCGCCGCGACCGGCGGAGGCGGAGGCGGAGGCGGAGGCGTGGCCACCGTGACGTTCCGGGCGCAGCCTGCCAGGAGTCCACAGAACGCCATGGCAACCCCGCAGGAGATGCTCCTCATTCTGCGCGGAACCGTTTGTTGCTTCTGCGCACGCACGCTAATTCCCCCGCTTTAACGCAGCAATTCCTCACCAGTATACGCGGGGATTTCCACGCGGGGAAGGGGCGGGAAAGGGGCGGAAAAACGGAGGTGTTCCCACCCGCGCCGGGCACGCTATAATCGCCGCTGATGTGGAGGTTTCCATGAAGCGTGCCGGACTGGTCCTGATGCCCGTAATTCTGTCGCTGCCCCTGGCGGCGCAGACGGACTGGCCGGTCTACGGTCACGATTCCCACGGCCTGCGGTATTCCCCGCTCCAGCAGATCAATCGCGACAACGTCAAGAGCCTCAAACCCGCCTGGACCCATGGACTGAAGCCCGGCACAAAGCTGGAGTTCGCGCCGCCCACCGAAGTGACGCCAATCGTCGCCGGCGGGCTGCTGTACTATCCGACGTTGGACGGCACCGTCGTCGCGCTCGAGCCCGAGACCGGTAAAGAGGTCTGGTCGGCGGACCTGGGCGTGGCCGTATCGCGCCGCGGCGTGACGTATTGGGCGGGCGACCGGCAGAACACCGCGCGGGTGATCGTGGGCACGAATGACGGGCAGATGGTGGCCCTCGATGCCAAGGCAGGCACGAAGATTCCGGGCTTCGGCAACGAAGGGTCAGTCAACCTGCGCGCGGGCGTGGCCGACAATTTTCCTCGTATGGGATACCACATGACGACGCCCGGAGCGGTATTCAAGAACCTGATCGTGACCGGCGCGCAGGGACAGGAGAACGAGATCAAGGGTCCGTTGCAGGACGTGCGCGCCTGGGACGTGCGCACAGGCAAGCTGGTGTGGACCTTCCATCCCAACCCGCACACCGGCGAGCCGGGCGTGGAGACGTGGCCTGAAGGGTCGTGGGTCGACGCCGGGTCGCCCGCGGTGTGGGGCGCGATGGCGGTGGATGAAGCGCGCGGGCTCCTCTACCTCCCCGTGGGACAGCCGGCGCCGCAATACTACGGCGGGTCGCGGCCCGGGACGAACCTCTACTCCTCGTCGCTGGTGGCGTTGGATGCGGCCACCGGCAAGCTGCGCTGGCATTTCCAGATCACGCATCACGACATCTGGGATTACGACTACTCGGCCATGCCTTCGCTGTTCGACGTGCGGCGCAACGGACGCACGATTCCCGCGGTGGCGGTGATCTCCAAGGCTTCCCTGCTGTTCATCCTCAATCGCGAGACCGGAGAGCCCGTTTATCCGGTGGAGGAGCGGCCGGTGGCGCAGAGCGACGTGCCGGGCGAAGCCACGTCGCCCACGCAGCCGTTTCCGTCCAGGCCCGAACCGCTGGCGCGGCAGAGTATCGCTCCGGACGAGATCTTCACGGGCGAGCCCGAGCATGAGAAGTTCTGCCGGGACCTCGTCGAGAAGATCGGCGGCATCCACAATTACGGTCCGTACACGCCCTATAGCGACAAGGAGTACCGGCTGATCTTTCCCGGCCAGGTGGGCGGGCTGAACTTCGGCGGCGTGTCGGTGAATCCGGACCTGGGCTACATCTTCGTCAACACGATTGACGAGGCCGGCATGGGGATCCTGAAGAAGGAAGGCGACACCTACAACCGCAGCAGTCCGCTGGGCGTGGGGACGTTCTACTCGCGCTTCTGGGATCCGGCCAAGCAGTGGCCCTGCCAGCCGACGCCGTGGGCGCACCTGGTCGCGGTCGACGCCAGCACGGGGAACATCGCGTGGAAGGTGACGCTGGGGTCAGAGCCGGAGTTGGAGGCCAAGGGGCTGCACAACACGGGATCAGTGGGCGCGGGCGGATCGATGGCCACCGGCGGCGGTCTGGTGTTCATCGGCGCGACCAATGACAAGCAGTTCCGGGCCTTCGATGCGCGCACCGGGCAGGTGCTGTGGCAGACCACGCTCGACTACGGGGCCAATGCCACGCCCATCACCTACATGGGCCGCGACGGCAAGCAGTACGTGGCCATCATCAGTTCCGGTCTGAACGCGTTCGCGCTGGAGTGAGTTCGCCTGACCGGCGCCCTCCCCGAACTCCAATGCGGGAGAGTACTGGACCTGCGCCCGCGAGCGTACTGGTGGGGAATTTCAGGTGCATCTAAGGCAAGCTATTCCACTATTTTGTGCCGCACCTGATCGATTTCCGGGCCGAGTTGGCCGATGCTTAAGATGTAGCGAGAGAACCGGATGCAGAAACGAATCCTATTCGGCTTGGTTGGGGGGCTGGTTGGTCTAGCCGCTAAGCCGCTGGTTGCCGCGCTCCTGGACCTGAGCGACGTCATGGCCTACGCGCTGTGCGGATTTCTCGGCTTCCTGCTGGCGTGTCTGATCAGTATCTTTGTGGATGTGTTTTCGGGGCGCTGGCAAGAGGCTGATTACCACCAGCCGGATTGAGGATCTGCGGACCTCCGGCGACCGCGACCGTTCGCCGCTGTGTCCGGTTCCTGTCCTTCGGGCAGAGCGCCAATAGCAGAGCCGCGACCACAGGGAGCGGTCCCCGTCCGTCCGCGGTCCCGCAGGCTCGGGACCCGTTCCCTGGCAGAACACACGGTCACCTACCCGTTTACGCCGGCATCGACGGAGACTTCGCCTAGTCTGGATTTCTCACAAGGACGCGGGCGCAGCCATGTGGCGCGAGCTCTCAGCTCGCCGCGCCGGGACTCGTCCCGGCGCTTGTCCCGAAACAGAGTGTCATCCTCCGGGCCTCCACTCACTCGCCGCATGCACCTCTCAGCGGAGGCCTTGGCCCGCAGCTTCGTCCGACGTCGGTGAGAAATGCGGGCTAGGCCGCGACCACAGGGAGCGGTCCCGGACTAATCGGGGGCGAAAGCGGTCGAGTAGTTCGCTTTGAGAGACGGGTCTTGGTCGGACTTTTGCAGAAAGCAGTTGCCCACCGCTAACGCGTCGAGCTCGGTTCCCATGAAGCAGCGGAAGGCGTCCTCCGGCGTACAGACGATCGGCTCTCCACGCACGTTGAAGCTGGTGTTGACGATCACCGGGCAGCCGGTGCGCGTGCGGAAGGCCGAGATCAGGGCGTGATAGCGGGGATTGGTTTCCTTGTGCACGGTCTGGATGCGGGCGGAGTAGTCGACGTGCGTCACCGCGGGGATCTCCGAGCGCGGAACGTTCAGCTTGTCGATGCCGAAGAGTTGTTGCTCTTCAGGCGTCATGGAACGGCGGCGCGAAGGGTTGACGCCGGCGACCAGCAGCATGTAGGGGCTGTCGCCTTCCAGCTCGAACCACTGCGAGACGTCCTCGCGCAGGACGGAGGGCGCGAAGGGGCGGAAGGATTCGCGGTACTTCACCTTGAGGTTGAGCACCGATTGCATCCTGGGTGAGCGGGCGTCGCCGAGGATGGAGCGGCCGCCCAGCGCGCGCGGGCCGAACTCCATGCGTCCCTGGAACCAGCCGAGCGCTTGCTGGTTCTCCAGGGCCTGGGCGGCGCACTGGATCAATTCGTCGCCCGGAAGCGTGTGGAAGCGGGCGCCGATGCCGCGCAGGCGGCGCTCGATGTCGGGCTGTTCGTAGGCAGGTCCGAGATAAGAGCCACGCATCGCGTCCGTGGGCCGAGGGGCGCCGTCGTCCGGGAACGGGCTGGGGAAGCGGGGCTGATCGTGGAACATGTAGTGCACGGCCAAGGCCGCGCCCAGGGCTCCTCCGGCGTCGCCCGCGGCGGGCTGGATCCAGAGACCGTCAAAGTGGCCGTCGCGCAGGACCTTGCCGTTGGAGACGCAGTTGAGCGCTACGCCGCCCGCCAGACACAGATTACGCGAGCCGGTTTCGGCGGCCAGCGAGCGGGTGATCCGCAGAACCACTTCGTCGAGCACGGCCTGGACCGAGGCGGCCAGGTCCATGTGGTGCTGGGTGAGCTCCTGTTCGGGCTGGCGCGGGGGGCCGCCAAAGAGACGGTCGAAACGCGCGTTGGTCATCGTCAAGCCGGTGCAGTAGTCGAAGTAGTCGAGGTTCAGGCGGAAGGAGCCGTCGGGCTTGAGGTCGATCAAGTGGTCGAGGATCTGCTGCGTGTAGCGCGGCTCGCCGTAAGGAGCCAGGCCCATCACCTTGTATTCGCCCGAATTGACGCGGAAGCCGGCGTAGTAGGTGAAGGCCGAATAGAGCAGGCCGAGCGAGTGCGGGAAGTGGATCTCGCGGACCATCTGCAGGGTGTTACCGCGGCCGAGGGCGACCGACGTGGTGGCCCACTCGCCTACGCCGTCCATGGTGAGCACGCAGGCGTCGTCGAAGGGCGAGGGGAAGAAGGCGCTGGCGGCGTGGCTCAAGTGGTGCTCGGCAAAGAGCAGGCGTTGGGGGTCGAGGTCCGGGAGGAAGCGGGCCAGCTCGCGGCGTAGCATCGACTTCTGGAAGAGCTTTTCGCGAACCCACAGAGGCATGGCCATGGCGAAACTGCGGAAGCCGCGGGGGGCGAAGGCCAGGTAGGTTTCAAGCAGGCGTTCGAACTTGAGGAAGGGCTTGTCATAAAAGACCACGTAGTCAACCTGGTTGAGGGAAATGCCCTCCTCGGCGAGGCAGTAGGAGACGGCGTGGTGGGGGAATCCGGAGTCGTGCTTCTGGCGGGAGAAGCGCTCTTCCTGGGCGGCGGCGACGATCTCGCCATCGCGGAGAAGGGCGGCGGCGCTGTCGTGGTAGTAGGCGGAAATTCCTAGGATGCGCATGGGGTTAGAGGATCGATGCCAGGGGCCGGTGTCCTGTGGCAGTGTCCAGTGTCCAGTTAAAAAAGCGTGTAAATGAAGGGTGCCAGAACCGAGGTCTGCGCCAGCATCATCAGGGCTCCGAACATCAGAAACACTAGCAGGATCGGGAGCAGCCAGAGCTTTTTCCGGACCCTCAGAAATCCCCACATCTCCTTAACGAACATTGGTTTGCGTGCTCCTCAGAATTGCTGTTTCATGGTCGCCGGATCGGGACCGGGCTCGCGGGACTGCCAGTAGGTGGGCGCGGCCGGGTCGGCGCGCAGGCGCAGGGCGTCACGGCCGCAGAGCCGCATCACCAGGGCGATGGGCGTCAATACGACGAAGAAGAGAATCCCCATGACGATGGGGGTCATGATCTTGTGCAGGACCAGCGCCAGGCGGGTCCAGAGACGGTTGAGCGGCGCCAGCAGCGGCGCGTGGGCCACGGCGACGATCAGGAATCCGGCGGCGGCGGCGGCGATCCACAGGCGCACCGGCTCGCCGCGGAACAGCGGCCAGAAGCCGATGAGGGCGCAGAAGCCGCTCATCACCAGGCCGAAGACCCGGTCCGAGGAGCTCCGGATTTCCGGTCCGGTTGACGGCGTCACGTATACAGAGTGGGGAATGGGTGGGGCAAATCTCAGGGGGCGTTGCGGCGTGGGCGCCGCGATTTCGCGACAAATAGGTCTGGGTAGGCCTCCATGACCGATCCGCGCCCATAGCCTACACGCCCATAGCCTACACGATGGACCCGGCTGGCGCGGCAAGCACTCGTCACGGTTCCGTTCGCTGTCCTCGCCGTCTGGATTGCCCGGCCATGAGGCAGCTTCGCGCCCGGCGGGAGCGGCGGTCGAAGCGGCCCCACGCGCGCTCGACAGCCTGGTGACAGCCTCGCAGTTGCGGGCTGTGCGCGGCCCATCTGATATAGTCATGTGCCAGGAGGGCCCCATGCCCCGGACTAAGCTCCGAACCATGTCCCGAACCAAGCTCGGATGGGCGGCTTTTTCGGTACTTCTCGCCGCCGCGGTTTTGCTTCCTTCCGTGATTCGTTCCCAGCAGCCGGCCGCTCCCCCCACGGCAGCGGCGAGCCAGGCGGTGACCGCGAAGGCGGTGCAGGCAGCCAATGCCTTCCTGGCCACGCTTTCGCCCGCGGAGCGCGGCAAGGGCACGTTCGGCTTCAACAGCAGCCAGCGGACGGGTTGGTCCAATCTGCCCAGCGGAATCTTTCAGCGCAACGGACTGCGCCTGGGCGACCTGACGCCGGAGCAGCGTTCCGCGGCGATGGCTCTGGTGGCTGCCGTGCTGAGCCGCGAGGGCTACCAGAAGGTGATCGACATCATGAACGGCGATGAAGTCCTGAAAGGCGCCGGAGGTGGCCAGACCGGCGGCAAACAAGGCGGCCGGGGACGAGGCGGCCGGGGCGGCGGAATTCGCTTCGGACGCGACGAGTACTACCTCGCGCTGCTGGGCGATCCTTCGGCCACGGCGCCGTGGCTGATTCAGTTCGGCGGCCATCATCTGGCGATCAACGTCACCGTGGTGGGCGCGAACTCCGTGCTCACGCCGAGCCTGCCCGCCGCGCAGCCGGCCCGCTACGTCTTGAACGGCCAGACCATCCGGCCGCTGGGCCGTGAAAATGACAAAGGCTTCGCGCTGATCAACGCGCTGAATTCCGCGCAACAGAAGCGCGCGATTTTAGACTACGCCGTGAACGACCTGGTGCTTGGCCCGGGCAACGATGGGAAAGTGATCCAGCCCGAGGGAATCCCCTGCTCCGAACTGAATTCCAGCCAACAGTCCCTGCTGCTCGACGTGGCGCATGAATGGGTCGGCATCCTCAATGCTGAGGCCGCCAACGCCAAGATGGCGGAGATCAAAGCCAACATGGCGAAAACCTACTTCGCCTGGAGCGGCAGCACCAAAAACGGCGAGCTGGCGTATTACCGCATCCAAGGGCCAACCGTCCTCATCGAGTATGCACCGCAGCAAGGGGACCTGGATCACATCCACACCATCTATCGCGACCCGACCAACGACTACGGAGCGAAACTGGTCCAGCCATGAACCCGCGGAGCTTCCTCGCCGGTCTCGCCGCGCTGATCGCCTGCATCGCGTCAGCCCCCGAGGCCAGCGCGCATCGTCTCGATGAATACCTGCAGGCCACGCGGCTCACCGTCGCGGCGGACCACGTGGATTTGGAGATCGACCTGACTCCCGGCGCGGCCCTCGCCGACCGGGTGCTGGCCTGGATCGACACGAACGGCGACGGCCGGATTGCCGATGATGAAGCGGACGCCTATGCGAAACAGGTGCTGCGCTCGGTTACGCTCAAGGCCGATGGCCGCGCGGCGCCGGTGGCTCTGGTCGGCAGCCGTTTCCCGGAGTGGAGCGATGTGCGCCTGGGCGTGGGAGTGATCCGTTTGCGCGCGGTGGCGGAAATAGCCGCCGCGGACGCCGGCGCCCACGTGATCTCGTTCCTGAACGCGCACAGGCCTGACGCGAGCGTCTATCTGGTCAACGCCATGGTCCCCGATGATCCCCGCGTTCAACTCGGCCCGCCGCGGCGGGATCACGCGCAAATCGGGATGACGTTGCCCTACGCGGTCGGCGCCGGGGTCCCGTCCGTGGCGCGGAGCTGGGCGTGGCTCGCCGGTCTGGTCATGGCCGGTTGCCTGATCCTGCGGCTCACGTTCGCCTCCCGCGAGCGGCGGCGCCGGGAGTCCCGCAAGTTCCTATTGCTTTCCCAGAGGAGCCATGATACCCTTCCTCTGGGAAACCAATAGAACATGCCCCCGTCCTCGAAACCCTCGTTTTCCAAGCACGACAAAAGCGACGTCTGGCAGGGAACCCTGGCCCTGATGGTGCTGAAGACCCTGAACGCGCTCGGGGCCCAGCACGGCTACGGGATCGCCCGCCGCATCGAACAGACCAGCGGAGACCTGCTGGCGATCAATCACGGCACGCTGTACCCGGTCCTGCTGAAGCTGGAGCAGGAAGGCTCCATCGCCTCGGAATGGGGCGTCTCGGAGAACAACCGAAAGGCGAAGTTTTACCGCATCACCAGGTCCGGCAAAAAGGACCTGGCGGCCGAAGAGCGCGAATGGCAGCGCGCCAAGGAAATCGTGGAGCGCTTCTCCGCTCTGGGGAGGGAGACCGCATGAAACCGCTGCGCCGCGGATGGCGGCGGCTGCTGGGATCCCTCCGCGGCAGCGCGCACGAGCGCGAACTGGCCGACGAGCTGGCTGCGCACATCGACATGCAGACCGAGGACAACCTGCGCGCCGGCATGTCCCCCGAGGAAGCCCGCCGCGCCGCCGTGCTCAAGTTCGGCGGCCTGGAAGGCGTCAAGGAAACCTACCGCGACCAGCGCGGTCTCCCGTGGCTCGAAGGCGCCTGGACGGACCTGCGCTACGCCGCCCGGTCCCTGCGCAAGAGCCCCGGCTTCGCCGCCGTGGCGGTCCTGACACTGGGCCTGGGCATCGGCGCGAACACTGCGGTGTTCACCTTGGTGAACCAGATCCTGCTGCACCCGCCGGGCGTCTCCGAGCCGCAGCGGATCGTCACCGTGCGGACGCGCTACGACAAAATGAAGCTCGATTTCGACATGGCCGCTCCGCCTCTCCTCGCCGAAACGCAGTCCGGCCACGACGTGTTCGAGCGCGCCGCCGCGGTTCGCCTCAACAGCGCGAATTACACCGGAGGAGAACAGCCCGAGAGTATCCCCTCGGCCTCCGTGACCGCGGACTGGTTCGACGTGTTCGGGGCCCGACCCGCCGTGGGGCGCGTCTTCACCGCCGAAGAGACGCAGCCACCCGCCGCCCGATCCGTGATCCTTTCCTACGGCACCTGGATGCGCCTGTTCGGCGGCGACCCCGACGCGCTGGGCCGGTCGATCGAGTGCAACCAGCGGACGTTTGAAATCGTCGGCGTGATGGGGCCCGAATTCCACGAGCCGCGCACCGCCGATCTGTGGTTTCCCCTGGCGATCCCTCCGGCGATGGGGCCGCTGGCCTGGTTCAACGAAAACCTATCGGTCTACGCGCGCACGCTGCCTTCCGTCTCCGTTGCGCAGGCCGACGCGTGGTTCCGCGGGATTCCGGCACGTGTGCTGGAAACCGTGCCGCCGCCGGTTCGCAGCGGGGTGACCGATGCCGGATGGAACCTGTCCCTGCGCCCCTACATCGACAACCACGCCGGCGAAACCAAAACGCCGGTGCTGATCCTTACCGGAGCCGTGGGCCTGGTGCTGCTGATCGCCTGCGCGAACATTGCCGGACTGATGCTGGCGCGCACCTCGGCGCGGTCGCAGGAAATGGCCGTTCGCGCCGCGCTGGGAGCCGGACGCGCGCGCCTTCTGGGCCACGTGCTGTGTGAGGGCCTGTGGCTCGCGCTCGCTGGAGGCGCTGTAGGCCTGCTGCTGGAGCAAGGCGGCGCCGAGCTTGTGCTCCGCCTTGCTCCCCAGAACGCCGTGGCGGGCCTCGACGGTACTCCCGACCTCTACGTCCTCTTGTTCGCCGCCGGCGCCACCGTGGCCGCGGGCCTCCTGTTCGGGCTCGCTCCCGCGTGGCAGATCTCGCGCATCGATCCCCAAACAAGGCTCAAGAGCGCGGGCCGCACCGTCTCGGGCGGACGACAGAGGCTGCGGTCCGGACTGGTGATCGCCGAAGCCGCCCTGGCGCTGGTGCTGCTGGTGGCCGCCGGACTGTTCCTCGAAAGCTTCGCGCGGTTGCAGCAAACCGATCCGGGCTTCGATCCCCGCGGCGTGATGACGGCCGGCTTCTCGCTGCCGCAAGCCAGCTATCAGGAAGGTCCCAAGGTGACCGCGTTCCTGCGCGATGTGGTCGGCCGGCTCCAGCAGACCCCCGGCGTCACGTCGGCCGCCGTCGCGCGTCCGGTCCCGTTCAGCGGCGAGTTGGAGAGCGCCGCTTTCGTGATCGAGGGCCGGACGGTCGCCTCCGGCCAGGTGACCCCGCAGGCCGAGCAGCGTTGGACCACGCCGGACTACCTGCGAACGCTCGGCATTCGCCTGGAGCGCGGCCGCTTCTTCGACGATACGGACCGCCCCGATACCGGACTCGTCGCCGTGATCGACACACGCTTGGCAGAGCAGTACTGGCAGGACGAGGATCCGCTCGGCAAACACATCGGCTCGCTGGACGGAGGGCCCTGGCACACCATCGTGGGCGTAGTCGAGCACGTGCGGCAAACCAGCCTCGCTGCCGACGTGGATCACGGCGTCATCTACTCCAGCCTCTATCAGGACCCGATGGCGTTCGGCACCATCCTGATCAAGACCGCAGGCGGCGACTCGGCCGCGGCGATTCGCGACGCGGTGCGCGCCGCCGACCCCGCCCTGCCGCTGTTCGACGTGCGGCCCATGGAATCGATGCTGGCCGCCTCGCTCGCCCCGCGCGCCTTCGCCATGCGCCTGCTCACCTTCTTTGCGCTGGCCGCGCTGTTACTGGCCGCTCTCGGACTCTATGGCGTCATCAGCTACGCGGTAACGCAGCGCCGCCGCGAAATCGGCATCCGCCTGGCATTGGGAGCCCGCGAAAGCACTGTGATGAAACTCGTGGTCGGGCAGGGAATGCGGCTGGCTGCGATCGGCGTGGCGATCGGCGTGGGCGCGGCGTTCTTCGCCGGGGGCCTGATCGAGAGCCAGCTATTCCAGGTCCGCGCCTTCGATCCGCTGACCGTCGCCGTGACGGCTGCGGTCCTGCTCGCCGCGGCGCTGCTGGCCAGCTACCTGCCCGCCCGCCGAGCCATGCGCGTGGATCCGGTGGAGACGCTACGCGATGAGTAAGACCCTGCGCCGCGGATGGCGTCGACTCCTGGGAACCCTGCGCCACGCCGGCAGCGAAAGCGAACTGGCCGACGAACTGGCTGCGCATATCGACATGCAGACCGAGGACAACCTGCGCGCCGGCATGTCCATCGAGGAAGCCCGCCGCGCCGCCGTGCTCAAGTTCGGAGGAGTGGAAGCGATGAAGGAACACTATCGCGATCAGCGCGGCCTGCCGCGCCTGGAAGCCCTGCTTGCGGAGCTGCGCTATGCCGCCCGCAGCCTGCGCAAGAGCCCGGCGTTCACGTTGGTCCTGGTGGCCACCCTCGCCCTGGGCATTGGCGCGAACACCGCCATCTTCAGCCTGGTGAACCAGGTCCTGTTCCACCCGCGCGGCATCTCCGATCCCGAACGCGTCGTCGTGCTCCAAACCAGCTACGGCAAGCTGAACCTGAGCGGGATCGGCCTCTCCGCCACCACCTTCGCGGACGCCCGCGACAGCCGCGACGTCTTCGAGCACGCCGCCATCATGCGCGGCGGTGACGTGAACTACACGGGCGGCGAGCATCCCGTCCGCCTAGCCGGAGCCTCGGTCTCCGCGGACTGGTTCGGCGTCTTCGGAGCCACCCCCTACCTGGGCCGCGTCTTCCGCCCGGAAGAGGACCAGCCGGGTGCGAACCGCGTCGTGGTGCTCTCCTACGCCACCTGGCAATCGCTGTTCGGCGGCGACCCCGGCGCGGTGGGCCGCAAGATCGAGCTGAGCCAGACGCAGTTCGAAATCATCGGCGTGATGCAGCCCGATTTTCGCCAGCCAGCGCAGGCCGAAGCGTGGACGCTCATGGGCCTGGAGCCGGCCGCGTTCACCGAACCAAACCGGTTCAACGAGAACTACCTGGGAGTCGCTCGCATCCGGCGCGGCGTTTCCGTCGCGCGGGCCAACTCCTGGATGGACGTTCTGGCGGACCGCGTCCGCAGCGCGGGCACTGACGCAGCCGCCTATGCAAATAACTCACACTGGGGCCTGCTGGTGGTTCCGTTCACCGATTTCCAGGCCGGTCAGTCCAAGACCGCGCTGCTGGTGCTCTCGGCCGCCGTCGGTCTGGTGCTGTTGATCGTGTGCGCGAACGCCGCCGGATTGATGCTGGCCCGCTCCTCGGCCCGCGCGCGCGAACTGGCCGTGCGCGCCGCGCTGGGCGCGGGCCGCCTGCGCCTGATGTCCCAGATCTTCGGCGAATGCCTGCTGCTGGGCCTCGCCGGAGGAGCCGCCGGCATCGGACTCGCCTACGCCGGCCTCAACCTCGCGCTGCAGCGCGCTCCGGGACTGGACGCCGGCCTGGACGCGCCCGTGCTGCTGTTCACTCTCGCGGCGTCTCTGGTGACCGTGCTGCTCTTTGGAGCCGCACCCGCCTGGCAGATCTCGCGGACGAATCCCCAGCAGACGATGCAAGCCAGCGTCGCCCGCTCCTCCACCGCCGGCCGCTCCCGCCAACGCTTCCGCGCCGCCCTGGTGGTGGGCGAAACCGCTCTCGCCCTGATCCTCCTCATCACCGCCGGCATCTTCCTGCGCAGCTTCGCCCGGATTCAGACCGTCGACCCCGGTTTCGACCCCGAAGGCGTCATGTCGGCCTATTTCTCCCTGCCGCCCGTCGAATACGCCGGTGGACAGGCGCAGGCCAACTTCTATCGCGCGGCGCTTGAGCACCTGCGCAGCGCACCCGGCGTCGCCGCCGCGGGCATGGGCGGACCGCTTCCCTTCAGCGGTGAAACCGCCTCCGCCAGCTTCAGCATCGAAGGCCGCGACGCCGCGCCCGGCGATCCCGGACCCCACGGCAACGTCCGCCTCGTCACGCCCGGCTACCTCGAAGCGCTGGGAATCCCGTTGAGGCGCGGCCGTCTGTTCACCGCCGCCGACCGCGACGGCGCCCAGCGCGTCACCGTCATCGACGAGAACCTGGCGCGCCAGTACTGGCCGGACGAGGACCCCATCGGCAAACGCATCCTCTCGAACGGCGATGCCTACACCATCGTCGGCATCACCGGCCACATCCTCGATTCGGACCTCGCAGCCGACAGCGGCAAGGGCACGTATTACTTCACGATGTTCCAGCGCCCAGCCCCGCTCGCCATCATCGTCGCCAAGTCCGCGGGCGATCCGGCCCTGCTGGGGGCCGCGATTCGCGACGCCGTGGCCGCGGCCGACCCCGCACAGCCCGTCTACAACCTGCGCAGTATCGAAAGCTACGTGGAGGGCTCGCTTGCTCCGCGCCGCTTCGCCATGCGGCTGCTCGGCTTCTTCGGCGCGTCCGCCCTGCTGCTGGCGGCCCTGGGACTGTACGGCGTCGTAAGCTACGGGGTCACCCAGCGGCGGCGGGAAATCGGGATTCGCCTCGCGCTCGGCGCCGAACCGCGCGCCGTCTTAGGTCTCGTACTGGGGCAAGGCGTGCGCCTGGCCGCAGTCGGCGTAGCGATCGGCATCGCCGGAGCCGCCTTGACCGGTCGCCTCATCCAGAGCCTGCTGTTTGAAACCGGCGCGCTCGATCCCGCCACCACCCTGGTGATGGCGGCGATGCTCCTGGCCGCGGCACTGCTCGCCAGCTACCTCCCCGCCCGCCGCGCCATGCGAGTCGACCCGGTGGTGACTCTGCGCGAGGAGTGAGTCGTGGCCCCGGGGACCGCTCCCTGGTGGTCGCGGCTCAGCTACAGGCCCTCTGCTCTGATCACGGCTTCCGGGCACAGCGCCGCTAGCTGAGCCGCGACCACAGGGAGCGGTCCCGAAAGCCCACCACACCGCCACCGGCCGCAACCCCAGCGCCCCTCACCGCCGCTCGGAAACCTGCGCCAACTCCACCGCCCGAGCCTTCACCCCGCGCAAATCGAGCTTCCCCGTCCCCAACACCGGCAGCTCCGCCACCCGATGAATATTTTCCTGCTTCGGCACCCACAGCTTCGGCAGATCCGTCTCCGACAGTCCCCGCCAAATCTCCTCCGGCGTCACATCGGCCGCCGTGTAAAGGACCGCCAACCGCTCGCCCTTGCGCTCATCCGGCAGCCCGGTCACCGCGCACGGAGCCCCGCCCGTCAAACTACTCACCATCTCCTCGATCTTCACGTGCGGCACCATCTCGCCACCGATCTTGCTGAAGCGCGCCAGCCGGTCGGTGATGCGGATGAAGCCGTCCTCGTCCAGCGCCGCGATGTCGCCGGTCACATACCACTCGCCGCGAAACACCTCCGCGGTGCGCTCCGGCTGATTCAGATACCCGATCATCCGGTTCGGACCTCGCACCTGCAGCATGCCCGCCTCGCCCACCGGCAGCGGCTCTTCGGTATCGGGGTCGACCACGCGCGCCGCCACGCCCGGAATCGGCCGGCCCACCGTGCCCGGCTTGTTGCCGACCTGCACTTCCTTGCCCTCTTCGAATCCCGGCGTGTTCACGGCAATCACCGGAGCCATCTCCGTCACGCCGTAGCCTTCCAGCAGTTCCTTGCCCAGCTTCTCGCGAAACTCCTCACGCAGCGCATCGCGCAGCTTCTCGGCGCCCACCACCACGTAGCGCAAAGAGGCGAACTGCTGGCGCGTACAGCGCCGCAGGAATGACTGGCAGAACGTCGGCGTCGACAGCAGGAAGGTGCCCTTGTACTTCTCGATCAGCTCCCCGATCACCTTCGCGTCGGTGGGCACCGGATGGTAGACCACGCCGCCGCCGGTCAGCAGCGGCAGCCAGATCGTGGCCATGTAGCCGAAGGAGTGGAAGAACGGCAGGCAGCCCATGATGCGATCCTGATCGTCGAGCGAATACAGCTCCAGCACCGAATCCACGTTCGAAAGAATGTTGAAGTGCGAAAGCACCACGCCTTTGGGCACGCCCGTGCTGCCGCTGGAAAAGATGATGGTCGCCGGCGACCGCGGATCCGTGCCCGGCAGGATCCAGCTCAGGGGAGCCAGCCGGGCCTTCAGCAGCGCCGCCAGCTTCGCGCCGCCGCTCACCGATTTCAGAATATCCTCCAGGTAAACCGACCCCTCCGGCGCCTCCAGCTTGGCCTTCGCCAAAAACACCTTCGAGGTGAGCACCGTGCGGATGCCGGCTTGCTCCATGGCCAGCGCCATGCCGTCCTTGCCGGCCGTGAAGTTCAGGTTCACCGAAACCTTGCCGGCGAACGCCACGCCCAGATTGGCCAGCGCGCCGCCCGCGGTCGACGGCAGCAGCAACCCGACGTTGCTCTCCTTCGCCGTGCGCCGCACATACGCCGCCAGCAGCAGTGCGGCGGTCAGCGTGCGCCCGTAGGTCAGCTCGCGGCCGGTGGAATCCGCCATGGCGAACGAGCCCCAGTTGCGCCGCACCACGCGTGCGAACCGCGCCGGCAGGAACTGGCGCGAATCCATGCGCAGGGCGAAGGCGTCCGAGCCCAGCTCCACCACCGCCTGCCGCACCACGTGCGCGGGCGTCGACGCCGGCAGCGGATCGCCGAAGGAAACCGTCAGCGGATACCCCGGCTTAATTCGCTTGCCGAAAAACTTGCCCTTGGCGAAGCTGAAGTAGCTGCCCCACATCCGGTCGATATGCGCCGGGATGATCGGCACGTCCAGCCCTTCGATCACCTTCTCCATGCCGCGCTTGAACGGCAGGATGCTGCCGGTGCGCGTGACCGACCCTTCGGCGAAGATGCACACCACGTGCCCGGCCTCCAGTTGCTCGCGCGCCGCCCGGAACGCGTGGACCATGGCCCGCGGACCGGTCGTATCCACGGGGATCGTCTTAAACGCGCGCAGTATGCCGCGGAACGCCCAGTGCTCGTAATACGGACGCCAGATCATGAAGCGCACGCGCCGGTGCCGCGCCGCCCAGCCCACCAGGAACCCATCCATCAGGGAGACGTGGTTGGAGATCAGCAGCGCCCCTCCCTCGCGCGGAACGTGATCCCTCCGCACCACGCGAATGCGGTACAGCAGAACCACAAAGATGCGCACCACCAGGCGCAGCAGAGACTCGGGCATCATCCGCATAATGTCTGGCGGCGGCAAGGAATGTCAATCCGTACTTCCCTCCCTCGGCCGGCCGGAGACTGCCGGAGCCCCTTTGCAGGATGATAGGCCGGCGCGACGAAACCCGCGAGTCTGGACATCTCTCCCATGGAAACCACCATGGTACTGGATACACGTGTCACAGACGGTTGTGGCGGCCCGGTTGCTTCCGCCGGAGTTCGCGAGACCCGCGCGCCTGGGGTTGGCTCACTTGCGTCCGCGACGTCACCCGTTGGTTGCCCTTACGGCACCTGCGGTGTTGCCGAACGCAGTGACCGCGCGAACCAATCTGCATGCCGATAGCGCCGTTCTTTCATCGCCGCGATCTCGCGAAGGCGGTCAGGTTGCCGTGGATGTCGGAGACGACGGCGACCCGCGTTGAAGCTGCCCTTTTTATCCTGACCTCCTGCGTGAGTCCGGTCAAGAATGCCGCTCACGCGCGCCGCTCCGGATCTTCCTCCAGGCCCAGCACGGGCTTCCGCCGCAGCTCCTCCATTTCGCGGTCGCGCCGCAGGCTCTGCCGCCGCGCCGACCTCCGGCTGATCACACTGAACCCCACCGCGAACACGATGGTGAACACAATATAGGCATACGGGGGCTGGAACTGCGTCGCGCGCCCGAACAGAGACACTGCCACCGCCACCGCGATCCCGCTGAGCGTCACCAGCGGATGCGGCGCCAGAAATCTGCGCGTCCTCACCGGTTGGGGCATGGTGTAACTTGAAGCCGCGGCGGGCCCCGGCTTATCCTCTAAGTTTAGTCTGCGCAGAGGGAAAGAGGTACTTCTTTGAAATCCATCACCTGGATGGCCTCCGGGACCGGCTCCCGGCTGGGCCTGTGGCTTGGTCTGTTTCTGCTGTGTTCGGCCGCGGCCGCGCAGCAGGACGCCCCACAACCGGCGCCCGCCAAGGCGCTGCCCACCGATCCGGAAAACATCGAGAGCATGTTTTCGTTTTCGATGTACTACTGGAACACCCGCCATGCGTCCGCCGATGTCCGCGGCGGCAAGATGAACACCGATCCGACCATCCGCAATTTCGATTTCCCTCCCTTGAAGTCGCGCAGCTACGGCGCCACGCTCACCTTTCCCACCGGCGGTTTCAACCGCCTGGAGATCCACTATTTCCACGTAGGCGGCGCCGGCGACGTGCGGCCGGACCGGGCCTTGTCGCTGGAAGGCTCCAATGTCGCCGCGGGCGAGCTGGTGACTTCGCAGTTCAAGCTCACCAGCGTCCGCGTGTCCTGGAACTATCTGACGTTCCCTGTTCCCGCGCTCGATTCGCGACTCCGCGTCAAGACTTTCTGGGAAGTGGAATACGCCAAACTCCGCCCGCTGCTCCAGTTCCCGGAAAAGGATCTGATCAACGGCGCCTACCAGCAGGTGACGCCCAAGAAGACCATCTTTTACCCCGGCGCGGGCATCGGCATCGAATACGTGCCTTCGCAGAAGTTCCGCTTTGAGGCGCACGGCTCGGGCATGGCCTTGCCGGGGCGCTCCCGCTACATCGATGCCGAAGCCAGCGCCGTGGTGCGCTACGGCAGTCTGGAACTCTTCGGCGGCGCGAAGTTCTTCAACTTCCGCACCTCGACCAAGAATGTGTTTTACCTCCAGGGAACCGTCTGGGGACCCATGTTCGGCCTGCGCTACGTCTTCCCGAAGTAGCGGTCAAAAGTCCGCAACCTCGCTGACTCAGCGCGAAATCACTTTGTGGCCGGCGGCTCCTTCGGCGGCGGCTCGTCCGGGGGGGGCTCGTCCCCGGCTGCTGCGGGACTACCAGCGCTAAGGTCAGCAGCCAAGAAAGGATCGTAGAGCGGCCTGACGTTCAACGCCCGCAGGCGCCACCGCTCCGCCGGCGTCAGGCTGGCCCATTTCTTCGGATCGAAGCCGCCCATCAACCCCGTGAGGGCACCCGTGCCGAATGGGAGCGTCGCACCAAGTCCGGCCAGCGGAAGCGCACTCCCGATTCTCTTCATCTTGCGCACGGCATCCAGGATCTCTTCGAGCAACTCCCGGTCGGGACGCTTCGCCGAGGTGGCCTGCCCGTGGCTCTGAATCTCCTTGAGCTTTCCTTCCAGCTCCGGCCACCATACCTCGAACGCCTTCTCCAGCCGCGCGTCCGGCAGCGCATGGTCCGCACTCTCGCGGTTGAGGGTCTGTAAGAGCCGGAGCGTGTCGGGTTTGTTGGCCACCGTCGCCTGGAACTGCCCCAGTGGCCCCCCGACGTCGGCGGGCTCCACCCCCAGCAGATAAGGAGACACCAGCGCCTGCCCCAGTGTCTTGGAGAGCGCACCGGCCTCAAAGTGAATCCAGGGCGCCTCCAGATTGTCCGGAGTAAGACAGATAATGCCCGCTTTGGCGTCGTTGAGCTCCGTCACAATATCCTCGCCCCATCGGGAACCCTTCCCGATCTCCGTCGATACCCACGGCTCAACGGACTGAATCACCGTAGGAAGCCAGGCGCCCAACACCTCGGCCACCTCCTTCGACCTGTCGCCGGACCAACTGATGAATACCTTCATGACACCCCGTCCCAGACTGATTCGGTCAGAATCATATCACGCGACCGCGGTCCTGCTACAGAGCCATGTCACAAGAACCATGTCACAAGAACCACGGTCACCGCCAAACGATCCCTGTTTCTTCCCCCTCTTCAGGCGCATCCGCAAAATGCACTCCTCGCCCTTTCCTGACGGGTGATATTCGATTGACGAATGAACCAAGTCGGACAGCCAGAGTCGGCCGCCCTGCCAGCAGGCACCCGGGAGACGCCAGTGACGAAACGAACCCAACCCAGCCGCCGCCGGATTCCCACTCGCGAAGAATGCCCGCAACCAAACGAACCCAGCAACTCCTTGAAAACACACATTCGGCGCCTCTGCGCGCTCCCGATCCAACCGCCCTCCCCTGGCCCCAGGCCCTTCCCCCCTGTACCATGAACCCAGTGCCCCCCGAAGTCCACATCATCGGCGGCGGACTCGCCGGATCGGAAGCTGCCTGGCAAGTCGCCCGCGCCGGAGCCCGAGCCATCCTTTATGAGATGCGCCCCCTCCACACCACCCCCGCGCACAAGACCCCCGACCTGGCCGAACTGGTCTGCTCCAACTCCCTCAAATCCGAGCAGCTCAACACCGCCCCCTGGCTGCTCAAAGAGGAGCTTCGCCGCCTGGGCTCGCTGCTGATCGGCGACATCGCCCCCCGCACCCGCGTCCCCGCCGGCCACGCCCTCACCGTCGATCGCCAGCTCTTCGCCGCCGAGGTCACCCGGACCCTCACCGCGCACCCCAACATCGAAATCCGCCGCGAGGAGATCACCACTCTCGACCCCGCCCATACCTGGATCGTGGCCAGCGGACCGCTCACCTCCGACGCTCTGTCCGCCGAAATCGCCCGCCTCACCGGCGCCCAGCGCCTGTATTTCTACGACTCCATCAGCCCCATCATCGAAGCCGACTCCATTGACATCTCCATCGCCTTCGCCCAATCGCGCTACGGCAAGTCGCTCGACGGCACCGACGACTACCTCAACTGCCCCTTCGGCCGCGAAGAATACGAAGCCTTTCTCGATGCCCTGCTCGCCGCCCAAAGCGTCCCCGCGCACATCGGCGAGGACCACGTACGCTACTTCGAAGCCTGCCTGCCCATCGAAGAAATCGCCCGCCGCGGCCGCGACACCCTGCGCTTCGGACCCATGAAGCCCATGGGGCTCACCGACCCGCGCACCGGCCGCCGCCCCTGGGCCGTGGTGCAGCTTCGCGCCGAAAACGCCCGCGCGGGCAGCTATAACCTGGTCGGGTTCCAGAACCACATGCGCTTCGCCGAGCAGCAACGCGTGTTCCGCATGATCCCCGGCCTGGCGAACGCTGAATTCCTGCGCTATGGCCAGGTCCACCGCAACACTTACGTCAACGGACCCGCCCTACTCACGCCCACCCTCCAGCTCCGCACCCACCCCAATATTTTCTTTGCCGGCCAAATCTGCGGGGTCGAAGGCTACGTGGAATCGATCGCCACCGGCCTGATCGCCGCCCGCGCCGCCACCGCCAGCGACGAAACGAACCCAAGATTCCCGCGCGAGACCGCCCTCGGATCGTTAGTCACCTATGTCTCGGAAGCCGATCCAGCTCATTATCAACCGGCTAACATCACCTTCGACCTGCTTCCCAAACTCGAACACCCGCCCCGCGACAAAAAGCAGCGCCAGGCCGAAGTCTGCCGCCGCGCCCTTGAAGCCCTGGATGCCTACCTGTCGGAACCCACTGGGGCCCATGTCTGACGCGGCCACTTCCGCGCGGGCGCAAGCCCGCACTTCTCACCGCCTTTCGGGCGCAGGACGTGGCGCAAGTCCGTGGCTTGCCGCGCCGGGACTGATCCCGGCGCTTGTCCCCGGTCCACAGGTCATGTCGGCTGCGGCTGCGAAATCGCCCATCGCGGCTCCCCGCCTGACGTTTCCCTCAGATGCGCTGAGAGCTGGTGAGAAATGCGGCCTACGCGCGCGGCGCGCTGCGGCCCTCGGCGCCCACAGATCTGACAGCGCGCCGGCATCCGCCCAAACCGCCGGCCGCCGCCTCGCAGGGCAGCGCATCGCCGCCGCCGCTAGCCTCCACGCCCTGTCCAGCCACATGGGAGCACATGTCTGACCGCGCCACATCCGAGCTCGCACCCTCCGCGCTCAGGGAGGCCATCAGCCGCTACCTGGCCGAACTCCGCGTCCAGAACGCCTCCCCCCACACGATCCGCAACTACGCCACCGACCTCGTCCAGTTCACCCGCTACTTCTCCCCTGACGGCGCCGAGCCGCCCGCGCCCGCGGCCTTCACCCCGCTCCAGCTCCGCGAGTGGTTGAGCGACCTCTACAACCAGGGCCTCAGCGCGGTCACCATCCGCCGCAAGCTGGCCGCCGTCCGGTCACTGTTCGAATTCCTCGCCCGCGAAGGCAGCATCCCGACCAATGTCGCCCGCCTGGTGCGCACGCCCAAAGCCCCGCGGCGCCTGCCCTCGGTCCCCACAGCCGAGCAGACCAACACGCTGCTCGACGGCGTCGCCTCCGGCAAACTCGAACGCCCCTTCCCGGAGCGCGACCAACTGGTCTTCGAGCTCCTCTACGGCTGCGGCCTGCGCATCAGCGAATTGGTGGGACTGAACCTGGCCGACTTCGACCCTACGGAACGATGGATCACCGTCCGTGGCAAAGGCCGCAAGGAGCGCCAGGTCCCCTACGGATCGAAAGCCGCGCAGTCTCTCGAACGCTACCTCGCCACCCGCACGGCCCAACCCAACGAGCCCGCTCTTCTGGTCAGCCGCTTCGGCACGCGCCTCTCGGTGCGCGGCGCGCGCGACATCGTGAAGCTCTACGCGCGTTTGCTGGCGGGCGATGCCTCACTCCACCCCCACAGCCTGCGCCACGCCTTCGCGACCCACCTGCTGGCCGACGGCGCCGACCTCCGGGCCATCCAGGAACTGCTCGGCCACGCCCGCCTGTCGACGACCCAGAAGTACACGCAAGTTTCCCTGACGGACCTGATGGCGGTCTACGACCGCTCCCACCCGAAAGCGAGGAAGTGATGACACTCACCGCAATCAACCACGACTCTTTCGTTGACCGGATCGTCGAAAACGCCCGCCACGCCGCTGCCGCGCTCACCGGCGCGCGCGTCCCCCACCGTCTGGTAGGAGGTGTCGCGGTTCTTTTCCACATGCGTGAACTCGGCGAGGACGCCGAAGGCATTCGCCAAGGCGCCGACTTCGCGGTCGAGCCTGGCTCGCTTCCGGCTGTCCATGACGCACTCACCATGGTCGGCTACACTCCAGACCCGTTCTCGCCAACTACGTTTCTCCAAGCCAAGCGCCAACCGGCCATCCACATCATCTTCACCGACAGCTCCTCACTCGAGCCCGCCCAAGCCGTCGATGGCGTCGCCACCGCCCCCGTCGCGGACCTTGTCCGCATGAAGCTCACCAGCTACCGCCTCAAAGACAAGGTCCACATCCAGGACATGGACGGCGTCGGCTTGATCACACCCGAGATCGAAGCCTCGCTGTCCGAGCCCCTGCGCCAGCGCCTGGCCGAGGTCCGCGCCCAGGAATAGTAGCCCTGGCGCGATCCCGTGCGCGGCTATTCGGGCCGAAACATTTTGAGCACGCTTTGGTTACAATAAGCTTGTGCTCCGGAACAAGCCAAGCCTTCGGGCTGGAGAAGATCTGCGCGACCTTCCAACATACACTATTCCAGAAGCAGCCAGTTATCTTGCGATACCTACAAGGACTCTTCGCTATTGGTATTCCGGGGAATCAGTTTTCACGCCATCAGGAGCCAGTGGGGGAACTATTCTCCTCTCGTTCCGGGATCTGGCGGAAGCATATTCATTGGAGCTTCTGCGTTCGTTTTATAAATTCCACCCTAGAGTTCTGCGTCGTGTGATCGAAAATTTCCGCAAGGAAACGCGTATGCGTAGACCACTCTTGGAAGCTGATTTGTATGTAGTCTTAGGTAATCTCGTTCTTAAGAAGCCTGCGCGCGGCACCCAGCCGGTCCGCATGGTCGACCTCGCTCACGATCGGAATCTTGTTTTCCCCGAGCTCGTGAGCATGATCGGGATGCGCGTCCAGAAAGACCGCAACCGTAGCCCTAGGTGCATACTTCCCTGGCGAGAAGCCTCTCCATCAGATGGTAGTACGCCGGTATCGCTTGACCCGACGATCTTGTCTGGTCGACTTACGATTACTGGAACGCGCATTCCAGTCTCAGCCCTTGCGGGGTTACAGGCTTCCGGCAAGACGGCCGAAGAAATTGCTGGTTTTTATAAAATCGACTCCGAGGTTGTAAAGAAAGCGCTACGACACGTTGAGAGGCCGATACGCAACGAAGCGGCGTGATGAATGTGTTCTCCTTCTGGATGATGCATTCGACTCGCCCAACATACCGCCAATGTTGTTAAGCGCTGGTTATTGTCAGGTCGAACGCTTCACCGACCACTACCCTGGCAAGCCGAAAGCCGGTGATCCAACTGTCATCGTTCGTGAACAGGGCATCAAAGATCCGAGCGTTATTCGTCTGTGCAACCGCAATGGATGGCTTCTGGTCACAACTGACAGCAACATTCGATTCACCCACGTTGAGGAGATCAAACGAAACCCTCGTGTCGCAATCCTGGCAACCGCCCACAACAACGCTGGGAATCCGCTTCCGTGGGTGGAGGCCCTTATCAAGGGCCGGATAGCGATAGAACGACGTTTCAGGAAGCAACCAACACCCTGGTACGGGCAGTTCGACCGAAATGGCAGGATTACGACCTGTTACACGATCGAGGCGCACCACGGAACCCGTCGACATAGGCCAAGGGAGCAGGCAACGGGATCGGATCCGTCCAGCTAGCCGCTGTCGGCGTGTTCTTCGCTCAGTCCCATTCGCGCGCAGAGCGTCCCATTCCCGGACACTCAAGATCTTCACAAAACACTGATAATAAACCACATTTTAGAGGCACTAAACCTGCCTCTGCTTCGTCAGTACTTATATCTATGAGTGCGTTGGATTCCACACTTCTGGTCACCCCGCCTCTGCCGCGACCGTACCGCGTACTGATCAGCGACGATCAGCCGGACGTGTTGCACGCCATGCAGCTCCTGCTCAAGGGCGAGGGCTACCAGGCGGTCACGGTAGAGTCCCCCCGGGCGCTGCTCGATACCGCCCGCCGGGAAACCTTCGACCTGATCCTCGCCGATCTCAACTACACCCGCGACACCACGTCGGGCGAAGAGGGGCTCGACCTCCTCGCGGGGCTCGAAGCACAAGGCAACACCACGCCTGTCATGGTGATGACCGCCTGGGGCAGCATCGATCTGGCGGTGGAGGCCATGCGCCGCGGCGCCTGCGACTTCATCCAGAAGCCCTGGGACAACGCCCGCGTGCTGGCCGCCGTGCGCAAGCAGGCCAGCGCCGAGCGCCGGCGCAAGTCCGAGCTCGAAATCGCGGCCACGGTCCAACAGAAGCTGTTCCCCGACGCGCACCGGCGCCTGGCGACCATCGACTACGCGGGGCACTGCGCCGCCGCGCTCGGTGTGGGCGGCGACTACTACGACTTCCTGGACGCCGGCCCCGAAGCGCTGGCCTTCGTGCTGGCCGACGTCTCGGGCAAAGGCATCCCCGCGGCGCTGCTCATGGCGAACTTGCAGGCCTGCTTCCGCAGCCAGCCCGCGGCGTCGCTCGCGCGGCCCATCCCGCTGCTCGAAGCGGTGAACCGGCACTTCTACCACTCCACCGAATCCGACCGCTTCGCCACCGTCTTCTTCGGCCACTACGATGACCGCACGCGCCGGCTGCGCTACGTGAACGGCGGCCACTGCGCTCCGCTGCTCGCCCGCGCCTCGGGGCGCATCGAGCCCCTGGACCCTACAGCGATGATGCTGGGCGCGTTCGAACCTTGGGAGTGCACGGAGGAAGAGGTCGAGTTGCAGTCCGGCGACACGCTCCTGCTCTATTCCGACGGCGTCACGGAAGCCGCCAACGGAGCCGGCGACGAGTTTGGCGATCCGCGGCTGCACACCCTGCTGCGCGAGTCCGCGGCGCGGTCCTGCGCCGCACTGGTCCAGGAAGTCGCGGCTGAGGTGGCCAGCTTCAGCGAGGGCTCGCGCACGGATGACGTGACGGTGGTCGCGATCCGGGCCGTGTAGGGACGTGTGCACTGAGGGGGACCGCTCCTTGGAGTCGCGGCTCGGCCAGCCCGCGCGGCGCCCGGCAATCCGTCGGTGCGCTTAATTAATACCTCCGCTGGATAGATACATGATGCGCCCGCAACCTGGTATCGAGTACCGCAGTGAGTGGTTTCGCCGCCTCTGCCGGCATTACAGTCGTGATGGGCGACGTCCACCCCTTTCCCCTGCCCGTTCCCGCCGAGTCCATGGGAGTATAATCAACGCAGGCTGAGAGGCCAAACCTGGAGGCGCTGTTCTATGCGAATTTTGCGAGTGCGCTATTGGGGGCAGGTTCACCATAGAGAGGCGGAGGCCGAGCGCCCGGCGGCGCGTCAGCTTCGTCCCTCAGGTGTTTTGTGCGCCCTCCTGCTGGCGGGTCTACCTTTGCTGGCGCAGCAAGGCGGCGGAGCAGCCGGCGGCGGCACTTCGACGCCCCCGCCCGCGACGGGCGGCGCGAACACCGGCGGCGGAGGATCCACGGGCGGCGGACGCGGCGGCCCGACCACCGGCGGCTTGGGAGGCCTCGGCACCACCACCACCAGCACAACGCCGGCCCCTCAGCGCCTCCTCTACATCACCGGCAACGTGGTGCTCGACGACGGCACGGTCCCCTCCGAGCGCGTCCTGATCCAGCGCGTCTGCTCCACCAACAGCGTCCACAACGAAGGCTACACGGATTCCAAAGGCCGCTTCAGCCTGCAGATCGGGGCCAACCTGACGCAGTTCGTCGACGCCAGCACTCCGACGGCGATCGACGCCAACGCCCCCGGCGGCTTCTCCACCGTGGACGCGAATCCAGCCCTGGCCGCCAGCTCGAATCCAGCCACCGAACTCGTGTTCTGGAGCTGCGAGCTGCGGGGCAAGCTGAACGGCTATCGCTCCGAGACCATCTCCCTTGCAGGCAGGCGCTACCTGGATAGTCCGGCCATCGGCACCATCGTGCTGCATGCCATGGCCAAGACCGACGGCTTGATGATCAGCGCCACCTCGGCGTCGGCATCCAAGGACGCCCGCAAGGCGTTCGAGAAAGGCGTCAAGGAATCGCGCAAGGAGAGGTACGACAAGGCTGAAACGGAGCTGCGCAAGGCCGTCGACCTGCATCCGAACTACGCCGAGGCGTGGCTCGAGCTGGGCAGGGCGCTGGAGAAGCTGTTCCGCCCGGACGAAGCCCGGGACGCCTATCAGAAAGCCATAGACGCCGACTCGCGCTTCGTTTACCCGTACGTGGAGCTCTACGAACTGGCGTTCAACCAGCGTAAGTTCCAGGAGCTGGCCGATCTCACCTCAGCCGTGGTGCGCCTGGACCCCTACGAGTTCCCGCTGGCCTACTACTACAACGCCGTCGCCAACCTGCAACTGAAGCACTTCGATGTCGCCGAGCAAAGCGCCCGCCAGGCGATCCAGGCCGACAACCTGGGCCAGAACCCCAAGACGCATTACGTGCTGGGCATGATCCAGGTCCAGACCCGCGACTACGAAGGCGCCCGCGACAGCCTCCGCACCTTCGTCGAACGCGCCCCGAATGACCCCATCCGCTCGCAGGTAGACGACATTCTGACCAAGCTCGACCGGGCGCTGGGCACCACCGCCGCGGCGGAGCCGTAGATCGAAGACGGCATCGTCGAAAGACGCGGGTGGCGAGTGACCGGGGCGGCCAGCGCTATCGATGCGCGAGTCCACAAGTTGGGCGGGCTGTTAGGATTGAAACATCCATATTCCTATGAAACCAGCCTTTCTTCTTGTGTTTCTCTTCTGCGGGGCGCTTGTACCGTTGGCCTCCGCACAAACCGCTACGTATACCAACACCAGCCAGAACGTGACGTTGACCGGTCTCGGCGGCTCCGGTGGCTCGGGTAGCAGCCGCGTCGATTGGGGCCAATGCGTTCCCGATGGTGCGAACACGAAATGCACGGTAACAGCGCCCTACACGGGCGTCGGCGGCGGGGGGACGATTTCGATCGTGTTCTCTTACCCGGGAAGCGGGATGTCGCCCTTCACCGCCAACTCCATCAGCCCGGGCAGCGATTTCGTCACCTTCGGCCTGACCGAGGGCGCGTCCGGATCAATCGTGGTATCACTCACCGAAAGCACGGGCGCCACTGTGGCATTTCTGTCCAATAACTTCACTTTCTTTTACGATTCCACTGCCACTTGCTCCGGCACGGCGGTCTCCTCCTGTAGCATCGGACAGGTGGGGCTGACACCGGGAGCCGTCATCACCGGGGCCGTTCACGGCGCGTTCGATGCCACGCCCGTCATCCGAACGTCGCAGGGCGTCATCAGCGCGAGCGCTTACGGCGGATTCTCCGCGGTGGCCCCCGGGACGTGGATGGAGATTTACGGCACGAATCTCGCGAACGTCCTCTCCCATACCTGGGGCAGCGAAGACTTCCACGGGAACGCGGCTCCCTCCACGTTGGCCGGAACAACGGTCACCATCGGCGGCCAACCGGCGTATGTCGACTATGTCAGCCCCACGCAAGTGAACGCGCAAGTGCCCTCCAACATCGCCACCGGACCGCAACCGGTGGTGGTCATGACGCCAGGCGGAAACAGCCTGCCTTATTCGATCACCGTGAATGCAACGGAGCCGGGTTTGCTGGCACCCGCCGTATTCAATCTGCCGGCCGGCCAATACGCGGCGGCCCTGTTTCCGGACGGCGTCACCTTCGCTCTGCCACCCGGATCCATCGCCGGCGTTCCTTCCGCGCGCGCCAAACCTGGGGACACGCTCGTGCTCTATGGCGTTGGTTTCGGCCCGGTGACTCCGGATAGTCCGGCGGGATTGATTGTGACGCAATCCAATCGCCTCAATGGCAACTTCCAGGCCTCTTTCGCGGGCGTCCCGGCCACGGTGTCCTTTTCCGGGCTGACGGGCGGCTACCTGGGACTCTATCAGTTTAATGTGGTGGTGCCGAACGTCCCGGCCAGCGACGCGGTCCCGCTTACTTTCTCACTGACGGGAACCAGTGGCGCCCAGACGCTGCTGGTCGCGATATCGAACTGACGGGGTACGGGCTCGTCGGGTCGAACGCTCTACGGCGTCCGGACCTCTTCCTGCTTCGGCTCGGCCTGCTCCACGCGGAACGGCGGGCTGACCTCGCCGAAGTACAGCGTGCGGTGCGGGAAGGGGATCTCGATGCCTTCGGCGTCGAAGCGCTTCTTGATGCGCCGGTTCATCTCACGGCCCACCATCCACTGCTTGCTGGGCAGGGTCTTGATGCGCGACTTGATGATGACCGCCGAATCCCCGAACGAGTCCACGCCCAGCACTTCCAGGGGCTCCAGCATCACATCGCGGAAGTCGGGCACCTGGCGCAGCTCGTCGCCGATCTCGCGCAGCACGGCCACCACGCGGTCGGTGTCCTCCTTATACGCCACGCCGGTTTCGAACACATAGTAGGAGAAGTCGCGCGTCAGGTTCGACACCACCGAGACGACACCATTCGGGATCACGTGGACCGTGCCACTCAAGTCGCGCAGGATCGTCGTGCGCAGGCCCACGCGCTCCACCACGCCGCCGATCCCGTTGATGTTGGCCACGTCGCCCACGCGGAGCTGGTTTTCCACCAACATCACCAGCCCGGTCATGACGTCGCGCACCAGGTTCTGCGCCCCGAAGCCCACCGCCAGGCCGACCACACCGGCGCCGGCCAGGATCGGCGTCACGTCGAAGCCCAGCTCCTTGAGCGCCATGACCAGGGCAAGAGCCACCAACAGCGTGCTCACCGTGCCGGACGCGATCCCGCTCAGCGTGTCGGCTCGCTTGCCGAGTTCGGCCTCCCGGCCCACTGCCTGCCGGCTCATGACCAGGACCACGTGCCCACGCAGCTTCGGGATCAAGCGGGCGGCGATGCGGTTGATGATCAGCGCCGCGGCCAGGATCAGCGCCACGCGGACCAAGTGGCCGCCCCAGACCACCCACGTTTCCGGCCCCAGGGCCTGTTGCAGCGATTCAAACCAAGTCATGATGATGCCGGATTGCCTCCGTGTTTTGGGAATAGGTCCGCGCAGGACCTCCTATCCTTGATTACACCGCAGCGGGGTTCGTTGCAGAAAACTACCGGTCCGCTGGGAACAGCGGCCGCACGCCGGCTCACTCCGCCTTACAAGCGGTGATGGCCGACGGAAGATCCGGCAGCAGGGGAATCAGCGTGGCCACGCGGGTGAATTCCAGCACGTGCCGCACGCGGTCCTGCGGCGCGGCGATCACCAGACGGCTGCCGGCCGTCTTAGCCGACGCGTACAGGCTGACCAGCACGCCGATGCCGGTGGAGCCAATCGAGGGAACGCCGGCCAGATCGGCCACCAGACCCTGGGCGGAATGACGCTTGATCTCGTCGGCTTTCTGGCGCAGGAACGCAGGATCGAGCCCGGCCGTCATGGGTCCGTCGAATCGCACCAGGCAGATGCCGTCGCGTTGTTCGATCTCGATGCGCAGCATAGCTGTTGTCTGGAAGCGGACCGGCCAAGGGGCCGGGAGCCGGTTTCTGGTATCGTACTACATTGCATGCGTGGCACTCGGGCTCGGGTTTTGGACGTCGGTTGCGGGATCAACAAGAGGCCGGGCTCGATCGGCATCGACCGCAATCCGGCCACGGCGGCCGACGTTCTGGTGGAGCTTGACCGCTATCCTTACCCGTTCCGCGACTCCTCCTTCGACGCCCTGCAAGCCGTGCACGTCATCGAGCACGTCTCCGATGTGATCCGCACCATGGAGGAATTTCATCGCCTGGTGCGTCCCGGCGGCGAGGTTTTCCTGGTGACGCCGCACTACACCGACTTCAGCAGCTTCTGCGATCCCACGCACCGCTGGCACCTGAACAGCTTCTCGCTGCGCTATTTCGGCGAAGATAACGCCGGCTACGGCTACTACTCAGCGGTGCGCTTCCATGAGAATTCCGTACACGTCAAGCTACTAGCGTTGTGGCGATGGCTGGGCTTCGAATTTCTGGTGAACCGCTTTCCGCGCTTCCGGCGGTTCTGGGAGTATTATCTGTGCTACGTGGTGCGCGGCAAGGTGATCGAGTGGCGGCTCATGGTAATCAAACAGGGCTCGTCAGGGGACGCAGGTGATCGGGGCGCTGCTGGACCGCTGGCGTGACGCGCGCCGCCGCCGATTGTGGACCGCGGACCAGGCCACCGGCCGCCGGGGCGAAGATCTGGCGCACCGGTTCCTGAAGCGGCAGGGCTACCGGATCGTCGCCCGGAACTACCGGCTGAGCGCCGGCGACGCCGAGGCCGATCTGATCGCCTACGAAGGGGACCGGCTGGTGATCGTGGAGGTCAAGACGCGCGAGAGCGCGGCCTACGGGCCGCCGGACCGCGCCGTGGGGCCGGAAAAGCAGCGCAACCTGGCGCGCGTGGCCCGGGCGTTTTCGCGCAAGGCCGGGGTGCCGTGGGAGCAGGTCCGCTGCGACGTCGTCACGGTGGTGCTGGAGAAGCGACCGGTCCTAAACCTCCTGCGGGATGCGGTCGATTTAAGAGGGAGAGCACGCGGGGAACGCGGGAGCTAGAGGGATTCCGCCGTTATCGAAGACCGCTCCCTTGCGGTCGCGGCACAGCTAGTGGCGTCTCTGCCCAACTGATGGGAATAGGGCAAAACGGCATTCTGCGCGAAGACATCGATCCGTGCAGAGCGCCGCTCGCTGTGCCGCGACCGCAGGGAGCGGTCTTCGAAGGAGAGAGAACCTTTGCAACAGTCAGGTATCCTGGAAGTTCCCGTGGCACAACCCACTGAGCAGCAGCGCCGCCGCTCCTTCATCATCGTGCTCTGCTGTACCTTCCTGGCCGCAGCCGCCCAACTGCTGATCAAGCGGGGGGCCGTGCAATTGGGGGGCGACGCGACCGTTTTCGACGCGGCCATCCGCATCTTCACCGATCCGCAGTTGTTCACCGGCTATGCCCTTTACGGGCTGTTCACCGTGGGACTGATCTTTGCCCTGCGCCATGGCGAGCTGTCGCTGCTCTACCCGGTAATCGCGGTCAGCTACGTGTGGGTGAGCATCATCTCAGTGGTGATCCTGAAGGAAACCATGAACGCGCTGGAGATGAGCGGCGTGCTGCTGATCGTGGTGGGAGTGGCCTTCCTGGGACGGGGGAGCAAGACCGAATGACCACGCCGGTTTCCTCCATGGCCTGGGTGATCACAGGCTCCTTCATCGGTAGCTTCGGCGCGGCGTTCCTCAAAGCCGGCGCGCAGCGCCTGGAGCGCAACCTGCGCTCGATTGTCACCAACTGGCGGCTGGCGGCGGGCGTGGCCTCCTACCTGATTTCGTCGGCGTTCTTCGTCTTCGGCAACAAGGAAGGCGAGCTGAGCGTGCTGTATCCGCTGGTCTCGCTGGGCTACATGTGGACGCTGCTGTGGTCGCGGCTGTTCTTCGGCGAAAAGATCACGCGACTGAAGGTGGTGGGGTTAGCCCTGATCCTCGCCGGCGTCTCCCTGATCGGGATCGGTTCCAGCCGCGACAATGCTGGCGGGGGCGTTCCCGCCGCTCAGAACCAGCACGACGTGGCGGTCCGCTGAAAACTGCGGACGCAGGCGGTCGGCCGCGGCCAGCACGCAGGACGCCGCTGGTTCGGTGAACACTTTCAAGCGCTCCAGCAGGAACACCAGCGAGGTGAGCGCCTCACGGTCCGGCACCACGGTCACGCTTTCGAGGAGCTGGCGCGCCATGCTGAAGGTCCTCTCCGACGGGGCCGGAGCGCCCAGTGACCGCGCGATGGACGTGATGCCGTCCAGCGTGACGATCTTGCCCGCTTCAAGCGATCGCGACATGCAGTCGGCGCCTTCGGTCTCGACGCCCCAGATGCGCACGGCGGGCTTCAGGCTCTTGATGGCCGTCGCGACGCCACCGGCCAGTCCCCCGCCGCCAACGCTCAGGATGACGTCGGTCACCTGCGGCGCGTCCTCCAGGATCTCCAGGCCCAGCGTGCCCTGCCCGGCCATCACGGAAGGATCGTCAAAAGGATGGATGTAGGTCCAGCCCTCGCGCTCCAGTTCGGCGACCTCGGAAAACGCCTGCGCGGCGGTGGCCGCGAAGCGGATCTCGCCTCCGTAGGCCCGGACGGCGGCGGCATGCGGCGCCGGAGCCGACTCCGGCATCAGCACGATCGCCTTCAGGTCCAGGGCGCGGGCCACGTAGGCCACAGCCTGCCCGTGGTTGCCCCCGCTGACCGTGACGATCCCCGTGCCGCGGCCCTCCGAGCTCAGCCCCAGCACCTTGTGGAACACACCCCGGACCTTGAACGATCCGGTTTTCTGAAACGATTCCAGCTTGACGTAAGCGTTGGTCTTGAGCCGTTCGCTCAAGGTGGCGCTGGCCGCCAGCGGCGTGCGGCGGACACAGGAGGCGACGCGCTGCCGGGCTTTCTGGATGTCGGCCAGCGTGAGCGCTTCAGGCATAAATTCCCAGTGTACAGTGTGGACTGCAACGTGCAAGACTCAGGGGCATGAAACTGCCTCATGCTACCGTGCAGTGGGCGGGCGACGATCTGCTGTTAGGCACCTCGCCCAGCGGACATGCCCAGGTGCTGGATTTCCGTGGAGAGCGGTCCGTGGGACCAAGCCCGACCGAGTTGCTGCTTCTGGCCGTGGGCGCATGCAGCGCCGCCGACGTCATTTCGATTCTCGAAAAGAAACGCCAGCAGGTGACGGCGTACCGCGTGGAGATCAAGGCCGAACGGCGGGAGGAGTTGCCGCGCAGCTACCAGAAATTCGAGCTGCGGCACGTCGTGCGCGGCCACGGGATCTCGGAAACGGCGGTCCGGCGGGCCATCGAGCTGTCTGAAAACAAATACTGCGGTGTGGCCGCGACCGTGCGGCCCACCGCAGAAGTTGTCTCGAGTTTTGTGATCGAGGAAGAGGCCTGAGCTACTTCTTTTCGAGCTCGTCGAGCGCCGCCAGCACTTCCTTGCTGTGCGGGTTCGGATTCACCATGGTGAACACCTTGGCGATCTTGCCCTGCGGGTTGATCAGGAAAGTGTTGCGCGCGGCGATGTGATCCTGCTTGAAGCGCTCCTTCATCTTGCCGTCCAGCTTGGTGAGCGAGCCGTACTTGTCGATGGTGGTGCCGGCCGGATCGGCGAGCGTCTTGAAAGTGAGGTTTTCCTGGGTGCAGAAATCCTTGTGGGAATCGACCGTATCGGCGCTGATGCCCACGATGGCGGCGTTCTTGGCGGTGTACTGCGCCTGATCGGCCTGGAAGTTGCGCGCCTCAATGGTGCAGCCCTGGGTGAAATCTTTGGGGTAGAAGTACAGGACAACCCACTTGCCCTTGAAGTCGCCGAGGCTGACCTGCGAACCTTCCTGGCTGGGGAGCGTGAAGCCGGGGGCAGTCATGCCGACAGTGGGCATCTGGGCGGCGCCGACAATCATGACACCTAAGAGGGCGGCCAGAGCCATGCCCAGAATCAGAGTTTTGGTGGACTTCATAACTTGATGGAATCTCCTCTCGTCGCATTGGCCGGCCCCTTGTAAGATAAACGCGCGAGCCAGCCCAACGAGACTACGGTATCACACTAACCGGACCATGCGGGTCCGATTTCAGTCATCCAACTTCCCTTCTTTGGACAGCCTGAACCGATACCATGGAGCTGGTATGTGGCAGCGGCGAACGAAGCATTGGATCGGGGTTGTGGCTCTGGCGGCCTCGGCGGTCGCGTGGGCGGCGACGTTCGGCGCAGGCAAGGAGGTGGCCCGGTTTCCGGCGCAATTGGACGAAATCTCCGGCATGGCGCTGAGCCGCTCCTACCCGGGCGTCTTCTGGGTGCACAACGATTCCGGCGACCAGCCGCGCGTCTACGCCGTGAACGGCGAGGGGAAGCTGCTGGGGACGTACACGCTCGAAGGCGCCAAGGCGGTCGACTGGGAGGACATGTCCATTGGCCCCAAGGCGGGCGGCGGCAGTTATTTGTACCTGGCCGACATTGGCGACAACAACGCGCGGCGCGATTCGGTCCACGTGTATCGCGTAGCCGAGCCGAAGGTCGACCCGGAGCAGTCCCCCGTGACGGTTACTCTATCGGGGGTCAGCGCGTTCGAATTCGTCTACGAAGACGGCGCGCGCGATGCCGAGGGCTTCTTCGTGGATCCGCTGACAGGCGCCTTCTACGTGGTCAGCAAGCGGGAGCTCGAAGGGAACCGGCTGTACCGTTCGACGGCGCCCAAAGCCGGCCGGCGGAACACGCTCACGCGCGTGGCGAGGTTCCCGTTCACCGGCTCAACGGGCGCCGACATCTCGGCCGACGGTTTGCAGGTGCTGATCCGGCGGTACTCCAGCCGTACGAATCCGCTGATGCCGCCGTCCGGTGCGGGATCATACTGGAGGCGCGCCGACGGGTCCACGCCGATCGAGGAACTGCTCGCGCAGCCGGGCGAACTGGTGCCGTTGGCCGCCGAGGTTCAGGGCGAGGCAATCGCCTTCGCGCCGGACGGCAAGGGTTTCTACACCACCACGGAGCGCGGCTCGCTGTCGCAGGCTCCGCTGACGTTTTACCCGCGCGAGGCCGCCTGGTAGTTGTGGCGCAAGCACTCGTGCTGGCCGCACCGGGACTCGTCCCGGCGCTGGTCGCCCGTCACGGTGTCATGCCCTGAGCAGCTGCTGCGAGCTTCATGTTCGACCTTCCATGGGATGACTGCTATTTGAGTGCCGCGCCGATGTCGGCATCCGTCGGGGCGTGGGGGAACTGCCGGATGTGATCGCGGTCGGGGAAGCCGCGGTCATCCGGCGGGACCAGCGCGCCGGCGCGCGCGGTGCCGCATTCGGCGGCCAGCACGTAGAGCCACCGTCCGGGCCCGGTCGCCAGGCCGACGCCGAAGACGCCGGGTTGCTCGGCCTGGACCACAGCGATCGGCATCGTGACGCGCGTGCCGCCTTCGAGCCGCACGGCCGAGACGGTGAGCTTGACGTGCGCCGGATCGGCGCAGCCTTCGGCGCGCACGGCCATGCCGACTTTCTTGACGACGCGGATCCGGGCGGCCACCGGGTTGGCGATGGTCAGCGAGAATTCGGCGTGTGCGAACGGGGCGCACAGCGCCGTCAACAGGAGTGCTCTGACCATTGTTCTTACCAGGACCATGCGAGCTCCTCTCTCCAGCGGGTGAGTGTATCGGCATCGAGCGAGAGAATCCGCTCGCGCGTGACACCCGTGGGCAACGGGACCAGGGCGATGGCGCGGTCGACCAGGCGCTCGCGGACGTCGCCCTCGACCAGCGGCACAAGATGCCACAGGGTCAGCGTGTCGCGCGGGCGCGATTCCGCGAGGATCGTGCCGATGCCGCCGCTGCCGCGGTCGAAGGCATCGAGCGCGGCGCGGAAGGCGGGCGACGCGTCGGAGAAAAACGGCGTGCCCGGACCGCCGCCGGCGCGAGTCCGGCAGCTCGCGCCCGCGGGCACCAGCGATTCGTGCCCCTCGCGTTCGAGCGACACCCAGCCCGAGGTCACCTCCAACAGCCCGTTGCCCGCCTCGTCGGTGTGGAGCTTGTAGGCGCAGCCCAAGTCGACCGCCGTCGCCGAGGGCGTTTCGACGAAGAACAGCCGCGGCGGCGCGGTCACGTTCACGTCGATGCCGCCGTGGGCCAGTTCCAGGCGCATTTCATCGGGGCTTTGGTGCAGCAGGCGGACGCGCGTGTTGGGCTCCACCTCCATGGACCCGATGGAGCCGAGCGTGATGCTCGGGTGGTCGTCCGCGGCGGTTTCGAGCCAGTCGCCACTGGCCCAGCCTCGGTCGCGCAGCGACACAAACCCAACGCCGCAGGCGATCACCAGCAGCGCCGCAGCCGCCCAGCGCCACCACGGCGCGGGCCGCGACCTCCGCGGCGGAGAGTCCAACTGGGCCTCGATGTCGCGCCACACCGATTCGGGCGCGCGCTCGATCGGCAGGCCGAGAGGCTCCTGCGGGGGGCGCTGCCGCGGGTCGATCATCGCCGCACCCCCGTGAGCGCCTCAAGCTTCTGCCGCAGAAGCTGGTGCGCCTTGTTCAGCCGGGAGGCCACCGTGCCGATGGAGCAGTCGAGCGCCTGGGCCAGCTCGCCATAGGAAAGGTCCTCGAAGTAGCGCAGCAGCACGGGAAGCCGCAGCTTGGGCGGCAGCGAGGCGAGCGCCAGCCGCACCTGCTGTTGCTGTTCGGCTCGAGCCAGACCAGATTCATGCGTGGCGCCGTCCGGAATCAGGGCGAGCTCGGCCGGTTCCGCGGGAATCTCGCGGACGGCGGCGCTGCGGGAGCGGTCGCGGCAGGTGTTCGCCACGATGCGGTAGAGCCAGGTGGAGAAACCCGCCTCGCCGCGGAACTGATGGATGCCGGTGAGCACCTTCAGAAACGCCTGCTGCGTGGCGTCGGCAGCCGCGGCCTGGTCTCCATGAAAGTAGTAGAGCGCGATCGAGTACACTTTGTCCTTGTACGTTTCGTAGAGCGCACGGAAGGCATCCCGGTCGCCCCGGCGGCACGCTTGGATGACCTCAGCCGTTGTTTCGCAATCGCTCAGGCTGCCACCACCAATCTGTTAGACGGCCCGCGCGGCCGTTTCTTCATTTTTGTGCACTGAGGGGCCGGAGCGGGACCGCTCCCTGCGGTCGCGGCTCAGCTACTGGCATTCTGCTCCGATCAGGACCGGCGGACGCAGCGCCTGTAGCTACTCCGAGAACGTCGTGTGGCACTCCGCCTGGATCGCTTGTTCAGCGTAGAGCGCCGCTAGCTGCGACCGCGGGGAGCGGTCCTCTAGAGCGCAACCACGTGGTGATCCGGGCAGCGCAGCGTCAGGCGCTCATACAACCGGTCGACCAGATCGAAGCCGTACTCAGCCAGGAACGGCAGCATCGAATGCAGGCGCTCCTGCAGATGCCGCTGCGGGTACAGCAGCCCGCGCAGATAGGCGGCGTCGGCCGAAGCCCGCGCGTCGCGCCGCAGCGTTTCACGCTCGGTCTTGCGGCGCAGCTTGTCCACTTGATAGAGGATCTTCGCCCGGCTCTTGGCCATGGCGGCGGCCAGCGTCGGGTCGAATTCCTGAAGCTGCGCGCCGAGCGCGTCCAGGCGGGTTCCGGTGAGTTGCGCGGTTTCCGCGAAGGCGGCTTCGAGCGAATCCGGAACCAGGCTGCGCGCGATGCGCTGCCGCAGGTCCTCGTCGGCGACCATCACGTCGGGCAGGGTGAGCCCGAACCGGTCGAGCAGCTTCACCGCCCGCGGATCGAGCAGCGTGAACCCGGCGCGCGGGAACGCCACGGGCATGCGCCCCAGCATCCGGTCGAACAGCACGCACGATTGTGCGAAGTACGCCACCTCGCCCGGGCCTCCCACGTAAGCGGCGGTCGGCAGCAGGTAATCCTGCCACACAGGCCGCAGCAACGCGTTGGGCGAAACGGCTTCGGCGCGATCGGCCAGCGCGGCGAATTCGGCATCGGGCTGGCGCAGTGTGAGCCGGTCACCGGCTTCCAGCAGGAAGAAGAGCGATGTTTTCGGCTCCACCAGCACCTGCGCGTGGTAGCCGGCGCGGGTCAGTTCCACCCCGCGATTGAGCAGCGCGGCCTTCAGTTCGGGCGCCGCACGCAGCGCGTCCGCCATAAACGGAGCCCCGATCGCCCGCACCGCCGGCTGCATCGGGTCGATCACCAGCATGCCTACGCGCTCCAGCAGCTTGCGCAACAGCGCACGGAAACCAGAGCCCATGCTGGCGCCGGGGCAGTAGGCTTCCTCCACCGCGGCCACGACTTCTTCGGCATACGGGAACCCGGCCAGCGCACGGCGCAGTGCGTCGATCGGCGGCTGGTCCACCGGGTAGTTGCCCGCGGGACGCTGCGCCCGCTGCCAGCCTTCGGGAGCCTCCATGCGCAGCTCCACCGGATTGCGGCCGCGGTCGAAGACCCAGGTGTGATTGATCTCGGCGAAGTCGTGATCCTCGGTGGCCAGCCAGAAGATGGGCACGGCGGGAGTGCCCCGAGCGGTGAGGTCCGCGGCCAGGCGGGCGGCCGTCAGCGCCTTATAGATGGTGTAGGCGGGTCCGGAAAACAGGCCCACCTGCTGGCCGGTGACCACGGCCACCGTTCCCGGCTGGGCGAAACGCGTGAGCAGATCGCTGGGCGGATTCTGGCCCGCCAGGGCTTTGGCCATGGCGGCGCGGCGCTCTGTGGGGTAATCGACGGCGCGCGCGGCGGCATCCAAGGCTTCCGGCGAATGCGGATCGTGGCGGTAAAACCGGGCCACCTGCCCGAAGTTATAGCAGTAGTCGCCGAACAACTGGGAAGTGCCCGGAAGAGCTGTAAGTGGAATACAGGCGGGATCCATTCGGGTGCTGAACGGTCCAAGGGTAACAAATGGCACTGTCCGGGTGCAAAACTCGCACCCGTGCTACAGTACGCGATGTGGGAGCCCCGGTAAGCAAAGTGGACCCGCGCGCCGAACGCCTGGAGGCGGCGCGCAAGGTGATGGAGGCCGAGGCGCGCGCCATCCTGACCGCTGCCGGGCGCCTGGATGAATCGCTCGACCGGGCCGTCGACCTGGTGCTCGACGCCGTCCGGAGGGGCAGCGGCAAGGCGATCGTCACCGGCATCGGCAAGTCCGGTCACCTGGCGCGGAAGATGGCGGCAACGCTCCAGAGCACCGGGATACCCGCCGTGTTCCTGCATCCGGCCGAGGCCACGCACGGCGACCTGGGCGTGTGCCAGCCGGGCGACTGCGTGCTGCTGCTGTCGAAAAGCGGCGCCACGGGCGAGCTACTTTCGCTGATCCCGCTGCTGCGGCGCGAACTGGGGCGCGGGTTCATCGGCATCCTGGGGAATCCGGCGTCGCCCTTGGCCGCCGCAATGGACGTGGTGCTGGACGCCAGCGTTCCCCGCGAGGCCGATCCCGAGGGATTCCTGCCATCGGCCAGCTCGGCGGTGACGCTGGCGGTGTGCGACGCGCTAGTGGTCGCGCTGATGCAGGCGCGCGGCTTCGCGGCGGAGGATTTCGCGCGGCTGCACGACGGCGGCCATCTGGGGCGTAGCCTCAAAATGTCGGTCGAGGACGCCATGCACACCGGCGAAGAAGTAGCGTGGGTCGCCCCGGACGAATCGCTCAAGCAGGTGGTGATCGCGATGTCGCGGCGTCCGCTGGGTGCGGCCTGCGTGCTGGCTGCCGACGGAAGCTTGGCCGGGCTGATCACCGACGGCGATGTGCGCAGGGCCTTTGAATCCCACGACGACATCCGCGAGCTGAAGGCCGCCGACGTCATGACGCGGTCGCCGCTGGCCATCGCTCCCGATGCCCTGCTCAAGGATGCGCTGATCCTGATGGAGGACCGCCCGTCGCAGATTTCGGTGCTGCCGGTGGTCGAGGCTTCGGGGCGCGCGCTGGGACTGCTGCGCCTGCACGACCTTTATCGGCCTGACGCCGCCGCCTGATCCCGATGCGCAGAGCGACGGCGGCGACAGCCTCGGCCGTATTCCTGGTACTGGCGCCGGGGACGGTGGCCGGCGTGATTCCGTGGTGGATCTCGCGCTGGCAGATGCGGCCTCCGCTATTCGGCGTCACGGCCGCACGCTGGTTGGGCATCGGTCTCATGGCCGCGGGGCTGCCGGTGCTGATCGAATCCGTCGCGCGCTTCGCCTGGCAGGGGCTCGGGACGCCGGCTCCGGTGCTTCCCACGCGGCATCTGGTGGTCCGCGGATTCTACCGCTGGGTGCGGAACCCGATGTACGTGGCCGTGGTCTCCATCATCCTCGGCCAAGGGCTGTGGTTCGGCGACACGCGGCTGCTGGGCTACGCGGCACTGGTCTGGGTCGCGTTTCACCTGTTCGTTTTGGGCTACGAGGAACCGGCCCTGCGGCGCACCTTCGGGACGGAGTTCGCGGCGTACTGCGGCCACGTGCGCCGCTGGCTGCCTCGGGTTCGTCCGTGGAAGGGACCAGGGACGGCATAGAGAGAAATCCTGTCCCCACAGCACCATTTTGAGGACATGAAACGCGCGCCAAAGCCCGCGGCTGATCCGGAGATCGTCCCGGCAGAGCAGATCGAACGCCGCATCTATTTGATTCGAGGGCAGAAAGTCATGCTCGACGCGGCCCTCGCCGAGCTCTACGACGTCGAAACCCGGGTCCTGCTGCAGGCCGTCAAGCGCAACCTGGACCGCTTCCCGGAGGATTTCATGTTCCGGCTGGAGCCGGAAGAAGCCGCTCGTTTGAGATCACAAATTGTGATCTCAAAGCCGGGACGAGGCGGCCGCCGCTACCTGCCCTACGTCTTCACCGAACAGGGCGTGGCGATGCTGTCCTCGGTGCTGAAAAGCCGCCGTGCGATCCAGGTGAACATCCGGATCGTGCGGACCTTCGTCCGCATGCGCGAGCTGCTGGCCAGCCACAAGGACCTGGCGGCCCGGGTCGAAGAGCTCGAACACATGCAGGAACGCCACACCTCGTTCATCAGCGTCCTGGCCGAGGAAATCGATCTGCTGAAACTGCCTCCGCCCACGCCCAAGCGCCGCATCGGCTTCCCGGCCGACGCGAAAGCGGCCTCCGCCGGCGGATGACACAAATCAGCCCTTGAGCTTCTCGACGGCCTGGACCAGCTCCGGCACTACCTCGAACAGATCCCCCACAATACCGTAATCGGCGACCTCGAAAATCGGCGCGTTGGCGTCCTTGTTGATCGCGACTATCGTCTTCGATCCCTTCATGCCCACCAGGTGCTGGATCGCGCCGGAGATCCCGACCGCCAGGTACAGCTTCGGCGCCACGGTCTGGCCCGAGCTGCCGACCTGGCGCTCCATGGGCAGCCAGCCGGCGTCGCAAATGGGGCGCGAGGCGGCCAGTTCGGCTCCCAGAGCCTTCGCCAGCGCCTCGACCACCGGAATGTTGTCCTGCTCCTTGATGCCGCGGCCCACCGAAACAATGATGGGCGCCTGCGTCAGGTCCACCGCGCGGGCGGATTCGCGGAACGGTTCTTCGGGCTTCTGGCGGGGCTCGCCGATCTCCGGCGCAAACGTTTCCACCGGCGCGCTGCCTTCCAGAGCATCGGCCCGGAACGCGCCCGCCTGCACGGAGACAAAGTGTGGGCCATCGCCCGTCGCCGCGACATCGGCGTTGAACTTGCCCTGGAACAACTGGCGCACAAACACCGGAGCACCGTTCTCGAAGCGCGCTGCGATGGCGTCGCTGATCAGCACCTTGCCGAAGCGGGTCGCCAGCTTGGGCGCGTAGTCGCGCGTCTGATACGTGTGCCCGAACACCACCAGCCGCGGGTTCACCTTGCGGACCAGAGCCTCGTAGGCTGCCGTATAGGCGTCGGCCGTGTACGCGGCCAGCCGCGCGTGTTCCAGTTTGTAGACCTTCGCCGCTTCAACCGTAGGCGGAGCCGTGCCAGCCACCTCCAGCGGCACGCCGAGCGCGGTGGCGAACTGGCGTCCGGCGGCGATCGCCTCGCCGGCCATGCGCTGCTCGACGATGACCAGAACGCTCACGCCTTCATCCTCATATGACGCGCGCCTCGAATTTCAGCTTCTCGGCCAGTTTGGCCGCGGCCTCCTTGGCGTCGCCCTCGAAAATCTGCGCCTGCTTGGTCTTCTGCGGCGCGTAGATCTTTCGGATCGGGGCGGAAGCGGCGGGCGCGCTCGCTTCGGTGACCTTCACTTCCTTGGTCTTGGCCTTCTTGATCCCCATCAGCGTGGCGTAGCGCAGCTTGTTCAGCCCGCTCTGGATCGTCAGCACGGCGGGCAGCGGCATGGTGACGGATTGGAACCAGCCGTCCTCCAGCTCGCGCTTCACGCGAATCGAGCCTTCGCCGGCCTCCACCTGCATGATGATGGTCGAATGCGGCATGCCCAGCAGTTCGGCCAGCACCACACCGGTCTGGCCGTAGCCCAAGTCGTCGGACTGCAGCCCCGTCAGCACCAGGTCCGGCGATTCGCCCTGGAGCGCGCCGGCGAGCAATTGCGCCACGCCCAGCGTGTCGGCCTGCGGCAGGTTGTCCACCTGCACATGAATCGCGCGATCGGCGCCTTTGGCCAGCGCTTCGCGAATCGTCTGCGAGGCCCTCGCCGGACCCGCGCACAGCACCACCACCTCGCCGCCATGCTTCTCGCGCAACTGCAGCGCCTCTTCCAGCGCGTAGGCGTCCGGCTCATTGATTTCGTAGCTGAGATCGCCCTCGTCGATCCACAAGCCGGAGGCCGCGACGCGCAGCGGAGAGTCGCGCAGCGGAACCTGCTTGATGGCCACCGCGATCTTCATTCCGTGAACCGCTTGAAGATCAGGCACCCGTTGGTGCCGCCGAAGCCGAACGAGTTCGATAGAGCATACTCGATCTCCATCGGCCGCGCGTGGTTGGGCACGTAGTCGAGATCGCACTCCTCGTCCGGACAATCCAGATTGACGGTCGGCGGAGCGATCTGGTCGCGGATCGCCAGCACCGAGATACCCGCCTCCAGTCCGCCGGCGCCGCCCAGTAAGTGGCCCGTCATGGACTTGGTGGAACTCACCGCCAGCTTCGCCGCGTGTTCGCCGAAGCAGCGTTTGATGGCGCGCGTTTCGATGCGGTCACCCATCGGCGTCGAGGTCCCGTGGGCATTGATGTACTGGATCTGATGCGGCTGGATGTGGGCGTCGCGCAGCGCGTTCATCATCACGCGATAGCCGCCGTCGCCGTCTTCCGAAGGCGAAGTGATGTGGTAGGCGTCACCGCTCATGCCGTAGCCGGCCATCTCGGCCAGGATTCTGGCGCCGCGGCGCTTGGCGTGCTCCAGCTCTTCCAGCACCAGGATGCCGGCGCCCTCGCCGATGATAAAGCCGTCGCGATCGCGATCCCACGGGCGGCAGGCGTGCACGGGATCGTCATTGCGCTGGGAAAGCGCGCGCATGGCGGCGAATCCGCCCACGCTCATGGGCGTGACGGCGGCTTCCGTGCCGCCGCAGATCATGACGTCCGCGTCGCCGCGTTCGATGATGCGGGAGGAATCGCCCACCGCGTGCGCTCCGGTGGTGCAGGCGGTGGCCGTGGCCGAATTGGGCCCCTTCGCTCCGCTGCGAATGGAAACGTGGCCCGAGGCCAGATTGACGATGGTGGCCGGAATGAAGAACGGCGAGATGCGCCCCGGCCCCTTTTCGAGCAGCGTCTTGTGCTCGCGCTCGATCACCTCGAACCCGCCGATGCCGCTGCCGATGTAGACACCGGTGCGCTCGGCGTCTTCCGGGGGCACCGTGAAGCTGGCATGCTGGAGCGCGAAATCAGACGCCGCAATGGCGAACTGAATGAAGCGCCCCATCTTCTTGATCTCTTTTTTCTCGACGTAATCGCCCGGGTCGAAGCCTTTGACTTCCCCGGCGATGCGGCAGGCGAACTCGGTGGGATCAAACTGCGTGATCGGCCCGATTCCGTTCTGGCCGCTCTTGATGGCCTCCCAAACCGGTTCCGTCCCAATTCCCACCGAAGCCACCATGCCGACTCCAGTAACTACGACTCTGCGTTGCAAAAAGTGGGGCTCCGTAACTAAAGAAGGCGGCTACTTCTTCTTCGCCGAGATGTAATCGATGGCATCCTTGACAGTCGCGATCTTCTCCGCGTCCTCGTCCGGGATGTCGAGGTCGAACGCCTCCTCGAACGCCATCACCAGTTCCACGATATCCAGCGAGTCGGCGCCGAGGTCATCGACGAAACTGGCCGTAGGGTCGACCTGGGCTTCATCTACGCCCAACTGTTCGACGATGATCTGCTTGACCTTCTGCTCAACGGACATGCATCCTCCAAGATTCCTGTTTCAAACTGATTGATTCTAGCGGGTGCGGGTGCGGTGCCGCAAGCTGGCGGGGACTTGACAGCGGCAAACTGCCTGTCTCCAATAAAACTCCGCCTCCAGGATCTTCTCGATCCTCGCTCTCCGTTCCGGCGCTTCTTCCGCAGCCACCAGCCAGACAGCATCCCAATCCACCCCGAAGTACGAGTGAATCAAGATGTTTCGGAACCCCACGATCTTCGCCCAGGGAATGCCGGCGTGTCGCGCCCGGATCTCACCGGAAACGTGCGCCGCTGCCTCGCCGATGAGCAGAAGCTTCTGCGCGACGGCACTCCGGATGAGTTCAGATCGCTCGAACTCGTCCCGATCGACAGCATCGAGGAACTGCGCCACGAAGCCGGCCGATTCGACGATGTCTCGAAGATACAGTTCCTCACGCCGCATACACCGGACGGGCTTCCGCCAGGATGCTCTCCCGTATGAGGAGCTTGAGTGCCTTCTTCGTCACCAGATCGACCTTCCGCCCGTAGAGCTCCGCCAGATCCAGCATCAACCCGGAGTGATCCAGAAGGCTGGGCCGCGCATCCGGCTGAAACTCGACCAGGAAATCGACGTCGCTGTCCGGCCGCATCGTACCTCGGGCGGCCGAGCCGAATACTGAAAGCTCGCGCACATGGTATTGCCGGCAGATTGCGGCAAGCCGCTCGCGGTCGACTTCGATCTCTACGGTCATCGCGTAACAATTATCTCCTGAAGCTGTGGGGAACGCCACGTCCACGTTCGGTGACGGCTCTCTGACCGCGCCATAATCGAAGCGTGCCCCTGCATTCCGACCGCCTGCTGGACCACTTCCAGAACCCCCGCAACTCCGGCCAGTTGCCCCCGCCCGCTGTTTCGGTCGACGTCGAAAACCCGGCCTGCGGCGACATCCTGCGCCTCTCGGCCCGCTTCGAGCAGGACCGCGTGACGGAGGCCCGTTACCAGGTCCGCGGCTGCACCGCCTCCATCGCCGCCGGCTCGGCGCTCACCGAGTGGATGACCGGCAAGTCCCGCGACGAGCTCCGCACCCTTACCCCCGCCGTCATCGAAGAGGCCCTCGGCGGACTCGAATCCGCCACGCGCCACGCCGCCGTCCTGTGCGCCGACGGCGTGAAGCGCCTGCTTAGTGCAGTATCCTGAACCTTTAACGAAATGACACCCTTCGATTTTCGTCCGCGCACGCGCGTGCTCTTCGGTGAAGGCGGTTTCACCCGCCTGGGCGAGGTGGCACGCGAGCTCGGCGGCACACGCTGCCTGTTGGTGGCCGACCCCGGCATGGTCCAGGCCGGCTATGCGCAGGAAGCCACCCGGTCCCTCAAGGCGCGCCGCATGGCCGTGCACGCCTTCCACGATTTCCAGCCCAACCCGACCTCGGCCATGGTGGAGGCCGGCCACGCCTTCGCCGCGCCGCATGGGATCGACCTGATCGTCGCCGTCGGCGGCGGCAGTTCGCTGGACTGCGCCAAGGCCATCAACTTCCTGTTGACCAACGGCGGTTCCATCCGCGACTACTGGGGTTACGGCAAAGCCACCAAGCCCATGATGTCGATGCTGGCCGTGCCCACCACCGCGGGCACCGGCAGCGAGGCGCAGTCCTACGCCACCATTACGGACGCGGAATCCGGCGTCCGCATGGCCTGCGGCGACCGCCAGGTCTCCTTCCGCGCCGCGATCCTCGACCCTAAGCTGACCGTCTCCCAACCCGCGTCGCTGACCGCCGCGGCCGGCTACGACGCGCTTTCGCATGCGCTCGAAACGCTGGTGACCACGCGCCAGACTGCGCTCTCGGAATGCTTCTCCCGGTCGGCCTGGCGCCTGATCAACTCCGGGCTCGAGCGCGTGCTGGCCGACCCCACCGATCTCGATGCCCGCGGCGCCATCCTGCTCGGCGCGCATTTCGGCGGGTTGGCCATCGAAAACTCCGCCCTCGGCGCGGCGCACGCGCTGGCCTATTCCCTCACCGGACACTTCGGCATCCCGCACGGCGTCGCCATCGCGCTGGTGCTGGCCCGCGTGGTCGAGTGGAACCAGGGCGTGGCGGGAGCCCGCTACCAGGAGCTTTACGCCGGAGATCTCATCGAGCGTCTGCGGTCTCTGGCGGAGCTCGCCGGACTGCCCGTGAACCTCCGCGAAGCCAACGTACCCGAAGAGTCGCTCCCGCGCCTGGCCGAGGACGCCGCTTCGCAGTGGGCCGGTAAATTCAACCCGCGCCCGCTCGATGCGGCGGGGGCGCTGGAGATCTACCAGCGCGCGTATTAACGCCCGAGAACGAGGTCAATTCCCACCAGCACCAGGTCGAGTTCCCGGCGTGAGAGCTTTCCTACACATTCGGTGAGCAGGCCCTTATCGACGCTGGTCATCAGAGAGACGTTGGCAACAGACTCTTTGGGCAAGCCGGTTTCTCGCGGCGATAGGCGCACGTCCCGGGCGCCTCGGCCCACTTCAGATTGCTGGTGAGGGCACACAGATCACAGTGCCCACGCGGCTGCGATTCAAAGCATCACACTGCACAACGACTACCGGGCGGCGCAGGCCCGGTCCGGATCCTGCGGGTTCCGGCAGATCCGCCCACCAAACCTCGCCCTGCGAAATCACCATTCCGAGCGCGTCAGCGCCTGCCGGGCGGTCTCCCCTGTGAACGGGTCCGGCGCGTCTCCGGTCTCCGCGCACACCCGATCCATGGCCGCAGTGATCTCTTCAGGTGAGTGCCGCGCCACATATTCGCGGAGAGCGTCGCTATAGACCTCGCTGCGGGACTTGCGTGTCCGCCGGGCCAGCCGTTCCGCGCGCTCAAAAACGTCGTCCGGAATGGACACGGCTGTTTTCATACTCATCAGTATACGCAGCGCCCCGGATGCCAGTCGCGCCCCGGCTGATGGGTTAGCGAAACTGAAACATCCCTCGCGCCGCGGTTTGTTCCATAATGAGAAGGAAAGGACCACGCGCCGCAGCCCGCGTCCTGCGTAAGCCGCTATACTGGAATTTCGAGCATGCGATTTTCGGTTGACGCGCACGCCATCGGCTGCCACCTCACCGGCAACGAAGTTTATATCCGCAATCTCCTAAAGGAATTTGCCCGGCTGGATGAGGGGAACGAGTTGATAGCCTACATCTCCAAGCCTCAGGCGCCGGAGCACATCCCCAGCCGCATTCAGACCCGTTGGGTTTCCGAGAACCCCTATAAACGCCTGGGTTTGGACATCCCCGCCCACGTCCGCCGCGATCGCCCGGACCTCCTACACGTGCAGTACACGGCGCCCGTCGGCATCAACGTGCCCCTGGTGGTCAGCGTGCACGACGTGAGCTACCTGGAACACCCCCAGTACTTCACCCGGTTCCGATCCACGCAGTTGCGCCTGACCGTCAAGCGCACCGTGATGCGCGCCGCGCGCGTGCTTACCCCCAGCGAATTTTCCCGCCGGGCGATTCTGAATCATTACGAGATCGACCCCGACAAGGTCGTGGTGGTGCCCAACGCCGTGTCGCAGCGCTTCCGCCCGGTGGAACGCGATGTGGCCCGCGCGGCCGTCGAGAAGCGGTTCGGCGTCCCTGGACCCTTTGTCCTCACCGTGGGCGACCTGCAGCCGCGCAAGAATCACATGGGCCTGCTGCGCGCCTTCGAGGACGTGGTGAAAGCCCACCCCAAGCTGCCACACCAACTGGTGTTCGTCGGCAAGGAGACCTGGTATTCGCCCGAACTGCACTCCGCCGTGCAACGGTCCAGCGTGGCCGGACGCGTCCACTTCACCGGCTTCGTCGATGACAGCGAACTGGTCAACTTCTACGGCGCCTGCGACCTGTTCGTGTTCCCCTCCTTCTATGAAGGCTTCGGCCTGCCGATCCTGGAGGCCATGGCCAGCGGACGCGCCGTAGCCTGTTCGAACGCTACCGCCATGCCGGAAGTGGCCGATTCGGCCTGCCTGCTGTTCGACCCGCGGTCGGTTCCCGAGATGACGCGCGCCATGATCGACATCCTGGTGGACGCCGAACTCCGCCAGCGCCTGGAGCGCCTGGGCTACCAGCGCGCGGCGCTCTTCAGTTGGCAGCGCGCCGCTGAGCAAACCCTGAACGTCTACTATGAAGTCGCCGGCAGCCCGCGGCGCATCGAATCCGCCCTGAAAGCACGTGTGTCATGAAATTCTCCGCGGTACTCGCCACGGCCTTCCTCTCGATGCTCCCGGCCGCGGCCGAGACGCTGCACTATAGCGTCAACTGGCCGAGCGGACTGAGCCTGGGTGAGGCATCCATCCGTTCCACCCACACCGGCGAAGGCCGCACCGAAGGCGGTCCGGAGCCCGGCTGGGAATTTGAGCTGACGCTGGACGCCGCCATCCCCGGCTTCTCCATGCGCGACCATTACACCTCGAGCGCCGACTCGGGCTTCTGCTCCATCCAGCTCGAAAAGATGGTGACCCGCGGCGACCGCAAGAGCGAAGAGCGTGACAAGTTCGACCAGCGCGCCCAGGAAGTGACCCGCGAGACGCAGGTGGACGGCGGCGGCAAGAGCACGTATTCGGTGCCCGCTTGCGCGCGCGACGCCATGACGTTTCTGCAATTCGTGCGCTCGGAGCTGGCCCAGGGCCGCCTGGCGCCGCATCAGCCCGTGGTGCTGGGCGCCAAGTACGACCTGCAGTTGACCTACGTCGGCATGGAAGAGGTTCGCATTGCGGACGAGCGCCAGCAGGCCGACAAGGTGCGCGTGGACGTGAAGGGCCCTAAGAGCCGGATCAGCTTGGAGCTGTTCTTCGCCCATGACGACGTCCGCACGCCGCTCAAGGCGACGCTCCCGCTGCCGCTGGGAGCGTTCACGGTGGAACTGATCCCCTGAGCGATGCGGATCGCGTTCTTCTCCCCCCTGCCGCCGGCGCGGAGCGGCATCGCCGACTACTCCGCCGCACTGCTGGAACCGCTTCAGAAGCTGGCTGAGGTCGAGTGCTTCGACGGTCCGCCGGCCGCCTTTGACGCCGCGCGTTACGACGCCTGTCTCTATCAACTCGGCAACAACCCGTTTCACACTTACGCCTACGAAGCCGCCATGGCGCATCCGGGCGTGGTGGTGCTGCACGAAGCGAACCTGCATCACCTGATGGCGGATTTGACCATTCGCCGCGGCAACTGGGATGCGTACATGCGGGAGGTCGAAATCGACGGCGGACCCGAAGCGTTGGCGTATGCGAAACGTTACGTGCGGACCCTCGAACGTGGGCCGGATTACGACCTGCCGATGCTTACCTCGCTGCTGAAGCGCGCCCGCGCCGTGATCGTTCACAGCGAGTTCGTGGCCGAGGCCGTGCGCTCGCACGGGTTCACCGGACCCATCGCCAAGATCCCGCACGGCGCCTGGATCCCGCACGTGGACGGCGCTCCCTACCGCGCGAAGCTCGGTCTCGACGCCGGGACGCCGCTCATCGGGATCTTCGGATTCCTGAAGCCTTACAAGCGCATCGCCGAATCGCTGCGGGCTTTTCGTCGCGTTACCGAGCAGTTCCCGCAAGCCCGCCTGATCCTGGTGGGCGAGGCGCACCCGGAGCTGAATCTGTCCGGCCTGATTTCGTCGCTCGGCCTGAGCGCGCAGGTGCGGCACATCGACTTTGCGCCCATCGACGACTTCAACGGCTATCTGGCGGCCTGCGACGCAGTGCTCAACCTGCGCTACCCGACCGTCGGCGAAACCTCGGGCACGCTGCTGCGCGCGCTGGGCATGGGCAAGCCGGTGGTGGTCTCCGAGATCGGGGCGTTCCGCGAGTATCCCGACGACGTGTGCCTCAAGGCTCCGGTGGATGCGAGCGAAGAGGATCACATCTTCGAGTACCTGCGTCTGCTGATCGAGCGTCCGGAGGTCGCCCAGGAGCTCGGCCGCCGCGCACGGACATGGGTGGAGCGCGAATGCAGTTGGGAATCGGTCGCGCGGCGCTACGCGGACTTCCTGCAAGGGGTGGTCGACGGCACGGCGCAGCCGGAATCTGCCGCGCCGCCCGCTGTGGACGAGGCACTCGCCACTTCACTTGAGGCGCCCACCGCTCAGCCGGAGCCCGAACCAGCGCCGCCCGAAGAGCCCCCGCGCGAGCCCGTCACCACCGACTACATCTTCTCCTGGACCCGCAAGGAAGACGGCACGCTGGGCTACGCCAAGGCGCACCGCACGCGCCTGGAGAAGACGCTCGCCATCACGCCTCCGGGCTCGAATGGCGACCGCGTGCTCGAAATGGGCGCCTACCTCCAGATCACGCCCGCGCTCAAAACCAAGCTCGGCTATAGCGAAGTTCGCGGCTGCTACTTCGGCGAGCTCGGCCAAACGGACTGCCGCCGGGTCACTTCGCTCGACGGTGAAGAGTTCGTCTGCGAGATCGACCACTTCGACGCCGAAAAGGACCGCTTCCCCTACGAAGACGCGTCGTTTGCCACCGTGCTCTGCTGCGAACTGGTCGAGCACCTGCCCGCCGATCCCGTGCACATGATGAGCGAGATCAATCGCATCCTGAAACCCGGCGGCCACCTGGTGCTGACCACGCCCAACATTGTCTCGACGCGGGCCATCATGGGAATCCTGCAGGGCTACCATCCGATGCTGTTTCCGGCCTACATCCGCCCCAACCAGGAAGGCGACGCCGATCCGCGCCACAGCCGCGAATATACGCCGCAGGAGATCAAGATGCTGTTTGAGAACTGCGGCTTCGAGGTGACGCTGCTCGATACCGGTCCGTTCTACGCCGAGCCGCGCCCCGAGTACGCCTGGGTGGACCAGTTGCTCGAAACCTACCTGCTGCCGCGCGACCATCGCGGCGACGGCATCTACGCCGTGGGCCGCAAAACCGGTGGCGTGCGCGAGCGCTACCCGTCGTGGTTGTATAGCTGACATGGCCACCTTCCGTGCCGTGGAAGCTGAGGCCGAGGGCGGTGCGATCCATCTGCGCTTTGAATGGGACGCGACCGGCGTCATCGGCTGGCAGCTCTTTGATCCCGCCACCGGTGCGTTCCTCTATGAAGGCGAGTGGTCCGAGGTGAGCGGACGTGACGTCGACCTGCGCGTCACGCTGCCGCCCGAAGAGGGTCCCTATCGCGTGCAGGTGGCCCCGGTGGCCGACCGCGCGCGCTTCATCTCGATCGATGCCGAGGTCGGCGCGGGCCAGGTCGCGATCGGTGCGCCACGGGTCGAAAGCACCTCGGCCCAGAGCCGCGCGCGACTGCTGCGGGCGATCCCCAAGGCGTTCACCCTGCCTGTCGAGAGCGTATGGCGCAACCGCAAGCTGATCCGGACCATGGTCAAGCGCGACATCGCCGCTCGCTACCAAGGGAGCTTCGGCGGCGTGCTGTGGACCTTCCTCAACCCCCTGCTGCTGATGGCCACCTACGCCTTCGTCTTCGGCGTGGTGCTCAAGCAGCGCTTCGGCGCGGACCAGACCGGCGCGGGCTACGTGCTCTACTTCCTGGCCGGGATGCTGCCGTGGCTGGCGTTCTCGGAGGCCGTGGGCCGTGCGCCGACCATCATTCTCGAATACCGCAACTTCGTCAAGAAGCTGGTCTACCCGCTGGAGACGCTCCCCGTAAACCTGGTGCTGGCCGGACTGGTGACCGAGTTGTTCGGGGTGGTGATCTTTGTCGCGGGCGTGTTCGTGTTCCGCGGAGGAATCCCGGCGTCGGTCGTATGGGTGCCCGCGCTGCTGGTCCCGCAGATGCTGCTGACCGCGGGCCTGGCCTGGATGCTGGCCGGCGCCGGAGTCTTCGTGCGCGACCTGGGACAGGTGATCGGCTTCCTGCTGACGCTGTGGTTCTTTCTGACGCCCATCTGCTATGCCGAGGGCGCGGTGCCGGAAGCCGCCGCGCGTGTGCTGGAGTTCAACCCGCTGCTGATCCTGGTGCGCGGGTATCGTGCGGTGCTGCTGGATGGCGAGGCTCCCTGGTCGAATGCCCTGCTCGGCCTGTATGTGGGTTCGACGGCGCTGGCGATCCTCGGGTATGGGTGGTTCCACCGGCTGCGGAAGAGCTTCGCCGATGTTATTTAAGGCCACAAATGAACACAGATAAGAAAGTCTTAAATCTGTGTTTATCTGTGTCCATCTGTGGCCACTTTTGTTTTATCGGATTCCCGCTGCCGCCAACTGATCCTTCCCAATCATGCGTAGTGTCACGCTGGGGGTGAGCGTTCCCTTCACCTCGGCGGTGGACGCCAGGCTCTCAAACGGCCGCCGGAACTCGGCGTCCATCCAGGAATTGCCTTCGACCTCCTCCCAGGCGTACAGCTTGTATTCGCCCGGTGGCAGATCGGCCAGCGTGAACGTGCCGTCGTCGGCCGTAGTGGCGGCCTTGAAGAGGTCGCGCCGCGAGGAGCCCGAGGCCGGCACCGCCGTCACGCGCACGCTGGCCGCGACGTCGTTGCCATTTTCCACCTTTCCCGTGATGCTGCCGGCGTCGGCGCCCAGCACGATCTCCATGGGGCCGATGGCGAAGCTCAGGTCGAGCTGGGCATCGGGAACCTCGCGCCCGCCGACCTTGACGGCCTTCAGATAGTAGCCCTGCGGCTGGCCGCTCAGTTCGACGTTATAGGTGTCGGCGGCGAGCTGCGTCTGGAACGCGCCCGCATCGTCGATCTCCAACCGCCCGTTGTTGCCGCCGCCGCGCCCGCCACCCAAACCCGGCTGCACCGGCGTGAAGTTGAGGCGAAGCTTGCTCAACTGGAGGTCCGTATCGGGCTTCTCGGGAATGATCTTGCCGGTGATGTCCACGGGCGGCTGCAAGCGCAGGCGGAGGTTCTGTACGTTGCTGCTGGTGATGTCCACGGCCATGCGAGCCGTCATCTGCTGCTGGCCGCCGATGGCCCGCGTCTGCGCGGTCAGGTAGTAGCTGCCCGGCGGCACGCTCGCTACCTCGAAGGCGCCGGTCTGGTCGACGCGCGCGCCGGCTCCGAACCCTCCACGTCCGCCCGGAGCCGTCTGGTCGCGCGGGATCAAGTTCACCTGGACGTTCGGAATGTTGGCGCCGCGCACGTTCGCGCCCCCCTTCTGCTTGCCCCGGCCGCCGCGCCCGCCCCGCCCGAGCTGATCCTGCAGCGCGGCCAACTGGTCAGCCAGCGGTCCCAGGGCATCGGCGATGTTGCCCACGGTCACGCCCTCGACGATGCCGCTGATCGTGTAAAAGCGCTCCTTGAGCAGGCCGATGTCGATGCCGCGCACCTCGCTGCCGGGCACTAGGTCGAGCGGCGTGGCGCTGCCCGGCGCGGCCGTGCGGGGGTAGTATGTGGCGATGTAGCCTTCCTGCACGTCGTTGTCATTCGGACCGCCGAAGCCGCCGGGTCCGCGGCCGCGTCCCCGCCCACCGGTGCGCGTGTTGGCGCTGGCGAAGTAGCGTCCCGGCGGCAGGCCGGAGATGCGGTACTCGCCCAGATCGTTGGTTGCGCTCTGGCCGGCGACGCTCATCTGGCGCTGGCCGCGCGCGTAGGTGTAGCGCGACACCTGTACCTGAGCGCCCTCCACGGGGTCGCCATCCTCGTCGAAGACGCGTCCGGCCACCACGCTGTGCGGGATCAGCTTGAGTTGGATGCCGGAGGCGGTCTGCCCGGTGGCGACCTCGATGCGGCGCGCCTCGCCGCCCTGCTGGTCTTCGCCGTAGGCGCCGCGGACGTAGCCGGTGCGGTCGCCGGTCAGCGTGTAAGTGCCCGGGTCAACCTTGTCGAAGCGGAACATGCCGCCGTTGTCGGAAGTCGTCGCGGCGCGGTTGCCGCCGCGTCCGCCGGCAGGCTGCAAGGTGAGCGAGACCTTGCGCAGCGGCTCACTGGTGGTCGCGCTGAGCACCTGGCCGGTGACGGCTCCGGGTTGCTGAGTCTGTTGCTGTTGCGGCTGTTGCTGGCCGCCGGATTGGACACGATTTCCCCCCTGTTGCTGCTGAGCCAAGGCCCCCCCTAGCGCCAGCAGACAGACGAACAAACCGAGCGCAGTATTCGATTTGGTCCCCATCACTTAGTAAAGACGACCCGGCCGGGGGCATAGGTTGCTCCCTGGTTTTGTTTTAACAAAGCTTACATGGCGGTGCCCAGCCGCCCGCGCGCCCCGCCGCTCCACGCCCGCTTCCCGTCTTCAGAGATAGCGCGGCGGCCCGCGGCGCGCGGGACGATCGCAGGGAAGTGCTTGAGTTCGCGAGGAAAGAATTGGTGGATTTGGTGTGATCGGGGCGGCTTGGGTTCGTTTGGTTGTTCGGGGGGCCGGGGGCTTTGGGAGGTTCGGCGGCTACTGGACACCGGGAACCTGGCCGATGGTTGGTACAGAGCCTGGACCGGGACAACAGATGACCGCCACATCCGCCTTCGAAATCGGCTTGCTTTTCCTCGCCGCCGCGACCCTGATGATTCTTTCCCTGGCTCGCGACAGCGTGCCGCCGGAGTTGAAAGGGGCTGCCAGGTTCGCCGCCCTTGCGGGACTGATCGCGCTGGCTGGGTTCGTCGCATACAGGAGCCTTCCTGGCGTCGCTCGGCTATCCCTGCTCTCCTGGCACGCACGAGAACCGGTGAGCAGTTCGCGGCCGGCCAGCGCCAGCAATCCGGACTCGGCCAGACCGGCACAGCGCGAGGGCTCGCGGGTCCGCCCGGCGTCTTCGGCGAGGCCAATGCCGCCTTCGTTCGGCAAGGTCCGGGAGGTCACCCCCACGGAAGCGGAGGAGCTTATGGAGAAAGCGAAGCGGGAAGGGGTCCAGGTGGGCCGCTAGCTTGGCGGTCTGCACATCGCCTCGGAGCCACCTGCAGGCTCGTGGAGTCGCTGGGGCTCGCGGGCGGGAACAGGGCGGCTTTCAATGCGCGCAGCGGCCTGGATGCCTTCCTCGGTCCGGTGTGGGCGTGGCCCGAAGCCCGTGCCGAAGCTCTCGGGTTCGCCGGCGTAGAGGCCGGCGCAAGGGGTCGCCGGGTCTCCGCGCCGCCCCGCTGCTCCGCGCCCGCTTCCCGTCTTCAGAGATACCGCGGCGGCGCGCGGCGCGCGCGGGGATCGTAGGGAACTGATTGAAGTGGTTAGGAAAGAATCGGGGGATTTGGTGTGATCGGGGTTGCTTGGGTTCGTTTCGTTGTTCAGGGGGCCGGGGGCTTCGGGGCTTCGGAGAATCGGCGGCGAACCGGGACACCGCGAAGGGACCGTCCGCGTCCGCCGACGCGGGCGGGAAATCGGCATACAATAACACGAGGAACCCAGGAGGCCTGCTTATATGAGACGAGAAACATCACGATTCACCATCACGTTCTGCTCGATCGCCCTCGCCGGCGTGGCCTTCGCGGCTAGTGCCCGTGCGGCGGGATGCACCCGTGAGACGCTCACAAAGCTGGCCGACACGTATGTCAAGGCGCAAACGGATGGGAAGTCCTCCATGGTGCCCCTCGCGAAGGGCGCGTACTACGGCGAGAACGACGTCGCCATGGACATTGCCAGGGGCGTGCTGGCCGGCCCCCTGAAGATCGACTTGACCCGCAGCTTCTACGACACGACGCAATGCGCCACCGTCACGGAAGTGGTGGCGGCCACCGACCCGCACCCGTACGTGATCCTCACGCGCATGGAGGCGAGCGAGGATGGGAAGGTGTCGAAGATGGAATCCGTGGTGACGGACCAGGGTGACTGGCTGTTCGGCGCGGACAAGTACCTGGACTTCTCGAAGGCCGAGAACTGGGGCGAGATTCCCCAGGACAAGCGCGACACGCGTGCCGCCATCCAGGCAGCGGCCGACGCGTACCTGGACAATTGGGGGAACCCGGATCTCCCGGTGCCGCATGGCACGCCCTGCGCCAGGCTCGAGGGCAGCGCGTACACGGGCACCCGGGACCCGGCGGCCCAAGCGTGCACCATGGGGAAGTTCCCGCAGCCGCTCAACGTGACCAACCGCCGCTACGTCATCGACGAGACCGCCGGCGCCGTGGTCATCTTCCACAACTTCCCCTTCCTTGATGCCGGACTGCCAATGGATCCGGGGACCCCGAGCGGCCAGATGTTTCGGGTTGAGGGTGGCAAGAATCGCTACATTCACGAGCTGACGGTTTGCACGACGCCTGGCTGCGGGCGGCAGGGCGGCGGCAGAGGCAAAGGCAAGGGCAAGGGCGGCGCGAAGGGCGGACCGGGGCGACAGGGCGGGAAGTGATGACACAGGGGTGCATGGTCGGATCGCAGCCCCTTCTGCCGTAGGACGAACCTTGAATCAAACTGACCCACCACCCATTGGTGTGGTCAGTTGACAGCATCTCCCTAAACGGGCGGCCGGGCGCCTCTTGGACCCCGAACCGCCGCAAAAATCTGTCGGGCGACGACTAGCGCGCGAATTCCAGAGTCCTCATTTTGAATGACGCGCCATCCGGAAGCTGAGTGTCACTCGTCGCGGTAGGGACGACCATCGCTGGCCGCCCCCCGCACAGATCCGTACGTGCGCATTTACGCATACGGCTCTTACCGAGGATGATGGCGAGCGTCGAAGCGTTTGTCAGGATAAGGATGCAGAACTCGGGGCTGGGGAATCCACCGGTCCAGCAATGGAGAGAGACGTTCCCATCGCACCTGCGCGCGTTGACTGCGACGAACCAGAATGCTCCGCCACAGTCGGCATGCGCGACGCCGGAAAACGCGTAACTGACTCGTGTTGCCGGGCACCGCGTGGTATTGGTAATAACCCAGCACGACCCTCCGGAGCCACGTGCCGACCTCACTCGTACGATGATGCCGCCGGTGTTGAAGCTCAGCCTTGATCGACTGGAGCTTCGCAACCATTCGCTTCTTCGCCGTCATGCGCCAGACATTGTAGGCTCCGCTGCTCGTGAGTTGCCCACAGTAGTGGGTGAACCCAAGAAACACGAAGGTATCCGGCTTTCCCTCGCCACGCCGCTTCCGGTCTCGGACGGCGAACCGCCCGAACTCGATCAGTCGCGTCTTGTCCGGATGTAATTCCAGACCGAACCTTACCAGCCGTTCCCGAAACTCACGCAGGAACCGCTCGGCGTCGGCTCGATTTTGAAAGCCCACCACAAGATCATCGGCGTAACGGACGACAATCACATCGCCCCTTGCGACTTTCCTGCGCCAGACTTCCACCCAAAGATCGAACACGTAGTGTAGGTACACGTTGGCTAGCAGCGGTGAAACCACTGCCCCCTGCGGTGTACCTACAGTCGTTTCCGACCACTGGCCATCCTCCGACACCCCGGCCTTTAACCATTTCTGGATCAGCCGAAGCATCCGGCGATCGGCCACCCGATGCTCGATGAACTTCATGGTCCATTCGTGGCTCATGTTGTCAAAGAAGCCACGAATGTCCGCATCGAGAACCCAGTTCACCCGCTTCCGCTGGATGCCCACTGTCAGTGCGTCGAGCGCCTGATGCGGGCCGCGACCGGGCCGGAATCCGTAAGAAAAGCCTTTGAAGTCGCCCTCATAGATCTGGTTGAGGATCGTCACCACAGCCTGTTGAACAATTTTGTCCTCCAGGGCTGCGATGCCTAACGGGCGTTGCCGCCCATCAGCCTTCGGGATATAGACTCGTCTCGACGGTCGTGCCCGATACGCTCCACGGTGCACCCGGCTGTGAAGATCAGACAGCCGACCTTCCAACCCGGTTTCATACTCCTGCCATGTCACCCCATCTACTCCGGGCGATGCTTGCCGCTTCAGTGCGTAAAAGCTGTCCCGCAGCAAATTCAAGCTTAGATGGTGGAGCAGAGCCGTGAACCGTTCCTGCTTCCTTACTGATGCTGCTTGCCGCACACCGCGCAATCCCTGTGACATGCGTTTCCCGCTCTGCGTCGGGGACATGTGTGATTGAACGATGTTCTCCTCGATCTGCGCCCTTCCCTCCCCGACCTCCGCCGAAGGTTCCCCTTCCTTGTTCGGCCGGTTCAGCGGTACTACGGCGCAGTCCGACTTCTCCTGAACGTTCACGTCCGCGTTATGGTTTATGGCCTTTACGGACCGGTCTTGCTGCAACTGGCAAGACGTGCAGGAGATCTCCCGGTTCTCGTGCATGTTGTTTCTCAGCGTGCGCGGGTTCTAAGACTACGCAGGACCCAACAGCCACTCGCGTTTAACGCGGCTGCCGTATTGCCTTCCTCCTCTCGGAATGGAGTCGGCATCCTGTTCCATCGGCTTTTCGAAGCTCAATAGCCCGGCCCACTGGTACCTCTGTCTACGCTTCAGTTCACACCTCGCGATGTGCCCCGCAAGACTCGAGGCCAGGATGGATTCGCTGTTTCCTTTCCTGTAGGGCTCTTTCATCCCCTACAACATGCCGGTTTATCCCGGCGCACTCCGAGTTGCCGACAACTCGAACACTAAATCGTAGTTCCCAGAACCCGCCTTCTCGCTGGCTTCTCGCCCCTTTTCGATTGTTGGGGAGAGACACCATCCAAGCCGACTGAGGGGCAAGCGTTCCCTTGACAATCTACAAGAAAAGGCGCATGCTCTCTTGTAGCTAATCTAGGGGGCGGGATTGAGCGACCAGACCGATCTTATCCAAGGAACTCTCGACCTTTTGATCTTGCGGACGCTCGCCGTCGAGCCGATGCATGGCTGGTCGATCGCCCAACGCATCGCCCAAGTTTCGCAGGAGCTTCTCAAGGTGCAGCAGGGATCTCTGTATCCGGCGCTCCACCGCCTGGAACACCAGGGCTGGATCGCCTCCGAATGGGGTGCGTCGGACAACAATCGCCGGGCGAAATTCTACTCGTTGACTCGCGCAGGGCGGAAGCAACTCGGAGCGGAAGAGTCCAAGTGGCGCCGTCTCTCGGCCGGCGTGAACATGATCCTGGGAGAAGAATGATGCGTTGGTGGGATGCCGTGAAAGCCAGACTCCGGTCGCTCGGGCGGCGCAGCCAAGCCGAGCGCGAACTCGAAGAAGAACTGCAACTTCACCTGGAGCGTGAAATCGAACGCAGGGTCGGCGCGGGAATGCCCGCCGACGATGCCCAGCGCGAGGCCCGCCTTGAGTTCGGTGGGCTTGCTCGCATAAAAGAAGACTGTCGCGAGGCCTGGGGCGCTCGCATCATCGACCAAGCCGCCCAGGACCTGCGCTACGGCGTCCGCACGCTTCGCCGGTCACCCGCGTTCCTGTTCGTCGCGGCTGCGACACTCGCGATCGGAATTGGCGCGAACACCACTATTTTCAGCCTCGTCAATGGTGTGCTGTGGAACCCAGCTTGGGTCGACAAACCCGAGACCCTTGTCGCCCTCTGGCAGGTCGCGCCCCCTGGCTCGGCCTCGTTTCCCACCAGCACCCAACGGGTTCGCAACGGCTGGCGGGGTGATCTCAGTGGTGGCCGCTCTCCGGAGATCTCACCTGCCGATTTCATCGACATCCGCGCGCGAAGCCGGCTGTTTGCGCGGGTGGCCGCAGCGAGCCCGTACAGCTACACGCTCACGGACCGCGGCGATCCTGAAACGTTGCAGGCTTTCAGTGTGACGCGCGGCTTTTTCGACCTGACCATGCGGCCGCTCATCGGGCGGACCTTCATCGACTCCGAATTCGAGGCCGCAAGCGGAGCGCAACCGGTGCTGCTCTCCTACGCGCTCTGGAAGAGCCGCTATGGTGCGGACCCGAACGTGGCTGGGTCTCCCATCCGGCTAGACGGCCAAGTTCACACGGTGGTTGGCGTGATGCCTAAGGGGTTCCAGTTGCCCGTCGGCGGCTACTATTCCCGCATAGATGTCTGGACGCCGTTACAGATTCCCGCCGAACTCGCCGAGGATCGTGCCGACAGCTTCTGGTTGCTCATGGCGCGGCTAGCTCCCGGTGTTGAAATCGGGTCGGCGCAGCAGGAACTGGACGCGATCGGGGCGGCCCTCGCGTCAGAATACCCGCGGACAAACGCCTCACGGCGATTCTTGGCCGTGCCGATACGCGATCACCTGGCCGGCACTCTGGGGCCGATCCTGCCGCTGCTGATGATGGCGGCCGGGGTGGTGCTGATGATCGGATGCGCGAACGTCGCCGGTCTGCAATTGGTGCGGGGCAGCCGCCGGCATCGTGAGTTCACCATGCGCCTGGCGCTGGGAGCGGGGCGCGCGCGAATCGCGGGCCAAATCCTGATCGAAACGGCTCTCGTCGCATCGCTTGGCACAGCCGCGGGCCTCGGGCTGGCCTACGCCCTTCTCCCGATATTGCTCTGGTTAGACCCGGAGACGACGCCCCTTTTCGGCGAAATCAAGATTGACGGTACTGTGCTCGCGTTTTGCATAGCAGCTAGCGTCGTCGCGATGCTGGCGGCTGGCATTGGACCTGCTCTCCGTTTCTCTTCGGTGCGCGCACAGAAGAACCTGCCGGTGGGGATGCCGTCCGGCGTTGGGGATACCCTCACCACCAAGCGAGCGCGCGACTTACTGGTGGCGGCTCAGATCGCCCTGTCAGTGATTCTGCTTGCAGGCGCAGGGCTGCTGCTTCAAACGCTACGCAACCTGATCCATGTCGACCCAGGCTATCGGACGGAACGTATCCTATCGGCTCAGGTCACCGGATCAGCGTATCTCCGCAGTGCCTCCGACCGAATCAACTTCGCCCGCCTAAGCCTGGAACGCATGCGCGCGATTCCGGGCGTCCTGAGCGCCGGCGCCGTTTCGAACTTTCCGCTGCACGATACGCCCGTGGACTATCGCGACGACTTTGCAATCGAGGGGCGGCCTAGGCCCGCAGGCGCGCCTTCCGAAAGGTGCCTCAATACGGTCGTTACCGACGGCTACTTCGAAACGATGGGTATCGCGCTCCTATCCGGCCGCAACCTGAGCCGTCTTGACAGTCGCGACACCGAACGCGTCGCCGTGATCTCGCAGACCATGGCGCGTCGCTACTGGTCCGGCCAGGACCCAATCGGAAGCCGCGTGCAAATCGGTTTCCCTGCCAATGGCACAGTCACCGTCGTCGGCGTCGTCAGCGACGTGCAGCACCGGCGCCCAGATGAATCTCCCGAGCCCGAAGTCTACCTGCCTCACGCCCAGGTGCCGACGGCCTTGCTAACCTTCGCCGTCCGCTCCGCCGAAGGTGTCAATCCTCCGGTATCGGCCGTTCGCGCGATTCTGCGTGAAGAGGTGCCGTCGATGCCGCTGGGAGAGTTCGCCACCATCGAAACCTTCCGCCGTCAATCGCTGCGCCTCGAAGCTTTCAGCGCGGCGCTCGGTGGCGGCTTCGCCGCGACCGCTCTGCTACTGGCAGCAATCGGGCTGTATGCTTCCATCGCCTATACGGTTGAAACTCGCAGGAAGGAGATCGGAGTCCGCATGGCGGTGGGCGCAAGCATGACCGATGTCCTGCGGCTCATCGCTGGTCAGGGATTCAGGATCGCCGCCGTGGGCCTATGTTTCGGCGTCGGGGTCGCCTATTTCGCCACCCGGGCGCTGGCGAACATGCTGTTCGGCCTTACTCCGCAGGACCCTTTCATCTTCGCGGGGATCACGTTGCTTACCCTGGCTACGGTCGCGATGGCATGCGCGATCCCCGCTCGGCGCGCCGTGAGGATCGACCCCGCAGTTGCACTGCGCACAGACTGACGGCATGGCTTCCGGCGAGCCGTGGACTTGTCGTAGTTACGTTCCGAAGCAAACGGCACTCGTGGCAGTTCCCAGGTGCCTCCGCCCGGAATACGCGCCATCCGGAAGTTGGCAGGCCCGGGCCAGAAACAGTCGGAACGTTCGCCATGACCCTATGCCGGTCCGGGCCGGTCCGCGAGGAACCTAGCCGCAACTGGACCGGCGTGAGCTTTGAGTTCCGCCGCAATCGCGACATCCCCCGCGCAGCGTTTCAAACACCGTCGTCAAGAGACCTTCTAGAGCGTTTCCCGCGTCATCGGAGACCGCTCCCTGCGGTCGCGGCTCTGCTATTGGCGCTCCGGCCTCTATTTCGTCCTTTAGCTCCGGGAACTTCTCGATCAGCAGGGCAATCGGCTCAGGACCCTTGACGATGATGAAGTCCGGCTCCAGCCTTACTCCGGGCAGCCGGCCATCACCGAGCGGTAGAAGGCCAGGTATTGCTGTACGCTCGACTCGGCCGAGAAGCAGCAGGCGGCGCGGGCTCGGGCGGCTTCGCCCATTTCCTTGGCGAGTTCCGGGTTTGAGGCCAGCTTGCGGACTGCGGTCGCCATCGCGCGGACGTTGCCCAGGCCGCGGAGGAAGCCGGTCTCGCCGTCCTTGACGATCTCGGTCACACCGCCCACGCGGGTGGCGACTACCGGCTTGCCGAAGCTCATGGTCTCCAGCACGCCCATGCCGAAGCTTTCGCGTTCGCTGGCGTAGAGGCCGGCGTCGGCGGCGTTGATGTAGTTCTCGATGTCCACCACGTTGTCGCGCACGACGACACGGTCCTTGATGCCGAGCTTCTCCACCAGCGGCCGGAACGGATCGAACGATCCGCCGGCTAGGACCAGCAGGCGGACGTTTTCCTGGTCGCGGACCTCGTGCACCACCCGCAAGACATCCTGGGCGCGCTTGACCGGGCGGAGGTTGGAGAGGTGGATCAGGACGAAGTCGTCGGGCTTGAGGCCGAGGGAGCGGCGGATCTCGGCTCGCGGCTTGCGCGGCTTGCGCGGCCGGTAGAAGTTGTACACCACCTGGATCGGTTTGGGCGTCTGGAGCACTTGCAGGGTCTCCTCGCGGAGACTGCGCGAGACGGCCGTCACCCCGCAGGAGCTTTCAATCGAGTACTTGATGATCGGCCTCAGGTTCGGGTCGCGCGCCAGCAGCGTGATGTCGGTGCCGTGGAGCGTAGTAATAATGTGCGGCGTGCGCAGGCGCTCCTCGCGGGCGATCTGCGTGGCCAGCAGAGCCGCGGTGGCGTGCGGCACCGCGTAGTGCACGTGCAGGATGTCCAGCTTGTGCGTGTTGGCCACCTCCACCATCTTCACGGCCAGGGGCAGCGTGTAGTCCGGGTACTTGAACAGGCGGTATTCGTTCAGCTCCACCTGGTGGAAGAACACGTTGGGATGCTTGCGGTCCAACCGGAAGGGCGGCTCATAGCTGATGAAGTGGACCTGGTGGCCCAGGTGCGCCAGTTCACTGCCAAGCTGCGAGGCGACGATGCCGCTGCCGCCTACCGACGGATAACAGGTGATGCCGACGGCGAGGGGAGAGGAAGAGGAAGATGACCGCGGCACTCAGAAATACCTCGAGCTTTTCGGAAGGTCGGACAGGGACTCCACCCGCACGGGATCGTTCAGCCACAGACCCACGGCGTAGTCGGCGCCGATGGCCGCTCCCAGCGTGCGGGCCCGCGCCGAAACCAGATCGGGGTAGGAGCGCGTCCGCATCTGGCTGGCGTGGCACTGGATCGCCGCTTGCCATTCGGCATAGACCGAACTCACATCCACCACCAGTTGCGGAGGGTCAACAAAGACCTGCGTGATGACATAGTAGTACAGACTCGCAATTGGATGAGGCGGTAGGTCCTGAAGTTGCTGAATACCGCCGAAGCGGGCGAAGCGGGCGGCGTCGCGGGTCAGTTTGCCCACTACGGCGTGGTCGGGATGCTGATTCTCGCCCAGATGTGGCGCCAGGATCACGTCCGGGCGGAAGGCGCGAATCTCGTGGGCCAGGGCGAAGGCGTTGGCGCGGGTGGGCTCGATGTGGCAGTCGCCGCCCAGGTCCAGGAAGGTGATGGCGGCGCCGATCAGGCGGGCGGCCTCGCGAGCTTCCTGGGCGCGCTCCTCGGGGGTCCCGGCGCTGGCGGCTTCGCCCTTGGAGGTGACCACGATGCGGACCTCGTGCCCGCGGCGAACCTCCTGGATCAGGATCGCCGCGCAGCCGAACTCCACGTCGTCGGGGTGGGCTCCGACCGCCAGGATTCTCATAAACGGAACGGGGTTACGCTTCCGCGATCGTTACGCTTTCGATCTGGTCGCCTTGCTTGATCGCGTTCACCACGTCCTGCCCGGATAGAACCTGGCCAAAGACGGTGTGTTTCTGGTCCAAGTGCGGCGTCTCTACGTGCGTAATGAAGAACTGGCTGCCGTTGGTGCCCGGGCCGGCGTTGGCCATGGAGAGCGACCCGACCTGGTGCTTGTTGGTGCGCCCCTTGATCTCGTCCTCGAACTTGTAGCCCGGACCGCCATAACCAGTCCCCTCCGGGCAGCCGCCCTGGATCATGAAGTCCCCAATGACACGGTGGAATTTGCCACCGTCGTAGAACCCTTCCTTAGCCAGGAATACGAAGTTGTTCACGGTCTTGGGCGCGTCCTTGGGGAACAGCTCGCAGACGATCTCGCCGCGGGAAGTTTTGAAGGTGGCCGTGTACTTTTTGCCGGAATCGATGGTCATCGGCGGCGGTGCGGAATATTTCTTGGGCATCGCTTTCCAGTGTAGCCTGCACCGGCCGCATCCTGCGAACATCCGCGGGCATCCATTAGTGCGTAGGTTTGAAAGAAAGTGACGGCGCCGGCCGATGAGCCAAAGACGGCGGGCGAAATGGGATGAGACAGGATGGAACCCCGCGTGCTGGTACAGGGGTGGAGAGAGATGGGTTCGGCCATGATGATCGGAGCAGCAATCGCAGGTTTGTTGATCGTTTCCTTGTTCCTGGAGATGGTGTCGAGCGGTCCGCGCCGCGCCAAGGAGCAGGGCTCGGAAGTTCCTCGCGTGAAGTAACGGCACACCGGCCGTATACCTCAGACACATCCACAGGGATTCGGGGGAGCAGGCGGCGGTGCGCCCGCTCCCTCGAATATTCCCACCCGCCTCATTAAGGTAAAGCGAACTTCACCGGGGTATTGCCAGCGCGCGCCTACCCGAACTATACTGCTATTTTTATGCCGGCCCTTGCTCGCATCGAAGAGCTCGATCCCCTGGCACCGCAGCGGGAAGCCGCTCTTTTCTACGGCATGTTCCTGCGGGGGCACTCTCCCGAGGCCCTGCGCCGGGATATCGATGTGCCGCGCAAATTGCTGGATAAGCTGATGCGCCGCCACCAGAACGAGGTGCAGGTCCAGCAGAAGCTCCAGCGGGCCTACCTGTACCGCAAACGCGTCCTGGCGATTTTTGACGAACTGGTGACGCGCGAGCGGGTCCACGTCCGGGTCCATTAGCGGGTCTGCGGAGGGGGGAGGACCGCTCCCTGCGGTCGCGGCTCTGCCAGCCCTCAGCTAGCCCGGATTTCTTACAGGTTCGCTTGGCGTTTCGGGCAAAGCACAGGCGGGATGCCTCGGCGAGTGGTCGGGCTCGGCACCCCGGGCGCGACACTGTGATGGACGACAAGCGCCGGGACGAGTCCCGGCGCGGCGAGCCATGGGCTCGCGCCACGTCGAAACCTGTGAGAAATGCGGACTAGCGGCGCTGTGCCCAGCAGAGTAGCTGAGCCACGACCGCGGGGAGTGGCCCTGACCGGTCCGAACAGCCCCGATTCCACGCTTCCGGCCCGCGCAGTTTTCCTCCACGCTTTCCGCCGCCTGCGCGTCTTAAGATATAGGTATGCTCCGCAATCGCAGCCGCCGAGGCTTTTCTCTCATCGAACTGCTGATCGTCATCGCGATCATCCTGGTGATTCTGGCCATCGCGATCCCCAAGGCCAACCAAGTCATGATGTCCGGGCGGGAGATGGCGGCGATTCGCGAAATCCAGACCATTCACCAGGCCGAGACGCAGTATTACTCGCAGTTCGGGCACTACGCCAACAACCTGCAGCAGCTCGGTCCGCCGCAGAGCGGCTCGCCGGGGCCCGAGGGGGCCGACCTGATCCCCGCGAACCTGTCGGGGGGCCACCACAACGGGCACGTCTTCACGCTGGCCGGCAGCCCGAGCGGGTACTCGGTCAGCGTGGTCCCGGATCAGTTCGGTTCGTCCGGGCGGCGGACGTTTTTCTCCGACCAGACGCTGGTGATCCGCAATAACTGGTCGCAGGAGCCGGCCACGGCCGAGAGTCCGGAGATCCAGTAGCGCGGGGGGCGGGCTGAGAGTCCGCCGCATGGCTGCCCCACAGCTACGCCGTCTGCGCCTTTTCCGACCGCAGCTCCTCGATCCGTTCCCGCAGCCAGTTCGCCTCGCGCGCTTTGCGCAACTGATCCAGCAGATCGGCCCGGTATTCCAGGTTGCGGATCAGCTCCGGCATTCGCGACTTTCCGCATTTCTCCCAGACCTTCGCCGCCTCTTCCAGTTCCCGCACGGTCATGTGGAAGCGCCCCGAGCGCTCCTCCACCTGCGCCAGCATCTCGTGCGCCACGGCCAGCCGCGCGCCTCCGCGATTGCGGAACGCCCCGATGCATTCCGAGAGCAGCTCGCGGGCTCGCGACAGGTTCCCCCAGCCCACGTGCAGGGTGGCCAGGCTGTATTGCATCTCGGCGACCTCTTCCAGGTTGCCGACGCCCAGCTTGCGGAGTTTCATGAGCAGCGCCCGCTCGTATTGCGCCGCGGCGGCGTCCAGGTCCCCGCTTTCTTCAAGCGACCCTGCCAACTGTTGCAGATCCGCCAGCGCCTGAGGGGAATCGGGGCCGTACTCGGCCTCGTGGATGCGCAAGGCGCGCCGCAGGTAGGCCTGCGACTTGTCGTGATTCCCCTGGGCGCGGTAAATGCGGCCGACCTCGCTCAGCAGGTCACCCGTGACCACGTGGTTTTCGCCGTAGGCGTCCTCGTGCAGCTTGACCGCTTTCTCCAGCGCCGGGATGGCCTCCTCCAAGTGACCGTTCTTGTGGCGCGCGACGCCCAACCGGTGCACGCGCCGCGCCATGCGCAGCGGGTCGGGATGGGACAGAGCCGCGCCCAGCCGGATGGCCTCCTGCTCGGCTTTTTCGAGCGCCGCCCAGTGGCCCATGTCGTAGTAGACGTCGGCCAGCGCGTCCAAGCAGTTCACGTATTCTTCGGCGTTGTTGGTGGCCGCGGCGATGTCGATGGCCGCCCGGACGTTGCCTTCGGCGGCTTGCAGGCGGTTGCGGTCCGGTTCGCCGGCGCCGGCGGCAGGAATGGCGCGGCGCCGCTGGGCTTCGGCCAGTTCCAGACGCAGCCGGATGCGCTGGGCGGCGGGCGCCTTGCGCTCGTCGGCTTCTTCCACCGCGAAGGTGAAGTGCTGCTCGGCTTCGGCGTAGTTGCGCGATTTCAGGTGGCGCTCGGCCTCGGCGCGGTGCCATTTACGGTCCAGCGTCCAGGATTCCCGGCGCGGAACCTTCGCCCAGGACCAGTGTATGCCCTTAAGAAATCCCAACATTCCGGTCACCCATCGCACACAGGTGCGCATCATATTGATCGGAAGACTAAGGCCTTACCTTTAGGCCTGGGGAGTGGCAAGTTCCAGGGGCTAGAGCGGTTTCAAGTGGATGTGGGTACGGGAGAGCGTGCCGCGGCGGCCGAGCGGGGGGACAACCGTTGCGAACCCGGTGAAACCGATTTATGCAAGATCACGAGCTCTCAGCACGTCGGCGGGAAATGTAAGGCGGGAACCGCAATCGGCGATTTGGCCGCCGCTCCCGGCAGGGCAGCGTGACCGGCCACAAGCGCCGGGACGAGTCCCGGCGCGGCAAGCCACGGGCTTGCGCCACGTCCTGCGCCCGAATGCGGACTACCGTTCAGAACGGAGGACGGACCACTCCCCGCGGTCGTGGCTACTGGCGCTCTGCCCCGATCGCCGTTCCGGCATCCCTCGATTTCGGCTGAACGCCGTCACGGGCGGCCGGCGGCCGGGCGCACCAGCTTGCGGACTGCGGGAGCGGGGGCGGGCTTATCGGCGCCGGTCAGTTCGGCGATGCGGTCCCGCAGCCAGCCGGCATCGCGAGGCCGGTTCAGACGCTCCAGCAGGCCGGCGCGCTCGTCGAGCGTGCGCACCAAGTCCGCGGTGTGGGTGGGTCCACATTTCTCCCAGGCCGACACGGCATTTCCCAGTTCCTCGGCGGCGCACTGGAAGCGGCCGCTGGTGTTTTCCACCTGCGCCAGCGTTTCGAGCGCCGCGGCGTACTTGGGGCCGCCGCGCCGCTGGAAATCCCCGATGCATTCGGCCAGCAGCTCGCGGGCGCGCGTGAGGTTTCCCCAGCCGGCGTGCAGCCGCGCGAGGCTGTACTGCATCTCGGCGATCTCATCCAGGTTGCCGACGCCCAGCTTGCGCAGCTTCATGGTCAGCGCCCGCTCGTACTCCTGCGCCGCGGCCGAGAGGTTGCCGGATTCCTCATAGGAGGACGCCAGTTGCTGTACGACCTGCGCGGCTTGCTGGGAATCGGTGCCGTGCAGTTGCTCCTCGATCTGGAGCGCGCGCTTTAGATAGGGCTGCGCCTTGAGGTTCTGGCGCTGGGTACGCAGAAGGCGGGCGGTTTCCACCAGCACTTGCGCGGTTTCTTCGGCCCCGGGTCCGTAAGCCTGCTCATGCATCTGGATGGCGCGGCCCAGCGCGGCCAGCGCTTCGGTGGGATGGTCATTCCGGGCGTGCGCCGCCGCCAGCCGCCGCACGCGCTGAGCCATGGCCGGCGCGTCGGGATGCGGCAAGGCCGCGGCCAGACGGATGGCGTCCTGCTGGACGGATTCGACGGCGGCCCATTGCTCCTGGTCGGCCAGGATCGTCGCCTGCATGTCCAGGCACTCGACGTAGCTGCGCGTGTCCGAGCTGCGCGCCGCGATCTCGACCGCCGAGCAGATCGTCCCGAACGCTTCTTCCAGCCGGCGCAGGCGCTGCTCGCCAGGAGCCAGGGCCAGGGCGCCCAGACGCTGGGCCCCGGCCAGTTCGATGCGCAGATGCAGGCGCTGTGCGGCGGGCGCTTCCTGGCGGTCGGCTTCTTCCACGGCAATCCCCAGGTGGCGCGCGGCCTCAACGAAGTTGCGGGTTTCCAGGTTCCGCGCGGCGTCGGCGAGGTGCGGGTTCCGGTCGACTCCGGAAGGTTTGGCGAGAGCTTTGAGGAATCCAAGCATGCGGGAACGACTCCGAACGCGTGTAGGATCGGCCGGTGGCGCGGCGAACTTTAGGAGTCGCGGTACTAGCACCGTCTTGACCGGATTGTGCAGCGCCCGTAATAATAGAGTGAAGAAGCGTTCCACCCCCATGACGCCGCGTAGCCAGGAAGTGCTGCATGAGATCGTCGAGGCATACATTGCCACCGGCGAGCCTGTGGCTTCGCGTTCCATCGCGTGCAAGCGCGCCGACGGGCTGAGTGCGGCCTCCATCCGAAACACCATGGCGGATCTGGTGGATGAAGGCTATCTGGTGCAGCCGCACACTTCGGCCGGCCGCATCCCCACCGAGAAGGCGTTCCGCAGCTACATCGAGTCGCTGGGCATGCGCCGCATGGTCACGACGGAGATCGAGCGGCTGCGGTCCGAACTGGGGCGGCTGGATTCAGTGGAGCAGCGCATCGAGTTCACTTCCCGCATGCTGACCGAACGCACGCGCGGCGTGGGGCTGGCGGCGGCGATCCCGCGGGTGAACCCCGCGCTCGAACACCTGGAGTTGGTCGCGCTGCCGGACCAGCGCGTGCTGATGGTGGTGGTGACGCGCGACGGGCAGGTGCGCAATCGCGTGGTGGTGCTGGACGAGCCGGTAACGCCCGTCGACCTGGAATCGATCAAGAATTACATCAACCGCAATTTCGAGGGCTGGGCGATCGAAGCCGTGCGGCGCGAGCTGGCGGCGCGCCTGGACCGCGCCTCGGCCACCTACGATGCGGTGATGCAGAAGCTGACGCTGCTCTACGCCAAGGGACTGCTGGAGGTGGGCTCGGCGCCCGAGGTCCATATGGAAGGCGCCAGCAACCTGGTGGTGCTGGACCTGCACCTGACCAAGGAAAAGCTCCATGAGCTGTTCCGCGCGCTGGAGGAGAAGAAGCGCGTGCTGGAGCTGCTGGACCGGTTCCTCGAACAGCCGCCGGGCGAAGTGGCGGTGCACTTCGGGCTGGGGGAGATCCATCCGCTGATGCGTGAGCTGTCGCTGATCGGCGTGCCGGTGCGGCTGGACGGCGGTCTTTCCGCGGTGATCGCGGTGCTGGGTCCCATGCGGATCGATTACGGGCGGGTGATGTCCACCGTGCGGCACCTGGGTCACGCGTTCCTTAGCGCCTGAGTCGCGCGAGCTTTAGCGCGCCGCGCCGGCACTTTGCCGGCGCTTGTCCTGCTCCCGTCCACAAGCGCCGGGACGAGTCCCGGCGCGGCGAGCACGAGTGCTCGCGCCACCTACCTCCCGGAGGCTTTCAGACGCTGTTTGAGGTCTTCCGCCAGGGGACCCAGATCCTCCAGGGCGACTCTCATCTTCCGCCGCCAGTTCGGATGCTCCCAGGTGGTGGCGGGCAGATTGGGCTGCTCGGTTTCGCCGGTGAGATCCTCCTGGTTGACGATCGCCAGGGTGCAGGGCGTCGAGAGCACGAACGCCAGCGGATCGTGGGGATGCCCGGCTGCTGCCAGCGATTCATCGAGCTCCTTCACATCCTTGTGGCGCGCCTCCCACTGCTGCTGGTAGCCGGCCTCGTCAATCAAGCCCGCCGCGCGACGCGCCTCGATGTCGCGGCCCAGCGGGAAGCCGGCCACGGTGGGCAGGTCGTGGGTGGTGGTGGAAACGGCCGCTTGCGCCGGATACTCGGCGGGCGTGCGGAGGCTCCCGTCGTCGTTCTTTTCGAACCACAACAGGCGGTAGCCGAAGATGCCGGCCTCGCCCAGGCGCTGGCGAACGCGAGGTTCGACGGTGCCCAGATCCTCGCCGATCACCAGGAAGTTGCCGCGGCGGCTTTCGAGCGCCAGGATGGCCAGCAGGTTTTCGACGTAGTCCCGCACGTAGGCGCCGTCGAGCGCCGTGAGCTTGTCGGGGATCCAGAACAGACGGAAGAAGCGCATCACGTGGTCGATGCGCAGCGCACCGCCGTGGCGCGCGTTGTTGCGGATCGATTGCGCGAACAGCAGGTAGCCATGATCGCGGTGGGCGTCGCGGTTGGGCGGCGGAAAGCCCCAGTCCTGGCCGCTGGGCGCGAGGTCGTCGGGCGGCGCGCCGACGCGGGCTCCGCGGGCGTAGTAGGGACGGTTCGCCCACAGGTCGGCGCCGAAGCGGTCGGTGGCCAGCGCCAGGTCGTGATACAGGCCGATCTTCATGCCGCTGGCGACGGCGTGCGCCTGCGCCGTGGCGAGCTGTGCGTCCACCTGCCACTGGAGGAATTTCCAGAAGCGGACCTCATCGGCATGTTCGGCGGCGAAGCGCACCACCGCCGGCGAGCGCGGATCGCGGAACGGCTCCGGCCAGTCGGTCCACAGCCAAATGTCGGGATGGCCGGCGTGGACGTGGCGCCAGAGGGCGCTATAAACGGCGTAGTCGTGCAGGGGCTCGCCTTCGTGCGCAATGTAGGCTTCAAAGACCGGCGAGGTGCCGAAACGCTGGAAGGCGGCGCGTAGCACGGGGAGCTTCAGGGCGGCCACGCGTTCGTATTCGACGAACTCGGTGGCGCGCAGCGCGGCGATCTCTTCACTGGGCGCATCGGTGGCATCGTAGCCAGGCACGCGATCGACGTCGAGATACAGAAAGTTGCGGTAGAGTGAGCACTCCGGCAGATACGGGCTGATGTTATAGGGCTGGCGGTTGGGGATGGCGTGCAGCGGGTTCAGAGCCAGGAACGCGGCGCCGGCTGGCGCAAACACGTCGATGGCGGCCATGAGGTCCGTGAAATCGCCGCAGCCCCAGTTGCGCGCCGAGCGGAGTCCATAGAGCGCGAACGCCACGCCGGCCACGCGCTCTTCGATGGTGTGGACGCGCCGTGGGCAGACGATGAACGGCACTTCGCCGAAGGCGGCCAATTCCGGCTCCTTGATCCAGTAGACGCGCAGGCGGTGATAGCCGAGGTGCAACGGCTTGGGCAGCGGGATGCGCTTGGCCACATAGCGGCGTCCGGCGACGGTGGCCTGTTCGAGGTCAGGCAGCTCGGGCAGCCAGAACGGATGATGCTGCAACTCGCCCGATTCCCAGCCAATCTCGATCTTGATGGAGCTTCCGGCGCTTTCGGCCGGCACGCGCAGCGGGAGGAATTCGGTGTCCTCGTAGATCACCTGGGCGATGCCCAGCGGGTGCGACCATTCAGCGGCGTCGCGTTCCTGAATGTTGCGCTCAAGCTCCTCGCGCGTGGCGGCAGGGATGCCGAACGCAGAGAGGATCGCTTGCAGCGTCTGATCGGAGGCGACATGGCGGTTGCCCCAGGTGTCAGTGTAGGCGAGCTCGATTCCCCAACGGGCGGCGACGCGCTCCAGGACTTCACGATCCACGGCCAACTTTCAGTGTAGCGGGATCACGAAAGCAGAGTGTATCTTCGTCCCAAGCGGAACCACGAGTGGCGCATTACGAATCCTTAATGACCCGGACGTGATCGGCCGGTAACAGGCGCCGGGGGAGCTTGGTCTCCCTCAGCGTGAGGTCCGGTTCATCGGCCGCGCGTGAAGGTGGTGGCTGGCCGGACCCCAATCCCCTGCGCAGCACGGATAGAAAGAATCATCTGGAGATGGCTATGAGATATATTTCATTGGTGATATTCTTGCTTGCGCCAGCTTGGGCGGCAACGGTCCACAAGACGCAACACGGCATTCTGGTGGGAGAGGTACTCCGATTGGATGCCGCCGCGCAGACCGTCGCCATCAAGGCTGCGGATGGAACCGAGCACACCCTGCACTTTGCGAAGGAAACGGTGATGCACCCGGTGCAGAGCGCCAAGACGGGCGCCAAGGATTCCTTTGAGGGGTTGAAGACCGGAAGTACGGTTGCCGTGCGCTACTCCGCCAAGGGCACTGAGGAGACCGCGGAGGAGATCGACCGGATTGGCGGCGACGGCCTCAAGGTCATGGAAGGCACCGTCACGCGTGTGGATCGCGGCGCCAAGACTGTTTCTGTGAAGACAGCCGACGGCACTGAGGAAACCTTGCATCTGACGGCTGCCGCGGCCCGTGATACCGGTGAAGACACCGCGAAGGCTGCCCGGAAATCCTCAAAGGTCACCGTGTACTACACCGAGGAGGCGGGGCACAAAGTGGCGCACTTCCTCAAGTGGGCCATCTGACCGGACCGTACGTTGATCCAGCCGTTCCTGCCAGCGTAGAGTGAAATAAGACTCCGATGATTGAACGGCTGGAAAACTTTCCCGATAACGTCCTGGCATTCGTGTGCCACGGGCATGTGACCAAGGCGGACTACCAGGAGGTGCTGGTTCCGGCCGTCCTGGACGCGCTGAAGAAGCAGCACAAGCTCCGGCTGTATTACGAAACTGCCGCGGACTTCTCGGGCATCCATCCCGGGGCCATGTGGGAAGACTTCAAGGTGGGCGTCGAGCACCTGACGCGCTGGGAGCGCTTCGCCATCGTCTCCGACATCGACTGGATCAAGCACACCATGCAGTTCTTCAGTTTCCTGATGCCCGGCGCGCTGAAGCTGTTCCCGTCATCGGAGGCCGGGAAAGCCCGCCGGTGGATCCGCGGGGAGGAGTAGCGCAGGCCCGGTCCGGAGACGTTGGCCGCGGCCGGCGTGCGATAATCGAAGCGATGGAAGAGCCGAAATTTCACCTCAGCCAGCCCCCCGCGCTGTTTGCCCGCGTGGACGACGAGCCCGTGGCCGAGGACGAGTTCGGGCAGTCGGTGCTGACCACCACGCTCGACAAGCTGATCAACTGGGGCCGCAAGAACGCCATCTGGCCGATGAGCTTCGGCCTGGCCTGCTGCGCCATCGAAATGATGTCGATGATCGCCTCGCGCTACGACATCTCGCGGTTCGGGGCCGAGGTGATGCGTGGCTCGCCGCGCCAGAGCGACCTCATGATTATTGCGGGCCGCGTGTCGAACAAGATGGCTCCGGTGATCCGGCGCCTCTACGAGCAGATGCCCGAGCCTAAGTGGGTGATCTCGATGGGCGCCTGCGCCACCTCCACCGGCGTGTTCTCGAACTACGCGCTGGTGCCGGTGAACCAGGTGATCCCGGTGGACGTCTACGTTCCCGGATGCCCGCCGCGGCCGGAGCAGTTGATCTACGCCATTACGCTGCTGCAGAAGAAGATCGAGCAGGATAAGAACGTGGTGGCGAAGGTTCTCAACCTGGCGTAGGTTTCTTGTCCGGAGGCCGCCGGGTCAAGACCACAACGGCCACGATTCCGACGTCCCCCACCGTGTGCGGGCCTGCTCCAGTCGCCGCGTTCAGGACGCCCCACACCAGCATCAATAGTAGCCAAAGAGCTGGAGCCCTGCCCGGCTCCCGCCACGCGCCCGCGAAAATCGTGAGAACGGAGACTGGGCCGGTAAGCAGGCCGATCCAGAATCCGGGCATGCCCAGCGATTCGCATCCAGCGTACAGCCCCCAGGCGGCGCCCCATCCCAGAATCGCTACCGCGAGCAGATGGAAGGGCGCGTCGAGGAAGGATCGCCAGAGGCAGGCGGCAAACGTGCGGCCCATCGCGAACCAGAACGCGCGCGGGCTTTCGGTCTGCTCCAGCAGATCGCCGATCAGTGCAGCGGCGCGCTCGCGGGGTAGGACAAGCTCGAGAATCCTTTCGGCTCGCGCGGCTCTACGCATGGGCGGCTCCATCCAGCACGCGGCGGCGGGCGTCGAGCGCTCCCAGCAGCGTGAATAGCTGGACCAGCGGGAGCGCGGGCATCGGCGTCTTCGTGATCGCCGACAGCGCGACCCAAGCGAACGTCAGCGCGGTCCAGGCAGCCAGTTCCCGGCCCGGCCAGCGGCGCACCAGGCTGCGCGCGCAGAGATAGGGCATCACCGCCCCCCACATCAGCGGCCCCACCCAGCTTTCGGGCGAGGGCGGAGGCGGCGGCCAAGGCAGGTCGGCCACGAGTTCGAGGCCGGTGTGGTGATCGGCGACATACACCAGCAGGTTTCCGACGAACGAGTAGAAAAGGCTCTGCAGCGCATAGAGCAGCCAGAAGGCGGCGGCTCCGGCGGCCATGGGGACGAAGAAGCGGGACAGCTCGCACCAGACGTAGCCGGCGGAGATGCGGAAGACGGCGGTCCACAGCGCGAGCGGGCGGCGTTCGCTTTCGAGCAGGTCGCCGGCGATTTCGGCGGCGCGGTCCGGCGCGAGGACCAAGGAGAGGATCGCCTCCGCCAGCGCCGCGTCACGCATGCGAGAGCCCCGGGATCACGATGCCGTCAAGCAGCTTCTGGTAAGCGCGCTGCACGCGGGCGATCGACTGCACGCCGCGCGCCGTCACCTTGAAGTAGCGCTTGGCGCGACCGCCGCGCTGCGGCGTGGGATCGCCCAGCCGGGACCGCAGCAGTCCCTTATCTTCCAGGCGGTCGAGCGTGGTGTAGAGCGCGCCAGGCGACGGGTCGCGGCCGATGCGCTCCTGAATCTCGCGGCGGATGGTGACGCCGTAGGCATCCTCGCCCAGGCGCAGGATGGCGAGCAGCACGATCTGTTCGAACTCGCCCAGGGTGGAGGTCATTTCTTCTACAGGCTAGTAGGAAATGGCCTCGCGGTCAAGGATCAGTCGAGGATCTTCAAGGCGACGACGACGAAGATGGGTTCCTCATCCGAGCCGGTGACCTTGCCCAGCACGGTCTTCTGGTTCTCCAGAAAGTCGCCGGCGGTGCGGATGCTAAGTTCGTAGTATTGGAACCCGCCCGAACCGGGCTTCGTGGCGATCGCGACGCGCATACTGATGGCGATTGTGTCGAAGCGCACGTAGCGGCCTTGCCCCTCCTTGGTCCCCAGCGCCACCGGCTGCATCTTGATATTGGCGAGGGTGGGCTGGTTTGGAGCGCTTGGATCGTAAGCGGGCAGGCGCTGCGCCTGAAGGCTTTCCTTGCCTTCTTGCATTCGCATGGGGACCGTATCCCACAGCGTGGGATTCATGCAAGTTGTCGCGGCCTGCAACTGGCGCACAACCGATTGCAGGTCGGCCGGAACAGGTTGTTGACCCGCGCCGGTGGACGGCTCGGACCCGCAGCGCAGGAACGAAAGCGTCACTTCGATGTTGTGTCCCAAGGCGGCTTCACTGCCGGGCCGGTCGAGATCTGCGACAACCTTCTTCACCTGCGTGATCACGTCAGCGGGCGCGTAGACGACGATGGTGCGCAATTGGCTGTCGGAGCTGATGTTGGTGTTGAAGGCGCCCAGCAGGTGAACCAGGCGGTCAAACGCGTCGCCGCTGAGGTTCTTCACCTGAATGACGGCGGACTCGCGCGGGACGGCCGGAGACTCAGGCTCTTTGGCGGCCTCCTGAGCAAAGAGCAGGCCGCTGGCGAGAAGCAAAGTGGTCAGGATGCGCATAGTGGGTTCCTCAATTCACAAGCAGGATCACGACCTCAGGGTCGGGGGTTTCGATGCGGATGGTCATGGACGGATTGGCCGTCGTGATGAATTCGGGTTCGGGGTCGGCGGCGGGCGGGCGGGCGGGCCGGGCCGCGGGTTTCGGCGGTGCGGGTGCTGGAACGGGCACGGGCGCGACAACGGGGGCAGGTTCCGGCGCGGGCGGCGGCGTGCTCGTGACCGCAACCGGCGGAGCGACCGCAACGGGTACCGGCGCGTCGGATGTCTCCCAGCCGACCACGGCAATCACGGCCACCACACCGGCCGCGGCGGCGAGCAGCGCGGGTTTCCACCATGCGCGCGGACGCCGGGTGATGCCTGCGGTGACGGCCTCGCGGACCCGCGCACGGGAAGCGGCGGGCACGGGCTGGTCGCGCAGGTCGCGGAGAAGATCGCGGAGCTGCTGGTCATTCATAAAAGATCCTCCCGGCTCATGATCTCGCGCAGGCGCGCCAGCGCCTTCGAAATCTGGCTGCGGACGGTGACTTCGGCCGACCCGAGCGCCGCCGCCACTTCAGCCGTCGACAGCCCCTCGATTTCGCGCAGTACCACGGCCGCCCGCTCGCGCGCCGGCAACAGAGCGAGGGCGGCCATCAGGCGGCTCGTCTGCTGGCTGCGTTCGGCCGAGGCTTCAGGCGTCGGACCCGCGGAGGCAAGCTCCGGCAGAGCGGCCGAGGGGCGGCGCGACCGCGTGCGGTCAATACACAGATTCACCGTGACGCGGTAGAGCCAGCTTCCCAGGGCGGCATCGCTGGCGAAGCCCAGACCGTTGCGGTGCAGACGCAGGAAAACCTCCTGCGCGGCGTCCTCGGCGTCGGCCCAGTTGCCGAGCATCCGGAAGGCGGTGCGCAGGACCTGCGTCTCGCGAGCCCGCAGCACTTCATCGAAGGAATCGTCGATGGGTTCCGCGATGCCGGCGATGAGGGTTGCTTCCACTTAAGGCTGTCCTCTGCTGGATGAAACGAAGGACGCCCGGGAAGTGTTGATCGTTGCTAGGAGTTTTTCGGGGCTAGGAGTTTTTCGGGGACGGAGGCGGGCTTCGCAGCCCGCACCGTTATGCCTTCTTGCGCTGGGCGGCGGCTTCCTTGGCGCGCGCCACGCGCTTCTGGAACCGGTCGACGCGGCCTTCGGTATCGATCAGCTTCTGCTTGCCCGTGAAGAACGGATGGCAACTCGAGCAGATTTCCACCTTGATGTTGCCCTTGTGCGCCGAGCGTGTGCGGAACGTATGGCCGCAGGCGCAAACTACATTGACTTCCTCGTAGGCGGGGTGAATTCCGGCTTTCATTGGTTCTCCTTACACGCTGCCCGGGCGGAAGCACGGGAGCGGAATCGCAGACAGCAATCCAAGTCCATAATAGCACAAAGCCCCGCACCGGTTGCCCGGGCGGGGCTTTGTGTGTCACTTAGACGTTTAGATTCAGGACTCTATCGCGTGAGCCGGCCGTTCCACAGGAGCAGCGGCCTCGGCACTGAACGAAGCCTGAACGTTCGGAGCAGTCGACTTTAAGAGTCGGCCACCTCACGCGGGGTTTGAGTGCCGTCAATCTTACTACCAGGTTTCATTCGACTGGACCACCTCCTTTCTCAGTGATGCCACAATAATAGAACTCGCCCGGCGAGCGTGTCAAGATTAAAACATGAACGGCCTTATTTGTTTTGAAGTGCGCGACGGCATCGGTATCCTGACCATTCAAAACCCGCCAGTGAATGCATTACGCAAGGGGGTACCGGAGGGGATCATCGAAGCTCTGGCGAAGGCCAGCGCTGACAACGCGGTGCGCGCCGTGGTGGTGGCCGGCGCGGGCCGCACGTTCGTCGCCGGCGCCGATCTCCGCGAGTTCCAGCAGGCAGTGGCCGGCAAAAGACCCATGCCCGTGCTCCACCCGGCGCTCGATGCGATCGAAAATTTCCCCAAGTCCGTGGTGATGGCGATCCACGGCTCGGCCCTCGGCGGCGGACTGGAGCTGGCCATGGCGGGCCACTATCGCCTGGCGACGGCGGACGCGCAGGTGGGCCAGCCCGAAGTGAAGATCGGCCTGATCCCGGGCGCGGGCGGCACGCAGCGCCTGCCGCGCCTGGCCGGTCTGGGGCGAGCCGCCGCCATGTGCGCCTCGGGCGACCCGATTCCGGCGCGCGAGGCCCTGGCGGCAGGCATCCTCGACAGAATCGTCGAAGGCGACCTGTTGGAAGCCGCCATCGCCTTCGCCAGGGAAGCCCCCGGCCCGCGCCGCACCCGCGATCTGCCGGTACGCGGCGTCGTGCAAGAGGTGGCAGCCGCGCGGGCGAAGCTCCGGCGGGGATTGCTGGCGCCCGCCCTGGCGCTCGACGCCGTGGAGGCCGCCGCCACGCTGCCGTTCGACGAGGGAATCCGCAAGGAAGCCGCGCTGTTTGAGCGGTGCCTGTTCTCGGATCAATCGAAGGCCCTCATCCACGCCTTCTTCGCCGAACGCGCGGTGGCGAAGGTGGCGGGCATCGGCAAGGACACGCCGGTGTACGCCGTGCGGCAAGTGGGCGTGGTCGGCGCCGGGACCATGGGAGGCGGCATCGCCATGGCGCTGGCCAACGCGGGCCTCGCCGTGCGCCTGATGGACGCCGACACCGCCGCGCTCGAACGCGGCATGGGGAACATCGAGCGCAACTATGAGCGCTCCGTCCAAAGCGGACGCCTGACGCCCGAGCAGCTCGAACAGCGCCTGGCGCGCATCACGCCGCAGGTGGCCTACGACGGCTTCGAACAGGTCGACCTGGTCATCGAGGCTGTCTTCGAATCGCTCGACCTGAAGAAGCAGGTGTTCGCCGAGCTGGGGCGCATCGCGCGGCCGGACTGCCTGCTGGCGTCCAACACCTCGACGCTCGATATCGACGCGCTGGCCGCCGCGGCGGGCCGTCCCGAGACCGTGCTGGGGCTGCACTTTTTCAGCCCGGCGAACATCATGCGCCTGCTCGAAATCGTACGCGGCCGGCAGACGGGCAAGCCCGCGATCGCCACTGCCTTGGCGCTGGCCAAGACGCTGCGCAAGGTGGGCGTGGTGGTAGGCAACTGCTTCGGATTCGTCGGCAACCGCATGGTGCTTCCTTATATGGACCAGGCACAGATGCTGGTGCAGGAGGGCGCCGCGCCGGAGCACGTCGACCGCGTGCTCACCGAATTCGGCATGGCTATGGGTCCGCTGGCCGTGATGGATCTGAGCGGCCTGGACGTGTTCTGGCTGATCGAAGAGAATCGTCCGCCGGGTGGAGGTCCGAGGCCCTCGTCACTGCAGAAGCTTTTCACGGCGGGCCGCTACGGACAGAAGACCGGCGCAGGCTGGTACCGCTATGGCGACAATCGCAAAGCGGTGCCCGACCCGGAGGTGCTGGGGATGGTCCAGACCGGCACGCGCCAGGTCGGTGACGACGAAATCCGCGACCGCTGCCTCTACGCGCTGGTGAACGAAGGAGCGCGCGTGCTGGACGAAGGCGTCGCGGCGCGGGCTTCCGATATCGACGTGGTGTATCTGGCGGGTTACGGCTTTCCGGGCCACCGCGGCGGTCCGATGTTTCACGCGGATGCCGTGGGTTTGGACAAAGTGGTCGCGCGGGTGCGCGAGTTCGGCTGGGAGCCGGCACCGTTGCTCGAACGGCTGGCGAAAGAAGACAGGACGTTCCAGAGCCTGGACGCCTAGCAACCCCATTTACGACTCGGGACGCTAGTCTTTCTTCTTGTCGCTCCCGTGGAGCCACTCCAGCCATTTCGTGGGCGGGAACACGAACGCCGCAATCATGAGGACCACGGCGAAGAGTACAAACAGCAGGAAGGCGAGGGCCATCTACTTCTATAATAGCGGTCGGCTATGAATTACTGCTACCTGCCGAGCCCCATCGGTCCCCTGCTGATCGCCGGCGACGATGCGGCGATCCACGAAATCCGCTTCCCCAACAAAGCACGGCCGTCCGCAGGAGCGCGCGTCCCGCAGGCTGGCTGGACCGAAGCGCGCCGCGGTCCGGTGGCCGACGCCTGCCGCCAGCTTCAGGAATACTTCGCCGCCCGGCGCACGGAGTTCGACCTGCCGCTGGCGCCCGAGGGCACGCCCTTCCAGCGCAGCGTATGGCGCTGCCTGCAGGAGATCCCCTACGGCGAGACGATCTCCTACGGCGAACTGGCCTGCCGCGTGGGCAATCCGCGCGCATCCCGCGCCGTGGGATCAGCGAACGGCAAGAACCGCATCCCCATCGTGATCCCCTGCCACCGCGTGATCGCGGCCGACGGCACCTTGGGCGGCTTCGGCGGAGGACTGTCTACCAAGGAAACGCTGCTCGCCCTGGAACGCGGCCGCCGCGCCGCCGCCGGCGCGTGAAGGTTTGCGAGCTCGTGCCGTGACCGCATGAAAAGTTGGGCGGTCCTGATTCCCAGGTTGGTGGAAGAGGCGGTCTGAGAGGCCGCCGCAGGCCATGGGCCTGCCCCCCCAGTAGCCCCCCCTAGCCCGGATTTCTCACCAGATTTCGGACGCAGGACGTGGCGCAAGCCCATGGCTTGCCGCGCCGGGACTCGTCCCGGCGCTTGTGGCCGGTCACGCTGTCATGCCGGGAGCGGCGGCCAAGTCTCCGATTGCGTATCCCTGCCTCACGTTCGCGCCGATGCACTGTAGAGCGTTTCGGGCAAAGCACAGACGGGACGCCTCGGCGAGTGGTCGGGCCGGCACCCCGGGCACGACACCGTGATGGACGACAAGCGCCGGGACGAGTCCCGGCGCGGCGAGCCATGGGCTCGCGCCACGTCGAAACCTGTGAGAAATGCGGACTAGCGTGTTACGGTTCCAGCCCCAGCGCCCGCGCCGGGTTGGTCTTCGACATCAGGTCAATCTCGGCCTGCGTCAGCCCGTTCTCCTTCAGCGCCGCGAAGAACGCCACCAGACCGTCGGGGTGCAGCGGGTTGCCGGCCTGGCCCAGGTCGCTCGCCAGGATGCAATGTTCCGGGCCGACCTCGCGGATCGCCGCCGCCGAAGCGGCCACCGCCGGCGTCCCCGGCCGCACCCACACGAATTCCAGGTAGGCGCCCATCGCGGCCGCTTCCTTCAGTTCCGGCACGGACATCCCCACGAAGCGCTGCGTGGCGTGGGTCACCACCACATTCGCCACGCCCTGGCGCTTGGCCTCCGCGACGATCAACAGCGCCTCGGCCGGCGAGGAGTGCCCGGTCTCCAGTAGCAGGTTATTCCGCGCCGCGATCCCGATCACCTCTTTCACCGCCGGCAGCAGTTCCCCGTCCTGGGCCACCTGCGCGAAGGGCCGCGCTTCGCCGGAAAGCTCCACGTGATGCTGCGAATCGTAGGTGGGCATCCACACCACGCGCCCGTAGCCGCCCTTGACCTTGGTCATCCATTCGACGGCGGCGGGGTTGACGCCGCCCACGGTGAGGTCCAGCGAAATGCCGCCGAACACTTCGATGCCCGGCACCACCTTGCGCACCAGGTAGGCCTGCGAGGCGGTCGGCTCATAGTGATTCTTGAGGACGATCCCGCGCATGCCGCGTTCCTTAGCCAGGCGCGCCAGGTCGATGGCATCGATCGAGCGGCTGGCGCCGTCCGGGTCGGTATGCGCGTGAATGTCGATGACGCCGGCGAGCGGCTGGGCGGAGGCGACGAGAAAAGTGGCCATAAGGGTTACAAAAAGGCGAGCGGCCATGTGGTCAAGCCTACCAGAGCGTGGCGTGGCGCGGGTCCGTGGCCCGCCGCGCCGCCACTTGTCGCCCCTAACCGTGTGCAGCCCGGGCCTCAGGGGCCGCGTTGTGGCGGCTCCCGCCAATCGGGTATGATAGTGAGCCTTGGGAGGTATTTGATGCGACGGATCCAAATCGTATTCTGCGTTTGCATGGGATTGGTGGCCGGGATCGTGCTGGCCCAGAGTGAAAGCGACTTCTCGGGCTGGATGAAACAGATCTCAGCCACGAACAAGCAGCTCAAGGGCAACATCGCGGCCAAGGACGCCAATGCGGCCAAGGCCAGCGCCAAGATCCTTGAGGACGATTTCAAGCAGGTGGAAATGTTCTGGTCGAAGCGCGGCAACGCTGCTGATGCCGTGAACCTGGCCAAAACGGCCAACATGGCGGCGGCCAGCGTGATGGCGGCAGCGGCGTCAGGCGACTGGGCCAAGGCCGGCACCGAAGCAGGCGCCATCGGCGGAACCTGCGGCCAGTGCCACATGGCGCACCGCGGCAAGGGCGCCGACGGTAAGCCGATGATTAAGTAACACCAGTCAGTTCAGCAGTATCGGCCGCGCGCTGGGCACTCCGGCGCGCGGTTTCTTTTTTCCGCCATGCAGGAAGCCCAAGCCAGCCGCACCGCCTTGCGCGTCGCCGTCCGCCGCGCGGCGCACCAGGTACTGGACCATCCCAAGGTCTTCGACGACCCTCTGGCGCTGGCTATCATCGGCCCCGAGACGGAAGAGCGCTTCATCCATGGAGCCCCCGCGGCCGAGCAAACGGCCTCGCGAACCCTGCGCGCCTTCGTGGCCGTCCGCAGCCGCCTGGCCGAGGACCAACTGGCGCAGGCCGTGGCCGCCGGCGTCCGCCAGTACGTGGTGCTGGGCGCGGGCCTGGATACCTTCGCCTACCGCAACCCGCATGCGGCGCTCCGCGTCTTCGAAGTCGACCACCCGGCCACGCAGGCCTGGAAGCGCGAGCAGTTACAGGCTGCCGCCATCGCCGTACCGGAATCGCTGGTCTTCGTCCCGGTCGACTTCGAACGCCAGACGCTCGCCGAATCGCTGCACGCAAGCGGTCTCCGCCCGGACGCCGCGGCGTTCTTCTGCTGGCTGGGAGTGGTCCCCTACCTGACGCCGCGCGCCTTTGAGGAGACACTCGCGACGATCGCCGCCATGCCGGCGGGCAGCGGCGTGGTGTTCGACTACGCCGTCGACCGCTCAGAGTTGAATCTGCGGGAAAGGCTGGCGCTCGATGCCCTGTCCGCCCGCGTGGCCTCCGCCGGCGAGCCGTTCCAACTGTTCTTCACCGCGGCGCGGATGGCGGAGCACCTTCGCCAGGCCGGCTTCGCCCGCTGGGACGATCTCGACCGCGCTACGCTCAACGCCCGCTACTTCGCCGGCCGCTCCGACGGTTTGGCCGTCGGCGGCCGCCTGGCGCGCCTGGTCTGCGCCTGGGTGTAGTTTCCGCCGCCCAGCACAGGGCTCCGCACCGGCCCGGCCCACCCCGCCGACCGCCTCGATGGTGTAGGATTGTCCCAGATTGAGCCGCAGGCGGCGACCGCACAAAGGAATTCCCCACTAACAACGAATGAGCCACTACTCGATTTCCGATCTCGAACTCGGCGGCAAGCGCGTGTTTATGCGCGTCGACTTCAATGTCCCCCTGGCCCCTGGCGGCAGGGAGATCACCAGTGACAAGCGCATCCGCGCCTCGCTGCCCACCATCCGCTATGCGCTCGAACGCGGGGCGGCCCTGATCCTGGCCAGCCACCTGGGCCGTCCCAAGGGCAAGCCCAACCCGGAAATGAGCCTGAAGCCGGTAGCGCAGAAGCTCTCCGAACTGCTCGGCCGCCCCGTCGACATGGCGCCGGATTGCATCGGACCCGCTGTCGAAGCCATGCTGCCCGCCGCCGGCCGCGTCCTGCTGCTCGAAAACCTGCGCTTTCACGCAGAAGAAGAAAAGAACGATCCCCAATTCTCCCAGCAGCTCGCCGCACTCTGCGACGTCTATATCAATGACGCCTTCGGTTCGGCTCACCGCGCGCATGCCTCCACGGTTGGCATGATCCGCTACTGCAAGGAAGCCGCGGCCGGCCTGCTGATGGATAAGGAGATCGAATACCTCACGCGCGTCACCAGGAATCCCGACCGCCCGTCGGTGGCGATTCTAGGCGGCGCCAAGGTTTCCGACAAGATCGAGGTGATCCAGAACCTCATGAAGGTGGTCGACAAGCTGCTGATCGGCGGCGCCATGGCTTACACCTTCCTGCGCGCCCGCGGCGAAGGAACCGGCAAGTCCCTGGTGGAGGAGGACAAGATCGATCTCGCCAAACAACTGATGGCGACGGCCGGCGGCAAGCTGCTGCTGCCGGTGGACCACGTGGTCGCGGCCGAACTCAAAGCCGGCGTCGACAGCCAGGTGGTCGAACGCATTCCGGACGGCATGATGGGCCTCGACATCGGACCCGCCACCAGCGCCGCCTACGCGAAAGAGATCGCCGGAGCGAAGACCATCATCTGGAACGGACCCATGGGCGTGTTCGAGACTCCGCCCTTCGATCGCGGCACGGTGGAACTGGCCAAAGCCGTGGCCGAATCCGGCGCCTTGAGCGTCGTGGGCGGCGGCGATTCCGAGAAGGCCATCAAGGCCGCCGGCGTCGCCGACAAGATCTCTCACGTTTCCACCGGTGGCGGAGCTTCGTTGGAGTTCCTCTCCGGGCTTGAGCTGCCGGGCGTGGCCGCTCTTCCAAGCAAAGTGAAATAAAAGGGTTAAAGCAAGCGCGGCATGACAGTTCGATGACCGCGTGAAGCCTGATTCACTCCATAGAAAGTTTCGATTGGACCCGGCGCGTTCCCCGGGCTTAGGCTCTAGGTATGGTTGTAACGGAGGAAAGAGTGGTTATGGTGGCGACGGAGGAAAGAGAACTAATGAGTGCCAGCGACGTATCCGTACTGCACCGGGTCAGCCGGATCATAAGCTCGGAGCGATCGCTTGATGAAATGCTGGGCGAGATCGTTGGTCTTGCCTCGCGTGTGACGGGCTGCGACGCCTGTCTGGTCTACCTGATCGACGAAGGCAGCGGGGAATTCGTGCTGCGGGCATCGCTGGTGCCGCACGCCGAGGACCTCGGCAACCTGCGCATGAAGATGGGCGAGGGCGTGACGGGCTGGGTGGCCGAACACCAGTCCCCCGTGGCGCTGTCGTCGAACGCGGCCAAGGACCCACGCTTCAAAAATTTCCCCACGCTGGTGGAGGATACCTATGAGGCGTTCATGTCGGTGCCGGTGATCACGGCCGGCAAGGCCATCGGCGTCATCAACGTGCATCATCGTGATCAGCACCCCCATTCGGCCGAAGAGATTTCCACGCTCCAGTTCATCGGAGAACAGATGGGAACAGCCATCGCCAAGAGCCTCCTGGAGGAAGAGAACGCGCGCCTGACCGAGGAAACCGCCGAGGCCAAGCGCCAACTGGAAACCCGCAAGGTGGTGGAGCGCGCCAAGGGCATTCTGCAGCGCCGCGAGAGCATCACCGAGGAGGAGGCCTACCTCCGCATGCGCAACGAAAGCCGCCGCCTGCGGCGTCCCATGAAAGAGCTGGCCGAGGCCATCATCCTGGCAGAGGAACTGGGCCGCAAAGCCACCCTACCGCGCGAGTAAGTTTCCAAGGCAAACTGATCCGGCCCGACCGCACACCCGTGCGGCGGGCCGGAGTCATTGTGGGCCAGACCCGAGCCCGCCTCGCCCCAGCAATATCTGCTGCAATGCCGAAGCAGGTCCAGGGCCCGCCGACTCGGGTGCGGAACCGCGGCTTCCGCACCCCGCCCTGGACCGTCTCCGGCAGGTCCCCCAAAGAGCAACCCGCCTGCCATCCTCAACTCGCTCACTTCATAAGAAGAACCAGCGCCCGTCCCCCGCGGACGCGACAACCTGTCGCCCGCCGGCGCGCCTCCGGCGGGACACATTGTCCGCATGGGAAGACCCGCCGTGGACTGCCCATCGGTCAGCTTGACAGCGCCCCACACCGGGCGTACCCTCAATAATCAGGTTGAGCCCGCTCAACACGCTGCGATCCCCGCACACCATCCAGGGAGGTACATATTCATGAAGAATCTTCGTTTACTGGGCGCGACAGCGGCCGCGGCAGCCGCCTTCTCTCTGATGGCGTTGGGACCTTCGCCGCTGGCGGGCCAAGGCAAAGGGAAAGGCAAGGGGAAGAGCGCCGTTTTCAAGATGCCGGAGAAAGGCGAGATCCCCCGCACCGGCGACGGCCAGCCTGACCTGAACGGCGTCTGGATGCGTCCGTATACTCCGGACATGACCAAAGGCAGTGCGAGAGCCACCGCGTCCACCCTGGCGTTCACCGCCTGGGGCAAGGGCAAGTGGGAAAACTACGACGCTTCCGAAGGCGACTACGCGGGAGCCTGCCTCCCCTTCGGCCTGATCCGGTCGATCAACGCGCCGCATCCCATGCAGATCGTCCAGAGCAAAAACTGGGTCGCATTCCTGCATGAGCAGAACACCTGGTTCACGAAGGTTCCCACCGACGGCCGCCCGTTCCCCGACCCGGACGACATGGACCCCACCTGGTTCGGCACCTCACGCGGCCACTGGGACGGCGACACGCTGGTGCTGGACACCATCGGCTTCAACGGCAAGACGCGCCTGGACACCATCGGCCACCCGCACAGCGACCAGATGAAGGTGCACGAAACCTGGACGCTCATGAACCAGAACGAAGCGCTCTACACCATCCGCATCGACGATCCCAAGACCTACACCCAGCCCATCGAGAGTATGCGCGTCTTCAACCGGGACCCCAAGGGCGAGGTCATGGAATACTCCTGCGAGGAGAACAACAAGAGCCTCTGGGAAGGCCGCATCAAGCCGCCGAACTACGAGGACTGGCTGAAGTAGGCCTCTCTTAACAGACACGATTTCTGCCAGTTCAGCGGAAGGAGTTCCATGGCGAGATTTGTGCTCGTGCACGGCGCCTTTTCCGGGGCTTGGATCTGGGCGCCACTCATCGATCGTCTCCGGGCGGCGGGCCACACGGCGGAAGCGTTCGACCTGCCCGGGGCGGGCGACGACCAGACGCCAGCCAAAGACGTAAGTCTGGATGCCTGCGCCGGCCGCTTGTGTGAAGTGCTGGCCGCCGGCTCCGAACCAGCCATTGTCGCCAGCAACAGCATGGGTGGCGTGATCGCAACCGAGGGAGCGGCCAACTGTCCCCAGCGCGTTCGAGCGTTGGTTTACGTCGCGGCTTTTCTCCCGAAGGACGGCCAGAGTCTTCTCGACCTGACCAAGCTGCCAGAAGGCGCCGGAGACCAAGTGCAGGCAAATCTCCTGATGGAAGGAGAGCCCCCGGTGGCTACCTTGCCGGAAGCGGCTTCGCGCCAGGCGCTGTACGGCTGCTGCACGGACGAGGTCGCGGCGTGGGCCATCCACCGGCAGCGCCCACAGCCTGTGGCCCCCTATGTGACGCCCGTATCCATCCCGCCGGGAGCTCTGGACCAGATCAACCGGTACTATGTGCTGTGCAGTCGCGATCGCGCCATCCCGCCGCCCCTGCAGCGGCGCATGACTGCCGAGAACCCGTGCGCCGGTGTGGTCGAGTTCGACACGGATCACACGCCCCACCTGTCCATGACGGACGAACTGGCGAAAGCGCTCGATCGATTCGCGGCGCACGCCTCCCGGGCGGCCGGCATGCAGACCGCGGGCTGAAGCAGACGAGAAAATCGCGCGCCGGCGCGGCCTCAGTGATAGAGCACGCCCGTATCCTCTATCATGCGGGCCGCACGCCCGGGCCGCACGCCCCTACCTCCGCGACGGGAGTTCCTGCTGCATCGCGTACACGTTCCGCCGTGCCTGGTCCTGCATCGGACCCGCCATATCGGCCGCCTGCTGCGTGAACTTGATCGCCTCCTGCAGCTTCTGCCGGCTGTTCGACACGCGCGAAATCTGATAGTTCGCCGTGCCCAGATAGAAGTACGTCGGCTGCGCCAGCGCCGGCTGCCCGCTCACCAGCGGCGCGGCCGACCGCAATTGCTTGTCACAATCCACCCAGATCTCACGCAGGCAGCTCGCCACGCCGGCGATGTAGTAGCCGCGGGCAGTGAGTTGGCTTTTCTTCGTGTTCCAGTCAGCGTCACTCATGCCCTCGGGCTTGGCCTTCTTGCTCAGCGTCGAAACCAGCCGCGTGGCGTAGGTGTAGGCCTGCTCATTGCGCTTGGCCGTCATGCTGCCGTCGGCCAGCGCGAACAGCGCGTCTTCGCTGTCCGGGACCGACGCCAGGATCTTCGCCGCGCCGTCCATCTGCTTGGCCGCCCCGGCTTTGGAAAGCGACGTGACGTAGGTCTGCGCCGCCATGCTCAGATACGAGCTCTTCGGGTTCTGCTTCAGCAGTTGGTCCACCAGCGCCACCACATCGGCCGGAGCCAGGCCCGGCAGCATGGCGGTCGCCGCCAGCGCGTACTCCGTATAGGTGTCGGTCTGCTTGGCATAGTCGACACGGCTCTTCCAGTAGTCCACCTGCGAGGCGTCGTCCGGCTGCGGCTTGGCCGCCTCGGCACGCGCCAGCTTTGACGTCTCTTCCGCCCACTTCTTCACGTCGGCGGCATTTTTGGCTGCCTGCGCCTTCTTGAGGGAGTCGAAGGCATCCGAAATTTCATCGGCCCACGCCAGTCCGGCCAGGCACCCCAGGGCGAGCGCAGCGCTCAGAGTTCGCAACACAGCACGGGTCCTCATCCAGGTACCCTCCTTTTGGCAAAACATTATACCGCTAACGTTCTGGATGCTCCCCGTCTCCGCAAGACACCCCCCTTCTTGACCGGCGCACAGGCCCGTTTCCTGCACGCATCCGGAAGCCGGCGTGGACAGAACAACATCTCCGGAAAGATCCTGCCGGCGGCCGGAGGGGCCGGCCGGTTTGGGCTTGGCTGAGTGACGCCGGAGAGAACAGCGCGACAAGTGTGAATAGCGTCCTAGCCGCGGGATGCTTCCCCGGCGCGAGGTTTACCGATAGTGCCACGCTCGGCGCGCCGAGGGTCAGACTCACCGAGCCAAATGTTCTCACGCGCCGAACGGCCCAGTCCGTCGGTGCCCGGGAACAGGGCGGCCCCGGTGATGTTCATCGCCCTCAGATGCAGTAGAAAGTTGCGCTTCTGCTCCGCGGGAATCACAAACCGTCCCGCAGCATCATTGACGTTTGTACCGATGCAATCGTGGACCTGGAGTGGATTGGTGCCCATGGTGAAACGGCCCTGCTGCGCGACGATCCGATCGTTGGTGGCGTAGTCGAAGGTGAGTGGGACAATGTCCTTGGACCCTGCCAAGTTTTTCAACAGGTCCTCGTATCGAGTCGGAGCATCCGCCGTGTAGAAGGGAGGAAGCGCACCATACTTCTTCTCAATGCCCTCCGTTAAATCCCTGCTGCAAAAGTACCACACCACTCCGGGCGCTTCGGAATCCAACTGGCAGGCGAAGTAGGCCGCGATGTAGGGCGATATGGTCCAATCCAACATGCGCGTGGGGGCACTAAAGTGCTGCATCAGAGCCCACCAGCAGGGCGTTGTCCGAACCTTCTCCAGTAGATGAGCCGGCACGAAGAGGTGAGCCCTGGATTTGAAGGCGCGGAGGGCTTCCTTTTCTACCCGGAAGGCTTTTTCCAATCGTGGACCGTCTTTCAGTTCGCACGGCTGGTCGAAAGCACGGCAGAAAGAGGGTGTTAGCTGCCAGACCGCGCTGCTCTGCCCGCGGAACCAAAACATGTGATGGTCGTCAGCCGTCTGCCGCGCGTTCGTTTCCAGCTTGGAGACGAAATCCTGGAAGTCCGTGACTGGGATGCATTGCCACCCTGGGAACTTCTCAGCGTTCTCATCCATCGTGGACCTCCCGTCTGGATCGCTACTGGCCCACCAGGTGCGGACCGCTGCGGTCGTTTTCCTGGCAGATGAATTCGATCAGGTCGGTGTCCGGCATGATGCGCTGGTTCACGCGCACGGTGAAGGGCTCGGTGTAGACCTCGGGGTCTTCGATAGTGACGTCGATTTCGAGCGTGCCGTAGTTGGGGCGGCGGAAGCGTTCCGTCATCTTGCCCGAATTGGTCAGCGGGCTGCCGTCGATGTCGAGCCACACGTCGTCGCGGAAGCCGGTGGTTTCCACCACCAGCTCGTCGCCTTCCCAGTGGCCCACCGAGTAGGCGTACCACCACGGCAGCACGTCCTTGGGCGCCGGCGGGCGGCCGTCCAGGAAGATCTGGCGCACGCCGGCCTGCGCCTCATAGAGGATCACCATCAGCTTCGGCGTCTGGATGATTTTGCGCGGCTGGGGATGCAGGTGGAGCTGCATCAGGCCGAGCGGCAGGCAGTGCGCGTCGGGGTTGTCCTTGCTGTGCTCGGCGATGCGGGCGTCCAGCAGCATCTTGGCGACCGGACGCAGCGGCAGTCCGTTCTTGAAGCCCGCGCCGATGTTCTTGAAGTTGGCGAGTGGCGGCTCGCCGGGAGGGCGAGGGGCGGCCTTGCCCTTGCCGAAGCCGCCGCCGCCGCGGAAGGCCCAGACGCCGGAGAAATCGACTTTGCCGTCGGGGGTGCGCGGCGTGGGTCCGTCCAGGATGGGCTTGCCGTCGGCGTCGCGGGGGACGTTTCCAGTGGGGTAGTCGGGCCATTGCGCGTGCGTGAGCAAGGGGACGGCAGCAATGGCCAAGGCTGCCGCGACTGTGTTGAGCAGGATCTTCATTCGCGTACTTCTTCTCCTCACACGTGGAGTCGTGTGTTCAGATCTCTATCAGCTTACTCCAGATCGGAGGAGGTTAACCGCAACGCTATTCTCTGAGGTTTGGGCGGGGCGGTTCGGCGGGCGACAAGCGCCGGCACGAGTGCTCTCGCCACCTACTTCACGACCAGTGTGACGCCGGCCTGCGTGGTGACGCCGCCGATGTCGACAGTAACCGGCACGGACGATCCCTTGGTGGTCCCGTCCGGCACCACCGCGTTGATTTGCAGCAGGCCCAGGATGCCGCCCACCATCGGGCCGGCGTATTGCACCGTGGCGTCCTGGCCGCCGATGGTCACCGTGGGCAGCGGATTTAGCTGCGGCAGCGGGTTGAGCGTCCCCGGCACGATGTAGCCGGTGCGGGGGTTGATCGACGTGGCGTAGTCGCCTTCGCCGGTGAGATACAGAATGACCACGTCGGCCGCGCGCGCCGGCGCCGAGGAGCTGTTCACCGCGTAGGTCCCCGCGGCGGTGCTGAAGGTGAGCGCCGCAGCCTGGCCCGTACCGGAGCCATCCAGCGTGAAAATGCCGGGCGCGACCGCCGTCACGTCGACGGTGCCCTGCGCGATGGTTCCGCCGTTGTTGACGGCAACCGTCTGGGCGGTCCCGGTGGGTGTGTCGTAGGCGGCCTGGACCGTGATCTGGTCATGGCTGACGTAAATCATCGCTGCGTTCTTGCTGCCGATGGCGACCTGCACGTTGGCGAGCGTGGTGGTGGCGAAGCCGCCGCTGATGCTCATCGAGCTGGCTGTCTCCGGTCCGATACCCTGGCCGAACAGCGTGACCAGCGCGCCCGGGCTGATGGGTCCGGTGGAGTAGCTGCCGGCATTCACCGTAGCCTGCACCACGGGGTTGGCCGAAACGGTGAAGGCCGAGGGGGCGGAATCGCCGCCCGGGTCGGGATTGGAGGCGATGACATTCAGGGTCCCTGCGGTTTCGAGCAGCGATGCGGGCAGGTCCACCAGCAGAATGGTGGGGCTGACAAAGGTGACCTTGAGGGGCGTGGCGTTGCCGCTGATGCCGGCCGCGGTGATGCTTTTGTAAAAGCCCGTGCCGCGCACCGTGAGGGTGAGGGCTCCGCTGCCGACCTGCGCCGCCGAGGGCCACAGGCTGGTGATGGTCGGCGTGGGCGCGTTGGCGGTGAGGTTGACGTTGACGGTCTGTGTCTTGTTCGTGGAGGGCACCCCGGAGGCGGTGATCACCACCTTGCCCTTGTAGCTGGCGGCCTGCGGTGCGACGTTGCTGGCGTCCACGGAGACGGTGACGGTCATGGGCAGCCCGGGCAGCACGACGCCGCTGCTGGGGCTGATGCTCATCCAAGTAGCGCCCTGCGGAGCGGCGGTGAAGGAGATGGGTCCGCCGGTGGTGTTCAAAGTGAGCGTCTGGTCCGTGGGTGGATTGGGCGGTGTGGCGAAGTTGAGCTCGGTTTGATCCACGCTGAGCGTCGGCAGCGGGGCCATCACGGCGAGGGAGACGGCGATGTCCAGGTCCGTGAATCCGGTGGCGCTCACGGTGATGGTGGCCGTATAGGTTCCGACGGCAAGGCCGGAAGGATTCACGCGCACCTGCATGGAGGCGGGCAGTTTCCCGGAGTCCGGCGTGACGGACAACCACAGCGCCGTGCCCGGGGAAATCGCGGCGGTGTAGGCCGCGTTGCTCGATCCCGACTTGACGGAGAGCGCCTTGGCGGTGGGCAGAGAACTGCCCGACTGCCAGGTGAAGTTCAGGGTCACGGGCGAATTTGTCAGCGTACCCTGTGCGGACAAGAGCGCGGCGGCGGCGCAGAGCAGGGTGGACAGAAACAGCAGACGCTTCATCACACCCCTCGTATCGTCCAGGGGCCGGGGGATGGAGAGGAGTTCCGTTATCGGAAAACAGTGGTCCGTCTAAGGTATTCTCCGTATGCCTGAGTCGGGCGAATGCGCCGATACGTTGTGGTAGGGAACTCTTGGGCTATGGCAGAACGCGATCCATTGCAGACACTTCATTCGGTAGTGCACTCCTACCTGGCGACACTGATGGCGGTGGCGGACTGCCTGGGCGAAGCGTGTCCTCCGGTGGGGGTTCCGCATCGCCAGAGACTTTCGCGGCTGCGGACGCGGCTGTCCTTCAACGCCAGCAAGGAAGCCGTGGAGCAGAGCACCGTGGCGGTGCGCACCGAGCTTCAGGAATACGCGGCCAAGGCGTCGCACTACCTGGAGCGCAACACGGCCGAGCTGCAACGCGCCACGGCGGGGCTGGAGGAAATCGCACGGACCCTGGCCCAACGGCAGGATTTCTACGCCACGCGCCTGCGGCAGTTCGCGGCGCAGATGGAGATCACGGCGTATCCCACCGATCCCGAGCATCTGGGCGACGTGGTGCAGTTGCAGGCCGCGGGCCTGCTGAGCTGCGTGGAGAGCATGAGCCATGAAGCGCATTCCCTGCTGGTGCGCATGCAGGACCTGCTGGCCGACGTGGAGCGGCGGCTGGCCGAAACCGAAGTGACCGATCCGGTGACGGGGCTGATGAACCGGCGTGAGATGGAACGCCGCATCGAAGGGCGCTGGCTCACGGGCGCGGGCGTGACGCAGTTGCTGTTCCGGGTAAGCTGCGCGGCGCAGGGCGAACGGCGCGACGAGGTGCTGCAACAGGCGGCTTCGCGGTTGACCTCACAAGGGCGGCATAACGATCTGCTGAGCCGCTGGGGCGAGAGCGAGTTCCTGGTCCTGTTCCAGGCGTCGCCGGAGACGGCCGAAAAGCGCGGCGCGGAGATGGCGCAGTGGCTCTCGGGCCGCTACACGCTGGATAGCGGCGAGGCGGTGGAGGTGAGTGCCGCATTTGAGCTGATGGACCACGCGCCGGTGGCCGTGCGGTAGTCCGTCTCCCCTTATCTTCGCCAACACTTCGTCACCCACGGCCTCGCCGTTTGTACTACCTTGATTGAGGTGCGTCCTTTCAAAGGTGTGTCCGTCCTGGTGACAGGTGCGGGCCGGGGTATCGGGAAACGTCTGGCGATCGGCTTCGGAAAAGCGGGCGCGCGGGTCGGACTATTGGCGCGCAGCAAGGCCGAATTGGACCTCTGTCACATGGAGATCGAGCATGGCGGAGGCGCCGCTCTGCGCATCCGGTCTGACGTGACCGACTACGAACAAGTCTCCGCCGCGGTGGAGCGGATGCGCGTGCAGTTCGGCTCGCCGGTGCAGGTGCTGGTGTGCGCGGCGGGCATTCTGGGGCCCATTGGGCCGTTCGTGGAAAGCTCGCCGAAGTCCTGGCAGGAGACGGTGGACACGAACCTGATCGGGGTGATGAACGCCTGCCGCGCGGTGCTGCCGGATATGTGCGACCGGCGGCAAGGCAAGATCATCGTACTGGCCGGGGTGGGCGGCGCGCTGCCGTGGCGCCCGAACTTCGCGGTGCACGCCGCCACCAAGACCGGTGTGGTGCGCTTCGCCGAGACGCTGGCTGAGGAAGTGATCGAACACAACGTGCACGTCAACTGCCTCTCCCCCGGCGGCACTTACACGCATATGACGGACCAGGTGCTGGCCGCTGGCGATCGGTCGGGCTGGCGTGAGGTGGAGATGGCGCGCGAAGTCCGCATGACGGGCGGCGTCGCGCCGGAGCGGCAGATCGAGCTGGCGATGTTCCTTGCCTCGCCCGAGTCGAATCACGTCACCGGGCGCATGATCCACGTCGACGACGATTGGAAGAAGCTGCGCGACACCACCATCCCGGCAGAGCTGTACCGGCTGCGCAGGTTGCTGAAGTAAACCCAAGGCGATTGCGGACCGGAGAGGACCGCTTCCTGCGGTCCCGCCAGGGTTATGCAGCGCGCCGCTCCGTTCGTCCCCCGTTTTCCGTCATTCGCCGATTTTCCCAGCCGCCGCGCCGATTTTCGGCCTGCTGCCGCCCGCGCCCAAGGGAAAGGCACGGGAAGAGCAAAAGGAGACGGGCCATGAAGGAGCATCGCAAGAGACCGCAGAGTGGGAAGGGAGGAGCCAAGAAGCAGCGGCGGGGCAGGCCCAGCAGGGCCACCGCAGCACACAGCAGCTACTCCGAATCCGGCACCCCATCCAGCTCCCGCAACCACGCCACCGCCTCACTATCGCTCGGCGCCCGGTAATCCGACCGCGGCGAAAGCGATCCGCCCGATCCCACCTTGGGCCCGTTCGGCAGCGCGCTGCGCTTGAACTGCGTCGTCTGGAAAAACCGCGCCAGGAAGATCCGCAGGTTGGCCTTGATCTCGCCGATCCCGTACTGGTGAAGCTCGTCCAGCCCCTCCGGCCACGCCCCCAATGCCGCATCCCGCCACGCCACATACGAAAGAAACGCGACCTTCGTGGGCGGCAGCCCGAACCGGACCGTGTAGTAAAGGTTGAAGTCCTGCAACTCGTACGGGCCGACCACGGCTTCGGTGTGCTGCGTCGGCTCCCCTTCGGCGTCCTCGCCCGGCACCAGTTCCGGACTGATCTTCAACGCCAGCACGTCACGCAACACGGCGCCGGTGTCAGCGCCGAAGCGGCCGGTTTCGGTTTCCCAGCGCAACAGGTGCTGGATCAGCGTCTTCGGCACGCTGGTGTTCACTGCGTAGTGCGACATGTGATCGCCCACGCCGTAGGTGCACCAGCCCAGCGCCAGCTCGCTCAGGTCGCTGGTGCCGATCACCAGCCCGCCGCGCTGGTTCGCCACGCGGAACAGGAGGGAAGTCCGCTGACCCGCCTGCACGTTCTCAAACGTCACGTCGTACTGCTTCTCGCCCCGGCTGAACGGGTGCCCGATATCCTCCAGCATGCGCGAGCACGCCGGACGGATGTCCACCTCGTGCGCCTCGCAGCCGATCGCCGCCATCAGCCGCCGCGCCAGATCGAGGCTGCGCGTACTGGTGGCGAAGCCCGGCATGGTGTAACCGATGATGTTCCCGCGCGGGTGCCCCAGCGCGTCCATCGCCTTGGCGCAGATCAGCAGTGCGTGCGTCGAATCGAGGCCCCCGGAGACGCCGATCACCACGCGCGGCACGCCCGAGGCTTGCAAGCGCTTGACCAGCCCCTGCACCTGGATGTGATACACCTCGTCGCAGCGCTCGTCGCGCCGCGCCGCATCCGACGGCACGTAGGGGAACCGTTCATAGCCGCGCACCGGCAGCAGGCGCTTGGCCCGTGGCAGCTTGACTGGAAACGGCACGGTGCGGAACCCGCGCAGCCGTTCCCCTTCGTGCTCGACGCACTGGCCGAAGCTGGTCTGCCGCATGCGTTCCTGCGCTAACCGCCCCAGGTCGATCTCGGCGCACACCAGGCTCGGCTCCGGCCGGAAGCGCTCGGATTCGGCCAGAATCACACCGTTGTCGGCGATCATCGCGTGCCCGTCCCAGGCCAGGTCGGTGGTCGATTCTCCGCTGCCTGCCGCTGTGTATACGTAGCCCGCCAGGCAGCGGGCACTCTGGCTGCGCACCAGCTCGCGGCGGTAATCCGCCTTGGCGATGGTGATGTTCGAGGCCGAAAGATTCAGCACCACCGTGGCGCCGGCCATGGTCGCGTGCGTGGAAGGCGGCACGGGCACCCACAGGTCCTCGCAGATCTCGACGGCGAACTTCAGCAGCGGCTGATCCGCACAGGCGAATAGCAGGTCCGTGCCGAACGGGACTCCGCTCTGCCCACACAGTTCGATCTCGCGGCAGACGGCCGCGGCGGCCGGCACGAAGTAGCGGAATTCGTAAAACTCGCGATAGTTCGGCAGGTAGGTTTTGGGGACCACGCCCAGGATCGCTCCCTTAGCGATCACCACGGCGCAATCGTAGAGCAGCCCTTCCACCTGCAGCGGAGCCCCCACGGCGGCCACCAGATCGAGCCCACGCGATGCCTCGACGATCTCGCGCAAGCCGTCGCGGCAGGCTTCGAGCAGCGCGCTCTGATGAAACAAGTCGTCGCAGGAGTAGGTGGACAGGCCCAGTTCGGGAAACAGCGCGATCGCGGCGTCGGCCTGCGCGGCTTCCTGAAGCAGCACGATCGTCTCCGCGGCATTGAATGCCGGATCCGCCACGCGCACGCGCGGCACCGCCGCCGCCACGCGAATCAGGTCGTGATTATAAAGGTTGAAAAATTCCTGACCGTGCTGCACGCTTCTCCTGACCTGGCCCCGCGACACACGGCCAGGCTCGTCGCCAATACACGGTAGTGTAACTGACGGCCCGCACCTCAGGCGCGCGCACCCGCTGCGTCAGCTCCGTTTCCGGCGGGACATCTTGCGCCACAGCGTCTGCCCCAGGCTCGCCAGTAAGTGGATGACGAGCAGGCCTCCGGCGGTGATCAGGACCGCGCTGATCGCCGGGGAATGGCGGTTGATGAAGCCGGCGAACGGTTCCCAGTACGTGTACGCGACGTAGCCCACGCCCGCGGCCAGCGCCACCAGAACCACGGCCGCCAGCACTCGCCAGAGCGCCGCCCGGCGCGTCTGCGTGCGCGGATACAGCTCGATCATCTCCGGCAAGGCGAACAAATAGGCAACGGGGAACGCCACCAGGGCGAGGAACGGCGTCATCTGGAATCCCTCGGCCGGGGAGATGAACGTAGTCCAGTATTTGATCCCCACAAACAACGCGGCCACCGAATACACGAATAGCACCCAGGTGATGACGCGCGCGGTGGTGGGCGCGTAGCGCACCAGTTCCGCGAACCCGTGCGTCAGGCGGACGGGCCAGTCGAAGCCGAAGCGGTAGACCGGCGAGCTGCGGACCTTCACGCCGTGCTTTTCTATCTGGGGCACCAGGCAGTCCCGCAGCACCAGGGTGGCGCCGGACGCCACCTCGATCAAAACCGGCTTGGGAATATCGTTGATCATCGATTCGCTGCCCACGGCGTACTTCGTCTTGAAGAACTCGTAGATGCTGGCGACCTCCTTGATGGAGTCACGCGCCAGAATCTGCGCGGCGATGCCGATGAATCCGCTGTTCGGCGGGCTGAAGCGCAGCCCGTCGGCGTGGAACGAGATCTTCTGCTCATCGCCGACGCTACAGTGATTCCAGTCCACCTGCTCCTCGATGCTGTCTTCGAGGACCTTCTTGAGCCCCTCGTCGATCAGCGGTTTCTGGAGAGCCTCCACCAGTTGGCTGAGGAGGCTGTTCTTTTTTTGGCTCCTCTCCGGGGCGAGCTCCTTGAGTGAGTCGGCATGCCCGGGGTCATGCGGGTCGGCAAGCTGGTTCAGCCAGCAGACCACGTGTTCCGGCAATCCCAGCGACGCGATCAGCTCCTTCCGCCGGATTGTGCCCCCCGGATCCGCGGCTACCGCTTCGCCCACCGCTTTCGGCGTCAGCAGCGACTCGAAGATCCGGCAGCGGCCGTCCAACTGCCCCCACAGGATGTCGTTTGACCGCCAGGAGCGCTTGAAGAATCCGCCGAAGTTGGCGAACTGGTCGCCGGAGAGCTTCTCTGGCGCCTTGCGATCGCTGAAGCCGAGCTTCGCGTCGCGCGGGCTGATGCGCACCGTCTCGATCTGGTCCAGCTCGAAGAATCCCGCGGCCGCCTGCAGCGGGAACCGCCAGGCGTCCAGGTTCTCAAACTCCCGCCAGAGCCGGCCCACGGTGGTGGCGGGGTCGCCGCCGAGCACCCTGTCCAGCCGCCGCACCAGGTTCGGGCGCTGGTTCTGCTCCAACGCCTCCCGGCTGAACACTTTCTGGCCCTTCACCAGCTGGTCGACCCGGCTCTTCAGGATTTCGAGCAACGCGCTGAGCTGCGGCTGCTGCGGAGGACTCTGGAGCAGCGCCTCCACTGCGTCGTCGGCGTTGAGCAGTTGCATCAGCGCCGCGCCGACCTCGTCCCAGATCTCGCCGCAATCGCGGATCGTCTGGGTGCCGTCGCCCATATGCCAGGCGATGTTCATGCGGTCCACCAGCGACTGCATGGCGAAGTAGACCACTTCGGCGCACTTGATCCACTGGTTGCAGTCGCGCAGGGCCTGAGCTTCCGGGTCCGACTCCTTGGGCCGCAGGTCGCGGAGCTGGTAGGTCATGTGGAACAGGCGGCGCAGGCGCATCTGGACGTCGAAGGCGGCCAGCACCTCATCCAACGGGATCGGCGGCCGGTCGCCATCCGGCTGCGGGTCCTCGCCGAAGGTCTGGAAGAAGTTCTGGTAGAGCCTGGCCGCCAGTTCCTGTTCCTCAGGGCTGCGCATGGTCTCCCGGCCGTTCTGCCGCAGCAGTCCGGACAGCACGCGCTCCAGCAGCACGTTGATGCGGCTCTGGCGGTAAAGCTTGCGTTGCAGGTCGCCGGGAGCCGGCGCGCCCTCCGCGCTGAGTTTATCGGTCAGCTTCTCCAGGTGAGAGAGGCGGCTGTTGCGGTTGCGGATGTCGCGCAGATCGCCGGCGATGCTCTCATAGCCGGGAATCTCGGTCAGGGCGGAGACGCCGCAGCGGATCACGTCCGGGGACGTGTGCTTCTCGCCTTCCTTGAACACCTCCGGCACGGGCTCGACGTAGTACAGCTTGCGGATCGCCGGCCGCTCGCCGGTGCGCCCGAAGATCGCGCCGATGGTGTAGGAGAACGGCTTGTTGTCCAGCACGCCGCCATCGATGTAATAACGAGCCGGCGGGTTCTGGTGCTCGCCCGGCGCCTCCGCCTTTTTGTCCAGGTAGCCCCACTTGCAGATGAGGTCGTCGTCCTTGCCCGTGACCTCCACCGGCGGGAACGCCACCGGGAAACACGACGTCATGCGGGCGAGCTTGGCGAGCTGCTCGTGGCGCGTTTCTTCCGGCACGGGATCCTCCTGCCCCTTCGCGTGCGGTCCGAAATCGCTATAGCGGCCGGCGCGGTATTTGAGCCGGAACACGCTGTGGTGATCCTTCACCGTGATGGGGCGCCCGGTGTCGTCAAAGCGCGTGTAGACCGAGCCGTAGAAGTCCGTGGACGTGATGAAAAGGTCGAGCTCGCTGACCGTGGAAGGCTCCTCCTGGACCTGCTGGCCCTCCTTCTTCCAGGGATCAAGATTGCCGAAGGCCTCCTGGAGCCGGTCCTGATAGTAGCCCTCGCCGTCCAGCACGGAGTTGGCATCCGGGGCCCCGGGCTTGCGCAGCAGCTTGGCGATGTCACCGTGATTGCGCCAGAGATCGGAAAATTGCAGGAAATTCCGGACGCCGTCGTCGGGCTGGCACAGCGCATAGGCCAGGTAGATGCCGTTGAGGCCGCCGGCCGAGGTCCCGCTGATCACGTCCACGACGATGTCGGCGTTGAGCAGCGCTTTCAGCAGCCGGTAGACGCCCTCGCCGCGCACGGCACGGAAGAATTCCTGGGCGACTCCGTTGATATAGACGGCCAGGGAGACGCCGCCGTAGAGCACCAGTCCGATGCGTACTTCGTTGGCGCGGGGCGGTGGGGTTGAGGCTCCGCCGGTATTCGTGGAGGCCGACTGCGGCGCAGACGTAGTCGTGGCGTTCATCGCGGGCAGTATACCCCAAATCCGCGCCGCCTCGACCGGAATACAAGCTTTTAATTTCAGGAAAGACCGGGGGATATTCCGGATTACTCCACGGGAACGCCAGCGGCGGCGGCGCGCAGCAGAAGCAGGCAGTCGAGCAGCGAGTGCACCTCGTGGCTCGGCTCCTTCCACGGCGTCGCCTTCGGCCGGGCGTAGCGGCGCGGGCGGCAATCCCGGCCGACCCCCAGCCATCCGCCGTGGCGGTGGTCCAGGATGTAGCGCTGAATGTAAGCCCAGAGCTGTTCGAAGCGGGCGCGGTAATCGGCCGGGTCATCCGGATGCAGCAGGGCCAGGCGCAGCAGCGCGCGCAGACCCTCGGCCTGGGGCCACCAGAACTTGTCCCGGATGAGGACCTCGATATCCTCGATCAGCGTCAGGCCGAACGTCGATCCGCCGTAGTAGAAGCCGCCGTTCTTCGGGTCCCAGCCGTAGGTGAGCTGCGTGTCGACGGTCGCCTTGATCATGGACGCCATCTTCGCGTCGCCGGCCAGCGCGGGCGACCGCAGGGCCCTGGCGGCGATGTTCACCAGGTTCAGGCCGTAGGAGTAGCGGGCGAAATCGGGCACCGGCGTCCAGTCCGGGTGGAAATACATGTGCACAGCACCGGGCGGGACGAAGATGCGGTCCCGCATGATGTGGAACATCTCTACCAGGCGCTGCTCCACCAGCGGGTCGGGCCAGACGCGGTAGAGGTCCACCAGCGTATCCAGCATGTCGCCGTTGGTGTTGGCGTCCTTGAACCCCAGCGGCGTCCCGATGCAGTCTCGCCGCAGGCCGGGGATGGGGCAGGTTTCCGCGGACAGCACCGGCTGGCCTTCACGCGTATACAAGGCGAAATAGCCGCCGTGGGCGGAATCGTGCCCCACGCGCTCCAGCCAGCGGAAGCCGTTTTGGGCCAGTTCGAGGGCCTGCGGGTCGCCGGTGAGTTCGTAATAGACCGCACAGGCGGCGATCGCGTAGCTGGCGCCGTGGCCGTGCTTGGTGTGAGCTTCCTGGGGATTCCCGGCGCGGTCGAGCATGCGGAACCAGCCGCCGTGCGGCGCATCCCACATCACGTCGCGCAGGTACTCGAAGCCGTGGCGCGCGTAGTCGCGGCACTCCGCGAAGCCTCCTTCGAGCGCGGCGCGGGCCAGCAGGCGCGTCATGCGGGCTTGGTATTCCAGCATCTTCTTCTGCGGTCCGTGAGGCTTCCAGCGGTAGTTGAAGTTGCACAGGTAGCCGCCGTGCGCTTGGTCCAGGGTCCGCGGCACCCACAGCGCGAAGGTCCTCGCGAGTTCGGAGCGCAACTCGGCGGCCAGCGTGGCGTGGGAGGAAATCGGGCTGCGCTGCGGGGCGGGCGCGTCCCCGGCAGGCTCCGGAACGTTGTTCAAGGAACCATTGTAAGCGCGTCCGGACGGTGGTGGAACCTTTTGGCCCAGTCTACGTACTAGGTCCCATGGGGACAATCGGCGTAATGCGTGTGTTTGCCCTGCTGGCGCTGGCCGGCGGGCTGGCGGCGGCCCAGTCAAACGAAGTCCATAAGACGTTAAACCTGCCGGCGGACGGACGAGTGCTCCTGAACACCTACAAGGGCTCCATCCGCGTGGATACCTGGGACCGGGCCGCGATCCAGGTGGACGTGCGCATTGAGGAGGACGGCTGGTTCTCCGGCCCGGTGAGCGCCGCTGAGGCACGCATCGAGGCCCGCGCCGGTGGCGTGGAGATCAAGAGCGAATACGACCGGGTCAAGAGCTTCTTCGGGATGGGGAGCCAGCCCTACTTCCATTACACGATCCGCATGCCACGCACCGCGCGGCTGAAGATCGAGGACTATAAGTCCGAAATCTACGTCGACGGTTTGGCCGGCGACCTGGACCTGCACACCTACAAGGGCCTGGTGCGGGCGACGGGCCTCGAAGGCGGCTTCATCCTGGACACCTACAAGGGCGACGTCCGTGCCGAGTTCGCACGCTTCGGCGGGCGCACGTCGGTGGACACCTACAAGGGGGATATCGCCCTGGAGCTGCCCCGGGACGCCAAGTTCGGCCTGCGGGCGGACCTGGAGCGCAAAGCTCGCTTCGATTCGGACTTCGCCGTATCTTCGCGGACCAGCGGCGGGCGAAACCGGATCGTCAGCGGGCCGGTGAACGGCGGCGGACCGGAACTGCGGTTCCAGTCCTACAAAGGGCGGCTGCGTCTGATCAAGAGGTAGGGTGGCGCGAGCACTCGTGCTCGCCGCGCCGGGACTCGTCCCGGCGCTTGTCGCGGGTCACGGGGTCATGGCGCGGGAGCGGCATCTGCTCGCCGGAGCGGCAGGCGGCCTGAGAGGCCGCCGCAGGCCACGGGCCTGCCCCACACATCACTCTGCCTGGAGGTTTGCGCTATTGATTCGGGGCGGCCGGCGGGGCGACGTCGTCCCCGCCGAGGAAGTCGCCGAAATCGACGTCGGCGGGAGGCGGCTCCTCCACCGTGGCCCGGCTGGTGGTGAATCCGATCCAGCGGCCCGTGAAGATCACCCCGACCCACAGCACCAGGGACACGACGGCTATGGCCTTGCCCGAGCGGGGGGCCGAGGGAGCCTGGTTCCACTCCCGGACCCTGCGGCGGGCGGTCCGCTCGAAGGCCAGCATGTTCACGGCGGTGAGCGCCAGCAGGACCATCTTCGTGCGGAAGAAGAAGTTGTGGTAGTAGACCGTCGCGTTGGTGATAAACATCAGCGACCCGGTGATCAGCGTGAGGGCGAAGGCGGTCCAGGTCCACTTGAGGATGTCATGGGCCACGGTCTCAAACGGGCGGCGGGTGGAGGCCAGCCCGAGCAGGCGCAGGTCGATCACCAGGATGGTGCCGACCACCAGCGCGAGGCCGAGGACATGGGTCGCTTCGAGCAGCGGGAACTGCCACACGCCTTCCCGGATGTTGGTGGCCAGGGCCGAGTCTTGGAGGATTTGGAGGAAGTCGTCCATGCGTACTGTTCAAGCCTTGGTGGCCGGCGACCAGGGTCCCCAGACATGATCGTAGGCGATGAGCCGCCCCAGGATGATGATGCAGGCCCAGATGAGGAAGATCAGGATCGTCATGCCGTGAATCGAGCGGCGGTGGACCAGTGTATCCTCCCACTGCTGCGGGCGCTTGCGGACGGATCGCAGGAACAGGACCGCAATGACGGTGCTGAGCGCCACCAGGGCCATCTTCGCCCAGAAGGAGAAGGTGATCAGCTCGCGCACCGGTTCGCCGATGACCATCAGCAGTCCGGTGACCAGCAGCAGGTAGAGTGAGCCGGTGAGCCAGGGTCCAAAGCGGGCCGTGGTCTGGGCCAGCGTCTGGTCGGCTGCCGTCCATCCGAGGATGCGGAGGGAGATCATGAACACGGCTCCCAGTACCAGGGCGATGCCCACGATGTGGATCGACTGGACGATCGGGATGAACCAGCTATTGTGGTTCTGAATATAGACGCTGGGAGCCGTGGTGGAGAGCCACTCGGCGAAGGGAGTCACGATGGGGGTCCTTGGAGCCGTATGGGGGAGATGCGCCCGGCGGTCTTGCGGCCGCCGCTGGGGGCGGATGCGGACACGCGGGGACCGCCCCCTGACGGTCGCGCCTCAGCGAACGGCGCTGTGTTCGGTATCAGCGATGCGGGCATAGAAGCGGTAGACGTCGGTTTCGGCCGCAGCGGGTCCGGAATGCTGCGGCGCCAGACGGGTGCTGCGGTTTGTTGCTGCGGATTGGTCATGCTACCGGCTGGAGCGGCGCCTCAGAAGGAGTTTCCGCCCAGGAGCTCGTGGCCTTGCACCGTGTCGCAGGTCTTGCCGGCTTCCGGCGGCTTCTTCCAGGGGCACTTGGCGATGGCGCCGACGCGCGAGCCGAAGTTGCTGCCGTCACGCAGCGGGTTGAGCTTCACGCTGAAGATGGTCCCGGTGGGGAAAGTGTCGGCAGTGATGCCCTGCTGGGCCACGGCAGCGGCGCCGGCCATTTCCACGCCCCAGTCGACGTACTTGCCGTCTTTGCCCTTAGCGAGCTTGCCGTCGGGTCCCACCAGATAGAAGTGGATCTCGGCGTGGTTGGCCTGCGCTACGAACTGATGCGCCACGCCGGTGAGCACGACCGTCTTGGTCTGGTCATACATGGCGAAGGAGTGGTGCGCGAGCGCGGGCGTGAGAGACAGGCCCAGGGTTAGGACTGCGAGCAGTCCCATCGTCTTCCAGGTCTTGAGGTGAGTGGTCATGTGAGTGGATTCCTTCTTCCCTATCATTTAAACAGGTCGAGAATGTCTTGTGGCAGGGTGTCGTCGGGCTTGTCCCAGCCGGCTTCGAAATACTTCTCCCAGTCCTGCGCCCAGGGGCGGCCGTAGTAGTCGACGTAGCGCGGGTCGGCGGAGGTGAGCTGCTGGGGCCGGCCGTTGGTGTTCTTGAGATTGCTGAGGCACTCGATGTAGGTGTAGCGCGGGTTCGGATCTTCCGTGGTGGACTGGCGCACGTAGCGGTAAGTGGCGTGCAGCGGCGCGACGAAGGCTTCCGGATCGTAGAACACGGTGTCGTGGTCGAGTCCGATGAAGTTGCCCGAGGCGTCGAGCGCGGGCTTGAAGGTTTCCACCGTCTCCATCTTGTTGCTGAATTCGAACATGGAGTGCGAGAGCGTCCAGCCCTGGACGTTGGCGGTCCAGGCGACCAGCGTGGTGCCGTCCCAGAAGCCGACGGTTTCGCCGAACCATTGTGGCACGGTCTGGGTGTGCTGCTTGCCGATGAGCACCTGGCGCAGGAAGTTGTCGGCGATGCCCGAGAGCATCTGGACATCCCAGGCGGTGGTGAGCATCTGGAAGTTGCCGCCTTGCGAGAACTGCGCCCACCAGCGCATGAAGCCTTCCGGATAACAGAAGGACGCTTCCCACTGCGGCGCGTTGTCGACCGCCTCATGGTAATTCATTTGCACCATGCGCTTCTGATATTCGGGCGTGAGCAGGCTGAGGATGGTGGAGACCTGGTTGACGGTGCCCCAGATCCACTCCGCGCCGTGGTCCTCGCGGTTGTCGCGGCGGTAGTAGCCGTCCCAGTCGGGCACCGTGGCCTTGGTGTAGACGGTGGGTCCGCCCTTGGCCTTGGCGGCGGCGAGCAGGGCTTCGTAGTGCTCCTGCGCGGTCTTGTAGGGATACGGGCTGAGGATCTTCTCGCGCGGGTAGTCGGCATCGCAATCGCCCCAGGAGGCCGAGGTGGGCGGATTGGGGCCGATGCGTCCGCGGGTCCACATGTCGGTCAGCTCGCGGGGCGTGTTGCAGCGGAAATAGCGCTTGTCGAGCCAGGAGGCGCGGTCTTTATAGAAGTTCTTGGAGGTGAAGAGGTCGGTGGCGAGGGGCTGGACGCCGGCGGGCGGTCCGAGGATCTCGGGCGGCGCGCCGCGTCCGCGGCCTCCGGCGAAGGGATTGGCGCCGAAGCCTCGGCCGGGACCCTGCTTGCCGCGGCCCGGGGCTTGCTTGCCCTGTTTGCCGGCGGGGGGCTGCTGCGCGTAGGCACTGGTGTCCTGCCACAGCAAAGAGAGGCCGGACACGACGACGAAGGTGAACAATAACGGCAGCCTCGCGCTCATTGGTGTTGCTCCTAACCCCAGAGTCTAAAGCATGATACACCGGTCGGGGAGAGCTGACAAGGGTCGCGTGGCAGGGGTGTCGGGGGCTGTTGCGCGTAACAGGGCCTGGGCGGAAACTCGTAACCAAGGAATCCGCGGTGTCAGGTCTCTCGCGGTCTCTTGATAGGTTCGAAAGTACGGCAGTCGAATGTATACTGATCTCGATGACGGTCGTAACTTGAGGACCACGCACCAAGTGCCGCCCGTACTTGATCCACGAGGGGACGTGGACGCCCATCCGGACCATTCGGGCTTTCCATTGCGTAACGAGCCAGGGCTCGACCCCATGCCTCACCTTTGAGATCTCCGGCTTTCCGAGTTGATACTTCTAGGTATTTTTCCTCGAAATCTTTTGCGCGCTTGATGCCATCCCAGTTTGCATCGCGAACGGCATCGCCTTGAAAGCTAAGGTCATCGTCGATTTTGGCCGCAACCTCAGTTAGCTCGGAGATCGAAAAGTTCGCAAACTCGAAGTCGGGATCATGCTTTGCGATCCGGCCGACAATGTTCCCTTGTTGGCATTGGCGCCGAACGTACTTGACGTTCTCCGGCACGTCACCGTCGAACGAGAGCATACTAAATCGCCGCAGAGAGCAATCTTCCTTCAGATGCGCTTCCAATTGCAAAGGTGCATTGTTCTTTCCAGAAGCAATACCGCCCTTGAGGTTGACCAACTCGACGCCGAACAGTGATATCTCGCCGACCATTTCTGACACAGCAAAATACTCAGTGTCTCCCTCGAAGTACCAGCGCAACGCGCTACCAGTAAAGAGGCCAAACCTATGAGCCAGATATGGCTTAGCCTTTAGTGCAGAATCGAGAGGCCGATCGGAGCCAAATGTGACCTTTCGAGCTCCCGGAAACCAGCGTCCGAAGGCCTCGTCCTCCTCGGGCCACTGTTGGGTGTGGACCGCCTCGAAGCCGCGTCTTATCACCTCGGCCATGTGTCGGATCCAGAGGGCACCCGAAACCTTCCCTCTGAGTCGCTCCCGCTCATACCAATTGCTCACACGAAGCAGCATGTATAGGCGCGGATTGTCGTCCATCTGAGCGGCTTCAATTCGTAGACACTCATGGACGCTCCGCCAGAAGATCGAATCGAGAGATCGCACAAGATCAGAGACCTTTTGCTCGTACGTCTGGAGCTGCTTTCGGAAATCCGCATCTGTCATCCTGCCGGGGAAACGTCGCGACCCGAGAATATCTGGCCAGTAGAGTGGTTCAAGGATTATGGCCAGGGTGGTGACGTTATTCCAGTCCTGTGACATCTCGTACAGTCGTTCGGCCGGTGGTAGGTGGTCCAGCATCTGTTTCGTCAGCCACAACATCGCATCGGGCTTCAGTGACGTGCTCTGCGCGATCCGTAGATCGCAAGCACTCAGAATGTGATGGAGCGGATATATCCGGAACGGGTGAAATCGCGGTTCACCGTTCGAATCCGTTTCATCCGGGTGAAGCCATCCACGCTTGGCAAAATCCCCGGGTTCTCCGCTATTCACGCCGAGAACTGGCAGGCCACGGTCTCTCGCGAATGTTAGAAATTGTCCTTCACCCAACAGCCAGTTCTGCCGGAACAACGCGAACTCGTCTGTCCAGTCCGTGAGATATCGCCGGAGGTCTGGCACGTCCTTGTATCTCATACATTTCTGGCGCCCTTATTTCAGTGTAGCGACTGTCGAAAGACGGCTCTGAGAAACAATCCGTGGGGCGGGCACTACACCTACATGGCCGCGAGCCCGCAGTTGGCGACTTCGGAGGTGGTCGGGACCGGGCGATTTCACCGTCCTGAGCTGGACGTCCTGCGCTTTGGCGCGTTCTTTCTGGTGTTTCTGAATCATGCGATGTCGCATGCTTCGGCGGACTATGTGGCGGCAGGGGTGCCGAGCGCGGGGGCTCGGGCGCTGGCGATGGGGGCGCGGGCGGGGGCGTTGGGGGTCGACCTGTTCTTCGCTTTGAGCGCGTACTTGATCACGGAACTGCTGCTGCGGGAGCGGCGGGCGCGGGGGACGGTGGATATCCGGTCCTTTTATGTGCGGCGGATTTTGCGGATCTGGCCGCTGTATTTCTTCGCGCTGCTGGTGCTGGCTCCGCTGCTGGGGCGGGTGCTGCCGGGCGAGGGGATGCCGGCGGCCTACACGGGCTCGTTTCTGCTGCTGGCGGGCAACTGGGCGTGCGCGGGGTGGGGGTATCCGGCGAGCGCGTTTGCGCTGCTGTGGTCGGTTTCGATCGAGGAGCAGTTTTACCTTTCCTGGCCGTGGCTGATGCGGCGGTATGCGCGGCATGCGGGGCGGCTGCTGGTGGGGATGCTGGTGGTCGCCTCGGTGACGCGTGTGGTGCTGGCGGCGCGCGGGGTGGAGCATCCGGGGGTGTGGTGCAATACGCTGGCCCGGCTGGATCCGATCGCGGGCGGGGCGCTGCTGGCTTACTGGCTGGATGGGCGGCTGCCGGTGTTGGCGACTTGGCGGCGGGTGGTGTTGGTCGTGGGCGGGGCGATGGGGCTGGGTGCGGCAGGGGGCGTGGCGGGCTACTCGGGGTGGAGCAGCGTGGCGACGTATCCGGTGGCGGCGGCGGGGTGTATCGTGATTTTGTTTGGGACGCTGGGCGTGGGGGGATCGGGCGTGGGGGCTCGGGTGCTGGGGTACTTGGGGAAGATCAGTTATGGACTTTACGTGCTGCACGCGGCGGTGCTGCGGGTGGTGGAGAGCTGGGTGGGGGATCGCTTGGTGATGGGGGTTGTGGGATTGGGCGTGACGGTGGCGGCGGCGGCGGTTTCCTACCGGTTTTTGGAGGCTCCATTCCTGCGGTGGAAGGAGCGGTTTGCGCATGTGGGGTCGCGGACGGTTTGAGGGGCGTGGCTGCGGGGTGGGGTGGCGGACTTGGGTGGACCGCTCCCTGTGGTCGCGGCTCTGCTAGCGGCGGTGGGGACGCTAGGGGCATGGTGGACACAGCAGCTCCGTTTGGTTTGGTGCTGGCGGGAGCACACGTGTGCCCGATTGACACCTTCGTGCGGGCGTGGGTAGCATCGGACTGCTATGAACACTTCGCGCTTTGCCCGGGTTGTCTGGGTGTCTGGACCTGTGGTCCTGTGCTGCCTGCTGCTGACGGCGTTCCTGCAAAAAGGGGTCGCACAGCAGAAGGTCCCCTTCAAGAACAATATTCCCGTGGCGCCCACGGGGCTGGCGAATCGTCCGCTGCCGCCGCTGCCGATGGAGTTCGATACCGGCGAGGGCATGCGCATCCGCGTGGTGGCGGTCACGCGCGAGCTGGAGTATCCGTTCAGTGTGGCGTTCCTGCCCGATGGCAGCATGCTGGTGACCGAACGCCCGGGGCGGCTGCGGATCATCCGTTTTGCGCGGGCGGATCCGGGCGGGTGGGAGCTGGATCCGAAGCCCGTCGCGGGCACGCCGGCTTCGCTGTACGCGGGCGATTCGGGGATGCCGGGTGCCGTCCATGGCTACATGGACGTCGCGCTGGATCCGGGGTTCGCGCAGAACGGGCTGGTGTACCTGACCTACACGAAGCCGGGCGGGGAGAAGGGCTCGGCGGTGCTGGCGCGGGGGCGCTGGGACGGCAACGCCATCGTGGGGATGCAGGATATCTTCGCGAGCGGCGTGGCGGGGGCGGCCCGGATCGCGTTCGGGCGCGACGGGATGCTGTATATGAGCCTGACCGGCGAAGATCCGCAGGACGGGTCGACGCTGGGGGGCAAGGTGCTGCGGTTGAAGCCGGACGGGTCGGTTCCGCAGGACAATCCGTTCGTGGGGCGCGCGGGGTACCGGGCGGAGATTTACACGATGGGCCACCGCGGGACGCTGGGGCTGGCGGTGCATCCGGGGACCGGCGAGATGTGGCAGGACGAGAACGGTCCGAACGGGGGCGACGAGTTGAATCTGCTGAAGCCGGGCGCGAACTACGGGTGGCCGATTGTGAGCCTGGGGCGGACGTATCAGGGTCCGTGGCAGAACGGGGGGAGGCCTGGACATGACGACTTCGAGCCGCCGCAGGCGTATTGGACGCCGGCGATCGCGCCGTCGGGGCTGCTGTTCTATACGGGCGACAAGCTGCCGAAGTGGAAGGGCGACGTGTTCGTGGGGTCACTGCGGACGGGCGAGATTCCGGGCACGGGGCACCTGGAGCGGATTCTGTTCAACGAGAAGATGGAGGAGCTGCGGCGGGAATCCCTGCTGGTGGAGCTGCGGCAGAGGATTCGCGATGTGCGGCAGGGGCCGGACGGCTACATTTACGTGTTGACCGACGAGAAGCCGGGGGCGGTGCTGCGGATTGAGCCGGCGGAGTAGATTGCGAGAGCGGGGCTGAGGGCAGTCCAATCCCTTGACGTCCCCCGCCCCGGCAGCCGACTCTAAAGATTCGATGTCCGCCGTGCCTCTGCCCGCCGAAACGCCTCAGCCCGATCGTCCCGAATACTGCGACGTCAGCCTGCCGGTCCCCTTGGAACAGGCGTTCACCTACCGGCTGCCGGAAACCCTTCGGCACCGCGTCCGCACCGGCTGCCGCGTTTTAGTCCCGTTCGGTTCGCGCCAGTTGACCGGCGTGGTGCTGGCCACGCACAACCAGCCTCCGCCGTCGAAGACCCGCGAAGCGCTCCGCCTCATCGACGAGGAGCCCTCGCTGGACGAAGGTCTGCTGCGGCTCGGCCGCTGGATCGCCGCCTACTACTGCGCCCCGCTGGGCGAAACGCTGCGCGCCATGACGCCGCTGGCGGGTGACATCCGCCGCTCCAAGGTCTACTCGCTCACTTCGGCGGGGCGCGACGCCGCGCGCCAGCTCCACCTCACCGCGGAGGAGGCCAATGACCCGGCGGTCGCCATCCTGCGCCTGCTCGAAGCGCGCTCGCTGTCGGGCACGACTCTTGCGCAGAAGGTTCCCAAGGCGGCTGCCGTGCTCCGCGGGCTGGAAAAGAAGGGGTTCGTCGAAGCCGAGGATATCGCCGCCACGCGCGACCCGCTGCGCGCTTCCGCCGCACGCCTGCGCGTGGAATTCGTCGGACGGACCACCGAAAAACTCCCCAAGGCTGAACGCGAGCTGCTGGCCTACCTGGAATTGCATCCCGGCCAGCACAATGTCGGCGAGCTCGAACCGGTGATCGCCAAGGCCAGCCCGGCGGCGCGCTCGCTGCACCGCTGCGGCCTGGCCAAGCTGACGCTCGAACCCATCGCGCCCAGTCTTACGCCCTTCCGTCCGCCGCATCCGCTGAACCCGCACCAACAAGCGGCGTTCGACGCCATCCGCGCGGCGCTCGACGCGCAGCAGTTCCGCGCGTTCCTGCTTGAAGGCGTCACTGGAAGCGGCAAAACCGAGGTCTACCTCAATGCCATCGACGCGGCGCTGGCCGCCGGCCGCGGCGCGCTGCTGCTGGTGCCCGAGATCGGATTGACGCCGGCGGTGGCGGGCCAGTTCCACCACCGCTTCGGGGAAAAAGTGGCGATTCTTCACTCCGCCTTCCACGACGCCGAGCGCGCAGCCGAGTGGCGCCGTATCCGCTCAGGCGTTGCCAGCGTCGTCGTCGCCACGCGTTCCGGTGTATTCGCGCCGGTCCACAACCTCGGCCTGATCATCGTCGACGAAGAGCACGACCAGAGCTACAAGCAGCAGGACACGCCGCGCTACCACGGCCGCGACGTCGCGGTTGTCCGCGCGCGCGATGAAGGCGCGGTCATCGTGCTGGGCTCGGCAACGCCGAGTCTTGAAACCCGCTACAACGCCGAGCGCGGCAAGTACACGCGCCTCGAACTGCCGGAGCGCATCGAGCAGCGCCCCATGCCCAAGGTCGACCTGATCGACATGCGTCAGGAGTTTCTCGAAACCCGCCAGCAGGCGACGTTCTCGCGCGCGCTGGTCGCAGCGGTGGGCGAACGCCTGGAAAACGGCGAGCAGGCCATGCTGCTGCTCAACCGCCGCGGCTTTTCGAGCTTCGTCGCCTGCCGGGCCTGTGGCGAACGCCTGCAGTGCACCAACTGCGCGGTCACGCTCACCTACCATCGCCGCGACCGCCGCATGCTGTGCCACTACTGCAACTACGCCGAACGCGTCCCGGACCGCTGCCCCAAGTGCTCCAGCGAGCACGTGCAGTTCCTGGGCGTCGGCAGCGAGCGCGTCGAACAGGAGCTGCACAACGCCTTCCCGCGCGCCCGCATCGCACGCCTGGACCGCGACACCGTCGGCGGCAAGCGCGACTACGAAACCATCCTCACCGGCTTCCGCGACCGCCACTTCGACATCCTGGTGGGCACGCAGATGATCGCCAAGGGCCACGACATCCCCAACGTGACGCTGGTGGGCATTGTCAACGCCGACATCGGCCTGGCGCTGCCTGATTTCCGCGCCGCCGAACGCACGTTCCAGTTGCTGACGCAGGCCGCCGGACGCGCCGGACGCGGTCACGTGCCAGGCATCGTGCTGATCCAGACGATGTTCCCGGACCACTACGCCGTGGTCTGCGCCGCCGCGCAGGATTACGAGAAATTTTACCGGAAGGAGATCGAATTCCGCCGCCTCATGCATTACCCGCCGTTCGGCGCGCTGGCCAACGTGCTGGTGCGGTCCACCGATGAAGAGGAAGCGCTGGCCCGCAGCGCCGCGCTTGGCCGTCTACTCAATCCCGCGCCCGAAGGCGTCAAGGTGCTGGGGCCGGCGCCAGCCGCCGTGCCGCGCATCAAGACCGAGTACCGTTACCAGATGCTGCTCAAAACCTCCAGCCGCCGGCGCTTGAATGAGATCGTGAACGAGGTCCGGCGCTTCGCCGCGGCTGAGAAGTGGAGCCCCGCTGTGCTTGCCATAGACGTGGACCCTGTGAGCTTGCTGTAATCGGTGCCAGTGCCCCAGTTCCAACTCGTCGACGCCAACCTGCGGGCCGCCATGCGCTTCTTCGGCGAAGCCACGGGCGCGGGCGAGGTGCGCGAGCTGGGCGGAACGGTGGCCATCTTTTCGGGGCTGAACTACGGCGTGTTCAACATCGGGATGCTCGACAGCCCCCTGGCGAACGATGCTCTCGAAGACCGCCTGAGCCAGTGCGCACGCTACTTCGAGAGGCATTCGGTGCGCTGGTCCTTCTGGCTGTGCGAGGAACTGCTGCCGCACCAGCAACTACGCCAAGCCCGCTGGGCCTTCTCCGCGCTCGGCCTGCGGCAGATCTCGAACGCGCCGGGCATGCTGGCCGCCGGCCTCACCGAGCCTGTCCGCGAATTGCCCGCGCTCGACTGCGTGCCGGTCACCGATGCCCGCACCCGGCGCGCCTTCGCCAGCATTACGGCAACCTGCTTCGACATCCCCATGGCCGTGGCCAAGGACGTCTACGAATCCGAGCAGGCCTGGAACGGCGCCTATCGCGGCTTTCTGGGCATGCGCAACGGCGAGCCGGTGTCGATCGTGGCTCTGGTCGCGGCCGGCGGGGCGTTAGGGGTGTACTCGCTGGCGACGCTGCCCGGCGAGCAACGCCGGGGCTACGGGGAAGCGCTGCTGCGCGCGGCTATCGCGCACGAGCAGCAACGCACGGGGCTCGACTGCCTGGTGCTGCAATCGACCGAAGCGGGTCACTCCCTGTATCGCAAGCTGGGCTTCCGCGAGGTCGCTAAGTTCTCTGTCTACCTGACGAAGTAGCGCAAGCGCTCGTGCTTGCCGCGCCGGGGCTCATCCCGGCGCTTGCCCTGCAACCGTCCACAAGTGTCGAGACGAGTCTCGACACGGCAAGCACGAGTGCTTGCGCCACACCTTCAATCCCGTAGCTTGGCGAGGGCTCCGCGCACGGCCGCCGCGTTGGCCGCTTGGGGATGCCGGGCCAACGCATCTTCCAGTTCGCGAATGGCGCGCTCGCGATTCCCGCGCTGCCGGTAGATTTCGGCCAGGAACAACTGCGGCTGTGACTGCAACGCCGGATCGGCCTCTTCGGCAGCCTCAAGATAAGGAGCCGCCTCCTCCATCCGCCCAAGCTGGAAGAGATTCATGCCCAACTGCGCGTTCGCCTGCGCGTCGGCCGGACGCTGCTCTACCGCGCGCCGGTTATATGCCAGAGCCTCCTCCGCGCGCCCCGACCGCAACAGCAACCCGGCCAGGTTCACCGTCGGCTCGAACGCTTCCGGGTCGGCATCCACCGCCTGCCGGAACGCGTGGCCCGCGGCGTCCAGATCGCCCTGCTGGAACGCGATCACCCCCAGCACGTTCCACGCCGCCGCGTACTTCGGCGCGATTCCGACCGCCTCCCGCAGCTTGTCGATGGCTCCCTCCACGTCGTGCCGGGCCAGATGTGCCTGCGCGTCCGTGTACTTGTCGCGAGCCTTTTCGGGCACCGACAGGGCCGCCAGTGAGACGATGCCCGCCGTACCGCTCCTGGCCGCCTCGGCAGCCGAATACGGGATTTCGATGCGCACCACGCCGTCCTCGCCGGCCTGCTCCGCGCGGATCACCACCGTGCGGCGGATCTCACCCAAGCTGTTGCTCACCACCGCTACCGTGTAGTCGCCCGGAGCCAGGTCACGGAAGCGAAACTCACCGCTGGTGCTCACCGGAACGGAGGCAGTGTAGGGCGCCGCGACGGCGAACAACTGCACGCGCAGCGAAAGGGGACGGTCGCCGGTCACCTGGCCGCGCAACTCCAAGTGTTCGCCGGAAGCAAACACAGCGGAAGCGAACAGGGAGACCGCCGCAACCGCAACGAGCAACGGTGTTCGGAACACGGCGCTACTTTACATCTTTTTCCAGCGCTTTCCAGTACCGGTACACCTGGGACACCGGGAGTCCGACGACGTTGAAGAAGCAGCCGTCCACCGAGGCAACGAACTTCGACGCGAGCCCCTGGATGGCGTAGGCGCCGGCCTTGTCCATGGGTTCGCCCGAGGCGACGTAGGCGTCGATCTCCTCGCGCGTCAGATCGAGAAAACGCACGCGGGTGGACTCCCCGACCACTTCCGCCCCGCCCGCGTGGCGCAGGCAGATGCCGGTGATCACCACATGCTCGCGCCCCGATAAGCGCCCGAGCATCGCCCGCGCGTCCTCGTCATTCTGAGGCTTTTCCAGGACCTCTTCTCCTAGTACGACGACCGTGTCCGCGCCCAGTACAATTTCGTCGCGATGTTCCCAGGCCGCCTCCGCTTTTTCCCGCGCCAGGCGCAGAACATAGGCTTCCGGCGACTCGCCGGGCGCGCGGACCTCCTCCACCGGCCGCGCACGGACAGTGAAGGCGAAGCCGGCTGTGGCCAGCAGTTCGCGGCGGCGGGGCGATTGCGAGGCGAGCACCAGGGGGCGAGGCACATGGTCAGATATAGCACGTGGCACCATGGAGACATGAACGCCCAGGCAGCACCGGCAGCCCTCCACGAACGCACGGCCCACGTCCGCCGCGGCCTGTGGCTGGAGTACGTCACGGTCGCCTACAACTGCCTGGAGGCGCTGATCGCCATCGTCGCGGGGATCTTCGCCGGCAGCATTGCATTGGTCGGCTTCGGCTTTGACAGCGTGATCGAGGTGACCTCGGGCGTCAGCCTGATCTGGCGTCTGCAAACGGACGCCGATCCCGCACGGCGCGAGCACACGGAGCGGATCTCGCTGCGGATCGTCGGCGTGTGCTTCGTGGCGCTGGCGGTGTACGTGGTCGCGGATGCGGGCCTGTCGCTGTGGCAGCGCGAGGAGCCGTCAGAAAGCGTCGCGGGCATCGCGTTGGCCGCGGTCTCCGTGGTGGTGATGCCGCTGCTGGCGCGCGCCAAGCGCCGTGTGGCGGGACACATCGCCAGCGCCGCGCTCACGGCCGATGCCAAACAGACCGAGCTGTGCATGTATCTCTCGGCGATCCTGCTGGGCGGCCTGCTGCTCAACGCGATCCTGGGATGGTGGTGGGCCGATCCGGTGGCCGCACTGGCGATGGTCCCGATCATCGCCAAGGAAGGCGTCGACGCGCTGCGTGGCAAAACCTGCTGTGCGTGTGGCCACTGACGCCGGTGCTACAATCGAGTCTTCCCCCGACACCGCCTCCTATGAAGCGCGCCGGCAGTCTCATTGGCACTCTGAAGCTTTCAGCCGACGATCCCGAGGTCCGCGCACGGGCCGCCTGGGAGCCCGCCGCGGGCAAGAAGATCGCGCGGCACACGCGCGCCGCGGCCCTGGTGCGCGGCACTCTGATTGTCGAGGTGGAAGACATGATGTGGCAGCGCAACCTGACGCGGCTGCGTCCGTTCTTCCTGCGTAATCTGGCGGACGTGCTGGGGCAGGCGCTGGTGACGGACGTCGCGTTCCGGCCCATGCCGCCCAAGCGCGGAGTGCAGCGGGCCGAGACCGCGCGGGCGCTGGACGAATCGGCCGCCATCGCCGATCCGGTGCTGGCGGCGCTGTATCGACAAGCGAAGAGAAAACAGGCATGAAGATTACCGAACAGGAGGTCCGGCGCGTGGCTGAGCTGGCCAACCTCGCGCTGACCGATGCCGAGGTGGCTCGCATGGCTGAAGACATGTCGGACATCCTCACGCATATCGACAAGTTGAATGAGCTGGATATCAGCGGCGTGGAACCCATGGCGCAGGTCCTCTATGAGGCCGGCGAGACGGCTACGCTGCGCGAGGACGAGGAGCGCGAGCCGCTTTCGAACGCCGAGGCGGTCGGGAACGCGCCGCTGGCCGGGGCGGGCTACTTCAAAGTACCCAAGGTGATCGAACGATGACGCACTCGGTGGAATCCATTCGCGCCGGGCTGGCGGCCAAGCAATTCAGCGCCGAGGAACTGGCCCAGCAGGCGCTGGCCCACGCCGAGGCCGAAAATTCGAAGACCAACGCCTACCTGACGTTCAGCCACGAGCGGGCACTGGAAGCGGCGCGTGCCGTCGACCGTAAGATTGCCGCGGGCGAAGATCCGGGTGCGCTGGCCGGCGTTCCGGTGGCCGTCAAGGATGTCATCCTCACACGCGGGCTGCGCACCACCTGCGGCTCGCGGCTGCTCGAAAACTACATTCCGCCTTACGACGCGACGGCCGTGATCCGCCTGGAGCAGGCCGGCGGCGTGATCATCGGCAAGACCAACTGCGACGAATTCGCCATGGGATCGTCGAACGAGAACTCGGCGTTCGGGCCGGTGCGGAATCCGGCGGCTCCGGACCGCGTGACGGGCGGGTCGAGCGGCGGCTCGGCCGCGGTGATCGCGCAGGATACGGCCGTGGTGTCGCTTGGTTCGGATACGGGCGGGTCGATCCGCCAGCCGGCGTCGCTGTGCGGGGTGACGGGCGTGACGCCCACCTACGGGCGCGTGTCGCGCTACGGGCTGACGGCGTTTGCCAGTTCACTGGATCACATCGGTCCGTTCGCGCACACGGTGAAGGATGCCGCGCGGGTGCTGGGCGTGATCGCCGGCCATGACGACATGGACGCGACCTCGGCGTTCGCGCCGGTGCCGGATTACCTCGAAGGCCTGGACGGCAACATTCGTGGCATGCGCGTGGGCGTGCCCAAGGAATGGATGGACGGACTGGCGCCGGAGACGGGCGACCTGATCCAGGCCGCGGTCGGCCAACTGGTGAAGCTCGGCTGCGAGGTGAAGGAGATCTCGCTGCCGCGCACTCCGCACGGCGTGGCCTGCTACTACATCATCTGCACGGCCGAGGCCAGCGCCAACCTGGCGCGCTATGACGGCGTGCGGTACACAACGCGATCGCCCAAGGCCGAGACGCTGGCGGACATGTATCGCCTGACGCGCGACGAAGGGTTCGGGCCGGAGTGCAAGCGGCGCATCATGCTCGGGACTTACGTGCTGAGCGCGGGATACTACGACGCCTACTATCTGAAAGCGCAAAAAGTGCGCACGCTGGTGGTGCGCGACTACCAGCAGGCCTTCGAGCAGGTGGACGTGATCGCGGGTCCGGTGTCACCGTTCCCGGCATTCAAGATCGGGGAAAAGGTGAACGATCCGGCGGCGATGTACCTGGCCGATGTTTACACGGTGACGGGTGACCTGGCGGGCATCCCCTGCATGAGCGTGCCCTGCGGCAAGACGGGCGAAGGGCTGCCGGTGGGCCTGCAGATTCAGGCGAATCATTTCCAGGAATCGCAGATGTTTCGTGTAGCACACGCCTATGAACAGGTGTCTACGAGTTGAGAGACAATACCAACTATGGCATTTACACTACCGGCACTCCCCTACGCTCCGGACGCCCTGGAGCCGCACATCGATAAAATGACCATGGAAATCCACCATGGCAAGCACCACAACGCGTATGTCACGAATCTGAACAAAGCCCTGGAGTCGGCGCCGGACCTGGCCTCGAAGAGCCTGGAAGATCTGCTGGCCAACAACTGCGCCGCGGCGCCCGAGGCGATCCGCACGGCGGTGCGCAACAACGGCGGCGGGCACTGGAACCACTCGCTGTTCTGGACCATCATGGGTCCGGGCAAGGGTGGCGCGCCGGTGGGGAACCTGGCGCAGGCCATCACCGCTTCGTTCGGCACGTTCGACGATTTCAAGACCAAGTTCAACCAGGCCGCCGCCACGCGCTTCGGCTCGGGCTGGGCGTGGCTGGTGAAGAACGGCACGAAAGTCGACATCATTTCCACGCCGAACCAGGACAACCCCGTGATGGAACACAAGCACGCGGTGATCGGCCTGGACGTGTGGGAGCACGCCTACTATCTGAAGTATCAGAATCGGCGTCCGGACTACATCGCGGCGTGGTGGAACGTGGTGGATTGGGCCGCGGCGGAGAAGCGGTTCAACGGGTAACAGCGTCTTTGAGGCGCGGGATGGAAACGCCCGCGCCTTCCGCAATCCTGCGGGCGAGTTGTTCGAAATCCCGTCCGGCGCTCTGGGCCGCTTGGAAGTGCGCTCCGATCGCGCCGTCGGCGACTTTCAGATGAAACATCGGCTTGCGCGCTTCCTGCGCCATGGGCATGAGGCTGTGATAGTACTTGAGCACGCCGAGGCACCAGGGGTCATCTTGGACGGTCACCGTGTCTTCTAAAGGCTGCTGGCCAAGAATCGATCTGCGGAACTCAGCCGGGATTCGCCCTATCCATTTGTCGTAGGACGCGCCGCTCCAATGACGGCGCGCGGGATGCCCTTGAACGACGTAGCCGAGTGGGCGAATCGCGCTGGCTGGATCGAGAGGAACCAGCGAGTCGTCCCGCCTTCCGTGCCAATCCTCCTGCCAACCCCGGATTTTCGGACCAATGTTCTTGATCCCTTCCAGAGAAAACAGATCGGCAACGTGAGGCACGATCAGGTGGCTTGCCGCCAGAAGGGCGCAACGATTAATGGCTCCAAAATTCGGGCCGAGATCCACAAGAATAAGGTCGGCCTCATAGGCCGCCGCGGCGTGTGTCAGCATGCTCCCAACCGCTGCAGGTGCTCGCGTTCCCCCAGGCAGGTCCCGTCCCGACTCCTGCCCTTCGGCAAGAAGGTCCTCGAATGGCGATAGCCGAAGATCACCGACCAAGAGCCCGAGATGCGGAGCTATCAGAAATGGCTTCGCTTCAACCCGACCTGCCGCCCGCATCGTGGAATCAAGACAGGCATAAACGGTGGGCCAGCCGTCCCAGAGAGCCTCGATCGCGCTCTCGGTCAGAAAAGCCGCAGTCAGGTTCGCCTGGGGATCGAAATCCGCAGCAAGGACGTTAACCCCAATGTCGGCGAACATCCAAGAAAGATGGTAGACGAGCGAAGTCGTTCCCACTCCGCCTCTGCTGTTGAAAAACGCGATAATCGGCGCGCTCACGCCCGCCTCCGCAACGTGACCTGCACGTGCGATGCATGCGCTTCAAACTCAGGCGGCGGATTCCCGTTCTTCGCCATCGCATCCCGCGTCAGAGCGAGCCCCACACCGAATCTCTGAACGTATCCCAAGTTGTGCAGCACCTCCGCGATGTAGCGGTTCCGGTAGTCCGTCAAACCGGAGTCGCCGAAGTTCTGCACCGTCACTTGGCCGAACGGTCCGCCGGGGCTCAGAATCTCGATCCGGTCGGAGAACCACGTTATGCGAACAGGCGCATGGGTGCCTTCGTAGCTCCGATGCATGATCGCATTCCGCACCACTTGTTGCAGAGCGACCAACGGGTAGTCTGGCCGCCTCTGTTCCACCGGACCGGAAGTGATATCGACTCCCGTCGAGATGTGGGCCGTCAAGACTTCATCCATCATCCGTAGCACGTCCGCGAGCGGACCCGAGATGGATTTCTCGTCGCGAATGGGATCGGCCAGCGTGGTCCCGTCGAATCGCAGGAACTGAATGTAGGCGCCGCCAACGAACTGCCGGGGGTCGCGGCCGATGGCGAGGATTCCCAGTACCGTCGGCGCACCATCCGGAGTGGTGAAGCGCAACGATGCCAGTTGTTGCTCCACCGGCCTCCGGTTTTCCGCAAGCACCTCCGCGCTGAGGCTGGAAGGTAGATAGCGACCTCGAAAAAAGTCCAGGTCCAGATCGTCCAGGGTGGCGCCCGCCACGGGCCGGACATCGAACGGCAGGTCGCCAGCGCGCCTCTTCTCCGTAAGCCGCCGTTCCTCTTCGGGTGTGGCGCGTGCGCGGCTCGGACCGACGCGGACCCACACCGTCCCTTTGTAGCGGACGGGCGGTGCGTCAGCGGGCTGCACCTCGATGACTGCGAGCTCGCAGCCGTTCAGAGCTCGCTTCTGAACCGTTAGGGAGGGAATCGGCTGGATTCGCCCGTCGGACCGGAGGCCCGCCAAATTCCGCAGGAGTTCATCCGTGATCGGGAGGTTGGCACAACTTCCGTTGTCGCCGGCTCCAATGAAGAGCACACCGGTGCGGCCGGAGTTCGGAAGATCGTTGGCGAAGGCACAGGTCGCTTCACCGATCTTGTCGCTGGCTTTGGCGGATTCGGTTCGCTCTACGCGGTCTGATTCCATCTCCGTGAGGAGTCGTTCCAGTTCCCGGTCCTCCATGCCTCTCCAGTTTAGACGAGCCCTCCGACAGCCCGGGCCCTATAACGCCTTCCACACCAGCACGGCGACCCCCACCAGGAAACCGGCGAGCGCGTTGTACTCCTCATTCTTCCGGTAAACCGCCCACCGGAATCGCTTTCCCCCGCGCTGCGCCGGAGGCGACGGAAGCAGCCGCGGGACCCGCTTCGCATAGTCCGCATAGGCCGGGAATAGCGACCGCAGGTGCTGCTCTTCGAGCTCCACCACCGGCAGATAGATCAGGAAGAAGACCGCCGCGAACAACACGCCCAACTCCCACCTGCGCGAGGCGATCACGAAGCCCGCCGCCGTCGCCAGCGTCCCGATGTACAGCGGATTCCGCACCCACGCATACGGACCGCTTTCCGCCAATGCCAGGTTCTTTTCGAGATGCCCCGCGGCCCACGCGCGCAACGCCAGCCCAAGGATCGACACCGGCAGCCCCACCGCCAGCGATCCCCACGTAGGCTGGGCCAGCCACAGAAACGCGGCGACCAATAGGAATCCGCCCGGCACGCGCAGCTTGGCGACGCGATCGGCGTACGGTTTGGGAAACGTCACGCGGTGCGGCCTGTGGCGCTTGCGCGCAGCACGTCATCCAACGCTTCCAGAACCTGGTCGGGTTCGATGGAGCGCATCACCGGATTCTCTTCTTCACGGCGCTTGTAGCTGGTGACGGCGTGCGGATTGCGCAGCACGCGAATCGAGCCGCCGTAGGGACCATGCGTAGCCGGGTCCGTGGGTCCGTAGATGGCTACGCCGGGCTTGCCCAGCGCCGCGGCCAGATGCATGGGGCCGCTATCGACCCCCACCACGGCACACGCGCGGCGCGTCGCGTGGATCAATCCGGATACGCCCGACAAGTGCACATGCGCTCCCGTGACGCGCGCCAGCAGCCCGGCGGCCTGCGGCGGACCGTTCACCACCAGCGGCATGTCCAGAGCCGCGGCGAGCTGCTCATAATGATCCAGCGGCCACTGCTTCGATCCCCACCCGGCCGACGGGCACGCCAGGACAAAGCGGCCCTCGGGCAGCTCCCCTTCGGGTGTTCCTTCCGGCAGCGGGAACGTGCGGATCAGGTTCGCCGCGCCGGCGCCCGCCACCAGGTCCAGGTAACGGTCCACGCGATGCACCGCCTGGCTGCGCACCGCGGTTGAGTAGAATAGCGCGGCCAAACGCTCACGTGCCTGCGACCGGTCGAGGCCGACGATCTTGTCCGGCCTCGCCGCCGCGGAAACCAGAGCCGACTGAATCAGGCCCTGCAGATCCACGGCCAGGTGGAAATGTTCGCGGCGCAGGTTGCGGCGCAGTTCTGCCAGACCGGTGGCCGTGCGCTCGAACGGGATCACTTCGTCGACGTAGGGGTTGTTTTCCAAGAGCGGCATCCAGCGCGGCTTCAGCACCCAGCTCACATGGCTGCGAGGAAAGCTGTGCTTGAGGCTGGCGACGGCCGGCAGCGAGTGGATCACATCGCCCATCGAACCCAGCCGGATGACCAGAATGCGAAACATGCCGGGGTTAATCGGTGGCCTCCCGCTGGCGCTGGTGCACGTGCTCGATCAGCCGCTCCAGGCGTCCAGCGTCTTCCTGCTCCAGGCGGATCTGCGGGTGCAGCTCGTCACTCCACTCCGCCACATGATCGACCGCCGCGAGCGACGCCACCAGTTCGGCGCGGGCTCGCGCCGGCAGGATCGGGTCCTCGGGCGTGGCGATCAGCACCAGCAGCGGCGCGGCGTCCTTCAACTCCTCAAGACGCTGGGCATGACTGGCGATCAGTGGGTCGAAGTATCCGCTCACGACGGTGGCGCCGGCTTCGGCCAGGCGCAAGGCTTCCTGGGTTGAGACGATCTTGGTCCGGGTGTCCACGTTGACTCCTCTATTTCAGCAGTTCGAGCGCCGTTTCCGCTACCCGGGCGGCCTCCACGCGGGTCATGCAGCGATGGTCGATCGGGCACTCGCGCTTGAGGCACGGAGCGCACTCCACCTGCTCGCGGATGACGCGCGCCAGCGGGCCGGTGGGTCCGGTGGTGACGTGGTTGGTCGCGCCGAACACTGCTACCGTCGGGATGCCCAGCGCCGAAGCAATGTGCATGGCGCCCGAATCGTTCGTGAGGTACGCCCGGCAGGCCGCCGCCAAGTCGATGTACTCGCCCAGCGCCGTTTCCCCCGCGAAGTTGTGCACTGGAACTCGAATGGCGTCGGCCACGGACTGGCACAGTGCGCGTTCGGACTGCGACCCGAAGATCGCCACCGTCGCACCCAGTTCCGCCGCGATCTGATTCGCCGCCGCCGCGAAACGCTCCGGCAGCCAGCGCTTGGCCGTGCCGTACGCTGCTCCGGGACTCACGCCCACCACGGTTTCGCCCAGGCCGAAATCGCCGAAGCGCTCGAGTCCCGCGGCGCGCGCTATGGGAGCCCCTTCCAGCCGGATCATGTCGTTGTCCGGCAGCCTTTCCAGGATCCCGGCCCGCCGCAGCAGCTCCAGGTAGTAGAAGCGCTCATGCCGGTCGATCTCGCCGGGCCGCGGCGTCGCGACAGCGTTGGTCAGCAGGAACCCGCGGCTGTCGCGCGCGTAGCCGATGCGGTTCGGGATGCCCGCGAGGTAGGCCACCGCGGCGGCCTCAAAGGCGTTCTGCAACAGGATGGCGTGGTCGAATCCGCGCGGCGCCAGCGCCCGGGCCGCGCTCCACTTCTCCCCCAGCGAGCGTGGCGTGTACGGGATCAGATCGTCACAGAAGGGCTCGCGCCGGTAGAGGTCGGCGACCCAGGGCTTGGCCAGGATGGTGATGTGCGCATGCGGGAACCGCTCGCGCAAGGCGCGCAGCGCGGGCAGGGACATGACGGCATCGCCCACCCAATTGGTGGCGCGGACCAGAATCTTGTTCGGGGACACCAACCTCTAGATTAGCGGTACTGTGGAATTGGGGGCATCTCTCATGATTCGGATTGTGGCGGCGATGGTGGCGCTGAGCGGCGCGCTGAGCGCGGCTTCCGGCAAAGTGATCGCGGTGGATATCGACGGCGTCATCCACCCCATAACGGTAGAGATCGTCGCGAACGCGCTTGAACAGGCCGAACAGCAGGGCGCCAGCGCCGTGCTGCTGCGCCTGAACACACCCGGCGGACTGCTGGACGCCACGCGCCAATTGAACGAGAAGATCGTGGCCTCGAAGGTTCCCGTGATCGGCTACGTTACGCCCAGCGGCGGGCGCGCAGCCTCGGCTGGATTTTTCATTCTGGAAGCCACCGATGTGGCCGCGATGGCGCCGGGCACCAACACCGGAGCCGCCTCGCCCGTTTCGATGACCGGTGAAATGGACGAGGTCATGCGCAGCAAGGTGGAGAACGACGCCGCCGCGTGGCTCCGCAGCACGGTGGAAAAGCGCGGCCGCAACGCCGACCTCGCCGAGACCACTATCCGCGAAGCCAAAGCCTTCACCGAAACGCAGGCGCTCGACCAGAATCTGATCGACTTCGTCGCTCCCAGCGAGAAGGCTCTGTTCCAGATGCTCAACGGCCGCGAGGTGAAGCGCTTCAACGGCAGCTTCGAAACCATGCACCTGGACAACCCGGAAGTGGTGCCGTACGACCTCTCCCTGCGTGAGCGCGTCGTCAGCGCCATCGCTGATCCAAACGTCGGCTTCATTCTGCTGGTTGCGGGAGCGCTGGGCCTGTACGTCGAATTCAGTGCGCCCGGGCTGATCTTTGCGGGAGTTGGCGGCGGCATTCTGCTGCTGCTGGGGCTCTCCTCGCTCGCCGTGTTGCCCATCAACTGGGTCGGCGCGGCGCTGCTGATCGGCGGGATGGTCCTGTTTGTTCTGGAAGCCCATATCACCTCGCACGGCGTGCTGGGTATCGGCGGCACGGTGGCCATGGTGCTGGGCGCGGTGATGCTCATCAACGGACCGCCCTCGGTGCAGATTCATCTTTCCACCGCTCTCAGCGTGACGCTGCCGTTCGCCGCCATCACCATGTTCCTGGTAACGCTGGTGGTGCGCGCCCGCCGGAACAAGAGCGTGGTGGGCGTCAGCGGCATGGTGGACGAGATCGGCGAAGCGCGCACGGCGCTGGCGCCCGCGGGCACGGTGTTCGTGCACGGTGAATACTGGGACGCTGAATCGGATACGCCCATTGAGGCCGGCCGCGCGGTGCGCGTGGTGTCGGTCTTCGGACTGAAGTTGAAAGTCACCCCGAAGGAGTGAGAACAGCGGGGGACCGCTCCCTGCGGTCGCGGCTCAGCTAGCGGCTTCGTGCCCGGATCACGGCCGCCTGGGACAGCACCGCGGCAGCCGTCCGCAATCCCACGTCTGTTACCCTGAACGTTCCGTATGGCTCAGTCACCCATCACTCCCCGGGCGCAGGATTTCGCGGCCTGGTATCAAGACGTCGTATTGCAGGGCGATCTCGCCGAACCGGCTGAGATCGTCAAAGGCTGCATGGTCATCAAGCCCCACGGCTACGCCGTCTGGGAGATGCTTTCGCGCGCGTTGGACGACCGCTTCAAAGCCACCGGCCACCGCAACATGTACTTCCCTCTGCTCATCCCGCAGAGCTTTCTCAAAAGGGAAGCCGAGCACGTCGAAGGCTTCTCGCCCGAACTCGCCGTGGTCACCCACGCCGGCGGCAAGGAGCTCGAAGAGCCCTACGTCATCCGTCCCACGTCGGAAACCATCATCGGCCACTTCTTCGCCAAGTGGATCCAGAGCTATCGCGACCTGCCCATGCTCATCAACCAGTGGGCCAACGTCGTACGCTGGGAGCTGCGCACGCGCATGTTCCTGCGCACCACCGAATTCCTCTGGCAGGAAGGCCACACCGCGCATTCGACGCACGAAGAGTCGCTCGAAGAAGTGCTGCGCATGCTCGACATCTATGCGGAGGTCGCCGAAGACGTGATGGCGATGCCCGTGGTGAAGGGCGTCAAGACGCAGTCGGAAAAATTCGCCGGCGCCCTGCGCAGCTACTCGATCGAAGCCATGATGCAGAACGGCCTGGCGCTGCAGGCCGGCACCAGCCACGACCTCGGCCAGAACTTCGGCAAGGCGTTCGGCGTGCAGTTCCAGAGCAAGGAAGGCCAGCTCGAATACGTGTGGCAAACGAGCTGGGGCGTAAGCACGCGCCTGATCGGCGGACTGGTCATGAGCCACTCTGACGACAAGGGGCTCGTGCTGCCTCCCAAGCTCGCCCCGATCAAGTCCGTGCTGGTCCCCATTTTCCGGAAGGACGACGAGCGCAGCGCGGTCATGGAAGCCGCCGGGCGCATCGCCAAGGACATCGGCGCGCAGATCGACGACCGCGAAGGACTCACGCCCGGGGCAAAATTCTTCCACTGGGAGCGCCGCGGCGTGCCCATCACCCTGGAGCTCGGCCCGCGCGACCTTGCCAGCGGTTCCATCGTTCTGAAGCGGCGCGATTCCGGCACCAAGGAATCGCTTCCGCAGGCTGAGGTCGCGGCCATCGTTCCCAAGATGCTCGACACCATTCAGGATGAAATGCGCGTCGCCGCCCGCGACCGTCTCAAATCGAACACCGTACTCGCGAATTCCATCGAAGAGGTGGAAGACATCCTGCGCGACGTGACCGCGGAAAAGGGTGGAGGCAAGTTCGTGATGGTGCACCTGGCCGACAACCCCGCGTGCGACGCCCGCCTCAAGGAGTTCAAGGCGACGATCCGCAATATCCCGCTCGACGACGAGTACGGCGGCGGAGGCAAGTGCATCGTTACCGGAGAGCCGGTGGATCGCCGCGTGGTGGTCGCCAAGGCGTATTAACCCGCATTTCTCACCAGGTTTCGGGCGCAGGACGTGGCGCAAGCCCGTGGCTTGCCGCGCCCAGACAATAGGGATGACTCATCCCGGCGCCTGTCGCCGGTCAAGGTGTCATGCCAGTTGCGGTGACGAAGTCGCCCCTTGCGGCTCCCCGCCCGACGTTTTCCTCCGATACGCTGAGAGCCGGTGAGAAGTGCGGATTGACCCGGATTTCTCACGGGCTCGCAGAGCGTTTCGGGCAAAGCACAGGTAGGATACCTTGGCGAGTGGTCGGGCCGGCACTCCGGGCATGGCACTGTGAGGGACGACAAGCGCCGGGACGAGTCCCGGCGCGGTGAGCCACGGGCCCGCGCCACGTCCCTGCTGTCCGCGATCCCTACTGCACGCTGAGAAGCGGGCGCAGACGGTGCAGACTCTCCGGACTGCGCAGGCGGCGCAGCGCGCGGACCTCGATCTGGCGGACGCCTTCGCGGCTGAGGTTGCACTCCTCGGCGGTTTCCGCCAGCGTGTACTCGCGGTCGTAGCCGATGCCGAAGCGCATGCGGATGATGCGCTCCTCGTTCGGCGCCAGGAACTTCAGGATGCCGGCGGTTTCGTGGCGGACGTCCTCCTCGAACATCTCCTCCGGCAGCGGGCGGACCCACTGGTCCTCGATCAGGTCGCGCAGCGCGGATTCGCCGTCGCGGCCCACCGGCACGTCCAGCGACACCGGCTCGCGCGAGATTGCTTTCAGCTCGCGGATCTTGGGCACCGTGGTGTTCAGCCGCGCGGCGACCTCTTCGTCGGTGGCCGGGCGGTCCAGTTCCTTCTCGAGCTCGCGCGCGGCCCGGGCGTACTTGGTGAGGCTCTCGTTCATGTGCACCGGGATGCGGATGGTGCGCGACTGGTCGTCGATGGCGCGCGTGATGGACTGGCGCACCCACCAGGTCGCGTAGGTCGAAAACTTGTAGCCCAGGTGATAGTTGAACTTGTCGGCGGCGCGCATGAGGCCCATATTGCCCTCCTGGACCAGGTCCAGCAGGTGCAGGCCGCGATTCAGGTACTTCTTGGCGACCGAGACCACCAGGCGGAGGTTGGCCTCCACCAGGGCCTTCTTGGCGTTTTCGGTTTCGAGCTCGCCCCGCTGGACGGCTCCCAGGCAGCCCCGGATCGCGGCGCTGCCGGCTCCGGCGGCGGCTTCCTTCTCGCGGATCTGGCGGCGCAGGTCGCGCGCCGCGGTGGTCCTGGGACCATGGCAGCCAAGTTCAGTTTCCAAGGCGGCGAGTTCGTGCGCCACGTGCTTGAAGGCCGCGGTGAAAGCGCTCCACTGCGCGGCCGAGAACGGCACGGCGCGGATCGCCCGGGATGCCTGAATGATCAGGCGCGCCACCTTGGCGCTGAGCTGCCCGCGCACATGGACGTGGCGGCGAGGCGTCGCCTCCAGCTTCCGGACGGCGGCCAGCAACTCGCGATGAGCCTTGACGGCGGCGGCCAGCCGGTTCGCGGCCGAGCGGTCTGCGTTGCTCGCCAGAACGGTCTCAAGCTTAATGCGCCCCTGGCGCGCGTCGTCATGAATCGCCGTGGCCATCGCCTGGACGACGCGGGTCCGTGATAGTGCCTTTTGCGCGCGCATCCGGCCCTGTTCCATGCGCCGGGCCAACTCGATTTCGCCCTGCTTGGTGAGCAGTCGAACCGAGCCCATTTCGCGCAGGTAGACGCGAACCGGGTCATCGGTGGAAGGAGCCTCCGCGGGAAGTTCATCCCTCGATTCTGCTTCGTCGGCTTCCGGTTCTGCGTCCATGAGTTCCAACGCCTCGTCGGAATCCGACAGGACGTGGCGGAACGATTCCTGTTCCGAGGACGAATGTTCGTAAATGTGTTCCATGACTCCTCCGTCACGCGGACTCTGGTTTCGAGCTGGCGCGCGACGCTTCATCTACAAGTGCTCCTGAACTTGCCGGTGCGCCGCTCCGCCGGCTCAGGCCAACGTCTCTCTACCAGTTGGATGCTTTGAAGGGGGTGGAGGTTCCACTCCGGCAGGCTAACGCCGTCGGGATCCCCACTCTTAGGATAGCGGGAAAAATACGTCCGCGCCAGAATTTCGCGACTTCCGGCGGCCCTGGGGGTTAGGATGCATGTAGGAGTTCGAACGATGCGCATTGGCACTGGTTTCTTGGTTTTGGCTTTTTTGTGCGGATCGGCTGGGGCGGCCGAGATTCCTCCCGGAGCCCACGTGCTGCTCCGGATGGAAAACAACATCAGCACGCGGACGGCCCAGGAAGGCGATTACGTCTACCTGCGCACGGCCAGTCCTGTCAGTGTAGACGGACAGATCGTGCTTCCGGTGGGAACTTATGTGCAGGGAGTGGTGCTGCACGCCAAGCGGGCGGGCCGGATCCATGGGAAGGCGCAGTTGGCGATCCGGCTGGAGAACTTCACGCTGGCGGACGGCCAGGTATTGAAGTTCGCGCCGAAACTGGCTTCGGTGGACTCGGAAGGCGGCGGGCAGAAGGTGGACCCGGAGGGCGAGATCCAGCAGGGCGGCACCAAGGCGAAGGACGTGGGCCAGATCGCGATCATGGCGGGCAGCGGCGCGTTTTTGGGCGCAATCGTCAGCCGCAGCGGCCGGGGGGCCGGGATCGGCGCGGGAGCCGGATCGGTGGTCGGGCTGGCGACGGTGCTGGCCTCGCGCGGGCCCGACGTGGAGTTGCGGCAGGGGACGTCGCTGGACGTGGTGTTCGACCGGGCGGTGACCATCGAGTAGCGGGGGGTGCGGACCGGGGAGGACCGCTCCCTGTGGTCGCGGCACAGCTGACGGCGCTCTGCACGGATCAAGATCGGTGCGCACAGCGCCGCTGGCTGTGGTCCTGGGGGGCAGGCCCGCGGCCTGCGGCGGCCTCTCAGGCCGCCTCTTCTCGGGCACCCACCCGTTCACTCCGGCCATCAACGGCGGCCCGGCTGAGCCGCGACCACAGGGAGCGGTCTTGCGCCGTCCGCGAACCTACGCCTTCCAGAGAGCCGTTACCGTCGTCCGGTACGCCACTTCCTCGTAGGCGTCGTGGACCTGTTCCAGCCCCACCACGGACGTCGCCAGCGACTTGGCGTCGTAGCGCCCGCTTTCGAGCAGCGCCACGAAGCGCGGGATGTCGCGCATGGGGCTACAGCCGCCGGCTTGGCCGGAGTGATGCGTCCGGCCGCCGATGTTAAAGGTCACCGCGGGCAGGCTGATATTGCCGCGCGCCAGGCTGGTGGTGACCACGTGACCGCCGGGGGCGCACATCTGGTAGGCCTGCTCCACTGCCTGCACGCCGGTGGGATCAGGGCCGCGCTCCACCTTGGGCTCGACTGTTTCTGCTCCGACGGCTTCGATGACGAAGTCCGGACCATTGCCGCTGGTGCGGCCGCCCGCCCAGGGTTCGTTGCCCGGCCAGCTTGCCAGCGCGCGGACCGCAGCCAGGAGGTTGGCCTCCGCGTTCGGGTCCAGGACATGCGTCGCGCCGACCTTCTTTGCCATCTCGCGCCGGTAGGCCGCCGGTTCAATGGCGATGATCCGCTGCGCTCCGGCGATGCGGGCTCCCTGCACGGCGCTCAAGCCCAGCGGCCCGCAGCCGACCACGGCGACGATCGAGCCGGGCTCCACGTAATTGGCGGGCGAGGTGGTGGAGCCGAGTCCGGCCACCGAAACGCAACTGCACACCATGGCCAGATCCTCGGCGGGCTGCTGGCTGGTGATGGGCACCACCCATTCCTCGAACGTGGCCATGTACTCGGCCAGGCCGCCGATGTGCGAGTTCTGATAGACCGGCGTGCCGTCGCGCAGGTCGGCCATGGGGACGAAGTTGCGGTCGAAGAGGAACTGGCACTGGTCGGAGCGGCCACGCAGGCACTGGTAGCAGGCGCCGCAGTGCGGGGTGCCCGAGACGCAGACGCGGTCGCCGGGCTTGACGCGGCGGACCTCGGGTCCCACGGCTTCGACAACGCCGATGCCGCCGTGGCCTTGCACCTGCGCCCGGGGAGCGCGCGCCGGGGGCTTAGCGGCGGCCGGGGGGCGGGCGCCTCCGTTCGGTCCTCCGCCAGGGGGCGGACCGCCGCGGCCCGGGCCACCGCCGGGACCCGGGCCGAAGTTCGGGCGGATGCCGAGCACCGCTCCGGACGTCGAGTAGCACAAGCTGGCGGCTTCGGTCCGCACCAGCACCTGGCGGCCGGCGATCGGGCGCAGCGTCATCTCTTCCAGCGTCGACTTGCCGCCGAGCGTGACCCAGCCGCGGAAGCGGCGACTGGTGATCACCGCCGGCGACTGTCCGGTGGCTGCCTGCGGGGCCAGCAACATGCCGCCCGCGGCGGCGGCGAGTCCTCCCTGCATAAGGCGCCGGCGGGATGCGCCGGAGGGCGGCAGATTCTTGTCTTTCGAAGGCATGGGCAACCTCGCTTCCCGACAAGAATAGCTCACATTGCCGTAGAGATCACGGCGGATCGGCTCAGGCTACCGCTTGGTGACGTGGCGCGAGAGCTGGAGCAGGTTGGCGTGCACGTGCAGCCCGCTGCGGTGGATCGCCACCACGCTGCTGTCGAAGCGGACCCTGCGGTTCTCCACCACCAGATCCAACATGCCCCCCATATCGATGAGCCCGGGGCCGTTGCCCACGGTCAGTACGGGATCGCCGGCAAGGCGGGCCAGCACGGGGTACGCGATCGGATACTGGGACGCGTCGACGATCAGGGCGCGGCACCGGGCCGGCGCCGGCTCGGGGTCCAGGCGAAAGACGACGGTGCGCCCTTGCGCCACCTTGCCGTCCACCAGGCGGCGCACGGCGCCCGCGAAGTCGCTGTTCGCCAGGGCGCAAACGGGGAGTTTGTCCGCATCCTCGCCGGCCACCGGCAACCAGGATACGAAGCGGAGAAAATTCATGACGAACGCCGCTTTCACATCCATCTCCCTGGGAGGGGTTTGCCCGGGCAGCCGCGTAGCCCCCAGGCAGAGGAGCGCACACAGGCCGCCGGCGAGGCGGAGACCCACGCCCATCCGGGCGGACGGCCTGCCGCGCAGTGCCGTCCCGTGTTGGCCCGCAGATTGCGCGACTGGATCGCGATCAATCATGCCGCCAAGTCAGCCTTACGAATAAGGACCGGCCGGCCGCGGGCATCCTCTGCGGGACATGCTCCGGGCTGAGCGGATCCGCCCCTGGATCCTGAATTTGCGGGAGGTGTCCTATATACCCCCTAAAGACCATGGCATATGCAACCGACCTTAATACTATCCACGCATGGTCGGAGCACTGAAAATCGCGATCTTCGTAGTACTTGGCGTCTGGGCGGCCCATTGGCTGAGCCAGGAGGAGTACGGCGAGAAGCGCATCGTGCGGATCATCCATCAGTACGTGGAACACAAGGCACAGAGGTAGGCGGCGACCCCGCCACGAACCGAGGACGCATGGAAGGCACAAAGAAGATCGCAAAAAGTCTGGCCCTGCTGAGCGGCGGATTTCTGACGCTGGTCGGGTGCATCTCGTTTTTCCCGATGGGGCTGTTCGGGCCCGGCGGACTGCTGGTGCGGTACGAGTACGTGCCCTTCCTGCACATCGGCTCCGGGCTGGTGCTGTTGCTGTTCTCGCGGATGGGCGAAAGCTGGGCGGCGGCCGGACTCTACTCGGTGGCGGCGCTCAACGCGCTGGTGGCGGGCCTGGCCTACGCGGCGCTGCAACCGTTCGGGTCGGCCTACCTGTTCGACGTGCTGCGGCTGACGCAGGCCGATATCGTGTTCCACGGGGTGATCGCCGTGGTGCTGGCGGTGTGCGGGAAGATGAACACGGCGCGCCAGCAGGTGATCTGGGAGTAAGCTCCGCGCGCTACTGCACGCGGTAGTCTTCCAGGCGGAACGGCGCGGTTCGCGTCTGGTCCGGAGGATCGGGCCGGAACAGCAACCAGGCGACCAGTCCCCACGGGAACAGGAGCGCCACCAGCACGGCCACCAACACAGGGGACTTGCCGCGGCGCCGGGCGTCAGCGACACAGAACTGGATCGCCATTACGTAGGCTACGAGCGTGCCTACAAAAGTGACTCCGAGCAATACAGGCACAAGATAGGGCGTCACGACGATGGACCCGCCTCGGTAGTCAGGATACAGAAAAGCGCTCGCGAAAGCCAGGGGATCGAGGGGAAGGAACCGGGGAATTGGTTGCGGGGGAAGGATTTGAACCTTCGACCTTTGGGTTATGAGCCCAACGAGCTACCAGACTGCTCCACCCCGCAGAGTCATGGTAGCGTAACGGCGGCTTGCCGTCAAATTTTTGGGCGCCGGAACGGGGCCTCGGACTACTTCTTCGCCCCGCGCTCCGGGACCGTCCACAGCATGAGGGTGCGGCCGTCGACGTTGATCTCCTTGTCCGGCTTCCAGTCGCCCATCCCAAACGTATTGGAAACGATGCGCGTGCCGGGTTTGAGGTCGGCCAGGAGCTTGGGGCGCAGCTTCAGGTTGACGCTGGTCAGCAGGTACAGGGTCACCACGGACGCCTCGTGGACGTCGGCGTCGTAGAGGTCCTTTTCCTCGAAGCGGACCTTGTCCGCCACACCTGCCTTCTGCGCGTTTTCACGGGCTTCGGCGATGCGCACGGGGTTGATGTCGACGCCCACGGCGCGGGCGCCGAAGTCGCGGGCGGCGGCGATCACGATCCGGCCGTCCCCGCAGCCGAGGTCGTAGACCACATCCGTACTCTTGACACCGGCCAGCTTGAGCATGGCATCGACGACGGTCGCCGAGGTGGGCACGTAGGGCACGTCGAGCGACTTGGCAGGGGCCTGCGCCCAGACCATCGGCGCGGAAACGGCCAAGGTCACCAGGAGCGCCACGGTCACCCGCAGCGAGTGATTGATTTGCAGTCGCATGGTTCTCCTCTTGGGGTCAGCTTAACGCACTTTAGCGCCGGGGCGGCCGCCGTGACTTGGGGAATGGGCTTGGGCAACAGGCACTCCAGGGCCGCTCGACGGAAGGGTGACCCGCAGACCGGGAAACTTCCGGACGGTCACCCTCGTCAGGCTATAATCGAGAATCTCGCGGGAGGATTAATGTTTCGGATTATTATGGGGGCGTCTTTCCTTTTTCTTCTTTCGGTAGCCGGATTGGCACAGTCGGCCGGGGAGCCCGGCGTGGCGGTGCTGGGCACGAAGGTAATCCCCTACGAAGCGGTGGACGGTCTGGCGATCGTCGACGGCGACGAAATTATCGGCACGGTGGACGCGGTGGAAGCCGCATCCGGCCAGGGCCGGGAGGCGGCGCGGAAGCTGCGCGGAGCCGCATTCCGCATCAATTCCGACGATTCCCTGCCCCTGTGGCCCGACGGCCGCATTTATTACGTGATCGATGCGTCGCTGCCCAACCAGAAACGCGTCCTCGACGCGGTGGCGCACTGGAAGGCGAACACCCCGATCCGGCTGCTGCCGCGCACCGGCCAGCAGAACTACGTCCGCTTTGTGCGGCCGCGGAGCAACTCGACGTGCTCCTCGTCGGTAGGCATGATCGGCGGAGAACAACTCATCAACCTGGGCGATGCCTGTTCCACGGCGAACGCCATTCATGAAATCGGGCACGCCGTAGGGCTCGACCACGAACAAAATCATCCCCTGCGGAATGATTTTGTCACCGTGATCCAGGAAAACAGCGGCCGGGTGGTGAATTCGCAGAGCGCGGTGGCCCCATGGATTGCGGGCGCCCCGTACTACGATTACGACTCGATCATGCACTACCCCGCGCGGGCCTCCAGCAAAAACGGCCGCGCGGTCATCAAGACTGTGCCGCTGGGGATTCCCATCGGGGAGACCGCGGTGCTATCGGCCGGCGATATTGACACCGTGAGCCGGATTTACGGCCACCCGCCGCAGGACACCACCATCACCACCATGCCCGCCGGCCTTCCGGTGACGGTGGATGGCGCCACCTACGACACGCCGCATTCCTTCGCCTGGTCGCCCGGGTCCGTGCACACGGTCTCAGTGAATGCGCAACTGGGGGCCGATCCGCGCCACACCTTCGTGCGCTGGACCGACGGCGGTCCGCGCGAGCACAGCATCACCGCGGCGCCCAACCAGACCTATTTCGCGGCCGAGTTCCAGCGCGAGTTTCGCGTCGACGTGGGAGTGGACGCAGGCGAAGGCACGGTGAACGTATTCCCCGCTTCCCCCGACGGCTACTATCCGGGCGGCGCCACCGTCCGCGTCCAGGCCGTGCCCGCGCTGGGGCAGAGCTTCTGGCACTGGAGCGGCGACGATCCTTACTATCTCGCGCAGCCGCAGGGAGCCGATCGCCTGGAATTCGACATCTACCAGAGCGTCGAGCTGCTGGCCGACTTCACCGCCGCGCCGGTCAGCGTGATCCGCTCTGACCCGCCGGGGCTGATCCTGTCGGTGGACGGCGTCATCGACTTCGCGCCGATCCGGGTCCAGTGGCCTACGGGCAGCACGCACGTGATCCGCGCGCTGAATCCGGGCCTGTCCTACGACAGCGAGAGCCGCTTCACTTTCACCGGCTGGACCGACGGAGAAAGCCGGGCGGCGCGCATCGTGGAGGCGCCGGAGGAAGCCACCACCTACGTGGCGCACTATGATACGGACCACTTGCTGTACCTGGCCTGGACCACGCGCGGGAAGGTGGTTCCCCTGCCCGACTCCTCCGATGGCTACTTCCGGCACGGCACCACGCTGCGCATGGACGCGTATCCGAACGACGGGTCGGCGATCCAGTATTGGCTGGGCGATTCGGTGGGCCTCGGCAATCACAAGACGCTGTCCATGGATCAGAGCCGGCTTTCGCTGGCCGTCTTTGGCAATCCGCTGGCGCTGCTGCCGGTGAATACGGCCAGTTACCTGGCGACGACGTATCCGGAGATCGGCGGCGCGGGGATGGCTCCACTGGAACTGCTGTCGCTGTTAGGCGACAAGATCGGACCGCGTGAACCGGTAGCCGGAGAAGTCGACGCGCGCGGGCGCTACGCCACCATGGCCGGCGGCACGCGCGTGTTGTTCGATACGACTCCCGCGCCGATTCTGCGCGCCGGTCCGGACCGCATCGACGTCGTGGTCCCGGCGGATTTCGAGGACAAGTCCGGGGCGCTGATCACCATCGAGCGCAATGGCATGCCGTCGCGTCCCGTGGGGGTCGGCAATGTGGGCACCATCCCGGGTCTGTATACGATCGACGGCTCAGGTCGCGGCCACGTGCTGGGCTTCACCGAAAACGGGCAGGCGATGTCGAATGCCAACCCGGCGGCGGCGGGCTCCATTGTCACGCTGCGCGCCGCGGGCGTGGGTCCCCTGGCGCAGGCCATCCCGGACGGCCAGGTGATGGGAAACAATCCGGTCCCGACCAAGTATCCGGTGGCGGTGCGCATCAACGGTGTTCCGGCGGAGGTGATCTACGCCGGATCGGGCGAAGGCCTGGTGAACGGAGACATGGTCGTGCGCGTGAAGGTGCCGGAGACGCTGCTCACCGGACAGTATCCGGTGCAGATCGTGGTGGGGTATTTCTCGAGTCCGTCGGGCGTGAGCATGGCGGTGCGCGAAAGCGGGTTTTAGGACTGCTGCCGGCGATCCAGAATTGACTTGGAATTTCCGATAAAATCGGCGGAGGAGGAAGCGCCGAATGCGGTTTTTCTTCTTGCTGCGGTTTTTCTTCTTGCTGATGATGGCGGCGGCGCTGGGACTGGCTCAGGCTCCCGCGCCGGCCGAGGATTCCGGCAGCCAGTTGGAAGGGACCGTGGTCAGTGTGAGCGGCACGCCGATCGCGCAGGCTACGCTGCGGCTGCAGCCCGTGGTGGGCGGCCCTGCCCTGGGGTCCTCGGCGTTTACGGCAACCTCGGGAGCTGACGGAAAGTTCTCGCTGGCCAACGTTCCAAACGGGCAATACTTCCTGACCGTGTCGAAAACCGGCTTCGTCACGCAACGCTACGGAGCGCGCACGGCCGCATCGCCCGGCACACTGATCCGTCTCGATGCGGAGCAGGGGCTCGGCGGCATCGAGGTCAAGCTGACGCCCGCCGGTAGGATTCGCGGCCGGATCCTCGATGAGGACGGCGATCCGATCCGCGGCGCCACAGTGACGGCCTACCGCGCCGGCTATGACCGCTCCGGGCGGCGGTTCCAGATGACCGGCGGCAACCAGAGCGACGACCAGGGCGATTACCAGATCCAGAATCTCGCGCCCGGGCGCTATTACCTGACCGCGGAGCCGCCCGGCGACCTGCTGCTGGCGCTGCCGGGCTACGTGCTCACCTTCTATCCCAACGGCCTGGACTCCTCGGCCGCGGTGGCCCTGGATGTCGCCGCGGGCGCCGACGTGCAAGGGATCGATGTGCGGCTGCGCCGGGAGGCCGTGTACACCATCAGCGGCAAGGCGGCCATCGCCGCCACCGGCGCTCCGGCGGCCAACGCCTTGCTCGACTGGGTGCCGAAAGGTGCGCGGAACGAACCCACCGACCGACGGCTCTGGCGGGTCCGCGACGACGGCAGCTTCACCATCCGGGGCCTGCTGCCCGGCACCTACATAGTCGAGATGATGCAGGGAGGCTCGGTGAGCGGCGGAGGCATGGATCTACTGCTGGGCCTCACCGGCCGACGGGAGTTCACCATCACCGACGCCGACATCACCGATGTCGACTTTCCCCTGACGGCAGGCGCGGAGCTGAGCGGAATCTTCCGCCTGGAAGACGGCGATCTACAGAGCATCCTCACGCCGGGGGCGCGGGCCACCGTCACGCTTGATCCGGTGGACGGACGCTACGTTCCGCCGAAACGAATGGGCGACGACGGCACATTCGCCCTGGACAAAGTGGCGGTGGGCGCCTACCGGCTGGCCATCTCGGCACTGCCGCGCGGCATCTACGTCAAATCGGTGCGCTACGCCGGACGCGACGTCACCCATGACGTTCTGGAGCTGCCCGCCGGGCCGTCGAGCGTCGAGATCGTGCTTTCCAACAAGGCCGCCGCCGTCTCCGGCATGGTGACCAACGCGGACGGGGACGCGCAGCCGGGACTTTCGGTGGCGCTGTGGCCGGAGAGCCCGGACCCCGGCAGCCCGACGCAGGGCACGCTCTCCGCGGTCACTGACCAGTCGGGCACGTTCCGCTTCAGCGGCCTGGCTCCCGGCCGATACTCGGTGGTGGCCTTCGCGGACATGGACCCGGGGCTGATCGACTACCGTCCGTTCCTCGAACGCTTCGCCGCACAGGCGGACGAGGTGACGCTGGCTGAAGGCGCGCAGGGAACGGTGGATCCGGTCCTGGTGGCCGAGAACGATATCGCCGCGGAACTGACGCGGCTGAACGTGTCCAGTCCGCCGCTCTACCGGAGCTCGGGCGCGCCGCCGCCGCGGCCGGAGATTTCGCCGGACGCGCCCATCACGGGTCGGGTGGTGGATCTGAAGGGCGAGCCGGTGCGCAAGACGATGGTGCGCCTGACGGCCACTGGGTCCGACGGCACCACGCCCATGGCGCTGACCGATGCAGACGGGCGCTTCGGCTTCGAGGAGGCGCCGCGGGGCAGCTTCGAGATGAGCGCGGAAAAGATCGGCTATCTGCCACAGAAGGTGGGGGCGCAGAAGCCGGGCACCGCCGCCAACATTCCTGCGGCGAAGATCATGCTGAAGCCCGGGGAGACGCTGCGGAATCTCGAGATCGTGCTGACGCCGCAGGGCGTGATTTCGGGCCGCGTGACGGATGCGGCGGGGCAGCCGGTGGCTGGCACCGCCGTCCGGCTCTGGGAGTACACCTTCACGCGAGGCGAGCGGACGCCTTCGGGGGCTGGGGGCGCGCAGACCGACCCGCAAGGGGACTTCCGGATTTCGGGACTAGCTCCCGGGCGCTACTACTTGAGCGCGGGGACGGCGCCGAGCTTCGCCTTGCCGCTCGGCATCGGCGCGGCCACCGCCGCAGGACCCGCCCGAGGGGACGCTCCGGTCGCGACGTTCTTTCCAAACGCTCCCGATATCGAGACGGCCAGTCCGATCGACGTGGGGCCTGGAGACCAAGTCCGCAACCTGAATATCCGCATGCGTCAGGCGCTTCTCTTCACCATCCGCGGCAAAGTGGCGGCGGACCCGGGAACCGGCGTGCTGTCGGACCAGATCCTGTCGATCCGGCGTGAGGGCGACACGCTGGGCCTGGCCTCGCGGACGGCGCTGCCCAACGCCGCCGACGGCGCCTTCGAATTCCCCAAGCTGGAGCCGGGCGTCTACCTCGTCCGCGGCGGGCAGAGCTTTGGCAATTCCTTCGCCAGCCAGCCGTTGTTCGGCGAGGTGGAAGTGACCGTGAAGGATGCCGACGTAAACGGCGTCACGCTGGCGCTGGCGCCCGGTCTTCCGCTGACCGGCACGGTAACGATCGAAGGCGGAGGCACGGCGGCTCGTCCCACGGTGATCCTGACGCCCGCGCCCGGTTCGACGGCGGCGTCGGCCAGCACGTCGCAATACCGGGACGGGCAGACCATCGAGTTCCGGCGGATGGGTTCGGGGCAATACCTGTTGAACGTGCCGAGCCTGCCGGCGGGCCTCTATCTGAAGTCGGCGGACTTCGGCGGGACGGACGCACTGCATGCGCCGCTGGAGGTGACGCCGGGAGCCACCGGTAGTCTGCGCATCGTGCTCGCGCCTGGCGCGGCGCATCTCGAAGGCGCGGTGCACGACGGTCCCGATCAATTGGTGAGCGCGGTGACCGTAACGGCGTGGCCCCAGGAGGCGTGGGAGGGAGTCGCCGGCGGCGGCGTGCGCAGCGTCAGCACGGACCTGCGCGGGCGTTTTGCCTTCGACGACCTGCCTCTGGGCGACTATTATGTGGCGGCCTGGGAGGAGATCGAACCGGGGCTGGTGAGCGGCGCGGAGTTTCCGGCGAAGTTCGCCGAGCAGGCTTTTCCGGTGCACCTGGACGAGAACGCGCGGGGCGATCTGGAAGTAACTCTGATCCCACGGGAAAGGATCGCGGAAGAAGTAGAAAAGTTGCGTTAGAGCGTTTGCAGCGTTATCGTAGACCGCTCCCTGTGGTCGCGGCACAGCTACTGGCGCTGTGCCCAGCGCACGTCCTTTGTGCAGAGCGCCGCTAGCTGTGCCGCGACCACAGGGAGCGGACTACGCTTTCTGAGAAAACGCCCTAGATCTGCGCAGCCTCAGTGTAGAGATTCCCGGTTTGCAGGCGTTTCGCCGATCCAGTTCATGGCGCGACGGCCGCTATAATCAACCTCAGACGAGGTATGTCCACGCTTCGGGCCGCATTGTTTTCCTTCCTTGTTCTTGGCTGTGCCGCGCTGGCGCGGGACGTGCGCACGGTTGCCATTGACGGTCACCCCATCACATATGAAGACTCTGGAGGGCTGGCCGTGGTCCAGGGCGACATCATCATCGGCGCGACCGCCGATGTGGCAGCCGCGGCGGCCGGCGGCGGCAAGCAGCGCGCCAGCGCCGTGTACCTGGATTCCACGGGATCGCCCGCCCCCTGGACCAATGCCACCATCTACTACACGATCGACACGAACCTTCCCGACCCGCAGCGCATCCGCGACGCCATCGACTACTGGAACGCGCACACGCCGCTGACGCTCGCACCGCGCGTCGGGCAATTGAATTACGTGCGCTTTATCCATGCCGACGCCAGCCGCTGCGCCTCGTCCGCGGGCATGGTCGGCGGCGTCCAATACATCCAGGCGGGCGCCGATTGCTCCGCGGGCGCGATCATCCATGAGATCGGCCACGCGGCCGGGCTGCTGCACGAGCAGGCTCGCCACGACCGTGACCAGTGGGTGACCGTGCTCTACGAAAACATCGACCGCGACTTCAGTTCGCAGTTCCACACCGGACCCGACGTGCGCGACGACGGCTACTACGATTACGACTCGATCATGCACTACAGCGCGCGCTCGGCCAGCATCGATGGGTCACTGACCATCGAAACCGTGCCGCCCGGGATTCCCATCGGGCAGTTGAACGGGTTGTCGGCCGGGGACATCGACAGCATCCGGCGGCTCTACGGCATCGCGCCCGCGACCACCACCGTTACGACGATGCCCGCGGGCCTGATGATCCACGTGGACGGGGAAAGCTACCAGGCGCCACACGAGTTCAACTGGGGGCCGGGATCGTCGCACACGGTGAGCGTCGACGAGGTGCAGTCGACCGACCCGCGCTATCGCTTCGTGCGCTGGACCGACGGCGGCGCGGCGGCGCACACCATCACCGTGGCGGCTGGCCAGACGGTCTACGCGGCCGAGTTCCAGCAGGAGAACCACTTTCAGGCGGGCGTGGCTTCGGGCAGCGGTGCGGTGAGCGTGTTTCCGGCTTCGCCCGACGGCTACTATCCGGCCGGCACGGCGCTGCGGATGCAGGCCAACGCGGACGCGGGCGGGCAGTTCGTCGCCTGGTCGGGTACGGACCTGGAACTGAGCGGCAACGGCCACGGCGCCTCGCCGGCGGTGCTGTCGTTGTTCGGAAGCTGGACATTTCTGGCGAACTTCTCGGCGGACCCGGTGACCACCATCGCGTCCGATCCGCCGGGGCTCACCGTGCGCATCGACGACGTCGAGTACCTGACGCCGGCGCGCTTCGGCTGGACCGCGGGCAGCGAGCATACTCTGTCGCTCGCCTCCACGCAGTTGAGCCGCACCGCGGCCATCCGCTATCGCTTCACCGGCTGGGAGGACGGCGCCATCTCCGCGGCGCGCACGGTCACGGCCGGGGATTCGACCACCTTCACCGCCGCCTTCCGTTCGCAGTATTACCTGTCGCTGGATCACTACGGCGCGGGCCTGCTCTCCACCAGTCCGCTGTCCTCGGACGGCTACTTTGACGCGGGCACGCAGGTCACGGTGAATGCCGTCCCGGCGGCGAATCAAACCGTGCAGTATTGGCTGGGCGACGTGGGCGGCGGCGGCGAATCGAAGACCTTCGTGATGGATCAGCACCGGTCGGCGTATGCGGTGTTCGGTCCCGCCCCGAATTTCCGCGCGGTGAGCGCGGCCAGTTACCTGGCCAACGGCGTCTTTGACGAGCCGGGCAATACGGTGGCGCCGCTCGAGATCGTCACGCTGTACGGCAGCAACCTGGGACCGGACACGCTGGCGCAGGGCGTGCTGGGCGCGGACGGCCGGCTGAGCACGTCGGTGGCGGGCACGCAGGTGATGTTCGATACGCTGGCGGCGCCGATTCTCTACGCTTCGGCGACGCAGACCAGCGTGGTGGTTCCGGCGGGGATCGCCGGGCGCAGCAACACCAACATCGTCGTGCTGCGCAACGGGGCTTCTTCGGGATTCGCGGTGGCCACGGTCGGCCAGACGCTGCCGGGGCTGTTCACGGCCGACTCATCCGGTCGCGGGCCGGTGGCGGCAGTCAATGAGGACGGATCTCCGAATTCGGCCGAGCGTCCCGCCGCGCCCGGATCAGTGGTGGTGCTCTACGCCACCGGAGCGGGCTTGATGGACCGCGCGGTGACCGACGGTGCGCTCGCCGGCGCGGATCTGGCGCATCCCCAGGCGCCGCTGTCGGTGCGCATCGGCGGCCTGCCGGCGACGGTGCTCTACGCGGGGTCGGCGCCGGGCCTGGTGAACGGCGCGATCCAGGTGAACGTGCGGGTGCCGGAAGAACTGCTAAGCGGCCCGCAAACCGTGCACCTGGTGGTGGGCGATTGGTCCAGCCCGCCGGGGACGACGCTGTCGGTGGAATAGCGTGGCACAAGCTTCAGCTTGCCGCGCCGGGACTCATCCCGGCGCTTGTCGCCAACCGCGGCGGAATCGCCCCCCCAAGGCGACTCCCGCGAGCTAGCGTTGCGCACCGCCCGGCGGCTACGATGAACTTGTGTTTACTTTTCGCAACCGCCCTCTCTGCCTTCTTCTAGCCATTCCCCTGGGACTGCTCGCGCAGACCCCCAGCTACACGATCAGCACCGTAGCAGGAAACGTCCCTCCAGACGGGACTCCAGGCCCTTCCGTACCGCTGAACGCCCCTTCGGGGATCGCGGCGGATCGGAACGGCAACGTCTACGTCGTCGAACGCGGCGGTGCGCGCGTGCGCAAGCTCTCGCCGGACGGCAAGGTTTCGGGCTTCGCCGGCAACGGCGTTTCGGGATTCCGCTCCCAGGGGAGCGCGCCGGCCACCGAGGAGCCGCTCTATCAGCCGCGGTCGATGGCCTTCGGTCCGGACGGCACCGCTTACATCACCGACAACCAGACGATCCTCCAGGTGAGCCCGGCCGGGGAGCTGAGCACGTACGCGCAGCTCTCGTCGCTCACGCAGGGCGACTGCGCTACCGGCGACAAGCACCTGCGCTTCGCCGAACGGGTGGCCTTGGGTCCGGACGGGGCGCTCTATATCGTGAGCTTCGTCGACAATCGCGTCTGCAAGCTGCTTCCCGACAAGAGCCTGGTGTTGGTGGCCGGCACGGGCGAGCAGGGCGATGGCGGCGACGGGGTCCGGCCTCGGCAGCCCTGCTCAACAAGCCCGAGGGCGTGGCGGTGGACAGCGCCGGCAACGTCTACATCGCCGATGCGGGCAACAGTCGCATCCGCAAGGTGACCACCGACGGCATGATCCAGACAGCGGTGGGCGGCGGCAACAAATCCGAGGGCACGGCGCTGGAGGTGCGGCTCAGCTCGCCCTACGGCGTGGCGATCGACCCGCAGGGCGTGCTCTACGTGGTGAACACGTTCGGGAACTCGATTCTGCGCATCGGCGCGGATGGGTCGGTGACCAAGGTGGCGGGCGGGTCCGGGGGCTTCGCGGGCGACGGTGGTCCGGCGACCCAGGCGAGCCTGCAACTCCCGCAGGAAGTGGCCTTCGCAGGCGGCAACCTTTACATCGCCGATACGGAGAACCAGCGCGTACGCAAGGTGGACACCTCCGGCATGATCTCGACCGTGGTGGGCAACGGCAACTTCTCGGGTGACGGCGGTCCGGCGGACAAGGCCACGCTGTTCCAGCCGACGGACGTTGCCAGGGATGCGCAGGGCGCGCTCTACATCGCGGATACGTACAACCACCGGATCCGCAAGGTGGCCACGGACGGCACGATCACGACCGTGGCAGGCTCGGGCACCGCCGGATTCGGCGGGGACGGCGGCCCGGCCACCGAGGCGAAGCTCTACAATCCGCACGCAGTGGATGTGGACGCGGCCGGCAACCTTTACATCATGGACTCGAGCAACTACCGCGTGCGCAAGGTGGACGCGGGGGGCGCGATCCAGACCATCGCCGGCTCCACGCTGGGCTTTGCCGGTGACGGCGGACCGGCGGCGGGCGCGAAGTTCCAGACGGCGTACGGGATAGCAGTGGACCGGCGGGACGGGTCCATCTACGTAGCGGATTCGTTTGGCTACCGCGTGCGGCGCATCGGACCGGACGGGAACATCACCACGGTGGTAGGCACGGGTGAGTCAGGCTTCAGCGGGGACGGCGGACCGGCCGCCGCGGCGCAGATCTCCTACTCGCCCTCAATCGCCGTGGACGGCGACGGCAACCTTTATATCGCGGACGCCAGCAACTATCGCGTGCGCAAGGTGACCACCGACGGCATGATCTCGACCGTGGCCGGGAGTGCGTCGACGTCGTTCAGCGGGGACAGCGGTCCGGCGACGATGGCCGGCTTGAACCAGCCGCTGGGGGTGGCCGTGGACGGCGACGGGAACCTCTATATTTCGGACAAGGGCAACAACCGTATCCGCGTGGTGACGCCGGACGGGATCATCCACACCATCGCGGGCAGCGGCGCGGCGGGCTTGCAGGGCGACGGCGGTCCGGCGGGGCTAAGCGGCATCTACAATCCCGGCGGGCTGGTGGTGGACGGGGACGGCAACGTGTACTTCGCCAGCACCGGCAGCAATCGCATCCGCAAGCTGACGCCCGGCGCGACGCAAACCGGGACGCTGTCGCTGGTGAACGCAGCGAGCTTCGCCGAGGGACCGGTGGCTCCGGACATGATCGTGAGCATCTATGGCAGCGGCCTGGCGGCGTCCTTGCTGACGCCCTCCACCGCGGATCTGCCGCAGACGCTGGGCGGCACCAGCGTCGAGGTGGCGGACCGGCTGGGCGTCTCGCGCAACGCGGGCCTGTACTTCGTCTCCTCCGGGCAAATCAACGCCGTGATCCCGGGTGGCACGTCCACCGGCAAGGCGACGATCATCGTGCGGCGCGAGGGCGCCGCCGTATCCAGCGCCGATGTGCAGGTGCAGGGGGTGAACCCCGCGCTGTTCTCGGCCAACGCCAGCGGGATGGGCGTGGCGGCGGCCAACGTCCTGCGTATAACGGCCGACGGGACCCAGACCATCGAGCCAGTGGCGATGGATAGCGGTAGCACGCGGGTGGCGGTCCCGATCAACCTGGGGCCGGAAAGCGACAAGGTGTATCTGCTGCTCTACGGCACCGGCATTCGCGGGTTCGGCAATGCGGGGAATATCTCGGTGAAGGTGGGCGGGCGGGACGTGCCCCTGCTGGGAGCCGCGGCGCAGAGCCAGTATCCGGGCCTGGACCAGGTCAACGTGGGCCCGCTGCCGCGCGAGCTGGCGGGCAGCGGTCCGGTGGACGTGGTGATCACGGTCTCGGGACACACCGCCAACACGGTCACGGTCACGATCCAGTAGCGGGTCAAGCGGGGCGCAGCGGGGCCGGGGGAGCCGGAAGGCCCTCGTAAGTCATTGTTTTTGCAATAGGTTGCTGAGGCTTGGGTTCGTTTCGCGGCTGGCATTTTTCGGGCCGGCGGATGGGGCTGCGGGTCGCTGCGGGGCTGTGCCTTCTGGCTGATCGTGGCATGAGTAGAAGGCGTGGCGGGACGTGCGGGAACGGCAAGACGCTGGGCGGCGGCGGGTTGCGCTGAACCGCAGCCCGGGACTGGCTTCCCTACCGATTGACAGGTTGGAATGGGCGGTATACACTGCTAAATACCGTTCAGGACCGCAAGTCAGGAGGGGATCATGCTGGATCGCACATATCGTTTCGCCTTGCCGGTGATGGCTGCCGTGGTGGCGGCCGGGCTGCCGGCGCGGGGCGCCGAGCCGACGTTTTCCAAAGACGTGGCGCCGATCCTTCAGGAGAAGTGCCAGGGTTGCCACCGCAATGGCGAGATGGCGCCCATGTCCCTGGTTACCTATGCGGAGACGCGGCCGTGGGCTCGCTCCATCAAGCAGCGCGTGGTGACGCGCCAGATGCCGCCGTGGCACCTGGACAAGACGGTCGGCGTGAAGCATTATGCCAACGACTTCTCGCTGTCCGACCCGCAGATCGAAACGATCGCAGCGTGGGTGGATGCGGGGGCTCCCGAGGGCGATCCCAAAGACATGCCGCCGCCGAAGGTCTGGCCGAAGAACGAAGGCTGGCACCTGGCCGAGCAGTTCGGGCCTCCGGACCTGGTGCTGGACTCCGCCGACTACACGATGCCGGAGCAGGGGCAGGACGTGTGGTTCAAGCCGCTGACGCCGATCCCGCTCACTGAGCCGCGCTGGGTGCGGGCGGTGGAGATGCGTCCGTCGACGGCCGATGGCCGCAAGATCATGCACCATGCGCTGGCCTACCTGCAGCAAGAGGAGCCGGGCGCGGGCGGCAACGGCGTGACGGGGCTCGCCACGCAGGGCCTGCTGATGGAGTGGGCCATCAACAAGAACTACGACGTCTACAGGCCGAATACCGGCAAGCTTCTGCTGCCGGGGTCGCGGATCTGGTGGGAGATGCACATGCACGCGGTGGGCGAAGAGATTCGCGACCACGTGGAACTGGCGGTGTACTTCTACCCCAAGGGCCAGGAGCCGAAGTATCGCACGACGCTGACGGCGTTTCCGGCTACGCCGGGGAGCGCGGGCGGTGGGACGCTCGACATTCCGCCGAATTCGTTGGTGCAGACCGAGGGGTTCCGGACGCTGGCTCGGCCGGCGCGGCTCGAGAATTTTCAGCCGCACATGCATCTGCGCGGAAAGTCGATGACGATCGAGGCAATTCTGCCGGATGGGACCAAGCGCGTGTTGAGCAGCGTGGATCACTTCAACTTCAACTGGATGACGAATTATATTTTTGCGGATGATTCGGCTCCGGTACTGCCGAAGGGGACGGTGATTCACGTGACGGCGTGGCATGACAATACGGTCAATAACCGCAATAATCCTGATCCGGAACAGTGGGTCGGGTGGGGGGACCGGACGGTGGATGAGATGGCGCATGCTTGGGTCAACGTCACTTATATGAGTGACGAGGATTATGCGGAGTGGGTGAGGGAGCATCCGCAGGAGGGGGCGACCGCGAAGCGATAGGGCGGGCCGGGTGGTCCCGCGCGGGCGGCCTGAGAGGCCGCCGCAGGCCACGGGCCTGCCCCACACGATCGAGCAGCGATGATGACAAAGGATAGCGTGCGAATCGGGTTGGTCAGCTTAGCGATGGCGTCGGTGTGCGCCAGCGGGTGGGCACAGAATAACGTGATCCCTGTCCATGAGGCCCAGGAGACTGGCCAGAGTGTCACGCCGGCGTTCGAGGGGTGGTTTCCGAACGACGACGGCTCCTTCAGTATTTTGTTCGGCTACTACAACCGGAATACCAAAGAGATCATCGATGTTCCGGTGGGTCCCATGAATCACATCGATCCCGGCGGGCCGGATTACGGGCAGCCGACGCACTTCCTGCCGCGGCGGCAGTGGGGCGTGTTCACGATCAAGGTGCCGAAGGATTTCGGTGGGAAGAAGCTCACTTGGACCATCGTGGCGAATGGGCAGGAGACCAAGGTTCCGGGGACGCTCGATCCGCTGTGGCAGGTGTCGCCTTACGTGGACGCTACCGAGAATACGCCTCCTTATGTGGGATTCGCGGCCGGGGGGCCGTTCGCGCATGGGCCGGCGGGTCCTTTGAAGAGCGTTACGGCGAAGGTCGGGGAGCCGGTGACGCTGGCGCTGTGGGTGGCCGATGACGCCAATCTTGTCGAGGGCGCGTCACGGCCGCGGGGGACTCCGGTGACGGTGACTTGGGAGAAATTCCGGGGGCCGGGCGAGGTCGTGTTTGAGAAAGACAAGCCGGCGGTGGAGGAGGCGGCGTTTGCTCGGCCGCCCAAGGCTACGTTTACCGGGATGGCTACTACGACCGCCACGTTTGGTGAGCCGGGGGAGTACGTGGTGCGGGCGGTGGCGAACGACTGGTCGGGGGACGGGGGACGGGGGTTTCAGTGTTGCTGGTCGAATGCCGAGGTGAAGGTGACGGTCAGTAAGTGACGGGTGGTTGCGGACCGGTCAGGACCGCTCCCTGTGGTCGCGGCTCAGCTAGCGGGGTTGTGGTGGTTAGTGGCGTTATCAGCACTAGAAGTGTTGGTGGGTTTCCAGGAGACACGCATGAAGATTAGATCCTTGTGTATCGTTCTCGCGGGTGCGGCGTGTGTGGCGCTGGCGCAGCAACCTTCGACTTCCAATGGCGAGTGGCCGCACTACACGGCTGACCTCAAGGGCACCAAGTATTCGCCTCTGACGCAGATCGACGCGGCGAATTTCAATGACCTCGAAGTGGCTTGGCGATTTAAGACCGATAACCTGGGCACGCGTCCGGAGTACAAACTGGAGGGCACGCCGCTCATGGTGGGCGGGAAGCTTTACCTGACCGGCGGCACGCGGCGGTCCGTGGTGCGACTGGACGCCAAGACCGGCGAGATCGACTGGGTCTATAGCTTCCGCGAGGGGAATCGGGCGGCGATCAGTCCGCGGCAGCTTTCCGGGCGCGGCGTTTCCTACTGGACCGACGGCAAGGGCGACGACCGTGTGATCTTCGTCACCACCGGATATCGCCTGGTCGCGCTGAACGCGCACACGGGGCAACCGGTGGCGGGGTTCGGCGACAAGGGCATGGTCGACCTGAAGGTCGGGATGGTGATCGGCACAGGGCAGCAGATCGATCTAGAAACGGGTGAAGCGGGGCTGCATTCGACGCCCACGGTGGTGAAGGACGTGATCATTGTGGGGTCGGCGTTCAAGGAAGGCATGACCATCGCGACCCACAACAATACCAAGGGAGTGGTGCGGGCCTTCGATGCCAAGTCCGGCAAGCTGCTGTGGACGTTCCACACGATTCCGGGTCCGGGCGAGTTCGGCAACGAGACGTGGGAGAACCGCTCGTGGGCGACCAACGGCAATGCCGGCGTGTGGACGCAGATTACAGTGGACGAGGAACTGGGGCTGGTGTACCTGCCGGTGGAATCGCCTTCGTCGGATTTCTACGGCGGGCAGCGGCCGGGCGACAACCTGTTCGGAGAGAGCCTGGTGTGTGTGGATCTGAAGACCGGTGAGCGCAAGTGGCATTTCCAGATCGTGCATCATCCGATCTGGGATCATGACTTGTCGTCGGCGCCGATTCTGGCCGACATCAATGTGAACGGGCGCGCGATCAAAGCCGTGGCGCTGCCCACCAAGCAGGCGTTCCTGTATGTGTTCGACCGGGTGACGGGCGAGCCGGTGTGGCCGATTGTGGAGCGTCCGGTGCCGCAGTCCGATGTGCCGGGCGAGAAGACGTCGCCTACGCAGCCGTTTCCCACGAAGCCTCCGGCGTATGCGCGGAACTTCTTGGACATTCCGGACGGGCTGATCGATTTCACGCCGGAACTGCGGGCGCAGGCGCTGGACAACGTGCAGAGCTATAAGAATGGTCCACTGTACAATCCGCCGGTGGTGGGGACGGCGCAGATCCTGGGGGCGATGCAGTTGGGTAACGCGAGCGGCGGCACGAACTGGCCGGGCGCGGCGTACGATCCGGAAACGCACACGGTGTACGCGCAGGCGAGCCAGTCGGCTATGTTTCCGATCAGTTTGCGGACGCCGCCGGAGGGATTTTCGGATCTGGATTACGTGATGGGGCGGAATGACACGCCGTTTCGGGTCTCCGAGGGGCCGGGGTTTGGGAGCGCGGCCGACGCTCCGCAGACGCCGCGGCGGGTGGCTCCGCCGAAGCCTGCTCCCGCTCCGGCGCCCAGTGCAGCAAAGCCTAAGCCGGCGGCTGCGCCCGCTCGGGGAGGCGGGCTAACGGTGCAGGGGCTGTCGCTGGTGAAGCCGCCGTATGCGGTGATCTCGGCGATCGATCTGGACCAGGGCGACATCAAGTGGCAGGTTCCGTTCGGGGAGACTCCCGATGCGGTGCGTAATCATCCGGCGCTGCGGGGGAAAGAAATTCCGAACACCGGGCAGCCTGGGAGCGTCGGGTTGCTGGTGACCAAGACTTTGGTGGTGCTGGGCGATAGCCAGGTGACGACGACGGCGGAGCATCCGCGGGGAGCGATGCTGCGGGCTTACGATAAGGCGACGGGCAAGCAGGTCGGCGCGGTGTATATGCCGGCTCCGCAGAGCGGGTCGCCGATGACTTACATGGTGGATGGGAGGCAGTACATTGTGGTCGCGGTGAGCGGCGGGGCTTATTCGGGAGAGTATATTGCGTATCGTTTGCCGGAGGAGTGAGCTGGGGCGGGCGGGGACGGACGGTTGCGGGACCGCTTCCTGCGGTCGCGGCTCAGCTAGCGGGATTCGTTGGACGGGGGCGGTCGCGGTGGTTTTGGCTGCGGGCTGCGTTTGGGCGCAATCCACGCGGACGGTTTGGGACGGGGTTTACACCGCGGCGCAGGCTAAGCGTGGCGAGGCTGCTTATGCGGGGCAGTGCGCGCGCTGCCATGGGACGCAGTTGACCGGCGGCGAGTCGGCTCCGCCGCTTTCGGGCATCGAGTTTTTCTCCAACTGGAACGGGCTGACTGCGGGGGACCTGTTCGAGAGAATCCGCATTTCCATGCCGGCCGATTCGCCCGGTAAGATCAGCCGGGCGGATAATGCGGACATTATCGCGTTTATGCTGAGCGTCAACCAGTTTCCGGCGGGCGAGACGGAACTGGCTCCGCGGGCGGAGATGCTGCGGTTGGTCGAGCTTCAGATGTATCGGCCGGAGGAGAAGTAGCCCGGACCGGCCGCGACAAGCGCCGGGAAGAGTCCCGGCGCGGCGAGCCACGAGCTCGCGCCACCTACCGCTTCTGAATTTCCTCCAAATAGCGGGCCAGGTTGTCGACGCGCACGTGGCCCAAGTCCTGGTCGCGCGTCACCTGGGAGAAGATGGGTCCCCAGACGGGCATCTCGCGGGTGCCGTGCGAGCCGCGCGTGGTCTCGCCGGAGATGATCTGGCGGACTTCTTCCATGGGGAACATGCCGCCGCGGCGGGCCGCCAGTTTGGTCAGGTCCGGCGGGGCTTTCTTGAGTTCGGCGGCCATGGGTCCGTGGCCCTTGGCGTCGGCGCCGTGGCAGACGGCGCAGTAGGCGGCGTAGAGGTCGGGGCCTTGGATGGAGTCGATCAGCCGGACGTCTTCCTGCGGCGCCGCGCGCTTCTTACTTGCACTCTGGGCCAGCGCCAGGCCGAAGCCGGCGATCAGAATTGCCACTGATGCCGCGATGATCTGTCTCATAGCAACCTTCTTTCCTCTTAAGATGGGCAGGCGTCAGGACGCCGCTGCGCGGATCACCTCCACGGAGCAGGGGGCGTGTGTCGCCACGCCTTCCGAGACGCTGCCCATCAGAAAACGGTCCACTCCGCGCCGGCCATGCGAGCCGACGACAATCAGGTTCGCGCCCCATTGCTGCGCGTCCTGCAGGATGACGTCCCTGGGTCCGCCCAGGAGCACGGAAATCGATTCAGAAATGCTGAGCCCGGAGGGCTCGAGGGTGTGCATGGCTTCGGCCACGGCCTGCTGCGCGTGACGCATGGCGTCCTCTTTGATCTTGTCGAGCTGGTCGGAATGAATGAAGGGCGGCTCCAGCAGCGCCTGCACGGGCGGCACGTCGTATTCGAGGATGCTGAGTACGCGCACCTCGGCGCCGGCGGGCCAGGGGCGTGCGGCGATGGAGCGCGCGGCGGCTTGCGAGAATTCGGAGCCGTCGGTGGCCAACAGAATCTTGAAGCCGCCTCCGGAGGACTTGCGCGCGCGGACGATTTCGAGAGCGCAAGGGGCGTGGCGCGCGACGGCCGCGGCGGTGTTGCCCAGCAGGAAGCGCTTCATGGCATTGCCGCCGTGTGAGCCGAGGACAATCAGGTCGGTGTGGAACTCGGCGGCGTGGTCCAGGATGACGGTCTTGGGGTCGCCGGCGAGGACCGTGCCTTCGGCGTCGAGCTTCGCGGAGCTGAGCTTCGTAGCGGCGCGCTGGACCAGCTCATGGGCGCGGCGGTTGGCTTCCTGTGCGGTGATCGACATCTCCCACATGTGCGCCGGTTCGACGACGCTCAGAACTTCGACGTGGGTTCCGCCGGGCCAGGGTCGCGCGGCGACTTCGGCGACCGCGGCCTGGCTGGCTTCGGATCCGTCGATCGCGAGCAGGAGCTTCACAAGACACCTCCGTACTCCTTGTAGCACGTGGGGGGCCATCACTTGGGGACATCCGGGCGTGGCGATGGCGGACGTGCGGCGGCCGCTTCCTGCGGTCGCATCTCAGGGAGTGGCGTTGTGGCCGCGCAGGAGCGTCGGCCTGAGAGGCCGCCACGGGCCTGCCACACGGTCAAGTAGTGGTGGCGCGTTGCGCGGGCGGGACGTATCCGCGTTGCTCGAGCAGGGCGACGATGCGGCGGGCGGATTCCTCGGCGGCCTCGTGTGCGGCGTCGATGACGAGATCAGGGTGCGCCGGAGGCTCGTAGGCGTCCTGGACCCCGGGTACTGTGCTTGCGGCGCCCTGGCTGGACTGGCGGTAGATGCCCTTGGGATCGCGCTCGATGCAGGTGGCGAGCGGCGTGGCGACGTGGACCTCGGCGAACTGCGGGATTTGGGCGCGGGCCTGGTCGCGGTGCGCGCGGCGGTTCGCGGTGGCGTCGAAGATCACCGGGACGCCGTTGCGCGTAAGCAGCGTACCCAGGCCGGCGAGCTGGCGATAGAACTGGTCGCGTTCGGGCGGCGTGTAGCCGGCGTTGGGGGCGAGGATGGGACGCAGGGCGTCGGATTCGAGCACGGCCACGCCGATGCCGCGGGCGGCGAGCTGACCGCGGAGGGCGCGGGCGATGGTCGACTTGCCGGATGCGGGCAGTCCGGTGAGCCACAGGGCGAAGGCGGGTTGGAAGTCAGCCGCCACAGTACGCGTTCACCTTTGCGGGATCGAAGGTGTCCTCGCCCAGCACAGCGCGGACGAAGGCCAGGAGCTTGTCGCGCACGCCCTCCGGGAGCTCGGGGTACCAGGCCGGACTGGCCATGACCAGAGCACGGAAGGCGAAGTAGGGGGCCAGCACGCTGGGCAGCTCGAAGTCCCCGGTGCGGTCGAGATAGCGATCCCAGAAGCGGCGGAAGAGTTCGGCGAAGGGCCCCTCGAAGCGGCCGCCATGCTGGAGCGCGAAGAAGATGTAGTTCATGGTGAGGCAGGCGACATCATCTGCCGGATCGCCCCACTCGCCGCGTGAACGGTCCAGCAGGCGGAACTGGGCGCCGTCGGCGAACAGGATGTTCCAGGGGTGGAAGTCGCCGTGGACCTGGCGGAGGCGATGGGTGAGCGGCTTCAGCTTCCAGCGCCATTCGACGCAGGTGTGTTCGATCTGCTTGAGCATCTCGACGGGGATCTCGGCATGGCCGGCGTAGGAGTCAATGATGCCCATGATGCATTCGCCATCGCCGATCAGTTCGCGCACGCGGCGGGTGTAGAGGCCGGGGTCCTTGCCGCGGTTGCGGTGGATGCCCCCCAGGTAGTCACAAAGGGCGTCGGCGCGGTCCTTGTCGAGCGAGGTGAGCGCATCGGTTTCACGGATGCGTTGGAGGTCCTTGGCGTAGCCCGTGCCGTCGGCGTATTCGGTGAGCAGGCAGAACTCCTGCGCCTTGCCGAGCGGCACCAGCGTGCCGTCGCACTGGAACGCGGCCACGTCGAGGGATCGGACGTGGTTGGGCAGACGGTTGAAGGCGCCGTGCGACCAGAGGAGGATGCGGGCGCGGTCCGACATGTTCTCGTGGCCGAAGGGGCCGGGGCTCATGGTGTGCAAGACCAGTGAACGGGGCTCCTCCCCTTCCGCGGTGAAATCGATCTTGACGGGCGTGCCGTAGCCGTAGTTCTTGACGTCGCCTTCCTGAGCCTCGCCCAGTCCGGTGGTTTCGAGAATCGAAACGGGTTTCCCGACAACGGATGTCAGGTAGCGTTCGAGGGATTCCTGATTCCACTGCGCCATAGTTCGAAGGCCTCTCCTTTGTAGGACGGCATCCGGGTGCGCCGCGTTTCGCGGAGCAGCCTCAGAGGCTGATAACAGGGCACGGGGACTTGCAGACAATCCCCATGGAATGTGTTCGCAGGCGGCCGAGGTGCTTGCGCAGATGGCCGCGGCCGATGACCAGCAGGTCGGCGCGGAGCTCACGGGCGGTTTCGGCCAAGGTGTCCGCAACCGGGCCGCCGCGGAGGAGGATTTCGTCCTGGTGGGCGGCGCGCAGCAGCGGGGACAGATCCTTTTGCGCACGATCCGCCCAGAAACGGCGGACCGCTTTTTCGCCGCGGTTGCGGGACGTTTCATCCACGGCGGGAAGTACGTGGACCAGGCCGAGCTGGGCCTCGGTTTCCCCAGCCAGGTGCGCGGCCCAGCGCATGAGCGGCACGGCGGCGCGCACACGGTCGACGGCGCAAAGGATGCGGCGCGGGCGGCGCGTAGCCGGCCGGCCGGAGAGCTTGTGAGCGGAGGTCCAGATGGGGCAGGGCGCGTCATGCAGGACCCGTGCGGTGACCGATCCCACCAGGAAGCGGCGGAAGATGCCATGTCCGTGAGTGGGCATCATGATCAGGACGTTTTTGCGGGCTGCCGCCCAGGCGACGATGGCGTGGGCGGCCGTGTCTTCGGCGATCGAGGTGTCGACGGGCTGTGCAGCGAAGTGGCGTTCGGCGAATTCCTGCATCCTGCGTTCCGCGGCTGCGCGCAGGTCCTCTTGCAGCGCGGTGTAGAGCTGGGCGGAGTAGTCAAGCTCGATGTGGACCGGAATCGTGATGGCGTGCAGCAGCGTCAGGCGCGTGTGCAGGTGCTCGGCCCAGGCGCGGACGGCGGGCGCGGCCTGCTCGCAGCGGTCCGAGAAATCGACGGGGAACAGGATGTGTTTGACGCCGGTCATGCTTCTTCCAGGTTGCGGCCCCTCAGCGTAGCACGGGCTTCAGGCCGGACGGACGGCGAGCGGGCGGGCGCCATGCAGGGCCGCCTGGATCATGAGAAACTCGCCCACATTTTCCGAAGTGAGCATGCCCAGCAGGTGGCCTTGGAACAGCACCGGCATGGTGTGGCCGCGGCTGGCTTGGAGACGCGTGAAGGCCGTTTCGAGCGGCTCGTTGGGGCCGGCGGCCTCGAAGTCGCGCTGCATCACGTCGCTGACCGCGGCTGGTTCGTGGGTCGCCAGAGCTTTCAACAGGCCGCTACGCGTCAGCATGCCCTGAAGCTGGCCGTCTTCAACGACCGGGAAATCCTGCTGCGAGCCGGAAAGGATCGCGTCGACGGCGTCGTTCAGCGAATCTTCCGGCGCGAGCGTGCGGAAGTTGGTGATCATGGCGCGCTCCACCGGAATGCCCCCGAGCACGAACTTGAACTGGGCCATGGCGGCTTCCTGCTCGGCTCCGATCCAGACGAACAGCGCGATGAACAGCAGGAAGGGGTTGAAGAAGAATCCCAGGAATCCGAACATCAGCGCCATGGCCTGTCCGATGGACGCCGCGATCTGAGTGGCGCGGACGTAATCCATGCGCATGGCCAGCAGGGCACGCAGCACGCGTCCGCCGTCCATGGGGAAGGCCGGCAGCAGGTTGAAAAGCACCAGCATCACGTTCAACAGCATCAGCCGCGTCAGGAACGATCCGTCGACCATGCTGGTGGAAGTGAGCGCCTGCAGACCTCCGCTGAGGGTCAGGAACATGAACAGGACCGCGGAGATCACCACGTTGACGGCGGGTCCGGCCAAGGCGACCCAGAATTCTTCGATGGGGCGGTCCGGCATCTTTTCCAGGCGCGCGAGGCCGCCGATGGGCAGCAGCGTAATGTCCCGCGTCCGTATCCCGTAACGCTTGGCCGTGAGGGCGTGGCCGAATTCATGGAGCACCACGCAGGCGAACAAAGAGAGAACAAATATCACGCTTGCCAGCGTGGAGGCGAGGTTGTGGCTGCGCATCCACTCGGCGATGACCACCCAGCCGATCAGAATGCTAAAGGTGGCGTGCACGTACACGCCGATCCCCGCGAACGTGCCGAGCTTTAGCGACCACTTCATCCGCACACCTCCCACCTTGCTGTGTCTCGTACTTCCAAGGATTTAGATGCAAGCCGAGGGCCGAACGTCACAGGGCGGGCAGCAGCTTTTCGCGCAGGGCGGCGCGGGCGCGATGCAGGCGCTGCTTCACCAGGTCCTCACGGATGTTGAGGATTTCCGCCGTCTCCTGGGTGGAAAGCTCCTCCAAATCGCGCAGCAGGAGGACGGCGCGGTAGGAGTCAGGCAGGTCCTGGATGGCCTCGCGCAGGCGCGTGCTGGATTCGTTGGCGATGGCCTGGAGGTCGGGCGGCGCACCGGTGTCAGCCACCTGGGTGCTATCGAGCGGTATTTCTTCAGCGGGCGCGAAGATGCTCTTACGGCGCTTCAGAATGCAGACGTTCTTAGCGATCTGAAAGACCCAGGAGCGAACGCGTTCGGGATGGCGCAATTGGTCGAAGTTCTCCATCACCTTTAACATGGTGTCCTGGGCGACCTCTTCGGCGTCCTCACGCTGGCCGCACATCAGGTAGGAATACTGGAACACTTTGTGCTGGAACAGCTTCACGAACTCGTTCAGAGCCGCCTGATCACCCGCGCTGAGCCGCCGGGCTAAGTCGATTTCGGGACGCTCGGTCATCTCGCTTTAGAGTACCGTGTCACCAATTGGCAGCAAACGTGTCTGCACGGTTGTAGAGGGACCCATGAGACTTCTCATTTTGCTGAGCCTGGTTGCCGGAGGGGCGTGGGCCCAGCAGCCGCTCACGCTGAAAGAAGCGGCGCGGCAGGCGCTGGCCGCGCATCCTTCGCAGGAAGCTGCGGCGGAGACTGTCCAGGCGGCGGAAGCGCGGATTGCGCAGGCCAAGGCGGGCTACCTGCCGCGCGCCAACTATAGCGAGCAGTTCCAAACCAGCAACCAGCCGGTGTACGCGTTCGGCACGCTGCTGAACCAGCGCCGTTTCGCTGCGTCGAATTTCGCGGTGGATGCGCTAAATCACCCAGGCTTCGTCAACAATTTCCAGTCGCGGGTGAGCGCGGAGCAGACGCTGTTCGACTTCGGCGCGACCAAGACGGCGGTGCATTCGGCCGAGCTGGGCCGGGAGATGACCGTTGAGCAGCAGCGCTACGAAGCGCAGCAGCGGGTGGCAGCGGTGGCTCGCGCGTATCACGCGGTGACGCTGGCCCAGGAAGCGCAGCGCGTGGCGGTGGCGGCGGTAGGGTCCGCAGAGGCCGATTTGAACCGTGCGGAAGCCGTTCGCGACGCGGGGATGTCGACCGATGCGGACGTGCTCGCCGTGCAGGTGCATCTGGCCGACGTGCGCGAGCAGGAGATCCGGCGGAGGTATGACGCCGAGGTCGCCGTGGCGGCGTTGAATGAGGCGATGGGTGCGCCGCTCGACACGCAGCGGCAGTTGGCGACGCCGTTGTCACCGGCGGCGGGCGCTGCGGCGGAGGGCGGCGACCGGCCGGAGATCGAGCAGGCGCGGCTGGCTCGGGAGCTGAGCGAATCGCAGGAGACCGCGGCGCAGAAGGGCTACTTGCCGAAGATCGTGGCGCAGGCGGCGTTCGAAGCGAATCGTGGCAAGTTCGTGTTGCAGGGCGGCGCGAACTGGTTTTTCGGCGCGGGGCTCCAATGGAACTTGTTCGATGGCGCGACCAAGCGCCGCGTGGAGGAAGCCAGCCACGCGGTGGCGGCGTCGCAGGCGCGCGAGCGGCAGGTGGCCGCGCAGGTTTCCTTGCAGCAGGTGCAGGCGCAGACTGAGCTGGCCGCGGCGCAGGAGCGGCTGACGGTGGTGGACGCCGCGGTGGCCGAGGCGCAGGAGAGCGCGCGGATCGTGCGTAATCGCTACGAGGCGGGCTTGGCGCGGGTCGACGAGCTGCTGCGGACTGAGGTCGCCGTGATGGATGCCCAGATGCGGCGGCTGAGCGCGATCTACGACCAGCGCATGGCGGCGGTGGACGTGGAGCTGGCGGCGGGAACGTTGACGGAGGATTCGAATGTTCTGGACTAACATGTCGCGAGGCGGATGGTGGGGTGTGGCTGCGGCCGTGGTGGCCGCCGGAGTGTTGGCCGGCTGCGGCGGGAGCGAACCGGCGGATACGGAGAACGCGTCCGCGGCGGCGCCGGTGCATGCGACGGTGGTGGCGGCGCAGATGGTCGAGTGGCCCGATGGGTTCGAGGCTCCGGGCACGGTGAAGGCTCGCACGTCGGCGACGCTCGCGGCGCGCACCATGGGCTACGTCCGCGAAGTGCGGCCGAACGAAGGCGACCACGTGAATGCCGGCGACGTGCTGGTGACGCTGGAAGCGCGGGAGTTGCAAGTCGCCGAGCGGCAGGCGCGCGTGGGACTGGATGAGGCTCGCAGCGCGGTACCCGAAGCGGACAGCGCTATTCAGTCCGCCCAGGCGCAGTTGCAGTTGGCACAGACCACCTTCGGGCGCATGCAGGACCTGCTGAATAAGCGGTCGGTTTCGCAGCAGGAGTTCGACGAGGCGGCGGCGCGGGTGCGCGTGGCGCGGTCTGCGAAGGATATGGCAGAGGCGCGGCGGCAGCAACTGGATCAGAAGATCCGCCAGGCGGAAGAAGCGGTGGCGGCGTCGCAGGTGCAGATCGAGTACCTGGAGGTGCGCGCGCCGTTCGCGGGCCGGGTGACGGCTCGACTGGCCGAGCCGGGGATTCTCGCATCGCCGGGCGTACCGCTGTTGCAGGTGGAGCGCGACGGGGCGCAGCGGCTGGAGGTCGCCGTGCCGGAGGGGCATTTGCGCGACGTGCGCGTGGGGCAGACGGTGGACGTGGCCCTGGACGCGATGGCCGCGCCCGTGACGGGCCGCGTGGATGAGATTGTGCCGGAGATCGATCCGGCTTCGCGGACCTTCACCGTGAAGCTCACGCTGCCGGCGCGCGCGGAGATCCGCAGCGGGCTGTTCGGGCGGGCTTCGTTCGCCACTGGAACGCGTCCGGTGCTGGTGGTGCCGGCCGAAGCGGTGACTGCACAGGGGCAGTTGCGCAGCGTGCTGTCGGTGGAAGACGGCGTGGCGCGGTCGCGGCAGCTTCGCGTGGGGGAGTCGCGTGACGGGCAGGCAGAGGTCCTCACGGGATTATCGGAAGGCGAGCGGGTGATCACCGCGCCTGCGGGGTTACGTGACGGACAGCGCGTGGAGGTGGCTCCGTGAACGGCGAACACAGCGGCGAACACAACGACGTAAAGCTGGGGCTGGCCGGCGGACTGGCGCACGCCTTCATCGATTCGAAGCTGACGCCGCTGATCATGGTCACCTCGATCCTGCTGGGCGTGTTCGCCGTGGTGCAGTTGCCGCGCGAGGAAGAGCCGCAGATCGTGGTGCCGATGATCGATGTGATGGTGGGCATGCCGGGGGCTTCGGCGCGCGAGGTGGAAGAGCGCGTCACCAAGCCGATGGAGAAGCTGCTGTGGGAGATCCCGGGCGTGGAGTACATTTACTCGACCTCGTCGCCCGGGCAGTCGCTGGCGATCGTGCGGTTCCAGGTGGGGCGCGATGAGGAGCAGAGCATTGTGCTGCTCAACCAGAAGCTCCAGGCGAACTACGACATCATTCCTCCGGGGGCGTCGCAGCCGCTGGTGAAGCCACGGTCGATCGACGACGTGCCGATTCTGGGGCTGACGCTTTGGAGCCGCGATTACGACGACCTGGCGCTGCGGCAGATCGCGGCGCAAGTGGACGACACCATCAAGCAGACGCCTGAGGTATCAGCGGTGGAGATTCTGGGTGGCCAGCGGCGGACGCTGCGCGTGGAGCCCGATCCCGAAAAGCTGGCGGCGCGCGGACTGACGCCGGTGGACGTCGCCAATGCGCTGGGCGCGGCGAATCAGAAGCTGGGCGCGGGCGTGCTGCGCCACAACAATCGCGAAATCCTGACCGAGGCGGGCGAGTTTCTGCGGGATGCATCGGATGTGCGGCGCGTGGTGGTGAGCGCGTCGGCCGGGCGGCCGGTGTATCTGGGCGAGGTCGCTACGGTGGTCGACAGCGGCGGCGAGCCTTCGCAGTACGTGCAATTCGCCGAGCACGGGCAATTTGCGCCGGCCGTGACCATCAGTGTGGCCAAGCGCAAGGGGACCAACGCGATCGAGGTGGGCGATGCGGTGCTGCATCGCGTGGAAGGACTGAAGGGATCGGTGATCCCGCCGGGCGTCGAGATGACGGTCACCCGCAACTACGGCGAGACGGCGTCGGAGAAATCGAACGAGCTGCTGCTGCACATGGGGATCGCGGTGGTGAGCGTGAGCCTGCTGATCGCCTTCGTGTTGGGCTTCCGCGAGTCACTGATCGTGTTCACGGCGATTCCGGTGACGCTGGCGTTGACGCTGTTCGTGTTCTACCTCTACGGCTACACGCTGAACCGCATTACGCTGTTCGCGCTGATTTTCTCGATCGGCATTCTGGTGGACGACGCGATTGTCGTGGTCGAAAATATCGTGCGCCACAGGCACCTGCCACAGAACCATGGGCGGGATCCGGTTCAGATAGCGCTCGAGGCAGTGGCCGAGGTTGGGAATCCCACGATTCTGGCGACGCTGACGGTGATCGCGGCGATTCTGCCGATGGGGTTCGTCGGCGGGCTGATGGGTCCCTACATGCGGCCGATTCCGATCGGAGCAACGGCGGCGATGGCGTTCTCACTGATCGTGGCGTTCCTGGTGACGCCGTATGTCGCGGTGCGGGTGTTCGGGAAGAAGGCGACGCCGGAACATGCGGGTCCGGAGAGTGGCGTGACCCGGGCGTATCGCAACTGGATGACGTGGCTGCTGGGACGGCCGCTGCGGAGCTGGGGATTTCTGGGGCTGGTGGTGGTTCTGCTGCTGGGCTCCATGGTCACCATCGCCAGCGGCTGGGTCAAGGTGAAGATGCTGCCGTTCGACAACAAGAGCGAGTTCCAGGTGATCGTGGATACGCCGGAGGGAACGTCGCTGGAAGAGACGGCCAAGGTGACGCGGCTGCTGGCCGACGCCGCGTTCGACGATGACGACGTGGTCAACGTCCAGACCTACGCGGGCACGGCGTCGCCGTTCAACTTCAATGGACTGGTGCGGCACTACTACCTGCGCAGCGGTTCGAACATGGCCGACATTCAGGTGAACCTGAAGCCCAAGGGCGACCGCGACCGGCAGAGTCATGAGATCGCGAAGGCGATGCGCGCGCGGCTGGCGCCGATCGCGCGGGCCAACGGGGCGACCATCCAGGTGGCCGAGGTTCCGCCGGGTCCACCGGTGCTGCAGACGCTGGTGGCGGAGGTGTACGGTCCGGATGAGGAGCGGCGCGTGGCGCTGGCTGCGCAGATCAAACAGGCGATGCTCGACACCGACGGCGTGGTGGACGTCGACTGGTACGTCGAAGATCCGCAGCCCAAGGTGAAGATCCACGTGGATCAGGAGAAGGCCGCGCTGCACGGGATCACGACCGCCGACGTGGTGCGGGTGCTGCGCTTGTCCTCGGCCGGCGAGGTGACAGGTCTGCTGCACGTCGACGATTCCAAAGAGGACGTACCGATCGAAGTGCGGCTGGCCGGGCATGACCGGTTCGCGGCGCAGCAGCTCGCCGAATTGCGGGTGCGCGGACGCGACGGATCGATGATCGCTTTGAGCGACCTGGTGAACTTCGAACGCACCACGTCCGAGCGCAGCATCTATCACAAGAACCTAATGCCGGTGACCTACGTCACCGCCGACGTGGCGGGGGCGATGGAAGCTCCGGTCTACGCGATTCTGGCGCTGGGTCCGAAGATCGACGACATCAAGATCCCCGAGGGCTACGCGATCGAGCAGTACACCGCGACGCAGCCCGAGGACGCCTCGCGCTACGCCATGAAGTGGGACGGCGAGTGGCACATCACCTACGAAGTGTTCCGTGATCTGGGCATCGCCTTCGCCGCCGTGCTGGTGCTGATCTACGTGCTGGTGGTGGGCTGGTTCCAATCGCTGTCGACGCCGCTAATCATCATGGCCGCGATTCCGTTCTCATTGGTCGGGATCCTACCGGCGCATGGCTTGCTGCACGCGTTCTTCACCGCGACGTCGATGATCGGCTTTATCGCCGGCGCCGGCATCGTGGTGCGGAATTCCATCATCCTGGTGGATTTCGTGGAGCTGCGTCTGAAGCAAGGCATGCCGCTCAAGGACGCCGTGGTGGACGCCGGAGCGGTGCGTTTCCGCCCGATGATGCTGACTGCCGCAGCGGTGGTGGTGGGCAGCAGCGTGATCCTGTTCGATCCGATTTTCCAGGGACTGGCCATCGCGCTGATGGCGGGCGAAGTCGCTTCCCTGGCGCTGTCCCGTGTGACCGTACCGATTGTGTATTACATTTTCCATAAGAGGAGCTCTCAATGAACGTCGAACGTTATTTGCGCATGATTGCGGGGATTGCCGTGCTGGCCAGCCTGACTCTCGGCTACTATGTGCACCCGGCCTTCTTCCTGTTCACCGCCTTTGTGGGACTGAACCTGCTGCAGAGCGCCTTTAGCGACTGGTGCCCGGTGAAGACAGTTCTTGAGAAGATAGGGATACCGGGTTGCACCACGGTCCGGGACTTTAGGCATACGGGATAGTGGATTTTGCCTTCCAAGAAGCGACCACCAGGCCGATCGCCCGTTGAGGCGTTCTTCCGGCCACAGAGCGTGGCAGTCATTGGAGCCACCGAGAAGCCCGCCAGCGTCGGGCGAGCCATCGTGGAGAACCTGAAGCGAACCTCCTTCGGAGGCGCCGTGTATCCGGTGAACCCGAAACACGCCTCGCTTCTGGGGCTCACGTGTTATCCGGAGATCGCGGCGGTGCCCGAAGAGGTGGACCTCGCGGTGATCGTGACGCCGGCGGCCACCGTGCCGCGCGTCGTGCGGGAGTGTGCGAACGCGGGCGTGGACGCGGCGGTCATCATCTCGGCGGGGTTTCGCGAGACGGGTCCGGCGGGCGCAGCGCTGGAGCAGGAAGTGCTGGCCGAGGCGCGGCGCGGCAAGATGCGCATCGTGGGTCCGAACTGTCTGGGCGTGATGTGCCCGCCTTCGGGGCTGAACGCGACGTTCGCCGCCGGGATGGCGCGCCCCGGGCATCTGGGCCTGATCAGCCAGAGCGGGGCTATCTGCACGGCGATCTTCGACTGGAGCCAGCGCGAAAACGTCGGCTTCAGCGCGTTCGTCAGCGTGGGCTCGATGCTGGACGTCGGCTGGGGCGACCTGATCCTGCACCTGGGCGACGATCCGGCCACGCACAGCATCATCATCTACATGGAATCGGTGGCGGACGCGCACAAGTTTTTGTCCGCCGCGCGTGAGGTGGCGCTCACCAAGCCGATCATCGTGTTGAAGCCCGGCCGCACGGAGGCTGCCGCCAAGGCCGCCGCGTCGCACACCGGCGCGCTCACCGGCCGCGATGAAGTGCTGGAGGCGGCCTTCCGACGCTGCGGCGTGCTGCGCGTGAATACCATCGCCGAGCTGTTCAACTTGTCCGAGGCGCTGGACAAGCAGCCGCGGCCGCGCGGGCCGAAGCTGACCATCGTGACGAACGCCGGCGGCGCGGCGGTGCTCGCCACGGATGCGCTGCTGGCCGACGGCGGCACGCTCGCGAATCTGGCTCCGGAAACGGTCGCCAAGCTCGACGAGTTCCTGCCGCCACACTGGAGCCATTCGAATCCGATCGACATTCTCGGCGACGCCAGCCCGGAGCGCTACGCCAAGGCCGTGGAGGTGGCCGCGAAGGATCCTTCGACCGACGGTCTGCTGATAGTGCTGGCGCCGCAGGCGATGACCGATCCGGCGGCTGTGGCCGAGCGCATCACGCCGTTCGCCAAGCTTCCGGGCAAGCCGGTGCTGGCGAGTTGGATGGGCGGTCAGGATATCGCCGCGGGCGAGGCGCTGCTGAACCAGGCTCGCATTCCGACTTACGACTACCCGGATTCGGCGGCGCGCGTGTATCAGGCGATGTGGCGCTATAGCGCGAACATCGACGCGTTGTATGAGACGCCCGAAGGCTTCGACGCGGACGATCCGCACACGGCGGACCGCACGCGTGCGTCCGAACTGGTGGCGGCGATTCGCGCCAAGGGCCGCACGCTGCTCACCGAGGCGGAATCGAAAGATCTGCTGCGCGCATACGGCATCCCGACCGTGCAGACGGAGGTGGCGCACACGCCGGACGAGGCCGTGAGCGCAGCGGCGAAGATCGGCTACCCGGTGGTCCTGAAGCTCCACTCGGAGACGGTGACGCACAAGACCGACGTGGGCGGGGTGCAACTGAACCTCGCCGATGAAGCCGCCGTACGGCGCGCGTTCGGTGACATCCTGGACGGGGTGACGCACGCCGCGGGGGCGCAGCACTTCCTGGGGGTCACGGTCCAGCCGATGGTGCGCATGGACGGCTACGAACTGATCCTGGGATCGAGCCTGGACTCACAGTTCGGCCCCGTGCTGCTGTTCGGCGGCGGCGGGCAACTGGTGGAGGTCTATAAGGACAGCGCCGTGGGCCTGCCTCCGCTGAATACCACGCTGGCGCGGCGCGTCATGGAGCGGACCACCATCGTCAAGGCGCTGAAAGGCGTGCGCGGGCGCAAGCCCGTGGATCTGGCGGCGCTCGAACGGCTGCTGGTGCGCTTCAGCTACCTGGTGGTGGAGCAGAGCTGGATCAAGGAGATCGACATCAATCCGCTGTTGGCTTCGCCGGAACGGTTGCTCGCGCTGGACGCGCGCGTGATCCTGCACGGGCAGGATGTGGCCGAGCCGCCCAAGACAGCCATCCGCCCATACCCGGCGCAGTACGTCTCGCCGTGGCGCTTCGAAGACGGCACCGAAGTGCGGATCCTCCCGATTCGCCCGGAAGACGAGCCGCGCATGGTGCGGTTCCACGAACGGCTGTCCGAGCGCAGCGTCTATCTGCGCTACTTCCACCTCCTCAATCTGGCCGAGCGCGTGTCTCACGACCGGCTGCGGCGGATCTGCTTCATCGATTACGACCGGGAGATCGCGCTGGTGGCTGAGCTCGGGGGCGAGATTCTGGCCGTGGGCCGGCTGGCGAAATCGCACACCGGGCAGGAGGCCGAATTGGCGGTGCTGATCAGCGACGAGTATCAGGGCCGCGGCTTGGGCACGGAGCTGTGGCGGCGGATGGTCGGGATTGCGCGCGACGAGAAGCTGGAGCGCGTGACCGCGGCGACGTTGCAGGAGAATCGCAAGATGCTGGAGATCTGCGAGCTGCTGGGATTCCAGATTGAGCGCGTCGAGGACGGCGTCGTCGAACTGTCGCTGGACCTGGGCGTGGAGGTTGCGGCCGGGTAGGACCGGAATGCCGGACCGGCGAGAACCGCTCCCTGCGGTCGCGGCTCAGCTCTTGGCGCTGCGCCAGGAATTGGCGATGGTGCGCAGAGCACCGCCAGCCTAAATACTCAACACCGGACACGGCGCTTCGCGCACCAGCGGATACAGGTGCGACCAGATGCGGCTCACCGTGCCCAGCGAATGCCCGCGCCCGGTGACAATCAGGTCAGCCGATTCCTGCCCGGCGGCGCGGCGTACACCTTCAGTGATGCCGCCTTCCACCACGCGGTGAGGAGCGTCGATGCCCAGCGACGTTTTCATCTCGCGCAGGCGGAATTCGGCCGCATCCATCACTTCCTTGCGCAACTGCGTGAAGTCGAATTCGTAAGACGCGCGGGGGGTATCCACCACGTGTAGGATCGACAGGCGGGCAAGGTAGGAACGCGCGATAGCATCGGCCGCCACCAGGACGGCCTTGGCCTCCCCTTCATCAAGATCCACGGCGCACAGAACTGATTGATAGGGGATGTTCGGCGTGTGGCCGGTGAGCGCCGCGCCGGTGCCCGTCCAAACCGGTGTGGTGGCATCATGCAGGACCTTGGCGGTCACGGAGCCGAGCAGCATGCGGCGGAGCGGGCCCAAACCGTGGGTCGGCATCATAATAAGGTCGGCGCCGCGGTCCTTGATGGCGCGCTCGATCACCGCGGGCGCATCGCCCTCTTCGAGAGCTTGCTCCAGGTGGGCGCCGGGAAACATCTCCGCGGCGAAATCCGCCATGCGCTGCGTTTCGTGACCGCGAATCTCGCTGATCCAGTTGGGGTCGGCTGACGGAAGATCGACGTAGGCCAAGCTGCCGCCGCCATAGGCGTGCAGTAACGTCACCTCGGCATTGTAGTGCCGGACGGCGTCCACCACATAGGGGACCACCGCCTTGCAGGCCTCGGAAAAATCAACGGGAAATAGAATTTTGCGAAATGGCAGCAACCTGGGCGCCTCCTTTCGGGCTCTGCACTCACTGTCCCACACGTTCGCCACACCGCGGGGACCGGAAGGCGGGCGCGAATTTCGAATGCGTCCGCCTCCGCGGTAAGGAAACAGCTCAATCAGGCGTCAGGCGGCCAGCGGGTGGCCGGCCGCTTCCACCTCCGCCTGGCACTTCACACACATCCGCGCCCAGGGAACAGCATCCAGGCGCTTCTCTCCAATCGGATCTTCGCAGTGCTCACAGACGCCGTAGCTTCCGTCGGCCACACGGGCCAGGGCGGCGCGGATTTCGCGAGCCCGGTGCGCGCGGCCTTCCTGTTGCAAACCGGCCATCTCACGCTGCGCTTCCGACTGGATCTGGTCCACGGGATCGGCGTAGCGTTCCACCGTCAGCTCTTCCCGCTGCCGGATCAACGCCAGAAGGTCCTGGAGGGCAGTCTCCAACGCGGCCTTTCTCTGCTGCTTACCGCCCATGGAAATCGCTTTTACGTTCCGCATGTTCTGCCTCCTTCTCTCCTCCCTTCGCGCGGGCCGGCGCGGCCGGCGTTCCGCCTTCGGCCAAGTTACCGCCTCACGTGTACTTCCTCGGCCTGTTCCCTGGCAATCAGCTTGCCAAGTTCGGCCATCTCCTCCGCCATCAACTGGACCAGGTCGTCTACCGAAATGATCCCGACCAGCGCCCCCTCGCTATCCACCACCGGCATCCGGCGGATGCCGTGCGACCGCATCTTCTGGATCGTCTCAAACACGCCGTCCTGTTCGTGAACCGTGACCAGGTCGCGGTTCACCAGATCGCCCACCGTGAACACCGTGGGGTCCAGGCCCGTCGCCACCACGCTCAGCACAACATCGCGGTCTGTAATGATTCCCACGGGACGCGTGCGGCCGTCGGCGTCATCCACCACCACCAGATCACCGACGTGGAACTGGCGCATCACGCGAGCGGCGTCGTGGATCGTCGTGTTCCGTTTTGCTACCGCCACCTCTCGAACGCAGAGTTTTCCGATCGCCATGACTGCCTCCCTTCAGGCGGATCTTGCCCGCCCCATCCCAAGATGGTGCACGTCGAGTGCCGCGATAGGCCTGGGGTTTCCTAGAGAATAGAGCGTCTGCGTACTTGTGTGGGCGCTTTGGCACACGCCGATGGGTGAAACGGCGCGGGGCCTTGGTGTGGGCTTACGGGAGCAGGCTGCCAGCAGCGGCGCGCGTGAAGGTAAGCAGCAGTTCCGGCTGGAAGCCGAAGATCACGATCACCAGCAGTCCGATGGTCAGCGCCCAACGTTCTGACGGCAGCGCGTCGGCGAGCTTGGGCAGGTGGATCGCGCGGCGTCCGAAGAACATGTAGAAGAACATCCGCAGCAGCGTGATCGCGTTCAGCGCCGTGGCGATGGGCATGATCAGGCCCAGCTCGGGGTGTGATTCGAGCGTGCCGTGAAATAGCAGATCCTCGGCCACGAAACCGATGGTTCCGGGCAGTCCGATCAGCGCCACGGCGCTCACCAGGAAAAACGTGGCGAGCCGCGGCATACGGCCGCCGAGCCCGTGGAACTGATTCAGCGTCAGCGGTGTGCTCATACGCACTTCGACGAGGCGCTGCACGATGAACAGGCCGCCGGTGGAAATGGAGAGCACCACCAGGTAGACCATGGCGCCGTTGACGCCCACGTCCGAGCTGCTTTCGAGGCCGGCCAGCAGAAACGACATCTGGCTGATGGCCAGCAGCCCCAGTAGGCGGCGTGGCGCCTTCTCCGTCAAGGCCATCAGGGAAGTGCACGCCGCCGACAACAACGCGAGATCGGCCAGCGGGCTCAGCGCTTGGTGGCTGGTGACGGGCATCAGCGGCATGGCGAGCCGCGCCAGCAGATACACGCCCAGGTGGCCGTTCATAAACAGCATGGTGTTTAGCAGGGAGCCGCGTTCGAGGGCTCCCACCAGCGATGAGTGGAAGGGCACGATCCCCTTGCGGGTGAGCATCGCGCCAATCACCAGACCGAGAATCCAGGGATTGTCGATGACACGCAGGTTGCGCAGCGTGGTGAGCGAAAAGGGCGCCGCGGCGCCGGCCTGCGAGGCATCGTAGGCCATCAGAGCGATAGAGGCCGCGAGTGCCACGGTTCCGGCAGCCAGAATCAACCGGGGCAGCACCCACGGCCCTCCATCACCTTTCGGGCGTTTCCACTGGGGAATCGCCGAAAGAACCCAACCCGCCAGCAGCACCAGCAGATTGCCGGTGGCAAAAGCCGCCAGGGTTCCGCCCAGGATCAGCAGAGCGTCCACGCGCTCTTCCACGGTGCGATCGCGCTTCGGCGCGGCCCACAGCGTGACAAATGCCAAACCGCCGTAGAGCACCATCGCCGAGCGGCTCAATGCGTCCAGATCCGCCGCGGCGGCGCCCAGCACCAGGGCCGCTCCGGCCGCGCCCAGCACCAGGCCACGCGAAGGCGAGCCTCCCCGCGCCCGTAGGATCAGAGCCGCCACAATCGGAAGGGCGGCGGCGGCAATCGCCAGAAGGGATAACTCAGGCATCGACTTCCCCCGCAACGGCGCGCGCACTCAGGCGCCGCTCTCTGTATGGCAGCAGCACCTTCGGTTCCCTGCGATTCAGCAGCCGCGAAATCGCCAGAACGGGGGCGACCACGAAGCGGTCCAGCAGCGTATCCATGTGTCCGCGGTCCATCGCGAGGCGGTACAGCCAGTAGCGCACGCTCAAAGGCAGAAGAGCTTCGTGATGCAGGCCGACCGGCTCCAGTTCGCCGCCAGCGGCGTCATGCATCTGATGAAATTCGTGCAGGGCGGAAGGCGCGCGCAGGAACTGCAGCGTCCGCACCACCATGTGGCCGCACATGTGCCACAGCGCGATGGTCGGCAGATCCAGGCCGATCTCGACGAAGATGATGCCCAACTGCGTCACGGAGGCATAGGCGACCGTGGTTTTCGCATCCGAACAGGCCCGTCCGATCAGGGTCCCGAATACGGCCGACAGCACGCCGATGGTGATGGTGGCGCCCTGCACCCAGATGGAGTGCTCCATCAGGGGATTCGAGCGCAGCAGCAGGAACGCGCCGGCATGGACGGAAATGGCGCCGTAGAAGATCGCGCTCGAAGGCGTGGGGCCTTCGACGGCCCGCGGCAGCCAGCCGGAGAACGGCCACTGGGCGGCTTTGCCCGCGGCGGCGAACAGGAACAAGAGCCCGGCCAAGGTGGCCACCGGACCGGTGAGCACGCCCACCTGCTGCACCGACGACGATCCGAGGTAGTGATGCAGCACCACGACGCCCACCAGCAGACCGAGATCGCAGGTGCGGTAGATGCCGAAGACACGCAGTCCGTTGCGCACCGGGTCGCGGCGCTGGAAAAAGAAGCCGATCAGCAACACTGAGGTGATCCCGACGAACTCCCAGCCGCCGACGATCAGGTCAAAGGATCCGGCCGCGAACAGGATCATCGAGCCGAAGCCGAACAGTTGCAACAACAGGAAGAAGTACAGGTAACCCACGTCGCGATGCATGTAGCGCGATGAGAACAGGCCCACCAGTCCGGTGAGCACCGAGGTCAGCGCCAGCATCGGCAGCGAGAACTTGTCGGCCAGCAGGGTCAGGGGGAAGCTGTACTCTCCCACCTGGAACCAGTTGCCGAGGCGGGCCGTGAGCTGGTCCAGCCCTTCCATTCGCATGCCGATGAACAGGGCGATGACCAACAGACTGGTGAGGGTGAAGGTAACCGCCGTCGCACCGGCCACCAGCCGTTCCTTCAAAGGCGCGCCGAGCAGCCACACCAGCGAAAGAAGGATGAACGCGATGCCCGGTAGCCCGACGGCAAGCACTAACAACAACTCTAAAAAAGTCACTACGCTGCCTCCGGAAGATGACCGATTCTGGCGATCGGAAGATTATCGGTCCGTCCCCGGTACCAATCGACGGAGGTGGGCGCCTCGGGGATGTCTGGTTGTTCGCCGTCCAGCGGCTCGAAGGAACCATTGCGGAAGACTTGTACCAGACCCGTGTCCGGGTCGATGGTCGACAGCCGCACCCAGTCGTTGCGGACCCACTCTTTGAGCAGCGGGCTGCCGTCGATCACGCCCATCAAGCGTTCCGGGGTGGTCTCGATGATAAACAGGCCCCGGACGGGCTCGTGAATCTCCACGGTCTGAATGGGCAGACCGGTCCGAAGGTCGCTGGCGTGGCCATTCATGACGCCGATCAGACCGGCCACATTGTGCGGCAGCTTGGTGCCGCAGCCGTAGACTTCGTTGTCGACCGTCGAGAAATAATACTCCAGGCTGATGCCGCCGCAGACCGGAATGGCCGCGGCCAACTGGGCCGCCAGGAACTTGTCTTCGGGGTCCTTCTTGGCGTCGTAGGAGACGAGGAAGGCCCGCCGGTCCAGGAACAGGCCGCGCGTGATCTCGCGCCGCGCGACGATCGTGAGCGCGTTGCTGCCGTGTCCGTATTCGGGCCGGGGCTCGGCCAGGTGCTCGGTCCGCTCCTGCGCGTGCCGCAGCGCCTTCTCCGGGCTCTCCTTCGAATTGAAAGCCGCGAAGCGCCGCGCGCGCTCATGCGCGTCGAGTGCCCGAGCGCGGTCCAGCGCCTTGCGCACGCGTTCCAGGTCGGGGCGATGCGTTTCCGGGAGCTGTTCCAGATCGAAGAGATCGACGTCATCGCTGGCCGTGTCGTGATAGCCGCCCAGGAACCAGGTATCGTCGGGGAGGTGCAGGCCACGCTTGGCCAGTTCGGCGCGCACCTCGGGTTCGTTCGCGATGGCGGCGAACAGACGCGCATTAGGCGCCCCGCGGCGGCCGCTACAGGCGCCGCAATTGTAGGCCGATTCGTGCGGATTGTTGATGCTGGTGGAGCCGTGTCCGACAATCACCACCAGCCGGGAGAACGAGTCCGTGAGGCCGGCGCCGCCCAGCATGGCAGCCACGCGGTCGGCCTTTTCTTGCACCGAGAAGCCGTGCGCCAAGCCCTGGATCTTTTCGTCGGAGGTGCGCGTGAAGCTCAGCTCGGTGCGCGGCCGCGGCACGATCACTTCGTTCAGCCGCCGGCGCAGCTTTCCGTAGGTGAGCGGGCTGAGGATGCGTAGCAGGAGCGGGAACACCGAAAAGATGCCCAGCGCTCCGGTCGCGATCCAGCCGCGCACCAGCTCGCGCGAGCTCATGCGTCCGGACCGGTAGCCGCGGGACAGCAGCCTCCGCAGCGCCTGCCGGCGCTTGTGCAACTCCGCGTGCTCCTCGATCGGCTTCTCACGGACGGCGTGGGCCGGCTTGACCACCACCGGGCAAAGCGACACGGACAGGCCGTCGTCGATGCCGGCGTAGTTGATGGCGACCGCGAAGAATCCCGCGGCGCCCTCGGTCTCCAGCGCCGGGTCCACCTCTTCCAGGTGACGCCGCAGCGACTCTTCACGCTCGTCGATACAGAAGAACAGTTGTGCGGCGGCCCGGCTCCGCTTGCGGATGGCGAGGGAACGGCGGTGCGCCTGAATGGGCCGCAGGATCTGGCGTTCATGCCGCCGCTCGTAGGCCAGGAAATAAAACCGCCGCCGCTCCAGGGCGTCGAAGCGCTCGACTTCATCGTGCAGCTTCTGAACGTCCTGCAGCGGCAGAGCATCCAGCTCAGCGGCCGTCAATCCTACCGCGGCCGCGGCGATGCTCATTCGGGCGGCGGCGGGTCTGGTCCCCTGCGCTGGTACCAAGACCGCAGCAGATCCGGTTTGGGCCGGGCCTGCTGACTTCGCCGCCACTCGAACCATGGTCAGACGGACTGCCAGATAGTCCATCAGAGAGACTGGTACACGTACGTGTTCGGCTAACTCCGGCTCTTCTTCCATGCGGTTAAACATGCCTGGCCAACCGGGTAGCGCGATAAACTGCTGTTCGATGAACGCCAGCCATTCCTCGGCTGGAACCTGGAACTCATGCAACGCGTCCAGCACCGAATCCTCGGCGTTCAACCCCAATTCCTTCTGCCGCCGGAATTCGCCCGGCAAATCCACGAACCACTCCTGCGCGATGAAGCCTGGCAGGCTGACCAGTTCGCGCACGCATTCGTAGAATCCCAGTTCCCGCGACGGCATCGGCCAGTAGGACAGTCCCTGGTCGATAAAGGCACAACACATCCGGATCAAGAGGGGGTGGATCTCGTCCGTCACGTCCGGGGTCCAAACCGGGGGCAGTTTGGGACTGACGGACGAGATCCCTAGGGGAAGCAGCTTTTCAACACAAATGTCGAAAAGGTCATGCCGCCCCATAGCTTGAAACCAACCTTCCTCGAGCTCCCACTCGAGCGTGGCGGGGTCCGGATCGAGCACGGCGCACTGCAGCCTGGCGAGACGCAATTGGTGGCGCGTCAGGCGGCCGGGCAGGATTTCGGCATCCTCGGTGCCCGCCAGCACGGCTTCCAGATCTTCGCGCCGGATCCGGCTGACCGCGAGTTCCTGATGGAACCGTTCCTCGGTCATGAACGGCTGCGCACCGAAGACCTGCGCCGCTTCCACCACAGCCTTTTCGAAAGGCAGGTGCTGGAAGGCGTGCAGCGTGTTGTGGTGCACAAAGACCGCTATCGGACCTTGTGCCGGCAACACGTGCGTCGCGTGGCGAAGAACTTCTTTGATCGAATGTGCCGTACCTACCACTAGTTCTGCTCCTACTTACTGCACTTGCGTGGCGAGCTGGCCCGGTTTCTTGCGGCGGGCCGCCAGCGCGTGCTCGGAACTCGCCGTGTGATCGCCCAGACCGGTGAGGATCAGCTTGCGCTCGCCCTCCCACTTGGAGGCGAAGCGGTCCAGCTTGTCCAGTACCGTGTGATCCACCACCCAGGCGTTATCGAAGTTGATCACCACCTCCTTCACGTCCGGACCGAGGCTTTGCAGCCGGGTCTTGATCGCCAGGAAGTTGGTGAAGATCGCCGACTCGTGCACGGTCAGCGTCAATCGTCCATCGCTTTGCTGCTCCTTCACGATGGCCTTAAACATGGCCTTGACCGGAGCTCCGTTCTTCAGGTGCAGCAGGATCTTGCACACCAGGCCCGTCGCCACGCCGGTCAGCAGGTCGGTCCACACCGTGACGATCAGCGTCACCGAGAACAGGAATAACTGCTCGATCCCGACGTGATAGGCGTGCGCGAATTCCTTGGGCGCCGCCAGGCGGTAGCCGGTGTAGATCAGCATCGCCGCCAGGGCCGCTTGCGGGATCATCTGGATCACTCCCGGGATCAGCGCCAGCGACAACAGCAGGAACGCGCCATGGAAGAAGTTCGCCCAGGCGCTCTTGGCGCCATTGTCGATGTTGGCCCGCGTGCGGACGATTTCCGAAATCATCGGCGTGCCGCCGATGAACGCAGCCACGGTGTTGGCGATGCCGGTACACAGAAAGTCCTTGTTGATGTCGCTGGTCTGCTTTTCCGGGTCGATGGTGTCGACGGCACTGACGGTCAGCAGCGACTCAATCGATCCGACCAGCAGGAACATGATGATGTATTTGATTGAGACGGGTGTGAAAACCACCGAAAAGTCGGGGAATGCCAGCGAACTCAGCAGTGAGCCCGGGAGTTGAATCAGGTATTTGGGCCCCAATGTGTAGCTGCCGCCGAACATCTCATAGGAGTGCTCGGTGCCCAGCTTAAAATACAGCCCCAGCGGCACAGCCATCAGCAGCACCAGCATCGGAGCGGGGACCTTCTTGAGCCACCCGATCTTCAGCAGCGGCAACCCGAAGAGCATAATCAGCGAGAGGCCGCCTATGATGAACACGGCCGGATTCGGGTGCAGCAGACTATGGGGAATTTCCGCCAGCAGGCCGAACGGCTTCGAAGCGGCGGGCGTCACGCCCATGGCCACATGCACTTGCTTGGAGATAATGATGACGCCAATCGCCGCCAGCATGCCGTGGATCACCGAGGACGGCATCAGGTCGCCCAGGGTGCCGGCTTTGAGTAACGCCAGGATAATTTGCAGAATGCCCGCAACCACCGAAACCGCCAGCAGGCGGTGATACGCCACCATCGGATCGTCGCTCAACTCGGTGGCCGCGCCCAGCACGATCACAATCAGTCCCGCCGGTGGTCCTTTAATGGTGAGGCGGGAGCTACCGAGGAAGGAAGCCACCAGTCCGCCCACGATCGCAGTCAGCACGCCCGAGATTGCCGGCACGCCACCGGCCAGCGAAATTCCCAGACATAGCGGCAGCGCGATCAAGAAGACCAGGAAACCGGAGATCAGATCAGCGCGTAAGTTGCGGGGTTTCATCGCCTACCAGCATGCGGCAGGGAACCCCTTAGAACCCATCCCCTGCACATGGGGATGAACGCCGCTTTCGCGGGGGACAGTGCTCCATTCGGCCAATTCGAGGCTATTCTTGAGTTGCGTGGACGAGATGTCCGCCGGTACTAGACGGTTGTCTTCTGCTCCTGCTAGGCGTCACGCGCCCGCGGGTGGACAGAGGTTTCCGGTGGCCGGGCGACCCGCTCCACGGCCGTGCCATGAGCTGGACCTGGCGCGCGAAGCAGGCGAACCGGAACGCAACGTCTGCCTCCGCCTCGGGTAACCATCCGCAGGTCCAGCGCCACCCTGCGCGGAGCCCGTTATGGATCCTTCCGCACGCACTTGGCTTACGCGGCAGACCACAGTGGCGCCACCCGAACCGGCTCGTGCCGGAAATGCCCGCCAATCCTTGCTTCCGTGAGTTCTAAGAGTCCCCTTATGACCCCAGGCAGGGCCCCGTACACAGGCTATGGATCGATAGCGTTCAGGGGCGGATACTAGGTAACTAAGAGATCTTATTTTATCGTTTCTTCTTGAATCATCAATCCGACGCTTCCCGTGAGGGCGGCCTTGTCCGGGAGGTACGCTGACGGGGCCGTCGAGGTGAGGATGACCGGCTTGTTGCCGCGTATCCACGCAGCAGAAGTTACACACGAGACAGCAAGAGATTGGAACCCGGAGACCAGGGATCCCCGGGACATGGACGGACTTCGGACAGCCCGCAGCAACGGTGGCTGTCGGCCGGGATACGTCTGGCTGTAGGCAGAAAGGACTTTACACGACAAATGGAAAAAAGAGACGCACCATCCATGGACACATCGCGAGGGAATGGAGGGAAACAGGGTATTGGCAAGCGGCTGGGCGGAGGGATCCTGGCGAGCGCCCTGCTCACCTGCTTCGTGATGGCAACGCCGGCCGCGGCGGCCAGCGAGGATAACGCCGCTGCCTGGTACAACTACCAGGGCGACCACCCCTTCAAAAAAGGGAGCCCGTGGGGCGCCACGCTGGCGCTCCAATGGCGCCGCAACCGCGGCGGCATTCAGCCCCTGCAAACCCTGGCGCAGTTCGGCATCTTCCGCAAGATCAACCCACACATTACCGTGAGCGGCGGCTACATTTTCCTCTCCACCAACCGTTACGGGGCCTATCCGACCTTGGCCACGTTTCCCGAGCATCGCGCTTATGAAATCATCAGCTTTAGCTACGGAATTCCCAAAAACTGGGGCATGACGAACCGCCTGTGGTTCGAGCAGCGGAACCTCGGGCAGATGGTTCCGAACGCCGCCGGCACCGGCTACAACGTCGGCTCCTATCGCTATGAGAACCGCTTCCGCTACCTGCTGAAATTCTCGCATCCGCTGCCGTGGGAAAAGTACTACTATGTGATCCAAAGCGAAATCTTCTTCAACTACGGCAAGAACGTCTACAAGAACGTCTTTGACCAGAATCGTGCGTTCACCGGCATCGGCTATAACTTCCGGCCGGACCTGAAGGTCGAGGTCGGCTACATGGAACACACGGTACAGGGTCGCGGCGGCACGCTTTACCAGCACAACCACACGTTCCAGATCACTCTGTTCTCTACGATACCGTTCTAATTTCGCGCAGGGCCCCGACGGGTGAGCCGCTGGCCGTCCGGGTGGGCTGTGCGTGGCTTTCACGGGAGAGGACCCGCGGGCGGCCAGTTCCCGGCTCCCTCCGGAGCATCGGCCGCCCTCCACGGGCGCGTGGCTGCCGGCCGGCAGTGGCTGGCGGCGCCTCTCCCGGAAGCGGCGCGGGGTTGTGGAGCAGGCCGGTGGCCGGCCCCACGCGGCGCATCGCATTTCTCGCCGGGTCTCGCAGGAGCTGGCGTTCTAACTGATCAAGCCGTTGCGCAGCGCGAAGCGCACCATGTCGCCGGTATTATGCAGGTTCAGCTTCTCCATGATCTTGCCGCGATGCGCTTCCACGGTGTAGACGCTCAGCTTCAGCAGATTGGCGATCTCCTTGTTGGTCTGCCCTTCGGCGATCAACTGCAATACCTCGCGCTCGCGGCTGGTCAGCAGGTCCAGCGGATTGGTGACGTGCTTGCGGTAATCCTGCAGCACGGCGTCCGACACAGCCGGACTGATGTAGCCCTCGCCCCGCGCCACAGCGCGCACTGCGTCAACAAACGCATCATCGTCGGCGTCCTTCACCAGGTAGCCGCGGGCGCCGGCGCGCAGGATCTCGCGCACGTACACCGCGTCGCGATGCATGCTCAGCGCCAGCACGCGCGTGCGCGGGCACACTTCGCCGATGCGCCGCGTCCCCTCAATCCCGTTCAGCTCGGGCATCGAGACGTCGATCACCACCACGTCGGGCTGCAACTGCTGAGCCAGTTCCACGGCCTCGCGCCCGTTACTCGCCTCGCCCACCACTTCCAGGTCCGGCTGGGTTGACAGAATTAGTCCGAATCCCTTGCGGACCACGCTATGGTCGTCCACCAACAGGATCTTGGTCTTCTTCTGCACGATCATTTATCCGGCTACCTCCACCTTCGACGGATGCGGCTCAGCCGTCATCCTCCCGTTCACCGGGGCCTCCACTACCACTTGCACGCCGCCTGCCGAACCCTTGCCGATCTTCAGCACGCCCTCCAGGTGGCGCGCGCGGGCCCGCATGCCCACCATGCCGAGGCTCGGCTTCTTGCGCGGCTCCGGTTCCTTCAGGCCGCGCCCGTTGTCTTCCACCGCCAGCCGCACACGCCCGTCGTCGACATTCAGCGAAACGGACACGCGCGACGCCCCGGAATGCCGCGCCACGTTGGTCAGCGCCTCCTGTGTGATGCGGAACAGGTGGGTTTCGAGCAGGTCCGGCAGCCGCCCGTGATAATTCGATTCGTAGGTGGCCTCGATCTGCGTGCGCTGGGAGAAGCGTTCGGTGAGCCAGCGCAGGCCGGCGTCCAGCCCGAAATCGTCCAGGATCACCGGGCGCAGCAGTTGCGAAAGCTCGCGCACGCCGCGTAGCACCTCGTCGATCATCTCCACCATTTCCTTGCGCCGCGCGTCGAGCTCGGAACCCGACACGCGCTTGGCCACGCCCTTGAGCCCCACGAGCGTCTGGCCCAGTTCATCGTGCATCTCATGGGAGAAGCGCCGCGCCACCCGCTCCTGATCCTCGATCATGTTCCAGGAGACGCGCGTCAGCTCCTCGCTTTGCCAGGTCATATGCCGCAGCGTGCGGGCCACGAACCAGATGGTGAACCCCGAAAACCCGGCGGCCAGCAGGAAGCAGGCGCCCAGCACCAGCTCCAGGCCGTTCAGCAGTTCCTCGGAGCGCTCCTCGATCTGGGCCTCCAGCTCCGAGCCCTTCTCACTGGTAACCAAGTGATCGCGCACCATTTTGCGCGCGTCCGTTTGAATCGACTGCGACCCCTGGTAACCCAGATAGGCGGCGCTGAGCACCAGGAAAACCACCAGGCCGAAGCCCAGGGTCATCACCTGTAAAACGCCGCGTTGTGACATGGAAGGCATGGAGCGCACCGTAAACCCTGTGCCCAAGCTACCAGAATCGCGTAGTCGGGGGTGAATGCGCCAGTGCCAGGCGGCGGCGCCCAGCCTCAGCCTTGCTCTAGCCTCCCCAGGCTATCGCATGCCAAGTTGAGAAAGGGACGAAAAGAAAGAAACTGCCCCCGGCCTACAAACCTGGTACGCCGGAGGCAGCTTGAGGAAGGAATCAGAGGTTTCTATTGGTACGTTCCGCACTCATTGACGGTGCGGCTCTCAAAGCATCTCCGTATCCAGCATGCGTCCGATGGACGCCAGCAGCCATAGCCTCGCAGGGGTAGCTCTTTCGTCTTTGGAAGGGGACACGCGACAACAAGAAAATACTGGGTCTAACGCATCCCTTCGCGGACAGCGCAAGCGTACCCTCCGCAGCCGATGGGTTCGGCCGCGCCCCGATGCTAGGGTCGAGGTATGCACGGTATTTCCTACGCGCAGCCTCCCATGACCGCCGCCGAATTCGCGCGCCTGCCGGTGGAACCGGCCCAGCGCTGCGAGCTGTTTGCAGGCCAACTGCAAGTCTCCGGCGCGACGGAAGAGTGCCGCGCCGTGATCGCCCGGCTGCAAGCCGCGTTGCATGCAGCTTTGGGCGAAGATTACAGCGTTGTCGCCGGAGCCCGCTTCCGCCTGGGTCCGGATACCATCGTCGAGCCCGGCCTGGCCGTGGTCCCCCGCGAAGCCTACCGGCGCTGCCTATCCAGCCTGCCGGATCATCCCATCTGGCTGGACATGGCCCCCATCCTGGCCGTTCTGGTGCCCGCGCCGGGCACGCCCGCCGACGCCCTGGCGCGATCATTCACCGCCTATCAGGAATGCGGCACCGACGAGGTGTGGATCGTCAGCCCCTCCACGCGATCGGTCTCGCGCTTCACCCGGCACGGCAACGAGATGTTTTTCGACGCCATCCCGATTCCGCGAGCCCTGCCACGCGGGGAGGTCCCGGTGCAGCCGCTGTTTGCGAGCTAGGACTGAGTTAGGACCCATCCGGTAAATCCCTCCAGAACCGGCCTGTAGCGCTCCCCAGTTGCATCCAGCCGGCCGGTCGTGCGTCCAATGGACACGATGCCCCTGCGCCTCAGCATCCTCGACCAGTCCCCGATCCCCGAAGGCTCCACCCGCGGCGACGCCCTCCGCAACACCATCGACCTGGCGCGCCACGCCGACCGCCTGGGCTACGCGCGCTACTGGCTGGCCGAGCATCACGGCACGCCCGGCCTGGCCTGCGCCAGCCCTGAGGTGATCGTGGGACCCGTGGCCGCCGCCACCCAGCGGATCCGCGTCGGCACGGGCGGCGTCATGCTGCCGCACTACAGCCCTCTGAAGGTGGCCGAAACGTTTTCGATGCTCAGCAGCCTGTACCCCGATCGCATCGACCTGGGCCTCGGCCGAGCCCCCGGCACCAGCGCCCGCGTGGCCTACGCGCTCCAGCGTGACCGGCGCCAGCCCGCTCCCGACGATTTCCGCGAGCAACTTGCCGAGCTGCTGGGCTACTTCGCCAAGGACCCGCACGCGCCACCGGTCGAACTGCTGGGGTCGTCGGCGCAGAGCGCCGTATGGGCCGCCGAGCTCGGCCTTCCCTATGTCTTCGCCGACTTCATCAACCCCGCCGGAGCCCCCCTGGCCGCCTGGTATCGCGACCACTTCCAACCGTCAGCCACTCTCAAGGAGCCGCGCGTGGCGGTCGCCGTGAGTGCCCTGGTGGCCGAAACCACGGAAGATGCGCTGCGCCTCTCCGCCAGCGCCCGCATGATGTTTCTGCTGCTGTTCCGCGGCCGCCTGGTCCCCGTGCCGCCGGTGGAAACGGCTCTCGCATTCCTGGCGCAGGAAGGACTCCCCATGGATCGCCTGCCGGAAGGCCGCCGCTTCATCGTCGGTACGCCGGACTACGTGCGCCAGACCATCGAGACGGTCGCCAAGGATTACGAAGCGCAGGAAGTGTTCGCGGTGAACATCGTGCACGAGCACGCCGCGCGCGTCCGCAGCTACGAGCTATTAGCGCAGGCGTTCGCCGCCTAAGCCCCCGTCAGCCACCGCACGAATGCCCCATGCAAAAAAGCATGGATGAACGGCGGCGGCTGGAGATAGCCGATCCCCCGCCCGCAGATCACCAGCCCCGTCCACAGCACCAGGGACAGAGCCGCCGCGAGCTTCGCCCGCCCGGGAACGCCCGTCTGGTCGAACTCCGCCGCCCGCGCGTAGACCGACCGCCGGAACGCCAGCCCGTGCACGCCCACCAGGATCAGAAGCGCCACCTTCGCCCGGAAGAACGCGTTGTAGTAATACTCCTCGGCCTTCGATCCGAAGAGCAGCAGACCGCACGTCGCCAGGATCGTAAATCCAACCCACTTCAGAGGCCGCAGCGTGCGCACCAGCTCGCCGATGGGCCGCGTGCGCACCGCCCAGCCGAGCAGCCGCAGATCCGTCATCAGGATCAATCCGCCGAACAGCGAGATCGCCGCCACGTGCAGAGTAAGCACCACGGGATACACATACAGCGAGTAGCGCAGCGCGCTGAAGAGCTCCGTATCCTGCAACCACAACACGAACGTCAGCATCTGTTGCCTCTGACCCTAAGCGAACCCGATAAAAATCCCGCCCATGACCACGCCGAACCACAGCGCCAGGGACACCCAGGCGGTCACCTTGGCCGCGCCCGGTGACCCGCGCGCCACCATCCGGTCATGCACCGTGTAGTGGAACACCAGCGCCACCAGCAGAACGGCCATCTTCATCTGGAAGAATTCGTTCACGGCGTAGTCGTCCGGATCGGACAGAAACAGCCCGGCGCCGGACAGAAACACCACCGCCAGCCCCACCATGGTCCACAGACTCAGGTCGCGGGCCAGCCCACGCGCGTCCTGCTTGGGCATGGCCCAGCCCAGCAGTCGGAAATCGACCAAGGCGATGAGCCCCACCGACATCGCCAGTCCGGTGATGTGAAACACCTCGAATATCGGAAATGTCAGTTCCGACTCGTTCAGGATATCCAGCGGGGCAAAGAGCATCATCATCGGCCGAGCGCGGCGCGGCAATCGCACCCGCAACAGCGTATCACGTCCGGACCGTCCGTGGTCCCTGCCGAGGAGTCAATTCCGGTCAGTGACCGGTGAGTGACCGCGATATCTGCTTAATCTGCGATCCTCAAACCGAAACGGGTACGATGGACGAAGGAGACCCCTCATGATCAAGCTGGCCCTGACCACGCTCGTCGCCGCCGCTGTGCTCGCCGCAGAGACCGTCCCCATCCCCTCCGCAACGCTCGTCACCGGACCCGGCGCGCCCTATCCCGGCCTCCAGAGCGTCCCCGAAGGCACCGCGCTCGCCGACTACAAATACGTGGTCAAGGAATACTTCGTCTCCGGAAACGCCGCCGGCCAGCCCTACACGACGCGCATCCTGGTACGCCAGCCTGCCGACCCCTCCAAGTTCACCGGCATCGTCGTGGCCGAGCCGATGCACTCCTCCGGCAACTCCTGGATGTTCTACTTCACCCGCATCTACGTGATGAGCCGCGGCCACGTCTCCGTCGAAATCGACCCCCAGAAGCAGCCCACCGAATCGATCGTGGTCGCCTCGAATCCTGAGCGCTACGCGAAAATCAACATCGCCGCCAACGACCAGGCGAACGAAATCATAGCCCAGGTGGGCGCGCTGCTCAAAGCGAACCGGCCCGATGGACCGCTCGCGGGCATGCAGGTGCGCCGCGTGTTCCTGATGGGGACCTCGCAGTCCGCCGGCCAGGTCCGCGGCTATTTCCCGACGCACCGCTCCCTGCGCCTCTCCGGCGGGGGACCCATCTATGACGGATTCCTGCCCACCTCGAACGGCGGCATGCCCATCGAGCCCCTGGACGTCCCCGTGATCCAGATCCCCACGCAGACCGAGGTCACCAGCGGCGCGCGCAATCACAACGCCTACCGCCGCCCCGACGGCGACGCCGCCGGCGACCAGTTCCGCCAGTACGAAATCGCCGGCATGCCGCACAACGACGGCCGCGAGAACCCGACCTATAACCCCGACCCGTGCAAGCTCCCGGTGACCGATTTCCCCGTCGGCTCGATGATGGCCATGGCGCTGCACAACCTGATCGACTGGGCCGACAAGGGCAAGGTCCCGCCGCGCGCCGAACGCATCAAGATGGATTACGACACGTCCAACGACGGCTCGCCGCTGGCGCTCGATCCGTTCGGCAACGCCCAGGGCGGCGTCCGCAGCACCTACCTGGACGTGCCCGTCGCCAAGTACGGCGTGCCCAACACCGCCGACCCGAAGCCCGGCTCGCGCGCCGATTTCTATTGCTCGATCGCCGGCTACGAGCAGCCCTTCACGCCCGAACAGCTCAAGATGCTCTACAAGACGTCCTCCGACTACCGCGCCAAGGTGGACGAGCGCCTCCAGCAGCTCATCAAGGAAGGCTGGTTCCTGCCCGAATACGCCTCGCAGGTCACCGGCGACGCCGAAAAAGTGAACGTGCCGTAGCTGCCCCCTCCTTCAAAGAACCTGCGCCGCCTTCAGGTTTTCCTCGCCCTATCTTCGTCTTGTGCCCGTTCGGCACAGCCCTCCACACGGGAGGAATACAGCCTCCAGTCGCCTAATCTTAAGAAAAATACATTAATCTTAGCGACACAGATCAGCAATTTATTTGTCATCGAACTGACATGGCTCGGCGGTTACTGTGGGTCATTCTATGAAACTCGCAGTCTGTCTTTTTTTAGCAAGCATCGGACTGTGCGCCTACGGGCAAGCAGACCGAACCAGCGTAACGGGCACAGTCGTCGACACGAGCGGGGCCCTGGTCCCCAACGCCGCTATTACCGTAACCGATACCCGCACAGCCGAGGCGCGCAACACGACCTCCGGTGAGGACGGGCGCTACGTCTTCGTCAACCTCATCCCTTCCGTCTACACGATCGTCGCCCAAGCCCCCGGGCTCGGACCGGCGACCTACACCGAAATCAACCTCGTGGTGGGCCAGGAGCGTACCGTCAACATCATCCTGCAACCCGCCTCCGTCTCCTCCGAAGTCACGGTTTCCGCGGGCGAACTGACCACCATCGATGTCAGCTCCGCGGCCATCGGCACCACGATCAACTCCCGCGAAGTGGCCACCCTGCCGCTCAATGGACGCCAGCTCTCGCAGCTTTACCTGCTGGTCCCGGGCGCGCAGACCGCCGGCGGCGGATCCTACGACAACATCCGCTTCAGCGGCATGGCGAACCAGCAGAACGAAATCAAGATCGACGGCATCGAGGCCAGCTCCATCATTGACGCCTCGCCCGGCAACCTGGATGGCGAAGTCTCCACCGGCTTCCGTCTGCAAAGCAGCCTGGAAACCGTGGAGGAGTTCAACGTCAAATCCAGCAACTACCCGGCCGAATACGGCACCGGCGACGGCGGCCAGATCACCGTCATCACCAAGTCCGGCGGCAACCAGTTCCACGGCACCATGTTCGACTACATCCGGAATGACGCCATGGACGCCCGCAACTTCTACGACAAAGCCACGAAGACGCCTCTGAAGCTGAACCAGTTCGGAGCCTCCGTCGGCGGCGCCATCGTCCGGAACAAGGCGTTCTTCTTCGGCGACTACGAAGGACTGCGCCAGCGCTCCGGCACCAACCTGATCGCCACCGTGCCGAGCCTCGCCGCGCGCGCCATCGCCGTCCCCTCCATTCAGCCGCTGCTGGCCGGCTACCCCATCGGCCAGACGCATACCAGCAACCCTCTGCTCGACATCGCGCAGATCAACGGCTCCAACCCGATCAACGAGGACTATGGCAACCTGCGCCTGGATTACCACCTGAGCGACAAGTACACCATGTTCCTGCGCTACTCCCGCGATCAGGGCTATCTGCAATCGCCGCTCGACGTGAGCGGCAGCTATTCGCAGGTCACCGCCGTGCCGCAGAACCTGGTCTATACGCTGCAACAGCTCCTCTCGCCGACGATCATCAATGAGACGAAGATCGGCTTCAACGGCGCCAAGACGCGCATCGCGGGCTACGCGCCGGATATCCCGGGCGTCGACGTCGCCTCCGGCATCGCGGTCAGCTTCGCCGGCAAGGTCGCGATCCCCGGCATCGGTGGACAGGGCGCCTCCGCGGCCGCGTCCACGCTCGGCAATCTGGTGCGCGGCAACAGCTCCCAGAACGGCCGCCGCGAGCCGTACACCGGCTACACCCTCAGCTTCATCGACAACCTGAGCGTCATCAAGCAGAATCACAACCTGAAGTTCGGCGTCGAATTCCGCCCCATCACACTTTGGACCGACCGCCAGGGCGGCACCACCTACACCTTCCCCAGCATCGACGCGCTGCTCGCCAACCAGCCCAGCAATATCCAGTGGCTCAGCGACGTCAGCGCCCCCGACCCGTGGCACAACGGCATCACCGGCGTCCGCAAGGTGAACCAGTATTACCTGATCGGCTACGCGCAAGACGAGTGGAAGCTCAAGCCGACCATCACCATCAACTACGGCTTGCGCTACGAGTACTACCATCCGCTCACCGAAGCCCGCGGCCTGGGCGTGCTGTTTAACGCCTACACCGGCCAGATCGAGCCGTCAAACAAGTCCTGGTACCGCTCCTCCAAGCTCAACTTCGGACCGCGCGTGGGCATCGCCTGGTCCCCCTCGCGATTCCATGACAAGACCGTCTTCCGCATCGGCGCCGGCTACTACTACGGACCCGGCCAAACCGAGGACCAGATCCAGCCCATCGATTCCGACCGCGCCAGCACCACGCTCACCAGCAACATCGCCTTCCCCATTAATCCGGCGCAGTTGCTCGCGAACTACAACATCAACAATCCGAACCTGGGCTATCAGCCGCGCGGCTACGCGCCCACCTACACCATCCCGGAGCGGATCCTCTCCTACACGGCCTCCTGGCAGCAGCAGTTGCCCGGCGACACCGTCCTCACCGTGGCCTACGTCGGCAGCCAGGGACGCAACCTGTTCCTGCGCTCCTGGACCAACGGCATCGTGGGCGTCAACATGAATCCCACCACCGGCGCCGGCATCCCCGTGCTCCAGTTCGGCAACCGCTTCGCGCAGGTGGACTTCAAGACCAGCGGCGGCACCATGCATTACGATTCACTGCAAACCACCGTGAACCGCCGCTTCTCCAAGGGCCTCACCGCGGGATTCCAGTGGACCTACGGCCACAGCATCGGCAACACCGGCGGATCGAACGAAGCCCAGACCACGCAGAACCCCTTCTATTACGGGCAGGACCACGGCAACAACGCCTTCGACGTCCGCCACAGCATCAACCTCTCGCTGCTCTATCAACTGCCGTTCCAGTTCCAAAACCGTCTCGCCAAGCTGCTGGGCAGCGGTTGGGAGGTCGGCGGCATCCTGAACGGACGCACCGGACTGCCGATGGACATCACCATCTCGCGGCCCGATATCGTCTATCAGGTGAATGGCACCGACACCTACGTGGCGTCGCCCATCGTCCAGAGCGGCCGGATCATGACCACCCCGGTAGTCAACAATCCCTACGGCGGAGCGTTTCGCAGCAACCGCCGCCCCGATGTGGTGCAGGGCGTCGACCCCTTCCTCAAAGGCGCCAACGGGACCACCTTCCTGAACCCGGCCGCCTTCGCCATCCCCCAACCCGGCAAGTTCGGCAACCTGGGACGCTTCGCGCTCCATGGACCCGGCATGAGCCAGCTCGACCTCACGCTGCACAAGATCTTCCCGATCCGCGAGCAGATGAACATGGAATTCCGAGCCGAGGTCTACAACATTTTCAACAAGGCGAACTTCAACAATCCTCCGGCAGTACTGAATTACGCCCTGGGCACCGGCGCCAACCAGATCCAGCCCGGCTCGGCCTACACGGCCGCCGCCGCCGGCTCCTCGTTCGGCGTTCTCAATTCCACCGTCAGCAACACCATCGGACTCGGCGCGCAGCGTCAGATCCAACTCTCGCTCCGCTTCAACTTCTGAGTTGGAGCGTCCACACTTCGGGGCTGGCCGGGCTCCGGCCCCGTCTTCTCCGAAGCCCCGCAGTCCGGCTATCGCATAATGGGCTTCAGTGTCCACCGCATTCGATCCCACTGCACGCACTCGCGGCGAACTCCGGTTTCACGTGTTCGGCATCCCCGTGCGTATCCTGCCCTGGTTCTGGCTGACCACGGCGATTCTCAGCGGCACGCAGGATAGCGGAGCCGTCGTCGTCTGGGTCGCCGTCTGCTTCGTCTCGATCCTGGCCCACGAACTGGGCCACGTCGTCGCCTTCCGCTCCTACGGCACCCCGGCTGAGGTGATCCTCTACAACTTCGGCGGACTCGCCGTGCCGCGCTCCCGCCACCGCGGCGGCACCCTGGGGGAAATCGTGATCGCCGTCGCCGGACCCGTGGCCGGATTCTGCCTCGCCGCTCTCACCGTCGCCGGCGCGATCTACGCCGGAGGCCGCATCACGGCGGGCCTCAGCTATAACGTGATCCCCACGGTCTCCGCCCTCATCCTGCCCACCGACCTCAACCCGTCCAACTACACCCAGTACGCCTACCTCAACCGCGTCGTCGACGACCTGCTGTACGTGAACATCTACTGGGGCTTGGTGAACCTGCTGCCGATTTACCCGCTCGACGGCGGCCGCGTCTCCCGAGCCTTGTTCGCCCACCGCGACCCGCGCGGCGGCAACCGCCACGCGCTCTATCTCTCGGTAGCCTTCGCCGGAGCCGTCGCCGCGTTCGCGCTCACCACCGGGGATTACTTCCTGGTGCTGCTCTTCGGCCTGCTCGCCTTCAGCAACGTGCAGTCGCTGCGCGCGATGCCTCAATGACCTTCGAGGACATCCGCCGTCTGACCATCGTCGCCCTCTTTTCCGATGATGTCCTCGTGGAGCGCCTGGTACTGAAAGGCGGCAATGCCATCAATTTGATTCACAAGCTGGGCACTCGGTCTTCGCTCGATGTGGACTTCTCTTTGTCCGGCGACTTCGACGACTTCGACGACGCAAAGACAAGGATCTTTCGTGTGCTGAAAGACCGCTTCGACTCCGCGGGCTATGTCGTCTTCGACGAAAGTTTTGTCCCCAAGCCGAAGCTGGAGGGACCGGATGAGCGGCCTTGGTGGGGCGGCTATGAGCTGCGCTTCAAGTTCATCGAAAAGGAGAAGTACGCCCGCTGGGCGAACCGGCACGTCAAGCGTCAGCTATCGGCGCGGACGATCGGCCCCAATCAGGAGCGAGTCTTCAGCGTCGACCTGAGCAAGCATGAGTTCACCGACGGCAAACTGGAAGTCGAATTGGACGACTACACCATCTACGTCTATACGCCGGAGATGGTGGTGATCGAGAAGCTACGCGCCATCTGCCAGCAGATGCCTGAGTATCCCTTCCGCGGCCGCCGCAAGCCCCGTGCCCGGGACTTTTACGATCTCCACCTGGTACTCACCATCACCGGCATCGATCTCACAACGCCGGCTAACCATGAACTTCTGCGAAACATCTTCGCAGCCAAGCAGGTGCCGATTGAATTGCTCGCGAGGCTACCCGGCCAGCGCGAATTCCACCGCGCGGACTGGCCTGCAGTCATAGCTACTGTCCAGGAGACGCTCCAGGAGTACGACGTCTACTTTGATTTCGTCCTCGAACAGGTGGAACGTCTAAAATCCCTTTGGGTAGAAGAGCCGCCACGCTGAGATGTACTCACGATCGCGGATCCCATAGTCGAGGAAGAAGTCGTAGGCGAGCCCGAGGTTCCGGAGTCGCTCATACCGGGCGGCCTCATACCCGGCCCGCTCCATGTAAAATCCGATGGCTTGGTGGTACGGATAGCTGTAGTCGAGCCGCTTCAATGTCCGCAGCAACGTCGACACGGAAACGCGCTCCTTCGCCCGGCGGTAGGCTTCGAGGATCTGGTACACGCCTCCCCCGTAAACAGGCCGCACCGCGATGTCGATCAGCGTCCGCTCCAGTTTAGTCGTCGCAAGCGGCTGGTCCTGAAGGCTCACTGTGCCGACTTCGAGCTGGCCTGTCTGCTTCCCGTTCACCACCAGGATCGAGGTGTCCTCATAGCGGTAGATCAAGGTGGATTGCCGCTGCTTGCCTTCGAAGGCGCGGTTGATTCCCTCCTGCGTCATGCCGCTGGCAGAACGGGGCTTCTCGCTCTGCTCGTGGTTCACATAGACGGTCCGCGGAATCTGATCGGTGAGCCCGTGAAGGAAAACGGCGCTTCCATAACAGAGGTAGGAGTTCTTCTTCAGCGACAGACCCAGTTCGAACGGCGATGCCTCGCCCCAAACATAGCGCACGTATTCGCGCGAGTTGGGGTGGTTCACGGAGCTGAGGCGGACCTCCTTCATGGCGGTCCGTTCGAGGAGAAACCGCACAAAGGCAGAGACCGACTGCCCCTCAGACAGCTTCCAAGCGCGCCGATTCTCCTTGAGGATGCCGGCCAGATCCGAGGGTAAATACACTGTCTGACGGGAAGCGCGAAAATGCTCTACGATCTTCGGCCGGGCCAGAGGCAGACGTGGGGTTTGTCCGGAGGGCACAACATCACTTTAGCATGGGTGGTATATATACCTACCCATGCTCGGGTCAACGGGCGTGATACCCCCTATAACTCAATATTTTTTCTGTGGATACAGTCGAAGATAGCAACGTCGATCGTCGAATACAGGATGGTATATATACCTCCTGTATAACGGCGTGATGGCGCCCGCTTACTCCGGCTCGATCCGCAACAGCGCCCCGTCGTCCTCATCCGTCACCGCATAGAGGAACCCATCCGGCCCCTGCCGCACGTCCCGAATCCTCTGGTGCAACTCCGTCAGCAGCGACTCCCGCCGGATCTCCTCCAGCTTGTCGTTGAACACCACCCGCTCCAGATGACCCGTCCCCGGAATCTCGCCCTCGCGCGAGCTGCCCGCAAACAGGTTCCCCTTCCATGCCGGAAACTTGTCGCCCGTGTAGAACGTCAACCCCGTCGGCGCGATCGACGGGATCCACAACACCAGCGGCAGCTCGATCCCCTCGCGCCACGGAGCCTCCGTCTGCCGCGGACCCTCATACGTCCGCCCGAAGCTCGACAGCGGCCAGCCGTAATTCTTTCCCGCCAGGATCCGGTTCACTTCGTCGCCGCCGTTCGGACCATGCTCGGCCGCCAGCACCGCACCCGACTTCGGGTCCACGGTCAGCCCCAACTGATCGCGATGCCCATAGGAGAAAATCTCCGGACGCGCGCCCGCCTGCCCGATGAACGGATTCCCCGCCGCCGGCGTCCCGTCCTCGTTCAGCCGCAGCACCTTGCCCAGCACGCTCCCCAGGTTCTGCGCGCTGTCGTCGAACGGTGCCCCGGTGGTCATGTAAATCAACCCGTCCTGGCCGAACGCAATCCGCGATCCGCTCGCGCTGGTCGACCATTCCCCGCGGAACAGGTCCGTCGCCCCCACCAACGCCTTGCCGTCCCACACCGCCCGCGCCAGCGTGATCGCGCTCTCGCCCTCCTTGGGACCCGCCTTGCTGTAGGTGAAATACACCCAGTGGTTCTCGGCGAACTTCGGATGCAGCGCCAGGTCCAGCAAGCCCGCGCTGCGGTATACGAACGCCTTCGGCACGCCCGCCACCGGCGCCGGATCGAGCACGCCATTGCGGACCACCCGCATGTTCCCGCGGCGCTCATTCACCAGGATGACGCCGTCGCCCGGAAACGCCAGGCTGAACGGATGATTCATTCCGCGCGCCACCACCGTTACACGGATCTTGTGTTGCTCGGCCGTATCGAACACAAACGGACCCGCGCCCAGCGGCTCGCTGAACCCGATCGGCGGCGCCTGCGCCGCCAGCGACCCCGCCAGTACACCCAGCGCCATCATCCGCATCCACACGTTCGTCATCCTTCGCCTCCTGCTCCCCTACACTATACAAGCCCCTTCGCAAGACCGCGATTCTAGGCTATACTTGCTCGACGCCACGGGCCACTGCGCATGGCACGGAAGCAGGCAGAGGCCCGGCGATTCACAGGAGGAAACATGGATTCTGACGGAGCTGGTGCAGGAATTCTCGCGGTACTGTTCGGCGGCACTTTCTTTTTGATCTGGTTGGCGTGCATGGTCTTCATCATCGCCGCCGTTTGGAAGGTGTTCAGCAAAGCCGGCAAGCCCGGCTGGGCCGCCATCGTCCCCATCTACAACGCGATCATGATGCTGGAAATCGTCGGGCGTCCGGCCTGGTGGTTCATCCTGATGCTGATCCCGCTGGTGAACATCGTGATCGCAATCATCGTTGTGCTGGACCTGGCCAAGAGCTTCGGCCAAGGCAGCGGCTTCGCCATCGGACTCCTGCTGCTGAGCCCGATCTTCATGGCGATCCTCGGCTTCGGGAGCGCGCGCTACATAGGTCCGGCCGCCGCGTCCTCGTCAGGCGCTCCGCTCGCGGCCTGACCCAAGTTGGCCGGGGCGCCGTCTGACGCGATAATGAAGGCGGCGCCCCCTCCCGGCCATCCGAACGGGCCGCAGCGGACTCTCGTGTCAGCCGGGCGGGGCTTCGGATCGGATGGGACTGGAACTGGCACTCCATTCAGGCAGCGGACCTTCACCTCACGGCGCGGCCTGCCGCGTATCACCGCCGCATTCCCGGACCAGTCCCGCTCCGGCCACCCGAATCATGCGTGAGTTTCGCCCGCCACGTTTCCCCGCTCCGGCCCTGCCTCGCCGCCCCCTGTGCTCCGGTAGGTCGCAGTGAACCCGACCGGCCGCCGCGATCCTTCTGCACCTCCTTCCAGGCCGCTTAAAACCGCTGCGTTCTGGCTTCTCTCGATTCTGGTCGGAGTAGTGGCCGGCCTGGGAGCGGTTCTGTTCCGGGCTCTCATCGCGCTGGTTCACAACCTGCTATTCCTCCGGACGCTCTCGGCGGCCTACGATGCCAGCACCCACACTCCGCCCAGCCCCTGGGGCCCGTTCGTAATCCTGGTACCCGTTGCCGGCGCCCTTGGCGTGACCTTCCTGGTGAAGAATTTCGCTCCGGAGGCCAAGGGCCACGGCGTTCCGGAGGTTATGGATGCCGTCTACCACGCCAAGGGGATCATTCGTCCGGTGGTGGCCGTGGTGAAAGCGCTGGCGTCCGCGCTCTCCATCGGCAGCGGGGGATCGGTGGGGCGCGAGGGTCCCATCATCCAAATCGGCTCGGCTTTCGGATCCGCGGTGGCGCAGCTTTTACGGCTCCCCGTGTGGCAGCGAATCACGCTGATCGCGGCGGGCGCCGGGGGTGGCATCGGCGCTACCTTCAACACACCGGTTGGCGGAGTATTGTTCGCCTTCGAACTGATCATGCATGAGATCAGTGCCCGGACCATCGTACCGGTGGTCACGGCCACGGCCACGGCCACTTATATCGGCCAGGTCTTCTTCGGGCCGGCTCCTTCCTTTTCCATCCCCGCCCTGGAGATGCCCTTCTTTGCGGTGGCAAGGCCGCTGGCTCTGGCGGCATACGCCAGCCTGGGCTGCCTCGCGGGATTGGTGTCCGCGTTGTTGATCCACTCCATCTACGGATTTGAGGCCCTGTTCGAGAAGCGTGTCAAGGGAGGCTACTATGTCCAGCACACCTTGGGAATGCTGGTGGTCGGCGTCATCATGTACACGTCGATGTACGCCTTCGGGCACTACTACGTGGAAGGCGTCGGCTACGCGGTCATTCAGGACGTGCTCGGCAGCCAGTCCTTTCCCCTGTACCTGCTCCTGTTCTTGTTCGCCGGCAAGCTGGCCGCGACCTCGCTCACCCTCGGTTCCGGCGCCTCGGGAGGCGTCTTTTCGCCTTCGCTTTTCCTGGGCGCCGTTGCGGGCGCCGCCTGGGGACTCCTGCTCGATCGCCTCTTCCCCGCCCTGAACGTCAGTCCGGCCGCACTGGCCATTGCCGGCATGGGTGGCGTTGTCGGTGGCGCCACGGGCGCGGTGATGACCGCCATCGTGATGATCTTCGAGATGACCCGCGACTATACCGTTATCATCCCCATGACGCTGACGGTGGCCATCAGCTTCGCGGTGCGCGCCCGCCTGATCCCGGACAGCATTTACACCCGCAAACTCACGCTGCGCGGTGAATCCATTCCCGCCAGATTGCGGGCGGACGTCCACTTCTCCCGGCGGGTGGGCGATATCATGCGCCCGGTCACCCCACGAATCGAGCAGATTTGGCAAGGGCCCCAGACAGAAGTCCGCCGTTATATCACCGTACGGCCAACCGCATCCCTGGAGGAGGTGGTCGCCAGGATGCACGTGGACAATGCGCGTATCGCCTTCGTGATGTCGAAGGACGGCGAATTCGACCCCGCGAATATCCTGGGAGTGATCACCCGCAAGGATGTCCTGGACACCTTCGCTGACGATCTGGAGCTGTTCGGCGGTTAACCCGGCCGCCGCGGTCTGCCGGTCGCGCATGGACCCCGAACGCCCATCGTCTTCCGCCGGGAGACGGGCCCGACAGGCCCTTTTCGCCCGAAGCCCGGCTCCCTCCTCCTGAGCTCGCTTATCTGACGCGGCTTACTTTTTCGGATGCAGGATCAGCTTCTGCACCCGCCAGTTCAGAATCTCGCCCACGTACAGCTCGTTCTCACTGGGGCACGCGATCTCGTGAATCCAGCCGAACTGCTTCAACTGCCGCCCGCTCTTGCCCAGCACGCCGACCACCTTGCCGTCCAGCGTGAGCTTGTAGATCCGCCCCGGGTACGCATCCGAGCTGTACAGGTACTGCGTCGGACCCGGCGAAATGCAGATGGCCCAGGGAGCCCCGCTCTGCGCCTGTCCCGCCGCCGCGCTCGGCTGATTCCCAAACCATGGCTTGATGCCCGGCGGCACCGGCACGTCGATCTTGATCGTGCGCAGGTGGTCGCCGTTTGGATTAAACACCTGGATCCGCCCGTTTCCGCGGTCGGCCACATAGATGTTGCCCTGCGCATCGGCCGCAATCGAGTGCGGCGTGTTGAACTGGCCGTCCGCAGTGCCGAACTCGCCCCACGACTTCACCCAATCGCCGTTGGCGTCGTACTTCGCCACGCGCGAATTGATGTAGCCGTCGCTGATGAAGATGTTGCCCTGCGTGTCCCAGGTGACGTCGGTGGGCTGGCGGAACTGCCCGTCCACCTGCGGGTAGCGCTGCGCCCCCCGCCCCGGCCGCTCCCATGGTCCGGCTTCGTCCGACGCCTCCTTCTTGCGCCCGAACACCATCGCCACGCGCCCCTGCGGATTAAACTTAATCACCATGTCCGATCCCTTGTCGATGGCCCACAGGTTGTCGTCCTTGTCGATGCGGATCACATGGGCAAACGACCAGGCATACAAGTTATGACCGATCTCGCGCACGTAGCGCCCGTCGGCGTCGAACTCCAGAATCTGCGCCGCCGCCGCGCCGTAGGCCGGCCCGGTCGTCGACCCGCGCGAGAACACGAACACGTGCCCCTTCGAATTTACCGCCACGCCCGCCGCTTCTCCCAGATAGAGGTCGTCCGGCAGCTTCAGGAAATCGGGCACCGACTCAAACGGTATTTCCGGCACGGGCGCCTGCGCGAACGCAGCGCCCGCCAGCAAGGCACACAGAGCAAGGCCAGCAGTTTTCATGAAGCAGATTGTATCGCGTTGCAACCCGCACTTCAGCCCGGCTCTAAATGGTGATAGAGTGACCGCTATGAAATTCCTCGTCACCACCACGCCGCGGCGGCTCCAGGTCCCTCCAGCCGCGCTCCTCGAAGCCGGCAAAGCCTGGATCAACGCCAGACTCGCCGACAAGACTTTCGACTGCTGCTACGGCCTCGTCACCGGCGGCGGCATCAGCATCGTCAACGCCGAGTCCCACGAGAAACTTCAGGCGCTGCTCATGAGTTATCCCGCCTTCTTCCTCGCCGACTGGAAGATCGACCCGCTCTGCGATATGAACCATACCCTGGACGGCGCCATCGCCATGCTCAAACGTATGGCGGGATAGCATCCTGACCTGCTGTGGGGCAGGCCCGTGGCCTGCGGCGGCCTCTCAGGCCGCCTCTCCCCAGCGTCCGAGAACCATGACGTTCCCCTACCTGTTCTGCGCGCTGCTGATCGCCACGCCGGCGTTCGCCTTCCAACAGGACGCCGCCCACGAGCGGGACGTGTATGCGATCTACTCCCTGATGCTGACCAACCCCCAGACCAGCCGCCGCACGGAAGAAAACCAGCGATACCTCATCGCCGCCACCACCGGGCGGCCGCAACCCGAAGAGCCCTGCGCGGGGCCGCCACCCGAGCGTGCAGCGGACTTCGCCGAAGCCGTCGCCGACTACCATCGCCGCAGGACCACGCCGCGTCAGCTCACCAACGCGCTCTCGATCAGCAAGCCGTATGCTCTCCTGACTCCGGATGAGGTGGCCGAGTTCGTGCGGGAGCGCCGGAACCCCCAACTGGACAGAGCGGCCGGTGGACGATTTCCGGGCGTGACCGACCTCTTCACGCTCTGGGACGTCTCCTTCAACGACGCCGGAACACTGGCGCTGACCGGCATCTCCACTTGGTGCGGCATGACGTGCGGGTACTGGCAATGGAAGGTCTTCGAAAGGCTGGACGACGGCCGCTGGGAGGAGCGCCGATGGCCCACCTGCGTTACCGTGGCCCGCTCCCTGGCGCCCACGAAACCACGGTAACCCGAGCCTCCCCACCATTCCCTTCGCCGCGCTACAGGAGTACGATACGCGTATGCAACCGCGGCTCTACGCATCGATGTCTTCGGCGGCGCTGGGGATCGTGTTCCTGCTCGCTGCTCCCGTGCCCGGCCAGCAACCCGTCGCCAAGGCGATCAAGAACTACACTGCCCCCCGCACCCCGGACGGCCAACCCGACCTCACCGGCTACTGGACCAACGCCACCTACACGCCGCTCGAACGCCCGGCCGAGCTCGGTAAGAAAGAGTTCTACACCACCGACGAAGCTGCCGCCATCGAGAAGCAGCGCCTCCAGAGCGAACTCGCCCAGCCCGCCGACGACATTCACTACGACAATGCGCTGTGGCAGACCGATCTCTACTCGAAGGGCCTCTCCAACCAGCGCACCTCGCTGATCTTCGACCCGCCCAACGGACGCCTCCCGCCGCTTTCGGCGAAGGGAAAGCAGCGCCAGCCGGAAATCGCCGCCGCCGCGCGCCGCCGCACCATCGCCGCCAAGGCATCGGACCGCACGCTCGCCGAGCGCTGCATCTCCTGGGGAACCGAAGGACCGCCCATCTTCCCCGCCACCTACAACGCCAACCTCCAGATCGCGCAGACGGCCGACTCCGTGGTGATCTACAACGAAATGATCCACCACGTGCGCGTCATCCCCACCGACGGCCGCCCGCACATCCCGGCCGCGATCCACCAGCTCGGCGGCGACTCCATCGGTCATTGGGAAGGCGACACCCTGGTGGTCGACAGCACCAATTTCACCGACCGGACCAACTTCCGCGGCCCGCCGGCCACCACGCGCCAGGACATCTTCTCCAGCCCCGCGCTGCACGTGACCGAACGCTTCACCCGCGTCTCGCCCGAGGCGATCGTCTACCGCTTCACCGTCGAAGACCCGGACACCTGGGTGCAGCCCTGGTCCGGCGAAGAAATCTTCAGCAGCTTCGAAGGCCCGCTCTACGAATACGCCTGCCACGAAGGCAATGTGGGCCTGGCGGATATCCTGGCCGGCGCCCGCGCCGAGGAGCGTGGCTCGCAGTAGGTTGAAGGTGTGAAGCCGGCGCTACTTCCCCAGTAGGCAGCGCTCGTCGCACGCGTAGCGCTTCGAGCATCGTCTTTCGCGACCGACGAAGATGAGCCGTCTCGCGACCGATGGCGCGTAGCGCCACAAGCCAACTTCGCACAGTCTGACTTCCGGCCCGCCAGCCTCCGGATCCCGCGTCACCCGCTAAGGGCGCCAGAGCATCCAACGCGCCGGGTGCTTATTCCTTCCAGCCTTCCGGCGGGTTGCTGCCGCTCGCGATCTGGCGGACCTTGTAGAGCCACTGGCCATTCACCTTGACCCAAGTAGCGTACTCCTTTCCCTGAGTCGTAAACTTCATCGGATCACCCACCTTCTCCTGCCGGTACTCGGTGAAAATGACCTGCGAGGTGGCCGTGTCGCCGTGCACGATGATCAACGGATTCTCGATCGCCACGTTGAAAGCGGTCCTCTCGCGCGGGGGCTTCGCGGGCGCGGCGGGGGCCCCGCCAGCCGGAGGCGTCGCGGGGGCCCGGTTGTAGGCCTGCTTGATGCCTTCCTTGCCCTTGTAGTGCCTGGTGCCCAGAATCAGCTCGCCGTCCTCGGCATAGAAGCTCTCTTCAGCCTGCCGATCCGCTTTGCCGAAGTTGTAGTAGTAACGCGTGATCTGATCCAGGATCTGCTGGCGGTCAATCAATGACTGCAGAGTCATCTTGTCCTCGGCGTGCGCAGCCGGTGAGATCGCCAGCGCGACACAGCACAGGCCCAACGCGCTCCGCACGATCGCCTGACGAATGGAATTCAGTTTCATGACATCCTCCTGCTAACTTGACTGGGTTCTCTAAATCTCAAATCGGCTTCAGCGGCCCACCGATTCCTGGCTTATAGACCTTGCCGCACAGGCAAATCATCGTCCCTGCGCGGCTTTACAAGACGGCATCTGGAACTGCCGCGAGTTTGACCGTTCCGAGATATAGTACCAAAACGCTCCGGAGAACATAGGTTACACGTTTTCGCTCTGCAGAAGGCGGCGACTGAGAACGCCAATCAGGACGGCGGACAAGACAGTGGGCAAGACAGTCCATCTCCCACAAACTGAAAGCCGATAAACTAAAGACGAGATGCGCCCTCTCCTCTGCGCCCTCACTGCGCTGCCGCTCTTCGCCCAACTGCCCACCTGCGACGTCCCCCGGTGGACCGTCTGCGACCTTGTCTTCGACCTCCAACCCTCCGAAGACGCCTCCCGCGCTACGCTCACCGCCGAAATGCGCTCGCCCGCCTTCACCACCATCCCCATCCGAGCCTTCGCCGACGGCCAGCGCCTCATCCTGCGCGTCTCCCCCATCGAAGCCGGCGCATGGGATTACCGCCTCACCAGTTCCCTCCCGCGCCTCGACGGCCAGATCGGCCACTTCACCGCCACGCCCTCCGACGCGCCCGGCTTCGTCCACACCATCAACCTGCACCACTTCCAGACCGCGGACCTCCAGCCGCACCTCTGGATGTCCGCCCCCATCGAAGAGTTCGCCTCCATGTCACGCGAAATTTTCGACGAAGCCCTGGGCGACCGCATCACCGACAAGTTCAACCACATCCGCGTCACCATCGACTCTGCCACCAACCTGAACGAAGCCGCCGCGCGCATCCAGGCCATCAACCAGCGCGGACTCATCGTTGACATCGTCCTGGCCGACGTGCCCGCCACGCCTGGACCGCGCGACCGCTACCTCACCGAAATCGTCTCGCGCTTCGCGCCCTTCAACATCACTTGGGCCGGCATCCCCGCCTTCGAACGCGAGCCCAATGGCAGCGCCCTGGCCCGCGCCACCGGAGCCCAACTCGCCCAACTCGACCCCTACCACCACCCCATCACCACGCAGGCCGACTTCAGCTCCTCGCCCTTCGCCGAAACCGGCTGGCAGAGCATCATCTCCTACGGCACGCCGGACCCTAACGTGGGCGCGGTGGAGCACCAGTTCTACCAGTTCCCCGCCCTCAACACCGCCACGCGCACGCGCCAGCAGCTCTGGCAGGCCACCATGAACGGCCAGTATCCGGCCAACGGCGACGGCCCCGAATTCGCCATCTGGTTCGACTTCCTCTCCCAAAGCCGCTACTGGGAGCTCGAGCCCTACTTCGATCTCGACGGCGCCCGCGCCATCGCCCTCACCGGCGTCGAGTACCTGGTCTACGTCGACAAGCCCGGCCCCATTGAGATGACGGTCGAGGATCACGGCTACGACGTTCTTTGGTTGAACCCCGAAACGGGCGAGCGCGTCGAAGGCAAGAAGTACAAGGGCAAGCGCTTCGTGGGCGAGGCGCCCGACCCGGAGCATGACTGGGTCCTGCGCGTCTCGCGCGAAGGCGAAAAGGAGCACCTCTTCAAGACCTACAAGTTCGAATCGCGCAAGCCGCCGGTGCAGGAGATCGAAACCAGCGCCACCAAAACGCCGTTTGAAATCGAGGACCCCTCAGGCCCCTTCTCGCTGCGCGCCACGCCCTTCTACTCGCTCAAGATCACCAAGCCCTCGCGCGCCACGCGCGATTTGTTGGTCCTGTGGACCGCCGACCTGCCCGTCATGGGCGACGGCCCGCACGTCGTCGGCACCGGAACGAAAGGCACCATGCAGCTCCCGGCAGAATATAAGGACGCCCGCCTGCCGTCTTTCTTAAGCGTGCGCGTCCAGATCCTCAACGCCTACGGCAAGGCCTACGCCATCGACCGCGCCTTCCGTCTCAGCCAGTGATCATCCTCGCCATCGACACCACCAGCGACCACAGCAGCCTCGCGCTAGCTCAGCTTCCCACCAAGCCCGCCCCAGACCAGACCCGATCTGAGCCGGGCAACCACGAAGCAGCCAATCGTCAGGCAGCCACCAGCCCGTGTGGGGCAGGCTCTCAGCCTGCGGCGGACTCTCAGTCCGCCTCGCCCGCCAACCCGCAACCCGTCCTCCTCGAAACCTTCGCCTTCCAATCTCCCGAAGGCCACAGCCAGACCCTCTTCCCGCACATCCAATCCCTCCTGGACCGCCACCACCTCACCTGGCAGGACCTCGGCGGCATCGCCGTCACCTCCGGACCCGGATCCTTCACCGGAGTCCGCGTGGGCCTCACCGCGGCCAAGGGCTTGGCCGAAGCCACCAACACGAAAGTGGTCGCCGTCTCCAATCTCCAAGCCCTAGCCTGGTTCGGTACCGCACCCCTGCGCGCCCCGATCATCGACGCCCGCCGAGGCGACATCTTCGGAGCCGTCTACGACGCCGCCCTGGAACTGGTCCAGCCGGAAACGGTCCAGCCCCTCGAAGCCTTCCTAGCCACCCTCCCCCCGGGCACCGAACAAATCACCGGACCCCACGACCTCGCCCAGGCCGTAGCCCGGATCGCCGCCCCCATCTTCGCGGCCGGCCACGCCCAGGACCCCGCGGAAATCGACGCCAACTACGTCCGCCACTCCGACGCCGAACTCAAATGGAAGGAGCGGTAAGCAGCAGCAGATTCCGCTCGACTCCGTCCTGGCTGCAATCTCCGCCACCACGTTCTGCAATCTCCACCATCACGGAAGGTATTTATAAGACTTTCCCGAAACGCGCGGTTCATATCGGAGGATTAAAATCAGGTCGCAGGATGGAATCAAAAAGGATGAGAGCTTGGTTGGCACTAATTCCGGTCCTGCTGGCACGGTCCGTTTTCGCCGGCCCATTTTTGCCTGGACAAATCTGCGGCGACACCGCATTCGTCGCGAATGCGGGGGCCGCAAGCGACGTTCAGTTCCCGCACTACGAGGGGGACATCTGCACGCTCAGCGGGGCGGCGACGGTCCGCGACGCCCACTGGTGGGGCTTCTACACCGGGAGCGACGGGTTGGCCGGTGACGACTTCACTGTCGCGTTCTTCGCCGTCACCGCCGGTGTTCCTGACACCAGCCCGTTCGTCTCCTACCCCGTGGCGCCGCTGCGCGTGGACACCGGCCTGTTGGTCGCAGGGATCGATCCCATTTACTTCTATTCGGTTGTCATCCCCGATACGCCTCTCGGTGCGGGTGACACATTGGTTTCCATTTTCAATAACACAACCGGCGATGCAGACTTCTGGATGTGGTCCGGCGCCGGTGCCGGCACGAGCTTCGGCCGCATCTCGTCGTCTGACTCCTGGTTCGAGAGTTCCGCCGTCGGCAACTTCGCCTTCTACCTCACCGACGATGGCGTGGTGATCCCCGAGCCGTCCACCTGGTTGCTGTTGGCCTCCGGTCTCGGCCTCCTGGCCCTCCGCCGCCGGCGCTCCCGGCCCTAGCAACGAAACGAACCCAAGCACTCTGCCAGCCGCCGGTCCGCCCCTGACAACCAAACGAACCCAAGCCCCCACCGGAGCCGCGCAGTCACGAGCCCCTTTTCACCAAACGAACCCAACATATCTCTGAAAATACACGTCCGCCGCCAGCGGGCTGCTGCACGCGCGGCCGCAGTCATACTATGCTGGTTGCTGCCATGACGCCGTCGAAACCCTACACCGCGTTACTCGCCGCGCTCGCCTTCCTGGCCCTGGCCGCGACGCAAATTCCCGCGCAGGCGCCGCTCGCTACGCCGAATCAGCAGGGGGCGAACAAGCAGGGAAAGGCCGCCAAGGGCCGCGGCGGTGGAGGGGGCGGCGCCTATCCCCAGCATCCCCTCGCCCCGCAGGATGTCCTCGACCGCGGCAAGATCCAATACTCGATGCAATGCGGCCTGTGCCACGGCGAAGACGCCCGCGGCGGCGACGGCGGACCCAACCTGATCCGCTCGGAGACCGTCCTGAACGACGACAGCGGCGAGTTGATAGCCCCCAAGCTCAACGGACTGCCCTCCGAGCCCATGCACAAGTTCGACTTCACCAACGGCGAGGTCTCCGACATCGCCGCCTTCCTCCACAGCTTCCGCGTCAACGGCTACGACATTTCGCGCTTCCGTCCGCCGACCATCGTCGTGGGCGACGCCCGCGCCGGACAGGCGTTCTTCGCCCAGCGCTGCGCCGCGTGCCATTCGGCCACCGGCGACCTGAAGGGCATCGCCACGCGCATCGCCGATCCGCAGACGCTCCAGCAGCGCTGGCTGATGCCGGGCGGACGCGGCGGCCCCGCGGCCACCGTCACCGTGACCCCCTCGAACGGTCCCGCGGTAACGGGCGAGCTCGACCGCATCGATGACTTCCTGGTCTCCCTCACGCTCCCCGACGGCGCAGCGCGCACCTTCACCCGCCGCGGCAACAACCCGCGCGTCGAAATCCACGATCCGCTCCAGCCGCACAAGGATCTGTTGCCGGTCTACACGGACAAAAACATCCACGACCTGACCGCATACCTGGTGACCCTGAAATGACGAAACTGCTGACCCCGCTTTGTCTCGCCGCAGCGCTGGCGTGCGCCCAGGGCCTCACCCCCGCCCAAATCGGCCAGCCGCTCGCCAATTCCTGGCCCACTTATTCGGGCGACTACTCGGGTAAGCGCTACAGCTCGCTGAACCAGCTCACCAAGGGCAACGTGAAGAACCTCACCCTGGCCTGGACCTCGCGTCTCACCGGAGGCACCGGCGGCGGGCGCGGCGGACCGCGCACCATCACCGGCGGCGAAGGCGACGGCTCAGTGAACCTGGGCGGCGGCGTGAACGTCAAAGGCGCGGTGCTTCAGGTGAACGGCATCCTCTATGTAACCTCGCCCGACAACGCCTGGGCGGTGGACGCCCGTGACGGCCGCGTCCTCTGGCACTACTTCTGGCAGACGCGCGGCGCCACGCACATCGGCAACCGCGGCTTCGGCATGTACGGCGACTGGCTGTTCATGGAAACGCCCGACAACTACCTGGTGTCGCTCGACGCGCACACCGGCGAGGAGCGCTGGCACAAGACCATCGTCAGCTTCGACGAACAGTATTTCTCCACGCCCGCGCCCATCGTCATCGACAACCACGTCATCGTCGGCACGGGCAACGATCTGGACGAGCCCGGCGTGCTGCAATCCTTCGACCCGGAAACCGGCGAGCTGCAGTGGAAGTATTACTCGACGCCGCAGAATCCGGGTGATCCGGGCCTGGAAACGTGGGCCAATCTCGACGCCGCGCGTCACGGCGGCGGCCAGATGTGGGTACCCGGATCCTACGACCCGGAGACGCGCCTTTACATCGTCGGCACCGGCAACCCGACGCCGGCCTACACGTCGGCCAGCCGCGGCGAGGGCGCCAACCTCTATACCTGCGCTCTGGTGGCGATCAACGTCGATACCGGCAAGATGGCCTGGTATTATCAGACCTCGCCGCACGACACGCATGACTGGGACAGCTCGCAGACGCCCATCCTGGTCGACGGCATGTTCAACGGGCGCATGCGCAAGATGGTGCTGACCGCCGCTCGCAACGGCTACTTCTTCGCCGTCGACCGCACCACGGGCGAGCATCTCACCACCATCAAGTACTCGGACACCATCAACTGGGCTGAGGGTCTGGACAAGACCGGCGCGCCGCAGCGCAATCCGGCCAAGGATTTCGACATCGGCGGATCCCTGATCTCGCCCGCCAACCCCGGCATCACCAACTGGCCTCCGCCCGCCTACAATCCGCAGACCGGCCTGTTCTACGTGCCGCAGAACGACAGCTACGCCGTCTACTACCTCACGGAAACCGACCCGCGCGGGGCCATGGGACTCGGCGGCAAAGACGAGCGCAGCATCGGATCGACGGGCGGCTACCTGACGGCGATCGACTACAAGTCGGGCAAAGTCGCTTGGCGGCATCGCTACCCGGGCACCAGCGGCGGGTCGACGAGCGGACTGATGACCACGGCCACCGGCCTGCTGTTCGGCGGCGACCTGGGCGGCAACATCGTGGCCTACGACGCGTCGAACGGCGACCCTCTGTGGCACTCGCACATCGGGTCGGTATCGAACGCGCCGGAGACGTATCTCCTCGACGATCGCCAATACTTACTGGTGGCCGCGGGCGATACGCTGTACGCGTTCTACCTTTATTGAGTCTGAGTACAGGTCGGGACCGCTCCCTGCGGTCGCGGCTCAGCTAAGGGCAGTACGGCCAGCAGAGCCGTCTTGCAAACGAACGCCAATAGCTGAGCCGCGACCACAGGGAGCGGTCCCGCAACCGTCCGCTACCGCCCGCGCTACTTCCCCGCCGCCATCTTCTTCGCCGACGGATTCGCGTGCCCCAGCACCCGATGCGGCACGTAAGGCTTCTCCAACTCGGCGACCTCCTCAGCCGACAGTTTCAGATCCGCCGCCCCGATCAGGTCCTTCAACTGTGCCGCCTTCGTGACACCGATGATGGGAGCCGTCACCCCCGGAGCCTGCATCACCCAAGCCAGCGCCACCTGCGCCGCCGACACGCCGCGTTCCTTGGCGACCTTCGCCACCGCATCCGCAACTTGGAAGTCCGCCTCGGCGTAATACATGTCCTTGGCGAACGAATCGACCTTCTCGCGCGCCGTGGCCTCGCCGCCTCCGCGCGCACGCGAACCGGTCAGGAACCCGCGCGCCATCGGACTCCACGGGATCACGCCCAATCCCTGATCCATGCACAGCGGGATCATCTCGCGCTCCTCTTCGCGGTAGACCAGATTGTAGTGGTTCTGCATGGTGGCGAAGCGGTGCCAGCCGTGCTCCTTGGCCGTGTAGAGCGCCTTCGAGAGCTGCCACGCCGCCATGCTGCTCGCGCCGATGTAGCGCACCTTGCCGGACCGCACCAGCGAATCCAGCGCGTCCAGCACCTCTTCGATGGCCGGCAGGGGATCCCAGCGATGGATCTGGTAGAGATCCACGTAATCCATGCCCAGCCGCTTGAGCGACTTCTCGCAACCCTCGATGATGTGCTTGCGGCTCAGCCCGCGCGTGTTCGGCCCCGGCCCCATCACGCCGAAGACTTTGGTCGCCACCACGATGTCGTCACGCGAGGCCATCTCGCGCAGGTGCGCGCCTGTGATCTCTTCGCTGGCGCCCACCGAGTAGATGTCGGCCGTATCGAAGAAGTTGATGCCCGCGTCCAGGGCGATCTTGAAATGCTCGCGCGCGCCGGCCTTGTCGACGTGCCACCCCTTGGTTCCCAGAGCCCACTCCGGCAGATCGCCACCGCCGTAGCTCATACAGCCCAGGCACAGCCTGGAGACCGTCACACCCGTTCGTCCTAAAGTTGTAAATTGCATCTTGTTTATTCCTGAGCGGCTCGCAGTCCCACCGTCTTCAAACGAATCCGGAACAGGTGCGTGCAAGCCGTAATATAAAGTGTCTTTCCGTCGGCATCGCCGAACGCGACGTTGTCGGCGCAAATGCGCGGCCGCGGTTCGCCGCCGATCTGCGGGAGCTGAATAATGCCCAGGCGCTTGCCCGCGGGCGAGGTGATGATGACCTGCCCCTGGCCCACGGCGTTGGTCGAATACACGTTGCCGGCCAGGTCGGTCTTCAGGCCGTCATTGCCGGCTTCGATGAACAGTTCGCCCGGTCCCACCGTGTCGTCAGGCAGCACCGGATAGCGGTAAGTCTTGGCGCGGCCCGCGGTGACGTAGAGGTATTTCTCGTCGGGCGAAAGCGCGATGCCGTTCGGATTTTCGCCGGGGCGGTCGCGGTCGCCTCCCAGAAGCGTGAGCTTGCCGTCCTTCACCAGGTAGAAGCCGCTGTAGGGCAGCTCGCGCAGAGGACCGTCGGCGCCGCCGCGCAGGCCGTTGACGCTGTCGGTGAAGTAGATCGCGCCATCGGATTTGACCACCACGTCATTGGGACCGCTGAGCCGCTTGCCGTCGTAGCGGTCGGCGAGGATCGTTCGCGAGCCGTCTTTCTCCAGGCGCACCAGCGTGCGGTCGGCCATAGCCGTGATGATCAGCCGGCCCTGCGGGTCGAGCGCCAGGCCGTTGGAGCCGATCAAGAGGATCGCGAGGCGCCCGGAGATGGTCTGCTGGCCGACGTTCAGATTGTCGCGGCCGGTGAAGCCGCTGCGTTCGAGGTAGACCGAGAGCGGCTCGGTGGGCGACCACTTATAGATGACGTTAGCGGCGCAGTCGCTGAACAGCAGGTAGCCGCCATCGCGGATCCACACGGGTCCTTCGGTGAGGCCGAAGTGCTCGCCCAGGACCTCGAGCTGCGCATCGGGCGCGATGATCGCGTCCAGCGCCGGATCGAGGCGCACGAGTTCGAACGGCACGGTGCGGATGACCTGCGCCGTGAGGCTGAGGGAGACCAGATACAGCAGCCAGCGTTTCATGGGCGCCGAAAACAACAATAGCAAACGAGGTGGCGCGCGCACTCGTGCGTGCCGCGCCGGCACTCATGCCGGCGCTTGTCTTGCAACCGTCCACAAGCGTCGAGACGAGTCTCGACACGGCAAGCACAAGCGCTTGCGCCACGTTCACCACGTACAATGAAGAAAGCCGCCGGGAACCAGACATGCGCAAACTGCCCCGCCGAACGTTTCTCACCCGCACTCTAGCGGGCCTCGGATACGCCGCGGCCGCACGCTTCCCTGCGCGAGCCGCCACGCCCATCTCGCCCGCCCATCCTTCGGAAGACATCTTCGCTTACCTGCGACGGGCGGCTGGCGGGTTTGACCGGTCGCTCTACATGCAGGTTCTCGGCGCGGCGAACGAGTATAAGGAAGGCGACGACGCGATCGGAGTCGCCGCCGTGGACGAAGCCTCGCGGCGCAATGCACGGCTGCTGCTGGCGAACACGCGCATCGCGGACCTGGCCGCGAACCCGGTGTTCGAGGACTCCGTGTCACAGTACATCGGGACGGCCGTCGACCCCGCGGCGGCGCCTGGCGACTGGACCATGGCCCAATTCAAACAGTTCCTGCTCGATGCGGACGAAGCCGCCATCCATGCGATCATGCCCGGCCTCGCCAGCGACATCATCGCCTGCGTGGTGAAGCTCATGACGAACTCGGAACTGATCGCCGTCGGGCAGAAGGTCTTCAATCCCCTGCCCGGTTCGAACCTCGGGGCCAAGGGCTACCTGGGCGCGCGCGTCCAACCCAACTCGCCCACCGACGATCCGGAGGACATCCGCTGGCAGGTCTTCGACGCGTTCTCCTACGGCGTGGGCGACGTGGTGCTGGGGACGAATCCCGTCTCCAGCCAGGTGGCTTCGGTGGCCGCGATCGAAGGCGCGCTGGCCGATGTGCTCGAAACCTTCGGGCTCACGGACACGATGCCGCACTGCGTGCTGGCGCACATCGACGTGCAGGCTGCCGCCGATGCGCTACGTCCCGGCTCGACCGGTATCTGGTTCCAGAGCCTGGCGGGCGTGGCCGATGCCGACGCCACATTCGATATCTCCGTGGAGAAGATGGTGCGCCACGCGGCGACGCGCACGGGTAAATACGGGCTGTACTTTGAAACCGGCCAGGGCGCCGACGCGACCAACGGCCACGGCAAGGGTTTTGATATGGTGCTGCACGAAGCCCGCAAATACGGCTTCGCGCGCGCCCTGAAGCGGGAAGTAGCCGAGGCGCAGCGGCGCGCGGGACGCGAGCCGGCTCCGTGGGTCCACGTGAATGACGTGGCCGGCTTCATCGGACCCGAGGTCTTCCGCACGCGCGAGCAACTGGTCCGCTGCTGCCTGGAAGATACGGTCATGGGCAAGCTGCACGGCTTGGCGATCGGGCTCGACATCTGTTCGACGCTCCACATGGACGTCGACCTGGGCGACCTGGACTGGTGCATCCAACAGATCATGCCGGCGAATCCGGCATACCTGATGGCGCTGCCCACCAAGAACGATCCCATGCTGAGCTACCTGACCACGGCGTTCCAGGACCACGTGCGCGTGCGGCAGAAGTTCGGCTACAAGGTGAACGACGCCATGTGGCGCTTCTTTGTGGATCTGGGCGTAGTCGGGGCCGACGGCAGCCCCGGCCCGTCGTTCGGCCAGCCCGATCGCGTGTATCTCGCCTACCAGCGCCGCAAAGGCGATGCGCGCGGCGAGACTGAGATCCTCGCCGAAGCCCGCGTCCAGATGGACCGCGTGCGCGCCCGCGGCGTGCCCATCGCCGAGGGTCACGGCACGAACCTCTGGGACCTGGAACCGCAGCTCGACCGGCGCATCCGCTACCTCTACGACGACGCCAAGCAGAGCATCCGGGCGGAGCTTCCCGCGGACTTCGCCGCCGGCCTCGCCGAGGCTCTGGCCGTGAACACACGATCGGCCGACCGCACCGACTACATCCTGCATCCGCCCACGGGCGAGGCGCTGGATGCGGATTCGGCCACGGCGGTAACGCGGCTGGCGGCCGATCACGGCGCGCGCTACGACGTGCAACTGGTGATTTCAGACGGACTGAACGCTTACGCGCTCACCGATCCAGGCCACCTCGGTCCTTACCTGGCGGCCGTCCGGACTCGACTGGCCGAGGCGGGCTTCCGCACCGCTCCCGGATACATCGTGGTGCGCAATGGACGCGTGCGGGCGGGCTACCGGATCGGCGAGATGCTCTACGGCAAGCTGGCCCAGCGCGACTCCCGCCGCGTGATCCTGCACCTGATCGGCGAGCGCCCGGGCTCGGGCCATCACGCATTTTCGGTTTACGTGACGGCGGCGCCGGTCCGCACGTGGGCGGAAACGGGCCTCACGGACCACAACATTACGAAGGTGGTTTCCGGGATCGCCGACACGGCCCTTGCTCCCGCCCAAGCCGCGGCTGACACCTTAGCGCTGCTGGCCTGACGAGCGTTGCCGGGAGCGCACATGGTCGCGGGTGTACTCGTCGGCGCGGTACACCGCGCGAAGACCCATATGCCTCCCGGCATTTACTCTCATCGGATCTTGCTGAGCGTTTTTCCATAGCTTACGTGCCGATTCCTGCAAGTGGATAGAACGGCGGAAGATCCAGTACCAAGGAATTGGCGGACATGGGGCCGGAACCCAGTATGCGGGTCGCCGCACGGGCGATGTAGACTTGACCCATGCGATTCCGCACCAGCCATGCTTTGCTCGCCCTGGCGGTCTCGGCCCTGCCCGCCGCCGCACAACAATCCTGTGATGCTTTGCTAACGCTCGCGCTGCCGAAGGTCCACATCACGGAAGCCGCCATGGTGGCCGAAGGCTCCCTGCAGCGCGGGCAGCAGCCGGTTTCCCATCCGGCCTTCTGCCGCGTGACCGGGGTGATCGTACCGGAGGTGAATTTCGCCGTGTGGATGCCGGTGAACTGGAACGGCAAGTTCCTGATGGTCGGCAACGGCGGCCTCGCGGGGACCATCAACACGAACGCGATGATCGCGCCCTTGCAGCGCGGCTACGCCACCGCCAGCACGGACACCGGTCATGTGGCCGATACCGACGGGCACTGGGCGCAGGGGCACATGCAACGCGTGATCGATTTCGCGCACCGCAGCGTGCACGTCACCGCGGTGGCCAGCAAAGCGGTGATCGCGGCGCACTACGGGCGCGCGGCGGCACATTCCTACTTCGATGGTTGCTCGCAAGGCGGGCAGGAGGCGCTGACCGAGGTCCAGCGCTATCCGGACGATTTCGACGGCGTGATCGCGGGCGACCCGGCGAACTACTGGACGCACCTTTATATGGGCGGTCACTTGTGGATCGCACAGGCGATGATGCTCGATCCGGCCAGCTACATTCCTGCCGCGAAGGCGACGGTGATCGGCGACGCGGTCAACGCGGCCTGCGATGCGCTGGACGGCATCCAGGACGGCATCCTGAACGATCCGCGACGCTGCCACTTCGATCCTGCGACGCTGCTGTGCAAGGGCGCCGATGCGCCTGACTGCCTGACGTCCGCGCAAGTGGCCGCGGCGCGCAAAATCTACGCGGGCGCACACACGGCCAACGGCGAGGAGATCTTCCCCGGGCTGATGCCGGGCGGCGAGGCTGGTCCGGGCGGCTGGGCGCGCTGGATCACGGGTAACAATCCGGGCCGCGGAGCGCACATGACGCTGGGCTTCCCGTTCATGCGTTCCGTGGCATTCGACGATACGGCGTGGGACGTCGCCAATTTCCAGTTCGAGCGCGTCAACGGCTTCGACAGCGACGTCGATTTTATCGACGCGACGCTGGGTCCGATCTTCAACAATATGAATCCCGACATCCGGGCGTTCCAGGCGCGCGGCGGGAAGCTGATCCAGTATCACGGCTGGAGCGATCCAGACATTTCGCCGCTCAACAGCATTCATTACTACGACAGCGTGGTGGACCTGCTGGGGCGCGGCAACGGACGCGGCCTGACGGAGACCAAGAGCTTCTACCGGCTGTTCATGGTCCCCGGGATGCAGCACTGTGGCGGCGGTCCGGGACCGGATACGTTCGACATGGTGGCGGCACTGGAGGCCTGGGTGGAGCAGGACACGCCGCCGGAGCGGGTGATCGCGACGCACGTGGCCAACGGGCAAGTGGACCGGTCGCGACCCTTGTGCGCGTATCCGCTGGAGGCGCAGTGGACCGGCCAGCGCAGCTCAGACCAGGCGGAGAACTTCGTGTGCGCGCTTCCGGCGGCTCCCTGAGCTAGAGCGGTTTCGTAGATACCGTAGACGCGCGCCGCAGCCGGTCTACGCAAGATCAGGAAATGGTCTACGCTGGTGGCCATGGCTCATAGCGAATTCGTTCAAGTCAACGTTTCCGATGGCACCCAGATGCGTGCCTATGTCTCCCGGCCGGACGGCAAAGTGAAAGGCGCCATGCTGGTGTTCCAGGAAATCTTCGGGATCAACTCGCACATTCGCGACATCACCGAGCGGTACGCCAAGCAGGGCTACCTTTCGATCGCGCCGGAGCTGTTTCACCGCTTCGCGCCGAACTTTGAATGCGGCTATAGCAACGATGAGATCCAGGGCGCGATCAAGCTCATGGGAAACGTCACGCAGGAGGGTCTCACGGCGGACATCCGGGCGGCGTACGATTGGGTCCAGCGGCAAGGCCAGGCGCAAGGAAAGCTGGCGACGGGCTGCGTGGGCTACTGCATGGGCGGGCGCTGCTCGTTCCTGGCGGGCCTGATACTGCCGCTCGATTGCGCGGTTTCCTACTACGGCGGCGGCATCGCACCGAATCAATACATGCCGGGGCTGGTCGACCGGGCCGGCGAGATGCAGTGCCCCATCCTGATGTTCTGGGGCGGCCAGGATCACGCGATTCCACCGGAGGCCGTGCAGTCAGTGACGGCGGCGCTGCGGGCGGCCGACAAGAAGTTCGCGAGCGTGGAGTTTTCGTGGGCCAACCACGGGTTCTTCTGCGACCAGCGCGGCAGCTATAACGCGGAGGCCGCGGCGCAGGCCTGGCCGCTGACGCTCGCGTTCCTGGAGGCGAACGTCGCCGGAAAGGCCGCGGGCGCGGGATCGTAGCGCACGAGATCTACGCCGGCGGGGTGAACTGCGAGAGGTCGTAGATCCCCACCTGCATCTCGATCTTGGCGACCTGGTCGACGTTCATCTCGAAGCCGTCTTCGCCGAACATCTGATGCTCCTTGTTCTCGAACTCTTCGCCCAGCGCGGCGTATTCGTTCGGGGAGACGATGGTGCGGAAGGCGGGAAACAGCACCGTATCCTCGCGGGCTTCGTGCGGCTCATACATACGCACGAACAAGTGCAAGGCGTCGGCCAGCGGCTGGCGGTCCTTCTTCTGTTTCAGGGCTGCCAGGGAGGAACGGCGCTCAATCATCTGCGTCACGTCGCGGCCGCGCACGTGCTGGGTTTCGAGCACTCCGACAAGGTCCACCAGCTTGCCGGCGGTGCGGAAGCGCGGGAAGAGGAACTCCTCTTCGATCTTCTCGTGGTAGTCTTCGACGAAACGGCGAATCAGCGCCGCCGAGGCGATCACGATGTCCGGCGACAGTTCCTCATCGCCATCGATCCGGCGGATGCATTCACGGTACACCAGCAGGACTCGCTTGAGGACGCCGTGCTCGCGCATCAGGTCCTCAGCAGGAGATACTTCCTCTTCTGCACCTTCCGCCGTGGTTTCGGTGGGCGTGCTGCTGCCGGAGCAGCCGGCTAACATCAGGCCTCCGGCGACGGCCGCTCCACCGACGAACCGGCGGCGGCTGTTGACTGGCCACTGGGACATGGCAAACACCTCCTTGCCGGGAACCGAAAGTCGTTGCCGGCACAGATGTGACTCAGGTCAGCGGACGCTTGTTTCGGAGCGCCGAGGCCCGAGCATTACCGGAACATTAGACGAGCGCCAGCGGATCCGGCTTCAGCGGACCCGTGGAATCGCCCAGCTTCTCGATGGGCACGCCGGCCTTGTCGAGCATCATGACCAGGAGGTTGGCCATGGGCGTATCCATCTTGTAGTCGAAGTGCCGGCCGGTCTTGATCTGGCCGCTGAGGTTGCCGGCGAGCAATATCGGCAGATCCGAATGGCGGTGCAGATTGCCGTTGCCCATGCCGCTGCCGTACATGATCAGGCTGTGGTCCAGCAGCGACCCGTCGCCGTCCGGCGTGTTCGCCATCTGCTCCAGGAAGTACGCCAGCAACTCGACGTGATGCGTGTCAATGCGCGCCTTCTGCGACATCAGGTCCTTGTCGTCGCGATGGTGCGAGATCAGGTGATGCTGTCCCGGAATCCCGATGTGCGGATAGGTGCGGCCGCTGAGTTCGCGCGCGATGATCATGCTGAACACCCGCGTCAGGTCGGCGCGGTAGGCCATCACCTGCAGGTCGAACATCAGCTTGGTGTGGTCCACGAAGCTCGACGGAATCCCCACCGGGCGGTCGGGCAGTTCGAAGGACGCCTGCGCGCCCTGCGACTCGGCCGATTGGATGCGGACTTCGATGTCGCGCACCGCGTCCATGTATTCGGCCAGCTTCCCTTTGTCGCTGTTGCCCAGCGAGGTCGCCAACCGGTTGGCTTCGGCCACCACCGAATCGAGAATGCTGCCGGTGTTATGCATGCGCGCCAGGCGCGCCTCGGCCGGACCGCCGTCGCCAAACAAGCGCTCGAACACAACGCGCGGCTGGTTCTCCATGATGTTCGGCGTGGTCTCGTTGCGCCAGGAGATCGTGTTCACGTAAAAGCAGTCGCCCGAATCGCACGAGCCCTGCGAAGGCTCGTCGACGGTCAGTTCCAGCGACGGAATCGGCGAATCCTTGCCGATCACCTGCGCCGCCAACTGGTCGGCCGTGGTCGCCAGCTTCACTTCGACGCCCGGCCGCGTACGGTCGTAGGCGTGCACGCCGGTCAGCCACGCCGCCGAAGCGCGCGTGTGATCGCCCGAGCCGTCGCCCTTCGTATCGGCCTCCAGATGCGACAGTCCGGTGAGAATGTTGAAGCGGCCCTGAAGATTCTTCATGGGCATCAGGTTGGGCGTCAGCTCGAAGGCGCCCTCGGTGGTCGGCTTCCACTGATCGAAGATGATGCCGTGCGACACATACACCCAGCCGAGGCGCGGCGGCGCCGCCGAGGCCGCCTTGAGCGCGGGCATCATCGAGTCCAGCATCGGCAAGGCCAGCGCCGTACCCATGCCGCGCAGAAACATGCGGCGCGGCAACGCTTTTTTCGTTATGAAATTCATGATTGCTTCTCCGTTACTTCTTTTCCCGCATCTGGAACGGAACGCTTTCCACCACTCCCAATACGAGCGAGGAAAACTTGTAGTCATTGGCCGCCGCCTCGCGCACAATCGCACGAACCGACGGCTGATCGTAATACTGCACATTGCGGCTGATGCCGTACATTAAAAGCTTTTCGGCCACCGCGCTCACGAACCGCTCGGGGTTCTTGAGCAGCAGGCTCTTCACGCCTTCCATGCCGTCGACCACCGTGCCGTCCGGCAGCTCACTGCGCGTGTCGATGTCATTCTGCCCGTCCATCTCGCGATAGCGGCCCACCGCGTCGAAGTGCTCCATGGCGAACCCGATGGGGTCCATGCGCGCGTGGCAGCCCGCACATACCGCGCCCTGCTTGCGGTGCAACTGCATCGCTTCGCGCAGCGTCATCGCCGCGCCCGATTCCTGTTCGGTCTTGAGCGACGGCACGTTCGGCGGCGGCGGAGGCGGCGGCGAAGCCAGCAGGTTCTCCAGCACATACTTGCCGCGCAGCACCGGCGAGGTGCGCGTCGAATACGAGGTCAGCGTCAGGATCCCGCCCTGGCCCAGCAGCCCGCCGCGCGGGTCGCCTTCAGGGAACGTGACTTTGCGGAAGTCCGCGCCGCGCACGTTCGGAATGCCGTAATGCTTGGCCAGCCGCTCATTGACGAAGGTGTAGTTGGCCGTCAGCAGCTCGGTCACCGGCCGGTCCTCGCGGATGATGCTGTCCAGGAACAGATCGGTCTCGCGCTCAAACGACTGGCGCAGGCCTTCGTCGAAGTCGCGGAACAGGAACAGGTCGGGCGCCTTCACTTCCACATCTTTCAAGTACAGCCACTGCGAAGCGAAGTTGGTCACCATCGATTCCGACCGCTTGTCCTGCAACATCCGCAGCGTCTGCGCCTTCAGCACTTCGGGCTGATGCAGCGTGCCCGCTTCGGCTACCTTCAGCAGCTCGTCGTCGGGGATGCTGGACCACAGGAAGAAGCTCAGGCGCGAGGCCAGCTCCAGGTCGCTCACGCGGTGCACCGAGCCCGCCTGGGCGTTGGCCGGATCGCGCTCGATGCGATACAGGAACTGCGGGCTCACCAGCAGACGCTCGATCGAGCGCTGAATGCCCAACTCGAAGTCGCGCTCTTTGCGGCCTGCTTCGTAGAACGGCATCAGGTCGGCGACGTCCTGCGCGGTCACCGGACGCCGGTAGGCGTGGTGCAGCAGCGTCGACAGGATCTCTTTGGCGCACGCGGGCTCGGCGGCTTCATTCGCGGGATGACAGGTGAAGATGCGCTGGCGGCTGGGCGTGTTGCCCGAACCGGTGGCATGATACGGACCGCGAATCGTCACCTCGCCAATCGCGGGTTGCGAGCCGCGGCCGCGCAGGCGCGGACGGAGCGTGGCTTCGTCGAGCGCTTCCGACTTCTGAATAAAGGTGATGCCGATCAGGTGCGGCCCGGCGCTGATGGCCAGGCGATGCTCGGGTGGCGGAGGCGGCGCGCCGCGGCCACGTCCACCGGGTCCACCGGCGGCTGCCGCGTTGCCCGCTGCGCCGTTGGCGCCCGCGCGTCCCCCGCGCCCCGCGGGTCCGGCTGCGGCTGCTCCCGTGGCGCTACCGGCCACTGCGTCCGCGGCTGTTCCGTTCGCGCTGCCGCGCCCGCCACGACCCACCGCTGCGGGTCCACCGGGGGCTGCGGCATTGGCGCCCGCACTGCCGCGACCCGCCGCTCCGGCGGCCGCTGGTCCAGCGCCCGGACCTTGCGGAGGTCCGCCACGGCCGCGTCCACCGCGTCCGAACGGATTGCCGCCGCCCACCGTGGTCAGTTCGCGCCGCTCGCCGTCGACGGTGATCTCCAGCTCATGCTGCTCGCGCGCGCGCCCCGCCGTCTGGATGTCGAAGGTGTACTCGGCGTCCAACGGGAAGTAGGTCTCAATCGCCAGCCCGCCGCGCGTGCCCACCGGCAGCTCTTCCACACGCACGTCCTGCGGCTGCTGCAACGGCATCCCGTAGATGTTCACCATCACCGGCATCTGCGGATCGCCCACCGCCAGCCGGCTGATCTTGCGCGCGGCATCCAAGTAGCGTTCGAGGATCGCGGGCGAGACATACAAAAGATCGGCGATGTTGTCGAAGCCGCTGGCCGAGTTGTCGGCCGGCAGCAGCAGCGTGTAGTCCATCTCCTTGGGCAGGTCGGTCAGCCCCAGCAGATCGCGGATCGCGTTGGCGTACTCGGTGCGCGTCAGCCGATGCAGTTGCGGCAGCTCGCCAGGGTTCGGATGCGCCGCCGCGGCCGCGTCCAGACTGGTTTCGAGATACGACGCCACCTTCTTATAGGTAGCCGCATCGGGCCGCGGCATCCCGGTGGGCGGCATCGACTGCGCCTCCAACTGATGCACGACGCGCTCCCACAGCTCGGCGTCCGGACCCACGTCGCCGACCTTCGCCGGGTCCAGCACCACGCCCGCCGTCTTCGCTTTCGCGTTGTGGCACCCCAGGCAATACTGATTGATCGCCGCGCTCGCCGCAGCCTGGTCGGCTTGCGCCGCGCTCGGCGCCTGCGTCCGTGCGGTGGTCGAGAGAAGCAACAGGGCCGTAACGGTGGCGGCTCCCACTACCAGAACTCTGGCTCGAAGAAGTCTGTTAACCATAGAAACCGTTGATATTATATCCTCTGTGGCGTTGGAGCGCATCGGCCATTTGGCGACCGGGGCCTTCACAAGCCGGTTGCGGCCCGGGTCCACCCCTGCCCAGTGGCAGTTCCCGAACGGTCGCGAATTGCGGTAAGTTATTGAGAGGTATTGGAGGACGGAACTCATATGAAGCAACGGAGCGGATTGTTTCTGACGATGGCGATGATGGTCGCCGGTAGCGTATGCCTGTATGCAGCTAGCGACACGCGTCTGATTGACGCCGTGAAGAATGGAGACGCGGCGCAGGTTCGGTCGCTGCTGGCCAAGAAGGTGGACGTGAACGCCACCGATGCCGACAGTTCCACGGCGCTGCATTGGGCGGCGCAGACTGATAATGACGAGATCGCCGGGTTGCTGATCGCCGCGGGGGCCGATGTGAAGGCCGCGACGCGCTACAACGTGACGCCACTCGCGCTGGCGGCGATGAACGGCAATTCCGCGATCCTCAAGCGGCTGCTGGATGCCGGTGTCGACGCCAACTCGACTTCCGAAGAGGGACAGACGGCGCTGATGACCGCGGCCACCAACGGCAAAGTGGACGCCGTGAAGCTGCTGCTTTCGCGCGGCGCCGACGTCAATGCCGTGGAGCCGTTCCGCGGGCAGACCGCGCTGATGTGGGCCGCCGGTGACGGCAACACGGCCGCCGCCGAGATGCTGGTGGAGTTTGGCGCCGACGTACAGGCGAAGTCCAAGTCCGGTTTCACGCCGCTGCTGTTCGCGGTGCTCAACAATCACATTGATACGGTGGAGGCGCTGCTGGATCACGGCGCCAATATCGAAGACCACGCGCCCGACGGCAGCACGGTGCTGAGCATGGCGGTGATCAACGCCTATTACGACATGGGCAAGGCCCTGCTGGACCGCGGCGCGGATCCGAACTGGAATGACCCGAACGGTCCCGCGCTGCATTCGGTGGTGTGGATGAACAAGCCGGGGTCGTCGTGGGAAGCCGCCGCCACCGGGACCGATCCGCTGCCGGTGCCGCGCAACGAGGGCCATCTGACTGCCGTGCAGTTCGCCGAGGAGTTGCTGAAGCACGGCGCGAATCCCAATGCCCGCATCACCTGGAAGGAGATGCACATGACCAAGGGCCTGGGGACCACGAAGAATCCGCCCAACATCAACCTGGGCCGGCACTATCTGAGCTTCGTCGGGTCGACGGCCTTCTACAATGCGGCGCGCAACGGCGACCTCGCCATGATGCGGCTGCTGGTGAAGTATGGAGCCGATCCGAAGCTCGCCACCGACGTCGGCGTAACGCCGCTGATGGCCGCCGCCGCCCTCGATTTCTATGAGGGCGAAACGCCGGGTCCGACCACGGGCGTCTCCGAGGCCGAGCGCCTGGCGGCGGTGAAGATGTGCGTGGATCTGGGCAACCCGATCAACGCGCACACCCATTTCGGCGACTATCCGATGACCGGCGATCCGATCAGCCTGCTGCTGACGTATCCGGACAACATGAATGACCTGCTGGATCTGGGTGTGGGCGATCCGCGCTGGGACGGCATGACGGCGCTGCATGGGGCGGTGATGTCGAATCAACCGTCGCTGGTGCAGTACCTGATCGACGCCGGGGCCGACGTGAACGCCAAGAACCGGCTGGGCTGGACCCCCTACATGATCACGCAGGGGATCTTCATGAATAACTCCAAGAAGGAGTTCCCGATTGCCGCGGAGATGCTGAAGAAGGCCGGGGCGGAGGTGAATTTCCCGGCCTCGGCGGAATAAGGACCGGCTGCAGCAAATAGGAAAGGGGTGAGCTTCGGCTCACCCCTTTTTTCTTTCCGGTCGAGTTGGGTCAGATCAAGTCGCGTTCCTGAAACTCGCCGCGCTCATTGATCCAGCAGCGATACTTTGTCCGCACACCGATCCGGTTGCGGAAGCAGGCATCGGCCTGCAACATCATCTCCGGTGGAGCTCCCAGAACCATTCGCTTGGCTTCCTGGCGGGCGGCAACCAGCCCGGAACAGGGCAACTCAGCGCTGAAGGCGCGTTTGCTGTCCTTGTGCATCTCCATGGTACGAACAAAGTATTGCATGCGTGTAGTGTGTTTCTAACGTGCCTGATCTCCGGAAGTGTCACGGGACCGCTTCTTGCGGTTCCGCTTGCGCGCCAAGGCAGCCTTGACCCGCTTCTTCTCACCCGGCTTCAGGTAAAACGAGTGGCGTTTGGTCTCTTTAATGATGTCTTCCTGGAGCACCTTCCGCTTGAAACGGCGGAGTGCGCTTTCCAGAGTTTCACCATCCTGTAAGTGAACTTCAGCCAGTGGAATTTCACCATCCTTCCGGGGTCGTCACCCTTTCAACAAACCACGGGCGTTCCGGAGGACTCCGTATGCCCGCCCGATTCCTGCTCAAACTTTCCCTAAAACGTTCCTGGTCCGCGACGCTCAACGGGCCGTCACGCGCCCGTCCGCAGCGCCCCGCTTACCAGCGGGAACCGCGCCCGCCACCGCCACCACCACGGCCGCGCCCGCCGCCGTAGCCACCACCGCCGGCAGCCTTGGGGCGCGCTTCGTTCACATTCATCGCCCTGCCGTTCAGTTCAGCGCCGTTCAGGCCCGCAATGGCGTTCTGCGCCTCTTGAGGGTCGCTCATTTCGACGAACCCAAACCCGCGCGGCTGGCCGGTGTCGCGGTCTGTAATAATGCTCACCCGTTCGACGTTACCGTACTGCGAAAACGCCGACTGTAACTCCTCTTGCGTGGTCTGATAGCTAAGATTCCCGACAAAGATGTTGGTCACCGGAGCTAGCTCCTTTCGATTCAAGCTGTCTTTGTCAGTTTGCGCTGGGATCCAAATGGGGGTCGAAACGCGGTCGTAAGCACAGTGTGGTGAGACGGGTTTGGCAAAGACCCTAACAGTGTATCACTTCTGCGGGCCAACGCAATTTCAGCGCCTTCGCGGGGGGGGGGTGCACGACTTGGAAGTGAGGGTTGGACGGGTTTCATGTTTTGTGGCCGTATACCGAACGTGGAGGGGCACCGCGTGCCCGATCTGCGGACGGAACGGGAAGGCCGCCGCGCGGCGATCCAATCTGAACTGGCCCGGGCCGGGCGATGTGCGCGCGGGCTCCATCATCAGTGCAAGAGGCCGCGGTGGGAACTCCAACGGTCCCGGCCATCAGCCGGAGGATCCAGGACACGGCCCTTACCACCGCTTGACGCGCAAGGTGGACGGCAAGACCGGTACCGAGACGCGCGGAAGCGCTGGCTCGACAAGGGCAAAATCGAAAGCGGCCGCTTCCAGGATTACCGGGAGCATCGGCGTGCCGCTTAATCTTCACTTCTGTGTCGCACACCCTAGCGAAAGGCCGGGGGAGCCATCGGGAGCCCTGGGGAGCAAGCACCGGCACGAGTGCCGGCGCGGCAAGCACGAGTGCTTGCGCCACGAAAGGCTGGGGTATAATCCACCTTGACGTGACCGGGGGGATGGGACCCGGGAGGGGACGCGATCCGTTGGGGCTCGCTTCAACGTATCCTGAGTAGCGGGAGTTGGGATCGAGTAACGGGAAATGGAATCGCAACCTATGTTCGCGGGGGCGGCCTTGGGGCTTTTGGGCGCCATGCTGCTGTGGGCGGCGGTCCGGCTCAGGGACGACGCCGACCTGGCGCGGCGGCTGCATGCGCGGGATCCCAAGGTGATGGGCGACCTTTACGATCGCTACGGGCGGCTGGTGTATTCGCTCATCTTCCGGGTGGTGCGCAATGCCGCGGCCACCGAGGACCTGACCCAGGAAACCTTCCTGCGCGTGTGGAACCGGGCGCAGGCGTTTGACGCCTCGCGGGGGGCGCTGGGTCCGTGGATCGTGACCGTGGCGCGGAACCGGGCCATCGATTACGTGCGGTCGGCCGACGGGCGCATGGAGGCGCGTTCGCTCGACCTGGAGCACCTGGAGCATCCCGGACAGTTCAACGATTTCGAGGACACCGCGTTGTCCATCGACCGGGCGCGACGGCTGAAGGACGCCTTTGAGAAGCTCACGCCGAATCAGAAGACGGTGATCGAGCTGGCCTACTACGAGGGGCTGTCACAGACCGAGATGGCGGCGCGCATGCAGCAGCCGCTGGGGACGGTGAAGACCTGGGTCCGCGCGGCGCTGAAGACGCTGCGGGAGCAACTCATCGAGGCGGCCATGGTATGAGGCTCGGGCGATGACCTGCGACGATTTTCGCGATAGCTACGAGCTGTACTCGCTGGGCCTGCTGGAGCCCGGGGAGAAAGCGGGGCTGGAGGCGCACCTGGCCGAGGGCTGCGCGGCGTGCCGGCGGCAGATCCACGAGGCGTTCGCCCTCAAGGCGCTGCTGCTGACGCAGGCTCCCGAGGTGGTGCCTCCGTCGCGCCTGCGGCGGCGGGTGCTGGCGTCGGTGGGCGTGGACGGCTTCAGCTGGACGTGGCTGGCGGCGGCCGTCGCGGCGGCCATGCTGGTGGTGACCTTGTGGATCAGCCTGGCGCTGCGCGGACAGGAGCAGCAGTTGGCTCAGGCGCGGCAGGCGCTGGTGGACCGGACGGCCGAACGCGACCGCCTGATGCAGGTGTTCACGTTCCTTCAGGACCCCACCACGCGGCAGGTGAACTTCGGTGAACCGGAGCAGGCGCCTCCGCGGGGTCACGTGTACTTGAATCCTGACCGGGGCGTGCTACTGGTCGCGGCGAATCTGCCGCCGCTGGGTGCCGGCCAAACCTACGAGATGTGGGTGATCCCGCCCGGAGCGGACGCCGTGCCGCAGCCGGCGGGCCTGTTCGGGTCGGCCGATGACGGTACAGCGGTGCATGTGCTGAGCGGGCCCATCGACGTGGCGCAGATCGGCGCAGTGGCCGTGTCGGTGGAGCCAGCCGCCGGATCCGCTGCTCCGACGACCACTCCGATCATCGTGGCGGCGCCGCAGGCCTGAACCCCAAGTCGGCCCTCTCGAGCCGCGATCACGGATCGATCACATTCTTTATCTGCTGGTGTCTCAACTCGTTTGCGCTTTTGTCGGAGCTTCCGAACGCGGGCGCCGCGTACGTTCGTAGGCAGAAGGCGGCAGCTACTCTGCAAGCCGCTGCTGATCGATTGAGAAGGAGACACGAGCAAAATGACTGATCCGATCGTTGTGTGGCCCCCGGGCACCTGGAATTTCAACTGTTGGACCGCTTCCGGCGGCATGTATTACGACTGTTCCTACGACTATCCGCAGTTCATGAACATGGGCGCCATCGTGTGCTGCCCGGTCTACTAGGGCAGGACCAGACGGGGGTGGGGGCCGGGTGCTTTGCCCGGCCTCTTTCATTAGTTAAAAGGAGGATCGCATGAAGAAGCATCTTTCGGCGCTGGCCTGGGTCAGTACGGCCGGCGTGGCGCTGTGGCTGACGTTGCTGAGGAACCCGCCGGGCGGCGTTCCCTGGCACGTGTTCTTCACCGAGGAAACGGCCGTCGCCCTGAAACTGAAGTACCTGTCGGGCGTCTACGTAGTGCCGGCGCTGTTGGCCTTTGTGGGGATCGTTCTGTTTCAAATGCAATTCCGGATTTCCATGGGCGGAGCGCGCGCGGCGGTGGTCTTTTCCTGCGGTGTGCTGGGCGCCACGGCCATGCTGGGCGGCTTTCGCGTCCTGGCCATGGCTCCGAATTCCCTGCCTGGCTACGTACTGGGCGTCGCGCTGGGCTACACGGTGATGGCCCGGCTGTACGCGGTCCGGATGCGGACCATCGTGGGTCCGGTACGCGTGCCGTGGCCGGTGTGGCGGGGCGATGTGGCCGCCATGCGCGAGATCGAAGGTCGTATGGCTCAGGCCCGCGCGAAAGGGTAGCAGGTACTTTCATCTTGGCCACTAAGGATTTTACTGGTATTCTGGGTATCTAAATATCAGTAGGTTTTGAGAAGATTGTGGGGTTCGCTGTTGGCCAAATTTCCCCGAGGCCTATGCGTCATCCTCACCATATGGTTGGCCGTTACGCGTCCGTCGGCAGCCAACCGCACTGAATCGCCGCATTCCAGCGCCGGGTGGGGCATACCGGAATTCGAAGAGATTGCACGCGAGGGGCCCGAGCTTCGCCGCCGGCATGCTTACGCCGCCCAGGAAGAGCTGTATCAGCAGGGCATTGCCGAGGCGCGGCAGCGGCATCACGTGCCGGCGGAAATCACCTACCTGACCGCGCTCGCCAACACCTACATCTGGCTCTACCGCTACACGGAGGCGATCACCGCCTACGGTGACGCGGCGCGCCTGGCGCGTGCCTCCGGAGACTGGGAAGCGGCGGGGGCCATCGCGCCCGGCCTGTCCAGCCTGTATCGCCTGGTGGGCGACCTGCCGGCGGCGCGGGCGGCCATCGAAGACGGCGCCGCCGACGTCCGCCACCTTTCCATCCAACCCTACTATCACGCGCAACTCATGGCGCAGCGCGCACGGCTGCACGCCGACGATGCCGGGCTCGGTGGCGCGATCGTCGAGGCGATCGAGGCGGCGCGCGCCCAGGACGAGCCACTGCTGGAGGCCCAGGGTTGGGATCTGCTGGGGGAAACGCGCCTGGGCCACGGCGAGCTGGCCGGCGCCGAACAGGCCATTGACGCCGCGTTCCGGCTGCGGCAGCGCACCGATCGAGAGTCGCTGCGGCTCTCCTATAGAACGCTGGGACGATTGCGCCTGGAGCAGGCACGGGCAGCCCCGCGCCCCCAACGCGCCGCACTCCTGACCGAAGCCCGGCGCTTTACCCGGCAGGCGATCGCCGACTCCGAACGCACCGGACTGTTACTCGATCTGCGCGAGCTGGTGCATCAGCGGGGACTGATCCGGGAGGCCCAAGGAGACGCGGACGGCGCGCTGGCGGACTTCGCGCGAGCTGTGGAAATCGGCGAACGCTGGCGTCTGGCGCTGCCCGCGGCCGACGACGCTCTCACCGCCGGCAATGCCACGCTCGACCGCGACGTGTTCCGCACCTTCATCGAAGCGGCGGCCAGGCGCGCGTTGCACAGCGGCGAGATCGAATGGGCGGCGCGCGCGTTTCTGGCAAACGAGGAGAACCGTGCAGCGAGCCTGCGGCAGAGCCTGGAGCTGGCTCCGGTGTGGCGGCAGAAACTCCCACCGGATTACTGGACGAAGCTGGCGTCGCTGCGGGAGGAGGAGGCGGCGGCGCAGGCCGGACCCAGTACGCCTAGTCCCATGCTCGGTCGTCTTCATTTGGCACTTTCCGAAATGGAAACTAAGGCTGGCTTAGGGTTTTCCCCCAATCCGCACGAGAATTTCTTGAGCCAGACTTCACTTATTCATTTTCAGCGCGGGCTAGGCGATTCGGAGCTTTTTCTGAGCTTCCACCTGGGGGTAAGGGAATCGTATCTGTGGACGGTGAGCGCGAGCGCGATCCGGATTCACAAATTGCCGCCCGCGGCGGAGATTGAGGCACACGTCGGAGCTTTCCGGGATTCACTGCGGGAAAACGTGTCCGAGGATAGAGAAGAAGGCGCTGGTCTCTACCGGATGCTGTTTGGAGGATTGAGCGCCGAAGAGTCGGGGAAGCCGTCCTGGCTGTTATCGCTGGAGGGCGGCTTGTTTGAGTTGCCGTTTGCGGCCCTGGTAGTGGAGTTGGAGGGAGCAGGCGGCGAATGGGAGTATTTGGTGGAAAGGCACTCGCTGCAGGAAGTGCCAAGCGCGCTGCTGCTGAGCAGGCGCCCGGGCGTGCCAGAGGGAAGGTATCTGGCAGTAGGAGATCCGATCTACAACACCGCGGACCCGCGGTACCGGGGAGAGCCCTGGTACAAAGACTGGTACAAAGACTGGTCCGGGTGGTGGGGCTTCGGCGAGGACCGCAGGGGCAGGGATCCGCTGAACCGCCTGCCGGGAACCCACGCCGAGGTCAAAGCGAGCGCCGCGGTATGGCGCGCGGCCGATGGTGTGGGCGAGGCCGCGGTCGAGATCCTGGAGGGCGCGGCGGCCACGCGGGGCCGGTTCCTGACGGCGCTCGCCGGCGCGGCGCCGGGGACGATTCATCTGGCGACGCATGTATTGAGTGGCGAAGCCTCGCCGCAGCAGGCCTCGCTGGCGCTCTCCCTTGGTCCGCACCAAGCGCCGGAGCTGTTATCGGCGGCCGATATCGCCCTGACGGACGCGCACGGGTCGCTGGTCCTGATGACGGGCTGCGCCAGCGGACAGGGAGAGATCCGCGAAGGGGCCGGGCTGTTGGGGTTAACCCGGGCCTGGCTGGTGGCCGGCGCCGATACCGTGGTCGCGACGTTGTGGCCGGTGCCGGACGCCGCCGGGGAGCTGGCGCCGGCGTTTTACCGGCATCTGCCGGCGGCATCCACCGCCGAGGCCTTGCGCCAGGCGCAAATCGAGGTGATCCGTTCCGGCACATGGCAGGCCGCGCCGTCGTATTGGGCTTCCTACCAGGTGACAGGAGGCGTGCGGTGACCCGTCCGGCGCAGTCGCGTGTGGCCGGGGATCGTGGCGGCCGTGCGGCCGGCGGTAGTGCGCCCGGCGGTAGTGCGGAAAATCGCGGCGAGGCGCGGCGAGACGCTCCACCAGGGCAGAGCAAGAGAAGGATAGAGGATACCGACATGGCGGACGCATTGACGGCGGCATTACCGGAGCAGGCCTACGCGGAAGTGCGCGGCGATGGCGCCGAGCATCCGGAGCAGGCCGATGGATCGGGCCAGATGAGCGAACAGTACGCCGCCTGGGGCGAACTGGTGGGACGCATCCAAAGCGGGGAGACGGACGGGATGGCGGAGCTGTACCAGCTGTTCTCCCGCGGCATCCGCTTCTATTTGTGCCGCCAGTTGGGTCCCCAGGAACTGGACGACAAGGTCCACGACACCTTCGTCGTGGTGGTGCAGGCGATCCGCCGCGGGGAGTTGCGGGAGCCGCAGCGCTTGATGGGCTTTGTCCGCACGATCGTGCGCCGGCAGGTGGCCGCGCACATCGACAAGGTGGTCCACAGCCGGCGCGAGCAGGCCGACCTGGATTCTTCGGTACGGGTGGCGGATCCGCGCGGCAACCCCGAGGAGGATGCCATCTTCCGCCAGCGTACAGAACTGATTCGGCGGGTGTTACGGGAGCTCTCGGACCGCGACCGGGAGATCCTGACGCGCTTCTACCTCTACGAACAGAGCCAGGAACAGATCTGCCAGGAGATGGCTCTCACGGAGACGCAGTTCCGGCTGCTCAAATCGCGCGCCAAGGCCCGTTTCGGCGAGTTGGGTAAGAAAAAACTGGCGCATAGGAGCCTGCAGGCGATTTTCTTGAGAACTTCGGCGGGCGTGTCCCACTAAAGAACGTTGGCAGTTCCGAATTGGAACGGAGCGTTTAAGTGGACCTGAGCGAAGACTTCTGCTCGCATCCCAGCCCCTCGCATCCCAGCGAGGATACGCTGGAACTGTATGCCTTGAAGCGCCTTACTGGGCATCAGGCAGCCCCCATTGAAGAGCATTTATTCCACTGCACCAAGTGCCAGGAGGCCCTCGCGCGAACCGAAGAGTTCGCCTTGCCCATGCGGGCGGCGCTGCGTCAGCCCGTCTTGGAACCCAGTCCGGCACCCAGCCTGGAATTTTGGTCCGGCATGCGCGCCTGGCTGCCGCGGCTGCGGGTGAGTCCGCAGGGGCTGCAGCGCGCTGGCTGGGCGGTGGGGCTCGCGGCGATCTGCGGGCTCGCGATGAGTTTGCCGCGGGGCTCGGATGCGGGCGCCGATCCGGCGCCGGTGATGCTCTCTTCCTTCCGCGGCTCTCAGACGGTCACGATGGCGCATGGTCCCGCGCGAACCCCCCTGGAGCTGGGGATTGACGCCTTCTATCTGAGAGCCGGCGAGGACTGCCGCATCGAAATCGTCCATGCCGACGGGAGTCCGGCCTGGGACGGCCAGGCGGACCGGACCGCCGAAGGGCGGCTGCACGCGCGCGTCGGCAAGGGGCTCAGCGCCGGCACCTACTGGGTCCGGCTGTATCGCGACCATGCCGAACTGATACAGGAGTTCGGATTGGAACTGGAGTGAGTCCCGCCTAGTTCTTTACGGCCAAAAAGACACTCTGCTGCATCACCACGCCGCCCGCGGTGGCTCCGATCGCGTGGTCGCCGTCTGCGAGCTCCGGCACCGTGATGTTGAACTGGTAGAGCCCGTTGCTCACCACGCCCTTGAACTGGATGTCCGCCGGCTTGCCGCCGATGGTGATCGAGATGTCGCCGGTGGCGAATGCGGCGCCGTGGAACTCCTGGCCGGCGGGGACCGGCGGATCGGTGGGGCCGAAACCGGAGGCGTAGAGCAGGATCACTTCCCCGGGTTGGGCGGGCGTGAGCACGGCGGCGCCGCCATAGAGGTCTGCGGGGCCCAGCAGCGAGTAATCGGCATGCTGGGCCGCCGCGTACCGGCCGTCCTGCGGATCGAAGGTGAAAAAGCCCGGCGCGAAGGCGGCGAGCGTGGCCTGGACTGCGTTGCTGACGCCGTTGTCGTTGCTTACCAGGACGGTCACGGGTCCCACGGCGTTATCGTCCGGGGCCAGCACGTTCAGTTGGGTCGCGCTGATGTAGTACACCACCGCCGGCTTGCCGTTGATGGTGACGCTCACGCCGTCCAGCTTGGTGGGCAGCAACCGATTAATGATTTCGGCGGCGGCGTTCCAGGTGCGCGTGGTGGGCGCCAGGTCCGTGCCGCGAATGGTGACCCAGGAGCGGCTCTGGATGCCGGCCAGGAAGCTCGCGCCGTTCACCACCGAGGTGATGTGCGGCGGATTGCCGATGGCCGTGTCCGCGTTCGCGAAGAAGTGGATGGTATCGGCTCCGGCGGCGTTGCGGACCTCGACCGTCACCAGTCCCAGGAAGGTATCGGGCAGCGTGGCCGTGATCAGCGTGTCCGTCCACGACGAAACGGCGAGGGACACGCCCCCGGGGTTCGCCGTGACCGTGCAGGAGGGACAGGACGGGCCGAAACCCGTACCCGCGATCATGATCGATCCGCCCGTGCGCACCACGGCACCGTCTCCCGGGAACAGCGGCCCCACGGAGCTCACGTCGGGACCGGACTTGCAGCGGACCACCGTGAAGTATCCGGCGGGCGGGCCGACGGGTCCGCACTGGCCCATGCCGGAAGCCGTGCTGGTGTAGTGCACGGTTTCGGTGCCGGAGATGAATTCGTTGTAGAAGACCGCGCCGGCCGGCGTAGAGGGCGCGAGCGCGGTGGTCCCGAAGGCGGCGGCGGTGAGGTCGCCCACGCTGTCGCCGCCCGCCGTGGCGGCTTCGACGTAGAGGCCCGCGATGTGCGAGAGCAGAGGATCGTCACCGGGCGCGGTTCCCACGGATTTCCAGGCGTCGGTGTCGGCCAGGAATGATCGCACCGCGGTGTGGGTTTCCGGGGCCTTGGCGATGCCCGTTCCGCCGCAGTTGACGAAGAGCTGCACCAGGCCGCTCGAATCGATGTGGCAGTAGGGCAGCAGGCGCGTGCGCTCCGGCGCACGGGTGAATCCGAGCGATCCGCTGGTGGTGGATAAGACGCCGTCGCTGCCATGCTCGGGCGGCGTGCCGGTGATGCCGGCGTAGCCGCCGTTGCCGACGATGGCCAGCGCGTCGACGCCCCGCAGATCGTCGTGGCGCTGGTTCCAGGTGGCCAGGCGTTCGAGGAACGGGCTGCCCGGGATCATCTCGCGCGGCTGCGCGCCGAGGCTGTCCTTATTTGCATCGGCGATGTAGGCGCCGAAGTTGGGCGTGGCGATTTCGACGAACTTGCGCACCTTGGTGGGATACGGCGGCGCCAGAGACCCGTCCGGCTGCAGCCCGGCCAGGTAGGCGCGGGCAATGAGTCCGCCCATGCTGTGGGCCACCAGGTCCACCTGCGGCACCAGCTTGCTTTGATCGTCGTGCAGCGTGCCGATGAACTGGCCGAGTTGCGCGCCCAGAGCCTCGATGCTGTCGCCGGGTCCCTCGACGCAGTTGTCGAAGAAGTAGATGGCGATGCCGTCGTTGGTCAGCAGATTCGGCAGATCGCCGAACGTGTCGGTGGGGCCGAACGCGGGCGGACAGCCGCCGGTGAGCGAGGCGATGGCGAATCCGTTCAGAAAAACGACCGGCACCGAGCCCGTGGCCGGGCGCGCAACTGCTCCGACGGTGACATGGATCTTGGAGGCGGCGCGGCCCGGGGCCGTTACCGGAACGTCGTACTCGCCCGGGGGCGTGTTGACCGGCGCGGCGGCGATGATGCGGCCGTCGGCATCGGGGGCGACCAGGATACCGGCGTCGCTGCGCCCCTGGGTGCCGGCGGGAGCGTCCACGCGGGCCGGTTGGCCGGGGCGAATACGGTAGGAATCCTGAGAAAAGGCCGCTGTGGCGGCGCACAGCAGTGCTAGAAGAATGCGAATGGTCACGTGGTCAGCCCTGTTTCTTGCGTTTCTTATAAAAGACGTCGCTCGCTTTGAGCTTTGTCAAGATCAACACAAGGAACAGTACCAGAAGTGAGACCAGGGTGGCTACTGAGCCGATCACCAGGTAGTCGGAATCGCCCAGCGGCTCGGGCATCAGCTTGATCATGATGGCGGCGACGGCGGCGAAAGCCAGCACCGCGCCGAGCGCCAATAGGAAGACGTTTCGCATCAGTCGTATTTCTCGTAACGGATCTGCTTCCGGTCGAAGCCCATCCCCTTCAAGATACTTCGGACGTCATCCACCATGGCCTTAAGGCCGCAGAGGTAGAAATCGACCGCGGTCCGTCCGGCGATGGCTTCCTCCAGATGCGCCTGGACGTGGCCGGTGCGCCCGCGCCAGCCCGCGGCGGGGCGGCTGAGCGTCGGCAGGAAATGGAAATGCGGGAAGCGGGCTTCCAGAGCCTCGAATTCGGCGCGATAAAACAGGTGCGATTCGTGGCGGACGCCGAACAGGAGCTTGAAATCGGGCGAGGCTTCGCCCAGGTGCGCTTCAAGGAAGGCGCGGAACGGGGCGATGCCGGTTCCCGTGGCGATCAGCACGGAATCGCGGGGCGGCTCACGCAGCACGAACGTGCCGAGCGGCGGCCGCATTTCCACGCTCTCGCCCGGAGCCATGGCGAACAGCAGCGGCGAAAGGTGGCCGTCTTGGACGCGATTCAGGCACAGCTCGAAGCGGTTGTTGCCGCTGGGCGCGCCGGCGATTGAGTAGGCGCGGGTGATCGGTTTCCCGCCGACCGGCGCAGTGAAGGAGACGAACTGGCCGGGCTCATACGTCAGGCGCTGTTCGCCCACGGCCTCAAAGACGAAGTGGCGCACATCCGGCGCGAGCTCGACCGAGGAGATCAGCCTGGCCCGCGCGCTCATTTGGGCGTGGCTTCGCGCGCGCGGTCAAGCAGAGCGTCGACCAGGGCGGGGTGCTGGTCGAGCGGCGGCGTCACCTGGATTTCGACGCCAGGGTGCGCACGCCGGACCTGCTCGATCAGACGCGGCAGGTCGCGCTGCAGGTGCAGGCCGAGCGTCAGGAAATACGGCACCACGACGACGCGCGACGCCCTGCCGGCCATGCGGTCCAGCGCTCCAGCGAGGTCCGGCTGGCCGCCTTCGAGGAACGCGGCTTCCACCAGATCGAGGCTGCCGCGGCGCGCCAGGTCGGCCGCGACCTGGCGCACGGCTTCGTTGGCGGATTCGATGCTGGAGCCGTGAGCGAAGACGATGTAGCCGGTCATTTCTTGGTTCAGGCTTTCCCCTAGGCGATCACGCTGCTCTGCGGCTCGGTGGGAAAGTGTTCGGCGAGGAAATCCAGGAACGCGCGGCCGCGGCGGCGCCCGTTGCTGTGTTGATACTCGAGACGCTGCAGGAAGACCAGCGTGCCGAGCACGTCGGCATCGCGCAGTTGATGCATACCGCTTTCCTCGGCGATGCGTTTGTCCAGAGACTCGATGGAGCTCTTGATCGCCTCCTGCAACCCGGCGGCGAAGGGGTTCTGCGGACGCGTCTCATAGATCAGCCCGGATTCGCGCGTGCGATAGGTTCGGATGATGGCTTCGAGCGCCTCGCGCGCATCGGCGTCGACAGCCTTTTCCCTTTCCATGGCGCGCGTGAGGGCGTTGCCGAGCCACAGCACCAAATGCTCCTGCGAGCGGACGAAATCCTCGCTGACCTCTACGTCCTGATTGGGGACAGAAGCGAGGTCGATTTCCGGCGGGCGCTCATGCTGGCGGGCGTCGCGCAGGAACGGGCAGTCCAGCGGGCAGTCGACCGTAACCTCACGTTCGGTGCCGCAGCAGACCGGGCAGATATCGCCCGCGACGCCGGGACAGTGGCGCTTGGCGCGCCGTTTTCCGCAGATTTTACAGGGAACGTTCACCGGAAGGATACCTTCATCGTATCATCGGAGGATGCCGCGAACCGACGTTTACCTCAAGGTGGAGATTGAGCTGGACGACAACGAATCGCCGGAGAAGATCGCGTCCGAAATCTGCCGGGTGATCCGCAGGGTCTACAGCGTGCGGATGGCCGAGGTGTCCAGCATCGTCGAGCGCGAGTAGCTTCTACGCCGCGACGGGCATTTTGACGGGGATGCCGAAGCGGGCGAGCGTGGCCTCCACGTCCTTCTTCATGAGGCGCGAGGCGTCGTAATCGACGGTGAGCTTGTCGAGCGCGGGCGCCACTTGCACGCGCACCATGCCGTAGACGCTGTGCACGGCGGCAATGTTTTCGTAGTCTTCGTCAGTGAGCGTGCGGCTCAGATCGTAATGCAGGGTGACCTTGGTCATACAGGGAAAAATCAGGATAGCAGTTTCCAGCGGATCTGCCGCAGCATGCCGAGCCAGACTTCGGCATCGTGCGCGTCCAGTTCCATGCGGCGCACCAGGCGGCGGATCTTCAGTTGCGTGGAGCCGGCCACGCGGTCGTGCACGTAGCCGGAGTGCTCCAGCACCTCTTCGAGCAACGCGGTGAGGCGTTCCTGGTCGGCGGCTGAGGCGGCGCGGCGCGCTTCGGGCTTGGTCTTGGCCACCGCGGGGCTGCGCACGATCTCATACAGGCACAGCGCCACGGACTGGCCGAGGTTCATTGACCCGTGCTCCTCGCGCGTGGGGATGCGCATCAGCCAGTGGCAGTGGCTCAGGTCGTCGTTCGAGAGGCCGTGTTTCTCAGATCCGAATAGCAGCGCCACCGGCGCGGTGGCGAGTTTGCGCGCGATCAGGCGGCCGCCGTATTCCAGGCGCCGCAGCGGATGTTCCAATGCACGCGGACCCTTCGCCGTGGTGCCCACCACCAGCGAGCAATCGGCCACGGCTTCGGCCAGCGTCGTGTATTCGCGCGCCTTCTTGAGGATGCCCTGCGCCTTCACCGCGGAGCGCGCCTCGCGGAAGGCGACCTCGTAAGGATTCACCAGGCACAGGTCGAAGAATCCGAAGTTACTCATGGCGCGCGCCGCCGCGCCGATATTCAGCGGGTTGCGCGGGGAAACCAGAACGACGCGCAGCCCGTTCACGGTTCGTCGCGCCGCACGGCGTCCAGCACGCCGTTGATGAAGGAAACCGATTCGTCGCCGGAGAATTGCCGAGCCAGTTCGAGGGCTTCGTCGATCACCACCGCGGCCGGCGTATCGAGCCGCATCATCTCATAGACAGCCAGCCGCAGAATGGTTCGGTCCACCGCGGCCATGCGCTCCAGGCGCCAGTGCTGGGATTTGCCCGCGATGCGCTGGTCGATTTCGGGCGCGGCGGCCGAGGCTCCGCGCACCAGCGACTCCATGAACTGGTCCGGCGGCGCCGGCTGCGGATCTTCTTCATCGGATTCGAGCGAGGCGTAGAAGGACGCGATCGCTTCTTCGATGGGCTGCCGGCGCTGGTCCCACAGGAACAAAACCTGCAATGCGCGCTGGCGGGATCGATGGCGTGCGGGCATTCTATTTTCCGAACCGCGCCATCTCGATGGCGGTCATCGCGGCGTCATATCCCTTGTTGCCCACGGCGCCGCCGGCGCGTGCTTCCGCTTGCTCCGCATTGTCCGTGGTGAGGACGCCGAATGCCACCGGCAGGCCGGTTTCGAGCGCCACGGCTTGCAACCCGCGCGCGGCTTCGCCCGCGACGTAGTCGAAGTGCGGCGTATCGCCGCGAATCACGCAGCCTAGGGCGACGATGGCATCGTAGCCGCCCCGGCGCGCCAGACGCTGCGCGGCCAGCGGCAGCTCGAACGCTCCGGGCACGTCGAAGACGTCCACTTGGGCGGCGCCGGTCTCGCGGAGGGCCGCGCGGGCGCCTGCGAGGAGCTTGCCGGTAATCTCCCGGTTGTAACGCGCTACGACCACGGCGAAGTTCAGGCCGCGCGCGTCCACACGAGCACTATCCGGGCTCCACGTCTGGGTTTCTTTGGACATCGTGGGATACTAGGGAGTAACGGCTTCATCATATCGCGTCCCCTCCGGGCCGCGCCGCCCCAGGGCCGAAAGACGGAATGGACCCCCAGAGAATTCGTAATTTCAGCATTATTGCGCACATCGACCACGGCAAGTCGACGCTGGCCGACCGACTGCTGGAACACACCGGTGCGCTCAGCGAGCGCGAGATGATGGCCCAGGTGCTCGACTCCATGGACCTCGAGCGGGAGCGCGGCATCACCATCAAGGCCCACGCCGTGCGCCTGCTCTACAAAACCAAAGACGGCGAAGAGTTTCAGCTCAACCTGATCGACACGCCGGGCCACGTCGATTTTTCCTACGAAGTGTCGCGCAGCCTGCAAGCCTGCGAGGGCGCGCTGCTGGTGGTGGACGCCTCACAGGGAGTGGAAGCGCAGACGCTGGCCAACACTTACCTGGCGCTGCACCACAACCTGGAGATCATCCCGGTGATCAATAAAATCGACCTGCCGTCGGCTGAGCCCGACCGCATCCGCGAGCAGATCGAGCAGTTGATCGGCCTGGACGCGAGCGACGCCATTCTGTGCAGCGCGAAAAACGGCATCGGCATCGACGACGTGCTGGAAGCGGTGGTGCACCTGGTGCCGCCGCCCAAGGGTTCGCCCGACGCGCCGCTGCGTGCGCTGATCTTCGATTCGTGGTTCGACCCCTACCGCGGCGTCATCATTCTGGCGCGCGTCATGGAAGGCCGGCTGCGCAAGGGTCAGAAGATCCGCCTGTGGTCCAACGGCAGCGTGCATGAGGTGGAAGGCGTCGGGTTCCAATCGCCCAAGCCCATCCCCTGCGACGAACTGGCGGCGGGCGAGGTCGGGTTCCTGTTCGCCAACATCAAGACGGTGTCCGACGCGCAGATCGGCGACACGATCACGGACCATGCCAATCCGGCCGAAAAGCCGCTGCCCGGCTTCGAGCCGCTGAAGCCGATGGTGTTCGCCGGACTCTATCCGGTGGAATCCCACGAGCACGGCCTATTGCGCGACGCGCTCGAAAAACTGCGACTGAACGACAGCGCCTTCAACTTCGAGCCCGAAAATTCGGTGGCGCTGGGCTTCGGCTTCCGCTGCGGCTTCCTGGGGCTGCTGCACCTGGAGATCGTGCAGGAACGCCTGGAGCGCGAATTCAATATCGACCTGATCACCACGGCTCCGGGCGTGCGCTACAAGATCACGCTGCTGGGCGGGTCTGTGATCGAGGTGGACAATCCGTCGAAATTTCCCGATCCATCCGGGATCCAGCAGATCGAGGAGCCGATCATCGACGCCACGGTGATCACGCGCGAGGAGTATATCGGCGAGATTCTGAAGCTGCTCGAAGACAAGCGCGGCATGCAGAAGAAGTTCGAATACATCGGCGGCGGCCGCGTGATGCTGGTCTACGAGATGCCGCTGAACGAGATTGTGCTGGATTTCTATGACCGGCTGAAGTCGGCCTCGCGCGGCTACGCGTCGCTCGATTATCACCTGGCCGGCTTCCGCGTTTCGAAGATGGTGAAGCTCGACGTGCTGGTGGGGGGCGAGCCGGTGGACGCGTTGTCGATGATCGTGCACACCGATTTCGCCTACGAGCGCGGCAAGGATCTGATCGGCCGGCTGCGCAAGCTGATCCCGCGGCAGATGTTCGAGGTGGCGCTCCAAGCGGCGATCGGCAACAAAGTGATCGCGCGCGAAAACATCGCGGCGCTGCGCAAGAACGTGCTGGCGAAGTGCTACGGCGGCGACATCAGCCGCAAACGGAAGCTGCTCGAGAAGCAGAAGGAAGGCAAGCGCCGCATGAAGCGGGTGGGCAAGGTGGAGATCCCACAGGAGGCGTTCCTGGCGGTGTTGAAGGTCACGGGCGGGGACGAGGAGTAGGGCTACACGAGTAGTAACCGGCACCCGTAAGCCTCGAACTGCTCGTCGTGAGTGAGCAGAGTCAGGCCCTCCAGGACTCCCTGCGCGATCAACATCCGGTCGAAGGGATCGTGATGATGCCGGGGAAGACGCGCTGACTCCAGGGCATGCGTCATGGTCAAGGCCAGAGGCTTGATCCCGCGGGCCCGTAGCGTCTGTTCCAAGTTGTCCGGTGCTTTCAATAGTCCACGCAAGCGCTTGGATTCGATTTCCCACGCGGACACGGCGCTAACCCAAACCGTGTCTGCCTTCTTGATTTCCCGCCGCGCCCTGGCGGACAAACGCCGGCTGTCGGCTAGCCACCACAGCAGGACGTGTGTATCAAGCAGGAGGTTCAACGGGGCCCCCGTAAAAGAGGTCTTCCAGTTCCTTGTCCGGCTTGTCGAAGTCGGGACTGATCCACACCTTGCCCTTCCAGGCGCCCGGCTTGCGCTTTGGCGGCGCCTTCTTATCGGCGTAGGGGACCAGCCGGGCAACCGGCTTGCCCGCTCTCCCGATAATGGTTTCTTCGCCCGCCTCGGCGCGTTCCACCAGCCGGGAGAAATGCGTCTTGGCTTCGTGGATATTCGTAACGTCCATGACTGGACTAAGTCTAGTCCGCTTGGGCGGCGTAGGCAACTATCGCCACCCCTGCCTCGTTCGGCCCGCGCCAGCAACTCCTCCCGATCCAGCAGCAGCGTGCGCCCCGCATCGATCGCCAGCGCGGTCGTGTTCGTTTCCCGCATCACGTCGATCGTCTGCGGACCGACAACCGGCACATCGAACAGCAGGTGCCCCCGCCGCCGCGAGCCCTTCACCAGGCACAGCGGTTTTCCTTCGACCAACGAAGCCGCCCGGCGCAGCATCGCGTCCGTACCCTCCATCGCCTCCACGGCCACGCAGGCGCGCTCGGCGATCGCCACACTCTGGCCGACGTCGTGCGCCGAAAGCGCCGCGGCCAGGCGGCGGCCGTAGGCGATGTCGCGTTCCTCGTCGGACGTGGGCTTGCGCTTTGTGAGGACGCCTTCGGGCGCGAGCAGATCTTTCAGCAGCAGCGTGGAATCGGCCAGCGTGATGCCTTCATCCTTGAGCACCTTCGCCACGCCGCCGATCAGCGCGTCCGTGTTCTTCGCCTCCAGCGTCGCCAGCAGCTTCACCAGCCGCCAATCCGGCACGATCGACGAAAAGATCTTGACATGCTTCACCTGCCCGCACATCATCACTTCGGTGATGCCTTCCTTGCGGCAGATATCGATCAGCTTGGACAGCGCGCCCAGCGAGATCCAGTAGCAGCGTTCGGCCAGCGGCTCGATCTCGGGCGACGCTTCCTCTTTGATCCCGATCGCCACCACGGACAAGCCCGCCTTGCGCGCGGCTTCCAGCGCCAATACGGGAAAGCGCCCGTTGCCGGCGATCATTCCGTAACGCGGGCCGTTGCGCGGGCCAGGCATCGCTTACTTCACGAACCCCCGCTCGCTGGTGCGGATGAATTCGAGCAGCTCGTCGATTTCGGGCGAAGCCGGCACTTCTTCGCGAATCTTCTCCACCGCCTGCGTCGTGTTCAACCCCGAGCGCGTCAGCAGGCGGAACGCCTTGTGCAGATCGTCGATCGTTGAGGACGCGAAGCCGCGCCGCTCCATGCCCGTGGCGTTGGCCGCGAACACCTTCACCTCGCGCGGGCTCACGGTGGTCGAAAACGGCAGCACGTCCTGCGTGATCACGCTGTAGCCGCCGATGATACAGTGGCGGCCGATGCGGCAAAACTGGTGCACCGCGCTGCCCGCGCTCACCACGGCCCAGTCTCCCACCTCGACGTGTCCGCCCAAGGTCGCCTGGTGTCCGATCACTGTGTTGCTGCCGACCTGCGTATCGTGCGCCACGTGCGTGTACGCCATCAGCAGGTTATCGTCGCCGATCGACGTTAGCATGCCGCCGGCCTCGGTGCCGCGATGAATGGTGACGAACTCGCGGATCTTGTTGCGCGACCCGATGCGAGTGCGCGACCGCTCGCCCTTATACTTGAGGTCCTGCGGCGCCACGCCCACGGTCGAGTAGGGATAAAAGATGTTGTCCTCGCCGATCTCCATGGGACCCTCCATGAAGATGTGCCCCAGCAGTCGCGTGCGCGCGCCGATTCTCACGTCCGGACCGATGATCGAATACGGCCCGACGGCTGCCGTCGCGTCGATCACCGCCGCGGGATCGACAATGGCGGTGGGATGAATCGGCATCGCCCTACCCGGCGCGGTCGGCGAGCTTGCACATCATCTCGGCTTCGGCGACGACTACGCCGTCCACGGTGGCTGTGCCATTCATCTTGGCCACGCTCGCCTTCTTTTTGAGCAGCTTCATTTCGATGCGGAGCTGGTCGCCGGGGCGCACCGGCCGCCGGAACTTGGCGTAGTCCACCGACGCCAGCAGCACCAGCTTCTGATGGCGGTCGGGGATCTGGCTCAGCACCAGAACGCCGGCCACCTGCGCCATCGCTTCCACGATCAGGACGCCGGGCATCACTGGGAAATCGGGAAAATGGCCCATGAAGAAGGGTTCGTTGACGGTGACGTTCTTGATGCCGACGATGCGTTCTTCTTCCAGCTCCAGGATGCGGTCCACCAACAGCATCGGGTAACGGTGAGGCAGAATGTCGCGGATGGCCTCGATATCAAGGGCAGGCATGCAGTTTCGCCATTATAACAAGCAGGGCTGGCATCGACCCCACTATCATTTAAGCGTGACGGACCCTTTCCTCCGCTACGCCCGCAGCCATCAGCGCGAAATCATCGCTCTGATCCAAGAGATGGTCGAGTGCGAGTCGCCCAGCGACGACCCGGCCGCCGTGAACCGCTTCACCGACCTGCTGGCCCAGCGCGCCGGCGGCATGGCGCGCATCCGCAAGCTCCCTGGGGGACGCTTCGGCAAGCATCTGCGCTGCGAATTTCGCCTGCCGGGCGCGCGGAAGTCCGGGCGGATCCTGGCGCTGGGGCACTCTGACACGGTGTGGCCTCTGGGAACGCTGGGCACCATGCCCTTCCGCCAGGCGCGCGGCCGCCTCTGGGGACCCGGCGTGTTCGACATGAAGGCGGGGCTCGCGTTTTTCCTGTTCGCCATGCGCGCGCTGCGCGAGCTTGACGTGCCCGTGCGCCGCAACGTGCTGTTGCAAGTGAACTCGGACGAAGAAGTGGGCAGCGAATCCTCGCGCGAACTCACGGAAGAAGCTGCTCGACAGAGCCTCGCCGTGCTGGTGCTGGAACCTGCCGCAGGACCCGAAGGAAAGGCGAAGACCTCGCGCAAGGGGATCGGCGACTACACGGTGACGGTGCGCGGCGTCTCCGCGCATGCCGGCCTGGACTACGCCGCCGGGGCGAACGCGATCGTGGAGATGGGCCGCCAGCTTCCGCGCATCGCCGGCTTCACCAAGCTCGACCGCGGGATTACCGTTAGCCCCGGCGTGATCCACGGCGGCACGCGCTCGAACGTGGTTCCCGGCACATGCGAGCTTGACGTGGATGTGCGCGTCCCGAAAGCCGCCGACGCGCGCTACCTGGCGCGCTGTTTCGCCTCCCTGAAGCCGGTGGACAAGCGCTGCTCCATCGAGGTCCGGGGCGGGCTGAACCGTCCTCCGCTCGAACGAACCGCGGGAGTCCGTGCTCTGTTCCGCACGGCGCAAAAGCTCGCAGGTGAGCTCGGCGTGGCGCTCGGCGAAACCTCGGTCGGCGGCGGGTCGGACGGCAATTTCACCGCCGCGCTGGGCATCCCGACGCTCGACGGCATCGGTCCGGTGGGCGAAGGCGCCCACGCCGCCCACGAAAGCATCCTGATCAACCGCATCGCCGACCGCACCGCACTGCTGGCCAAGCTGGTGGCCGCGCTCTAACGCCGCGTTACCATAAAATCAGCCTTATGCGCCGCCTCCGATGGCTGCTGCCTGTAGCCATCCTCGCCATTGTCGTGGCCGTCGCGTCGATCTACGTCGAACGCAAGGAATCGCTCGCCAATGCAGCGCCCAACCGGCCGCATCCGCTGGAAGAAGGCGTGCACGGACGCGCGGTGGACTGGTGTTACACACAAAGCCAGGGCGATCAGCCGAGGGTCGATATCTGCGCCGCCAAGCTCAACGAGGTGGATGGCGTCAAGCAACTGGAAGGCGCGCAGATCAAGCTGTATCACGATAGCGGCTCGGCCTACGACCTGGTGGAAAGCGACCTGGTCCGCTTCTACGAAGAGGAAAAGAAGCTCTACTCGGAAGGCGACGTCGAGATCACGCTAGCCGTCCCCGCTGACGAATCGGCGCTGGGCGCGCGGCTGCTGCGGATTCACAGCTCGGGCGTCGAATTCGCCGCCGACACGGGCATGGTATTCACGGATCGCCCGGTCAGCTTCGAATTCGAGCAGGGCGGCGGATCGGCGCTGGGCGCGTTTTACGATCCTTCGGCGCGTGAGCTGCGCCTGAACAAGGACGTGAGCCTGGACTGGCGCGGCAAAGACCCCACGTCGCCGCCCATTCACATCGAAGCGGGCCAGGCCTGGTACTACGAACGCGAATCGAAGGTTCTGTTGTATCCCTGGTCCAGGCTGCGCCGCGCCGCGCTCAGCCTGGACGCGGATGCCAGCGAGGTGCTGCTCGACAAAGGCGTGATCCGCCGGGCCGACGTGCGCAACGGCCGCGGTACGCAGAAGGGCCCCACCCGCACGGTGGACTTCGGGGCCGAACAGCTCCATCTCAACTTCACGCCCAAGATGGCGATTGAGACGATCAACGCCCAGAGCCAAACGCGCCTGGTCTCCACGGCCGATGCGAGCCGCACCACCGTGACCGCGGACCGCATGGACTTGACGTTTTCTCCCAACGGTTCGGATAGTACGCTGAATCTTGCGGTGGCCAGCGGAAAGAGCCGTGTGGAGTCCGCCCCCGTCGCCCGCCGCGGTGCCGATCCCCCGGAAACGCGCGTCCTGCGCAGCGAGGTCGTGCGCCTCTTCATGCGCCCCGGCGGCGAGGAGATCGAACGTGTGGTCACCGACGGACCCGGCACCATCGACTTCCTGCCCAACCGCCCCGCGCAGCTCAAGCGCACGCTCAGCGGCGACCGCATCTGGATCGACTACGGCGCCGGCAACCGCGTGCGCCAGTTCCGCGCCACCAACGCCTCCACCCGCACTGAACACCCCGGCGGCGCGCCGACCACCACCTCCAGCAAGGAGATCATCGCCGCCTTCGATGCAGGCACGGGCGAGCTGGCGCGGCTGGAGCACAACACTGATTTCCGCTACGCCGAAGGCGACAGCACTGCCAGCGCCGATCGCGCCGTGCAGGACCAGGCCCAGGGCATCATCACGCTCCACGGCTCGGCGAAAGCCGGCGACGCCCGCGGATCGATGGCTGGCGAAAGCATCCTCCTGAACCAGACGACGCACGTGGTCACGCTCCAGGGCGGCGCGCACGCCAAGGACGCTTCGGGCTCGCTCGATGCCGCGCGCATCGTGATGGATCGCAACACGGGCGACTATACTGCGGAAGGCGGCGTCACCATGATCCGCCAGCCGGACGGCAAGGGACAATCCTCGGCCATGCTCTCCACGCAGGAAATCCTGCAAGCCACCGCACAGCACATGACCTCGTCTGAGGGCAACCAGAAGATCCACTACGAAGGCGGCGCCAAGCTGTGGCAGGGCGCCAGCCGCATCGAGGCCGACCGCATCGATATCGACCGCGCCATCGGCCGCCTGGACGCGCACGGGCACGTGACCACGCAGTTCGCCGACCGCACCAAGACGCCCGTAAGCCCCAACAGCAAGCGCAAGGCCGCGGTGTTCACCATCGTCCATGCGGCCGACCTGGCCTATAGCGACGTCACCCGCGAAGCGCACTACCAGAACGGCGTGCAACTTGAACGTCCGGGTCTGACGGTGGATTCGAAGGACCTGCGCGCGTTCCTCACCGATTCCACCGAGGAAACGTCGCTCGACAAGGCCTTCGCCACTGGCGCGGTGAAGATCGTGGCCACCGACGCCACGGCGAAGGGAAAGCGAACGCGCACCGGAACGTCGGAGCGCGCCGAATACTACGCAGCCGAGCAGAAGGTAATCCTCTCCGGCGGCCAGCCTAAAATGGTGGATAGCGCGCAAGGCAGCACCACGGGCGAACAATTGACCTGGTGGGCCGACGATGATAGATTCGACGTTATCGGCGGGGAAGATCAGCCCGCGCAAAGCATCATCCGCAAAAAGTGAGCATCCTTCAGACCACGGAAATCACGAAATCCTACCGGGGACGCAAGGTCGTCGACAACGTCTCGATTGAGGTCGCGCAGGGAGAGGTTGTCGGGCTCCTGGGTCCCAACGGCGCCGGCAAGACCACTTCGTTCTACATGATCGTGGGCCTGATCCTGCCGGATTCCGGCCGTGTGCTGCTGGACGGCGAGGAGATTACGGCGCTCGCCATGTATCAGCGCGCCCGCCGCGGCATCAGCTACCTGCCGCAGGAAGCCTCGGTATTCCGCAAGCTGTCGGTGGAGGACAACCTGATGGCGATCCTCGAGACGCTCCCGCTTTCCCGCCGCGACCGCCGCGACCGCATGAACCGGCTGATCGCGCAGCTCGGCCTGGAGCAGGTGCGCCACAGCAAGGGCTACGTGCTCTCCGGCGGCGAGCGCCGGCGCGTCGAAATCGCCCGCAGCCTGGTGATCGAACCCAGCTTCCTGCTGCTGGACGAGCCTTTTTCGGGCATCGACCCCATCCAGGTGCTGGAGCTGCAAAAGATTATCTTCGACCTGAAGAATTCGGGCATTGGCATCCTGGTCACCGACCACAACGTGCGGGAGACGTTGGCCGTCACGGACCGCGCCTACATCATCAACAACGGTCGCATCTTCCGTTCGGGCTCGCCCGACCAGTTGGGCAGCGATCCGGAAGTGCGGCGCGTGTACCTCGGCGAAAATTTCACGTTGGAGATGCAGACCGGACGCTGGCAGATCCCGGCGGAGTAGGCTTGCGGACCGGCGAAGACCGCTCCCCGTGGTCGCGGCTCAGCTAGCGGCATTCCCACCGGGGTGGGCAACTACCGTGATCCGGGCAGAATGCCAGTAGCTGAGCCGCGACCGCAGGGAGCGGTCCCAAACCGTCCGCAGCGCCACCCTAGTGGCTCAACGCGTACAGCACGTAGTTGACGCCCATCCGGATCCCCAGCGCCGAATACTTCTCCGGATAGTACGGATCATCCGCGAACTCCCACGAATCGCCCACGTCCGAGTTGAAGCAGATCGCCACCATCACGCGGCCCTGATCGTCCATGACGCCGCGCCAGTACGGGACGGTGCCTCCGTCGCGGCTCATCTGCCCGCGCCTGGTGGCCCACTCGCCGGGAATCTGGTAGCGGTCAGTCAGATCGTACATGACATGAAAGATTGTGTCGGAATTTTCCAGGTCGACGATCTCGCGATCCGGAAAGATGCGCTTCATGCCGTTCTCGAAGTCCTCCCATTCGCGCGGACCCCAGAAATCCTCAGCCATCAGGAAGCCGCCGCGCAGCAGGTAGTCGCGAATCTTGGCGGCCTGCGGCTCGGTCAGATTCCAGTTGCCGGTGAGGCCCGCGTACATCCACGGCCAGTTGTAGATGTCGTCCTCGTCGTCCGGATTCACGGGCTGCTCCAGCGGACGGGCATCCACCCGCGTCAGCCGCGACAGCGCCACCAAAAAGTGACGGTCGGCGCGCGGGTAGTCTTCGGTCCAACTTGTGCCGCCCTCGCGCCAGTCGCGCCGTCCGCGATACTCGAAGCGCGCCCACGGCAGCGAGGGATACATCAGCCGCGCGAACACCCACTCAGCCGGGCGATCCCCGCCGGCGGGCACGGGAACGTCGTCGTAGGGCTCCAGGCTCTGGAACAGGCGGTACGGCCGCTGGTAGGCGTACAGGCAGCCGAGGAACGCAAGCATCCCCACCGCCAGCGCCGGAATTACGCGGCCCCGTCGCACTCCGTCACTCCTTCGGCAGCAAATCGAAATTCGCCTTGACGACCTTCCACTCCCGAATCACCCAGGATTGAAAAATGCCGTGCTTGTAAAACGGATCGGCCTGGATGATGGCCTCCACTTCGGCTTGTGAATCCGCGTTGTAGACGATCAGCGCGCCGGAATCGTCGGTGAACGGACCGGCGATCACCAGCTTGGCGTGCTTCCGTAGCTCCTCCTGGTATTCGCGATGCAGCGGACGAAACTCGGTGATGCGGGCTTTGTCGGAGGTGTAGTCGATGGTGGCGGCGAAGGTCATCAATTTCGAGTGTAGCGGCCCTCGGACAACGATGGCCGGTACGCCTTCATGGTAGCGCCTGCCGGGAACCGCGCCGCCTGCGGGAAAATGGAAGTACGTGCCTCCCCCGTTCCCCAAACCCGAAATCAAGAGCCCCGCCGGACACTGGCCGCAGTTGCACGCCGCCATCGAGGCCGGCGCCGACGCGGTCTATTTCGGACTCACCCACTTCACCGCGCGCGCCAAGGCCGGATTCACGCTGGCCGAGCTGCCCGAAGCCCTGCGTACGCTGCACGCCCGCGGCGTCAAGGGCTACGTCACCTTCAACACCCTGATCTTCGACGAAGAGCTGCCCGCCGCGGCACGCGCACTCGCCGCCATCGCCGACGCCGGAGCGGACGCCATCCTGGTACAGGACTGGGCGGGCGTGGCGCTCGCCCGCGAAATCGCGCCGGACCTCGCCATTCACGGCAGCACGCAAATGAGCATCACCGACGTGGCCGGTGTGCGCCACGCCCAGGACCTCGGAGTGCGCCGCCTGATCCTTGCCCGTGAGTTGTCGCTGGACCAGATCCGCGCCATCCGTGCCGCGACTGACATGGAGCTGGAGATCTTCGTCCACGGCGCGCTATGCGTGTCGTACTCCGGCCAGTGCTTCTCTTCGGAGGCCTGGGGCGGACGCAGCGCGAATCGCGGTCAATGCGCGCAGGCCTGCCGCCTGCCTTACGAAATGGTCGTCGACGGCCGCACCACACCGCTGGGTGACGCGCGCTACCTGCTCTCCCCCGGCGACCTCTACGCGCTGCGCCAGATGCCGGAGATCGTCGAAATCGGCCTGGCCGCGCTCAAGATCGAAGGCCGTTACAAGGACGCTGACTACGTGGCGCTGGCCACGCGTGCCTATCGCGAAGCCGTCGACGCCGCCTACGAGGGGCAAGCGTTCGACACCGACGCCACCGGCCTCGAACTCGAACAGGTCTACTCGCGCGGCCTGGGTCCGTGGTTCCTCACCGGCACCGATCATCAGTCGGTGGTCCGCGGCCGTGCGCCGCGCCATCGCGGCGTGCGTATGGGAACCGTCGTGCGGACCACCGCGGACACCGTGATCATCGAACCCGCCCCCGACGTCCCCGCGCTCAAGCCGGGCGACGGCGTGGTCTTCGACGCCGCGGACTGGCGCAGCCCGCAGGAGCCCGAAGAAGGTGGGCGTCTCTACTCGGTCGCTCCCGCCCACGGCGGCGCGCAGCTCGCCTTCGCCAACGGAGCCATCCGCACCGCGCGCATCCGTCCCGGCGACCTGGTATGGCGCACCGACGATCCGGATATCGCCAAAGCCGCGCGCCACTTCACGGCGGCCACCGTGCCGGTCCACAAGCAGTCGGTCGACGTGCACGCCACCGCGCGCGAAGGCGAGCCGCTGCGCCTCGAATGGCGAGTCCCCGGAGCCAGCGTCACCGTCTCCTCCCAGGAACCGCTCGCCGGGGCTCAGAACCGGGCCCTCACCGCAGAATCGCTGCGCGAGCAGCTCGGCCGCCTGGGCAACACGCCTTACGAACTCGGCGCCCTCGACCTCTCGGTCCAAGATCGCCCCTTCGCCCCCGCGTCGCTACTGAACCAGCTCCGCCGCACTGCCGTCGAACGCCTGGCCGCCGAACAAGCTCGCGCGCCGCGCATCGAAACCCGCGACCCTGGAGCCGCGCTCTCACAGCTCACACCGGCGCCGGAACCCGCGGTGACCGTCGACCCCCAGCTTCACCTCCTGGTCCGCACGCCCCAGCAACTCGACGCCGCGCTCGCCCTGGGCCCCGCCAGCATCACGCTCGACTACCTGGATCTCTACGGCCTCCGCCCGTCGCTGGACCGCGTGAAGGCCTCCGGTATCGAAGCCCGCGTCGCCAGCCCCCGCGTGTTGAAACCCGGCGAGCAGCGCATCGCCGACTTCCTGCTGCGCTGCGCCTGCCCGATCCTCGTCCGCTCCGCCGGCTTGCTGGATTCCCTGCGCAAGGCCGCCCCCCAGCGTCTGGACGGCGACTTCAGCCTGAACGCCGCCAACGCCATCTCCGCGCGCCTGCTGCTCGACCTCGGCCTCACGCGCCTGGCTCCCACGCACGACCTGAACGCCGCCCAAGTAGCCCAGCTTGCGCGCGGCACCGGCGCGGCGGCCATCGAAGCGATCGCCTACCATCACCTGCCCGTGTTCCACACCGAGCACTGCGTCTTCTGCCGCTTTCTCTCGACCGGGACCAGCTACAAGGACTGCGGCCGCCCCTGCGAGCAGCATCGCGTGGCCCTGCGTGACGAACACGGACGCGCGCATCCGGTGATGGCCGACGTCGGCTGCCGCAACACCGTCTTTGGCGCCGAAGCGCAGGAAGCCGCGCGCCATCTGCCTGCGTGGATGGCCGCCGGCATCCGCCACTTCCGCCTGGAATTCGTGCACGAGTCCGCGCAACAAGTGGAAGAGGTGACCCGCGCCTTCGCCGACTACCTGGCGGCGCGCGCCACCCCGGACCAGCTTCAGCGCCGCCTCAGACAGGCCGCGCCGGAGGGCGTCACCGAAGGCAGCCTGTTCGTGCCTTCCGGATCCGCCCTCCTGCCGGTGTTGCCGTAAGCGCTATTTGAACTGCGCGCTCTGCGCGGTGCCCGACTCGGAGCTCAGCGTCATGTAGTCGATCCCGCTCGCGTGCACGCGCACGGTCTGGCCCACCGAGGAGATCGCCAGCGTGCCACGGGTCACAAAGCTGAACCCACCCGCGGAAATCGAGCCGCTGGCCGGAAGCTGTTGCAGGATCGACGTGGGCACCGTGAAACTGTGGTCGGGATTGTTCGCCCAGCACTCGAAGATGGCGGTTGTAACGGTGCCGCCCTGCGTGACGAAGCTGGTCCCTTCCATGAAGACCAGCGTGGACGGGTCGCCTCCGCTCCAGGTAAACGTCAGCGGCTGACTGCGGTCGACCACCGTCAGGTCTTCCCGGTTCGTCCACTGCAGGTCCGGCGGCAGCGAGAGGTTTCCGGAGAAGCTGCCCACGTCCGCACCGCCGGGGCCGGACAGCGTATATTGGCCAGGGACAAGATAACCGGTGCCCACATCGAGCGAGTAGTAGATGTTCCCGGCCTGATTCATTCTCGGGATGTCCTTGCGCCCGTTCGGGCCGGTTGCCGTCAACGGATCTCCCGCGTCGAGCGTGGTGTACATCAGATTCGGAATGTCCGTGAGTGTGGGCAGGATGATGCAACGGCCAGCCACGGGGATCAGCGCCTGGAGCGTGCTGTTGTTGTTGTTGAGATAGTTGGACAGGTCTCCCGTGAATCGGTTGAAACCGGCCCCGATGGTCTGAGATTCCGCCACGGTCGTCGTCGTTCCTCCCGAGAGGATGTCATCCGAGATGCTATAGGACTTCGACTTTCCCAAGGACACGGAGCCGCTCCGGAACTGGCCCGCCGCGATCCAGGAGTTGATCTCGTCCTGCGAAATGGAGATGTCGGTGCTGCCGCCCCCGCCGCCCCCGCCGCCTCCGCCCCCGCCGCCGGTGGACTCCGGCGTACACGTGCCGCCGTTCTGCGCCACCGGAATCGTGGTCTGGTTGGTGCCCAATGTGCCGACCTGAATGCTCAAAGCAACCGTGCAACTAAAGCCTGCAGCGCGCATCGTGGCTCCTTCGCCCACGAACGCCTGGCTGAGGTCGGGCACCTGGATGTTAATCTGATCCAGGCCGGGGAATTGCGTCCGGCCGCGGTAGACGACGTTCGCCGTCATCCCGCCGATGGTGGCCGTCACGCTAATGTTGGGCAGCGCCATCACCTGGGAAACCGCGTCGCTGCCGCTGACCGGGCCCAGCCCGGAACCGAAGAGCTGGATGTAGTCGCCCGGCTTGGCCGAGTTGCTGGAGCTCAGCAGCATATAATTCGCATCCAGGACGGCGGCGGACCCAGTGCCGGACCCATCCAGCGTCAGCACGCCGAAAGCGCTCTCGACCACCTTGATCTGCGCCGGGGCGCTGGTCTGGCCGTTGTTGGTGACGACGATGGTGCCGGTGCCGACCGGCGTATTGGAGGGCAAGATCACGCCCAACTGTCCGGGCGTCACGTAATAGAAGATCAGGTCCGTGGTCACGCCGCTTACGGTCACTTTGCCGGAGACGCCCTCGAGCAGCGTCGGCAAAGGCCCATTGGCCGTGGTCTGCAGCGAGGTGTCCGTGGTATTCGCCAGGTTCGATCCCTTGATGATAAAGATCGACCCCTGTGCGATCCCGTAATCCGGGCTACTCGGCAGCAGGTAACTGTAATTGTTTTGCAACAGGGTGATCGACGGCTGCGCGGCAAGCACACCGGCAGCGAAAGCAAGCAAGGTAAGAGTACGTAGAGTCTTCACGTTTAGGTCCCCCTCAGGGGCAAAGACATTCTAGCAATCGGGAATACCCCGCCGGAAGACCTCTGCGTTGCACATATGGGACGGGGGAGCCGGACCCGGTGCGCGCTGCCCGCCCCCCCCCCGATCCACTACTTGTACTGGGTGCTCTGGGACACGCCCCACGAGTTCGCGATATTGAAATAATCCAGCCCGTCCACGTCCAGCCGGGTGGCCTTGCCATCGGAGGAGATCGACAGCGTGCCGCGTTGCAGGATGCTAATGCCGCCCCCGGAAAACACGGGGCTGGCCGGGAGCTGCTGCAAAATGTCCACCGGCACCGTGAAGCTGTGCGCCGAATTGCGCTCAAAGCACAGGAACGCCGCCCCGGACGCTGACATGCCGGTGGCGTCCGCGCTGATGCTGGTCCCCTGGATGGTCACCAGCGAGGTCGGCTCTCCGCCATCCCAGGTGACCGTCAGCGGCATATTGCGGTTCACCTCCGTGAGCGCCTCGCGATTGGTCCAGGTGAGCGGCGTCGCCACTTGGACCGTCCCGTTGAAACTACCCACGTCCGCTCCGCCGGGACCGGACACCGTGTACTGGCCGGGCGTCAGATAGTTTTCGGATACGTCCAGGCTGTAGGTGAACTGGCCTGCCTGCGTCTGCCGCATGATGTCCTGCCGCCCGTTCGGACCGGTGACCGTAATCGGCGTCCCGGCGTCCAGCGAAGTGAAACCCACCGTCGGGAAGGGATTCGTGGTGCTGCCCACGATCACCGTGCAGTTGCCCGGCTCGAAGTTGACGATCGGGTTTTGCGGATTGTTGAAGAACGCGCTCAGATCTCCGGTGATCTTGTAGAAGGTGGCCCCCACGGTGTCCGCCTCCGTACGCATCGTGGTCGTTCCGCCCCCCAACGGGTCGTCGCTGATGTTATAGCTGGTCGACTTGTTCAACGTGACCCCGCCCGCGCGCACCACGCCCGCGGCGATCCACCCGTTGATCTCCTCTTGCGTAAGGGTGCCCTCGCCGCTGCCACCGCCATCGCCGCCCCCGCCGGTCGAAGGCGGCGGACAATCGCCCCCGGTGGCCGAAACCGGGATCGTGGTGGCGTTGCTCTCGTATGCCCCGATCTGCACGGTCACCGCTATGGCGCACCCGAACCCCGCGTTCCGCTGGACAGCGCTGCCGGTCACCAGCGCCTGGCTCAGGTCCGGTACCTGCACGTTGATCTGGTCCAGTCCCGGAAATTGCGACCGCCCGCGGTAGACCACGTTGGCCGCCAGGCCGCCGATCTCGACGCTTACCGGAATGTTAGTCAGATCCATCTGCACCTGCTGGATGGTTTCGTCGCCGGTCACCGGTCCCAGACCCGTGCCGAAGAACTGGATGTAGTCGCCCGGCATGGCGGAATTGGATTCGCTCAGCAGTTGGTAGTTCACATCCAGAACCGCCGCCGCGCCCGTACCCGAGCCGTCCAGCGTCAGCACACCGAACGCGCTCTGGACCACTTTGATCGGCGCCGGCGCGCTGGTCTGGCCGTTGTTGGTCACCACAATTGTGCCGTCGCCCACGGGAGTGCTGGAAGGCAGAATGCCGCCCAACTGGCCGGGCGTCACGTAGTACCAGATCACGTCCGTGGTCACGCCGCTCACCGTCACCTTGGCCGAGACCCCTTCGAGTTCCGCTCCCAGCGGCGCGCTTTGCAGGCTCGTGGATGTGTTCGCCAGATTCGAGCCCTTGATGATGAAAATCGAACCCTGGGCGATCCCGTAGCTCGGGTTGCTGGGCAGCAAGTAGCTGTAGTTGTTCTGCAACAGATCGATGGTGGGCTGCGCCGCCAGCATCCCGGCAGCGCCGCAAAACACACAAATAGCTTTTAGAATCTTCAACTTAATCTCCTCCGGAAAGGACCCTTTAGATTAAAGTTTATCAATCATGGCCGGGAAACCGAAACCGGGCTCAGCCGCCGCCTGCGGTTCGCAAAGGGAGGTCAGTCGGAAGGAGGGAAGCTATTCCGGTTCCTGCCCGTACGCCGACCGGCGATACGGAGTGGGGGGCTGGTCCAGCCGCTGCTCGTCCGGACCCACCGCCGGCCGCGGACCGGGGTAGCGGATCAGATCCCAGCCAATGTAATTCTTGTTGCCGCCATAGTGCGGGTCGCCGAACATGCCTTCGAGCGTCAGGCGGCGGGCGCGGTTGAAGAAGTTGCGCGCGGTGGAGAACCCGTCGGCCTGGCCGGCTTCGAGGGCGGTCAGAACCTGGTCGCGGGTGGCCGCCGGAAGGTCGGCGAAGGCCGAGCCATGGGCCCGGCGCGCGTAGGCGTCCAGGCTTTCCAGGCCCTCGGCGAAGGCCGCTTTTTCGTCCGCCAGGTACCCGGCAAGCTGCCGGTCGATGTAGGTCTGTGCCCCGGCCTCCACCGCTCCGGGACCCGTCTCATCGGAGGGAATCAAGCGGTCCAGGAACGCTTCGAGGATGCGCATCTGCCCCGCCGTCAGCGATTCGAGTTGCGGTGCGGCCGCAGCCTGCTGAGCGGACGTCGTCAACGCCGCCGCCGGCACTATCGCCGCACTGGCGATCACCGACCTCCTCGATATGTCCTTCTGCGAAGCCATCGTCCCAACGTGCGCGGAGCGGACCCGCCGGGCCCGCCCCGCACTTCACAACCTCAATCTACTCGCCGTACAGGCCGATCACGATGCCCTTGGCCAGAACGTGCCCGTCCATGGCCTTGATCACGGTGGTCCGGTCGGTACCCGGCTGCGCGCCCAGCTTGGTATCCAGCGCCCAGATCTCGAACGTGTAGTGGTGCACGCCGCTGCCCGGAGGCGGCGCCGGACCGAAGTACATCGGCTGCGTAGTGATGTTCGGGAACTGGCGCGCGCCGGAGGGCAGTTCGGCCCCGGCCGGCACACCCGCCGGAAGCGAGGTGGCATCGCCCGGGATGTCGTAGATCAGCCAATGGGTGACATCCATGCTGGCGCTCTTCTGCAACACCGGATCGGGATCGTGCAGCAGGATGGTGAAGCTTTGCGTGCCCGCCGGCACTCCGGTCCAGGACAGCGCGGGCGAAGGAGCCTGCCCGGCGTTGGCCATCGGATAGCGCCCGCCGTCGGTCATGCCGGCCACCGTCAGCTTGATCGGCGGAGGCAGATTGGGGCCGCCCTTGCCTTTGCCGCCGCCTTTGCCCCTGCCCTGGCCCGTCATCAGCCCGACGCTGGCCAACGCCGCCAGCGCAACAACCGTCACAAGTCGTGTTGCTTTCATTCTCGGTAGGTTCTCCTTGAACCCGGAACAAAACCGGATTGGCGCCGCCGGGCTCTCCACAATCGTAGCCCACCGGCCGCCGCGACGCTCATGGGAAGGCAGCTCTTCCCCATACCTGGAGCGTTTTCTCAGCAAGCGTAGACCGCTCCTTGTGATCGCAGCTAGCGGCGCTCTGCACAAAGGACCTGCGCTGGGCACAGCGCCAGTAGCTGTGCCGCGACCACAGGGAGCGGTCTACGATAACGCTGCAAACGCTCTAAGACCGGCGCCCGTGCACAGCCCGTAGCAGAGCAGGGGGCGGTCCCCCGGGCGTCCGTTATCGGACCGCCGCCGACGCCTGCCGCAGCAGCCGCAGCAACGCGACCCCCTCACCCGCCCAGTCCTGCGACAACCCGACGTGCGAAGCGATCCTCCGCTCGCGCTCCTGTTCCGGCGTCGGCAGCACCACCGGAGCCGAAGCCGACATCGTGACGTGGTCCACGATCCGCTGCCCGCCCTGCGGCGCCAGCACCGGATCCACGGTGAACTCAGCCCCCACCTTGACTGGCCCGCCCTCCGGGTACGCGGCCAACGGAACCAGCCGCGCCGCCTCACCGAACAGGTCCTCGGCGCGGGCACTCAGTGGAGCGAAGGTCACCCACATGCGCTGTTCCCCCGTCTCCGGATCGGCCGCCAGCACCTCCAGAAGCAAGTCGTAGCCCGAATAGAGGTCCCCGGAGTGCACCCAGCGATGCACCACTACGCGCGCACCTTCGCCCGCCTCGGACCGGATGCCGCTCGCGTGGCTGGTGAGCCGCGGCGTGGCCGGCGCCAGCGCCGTCTCGAAGCTCGGATGCAGAATCACTTCGAATGGGTTCTGCGGCGTATCCTGCGCCCCGGCCGCGCCCAGCGTCAACATCGTTACGATCGCCACGCGCCACATATCAAAGAAGACGCCTCCCTAAGCCCGCCGGTGTACAGACGCCCGCGTAATCTCGGCGATCGTGGGGGTCCCGCACTGCCGCATAATCAGAGCCAGTTCGGACCGCAGAATATCCAGCACCCGCTCAACGCCGGCCTGGCCGAACGACGCCAGCCCGAAAATGTAAGGCCGCCCGATCCCCACCGCGGTCGCGCCCAGCGCCAGCGCCTTGAAGATGTCCGTGCCGCGCCGGATGCCGCCGTCGATCAGCACCGGCACGCGCGCCCCCACGGCATCCATAATCTCGGGCAGCGTTTCAATGGTGCTCCGCAGGGTCTCAGTGGACCGCCCGCCGTGGTTCGACACGATAATGCCGTCGGCGCCGTTCTCCACGCACCGGCGCGCGTCGGCCGCCGTGTCGATCCCCTTGATCAGCAGCTTCATCCCGCTCAGCTTCTTCAGGCGTCCGACATAGCTCCAGTCCGCCTCGCGCGGATTGATCCCCGGATTGTCACCCAAGCCGCGGAACATGGGCCGGTGCGCGAACGGATTCGCGTTGGGTTCGTGGCACACCGTGCAATCGCGCGTGTCCTGCTTGGCCAGGCGGCTGGCGGTTTCCGTATTGCGCCCGCCCAGCAGGTCGATGGTCCACACCAGCGCGGGGCAGCCCGCCTGCTCCACGCGCTTCACCATCTTTTCGGTGGCGTCCCAGGTGGACGGCATGTAGAGCTGATACCAGGGCGGCGTGCCCAGCGCCTTGGCCACATCCTCCACCGAATACGACGTCACTGTGGAAAGAATCTGGACGTGCTTCCTGGCCTTCGCGGCGCGCGCCACGGCCACTTCGCCGTCGGCATGAAAGGCTCCCTGCGCGCCCACCGGACACAGGAAGATGGGGCTGTCCCAGGTCTGGCCGAAGACCTGCACCCGCATGTCCGTTTGCGAAACGTTCACCAGCCGCCGCGGCAGCAGTTGCCACTGCCGGTAGCCCTCGACGTTGGCGTGCAACGTGAGATCGTCATCCACGCCCGTCATCAGATAGCCCAGGTGGGACGGCGGCAGCTTCTCCCGCGTCAGCGCCTCGAACTCAGCCACGCTGAGGACGTCGGCCGGGGAGGTGGCCCCCGCGGCGCCAGTGGTCCGCAGCCCGCCGTCCTGCTGCGCCCAGGCGCGGGCGGCCAGCGGACTGGCGGCTAAGAATCGGAGAAACTCACGGCGATAGCGAAGCTCCGGGCGTGTCATCGGTGGCTATTGTATCCCGGCCCACGCTTGTGGGGCAGGCCCCCGGCCTGCGGCGGCCTCGCAGGCCGCCCCGCGCACCCAGTCCCGCTAAGCCCCGTCGCGCACAAACTCATACCGCTCGAGCGACGCAGCGAACCCCATCTCCGGCTCCTCCCGGACCACCTTCCCCACACACCGCAGGCGCACTTCCGCGCGCGCCCCCGGCGACTTCGGGAACGTGATCAAGTACTCGATCGGCTCGCCCAATGGGAACTCGGTACCAGCGGAGAACAGCACCCCTGAGGAACTGACGTTCCGCGTCTCCCCGATTACTTTCGTCCTATCCCGCGAGCGGATCACCTCAAACGGCAACTTCAAGTCAAAGCGTTGGTTTTTTCTTTGCTCAATCATCGGTACTCCGACTTTATAGCCAGAAGGAACTAAGGTCAATAGTCGTCCCCCCAGCCAAAAAGCACTATCGTACTTAGTACTCGCGTCCTGGAGATCTAGTTCTTCCGCCGCCATTTCTTCTCCAGCGCATTCGAAAGGGCCTGTAGCCCCACACCTTCACAGTCACGATCCGTGCACTGCCCTCCACGTTTCATTGGTGCCCGCCGCCTCCCGCGCCTCTCAGGGAAATATGAACGGCCTCCCGCGCCGGATATGGGAAAATGAGAAACACTTGCTGAAGCGCATCACCGTGCACGGCGCACGGCAACACAACCTCAAGAACATCGACGTCGAGATCCCGCGCAACACCTTCACCGTCATCACCGGGCTGAGCGGATCGGGCAAGTCGTCGCTGGCCTTCGACACCATCTACGCCGAGGGCCAGCGCCGCTACGTCGAAACGCTCTCGCCCTATGCGCGCCAGTTCCTCGACCAGATGGAGCGCCCCGAGGTCGACTCCATCGACGGTTTGAGCCCGGCCATCTCCATCGAGCAGAAAACCACCAGCCGCAGCCCCCGCTCCACGGTCGGCACCATCACCGAAATCTACGACTACCTGCGCGTCCTGTTCGCCTCCATCGGCGTTCCCCACTGCCCGGACTGCGGCATCGAAATCTCACGCCAGTCGAATGACCAGATCCTCGAACAGGTGATGTCGCTGGGCGCGGGCGAGCGCGTCATGATCCTGGCGCCCATCGTCCGCGGCCGCAAGGGCGAATACAAGAAGGAGCTCGAAAAACTCCTGCGCCAGGGATTCCTGCGCGCGCGCATCGACGGTGAGCTCCGATCGCTCGAAGAGGACATCCCGCTCGACCGCCGACGCAACCACACCATCGAAGTCGTGGTCGACCGCCTGGTCGTCAAGCCCGAGGTCGAAGCTCGCCTGGCCGCGTCGGTCCTGACCGCCTCGAAGCTGGCCAACGGCTTGGTCCAGCTCGCGATCGTGAACGGCGAGGAGCGGCTCTATTCGAGCAAGCTCGCCTGCCCGAACTGCGGCGCCAGCGTCCCGCAGCTCGAACCCCGATCGTTCTCCTTCAACAGCCCGTTCGGCGCCTGCGAGACCTGCAACGGACTCGGCAGCCAGTGGAACTTCGACCCCATCAAGGTCATCGTCGACCCCTCCCGCCCGCTGCTCGACGGCGGCATGGCCCTCGGCGGCCACAGCTACGTGATCCACGCCGTCACCGCGCTGGCCAACGCGAACAAGCTCCCCCTCAAGAAGCCGTTCGAGGACATGACCGCCAAGCAGCAGACCACGCTGCTCGAAGGCGCCGGCGGCAAGCCCGGCATCCTCGAAATCCTGACCAGGTTCTACCGCCAGGAATTCTCGAGCGAGGCTTACCATGACTGGTTCATGCAGTTCATGTCCGCCAAGGTTTGCCCGGCCTGCGACGGCCATCGCCTCAAGCCGTCCAGCCTGGCCGTGCGCGTCAAAGGGACCACCATTGGCGACCTCACGCGCATGTCCATCGCCCGCGCCCACGAAACCGTCCAGGCCTGGAAGCTGAATCCGCGCGAGCAGGCCATCGGCGGACGCCCCGTCGACGAAATCCGCAGCCGCCTGGAGTTCCTGATCGCCGTCGGCCTGGAATACCTCAGCCTGGAACGCTCCTCGGCCACGCTTTCCGGCGGCGAAGCCCAGCGCATTCGCCTGGCCACGCAGATCGGCTCGCGCCTGCGCGGCGTGCTCTACGTGCTGGATGAGCCCTCCATTGGACTCCACCCGCGCGATAATGACCGCCTGCTCGCCTCCCTCAGCCAGCTCCGCGACCTCGGCAACACCGTCCTGGTGGTGGAGCACGACGCCGACACCATCCAGCGCGCTGACTACGTGATCGACCTCGGCCCCGGCGCCGGCCGCCTCGGCGGCGAACTGGTCGCCCAGGGCACCCCCGCCGACATCGCCGCGAATCCGAAGTCGCTCACCGGCCAATACCTCACCGGCGCCCGCCAGATCGCGATCCCCGAGATGCGCCGCCGCCCCAGCGGCCCCAGCATCCTGATCCGCGGCGCCTCCGAACACAACCTCAAGAAGGTCAACGTCGAATTTCCCCTCGGCACCTTCATCGTCGTCACCGGCGTCTCCGGCAGCGGCAAATCGACCCTGGTGAACGACATTCTCTACCGCGCCGCCGCCAAGCACGTCTACGGCTCGCGCGCCGAACCCGGAGCGCACACCAGCATCAAGGGCCTCGACAATCTCGACAAGGTCATCGAAATCGACCAGGCCGCCATCGGCCGCAGCCCACGCTCCAATCCGGCCACCTACACGCAGGTCTTCTCCCCCATTCGCGATCTCTTTGCCCGCCTGCCGGAATCCAGAGCCCGCGGCTACAAGCCCGGCCGCTTCAGCTTCAACGTCAAGGGGGGACGCTGCGAAGCCTGCCAGGGCGACGGCCTCAAGCGTATCGAGATGAACTTCCTCCCCGACGTCTACGTCACCTGCGACGTCTGCCGCGGCCGCCGCTACAACCACGAAACCCTCCAGGTCAAGTACAAGGACCGCTCCATCGCCGACCTGCTGGAATCCTCCATCGAAGACGCCCTGGCGCTGCTCGAAAACATCCCGGCCATCCAGGCCAAGCTGGAAACGCTGGTGCGCGTCGGACTCGGCTACCTGCACCTGGGCCAGTCTTCCACCACGCTGTCCGGCGGCGAGGCCCAGCGCATCAAGCTGGCCCGCGAGCTCAGCCGCCGCCAGACCGGCAAAACCCTGTATATCCTGGATGAGCCGACCACCGGCCTGCACTTCGAGGACATCCGCAAGCTCCTTCAGGTCCTGCAAAGCCTGGTCGACCTCGGAAACACGGTAGTGGTCATCGAACATCAACTCGATGTAGTGAAGACCGCCGACTGGATCATCGACCTCGGCCCCGAAGGCGGCGAGCGCGGGGGCACCCTGGTCGCCAGCGGCACACCCGAAGAAATCCTCCGCAACCCCAAGAGCTACACCGCCCAGGCGCTCAAGAAGGTGTTGCACAACGGAAGAGCAGCATGAGCAAATACGCCGACGAACCTCTCTCCTTCGAAAATCTGAAAACCATCCCCATCGACGACCGCGGCGGCAAAGTCCAGCTCCAGCACTTCGGCCAGCCTTACCGCAAAGGCGAAGGCATCGCCGGACTCCTCGACACCCTTCCCCGGATCCTGGCGGCCGACTCACTCCGTGCCGTGGTCGAAGCCGTCTGGGAAGCCCGCGACAAGAAGCGAGCCATCCTCTGGGGCATGGGCGGCCACGTCATCAAGTGCGGACTGGCCGACATCCTCCTCGACCTCCAGCGCCGCGGCTGGGTCTCCGGCTGGGTCATGAATGGCGCCGCCTCCATCCACGATTTCGAGATCGCCATCGCCGGCCAGACCAGCGAAGACGTCGAGGAAGTCCTCCCCGACGGCCGCTTCGGCTCAGCCGAAGAAACCGGACGCGAGATGAACGTGGCGATCGCCCGCGGAAGTGCCGATGAACTGGGCATGGGCGAATCTCTGGGTCGAGCGCTCGAAAAACTCGCGCGCCCGGACTGCGCCCCGCATAGCATCCTGCATGGCGCTTATCAGGCCGCCGTCCCGGTCACCGTGCACGTCGCGGTCGGCACGGACACACCCCACACGCACCCCGCCGCCGACCCGGCCGCCATCGGCGCCGCAACCCATCGCGACTTCCGCTTGCTCTGCTCCCTGGTCCGCGGACTCGACTCCGGCGGCGTCTACCTAAACCTGGGCTCGGCCGTGGTCCTACCCGAAGTCTTTCTGAAAGCCGTGAGCGTAGTCCGCAACCTGGGCCATCCTCTAGCCGGATTCACCACCGTAAACTTCGATTTCCTCCAGCACTACCGCCCCAGCCTGAACGTGGTGAAGCGCCCGCACGCCAAATCCGGCGGACACGGCTACGCCCTCACCGGCCATCACGAAATCATGATCCCCCTACTGGCCGCCGCCCTGGTGGAGCTCGACTGATGCAGCGCGGACCGATGTGGGGCAGGCCCCCGGCCTGCGGCGGGCTCTCAGCCCGCCTGGTCCCCAAGCCGCACTCCCCAGCGTCCACGACTCTCCTCCCAGCCGCAATCCCGCGAGCGCGCTTTCGCCGTCATCGTAGACCGCTCCCTATGGTCGCGATGGTCGCGGCACAGCGAGCGGCGCTCTGCCCGGACCACGGCTTGCGTGCGCCAACGCCACTAGCTGAGCCGCGACCACAGGGAGCGGTCCCCCCCAGTCCGAAAGAGCCCCGGTGACCACTGCCACCGACCATCCCGAGCCCCCCGCCTTCTGGACCCTGTCCGACGTAGCGCTTTTCATCGGCTCCATCCTGCCCATCTACCTGATCGCCTCGCTGATCACCGCGGGCGGCGCGTCCCTGGCGCCCAAAGCCTTCGAGAGCGCCGGCATCCGCATGCTGGTCTTCCAGACCGCCTTCTACGCCCTGATTCTGAGCTCCCTCTACCTCGTCATCAGGACCCGCTACGACCAGCCCCTGTGGCGCTCCCTCGGCTGGACCCTGGCCTTCCGCGGCGCCTGGATCTGCCTGCTCTGCGGACCCATCCTGGCCGTCGGCATCGGCATCCTCGACAACGAAGTCCTGCACGCCCCCGACCTCCCCTCGCCGGTCGACGTCCTGGTGAACGGCCACGTCGCCGTCCCGATCGTGGTCCTGTTCTCAGCCGTTGCCGGACCCGTCATCGAAGAACTGATCTTCCGCGGCTTCCTGCAAATGCTCTTCGAGCGTCTGCTGGGCCCCATCGCCGGCATCGTCTGCGCGGCGCTCCCCTTCGCCCTGATCCACGGACCGCAGGACGAATGGTCGTGGAAATACCTGCTGCCGCTATTCCTGGCCGGCTGCGTCTTTGGCGTCGCCCGCCGCTTGACCGGCTCCACCGCCGCACCCGCCCTGATGCACCTCGGCTACAACGGAACGCTGGTCATTGCCTACGTAGCCGGGCTGGCGACATAGCCGGCATCCCCCTTTGTCCCCCGACTCCTGCTGTCACCGTGCCCCGTGTGAGGCAGGAATGTGGCAGTGCGGCGGCTCTCGTGCGCTCGTCCGGGCCCCAGCCCGGCGCCCCTCGGCCCGGCGCCCCTCAGCCCGGCCCCCCCCTCAGCCCGGCAGCGACACGTTGCCGTCGGTCTTCTCTCCCGGCTTGACGACGATGATCGTGGACGCCGACGACGGCTTCCCTCCGATCGTCGTGCTGGCCATCACGCGGTACTGCCCCGGAGTGACGTTCGCCCGCGCCCAGGTGACGGCCCCCACCACGCTCTCCTCCGCCACCACACCGCCGGCGCCCTCAAGCTTGATCATCACCGTGTGATCGTCCGCCTTGTCCGCGTTCCCGATCGTCAATTGCACGGAGCCCGGCTGTGCGGCCGCCTCCTTGCCCTGCGCCGTCTTCTCCGCCTCTGCCTTCATGCTGGCCAGTTGCGTATTGACGTCCTTTTCCAGTTGCGCGATATTACTCTGGAATTCCGTCACCCAGTCCTGGGTCTCCTGGAGCACGAACCCTTCCACGCTCGCCCGGAAATCCTTGGCCAGTTTCAGCAGCGCCGCCACCTCTTCCGGCTTCGGCGGGCTCGCTGCCTTGGCCATCAGCGCCAGCCAGTCCATGCGGAATTCCTCCAGGGCTTTCCGGATATTGGTGGCGGCCAGCACGTAGCGCGTCCAGCCGGTGGAGAATCCGAACGCCTTGTCCAAACCCAGCACCGCCGCCGCGGCGCCCACCAGGACGGACGCCCAGAGCCCGAACGAAACGTCTTGATTTCCCAGGATCTCCCCCAGCAGCGGCACCAGTCCTGCCGCCGCCGTGAACAGCACCGCTGAGAGCTGAATGGCGCGGGACAGCAACGCCTTGGATTTCTTCGCCTCCCAATACCAGTCCACGCACTTCTTGGTCGCATCGACGACGTAGGCGAACAGGTTCTGGAGTGACCCGTTCAGGTCGGAGGGGTCCCACTGCGGCTTCGAGGCGTCCGACGCGTCGATATTGTCTGCCATCTCAGGTTCTCCCTTCCGGCAATTGTAGGAGTTACCAGAGAATATCACGGCGGCCGCCGTTCCGATGCAGTCACAACGGTCCAACACAAATATCCCGATTACTCTCCGTCGTTCCCGCGGAAACTTGGGCCCGGCCTTGCGCGCGCCTCTTTACTCTGAGAAATGCCATGCAACGCATTCCCAAGCGGCCTCCCGGGCACCATCGCATCAAGCGACGAAACGAACCTACGCCGGAACGGTGTACGCGCCGGCCTGTCCGCCGAAGCCAGGGCGGAGGCGGGCCCCCTCCACCGACGAAACGAACCCAACACCCGGGCTCCATCCTCTGTGTACATCCGTGTTCATCTGCGGCCAAAATCTTTCCCGGCGGTATAATGCATACCCAGCGGCCAAACGCCGCCTGAGGACCCCTATGCACCATCTCCACCGCATCCTCCCCGCCGCCCTGCTCGCTGCCGCTCTGGCCACGCTCCCCGCCTACGCCCAAATCGACTTCACCGGCGAATGGGCGCCCCTCTATCACGAAAGCGGACCTGAGCGCCTCCCCGGACCCGAGCTCGGCGACTACACCGAGATGCCCATCAACGACGCCGCCCGCATGCAGGCCGATAGCTGGGATGCCGACCGCATCTCCGTCGTCGAGCAGTACCAGTGCCGCCCGCACGGCTCCGACTACGCCCTCCGCGGCCTCGGCAACATCCGCGTCACCCGTGAAATCGATCCCGCCACGCAGCGCGTCATCGCCTTCCACCTCCACTTCCTGGCATGGGACAGCGACCGCACCATCTGGCTGGACGGCCGGCCCCATCCGCCCGATTGGGCGCCCCACAGTTTCCAGGGCTTCTCCACCGGCGTCTACGAAGGCAACATGCTCACCGTCACCACGACGCATCTGAAGACGAACTACCTCCGCCGCAACGGCCTGCCGCGCAGTGACCGCGCCACCTCCACCGAACACTGGATGCGCCACGGCGACTACCTCACAGTGGTCACCGTCATCGAGGACCCCGTGTTCCTCACCGAACCCCTGGTCCGCAGCGACAACTGGTATCTCGACCCCGGCCAGCACATCGGCATCTTCGGCTGCGAATACGCCCCCGAGCTTCCCCAACCCACCGGAGCCGTCCCCCATCACCTGCCCGGCACGAACCCCTATCTGCGCGAGTTCGCCGCTTGGTACGGGCTCCCCTTTGAAGCCACCCGCGGCGGTGCAGAGACGCTTTATCCCGAATATCGCGAGAAAATCCAGGGCTACAACCCACCCGCCGAATGCGACCGCTACTGCACCTGCACAACCCTGTTCAACTGCAATCTGAGGTGACCATGCGATTCCTTCTCACCCTCCTGGCCGCCTCCGTCGTCGCCAGCGCGCAGCCCAACGCCGGAGCCCCTGAGCTAAACGTCTGGAAGATCCGCGACAACGTTTACATGCTGATTGGCGCCGGCGGCAACACCACGTTCCAGACCGGCGACGAAGGCGTGGTGGTGGTCGATTCGAAATCGGAAGCCGCCGCCCCCGTCATCATGCAAGAGGTCCGCAAGGTGACGGACAAAAATATCGTCTGGCTGATCAACACGCACCTGCACGCCGACCACACTGCCGGCAACGAGGCCTTGCTGAAGCTCGGCGCGCCCGATCCGCTGCGCCGCCCGCGCGTCGTTACCCATGAGAACGTGCTGCTCCGCATGGTGAATCCGCCCGCCGGCCAGCAGCCGCGCGTCAGCGAAGCCGCCACCATCAATGACACCTACTTCGGCGACTTCAAGGATTTCCACTTTAACGGCGAGGCCATCTTCGTCTACCACATGCCCAACGCCCACACCGACGGCGACAGCATGGTTCTGTTCCGCGGCTCGGATGTGCTGGCCACCGGCGACATCTTCACGCCCGAACGCTACCCCATCATTGACATGGCCAACGGCGGCAACGTGCAGGGCATCATCGCCGCCCTGAACAGGATCCTGGATATCGCCGTCCCGGCCCGCTACCAGGACGGCGGCACGATGATCGTGCCCGGCCACGGCCGCCTGTGCGATGAAGCTGACGTGGTCGAATACCGCGACATGGTCACCATCATCCGCGACCGCATCCAGGACCTGATCGGCAAGGGCATGACGCTTGACCAGGTGAAGGCGGCCAAGCCCACGCGTGACTACGACACGCGTTACGGCGCGACCACCGGATTCTGGACCACGGACATGTTCGTGGAAGCGGTCTACAACAGCCTGAAGGGGGTGCAGTAATGAGCCGTGCAGCCATGAAGCGGGCTCTTCTGATCGCGACGTTTGCCGCTACGGCGTTCGCCCAGCTCGGACCGCCGCCGGCTAAGCCCAAGCCCCCGCGCTCGGGCCGCGAAGGCGCGCCCGTCGATCTCACCGGCTACTGGGTCTCGGTGGTCACCGAGGACTGGCGCTGGCGCATGGTCACGCCCATCAAAGGGGACTTCGCCAGTATCCCGCTCAACGCCGAAGGCCGCCGCATCGGCAACGCCTGGGACCCGGCCGCCGACCAAGCCGCCGGCCTGGCGTGCAAGGCCTACGGTGCGCCCGCGCTCATGCGCATCCCCGGCCGCCTGCACATCACCTGGGAGGACGACAACACGCTGAAGATCGAGGCCGATCAAGGCGAGCAGACCCGCCTGCTGCACTTCGGCAAGCCTCCGGCGAACATCACCCCGTCGCGCCAAGGCTACTCGGTCGCCAACTGGGAACAGCCCGTGCACGGCCCCGAACTGCCGCAGCAAGGCCTGGGCGCCACGCGCGTCGGCAACAAGGGCCGGTCTCTCGAAGTGGTGACGACAGGTCTCCTCCCCGGCTACCTGCGCAAGAACGGCCCGCCCTACAGCGGAGACACCGTCCTGCGCGAATACTTCGATCTGACCACGGAGCGCAATGGCGACACGTGGTTTGTGGTGACGACCATCGTCGAAGACCCGACGTACTTAACCGAGCCCTTCGTAACGAGCACCAATTTCAAGAAGGAGCCGGACGGCTCAAAGATGAACCCGGTCGCCTGCGTTGCGCGGTAATGGACCTGGGAAACCGCTCCCTATGGTCGCGGCCAGCGGCACTGTGCGCAAGCGCTGCTAACCCGTGGCTTGCCGCGCCGGGACTCATCCCCTGTCGCCGGTCAAGGTGTCATGCCAGTTGCGGTGACGAAATCGCCCCTTGCGGCTCCCCGCCCGACGTTTCCCTCCGATACGCTGAGAGCCGGTGAAAAGTGCGGCTAATCCGGGCAGAGCGCCATTCGCTGAGCCGCCGCCAGGGAGCGGTCCTCCATTGTGCTTTAGGCTGAATTTATGGGTGGTACTAGCGCGCCACCGGGTTGGCGTAAACTTCGATCTGCGCGACGTCGCCCCAGCCGCCGGGGCCGTGACCCGAACCGGGGTGCAGGTCGGCGAATCCGATCTCGTCCACCTTGCTCAGGTCGGGGTTGTTGACCCAGTTGCCGGTGGTCACGACGCGTTCGGGATCAAGCGCTACCCAGCGCAGGTCGGCGACGGCGAATTCGTAGTTCAGCCAGTCGGTGAAGGTGCCCACGCCGGCATCGGCCACCAGGTAGGTTCCGTCGGCCAGCTTGATCAGCGGCCGCATCTGGTGGAAGCCCGAGGTCTTGACGTTGGCCTTGATGCGGGCCAGGCCGGTGAGGTCGGCCATCTTGGTCTTGCTGCGCAGGGTGAAGGCGCAGGGGCCTTCGCAGAGGCCGGTCCAGACGTGCGGAGGATTGGTTTCGAGGCCGGTGGTGCCGGTCATCTGGATGCCTTCGCCGGTGTTGTTGTAAAGCTTCAGCTCGAGGTCGGCGCTGCCGACGCTGGCCTGGTCCACGGCATGTTCGACGTTTGACGGAACCTGCTTCCAGTCCTCTTCAAAGAACAGACCGGGGCGCTGGGGGCCGCCTTTGCCTTTGCCGCCCTTGCCTTTGGCTCCCTTCGGGGCGCCCTTGGCCGCGCCGGGTCCCTGAGCGGTGACGCTGACGGTACACACCAGCCCGAAGACCAGCAGCAGATTGACAGAGAACAAAAGCGCGATGCGACGTGACATGAGTGAGAAGCCTCCTTGGATCGGAACCGGTGGTCAGTATAGCAGTAGCGCAAGCACTCGTGCTCGCCGCGCCGGCACTCGTGCCGGGGCCTGTCCTGCTACCGTCCACAAGTGTCGAGACGAGTCTCGACACGGCAAGCACGAGTGCTTGCGCCACTACCGCGCCGATGCCGCCGCGCGAGTTCTCGCCGAGTACCGCAGCAGCGCGTACAGAAACGCGAAGAGCACCACCGCCAGCACGCCCATGTGCCAGATGTGACTATTCAGCCAGGCGGAGGAATTCTGCCCGAGCTGCGCGCCCAGGTACGCCATCGCGCCGTAACGCGGGATGCGCGCGATCGTGATTACCGAGTAAAACCGCCACCGTTCGGCCCCCAGCGCCACCGCGCACACCGCCATCACCTTCAGGGGCATAAACGGGAACGGGACCAGCGCGCAGACGAACACCGAGGCCAGCCCGTAGCGGTCAAACCACTGCCGGAAGCGCGCGCCGCGGCCGGAACTGGTGTGGCTCAGCAGGAACTTTTCGCCCGCGCGGCTCACGACTTCGTAGAAGATGACGCTGCCGATGATGGAGCCGACGGTGGCCAGCGCCGCACACACCACCGCAATTTCAGGCCGCGCGATGGTCACCAGCACGATCAGCGCGTCCGTGCCGCTGGGGCTCGGCACGCCGGCGGATTCGATGATGGCCGCGGCCATGATCCCGAAGGGTCCCCAACTGATGAGGGTCTGCTTCCAGGCCATCTAGGAGCCTCCTCCCAGCAGCTTGCGCAGGCCCGCTTCGTCGAGCACTTCGATTTCCAGCGCCCGGGCTTTATCCAGCTTCGAGCCGGGATCGTCCCCGGCCACCACATAATTCGTCCTCTTACTCACCGAACCCGTCACCTTGCCCCCCAGTTCCTCAATCAATGCCTTGGCTTCCTCGCGCGAGAGATTCGGCAGCGTGCCCGTGAGTACGAAAGTCTTGCCCGCCAGCTTGCCCACCGGCTTACGGCGGATCTCACATTTAAAGTCGAAGCCTTCCTTGCGCAGGGCCTCGATCAGCGCCTGGTTGCGCTCCTCGCCGAAGAAACGGCGAATGCTCTGCGCGATCTTGGGGCCGACTTCTTCAGCCTCCTGCAATTTCTCTTCACTGGCGCGAGCGATTTCGTCCAGGTCACCGAACGCGTCGGCCAGGAACTGCGCCGTACGCTCGCCCACGAACGGAATGCCCAGGCCGTTCAGGATGCGCGGCAGGCGCTGCTGGCGCGAGGCGTCGATGTTGGCCACCAGCTTCTCGGCGGACTTCTTGCCCATGCGCTCCAGCTCCATCAGGTCCTCGACCTTGAGCTGGTAGAGATCGGCGACGTTCCTGACCAGGCCTTTTTCGACCAACTGGTCGACCAGCACCTCGCCCAGCCCGTCGATATCCATCACGCCGCGGGCCGAGTAGTGCAGCAGCGATTCCTTCAGGCGCGCCGGGCAATTCGTGTTGATGCAGCGGCTGGCCGCCTCGCCTTCCGCCCGCACGATGTCGCCGCCGCACACCGGGCACGTGCGCGGCATCTTGAACTTGTGGCGATGCTGGCCGGGCTCCACCACGCGGACCACCTTGGGGATCACGTCGCCGGCGCGCTCCACTAACACCAGGTCGCCGATTTCCACGCCCAGGCGCTCGATTTCGTCCTCGTTGTGCAGCGTAGCGCGCGAGACGGTGACGCCGCCGATGTTCACCGGGTCGAGCACGGCGGTGGGCGTGACCGCTCCGGTGCGGCCGACGTTCACCACGATGTCCTGGACGTGGGTCTGCTCCTGGCGCGCGGCGAACTTGAAGGCGATGGCCCAGCGCGGAGCCTTGGCGGTCCAGCCGAGGCGCTGCTGCTGCTCCACCGAATCCACCTTGGCCACCACGCCGTCGATCTCAAACGGCAGGTCGTCGCGCTTTTCCGCCCATTCGGCGCAGAAGTCCACCAGTTCGTCGATCGTCTTGCAGCGCTTGCGGTGCAGGCTGACCTTGAAGCCGAAATCCTTCAGCGATTCGAGCGCCTCCCACTGCGTAGGGCGCGCTGGAGCCCCGCCGGCGAACAGGAAGTAGGTCACGTATTCGAGCTGGCGGGCGGCGGTCACCGACGGGTCCAGCACGCGCAGGGCTCCGGCGGCGGCGTTGCGTGGGTTGGCGAAGCGGCTGAGGCCCTGGCTGTCGCGCTCCTCGTTGGCCTTGGCGAAGTTCCTCTTGGTGAGCACCACCTCGCCGCGGACCTCCACCGTTTCCTTCTTCTTCAGACTGAGGGGGACGGAGCGGATGGTGCGGGCGTTTTCTGTGACGTCCTCGCCAACCTCGCCGTCGCCGCGCGTCAGCGCCTGCGCGAGCTGCCCGTCGCGATAATGCACGGCCATGGACACGCCGTCCAGCTTCAGTTCGGCGACGTAGTGGTACTCCTCACCGTCCTTGAGCAGCCCGCGGACGCGCTTGTCGAACTCGCGCAGCTCGTCTTCGCCCAGGGCGTTGTCCAGGCTCAGCATGGGCGAGGAGTGGCGGACCTTGACGAATCCCTCGCGCGGTTTTCCGCCGACGCGCTGGGTGGGGGAATCCGGCGTAACCAGGTCGGGGTGCTCAGCTTCGAGCGCCTGCAACTCGCGCATCAGACGGTCGAATTCGGCGTCGGAGATCTCGGGCGCATCCAGCACGTAGTACAGGTACTCGTGATGGCGCAGCTTTTCGCGCAGATCTTCTAGCTTCTTTTGTGCGCCGGTCACAGGGGTTGGCAGCTATAATCGATGAATCGCACAGTTCCGCCAGCCGGTCCTTATCTACAACCCTGCCGCTGGCAAGATTCGGCGGGATCCCGAGAGTATACTTCAACGTACCACTGCGGCGTTGGCTCGCGGGGGAATCGAGCCGCGCTTGCTGCCCACCACTGCGGCTGGACATGCGGACACGCTCGCCCGTGAAGCCGTGGCCGAAGGCGCCGACCTGGTGCTGGTGCTGGGCGGGGACGGCACCATCAACGAAGCCATCCAGGGACTGGCCAACACCGGCGTGCCGCTGGGCGTGCTTCCGGGTGGAACGGCCAACGTGGCAGCCATGGAACTGGGGCTCGGCTCACACCTGGAACGGGCGGCCGAGCGGTTGGGCGAATGCCGCGCGGAGCCGGTCGCGCTGGGGCGGGTCACCTGGCAGGGCGGATCGCGCTATTTCCTGCTGATGTGCGGCGTGGGACTGGACGCCATCATCGTCTACGACGTCCATGCCGGGCTGAAGGCGGCGGCCGGGAAGCTGGCGTATTACGCGGCGGGGATGGCGCGCATCCACCGGCGCATCGATCTGCTGGAGGTACGCGTCGAAGGCCAGCCCTACCGTTGCGGATTCGCGCTGGTGAGCCGCGTGCGGAACTACGGCGGGGATTTGGAGATCGCCTCGCGGGCATCGCTGCGGCGCGAGGATTTCGAGGTGGTTCTGTTCGAGGGCTCCAACCCGTTGCGCTACATTTGGTACATGTTGGGCGTCGCCACGAAGCGGGTCCGGAAGATGCACGGCGTGCATGCGCTGCACGCGCGCTGTGTGGAGATCGCAACGGCGGCTCCGGCGCAGGTGGACGGCGAATTCCTGGGGTGGAAACCGGTCTCCATCCACATCGTGCCGCAGGCGCTGAATCTGCTGCTGCCTCCCAGCTATGGATAACCTGACGCATTCGCTGGTAGGCGTAATGATGGCCCGGGCCGGGCTGAGCCGCGGCGTGAAGGGCACCACGCTTATGCTGCTGCTGGCGGCCAACGCTCCGGACGTCGATACCTACAGCTTCTTCACCAACACGCTGAATTACCTCGAGGTCCATCGAGGCTACACGCATGCGCTCGCGTTGGCTCCCCTGATCGCCGTGCTGCCGGTCGCCATCGTGCGTGGCTATCAGCGCATGCGGCCGACGTTCTATGACTGGTTCGTGTGCCTGCTGGCCGTACTCAGCCACCTGTTGCTGGACTGGACCAACGTCTACGGCGTGCGGATGCTGCTGCCGTTTTCCGACCGCTGGCTGCATCTGGATATCACGAATGTGATCGACCCGGTGATCTGGCTGATCCTGCTCGCCGCGCTGGCCTTCCCGGCGCTGGTGCGGCTGATTACGTCCGAGATCGGCGGGCGGGTGCCGGGTCCCGCGCGCGGGTGGGCGTACTTCGCGCTGTTCACGCTGCTGGCCTACGAAGGAGTGCGGCTCACGGCGCATGACCGCGTGGTGGGCCAGCTCGACGCGCGGCTGTACATGGGTGAGCCGGCGAGCGCGGTTTACGCGTTTCCAGAGACGCTGGGGTTCCTGCGCTGGCGAGGTGTGGTCTACGGGGACGGGTTCGTCTATGAGGCTCCCGTGGACCTGACCACGCGGTTCGACCTGAGCGACGGCACCTTCGACTACCAGCCGCACGACGCCCCGGCGCTGGACGCGGCCAAGATGACGCACGTGTTCCAGGTGTTCGAAGCGTTCGACCAGGCGCCCTGCTGGCGGCTGAATCCGCTGGTGGACCAGGTGCGCGTCGAGTTGTTCGACCTGCGCTTCGGCAGCCTGCGGCGGCCGGCGTTCATCGCCACGGCGTTGGTGGAGCCGGACGGGCGGGTGGTGGACGCGAACTTCAGTTTCGGACGCTAAGTGATTGGCCTGCCTGAGCTCAGCAGAATTCATCGATTTGTAATAACACAGTAATCGTTCAGAAACGGATTTGTAGCTATCCTGCGGTTGCAAATTTATTTCATGAAGATTTCAACTCCGAAGACATGGGCTTGGGCCAGCACTTGCGCCATGCTCGTCGGCCTGCCATTGGGAGCGCAGACCACCGCCACCAGCGTCGCGCCGCCGGAAGAGGCCGCCGTTGAGAGCGCCGACGCCGAACCGAAGACCACTTGGAAGAACTTCAAGCTGACGCTGGTCAGCAAGCCGTTTTCCGCCGTCTACAGCCGCAAGGGGCTGGAGATCGAATCGCCCGGCGGCGGCTACACGGCGCACATCCAGTGGCGGCTGCAATCGCGCTACGTCACCCCCTTCGACCACGACCCGCGCCAGCCCAGCCAATTCGCGCCCATCAGCAACAACTACTACATGCGCCGCGCGCGCTACAAGATGGAGGGCGAACTGTTCCACGGCTTCGCCGAATACAAGTTTGAGCAGGACCTGCTGGGTGGCCGCATGATCACCTTGTTCACTGACCTGCATCCCACCAGTTGGCTGCGGATCCGCGTGGGCCAGTGGAAGTCGATCTTCAGCCAGGAACGCTACATTTCGTCCGGTAAGCAGCAGTTCGTCGAGCGGTCCATCGTCAACCGCGAGTTCACGCTGGACCGGCAGGCCGGCATCAGCTTCAACGCGCATTTCGGCGCGGGCACGCGCGGGGACTCGGTCTACAGCTTCGAGGTGCTGAAGGGCACCGGCATGAACTCGGGCTTCGGCTGGGACGGGAGCCCCCTGCTGGTGGGCCGCTATCAGTGGAACTTCCTCAAGGCCGACCCCGGATTTTCGTCCAGCGACACCGGCAACCGCCAGACGCCCGCCGCGTTCGTCGCCTTCACGGCGGCGCGCAACACCAGTGCCTATACGCGGTTCTCTTCGGGCGGGGCGCAGCTTGATGGATTCACGGCGGGCACGGCGAACCAGTATCGGCTGACGCAGGTCAACGGCGAGTTCCTGTTCAAGTACCGCGGCTGGTCGATCCAGAATGAGAACCACTGGAAGCAGGTCCACGATAACGTGAATCACACCGACACGACGCTGCGCGGCAGCTACGTCCAGACCGGCTACTTTCCGCACACCGTCTGGGGCTTCGTTCCGCGCGAGGTGGAGTTCGCCTACCGCTACGCCGTGGTCGACCCCAACAAGGCGCTCCCTGGCGACCTGCGCCAGGAGAGCACCTTCGCCATGAACATCTTCCTCGAAGGCCACGACGACAAGTGGACCTTCGACTTCTCGCGGCTGAGCCTGCAGCAGAACAATCTTGCCGGACTCAGCGACTTCCGGTATCGAATTCAGTGGGATGTGCAGTTCTGAAGCCGTTCCACAGCCAGCAACCCCGGCCGATCCTGCGCAGGCCTCTTTCCATCCCCACGAGAAAGGAACTATGAAAAACCTGTTCACGCTAGCAGCGGCCGGATGCCTGATGCTCCTGCCCGCCATGGGGCAACCGCGCACGCCCGCGGCACCCGCTCCATCGCCGGAGCTGCAGCAGATTCTTGACCTATTGAAAGAGCAGCAGGCGCAGATCCAGAAGCTCCAGCAGACCGTGGAGCAGCAGCAGAGTACCATCGACCGGCTGGAAGGCGCCCCGGCCAGTGCCGCACCGCAGACCCCACGGGCTGCCGCAGCCACTCCGGCGAACGCGCCGGCCAGAGCGGTGGTTTCGGGCGCGCTGACCGCCGCTCCGCGGCCGCTCAGCCAGCCGGCAGCCGCTCCCCCCGTAGCCGCGGAAACCGCACCCTTGCAGGTGAAGTTGGGCGACGCGACCTTCACGCCGGTCGGGTTCCTGGACCTGACCAACACCTACCGCAGCACCAACGCGGGCACCAGCCTACAGTCCAACTTCGCGGGCATCCCCTACAACAACACCGTGCGAGGCCGGCTGTCGGAGGATAAGTTCACGGCGGCCAACTCGCGGCTGGGGTTCCGGGTGGACGCCAAGGTCAGGGGCTGGAACGTGCTCGGCTACTACGAGGGCGACTTCCTGGGCGGCATCGGCAATGCGGCGTTCAATACCCAGGTGACCAGCAACAGCCTGGTGTACCGCATCCGCCTGTTCTGGGTGGACGTGCGCAAAGATAAGTTCGAGTTTCTGGGCGGGCAATCCTGGAGCATGATGGTCCCCAACCGCCGCCAGATCTCGGCCCTGCCCGGCGACCTGTTCTACGGGCAGGCGGTGGACGCAAACTATCTGAACGGCCTGCCCTGGGGCCGCATCCCCGGCATGCGCATTCTGTATCACCCCAACGAGAAGCTCACGCTTGGGCTCTCTCTGGAGAATGCCACGCAGTACTTCGGGGGCTCCGGTGGCGCGGGCGTTCCCGTGTTGCCCACCAACCTGGCTCCGCTGATCGGCGGGGAGCTGGATCAGAGCACCGGCAATGGCATCGCGACGCCTAATGTCCGGCCGGACGTCATCGCCAAGATCGCCTATGAGCCTAATTCGCGCGTGCACCTGGAACTGGCCGGCGTCACCAGCGCGGTGCGGCTCTTTAATCCGGTTACGCAACAATACTTCCGCAAGACCGGCTACGGCGGCTCCTTCAACTCCAACGTGGAGGTCTGGCGGAACCTGCGGCTGGTCAGCAACAACTTCTGGAGCAACGGCGAAGGCCGCTATCTGTTCGGCATCGCGCCGGACTTCATGGTGCAGGCCAATGGCAGTCCGTCGCTGATCCATGCCGGATCGACGCTGTCGGGTCTGGAGTATCAACGGGGCAACACGCAGTTTTACGCCTACTACGGCGGGGTCTACATCGGGCGCAACGCATCCACGGATGTAAACGGGTCGAGCATCGGATACGGCTTCGCCGGCTCGCCCAACAGCCACAACCGGACCACTCAGGAGAGCACCGCGGGCCTGACCCGGACCTTCTGGCGCGACGGCAAGTTCGGCGCTCTGCAAGCCATGCTTCAGTACGCCTACCTGACGCGCAATCCGTGGTCCGTGGCGCCCGGGACGCCGAAGGGGGCGCACGAACACGTGGTCTATTTCAATCTGCGATTCACGCTGCCGGGGGCGGCTCCAGCGGGTCGTTGAAGACGAATGCTCTCTATGAGTTTCGTGCTATGGGCGGCGATCGTCATGAATGCGACATCGCACTGTCATGAATTTGTAACACAAAAACAGTGAACTGGAAGCGGGCGGGGAAGTATGATGCCTAAAGGGCCGGGCGCGAGTTGCCTGCCTCCCCCATCGGAGTCTGATCGGACTGGTTCATTGCGGGTTAACAATCCAGCCCTATCCTGAGGATCATCAAGAATGAAGAATTCCAAGCTCGTCCTGGCCGCTCTGGCGGTGGCCTTCGTGGGCCTAGGCTCGTGCGGCGGCGGCGACCAGCCAAAGGTACAGAACATTACCGGAGCGGGGGCGACGTTCCCGTTCCCGATCTATTCCAAGTGGTTTGACTCCTACCGCACGGTGAAGCCGGAGGTCCAGATCAACTACCAGTCGTTGGGCTCGGGCGCGGGCGTCAGCCAGACCACCGAAGGCACGGTGGACTTCGGCGCGAGCGACCAGCCGCTGACCGAGGAACAGATCAGCACGTTCGAGGCCAAGCGCGGCACCAAGATCCTGCATTTCCCCACTGTACTGGGCGCGGTGGTGCCCACTTATAACCTGCCGGGTGTGACCGGGGCGCTGAACTTCACCCCGGCGGCGCTGGCCGGGATCTTTCTGGGCAAGGTGACCAAGTGGAATGACCCGGCGATCGCTTCGGCGAATCCCGACGCGAAGCTGCCGGCCGCCGACATCGTCGTGGTGCATCGCTCCGACGGCAGCGGGACCACCTACATCTGGACGGACTACCTGTCCAAGGTCAGCCCGGAGTGGAAGGATGGTCCGGGCAAAGGGACCTCGGTGAGCTGGCCCGTGGGCCTGGGCGGCAAGGGCAACGAGGGCGTGGCGGGCGTGGTGAAGCAGACGCCGAACACCATCGGCTACGTGGAGCTGATCTACGCGCTCCAGAACATGATGCCTGCCGGACACGTCCAGAACAGCGCCGGGAAGTTCGTGGAACCGGCGCTGGCGTCGGTGACCGCCGCGGCCGCGGGCGTCGAGATGCCGGACGACTTCCGCGTCTCCATCACGAACCCAATGGGCGAGGACGCCTACCCAATCGCTTCCTTTACGTGGCTGCTGATCCCGGAGAAGTTCGACGATCCGGCCAAGGCGGCTACCATTCACGACTTCCTGAACTGGATGCTGACCACAGGGCAGACGATGACCAGTGCGCTGGAATACGCTCCGCTGCCCGACGCCGTGGTGCAAAAGGAGATGGCGCAACTCGCCATGCTGCACTAAGGCGGCGTCCCGAACCATGGCAACAGCTCCCACAGCGTTTCCCGAATCGGCCGGCGGCTCCTGGCTCAGCCGGCTGCGGTCGGGGGACGCCGTGGCCTACACCATCACGCTGACGGCGGCGGCGAGCATTCTGGCGATCACCGCGCTGCTGGCTTACCATTTGTGGTCGGGCTCAAGCGAGCCGCGGGAGACGTTCGGCTGGGGATTCATCACGGGCAGCGCCTGGGATCCGGTGGCGCAGAAGTTCGGCGCGCTGCCTTTTATCTATGGCACGGTGATGACCTCTCTCGTGGCGCTGATCGTGGCGGTGCCGATCGGGCTGGGCGCGGCCATCTTCCTGGCCGAGTTGGCTCCGCGCGGGTGGTCCGACACGCTCACCTTCCTGATCGAACTGCTGGCCGCGGTTCCCAGCGTGATCTACGGCCTGCTGGGCATCTTCCTGCTGGTCCCGATGTTGCAGAGCTTCGTGGTGCCACCGTTGCAGGCGGTGTTCGGATTCCTGCCGATCTTCGAGGGCGCCTTTTACGGCGTAAGCATGTTCTCGGCGAGTATCGTGCTGGCGATCATGATCGTGCCGTTCATCGTGTCGGTGTCGCGCGAAGTGCTGCTGGCCGTTCCCGGCGATCAGCGCGAGGCGGCGCTGGCGCTGGGGTCGACGCGCTGGGAGAGCACCTGGAAAGTGGTGGTGCCGTGGGCTACGCGCGGCATTCTCGGATCGGTGTTCCTGGCCCTGGCGCGCGCGCTGGGCGAGACCATGGCCGTGACCATGGTGATCGGCAACACGCCGCAGATCAAGGCGTCCCTGCTGGCTCCGGGGTATTCGATCGCGGCGGTGATCGCCAACGAGTTCAGTGAAGCGACCACGGATTTCTACCGCCAGTCGCTGATCGAGTTGGGGCTGGTGCTGTTCGCGCTGACCATCCTGTTCAACGGCGTGGCGCGGGTGCTGATCCTGACCACCGGGCGCGGAGGGCACAAGGCATGACGCTGACGATGCGCCGCAAGCTGGTCAACGCCGTGATGCTGGGGCTCACGGGCGTGTGCACGCTGCTGGTGGCGGGGACGCTGCTGGTGATCCTGGGGTACCTGGCCTGGAAGGGCGCAAGCAGCCTGAACCTGGACTTCTTCACCAAGCTGCCGGCGCCGGTGGGCGAGACGGGCGGCGGCATGGCGAACGCCATCGTGGGCAGCGCCAAGGTGCTGCTGGTGGCGCTATCGGTGGGCATCCCGATCGGCTTCCTGGGCGGCGTGTACCTGGCCGAGTTCGGGCACGGGCAGTTTTCTGGCGTGGTGCGCTACGCCACGGACCTGCTGAACGGCGTGCCGTCGATCGTGATCGGCATCTTCGCCTACGCCCTGGTGGTGCAGCCCATGGGGCATTTCTCCACGGTAGCCGGCGGCGCGGCGCTGGGGATCATGATGATCCCGATCGCGCTGCGCACCACCGAGGAGTTCCTGCGCGCCGTGCCGGTGAGCTTGCGGGAAGGGTCCATGGCGCTGGGCGCGGGTAAGGCTCGCACCATCCTGACGATCGTGATCCCGGCGGCCAAGAGCGGCATTCTTTCGGGACTGATGCTGAACCTGGCGCGCGTGGCGGGCGAGACCGCTCCGCTGCTGTTCACCAGCTTCGGGAACCGCTTCTGGAGTTCGGGCTGGCTGGAGCCGACGGCTACGCTGCCCGTGATGATTTACACTTATGCGATTGCTCCCTACGAGGACTGGCACCGCCAGGCCTGGGCGGCGGGCTTCGTGTTGCTGGTGCTGGTGCTCACGGTGAATGCCGCGGCGCGCTTCGCCATCGGCCGGTCCGGCGCGCGGGGGCGCGCTTAGAATGGCGACAATGAAGGAAGGCAATGAGCGCACGTCAGGCGCGGAGCCCGAGCGCGGTGCCAGGTGAGACTTACGATGCATAGCGCACCAGAAGCCCCCGTCACCACCCGCCGGGACCCGTCGCGAGACGAGGGCGGCGAGTTGCATGAGCAGTCGGCGACCGTGAAGATCTGCACCGAGAACCTGAGCTTCTACTACGGCGAGTACCGCGCGCTGCATGACATCACGCTGGCCATGCATGAGAAGCGCATCACGGCGCTGATCGGTCCGTCGGGCTGCGGCAAGTCGACGTTCCTGCGGGCGCTGAACCGGATTTCGGAGACCATCCGCCACACGCGTACGGTGGGCCGGATCACGCTGGACGGCGCCGACATCCTGGGCATGGAAGTCACCTCGCTGCGGCGGCGCGTAGGGATGGTGTTCCAGCGGCCGAACCCGTTCCCCAAGTCGATCTACGACAACGTGGCCTATGGCGTGCGCGTGAACGGCCTGGACCGCGCCGGGACGCCGCTCAAGGAGATCGTGGAGCGCAGCCTGCACCGGGCGGCGCTGTGGGATGAGGTGAAGGACAAGCTGCATCAATCAGCGCTGGCGCTTTCCGGCGGCCAGCAGCAGCGGCTGTGTATCGCGCGGGCGCTGGCCGTGGATCCGGAAGTGCTGCTGCTGGACGAGCCGTGCTCGGCGCTGGACCCGATTGCGACGGCCAAAATCGAGGACCTGTTGTTTGAACTGAAGGATCAGTGTACGATCGTGATCGTAACGCATAATATGCAACAGGCCGCCCGGGTGGCTGACGATACCGGGTTCTTCCTGCTGGGGAAGCTGATCGAATTCGATTCGACAGAGGTGATGTTCAAGAAGCCGTCGCAGAAGCAGACCGAGGATTACATTACCGGCCGCTTCGGGTAAGGAACATTAGGTTGCGTCATTTTGCCCAAGAGCTCGAGGAACTGAACCAGGCCCTGCTGGAGATGGGCGCGCTGGTGGAGAGTTCCATCCATTGCAGCGTGCAGGCGCTGGTGGAACACGACGACCGCATGGCGCGCCGGGTGATCGAAGACGAGCGCCTGATCAACGCCGCCGAGCTGGACATAGACGCGCGCGTGACGCGCCTGCTGGCGCTGAACCAGCCGGTGGCGGGCGACCTGCGTTTACTGGTCATGTGCCTCAAGATCAACACCGATCTGGAGCGCATGGGCGACCTGGCGGTGAGCATCGCCGCGCGGGCCATCGATCTGAGCAAGACCCGGCCGCGGCTGGGGCAGCCGCTGGTGGACACGCCGCGTATGGCCTCGATGGTGGAGGATATGCTGCACCGGTCGCTGGATGCGTTCGTGCGGCGCGACGCGGCGCTGGCGCAATCCGTGCTGCCGGCCGACGACGAGGTCGACCGGATTCGCGACGGCGTCTACGACGAACTGGTCGCGCTGATGAAGAGCGAGCCGGCGCTGGTGCAGGACGCCGTGCACCTGATGTTCGTGGCGCGGGCTCTGGAGCGGATCGCGGACCATGCGACGAATATTTCCGAGGATGTGATCTTCCTGGTGCGGGGGATCGACGTGCGGCATCACGCCACCGAGGTGTAGCGGACGGTTGGGGGACCGCGCCCTGCGGTCGCGGCTCGCGTCCCGGTAACGGGCTTGCCGTCCACTTTGCGCGTCAAAATGACGTGCACCCACCCCAAGTCCCACCCCCCCGGCGACCGTGAGATAATTCTAGTCGTGCGCCGGTCTAAAGAGTTGGAGCTCCGTCTGGAACATACAGAAAAGCAACTCCGGCTCTTGCAGCAGATCAGCCGCCTGGCCGCACGCGACATCTCCCTCAGCGACGCCCTCGAAGAGATCGTCCGGCTGGTGGTGGAGTTCATGGAATGCGACTCCTGCCTGCTCTATCTGCTCGACGGGCGCGAGTTGGTGCTGTGCGCCTCTAACCAGCCCAAGCCCGGCTCGGTAGGCAATGTCCGCCTGAAACTCACCGAAGGCCTCACCGGTTGGGTGGCCCGCGAACGGCGCCTGCTGGCCATCTCCCGCGAGGCGTTCCTCGACCCGCGCTTCAAGCTCTTCACCGATCTGCCTGAAGACACCTTCGAAGCCTTCTTGTCCGCACCCATCATCGTGCGCGGCCGCGTGGCCGGCGTCATTAACGTGCAACATCGCAATCCGCATTTCCACACCGGCGGGGAAATGGAGCTGCTCACCACCATCGGCGAGCAGATGGGTTGCCTGGTCGCCCTGGCCCAGGCCGATTTCAAGGTCATCGACGCCGCCCAGGTGCTGGACCTCATGGCCCCCGCCACCCGCCACGTCTGATGCGAGCCGCGGTGATCCTGGCCGCTCTTCTGGCTCCCGTGCTGGCCGCCCAGCACTGGAAGATTCAGTATTTCTACGACGACGCCCGCAAGGTGCTGCACTTCGCCGATATCGCCTTCCCCTCGCCCGAACGCGGCGTCGCCGTCGGCGTGATCATCGATGAAATCGACCGCCGCGGCTACGATCCGGTCTCCATGGTCACCAACGACGGCGGCCAGACCTGGTCGCGGGTGGATCTCGACCAGGCCCCTGTTTCGCTCTTCTTCCTCGACGAAACGCTGGGCTGGCTGGTCACCGACCGCGGCCTGTGGATCACCGAGGAAGCCGGCCGCAGTTGGCGCCGCATCAGCAAGCACGACGAATTCTCGATCACCCGCGTCTGGTTCCTCGACCGCATGCACGGCTTCGCGGTCGGCCCCGAAAAGGCCGCGTTTCAGACCCACGATGGCGGCGAGACCTGGGACCCCATCCCCGAAGCCGCGAAACCCGCCGGCGACCCCGATTACACCGACTACACGCACGTCGCCTTCGCCGACAAGCAGCGCGGTCTTATTGTAGGGTCCTCCACGCCGCCCGGTCCGCGCGGCGCCATTCGCCTGAAGCCCGGCGAATACCCGGAGGCCGCCCTGCGCCGCCGCCTCAACCCGACGCTCACCCTGGAGCTTCAAACGCTCGACGGCGGCCAAACCTGGTCCAGTTCCACCGCGCCCCTGTTCGGGCAGGTCGCCAGCCTCAAGCTAGACCGCAATGAAGCGCTGATCCTGTTCGTCTTCAATCAGATTTTCGAATACCCCTCCGAGGTCTACCGCATCGACTTGAACGGCGGCAAGAGCAGCAGCGCCTTCCGCCGCAAGGATCTCCGCGTCAGCGACGTGGCTCTGTTCCCCGGCCCCCGCGCCTTCGTCGCCGGCGTCGAAACACCGGGCGAGCTTCCCGTGCCCCCCACGCCCACACCGCTCCACATTCTCTCCAGCAACGGCACGCCCTTAAGCCCGGACCGCTGGAGCGAAATGGAGGTCGACTACCGCGCCGTCGCCCGCCTGGTGACCTTCGCCGGCCCGGACGCCGATCACCAGTGGCTGGCCACCGACACCGGCATGATCCTGCACCTGGAACCGTAGAACACGGCTTCCGTGACCTGTTTTATCCACACATCATCCACGTTTGGCCCCAGCTAATGCATTGATTCAACACATGATATAACCCGAGGAAACCGCTCCGATTCCCCTTGACTCATCCGCGGTTTAGGTTCATTCTGGACCCGGTTCCAAGAGGTTCGAAGGACAGCGAGCCTGACGGGAAGTAGCGGATCCAGAGCCTTGATCCGCTGCGTGTCGAGATAAGCAATTGTTTCCACGCAGTGGGGAGCGAAGGAAGATCGGGCGACCCGCCAAGGCAAGCTTCTCTGTTCGGAACCGGGCTGAGCGCTTTGATCCCGAAGGATCGAGAGGTCCTGGAGGGGAGTGGAGGTTCGGGAACGAAGGGGGAGTCCCGAGGTAGGGCCGGGCAACGGGTACCACGCGGAGAAAGCGCCTCGTCTGAGCAAAAAAGCCAGGACGGGGGCCGGAGCGAGGCTACCGAACGGGTTCGGTTTGACCGGGGGATTGTTTCGAAGATGCAGGCCGGGAGCGTTTAACGCGGCCGCGGTGACTGGTCGTGAGGCCGGTGGTCGCTGCCGACGAGTGAAAGGCCGCATCGAGAAACATGCTTCTACCGGAACGGGACAGCGGACGCGCACCGGCGCTTTGATCCGCGGGCTGGCCAACGCCGCCTGCGGGGAGCAGAAGGGCTTACGTCACGCCGTTTCGGATGCCAGGTCCTGACCGTGCATGCCGGTCGGGGGACAAGCAGCCCCTCGGGTCACTTGGAACCACTTTTGTATCCCTCCGAAACGCGGGCCAAAACCCCGGGGAGAGTCCGGCGGAAACCTCCGAGCCGCCGGACTTCTTTTTTTGTGGGCACGCCCGCGGCCTAGTAGAGCGGTTTCCGGTGAGTGTAGACCGCTCCCTGCCGTCGCGGCTCTGCTACTGGCGTTGCGCACTCAGGCCTTGGCCCGGGCGGAACGCCGCTAGCTGAGCCGCGACCGCGGGGAGCGGTCTACGATAACGGTGAAAGCGCTCTAGTAGCAGCCCGCGGCGGGCGCTTGGGCCACCTTTTTCCGCAACGGCCGGCACGATCAAAGGGCTGTGGTGTTGCCAGGCTTCAGGTGACCGCCCCACTGGGGAGGCGGGCTTAGAGCCCGCCGCAGGCCACGGGCCTGCCCCACACGGCCACGCCACTAGGGCTTCGGAGGCTCAGGCTTAGCGGGCGCCGGATCCGGCGGGAAGGCCTTCGCCAGGTAGTCGACCATCGTCGCGAACTCCTCGTCGCTGGCGATCATCCCGCGTGAGATCATGTAGCTCACGATGCTCTCCCAGCCGTCCTTATCGGCCCGCTGCCCGACCACCGCTTCCAGGCCGTGGCAGGAGGAGCAGACCGTCTGCACCAGTTCCTTCCCCTTGCCGTCGGGCAACTCCTGAGCCTCCAGCCGGGGCAGCAAGGGCAGAACGGCCAGCGCGCCAAGCGCGGTGATGAGTGCGAGAGCTTTCATATCCTCCATTTTACGATACGGACCGTCCTTTGCCCGGCGGCGGGTACCCGGCATCAGGTCCGTACCGGGGTGGAACACCCTAGCAAAATAGTACAGAGGAACGATGAAGGAAATCCCCAAACCTGCCGTAGATTTAAGGTATGAACCGGTGCGGATCCTGCGATGCGATATTGCGAAAAGAAGAACGGACCTGCTACCGCTGCGGTGACCCCGTGCCGGACACCGCAAAATCGTCGGGTTCCGGAATGCTGCTTGCGGTCGCGCTGCCGTTGATCACCTTTCTCGGCTACTGGCTGTGGTCCGGCCACACCCTGTAGAGCCGGCCCAACCGGGACCGCAAGCGCGCCCCCGTTTCCTCACTTCCTGCGGCGCCCTGGGCGCGTTTAATAGGACGGCGGTGTCCTCTCAAGCGAACCAAGAGGCCGCCGGCAGCACCCTGTGAATCCGGACTCTCCCCAGCCGCTCTTCATTGTCGGGTGCCCGCGCGTAGCGGAACCGGCATCCTGCGCGACGCCCTCCGGTCCCACCCGCCCCTCACTCTCCCTGAGAAATCCGGTCGTAACCCAGCACTACTAAGCGAGGGTAGTCCCCTCGCTTACGCGCATGTTTACGGTCCAATACCGGCGGTGGAGCCCGCCCAAGAGCCCGATCCGGGTGGAGTTCCCGGCCGAAGTGCTGCACCAGGTCCGCGCAGAGACGCTCAAGGACCACGACCGCGGGTTTCTCTACGGGCTGCGCCAACATCATCAGGAGGTCCGGCTGCTGGCCGCGCGGCGGACGCCGCATGTCAACGATCCGCTGCTGGGGGGGCTAAGCGTGGTGGGCGTCTACATCAGCCGCGCGCGCGGTGAAGTATTCCTGACCGATGCCGACCTGGAGTACATGGAGCAACACCAGGCCGCGCTGGCGCTGGTGGTGGCGGGATCGCGTGCCGGGTTCTTCGCGCGGGAGCCGGACGGGTCGCTGCAAGCGGTGCGCAGCTACGAGGAGTTTTCGATGACCGACGCGGCGCAGCGCAGTGGTCCGCCGCCGCGCGAGACGGGCGTCGGCCGTCCGGAGCGGCATTCCGCTCTGCCCCCGCGGAACCCGATACGCTGGGCCGCGACCATGGCGGGACTGCTGGTGGTGCCGGTGGCGGCGCTGGCGTATCTGCGTCCGCTCCTGTCGCAGCCGGCAATCGAGCTGGATCTGCGCCAGGTATCCGGGCAACTGGTGATCGGCTGGAACCCGCGCGCAGTGGCGCAGGGCGGACGTCTCGATATCGTCGATCAGGGCAACCACAGGTTTGTGCCCGTAAGCCAGGGCACGAGTAGTGCGACCTACGCCGTGGCGGGCCGGGGTGATTTGGAAGTCCGCCTGGTGACGGGTTCAAGCGAGGGTTCGGCGCACTGGACCGGAGTACGCTTCGTGCAGTCCGCGGCGCCGCCGCGTTTCAAGGAGTCAGAAGCGGAGGTGGCCGGGCAGGTGGCGGCGCTCGAAGGCGAGGCGCGCGCGCTGCGGAAATCGATCGCCGCGCGTACTGCCCGCGTTGCGGAACTAAAGCACCAGGCCGAGCAGATCCTCCAGCACTAGCGCACCTTAAATCAAAAGTACCGGAATCATAGGCGCTCTGGCACAATTAGGTTAATTCGCAGTACATTTACAAGATAATTGGGTCCTGAGTATCGACGCGACCGTGTCGCAGTCCGTATACTGGGGCGTGACTCGGATCCGCCAGCTCGACGGTCTGCGCGCCGGTGCGATTCTCATGGTGTTTTCCGGTCACGCTTTCGGCATCCCGATGGGGTGGGCCGGCGTGGACCTGTTTTTCATCCTGAGCGGCTTCCTGATCACCTCCATTCTGCTGCGGGAGCGGCACAAGAGCGTGCAATCCTATCTGGGGTCCTTCTATGGACGCCGCGCCCGCCGCATCCTTCCGCCCTACGTGGTCTGCCTGCTGCTGGCAGCGATGCTGTTCCCGCTGAACTGGCGGGGCACGTGGTTCTGGTATGCCTTCTTCGGGGCCAATATCGCGGAGAGCCTGGGACGTGGCGCCGGATTTGTGTTGGCTCCGCTGTGGTCGCTTTCCGTGGAGGAGCAGTTCTATATTTGCTGGCCGCTCGTGGTGTATTGGGTGCCGGTGAAGCAGCTGCGGTATCTGCTGTGGGGTGTGCTGCTCGCGGCTCCGCTGTTCCGCGGTTTCGCCACGCCGCTGTTCGGCACCTACGATCCGATTTATCTACTGACGCCGTTCCGGATGGACCTGCTGGCGGCCGGCGCGCTGATGGGCTGGCACGCACATGCGGATCCGGCGTGGGTGCGGCGGAATTCCTGGAAGGCGCTGGCGGGAATGGCAGTATCCTTCGCCGTGTGGGGGGCGTTCACGGCTCTCCGGCCGGACTTCCGCATCGGAGCGAATTCAGTGGCGTTCAACGTGGCGGGTTATTCGCTGGTGGTGGCGTTCTTCGCCTCGCTGGTGCTGTATTGCCTGAGCCTACAGGGGAACTGGGTGTACCGGGTGCTGACGGCCCGGCCGCTGACCTACATCGGCCGTATCAGCTACACGATGTACCTGGTCCACTTGATGGCGCTGACCATGTTCGACGGGTATGGCGTGTGGGTCCGGGCAGGCGCCGCGCTGGTGGTGATGATCGCCTTCGCGGCGGTCTCCTGGGAGCTGATGGAGAAGCGGCTAACGCAGCACTCCAAACCGGCCCTCATTCTGCAACCGGGTCCGGTTGCGGCGGACCGGTTCTCCTAGACCGGTTTCCCGGTGAGTGTAGACCGCTCCCTGTGGTCGCGGCTCTGCTACTGGCGTTGCGCACTCAAGCCGTGGCCCGGGTGGAGCGCCGCTAGTAGCTGAGCTGTGACCGCAGCGGTCTACGATAACGGTGAAAGCTCTCTAAAATGGAGAGACGCCCGAACGTCTTCGATCCCTGTTCAAGCACGCGCTGCCAGCTCCGCTGCGCCCTTTGGCGCGCGGCGCCTACCACGGCCTGGCGCGCGCCGCGCATCGCACTGAGTGGTGGCTGCTGGACCGCTGGCCAGCGTCTGTTCCGGAAGGTTTGACCCTGCCGCCGGCGCGTCTGCGGTTCAAGGTGTCGGAGAACGCGAGTGCGGAAGACTTCCTGCGAGTGGGGCGGCGCACGGCGGAGAATCTCAAGGGCGCGCTGGATGACGCGGGGTTTGCGCTGACGGCGGGGATGGCGGCGCTCGATTTCGGCTGCGGCTGCGGGCGGACGCTGTTGTGGATGGCGCCGCAGTTCCCCGGGGTGCGCTGGCATGGGTCAGATGTCGACGCAGAGGCGATCGCGTGGTGCCAGGCGAACCTGCGGGACGCGGCTTGCGTGGAGAACGGTCCGCTGCCGCCGTTTGCGTTTGAGGCGGAGACGTTCGATCTGGTGTTTGGCGTTTCGGTATTTACGCACTTGAGTGAGAGCTATCAGCGGGCTTGGCTGGCGGAGCTGCGACGCGTGCTGAAACCCGGCGGGCTGCTGCTGCTGAGCTTCTACTCCCGGCATGTGTGGCCTGAGGAGGACGCGGCGGCGGTGGCGCGCGGGGAGTTCGTGTTTCGCGAGTCGGGAAAATGGGAGGGGATTCTGCCGGACTTCTATCACACCGCGCTGCAAAGCGAGGCTCGCATGGCGGGGATGCTCGAGGCGGCGGGGTTTACCGGGGTGGCGTGCTTGGAGCGGCGGTTCGGGGATCAGGATGCGGCGGTGGCGCGCAAGCCGGCGGGGTGACGGCAGGGGCGCGGTCCCGGGTCAAGAGGTCGGCGCTCGGGCAGAGTGGCTCGGCGACGGCACTCCTGGTTTTCGCGCATGGCGGGGTGATCGGGGACAATCGCCGGGATGAGTCCCGGCGCGGCGGGCCACGGGCCCGCGCCACACAGGCCGGCCTCCTGAACCGGCCTGCGCGCCGCGGGGAGGGCGGCTTCCATCTTCGGTCAGTCCCAGCCGTCGCCCGCCCCGGCGGGCATCGTTTCCATGAACGCTTCGACGGCGTGGATCTGACCGCCGTAGACCTTGAAGGCCTCCCACACAATAAGGGCGTTGCCGGGTCCGTAGCTGCCGGTGTCGCCGAAATTCATGCGCAGCAGGACGATGCCCGCTTCCTCATCGACGGCCTTGACCTTGGTGGTGATGTCGGGATGCTTCATGATGTTCTGGGTCTTGAGGTTCTTGCAGCCGTCGCGGGTGCAGGCGCCGCCGGCGGTGGCTACGCCGTTTTCCAGGCGATAGGCGTCGGGGGCGAAGGGGGCGTCGGCTTCGACGAAGCTGCCGATCTTGAGTCCGGCGGGGTAAAACATGGCCAGGCGGATGGCTTCCTCGCGCGGAGCTCGTTCGGCGGCGGTGGGCATGTAGGCCATCACCGGGTTGTTGGTTTCGAGACCGGCGAGGTTGTAGAGGCGGCCTTCCTCGCGGCTGCGGACCACCATGGTTTCGATTTCGGTGAGCTTGCGGTTGGCGACCTTCATGCGGAGCATCAGCATGACCGGCGTGCCCGCCTCTTCCACCATGACCTGCGAGGCGGCCGTGCCGCCAGAGGCGTCCAGGATGTCCTGGCGGTAGCCACGGATCTTGGAGGCTTTCACCCAGAGGCCTTCGCCGAGCTTGTGTTCGACCGTGTCCTCGGTGAAGCGGACATTGGGGGCGAGCGGGAGACGGCCGGGGTCGTGCGCGACCATCGCGTTCAGGTACTGGGTGATCATGTCCTGGAGGCAGGTTCGGTCGCAGGGGGCCTGGGCCGAGGCGGCGCCGGCGGCGAGGGCGGCCAGGAGGAGAAGACCGGTGGTTTTCATAGTGGAGACGATTTTATCGCGTCCGGCGGCGGGGGTAAGGGGGCCGCAGATGAACGCGGATGCCGGGCCTAGCGTTGGGTTCGTTTCGTTGCTCGCGGGCGCCGCATCGCCGGTGGCTTGGGTTCGTTTCGTTGCTCGCGGGCGCGGTTCGCCGGTGGCTTGGGTTCGTTTCGTTGCTCGCGGGCGCCGTATCGCCGGTGGCTTGGGTTCGTTTCGTTGCTGGACGTGGCGGCCTGAGAGGCCGCCGCAGGCCACGGGCCTGCCCCACAACTTCCCTAGGGCTTGGATTGGAATGTCGTTGTGTCATGGGTCGAGGGTACGCCCCGGAGCTCGCGGTGGAGCCGCGATGGAGAGCCGATCCTGTTGCTGCGGCGGGAGAAGGGGCGATTTGTGGGACGGGACTCGGGCCATGATACGATGAGCCCAGAGGGTCCCCCATGCGCATCTGTTGGAATCGATTTGCTCCCGTGTTGCTCCTGGCGGGGCTGGGTGCGGTGCTGTGTTTGGCGCAGGCTCCGGCGCCGGTTCAGCCGCAAGCGGCGGCGCAGGCCGACCCGGTGGAGCAGGCCATCGCGCGCAAAGATTACACCGCTGCTATCAAACTGCTCCGGCCGGCGGCCGAGGGTGGGGATCCGGTGGCGCAGCAGTACCTCGGCGAGTTCTACATGAACGGCCTGGGCGTGGCGCAGAGCAACAGTGAGGCCCTCAACTGGTTCAAGAAGTCGGCGGCGAGCGGCTATCCGCCGGCGCAGTACAGTGTGGGCGTGATGTACGCCACCGGGCAGGGCGTCAAGCGGGACATGGCCGAGGCGATGAAGTGGATTCGCGGCGCGGCGGATCGGGGCGTGCCGGAGGCGCAGCGCGACCTGGGGCTGATGTACGCCAACGGTGACGGGGTCAAGAAAGACCTCGCGCAGGCGGCCACGTGGTTCCGCAAGGCGGCCGATCAGAATGACCCGCAGGCGCAGTATAGCCTGGGAAGCATCTACGCCAACGGCGACGGCGTAACGAAGAGTCTTCCGCAGGCGCTGACGTGGTTCCGCAAAGCGGCCGATCAGGGGTTGCCGGAGGCGCAGTACAGCGTCGCGACGATGTATGCGCGGGGGGACGGTGTGGCGCAGAATTTTTCGCAGGCGGCGAGCTGGTTCCGCAAAGCGGCGGATCAGGGGCTGCCGGATGCGCAGTTCGACCTGGCCACGCTTTATGCCGGCGGTCAGGGCGTGAAGCAGAGCGATAAGGACGCGGCCGGGTGGTTCCGCAAGGCGGCCGAGGCCGGCGATCCGCAGGCGCAGATGGCGCTGGCGGGGATGTATGTGGACGGGCGCGGCGTGACGCGGGATTTCGGGCAGGCGATGGCGCTGTTCCGCAAAGCCGCGGGGGCGGGGATTGAGGATGCGGCGACGGGCGTGCAGTTCCTGGCCGACCAGGGCTACGCGCCGGCGCAGAACGAGATCGGGCTGGCGTATGAGAACGGGCAGGGCGTGCCGAAGCTCGAATCGGAGGCCGTGCAGTGGTATCACAAGGCGGCGGACCAGGGGTTGGCTGACGCGCAGTTCAACCTGGGGCGGATGTATGCCGAGGGCCGGGGCGTGCCGAAGAGTGATACGACGGCTCGGTCGTGGTTCGAGAAGGCGGCTGGGCAGGGGCACGCGGAGGCTCGGCGGCGGTTGCAGTAGGGGGAGCGTCACCGGGCGGAATTCCGCCACTTTGTAGCGTCAAGTTTCCGGAATTGCGGGACATTTTCCTTATTCGGTTCTTACACTCGCAGGGACTTCTCTTCCTTCCCCGGTAACAATCGGGGCGAGAAGATCCCATGAGCTTTCACCTTTCCCAGACACCGACACTCGAGGCGGTGGCCAACGAAGACGAGAAGCGCCTGGCGCAGGACATCGAGGCACGCGTTGCCGAAGCGGTGGCGCAGGTGCAGGCGCTGGCCGAGGTGGCTGAAGCTACCACCGGCAAAGAGGCCGCCGCCGGGCGGCTGGCCAAGTTGCGAACGGCTGAGCGGGCGCTGACGCAGCAGGCCAAGGAATCGCGGGGGCGCGCGGAGCGGCTTTCGCAGATGCTGCTGGACGCGCTGGTGGAAGCCGCGGCGGACGGCGCGAAGGCCGACGTGCGGAAGATTTCCGAACTGGCGGGGTTGGAGAATCGGGTGCGCTATACAGGCCGGGCGATCGAGCGGCTGGCCGAGCATCTGATTCCGATCGCCGAGATCACGGGATTGCGCGAGGAAGCGCATGCGCTGATGGCCGAGGCTCGGGCCACGGAACGGCTGGCGCAGGAGCGCGCCGAGAAGGTACTGGGACAGATCCGCGAGGCGGTGAGCGACGAGATGGTGCTGCCGGTGGACATGTCGAAGGGCGTGGCGGGGGCGCTGCTGGGGCGGGCGCGGTCGCTCAAGACGCGCGCCATTCAGGTTTCCGAGAACGCAGACCGGTTGGAGAGGGCTTACCAGGATCGCTATGAACACTAACGAATTCGAAACGGCGGAAACCGAGGCCGCACGGTTGCGGATGGAGGACATCCATCCCAACATGAGCGGAGAGGACAAGATTCGCGCGCTGGCGGAGATTCTGCGGGTGCTGCGGGGCGAGGCGGAGCGGGACGGAGAGCAGCAATGACGCGCGACGTGCGGCAGTATTGGCAGGAGGTGCGGTCGGCCGCGGCGAAGCTTCCGGAGTTTGTGTGGCTGGCCGCAGCGGGCGAGGAGACGGCGGCGTTCGCCGTGGAGGTTCCGGCGGCGACGGCGGCACGGCTGCTGCATGCCAAGTCGCACCGGTTGGCGACGCCGGGCGAGGTGGAGGCGCACCAAGCGCGCGAGGCGGAGTCGCATCGGCGGGATAAGGTGGAGCAGCGGCGGCGCAAGGGGACGGTGATGGTCGGGGTAACGCAGGCGGAGCCGGGGGCGTAGGGCTGCGGACGGCGAAGCATCGGTTGGCGGCGGTGGCCGGGGTGGTGACGCAAGGGGACGGCGGTGGTCGGGGTGACGCAGGCGGAGTCGGGAGCGTAGGGCTGCGGACGGCGAAGCGTCGGTTGGCGGTGGTGGCCGGGGTGGTGGCGCACCGGGAGCACGAGGCGGCGGCGCAAGGGGACGGTGGTGACGCAGGCGGAGCCGGGGGCGTAGGGCTGCGGACGGCGAAGCGTCGGTTGGCGGTGGTGGCCGGGGTGGTGGCGCACCGGGAGCACGAGGCGGCGGCGCAAGGGGACGGTGGTGGTGGGGGTGACGCAGGCGGCTCTTGGTGTGTCGAGGTGACGGGTTGCGGAAACCGGAGACCACGGCCACAGGAGGAGGCGGGCTGAGAGCCCGCCGCAGGCCTCGGGCCTGCCCCACACGGGCCGGGCGCCAAACAGAAGAAGCCCCGCCACCCGGGTGGGGCGCGGGGCTCTCCTTATCGGCTAGAGGCCTGGCGGACTCTAGAAGGTGATGCGGGCGACCAGCGTGCCTTGCCGCTGGCCAGCCACGTTACCCGTGTTGTTGATGGTGCCGTAACCGGAGGTATAGGAACCGTCGGGACCGGTGCGCGGCGTGGCGTTCCGGCTGTAGCTGGGATCGCCGAAGTAGGTGCGGTTGAACACATTATTGAACTCGGCGCGGATCATGAAAACCACCCGCTCCTTGATGCGGAAGTTGCGAGCGATGCTCATCAACTCCGAGGGCCGGCGGCGGGTCCGGAAATCGTTGTAGTACTGCGCCGCAGGGCTCCACTGTCCGGCGGGAGTGTCGGTCCAGGCGGCCGGGTTCAGGACCTGGGTCCGGCTGGGATCGAAGCAGTGGCAGTTGATGTCTTCAAGGTACAGCGGCTCACCCGGCACGCGAGTGGACCATGTGCTCCGGAACAACGTGGTGTTGTTATTGTTGCTGATGTTGGCCGGGGCCTGGATGGGCAGGCCGGAGCCGTACTGCAGAACGGCGCCGAGGGTCCAGTCCGCCAGAGCGAGGTTCAGGATCTTGTTGCCGTACCAGGGCTGCAAGGTGTAGTTGGCGGCCAGCACCATGAAGTTGGGGCGCGAGTAGCTCGAATAGGTCTTGGTGATGCCACGGTTGAAAATGTCCGCGATGCCCTGACCGAAGTTCAGGCCACCGTCGGATTCCACGCCTTGCATCAGTTCCTTCGAGTAGGTGTAGGTCCAGGTGAAGTCCAAGCCATGCGAAAAGCGCTTGGTGGCCTTCAACTGGAACGCGTCATACCAGGTCTTGCCCAGCGGACCCGCGTTGGACAGGTCAGTGAATTGCGGGAAAGGCCGCAGGCTCTGCGCCACCGTCGAGTTGGACGGGAAGCTGCTATAGGGCAAAGCCTGGTAGAACCGACCCGCGAGCGGATCGCTGACACGCTTGGTCAGAAGAGTGCGGTCTGCCGCACTGTTCTGCCAATCCAAGCCGTACTGCTGGAGGATGGGAATGGTGAGCGCGTTGGGATTGGTGAGGGCGGTGGTTCTCCACCACATGCCGCGGTTGCCGACATAGCTGGCTTCGATCACCAAGTCCGGCAGGATCTCGCGCTGCACGCCGATCTGCCACTGATACTGGCGGGCCGGGCGGCCCAGGTTCTGGTCGACGACCGGCGGCGTGGCGCTGCCGCCGCTGCCGATGGTGCCATAGACCGGGAACAGGCCTGGATTGAGCGTCGGCCAGTTCACCGAGAACGGAATGCCCTGGCTGAGGATCATGGCCGCATCGCCGAAGTTGGGGTTGGTCAGCGACTGGGTGGCGCCGGCGTTGGTGCCCTGCTGGCCGAGCGCGCCCTGGCTCATCGAGTAACTCAGACCGAAGCCGGCGCGCAGCACGGTCTTGGAATCGAGCTGGTAGGCGACGCCCAGGCGAGGCGCGTAGGCCGCCTTGTAGTTTTTGGCGAAGTTGCAGCCGCAGGTGGCTTCGAACACGGTGGAACCTACGTGGCCGTCGGCAGCCGGATTCGGCAAGGTCGGGTCGAAGCTCGGCGTACGGCCGTACTGTTCCTTCGGGTAAGTGAACAGGTCCCAGCGCAGCCCGTAGTCGACGGTCAGTTTGCTGGTGAGCTTCCAGGTGTCCTGCGCGAACCAGCTATAGTATCCGCGGCCGGCGCGGCCGGCGGGCTGGGCCGCCAAGGTGACGTTGTTCACCTGGCCGAGCAGGAAGCTGGCGTAGGGGAAGCCCAGAAACTGGCCGCCCAGGTTGGCGCCCTGCGTGGACGTGTTGGTGGTCTGGGCGGTGGAGAACTGGAAGTTCCCGTTGCTGTTGGTGAAGCCGTGCGTCGGGTAGCCTTCCAGCCGGATCTCCGTACCGAACTTCAGCGTGTGGTTGCCGCGGACCCAGCTCAACGAGATCTGGCCGGTGGGCTTTAGCTCGCGCGAGCGGGACTGGGCGCCGGGGCCGATGCCGCGCAGCCCGCCCAGTGACGCCAGCGTGCCGGAGCCGCTGGTGAGGCCGCCGAAGACCGGGAAGCGGTCGCCTTGGCCGCCGCTGATGCCGAGGTTGGTTTGTGCGTTATAGCCCAACGTGGCCGCGGTGTCCTTGAAGTCGTTGCTCATGACGCCTGCGCCGAAGTGCAGCAGCATGGTCGGCGTCAGCGTGTAGTCGAAGTTGGCGCGCACGGTGTAGGACTCAATGAACGTGCCGCGCGTCGGATCGATGGGCGCCGGCAGACCGGTGGAGCCGCACAGCGGGATGCAATACTGCACCGCGGTCTCGGTGGTCGACCAATAAACCGACGCTTTCATCTTCTCGTTAAGGTTATGGTCGACCTTGAGCGCCGGAATCGGCGTCTTACGGCTGCTCCTGAACGGATTCAGGTAGTTGTTGATGAGCGCTCCGCTGCCGCCGTAGTTGGGCGTCGGGACCAGGCTCTGCACCTTGAGCGCGGAGGCGTCCATGCGGCTGGTTGGGACGATGTTGCCCGGGAACTGGGTGCGGACGCGGCTGCCATCGGGCGCGGTCTGCTCGGTGGTGGGGTCGAAGATCATGCCTTCCTTGAGCTGCGTGCCGAGACCGTCGACGCCGGCGGCGCCGGTGATGGAATTGCCGGTGAGCAAGCCGGCAAAGTTGCCGTCGCGGTAAGCCTGCACGGGCACCGTCTGCACCTGGTTATTGATGACGGTGGCCTCGCGGAATTGCTCGTAGTTGAAGAAGAAGAAGGTCTTGTCGTGACCGTCGTAGAGTTTGGGGATCCACACCGGCCCGCCGATGGTGCCGCCGAAATCGTTGCGGCGCTGCACGGGACGAATGTGGTTATACGGCTGGTGGGCCCACAGGGCTTCGTTCACGAAGTAATCGTAGGCGGTGCCGTGATAGTCGTTGGTGCCGGACTTGGTGGTGAAGTTGAACAGGCCGGCGCCGGCTTGGCCGAATTCGGCGGCATAGTTGGAGGTCTGGATGGCGACTTCTTCAATGGCGTCGACCGATGGCTGTTGCTCGGCCTGGGCGAAGGTCACGACGCCGTTGGTGGCGTCCTGTCCGTCCACGCGGATGGCCATGGTGTTCGAGGGCGCGCCGTTGACGCGCATCACGCTGTTGGGAACGAAGTAGACTCCGTTCTGGAGCTGCGAGGCTGCCAGCGGATTGCGCACGCCGTGCGAGCTGGCGGTCTGGCTGCCGACACCCAGAATGGGCAGCGTGTTCAGACGGGTGGTGGTGACGTTGGTCGACAGCTCGGCGTTTTCGGTGCGGAGCATGGTGGCTTCCGCGGTGACCGTCACCGATTCGGACGCCGTGCCGACTTCCAGCGGCACGTCGACACGCACGACCTGAGCGGCCTGGACCCGGAGGCCCTGGCGCGTGTAATTCTTGAAGCCCGGCACATTTACCGACAACTGATAATCGCCGACCGGCAACTGGGCGAACGTGTAGTTGCCCGTCGCGGAGGTGGCGGCGGTGTACAGGGCACCCGTACCCGTGTTAAGCAGTTCCATGGGCGCGTTCGAGATGACCGCGCCGGCCGGATCGATTACACGCCCGGTGATGGTTCCCCGGTCCGTCTGCGCAAAGATGGCAGCGGACACGAGGAGGATACTACAGACTAACCTCATGATTGAGCGCATGAGCTCTCCTTCGTAATGACTTCCTGACAGTGAAACTCCCCTACTGACCCCAAGTCGAAGAACTAGCCCCCCAAAGGGATGGGCGGGAAGCTCCCGACGGGCCCCTACTGGTGCCTGCACGGCGCAGCATATACCGTCAAGCAGGGATACCAATGAGGCCAGACTCGATCATAGGGGGTCGGTTTGGGCGGAGATATAGAGTCAATAGGGTAGATTATGACCGGAAAGGCACCAGGAGAGGCGGCGGAGGGCCGGGCAGAAGTGGCTTGTATACAATGATCTACGAGATTGTGAATATCTGGTAAGTGATTCTCCTACTGTATAGTTACTATTTCCTAGCTCTCGATCGGCAAGACGGGGGAGCAGGGTACGTGGCGAGATCTATGGTTTCTTGGATTCGGTAGGAGTGGGCAGGCGAGGCACGAAAAGCCCCGCCGCCGGGTGAGGGCGACGGGGCTCGGTTCTGACAGTAACCCGGGATCTCAACTCATCGGCGGAAGCCGGAGCCGGTCCGACAGTGGCGATCTCGCCGCCGCTTCCGGCTTGACTCTGCGAGGGGAGGCACGCGCCGGGATGAAGTCCCGGCGCGGCACTTGCGCCACGTTCTGCGCCTGAAGCGCAAGAAATGGGAGCTAGAAGGTAATGCGGGCGACCAGGGTTCCTTGACGCTGGCCGGCCACGTTACCGGTGTTGTTGATGGTGCCGAAACCGGAGGTATAGGAACCGTCGGGGCCGGTGCGCGGCGTGGCGTTCCGGCTGGTGCTGGGATCGCCGAAGTAGGTGCGGTTGAACACATTATTGAACTCGGCGCGGATGTAGAAGACCACCCCTTCCTTGATGCGGAAGTTGCGCGCGATGCTCATCAACTCCGAGGGCCGGCGGCGCGTCCGGAAATCGTTGTAGTACTGCGCCGAGGGGCTCCACTGTCCGGCGGGAGTGTCGGTCCAGGCGGCCGGGTTCAGGACCTGGGTCCGGCTGGGATCGAAGCAATGGCAGTTGACGTCGACCAGGTACAGGGGTTCGCCCGGCACGCGGGTCGACCAGGTGCCACGCAGCAGGGTGCTGGTGTTGTTGTTGCTGATGTTAGCGGGCGACTGGATGGGCGTGCCGGAGCCGTACTGCAGGACGGCGCCGAAGGTCCAGTCCGCCAGAGCGAGGTTCAGGATCTTGTTGCCGTACCAGGGCTGCAAGGTGTAGTTGGCGGCCAGCACCATGAAGTTGGGGCGCGAGAAGCTCGAATAGGTCTTGTTGATGCTGCGGTTAAAGATATCGGCGATGCCCTGTCTGAAGTTCAGGCCACCGTCGGATTCCACGCCCTGCATCAGTTCTTTCGAGTAGGTGTAGGTCCAGGTGAAGTCCAAGCCATGCGAAAAGCGCTTGGTGGCCTTCAACTGGAGCGAATCGTACCAGGTCTTGCCGTTGGGTCCGGCGTTGGACAAGTCGCCGAATTGGGGATAGGGCCGCAGCGAGTTGGCAACCGTGGTGTTCGCCGGGAAGCTGCCGTAGGGCAACGCCTGGTAGAACCGACCCGCGAGCGGATCGCTGACACGCTTGGTCAGAAGAGTGCGGTCGGCTGCGCTGCCCGCCCAATCCAGGCCGTAGCTCTGGAGGAGCGGGATGCTCAGGGCGTTGGGATTGGTAAGACCAGTGGTTCTCCACCACACGCCGCGGTTGGCGACGTAGCTGGCTTCGATGACCAGGTCCGTCATGACCTCGCGCTGCACGCCGATCTGCCACTGGACCTGGCGGGCCGGGCGGCCGAGGTTCTGGTCGACGGCCGGGGGCGCACCGGTGGTGGTGCCGACGTTCGGGTAGAGGCCCGGATCGAGCGTCGGCCAGTTCACCGAGAAGGGGATGCCCTGGCTGAGGATCATGGCCGCATCGCCGAAGTTCGGGTTGGTCAACGACTGCGAGGCGCCGGCGTTGGTGCCCTGCTGGCCGAGCGCGCCCTGGCTCATCGAGTAACTCAGACCGAAGCCGGCGCGGAGCACCGTCTTTTCGTCGAGCTGGTAGGCGACGCCCAGGCGCGGCGCGTAGGCCGCCTTGTAGTTTTGGGCGAAGCTGCAATTGCAGGTGGCCTCGAACACCGTAGCTCCGGGATGGCCGCCCGCGGTGGGGTTGGCGACGTTGCCGTCGAAGCTGGGCGCGCGGCCGTACTGCTCCTTGGGATACGTGAACAGATCCCAGCGCAGCCCGTAGTCGATGGTCAGTTTGCTGGTGAGCTTCCAGGTGTCCTGCGCGAACCAGCTGTAGAATCCGCGGCCGGCGCGGCCGGCGGGCTGGGCCGCCAAGGTGACGTTGTTCACTTGGCCGAGCAGGAAGCTGGCGTAGGGGAAGCCCAGGAACTGGCCGCCCAGGTTGGCGCCCTGCGTGGATGTGTTGGTGGTCTGGTTGGTGGAGAACTGGAAGTTCCCGTTGCTGTTGGTGAAGCCGTGCGTCGGGTAGCCTTCCAGGCGGATCTCCGTACCGAACTTCAGCGTGTGGTTGCCGCGGACCCAGCTCAACGAGATCTGGCCGGTGGGCTTTAGCTCGCGCGAGCGGGACTGGGCGCCGGGGCCGATGCCGCGCAGCCCGCCCAGTGACGCCAGCGTGCCGGAGCCGCTGGTGAGGCCGCCGAAGACCGGGAAGCGGTCGCCTTGGCCGCCGCTGATGCCGAGGTTGGTTTGTGCGTTATAGCCCAAAGTGGCCGCGGTGTCCTTGAAGTCGTTGCTCATGACGCCTGCGCCGAAGTGCAGCAGCATGGTGGGCGTCAGCGTGTAGTCGAAGTTGGCGCGCACGGTGTAGGACTCAATGAACGTGCCGCGCGTCGGATCGATGGGCGCCGGCAGACCGGTGGAGCCGCACAGCGGGATGCAATACTGCACCGCAGTCTCGGTGGTCGACCAATAAACCGACGCTTTCATCTTCTCGTTAAGGTTATGGTCGACCTTGAGCGCCGGAATCGGCGTCTTACGGCTGCTCCTGAACGGATTCAGGTAGTTGTTGATGAGCGCTCCGCTACCGCCGTAGTTGGGCGTCGGGACCAGGCTCTGCACCTTGAGCGCGGAGGCGTCCATGCGGCTGGTTGGGACGATGTTGCCCGGGAACTGGGTGCGGACGCGGCTGCCATCGGGCGCGGTCTGCTCGGTGGTGGGGTCGAAGATCATGCCTTCCTTGAGCTGCGTGCCGAGACCGTCGACGCCAGCGGCGCCGGTGATGGAATTGCCGGTGAGCAAGCCGGCAAAGTTGCCGTCGCGGTAAGCCTGCACGGGCACCGTCTGCACCTGGTTATTGATGACGGTGGCCTCGCGGAATTGCTCGTAGTTGAAGAAGAAGAAGGTCTTGTCGTGACCGTCGTAGAGTTTGGGGATCCACACCGGCCCGCCGATGGTGCCGCCGAAATCGTTGCGGCGCTGCACGGGACGAATGTGGTTATACGGCTGGTGGGCCCACAGGGCTTCGTTCACGAAGTAATCGTAGGCGGTGCCGTGATAGTCGTTGGTGCCGGACTTGGTGGTGAAGTTGAACAGGCCGGAGCCGGCCTGGCCGAATTCGGCGGCGTAGTTCGAGGTCTGGATGGAAACCTCCTCGATAGCGTCCACGCTGGGCTGCGCTTCGGCCTGGGCGAAGGTCACGACGCCGTTGGTGGCGTCCTGGCCGTCGACGCGGATCGCCATGGTGTTCGAGGGCGCGCCATTGACGCGCATGGTCCGGTTCGGCTGGAAATAGACGCCCGGCTGGAGCTGCGAGGCCGCCAGCGGATTCCGCACGCCGTGCGAGCTGGCGGTCTGGCTGCCGACACCCAGAATGGGCAGCGTGTTCAGACGGGTGGTGGTGACGTTGGTCGAAAGCTCGGCGTTTTCGGTGCGGAGCATGGTGGCTTCCGCGGTGACCGTCACCGATTCGGACGCCGTGCCGACTTCCAGCGAGACGTCCACGCGCAGCACCTGGGCTGCCTGGACCCGAAGCCCCTGGCGGTTATAGGTCTTGAACCCCGGCACGGTGACGTTTAACTGGTAGTCGCCCACCGGCAACTGGGCGAACGTGTAGTTGCCCGTAGCCGAGGTGGCGGCGGTATACAAGGCTCCGGTGCCCGTGTTAAGCAGTTCCATGGGCGCATTCGAGATGACTGCACCGGCCGGATCGAGGATGCGGCCCGTGATGGTACCGCGATCGGTCTGGCCGAATACTGCTAGAGAGAGCGCGAGGCACAGAGCGAGAATTGAGAGTGAACGCATGCACTAACCTCCATCCACAAGCCAGACCTCCGGTAGAGGAAACCAGCCGTGGTTCCTGATTGACCCTTTTGTCTTTGAGCAGATCCCCTGAAGCGACTACGATCTGCTGAAGAGACCCCTTATCTCCCCTCCTGGGAGGAATTGAAATCTACCCGTATAGAGGGGACTACTAAAGCCACTAACGATCTTACGGGGGAGGGACGGAGGCACCCATAGAGCGGATCTGCTACCGTTCCACGGAAAACAGGTGGTTGAAAGCTGGTAGATGTAGGCTAGAAATATTCGCAGTACATACACTAGTCCCGCGTCACCTGAATGCGGCAGAGGGGCGCTAAACGATTGACTAGATTACGAAAACGGATTCGGGCGTGAGGCGCATGACCGGCGTTCCCTGGCGCTGGCCAGCGACGTTCCCGGTGTTGTTGATGGTGCCGAAGCCCGAGGTCGTCGGAGGCGGTGCGCAGGGCAGCGCCTCGATTGGTGCTGGGGTTGCGAAGTACGTGCGGTTGAAAACGGGCCGGGACCCTGGGCACGACACTGTGATGGACGACAAGCGCCGGGACGAGTCCCGGCGCGGCGAGCCATGGGCTCGCGCCACCTCCTGCGAAATCTGGTGAGACATGCGGCTGGTGAGCACATAATGCCAACCTGTTTAACAACTTAGACTAACCGAAAAGGAATCGCGGAGACTGGGATCACGGACCGCGCGACCCCGTTGCGACCCAACAGAACAACGCTACGGGTCGAGTGCACCGGGGACGATCGACTGTATGGGCCAACGTGGTTCCGGAAGAATGGACCACGGCGGTGGGGCGAGGCGGGAAATCGCCCGACGGGTATGGAGGGGTGGATCAAGCATGAGCTGTGCTTAGCTCGTATAGCGTTGATAGTGGGAAGGTTCTGGGTTCCCTCCGTGGATTCGGCCAAGGGGGAGGCAGGAACCTGTGCCGGTGCGAACTGGGTGGCCAGAAACAGTTTCGCCGCCTCGGGCGGCGCAAATGCGAAACCCGAAGGCGGCGATCCTGCTGAGGGGGGGCCTCAAACTCGATATTGAAGTTCCAAGTCTACCGACCCGGAAGCCCGGGACCTATCCCATGAATACGGTATTAGGAAATCTAAAACACACTAGCGCGAGCAGAGTTAGGAGGGCTCAGGGTGTGATGATCGCCTTGCGGACGGCGTACAGGACAATCTCGGCAGTGTTGTGTAACCCTAGCTTTTGCATCAGGTTAGTGCGATGCGTCTCAACCGTGTAGGGACTCAGCTTGAGCACCGCGGCGGCTTCCTTGTTGGACTTTCCTTCGGCGAGCAGTTGCAGGACCTCGCGCTCGCGTTCGGTCAGCAGGTCGTAGGAATCCGAGACGCTGCGGTCGCGCATGAGGCGCACGTAGTCCTCGAGCAGGGACTGGGCGATGGAGGGCGAGAAGAACGGGCGGTTGGTGGCGACGCTACGGATGGCGCGCTCAATATCCTCATCGGCATGGTCCTTGAGCAGGAAGCCCTTGGCGCCGGCGTCGAGAGCGCGGACCACGTAGCTCTCGTCGGCGTACATGCTGAGGATGATGACCGCTACTTTGTCATTGTCTTTGACGATCTGAGCGGTGGCATCCAACCCATTGAGCATGGGCATGGCCACGTCCATCAGAACGATGTTGGGTTCCAGCTTCTGCGCCAGCTCGACGGCTTCGCGGCCATCGGCGGCTTCGCCCACCACTTCCATGTCTTCGAAGCGGTCAAGCAGAAGCTTCAACCCGGTCCGAACGATCCCGTGGTCGTCCACTATGAGTACTTTGAGCACCGATCACCTCCGGTTCCGCCGGGCGCGGCAAACGGATCTCGACCCGCGTACCCCGTCCAGGCGAAGAAATTACTCTAATGGACCCCCCCAATTCTTTCACCCGTTCTTCCATTCCGATCAGACCGAGGCCGCGTTCCTGGCCGGGCGAGATCGAGAATCCTCGTCCATCGTCGGTGATACTGGCGCTTACCCATCCTCCGATTGTTTGGAGCACTACTTCCACTTTCCGCGCGCCGGAGTGGCGGGAAACGTTGGTGAGTGCCTCCTGTACTACACGATATAAGCACGTCCGGTGGGCCTCAGGCAAGGAGTCGGCTGACGGGTCCACTTCGGAATGAATCTCGAATTCCTGGTTGCGCGCGTTTTCCTTCACCAGCCAAGTGAGCGCGGCGGAGAGGCCCAGGTCGTCCAGCATGGACGGGCGCAACAGGAGGGCAATGTTGCGGATGCTGCGGATCAACTGCTCGACGGTGCGCTTGGCGCTTTCCATGCGGAGGGTGCGCTCCGGGCTGTTGTCGTCGAGGCGGCCCACACCGCCGAGCTCCATGCGGAGGCCGGTGAGCAACTGGCCGACTTCGTCGTGCAGCTCGCGGGAGAGCGCCTTGCGCTCCTGTTCCTGCGTCATGCGGATCTGGCCGGAGAGGCGGCGAAGCTCGGATTCGGCGGCCTGCGACTGGCGCTCCAGTTTCGACATGCGGGCCCAGGCGACCGCCGAGATTCCCATGCCGAGCAGCAGGGCTATGACGGTGATCCAGCCGAAGGAGGCGCGCAGATCCTGGCCGGTACGGGTGGTGTGTTCGCGCTCGATCAGGAAGTTTTCGGTGATGAGGCGTTCCAGCTCGTTGGAGAGACTGACGACCTCGCGGCGGCGCGTGACCAGGTTGGCCAGCAGGCTGGCGCGGTTGGCTTCTTTTTGGGCCGGGGTCCAGCCCAGGGCGCTGATGGTGGGATCCCAATACTGCCTGCGGATTTCGGTGCGGAGCCGGGCCAGCGCGTCCGCATCGTCTTCGACCAGGCGCGATTCCTCTAAAGTCGCGAAATTGCGGTCCGTGTCAGTGCGGATTTCGTTGAATTGGTCGATGTACTGGCGGTCGGCGTTGGGATCTTCGTCCAGCAGGTAGTCGCGGGTGAGGATGCCGGTAAGGTAGATATCGGAGCGGATGGAGGCCAGCGCGCCGTCCACGCTCATGTGGGCGTTGTGCAGCTCTGTGGTGGCATCCTGCGCAGTCCGGGCATTCCACCAGACGGCAGTGGCTGACACTCCCATAACCAGCAGCAGCGCGGCGAAGGCCACGGCCAGCAGGACGGATCTTCTAGCCTGCATGAATCCCACCATTTCAGTGTCGCGCGAAAGGGGAATTCGTGCAGCACTGGTAGAAACGTTACGACGAACGCTGGTGCGCAGGGGTTACGCGGAAGCGGCGAACTACAGGAAATGTTTGGAGCAGGTAGCGGGAATGCCGTAGGGGCGCGAGGTGTGAAGGCAGCGGGTTCGCGGGGACGGGGGAATGAGGACGGGGGAATGAGGACGGGGGAGGATCGCCCCCTTCGATCGCGGCGCCGTCCGCGTTGGTCCGCAATCACGCTCGGTCAGAACCGGCTGGCGAGGTCGTTCACGCACAGGTACCCGAACAGCGCCAGCGCCACCACCAGCAGTCCGTTGGCGAGCCACCCGTTGCGCAGCTCGCGCAGCCAGCCGGCGCGGTTGTTGAGGTACAGCAGCGTCGCCGCCAGGAACGGCATGAAGAACGCGCCCGTGATGGTGTAGATCAGCAGGATCCACACGGGCTGGCCCACCAGCAACAGCAGCATCGGCGGGAAGGCGATGAACAGCAGATACCAGCGGTAGAGCGGCGCGCTGGTGTCGACGCTGGCCGCGGTGCGTGAAGCGTCCGGTGCGGCGCCCTCGGGACGCAGGCTGCGCATCAGATCGGCGAAGATATAGGGCACGCCCTGCCACACGCCCAGCATCGAGGTGGCCACCGCGCCCCAGAATCCGACCAGGAAGATGAGGCGCCCGGGCGCGCCCGCGACCTCGCCGATGCGGTCGGCCAGCGTCAGCGCCATGGCGTTGCCGGTGATCGCGTCGGCCTTGATGCCCGCGGCGATCACGATCATCGCCAGGCCGAACAGGCCGGTGAGCGTGTAGGCCGAGCCCAGGTCGAGCCGCGTCACCCGGCGGTACTCTGCCCCTTCCCAGCCGCGCTCGCGAATCCAGTAGCCGTAGCTCAACAGCGTCACGCTGCCGCCCACGCCTCCGATGACGCCCAACAGGAAGGGACCGCTGCCCAACGGCACCGCGGGCGAGACGATGCCGCCCGCCACTTCGCCCAGGTCCGGACGAATGAGCACCGCGGCCACGATCACGGTGGCGAACATCAGTGCGATAAACGCCTTCATCACCCGCTCAAACAGGCCGTAGCGTCCGGCCAGGATCATCCCCACGCAGACCACCGAATGGAGCGCTCCCCACACCGGCACGGGGATCGCCGGGATCAGCGCGTGCGCTGCCAGCCCGCAGGCCGACATCTGCGCGGCGGCGACGATGATGGTCCACAGCACCAGGTAGACCAGGAAGCCGTAGAGCACCGCCTTGTGCAGATAGCGTCCCCAGCCTTCGAGCAGCGTGGTCCCGGTGGCGAGCTGCCAGCGGGCGATGCCTTCATTGAGCACGTACTTGATCAGTGCGCCTGCCGCGGCGGCCCACAGCACCACCATGCCGAAGCGCGCTCCGGCCACGGCCGCGGAGACCACGTCGCCCGCGCCCACGCCGGTGGCCGCCACGGCGAGTCCGGGTCCCAGCAGGCCCAGGGTTTCGAACAGGGAACTGCGCCGCGTCGGCGTACGGGGCCGGAGTTCGGTGGTGTCGCCCAAGGAAAGCCATTGTACGCCCCCGCCCGCCATGCCCGCATGCTGGGATGCTCCGCCTTCACTCGACCTTATATAATCCAAGTTCACGTCATCCGGACATGGGAGGAAGAATCGGCATGCAACGGCATACTCTGGCAACGCTCGGCTGCCTGGCGCTGGGAGCGATGGCAACGCTCGCCGCGCAGGACCTGACCATCACCAACGCGCACATCGTGGTAGGCAACGGCACGGTGATCAAGCGCGGATCGATCGTGGTGCGCGGCGGCAAGATCGTTTCGGTGGCGGCGGGCGCGCCCTCGGCCGCGGCCGGCCAGACCATCGACGCCAAGGGCATGAGCGCCATGGCAGGCTTCATCGACGGGCACCGGCACATCAACACGGGTCCCAATGAGAAGGCGCAGATGCAGGCGCTGCTCGAAGCCGGCTACACCACCGTCCTTTCCGGCGGCGGTCCGGCGGAAGGCAACATGACGCTGCGGGACCACATCGAGCAAGGGCTGATCAACGGTCCGCGCATCATCCCTTCGGGATCGCTGCGGCTGAACGGGCAGACGCCGGATGCGGCGCGCGCGGCCATCCGCAAGATGGCGGACCAGGGAATCAAGTTCACGGGCGAGATCCTGCTGACGCCGGTCCCGGGGCCGTCTGCGCAGGAGCTGGAAGTACTGCGCGCGGTGGTCGACGAGGCCAAGAAGGTGGGCGTCATGGTGCAGGTGCACGCGGTGAGCTCCACGGCGATGGTGGCGGCGGCCGAGGCGGGCGTGCCGCTGCTGGTGCACCTTCCCAATAAAGATTGGGTGAGCAAGGAAGACGCCAAGAAGGTGGCCGACGCGGGTACCAAGGTGCTGGGGACCGTCGGGTTCGGCTCGCCGGTGTTCGGCGTGTTCGCCGAAGACAACAAGCCGCGCTTCCGCGACGGCAAGCCGTGGCCGGAGGGGATCGTCGACGGCGTGCGGCTGGGCGAAGAGGCCGGCTACATGCCGGTGAACGCGCGCACCATCTGGGACGCGGGCGTGGTGCTGGGCTATTGCACGGATACGACCTACGATCCGCTGGCCGGCCTGGATCACGAGTTGAAGATCCTCAACGTGATGTTCTCTCCGCAGGACCTGGTGAAGATGATGGGTCCGAACACGGCCTCCTACATCCAGATGGGCGACCAACTGGGGACGATCGAGGCGGGCAAGCTGGCCGACATCGTGCTGCTGGACGGCGATCCGCTGGAGGGCTACTGGAACTGGCTCAAGACCAGGGTGGTGGTGAAGGGCGGCAAGGTGGTGGTCGACAAGCGCTGAGCTTTGGCCCATGACAGCCGCCAAAGACTCCGCCTGGGCTTGGCGCAAGCGGGTGGAGGCCATTCGGGCCTCTGGTTCACGCGTACCGTGGAGACGATGGAGAAACACGGGGACACGCGCGGAGGCGCTGGTAACGGCCTGGCCCGAACTCCTGGATAAATGGATGGCGGCACGAACTCCGGAGTGGCAGATGGCGCTGCATGTCGTCAACCACGCGACGCTGCACCGGGGCCAGGCGATGGGCATGCTGCGGCGGATGGGGATCGCGCCGCGGCACACCTGCCCTGATGAATTCCTGCCGGGAACTATTTCCGATCCGGCAGCGCGAACACGTACAGAGCGTTGCCGTAGGAAGGATACTTGACCTCCGGTGCCAGAACCGTGGGCACGCCGCGCGTGCTGCCGCCGCCCAGCCCCGTGGTGACCGCGATGTATTGCTTGCCGCCGACGCTGAAGGTGAGCGGGAAGCCCTGCACGGACGTCCCCAGGCGCGTCTCCCACAGAACCTTGCCGGTTTTCACATCGACCGCCTTGAACATGCGATTCATGTCACCCACGAAGGCCACGCCGCCGGCCGTGGAGAGCACCGCCGTCAGGAACGGCGAGCGCTGTTCGATCTTCCAGTTCTCCTTGAGCGTGCGGACATCATAGGCCGCGAGCTTTCCGACGTTGCCGTTGCTGCCCGGCATCTCAAAGAAACTCCGCGCGGCTCCGCCAGCGCTGCCGCCACCGGCGACTTTCGGGACTGCCTGCGCGTTCATTTCCTGGCAGCTCTGCGCCACCGGCACCAGCAGCTGGTTCGTTGGGGCGTGGTAGCTCATGGCTTGCCAGTTCTTGCCGCCTTCCGAGGTGGGGCAACTCTGCACCCACTCGCCGACCTGCTGCTCGACGATGTCGTTGCGATAGTGCGGCTCGCCGGTGGTGGGATCGAACGAAGTCCAGATGTTCTGGAAGACGGTTTCCTTGTGACCGATGTATTTGCCGTTGGTGCGGTCGAGTTTCCAGAGGACGCCGTCCTTGCCTTCGGAGAAGACATATTTCTGGCCGTTGTCGTCCACCAGGACGCGCTCGAACACGACGTCGAGATCGAGCGACTCGCCGGGGGCGTGCGAGAAATACCAGGCCAGTTTGCCGGTATCGGCGTCCAGCGCCACGGTGGAGTTGGCGTAGAGCGTGGCGCCGTTGCCCGAGCCGCGGCTGGACCGCATCCAGGGCTTGGATTGCGCTGTGCCCCAATAGGTCAGGTTGAGGTCGGGATCATAGCTCCCGGTGATCCATGTTTCGCCGCCCGCGCGGAACAGATCAGGCAGGGTTCCCCAGCTATCGCCGCCCGGGTCGCCTTGTTTGGCGATGGTGTAGAATCGCCAGACCTCTTTGCCGGTCTGCGCATCCCACGCGCTGATGAAGCACTTCTCTTCCTGGTAGCGGGAGCATCCGCCCAGGCCCTGCACCAACTTGCCCTTGATCAAAAGTGGCCCGCTGCTGGTGCCGTGGGTGCGTCCGTCGCGATCGGTGATCTGGGTGTTCCATACTTCCTTGCCCGTGCGCGCGTCCAGCGCCCACATGCGAGCCTCGCCGGTGGTCACATAAACCTTGTCGTCGTACAAGGCCATGCCGCGTTGCGAACCTCCACCGGCCGTGCCCACGCGATTCTCCCAAATCAGATCGCCGGTACGCGCATCGAGCGCCTGCACGTAGTTGCCGGCGTTGTTGAGGAACATGATTCCGTCGTGGACCACCGGGGCGGGTTGATTGGTACCTTCATTCATGGCCCAGACCCATCGCAACTGGAGCTGGCCCACATTCTGCGACGTGATCTGGTTCAGCGTGCTGTAATCCGTCGCCTTGTAATCGTGGCGGATCATGAGCCAGTCGGCCGGATCGGGATTGCGGAGCATGGCGTCGGTGACGGGCGTATAGTTGCGCACTTCGCCCGCGGTGACCAGTCCGCGGACCTCGGCCGGACCTCCTCTCCCCTTGCCCTGCTTGGCCTGCTTGGGGGCTCCCCCTTTGACTTGCGCCGTCACTTGGCCGGTGGCCACGGAACGGATGGGCACGGCCGACTGCGCCGTCAAGGCCTGGTTACCCGGGCGCGCTCCGTTCGATTGCAGGATGTAGGCGGACACGCTGAGATAGGCTTCTGGCGTGAGGCTACCGGTGGCGCCGGGCGGCATGGCGCCTTGGATGAAAGAGACCAGCTCACTCGCGGTGCGGTCGCCCCACCCGCCCATGAACATCAGGCCGGCAAGCTGGGGAGCGTCGTTGCGGCCTTCCAGATCCGGGCCATGGCAGCCGGCACAGTTGGTCTGGTAGACCGTGGCTCCGCTGGCGGCTTGCGCCGCGGTAAACGGCCCGGCGGATTGCTGGCCGGTGAGAATCATGACGCTCGAAGCGGAGATGGCCACCGCCGCCAGCGCAACGTGTTTGTTCAGAAACCGTGGGACTAGATCGCGCATGTCTGCTTTCCTATTTCAAGAGCCAACCCCAGAGCGTTCCGTCCGGGGGCTTCTCGCTGTAAATCTGGATGTAGAGCTTGCCCTGCCGCAGGCTCTCTACTTCGGGGGCGGTCAGGTCCACCGATCCGCTGATGGCGCCCCGGACCGCCTTGGAGATGGTGAGATCGTGAATGGCCGGTCCGCGGGCTCCAGTGGCCACGCCGTTGTGCAGACGGGCCGCGGTTGCGGGCGTGTGCAGCCCCTCGAAGGACCCGGTGACGGTGAGCTTTGCGCCCGTGAGCACGGCCGAGGCAGCGCCGATGCCGGATACGTCGTCGCGCGTCCGCCCGGTGGCCGCGATGGGCGAGAGGCGCGTCTTATAGGTTTCCGCGTTCTGCCCCGCCAGAGTGAGCCCGAACCAGAGGCATCCGGCCCCGATTACCGATATCGCGATACGCCGTGTGGACATCATTTGGATGGTTTCCTTCGCTCCGTCGATTCTATATCTAATGACGAGCGGGCTGCTCGGTTACGCCCACCTCTGATAAGATCACACTGTCACTTCGGATCCGCGATCCGCCTCACAAGGAGAGTTGAATATGAGCGAAATACGGCTGCAAGTGAACAGCGCCACACACACGCTGGACGTCGATCCCGCGACGCCGCTGCTCTATGTGCTGCGCAACGATCTCGGACTGCAAGGCCCCCGTTTCGGCTGCGGCCTGGGCCAGTGCGGCGCCTGCACGGTGATCATCAACGGAGTCGCCACGCGCTCCTGCGTGACGCCTGTTTCCACCGTTTCAAGTAATGTCACCACGCTCGAAGGCCTGGCCCGGAACGGCCGCCTGGATCCCGTGCAGCAAGCCTGGATCGAGGTGCAGGCCCCGCAGTGCGGCTTCTGCCAGAACGGGCAGATCATGACCGCCAAGGCGATGCTGGACCGCAATCCCAAGCCCTCCGAGGAGCAGATCCGCGCGGGGATGACCGGCACCCTGTGCCGCTGCATGACCTACTATCGGGTCCAGGCCGGCATCCGGCGCGCCATGGAGCTGAAAGCGGCGCTGGCGGGCGCGGAAGCGGAGGTGGTGGCATGAACACGTTCCATCCGGTCCCGAAACAGATTGAAGATTTGTTGTCGCGGCGCAATTTCCTGCGCGGCGCGGGCGTGCTGGTGGTCAGCCTCGGCCCGCTGGGGCGCGAGGCCGTCGCACAATCCGCCGCGGCGGAGCCGGGTCCCTATCCCGACCCGGATTACAAGCAGCTTGACTCCTGGATCGCCATCCACGCCGACAACTCGGCCACCTTCTATGTCGGCAAGACCGACTGCGGACAAGGCACCGGCACGGCGTTCCGGCAGATGATGTCCGACGAACTGGACGTCGCCTATGACAAGACCGATTGCATCATGGGTAGTACCGACGTCACTGTCGACCAGGGCGGTTCGGGCGGCTCGGATGCGATTCAAACCGACGGTTGGCCCATGCGGCGCGTGGCGGCCGAAGCCCGCCGGGTGCTGCTCGACATGGCCTCGCAGCGCTTCGGCGTGCCCGTGGAGCAGCTCGCCGTGAGCGAAGCGGTGATCACCGTGAAGGCCGATCCATCGCGCCGAGTGACCTATGGAGAGCTGATCGGCGGCAAGAAGTTCAATGTTGCGCTGACAGGCAGAAACATCAATGCCACGACGGGCCAAGCCGAGGTGAAGGCGGTCCAGGACCTGAAGATCGTCGGCCAGTCGCCGCTGCGGTACGACATTCCGCCCAAGGTGGACGGGTCGCTCAAGTGGGCCGTGGACGTGAAGCTTCCCGGCATGGTGCACGCCCGCAACATTAAGCCGCCGTTTGCCGGCGCGAAGCTGGCGAGCGTCGACGAAGCTTCGGTGCGTGACCTGCCGGGGTTCGTCGCGGTAGTGCGCAAGGAGAACTACCTGGCCGTGGTGTGCGAACGCGAGGAGCAGGCCATCAACGCCTCGCGTGCGCTGAAGGCCACGTGGGAGAAGCCCGCGACGGCTCCCTTCCCCTCCTCTGAGGATCTGTTTACTTACATGCGTTCGGCCACCCCCACGTCCAACGGCCGGCCCAGCGCCACCGGGGACGTCGACGCGGCGCTGGCGAGCGCGGCCACCGTGGTTGAAGCCGAATACGACATGCCATTCCAGGGCCATACGGCCATCGCCCCGGCGCACGCCACCGCCGATCCGTCCAACGGGCAGATGACCATCTACTCGAACGACATGAAGTCCTACGGCATGCGCAACGGCGTAGCCGAATTCCTCGGCATGCCCCGCGAGCAGGTGCGCGTGGTGTGGATGGAAGGTCCACAGGGCTACGGCCGCACGGCGGCGGACGACGCGGGTTTCGAGGCGGCCTATATCGCCAAGCAGCTTGGACGGCCGGTGCGCGTGCAGTGGATGCGGAACGAAGAGACCGCCTGGGACACCAAGGGTCCCGCGTTCACTTTCAAGATGCGCGGCGGACTGGACGCGCAGGGCAACCTGGTGGCCTACGATTACGACTCGCAGGCAGCCGACCACAACCACGTCGGCTATAACGAACCGCATTCGGTGTTGATCGCGCAACTCATGGGGATTCGCCCCGCGCGGCCCGCGAACGGCGGCGGCGCCACGCCGTCGGACATGTACGAGATCCCCAACCGGCGCATGGTATCGAAGGTGGTCAGCCTGCCTCTCGTCTATGAGACGCCGCTGCGCACGGGCAACCTGCGCGATCCCAACGGTCCGCAGGTGACCTTTGCGGCGGAGTCTTTCATCGATGAACTGGCAGCCGCGGCCAAGGCCGATCCCGTGGCGTTCCGCATGAAGCTGCTCCATGCCGGTACGGACGATGACAACGGATTCAAGCGTGCGCGCTCCATCGCCGCCATCCAAGCCGCGGCAGAGAAGTACGGCTGGGACGCGCGGCCTTCCGCGCAGTCTGTGGGCTCGGGCAATATTCTGACCGGGCGCGGCATCGCCTACAGCTTCCGCAGCCAGACCGTGGCGGCGGTGATCGCCGAGGTCGAGGTCAACCGCAGCACCGGTCACGTGTGGGTGAAGCGCCTGGTCGGTGCGTACGACTGCGGCCTGGTGATCAATCCCCTGGGCACCGAGGGCGTGGCGCAGGCCGGCATGCTGCATTCGGTGAGCCGCGCGCTGCATGAAGAAGTGCGGTTCGATACCGAAAAGGTCCTGAGCGTGGACTGGATCTCCCACCCCACGCTGACGCACGCCGACGCGCCCGAAAAGATCGACGTCGTGCTGGTGAACGGCGATCCCAATCCCAACCGCCCCGATCTGCCGCACTACGGCGCGGGCGAAGCGATCTGTAAGCCGACCATCGCCGCGGTGGCGAATGCGATCTTCGACGCCACCGGAGTCCGCCTGCGGCGGGTGCCGTTCCGCGATCAACGCGTGTTGGCGGCGCTGCGGGCCGCGGGCGTCGCGCGCGCGTAGACAGCTTCCTAACGGAACCGCACGCGTCAGCAAGCGGACTTCTGCCGCCTGCTACGGCAGAGCGAATACGGACAACGTGTCGGACGCCACAATACCGACGTACTGCTTTCCGCTGGCGCCCTGGAACGTCATCGGCGAGGCGTTGGCGCGGCGGTCGAGTCTGACCGCCCAGAGTTGCTGACCGGTCTTCACGGCGATCGCACGGAAGCAATTGTCATCCGTGGAGCCGACGAACAGTACGCCGCCGCCGGTTACGATGGCGCCCGCAAGCGCAGGGCGGCCGGTGTTCTGCTTGCCTTCCGGGAGACCCTCGGTGATGCCCAGCGGGATCTGCCACGCGAAGTCGCCGGTCGCGGTGTTCACCGCCGTCAGCCGGCCCCATGGCCGTTTCTGGCAGGGCCAGGCGACGCCACCCACGCGCACTTCGAAGTTCCCGCGTCCGGGTCCGGCGCCGTCCAGCGTGGTGCGGTCATCGTCTTGTGCTGGATCGCTTGGCAGGCGTCAGCCGGCGGCCGCTCCCGCGGCCAGATGTTCCAGGCTGCTGTGAATCGCCTTGGCGAGAGCGCGCACGTGGGGGTTCCTGCGGCCCCGTGCTTCGCGCGAGCAATCCGGCGGGAACAAGTGGTTCCTCGCGCCTCGCGAGAACTCGAGCTGTATGCCTCTCCCGAGCCTGCCGCGATTGGCCAGGTTGTCTTCTTGAGCGCCGCTCAAATTCGCAGGCGCCTCCACCGCATGAAGGCCGTGCTTCGATTCGGAGGCGTTGATCGCCGACAGGATAGCGGCACGGCCGGTATCCCAGCGGCCGCCGACGTAGACCACGCGGTCCCTGCTGTTCCCCGCCCCGTGAAGAGCCAGGACGAAGTTGGTACGCTTCAGAAGCTCCAGCAGGGTCGGTTCATCGAACAACGTGCTGGTGAGGTGCAACTCGTGGTGGTTCCCCTTGCGCAGGTACCCGGCGAAGTCGTACCAGGCCCAGGTTCCTCTTTCCGAAATCGCGCGCCGGATCTCCGAGGTGCCGGGCTCAATGCCGCCACCGTGCGGCACCACCAGCAGGCATCGCGCGATGTCGGTGTCGCCGAAACTGATGTCGAAATCCCGGCCCCGAAGATAACCCCGGTTGAGAATCTCCTGATAGCTGCGAGGTTCCGCCACGTCATTACGATAGCAAGCTTGCTCGTACGCCGGGCGCTCCTCATTTCCGCTGTGCGTGCTGTAATAACCGGCACAGAACGGAAAATGCCGCCTGGTCCCTACTGCCAGTAATCGCGGTCGAGGCTGCGGTATTGGATGGCCTCGGCCAGGTGCTTGGAGGCGATGGAATTGGTTCCATCCAAGTCGGCGATAGTGCGGGCAACCTTCAGAATCCGGTCATGCGCCCGCGCGGAAAAGCCCATGCGCCGGACCGCCATTTCGAGCGTCCGTTCGCCGGCGGCGTCCAGGGCACAGAGCGTGCGGACGGCTTGCACCGGGATCTGCGAATTATAGAAGCCTCGAGCGCATTGGGTCGCACGGGCCCGCTCGACCCGCGCGCGGATCTCTTCCGAGCCGGTGTCGTCCCCGCGGCCGCGCAGCTCCTGGAACGGGACGGCGGGCACCTCGACATGCAGATCGATGCGGTCGAGCAGCGGTCCGCTGAGCTTGCCGACATAGTTCTGAACCATGGCGCCGGTGCACCGACAATCATGGGTCGGATCTCCCCGAAAGCCGCAGACGCACGGATTCATACTTCCGATCAACTGGCAAGAGGCTGGGAAGCGCAGCGTCATCTTTGATCGTGCAATGGTCACCGCCCCTTCTTCCAGGGGTTGCCGGAGCTGCTCCAGCACGTTGCGCGGGAACTCCGGCAGCTCGTCCAGGAACAGAACGCCGTTGTGCGCCAAGCTCATTTCCCCCGGCCGGATGGTGCCCGTCCCGCCGCCGATCAGCCCGGCCGTCGAGACGGTGTGGTGCGGCGAACGGAACGGCCGCTCCGTCATCAGCCCCGCGCCCGGCGGCAGCAGGCCCGCCACGCTGTGGATCTTGGTGGTTTCCAGTGCCTCGGCGAACGTCAGGCGCGGCAGGATCCCCGGCAGCCGGCGCGCGAGCATCGTCTTACCCGATCCCGGTGGGCCCACCAGCAGCACGTTGTGACCACCAGCCGCGGCGACCTCCAGAGCTCGTTTCGCGGTCCTCTGACCCCGCACATCCTTGAAGTCCGGCACGGATGCGCGTTCCCCCGGCACGATTGAGGCTCCATCGGCAGGAGTGAACGCTTCCGACCCTTGAAGAAATGCGACCACCTCGCGTAAGTGACGCACCCCGAACACGCGCACGCCCTGCACGACCGCAGCTTCGGCGGCGTTCTCGGCGGATACCAGCAGGTTCGGAATGTGCTCCTTGGCGGCGCAGGCGGCCACGGAAAGGATCCCGTGAACCGGACGGACCGCCCCATCCAGAGACAGCTCCCCCACGAACAAGCTGTCCCCGGCCGGTTTCACGAAGCCCATCGCACCCAGGATGCCGAGGGCCATCGGCAGGTCAAACCCGGCGCCCTCCTTGCGCACGTTGGCGGGCGCCAGATTGATGGTGACACTCTTGTTCGGATAGCCGAAGCCGGAGTTCATGAGTGCGCTCTTGATGCGCTCGCGGCTTTCGCGGACCGCGGTATCCGGCATGCCGACCGTCACTAGATCCCGCGCCGTGCCCGGGTACATGTCCACCTCTACATCAATGAGATGGGCGTCGATCCCATAGACCGCGGCGGTGCGGGTTCGAAACAGTGCCACGGACATTAGTGGAGGAGAGGTCGGATTTCTCTCGGGCAATCACCGTGGGATAAGGCCGTAGGGCTAGACTAGAACGTTTGCAGCGCTATAGTAGACCGCTCCCTGTGGTCGCGGCTCAGCTACTGGCGCCGTGCCCAGCGCACGTCCTTTGTGCAGAGCGCCGCTTGCTGTGCCGCAAGCACAGGGAGCGGTCCACGCTTGCTGAGAAAACGCTCTAGAGCTGGGCTAGAGCGGCGGATCCCGCAGCTATTCCGGCCTGGACCGATCCGCAGAGCGCGTGCTCCCCGCAGAGTGCCCGACCAGCTTGCGCAACCTGATTCTCGTAGTGGCCAAGTGGCTTCGGATGAAATTTCGCAGCCCCGGCGGATGACCGTATCAGCGCGAGCTGTTTGCTTCCGGCGCGTCCGGCGGCTCCTGATAGCCGTTGCGGTCGAGCCGCAAGTCGGGGCGTAGCGCGCAGGGCACACACTCGGGCTGATACAGCTCGGGAACGCGCCCGCTCACCGGATTGGTGTAGCTGAACCACATCGGCAGGATGGTGGGCCACTGCCAGGATTCCCCCGGACCGCCCGAGAAATGCTCCTCGCGCTTGCCCAGCGAAGTAAGCGGAACGTCCACGTTCAAATTGTTGCGAGGCCGGGCCCGCGCGCCCGCCGGCCGCGGCGCAGGATCCTTGGCTTTCGCCCAGACGCCGTCCTTCCAGGCGACCGGCGTGATGAAAGGCTCGTCCAGTGTAAGCTCCCAGATGCGCCAGACCCCGTCTTCCAGCACATAGCGGTCGTGATACATGCCGCCCCAGAAAGAGGCAGAGAAGAAATCGCCCGCCTTGCCGACCGTCTTGCCGGTGCGCGGCTGGAACAGGCGGAAGCGGCCGGTGGCGGACCGGCCATCGTCGGAGACCAGCACGACCGGCTGCAGCAGCCAGTGATAGGAGATGCCGGCCTGCTTCTCCGGGCCCTTGCCCCGGACGCGCGCTTTGATGAGCCGGTCCCGGCCAATGTGATAGCCCGTGAAGGGCGTCTCCTTGAAGCCGTTCGCCGCCATGACGCCGGCCCAGCCGGCCGCATCGGAGTCGTCTATATAGTAGCCGTAGGCCGCGGAGATGTTGGCGATACCATCGACGGCAGCCGAGCGAGCGAGCCGGCGACGAGCTTCCTCAATAGTGCCGGATGCGGGAGTGGTGGAGGCAGGTTTTCCCGGCGCAATCGTCCCGGTCAAAACGCTGGTCGCCACCAGCTTTGCCCTACCGGCCGGCTTGACGGCCTTGCCGGTGACCGGGTGGACGGTGAGAAACGCGGGCATGGCGAGGCCCGGGTCGGCCGCGTCCGCATCGGGTACGGGCGCGTCCGGTGCGTTGTCGCCGGTCGGGGCCGGGTCGACGATGCGGCTCTGGCCCCAGCCCACGAAGATATCGGTCTTCATCAGCGGGAAGCGGCGCATCTCGCGGATCTTCCAAACGCCGTCTTCTTTTACGAAGCGATTGTGGAATGCCGCGACCTCCCACCAGCCCTTCTCCTGGTCGGCTTCCCCGAGCATGCCGAGTTCGATGCCGCGCGCAAACGCTTCGTTGCCGCCCGGAGCGATCGTCACGGTCACGTCGTTCTGCACGCGATCGTTAAGCTGGCCGTGCGTGAGCCCCGCCGGACCAATGCTCTCCAGCCAATGGCGAACGCCCGCCGGACCGCGCCAGATTCCCTGGCCGGCAATTTCCACGACGCCGTTTTCGGCAAACAGGTCGACCACGTCGTCCCACATCTTCCGATCCTCATAGAAACCATAGGCCGACTGGAGATTGCGGATGCGGTCTTCCTCATTGAGCGTGTCGATGCGGGCCCGGAGCGCCGCCAACGCCGCTTTGCTCGCGGGCGCTGTGCCGGTGGCGGGCGGGATGGGAATGCCGGCCGTCTCGGTATCGAAGTGCCTGGGAACCACCGGCAGATCGCCGCCGCCCCAGTTGGTCCAGCCCTCTTCGTAGGGTCCGTCGTATTGCGGGAAGTAGTGCGCCGTGGCGATCATCCACACGCCTTGCTCGCGCACATAGTCGTTTTCAAACACGCCGCCCTCGATACGCGCCTTACCGTCGTGGCCATGGAAGATCAGGGTCTGCCAGCGCGCCTTGGCACTGTTCCCGTCTGGGGAGAGATTCAGCACCGGCGCATCGATGAACATGGTCGAGAGACTGTCTGCCGTCAGCCCCTGCTGGCCGCCGCCATAACGGGTGCGCAGGAAGGCGGCGATGGCCGCGGGGCCCTTCGCGGTCTGCGCCGGCTGAATCATGCCATCGAAGATAAAGCGGCCGTCCGGGGCAAACAGCGCGCCGGCCTCAGTCCACAGGCCGTACTGCGCATATTGCGCGTAGCTGGTCTGGAGCGTCTTCACGGCGCGGACGCTCTCGGTCCGATCGACATCGCGCGCCAAGGCGTCGAGCGCGGAGTCGGCATGGACCGGCAACACGGGAAACAACGCGAGTGTTGCGCAAACTAAATAGAGCGGGCGCGTCATGGGCTTTCTCCTGTGCGTTTCATTCTCGCAGAATCAACAATGAAACCAGAAATCCCGAATGCTTCACCGTCGCCTATTTTCACCGCCGGACAGGACTGGGCAGGAGCTTGTCGAAGCGGGTTTGGCAGTCCCCTCCGGAACGCTCCCGTTCCCAGTGCGCAGGCTTCGTGGGGTCAACGTCCATTTGAGCTGTCTCCGCAGTCTGCGCATGCCGAGATCGCGGTTAGAGCGGCTTCTCGGTGCGTGTAGACCGCTCCCTGCGGTCGCTGCTACTGGCGTTGCGCGCTCAAGGCGTGGCCCGGGCGGAGCGCCGCTAGCTGAGCCGCGACCGCAGGGAGCCGGTCTACGATAACGGTGAAAGCGCTCTAGCGCTTCGCATTCGATCCACTGTTATTATTTGATCCCCTTTGAGCGCACGTCCCAGTTCGCATTCGTGCAAAGGTCGCAGTTCTTGCCGACGAACATCTGTCCGGCTTTCTTGTCACCTTTGAAGGTCCACTTCAGCCAGTTGGAGGCGACATTCGCGAACTCGCCGCCGCCAGGATGAAAGACAGTCGCGGTGTGGCCGGCGTTGTGCCGGGCGCCGTAAAACGCAGGTACGTGGTTGATCTTGTCGAACGTTGCAGCCGAGGCCGCCATCATGAAGTCAGGTTCGTGACCGTTGATGAGCAACACTGGTCCGTGCAATTTGGGCAGAGCGTCGGCGGTGGGTTGGGTTGAGCCGGCGGCGCCCGGTGCGCCTTCCTGCACGCCCGAATTGAAGACGCCGATCGTTTTGACGCGCGGGTCGGCGCCCAGGGTGATCGAGAGAAACCCTCCGCAAGACTGGCCCATCACCGCGACCTTGTCCAGGGCGATCTTACCCATCAACGGCGAGCCGGTTCGCGCGTTTTCCTTCGCGGCCCAGTCGATGGCGGCGCGCACGTCATCGGCGGTTTCCTGCCGGCGCGCCGCGCCGTCCTGAGGGACCGTGCTCATGACCAGAAAGCCGTGCGAGGCGATGGTCGTCAGAAAGCCCGCGTAGCGCGTGCTGTCGATCGCGCAACCGCCGTTGCCCCACACCATCACCGGCAACGAGTCCTTCTTCGGGAATGCCTCCAGCGCCGTTGGGCGATACACCACGAGCCCGGGTGAGCCGGACGCACCTTCAGAGGTGATCTTGTACGGTCCAGGCACCGCGAGCGGCGCGCCTTCGAGCGGCAATTCCCGTCCGATCATTTCACGCGTGATGCCCGGCGGTTGCGCCAAGCTAGCGCCGGCAGTGATGAGCAGCGCCGCGGCTGCGGGAATGATGGTCCTATGCATGAGTCATCTCCTTTGCGAGAGGTTACCGGCCACGATCAGGACACACGAGCAAGCTCCGAGCTTGTGCGTTTTGATTGAGCGGTCGTTTGTCAGTATGACACTCGTCGAACGCTCAGGTCGGACCGGAGTGACGTTCCATCGTGGTCGCCGTCGGCACCGAACGTCCCGGGATAAGTCCCCGGGCGAGCGGTTTCGTAAATACAGTAGTCCGTGCCTCGCGCCCCAGTCGTTTAAAAACCCGTTCCAAGGCCGGGCGAAACCGATCTACGCAAAATCAGAAAACAGTCGGATTACCTCCCGTCTTCACCCGTCGGGTCCCGTCGGGTCCGGCTACCTACGAGGCTACCTACGAGGCTGGCTACGAGAATGCGGGCCCGGAGAGTCGCCGTTCATCGTAGCAAAACATGTCCGCCCGGTTCGGTTTGGGTTCGTGTACAGTATAAACGGAGCTCTGTTCCAGGCCAGTCCTGCGTTGGCCGGGGTTTGACACTTCGACGACCGCCATGTCTGGTCCAGACGTCTTAAGGGGGCGTCTTTGGGACGTACACGCTAGCTGTACGTGCCCGGTGACGAAGAAGGAGCGGTCTAGGAGCCGTGTCAGACAAGAAGACGCGCGTTCTCATCGCGGACGACCATGCTTTGGTCCGGCGGGGGTTCCAACTCATCCTCTCGGGCCAGCCGGATCTGGAAGTGGTGGCTACGGCGCGTGATGGTACCGAGGCGGTGGAACTCACCGCGCGCCTGCAACCGGACTTGGTGGTGATCGACGTCTCGATGGAGGGCTTGAACGGCATCGAGGCCACGCGGCGCATCTGCGAGATCTGTCCCAACACGCGCGTGCTGGCGGTGAGCATGCACGACGAGTCGGTCTATGTGCGCGAGATGCTGCTGGCCGGGGCGCTGGGCTACCTGGTGAAGGACGCCGATGACGACGACTTCCTGCAGGCTGTGCGCGCGGTGGCGCGTGGCGAAGGCTACCTGGGGTCGGCCGTTTCGGCGGCCGTTCTGGCCGATTACCGCAAGCACGTGCGCAATCCGCTAAGCCTGCTGAGCAGCCGCGAGCGCGAAGTTTTGCAGTTGATCGCCGAAGGGCGCACGAACAAGGAAGTGGCCAATCGCCTGGAGGTGAGCATCCACTCGGTGGATCACTGCCGGGACAAGATCATCAAGAAGCTCGACTTGCACAACCCGGGCGACCTGGTGAGGTTCGCGGTCCGGAACGGACTCATCTCATGAAAAGGCGATCCGGACCGGAAGAGTCCGGGATCCAGGGCCATCCCCTGTGAACGATCATGGCGGTGCCCCCCGTAGGCGATTGACCCTCAGTGCCATCGGGACCCAAGGTAGTAGGTGGCGGCTCATTAGTCCCCTGCGCAAGTAAAAAATATACCCCGCCAGAGGCGATTGACCGCCAGGGAGGCGTATATCCTTGGCTAAATCCCGTAATCTCCGCGCCGACATCATCTCCGGCTTCCTGGTCTTTCTGATCGCGCTGCCGCTGTGTCTGGGAATCTCCCTGGCCGGCGGTGTGCCCGCGATTTCGGGCGTGCTGACGGCCATCGTCGGCGGACTGGTGGCTTCGTTTCTGGGCAGCTCGCGGCTGACCATCAAGGGCCCCCCGGCCGGCCTGATCGTGATCGTACTGGGCGCTTCGCTGGAGCTGAGCGACGACCCGATAGTCGCCTATCACCGCCTCTTGGCCGTCTCAGTGGTCTCGGGGATTCTGCAGATCATCCTGGCATTGCTCCGGGCCGGAACACTCGGCGACCTGATGCCGTCGTCGGTGATTCACGGCATGCTGGCCGCCATCGGCGTGATCATCATCGCCAAGCAGGCGCACGTGGCGCTGGGCGTGACGCCCGCCGCCTCGAAGCCGTTCGGGCTGCTGGCGGAGATCCCGCACAGCCTGCTGCATCCGAATCCGGCGGTGTTCCTCATAGGAGGGCTCTCGCTGATCATGCTGTTCGGGCTTCCACTGCTGAAGATCGGATGGCTGAAGAAGGTCCCGGCGCCGATGCTGGTGCTGCTGATGGCCGTGCCCCTGGGTATGTACTTCAATCTGGGCACGGAGCACTCTTATCAGATGTTCGGCAACAGCTACACGGTGGGGCCGAAGTTCCTGATCCAGCTTCCGGGCTCGCTGCTGAGCTCGCTGGCGTTTCCGGATTTCTCGGTAATCTTCACGCCGGTCTCCATCAAGTACATCATCATGTTTCTGCTGGTCGGTTCGATTGAGTCGCTGCTGACGGTGAGCGCGGTCGATACCATCGACCCCGAGAAGCAGACCAGCGATATTAATAAAGACTACCTATCCACCGGCATCGCCAACACGGTGGCGGCGTTCATCGGCGGCACACCCGGGATTTCGGAAATCGTCCGCACACGCGCCAACATCGACAACGGCGCGAAAAGCGCCTGGGCGAACTTCTTCCATGGCGCGTTCCTGCTGCTGTCTCTGGCGCTCATTCCCGGGGTGATCCAGATGATTCCGCAGGCCGCGCTGGCGGCCATGCTGGTCTACACCGGTTATCGCCTGGCGGCGCCCAAGGAATTCGCGCACGCCTATCATGTGGGCGTCGAACAGTTGGTGCTGTTCTCGGTCACCCTGGCCGTCACGGTCGGGACCGACCTGCTGATCGGCGTGGGCACTGGCCTGGCCTGCAAGATCCTGCTGCACCTCAAGAACGGGGCGCCGGTCAAGAGCATGTTCAAGGCCATCGTCAAGGAAGAGAAGCGGGACGGCCGGCTGATCCTGACCGTGCACGAATCCGCCATCTTCACCAACTTCCTGGCAATCAAGACGCGGCTGCAAACGATCGAACCGGACGTGAAGGAAGTCATCATCGATTTCGACAATGCCTGGGTGGTGGACCACACCGTACTCGACAAGCTGGACCGCTTCGCCTCCAAGTGGGAGGGTGAGCGGAAGCTCACGCTGGCCGGTCTGGGCGAGCACACGGCGATGTCGGCGCACTCGCTGGCGGCGCGCCGCAAGCAGCGCCGGGAGAAGCTGGTGTCCGCTTAGGGGCCATAGATGTTTAACCTTCCTCTGAACGCCCTGAACGGGATCGTGATCGCCGCCGTGTTGCTGGTCGCCAGCGGTCTGGCGGGCTGGATCCTGCGGTCCAGCCCGAAGCTGTGCCAGGCGATCGCGCAGTTCGGGACCATCGTCGCGGCGCTGATCGGGTTCGTGAGCGCGGCTTATGCGCTGGCCGGGCGCCAGGAGCTCGACATGCGCCTGGCCTGGAACATGCCGTTCGGTAGCCTGCATGCGGGTCTGGACGGGCTCTCGGCGTTCTTCCTGTTGCCGATCTTCGGGTTGACGGGCATTGCGGCGCTGTACGGACGCGCCTACCTGGCTCCGCATGAAGGGGAGAGCAAGCTCGGCCGCACCTGGTTCAACGTTTGCGCGCTGGCCGCCGGCATGGTGCTGGTGATCATCGCCCGCGACGGCCTGTTCTTCCTGCTGGCCTGGGAAATCATGGCGCTGGCTCCGTTCTTCCTGGTGGCCTTCGACGACGAAAAAGAAAGCGTGCGGCACGCCGCCTGGGTCTACATGATCGCCACGCATATCGGCACGGCGATGCTGATCGTGATGTTCCTGCTGCTGGGCCGCGGCGGATCGCTCGACTTCGACACGTTCGGCTCCCTGGGCGCGTCGCCCGCGCTGGCCTCCACCGTATTCGTGCTGGCGGTGATCGGATTCGGGTCCAAGGCCGGCTTCATGCCGGCGCACGTCTGGCTGCCGGACGCGCATCCGGTGGCTCCGAGCCACGTGTCGGCCATGATGTCCGGCGTCATGATCAAGACCGGCATCTACGGGCTGCTGCGGATCCTTACCTTCCTCGGCACCCCCGAGCTGTGGTGGGCCTGGACGCTGCTGGCGATTGGCGTCACCAGCGGCGTCCTCGGCGTGGCGTTCGCCATGGCGCAGCGCGACCTGAAACGCCTGCTGGCCTACAGCAGCGTGGAGAATATCGGCATCATCACGCTGGGATTGGGGATGGGCGTGCTCGGATGGTCGCGCGGGTCGGAAGCGTTGACCATTCTCGGCTTCGCGGGCGCGCTGATGCATGCGCTGAATCACAGCATCTTTAAAGGACTGCTGTTCCTGGGCGCGGGCTCGGTGCTGCATGAAACCGGCTCGCTCGATCCGAACCGGCTGGGCGGCTTGCAGAAGCGGATGCCGTGGACCGCGGGCGCGTTCCTCACCGGGGCGACCGCGATTGTCGGACTGCCGCCGCTCAACGGATTCGTCGGCGAATTCCTGCTGTTCCTGGCCGCGCTGACCGGCGTGGTGGCGGACGATCCGGTGATCGCCGCCGGGGCGATGGTGGTGCTGGTGAGCCTGGGCCTGATCAGCGGACTTGTCGCCGCCTGCTTCGCGGGCGTCTACGGCGTAGTCTTCCTGGGTTCGCCGCGCAACGGGTCCGGGGCGACGCACGAGGTCCCGCAGAGCATGCGCCTATCGATGGCCCTGCTGGCCGCGGCGTGCGTGGCGGTGGGTCTGCTCGGCTACATGATCGTCAACGGCCTCGCGGGCCCGGTGCTGGATATCACGGGCCTGTCGCAGGCGGCGGTGACCACGGAACTGGCGTCGGCCGCCGATTCGCTGCGGTTGGCCGTCATGGGATTCTCCATCGCCATCCTCTTCACCGCGCTGTTGTGGATGATCCGGCGGCGGTTGGTGCTGCGCGTGAGCCTGGTGCAGGGCCCGACCTGGGGCTGCGGCTACCAGCGGCCCACCGCGCGGATGCAATACACGGCGTCCTCCTTCGCCATGCCGATCACCCGGCAGATGTCGGCGCTGCTGCGCACGCGCCAGCCGGACATCAGACTGGCCGAGCCGTTCGCGGGCCCCGCGAAGTTCCACAGCGAGACCGCGGACGTGTTCCACGAGCATTGGTACACGCCCATCTTCCGCTGGACCGAGAAACTGGCGACACCCATCCGCCGCCTGCAGCACGGCAATGTGCATCTCTACGTGCTCTATATCGTGATCACGCTGGTCGCCCTGCTGATCTGGAAGGTCGAATGATGACTGCGCTTCTCTCCGTGCTGCCGATGCTCGCCGGGCTGCTGTTGGCCCCGCTGCTGATCGGCATCGTCAACAAGACCAAGGCCGCGTTCGGCGGGCGCCAGGGACCTCCCTTGGTCCAGCGCTATCGCGACGTCTGGAAAATGCTCCACAAGGGAGCCGTCTACAGCGTCACCACCACGTTCGTCTTCCGCGCCGGACCGGTCATCGGACTGTCGGCCACGCTGCTGGCCATGGCCATGGTCCCGCTGGGGCCGGTGCCGGCGCTGCTCTCGTTCCGCGGCGACTTGATCGTCGTACTGGGACTGCTCGCCCTGGGCCGCTACGCGACGATGCTCGCGGCCATGGATACCGGGTCGCCGTTTGAAGGCATGGGCGCGAGCCGCGAGGCGCACTTCTCCGCGTTGGCCGAGCCGGTGGCCTTCTTCGCGCTGGCCGCGCTGGTGCGCGAAAGCGGCGAGTTTTCTCTGTCGGGGATGTATGCCACGCTCACCGGAATCACCGGCTGGTGGCCTTCGCCGATTGTCGGGCTGGCGGCGATCGCCTTGCTGGCCGTCTTCCTGGTGGAGAATTCGCGCATCCCGGTGGACGATCCGATGACGCACCTGGAACTGACCATGATCCACGAAGTGATGGTGCTCGATCACGGCGGACCGGACCTGGCGCTGATCGAGTACGCCGCCACGCTGAAGATGTGGCTGCTGGGGAGCCTGGTGATCGGGCTGCTGTGCCCGCCGATGGCGAGTCCGTGGATTTCCGCGGCCATCATGATCGCGGGCCTGGCGCTACTGGCCGTGCTGGTGGGCGTGATCGAATCCACCATGGCGCGCCTGCGCCTGGTGCGCGTCCCCGAGCTGATTATCAGCGGCGGCGCTTCGGCGGGTGTCGCCTTTCTGCTGACCGTGATGGAGCTGCACTAAATGGACCCGCTTCTCGATATCGTCTTCGCGATCGCCATTCTTTCCACGCTGGCGATGCTCGGCACGCGGCGCCTGGAGGCCTGCGCCTACTGGATCGGATTTCAGGGGCTGGCCATCGGCATCATGCCGGTGGTGCTGGCGCAGGAGCACTTCAGCGTGCGCTTCGCGGCTCTGGTGGGTGGGCAACTTCTGTTGAAGGGCATCGTGTTCCCGTGGCTGCTGCTGCGCCAGACACGCAAGGCGGAAGTCAGCCACAATCCCGGTTCGTTCATTGGATTCTCCGGCGCCGTGCTGCTGGGGCTGGCCGCGCTGGGACTGTCCAGTTGGCTGGCGCTGCGGCTGGGCATGACCATGGCATCCGAAATTCCCTTCGTCACGTCCTTCTTCCTGATCCTGGCCGGCCTGCTGTTGACCATCGTGCGGCAGAAGGCGCTGATGCAGGTGATCGGCTACCTGACGCTCGAAAACGGGATCTACGTCTTCGGCAGCGTGGCCGTGATCGGCACGCCGCTTCTGGTGGAGTTGGGCGTTCTGATGGACGTCTTCGTGGCGGTGTTCGTCATGGGGCTGGCCATCGACTATATTCACCTGCAATTCGCCAACACGGATGTTGGCCGACTGAGCAGGTTGCGAGGCTAACCCATGGAACCTTCGGCGTTGATCCCGTCCCTGATGCTGATTGCGCTGATCGGCGCCGGAGTCTGTCTGCTGATTCCGAACTCGCGCGCCGTGCTGCGCTTCACCGCCGTGGTGACCCTCGCGATTCTGGGCACGAGCCTGATGCTGGCCTTCGACACCGTCGCCGACGGGCCGGGCGCCGCGCGCGACGCCGTGCTGCGCGTGGATGCGCTCTCCGCCTACTATCTGGTGATTATGGCGCTGGTGTTCGCCGCCAGCTCCATCTTCGCCATCGGGTACTTCGAGCCGGCCATCCGCGAGAAGAAAGTCACGCACAAATCGATGCAACGCTTCGCCGCGCTGTGGCTGTGCTCGCTGTCGGCCATGGCGCTGGTGCTCACCTCAAACAACATGGGACTCATGTGGGTCGGCATGGAGGCGACCACCGTTTCGACAGCCTTCCTGATCTCGCTGCACAGCGGCGGGCATGAGCTGGAAGCGATGTGGAAGTACCTGATCGTCTGCTCGGTGGGCATCGCCTTCGCCTTCATGGGGACGCTGCTGTGCGCCGCCGCCGTGCCCGGAGACGCCACCGGCGGAGGGGCCAACGCCCTGCTGTGGACCCACCTGATGGACGTCCGCACGCAGCTCAACCCGGCGCTGATGCGAACGGCGTTCGTCTTCCTTTTGGTCGGCTACGGGACCAAGGCCGGCCTGGCGCCGATGCACACCTGGCTGCCCGACGCACACAGCCAGGCGCCGGCGCCCGTATCGGCCATGTTTTCCGGCTTCATGCTGAACGCCGCGCTGTACTGCATCGTGCGCTACCTGCCTATCGTGGACGGCGCGGTGCCCGGCTTCGGCACCGGCCTGCTGCTGCTGTTCGGCATCATCTCCATCCTGCTGGCCGCGGCCTTCATCATGTTCCAGACCGATGCCAAGCGCCTGCTGGCCTACAGCAGCGTGGAGCACCTGGGCATCATCGCCATCGGCTTCGGCCTGGGACCGCTGGGCACGCAGGCGGCGCTGTTCCACAGCCTGAATCACTCGGTGTGCAAGTCGCTCGGATTTTATTCGGTGGGCCGCCTGGGGCAGAGCTACGGCAGTCATGACATGTCCAAGATCCGCGGCGCGCTGCACAGCCAGCCGGTATGGGGCGTGGGCCTGCTGGGGAGTTTGCTCGCCCTGATCGGCGTGGCGCCCTTCGCCGTCTTCATGAGTGAGTTTCAAACGCTGCACGCCGCCGTCGACCGCAACGCCTGGGTGGCGCTGACCCTGTTCATCGGAGCCTTGAGCGTGATCTTCATCGTGGCCCTGCGGCGCGCCATCGACATGAGCTTCGGCCGCCCGGCCGCATCGGCTCTCAAGGGGACGCGGAGCTGGAGCGGACTTCTGCTGGTCGGCGGCGGGCTGGGGCTGATGCTCGCCGTGGGTCTGTGGATGCCGGACTCGCTGCGCAACATCCTGAACCTGGCCGAAGCCGCTTTAGGAGGAGCATCATGACGGTAGCACTGCACCGGGAAACGTCCCCGTCCGTGGTCCGCAACGCGACGGCGTGCGCCCTGGGAAACCTTCGCTCGACCAGCTTCGACGTATTCCGCGAGACGATTCTGGAGGCCGTGGCCTCCGGCGCCCGCGTGTCCGCGCTGTTCCCGCAGCCGCTGGCCGAAGGCTTCCAGCTTACTGCTGTCCTGGCGGGCGGCCTCAAAGGATCGCTGCAACTGTGCTCCGCCGAAGTGGGCGAATCGTACCCTGCGCTGACGCCTGACTGCCCCGAAGTGCACATGTTCGAGCGCGAGATGTACGAAACCTGGGAGCTCAAGCCTGTGGGCCATCCCAATCTGGCGCCGGTCCGCTATCTACACAAGCCCGGCAGGCCCGCGCCGGTGCCGGCCGCGATGGACTTCTATCGCGTGGAAGGCGACGAGATCCACGAAGTCGCAGTGGGTCCGGTGCACGCCGGCGTCATTGAGCCCGGCCACTTCCGCCTCCAGTGCCACGGCGAAACCGTGTTCCACCTGGAGATCGCCCTGGGCTTCCAGCATCGCGGCGTGGAGAACGCCATCGTGAACGGACCGCCCAAGCGGCGGCTGGCGCTGATGGAGACGCTCGCGGGCGACACCAGCATCGGCCACACCACGGCTTACTGCCAGGTGCTCGAAGCGCTCGCCGGCGCGCGCGGGTCGATCCGCGCACAGACGCTGCGGGCGGTGGCGCTCGAGTTGGAACGGCTCGCCAACCACACCGGCGACATGGGAGCGCTGGCCGGGGACGTCGGTTATTTGCCGACGGCCAACTACTGCGGCCGCATTCGCGGCGACTTCCTGAATGCGACGGCTCTGCTGTGCGGCAACCGCTTCGGCCGCGGCTTGGTCCGCCCAGGCGGCGTCCGCTTCGACGTCGACGCCGAGCGCATCAAGAAGCTGCTCACCTCGCTCGAAGGCGCCGAGCGCGACGTTCTCGAAGCCACGCAGTTACTGTGGGATTCGCCCTCGGTGATGGCTCGCTTCGAAGGCACCGGCCACGTGAAGACGGAAACGGCGCGCGCCCTGGGGCTGGTGGGCGTGGCGGGCCGCGCCTGCGGACTCGAGCGCGACGTGCGCACCGAGTTCCCGTCCACCGCCTATCGCGAGACGCCCGTGCCGATGGCCGTCGAGACCACTGGGGACGTGTACGCACGGGCGCACGTACGCTGGCAGGAAATTCAAACGTCACTCGCCTTCATCCGGCAGGCGCTGCGGTATCTGCCCGAGGGCCCCATCGGGACCCAGGTGGGACCGCTCGCGCCGCATTCGATGGCGGTGACGTTGGTCGAGGGTTGGCGGGGGGAGATCTGCCATGTCGGGGTTACGGGCGCAGACGGGGCCCTGACAGCCTACAAGGTGGTGGATCCCTCCTTCCATAACTGGACGGGTCTCTCCATTGCCTTGCGTAACGGCGAGATCTCGGACTTCCCTCTGTGCAACAAGAGTTTCAACCTGTCCTACTGCGGACACGACCTGTAGAGATCCCACGAATGCTCAAGATACTCAACGCGCGGCGCCATCAGGGGTACAGAACCAGCGGCTTCCCCAACGTGGAGCCCACCATGCCGGACCGCTTCCGCGGCCTGCCGCAGCTCGACCGCGCGCGTTGCCCCGAAGGCTGCCACGAATGCGCCGACGTGTGTCCCACCGACGCCATCCAGGCCAACGGCGACCTGCATCTCGACCTCGGCCGGTGCCTGTTCTGCACCGAATGCACGGACGCGTGTCCCGAAGGAGCCATCACCTTCACCCGCGACTATCGCCTAGCCGCACGCAGCCGCGACGACCTGGTCATCTCCGAGCAGCAGGGGCTGCGCCTGGCCGACACGCTTTCGGAGAAGATCCGCAAACTCTACGGCCGTTCGCTCGCCATCCGCGAAGTGAGCGCCGGGGGCTGCAACGGCTGCGAGGCCGACGTGAACGTGCTGGCTACCGTGGTCTTTGACTTGAGCCGCTTCGGCATCCATATTGTGGCGTCGCCGCGGCATGCCGACGCGATGATTGTCACCGGTCCCGCTTCGGAGAACATGCGCGAGGCTCTGCGCACCACCTACGACGCCATTCCGAATCCGAAGTTCGTCATTGCGGTGGGCGCTTGCGCCATTTCCGGAGGGCCGTTTGTGGATCATCCAGAGGTCCATAACGGCGCCGCCGCGGTCGTTCCAGTCGATCTGTATGTTCCTGGATGTCCCCCACATCCGTATACGATCCTGGACGGAATCCTGCGGGTGCTGGGACGCGTGCGGCCTAATTGAGGCCCCTTCCGGCGCCCGCGGGGGCCTTCAAAGGAGGGAGCGTGCGCCGGTAGGGACCGCTCCCTGCGGTCGCGGCTAGCCCCGGCTAGCCAGCCCGCATTTCTCACCAGGTTCGGGCGCAGGACGTGGCGCAAGCCCGTGGCTTGCCGCGCCGGGACTCGTCCCGGCGCTTGTCGTCCATCACAGTGTCCTGCCCGGAGTGCCGGCCCGACCACTCGCCGAGGCATCCCGCCTGTGCTTTCCTAGCCGCGACCGTCAGGGAGCGGTCCTCCTCAGTCGATTCCCTCCGGCGCGATGCGCGACGCCACCCGCGGAACGCGATCCACCGACCAATTCCCAACCGCCCACAGCCAGACCTCGCCCGGCGCTGCACTGTGCAACCCGGCCGGCGGCTCATGCCCCAGGAACCGCAGCGCCGCGCACAGCAGCGGACCCGCGCGCTCGTGGTCGAGCGCCGGCGCCCGTGTCTGCTTACTCAGCTTGTTCCCCTGCGCATCGACGGCGGCGGGGATGTGCAGGTAGCGCGGCTCGGGCAGTCCCAGCAGGCGTTGCAGATGAATCTGGCGCGGGGTTGAGTCGAGAAGATCGGCTCCCCGCACGATGTCGGTGACCTGCTGTGCCGCGTCGTCCATCACCACGGCGAGATGGTAGGCAAACAGCCCGTCGGCGCGGAAGACCACAAAGTCGCCGGTCTCCTCCCGAAGATTCATCTGCTGCGCGCCTTGCAGGCGATCGTCGAACGCAATCCCCTGGCCGTCGGTGCGGACCCGCCATGATCGCGGGCTCCGCCCCGCCGGGATCCCCTGTGCGCAGGTGCCGGGATAACGTTGGGCGTCCTGCCGGCCTGAGCGCAGCGCCGAGTCGGCAATCTCCTTTCGCGAGCATGCACACGGATAGACGCACCCGGCCGCCTGGAGCCGAGCGAGGGCGGCGCGGTAAATCTCAGTGCGGCGGCTCTGGTAGAGCACCTCGCCGTCCCACTCGAATCCGAACCGCTCCAGGCCGGCCAGGATCGCAGAGGCGGCGCCGGGCTGCTCGCGATCCGTATCGAGGTCCTCCATGCGCACCAGCCACGATCCACCCTGCGCGCGGGCATCCAGGTAGCTGGCCGCGGCGGCCACCAGCGAGCCGAAGTGCAGGGGTCCGGTGGGGGAAGGGGCGAACCTGCCGCAATAGCGGGGCATGGCTACTATTGTGCCGGGCCCGTCCGGCCGAGTCATTATATGAGGAGGAAATCCCGGGCCAACCGGGCAACGAAACGAACCCAACGCGCTCCCGGGGCGGCGGTGGAACACCGTCCGCAAGCCGCCGTAACAGGCTTCCCAGGACGCGGTCCAGCGAATGCTGCCAACAACTTAAGAGCAGGGAATGGTTGGGGGGCTTGCGCGGATGTGTTACTATGTTAGTGCCTTCACCGGGAAAGCCTTCTGGTGAAAGCAAATCCCCACTGTTGGAGAATACGAGATAAGCGCTTAATGAGTTTTACCGTCTTCTTGGGCAATCTGCCCACCTGGGTCACCGCGGACGATATCATGGGATGGCTCCAAGCCGAAAACCTGGTTGCGGACGCAATTAAGGTCATTCGAAATCCCGAAACACAGGAATCGAAGGGCTTCGCATTCATCGAAGCACCAAATACGGAAGAGATGAACTCCATCATCCGCAGGTTCGACCGGGCCCCCCTGGAAGACCGGTTGCTCCGGGCAAATCCCGCCCAGCCGCCGCGCCCTCGGGGTCAGGTGCGGAGCGGCCCCCCCAGTGGTCCGCCGCCCAGCGGCCCTGCTGCTGGTGGTGGTCCGGAACATCGCCCGCGGCGCGGCAAGAAAAGCGGCCGCCGGACGCCTAATGGTACCGGTCCGCAAAGTCCGTTCGCCGAGGAACTGGCCAAGGCCCTCTAGCCTCCCTTTTCACCTTCCGCTCACACGCCCGGGCGGACGTGTGTCCGCACGCCGCTGACCAGGCTTCATCCGAAACGGTGCTATACTCTTACGCGATGTAAAACGTCGGGGTGCCGTTTTCACATTAGGAGAGGCCGCCGTGGGGGATCTGCTCTTTATCCGTCTTCTTTTCATCGCTGTACTGGGGAGTGCGGCGTACTTTTTGAAGCCCTTCTATCTGGAGGGGCTGCCGGCCGTGGCGGTAGGCGTAGCCGCGGGCGTGTTTGTAGTGATCTTCGAGCTGCGCATCCGCCAGGTCAGCATGAAGCGGCTGATCGGGGCGGCGTTCGGCAGCATCCTGGGAATCCTGGGTGCCTACCTGATCTCGCTGGTGATCGGCACCGCGATGCCGGACAGCGACAACACCGTGCCGTTCCTGCAGGTGCTGCTGCTCGGCTGGATGACCTACTGCGGGATGATCGTGGGCGCTGCCAAGGGCGAGATGCTGAACCTGGCTGCGCTGGGCGGGCTGTTCGGCTCTGAGAAAGCCGGCAAGAGTCCGTTCAAGATTCTGGACACCAGCGTCATCATCGACGGTCGCATCGCGGACATCGCCGAAACCGGGTTTATCGACGGCATTGTGGTGATCCCGCAGTTCGTGCTGCGCGAGCTGCAACTGGTGGCCGATTCCTCCGACTCCATGAAGCGCAACCGCGGCCGCCGCGGGCTGGACGTGCTGGCGCGCATCCAGAAGATGTCGCAGTTGACGGTGCAGATTCTCGATGACGATTTTCCCAATGTCCGCGAAGTGGACATGAAGCTGATCGAGCTGGCCAAGCTGTATTCCTGCAAAGTCGTCACCAACGACTTCAACCTGAACAAGGTGGCCCAACTGCACAAGGTGGACGTGCTCAATATCAATGAGCTGGCCAACGGCCTGAAGCCCGTGGTGCTGCCCGGGGAGACCATCCGTGTCTTCATTCTGAAAGAAGGTAAGGAGTACAACCAGGGCGTCGCGTATCTCGACGACGGCACCATGGTGGTGGTGGACAATGCCCGTAAGCTGATCTCGAAGACCATCGACGTGACGGTGACCAGCGTGCTCCAGACCACGGCGGGCAAGATGATCTTCGGGAAGTTCGACGAGCGCACGAACATGGTTCACGAACATCCGCGGCAGGAGCGGTCCACGCGCGAGGCGGCCCCGGCCACGGGAACCGGCTCGTAACGCCCATCCTCTATGCCGGCGTCGACTTGCTCCCGCTGCTCGGCCGAATTGCCCGCGGTCAGCCGGTTCTGCCTGGCGTGCGGCAAGCCGGTGAGTGCGGCCGATGCCGACAGTTCCGAGACGGTCGCCATGGGCTTGCCCACGCCGCGTCCGGTGACCGGAGGCGGCGGACAGCGCTTCGCCCCCGGAACGCTGCTGGCCAGCCGCTACCGCATCATCTCGCGCCTGGGCAAAGGCGGCATGGGCGAAGTCTTCCGCGCCGACGACATTGTGCTGGGTCAGGAGGTAGCGCTCAAGTTCCTGCCGCCGGCGGCCAAGAGCAACGTCAACCTGCTGACGCGCTTCTATGACGAGGTCCGCATCGCGCGGCAGATCTCGCATCCGCACGTCTGCCGCGTCTACGACATCGGCGAGGTGGAGGGGCAGCCCTACCTGTCAATGGAGTACATCGACGGCGAGGACCTGGCCGGCCTGCTGCGGCGCATCGGCCGCCTGCCGGGCGACAAGGCGCTGGAGTTCGCGCGCAAGATCTGCGCCGGCGTCGGCGCGGCGCATGCCAAGGGCGTGCTGCATCGCGACCTGAAGCCCGGCAACATCATGATCGATTCGCGGGGCGAGCCGCACATCACCGACTTCGGCCTGGCGGCGATGGTGGGCATCGAAGGCGATGAGGTCCGCAACGGCACGCCCGCCTACATGGCGCCCGAGCAACTCGAAGGGCGCGAAGTCTCCGTGCAGAGCGACATCTACGCGCTCGGGCTGGTGTTCTATGAGATGTTCACCGGGAAGCTCCCGCACCAGGCCGCGACCACGGCCGAGATGCTACGCATGCGGCAGGAAAGCCGGGTGACGAATCCTTCCGCCCTGGTGACCGACATCGAGCCGGTGGTGGAACGCGCCATTCTGCGATGCCTCGACCCTGATCCGAAGCAGCGGCCTGCCTCGGCCATGGCGCTGGCCGCGTCGCTTCCTGGCGGCGATCCGCTGGCGGCGGCTCTGGCGGCGGGTGAGACGCCTTCGCCAGAGATCGTCGCGGCGTCGGGCTCGGAAGCGGCGCTGGGTCCCAAGACGGCACTCGCCGCGGCGGGCGGAGTCGCGGCCGGACTGATCGCGCTGTTCTGGCTCGTGCCGCAGGCCCAGCTCCTGAACCGGCTGCCGATGGAGAATCCGCCGCAGGTGATCGTCGCGAAAACACGCGATATCGTGCGGTCGCTCGGCTATACTGCGGCGCCGGCGGACACCGCGCTCGGCATTTTCGACCGCCGTGCAGAGTACTTCGGATACCTCGGCAAGCAGAAGCTCACCGGGAGCCAGTGGAACGACGTGGTGGCCAGCCCGCCCGCGCCGGTCTCCTATTGGTTTCGGCAGAGCCCGTCGGCGCTCGTCGCGCAGCGCGATTCGGCCGGCGGAGTGATCAGCCTGGAGGACCCGCCGCCGGAGGTGCCCGGCATGCTTTCGTTGCAGGTCGACTTGGACGGGCGGCTGCTGCAGTTCAGCGCGGTGCCGCCGCGGCGCCAGACGCAAGCCTCGGCTGCGGAGCCACCGCCGGACTGGACCAAGCTGTTCGCAGCCGCGCGGCTGGATCCGGCGCAGTTCACACCGGCCACTCCCGAATGGGCGCCCCTGGCCGCGACCGATGAGCGCGTGGCCTGGACGGGCGTCTATCCGGGCCCGGCGAAGCTGCCGGTGCGAATCGAAGCGGCGGCGTTCGCGGGCCAGTTCGTGTATTTCGAAGTCGTCTGGCCGTGGACTACCGCTCCGGGGCGAGCCGCCGCCGCGTCGGAGACGGCCGCGCAGCGCTGGTTTCGCCGGGTGGTGATCCTGGCGTTGATCGGCGTGGTGATCGGCGCGTGCTACCTGGCCTGGTTCAACTGGAAGGCGGGGCGGGGAGACGCGCGCGGCGCCGTACGCGTGGGACTGTGGGTCGCCTTGTTCGGATTCCTCGCCTGGCTGTTGGGCGCGCATCACGTCGCGGACGCCGACGGGGAGATGGGATCGTTTGCCACCGCACTTACGCTCGCGGTGTTCGACCTGGCGCTGTTCTGGGTGGGATACCTGGCGCTGGAGCCGTGGGTGCGGCGGCACTGGCCAGCGTCGCTGGTGACGTGGTCGCGAATCTTGCAGGGCCGCTGGCGGGACCCGGCGGTGGGGCGCGACGTTCTGTTCGGGGTCCTGATCAGCCCGGCCTACCTGCTGCTCTTCACGGGCGCCAAGTTCCTGGACATGCGCCTGAACCCCAGCGGCCCGCAGGTATTTTCGTTCAACTTCCATTTCCTGCTGGGATTGCCGGCGATCGGAAGCGGCCTTGCGGCGCAGTTGCGCTCCGGCATCTCCTCGGCGCTGCTGTTCTTCCTGATGCTGTTCCTGCTGCGCGCGGTGCTGCGGCGGATGTGGCTGGCGGGCGCCGCCTTCGTGGCCATCTGGACCCTGCAACATCTTTCGCAGAACGACTTCAGCGTTGCGGTGACCATCGGCGTCTACGGGCTGGTGTACTCCACGTTGGTCTTTGTGATGTGGCGATTCGGCTTCTTCGCGCTGGTGGTGACACTGTTTGCGATCGACTGGACGGCTTCCACACTGGTGACCGGCAATCTGGGCGCCTGGTACGCCCAAAGCACCTGGGTGACGCTGCTGCTGCTGAGCGGCATGGCGCTGTGGGGCTACCGGCGGTCGCTGGGCGGGCGGCCGATCCTGCCGGCGCCGAATCTGGAAAAATAGCGCCGGGCGCAATCACATCTCCCAGCCGGGTGCGCGATTCATTACAATCGGTAGTTCACTCATGCACGTCTCTGTCATCATCCCCGCGGCCGGCCTCGGAACCCGCATGGGGCGCGAAAAGTCCGGGGTGAGCCGTAAGCAGTTCATGCTGCTGGAAGGTGCGCCGATCCTGATTCACACCATCCGCAAGTTCCTGCGCTGTCCGCCGGTGAGCGAGATCGTCGTAGCCTTGCGGGCCGAAGATATGGACTGGGCGCGGGGCCTGGTGCACCAGGAGCATCCCTCGAAGCCGGTGCGTTTCGTCGAAGGCGGCGAGACGCGACAGCAATCAGTGGAGAACGCGCTGGCGACGCTTCCGCCGGAAACCGAGCTGGTGGCGGTGCACGACGCCGTGCGCCCGTTCATCGATCCGGAACTGGTGGAGAAGGTGATCGCCGAAGCCGCGCAGTCCGGGGCGGCGATCGTCGGCATCGTGCCGGTAGACACGGTGAAGAAGGTCCACAAGAACAAGATCCGGTCCACGCTGCTGCGCGAGCATCTGGTGCTGGCGCAGACGCCGCAGGTGTTCCGCTTCGACTTGATCAAGGAAGCCTTCGCCGCGGCGCGTGAGGATAACTTCACCGGCACCGACGAATCCAGCCTCGTGGAGCGCCTGGAACGTGTGGAGGTGAGCGTGGTGCAGGGCACAGACCGCAACATCAAGATCACCAAGCCCACCGACATGGAGCTGGCCGAGTTGTTCCTGGCCGAGGAGACCGACGGGGAATCCGCGTGAGCGAGGTCCGTACGGGGCTCGGCTGGGACACGCACCGGCTGGGCTGGGGCTACTCGCTGATCCTCGGCGGGGTGCGCATCGAAAGCGAGCGCGGGCTGGTGGGGCACTCCGACGCCGACGTGCTCTCGCACGCCATCACCGACGCGCTGCTGGGCGCGGCGGCACAGGGCGACATCGGCATGCTGTTCCCGGACACCGATCCGCAGTGGAAGGGCGCCGACAGCGCCGTGTTCCTGAAGCACGCCGTGCGGCGCGTGCGCGAGCTGGGGTTCTCGGTGAGCAACGTGGACTCTACGGTGATTCTCGAACGGCCCAAGCTGAAGGATTACCGGCTGCGGATCCGCGAATCGCTGGCGGCGGCGATGGGGATCGAACTGGACCGCGTGTCAGTGAAGTTCAAGACCGCGGAACACGTGGGTCCGGTGGGCGAGATGCGGTCGGCGGAGGCGCAGGCGATCGTGACGATCATGCGGGAGAACTGAAACCGCCCTAGCCCTTGTTCTCACCCTTGCCATAGTCCAGGTCTGTCGGGAAGGACGTGGCGCGAGCCCGCGGCTCGCCGCGCTGGCACTCGTGCCGGCGCTTGTCGCCCAGCCGCGGTGGCATGCTTCGAACCGCCGCAAAATCGCCTGTCGCAGCTCCCCCGCCTCGCGCTCCCGCCGATGCGCAGAGCTCGTGAGAATCCGTCAGGCGCCATCGGCATGGGCCACAAGCACCGGGACGAGTCCCGGCGCGGCGAGCACGAGTGCTCACGCCACGTCACCGCGCGTCCCACTTCGCGGTGATCTCGGCGATGGCTTCCTCCGGGCGATTCGTGTAGACCCAGAAGACCTGCACGGCGTTGGCGCCGCGCACCTGCATTTTGAGGCCGCCGCTGACTTCGCTGAACTTCAGGCGCTCCTCTCCGGCCTTGATGGGCGTGATCACGCCCAGGGCGATCTTGGTGACCAGCGGGCAGTCGCGCGCGGCTTCCACCGCGGGTACGGCGCTGGGGATCACGGTCGAATGGCGCCCGTTGAACTTGGGTCCGCGAAGGAGTCCTTTGGCGTGGGCCATCTATCGTTGATTCTACTGGGTGCGGTATCTCCGAAGCGTCTCCCCTTGACATTCTACCGAAGTGGGCGTACGCTTAGGAAGAATGTCTACCGGAAGCGATAAGCGCATCGATCTCTTGCAGGGGACTCTCGACATGCTGATCCTGAGGACCCTGCTTCTGGGGCCGGCCCACGGCCACACCATCGCCCATGCGATTGAGAAAGGCTCGGATGAGGTGTTGCAGGTGGAGCATGGGTCGCTCTATCCGGCGCTGCACCGGCTGGTCCGGCACGGTCTGCTTTCGGCCAAGGACGGGATTTCCGAGAACAACCGCAAGGCGAAGTTTTACAGCCTGACGGCCAAGGGCCGCCGCAAGCTGACGGCGGAGGCCTCGAAATGGGAGCGGCTGACGCGGGCTATTGGCGGCATCATGAATCCAGCCGGGGAGGAGAGTCCGTCATGACGTTCTGGTGGCGGCGGAATCAGAGTTTGTCCGAAGAGATCGAGGACTACCTGGAACGCGAGACCGCCGACAACCTCGCCCGCGGCATGACCCCGGACGACGCCCGCGCGGCGGCGCGGCGCAAGCTGGGCAACGCGACGCGCGTCAAGGAAGACACGCGCGCGGCCTGGGGCGCGTGGCTGTGGCTGGAACGTCTGGCGCAGGACCTGCGGCACGCGTGGCGCATGTTCGCGCGCAACCCCGGATTTACCGCGGTGGCCGTGCTGTCGCTGGCGGCGGGCGTGGGCGCGACCTGCGCCACGTTCAGCGTGGCCGATACGCTGATCCTGCGGCCGCTGGCGGTGAAGGATCCCGGCGGGGTGGTGGTGGTGGGATCGATCGCTGAGATCTCGCGCGGGCTCCAGCAGGTGGTGGCCTCTTATCCCGAGTTCCTCGACCTGCGGGAGCGCACGCAGAGCTTCGACGGGCTGGTGGCGGCCACATTCCTATCCGTGGGCTCGGCGGCGCGTCCGGACGATCTGCAGAAGCTCACCTACGTCGCCCCCGTTTCGGGCAACTATTTTGACGTGCTCGGCGTCCGGCCGATGCTGGGCCGCGCCTTCCGCGCCGACGAAGACATCGTTCCGGGACGCGACGCGGTGGCTGTGATGGACTACGGCATCTGGCAGCAGCAGTTCGGCAGTGATCCGGGCGTGCTGGGGCGCAGCGTGTGGATCGGCGGACGCGAGTACACGGTGATCGGCGTGGCGCCGGAGGGCTTCGCGGGCACGCAGAATCTGCTGGAGCCGTCCTACTACGTCCCGATGATGATGTGGCGCAGCCTGATGCGGAATACGCCGCTCGATCCGCTCACAACGCGCGGATACCGGCATCTCACCGTCAAGGGCTATCTCAAGGACGGCGTCTCCCAGGACGAAGCGCAGGCGGAGATGACCGCACTGGGAGCCGCGCTGGCCAAGACGTATCCGGAGAATCGCCACCGGACGATGGTGGTGCGCACGGAGCTCCAGTCGCGCATTGCCGAGGATTCGGCCGACGCGATGCTCGCCGGCATGCTGCTGGCGCTGGCCGTGGCGGTCTTGCTGGCCGCGTGCGCGAACGTCGCGGGATTGTTGACCAGCCGCGCGCCGGTGCGGGCGCGCGAGATCGCGCTGCGCATGGCGATCGGCGCAGGGCGGTGGCGCCTGGTTCGGCAGTTGCTCACCGAGAATCTGCTGATGGCGCTGGCGGCGGGACTGTTGGGCGCGCTGCTGGGCTACGCCGGCATCAACCTGTTCCGCGAAATCGAGCTGCCGCCGGATCTGCCCGCGCAGCTCATCTTCGTGATGGACGGCCGAGTGTTGGCCGTCGCGCTGGGCGCAGCGGTCGCCAGCGTGCTGCTGTTCGGACTGATCCCGGCGATCCGCAACACGCGGGCCGACCTGACCGCCGTGATGAAGGCTTCGGGAGGCACGGGCGGACGCCGCCGGGCTTGGGGCCGCAGCCTGCTGGTGGCCGGCCAGGTGGGCGTGGCGCTGGTGCTGACCACCATGGCGACCTTCATGTATCGCGGATTCCAGCAGGAACTGAGCGGCGACCTGGGTTTCCGCAGGGACCATCTGCTGACCATGCGCTTCGACCCCAGCATGGTGAACTATGACCAGGCCCGCACGCAGCGCTTCTACCAGACGTTGCTTGACCGCGTGCGGGAGACGCCGGGTGTGCGGTCCGCGGCGCTGGCCTCGTCACTGCCGTTCATGACCGACGCCGATTCGATCGACATTTATCCCGAAGGCTACCGGTCGCCGGAGGGCGAGACGCGCGTCGACCTGTTGGGGAATCGCGTGGACGAGAGCTACTTCGACACCATGGACGTGTCGATCATGGAAGGGCGCGGGTTCCGCAAAACGGATGATCGCGAGGCTCCGTTGGTGGCGGTGGTGAACGAAGTGGTGGCGGCGCACTACTGGCCGGGGCAGAGCGCGATCGGAAAGCGGATGCGGGTGGGCCTCGAAACCAGCCCGTGGGTGGAAGTGGTGGGGATCGCGGAAACGGGCAAATACGTTTTTTTGGCCGAGCCGCCGACGGAGATGATTTACTTGCCGTGGCGGCAGCAGCCGGGCGACAGCATGACGCTGGTGGCGGAGTCGGCGGGCAGCTCGGCAGCCTTGACGGCGCCGCTGCGTGAGGTGGTGAAGCGGATCGATTCGACGCAGCCGGTCTTCAACGTCCTGACCATTGAGAAGATCTTCGCAATGCGGGCGACGCGCGTGGCGCAGGTGCTGACGCGCACCGTGGGGTCGATGGGCGTGATGGGGCTCGGGCTGGCGCTGGTGGGCCTGTACGGGCTGGTGGCGTATTCGGTGAGCCGGCGGACGAAGGAGATCGGGATCCGCATGGCGGTCGGCGCGGACCGCAACCTGGTGCTGCGCATGGTGCTGCGGCAAGGACTGGTGCTGGCGTTGGGCGGGATCGCGTTCGGCGTCGGACTGAGCGTGCTGGCGGAGCGCGCGCTGGGAGCGGTGTTCGCGGTCGGCGGAGGAACGCAGGTGGTGACGGGGGCGGCCATGGCGGTCGCGGTGCTGTGCGTGACGATGTTCGCCGTCTGGATCCCGGCGCGGCGGGCGGCCCGCGTGGAGCCGTCGGTGGCGCTGCGGGAGGAGTAGCGCGCACCGGGGCGCCCCGCGTCCTCTGGTCGCGGCTTCCACGGGAAAGCCGGCCGAGTCAATCCCTAATTTGGTCCGGCGAACGAAAATCTCCATCGCCGACCAGCGGGAGGCCCGCCTCTCTCATCCCATCTCTCCTGCCGGCGCTCTGCCCAACGGACAAGGAACAAGGCACAGCAGCGAACGGTCGCGGAGTAGCCAACTGGCGCTGGTTTCCGGGACGGGATGCAGGGCACAGTGCCGCTAGCTGAGCCGCGACCGCAGGGAGCGGTCTTCCCCTGTCCGCCCCCGCCGCCGCTAGCGAACCTCGAACGTCTGCCGCGATTCTTCGCTGGCCCCGCTCAGCTTGTCGTGCGCGGTGATCACCAGAGTGTACATCCCCGGCGCGACGTTCTTGTCCAGGTTCAGACTGAAGGCGCCCGGCACCCAGCGCTGCGGGTAGAAACCTTCCTTGCTCTCGTCGGCGGCCCCAGGTTGCGAGAAGACCTGGTTCTCGCCGGCCAGGATCGCCATGCCGTAGTCCACCGAGAAGCGGTTGTTCTCTTCGAAGCTATAGCCGACGATCTCGAAGCGCGCGAACAGCGCGTCGCCGGGATGGTACACGGCCGGCTCCATGCCGAAGCGGTCGTTCTCGTGCGCCAGGAAGCGGAAGTTGCGCACGGCCAGAGACGTGGCCTCCGGCAGCGGCTCGCCGCGCACGTGGAATTCGAGCTCGCGCGAGACGGTGTCGCCCGAAAGCTCGTCCTTCACCGTTACCGGGATCTTGTAAACGCCGCCAGGCGCGAACGAAGGCACCATGAAGTCCACCAGGAACTTGGGCACCCACTCCTTGTCCTGCGGCAGCAGCGTCTCCTCGATGTCCCCCGAGTGTGGCGGGTCGACGAGCACGCCCGCCGGGTCACGCACCTCCATGGTCCAGGAAAGGTGCACGCGCTTGTCCAGATCCTGCGGCTGCGTGCTGAAGCCCGTGATGTGGGCGCTGAACCAGGCGGTTTCGCCCGGCAGGTACTCATACGAGGATTCGAGAATGGGCCCGTCTTCGTACTGATGCAGGGAGAGCCGTTGAACGGCCAGATCGGGAGCGGCCAGAAGAGTTCCGGCGAAGGCTCCAGCAACCGCGACTGCACGACATCCCAACATGAGCTACTACTATTCTGCCAGGAATCCGGCCGGGCTTACTTCAGCCGGCCGGGCCTACTTGAGGAGTTCGCCGCCGCCGGGCAGGGGGGACTGCACCTGGTCGGCGTCGATGCGCAGGGGGATCTCCACCCAGGCGTACTTGTCATAGCCAGTGTCGCTGACGTCCGGCAGCCGCAGCCGGAAGGAGGTCAAGGGCACATCGAACAGGATGCGGCCCTGTTCGGTTTGCGCCGGCGCGATACTGCGGAACAGGCCCAGCCAGTTGCTGACCCCGGTGCCGTCCTCCAGTTCCTGGTACGTCTGGCCCTTGGGAGACTCCAGTTGCAGCAGCGGCACGGAAACGTCTTCGCCGCCGCCGTTGGTCACCGACAGCGTGATCACGAAAAAGCGCTGCTGCGGGACGCGCAACTGAAACAGCTCGCCCAGTTGGGTCCGCCAGGCGGTCTCCACCACTACGTAGGTGAGCGGCCCGATGGTCACACGCTCGCCCATGTCGTAGTTGATCTTCGCCGCGGTCTGCTGGCGGCATCCCGCCAACAAGCAGAGCGCCAGTGCAGGCACAAGAACGCGTAACAGTTTCATGGATAGTTCACCCCACACTGTAGCGGCTCAGGGGGCGCAAGCGCAAACACGGCAGTTCCCGGACGATCCATTGTAGACTGATGAAGCTTGCCACCCGCCATTCAGTTTCACCAGGTCACCATGCAGTTCGGCGAACGCGGCCACATGGCGCTGGAACACCTGGACCTGGTCATGGGCGAGGGCGCGTTCACTGCCGTGGTGGGTCCCAGCGGTTGCGGAAAATCGACCTTACTCAATGTGGCGGCGGGACTCCTCACGCCCACCGCCGGGTCCGTGGAAGTCTTCGGCGAGCCGCTGCGGGGGCGCAATCAACGCGCCGGCTACGTCTTTCAACAGGACGCGCTGCTGCCCTGGAAGACCGTGGCGGAAAACGTCGCCCTGGGTCTGGAGCTGCGCGGGCAGCCGGCGGCTGAGGCCCGCCGCGAGGCCGCCGGCTGGATCGAACGCGTGGGCCTGCACGGGTTCGGTGATGCGTGGCCGGCACAGTTGAGCGGCGGCATGCGCAAGCGCGCCGCCATGGCCCAGAGCTGGATCGTCGACCCGGACATGCTGCTGATGGACGAGCCCTTCGCCTCGCTCGACCCGCACACGCGGCTGCGCATGGGCAACGAGCTGCTGGCGCTGTGGACCGCCTCGCCCAAGCCCGTGCTGTTCGTCACGCACGATCTCGAAGAGGCGCTGGCATTGGCCGATACCGTGGTGGTGCTCTCGGCCGGTCCGGGCAGCCACGTGGTGGGACGGTTCGACGTCGACCTGCCGCGGCCACGGGATCTGTTGCAGGTCCGCACCGAGGCGCACTTCAACGAGCTGTATCGCGGAATCTGGTCGCTGCTGCGCGAAGAGGTGCTGCGGAGCTATGCCCGCGCCTCGTAAAGCCGGCCTGCTGGCCGCGCAACTGCTGCTGGGCGCGGCCGTGCTGGGCCTGTGGCAGGGACTCGTGAGCGCAGGCGTGCTGGACGCCTTCTTCTTCAGCCGTCCGACGGACATCGCGGCGAAGGTAGCGGAATGGATCGGGTCCGGCTTCATCTGGCCGCACCTGGGGCGGACCCTGACCGAGGCGGCGCTGGCCTTCGTGCTGGGCGCGGGCGCCGGCGCGGTGGCGGGCTTCGCGCTGGCGCGGATGCCGTACGTGGGAGCAGTGCTCGATCCTTACATCCGCATCCTCAATGCCCTGCCCCGGGTGGTGCTGGCGCCGATCTTCCTGCTGTGGTTCGGGCTGGGGTTGTGGTCGAAGGTGGCGCTGGGAATCACCGTGGTGTTCTTCATCGTGTTCTTCAACACACATCGCGGCGTGCGCGACGTGGACCCGGTGCTGGTGAACAACGTACGGATGCTGGGGGCGACGCGCTGGCAACTGGCGCGGCACGTGCTGATCCCCAGCGCGCTGACGTGGGTGTTCTCCAGCCTGGAGACGAGTGTGGGCTTCGCCGTGATCGGCGTGGTGGTGGGCGAGTACCTGGGCGCCACCGGCGGTGTTGGATACGTGATCGCGCAGGCGGAGGGCGTGTTCGACACGACAGGCGTGTTCGCGGGGATCACGGTGCTGAGCGCCGCGGTCCTGCTGGTCGGGTGGGGGGTGAGCCGGGCGGAGCGGTGGCTGCTGCGGTGGAAGTAAGGTGGCGCCGGCACCGGCGCTCAGCACGGGTACGTGCGCTACGGCGATACGAAGACGAATCTTGCGATGCGGCCTTCCGGGCCTACGCCCCAGCCGGAGCCGTCTTCGGCGAAGCTGAGTGCGTTGTAGCCTTCGCCCGGCACGGGCTGCCAGGTTCGGCCGTCCATGGACCACTCCGTGCCGCTGGTGCCTGTGGTGATCCACATGCCGACGGCGACGTCGTAGGCGACCGCCGAACGATAGCCGCGCGGGCCGCGGCCGGAGCCTGCTTTCCAGGAATCGCCGCCGTTCTCCGAGATCGCCCAGTTGGCTTCGGCTTGGTCCGGCCTCATATAATCGCCGCCGACCGCTACGCCCAGGCGGCCGGAGAACGCCAGAGAGAAGATGCCCGCGCCTTCGGCTTTGGCGCGCACCGGGGTCTTCTTGTCGGACCAGGTCTTGCCGCTGTCGTCGCTGTGGAACACGCGGGCGTCACTGGCGCCGCCGGTGGCGAACCAGACTTCGCGCGCGCCGCGCGTGAACAGCGCCGTGCCACTGGCCGCGAATGCCGCCTCGCCTTTGTCCGCTTTGGGCCCTTCCTGCGCCACCCAATGGAGGCCGCCGTCTTCGGTGGTGAGGATCGTGAAGCGCCCATCAATGGGATCGCCCAGCAGGATGCCGTGATCGGCGTCCCAGAAGCCGATGGCGTCCCAGAAGCCCAGCTCGCCGTTGACCCGCACCAGCGCCCAGCGCTCGCCGCCGTCGATGGTCTTGTACAGGCGTGACTGCGGACCGTCGCCCGCGGCCAAGGCGAAGACCGTGGTTTCGCTGACGGCTTCGATGTCGCGGAAGTCGACGTCGGCCACGCCCTGCGGGCTGATCTTCTGCCAGCTCATGCCGCCGTCAGTGGTCTTGAGGATGGTGCCCTGCGCGCCGCTGGCGTAGGCGACGTTGGTGTTCACGGCGCTGATGCCGCGCAGGGATGCGGTGGTTCCGCTCGATTGGGGCTGCCATGTTTGGCCGAAGACGGCCGCCGCGGTGGACAAGAGCAGGCATGCGCTGAGGCGGAGACCGCGTGAAAAGTGCAATGCTTTCCTTCGCACCACAAGCGGCCTGAGAGGCCGCCGCAGGCCACGGGCCTGCCCCACAACCGCAACGAACCAAGCAGTCAGGATACTAGGTGTTTTCGATCCAGCCATCGACGATATTGATGACGCGCTGGCCATAGGACGCGTTCAGCTCCGAGTGCGTCACCTGAATGATGGTGGTGCCCTCTGCGTTGAGTTTCTTGAAGACCTCCATGATCTCCTTGGCCTGCGAGGAGTGGAGGTTGCCGGTGGGTTCGTCGGCCAGGATCACCTTGGGGCTGGCGATGATGGCCCGGGCGACGCCCACCAACTGCTGCTGGCCGCCGGAAAGCTGGTTGGGGAACAGGTCCTTCTTGCCGACCATTTGAAATTTATCCAGCGCGTCGCAGACGATGGCGTCACGCTCGGACTTTCGCACGTTGCGGTAGGAGAGCGGGATTTCCAGGTTCTCGTAGACGGTGAGCGAATCGAGCAGGTGGTAGCTCTGGAAGACGAAGCCGAAGTATTTCTTATAGAGCTCGTCGCGATCCTTCTTGCGCATGGCGTGGATCGGATAGTCGAGGAAGTGATACTCGCCGGTCCAGGCGCTGTCATGCATGCCGATCAGGTGCAGCAGCGTCGACTTGCCGGCGCCGGAGGGTCCCATGATGGAGACGAATTCGCCTTCGGCAATCTCGGCGTTGATGCGGCGGAGGACGAAGGTCTTGGTGGGTCCGTGCTGGAAGAACTTCTCTACGTTGCGCAGGCGGATCAAAGTTTCTCCTTCAGGAGCCGGTTGACGGCGGCGGGGTCGGCCTGGCCGCGAGTGGCCTTCATGACCTGTCCCACGAAGTATCCCATGACGGTGGTCTTGCCGCCGCGATACTGTTCGAGCTGCTTGGGGCTGGCGGCGATCACGTCGTCGATGATCTTGATGAGCGCGCTCTCGTCGCTGATCTGCGAGAGGCCTTCCTTCTCGATAATTTCGTCGGGCGTGGCGCCGGTGGCCATCTTGGGGAAGATTTCCTTGGCGAGCTTGCCGTTGATCTTGCCTTCGTTGATCAGCGCGATCAGGCGGCCCAGGTTTTCGGCGGTGATGGGAGAGTGGTGGATCTCCTTGCCTTCGGCCTTGAGCAGCGCGGCGAGGTCGCCCATCACCCAGTTGGCCGCGGCGCGCGCGTCGTTGCTGGCTTTGACGACGGCCTCGAAGTATTCGGCGGTGGCGCGCTCGGCGGTGAGCACCTGGGCATCGTATTCGCGCAGGCCGTAGTCCTCGATGAAGCGGGTGCGGCGCGAGGCGGGCAGCTCCGGCATGGACTCGCGCATGCGCGCCATCCAGGCATCGCTGATCTTGAGCGGGACCAGGTCGGGCTCGGGGAAGTAGCGATAGTCGTGCGCGTTTTCCTTGCTGCGCATGCTGACGGTTTCGCCGCTGGCGGGGTTGAACAGGCGCGTTTCCTGCATGACGCGTCCGCCGCTCTCCACGATGGCCACCTGGCGCTCGATTTCCTGGTCGACGGCGAGCTTCAGGAAGCGGAAGGAGTTCAGGTTTTTGACCTCGGCCTTGGTGCCGAATTTTTCGGCTCCTTTGAGGCGCACGCTGACGTTGGCGTCGCAGCGGAGGTGGCCTTTTTCCATGTCGCAGGTGGAGACCTGCACGTACTGGAGCACCTGCTTGAGCTCGGTCAAATAGGCGTAGGCTTCGTCGGCGCTGCGGATGTCAGGCTCGCTGACGATTTCGATCAGCGGGGTTCCGGTGCGGTTGAGGTCCACGTAGGTGTAGCGGTCGGAGTCCTTGAAGCCGTCGTGGATGCTCTTGCCGGCGTCGTCTTCCATGTGGATGCGGGTGATGCCGATGCGTTTGCGTTGGCCGTCGACTTCGATTTCGACGTGGCCGTGCTCGGCGAGCGGGCGGTCATATTGGGAGATCTGGTAGCCCTTGGGGAGGTCCGGGTAGAAGTAGTTCTTGCGGGCGAAGACCGAGACGGGGTTGACGCGGCAGTTGAGGGCGAAGGCGGCCTGGATGGCGAGTTCGACGGCGTGGCGGTTGAGGACCGGGAGGGCGCCGGGGAGGCCGAGGCAGACCGGGCAGGTGTTGGAATTGGGCGCGGCGCCGAAGCCGGTGGGGCAGCCGCAGAAGATTTTGGTGCGGGTGGCGAGCTGGACGTGGACCTCGAGTCCGATCACCGGTTCGTAGCGGGCGATGACGGAGGGGTCGACGGTGGCGAGGCTCGACATGGATTTTATTATACGTCCCGGCTTCGGCGGGGGAGCCGGATTGGGGGCGAGTGGGAGGGGCTGGTCCTTTGTTTTCAAGGGAGCTTGGGTTCGTTTCGTTGCTGCGGGGGGCGTGCGCGGACCTCGGGTGCGGAGGAAGATGGTTTGGCCGCAGATGGACGCAGATGAACGCAGATACGGCTTGGGTTCGTTTCGTTGGTGGGCGTTGGGGAGGGGCGGCCAATCTTGCTCGATTCGCTTCATCATCCAACCGGAATAACAGGCGGCAGGCGGGACTACACTGCGGTTGTGCCGTAAGTGCGGCAAGGATTGAAGATCGCTGCGGTGGATGAGACGGGAATGCGTTACGCTTGCTATTACGCTCGATTATGGGGAATTTGTGGCGAAGTTTCGGCGAATTCCTGGCCTCGGTTTCCGGGGCTGTCGAGACGTTTTACCAGGAGCATAGCGGGCTGGTCAACCTGCTGGGCGTGTGCGCCGGGGTCCTGGGCGCGTGGGCGGGCGTTTGGTCCCTCCGGAAGAGTACGGCCAAGAAACAGGCCGAGGCTCCGTCGCCGTTCCACGATCCGGCGTTGCGGTTGTCGCTGCTGGAGAAGGTCCAGCGGGAGCGGGTGGACCCGCGGCTGCGGCAGGGCCTGCGGGAGGCGATCCGGGTGGACCTGGGGTTGACCGAGACTCCAGGAGCGGTGGAGACAACTCTGCGGCTTTACGCCCGGATGGAGTCCGGGATGGAAGAAGAACAGCGGACTCATGAGCCGATTCTCGACATCTTCGAGCGGAGGGCCGGCCGGCGCCTGTTGATCCTCGGCGAGCCGGGGACGGGGAAGACGAATCTGCTGCTGGAGCTGGCGGAGGCTTTGATCAAAGAGTCCAAGCGCGACACGACGCGGCCGATTCCCGTGGTGTTCAGCCTGCCGCGGTGGACCCTGGGGACGAAGCCGCGGACGCTGGCCGAGTGGCTGCGGGACGATCTGGCGACCGAGTACGATCTCTCGCGTGCCGCGGCCGAGGCGCTGGTGCGGGAGGACGGGATTCTTCCACTGCTGGACGGGCTGGATGAGGTGGCCGAGGGGCGGCGCGCGGCCTGCGTGGAGGCGATCCACGAGTATCAGAAGGGGCGGAATCTGGGTCCGGTGGCGGTGTGCTGCCGGGTGGCGGAATACGAGGGGATTCCTAACCTGGAATTGGGCACAGCGGTCCGGGTGGAGAAGCTGAGCCGCGCAGACGCGGAGCGCGAAATCGCCAAGTTGAACCTGGCGGAGGTCCGGCGGGCGTTGGAGGAAGACCCGGAGTTGTGGGAGGTGGTCGATACACCGCTGTGGCTGCACGTGTTGTATGGGGCGGCTCAGGTTCCGGGCGGTGGGGATCAGGGTTTGGCGCCTCACGAACGGCTGTATACGCGGTACGTCGACTACGCGCTGGGACGGGATGGCTCGCGGGCGCGGACGGCGCGTGAGCCTATGCTGCGGTGGCTGGGATGGCTCGCGGCCGAGATGCGGCGGCGGAGCCAGAGGGAGTTTGTGCTGGAGGAGTTGGACTTCTCGTGGCTAGCAGCGCGGTCCGCCGCGTCCGTATGGCGGGCGCGGTGGGCTCCGCGAGCGGCCATGGTTGTCGTGGGCGGGCTGGTCGGCGGGCTGGGCTTCGGGCTGGTCGGCGGGCTGGGCTTCGGGCTGGTCGGCGGGCTGGGCTACGGGCTGGTCTTCGGGCTGGTCTTCGGGCTGGCCGGCGGGCTGGCCGACGTTGAGGCTGTCGAGGGCTTGCGTTTTTCCTGGCGCGATGGCAAAGAGGGGCTGGTCGTCGGGTTTGTCGTCGGGTTGGTCATCGGGCTGGTCGTCGGGCTGGTCGCCGGGCTGGTCGTCGGGCTGGGCGTCGGGCTAGGCGCCGGGCTGGGCATCGGGCTGGTCGGCGGGCTGGTGGACTCCCTTCGACCAAAGCCGATCACCCAGCGCTCCGCGCCGAACCAGGCAACGATGCGCTCCCTCCAGTATGCGCTCGCGTTCGTCGCGGCAGGCTGGGCCGCGGGCAGTCTGTTTGCGCTCGGCGTGAACTTCACGCCGGAAGGCCTGGAGGGCGTCTTACGTGGCATTGCGGACTCATCGACATGGGGAGGAATCCTGCTCGGCTTCACCAAGGGCGGCGGGTTCGCGCTGCGGCACTACGTGGTGCGGTTCTTCCTATGGCGGAGCGGCGCGGCGCCGCTGCGGTATGTTGCCTTTCTCGAAGAGGCGAAAGACCGGCTGTTCCTGAACCGCGGCGGGGGGAGCTATGAGTTCTTCCACATCACCTTCCGCGACTTCATGGCCGATGCCCACGGGAAGCATCGCCGCTAGCGCAACGATCCCGCTCCCAAGGCATATTTGTCGCCCGCAGGAGCCGGCAGACCTCCCGTGTTCGGGGTCACTGTGCCGTCGTGCGCAACAAGAATGTCGCGCCTGGGGCCATCCACACGTGCTGTACCTGACCCTGCGGCGCGGGCTGTTGATGCTGGAGGCGCAGATGGTGTGGCTCGATGAAATGGAGGGCTACCTCAAGACCGGCAGGCTGCGGAGGAAATAAGCTGGACGCCGCCGGTCCCGCCACCCGACGAAAGCATTCCGGACTCGCGCTGCGAACCGGCCAGCCTTTGCTGGAGGTCGCCGAGATTTTCCAGCGCGGCTCGCCAATGCCCGACACCTAACGTCACCAGCTTTTTGAGTAAAGAGGACCGGCAAGTCGCGGTCGGTCTCACCATCAATTGGGGGCTGCTACACCGTTGGCCCGGTTCCACGCAGGCGTGCGGGGAACGATCCGGGCGAAGCAGGAGCGTCTTCGGGAGCACTCCGGCGAGCATACGGAAGACGGGATCTCGTCCCTCAGCCCCGAGGGATCTCGGCAGGCGAGGCTTGGGGCAGATGCCCGGGCACGGTGTCTCTTTACGACCAGTGAATCATGCCGAGCCGAGGCAACCTGTGCTTAGTACAATCGGGAATTCACCATGCGCATCGGAGTCGACGCCGGCGGCACATTCACGGATTTTGTCATCCTCCACGACGAGGGTCGCCTGGAAACCTTCAAACTCCGCTCCAACCCCCACGCCCCCGCGCAAGTGATCCTCGCAGGTTTGCGCCGCGCAGCAGACCGCGAGCGCCGCGTCATCCATGTGGTCCACGGCTCCACCGTAGCCACCAACGCCCTCCTCGAACGCAAAGGGGCCCGCACCGCTTTCCTCACCACCGCCGGCTTTGAGGATCTTCTCGAAATTGGCCGCCAGAACCGGCCCGAGCTCTACAACCTCACCCCCGCGCCGCACCCGCCGCTGATCCCCCGCGACCTTTGCTTCGGCGCCCCCGAACGCACACATCACGACGGCACGATCGCCCGCCGACCCACCGCCGCCCAACTCCAGCAACTCGCCGCGCGCCTCAAGCGATCCCGCCCCCGGTCGGTCGCCATCTGCCTCCTGCACGCCTATCAAAACCCGGCCAACGAGAAAGCCCTCGCCGCCGCGCTCGCGGTCGCTTTCCCCAAGGGTGGCGTTTATCTCTCCACTTCGCACGAAATCAGCCCCGAATTCCGCGAATATGAGCGAGCCTCCACCACCGCCGTCAACGCCTACGTCGGACCGCTCATGGAAGCCTACCTCGCCCAGCTCCAACGCGCCCGCGGCTTCCGCATCGCCATCATGCAGTCCAACGGCGGCTTCCTCACCGCCCGTGACGCCCGCCGTCACGCCGTCCGCACCGTCCTCTCCGGACCCGCCGGAGGAGTCGTCGGCGCCGCCCGCACCGCTCGCCGCAGCGGCATCACCCGCGTCCTCGGCTTTGACATGGGAGGCACCTCCACCGACGTCAGCCTCACCGACACCACGCCCCGCGAAACCACCGAAGCCCACATCGACGGCCTCCCCATCCGCGTCCCCATGCTCGACATCCACACGGTCGGCGCCGGCGGAGGGTCGCTGGCCCGCGTCGATGCCGGCGGTCTCCTCCGCGTGGGACCCGAAAGCGCCGGAGCCGACCCCGGACCCGCCTGCTACGGCCAAGGCGACCAGCCCACCGTCACCGACGCGCACCTGATCCTCGGCCGCCTGCACACGCTCCTCGGCGGAGCCATGCCGCTCGACGTCGACCGCGCCGCCGCCGCCATCGACCGCATTGCCCGCCCCCTCAAACTCGACCGTACCCAAGCCGCCGCCGGCATCCTCCGCGTCGCCAACGCCAACATGGAACGCGCCATCCGCGTCGTCTCGGTCGAACGCGGCTATGACCCGCGCGACTTCGCCCTGGTTGCTTTCGGAGGCTGCGGCGGCCTCCACGCCTGTGAGATCGCCGAAGAGCTCGGCATCACCACCGTCCTGGTCCCCGAACACGCCGGAGCCCTCTCCGCACTAGGCATGCTGATGGCCGACGCCGTCCGCGACTACGCCGCCGGAGTCCTCGGCCGCAGCGACATCGAAGCCCGCTTCGCCAAACTCGAGCGTACGGCCCGCCGCGAATCCCCCGGCGCCGCCATCGAGCGCACCGCCGACCTCCGCTACCGCGGCCAAAGCTACGAACTCAATGTCGCCATCGGGAGCATGACGGACGCGGTGGCCAACTTCCACCGCGAGCACAAGAAGCTCTACGGCCACGCCGACCCATCGCGCGAAGTAGAAGTGGTGACCATCCGCGTCCGCGCCCGCTCCGCGACGACGCCCCTAAGCGTCATCGGCCACGCCACAAAGAAAGGACCCCCCGACCACCGCAAAGTCTGGACCGCCGGAGCCTGGCACGATCTTCCGGTCCGGCGCCGCGACCAGCTCAGCACCACCTCCAAGCAAGGCCCCGCCCTGATCCTCGACTACGGCTCCACCACGCTGGTCCCGCCCCAGTGGACTTACCGCGCAGACCGCGCCGCAAATCTCATCCTGCGCGCAGGACCCTGATGCAGTGAGCCTTTGCAGCAGGCTGTGGGGCAGGCCCCCAACCCGGAAGATGTCTGCGGCGGCCTCTTTGCTCGACTGGCATGCAGCTCCATCACCTCAGAACCGCAGGCCGGGTGGCTTTTATGGCGCCGCAATATGGACCGCGTCGTCCTTTTGGCTCCAGGCGAAGTCGTTAGCCCGCAATTCTCACCAGGTTCGGGCGCAGGAGGTGGCGCGAGCACTCGTGCTCGCCGCGCCGGGACTCGTCCCGGCGCTTGTGGCCGGTCACGCTGTCAATGCCGGGAGCGGAGGCCACATCGCCGATTGCGTACCCCAGCCTCACGTTTCGCGCCGCAGCCGATCCGCAAATCAGCGGCTCATCCGGAGGCGCCGGAACCCGGCCAGGCCAACCAGTCCCGACCCCAACAGCAAGAGGCTGCCCGGCTCCGGCACGTCGGTCCCGCTGTAGATCGTGAAAGCGTTCCCTCCGTCTCCGCAGTTGCCTTGTGGTGTGCCGCTCACCGCAAACGTGCAGGTCGCGGGACCCCCATTCACGTCCCAGGCGACGAATTGGGTGCCCGAGCTGTCGTTGCCGCCGGCCAGAGTGAGGTAGTAGGTGCTGCCGGCCGACAGAGATCCGGAGAGACCGTCGACATGGGAGATGTAAACATCATAGCCGTGACCCGACACGCCGAAGAACGTAAAGCCAACTTGAGATGTGGAGCCGCTGCTAACTTCGCTGCCGAACGCCGAAGTTCCGAGCGCCCACGAAACCGACGTAGGAGTTAGGCCGGTTGCGACCCACTCACCGAAATCAAAGCTCGTGGCGACGCCGCTTAGCGTGGCCACAAATTCGTTCGAAACGGTCTGCATAAACGGGCTCGCCCCCGGGCCGTCAATATAGAACGCATTGTTGGTCCCTACTGGGCTGCCGTCGTCATAAAGTACGAGGGCTGTGGCATGGGCAGGAGCGCCCAACGCGAAGCAAAGAGCAACCAGCAGCGAAGCGGAATAAAGTTTCATAGGATCTCATCTTCCTGACATTGGATTATATCCGCAGAAGGCTGCGCTTACAATGGGAAATCTGCCGCACGATGGGAAAAGGGAGCCTCACGTGGCGGCCTGGACAATTGTGGCCCCCGCCAGCGCCTCTTCTTAAGCAATTGCAACAGTTACGCCGCAATCGCGACCGCTGCTCCCCTCGCCGGGTGTCATCCGTATGGTGTCATCTGTATGTGTCATCTGTATAATGATGCGCACGTCACTCAAGAAATCGAGACCCGCCCCGCAGCGCCCGGAACGGCGTGCCCGCCGAAGCTTTGGCGAAAGTGGGCTTCTTCCACGCCGAAACGAACCCAAAACCCGCTGAAAACAAGGAACCCTCCAACCATCTCCACCCACCCACCGGGGCAGCCCCAAGCAAGGCCCCGCCCCGATCCTCGACTACGGCTCGACGACGCTGGTCCCGCCAAGCCAACCGGCCCTGACCGTTCACGGGAGGTCTCCGCCCGTGTGGGGCAGGCCCGTGGCCTGCGGCGGCCTCTCAGGCCGCCTCGTCGCTGTGCCAATCGAATACCGAGGGCCCACCTGCCACGCCCGAAATTAGGCCATAATTTGCTCGGTCTCACATGCGGCTCAATCACATCAGAACCGCGTCCTTGGCGGCTTTTGTCGCCGGCGTGCCATGGACCGCGACGTCGTTTAGGTTCCAGGCGAAGGCGTTAGAGGCCGAGGCCTCTCAACGGATGAGCCAGGTGCGGCAGGTGCCCCCGGACCACCAAGCGGTGTTCGTCGAAGTCTCCAGTGAGTGGAGTTTCTTTTATCTTCGATGTACTTCCCATCTGACTGACCCTGGCCGGATTCACGCTCTTTCCCGGCGCGACCACGCTAGAGTGTTTTCTCAGCAAGCGTAGACCGCTCCCTGTGGTCGCGGCACAGCTAGCGGCGCTCTGCACAAAGGACGTGCGCGGGGCACAGCGCCAGTAGCAGAGCCGCGACCACAGGGAGCGGTCTACGATAACGCTGCAAACGCTCTAAAAATCGTCTGCGTGAGGCGGGCTTCCGCGCAGACGTAAGGGGCAAGCGCTCATACTTGCCGCCTGTCCGCCGCGCGAAGGCAGAATCCGTAGATCAACGTCCCAGCCAGCGCCGCCGAAAGCCAACCAGGCCAGCCAGCCCGGAACCCAACAGCAGGAGGGTGCCCGGCTCCGGCACGCTGGTATCGCTATAGATGGTGAAGGTTTCCCCTCCGTCGCCACAGCCGCCCTGCGGCGTGCCGCCCACCGCGAAAGTGCAGGTCGCGGGACCCTTATTCACGTCCCAGGCGACAAATTGATTGCCCCCACTATCATTGCCGCCGCTCAGAGTGAGGTAGTACGTGCTGCCGGCGGACAGGAATCCGGAAAGACCGTCGACATGAGAGATGTAAACGTCATAGCTGAACTGGTTCCCGACGAAGAACGTAAAGCCGACTTGAGATGTGGAGCCGCTGCTAATTTCGCTGCCGAACGCCGAGGTGCCCAGCGCCCACGAAACCGAGGTAGGAGTCTCGCCGGTGGGGACCCACTCCCCGAAATCGAAGCTCGTGGCCTCGCCACTGTTGGTGGCCACAAATCCGTTCGAAATGCTCTGCGAAAACGGGCCCGCCCCGGGGCCGTCAATATAGAAGGCATTACTGTCGCCCACCAGGGGACCGTCGTCATAGAGCACGATGAGACTGGCATCGGCCGGAACGCCTAACGCGAAAAACACAGCAACCAGCAGTGATGCGAAATGAGCTTTCATGGCTTGATCCTTCCTAAACTCCGGAAAGCTTAGCTTCTGCGGGCTGGGGCTTCAATGGGAAGCGGCTGCATTACTTGGAAAACCAACCTGAATGGAGTCCGCCTGGGCGAGCGGGTCCCCGGGGCGAGCCTGCCCGCCCACGCCGTGCAGCGGGCTGGTACCTGGCGTCCGGCAGGCGATGGTCCAAGTCGCCAGGGAAATTCGGCGAAATCCATTCACGTCTCCACATCTTTTTCTTCTGAAGCGATTGCAATCGTTGGGCGCCAAACTCTGCCGCCGATCCCCGCGCCGCGTGGGATCAGAATAGTGATGCGTACGTCAATCGCGAAATCGGAAGCCACACGGAATCCCGGCGCCGGTATCAGCCCAGGTACTCCGCCGCCGTCCCGCATGGGACCGGCACAGTACGAAACGAACCCAAGACCCGTGACCACGACCGTCGACCCGCCGCTCTCCGTACCGGTACAAAACGAACCCAAGCACTCGCCACCGCCCACCCACTGGCGTCTGGCGTCTGGCGCCTCTCCCCACCGCGCTAAAATCGAAGTTCCCCATGGAAATCGATAAAGTCTACGAGCCCCAGCGCTTCGAACCGCGCTGGGCCAAATGGTGGGTCGACGAGCAGCTCTTCCGCGTCGAACCCACCCCCCCCAGCGATAGCGGTCAAGAAAAGGAGCCCTACTTCTCCCTCGCCATCCCGCCCCCCAACGTCACCGGCTCGCTCCACATGGGCCACATGTTCGAGCACGCCATCATCGACGCCCTCATCCGCTGGCATCGAATGAAAGGCGAACACACCCTCTGGGTCCCCGGCACCGACCACGCCGGCATCGCCACCGAGCTCATGGTGGACCGCCAGCTCCAGCAGCAGGGCAAATCCAAGCGCGACCTCCCCCGCGAGGATTTCGTCGCCCTCGTCTGGCAATGGAAGGATCAATACGGCGGCCGCATCGTCGAACAAATGAAGCGCGCCGGCGTCAGTTGCGACTGGTCCCGCGAGCGCTTCACCATGGACCCCGGCCTCTCCCGCGCCGTCCGCGAAGCCTTCGTCCGCCTCTACGAAAAAGGCCTCATCTATCAGGGCGACTACATGGTGAACTGGTGCCCGCACTGCCACACCGTGCTCAGCGACCTCGAAGTCGAGCACCAGGAGCAGCAAGGCAGCCTCTGGCACATTGCGTATCCGGTGTCTACGCCGGGAACCGGCGTGGACAAAATCATTGTGGCTACCACGCGCCCCGAGACGATGCTCGGCGACACGGCCGTCGCCATCCACCCCGAGGACCCGCGCGCCGGCCGGCTCAAAGGAGCCATGCTCCGCCTCCCGCTCACCGATCGCGAGATCCCCATCATCTTTGACACCATGGCCGACCCCGAATTCGGCTCCGGCGCCGTCAAAATCACGCCCGCGCATGATCCCAACGACTTCGAAGCCGGCAAGCGCCACGACCTGCCCAGCATCCAGGTGATCGGGCTCGACGCCAAGATGACCAAGGAAGCCGGCCCATATTCAGGAATGGACCGCTTCGAAGCCCGCAAAGCGGTCGTCAACGCGCTCAAAGAGCAAGGCCTGCTCGAAAAGATCGAGGATTACAAACTCAACGTCGGCACCTGTCACCGCTCCAAGACCATCGTCGAGCCTCTGGTCTCCAAGCAATGGTGGATGAAGATGAAGCCGCTGGCCGAGCCCGCCATCAAAGCGGTCGAGGACGGACGCATCCAGTTTGTTCCGCCAAACTGGTCCAAAACCTACTTCGAATGGATGTACAACATTCGTGACTGGTGCATCAGCCGCCAGCTCTGGTGGGGCCACCGCATCCCGGCCTGGCACTGCGCCCACTGCGGCAAGGTCACAGTCACGCGCGAGGACCCGCGCCACTGCGCCCACTGCGGCTCGCCCGACATCACCCAGGACCCCGACGTTCTCGACACCTGGTTTTCCAGCGGCCTGTGGCCTTTCTCCACGCTCGGCTGGCCCGACAACACGCCCGACCTCCAGGCCTTCTACCCGACCTCGCTCCTGGTCACCGGCTTCGACATCATCTTCTTCTGGGCCGCGCGCATGATCATGTTCGGCATGGAGATGATGGGCGACGTGCCTTTCCGCCAGGTCCACATCCACGGCCTGGTGCGCGACGCCGAACGCCAGAAGATGTCCAAGACCAAGGGCAACACCATCGACCCGCTTATCATTAATGACAAGTACGGCACCGACGCCGTCCGCTTCGCCCTGCTGGTCAGCGCCGCGCCCGGCGGCGACATCGCCTTGAGCGAGGACCGCATCGATTCGGAGAAGGCCTTCGCCAACAAGATCTGGAATGCGTCACGTTTGTTGTTCAGTAAACCGGTCGAAGGGGCGGGCAAACCCGTCTCGCTAGCCGACCGCTGGATCGCGCATCGCCTCAACGTCTGCACCGAGACCGCCAACCGCTGTTTCGGCCAGCACCGCTACGACCAGACCGCCGACGCGCTCTATCACTTCTGGTGGGACGAGTTCTGCGACTGGTATCTGGAACTGAAGAAGCTCGACGAAGACTGGAGCTTCGCCTACACCGTCTACGAACGGGCCCTGCGCCTGCTGCACCCCCTGATGCCCTTCATCACCGAAGAGCTCTGGCACCGCCTACCAGAAGACCTCCGCGGCCCAGCGAAGTCGATCGCCCTGGCCGCCTACCCGCAGTTCGACTCCACCGCCGCCGACGAAGCCGCCGACTCCGAGATGGCGACGCTCCAGGCCATCGTCACCTCAGCCCGCGCCTCCCGTGCTGAGAACGGCATCGACCCCAAGCAGACGGTCGAAGGCACGCTCTACGCCACCGGCCGCGCCTACGAAGTGGCGAACACCGACGCCGAAGCCATCGCCAAGCTCGCCCGCGTGAAGCTCGACCTGAAGAACGAAGCCTACCCCGGTGTGGACGCCGACTTTGTCCTGAAGCTCGCCCTCAAGATCGACCGCGACAAGATCGCCAAAGAGATCGCCGAACTCGACAAGGTGATCGCCAACTCCGAACGCCAGCTCTCCAACGAAGCGTTCCTGGCCAAGGCTCCCGAAAAGGTGGTCGCCGGCATGCGCGCCAAGCTGGCCGAGTACAAGACGCAGGTCGCGAAGAAGCAAGCCGAACTCAACGGGGCATGACGATCGGCTTGCAGTTCGACCTCGCCCAAGTGCGAGCCGCCCTACCCGGCCGCCGCATCGACTGGTTTGAGACGCTCGACTCGACCATGCTCGAAGCCCAGCGCGACCCCGAGCCCGGTCGCATCGTCGGCGCGGATCAGCAAACCGCGGGCATGGGCCGCCACGGCGGCCAATGGCTCTCGCCGGCAGGCGAAGGTCTCTATATCTCGATCGTGCTCCCGACGACGCCTGTGCCGCTGCTGATGCTGGCTCTGGGCTTGGCCGCGCAGGCAAGCGTGGACCGCTCCCTGCGGTCGCGGCTCAGCCAGCGGCCTGACCCACAACCCACCGGCTCCGCCAACCAGACCTTGCCGACCTCACCCACGCCTCTGTCCGCCGCGCCACTAGCTGAGCCGCGACCGCAGGGAGCGGTCCTCTCCGGTCCACACCCCGCCCCGCCCACCCTCGACCTCCGCTGGCCCAATGACCTCCTCATCAACACCCGCAAAGCCGCCGGCATCCTCGCCACGGCCCACGACACCCAAGTGATCGCCGGCATCGGCATCAACGTGTCGCAATCCCAATTCCCCCCCAACCTCGAAACCCCCGCGACGTCGCTCGCACTCGAAGGCATCGCAACCACCCGCGAAGCGCTCCTCATCACCCTCATCAAAGCCATCGACCAAGCGCTGGCCCTCCCCCCAGCCGCGATCCTCGACCAATTCACACGAAGCTCCTCCTACGCCCAAAACCGCCGCGTCCAAGTTGAAGCCGGCGGCCGGCGCATCACCGGCGTCACCACCGGACTCGACCCCGCAGGCTTCCTCCAAGTGCGCGAAGATAACGGTACTGTGCACACCATCCTGGCCGGCGGCGTGAGGCCCGCCTGACATGCTGCTCGCCCTCGACGCCGGCAACACCAACATCACCATCGGCGCCTTCAACGGAACCGAGCTGGCCGGACGCTGGCGCCTGCGCACCATCCGCGAGCAGACCGCCGACGAGTGGGGCGTCCTCATGCGCAATCTCTTCTCACTGGCCGGCCTCGACCTGGCCGCCGTCCACGGCGTCATCATCTCGAGCGTGGTCCCCGCCGTCGACCAGCCGCTGGAAGCCATGTCTGAGCGCTACTTCCACCGCAAGCCGATGTTCGTCACATCGCAAACCGACCTCGGCCTCGCCGTGCGCTACGACAACCCGCGCGAGGTGGGCGCGGACCGCTTGGTGAACGGCGTCGCGGGCTACCGCAAATACGGCGGCCCGTGCATCGTCGTCGACCTGGGCACCACCATCAACTTCGACATCGTCTCGAAAGCCGGCGAGTACCTCGGCGGCGTCATTTGCCCCGGCATCGGCATGTCGATCTCCGGCCTGTTCGCCAAGACCGCGCGCCTGCCCATGGTCGACTTCCGCGAGCCCGAGAAACTGATCGGCTCGAACACTGTCGGCAGCATCACCTCGGGCCTGTACTACGGCTTCGTGGGCATGATCGACGGCATCGCCGAGCGCGTCATCGCGGAGCTGGGCCCAGAAACAAAGGCGGTCGCCACGGGCGGCCAGGGCGCGCTCATTGTCGAGGCCTCGCGCTTCGTCAAGATCTATGACCAGGACCTGACGCTCGAAGGCCTGCGCCTGATCTGGGAGCGCCGTACATAGCTGTGTCCCGAAGCAGAGGTTCGTCGCACCATCGAGGACCGCTCCCTGTGGTCGCGGCACAGCCAGCGGTGCTGTGCACGGAATGGCCGTGGTTGTGCACAGCGCCGTTAGCTGTGCCGCGACCGCAGGGAGCGGTCCCCCCGGTCTTCTGCGCTGCAGGCACGATTCAGGACGCCAGTGACCGAGAACTACTTCAACTACTTCACCGAAATCGAGGAGCATTTCCAGCGCGCCCGCGGCACTGGACTGTTTCTGCTGTCGCCGCTCGACTGGGCTCTCATTGAAGCCTGGAAGAACGGCGGCATTCCGCTGGAAGCCGTGCTGCGCGGCATCGACCAGGCCTTCGAGAAGTGGCGCAGCCGACCGCCCCGCGCGCGGATCCATCAGGTGAACTCGCTCGCCTACTGCGCCCAGGCCGTGGCGGCCGAAGCGCAGGCCATGGCCGACGGCGGCACGACGCGCCGCAAGGAGTCGCCTGCGCCCTTCCCGCAGGACGACCTCCGTGCCTATCTCGCGCGTAATGCCGAGGCCTTACGCGCCGCCGGCCAGGCGGATCTGGCTGCGTCAATCGAAGCGCTCAACAATGACGAGGCCCTCGCTGATCTCGAACAACTGGAGCAGCGGCTCACGGCGATCGAAGAGAAGATGATCGCGCGGGCGCGCGCCGAGGCGAGCGATGAGGCGCTGTTCGAGGCGCGCCAGGCGCTCGACCGGGAGTTGCGGCCCTATCGCGGGAAGATGAGTGCTGAGCAGTTGGCGATGCTCGAGCGGCAGTTCCTTGACCGTCGGCTGCTGGAGTCGGCCAGGCTGCCGCGGCTGAGCTTGTTTTACCTGGGGGTGTAGCGGACCGGGGAAGACCGCTCCCTGCGGTCGCGGCTCTGCTACTGGCACTGTGCCCCTGATCACGACGGTTGTGCACACTGCCGTTAGCAGAGCCGCGACCATAGGGAGCGGTCCTCCCCGGTCCGCGATCCTACTTCCCAATACAGAACGTCGAGAAGATGCGATTCAGAATGTCATCCGCCGTTGTCGCGCCCGTGATCGCGTCGATAGGACCCAGCGCGGCGTAGAGGTCGAGCAACAGCATCTCGTGCGGGATCCCGAGCTCGACCGCCGTGCGCGCGTGCGCCAGCGCGTCGCGCGACTCGCGCAGGAGCTGCTCCTGCCGCAGGCTGGTGATGAAGCCGCCTTCCTGCTCCAGCCGCCCGCGCGGGGCGATCGCGTCGACCACCGCCTGGCGCAGCGCCTCCACGCCTTCGCCGGTCAGCGCCGACACCGGCAGCGCGCCCTCGACCGTGGCTTGCGCAGGCAGGTCGGATTTATTGGCTGCCACCAGGTGCTTGCCCTGCTCACGCGCGTGTTGCAGCAGCGCCTCGTCATCGGCCGTGAGCGGTTGCGACGCGTCGATCACCACCAGCGTGAGATCGGCGTCGGCCATGGCGCGATAGCTGCGCTCGATGCCCAGCGATTCGACGACGTTCTGCCCCTGGCGGATGCCTGCCGTATCGAGCAGCCGTACCGGAATGCCGCTCAGCGCGGCGGTCTCCGACACCACGTCTCGCGTTGTGCCGGGGATCTCGGTGACAATGGCGCGGTCCTGTTCCAACAGCCGGTTGAAGAGGCTGCTCTTCCCGACGTTCGGCCTCCCGGCGATGGCCAGGGTGAAGCCGTCGTGCACCAGCTTGCCGTAGGCGTAGCTGGCGGCCAGCTCGGCGATGGATGCCGTGACGGGATCGAGGCGGCGCAGGATCTCTTCGGTGGGCGCGACGCTCACGTCATCCTCGGCGAAGTCGATGCCGGCTTCGAGCAGGGCGATCAGTTCCAGAAGCTGGTCCTTGGCGGGCTTCAGGCGGCGGGAGACGGAGCCTTCGGCCTGCTGTGCGGCGATGCGCGCCTGGTAGAGCGTGGTGGATTCGATGAGGTCGCGGATGGCTTCGGCCTGCGGCAGGTCGATGCGGCCGTTTAAGTAGGCGCGCAGCGTGAACTCGCCGGGCTCGGCCAGGCGGGCTCCGGCCGAGCAGGCTTGGTCGAGCGCGTGGCGCAGCACTACGGGCGAGCCGTGGCAGGCGATCTCGACGACGTCTTCGGCGGTGTAGGAGCGCGGAGCGGCGAAGTAGGTGACGACGACGTGGTCCACTGTGTGGCCTGTGGTGTCGGCGAGCGTGGACATGGCGGCGGTCCAGGGTTGCCAGCCGGGCGGCGGGTGGAGGATGCTGCCGGCGATGGTGCGGGCCGCGGGGCCGGAGATGCGCAGGATGCCGATGCCCCCGCGGCCGGGCGGGGTGGAGATGGCGGCGATGGTGTCGCGGAGTTGCACGCTTGTGGGACCGCTCCCTGTGGTCGCGGCTCAGCTAGTGGCGCTCTGCCCGGACCGCGGGTTGCGTGCGCAACGCCGCTAGCTGAGCCGCGACCATAGGGAGCGGTCTACGATAACGGGGAAAGCCTAGTGACCGTTCGCACGGGCTTGCGGCTGCTACCGGCGGTCGCGTCTCGGCCCGCGCGGGCCCCGGCGGTCGCCACGATCCCCACGATCGCCGCCACGTCCGAAACGGCCACGGCCACGGTCGCGTCCGCCGGCGTCGTCTTCCGGACGCGGCCGGGGAGGACGAATGGGCTCGGGCAGCTCCTTCATGTCCGCCGGCACGATGACCACCTGACGGATGGGACCTTCGCCCACGCTTTCGCTGCGGACCTCGGTTTCCTCGCGCAGCGCCAGGTGGATGATGCGGCGCTCGCGGCTGCTCATGGGGCTGAAGTGGAACGGCATGCGGGTCTTCTTCACGCGTTCGGCCGCGGCTTCGGCGCTCATGCGCAGTTCCTGGATACGCAGGATGCGGCGGTCATTGGCGTCAAAGCACAGCCGCGAGTGCTCCTCGGCGGACATGCCGAGGGCCTCCATGGTGAGCTGCTCGAGCGACAGCAGCAGTTCGGCTTTGTTGGACAGCAGGAGATCGACGTCCTCGCCCTCAAAGCGGACCACGAAATCGGGATTCTCGAAATCAGGGTGCAGGTTTTCGCCGCCGCTAATCGTATAGCTGAGGTTAAACCCGGCGTAGTGGATGACAGGATCCAGGAATTCCTGGATGTGAGATGCGGCATCCTCGCGCGAATACGTCCTTGCCACCGTGTTGGGGTTCCTATTTCCTCTTCTTAGATACCGGAGCCGCTACAGCCACTGCTGGCGCCGGAGTGCTCCGGTTGAGAAGCCACTGCTGGACGATGCTCACCAGGTTACCGGTTAACCAGTATAATACCAGCCCCGAGGACTGGAACCAAAACATATAGCCGAACACCAGCGGCATCAGCATCATCATCTTCTGCTGGGTGGGATCGACGCCCGGGCTGGGGGTCATCTTCTGCGCGGCGAACTGGGTCACCATCAACAGGACCGGCAGGATGCGGATGGAGAGCGTCTCGGGCTGCGAAAGATCGGTAACCCACAGCCACTCGGCGCCGCGCAGGTTGATGGAGACGCCCAGAACCTTGTACAGGGCGTAGATGAACGGCATCTGAAACAGCATCGGCACGCAGCCGCCTACCGGATTGACGTCGTTCTTTTTGTAGATCTCCATCAGCTCTTCCTGCTGCTTCTGCTTGCGCGGATCCTTCATCGACATCTCTTTGTACTTGGCGTTGATGGCGGAGATCTGCGGTTGCAGGGCCTGCATTTTCTTGGAGCTCTTCATGCTGCTGATCTTCAGCGGGAACAGGACGGTGTTGATCACGATGGTGATCAGCATGATGGCCCAGCCGTAGTTGTGGGTGACCGCGTCGGCGGTCCAGGCCAGGGCGTAGAACAAGGGTTGCGCCAGGAACCAGAACCAGCCCCAGTCGATCACTTCCTTGAGGCGCGGGTCGAAGCCGGCCAGCGTATCGGAATCCTTGGGGCCCACGTAGAGCGGGAACATGTTGCTGCCCGACCCGCCGATGGCCATGCCGACGCGCGCCTGGTCCTTATCGTCTTTGTCGGGGACCTGGTCGGCGAAGGTGGTGATCTGGAAGGTGGTGCCCTGGGGCAGGTCGGCGGCGGCGACGAAATACTTGTCTTCGATGCCGGCGAAGGCGTACAGGCCGCTCGACGAGATGGGGCCGTCATCGGCATCGCCGGCGTCGTTCTTGTTCAGGTCCTTATTGGGTTCGTCGTAGTACAGCGTGCGGGCGTCGCGGGCGGCGTTGACCACGGTGTTATCGCCGAAGCCGCCGCGCCATTCGAGCGAATGCGGCAGCAGCACGCCGTTTTCGAGCACCTGGCTGCTGACGTCCACCAGATAGGAGCCCTCATGGAAGGCGAAGGATTTCTTGGTGGAGGTGCGGCCGTCAGAGTATTCGAAGGTGACGGTGTGGCCGTCGTCGGCCGTCTGGACCTGGAACAGATCGTCGTTGGGATCGTTCGACGGCGCCTGGGCCAAGAAGGCGATGGCGAACGGCGGCGGGACGGCCTTGGTTCCGCTCAGTTCCAGGGCGCGTTTGTTGACCAGGTCGAGCGGCTTGCCCTGGCTGTCGACGTAGTCCTTGAGGACCCAACTGCGGACCACGGCGCCGAGGTTGGAGAACTCGACTTTGAAGCGGTCGGTTTCGACTTCGACGGTCTGCTCGGCTTCGGCGCTGACGGCGCCGGGGAGTTCCGCCGGAGGGGCTGCGGGTGTTTGCGGAGTTGCGGCGGCAGGCGCGGCCGGTGCAGGCGCGGCCTTGCCGGCAGCCTCTTCGGTCTGTGCGGTCTGCGGCGCGGTTTCGGCGACCGGTTCAGGCTGCGGCAGCAGGTATTGTGCGCCTATCAGCACAATCCCCATCAGCGCGAACGCGATGAGGAGCCGCATCTCCATGGTGAGCTCTTTCTTCATGCTGCTGAAGGGCCCTCAGCGGACCGGGTCGAATCCTCCTTGGTGGAACGGATGGCAGCGCGACAGGCGCCGCAAGCCTTTCCCGATGCCGCGCAGGACGCCGTACGTCTCTATCGCCTGCATCATGTATTCAGAACAGGTGGGGTGATAGCGGCAGGCCGAGGGCAGCAGCGGGGAGATCCAATATTTGTAGAAGCGCAGGGTGGCAAGGGCGGCTTGGCGAGGCGTCGAGACGTGTCCCGACGCGGCACGCGGCAGGGTCTGTGGCCCCGCGGGTCCGGGCACATCGGTCAGCGCGCGTTGCATCTTGCGATCACTTTCTGAAGAGCACCTTCGATTTCGCTGAAAGAGGCGGCCAGGACCGCCCGCCGGGGGTTGAGGACGATGTCCCACTCGACACCCAGTTCGGCGCGGTGCAGGCGGAAGGCTGCGCGCAGGCGGCGTTTGATGCGGTTACGGTCGACGGAGGGGCCCACGGCACGCGGCACGGTGAGGCCCAGGCGCGGTCCTGCGGCGGCTTGTTCCGGGGGCCGTACCAGGCAGAAGGCTGCGAACAAGGGGCCGGAGACGCGGGAGCCATTGTCATAAACCTTGCGATACTCGGCCGTGCGGAGCAGCCGGAGGGCTTTCGGGAATGTGTGCGCGCCGCCACCGGCGGGATCAGCCGGCCTTCGCGTACCGGACAGCTCTTTCGTCGCTGACGCTCAGCTTGTGGCGTCCGCGGGCGCGCCGGCGGGCGATCACCGCCCGGCCGTTCTTGGTCTTCATCCGTGCGCGAAATCCGTGTGTTTTCGCACGCTTGCGGTTGTTCGGTTGGAATGTGCGTTTGGGCATCGTGGCTTCTTTGGCGCGCGCAACGCCGGAAGCGCGGGCGCAGCTCAGGTCTGAAATCGATTAATGTGAACGTCCTTAGTATAGCAACAAGAACGGGTCCGCCGGGGTCAGAGTTCCAGCTTCCCGTTGACCACCATGGGTTCGAGCTCAAACTCGGCGTCGCGGTAGGGTCCGGAGATGCCGGGGATGTAGAGCTCGAACTTCACCTTCTTGTCCTTCAGGGTGACTTGGCGGGGGAAGGCGATGCGCAGGTAGGGGTCCGTGACGGTGGGCGGGAAGTAGCCGGTCATCTGGATCTTTTTGCGGCCCACGCGCATGACGCACTCCTTTTCGAGGTGCTCGACCTCGTCGGCATCGTTGTAGGCGACGGTGTCAGAGACCTGGATGGCGAGGATGATCTGCGTGGGGGCGAACTCCTCCAGCCAAAGACGGTATTCCTCGGCGAAGGGGTCCGGCGCAGGGCGCGCCTCGCGGCCGGGGGGCGTGGGGGGACGGGCCAGTTCGGCGCGCCGCCTGGCTTCCTCTTCGGCCTGCCGGATGGGGCCCGCCGTGGCGAGGATCACCTGCACGGGCGGGAAGTTGCCCAGTTTGCCGGGTCCGGGGACCATCTGGGCCCAGGGGGAGCGGCTGACGAGGTCGGCCATATCTTCCTGGGTCCAGTCCTGCGGGGACTTCGTCGCCCAGAAGGGCTCGGCAAACAGGAGCAGGGAGAGGAGGAGTGTGGTCAGCGCCATCTGCAAGGCCCATTCTAACGGACGAGGCGCGGGAAGGATACCAGGGCCCCGGCACCAGGAGCCGGCACCAGGGCCCGATTTGGAAAACGCTCAGGCTTGGCGCGGATGCCCGAAGCACAGCACGTAGCCGCTGTTGTCGGTGATCTCGAAGGCGCGCAATCCGTCTTCGGTGTCGGCCAGCTCCTTATGGATCGGGACGCCGTTGGCGGCGTATTCGGCGTAGAGCGCGTCAGGATCGTTGGTGTTGATATAGGCGTCCCAGCGCGCCCATTCGTGGCGGGTGTGGTTCGGCTGAGGGTGGATCTCAGGCGTGATGGCTTTGAGGAAGATCATCGCGTGGTCGCGGCACACCAGCCCCCAGAAGGCTTCGTTCGGTCCGCCGGGTCCACTGCTCAGGATCTGGAAGCCGAGCTTGGATTGGTAGAAGTCGAGGCTCTGGCGGAGATTGTCGACGATGAAGAACGGGGCGATGGCGTTCAGCATGGTGGTTGGTGAGTGCCGTGGGGGGAGGACCGCTCCCTTGTGGTCGCGGCACAGCGAGCGGCGCTCTGCACAAAGGACGTGCGCGGGGCACAGCGCCAGTAGCTGAGCCGCGACCACAGGGAGCGGTCTACGATAACGCTGCAAACGCTCCAGCGGCGACGCCGCACGGATCGTGGGTCTTGCGCAACGGAGCCATGCCGGCATTTTACTAGAGTGCGCAGAGCACTTCGAAGTCGACGTTACCGCCGGAGATCACTACGCCCGCGCGGCGCACCGTGGGCGGCAGCTTGTGGAACAGGACTGCTGCCGCGGCGGCGGCTCCGCTGGGCTCGGCCAGGATTTTCATGCGCAGCAACAGGAATCGGACGGCGGCGCGGATTTCGTCGTCCGTGACCAGCACCACTTGGTCGACGTTGCGCTGCACGATGGGGAACGTCAGCTCGCCGGGCTTGGGGATGCGCAGGCCGTCGGCGATGGTGTCCGGAGGCGGGATCTCGACGCGGCGGCCGGCTTCGAGCGACAGGAAGAAGTCGTTGCCGGACGCGGGCTCGACCCCGATCACCTGCATTTCCGGGCGCAGGTGGCGCGCCACGATCGAGCAGCCGGAGATGAGTCCACCGCCGCCGATGGGGACCACCAGGGCGTCGCAATCGGGCACCTCGTCCAGCAGTTCCAGGGCGACCGTGCCTTGGCCCGCGATGATCCACGGGTGGTCGAAGGGCGGCACCAGCGTGGCTCCGGTTTCCGCCGAGATCCGCGCGCCGATGGCCGCGCGATCCTCGGTGAAGCGATCGTAGTTGACGATGGTGGCTCCCTGGGCGCGCGTAGCTTCGACCTTCGAGCGCGGGGCGTCGAGCGGCATCACCAGGGTCGCTTTGGTGTTGCGCGAGCGGGCGGCGATGGCCACGGCCTGCGCGTGATTGCCGGAGGAATAGGCGACCACGCCGCGCGGCAGGTCCTCCGGCGTGAGCGAATACAGGAAGTTGGTCGCGCCGCGAATCTTGAAGGCGCCGCAGGTTTGCAGGTTTTCGCACTTGAAATGCGTCTCGACGCCCGCTTCGGCGTCGAACCCGCGCGAGCGCATCACGGGCGTCCGCTTGGCAATGGGGCGGATCCGTTCGGCGGCGCGCTGAATATCGGCGAAGGTGACGGCGTCAGTAGCCGGCATGCTTGTCCACGATATTGAGCAGCGGGTCCCCGGCCTGGAAGCGGCGCAGATTGTCCAGGAAGCAATCGACCGCCAGGTGGACGAAATCCTGGACGTGATCTGCGGTGTGGGGCGAGAGCAGCACCTGCTCCATGGTCCAGAAGGGGTGGCCGGCGGGGAGCGGCTCCACCGCGAACACGTCGAGCGCCGCGCCGCGGATCTGGTTGGCCTGGAGGGCGGCGACCAGCGCGTCCTCATCGATCACGGCTCCTCGGCCGACGTTGAGAAGCACCGCGGTGGGTTTCATCGCCGCTAGCTGCGGGGCGCCGATCATGCCGCGGGTTTCGGGCGTGAGGGGTGCGGCGGCCAGCACGTAATCGCTGGCGGCCATCAGGTCATTCAGGCGAGCCGGCGGGTAGGATTCCTCGAGCAGCGGATCGTCGGCCGACTTTTCGGGGCGCCGGCGCAGGGCGATCACGCGCATGCCGAGGGCGTGGGCGCGTTCCGCGGTGGCGCGTCCGATTTCGCCGTACCCCACGATACCCAGCGTGCGGCCGTTGAGTTCCTCTGTGCTGAAGGCTTCCCACTTCTGTTGCTGCTGCTGGCGGATCATGCGGCGCAGGTTGTAGGAGAAGTAGAGCATGGCGCCGATGGACCACTCGGCCAGCGAGATGCGGAAGACGCCTCGACCGTTGGTGAGCGGCAGGGGACTGGCGATCAGTTCGGGCGACATGACGTGGTCGACGCCGGTCCACAAAGAATGCACCCAGCGCGCGCGCTTCGCCAGGGGGAGCGCGGCGGCCAGCAGGTGCGGGCCGGAACTGGCGTTGAGGATCGCGTCAACGGTGGGCGCGGCTTCGCGCACGCGGGCTTCATCTTTGGTGACGATGGGCGCGACGCCGTCCAAACCGTCGAGCCGCTTCAACCAGGATGCTTGGGGGTCGGAAAGCACCAGTAAGGTGAGGGACATGGCCAGCATCCAGGATAACGTGGCACACTGAAATCGTGCCTGACTTCTGCACCTGCGGCGCCCGGCTGCCCGAAGACGCCCTTTTTTGCCACAAGTGCGGAAAACCTCAGCGCGAGGACCTGATCCCGGTGGAGGAAGCAGAACCGGCAGAAGCGGTGGTGACGCCGCCGGTGCTGCCCGTGGCTCCGCCAGAGCCGCTGCCGATCAATTTGCGGAACGTGGCCGCGGTGCGCTCGGCGGTGGCTTCCGCCGCGCTGTCGTTCGCGCTACTGTTGCTGGCCGGGCCGCTGGGGTTGGTGGCGCTGTTCGGCTCCGGATTCTTCGCCGTCTATCTTTACCATCGCCGCACGGGGCAGCACCTTTCGATGCTGAGCGGAGCGCGGCTGGGCGTGATCGCCGGAACCTTCATTTTTCTGATTGCGCTGGCGCTGGCCGCGTCGGCGACGCTGCTATCGGACCCGGGCACTTTCGACGAGCTGCGGCAGGAGCTGATCAAGCGGTCGGCGCAACCTGAAGCCGAGGTTCGGCAGGCGCTGGAATACATCCGGACACCGGCAGGCATGATTCTGCTGGGGTCCTTTTTCTATCTGTTCTTCACTTCACTGCCCGCTTTCGGCGGCGCGCTGGGCGCGAAGTTTCTGGACCGCCACTGAGGCGCGGCGCACCAGCCAGATCCCCAGGAAGATGACCGCCATGGCGGAGAGCTCGCGCGGTCCCACCGTCTCGCTATAGACCAGCCATCCCAGGAAGACGGCCACCACCGGGTTCACGTAGGTGTAGATGGAAACGATCGCCAAGGGCAGGCGCGTGAGTACGTACATGTAACTGCCGTAGCCGACGATGCTGCCGAACAGGCCCAGGTAAAGGATCGCGAGCACGCCGCTGGTGTGCGGCGTGAGCGGCTGCGGCTCGACCATCGCAAGGGGCAGGAAGAAGAGGCCCGCGGCCATCTGCTGCATGCCCGCGACCGCGAAGGCGTGGGTCGACAGGCGCTGGTTGCGCTGCAGCAGCGAGCCGAAGGTCCAGCTTGCGCCGCTGCACTGGAGGATCAGGAATCCGATGACGATGCCGCCGCCGGCCGCGAAGGAGCCTTGCTGGATCATGTGGACGGCCGAGGGCATCACCAGAAACGCGACGCCGGTGAAGCCGACCACGAGTCCGAAGATGGTGGGTCCGTGGAGGCGCTCGCCGCCGGGGAGCAGGGCGTCGACGCCGGCGTACCAGAACGGCGCGGTCGTGATGAAGAGAGAGGCGAGCCCGGTGGGGATGAATTGCTCGGCCAGCGCAATGGCGGCGTTGCCGACGCCGATCACCATGACGCCGTAGAGCGCGGTGAGCCAGAATTGGCGCCCGCGCGGCAGCGTTAATCCGCGGGCGCGCGACCAGATGAGGAGGATCGTGCCGGCCAGCAGATTGCGCGAGCTGACGATGGCCGCCGGACCCATCGAGTCCAGCGCGATTTTGAATCCCAGGTAGGTGGTGCCCCAGAAAATGCACACACAAATCAGCGCGATATACGCGGTGAAGTGTGGATGGCGGCCCAAGCGTTACACTATGGTAGCTTGATTCTCACTCTGACCATTAACCCCGCCATTGATCGCACGTTCATGGTTGACAAGCTGGTGTTCGAGGATCGCGGCTACATCCTCTCGCGCAGCGAAGCCGCGGGCGGACGCGGCATCAACGCCTCGCAGGTGATCCATGCATTCGGGGGCAAGACGCTCGCTTTGCTGACCTTGGGCAGCGTGGTGGGCGAACGCATGGAACGGTCGCTGGCGGGCATGGGGTTCCCTTACGAAGCGGTGCGCGTGAAGGCCGAGAGCCGCATCAACATGACGATTTCCGACGAGCACGGCCTGACGGTGAAGCTCAATGAGAAAGGCGTGCCGCTGGAGGAGGCCGAGGTGGCGGCGGTCCGGTCGCTGGTGGCGGAGCGTCTCAAGAAAGCTCGCTGGCTGATGATCTGCGGAAGTTTGCAGCCGGGCGTGCCGGCGGACTTCTACTACGGCGTGGTGGAACTGGCCCGCGGCGCGGGCGTGCGGACACTGTTGGACACCGACGGGCAGGCGCTGGTGCGCGGAATCGAGGCTCGGCCGTCGGTGATCACGCCCAACCAGCAGGAGGCCGAGCGGCTGCTGGGGCAGGCGATCCTGACGCGGGCGCAATCGCTGGAGGCGGTGACGAAGCTGCATTCGATGGGTCCCGAGGTGGTGCTGTTGTCGATGGGCAGCCGGGGGGCGGTGGCGCGGTCGGCGGAAGGGATCTTTGAGGCTCATCCGCCGCGGGTGGAGGCGCTGTGCCCCATCGGCGCGGGAGACGCGCTGGCGGCGGCGTTCGTGTGGGCCATCGATAAGAAGAAGAGTTTTAGCGATGCGCTGCGGTGGGCGGTGGCGGCGGGGACGGCGACGGCGGCGCTGCCGGGGACGGCGTTCCCGACCATGGAGCAGACTAAGGCGATTTATAAGGGCGTCGAGGTGAAGCAGGCGGCGTAGCGCCGGGCGGGGCGATTGCGGACCGGGGCGGGACCGCTCCCTGCGGTCGCGGCTCAGCTATAGGCGTTGTGCTCGGATCACGGCCCCTGGGCACAGGGCCATTAGCTGAGCCACGACCACAGGGAGTGGTCCCGACCGGTCCGCAATCCCCCGATCACCCCGCAGCCCGCTGCATCTCCGCTACACGCGCGCGCTGCTGCGCGACCTGCGTTTCCAGATTCGCGCGCATTTCCGTCAGCATGTCGCGCCCTTCGGCGGCGGCGTGTTCGGCGCGCTGGCACAGGAAATAGAGATCCGACCCGCGCAGCGTCTTCTTCTCTTCGCGGATGTGCGCCATGCGTTGCTTGACGCGCGCGATCATGCGGATCAGACGGATGAGGCGCGCGGCCACCTCGTCGCCCCGGATGGCGTCGGGGTCGGCCTTCCATTCCAGCAGCAGCTTGCGGAGCTGCTCCCGATTGCCGTCAGCATACGCGGCATTGGCGGCGGCCATCACCTGGTCGCGGCGGCGGCGCTCGTCTTCGTTTGAAGCGAGGTCGGGATGGATGTTCTTGGCCACTTCGCGGAACAGCGACTTCATTTCCGCGGGCGGGCAGAAGGCGGCCTGCTGCGCGGCTGTGGAGCAACTGGGCGCTTCGAACTCCTCTGTGGCCTGGCGGGCGCGGGCCTCGGCGGCTTCGGCTTGCAGGCCTTCCATCTCAGAAAGGCACGGCGCGACCACGCGCAAATACTCCTCTTCGAACGCCTTCAACTCGGCGCGCAGCGTGGCGAGGTCGACTTCGGCGTCCGTGAGCTGGCTCTCGAGTTCGGCCAGTTCGGCCTGCTTGAGCAGGCATTCCTGCTCTTCAGGCGCCAGGAGGGAGTGATCGTCCATGCGTACGGCCTACAGGGCCGATTGTAGCGCAGGGGTCGCCGGACTCTCCAAAATCACCATCGCGAGCGCCTGCTGCCGGGTGTGCGTGATCGACAGCGACACGTTGGTCACGCCGAGCTTGGCGGCGATCTCGGCCGCGCGGCCGGAGAACTTGAGAGTCGGCCGGCCGGAAGGGAGATTGGCCACCTCGAAATCCTGCCACGTGATGCCGCCGCGCCAGCCGGTGCCGAGCGCTTTCATGCCCGCTTCCTTCGCCGCGAAGCGGGCCGCGTAGCGCTCATAGCGGGTGGCGCCGCGGCGTTCGGCGTAGGCGATTTCGCGCGGCGTGTAAACGCGCTCGCGGAGCCGGGCGCCATGCGGAGCGGTCAGAGCTTTCTCGATGCGATCGACTTCGCACAGGTCCACACCCGTGCCGACGATCACAGGTCGGCCCCGGTGGTGGTGATGGTGAGGCGGCCGTGCTTGACGCCTTTGGCCGAGATCAGCGCGTCGGCCAGGTTGCGCACGGCCGAGGCCTTGCCCTTCATGACGATTACTTCCAGGCAGTTGTCGTGGTCCAGGTGGACATGCAGCGTGGAGAGGACGTTGTGATAGTGATCGTGCTGCATGTCGGTGAGCTTTTCCGAAAGGCGGCGGACGTGATGATCGTAGACCAGCGTCACGGTGGCCACCACCATCGCGTCCGGCCGGCCGGCGTGCTGCTCCACCATGGCGTCGCGGATCAGGTCGCGGAAGGCTTCCGAGCGGTTGGTGTAGCCGCGCTTGGCGATCAATTGGTCGAACTTTTCGAGCAGGGGCGTGTCGATGGCCACTCCGATGCGGCTGAGGTCGCTCATTCGTCTGTCAGGGTAGCCGAGCCCGCTCATCCCGGCAAGCAGTGACACGGATTCACAGATCGTGCTACCAAGGAAGGGAGCATGCATATCCCGGACGGATTCCTGAGCACACCGGTGTGGGCCGCGCTCGACGTGGTGAGCCTGCCCGTGGTGGGCTGGGCAGCGCGGCGATCGGGGCAGGATGCGGCCGGGCATCGGGTACCGTTGCTGGGCGTGATGGGCGCGTTCGTGTTCGCCGCGCAGATGATCAACTTCCCCGTGGGGCTGGGGACCAGCGCGCACCTGGTGGGCGGAGCGCTGCTGGCCTGCGTGCTGGGGCCCGCTTCTGCGGTTGTGACGATGACGGCGATCCTGGTTCTGCAGGCGCTGATCTTCCAGGACGGGGGCGTGCTGGTGCTGGGCGCAAACGTCTTTAACATGGCGCTGGCAGGCGTCGCCGCGGGCTATCTGCCGCTGCGCGTGTGGGGCCGCACCACCGCGGCGATCTTCGCGGGCGGCGTGTTGAGCGTGCTGGTGAGCGGAGCGCTGGCGCTGGCCGAGCTGCTGGCGTCGGGCGTCGCCGTAACCCCGCATCTGGTGTGGCTCGCCTGCGGACTGTTCCTGGCAAGCGGACTGGCCGAGGGCGCGATCACGGTGGCCGCGGTGCGGGCGATCGAACGTTTGCGTCCGGACGCGCTGGCCGCCGCCGGCATCGCACGGACGCGCGCCGCGGTAGCTCTGGCCGCCTTGCTGCTGGCCGTGGCGGGCGTGGTGTTCGCTTCGACGCATCCCGACAGCTTGCAGTATCTGGCGGCACAGCTCGGATTGCGGGAAGCGCCAGAGTGGTGGCGCGCGCCGCTGGCGGGCTACGATGCGGCGGGGTTCGGCGGACCCTGGGCGCGCAAGGCGGCCGCGGGCGTCATCGGATGCGTGCTGGTCTACGCCGCCTTCGCCATCCGGACAAGGAAGCGCGCCAGTGCATCATCTGGTTCTTGACCGCTGGAGCCAGGGCTCCAGTGCGATCCATCGCCGCGATCCGCGGGCGAAGGTCGGGCTGCTGGTGGTGTTCCTGATCGCGGTATCCACCACGGCTCCGCGGGCGCAGTTGGCGTTCGCCTGCTATGCGGCAGCGCTGCTGGCGACTGTGGTGGCCACGCGTTTGCCGCTCGGCGGCCTGCTGGCGCGGGCCGCATTGGTGCTGCCTTTTTCCGCCACCGTGGCGTTGGCGGCCTGGTGGGCAGGCGATGCGGCGCGGGCACTGGCGCTGCTGGAGAAGAGCTATCTTTCGGGTTTGGCCGCGGTGCTCCTGGTGGCCACCACGGCGCTGCCCGCCTGGACCGCGGCGTTGGCTGCCTGGCGCTGTCCGCGAGCCTTGCTGCTGGTGATCCAGTTCCTGTATCGCTACCTGTTCGTGATTGCGGAACAGGCCCAGCGGATGCGGCTGGCGGCGCGCTGCCGCGGCGGTGGGGGATTCCGGCCCGCGGGAGGCGCGGTCGGCGTGCTGTTCGCGCGAAGCTGGGAACGCGCCGACGGCGTGTATCAGGCGATGCTCGCGCGCGGGTTCCGCGGACAGTTCGACGTCGCACGGCTTGGCCCGTTCGGCGCGGGTGATGCGCTGTTCCTGACGGGCGGTGTGGCCGTGGCCGCCGCGATCCGGCTGGCGCTATGAGCCGCGTGATCGAGGTCCGCGGCTTGCGCTACACGTACCCGGACGGGACACGCGCCCTGGACGGGGTCGACTTCGCGCTCGACGCCAGCGAATGCGTGGCCGTGTTCGGCGCCAACGGATCCGGCAAGACGACGTTCGTGCTGCACCTGAACGGACTGCTTGCAGGCGAAGGTTCGGTGAAGGTATGCGGGACCGCTGTGGGCCCCGGCACGCTCGAACAGGTCCGCACGAAGATCGGCATGGTGTTCCAGGACCCCGACGAGCAGCTCTTTATGCCGACGGTGCTCGAAGACGTGGCGTTCGGACCACGCAACCTGGGTCAGTCCGCTACGGAGGCGGAGGCCACGGCGAGCACTGCGCTCGAGCGCGTGGGGATGATGCACGCGCTGCGCAAGGCTCCCTATCACCTGAGCGCGGGCGAGAAGCGGCGGGTGGCGATCGCTGGAGTGCTGGCGATGGCCCCCGAGATCCTGGTGCTGGACGAGCCCACCACGTTCCTGGACCCGCCGGCGCAGCGCGACCTGGTCCGCCTGCTGCGCGATCTGCCGCAGGCCAAGCTGATCGTGACGCATGACGCGGCGTTCGCCTGCGCGGTGGCCACCCGCGCCGTGTTCTTCGAACGCGGACGGATCGCGGGCGAGGGCGCGGTGGGCGAAATCATCCGGCGCTTTGACTGGCACTCTCCACAATCAGAGTGACCGGACCGTCATTGGTGAGCGTCACCGCCATGTGCGCCTGGAACACGCCGGTTTCGCAGCGAACACCTGCCGCACGCACCGCGCTTACGAACGAGTCATACAGGTCGCGCGCAACCTCCGGCGGCGCGGCGGCATCGAAGCTCGGACGGCGTCCTTTGCGCGTGTCGCCGTAAAGGGTGAACTGAGATACGGCCAGCAGCGCGCCCCCCGTGTCGAGAAGGCTGCGATTCATCTTACCGGCGTCGTCGGAAAAGATGCGCAGTTGCACCACCTTGGAGGCGATGAACTGGGCGTCGGCGGCGGTGTCTCCGCGGGCCACGCCCAACAAGACCAGCAGTCCGCCGTCAATTTCCCCGGTGACGTTGCCTTCGACTTCGACCTTAGCGTAGGTGACCCGCTGCACGACGGCTCGCATAAACAGGAGTGTACATCGCGGGTGCCCTAACACTCCATTTAAGGGAGACGCCCTAGTGCGTCCGAGGGCGTTCGCGCCGATAATTGAAGCGAGCCAAAGCCATGTCTGTCATCTACAAGAACCGGAGAAAGCAGAAAGCGGAACCGGGAGGCTACTTCCACCTGGAAGAGGAACGGAGCAAGACGCGCGTAGCCGGCTTCGGCGAAGGCGACCACATCAAGCTGAAGGATGAGTACGGCAACATCTGGTTCGGCTCGGCCGAGCGGCATCCGGACAACTCGGTGGTCTATCGTTTTCGCGATTCGCGCGGCAAGTCGCTGAGCGGCGTCTCGCACGGCGACACGGTCACACTGCGCGACGATCGGGGTAAAACCTGGAAAGGCTTCGTCGACTAGGTGGCGCGAGCACTCGTGCTCGCCGCGCCGGGACTCGTCCCGGCGCTCGTCGCCCGCCAGCAGAAATCCCCCGCTAATACCGGACACTCTCCAAAAACAGCCCCGCTGCCGGAGCGGTCCACGCCGCGATGTCGAGCTTCGGGTCCGGCGTTCCTTCCAGCAACTCGGCAAACTGCTCCACCGTCACCTCGCGCAATCCGATCTTCACCAACGTGCCCGTGAGCCGGCGCACCATGCGCCAAATAAAGTGCGAGGCCTCGATGCGGAACACGATCAGGTGCTCATCGACGCCGACCTCGGCTGATTCCACCACCACCACGGTCGATTCGGCGGGGCGCGAGCGGTCGGCCGCGCGGAAGGCCAGGAAGTCGTGGCGGCCGGGGATCAGCGCCGCGGCCTGCTGCATGCGCGGCACATCCAGCGGCTCCTTGATCCACCACACGAAGCGTTTCGAGAGCGCGGTCTTGCGCGTCGAGATCTGATAGAAGTAGGCGCGCGAGACGGCGTCATGGCGGGCGTGGAAGCGCGGCGGAGCCTCGACGCATTCGAGCACGGCGATGCTGGCCGGCAGGCTGTCGTTCAGCTTGCGCAGCAGTTCGACCGGAGTGAAACGCGGCGCGGCGCCCCGGAATTTCACGTGCGCCACCTGTCCCAGGGCGTGCACGCCCGCGTCGGTCCGGCCGGCGCCCTGGATGTCGGCGTCACCCACGTAGAGCGCGGCGACAGCCTGTTTCAGCTCGCCCTGCACGGTGCGCGGCGCGTTGACCTGGTCCTGCCAGCCGGAATAGCGCGACCCGTCGTATTCGAGGGTCAGGCGATAGGTGCGCATGAGCTGGACTCTCCCGTCAGACTATTGAACTCGGCCAATACCGTGCGGGGTATTCGATAGTCCCGCGAGTGCCGCCCAAGGTACCAGTCCGGATCTCAATTGCCAGGAATGCACCCCCAACGCCGAGGTTCTCAGGACTCGCAAATTTCCTCGCGAGTTCCGATGAGAAGCCAAATCGGGCATAGTAGCCTGGATCGCCAAGGACGAACACAGCCACGAGTCCAGCGGAACGACAAACTTCAAGACCCTTGCGGACGAGCGCTGATCCCACTCCTCGCCTCTGTTGTTCTGGCAAGACCGCCAAAGAAGCAAGTGATGCGACAGGACTCTTCACCGCCTCGCTACGACCGGTGAGAGAGCTGAACAATATGTGGCCGACGATTCGTTCATTCGCTACTGCGATGAGTGATGCCGCGATTGCGCCATCAGATCGCAGGCGATCAATACGCTCCGCTTCGTGTCTGGTTCCGTACGCCGCGAGATTGATCTCACGGATAGCATGGAAGTCATCCACGGTCTCTCCTCGGATGACGGCCACGTCGATTCACTTCTCCAGCAGAAAATTGCCGACGAACAACGCGTCGATGCCCGACGAATAGAAGCTGCGCACGGCGTCGCGCGGGGTGGAGACCAGCGGGTCGCCGAACAGGTTGAAGCTGGTGTTGTAAAGGACCGGCAGGCCGGTGGCTTTGCCGGCTTCGAGCAGCAGGCTGTGGTAGAGCGGGTTGTCTTCCTTTGAGACGATGTGGGCGCGGATCATGTCCTGGCCCAGGATCGCGGCGGCGAAGGTTTCGCGGTGCTCGGGGCGCACGCGGCCGACGGTCGCCAGATGGCGCGCGTTGCTGCCTGCCTCGAAATACTGGCTGGCAAGCTCAGCGGGCACCGAGGCGGCGAACTTGCGGAACGGCTCGCGGTGCTTGATATAGACGTTGAGGTTTTCGGTGGAGTAGGGATCCAGCGGCGAGGCCAGAATGCTGCGGTTGCCCAGGGCGCGCGGGCCGAACTCCATGCGCCCGTGCATCCAGGCGACGATCTTATGCTCGCCCAGCATGCGCACGGCCTTGGACAGCATCTCATCCTGCGAGCGCAGGTACTGGAAGCGCAGCTTGCAGTTTTCGAGCACCTGCTTGATCTCTTCCGGTCCATAGCTGGGGCCGAGCAACAACGTGCCCGAGCCGCTGCGGCGCTTGTGCCGCCGCACCTGGTGCCAGGCGTGGTACACCGCGCCGATCGCGCCGCCGGCGTTGCCCGCCGCGGGCTGCACGTAGACGTTCTTCCAGCGGCCGCAGCGTTCCAGGAACTCCACCAGCAGCACGTTCATGAAGAGGCCGCCCGCCAGGCATAGGTCTTCGCCTTCGCCGGCAAGGCTGAGCACGGTGTCTTCCACTACCTTTTGTAAACTGCGGGCGATGGAAGGGGCCGCGGAGGCCTCGATCTCGCCGGGGCTGCCAACGCCCAGCCGCTCCAGGAACTTGGGGCTGAAGCCGCCGCCCAGGTGTCGATTGCCGTCGAAAAACGAAGAATCCAGGCGCGCGGCCGGTGAGATCACTTCGTGGAACAGGTCGGCATAGCGCTCATCGCCGGAGGTGGAGAGCCACTGGATCTTGTGTTCCTCGGCGCCCGGCTTGAACCCCAGCAGCTCGGTGACGGCGCCGTAGAGGCGGCCGAGCGAGTCGGGATAATACCACTCGCGCTCCACCAGGATCTGCGTGTCGCGGGCATACCAGCGAGCGCCGCAGCGGAAGTCGCCGGCATGGTCCAGCGTCAGCACGCGCGCTTCGGCGAAGGGCGAGGTGAAGAACGCCGAGGCGGCATGCGCCTGGTGATGTTCGACCACGACGACTTCGGCGCGCGGGAACTGGTCGCGCAGGGTGATGTGGAAGTGCGATTCGGGGCCGCGCGCGAAGGGGCGCACGACGGCCACGCAATCCACCTGATCCCGCGTGGCGCCGGCCAGGCGCAGGCATTCGTTGATGGAGGCCTGCGGCATTTCGCCGGGCCGCCAGCCGCGCGAGAGCTTGTTTTCTTCAATGGCGGCTTTAAGCTCGCCGTTCCGCAGGACGGCGCACGCGGCGTCGCCCAGTAATCCGCCTAAACCTAGAATTGCCATCTATCGTTGGGTTGACCTTTGTTCGATCTTCGCCCAGGTGTCGCGCAGCGTCACCGTGCGATTAAAAACGGGTGCCTCGCGCTGGCCGTCAGGGTCGGCACAGAAGTAGCCGAGCCGCTCGAACTGGAAGCGCTCGCCCGCCGGCGCTTCCCCCAGCGCGGGCTCCAGCTTGCAGTCCTTTAGCAACTCGAGCGAGTTCGGATTCAGGTTCACCGTGAACTCCTGGCCTTCGGGCGCCTCGCTGGGATCCTCAGTGGAGAACAGCGTGTCATAGAGCCGCACTTCGGTGTTGACGGCGTGCTGCGCGGAGACCCAGTGAATCGTTGACTTCACCTTGCGGCCGTCCGGAGCGTTGCCGCCGCGCGTGGCCGGGTCGTAGGTGCAGTGCAGCTCGACGACGTTGCCCGCGTCGTCCTTCACCACGCCCGTGCAGGTGATGAAGTAGGCGTAGCGCAGGCGGATTTCGCGGCCCGGCGCGAGGCGGAAGTACTGCTTGGGCGGGTCTTCGCGAAAGTCGTCCTGCTCGATGTAGATCACTTTTGAGAAGGGCACCTGGCGCGTCCCGGCGCTCGCGTCCTCGGGATTGTTGATGGCCTCCATCTCTTCCACTTGGCCTTCGGGGTAATTGTCGATCACCACCTTCAGCGGCCGCAGCACGGCCATGGCGCGCAGCGCGGTGCGGTTCAGATCCTCGCGGACATAATACTCGAGCAACTGGAGCTGCGTCACCCCGTTGGTCTTCGAAACGCCCACGCGTTTGGCGAAGTTGCGGATGGATTCGGGAGAGTAGCCGCGGCGGCGCATGCCGGCCAGCGTGGGCATGCGCGGATCGTTCCAGCCCGCGACATACTTGTTCTGCACCAGCGCCAGCAGCTTGCGCTTGCTCATCAGCGTGTAGGTGAGGTTCAGGCGGTCGAACTCGATCTGCTGGGGCGCGTAGATCTCCAGCTCACGCGTGAACCAGTCATAGAGCGGGCGGTGATCCTCGAATTCCAGGCTGCACAGCGAGTGCGTGATCCCTTCGATGGAATCCGACTGGCCGTGCGTGTAGTCGTACATGGGATAAATGCACCACGTGTCGCCGGTACGGTGATGATGCGCGCGCAGGATGCGATACATCACCGGATCGCGCATGTTGAGGTTCGGCGAGGCCATGTCGATCTTCGCGCGCAAGGTCTTGGCGCCGTCGGGGAACTCGCCGGCGCGCATGCGCCGGAACAGGTCGAGGTTCTCTTCGACGGAGCGGTCGCGATACGGGCTGTTCTGGCCGGGCTCGGTGAGTGTGCCGCGGGTTTCGCGCATCTGGTCGGCGGTCAGGTCGCAGACGAAGGCCTTGCCTTTCTGGATCAGCTTCACCGCCCACTCATAGAGCTGCTCGAAGTAATCGGAGGCGTAGAACAGGCGGTCTTCGAAATCGGCGCCCAGCCAGCGCACGTCCTCGATGATGGAGTCGACGTATTCGGTCTCTTCCTTGGACGGGTTGGTGTCGTCGAACCGCAGATTGAATTTGCCTTGGAACTCCTGCGCGAAGCCCCAGTTGATGCTGATGGCCTTGGCGTGGCCGATGTGCAGATAGCCGTTGGGCTCGGGCGGGAAGCGCGTGTGCACGCGACCTCCGAAGCGGCCGGTCTCAATGTCCTTGAGAATGGCGTCGCGGATGAAGTTCGACTGTGGCGGAGCCGCCGGTGCGGCATCGTCTTTAGGGGTCGTCATTGCTCGTTTCCTTCCAGCAGGCGGATGGCCTGGGCGATCCGCTCCAGGCACACCTCGCGGCCGAGTACCTCCAGGGTCTCAAACAACGGCGGCGCGTTCTTGCGTCCGCAGACCGCCACGCGGATGGGCTGGAACATCTGGCCGGCTTTGATCTTCAGGTCGGCGGCGGCGGCGCGCAGGGCGGCGTCCAGGCCGTCGTGCGCGAACTCGGCAGTGGCCAGCACCTCGCGAGCGCGTTCGAGCGCCGTGCGCGCCATGGCGGCATCGCCTTTCTGCGGCGTCAACTCGGCGGGATCGTAGGGCGGCAGCTTGTCGACGAAGAAGAAGTCGGCGGCGGTGGTCACTTCTTTCAGCAGCCGGATGCGCTCCTGGATCAGCGGCGCGACCTGCCTCAGCTTTTCCGGGGTCGCATGGAATCCGGCGCCTGCGGCGAAAGGTGCGATCTCTGCCGCCAGTTCGTCGAGCGGCAGCGTGCGGATGTGCTCGGCGTTGAGCCACACCGCTTTGGGATCGAAGGGATCTTCTTCGGTGAAGTTGACGGTAGCGTTCGACCGGTTCACGCCTTCCAGCGTGAAGGCGTCCGTCAGTTCCTCCTGCGTCATCTTCTCGCGGTCATTTTTCGGCGACCAGCCCAGCAGGCACACGAAGTTCACGAACGCGTGCGGCAGGAAGCCGGCGTCCCGATAGGTGGTGACGCTCACCACCGGACCGTGCTTGCGCTTCGACAGCTTGGCGCCGTCCGGGGCGATCAGGAGGGGAAGATGTGCGAAGTGGGGTGGCTCGGCGCCCAGAGCCTCGAAGATGAGCTGGTGCTTGAAGGTGTTCGTCAGGTGGTCCTGGCCGCGGATGATGTGCGAGATGCGCAGGTCGGCGTCGTCGGCGCAGGAGGCCATGTGATACGTGGGCGCGCCGGTGGACCGCAGCAACGCGAAGTCCTCGATATCGGCCGTGGCCTTCGATTGCGGGCCGTAGACCAGGTCAGTGAAGGTAACCTCGGCGCGCGACTCGCGGGGGACCCGGTACCGCAGCACAAAGGGTTCGCCCGCGGCCGCGCGCTGGTCGCTTTCATGGTCGGGGAGCTCGCGCATGCCGGGGTTGAAGAGCCAGGCTTGTCCGGCGGCGCTCGATTTATCGTCGTCCACCGTGGTGGCGGGGGTGAAGTCGCGGTAGGCCAGCCCTTTGGCGAAGATCTCGCCGGCCAGGCGGCGGTGCAGCTCGTGGCGTTCGGACTGGTGATGCAGCTCGTCCCAGCCCAGGTCGAGCCACTTCAGCCCGTCGAAGATGGAATCGAGCGAGGCCTGGGTGTTGCGTTCCACGTCGGTGTCGTCGATGCGCAGGACCAAGGTGCCCTGGTTGTGGCGGGCATAGAGCCAGTTAAAAATGAAGGTCCGGGCACTGCCGATGTGAAGGTAGCCCGTGGGCGAGGGCGCGAAGCGGACACGAAGCATGGATTCATCCCAGGATAGCCCAAAGCCTCGCATGGACCGGTTGAGAAGCCGGATTCAGGTCCCCGGTCCCGGGAAAGGACGTGTTCGCCCGATGGGCGGAAACGGCCCGGTGTCAGTTGTCCGTCGGCATCTTTTCGGCGCTCTCCAACACCAGCGACTGGATCGATCCCTTTTGCTTTTCCAGCCGGAGGCCGAGTTTCTGCACGCTGGCCTGCAGTGAGCCGCCGGGGTCGCCGGCCGCCATTTGGGAGAGCCGCTGTTGCGCCCCGGGCGGAAGCGCGGCCCCGACCTTGTTCATCACCTTCATCACGTCCGCCATCGACAGATCCAGGGCGATCTGGAATTCCCCCTCCAGTCCGGTGCGGTCTTCCACCGGCAGGTCGAGCATGGGAGTGAGCGATTCGGCCACTTCCTTCATCGTCATGCGCTCGACCTCCATGTGCATCTGCCCGTCGGGGCCCATGGAAACGTGCTGCGCCCCGTTGCGGCCTCCGGTGATGGCGACGTTTGCTCCGCCGGGACCGGCGGGCGTCGGGTTAATGTTCATCCGCTGGCCGTTAATCACCATGCCGGGACCCTCCGGCTTGGCGGGATCGGCTTCGGGCTTAGGGGCGTCGGCCTCCGGCGGCGGTTCCACGATTTCCGGTGCGGGCTTCATTTTGTGGCCACCGGGCGCCACCGTAAGGGCGTAAACCTGGGCCTCTTTCGTTTCCTTGTGAGCCACCAGCTTAAAGCGGTCTTTGAGTAACGCTTGCAGCAGGCGCGGCAGGTCCGCCTGCGTGGCGCCCTCGGGCAACAGCGCGGTGACGTCGAAGCGCCGTTGGGCCAGCCAATCCGGGCCCGTCACGTCGAACGGCTTAACCTCATAGGCCAGCGCCGCCAGATCGCGGAGTGATTGGTAACGGATGCTCACCTGATTTCCGGTCACCGTGAGGCCCAGATTTATTTTGCCGGTCAGCACGTCCTGGGGGTTGAGGGCCGCCACCGGCTTAATGGTGGCGACCTCGAAGGCAAGATCCTGCGCGACCGCCGCCAGGGTGGTCAGGGCCAATAGCAAAGCATATTTCCGCACCATCTTCTCCTAATTCTGCTTCTTAAATGGTAAACGCCAGCCCTCACAGCCCGGGGAGTACGATTGCGTGATGTCGTTCCGACGGGCGCGATACTCCTATCCTTACGGAAACGCGACCGTGAGAGTTCCTTGATTCCGCGCCGCAGGGTTCCTCAGACAGGGTTGGTCCCAAAAAACGTCCCGGCACCCGACTTTTTCGTGCCGCGGGGCGTCTCTAGGGGTGTCAAACTTTAGGGGAGGTGACCGGATGAGGCTGGGCGTGTGGCTGATCGCGATGGCGGCGGCGCCGGTGTGGGCGCAGCCTTGGGCGGTCCGCGACGTGCGCGTCACGGGCGGCGATTCCGGCCTGTGCTCGGCCGCGGTGGAGGTCGACGGCGCGGCGGAGATCGAGATCGAGGGACTGCAAGGACGTATGCGGACGCTCGACGGTGTGCCGGCCACCTGGCAGCTCCTGGATTGCCACGGCGCGCTGCCTCCCAGCGCCCGCGAGTTCCAGTTCGTGGCGCAGGAGGGGCGCGGCGACCAGTACCTGGTGCGCGAGCCGCGGCAGAACGGCGGCGTGGCGCTGATCCGCATAGAGGACGCCGGGGACGGCTCTTCGGTGTACAAGTTCGACCTGGAATGGACCGGGTTAGGCGGGTTGATCACCAAGGCTCCGGGCGGGTTCCAGGGGGGCATCATCAATAACCCGGTGGCGGGTCGGGCTCCGGACGGATGGAAGGATGAGATCACATTTCAGGGCGGCGGCGACGGGTACTACCATTCCTTCAACCGCTCCGACGCGCTGCTGGCGGATGCCGAGGTGGCGGTGCAGTCCGACGGGCAGGTGCGCGTGGAGTTTCAGACCAATCAGGATTACAGGCTGCGGCTGACCGGGCGCCTGGTGCACGTGGCCCGCAACCGGCTGGTGGCGACGGTCAACGGTAGCGGAATCGGGGGCACCATGGAGATCACCACCGAAAAGGGCACTCGGGTGAAGTCGATCTCGATGACCGGCCAGGGACGCAACCGCTTTGACCTGCGCTGGCAACCCAAATAGCGGGCGTACGAGCAGCGGGTACACTGGAATCTACGTCGACCGCATCCGCATTTCCGAAGCCTTCGGCTGACTACACGGTACGCGACCAGGAGCGCATGCGCCATGCGAAGAACTACTTCGAGTGGCAGTCGCGACTGGTGGAGCCGCACGTGGGTCGCCGTGTGCTCGAAATCGGGTGCGGGCTGGGAAACTTCACGCAGCATCTGCTGGACCGCGAGCTGGTGGTGGGGCTGGACGTCGAACCCGCTTGCGTCGAAGCGTGGCAGACTGCGTTCGCGGGGCGGCCGAACCTGGTCGGAATGCACTTGGACGGGTCGTCGGAGGCGTTCCGTGAGCTCAAGCGGTATGAGCCCGATACCGTGGTGTGCCTGAATGTGCTGGAGCACATCGAGGATGACCTGGAGACGCTGCGCAACATGCATGCCGTGCTGCCTCCCGGCGGACGAGCGCTGCTGATCGTGCCGGCGTTTGCGGGGCTCTACGGCCCGATCGACCGGAACCTGGGGCATTACCGGCGCTACTCGCGGCGCGGATTCCGCGAACTGGCCGCCGCGGCCGGGTTTGAGGCGCGGCTGCGGTATCTGAACACGGTCGGGTTCGTCGGCTGGTGGGTGAATGCGAAGGTGTTTCAGAAGACCGAGCAGTCGGAGAGCCAGATACGGTTTTTTGACCAGGTGATCGTGCCGGTGATGTCGCGCGTGGAGGGGATGGTGCCGCCTCCGTTCGGGCAGTCGTTGTTCGCGGTGCTGCGGCGGATGGGGTGAGCGGGCAGTCGACGACAAGCGCCGGGCTCGCGCCACTTAGCCCACACTTAGCCCGCATTTCTCACCAGGTTTCGGACGCAGGACGTGGCGCAAGCCCCTGGCTTGCCGCGCCGGGACTCGTCCCGGCGCTTGTCCTCACTCAACATGTCATGCCGGCTGCGGCTCCGAAATAGTCCCTTGCGGCTCCCCGCCTCACGTTTCCCACCGATGCGCTGAGAGCTTGTGAGAAAAGCAGGCTAGAGCGTTTGCAGCGTTATCGTAGACCGCTCCCTGTGGTCGCGGCTCAGCTACTGGCGCTGTGCCCAGTGCACGTCCTTTGTGCAGAGCGCCGCTAGCTGAGCCACGACCGCAGGGAGTGGTCCTCCACCGTCCGGGCACCCTCTTCAGAGGCCGTTTTCGGTGAGAAAGCCCGAGGCCACCTCTGACACCGGGACGTGGCGGCCGTCTACCTGGTAGTTCAGCTCCTGCATAGTCTTGTTGTCGAGGATGCCGGTAAGCTCAGTGAGAGCTTCGCGCAAACCGGGCACGCGATCGAGCGTCGCCGAACGAACAGCGATACTCGCTTCGTAGGGCGGGAAGGCGTGGCGGTCGTCTTCCAACATCACCAGATCCATGCTGGAGAGCAAGCCGTCGGTGGAGTTGGCCGCGATCATCGACACCTGACCCTGTTCCATGGCGCGGTAGAGCAGGCCGAGGTCCATGGTCTTGGGCGCGCCCGCGATCGGCAAATGATAAGTGTTCTGGAGCGCAGGCATGCCGTCGTCACGCTGCTCGAATTCGTAGCCGACGCCGAGGGTCCACGGGGTGGGCGACTGGGCGGCATCGGACAACGTGCGGAGCTGGCCCGAGCGGGCACGGTCGCCGCGGACCACCATCGCGAAGGTGTTGTTGATGCCCAGGGGATCAAGCCACTCGACCGCGAAGCGCGTGCGGTATTCGGACTGGAGGCGCGCGAGCATGCCCGCGGGATCTTTGGTGGGGTCCTCTTTCAGGATGACCGAGGCCGCCGTGCCGGAGTATTCGGGATAGAGGTCGATCTGGCCGTTGATCAGCGCCTGGTGCGCGAGCAGCGTGCCGCCCAGATTCAGGTTGCGCTCAATGGGGACGTTCAGGCGGCGCTCCAGGTGTTGCGCGATGATTTCGCCCAGCACCACCTGTTCGGTGAAGTTCTTCGAGCCGACGCGGACGGCGTTCGAGCTCGAACAGCCACCGAGCGTGAGCGCGGCGATCAGGCAGGCGAGAGTCTTCGTTCGATCCATCCGATGCCTCCGTCGGCCACCAGGGCCATGAGCGCGGCCGGAATGGCTCCGGCCAGGATTTGCGTGGTGTCCACGGACGCGACGCCGCGGAAGATGAAGACGCCCAGGCCGCCTCCGCCGATGGCGGCCGCGATGGTGGCGGTGCCGATGGTGGCGACAGTAGCGACGCGAATGCCCGCCAGGATGGTTGGCGCGGCCAGCGGGAGCTGCACTTTGCCGAGGAGCTGGCGGTCGGTGAGCCCCATGGCGATGGCCGAATCGCACACAGCAGGGTCGACGGTCATGATGCCGACGAAGGTGTTGCGCAGGATCGGCAACAGGGCGTAGAGCACCAGGGCGACAATGACGGTCCGCTTGCCGATGCCGCCCAGCAGCGGGATCGGGATGAGGAAGCCGAACAGGGCCAGGCTGGGGATGGTCTGCACGACGCTGGCGAAGCCCAGCAGCCACTTGCGTAGCGCGATCTGGCGCGTCGCCCAGATGCCCAGCGGGACGCCCAGAGCGATGGCCGCGGCAAGCGAGCCGCCCACCAGCACCAGGTGGTCCAGCGTCAGGCGCAGAATTTCGCGTGACAGGTCAGGACGCATGGGCTTGTGGCTATCGTAGCTTATTGGCCACAGATGGACACAGATGAACACAGATCCGGAAATCTTATCTGTGTCTATCTGTGTTCATCTGTGGCCCATTTAGGTTTCTTCCAGACACGCCAGGAATTCGCGAGCTTCCGGGATCTGCGTGTTCTGGAAGTCCTCCGGTTGCGCGATCACCGCGATGCGGCCTTCATGCAGCAGCGCGATGCGCGTGGCGAGATGCATGGCTTCGCGCACGTCGTGGGTGACGAAGATCGAGGTCTTCTGGAAGTCGCGGCGTAGGGAGAGGAACTGGCGCTGGAGGTCGAGGCGCGTGACTGGGTCGAGCGCGCCGAAGGGTTCGTCGAAGAGCAGCAACATGGGGTCTGCGGCGAGCGCTCGGGCCACGCCGACGCGCTGCTTCTGGCCGCCGGAGAGCTGGCGCGGATAGCGCGCAAGGAAGTCGGCGGGCGGGAGGCCGACGGTATCGAGAAGCTGGCTTACGCGCTGGCTGATCCTTTCGGGTGGCCATTGTTCGAGCGTGGGGACCAGGGCGACGTTCTGCTCCACCGTGTAGTGCGGGAACAAGCCCACCTCCTGAATCACGTAGCCGATGCCGCGCTTGAGGCGCACCGGGTCCCATTCGGTGGTGGGGCGTCCTTCCACCAGCACGCGGCCGGCCGAGGGGAGCAACATGCCGTTGGTCATGCGCAGGGCCGTGCTTTTGCCCGATCCGCTGCGGCCCAGCAGCACCAGCGTTTCGCCGGCTTCGACCGTGAAGCTGACATCGTCGAGGATACGCTTCGTGCCGATTTCGTAGATGACGTGTTGAAACTCGACCATCTTCAGCGGGCGGATTCGTCCAGTGGCTGCAGCTCGCCGAGGATTGTAGGCAGCAGCTCAGAGACGGTCGGGTGGATGTGCATCGCGCGCTGCATCACGGTGTAGGGCGCCTTGGCGTACATCATGTCCAGGATGACGTGGATCGCTTCGTCGCCACCGGGGCCGAAGACGGTGCCGCCGAGGATCTGCTTCGAATCGGCGTTCACCAGGATCTCCATGAAGCCGGTGGCCTCGCCTTTCTCCACCGCGCGGCCGACGCGGCTCATGGGGCGGTGGCCCACCTGGACGCGCTGGCCGGATTGGCGGGCCTGCGTGCGGTTCATGCCGCAGCGGCCGAGGGGCGGATCGATGTAGAGGTTGTAGGCGGTGATGCGGTCGCTCACGCGGCGCGGGTCGTTGTCGAGCAGGTTGGCGGCGACGATCTCGTAATCGTTGAAGGATGTGTGCGTGAAGGCGCCGCGGCCATTGCAGTCGCCGGTGGCCCAGATGTGCGGGACGCTGGTGCGGAGCTGGTCGTCGACGAGGATGTAGCCGTGGCGGTCGACGTTGACGCCCGCTTTGTCCAGGCCGAGGTCGTGCGTGTTGGGCACGCGACCGATGGCCAGCAGCAGGTGCGAGCCCACGATCTCTTCGGCCGTGTCCCTGCATTCAACCGATACCGCGATGTCACTTCCGGATTTCGCCACGCTGGTGCAGGAAGCGCCGGTCAGCACGCGGATCCCTTCGCGCTCCATGATCTCGCGTACAAGCTGCGAGACGGGCTCGTCTTCGCGCGAGATGAGGCGCGGGCCCTGCTCGATGATGGTCACCTCGCTGCCGAAGCGGCGAAACATCTGGCCGAATTCGAGCCCGATGTAGCTGCCGCCCAGGATCACCAGGTGGCGCGGCAGGAAGTCGACGTCCATCATGCTGGAGTTGGTGAGGAAGGGAACCTGATCCAGCCCGGGTATCCGGGGCACGCGCGCGCGGCCCCCGACGTTGATGAAGATCTGCGCGGCTTCCAGGACCTCGCCGTTGATCTCGACCTCGTGCGGCGAGCGGAAGCGGGCGTGGCCCTCATAGACCGTGCAGTTCTCCATCCCTTTGAGCCAGCTTTCCACGCCGTGGCGGGATTCGAGGAAGACCTGGTCCTTGCGCTTCTTGACTGCCCGCATATCGACACGCACGGGTCCATCGATCGTCACACCGAACTCGGCGGCGCGGCGGGCGAGGTGTGCGGCGTAGGCGCTGGCGACCATCGTCTTCGTAGGGATGCAGCCGGTGTTCACGCAGGTGCCGCCGAAAAACTTGCGTTCGGCGATCGCCACCTTTTTACCGGCTTTGGCCAGTCGGCCCGCCAGGTTGGGCCCGGACTGGCCGGTTCCGATCACAATTGCATCAAAAATTGCCATGTCTTCCTCGTTGGGGCATACTGGTAGACCAGTCCACAATCGTATTCCTTTCGGCACCTCACGTGCTGTTCCTACTCGAGTTCGGCCAGTCCTCCGGAGGCTTTTATGGCGGCTACCACTCACCCTAATCCGACCGGCAGCGCTCTGCTTCAGCGTTTGCAGTCGGCTCGCATTCACACGGACCGGCTGTTCGATATCGTACGGCCGGATTCGCTATTTGATCGCCCCATCGGGGAGCGGCATCGCATCGCGTTCTACATCGGGCACCTGGAGGCGTTCGACTGGAACCTCTTCCAACAGGAGATCCCGGGACTGCGCCCGTTTCATCCCGAATGGGACCAGTTATTCTCCTTCGGCATCGACCCGGTGGGCGGCGGGCTGCCCACGGACCAGCCGTCGGACTGGCCCTCGATCGCGCAAATCCGCGGTTATGCGAATCGTGTGCGCGCGGAGCTGCATCCCAAACTAACGGAGGCCAGCAACACGGTACTGAACGTCGCCATTGAGCACCGTCTGATGCATGCGGAAACGCTGGCCTACATGCTGCATCAGTTGGACGTGGACAAGAAGATCGTGCAGCGGACCGCGCCGGCTCCGGTGGCCGGGCCCGCGGGTGGCGGCATGATTGAGGTTGCCGGCGGGCCGGCCGCGCTGGGCAACGATCGCGGCACCTTCGGCTGGGACAACGAATTCGGCGCGCATACGGTGCACGTGCCGGCGTTCGCGATGGACCGCTACAAGGTGACGAATCGCGATTATCTGGCATTCGTGCGGGCCGAAGGGTATCAGAAGCGGTCGCTGTGGTCCGACGAGGGGTGGAATTGGAAATCAGAGGACGAGATCACGCACCCGGCGTTCTGGACTGAAAACGACGGAGTATGGCATTGCAAGACGATGTTCGGTGAGATTCCGCTGCCCGAGGACTGGCCGGTGTGGGTGAGCCATGCTGAGGCGTCGGCCTACGCGCGCTGGGCGGGCAAGTTGCTGCCCACCGAGGCGCAGTGGCAGCGGGCCGCGTATGGAGACGACGGACGGCTGTACCCGTGGGGCGACGCGGGTCCGGAGGCGTCGCGCGGGAACTTCGATTTCGCGCGGTGGGATCCGGCTCCGGTGACGGCGCATGCAGCGGGCGCGAGCGCGTTCGGCGTCGAGGACATGCTGGGCAACGGGTGGGAGTGGACCTCCACGGTGTTCGAGCCGTTCGCGGGGTTCCAGACGTTTTCGTTTTACCCCGGATATTCGGCGAATTTCTTCGACGGGCAGCATTACGTGATGAAGGGGGGCTCCCCGCGCACGGCGGCGTGCATGTTGCGGCGATCCTTCCGGAATTGGTTTCAACCGCACTACCCGTTCGTGTACGCGGGGTTCCGGTGCGTGGCCACGTGAGTGGCCACAGAAGAATGGAGAGTACGATGCCTGCGCAAACCGATATCTCGCTCATCGCGGACCCGTTCGCGGCTGACGTCGCGGTGGGTCTTACCAAAGAGCCCCAGAAGGAACTGCCTTCGAAGTATCTCTATGACCGGATCGGGTCGCGGCTGTTCGACGTGATCACGGCGCTGCCGGAATACGGGTTGACGCGGGCCGAGGAACGGATCCTGGCGCGCTACGCGCGGGAGTTGGTGGCGCGGCTGCCTTCGAGCGTGATCGTGGCGGAACTGGGCAGCGGCAGCGGACACAAGACGCGCTGGATTCTGGAAGCGCTGGGCCGCCGGCGGCCGACCGCCTACTATCCGATCGAGATTTCGCGCACAGCGCTGCAGATGTGCGAGCACCAACTGGCCGATATCGATTCGATCACCGTGGTCGGGCTGGAGCGGGAGTATCTGGACGGATTGCTGGAGGTCGCGGCGCGGCGCAAGGCGGGGCAGACGCTGGCGGTGCTGTTCCTGGGGAGCACGCTGGGGAACCTGGAGGGTCCGGCTTCGACCGCGTTCTTAGCCGAGATCCGGAGGATGCTGGCGCCGGGCGATGCGTTGGTGCTGGGGACGGATCTGCTGAAGCCGGTGCCGCAGTTGCTCGCGGCGTATGACGATCAGTTGGGTGTGACGGCAGCCTTCAATCTGAACCTGCTGGTGCGGATCAATCACGAACTGGGCGGTGATTTCGTGCTGAAGCAGTTCGAGCACGCGCCGCGGTTCAATGAGCGGACGCACAGCATCGAGATGCACATCCGGTCCCGGCGGGCGCAACGGGTGCGCGTGCCGAAGGCGGAAATCGAGGTCGAATTCCATGAAGGGGAGACGATCTGGACCGAATCGAGCCACAAGTTTTCGTTGGAAGAAGTGACGGAAATGGCCGCCGCGAGCGGGTTCCGGTGCGAGGCGAGCTGGGTGGACGAGGACTGGCTATTCGCGGAGAGTCTGCTGATCGCGGAGTAGGACTGTCGTCCCGTGGAGGCCGCGTCCGCGGGGAGCGGCCTTCCACCGTCCGCGACACTTCGCCCCGCTCACCCGTCGATACCGTGGCCACGGCGGCCCTCCCCCCTTGCGCTACAATGAAAGCTGCTGGACGCAGATCCACAACCCCCTCTCCCCCGCCGAACGTTCGGCGACCGGTAGTCGGCTCGTCGATTTCTCCTCACACCTAAAACTGAATGAATAGCTTCTCTGAACTCTCTCTCTCTGCTCCCGTCCGGAGCAACCTTGTCAAACACGGCTACACGAAGCCCACCCCGGTGCAGGCCCAGGCCATTGAGCCCGCACTCGCCGGCCACGACGTCGTGGCCACTGCGCAGACCGGCACCGGCAAGACGCTGGCCTTCGTGCTGCCCCTCATCGAAACCATCGCGCCCAGCCTCGCCCGCACGGGCGGCAAGCAAGCGGCGCGCGGCGTCCAAGCCGTGGTTCTGAGCCCCACCCGCGAGCTCGCCCTGCAAACCGAAGCGACCTTCGTGAAGATTGCCGCCGGCACCGGCGTGCACGCCGCGGTGGCCATCGGCGGCGTCAGCGAACGCACCCAGCTCTCCGCCATCCGCAGGGGCGCGCAAGTGATCATCGCCACCCCCGGCCGTCTGTGGGACTTCGTCGGCCAGAAGCAGGTGGACCTGAGCGGCGTCCGCATGCTGGTGCTGGATGAAGCCGACCGCATGCTGGACATCGGCTTCCTGCCCACGATCAAGCGCCTGATGGCGAACATGCCCACCCAGCGCCAGACGCTGTTCTTCTCGGCCACCATCGAGCCCTCGGTGAAGGACCTGATCGACAAGCACCTGCGCAATCCCGTGCGCGTGGCCATCGGCGCGATCTCGAAGCCCATCGACAAGATCGACCTGCATCTCTACGAGGTCGACCATAATCAGAAGCTCGCCCTGCTGGGCAGGATGCTGCGTGAAGAAGAGGGCTCCTTCCTGGTCTTCGCCCGCACCAAGCACAGCAGTGACCGGCTTTCGAAGAAGCTCACCGGCGACGGCCACAAGACCGCCGTCATCCACGGCAACCGCAGCCAGAACCAGCGCAACCAGGCCCTCAGCGGCTTCCAGAGCGGCTACTATCGCGTACTGGTGGCCACTGACATCGCCGCCCGCGGCATTCACGTCGACGGCATCTCCCACGTGGTCAACTATGACCTGCCGCAGGTGGCCGAGGACTTCATCCACCGCGTGGGCCGTACCGGACGCGCCGGCGCCACCGGCCGCGCCTCTACCTTCGCCACGCGCGCCGAACGCGCCGACGTGAGCAAGATCGAGCGCACCATGAACACGCGCATGGAACGCCGCGAGCTTCCCTCCGGCCTGCCGCGCGAGGAGAAGCACTCCGCGCCGGTGATCGTGATGCCCACGGCTTCCACGCCTCGTTGGCAGGGGACGCGATCGTTCACCCCCAAGGGCCGCAACGGCCGCCGCCCCACGCGCCGCGCGGTGTAGGCAGAGTGCACTTGCCGGGACCGCTCCCCGCGGTCGCGGCACGGCTAGCTCGGCTAGCCCGCATTTCTCACAAGCTCGCAGCGCATCGAAGGGAAACGTCGGGCGGGGAGCCGCAAGGGGCGATTTTGCCACCACAAACGGCATGACACCTTGACCGGCGACAAGCGCCGGGATGAGTCCCGGCGCGGCAAGCCACGGGCTTGCGCCACGTCTTGCGTCCGCAACCTGGTGAGAAGTGCGGGTCAATGGCGTTCTGCCCAACCAACAGGAACCGGGCACAGCAGCGAGCGGCCGCGGCACAGCCGGCGCATTGGTACAGCGTCGTGTGATGGCGCTGTGCGCAACAATCTTGACCTGGACCCAGCGCCGCTAGCTGTGCCGCGACCGAAGGAAGCGGTCCTCGCTGGCGCCAGACTCCCGCAGGCGCTTCGCCACCCGCGTCGCCGCGGCGCGACTATGTTAGAGTGAGCACGATATGAAGCGCTCCATCCACGTTGCGGCTCTCTTTGCGGCCCTGGTTGCGGCCGTGCTCCTCGGCTCATTGGGTTCGCTCGACGCGCAGGCCCCCGGCGCCGCCAAAGGCGCGAAGGGCGCCTTCAAAGGCAAGGGCAAGGCCAAAGGCCCCGAGGGCATGGAAAACGGGCTCACCTATTTCCAGACCCGCTGCATGAGCTGCCACATGGAAAACAGCTCGGCCAAAGCGCCCAGCGCGCGCACCATCCGGCAGATGACGCCCGAGGCGATCTACGCGGTGGTCAGCAAGCCCTCGCGGCCTGAGCATGACCAGGGCCTCACCGACGCGCAGAAGCGCCGCATGTCCGAGTTCATGGGCGGCTACCGCCAGATCGGCAGCGCCGAGGCCGGCAACCCCAAGAACTTCCCCAACCAGTGCCCCGGCAATCCGCCGATGAGTGATCCCTCCAGCGGTCCCATGTGGAGCGGCTGGGGTCCCGACCTCTCCAACACGCGCTATCAGACGCCCGAGAACGCCGGCCTCACCAAGGCCGACATCCCCAATCTGAAGCTCAAGTGGGCCTTCGGATTCCCGCTGGGCATCAGTGCCTATGGCACCCCGGCGGTCGCCTCGGGACGCGTGTTCGTGGGCACCGATATCGGCTGGATCTATTCGCTGGACGCCAAGACCGGCTGCTGGTATTGGGGTCATGAGACCGGCGTTACCGTGCGCCCGGCCATCAGCATCGGACCGGTCACCGGCCAGGGCGACACCAAGTACGCGATCTTCTTCGGCGACGCGAAGGCGAACGTCTACGCGCTCGACGCACAGGACGGCCACGAGCTGTGGCGCCGCAAGGTGGAGGACTTCTTCCTGGGCCGCATCACGGCCGCGCCCAAGCTCTATAACGGACGCCTCTACGTGCCGGTGTCGTCGTCCGAGGAATGGCAGAGCGGCAATCCGGACTATGAATGTTGCACGTCGCGCGGAAGCGTGGTGGCGCTGGATGCCAACTCGGGCGAGCAGATCTGGAAGCGCTATGTGATGGACGATCCCAAGCCCACCAAGAAGAACCCCAACGGCGTGCAGCTCTACGGTCCGGCCGGAGGCTCGGTGTGGAACTCGCCGACGGTCGATCCCGTGCGCCACGCGGTGTACTTCGGCACGGGCGACACCGAAACCGAGCCCGCGCAGCCGATGGGCGATGCGATTGTGGCGGTCGACATGGACACGGGCAAGGTGCTGTGGTCCTACCAGGCGCAGCCGAATGACGCGTTCATGGGCGGCTGTTTCGGCCAGAACAAGAGCCTGGCGTGCCCGGAGACGATGGGTCCGGATGCCGACATCGGCAACTCGCCGATCCTGCGCACGCTGCCCGACGGGCGGCGCGTGCTGATCAACGGCACCAAGGACGGCGACGTGTTCGCTTTGGATCCGGACGAGCGCGGCGACCTGATCTGGCGCGTCGAAGCCAACACGGGCGGCGGCCGCGGCGGCATCGTGTGGGGCGGAGCGGCGGACCATGAGAACGTCTACTACGGCATGGGCTCGGGCGGCATGGTCGCGCTGAAGATGGCGACGGGCCAGCGCGTGTGGTTCTCGCCGATCAATGCGCCGGGCACGCGCACGGGCAACAACGCAGTGGCGACGATCCTGCCCGGAGTGGTCTTCGTGGGCGGCGGTGACGGCGTGCTGCACGCGCTGGACACGGCCGACGGCAAGGAGATCTGGAAGGTCGAAACGTCGCGCGACTTCGACACGGTGAATAAGGTGGCGGGGGCCAACGGCGGCGCCATCAGTTCGGTGGGTCCGGTGATCGCCGGCGGGATGCTCTACATCGGATCGGGCTACGGCGTGGGCGGCGGCGACTTCGGCAACGTGCTGCTGGCGTTCGGGCCGGAGTAAGAAATGGGCCACAGATGGACGCAGATGAACACAGATCCGAACGCAGCTATCTGTGTTCATCTGCGTCCATCTGTGGCCTAAATTCGGAGCTTACACTCCCTCGAGTAGCATCGCCATGCCTTGGCCGACGCCTACGCACATCGTCGCTACGGTGCGCTTCGCTTTCGTGCGCTTCAGGTGAAGGGACGCGGTCAGTACCAGGCGCGCGCCGCTCATTCCTAACGGGTGACCGAGGGCGATGGCGCCTCCGTTGGGGTTCACTTTCTCGCTGTCGTCCGGGAGACCGAAGGCGCGCGTGCAGGCTAGTGACTGCGCGGCGAAGGCTTCGTTGAGTTCCAGGAAGTCGAGGTCGGCGATGGTGAGTTTCGTGTGGGCGAGGAGCTTCTCGACTGCGGGAATCGGGCCGATGCCCATGTAGTTCGGATCGACCCCGGCGGCGGCGGCGGCGACTACGCGGGCGATCGGAGTCAAGCCTGCTTTCGCGGCGGCAGCTTCCGAGGCTACGAACATCGCCACCGCGCCGTCGTTGATCCCCGAAGCGTTGCCCGCGGTGACGGTGCCCCCCTTGCGGAACGGCGTGGGGAGCTTGGCCAGCCCTTCGAGAGTCGTGTCGGGCCGCGGGTGCTCGTCGTCGGCGACCACTGTGACCGCGCCCTTGCGGCCGGGGATGCTGACGGGCTCGATCTCTTCGGCGAACACGCCCGCGGCCTTGGCCTTGGCCGCCTTCTGCTGTGAGGCGAGCGCGAACTTATCCTGCGATGCGCGGTCGATGGCGTACTTCTCGGCGACGTTCTCCGCGGTCTCGGCCATGGAGATGGTGCCGTACTTCTGCTCCATGATCGGGTTGACGAAGCGCCAGCCGAGCGTGGTGTCGTAGACCTGCGGGTCGCGCGCGAAGGCGGCCGTGGGCTTGGGCATCACCCAGGGCGAGCGGCTCATGCTTTCGACGCCGCCGGCGATGGTGAGCGCCATCTCACCGGTGGCGATCGCGCGGGATGCCACGGCCACCGCTTCCATGCCGGAGGCGCACAGGCGGTTGACCGTGACGCCGGGCACCGACATCGGCAAGCCGGCCAGCAGCAGGGCCATGCGCGCGACGTTGCGATTGTCCTCGCCGGCCTGCGTGACGCAGCCATAGTAGACCTCGTCGATGGAGGCCCAGTCGAGTTTGTCGAAACGCTTCTGGAGCGTGATGAGGGGATGCGCGGCAAGGTCGTCGGTGCGGACCGCGGAAAGCGCGCCGCCGAAGCGGCCGACGGGGGTGCGGACCCCTTCACAGATGTAGGCAGTAGGCATTTCTATTTAGTGTAGTGCGGTGGTGGGAGGGGCTCAGTAAGATGATGGCTTGGCACCGGGATGCCAACGCCGCGAGTGATTCTCGAAAGCGTTGCTTGGATTGAGAATAGCGTAGAGGGAGAACTGTGACCGCCGAGGGAAGCGCCATGTGCGGTGGCTTTTAGTCAAGACCTACCTGCCAAGGCTTTCTTCGTCAGCATCGGTTGGGATCTTATTCACGAAGGGCTTCATTATGTCGCTGACAACGTCCGGGTACGACCGCGCCCAGATGGCGAGAAACGCCTCTTTGACTCTTGCCTCAGGGATGAACCCGAGCGCCTTCCCGATTTGAGCATAGAGAAGGTGTGGGTCCCGGTTGGTATTCTCCACACTTTGAATGATCTGTTCGATTTTGCCGTGATCTTCGTACGGCCTCAGCAGCGCGACAGCGAGCTCCCCAGCTTTCTCGTCTAGCTTCGCCAAGACTTGGTCGAAGACATAGGACTCCGGATTGGAGCCTGGCAACCTCAAAATACCCTTTGCGATATCTTCTTTCTGTTTTGAGTCACCATCCAGAAGGCAGATCGCCGGCTGCTGAACTGACGGATTAATATTGTGGTAGAGACACACACGTACAGCGTTGCCGTCCCCTTCCATCGCGTGAACGCTAAGTGCATCCATAGCAACAGCCGGTATTGTCCGCAGCATCTCCTCGACCCACAGCTTCGAGAAGCCGTCCTCGACGAAAATCACCAATTTTGAGTCTACTTGTCCACTGATAGCCCTCAGCGAGCCGATGTCAAGCTTTCCTTGAAAGAGTTGGCCGTTGACTGCCGCCCAGATCGCCTTATCTGGAAGAGGGAGTAGCGCATCGTTAGAGTGAGTCGTGAAGACGGCCTGGATCTTTCTGCGCTCCGCAAGTTCTATGAGGTACTCAACCATCCTGATGGTCGCTACCGGGTGTAGGCCATTTTCGATCTCTTCGATGAGAATAAGAGAGTTCTCCTCGACAGCTTCTAGGGTCATTGCCATTCGAATTACACTAGACTCCCCGGCGCCGAAGTGGAACTCGGAATACCCTTTACCGTCAGGGGTTGAGCCAGCCAGTAGAGTGACTCGCCCTTTCTTGTCTACATTGACGAACGAGAAGGCTGAGACATCCTTATCGAGAATGCGCGCAACTGCCTTGGCGGCATTACTGTCGATCTTGCTGATCTGCTCCTGCGGAACATCGAAGTTGCCCGAGACGCACTTCCTCATCTCTTTGCGCTCGGTCGCTGGTACCGTCCTGGCGACGCCGAACACTTTGACGTCACGATCCAGGCCCTCACGAGACCACTTGTAGTGCGTGAAGTTTGCACTTCGGCGCACGGTGTCATCTTTGCGAATCGAGCGATCGATCAACTCATAGTCGAAGCGCCAGTTCTGCATATTCTCATCGAACTTGCCGCTCTTCGAGAAGTAAAGTGACGGCTTGACCGCCTTGTATGCGCACGCGGCAGCTCCGAGCACGGTCGTCTTTCCGCCACCATTGGGCCCCACAAGGGCCGTTACGGGGAAGTCGAAAGCTATCGATTTGTCCTGAAACGCACGAGCTTTTACTATGCTTATCTTGAGAAGATATTTGCCGTAGTTCTTGTTTGAGACTTTCTCAAACAGCTGATTAACCGCCGATGTTCTAATCTGGCTTGGATAGTTCACTTGGTCCCCGCGATCTTCAAAATAATAGCTTCATGGCGATTTGCACCTGTCTGGGGTCCTGGGCGGCGAAGTAGCGGCCGAAGCTGGGGGTGAAGGCGATGCGGCCGGGGCTGTCGGCGAAATTGGTGTGGTTGAAGGCGTTGAAGAATTCGCCGCGGATCTGGAGGTTCATGCCTTCGCGCAGCTTGATCTGCTTTAGCATCGACAGGTCGACGTTCGCCAGGCCGTCGCCTGTCACGATATTGCGGCCGGCGTTCCCGAACGTGTACTGCTGCGGCATGACGAAGGCCGAGGTGTCGAACCAGTGGTCGACCGTTTGCTGCGAGGCGGCGAGGTTGGGGTTGCTGAGGACGTCGGGGCGCTGGGCCGGGCCGGGGCCGATATTGGCGTTGTCGTTGGGCAGGTTCACGGTGAACGGCGCGCCGCTTTGGAAGGTGCCGAAGCCCATCACGGTGAAGCCGAGCGGCAGGTCGTATTGGAAGTTCACTACCAGGCGGTGGCGGTGGTCGAAGCTCGACAGGCCGTATTCGGCTTTGCGGTAGTAGACGTTCTGCGGGTAGTTGGCCTCGGAGAACGTCGGGCCGGGGCTCGATGCTGCGTCGGTCGCTTTCGACCAGGCGTAGTTGGCGTTGATGCTCAGGCCGTTGGAGAAGCGTTTTTCCACTTTCAAGGTGAGGGAGTTGAATTTGGAGAAGCCGCCCCAGTGGACCACCGGGAAGGCGCTCAGGTTGGGGTTCGGGCGGCGCGCGGCGATGGGGCCGGGGCCGGGTTGCGGGATGTTATAGAACGTCGTGTCGTCGGCGCCGATGACTTTTGAGCCGAAGTAGTTGGCTTCGACCACCCAGTCCTTGGCGACCTGGTGCTGGATGCTGAGGGTCCAGGACTCGGCGTATTCGCTGCGATAGTTCTGGTCCATGCCCGCGCCGCCGATGGTGCCCGTGGCTGGAGCGGTCGCCATGTTGGCGATGGTGTATTGCGGGCTGAGTTGGTCGGCCGCGGTGGTGACGTTCTTGTTGAAGTAGAACGGCAGGTTCTGGAAGAGGCCGGTCTGGACGCTGTAGGCCCACTGGTTGAAGAAGAGGCCGAAGCCGGTGCGGACCACGGTTTTCGAGGTCGGCGACCAGGCGAGGCCGAAGCGCGGGGCCAGGCGCACGTAGCCGGGGCGCAGCAGCGAACGGCTGTAGCCGGCCTGCGCGGAGGTCACGTAGGGGACCGGGATCTGGCTGAGCAGGGCGCTGGCGTCGGGGCTGATGTTGCCCTGGTTGTCACTGGCGATCACCAGGCGATCGAGCTGGAGGTTCGAGAGGCGATTGTTGGTGTCCGTGATCTGGCCGTTGAATTCGTAGCGTAGGCCGATGTTGACGGTGACGTTCGAGCGCGCGCGCCAGTCATCCTGAATGTAGGCGTGCATCCAGGAGCTGCGGCCGTCTTCGCTGCCGCGTCCAATGCCGGCTTGGGCGGAAGAGGGGTAGCCGAGCAGGAAGTCGGCGAAGGAGTTGCCGTTGGCCAGGCCCGCGGCCGAGCTGGTGAAGCGCGGGGTGAAGGTGAAGTTGCCGCGCGCGTTGGGCGAATCGTAGGGGTTGAAGAGCAGGTGGAAGAAGTAGCCGCCGAACTTGACGGTGTGCGCGCCATGCACCCAGGAGGTGTTGCTGAACACGTCAAAACTGGTGTCATTGCGGCTGACGACGCGCGCCGGGTCGCCGAGGCTGGAGTAGGCTCCGGAGAGGTTGATGGCGGGGTAGCCGGTTTTGGCCGGGTCAGTGGTGACGCCCTGGAGTCCGTTCAGGCCTCCGAAGTTGTAGCCCTGGTTCTGAAGCTGCTGGCCGCCGGAGACGTGCAGGTAGCCGAAGCGGAGGTCGGTGAGGATGGTGGGCGAGAAGACGTGCGTGTAAGCCAGTGCGACGTTGCGCGTGAGCGTGTTGATGGTGGTGCCGAAGCCGGGGACCAGGGTTTCGTTCAGATCCGAGCTGCCGAAGGGGCGGAAGGTGGCGGAGTTCGAATAGGTGTAGCGCGCCATCAGGGTGTCCTTCGCGCCGAGGGTGTGATCGAGGCGGCCGGTGAACTGGCTGTTGTTGTTGCTGGAGACGGGCGTGGCGGTGTAGTTCTGGACGTTGCCGGCGAGGTTCGGCGTGGGCACGTGCTGAAGGAACGCCTGGGCGATGGGGTCGAGGCGCGTGATGGGGATCTGGTTGCCGGCGAAGGTGGCGCGCTGGCCGGTGGCGGGGTCGACGGTGAGCGGGTCGTAGATGGGCGCGAAGCCGGAGAAGTCGCCGCCGCGGAGGTTGGCGTCGGGCAGCGAGAAGGTGTTGGTGAGGGAGCGGCGCTCGCGCAGGGCTTCGGCGTTGAGGAAGAAGAAGGTGCGGTCGCGGAGGAGCGGTCCGCCGACGGTGCCACCGAACTGGTTCTGGCGCAGCGGGGGCTTCTTGGATCCATTGAAGAAGTTGCGGGCGTCGAGGGCGGAGTTGCGGAAGAACTCGTAGAGCGATCCGTGGACCTGGTTGCCGCCGGCCTTGGTAGCCGCGCTAATGGCGGCCGAGGCTTTGCCTCCGTATTCGGCCGGGTAGATCGATTTCTGGATGTTGAATTCCTGCATGGCGTCAATGGAGAGCGAGACGCCGAGGTTGTTGAAGTATTGGTCCGTGATGGAGACGCCGTCGAGGAAGTACATGTTGTGTCCGGCGCGCTGGCCGGCGACGGCGACGGAGGGTCCGGTCTGGCCGAGTGCGCCGCCGCGGGTGCCGCGGGGCGGGCTGACGACGTTATCGGTGAGCAGGGCGAGGTCGGAGTACTTGCGGCCGTTGAGCGGCAGGTTGACGACGCGGCGGTTGTCGACGATTTCGCCGACTTCGGCGCTGGCGGTGTCAAGCTGTGGCGTGGCTTCGATGACGGTGATGGCCTGGCGGAAGTCGCCGACCATGAGGGTGAGGTCGATGCGGACGCGTTCGGCGACCGTGAGTTCGATGCCTTCGCGGATCTGCGGCTGGAAGTTGGTGAGGTCGGCGCGGAGGGTGTACATGCCGACGGGGAGCGACGGGAGGGCGTAGTTGCCCTGTTCGTCGGAGACGGTGACGCGCTGCTGGCCGCTGGCGATGTTGGTGATGGTTACGGTTGCTCCTGGGAGTGCGGTCTGGTCCTGGCTGGTGATGGTTCCGGCAATCTCGGCGGTGGTGTTTTGCGCCGGGAGGAGCGGGAGCAGCAACACGGCGACCAGGATGCCGCGAATAGAGACGCGCAGGGGCATTATCTCTTTATTTTAGTCATTTTAGGGGGTTTGGGGGAGGCAGGGGGCGCGACGTGTCGCGGGGGTGCGTTGGGTTCGTTTTGTGCGGGGAAGAGATGGCCAGTACCTGGGGGCCAGTGTGGCCTGCGGGCGACAAGCGCCGGGATGAGTCCCGGCGCGGCAAGCCAAGGGCTTGCGCCCCCTGTTGGAGGTGTTGGAGTTGCTTTAGGGCGCGGTGGTAGGCGCGGTCGATCTGGCCTTGATAGCGGGACAGGAGCGTGAGGCTGCGAGTGGTGCTGGCGAGGTGTTGAAACGTCCAGGCCAGGCGGTCTTCGTCGTCCATGTCGACGATGAGCGGGTCGGGAGCGGGGCCGTGCTTCACCATTTCGTTGCTCAGGAGGTTGGTTTCGATGGTGATCAGGCGGCGGAGGCGGTAGTCGCAGAGGACCAGCATTTCGACCAGGCGAAGTTCGACCTGGTCGGCGGGCTGGAAGCGTGCGAGATAGGCGTCGCGGAGATGGTAGAAGTCGTCGCGGTCCTCGGTGGGGAGGACGAATTTGAGGGCGGTGAGGCCGTGCTTGAGGGCGTTCTGTGAGGAACGGGCGCGGCCGGCTTCGGTTTTGGGTCCTTGGGATTTGGCTCCGTTGATGCGGGCCGATTCTTGTTTGGTGAGAGATGCCATGGTTGTTGCTCCTGCGGGGAGGGTAGGGGATGGCAGGAGACCACGCCGGAGAGCGGCGGCGGGAAGTGATTGTCCGGGGGGAAGTTGCGCGGGGCGCTCGGGTGTGACTTGCCGCGCCGGCGAGGTCTATGTATAATACATACGTTATATAACTACAGAGCTATGAATCAGGCGCAACGACTGGATGCCACCTTTGCCGCTCTGGCCGATCCGACGCGGCGGGCGATCCTGGCGCGGCTGGCTGCGGGCGAGGCGACCGTGATGGAGTTGGCCAAGCCGTTCGCCATGAGCCAGCCGGCGATCTCGCGGCACTTGAAGGTCCTGGAACACGCGGGGCTGATTTCGCAGGGGCAGGAGGCGCAGCGGCGGCCGCGACGGCTGGAGGCGAAAGCGCTGGCTGAGGCTTCGGGCTGGCTGGAACAGTATCGGGCGTTCTGGGAAGGCAGCTTCGAGCGGCTGGATGCGCTGCTGGTGGAGATGAAGCGCGAGGGCTCGCGCGCGAGAAAGGGAAAACGGAAATGAAGAATACGGGGATGTTGCGGGTGGCGATGCAGGGCGACCGTGAGGTGGTGATGACGCGGGTGTTCGATGCGCCGCGGGAGATGGTGTTCGACGCGTTTCATAAGCCCGAGTTGCTGAAGCGGTGGTTCGGGCCGCGGGGGTTTACGCTGACCGTGTGCGAGGTGGATGAACACGGGTTCCGGTTTGTGCTGCGGGGGCCGGATGGGCGCGAGATGGGGATGCGCGGCGTGTGGAAGGAAGTGGTGCGGCCGGAGCGGAGTGTGCATGCGGAGTCGTTCGACGATTATCCGGGGGAGTCGCTGGTGACGGCGGTGTATGAGGAGAGCGGCGGGAGGACGACGCTGACGGTCACGGTGGAGTATCCTTCGCGGGAGGTGCGGGATGCGGTGGTCGCGTCGGGGATGGAGCATGGGGCCGCGGAGTCGTACGACAAGTTGGCGGAGATGCTCGCGGGGGTGTGATAGGATCGGGCCGGCGGGCGTGTGTTTGGGGTGAGGACTGGCGGGGACCGCTCCCTTTGGTCGCGGCTCGGCTAGCCCTCAGCTAACCCAGATTTCTCACAGGCTCGAAGAGCGTTTCGGGCAAAGCATAGGCGGGATGCCTCGGCGAGTGGTCGGGCCGACGCTCCGGGCACGACACTGTGGTGGACGACAAGCGCCGGGACGAGTCCCGGCGCGGCGAGCACGAGTGCTCGCGCCACGTCCTGCGTCCGAAATCTGGTGAGAAATGCGGGCTGGCGGGGTTGGGGCAGGTCGGGGGTGTGGATTGATGGCTCGGGGTTGATGGCTATGAGTGGCGTGCATAGTGGGACGGTTCGGGTTACGCATTGGGTGGCGGCGGTGGCGATCCTGGGGCTGGTGGTCAGTGGGGTCGCGATCCTGCTGGCGCATCCGCGGCTGTATTGGGGCGAGACCGGGGCGGTGGGGACTCCTTCGCTGGTCGATTTGCCGCTTCCTTTTGTGTTGACCGGGCAGACGGGGTGGGGGCGGTCACTGCATTTTCTGTCGGCTTGGGTTTGCGTGGTGACGGGGCTCGTCTATTGGGTGCATGGGGCGGTGAGCGCGCATTTTCGAAGGGATTTGTTGGGCGAGGGCCCGGCGGGGTATTCGGGGTTGCAGCGCTCGGCGTACTTCGCGGTGGTGTTTGTGCTGATGCCGGCGATGGTGTGGACTGGCCTCGCAATGTCGCCGATGGTGACGGCGGCGGCTCCGGTGCTGGTGGAGGCGGCGGGCGGGCAGCAGTCGGCTCGGACGATTCATTTCGCTGTGGCGGTGGGGTTGGTGGTGTTTGTGTTCGGGCATGTGGGGATGGTGGCGGTGTCAGGGTTCGTGGAGCGGATGCGGGGAATGATCGTGGGGAGCCGTGGGGCGGCGAAGGAGGGCGTGTGACGGTATCGCGGCGGCGGTGGTTGCGGGGCGGATTGGCTGTGAGCGCAGGCGCGGTGGGGCTGGCGGGGTCGGCTCGGTTGGCGGATCGCTATGGGCTGGTGCCGCCGGATTGCGGCGGGTTGTTTGGGATTGGCGAGACGCTCACGTATGCGTCGCAACGGCTGCTGGCGGCGGGTGGGGCGATGGCGCGGGAGTTCGAGCGGTCGCAGATTTCCGAGGTGGCTCCGGTGAATGGAGATCCTCCGGGGGACGATTCGTATCAGGAGTTGCTGGCGGACGGGTTCGAGGATTGGCGGCTGGGTGTGGATGGCTTGGTGGACCGGCCGGGTGAGTTTTCGCTGGCGGAGTTGAAGGCGATGCCGGCGCGGAGCCAGATCACGATGCAGACGTGCGAGGAGGGGTGGTCGTTTATTGCGGAGTGGACGGGGGTGCGGTTGGCGGATCTGCTGGAGCGGGTGGGGGTGCGGGGGGCGGCGCGGTACGTGGCCTTCTTTCCTTACGACCGGTGGTGGGACAGTTTGGACATGGGCGATGCGCTGCATCCGCAGACGCTGCTGGCTTGGGCGATGAACGGTGAGGATTTGAGCGCGGGGCACGGGGCTCCGCTGCGGCTGAAGGTGCCGCGGCAGTTGGGGTACAAGAGCATCAAGTACCTGGCGCAGATTACGGTGGTCGATTCGTTGGCGGAGATTGGGGATGGTAGGGGGTCGGCTTCGCCGGAGGCGGGGTATTCGTGGTTTGCGGGGATTTGAGTTTGGGTGAAAGGGCGCTGGGGCGGGTTTGGAGGCTCGGTTGGGGAGGGTTGAGGACCGGAGAGGAACGCTTCCTTTGGTCGCGGCTCAGCTAGCGGAGGTGCGGACTGGAGGGGGCTTTGTGGGTTTGCGGGAGGGGTTGGGGGACCTGGGTCGCGACGCTGCACGGGTTGGCTGCTTTCGTGCTGTGAATATTCATACATAAAGCGGACAGCCCGCGGTGCGGGTTTTGCGGGTGGATCCGGCGGCGGAGGTCGTCATGAGCCGGAGAACTGTGCGTGCGGCAGTGGTGTGGACGGTTTTGGGATGCGCGGGGCTGGCGAGCGGCGCGCAACTCAAGTACGCGCAGATGTGGGCGACCAAGCCGGTGGCGTGCGCCCAGGCGATCGCCAATGTGCCCGCTCCGGTGACTACGTTCCAGAGCACGGATCCGCAGGCGTATCTGTGGTTCTACGTGGAAGGCATCCTGGCAGGGGACGTGGTGGCCAGCGAATACTACACGCCGTCAGGCGACTATTACGCGCCGGCGAGCGGTCCGTGGTTGGCGGTCGACGAGTCGGGCGACTACTGTTTCACCGACGTGCCGATGCCGATTGCCGGCGCGGCTCCGGCGACGCTGCCGGGCGTGTGGAAGGTGCGGGGGTCGCTGAACGGGCAAACCCTGTTTGAGCTGACGTTCACGATTGTGGCGGCGGGGGGCGGTCCACAGCCGGCGATCAGCGGGTTGGTGAGTGCGGCCGATTACAGCGCGGGGCTGGCGCCGGGGGCGATGATGGCGATTTTCGGGTCGGAGCTGGCGGCGGAGCTGTCGGTGGGGTCGACGATGCCGTTGCCGACGGAGTTGAATGGCGTGCGGGTGGAGGTGATCGACGGCGGCGTGTCGCGGTGGGCGGCGCTGTTCTTCATCTCGCCGGGACAGATCAACGCACAGATGCCGTTCGGGATTACGGGGAGCACGGTGCAAGTGCGTGTGATGCGTGGTGCGTCGGCGAGCGCAGCGGTGACCGTGGCGATGGCAGCGCGGGCTCCGCGACTGTTCACGCGGGATATGTCGGGCGTGGGCGAGACGATTCTGGTGCACGCGGCGGATTGGACGCTGGTGACCGCCGACAGTCCGGCGGTTCCGGGCGAGTACGTGATCCTTTATCTGACGGGGCTGGGCGAAGTGACTCCGGCGGCGCAGACGGGCGCGCCGGGCGGGGACAACGCGACGTGGGGTCCCCTGAATTACTGCTCGTACAGCGTGACGGTGACGGTGGAGGGGAAGCCGGGGACGGTGGTGTTCGCGGGGCTGGCGCCGGGGTTCGTGGGGCTGTACCAGGTGAACTGGCAGGTTCCGGCGGGGCTGGCGGAGGGTCCGCATCCGGTGGTGGTGACGTCGGGCACGGCGCAGTCGCAGGCGAACGTGTACCTGTTTGTGGGGCGGGCGGCGGAGTTGACACCGGCGGACGTGGTGAAGTCGGCACTCGAATCGCAGGTGCGCGGGGATGTGGACGGTCTGCTGAACTACTATGCGCGGGATCAGTTTCTGGAGGAGAACTGGGAGACGGGCCGCAAGGTCGCCGAGACGGTGGCGGCCCATGTGACGTTCTCCGATTTCGAGTTCACGGAACTGGCGACGGCGATGGGCGATCAGGGCACGATGGCGGCGGTGCGCGCCGTGGTGACGTTCACGGTTCGCAACCACGAGGGGCAGTTCCCGATGAAGAACGGCGTGATGGCGCTGCTGAAACGGGTGAACGGCGAGTGGAAGCTGATCGAAATCGACGCGGACGCATACCTGAACCAGGAGTTCTACGAGGATTCGCTGGAGCCGGGGCTGCGGCGCGCGGCAAGAGCTGCCGAGCCGCTGGACCTGCGCACCATCAACCAGGCGGTGACCGAGGCGATGAAACGCAGCACGATCAACGAGTACAAGTTGGGGTTCGGAGGGGCGGCGGCGATTATCGGGATGATTCCGGTGATCGGCGACGGGATCGCCAATGCGTACCAGATCATCGACACGCTGAACAACACGTACGACCTGCTGCAGGAGTTGAGGCAGTATGGCTTCGGCGAGTTGGCGCCGCTGAAAGCCCAGCAGGTCGCCATAGGCATTATGCAGATCGTCACCGAAGTGATTCCGGGACTGGACACATTCACGGATACGGTGTCGCTGTCGCTGGACCAGTTGGTGCACAATCTGGAGCGCGCCCGGGCGTTGGGCACGTTCCGGGCGATGGTAGCGTCGCAGATCTTCGTGGATGCGCAGCTCAATCCGCGGCTGTACCTGTGGAACGTGCCGAAGTCGGATCCGCGGCTGGGACTCCAGTGGGTGGAGGACCCGGGTGTGGAGACGAGTTACGACAAACCGCCGTTGTCGGTCTTCCTGGTGAGCAACGTGGCGCTGGGGAAGCTGATTCCGTTCCGGGTGGTGGGCGAGTTGTCGACGCGCGTCGACAGCCTGATTGCGGAACCGTTCCAGGCGCTGGGCGCTTCCACGCGCGGCCTCAACTACTACCTGCCGGTGGACGCCAGTCTCCTGTTGCGGGACTACGTCCCGACGGGGGCGCGGATCCTGGACAACTTCGGGGGAGACGTTTCGGGCGGTCCGCTGGTGTTCGGGCAGGTGACCTGCCGGCGGGGCAAGCAGGAGTTCGCGGTGTCATTGCGCAACGGCGAAACGACCAAGCCCGTGCAGATCTTCAGTGAGGTGATGAACGGCGTCACGCAGTTCCAGATCGACGGGACGAACGGGGAGCCGGTGCGGGTGGGGGTGAACCAGACACTGGGCGGCGTGCGGGTGTTCGGAAAGCCGGCGGAGGGGAGCGATCCGCTGAAGATGGTGGACCTGACGAACCGGCCCGAGTGCCTCAGCATGAGCGTGGTGGACCCGAAGGTGGTTCGGTTGGAGCGCGGCGAGACGATCTCCTTTACGGGATTGAAGGAGGGCAACACCAGATGGCAACTGGATCTGCCGGGCGACCAGGCCGGGCTGGCGAGCGCGGTGACGCGGGAAGTCCAGGTGGTGGTGGGCGGCGTGGATCCGGGCCTGGAAGGGTTGCAGCGCATGGACGGGATCTACATGGAGATGGCTTTGGACGGCCAGTTGGATACAGGCGGGGAGACGATTACGCACTTCGGCTTCGCTGTCGCCGCCAGCCCGCCGCAGGGGTTGCACTGGGAGGGAAACCGATTCCATGCGACGGGGGTGAGTCCGTACCTGGGATTTGCTCAGGAATACGATCTGGAAGGGACGGTGAATGCGAGCACGCACGTGCTGGAATCCGCGCGGATGCAGGCCACGCAGAGGAACGAAGACGGGGTGATCTGGATCAAGTTCGACGTGGAGCTGAAGAACGTGGCTCCGCATCTGGACTTGCCGGACTGGATCGAATACTTCCGCAGGAAGGGCGAAGGGGCGAATCCGGTGACGCAGGTGTCGGCGTGCAGGATGACGAACCTGGACTTCGCACATCCGACGTATGAGTGCGTGAACGGGATCTCGGACGGCGCGGGGGTATCGCTGCTGATGAAGCTTCAGGACCTGGTCCCGGATCCGGTGGTGGCGGGTCCGGTGCCGCGGAGGCCATCGCGGGGGAAGACGGCAGAGGCGGTGGGGCGGTAGAAGATTTCGGACGGGTGTCGAAATCGGGGGTGGCAGATCGACTCACTGGTGGAGGAGACTCAATCATGATCGACACACCAGTGATTACGCAGAGCCCGGCGCAGCGGACGGCGGTGATCCGGCTGACGGTTCCGAAGCGGGAGATTCGGGACGTGATGGGGCCCGCGATGCAGGAGGTGCGCGAGGCGGTGGCGGCGCAGGGGCTGAAGGTGACCGGGCCGATGTTTTCGCACCATTTCCGGATGGATCCTTCCGTGTTCGAGTTCGAGGTCGGGCTGCCGGTGGAAGGTGAGGTCGCGGCGGCGGGGCGCGTGGTCGCGGGGGAGTTGGAAGAGAGGACGGTCGCGCAGACCGTTTATGAGGGTCCTTATGAAGGGCTGGGGCAGGCTTGGGGTGAATTCGACCGGTGGATCAGGGACAACGGGTATGCGCAGGGGATCGATTTGTGGGAGTGCTACCTGGAGGGATCGGGCGAGCCGCGGACGGAGTTGAACCGGCCGGTGGCGAAGTGGGGCTCCTGAGGGACCGGCTTCGTTCGCCCGGATTTCTCACGAACGCTCCGCGCATCTGCGGGAAACCTGAGCCGGGGCCTCGGTGAGCTGTGACACCGTGATGGGCGACATGCGCGGGGACGAGTCCCGGCGCGGCAAGCCGCGGGCTTGCGCCACCTAGCCGCTGCCGGTTTCGAACGGGATCAGGCCGCGCTGCAAGGCGAAGCGGACCAGCTCGCCGATACTGCGGAGCTTGAGCTTCTTCATGATGCGGCTGCGGTGAGCGTCGACGGTGTAGACACTGATGTTGAGCTCGGCCGCGATGTCCTTCGAGGTTTTGCCTTCGGCGAGCATTTGCAGGAGCTGGCGCTCGCGGGGCGTGATCTGATCGAGCGGGTCGCTTACGTGCTTCTGGTAGTCGTCGAGGACGGTGGCGGAGATAGCCGGGCTGAGGAAACCTTCGCCGCGGGCGACGGCGCGGACGGCTTTGACCAGGTCCTCATCGATGGAGTCCTTGAGCAGGTAGCCCTTGGCGCCGGCGCGGAGGGTTTCACGCACGTAGGGCGCATCCTTATACATGGACAGCACGAGCACCTGGCATTCGGGCACGTTCTGGCGGATGCGGCGCGTGGCTTCGACCCCGTTCATCTCCGGCATGGCGATGTCGACTACGGCGACGTCGGGGACCAGTTGCTGGGCCATTTCCACCGCTTCGCGCCCGTTCGCTGCTTCGCCGATGACTTCCAGGTCCGGTTGTTTCGCGAGGATCATGCGAAATCCCTGCCGCACGACGCTGTGGTCATCGGCGAGCAAGATCCGGATGGGCTTGGCGCTCGGATTCATCCGCTTTCACCTCCGCAATCACGTGCACTCCGCCCGGTCCGGGCAGGATGTCCAGGTGGCCGCCGGCGACGCGCATCCGTTCGCGCATGCCGGCCAGGCCGATTCCGCCGCCTGGGCCGGGCGTCTTCAAGTCCGCCTTCAAGCCAGAGCCGTTGTCGGCCACGGTGAGCCGCACCAGGCCGTCTACGCGTTCGAGGGTCAGCTCGATGCGAGTCGCCCCGGAATGCTTGGCGGCGTTGGTGAGCGCCTCCTGGGCGATCCGGAACAGGTGCGTTTCGGTTTCGCCCGGCAGGCGGCCGTCGAACGCGAGGTGCGGCACCACTTCGATGCCGGTACGCTGGGCGAAGCCTTCGGCCAGGGATTGCAGGCCGGTAGCGAGTCCGAAATCATCGATGACGCTGGGCCGCAATACGTGGGACAGTTCGCGGACCTGGTGCATCAGGTCCTCCACCAGCAGCGTGCAATCTTCGACGCGCGAGGCGGCTTCCGGTGAGGTTGCGGGTACGGCGGCGAGGTTCGCCTTGATGGCGGTCAACGTCTGGCCGAACTCGTCATGCAGCTCGCGCGAGAAGCGCTGGAGCATTTCCTCCTGGGTTTCGAGCATGCGGCCGGAGAGGCGCGAGAGCTCGCCCGCCTGCCACATCACTTCGCGGAACACGCGCACGACGATCCACACGGCCAGGGCCGCGCAGAGCAGGGCTACGCCGAGTCCGCCGCCCAGCAGGACGAGGGCCTGGCGGAGGCGGTCGCCATGCGCGGCGCTTTCGTTGCGCTCCTGTTCGATGGCCATGTCGTAGTTCGCCGAGACCAGCGAGGAGATGGCGGTGACCAGTTCCTCATGCGCGCGGTAGAAACGCGGGAGGAGTTCCAGGCGGCCGTTGCCTTCCGTCAGGAGTCCGCGCACTTCCCCGATGAAGCGCTGGACGGCGACGCGCGCCGCCTCCCAGCGGGCTGCGTGCGAGCCGCCGCGCGCGGCTTCGAGCGTCGTGCCAACGTCGTGTTCGATCGACTGGAGACGGCTGAGCAGGGCGGCGCGGTCGACGTTCGCGGAGGCCGCGGTGAGGGCGTAGAACAGGCTGCTCAGGCCGACTTCTTCACCCTGGATCTCGTCGATCAACTGGGTGGCGATGCGGTGCTGGCGCAGCAGGGCTTCGCTGCGGGATTCCACCGTGTCGATGGCCTTGATGCCCAGGAAGCCGGAGCCCAGCAACAGGACGATGGTCAGCCCGAAGCCTCCGGCCAGGCCCCATAGCACGTTTTTTTCCTGACGATGGCGCGCGGTCATGCTCACGGTTCTCTTTGACTCTAGCATCCGCGTCCGGCCGCGCCTATACGACTTCCCACTACGGATGCCATGCGAATCGGCACTACGCCATGCCGGGCTCTTGCAGGTCCGGCACCCGAATGAGCACTAGTCTCTCGACCGTGGGGGTGCGTGGGCCCCATACTGCACTTGTCACCACGGGTGATGTGTACAACCGCAGTAGATCCTCTGAGAATGATGCGAATCCCAAAAACCATCCCGCAAGACGCACTCGCCTCCGTTGTGGTGTTCCTGGTCGCGCTGCCCCTGTGTATGGGGATTGCGATCGCCTCGGGAGCGCCGCCGGCTGCCGGACTGATCACGGGAATCATCGGCGGACTGATAGTCGGCGGGATATCCGGGTGCCAGTTGCAGGTGAGCGGTCCAGCGGCGGGGCTGGCGGTCATTATTTATGAGCTGATCCAGACGCACGGGTTCGAGATGCTGGGACCGATCATAATCCTGGCCGGTGTGCTGCAACTGGCTGCGGGTCTCCTGCGGGTCGGACAGTTGTTCCGCGCCATCGCGCCGGCGGTGATCTACGGGATGCTGGCGGGGATCGGCGTGCTGATCTTCGCCGCGCAGTTCCATGTGATGGTGGACGACGCGCCGCGCGAGAACGGCGTGCAGAACCTGCTGGCCATTCCCGCCGCGGTGTGGAAAGGCGTGTTCCCGCTGGAGGGAACTGTGCACCACATAGCCGCCTTCATCGGGCTTACGACGATTGCGGTTCTGCTGCTGTGGACGCGCTTCGCGCCGAGCAAATTGAAGTGGGTTCCGGGCGCGTTGGTGGGCGTGGTGGCGGCCACCGCCGTCGCGCAGATTTCCGGCATGCCGATCAACTACGTGGACCTTCCGGCCCTGCTGGACACGATTCATCTGCCCGGCGCCGCGCAGTTCGCGGCCATGACGGACTGGCACCTGATTCTGGCGTCCATCACCGTGGCGTTCGTAGCCAGCGCGGAAACGCTGCTTTCGGCTACCGCGGTCGACCAGATGCACGATGGTCCGCGCACCAACTACGACCGGGAACTGCTTTCTCAAGGTGTGGGCAACGCCATCGCCGGGTTGGTCGGAGGACTACCCATGACCGGCGTGATTGTGCGGAGCGCCACTAACGTGGCCGCGGGGGCCCGGACCCGGCTGTCAGCCGTCATGCATGGCGCCTGGCTACTGGTCCTGGTGGCCGCGGCTCCCGGAGTGCTGCGCCTGGTGCCGACCGCGGCGCTGGCCGCCGTGCTGGTTTACACGGGATACAAGCTGATCAATCCGGCGAACATCCGGCGGCTGATGAATTACGGCGTGGTCCCGGTGGGGATCTACGTGGTGACCGTGGTGATGATCGTCGCGACGGACATGCTTACGGGCATCGTCACCGGGCTCGTGCTTTCGCTGCTGAACGTGCTCTACGGGATGTCGCACATGGCGATTCGGGTGGAGCGCGAAGACGGGCACGTGGAACTGCACCTTGGCGGCGCGGCCACCTTTATCCGCATGCCCAAGCTGGTGGACGCGCTGGAGAAGCTGCCGCAGGATGCCGAGGTACATGTGCACATCCGCGGGCTTTCCTACATCGACGACGCGTGCATGGCCGCGATTTCGAACTGGGAACGCAAGCGTAACGAGAAGGACGCGCGCACGATCGTCGAATGGGACGAACTGATGTCGAAATATCGCGAGGGGCACACGATTGGAGCGGTGGCGAAGCTCGCGCGTGAAGCCGCGGGAGCCGCGCACTGAGGCCGCTATGAATGTTACTCGCATTCTGTGCCCGGTGGATTTCTCCGAGGCGGGGGCCGCCGCGGCGCGCTACGCCGTGCAGTGGGCGCGGCATCACGACGCGCGGCTTACGCTGCTGCATGTGGCTCCGCCGATGGACCTGGGTTTCGCCATGGCCGAGCCGGCTGCCCGCAGCGTGGCCGAATTCGCCGAGCATCGCAATGAGACCGCGCGGCACGCTCTGAACTTGTTTCCGGGCGATCCGAAACTGGACTATCCGGTGGATCGCATCCTGGCCCTCGGCGGCCCGGCCGAAGAAATCGTCCGGCTGTCGAATACGAACGGTGCGAGTGAAGGTTACGACCTGATCATCATGCCGACGCATGGAGCTGGGGCGATCCGCCGGTGGATGCTGGTGGGGTCGGTGACCACCAAAGTCCTGCACGCGACGCGGTGTCCGGTGCTGGCCGCCACCGATTTTAACGGCCGGACGGATTCCCATCACTTCGGCCACGTGGTCTGCGCGTTGGATCTCAACGGGCAGAGCCGCCACGTTCTGTGCGCAGCCGCGGGGCTCGCCCGGCAATCCGGTGCTTCGCTTACGGTGGTGCACGCGGTGCCGGACCTGCGAGAAGCCGCGGGCGAGGCGGCGGCGGATTCCCTGCGGTCGCGCGTGGTAGAGACGGCCCGCGGCCTGCTTGAAGAGATCCGCGCCGAAGCCACCATCGCGGTGGAAGCCGGATCGCCCGAGAAGGTGGTGCGCGAGATCGCCGCTCGCGGCGACGCGGGCTTGATTGTGATCGGCCGGGGCGCCTCGCATGGGGTGCTGGGACGGCTGCGCGCGCACAGTTACGAGATTATACGGCACGCTCCGTGCCCGGTTTTAAGCTTATGACCCCTACTACTGCCCATCGCCAACCTGCATCGACGATCGTGCTCCAGCGCCCGGCGCGCTTCCGGAGCATTCTATGCCTGGCCGAATTCACACCGGAAGGCCACAGCGCCGCTGAGTTCGCGGATGCGCTGGCGCGGCGGCATGATGCCGAGCTGACGCTGCTGCACGTCGCGCGCCCGGGGCGCCTCAAAACGGCGCTTCAAGATCCCGGCGCCGACCACCTGATGAGCCTCGCGGCTTGTTCGGGAGCGCAACTGCACCTGGCCGAGATGCGCCGGCCGTTGGGGACCACGGCGATGACGCTGCTGCGCGCGGCGCGGCGCGGGCAGCATGACTTGATCGTGTTGCCGATGCCGTCGAACACGCGGCGCTGGCTGTCGTGGCGTCCGGTGGTGGGGGCGGTGCTGGCGGCGGCTCCTTGCCCGGTGATCGCCGGCAAGAATTTCGAGGGGGGCGTGGATGGTCCGGTGCTGTGCGCGGCGGACGAGAGCAGGTGGCACCGGCCGGCGCTGGGTGCGGCCGAGTTGCTGGCGCAGAACCTGGAATCGCCGCTCTATTTCGTGCAGGAGGGCAAGCGCGCGGATGCCTACGGCAACGTGTTCGTGGAGCGAGGTCCGCAGGAGAAGGCGCTGGCGAAGGTGGCGGCCCGGGTGGACGCATCGATGATCGTCACGCCGCGGCATCTGCCGGATACGCCCATGGAGCTGATCTGCGCGCCGATTCCGAGGTTGCTGGAAACGTCGCCGTGCCCGGTTCTGCACGTGTAGCGCATTCCTCACAGGCGCTCAGCGCATAGTTGGGGAACGTGAGGGCGGGATTCGCATCATGCGATTTCGCGGGCCGCTGCCGGCAGGGCAGCGCGACGGGCGACAAGCGCCGGGATGAGTCCCGGCGCGGCAAGCCACGGGCTTGCGGCACGCCCCCGCCGAACACAGGTGATGGCGGACTAGCCCTGGGTTAGCCCTGGGTTAGCCCGGGGTTAGCCCGCATTTCTCACAAGCTCGCAGAGCGCTTCGGGGAAAGCACAGGCGGGATGCCTCGGCGAGTGGTTGGGCCGGCACTCCGGGCACGACACTGTGATGGACGACAAGCGCCGGGACGAGTCCCGGCGCGGCGAGCCATGGGCTCGCGCCACCTTGCCTGGAACACAGGTGATGTCGGACTACCTGGCCGCGTTGGCGGCGCATGATCCGGCGGATCGATTGCGCACGTGGAGGGTTTGGTGAAGTGGATACCCTTCGGGTGCACGTCGGCATGGTTAGAGTTGGCGCAGTAGGGCCGTCTTCAGTCTTTCGGTGCGACGTCGCGGACCTGGATCAGCCACTTGCCGTTGAGGCGCACGATCTGGTCCACTTCGCGGCCCGCGGCGGCGATGGTGGTCGGGTCGGCAAGAGACGCGCCGGCGCGGACCGTGATCCAGTAGGCTTCCAGACGCGCGTGATCCTTGTCGACGAATTCGAGGTAGCTGCTGGTGGTCATGTGGTAGAGAGCCGGCCGCTTTTCTCCTTTGGCCGCCGCGTCGGCGTTGCCCTTGGCGAAATCGGCGATCAGCTTCTTGAGTGCCTCCGTGCCCTTGACCGCTGTGCCTCCGGCGCGGAATTCGCCGTCCGGCGTGTAGGCGGCCGCGTAGGCCTCCGGGTTCGCGCTGTCCAGGGCGCGCGTGTAGTTCCACATCAGCTTCTCAATCTCCAGGCGATCCTGGGCCTCGCGGGCCGCGTTCTGCGCGGCGGCGGGCAAGGCGGAGAGAACCAGGATCGAGAGCAGGGCGGCGCCCAGACGGGTGCGGTTCATCGTTAATATTTCTCCTTCAGGTGCTGGAGCGAGTTCTCGTTTTCCACGCAGATTTCGTCGATCAGGTCGGTGTCCACGACGATCTTCTGATGCAGGGTGACGGTCCACGGCTTGGTGTAGGCTTTGGGATCATCAACGGTGACCTGGACATCGATATGGCCGAAGTCCGGGCGCGTGATCTCTTCGCGCACCTTGGCGGCCTCGGTGAGGATGCTGCCGTTCCAGTCGATCCAGGTATCGTCGCGCACGCCGATGGTGTCGATCACCAGCGTGTCGCCCGACCACTTCGCCGACGAGTAGCCTTGGAGCGACGGGTTGGGGTCGACGGGCAGGGGCCGCGCGTCGGTGAAGACCTGGCGGTAGGTGGCGTTCATTTCGTTCAGCATCACCAGCAGATCCGGCGTGTGGACGAACTTCAGCAGGTGCGGCATCCCGTAGGCGCGAATGAAGTTGTCGGGGAAGCAGCGGATGTGGGGGTCGTCGATGGCGAGGTTTTCGGTGCGCCGCTTGACGATGGGGACGAGCCAGGGTTGATAGGGGAGGCCGCCGGGAAGGTCGACGCCGAGGTTCGCCATGTGATGCGAGGAGGTGATGCGCTGGGGGTCCACGGGGCGGTCGTCTGCGTTCCCGGCGGCTTTCCCTTTGCCTGCGGCCTGCTGGGGGCGATTGGATTCGCCGGTGGCCCAGACGCCGGAGAAGTCGGGCTTGCCGTTGGCGAGGCGCGGCGCGGGGGCCGACATATTGACGCTGCCGTCGGGTTTTCGGGGGACGCCGGCGGTGGGATAGCTGATCCACTGCGCGGCCAGGGGGGCGGATGCGAAGAGCGTCGTGAGCGTGACGAAAGCGGCGGTCAGCGCCTGGGAGCGGCGGCGCGCCGGACGGAAGTGCTGGGCAGGAAACAGCATCGGGCTTCAGGATACACCAATATTTGGCGCCCGTCGCTAGAAGTCATACGGCGAGCGAAGTCTGGGGCGGTCGCGCTTCTGGTACCGGAGGTAGGCCCGCTGGAAAAGGTCCACGCCGTTAGTCCAGTCTTCCATCCATGGGGCAAACGGGACTCCTTCCGGCATGAAGTGCGGCGATGAGTCGCCCATAAACACCATCTCGCCTTCCAGCGATGAGCAGTCAATGGCAGACCCCATCGTGCAACCCCAATCGCAAATGGGGACCAGTTTTTCCGGCCAATGGAACTCCCGATTCGCCAAGTACAATTCCGGAAGCGTCAGACCCTGGACGTCATCCGGAAAGCCGCCGGAAATGCCCAGGAGTCCGAAGCCGGGCCCAAACCCACCGTTACCGACTTCGAGATAGAGGCGTTGCAACAGCCGTGGGAGGGCGAACCCCAACTGCTGTTCCGCGTGCCGAAGGGAGCCCAGTGTGACGGGAGAGATCGGACCCATGGCGGGGGACTTGGCGGGGCTTGCGTTATAGGACGGCGAACTCGCGGCCAACTCGCGGATTCGAACGATAAGATCGTCTTCGTCCATGCTTTATTATCGGGACCGGCGCCTCGCGGCAACAGAGGCAGCCGGGAGGCCGTCCGGTAGAGATCGTGACCGGGGGCGTCTCGTGTGCGTGCCCTTTGGCCTCCTCTACGCGCGGGCGGCGGCCACTGCTTCGCGCTGCTCACGATGCGGGTCGCTGACCAGGCGGCATTCGTTGTCGAGGATCATGGTGTCGCGCGAGGCGAGGTCGAAGGCGGTCCATTCGGGGAGGCCCGCGTGGCTGGGATTGCCCGACTTGGCGAAGGCCACCCAGGCGCCCACCATGCGGTCGCGCAGCGCGTTTTGCGCCTCGCCGCTGCCGACCATGTCGCGGGCGCGGTCGAGATTGTCGAAGACGAACGGCAGGTCCAGCGTGTGGGGCGAGAGGAACTTGCCGCCGTCGACCGGCGTTTTCCAGCTCAGGTAGTAGACGAACACCGGCGCGATGCCCTGCTCAGATTTCCTTTCGGCTTCGGTCATGACGTCCGCGCGCATGCCGACGTCGGCGGCCAGGCGCAGGGATATCTCGCGATTACTGAGATCGGCATTCTTGTAGGCCTCGATCACGTGCTTGGCCTTCGCGTCGCTCACCCCGCCGAGGGTTTCTTTCACTGACTTGAGGAGATCAGAGTCGGTCAGGTCCTCGGCCGAAACCGTGGGCATGAGGCCGGTGGTTTCGGTGGCGTTGCTTCCGATCAGCAAGGGCAAGTCCGCGGACACCGTGGAGGCCGACGGCGTGAATGCGCCCATGGGCAGCGTGCGCCCGTCGACCACCGGTCCGGCGGCCAGGCCCGGCACGCCCTGCATGCCGTCGAGCAACTGCGTCACGCTCAACTGCTGTAGCTGGTCGAGCTGGTCTTTCTTCAGATTCAGCTTGGCCAGGTACTGTTCGGTGGCTTTGGTGGCGGCATCGGCCGGAATGCCGTCGAGCGCCGCGCCGCTTTGCACGATGGCCCGATGGAACAGGCCCATGGCGGCGGGCATGCCCATGAGGGTCGACACCTTGCCCGCGCCGCCCGATTCGCCGAAGATGGTGACGTTGCCGGGATCGCCGCCGAAATTCGCGATGTTATCGCGCACCCATTGGAGTGCCATCACGATGTCCATCATGCCCATGTTGGAGGATGCGGCGTACTTGGCCACGCCGAGATCCGCGAGGTGCAGGAACCCGAACAGGTTCAGCCGGTGATTGAGCGTGACCACCACCACGTCATGGCTGGCGAGGTTCGCGCCATCGTAGATCGGCCAGTTGGCCGACGACACCGAATACCCGCCGCCGTGCAGCCACACCATCACGGGGCGCCGCGCGTTGTCGACTCCAGGCGTCCACACGTGCAGGTTCAGGCAATCCTCGCCGAGCGGGGGATTGGCGGGCGCGAGCGACGCGAAGTACTCGGGCAGCGGCGTGATCACCTGCATCGCTTCCGGACCCATGTCCACGGCATCGCGCACGCCGCTCCACTGGGCGGCTTTCATTGGTTGCAGAAAGCGATGGCCGCCGCCGGTGGGCATGCCGTACGGGATTCCTTTGAAGGCGTGCACGCCGTTCTGGGTCATGCCCTTGACGCTGCCGCCGGCCGTCTCCACGGTGGGATTCTCCGCCGCCGGCTCACTGCCGCATCCGTGGATCACCAGGCTGGCCGCGGCGAGCGACCCTCCATATAAAAACCGCCGCCGGCCGATCCTGGTTCCGGAAAAAAGTTCCTGTCTCATTAGGTTGCTCCCTTCGGTTAGGATTCCCGAGACCGCGCAGTTCCCGTGGGCTGCGCATTCCCGCTTGGTGCGGCAGCGAAGGGAGCGGACCCTCACCGGTCCGCGGTCTGGTTCGAGCGTACCTGTACAGCTTACTCCACCCGGGCTTGGCGCTCAGTACTATAGGAGCCGTGACCCCGCTCCAGCAGCAGTTCGGACCCATCGACATTTACCTGTTTGACCAGATCCTGCGTGGGCGCATCGCGCCGGGCATGCGCGTTCTCGATGCCGGCTGCGGCGCCGGGCGCAACCTCGTCTACTTCCTGCGCGAAGGTTACGAGGTGTGCGCGGCCGACCTCGACCCGGAAGCGGTGGCCGAGGTGCGTGCGCGCGCGGCTGCGCTGGCGCCGTCGCTGGCGGAGGAGAATTTTCGTGTCGAATCCATTGCGGCGCTGTCGTTTCCCGAAGGCTTCGCGGACGTGGTGATCAGCAGCGCCGTGCTGCACTTCGCGCGCAATGACCGCCAGTTCGACCAAATGCTGCGCGGCACGTGGCGCGCGCTCAAACCCGGCGGGCTGTTCTTTTGCCGCCTGGCTTCGTCGATCGGCATCGAGGGCCTGGTGCAGCCGATCGAAGGGCGGCGATCGAGGCTGCCGGACGGATCGGATCGCTACCTGGTGGACGAGGCGCTGCTCCTGCGGCTTACAGAAGAACTGGGCGGGCAGATGCTGGATCCGCTGAAGACGACGGTGGTGCAGAACCAGCGGGCGATGACGACGTGGGTGCTGCGGAAAGAGTCCGCCGGGCGCGGCGAGGAGCGTTAAGATGGGACTCGGCATGGTTCGACGCGTTCTCCTGGTTCTGTTGGCCGTCGCACTGGCGGCGCTTCCGCAGGCTCCTCCGCAGGGGCGCGGCGGGGGCCGCGGGAAAGGCGGACCGGCGGGGCGTGGGGGGCGCGGGCGTGGACCGGATCCGGCGATTGAGGCGGCCAAGCAGATTCAGCCTCCCGAAGTGATGCAGTTGGTGGCGCCGGATCTATACCTGGTGATCAATCGCGGCGGGAATGTGCTATTCAAGGCGACGCCCGAGGGCGTGATTGTCGTCGACACGAAGCTGCCGGGGAATGGGAACTTCGAGCGGCTGATGGAGTACATCCGCGGGGTGAGCCGGGAGCCCGTCAAGTACGTTTTCAATACGCACCATCATCAGGACCACACGGGGAACAACGCACAGTTTCTGGCGTTGGGCGCGGAGGTGGTCGCTCCGGTGGAACTGAAGGAACGGCTGGCGGCGTATGCGGCCGATCCGAAGCCGGCGGCTCCGAACGTGACGTTCGAAGGGGAGCGGACGGTGATGCTGGGCGGCGTGGAGGTGCGGGCTTATCATTTTGCCGCGGGGCATACGGGCGGGGATGCGGTGGTCTATTTTCCGGCGGACAAGGTGATTGCACTGAGTGACGTGATTACCGTGGGGCGTGCGCCGCGGATCGACTACGCGGGCGGGGGGAGCGCGCTGGGGTGGATTCAGGCGCTGGACCGCGCGCTGGAGCTGGATTGGAACGTCGCGATTCCGGGGAACGGGGCTCCGCAGACGCGGGCTTATGTCGAGGAGTATCGGGGGAAGATGCAGAAGCTGGTGGACCGGGCTCGGGCGGCGGTGCGTCGCGGGGTGGCGAAGGATGCGTTGATGGGGGAGATCCAGACGGATGATTTGGGGTGGGAGTTGCCGATGACCGGGGCGGCGTTGGACGCGTTTTATGAGGAGATGAAGTGACGGGGGGATCGTGGATGCGTCGGGACCGCTCCCGCACGGGCGGGATGCCTCGGCGAGTTTTGGGCCGGCACCCCGGGCACTACACGGTGATGGACGACAAGCGCCGGGACGAGTCCCGGCGCGGCAAGCCACGGGCTTGCGCCACGTCCTGCGTCCGAAGCCTGGTGAGAAATGCGGACTAGCGGCGCTGGCAGGTCTGAGGGCTTTCAGGCGAAGAGTTGCGTAATCTCTCTCGCGCCGATCATGGCTTTCGCGGCGAAGGGTTCGATGTAGTAAAAGGTCCGGCCCGAGGGGGTGTGCTGGATCGACTTCTTCCAGTCAATGCCCATGGCGGAGTAGAGCGTGCAGGCTACGTCCTCCATGTAGGCGTTGCGCTTTACTTCCCAGCCGGAGTCGACCACGTTGAAGCCGGCGTCGTCGGTCTGGCCGATCACCTGGCCGCCTTTTATGCCGCCGCCGGCGAAGAGGCCGGTGTAGGCGTACTGGTGGTGGTCGCGGCCGGCCATCGGGTTCAGCGCTCCGGGCGTGCGGCCGAATTCGCCCATGCAGACGACCAGGGTTTCATCGAGTAGAGACGTGCCGCCGGGGCGTTTGCGCGCGGCCAGATCGTCGAGCAGGGCGGCGAGCGCGGTGTCGAGCTCGCGGGACATGCGATAGTGGCTGCCCCGCTGGTAGATGCGGCCGTGGTGGTCCCAGTCGGTGTGATTGACGAAGACGAACTGCGTGCCAGCGTCGGCTTCGACCAGGTTGCGGGCGATGATGCAGCCGTCGCCGAGCGAGGTTCGGCCGTAGCGGTCCTGGTCGGCGGAGTCGAGGTTGAATACGCTGGCGGCGCGGTCGTCGCTCATCATGGCGACGGCGCCTTCGTAGTAATTGTGATAGTCGCGGAACGCCTTGGCCTGGAGCGATTCGTCATTGCGCAAGCGGCCGTCGAAGCTCTTGAGCAGTTCCCAGCGGCGCATCATTTCCTTGCGGCTGGCATCGTCAGTGGAGAGCGCGTCCAGGCCTCCGGTGGTGTCGACGTGGAAGGGCGAGTAGGTGGCGGGGAGGAATCCGCTCTTGAGGAGTCCCACCTGGCTGGTGGTGACGTTGGTGGCCACGTAGGCGGGCAGCGTGTCGGTGGGGCGGCGGCGCTGCGCGTACTCATAGGCGACCACTGAGCCGACCGGCGGGATTTCCTTCTGCAACGCCGGGTTCATGGTGTGCGCGGACTGGATGTAGTAGCACGCCCGCGCGTGGACGGCATCCCAGGCCTGCATCGAACGCAGCAGGGAAAAACGCTTCTGGTGGTTGGCGAGCTTGGGGTAAAGCGCCATGGGCCACTTGAGGCCGGGCTGGATTTCGCTGACGGCGAAGTCCTCGGGGGTCCACTCGTGTTCCTTGAGGTCCCAGGCGTCGGTGTGGGACTGGCCGCCTTGCAGCATCACCCAGATGGTGAAACGCGCGGTGCCGCGGGGCTTCACGGTCGACTGCGCCTGCACGTTGGCGGGCGTCACCAGCGGCAGGAACCAATAGGCGCTGAGCGATGCGGCTCCGGCCTGGAATACCTGGCGGCGGGTGAGCAGTTGATCGAGCAAGCGGGGTTGCATGGTTGCTCCTTAATAGTTGTGGACGAACTCGACCTTGTTCACCAGCAGCCACTGGAGGTCCTCCCAGCCCTTTTCGCTGGAGAGTACGATGTCGGTGGCCTGCGCGATTTCCTGTTGCGACGGGTTGCGGGTGAGGAAGCGCTGGAACAGGCGCGTGATCTTCTGGTCGTCCGGGATTTGTTCCTTGAGCAGGCCCGCGAGGTAGCTGCCTTGCGCGGCCTTCACCTGGCGCAGCACAAAGGGGCTGTTCATGAGCAGCACGGCCTGGGTGATGGCTCCGTCATTGGTGCGCTCCGAGTATTCGCGGTTTTCCTGGCCGAAGGATTCGAGGAAAAAGTGGATCTCCTTGATCTCAGGGTCGCGCGAGCGTTGGGCGTCTTCCGGATCGTAAAGATCAAGGGCGAAGCGCGCGCGCTGGCCGGTGCCGGGGATGGGGATCTGGGTGAAGAGGTTGGTCGCGTTGACCAGCGAGTCGTGGATCTCTTCGGCTTTCATGCGGCGGACGAAGTGGCGCGCGAAGTAGGGCGCGTAAGCTGCTTTCCATTCGCCGGGGAAGCCGGAGGAGAGCTGGTAGGCGTTGGACTGGGCAATGAGCTTGATCACCGAGCGGAGGCTGTAGTGGTTGTCGATGAAGTACTGCGCGAGCTGTTCCAGAAGCTCGGGGTGCGAGGGCTGGAGCGTCCAGGGGGCCGGCGGGGGATGGGCCGGGTCGAGGCGCGCGAGGTCGAAATCGAGCGGCGGATCGACGATGCCTACGCCGAACATCTGGGCCCACAGCAGGTTTACAGTGGCGCGGGCGAACTGGCGGTTTTCGGTCAGCATGCGCGCGAACTGGGTGCGGAGGTTCTGCGTGGGGTCGGCTGGTTCGTGCGTGAAGATGAAGGCCGGGTCGAGGTAGCCCTTGGGTCCGTTGCGCTGCACGCGGATGACGCTTTCGGCCGAGGCGTCGTAGCCGGGGCCGTTATCGTCGATGGAGTACTCGTCCTGGGCGGTGGAGCGTTCGGTGCGGCGCAGGACCTGCGTTTTGCCGAAGAAGGCGGCGGTTTGCCAGAGTTCGGCGCGCTTCTGCCGGCTGAGCCAGAGGTTGATCTTTTCCAGGTGATTCGCGCCGTTGTGGCAGGAGACGCAGGAAAGGTCGACGCCCAGGAACTGTTTGACGGAGTGGATGACTTCTTCGTCGGCGGTGTCTTCGTGGATCTCTTCGTCGCAGTTGGCGCCGAGGACCACCCAGCGGGCCACGTAGCTGGCGGGGCCGACGTACCAGTTGGAGATGGCGCTGGCGGTCAACATCTCAGTGACCATTTCGTTATAGGGGCGGTCGAGGTGGATGTTGTCCTTGATCCACTTGTGGAAGACGTTTTTGCCGTCGTTGCCGATGCGGTTCCAGGCGTTCTTGTAAAGATCGCCGAAGAAGTAGGCGAGCTTCGACTCGTAGGCCGGGCTGGAGGCAAGCTCATCGATGAGTTTGTCGCGCTTCTCCGGATCGGTATCGGCGAGGAAGGCGCGCAGTTGGTCGTCGTGCGGGGTGCGGCCGGTAAGATCGATGTGGATGCGGCGGAAGAACTCCTCGTCGCCGGCAAGGGCGGCGTGCGGGATGTTGTCGCGATCCATCTTGCCGAAGATGGCTTTGTCGATGAAGTTGCGGCGGGGGATGGGGGCGGCGGCGGGTCCGTCGGCGGAGGGCGAGAACTGTTCGGTGAGGGCGGCGGCCGAGTCGCGGGTGGGCTGGGGAGCGAGCGCCGGATGATCGGGCGGCAGGGCGGGACTCTGCGCCGTGATGGCGGCGACGACCAGCAGGATCAGCGATCCCAACGCGACAAGGCGCATGCGTTCCTCCTAAAACGCCACCATTTTAGGACGCAGGGTGGGTGGGGGCAAGGCGTGCGGTTCGAGGCGGGGGCGAATCAGAGCAGGCGTGCGCGGCGGAGATCCCGGTCGAGGACGGCGTCGACCTGGGCGTCGGACGCCAGCAGCAGCAGGCGCAGGCGGGCGCCGAAGTAGGCGAGCAAGATCGCGCTGGGCGGGATGATGGTAGCGGCGATGATATCGGCGAGCACCGGTTTCAGAATATCGGGCCACTGGCGGGCACACCATCGCCCGACGCTTAAGGCGGTACTAAAGCGATTCACTGAGATGGGGGCGCGCTCACGGGTGTGCCGGGAATGGGCTAAAATATGGCCTCTGGCCCGGGAGCGCGGAATCATGATCTGGGTGGGGATCTGCGCGGGGAACTCCGCTGGGACCTGCGCGTGTGCGGCGGCTGTGATGGGAAAGGATCACCTCGACTGATGGAGCGCGACGTGCGCCAATTGCGCGACACCATCTCGGCCATGCGGGCATCGCTCGAGCAGGTGCAGCAGGACCGCGACGAGGCGGTGGGGCGGGCCGTGACGGCGGCGAATCTTGAGGTCCAGGAACTGCGGCGGACGGTGCGGACACTGCGCGAGCAGATGGAGACGATGCAACTGGAGCGCAACGCCGCTGTGCAGCAAGTGGTGCAGGAGAGCGCCGCGGAAGTCGAGCAGTTGCGGGCCGCGGCGCAGGCCTTGCGGGACCAGATGGAGACGGTCCGGCTGGACGGCGAGACCCGGTTGCACGACGTGGAGCACCTTTTGCGGGGCGAGATCCGGGAGTTGCAGGGGACCGTGGCCGCGCTGCGCGCGCGGCTGGAGGAGGCGCATGGCGGGTAGCCGCAAACCGGGGGATCGGAAGACGAAGGCGACGGGAGGGGACGCCCGCATGCGGCACGCCGAGATGCTGCTGGACCTGTCGCTGAAGCTGCCGGCGCTGGATACGCTGGACGAGGTGCTGCATGCGCTGATCGAGGCGACCACGCGGGAGACGGGTTCCGAGCGGGGCTCGCTGTTCCTGGACAATCCGGTGACGGGCGAGCTGTACACGCGCGTAACGCAGGGCGGCGCGGTGCGGGAGATCCGGATTCTGCGCGACAGCGGCATCGCGGGTTGGGTGTTCACGTCGGGCGAGAGCCGGATCATCGACGACGTTTATAAGGAGCCGCACTTCAACGCGTCGATCGACCAGCAGACGGGATTCAAGACGCGCAACATGCTGTGCGTGCCGATCCGCACGGTGCGAGGCGAAATCATCGGCGTGATCCAAGTCTTGAACAAGCGGGCGCTGAACAAGGGCAAGGGCCGCTATTCGCGCGAAGACCTGGCCGTGGTGGAAGCGATCACGACGCAGGCGGCGGCGGTGTTGCAGAACACGCAGTACATCGAGCGCATGCAGAAGCGGCAGGTGCAGGAACTGGCGTTCCTGGACGTGGTGGCGGACCTGACGTCGGAGATCGACCTGACCAAACTGCTCAAAAAGGTGATGGCCGAGGCGACGCGGATGCTGAGCGCCGAGCGCTCGACGCTGTTCCTGAACGATCCGAAGACGGGCGAGCTGTGGTCGACGGTGGGCGAGGGGCTGGAGAGCACGGTCATCCGGCTGCCGAATCACGCGGGGATCGCGGGGGCGGTGTTCACCTCGGGGCAGGCGATCAATATCCCGTATGCGTACGCGGATTTGCGGTTCAATCCGTCGTTCGATAAGCGGACGGGATTCTTCACGCGGTCGATTCTGTGCGTTCCGGTGGTGAACAAGCAGGGCGCGGTGATCGGCGTGACACAGGTACTGAACAAGAAGGGCGGCGCATTCACGCCCGAAGACGAGCAGCGGCTGAAGGCGTTCACAGCGCAGATTTCGATCGGCCTGGAGAACGCCAAGCTCTTCAATGACGTGCAGAACATGAAGAGCTACAACGAATCGATGCTGGAGAGCATGTCGAACGGGGTGGTGACGCTGGACGAGGACGAGAAGATCGTCACCTGCAACGCGGCGGGGATGCGGATTCTGGGCGCATCGCTGACGGACCTGGCGGGGCGTCCGGCGGCGGAGTTCCTGAGCGGTGAAAATGCGTGGATCATGGACAAAATCCACCGCGTGAATCGCTCGCAGATTTCCGATATTACGGTGGACGCGAACATGCGGAACCTGCTGCGGCAGACGCTGTCGGTGAACCTGACGGTGCTGCCGCTGGTGAGTGGCGAGGGCGAGAAGCTGGGCACTATGGTGATGTTCGAGGACATCAGCTCGGAGAAGCGGATGAAGTCCACTATGAGCCGGTATATGGACCCCGGCGTGGCGGACCAGTTGCTGGCGGCCGGCCAGGAGGTCCTGGGCGGCAAGGAAGCGGTGGCGACGGTGCTGTTCTGCGACATCCGCAGCTTCACGACGCTGGCCGAGTCGCTGGGTCCGCAGAGCACGGTTTCGGTGCTGAACGAGTACTTCTCGATCATGGTGGACGAGTGCATTTCGCCGGAGGGCGGGATGCTGGACAAGTTCATCGGCGACGCAATCATGGCGGCGTTCGGGATTCCGGTGTCGCACGGCGACGACGAAGATCGCGCGGTGCGGGCGGCGATCCACATGATCGCCAAGCTGCGGGAGTGGAACGAGGTGCGGGTGCGGGACGGGAAGCCGGTGATCGCCAACGGGATCGGGCTGAATACGGGCAACATCGTGTCGGGCAACATCGGGTCGCCCAAGCGGATGGATTACACGATGATCGGCGACGGGGTGAACCTGGCGGCGCGCCTGGAGACGGCGTGCAAGCAGTATTCGTCGAACCTGCTGATTTCCGAGTTCACGTATCAGGGGCTGAAGGGGACCTACCGGATTCGCGACATCGACGACGTGATCGTGATGGGGAAGACCAAGCCGGTGCGGATTTACGAGGTGCTGGATTATCACTCGGCGGACACATTTCCGAATTTGATGGATAACGTCAGCCATTTCCGGGAGGGGCGGCAGCATTTTATCGCGGGGAATTGGGACCGGGCGGTGCGTTCGTTCGGGGAGTGCCTGAAGGCGACGCCCTCGGATAAACTGGCGGAGATTTACGTGGAGCGGTGTGCGGAACTCAAGGCTCGGGATCCGCAGGGGTGGACGGGGGTGTGGGTGATGCAGACGAAGTGAAGCGGGCCGCAGATGCACGCAGATGAGCGCGGATGGGGCCTGAATAAGTCCACGCCGAAACGGTCCGGTATAATGGACCCCGATGTTGCGCCATCTCAGCCGCTGGGCGGGCGTGCTGGTGATCCTGTTCGTCGTGGCTGTCCCCAAAGAGGTGCTGGCGCCGCCGCCGGACGGGCCGCCGGGTCCGCCGCCGGAGATTCGTCTTCAGCCGGCTCTTGACGACGCTCGCGATCTGACGCGCCTCTATAGCCTGGCCGTGAACTGGCGCGGCGAAACTCTGCTCGAGGAGTATTTCCAGGGCAAGAGCGCGCGCAACCTGGCGAACCTGAAGTCGGCGTCGAAGAGCGTGCTGGCGGCGATGATCGGGATTGCCATCGACCGCGGGGTCATTCCGGGGGTCGATACGCCGATTTCCGAATATTTTCCCGATCTGAGCGATCCGGAGAAGCGCGGCATCACGGTGCGGAATCTGCTCATGATGCGGAGCGGGCTGGAGACCACGTCGAACCGCTTCTACGGCGCCTGGGTGGGCAGCGCGAACTGGGTACGCTTCGCGCTCAACCAGACGCTGCTCGCGCCGCCGGGCGAGCGCATGATCTACTCCACCGGCAACACGCATCTGCTTTCGGCGATCCTCACGAAGGCCACGGGCACGAGCACCTGGGAGTTCGGCGATGAGGCGCTGGCCAAGCCCCTGGGGTTCGACCTTCCGCGCTGGCCGACCGATCCGCAGGGGATTTATTTCGGCGGCAATGACATGCTGATGACGCCGCGCGAGATGATGAAGGTCGGCCTGCTGTACCTACACAAGGGGAGTTATGAAGGCCGCCAGGTGGTGCCCGCCGAATGGGTGGAGACGTCGTGCGATGGTCCGGTGCGCGAGGGGCGGCGCGGGCAGCGCTACGGCTACGGGTGGTGGGGCGGCAAATTCGACACCTATGAGACCTGCTACGCGTGGGGCTATGGCGGCCAGTACATCTGGGTGATGCCGGAGCTGGACCTGGTGATGGTGGCTTCTTCGTCGCCGTTTGAAAGCGACGACCGGCGCGGCTACCGCGGGCAGCTTTTCCGCATGGTGGAAGAAGACATCGTGCGCCCGATCGCCGACCGCACCGAGTGGGAGCGGTTCTACGGCGTCACCGGGCCGTAGTATCCTGATCCAGACCGGAGGTCCACAACCAATGCGCGTTTTTCTTGCGGCTGCTGTGTTCGCGGCTTTCTCTGTGGGGCAGGCCGCGGCCCAGAGCGAGACTCCCAGAAGAAATCTGCCGGCCGATATCGACAAGCAATCTTTCTCGCGCCTGCCGCTGAAGAAGCGGACCGAGTTCCAGGGCGCCGATCTGGCGATCTACGACGCGGTGGCCGGCAAGGACGCCGACGGGAATCCGCGGCCTACTTCGCCGCTGGGCCCGCAGGCGGTGTCGCTGTGGAGCATGGGCGTCGCCGGTCCCATGAATGACTTGAATGGCTACGTGCGGAAGATTGTGCCGGGCACGGCCATCTACCATCTTTGTTCGCTGATCGCGGCGCGGGAGTTTCAGGAAGACTACGAATGGTGGGCCCACGAGCGCGGCGCGGTCCGTTCGGAGGTGAGCCGCGCGGCGATCGACGCCATCAAGTTTGACCGGTCGACGGACGGGGTGCCTGAGCGGGAGGCTTTGGTGATCCACCTGGGGCGCGCTATCTTTCGCGACCGCCATGTTTCCACCGAGCTCTACAACGACGTGGTGAAGGAGTTCGGCCAGCAAGGTATGTTCGAGATCACCGCGGCAATCGGCGACTACGCGATGGCGGCGATCATGCTCAAGGCGATCGATCAGCATTTACCGGATGCCAGCATCGAGCCGCTGCCCGTGATCCCGTATACCGCGCGCTGAAGCACCGGTAACACGGTGGACCACCGGCGGATCGCCATTTACGTTTACTCGCTGCCCGAACGGGTGCTGCGCTCGGCTTCCGCGCTGGTGGGCGGGGCGGCGTATGAGCTGGGCGAGATCGTCCTGCCGGCGCGGCTGCGGCGGTCGCGGATTTACGAGTCGCTGGTGGAATCGACGCTGCGCTACCTGGTGGTGCAGCTCGGGCAAGTGGAGTTGATCGACCCGGCGAAGGGCACGCCGCCCGCCGACTTTCTGATCCGCCGTGCCGCGGGCAACGTGGTGGAGATCGCCGGTTTCGTGGCCTTCCGCGCGTCTCCGGTGTGGGTGCTGGCCGCGCTGGCCGATATCGCGGGGGCGGGCCGCGACCTGATCGTCGAGATCGGTGTGGCGTTGCAGAAGGAAGGTCTGCTGGCGCCGGGTGAGACATTCGAAACCGCGGCGCAGCTTCTGGATGGGCTGGACCGCACGTCGGCCCGGCTGGCGGAGACCGTGAACACGCCGCCGCTGAACGTGGCCGCTCTGCGCAAGGAGCTGCGCATCCTGCGGCAGGATGCGGCTTCGATTCCGAAGGCCGTGCTGCCGTCGGTGGAGCGATTGTGGATGGAGCTCAAGTCCGAAGCGAAGGCGCAGGACAAGTCCGTCATCGAACTCTCGTCGCTGATGGCGCTGGTGGCGGTGCGCGAGCTGCCCGAACGCTCGCGGTGGCTGTCGAACGCGGTCCGCACCGGCGGGCGGCGAACGGGCGAAGTGCTCACGCGCGGGCTGCTGGATCATTACCGGTCGACGCTCGCCGAGATTCACTCCACTGGATACCTGCGCTACTTTCTGCGGGAGTTTCAGCCCTACCTGGCGGGCGCGGCGAGGCAGTTTTCGAGGGCGCAGATGACCACCACCGAACGGCTGCTTTCGGGCACGCGCCGGAAGTGAGCGGCGGGGGCTCAGCGCCGCGTGTAAATCCATCCTCCGTTTTCGGGCTGAAACGCAATGCCGTTGTCGAAGAAGAGCTGGAGGCTGATGGAGCACAGACTGCCTGGCTCCGGGTCCGGGCAACTGAGAGCGTTTGCGGCTCCTTCGCCAATAGGCGGCACTTCGACTTTGATTTGCGTGACGAAGGGCGTGGCGGGCTCCGTGCTCACGACCCGCCAGTTGCCGCGGGCGAGGATCCGGTGGGTGGAACTGATGACCGTGGGGTTCGGAACAAGTCCGTTGACGAACACCGACACCACGCTGCCCGCCGGGGCGGGATTCTGCGGCGAATTCTGTGAGCCATCGGGGTTCAGCGCCACCAGTGAAGCCATGCCGTTGACGTCCACATCGGCATTCAGGAAGAAGTGCGGATTCACCCCCGTGAGCCAGATCTTCCGCGGCAGCGACGGCGTGCCGTCAAAAGTGACCGTGAGCGGCGAGGAGTCGTCCACGCCCGGAATCACGGGGACGGCCAGGTTGAGCTGAGTCGCCGAGGCGTAGAGCAGGGTCGCCGGCATGTTCCCGAAATCGACGCGGACACCCGCCAGTTCCGCGCCTTGGCCTCCGGCGCCGGCGGCCTGCTCGGGTCCCAGGTTGGAGCCGAAGACCGAGAGCACCTGGAGACGTGCCGGTACGCTGACCGGCGAAAAATCGGCGCCGTCCAGGATGCACGCGATGCGCGGCCTGGGGAGGAACGGGAACGGCGTGAAGTCGATGGCGCCAAGGTAGGCGCCGGCTCCGAAGCTGGCCGCCGTGCCGGGGACCACGTAGGGCGGCGGCGGTCCGGGGACCAGCGGGACCTGCGGATCGTCGGTGGTTCCGGTCAGCCACAGCTTGAGGCCGGTGAGCGACGTGCCGGTAAGCGCCAGGGTCGCGCCGCCCACGAACTGGGTGTTGGTGATCATGCCCGACAGTGGATCGATCTGCGCCGCGTAGGCCGAGGACCGGATGCCGTGCCGGTTCGGCAGGCATTGCGGCGGGACGTCCTCGAACGAGGGCGGCGTCACGTATGCGGCGTAGGACTGCAAGGCGTTACCGGCGAAACCGAGCTGCCCGCCGGCGTAAAGCGACCCGTCCGCGCCCAGGCCCACGCCCACGCCGCCGGTCGGCAGCGAGAACAGGAGGTGACTTCCCGATGGGTCGAGCTTGGAGACGAACGGCGTGCCGAGGATCTCGAAGGGCAAGCCGAACGGCTGGGTTCCGGGCGGGAGCGTGTACGGATAGCCTTCGCCGGCGAACCCGGTCACGTAGGCGTTGCCGGCGTTGTCCACCGCCAGGCCGTTGTTCACTGACGTGAACATGCCGGTCAAGGCGGTCGAGTAGATCAGGTGGGAACCCATGGGATCGATCTTCGAGACATATTGGTTCGCCCCCGGGAAGCCTCCCAGGCAGGAAGGGCTGGTGCAGATGGACGTGGTGGGGAACGTGGGCTGGTAGGCGCCGGGCGTGGTGGGATAGTCGAGACTACGGGTGGTGCCGGCGACGTAGATATTGCCGATGGCATCCACGACGATGGAACTGCCGCCGACGCCCGCCGCCGAGAAGAGGACGTCCTTGCCTGCGGCGTCGAGCTTCAGCAGATAGGGCGAATCGCTCTGGAGGGGCATGTTGATAGCTCCGGGCGTGACCGGGAAGCCGGTGGACTGTACGGTTCCGCCGACGACGATTTCCTTCGACGGCGTGAGCGCGATCGCCTGCGCGACGCTCGCGGCGGATCCGCCCAGCAGGGTGGAGAAGACGGTGTTGCCGGTCGGGTCGAGCTTGGTGAGGAAGGAGCGCTGATCGCTGATGCCGGTGGCGGGCGTGCCGAGGGCAGCACCGGCGGTCACCGGGAAATCGGGCGAGGCGGTGCGGCCTGCGACGAAGGCGTTGCCGGCGGCATCCACGGCGATGGCCGTGGCCGAATCGTAGACTGAGCCGCCGAGGTAGCGCGTGTAGAGATAGTGGTCGGCTTGCGGATTCAGCTTGACGATCAGGGCGATGGTCTGGCGCGCGGGTTCGTCCACCAGAACGTCGCCGGCCAGATAGATGTTGCCGGCGGGATCAGTGGCGATCACGTTCGGGTGGAAGTTGGCGCGCAGGTAGGTTGAATAGACGAGATCGGGCGCCGCGGAGGCCACGGCGGAAAGAAAGCAGCAAGCCAGAAAGACGAGTGTGCGCATGGAAATAGTTCGGGGGACGCGGCGGGAAATTCGATTGTATCCGGTTGGACCTGTCCAAAAGGCTCGCCGGAACAGAAGGAGCTTGACTCTGTAGTCAGGTACAGGGTTTATGCTGGAGCTAATGAGAGCTATGAATCGCGGCGAAGTGGCGGCGGCGGCCGATGTGAACGCCGAAACGCTGCGCTACTACGAGCGGCGCGGGCTGATCCCGGCGCCGGCGCGGTCGGCGTCGGGCTACCGCCAGTATCCGGCGGAGACGGTGGACCGCATCCAGTTCGTGAAACAGGCGCAGGCGCTGGGGTTTTCCCTGGAGGAGACCAAAGAACTGCTGTCGCTGCGGGCGACGCGGGGGGCCCGGGCGGCGCAAGTGCGCAGCCGGACGCAGCGCAAGATTGCGGAGATCGACCGGCGAATCGAGGAGTTGCAGTGCATGCGGGCGGCGCTCGAGCACCTGGTGGAGCATTGTTCGGGTGAAGGGTCCGCGTCCGGGTGCACGATTCTGCATGCGATCGAGCAGAGAGGCGCGATGCGCGGGCAGAAGGAGGAGTCATGAAACACGATCCATTCCAGATCGCCGGGCAGGCGGCGGGCGCGGCTGAGACCGATCCGGTATGCGGGATGAAAGTCGACCCGGCACGCGCAGCGGCGCGGGTGGAGCATGGCGGGCACACCTATTATTTCTGCTGCCAGGGATGCGCGACGAAGTTCACCGCGGACCCCGGCAAGTATCTGAAGCCGGCGGCGGAGACCGATCCCGTGTGCGGGATGTCCGTCGATCCGGCACACGCCGCGGCACACATCGAGCATGACGGGCGCTCCTACTTCTTCTGCTCCAAGGGTTGCGCAGCGAAGTTTCAGGCCGAGCCCGGCAAGTATCTGAAGCCGGTGGCGGAGACTGATCCCGTGTGCGGGATGAAGGTCGATCCGGCACACGCCGCGGCACACATCGAGCATGACGGGCACTCCTACTTCTTCTGCTCCGAGGGCTGCGCGGCGAAGTTTCAGGCCGAGCCCGGCAAGTATCTGAAGCCGGCGGCGGAGACCGATCCCGTGTGTGGGATGTCCGTCGATCCGGCACACGCCGCAGCACACGTCGAGTATGACGGGCGCTCCTACTTCTTCTGCTCCAAGGGCTGCGCGGCGAAGTTTCAGGCCGAGCCCGGCAAGTATCTGAAGCCGGCGGCGGAGATCGATCCCGTGTGTGGGATGTCCGTCGATCCGGCACACGCCGCGGCACACGTCGAGTATGAGGGGCGCTCCTACTTCTTCTGCTCCAAGGGCTGCGCGGCGAAGTTTCAGGCCGAGCCCGGCAAGTATCTGAAACCGGCCGTACCCGCTCCGGCGCCGAAGGGGCTCGAGGACGCCGAGTTCACCTGTCCCATGCATCCTGAGGTGGTCCAGAAAGGCCCAGGCAGTTGCCCGATCTGCGGCATGGCGCTGGAGCCGCGCGAGGTCACCGCCGACGAAGACACGTCCGAGTTGGATGATATGATGCGGCGCTTCCGTATCTCGGTGCTGCTCACCATCCCGATCCTGGCGTTCATGGTGAGCGACTTCCTCGCGGGCAATCCGCTGCGGGCGCTGCTGGGCGCGGCCGGCGTGCGGTGGACGCAGTTTGCGCTCGCCACGCCGGTGGTGCTGTGGGGCGGCTGGCCGTTCTTTGTGCGCGGCTGGCAGTCGGTCCTGAGCCGTTACTGGAACATGTTCACGCTGATTGCCATGGGCACGGGCGCGGCGTACGGGTTCAGCATCTTCGCGCTGCTGTTCGGCGCGGCGCTGCCGGATTCGTTCCGCGGACCGAACGGCGAAGTGGGGTTGTACTTCGAGCCGGCGGCGGTGATCGTGACGCTGGTGCTGTTGGGGCAGGTACTGGAGTTGCGGGCGCGCAGCCAGACGTCGAGCGCGATCAAGTCGCTGCTGGGGTTGTCGCCGAAGACGGCTCGATTGGTTCGCGAGGATGGCTCGGAGGAAGACGTCGCGCTGGAACACGTCCAGATCGGCGACCGGCTGCGTGTGCGCCCGGGCGAGAAGATTCCGGTGGACGGCGTGGTGCTGGAGGGCTCGAGCTCCGTGGACGAATCGATGCTCACCGGCGAGCCGATGCCGGTGGAGAAGTCCGCCGGCGCGCAGGTGACCGGCGGCACGGTGAACGGCACGGGCGGCTTCCTGATGCGGGCCGAACGCGTGGGCTCGGACACGATGCTGGCGCAGATCGTGCGGATGGTGAGCGAGGCGCAGCGCACGCGTGCGCCTATCCAGCGGCTGGCGGACAAAGTGGCGTCGTGGTTCGTGCCGGCGGTGGTGGGCTCGGCTGTCGTGACGTTCGCGGTGTGGGCGGTGTTCGGACCCGAGCCGCGGCTGGCGCATGCGCTGGTGAACGCCGTGGCGGTGCTGATCATCGCCTGTCCATGCGCGCTGGGGCTGGCGACGCCCATGTCGATCATGGTCGGCACGGGGCGCGGCGCGCGCGAAGGCGTGCTGATCCGCAATGCCGAGGCGCTGGAGACGCTGGAGGCGGTGACGCTGGTCGCTGCCGACAAAACGGGCACGTTGACGGAAGGCCGGCCGCGGCTGGTGACGGTGGAGCCCGCCGGGGGATTCTCCGCCGATGAAATGCTGCGGCTGGCGGCGAGCCTGGAACGCGCGAGCGAACATCCGTTGGCGCAGGCGGTGGTGAAGGGCGCAGAAGAGCGGGGCGAGACGCTGGCATCGGCCGCGGAGTTCCAGTCGGTCACGGGCAAAGGCGTCACAGGCACGGTGGACGGGCGGCGGGTGGCGGTGGGGAACCGGGCGCTGCTCGACTCGTTGGGCATCACGGCTGCATCGGAGGATCGTGCGGAAGGCCTGCGGCGCAAGGGGCAGACGGTGATGCTGGTGGCGGTGGACGGCGCGGCGGCGGGCCTGCTGGGAGTGGCCGATCCCATCAAGGAATCAACTCTGGAAGCCGTGCGGATGCTGCATGCCGAAGGACTGAAGGTGGCGATGCTCACCGGCGATAGCCGTGTGACGGCCGAAGCGGTGGCGCGCGAGTTGGGGATCGACGAAATCCAGGCTGAGGTGCTGCCGGAAGCCAAGACCCAGGCCGTGCGCATGTTCCAGCAGCGGGGCGAGCGCGTGGCGATGGCCGGTGACGGTGTGAACGATGCGCCGGCGTTGGCGCAGGCCGATGTCGGCATCGCCATGGGCACGGGCGCCGACATCGCCATGGAAAGCGCGGGCGTGACGCTGGTGCGCGGCGACCTGCGCAGCATTGTGCGGGCGCGACGGCTGAGCCGGGCGACCATGCGCAACATCCGGCAGAACCTGTTTTTCGCCTTCGTCTACAACTCACTGGGCGTGCCGATCGCGGCCGGCGTACTTTACCCGTTCTTCGGGCTGCTCTTGAGTCCCATCCTGGCCAGCGCGGCGATGACGTTCAGCTCCGTCTCGGTGATCTCGAACGCGCTGCGTTTGCGGGGAGTGAAATTATAGGCCGCAGGTGAACGCCGATTCTGGAAAGGGGAACTGACCAGGGAGGCATTTTCCGGCAGTATGGGCGCCGAGTGGACGAACCGCTGGTGCAGGGCAATGCTGCCTGCGAAGAGCCCACACCCCCGCCGCTACAATAGGACGTGCCCCGCTTCCACGTCAAAACCTTCGGCTGCCGGGCCTCCCAAGCTGACGGAGCCGCCCTTGAATCCGCGCTCACCGCCCAGGGGCTCGACCCTGCGGCCACCCCAGCCGACGCCGACCTCGTGGTCCTCAACACCTGCACCGTAACGGCCACGGCCGACGACGAACTCCGCCAGACCGTCCGCCGCATCCACCGACGCCAGCCCGACGCCCGCATCCTGATCACCGGCTGCTACGCCCAGCGAGCCCCCGAAGAACTGGCAGCGCTCCCCGGCGTCTCCCTCGTGGTCGGCAACTCGCACAAGACCGCGATCCCCGAAATGCTCCCCGGTCTGCTCGGCGCAGCGCCTTATCACGGCCAGATTCGCATCGGCGACATTTTCGCGCAGCACGACTTCCTCAGCAGCCCCGTCGAAGACGCCCTCGGCGACCGCACGCGCCCCAACCTCAAGATCCAGGACGGATGCAGCAATCGCTGCTCGTTCTGCATCATCCCTTATGTGCGCGGCCGCAGCCGCAGCGCTCCGCCCGGTGACGTGGTGGCGCAGGTCCGCCAGCTCGCCTCGAAGTATCGCGAAGTGGTGCTCAGCGGCATCAACCTCGGCCGCTGGGGCCGCGACCTCCGCGGTGACACCCAAGGCCGGCTGCGCCTGGTCGACCTGGTCCGCCGCCTGCTCGACGAAACCCCGGTCGAGCGCCTCCGCCTCAGCTCGGTCGAGCCCATGGACTTCTCCGACGCCCTGTTCGAGCTCATGGCCGCCAGCCCGCGTATCGCCCGCCACGTCCACGCGCCGCTGCAATCCGGATCGGACACTGTCCTGCGCCGCATGCACCGCAAGTACCGCCCGCGCCACTACGCCGGCCGCATCCTCAAGGCGCGCGAGCTCATGCCCGACTGCGCCGTCGGAGCCGACGTCATGACCGGCTTCCCCGGCGAAACCGAAGCCGAGTTCGAAGACTCCCGGGCCTTCATCGAGACCTTGCCGTTCACCTACCTGCATGTGTTCACGTACTCGGCCCGCCCCGGCACGCCCGCCGCCGACGCCTCCAACCAGGTTCCGCCGGCGGTTCGCAAGCACCGCACCCACATCCTGCGCGATCTGGCGGCGTCGAAGAACCGGGCATTCCGCGAATCGATGGTCGGCCGCATGCTCTCAGCAGTGACCATTGAGGACGGCCGCACCGCCCTCACCAGCAACTATCTAAAGGTTGCCCTGGCCCGCCCGCGCGATCCCAACCAGCTCGCCCCGATCCCCATCGGCGGCATCACGCCCGACGGCCTCCACGAATCCGGCGCCCTCCCGGTCCTATAGCGCACTTCCGGCCCGCAGGGCCCTGTGCGGCGGGTCCGAGGCCCGCGGCGGGCTCGCAGCCGAACTCTTTCTCCGCGTGCGGGCGAGAGGGTTTTCTCAGCAAGCGTAGACCGCTCCCTGTGGTCGCGGCTCAGCTAGCGGCGCTCTGCACAAAGGGCGTGCACTGGGCACAGCGCCCATAGCCGCGACCGAAGGGAGCGGTCCCGCAACTGCTGACCACCCAGCGCCGGCCCCACCACCTCGCACCAGCTAACATAAGGAAGTGCGCCGCTACCTCCTTCTGCTAGCCGCTGCCGCCGTCGCCGCCGGTGTCTATTACCTCTCCGCCCAGAACCGCGGCGCCGCGCCCGTCGAAACTTACAAGGTGGTGCATACCTACCCCCACGACCCCGGAGCTTTCACCCAGGGCCTCTTCTGGATGGACGGTGTCCTCTACGAAGGCACCGGTCTCAACGGGCGCTCCAGCATCCGCCGCGTTGACCTCGAAACCGGCCGCGTCATCGATCAACTCGGTATCCCCAAGGAGTACTTCGGCGAAGGCCTGGCCGCCTTCGGACCTTCGCTCTACGAACTGACCTGGCAGAGCGGCGTCGCCTTCGTCTATGACAAAGCCACCTTCCGCCTCGAAAAGCAGTTCCACTACACGGGCGAAGGCTGGGGCCTGACCACCGACGGGAAACGCCTCATCATGAGCGACGGCACCGCCTACCTGCGCTTCCTCGACCCGGCCACGTTCGGCGAAACCGGCCGCGTCGAAGTCACCGACGCCGGCAACCCTGTCAAGGAACTTAACGAGCTCGAATACATCAAAGGCGAGGTCTACGCCAACGTCTGGCAGACCAACCGCATCGTCCGCATCGACCCGGAATCCGGCCACATCAAGGCCTGGGTCGATCTAACCGGTCTCCTCACCCCCGCTGAATCCCGCGACGTGGACGTCTTAAACGGGATCGCCTACGACGCCCAGCGCGACCGCCTGTTCGTCACCGGCAAACTCTGGCCGCACCTATTCGAGATCAAGATCATCCCGGCGAAGTAAGCCCTGCGACTCCCATCGCGCTTCTCTTCGTAGAACATTCCCGAGGGTCGAAAGCCGGCGTATTTCCCGGCCGGAACACACGGGATCAAGACCCTTGTCCTGAGAGCGAGCTTGCTATATCCTTGGCGTGCCATGAAATCTGCATTCGCATCGGTCAGCACGGCTTTGTTGCTCTGCCTTTGCGCCTGGTCCGCCCTCGCCCAATCGCGCGAACCGGGAGCATCGGCGATACCCCGCATGCCGGACGGGCGGCCGGATTTCCAGGGCGTCTGGGACCATCCCTATGTTCCGGACATGACCAAGGACCGGGACAATCAAAAGGGCGCGGGCGAACTGCCCTACACCGAATGGGGCCGGAGCAACTTCGAAAACTACGACGTTTCACAGTTCGACTATACCGGCCACTGCCTCCCGTTCGGCATGATGCGCAGCGTAAACGTGGGCGGCTATCCGATCCAAATCATGCAGAATGCCACGTATTTGGCGTTCCTGTTCGAACAAAACACGTGGTTTCACGTGGTGTATCTGGACGGGCGCGGCCATCCCAAGGACTTGAATCCCACCTGGTTCGGCAACTCCATCGGATCCTTCGATGGGGACACGCTCGTGGTGGACACCATCGGCTTCAACGGCCGGACCCGGCTCGACACGCTCGGGCACCCGCACTCGGATCAGTTGCGCCTGGTGCAGCGCTTCCGCTTCACTGACCCGGACCACATCGACTACGAAGTCACCGTGGATGACCCCAAAACCTACACAAGGCCCTGGAAAAACACGCGGGTCTTCACCCGCATGAAGCCCGGCGAGGAACTGATCGAGTACTCCTGCGAAGAAAACAACCGGGATTTCACCGAGGGCCACATCAAGTAAGCCGCCGCCACGCCCCCGGCCTCCGGCGGGGGCCGATCCGTACCGATAACTCCTGTGCTTTCCTTGGCCCTTCCCCTCTCCTTCGCCCCCCGCCGTCCGCCCCCACCTTAAGAAATACGCCAATAAGTCACCACGTATTTCATGTCTTTACATGGCGCTGTTTTACTGTATTGGCAGGATAGCTTGCGTTAACGGGCCAACGTAACATCGATGCACCGAGTGGTGAGACCAAGATAGGGGGAATCCATGCTGCGTTCTGTCCTGTCCTTCTGCCTGCTTTCTGCCTTTTGTTTGCCCGCGTTTGCTCAGACCGATCGCGGAACCATTACCGGCACTGTCGCCGACCCCGCCGGAGCCGTGATCGCCGGCGCCGCCGTCGAAGCCCGCAATACCGGCACCGGAGCACTCTACCGCGTAGCCGCCTCCAACACCGGCAACTACACCATCGCGCAACTGCCCGCAGGCGACTACGAGCTCACGGTCACCGAGATGGGATTCAAGACGTACATCCGCGGCGGGCTGGTGGTGCAGGCGGCGCAAACCATCCGTGTCGATGCGTTGATGGAGGTTGGCTCCGCCACCGAGTCGGTGACCGTAACTGCCGAAGCTCCACTGCTGCGCACCGAAAGCGGCGAGCTCAGCAACACGGTCGCCACCAAGACCATGAACACGCTGCCGCTGCTGACGGTGGGGCAGAACTCCTCCGGCATCCGGAACCCGTTCAATCTGGTGGCCCTGTTGCCGGGAGCGTTTTTCCAGCCCAGCCCGTCGTTTGTCGGGCCCAGCGTGAAAATCAACGGCAGTCCGGGCGGATCGGAGAAGGTTCTGATTGACGGCATGGACGGCACCAACATTGTCGGCCAGGGCGCGAACCAGCAGAACCAGCCTGGCATGGACGCCATCCAGGAATGGACAGTGCAGACCTCGAACTACGCCGCCGAGTTCGGGCAGGCCGGCAGCGCGGTGATGAACGTGACCATGAAATCCGGCGGCAACGACTATCACGGCAGCGCGTATGAGTACTTCCAAAACGACATTCTGAATGCCGGGCAGCCCTTCACCGTGCAGTCCGGAAACCCTACTGAGCACGTCCGGCCGACGGTGCGCCGCAACGACTACGGATTTACGCTCGGAGGTCCGGTGATCATCCCCAAAGTCTACGACGGCCACCAGAAGACTTTTTTCTTCTTCAACTGGGAACAGTTCCGCCAGTCGCAGAACGTTCTCTCCAGCGCTCTTTCGGTTCCCACCGACGCCTATCGCATGGGTGATTTCAGCGCGGCGCTCACCGCGGCCGGCAACCGCAACATCGGAACCGATCCGCTGGGGCGCGACATTATTGCCAACACGATTTACGATCCCCTCTCGCGGCACTTCGCACCGAGCGGAGAGGCGGTGACGGACCCCTTCCCCGGCAACCGCATCAGTCCCTCCCGCTTCGATCCCGTCACGTTGCGAGTGCAGAGCCTGATCCCGAAGCCCTTCTGCATCGGCGGACCGCCCTGCAACGCTGCCGGCGTGGTCCAAAACTGGCAGAATGCGGAACACACCAACCGCATCACGCAGGCTCCCTCCATCAAGGTTGACCAGACGTTGGGACCCAATGACAAGCTGTCCTTCTTCTTTTCCCGCACCTACACCGACAACGCCAACGGCTATGGCATTGACGGCGCCCCGCAGCCGATCTCCGGTGAGTTCGGAGCAGCCATTTACGCGCATCGCGAGCGTCTGAATTACGACCACACCCTCACCCCCGCGATGCTGTTGCACCTGGGCGCCGGCTACGACCAGAACTACCTGGGACGTCCGGCCATTACGCCGGACTACGATCCCTGCCAGGGGTTGGGGCTGTGCAGCCAGGCCTTCTCACGTCCAGCCACGTTCCCGCGAATGACGGGCCTGGCCGACACGGTGGCCGGCGGCGCCAGTTTTGGCGGACCCCCGGGCCGCGCCGATGACGCCTACACGACGGTGGACGCCATCGCCAACCTGACCTGGGTCCGCGGCAACCACACCTTCAAGTTCGGCGGCAGCGGGGAATTCCAGGGCAGCTACTCCATCAACATCAACGCCCTGTCGGGCAGCTACGGGTTCAGCCCCGCCCAGACAGCCATGCCGTACCTGGTGAACACGTCCTCCGGCAGCAGCGTCGCCAATATTGGTCCGTACCACGTCGGGCTGCCGTACGCCAGCTTCCTGCTGGGCCGCGTCGATTCCGCGCAGATCAATCCGGCTTCGCGGGCCCGCTTCGGCAAGCGCCAACTCGGATTCTATGTGCAGGACAGTTGGAAGGTGACGCGCCGGCTGACGCTGGACATCGGCCTGCGCTACGACTTCTCCACCTGGTACAAGGAACAATACGGACGCGCTCCGAATCTGGCCCCGACGCTGGCGAATCCGACGGCCGGCGGGCATCCCGGCTCGGTGATTTATCAGGCCACCTGCGGCTGCAACTTCGCCCGCAACTATCCGTTCGCCTTCGGACCGCGGCTCGGCTTCGCCTTCCAGGTGAACTCCAAGACCGTGCTCCGCGGCGGCTTCGGCATCGCCTACACGGGAACCGGCGTGGCACAGGTATTCGGCTCGGCCAGCGGAGATGCCACGGCCGCCAATCAGTTCTCGCCGTCGTCGGTCCCCGGCGACCCGCTCATGATTCTAGGGCAGGGCGTCACGCTGAACGGCCAGCCGCTGACCGCGGACCGGATCAAGTGGCCCAACTTCAGCGCTGGCTATTACCCGATCGGCGGCGTGCTTCCTAACGCAGGTCCGCAGTATTACGACCAGAACGCCGGCCGTCCGGCGCGCCAATATCAGTGGAGCTTCAGCATTCAGCGCGAAGTGACGCCGAACCTGGTGGTGCAGGCCTCCTACGTGGCCAACCACGGCGTGTGGTGGCCCACCTATGTCGGTCAGCCGCTCACCAACTACAATTACCTGAGCTCGAACATCCTCAACCAGTACGGCGTCGACCTTAATAATCCGGACGACCTGCGCGCGCTGGTGTCGCCGGTGGGCTCGGCGGGCGCGGGCCGCTTCCGCAATCAGCTCCCGTTCTCGAATTTCCCGCTCACGGCGACGGTGGCGCAGTCGCTGCGTCCGCTGCCGCAGTTCACCACCATCAACCTGATCAACCCGCCGCTGGGCCGAAGCTGGTATAACTCGATGCAGTTGACCGCCAACCAGCGGCTGTCGCATGGCTTGCAGGTGGATTTCGGGTTCACCTGGTCGCAGGCGATGGACACCTACGCGGGAACGCCGGACGTGCAGAATCGCGGTCTGGCCAAGAGCCGCGCCAATACCGACCAGCCGCTGGTCACGCGCATCGGCTTCACCTACACGGTGCCGCAGTTCGAATGGGCGCCCAAGGCCCTGGCCATCGTGGCCAGCGACTGGATGTTCAACGGGTTTCTGTACTACGCCTCCGGCACACCGCTGGCGGCTCCCACGGCCAACACCACAGGCTATGCCAGCGGACTGGCGCAGGCCACCTCCGCCAACCTCACCTTCCAGACGGCTTCGCACCAGTACCGGACCGGAGAGCCGCTCTACCTCACCGATCTGAACTGCCATTGCTTCGATCCGAACAAGGATTTCGTGCTGAATCCCGCTGCCTGGCAGAATCCGCAGCCCGGGGATTTCGGCGGTCCCACCTATACGAATGACTTCCGCGGCCAGCGCCGTCCGGTGGAGAATCTGGCCCTCGGCCGGCTGTTCCGCTTCGGCGAAACCGTGAACCTGCAGATCCGCATGGAGCTTAACAACGTGTTCAACCGGACGTACCCGAACAATCCCAGCCTGACGAATCCACAGCGGCCGGGCGTGTGCAGGCTGCCGGACGGAGGGACGGGCGCTTGCTCCCAGCCGGGTTTGCAGATCGTTTCCGGCTTCGGTTCGATCTCCGCTTCGCGGACTGCGTATCCGCCGCGCGCCGGGCAGATTGTGGCTCGGTTCACTTTCTGATGGTTGGGTGCCGGGTGATCGGGCGGCTCGGGTGTGAGAGCTGCGGGCGGGTGCCTCGATGAGGGATTTCGCTGGTACCCGGCATGACGCTGTGATGGACGACAAGCGCCGGGATGAGTCCCGGCGCGGCAAGCACGAGTGCTTGCGCTACAGGCGCCTATACCAGCCTACGGCTTCCCGTGAGCCGGTATCGCCGAAGGGGACCTCTGTGATCCCGGCTGGCCGCATCGTCCCGCCGGGGACTTCGGGCAGGCGGTCATTGGTCAGCAGCAGGCCGCCTGGCTTCAGCATGGCGCCGGCGTTCTCCAGAGCCAGTGATTGCTGGAAGGAGTCGTAATAAAGAAAGATGTTTGTGCCTACGATGAGGTCGAACCGCTGGTCCTCCGGCAGTTCCAGGCGCTGGAGGACGATATTCAGGTCCAGGGCGTCGCACGCCAGCACGGCCTCGGGGCGAATCGCCACGGCGCGCGTCTCCAGGCCCGGAAACGCCGCTGGCGGCGGAAGGGGCGTGACTTCCCTGCCCACCTCGCCGCCGAGCGATTTCCAATAAGAGGCAAGCTCCGTCGGCCAGGGCCGCGAAACGTCGCGCGGGAGCTGGATGGTGTAGGGGGTGTCTTTCCGGGCTCGCTCGCGCGCGCGTTCGATGTGGTCCAGGACCCGCGGGCTGATATCGAAAATGGTCACGGACGGGCCGCCGGCCGCCGCCAGCCCCAGCCGGACCAGAGAATCGGAGAGCGCGAACGGTTGCAGCGTCTGCTGCGGGTAATAGTCGTAGGCCGACTGCTCATTCTTATCGATGAAGTCCAGCCCTGGACCGATCACGGCCACGCGGGCCACCTGCCCTTCGCGCAGGACTCCGCGCTGCTTCAGGTCGCGCAGGGTTTGCTCGATCGAAAAGCTGGGGAGAATGCTGGTGTCGAGCGACACCCCGCGATCGGAGAACAGCGACCCGCGGTCCAGCAGCGCCCCGGACCCGGGCGCGCCCTGGCTCTCGCTGCTCTGGAGGGCGGCGGCGCGCTCCGCCAGCGCCTTGCGCTCCTGCATCACGCGCAGAAGCTGCGTGTAGATCCGGACGCCGAGTTCCGTGGCATCGCCCGGTTTCACGCCCCGGCGGCGGAAAAGGCCGTTGAGGAACTGGAGCCGCTCGTTGTCGCCTGGAGCGAAAATGCCCGCCACCAGGTCCTCCACCCTGCCGTTCAAGACACCGTTCTTCGAGGCAGGCGTGATCTGGTCCATGGGGACCCGCGGCTGCTTGGTGAACGACGTCCCCAGCAGCAGCAGGTTCACCATCGAATCCAGGTCGCCTTGCTCCAGGCGCGCGCGAATCGCCGCGTCCTGCGCGTGACTCCACTCGCTCCACTTGGCGGCATTCGCGCCTTGCAGTTCGGCGGGAAGCTGAGCGCCCGGCGCATCCAGGACCGCTTTCGCCTCGGCGTAGGAAGTAAACGTAGTAGCGGCAGGCTGCGCCGGCAGCAGGCCGCCTGCAGCAGCCAACAAAAGCGGAATGGAGCAGATCCGCATGATCGCAAAAAAGCCCGGTACCTCTAGGGTACCGGGCTCGAAGGGTTGCCGGTGGTCCCGGCCCGCTTGCCGCGGGCTAGAACCGGAACCGGGCGATGATGGTGCCGGTGCGGCCGAGAACCGTGGGGTTGCCGGTGGTCGCCGCCGGATACGCGCCCGGGTTCTGATAGACGCTGACAACACCGAAACCGGAGGTGTAGATCGTTCCGTTGCCCGCGCCCTTGGTGGGTGCGATCTGCGGATTGGTCGTGCTCGGGTTCGGCATGATGGTCCGGTTGAAGATGTTCACGAACTCGGCGCGGACGTAGAAGTCGTAGCGCCCGCCTTCACCGAAGCGGAAGTGGCGGCCGAGGTTCATGCTCTCGCGAGGCTGGCGCGGACCGCGGAAGTCGGTGTACAGCGTGCTCTGCGCCGGGCCAGTTGCGTTGGTGGGTTGCTGTTGCCACGCGGCCGGATTCAGAATCTGGTCGGTGAACGGGTTCCAGGTGTGGATGTCGTTGATGTTCTTCACCAGGTACAACGGCTGGCCGGGCACGCGCGTGTCCTGGCTGGCCAGGTAATTCGCCGTGGTGCTGTTGGGCGGCGAGAGGAACGTGCCGCTCTGATAGGTGGCGAACATGCCGATCTCCCAGTCCCGCGTCAGCAGGTCGCCGTATTTGCCGAGCACCGGGTGCGGCTGGACCGTGTAGGTGAAGTTGAATGTCAGCACCTGCGGCGGGATATTCTGCAACCCCCAGGGATTCGCATTGGGGTTGAAGAAGTCCTGGCGCGTCGGCCGGTTGAAGCCTTTGGCCCAGGTATAGGCGCCGCTCGCCTGGAGCCCACGGGAGAAGCGCTTGGTCACTTTGATCTGCAGCGAGTCGTACTTCGAAGCGCCGGTCGGCGCGCCGCTCGGATAGATGGCTCCGAACTGCGGGTACGGCAGGATCGAGCTCAGGAACGTCGTACCCACGAACCCGTTGTACGGCAGACCGCCGGTGGTGATGCCCACCGAGCCCAGTTGGTTTTGAACGGCGGTGCTGCCCACCGGCCGGCTCAACAGAATGCGGTCGGCGTTGTTGTCATGGCCGGCCGGTCCAGTCCCAGCATAAGGATACAAGCCGTATTGCGCATATTGCTTGGCGTTGATCTGGCTCAGGTAAGCCGCGGGGCTGGCCCCAGCCTGGTTGATCCAGGCCGAACGATTGGCGACCCAGGAGGCTTCCACGATCAGGTTCGGCGAAATCTCCCGTTGGATGCCGAGGCTCCACTGAATGATGCGCGGCGGCCGGTTCTGGTTCGCGTCCGGCACCGTCGGAGACGATGTGGGACCAAAGAAGGAGGGTGGACCGCCCACGGTGCCCAGCACCGGATAGCGGTTCGGATCAGTCACCGGCCACTGCGGGGCGACGATCGAACCCGGCGTCTGAATATTGATGTAGGGGTTGATGCCGGCCAGCGGATAGGCGCCGTTGGTGGCGACGATCCCGCCCGCGCTCGGTCCGGTGAACTGGTAGTTGATGCCGAAGCCGCCGCGGAACACCGTCTTTTCGTCGATCTGGTAGGCGACGCCGAGACGCGGACCGATGCCGTAGGGATACAGGTTCTGGTAGAACTTGCAGCTGCAGGTGGAAGCGTACAGAGTCGAACCGGGGTGGCCGCCCGCGTTGGCGTTCGGCGTGGTCGGGTCCAACTGTCCCAGACGTCCGTACTGCTCATGCATGGCCGTCGAGAGATCCCAGCGCAGACCGTAGTCCAGGGTCAGCTTGCGGGTGACCTTCCAGGTGTCCTGCACGAACAGGCCCCACTGCTGGTTGCCTTGCCGGTAGTTCTGCTGCGGGGATTGGGTCGTGGCGCTGTAGTCGCCCAGCAGGAAGCTGGCGAAGCCGAAGCCCATCGAATAGCCGTTGAGGCTGGCCGTCGGAATGTAAGGCTGCGATGTGGCGGCGGTGCCGGCGTTCAGCGAGACGGTGGAGAAGTTGCCGTTGTAGTTCTGCTGGAAGTACAGTTCGGCGCCGCCCTTGAACGTGTGGTTACCATGGGTCCACGTGACGTTGGCGTTGAAGGTCGGCTTCTCCTCGTAGTTCAGCGTTTGGATGTTCTGGCCCAGGTTCTGCATGCCGCCGTAACGGGGGTCCTGATTGCCCGTGATCTGCGGGAAGGTGCGGTGCAGCACGAAGCCGGAGAGTCCGATGGAAGCCGGGTCGAAATTCAGAACAGGAGCCGCATCGTAGAATCGCGTGTGGAAGTACCCGGCGCCCAAGTGCAGCAGCAGCGTCGGGCTGATGGTGCGGTCATAGTTCAACCGCATCTGATAGTTGGGAATGAACGTGCCGCGGTAAGCGCCGATAGCCGGCGGCAGGCCGTCGGCGCCGCCGAACGGCGACGAGATCTGGCTCTCCGTGTTGTTCCTCGACCAGTAAAAGGAGATCTTGTCCTTCTGCGAAATGTTGTGGTCGATCTTGAACGACGGGATCGCAGAATACCGGTTGCCGCGAATGTTTGCGCTGTAGTTACTCACCAGGGTGTTGCTGGTGGCCGGAGGCACCAGCGCCAGGATTTTCTGTGCCGAGGGATCGAACCGGCTCAACGGGATCTGGTTGTTCGGGAATGGATCGGAGTAACCCAGCCCGCTGGAGGTCATCCCGCGGGTTAGCGGATCATAGAGCTCGTTGGCATAGATCGGCCGCCCCAGGGCGTCCTGCGTCAGGGCCCCGGTCTGAATCCCGTAGGACTGGCACAGGCTGCACGTGCCGTTGGGGGAGATCGCCGAAAAGTCGCCCTGTAGGTAAGCCTGCGTGGGCAGCGTGTCACTGAAATTGTAATTGGAATTCTCCAGGTACTGCTCGTAGTTGAAGAAGAAGAACGTCCGGTTGGAGCCGTCATAGATCTTCGGAATGGAGATCGGGCCGCCGAGGGTGCCGCCGAAGTCGTTGCGGCGCTGGACAGGGCGGACTTTGCCGACCCCGTTGCTGTTGACGGTGAACGGATCGCCGGCGTTGAGCGCCTCATTGACGAAGTAGTCATAGCCCGACCCGTGATACAGGTTGGTGCCCGACTTCATGGTCATGTTGATCACGGCGACGCCGGCCTGCCCGAACTCAGCCGCGTAGTTGCTGGTCTGGAAGTTGACCTCTTCGATGGAGTCCACACTGGGCTGGGCCATCTGCGTGTAGTCGTAGTTGCCGAACAGACGCGAGGTGGCATCCTGGCCTTCGACGCGCATCGTCTCGGTGAGCTGGAACGCGCCGCCCAGACCGTTCATGGTGAAAATCGTGCTGCTGTTGTAGTTCGAGACACCCGGCAGCGTTTGCAGCGAGTTGTAAGGATTACGGTAACCGCTGGTACCGGAGTTCGCCGTGCCGATGCCCAACAGCGGCAGTTCCCACAGATTGTCGATCTTCATGTTATGGGAGAGCTCCGAGCTCTCGGTCTTGAGCAGCGAAGATTCCGCCGTGATGGTGATCGACTCGGTGGTGGCGCCCACCTCCATCTGCACGTCGTTCGGGACAATCGTCGAGGCCGCCACCTGCATGTTGGTGTGGGTGTAGGTCTTGAACCCGGGCGCCGTCACCGTGAGATCGTAGATGCCGGCCGGCAGATTCGGGACGGTGTAGTTGCCCGTGGCGGTGGATTGCGTGGAGTACAGCAAACCCGTCTGGGTGTTTCTGCCCTCCACGAGCGCCCCGGCGATCACTGCCCCTGCCGGGTCGGTTACGGTGCCAGTAATGGATCCGAGAGCGCCTTGCCCGAAGGCTAGCGGCACAACGGATAGGAAGAGTGCTGCAAGATAGGAAGTTTGGCGCACGAGTACCCTTTCCTCAGACTTTGCCCCCACTCCAAAAGGAGTTTAACGTTTCCCGACTGTTCTCAAACAGTCAGGTTAATTATCAGCAATGCTACACCAAGTTTCACGTTGAAACCAGTCGCCTGGAGAGGGGATGGGCCTATGCCCCGCGCAGGCGAATGACTTTGCATTCACTTCTAAATTCGGAAGATGGATCTTCAAAAATCGGAAGCTTCCCTGTGGCGCTGACCCGGCCTTCACTCCACCTCTATGCCATTCGGCGTACGGCACGCACGAGACTGTTGCAGAGCATTGTAAAAAAACCACTTTCGAGCTTTTCCCGGCGCCGGATCGCCGCATCCACGGAATTACACAACTCTTACAAAAGACTGGAGTAAAGCCTGTTACGGTGGAATAGACCACCTGCTACCGCTGAGAGATTCCCGTTGAGCACAGACCCGATCGTCCTACCTAATCGCCAGAAGTTGAACTGGCTGACCGCCCTGGTCCTGGTCGTCCTGCATGCAGGCGCCATCGCGGCGCTATTCATGATCACTTGGCCGGCCATCCTTGTATCTGCAGCCTTATATTGCATGACCATTGGGCTGGGCATCAGCCTGGGTTACCATCGCCTGCATACTCACCGCTCCTACCGTGTTCCGCGTATGCTGGAATACTTCTTCGCCGTCTGCGGCGCCCTGACGCTCGAAGGTGGGCCGATCTTCTGGGTGGCCGTGCATCGGGTCCACCATCAGAAGTCGGACCAGCCCGGCGACCCGCATTCGCCGCGCGACGGCGCCTGGTGGTCGCACATCGGCTGGATCGTGCTGGGGGAGACGCAGCATAACGACACCCAGATGATGGCAAAGTATGCGCCGGACCTGGCCAAGCACCGCTTCTATGTGTGGCTGAACAATTATCACTGGGTCCCGCTGGTGGTCCTAACGGCTCTTTTAGGTGTGTTGGGGGGATGGCCCATGATGCTGTGGGGCACCTGCGTACGTGTGGTGGTAGGCCTGCATGCCACCTGGCTGGTGAATTCAGCCACCCACATGTGGGGCCCGCGCCGCTTCGAAACCCGCGACGATTCCCGCAACACCTGGTGGGTGGCGCTGCTGACCTTCGGCGAAGGCTGGCACAATAACCACCATGCGCACCCGGCCTCAGCCCGTCACGGCCTGGCCTGGTACGAGTTCGACCCCTCCTGGATCCTGATCCGAACGCTCCAGTTCTTCGGCATCGCCAGCGACGTGCGTGTGGCCAAGCTGCCTGCCGCCGCGGCTGCCCGCAAGGCCGCCTGAGCGCTCAGCCGGCACACCGTCCGCCCGCGGGTCGCATAAGCCGGAGCCGCTCGCTGTAAGCTGGAGTCATGGTCGTCGCCGGACGGCGCAAATCGATCGGCTTCTTCATCGCCCTGGGCGCGGCGCTGATCGCCGTCATCATTCTGCTCTACGTGGGTTGGGTGCAGTTGAGCTGGCGCTCCGGCATTCTGTTCTTTCTGGGCGTGCTGCTGCTGGCGATGCTCATCAGCGGCATCGCCCTGAACACCTTCTTCCTGGTCCGCGAAATCCGCCGCAATGAGCAGCAGGATGCCTTCATCAACGCCGTGACGCACGAGCTGAAGACGCCGGTCGCCTCCATCCGGCTGTACCTGGAAACGCTGCAAACCCGCGCCGTCGACGAAGCCAAGCGCAAAGATTTCTACCGCATCATGCTCGAAGACAGCAATCGGCTGCTGGATACCATCGAGCAGATCCTGCGCACCGGCCGCATCGGCCACGCTGGCCGCAAGCCGAGCCTGTCGCGCCTGGACCTCACCGGCTTGGTGGAGGAGTGCGTCACGCGGGCCCGGACGCTTTATCACCTGCAGCCGGAAGCCCTGCAGTTCCACGGCGGCGCGCCCACCATGATCCTGGCGGATCTAGACGAGGTGCGCGCGGCGGTCTCGAACCTGGTGGACAACGCCGTGAAGTACTCGGGCAACGATGTCAAAGTGACCGTCGAGATCGTCCCCAGCGGCGAGAAGCACGTCTCGCTGCGCGTGCTGGATCAGGGCGCGGGCCTGCCGAAGACGGAACTCAAGCAGATCTTCAAACGCTTTTACCGCGCCCGGGGACCCGCTGCACAGCGCGTCGCCGGAACCGGACTCGGGCTTTACATCGTGCGATCGGTCGCCAAGCGGCACGGCGGACGCGCCTGGGCCGAAAGCGAGGGACCCGGGCGCGGCAGCACCTTTATATTGGAGCTTCCTATAGCACCATGAGCCGGGTCCTGGTGGTGGAAGACGAGCAGCACCTGGCCGACGGGCTGCGCTTCAACCTGGAAGCCGAGGGCTACCAGGTCCAGTTGACCGACACGGGCGAAGCCGCCCTCGATCTGCTGCGCGCCGACCCCGGCGGCTTCGACGTGGTGGTGCTGGACGTGATGTTGCCCGGCATCGACGGCTTCAGCGTCATGACCGAAATGCGCAGCGCGGGCCAGTTCGTGCCCACGCTGATCCTCACCGCGCGGGGCCACTCGAGCGACGTTCTGAAGGGCTTCGAATCCGGCGCCGACGACTATCTGACCAAGCCCTTTGACCTGGCCATCCTGATTGCCCGCATTCGCGGCCTGCTGCGGCGCCGCGACTGGCTGACTGCCTCGCTGGACGCCGCCCCCGTGCCCACCCAGGACCGCTTTAAATTCGGCGATAAGTCGGTGGATTTTGACCGCCTGGAACTCCGCGTCGGCGATCGGGTTTTTCCCCTCACGCTGATGGAGGCCAACGTCTTGCGCTACCTGATCCAGCACGAGGGCAAGCCGGTTTCGCGCAAGCGCATGCTCGAGGAGGTCTGGAACCTGCACGAGGACACCGACACGCGCGCCATCGACAATTTCATCGTGCGCCTGCGCCGCTACCTCGAAGAGGACCCGGCGCGGCCACGGCATGTGGTCACGGTCCGGGGGGTTGGGTATCGGTTCGTCGCGCAGCCGGAAAACGACGCCTGATGTGGCGCGACCTTTGGCTTGCCGCGCCGGGACTCATTCCGGCGCTTGCCGCCGCTGATCAGGTCGGGGGCAGGTGCCGGCACTCTTCGACTGAGCTTTGCCGCGAGCGGTTGGAGGGCGCGGAGTCCTGATTTCGAGTGGGCCGGTTTCGCACGGCCGGGAAGCGCTGAGGCCCGGCGGCGCGGGCTACTGAAACGGCTCCCTTCGGGTATTGGCGGGGTGGGGGTTTTTGCACACCGCCCGGGCATTTCACCGTGCGGGGCGACCAGCGCCGGGATGAGTCCCGGCGCGGCAAGCACGAGTGCTTGCGCCACACGGGCGGTAATCGGGTTGTAACACAGCGATGATACCCTGAGGTTCCTCTTCGTCCATGGCTACAGTGTTGGGTAGCAGCGCAACCGCGACAGTTCTTCGGCCCATCGACAGCCGGGGCGCTCGCTCGCGGAAAGAAAGCGCGGCGCCGGTTCCCGTCAAACTACATGCCAAGAACCTGAATTTCCACTATGGATCGGCCCAGGCGCTGTACGACGTCACCCTGGCGATCCCCGAATGCCGCGTCACCGCGCTGATCGGACCCTCCGGCTGCGGCAAGTCCACGTTCCTGCGCACCCTGAACCGCATGGGGGAATTGACCGCGCAAACCCGCTTGGCGGGGACCATCCTTCTGGACGGCAGGAGTGTCCTCGACATGGAAGCCATCCACGTCCGGCGGCGGATCGGCATGGTGTTCCAGCGCCCGAATCCGTTCCCCAAGTCGATCTTTGAGAACGTGGCCTACGGGGTGCGCGTCAACGGCCTGCGCAACGGCCGCTCGCTTGACGAGATCGTAGAGACGAGTCTGAAAAAAGCCGCTCTCTGGGACGAAGTCAAGGACAAGCTGCACACTTCGGCGATGTCACTTTCCGGCGGCCAGCAGCAGCGCCTGTGCATCGCGCGAGCCTTCGCCGTGGATCCCGAAGTGCTGCTGCTGGACGAGCCGTGCTCGGCGCTCGACCCCATCTCCACGGCCCGCATCGAAGAGGTGATCCTCCAGCTCCGCGGCGAGTGCACCATTGTCATCGTCACTCACAACCTGCAACAGGCCGCCCGCGTTTCCGACCGCACCGCCTTCTTCCTGTTGGGCCGTCTGATCGAATCCGGCGACACCGTGGACATGTTCGAGCGGCCGCAGAGGAAGGAAACGCAGGACTACGTTACCGGCCGGATGGGGTGAACCGCGCGCGTCACGCGCCCGTCATACACGGCTCATGCCGGAGACACGATTCAGGTGCAGAGTAGAGACGTGACCTCAGCCATTCCTCGCCATCTGAACGCCTGCTCCTGCCACCTGTGCCGGAGCACGGGCTCGGCCCGGCACACCGCCCCCGAACCGGCCCGCCTGCGCGATGCCCGCGCTCCGAAGTCCGCATCGTCCTCCGTGCGCCTGGTGCCCCGCTTCCCGCCGCGCCCTGCCTCAATAGCCACGAATCACGCTCCAGTCCGTTTTTGATTTTGCGTAGATCGGTTTCGTCGGGGCTCGCAACGGTTGTTTCAACAGCTCGGCCGCCGCGGCGCGCTCTACGGTATCTACGAAGCCGCTCTAGCTAGGGCGTTTTCTCAGCAAGCGTGGACCGCTCCCTGTGGTCGCGGCTCAGCTAGCGGCGCTCTGCACGAAGGATGTGCACGGGGCACAGCACCAGTAGCTGAGCCGCGACCACAGGGAGGGTCTACGATAACGCTGCAAACGCTCTAGCCGCCCCGGCCGCGGCGGTGGGATTCGCCTTGGCGGCCAACGCGTCCGCCAGGCGCAAATGCCGCAGCATGGCGCGTTTCTTCGCCTGATGATCCTGCATGCGCCGCAGGATGTCGTCCAGCACCTGCATCGCCTCCAGGACATGCGGACCCTTGTTCAGCATCACGCATTCGGCGCGGTGCCCCATGGCGGCGTCCGTGATCTCGGCGCGCGAGGGCATCCCTTCCTTGGCCAGGTTCTCCAGGACCTGCGTCGCCCAGATCACCGGGATGTGGGCCGCCTCGCAGATCCATAGGATCTCTTCCTGCACCTCTGCCAAGCGCTCGAAGCCGCACTCCACTGCCAGGTCCCCGCGCGCGATCATGACGCCGCAGGAGGGCCAGCGCATCGCGGTCAGCAGCATCTCCGGCAGATTCTCGAAGCCCCGCCGCGTCTCGATCTTGAGTACGATGGCTGGCTGCCGGCCCTCGGTGGCCTGCAAGCGCTGCTGCAACAGCTCCACGTCGCGCGCGGTGTTGGCGAAGGATAGCTCCACCACGTCGGCATGGCGAGCCACGAACGCCAGGTCCTCGATGTCCTTGGCAGTCATGGCCTCCAGCTCCAGGTTACTCTCCGGAAGATTGATGCCCTTGTCGGCCCGTAGCTTGGTCCCGCCCAGGTGGGTGCGCGTGATGCGCACGCGCACACGGTCCGGCTCCATCTTTTCCACCACGCCTCCGATGGCGCCGTCGTCGAACCAGATCGATTCGCCGGCCCGCACGCGGTCGAACACTGCGGGAATGGTGCAGCCGACCTGCGCCGGGGTGAGCACGCGGCCCTCGCTATCGAAGGTCGCCGGACGCCCCGGCTTCTGGTCGCGCGTCACCACCAGCAGATCGCCCTGGTTCAGCGACAGCGCATTCTCCCGGGCCGGCAGATTCGCCACCGCCGCCTTTCCTCCTTCATGGCGCAGCACCGTTCCCGGAACAATGTAGGCCGTCTTGGCGGCCTCCGCCCAGCAGCCGTCCCGGTTCACGTCGACGATGTCGAACGTCCGTTTGCCGCCGCGCGCATCGATACAGCGGACACGCTCGCCCGGACGGAGCTGCGCCAGCCACTCTTCCGCCACCGGCAGGCTGGCATCGGCCGCTGTCGGCGGAACGCGCGGATCGGTTTCGCTCGTGAGCCAGACGCGCGCCGGCGCACTGACCTTGCCATACACGTCGCGCTGCGGATGGATCCGGACCACCGCCGGACCGGGCTCCAGCGGCCCGGTCCGAAGCTTCGGACCCGCCAGGTCCATCACCACGCGGCACGTGCGGCCGAGGGCGCGCTCGGCCCGCCGCAGGTTCGCGATCATCCCCGCCCAGGCCGCCGCATCGTCATGCGCGCAGTTGATGCGCATGCAGTTCATGCCGTGCTGAAGCAGGTTGTGGACCAGCGTGTATTCGTGCGCCGCCTCGCTCGGCATGGTGACCATGATCCGCACTGCGCGCCCGGCGGCCGGCGGACCCAGCAACACCGCGGTATGCGCCGCCAACAACTGCTGCCCCTGCGAGAAATCGACCACCGCCACCTGCTGCGCCGCCTCCGTGCACGGCGATTGCGTCAGCCGGTGCAACACGTCCAGCACGGCATCCACCGTCGCCAGGACATTCGCCTCGGCGCGCCCCAGCGAGGACAATCCCAGCGCCGCCAGCCGGAGCTGCAGCGGACGCAGGTCGTGACGCCGCAGCGCCAGGTAATGCACCAGGTTCCGCGCGCTGTCCTTATAGCTCGGATGGACCGCGTCCAGCAGGACCTGCGGCACCACGCCGTCGGCCACCATGCGCGAACGGATCGTGTCGAGCTCGCGCAGCACACCCTCCAACTCCGCCCGGCCCAGATCCTGACGAAGCCCCAGACCAACCGGCGGCGGCGCCACCGGCGGACTCACCCCGCGCGAACTCCGACCTGCGCGTGCCGTGACTGCGTGTTTCATGACCGTCTCCCTGCTGCTGGCTCCGTGCAACCGGAAGTCCACTTCACAACGCGGTGACCGCCGCCGAGGCGAGCTTCGCCACAGCCCCTTTCAGGCCGCTCATCAGCAACCACTTTCACCTCCGCCGGTCATCAAACAGCAACGAGCCTGTAATAAATCGGGCTTTTGAATCATTGGTTTGCGCGGGCTTTTCCGCCCAGCGGCTGGGCCTTAGCACCCAAGTCCTACGAGAGGTAGACGGCGCCCCGACAGCAAGTGTCTGCGATTGCAACCACGCCGCCAGGTGGCACGCTTCTTGCTGCACTCGAATGTGAACGAGCAAGCGTCGCAACAGTAGGGAGAGCGCAATGTTACAAATATTCGAGGATCACGCAATCACGCCGGTGGGACATCCAGCGGTTGCACGCAGCGCCGTGTGGACGGCCCTAATTCACGTAAGCATGCTCCTGTTCCTGCTCTCACTGGGGTTGTCGCCGGTCATCGACGTGCTGCCGGATCACCTCAACCTCACGATGATCACCGCGCCGATGCCGCCACCTCCGCCGCCGCCCGCCATCAGCCGGGCAGCTACCGCGGCGGTGCGCACCGCACCCCGTACCTTTAACGCCGCGGTGGTCGCGCCGGTGGCGATTCCTAAGGAAGTCGCCATCTTGAACACGATGGAAGGGGCGGCTCCGGATCTGGGCGTAGTCGGCGGCGTGCCCGGAGGCATTCCCGGCGGAATCCTGACGGGTGCTGTGGGGAACCTCGCCGCGGCCGTGCAGCCCCCGCCGCCGCCTCCCCCGGCCACGAAGATCGTGCAGGCTGCTCCGCCGCCACCCCCGCCACCTTCGCGGATTCAGGTGAGTGCCGACGTGCAGGAAGCCAAGCTGCTCACGATGGTCAAGCCCGTCTATCCGCAGGCGGCGAAAATGGCCCGCCTGACGGGCACCGTCCGCTTGCACGCAATCATTGACCGCCAGGGCAATATTAGTGAACTCGAGACGGTTGCGGGTCACCCCATGCTGGTGGCCGCCGCGCGCGCCGCCGTGGAAAAGTGGCGCTACCAGCCGACCATCCTGAACGGCCAGGCGGTCGAGGTCGCCACCGATATTATCGTGAATTTCCGCTTCCTGTAAGCGAACGAAATCCATAAATGGAGGCTTCATGACGACGCCACTACTGGCAACCTTTTGTGTTTTGCTGACAGCCACCCTGGCCATCGCCCTACGACGCCTGCTGATCGTCCGGGTCAAGGGAGACGAATGTCTCCATCTGCTGGACGCTGACGCGCCCTTCGTCGAGCAGCAACGCTCGTCCGCCCAACGGCTGGAAGCGGTCGACGTGTGGGGCAAGGCGCTGACCATGCTGACCATCGTCGCGGGAGTCGCCACCTACGTCGCCTGGTGGTTCGGCGTGTAGCGGCTTCCGTTCCGGAGCCGCCCCCCCAGGCAGCGTGATTGAGAGCAGCAGGCTTGAGAGCAGCGGGCTTACCGGTCGCGCCGGGAGCGACACTCCGATATCCTGTGTCAATGACTACCCTGCATTCGATTCGTTCTCCTCACGTTCTGCAAACAGCCACGCTGGCCGCTTTGCTGACGATGACTCTTGGCCTGGTAGCATGCTCATCCGGCGTGGAGGATACCGCGGCGAAGGAAGAGGGCACGGCGACAACGGCCGCCACGCTGCCCGCCGGCTGGTCGGTCCGCGCCGATTCCGGCACGGGCGAAGGCGACATGATGATGATGGACGGCGGCGCGTACCACTTCATGATGGGCGCGCCGCCATCCGATAACGGTACGTTCTACAACCCCGACTGGACGGCTACCGGCGACTACACCTTGTCGGCCACCTTCACCCAAAACACCAAAGCCACCCACCCCACCTCCTATGGCCTGATATTTGGCGGCTCGGAACTGGGCGCCGCTGCCCAGATGTACTCCTACTTCCTGGTGCGGCAGGCCGGCGAGTTTTACGTCGCCAACCGCGACGCTGCTGACGTGGCCACTATCGTGCCGTGGACCGCGAACGCCGCCATCATGCCCGAAGATGCCGACGGCAAACAGACCAACACGCTCACCGTTCAGGTCGCGGGCAACGACGTGATCTTCAGCGTCAACGGGACGGAAGTGAAGCGCATGCCCGCCTCCGACCTGCACGTCAACGGCATGTTCGGTTTCCGTGTCGGCCACCGCCTGGACGTGACCGTTACCGACGTCATGCACCCGTAGGCCACGCCCTGCGGCCAAGCAGCGACCGGAGGAACCCGCGCCCTCCGGTCCCCGGCTCTTGCTCTATGAGCTCAAACTAAAGCGGCCTTATACAGCTCCACCAGCTTTCCCCACGCCCGCTCGGCATCCGGCATGCTGTACGTTGGACTCCCGTCGTTCTGCGGCGGCATGTCCGCGATGCACCACCCGTGCGCGCACCCCGCGTACACCTCGATCTCGGCCGGGATGTTCACGGCAGCGAACGCCTCCCGCAGCTTGTCCTTGGCATCCGGCTGATTGTTGTCGTCGCTGGCCGCGATCCCGAAATACATCCGGGCCTTGATCTTCGGCGCCAACAAATGCGGACTGTTGGGATTCGCCGTCACCAGCCCGCCGCCATGGAACGATGCGGCGGCGCCCACCCGGTCCGGCACCGCGGCGGCCGTGCGCATGATCAGTGGCCCGCCCATGCAGTAGCCCTGCGTGCCGACCTTCTTCGCGGCGTCCACCTCCGGCTGCGCGTCCAGGAACGCGATGAACGCGGTGGCATCCTTCTCCGCGGCGCCCTCTGCGTTGATCGATCCCATCAACGGGGTCAGCTTGGCGCGGTCTTCCTGATTCTGGAAGCTGAACGAGGGGACGTCGGTGAACACGGGAGCCTTGGCCAGACGGTAGTAGGGATTCGGCACCAGCACCGAGTATCCCTCCATCGCCAGCCGCTTGGCCATGTCGCGGAGCGTGGGCCGCAGCCCGAAGGCGTCCGGCCAGATCAGGACGGCGGGATACGAGCCGCTGGAAGGGTGAATGTACGCGGCATCGCAAATTCCGTCGGGAGTCGTTATATTGACGTCGGTTTCGACAATCGACGCCTGTTCTTCGGGGGCGCTCTCCGGGGTCGACGAGCAAGCCGCCGAAGCCGCCAGCCCTGCGGTAACGGACATGGCCACGAAATCGCGGCGGCCGATTCCGTCCGTGCGCGTGGAATTCTGCTCGCGGGTTTTCTTGGGATCTTCAGTCATAGGCGAACCTCCTCCAGGGACTCTATCACCTTTGCAGCCGCCCAGTGCCGGCGTCCATCCTCCGTTAGACTTAACGTTCAACAGATCAGACGATGAGTATGATATTCTAGACTCTTCAGTCTGAATGGGGAGAACCAAGCAGCAGGTCGTCACCGAGTTCCGCTGTTCGGAGATTCTGGAGGCGGGGCGCAAGCTGTTCAGCAAGCGCGGGTTTCGCGACGTCACCATCGATGAAATCGCGGCCGCGGCGGGACTGGCCAAGGCCACCGTCTATCAGTACTTCCCCTCCAAGCAGGACATCTACCTGGCCGCCCTGCGCGCCGGCGTCCGCGAGCTGGTGGAACGCACCGAACAGCAGGTGAACGCAGCCGTTGGCGTCCGCGCCAAGGTGGAGGCTTTCATCCGCACACGCCTCGAATACCTGCAGGAGCATCACGATTTCTTCGCCGTCTATCACAGCGAATTCGGCAACCTTACGCATCCGGCCACGCTCAACCAGGAATTCCGGACGCTCTACCGCCGCCAGTTTGAGCGGCTGGAAACGATCCTCGAACAAGGCATCCAGCAAGGCGAGCTGGCCCGCGTTTCCACCGAAGCGCTAGCCATGGCGATCTACGAATCCACCCGTGGTTTCATGCTGCATCGCAGCCTGGGCTGGTCCACCGCCAGCGTGGACCAGCAGGTCGCCACACTCATGCAGATCCTCTGGAATGGGGCTGCCAAGAAAGAGAGCAGACACAAATGAATCGCGCCGCCGTCCTGTGGGTGGCCGGAGCCTGGCTATCGGCAGGCCTTTTCGCGCAAGTGCGGCTTCCGGGCCTCAATTTGGGCAGCCGGGAAGCTACCCCCGCCCAGCCGGGAGTCCCCCTTACGAGCCCGCAAATGCCCATGCCATCCGCCGGCCTTTCCTTCGAACACATTTCGCGGCGCCGTGCCGCAAGGGCAGCCTACGGGCGCGCCGCTCGATCTCTCCCTGGCCGAAGCCGTGCGGCTGGGACTCGAGCGCAACCTCGGCCGCCTGCTGACCTCCAACAGCGAGCGCAGCGCCCGCGGCGAACGCTTGATCGCCATGGGCCGCCTGCTGCCGGATATCCACGCCGCCACCAATGAGACCACACAGCAGTTGAACCTGGCCGCTTACGGATTCAAGCTGGGGCCGACTTTCCCCAGTCTGGTGGGCCCGTTCCGGCTCTTCGACGCCCGCGCCTATATCTCCCAGTCGATCTTCAATCTTCGCCTTCTCTACGACAAACGCGCCAGTGACCGCCGCATGGAAGCCGCCACGCTGGACTACGCCGATGCGCGCGATACGGTCGCCGCCATGATCACGGCGCTCTACTGGCAGGCGGTGGCCGGCCAGAGCCGCATCGCCGCCGCACAGGCGCAGGTGGAAGCGGCCGAGGCTTCCTTCCGCCTCGCCGAGGACCGCCGCAGCGCGGGCCTGGCCGCTGGAATCGACGTGCTGCGCGCCCAGGTGGAGCTCCAAACTGAGCGCCAGCGGCTCATCGTCAGCCGCACCGGCTTTGAGAAGGCCAAGCTCGACCTGGCGCAAGCCGCCGGTATCCCCGGCGCGCAGGCCTTGCGGCTCACCGACCAGCTCGGCTTCGACGTCATCGAGGATCTGCCGGCAGACGATGCCATCGAGCAGGCGTATCTCGCGCGCCGGGACTATCAAAGCCAGTCGGCACGCGTCGAAGCCGCCGAACTGGCGCTGAAGGGCGAAGAGCGCCTCCGCATTCCGTCGCTCTCCCTGGACGGAAACTACGGCGTCCTGGGCCGTTCTCCCGCATCCTCGCACGGCACCTTCAGCATCCAAGTCGGTGTGAACATCCCGATCTTCGCCGGCGGCGCTGAACGCGGGGCCATTATCCGCGCCGAAGCCGAAGTGGACCGCCAGCACGCGCTGCTCGACGAGTTGCGGGCGCGCATCGGTTTCGAAATCCGCTCCGCCCTGCTGGACCTGGATTCCGCCGCCCAGCAGGTCAACGTCAGCCGTAACGCCGTCGACCTCGCGGGCCAGCAGGTGGCACAGGCGCGGGATCGCTTCGCCGCCGGTGTCTCCGATACGCTCGAGATCGTGCAGGCCCAGCAGGAACTGGCCGCCGCGAATGAGAACTACATCACCGGCCTGTTCGCCTACAATCTGGCGAAGGTGCAGCTCGCCCGCGCCCTCGGCGGCACGGAGCAGAACCTGGCCCAATGGTCAGGAGAAGGAAAACCATGAGCGAGGCGCAAACCAAAGAGACCAACCAAACCAAGCCTCGCAAACGGGGACGGCTGGGTCCCTGGTTGCTGGCCGCGCTGGTTCTGGCGCTGGCCGTGGGCGGTTACGTGTACTGGAAACGCAGCCAGGTCTGGGAATCCACCGACGACGCGGAGATTGACGGCCGCATCCACGCAGTCAGCGCGCGCGTCTCGGGAAACGTTTCGCAGATCAAGGTGGAAGACAACCAATACGTGGAAGCCGGCGCCATCCTGGCTGAACTCGACCAGCGCCCCTACCAGGTGGCCGTCGATCAGGCCAAGGCCGCCCTGGCGCAGGCCCAGGCCGATGCCGCCGCCAGCCGGTCCAACGTGCCGGTGGTATCGAACGCCACCACCACGCAACTTTCCGGCGCCGAGGCGTCGCTCGACGAAGTGAAAGCCGCCATCGCCACCGCGCAGCAGCAGGTGCAGGCGGCGCAGGCCCGGCAACCCGTCGTCGAGGCCCAACTGCGTGACGCCCAGGCGAACTATGACCGCGCCGCCCGCGACCTGGAGCGCTATCGCATGCTGGTTGAGAAGGACGAAATCCCACGCCAGCAGTTTGACGCCGCCACCGCCGCCGCCGCTTCGGCCAAGGCAAAAGTCGATGCCATCGAAGCCCAGTTGCAGGAGGTCGATCACGGGATCACCGTGGCCCAACATCAAGTCGCCCAGGAGCGGGCCCGCCTGGTGCGAGCCCAGTCCGACGTGAAGTCCGCCGCCACCGGACCCGAGCAGGTCGCGGCATCCAGAGCCCGCGCCCAGGCCGCGCAGGCCAAGGTGCAAACCGAGCGCGCCAACCTCGAAGAAGCCGAGCTCAACCTGGATTACACCGTGATCCGCGCTCCGGTGGCCGGCGTGGTGCGCCGCAACGTCGAAACCGGCCAGACCGTGCAGGCGGGACAACCGGTGGTGACCGTGGTCCCGCTCGACAACATCTGGGTCAGCGCGAATTTCAAGGAGAATCAACTCGCCAACATTCGCCCCGGCCAGGACGCCGAAGTCTCGGTGGACGCCTACGGAGGCCGGACCTACTCGGGAAAAGTCGACAGCATCTCGCCGGCCACGGGCGCGCGTTTCAGCCTGCTGCCACCCGAGAACGCCACAGGCAACTATGTGAAAGTCGTGCAGCGGGTGACTGTCAAGATCACCTTCGATAAGGGCCAGGACCCCGAGCACCTGTTACGGCCGGGGATGTCCGTGGTGCCCAAGGTCCGGGTCGAGTGAGTTCGCAGTCCATCGCCGCGGCGCCGCCCGCCGCCGAGCATCCGCATGTGAACCCGTGGATCATCGCCATCGCGGTGATGAGCGCCACGTTCCTCGAAGTCCTCGATACCACGGTAGTCAACGTCTCGCTGCCGCACATCGGTGGCAGCCTTTCGGCCACCGTCACCGAGGCTACCTGGGTGCTCACCTCCTACCTGGTGGCGAACGCCATCGTGCTGCCCATCACCGGGTGGCTGGGGAACTACTTCGGCCGCAAGCGTCTGCTGCTGACCTCCGTCATCGGGTTCACCCTCGCTTCTTTCTTCTGCGGATTCGCCACTTCGCTGCCCATGCTGATCGTCTTCCGCATCATCCAGGGCGCCGCCGGCGGATCGCTGCAACCCCTCTCGCAAGCCGTCCTGCTCGAAGCCTTCCCGCCCGACCAACGCGGCAAAGCGATGGGCTTCTGGGGGCTGGGCATTGTCGTCGCCCCGATTCTCGGCCCGGTTCTCGGCGGCTGGCTCACGGACAACTACAGTTGGCGCTGGGTCTTCTACATCAATATTCCAGTGGGCATCGCGGCGGTGCTCATGATCAAGGCCTTCGTCTTCGATCCCTCCTATATCCGCCGCGGCTCCGGCCGCATCGACTACTGGGGCATCGGACTGCTCGCGGTCGGCATCGGCGCGCTGCAAATCGTGCTAGACAAGGGCCAGCAGGATGACTGGCTCGCCAGCAATCTCATCGTCACCCTGCTGATGATCTCCATCGGAGGCATCATTGCGCTGGTCATCCGCGAGTTGATGGCCGAACACCCGGTGGTCGACCTGCACGTCTTCAAAGACCGCACGTTCGCCACCGGCACCTTCCTCATGACCATGATGGGTTTCGTGCTCTACGGAAGCCTGGTGCTGCTGCCCATCTGGCTCCAGACGCTGCTGGGATATCCGGCACTCCAGGCCGGCATCGCCATGGCGCCTCGTGGCATGGGAGCCTTCCTCGCCATGCCGCTGATCGGCATGTTCCTCGGCAAATTCGACGCGCGAAAGTTTCTCGCCGCCGGCCTGTTCCTGGCCGCCGTCACGCTGTGGCAATTCGCCAGCCTGAACCTCGAAGCCGGCTACTGGGATTTCTTCTGGCCGCAATTCACCCAGGGGCTCTCGCTCGCGTTGCTGTTCGTACCGCTGACCACCATCTCCATGGGAATGATCCCCAAGGAACAGATGGGCAACGCCACCAGCATCTTTAACCTGCTGCGCAACGTCGGCGGCTCCGTCGGCATCGCCATCGTCACCACCATCGTCGAGCGCAGCCAGCAGACCGAGACGAGCCGCCTGGTCTCCCACATCTCGCCGTTCGACCCGCAAGCCGTGCAGCGCATGGATGCCCTGCGCCAGTGGATGCTCTCACAGGGATCCCCGCCGGGCACGGCCGCCGCACAAGGGAGCGCGGCCATGTTCGGCATGGTCCAGCGTCAGGCGGCGATCCTCTCCTACATCCACACATTTCGACTCCTGGCGTTTATCTTCCTCGCGCTGATCCCCTTGATCCTGATCATGAAGAAGCCGAAGTCGTCGGCAGGCTCGGTGGCCGCGCACTGACTCTTGACCGGGCTCACTCCGCGAAGCACACCCGGTTCCCGTCCGGATCAATGATTGTGAAGGCCGGGCCGCCCCACGGCTCCTTCCGCAGCTCGTGCTCGAAGGCCACGCCCCCAGCCTTGTATTCGCGGAACAGGATCTTGATGTTGTCCACGCTGACAAATGCGGCCAACAGCGCCTCCTTCTCGCGGATCCCGGCTACGAAGACGGGTTGATGCACGAACCGCAGGTGAAGGCACGCCTCGCCGCGGACCACGGCGCCGTAGAACGGCGGATTCCCGTGCAGGAAGTCGATCGCGAACCCAAGCTTGTCGCGGAAGAACGCCGCCGACGCCCGCACGTCGGATACAAACAGAACCGGCATAGCCCGCCGGAGCACCGGCGCGCCCAGCCCGGGTGTCGCTGCCTCGCCCTGCTCCGCGAGCCCCGCCTTGAGTGCCGCCCAACTCGCATACCCGTGCTCCAGCGCGATGATCTCCTGCGCCTCGCTCAGCGGAAACTTCAGCGCGAGCGCCTCCACGTCCGTCAGCTTCCGGTATCGCTCCAGGCCGCGAATGCGGCCGGCCACCGAGTAGTTTCCTTCCCGGTGCCAACGCACCAGGAGCTTGGCTTGCTTCTTGAGATTATCGAGATTCGGCATGGGCACCTCCAGCAGATTCACTGTAGGCGGGCATGGCCCTTCCGGCGGAAACGCCGTTGTGCCCTACGGGGTACCCGTCAATTATCGGCTCCGGCCGGACGCCTGTCAACGCCACGCTAAGATGGAACCTGACGCTCTGAATTTCAAGCCCGTGAAGATCTCCATCCTGGTTCCGGTCTATAACGAGTTCCTCACGCTTCCTCTGGTGCTTGAGCGCGTATTGAACGCTCCCTTGCCCGCCGGCTGCGAGCGCGAGGTGGTGGTGATCGACGATGGCTCCACCGATGGCACCACGGAAGCACTCCGCAAGCTCGGCAGCTCACCCACCCTGCTGGTGCACCATTCGCTGGTGAACTTCGGCAAGGGCGCCGCGCTGCGCATCGGCATCGCCAAAGCCTCGGGCGACGTGATCCTGGTGCAGGATGGCGACCTCGAATACGATCCCGCCGACTACCTGAAGATCCTGGAACCCCTCGTCCAGGGCCACGCTGACGTCGTCTACGGGTCGCGCTTTCTCCGCCCGGTGCGCGGCATGAAGCTGGCAAACCGCATCGCCAACCGCACCCTGACACTCGCCGCGAACCTTCTGTTCCGTGCGCGCATCACGGACGAAGCCACCGCCTACAAGGCGTTCCGCCGCAGCGTGCTCGATTCCATTGAACTGAAGTGCCTGCGTTTCGAGTTCTGCCCGGAGGTGACCGCCAAGGTCCGGCGCATGGGCTACGCGATTCATGAGGTGCCGGTCTCCTACAACCCGCGCGGCATCATGGAGGGCAAGAAAATCCGCGCCCGGGATGGGTGGGAAGCGCTCACCACGCTGTTGCGCTACCGGCTTGCGCCGCTGTCGAGCTTCAGCCGCCGCAGTGAAGGTCTGGCGCACGCGGCCAACCTGTCACGTTAGAAGAGCAGCTTTGCGGCGATCTGCAAAATCCGCGGGTTCCCCACCGTGCGTGTGATGGTGCCGAACTGCCCCTGTGAGAAGCCCGTCTCCGGATTGGCGAAATGCGGCGTGTTGGTAGCGTTGAACGCCTCCAGGCGCAGTTGCAGCCGGGTCTGCTCGCGCAGCGGGAACTCCTTGAACAAGGACAGGTCCGCGTTGATGAAGCCCGGCCCGCGCAGGATGTTCCGGCCTGCCGTGCCTGGCTGCGTCGCTCCCAGCCCCGCGGTCGAAAACGCGCTGGTGTCGAAGTAACGGGTCAGCGTCCGTTGGGAACCATCGAGATTCGGGTCGCCCGAGACATTCGGCCGCAGCCCCTCATAGCCGACCACCCCGCCGTTGCGAATCACGTTCACCGGCAATCCCGACCGCATATTAACGATGCCGTTCAACTGCCACCCCGCCAACGCCGCCTGGCACACGCCCCGGCATCCGGCCAGCCAGCGCTGCCCGCGCCCGAACGGCAGTTTCCATTCATAGCTGGCAGCCAGCGTATGGCGGACGTCGGTCGATGCCGGCCCGCGCTCCAGCGCCAGGTTGAAAGGGTCCTGCGGAGCCTGCCGGTTCCGCATCAGGTTGAAAGGAGCCGGTCCGTTGTCCAGATTCTTCGCATAGGTGTAGGAAACCAGGAACGTCAAATTCGTGAATCGCCGCGACGCCTTCACTTGCAGCGAATGATAGGCGCTGTTGCCGTTGAACAGTAGCGCGCGCACGGTCCCGATCTGATCGGACAGCCGGCCATCCAGGTTGAGGTTGGCGGTCGCCATCGGCAGCTTGTGGCTCAGCGCACCCACATAGCCCGCCTCCACCGTGAACTGGTGGCCCAGCTCCCGCTGCACGGTGAAGTTGAAGGACTGCGTGTATCCGGTCCGGAAATGCGGATCGACGTAGTAGAGCGTCTGGTCCGGCGAACTCGGCGCCACCGCCGACGTGTTCGCCGGAACCGAAGCCGACGTCGGCCGCGGGACCCCCGCATCAAGCTGATACGCGAACGCGCCGCCCGCGTAGTTCACGAACGTCTGCTGCGAAAAGAACGGATCATTCTTGGTCAACAGGTCGCTACGCGCGCTGTTCTCCGGCGTGTAGAAGATGCCGTACCCGCTGCGGATCACCGTCTTTTCGCCGATCCGCCACGCCAGCCCCACGCGCGGCGCCCAGTTGTTCTTGTCCGGCCGGACCAGCGCGCGCGAGTTCCCTCCCCTGCCCGCCAGCCGCATCTGGAACGAACCCAGGTCCAGGTTCGCCTGGTAATTGTGCGCCTCCCAATACGGAGCCTGATACTCGTACCGCACGCCCAGGTCGATGGTCAGCGTGGACGTAACCCGCCACACGTCCTGCGCGAAGGCATGGTTCTCGAACGAGCGCGTGTGCGGTGACAGGAACTGCATCCCCAGCGCCGTGTAGCCGGGCAGGCCCAGCAGAAGGTCCGCGATCTCATTGCCGCCGTTGCCATAGTAGGCGTTCGGATCGTAGTAGCCGTAGTTCGGATCGCCCGTCAGGCTCGCATAGGCGCCGTAGTAATACTGATAGCCCGCGGGAAACAGCGGGAAGCTGGGGTTCGCCGAAAGCCGCCGGTACTCGTAGCCAAACTTGAAGCTGTGCCGGCCGTGATTCCAGGTGTAGTGGTCAGCCAGGCTGAAGTTGTTGTCTTCGAACACCAACGGCTTGTACGTCGACCCGCCCGTTTGCGCCCCGAACGCCAGGAAAATCTGCGGCAGCCCGTCAGTCGCCGGAAACCCGTTCACATGGATGTTGCCGATCCCCAGTTGCGCCGCCGCGCCCGGCGCGATCAAGTCGTCCTGATGCAGAGACGTGTGCACATACCCCAGCCGGAGCTGATTCAACTGATTCCCGTTGACCACGAACACATGCGTGCCGCCCAGCGTATGATTGCCCGAAGCCGTGCGGTCCGCGCTATCGGCCCCACCGCCACCCGGGATCGCGATCGCCCCCGCGAACGGATCGCCGGTCAGACTCCGGAAGTCGGTCACGTCGTAAGTGGCGGTGAGCCTCTGGCGGTCGCTGAGCGAATGGTCCAGCCGCAGATCGCCCGTGTCGCTGTTGAAGCGATAGCGCTGCGCCACCTGGTAATTGTTGACCCAACCGTTCAGGATGCCCGGAGCATTCGGCCGCGGAAACAGCTTCTGTAACACCTGCACGCCGGCCGGACTCAGCCGGCTCGCCGGAATCACGTTCCCCGGGAACTGCTGCGCATAGTAGTTGTCGTTATAAAATTGCGGATCGAAGACCGGGATCTGTCCCCCCGTGTACGGGTCGCGCAAGCCCGAAAGATCGGCTCCGCCCGTCCCTGGAAAGCTGACCCCGTTGGGGACCGTCGACGTCAGATAGGAGAACAGATCGCGCTGCCGCTGCCCCTGATAGCCGGCGAAGAAGAACGTCCGGCCACGCACCAGCTGACCTCCCAGGGTCCCTCCGAACGTGTTCTGCTTCAGTCCGGAAGGCTGCTGCGCAAAGAAGTTCCGCGCCGTGGTCTTGTTGGTTCGCAGAAATTCGTACGCCACACCATGGAAGGCGTTCGAGCCCGACCGTGTCTCGATGGTCACCACCCCACCGCCGGCCCGCCCGAACTCCGCCGCGTAGGACGAAGTGATCGCCTTGAACTCCTCGATGCTGTCTACCGAAGGCCGTACGTTCGTATCGTTGTTCCGGTTCGCGGTCACTTCAATGCCGTTGATGACGATCGAATTCGCGAACTCCCGCTGCCCGGACACCGAGTAGTTGGCCGCATTGCCGCCCGCACCGGCCGCGACCCCCGGAATCAGATAGAGCAGGTCCAGCGCATTCCTCCCCAACAACGGCAGGTCACGGATCTGGTTGGCCGTAATGACTTCTCCCGTACCGGCCGACTCTGTCTGCAGCGGCGGAGCTACTGCCGTAACGGTAACCGTCTCGGTAACTTCTCCCAGCTCCAGTTGCAGGTCCACCCGGAGCTGCTGGTCAATATGCAGATCAATTCCCGTTCGCGTCAGCGTTTTGAACCCGGCCTTTTCGGCCGCCAGTTCGTAGGGACCCGTCGGAAGAGCTTCAAATGCGTACTGCCCCTCAGCGCCGGTGGCTCGGGTGGTGTCCAGCCCAGTCCTCAGGTTCCGCAGGGTAATTTGGACCCCGGAAACGGCCGCTCCGCTCGGATCCACCACGTACCCCGCCACACTACCGGAGTTTACTTGCGCCCGCAGCACTGCCGAAGACCCTAGAACCACCGCCAGCAGAAGGAATCGCCGCCCCGGGCGGTGAAGATTCATTCCTAATAGTGTACTGGAGTCCCGGTAGAATCCGTCATTAAAGTCCCACAGCGCTCGCGCGGCGGGTGAGCGTCTCGTCATTCCACGGTAGATGACGCTAAGGTGAATTCCTCAGTACTAGCCCCATCCTGATCCTGACCCCTAAGACAATTCTAAGTAGAATTGCGCACAATCCATGATTCCCCAATGACTAATAAACTTTTACAGTATTACAGGATGGTATTACGGCCATGCATACGCTATCTAAAGAGCATACTCCCCAATACAATAGAACCCCACGGCGGCGCCGGGGTGAACGCGGGTTCACCTTGGTCACTGCGGCTGTCTGTATTGTCGTACTTATCGGAATGGTCGGCTTGGCAGTCGACATCGGGCGCATTTACATCGCCAAGAGCGAAACCCAGATCTTCACAGACTCCGCCTCGCTCGCCGCGACCTTGGAGCTGGACGGCACCGACGCCGGCATCAACCGGGCCCTGGCCCGCGTGGACAGCAACCCGAACCGGTGGAACTTCCAGACCTCCGATTTCACCTCGGTAACCACCGCCTTTGCCAAGTCCCTCGACGGCGAGTGGACCGACTATCCATCGAACCCCATGGGCTATCGCTATGCGCGCGTCCACGCTTCCGTGAACGTCCCGGTCTACTTCCTGAGCCTGTTCATGAATACGAAGGTGAGCACCGGCGGGGCCGGCCTGCTGGCCTTGGCCCCCAGCTCTTACACCACACAGGTGGCCGCCGACTCTTCCGGCGCGCAGGAGATCAAAACCGGCTTCCGCGAAGGGATCTTCCCCTTCTCCCCTTACGCGCATAACGACACCGGGCCTGACTACGGATTGATTCCCGGTCAGTTCTACACCTTCCGCTGGGCCGCCAACCCGCGCTTGGAGCACAACGTCTGCCCTGGCGACAATGACCAAGCCATCATTGACATCGCCAACGCCGGCGGCGGCAGCGAGCGCGGCTACATCGAGGAAACCTCGGCTTCGATCATCCGGCAGGCCATCATCGATGACTACCAGACCGTCTACCGCGGCATTGGCGACGTCGTCGATATGACCGGCGGCGCCAAGCAGACCGAGCGAACCTCCATCATCGAACGCGTCCGCCAGGATAGCGACTGGTGGTCGGATACCTATGAAGAATACGTCCAGGAGGGCATCGGCAGCGGCCGGCGCATCGTCGCCATGCCGATCAATGCGGGGAGTCCGTCCTACGTCGTGGAACAGATCGGCGCCTTCTTCCTGCCTCCTCAAAGCGAATACCCGCAGGGCGGCAACCAGGCTTGGTGTGCCGAATACCTGGGACCCTACGTGCAAGGATCCAGCCACAAGGGCGCTGGCGAAGGCTCGGGCGCCTACGTCGTGAGGTTGACGCAATGACTGCGCGCGGAAGCCGCAGGCGGCGCCAGACCGGCAACGCCCTGGTGGAATTCGCCGTCGCGGCCGGGCTCCTGATCCCCTGTTTCGTCGGCGTGTTCGAGTTCGGCTACGGATTCTACGTCTATAACCGGCTCACCGCCGCCGTGCGCGGCGGAGCGCGCTACGCTTCCCTGCTCCGTTACGATTCGGCCTCGACGAATCCGTCCAACGCCTACGCCTCTGCTGTCCAGAACGCCGTGGTCTACGGGGATCCAGATGGCGGCACATCGCCGGTGGTCCCCGGCCTCACCACGGACCAGGTGACCATCACCATGCAGTTCGCCAACGAGGTGCCGGACGTGGTCACCGTGGCCATCAGCAATTTCTCGCTCGACACCGTCTTCACCACGCTGAACTGGGGCAACAAGCCCGCGGCTTCGTTCCGTTATGAGGGGACTTTCGCGCCCTCCGGAGGCTGATATGCAGACCGCAGTGAGATCGGCACGGCGGCGGCGCGAGAAAGGCTCCGCCCTGGTGGAAGGCGCGCTGGTACTGATGGTCTTCCTGATGGTCCTGTTCGGACTCATGGACATGGGCCAGTTCCTGTTCCAGCGAGCCAGCGTTGTCGAGCGCGTGCGCTACGCCGTTCGCGAAGGCGTGATCACCTACGACCCAACCACGATTCGCGATCTGGTCCTCTACGGCACGGACGACCCCGCCGAAGGCGCCCAGCCGTCCTTCAATCTCACCGCCGCCATGGTGGACGTCCAGCGTCTGGGCACGAATACCTCCGCCGACCGTGTCCAGGTGACCGTATCCAACTACCCGATCGATTTCTACACGCCGTTTCTGGCCGGACGCATCACCGGTCCGCCCATCCTGATCACGGCGCCCATGGAGGTGGGCAACCTCCCCTGACCGCTACCGCTGTTGCATGCAAGCGGCGGTTCCGGTAGACTGAGCCGCGATGAGCCGCAAATTGCATGTAGCAGGTCTGGTCGCGCTGACGGTCGCCGGCGCCATGATGCTGGGTCCCTTCCAGGACCGCGCCGAAGCCCAGGGCAAGGGCAAAGGCAAAGGATTCGGCAAAGCCGCCAAGGCTGATAACGAGCCGCGCGGCCTGCGCCTCAAAACCGGCGAGGCCACGCCCGGTTACGTCCTGTTTTCGCCGCTCACCTATGACACGGCCTTCCTGATCGACCGGGACGGCAAGGTCGTCCACCAGTGGAAGAGCGAATTCCGCCCCGCCGGTTTCATCTACATGCTGGACAACGGCCACGTCCTGCGCGGCGCCAGCGACCAGGGCGACTCCGGCTTCAGCGGCGGCGGCGCGGGCGGCCGCTTCCAGGAGTGGGATTTCGAAGGCAACCTGGTCTGGGACTACCCGTACAATAAGGACCGCCTCACGCACCACGACGTCGCCGTGCTGCCCAACGGCAACATCCTCGCCATCGCCTGGGAGAAGAAGACGGCCGAAGAGGCTCGCGCGGCCGGGCGCCGCGCCGAGTACGTCGGCAAGGACGGCGTCTGGCCGGACATGCTCATCGAGTTCGAACCCCAACGGCCCGCCGGCGCGCGCATCGTGTGGGAGTGGCACGCCTGGGATCACCTGGTGGCGAGCGACCAAGCCGCCGCGCATCCCGAGCGCTTCGACATCAACGGCGACATGATCGGCACGAAGAACCCGCCGCGCAATCCTCCCACCGACATCCTCCACACCAACGCGGTCGCCTATAATCCGCAGCTCGACCAGATCATTGTCAGCGTGCCGAACTTCAACGAGATCTGGGTCATCGACCATAGCACCACCACGGCCCAGGCGGCCGGCTCCACCGGCGGCAAGTCCGGCAAGGGCGGCGATCTCCTGTACCGCTGGGGCAACCCGCAGACCTATGGACGCGGCACCGAGGCCGACCGCATGTTCGGCTTCCAGCACGACGCCCGCTGGCTGGATGCGGGCCTTCCCGGCGCGGGCCATATGACCGTCTTCAGCAATCGCGCACCGGGTCCGTCCGGCGCGCACACGAAGGTTTACGAATTCGTCCCGCCGGTGGACGCGCAGGGCCACTATCGGCTGCCCGCCGATGGCCCCTACGGCCCCGCCGAACCCGTCTGGACCTACTCGGCCGACAACCTCAACGCCACTTACATCTCAGGCGCGCAGCGCCTCGCCAACGGACACTCGCTGATTACCTCCGGCCCCCAGGGGCGCTTCTTCGAGATCACGCCCGCGGGAAAGATCGTGTGGGAGTATCGGCAGCCCTACCGCGGCGAGGCAGGCTCGGCGGGCCCCAACGGCGCGGCCAACCCCTACTCGACATTCCGGGCTTTGTTCCTCCCGCCAGACCATCCGGGACTAAAGGGACGCGACCTCACCGCCCGCTAATACGCCGGCCTCTTGATTGTTGCCTTGTGGGGCAGGCCCGTGGCCTGCGGCGGTCTCTCAGGCCGCCTGGTCGCGTTGCCCGCCAAGCTTGTAGCGCAGTGTTATCGCTGAACGTTGTAACGCTTGCCGCGATCGTCGCACTACCTATCTGAGGAAAGGGACACGATGATCACCAACCAACAAACCGGAACCACCGTCGACGAAGTGGCCGCGGGCATTTTTCGCATCTCGACGCCGGTAGACATCCCCGCGTTGCCCGGCGGGTTTACCTTCAACCAATACCTGGTCGCCGACGATGAGCCGCTGCTCTTCCACTCCGGCCTGCGCCGCATGTTTCCCCTGGTGCGCGAGGCCATCACCGCGGTCCTGCCAATCGAAAAACTCCGTCACATCGGGATTTCGCACTTCGAGGCGGACGAAGCAGGCGCACTCAACGAATTCCTCGCGGTGGCCCCGCAGGCAGCACCGCTCTCGAGCGACATCGGCGCCCTGGTTTCCGTGAACGACGTAGCCGACCGCCCCGGCCGCGGCCTCGCCGACGGCGAGGAAATCTCCCTCGGCTCGCATCGGCTCCAGTGGATCTACACGCCTCACGTCCCGCACGGCTGGGACTGCGGGATCCTCTTCGACCACACCACCGGCACACTCTTCTCCGGCGATCTTTTTACGCAAGGCGGCAAGGACCACGCGGCCATCACGGAAAGCGACATCCTCGGACCCAGCGAGAAGTTCCGCAAGCCGCTCGATTACTTTGCGCATTCCCGCGGCACCGCGCCCATTCTGGAAAAGCTCGCATCCCTCAACCCGAAGACGCTGGCGTGCATGCACGGCAGCGCCTATCGCGGCGACGGCGCCGCGCTCCTACGCGAACTCTCCGCCACACTCGCCAACGACGGCGTAGGGTAGCGCGAGCACTCGTGCTCGCCGCGCCGGCACTCGTGCCGGCGCTTGCCGTCCGCAAACAAGGTCATGCCGCACTTGCAGGCCCAGCCGCGCACTCAGTACAGCGCCGGCCGAGCCCCACTCCCCAGCAGCGACGTATCCATGCGCCCCATCGTGTGCGTCCCCTCGTTGCCACCCCAGGAAAACAGCAGATACACCAGCGGAAACGCGCCCGCGCGCAGCGTCAGCCCGGCGCTATAGCTGTGCCGCAGATGATCCGTATCAAACCGGCTGAGCGAAGCCTTGCCCCAGTCGGCCATCGCGGTCACGCCCAGCGGACCCCACAAGGAATGCTCAAAGCTACCCCGCACCAGAAAGATGTTAGGGGCGCGAAAGCGATAATCCTGATAGCTCGCCAGCGTCGGACTTCCGTTCAGGTCCGACCCGCCCAGCGTCGGCTGAAAGTAGAACGGCACCGTGCTCCCGCTGGACGTGTACGACTCTGTCATCAGCAGCCGCACGCCGATACTGCCCTGGCGGTCGCGCGACATCGGCCGGCAGTCGCGGTCCAGCGCCGACGCCCCGCACTCATCCGGCCCATTCGCCCCGTAAGCGGCCGGCACGGTCTGCCCGAACAGAGGAAATTCGTGCGCCAGATCCACCGTGAGCCGCCGGAAGGAGTTCGCCGCATCGCCGCCCGCCACGAACTGCTGGAACTTCGCCGAATAGTTGATCTGGACGTGCCCGTTCGCCAGCGACGGGCGGATCCGCGCGCCTTCGCCGAACTGCGCGAACGCCGGCTGCCGGCTCAATCCCGGCGCGGTGGCCGGGGTGAAGAGAGCCCCAATCGTGGGGCTGGCCTGCCCGGTGCTTGGCCGGATGTCGACGAAGCGTCCGTTGGCCTCTCCCTCCAGTGAAAAGTTCAGCGGGCCGCCGCCCACAGGGAAAACACCGCGCACACCCGTGACGGTCTCCTGGATGCCGAAAAATGTCCGGTCATAGTCGTGCGAGTCCGGCCCGATCCCGAAGAAGCTGACCTTCTTGAGGGAAGTCGCCTCGGCGTAGAACTGCAAGTAGGGGACCTCTCGCGTGGCCACGTCCGTCGGCCCACTCCCGCCCAACGTGGCCTGCGGAATCCGCGCCCAGATGAGGTTGAGATACGAACCGGCCCGCCAGGACCCGTTGAAGGAAGCCACCGCGTCCATGTTCCACGTCAGCTTCAGGTCTTCGCTCGGCGTCCATCCGGCGGCGAACGCCGCGCCCGCGCCGAAGCCGTTTTGCGGAGCGAGACTCCCCGCCGTGATGTGCACAGGATGGTCCGTGAACAAGGTGCTTCCACAGCCAAAAAACTTCTTGAGGCTGGAGCAGCTTTCCTTGATCTTGCCGCCCTCCCGCCGGAAGTCGGCGCCGAGCTTCGATTCCGCCGATGCGATCCCGGCCACAAGCAGTCCGCAGAGCAATACCCGATTCACTTTCCTCATCCTCCCTGCGCTTGTGGCTTGGAATAGCGATGCAGCAAGAGCGTGACCCGCCGGATATAGTCGGCTGCCTGCCCCTCGGTCTGGATCGACTCGAGCGTCAACCCTGACCGCAGCTCTTCCGGGAACCCGCGTTCCAACTCGAGGAAGTGCTCCACCTGATTCTTCAGCAGTGAGTTCCCGTCCAGGCTGCGGCCGGCGTCAAACCACGCCGCCTGCATCTTGGGCAGACGAATCTCGTTCGATGGGGCAGCCTTCCGCCGGCTCGAAGCTTTCTTCTTCGCGGTGCTCTTCTTCGCGGCGCTCTTCTTCGGAGCCGGCTTCGGCGCGGCCGCCGCACGCCTAGCGCGCTTCGCCGTGGATTTTGAAGCCGCCTTCTTGGCCGCGGCCTTTTTGACCGTCTTCTTGGAACTTGCTGTCTTTTTCTTGGCCATAGCTCCTGGTCCTAATCCGCCGGGCTAGAAGTGAAACACTGGACAGTCCTTGTCAGACCGCATTTCGTCCGTCAGTAAATCCAGGAACGTGTCCGCCGCCTTCTCCCGCGGAGTCCGGTCATCGTAGCTTCCCAGGAAGTGACTGGTGACCGTCGCCGGAATGGAGGCGTGTTCGAAGATGCGGCCGTTCTGCTTGTCCTCCGTGCCCGGCACCACCTTCCCCTTGCCCACCCAGGGCGAGATCAGCAGCGCCGGAACGCGGACGCCCAGGCGGTCGAACTTGAACTCGATGCCTTCCGTGTCGTCCTTGTTCGCCTCGTATCCGTCCGGCGTGCAGGAGGGCGGCGGAACATGGTCGTATATCCCGCCGTGCTCGTCATAGACCACGATCAGCGCGGTGCTCTTCCACAAGTCCGGATTCGTCCGGATGTCGTTGTAGACCGACGCGATGAAGTTCTCCCCCGCGCGCACGTGGTGGTCCGGGTGCTGGTCCGAAGCCAGCAGCATCCCGCCGCCCGGCCCCAGGTGATCGCTGTAATTCGGCTCTACGAAGCTGTATTCAGGGAGCACGCCCGCGTGACAATCCTCCCGGAATTGCTGGTAAGTTCCAAATAACTGCGGCTGTTTGCTCAGCAGATTCGCGACCTCCAGGCTGGAGCTGGCCGGATCGAAGTAGTAAACCTTTGCCGTGTGCCCGCCCGCCAGCATGCGCTCATAGATACTGGCCACGTCCGGCTTGAAGAAGAACAAGTTCATGGCCGCGTTGCCGAATGACGTCCCATAGTGCGCGAAGGCTCGATTGCACAGCGTGGGACCCGGGATCGAGGAGAACCACCCGTTAAACGTCGTGTACGCGCGCGCCAGGTTGTGCAGGACCGTGAGCCGGTCCTTCTTGAAGTAATACATGATCTGGCGCGAATGCTTTACGTCCCTCTGCTGGTCGAAGTAGCTCTGCACAAAGCCGCCCATCGTGGGCTTGGCGGGCGGATCCTTCTCAAAGGGGTAATAGAGCTGCTTGTGGACCGCGGGGAAATGGTGGTCGGGATCCGGGTCGAGCTGCCCCTGATACGCCGCCTTGGCCGCGACCTTGGCGGGCTCGTTCGTCGTATCCAGGTTAAATTCGTCCCCCTTCAGGCCGTTAAGACCGTCGATTTCCCCCTGGAGCGCCCCCAGCATGTGGTCAAAGGAGCGGTTCTCCATCATCAAAACTACGACGTGTTTAAGGTTCTTTAGGCCGGCAGTCATGCCATGATTCCTGACGGCTATAGATTCTCATGGGTGACCACGATTGCGCAAGAAGAATCGGTCCTGTCCCAACACTGCGTTGTGGTCCCCTCGTGGACAAGCCCGGAGGGGGTGAACGGAGATGACTCTCACCATCCATCTGGAGTTCGGCAACGACGCCATCGAGTCCTACGCCTACACTGAAGAAGTCTTGGCTTACGCGAAGAAGCCTTGGCTTACGCGATGGATCGCCCCTTCGCAGCTTGGCCGGAGCGCACCCAAGGCGGGCGACTCGGGCAAGACACGGATCTCAGCTGTCCGCAGGGCCGTTGCTTCACGCAGCCTCCGCTGGTAGACTCGGGGCGGGCTGGGAATCTTGAGGCGGACGCGTCAGAATGAAAGTATGCGGACTGGGGCCATCCTCGTGGCCGTGGCCGGCGTGCTGCTCGCCGCGCCCTTCGCCTTCCGGGCGCAGGGACCCGTCAACATCCAGCCGCGCCAGAAGGCCGGCAAGCCGGATGACACTCCGCGGGCTGACCTGCGTATCGAAACCAGGGAAGTCCTGATCCCGGTCGCGGTCAACGACGAGTGGGGCCGGCCGGTCGCGGGCCTGGAGGCCAAGCACTTCCGCATCTTCGACGACAAGGAACAGCAGAAGATCTCTTCGTTCCTGATGGACGACTCACCCGTCGCCTTGGGCCTGGTGTTCGACACCAGTGACAGCATGAGCCACGTTCTGCCGCAGGCCAGGCGCGCCGCCGCGCTGTTTCTGGCCACTGCGAACCCCGGCGACGAGTTTATGATGGTGGAGTTCGATAGCGCTCCGCGGCTGAGCGTGCCGCTCACCGATGATCTGTCGCACCTGCGTTACGAACTGACGTTCACCAAGTCCAAAGGGTCCACCGCGCTGATCGACGCCGTGTACATGGCGATGAACGAGATCAAGAAGTCCAAGCGCACGCGCAAGGCCCTCATCGTGGTCTCCGACGGCGGCGACAACAACAGCCGTTACTCGGCGGGCGAACTCAAGAACCTGCTCCAGGAAAGCCAGGTGCTGATCTACTCGGTAGGCGTGTTCAGCTACGACGCTTTCCAGGACCCCGGCGGGCCGGGCCTGCTACGGCGCATCGCCGAGGAAACCGGAGGGCGCCTCTTCACCGCCGGCGGCGGGCTGGGGGATATCGCTCAGAAGATCAGCATCGATCTGCGCAACCGCTACATGCTCGGCTACCAGCCGACCAATCCCGCGCGTGACGGCAAGTATCACAAGGTCGAGGTCGATCTGAAGCCGCCCCGCGGGCTCCCCAAGCTGCGGGCCTACTGGCGCCGCGGTTACTACGCGCCGAACGAGTAGGCGCTACTGCGCCGGCTCGATTCGGATCACCTGCCCGGGATTCTCGTCCGTGAGCACGTAAATCAGATCGTCCGGCCCTTGGCGGACGTCGCGAATGCGCTGGTGCAGGTCCACCAGCAGCGCCTCACGCGAAGTTTCGTCCTGGTTCTCGTCAAGCGTGATGCGTTCCAGGTGCGGGTAGCCCGGCACCGTGCCGCCGAGTTGCGCCCCCACGAACAGGCTGCCCTTCCAGGTCGGGAACTTGCTCCCGGTGTAAAACATCATGCCCGAGGGCGCGATGGACGGAGACCAAAAGATCACCGGACCGGTCATGCCGGCCTTGAACGGCACCTCGGAAACCCGCGGACCCTCATAGGTGCGCCCGTAGCTGATCTCCGGCCAGCCGTAGTTGGCGCCCGCCTTGATGATGTTAACCTCGTCGCCGCCATACGGACCGTTTTCGTTACTCCACAGCTCGCCCGTGGTGGGGTTGAAGGCCAAGCCCAGCGAATTGCGGTGCCCCATGGAGAAAATCTCCGGCTTGTAGCCCGCCTTGCCGGCGAACGGATTCCCCGGAGCCGCCGTACCGTCGTCCTTCAGCCGCAGGATCTTGCCCCGCAGGCTGCCCGGCTCCTGCGCCGCGTTGCCGTTCGAGGCGCCGGTGGTCATGTAGAGCATTCCGTCCGGCCCCCACGCCAGCCGCGAGCCCGAGCCGCCGTCGCCCAGCCACGTATCGCATACCACGATGTCCTTCACGTCCTGCAGCGTGTTGCCCACCAGGCGCCCGCGCGCGAGCGTCGTCGAAACCGTGCCGGCCTGCTTGTCGATGTCCTTCGTGTAGGTCAGGTACAGAAGCTGGTTCTGCGCAAAATTCGGGTGCGGCAGCACCTCCATCAATCCCGAAAGCCGCACGGCGTGCACCGCGGGAACACCGGAGATCGGAGTCGGGTCCAGAACGCCGTCATGGATGCGCCGCAGGTTCCCGACGCGCTCGGTCACCAGCATGTCGCCGTCCGGCAGGAACGCAATGCTCCAGGGGTGATTCAGGCCGCTGGCGAGCACCGTCGTCTGGATGCGCGTGGGCGGGCCCTTGCCTTTTCCTTTCCCCTTGGGAGCGGCTTTGGCGCCTTTGGCGCCTTTAGCTTGAAAAGCCTGGGCATCCTGCGTGGGTCCGGTGACCAGCAGAGCACAGACACCGAGGGCCGCCGCGAGCGGGGCGAAGTATCGGAGAGAGAGCGCAGACGAACGTTTCATGGGTTACGGTTCCTTGAGATTTAGAACGGCTCGGTTGACGATATCATGCGGCGGGGCTGCATGCAACGCCGAAACGGCCGATATCCGGCACCTCTGCTGCAGCGCCCCCTCTGGCCCAGAACGCGCAGGACCGCGTCGCACTACGTCCCACGTCCGTAGAAAGCCCGCAGCAGGCTGCGCACAATGCGCCCTCCGGGCAGCGCGCCACTGGCTGTGCGGCGACCGCAGCAGTCCCCGTTCCGGCCGGAATCGCAATTCCCACCGAAAGTAGACTAGTAAGGGATGCCCGAACAATACCAGATGTTGATCGCAGGCGAGCGCGTCGCAGCCGCCTCAGGGGAGCGGTTCGAATCCATCAACCCGTTCACGGCCCAACCCTGGGCCCTGGTCCCCCGCGCCTCAGCCGCCGACGTCGACCGCGCCGTAGCCGCCGCGAAAGCCGCTTTCTACAGCGACCCCTGGCGCAAGCTCACCGCCACGGCTCGCGGAGCCCTGCTGCGCCGCCTGGCCGATCTCATTGCCGCCGATGCGGACCGGCTGGCGACCATCGAATCCACCGACAACGGCAAGCTGTTCGCCGAAATGCGCGGCCAGCTCAACTACATCCCGCAGTGGTTCCACTACTTCGGCGGCCTGGCGGACAAGGTCGAAGGCCGCGTCATCCCCATCGACAAGCCGGGCGTCTTCAACTACACGCGCCCGGAGCCGCTGGGCGTGGTCGCCGCCATCACTCCGTGGAACTCGCCGCTAATGCTGGCTACCTGGAAGCTCGCACCCGCCCTGGCCGCGGGCAACACCGTGGTGTGGAAGCCGTCCGAGCACTCCTCGGTCTCCGCGCTCGCCTTCGCCGATCTGTTCGCAGAAAGCCGGCTTCCCGCCCGGCGTCGTCAACATCGTGACTGGCTTCGGCGGCGAAGTAGGCGAGCCGCTCATCACGCATGCGGATGTGAACAAGGTCGCCTTCACCGGTGGCGATCGCACCGGCGAGCACGTCTACCAGCTCGCCGCCCGTGGCATCAAGCATGTGACGCTGGAGCTGGGCGGCAAGTCGGCAAACATCGTCTTCGACGACGCCGACCTGGACGCCGCGGTGAACGGCGTGGTCGCCGGCATCTTCGCCGCCAGCGGCCAGACCTGCATCGCGGGCTCGCGCGCGCTGATCCACCGGCCGATCCACGACCAGTTTGTCGAACGCCTCCTCTCACTCGCCAAGACCGCTCGCATGGGGAACCCGCTCGAGCTGACCACCCAGGTCGGCCCCGTTACCACGCGTCCGCAGTATGAGAAGGTGCTGGACTACATCCGCATCGCCAAGGAAGAAGGTGCGCAGTGCCGCCTGGGCGGCGCGCGGGCAACGCGCACCGAATGCGGCTCCGGCTGGTTCGTCGAGCCGACCATCTTCACCGGAGTCCAGCCGGCCATGCGCATCGCCAATGAAGAGGTGTTCGGGCCGGTGCTTTCCGTCATCCCCTTTGACGACGAAGACGAAGCCGTGCGCATCGCCAACAACACCATCTACGGCCTGGCCGCCGGCGTGTGGACCACCAGCATCCGCCGCGCGATCACCATGTCCGAACGCCTGGAAGCCGGCACTGTGTGGGTCAATACCTACCGGGCCGTCAGCTACATGTCACCCTTCGGCGGCTACAAACGGTCGGGCATCGGCCGCGAGAGCGGGCTTGATGCGATCCACGAGTACTTGCAAACCAAGAGCGTGTGGATCGACGTGTCAGGCTCGACGCCGAACCCGTTTGTGATGCGTTAGCCGCCCGCGGCACCCGCGGCACCCGCCGCTGCGGCGGCGTCGCGGTTCTGCTTCTCTTTCTGCTGCACGGGAGATACGCTCGCACTCGCCGTCGCGAGCGAAACCAAGCCGAGTCCCAGCCCCGGCATATTGTTGCGCCATAGCTGGCCGCCGGTCCAGGCGTCGAGGCAGAAAACCTCTCCGGCCGTTGCGGCGAAGATGCGATCCCCGTCCACCAGCACGGTGACGAATTGACCGCCCTTCAGAGGAGCCCGCCAGACTTCCTGACCGGTTCCGCGGTCGAGAGCCACCACACCGCCCTTGATCCCCACGTAGACGAACGATGATTTCGGCATCGCAACCTCCTCCCATAGATACGCAGCGCGGCGCCCTGAAGTTCAGCCCTTCACTTCGACGCCGGCCCACTCTTCGACAGTCTTCGCGATGGTGGTGAAGTCCGCATCGTAGCCCTGCCGCTGCGCCGTGATCGTCAGCAGCTCCTTGATCGAGTTGCCACAGACCATCGGCACGCCCAGCGTCTCCGCCTCATGCAGGCATAGCCGGATGTCCTTGAGCAGCAGTCCCACCGCGAAGCCGAAATCGAACGTGCGCGGCAGAATCGACTTGGGAAACTTGTCCACCGACGCGCTGTTGCGGCCCGTGCCCGAGTTGATCACGTCGAGCATCACCTTCGGGTCCAGCCCGCCCTTCACGCCCATCACCATCACTTCGGAGGTGACCGCCAGCGCCGCGGCCGACAACATATTATTAGCGAGCTTCATCAACTGCCCCGACCCCGGCCGTTCTCCCAGGAAGAACACCTTGCCGATCGGCTCCAGCACCGGCGTCACGCGGTCCACCAGCGACCGCGGGCACCCCAGCATCACCGCCAGCGTGCCTTTCTTAGCCCCGCCGACGCCGCCCGACACCGGAGCATCTACGGCCGTGATCCCCTTCGCCGCGAGCCCCTCCGCCAGCTCCGCGGCGACCTTCGGCCCGGTCGTCCCGACGTCGATGAAAATCTTCACCCGCGAGCCTTCCGCGATGCCGCCCTCGCCCAGCGCCACGCGCTTCACGATATCGGGCGTCGGCAGGCTCACCAGCACCACCTCGGCCGTGGAAGCCACGGCCTTCACGGAATCGGCAACGTGCGCTCCTTCGGCGGCCAGCGCCTGCGCCGCGGCGGCGTTCGTATCGAAGATGGTGACCTCGAACCCCGCCTTGAGCAGGTTCCGCACCATCGGGTCGCCCATGCGCCCGACGCCGATGAATCCCAGATGTTCGCGTGCCATTTACTTCTGCGCTTCCAACTCGGCGATGGCTTCCTTGGCGGTGCGGAACGCGTCGACGCCCGCGGGCACGCCGCAGTAGATCGCCGTTTGCAGCAGCACTTCGCGGATTTCTTCCTTGGTCACGCCGTTGCGGATGGCGCCCTTCACGTGCATCTTCAGCTCATGCGGACGATTCAGCGCGGTGAGCATCGCCAGATTCAGCATGCTGCGCGTCTTGCGCGAAAGTCCCGGGCGAGTCCAGCAGGCTCCCCAGCAATATTCGGTGACCAGTTCCTGCAAAGGACGGTTGAAGTCGTCCGCGCTCTTGATGGCGTTCTCGACGAATTCTGCGCCCAGCACCGACTTGCGCACTTCGAGTCCCGCTTCAAACATTTCTTTCGACATATGTCTCCTGACTAACCAGCGCGCGTTCGCCGCGTGCGGTCCTTCGCCAGCCTACAATATGCAGGATGGTCCCCACAACACCGGACACTTACGAAATCTACGCGATCAAGTACGCGCACCTGGAGCGCCGCGCCAGCGAGAACTTCATCGGCGGGGACCCTCACGATGGGCCCATGCCCATCGACTACTTCGTGTGGGCCATCGTCGGCGAGCATCGCACCTTCGTGGTCGATACCGGCTTCGACCGCCCCATGGCGAAAAAGCGCGGCCGCAATCTGCTGCGCACGCCGGCCGAGGGCCTGAAGCTGATCGGCGTCGAACCGGACCGCGTGCAAGACGTGATCGTGACTCACATGCACTACGACCACGCCGGCAGCCTGGACGACTTCCCCGCCGCGCGCTTCCACGTCCAGGATCGCGAAATGGCGTTCTGCACCGGCCGCTATATGTGCCACGAGGGCGCGCGCTTTCCGTTCGAGGCCGAACACGTCGCCACCATGGTGCACCGCATCTTCGAAGGCCGCGTCGCCTTTCACAACGGAGCTGCGGAACTGGCTCCCGGCATCACGCTGCACCGCGTCGGCGGGCATTCGGCCGGTCTGCAAGTGGTGCGTGTCCGCACGCGCCGCGGCTGGGTGGTGGTGGCCTCCGATGCGACGCACTTCTACGCCAACATGGAGCAGGGGCGGCCGTATCCGGTCGCGTTTCACATCGGGCAGACGCTCGAAGGGTTCCAGACGATCCAGAAGCTCGCGGGAACGCCGCAGCACGTGATCCCCGGTCACGATCCATTGGTGCTCGATCGCTACCCGGCGGCACGGAGCGGTCTGGAAGGAATCGTAGCGCGGGTCGACGTGGACGGCAAAGGATGACCGCCGCCGCTCGCGCTTTGCGATATCATTGGCCCGGATCAAGCCAAGGAGGCGCATTCCCGATGAAAACCGCCTTGAAACGCGCATTCGCCCTGACGCTTCTCACGCTGCCCCTCACCGTCCAGGTGATGGCGGCCTCCCTGCCCACGGCCAAACCCGAAGAGGTCGGGATGTCCACCGAGCGGCTCCTGCGCATCGATCAGATGCTGCAGCGCCGCATTGACGCGGGCGAGATGGCCGGCGCCGTCGCCATCGTCGCGCGCAAGGGCAAGATCACGCACCTCACGGCTAAAGGCGTCATGGACCTGGAATCGAAGCAGCCGGTGACACCCGAAACCATGTTTCGCGTGGCGTCCATGACCAAGCCCGTCACCAGCGTCGCCATCATGATGATGATCGAAGAAGGCAAGGTCCGCCTGAACGATCCCATCTCGCGCTACATCCCCGAATTCAAGGGACAGAAGGTCGCCATCGCGATGCCGGGCGGACGCGGCGGTCGCGGCGGAGCCCCGCAGGCGGCCGGTGGCGGTCGCGGCGCAACGCCTGAGTTCTACACAGTCCCCGCCGACCGCGAGATCACGGTGAAGGACCTGCTCACGCACGTCTCCGGCCTCGGCAGCGGCACCCTGAGCAACGCCACTATCCGCGAGGTCGCCCGCAAGCAGGGCGAGACACTGGCCGACTACATCCCGCGCCTGGGCACCACGGCGCTCGAATTCCAACCGGGCTCGCGCTGGTCTTACAGTGCGCAGGCCGGCCACGATACGCTGGGCCGCATCGTCGAGATTGCCTCTGGCATGCCGCTCAATGAGTTTTTCCAGAAGCGCATCTTCGATCCGCTGGGCATGAAGGACATCAGCTTCTGGCCTTCCGATGCGCAATGGAAGCGCGTGGCCAGCGTCTATAACCGCGGCGCCAACGGCCTGACCAAAAATCAGAATCCGAACGGCATGTCGAGCAACGTCTACTTCATGGGCTCGGGCGGCCTGATCAGCACGGCCGAGGATTACCTGCCGTTCGGGGTCATGCTGGCCAACGAAGGCGAGTTCCACGGCCAGCACCTGCTGAGCCCCAAGACGGTCGACATGATGCGTTCGGCGCACGTGCCCGACACGCTGCCCGGACGCCAGCCCGGCGAAGGCTACGGCCTGGGTGTGCGCGTGGTCACCGACCACGTCAAGCGCGGCACGCTGCTCTCCACCGGCACCTTCGGATGGTCGGGCGTCTACGGCACGCACTTCTTCGTCGACCCGGAAGAGGACACCGTCGGCGTGCTGATGGTCCAGACCTCGAACCAGGAAGTGAATCAGGACTTCGAGAATCTGGTGGCACAGTCGATTATCGAATAGCGTTTACCCCGCAGCTTCCACCACGGCTACCCGCCGCTCGGCCGCCCACGGCTTGCTGAGCCACAACCACGCCAGCGTCCCCACGGCGGGTAGCAAAGCCATCGAAATGAAGGTGGCCGCGTACCACTCGTTGTCGAACCACTTGCCGTAGACCAGCAGGATCACGGTCTGCACCGCGGCCCACGAGCCCGACCCGATCCCCGCCACCATTCCCACGCGATCCTGCGGGAAAATCCGCGAGCCCACGCGCAACGACATCACCACGAACCCGTCCGCCACGAACGTCGCCCAGAAGAACAGCGCGATCACCAGCGGCGCTGAATCGGTCATCGTGATAAATGCCGAAGGCAGCGACAGGAACGTCAGCAGTACGAAAATCTTCACCGGACGATCCTCGTTCGCCGCGAAGCGGTCGGAAACCCAACCCCAGAAGAAATATCCAATCTCCCAGCCGACAAACGGAATCCACAGCACATTGCCCAACTGGGCCTGCGTCAGTCCGAGCGCGCGGTTCAGATAAAGAGGGCTCAAGTACCCGACCACGCCCAACGCCATGCCGCCCAGTCCGAAGCTTGATACCACCACCCACAACCGCCGCTCGCGGAAATCCGGCCAGCGGAGCTTCAGAGACTCGCGCCGCTGCTCGGGCAGATGCGGCGGCTTGGCCAGGAACCACCACAGCACCATCCACACAGCGCCGAAAAATCCCGTCAGCAAAAACGCGAAGCGCCATCCGAAAGCTTCCGCAATCGGGGTCACCATCGGAGGCGTGATCAACGCCCCCAATGACGCGCCGCTATAGCCCAGCGCCAGCCCGCGAGCCTGCTTTTCCGGTGGCAGCGCTTCGGTGGCCGTTCGCAGCGCGCCGGGAAACGCCGCGCCTTCACCCACTCCCAGCAGCGCGCGCGCCATCGCGAAACCCACCAGCCCCCCGACCCACGCATGCGAGACGCTCGCCACCGTCCAGATCGCCACCGCGATCAGCATGCCCCGCCTGAGACCGATGTAATCCAGCAGCGATCCGCACACCGGATTCAGCAGCATGTAGGTGAAGGAGAACACCGAAACCGCGAAGGTGTACTCGGAAGCCAGCATCCCCGTGTCGCTCAGGATCGTGGGTGACAGAACCGCCAGCACCTGCCTGTCGATATAGCCGAGCAGCGTGCACAGCATCATGGTTGACGGCGCCACCCACATGCGCCATCCCGGGGCGTAGGCCCCCTTCTGCGAGGACATCGCGGTCAGTCTATCATGGGGGCTGCTTCCATGACCCCTTTATTCGCTTCGTGGATCGCCAAAACCGAAACGCACGACGATGTCGTTACGCTGTGGCCCATGACCGCGCTCGCCGCCACGCTCGATCGCGACGATCCGCCCGTGCGCGCAGGCGATCCGCTGCCGCCCTTGTGGCACTGGCTCTACTTCCTGCCCGCCGAGCGCCAGTCGGACCTGGGCGATGACGGACACGCCAAGCGCGGCGCCTTCCTCCCACCCGTCGATCTTCCGCGGCGCATGTGGGCCGGCAGCCGCCTGGCGTTCCATCACCCGATCCACGCGGGCGAGCGCATCACGCGCACCTCCACCATTGCCGGCATCGAAGAAAAGCAGGGCCGCACCGGACCACTCGTATTCGTCGTCGTCCGCCACGAAATCGCGAACCCCGCGGGCCTCGCGATCACCGAGGAGCACGACATCGTCTACCGCGGCCACTCGTCAACGAGCCCCGCTCCGCCGCCCGCACCGGCCGGCCCGCAGTGGCAGCGCACCATCCACCCCGACGACGTGCTGCTGTTCCGCTACTCGGCGCTCACCTTCAACGGCCACCGCATCCACTATGACCGCCGCTACGCAGTCGACCGCGAAGGCTACCCCGGCCTCGTGGTCCACGGACCGCTGATCGCCACCCTGTTGCTCGACCTGCTGCGCCGCCATCAGCCCGATGCCGTGGTCGCGAGCTTCCAGTTCCGTGCCGTGAGCCCGCTGTTCGACACCGCCCCGTTCACCGTGTGCGGACGTCCCAACGGCAGCGCCACGGAGCTATGGGCGCAGAACGCCGCCGCCGGACTGGCGATGACCGCCTCGGCGGTTACACGGGAACCGTAAGCTCGTCTTCCTCTTTGCGCGTCATCGTCACCTGCTGCACCAGCCATCGCGCAAACCACAGCCAAACCCACGGAATCGGGATGATAAAGAACGTGCCCACAGCGGTCACCGCCCCTCGCCATAGGATCTCCACACCGCTGCCCTCGAAGGCGAACACCACCCCGCGCCCGCGCACATGGCGAGCCAACCAGCGATACATGCCCGCCACCACCCACGCCCACCCGACGATCGAATACGCGGAGACGGCCAACGCCAGATACCAGCCAAACAACCCCGCGAATCCTCCCACGAACGAAAGCTGTGGACCCGAGCTCAACTGCGCGTTGAACACGAACCACTTGATCAGCGTGTGGATGATCGCGATCAGCACCACGTACGAAATCAGGAACACGGCCAGGTATGCCGCGATCCCCGCATCCCCCACCGCATAGAACGCCACCTGCTGGCCCACCAGCGTCAGCACATAGAAGATGTGCCACACCAGCACGTCTTCGCCCGTGCCGCGGAACTCCACCGTGGTCCCGTCGCTGAACGTCGTGTTCTTCGAAATCCAGCGCGCCACGCCCGCGCTCACCCACGCCAACGGGATCACCAGCAGAGTGCCCACGATCGTCAGCAGGAAGCATTGCAGCACCCCCAGCGGACCACCCGTGAAGTCGAGCCGCACCGGATCCCCGGGCGCGGGCGCAGCCGGCGCCGGTGTGCCGCACTGCGGGCACGACACGAAATCCTCGGGAATCTCCATCGAACAAGTGGTGCAGCGCATCTCTGGCGATTTTACACGGTGGCGATTCTACACGGTCGGCCCTGCCCGGCGCGACAATTGAAGGACTGCGCTATGGACTTCCTTTTTTCCGCCGAATCCTGGATCGCACTGGCCACGCTCACCGTGCTCGAAATCGTGCTGGGCGTCGACAACATCGTCTTCATCAGCATCCTCGCCGGCAAGGTGCCGCAACAGCAGCGAGCCCGCGCCCGTATTATGGGCCTGGCGCTGGCGATGGGCACGCGCATCCTGCTGCTGATCTCGCTCTCCTGGGTGATCGGATTCACGCGCCCGCTGTTCACGATCTTCAGCCGCGAAATCTCCGGCCGCGACCTGATCCTGCTCATCGGCGGCATGTTCCTCATGTGGAAGAGCACCCGCGAAATTCACGAGCGCCTCGAAGGACCCGACGAACACGGCCACGCGGCCAAGGCCGCCCACAGCCTCGCCGGCGTGCTGGTTCAGATCGCGCTGCTGGATATCATTTTCTCGCTCGACTCAGTGATCACCGCGGTCGGCATGGTGGACGAGCTCGCCATCATGATCGCGGCCATCGTCATCGCGGTCGGCTTCATGATGTTCACCTCTGGAGCCGTCAGCGATTTCGTCGAACAACACCCCACCGTCAAGATGCTCGCCCTCAGCTTCCTGCTGCTGATCGGCATGGCGCTGGTCGCCGAAGGCTTCCACCAGCACATCCCGAAGGGCTACATCTACTTCGCGATGGGCTTCTCGGTGTTCGTCGAGATGCTGAACCTGCGCGCCCGCAAGCCCGGCGCCCCAGTCCATCTGCACACCCGCGAGCCTCAGTAGATGCCGGCGTGTCTGGACACCCGAGCGGTGCGCCAACCCCGCTAGCTTACCTAGCTGTCCGCTAGCCGAGATGGATGCGGGGCAGATCAGGAGCGCTGACCATCGGGATGGACCTGGGGGACAAGACCAGCTGGTCTTGCGTGCTACTTACGCCAGTTGCTGGTGCAGGGCGCGCCCTGCGTTGTGAGCCGGCGGGCGCCGGACACGGATCTCAGACGGTGGGGGCGGAAGCCACGGGCGCGCGGGGGCCGCAAGGCGAAGAAGGGGGCCATCGTGGCGGTGCGGCACCGGAGCCGTTTGCTCCACCAAGAGTGCGAATGCAAGCAGGGCGATTGAGCGATGGGATGGAAATTTTCGTTCGCCGGACCAAACTAGCCCGCATTTCTCACCAGGTTCGGACGCAGGACGTGGCGCAAGCCCGTGGCTTGCCGCGCCGGGACTCGTCCCGGCGCTTGTCGTCCGTCACAGTGTCGTGCCCGGAGTGTCGGCCCGACCACTCGCCGAGGCATCCCTCCTGTGCTTTGCCCGAAACGCTCTGCGAACCTTGAGAAATCCGGGTTAGGGATTGACTCGGCCGGCTTTCTCCTGGAAGCCGCGACCACAGGGAGCGGTCCTCCACCGTCCGCCAGCGCCCCCGCTACTGCGCCCGCGCCGCGGCGGCGACTTCGGGGACCTCGTCCTTTGCCAGCTCAGCCAGCACCCGGGCGGCGAACGTGCCTCCCGTGGCGCGCAGGTCGTAGGCCAGCGTGAGGCGCTCGGCCGGGGACAGATGCGGCAGCGCGTCGCGCGGATCGCTGTTCCAGAGGGTGCGGTAGTAGCCGGCGCCGCCCGCGTTCAGGTAGAACCACGCGGGGCAGGAGGCCGATTCCGGCAAGGCGATCTCGGTGGTGCGGCCGGCCACCGAGCATCCGGATGCCGTGCCGCTCTTCCAGCACAGGGGCACGCCCGCGACGGTCGACTGCACGCGCAGGCGGGCGGGCCGGCCGGGGTCGCATTCGAGCTGGCCTTCGATGCGCGGGACGCCGGTGGAATCGAGGAACGTGTCGAGTACGCCCGCGACTTCGCCGGTCGCGTTCGGAGGCCGCGCGGCGGTCAACGCGGCTGCCAGATCGGCAGTGGTGGCTGAGCCGAACTCGTGAGCCTCCAGGTACGCGTGCAGGCCTGCGCGGAAGGTGTCCGCTCCCAGCCAGCTTTCCACCATCAGCAGCACCGCTGCGCCCTTGTCGTAGACCGCGTTGTCGTAGACATCTTCGGTGGCCTCGCGCGAGCCGATGGGCACGCGCACGGCCCGGAGCTTGCCCGCGGCGTCGTTGGCCAAAGTGCGCTCGCGTGCGGCGATGGCTGCCAGCGGATTGCCTGTCATTTTCGCCGCCATCCATGTGGCGAAACCCTCGCTGAGCCAGACGTCCTCCCAGTTGGCTTGCGTCACAAGGTCGCCGAACCATTGGTGCGCGAACTCGTGCGCCTCCAGGCGCCGGACAGCCGCGCGGCGGGCATCCGTCGCGGCTCCCTCAGGGATCAGAAGGCCGCGCTGGTTGAAGGTGATCAGGCCGGGGTTCTCGACGGCGCCATAGGCGGATTCGGGCAGGGCCAGGAGATCGAGCTTGCCGAAGGCATAGGGGATACCAGTGTAGGCGGCCTCCTGTGCGAGGATCTGCGGAGCCACCTCAGCCGCGTAGCGCCCTTGCGCGGCCTGCCCGCGAGCGGTGATCACGCGCATCGGGCTCACATCGTCCAAGACTTCGAAGGGGCCGACGGCGAAGGCCACTACTTCGGCCGGCAGCGGCTCGGTGGGCGCGAAACGGACCAGCTTCCACCCATTGTCCTCAGCGGTAGAGGAGGCTTCGGGGGCGTTGGCGAACGCGCGGTCGTCCTGGCGCACACGCAGTGCGACCTCCCACGGCGTCTTGAAGCGCGGCTCATCAAAGCAGGGGAACGCGCGGCGGGCCTCGATGGGCGTGAAGGTGGTGTAGACGTACCAGTCTCCGTCGACCTTCCGGCGATAGGGTCCCACCAGCGCCTTGTCGCTGATGCGGCCCTGGTAGGTGACCGAGATCGCGGCCGGGCCCGGGCCCACGGGCGCATCGAGCGTGAGCGAAAGGAACTCGCCGGCGACCGCGTCCGCCTTCGCCGGGTTGTCGCTCCCATTGAAGGAAACCGACGCGCTGCGCACGCGCAGGTCCTTGGCGTTCAACCAGAGTATGTCCGTGGCCTGGGTCAGGTCCACGTCGATGCGCACGGAGCCGGCGAAGTTCTCATGGCGCGGGTCGATGGTGAGCTCCACGGAATGGCGCAGGGGGACGGCGACGTTGGGCAGGCGGAACTGGGGGGGCTGGGGCGGCGGAGCCAGCAGAAGTCCCGCTCCGGCCACCCAGGCAATAACGATCGGCGCCCGCCGCATGCCTCAATTATCCGCTACCACTCGTTAGGGAAGATGAGGCATCTTCGAACGCCATGAAAAACCGGCTTCGCCGCTTCAAAGGGCGAGCGCGCCGAGCCTGCCTGGAAGCAGGCCTTTGGTGGTCTGCGCGATCTGCACCGCGAGACCAAACGCATGGAGCAGGAGATCGCCGCCGGGTTCGGACGGAGAAGAGTGGCGCAAGCCCGTGGCTTGCCGCGCCGGGTCTCATCCCGGCGCTTGTCCCCTGTCAACATGTCATGCCGGCTGCGGCTGAGAAGTCGCCCCTTGCGGCTCCCCGGCCTCACGGGGCTAACCCGATTCATACGGGCGTGCAGGATTTCGTAGCTTCAGGCCCGTGGTGTGGCGGCGAGCGGGTCTTGCTGAAAGTTGGCAGGACACTGCGAGGGCGACAAGCGCCGGGATGAGCCCCGGCGCGGCAAGCTAAAGCTTGCGCCACCCTACGGAGCGCAGGCGTGGATCTCCACGAGGGACCGCACGATGAGGCCCCATTCGAGTACGCCCTGGTCTCCGAACCCGTTCCCCTGGGCGGCGCGCATGCCCATGCGTGCGGGCATGCCCATGTAGGAACGCTTGGAGAGATAAAAGTCGTGCTTGCGGACGAGCCTTCCCTTGAACGCTCCGCACGCCAGGATGGTGCCCCCGGGGATCTGCAGGTAGGGACGCAGGCGCTTGCGGTCCTCCGGGTCAAGCTCGAAATTCACGCTGGGAGTACCGAAGCGGTTCGGAATCAGAACGGCCACGCCCGGAAGGCTACCCTTGCAGGGCTCTTCCAGGAATGCGCCTCCGTCCATGTTGAACCGGAGACGGCCGCGCAGCGTTACATCCTGATTTTCCAGACTGTCGGTAACGTCGCACAGCGTGATCTCGCCATCGGCCGCGCACAGCGTGGAACTGAGCGCCAGCAGCAGCCCCAGATATCCGGCCGCTCGCAGCGACATGGCAACTCCTTTTTTTACTGCTCCAGGTACGTGTACCCGTGCAGGCCGTCCTCGTAGAAGCGCAGCAGCGCGCCGGATTCCTCGAACCCGATGCGTCCTTCGCGCACCGCGGCTTCCACCGACCGGCGGAACTGCTCCACCAGCGTCTTGAAGTGGAACTGGACGTAGTCCAGCACCTCACGCACGGTGTCGCCCTGGATCACTGCGTCGAGCACCACCGCGCCGTGTTCGTCCAGGCGCACGTGCACTGCGTTCGTGTCGCCGAACAGGTTGTGCAGGTCGCCCAGGATCTCCTGGTAAGCGCCCACCAGGAACGCGCCCAGGATGTAGGGCTCACCGTCGAAGACATGCAGCGGCAGGGTCTTCTTGACATCGCGGCGGTCGATGAACTGGTCCACCTTCCCGTCGGAATCGCAGGAGATGTCGCCCAGGATGCCGTGCCGCAGCGGCTCCTCTTCCAGCCGATGGATCGGCATGATGGGGAACAACTGCTTCACCGCCCAACTGTCCGGCATGCTCTGGAACAGCGAGAAATTGCAGAAGTAGGTGTCCGACAGCAGGCTGTCGAGCCCTTGCAGTTCCTCGGGCGCGTAGTCGAGGTCGGCCGCCAGCTTCTGAATGCGCCGGCACAGCAGCCAGTACATGCTCTCCGCCCAACTGCGCTGCTCGATGGGCAGGTAGCCCAGGCTGAACAGGTTCAGCGCCGAGTCGAGCGCCTGCTGCGCGTCGTGAAAGCTTTCGAGGATGTTCTTGTTGGTCAGCGCGCGCAGGGTCTCCTGCAAATCCCGGAGCGGCTGCTCGACGTCGGCCGGCAGATCCGGGATGGTGTCGCTATCGGCGAAACCGGAGACGCCCAGCACGTTGAACAGCAGGGCGCTGTGATACGCCACCACGGCGCGGCCGCTTTCGGTAATGATCGACGGGTGCGGGACCTCGGCTTCATCGCAGATGCTCTGGATGTGGTAGACGACGTCGTTGGCGTACTCCTGCAGCGTGTAGTTGACGCTCGATTCGAAGTCGGTCTGTGAGCCGTCGTAGTCGATGCCCAGCCCGCCGCCCACGTCCATGTATTTGAGGCCGGCGCCGGCGCGGTGCAGCTCGACGAAGACGCGCGCGGCTTCGGTGACCGCGCCCTTGATCTGACGGATATTGGTGATCTGGCTGCCCAGGTGGAAGTGCAGCAACTGGAGGCAGTCCTCCATGTGGAGCGCCTTCAACTGGTCGAGCGCCCGCAGGGTTTCGGTGAGCGTCAGGCCGAACTTCGAGCGGTAGCCGCCCGAGGATTTCCAGCGGCCCGAACCGCGGCTGGCCAGCTTGATGCGCAGCCCGATCACCGGGCGCACGCCCACGCGCTGGGAATGCTTCAGGATCAGGTCGAGCTCGGTGTACTTTTCGACCACCGGAATGATGTTGCGCCCGATCTTGCGGGCCAGCATCACCATCTCGATATATTCGTCGTCCTTGAAGCCGTTGCAGATGATCGGGGTCTGGTTGTCGGCGATGGCCAGCACGGCCAGCAGCTCGGGTTTCGAGCCGGCCTCCAGACCGAACTGGTAGGGGCGGCCGTATTCGAAAACCTCTTCGACCACCTGGCGCTGCTGGTTCACCTTGATGGGGAACACGCAGCTATAGGAGCCCTTGTAGCCGTGTTCGGTGATGGCGTTTTCGAAGGCCTGGTGCATTTCGCCCAGGCGGTGCTTGATAATCTCGCCGAAGCGGACCAGGATGGGCAGCCCGATGCCGCGGAGCTGGAGGTTGTCGACCAGTTCCTTGAGGTCGATGGCGCGCGCGGGGTCCTTGTCGGGGTGGACCCACAGGTGGCCGTTCTTGCCGACGGAAAAGTAGCCCTTGCCCCAACTGGCGACGTCATAGAGCTCGGCGGCTTCGGCGGTGGTCCAGCGGTCGGCCGGCTCGCGGACGGGTGCGATGATCTTCCCAGAGGCCATGAACTTTCAGTGTCCTGCGAACGGAGCCGCAGGGCAAGTGAATTCTCGGTTAGCAGGAGCGGGACGCTCTAGGGCGCCATGGTATCCTGTGTCGGTAAACCTACAAGGGCGGCTAGCTCAGTTGGGAGAGCACCGCGTTCGCAACGCGGGGGTCATGGGTTCGAGTCCCATGCCGTCCACCAAGCCCCTTCCCTGTGTACACTACGTTCATGATGCAGCGCATCCCCGCGACGGCGCGGGGGCCCCGGTAGCTCGCTGGATGCCCGGCCGAATCAGGTTTCCCGAGCCCATCGAACGGCGGCTGGCGCGCTGGCGCCTGGGCCGACTCATGCGCCGTGACTGGGACGCGCGCGCCCGCGAAAACGCGCTGCACTACGTCGAAAACAGCCGCGAGGAATGGGAGGAGGCCGACTTCTTCGCCACCGGCGAGACGGCCATCGCTGGCGATATCCTCACCGACACCGGCAACATCTATCAGGGCAAGGACCCGCGCCAGATGCGGGTGCTCGAGATCGGCTGCGGCGCCGGGCGCCTGACGCGGGCGCTCTCGAACGTATTCGGCGAAGTCCACGCGGTGGACGTGAGCGGCGAGATGGTGGCGCGCGCCCGCCAGGCGGTGGCCGACCGCAGCACCGTCTACGTTTACAAGAACAACGGCTACGACCTCGGAGTGGTCCCGCGGCTGGAGTTCGACTTCGCCTACTCGGCCGTGGTCTTCCAGCACATCCCCAGCCACGAAGTGATCGAGAACTACGTGCGCGAGGTCCACCGCCTGCTGCGCCCCGGCGCGCTGTTCAAGTTCCAGGTTCAGGGATGGGTGGCCATCGACACCACGCCGGAAGACACCTGGCACGGGGTCGCTTATAGCGAGGAGCAGGCCAAGGCCATGGCCGAGCGCTGCGGCTTCGACTGCCGCTACACCTACGGGGCCGGCGAGCAGTACTTCTGGCTCTGGTTCTTCAAGAAGTCCTGAGCGCTTTCGCTCCGCCCTGGGGGTCGGCCCTGGGGGATTGCACCCAGGCTGGCCGGTGCTCCTGGTGCGATCTTCAGACGGCGCCATCCGGGAATCAACAACTTACGATTGGACGCTGGCGTGCATTTGGCGGAACCACTATGGGACAAATCGTCGCGGCCATGGCTACCATGCACGCGCCGCAGTTGTTCACGCGGCCTCCTGAGGAAGACCCGAAGCAGTTGGACGCCGGGATCGCCGCCATGGGGCGGCTGGGGCAAGTGCTGGATGAGACCAAGCCCGACGCCCTGATCATCTTCGCCAGTGACCACCTGGAGACCTTCTTCCTGAAGTCGGTCCCGACCTTCGCCGTGGTGGCGGGCGACATCGCGACGGCGGTGTTCGCCGGCAAGACGTGGTCCCTGCCGATTCACCAGGCGCTGGCCGAGGATCTGCTGGAAAAGCTGGTGGATCACGACTTCGACTTGGCCTACTCGCAGGATGCCGAGTTGGGGCATTCGTTCGCCGCACCGTTTGAGTGGGTACTCGCCGGACGGGAGATACCGGTGATCCCGATCTTCATCAATACCTACCTGCCCCCGCTACCGCGACCCCAGCGCTGCGCCGCGCTGGGCCGGGCGATCGCGGAGATCGTCGCCCAACGGCCCGAGCGCGTCGCGGTGCTGGCGAGTGGAGGCATGTCGCATTATCCGGGCACGGTCAAGTACTACGAGCCCGCCTTCGATTTCGATCGCTGGTGCATCCGCGAACTGGAGAACGGACACAGCGATTCCTTCCTGAACTTGACAGTGCAGCAATTGGACGAGGTTGGCAATACCGAGATGCTGCCTTGGGCTCCGGTTTTGGGGGCAGTTGGGACCCAGCACATGGAGTTGTTTTCCTACCAGCCGACCTCTCACCACGGCCATGCCGTGGCGCGCTTCCACCCGGGGCCGAAGCCTGGCGCAGAGGCCCCGCAACCCCGCTACCGGTTTCGTAACGATCCGCACGAGTTCTACAAGCACCCGGCGGTATCGGCCTACCGCCTCAACAGCCTGCTGTACGATTCGCGCCACAAGCCGAGCTTGCGCAAGCGGCTGCTGGAAGATCCGCTGGCCGTGGCCGCCGAGTACGGACTGCGCCCGCGGGAAACCGACGTGCTGCGCGAGGTCTGCCGGCTGCCGCACAATAACTCCACGCATCCGGCGATGGATGCCGATCCGCTGGTGGAGCTGGGCGCACACCCGGTCGGCGCCTTGATGGCGATCCACGTCCTACAGGCCGAACAGCGCCGGATGCAACGCAGTGCCGCCTAATTCGCTACCTATGCCCGTGGGTGTGCTAACTTGGGCAGGAATTACGAGTTCCGTGCTCAGCCTCAGTGACCAGCGCATACGCGAGCTTCTGGAAGCCGCGCCCGATGCCATCATGCAGGTGGACGAACGCGGCCACATCATCCTTTTGAACCGGGTGGCGGAGGCCATGTTCGGCTACTCCCGCGAGGAGTTGCTGGGCCAGCCCGTGGAGATCCTCATTCCGGACGATTTGCGGGTGCGCCATATGCAGCACCGCGAAGGCTACCAGCACCACCCGACCACGCGCGCCATGGGCATCGGCATGACGCTGGAGGGGCAGCGCAAGAACGGATCCCGCTTTCCCGTGGAAATCAGCCTGAGTCCTTCGGAATCGGAAGAGGGCTTCCGCGTCACCGCCATCATCCGCGATACCAGCGAGCGCAAGCTCACCGAGGAGCGCATGCGCGTCGTGCAGGAACAGTACATGCACGAGCTGGAGCTGCGCAACCGGGAGATCGAGCGCGCCAACCGCCTCAAAAGCGAATTCCTGGCCAGCATGAGTCATGAGCTGCGCACGCCGCTGCACACCATCATCGGGTTTTCCGAACTGCTGGGCGAGCAGCTCCAGGGCCCCCTGAACGACAAGCAACTGCGCTTCATCAACCACATCCATCGCGACTCCCTGCACCTGCTGGAGCTGATCAACGACATCCTGGACCTGAGCAAGATCGAGTCCGGGCGGTTGGAGCTGCGCCCGGAGGTGTTCACCTTCGCCGACGTCGTCAAGGACTCGCTGAACTCCGTGCGCACGCTGGCCAACACGAAATCGATCAAGCTGGAATCGTCGGTGAACGTGCCCGAAGCAGTGGAAGCCGACCGGCTGCGCGTCAAGCAGATCCTGGTCAACCTGCTCAGTAATGCGGTCAAGTTCACCCCGGACCGCGGGCACGTCAACCTGACGGCGTCCAGCGGACCTGACTTCGTCACCGTGTCGGTGACCGATACCGGCGTCGGCATCCCCCGGGAAGAGCAGCAGGCGGTGTTCGACAAATTCCACCAGGTCGGCAACACCACCAAGGGCGTGCGGGAAGGCACCGGTCTGGGACTGGCGATTACGAAGAATCTGGTGGAGAGCCACGGCGGCGCCATCGAACTAGAGAGCGAGCCGGGCCGCGGCACCCGCTTCACGTTTACTCTACCGCTGCGGCAGGGACAGAAAGCAGGGGGCCATGAAAAAAGTGCTGGTGGCTGATGACAAGGCCACGGGCCGGGAGCTGGTGCGGACCATCCTGGAGAACACGGGATACGAGGTCCACGAGGCGGCCAACGGGGCCGAGGCTGTCGACCAGGCGCGCACCGTGCGTCCGGACCTCATCATTCTGGACATCCACATGCCTGAGATGGACGGCTTTGGCGTCGTCGCCGAACTGCGGCGCGATCCCGCCTTTGCCTCCACGCCGATCATCGCCTTGACGGCTAGCGCTATGATGGGCGACCGCGAACGCGCCATAGCTGCAGGGTTCACCGGCTACATTACCAAGCCGATCCGGTTGACCGCCCTGCGCGCAGAAGTGGAGAGATTGCTGGCGTAACGATGTCCGCTAAATCCGTAGTCCGCGTCCTCATCATTGACGACAATCCAGGCAGCCTGGAAATGCTCTCGGCGGCGCTTTCCACCGCCGACGTCGAGATCCTGACTGCTTCGGACCCCGAAGAGGGGCTCGACCTGGTCCACACCCGCCATCCGCAGATCGTGCTGACCGACCTGGTGATGCCGCACCTGAGTGGGATCGATGTGCTGGAGCGGATCATGGAATACGATCCCTCCACCGAAGTGATCCTGATGACGGCGCACTATTCCACGGAATCCGCGGTGGAGGCGATCCGCAAGGGCGCCGCCGACTATCTCAACAAGCCGGTCTCGATCCCCGCGCTGCGCGAGCGCGTTTCCAAGCTGGTGGAAAATGCCCGCCGCCGGCTGCACGCCAACCAACTGGCCGACGAGCTGCTGGCCAACGCCGAATTCGAAGGCATCATCGGCAACAGTCCGCTGATGTGGGACATGTTCTCGCGCATCCGCCGCGTGGCGCCGCATTACCGCGCGGTGCTGATCACCGGCGAAACCGGCACCGGCAAGGACCTGGTGGCGCAGGCGCTGCACAAGCTCAGCCCGGCGCGCGCCGGACGCTACGTGGTGCTCAACTGCTCGGCGGTGGTCGAGACGCTGTTTGAAAGCGAGCTGTTCGGGCACGTGCGCGGCTCCTTTACCGGCGCGACGCACGATAAGGCGGGCCTGTTCGAGCACGCCCACGGCGGCACGCTGTTCCTGGATGAGATCGGCGACATGCCGCTGACCACGCAGGCCAAGCTCCTGCGCGTGTTGCAGAACCAGGAAGTGCAGCGGGTGGGATCCCTGACGGCGCGCAAGGTGGACGTCCGCGTGATCGCGGCCACCAACCACGACCTGCGCGCGGCGGTAGCCGACAAAAAGTTCCGCGAGGACCTGTTCTACCGGCTCTCGATGGTGGAGATCCAGGTGCCTAAGCTGGCTGCGCGCAAAGAGGACCTGCCGCTGCTCGAGCGCCACTTCATTGCGCGCTTCGCGGCGCAATACGGCAAGGAGATCCGCGGGCTGACGCACCGCGCGCAGATCGTGCTGGCGGCGCACACCTGGCCGGGCAACGTGCGCGAACTGGAGAACGTCATCGGCCACGCGGCCATGATGTGCGTGGGCGATACGATCGACGTGCGGGACCTGCCGCCGTATCTGAGCTCAGGCGGGCATCCGGAAGCGGCGCCGCAGCAGGCAGCCGCAGCCGCCGAGGCAGCACCGGATGGCGCCGTGGCATCACTTGAGGAGCAGGAACGGCTGCTGATCGTGCGCGCGATGCAGGCGGCCAACGGCAATCAGAGCCAGGCGGCGCGCATGTTGCGCATCGGCCGGGACGCGCTGCGCTACAAGCTCAAGAAGTACGGCCTGTGAGGTGGCGCAAGCACTTGTGCTTGCCGCGCCGGGACTCGTCCCGGCGCTTGTCGCACCGCGGGGTATCCTGCCCCGCAAGGTGTCGAAACACGCCGCCTGGAATCCGCGTTGGCTGCGTCACTCAGAGGTTGACGTCCGGCCGGGCTGCTTTGCGATCGTCCCGGGCATGACACGGCGAGCAGCCACAAGCGCCGGAACGAGTCCTGGCGCGGCAGGCCACGGGCTTGCGCCACCGCCTACGGAACAGTCCAGTTCCCCACCTGCGTCCAGACCGACCATCCCGACCCATTCCTGGCCCGCAGGTAGACCGGCTTGGCGCCCGCGAAGGCCGGCTTCATGTAGAAGTACACGGTCACCGAAATGGTGTTCGCGTTATTGACGTACATGACCGCATAGCCCACCGCGCACTGGCTGTTCTGGAGCGCCAGGGACGAACCCAGCGGCTTCACATTCACACCGGTTCCGGCGTCGTCGTACAGCCCGATGGTGCGCGTCACGCGGTCGTAGGTCACGTGGCACGCGTTGGCTTCGCTGAGGGGCATCCCGGGAGCCGTGAACAGCATGTCCACGCCCGAAAGGTTCTGCTGCGAAATGCTGTCGGAAACGGTGAAGGAAAAGCTCGGCCAGGCGCCTGTGCCGGACGATGGTGTCATGCTGTCGGCGGTGGCCACGCTGCCGGGAACGGTCCACTGGCCGACGTTCACCCAGCCGGAGTTATTAGTCAACTCGGCGCCGTAGAGGTAGATATTCTTGAGGCCTGTGAACGACGCCTGGAACGTGAGGTCGACCGTCAGCACGATGCTGGTGGCGCCGATGCTCACCGAAGTGTTGGCGGCGTGCAGCGTGCACTGGCTGTTGCCGACGTTCCAGCCGGTGCCCGGAACCACGGGCGAGGCTCCGTTGAAATTGTCATAGAAGATGGACACCGTGCCGCGCGCGCGATCGTAGAGCAGCATGCAGGCGCCCACCGGGTTCACTGCGGGCGCGAACAGCACGGCGATGCCGGTGATGAACTGTGATCCACCCGGATCGTTGGCCGTGAACTGGAAGCTCTGGTTCAGGCCGCTGCCCGAATTAGGCGACACCGACTGCGCGTAGACGATGCCGCCGGTGACTACCGTGTAGGTTCCCAGTTGCACCCATCCGGTCTTGACCGTGCCGCCGATGCCGAATCCGTAGATCTTGCGGGCGCCGCCGAACGCCGGTTTGAACGTGACCGGGACGGTCAGTTCGAGCTGCGTTCCCGAATACGCAGCCGCCACCGCGCCGATGCTGCAATAGCTGTTGGCAAGCGGCGTCGGCGAGCCCACAGGCTTGCGGTTGATCCCGTTGGCGTAGTCCCATAACAGACCCACTGTGCCGGCCGTTCGGTCGTAGACGATCTCGCAGGCCTGCGTCTGCACCTGCGAGCTGGTGCTGAACAGCACGGCTGCTCCGGTGAAGTTGCCGGCGTCATTGCCGTCGGCGAAGACGACGGAGAAGATCGTGGTGGAGCCCGAGGACGCGTTGGGCGTCACGGACACCACCGAGAGCGATGGAGGCGGAGGCGGCGGGGGCGGCGCCGGCGGTTCTCCAGGGACCGCCGGAGCGTACAGCGACAGCAGCGCGTCGCGATCCCCCTGACTAAGGTCCGTGACCAACGAGTAGTAGGGATACATCACGTCGTCCGGATTGTCGGAGTGGCCCAGGCCGAGCGCGTGACCCAGCTCGTGCAGCGCCACGCTGAACAAGTCGATGTTGGAGCCGACGTGCCAGGATTCGGCGTCGTCGAAGTGCATATCCCCGGCGATTGATTCCGGATTGGGCGGCGCGGGAAAGAACGTGTGCGCCAGCACGCCGTAGGGTCCGTCGAAGGGCTGGCCGTCGCCGTGCTCGCCGGTGGCCCACAGCACGTCGATGTTCTTGGCTGCTGTCCGGCTGGAGCCGGGCAGGAACGAGAGCGCACCGACCTCCGCCCACTTCTGCATGGCGCGCACGACCTCGGCATGCGCCACCGACGGCGCCAGCTTGGTGGTCTCCGGACCGAACGTGTAGGTGAGCACCGCGCTATCCAGACCGTAGCCGTCCCAGCCGGACCCGTAGGTGGCGATGAACTGGCCAGAGATCGCGTCACCGGCGCTGGGCCCCGACGAAGTCTCGCCGCCGTCGTAACGCAAGGTGGGGAGGCCGGAGGCCAAGGCGTCCGATGCGGGGAAGATGTAGGAGACCTCGTCCCGGGCAGCCAGCGCGTCCAGACCCGGGGCGGCGCGCACCATCAGGCGGTGCGGACCCAGGTCCGGATTTTCGCGAATCTCAAAGCCGGCATTAACCACGATGCGGCGGGCATCGTTCATGTCGACATCGGCGTGGAATTCCACCAGGTAGAAACCGTAAGCCAGCAGCGCAGCTTTGGTCTTGCCGGGGTCGTTTTCCAGCGTGCGGGCGATCAGCGGGCTGATCTTTTGGCGCGCCTCGAGCGGACCGGCGAAGATCACGTCCAGGCCCGTCAGGTCCAGGGTTCCGTCCACGCGGATCACGTAGGCGTTGTCCGGGACGTAGCCCAGCACTGTCGCGCCCCGCGCCGTGAGCGTGTCGCGGGTTTCCGCGGTGGGCGCTGCGGCGAACTGCACGATGGCGTGCCCGGGTCCCAGAGGGGCCGGAGCGGCGAACTGACTGGCAGCCCGCCGCCCCCCTGTCTGCTCCGCAGCCGGAACCTTGAGCCGCAGGACCGGCTGCGCCAGGGCAATCCCGGAGAGGAGGAACACGCAAGAACTCAAACGCCAGAGGCGTGGGCGCGCCGCCGCAGCCGCCGCGGGGCGCCTGGCATCTTCATCTGGCATCGGATACCTCACTGTCAATGCTCATCGTCCACGTGGGGGCGTTTTGCGGCCCTGATTTCCCCCGAGCCCGGAAATCGGGTTAGAATCGTAGTTCTTTAAAATCCCGGGCAGGAGGCACTTTTGGCAAAACTTGGATTTCTAGGACTCGGCATCATGGGTTACCGCATGGCCGGACACCTGTTGCGCGCCGGCCACGACGTCGCGTTGTGGTCGTTCACCAAAGGCAAGGCGGAGACGCTTGCCAAGGAAGGACCCAAAGAAGGCAAAGCCGCCGTGTGCGCCACGCCGCGCGAGGTGGCCGAGCGCTCCGACATCATCTTCTACTGCGTCGGCGATACGGCCATGGCGGAGGAGATCACGTTGGGTCCCAACGGCATGATCCACGCGGCGAAGAAGGGGACGGTCATCGCCGATTGCAGCAGCATCGCGCCGGATGCCAGCGAAAAGATCGCCAAGGCCTTCGCGGCCAAGGGCGTCGATTTTCTGGATTCACCCGTGACGGGTTCCACCGGCGGAGCCGACAAGGCCACCCTGACCTTCATGGTGGGTGGCGACCAGGCGGTGTTCGAGCGCACCAAGCCCTACATGGAGATCATGGGCAAGCTGTTCTACTATTGCGGTCCGTCGGGCTACGGCCTGCGCGCCAAGGTGACCCAGAACATGGTGGGCGCCGGCATCCTGCAGGCCTTCTGCGAGGGCCTGATTCTGGCCAACAAGGCGGGGATCAAGCCGGAGCTGATGATCGACATCCTGGAGAACTCGGCGGCCCGCAGCGGTCTGGCATCCTTCAAAGCGCCATTCATCCTGAATCGCGACTTCACCACGCACTTCTCAGCCAAATGGATGCACAAGGACGTGGCCTTCGCGCTGGATATGGCTCGATCCATGGACGTTCCAGTACCCCAGAGCGCCATCACCGAGCAGATGCTGCGGGCCGTTCTGGCGAAGGGCTGGGGCGACGACGACTTCTGTTCGGCAATCCGAGTTTTGGAAGATTGGACCGGATCCGTAATCCAGAAGGCATAGTTCGGGGCGATTACGGGCACCCCGCTTCCGTTTCTGCGATCCATAGAAATTATTGATGGTAAACGATTTACGTAGAGTTTTCAAGGGCTTGCCGTAACGGCATGCAAAGACTCTACAAAAAACCGTTGCGTTCTTCGGAGAACTATACTAATATTGGAATCAAGCCGGGGAGGAAACTCCCACCAAAGCGAGACTAACCTCAGAAAAAGACCCCTGAAGCAACCTCCCCGGCGCCCCTCTCACCCCCCCAAACAAACCAACCCCGCGAAAATGACGTCAACCTGCCGATGCCGGATGTTATCATCGGAGGCGGGGTGACTCTTCTTACTGTCCTCGGCTCCACGGGCTCCATTGGCGTCAATACGTTGGACGTGGTGCGCCGCTGGCCCGGCCGGTTCGGGATCCACGCGCTGGTAGCCGGGCGGAACGTCGCATTGCTGGCCGGGCAGATCGCCGAGTTTCGTCCGCGGGTGGCGGTGGTGGCCGATGAGGCAGCGCTGGCCGCGCTGCGGTCGGCTCTCAAAGCGCAAGGGATTGAGGAGCCGGAACTGGCCTGTGGTCCGGCAGCCCGCGTGGCGGCCGCGACCGCTCCCGAGGTTGGGTTCGTTTTGTCAGCGATCGTCGGCGTGGAGGGCCTGGAGGCAACCTACGAGGCGATCCGCCGGAACAAGCGTATCGGACTGGCAAATAAGGAAGTTCTGGTCACCGCGGGCAAGCTGGTCATGGACGCCTGCCGGGAAACCGGCTCCGAGCTGATCCCGGTGGACAGCGAGCACAACGGCGCCCACCAGTGCCTGCGCGCGGGGCTCCGCGGCGAGGTCACCAAGCTGATCCTGACCGCGTCCGGAGGCCCGTTCCGGGAGACTCCGAGGGAAGATTTGGCAAAGGTGACTCCTCAGCAGGCCCTGAATCATCCAACCTGGAAGATGGGCCCGCGTATCACCATCGATTCGGCCACTCTCATGAACAAGGGATTTGAGGTGATCGAGGCCTGTTGGCTCTTCGACTTCCCGCCGAAAGATGTGGACGTGGTGGTGCATCCGGAATCGAAGGTCCACGCCATGGTGGAATACGTGGACGGCAGCGTGATCGCCCAGGTGTGCGCCACCGACATGCGCATGCCGATCCAGTATGCGCTCACGTATCCGGAGCGGGCCGAGGCTCCTGTGCCGCGGCTGAGCTGGCAGGAAGCCACGCGATGGAATTTCTACCCGCCCGATTTTCAGAAATTTCCCCTGCTGGGCCTGGCCTACGAGGCGCAGGAAGCAGGCGGAGCGGCCACGGCCGTGCTGAACGCGGCCGACGAGGTGGCGGTGGCGGCCTTTCTGGCCGGAGGGGTCCCGTTCCCGGGAATCGCTGCGACGGTGGCCGAGACATTGGAGCGAATGCCGGCCGGGAGCCGGCGTCAATTGCGGAGGTCCTGGAGATCGATCGCGAAGCGCGGCGCTGCGCCGGGGAAGTAATTGCGGCCCGCTGGGGTGAAACCTTGCTAACCGAACAACCGGCTCGCGCGTAGAGACATAATAGAGGAAGAGAGTTCGGAGTATACACGGGGATGCTTGATTTTCTCCAGAGCTTCTGGTGGTTCCTTGTCCTGATCGGGGTGATGATCCTGCTCCACGAGCTGGGACACTACCTGGTGGCGCGCCTGTTCGACGTGAAGATCGAAGCGTTCAGCTTCGGCTTCGGACCCCGCCTGTTCGGCTTCGGCCGCGGCGAGACGGATTTCCGGGTGTGCGCCTTCCCGCTGGGCGGCTATGTGAAGATGACCGGCGAACAGCCGGGTGAAGAAGGCGCGAACGATCCACGCGCGTTCCCCTCCAAGCCGCGCTGGCAGCGATTGCTGATCATCTTTGCCGGTCCCGCGGTGAACGTGGTCCTGGCGGTGGGCCTGCTGACGGGGCTCTTCATGTACGAGTTCCCCAAGGTGCCGAATCCCAAGTCTCCGGTGCTCGGCTACCTGACCCCGGACGGGGCTGCGGCCAAGGCGGGCATGCGGGCCGGCGACCAGATCGTGGCCATTGACGGCGAGCAGAATCCGACCTGGGAAGATATCCGGCTCAAGGAGATCGCCGGAGCAAAGCGGTCCATGGACGTGACCGTGATGCGCAACGGCCAGCAGATGCACTTCGCGGTGACGCCTGCGTTCAATGCCGACCAGGGCGGCGGCACGGCAGGCTGGGCTCCGGAAACCGACGTCCAGGTGGGCGGCTACTGCTGCGATGTGGACGCTGCCGAGAAGGCCGGCCTCAAGAAGGGTGACACGATCGTCAGCATGAACGGCCAGCGGATCCGTTCGGCGAACCGGCTGATCGACATCGTGGGTGCTTCGGAAGGCAAGCCGGTCACCGTGGTCTACGACCGCGGCGGCCAGCAGCATGAAGCCACCGTGACGCCCATGTGGAGCAACTATCAGGGCTCAGAGGCGTGGCGCATCGGGGCTTCGCTGCAGACGCCCTACGAGATCACCCAGCTTCCGTTCGGCGGCGCGCTACGCGAATCGATCCGCCAGAACCGGCAGTACGGGATGCTGCTCTACCAGTTCCTGCAAGGCATCGTGGAGCGGCGGATGTCGCCCAAGTCGCTGGACGGGCCCATCGGGATCGCGCGGCTTTCGGGCGAGGCGGCCAAGGAAGGCCCCACGGCGTACCTGAGCCTGATGGCGATGGTGAGCCTGAACCTGGCGGTGGTCAACATGCTGCCGATTCCGCTGCTGGATGGCGGCGGGATTCTGATGCTGCTGATCGAGATGCTGATGCAGCGCGACATGAGCCTGCGGGTGCGCGAGAAGGTGGCGCAACTGGGGCTGGTGTTCCTGATGGTGGTGGTGGTGTTCGTGATCTACAACGACATCTCCAAGATCCTGCCTACGGGGCGGTCGTCACCGCCGGTCGAGACGCAAGGGAATTGAGGTTGTGTGCACGCTTGGGGGACCGCTCCCTGTGGTCGCGGCTCAGCTAGAGCGGTTTCGTAGATACCGTAGAGCGTGCCACGGCAGCCCAATCGTTGATACAACTGTTGCAAGCCGGGCGAAACCGAACTAGCAAAATCAAGAAATGGTCTAGCGGCGCTGTGCGCCATGGCAACGATCCGGGCATTGAGGCAGGAGACGAAACCGGCGCTGTTTGCAGCCATCGTGATCCCGGCAGACCACCGCTGGCTGAGCCGCGACCATAGGGAGCGGTCCTGCGCCAGTCCCCTATCCGCCCGCCCTGGCAAACCCGGGTACACTGACGGGGTAGCGCCGGTCCCCACCGCGCAAGGAGCTCTCCCATGATCCGCATCGCCGTCGCCTCTCTGATCCTGGCTGCGCAGATCGGTTTCGCGCAGCTTTCGCCCGCGGCCACCTGGGCCACGCACTCCGCCAACGACTATCGCGTGATCCCCAACGTCACTTACTGGACCGCCGGCGGCGTGGACCTGAAGCTCGATGCCTATGTGCGGCGCGGCGTCGAGAGTCCGCAACCGACGCTGATCTACATGCACGGCGGCTTCTGGGTGGCGGGCAACAAGGAAGGCGCCATCCTCACCTTGCTGCCGTGGATGGAGATGGGCTGGAACGTGATCAACGTCGAGTACCGGCTGGGAGGAGTCGCGCTGGCTCCGGCGGCGCTCGAGGACTGCCTGTGCGCGCTGCGCTTCGTCGCCGGACGGCAGCAGGCGCAGGCCTATAACATCGACGTGAATCGCATGGTGGTGATGGGCGAGTCGGCGGGCGGGCACCTGGCGCTGTCGCTGGGGATGATCCCGGACAGCGCGGGGCTGGATCTGGAATGCGCCAACGGGCAGCCTCTGCCGAAGGTCGCCGCCGTGCTGAATTTCTTCGGCATTACCGAGGTGGCCGACGTGATTTCCGGCCCGAACTTCCGAGCCGCGGCGGCGCGCTGGTTCGGCAGCCTGCCGGACCGGTTGGAGATCGCCAAGCGCGTCTCGCCGATGGAGTACGTGCGCGACGGGCTGCCTCCGATCCTGACCGTGCACGGCGACGCCGATCCGGTGGTGCCGTATCCCGAGGCCGTGCGCCTCCACCAGGCGCTGGCGAAGACCAATACGCCGAACCTGCTGCTGACCATCCCCGGCGGCGGGCATGGCGGGTTCAGCAATGAGCAGCGGACGCGGATTTACACGACGATTCGGGAGTTCCTGACCAAGAACGGCGTGATGAAGTAGGGCTCCGCCCGCGGTGCTCCCGTCCGCCATGGCGCTGGTGACAAAACGATCGAGGCCCGGGAAGCGCCGGCGGGCGAACTCTATCGCAGGTCGTAGTTCACGTCGACGAGAGAGATGACTTCGACCGGCTCACCGTTGAGCAGCATGGGGCGATAGGTCCACTGGCGCACGGCCGTGGCGGCCGAATCACGGAGAAGCTCGGGACCGCTGAGAACGGTGACGCGAGAAACCCGTCCTTCTTTGTCAACGAGGACTTCCAGGACCACCTTGCCCTGGGCCCGCGCGTCTTTGGCCTCCTGCGGATACGCGGGCCGGGCCTTGTCGATGCTCCTTGCGGCAAGCACCTGCTTTGACACGCGGACCGGGCCTTCCGGTTCCTGCGCGGCGGCCGTTCCCAAGCCGGCGATCAGCAGGAGCGTTACCCAGGCAGTCTTCATGAGGATCGTCCTTGAGCGCCAGTATACATCGCCAGGCGCCGGGGAACACCGCCCACCGATTCCCGAACGCGGAAGTGTGACACAATAGCAAAGCTGGTTCTTCTCGCATGACCCAAGTTGACTTTCCTGATCCGCCCGAGGCGTCCCCAAGCGAGGACACTTCCGTAAACGAAGACACGTCCTTCGGCGAGATCCTATCCGAATTTGAAGAGGCGCAACACGCCACCAGTGAGCTGGAAGGCACGGTTGTGTCGGTGACGCCCGACGGCATTTTTGTCGATATTGGCAGGAAAATGGACGGCGTTCTGCCGCCTGATCCGGAAACCAAGCTGGAACCCGGCTCCAAGCTCCTGGTGAGCATCCGCGGCCGTGACGATTCCGGCAACTACCTGCTTTCGACCGTGAAGGTGGAGGTTCCCAGGGACTGGAGCGGCCTGGAAGCCGCCTTCGCCGAAAAGCGCACGATTGCCGGCACGGTGCTCGAAACCGTGAAGGGCGGCCTGCGCGTGGACGTGGGCGTGCGCGCCTTCATGCCGGCCTCGCGCAGCGGTGTGCGCGAGATGGCCGACCTCGAAAAACTGGTGGGGCAGCCGATCGAGTGCCGCATCACCAAGCTCGATACGGCCAGCGAAGACGTGGTGGTGGACCGCCGCGTAGTGATCGAAGAGCAGGAGCGCGCGACCCGCGAAGAAGCCTTCCAGCGCCTGGAAGAGGGGTCAGTGGTGCACGGCACGGTGCGCACGATTACCGACTTCGGCGCGTTCATCGATCTGGGCGGCGTGGACGGCCTGCTGCATGTCTCCGACATGAGCTACGCCCGCGGCGTGAAGCCTTCGGAGGTGGTGAAGGCCGGCGACGAACTGGACGTCAAGATCCTCAAGATCAATCGCGATGCGCGCAAGATTTCGCTGGGCCTGAAGCAGCTTCAGCCGGATCCCTGGCAGGTGGCGGCGGAAAAATATCAACAGGGTGCACGCGTGCAGGGCAAGGTAGTGCGCACGGCCGACTTCGGCGCGTTCGTCGAACTGGAGCCGGGCCTGGAAGGATTGATTCACGTCTCCGAGATGTCCTGGACCAAGCGCAACGTGCGCGCGCAGGACGTGGTGAAGCCCGGCGAGATGGTCGAGGTGGTGGTGCTGAACGTGAACCCCGCCGACAAGCGCATCGCGCTGGGGCTCAAGCAGGCACTGGGCGATCCGTGGGAGGACGCGGTCAAGAAGCATCCGGTGGGGTCGACGGTGGAGGCTCCGGTGACCAGCCTGGCCAAGTTCGGCGCGTTCGTCGACCTGGGCGACGGCATCGAGGGCATGATCCACATCGGCGACATTACCGCCGAGAAGCGCCTGAATCATCCCAGCGAAGTGCTGAAAGTGGGTGAGACGGTGAAGGCCGTGGTCACCGAAGCCGACAAGGGCAGGCGCCGGATGCGGCTCAGCATAAAAGCGCTGGAGCCGACCAGCATCGACGAGTACCTGGCCGAGCACAAGGAAGGCGAAACCGTCACGGGCCGCGTGGTGGATGTTTCCGCGGACCGCGTGAAGGTGGAGCTGGGCGAAGGCGTCACGGCGTTCGCGCCGCTGGTTGAGGAGCGCAAGGAGTCCTCGGGCGGAGCGCAGAAAGCGGATCTCTCAGCTCTGACAGCGATGCTCTCCGAAAAGTGGAAGTCGGGCGGCGGCGCCGCGGCCGGCGGCGGCGAGGGTGTACGCAGCGGGCAGATCCGGAGCTTCAAGATCGCCCGGATCGACGCGGAGAAGAAGCGCATCGATCTGGAGATGGTTCCCTAGCGCATCACCCGGAATTGCGATACTGAGGTGTGCCGACGGTACTGCGCTCGGGGCCGTATCGAGTCTATTTCACAGTCACGAGCCGAATGAGCCGCCGCACGTGCACGTGGACCGCGATGATCAGTCGGCCAAGTTTTGGCTTGCGCCTGTGTCCTTGGCAAGAAACTGGGGTTCAGTCCAGTGGAGTTGAGGCGACTTCACCGGTTGATCGAGGAAAAACGCCGGGCTCCTGTTGGAGAAATGGAATGAGAGATTCGGAACTCAACCCGGCACAGCGGGTGAAGGACGTCCACCTGAGTGAAGATACGCTAGCCGTTGACCTGGTGGACGGCCGAGCCATCGTGGCGCCGCTCGCCTGGTATCCGCGGCTGCTCAATGCAACACCCGAGCAGCGGGCGAACTGGAAGGTCAGCGGGGCGGGCTATGGGATCCACTGGCCGGACATCGACGAAGATCTGAGCACCGAAGGACTCCTGCGGGGGGCTCCCGCCGCGCCTGAGCCGGCGCCTACTGGGGCCCGGCTTTCCTGAACGGTCAGGTTGAGTCACTCGGACCACACGGCGAGTTCGTTGCCGTTGGGGTCGGCGAAATGGAAGCGGCGGCCGCCGGGGAACGAGTAGATCTCCTGGACGATCTTGCCGCCGGCTGCCTTCACTTTGGCCTCGGTGGCGGCCAAGTCCGCCGCATAAATCACCACGAGCACGCCGGGTGCAGTGACGGTCCGCGCCTTGGTGAAGCCTCCCGACAGGCGTCCGTCCTCAAAGCTGGTGTAGTCCGGGCCGTAGTCTGTGAACTTCCAGGCGAATACGGACGAGTAGAAGCGCTGGGTGGCTTCGATGTCGGTGGCGGGCAGTTCGATGTAGTCGATCTGGCGGTCAGGCATGAGCCGATCCTACTACAGACCGGCGAGCCGGGATTGTAAGAATCGGCCAGGCGTCGCGCCGGCGTGGGCGCCGTCGAGGAACGCGGCCGCCATGGCGGGGTGGAAGCGGACGCCGAAATGGACCGAGCCAACGGCGAGGTCCACCACCTGGGGGCACGTCATGAGACCGACGGCGGTCAGGTCGCCGGATTGGCGCTCGAACAGGATATCGACGCAGCCAGCGGGCAGGACGGCGTGTTGGGGTCGCCGATGGGGGCTCGCGCCGAACCAGTAGCACTCTACGTAGGGTGCGGGTTTCGGGGGCGGGCGGCGTTCGGAGTAGGTGTGGGCTTTCAACGGCTTACGAGGACACGTGACATTTCAGCATACCCGCCGTCCATTATAGTGGTTGAAGTAGTACAGGTTTAAAGATATCGTGAGTCACGGAGCCGCTTCCTTGGCCCAGAAGGCGGGCTTACAGGTCGATGAGACGACGCTGATCAAAGCGGCGCAAGCAGGTGATGAAGACGCCTTTGCGCAATTGGTTCGCGCCTACGACCAAAGTGTGCTCCGGCTGGCGATGAACCTGCTGCGGTCGCCCGAGGATGCGCAAGATGTTTACCAGGAAGCATTTCTACGGGTTTTCCGGAACCTCAAGAACTTCCGGTTCGATTGCAGCTTTCACACCTGGCTCTACCGGATTGTTACCAACCTGTGCCTCGACCAGATGCGCAAACGGAAGGTGCGTAAGGAGGAGCCGACGGTGATTACGACCGCGGACGGGCCGGTGGACCGGATCGACAGCGTGGCTGAGCCGCGTGTGGATGGCGACCCGCAGCGGCACCTGTTCAGCGGACAGTTGCGGCGGCGGATCAAGGAAGTGCTGAGCGGGCTGACACCGCGGGAACGCATGGTGTTCGAGCTGCGGCACTATCAAGGTCTGCGGCTGCGGCGGATCGGCGAGATTCTGGGCACCAGCGAAGAGGCGGCGAAGAACTGCCTGTTCCGGGCGAACCAGAAGATGCGCGCGGCGCTAGGAGATTTTTTATGAACGCGAATACCCCTCAAAGCGAGTGCGCGGCGGTGCGGGAGCAACTCGCGCTGCTGCTCTACGGCGAACTTTCCTTTGACGAGGAAGAGCGCGTCGAGGTGCATCTGGAAACGTGCGCGGAGTGCCGCGTGGCGCTGGACCGGCAGCGGGAGTTGCTGGCGGCGATCGACCAGGTGGCGGTGGAGCCGTCGCCGGCGCTGCTGATGCAGTGCCGCGAGGCGCTGGAAGCGCGGCTGGCGGTGGAGCCGCGTGAGGGACTGGCGGCGGCGGTCACGCAGAGGCAAGACGGCGCGAGCTGGCTGGAGCGCGCGCTCGACCTGGTGGCTCCGCGGTTCCCGTCGACCTGGATGCGGCCGGCGGGCGCGTTCGCGCTGATCGCCATGGGATTCCTGGGCGCGCGGATGGCGCCGAACTTCGGCGGCGGGATGTTTGGCGACGAGGCGTCGCTGGTGGGGAATCCGGGAGCGGCCCGGGTGAGCTACTTCCAGCCGACCGCCGACGGAAAAATCCAGATTGTGTTGGATGAGACGCGGCAGCGCACGGTGGTGGGACGGATGGACGACGAGAATATCCGCACCCTGCTGCTGGCGGCCACGCGCGATCCGGATCCGGGGCTGCGCGAGCAGACGGTTTCCCTGCTGACCGGACGGGCCAAGGCGGCCGACGTCCGCAACGCGCTGGTGTATGCGGTCCGTAACGATCAGAACGCGGGCGTGCGGCTGAGCGCCATCGAGGGGCTGCGGCCCTTTGTCGGGGAGCCGGAAGTGCGCGGCGCGCTGACGCAGGTGCTCGAGAACGACACCAATGCGGGCATGCGGACGAAGGCCATCGACATGTTGATCGAAGGCATGTCGGGCTCTGGCGGATCGGCGGGCATGGACCGGCAGATGATCCAGGTGTTCCAGGAGTTGATGAGCCGCGAGGACAACAACACCTATGTCCGGCAGAAGTGCCAGAGGGCGCTGGAGCTGGTGAAAGCCTCGGCGGAGATTTACTAGGGGAGTAGAAAGAGACGTGAAGTTTGCGTTCCACAAACCGGTAACATGGCCTGCAACAGGACCTGCAACATGGGTGGCTCTGGCGGCGCTGAGTGCCGTGGTGGCGTTGGCCGGCGAGACGCCCGTGACGCGCAGCCAGGACGGCGGCTGGGAGCGGTCCGACGGTGACAGCTTCGCGGTTTCCCCGTCGACCACACTGCGCATCATCACCAATGGAGACGTGGTGGTAAAGGGCGGCGACGGTGATCAGGTGGCGTTCCGCTTTGAGCAACACGTGAAGGCGCCGTCGCATGACGTGGCGGCGGCGGCCATGGGTGACCTGCTGGTGAGCGCGGATTCGGTGCCCGGCGGCACGCAGTTGACGATCCTGCCGCGGTCGGCCCTGATGGTCCACACGCGGATCGAGGTGATGGTGCCGCGCAAGCTGCCATCGGTGTCGGTGGAGAATCAGTACGGGTCGGTGGAAGTCTACGACCTGAACGGGAACGTGCAGGTTTCGGCGCTGGGTGGTCCCATCCGGGCCGACCGGCTGGCGGGCAACCTGGTGGCGCGAACGGGCGTGGGCGGCATTGAGATGGGCGCCATCGGCGGCACGGTGCGTTGCACTTCGGGCGGAGGTTCGGTGACGCTGATGCGGTCGGGCGGGGAGGCGAACTGCCACACGCTCGGCGGAAACGTCGATATCGGACAGGTGGGCGGACCGGTGGAAGCCACCACCGAAGGCGGGAACGTGCATGTGGAGCGCGCCGCCGGAGACGTGCACGCACGGTCCGTGGCGGGCGTGATCCATGTGGAGCAGGCGCGCGGCACGGTGTACGCGGATACGCGCAGCGGCTCGATCCAGGTGGGCGCGGCCAATGGCGTGAAGGCCGAGGCGGCGGCCGGCATGGTGCGGGTACGCGGCGTGTCGGGTCCCATGACGCTTTCCACCATGATGGGAAACATTCTCGCGGAGCTGGTGGCGGGAGCCCGCGTGCAGGATTCGACGCTGGCGTCCGGCTCAGGCGACGTGACGGTGATGATCCCCTCGAATTTCGGGGTGAATGTGCGGGCGCGCAGCCAAAACGGGCTGCGGCCGCGGATCGTTTCCGACTTCCCCGAGATTCAGGTAAAATCGATCGGGTTGTCGCCGGTGATGGGCCAGGGCTCAATCTACGGCGGCGGTCCGATCCTGAACCTGAATACGAACGGGGGCGTGATCTATCTTCGCAGGGTACGATAGAGGTTCTCCGGTGGGGTCCGGATCGAGCGGGGCCCCGGTAGGGGTCCGGATCAAGCTGACGATTCGCGTGGAAGTAGAGTGGTAAGCGATGAGGTTCATGTTGTACAAAGTTCTCCTGGTGACCGGATTGGCAGCGGCTCTGTGCGCCGCGCAGGCGCCCCGGGCGCAAGCAACTTCAGCGGCGCAGTCGCCCACCTTTCTGGGCGTGTGGGTCTGGCAGATCGACCATGCGCGGGCCAAGCAGTTGCATCTTCCCGACACGATGGGCGTCGAGGTGACGCTGGTGCGCAAGGACAGCCCGGCCGAGCATGCGGGCCTGCGGCCGGGCGACGTCATCACCAAGTACGGCGACACGCGCGTCGAAGGGATCGACCAGTTTTCGGAGATGGTGCGCGATACGCCGGCAGGCCAGAAAGTGACGCTGGAGGTCTACCGCGGCGGGACCCCGCAGATGATCACCGCCAAGATCGCGTCTTCGGCCGGGCTGGAGCCGGTGCCGGGCATCATCGTACCGCCTCCAGGCGTGATTCCGGATCTGCCGCGCAGCATGACGACGTGGCGGAGTCCGGTGCTGGGCGTCGACGCCGAGGCGCTCGAAGGGCAACTGGCGGGCTACTTCGGCGTGAAGGAAGGCGTGCTGGTGCGGAGCGTGATTGCCGGGTCGGCCGCGGAGAAGGCGGGGCTGAAGGCGGGCGATGTGATCCTGAGTGTCGACGGGCATGAGGTCGCTACGCCGACCGACGTTACGGCGCGGCTGCGGGAGCTGACCGGGAACTCGGTGAAGGTGGCCCTGATGCGCGACCATCGCGAGGTGGAGGTGACGGTGACGCTCGAGGATGACCGGGCGCACTGCTGCCAGCGGTCAGCCGGACGCGAGCGGTTGGAGTAGGGCATGGAGTTGGGCGCTCGCTGAAATAGAAGTGCAGAGCCTTCCGGGAGGGCAACGGGCGCAGCTTGCTCACCGCAGCGCTACGCGGCCGGCTGGACGCGCGTCTCGCAGGAACAGATGCTCGACGCATCCAAACGAAGCTTCCGCGGCGACAAGAGGGGACTGGGGGGAGATTCTCCGGTCCGCCCTCGATAGCGGGCCGAACCAAGACGTAGGCAGCGACGTAGTCAGCCGCTATCGTTGCGAGGATCAGGCAGCATCCAGGCTTCGGATGTCACCGCACCCGGGAGATCGATGCCGGGACGGGCGCCGGGATGTGTCCCGGCACGGCAAGCACGAGTGCTTGCGCTACTTTCCGGCGTGGGCGGCGACCGCTTTCGTCACCATCCCCTGCACACGGATGAGCAGCTCCACTTCCCGCTGCGGGATTCCCAGGGCGGCGGCGATGTGCGCGGTATCGTCGCCCCGGCGCAGCATGCGCATGGCATGCACGCGGCGGGTGACGTTCAGGCCGGGACGCATGGCGACGGGGATAAAGACCGGGTCGGGGGAGGAATTGGCCGGCTGCCCGGCCTCCTCCAGGCGCTGCAGCATATCCTCGACGTGGCGGCGCTCGCGTTGTGCCGTCTTGTGGACCTCGCGCTTCACGCTGAGGAACAGCACCAGGGCAGCGACGATGCCCAAGGCCGCGGCGATATAGGGGATCAGGGGGTTCAGAAGTATCGAAGTCATCGCAGTTCCTTTTTATTCGAGCGTCCGCAGGCGTTCGTTTCGGCTGACCACCTGCTGGATGCGCACGCCGAAGTTGCCTTCCACCACCACCACCTCTCCGCGGGCGATCACGCGGTTATTCACCACCACGTCCACGGGCTCGACGATGGCGCGGTTCAGTTCGACGATGGAGCCGGTGGTCAGCTTCAGCACGTCCTTCAGCGGCACCTGCGCGTGGCCGAAGGAGACGCTGACCGGCAGTTCCACGTCCAGCAGCAGTTCGAAGGTCTTGGATCCCTTGGCGGCCGGTGCGGGCTCCGGCGCCCGGGCGGGCGCGCCCAGGGGGGCGACGGCCTTGGAGGAGGAGCCTCCCGAGACCGCCGCCGCACTGCGCGAGGTCTCTTCCGGGACTTCATGCGGCGCGGTGATCAGCGGTTCCAGCAGCGTCTGTTCGAGACCGACGGCCAATGTGACCGGCGTCTCCCCCAGCGTAAGCCGCACGGAGGCCCAGGCAGCCGGGCGCGGCGCATCGGAGGTTTCCCCGCCATCGGCGCAGGTGACCTCGCGGCCCAGCAGTCCGGTGAGCGCCTGCGACAGCGCCGAGAGGGCCTGGCCCAGCACTTCAAGATAGGTGGACTTGCATTCGGATTCGGGAGCGTCTTCGATGCCCGCACCCTGCAGCATGGCGCGGCCGGCGGTGAAGCAGTCCGCTTCTGAGATGGCGGCCCAGGCGGCGCCCGGCAGCGGCGGCAGCGGCTGTCTCCACACCAGCCCTTCGGTGACCGGTTGGTTGGCCGCGAGTTCCCATTCGATCAACGGGGGCGAGCCCGCCAAGGTCTCAAGCGCCGTCGCCAGCGAGGCGATGAATCCCTCGAAGAGCTGCTTTTCGAGCGCGTCGCGGTCGGCGGACATGGGCTACCTCCCTCCCCGCTGCGTGGGCCACTGCTTCTCCATGGCGGTCCGCAGCCGCAGGATCGCCTGCGACTTCAGTTGCGAAATGCGGGATTCGTGCAGGCGCACGATCTTCGAGATCTCGCGCAGCGTCATCTCTTCGTAGTAGTAGAGGCTGAGGACGGTTTTCTCGATGTCCGGCATCTTGCCGATGGATTCGGCCAGCAGGCGCTGCAACTCGCTGCGTTCCAACTGGCGCGAGGGCCACTCTTCTTCGTCGTTGGAGATGAAGCTCAGCAGGTCGCGGCCGTTTTCTTCGTCCGGCGTGTTGGTTTCAAGACTCCCGATATTCAGGCCGCGGATCTCCACCAGCCAATCGTGATACTCCTCGAGGGTGACGCCCAACTGGGCGGCGATCTCGTCCTCGCCGGGCGAGCGGTGCAGGCGCTGCTCCATGACCGAGATGGCGGCCTCAATCTGCTTGGCGCGCTTGCGTTGCTGGCGCGGCGCCCAGTCGAGACCGCGCAGGCTGTCGAGGATCGCGCCACGGATCTTGTATTCGGCGTAGGTCTTGAGCTTGACGTTGTGGGAGGCGTCGAAGCGGTCGATGGCCGAGATCAGGCCGACGATGCCGGTGGAAACCAGATCGTCCAGGCTGACCGATTCCGGCAGCCGGTCATGGATGCGGCGGGCGATCAGGCGCACCTGCGGGAGGTGTTCGAGGATCAGGCGCTCGCGTTCATCCGCCGAGTTCGATTCGGTCTGGTAGGCGCGATAGCTGCCGGCGGCAGACCTGCCGGCGGGGCTGCCCGGCTTCTTCGGCGGCTGCGGCCGAGGCGGCTTTCTCGGTTTGCGTACGGAGGGTGGACACAGTGGTCTCCTGTTGCGTGGCCTGTCTCATGCGGCGGCTCCAATCGAGGATGTGCGGAGGTTTTCGACACCCAGAACCAGGTCCGTCAGGCGGCGCGGGGTGGCTTCTTCAAGGTCGTCGGGGATCTGCTGGCCGGTGGCCAGGAACGAAATGGGCAGGTCCAGGCGGGCGGCCTGGCTCACCAGAGCCCCATATTGCGTGGTTTCATCGAGACGCGTGAAGATCAGCTTCTTGGGTTGGAAGACACTGTAGCGGTCGGCGAAGCGGGCCAGGTCGGCGGGCCGCATGGACGCCGACAGCACCAGGTGCGTGTCGACTTCCGGATGCGAGGCGAGCAGCCTGGCCAGATCGGCGCCATCCTCCATTTCGGCCAGCGAGAGGCCGGGCGTGTCGATGAACACGATTTCCTTGTTCTTGTACTCTTCCAGCGACTGCGCCAGCGCGACGGGCGTTTCGGCCACGTCGCAGCCGATGCCCAGAATGGAGGCGAGGGCGCGCAACTGGTCCGCGGCGGCGATGCGGAAGACGTCACAGGTAAGGATTTGCGCCGGCTTGCGGCAGGCCAATCCATAGCGCGCGGCCAGCTTCACCAGCGTGGTGGTTTTGCCGACTCCGGGAGGTCCCACCAGGGCGACGACGGCGCGCGTGGCGCCGGGGCGGCCGAGCGTCGAATCCGTGGTGAAGGTTTGCTCGAGCGGCGTTCCTTGGGCCATGCGCTGGGCGAGCGCCAGGTCGAGATCCGCAGGAAGGCCGGGCAGCGGCGGCGCGGCAGTGGCGGTGGCCGCAGCGTGCCCGCCGCTGAAGGAAGCCGCCAGCCTCTCGATCTGCCGTTTGAGATCGGCGACGTCCTGGCTAAGCCGGTCGACCTGCGCAGGGGGCGCGCCGGCGGCCGGGGCGGAGATGCTGATGCGGGACCGCTCCGCGGCGGGAGCCGGTGGGCTCGCCGGGGCAGGCTTCGCGGAACCGGGATTGGAGGAGACCGAACTGGCCGCGGCCGAAAGAGAAGCCGCCGCCCCGTTCACCGCCGGAGCTCCGTTCAAGACCGGAGCAGGCGCCACCGGCTCGACCGGGTTGGCGGTGCTCAACACGGGAAACACCGCCGGCCGCGGGGCCAGCGACGAGGTGGCCGGAATCCCGTTATAGGTGTCGCCTTCGGCGGGCGCCCCGAAGACCACTTCATAGGCGCCCAGATAGCGCGTCTCCGGCGTGGCCGGCCGGGCGTGGATCAGCAAAGCGTCCCCGCCCAGTTCCTTGCGGGCCAGTTCCATGGCCGCCTCCACCGTACCCGAAAAGTAACTCTTCAACTTCATGGCTGCTCCCGCGGACTACTGAATGACGCCGAGCGAAACCACCCGCACGCCGGTTGGAATCTCGTTATGCGACAGCACGGAGAGGTTGGGAACGGTTCCCTCCGTCATCTGCCGCAGGTAATAGCGCGCCGCCGAACTGGTGATACAGGCCACCGGCGTATCGGCGGCTCCCACCGCTTTGGCGACCCGGTCGATCAGGTCGCGCACCTTCTGCGGTGGCAGGTTCACGTGGCTGGAGTGCTCGCTGTATTCGACAGCGCCTTCGATGGACTGCTCCAGCTTGGGATCGACGAAGAACGACGGCAACTCGCCGGAAGCGTTCAGGTAAGGCTGCACCAGCATCCGGCGCAGCGCCTGGCGGACGTATTCGGTGAGCAGGACGGGGTTCTTGGTCATGGCCGCCGCCTCGCCCAGGGATTCCAGAATCGTGACCGAGTCCCGGATCGAAACACGTTCGCGTAGCAAGTTCTGTAGTACCTTCTGCACACTCGCCAAGGGGAGCAACTTAGGCACCAAATCCTCGACGATTCGTGAGTTATCCTCGGCCACGCGGTCCAGAATAATCTTGGCGTCTTGCCGGGAGAGTAATTCGTGGGCGTTGTGCCGAATGACTTCCGCCAGATGCGTTCCCAACACGCCGACCGCGTCAACCACGGTGTAGCCCAAGGAACGCGCGGCCTCAGACCGGTCGCTGGGAATCCACAATGCGGGAATGCCGAACGCTGGGTCCTTGGTGGCGACGCCTTCCATCTGCGGGGGCCCGCCACCAGGGTGGATCGCCAGGTCGCAATTCTGCATCAATTCGAAGCGAGCTATTTCTACACCTTTCAGAAGTATCAAATATTCATTGGCTTTAAGTTGCAGATTATCCGTAACCCGCACTGGCGGGAGCATATAACCGAGGTCGGTGGCCATCTGCCGGCGGATGCCCGCGATGCGCCTGAGCAGCGGCGAATTCTGCGCGCCTTCCACCAGCTTCACCAGGCCCAGGCCGACTTCCACCGACAGCGGTTCCACTCTGAGCAGGGATTCCAGATTGTCCTTGGCCGCGCCGGCGGGAAGCGTGGGCGGCGGGGCGGCTTCGGCGGCCTCAATCTTCTGCCGCAGCCTGTAGCCGACGAAGGCCGTGCCCGAGCCCATCGCCAGGAAGGGGAGCATGGGCAGGCCGGGGAACAGCGCCATGGTCATGAGCACACCGCCGGCCAGGAACAGCGGCTGAGGATTGCTGAACACCTGGTTGCTGACGTCGGCGCCCAGCTTCTCATCGCTGCTGGCGCGCGTGACGATCAAGCCGCCGGAGACCGACACCATCAGGGCGGGGATCACGGTGACCAGTCCGTCGCCGATGGTGAGTACGGTGTAGGTGGAGAGGGCCTTGCTCCAGTCCATGCCGTTTTGCAGGACGCCGATGAGGAAGCCGGCCACAATATTGATGGTCGTAATCAGGATGCTGGCCACCGCGTCGCGCTGGGTGAAGCGGCTGGCGCCGTCCATGGCTCCGTAGAACTCGGCTTCGGCGGCCAGCTTCTTGCGGCGGTCGCGGGCTTCGGCTTCATCGATCAGGCCGGCGTTCAAGTCGGAGTCGATGGACATCTGCTTGCCGGGCAGGGCGTCCAGGGTGAAGCGCGCGGTGACTTCCGAGATACGCACCGCGCCGTGGTTGATGACCACGTACTGGATGGCGATCAACACCAGGAAGATCACCACGCCGATGATGTAGTTGCCGCCCACCACGAAGTTGCCGAAGGCTTCGATCACTTCGCCGGCGGCGCTGGTGCCGGTGCTACCGTGCAGCAGAATCAGGCGCGAGGAGGAAATGTTCAGGGCCAGCCGGAAGAGGGTCAACAGCAGCAGCGCGGTGGGAAAGACGCTGAACTCCACCGGCCGCCGGATATACATGGAAACCATCAGGACGATCACCGAAATGGTGATATTGGCGCTGATCAACACGTCCAGCATGAAGGACGGCATGGGGACGATCATCGCCATGACGATGCCGAGGACCGCCAAAGGTACGCCGACATCCGCGGGGGTCCCAAATCGGGACACCATTCGGGACGCGGTGCCCGGTCTCTGTGCGTGCGGTTTGTGTTGTCCCAGCTTGGTGTTATGCGTCGCGCCGCCGATGGCGGGTGCCGAAACGGGACTGATCTGCGTAGGTGCGGCCATTGCTGGCCGTAACTGTGCACTTATCGCGCCGCACGAGGATTCTGTTAAGCAGGATTATCCTGGGGCTTTGTGCGGGCGGCCTACTTCCCGTCGCAACATGGACCCGGGACCGGAGAGGATCGCTCCCTGCGGTCGCGCCTCAGCGACCGGCGCTGTGCCCGGAATGACGCTGTCCACGTAGAGCGCCGCTGGCTGAGCCGCGCGCGCCAGCAAGCGGTTTCTTGCACTCCTGCGAGGGGCTGCTACGCTTGCAGGATCAGCTTGCCGGTGGTCTTGCGCCCTTCAATGTCGCGATGCGCCTGCGAGGCTTCGGCCATGGGATAGACCTTGTCGATGCGGATCTGCAGGCGCCCTTCGCTGATCCATTGGAACAGGTCGCGGGTGCGCCATTCGAGTTCCTCGCGCTTGGCGATGTAGGAGCCGAGCGTGGGGCGCGTGAGAAATAGCGATCCTTTGGCGCTGAGCAGCAGCGGGTCAATGGGTCCCACTGCACCGCTCGATTGGCCGAAGGCGGCGAGCAGGCCGCGCGGCTTGAGGCAGTCGAGGCTCTTGAGGAAGGTCGCCTGGCCGACCGAATCGTAGACCACGTCGACGCCCTGCCCCTCGGTGAGGCGCTTCACTTCCGCGACGAAATCCTGCTGGTTATAGAGGATCGCGGCGGAGGCGCCGTCGCTGACCGTGAGCTTCCCCTTTCCCTCAGTGCCGACGGTGCCGATGACGCGCGCCCCCATCATGGTGGCCATCTGCACGATCAGGCGTCCGGTGCCGCCGGCGGCGGCGTGGACCAGCGCGGTGTGTTCGGGCTTCAGGTAATACGTGGAGTGCGTGAGGTAATGCGCGGTCATGCCTTGCAGCATGGCCGCGGCGGCGACGTCGAGTCCCACGGATTCGGGCACGTGCACCAGGTTGGCGGCAGGCACGGCCTGATATTCGGCGTAAGAGCCGCGCGCCATGGCGTACGCCACACGGTCGCCGGGCTTGACGCTAGTGACGCCCTCGCCCACCTGTTCGACCACGCCCGCGGCTTCCGATCCGACGATGGCCGGCAGCGGCACCTTGTAGAGTCCGCTGCGATGGTAGGTGTCAATGAAGTTGACGCCCGAGTAGGCGATCTTGACCAGCGCTTCGCCGGCGGCGGGAGCGGGCGTGGGCTGGTCACCGAAGCGGAGCGCGCTGGGTCCGCCGGTCTGCTCGATGTAGACGGCTTTCATAGTTGCCGGAGTCTCCTTCGCAAGTGAACAGTGCCAGCGTACACCAACAGGTAGGTGAGCGTCAGCGGGAAGCACAGCAGGCGCACCAGCGAGAGAACGGCCGAAGACCCGGTGAGGCCGGCGCGGTAGGCGATGAAGCGGCGGATGAGGCCCAGGTTGCCGCGGTCCAGCCAGAAGTAGTCGCCGTTCTCGTTGATGATGAAAACCTTCACCGGCAGGTGCGCGCCCAGCCACCATTTCCACTTGGTCATGATGGGTTCAGCCGAGCAGATGATGCCGGCGACGGTGGCCCCGCGCGCACTGAGGTCGGCCAGCAGGCGATTGCGGCCGGAGCCGCCGCCGTAATCGTTCACATTGAAGACGCGGCCGTCGATGTCCGCAGGCGCGCCCGGATAGCAGGTGACCAGGTCGATTTCAAGATTGCCGCCGAACATGGCGCGCAGCGAGGGGGCGACCTTTTCGATCAGGTGGCGCGAGCCGCTTTCGATCAGCAGGAGGCGCGAGCAGTCCGGCACACGGCGGCGGAAGAAGTAGATCATTTCTTGATTTGCGTAGAGCGTTTTCGCGCGTCCCGGAACGGTTGCCTCGACAGCCCGGGCCGTTACGGCACGGCTCCAAGGTATCTATAGAAACCGCTCTAGCGCAAGCCGCTATTGTAGCCGAGGGCGCGAGGCGCGGAACGGGTTGAGGACGGTGAGGTGGCCGATGCGTTGGCCGTGCGTGAGGTCTTCGGTCCAGAGGCGGGTGCAGCCCAGTTCGAGAGCGCTTTGGACGATCAGGGCGTCCCACCAGGAAATCTTCAGACGGCGCTGGAGCGCGATGGTGGCGACGGTGCCCGCATGGCTGGGGTAATGGATCGTCCAAGTGCCGAGGTCCGTGACGACATCTTCGGCCTCTCTCGGGCGCATGCGGAGCTTCCCTGTGCCGGCGGCGTAGAACTCGACCAGGACCTGCGTGCTCAGGCGCCTCGGCCTTGCTCGGTCAGGCGCGCGATGAGTTCGGTTGCTTGCCGCTGTTTCTCGCCGGCTTCGCGTTCGTTGGCATAGAGGAAGACATTGGTGTCGACGAACTCGAGTTCCACTTCAGATCACTTGGTGCGTTCCCAGATTTCGTCGCGGGTCCAGGTGATCTTCCCGCCGGTTCCCCGGGCAGGGGCGTTGCGCATGCGCTCGATCAGGCGCTTGCCGGCTTTGACGCGCTCGTCTTCCTTATCCTGATCCACCATGCGGCGGATGGCGTCGGTCATGAGGGCGGTCATCGACTGATTGCGCTCCGCGGCTTAGACGCGGAAGCGGCGCAGCAGGGGCTCGGGGAGGCTCAGCGTCACGTTGCGATGGTCTGCCTTCACGTAAATCAGTGTCGCACCGATTCACGTGATGCACGCGACACGTGCCGTACCGGATAATGAGGGCGATGCGCTGCGCGATCCTGGCCGTCCTGCTGTCTTGCGGGCTGTGTGCCCAGAAGGTGGAGACCCGCGACGGCAACGTCTACTTCAGCGGCGCCGGCGGGCAGCGGCTGCAACTGACCAGCGAGTTCCGGGATCTGTTCCCCGTGCTTGCGCCGGACGCCCGACACGTCGCCTTCGTGCGGACCGGCAGCTCGTCCCCGGATGGCGCGTTTGGGGACGAGACGACGCAGTTGTGCGTGGTCGAGGTCGGCCCCGGCGAGCCGCCGCCGGCCTGCGCGTCGGTGGTCTACCAGCAGGGCGAGGAACCGCTGGGCGGATTCCGCGATCCGGCGTGGTCGGCCGACGGGCGCAGCGTCTATTTCCTGTCCGATTTCTCGTTCGACGCCGCCGGGCTGGACCGCTTCGACGTCGGGACCGGCAAGGCGGCGTTCCTCGCGCCGGTGACGCAGTTCGCCATGGTGACCGCCGGGAAGTATCGCGGGATGCCGGTGGCCGAGCTGGTCGAAGGGGACATGCGCTCCTTCGTCGTGATCTCGCCCGAGGGCGGACGCCTGGAACGCGTGGGGCGCGCGGGCGAGAAGCTCGACGCGGTGATGGCGCGGCTGGCCCGGTAGAGCGGTTTCGGAGATACCGTAGAGCAGGCCGCAGGCCAAGCCGTTGCAACAACCGTTGCGGGCCGGGCGAAAACGATCTACGAAATAGTCAGGAAATAGTGGAGACCTCGATCGGCGGAGCGCCGCGCAGCGTCTGGTAAACGACGCAGTAGCGCTCGGTCAGCTCGATCAGCTTGGCGATCTGCTCGGGTGGCGCTTCCGTGTCGAGTTCGAAGCGCAGGCGGATTTTCGCAAAACCCACAGGAGTTTCCTTCGAAAGGCCGAGGGTGCCGCGGAAATCCAGATCCCCTTCGGCGTGGATTGTTCCCGCGCGGATCGGGATTTCGAGCGCCGTGGCCACCGCCTTGAGCGTGACCCCCGCACAGGCGGCCAGCGCCTCCAACAGCATGTCGCCCGAACAGGCCTGGAACCCGTCACCGCCCGTGGCCGGGTGCAGTCCCGCCTCCACCAGCGCGCGTCCGGTTTCGAGCTTGCAGGCGACCTTCTCGTCGCCCAGCCGCGCCTGGGCGCGCAGCGTGAGCCTCGCGGCCCCGGGCTCCTCGCGATAGCGGGACTTGAGCGGCGCTTGTAGAGCGCGCAGTTCGTCGGATGTCATGTGCCGATTGTAGCGGGACGGTCTTGAACCGTCCGCAACATCCAGCCCTAGCCCTGCCAACTAGCCCAGCCCTGGCGCGCACTTCTCACCAGGTTCGGGCGCAGGACGTGGCGCAAGCCCGTGGCTTGCCGCGCCCAGACAATAGGTATGACTCGTCCCGGCGCTTGTCGCCGGTCACGCTGTCCTGCCGGAAGCGGCGGTCAACGCGCCGATTGCGTATCCCTGCCTCACGTTTCGCGCCGATGCACGGTAGAGCTTGTGCGAAATGCAGGCTAGAACAACTCGCCGATCTGCTTCGCCGCCTGGCGCGCTTCCAAATGAATCAGCCCGGCGTTGGCGCCCTGCGGGCTCAGCACCGCCAGCACCGCTTTGTTCCCGGCCGAGTACACGAACAGCGAGCCTTCCTCGGCCTGCACCGAGACTTCGCCCAGCGCGCCCGTGCCGAAGCTGTCGGAAATCTTGCGCCCCAGCGTGCATGCCGCGGTCGCCATCGCCGCCACGCGATTCGGATCGGCGCCGTTGGTCAGCGAATGTGCGATCGGCAGTCCGTCGGTAGAGGCCAGCAGCACGCCCTTCAAGTCGGGGATCGCGTTCTGCAATGTTTCCAGCTCGATTTTCAAGGCTTCAACCTTTGCCATAGATGTTCTCCTTCACGGTCGCTCCCGCTTATCTCTCATCGGCCCGTTTCTACCAAGAGTCTCTGGTGAGCACTAAGAAGATCGTCCAGTAGGACGGGAACTTTAGAGCCCCACCCTGGCCGAAGCCCGTAACGCTCCTCAGGCGTTCCGCCTAAGCCTCCCGGCGTCCTCCGCCGCCGCCCCGGTCTCCTCTTAGGGAACTTTTTCCGTAGAACGGTTTCCCCTGGGCCGCCTACGCGCCTTCCCTTAAAGGGCGCTAGGGTTCTCCTCTCAAAACCCGTGCATAAGTGCTTTACCGCAGAGAAAGTGGTAAGGGCACTCTCTAGTGCGGGACCAAAAAGGACGATCAAGGGAACATGCGGTGTCTCTATTGCGGGAAGGAGCTGGCTTTCCTCAAGCGGCTCACCGGCGGCGGTGAGTTTTGTTCGGACGCTCACCGCCAGAAGTACCAGGAAGAATACAACCAGCTCGCCTTGAGCCGTCTCTTGCAGGCGCAAAACGTGCCCGAGGAAGAGCCCCCGAAATCCGCGCGCAAAGCCGCGAACAAGGCAACGCCGGCCCCCGTTCCGGAACCGGTGGCGACTACGGTCGCCGCGCCCCCGGAACCTCCGGCTCCAATTCCCGGCGAAGCACCCTCCGAAGCACCCGTAGATCCCATCGCCGAACCCGTGGCGGAAGCCGCCGCGGCTCCGCCTGCCGATGCCCTAGAACCCCAGGCGCCCTCCGAACAGCCGCCCGCCGCCCAGGAGCCCGCTCCGCTGGCGGAAGAACCGCCTCCGGCCGCGGAGGAACCTCCGCCGGCCCCCGAGGAGCCGCCTCCCGCGCCCATCGCCGGCTTCCTGACTGAAGCGGTCCGTCCCGCGCAAGTCGCCGCCGTCGCCCCCCCGCCGGCCGAAGACGCCGTACCCACCGAGCCCGGATCCCCGGAGCTCCCACACCGCGATCCGGTCGTCGCCGTCAGCGTCTCGCCCGCGGACCTGCCACTGGCCCACCCCGTGCGCTGGGAGCCCGACCTCAGCCCGGCCCCGATGGCCGTCCAGCCGCACCGGCCGGCCTTCGATCTGCGTGATTTTGTCCGCGGCGCCGAAACACCGTCGCTCCACCTCACTGCTTCGTCCACGGTGACGCCGCCGGCTGCCGAGCCCGAAACCCTGGAAACTCCGCGCGCCGGCCTCCTGCCGCCCCCGCCCGCCCAACTATGGACCGCTCCGGCGCCGGCGTTCACCCCGCTCGCCATCGCCCGCGGCGAACTGGCCCGCCTCGACGAAACGCACACCGCCTTCGACCAACTGAAGGGTCTCGAGGAGCCCGCTCCTGAAGCGCCCGTGACGGCGCCCCAGCTCCCGCTCGCCGGACCCGCCCCGGCGGCGTCCAAATCTTCGCCGCCGCCGCCCGTCCACATCCATCCCACCCGTAGCGAGCCGGTCCTCATCGCCTCGCGCAACGTACTCGCCACGGAGCCGCCCCTTCGCCGGCCCGTCCAGTCCGTACCACCCGCGCCGCGGCCCGTGGTGGTGAACGGCCCGCCAATGCAGCCAATGGGGCAGCCGCCGCCGGCTCCGCACAACCAGCCTTCACAGAGTGCGCCGCAACAGGCCGCACGGCATCCCCAGACCTACCCATCGCAACCCGCCCCGCCGCGGCCTGCCCAAGTCCGCAACTTCCCCATCCCAATGGGCGTTGTGTTCGTGCCGCAAGGCAGCCCGTATACCCAGGGGTCCCCGGCCGCCGAGCCGCACGCACACGCCCAGCCGCCCATGGCGCATCCCGCCGCCGAGCCGCCCGCGCACACTCCGCCCCCTGCCTCCGAAGCTGCCCCGCAAGCGCCTCCGCAGGCCCCCCAGTCCCCCCAGGAATGGAGCCAACCCCCCGCCGGACCGCATCACAACCAGGGAATGCGCATCCAGCGGATCATGGTGGGCGACGACGGCGCTCTCACCTCCACCGGCCCGCTGCCATCCGCACCGGAAGCCGAGCCCCAGTCCTGGCAGGCGCCCACCGGCGTAGAGCGCCAAGCTCCCGAAACAAACTGGCAGGCCCCGCCGCAGCAGTCCTGGCAGGCGCCGCCTGAAACGCCCACGCCGGACGCGCAAGAACCGGCCTACTGGCAAGCCCCGCCGCAGCAGCCGCAATCTTGGCAAGCGCCGCCCCAAGCACCGGCGCCGGACGCCGCCCCGCACACGCAAGAACCCGCTCACTGGCAGGCGCCGCCGCAACAGTCCTGGCAACCGTCCCAGCCCGACACGTCCGTGGACGCTGCGCAGCCCCCGGCCCTACCCTCAGAACCCGTGGCCACGGAACCCGCCGCCCGGCCCCACGCCATCCCCGAGCGCGTCACCCGCTCTCTGCCCGTGACGCTTCACGGCATGTCTGGTAATCCGCCCCGGGCCATCCAGGTCTTCACCAAGCTGCTCGCCACCGGACTCAACCCGTCCCTGCCGCCGACCAACGCTCTGCCGCTGCGCCCGCTCCTGGTCCTTGGACCCGCCCCGGCCGATGCCGCCGCGCAACCCGAGCCGAAGCCGTCCCAGAAAGCTCCGCAAGCCGCGTCTGCTCAGCCCGAGCCCGTTCAGCATGACGCCGGCCAGCAAGACGCCGGCCAGCAAGACAAAGACGCGCGCAAGGAATCCGCCAGGCCCGGCAAATCCGGCCGCGGAAAATCCCGCCGGGCCGACGTGCGCATCCTCACCCCCGCGCCCTCGCCCGAACCCGAACCCGAAGAACAAAAGTCCGCGGCCGCCGCCGAGCCTCCCCGCGTCCATGAGCTGCCCAAGCCCCTCGCGGCCCCCACCACCGACCTCGACCTCGGCCTGCCCACGCTGCATCTGGAAACCTCGGAATCCCGCTGGGCGCGCCTGCCACGCATCGTGAAGATCGGTGTCGCCGCGGCCATCGTCGCCGCCATCACCGGACTCGCCTACCTGGTCCTCAACAGCGGCCGCGCCAGCGCCGGCGATGCCACCGCCGCCGTTCTAAGCACCGGCTACGAAGTCGGCCTGCCCATCGCCGACAACGGCTGGATTGAGAACTGGGCGGGCTCCGGCAGCCGCGTTCCCAAGATCACCATCCTGCGGGGATCCATCCCCCTGAGCGACTACCGCATGGAGTTCTCCGCGCAAATCGAGAGCAAAGCCATTGGCTGGGTCTACCGCGCCCTCAACCCGCGTACCTATTACGTCGTCAAGCTGGAAACCATCAAGCCCGGCCTCGAACCCACCGTGGCCCTGGTGCGTTACGCCGTCATCGATGGCAGCCGCGAGACGCGCGTCGAGCACCCTCTGCCCTTCCCCGTGCGCGTCGACACCAACTACAACATCCGGTTTGAAGCCGTGGGCAGCCGCTTCACTGTCTGGGTCCAGGATCAGAAAATCGACGAGTGGAGCGACAAGCGCATCGGCTCCGGCGGCGTGGGTCTCTACTCCGAACCCGGCGAAATCGCCGCCCTGCAAAGCGTGGTGAACGTGGTGCCGCTGGTGCCCAAGAATTAGGAGCCAACATGTCCGAACGCAACGAACACGTATTCTTCGTAGACGACGAACTGGTCGAGCGGCTCATGCGCGGGGACGGACCCCTCAGCGCCTCCCCCGGCCGCAAGACCCGCCCCGCCGCCACCACGGCCCTGGGCAAAGCGGTTGCCCTGGCCGGCTCCGGCCGCCTCGATGAAGCCATGGAGGAACTGGAAAACGCCGCCTCCCGCGGCGAGGACCCCGCGGAAATCTACACCGCCATGGGCCACGTCCGCTTTGAGCAGCACAAGTGGGACCAGGCCGCCGCCTGCTACGCCAAGGTCATCGCGCTCAACCCCAAGCACCCGGCCTCGCACTACAACCTCGCCCTGGTGCTGGAACGCCAGGATAAGTTCGGCGAAGCCGCCACCGAATTTGAAGCCGCCCTGGCCGCCGACCCCGAGCTCTGGCAGGCCCAGGTGGGCCTCGGCCTCTGCCTGCTGCACGCCGGCCGTCCCGAGGACGCCATCGAAAATTTCAACGCCGCGCTCGAACGGCAGCCCAGCCACGACCGCGCGCTGTTCGGCAAAGGCGTCGCCCTGCACACGCTGGGGAAGTTCGACGAAGCCGGCGACATCTACCGCAAGCTTCTGCCCAGCAACGCCAGTTCGGAGGATCTGCTCACCAACCTGATCGCCCTCTCTTCGGCCCGCAACGATGAGCAGAGAACCCGCGAATTCGCCGAACGCTTGCTCAAGATCCGCCCCCAGAGCCGAGCCGCGCTCGAAACCCTGGCCTCTCAGGCCGTCGCCCGGGGCGACTATCACGCCGCCGTCCAGCAGTGCTCGCAACTGGTGAAAGCCGCCCCCGATTCCTACGAAGGCTGGTTCCACCTGGGCGCTGCTTATCAAAAAACCGGACGCCTCGATCTCGCCGGCAACGCCTACCAGGAAGCCGCCCGCGTGCGTCCTGATGCCGCCGAGGCCAACGCCAACCTGGCCGCCGTCCTGGCCGAGCACGGCGATTGGGAAGGCTCCCGAGCCGCCTCGGAAGCCGCCCTGGCCGCCGCCCCGGATCGGCCCGGCCTACTGTGGAACCTGGCCATCGCCGCCGAAAAAGCGGGGTCCCCGGAAGACGCCGAACGCCATCTGGCGGACCTGATCAAACTCCAGCCGGACTGGGAAGACGCTGCCTTCCGCCTCGGCTTCCTGCAACTCCAGCGCGGCGATTTCGCCGCCGCCGTCGACAGCTTTGAGCTGTGCCTCAAGCATCGCCCGGAGTGGATCGAGGCGCTCCTCAACCTGGGCCTGGCCTGCTGGAAATTCGAGGATCTCGACACCGCCGCCCAAACCTTCGAGCGCGTGCTCGCCCTCCAGCCCCAGAACCCGGACGCCCTGCGCGCCCTGGTGGCCATCGCCATCGAACGCCGCGATCACCAGAAAGCCTGGGAACTGCACAAGCAGTTCGTCGCCACCGGCGACCGCTCCGTGGAACTGGCCTACAACCTCGGCCTGCTGCTCCAGTCGGCCAACGAACCAGGCTTAGCCGCGGAATGCTACCGCCAGGCGCTCGAACAGCAACCCGACCTCTCCGCCGCGCTGGTCAACCTGGGCCACGCCTTCCAGGCGTTAGGCAAGGAAGAGGAAGCCCACGCCACCTGGAGCCGCGCCGTGGAAGCGGATCCGTCCCTGGCCGGCGCCTATTTCCAATAGGACAGACCACTTTCAGGTCACTCGCGGCAGGCCGAGTCCTCATCTGTCCGGCCATGTGAGAAGTTTATCCAGCCGGGCGTCGGTTGCCCTGCCTTGATCGAGAAAGACATCGGGCACGCCCCCGCCATAAAATCGGACTCGGTCCGGGCCAAATATCTCGCAAGCCTGCCGCACCGGAGGAAAATCCCTTATGCCATGCTGCCTCTTCAATGCGTCTGAGCCATGCCAGCCAGGATTCGCATCATCCTTGTCAACTACAGTACAGTGCACCTTCAGCGCGTCGTCCCCCTTGGTTCTGGCGGAGAGGAATGCGCGATAAGTCACGTCGTCCAAGGGCAACGAGTATCCCATGAGGATAATGTGGCGCGCCCCCATCGTCGTGGCTCGAAGATCGCGTTCTATTTCTTCAATAAATGAGGGGGCTCGGGGCTTGAATGAGCTCTGCATGATCGCCTGGGTATGATGGGTGAACGTACTCGTGCCGCAATGCAGGCACTCGCGCGCATCGACTTTACCCTTCCGGCGCTGATCGCGCTCTCTCTTAGGAATCCATTCTCGGGGCGGGTCACGGTCAAAGGCTTGAAGCGGTGGCGGGGGAAACAGGCTTCTCGAATCGAGGTCCCACGTGTCTCCGTGGAACGACGATAGCTTGCCGCAATCTGGGCATTCCCTCCAACAAAGACATCCGTGGGGGAAAAGAAACTTTGTCAGCCTTACTCTGTGATCGGCGCCGCCTTTTAATTCATTGAGCCGCTGGGCCACCCCTTCGTTCATCGGATACCACGGCCCCCTGCTGGAACGGCCGATCCTCCGCGCTGGGATCATGTGACCAAAGTCATGAAAGACGTGGAGCGGCGTTGCAGGAAACCCGACATGGGGAACCGCCGCACCGTGGTTCAGTTCACGATTCGCGACAAATCCGACCCACAGGGCGATCGGGTCGTAGTTCAGGCTCGCGAAGCTGACGTCTCCACGGTAGAACGCAGGTTGGTCCAATGTGTCATCGCTGGCGAGCCGCAACCCTTCACGTTGCATGCGTCTTCCGAGCCGCTCTGCGAACCCTCGATACTGCTCTAGAACTTCACGTCTTGAGTCGACGCATTCCTGATAATCGATATAGAATGACGCGATCAGCATCATAAGCAGTGCGTTCTTGGCGCCGACGAGCCGCCGCACGTCCAGAAACTGCCGTTCGCCTTCGGTGCTCCCGCCCGCGACCGGTCCCCGGAACCCGAACGCTGAAGGAATATGCGTGTCGAGCAGGTTGAATAGATCGTTTAGCCTGAACGCCTCTGGCGTGTTGCCTGGGCACAGCCGAACCACCGACTTGAGCGCTGGCCAATCGTAAATCAGACGAAGATGAATGATCTGCTTGCAAAGATCTTCGTCCTTCGTGCCCTGCTGCCAATTCCGGCGCATAGCTTCGATCTGATCGGTGCTGATAGCGCCGATGCTTTCGAAGGCGCCTTCGTCATCGCCAAGAATTGTGATCAAGTCAAAAAGAGCATCACGCCACCTCTCGCGATCATTGTGGTCGAGGGCTTCGGATATGCGCTCCCTCAGGGCAGTGTGGACTCTGCCCGCGTCCGTGATGCAATGGATGAACTTCGCCTGATCAGCAGTAGTGCGCATTCCCAAAGCTTTGGTGGCACCCGACCCCCAAAAAATAAGCGTCTGTGAATTCGCAGTTTCGCCCGCCATCAGTCTGCTGCCGGAACCGTGACGCCTACAACTGTTACTTCAAGGTCCCCGTCATTTTCAGCCTCAACCTCAAGCTCCAACTTGATTCCTTGAAGCGCAGCACGTGTCAGCACCGAAGCTAAGCCGCTGCCCGCATCGAAATCAGTGCTGCCTGGGAACAGCAAAGCGGAACGTGCCGCGTTGTTGCCGTCTTCGTCGGGAACAAGAACGACGTAATCCCTGCCTCTATGCTTTATAGTGTAGTTTTGGCTCGGAATAATTCTGACTGTCGGTTTGCCATCTCTCTTCCGCGTTACTTGCACCGTTCCCTTGGTTCTATATGTTTGCGGTGCTGCCATCATCGTCAAGTATACGGCACGTCGGATACAAGGCATGTCATTTACACTGCTTCGTGTCCGGCAACCCATGCCACCAGCTAGATCCCGCACGGGAGCGGCGCCGTGGAAGCGGATCCCACCCTGGCCGGCGGCTATTTTCAGCAGAACCCGGCGCAGCGGACCTATGGGACCGGAATCTCGACTATGGTGTAGCCTCCCGGAGCCGCCGCGTTCACCGCCGCGACGATCTTTCGCATCCTTCGCTGCACCAGCCGCCATCGATTGCGGCTCAGCACCACGATCGCGATCCGCCGCACACTCAGGTTCTGCTGGAAGACAACGTGATTGTCGGTGGTCAACAGCACGTCGAAACCGGCCTCTTCCGCAGCCCGCAGTAACTCGCCGTTTGCAAGCGCGTCCCAGCCTTCCTGTCTGGCCGTTCGCACGCTGTGTTCCCCCAGGAACGCAGCGATCCCGGTTGGCGTCCCCTGGTCGAAGAGAATCCGCATTACGGAGCCAGCGCCGGCTCTTCCAGACTACGCGCCGCGAAGTCCAACACAGCCCGCACTTGCTCTCGGGTCAGCCCGTCGTACTGCTCCAGCAGTTCGTCGATGCTCACGCCATCCTCAAGATTCTCGAACACCACCGCTACGGGCAGCCGCGTCCCGCGGAAAACCCACGCGCCGCCGGCCTTCTCAGGCACGCTCTCCACCACCGCGCACTGTGTCCAATCCAGAGCTGCCATTGCGTCCTGTTCCTTTCGAAGGTCTCTCCCTCAGGGTACTCGATGTGGGGGCAATCACCCGGCCACCGATCTGTCCAACCCCCGCCCCGCCAACCACATCCCGCCGCACCCGGCCGCTCCTCCCCAACCTCCGCCCCATACTCCCCTCGGAGGTTTACCACAATGACTACAACCCGACGCTCCCAGGCCGCCCGCGCCAACGGCGCCAAATCCCAAGGACCCAAAACCCCGGAAGGCCGCGCCCGCTCATCCCAAAACGCCCTGAAGCACGGCCTCACCGCCCTCAAATTCGTCCTCCCCAACGTCGAGGACCGCGACGAGTTCTACCATCTCCGCGAAGCCTACCTCGAACGCTTCCAACCCGCCGACCAAGTCGAGCTCCGCCTGGTCGAAACCCTGGTCCTCTGCGACTGGCGTCTCCGCCGTCTCACCATCATCGAAACCAACATCCTTTCCAACGAAATGACCCGTCAAGGTCCCAACCCCGACCCCCACATCACCGAAATGGACCCCGAAGACCTCCTGGCCTGGACCTTCAACAACCTGGCCAACAACCACAACAGCCTCTCACTCCTATCCCGCTACCAGGGCCAGATCGACCGGGCCTATCACCGCGCCCTCAAGCAACTCCGCGAGCTCCAATCCACCCGCCCGGCCTCCCACACCGCCGCCCCAGGACTGGCCACTGACCACCGGCCACTGGCCACTTCTTCTCCCCAACCAAACGAACCCAACAACCAACAACCCCAACCCCAGCAACCCCTTGCCCCGCCTCCCCCGGGCCCCCCGCCGCCCCATCCACTACCCTGATAACGGAGCCAGCCGCATGAACACACCCATCCTCGCCCTCCTCCTCAGCGCCCTCACCCTACCCGCGCAAACCCTCACCCAGCAACTCGACCAGCTCCTCACCAACGGCCTCTCCACCACCCATTGCCCCGGCCTCTCGCTGACCGTCGCCCAGAACAACCGCATCGTCTACTCCGGCGCGCGCGGCTTCGCTGACCTCGAACAGAACGTACCCATGACCCCGGCCAGCGTCCATCGCCTCGCGTCAGTCTCCAAGCCCATCAGCGGGACGATCCTCCTGGACCTGGTCCATAAGGGCATGCTCTCCCTCGACGCGCCCATCCGCCAATACCTGCCCGACCTGCCTGCCGCCTACCAGCCCATCACCCTGCGCCAGCTCCTCGGGCACCAATCCGGCATCCTCGACGAAACCCAGGCAATGTTCTTCAGCCTGACCCACTACGCCACCACGCGCGACGCCCTGAAGGTCTTCGTGGATCTCCCCCTGCGCTTCCCGCCCGGAACCAAGGTCGAGTACTCTTCGCTCGGATTCGCCGTAGCCGGAGCCGCCGCCGAAGCCGTCACAGGAAAACCCTTCCAGCAGCTCTCCGCCGATTTCTTCGCCGCCCACGGCATCCAAGGAATCACGCTCGACGATCTCTACGCCATCGTGCCCCACCGCGTCCGCGGCTACTCGGTCGACCGCACCAGCACCGCCACTCTCCAGGACGGCACCGTCGTCACCAGCGACTATCTCCGAGGGACGCCCGGCGAAGTCACCCAAGCCCGCGGTTACGACGAGTCCTCCCGCTACCCCGCCGGCGGCTTCGTCTCTTCGGCCGACAATCTCATCCGCTTCACCATCGCTCTCGGTACAGGCAAAGTGCTCCCGAGGGAAACGGTCGAGGAGCTGTGGACCGCCCAGCGCCTCACGGACGGAACTGCAACCGTCTACGGCCTGGGCTGGGGCGTTGCCGAGCGCAACGGCAAGCAGATGGTCGGCATGAATGGAGCCACCACGGCCACAACCACCTCTCTGCGCTACTTCCCCGAATCCGGCACCGCGGTCGCACTGCTGTGCAACGCCGAAGGCGCCAAGGACCTCGACAAGCTCCTCGATCAAGTCCTCACCGCCGCCCTCCAATGACTGACCACGTGCCTGGGTCGCCCGGGTGGCGCGAGCCCGTGGCTCGCCGCGCCGGCGCTCTTGCCGGCGCTTGTCTACTCCAAAGGCGCGACCCCCACCTCGACGGTAGCCCCCTTCCCCACCTCAACCTCCTCCGCCTTCCCCCGAGCCCCCCACAGCCGCCCCACCGTCTCCGGCGAAGCATCGAACGGCGTCCGCGAAGCCAGTGCGTAATACTTCCCCGGCGCAATCATCGCCGAGGTCCACGCGCCGTTCTGATCCGTCTGCCCGCTCACCACGACGTCGGCCAGATCCGCCTCGGACCGCACCTCCGCCGGCAGCAGCATCACGAACGAATCCGCCACCGCCTTCCCGTCCTTGTCGGCGACCTTCGCACTCACCCGCCCGCCGTCATGCGCCAGCACCACGCGCAGCGTCCCTTCGCCCACCGTCGACCCCGGATGGAACGCCCGGTGCAGCACGCTCTTGTTCCCGTACGTGATGTCCTTGAGGTAGGTCCCGTCGGGCACCGTGCGCAACAACACTGCATAGTCGTCGGTGAACAGCGACTCCGCCACGAACGGACCCATCCCGGCCAGCGTCAGAAAGCTCGTCTCTCCCGCCCACGGAGCTCGCGTCACCGGCCGCAGCTCCAGTGTCCAGCGCTGCGGAGCCACGAACGAATCGAGCGGCGTGTCGTCCCACACCACCTCGCCCGGCACCCGCACCTTGGCCGGAACCGTCACCACGATCCCCGCATCGCGATCCGTCACCGTCGCCAGCGCCGAACCGAAGTACGGCGGCGGTCCGTTCCCTTGTGGGGGTCCGTCCGGCCGCTGAGACACCGTGAAGCGGTACTCGCCCGGATGCAGATCGCAGATGCGCACCTTGCCGTCCGCTCCGGTTTTGCCATGAGTGCCGGTCATGAACAGCCCGGAGCTGTTCGCCCATCCATCGTGCGGCTCGGCCTCCTTGTACTCGAAACTCATCGGACCCGCGCCGCCCGCGGCCTGCAACGTTCCCTCCAGGCAGTACGCCGGCGACCGCTGGATCCGCAGGTCGACGTTCTCCCGCCCCTCGCCGGGCTGGAGCGTCAGCGTCTGCGCGCCTTCGATGCGGTCCACGCCCGGGTAATACGTCGGCACCACGGCCGGACGCCGCAGGGCCGGATCGGTGGGCGCATCCGAGATCGCATCCATCGGCTTGGACGCCTCGCGTTTCAACGCCACCACCAGGAAGGCGTGGCCCGGCGTCACGCGCTCCAGCGCGTAGTGCCCCTGATCGTCGCTCTTCCCCACGCCGGCGATCACATGATGCAGCTCGCCCATCTGATACTCGCGCGCCACCAGCAGCACCGTCAGGTCGGGAACCGGTTCGTCGTTCTGGTCCAGCAGCGTTCCGGAAATCTTGGCGTTCTGGCGCAGCAGCAGATCCACCCCTTCAAGCGTCTGCCCGGCGCCGACCGTCACATATTTGTTGGTCGCCATCGGAAACCCCGCGCCCTGAATGAACGGCGCGCGCGCGCTCACCTGCACGCGCCCCGGCTCCACGTCATGCAGCGAATAGCGGCCCTGCGCATCCGTCTTCGTCCGCACCGGCATGGCCGGAGGCTGCAACCCGCTCACGTCGGCCTCCGCCACCGGCTGCCCGGTGGTCAGGTCCCGGATCACGCCGCTGATCGTCGCTTTGGGAGCCGGAGCATTCGCGTCGGGCGTCTGGGCAAAAGCTACGGCCGCCACAGCCGCCATCACATAAACAAGGAAGCTTCGGAACTTCATCGACCCTCCTCCGGCGCCACCAGGTCGATCTCCACATGCGACCCGCCGCGCACCTCGAACTCGATCATCTTCGTCACCTCAGGCATCCGCCCGCCCGCGGCGAACGCCCCGATCCGGTACCGCCCCGGGCGTAACCCACCGAACGTGAACCGGGCCTGTGCATCGGGCCGCGCCACCTGCACCGCCGTGGCGTCTTCGACGGGCACCAGCGCCACGGCGAATCCTGCCTCTGCCCGCGTGCCCGCATCCAAGCGCCCACGAATCTCGCCCGCCGGCGCGATCCGCACCGGCACCGGCCTGGTCGGCACATCACCCGTCAGGTCCAGCACACCCGACGACTCCAGGAAGCACATCGAATCCGTCCCCTCGGCCGCCAGCGTGTATCGCGCCGGCGCCAGGTCCGGCACCGTCGAAGGAGCCCCCGCCGTCAGCGCCACTGTCTTGGTCAGATTCGATCCCCAATCCTCCAGCGCCGTGATGGTCAACTGCGCCCCCGCCGGACATCCTGGAGCAGGCTCCAGCGCGAACCCCACCGGGATGCCGTCCACCGGATGCAGCACCACGCCCGTCACATCCTGCCCGGCCACCACCACCGAAGTCTGCGCGAAGTCCGGCATCGGCGCGAGCATCGCTCCGAACGGTCCGCGCCCGCCGCCGAACTTGGCCGCCACCAGCCGGTAGGAGCCCACCGGAATCCCCTCGAAGCGGAACGCGCCATTGGCCGCGCTCTGCGTCACCGCCACCGCGATGCCGGGTTGCTCGGGCAGCACCAGCGCAGCCCAATACTGCGCCTTCTCATCGGACCGCTCTACCGTCCCGCTCACCGCAAACAGCGCCGGCGTCAGCAGCGTGAAGTCGATGTTGCGATGCTCCTCGCCGCCGGTCACCGCCAGCAGCGCGGGCCGCGCATTGGAGCCGTAGAATTGGAACCCCGACCCCCGCACCGCCGCCGTCCCCGCACGGCCCATCGACCCCATGGCGCGCGTCGACGCCCCGTAGCTCGCCACCACCGCGTATTCGCCCGGCGCGAGATTGCGGATGCGATACCGCCCCTCGGCGTCCGTCGTCGCCGACGTGTTGTAGACGCGGGCATCGGTGGTGCGCCAGGTTCCGCCCGCCGCCGGCTTGGGCATCGCCGCGACGATCACGCCCGCCACGGGCTGCGCCCCCTGGTTCATCACCCGCCCGGTGATCACCCCGCGCCGGATCAGCCGCGCCACCACGTCCGCTCCGGCCTGCGCCTCGAGCGACGCTCCGATGAAGTTCGGCTTCGAGACTTCCAGTTGATAGACGCCTGCGGGAACCCCCGCCGCCTCGAACCGCCCTTCGCGATTGGTTTCGAGTTCGGCGATCAGGTTCCGCACGCCCGCGCGCGAGACGCGCACCACCGCCGAAGGCAGCGGCTTGCCGGTGTGGTCCTCGACGACGCGCCCGGTGAGGGTCTCCGCGTCCGCCGCCGCGCACGTGAGCAACAGCCCGGCGGCCAGCACGCGGCACGTGGTCATCGCAAGCCTCCCTGTGCGCCTGCGGTGATCGACGGATTCACCGCAGTGTTGAACAAGTCTCGCGGCTCCGGCTTCCAACCGCATCGGCACGGCTGTTCCCGGCGTCCCCCACCGGCCGGAACACTCTACAGCATAATGCACGCCGCCCTGCTGAAATCCGAGCTGATTTCCGCCAATCCGGCTCCGCGGCCCGGGGCAGGCTTACGCCCCGCCGGCCGCGCCCCACAGCGCCTTGCCGGCCAGCGCCGCGCCTTCCGACAGCGCCTTGAACTTCGCCCACGCGATCTGCGGATGCACGCGGAAGCCCATGCCGCAGTCCGTGCCGGCAATCACGTTCTGCTTGCCCACCAGGTTCGCGTAGCGCAGGATGCGGTCGCACACGAGCTCGGGATGCTCCACCACGTTGGTGTGATGCGTGACCACGCCGGGGATCAGGAGCTTGCCGTCGGGCAACTTCACCTTCTGCCACAGCTTCCATTCATGCTCGTGGCGCGGGTTGGCGGCCTCCACCGAATACGCGCCGGCGCGGACCTTCAGCATCAGGTCCACCACATGCTCCAGCGGCAGATCATGCGAGTGCGGACCGTGCCAACTCCCCCAGCAGCAGTGATAGCGCACGCGATCCTCGGGCAGGCCGGCCAGGGCGTGGTTCAGCGCCTCGACGCGCGGCTCGGCGAACTTGCGGTATTCGGCGATGGTGGGCGTGGGCACAATCATGTCGTAGGTGTCGGGCAGCGCCGGGTCGTCGATCTGCAGGATGAAGCCCGCGTCGACGATCGCCTTGTACTCGTGCTTCATGGCGTCGGCCAGCGCGAAGACGTAGTCTTCCTCGGTCTTGTAGTGTTCGTTGAAGAAGAAGTGTTCCAGCCACCCGGGCGACAGCGCGCACATGAAGGTCTCCACGGGCTGAGCGCCGGTGGAGGCCAGCGCCGCGCGAAAGTCCGCGACGTCGCGAGCGGCCTCGGCCGCGCCTGTGAACTCGATCGGGCCGTTGCAGATGGCCTTGTCGGGGATCTCGGGAATGAACTGGAGCTCCTTGTAGAAGTCGGCGAACTCCTGGCGCTCGCCGGTGCGGAAGGTCATCAGTGCGGTCTCGCCGGGCTTCAGCTTGCGCGACGCGAGGCCGCTCAGGCGGCGGCCGTAGTAGGTGCGGCCCAGGCCGACCTTGCCCATCTCGCCGTCGCTGATCACGTCGATGCCGCACTCGGTCTGCTTGCGGATCACGTCCTCGATCGCCTGGCGCACATCCTCGCTATGCGCCTCCGGGTCCCAGGCGCCGCCGCCCATCACTTCGAGCATCAATTTGCGATATGCGGGAGGGCCGTCGAGCCGGCCCGCGTGCGTGGTCAGAATCCGGTCTGTGCTGCGTTTCATAAAGCTCCTCTCGTTGGCGCCCCAGGTCCCTGGGGGAGTATATCACCGGCATTCCGGCGGTGAGGGGTAAGCCCTCTCCAAAATCCTAGGGAAGACTTTCGCCGCGCTGTCCGATGGAAGTTTGTGAACGAATCGTTTCAGGTCCTTCGTGTCGGCGAGGAAACACTGCCCCTTCCTCCCACATGGACCGTCGACGAAGCCGGCTGCGCCGAAGAGGCGCTGGTACGGCTCGCCAATTCCTCTTATGATGTGGCGCTGATTGCCGCTCCGTCCGGCGATGGCGACACGCGGCTGGAGGACCTGCTGGAACAGTGCGCCGCGCTGCGCACCACCATTCCCCTGGTGGCCTACGATCCCACGGCGCGCGCCGGCGACGCGGCCCGCTACGTCCGCCTGGGCGCTTACGACGTGGCCGGAGCGGGCGACGATGTGGTGGCCAAGCTGATCACCGCGGCCGAATTCCGGACGGTTCCGGTATCCCGCGAGAGCGAACCGTGGCGCGCGATGCTGGTGGGATCGAGCCCCGCTCTGCGCCGCACCACGGACGTGATTCGCCTGGTGGCCGCGCGCCGGTCCACCGTGCTGGTAACGGGCGAAACGGGCACCGGTAAAGAGATGGTCGCCCGGGCGCTGCACATGGCCAGCCCGCGCGGGCACCTGCCGATGATCACAGTCAATGCGGCCGCGCTGCCGGAGACGCTGCTGGAAGCCGAGCTGTTCGGGCACGTCAAGGGCGCCTTCACCGGCGCCGTGAACCAGCGCGTGGGGCGCTTTGAGCAGGCCAACCGGTCGACGCTGTTCCTGGACGAGATCGGCGATTTGCCACTGGACATCCAGACCAAGCTGTTGCGCTTCCTACAGGAACGCGAGTTCCAGCGCGTGGGGAGTTCCGAGACGATCCGGGTGGACGTGCGGCTGGTCGCCGCCACCAACGTCGACCTGCTGGCGCGCACGCGCGAGGGCCGTTTCCGCGAGGATCTTTATTACCGGCTCAACGTGGTGCCGATCACGACGCCTCCGCTGCGCGAGCGGTTGGACGACGTGCCGCTGCTGGCCCAGCACTTCATCGGGAAGATCTGCGGGCAGGAGGGCATCCCGCTGCGGAGGCTGTCGCCCGAGGCGCTGCTGAAGCTCCGGCACTATGCGTGGCCGGGGAACGTGCGGCAGTTGGAGAACGCGGTGGAGATGGCGGTGGCGTTGAGCGGCGAACGCGAGCTGCTGGGTCCGGCGGATTTCGATTTGCGCGGAGGCAGGCCGACGGCAGCCGCTGTGCCGGTGAGTGGGCTGGCGGTGCCCGACGCGGGGCTCGACTACGAGATGACCATCGGGGCGATCGAGCGGCGGATCCTGGATGAGGCGCTGCGCAAGACGGGCGGGAATAAGACAGCGGCGGCGCAGATGCTCGGGTTGAAGCGGACGACGCTGGCGGCGAAGCTCAGGAGTCTGGAAGCCGCGGCGAGTTAGTGGGGCGTTGGAAGAGGGATGCCGGACCGGGGAAGACCGCTCCCTGTGGTCGCGGCTCAGCTAGTCCGCATTTCTCACCAGTTTCGGACGCAGGACGTGGCGCGAGCCCGTGGCTCGCCGCGCCGGGACTCGTCCCGGCGCTTGTCGTCCATCACAGTGTCGTGCCCGGGGTGCCGAGCCCGACCACTCGCCGAGGCATCCCGCCTGTGCTTTGCCCGAAACGCTCTGCGAGCCTGTGAGAAATGCAGGCTAGCAGCGCTCGGCTCAACTGACAGGAAGCGGGCACAGCGGCGAACGGTCGCGGAGTAGCCAGCGGCGCTCCAGGCGGATCATCGCTAGCATGCACAACACCATTAGCTGAGCCGCGACCACAGGGAGCGGTCCTCCCCGGTCCGTCACTCGTTGTGCGACGACGGGTCAAACAGGTGACCCATCTTGTCGCGCTTCGTCTGCAGGTAATTCCGCGTGGTCTCGACCGTCGCCACGATTGCCGGCACGCGTTCGGCCACGCGCACCCCCGCCTTTTCGAGCGCCTGGATCTTTTCCGGGTTGTTCGACATCAGGCGCACGGCGGTCAGCCCGAAGTAGCGCGCGATCTCGCCCGGCAGCTCGTAGCCGCGCAGGTCGGCTTCAAAGCCCAGGCGCTCGTTCGCCTCCACCGTGTCGGCGCCCTCGTCCTGTAGCTCGTAGGCGCGCAGCTTGTTCAGCAGGCCGATGCCGCGCCCTTCCTGATGCTCGTAGATCAGCAGGCCGCGGCCCTCGCGGGCGATGGCCTCCAGCGCCATCTCGAGCTGCGCCCGGCAATCGCAGCGCAGGCTGTGGAACACGTCGCCCGTAAGGCACTCCGAGTGAATGCGGACCAGCGGCGGCGGGTCGCCGGTGATGTCGCCCATCCTGAGCGCGACGGCTTCTTCCATCTCGCCGCCGAAGGGGAGCTCGAATCCATAGATGCGGAAGTGGCCGAAGCGGCTGGGGAAGTCAGCCTCGGCGACCATCCGGAGATCGGTTGTCAGGGACATGTGACGTGGAGCCGCCCCGTGGGGCGGTGCACCCTCCCCAGGACAGCGCCGGCGAGGGTATTTCGCGGGGCGATCATGCGAGAGAGGGAAGTACCTCAATTATAATGATCCGCAGGCAGGCCGTGCACGCGCCGCCTGCGCTCGCGAGACCCGGATGATTGCACAGCACCTCGTCATTCTGCTGGTGAAGCTGGCCGTGGCTGCATCGCTGGCCAGTATTCTCACCCGCTCCACGGCGTTCCAACGCATGCTGATGCGCGAGGATCGGACGCTGGCGCAGCGCGTCAAGATGGCGCTGGTGTGCGCTGTGATCTTCGGTACGGGGGTCACGGTGCGGGTGCTCAGCGGACGGCTGGGAACGCCGGACGCCTACCAGGCGCTCGACCTCGGCCTGGAAGGCAGCCTTGTGATGGGCATGCTGGGCGGGTACGTCACCGGGATGCTGGCCGGGGTGCTGATCTCGCTGCCCGCGGTGTTTATCGGCGGCGAAATGATGACGATGCTGGTGCTGGGGGGCGCGGGCGTGGCCGGCGGGCTGCTGCGCGACCTGGCTCCGGAGAAGGAGTTCATCTGGAAGATCACCCCGTTCCCCGACCTGAACCTCTACCGGCTGTGGGGCAAGCATGACCTGCGCCTGCCGGTGTTCAGCATCGCCTGCCTGGGGACGATTCTTCTCGCCGAGCTGGTGCGGTCCACCATCGCCGCGCGCTTCGGGGCGTTCGCCCTGCAAACCAAGTGGACCGACATGACGCCCTGGCTGATGACGGCGCAGTACGCCTCCACCGTGTTCGCCGTGGTGCTGCCCATCAAGATCTGGAACAGCAGCCGCAATGAGAAGATGCTGGAACAGCAGCACATGCGGTTGAACGAGGCGCGCCTGGCCGCGCTGAGCAGCCAGATCAACCCGCACTTCCTGTTCAACACGCTCAACTCGGTGGCGTCGCTGATCCGGCTGGACCCGGAGCAGGCGCGGCAGGTGGTCTACAAGCTGTCGAAGATCCTGCGCCGGCTGCTGCGCCAGCAGGAGAACCTGGTGCCGCTGGGCGAGGAACTGGCGTTCATCAACGATTACCTCTCCATTGAGATGGTCCGCTTCGGCGAGAAGCTGCACTTCGAGAAAGATGTCGAGCCGGAGTGCGTCGACATGATGGTGCCCAGCATGCTGCTGCAGCCGCTGGTGGAAAACAGCATCCGGCATGGCCTGGCCGCGAAGGTGGATGGCGGCACCATCCGCGTGCGCGCGCGCCGCGACGGCGACCGCTTGCAGATCCTCGTGGAGGACGACGGCGTGGGCATCGCCGAGGCCAAGCTGGCGCGGCTGTTCGAGAACGGCATCGGCGTGAACAACGTCAATGAGCGGCTGAAGGTGCTCTATGGCGACGGATATAAGATGTGGATCGACAGCCGGCCCGGCGAGGGAACCAGCACGGGAATCGAAATTCCGCAGCAGGTCAGTGGTACCGTAGTTGAAGTTGCATCATTGGCGGGCAGCAGGTAACCGGGCTGTGATTTTTGGATGTCCGCCACGCAGCGGAGTCATTTGAGCGACCTCAATCTTTCTCTTCTTCTTCCCCGGGCGGACCCCCTGCCCCGCACCATCGCCGAGCGCACCCGCAGAGTCTACGACATTGTCGCTTCGGTTTACCCTCTGAGCACCTTCCTGTTCCACTCGCGCGCGCACGACTGTGCCCTGCGGCACTCGGGGATCGCCAATGGGATGCGCGTTCTGGAGGTAGCCACCGGCAGCGGCGAGATGTTCCAGCGGCTGGTGGACGTGAATCCGGACGGCACTACGGTGGGCCTGGATCTTTCGCCGAACATGGCGGCCTACTCGCTGCGGCGCGCGCGCAAGGAATATCCGCAGGCCGATGTCGCTTGCGGGGCGGTCGACGTGCGCGACCTGCCGTTCCGCGACGGCAGCTTCGACGCGGTGATGTGCTGCTACCTGCTGGAGTTGCTGGGCGAGGACGACATCCATCAGACCATGGGCGAGATCCGGCGCGTGCTGCGTCCGGGCGGGCGCTTCACGCTGGTGGTGATCGGCCAGAACCGGGCCCTGTTCAATCGCGCCTACCGGGTCGGAGGCAAGATCCTGCCCGCGTTTTGGGGGCGGCAGATGGAGGAAAGTGCTCCAGAGGTGCTGCGCCGCGCCGGGCTGCGGATGGTCGCGGATCAGTACGTGCAGCAGGGCTACTACCCGTCGCGGGTGCTGGTGGCGGAGAACGTGGCGACACGTGGCCGCGCGGCGAGTTCGTAGTTGGCGCGGGAGTGCCGGACTGTGGAAGACCGCTCCCTGTGGTCGCGGCACAGCTAGCGGCGTTTTGCACGACGCGGGTGAGCCGAGCACAGTCCCGTTAGCTACGGGAGGACGTCCGTGCCCGGATGTGATCGGTGACCTGGATGTGCGCTTCCCGGCAAGTACCCCAACTTCACGATCGGTTGATTCTCGGCGACCGCACTGTCCAGCCTTTGTCTAGCCTGCATTTCTCACAAGCACTACAGTGCATCGGCGCGAAACGTGAGGCCGGGATACGCAATCGGCGATTTCGCCGCCGCTTCCGGCAGGACAGCGTGACCGGCGACAAGCGCCGGGACGAGTCCCGGCGCGGCAAGCCACGGGCTTGCGCCACATTCCTCGAACCAACCTTCCTCAGCCGGCTTGGGTGGCCGGTTCCAGGCCCTTTACCGTCACCTCCACCGGGATCCCCTGGCGGACGCTCTCGGTCACCATGCAGTAGTCCTCGAACAGGTCCATGCAGCGCAGGGCTCGCTGGTGGTCCTCATTGGCGATGCCCGGGTCGATATCCACATGCACGCCGCCGACGCGCAGCCGGCCGCGCTCATTGCGCTGGATCTCGGCCCGCACGGTGGTGTGCATGTGCTCCACCGGGATGTGGGCCTTGCGAGCGCAGAACAGCAGGCTGGCGCTCAGGCAGTTGCCGATGGCGGCGGCCAGCAGCCGGGCGGCGTTCGGACCGGCATCCTTGCCCAGCGGTGGCGGCTCGTCGACCTTCAACTCGGCGAACTGGGCTTTGTCGAACTTGACCCGGAATTCGTAGTCGGCCACCTGATCGATTTGGATCGCGAATTCGTGTACGACTTGTGGATCTTCCATGGAGATTCTCCCTACTCTCTTGAGATGCACGCCAAGCGCCACAGGGAGCGCGGTCCGGAGCTGTCCTCCGGAAAGGATCGTGGCCTTTGCCGCAGCGCCCCTGCGTGCTTTGGCGCGATCGGCGATCCACCGCCAAAACGCCCACCTTCCCGGCTGGAATCACTCTGTCATTCCAGGGTGTTACGGGAAACACCTTAGCCCTACCTTAGCCCCACAGTGGCGCGGCGCGTGCTCTACCTTCCATAGGAGGTCCGCCATGGTGAAGATCGCAAAAATTCTGCTCCCGGTGGATTTCTCGAAGGAAGGGGCCGGAGCGGCGCGTCATGCGGGGGCTCTGGCACGGCACTTCGGAGCCGAGTTGACACTGTTTCACGCCAACCCGATCTTCGTGTCCGGCCTGGGCCTCCCGCGGGAATTCACCGGCGCCCTCGATACCGGCTGGGTGACTGCATTAGAATCCCAGCGGAACGAGGACCTGACCAACTACCACACCGAGGAGTTGGCCGGCGTCACGCGCAAGCACATGGTGGTGACCGGCGACCCGGCGCAGTCCATCGTCGAATACGCGCATCGCGAAAAGGTGGACCTGATCGTGATGGCGACGCATGGCTACGGGGGGTTTCGCCGGTCTCTGCTGGGATCGGTAACGGCCAAGGTGCTGCATGACGCCGAAGTTCCGGTGTGGACCGGCGCCCACCTCCAGGACACGCCGCCGCGCGAGTGGGAAACGATGGTGAACGTGCTGTGCGCCATCGACAACTCGCCCCAGAGCGAGCATGTGCTGCGCTGGGCGCGCTCGTTCGCCAGCGAGTTTCAATCGCCGCTGACGGTGGTGCACGCGGTGCCGAAGCTCGAAGGACCGGACGACTTCCTGGATGAGGAAACCCGGCAGCGGCGGCTCGACACGGCAGCGTCCAACGTGCGCTGCTTCCAGACCAAGACGGGCGCGCGCGGCGAGATCGTGATCGCGGAAGGCGATCCGGCCAAGGTGGTGGCGGGCGAGGCGCTGCACTACAATGCGGGTGTGGTGATCATCGGGCGGACGCCGCCGGAGAAGGGCGAGGGCCGGCTGCGGGCGCACGCGTATTCGATTTTGCGCGAGTCGCCTTGTCCGGTGATCAGCGTGTAGGGTGGGGCGATTGCGGACCGTTCGGGACCGCTCCCTGCGGTCGCGGCTCTGCTAGCGGGGCTGTGCCCACAAGAGGTGATCCGGGCAGATTGCCGCTAGCTGAGCCACGACCGCAGGGAGTGGTCTTCCCCGGTCCGATGCATTGCCGGGCGAACCCGCGCCGATTCTGGTAGCATCGCGGTGATGACACGACTCTCCCTCGGCTTCCGCCACTTCGCCATGGCCGGGGTCGTAGCCGGACTGGCCGGCGCCGCGGCGTGGCTCCTCCCTGCCCAGCAGGCGGCCCGCGTGGACGATACGGCGCTGCACAACGCCGGCAAGACCGGCGAAGAGTGGCTCAGCTACAACCTCACGCCCCAGGAAACCCGCTACAGCCCGCTGAAGCAGATCGATGCGACCAATGTCGGCCGCCTGGGCCTCGCTTGGTCCTACGACGTCGACTTCGGCGGCGGCGGCCAGCAGGAGGACACGCTCCTGTTCCACGACGGCGCGCTCTACGGCATCACCAACTGGAGCAAGGTTTTCGCCGTCGACGCACGCACCGGTAAGGAGCTCTGGCACTTCGATCCGCAGGTGAACCAGGACGCCGTGCGCACCAAGATCTGCTGCGGCATCGTGAGCCGCGGCCTGGCGCTGTATGAGGACAACGTGATCGCTCCGGTGATCGACGGCCGCCTGATCGCGCTCAACGCCAAGACCGGCAGGCCCGCCTGGGAGGCGCGCGTCTCCTGGGCGCAGGACAGCTACACCATCACCATGGCGCCGCGCATCGCCAAGGGCAGAGTAATCGTCGGCGTGGGGGGAGCCGAATTCCCCGTGCGCGGCTTTCTCGCGGCGTTCGACGCGAAGACCGGTCACGAAGCCTGGCGCTTCTACACCGTCCCGGGCGATCCCTCGAAGGGCTACGAAAACGACGCGATGAGAAAAGCCGCGGCGACTTGGAACCCCGATTCCTGGAAGTTGGGCGGCGGCGGCACCGTGTGGGACGCCATCGCCTACGATCCCGACCTGGAGCTGGTCTACTTCGGCACCGGCAACGCCGGACCCTGGCCCGAGAACCTCCGCATGACCGCCGGCAAGGACACGCTGTACGCCGCCTCCATCATCGCCCTGAACGTCAACAACGGGCAGATGAAGTGGTATTTCCAGAACGTGCCCGGCGATTCCTGGGACTATGACAGCGTCCAGCACCTGATGCTGGCCGACCTCACCATCAATGGCCGGCAGCGCAAGGTCCTGATGCAGGCCAACAAGAACGGGTTCTTTTACGTGATTGACCGCACCAACGGCGAGTTCGTCTCCGGCCAGCCGTTCGCCACCGTGACCTGGGCCAAGGGGCTCGACGAGAAGACCGGCCGCCCGATCATCAACCCCGAGGCGCTTTACACCGCCACCGAAGCCATCCAGGTGACGCCCGGTCCGAACGGCGCGCACAACTGGTCGCCGATGTCGTTCAATCCGAATGCCGGGCTGGTGTTCTTCTCCGGCTCTTCCGGCATCACGTTTAACTACGCGGTGGACCCGCAGTTCGAATACAAGCCGGGCGAGCTGAACCTGGGCATCGCGGTCGGCGGACCGCCTCCGCCTCCCGCCGCGGCCAAGGGCGAGTCTCCCGAAGTAGCCGCCGCGCGCGCCAAAGCCGGCAAGCAGGGCGCGCGGCCGCAGGTGACGCGCCGTCCGAATCCGCCTTCCATCGGACCCAAGCTGAACGGCAACTTCTTGTTCGCCTGGGACCCGGTGACGCAAACCGAACGCTGGCACGCGCTGGGCGGAGCAAGCAACGGCGGCGGAACGCTTTCAACCGCGGGCAACCTGGTGTTCCAGACCATCCCTGACGGCCGCCTGCTGGCCTATAGCGCCGACAAGGGAGACAAGCTGCTCGAATTCCGCACTGGCTTTATTAGCGGCACTGGTCCGCCGATGACGTTTATGCTCGATGGCAAGCAATACATCGCGCTGCTCGGCGGCCAGGGTCCCGGACAGCCGCAGGGTTTCGGTGGCGGCACTCCGCCCGACCCGAAGGGTCCGCCTCCGCCGGCGCCGCGTCTGATCGTGCTGGCGCTCGACGCGAACCAGCCGGTCCCGGACGACAACAAGCGGTAGGGTCGGCGAGGTAAACCAGCAGCCTCCAGCAGCCTGCGGACCGTGGAGGACCACTCCCTGCGGTCGTGGCTCAGCTACGGGCGCTGTGCCCAGCGCACGTCCTTTGTGCAGAGCGCCGCTAAACCATTTCTGGATTTTGCATAGACCGGTTTCGCCCGGCCACGGACTACGGTATCTACGAAATCGCTCTAGCCGCGACCGCGGGCGAGCAGAGTGCTCTATTTGCGGGCGAAGAGGCCAGTCCAGGAATCGTCGAGCGAAGTCCAGCGTTCGGGCTCCTGCCAGCAGGGGACCATTTCGGGCACGTGCAGCATGCCGTGGCCTTCCAGGCAGACGAGTTCGGTTCCGGCCCAGTTGAGCAGCAGGCAGCCGGGGCAGCCGACGTGCGCGGCCATTCCCAGGCGGCGGAGGCAGACGCGGCAGCGGCGGCGCTGGTCGTGGATCGCCCAACTCAGCGCGCCCAGCGAGGCGGTGAGGAAGAGGTAGGCCGAGAGCGGCTCCGTAAGCGTGTCCGTGCCGCCGATCATCGTGATTTCGGTGGCGCGGGTGAATTCCAGGCCGGCCAGCAGGACGGCGATCAAAAGCAGCGTGACTTTGCTCCAGAAGAACCAGACCCGACGCCGGTTGGCAGGGCGGCGCAGGTCGAGCGCGTGTCCGCTCCAACTGGCGTGGCGCATGCCCAGGCCGGCGCAGACCATGACGGCGGCCAGCGCCAGTGCGAGCCCGAACGATCCGAAGACGGCGCGCACGCGGCCCTGCAACGGGGTGACGTCCACCAGGCTGTCCCAGGGTGGCGCGCCGGCGGCTTCGAGGACCGCTTGCAACTCGCCTTCGGCGGCGGCTTCGGTAACGCCCGCGCCCAGCCGCACGACGGCTCCCGCGCGCACTCCGGGTCCGGCGGCTTCCTTATAGGCGGGCGAGGCGGGCCGCCACACGCCGATTTCCTTCGACAGGAACCAGAACTCGGGCGCGAGCACACCGGCGACGCGATAGCGGCGCGAGCCGAGCGTGATGCGCGCATCGGCAGGGATGGCGTCGCCGAAGATGCGGCGGGCGAAGGCGGCGCTCAACAAGGCACAATCGGGGCATTGGCCGAGGTCCTTCTGTTCCACCGGCGATCCGTCGCGGTAGCGCGCGCCGAGCAGCGGGAAGAAACTGTCGCTCACGACGGCAGTGCGGATTTTTCCCGAGGGTCCGGGCCAGGCGCGGAAGGTTTCCGTCTGCCAATGGTAGGCGGCGGCGCCTTCGGTGAACATGCTTTCCTGGCGCCACAGGCGGACCCAGTCGACCGGCACTTCGACACGGGTGGCGAAACGCACCGAGCCCTGCGAAACGGTGGCGATGCGTCCGGCGTCGCGGTAGGGGAGCGGCGTGAGCACGGTGCGGGTGCGCGGGAGGAATCCGCTGCAGACGACGATGAGCGCGATCAGAGCGGCGAGCGTGGAGAGGCAGAAAGGCCGGCGATTCGGCGCGGCGGCGGAGGTCGCGGACCAAGCCGGCGCGGTGCGGTCCGGGGGTCCAGTAGCAGGCGGCGTCGCGGAAGGCTCCGCAGGTAAAGCGCAGCAGGCTGGCGCGGTGCGCGACGGACCCAAGGTGGCTGGTTTGGCGGGCGGCGTACCAGACCTCGGCTTCCCATTCACGGCGCCAGTCCGTGCGGAGGTCGCGGGGGACCAGCAGGGCGGCGGCGCGCAGCAGCCAGAAGGGCTCGCGGAGGCCGACGGGGATGGGTTCGGCGCTCATACGCGGTGGCTCCGGGACCGGGGGGTCCGCTCAGAAGCGCTCCGCACATCGGCGCGAAACGTGACGCGGGGCGGCATGACACCTTGACCGGCGACAAGCGCCGGCACGAGTGCCGGCGCGGCAAGCCGCGGGCTTGCGCCACATCCTGCGTCCGGGACTCGATGAGACGTGGGGGGCTGCGGTGGGTGCGGGATCATTTGACGTTCTCCCTGGCCTGGCGGCCGCCGGGCATCGCGACGCCGCGCAGCAGCGGGTAGCGCTCCATGGCCTTGGCTTGCGCCTGTTCGCCGAGGGCGGTGAGGCGATAGTATTTGCGCGCCGGGCGCTGCTCGGCGAGCGCCTTGGCTTCCTTTTCCCACTTGGACTGGACCAGTTCGTTCTGTTCGAGGCGGCGCAGAGCCGGGTAGACGGTGCCGCTGGGCAGGCCGGTGGCCTCCATGATGTCGAAGCCGTAGCGGCAGCCGGCGCGGATCATGGTGAGCACCAGCGCAGCGGTGTGGGTGAGTTTGACGTCGTCACTCATTGATGTATCCGCCGAGGTTGCTTCGCAACCAAGCCTCTGGAGAATTCTACACAACTAAGCTTACACCAGGGGCTTGTAGATTGCTACATAGGGTGCTACAATCAGCCTCGCGATGCTCGAAGTGCGGCGCCTCATAAAGCGCTACAAGCGGATTCCGGCGGTGAATGACGTGAGCTTCCGCATTCATCCCGGCGAGATTCTGGGCTACCTGGGTCCGAACGGGGCGGGCAAAAGCACGACGGTGAAGATGCTGATCGGGCTGCTGGAGCCGACCTCGGGCGAGATCCTGCTGTGCGGCCGCGACGTGCGCGCGGACTGGCCGGGGTTCCTGGCGCGCGTGGGCTACGTTCCCGAGGAACCGCATCTTTACACGCAACTGAGCGGGCGCGAATACCTGCAACTGTGCGGGCGGCTGCGGGGCCTCGCGCGGGCGGCCATCGAGCGGCGCATGGACGAGATGCTGCGGCTGTTCGGGCTGTGGGAGGACCGGCATTCGCCGATGGGGAATTACTCGAAGGGCATGCGCCAGAAGATCCTGCTGAGCGCCGCGCTGCTGCATGATCCGGACCTGTTGATCCTGGACGAGCCGTTTTCCGGCCTGGACGTGAATACGGCGATCGTGCTGCGGACGCTGGTCCGCACGCTGGCCGAGGAGGGCAAAATGGTGTTCTACAGCTCGCACGTGCTGGAGGTGGTGGAGAAGATCTGCACCTCGGTGGTGATCCTGCGCAAGGGGCGGGCGGTGGCGCACGATGCCGTCGAGAATCTGCGCACTTTGTTGGAACAGCCTTCGCTCGAGGGCGTGTTCGCGCAGTTGACCGAGCAGGAGGATCCGGCGCGCGTGGTATGCGGCATCCTCCAGGCGATGCGAGGCTGAACGATGCGCCGCCTGCGACGCTGGCTGGAAGAGACGCATGCGGCTCCGTTCGAGCTGTGCCGGCATTTCCTGGGGCAGTTCTTCGAGAGCGAATTCGTGGCCACGCCGGGGCAGTTGAGGCTTGTCGCGGCGAGCGTGCTGGCGGTGGTGGCATCCTTCGGCGTGATCTTTGCGCAGAGTTACTACCACAAGTACCGGCTGCTGAAAGAGCTGGACGATCCGCAGCCGTTTTTCCGCGCGGTGAACGCGGACGTGCTGTTTGTGATCGCCATGACCATGCTGCTGATGGGAATCTTCACCACCTTCCAGTGGCCGTCGCTGTTTCCGGGACTGCGCGATTACCTGGCGCTGGCTTCCCTGCCCCTGCGCATGGGGCAGATCTTCGTGGCGAAGCTGACGGCTTTGGTGCTATTCGCCGGGGCGGCGATCATGGCGATGGTGCTGCCGGCGGCGATCGGGCTGCCGTCGTTGATGGCGGGGCGGTATGGGACGATGCTGGGACACCTGCCAGGAATCTTCGTGGCGGCGACGGCGGGGTGCCTGTTCACGTTCTGCGCGCTGGTGGCGCTGCAGGGCGCACTGCTGAACGTGCTGCCGGTGCGGCAGTTTCAACGCTTCTCGCTGACGGTACAGGGAGCGCTGCTGGCCGGGTTGCTGGGGTCGGCTCCATTCGTGATGTCGATTCCGCGGCTCGCGCCGAGGATGGCCGAGCGGCCGGAGTGGGCCGTCTGGGTTCCGCCGCTATGGTTCCTGGGACTGGACCAGGTGATCTTCGGCAACACGGAGCCTCTGGCCGTGCGGCTGGCCGGGATCGCATGGCGGGCGCTGGCTCTGGCGGCCGGGGCGGTGCTGGCGGCGTACGTGTGGAGCTATCGGCGGCAACGCGTGCGCGTGCTGGAATCGCCGGGCGGCAGAGCACGGTCGGTGCGCGGGTGGCCGGCAAAGGTGGCCGCGCGGCTGATGCCGGATGCCCGCGTACTGGGGTCATTCGCATTCATCGGCAAGACGATGGCGCGTCAGCCGGCAGCACCGGCTGATCCTGACGACGGTGGTGGGGCTGGCGCTGGCGCTGATCGTCGAGGGGTTTCTGGGACTGCGGCTGGGGGGCTCGTTCGACCTCGCGTCAGCGCGGCGGCCGGTGGCTATCTCCGTACCGCTGGCGCTGTCGCTGTTCACGCTGGCCGGGTTCCGCTATCTGTTCCGGCTGCCTGTGGAGTTGCGCGCGAACTGGATTTTCCGCATCCATGAACCGGGCCATGCGCGGGAATTGCTGGCCGGAGCCGAGCGGTTCCTTCTCCTACTGGGCGTGGTTCCGGTGGCCGTGCTGACGCTGCCGGTGGAGGTGGCTCTGCTGGGTCCGGTGACGGGGACGATGGCGGAGGTGCTGTGCGTGGGTCCGGCGCTGTGCCTGCTGGAAGGGCTGCTGTTCTCCTTCATCCGGGTTCCGTTCACGTCGTCGTATCTGCCGGGGCGGCGGCCGATCTTCGAGGTGGTGCTGGGCTACGGCGTGGCGGTGACGCTGTACGTTTCGCTGCTGAGCGCGCTGCTGAGCTGGTGCGTCCAGAGCGTGACGGGTGCGGCGGCGACGTTAGGGCTGTTCCTGGTGCTGTGGTGGAAACTGCGGGCGGCGCGCCTGGAAATGCAACAGGTCACGCCGCTCGAGTTCGAGGAGCAGGAGGAGCCGGTGGTTCAGACAATCGGAATCGAGCGGGACTGACCGAATCGGAAAGGGACGACGCCCTTAGGCAGCCGCTCCGGCCGACGCGCGTTCCCCGATCGCGTTGGCGAAGTGAGCGACCACAGTGGACATCTCATCGAGTGCGCGCCGCGCCACATCGGGAGAAATCCGGCGCGCCGCCTGGTACCAGAGGCGCGTCAACCGGTAATTCACCTGGAGCATCCGATCCTCAATACCGAACTCCGAGGATCCGCCCGAGGCATGCTGGATCAAATAGGTGACAAGTGCATAGTCCTTATCCAAGGACCCTTGCAGGCAGTCCAGATCCGCTGGGCCGTCTGTGCGCAATTGCGCCTGCACTTGCAGGAAGCTCAACTGATTCGTCTGGGCCACTTCACCGGCGTAATCCCGAGCGGTCTTCGCGCTTAGGATCAGCAGGCACGTGTAGCGGAACCAGTACCCGAACAGGAGTGCCGAGCCTACGGTAATCAGTGCTGTGATGAGCGACTCCACTTGTCTTGCCTTTACTGCCCCCAAATTGGGGCTTACCAGCTATTGGAAGCATACCATCCAGGTTCGTACCGGACAATAGATTTGCGGGGTTCTAAGGTCGTTTTTTGGAGTCCTTAGGCCAGGGCTTAAAACCGCATTTCAGAAAGTACTCCCCCATTTTCACGACAGTGTTCAGCATAGAGGCTGGCGTACGACGCGGTTATGTAGTCCCTAGGGGTGTAGCCGAGCAAACTCGCGGTGGCATCGATCCAGTCCCCCGGACCTTCTAGTTCTAGGAAAGCGCCAATCGGAGTTTCATCCAGCGTGATCAGTCCGGGTTTTGACGCCACCTTAAATTTCGTTCGGTATTTTTCGTAAGCGAACGTAGGATGGAAGCCGAGGGCTGCAAGGATCTGGATGAACACGGGTCCATCGGAGACGTCGACTTCGATTTCCTCGCGGGATTTGTAGGGAGCGCGCTGGGCCGGTCCTTTATAAGTGAGGATGAAGTGGCCGCCGGCGGAGCGCAGGCGGAGGAGCTGGTCGGTGGAGCGAAGCTGGCCATCGCGGTCGAAGACCTGGTCGACTTCGAGCTGGCGGTGTCCGGAAGGATGGTACCCGTGGCGGGCGAGTACCGCGCGGACATCGTCAGGTTCGCCGCGCAGGGGGAGTTTGATTTCGGTTTCGACGGGCATGCCTCATGAGCATGATACGATGGCCGCAGCGCGCCCGTAGCTCAGCCGGATAGAGCAACTGGCTTCGAACCAGTAGGTCGGGAGTTCGAATCTCTCCGGGCGCGCCAGATCTTGGCCCCAGTCGGGGGCGGTTCCCTTTACTGCTTTTGCGGCCGCGCCGCCTTGGCGATCAGTTCGGCCATTGGCTTGTTCTTTGCGGCATGGTAGGCCCAGCCCTCGGCAGTGGCGTTCCAGCGGTGATCGAGGATGGTCGTATCGATGCCGCGGTCGAGGAGGAATTGCGCCGCTTCGAAGTTGCCTTGTATGGCGCACTCGTGGAGGATGCTGGCGGGCTCGTGAGTGCTCCAGTTGGTGTTGATGTCGGCTCCGTGGTCGAGCAGGAAGCCGGCGATTTCGAAGCGCCGGTTCAGGCAGGCCCAGGCGAGCGCGAGATCGAGGATGTGCTGGGCGTTGGGCGGCGTCCAGTGGAGGTTGCGGAGGGCGCCCGGGCTGTTGGCGGGGTTGTGGGCATAGATGTTGCCGAGAGCCGGGCGCCCGGCGGCGTCGAACCAGCGTTTCACCCGCGCGAGGTTGCCGGTGCCGGCGGCGTGGGGCAGGTCGTCGGGCAGGGGCCAGATACGAGTGAGCAACGGGATCAGGTGGGCGTGGGCGTATTCGAGCGCGAAGATGATCGCTGAGGAGGGAGGCGGCGTGGGCGATCGGAGCACGGCGGGATGGAGGTCGAAGAGCGCCTGAATGAGCTTGGGACGGTTCTGCAGGGTGGCGCGTTCGAGCATCTGGACCTGGAGATCGATGCACGGGTCGGCGAGCAGACCGGGCTCTTGTTGGAGCCAGGAGGCGAAGGCTTGCGGGTCGTCGCCGGCGATGGCCTGCATGGCCTGGTTCATGACGAAGGTTCGCCAGGGGGCGCTGTACTGCTCGGTGTGGGTGGTGAGGTAGTCGACGAAAGCCGGGCGGCTCTGCCAGTGGTCGATCCGCTGGCCGAGGTCGGGTTCGGCGGCGATGCAGCGGTCGAGCAGGAAGGATGCAACCGCTTTGTGCGGCCAGCGGCAGGCGGTGAGGAACGCGGCGCCGAGCGCCGCGGGCGCGGCTTCGTCGGCGAGCGCACGAACGGCTTCGAGATCGCCCAAGGCGGTGAGGGTCAGGAGAGTGCGCGGCAGCGCGCCTTTGCTCCACAGAAGCTGGAGCATGCCGCGGGCGCGCGTGCTGATGACGTTTTGCCAGACCGGCGGGTCGATGGTGGCTCCGGCATCAATCAGGAGGGCGACGCAATCCGGGCGGGTGAAGCGCTCTTCGCGGTAGGGGTCGCCGCTGTCGCCGAAGGAGCTGGCGGCGTAGGCGACCAGGGAATCCCCGGACTCGTCTCGCGAGGAGATGAGGGCCGGGTATTCGGTGAGAAGCTGCCTGAGGCGATCGGTGTCGTTATCGTGAATGGCGTGCTCGGCTTGGGCGGCGGCCCATTCCAGGCCCTGGCCGAGGCGCTTGAGGACGACGGCCTTGAGATCCTGCCAACCGGCGAAACCGTATTCGAGGGCGAGCGCGAGCTGAGCGTCGCGTTGGGAGAGGGGTGGCGCGCCGGGTAAGTGGGCTTGTGCGCGCGCCACGGCTTCGGGGTTTCCCGCAGCGATGTCGCGGGCGAGCTTCTTGGCTTGTTTACGGAGCGATTCGAGAGACGGACGAATGGGGAGAGACTTGAGTGGGGTCAAAAGAGACCTCCTTTCGTGTGTCGCCTGTGCCCCGCTGATCCCAGGCTGAAAGAAGGTGTGCTTGCAACGAACTTCGGACGGTAACAGGTGGGATTATTCCCTTGCCGCGGGTTGGAGGCACCCTGTTGGTGCGCTAGAGACAGGTTATCCGTTGGACTCGCGAGGGGTCAAGTGGATTTTGCCGGTGGGGGCGCGGATCTCAGCGCCGGCGTCCGCGAGACTTGGAGCCAGTGGGGGCGGATCCGCCCGGCTTGACACCGGCGCGGCGGGCCGTGATGAGCATGAAGACACCAACGAGCATGGCCGTGCCGCCGTAGACCGCCCACTGGATCTGGCCGGTCATGAAGCTGCCGGGCAGGACGCCGATACCTTGCAGAAACCAGATGGCGCCGGAAAGGGTCAGAAGCGCTCCGAGCAGATTGAGGGCGATGCGCATGCTCGTCCAGTTTACATGCTGTGGCGGGTCTGCTAGTGTGGTTTGCGCTGCGGAGTGGGATGGCGGACCGGAGAGGACCGCTCCCTGCGGTCGCGGCTCAGCTAGCGGGTTTGTGCCCGGTGGCCAAGTAGCGAGCGGGTCGCGGCGAAAGGGTGGACGGTCAAGCAATGCGGCGGGATCTGGCGGCTTTGGCGGTGTTGATTGCGGGAGCAGTCGGCGTCTACCTTTATACGCGCGGGCTGCCGGAGCAGGGTGAGCCCCTCCGCGTGGATCACGTGACGCTGTGCGTCGCGGCGCTTGACCCGTGGAGCGCCATGTTTACGGCGGCCGGCATCGTGAACGAGTACGGCGGCAAACACGCCAACGGGATTTCCGAGATGGCGTTGACGGCGTTTCCGGACGGCTCCTATCTGGAGCTGATCGCACCGCAGCCGGGGGTGGATGCCAGTCCACACTATTGGGGCGATTTCATGACGCGCCAGGCGGGTCCGTGCGGGTGGGCCGTGACCAGCACGAACATCGAGGCCGATACGAAGCGGCTGGCGGCCGCCGGAATCGCGATTGAGCGAGCCAAAGGCGGACGCAAGAGGCCGGATGGGGTCGAGCTGCGCTGGCAGACGGCGACGGTGGGGCCGGCGCCGCAGGGGTCATATTTTCCGTTCCTGATTTTCGATGAAACCGACCGGAATTTGCGCGCCTATCCGCAGGGGCATCCGACCATGACGGACATCAGCGGCGTGCGCTATGTAGTGGTCGGGGTGCGCGACCTGAAGCGGGCGGTGGAGCAGTATCGTGCCGCGTTCGGGTTGCCGGAGCCGAGCTATCAGGACGATCTGCTGCTGGGGGCGCACCTGGCGGGGTTCGCGAACACGCCAATTGTGCTGGCGGCTCCGGCGGGCGAGGAGACGTGGCTGGGGCGGCGGCTGGAAGAGTTCGGGGAAATTCCGTGCGCGTTTATTTTGGGGTCGGATAAGGATTGGGACGGGGTGGAGGAAGAGTGGTTTGGGGGGAAGGTGACCTGGTTGGAGCTGGGGGGCATGCGCGTCGGCGTGGTGGGGGGCGGGTGAGTGACTGGTCGGGACCGCTCCCTGCGGTCGCGGCTCAGCTAGTGGCGCTCTGCGCGGAAGACGATTGGTGGACGCTGTTATTTTGTGACAGGTTCGCGGTAGGAGCGCTCCACCGTGTCCTTGGGGTCCACGGAGACTGGCTGGTCGCGCCATAGCCAGCGCATCATTTCCGGCAGGATCGCGCCGCCCATCTTCTGGCCGTGGCGGTTCATGCCCCAGGCGTAGTTCACTTCGTAGCCCTTGTCGGTGAGGGCCTGCATCAGGCGCACGTTCTGGTAGAACCAGTCGCGGGTTTCGTCGTAGTTGCCGTTGTTGCGCAGAGCGCGGTTGTCGTTGCGGCCGTCCTGGAGGAAAATGCGGATCGGTTTCTTTTCGCTTGCGCGGACTTTTTCGGGATAGACGTGACCGCCGCGCAGGTTCACGTAGCTGCCGACAATGCTCAGCACCTTGCGGAAATCGTTGGGGCGCTCCCAGGCGACAGTGAATGCCGCGATGGCGCCGGAGCTGGCACCGCCGATGCCGTGGCGCGCCGGGTCGCGGGAGATGTTGTAGTCCTTGTAAAGCACGGGCATGAGTTCGTCCACGATGACACGCGGGTAGCGGTCGTCGAGCGAGTTGTACTCTTCGGGGCGGTTGGTGGTGCGGTCGCCCCATTCCTGGAGGGTGGGCTCGGGCTGGTCAGGACGGCGGCCGGGGTTGATGAACACGGCCAGCATCACCGGGATTTCGCGGCGCCAGATCAGGTTGTCCAGCACGTTCTGCGCGCGGATGTCCGCGGCAGGGTGCATGAAGGCCTGGCCGTCGTTGAAGATCATGAGGCTGGTTTCCACCTGCGGGTCGTATTGCGCGGGAATGTAGATCCAGTAGGTGTGCTGCGTGCCGGGGAAGGCTTGGCTGGGGAGCGTGAAGGGTCCGCGGATCTCGCCTTTGGGCACGCCGTCCTGCGGCAGGGAGTCCGGGCCGAGGTGATAGAAGGCGTCCGGATTGTCAGACTGCGCGAAGACGGCGGCGGCCAGCAGCGCGCAGAGGGCGGCGGCGGATTTGATCATGCGATTCCTCCCGTTTGGCGCCAAGATATCACAGTTGCCGGCGCATGGCGCTTTTCTCCAGGCTCAAGCGGCGTCATAATCGGGGGAGCGCATGCTGCTGCTTCCTCTACTGCTTTTGCTGTTTCAGGAACCGGCGTTCCAGACCGGTGTGGCTCTGGTGCATGTGGACGCCGAGGTGACCGTCGGCGGGCAGACGGTGCACGGGCTGACGGCGGGCGACTTCCGCGTGACCGACGACGGCCAGCCGCAGCAGATTCGCTATTTCAGTCCGGAGGAGCAGCCGCTGGACGTGATCCTGCTGGTGGACGTCAGCTCCAGCATGCAACCGGTAGTGGGCCGGATCGCGTCGACCGCCGGACTGGCGTTGAGCGAGCTGCACAGCGACGATCGGGTGGCGCTGATGGTGTTCAGTGACGGGACGCGGCTGAATACGGATTTCACGAACGACCGGGCGCAGATCCAGCAGGCTCTGGCGGCCGCCCTGGATGCCAAGTTCGTGGCGGACACGCGGCTGCACCACGCCATCGACGACGCGGCGCTGCACTTTTTGGAGAATCCGCCCAATGGCCGGCGACGCGCGGTGCTGGTGGTGACCGACAACCGCGCCACGGATCACCCTGATCTTGAGCTGGACCATTTGTGGCAGGCGGATGCGGTGCTGTCCGGGCTGATTGTGCTGGAGCCCGGGCGGACCGAGCACCCGAGCTTCGCGCGCATTGCGGGCATGACCGCTCTGGCCGAGCAGACCGGCGGCGAGACGTTCGACGCGACCGATGCCGGCGACGGATTCCGGGAGATGATGCGCCGGCTGCGGCAGCGCTACAGCATGGAATACGCGATGCCTGCGGTGGAGCACGGTGAGCAGCGGTTGATTCGCGTGGAGCTGACGCCGCAGGCTCGCAGGCGGCATCCCGGGGCGGTTGTGCGGGTGCGGACGGGGTACGTGGCGCCGTAGGTGACGTGTGCGCACTCTTGCACGCCGGGCCGGGGATGGCCCCTGCGCTTGTGCTGCGCCCGGCCACGGGGTCGAGCCGAGCCGCGGCACGGCAAGCACGAGTGCTTGCTCCACACACTCACCCCACGTCCGGGGTTAGGATGGCGAGGTTCGAGAACTGCTCCTCATGCACGGGTCCTTGCAGTTGGGCGCGGTGGCGGTTGAGCAGCCACAGCTCGGGCAGGACCTCGGCGCGGATGGTGCCCTCGATGAACACACGCACGACGGCGCTCTCCGAGACGACGATGGCGATGGTTCCGGTCTTGCGCGAGATGGAGGCGGCGGCCCAGTGACGGCTGCCCAGTCCGAGGGGGATTTCAATGCCGTCGCTGGAACTATTCAGGTAGCGGCAGGCGGCCAGGAGCAAGCCGTCTTCGGAGACGACAAAAGCGCCGTCGAGTTGGGCAAGTTCCTTGATGGTGCCGCGCAAGTTGGAGTCGGTGATACGGCGCAGTTCGGCGGGGTGGAGCGCGATGGGGTCCAGGATCAGCGGACGGGAGCTGCGCAGGACGTCCTCTTCGCGGCCCAGTGTGAAGAGCGTGCCGATGCGGCGGCCTTCGCGGCCTTCGCGTGCGATCTCGATGGCCAACTCCAGCGTGGCTTCGAGGATCGCCGGCGCGCACCAGGAGGCGTGCTTGCAGATTCGCTCGAACATGATTCTCTCCTATTGTCGCCCCGCGGGCGCTGGTAAGCAGCCCCGCCGCCGACCGTGTAAGATTGCTTCGAGACGAGGAGAATCCCATGGCCTCTGAGACTGCCAAATCCGGAATGACGCGGCGTGAGCTGGGAGCGCTGGTGGCCGCCGCGCTGGCCGCGGCTCCGCAGGAGGGGCGCGCGCAGACGCCCGCTCCGAATAATGCGGGACCGGTACTCGACATTGCCGACTGGCACTATTACTGGTACGGCGTGGAGCACGCCAAGCTGGCTCGCGGCACGATGTGCAACGGGATGCAGATGTACGTGGAGCACTGGATCCCCACGGAGCTGCGGCATCCCTATCCGGTGGTGCTGGTGCACGGCGGCTACGGGCAGGCGTCGGACTGGCTGTCGACGCCGGACGGGCGGCGCGGCTGGGTTTCGCATTTCCTTGCCGAGGGCTACGCGGTTTACATGCTCGACCGCCAAGGCCAGGGGCGCAATCCGTTTCATCCCTGGGTGAACGGAAATTTCGACCGGCAGGCGCGCACGTTCGAGGATGCGGCGCGGATGGTGCGCGGCACGGCGGGTCAGACGCAGTGGCCCGGGGCGGGCGATGCGGCGAGTCCGGAGGTCGTGCAGGTGGCGGCGTCGCTCAACCAGCCCATGTCGCGTTTCGGCGTGACGCAGGAAGTGTGGCGCACGCGCGGCGTCATTCTGCTGGAAGATATCGGACCGGCCATCTTCCTGACGCACGGCGACGGGTCGGTGTTCGCGTGGGTGACGGCGCAGGATCGTCCGGACCTGGTGAAGGGGATCGTCGCGGTGGAGCAGCCCGCGAATTCGATCTTCGGCCAGCAGGAGCTGGGCAAGCTGGCCAAGGTGCCCATCGCGATCGTCAGCGCGGAGGCGTCGGCGTCGAACCAGAGCGATCCGGGCATCGCCCAGTCGCTCAGGCAAGCCGGCTGCACGGTGGAGCACATCCGCCTGGCGGAGCGCGGCGTGCGCGGCAACGGTCCCATGGTGATGTGGGAGCGCAACAACCGCGAGGCGCTGCAACCGGTCCTTGATTGGATGGCGTCGACCGTAACTCCGGGCGCGCCGGCCGTGGTCACGCCGGGGATCGATCCGGCGCGCAACGTCGAGAATACCAGCCTGCGGCTGGCCGACCAAGGCTGCTTCTGGGTGGGCGTGCGGCGGCATGACATGCCCTACGGGCAGATTCCGCAGGGGCAGATGTTCGTGCAATACATGATTCCGGCCGAGCGGCGGCATCCGCTGCCGGTGGTTCTGATGCACGGCGGCGGCGGCCAGGGCACGCACATGATGGGACTGGGGCGGCGGCCGGGGTGGGTGCATTACTTCGTCCAGAACGGCTACGCGGTGTATTGGCTGGACCGGCCGAGCTTCGGCAGGTCGCCGTATCATCCTGATGCGTTGGGTCCCAGCCACCTGCCGAGCGTGCCTCCGTATGAGCCGCTGCTGCCCGCAACGACTGTGTTCAACACGGGGCAGTGGCCGGGTCCGGGCGGAATGAACGATCCGTTTATCGACCAGTTCATGGCGTGCGAGCGCGGCAACATCAGCGACGAAGCGTTCCACAGCGACTTGGTGTGGGCGGGCGGCGCGGAGCTGCTGGACCGGATCGGGCCGTGCATCATGCACGTCCACGCCTTCGGCGGATTCTTCGCATGGGGTGTCGTGGACCGGCGGCCGGACCTGGTGAAGGCCATCGTGGCTATGGAGATCAACGGCAATCCGTTCGAGCGGCAGCTTACTTGGGGAATTACCGCGGGTCCGGTGACGTATGATCCTCCGGTGAGCGATCCTTCGCAGTTTCGCCTGCGGGAGGTGCAGACGCCCCCGGATTCGCCGATCCCCCATCCGGCCACGTTCAAGCTGCAAGCCGACCCGGTGCACACGCTGCCGAAGCTGCGCGGGATTCCGATCGCGTGGCTGACCAGCGAGCATGGCGCCGGCGGGTCGCCGGTGGCCAACGTCGAGTTCCTGAAGCAGGCTGGCTGCGACGCGGTGATGCTGCGGCTGCGCGACTACGGAATCTCCGGCAACGGCAACTTAATGCTACTGGAGCGGAACAATCATGAGGTGTTCCGCGTAATCCAGGAGTGGATTGAGCAGAAGGTCCCGGCGTAGGATTTTGGCCACAGATGAACACAGATGGACACAGATCCTGCCGGAATCCATGCTAGTCTGAGGGCATCCGATCACGGAGGATTCCATGCGATTGCTGGTGATTTCGCTGATTGCCGCCGGCGTGGCCGCGGCGCAGAGTCCCACCTTTTATAAGGACGTCGCACCAATCCTGCAACAGCATTGCCAGGAGTGCCATCGGCCGGGCGAGGTGGCTCCGATGTCATTGCTGAGCTATGGCGACGCACGGCCGTGGGCGCGCGCCATCAAACAGGCGGTGCTGGAGCGGAAGATGCCTCCGTGGTACGCCGATCCGCACGTGGGCACGTTTTCCAATGACCGGTCGCTGACGGACGCCGAGATCCAGACGCTCGCGGCCTGGGCGGACGGCGGGGCCAAGGAGGGCGATCCGAAGGACGCGCCGGCGGCGCGATCCTTTACCAGCGGGTGGACTATCGGCGAACCTGATCTGGTCCTCGACCTGGGGGTGGATTTCGCCGTGCCGGCCGAGGGCACCATCGAGTACACGTACTTCGTCGTGCCGACGGGTTTCACCAAGGACACGTGGGTGAAAGAGATCGAACTACGCCCGGGCAACGCAAGGCTGGTGCACCATGCCATCGCCTACGTGCGGCCGAAAGGGTCAAATTTCATGGCGCAGGCGCAACCGGGCATCCCCTATGTTCCGCCGAACGCCGGCCAAGCGCCCGCGCGGCGGCCCAAGGAGAGCGACCGGGCGATCCTGTATGGAATCAACGGCGGCGCTTACGAGATGGCTGCGGTCTATGTGCCGGGCGGGCTCGCCTACCGGACGCTGCCGGGGCAAGCGCGGCTGATTCCCGCGGGCGCCGATATCGTGTTCCAGATGCACTACACGGCGAACGGCACCGCGGACACGGATCGCTCGAAGCTCGGAATCGTTTTCGCCAAAGAGCCGCCAAAGGAGCGCGTGATCAACGCGTTCATCATGAACCAGACGCTCGATATTCCGCCGGGTGACGGCAACCATCGCGTGGACGGGCGGGTGACGCTGCAACGGCCGGCCAAGCTGCAATCGCTGTTCCCGCATATGCACCTGCGCGGGAAGTCGTTCGAGTACACGGCCAAGTTCCCGGACGGCGAATCGCGCACGCTGCTGAAGGTCCCGCGCTACGACTTCAACTGGCAGCTCACCTATTATCTGGAGCAGCCCCTGGAACTGCCCGCGGGGACCGAACTGACGGCGACGGCTGTGTACGACAACTCGCCGAATAACCGCTTTAATCCCGATCCGTCGAAGGAAGTCTACTGGGGCGATCAGAGCTGGGATGAGATGCTGGCGGGGTTCGTCGACCTGGCGATTCCGGCGGACATGAATCCGATCGATCTGGTGCGGGCTCCGCGGCGCTGAACCACTGCCCGGAAACGCGCGGCGAGCGAAGCGGGTCTCCCGGGTGTGCCTGCATGGCTGGAGATTCTCGCATGGGCCGCTCTGGCGATAGCCAGCCTGAGCACGGTGATCGTGCTGGGCGATCTCATGCGCGGCCACCGGCAGCAGATGTGGATCATGGATGTCGTGTGGCCGCTGACGACGCTCTGGTCAGGTCCGATCGGCCTGTACTTTTACTTTAAAGTCGACCGTCTCGGCACGCGCCATGCCGTGCAGCGCGCAAGACAGCGCGGTGAGGCGCCTCCGTCCAAACGGAAGCCGTTCGTGCAGACCGCCGGCGTGGCCGCCTCGCATTGCGGAGCCGGATGTACGCTGGGCGACCTGCTGACCGAGTGGTTCGTCTTCTTCGTACCGCTACCGCTGTTCGGCCGGAAGATTGTCGGCGCCTGGGTGCTCGATTTCGCCGTCGCCTTCCTGTTGGGGATCGTGTTTCAGTATTTCACCATCCAGCCCATGCGCAGCTTCTCGCCGGCACGGGGCATCGCGCAGGCGATTAAGGCGGATACCTTCTCCATTACGGCCTGGCAGGTAGGCATGTACGGCTGGATGGCGATCGCCACCTTCGGCATCTTCGGGCACGAACTGGCCCAGACCGGACCAGTCTTCTGGTTCATGATGCAGATCGCGATGTTCGCCGGATTCGCGACGGCGTTTCCCGTCAACTGGCTGCTGCTCAGGTGCGGGGTGAAGGAAGCGATGTAGCTTCAGGAGCCGTGTCCGGCCGAGCGCCGCTCATAGGACAACGCTTCGAGAATCGCCTCCGGCGAGGCGCCCGCCGGTTCCGCGGTCAGCTTCGGTATGAGCCGGTCCAGGATCTGCTGCGCCATGTGGCTGCGCACGTTTGCCGGCAGGCTGTGGCGGCGGCTGAGGAAGGTGTCGATCAGGGCGAGATCCTGCGCGTCGAGTGCGCTCGCGCCCATCGGATTCAGGGGCGGCGGCGCGCCGGCGGCAGTGGGCGATTGCCAGGCGGCCTTCAGTTCGGCGAGCGAGGATTCGCGCACCAGGATCGACCCGGCAACGAAGTCGCCCAGCCGCTTGTTCTGCTTGTTGGTCAGCGCGGTGATCACGCCCACCAGGTAGAAGCCGGGAATCTGGTCGACGATACGCAGCAGATTGCGGCCGATGGTTTCCGCCGCGGTGAGCGGGCGTCCGGACTCCTTCACCACGCGAATACCCACCACGCGTTTGCCGGGGGTCTGCCCGTTCCAGACAATCTCGAAGATGGCGAAGTAGCCGTAGTAGATCAGGAACGCAGCGGCCCAGGCCAGGGCAACGGTCCAGTTGCCGCCCGTGGACAGCACGGCCACCACCAACACCAGGAACAGGACGAGACCTACCTGGATCAAAGAGTCGAACGCCAGGGCCAGGAAGCGGCTGCCGATGCCCGCCAGCGCCAGGTTCAGCGCCATTTGCTCGGGCGTTTCGATAGTATGCTGGTCGGTGAACGGCACGGGCGCGTCAAATTCGTGAGGCTGCATGATCTCGATCCACTGGATGGAAAAACGGAAACCGCATTGGGAGCGGCTGGAGCACCTGGTCCACCGCTCGCAGGGCGGCCTGGCGCGGCTCAATCATGGCGAGCTTCAGGAACTGGGCCTGCTCTATCGCCAAACCGCCACCGACCTTTCCGTTGTGCAGGAAGACGCATCCAGTCCGCAACTAGCAGCTTACCTGAATCAACTGCTGGGGCGTAGCCACAACCTGATTTACCTGGGCCGGCAGGCCAAAGCCGGCGGAATTTTCGCGTTTTACCGGGAAACCTACCCGCGGGTGTTCCGCGAAACCCTGCCGATGACGCTGCTCGCGCTGGCGCTGTTTCTGGCGGCGGGCGTGGCGGGTTGGGCGGTCACGGCGCATGACCCCGCGTTCGCTTACCGGGTGGTGGGTCCGCAGATGATGGAGAGCATCGAACACCACAAGATGTGGACCGATTCGGTGGTGGCCATCAAGCCCGCCGCGGCCTCGCGCATCACCACCAATAATCTGTCGGTGGCGTTTGCGACCTTCGCCTCCGGGGTGACCGTCATCGGTCCGGTCTGGATGATGGTGTTCAACGGGCTGCTGATCGGCGTGGTGGGCGCGGCCACGTGGAAGGCAGGCATGGCGCTCTCGTTGTGGAGCTTCGTGGCGCCGCACGGGGTGCTGGAGCTGCCGGCGATCTTCATCGCCGGAGGCGCGGGACTGGACATCGCGCGCGGGCTGCTGTTCCCTGGGCTGCTGCCGCGCAAGGCTTCGGTGACGCTGGCGGGCGCGCGCGCGTCGAAACTGGTGCTGGGGACCATCCCCATGCTGCTGGTGGCGGGCACCATCGAGGGATTCTTTTCACCCACCGATGCGCCCGTGGCGATGAAGTTCTCACTGGCGGCCGTGCTGTTCGCCGCGCTACTCGCCTACCTGTTCGGTCCACGCAGCCGCAAGGCTACAGCAGGCTCCGGTCTTTGACCTCCAGATATTGATTGATGAGCGACTCGGCCAGGGCTCCGGGCACCAGGTCCACTGCGAGTACGCCGCGGTCGCGCAGGCTGCGCAGGAGGCGTTCGCGGCGCTGTGCAATTTCCAGGGCGGCGGTGTGCCGAAACATTTCTTCGGTGCTTTGTGGCACGGCCTTGATAAGCGCGATGAGGTCGGGCTGGCTCATGGCGGCGAACATCACCAGGTGGCGGCGCGTCATGTGGGTGGCATGCTCGATGACTTCCGGCACAGTGGCGGTTTCGGCGAAATCAGTCACCCAGACGACGAGGGCGCGGCGGGTCTGGACTCGCAGCAGGGTGCGGACCGCGCGGGTGTGGTCGGCTTCCGCGGGCTCGCCTTCCACCATGGAGAGCGCGTTCACCAGTGAGCGGACGTGCTGCGCGCCGCGGCCCGTTCCCACCGACTGCTGGATGGTGCGCCCATAGGCGAGCAGCCCCACGCGGTCGCCGGACTGCGCGGCGACTTGCGCGAGAGAAAGCGCCGCGTCCACCGCGTAATCGAGCTTCGAGACCGAGAGGCCGCGCGCGGCATCGTAGACCCGCGCGCGCATCAGGCGGCCGGCGTCCAGCACGATCCAGACGGCTTGGCTGCGCTCCACCTGGTAGGTGCGGCTGATGAGTTGGTGGCGGCGCGCGGTGGCGGGCCAGAAGACGTCGCGCATTTCGTCGCCCTGGCGATATTCGCGCAGGGATTCGAACTCGCGGCCCATGCCGCGCTGGCGGCGGCGGCGTTTTTCCATGTCCACCTGGCGGCTGCGGATCAGGTAGAGCGCGAAGTTGCGGGCCTGCGTCAGGTCCGGCAGCACGCGCACGGTTTGTCCCAGGCCGGCGACCGCCCATCGCTCGGCGAGCCCCAGCGGCGTGCGATAGCGCAGGGAAAGGGAGCCCAGAGCGAGGTCGCCGCGGCGGGCCGGACGCAGCGGGTAGTCGACGCGCACGGAATCGCGCGCCGGGATCGCTGTCACGAGTGACGGCGGCACATCGCGCAAGGTGAGCGGTGTCTGGTCCGTGACAGTGGCGTAGAGCGGCACTCGGCTGGCGTTGTGCAGTTCGAGGTTGGCTACGGCGGGATGGCCCAGCGAGAGCGCCTGGTCCCATTCGCGCTGGGCATCGATCTGCGCGGGCCTCGGCAGGCGGAGCAGGTCGAGCATCCATCCCACCAGCACCAGCGCGTCCCACAGGAACATCGCCGCGGCGAAGCGCGTGTCGAACCAGGCGGGGATCAGCCACAGCAAGCCCAGCAGCATCGCGATGAAGAAACGCGGGGCGAAGGCGAACGGCAGGCGCCCGCGCGGTTGAGCTCGCGCGCTGACGGCGGCCGGGATAAGAGATTCGTTCGCCATTCCTTCGCTATTTGGGGATTTCTACGGAGGCCAGCACCTGCTCGATGGCCTGGTCCGCGGTGACGCCTTCCAGGTCGGCTTCGGGCTTGAGCAGCATGCGATGCCGCAGCACGGGCGGCGCGGCGGCCTTGATGTCGTCCGGCAGCAGGTACTCGCGGCCGTCCATGCCGGCCAGCGCGCGCGCCACGAACAGCAGCCCGATGGCCGCGCGGGGGCTCGCGCCCAGAGAGATCGACGGCCAATCCCGCGTGCGCCGCACCAGAGTGACGATGTAGCGGTAAAGCGAGGGCTCGATGGTCACGCTCTCGATTTCACCGCGGGCTCCCGGCAACACGTCCGGCGGGAGCGGAGCGAGGTCGATGCGTTCCAGCTTGCGTGCGTCGAAACCCTGGTCATAGCGCGAGAGGATCTCGATCTCCTCTTCATCGGACGGATAGGCGATGCGGATCTTCAGCAGGAAGCGGTCAAGCTGCGCTTCGGGCAGCGGGTAGGTGCCTTCGAATTCGACGGGGTTCTGCGTGGCGAGCACGGTGAAGTTTTCCGGAAGCGGATAGCGCACGCCGTCGATGGTGACCTGGCGCTCCTCCATGGCTTCGAGCAGCGCGGCCTGGGTCCGTGGGGCGGTGCGGTTGATTTCGTCCACCAGCAGGATGTCGGTGAAGACGGGGCCCTTGTGGAGGTTGAAGGCGCTGGATTGCAGATTGAAGACGTTGGTGCCGGTGATGTCGGCGGGCATGAGGTCGGCGGTGCACTGCACGCGCTGGTAACCGAGGCCGCAGATGCGCGCCAGCGATTTCACGGCCAGCGTCTTGGCCAGGCCCGGGACGCCTTCGATGACGGCATGGCCGCCGCAGACCAGGACCAGCAGAAGCTGGTCCACCACTTCATGCTGTCCGATGAGAACCTTCGAAAGCTCGCTGCGGACGTGCGCGGTGAGCGCGGGGAGATGTTCCACTTAATTCCTCTTCTGCTGGGGAGGCGCCTGCGGCGGGGAGAAGAGCCCCTTGGGCGCCGTCAATTGTTTCAAGTATTCTTCTAATTTCTGGACTAATTCCAGGGCTCGCTTGGGTGGAAGCTGGGCCAGCTCGCGAGCCTGCGCCGCGGCGGCCAGGATGGAGGCGAGCTCCGCCGGCGCCCCGATCCGCTGCTCAGCCGCGCGCGCCAGCACGTCGTCGCGGGCATCCGACGGGAACCGCAGGCGGCGCGCGAGCTCCAGACGAAGATGGCGGTAGGAGGTATCGACAGCAATGGACGCCGCTCCGGCGCGCTGGTACAGGCCTCCCATAGTCTCGACGAATTCGAGTGGCGACAGGCGCGAGAGCACCGGCGGCGGCACCACGGGACCGCTGCGGCGGCTGAAGGTGAACAGGATCGCGATGCTGAGCAGGCCGGTCTGCAGCAGCGCCCATTTCACCGGCGTCTCGCGGACGTAACTCCACAGGGTCCCGTGACGGCCGTGAAAATATTCGTCCCAGTAGACGTTGAGGGGGCGCCCGTCGGGGCTCGATACCGCGTTCAGGAACAGTTGCAGATTGCCGTCGCGCGTGATGCCGGCGTTGGTCAGCGGCGTGGCGGAGGCCCACCATAGGACCTCGCCCGCGCCGAGCTTCCAGGTGACCACCACGCCGCCGTCGTCATCGCCGTACAGACGCAGGTGGGAAGGACCCGGAAGCTCCCACCGCGCCTCCGGTTTCATTACGATCTGACCCGCGCTGCGCGTGAATTGGCTCGGCAATTCCGCGGAGAAGCGCCGCCAATCCGACGCACGCACCGGAACCAGCGAGGGTGCGCCGAGGAAACTCGGCAGCGCCGCGCCGCAGAACAGGATCCGTCCGCCGCGCGTGACGAAAGCCGCCAGCGCCTTGTCTTCCCCTTGGCCCGGCGCCTCCGTGGGCTCGGCGATCACCAGCATCTGTGCGGAAGCGGGCAGCATTCCGGGAGGCTGCTCCCAGCGCTGCACGGGGCGATCGAGTTCGGTCAGCAGCAAGTACGCCGCGAGCGCGCCGCCGGAATCGGAGGAGTAGGAGGACGGGACAGGCGACTCTTCGCGCTCCAGTCCTCCGCCGATGGTGGCGGCGGCCACGATCAGCAGCACGGCCAGCAGGGCGGCGCCGATCACCAGACGCCGGTCGGTGCGCGTCAGTCCGCTTTGCATCCGAGTGTCTCCAGGTGGCGGAAGGATTCGGCGACGTCGGCTGCGGCGGCCCCCTGCCCCGCGTACCAAAACCGTTCGAGCGCGGTGGTGAGCCCGCGCAGGGGTTCGCGCTGTACGCCCGCGACCAGCCGCAGGCATTCGCGCGGCGTCTTGGACAAGCGGGCGGGCAGCAGGCGGTCCTCTTGCAGACGAGCCACGCCGGCCCAGTAGGCGCAGCGGATCGCTTCGCGCGCGTCGCCAGCCGTGGCGGCCTGCTGCGCGTCGCGCAACCATGCCTGCCAGGAACGCGCTTCCGGCTGCTCATGCACGGCCTTGGTGAGCAGCGGACCAAGTGCTTCCCCGCGCGCCCAGAGCCGGTAGACCCACCAGGCCAGAAACAGCACCGCGCCCACCAGCACGCACCAGAACAGGATGCGGCTGCTGGTGGGATGCGCCAGGACCAGCCGCAGAAGATTATCGATCATCCGGGAGATCCAGCCCAGCATCCGGTCGCGGAACTGGGCCCAGCGATTGGGGGCGCCCACGCCGCGGAACTCTTCCCGCCGCAGGACGTCTTCGAGGGTGCTGCGCTCCCGGGCGGGATTGCCGGAGCGCAAGACGGCGGCTCCCGCGGCGGATTCCCGCAGCGCGGTCAGATACTCGCGCGCCATTTCGACGCGCCGGGCCGGTTTGGGTCTTTCCTCGTCAGGCGCTTCCTCGTCAGGCGGGGGGTCCAGCAAGCCGCGCAACGGCGACGTGGATATTGCGTAGCGCTTGCTGGGCGTCTGCACGTCCCAGGAAGGCGGCAGGGCCTGGGCGACGGCCTCGGGCGTTTCGCTATCGAGCGACGCGGACAGGCGATCCAACTCCGCACGGAAGGTGTCCACTGTATAAACCTGGACCTCTACCTGTCCTAGGGCAGCGGGGATCAGCGCGGCGCAGACGGCGGCAAGCAGCACTCGCATCGTTTCGTCACATTTTCGCGCAATTGCGGGCGATGCCGTTTACGGCAGGTCCGGAGGACCAAGCGGAGGCGGCTCGGCGCGGGCTGGAACGGGTCCCTCCGCAGGAGGCGGCGGCGGCGCATCCGGCGCGGGCGGGGGGCCCATCATCACTTGCAGATCGTAGGCTTCCTTGCGAACCCGCAGGTCGTAGTAGAACACCGAGATGGAGATCAGAAGAATGGGGGTCACCAGAGAACTCACCACGAAGCTCAGGATCTGGGTCAGTGCCAGAGTGCTTTGCGAGGCGAGCGCAGCGGGTCCCTGGGAGATGAAGGACACCGCGACGGGCAGGCTCTCGATCGTTCCGGCGCCCATCATGAGAACGAAATACAGCAGCAGAATCAGGAAGGCCCGGCCGCCGTATTCTTCGGTGAGGCGGAAACTGCGGGAGAGCGAATCGCCGGCTCTCCGGCCTTCGATGAGCGCCACCGGAACGCTCACCAGCAGCCGGCACAACAGGAAGACTCCCGGCGCGATGAGGAACACCAGTCCTGCGCCTACGGTGACGGCGTTCATGATGAGGATGGCAGTGATCGTGACGAAGCGCTTCCCGGTTCGCCGCAGCGACTCGGCTATGGTGATGGAGTGGCCCATGTACAGATGGGAAACGGCCACTACCGCGCCGCCCTGGGAAAAGACGTAGGCGAGCAGGGAAAAGAAATAGACCACGATCAGGCTCGCCACGCTGAACGCCGTGGAGGGGTCATTGATCCGGCTCATGCTGGCGAGGTTGACGGCCACGGCGGGGACTTCGGGGATGGCGGCCAAGCCGACAAAAAAGAGGAAATGGCGGCGGTAGAGGGTAAAGGTGCGGTCGAGAATTTCGCCGGTGGAAAGTGGTCTTAGGTCCAGCCCGCTCATGTCGCTTGCGCGTACCGGCCAGCCGGCACTTAGAGCAATCTTACACGAAAGCCGCGGGACTGCCCACGAGGTTCATCCGAGGCTGCTCCAGCAGCAACCACCGAACTGCCGCTGGAGTAGCCTCGGCTTAGGCAAAACGGCTCAGAGCAGGTTGGGCTCGGTGTCGGGCGCTTGGCAGGCTCCGATCGTGTCGCCGTGCAGCAGGTGGATGATGAGGCCGAAGATCCCCACCGTCAACGTCTCGGCGTTCTCCGGATTGTCACGAGGTATGTGGCAAACCTCAAATGTGCGCTGCGGCGGCCGCTGCCACCAGCCAGCCTGGGCTTCGGGTGGCATCACCGCGAGGGTCGCGATGAATAACGCCGCAATTGCAAAAGATGTTCTTCGCATTTCAGGCTCCTTTTGTGATGTAGTGCTCCTGCAGATTTCATCCTAGGAGTCCGGTACTCCTCCAACAATGGATCGCTCGTACCAATTAAAACTTATGACATGGGTAGGGGTATTTCGGTTTGTGAGCCGGGGGGACGCGCCTTGGGGACGGGCGAATGGCCTCGGCGCGCCGAACGTTGTCATCTACTTGACACTTGAGGCAAGCTCCCCCTGGTCTGCGCATTATGGGGAGAATGGGCGGCGAGCCGGTCTCATCCCGTGCGGCCTGCGGACCGCCGGGAGGTGGCCGTTTCGTACTGCCCGTGTCTCGGTGGTTCGCCGTACCACTCTGCGCCGAACCGCGCGGAGGACGGCTATCGAATTTCGACGGCGAACGGCATCAGGCGTAGGACTCCGCCCTGCGCCAGAGACCGCCAGGGCAAGTGGCCGGCGACGCGATCGATGGCCGCTTCCACTTCGTTGCCGGAGCTGTTGCGGTTCAGCAGGATCTCGAGGAGCGTGCGCCGCTGCGGGTAGCTGACCAGCGTGACGCTCTCAGAGGCGGGGATCTTGGCGCGGTCCTTGATCATCTCCACAGCGCGGTCCAGGCCGCCGATCTCGTCCACCAAGCCGTTCTGATCGGCCTGGGTGCCGGTCCAGACGCGGCCCTCGGCGAGCGGTGCAATGGTGTCGTAGGGCTTCTTGCGCGCGTCCGCCACCTTCTGCACGAAGCTCTTGTAGAAGCCCTGCAGTTCATGCTGAAGCTTGGCGCGCCCGTCCGGACCGAGCGGCGTGTAGTCGGAGTCGATCGCCGACCACTGGCCGCGCTTCAGCAGAACCTTGTCGATGCCGATCTTGTCATAGAGGCCGTGCAGATTCGCCTTGCCGTAGAAGACGCCAATGGAGCCCGTGAGCGTGTTGGGGTAGGCCAGGATCGGATCGCCGGTCATGGAGATGAGGTAGCCACCCGAAGCCGCGTAGTCCGACATCGAGATCAGTACCGGCTTGGTTTCGCTGAGGGTCTTCACCGCGTGCCAGATTTCGTCGGAGGCCACGGCATCGCCGCCGGGCGAATCCACGCGGAAGATGACGCCCTTGATCGTGTCGTCATCGGTGACTTGCTTCAGCATGGGGACCATGCCGGCTGCCGTCAGGGCGGCGTCCAGCGGGGAGGCTGCGTCCGGCAGGATGTCGCCCGCAGCGCTCACCACGGCGATGTGGGCGCCCTGGCCGAAGCCGGCTACGTCGGTCTTCGAGTAGTTCTGTGCGCCGACCTTGGCCAGGTCAGCCGAGCCGCCCACCTGTTCCTTCAGGCGGTCGAACATTTGATCCTCAAACAGCAACCCGTCGATCAGGCCCCCGTCCAGCGCGGCCTGCCCCAGGAACGGCCCCTCGTCAATCAGGGCGCGAACCTGGTCGGGCTGCTTGCCGCGACCTTGGGCGATGACGTTGACCAGATCACCGTAGTACTGGTCGAGCAGGCCATTGGTGACTTCCAGCGTCTGCGGGCTGGGCGAGGTTTTGGTATAGGTGTCGGGCGCATCCTTATAAATGCCGACGCCTTCGAATTCCATGTCGACGCCAACCTTGTCCAGCGTGCCTTTGACGTACTCCAGTTCGGCGCGCAGGCCCTTGACGTCCAGCCATTCCTCGGGAGCCATGAAGATGCGGTCGGCGGCGGTGGCTACGTAGTACTCGCGCGAGGTGGGCCCGCGGAGATAGGCGAAGACAGGCTTGCCGGATTCCTTGAACTTGGCCACCTGCGCGCGCAGTTCCTCGAGCTTGGCCCAGCCCACGTTGAGCCCGCGCGGCTCGATCACCAGCGCCTTGATGCGGCTGTCGGCGGCGGCCTTGCGCAGTGTCTGCCAGGATTCGACCACGGTCAGCGGCGCCGGCTGGTTCAGGAAGGGAATCGGCAGTTGGGTGGGTGGCTGCTCAGAGACCGTGCCTTCCAGCTTGTAGACCAGCGCGGAATTATCGGTGACGGGCGGCGGCGCCTGGCCCCGCGTCAGCACAGCCAGTCCGGCGAATCCAATGACGACCACAATCAGACCGGTGAACAGCAGGCCGATCACGAAACCGAGAATGAATTTCTTCATAGAAGGGACCTCGCGGGCAACGTCACTGCCTCCAGTGTAACGACTCGGGCTGGCGGGAGGACGTTTCGCTCGAACCGGGTATCGTGGAAGCAGTGACCTTCGGCCGCATTTCGATCGATCCGCAAATCTGCCACGGGCAGGCGTGCGTCAGAGGCACGCGCATCCCGGTCCACCGGATCATCCGGAGGCTGGCGATGCTGGCGGAGTATCTCTCGCTTTCGCGCGAAGACATCGGAGCCTGCTTGGCCTACGCCGCAGATCTGGCCGAGGAGCAAGTCACGCCCATCCCTGCAACCGGCGACTGACGAATGAAGCTCCTCGCGGACGAAAACATCCCGCGAATGACAGTGCGCCATCTGCAGACCCTCGGACACGATGTGCGGGGGACAGGAGATCAAGGAATCGAAGACCCTGATCTTTGGGCCGTCGCCCAAGTGGAAAGGCTCTGATCCGCAAAAAAATGAGCCGCGGGATGGACCCGCGGCTCCAGGAGGTTTCAGGGTCGGAATAAACTCGCTGCTATACCAGATTCGGGATCTTGATGATCTTCTTCTGGATGGCGTACTGCACCAGTTGCGCCTTGTTGTGGATGTCCAGTTTGCGCATGAGGTTGAACTTATGCGCTTCCACCGTCTTGACGCTCAGGTTCAGGTCGCAGGCGATCTCTTTGACGGAGTTGCCTTCGGCCAGCATCTTCAGGACCTCGCGCTCGCGCGTGGTCAGCGTGGCGAACCGCGGCAGCCGGTTGGCGCTCTTGATGCGGCTGCGGAAGTCGTCGACAAGCTGCGAGAGCATGCGCGGGCTCAGATAGCTGCCACCCCGGCAGACATCGCGAACCGCCGCCACCAGTTGCTGGCTGGGGCTGTCCTTGAGCACGTAGCCGCCCGCTCCCACTTCCATGCCTTCCACCAGGTAGTCCTCGTCGTCATACATCGTGAGGAACAGGACCTTGGTTTCGGGCCGGTTCTTTTTGATTTGGCGGGTCGCCTCGAAGCTGCTCAGGCCGGGCATGCCGATGTCCATCAGCACCACGTCCGGGCGCACTTCGTTGGCCTTATCCACAGCGTCACCGCCGTTGGAGGCCTCGCCGACCACTTCCATATCCGGTTCGGCCGAAATCAGCGTCCGGATTCCTTGGCGGAACAGTGTGTGATCGTCCGCTAGCATGATTCGAATCTTGGCCATGGTGTTCGCCTTTTTCCTACGTATTCCTTCCTACAGCCCTGTCTACTTTGCTATCGGCAGTTCTATGGAAATCTTTGTACCCCGCTTAGCGCCTTCCGTACGACTTTCTACGTGAAACGTCCCGCCTAAGAGGGCCACGCGTTCCCGCATGCCCGACAGCCCAAACGACTCTCGCTTCGCCAGAGCCTCGTCGATCCGGAATCCAACACCGTTGTCCTCCACGATCAGCTTTAGTACTCCATCGGCGGAAACCAGAGAAACATTTACATGGGTCGCCCCGGAGTGTTTTCCTATGTTGTTAAAGCATTCCTGAACAAGGCGATAAGAGATAATTTCGAGCTGGTGCGGGAGTAGCCCCATCTTAGAAAGCTGGAGCTTGATACGGCAGGTCGGGTGAAGACGCTGGAAGCGATTGATGAGCTGGCGTAGAGCCGCGCCCAGCCCTAGCTGCTCCAGCACGGCCGGGCTCAGGGCCGCGATCAAACGGCGCATCTCTAAGATGGTGCGCTCGGTAAGGTCCCGGGCCTCGCGCAGCTTGTCGCGCCATTCGTTGGCCGATTCGGGCAGTTCCTGCTCCAACAGCTCCATTTGCAGGCGGATGCACAGCAAGCTCTGGCCGGCTTCATCGTGCAGCTCGCGGCTGATGCGGCGGCGCTCGATTTCTTCGACGTGCAACATGTGTTCGGCCAGGGACCGGACCTGCTCCTCGCGCTGGGCGAGGTCTTCCATCAAGCGGGCTTTTTCGGCCACCATCAGGCAGCGTTCGGCGGCGGCGGCCAGCAGTTCCTGCTCGCGCGGCAGCCATTCGTAGCTCTTCGCAAACCCGAACTGCATCACGCCGGCGGTGCGGCCGTCGGCGGCCAAGGGGATCGACCAACAGGACTCAAACCGGTTGTGCCAGTCCGGGTCGAGCAGCGTTCCCGCCACCGTAGCGTCGCCGTTCAGGTGGCGGGGCTTCGAGAGCTTCTTGATCAGGCCCGGCCGGTTCGGCACCGACAGCGCCTCGGGCTCCGGCGAGCCGGCGCGCAGTTCCCACACCGAGGAATCCTCGTTCAGCATGTACAGCCGGCCGGCGTCGGCGTGGCAGACGTGCACCAGCGATTCGAGGAACCGGTGCAGCAGCTCTTCCAGATTGCGCGATTCCAGCTCAATGCGGAACAGCTCATAGAAGGCCTGCGTTTCAGCCTCGCGGACCTGGTAATACGCATTATTCAGCGTCAGGACCACACAGAAGTGGAGCTGGTCTCGCACCCACTGGAAATTCGAGAACTCGTCCGGGATCAGCCCGGCGAGCGTGGGCGCCAGCAACTGGTCATAGACCTGGAGCGCCTCCAGAATCGCGCTGGGCGGCAGGTTCAGCTTGGCCAGGCGGCGGCCGTTGTACTCCACTTGCTCGATGAATTTGAGCGGCACCTTGCCGCGCGCCAGGATGCGCGAGGCCGCGCCCGGAGTGATGGCGGCCAGGGCGGCGCGCTGCTTGGGCTCAAAGCCGAGCTCCTGCAAGCGCCGGAGGAAGCGCCGTTCTATCTTGTCGGTATGAGGCTCGAGCAGGCGCGCCATCCGTTGCAAATGGACGCGTAGCTGGTCACTGAGAACGTCGGCGGCATCGGCCAGCTCGGGCGAAATCTGCACACTCTGCACGAGGGGCAGATCGGCAGCCTAAGGCGTTGGCTTTAGTACAACCCTATTTTGCCGCGCCGCTTACCAACTGGTCGAGCTCGGTGAACGTGGTTGGAGCCGTCACCTGCCCCTGGTTCCAATCCTTGACGATGGTCCCCTGGGGGTTGATGGCGAAAAGGTGCGGGGTATCGAAGGTGGCGGTCTGGGGCGTGCGCTTGAAGTAGGCCATCGCGACCAGGCTCATGTCGAAGAGCACGGGCGAGCTGATCTTGGTTTCCGAAACGAACTGCGCCACAGTCTGCTGGTTTTCGGGCGGCGTGAGAACAATGTTCAGCACCGCGACTTTAGTACCGTGCTTGGTCTGCCAGGCTTGCAGGCTGCGGGCGACGTCCTTGCATTCGGCGCAAGCGGTGCGGGTGAAGTTGACGATCAGCCAGCGCCCGCGGTAATCCAGGATGTCGAACTGCTTGAAGGTCGAATCCGGCAGCGAGAAGCTGGGCGCGCGGCGTCCGGACAGGTTCTGGGCCGCGGCCTGCGGAACGAGCGGGGCGGTCAACAGCGCGGCGAGCAGCAGGGCGTGGACAGTACGCATAGAGTCCACCGTAACACGCCCGCCGCGGCCTGCCTACTCCACAAGTTGGACCGCGCGCGAGATGGCGTCCACGGTTCCGCGGAGGCCCAGCACGTGGCGCCGCGGATAGATGAAGATGTTGCGAACGTTGGTCCCGGTGGCGACCTTACGCCCGGCGTCGATGAATCCGTCCTTCGTGTTCACCGCCGGCAAGTAGAGGATGCGCACCACTTCGTCGGTGCCGCGCACGGGGAATTCGGGCCGGGCGGATCCAGGGTCGCCCGCCGGCCGGTCGATCTCGTTGAAGAGCGACTCAGCCAGCTCGATCTGGTCCCGTGTTCCACGCAGCGCTAGAAGCTGTGGGATGTGCGTTTGGAAGAGCCTCCGGATTTCTGACCCCGTACGGATGGCGATGGACGCCTCCAGCAGTTCCGCGGCGGAACCGGCCTGCGCGAACCAGAACAGACGGACAACGTTTTCGCCGTCGCGCTGCGGCGGCATCAGGAACGGCTCGCTCGCAGCGTGCCGCACGGGTGGGACCACGGGCTTGTCGATCTGGTCGAAGAGCCACGCAGCCAGCGCGAGCTGCGCTTCGCTGCTGCGCACAGCCAAGGCGTGCCGCGCTGGGTAGACAAAGATACGGCGAATGTCGGAGATGGTGCGAATCAGCACCTGCGCCTCATTCAATTGCTCCGGCGTGGCCAGGCTCCCGAAGAAGAAGATGCGGACGTAGGGAGCCTCATCGACGGAGAACTGGTAAGTGACCGAGGCCGTGTGCTGCCGGAGATCCCGGCTCGACGTCAGTTCGCCGAAGAGCCACTCGCCAAGTTCCACCTGCGCCTGGGAGCCGCGCAGGGTCACCGAACCCTGGCCGGGGTCCACGGCGGCATCGCGCAGATCCGCGATCGTGCGGATCGCCGTGGTGATCTGAGCGAGATCCTGGAAAACCCCGGAAGAAGAGAGCGTTTTCGTGCTGGTTTGTCCCAACACCAGCGCACTGGAAAGAAGCGCGACCGCAACCAAGCGCATCTGAATCACCTCGCTTGCACACCTGACGGGAGCCGTTCGGCAAGCGTGCAAGCACCATGGTACGCCGGCGTCCGGCGGGCAACGGAGGGCGTATACTCAAGGAGTCGAACGCTCAGACTGGGAGTATTTTCACCATGCGACACGAATGGGTAGCGCAGCGCGCCAACGATCCGATCCGCACACAGATTCACTACGCCCGCCAGGGGCGCATCACCGAAGAGATGGAGTACGTGGCGCGGCGCGAGCGCCTGTCGCCCGAACTGGTCCGCGACGAGGTCGCCCGCGGCCGCCTGATCATCCCGGCCAACGTCAACCACAAGAACCTGGAGCCGATGTGCATCGGCGTCGCCTCGGCGTGCAAGATCAACGCGAATATCGGAAACTCGTCCACCACGTCGAATATCGACGAAGAGCTGGAAAAGCTCCGTTACTCGGTCAAGTACGGCGCCGACACGGTGATGGATCTCTCCACCGGCGGCGACATTCCGCGCATCCGCCAGGCGATTATTGACCACTCGCCCGTGCCCATCGGCACCGTGCCCATCTACGAGGCTCTGGCGCGCGTGCGGCGCATCGAGGACCTCACCATCGGCGTGATGCTCGAAGTGATCGAGGAGCAGGCCGAGCAGGGCGTCGACTACATGACGATCCACGCCGGCGTCCTGGTCCAGTACATCCCGCTGACCACGCGGCGCGTCACCGGCATCGTGAGCCGCGGCGGCGCAATCCTGGCCCAGTGGATGGTGAAAAATCACAAGCAGAATTTCCTCTACGAGCACTTCGCCGACATCTGCAAAATCTTCCAGAAGCACGACGTGAGCTTTTCCCTGGGCGACGGATTGCGGCCCGGGTCGCTGGCCGACGCAAGCGATGCGGCGCAGTTCGCCGAGCTCGAAACGCTGGGCGAGCTCACCAAGATCGCCTGGGAGCACGACGTGCAGGTGATGATTGAGGGCCCGGGGCACATCCCCATGGACCAGATCCAGATGCAGGTGGATAAGGAGAAGGAGCTGTGCTTCGAGGCTCCCTTCTACACGCTGGGTCCGCTGGTAACGGACTTCGCGCCGGGCTACGACCACATTACGTCGGCCATCGGGGCGGCGATGATCGGGTGGCACGGCGCGGCCATGCTGTGCTACGTGACGCCCAAGGAGCACCTGGGGCTGCCGAATCGCGAGGACGTCAAGCAGGGTCTCATTGCTTACAAGATCGCGGCGCACGCCGCTGACATCGCTCGGCACCGGCCGGGCGCGCGGGACCGGGACGACGAGCTGTCGCGGGCGCGCTTTGCGTTCGACTGGAAGAAGCAGTTCGCGCTGTCGCTCGACCCCGAGACCGCGCAGGCGTATCACGACGAGACGCTGCCCGAGGAAGGTTTCAAGGACGCCGCGTTCTGCTCCATGTGCGGGCCGAAGTTCTGCTCCATGAATCACTCGGCCAAGACGCAGGAGTTCACTGAGGCGGATGCGCAGGCGGTGCTGCACAACATCGAAGCTGTGCCGGAGCCGGTGCGGGAAGAGGTTCAGGCCGCGGGGGATTGACCGGACGCAGGCCAGGCAGGCGTTTCCGCAAATCGAGGATGGGGAGAGCACCGCTTGCACCCGGCCGAGCGGGTTCCGCACCACAGGCTGCATCAGAGCCGCCACCCTCGTCTCCTCCACCGCCAGGGACTTGGCGTGCGCGAGGATTCCCAGGTGCCCGCGGTGTCGAAGCAGTTCGCGGAGTAGAGCAGCGCCACCACCGCGGCCCGGCGGGTTTCGGGCAGGGACACTGCTTCCGGGTTGAGCGCGGAAAGCGCCACGCAGGCCGCCACAAGCAACAGCGGCGCGGGCAGCAGGCGGAAGGTCCGGCGGACGTAGAAGTCCACAAAGCGAATGGTCCCGGCACGCTGCCAGGCTTGGAGCAGGCGTGGAACAGGATCACCAGCCGTTGAGTGCGGGAGGATAGCCGAGTTCCCTGGTTTTCTTTTAGCAGGATTTGGTCGGCCTCCAACAAACGGCCTTGCTACCGAGGTTAGCGAGGCGAGTTCGGGCTGATACCCTAATGCACATGGATTCCTCCGTGTTCTCTCCGGCCCTGCACGCCGCCATGGACGCGTCGCTCGCGTTCCTGGATGGATTGGACGCGCGTCCGGTGGGTGCAACCGTAGAGCTAGCCGAGTTGCGGCGGCGGTTCATGAAGCCCTTCGAGGACCGCGGAAGGCCGCCCGAGGAAGTGGTCCGCGAGTTGGTGGAGGATACGCAGGGCGGCCTGCTGGGATCGGCGGGCGGACGGTTCTTTGCGTGGGTGATCGGCGGGTCGACGCCGGCGTCGCTCGCGGCGGATTGGCTCACGTCGGCCTGGGACCAGAATGCCGGGATGTACGCAACCAGTCCCGCGGCAGCGGTGGTGGAGGAAGCCGCGGGAGCCTGGCTGAAGGAACTGCTGGGAATCCCGGCTGGCGCGAGTTTCGCCTTGGTGACCGGTTGCCAGATGGCGCACGCCACCTGCCTGGCCGCGGCGCGGAATGCGCTGCTGGCCCGGCGTGGGTGGGATGTGGAAGCGGCCGGGCTCGCGGGCGCGCCGCGCATCCGCGTGGTGACCAGCGTCGAACGGCACGGAACACTGGAGCGAGCGGTGCGGCTGCTGGGCCTCGGGTCCGGCTCGATCGAGGCTCTCCCTTCGGAAGAAGACGGCACGCTGGCGCCCGCTGTGCTGGATCAAGCGCTGGCGCGCGCGCCCGAGGCTCCTACGATCGTGGTGCTCCAGGCCGGCGACCTGAACCTGGGCGCGTTCGATCACTTCGCGGAACTGATCCCGCTGGCCCGCCGCTATGGGGCGTGGACCCACATCGACGGGGCCTTCGGCCTGTGGGCCGCCGCCGCACCGGATTACGCGCATTTCCTGCACGGCGCCGAACAGGCCGATTCCTGGGCCACCGACGGGCACAAATGGCTGAACGTGCCCTACGATTCCGGTTACGCCTTCGTCGCCGATCCGGCGCCGCACCGGCGGGCGATGTCGCACCGTGCGGCGTATCTGGCGCACCAGGACGAAGCTCGTGATCAAGTGGACTGGAATCCCGGCCATTCACGCCGTGCCCGCGGATTCGCCACCTACGCGGCGCTCCGCGAGCTGGGACGGCAGGGCGTGGCGGAGCTCGTATCGCGCTGCTGCCGGCATGCGGCTGCGATCGTCGCGGGCATCAGCCAGATCTCCGGCGCGGAAATGGTCGCCACGCCGCGTCTGAACCAGGGGCTGGTCCGGTTTCCCGATCCGGGCGCCGGAGCCACGGCCGCGGATCATGACCGCCACACGGCCCTGGTCATCGAACGGGTGCAGCACGGCGGGGAGGCCTTCTTCGGATCGACGGTGTGGCGCGGCCGGCGCGCGATGCGCGTGAGCGTTTGCAACTGGCAGACAGACCAGGACCACGTGCGGAGGGCCGTGGACGCGGTCCGCCAGGCTCTGGCGGAGGCGTAGGGCCGGGGCAGGCGGCGGCCTCCGGATGTTATCCTCAGAAAAGGTCCCTAACCAAGCTCGGACGGGCTCCGTCTATGTGGCTAAGGAGTTCCCAGATCATGATTCACCGTCTCGCTCTTCCGCTGATCGCCGCCAGCCTGCTGCTGGTGGCTCCCGCGAGCTTCGCCCAGCCTGTGGTGGCGATCCCCCCCAGGCCGGAGACGCTGCCTGAGGAGCAGGCCCCCAAGGAGATCTCCGCCGCGCTGCGCGCCCGCGTCAACGAGTTCTTCCAGTATCACGTCGATAGCGGTCCGGCACTGCGCAAGGCCATGGACTTGGTGGCCGATGACACCAAGGACGAGTACTTCGCCACGGGCAAGATGAAGGTGGAAAAGTTCCACATCACCGAGGTCAGTTTCGCGCCCGGGTTCGAAAAGGCGAAGGTCGTACTGGACGTCACGCGCGAGTGGAACTTCTACGCGCAGCCCAAAGGCGAGATCGTGACGCTGCCGATGGTCACTTTCTGGAAGATCGAGGACGGCGCGTGGCGCTGGTATAAGGATAAAAGCGTCGAATCGATCACCCCCATGGGCGTGACCAACATGGTCACCATGGGCAAGGAAGAGGAACTGCTGCGGCAGAAGGAAGACGGCACCCTCAATCTTCCCCCCGACTTCAACAAGCCGGAACGTCTGGCAGCCCAGGCGGAGTTGATCCTGCAGCAGAGCAAAGTGGACAAGAATACCGTGAAGTTGTCGGTGTCCAGGATCTCCGAAGACACCGTCACGTTCGTGAACGGCTACGGCTCGGTCAACCTGGAGCTCTACGGCATGCCGGACGTCCCGGGTTTGACCGCCAGCATCGAGAAGGGCACGCTGAACACGGGCGAAAACGGGGTGATCCACTTCCGCTACGATCCGGCAGCGGCCAAGGAAGCCGGACCCGTCAGTCCGCTCACGCGCAACCAGTCCTCGTTCGTCGTGCGCCTGTTGGTGGAACCCTTCAATCAGATGTTTCCGATCTCGGTGGACCTGGACAAGAGCTCTGATTCTGCCCAGTAAATCCGATATGTAGCCTGTGGCCCTTCAGTTGCTCCTTCAGCCGGTGGAGGCAACTGAACGATGCTCTTAAGCAGCAACAGCGCGGCAGCCGCGACCCCCTTCCCCCCGGATTTCTCGACGCGTTCGCGCGCCACTCGTGCCGCGGAAACAACAGATTCCACGGCTTTGGACACACCGGATTCCTCGGCATCCTTCGCAGGCCAATTGGCGACTGTGATCCAGAAGTATCTGGGCCAGTCCGAAAATGGGTCCAAGGTTGAGATTTCGTTCGTGAATGGCACAGGGCAAAATTCTGGCGCTCGCCAATTTGTCGTCACCGTGAAGGACCCCGGCGCGGATCGGACAGACCCGGCCCCGGCCACGGCAGCCAGCCCAGCGCAGCCCGAGGTGGAACCCGCGCATAACGTGATGTATTCGGGCACGGTGCAGTACGTGCCGCAGCCGGAAACCACGCCTCAGGCTCCCGCGGCTCCCACCAACGAATATGACGCCTACTGGGCCACTCAACCACCTGAAGTTCAGGTTCTGCGCGACATCAAGGGCGAGGCCGACCGCACGCTGAAGGCGCAGGAGCTGGCCTCGGAGGGCTTCGCCATCGATGTCCCGATCATGGTGTGGCAATGGGATCCGCTGATGACGATGCGCGCCCGCGAGGCGGCCGGCTACACCTGGGTTCCCTCGGCCAACAACGCTCCGGTGGAGCTGGGTCCGGGCATCGACTTCCCCGGCCTGGCTCCCTATGACCCCAGCAATCCGCCGGCGGGCGCCATCAAGGTGAGCACCGAGTGGGCCAAGGGTCTGGAGGATACCAGCATCTGGTGGCGGCCGGGCATTTTCTTCGACGGCGATCCCGCGACGGACCCCGGTAGCACTCCAGCCACCTAAAGGATCCAGCCTGTTTCCAGTGGGATAGAGTTTTCGGTGGGCGCCCCCCGCGCGCCCGCCGGTGCATTCATGGGGCTGGAAGGAGCCTCATGACCACACCGTTCAGCCAACCTGTAGTGCCCCCCCAGCCGAATGCCCAGAGCTTCGGCGTTCAGGAACTGGCACTCTTCAAGACTTACAACCGCGAAAGCTATCGAGCTGCATTCGGCGCCGAGCCGCCGCCCTACGATCCCTCCCGTCCCATCAAGAGCTGGTTCGACTCCACCGTGGACACCTCGCATCCGGAAAACGTCGCCATCTATCGCGTACTCGGCCTGGATGCGTCGAATCAGTGGAGCATGCGCCAACTGGTGCTGACCGCACAGGAAGCGGCCACCGTCAATCTGGCTGGCGCGGTGCAATATCCCGCCTACAAACCCGCCCCCACCGATGCGACGCGGGGCGGAGGCGGCATCAATCCCCTCTATATGAGCCTGGAATCCGATGCGCGCCAATTGATGGCGGAGCTGGGCGGCGCCAATCTGGGCGACGAAGGGAACTCCGCCGTGTTCCCGGTGACCTACCCGGCCGGCGAGCCCCGGCGTCTGTGGTACTTCATGTACCAGGGCCACCCGATGAACGTGGGCGCGCTGATCTATAACCGGAACAAGAACGGCATCGGCTCGCCGGGCAAGTGGGATTTCAAGACGGGCGAGCCTGTGTGGGTGCCCGACCCTCCGGGTCCCACCGGCCTGGACGATACGCGCCCGCCGCGCGAGCTTCCGCTTCGGGACCTGTTGCCGAATGAGCGGCTGGAGACGGGTCCAATGGGGGTCCACGTGGTGCGGACGGACCTGGTCGCCCAGGCTGCCGCGGATGCGGGTCTGTTTACGGCAGCGGATCGCGCCCTGTTACAGGCGATCCATGACATGGTGTCCAAACTGGCTTCGTAGCGGAACCGGAAAAAGGAGGGGCTATCCTCTCAATGAGGGAGCCCCTCCGGTGATCCATCAGATCACACCCGGAAGGAATACCGAGTTCCCGAATACGGTCTGGCCGTTGACAATGACGGCGACCGCCAGGGGCTGGTCTGTACCCGTGGCGGCATCCTCCGGTATCTTGAAGTCAACGATATAGACACCGATGCCGCCCGCCAGGTACTGGGCCGAGATCACGGGTACGCCGACGTTGTTGATGCCGACCACCACCCGCAAGTTAACGTTTTGACCGGTCCCGGCGGCATCCGTGGACGTCGCTGGCGTCACCTGACCGAGTCCAGTGAGCAGCAGATAGTAGACTTCGCCGCGATGCGCTGGATTGCTGGGCATGACGTAGGCTCCGTCCTTGCGGCTAACTACGTCGCCATAGGCCTTGCCGTTGGACCCCGTGTACGTAAAGACGCCCGGCTGGGCCGCCAGTACAGCAACGCCCGTAACCGTAGTCGTGGTCCCGTTGACTGTCATCTGGACCGTGGCGCTTCCGGGTTGCAGTTCGCATGGTGCCTGGAAGGTGGCCTGCTGCTGGCCGTTCGAGTTGATCACGGAATAGATGGGCGCCGGGATGTTGTTCACGGTGATGGAAACGCCGTCCACGGTGTAGGAAAGCGGACCGAACAGGCTGCCGCCGGTGCTCGTGCCGGGAGTTGTTTTGATCCCGTTGCCGATCACGGTCACCAGTCCGCACGGGGTCAAGCCCAGAGCGTAGCTGGCGGCGTTGAAGAAGCTGGTGGACGTGATCTGCGGTCCGGGCGGCCGGACTTGCAGCGTGGCGACGGCTGTGAACGTGCCATAGGTCGCGGTAATGGTGATGGTCCCCGGCGCGTTGCCGGCGACCACACTGGTCTGCGCGGTGCCCTGCGCGTTGGTGGTGGCCTGCGTGGGATTGATGCTGGCGTTGCCGGACACCGAGAAGTTCATCGTGATGCCCTGGAGTGGCGCGTTATTGCCGTCCCGGACGATGAAGACAACCGGATTCGGGAAGGCCTGGTTGGCGAGCACCGACTGTCCGCTGCCGCTTTGCAGGAAGAGTCCGGAGACCACTGCGTTGTTCGAGAAGTTGAAAGTCACCGGCGCCGCGTTGGGGATGGAGACCTTCACCTGCACGGGGCCGGGTACGGCGCCGAGCGTCAGGCGGGCGCTGGCGCGTCCGCCAACATCGGAGGTGGTTTGCACGCTGGAGAGCGTCGCCGACCCCTGGATCACGGTCCAGGTGACGGGGACGCCCGGTACGGCGGTGCCACATCCATCGGTGACGTTGATCGCCAGCGGCGATAGAAGATCGTCGGATTTTCCGCTCTGATTGTCGCCGGCAAGGATGTTGAGACTGGTCGCATGCCCCGGCCCGATGTTGAAGATGACGTCGAAGGTGCGGTATTCTCCCACCACGATGAGGCCCGGCCTGCGCCCCAGCAGGCATCCGGCAAGGACATTGCAGGACGCCACGCCGTTGTTATCCGACCGCGAGAGCCCCTGGCACGAGGCCGGACCCGGCATGGTGATGTCGAAACGGTCCGCGATACGGATCCCGACGTCGGGAATCGGCGTACCAATCTGCGGGAACAGGGAGGAGTGTATGGACGCCTGAATGCCGCTCTCGATCACGTCGCCCTGCCCGATCTCCAGGGACTGGGATTCGGGCTTGAGAACGTAGACTTCAGGCTGGCCGGTGGCGTCGTTGTTGAGGCGGAACGCAGTGACCTTGAAGTCCGCGGTCCCTACAGGCGTGGTGGCGCGGACCGTGTTCGGGCTGAACGCAATGCCGAACGGAATGGATCCGGCGAAGAAGTCTGTGGCGGCCATGCCCTTGTCGTTGGTGGTGGTGGTGGGCGAGGTCAGATTGCCGCTGCCGTCCACTACGCTGAAGGTGACGGGCACGCCGGCTTGTGGCTCGCCGTTGGTGTCGACCACGAGAACGGTCAGCGGTTGCCAAATAGGCGTGGCGTAGAACTGTTGGATGAGCTGGCCGTCACCGCCCGCGATCGAAACCCGTTGTGGCCCGCCCGGTGTGCCGCCGCCCTGTTCAGGCACGGTGAACGTGTAGCTGGTGGTGGCCGCGCCGGCGACCACGGTTACGGTGTAAACCCCCGGAGCGTCGGGGATGGTCACCCCGGTCTCCACGTAGCCGTCGGCGTTGGTGACGGTTTGCGGGTTGGTCAGCTCTACCCCGCTATCTGACGCCACAGAATGCGTCACGGGCAGGTTGAAAACCGGCCGCCCCAAGCCGTCGAGCACTTGCGTGATGATGCTTTGGGCGACGCCACCGTGGGCCAGCGTCTGGTTGTTGTTGAACTGGAGGAAGGAGGCCGCGCCGGTGGTAGGCGGGACCCCGACGAACTGAAAGTGCCCGGAGTTGATCAGCGCCAGGACTTGCGCGTTGATCGTGTTGTTGGAAAGATCGATGCGCAGCAGGTTGGTCTGGTTCCCGTTGTTGATCAGCACGAATAGGAAGCGTGCGGAGGGCAGTTCATTGGAGATGGCGGCCCCCAGAACCTGGTCCGCGGGAAACAGATCGTTCAACGCGGTCTTGGTGGCGCCCAAGGGATTCATCGTGACATCGTAGAGCGTCGTATTGTCGCGCGAATACCCGAAGATGCGGTTATTGCCCGCCACCAGGAGGCTTTCAAACACCGGGGGCAGCATGTTGGGGTTGAAGGCCGGCCAGTCCGTGATCGTGCTCGTAGCAATGTCCAGGCGCAGCAGCGCTCGGCCGCCGACGAACGGGTCGTTGTTCACCATGTAGGCGGCCGTACCGTCCGGCGTGAAATTAAGCGGCCCGGGCGTGGCAAGTACGTCGATGATCCCATTGTCGACCAGCGTCAGCGTGTCCGGATCATAGCGGCGGATCTGATTGCTGAAGGTGACGTAGAGGAAATTCTGGGGAGAAAGGAAAATGCCGCGTCCGCGGAAGGGCAGGCTCAGGGGATCCCCAATTCGCTCATATTTCACGAGGTCAATCGTGATGACGCTGCCGCTAAAGCCGGATTCCACCAGAATCCAGGCCTTCTTTGAATCGCGGCTGATCGCGATGCCCGTAACCGTACCGCTATTGATGCCGGCGCCCGTGGAGGCGATGGTATCGTTGTCCGTGTTGACCACGTAGAAGAGGTCGGCAGCGACCAGAAGTTGCTTTCCGTCGGGCGTGATCTTGGCGATGCGCGGCGTTCCGCTGATGCCGTTCAGAGTCTGGAACGTCGACAGGTTTGCGTCGATCTGCTGGATCGGGCCGTCGCCGAGGATGTAGAATTTCGAGCCGTCCGGCTTGGCGATGAGTTGGGTAGAGTTGTTGGGGCCAAGCGCGTCAACGTCGGCAATGAGCGGCGTCGCGTCGGCTGTATAAGCCAGGAAGCGTGCGCCCTGCTCTTCCGGACCCGGGAATTGGACCAAGTAGCCCTTGCCCGAATTCTGGGCAAATGCGGCGGTACCGGCGGCCATCGACACGCAGACCGCCAGAGATAAAAATCTTTTCTCCATTGAGGAACCTCTCGGAAGCGAGATGGACGCGGAAGGACCACCATCAAGTCTAGCATAGGCCGATGGAAGGGGGTACTAAAAACGGGCGGGTGGTGGAATGTTTTTACGCGGCGGCGGAGGAGCCGCTGGAAATGCAAAAAGGGAGGAGCCGAAGCTCCTCCCTTTCCGTTACTGCTAGGTGTTGCTTACTGGTTGAGGGCGTCCTGCAACGTCTGCGCCGTACGAGGCAGCGCACCGTTGTTGGCTTGATCGAACGGACCCTTATCCATCACCAACGCGATGTAACCAACCGCGTTGCCGTTGAGCGGTCCACCCTGGGCGCTGATAAATGCGAAGGCATGGCAGTATTGGAACTGCGCCTGCGCAATCATGTAGCCCGTGAAGCCCGCTGCACGGTTGTCGAGACCCCACTGAGAGCTGCCGTTTGACAGCGTATAGGTGAGGACCGCACCGGCAGGAATCACGGTTGTGCCAGGACAGGTGCCCGGGCTGGCCGTATTGGTACACTGCGTCGGAACCGGCGTGTTGCCCGGAGCCGTGTTGTAGTACCAGAACTGCACGGTGCCCTGCTGCGGACGGGCGGTGAACCCGAACGTGGAACCCGGATCGAGCGAGGCATTCGCCAGCGCGATACCGGTGTCATAGAGCGTGCCGCCGGCTGCTACGTTCGTGACGAACGGGAACAGCAGGTTGCAGGCGCACTTGTTGACCCGGAACAGATCCTGCGGCGTCAGGCCGGTGATGAAGCGCGGCACCGGAAGCGTCGAAGAAGGCTGACGCACCTGAGGCGAAGGATCGAAGAACGGAGCGAAGCCGCCGGCGACCTGAGCGGTCACAGTCGGATCGGGCCGGTTCTGAGCCAGGTTCGAGGAGTAGGACACGCTGACCGGAACAGTGAAATCTTCCAGCGCGAAAGGATTCGCGAAGATGACTTCATAGACCGCCAGAAGGCTGCTGTCGATGCGGGTCCAGGTGGTCGCGCTACCGTCATTGAACGAGCTCGCATACAGCGAACTGTCGATCGGGTTATACGGTCCGGAACCGTTCGAGGTCGTGGCCACGCGAACCGCCAGACCGGTGATGGTGTTGCTACCGGACTGCGTGATGAACACCTGCGAAGGCACCCACACCGTGGATCCCGCCGGGATGTTCTGGAAGGAGAACGCCAAGCGCGTACCCTGCGTGGCGATACCCGCATTCGAGATGCCGGTGCTCCCTTGGCCGTAGTCATTGTGGTTCAGAACACCAGCTGCATTCTGGTCCACCGGAGTGGTGCCGACGCCGTTCGGCGGCTTTGGATTGGAGTCCGCCTGAGTCGTCGGATGGCCGGTGAAGCCACTCTCCGTGTTGTAGATGGCGCCCGGCACGTTCTGGCGCTGTTCATCCGGAAGCGTGCTCGGCGGCGCGCCAAGACCTTGACCTGCTTTCAGGTCGTAGTAGACGCCGTTGAAAGTGCCAAAGCCCTGAGCAGAGATCTCGGCCCAGTTCTTGACCTTCCAGGAACTGGCGAAACCTTCCGACAGCCGGATGTGCATTCCGGTGATGTGGGCAAAGGGCCCACCGAGGCTCTGCGGCTTGCTGGGGATCACCGTGCTCAGCGAGGGACGGCCCTGATCGATACACTGCACGAAGTCGAACCGGCCGAGAACGCCCGGATCCGTCAGGCCACGCTGTACGTAGGCAACGATCTGCTGCGGATTATTGATCGCCAGCGAGGTATTGCCGTTGATGGAGACGTTCATCTGAATCTGCGAGGTCTGGAACGTGGAGCTGACACCGGTGAAGTTGGCGTCGGCGCGAACGTTCGTGATGCGCAGAATGCGGACGAGACCGTCTTCCGGACGGGCCGGGTTGCCCGGGGGATCCAGCGGCACGCCGAGGAACACCACCGAGTTGGCCTGACCAGGATTCTGGGCAACGCCCGTGCGGCCCTGGAACACGTTGGGACGGCCGCAGCCATAGGTGCTGGCACCGTGGCCTTGATTGCCGTCGGTTTCAGGATCAGGATCGCTGCCATCGCAGGGATACTGGCCCAGGTCGCTGGACGGGTAGAACCAAACACCGGCCGTACCGTCGTAGGTATAGGTCGGGTTGCCGGTGGACTGGATACCACAGACGCCCAGACCATTGGCCAAGCTGGTGTCCGGCGCGCCCGAGTCACCGCAGTTCAGAATGCGGCGGGACGGGTGCGTCGGCGAATGCGGCTCGTCAACGATCAGCAGGGCTTCACTGAAGAGGCCCGAAGCCAATAGGCGGCTGGTGATATTGGTGCTCAGGAACACCGTGACGTTCACCTGCGGCACGGACTGCCCTCTCGGGGTGGGAGTGCCACCCGTACAGGCCAGAACCATGTCGCCCACCAGGTCCGCGAAGCTCTCCGACCGAACGATCGGCGGAACGCCCGCGTTTGCCTGACAAATGAACGGCTGCGGGGCTCCCTGGTCCGGCAAGAAGCCGATCAGGGTCTTCCCGTTGGCATCGACAGGTTGAGTAGAATCACTCACCGCGAGTGCCGGTACGGTAGATCCAGCAATAAGGGCCGCTAGCGCTACGCCATGAACCCATTTGCGAAATTCTGCCATTTCCTTCTCCTTGTAAAGTCTGAAGTGTGTGAATTGATGGAAGTTCTCTTTTTCAACCTGAGCCTCAATCTTGATGTCCCGTCTGCCTCCGTCGCCGAAGACCCAGGACTCGTGCTAGCGTCAGCCTCATGCGGACCGTTTGCTGCCCGATACTCCGTCAAAGCTCATCATTGCAGCGATTGCTCGCTTGACTTCTCGTTAGGTTTGTTGCTTCTGCTTCTTCACGTTGTGCTCGCGGGATTCACGGTCTAAATGAATGCCGCCCTAAACTGCTCTCTGTTACACCCTGGACGCAGTCAGATTATAGATACCATTGTAATGCGGGACAAGTCAAGGAAAAAGTACAAGTTGCGCTCTTCCCCAGGAGCTCGGCCGCAGGCTCACGAATCACTCCATTCGACTACAAACGCCCCGAGCGGCGCAAGCGAAACCAGTGAACAGTTCCCCGTTGCGGCGAATGGTGAAAATCGGCCCCCGAACGGAGCCCGGCCTGGCCGGCCTGGCAGCCCCTATTCGATCACGTACTTGCGGAGCTTTTGCATCTGCCGCTTCAGCTCTTCGCTGGCTTCCACCAGTTGCGTGGTGTCGTAGATGACGTGCGGTGTCATGAAGAGGATCAACTCGGTCCGGTCGGTGGCGTAGGTCTGCGATCCGAACAGCGCCCCCATGACCGGAATCCGGTTCAGCAGCGGGATCCCCTGGCTGGAATTGGTGGTGGTCTGGCTGATGATGCCGCCGATGGCGATGGTGTCGCCATCCTGGAGCGTGATCTGCGTCTGCACCACCTGCTGATCAAAGGACGGCGTGGGGATGCTGGAAGTCGTGGTCGCCTGCGGCTTGCTGACTTCCTGGTTGATCATGAGGGTCACCACGCCGCTGGGATTCACGCGCGCGTTCACCTGGAGCGTGACACCGGTATTGTGGGATGAGATGCCCTGGGTGAAGGCGTTGGTGCCGCCGATCTGCACGGGCGTGGCGGTCTGGCCGGTCAACACCGGTACCTGCGAACCCACGTTGATGGACGCCGGGATGCTGTCGGTGGCGATCAGGCTGGGTTCGGAGATGATGCGCGCGTTCGAGCGATTCTCTTGCAGATTGAGAAACGCCAGCAACTCGCGGCTCTGCCCCACCAGCATCCCGGCGCTGAGCTGCGTGGCAGCGCCCTGCAGCGACGCCGCGAACTGGCGACTATTGCCACTGACCTGCTGGAAGGCGGCATTCACGCCCGCAGCGAAGCTGCCGCTCATCACCACCGAGTAGATCTTGGCCTCCAGCAGGATCTGGCGCGGCGGCCGGTCGAGCGATTGCAGCAGCTTCAGGATCGCCTGATACTGCTGCTTGTTGCCTTGAATCAACAAGGAGTTATCCAGCGGATTCGGCACGATGCGCGGCGGCGCCACCTGCTGCGTGGTGCTCCCGGTGGTCAGCGCGTTGCTGGCCGAGCCGTTCTGCCCATTGGCGGGCGCGGCCTGTTGGGCGGCTCCGATCGGCCCCCCGGGCGTGGCCACCTGCGCCGCTGGACCCTGGGCCGCAAAGCCGTTGAAGGAGGGGTATCCGCCGCCGTAGCCTCCGCCCGATCCGCCTGAGCCGCCCATGGCGTACGGTCCGCAGGCCCCGCCGCCGCCGAAGCCGTTATTAAAGCTGTTCTGGGAGCCATAGCCGCCGCTGGCGCCGCCACCATAGCCGCCCCCTCCTCCTCCGCCGCCGGTCGGATATCCGCCGCCGTAGCCTCCGCCGCCGCCGCCGGCCCATCCGGCATAGGGACCATAGCCGCCCCCGAAGTTCTGGTAGCCCCCGCCTCCCCCGGCTGCATACGGAGACGCAATACCCCCGCCATAGCCGCCGGCGCCGTAGCCGTAGGGAGCATAGAGCTGGTTGAGCGCCATGGCCAGACAGTCGGCCCGCTGATAGAGGACGCGGTAGACGTAGGTGTCGATGATGCCGCTGTTGACCGTGATGGGCTGGTCCAGACGATCCAGCCACACGTCCACCTGCTCAAAGGCCCCCGGATTCGGCGCCACCGCGATCAGCAGGTTGATGCGGTCGACGGCCAGGAAGCGCAGGACCGAGAACTCGTCATTGAGCGAGATCGACTTCATGATGGTGTCCAGGTCCTTGACGATCTCCGACGGCAGCGTGTTCTTGATGGTGTAGAGCCGCACGCGCTGGCCGGCGAACACGTCGCTATCGAACATCTCGATCAGGTCCATCAGCCGCCGCATGTTGCGCCGGCTGTCGAGCACCAGCAGCAGGTTGGCCGGCTGGTAGGAGCGGATGATGGTGTTGGCGTCGGTGAACTCGGCCAGCACCGAACTCATTTCGCTTACGGTGATGTATTTGAGGAAGATCAGATTGAGCATCATCTGGTCGTCATCGGGAATGGCGCTGGAATCGGTAACGCGGTTGATCGGCTTGCGGCGGAGCTCGTTGAGCAACACCAGGCGATAGAGATCGCCCTCCTGCACCAATCCGAAGCCGTTGACGCGCAGCAGCAGCTCCAATAGATCGCGGGCGTCCATGTTCCCGGGCGTTCCGTAGGTGTTCAGCGTCACCGGGTTGGCCATGCTCAGGTCCGCTTCCACCAGCAGGTTCATCTGGAGCTGGCGGGCAAGCTGGTCCACCACCTCGGCCAGCGACACACCATTGAGCTGAAGGTTCCCCAGGGGAACCGTAGGTTGCGCAGCGGGCTGCTGGGAGACGGCGATGGAGGCCGCAGCCAGCCATCCCACAACAAGCAGCGTTCGAATCCTGGTTATCATTAATTGACTTGCTCCCAGTGGCAGACCGTGCCCATGAGCGTCTGGCTGACCACTTTCTTGTATCCGTCTTTCACGGTTCCGTCCGGGCTGTTGTCACCCGCCGAGCAGGTCCGGATAGGACTGGCGCGGGCGGGCGCCGGCTCGTCCTTCTTGTCGTCCTTGCCAATCTCGCCCTGAGTGTTGCGGGCCGACGGTGAGGCCGGCGATTGCGCCTTGCCCCGGGCAGGCGATCCCTGCGGCGCGCCGCCCTGGGGAGCTGCTCCCTGGGGCACCGCCCCACGCGCGGCGGCAGGCGCGTTGCGGCGCGGGCCGGCACGCGCCACTTCCTCCGGCGGAGGCCGCAAGGAATCGAGGTTGCGCACGACCTCTTTGCCATCCCAATTCAGCGTGATCTGGGCCTGATCCCAGCCGACCACCGTGAACTCGCCGATCTTCTCGCCGGCGCGGTAGCTCTTCTGTTCGCCTCCCGTGCTGAGCACCACCACCGGCTCCCCCAGCGCCATCTGACCGAAATAGCGCGGCAGTTCGGGCATGGGTGGCGGCGGCGGAGGCGGAGGCGGCTTTTCCTCGATCACGATCACGTTGGGATCGCGGTCCCGCGAAAACAGCGTGCGCTGGGCGACATCGATGTAGTCGGCCGGAGTGGCCGGCCGCACCGCAGGAGCCGCGGGCGGCGGCAGCACTTCGGGTGGCTTGGGTGTTTCGGTCAGCACTTCCCGCTCATGCCGTTCGGTCTTGCCCCAGGCGGCGTACATGCGCCAGCCCAGCAGGCCGGCCAACGCCAGAAGTGTCAGGTTCAGCAAGAGGATCTTACGATTCAAAATGAGCCTCCTCCCTGCTTGCCTTTGACCGGAACCAGATCCCTGGGCACCACTGCGGAGACGGTAAGTCGCACGTTCAACGTCTTCTGCTTGGCGTCGGACTGGTTGACGTCGAGGTCGCCGGTGGTGAGAATCTGCTCCTGGGCCGAGAGCGCCGCCAGGAAGTTCACCAGTTGCTCAATGCGGCAGTCGAACTGGACCCCCACGCTGGCGCGGCCGTAGGCGTCGCCCAACGGCGCGACGGTGCTGCGCAGCTCGGTGGGCCGGACACGGAATCCTTCGCCGGAACCGAGATCGGTCAGCAGGGTGATCAACTGCGCCTGGGCCTGCGCGCCAGTATCGGCCCGGATCAATCCTTTTTCGCGCTGGGCCAGTTCGGCGGCCACCTGCTTGTGGATCTCCTCCTTGGCGGGCAGGGTTCCGGCGATGCGCCGCAGGCGCGCCAGGCGCTGCTCGGCCACCTCCACCGTGGCCGCATCCGCGGTCGCAGCGGCGCCGCTGCCGCCGGTGGGCCAGAATTCATAAACAGCCGACAGGATCAGGCTCAGCGCCAGATAGGAGATCGCCCGGCGGTCGCGCGCGGTCATTGCTTGGCCTCCTTGGACTTGCCGTTCTGCGGCGCCACGGAACCAGCATTGGACTCGGCCTTGGCCCCGGCCTTGGACTCAGCTTTGGACTCGGCTTTGGACTCGGCCTTGGAACCAGCATTGGTCCCGGCCTTGGCGCCGGCCGTGGCGCCGTCCTCAGCGCCGCTGGCCGACGATGCCAGCGATGCATCCGCATTGGGCGGACTGGAAGGCTGCGCCGCGGGCGGCACGGCCTCGGACAGCGTGTTCTGCGGCGCGGGCAATTCGGAACGCCGGGTGCGAATGCGGAACGTTTCACCGCCACCATCGGCCCGCGCGGGCGGCGAGGTGAACTCGGAACCTTCAAACAGCGGCGACTCGTCGATCAGCCGCAACAGCGGAGCGGCCTCCTGCGTGGTTCCGGTCATCTGCACTTCTTTTTCGGTCAGGCTGAGGGAATTGACCCACGCCGGCGGCTGCAACAGCCCGGTGAGCGCCGCCAGCACGTCCATATCCGCGCGCGGATGGCGGCGCAGCCCGTCGAGCAGCGCCGTGCGGTCGCGCGTCGCGGTGATCTGCATATCCAGGTCCTGCGCGTGCGTGGCCTCCGGCTCCACCTGGGCGATCTCCGCCTCCAGATCCTGGAGGTAGCGGCCGTCCTGGAAGCCCGGCAGCAGGACCATCGCCACCGCCAACAGCACCACAATCATGCCCAAAGCGGCCGGAACCACCCAGCGAAGCTTGGAAACCGCACGCCGTTGCTCGGCCGGCAGCAGGTTCAGCCCCAGCACCAGGTGCGGGCAGGCCGAAGTCAACGCCGCCACGTGCACCAGGGGCGATTCGGAATGCAGCAGCTCGGCCAGCGTCAACGCCTCCGGCGGTTCCTCGAAGCGCAGCTCGGCGGTCGCCAACCCCAGGGCCCGCTGTTGGTCCAGTTCAAAGACCGCCGACAGCAGTGGACGCACCACGCTTTCGCCGTAGATCTCGACCTTTCCGTCACCCCCGTCACCGGCCGGCTGCCAGGCCAGGATCGAGGCCGGCGGAGCCGTGCCCAACAGGCGCAGCGCGGAGTAGACCGCCGGACCCGAGCAGGTGAATCCCGCCAGCGGCACGCCCGCTTCGGCGAACAGCGTGATGTAGCGCTCCACCTCTTCGCGCCGCGCGATGGCCACCAGTACCGTGTCGGAATGCGGCAGGCGCGTCCAGTTCGCCAGCACCTGGCCTTCTTCGTAGGGATGCAGCCCGTCCAACTGATAGGCGACCGCGGCGTCCAGGTCCTTGTCGGCGACACCCGGCAGTTGCAGATGGCGCAGGATCACGTCCTGGCGCGGCAGCAGCACGGTGGCCGCGGCCTGCTTCAGTCTCAACTTGCCCACAAAGGCGGCGTAGGCCGAGCCCCATTCGGCGGCCGGCTGCTGTTCGAAATTTTCGACGGTGAAGCCGCCCAGCACGCGCACTCCGGTGGGCCGCACGCGCACGGCTTCGATGCGCAGCGACGCGGCCCCGCGCGGTCCTTCAATGGCAATCCCGACCCCGCTGCCGATCGCCAGCCATTTCTTCAGGCTGGGAGGCACGTTCACTGGATCGCTCCCGGAGCTCCCGGCGGGCGCACGGCGAATTCCGACCAGGCGTCCTCATAGAAGCGCCCGATGCGCACCGGCATGATCTGATACTGGGTCTCAAGCGCATACCGGACCACCGCCGCCGCCGTGCGGACCACTTCGGTGCGAGTGCCGTCGGAGCGCCGCAGGCGCGCGGTCGCCCGCAGCGTGTAAACCGCGTTGCCGCCCACGGTGAGGTTCTGTGTGGGGATCCCCATCTGCTGGACTTGCCCGATATTGGCGAACGGCGCCACCGCGCGCCGGGCCACCACGGCCCGGGCCGCGCCCGGTGACATGCCCATGGCCTCCATCAGCACCGGACTGGCCCCGTTCACGTCGAACGGTCCCATGGAGCCCCACACCGACAGGCAGTCGCGCAGACCGCCGCGGGCATAGAGCCGACCCTCGGCATCGGTCGTGTAATAGCCGTAAAACAGTTCTGGAGTTACACCCGCCACGAACAGAAGCTCCTCAATCTCTTCCAAGGACGCGCGCCGCGGCCGGAAAGTCGGACCCAGGGAGAAATAGTAGGCGTCGAAGGACGCGGAGCTGGCGCCGCCCGAGCCCCGCCAGTCCAGGATGCCGGCCGTGATCTGCTGCGCCTGGGCGACGTTGCCGGTGAGGGCCGCCACCACCCGCACCAGGACGTCGGCCGGGGCCCGGTTAACGTCCAGCTTGGCCGATTCCGGGATCACCTCCACCACGGCGTCGCCGGTGGGGAACGTCATCTGGAAGCGGGGCTTGCCCGGCTGCCAGAACCGCACGCTGCCGTCTGGATTGGAACCGCCCGGCCCCCAGGCCATCCACTGAATGGCCCGCTCGACGGCGCCGGTAGCCAGATAGTGGGCCCGCAAGCCGTCGGCCGAGGTGGCCACGTGGTCGGTTTCGGTGAGGACGCTGGTGGTGACCGTGAGCGCGATGGCCGCCAGCGCGGCGGACATCCACAGGACCGTCAGCAGCGCGCTGCCCCTAGTAGTTCCCATACAGCTCCCCGTACTGGCGGTTGATGTGCAGCGGCACGGTGATGGGGACCACCGGCATGCCGGAAGGATCGGGCGCGGCGGGCGTCAGGTCGATGCGGATGGCCGCCGGCAGGTCCGGGAGAGTCCAGGCTGCCCGCCACGGCCCGCCCAGCGCAGTCAGCGAATTCATGATGCGGTAGGAGATGCTGGCCGAGGCCAGTCCGGAGGCGATCACCAGCGTCTCCGGGCGGTCGGCGATGGGCCGCATGCCGACGGTGGCCACGCAGAACCGGGACGTGCTGGCAGGACCGGAAAACAGAAACTCGTCAGCCACCAGGCGCATGGTTCCCCGAGGCTCCTGCTCCAGGCGATAGGAGACAATGCGCGGATAGCCGCGCGCGCCCTCTTTGAAGGAGTAGCTGCTGACCATCAGCAGCGAGGTCGCATTGCCGCGGAAGATTGGCGCCACCACGCCGTTGCAGACGCCGGCCACGGGCATGGCCGCGCCCAACTGGTTGTAGACCAGCTCCTGGATGGTGGTGGCGCGGCGATCCTGGTCCATCCGCGCCTGCGTGCGCTGCATGGCCAGCAGTGCCGTGTGCATCGACATCAGCAGTCCCGCGGAGATGGCCGCCAGCAGCGTGATGGCGATCACCAGTTCGATCATCGTGAAGCCGCGCTCGGCCTGGGGTGCGGAATGGGCTGCGGCCCGCCGCGGCATCATTGCGCCCCTTGCGCGGTCCCGCGACGGTAGCCGTCAAGGGCGAAGCTGCGGCGCGTGGGTCCGTCCATCCACCAGATCTCGAGTGCGATCCGCTCCACCAGCCAATAGCCTCCGCCGCCGGCGGTCATGGTTTCAAACGGCGTCAGCTGGGCCTTCCAGCCGGCCTCCACGCCTCCGGTTGCCTGCGGCGTGAACATGCCCTGGATCGGCGTGTTGCGCTTGAGCGTGTTGTCCTCCAGTAGCTCGTCCATCTTGGAGCGGGCCAGGATCCCGGCGCGATCGTACTGCGTCAGGCGCGAGACGTTGCGCGAGGCCGTGGCCAGTCCGTTCATGATGCCCGCCACGGTGATCCCCATGATCGCGGTGGCCACCAGCACCTCCAGCAGCGTAAAGCCGCGCTCCGTCGTTCTGCGTTGGGCCGTCCTCATGGGTTCACCACCTGCGCCCGGGCCGAGGCCGTCAGCGGATCCAGGCTCACCAACCGGCGGCCGCCCTTGGGATGGACGATTTCAATGGAGACGGCCGGCACCGTTCCGCCGGGATAGACCAGAAAGCGCCGCGCCAGCCCCTGCGGCGCGCCCGGAACTGCGGGCAGGATCGCGCCAATGCGCATCGGCTCGGGCAGCGTGATGCGGCGGAAGAAGCCGCCATCGCCCGTGCGGGCCTGAATCGCGTTATCGGAGGGCAGCACCTGGATCTCGACCACCTGCTGGCGCCGGTCGGCGCGGTCGAGCGCAGCCGAGAGCAGCCGGACTACTTCGTTCGAAGTGGAGCGCATACGCAGCGAATCGAGCCCTGACGTCATCGAGGGATAGACGAGGCCGGCGATCAACGCCACCAACGCGACGGTGATCAGCATCTCGAGCAGCGTGACGCCTCGCGACCGCTCCCTGTGGCCGCGGCTCGGCCAGCGGCACTGTGCGCAGACCGCCCTTCGAGGCACAATGCCCTGCATGCAAACCGCTAAGCCGCTAGCTGAGCCGCGACCGCAGGGAGCGGTCCCCACGCATCCCTCACCGCCACTGCCAACTGACAACATCCGCGTTCGCTCCCTCTCCGCCAGGTTTGCCGTCGGCGCCGTTCCTACTGGTTATTCCAACTGACAATATCCGCATTCGCCGCCTCTCCGCCGAGTTCCCCGTCGGCGCCGAGCGAGTAGATGTCGGGCGTGTCGCCATGGTCGCCGGGGTACTTATAGAAGTAGTTGCGCCCCCACGGGTCCAGCGGAATATCCTGCGGGAGATAAGGACCCGCCCAATTGGGCACATTGTCCGGCTGGGTCCGCAGCGCCATCAAACCGACGTTCGTCGGCGGATACAGGCCCGTGTCCAGCTTGAACAGGCCCAGCGCGTTGGTGAAGTTCGCAATCTGCGCGCGGGCCGCCACGCGCTTGGCCTCGTCGGCCCGCTTGAAGAGGTTCACGCCCACCAACCCCACAAACAGGGCGATGATGGTCACCACCACCAGCATCTCGATCAGCGTGATACCGCTCTGGCTGGCGCGTCTTTGCCGCCTTTGGGGCCGCCGCGTGAGCCGCGTGTCATTTTTCTCGGGTTGAAGAATTTCGTGTTCCATATCGTCTGTTATAGTGCCACGTCATTGATGCCGGTGATGGCCAGCATCAGACTCAGAATCAGGGTACCGACCATGAGCCCCATCACCAGGATGATGAGCGGCTCAAACACCGTCGTGAAGCGCCGGATCGCCGTGCGCGTTTCCGCATCGTAGATGTCGGCCATGCGGTGAAACATGACGTCCAGGCGCCCGGTCTCTTCGCCCACCAACAGCAGGTGCCCGGCCAGCGGCGGAAATTCGCCGGCGCGCTGCAGTGGAGCCGCGATGCCTTCGCCGCGCTTGATGCCCTGCGACACCATTTCGAGCGATCCGGCGATGCGCGTGTTGTTCAGGATGCCGCGCGCGATGCCGATCGACTGCACCAGCGGCACGCTTGACGAAACCAGCGTCCCCATGGCGCGCGCGAACCGCGCCGTTTCGGCCTTGCGCAGCGCGTCGCCCAGCAGAGGAATCTTGAGCCGCGTCGAATCCCACCACTTGCGTCCGGCTTCGGTGCGGATATAGACCTGCAAAGAGATGGCCGCCACCCCGATGATGATCAGCGCGGGCAGCCAGTAGGCCTGCACCAGGTCACTGGCCTTCAGCATCATCAGGGTGGGCGTGGGGACGGTCATGCGCGGATCGGAGAAGATCTGCGCGAACTTCGGCACCACGAACGTCAGCAGCACGATGATCGACCCCAGACCCACCACGCTCAGCAGCGCCGGGTAGATCAGCGACCCGATGATGTAGCCGCGCAGGTCGTCGCGCGTGCGCTCGAATTCGGAGAGGCGTTCGAAGATCTGCGCCAGCTCGCCCGAAGCCTCGCCCGCGCGCACCATGTTGACGAACAGATTCGGAAAATAGTCCGGATGCGCCGCCAGGCTGTCGGCGAACGACTTGCCGCCCTTGAGCAGCCGCATCACGTCCAGCACCAGGCTGCGGAATCCGGCTCCCGTGGTCAGTTCGGCGGTGATCGAAAGCGCGCGATCGACGGGCACCCCGGCGTTCAACAGCGTCGAAATCTCCTGCGTGAAAAACAGCACGTCGCGGCGCTTGCGCCGGTTAAACACCGGCAGCCGGATCTGGAATCCCTTGGACGCGCCGCCCTTGTCCAGGCCGACATAAATCGGAATCAGCCCCTGCCGGCGCAGCTCCTGCGCGACGGTCTTGTCCGAGTCCCCCGTGACCGTACCCGTCCGCGGGCGGCCATCGGCCGCCACAGCCCGGAAAAAGAAGGTGGTCGCCATGGCAGAATCTACCGGCCACCGAAAAACACAGATACCCACAGATCCGGATCTGCGTTCATCTGCGTCCATCTGTGGCCAGTCATTTCTAGAACTCCTGTGTCACGCGGATCACTTCGTCCGGCGTGGTCACCCCGTTGGCGACCTTCATCCATCCGTCCTCGCGCAGGTTCCGCATGCCGTGCCGCCGCGCCACCGCGGTCAGCTTGCTGGCGTCTTCGTTGCGCATGATGCTTGCCCGCAGGTCTTCGTTCAGCTCCATCAGCTCGAAGATGCCCATGCGGCCGCGATAGCCGCTGTTGAAGCAGGTCTCGCACCCCGCGCCGCGGAACGAGGGGATAGTCTCGCCCATGGGCGTAGTGGCCGGCGGTCCCGGCTGCTTGCACTTGGGGCAGATCACGCGCACCAGCCGCTGCGCCAGCACCGCCACCAGTGACGACGTGAGCAGGTAGTTCTCGATACCCATGTCCGTCAGGCGCGTGATGGCGCTGGGCGCGTCATTGGTGTGGAGCGTGGAAAACACGAAGTGGCCGGTGAGCGCTGCGCGGATGGCGATGTCCGCCGTATCGCGGTCGCGGATCTCGCCCACCATGATGACGTCCGGATCCTGGCGCACGATGTGGCGCAGCCCGGCGGAGAAGGTCAGCCCGATGCCCGGATTCACGTGGATCTGGTTGATCCCGTCCATCTGATACTCCACCGGGTCCTCGATGGTGATGATTTTCTTGTCGCTCTGGTTGATGCGCTTGAGCGCCGAATAGAGCGTCGTCGACTTGCCGCTTCCGGTGGGTCCGGTCACCAGGAAGATGCCGTGCGGCAGAGACGTGTAGTACGTCATCCGCTCCAGCATGTGTTTGTCGAAACCCAGCTTCTCGAGGTCGTAAAAATCGCCTGCCGACCGGTCGAGCAGACGCATCACGACGCTTTCGCCATAGAGCGTCGGCAGAGTCGACACGCGCAGGTCGACCTCGCGGCCCATCGTCTTGATCTTGATGCGGCCATCCTGCGGCAGGCGCCGCTCGGCGATATTCAGCTTCGCCATCAGCTTCACCCGCGAAATGATGGCGGCCTTCATCTCGCGCGGCGGCGGGTCCTGGTTGGCCAGCACGCCGTCGATGCGGTAGCGGACGCGGAATTCCTTCTCGAACGGCTCAATGTGGATGTCGCTCGCACGCTGCTCCACGGCCTGCGCGATCATGGCGTTCACCAGCCGGATCACCGGAGCCTCGCTGGCCATGTCGCGCAACTGCTCCAGGTCCTCGGCATCGCCGGTGGGCATGGCGACTTCGGTTTCGTTCTTGGCCGACTGCCCGTAGTAGCGGTCGATCGCGTCCAGGATCTCCTGCTCGGAAGCCAGCCCCGGCTGGACCCGCAGGCCCGTGGACGTGGTCACGGTCGAGCGCGTCTCGAAATCCAGCGGATCGGCCATCGCCAGCGTGACCGTGTGGTCGTGCAGGGCCACCGGCAGGCAGCGGAACTGCCGCAGGAAGCGCGGCGAGAGGATCTCGAGTTCGGGCGAGGCGGCCGGCGGACCGTCAAGCGCCAGCACCGGCACCTGCAACTGCTCGCTCAGCGCCGACAGGATGTCGCGCGCCGAAACGAACCCCAAGTCCACCAGGATCTTGCCCAGCTTGTCGCCGGGCCGCTCGCGCTGCAGTTCCAGCGCGCGCGTGAGGTCTTCTTCGGTGATCTGGCGGCGGGCAATGAGGATCTCGCCCAGCCGCAAGGTGGGGGTGCGGACGGCCGCGTCCGGACTTTGGACTTCCGGCGTCAAAATTCGCTAACCCGAAGGACTTGGTCGAGCCCGGAGCCGTTGGCGCGCTTGGCCTCGAGCAGCTTCTCTTTGCTCCCCTGCATGATCACCTGCAAGGGCAGACCCGAGGTGTCCTCGCCCGGGAAGCGCGGCAGCAGCACCGCCAGCACGATCTGTTCGTTTGCCGGCAGCGGATCCAAGGACGCGGCGGCGTCCATCAGCGCGGTCTTCATCGAAGCGATCAGTTCCGGCAGCCGCTCCATTTTCGTCTTGTGCAGATCCAGCATCTGCTTGGGGGTGGGCTTGGGATTCATCAGCGAGATCGGCGGCATGGCGACGTTGATCTCAGCCGTCAGCACGACTCCGTACCCATCAAGATAGACCCCGCGCGTGGGCCCGACCAACGCCAGCGCATCGTGCCACAAACCCACGATCCGCCCGTCGAAGCTCTTTTCAGCGCCGGCGATGGCGGTCCGGCTCACGCGCGGTTCCGCCGCAGAAATGGCAAGCGCGGCGGTAAGGAGAAAAAGGGAAAGAAGTCGTTTGCTCATGGGGGAGATCCTATTTACTGTCGCTCCAGACCGAACCCAGCCGACAGCACCTGGCGTGCGATCTGCTGGCTGTTGTCGTAGTAGGCGGCGATCTGCGCCTGCTGCTGCTCCACCTGCTGCAGCGCGGCATCAATGCGAGCCTGCACATCGGCGTCGCTTACGCCCCGGTCGACAAATCCGTGCACCACGATCGCGGCCGCCACGACGCACGCCGCGGCGAAGGTCGGGCTGAATAGCCGCTGCCACCAGCGCGGCTCGAAGACCTTGTCGGACACGAAAGCGATGCGCCGCGGGATCTCCTCCTCGCGCAGCACCGACAGGCTGTCGAGCGTCAGCCGCAGCGTGGCCAACTCCTCGCGGCAGCCCTCGCAAGCGGTCGCGTGCGACTCCGCCAACCGGCGGGTTTCCGGATCCAGTTCGCCCAAGGCATACGCCTTCCAATCGGGCTTCGAAGCAGGGGAGGAACAAGTCATGCGTCACCTCTAAGAATCTGCGGCGCCAGGGTCACCTTTAAGAGGTCCAGCGCCGTGTACAGCCGCGACTTGACGGTGGAGACCGGACATTCCAGGATCTCCGCCATCTCGTCAAACTTAAACCCTTGATAAACCTTGAGTAAGACCGCTTCCCGCTGGTCTTCGGAGAGCTGCCCCAGGGCGCTTTCCACCGCCAGCGACAGCTCGATCGGCAACATCCGGGTGCCCGTCGAGGCCTGCCGCGGCTCGCCGATCAGTTCCGTCTCCGGCCGCCGCCGCCGGAGCAGCGTGTACGCCTCGTTATGGGCGATCCGGAACAGCCAGGCCGGAAACCGTTGCGGATCATCGAGTTTCGGCAGATTCTGGTACGCTTTCAAGAACACGTCCTGGCTCACGTCGAGCGCATCTTCGCGGTTCGCCACCAGCCGCAGCAGGTAATTGAAGACACGCTTCTCCCACCGGGAAACCAGGAGGTTATAAGCCTCCACATCCCCCCGCCGCGCTTTGACGATCAGGTCGCGATCTTCAACTTCGCGAAAGATCACTCTGTGGCTCCGTTCGTAAAGACGCAGGTGGCGCCCAAAAAGTCGGACGGGTGCCGCCTTATGGTTCGACTATATCAGCGGACGGACACCCGGGGGCGAGGGTATCGAGCTAAGTCCGCGTTGATCCGCTTACTCCTCGATTCCGTCGTCTCCCGACTGCCTGTAGTGCTTGCGATAGTTGCTGCGCGGTGTCTTGTAGTTGCCAGTTGCCTTGTTGCGATACCGCCGACTCTGGGCAGTGTTTCGACAGCGCGGCGAACAGTACCCCGCGCGATGGTCATTCGATACGAACCATGATGCACAGTTCCTACATTCAAGAGCGCGGCGCCCCTCTTGCCAATCCAGCAGGAACATCAGACCGAACGATGCAAACAGGCCTGCTGAGAATCGGTCCTCCCGAAGCGTAGCGGCCCGAGAATCGAATTGGGATTCCAACCCAGTGGCTTTCGCCAGCCCGCTCAAATAGCGATGTCCTTGTTGAACCCTCGCCAGCTCAGCCGCATCGTCAGCCTGTGCCCCTCCCTGCCAGCGACTCATGAAGGCAACGGAGGCGGCGAAGTCTTTGCATGAGTCGATGAAGTCGATGAGCGGCTCCCCATATTGTCCCCAAAACTCCACCGTATTAGGTCGTGGAACGCAAAGCGGCTGGTCACTCGAAGCCCGGCGGAAAAAGACTTCGAGATCGTTCAGAGGTTTATCCTTGAATTCGTGACTCTTCCAGTCAAGCCACGTACAAGTGGGCTCATCCCTGACCGCCACATTAGGTGAGACGGAGTGTTCCCCGTGCTGAAGATATGTTTTCGTGATGGACATGAGGCCTTGTGACACTTCTCTCTCGACCAGCCTCGTGAACCATTGGCCACCGTCCCTAAAGTGGCGAACGTCTCGATTCACCGTAATCGAGCCACATCGGACCGACACCAATCCGAGAAGACCGTATTGATTGCACCAGTCGAGAACTAGTTGGTCAACCTCTGTCTTAGCACCCTGGATCGGCTCGCTCTGCTGTGCCCGCCAACCCAAAGCCGAAGGGTGAACCCCACGAGACTCGGCATCCCTTAGTTTACGAGCGAGCTCTAATAGGCTGGTGTAGGGTTGCTCGACCGTTCGGTACTTACCAACGTTCGCGGCGTAAGGAGCCCATGCATCGTAGCTCTCTAGCTTCGATCCGGCAGCCCGAACGATCACACTATTCAGCAGATCGTAGCTGGTCCATCTTACCCACTCGCCCTTTAGCTGCATGTCATCCTTTTAGCTGCATGGGGTCAGCTTCCTATTGACCCAGTATAGCGAGCGTGATAGGCTTTGTCTAGGGTCATCATATATATGATGCCATGCAGGACTCCGTAGGGGCGTCGGGAGGGCATATGGGAAAACTGAGTCCGGCCAAACGGAGCGACCTGCTGAGGAGACTCAAGCGCTTGGGCTTCAAAGGCCCCTACTCGGGCGGCAAGCATCAATTCTTGGAGCGTGGGTCGCTCAAGTTGATCGTCCCCAACCCGCACCGCCGGGACATCGGCCCTGCTCTCCTGGCAGAGCTGCTCGATCAAGCCGGCCTAACTCGGGAGGAGTGGGAAGAGACCGCCTAGACAGCTTAGGCGACTTCGCGGACGGTTAGATCGACTCCGTCCATCACTGGGACGGGCTGCTGTCGAGACAGGCTAAAGAGCAGCCAGTCTTCGAGAGCTGACTTGAGTTCTTCCCGACAAGCTTCCAGAGTGTCCCCTTGCGCCCAGAGACCCTGTAGACCGGGGATCTTCCCAAAGTATCCCTCGCCGTCCTCAAGGAGCTCGTACTTCGCGTGACTCATCGCGGCGGCAATGTATTTCGTCAGCACGGTAATCTCAGCATAACCGACCTGGATCTATCGTGAAACAGGCACAGCTTCTCCGTGCGCCAGCCGGGCGGTGATCACCCGCAGGGCAAGGTTCTCAACTGCGGCCAGGGCCTGCTTCCGCGTCCGCCCGTAGGCCATGACACCAGGCAACGCTGGAATGTCCGCGATCCAGCGACCGTCTTTTTCCCGCTCAAACTCCACCTTATGGTTGAAGGCCGTCGCCTCCTTGGTTGCCATGCAACGACCATTGTCGCGGATTCGGCGCGGCGGCGTCCTGGTGGTCGCCGCCGCGACCGCTACTTTTACCGCCCGTCCACCGAAAACGCCAGCAGCACATTCCCCGGCATCCCGCCCCACTGCGGGTAGCCCGAGGTGACGAACACCATCCCGCCCGCGATCGCCGGACCCGCCACGTCGATCGACCCGCCGTGCGCCGGCTTGTCGCCATTCACCGCCTTGAACTCCTGCTCGGTGTCAACGTCCCACAGCACTTCGCCGGTCGAGGTCGAATACGCCCGCAGGTGCCCGTCCACCGACCCCGAAAACACCGCTCCCGGAATCCCGCTGACTGCGGCCGACTGCGCCGGCGAGCAGTCCGTCCGCCCCTCGGCGCACGGCGTCGCCTTCGCGCTCCAGACGATCTTGCCCGTCTTCAGGTCCACCGCATGCAGCCCGCCGCCCTGGGTTGGGTCGAGCGTCAGCTTGTAGCCCTGCGGCAGCTTCGGGTCCACCACCGCGCCGATCCCCACGTCGGAAATCGCCACGTAGACCTTCGCGCCGTCCGCCGCCGAACCCCACTGGCTGCCGCCCAGCGCGCTGCCTTCCCCCGCACGCGTCTGCCACAGGATCTTGCCCTCGGCGTCCGGGTCCACCGCGTGCACCATGCCCGACTTCTGCCCGATCACCAGCGCCCGCTTGCCTCCGCCGAGCGAAACCAGCATCGGCGGCTGGCCGAAGTCGAAATCCGGACCCGCCTTCTCCGGACAGTTCCCTCCCGGCTGCGTGCAGCCGATGTTGTAGGCGTCGCCCTGGGTCAGTTGCCGCGACCACAGCAGCTTGCCCGTCTTCAAATCCATGGCCAGGATCGCGTCGCTGGTCTCGGTCACCGGATCCGAATAGTTGTCGCCCGTCGCCACGTACAGCGCGCCGCGCACCGCGTCGATGGTCGGCGTCGACCACACCGCCGCGCCCGACGGTCCATGCTGCTGCGCGCCGGCCGCGTTTTTGCCGGTCACGTGCGGCTCCTCGGGAATCGTGAAACTCTGCCACAGCTTCTTGCCGGTGGCCGCCTCCAGCGCCACCACACTCCCGCGGAACGTGCAGCATTCGAACGTCGGGTCCGCCGCGATCGCCTCTTCAATGGAAGAGAACCCCTGGTACACCACGCCCTGGTAGGACTGCGGCGCGGCGGTGACCACCGTCCCGAAGTGATTCTCCGGATGCACCTTCCAAATCTGTTTCCCGGTAGCCGCGTCCACCGCGTACAGGTTCGATCCCCCGTCGCCGAAAAACAGCGCCGGTGTCCCGTCCGCTTCGCCCAGCGTCACTCCCGACCGCACAGCCGCGTCCGCCTTGAAGCCCCACTCCGTGCAGCCCGACTGCGCGTCCAGCGCGTAGACCGCTCCGTTCGCCGAAGGGATAAACACGCGCCCACCCGCCACCATCGGCTGCGAGCGTGTCGTGGTAACCGCCCCCAGGTGGAACGCCCACTTGAGCTTCAGCTTCGGAACGTCGGCAGCCGTCAACCCCGCCGCGGCGGCATCCTGAAAGCGCGTATTCGTCGCCGCCGCGCCCCAGCCAGTCCAGTGCGGCGCATCCGCGGCCAGTGGACCCGGAGCATCGCCCGCGCAAGTCCGCGTCAGCACCGGACCGCCGCCCACGGCTCCGGTGGGCGCGATGTAACCCAGCAGTGCGAAAATCTGCGGCAGCGACAAGCCCTCGGCCTGGGACTTCATCGTTCCGGCGGAGAGGGCGGTGTAGACCGCCTCACCCGTCATCCCCTTGATGGTCGCCAGTGACGGCACACGCCCCTCGGGCTTGTCGTGGCACGACGCGCAACGTTCCATATATATAGTGGCCCCGTCTGGTTGACCGTCCTGTTTCCCGTCCTGGGCGAAAGCCGCCGGCAGCAGCAAAGCGAGCAGACACACGTATCGCATGGCATCTCCTTCTTAGGTGTTGATTGCGGCGCTAACCGGATCAGAACTGGCCGCGGCTGTGAAGGACTACGAGGGCTCAGCCCCGCGGGTTCCTTCCTTCTTCGTTGGACCCCCGATCGGTCCTAGACAAAATCCCTCTTGCGCGATTGCAGAAACAGCGTGAGCCCCAGCACCACGGCGATCACCCCTGCCTGCACGCCCAGGAACGTCAACGCCGTGGAACTCCACACCGGCGCCGCGGCCCCAACGTCTTTCATCACGCCCGGAACACGCGTGAATATGAAGTACCAGGTCAAGCCGTAGGTCGAATTGCAGACGATGGTGGAGGCCACGGCCCACGCCTCGGACTCGCTCACCAGCGCGGTTCCCGTGATCAGGCTGAAGCCCACCAGGGGAAACATCGCCAGAATCACCGTCAGCGGAATGACCCCGTTGGGAACGTCGGCCCGGCTGAGGATGGCCGCGATGCCGGCGCCCAGCAGCACCAGCCACAGCACCAGGTACATGCCAATCGTCGAGACAAACTTGGCCACCGTGTATTGAAAGGAAGACACCGGCAGGCTCATAGCGAACGCCAGGTTCTGCTTCTTGCGTTCGGCGATGATGCTGGCCATCGGCATCATGCTGCCGAAGACCACCAGCGCGACGAAGAAGGAGACGATGCCGATCATCCCCAGCGGATCGCCGCCGACCCAAAAGAGCAGCAGCGCAACGCCGCCCCCCAACAGCGACACCAGCATCTGCGTGCGTACCAGGAAGCAGTCCTTCCAAATCAGTTGCCGGAGCACCACCCCGCTCATGCTTCCACCTCCTCACGGCTATATTCCACGTTGGCGACAAAAATCTCTTCGAGCGTCATGCTCTCCACCGCCTGCACCCGCGCCCCGCTGCTTTCGTAGGCGTTGGCCAGATCCGGCGCGAAGCGGTTCGCCGTCACCACCGCCAGCCGTCCCTGCTGCTGGATGCCGATGATCCCCGGCAGCGCGGGCAGCGAGATGCCCCAGGGCACTTCCAATCTCAGCCGCCGCCAGCGGTCCAGGTAAATTTCCTTGTCCATCGAATCGATGATGCGCCCGCGGTCGATGAACGTGATCTGGTCGGAAATCTGCTCCACGTCCTGGCGTGTTGTGCGAAGAAAACAGAATGGTACGGCCCTCGTCCGTCATGACGCTGGTCAGCTCGCGCAGGATCTCGTGCCGCGCCACCGGATCCAGGCCCGTCGTGGGCTCGTCCAGCACCAGGAGCTTCGGCCGCCGCGCCAGCACCAGGAGCAGCGCCGCCTTGACCCGCTGGCCGTGCGAGAGACCCTTGATCTTCTGCTCCGCCCGCAGTCCGAAACGCTTCAGCAGCAGCCGCGCGTAGTCGGCATCCCACTGCGGGTACATCGAACGGATCCAGCGCATGTGCCAGTCCAGCGTCAGCGTGTCAAACAGCCGCATGTCTTCGGAGGCGAAGCCAGTCTCCCACTTGGCCGCCACCTGTTCGGCCGGCATGCGATGGCCCAGCACCCGCACCTCGCCGCAATCCTGGTGCACCAGCCCCATCATGATGCGGATGGTGGTCGACTTGCCCGCCCCGTTCGGCCCGATCAGCCCCATGATCTGCCCCTCCGGCACCCGCAGCCGGATGTTGTGCAGCGTGAAGTAGCGGTAGTGCTTCCCCACGCCTTCGAGTTCAATGGCGAAATCCATTACCTTCGCTCCTCTTCCAGCACCCTCTCACCGGCCAGCTTGTCCACCGCCTCCCGCAGCCGCCCTTCCAACTCCCGCGTGGGCATACCCAGCAACGCCCCGATCCGCGCGGCCTCTGTCAGGTGCTTGTCCAGTTCCTGCTCCTGCAACTCCGTGCCGAGCCCCGGATTGGCCGCCACGTGCGACCCCTTCCCGTGGTGCGTCACGATGACGCCCTCGCGTTCCAGTTCCAGGTAGGCGCGCTTCACCGTGATCACGCTCACCTGCAGGTCCACCGCAAGCTGCCGGATCGACGGAATCACCTGCCCCTCGTCCCAGTCGCCCACCGCGATCCGCTGCTTGATCTGCTCCATGATTTGCAGGTACATCGGCCGCTTATCGGTCTGCGAAATGAGGAAGCTCCCGCTCATGTCTATATACACAGTATACCCAGTAGGCCCGGCTGTCAAGAGGTGGCGCAAGCACTTTTTGCTCGCCGCGCCGGGACTCATCCCGGCGCTTGTGGCCCGCCAGCCGGCAAAACCGAACGTCCAGCGAGCCCCCCTCTCAGAAGCGCGCGGCCTCCCACCCGAGCGACAATAAAACGTTGTGTCGGGAAAGAACGCGCTTACACGCCGCTCGTTGCTTTTGGCCGGAGCCGCCGGGATGCTCGGCTGCACCCGCCCGGCCCCCTCGGACAACATGACCGCCCCGCCCAAACTGCGCGTCACCGGGTTCGAGCTCCTTCCGGTCCGCGCCACCGAACGCACCGTCTGGCTGCTGGTCCGCCTGCAAACCGACGCCGGCCTCACCGGCGTGGGCGAAGCCTCCGACGCCTTCGGCTTCGCCAACACTACTAAAGAGGATGCCGCGCAGATGGAATCCGCCCTGCGCCAGTTCTTCGGGATGATCGAAGGCCGCTCGCCGCTGGACATCGAGGCTTACCGCGCCGCCGGCCGCGGGGCCGCGCGCGCCGGAGGCCTGGTCACGGCCACCGCCTACAGCGCCCTCGAACAAGCGCTCTGGGACCTCGCCGGGCAAGCCCTCCAAGTCCCCACCTACACCCTGTTCGGCGGATCCCTGCGGGACCGCCTGCTGGTCTACGCCAATATCAACCGGGCCACGCAGCCGCGCACGCCCGCAGGCTTCGCCGCCACCGCCCGCCGCGCCTTCGACGACGGCTTCCGCGCCATGAAGGCCGCGCCATTTGACGGATTCCCCGCACCCGGCTCGCCCGCCGCCGAAATCCAGAAGGCCGTCGACCAGGGCATCGCCGCGCTCGAAGCCATGCGCGCCGCCGTCGGTCCCGATGTGCAACTGATGGTCGACGCCCACAGCAACTTCGACGTCGCGCTCGCCCGCAAGGTCGCCCAGCGCCTCGAGCCCGTGAACCTGACCTGGTATGAGGAGCCGGTCCCGCCCGAACGCGTGGCCCAGACCGCCGAGATCCACTCGTCCATCCAGCAACCGATGGCCGGCGGCGAACTCCTGTTCGGCGTCGAAGGATTCACTCCGCTCTGCGCCGGCCCGGCGATCGACGTCATCATGCCCGACGTCAAGCACTGCGGCGGCCTATTGGAGATGACCCACATCGCCGCCATGGCCGCGGCGCACAATGTGGCGGTCGCCCCGCACAACCCCAGCGGCCCGGTTTCGACCGCAGCGTCGGTGCAGATGGGTGCGACGATCCCCAACCTCCGCATCCTCGAGCTGCAATGGGGCGAGGTCCCTTGGCGCGGCGAGCTGCTGGACCCGCCGGAGCGGTTCGAGGAGGGCTCCATCCAGGTCCCCGATCGACCCGGTTTCGGCATCCGCCTGAACGACGCGCTGGTCAAAGACCACCTACTTTAGAGGTTTCCGAAGTACAAGGGGCTGCCGGGACCGGGGTGGACCACTCCCTGCGGTCGTGGCTCAGCTACCGCCATTCTTGTCGACCGGGCATCCGGGGCATCGCTCCAGGCCGCCCCACGCCCTACCCACTCCGCCCCGCATCGCCAATAGCTGAGCCACGACCGCAGGGAGTGGTCCGCCCCGGTCCGCAATCCCCCCAGCCCCAGCCCCAGACAAAGTACTAAGTGAGCCCTAGGCTCGCGGGCCTCCCCGCGCACCGCTGCCGCACTCTGCGCCAAACGGCCCATGCCAACACCGCCGCCACGCGCCGAAACCCTCTATCAACCCCCGAGAATTTGGCGGCCCACGTGCACCATCTTTAGTGATGTTCCAGATACGAATCCACGGCCGCGGCGGGCAAGGCGTCGTAACCGCGGCAGAACTCCTCTCGGTCGCCGCATTCCTTGAAAACGAATACGCCCAGGCGTTCCCTAGCTTCGGCTCGGAGCGGATGGGAGCCCCGGTGGTGGCCTTCTGCCGCCTGGACGAGTCGCCGATCCGCTCGCGCGACCCGGTAACCAACCCCGACGCCCTGATCATCCAGGACCCCACGCTGCTCCACCAGCTCGACCTCTTTAACGGGCTCGCGCCTGACGGCTACGTCCTGCTGAACTCCAGCCGCAGCCTCGACCAGCTCGGCCTCGCCGACTTCATCCACAGGTATCCCGGCGTTCACGCCCACACGGTCCCCGCCACCGAGTTCGCGCTCGAACACGTCAAGCGGCCGCTGCCCAATGCCGCACTGCTGGGCGGCTTCGCGGCGCTCAGCGGACGCCTCAAGCTTGAATCCGTCACCGCCGCCATCGCCCAGAAGTTCCCGCACGCCATCGCGCAGGCCAACATCGCCGCGGCGCAGGCGGCTTATGAAAGCGTTCTGCGGACCCTCACGGAGTCGCAGACCGAAGCCCCCGTCTCCAAATAACGCCATGCTGAAACAAACCGAAGGATCCCGCGCCGTAGCCGAGGCGGTAGCCTGCTGCCGCCCGGAAGTGATCTGCGCCTACCCCATCACCCCCCAGACCCACATCGTCGAAGCCCTGGCCGAAATGGTCAAAGCCGGCACGCTCCACCCCTGCGAGTTCATTAACGTCGAATCCGAATTCGCCGCCTTATCAGTCGCCATCGGAGCCTCCGCCGCCGGCGCCCGCGCCTACACCGCCACCGCCAGCCAGGGACTGCTGTTCATGGCCGAGGCCGTCTACAACGCCTCCGGCCTGGGCCTGCCCATCGTCATGACCATCGGCAACCGGGCCATCGGCGCTCCCATCAACATCTGGAACGATCACTCCGACTCCATGTCCATGCGCGACGCCGGCTGGCTTCAGCTCTTCGCCGAAAACAACCAGGAAGCGGCCGACCTGCACGTGCAGGCGTTCCGCCTGGCCGAGGAGCTCTCCTGTCCCGTAATGGTCTGCGTCGACGGCTTCATCCTCACCCACGCCTACGAGCGCGTCGACGTGCCGGAGCAGGCGCAGGTGGACGCCTTCCTGCCGCCCTTCGTCCCGCGCCAGGTGCTGGATCCGGCCGATCCCATCACCATCGGCGCCATGGTTGGACCGGACGCCTTCACTGAGGTCCGCTACCTGGGCCACCAGCAGCACCTGCGCGCCCTTGAAACGATTCCCGTGGTGGCCGCCGAATTCGCGCGCCAGTTCGGCCGCAACTCGGGCGGCCTGCTGCGCCCCTATCGCACCGAAGGCGCCGAGACGATTGTCGTCGCGCTCGGCTCGGTGAACGGCAGCATACAGGAGGTCGTCGACGACATGCGCCGCGAGGGCATCCCCATCGGCTCGGTGTCGCTTTCGACCTACCGCCCGTTCCCCTCTGCCGCCGTGCGCGAAGCCCTGGAAGGAGCCGCGCGCGTCATCGTAGTCGAAAAGTCGCTCGCGCCGGGCCAAGGCGGCATCGTCAGCGCCGACGTGCGCCTCGCCCTCGCCGGCCTGCCCATCGAAGTGTCCGCGGTGATCGCCGGACTGGGCGGCCGTCCCATCACCAAAGCGGCCCTCAGCGATCTGCTCCATCAGGAGCGCCTGGACCCGCTGACATTCCTGAGCCTGAACCAATCCGCCCTAAGCGCCGCGATGCCGCTAGCCGCTCTACCCCGTTCACGTCCGTTGGACACAGCGCCGCTAGCTGAGCCGCGACCGCAGGGAGCGGTCCCCCAGGGTCCGCACCCGCACCGCAACTAAGGAGATAGCATGGCCGGACAAACCGTCAAGTTTTACCAGACCGGAACCTTCACCGTAGGCAATCGCCTGCTGGACGAATCCCAGCGCGCGGTGCAGGCCAGCATCGACCGCACTAACGGACTCAATAGCGGCCATCGCGCCTGCCAGGGCTGCGGCGAGGCGCTGGGCGCGCGCTACGCCATCGACGCCGCCATGCGCGCGGCCGAATCCCGCCTGATCACGGTGAACGCCACCGGGTGCCTGGAAGTATTCACCACACCCTACCCGGAATCGTCCTGGAAGATCGCCTGGATGCACTCGCTGTTCGGCAACGCGCCGGCGGTCGCCACGGGCGTCGCCGCGGCGCTCAAGGCGAAGGGCAGGACCACAACGCGCGTGCTGGCCCAGGGCGGCGACGGCGGCACCACGGATATCGGCCTCGGCTGCCTCTCCGGCATGTTTGAGCGCAATGACGACGTGCTCTACATCTGCTACGACAACGAAGCTTACATGAACACCGGCGTGCAGCGCTCCAGCGCCACGCCCGCAGGCGCGCGCACTGCCACCACGCCCATCGCCGGCGACCATCCGGGAGCGGTCTTCGGCCAGGGCAAGAACCTGCCGCTGATCGCCATGGCCCACGGCATCCCCTACGTCGCCACGGCTTCGGTCGCCAACCTGCGCGACCTCGAAGCCAAGGTGACCAAGGCCATGGGGATCCACGGCGCGCGCTACATCCACGTGCACGTGCCGTGTCCGCTGGGCTGGGGATCGGCCTCGCAGGACACCATCAAGGTCGCGCGCCTGGCCGTCGAAAGCGGCCTCTTCCCGCTGTTTGAAGCCGAGCACGGCCTGGTCACCGGACGCACGCCGATCCGCCACCCCGTCCCGGTCGACGGCTACCTGCGGCTACAGCGCCGCTTCGCGCACATGTTTAAGGATGGGCCGGGTCACGAACAGCTCGCGCAGGTCCAGGCCATCGCCGACCGCAATATCGAACACTTCGGCCTCGCAAGAACGGACGAGGAGAACTGAAGCCATGCAGAAACCCTTTGCCATCACCCTTGACCCCGCCTCGAGCCTCACCAACCACACCGGCTCCTGGCGGACCAGCAAACCCGTCTATCGCGATTTCCTGCCGCCCTGCAATCACGCCTGCCCGGCGGGGGAGGACATCCAGGGCTGGCTCTACTTCGCCGAATCGGGCGACTACCACGGCGCCTGGAAGAAGCTGGTGGAAAGCAACCCGCTGCCCGCCGTGATGGGACGCGTCTGCTATCACACCTGCGAGACCGCCTGTAACCGTGCCCAACTTGATCAGGCCGTGAACATCCACGCCGTGGAGCGCTTCCTGGGCGACGAAGCGATCCGCCAGGACTGGCAGTTCGATCCTCCGGCCACCTCCACCGGCAAGCGCGTTCTGGTGGTCGGCTCCGGTCCGTCGGGTCTGTCGGCCGCCTATCATCTCGCGCGTGTGGGCCACGCCGTGACCATCTACGAAGCGAACCCGGTGCCCGGCGGAATGATGCGCTTCGGCATTCCCAAGTACCGCCTGCCGCGCGAAGTCCTGGACGCCGAGATCCAGCGCATCGCCAAGCTGGGCGTAACTTTCCGCTACAGCACCCGCGTCGACGATCTGGCGGTGACGATGAAACAGGGTGGATTCGACGCGGCCTTCCTGGCCGTCGGCGCGCACCTGGCCAAGCGGGCCTTCGTCCCCGCCGGCGACGCCGCCCGCGTGCTGGACGCCATCGGCCTGCTGCATTCGATGGAGACCGGACCCGCGCCCGTCCTCGGCCGCCGCGTCGCGATCTACGGAGGAGGCAACACCGCGCTCGACGCCGCGCGCACCGCCAAACGCCTGGGAGCCACCGAGGCCGTGGTCGTCTACCGCCGCACGCGCGAACGCATGCCCGCCCACGAATCCGAGCTTCAGGAAGCCATCGACGAAGGCATCCAGTTCAAGTGGCTCACCACGGTGAAGGAGGCGCAGGAAGGCAAGCTCACGGTTGAGAAGATGAAGCTCGACGAGACCGGGTTCCCGCAACCCACGGGCGAATTCGAGACCATCGAAGCCGACGCCCTGATCCTGGCCTTGGGCCAGGACGTCGACCTCAGCCTCCTGGCGAACCTGGAGGGACTGGAAATCGAAGACGGCGTGGTCAAAGTAAACCGGATGATGATGACCGGCCACCCGGGCGTCTTCGCCGGCGGCGACATGGTGCCCTCGGAGCGCAACGTCACCATTGCCATCGGTCACGGCAAACAGGCGGCGCGCAACATCGACGCCTGGCTGCGCTGGAAGACCTACGAGCACCCGGCCGAACACCCCCTGGCGACCTTCGACCGCCTGAACCCCTGGTATTATTCCGACGCGCCCAAGACCATGCAGCCGCAGCTGGACCGGGTGCGCCGCCAGTCGACCTTCGACGAAGTCAATATCGGCCTGAACGAATCGAACGCGCTGTTCGAAGCTCGCCGCTGCCTCTCCTGCGGCAACTGCTTCGAGTGCGACAACTGCTACGGCATGTGCCCCGACAACGCGGTGATCAAGCTCGGCCCCGGCAAGCGCTTCGAGTTCAACTACGAATACTGCAAGGGTTGCGGACTGTGCGTCGAAGAGTGCCCCTGCGGCGCCATCGAGATGGTCGCCGAGACCATCTGAGCGTCGCGCTCGTCCTCGGCGGCCGCCAGTTCTGCGCGCCGCCCGTTGCGGTAGAGGAAGTACAGCAGGAACAGCACCCCGAAGAACCGCAGCGACTGCAGCGCGTTCAGCACCGGCACGTGCGCGAACACGTTCATCGGGCTCCAGGAGTGGCTGGTGAGAACGTAGGCAACCAACAGCGCCATGCGATGCCGCGTGGCGGTCAGCACCCCGGCCAGATACGCGAAGATCGGCAGCAGAATCCCGTAGTGATGCTCCCAGGCGACCGGTGACGCCACGGTCGCGGTGATCGCCATCACGCAGAAATCGAGCACCCCGCCGCGCGCCCGCCGCGCGAACGGGAACAACAGCGCGCAACCGATCAGGCAGGCCGAAGAGATCGCCGTCGCCGCGTAGATGAACGGCGAATACGGAGCGAAGGAATGCGCCGGCCATTGCAGGTTCGCACCATTGAAGAACAAATGATTCAGCAGCCCGTTGAACGATTCATTCGGCCAGTACGATTCGCCCCGCTGCGCGATGTAACGCAGCACATTCAGGTACTCGAACTGCTCGCGCCACCCGAAGATCGCGGTGCCCGCCGCCGTCCCCGTGACCAACACGGCCGTTCCCGCCACGAACGCACTGAACCGCTTCCGCAGGGCGAACCACAGCAGGATCAAACCGTACTGCGGCTTGATCAGGCACATCAGCCCGAACAGCGCCCCCGACCGCGCATAGCGCCGCTGAATCCAGAGCAACAGCGCCGCGGCAAACATCAGTGACAGGAACGTCTGCGCCTGCCCCAGCACGTAATTCTTCACCAGCGGATAAAACGTCAGCCCGCACACCGCGATCGCAGCGCCCACCAGGACCCGCTGCCTGCCGCGCAGATCGTCGAAGTACCCGCGCCGCGCCGCCGTCACCATCAGGATTCGCACGCTGATAGCGATCGCCACCCACAGCGCGATCCACGTGGCAACGTTCAGCAGCGACAAGATGCCGTCGTCGCTCATCCCGAACTGCCGCAGCCAGTACAGTGGCAGCAGCGATGTCAGCGGATACTGAAACTTGTCGTGCTGTTCGAAAAAGATCGTCTGGTAGATGGGCAGCTTTTGCTGGAAGCAGTCGAGCGCCCGCAGCATCGGCCGCCAGGAATCGTCGCCCTGGCGGAATCCGAACAGCCACAGGAAAATCGCCGAAAGATCCGTGCTGACGTTGCCCCGCGCGAGCCATCCCAGTTGCAGCGCGGCCACCGCCAGCGCCGCCAGGACGACGTTCACCACCACTCCGTTCAGCATGGCGACCCGCACCAGGATTCCTCCCAGACCAGTGCGGTCCAGCAGCCAATGTTTCATCGTCTTCACTTCTTCCTCCACAGAACCCAATCACGCGACTCGCCTGCGACGCGATACCGCCGGTCGAGTTCCGGCCCGGCGATCACCGCGAGCGTCCGCGCGTTCGGGTCCCCGGCATTGTCCCTGAGCTGCATCACCGCGTCGGCGTCGCCCAGGATCTGGTTTACGTCCGGGGCAGCGGTGGCCGTGAAGTTGACCCCGTACCCAAAGAAAGGAGAGCCGCCCGCGGGCGGCTGCCGCAGCAGCGCGTAAGAAAACGGATTCGCGAAGCACAGGCAGGAAATCCGGTCGCGCGGCCCTGCCGACCGGCGCAGCAGCGCCAGCCCGTCATTGACGCGGCTCACATACTGTGGACCGTTGTGGCTCGCCTCGTCGATGCGCGGCTCGTCGTGCGCATCGAACACCAGCGCGCGCATCTGCGGCGCATCCACGCGAGCCCCGGCGTCGTCGCCCGAAACCTTCGCGCGCAGGACCATGCCCCACGCATTCACCGTGCCTGAGAACACCGGCGTCAGCGCCATGGCAGCCACCAGAGCGACCACGGCCGTCCGGCGCCCCCGCGCGGCCCGCTCGGCCACGATCAGCGTCGCCACCATGGTCAGCGGCAACCCGGCGCGCTGCGTGTTCGACATCGCCAGAACGATATCTGCCGCCAGCACCACGCCGACGAACGTCCACAACCGGGCCCGCGTCCGCCCCGCGAAAAGCGCCAGACCCACCAGCGGCACGGCTGCGCCCCAGTTGCGCAGAATGGTGCGGAACGGATCGTAGCCTTCGAGAAACCGCGTCTTGCGCGCCGCCGCCGCGATGCGCAGGTCGCCGAGCATCGCCGCCAGGTTCCAATCGAGGTACGCCGTCATCGCCAGGCAAACCAGCCCGAATCCCGCCAGTACCCACGCGGCATGCTTCCACTCTTTCCGCGTCACGAAGTAAGCCGCCAGCAGTACAGGACACAGCGCCACAAAGAAGCTGACCTTCAAGAACAGCAGCAACCCCAGCGCCACGCCTGTCGACACGCCGCCCCAGTCGACGCGTCCCGCCGGCCGCACGCGCCGCACGAACAGCTCCACCAGAATCAGCGACGCCAACACGTAGCCCAGCCGGTTGTACTGCATCGCGTACCCGGTCAGGTAAAACGGTTCGCCCAACGGAAACGGCGCCAGCCAGAACAGCACCGCCCAGCCCACGAATAGCGCACCGGACCAGGCCCGCAGCCGTACGCGCGCCAACGCGATCGCCCACATGCCCAGCATCAGTCCCACCGCAGCGGTCGCATACACGATGCCCTGCACATTCGCTCCGGCCACCCACAGCCCCGCCGCGGCCAGCAGGTAACTCACCGGCCCGAACGCGCTGTAAAAGTCGACATGCGGACGCTGCCCGTTCAGCACGCGCCATCCGCCGTCGAGTTGGATGAGCGTGTCGTGCCCATACACCGCAGCGTGCGGCACGCCCAGCCACAGCACGATCCCGCACGCCGCGAGGATCAACACCATCGCGGCAACCACGAATTCCTTCGACGCCACAGCTGACCCCGTTGTGGGGCAGGCCTTCGGCCTGCGGCGGCCTCTCAGTCCGCCCTCTCCGCCGACCCACACCGGCCGCCGCGTGTCTTCGATTTCGATCACCTGAGGTTGCATGGAACCTACACCGCAAACGCCACGCAGACCGCCACCAGCAGGCCCACATAGCGGCTCACCTTGTCGCGGAACGCGAACACAATCGGATCGTCGGTCAGCTCTCCGCGATTCGCCACCATCAAAATCCGGCTGACCCAATAGATCAGCAGCAGGCACACAAACCACAGTCCCTCCGGCCGCGCGTACAGCTTCGAAACGTCAGCGCTATTGATGTACAGCGCCATCACCAGCACAGCGGTGTAAAACGCCGAGCTGGCAAACGAGCGCACCATGGCGATATCCACCGGCCGGTAAGCGCGCCGCGCGATCCCCTTGCGGCTCTGGTTCTTCGCCCTGCGCAACTCGGTCAGCCGCTTCACCAGAGCCAGTCCCAGGAACAGGAAGATGGAAAACGCCAGCGTCCAGATGGAAAGCGCGATATGCGTCGACGCCGCGCCCAGCAGCATCCGCAGCGTGTAGAGGCACGCCAGAATCAGCACGTCCAGGAACAGCACCCGTTTGAGCAGCAGCGAATACAGCAGACTCGTCCCCGCATACACCGCCAGCAACCCGCTCGCCGCAGGCGGCAGCCACACAGCCAGCGCCACCACCGCCGCCATCGCGATGCCGACGAACGCCAGCCCGTCGCGAATGCTCAGCGCGCCGCTGGCGAACGGACGCCGCCGCTTGCGAGGATGCGCCCGGTCGGCTTCCAGATCCAGCAGGTCATTGACCACATATAAGCTGGACGCGCACAGCGAAAACGCGGCGAACGCCACGACGGCCGGAATCACCCGGGCCGCATCCAGCGCGTGCGCCAGCAGCAGCGGCACGAAGATCAGCACGTTCTTCGACCACTGGTAAACCCGCGCGGCCTTCACCAGCGCCCGCCACCGCGACCCGCCGGCATCGAACGCCGTCGTCACCGCGATCCCCTCGCGCGCCACCGCCGCCTTGGTCCCGCGCGACAATCCCACAGTGATCGCGCCGCGGCACTCCCGCCAGATCGCCAGGTCCTCGCGCCCGTTACCCGCATACAGGAACTCGTCGCCGCCCAGCAGTTCGCGGATCGCCTTCAGCTTGCGCGGGCCCTTCAAATTCGCGTACTCGTGACTCGCCAGCACGCCGTCGAAGATCCCCAGATGTTCAGCCACCGCCTCGGCCAGCCGACGGTTCGCCGCCGTGGTCAAGTACAGTTCGCGCCCGGCTTGTTTCTGCGCCGTCAGATGGTCCAGCAGCGGCTGGTTGTAAGGCAGCAGCGCCGGATTCAAATCCACCAGCTCCGCCAGCCGTTGCTTGAGCACAGCCTTGCCGCTGCGCAGCAGCCACCAGAACGCCAGGAACAGCACAGACGGACGGCGTTGCACCGCCGCGACGAAGCTCTCCAGCAGCAGGTCCGTCCGGATCAGCGTGCCGTCCAGGTCCACACAGATCGGCAGCAGCGCGTCATCTGTGTCCTGGGCGCTCCGCCCACCCTCGCGCAGAGTAAACGCGGCGCCTCGCGCCGCCGGAGCGAACGCTCCATGCGCCGTTACGCCGACTTGAGATAAGGTCGCCATGTCGATGAGTCCTCCATCAAATCCCGGTACAAATCTTCCACCTGCCGCACCATGCGCCCCACGTCGTAGTGTTCGCGGACGCGCTTCCGTGCGGCCTCGCCCATCGCCCGCCGCAAGGACCGGTTCCGCACCAACTCCAGCAGCGCGGCGGAGCACATCGCGGCGTCACCCGGCAGCGTCAGATACCCGGTATCCGCGTCCGCCACCAGCTCCTTGCTGCCCGCCACGTTGGTCGCCACCACCGGCTTGCCCATGGCCATCGCCTCGCACGTCACGTAGCCGAATGACTCGTAGCGCGAGGTCAGCGTGAACACGTCCAACGACGCCAAAAACGCTCGCGGATCCGCGAAGTACCCCGCAAATCGCACGCGGCCTGCGATGCCCAGACGCACAGCCAGTTCCTCAGCCTCCTGCCGCATCTCCCCATCGCCCGCCCAGGCGAAGTAAGCGCGCTCGTCGGCCTTGCACACCTCCGCGGCCGCGGCGACAAACATGAGAGGATCCTTCTGCCGCGCGATCCGCCCCGCGGTCCCGATCAGCACCGCGTTGTCCGGCACACCGATCCGTTCGCGAAATGCCGGATCCCGCCGGAACCCGGTGAACGCGGCGATATCGATGCCCGCCGTCACGTAATGCAGCTTCTCGCGCGTCACCAGGTCGTACTCCACGAGTTCGTCGCGTTCGGACCGGCTCACCGCCAGCATCGCGTCCGTGAACCGTCCGACGAAGCGCTCCAGATGCCCGTACGCCGGACTCGCCGCGATCGCGATCGCGTGCGGCGAATACACGGTGCGCGTCGCAGGATGCGCCATCTTCGCCGCAATGCGCGCCAGGAACCCGGCCTTTGAGCTGTGCCCGTGCACCACGTCAAAGCGGTACTGGCGCATCATCCGGTACAGGCGCCACAGCGCCGTGGCGTCCTCCCACGGACGAATGCTGCGCACCATCGGAATCTCAAACGTCGCGATGCCGCGCGCCTGAATCGCGGCCAGATCGCGCCAGAACCGAGCGTCGGCCCGAATCGGCGAATACGCCAGCGAAACGTCGAACGCGCCCGTGTCGATGCGCAGCAGCAGGTCGGCCACATAACGGCCCACGCCCGCCGACGTGGCCTCGATCACCTCCAGAATCCTGCGCCGCGGCCCGCGCACTCCCACCCGCTGCCGCCGCTCCTCGGTGAATATCGTTGGCCAAGTCATGACTGCGTGCTCCTCTCCGGCACGGCGTCCTCATGCCGCGCCACGTGCTCCAGCAGGTCCCAGGTCTTCTGTGCCGCCGTCTCCCAGAGGAACCGCTTCACCCGGGCCAATCCCCGCTCCCGCAACCCCGCGCGAAAATACCGGTCGAGCGCCAACAGCCGGATCCCTTGGGCGATCTCGCCCACGTCCAGCGGATGCACATAGCAGGCAGCGCCGCCGCACACCTCCGGCAGCGACGACGTGTTCGACGTCAGCACCGGCGTGCCGCACGCCATCGCCTCCAGCGGTGGAAACCCGAACCCTTCGGCCAGCGATGGAAACAGGAACCCCTGCGCGCCCGCGTACAAGCCCGGCAGCAGCCGGTCGGGAACATATCCGGTGAAGGTCACCCGCTCCGGCACGTCGTCCAGATTCTCCGCCTCGAACACCGCCTTGTTGCCCTTCTTGCCCGCCAGCACCAGCCACAAGTCCGGCGGCAGATCCGGCAGAATCGCGCGCCACGCGGCCAAAACGCGCCGCAAATTCTTACGAGGCTCCAGCGAAGACACGCTCAGCAGGTAAGGAGCCGCCGGCAGACGCAGTTCGTACGCCGCCGCAGCAGCATCGCGGATCGCCTCCGGCGTAAACTGCGGACCAATCCCGCTGTGGATCACCGTGGTCTTCTCCGCTGCCTCCGGAACCGCCGACGCGATGCACTCCTTCGTGTATTCGGAAACCGCGACCAGGTGCCGCGCATGCCGCAGCAGCCGCGGCATCACCGCGCGATAACACTGCACGAAGCCCGCCGTGAACCACTCCGGCCGCAACAGCGGAAACAGATCGTGGATTGTCACCACCTGTTCGCGCACACCCACCGGACCCGTATTGCACGGGCTCCACAGCAGCCCCCCGCGCGCCCGCGCCGGTAGCACGCACTGTTCCCAGGCATGGCCCGCCAGCCCGGTCAGCTTCCACGAAGGTTCCAGCACCTCCACGCGATCCGTCAGCGCCCCGCCGATGCGCGACAACAGTTCCTCGGCGTACCGCCGCACGCCCGTCGTCACGTGAACCCGAAAGCGACCGTTGATGTAGAGCGGAGCCGTCCCCGCCCGCGGCTGTTCCCAACCCGATTCCGGCGCCGTTCCTGGATCCCAGGCGCGCCCCCGCGCCGCATCGAACGACGTTCGCACCAATTGCATGACATTTGTCATGACCACCCTCCTCAATACGCGCCCTTGCGGCGCATCACCACGCCCACCGTGCGAAACAGGATGTAGAAATCCATCCAGATCGACCAATTCCGCACGTAATACGCGTCCAGCGAAACGCGTTCCTCGTAGGTGGTGTCACTGCGCCCGGAAATCTGCCACAGCCCCGTGATCCCCCCGGGCACGCGCGTGTAGGCGCCGAACCGCGCACCATAGCGCTCCACTTCCGCCTCCACAATCGGCCGCGGACCCACCAGACTCATCTCGCCCTTCAGCACGTTCCACAACTGCGGCAGCTCGTCCAGGCTGGTCTTGCGCAGGAACTCTCCCGCGCGCGTCACGCGCGGATCATGCCGCAGTTTGCGTTGCTGCTCCCACTCCAGCCGCAGCACCGGATCGCGCTGTAGATATTCCTCCAGTATTTCGCCCGCGTTGGTCACCATCGTGCGGAATTTCCAGGCGTCGAACATCTTGCCGCCCCGCCCGATGCGCTTCTGCCGGAAGAAGGCCGGACCCGGCGAATCCAGCTTGATCCATAGCGCCAGCAACCCGATCAAGGGAAACACCACCGGCGCCGCGATCGCCGCCAGCGTGAAGTCCAGCACGCGCTTCAGCACTTGCTTATGCGGCATCAACGTCTGCTGGCACACTTCCAGCCCCAGGAACCCGCCCACCGCATACGGCGTCACCAGAACGTTCGTGATGCCCGGAAATCCATCCGGAATCATCAGAATCCGCGAGAACCGTTCTTCGTAGGATTCCAGCGCCGCCCGCGTCTCCTCGCCCGCGTCCGCCGTCAACACCGCGTAAGTTTGTTCGGGAATCGCCGGACCGCGCAACACGCGGCTGCTGGCCACCACCGGAATCCCGCACACACGCGAAGGCGCGCCCGCCCCGTCGTGCGCGATCGCGATCGGCTTCAATCCCTGCGCCGGTTGCGCCTGCATCGCGCGCACGATCTTCTCCGCCGCCTCCGGCTTACCGAAGATCACCGCCGGATAGCCCCACCATCCGCTGCGCCCGAACCAGTTCCGCGACGCAGACCGCGCCAGCGGCACGAAGACCGCGGCCAGCGCGATGGCCACAAACAGGGTCGGCTGCACATAAGAACTCGCCCCGCGTATCGACATCGTGACGATGCTCAGCAACAGAAACGCCGCCGCGGCGGACACCGCGCAGCGCCGCGCTTCCTGCGGCGGGTCCAAAGGAAGGTGCGAATACAACCCGGCCGAAGCGTAGGCCGCCAGGAACGCCGGCAGGAAGATCACCAGCCGCAGGTGGCTTGCGATCTCCAGGTTGCCCGTGAAAATCGCCTTCACCACAACGGCCAGACCCACGGCCGCGCTCAGCCCGATGCTGTCAGCGGCCATCAGGCTGTAAAGCATCCAGGACGGCCGCGTGGACGGAATATGAAAGTGCGCCGGAAGAGCGGGCGCGGGAGTAGTAATGCTAGCCATGAAACACCTCGAATTGCGCTACAGGAAGAGAGGAAGAGTCAGCCGCGAGATGGAAAACTGCGGTTGCGCTGGCGCCGCTGCTGGATCGCCAGCAGATACGCGCTCAGTGCCAGAAATACAATCGCCGGAATGGCGCGTCCGCTGCTCCAGTACAGACCGCGCGGCACGTCCACCAGTCCCAGGAACAGCACCGGATAAAGGCACAGCCCCCAGGCCGAGCGCCGCCGGAACAGCGCGTACAGCCGGCCGAACACCAGCCCCGTCACCAGCCAGTACCCGATGCCGCCCACCCAGCCGAAGTCGATCGCCGGCGCGAACAGCCCGCCACCGTTATTGAACTCAGCATTGGCGCCGCTGGCCAGCACGTCGAAATACGTGGTCACCAGTTGGAACGCCGGGAACAGCGCCTCCACCAGCCCATGCAGCACCGGCAGCCGCCATAGAAAATTCATCGTGAAAAATGGAAGCCCCAGCGGCGCCTGCAAGCGCATCGCCAGGTAGGCGCCGTTGTTGACGGCCGTCACGTAGTAGCCCACCAGCCGCGACGCCGCGAACTCCCAGAACGAAAGCGGACCGTTCGCGTAAAACACCCACGAACGCAGATACTCGAGCGACGCAAACAGCACGAACAGAATCGGGATCGCGGCCAGCGGAGCCGCCGCCATCGCCACCCGTACGGACCGCCGCCGCTCGGCCAGCGGGCGCAACACCTGCGTCAGCACGATCACCGTCATCGGCACCGCGATCTCAATCAGCGCCAGCCGCTCCGTGTTCAGCACCACACGCAGCAGTGTCAGCATCAACAGCAGCGTGAGTGACTTCCACACCTTCTTCCACCCGCTGCGCGCCGCGATCAGTGACCCCAGCACCGCCGCCGCCACACCGAACTGCGTGCACGTGGTGACGCCCGGAATGCTCACCAGGTACACGGTGCGAATGCTGTACAGCACGTTCGGCTTTCCGGCGAGCACCTCGCGCAGCACGCCCAGGTTCAAGCCCTTCGAAATCGCCACCGCGCCCCACACCGCATAGCCGAACAGCGCCAGCCCCATCGCGATGCGGTACAGAGTGAGCAGCGTGCTCTCCGAAAGATCCGCATCCGGCGCCATCTCCGCCGGACCCACGCGATCCTTCAGCCGCATCCCCGCAGCCGACGCCGCCACGGCGAACACACCCACAAACGCCGCCAGCAGCCCCACCGCTTCCCCACTCAGAAACTTGGGCGTGAACCAGAACCGCTGATACACGCTGTCCGGAATCAGTGCCGCCACCGCGACCAGCGTGCCGCACAGCCCTCCAAACAGCGCTGCCGGATGCAGCCACCAGATTGTAAACCCGCGTTTCATTGGACGCCTCCGCAATCCACCGCGCTAACCGCAGCCCCGCGCGTCCGCAACCCGTCCAGCAGCGACGTCGAACGCCACACCACCCACACCAGGCTCGTGCACACGAACAGCTCCGCCGTCAGCACCGATGCCGCCATGCCCATCGCTCCAAACCGCGGGGCCAGCATAAAGGACACCGCCAGGTTGATCGCGCCGCCGCCCAGGATGATGCGGTTCACCGTCACATCGCGTCCCAGCGGAAGCAGCCACTGCAATCCCACTGAGTACGTCACGGAGAGCACCAGCGGCAGCGCCGCCATCACCCGCAACACCGGAATCGCGCCCGCCTGCGCCTCGCCGGCCACCAGGTGGACCAGCCACGGAGCCGTCACCGCCACCGCCGCCGTCAGCATCGCGCCCGTGCCCGTCATGAACAGGATCCCCAACCGCGCCAGCTTCGCCGCTTCCCGTTCTGCCGACGCCACCAGCAGACTCAGCCGCGGATACAGCGCCTCGCGCACCGGATTCAGCAGCCCGAACACCGCCTTGCTGATCTTTTCCGCGGTGGCGAAGTAGCCCACCACCGCCGGCGCCGCGAACAGTCCCAGCAGGAACGCGTTGCCCACGCCATACAGGCTCTCCGCGCTGCGGAACACAAACATCGGCCACCCGCGCCGCAGCGCGCCGCCCACCAGCGCCACCGTCGGCATGCGGAAGGAGAACGACCGGAATGCCAGCGCCACTCCAGCCACCGTAGACACGCCCGCCGCGCCCGCCTGCAAGCTGACCACCTTCCACGCATCCTCCGGAGCCCGCACCAGCAGCAGAATGCCCACCAGTGCGGCCGTCTTCGCGAACACCTCCAGCCCCGCGGCCAGTTTCATTCGTTCCAGCCCTTGGAAAAACCACAGCGGCGTGCATCCCTGCGCCACCGCGTAGAACAGCCCGGCCGCCACCAGCCGCGGATGATCGCGCAACAGCGGAAGGAACGGCGTCACCGCCAGCGCCAGCCCGATCCCGATGGCCGCCAGCACCGCCTGCGCCCCCAGCACGCCGCCCATCACGTTGCGGCATGCGTCCCGATCCGCGCGCTTCTGCGAAATCTCCCGCGTCGCCGACAGATTGAATCCGTACTCAATGACCAACGCCACCAGTTCCGAAAGCGACAACACAAACGCCACCGTGCCCCATCCGTCCGCATGCAGCATCCGCGTGAGGAACGGAATCGTCACCAGCGGAAACGTCTTGCGGCAGATCTGCACCCCGAACAGCGCAGCCGAATTCCGCGCCACCGGATGCCGCACCAAGTCAGCCAGCCGCGCAAACCGGCTGAGCTTCTCGCCTCTGGCCCCTGCGTTCAGAAGTCCCCGCATGTGCCCTTTCGCCGGTCGCATAAAAGACTTTCCTGAGTAGGAAGGCACTTGATTTTCGCCCGCTCTTCAATGAGATCTATTTCCTTGGCGGCCGATGAGGAACTAGGAGAGTCAGTACTTTCCCGAAGAATTTGTATGCGGCAACCTAGCCCAGACCGTAGTACTATACCTTCGTGCCCGGAAGGGTCCTGCTCCTCTGGGACCCAATGCCGACAAACGCCCAGCCTGCATACACTTGCCCTCTTCAGGAGACCTGGTACTTTGTTTTGGACAACGATCATTGGACTCTCTCTTTTCGCCAGCGTGGCCTGCTCTCAGGTGAACGTAGTAGCGCTAGGCGCCCATCCTGACGGGACCAGCGCCCAAGCCACCACCAACGCCTTCCGCAGTGCGTTTTCCACTTACCCAACGGGCGAAATTGTGGTCCCCGCCGGCCAGTATTTGATCGATAATTCCTCGGGCCCTCTGACCATTCAAAACTTCAGCGGCCATTTGGAATTCCAAGGCAACGCGCAGTTGATTTTTACCACCAACAATCTCGGCGGCGTCCTCTTCGTCGGCGGCGCCGGAGCTCGCATCCACGGCCTCCGCGCGACCTATGCCACTGCGCCCACTTACCGCGCCAGCCCCAACGAACAGATCAAGTTCAGTGACACCACCGACACCCTGCTCACCGATACGTTCGTCGAGCGCAGCCCCGCGGCCGGCATTCTCTTCTACAATTCCGTGCGGCCCAAAGTAGTGAACGCCACCGTCATGAACTCGCTCGCCGACGGCCTCCACTTCGCCAACTGCCAGGACCCCCAGGTCACCAACCTCACCACGCTCAACACCGGCGACGACGGCCTGGCCTTCGTCAACTACGCCATCTACCCGGACAAGAATGGAGGCCTGGCCGAGAACATCAAGGTGCAGAGCTCCCAGGCCCGCGGCATTGCCGTCATCGGCCAGTCCAACGTATCTATTTCCGGCTTTCAGATCGAAAGCACCGCGGGCAGCGGACTGCTGGTGGCTGAAGACGACTACTTCAACACCCGCGTGCCCGCCAACGTGCGCATTCAGAACGGAACCATTCATGGCGCGGGCACCCTCGGCCCCCCGGGCGGCAACAAGTTCGGGATTGAATTCAACTCACAAGTGGATGTCACTTTTTCCAACATCACCGTGCTCGATTCTGCCGACGCCGGGCTCAGCGGCACAGCCCCCAACGGCAGCGTCACCGTCAACAACGTCACCGTGCAAAGCCCCCGCGACGGCGTCGGATTCCTCTTCTACCAGACCGGCTCCGTGCAGATTTCCGATTCGGTGGCCCAGAACACGCCCAGCTACGGCTTCCTGTTTCTGCTCTCTCCGCAGGTGATGGCACAGGGCCTCACGGCTGTGAACACCGCGCAAGCGGATTCCCTCCGCCGGGCGATCTGGTTTGAAAACGGCCGCTCCATCCTCGCCACCGATCTCAAGGTCTCCTCGGCGCGTGGCGACGCCTACGTCATCGGCGCCTATCAGGACAAGGGCCACCAGCAATCCGGATCCATCAAGGGAATCGCGGCATCCATCACCGGTGCGTCGCTCTCGATCCAGAACAATTCGTCGAAGCTGGCCATTGTTCAGTGATGTGTCCAATAGGCCGCTAGCGACGCGACACGCTGATCCCCCACAACCCCACGTTGCTCCACCGGATGAAGCGCTCCAGCTTGCTCACCACATTCTGCGGGACCACCAGCATGTCCCCCGGCTTGAGCAGCGGATCCTCCAGGACCTTGTCCTGCTTCATCATCGCTTTCATGTCCAGCAGCTTCACCTCGGCCAGCTCCTCGTTGTATTTGCGCACCAGCAGCACCTGCGAATGCTTGGCCGAATCCTTGAACCCGCCCGCCATGGCGATCGCTTCAAACGCGGTCACATCCCCGCGCATGTCGAACCGTCCGGGATGCCCCACCTCGCCGGACACCACAAAGTACGGCCGCACATAATCCTTCAGCAGCACGGTAACCTCGGGCCGGTTGAGCCGCACGGACGCCTTCTCCACAATCGCGTCGTGCGCCTGCTCCACCGTCAACCCCTGCAGCGCAACCTCGCCTACTAATGGCAAGCTCGCCATCCCGCCCGGCTGAACCACCGTGGTCGAGTTGTACTCCGGTGTCAGCCGGTACTGCACCTCGATCGTGTCCCCAGCCTGCAGCCGGTACGGCGCATTCCGTTCGCTCAAAGCCGGCTGGCCGAGCGCCACCAGACTGCCCACCACCATCCCCGCAACCAGCAACAGATGTCTTGAAAACATAGAGCCCTCTCTCATCACCTGAACCAAACCCCAAAGCCCACAACCCCGGCCAGTCCCGCCACGCCGCTAGCTGAGCCGCGACCGCAGGGACCAGTCCCCGCCAGTCCGCAACCTCACAGAAACCGATACAAGAACCCCGGCACCGGGTAAGTCCTCTGGTTGAGAATGCACCCCACAAACGGCGCCCTCCCCAGACTCAGCAACCGCGCCGCCTTCTGAATCTCCAGCTTCGTCGCGTACCCCGACCGCACCACCAGCACCGTCCCATCGATCCGCGGCGCCAGGGACAGCACGTCCGCCGAGCACTCCAGAGCCGTGCAATCCAGCAGCACATACCGGAACCGCCGCCGCAGCACAGCCCACAAATCTCCCGTGTGCGTCACCGTTTCCTCGTCGCGCTGCGGCAACTCCACCGGCACCGTCCACACCCCCGGACCCGCCTTCCGCCCGATCACTTCAATCTGTTCCACGTCCGGCGGCGTCAGCCTCTGCAAATCTCCGGGAGAAATGATCAGCACGTCCTCGCGGCAATACTGTGCCAGGTGCACGCCCAGCAGCCGCGTCACGTGCGTCACGCCTTCGCCCACGCGCACCGAGGTGAATGCAAACACCTGCCCATCGCCCGCCGCGCCTTGAAACGCGACGAAGCTATACAGCAGTTCCAGCGGAAACTTCGCCTGCTCGCTCCGCACCACCAGCGCCGGATTCACCGGAACCGGCAGCGTCGCCGTCTGCGGCGTCACTTGTTCGAGACTGCAATTCACATTCACGTCCGTTTCTCCTCCCTCGTGGCGCAAGCACTCGTGCTTGCCGCGCCGGGACTCGTCCCGGCGCATGCGCCCTGTCAAACCCCATCCCCGCTGGCTGCCGCGATCGCCTTCAGCACCCGAGCCTTCACCCGCGGCACAGCCCCCAGTACCGGCACGCATACGATCCCTTCCAGCTCCCACGGCGTGTACACTTTCCGCCGCCGCAACCCGTTCACGCACGCCACGCCCACCACGAAGATCAGCCCCAGCGCCACCGCCGAAATCAGGTTCGCGTTCACCTTCGGCGCCGGAACCCCGGTCCGCGTGGGCGCCTCAGCCACCACCACATTCGAAATCCGCTGCCGGTCCAGTTGCTCGGCGATGCGCGTCTGTTCCAACTGTGCCGCCAGCACGTGATAGTTGTTCTCGGCCTCTTTCACCTTGCGTACCAGGTCATCATGCGACCCGGTAATTGCCGACATGTGAGACAGATCCTGCCGCAGCCGCGCACTCTGAATGCTCATGGTCTGCAACCGCCCCGTCGTTCCGGCCAGCTTATTCTGCGCCTGCAACAGCTCGGCCTCCAGCGTCTGCCGGATCGGATTCACGTCGGTCGCCTCTTCCTTCGAAATTTGCCGCCGCGCTTCATCCAGCGCCGCCAGCGTCTGCGCGATCTGCTGGTCGATCTCCTGCACCATCCGGTCCGTGGGCTGATACTTGGTCAGCAGGTCCGTGCGCTTGTTACGCAGCTCCACCAGCATCGTGTTCAGCCGCTCGGTCGAATACTGGTTGGGAATGTCTTTCGATTGCGTCGTGATCCGCGGAGCCGTCGACTCCAGTTGATCCCGCAGTACGCGGTTGCGCTCCTCGGCCTCATGCAGCGCCGCCGCCGCATCCCGCCGCGCCGCGTCCATGTCGGAAAGATTCTTCACCAGTTGCGATTTCTGCTGCTCCAGTGACACGGTATTGTTCTTCTGTTCGAAGGCCGCCAGCGCGTCCTGCGCCGCGTTCAACTCCGTCTCCGCCCGCGCCGCCTCGTCTTCGAAGAATTGAAGGCTGCCCGCCACCTTGTGGACTTGCAGGTGCTTGTCCAGGTACACATCGGACAGCGTCTTCAGCAGACCCGCCGCGTTGTCCGGAGACTCCGCCGTCACCGCAACCGAGATCAGATCCGACTTCAGCCCCGGTGTCACGCGCAGCCGCTTCTGGAACGCCTTCACCGCGCGATGCACCTCGGCCGCATCACTCGGATTCCCCACCAGCCCGCGCCGCGTCACCACCGCCGAAAGCATCTCATCGCTGGTCAGCAGCGAAATCTCCGTGGCGATCTGCGCCTCCGTAATGTCGCGCGTCGCCGGGAAGGCGGCAACCATCCCATTCACGTTCGGCTCCGGCCGGTCATTCTTCACCAGCAGCAGCATCTCGGAGGTGTAGCGTTCCGGCGTGTAGCGCAGGAACGCGCCCGTCGCCCCGGCAATCAGCAAAATCCCCGACGCCAGCCACAGCTTCTTGCGGAACAGCATGTCGGCGATGTCGCGCAACGATAGCGACTCCCGCCGCATATGGATCGTCACCGGCCCAGCCGGCTCATCAATTCGATTCGGGTTCATGGAAGTATCCTCATTCAGGCGGTAGGAAACTCGCGGCCCGCGGCGCCCATCTGTTCCCACAGGCGCGTGTGCCGCCAGGCACCGTCGGCCGGCACCACCGCATCGCGCTCCACAGTCACCGCGACTGACCTCTGCAACAAGCTCACGGACACCACCAGTTCGTCGGTGCCCTTCTCCCGCACCAGGATTCCTTCGGCGCCGCGCAGCGGTCCTTCTTCGACGCGCACCCGCTCGCCGGCCGCCAGATACGGACGCGGCGCAAACAGCGCGCCGGAGCGCACCACCGCCCGCAGCGACTCGATCTCTTCGTCGGCCACCGCCGCCGGAGCCCGTCCGATCCCAACGAAGTACTGCACCCCTGGAATTGTCAGTACCGGCATCCGGTGCTCCGGATCGATGCGGCAGAAGAGGTAGCCGCTGAACAGCGGCACTTCCACTTCTTTGATCCGGTCTGACCACCGCCGCCGCTCCGTGTACAACGGCGCGAAGGTCTCGATCCCTTTGCCCAGCAGCGCGCTCTCAATCATGCGCTCAAACCGCTGGCGCACCTTCACCGCGTACCAGAATTTCGTGCTGCTCTCAGGCGTGCTACCGCCATCAGAGTCCCAGTTCCTCATTTCGAGTCTCCGTTTCCAGGCTCAGTATGGTTCGGGCCCGTGCATTACGCAACGGAGAGAAGTCATGGGAAAGAAGCAATACAGTTTAACGAAAGATAGAGATATCTCCGGAATTCGCCGGGATATCTTCGGCAGTGACGACAAGCGCGTACGTGCCCGGCGCCAGATCCGGGACTTCGATGTTCACCTGCCCCAAACCCGCGAATCCAGGCGTCAATCCCGCAAAGGAAACCGGCGCATCCACGCCGCCGATGGTCGCCTTCACGCTAGCCGCGAAGCGCGCCAGCGTCGCCGCCGAGGCCGCGCGCCCCGTGCCCGGTGAGTGATCCACCGTACCACCTCCAGTAATATACGCGACCACATAACTGCCCACGGCGGCCGGATTATCTGCCGTATTCACCGAATAATCCTCGTTCTGCACCACCGCTCGCCCCGCGCCGTAGGTGAACAGCCCCGGCGCCGCCGCACTCACCGCCACGGTCGCCGCGTCCGACGTGACCCCGCGCACCGCGACCACCAGGTCGGCCTTCCCCGGTGCGACCTCATACGGCACCTGGAAGTTCACCTGCCCCGGGCCCGCGAACGTCAGCGGCGCCGGAATCCCCGCCACCGTCACCGACAATCCGCCCAGCCATGCCGGCAGCGGCATCCCTGTCGGTGCGAACTCGCCCGCCGCGAAGTGGCGTCCGAACACCGTCGCCAGCGATCCCGGCGCGACCTCGGGCGCGAAGCTCGCGGCATTCACCACGCCCCCCGCCGCGATCTGCGGAGGCGGACTCGCCTCCTGCGTCACCTGGAGCAAATGCCCCGCCACCGAAACGGTCGCCTGCCGCGCCGGACCCGGATTGTTCGCCACCACGTAATGCACCGCGCCGCTCCCGCTCCCCGTCTCCGGCGTCACAGTGACCCACGATGCGCCGGTCGCCGTCCACGAACACCCCACCTGCGCCGACACCTGAATCGTTCCCTCCGCACCATCAGCCCCCGCCGCTATATCGCCACCCGGCGCAAGCGTCGTCGCACAGGCGCTCCCCGCCGACCCGTGCAAAGTCAGCTCCGCCCACGACGTCCAGTGCGTTGCATTCTGCCCCAGCGAATCAGAAACCAGTTCCAGCAGCACATTCTGTCCCGCCCAGCGCGACAAATCGACCGACCCGTACTCCCACCGCGCCGGCAGCTTCGCCGTGTACTGCCACAGCACCTCGCCGTTCACCCGAACCTCCAGCAGCACACCTTGCCGAGCCGGCGTCGCCCCGTCGATCAACCCCGCGCTGAATGCCAAATACAGCGGCGAAGCCACCGGCAGCCGCAGCGGCCACGACAGGATCAACTGCCCGCGCGACGGCGAATACCCGTAAATCGTGCGCGACTTGTTCACCCCGCCCGCACTCGTCGGCCCGATATTTCCCGCATACGGGATCGTCGACGGACCGGCCAACTGCCCCTCCGACGCCTGCGACCGCGTGTATGCCAGATCCATCAGGCTCTGCCCCACTGCAATGGACTGCGGCGCGCGAGCAAACACCAGCGCCGTCTCGCCCAACGGCAGATCACCGATCGCCGCTGCCCCTCCGTTCACCGCCACCGATGCGCCCGAGGGCGCGACCACCGCGGTGCCCGAAGGCACGGCCAGCGCCACGTCCGCCGTCGCTGGCTTCTCCACAATCGCCAACCCCAGCGCGCTCCACCCGCCCCACGCATACGCCGGATCCTGCGACGGCCCCGGACCCGTCACAAACCGCACCCGCACCGTCTGTCCCAGGAACGAAGTCAGGTCGACGCTCCCCGCCTCCCATCGCCCCGGCCCCACATCTTTCTGCCACGCCACCGTCCCATTTACCACCACACGGAACGTCATCGCGCCATGCAGACTCGCCGCCGCATCCTGCATCCCCGCCGCGAACGTCAGCACCGCGCTATAGCCGCTGGCGACCGGGACGTCGTATTCGAAATATGTCTCCCCGCCCGCCGGACCCTGATCCGGAGGCTGGGCCGCGATCGCCGTCCGCGCCTCGCCCCCCGCCACGATCTCTTCCTGCCGCACCGTCGCGCCATCGCCCAGCGCGTGATCCACGCCTGCGTACGTCACCCCGGTCCGCGCCTGCCACAGCCCGTCGTAGAAATCGAACGGAGCCGCGGTCTCACCCCGCAGCTTGAAGTACGCGAACTCCGGCGTCACCAGCGTGTCCGGACCCGTCGCCAGCCGCACGCCATCCGGCAACCCGGTGATGTGCGCCAGCGCGGCATTGTTCGCCGCCGAACCCAGCCAATACTGATTCTCCGGATCCAGCCCGATCGTCGCCGCGCCGTTGTACGCCGGCCAGTCCGGCACATGCAACGCGGACGTGATCCTCGCCGCCCCATGCACTCGCTGATACAGCACCGTCGACTGCGCCGGCTCCGTAACCGTGAACGTCACATACGTCCCGTCATCGCGCAGCGCGGCCGTCGCGCCGTCGCCCGCATACCGGACCACGTCACCACTCCAATCCTGATCCCAATCCGGTGCCAAATGGAATTTCTGGAACGCCCCCACCACGCCCATCAGCCGAGCCATATCCGCATTCCCGTACGGCGGCCGGTCCGCATCGGTGAACCCCACCGAGAACGTCGGCAGCACGGCCTGCGCCTCATACTGCGGAACGAAGTGCAGGTACCCCGCCTCATAGGGATTCGGCAGCGCCAGGTGCCCATACGGGTGCACGTTCGCGAACACATACGCGGTCACCGGCAGCGGAGCCGCCACGTCCGCATCGAACCCGTCCGGCCAAGACGTCTGCTGCGCGAACGTCTGATACGGAGCGATCGCGTCATTGGTCCCCTCACCCGCCAGCACCAGCCCCGGGAACGCCGCCAGCAACTCGCGATGCAACTCGGCCGCGCCCTGCGCGAAATTCATCCCGTCGATCAACCCGTTCCCGTCGTTCGCCGGCCATCCCGCCATGTGCAAATGCAGCGCATCGGCGCCCAGCGACTCGATCGCCCCGCGCACACGCTCCAGCAGCAACTGCCGGAACCCCGCCGCCGCCGGATCGATGAACGCAAACCGGTTCGGCGTTGACGCCGGCAGATCCCAGTTCCACCCCAGCAGTTGCTCGCCATCCTCATCGCGAACCTGATACGCGCGCACCGCCTGATAATCCGCATTCCCCGGAGCCACGCCGATCATGTTCACGTGCAGCATGATCCGGAACCCCAACGCATGCGCATGGTCGGCCAGCGCCTGGGCCGACGCCGCCGGCGTGTAGTCCGGATAGTTCGCATCGAACGCCTCGTCGCGCCAGCCGGCAAGGTACAGCAGCGTCTGCGAAGGGTCCACGCGCTTGGCCAGATCATCCAGCACCGCCGGATCGTAGGGCGACGCATAAAGCTGCACCACCGTCCGGATCTTCGCCGCCCACGCCCGGCTCGCATCCAATGGAGCCGCCGGCATCGCCTGCTGATGCCAGTCGCGATAGATCCGAGCCCCATCCTGCCACCCGCCGCGATATGCCGCGATCCGCCACTCCACCTCCCCCGCCTCGGTCGCCGTCGGCCACGGAGCCCGCGCCGCCACCTCAAACAGCGCATCCGCCGTCCCACCCTGGTCCGCGCCCACCGCCAGGCTCTTGTCCTGCGCCGCGGTATCGGTCGAATAGATCGCCACGCCGCCGGCCGCGGCCTGAAACAGCGCCAGCGGAGCGTCCCAGTGATGTCCGGAATCCTCCACCCCGAAATACTGCGAGGGTTGCTTCGCCAACAGCGCCCGCGTCAGCGAAACCCCGCCCGCCGCCGGCGCCACAAACCGCCCCCGATCCATGTCGAACCCGGCTACGGCCCAGTTCAATCGCTCCACGCCCGCCTGTGCCGACGCGCCCGCCACCCGCACCACGATCTCCTGCGTAGCCGGGTCCACGCGCACCGTCACCGTCAGTGACCGCACGCCATCGGAAGCCGCAAGCGTTGCCTCGCCCGCGCCGGTCACGGTCCACACGCCCGCGTCCAACTCGTCCGACGAAGCAGCCGTAATCAGATTTGACAGCGTCCCCCCGGCGCCCGTCTTCAGATAGCTCTCGCCCGTCAACCGGTTCGTCAGGCTCACCACGTCGGGCCCCCGGAACGAGGCCTCCACGTCACCCGACCGCACCGTCAAATTCGCCCCCTGCGCCTCAAACTGAGCTGCACAGACGGCCGGAAACAGGAAGGAAAAAATCGCGATAGCCGCGGCTCTGGTCGTATTCATAGTCATCCACCATCCGGACGCGCAAAGTCCGGCTGATCCCTATGAACCTCATCGCCCGGTGTGGCGCGCGCTTTAGCGCGCCGCGCCGGCACTCATGCCCGCGCTTGTCCCCATTCACGCACGAACCCCAACAAAATCCCTCAATCCCTCAACAGCTTGCAATTTCCCCTCCCCCCCTCCACAACCTCTCTCCCGTACGTTGTAGACAAGAGTCCGCAGCGCTCCTCCATCGGAGAGCTGGGGCCCACCCCGCCGGAAAGGTTTCGGCCTCGAAGGCAAAGCGCGGCGTCCTAGGTAAACCGCAAGGGTGACAGCGCGATGGACGTTTACCGGTATGTGAACCGGTCGTGTGCCACTTCATGTGACGAAATGGCCCCCACGCTTATCGGGGTTACGGATAAGATCGAGGCGCGCCTTTAAAACGGAACTCGCAGAGCCCCAAGTGTGCCCGCAGCCCCCAACCAGGCCCATCTGCGGCCATCCGCGTTCATCTGCGGCCAACTTTCCGGTCCCCACCCCTCTTTGACAGCCCCCCTCTCAAGGACTATCATTCTGAGAGGTCTTAACGATTCCCTCTCTACAGGTGACACATGGCTAAATCCACGCAGAACAACGGAAAGAATGGTCTGGGCCGTCGGAACTTCTTGAAGGGCGCAGCCGCCGGAGCCGCCGGCGCCACCGCCCTGGTAACGGGCGTAGATGCGCCTAAAGCCCAGGCGCAAGCCCCCCGCGGCGGCGCAGGAATTCCCGCCCCCACCGAACAGCAGGTGAATCGTGACGCCGGCAACGCCCGGCCCCCCGCCCAGGTGGAGCGCACCGTCAAGGTCGCTGGATCGGACCTCATGGTCCAGGTCCTCAAGGACCTCGGCATAGAATATGTTGCCTCCAACCCCGGCTCCAGCTTCGAAGGCCTCCAGGAATCCATCGTCAACTACGGCAACCCGCCCAACACCATGCCGGAGTTCATCACGGCACTCCACGAAGACTCGGCCGTCGACATGGCCAACGGCTATGGCAAGTCCGAAGGCAAGCCCATGTGCGCCCTGCTGCACGGCACCATCGGCATCCAGCACGCCTGCATGGCCATCTACCAGGCCTTCTACGCCGGCACGCCGGTCGTGCTGCTCGCCGGCCGTGACGACACGTTCATCCAGGCCCACACCGCCGATGACATGGCCGGCTTCGTCCGCAGCATCACCAAGTGGGACGCCCAGCCGAAGACCCTCGAAGAATCCCTGAAAGCCATCCAGGAAGCCTACCGCCAGGCCATCACCCCGCCCACCGGACCCACGCTGGTCGTGCTCGACACCGAGATTCAGAAGGCCGAAGGCGTCGGCGTGGCCATCCCGCGCTACACTCCGCCGACCATCTCCGGCATCGACACCAGCATGGCCCGCGAAATCGCCGCCGCCCTGCTCAAAGCTGACAACCCGCGCATCAACGTCGGCAACCTCCGCACCCCCGAAGGCGTGCAGCTCGCCGTCGACCTCGCTGAACTGGTCGGCGCTTCGTGCAGCACCCGCGCCACCGGCGGACCCATGAGCTTCCCCCAGCGCCACCCCCTCTGCGGACCCGGCGCCAGCACCGAATACGACTACTCCCTCGGCCTCGAATCCCCCGCCACCAACGTGTCGCTCACCGGACCCGCCATTCGCTCCATCGCCAAGAGCCGTGATCAGATCGGCATCGGGTGGGGCGGCTTGCGCGAGAACAACCCCGCCGGCGGCGGATTTGGCGGAGGCGGCGGACGCGGCGGCCGTGGCGGACGTGGCGGCGGACAGCCCAACGCCACCCCCACCGAAGTCGACGCCCAGGCCAGCATCCCGGCCATCATTGCCGAAGTCACCCGCCAGATGACCCCAGCCCAGAAGCGCACCATCGAACAACGCTCGGCGCGCCACACCGTTGCCAACCAGCAGGCCTTCGTCGACGCCCTCAGCCGCGCCATGGATGACAAACGCATCGGCTGGGACGCCACCCCCATCAGCACCGCCCGCGTCTACGCCGAGCTCTGGCCGCTGATCATGGACCAAGACTGGTGCCTGGCCTCGCCCAGCAACTTCTCCGGCGGCCACCACGTGCAACTCTGGGCGCATAACAAACCCTACAGCTACCTGGGCGGACAAGGCGCCGGCGGCATGGGCTACGGCGTGGGAGCCTGCGGTGGAGCCGGCCTCGCCGCCAAGTCCCGCGGCCGCATCGTCATCAACGTCCAGACCGACGGCGACATGAATTACACCCCCGGCGTGCTGTGGACCGAAGCCCATCACAAGCTGCCCGTGCTGACCATCATGCACAACAACCGCGCCTGGCACCAGGAACTGATGTTCCTCATCTATATGGCCGGCGTGCGCGGCCGCGGCACGGACCGCGCCTCCATCGGCTCCACTCTCCGCGACCCCTTCATCAGCTACGCCAAGATGGCCGAAGCCTACGGCGTCGCCAGCGAAGGTCCCATCGAGGATCCGGGCCAGCTCCAGGCGGCTCTCCGCCGCGGCGTCGAAACGGTCCGCCACGGCGAGCCCTACATGATCGACGTGATCACGCAGCCGCGCTAGTTGGGAAGGAACACAGTCATGAAGAGCATTCTGAAACTCATCGGCGTAGCAGGCGCCGTCGCCGCCCTGCTGGTGCTCACCCCCGCCGGCTCCAACGCCCAAGGCGGACGCGGCAAGGGCAAAGGCCAGCAGCAGGCCAAGGCCGCCGCGAAGCCCATCCCCTTAGGACCGGTTACCGGCGACGTCGGCAAAGGCCGCGAGCTGTACTACGTCAACGGCTGCTACGGCTGCCACGGCTACAACGGCGAAACCGGCGCGCGCGACCTGGTGGGTACCAACAGCGCGATCATCGCCAACGAGGACACCTTCCTCGTCTTCCTGCGTCAGCGCGCCGACCAGGCCCCCATCTCGCCCAGCACGCGCATGCCGAACTTCCCCAAGGAAGCCATCAGCGATAAGGAAGCCAAGGACATCTACGCCTTCATCCGGTCCTTCCGGTTGGACGCGCCTGCGGTCGCCGACATCCCGACCTTACAAAAGATCCTGCAATCGGCCGACAAGCCTTACACCAAGTAGCCAGCCACCACTGCTCTAACACTCTGCAACTCTGGAACCCTGGAGCCAGTGTGGGGCAGGCCCGTGGCCTGCGGCGGGCTCTCAGCCCGCCTGCTCCGGTTGCGACGCTGCCTCCACCGGCTCCACCCGCACCTCCACGTGCACCGTCTGCCCCCCGCCCCCCAACGTGATCCCCTTAACCGGACTCACATCCCCAAAATCCCGCCCCCACCCGAGCGTAATGTGCCCCTCACTCGGCATCACGTCGTTGGTCGGATCGATATCCATCCATCCATACTCCGGCACAAACACCGCCACCCACGCATGCGAAGCCTCCGCCCCCAACAGGTCCGGCCGGCTCCGCAAGTACCCGCTCACATACCGCGCCGCCAATCCATAGGACCGCAGCACACCGATCATCACATGCGTGAAGTCCTGGCAAACCCCCTGCCGTTGCTCCAAAACCTCGATCAGCGGAATGTCGATCGACGTCGACTTGGGCCGATACTGGAACTCGGTATGAATGCGCCGCGACAGCTCCAGCACCACGTCCGCCAGTGGCCGGTTCGGCGCGAAGGTGCGCTGCCCGAACTCAGCCAGCCGCGCATGCGCCGCCACATAGGGCGAATCGAACACGAACTCGTAGGCTTCGAGCGACGCGTCGTCGGGGTGCTCCACCAGAAAGTCGCGCACCTCATCCCAGGCCACCGCCGGCAGTTGCCGGTTGCGCGCCGCCGTCACCTCCACCAGGCTGGTCGCCGTAGCCGTCAGCTCGGCATGCTGATGCAACACGGTAAACGCCGTCACGTCGTTGCCGAAGTAGTCCTTGCGCTTCTGGAGCGCGGCCGGCGCGGGCTCCACCGCCAGATGCGACTCATGCAGCGTTTGCGTCGCGAACGTCCGCGGCGTCACCCGCGCCTCGCTCAGACACTGTGAGACCGGCTGTTCGTAAAAGTAGCGCGTGATGTGAGTGGACCGATAGAGCATGCCAGCCTCAGGAGGGAGTCAACCGCGCCGTCACCAGGTGGCTGAAGTGCCGCGCGCTGATCGCGTCCGACACGTCGTGCAATTTCCCCATCAAGTCGGTCAGCAGCTCTTCGAGCACCGGCAGGTTGCCGTCCGCGTCGCGCGCCGCCAGATCTTCGGCCGACGACCTGCGCATGGCTTCGTAGGCCGCTTCCGCCAGCAGCTTCTGCGGAGCCGTACCCTCGCCATGCGCGTCCGGCAGGTGCGCCAGGTGCTCCACCAGAGCGGCCAGTTGGAAGCCCAGCGACCGCGGGTTGGCGGCATCCGCAATCAGCAGTTCCAGCACGTACTCCGTGCGAGCCGCGCTCAAGTAGCGCGTCCGATAGGTGATCGAGCTGTCGGCGATCTGCAGCAGCGTTGCCAGCAGCGGCTCCACGTCGAACGGAGCCCGCGTCAGCCCGGCGCGCATCACCACGCACAACTGCATCGCCCGCTCCAGGCGTTTGCCCAAATCAAGGAATCGCCACCCGAACCCGCGCGTGGTGCTTTCGGCCAGCAGCCCGGCGAACGCCGAAAGGATCACCACGGCCCGGTCCACTACATTCATCACCGCCATCAGCCGCGCTTCCGGATTGCGCGGCGCCGTGCCGGAGAATACCTCTTCCAACTGTTGCAGCACGCCCCACGTATCCTGCGAAAGCCGCTCCTTCAACTGCCAGGAGACGCGCCGCAGATGTTTCAGATTCCACCCGGCACTCGAAACGCGCGCCGGATCGTAGACCATTGTCGAAAGCGTGTTCCCCACCTGCCAGCGCCGCTGTTGAATCGACGCCATGCGCAGCTCCTCGGGCAGGTAGTTCAGTTCGATCAACAGATGCGTCGCCGCTTCGAGCGACACCGTCTGCCCGTAGTCCTCCTCGCCCGAAAGCCCGGGCAGCAGCGCGCGGACCAATCGAACGTCGGCTTCCACGCGCTCGGCATAGCGGCCCAGCCAGAACAGGTTCTCCGCCACGCGGCTCGGCAGTGCGCCCGCGCTGCGCGGCTGCTCAGTCTTGATCTGCCCGGCGCGATGCGCGATGCCGTGTTCTTCCTCATCGGCCAGCACCCAGGTATCCTTGCTGCCGCCGCCCATCTGCATCGAAACCACCGGAGAATCGGCTTCGTTCGATACGCGCGTCAGCCCGCCCGGCATCACCGTGTAACCCGACCCATCCCAGGCCGCGAACACGCGCAGCACGATATGCCGCGCCACCGGACCATCCTTCGTATGCACCGGCGCGGTCGAAAGCTTCACCTGCTCCTGCGCGACGTAGCGCTCCGGCTGCGCCTCGATCCGCTTGCGCAGCTCGGCGCGCCCCGCGGTGCTCATGCTCGCCAGGAACGCCGGGTTCTGCCCGAAATGCGGGAACGCCGGCTTGATCACCAGTTCGTCCAAGTGATCCAGCACGTACTGCCGCGGGCCTTCCTGCCCGCACCACCACGTGGCCACCGACGGCATGCGCAGCTCCTCGCCCAGGATCTCGCGGCACAGGCTCGGCAGGAACGCCATATGCGCCGACGAATCCATGACGCCGCTGCCCAGCCCGTTGGCGATCGCCACGTTGCCCGCGCGCACGGCCTGCACTAGCCCCGGAATGCCCAGCAGCGAATCGCCACGCAGCTCCAGCGGATCGCAGAACGTATCGTCCAGCCGCCGCAGGATCATGTCGACAGGCTCCAACCCCGCCAGCGTCTTCAGGAACACGCGTTCGTCGCGCACCGTCAGGTCCGCGCCTTCCACCAGCGGAATGCCCCAGTGCCGCGCGAGGAAGGAATGCTCGAAGTAGGTTTCGTTGTTCGGCCCCGGCGTCAGCAGCACGATGCGCGGATTCGACCGTCCGCCCGGAGCCAGCGCCAGCAGCGCCTCGCGCCGGATCTCAAAAAACCGGGCCAGCGGACGCACGCGGGTTTGATTGAACACCGCCGGCAGCGTGCGCGCGCTGACCATGCGATTCTCCAGCGCATAGCCGATGCCCGACGGACCCTGCGTGCGGTCCGAAATCACCCACCAGCGCCCGTCCGGGTTGCGCGCCAGGTCCGCGCCGTAAGTGTGCAGATGCACGCCGCCCGGCGGTTGGATATCGACGCACGCGCGCAGGAAGTAAGGATTCGCGAACACCAGCGCCGCCGGCAGCACGCGCCGGTGGATCAGTTGGCGCGGCCCGTAGAGGTCCTGCAGGATGGCGTTCAGCAGCGTGGCGCGCTGGCTGATGGCCGCCGTGATCGAGTTCCACTCACGCCCACCGATGGCCAGCGGCAGCGGGTCCATCAACCACGGACGCTCAACCCCGCGCGGATCGCCGTAGACGTTATAGGCGATGCCGTTGGTGCGGATCAGGTGCTGGCCGATGTGCCACCGCCGGTTGAGCTGCTCCGGACCCATGCGCTCCAGCGCCAGCGCCAGCTTGCGCCAATGACGGCGCGGAAGACCCGGGCGCACCAGCGCCTCGTCCCAGAACGAGGGGTCGGGCTGATAGCGCGGAGCGGCGGCGCCCGCGGGACGCGCGTCGAGTGTCTTCTTCAGAACCCCTTTACCCCCTTGTCCGCGAGCGGCGCAAATCGAGCGTTCCCGGAAACTCCGGATTCTCCTCCCGCGGCGGGACCGCCATCGTACCAGGCGTGTGCCCATAGGCGAAGAATCGTGTTCTCCGCCGCGCTTCCGCTTCATTCGAGTTTACCGGAAACGTCTCGTAGCTCAAGCCTCCCGGATGCGCCACGTGGTAGGTGCAGCCGCCGATGGACCGGCGCGCCGCCAGGTCCAGCACATCGAAGACCAGCGGCGCATGCACGGGAATCGTGGGATGCAGGCAGTGGGGCGGCTGCCAGGCGCGGTAGCGTACCCCGCACACGTACTCGCCGTGCGTGCCGGTGGGTTGCAGCGGCAGGCGGCGCTGGTTGCAGACCACGGCGTGATTCTCGGAAATCAGGCCGCGCACATACACCTGCAAGCGTTCCACCGACGAATCCACGTAACGCGCCGTGCCGCCGGCGCCCTGCTCCTCGCCCAGCACGTACCACGGCTCGATGGCCTGGCGCAGCTCGATCTCGATGCCGTCGTAACACACCGTGCCGTGCACCGGGAAGCGGAACTCGAAGTGCGGCGCGAACCACGAATCGTCGATCGGATAGCCGGCGTTCCACAGGTTCGCCAGCACGTGGCGGAAATCGCGTTCGACGAAGTGCGGCAGCAGGAACTGGTCATGCAACCGCGTGCCCCAGCGGATGGGCGGCTCCTCGAACGGCTCGCGCCAGAACCAGGCCAACAGGGCGCGGGTGAGCAGTTGCTGCGCCAGGCTCATGCGCGGATGCGGCGGCATCTCGAACGCCCGCATCTCCACCAATCCCAGCCGCCCGGTGGCGCTATCCGGCGAATACAGCTTGTCAATGCAGAACTCGGCACGATGCGTGTTGCCCGTCACGTCCACCAGCAGATTGCGGAAGATGCGGTCCACCAGCCACGGAGGACAACCGTCACGATTCTGCTTGAGCAGACTGAAAGCGATCTCGAGTTCGTAGATGGCGTCCGCGCGCGTTTCATCCACGCGTGGCGCCTGGCTGGTGGGACCCACAAACATGCCCGAGAACAAATAGGACAGCGACGGATGATTCAGCCAGTAGCCGACGAAACTCTTGAGCAGATCCGGCCGCCGCAGGAACGGACTGTCGGCCGCCGTGGGTCCGCCCAGCACCAGGTGATTGCCTCCGCCGGTGCCGGTGTGGCGTCCGTCCAGCATGAACTTCTCCGTGCCCAGCCGGCAGGTGCGCGCCATGGTGTAAAAGGCGTGCGTGTTCTCCACCAGCTCCTGCCAGGAATGCGCCGGCTGCACGTTGACTTCGATCACGCCGGGATCGGGCGTCACCTTGATACTCCGCAACCGTGGATCGTGCGGTGGAGAATATCCTTCAATGGCCACCGGCATCTGAAGGCTCGCGGCCGTGTCTTCGATGGCGGCCACCAGATCCACAAAATCTTCCACGGTGTCCACCGGCGGAAGAAACACGTACAGCCGTCCGTGACGCGGTTCCACGGCCAGGGCCGTCCGCACCACCGATCCGGGCTGCTCCGGAGGCGTGGAAGGCCGCGGCGGCCTGCGCTGCGCGCGCTGCCGTTCGGGAACGGGCAGCGGCCTGCGCGGGGCCAGCGGATCCTGGGGCCAGATCTTTTGGACCTGCTCGGCTGGCTCCCATGGCAGACTCTGCAGCGGCAAGCGAAGTCCGGCCGGCGAGTCGCCCGGACTCAGAAACAGGTAGCGCGACCGGAGCATCCACAATCCCGTCTGCCACGCCGGACCGTCCTTGCCTATGTGGCGCTTCACCGGCAGCACGAACCCGGTGGGCCGCCCGAGGCCGCGCGAGAAAATCTGGCGCAGGCGCTCGCGTTCCTCCGGATCGTCCAGCTTGTTATCCAGCGGATCGACGTTGACCGGAAGCTGGCGTTCCTTGTGAATGTAGGCCAGCGGATCTTCGAAGGCCGTGATCACATAGTCGGGTCCGATGGCCAGCCGGGAGGACAACTCTTCGGTGAACAACTTCGCCTCTTCCGGACCGTAGCCGTAATCCTTGCCCGGCTCCGCGAGCCAGCGGTCGTCGCGCCACAGGGAATGCCCGTCTGTGCGCCAGTAACAGGTGAAGGCCCAGCGCGGCAGCGATTCGCCGGGATACCACTTGCCCTGTCCGAAATGCAGCAGACCACCCTCGGAGAACCGGCAGCGGATCTGCTTCAGCAGTTCGCCGGCCAGCCGCTCCTTGGCCGGACCGAGCGCGGCCGTGTTCCACTCCTCACCGTCCATGTCGTCGATGGAGACGAAGGTCGGCTCTCCTCCCATGGTGAGCCGCACGTCGCCCGCGCGCAGTTCGTCATCGATCAGCTCGCCCAGCGATTCGATCTCGCGCCACTGCTGGTCGGTGTAAGGCTTGGTGACGCGCGGGTCTTCATGGATGCGCGTCACCTTCATTTCATGCAGGAAGGTGACCTCGCAATCGTCCACCGAACCGGAAACCGGAGCGGCCGAAAGCGGCTCCGGCGCAGCCGCCAGCGGGATGTGCCCTTCGCCGGCGAACAAGCCCGAGGTCGGATCGAGCCCCACCCAGCCCGCGCCGGGCAGATACACCTCGGCCCAGGCGTGCAGATCGGTGAAGTCCTCGCCGGGTCCTTCAGGACCTTCCAGCGGCTTCACATCGGGCTTCAACTGGATCAGATACCCGGAGACGAAGCGCGCGGCCAAGCCGAGCCGCCGCAGGACCTGCACCAGCAGCCAGCCCGAGTCGCGGCAGGAGCCACTGCCCAGTTCCAGCGTTTCCTCCGGCCCCTGCACGCCGGGCTCCATGCGGATCAGGTAGCGGACGTGCTCCTGCACGCGCCGGTTCAACTCCACCAGGTAGTCGACCGTCCGCATTTCCTTCCGGTGAGAGGAGGCCACATAGTCTTGCAGCTTCGGACCTCCGGGCGCGAGTTCCAGAAACGGCGCCAACTCCCGCCGCAGGCAGGGGTCATAGGAAAACGGAAAGGTCTCCGCGTCCGGTTCGAGGAAAAAGTCGAACGGATTGATCACCGTCATGTCGGCAACCAGATCCACTTCCAGCGAAAAGCTGCGGGTCTTTTCCAGGAATACCAGGCGCGCCTGGAAGTTGCCCTGCGGGTCCTGCTGCCAGTTGATGAAGTGTTCCTTGGGCTCGATGCGCAGCGAGTAGCTCGGGACCGGCGTACGGCTGTGCGGCGCCGGACGCAGGCGGACCACCTGCGGCGACAGGCCGACCAGCCGGTCATATTCGTAAACCGTCTTGTGGTGCAGTGCAACGCGAATCGACATCAGGAGCTCTTTGCGGTCTGCGTTTGTGTCTGCGTGGGCACGGGGCGCCCGGAGAAGAAGTCGGCGCTCAGCGCCTCGCCGATCGAGTTCATCTTCAGTTGCAGGCCGTCCAGGTACTGGTGCAAGCCGACGCGCAGCACGTTCTCCATGTCCACGCCGTTCAGCGACGCTTGCAGCACGCCCATCAGTTGCTCGGACGGATACTGGAACGTCCCCAGGGGCGTGCCGGCGATGGCGTGCAGCGATTCCCCGGCGCTGCGGATGCAGAAGTACACCGAGCGCGGGAATTCGCGATCCAATACCAGGAAACTCGCGATGTCTTTCGGATCGATGCGGCCGTATTTGCGCCGGTACATCTCGAATCCGCTCACCGAGGTCAGCACCGCGGACCAGTGGATATCGTCATACGGCGTGCCGATGTAGCGGAGCGACGGCAGCAGCATGAAGTACTTCACGTCCAGGATGCGCGAGGTCTGATCCGCGCGCTCCATCTTACGCCCCAGGCGCGCGAAGTGCCACGCCTCGCCGTGGCTCATGGTGGCGTCGGTAACGCCCTGGAACAGGTGGCAGCCCATGCGGATGTCGGTGAACATCTCCATCGGCCAGTCCTGCCGCGAAGCGCCCTGCCAAGCCAGGCTGCGCAGGTACATGGCGTTGATCTGCTCCCACATGGACGGCGTGATGGATTCGCGTACGCTGCGGGCGTTCTCCCGCGCCGTGCGCAGGCAGGAGAAGATCGAACTCGGATACTCGGGGTCGCGCGTCAGAAACTCCAGCACGTTGGCTTGCGTGGGATGCTCGTAGCGCTCCTTGAACTGGTCCAAATCACCCGTGATGTCGATGAGCGGGCGCCAGTGCTGTTCCGGCGTCATCGGCATGTCCAGCGCCAGGTTCAGGTTCACCGTGAGATAACGCGCCACGTTTTCGGCGCGCTCGATGTAGCGCGCCATCCAGTAGACGGTTTCCGCCACGCGGCTCAGCAGAGCCATGGATTCCAGGCTGGTGATGGCCAGCACGTTCGCTTGCGTACTCATTGCGATCCCTCCGGAGCCAGTACCCACGTATCTTTGCTGCCGCCACCCTGCGAGGAGTTGACCACCAGCGAACCCTTACGCAGCGCCACTCGCGTCAGGCCGCCGGGCAGCACCCTGATTTCGTCGCCATAAAGAATGTAGGGGCGCAGGTCCACGTGCCGGCCTTCCAGGCGATCGCCAATCAGCGTGGGCACGCGCGACAGCGCCAGCGTCGGCTGCGCGATGTAGTTACGCGGATTCGCCTGAATGCGCGCGGCGAACTCGGTGCGCTGCTCGGCTGTGGAGTGCGGGCCCACCAGCATGCCGTAGCCGCCGGCTTCGTTGGCGGACTTCACCACCAGCTTCGGCAGGTTCTCCAACACGTATTTGCGATCCTCGTCGCGCCAGCACAGATAGGTGGGCACGTTAGGAAGAATGGGCTCCTCATCCAGGTAGAAGCGGATCATGTTGGGCACGTAGGCGTAGACCACCTTGTCGTCGGCGACGCCGTTGCCGGGCGCGTTGGCCAGGGCGACCGTGCCGTGCCGGTAAGCGTCCACCAGTCCGGGAACGCCCAGCAGCGAGTCTTCGCGGAACGTCTTGGGATCAAGAAAGTCGTCGTCAATGCGGCGGTAGATCACATCGACCTTGCGCAGCCCGCGCGTGGTCTGCATGAAGACCGAGCCATCCTCGACGATCAGGTCGCGGCCCTCCACCAGCGGAATGCCCATCTTGCGGGCGAGCAAGCTGTGCTCGAAGTACGCCGAGTTGTAGATACCCGGCGTGAGCAGCGCCACCTGCGGGTGCTCGGAACAGCCGGGCGGCGCGATCGCCTGCAGGGTCGCGAGCAGGTTGCTGGGGTAGTCGTCCACCGGACGCACGCGCAGGCCTTCGAACACCTGCGGGAACGTGCGCTTCATCAGGTCGCGGTTCTCGAGCACGTAGGATACGCCGGACGGCACGCGCAGGTTGTCTTCGAGCACATAGATGGTGCCGTCGCTGTGGCGCACCAGGTCCGTTCCCGTGATGTGGCACCACACACCGTGAGGCGGCTGGATGCCGGCGCACTGCGGACGGTATGAAGCCGCGGATCGGATGACCTCCTCCGGAATGACCTTGTCCTTGAGGATGTCCTGGTGGTTGTAAATGTCGTTGATGAACGCGTTCAGCGCGCGGATGCGCTGCTTGAGGCCGCGCTCGATGTGATCCCATTCGGCCGCGGGGATGATCCGCGGGATGAGGTCGAAGGGAAACACACGCTCGGTACCGGCCGAATCGCCGTACACGTTGAAGGTGATCCCGAGCTGCAACAGCAGGCGCTCGGCCGCGCGCTGGCAGTTTTCCAGGTGACCCTCGGGAAGCGAGTTGATGGTCTCCCACAGCAGGCGGGCTTCCGGACGCACTTCGCCGCGAGCGTCGAACATTTCGTCATGGAAGCCCCCTGTGTCGTAGCTCCCGAACTGCATATTCCCGCCTTTCCTGACCGGCCGCCGTTCCGGATCCCGCAGAATCCGCCGCGCCGGGTCTATCCTCACAACCTTGGCAGCGTGCATCACCGCACTCCCTTCGCGCTTACTGCGCTCCGTCGGTGGACGACGAGGTCCGCATATCGCTCGACGTGCCGCCGGCTGCGGGCACGTAACATTGCAAGGTGTAATCCATCACCATGCGGTTCGCGTTGAACCGCCATCCCAGCGAGCGGATGGTGCGCTTCATGCGCTTGATCCATCCGGTGGGCAAGCCATCGGGGTCGCGCTGGTAGTACAGCGGAATCACTTCGTCGCGCAGCGTGCGGTAAAGGTCCTCACCGTCGCGCTTGTCATGCAACTCCACCTTCGAATGCGTGCGGCCGGTGCCGATGGCGAAGCCGTTCAAGCCGTCGTAGGCTTCGGCCCACCAGCCGTCCAGCACCGAAAGATTCAGGCCGCCGTTGAGGACCACCTTCTGCCCGCTGGTTCCAGACGCCTCCAGCGGCCGCCGCGGATTGTTGAGCCAGACATCGACGCCCTGCACGAGAAGACGGCCCACGTTGATGTCGTAGTCCTCGACAAATACGAAGCGGTCGCGGAACTGCGAGTCGCGATTGAGCGCCGCGATCCCCTGCAACATGCGCTTGCCGGGTTCGTCCTTGGGATGCGCCTTGCCGGCGAAGACGAACTGCACGGGCCGCTTGGGATCGTTGGTCAGCGCGGCCAGACGTTCCATGTCGGCCAGGATCAGGTTCGCACGCTTATAAGTGGCAAAACGGCGGGCGAAGCCGATGGTAAGTGCATCGGGGCTGAGCACGTGTTCCAGGCGCCGCAACATCTCGGGCGGTTCGTCCCGGCGCTGGGCCTGCCGCACCAGCCGCCGCCGGACGAATTCGATCAGCCGCGACTTCAGGCTCAGGTGCGTTTCCCATAGCTCGCCATCGTCAACGTTTTCGATGCCTTCCCAGGTGCGCGCTTCGCCGCTGCGTTCATGCCAGCCTGGTCCCAGGTGGCGATCGTAGAGACGGAACATGGCCGGTGCGAGCCATGTGGGCACGTGCACGCCGTTGGTGATGTGTCCAATAGGCACGTCGTTTTCCGGGCGGCCGTGATAGAGGCCGGTCCACATGGCGCGCGACACCTGGCCGTGCAACGAAGAGACCGCGTTGGCGCGGCAGGCCAGCCGCAGGCCGAGCACGGTCATGCAGAACTGCTCCTGATCGTTGCGCGGGTCCTCGCGGCCGAGCGCCATCAAGCTGTCGCGCGAGAGTCCCAGGTCCTCACGCAATGGCCCGAGGTGTTCTTCGACCAGGCTGCTATCGAAACGGTCGTGACCGGCAGGCACCGGCGTGTGCGTGGTGAACACCACTTCGCGGGAAACACGCGACGCGGCTTCGCCAAACGTGGCTCCTTCTTCGGCCATGCGCGCGTTGATCGCTTCGAGCACGGCGAATCCGCTGTGGCCTTCGTTCAGGTGCAGCACGCCGGGCGTGACGCCCATGGCGCGCAGGGCGCGATAGCCGCCGACGCCCAGCAGCAGTTCCTGGCGGATGCGGATGCGTCCGTCACCGCCGTAAAGCCGCGAGGTGAGCTGGCGATCCTCCGGGGCGTTGCCTTCCACGTTCGAATCGAGCAGCAGCAGATCACAGCGGCCCACTTTCACGCGCCACACTTTCGCGCGGATGTCCCCGGTGCGCGTGTGGATCTGCACTTCCACCGGCACGCCGGCCGGCCCGATGGCGGGCTGCATCGGCATCTGGTTGGTGTCGGTAGAGAGGTACTCTTCCTGCTGCCAGCCTTCAATATCGAGACGTTGGCGGAAGTAGCCTTCGCCGTAGAACAGGCCCACGCCGACCAGCGGGATGTCCAGGTCCGAGGCGCTCTTGATGTGATCGCCGGCCAGCACGCCGAGGCCGCCCGAGTAGATCGGGATCGATTCGTGCAATCCGAACTCGGCCGAGAAGTAGCCGACGGGCCGCGGCCGTAGCACACCGGCGTGCACGGCGCCCCAGGTGCGGTCGCCTTTCAGATACTCCTGCAGGCGGCGGTAATCGTAATTGATGCGGCTGTGCAGGCCGAGCTGGCCGGCGCGGCGCTCCATTTCGGCCAGCGGCATTTCGGCCAGCAGCGACACCGGGTTGTGATTCAGTTGCCGCCAGCGCACGGGGTCCAGGTCGCGGAACAGGCCGGTGGAATCGTGGTCCCAGCTCGACCAGAGGTTGCGGGCGAGGGACCAGAGGCGCTCCTGCACGGGGGCGATGAAGCGGTCCAGAGTGCGGGCATCGCTGACCACGGGCGCCACTTGCGCGGCCACGTCCATCAGCGTGCGGACTTCCTCTTCGCGAAAGGGGCGCACGACGGTGGTCTGGATCACCAGCACACCCTGGAGAACACCGCGGTCGATGAGCGGCACGCCGAGGAAGGATTGATAGCGGTCCTCCTCGGCCTGGCGGAAGTATTTGAAGCGCGGGTGGAGCTTCACCTGTTCGACGGCGAGGGGGCGGACCTGTTCGGCCACCAGCCCGACCAGGCCCTCATCGAGGGTGAGGCGGATGGAGCCGACGCCCTTGGCGCTGAGGCCGACGGTGGCGGCCAGGACCAAATGAATGCGGTCGGGCTCGAGCAGGTAGGCGGAGCAGACCTCGGTCTGGAGGCGGTCGGCGATAAGCGCGACCAGCTTCTGGAGCGTATCGGCGGGGCCGCTACTGGCTTCGGTAAGCTGTTGCAATTGCTCGGCGGTAAGAAGACGGCCAGGTTCTCTGGCGGGTACGGTTGCGCTCATGATGCCCTGCCTGTCATGCCCTTCGTGTCCAGGTTCGATGGCGGGAAATCGAGTTGGCCGCGGACCGTCCCATGGAAACTCCTCAGTTCAGATCGATCGCGCCTTCGGAAGTGGCTCAAGAAGAACCGTGTTCCGAGCGCGGCATCCAACAGGGATGAGCCCCTCTGCGCACCCGGCGGGGAGGACACTATTAAGGATAGCGAACGCGCGCGTCCATGGCCAAGTGGAAAACTTTATGGGGGCGATAACCGGCGGCAGCGTAGGCCCCCAGCGCTACGCGGGGAGACCGTGGAGGGGCTCGAAAACAGAAGCGGTGTAGTGGGCCATTTTTTGGATGCGAAAACGGCCCTTTCTTAGATGGTGGGCGGCATTGAAAATTGAGGAGAGTCAAGGCCCCGACACACCGGGAGATTGCGCCGGGCCAGAGTGTGGTGCGCTATGGATGCTCCATCGGCCAGGCGACCGAACGCATCGCCCCAGGCGCGCACGTGCACACGCACAACCTGAGCTTCGTTCCCGCCGCTGACCCCTTCGCGGAACCGCAGCCCGAGCGGGCGCTTCCGTCCCCCGTGAACGGCCCCACGTTCCTAGGCTACGAGCGCTCGGACGACCGGGCCGGCACGCGCAACTACGTCGCCATCGCCGCCGCCAGCAATTTGCGCGGCGCACGCGACCCAGCAGATCGCGGCCCACTTCTACGCCCGTCCGCTGCCGCCCGGCGTGGACGGCGTGGTCGCCTTCCCCCACGGCGAAGGCTGCAGCCACAGCATCGGACCGGACACCCGTCAACTGCACCGCGTGATCTCGGGCGTCCTCGAACACCCCAACGTGGGCGGCGCGCTGCTGATCGGCCTGGGATGCGAGGTCAACCAAATCGGCGACTACGCGCCCAGCCTCACGGGCTCACGCTGCAAGCCAGCGGCGGCACGCGCGGCATGATGGAAGAGGGCATCCGCCAGGTAGAGCAGCTTCTGGAGCAGGCGGCTTCGGCATCTCCGCCAACCCCGCGCTCGGCAATTGTGTGGATCGCCTGACCAGCCTGGGAGGCACAGCCGTACTGGCCGAAACCACGGAGATCTTCGGCGCCGAAAGCCTGTTGCTCCACCGTGCCCGGAACGCGGAGGTCGCGCGCAAGCTGCTTGCTTGCGTCCAGGCCTACCGGTCATACCTCGCCCAGTTCGGAAGCTCCTTTGACGACAACCCGTCTCCGGGGAACAAGCTGGGCGGCCTCACCAACATCGTCGAGAAGTCGCTGGGCGCCGTGGTCACGGATGGAACAGCCGTACTGGACGATGTAGTCGACTACGCCGAGCGCATTCCCGCACTCCCCGGCCTGGTCTTCATGAACACGCCCGGCTATGACGCGGTTTCGCTCACCGGCCTGGCCGCGGGTGGCGTCAACCTGATCGCCTTCACCACAGGCCGCGGCAGCGCGATCGGCTTCCCCACCGTTCCCGTCTTGAAGATCTCCAGCAACTCGGCTGTCTACAATCAAATGCGCGATAACATCGACCTGAACGCCGGCCCGATCATGGGGGGATCGGCCACCGTCGCCGGGATCGGCCAGGAGATCCTCGCCCGCCTGCTAGAGGTCGCCTCTGGCGAGCGGACCGCAAGCGAGCGTCTGGGGCACCGTGAATTCGTGCCTTGGCGGATCGGACCTGTCTTCTAAGCGCTGTTTACGACAGCTCTACTGGATTGTTACGGACGAGGCGAGTAGAATTCTAGTACTAAGGCTAAACCCTTCCAGGTCGGAGTCCGAACTATAGTTTCAGGTACTACCCCTACGGAACTCATCTGATAGTGACGGCAAAGGCGGTTTGTAATTGATTCGTGCTCTTCTGTTGACGCTCCTGGCGCCGCTCCTGTTGGACGCTGCCCCTACCATCCTGACAAATCAGTTGGACGTGGCCGGCGTGGACCAGCCTTACAGCTTCCAGATGCAGGTCGGGGGCGAAACACCCCCGGTCACGTGGAGCCAGTCGGGGCTTCCCCCCGGGCTCGATATCAACCCGGACACCGGGCTCATCAGCGGCTTCCCGAGCGTCACCGGCGAGTACATGGTGACGATCAGCGTCATCGATTCCACGGATGCCTCCACGATGGCGATGTACACGTTGTACGTGCTTGACCTGTTCCGCATCTCTAGTAGTTTTCTATACGACGGCACCGTCGGCGCCATCTATCAGCAGCAGCTTTATGTGGACGGACCCTACAGCCCTCCGGTGACGTGGGGCCAATCCGGGTTACCGGGCTCGCTCAACCTGGACCCCATGACCGGCATCATCAGCGGCACACCGACCGTCGCGGGCGAGTATATGGTGACCATCACCGCACAGGATGGCGAAGCATCGATGACGATGATGGACTTCACCCTGACGATCTACGAGCCACTGATGATCACGACCGCCGTCTTGCCGGCAGCCACCGTCGGGCAGCCGTATAGCGTCCAGCTGATGGTCACGGGCGGTTCCCCGCCTTACTTCTGGGAACAGGACGGGCTTCCCAGCGATTTCAGCCTGAGTAGCGATGGACTGCTCACGGGCATGCCCATGGCAGCCGGATCGACCATGGTCGACTTCATTGTTTCGGACGGCATCGAGAACTTCACCGATGTGATGCTGCAGTTAAACGTAAACCCGCCGCTGGTGATCTCCACCGCCTCGCTGCCCAGTGGGACTGTCGGCCAGAGCTACAGCTCATCGGTGGCGGCGACGGGTGGCAGCCCGCCGTATTCCTTCGGCTGGACCAACCAGCCGCCCGGGCTGATGATGGGCTCTGACGGCACGATCTCCGGCACACCCACGACCTTCGGCAACTACACGGCGACCGTCACCGTTACGGATATGGCCATGGTGATGACCCAGAAGGACCTCGGGCTCATGGTGAACCCGGCCGCGCTGGTGATCTCGACCGCCTCGCTGCCGAGCGGGACCGTGGGACAGAGCTACAGCTCATCGGTGGCGGCGACGGGCGGCACCCCGCCGTACTCCTTCGGCTGGACCAACCAGCCTCCCGGGCTGACGATGGGCACCGATGGCTCGATCTCCGGCACACCCACCACTTTCGGCAACTACACGGCGACTGTCACCGTTACGGACATGGCCATGGTGATGACCCAGAAGGATCTCGGGCTCATGGTCAACCCGGCCGCGCTGGTGATCTCGACCGCTTCGCTGCCGAGCGGGACCGTGGGCCAGAGCTACAGCTCATCGGTGGCGGCGACGGGCGGCACCCCGCCGTACTCCTTCGGCTGGACCAACCAGCCTCCCGGCCTGACCATGGGCACCGACGGCTCGATCTCCGGCACTCCCACCACCTCGGGCAACTACACGCCGACCGTGACGGTCACCGATTCTGCGATGGTCATGACCCAGAAGGGCCTCGGCCTGCTGGTCAACTCCGCCGCTCTGGTGATCTCCACCGCGTCCCTGCCCAGCGGGACGGTGGGACAGAGCTACAGTTCATCGGTGGCGGCGACGGGAGGCACTCCGCCCTACTCCTTCGGCTGGACCAACCAGCCTCCCGGCTTGACCATGGGCACCGACGGCTCGATCTCCGGCACTCCCACCACCTCGGGCAACTACACGCCGACCGTGACGGTCACCGACTCTGACATGGTCATGACGCAGAAGGGCCTCGGGCTGCTGGTCAACCCCGCCGGGCTGGTGATCTCCACCGCGTCCCTGCCCAGCGGGACGGTGGGCCAGAGCTACAGCTCATCGGTGGCGGCGACCGGAGGCACTCCGCCCTACTCCTTCGGCTGGACCAACCAGCCTCCCGGCCTGACCATGGGCACCGACGGCTCGATCTCCGGCACTCCCACCACCTCGGGCAACTACACGCCGACCGTGACGGTCACCGATTCTGCGATGGTCATGACCCAGAAGGGCCTCGGCCTGCTGGTCAACTCCGCCGCTCTGGTGATCTCCACCGCGTCCCTGCCCAGCGGGACGGTGGGACAGAGCTACAGTTCATCGGTGGCGGCGACGGGAGGCACTCCGCCCTACTCCTTCGGCTGGACCAACCAGCCTCCCGGCTTGACCATGGGCACCGACGGCTCGATCTCCGGCACTCCCACCACCTCGGGCAACTACACGCCGACCGTGACGGTCACCGACTCTGACATGGTCATGACGCAGAAGGGCCTCGGGCTGCTGGTCAACCCCGCCGGGCTGGTGATCTCCACCGCGTCCCTGCCCAGCGGGACGGTGGGCCAGAGCTACAGCTCATCGGTGGCGGCGACCGGAGGCACTCCGCCCTACTCCTTCGGCTGGACCAACCAGCCTCCCGGCCTGACCATGGGCACGGACGGCTCGATCTCCGGCACTCCCACCACCTCGGGCAACTACACGCCGACCGTGACGGTCACCGATTCTGCGATGGTCACGACCCAGAAGGGCCTCGGCCTGCTGGTCAACCCCGCCGCTCTGGTGATCTCCACTGCGTCCCTGCCGAGCGGCACCGTGGGGCAGAGCTACAGCTCGTCCGTGGCGGCGACGGGCGGCACCCCGCCCTACTCCTTCGGCTGGACCAACCAGCCTCCCGGCCTGACCATGGGTACCGACGGCTCGATAAGCGGCACACCGACCACCTCGGGCAACTACACGCCGACCGTGACGGTCACCGACTCTGACATGGTCACGACCCAGAAGGGCCTCGGCCTGCTGGTCAACCCCGCCGCTCTGGTGATCTCCACTGCGTCCCTGCCGAGCGGGACCGTGGGACAGAGCTACAGTTCATCGGTGGCGGCGACGGGAGGCACTCCGCCCTACTCCTTCGGCTGGACCAACCAGCCTCCCGGCCTGACCATGGGTACCGACGGCTCGATAAGCGGCACTCCCACCACCTCGGGCAACTACACGCCGACCGTGACGGTCACCGATTCTGCGATGGTCACGACCCAGAAGGGCCTCGGCCTGCTGGTCAACCCCGCCGCTCTGGTGATCTCCACTGCGTCCCTGCCGAGCGGCACCGTGGGACAGAGCTACAGCTCATCCGTGGCGGCGACGGGCGGCACCCCGCCCTACTCCTTCGGCTGGACCAACCAGCCTCCCGGCCTGACCATGGGTACCGACGGCTCGATAAGCGGCACTCCGACCACCTCGGGCAACTACACGCCGACCGTGACGGTCACCGATTCTGCGATGGTCACGACCCAGAAGGGCCTCGGCCTGCTGGTCAACCCCGCCGCTCTGGTGATCTCCACTGCGTCCCTGCCGAGCGGGACCGTGGGGCAGAGCTACAGCTCATCCGTGGCGGCGACGGGCGGCACCCCGCCCTACTCCTTCGGCTGGACCAACCAGCCTCCCGGCCTGACCATGGGTACCGACGGCTCGATAAGCGGCACACCGACCACCTCGGGCAACTACACGCCGACCGTGACGGTCACCGACTCTGACATGGTCACGACCCAGAAGGGCCTCGGCCTGCTGGTCAACCCCGCCGCTCTGGTGATCTCCACTGCGTCCCTGCCGAGCGGGACCGTGGGACAGAGCTACAGTTCATCGGTGGCGGCGACGGGAGGCACTCCGCCCTACTCCTTCGGCTGGACCAACCAGCCTCCCGGCTTGACCATGGGAACTGACGGCACGATCTCCGGCACGCCGACCACTTCCGGCAACTACACGCCGACCGTGACGGTCACCGATTCTGCGATGGTCATGACCCAGAAGGGCCTCGGCCTGCTGGTAAACCCGCCGCCTCTGGTGATCTCCACCACAACGCTGCCGGACGGGATCGTCACACAGCCCTACAGCGCTTCGGTCACGGCGACCGGAGGAACTCCGCCGTTCACATTCACCTGGACAAACCAGCCGCCCGGCCTGACGCTGAGTCCGGCCGGGGCGATCTCCGGCCAGCCGACCTCCGCTGGCTCATTCAACATCCAGGTGGCCGTGCACGATTCGGGCGGGCAGCAGACCCAGTCCACGTATCCGATCATGGTGCGCGACCCACTGGCGTTCGTGACCGACTCACTCCCCGCAGCGAAAGCGGGCGATGCCTACAGCGCCGCCGTCTTCGCCAACGGAGGCTCGCCGCCTTACACCTTTAGCTTTGACGGCGACGCACCACAGGGGTTCACCCTCTCCTCCAACGGCGCCCTGACCGGAACGCCTCTCACGCCCGGCACGTTGCAGATTCCCATGCGTGTAATGGATCAGGCCGGAGCTTTCACCAGCCGCACCTTCCAACTGGAAGTGGACGCCGCGACTGATTCGTTTCAGATCTCCGTCTCGACGCTGCAGTTCGCTACCTCCAGCGGTGGCGAGCCGCCCCCGGCCCAGTCCTTCACCATTGTGCGATCGGACGGACAACCGTCCTCCTACGCGGTTACCATCGAGAACCAGTCGCTGAACGCCTTGCCGGTGCGTGGACCCCGCGCCGCCACCACTCCGTCGTGGCTGACGGTCGATCCCGATAACGGCCACGTGCCGGCCCGCATGACCGTGGCCGCCGACCCCACCGGCTTGGCCCCGGGCACTTACACCGCCCAGATGACCATCAGCTCGCCGGACAATCCCGGGCGCGTGCCCGCCGTGTTGCCCATCAGCTTGACGCTCGAAGACGCGCCTCCTCAGTTGTCCGTCTCGTCTTCGCCCTTGAAGTTCATCGCCAAATCGGATACTCCCGAGGAATTCGACCAGTCCGTGCTGATCCGCAACGGCGGCGGTGGCGGACCGCTGGCGTTCACCGCAACCCTGCTGCAAGGCAGCTCCTGGATCAAGTCGGTTACACCTGCCTCGGGACAAACGACCCCGGGCGCGCCGGTTGCGGTCGACATCCACGTGGACACCACGGGGCTCGCTCCGGGGCAATATCTGGACACGCTTCAGATCTCTTCCGACAGTGGCGCCGCGGCCATCCCCGTGGTTCTCTTCGTTTCCCCCGGGGGAGCGCGTCTGGACCTGAGCGTTGTCGGCGTGCGCTTCCAGATTCGCCAGGGCAGCAGCATCTCCATCGGACGGCATGTCAGCGTCATCAATCGCGGGGGCGCGGGGACCGTTCTTCGTTGGACCGCGGACATCCTCGAAGGCGACACCTGGCTGACGCTCCCCGTATCCAGCGGGGCCACTTCTCCCGATAATCCCGCCGATTTCACCATTCGGCTCAAAGACAGTGTGTCGGGATTTCCAGCAGGCCCCTATTACGGCCTTCTCCGGATCTCGGATCCGAACGCGCTCGGCTCGCCCCGCTACATCACGGTGGTTCTGGACGTGGCGCCCCCCGGGGCTCCCACCACACTCGATTTTGAAACCAAGGGAACCGTTCTGGTCGCCGCTCCGGGCGCGGCCGCCGTGAAGACAGTCACTTTCTCGGTCGGCACCAGCAGTGTGACACCGGTGGCTTTCCAAGCCGCCGCGTCCACCTACAACGGAGGAGGGTGGCTATCGGTTTCGCCGCTCACCGGCAGCGTCTCCTCGTCTGCGAACGCCCAGATCAAAGTGACCGCCGACGCCTCCAAGCTGTCCGCCGGCATTTACCGCGGCGAGGTCGATCTGGCGCGCGGCATGGTGGTGCAAGCCCTGAACATCACCCTGATCGTCGCCGATACCGGGCGAGCAGCGGCTGCCATCGGCGCCCGTGCCGCCAGTTGTGTTCCCAGCCGCCTGGTGGTCACGCAAACCGGTTTGGCAAACCACTTCTCGGTGCCTGGCTGGCCCGCCACGATGATGGTGCAGGTGAACGACGATTGCGGCGCGATTGTGCGCGACGCTTCCGCCATCTCCTCCTTCTCTAACGGCGATCCGCCGCTGACCCTCATCGACGACGGCAGCGGCTCCTATTGGGCCACCTGGCAACCCGGCGGCGCCACCTCCGATGTCAACGTGACGGTTCGTGCTTCGGGCCAGGGGCTAGAGTCCGATAGCACCGTGCTTATTGGTTCGGTCACCCAGAACCCGACCCCCATCCTCACACCGGGCGGCACGCTGCACAACCTGAATCCGAAGGTCGGCGGAGCTCTCTCCCCCGGCCTGGTGGTCCAGATCTACGGCGGCGGGCTGGCGGGCACCACGGGATCCACCGGACAGGTCCCGCTGGCGAACACCTACAGCGGAACCTATGTCCTTGTCGGTCCCTACCAGGCGCCGCTTTACTACGTGAGCCCGGGACAACTGGTCGCAGAGTTGCCGACGGAGTTGGACGTCAACCAGCAGTACCCGGTGGTGGTCGTCGCTAACGGAGCAATCACCCTGCCGGACCTGGTCGACGTCGTGCCGGTGGAGCCGGGCGTGGCTGCTTTCGCCGACGGAACCCTGATCGCCCAGCACTCGGACTACTCGCTGGTGGACGCAACGCATCCCGCCCACCACGGCGATGCTCTGGTGATGTATTTGGCCGGACTGGGGGACACCACGCCGCAGGTGCCCTCCGGAGAGCCGTCGCCGTCCTCGCCGCTCGCGGTGCCCAAGGTGGCGCCCACGTTGACCATCGATGGCCGGCCGGTCACGATTCAGTTCGTAGGGCTCACGCCCGGCGCCGTGGGCCTGTTCCAGATCAACTTCACGGTGCCTGGCGACGAGCGCACGAACACGCCGCTGGACGTGGTGGTGGAGCAGGGCGGGGTCACCGCCAACACCACAACGCTAACTGTCGTCGAATAGCCGCTACCGCGCGAGGCGCCACGGGGAGACGCCCTCCCACTCATTGAGGTGTTCCAGGAGGAAATCTGGCGGCGCCGGGTGGCAGCCCGTGCACGAGCTCGGCATGCCGTGGTCCACCGTGAGCGTGGGCGACAGCACGCGGAACGTGTGGCTCCGGACATTTGTATCCGCGATAGTCCGCGCGATCGGCGGCATGTGGCAACCCACGCACGTGCTGCCCAGTCCGTTCTCGGTGTGATGCGTGTGCTCGCCGAGCGACGCTGCCCGCGGTCCTGCCGGCGATTGCGGTCCGTGGCACTGGAGGCACCGGGCATTGCCGGCCTGCCAGGTAGGGCCTACGCCGTCTTGCTCTGGTGAAATTTCTTCCAGTTTGCAATGGCTTCTTCCGCTTCTGCGCCGTAAAGCTCCAGCGGGATTTGGTCTCGGTCCTTGAAGACGATGTACGGTCCTTGGCAGTCCGTGGTTAGCCGAGGGGTGTCAGCACGTCGTGTCCGTTAATTCCGATTCCACCACAACGTTGCACCCGACGGAAGGACCCCCTTTCCATGTCCCGATGGTGCGACTAGAGTGGCGGGAAATCCAGAATTTCCGATTGCGTGTAATTGCGCGAAAGTGCGCGCCCTTGCGGCCCATTCCACCGGATTGCAGCGGATGATCCTCGCAGCCCGCTTCGCCAGGGGCAGTGCTTGCACTTTAACGAATAGTTAAACCTATTCCGCTAGGGTGACGTATCATCTGGCGGAGTTTGGCGAAACGAAGTTGCAGGCAATCACCCTAAAGCAATCTTCAGGGGTTCCTCAGCCGCAAGGCAGCGGAATTGTCTCGCAGCGTTGTGGCCCATCTTCGCTGGGACCTGCGATCTGTGTTTAAACTCGCGCTGGCAGAAGGCTACACGCAGCGCGACCCCACCGCTGCCCTCTACACCCCAAAGGAGGCGACGGTGGAGGAAACACGTGTCATGACAGGAAAGGAGGTCGAACAGTACATCGGCGTTCTCGAAATGAGAGAGCGCGTCATCGCCCATCTGGCGATCTTCGCTGGTATGCGCCCCGGAGAAATTCTCGGTCTACAGCGCAGGCACATCGGCCAGGATGGCAGGGCAGTCACCATCGAGCAGCGCGTTTATCGGGGAGACATTGACACTCCAAAGACCGCCTCGTCAAAACGGGTTGTTGCGTTGGGACCAGCTACCGCCACGCTTCTAAAGAAGTGGACGGAGTGGGTCGGCGAGGAAAGCGAGGCCTGGGTGTTCGCATCGGATAGCGGCGAGACGCCCCTCTGGCGCGACAACATCTGGCCTCGCCATATGAAGCCCAAACTGGAGCCTATCGGCCTCGGCTGGGCGAACTTTCAGGTGCTCCGCCGGACGCATGCGAGCCTCGGTCACGAGGCGGGCATCGATCCGAAGGTAGCAGCCGACCAGCGCGGTCACGGCATCGGCGTAGCGCTGGACGCATACACCAAGGCGGCTCTTGCCAAGCGCGCCGAAGCGGCGGAAGTGCTCGAAAGCGCTGTTCTGACCGCTTAATCGAGTGAAGTGGAGTGGAAGAAGTTGCTGAATCTGCCCAAGTGATTGATTTTTGTGGAGCGGGAGATGGGACTCGAACCCACGACGTCCAGCTTGGGAAGCTGGCATTCTACCACTGAATTACTCCCGCCCGTCTTAACCGACTGACGCCGCCGGTCTATCCATTCTATGCTGTCCAGCCGTTACCACACCTCTGGATCCCGAAACGGACAGCATGGAGGCTGGTGCTTTCCACGCTGACGCCGCCGTTCGGACATCCACAACAACATCACTATATCAGAGCACGCTCGATATCAGAGCACGCTCGGCTGTGAGACTCCGGGGTTAACCGATGACGCCGCACAGGACCGGATGCCGATCTACGTCGTCCTGACCAGTGCCGAATTCCGTGGCCTTCCGGAGATGTTGACAGGAGCGCAATTCCTGGTTCCCCGGATGTCCCGTGACCAGGTGCTCCAGGCGATCGAGGGACCGGTCGCTGTGGCCGGCGGGAAAAGCGGCACGCTAGGCCGCTTCTGTCGTGGGCGCCAGCCACCGGAATAGGAAGAAGTGGTGCCCACAGAGGGAACATCGATACGGCAGCAGAATCCACCGGAGTGCTCTTTCGACGGCGTTTCGAGCGCCGACGCTTCTATATTCTGAAGACCTGCAATGCGGGCAGCGTGTGAACGGCATGGGTTCGCGATAGCCTCGATTCCTGCGTCTCTATGCGTCCGTCTTCGCGGCGCCACCCGTTGTATGGGCACGGCCACTTCCGGCGGACGGCGCGGTACTGCGTGAGAAGACTGTCTCGCGCGCCTTAACGGGACGACTCGCTTCGCGGGCCGCCTTGATCTGTTCCGGCGTCCGCAGGTCCGGCTCGGACTGCCGCACGCGTTCCTTGGCGCGGGCCACCTGTCGTTTGTGCCGCTTTTGGAGTCGCTTGTCCATCGTTTCATCCTCCCGCAAACTGCCAACGGATCATCTACCACCTCCACGATCCCACAATGGGCATCGGTCGGGGGCGCCCGCCACACCGTCGCGGGAGGGGCGCCTCACCTCGCCCCGAGAACCTGCGCGGACGTTTCTACAGGTCGGAGACCAAGAACGATTCCCGCCAGGACGTTCATCGTGCGAGCAGTCACTTGCTCGCGGCGCCGGCCCTTTAGGGCCACGCGCGCCAGGCCTCTTCCCGGTGCTTCCAGGTTGGCTTCAGACATACATGGATTCCTGAATGCGTCTTCTACAGCGGCGCCGTTCGCCATGCGCTTCCGGCATTCTCCGTGGGGGGTCTGCGGGGACGTGTTCGCCTCTGCGCGGCGGCCTGCTGAAGGGCGGCGCGGTCTTTTTGGTTACGGCACATGTCGTCTTCCGTGAAGGTCAGATCGTGCGTTTGCTCGAAATCCTCAAGCCCCTCCAGCAATTCCCGGCACAACAGCGGGAGCTCCTGGACGCGAATGCCGTATCTTCGGATCAAGGCGAGGTCCGTTCTGACAGTGAACGCTGTCCGCGCATGATCCTCCCCGACGCCTTCGAAAGCGAATACGCGGAAGCCCGTGTCCGGCTTGAATCCCGTAAGAATGAAACGCATGGTTTGTTACTCCGACTCTTTAGGGGCTTCACAGACCATGGCTTCGGTGGTCAGCATGAGAGAAGCGATGGAGGCGGCGTTCTGTAGCGCCGTGCGGGTGACCTTGGTTGGATCGATCACGCCCGCCTTCACCAGGTCCTCATAGACACCTGATGAGGCGTTGAATCCGAAGTTTACGTCCTTCTGGGTTCTGATCTTCTCCACCACGATGGCGCCCTCAATCCCGCCGTTAAGCGCGATCTGGCGCATGGGCTCCTCGCACGCGCGACGCACGATGGCAACGCCGAACTGCTCGTCGCCCTCCAGCGTGAGTTTCTCGATCGCTAACGATGCGCGCAGCAGCGCCACTCCTCCACCGGGCACGATGCCTTCTTCCACCGCCGCCCGGGTGGCGTGGAGAGCATCTTCGACGCGAGCCTTCTTCTCTTTCATTTCGGTCTCCGTGGCGGCGCCGACCTTGATGATCGCCACTCCGCCCGCCAGCTTCGCCAGGCGTTCCTGCAACTTCTCGCGATCGTAGTCCGAGGAAGTGTCCTCCACCTGCGTGCGGAGCTGCTTGATGCGGCCCTCGATGGCCTTCTGCGTCCCACCGCCATCGATGATGGTGGTGTTGTCCTTGGTTACCGTGACGCGCTTGGCGTGGCCCAGATCCTCCAGCGTGACGCCTTCCAGGCGGATGCCGGTTTCCTCCATAATGGCCTTCCCACCCGTCAGGATCGCGATATCTTCCAGCATCGCCTTACGGCGGTCCCCGAAGCCCGGCGCCTTCACCGCGCAGACCACCAGTGTGCCGCGGAGCCGGTTCACCACCAGCGTCGCCAACGCCTCGCCTTCCACTTCCTCGGAGATCATCAGGAGCGGGCGTCCCGCACGCGAAATTCGCTCCAGGATCGGAAGCACATCCTTCATGCTGCTGATCTTCTTCTCGTGGATCAGAATGTACGGATCTTCCAGCACACACTCCATCCGTTCGGCATCGCTCACAAAGTACGGCGAGAGGTATCCGCGATCGAACTGCATGCCGTCGACGGTCTCAAGCTCGGTGGTCATGGTCTTGGATTCCTCCACCGTGATCACGCCGTCCTTGCCCACCTTCTTCATCGCTTGAGCGATGACGTCGCCGATGGTCGAGTCGCTATTGGCGGAGATGCGGCCCACCTGGGCGATCATATCGCCGGAAACGGGCTTCGACAGTCTCTGAATCTCTTTTACGGCGCTTTCCGCGGCCCTGTCGATGCCGCGCTTGATGGCCATGGGATTCGCGCCGGCCGTCACCGCCTTCACGCCCTCGCGGAAGATCGCCTGGGCCAGAATGGTGGCCGTGGTCGTGCCGTCGCCGGCGACGTCGGAGGTCTTCGAGGCGACTTCGCGCACCATCTGGGCGCCCATGTTTTCGAGCGGGTCATTCAGCTCGACCTCTTTCGCCACCGTGACTCCGTCCTTGGTGATGGTGGGACCGCCGAACTTCTTTTCGAGCACGACATTGCGTCCCTTGGGGCCAAGGGTGACCTTCACCGCCTCGGCCAATTGGTTAACGCCGCGCAGGATCGCCTGGCGGGAATCGTCGCTATAAATGATCTGTTTTGCCATGGTTGTTTCCTAGTGAATCGACTCGCGCTACTTGGTTTTCTGGTCGGACCGCGTGGGGCCGTTCAGGACGCCGAGCACGTCTTCCTCGCGCATGATGATGTAGTCGGCGCCGTCCATCGTGGTCTCGCTGCCCGCGTATTTTCCAAAGAGGATGCGGTCTCCGGCTTCGACATCGAGGGCCACCAACTTGCCGTCCTCCAGCCGCTTGCCTTGGCCGACGGCAATGACCTCGCCTTGCTGCGGTTTCTCTTTGGCGGAATCGGGGATGACGATGCCGTTGCGCGTGGTTTCTTGTTCCTCGATCCGCTTCACCACAATGCGGTCGTATAAGGGTCGAATCTTCATTTCACGTCCTTCACTGAAGTTTCCATCTGTGATTCTCAGGCGGACCTGGTCCGTTGCGGGGTGGGCCGCACGTTCCTGGCGTGGTCCATCATGACTCCAAGACGCTCCACCAGTTTCTTGCCGAGGATCAGGTCCGCCGGGTTGGATTTGTTGCCCGGCAGCCGCGGGTCGATGAATTCTCTGCGAAAGAGCTGGTCCGATGCCAGACTTCTCAAGAGTTCGAGCTCCGCGGCACTGAGTTTCAAGGCGATGCGTGTCATTGGGATCCTTGCTGCCGTTCGCGGGACTGTGGTTGCCGGGACCGGAACAGACCGCAGCGGGAACGCTACGGACGGAAGTTCGGCTGGTTCACGGAACGCGCCGCCTTCATTTTCAGGCGCTGGATTTCGTCCCGCTTCGCTTGCTCTGCGAGTTCTCTCTGCGGCGCTTCTTCTTTGTCCAGCCGAACGGCCTCAAGCGAAGCTGCCTGCGCCAGAGCCTCCAGCCGTTTCGAGTAGAGGATCATGGCGTAGCTCAAGCGATCGCCACTCCGGACGAGATTGTAGGAGTAGTCGGCGTTCTCCCAGCGGGCGATCACGTCAGCGCTCGTTCCGTAGACCGTGCGATACGAGATGGTGGCTTCGGGCCGGATGGTTGGTCCGTACACCTTGGCGATGCTGGCAATCATATCGTCCAAGCTCATCCCCTCGATCCGGTGGCTGTCGTAGGTGACTACGATTCGGTAAAGCTCCCCGTCGATGAAGTACAGCGATCCGTCTCTCACCGGGTCTGTCGAGTCACTCGAGCGGCTCCGCCACTCCATCACCTGGATCAGTGCCGGCCGCTGGTGCACAACGGTTGTATCGGCGGGAATCGAACCCGTCTTTTTCGCTACCGCGGGGAGTTTCATGCCGAAATCCAGGCCACGGTAGCTGGAGAAATCCGCGGCGCAGAGCAGGGAGGATCCCACTACGCTCCAGAGGATACCGATCATGCCGGCGCGTGTCAGGGTCATTCTGCCACCGACTTCTGGACGGCCAAGGACGGAATCGAGAGCTGCGAGGAGCGCCTCCAGGTGACCCAGGCCATGGTGAGGCAAAGTGCAGTGGACGCAGTCGCCAGGGAGACCGTTTCGAACCCAAACGGGCGCGTGGCGAACCATATCGCGGGACTGGCGATGGCGGCGGCGAGGCAGGCCACGGCGGTAGTGTAGCTGGTTCCTGTGGATTTCTGGTATTGATCGAACATGGCAACTCCTAACGTTGTCAGAAACCTAAGAAGGAGGTGCCGGACCGGCTGACTTAGTTCAGAAGACCCAGGAGTGGACAGGAGCGTCCAGACATTTACCAGTATAGGTTAAGTGAGTGTTGCCTGTCAAGCGGATCGGTGCGAGAATGGAGCCAGAAGTTTACTTTGTGAAGTTAAGCAAGTATCGAGGATTCTCAATGGACGTCGCCCTGGTGATCAAACAGCGTTTGAGCGAGTTGGGCCTGGATCAGCGAGATCTGGCCGCCGCCGCGCATATCACCGAGTCCTATGTTTCCCAACTGCTGACCCGTAAGAAGGCCCCTCCGGCGCCGGGGCGTACCGACCTCTACGACAAGATGGGCGAGTTCCTGAAGCTCCCTGCCGGGGAGCTGTCGAGGCTGGCGGAGGTGCAGCGCCGGGAGGCGTTGAAGAAGCGGGTGGAGGAGCCGGCCCGTCCCCTGTTCAAAGAGTGCCGGGACCTGATCCTCCGCAAGTGCGAGCCCAGGCGGCGGAAGGAGGTGCGCAGGGTCTTCGAAAAGGAGCCCTTCGGCGAACTGGAGCGTCTGATCACGCAGAAGCTCCTCGACGTCGCCCAGGGCGTTGCCCGGGAGGAATTGCGCGGGGAGGAGTGGCTCCGGTTGATGGCGCAACTCAGCAACCGCAGTTATGAGCAGATGCGGGTGGCGATTCTGGAATTCCTCGATACGGAGGTCCTCAGCGTCTCTGTGGAGAGCTGCGTCTCTTTCCTGGATCCGATGATCGACTCCTGGGACATCGACCTCAAGACGTTTGGCATGGAAATCATCCTGAACCGCCGCTTGGCGCCAGGCGGTCTCAAACGATTTGAGTTCACCGAGCAGTCGCCGCAGGAGCCCTTCGCGATCGAACCAGGCTTGGAGCGGTTCCTCAAGGACCAGTCCCTCAGCGGCGACACCACGGAGGAAGAAATCGAATTTCTGAGGAGCTTAAGGTTCAGGGGAAAGCACCCCGCTCCCATTTACTACTACCGGGAGTTGCAGAACCTCAGGGATCCTCTTCATTTCACGCCCGCAGTGCAGCCCAGGGAACCGCGGCAGGCCTCCGGGTAGCGCGTGCCGCAGGGGCTACGTTGGGAAAGGAACGTTCTGATGCAGCAGCGACCCCCGTGGCGATCTCAATGACCATCTCCGTTGAACATTCCACCGTGTACCGCTATGACTCCGCGGTGCGCCTGGAGCCGCACACCTTCCGGCTGCGGCCCCGCATGACCAGCACGCAACGGCTGCTGGCGTTCGATCTTCAAATCTCGCCCACGCCCACGCGTTCGATCGAATGCCTCGATCAGGACGGCAATCTCACCCTCCACTCGTGGTTCGATGCACCCGTCCAGGAATTGAGCGTACTCAGCCGCTTCACGGTCGAGCTCCTCCGGGACAATCCGTTCGATTACGTCCTCAGCGGCAACGCGTTGCGTCTTCCTCTGTGGTATTCGGAGCCGCTATGTGCGGCCCTGGCGCCCTACCGAAACGACGCGCACGTGGCCACCGCCGTGAAGCAGTATGCACAGGAGGTAGCTGCCGGCGCACAATGGAACACGTTGTCATTTCTGGCAGGCTTGAACGGGCAGTTGTTTCAGACCTGCCGCCACGTCACACGGCCGGAAGGCCCGCCTTGGCCGTCCGATCTGACGCTCAGCATGCGGGAGGGATCTTGCCGCGATCTGGCCGTCCTGTTCTGTGATGTTTGCCGCGTCGTGGGGATCGCTGCGCGATTCGTCAGCGGCTATGAATGCGCGGCAGCCGGGCGAGCGGACTCCTACATGCATGCTTGGGCCGAGGTCTATTTGCCGGATGTCGGCTGGAGGGGCTACGACCCATCCCGCGGCCTCGCTGTCACGAACGGGCACGTCGCCGTGGCTGCCGGTTTCGATTATGCTCTCGCCGCCCCCGTATCCGGACTCTATTGGGGCGGAGGTTCACGAATGGAGGCTTCTCTGCATATGCACGTCGATCCGGGACCAAACGTGTAAGCGTTCGCGCTGCTGTACCAGAACACGATCCATGAGCGGTTCGGCCTGGTTCTGGCGGAAGCCAATGCTACCGGCGTGCAGGTGATCGCCTGGATCCGGGTTCCTGTCGCGAAGTGATTCAGGAAGGGCAGATTCCCGGACCAGAAGAGGGGAGCGCCCCAGGCGCCGCCCTCTCCATAAGGTGAATACAGCTACCAGCGGTTATTCATGCGTTGGCCGCCGCCGCCGCCGCGGTCCGCTTTCGGGCGGGCTTCGTTGACGTTCAGCGCTCTGCCGTCGAGATCCCTGCCATTCATTTCGGCGATGGCGCGATCCGCATCCGCGTTGACGCTCATCTCTACGAACCCGAATCCTCTGGGCTGGCCGCTATCCCGGTCGGTCACGATGCTGACTCGATCGACCGGTCCGTACGCCTCAAATAGAGTACGAACTGCGTCTTCAGTGGCAGAAAAGCTGAGGTTTCCTACGAAAATGTTTTTCACTTGTTCCTTCAAATCTCAAAGTTGGAGGGGTCGGGGCAGGATCGAAGGAGGCAGGCGGACCGGACTAATGCGATGATGCCAAAGTACTTCGAACTTAACTATAGCGCGGGAAGTGGTGAATAGCAAGAGTAAAGTGTGGGGATTCCAATCAGGTTCAGTCGCAGTTCCTTTATGAGCCGGAATGCCGGAGTGAATCTGGTTCCATCCGCCCCAAAAAGTTTTTCGACTGCGAGCGGGGACGGCGGCGCTGGATCATGGTGTGGTCCTGCCTGCCGTCACGAACGGGGTTGCCGGAACGGCGCCGGCCCTTGGCGCTCTGGAACCCGGTGTGACGCCTCACCACGACGGACCGCTTCAAGGAAGGTGATACATCTAAAAAGGTGATACACCTAAATAGGATGGGTCGATGGGTTCGCATCTTGCTGGTCTTCCTCCTTGGCGTCACCTTTGCGCCTTGGCCGGTCCGTTCCGCCGATCCTTCTGACTCCACCCTCAACCGCGAATTCCAGCAGACGGTTCGTCCCTTTCTAAATCAGTACTGCATGGGCTGCCATGGGACCAAGGCGCCCGCGGCCCAGTTTGACATGCGCCTTTACTCCACCACGGAGGCCGTGGCGCAGGATCTGGGGCATTGGCGCTTGGTGACGGAGAAGTTGACCAGTGGAGCGATGCCCCCAAAGGGCATGCCGCAGCCTCCGGAGGAAGCGCGCAAGCAGGTTACCGAGTGGATTCAGGCCCTGCAACGCAGCGAAGCGCGCAAGCATGCGGGTGATCCGGGACCGGTACTGACCCGGCGGCTCAGCAACGCGGAGTACAACAACACGATCCGCGATCTTACGGGAGTCGACATCCAGCCCGCTCGCGAGTTTCCCGTCGATCCGGCGACCCTGGAAGGCTTCGACAACTCGGGCGAGTCCCTGGTGATGTCGCCGGGGCTGTTCAACAAGTACCTGCAGGCCGCGCACCAGGTGAGCGAGAATATGGTGCTGACGCCGGATGGCTTCGATTTTGCGACGCATCCTATGCTGGCCGTCACGGATCGGGACAGGTACTCGATTCAGAGGATTCTGGACTTCTACGCGAGCCAGCCCACGGACTACGCGGAGTACTTCGAGGCAGCGTGGCGCTACAAAAACCGCTCCGCTTTCGGGCAACGGCGGGCCAGTCTGGCGGATATGGCCGCCGACGCCAAAGTGAGCGGCAAATACCTGGATCTGGTCTGGAACATCCTGGAGGAACCGACCGAACGGGGCCAACCGGACGTGGGTCCGGTGGGGAAGTTGCAAGCGATGTGGCGCGGGCTGCCCGCACCGGCGGAGGCGAAGCCAGGCGAACTGCGGGCGAAATGCGTCGAGATGCGCGAGTTCGTCAAGAAGATCCGCCACCACACGTCCATGCAGTTCGCCGCGCCGGTGGTGAAAGGCCTGCCTCCCGCTTCGCAACCGCTGCTGAATTGGAAGCTGCGTAAGTTCAATGAGCATCGCCGCGAGTTCGATTCGAAGGCGCTACGCAACGACACGGATCCCGCGCCCGAGGAGCCGCGCATTCCGCGCTATCCCGGGTTGCATCGGGAGGCCGCTCCGCGCTGGGCCGCCTTGATGGCCAAGGATCGGATGAATGACGAGGATCTGGTTGTACCGGCGGCGGATCGCCCGCGCTATGAGGCGTCGTTTGCGCGCTTCGCTTCTGTCTTCCCGGACGTATTCTACGTTTCCGAACGCGGCCGCTACTTTCCTGACGATTCTGACGACAAGGGGCGCTTCCTGAGCGCCGGATACCACAACGTGATGGGGTTCTGGCGGGATGACATGCCGCTGATGGAACTGATCCTCGACGACAAAGGTCAGGCCCGGCTGAATCGCCTGTGGGACGAGTTCGATTTCATCGCCGACCACACCTACCGCACCTGGGAGCAGTTTTACTTCAATCAGAGCGGGGCGGTGGATAACGGCGATCCGGAAGCCGGGCGGCCGCGTCCCGCCGACAAGCCGCTGGACGATCCCGAGGTGATCTTCGCCATGCGCGACGACTACCTGGCGAAGGCCTTGGCCGATCCCTCCAACGATCCGGAGGCGGCCGATGCGATGCGCTATCACTTCCAGTGGATCAACGACACTCTGCGGCGGATCCAGAAGCTGCGGTCCGATGCCGAGCCGCGCCACGTGGACGCGATGGCCGCCTTCGCCGCGCGCGCCTACCGCCGGCCCTTGACCAAAGCCGAGCAGAGCGATTTGCGCGGCTACTATCGCGCGTTGCGCGAGCGCGACGGGCTGACGCACGAAGAGGCCATCCGCGACATGCTGGTCAGCGTGCTCATTTCTCCCAAGTTCATTTACCGTCTGGACCTGGGCGATGTGTCCCTGACCCAGGCTGCTCCCAAGCCCGGAAAGAAGGGCTCGACGCCGCTTTCCGGATATGCGCTCGCCAGCCGGTTGAGCTACTTCCTGTGGGCCAGCATGCCGGACGAAGAACTCCTGCGGATGGCGGCTTCGGGCAAGCTGCAGAAAAATGATGTTCTGAAGGCCCAGGTGAAGCGCATGCTGCAGGATCCCCGGGCGCGGGGACTGGCGCTCGAGTTCGGCGGCAACTGGCTAGACTTCCGCCGCTTTGAGCAGCACAACGCGGTCGATCGCGACCGCTTCCCCAGCTTCACCAACGAACTGCGCGAGGCGATGTTCGAAGAGCCGGTCCGGCTTCTCGAAGACATGATTCATAATGACCGTTCCGTGCTCGACCTGATCTACGGCAGCTACACCTTCGTCAATCCGGTGCTGGCCCGGCACTACGGCATGCCCGATCCCGGCGTCGCGCCGGACCAGTGGACGCGCGTTGACAACGCTGATCAGTACGGACGCGGCAGTCTGTTGACAATGTCGGTATTTCTAACGCAGAACTCTCCGGGATTGCGCACCAGTCCGGTGAAGCGCGGCTACTGGGTGGTGCGGCGCGTGCTGGGCGAGACCATTCCGCCGCCCCCGCCTTCGGTGCCGGAGTTGCCGGAGGACGAAGCCGCCCTCGATTTGCCGCTGCGCGAAGTATTGGCGCTGCATCGGGACAACGCGGTTTGCGCTTCGTGCCATGCGCGCTTCGACACCTTCGGCCTGGCGTTTGAAGACTACGGACCGGTAGGTGAGCACCGCACAATGGATCTGGCCGGGCACCCCGTGGAGACCGTGGCCACCCTGCCCGGGGGTGTGGAGGCTACCGGCTATGAGGGGGTCCAGCAGTACATCCGCGACCACCGCCAGGACGGCTACCTGGATAATCTTTGCCGGAAGCTGCTGTCCTATTCACTCAGCCGCACGCTGCTGTCCTCCGACGAACTGCTGATTGAGGACATGCGTTCCAGCCTGGCCGCGAGAGACTACCACTTCAGTGCGCTGGTGGAGACTATCGTCACCAGTCCACAGTTCCTCAACCGGCGCACACCGCAACCCTTGGGTTCAGAGAAGGGAGAATGACATGCTGATCCGTGACGCCAACCGCCCGCGGCATATTTCCCGGCGTACCGTTCTGCGAGGGGCCGGCGTGACGATCGCCTTGCCCTGGCTGGAATCGATGAGCGCCTGGGGTGCGACCACCGAAGAGTTCCCCAAGCGCTTCGCCGTGCTTTTCATGGGCAATGGCGTCAATGAGGATTATTGGGATTCGACCGGTTCCGGGGCGGACATGCAGCTGAGCAAGACGCTGCTGCCGCTGGAGCCGCTGAAGCACAAGATCAACGTGATCCACGGCCTTTTCCACCAGCGGGCGATGGGGCACGGCATCCATCCGGCGCAGACCGGATGCCTGCTCTCCGGCGCCGTGGTGCAGAAGGGCGCGTTGGTGCGCGCCGGCATCACCATCGATCAGGTGCTGGCCACCCACATCGGGCAGGATACGGCGCAGCCGAGCATCGTTCTGGCGTGCGAGCAGGAGATGACCGGGTTCCACGAGACCAACTACTCGCTGGCCTACAGCTCGCATCTTTCGTGGCAGAGCCCTGAGTCACCGGTGCCGAACGAGCTCTATCCGTCGCTTGCCTGGGACAGCCTGTTTGAGAATCGCGGCAGCCTGCGCCACCTCAGCATTTTGGATCGCGCCAAGGATGAGGCGGCGGCACTCGGCAAATCCATCAGCGCCGGCGATAAGTCGAAACTCGACGAATACCTCGCCAGCCTGCGGGAAGTGGAGAAGCGCGTGGAGGCGATGCGCGACGCCAAGGACCAGGCTGAGGACGATGCCAAGGGAAAGAATCGCCCGCTGGCCAGCATGGACCGTCCGGCCAACGGACTACCTGAGGATCTGCGGGAGCATACGCGGCTGATGTGTGACTTGATCGCCATCGCGTTCCAAACGGACAAGACGCGCATCGCGACGCTGCTGTTGGCGCGCGACCTGGGCGCCCTGTACTATCCGTTCCTGAACGTGAAGGAAGGACACCATGCGGCTTCCCACGCCAACAACACCGAAGGCTATGAACGCATCGCAAGCTTCCACCTGAGCCAACTGGCTTACCTGGCCACGCGCTTGGACAGCATGCCGGAGGGCGACGGAACGGTGCTCGATCATTCCTGCCTGATGTGGCTGTCGAGTCTGTGGATCGGCCGCAAGCATGACAACTCACGGCTGCCGTTGGTGCTGGCGGGTGGCCTGGGCGGGACGCTCGAAACCGGTCGCACGTTGAATTATGTGGAGGCCGGCGACGAGAACCGCAGGATGTCGAGCCTTTTCCTGTCCATCATGGATCGCATGGGCGTCAAGCTGGACCAATTCGGCGATGGAGTCACGCGCCTGCAAGGACTGTAATCTACGGCTGCGTCCGGGGCGAAGATAGTGAAGATCGAGCGGCTTCCCGGTGAGTGTAGACCGCTCCCTGCGGTCGCGGCTCTGCTACTGGCGCTGCGCACTCAAGCCGTGGCCCGGGCGGAGCGGGCGAGGAGATCGTAGCGCGCGTAGCCGGCGGCGTCGTGAAACGCGCGTCCGCTGGCCGGCCACCAAGCTCGCGGCCTCAGCCGGCATCCTTTAGTTCGACGCTGACCAGGTGGATTTCGATCTCGCCGACGTTTTCAACGCTGTGCGGCGGCAGGTTTTCGAGGAACGCGGCCGGCGGCATGGGCGCGGTGAGCTTGCGGCTGTCGAAGAGCACGTTACCGTCCTGATCGCGGCGGACGAAGTGGCTGAACTGGAGCGTGTAATAGGTCGCGGGCCAGCGGTGCGTGTGGACCGGCACGGTGTCGCCCACCGGGATGCGCGTATCGAGCAACCGGACCCGCTCATTTTCGAGCACCAGGCGGTGATGCCTGGGCGCGGCGATCACCGCGTCAAGCTCGTCGGGCCAAGGCCAGTTCTTCGCGTCGGACATTGCTTCTCCCATCGCTCAACTTAGGGTTTCGTGCGGTAGAGCATGCGCGGGAACGGAATGGTTTCGCGCACGTGCTCCAGCCCGCACATCCAGGCGACGAAGCGTTCGACGCCCATGCCGAAGCCGGCGTGCGGCACGCTGCCGTACTTGCGCAGGTCGATGTACCAGTCAAAGGCTTCGCGCGGCAGGTTGTGCTCGTCGATGCGCTGCAGCAGCAGGTTCAGGTCGTGGATGCGCTGGCCTCCACCGACGATTTCGCCGTAGCCTTCGGGCGCGATAATGTCGACGCCCAGGGCCACTTCCGGACGATCGGGCGCGGTCTGGAAGTAGAAGGCCTTGACGGCGGCCGGGTAGCGGTCGACGATCACCGGGCGGTCCAGGTCGTCCGTAAGCAGCGTCTCGTCGGTGTTGCCGAAGTCGCTGCCCCACTGGATCTCGCTGCCCTTGCCTTGCAGCTTGGTGACGGCGTCGTCGTAGCTCATGCGAGGGAAGGGACCCTTCACGGCTTCGAGTTTGGAGGTGTCGCGCTCCAGCACCTTCAGTTCTTCGGCTCGCTTGTCGAGCACGCGGGCGATCACGGCCAGCACCAGATCCTCGGCCACCCGCTTCACGTCTTCCAGGTCGGCGTAGGCCATCTCCGGCTCCACCATCCAGAATTCGGTGAGGTGGCGGCGGGTCTTGGATTTTTCGGCGCGAAATACCGGGCCGAAGCAGTAAGTCTTGCCGAAGGCCGCAGCGGTCGCTTCGCCGTAGAGCTGGCCGGATTGCGTGAGGTAGACTTTTTCGTCTTCGAAATAATCGACTTCGAACAGCGTGGTGGTGCCCTCGCAGGCCGCGGGCGTGAAAATGGGCGCGTCCACCAGCACGAATCCGTTTGAATCGAAGTAGTCGCGGATGGCGCGGATCACCTCATGCCGCACCAGCAGCGCGGCGTGCTGGCGCTTGCTGCGCAGCCACAGGTGGCGGTGGTCCATCAGGAAGTCGATGCCGTGCTCTTTGGGTGTGATCGGATAGGGGTCCTCCTGCGGCACCAGTTGGACCACGTCGACGCCTTCCACGTCGAGCTCCACGCCGCCGGGGGCGCGCGCTTCCTCGCGCAGCTTGCCACGCACGATCAGCGACGATTCCTGCGTCAGGCCCTTGATCGTTTCGAACAGGTCTTCCGGCAGCGCGCTCTTGACCGCGACGCACTGGATGATGCCCGAGCCGTCACGCACCTGCGGGAAACAGATCTTGCCGCTCTTACGCAGGTTGTAAAGCCAGCCGGCGATCTCGACGGTTTCCCCGGCGTGACGCGCGGTGTCGGCGATACGCACACGCTTTGTTTCACTCACTGGCAGCTCCCAATTCTTCCAGGCGGTCCAGCACCTCCCGCGCCGCGCGGATCGGTTGCGGCATGCCCGGCACCTCGCGCAACTCCAGCAGCAGCGGATACTGATTGTCCTGCGAACGCAGCAGCGCCATGGTTCGCGCCCAGTCAATCGTGCCGCCGTCGGAGCCCAGCGGGAACAGGTGCGCATCCTCTTTGCCGTTGTTGTCGTGGATGTGCGTGGAGCGGATGCGCTGGCGCAGCAGCTTGTACTCGGTTTCGACGCTCCCCTTCATGTTCGCGTGACCCACGTCCAGGCAGACGTTCAGGTTCATGTGGGTCAGCTCGAAAAACGTCAGCAGGCGTTGGGCGCTGGAGAGGCCGTTAGGCGTGTTTTCGAGCAGAATCTCGACGCCGCGCTGCTGGGCAAAGAGACGCAGTTCTTCCAGCGCGGAAAACGCGGCGTCCACTTTGGCTTCGTCGAACTCCTCGCCGCCCACGCCCAAATGCTGGATCAGGTAACGGAACGGCACTACCTCGGCGATCTCCAGGGCGCGCTTGATCTCTTCCACCATGCCGAGGCGTTTCGCCTTCACCGGCTCGGTGATGGAGATGACGGCGTGCGGTCCGGAGCGGCCCCAGATTTCGTCGGTGTACATGGGCGCGTGCAGCGAGTGGACCTTCAGTTCGGTATCGCGGAACCAGTGGCCCAGTTCGTTGATCTGGGCCTTATCGTGATAGTCGAGGTGCTGCCGCGCGCAGAAGATTTCCACCAGCGGGATGCCCGCATCCCAGATACGATCGAGCCAGACGGTAGTCAGCCGATGGTTCACGAACAGGTGCGTCGAGAGGGCGCGCTGCATTGCCTAGTAGCCCGCCGCCTTCCCCGTGGCGCGTCCATCGGATCCACCTTCCAGCCACTCGCCGTTCTTCACGATCGCCTCCACGCGGGCCAGCACGACGCCCGGAGAATAGTCCACCCTGTGCCCGCGTTCCTCGAGCAGCGCCACGGTGTCGGGTGAAATCCCATGCTCCAGTTGGAGCGTGTCGGGCTGCCATTGATGATGAAAGCGCGGAGCGTCCACCGCATCCTGCACGTTCATGCCGAAGTCGGTTACGTTGAGGATCACTTGCAACACGGCGCTGATGATGCGCGCCCCACCCGGTGCGCCCACCGCCATGAAGAACTGCCCGTCGCGCGCCAGAATGGTCGGCGTCATGGAAGAGAGCGGCCGTTTACCCGGCGCGATCGCGTTGCGTTCGCCCTGGACCAATCCGAACATATTCGCTGACCCCGGCTTGGCGGAGAAGTCGTCCATTTCGTTGTTGAGCAGGAATCCGAGGCCCGGAACGGTGATGCCGTTGCCGAAGCCACCGTTCAGTGTATACGTCACAGAGACCGCATTACCAGCCTCGTCCACCACGTTGTAATGCGTGGTTTCGCCGCTTTCCTCCAGCCCCGGGGGGACGCCCATGCTGGGTGTGGCGTGATCGGGATCAATGGTCGACCGCCGCGCGCGCAGGTAGGCCGGGTCCAGCAGCTTCTTCACGGGCAGCTGCGTAAAATCCGGATCGCCGAGGTACTGGCTGCGGTCGGCGTAGTAGCGCCGCATCACCTCGGTGACGTAGTGGATGCTGGCGGCCGAGCCCGCACCCGGCGTCTCGTAACCGGAGCCTTCGAGCATCCCGAGCATCTCCAGAATGCCGACCCCGCCCGAGCTCGGCGGCGGCGCGGTGATGATGTCGTAGCCGCGATACGTTCCTTTGAGCGGCTCGCGCTCGACGGCCTGGTAATTGCGCAGGTCCTCGACGGTGATCAGCCCGCCATTCGCGGCCATCTCCGCGGCGAAGCGTTCCGCGGTCTGGCCTTCGTAGAATTCGCGCGCGCCGGATTGCGCGATCCGCTCCAGGGTGGCGGCCAGCTCGGGCTGGCGCAAGGTGTCGCCGGGTTCGAAGTAGGAGCCGTCCTTCTGGAAGATGCGTTTCGATTCGGGCGAGCGTGCAAGGTTGCCTGCGTGTAGCGATTCGGCGAGAGCGTAGCTCACCGGGAAGCCGTCGCGCGCCAAACCGGCCGCGGGAGCCAGAATGTCGGCCCACTTGCGCGTGCCGTACTTGAGCAGCGCGAGTTCCAAGCCGCGCACCGTTCCCGGAACGCCGCTGCTGCGCCAGCCTTCGATGCTGTCGCGCGTGGGATCGCCGGCGGCGTCCAGGTACATGTCTCGTGTGGCGGCGGCGGGCGCGCGCTCGCGGAAATCGAGGAACGTGGAGCTGCCGTCGGCGAAGCGGATCAGCATGAAGCCGCCGCCGCCGAGGTTACCCGCGTAGGGATGCGTCACGGCCAGCGCGAACCCGACGGCCACGGCCGCGTCGATGGCGTTGCCGCCGCTCTTCAGGACCTCCACGCCGACGTCGGTGGCGATCGGCTCCTGCGCCGTCACCATGCCGTGCAGGGCGTGTACGGGCTGGCGCGCCCACAGTCCGGGACACGCGAGCAGGGCAATCAGGAAGACACCCGCAATCCGCCGCATGACCCGATTCTAGCGGAAATGCGAGCGGGTTCCGGTGGCGTCGGCGTACCGGACCGGGGAAGACCGCTCCCTGTGGTCGCGGCTCTGCTAGCGGCTCTGTGCGCAATCGCCGTGATCCGTCCAGATCGCCACTAGCTGAGCCGCGACCACAGGGAGCGGTCTTCCCGAGTCCGTCCCACCGCCGGGGCTACGGCAGCGCGAACACGTAGACCGCGGTGTGCCCGGTGACCCGTTTCAACTCCGGCGCATGCTCCTGCACCACGCCGTTCGTCATGGCGCCCTCTCCAGTGAGCACCGCCACGTACTGCTTGCCGTTCACCGCGTACGTGATCGTGCTGACCGAAATGCTGCCGCCGACGATCCCTTCCCACAACTGCTTGCCGGTTTCGGCGTCAAAGGCGCGCAGGCGGCGGTCGAGATCGCCCCAGAAGATCAGGTTTCCGGCCGTGGCCAGCACGGCGCCTTCGGCCGGCGTCCGCTGCTTGCCGAAGCGCAGAATCTCGCCCGTCTCCATATTGATCTTGGCGAGCCCGGCCAGCTCCTGCGGATTCGACCCTGGGCGATCCACGCCCTGGCGCTTGCCGCCTTCCACGTTATCCAGGCACGCGTCGATGTAGGGCACGTACATCGAGTTGGTCAGCGGCGAATACGCGGCCGGCCAGTAACTGCGCGTGTTGAAGAAGCAGATCACCTTTTCTTCGCCCTTGGTGCGGAAGATCAGGTCCTCGTTCAGGTGCGTGCGGCCGGTGTTGACGTCGATGTCCTTCAGCCAGAAATTCGGCGCATCGAACGGGAACGGAGTGGCCCACAGGAACTCGCCCGTCACCGCGTCCAGCAGGAAGATGCCGCCGGATTCGCCCGCGGCGAACACCACGTCGCGCTCCTCGCCGGGCTTGATTTTGGGATTGATCCACTTCAGGTACTTCGAATCGGGATTGAGCTTGGTGTGGAACAGCGTGCGCTCATTGGTCCAGTCCTCGTCCCAATCGTCGCCGGGCAGATGCTGGTAATACCACAGGAGCTTGCCGGTATCGGCATCCAGCGCCACGGTCGAGTTGCTGTAAAGCGCCGACGGGGCCGTGGTGGGGATGGCGAACGGATCGCCGTTGTGGCGCGCGATGCGGCTGTTGGGGGTCGGGTTGGCGACGCCGTAGTAAACGATGTTGCGTTCGGGGTCGTAAGCGCCGGGCGAGCCCCAGGTGGACGCCGTGCGGCGGTCGTCGGGAACATCGGCCCAGCTCTCACCGCCAGGCTCATTCGCGGCAGGCGTCGTGTACCAGCGCCACAGTTCCTTGCCGGTGCGCGCGTCGTGCGCCGAGATGAAGCAAGAAGGACGGCCGCGGGTGCAGGTGCCGCCCGAGATCACTTTGTCGCCGGCCATGATGGTGCCCGACGAGTTGCCGCGGACGAGGTTTTCGGTCTGCCAGCGGCGCTCGCCGGTGCGAGCGTCGAGCGCGACGATTTCGTTGTCCGGAGCGTAGTAGATCACCAGATCGTCGAAGATGGAGAAGGTTTTGCTGCGCGTGTTATAGCCGCGGCCTCCGCCACGTCCGCCCCCGGGCGCCCCGCGACCACCCGCGGCAGCACCACGTCCTCCGTCGGCTCCGCCACGCCCTCCGGCGGCTCCGCCACGTCCTCCAGCGGCCCCGCCACGTCCTCCAGCGGCTCCGCCGCCAGCAGCCGCGGCGCGCGGCGGACGCGTGTACTCCCACAGCAGGTCGCCGTTGGTCGCGTCCAACGCCTGGACGCCGCCGGTCGCAGTCATGACGTACATAGTCCCGCCACGCACGATCGGCGTGCTTTCGACGTTACCCGTGGGCAGTGCAAGCGACCAGTCCATGCGCAGGCGGCCGACGTTTTCGCGCGTGATCTGCTTCAGCGGACTGAAGCGCTGGTCGTCATAGGTGCGGCTGAAACTCAGCCAGTCGTTCGGACTGGGGTTCGCCAGTTCCTCGGCGGTGACCGGCTTGAAATTCTGCACTTGCGCCAGAGCCGCGGGGGCGAGGGCTCCAGCCGCGGCGAGCGTGATCGTGAATAGGGTTCTGAGCATAGGTCAGTGGACGCGGCCCAAGCGGCACGCCGCCCGGTAGTTTACCGCATCCGGCGGCACTCAACGTGCGGGACTACAGCGAACTAAGGGACTTTGCCCGCAGTGGGCTCAGGCGAAGTCCCAATAGTAGAAATTGCCAAGTGCGGGTACACTGATCTTGGCGATATGCAACGCTGCCTCCAGTGCGAAGCGACCATGACCTCCAAGGAGACAGTCTGCCCCAATTGTGGCGCCTCCTCCAAGCCCAAGGCCGAGCAAAAGGGCATGAAATACCGCTTCCGCACCGTCGTCAACATCTTCTTCCTGGTTTCGGCGGTGATGACCGCGGTCGCGCTGCTGACGCCCTGGGGCCCGCCGTTCATGACCAGCATGTCCGTGACGCTGGTGCTCCTGCTGGTGAAAAGCTCGATGAACGAGATGGTGATCGGCGGCGAGAAGTAACTACTCCCCGCGCACCAGGTCTTCGTAGGTTTCCCGCGCACGGATCACACGCCAGGCTTTGTTCTCGATCAGGACCTCCGGCGCCCGCGGGCGTGCGTTGTAGGTGGACGCCTGCACGAATCCATAGGCCCCCGCGGTACACACCGCCAGCAGGTCGCCGGGCAGCACTTCGGGCAGCGTGCGATTGCGCGCCAGGAAATCGCCGGTTTCGCAGATGGGTCCCACCACGTCGGCTGTGAGCGTCGCCGGACGGCCGCCGCGCAGCGGCAGGATCTCGTGATGCGCGCTGTAGAGCGCCGGGCGGATCAGGTCATTCATGGCGGCATCCACCACCACGAATTCCTTCTCGCCGGTCTTCTTGCGGTACAGCACGCGCGTCAGCAGCACCCCCGCGCTGCCGACGATGGAGCGGCCCGGCTCGATCAGGATTTCCAGATCGCGGCCGGCCACCTTGGCGCGTAGCGCGGCCATGAAATCAGCCACGGGCGGGACCACGTCGTCGGGCGTGTAGGCCACGCCCAATCCGCCGCCGAAGTCGACATGGCGGATGGGAAGGCCGCTCGCGCGCAAGCGGTCGATCAGGTCGAGAACTGCGTCAGCGGCGCGCAACGACGGAGCGGTGTCCAAAAGTTGCGAGCCGATGTGGCAGCTGACGCCTTCCACCAGCAGGTTCGGGAGCTGGGCGGCGCGCTCGTAGACCGCCTCGGCTTCGGCGATACCGATGCCGAACTTCGCGGCCTTGCTGCCCGTGGCGATGTAGTCATGCGTGGAGGCGGCCACGTCCGGGTTCACCCGCAGCGCCACGCGCGCCTGGATCCCGCGGCGATGGGCCAGCGAATCAATCAGGGCAAGCTCAGGCTCGGATTCGCAGTTGAAGGCGAAGATGCCCGCGTCGAGCGCCGCGTCGACTTCCGCGGCCGTTTTGCCGACCCCGGAGAAGACCACCTTGGCGGGATCACCCCCGGCTTTCAGCACACGATAGAGCTCGCCGCCGGAGACAATGTCGAAGCCCGCGCCTTCGGCGGCCAACAAACGCAGCACGGAGAGATTCGCGTTGGCCTTGATCGCATAGCAGACTTTGTGCGGCGCATCGCCGAAAGCGCGGTCGTAGGCCCGGTAGTTCTCAAGAATGGTCGCGGCCGAGTAGACATAGCACGGCGTGCCCGCCTGCGCGGCGATATCGGCAAGGTCCACGCCGTCAAGGACGAGCGTGCGGTCCTGGTATTCGAGGGGTTTCATTCGTGTACGCGCAGCACCACCACGGATTGATCGTCGAAAATCGGCGTGGCGCCGCGGAAGTCGTCGATGGCCTGGATGATCGAGTCGGCGATGGCCTTGGGCGCCTCTGTGCCGTGCTTTTTCAGCAGCCGCGAGACACGGGAGCGCGAGAAATCCTCGTTGGCCGGGTTGCCCTGATCCTCGACCCCGTCCGAGTTGAGCAGCACCGTATCGCCGGGCTCAAGCGTCAGCTCGATCTCATCGTAATCGCGGTCTTCCAGCAAGCCGATCGGCACGCCTTCGATCTGCGGCTTCAGCAGTTCGCCGTTGCGGTAGATGAGCGGCGGCGAGACTCCGGCGTTGGCGATCTGGAGGCGGCGCGTATCCGGATGCCAGAAGGCGACCAGGAGCGTGGCATACTGCGCGTCCACGCGGCGTTCGAGCAGCGTGTCGTTGAGCGACTTCATCAGCAAGGCGGGCGTTTTGCGGCGCGGGGCAAGGATACGCAACAAACCGGAGAGCAGGGCTCCGTAGAGCGCCGCCGCGGCTCCCTTCCCGCTGACGTCGCCAAAGGCGATCACCGCCGAGTTTTCGCCGGATTCGAAGAAATCGTAGACGTCGCCCGAGATTTCGTGCGCCGGCCGTGAGCGGATGCCGACCGTCAACCCTTGCAACTCGGGTGCGGATTGCAGCAGCAGGCGCTGCAGCTTGCGGGCGGCCTTGAGGTCCTGCTCCATGCGCTGTTCGCGCTGCGCCAGTTCCTCATAGAGACGCGCGTTCTCCACCGAACTGGCGATCTGCTGCGCCAGCATCAGGAGCGTGCGCTGGTGATCCTCGTTGAAGAAGCCCACTCGCTCGCTTTCGACGTCCAGCACGCCCACCACGCGATCCTGCACGATCAGCGGCACGGCGAGTTCGCTGCGGATCCCCGGGTGGGAGGCAATATAGCGCGGATCGGCGTTGGTGTCACGCACCAGCACGGGCTCGCGCGACTCGGCGGCGGCGCCGGTGAGCCCCTTGCCCAGCGGGATATTGTCGATGTAGACGCGCTGGTCGAAGCGCACGCTGAAGCGGTTGCGCAGCACGCCGTTGGGTGCGTCCACCAGGAAGATGGCGAAGGCGTCGTAGGGCAGCAGGGCGCGGATGGCGGAGGCGATGCGCGTCAGCAACTCGTCCAGGTTGAGAATGGAGCTGAACTCGCGGGACAGGTGCGCCAGCGTGCGCTGCGTGCGGTTCTGCCGCTCCACGCGGCGGTAGAGGCGCGCGTTGTCGATGGAATTTGCTACCCGCGAGGCGATCAGCGAGAGCATGGTGCGATCACGATCGGAGTAGGCGGCCGGTTCGGTGGACTCTACGTCGATCACGCCCACCACGCGGCCGCGGGCGATCATCGGCACGGCCAGTTCGCTACGCACGGCATCGAGCGCGTTCAGATAGCGCGGGTCGTCGCGCACATCGGCTGAAAGCACCGGCTCGCGCGTGGCGGCGGCCGTGCCCACCAGGCCTTCGTTCAGCGGGACCACCAGGCTGCGCACGATCTCTTCCCGATGCCCGATGGCGTAGCGGATGGTGAGCCCCTGCCTCAGGTCGCTATAAAGAAGGATGGCGAAGAGGTTGTAAGGGATCACCTCCTTGACGATTTCGGCGATGGCCTCCAGTTGCTGCTCGAGGTCCAGTGTTTCGGCGATAATGCGCGAGACTTCCAGCAGGAAATCGAGCAGTTCGGCACGCTCGCGGAATTGCACTGCGGACTTGAGTTCGCTGGACATGTTTCAGTGTGCGGTGGCCTGAAGAATCGCCACACCGGAGCTGGTGCCGATGCGGTTGGCGCCGGCGGCGGTCATGCGGCGGAGGTCCTCGAGTGTGCGGATGCCTCCGGAGGCCTTCACGCCCATATCCGGTCCGGCGGCGGCCCGCAGCAGCGCGACATCGGCCACAGTGGCTCCCGAGGCGGCGAATCCAGTGGAGGTCTTGACGAAGTGCGCACCGGCTTGGCGGGCCAGCGCGCAGGCGGTACGTTTCTGCTCGTCATCGAGGAGCGCGGTTTCGAGGATCACCTTGACCAGTGCGCCTTCCGCGGCCGTGCACACGGCGCGGATGTCGTCGTGGACCGCTGTGGTGTTGCCCGCGCGCAGCTCGCCGATGTTCAGGACCATGTCGATTTCGCGCGCTCCCGCACGCACGGCCGTTTCGGTTTCGAACGCCTTGGCGACGGTGGCGTTCGCGCCCAGGGGGAAGCCTACCACGGTGGCGGCGGGCACGTCACCCGCGAGTTCGGCCACGGCCAGCGGGACCCAGTAGGGATGGATGCAGACGGCGGCGAAGCGATGCTCGCGCGCTTCCCGGCACAGCGCGCGGACCTGGTCGGCCGTCGCCTGGGGGCGCAGCAGCGTGTGATCGATAAGTGCAGCGACACTGGGGTCCATGGAAGCCGTCGGGTGGGAAGCCAAACTCCATGATAACGCCCGTGGGCGCGGGCCCCGCTTACTTGCTGGATCCCGGACCGCCCGCGGGGATGTCGTTGAACGCTTCGCGGCGCTGGAACTTCCACTGGCCGTTTTCCCGGACCAGGGTGTCCTGATAGCGGCCGCCTTGGGCGGGCTGCGGCTTGTTGTCGGCGCTGGGCACGAGGAAGGTCCAGCGTGACCAGGCCGTAGCCGTGTCGCCGTGCACGTCGATGATGAAGTTCGACAGGATGTGATAGGTGTTGCCGCGGTTCGGGCCGGGAAGGTTCTTCTCCATGAACTCCTGGATCGCGGCGGGGCCCTTCACCGTGCCGAAGCCCCCGATCCATTCGCCGTCCTTGGCGAACAGGCGCGCATAGGAGGCGAAGTCGCGGGCGTCGAGATACCGGCCGTAGTTGAGCAGCACGGTGCGGATCGCCTCGGTGTCTTCCAGGCGTTGGACGCGAGTGGCCAGCGAGGCGTCCTGCGCGGCGGCGGAGGTGCTCAGCAGAGCGGTGAGAAGCAGGCCGGCGGCGATGGGTCGCATGTCATCCCCTATCAGAGGACGAGTGTATCACTGCTTGGTCGTAAATTCACTGCAGATTACAAGGGGGGACCGCTGCGGTCGCGGCTGCTATAGGCGCTCTGCCCGGAATGACGGTGCTTGCGCACAGTGCCGCTAGCTGAGCCGCGACCGCAGGGAGCGGTCCACGATGGTCCGATGAACCTCTGACTGGGGACACTAGTCGTGACGCAGGACGACGGCCGGGTCCACTTTGGTGGCGCGCCGCGCCGCGGCCCAACAGGCGGCGAGTGCGGCGATCAGAAGTACGGCGGTGACCGCGGCGAAGGTCGCCGGATCGGTCGGTGTGACCTCATAGAGCAGGCTCGCGGCATAGCGGGTCACGCCGAGGGCGGCCATTGCGCCCAACAGCACGCCCGCAGACAGCAACTTCAGGCTCGACGCACCGAAGAGGCGCAGGAGGCTGGCGGGCGTGGCTCCCAATGAGAGGCGCAGCCCGATTTCGCGGGTCCGGCGGCTGACGGAGTAGGCGACCAGACCACCCACGCCCAGCGCGGTCAGCAGCAGGGCCAGCCCGCCGAACGCGCTCAGCAGCAGCATGTAGAAGCGCTGCTCCTGGGTCATCTGGTCGACGGTCGTCTCCAACGTCGTCAGGTCATCGAGCGGTTGATTAGGATCGACGGACCGCACTGCGGCTTTCAGCGCGCTGGTCATTGCCGCGGGGTCACCCAGCGTGCGCACCACCAGGCGCATGCCGGTGCTGCCGCCCTGTGTGTAGTTGGTGTAGATGTGGTCATCGGGCGGCTCCAGCAGGCCCTGATGGCGCACGTTGCCCACCACGCCGATCACCTGAAACGCCGGCTCGCGTCCGGGCCACTGCAGTCGCTGTCCGACGGCGGACTGCCCTGGGAACGCCTTGCGGGCGAGGCTCTCGCTGATCACCGCGACCAGAGGCGCGTCGGCGGTATCGGCATCACGGAATGCGCGACCGGCGAGCAGCGGCGTTCCGATCGCTTGAAAGTAGCCGGGGCTCGTGATGCTCCAGAGCGCATCACGCTGAGCGGCGCGATCGCTGCCGGGCAGACCGAAGGATAGTTTGGCGCCGCCGTTATTGGGCGGCGGCAGGTTGACGGTTCCCGCGGCAACCACGCCGGGGAGGGCGCGCACCCGATCGAGCACATCCCCGAAGAACGGTTGCGCGTCCGCGCCGTTCCGCGCGGTGACGCGGACCATCAGCGCGTGGTCCGGACGAATGCCGAGGTCGAGCGAACGCAGCCGCGCCACGGTGTTGATCAGGAGGCCGGCGCCCATCATCGCAACCACGCAGAAGGCGGTTTGGAAGACGACCAGCGTGTTCATCGCCGTCTGTTGGCGTCCGCCGCCCGTCGAGGTGAGGCCGCCGGTCTTCATCGCGTCGGCCAGGTCCACGCGGGAAAGCCGCAGCGCGGGCAGCAGGCCGAACAGGAGGGCGCTCGCCAGGGAGATCAGCACGGCGAAGGTCACGACGCGCCAGTCCATGCCGATCTCTTCGAGGCGCGGCAGCCAAGGCGGCGCGGCGGCGCGAACGGCGGGCGTCAGCCAGTAGGCCAGCGCCAATCCGGCGGCTCCGCCGAGTCCGGTCAGCACCAGCGATTCCACCAGCAACTGGCGGCAGACGCGGAAGCGGCCCGCGCCCAGCGATTCGCGCACGGCCACTTCGCGAACGCGCGTGGCGCCGCGGCTCAGCAGGAGGTTGGCGACGTTGGCGCAGGCGATCAGCAACACCAGTCCAGCGGCGGCCATCAGGATGACGACGCCAGTGGTGACGTTGCCGCGGACCAGGCTGGTGAAGGGAAGCACGATCACCTTGTAGCCGCCCACGCCTTCGTGGTCGTCGGGCAGCAGTGCGCGCTGGAGGGCGCGGGCTTCCTCGCGCGCCTGCTCGATGCTGACGCCGGGCTTGAGGCGCCCCATGCCCTGGTTCCAGGTGAAATTGCCGCCGCGGGAGGGGGCCGGAACCCACAAGTCGTAGCGGGTCGGGTAGAGGCGGAAACCGGCGGGCATCACGCCGACCACGGTGAAGACCTTGTTACGGCGCGACTGGAGGGTGGTGAAGGTGCGGCCCAGCACGTTGGGGTCGGCGCCGAACTGCTCCTGCCAAAGCTCGTGGCTCAGCAACGCGACGGGGGCTTGGGCCGCCTCTTCCTCGGGCGTAAAGCAACGGCCCAGGATGGGAGTGACGCGGACCAGCTTGCACATCTCGGCCGTCACGGGTCCCGCGTAGATGGTGCGCGGCTCGCCTATGCCGATGGTGTTGTAGAAGTAGCCGGCGTCGCCTACACCCATCACGGTTTCCATCGTCGAGAGGCGTTTCTGTTCGGCGACGAAGTTGACCGTCGGGTGACGGGTGAAACCGGTGCGGAAGCCGCCTTCGGGTTCCTCGCGGATGACCACCAGGCGGTCGAGGTCGCCGCCGTAGGGCAACGGGCGCAGCAGGATCGCATTGGCTACACTGAAGACCGCGATATTCGCGCCGATGCCCAGCGCAAGGGAGGCGGCCACCAACGCCGAGAATCCCTTGTTGCGTTGGAGCGAGCGCAGAGCGAAGCGGAAGTCGCCGCGGAGTTCGTCCCACAGGCGCAGGCCGCGCGATTCGCGGCACTCCTCTTTGAAGCGCTCGGCGGGGCCGAATTCGAGGCGGGCCTGCCGGGCGGCTTCCGCGGGGGAGAGGCCGCGGGATTCGAGATCGGCCGCGCGGGCGGCCAAATGTGCTTCGAGCTCCTCGGCCATCTCGCGCTCCAGGCGATGGCGGTCAAGCATGCCGCGAGTCCAAGATCGAACACGCGATCGGATGCGCGATGGTAAGCGGGACCACATTCCGGCTTCTCCTAGCTCAACTAGGAGAAGATTACACTGCTTCTCCTAGGTTGTCAAGGGGAGTCGCGGGCTATAAAAGTGGGTGCCGGACGTTTTTCGGGAACATCACCGCCCCGCCCTGCGTAGGTGTAGACTGAACACCAATGTCTCCAGAATCGATGCCGCCTGAGCCCCCGCCCATCGAGGCAGAACCCGAAGAACCCAAGCCGATGAGCGAGGTGGCGCGCCTTTTCGGCGTGTTCTTTTCGCCCGGCGCCGCGTTCGCCGATATCGCCAAGCGCCCGCGCTGGTGGATCCCGATTCTGGTCATCGCCGTCCTGGGTATCGGCGTCACCTACGTATTCAACCAGAAGGTGGGGTTCGAAGTCGCCATCCGCCAGGCCATGGACCGCAACCCGCAAGCGCTGCAACTGTCGCCCCAGCAGCGCGAGCAACAGATCGCGCTGGTAACCGGCATCACCAAGTACGCCGCCTACGCCGGCGTGATCGTGACCACCATCTTCTATTTCGTGATCGCGCTGATTCTTTTGTTCCTGTTCAACACCATCCTGGGAGCCGAGATCCGCCTGAAACAAATGATGGCGATCGTCACCTATGGAGCCCTTCCGCAGCTGCTGGTGTACCTGCTCACCATCGCAATCATTTTCATGAAACCGCCCGAGGATATCGACTTCCAGAACCCGCTGGCCTTCAACGCCGCCGCCTACCTGCCGCAGGACGCGCCGGGCTGGCTGAAGGGCTTCTGCACCCCGCTGGACCTGTTCAACTTCTGGATCATCGCCCTGCTGGGCATCGGCGTTTCCCGCGCCGCCCGCAAAATCTCCACCGCCAAGGCGATCGTCACCATCCTGTTCCCCTGGTCCCTATGGGTCGCCGTCCGTACCACCATCGGCATGTTGCAAGGCTGAGCCCGAATCAGGCGGTGTTGCGGTACGCCGGCAGCTCCGGATAATTCGGCCGGATCTCGTAGTCTTCGCGGTACAGCCGGCGGATCCTCTCAATCTGCGCCGCCGACGGCACGATCCGCAGCCCCGTGTGCTCGTTGTGGCGCGCCGGGTAAGTCAACTGGAGTTTCTCCTCAAGGAACTGCGCCAGCGCCTCGATCGGCACAATGTAGTCGACATCCTCCGGCTCAAAGCAGCGGCGCTGCGGGCGAATGTGTTCGTCGATGTGAAGCGGATCCGGGATCCTGGTGAGCATCTCTTCCACCACGTCCAGGAACGGATCGAAAGGGCTCCCCTCTAATCTCGCTTTGGTGAAGAATCGATGCGGCTCCGGCGGCCACAGTACCTTGTTGTGGTACGTCGACAGGAAGCGCGACACCGGGTCGCGATAGATGACGAATCGCAGGTACCCCGCACAGCGGGCGAGCGCCCGGGTGTTCCGCCGGTCGATGACGGAACCGGGGCCCGTGCGCTCCCTGGCTCCGAAGAAGCCGTGCACGCCGCCGGCCCCCGGCGTCAAGTCGCGGCCGAATTCGACGCGGTGCAGGAGGAATTTTAAGGAGGTGCACGCGTTCTTGGATATACTCAGAAACATGAATTTTCGCGCATGGGACACGAAGAAGAAGTTTCCCACCGCGCCGCGGTTCTCGTAACGTGAGCCAGCATGATTCGCACTCATCAAGGTAACCCTGGCGGGTCCACCTCTTTGGCGGGGGACCCGGCCGTTTCCGTCGTCGTCCCAGCATACAATTGCGAGCGTTTCATCGGGCAGGCGATCGACTCAGTGCTGGCGCAGTCCTATAACGATTTTGAACTGCTGATTGTGGACGACGGCTCCACGGACGGTACCGTGGACCTCTGCCGGCAGTACCTCGACGCGCGCATCCGGATTCTCTCGCAGCCGCATCGCGGCCTCCCCGGCGCGCGCAACACGGGGATCCGCAACGCGCGCGGGCGCTACCTGGCCTTCCTGGACGCCCACGATCTCTGGGCGCCCGACAAGCTCGCGCTTCACGTGCATCATCTACAGTCCCGCCCGCTGCTGGGCGTCAGCTACAGCCACTCGGCGTTCATCGACGAAGCGGGACGCCCCTTGGGCATCTATCAGCGCGCGGGCGCCAGCCCTACGCCGATCTCACTGTGTGTGACCCGGGACCTCATCGGAAACGGATCGAACGCCGTGCTGCGCGCCGCGGTGATGGACGCCGGCCACCCCGCCTGCGCCGGGCGCAAGGTGGACCACTTCTTCTTCGACGAAGAGTTGCTCCGCGCCGGAGACTTCGAGCTATCGGTTCGCGTCGCCACGCAAACACGCTGGCAGCTCGATTGCATTCCGGTGGCGCTCACCCTGTGCCGCCTGCGCAGCGGCTCCGTGTTGTCCGATGTCGCCTCTCAGCGCGGCTACCAGTTCTACGCGCTGACGAAGATTTTCGCCTACGCGCCTGAGGTGATCGAGCGCTGGCGCAACACAAACATCTCCTACCTTTATTGGGATCTGGCCCGCAGTCTGGTGCTGCAGCGCAACGGCTACGCGGTCGAGCACTGCCTCGCCGCCTGGCGCTTTGACCGCCGGACGCTTGGCTGGGAGCAGATGCTGGTGCTGGCGGCCGCCGCCTGCCAGCGCCTGCTCCCAGCCCGCCTGCACCGACTGGCCGGGAGGGTGGCCCTCGCCACCTATGGGATGCTCCAGCGGTGGAGGGAACGCGGGGCCGCCCGCCGCTGGATACGCGCCAACCAACCGGAAGCGGACCGGCCAGCCGCCACGCTGCCGCCCGTCAACGGTGGACGTCGCCCAACCCTGCGCTAGAATCGGAGTTTGATCGATATTCACAGCCACGTGCTGTTCGGCATGGACGACGGCGCGCGGACGATCGAGGATTCGCTCGCCATGGTCCGCATGGCGGCTGAGCACGGCACCACGGACCTGGTCGCCACGCCCCACGCCAATCCCGAATACCGCTTTGAGCCGGACGTAATTGCCGCGCGCCTCGCCGAGGTGGAATCCGCCGCCGGCGTCGCCCTGCGCCTGCACACCGGCTGCGACTTCCACCTGAGCTTCGACAACATCCAGGACGCCATCGCGCATCCGGACAAGTACACCATCGACCACAAGAATTACCTGCTGGTGGAGTTCTCCGACCTGCTGATCTTCCACAACACCACCGAAATCTTCGAGCGCCTGGCCGACGCCGGCATGATTCCGGTGATCACCCACCCGGAGCGCAACGGCCTGCTGCGCCAGCGCCTGGAACAGATCGAGGAGTGGGTGGAAAACGGCGCGCGCGTGCAGGTCACCGCGCAAAGCCTCACCGGGCGCTTCGGCCGCCGCGCGCTGGATTTCGCCCGCACGCTGCTCGACCGCGGACTGGTCCACGTGCTGGCCAGCGACGGCCATGACACCGAACACCGCCCGCCGGTGATGGACGCCGCCCACCGGTGGGTCACCGAAAATTATGGCGAGCCGCTGGCCGAGGCGCTGTGCATCACCAATCCCGGCGCGGCGCTCACCGGCCAGCCCATGCTGCCGCCCTCGGCCGTTCCCGCCGGCGCGCGTAAGTGGTATCAGCTCTGGCGCTGAGCCCGTCCTCTGAACCCATCTGTGGTAAAGTGGCGGCAGATACGGTCATGCGGGCGATCTGCCTCTTTCTTCTTACGGCATTCACGCTACTGGCCCACCATTCGGTGGACGCGGTCTATGACCGCACCAGGCAGTCGGATTTCCGCGCCACGGTCACCAAAGTCGAGTGGCTGAATCCCCACGCGCACTTCTGGGCCGACGTGAAGATGAACGGGGAAACGGTCAACTGGGAGTTCGAGCTCGGCAGCCCCAACCGCCTCATTAAGAACGGTTGGAGCCGCTACACGCTCAAAAAGGGTGATGAAATCACGGTGACCGCGCTTCCGGCCCGCAACGGAGCGCCGCGCGCCGCCGCCCAAGCCGTGTCCTGGCCCGACGGCCGCCACATGCAGAACTACGACCTGTTCGATCAGTAAACGGGCAGCCTCAGCCCGCAACCTCAGCCGGTGGTCACCAGCGAATACCCGCGCTCCTGCGCCCGGTCCACCGCGACGATCCCGGCCGGCACCATGCGCCCGTTGGTCACCAGGTTCGCCTTCAGCTCCTCGTTGACCTCGCCCGCGTTGCCGCCCGAGGCCCGCGCGGCCATCCCGGCGATCGCCTGCGTGGCCATCGAGCAGACCGCGAACTGCACGCCCTGCCGCGCCAGCGTGCCGAGCTGCCGCGCCATCGGATTCGTCTTGGGAGCTTCCTTGGCCGGCTCGCCCGCCGCGGGAGGACCGCCACCCATCCGCTGCATGAACGCCGCGCCGTACTTGGCCCACATGGCGTCGTTGTAGGCGAAGGCGGTCGAGACGTGACGCGCGATCACGATGATCGCCAGGTCCGTGCTCTGCACCTCGTAATCCTGGCTGTTCACCGCGATGTAGTTGCTGGTATACAGCAGCGCATCGCGCATGCCCTGCTCGCTGGTGGTGTCGAACACCAGCCGGTGCACGCCGGGCAACTCGTCCATCCATGCGTCTTTCTCATGCAGCATGGGTTTCCACCCGGAAGCGGGCGAGGCCTTGTCCTGAGCCAGGGCCGTGCGGCCCACCGCCAGCGCCGCCAGCGATACGGCGCCAACCTGGAACCGGTTCAGGAACGAACGCCGTTCCGTACGTTCCGGATGGGATGCGGAAGACTGTTTCGTCATGGGCACCTCTTCTTGTTGAAATCCGATCAAGCTGCGCCCGCCGGGGTAGGTGCGGCGCGGATCAAGCCAAGTGTAGCGTAAAACCCGCCGCTCACGCCCGCTGCTGCCGGGCTCCTGATCATATAGTAGATTCGCCCTGCCCGAAGGCGTATAGTGACGGATATCTCCCCGTGACTCGCTGGATCCGCGGAACGCCGCTCTGCCTCTTCGCCCTCTGCCTGCCGTCCGCCATCGCGCAGCCCGTCATCAGCACGGTGGCCGGCGCCGACTGGCTCTTTCCCGGCGACGGAAAGCCCGCCGTTGACGCCCCCTTGAGCGGACTCTTCGGACTGGGCCTCGCCATCGACCCCCAGGGCAACCTCCACATCGCGGACCCCGGCAATAACATGGTGCTGCGCGTCGGCCCCGACGGCATCGTGAACGTCGTCGCCGGCAACGGCGTCAACTTCGCCTCCGGCGATGGCGGACTCGCCGTCAACGCCGCGCTGCTGCTGCCCACCGGAGTCGCCTTCGACCCGGCCGGTAACGCCTATATCTGCGAAATCGGCAATAACGTCAGCAAGGTCACCCCGCAGGGCATCATCTCCATCTTTGCGGGCACTCAGGTCAACGGCTTCGGGGGCGATAACGGACCCGCCACCGAGGCGATGGTCAACGGTCCCTTCGACGTTGCGGCGGACAGCGCCGGCAACGTCTATATCGCAGACACCTATAACAACCGCATCCGCAAGGTATCCCCGGACGGCATCATCACCACCGTGGCCGGCAACGGGCAGACCGGCGTCACTGGCGAAAACGTCCCCGCCACCTCCACGCCCATCGAGGCTCCCAGCCGCATCGCCGTTGACGGCAACGGCAACCTCTACATCGTCGAAGGCCACGACAACCGCCTGATGCGCATGAGCCCGGATGGCATCCTCACCACCTTCGCCGGCGGTGGCGACGTGCCGCTGGAAAACGCCCCCGCCACCAACAACGCCCTGTTCGCCATGGCCGTGGCGGTGGACGCGCAGGGCAACGTCTACGCCGCCGACGTCTTCCGCATGGGCGTGGTCAAGATCGGCCCCGACGGCATCCTGACCACCATCGCCGGGGGCACCGGGGCGAAGGGCTTCGCCGGCGACGGCGGACCCGCCACCAAGGCCCTGTTCCGCTTCGTCGCCTATCCTGCCTTGGCCGCCGACGCGCGCGGCAACGTCTACGTGGCCGACGACGGCAATTCGCGCGTCCGCCGCATTGATCCGCAGGGCGTCATCACCACCATCGCCGGCAACGGCTTTTATCATTTCTCGGGCGACGGCGGCCCCGCCACCAGCGCCACCCTGAACCGCCCCGTAGGCGTCGCCGCCGACGCGAACGGCAACCTGTACATCGGGGACAGCGCCAACAACCGCATCCGCCGCGTGGCTCCCGACGGCGCCATCAGCGTCTTGGCCGGAACCGGCGAAATCGGCTACTCGGGTGACGAGGGACCCGCCACCTCCGCCCGCCTGTTCTTCCCCACGCACATGGAGGTCGATTCGCTGGGGAACCTCCTCTTCGCCGACTCTTTCAACTGCGCCATCCGCTTTGTCGATCCGCAGGGCAACATCCACAGCTACGCCGGCGGCCAGTGCGGCAGCACGTTGACGGACGGCACTCCGGCGCTGGACGCCGTCATGGGACCGCCGGCCGGCATCGCGCTGAACACCTTCGGGCAGCTCTTTATCGCCGACAGCACGAACAACCGGCTCCTGCTGGTGGACACGCCCGACATCCGCATCTACTCGATCGCCGGCGACGGGACTCCCGGATTCTCCGGCGACAACGGCAAGTCGGCCGCGGCACGCATCAACAGCCCCGAGGGCGTGGCCGTGCACGGCGGAGCCGTCTACTTCAGCGACTCCGGGAACCACCGCGTGCGCCGCATCGGCTTCACTGACCTGATCATCACCACCGTCGCCGGCAACGGGACCGCGGGCCACACAGGCGACGGCGGTCCGGCCACCGCGGCTTCGCTCGACACCCCCGACGGCCTGGCCTTCGATGCGCAGGGCAATCTCTTCATCTCCGATTCCGGCAACGGCGTCATCCGCAAGGTGACGCCGGACGGCGCCATCAGCACGGTGGCTGGATACAGGCCGGCAAGCGCTGCGGAAGGCCACGACCTGGCCAAGCAGTCGACCGCCGGATTGCTCAAGGACGGCCACCCGGCGCTCGAAGCCGTTCTGGGACTGCCGCGCGGGATCGCCGTCGATGCCGCGGGCAACCTCCTGATCACGGAGTTCGTCTTTGACCGCGTCCGCGCGGTGCTGGCCAGCGCGCCTTCGTTTCAGGTGTCGCCGCAGGATCTGGCGTTCACCGCCCCCGCCGGCGCGGACGCCGTCGACCAGACCGTCACTGTAGCCGGCTCCATCACGGGCACGCCGTTCATGGTTTCGACGTCGGCCGAGTGGCTGACGGCCACACCCGCCGCCGGCTCCATGCCCGGAACCCTGCACATCGCCGCCGATCCTTCCAGCCTTGCTCCCGGAGCTTACACCGGCACGGTGACGGTTTCCGCGCCCACCGCCAATCCCAGCACGCGGACCATCTCCGTCGCCCTCACGGTCACGGCGCCCGGCAGCCCCAGTCTTTCGGTGAGCCCCAACGCCGTCCGCTTCTCCTTCGTCCGGCAGTCCCCGGCGCAGACCAAGCGGCTCGCGGTATCGAACGCCGGAGGAGGCATGCTGGACTTCCGCGCCATCGCCGCCACCACCGCGGGAGGCGCGTGGCTCAGCGTGGAGCCCGCCAGCGGCAGCCTGGGTGCGTACGCGGCATCGTCGGTGAACGTCACCGCGAATCCTGGCGGCCTCGCCCCGGGAACCTACTCCGGCGCCGTGACCCTCGAAAACGCGGACGCCTCCCAGCGCATCGTGGTCCCGGTGACCATGACCGTCAGCGCGGTCCAGCAGACCATCCGCATTCCCCAAAGCGGACTCACCTTCTATGCCGTCGAGGGCGCGGGCGACCCGCCCCCGCAGCTCTTCAACGTGCTTAACGCCGGCCTCGGGCAGATGACCTACTCGGTCAGCGCCTCCACCACCTCCGGCGGATCGTGGCTTTCAGCCCTGCCCGAGACCGGCTTGAGTGACGCGGATTCGCCTCTGGTGCCGCAGGTGCGCGTGGACGTCCAGCCCGAGGGCTTGAGCGCCGGTGTCTACTACGGGACGGTGCAAGTGGCCGCTCCCTCGGCCGGAAACTCGCCGCAGTTCGTGTCGGTGATCTTGAACGTGCTTCAGCGCGGCAGCCGCCTGGGTCCGCTGGTGCAGCCCACCGGACTGATCTTCACCAGCATCGAAGGAGGCACCGCACCCGGCTCCCAGACCGTCACTCTCCAAAGCACGGATAGCGACCCTCTGACGTTCACCTCCGGACGCGTCACCGCCAACGGCCAGAACTGGTTCACGTCGCTGCCGGCGGAAGGAACGCTGACCGCTCAGCAGCCGCAGCGCATCGTCATCCAGCCGCTCGCCAAAGGACTGCCCGCCGGCGTCTATCGCGGATCGCTCACACTCTCCTTCTCCGACGGCTCGTCGCGATCGGTCGCCTTAGTTCTGGTGGTCGTGCCCGCGGGCCCCTCGAATCTCTCGCGTCTGCGCAGTGCGGCGGGCGTCTGCACGCCCACGCTGCTGGCGCCGGTCTTCACGCAGCTCTCGGCGGGATTCTCGGTCACCGCGGGTTATCCCGGCCAAGTCGCAGTCAAAGTGGTGGACGATTGTGGCGCGCCCATGACCACGGGAGGCGTGATCGTGCACTTCTCGAACGGCGATCCGCCGCTGCGCCTGGATTCGCTCAAGGATGGAAGCTGGGCCGCCACCTGGGTCCCGGAGCGCGTCACGTCTCCCACCACGGTGACGGCTGAAGCGGCCATCCCCGAGCTCGATCTCAAAGGACAGGTGCAAATCACCGGCGACCTGCGGGAGAACAACGCGACGCCCATCGTCGGCTCCGGCGCGATTGTCAACACCGCGAGCTATTCTCAACAGGGTCTTTCGCCCGGCAGTTTCGTCACGTTGTATGGGACCAGCCTGGCGCAAGGGCCGTCAATAGCCACGAGCGTCCCTCTACCAGCCAGCCTCGGCGGCAGCACCGTGTTCCTGGCCGGCCGGGAAGCCCCGGTCTACTACGCCGACAGCAACCAAGTCATCGCCATCCTCCCGTACGGCATCCAGGTCAACACGGATCAGCAGATGTTGGTGTCTCACGACGGCCGGATCTCCACCCCCCAGCCAGTCACCATCGCCCCGGCCGCCCCCGGAGTCTTCACCCAGAACCAACAGGGTACCGGCCAAGGCAGCATCACCGTGCTTCAGGGAGCCGAGCAGCCCGTCGCCGACGCCTCACACCCGGCCCATCCCGGCGATTTTCTGGTGATCTACTGCACCGGACTGGGCGAAGTGGACCCGCCGGTGGAAGCCGGCACAGTGACCCCCACGGACCATCTCTCGCCGACCGTGAACCCGGTTGGCGTGACCATTGGCGGCGTCCCCGCCACGGTGAACTTCGCCGGGCTGACACCCGGGTCCGTGGGTCTCTATCAAGTCAACGCAGTGGTCCCCGACGGGGTCCCGCCGGGCGATGCAGTCGAGGTCGTGATCACGGCAGCCGGGCAGGCGAGCCGTCCGGTGACCGTGTCCGTTCAGTAGCCTGGGTGGCGCAAGCACTCCTGCTTGCCGCGCCGGGACTCATCCCGGCGCTTGTCGCCCACCACGGTGTCATCCCGAAGGCACCGCCCGAAAGGACCGCAGTCGCCCACCTTCCGCCCCTCTCGCGCTCGCCCGATGCGCAGCGAGATCATAAAGAAATCCAGGACCCGCGCGCCACGCCGAACACACCGGTCGATCCCGGGACCCGTATGCTATCATCAAGGCACCCATGGTGTTAGAGCTGGAAGCCTCGTCCGCACAGGTCCAGCGCATCCTCCAGAGCAAGGCGTTCCGCACCTCGGAGGTGCATCGGAATCTGCTGAACTATCTGGCGGAAAAGTCGCTGGCCGGCGATGCCGGCAGCCTCAAGGAATACACTGTCGGGTTGGACGTCTTCGCCAAGCCGTCTTCCTACGATCCGCGCCAGGAATCCACCGTCCGCATGCATGTGGCCCGGCTGCGGCAGAAGATCGCCGAGTACTATCGCACCGAGGGCGCCGAAGATCCCATCATCGTCGACCTGCCCAAAGGCGGCTTCAAAGTTACCTTCGAGCAGCGGCCCGCCGTGGGCGAAGCCGCCACGGATGCCGCCACTGCCGAGCCCGCCCGCCGCGGCTGGCCGTGGCATGAAACCGTACTGGCCGTTCTGCTGCTGGTGGCCGTGGCCGCTGCGCTCTACTACAGCCTTCGCCTGCGCCAGGTGGAAAGCGCGGCAGTGCCCGAAGCCAACGGCTGGACCCCCGAATTGCGGCAGCTTTGGGAGCCGCTGGTGGCGCCCAACCGCCCGCTGTTGATCGCTGTTTCCTCCGCCAATCCCGATCTGGCGACGGTCGGCACGGCCACCGGACTGCGCCTCGGCGAATTCTTCGGCGTACGCAAACTGAACGTCCAGGTGCTCGAAAGCGATCAACTGGGCGCGCCGGAAGTCGCCATGGGCAACGTGCTGTTCCTCGGCCCGCCCACCGAAAACCGGCAGATGCAGGCCATGTCCTCGGGACGCCCGTTTGTGCTCGATAAGGCGGGCATTCGCAACATCGATCCGCAACCCGGTGAGCCGACGTTGATCAGCGATCGCGTACCCAGCGATCCGCAGGACACCGAGGAGAGCTACGCGCTCATCAGCCGCGTGCCGGGTCTGTACGGCGACGGCGAAGTGCTCTATCTCTCCGGAAACCGCGTGGCCAGCATCGCCGGCGGCGTCCAGGCCTTCACCGATCCCATGTTTGCCCGCAAGCTGGTGGCAAAGATGAGCGCGGCCGGGGGCGGCTTTCCGCGCTACTTCCAGGTGGTGCTGAAAGTGCAGTCGATGGATGACATGCCGATCGACATAGACTATGTGCTCCACCGCGAGTTGCCCGCTCCGGCCCGGGCTCCTGAGCCTAAGTAACTCTGCTACAATAACTTACTTAAAATGATCGAAGGTTCCCGAAAGACGGTCACAACCCGGTCAGTGACCGTAAAGTGACAGTTCGACCTTCCATTCGGCACATAGCGTTGCGGGGCCGCTATGCTACGCTCCTTGCTGGGGACAGAGATGCCCTGGTAAACGGGAGACATTATTCATGCGAACTAAATTCATTAACTGTGCGCTGACCGCCGCGATGGCCCTGACTGGTCTGCCGGCGCTGGCGCATCATTCCTTTGACGCCGAGTACTCACGCAAGGATCAGCGCGAGTTCACCGGGACCGTTACCAAGGTCGAATGGATGAATCCGCACGCCCGCTTCTACGTGGACGTGAAGGAACCAGACGGCAAGGTGGATAATTGGGAGTTTGAGCTGGGCAGCCCCAACGGGCTGATGCGGCAAGGCTGGAAGCGCGATTCGCTGAAGGTGGGGGACACCATTTCGGTTATGGGAAATCTGGCCAAGGACGGTTCGAATCTGGCCAACGCCCGTAACGTGACACTGGCTGACGGACGGCGGGTGTTCGCCGGTTCTTCAGCTGACGGCGAGCCCACGGCCGCCAAGGGAAGGTAAGCGCGAATGATGGACCTGATCCAAATGTGCGAGTGGATTCGCGAGACGCCGATGAGCATCTCGATTCGCGAATCCATTCTGATGTTCCCGGTGCTCGAAGGCACACACCTGTTGTGCATCGGCGCCTCGGCGGGGCTGATCGCCATATCCGACCTGCGCATGATGGGCGTGGCGTTCAAGAAGTACCCGCTGTCGGATGTCTTCAACGGCATCCTGCCCTATATGGTGATGGGGTTCGTGGTCACCATGATCACCGGGGTATTTCTGTTCATCAGCGAGCCGGTGAAGGTGTATGAGAGCATCTGGTTCCGCTATAAAATGCTGTTCCTGGTGTTGGCGGGCCTGAACGCGCTGATTTACCACACCACCATCTACCGCAGCCGCGTGGTCTGGGACGCCAGCCCCAGCCCGCCGATGGGAGTGAAACTGGCGGGGTTGTTCTCAATTCTTTGCTGGTCGATCGTAATTATTGCCGGCCGTACCACTGCATACAACTTCTAGCCGGAAACCTGTAATTCAGCAGCCAGGGCGGGACGCCCGGAGGCAGCCGAAGCTGCCCACCGGTGAAGTTCGCCCTCGTGGGGGATCGAAAATTCATGTGGGAAGCCTCTTATCCATTCTTTGAGTGGCATGACAAATGTTGGCTGGGCGAGACGATCTCAGCGTCCATCTGGCTGTTTCCGTTCGTCGAGACCATTCACATTCTGGCGATGACCGTGATGTTCGGATCGCTGATGGTGCTGAACCTGCGCATGCTCGGCCTCGGGATGCGGCACCAGACCCTGCAGGTGCTGGCCAAGCAACTGATGCCCTTCGTCAACTGGGGCCTGGGAATCATGCTGCTCTCAGGCTACGCGCTGTTTTCCTCGGAAGCCATCAAGTCTTTCACCAACGACGGCTTCAAGTTCAAGATGGGCGCACTGGCCACCGTGCTGATCTTCCAGTACACGCTGTACCGCTGGGTGGTGCGCCGCGATGTGGAGCGGCCGGGCGCTCTGGCCGCCGTGTCGGCGATTCTGTCCTTTGGCCTGTGGTTTTGCGTGGGCGCCGGCGGGCGCGCGATCGGTTTCGTATAGCCCTGATTACCAGTCACTTGAAGCGGTCACTCACCGGTCAGTGACCGCTTCCTGCCCGGAAAGCGGCTCGCCAGGGGAGCAACTCGTGTTAGGCTGCTTCATGCGTGCCCGGCTACGAAGACCGCTCCCTGCGGTCGCGGCTCTGCCAGCGGCTGGCTGCGCTCCGTATTCTGCCAGGAGAACGGGTTGCCACGTCCGACCGCCCTGCTGAAGCGCTCGCTCATCTTCCTGCACCGCTGGATGGGAGTGGTGCTGGCGGCGCTGTTCACCCTGTGGTTCGTCTCCGGCATCGTCCTGATGTACTGGAGCTACCCGGAGGTGAGCGCGGCCGACCGCCTCAAGCGGGCTCCCGTGCTGAACCCCGCCCAGATCCTGATTTCCCCGGAACAAGCCTACGCTGCGCTCGATCGCGATCAGCCGCCGGCGCAGGTGCGCTTGTCGAGCTTCGACGCGCGGCCGGTATATCGCTTCGGAGGCCGCGGCGGCACCGCGCTGGTCTACGCCGACGATGGCACGGAGCAGTGGATGGTGGACGACGCGCTACTCGACCGCGCGGCCACAGCCTGGGCGCGGCAGCCCGTGGACCAGGCCCGGCGCGAGACGGTGGAGGAGATCGACCAGTGGACGCTGGGCGTGCGCAGCTCCTTTCCTCTTTACAAGTATTCGTGGCCGGACGGGCAGCAGGTTTACCTGGACGGTGACACCGGCGACGTGTTGCAGTACACCACGCCGGCATCGCGCTTCTGGGCGTATCTGGGGGCGATTCCGCACTGGCTGTACTTCACGCCGCTGCGCCGGAACGGTCCGGAGTGGTTTTCGTTCGTGGTGTGGTCCTCCGGCGTCGCGACGGTGGCGGCGCTGCTGGGCGTGATCGTCGCCGTGTGGATGTATTCTCCGAAACAGCGCTACCGGCATGCGGGCGCGCCCACCAGCATCCCCTATCGCGGCTGGAAACGCTGGCACACGATCATCGGGCTGTTCTTCGGCGTGGTGACGGTGACATGGGCGTTCAGCGGGCTGCTGTCGATGGGTCCGTTCGAGTTCGTGGACCGGATTACGGCGTGGACGATTCCATCCGACGGGGCGGCCGCGGCGGCCAAGGGAACCAAGGGCAAAGGCAAGGGAGCGGCACGGGGTCCGAACGTGGCGGGCGCGCTGCGCGGGTCCGGGCGGTTGCCGCTTTCCGCCTACGCTGCGAGGCCGCCGGCCGCGGCGGTAGCCGCGCTGCCGCTGGACTTCGAGGTGAAAGAGCTGGAGTTCACTTCCTTCGACGGCGAGCCGGTCTACCTGGCGTCGAACGGGCGCGGCGAGACGCGCGTGGTTCCGTTGGCGGGCGAGGCGCGGCCGGAGTTCGACCGGGACCGGGTCATGACGCTGGTGGAGAACGCGGCGGGTCCGGCGCTGGCCGAACTGCGGCTGATGGATTCCTACGACGCTTACTATCTGGACCGCACCAGGGAAGCTCCGCTGCCGGTGATCTACCTGCGGCTGAACGACGCGGTGGGCACGCGCTATTACATCGATCCGAAGACGGCGCGCGTGGTGGGCAACTACAGCGCGCGCAACTGGGTGAGCCGGTGGCTGTACCACGGGCTCCACTCGCTGAATTTTCCGTGGCTCTACAATCACCGGCCGCTGTGGGACATCGTGGTGATCGGGCTGATGCTGGGGGGGACGAGTTTGTGTGTCACGTCGCTATGGCTGGCGTGGCGCGTATTGCAACGCAAGTTGGCTGCGCTGCTGCCCGAGTGGCGCGGCGCGCAGCCGAACGAGGACTTGATCTGACGTTTTGAGCTATAGTGCTACGTTGAACGGTTGAAGGAGGCCGCACCAGGCAGTGCAATCTTTAGGTTACGATCCCGCTAATTATCCCTTGAACACCAACGAGTGGTCGTTCCCGGTGTGTGAGATCTTTCACATCATCGGATTCGCGCTCTTGATTGGAACTATTTTTATCGTCGACCTCCGTCTGATGGGGCTCGGCATGAAGCGCCAGACCGCCGCGCAACTGGTGAAGGACACGGCGCCCTGGACGCTGGTGGGGCTGGTGCTGATCCTGATCACCGGTCCGCTGATCTTTTTCTCCCAGCCGGACGTGTACATCTATAATTCGAGCTTCCATTACAAGATGGGCGCGCTGCTGACCGGCTTGCTGCTGAACTGGACCCTCCACCGCAAGGTGGCCATGATGCCCGAGCCGGGCGTGAACGGCGTGATTGTGGGCGGGTTCTCGGCGCTGGTGTGGGCGTCGGTGATCGCCTCCGGCATCTTCATCGCGTTTGTATAGAGAGGACCGTGGAATGACTACCTTTATGGAATGGCTGCAAAGCATGGGTTGGGCCACGGCCCTGCGTGAATCCGCATTGATGTATCCGGCGATTCTTTCGCTGCACCTGATCGGGATCGGGCTGTTTGGTTCGATGGTGGCGATGACCGATTTCCGCCTGCTGGGTTTCGGGATGACCAAGGAGAAGATGGCCGACGTCCACAACCAACTGCGGCCGTACAAGCATCTGGGGCTGACGCTGGTGGTCACCTGCGGGCTGCTGCTGGGCTGGTCCAAGGCGGCGATCTACTGGCCGAATCCGTGGTTCCGCGGCAAGCTCACGCTGCTTCTGCTGGTGGGCGTGCACGCGCTGATTTTCCGCAAGCCGGTGTACAAGAACCTGGAGGCGATCGACAAGGCGGGCCAGGTGCCGGGCGTGGCGAAGGCGGCGGCGGTGCTGTCGATTCTGCTGTGGGTGGGATTGGTGACCTGCGGACGGATGATCGGGTATTGGGAAGCGCCCGAGTAGCCTCCAGCTACCCTTGGCTGCATCGACGAGGCACGAAGGTTTGTAGCGCGCTGGACGACGGGGTGATAACGGACTTTTGTAGGAGCAGGCAGACACCAATACGCGCACTGCGGCTGCACGAAGAGGCGTTGCGGGCGGCCGGGGCTTCGCGGACTTTTCGCCGTGCGTATCCGGCCGCCAGTAATTCGAGCGGCGACTAACCCCGGGGCCCAGAAGGCGCTGGATGGCTGCCGTGTGTATTCCAAGGTTTTCGCTGCCGCCGCCGCGCGCGAGGCGAAGCGGCTCCCCAGGTCCGTCTTGCCGTCCCGAGGACTCTCTGAAGTCCGGCGGGCCGTTTCCGTGCCCCGCCGGGCGGAGGTTGAGACCGATCTCAAAAGCAATCTCCCATCGATGCCATGCTACGAGCTGACACCGCGAGGCGGTAAAGGCCGCCGGAAGTTCAGTACTACCGTATGTGCAACGCTTCCTGGCCAGGAAGGACTTCTGGTTGGAGGATAGCGGCCGGATGGGCGGGCGCGTGGCGGAGTTGCGTTGGGGCTGTGGGGAAATGGCCGGGAATGAGGGGAGTGGAGTTGCAGGCGCGCGTCGTCGGGTGTGGTGACTGCCGCTCGGGGGTACACTGGAACCAGCACGGAGTGGATATGACGGTCATCGAGCTATCTGACGAGAAGGCTGCGGCGCTGGCGGCAAAGGCCGCGGCGCAGGGGCTGAGTCTGCAGGAGTGGTTGGAGAAGCTCGCCGATAAGCCGCCTCAACGGGATAGCTCTGATGAGCTTGGGAACGGGGCGTTCTTCGCCAATCTTTCGATCGAAGAGTTGGCCGTGGCGCAGAACGTCAAGCCTGTGAAGTCCCCGTCTGATCTGGCCAGTGCCATCGGGGACGAAGAAGACGCCGAGGCGATGATCGAGGAAATATACAGCTCTCGAAAGTAGGACAGAATCATCGCCACCAATCCGGAAAACACGGTTCTGCTTGATACGGACGTGTTCTCGTTCCTGTGGCTGAAACCGAAAGACACGCGCGCCATGCTATATGCGCCGCGCATCCAGGGGAAGCGTCTCGCGATCTCGTTCGTCACACTCGGTGAGCTGTACTTCTGGGGACATAAACGCAGGTGGGGAAGGAAGCGCTGGGATGAGCTCGCCTCCCGGCTTCGTTCCGTAATCGTCGTGCCGTACGACCACGCTGTGTGCGAGATCTACGCCGAACTGAAGGCCGAGCTGTCGGCGTCGGGGAGGACGGTAGACAACAACGACCTTTGGATCGCCGCCTGCGCGGTCAGGCACTCCATTACGCTGGTGACGCACAATCGCGCGCATTTCCAGAATGTGCCGCGGCTGGCTTTTATTTCCGGAGCGGCTGTAACCCCTGGGATTGGGTGATGACCGCAGTTCGGGGGTGCGCTGAAATCATCCGAAATCTATTTGGATCTGCTGGATTTGCGCCAACACTGGCCGCTCGGAGAGGACGTGGACGCTTGAATCAGTGATGATTTCTTGCTTCCATGGCTTCACATGTCTCCGCCATTGACGATCTTCGCCCAAGCTGAGAGAATACCGATGACTCTTTTGAGGAGAAATCATCAATGCCAAGGTTCGTACTGCCGCTCTTGCTCTCGTCGTGCTGCCTGTTCGCGCAGCGAGAAGCTGGGAGTCTGACTACATATTCACCACACGTCGTCCCTTTGGTAATCCTAGGCGAGGGATGGAATCAGAGAATCGTTCTGACCAATGTCGACGACAGCGAGTCAGCAGTCGGAACCATCAGCTTCTACACGCGCGATGGAGAGCCTTGGAGCGTCGCCCTGAAGGAACGTGGCTCCGCCGATACCTTCGTGGTAAATTTACCCGTCGGACAGACGGCGATCTACGAGACCCTCGTTTCCGAGGCCCCGCAGCAACTCGGATGGGCTTTGGTCTCCCTCGCGACGCAATCCAACGGTGATCTGTTTGGGCAGACAATCTTTCGAAAGCAGACGCCGGACCGGCCTGATCTCATGACCTCGATGATCCTCGGAGATCGCGCTTTCGACCGGATGACGGTCTTCTTCGACAACACGAATGGAAATTACACAGGAATGGGGATCCTGACGTCGGAGCTTTGCAGTTCATCGTTTTGCAGTGAAGGAGAAATGCTGAAAGTGACCATCCGAGATCTGTCTGGCGTTGTGATCAGCCAGAAGACGATCACCCAGAAGTACGGGGTGCTGTATTGGATGAACCTAGGCGTAGACTTTCCAGAGACGAATGGGCGCGCAGGCATGTTCACCGTGGAACCGGCCGAACCGTTCGGAGTTTATCTCACGGGCTTCAGCCTCCAGTTCGCAGGTAACGGCGCTTTTACGGCCGTGACGCCTTTCGAGGATTAGAGGCCTCGCTTTATTTGAATCCGAACCAGCACTGCATCCAGGCGCCTACTTGATATCCCGAGCCTTCGACGACATTCCGTCTTCGTAGCTGGACCAGCCGGAGAGCATGCCGTAGGGAACGCTGATTTGCGCTTCCTCGATGCGGTGGATCTGGCCGCCTTGGATTTTCATGATTTCGAAGACGGCGCAAGGTGGTGGGGCAGGCCGCGAGGCAGTGAGGGAGTCGGGATATGAGCGAGGCGGTCCCTGGCGGTCCGGCAACTGGCGACGGACAGGGAACTCGCGTGCTGGTGTAGCCCCGCCGAAATAGAACCCGCTGGTCCATACCTGTTGAGAACGCGCATCATTCGGCGGCGGTTCGACGCAGCGGTGATTCCGACCTGAAAATACTTGGCCTAGATGGAATGTGTCAAGATTCCTCACCCAGCATTGGCGCTCGATGCCTGACCGCCGGCGATGCCGGCCCTTATGGGGACCGATGGAAAACACCATAGAGCAGGATTGCGCCGAACGCGAAGAGACCGATGGCGTATAGCCAGAGGTAACGGAGGAACCGTGGCATGATCGTTTCCGCGAACCGATGATGCCACGTCCAGGGCACGAGGAGCAGTGCGCCCGCGCTTACCGTGAGTGGGGCGATGGAACGGCACTCTGCTCGCTCGTGAGGTGGCCGCCGAGGGGCTATCTTCACGTGACAACACGATTTAGGACCGTTTGTCATGGATCTGGTGCATTTTTCATGATAGGATTCTATAAAGTAAAGAATTTCACGCACAAGCAAGGGTTTGCATGCCGCGGGCACCCAAGGTACGTTTTTCAGGCTCGGTGAGCGTTTTTCGAGGACTGCAGTTGCCCGAGCGGGGCACGCCTGCCGGCTACTCCGCTCTGATCGATGCCTACGGCTTACGCGTTCCCCTGCCGCGCACTCTCTCCGCCACGGGGGAGCATCACCGAATCCGCGTGGAGCACGGATGGCGCATCCTCACCCCCCGCCACGCTCCGGCCGCGACGCTTGAGGGCCACCTGACTTTCGCGCTGCGCTACGAGGGCGTCGATCTGGCGGTCCTCAAATCGGTGTTCGGCGCCACGGGGCCGCGCGCCATCGCGGGGCTGGTCCGGGGCAAACCCAACGGCAGCTACGCGCGCCGCTTGTGGTTCCTCTACGAGTGGCTCAGCGGCGCTCGCCTGGACCTCGAAGACGCGCGCGGCGGCGCTTACGTGGGTGTCGTCGATCCCGGCCAGCAATACGCGATCGAAGGGCAGAGCTCGCCGCGCCACCGTGTTCGCAATAATCTTCCCGGCACGCCGGCCTTCTGTCCGCTGGTTTTCAAGAACAAAGAGCTTGAAGACTTTGTGTCGGCCGATCTCGGGAGGCGCGCGCGCGAGGCTGTCGCCGCCGTGCCGCGCGACCTGCTGGCCCGCACCGCGGCCTTCCTGCTTCTCAAGGATTCAAAATCCAGCTACGCCATCGAGGGCGAGAGCCCGCCGCAGAACCGCATCCAGCGCTGGAGCCGCGCCATCGCCGAGGCCGGACGCCACCCACTGACGCTCGATGAATTGTTGCGGCTACAGGCTATCGTCATCGGCGATGCCAGATTCGTGCGCTTGGGCCTTCGCGATGAGGGCGGCTTCGTGGGCGAGCACGACCGCGATACGGGCGCACCCCTGCCTGACCATATCAGCGCGCGGCAGCAGGACTTGCCCGGACTGATGGAGGGCATGGTTGCCTTCGATCGCGGGCCCGCCCTTGAACTCGACGCGGTGATTGCGGCGGCGGCGCTCGCCTTCGGCTTCGTCAACGTCCACCCCTTCGTGGACGGGAACGGGCGCATCCACCGCTACCTGATTCACCACGTGCTCGCCCAGCGCGGCTTCCACCCGGCGGGCGTCGTCTTCCCCGTCTCGGCCGCGATCCTCCAGCGCATTGGCGAATATCGCGCGGTGCTCGAGGGGTATTCAAAACGCCTGATGGAGGTGACCGACTGGCGCCCAACGCCGGAGAGCAACGTCGAGGTGTTGAATGACACGGCGGATTTCTACCGCTACTTCGATGCGACCGGCTACGCCGAGTTTCTCTATGCATGCGTCCGCCAGACGATTGAAGAGGACCTGCCGCGGGAGGCCGAATTTCTCACTCGCTATGACGCATTCCGGGCGCGCGTGCAGGCCATCGCCGACATGCCGGAGCGCACGCTGGACCTCCTGTTCCGCTTCCTTCGCCAGAACGGCGGGAAGCTGTCCATGCGCGCGCGCGAACGGGAGTTTGAGCGGTTTACGGACACGGAAGTCGCGGCCGTCGAGGCGGCCTACGGGGATTCATTTCCGCAAACAGGATAGTTATCTTGTGGGTGCGCAGGAAGCGCGACTCACGGGTCTCCACCACCCGAGCCACCATCGCAGCCCCTTTGGAGGAAGCAGCCCTTCATCACGCGTCACCTACCGACGGCTCGGCATTCGAATGGCCGCTCCCCTCTCCTCGTCCGTCAGACCCGCATCCACAGCAGCGATGATCCGAGCGATCAACGGACGCGTGTACGTTTCGACAGGATCTTCCTCCGGTATTGTGCTGTACTCCCCCGCGTCAAACGCGCAGTAGACGTCGTAGAAGAGTTCTGGCAAGTTCTGCTCACGGCCGGCGACTAAGGAGGATATGACTGACTGGAACAGATGGCTTGCCACGACGTCACAAAAATCAAAGCTCAACTGCTTCGCTTGAAATCCGCGGGCCAAGTACATAGCGATCTCGTCATATAGGGACTCCCGGGTTATACCGGCAAGCTGGCTCCATTTCTCAAGATCTTTCTCACTCAAGCGAGTCGATTCCGGAACTTCGCCTCCCGGCTTACCGGTTCCGTAGATGCGTTCGAGGTCGGCGAGGACCAGATCAAGCGACATGATGGGGTGCCACGTGAAGGGCGCGCCGAGGATCCTCAGCGAATGCCCCGAGCCTTGGACGACATCCCGTCTTCGTAGCTGGACCAGCCGGAGAGCATGCCGTAGGGAACGCTGATTTGCGCTTCCTCGATGCGATGGATCTGGCCGCCTTGGATTTTCATGATTTCGAAGACGGCGTAGGTGGTGGGGCGGTCGGTGGGGCCGGCGGTGATCTGGCGGCCGTCGGCGAGCTTGAAGGTGCTGTATTTGCCGGTGGGCATGTCCATAAGGACCATGGCGGTGACCAGGCCGCGCTCGCGGTCCACGGCGCTGTAGCGGCGGTCGCGGACGCGGCGGACGAAGTTGAAGTAGCCGGATTTGAACTGGTCGAGGCAGCTCATGGAGGCGAGGTCGATTTGCGGGCCGGCGGGCTTGGGCGGGGCGGCTGGAGGGGGTGCGCCTTTGGCCGGGCCTCCGCGTCCTCCTCTTCCGCCCGGGGCGCCACGTCCTCCCCGGCCAGGCGGGGCGGCGGCGGCTTGCTGGGCGGCATAGTTCGGGTTGTTGGTGGTCTGGAAGCCGTTCTGGTAGCGATTGCAGTCGGCGGCGACCGGGTAGGTCCCCTTGCCGTCGTTCTTTTCGATGCCGGAGAAGTAGGCGTCGGCGGTTTGGATGAGCGCCGCGCGGGAGGCTCGCTGGGCGGCGGGGGTGGGGTCGAAGAAGATTTGGTCGGGTCGGCCGCGGTTTTCGAGCGTCGTCGCTTCGGGGGCGTTGCGGACGACCAGGTTTTCGATTTCCGTGATCTGGCGGTTGACTACTTTCAGGCGCAGGGCGAGGATGACCGGCAGGTTGGGGTCCTCGCGCATGGTGCCCAGGAAGGTCACCTGGCCGGTTTCCGGGTCGGCGTCGAAGAGGCGGAAGCTGCCTTTGGCGTTGGCGGTGCGCCAGAAGCCGTCGCCGGGCTCGAGTTCGACGCCGTCTTCGGTGTTTTTCACGCGGCGGGCGGTGGTGAGCTTGGACGGGTTGTGGGCGATCAGGGCTTCGAGGTATTGGTCGACGAAGGATTCGAGGCAATCGCGGTCGCAGGTCTGGTTGGGGTTGGCTTGGGCTCGTAGGGGGGCGGGGGCGGTTAGGGCGATCGCGGCTAGGAGGGCGGGCAGGAGTTTGGTCATTGGCGTTCTACGGGCGATGGTTTCTGACGCGGGCGAGGCGGCCTGAGAGGCCGCCGCAGGCCAGGGGCCTGCCCCACACCGGGCCTGATCTACGAGTGGTCCTCGAGTGGCCAGGGTCACGGTTTCAGCTCCACGATGATGGCTCGCTGGCGGCCGCTCAGGAGTGTCTCGAAGTGCACGCGGTCGCGGGCGTTGAAGCGGACGGCGCCGGACTCGTAGTGGTTCACCTTCTTTTGGCCGTCGGGGGTGGTGGATTCGAGCGGGCCGTCTTCCAGGAACATCACCACCACGTCCTTGCTGTGGAAGTGCATTTGCGTGGGCTCGCCGACCGTCCAGGTGTAGTCCCAGACGGTCACGCGGTCGTTGTCCAGCAGCTGCTTGATGCCCGGGCGCGGGAAGGCGTCCGGGAAGCCCGAGGTGTTGGCCAGCCCCGGTACGTCGTGGTCCTTCAGCTCCACTAATAAGGACAGGTTCTGCGAGCGCGAGGAGAGCTGGCCGAAGGCGTCGCCGGCGACCACCACGGATTTCGGGTCGGCGGCGATCGCTTCGCCCTTGCGGGTGAACTGCGCGGTGGCGGCGTTGACGCCCACCGAGATGCTCACCGCGTCGAGCACCATTGTGCCCATGGGCTGCACGTTTTCCCAGACACGCACGCGGTCATTGTCGATAATCGGCTTGGGCGCCTGTATCGCCTGGGCCGACAGGACGGGCGCCAGCAGCGCCGCGAGAGTGAGGCCAAGAGTAAGAATTGTGCGGGTCATTTCAGGATGGCCACGTCCCGGGCGCGCGAGCTGAGGCCGTCTTCCCAGGAGCTCCAGCCGGCGTTCATGCCGTAAGGCGAGCGCTCCATGATGGCTTCAATCTGGCGGATCTTGCTCTTTTCGACGCGGAACAGCTCGACGATCTGCCAGGTCCAGGGCTGCTGGGGACCGGCGGTGACTTTGCGGCCATCCGGAGTCTCGAAGGTACGGGTGTCGCCGGCCGAGTGATCGAAGAAGCCGAAGGCGAAGACGACGCCGGTTTCCGGGTCGACGGCGACGTAGCGGCGGTCTCGGATGCGGGTGACGAAGTGGATCAGGCCGCTCTGGAACTGCTCCAGGCAGCTCCACTGGCCGGAGTACATGGAAGCGGTTTTGGGATCGGGGCGGGTCTGGCCGGCGGGCGTGGGCTGGTTGGTCGAATTGGAGCCGTTCTCGATGCGGTTGCAGTCGTCGGCGAAGGGGTACTCGCCTTTGCCGTCGTTGGAGGCCATGCCGGTGAAATACATGTTGGCGATGCGGATCAGGTCGGCGCGGGACATGCGCTCGGCGGGCGGAATGGGTTCGGCGTCCCACTTATAGCCGATGCGCTCGAAGCCGCGGGCGGAGCTGGCGCTGCGCTGGATGAATTGCTCGGCTTCGGTGATCTGGTTGTTGCGGATCTTGAGGCGCACGCCGATCATGGCGGGCGTGCCGTTTTCCTGAATGCTGCCGAAGAAGCCGACCGACTGGCCTTCCACGTCGTCGACGAAGAGGCGGTAGGTGCCTTTGCCGGTCATGGTGTTCCAGAGGCCGTCGCCGAGTTCCAGACGCTGGCCGTTTTCGGTGAATTTCACGTCCTTGGCGAAGGAAAGGCCGGCGGGGTCGTGGGCGACCATCGCGTCCAGATACTTGTCGACGTAGCCTTCCAGGCACGCGCGGTTGCACGCCTGTCCGTAGGCGGAGGAGGCGAGGAGCGCGGCGAAGGCGCCAACGAAGGGGATGGATCGAGTGATCCGCATGGCGGTTCTCCTGTTCTTGATGGATTCTAACGCATTTCGCCGGAGAGGGCCGGGAAGGTTGGGCCTGCGCACCATCCAGGCACTACCGCAGGGAATCGCCGGAGAGGCGGTTGGCTGGATGGCGTAACGGATTGGCGGACGCGGAGCGAAGTGCGGCGGGCAACCGTTGCGAGCCGGGCGAGACCGATCTACGCAAAATCAAAAATGGCCTGGAGCGTTTGCGGAGACGTTCGGATTCCGGGCATGACGCTGGCATCGGCGACAAGCGCCGGGATGAGGCCCGGGCGCGGCAAGCACGAGTGCTTGCGCCACGTCCTGCGGAGCCGTAGGAATTCCAGTGAGGGCGCGCGCTCCGCTTGTGACGGAGGAAATCGCACGGAGCTGCTGCAACGCGGCCGGGCTGGACCGCATCCACTTATATATGGGCGAATGGAAGCCGGATTGCTGGTTTATTCCGGTGATGGGCCCGCTTGGGAGCAAACAGATGCAGTGGGACAGTTGGCGCGGAGTGGCGCGAAGGATGCCAGTAACAGTGCTGGCAATGGCGTTTTGGACGGGTCTGGCCGCGGCGGCAAGCCCGGACATCGCCGTGGCGCCCCGTCCGGCTTGCGAGTCCGAGCTTTGCGCGATGGTATCGGCGGGTCATTTGGCGGATCTCCGATGGCCCGATTTCACTCGCCAACAGGAACAAGTGACTGAGTTCTACCAAGCCCGTTCTTACGAGCTGGCATGGGTTCGGGACGGCGTGGCGACGGAGCGGGCGCGGGAGCTGGCGCGAGTGCTGCGCGAGGCGGGCGACAAGGGCCTCGACATGGACGACTACGACGGCCGCCGCTGGTCGACGCGCATCCTGGAACTGGACCAGTACCAGATGCCGGCCGAGGGGCTGGAGCGGTTCGATCTGGCCTTCACCGTAGCGGTGACGCGCTATGTTTCCGACCTGCGCGACGGGCGGGCGAACCCTGGCATTTACGGTTCAGACCCGGATCGGAAGCCGCTTTGGAACGAGGTCCGTTCGCTTTTGGATGCTCCCGACCTGAGCGCCGCAAATGCAGTGTTGGATGAGCTGGAGCCGCCCTTCGCCGAGTATCGCGCCACGCTTGAGGCGCTGAAGCAGTATCGGACGCTGGCCGAGGTCGATGATGGCGCGCTGCTGCCGGAGGCCGCCAAGACGGTGGATCCCGGGCAGGAGTACGTGGGCGTTCCGCGGCTGATCCGGCTGCTGCGGCTGTTGGGCGACCTTCCGGAGGACGCTGCGGTGACGGACGACGTTACTTCCGGCGAGGTTGTCTCCGCCGGCGTCTACGAAGGCGCGCTGGTGGATGCCGTGAAGCACTACCAGGCGCGGCATGGATTGGAGCCCGACGGACGGATCGGCAAGACGACGCTGGCGGCGCTGAACACGCCGCTCACCGGGCGCGTCCGGGAACTGGAGCTGGCGGCCGAGCGCTGGCGCTGGCTGCCGCACGGCTACACGCCGTCGATCATGGTGAACATCCCCGAGTTCCGGCTGCGGGCGCTCGACGCTTCGCACCGCGTGGAGCTGGAGATGAACGTGGTCACCGGCGGGGCCCGCAACACGCAGACGCCGCTGCTGGGTGAGGATCTCAAATACATTATCTGGCGTCCTTATTGGAATGTTCCTTACAGCATCCAGCGGAAGGAGCTGGTGCCGGACCTACAGAAGGACCCCGACTACCTGGCCAAGCACGCCTACGAAGTGGTGACGCGGACCGGCGAGTTGGTTTCCCGCGGGACGGTGACGCCGGCGCTGCTGGAGCAGATCAAGCACGGGCAGGTGATGGTGCGGCAAACGCCGGGTCCGAAGAACTCGCTGGGGCTGGTGAAGTTTATGTTCCCGAACCAGGAGAGCGTGTACATGCATGACACGCCGTCAAAGTCGCTGTTCAGCCGCGCGCGGCGGGATTTCAGCCACGGGTGCGTGCGCGTGGCCGATCCTCCGGCGCTGGCGGCTTGGGCGCTGCGGTCTGATGCGAGCTGGACCCCGGAGCGGATCGCCGCGGCGATGCAGGGGCCGGATGACAAGCAGGTGAACCTGAAGCAGGCTATCCCGGTAAGGATCGTCTACCTGACGGCTTGGGCGGACAACGGGCAGGTGCGGTTCTTCGACGATATTTACGGGCTGGACCAGCAGCTGACGGAGCAGCTCGCGGCGCGATACGACTAGAGCGTTTGCAGCGTTATCGTAGACCGCTCCCTGTGGTCGCGGCTCAGCTACGGGCGCTGTGCCCAGTGCACGTCCTTTGCGCAGAGCGCCGCTTGCCTTCCGCTAGCCTGCATTTCTCACAAGCTCTAAGTGCATCGGCGCGAAACGTGAGGCAGGGATACGCAATCGGCGCTTTGGCCGCCGCTCCCGGCATGACAGCGTGACCGGCCACAAGCGCCGGGACGAGTCCCGGCGCGGCGAGCCATGGGCTCGCGCCACGTCCTGCGCCCGAACCTGGTGAGAAATGCGGACTAGCTGTGCCGCGACCACAGGGAGCGGTCTACGATAACGCTGCAAACGCTCTAACTCACCTGGTTCGTTTGGAAGCCGGGACTGACGCGCCGCGGGCGACATGCGCCGGGACGAGCGCTTGCGCTACCTCAGAGCGCGAGGGGGTTGGGCTGCAAGCGGCCGGTGGCGTCGCCGAAGTGGTCGATCTGGACACCCGCCTTGTCGAGAATCGCGAGCAGCAGGTTGCACATCGGCGTGTTCTGCGCATAGGCGTAGTGACTGCCGCTGTGGATGCGGCCGCCGAGCTTGCCCACCAGCAGCGTCGGCAGGTCGAAATGCCGGTGCAGGTTCCCGTCGCCCATGCCGCCGCCGTAGAGCATAAGGGAGTGATCCAGCAGGGACCCGTCGCCGTCCGGCGTGGCCGCCATCTTATCCGCGAAGTAGGCGAACAGCGAGGTCAGGTGCGCGTCGATCTTGGCTTTCTTGGCGATCAGGTCGGGATCGTTGCGATGGTGCGAGACGGAGTGGTGCTGGTCCGGCACGCCGATGAAGGCGAACGTGCGGCTGCTGAGCTCCCGCGCCATGATCATGCTGAACACGCGCGTGGTGTCCGTCTGAAACGCCAGGTGCTGCAGGTCAAACATCAGCTTGGTGTGCGCATCAAATGTGTCCGGGACTTCGGTGGGCCGGTCCAGCAGTTCCACTTCGTTGGCCGGCTGCGTTTCGGGACTCTTGCTGCGGATTTCCAGCTCGCGCACCGAGTCCAGGTATTCGGTGAGCTTGGACCGGTCGCCCGGACCCAGGTTGTTCGACAGCCGCGCCACTTCGCCCACGATGGAATCGAGCACGCTGCCCTTGCGCTGGATGCGGGCACGGCGGGCGTCGGCGCTGCCGCCGTCGCCGAAGAGGCGTTCGAAGATCACGCGCGGATTCATCTCAGTCGGGTTGGGCGTGGTTTCGTTGCGCCAGGAGATCGTATTGACGTAGAAGCAGTCGCCCGAATCGCAGGCGCCCTGCGTCGGGTAGTCCACCGACATCTCGAGCGACGGAAGGCTCGTATCGCGTCCGACCTGTTGCGCGATGAGTTGGTCCGCGGTGGTCGCCAGGCGCACGGCTACGTCGGGGCGCGTGCGGTCATAAGCGTGGACGCCGGTGAGCCACGCCGCCGAGGCCCGGGGATGGTCGCCGGTGCCGTCGCCGAAGGTGTCCGCCTGCAGGTGCGCCAGGCCGCTGACCACGGTGACGCTGTCGCGCACGTTGGCGAACGGTTGCAGGATGGCAGGCAGCTCGAAGTCGCGGCCCGTGGTGGCGGGAATCCATTGGTTCTGAATGACGCCGTTGGCGTGATAGAGGAAGCCGAAGCGCATCGGCGCCGGGGAGACGGCGGCCATGGCGGGCGACATCGCGTCCAGGAACGGCAGCGCCACCGCCGTGCCCGCGCCCTTCAGCAGGGTTCGCCGGGAGAGAGTTTTCCTGGTAACGAACATGGCTACCTCTCTTTGAATCTTACTCCTCTGAATCTGATTTCGCGGGCGCTGCGCGGTCTTGGAACGCCGGGCTGCGGACCACGCCCAGCACAAAGGCCGCAAACGTGTGATCGGCCGGCTCGGCTTCGTGGACGATCCGGCGCACCGTCGGCATGTCGTAATACTGCAGGTTGCGTCCCAGCGCGTACATCAGAAGGCGCTGCGCTACCGTGGCATAGAAAGGTTCGGGATTGCGGACCAGTTCCTCCTTCAATCCGGCGACTCCTTCGAACTTGCCCGCCCCCGGAAGGGTGCCCGAGGCGTCGATGGGACCGGCTTCGTCGGCGTCGCGCCACTTGCCGGTGGCGTCGAAGTTTTCCATCGCGAATCCGATGGGATCCATGCGGGCGTGGCAGGAGGCGCACGCCGGAGCCGCGCGATGCAGCGTCATCGCCGCGCGCATGGAAAGCTGCTGGCCCGGCGAGCTTTCCGTCTTGAGCGCCGGCACATTCGGCGGCGGAGGCGGCGGCGGAGCCGACAGCAGGTTCTCCAACACCCACTTGCCGCGCAGCACGGGCGACGTCCGGTTCGCGTAGGACGTGATGGTCAGCAGGCTCCCCTGCCCCAGCAAGCCTCCGCGCGGGCTATCCGCCGGAAACCTCACCTTGCGGAAGTAGCTGCCCTGGATGCCGGGAACGCCATAGTGCCTGGCGAGCCGCTCATTGAGGAAACTGTAGTTCGCCGTCAGCAGTTCCAGGACGCTCCCGTTGCCGCGCAGCACGCTGGTCAGGAACATCTCCGTCTCGCGTTGCATGGCCGCGCGCAGCGTCTCGTCGAACTCGGGGAACAGGATCTCGTCGGGGACCTTCGCCTTGATGTCGCGCAGGTAGAGCCACTGCGCGGCGAAGTTGGTGACCATCGCTTCCGAGCGCGGATCGGCCAGCAGACGGCGCGTTTGCCGCTCCAGCACAGCCGGGTCCGCCAGGAGCCCGGAGATGCCGGCTTCCAGCAGCTCGTCATCGGGGATGCTGCTCCATAAGAAGAAGGAGAGGCGCGAGGCCAGCTCCAGCGGCGTCACCGGACCGGTGGACGCCGGAGCATGCTCGATGCGGAACAGGAACTGCGGGCTGACCAGCATCCGTTCGATCGCGCGCTGGATGCCGAGGTCAAAGTCGCGTTCCTCGCGGCCTGTCTTATAGAAGGAGAGCAGGTCGGCCAGATCAGCTGCGGTCACGTTGCGGCGATAGGCGCGCCGGGCGAGCCCGGAAAGGATCTGGCGCGCGCAGGGCAGCTCCCCCGCGGCCGCGGTGGGCCGGCAGACAAAGATGCGGCGGCGCGTGGGTGAATCGCCGGGGCCGGTGACCTCGAAGGGTCCGGATATGGTCGCGGCGGCCACTGCCGGCAGCGTTCCGCGGCTGCGCATGCGCGGCTTGAGCGTCGACTCGTCGCGCAGCTCGCTGTGCTGCACGAACGTAACGCCGATCAGCTTCGGGCCGGCCTGCAACGGCAGGCGGAATTCCAGAGGCTCGGGTGGGGCGCCAAAGCGGCCTCCGCGGCCGCCTCTGCCGGGGCTGTTTTGGCCGAGCGTCCACAGTTGCACACGCTCACCGTCGACGGTGAGCTCCAGCTCCTGAGGGTCGCGAGGCTGGGACGCCAGTTCCACTTTGATGACGTAGGTCGCGTCCACGGGAAAGAAGGCCTTCACCGCGAGCCCTCCCCGCGTGCCGAAGGAAAGATCACTAACACGCGCGTCCTGCGGATGCTCCGGGTCCATGCGGTGGATGTTGACCATCACCGGCATCTCAGGATCGCCCACGGCCAGGCGCGCGATCTTGCTGGCGGCATCCAGGTAGCGGTCCAGCGTCGCGGGAGGCATGAAGAGCAGGTCCGCGATGTTGTCGAAGCCGCTGCTCACGTTGTCGGCGGGCAGCAGGTAGGAGATGTCGTACTCCTGGGGAAGCGCGTCCAGGGCCAACAAATCGCGAACGGCGTTCTGATACTCGGTGCGGGTCAGGCGGCGCAGCAGCGGGAGTTTTCCGGGATTCGGATGCGCGGCGGCGGCGCGGTCGAGCTCAGTGGTCAAGGTCCGGATCAGCGTGTCGTAGGCGGCCTCGTCGGGACGCGGCATAGGCGAGGGAGGCATGGAGCGGCTCTGGAGCTTCGCCACCACCTTTTCCCACTGTTCGGCCGTCGCCGGGATGCGCTGGAGATCCGCCACGTCGAGCACTAGTCCGCCGGTCTGGAGGGTTTCGTTGTGGCAGCCGGTGCAGTAGCTGGTGAGCAGCGAGGCGGCAGCGGGAGCACCGGATTGCGCGGCCGCGGCTGCCGCAACTGCCATGGCCAGGACGAGGGGCCGGGAGAACCGCATAGTGCAATTGTACTTGTTATACTGGGCGCGAACTATGCGGGTGAATCACTGGGTTGTATTCGCGGCCTTGGGGTTCGCTGCCGCGGCGAATGCGGCGGACTCGGGGCGGGAGTTGATCGACGCGGTCAAGCGTCAGGACGCCGCGGCCGTGGATGGCCTGCTCGCGCGGAACTCGGACGTAGGTGCGGCGGAACCCGACGGGTCCACGGCGCTGCACTGGGCCGCGCAGCGCAATGACCTGGCGCTGGTGAACAGGCTGCTGGCGGCCGGAGCCGACGTCCAGGCGGCCACTCGCTACAACATTACTCCTCTTTATTTCGCCTGCCTGAACGGCAACCTCGTGATGGCGGAGAGCCTGCTGAAGGCCGGCGCCGATCCCAACAGCACTTTCGAAATGGGCCAGACCGCGCTGATGACAGCCGCCCTTTCCGGGAACGCGGGTATCGTGAAACTGCTGGTGTCCGAAGGCGCCAAGGTGGACGCCGCCGAGCCCGAGCGCGGGCAGACGGCTCTCATGTGGGCCGCCTCCGAAGGCAACACCGCCGCGGCGGAGATGCTGGTGGAGTTCGGCGCGTCACTCACCACGAAGTCGAAGGGCGGACTCACGCCGCTGCTGTTCGCGGTCCGCGACGGCCGCATCGATACGGCCAAAGCACTGCTCGACCGCGGCGCGAACGTGAACGACGCGGCTCCGGACGGCACCAGCGCGCTGAACATGGCGATCGTGAACGCTTACTTCGAGCTGGCGGGCATGCTGCTGGATCATGGAGCGGACCCCAATGCGCCGGACCCGCGCGGGTCGGCGCTGCACGCGATCGCGTGGCTGCGCAAGCCGGGTACCGACGGCTCGGCCGGGGTCGGAAACACGCCGCACGGACCTCCTCCGCCCACCGGGAATCTTTCGGCTCTGGATCTCGCCAAGAAACTCCTCGAAAAGGGTGCGGACCCGAACGTGCGCATCAGTTGGAAGGAAACGCGCTTCAGCAAGCTGGGCGGGACCACGCGCAATCCTCCCAACATCCAACTCGGCCGGCACTTTTTGACCTACATCGGCGCGACGCCCTTCTACGTCGCCGCCAAGAACGGCGATGCTCCGCTGATGCAGGTGCTGGTGGACGGCGGCGCGGACCCGTCGATCACCACGGTGACCGGCATCACGCCGCTGATGGTCGCCGCGGGTCTCGACTATTGGGAAGGCGAGGCTCCAGGACCGTTCTCGGGCGTTTCCGAACCCGAGCGCCTGGAAGCGGTGAAGCTGGCGCTCGCGCTCGGCAACGACGTCAACGCCGTCGCCAACTTCGGCGACTACCCGATGGTCGGCGAAACCGACTACACGCTGCTCTACTACCCGCTGAATATCGACGATCTCCTCGACCTGGGCGTGGGCGATCCGCGCTGGACGGGCAGTTCGGCGTTGATCGGTTCGGTGATCTCCGGACAGCCTTCCATCGTGCAGTACCTGGTGGACCATGGGGCGAAGGTCGACATGAAGACCAAGCTCGGCTGGACGCCGCTGATGGTCGCCGAGGGTGTGTTCTTCGCCAACGCCAAGAAGGAGTTCCCGCCGGCCGCGGAGATCCTGCGCAAGGCTCTGGCGGATCAGCAACCGCAGTAGTTCGTCCCACGATCGAGGACCGCTTCCTGCGGTCACGGCTCAGCTAGAGGCGCTCTGCCTGGAATGACGATGGTTGCACCCCGGGCGTTGTGCCCGGATCACTTCCGTTGGGCGGAGCACCAATAGCTGAGCCGCGACCACAGGGAGCGGTCCCCCCCGGCCCGCCGCGCCTCAGACGCCTGAGATCGTGCCCGTGCTGTCGCCGAAGTGATCCCGCTCCACCCCGATCTTCTGCAGCAGCGTCAGGTGCAGATTGGCGATCGGCGTATGCTCCGGCAGAACGATGTGCTGGCCGGCGAGCTTCATCCTGCCCGCGCCGCCGCCCACCAGAATATTCGGCTCCGGGTAATTGTCATGCCGGTCGCTGTTGCTCATGTTCGACCCATACATGAAGATCGAATGATCCAGCAGCGATCCCTCGCCGTCGGGCGTCTCCGCAAGCTTCTTGATAAAGGCCGCGAACTGCTCCAGGTGCCACGTCTGAATCTTGACCAGCTTCTTGATTCGCTCCAGATCGTTGGCATGGTGCGAAACAGGGTGGAAGGAATCCGGAATCCCGATGTGGTTGTAGGTGCGGTTGGTGCCTTCGGCGGCCATGATGTAGGAGGCCACGCGCGTCAGGTCGGCCTGATAGGCGAGGGCAAGCAGGTCGAACATCAGCTTCACCTGCTCCGGGAAGGAGTCCAGTTCGCCCACCGGGGCTTCGGGAATCTTGAGCGCGGATAGATCCTGGGCCGCGGCCTTCTCCGTGCGCCGCTCGATCTCACGGACGCTCTCGAGATACCCGTCGAGAACGGCCTTGTCGCGGTGTCCCAGCTCGCGCTTAAGACTGCTGGTCCCGTCCTGGATCAGATCCAGCAGACTACCCGTCTGGTTGTTGATCGAGGCGCGCTCCTCCGGCGTGTCGCCTTCGCCGAACAACTGGAGAAACACCTTGCGCGGATTGTTCTCCATCGGCAAAGGTGATTCGACGTCCCGGAACGACAAGGTGGCGTAGTATCCCCCGCCGCCCGCCGCCGACTGCACAATGGTCTCCGAGGCGACTTCGAGCGATGGCAGCGGCGTTTCCTCGCCGATGATCCTCGCGATCACTTGGTCAAGAGTCGTCGCCATGTGGGCGCGGGGAGCGCCGGTGTCCGGACGAGTTGCGCTGAGCCAGGTCGCCGGAGTGAACGAGTGAACGGACCCCCTGGTCGCAGCGTTCTCCAGGTTCCCGAACGACGAGACGTACTTCTTGTACGGTTCAAGCGCCGCCAGGATCGTGCTGAGCTTGAAATCGGCGCCGGCGCCGGAGGGCGTCCAACTGTCCAGCGCCGGACCATGCGATGTGTTGCCCATGATCGCGCCGTGCGGGAGATAGAAGAAGCCCATCCGCAGCTTGGGCACCGCCGCGGTTTGGGCCAGCGCCGTGCCCGCGGGCACCATCGCGTCCAGCAGCGGCAGGCCCAGCGTCACTCCGGCTCCCTTCAGGACGGCCCGGCGGGAAATGTGCTTCTTCGTGATCAGCATGCTCTCTCCTAACTTCTACCTCGCTGCGGCTTCTTCGGCAACCGGCTCTGCGCCCTGCTTGCGAAAAGCGTCGCTATTCACGATCCCCAATATGATCGAGGACAGTTTGTAGTTGTCCCTGGCCGCAGCGCGGACGATGGCGCGAACCTGCGGCATATCGAAGTATTCGAGGCGCCGGTTGACCGCATACATCATGAGTCGTTCCGTCACGGTTTGCGCGAACGTGGCCGGGTGCGCCACCAGTTGCTCGCGGAGCTCCGCCACGCCGTCGATCGCGACTCCCGTGGGCAGCACCGTGCTGGCATCGATCGGAAGCTTGGCCTGGCTGTCTTCGGTCCGCCAACGGCCGATGGCGTCGAAATTCTCGAGCGACAGCCCGATCGGATCGATGACGCCGTGGCACATCTTGCAGGTGGCCTTGGCGCGATGTTGCTCGAGCCGGGCGCGCACCGTTTTCGGCTGCTCGCCGGCCTTCTGCGAGAGGTCTGTTGCCGTATCTGGCGGAGGCGGCGTCGGAGGCGTGCCCAGCAGCTTATCCAGCACCCACGCTCCGCGCAGCACCGGCGACGTCCGGTCCCCGTAGGAGGTCCGCAGCAGGATCGCGCCCTTTCCCAGCAGGCCCCACCGCTCCTTTGGCACATCGGTGACCTTACGGAACTGCGAGCCGAGGACGCCGGGGATGCCGTAGTGCTCGGCCAGCCGGTCATTCACGTATGTGTGGTCCGCGGTCAGCAGGTCCACCACGCTGCGGTCATCGGAAAAGATGCTGCTGACAAAAGCTTTCGCTTCCATCAGGAAGTCCTGCCGCAGCGGCTCGTCGAAATCGGGGAACAACACCGGGTCCGGCACCACCTGGTCGAGATCGGTGAGGTTCAGCCACTTCATGGCAAAGCTGGTGACCAGGCTGGAGGCCCGGGGGTCCGCCAACATGCGCCGCACCTGCTTTTCCATGACGCCGGGCCGGGTCAGCCCGTTCTCCTCGGCCAGCGACAAGAGCTCCTCATCAGGGCCGCTGTTCCACAGGAAGAAGGATAGCCGGGAGGCCAGTTCCAGGTCGGTCAGCGAGAACTCGGCGCCCGGGCGGGTTCCCTCGGCCCCCTCGAAGCCGCGATAGAGGAACTGGGGGCTGACCAGGATGGCGGCCACCACCTGTTCGATGCCCTGGTCGAAGGTTCCGCCTTGGTTCGTCCCATCGGCGCCGCGGCCCGCTTCGTAGAACGGCATCAGCCGGTCCAGATCTTCCGCCGTCACCGGACGCCGGAAGGCGCGCCGCGCCAGGTTTTGCGTAATCTCGCGGGCACAGGGACCCTCACCCGCCACCTGCGGATCACAGACGAAGATCAGGTTCCGGCTGGGCGTGGGCGAAACTCCAGTGGGGTTGTAGGGGCCGGCGATCTCGACACCCTCGCGCAGCTCCGCCATGCGGCCAAGCGCGGCCTTACTGCCGGTCAAGCCGCCGTAGGGGTGCAGCTCTTCGAGGATTTCACCCATATCCACATGGGAACGGTCGACGAACGCCACCACCACGTCGTGCACACCGGCCTTCACCTGCACCGGAATCTTGGAGAAGCGTTCCATGATGAGCGCGCGTCCGGTGCCGGCCTCGCGATCGGCCAGAGCCAGGTCGGCCAGTCCGCCGAGGGGCTTGCGAAATACGATCCGGCCGTCGATCATGATGACCACCGTGGACTCATTCTCCAGGGCATTGGAGTACGGGCCGACTCCAAAGTCTTTAATCGTGATGCGATAGTCGCCGTCGGCCGGGAAGTTGTGTTTGAATTTGATGGCGTCGCGCGTGCCGGGCGGCGGGGGATCGTCAGGATTCCGGTTGGCTGCAATGGAGTACGTCACGCTCGACAGGCGCGGATGAGGATTGCCGACCGCCAGCCGGGCCACGTGCCGCGCGGCGGCCACGTACTGGTCCAGGAACGCCGGAGACACCGTCAGGGCGTCCGCGATGTTGTCGAAGCCCTCCACCTGAATGTCCTGCGGCAGAACCTCCTTCGGATTCACTTCGACGCCCACCAGCGCTTTCACAGCCGCGGCGTACTCGGTGCGGTTCAGGCGCTGGATCGGCACGTAGCCGGCTTTGGGCCCCTGGGCATGCGTGTCCAGCCTGCTCTCCAGCCGGGCCACCAGGGAATCCACATCCTTCTGCATCGGTTGTGGAGTGCCCGGCGGCGGCATCTGATGCCCCCGCAACTTGCGCAACACCTTCTCCCAGATCTGCGCGTCCTGTTCGGCGGATTCCAGGTCGAGCCCCTCCAGCGCCAGGCCGCCGGTTTTCAGGCGAGCGCTGTGGCAGCCGACGCAATACGTGGTCACCAGTGCGCGATCTGCGTCGGGTGCCTGGCCGGCAGCGGTCTGCCCTTGGGCTCTGGTTTCGAAGATGGCGGGAACGGCGATCGCCGCCACGACGGCAATCGCGCAAATGAGACGCTTCATGGACGGTAATCGACTCTCGCTCAATGCTCTACGGAGATTCGGGGCCACCTCCTGTGTATCACAAATAACCGTGGGCTGAAAGCGGCAGAAGCCCGAGAACGAAAAAGGGGCGCGGGTTGATCCCGCGCCCCAGGTTTTACGACAACAGCTTTACAACAGCAGCCTAGACTAGAACGTAATACGGGCGATGATCTGCCCAGTACGCATACCGCTGGTGCCAGACGTCGGAACGATCGTTCCGAATCCGCCGCTGTAGAGGCCGGCGTTGGAGCCGGTGGTGAACGTCCTCGGCGCGGCAGAGAAGTTGCCCGCGGTGGAGGGGTTCGGGAGGAACATCCGGTTGAAGATATTGTTGAACTCAAGACGGACGTTCAACGTGATGCCTTCCTTGATCCGGAACATGCGGTTGAAGTTGGCGTTCTCCGTCGGGCGGCGGATGCCGCGGAAGAAACGCAGGGTGTCCTGCTGGGCGCCGAAGGTGCCGTCCGGAATGTTGGTCCAGGCGTTCGGGTTCAGCACGACGTTGGTCGTCGGATCGTAGCAATGGCAGTTGATGTCGATCGGATCGGTGTGGTGCTTCCCACTGTAATCCGTCCAGTCCACCGACCAGGGGCTCATGTAGCTCCCGTTGCCGTCGGACTTCAACTGCGCGCTGCCGGGACCGTAGCCCAGGAACTGGCTGATCGGCACCGCACCGTTGCTGGTGGGCCGGGTCAGCACGCCAGCGCTCTGGTAGTTCATGTAGATGCCGACGCTCCAGTCAGACAGAGCGTTGGACATCACACGGTTTCCCAGCCAAGCCATACCGGAGCCGCGGAAGTTCGGCACCTGGTACTGCAGGGTCATGCGAAGCACGTGCGGGATGTCGTTGACCGACACCGTCTTGCCCAAGCCCCGGTTGAAGGGATCCGGCGTGCTCTCCAGGCTCAGGTTCTTCGAGTAGGTGTAGTTGAAGTTGAAGGTCAGCCCGTGGTTGAAGCGCTGCGTCACGTTGATCTGCAGCGAGTCATACCAGGTCTTGCCCAGGGGAGCGGCAGCCAGCCCGCTGGTGCTGTACTGCGGGAACTGGCGCAGCGATTGCCGCACGCTCTGGCCGGCGGTGGGGAAGTCCGTATACGGAATCCCCGTAATGCCGCGGCCAGCCAGTGTGGACTGCTGCGCGGGGGTCAGGTTGGCGACCGTGGTGGTCAGCAACCGGGATTCGGCGGCGCTGGTGAAATCGGTGAAGCCAGCGGCGCGCAGTTGACTCTGGCTGATGACGTTCAGCGGAGCCAAGGCGTTCGTGGAGCCGCTGACTCCGGCGAGGAACGCGCTTGCTCCCCACCAGACGCCCCGGTTGGCCACATAGTTGGCCTCCACCACGAGGTTGCGGCCGATTTCGCGCTGGATGCCGACGTTCCACTGCAGCAAGCGCGCCGGCAGGCCGGCGTTGGGGTCCAGCAGCGTGGGCATCCCGATGACCCCGCCGTTGGGCATACCGTTGTTGGCCACGAAATTCGGCCACTTCGGCTGGACCTGGGACGGCATCCCGTTCTGCAGGAGGCCGGTGGTCAGACCGGAGTTGGCCGGAAACGCGCTGGTGGCGGCCGAGTTGGCCGAGTCGCCGGCCGGCAACGACGTGGCGTTGTAGACCACGCCGAAGCCCGAGCGCAGCACGGTCTTGCTATCGATCTGGTAGGCCAGGCCGATCCGCGGTCCGATGGCGTAGGGGTAGTTCTGGGCAAAGTGGCAATTGCAGGTGGCCTCATACTGGAAGCCGCCCGGCCGTCCGGACGCGGACGGATTGGGAACGTCCAGACCGATGGAGCCGTTCCGGCCATGAGCCTCACGAACGTAGGTGCCGTAATCCCAGCGCAGACCGTAGTCGAGCGTCAGTTTGGGAGTGACCTTCCAGGTGTCCTGAATGTACAGGGCGGTCTGCGACTTGTAGTTAGCCAGGTCGATCGGCGCGTTCAGCGTGTTCTGGCTCGTGCCGCCCAACAGGAAAGAGGCGAACTCAAAACCGTCAAACCCCTGAGTGGTCGAGACGCCCTGCAGGGAGGGCTGCTCGGTCATGTTCGTCCCGAACACATAGGTGCCGGTCGTGTTGGCGTAGATGACGTTCGGGTAAATCTCTTTGCGGTATTCCGCGCCGAGCTTGAACGTGTGGTTGCCGCGCACATACGTGGCCGAGATGTTCCCGGTCGGACGCCGTTCAAACGACCGCGTCGGGAAGACCGTGCCCAGCGTCGACATGCCGCCGAGAGCGGTGTTGATGTTGGCCCCAGTGGTATACGAGTTGGTCGTGATCACCGGGAAGTAGAGCGGCAGGAGCTGCCCTTTGAGACCCAGGTTCGCCTGCGCGTCGTAGCCCACGTACTGGGATTGGAGACCGAAGTCGGTGTCGTTCCAGCCGATGCCCCAGTGGACCAGCAGGCGCTGCGTGGCCGTCATGTCGAAGTTCAAGCGGATGGTCTGGCCCGAATTGAAGGCCCTGGCGGAAGCGCTGATCGCGTTCTGGAACCCGTCGGCGCCGGTCGGCGTGCGGGGCACATTGGTGTTGGTGTCCTGGTAGTAGAAGGACATGCGGAGCTTGTCGCCCAGGTTCTGATCGAGCTTGATCGAGGGGATCCCGGAGCGGCGGCTGGAGTCGTACGTACCCTGATAGTTGTTGCCCGCCTGACCGCGCATGGCATTGCCGCCCACCGGGTCCGGCACCAAAGCCAGGATCTTCACGGCAATCGGGTCGAAGCGCGACACCGGGATCTGGTTGCCCGGGAACGGATCGCGGACGTTGATGCCGTTGACTACTTGTTGCGTATTCGGATCGAAAATCGAGCCGCTGGCGATGGTGCGCCCCAGCGGGTCGGTGTAGACGCCGCTGGCCTGGGCGATCTGGCGGTTCTCTACGTTGAGCAGGTTGCTGAAATCGCCGGCCCGGTAGGCCGGAATCGGCACCGTGTCACTGCTGACGTTGATGTTCTTGTTGCGGAACTGCTCGTAGCTGAAGAAGAAGAAGGTCTTGTTCAGGCCGTTGTAGATCTTGGGCAACTGCACCGGACCACCGACGGTGAAACCGAAGTCATGCTGCTTGACCAGGTTGCGGACGCCCGTGTAAGGCTGGTGGGCGTTCAGGGCCTCATTCGTAATGTAGTCGTAGGCCGTGCCGTGATAGTTGTTGGTGCCGCTCTTGGTCACCATGTTGACCATGGCGCCGCCCGCGGTGCCGTACTCAGCCGCGAAGTTGCTGGTCTCGATGTTGACCTCTTCGATGGCGTCCACCGAAGGCTGGGTTTCCTGCTGCGCGGTGATCAGGCGCGGCCCGGTGGGGCTGATGGTCATGCCATCCAGGCGGCTCTGATACGTGTTGGTCGGCGTGCCGTTGATGCTCATCGTGGTGCAACAGGCCGGTGCGCCTGCGCCGATGTTGGAGCCGGCGTTGTAGTTGATGCCCGGGACCAGCCGCGTGGATGCCCACGGATCGCGGAAGCCCGAGTTGGTGGACCCGATCGCGAGAATCGGCAGTTGCTGGAGCTGGGACAGCGTGACGTTCTGGGCCACTTCGCTGGTCTCAGTCTTGAGTAGTGAGGTCTCGGCCGTAACAGTCACCGATTCGGCAGTCTGGCCCACTTCCAGCGTGACGTCCTCGCGCAGGACTTGGTTGGCCGAGAGGTGGAAACTGGCGTGCCTATAGCTCTTAAAACCGGGCACGGTTATGGTCAGGTCATAGTCCCCGATCGGCAACTGCGACACGGTGTAGTTCCCCGTGGCAGAGCTGGAGGCGGTGTAGACCTGTCCGTTTTGCAGGTTGCGCAGCACGACGGGCGCGTCTGCGATGACGGCTCCCGTGGCGTCTGTGATTGTTCCAGTAGCAGTGGCCAAACTAGTTTGGCCGTACGCGAGGGCCGCTGACAAAAGCAGCGCAGCGACCGCTGAGATGTACCTCATGAAGAAAGACTCCCTCGAAACAAAATGCATCATTGCATGCAGAAGGTCAATATTGATCGTGATTAATATTAGATAGGTTAAGTTAAGTTTATTTATATAAATAGAGTCATCCAGGCAGGGAGCCGCGGCGTGGATGGAGACCCTCAAATGGAGGGGTCTTTCACTTTCCGAATGCACTCAATTAGATCGGAGCTTGCTCGGGTGGGTGACCGGGCGGCTGGATCCCCGGCCAGTGGCCCAGGCGCCGACCATGGAGGATCATTTTGACTCTTCCGCCGGGCACATTAAGATCGTGAAACCATTGCGGACAGGAATACAGGTGGCGGGAGGCGTGGGCCGGATTGGGGGCAACAGAGTGGCTATGCTGTGTCCGTCACGCGTGCCCGGCGCGCCCCTATCGTGCGCGATAGTAGAGTAATCCTATGCCGACCGACGGGTTGCATTTTCGAACCGAGATGCAGGAAGACTCCGCCGTGGTGTATTGCAGCGGCAAGTTGACGGCGGGACAGACTGAACCACTGCGCGCGGAGGTGAAGGATCTCTTTTCCCGGACCAAGACCGTGGTCCTGGATTTCACCGGCCTCACCCACATGGATAGCATGGGGCTCGGCGCGATTGTTGGTCTTTATGTATCCGCCAAGGGCGCCGGCTGTGAGTTCACGATGGTCAATTTCGGGGAGCGTGTCCGGCGGCTCCTGATCGTCACCAATCTGCTCTCTGTGTTTGAAGAGTACGGCCGATCCAACATAAGAATGCCCTGACGGCGCGGGGGCTTAGAGCGGCTTGGTAGATACCGTGGAGCGTGCCGCGGCAGCCCAACCGTTGAAACCACCGTTGCGAGCCGGGCGAAACCGATCCATGCAAAATCAGAAAAGGGCTTATCGCATCAGCTCCGCGAGCTTAGCCTGCACGGCCGCGCCCCAAAGGTCGTAGCCCTTGGCCTGCGGATGCAGGTTATCGCCCCGGAACGCATCCGGCAGGAACTTTCCTTGCGCGTCCAGGAAGTGGGAACCGATGTCCATATAGAAGACGTGTTGCTGATCGTCCAGCTTCGAAATGATGCGGTTGACCTCGGCGAGCTTGTCCCGCACGGGGTCGCCCGGCAGGCCTCGGGGGAAGATGGCCAGCAGGAGGATCTTTGCGTTGGGAAAGTCGTTCCGCAGTTCCAATACGACGGCTCCCACGCCTTCGGCGATTTCCGGCGCGCTGAACTGGCCGGCATTGTTTGTGCCGACCATCAGCATGACGGCCTTGGGCTGGAATCCCTGGCCTTCGCCGTTGTGCAGGCCCCATAGGACTCCTTGCGTAGTATCCCCGGCGATGGCGAAGTTGGCCGTCTTGTATTTGCCGAAATACTTGTCGAACATGGCCTTGTTGTCGTCGCCCTGCACCCACCAGTCGGTGATGGAGTCGCCCTCAAGCAGCAGGTCGATGTTGCCCTTCTTGGCGGTCTCGACGAAGCCCTCGTGACGCTCGCCCATGCGTTGGCGGGTCTGGGTGTAGGTGGCCGCGACGTTCAGGGTCGGGGGTTGCAGCATCATCAGCGGCTCGAACTTCTGAAGCAGGGGCTTGACTGAGGACTTGTTCGAAGCGATCCACTGCGTCAACGCGGCGTTGACCTGCGTCAATTCGGCCGGCGTGGGCCGTGGAATGGCGACCTCGGGGGGAACCGGAGCCGAAGGGCCGGTCACCACCGGCGCGAAGTTTGCTCCGCGTCCGGGACCGCCGCGACCGCCGGGGGCTTGGGCAAAGATCTGGCCCGCCAGAGCCAGGGTCATCACAGAGAAAAGCAGCGTGCGCATTAGAGCGGCCTCCTTTTGTGGGTCGAGCCAAGTATAGGGAACCGGCGTGGGTGGGCGCAAGTGCTGCGGCGGCCGGGGGGGGGGAGGCGGCCTGAGAGGCCGCCGCAGGCCGGGGACCTGCCCCATATGGACAACGGCGCAGACGCCGTGAAATAGGAGTAAAGTGGGCGAAGGCGCGCGGCGCCGAAATACATGGAGGATGTATGCGGAGTTTGCAGGTCAACGCGGCGGCCTTCCTGATGCTGGCGGCGTTCGGAGCGCCGGCTTCCGGCTTGGCGCAGTGGATTCACTATCCGACGGAAGGCATCCCGCGGAAGGCTGACGGCACTCCTGATCTTGCCGCGCCCGCTCCGCGCCTCGCCGACGGGAAGCCGGACTTTTCGGGCATCTGGCACGCGGCATCGATTAACAAGTGCAATCCGAAAACCGGCCAATTCTGCGGCCTGGAGATCGGCGGATCGCCGCTGGCGCTGGATATCGGCCGGAACTTCCCGGACGGCCTGCCCTACCGGCCGCAGGCCGCGGCCCTGCTGAAAGATAGGGGGCCCGAGGACGATCCCCATGTGCGCTGCCTGCCCGACAATCCTCCGCGCACCTGGGTGATGCCGCATCTGACCAAGGCCGTGCACACGCCGCACCTCCTGGTGCTGCTCTATGAAGTCAATGCCATGTACCGGCAGATCTTCATTGACGGGCGTCCTGAGCCGGAAGACCCCAACCCCACCTGGAACGGCTATTCGACCGCCGCCTGGGACGGCGACACCCTGGTGATCCACACCATCGGGTTCCGGGACGATCTGTGGATCGACATGAAGGGGGCTCCGCTCAGCAGCAGCGGCAAGTTGACGGAGCGGCTGCGGCGGCCGAACTTCGGCACGCTCGAAGTGGAGCTTACGTTCGAAGATCCGAAGCTGTACATGCACCCGTGGACGGTGTCCTTAAAAGAGGAGCTCATGGCGGACACGGAGTTGATGGACGAGTTTTGCCTGGAAAACGAGAAGTCGTGGCAGCACATGGAAGCGGCTGCCTCGACGGATGCGGACAAGGAGAAGACCAAGTGACGTTCTATCGAAATCGTGAAACGCGCCGGACCTTCTTGAAGCAGGCGTCGCTGTTGGCGCCCGCGACCAGCCTGGCGGCGGGATTCCTGGCTAGCTGCGGCGGTCCGGCCGAGGCCGGTACGGTCGCCACGACAACGTTCGGGAAGGTGAATGGCGCCGACTCGGGCGGGATCCTGGTCTTCAAGGGCATTCCGTACGGGGCCTCGACCGCCGGGGCCAACCGGTTCATGCCGCCAGTGGACCCGGAGCCTTGGACCGAGGTCCGCGACGCGCTCGCCTTCGGTCCCAGCGCGCCCCAGCGCCGTCCCGGGTCGACGCCGGGCACGGGGTTCTCGGTGTCCGGCTCGGAGCTTCCAGCCGAGGGCGAGGACTGTCTGGTGATCAACGTCTGGACTCCGGCGCTGGCCGACGACGCGCGCCGTCCCGTCATGGTGTGGCTGCATGGCGGAGGATTCAGCAGCGGGTCGGGTTCGTCGCCGGGTACCGACGGGACCAACCTGGCGCGGCGCGGCGACGTGGTGGTGATGTCGATCAACCACCGGCTGAACGCGCTCGGCTACACCTTCTTCGGCGACCTGGCGGGTGAGCAGTTCGCGGCTTCGGGCAACGTGGGGTTGCTCGACATCGTGCATGCGCTCGCATGGGTGCGCGACAATGCGGCCGCGTTCGGCGGCGATCCCGGGAACGTGACCATCTTCGGGCAGTCAGGCGGAGGCCGGAAGGTGGAGGCTTTGCTGACCATGCCCAAGGCGCAGGGACTGTTCCACCGGGCGATCATCGAGAGCGGAGCGGCCATGCGCCTGGTGGAGCGCGAGCAGGCCAACCGCGTGGCGCGCCAGTTCCTCACCTCGCTCGGCTATGACGCGGACCACGTGACCGCTGACACCATCCGCGAGCTGCAGAATCTGCCGCTGGAGCGCATCATGGAAGGCCACTTCGCTGCGGTGGACGCCATGCCGGGCGTCAATCAGACCAGCGAGGGCTTCGCGCCCGTGATCGACGGCGACATCCTGCCGCAGCATCCCTTCGATCCGGCGGCCTCCCCGGTATCGGCCAGTATTCCCGTGATGATCGGTTCGGCGCGCACGGAAGCAAGATTGAGCCTGATGAACGCGCCTCCTCCGGAGATCGATGAGGCAGACTTGCTGCGGCGGGTGAAGGAATTGGTGGGCGCGGACGCGACGGCGACCATCGGCGCGTTCCGCGACGCTAATCCCGGCGTTTCACCCACGGACCTCTACTATCTGATCGCGAGCGATCACAGCTACAACGCGCCCACCATGAAGATCGCCGAGCGGCGGGCCGCGCTCCACGGCGCGCCGGTCTACCTGTATTACTTCACCTGGGAGACGCCGGTGCTGGATGGACGGGTGAAGTCGCCGCATACGATCGAGATTCCGTTTGCCTTCGACAACGTCGAGATCATGTCGCGGCTGACGGGCGGGGGTCCGGAGGCGCAGGCGCTGGCCGACAAGGTCAGCGATACGTGGATCGCGTTTGCGCGGTCGGGGAATCCGAACAATGCGAAGATTCCGGAATGGCCAGCTTACGATGCCTCCTCGCGCAGTACGCTGGTGATCAACAGTGAGATCACCGTTGCCCAGGATCCGATCCGCGAGCAGCGGGAGGCGATGTTCCGGGCTATGGGGATGATTTAAAGCTTTGGCGGCCCTGATTTCCAGGTTGGGGGAAGAGGCGGCCTGAGAGGCCGCCGCAGGCCATGGGCCTGCCCCACACATGGCACAGGAACCAAGCGATCAGCAAACGGTCTTGCGCGCCTGCGCGCCTGCGGTTGCACCGGCTGAGCGGCTTCCCTATACTTGGCTCGATTCACGACGGAGAGGGAGAACATCCATGTCCGCATACCGCGCTCTTCTTGCCCTGCCTGTAGTAGCCGCGCTGGCCGCTGCGCAGACTCCTTGCGACCAGTTGAAATTGTCGCTTTCCAATGCGACGGTCACGTCGATCACCTACGTGCCTGCCGGGCCGTTTGAGGCGCCGAATGCTGCGGCTGCGGGCCGGGGTGGACGCGGTGGACGAGGCTCGGGTCCGGCGGCTCCGGTTCCGGCCTATTGCCGGGTGATGATGGTGCTGGCTCCCTCTTCGGATTCGCACATTGAAGCGGCCATGTTCCTGCCCGCCGCCGACTGGAACGGCAAGCTGCAGGTGGTGGGCAACGGCGGATGGGCGGGCAGCATCAGCTATCCCCAGATGGCGGCGGCGTTGCGGGAAGGATACGCGACGGCATCAAACGACACCGGTCACCGGGCGAACGATGCGGGCGGCGGTGGCATGTTCGCGTTGGGGCATCCGGAGAAGATCACCGACTTCGCCTATCGCGCCATGCATGAGACCGTGCTGAAGGCCAAGGCCATTACGCTGGCCTTCTACGGCAAGGGACCCACGTACTCCTATTACAACGGTTGCTCGACGGGCGGACGGCAGGGCTTGATTGAGGCGGCGCGTTTCCCGGAGGATTTCGACGCCATCATCGCCGGCGCCCCGGCCAACCCGCACGTGCATCTGCATGCGGCCGGCGTGGAACGCTCCCTGGAACTCATGAAGAACAACGCCCCGCTGACGCAGGCCAAGGTCGACACGCTGCATAAGGCGATCCTCGACGCGTGCGACGGACTCGACGGCGTGAAGGACGGCATCCTGGAGAATCCGCACGCGTGCCACTTCGATCCTTCCAAGCTCCAGTGCAAGGGCGCGGACAACGATACCTGCCTCACGCCGGGACAGGTGGAAACCGTGCGGATCGTCTTTGCCGACGTCAAGTTGAAGACGGGCGAGGTGGTGTGGACTGGTTACGAGCCCGGCAGCGAGCTTTCGGTCGGTTCGCTGCGCAACGTGCCCACCGCGCCCGGCGGTGTGTGGGACGTGATCCGCATCCTGGGCCATCAGGACAAGGATTACGACTGGCACAACTTCGATCTCGACAAGGAACTGCCGCTGGCCGACGAAGCCGGCATCGACACGCTGACCACCGACTTCTCCGCGTTCAAGGCGCACGGCGGCAAGCTTCTGCTGTACCACGGCTGGGCTGACCCGGGGATTCCTCCCGGCCATACCGTGCTGTTCTATGAGGAAGTGCTGCAGACCATGGGTCCGAACCAGAGCGACTGGCTGCGGCTGTTCATGGAGCCCGGCATGGCGCACTGCTCGGGCGGCGCGGGACCGGATCAATTCAACAAGATGGGCGTTATCGAGCGCTGGCGGGAACAGAACCAGGCGCCGGACTCGATCCTGGCGTCGCACGTCTCAAACGGCAGCATCGACATGACGCGTCCCCTGTGCCCGTATCCGCAAGAGGCGGTTTACAAGGGCAGCGGCAGCACCAACGATGCCGCCAACTTTGCTTGTAAGGCCCGGTAGGGTTTGCCGGTCGCGGTAGGGGCTACCGCACGTTCTTCTCGAGCCAGCTCTCGAAGTACGCCGCGATGCCGTCACTGTTCTTCTCCATCATCATCTGATGGCCGTTGCCGGACTGCCCCACGTCTTCGAGCTTCACGAAGTCGGTCTTGACGCCGGCCTGGTTCAGCCACTTCGGCACGCAGGCGTCGAAGACGCGATGATAGCTGGCTTCGCCGGAGACATCCAGCACGGGAATCTTCGCCAGGTTCACGAGCTTGCGCGGCGTCCCCTGCTGGAGCCAGCAGGGGACGGTTCCCGGCTCGTCCGCGGCGGCCTCCAGTGCCACTGGCAACTCTGAGGGATCGGCTGAGCGGGGGATCGTAGGTCATGGGCAGCCCGGTCACGCCCCAGGGTAGATTCGGTTGTCCCGTGTATTCCTGGGTGGCGTTGTTGACCCGCTGGATCGGCGGCCCCGCGGGCTCGGCGGTGATGATGGCGCGCACCAGCTTCGGCCGCGCATCGGCGATCAGCCAGCCGAACGCGCCGCCCTGCGAGTGCGTGAGCAGGATGACGGGGGTCCCGATCCTGTCCAGCAGCGCGGCTCCGGCGTCGCGCACCAGCGTGTCCTGTCCGCCGCCCTGGCCGGCTCCGCTCAGGAACTGCACCTGTGTCTTGTTGAAGTCGTCGAACACGGGATCGCCCATCTGCCCTTTGTTGGGACCCGAGCCCGGCCACTGCGTGTACTTCTTCGCCTGGGGCCAATCGCCCAGGCGGTCCATGGCGGTCCAGATCTGTGACAGGTTGGGCGCGGTGCGAATGGTCAGCGGACCGTCATAGCCGGGCACCCAGGCGGACCGGCCGCGCGCCGGATAGTCGACCATGTAGACCACGTAGCCTTGCTTGAGGAAGAAGTAGGCCCAGCCGGGGCGGCCGTCGGGGGTCTGGAGCCAGTCCGTGCCGGTCTGTCCGGCGCCGTGCAGGAACACGATGGGGTTCGCGCGCCGGATGGCTTTCGGCACCATGACTTCGACGTACATCGCGCCTTCCATCACTTCCTTGCCCGGTTCACCGACGTAGTGGCCTCCGGCGTAGAAGAATCCGGTGCTGGCGACGTCTTCGGTGGAGAACGTGGGAATGGCGGGCGGGGGTGCGGCGGAGGGCACGGCCGGGGACGAAACCTGCCCGTGGAGTCCGTACCAGAGTCCGGCGCCGGCCGAGGCCAGCACCGCTGCCGCGATCAGCGACGTTCCGAGGTTCATCGTGCGCGCTCCTTGGTGAAGATCACGGAGAATTACATCACTCGCGGCGCGCGAGCGCAACGCGGGGCACGCGGGGCACGCTCCACATTGGCGGCTTGCGGTGATATTCTCGTGGGCTGGCTGGCCCGCGGCTGAGCCTGCGTCGATGCTGGAGTAAACGGAGGGCGGCTGTATTCGTCCGCCGCAGAAGGCGGAGTGGGCGAACGCGGACAGGTGAGGACCGCTCCCTGCGGTCGCGGCTCAGCTAGCGGCGCTCTGCCCAATCGACGGGAACAGGGCAACGGGGCGAACGGTCTCGGAGTAGGGAGGATGTTATGAACAGGATCGTGACGGCCGTTCTGGCCGTGATCGTGATCGCGCTCGTCATCTATGTCAGCCGAGAGGATCGCGGGGAGGCTCCCACGGCGAACCCGGCTACGATCGCGGCGATCCCGGGTGTGGTCGGCGGGCAGGACGCTTTTGGGGCCTATGAGATCGTGAAGGGCTGGCCGGTGGACATCAGCACGCTGCCGGGCAACGAGGCTTGGACTTACGGGGCGGGCCAGAGCGTCTACGCCGAGAGTCCGGACCGCGTGTTCATGCTCTATCGCGGCGAGCTTCCCAAGATCCCGCGGCCTCGTTCGAAGATGCTGCCGGAGTTCGGCCCGAGCATCGCCTTCCCCATCGGGCGGCTGCCGTATCGCGATGCGACGTCGGCCTCGCTGCCGGGAGGCGGCGCCAGCGGCTCGGTCCCCGGCGATCGCACGGATGGGTGGAACGGCACACTGGGCGTCGACGCCAAGTGGGAGAACTGCATCGTGGTCGCCGATGCGCAGGGCAACATCGTCGAGCGCTGGACCCAGTGGGACTCGATTCTCCAGCGGCCTCACTTCGTCGCCATCAATCCTTACGATCCCGAAAAGCACGTCTGGGTGCTGGACGATCACATGCAGGCTATCTACAAGTTCACGCACGACGGCAAGCAACTGGTGCAGACCATCGGCACACCCAAGCAGGCGGGCGCGGACGGGACGCACTTCAACCGGCCCACGTTCATGGCGTGGCTGCCGGACAGCACGATGTTCGTGGCCGACGGCTATAACGGCACGCGCGTGGCGAAGTTCGACAAGGACGGCAAGTTTCTGATGGACTGGGGCCAGAAGGGGACGCCTCCGGACACGCGCCCCGGCTACTTCAATAACGTGCATGGCATCGCGGTGGACCCGGAGACTCGGCGCGTGTTCGTCAATGACCGCGGCAACAAGCGCATTCAGGTGTTCGACGAGAACGGGAAGTATCTCTACGAGTGGAGCATGGGCGATGATCCTTCCGACATCCACCTGATCTACATCGGGGCGGACCGCACGCTGTGGGCCGCCGACCGGGGGACTTCCAAGATGTTGAAGTACGATCTGGAGGGGCATTTCCTTTACTCCTGGGGCACGTGGGGCGATTTTCCGGGCGGCTTCTGGGGCGTCCACGGGTTCAGCGTGGACCAGGAGGGGAACTTTTATGTGGCCGAGGTGGATAGCGGACGGGTGCAGAAGTTCCGGCCGCGAGAGGGGGCGAATCCGGCGTATCTGGTCGGCAAGCCGGTTTACGCGGCTTGGCAGTGAGGCGGGGAAAGCGGAGCCTGCCGCCTGGGCAGGCGATTTCGTCTCGGCTGCGGCTTGACAACTGCGCTGGACGACAAGCGCCGGGACGAGTTCCGGCGCGGCAAGCACGAGTGCTTGCGCCACACACACGTATCGTTTTAGAGGCGCGCCTCGATCTTATCCGTAACCCCGATAAGAGTGGGGGCCATTTCGTCACATGAAGTGGCACACGACCGGTTCACATACCGGTAAACGTCCATCGTGCTGTCACCCTTGCGGCTTACCTAGGACGCCGCGCTTTGCCTTCCGGATCGAAACCCGTCCGGCGGGGTGGGCCCAAGCTCTCCGATGGAGGAGCGCTGCGGACTCTTGCCTACAACGTACGCGGCGCGGGCTGCGCTGAGGCGACAGGTGAAGTCGCAAGTGTTTGGGAATGCGGCAAATAAAGAGGACGATGGAAAGGGGACGGTCGCCGGCCAGCGACCCACTGGGCTATCCCCTACTGCCGGCGAGACGGCCGGAACCGCATCGCGAAACCGCCACGTTTGCCGACGCTTCGTCCGAGTGAACATGTTGCCGGATTGTCGGCGGGAGCGGCTACCCTCACTGGCATGCGCGCGCCGCTCCTGCGTGATATTCTCCAGGGCATGAAGCGAGGCGCTCGACATCGTTATGGTCAGGCTCACGGCCTAGCCCGGATTTCTCACAGGCTCGCAGAGCGTTTCGGGCAAAGCACGGGCGGGAGGCCTCGGCGAGTGGCTGGGCCGGCACCCTGGGCACGACAGTGTGATGGACGACAAGCGCCGGGACGAGTCATACCTATTGTCTGGGCGCGGCGAGCCATGGGCTCGCGCCACGTCCTGCGCCCGAACCTGGTGAGGAATGCGGACTAGCCGAGGACTAGCCGCTGTGATGCTTGCCGCGATGGCATGCGGCTTCACTGGCGCATTGGCCAACGCGCAAAGCAACGATCTCCTCGCTGCGGCCGGACGGGGTGACCTGCCCGCCGTCAACGCGGTCCTGAAGGCTGGAGCCGATGTGAACGAAGCCCAGGACACAGTTTCGGGCCCCACCACCGCGTTGATGGAGGCGTCCTCAAATGGCCACTTGGAGATAGTTCAAGCGTTACTGGCAGCAAAAGCCGATGTCAACGCCATGCGGGGACGCAATTTTTCGAAGGACGGCGATACGGCACTGGCGCTCGCCTCGTGGAATGGCCACCTGAATGTGGTCCAAGCGTTACTCGCAGCGAATGCCGATGTCAATGCTGGTTCGATACCGCCACTGTATTATGCGACCGCGGCAGGCAACCTGGACATCGTTAGAGTGCTGTTGGCCGCGAAACCCGATCTCGACTGGCAGGATCCCGGGCTGGGATCAACCGCACTCATGCTGGCGCTTGCGCCGCACAGCGCTGTCCTTCGCAACCAACTGCCTCCCAGTGGCCGCTGGGACATCGCACGGCTGCTGGTGGAAGCGGGGGCGAATGTAAATGTGATGACCAGGGCGGGCGTCACGGCTTTGATGTTGGTAGTGCAGGAAAACAGTCCAAGGAGCCTGGCGATGGTGCAGGCGCTGCTCGCCGCCTACGCCGATGTAAACGGGGGATGCGTCTGCAGACCCACAGCTCTGCTCCCACTTGGGTCAGCAAGACATACCGGCGCTGTGGGGCACACGGCTTTAGGGCTTGCGGCGTCTACAGGGAGCGTGGAGGTAGTGCAAGCCCTGCTCGACGTGAACGCGCGGCGCGCAGCCAATCCTTCGGTGGCTGTCAACGCGAAGGAAACCGGTGGGAATACTCCTTTGACGATTGCGTCGGCGAAGGGCCGCTCCGACGTTGTGCGCCTGCTGCTGGCGGCAAAGGCCGATGTAGGCGCGGCGGACGACGACGGCAAAACAGCTTTGATGCTGGCTTTGGAGAATGACCACCCAGAAGTGGCCGAGCTTCTCAGAAGTGCGGTGGCCGCCCTTCCCGGGCAAAAGTAGCCCGGCAGCCGGTCCTTTCAATGAACGCGGGATCGAATCGTCGTATAAGGGAACACGCGCGTCACTTTTTTCATGCCGGCAGCCCGGCCTGTTTACCAGCCCGGAGTTCTCACAAGATCTCTACGGATCTGCGGGAAACCCGAAGCGGGGAGTCTTGACGAGTGTTTCGCCGTTGCTGCGGCCGTTACACTCTGATGGGCGACAAGCGCCGGGACGAGTCCCCGCACGGCAAGCCACGGGCTTGCGCCACGCCGGCCGATGTTATGGTTACTGCGGCGAGAGCGATGCCGTGTAGGCTGCGATGGCAATCATGTCCTCTTCGGTGAGCTTCTCCACCACCTTTTTCATCTGAGCCGCGGCGGTGCTGGAGTTGGCGCCGGTCTTGAAGTCGTAAAGCTGGCGCATGATGTAGATGGGATGCACGCCGGCGATCCTGGGGATGTCGCCCAGTCCTTTGAGTCCTTCGCCGTGACAGACGGCGCACTCGGTGGTCTTGTTCGCGCCGGTGGTCACCAGGGCCTCGCCCTTTTTGAGGCTGCCCATGGGCACGTAGGCGATGAAGCCGGAGTGCGGGTCGCGGCTCTCGACGCGAGCCGGGTCCTGCGGCAGCGTGATGATGCGGTTGCCGAGCGGCTCGGTTCCGCCCGCGGGCAGCGGCAGGCGCATGCGGCCTCCGTTGACCCAGGTCTTGGGCACGGTCTGCGCCTCGATCACCTTGTACCAGACGGCCGGTTTGAGCGTGGAGAAGAACTTCACCGCTTCGCGCATGTCGGCTTCGGGCAGCCCGGAGGAGATGATATTCATGCGAGAGGCGCGCGCCGCGCCTTCGTAGCCCGGAGCGTCCTTCCGCAACCCGGCTTTGAAGTCGGCCATCTGGCGGACGAGGTATTCGTAGGGCTGGCCGGCGAGGTCGGCCGATTCGGGATGCCCGAGGCCGGACATCAGGTGGCAGGCGCCGCAGGCCTGCGACTGGATGCCTTCGGCGACGACCTTGGGCAGAGGGCCGTGCTCGTTGGGATACCAGTCAGGGGGGCCATACAGGTTGTCGATTTCGGCTTGCGTGTAGGACTTCGAGCTGCCGGGCAGGCGCTTGGGTCCTTTGTCTGCGGTGGTGGCCGGAGCGGGGTCGGGGACGGGGTAGGCCCAGACGAGCGGCCCGGCCTTCTGTTGTTGTTGGGAGTGGCCCTTCGCGGCGAACAGCGCCAACAGGGCGATCAGTGCACACGCCAGATTCTTCATAAGCCTCCTTGTGTCCCGGACCATTAGGTTCGTCCCATGATCGAGGACCGCTCCCTATGGTCGCGGCTCAGCTAGATGCGCTCTGCCCGGAATTACGGTGCTTGCGCACAGCGCCGCTGGCTGAGCCGCGACCTCAGGGAGGGATCCCCTTAGACTATCTTGCACCGCTACTTCCCGTCGATCGAGAACGCCAGCAATACGTTGCCTGCCATGGCCGTTCCCGAAGCGTAGCCCGAACCAATGTAGAGCATGCCGCCGGCGATCACGGGTCCCACGCTGTTGATGGACCCGCCGTGAGCGGGCACACTGTTTACGGTGTCGAAATCGCGTAGGGTATCGAAGTCCCACACGATTTTTCCGGTCTTGCTGTCGTAGGCTCGCACGTGGCCGTCCCAGGAACCAAGGAACACCGCACCCGGGATCGCCGTTACGGGCGCAGGCTGCGCGGCGCTGCAACCGGGCGTACCGAGGCAGGCGGGCTTGGGCGCGGGCGTCTTCCAGAGGGTCTCGCCGGTAGACAGTTGCAGGGCGACCAGGCCGCCGCCGGTTTCGGGCTGGCCCGCGGTGAAATCCGAGATGCCGAGGTAGGCGATGCCCTGCTGGTCGCTGGCGCCGCCCCACATGAAGCCGCCGTTGACGCCGCCTGCGGCTATTTTTCGCTGCCAGAGGAGTTGGCCTTGGCGGTCGGGGTCGATGCCGTAGACCATGCCTCCCTTGTCGCTGATCACCAGCACGCGCTTGCCGCCGGCGAGCGATCGCAGGATGCCGGAGTTGCCGAAGTCATGATCGATGAACGGGTCGAGAGGACAGTTGGTTTTGTCGTCCGCGCCGCAGGCGAAATTGTAGGCGTCACCGGTGGTCAACTGGCGCGTCCAGAGGAGGCGGCCGGTGTCCATAGATACGGCGACGACGGCGTCGCTGGTGGCGGTGGGGGGCTGCGAGTAGTTCACGCCGGTGCCGATGTAGACGATGCCCTTTTCGAGATCCAGCGTGGGCGAGGACCACGGCACCGCTCCCGATGGTCCCCAGGTGCGGGTGCCCTTGGCGTTCCTGCCGGTTTCCTTGGGCTCTTCGGCGATCGTGTACGCTTGCCAGACTTGCTGACCCGTGGCGGCGTCCAGCGCTACGACGCTGCCGCGAAACGTGCAGCACTCGTAGTTCGGCGAGATGGCGGCGATAGATTCGTCGCGCCCGGACACGGGGACGTACAGGCGTCCGGCGGCGAGTTTGGGCGAGCCGGTGATGACCGCGGACGGATGCGAGCCGGCGTGTACCCTCCACAGCAGCTTGCCCGTGGCGGTGTTCAGCGCGTAGACGGAGCCGCGGAGGTCGCCGAAGTAAGCGGCGCTGCCGTCCACGCTGATGCTGGGGGCTGCGCGGACGCCGGCGGTGGCTTCGTAGGTCCAGCGGAGGCAGCCCGTGCGGGCGTCGAGAGCGTAGACCGTGCCATCGGCTGATCCGGCGTAGAGAGCGCCGTTCACGACGGACACGGCTCCGAACGCGGTGGCTGCGCCCGGGTAGCCGAAGGCCCATTTGACCTGTAGTCGTGGGATGTCGGCAGGGCGGAGGCCCGCGGCTTGGGCGGGCTGGAAGCGCGTGTTGGCGGGGTCAGCCCAGCCGTTCCAGTCGCCTGCGGTGGTGCGCGCGGGGGATGCTGTGCAGGTGGCTGATGTGGGGACTGGAGGGGTGTCGGCGGTTCCGATGAACTTGGCGATTCCTTCGCGCTGCGCGGGGCTGAGGGTCGCGGCGAGGGTCGCCATTTTGCCGGTTTCCAGGGCGTCGAGGACTGCTTTCCAGGACATCTGGCGCAGGGCTTCGGGGAGCGGCGCGTTGACGACGTTGCCTTCGCGGTGGCAGGTGGCGCAGCGGGTTTCGAAGAGTCCGGCGGGGTCTTGGGCGGCGGCGGTTAGGGTGAGGAGCGCGATCAAAACAAGACGAGTGGCCATACGTAGACCGCTCCCTGACGGTCGCGGCTCAGCTAGCGGCGCTTTGCCCGGTCCAGGGGTTGCGAGCACAACGCCAGTCGCTGAGCCGCGACCGTCAGGGAGCGGTCTACGATAGTGCGCACGGTTGATTCGGGACATTAGCGTGACCCGCTGGGCTATTTCGCGATGGTCATCAATCCCACGATGTTCTTGGCGCTTTCGGCGATGGCGATGTTGCCGTCGCGCGTGGTCATCATGTTGCGCACGACGCCGCCGCCGGCCGGGATGGCCCAGGTCTGGAAAGATTCGGTCTTGGGGTCGAAGCGCACCATGGTGTTGGGCTTCACCGCCGATTCGCTGTACCAGACTATGCCGTTGACCACAGTGATCCCGTAGGGCTGCGAGCGCGGGCCGCTGGGCGACATCCACTCCTTCACGTCGCCGGTGGCGGGGTCCAGGCGGCCGAGATAGCCGGTGGCGAAGTCGGCGTAGTAGATCTTGTCGTCAGGCGTGATGGCGATGCGGCGCGGGCGCGATTCGGGGCGCGGCAGGGTCCACTCCTTGACCTCCATGGTGGCCGGGTCGACGCGCGCGATTTTGTTGGAGCCGAATTCGCAGTAGTAGGGAGCGCCTTTGGAATCGATCACCATGCCGTAGGGGAGCGAGCGCGCGGTGGGCGAATCGACCATCTTGATGTCGCCAGTGGCCGGGTCGAGGCGGCCGATCTTGTTGGCGCGTTGCACGGTGAACCACAGGATGCCCTTGGGATCGAAGATGGGCGTGTGCGGGTCGCCTGTGCCGCCGGGGAGCGGGTATTCGGTGAACTGGCCGGACTTCGGGTCAAGCTTGCCGATGTAGTGGAGCGAGTTGGCGGTGAACCAGATGTTGCCGGCCTTATCCTCGGTGAGGCCGTGCGGTCCGGAGCCGGCCTTGGGCGGACGGAATTCCTTGATCTCGCCGGTGGCGGGATCGATGCGGCCGAGCGCGCTGGCGTACATCCCGGTGTACCAGATGGTGCCGTCGTGGGCGGCCAGCGGATCATGCGGGCGCGAGCCGCGGGTGGGCAGAGTCCATTCCTGGAAGCTGACCTTGACCGGTCCGTCGACGATCACCGCGGTGGGGACGTCGTGTTCGGGGAAATTCTTGGCGAGGTAATCGCTGACGGTCTTGTCCTGGCCGGGGGCGATGGCGGCGCCGGCGGCCGACATGCGGTCCACCGTGAGCTGCCAGTCCTCGGGCGTGTGGCCGGTTCCGTCGGTGATCAGGTTGAGATCGTGACAGGTGGAGCAGGCGTTGGCCACCAGGTCGCGCGAGTCGCCCGCGGGCAGGGATGCCGCCAGTGGATTGGAGGCCTCCGCGGACTCGTCGGACTTGGAACAGGCGCCGCAGAGCAAACTGAGAGCCGCCACGAGCACGTAGGTCTTCTTCATAGCTATTTCCTCACGTCACTGGGTATTCTATCCCCGCCGGACGGTAGTGTGCAGCAGCGCGGTGCGACATAATGACGGGTTGATGTGACGGGGTTACGTGATTTCGGCGGCGAGTGGGGATTTTGACCGGAGGGGACCGCTCCCTGTGGTCGCGGCTCAGCTAGCGGCGCTGTGCTCAGGAGCGGCGATCCGGGCACAGCGCCGGTGGCGGGAGTCGGGCGGAGAACACGGTCTCGGAGTAGCTGGCGGCGCTGGGCGCCGTTATCGGCGATCCGGGCACGGTGGACGGAAAGTAACTACAGTGGACGGAAAGTAACTAGGGAGGCTCCATGGATCGACGGCAGTTTGTGAAGCAGAGCACGGCGCTGGGCTTGGCTATGTCCGCCGCGCAGGCGCAGGAACCGGGAGACGGCACGGCGGGAAACGTGCGGCGCGCCGACTTCTGGCCGCAGGGCGCGCGGCTGGTGGTTTCGCTGTCGCTTCAGATGGAGACCGGGGCGCAGCCCGAGCGCGGCGCCAACGGTCCCTGGGGCGTGCTGGACGCGCGCTATCCGGATCTGCCGACGGAGAAGTGGTATGAGTACGGCTTCAAGGAAGGCATCCCGCGGCTGCTCGACATGTACGACCGGCGCAAGGTCAAGGTGACGTCGCACATGGTGGGGATGTCGGTGGAGAAGCATCCGGCGCTGGCCAAGGAGATCGTGGAGCGGGGTCACGAGGCCGCGGCGCACGGCTACACGTGGGAGCCGCAGTACGCCAAGACGCCCGCCGAGGAGAGGGCGTCGTACGAGGCGAACATCCGGGCGATCCAGCAGGCTACCGGGACGAAGCCGGTCGGGTTTAACGCGCCCGGGATGCGCGCTACGCCGGCTACGTTCGGGATTCTGCAGGATCTGGGGTTCCTGTATCACACCGACGATTTGAGCCGCGACGAGCCCTTTCTGATCCCTGTGGAGGGGAAGCCGTTCGTGGTGGTGCCGTATACATTTGTGCTGAACGATTTTCAGAATTTCGAGAATCGCTGGCGCACGTGCGCGGATTTCGCGGGGGAGCTGAAGGCGGAGTTCGATGCGCTGTACGCGGAGTCGGCCGTGCGGCGGAGGATGGTTTCTGTTTCAGCGCATGATCGGGTGGCGGGCAGGCCGTCGCGGGCGCGGGTGATCGAGGAGTTTATCGCTTATGCGCAGACGCATCCGGGGGTGGTGTTTATGCGGAAGGACGAGATCGCACGGTTTGCTTTGGGGAGTGCGCTGACGCCTCGGGAGGGTGGGTTGGCTTGAGTGCGGGGATGGGCGGCCTGAGAGGCCGCTGCAGGCCGGGGGCCTGCCCCACACGGGCCGGACAGTCTTGTACGGAAGAAGGGTTCTGGACCGGAGGGGACCGCTCCCTGCGGTCGCGGCTCTGCTATTGGCGCTGGGTTGCAACAGAGGTTTTCGGTCACCACTGCACGGAGCGGCAACGGCAGCGCTAGCGGCTGGTGAAGAGGTAGACGGCTCCGGCGCCCAGGGCTGAGTTGTCCGCGCTGGCTTCGGCGGCTGCGCCCACGGCGAGTAGTTTGCCGTCGCGGCTGAGGGACATGGCGCTGCCGAATTCGTCGTAGGCATCGGCGTTGGAGGCTTTCATGTAGGCTTGCTGGGTCCACGTGGTTCCGGTGCGGGTGAACAAGTAGACGGCGCCAGCGTCTTCCGCGGCGTCGTCATCAGGACCGTTGATGGCGCGGGCGCTGCCGTTTTCCACCTGCGCGCCGACCGCCAGGGTATTGCCGTCGCCACTCAGGGCCAGGCGCGCGGCGAACCAGTCCTCTTTGCCGGGGTTCGACGCTTTGAGGAACGCCTGCGCGGTCCATTTGGTTCCGGTGCGGATGAAGATGTAGGCCGCGCCGGAAGACTGGTCGGTGGGCTGGTCATTGGCGCAGCCGCCGATCGACGATGGGTCGACGCCAGGGATCAGGCAGTCCTCATCCGCCGCGCCACCGGCGATGGTGTTGCCGTCATCGCTGATCGCTACGGCGTATCCCAGGGAATCGCCGGTTTCGGCGTTCGGCGCCTTGAGGTAAGCTTGCTGCGTCCAGGTGGCGCCGGTTCGGTCGAAGACATAGATCGCGCCGGAACCGCGGCGGCGGGTGTCCTGCGGACCGTTGATCTCGCGCGAGGAACCGTCCTCGTCATAGGCGCTGGCGGCGAGCGTGTCGCCATTGGCGCTGAGGGCTACGGAGTAGCCGAAGAGGTCGTTGGCGTCGGTGTTCGATTGCTTGAGGTAGGCCTGCTGGGTCCAGGCGTTGGCGCGGCGGGTGAAGACGTAGACTGCGCCCGAGGAGGTTTTCGAGTTGTCGCTCTGATCGCCGTTGACACCCTTGGCGCCGCTGTCCTCGGTGATGGCGCCCGCGGCGAGCGTGTTGCCGTCGGCACTGAGGCTGAGGGAGAAGCCGAACTGGTCGCCGTCGCTGGCTTCGCCGGTGTTGGAGGCCTTGAGATACGCCTGCTGGGTCCAGGTCTGGCCGGTGCGGGTAAAGACGTAGACGGCGCCGGCTTGCGGCAGGGAGTCGTCGTGCTGGTCGCCGCTGACGCCCTGGGCGGCGCTGGCTTCGAAGGGGGCGGAGACGGCCAGCGTGTTGCCGTCGCGGCTGAGGCTTACGACGAATCCGAACTTGTCACTCTCGCCGGGGTTGGACGCTTTCAGGTAGGCCTGCTGGGTCCAGCCGGAGCTCCCGCGGACGAAGATGTAGACGGCGCCGGAGCTGTACAGCGAATTGTCGTCCTTGCCGGCGGGGCTTGATTCGTAGGGAGCGCCGACCGCGAGCGTGGAGCCGTCGCGGCTCAGGGCGACTGCATGGCCTTCGAGCGCGCCGCCGTTGCCGAAGTGATCGCCGGCTTCGGCGTTGGAGGCTTTGAGATAGGTGGATTCGGTCCATCGCTGTTGCGCGGGGGCAGGGGCTGCCAGGGCGGCGGCAAACAGGAAGACGGGCAGAAGAGGCGGGCTGAGAGCCCGCCGCAGGCCGGGGGCCTGCCCCACAACGGCTGGGAGACGTTTCATGGCGGCAGGCGCTATTTCTGAGCGGGCGGAGGCGGTTCTCCGTAGTTCTTGGTGCGGAAAATTTCCTTGCCGGTGTCGGTCAGGACGACGTTGGCCCGCTCTGTGAGGTTGATGTAGGGGGCTCCGCTCTTGGCCTTCCGTCCGGTGATGGTGATCTTGTCTCCGCGCTTGAGGGTGTTGTTGGTCCAGCCGAGCTGGGCCAGGCCGGTCCGCCCGCCCAACTCCGCCTGCCAGCGGACGGTTTTGCCGTCATCGCCGGCGGCGTCCATGACGATGATGGTGTGCGGGTCCACCCACTGCATCGCGACGACGGTTCCGGTCACGACGGTCACGGTATCCTCGTAGCGCCCTGCGTCACCGTGATGCGCGAACGCGATGACGGAGCACAGCAGAAGGCCGGCCGGAATCAGAGGCAGGATCCTGGACTTCATGGTTGAGCAAAGACCTCCTTCACCAGAGGTAATGTCACACGATTTCCAGGGGGTGTCAATGCATGGGGAGCATACGGCCGCGTACAGGAGTATAATCGCCGGTGGCTGTACGGCCCAATGCGAACGCTGGCAAATCCCGCAGGCCTGCTTGGCGCGATGGCGCTTCTGGCGGCGCCCTGCGTCGCCCAGTGGCTGGGTTATCCCACCGCGGGCATCCCTCGCCTGCCGGACGGAACCGCCGACCTGAGCGCGCCCGCGCCGAAGACGCCCGACGGGCATCCTGACATTTCGGGTCTGTGGGAGCCTCCCGGGGGCTACGTCGGGGACATCGCGCGCGATATCGGCGTCGATAACGTGCCGTTCCAGCCGTGGGCCAAGGAACTGTATGAGAAGCGCCGGGCGACGCTGAGCAAAGAAGACCCGACCGGCTACTGCGTGCCCGGGGGCGTGCCGCGCTCGGATGCAGTGCCGTATCCGTTCCGCATCTATCGTGGGCCGGGCGAGGTAGTGATTCTGTATGAGGCGGTCCACCATTTCCGGCAGATCTTCACGGATGGGCGGACGCTGCCGAAGGATCCGAATCCCGCGTGGCTGGGGTATTCGGTGGGCCGGTGGGATGGGGACACGTTTGTGGTCGATTCGACCGGGTTCGTGGAGAATAGCTGGCTCGACAACTTCGGCAAGCCGGGGACCGAATCGCTGCACGTTACCGAACGCTTCGATCGCAAGGATTTCGGGCATATGCAGCTTGAGGTGACCATCGACGATCCGAAGGCTTACACCAAGCCGTGGACGATCGCGATGGAGCTGAAGTATTTGCCTGATACGGAGCTGCTTGAGTATATCTGCGGGGAGAACAATAAGGACCTGCAGCATCTGGTGGGCAAGTAAGTCCGCTGCAAGAGGGAGCTCCCAACCGCGGGAGACCGCTCCCTGTGGTCGCGGCTCAGCCAGAGGCGGTGCGGGAACCTTGCGGTCTGAGGACACAAGGGGCAGTACTTGGCGGCGGAAAGCAGCTAGCGTGCGGGAGCTTGCGGGGGAGCCGGCTGCGCGAAGCGGGCCGCGTCGATCGCTACGTTGGGGCGCACTTCGTTGATGGTCACGGTTTCAGTGCCGTCCAGCCAGGTCACCGTCCAGCGGAAGGGCAGCTTGACGCCGGCGACTTCCCGGTAGTCGGCATAGTCGATCTGCGTGGGCGTGCGGCCTACGACCGAGCCTGCGTAGCGCACCTGGCGGACCAGCAGGCCGGTTTCCGCGTCGAAGTACAGCGTGGCGATGTTGCCGGAGGCTCCGGTGCCCTGCACCACGCGCATTTCGCGGTCGTCGATGAAAAAGGGGTACCCCACGCGCCACTGGCCGAGGAGCTGTTTGATCCGGCCGGGGAAGGCCAGCGCGGCATCCAGCTTCGCGCCTGCCAGGGCTTCGCCGGTGAGCGCCATCACGGGGACCGGGCGCAGCGGGGCGGCGATCCAGGCATTGGCGCCGTCCGTGGTGGTGGTGCTGTCGCCGCTCTGCGTGTGGACGATGGTCGTGCGGCGGTCCGGGGCCTGGGCGAAGATTTCAACGGGGCGCTCGTAGCTTTCAGGTCCGTAGCCGACGCTGACTCCCGTGGCGGTGAAGCTGGTGAGGCGCGCGAGGGGCCGGCTCCGCCCAGGGCCTGGATGTATTTGTCCAGAACCTGGTCGGCGGGGGGCGCTCCGGCGGCCTGCGTGAATTCGTCGTCCAGAACCAGGGGCGCGCTATAGAGCGTGGCCAGGTCCGGCGTGACACGGGGATGATTGCCGCCGCGATGGCAGGTGTAGCACGTCACTCCTTGCCTGCCGTTAAAGTAGCCGCGGTTGATGGCGGACATCATGCCGACCATGCGGCGCGCCGTGACCTTGCGCGGGCTGGTGTCCAGAGCGTAGTTCTCCCAACTGCTGTCATTGGAGGCGTGGCAATCCTCACAGGACATGCCCAGAGCGGCGGAGAAGACGCCCATGGTGCTCATGAACTCGTCCACGGGGATGCCTTTCAGCACCTGGATATTCTTGAAGACGTCTTCGGCCATCCGCGGTTGCTGCGCCGGCAGGGCGGCGGGCAGGCACATGAGTGCGGCTGCCGACAGCATCACTTTGGATCCCAGCGCCATGAGCTTGCCTCCTGGATTGCCGGTCCGTATGATACCAGTGGTTGGCGGGGTCCGCCATCGACCGTTTGGGGAGGTTCGCGCAGTGAAAACTGGTTTCCGCGGGCGAGGCATCGCGCTGGGCGCGTTGGGGGCGGCGTTGCTGACCGCGCAGGCGCCGCCGCCCGACCTGATCCTAAGCAACGGGAAGATTGTCACCGTCGACGACCGTTTTTCAATCGCCCAGGCCATCGCCATCCGCGGCGACCGCATTGTGGCCGTGGGCAGCGATGCAGAGATCGGCCGACTGGCGGCTGCCGGCACGCGCCGCATCGACCTGGGCGGGCGGACGGTGATTCCCGGACTCATCGACAACCATATTCACCTTCTGCGGGCGGCAGCCACCTGGGTCCGCGAGCTGCGCTTCGACGGCGTGTATTCGCGCCGGGAAGCCGTCGGCATGCTGCGGCAGCGCGTGGCGGCGGCCGCGCCCGGCGAGTGGATTTACACGATCGGCGGCTGGGCGCATCAGCAGTTCGCCGACGACCCGCGTCCGTTCACGCTTGCGGAGCTGGACGAGATCGCTCCGGATCATCCGGTGGCGCTCCAGGAGTCCTACTATCAGGTGTTCCTCAACAGCCGGGCGCTGCATGAGCTGGGGATTGAGGCGAATGCTCCGGACCCGCAGGGCTTCGTGGCGGGGTCGATCCTGCGCGACGCTGGGGGCAAACCGACCGGGGTGATCCGGGGCGATATCGCGGCTACGCGTCCTGTGGCGGCGAGGCTTCCCAAGGTCCCGGCGGAGCAACTGGAGACTGCCACGGCGGCTCTGCTCCAGGACATGAATCGCGCCGGGCTGACGTCGTTCGGCGTTCCGGGCTGTGTGCCGGATGTGTTGGAGATTTTGGAGAGGTGGAAAGCGGAAGGCCGCCTGCCCGGCCGGTTCTTCTGCATCGAAGGGGCGGCTGCTGCGACGCCCGAGCAGGCCGACCGGTCCATCCGGCAGATCGCGGACATGAAGTTGTTTCAGGGCGACAGCTCCATCGACACCATCTACTTCGGGGAGAGCGTGTATTCGCCTCTGCATGACCCGATGTTCGCCACCGAATCGCATCCGCCCGCCGACCAGCTTGCGCAGTGGCGGCGCATGGCCATGGCGATCGCCAAGGCGGGGCTACCACTGCACGTGCACGCGGAGCTCGCCCCGACGATTGACGCGTTCCTGGATCAGATCGAGGCGGTGAACGCCGAGTATCCAGTGAAGCCGCTGCGCTGGACGCTGGCCCACGTGAATCAAATCAATGCGGCCGAGCTCGAGCGCATGAAGCGGCTGGGCATGTACGCCGCTGTGCATCCCTGGGCGGTGATCAACGGGGCGATCATGCACGAGGGGTTCGGCGACGGTGCGAGTGACATGCCGCCGCTCAAGACGATTCAAGACAGCGGCATCGCCTGGGGCTTCGGGTCGGACGGGACGGCGGCGAATCAGACGCTGCCGTTCACCACGTTGTATTTCGCCGTGACGGGCAAGATGGCCGGTGGCGCGCAGGTGATCCGGCAGACGATTTCCCGGGAAGACGCGCTGATTGCGTTCACGCGCAAGAACGCGTATCTCGTGTTTCAGGAAGACATGCTGGGTTCATTGCAGCCGGGTAAGCTGGCGGATCTGGTGGTGCTGGACCGGGACTACCTGACGATTCCGGCGGACGAGATTCCTATGATCCAGCCGGTGCTGACCATGGTGGGCGGACGGACCGTGTACAGCTCGGGGGTGGTGGGCAATTTCTGACAGGATCTTGGGCATCCCTGCGCGAAGAGAAGGAGGCGGGCTGAAGCCCGCCGCACCTACGATCGCCCGTCCGATTTCGAGGACTTCGCGCTGGGGGCCTTTCTTCTGGCCGGATCCGAGGTCTACGGCGTGGCGCAAAGCGTGCGGTAACTGAGCATAGGAGCGAGTATCCCCGCCAACCGGACGTTCCGGGCGGGGCGCCGGAAATCGGCTACACTAAGCCTACACCGATGACCGATTGCGTTCCGATCCGAACGGCTGTAGCCGGTTTCGGGAAATGGGGTCCCAAACTCGCGCGCAACGTCGCTGCGATTCCCGGGAGCACTCTGGCGGCGGTCTGTGACGTGTCACCCGGCCGGCTGCTGCAAGCCGGCGAAACCCATCGGGGCGCCGTGCTCACGGCCGATTTCCGCAGTATCCTCGACGATCCTACCGTGGACGCCGTCATTGTCGCCACGCCGGCCGGCACCCATTTCGAGCTCGCCCAGTGCGCGCTCCAGGCCGGCAAGCATGTCCTGGTGGAGAAGCCTGCCGCCGCCTCCTCGGCGGAGGTCCGGACGCTGATCGCCACAAGCGAACGCCGGGGCGCGGTGTTCGCCGTGGACCACACGTATCTGTTTTCCCCGGCCGTGCGCGCTGTGGCGGACCTGTTGGAGCAGGGCGTCCTGGGATCGCTGGTGCGCCTGGAATCGTGGCGCCACAACGACGGCGTGGTCATTCCCGGTGTTCCTGTGCACTGGGATCTCGCCTGTCACGATCTCTCCATCCTGAGCCTTCTGCTGCCGGACGCGGACGTGGACATTGCCGCGCGCCGCACGTCTCCGGACTCGCCCGTCAACCCGACCGCCATCAGCCTCCGCCTGCATTACCCCGGACTCTGCCTCGCTGACATTCACGTCAACTGGACGGCCGGGCAAAAGCAGCGCCGGCTGGTGATTGAAGGCACCAAGGGCGTGCTGGTCTACGACGATCTGGAGCCGGAGGGAAAGGTGCAGATTCGCTATGCCGGCGCGCGCGACCCATTCGTTCCCGCGCTCGCCTCCACCGAACCTCTGCGCGCCTCCGTCGAAGATTTTCTCGACTGCATTCGCACCGGACGGCGGCCTGCATCGGACGGCGCCGCGGGCCTGCACGTGGTCCGGTTGCTGGAGGCCGCCGACGAATCCCTGCGGCGCGGCGGCCAGCGCGTGGCCTGCCTGCCCGCCCGGCAGACGCCGGATCTTGGAGTCCCATGCCCGGCTTGAGCGGAGCCCGCGTTCTCATTACCGGCGGCGCCGGATTGATCGGCTCCCATCTGGCGGACATTCTCGCCTCACGCGGCGCCGCCGAAATCGTCATCTATGACAACCTGACGCGCGGCCGCATGGAGAACCTCGCGCATGCGAACTCCGTGGGCAACGTGCGCCTCATTGAGGCGGACATCCGCGACGCGGAGGCGCTCGCGGAGGCTCTGGACGGCATCGACGTCCTGTTTCACCTGGCGGCCATCCGCCTCACGCAATGCGCCGAGGAGCCGCGCCTGGCGCAGGCGGTGATGGTGGACGGCACGTTTAACGTGGCCGAGGCGGCGGCGGCGAAACGCGGCCTCAAGCTGGTGGCCGCCTCCTCGGCCTCCATCTACGGGATGGCCGAGCGCTTCCCCACCGCCGAAGGCCACCATCCCTACGACAACAACACGCTCTACGGCGCAGCGAAGCTCTACACCGAAGGCCTACTGCGTTCGTTCCGCGAAATGTACGGCCTCAATTACGTGGCGCTGCGCCCCTTCAACGTCTACGGCCCGCGCATGGATATCCATGGAGCGTACACCGAGGTTCTGATCCGCTGGATGGAGCGCATCGCCGCCGCCAAGCCTCCCATCATCTTCGGCGACGGGAAACAGTCGATGGATTTCGTGTTCGTCCGCGACGTGGCGCGCGCCTTCGCCCTGGCGGCCGAAGCGGACGCGCCCGGCGAGGTCTTCAACATCGCCAGCGGAATCGAGACCACGCTGGACGACCTGGCCCGCGCCCTGCTCGCCGCCATGGATTCGGACCTTGCGGTGGAGTACGGCCCGGTCCGCAAGCTCACGGCCGTGCCGCGCCGCCTGGCCGATACCGGTCGCGCCCGCGAAGGCCTCGGGTTCACCGCCGAGGTCACGCTGGAACAGGGCCTGCGCGAGCTGGTCAGTTGGTGGGCCGCGCAAACCGGCTGGCAGCACGACCACGCGAGCACCGGAGTGTAGCCATGCCCGCGCCGCAAGCCAACGGCGTTTCCGATCCGGCCGGCCGGCTCCGGGCGGACGGCTGGCTGGTGCTGAGCCTGCCTGACCCGGAACCGGTCTTCGCCGCGCGCGATCGTCTGCTGGCGTGGCTGCGGGCAAACGGCCTGCCCGCGCTTGAAAGCCTGGAGACCTATCACGCTGTAGTCTCCAGAGAGGCCCATGTTGAGTCGATCTTTGCTCTGTCCCAATACTTCTGGAGCGAGCAACTCGGCCGCGAAATCATCGTGCGCAACCTAGCTCCGTTCCGCGAACTCCTGGGTCCGGACCTGCACATCCAGCGCTACCCTTACCTGCGCGCCGTACGCCCGGGCGAGCCCCGGGATGCCGTCCCGCTGCATCGCGACACCTACTACGGTGCGAGCCCCTACGAAGTTTCGATCGTCATCCCGTTCACCGAGATGGGATCGGCCGCGGCGCTGCGCGCCATCCGCGGCTCGCACGTCGCGCCCGATGCCGCCTACCCTTTCGCGCAGCACATCAGCGAGGACGTGGCGCCGCGCTCGGCCAAGCATCAGCTCGGATTTCCGTACGCGCCGCGCCTGCTGGACCCCGCGGCGGACGCCCTGGCTGAGCCCATTCCCCTGCGCCTGGGCGAAGTGGCGCTCTTCGGACTGTCGCTGGTCCACGGCGGCGGGCAGAACCAGGGACCGCACACCCGCTTCTCCACCGATATCCGGCTGGCCAACTCACTCGCGCCGGTCGCGTGGAGCCGCGGCGTTCATGGGGATTACTTCGTGCCCCTGTGTTCGTCGCCCATTACCGAAGCCGCGCAGCGTTACCAGCAGGCCAACTCACAACACCGTCCGGGAGAGGACGGGTGACCGCGATCCTGTGCATCGATCCGCTCACTGACGCCCGCTGGATGGACGTGGCGGAGATGCCCGCGGCGACGCTGTTTCATGGGCGCCCCTGGATGGAGGCGGTGGCCGCCACCTACGGATTCCCGGTCCGCGCCTGCCTGGCGCTGGACGCCGCCGGAGCCGTGGCCGCCGGGCTTCCCTACTGCGAGCTCGACGACCTCTGCGGACGCCGCATCGTGGCGCTGCCGTTCACCGACGCCTGCGATCCTCTGGGATCGCCGGAGGCCGTCTGCGCCCTGTTCGCCTGGCTGCGCGCCCGCGAGCTGCCTCTCCAGCTCCGCGTTCTCGACCGCCCGCTCGACGATTCGTGGAGCATCGCCAAACGCGCCCGCTGGCATCGCCTGGACGTGCGCGATTCGCCCGACCGGCTGTGGCAAGGCTTGGCCCCGTCCCTGCGCCGCGCCGTTCGCAAAGCCGAGCGGGAGCAGGTGACGGTCCAGCCCCTGGCCGACCGCGCCGGCGTACAGGAATTCATGAAGCTGCACGTCGCCACGCGCAAACACAAGTACGGCTTGCTGGCTCAGCCGAGCCTCTTCTTCGAATCGCTGCTGCGGCTGTTCCAGGATGCCGGCTGCTGGCACGCTCTGGGCGCGTTCGCCGGCGGCCGTCTGATCGCGGCCACCATCTATCTGCGCTGGCGCGACCGCCTCTACTATAAATTCAACGCGTCGGCCCGCGAGGCGCTCCCGCTACGCCCCAACGATCTATTGCTGTGGAAGGGCGTGATGCTGGCCCAGTCGCTCGGCTGCGCCCAGCTCGACCTCGGCCCCAGTGACGATGACCAGCCCGGCCTGATCCGCTTCAAAGCCCACACCGGCGCCGCCGAACAGGAGCTGCGCTTCCTGCGCTGGACGCCGCCGGGATGGGGAGACGGCCGTGCGGCGGAGGCTCGCGCGATGCTGCGGGGACTCACCCGCCTGCTCACCGCGCCCGAGGTCCCCGACGACGTTTCCCAACAGGCGGGCGCGGTACTCTACAAGTACTTTGCATGACGCTTCCCGCGAATCCATCCGTCGCGCTGGTCACCGGCGGCACCGGCTTCGTCGGCTCGCACCTGGTCCGGCGGCTGGTCGCGGACGGCTTTGATACGCACCTGCTGTGCCGCAGCGCGTCCGATTTCTGGCGGCTGACAGACGTGCTGCCGCGCGTGCACCGGACCATCGCACCGCTGGAAGACGCTGCGCGGCTGCAGGCGGCGGTGGCCGCGATCCGGCCGGCCTACATCTTCCACCTCGCCTCCTCGACGGTTGTGGCAGGCGCCTCGGCCGACGCCGACGAACTGATGCGCGCCAATCTCCTGGGCACCGCGAATCTGCTGGATGCCTGTAGCCAGGTGGACTACAGCGGACTGGTCAGCACGGGCGATTCGTTTGAGTACTCCGGCTCCCACCAGCCGCACGCCGAAGACGAGGAGTGCCGGCCCGCCAGCGCGCACGGCGTGAGCAAGCTCGCCGCCACGCTGCGGGCCCAGTCGGCCGCCCGGGAACGTGGCCGGCCCGTGCTGGTGCTGCGCCTGTTCTCCACCTACGGCCCGGCCGACCATCCTCGCCGTCTGGCGCCACGCGTGATCGCCGCGGCGCTTGCAGGCGAGCCTCTGAAGCTCTCCCAGCCCGGCATTTCACGCGACTGGGTCTACATCGACGACGTGGTCGACCTCTACATCGAGGCCGCCCGCAACGCCGGGCGCCTAGCCGGTGGCGTCTACAATGCGGGTTCCGGCTTGGCCGTGACCATCGGGGAAGTCGTCGAAACCATCCTCCGCCTGACCGGCGCGAGCGTTCCCGTCCAATGGGGCGAGTTCCCCGCGCCCCCGCACGATGCCTTCCCCTGGACCGCCGACCCCCGCCGCACTTTCGAAGCCTTGGCCTGGCGGCCGCGCGTTCCGCTCGAAGAAGGCCTCAGCCGCACCATCGCCGCCATGCGCGCGTCGCGTCCCGCATCACTGAAGTGACGCATGCGGATCCTCGTCATCCATGACCGCTACCGCGACAACGCACCCAGCGGCGAGAACGCCATCGTCGACTGGGAAGCCGCGGCGCTCCGCGCCCTCGGCCACGATGTCCGCATGCTCCAGCCTCAGCCGGAAACCTTCGCCGAACCCCAGTGGAAACGCGGCCTCCAGCACCTGGGCGGCTTCTATTCCTTCCCCTGGCGCAACAGGACGCGGGAGGCGTTGGACGCCTTTCGCCCCGACCTCGTCCATGTCCATAATTACTGGCCACACGTGACCGGGTCGGTGTACTACGCCTGCGCTGCGGCCGGCGTGCCCGTGGTCCAGACGATCCACAACTATCGGCTCCTGTGCCTCTCGGAATTCCTGGAGCGCGACCGCCGGCCGTGCGAGCTTTGTCTGCGCAAGACGTTCGCCTGGCCCGGAGCGCTCCACCGCTGCGTGAACGGGGAACCGATCGCGAGCCTGGTCAAGATGACTTCCATCGGTCTCCACAAGGCGCTCGGCACCTGGAGCCGCCTGGTGGACACCTTTATCCTCCCGTCTGAGACGACGCGCGCCAAGTTTCTCGCGGCCGGGTTCGACGCCGGCCGGATGCGCGTCAAACCGAGCTGCGCAGTGGACCATGGCATGAGCCTTCGTCCGCGCGAGTATTTCTGCTTCGCTGGGCGGCTGAGTGAAGAAAAAGGGGTGGACCTGGTGGTGAAGGCCTGGACCGGGTTGCGCGGCGTGCCCCTGCGCATCGCCGGCGCCGGTCCTTTGCAGGACCAGGTGGCGCACCTGGCCGCCGGCAATCCGGACGTCGCGTACCTGGGCCTGATCCCGGTGGAGGCGGTAGCCACGCTGATGGGCGGCGCGATCGCCACACTGCTGCCCTCGCATTGGGACGAGCCCTCGCCGGTGGTCGCCATGCAAAGCCTCAGCGTAGGGACGCCGCTGATCGCCTCCGACCTCGGCACCCGCGCGGCCATGGTGCAGCACGGCAAAACCGGCCTGGTCTTCCCCGGCGGCGATCTGGAAGCGTTCCGTGCCCGCATCGACTGGGCGCACCAGCATCCCGCAGAACTGCGCGAATTCGGGCACGCGGCGCGGCTTCAGTTTGAGCAGAACTTCTCGATTGAGCAGAATGTGGGCCAGTTGCTTGCGATCTACGAGGAAACGCTCCAGGCCCGCCGGGATGCGGCAGCGAAGGGCTAAAATGTTTGGGCCGCGCCACCGCCGGCGCCCATGATTGCGCAGCCGGCGCGCTAACCCGCTATAATTTTGGCGAGCCATGAAGCGCCACATTACCTACTTCGCTCCCGCCGCCCTCGCACTCGCCGTGTTCCTTGCCGTTCACGTCATCGCGCAACAACCCGGCCGCAATCTTGTCCCCCTTACCGCGGACAACCTCAAGAACCCCAGCCCCAACGACTGGCTGATGTACAACCGGACCTACGACGCGCAGCGCTTTTCGCCGTTGCAGCAGATCAATCAGTCCAACGTCGGCCAACTCGAGCTGGCCTGGTCGGTCACGCAGGACGCGGGCTCGCAGGAGGGCATCCCACTGGTGCACGACGGCGTAATGTACCTGCAAGCACCCGGCGCGGTCCTCAAAGCTCGCGACGCCACCAACGGGCAACTCCTCTGGGAATACAAGCGCGACCTGGCCCCGAACATCACGCGCGGCGCGCGCGCCAAGACCATCGCGGTCGGCCTCGACATGGTCTATTGGACCTCGCCCGACAGCTACCTGGTCGCGGTGGATGCGCGCACCGGCGAGCTGCGCTGGGAAGCCAAGACCGACACCCGTGGAGCCTCCCAGGGCGCCGTCATGGCCGGGGACAAAGTGATCTCCGGGGGCGCCTGCGGCGGCAAGCATGAGAACTGTTACATCTCCGCGCACGACGCCAAGACCGGCAAGCTGCTGTGGAAGTTCATGACCGCCGCCGAAGCCGGCACGCCGGGCGGCGACACCTGGGGCGGCCTTCCCGATGACAAGCGCGTGGCGGGCCCCTGGGGCTTGAGCGGCACCTACGACCCCACCACCAACGCAGTGATTTGGGGTGTGGCGAATCCCACGCCGAACTCCCGCCTGGAACGACACGGCGATTTCAATGCGATTCCCACGCACGCCCCCGCCGACCTGTACAGCAATTCCACCCTCTCGATCGACGCCGACAGCGGCAAGCTGAACTGGTATTACCAGCATCTGCCCGGCGACGATTGGGATGAGGACTGGACCAACGATCGCGTGCTGACCACCACCGCGCTCAATCCCACAGCGGCCACAGCGAAGTGGTTTAACGCCAAGATCAAGGCCGGCGAGCGCCGCGACATTGTTCTGGCCACCGGAGAATCCGGCGGCGTCTTCGCGCTGGACCGCCATACGGGAGAGTTCCTGTGGGCCAACCCCTGGCCCTACGACGTGCCCAACTTTTTCCTGAAAAATATTGACGAGAACGGCATCACGTATTTGAACGAAAGCGCCATGCTGCCCCGTTACAACATGACCAATACGGTGTGCTTCTTCAACACCCGTAGTTACTGGTCGCAAGGCTACAGCCCTATCACCAATTCGTTGTATGTGCCGTTCGTGGACGCCTGCAATCAGGAAAAGGAAGGCGACCCCGGCACGCGTTCCTCTCACGGCGGCGTGGTGCGCGACCCCTCGAAGCTCGACGAACTTTCGGGGGTTTCGAAGATCAATGCCGCCACCGGCAAAATCGACCACATCTTCAAAGGACCCGCGCCGATCAATGGGGCCGTGCTGCTGACCGCCGGCAATCTGCTGTTCTTCGGCGACCTCGGGCAGCACTTTCGCGCGCTCGATCAGGATACGGGCAAGGTGTTGTGGGATGAGAAGCTGCCCGGTCCCATCGCGAATTCGACTATCACTTACGCTGTCAATGGCCGCCAGTACGTCGCGGTGTACACCGGCGACGGCCAGTTGACCGGGAGCGTTGCAGCTTACAACAAGAGCATTGAATCCACCCGCCGCATGAATACCATCCAGGTGTTCGCGCTGCCGGAAGGCGTCGCCAGGCAGACCCAGCTTCTGCCGGGCGACGCGGCGACCAAAGGTAAAGCCAAGTAGCACGTTCGCGGCGCCGTTTCGTGAGTCTGTAGGGGCGCGACCCGCGGTCTGCGCCGCCACGGCAGACACGCGAGAAGCACGCCAGATGCCGGTGCGCAGCTGGACACGGTAGGATGCCCCAAATGGGGGCGGCGGCGGCTTGCAGCGCGGCGCGGCGGCGCGTGAGTCGTTCAGCCCCACATCGGGCGTGGTCTTGCGCAGCAGCCGGATTCCCCTCGTCCCCACGTAGGCGACGGAAAGAATCGTGCTCTGGGTCAACCGATGCCCCTTCACGGGTGATGGCTGGAAAGCTTCGAGGTATCGGGCATTTTCGCGGCGCAGTTTCGGCGACTTGGAATTCGTCGCCTTTCCGGGGCAACCACCCATCGGGCGGTGACTCATCGAAGTGCAGCGGGGATTTCCGGGTGCGGATAGCGATGCAGCCGAATGCCTCACAATGATCCTGTGGAGCAAGTGGAACGCCCGAAGTGGAGTCATGCGGTACGGGCGGTGCGTTCGCGCAACTATCGTCTCTTTCTTTCCGGGCAGAGCATTTCCCTGATTGGGACCTGGATGACGCGCCTGGCCACCAGTTGGCTGGTGTACCGCCTCACGGGATCGGAGGTTCTGCTGGGCGTGGTCGGATTCGCGGGACAGATTCCGGCCTTCCTCCTGAGCCCGGGCGCGGGCGTGTGGGCCGACCGCTGGAACCGGCACCGCACGCTGGTCCTGACGCAGGTCCTTTCCATGGTCCAGTCCCTGGCGCTGGCGGCGCTCACGCTGACGGGCACGATCCGCGTGTGGCACATCGTCGCACTCGCGCTGGCTCAGGGAGTGATCAATGCGATCGATGTTCCGGTGCGGCAATCGCTGGTAGTGGAAATGGTCGACCGGCGCGAGGACCTGAGCAACGCCATCGCCCTGAACGCGTCCATGGTGAATGCGGCGCGGCTGGTGGGTCCGGCCATCGCGGGATTCATTATTGCCGCGGCGGGCGAAGGCGTGTGCTTTCTGGTGGACGGATTGAGCTACGTGGCCGTTATCGTCTCGCTGTGGATGATGCGGCTGCGCGCGCTGCCTGAGCGTCCGCCCGCTCGGCCGGTGCTCGAGGAGCTGCGCGAAGGCTGGACTTACGTGACCGGGTCCGTTCCGATCCGCACGATCATTGTGTTCCTGGGACTGGTGAGCCTGCTGGGCATGCCCTATAGCGTATTGATGCCGGTGTTCGCTTCCGACGTGCTGGGAGGCGGGCCGCGGACGCTGGGATTTCTGACGGCGGCTTCCGGCATCGGCGCGCTCGCCGGGGCGGTGGGGCTTACGCTGCGGGCCTCGGTGTTGGGCTTGGGCCGGAGGATCATGCAGGTGTCGGCCATGTTCGGCGGCGCGCTGATTGTCTTCGCGTTTTCCAGGGATCTGTGGCTTTCGCTGGTGGCGCTGGCCATCGGCTCCTTCGGCATGATGCAACACATGGCGGCCAGCAACACAATTCTGCAAACCGTGGTGGATGATTCCAAGCGCGGCCGCGTGATGGCTTACTATTCGATGGCGTTCCAGGGCATGATGCCCTTCGGCAGCCTGGTGGCCGGGGCGCTGGCGGCGCAGATCGGCGCGCCCGCCACGGTGGCGATCGGCGGCGCGGCCTGCCTGGCGGGGAGCGTTTGGTACTGGCGGCGTCTGCCGCAGATTCGCGCGGCGGCGCGTCCTATCTACACGCGCCTGGGCATCCTGGCCGCAACCTCCGATGCTCCCGGCGAGTCCGGTTCGCCTCCGCCGCTCGGCGGCGATTGATCGGGGCGGGCATCGCGGGCACAGTCACGGGGACCTGCGCCGCGGTATGCTGGCAAAACACGGACGGCACGCGCCGCCCGGCAAATAAGGAGAAGGATGCTTCTTTACCGCAATGCTTCCGCCTGGTGGGTGGAAACGGCGCCCGGCGCGGGAGTCCCCCTGCCTGCGAACAGTTCGCCGACCACGCGCGAAGACCTGTTCGAATATTTAGAGGGAATCGCCAAGGGAGGGGATGCCCGGCCGCTGCCACAGGAGTTATTGGCTCCCATGGAGGCACAGGAAGTGTGGGCCTCCGGCGTCACCTACTATCGCAGCCGCGAGGCGCGCATCGCCGAGTCAGAATCGGCAGGCGGGGGCGATTTCTATGACCGCGTGTATAGCGCGGAACGCCCGGAGCTGTTCTTCAAGGCAACTCCGCACCGCGTTGTGGGACCGGAGGCTGCGGTTCGCATCCGGAGAGATTCGCACTGGAATGTTCCCGAGCCCGAGCTTGCCCTGCTGGTCTCGCCCGGCGGCAAAATCCTGGGCTATACGATCGGCAATGACATGAGCTCGCGGGATATTGAGGGCGCCAATCCTCTCTACTTGCCGCAGGCGAAGGTTTACGACGGGTGCTGCTCGCTAGGACCCGCGATTCTGGTTGCACGCGAGCAACCTGCGCCTTCCACCGGCATTCACCTGGATATCCGACGCACGGGAGCATCGGTTTTTCGCGGCTCCATCACGCTCGCGGAGATGAAGCGCGGGCTGGAAGAGCTGGTGTCCTATCTGTATCGCGAAAGTTCCTTTCCGTACGGCTGTATTCTTTTGACCGGGACAGGTATCGTGCCGCCGGAATCGTTCACGCTAGCCGTGGGTGACCGGGTGGAGATTTCCATCGACGGCATCGGCACGCTGGCGAATCCCGTGGAGCAGGCATCATGACGACACTACAAGGAAAGAATTGGATTGGAGGCCGCGAGTCGGCCGAAGACTCCTCGACGTTTCGCGCCATCGCGGCGGCGTCGGGCGCGGAGTTCGAACCGCCGTTCGCCGAAGCCACCTCGGCCGAGATCGATCGCGCGGTGACGCTGGCCGAGGAGTGCGTCGAACAGCTTTCCGCGACGCCTGCCGCGCAGTTCGCCACGCTGCTAGAGACGATCGCGGCCGAAATCGAAGCGCTGGGAGACGAGCTGCTCGAGCGGGCCGGCATCGAAACGGCGTTGCCCGCGGCGCGCCTGACGGGTGAGCGTGCCCGCACCACGAATCAGCTTCGGTTGTTCGCCGGGCTGGCGCGCGACGGCGCCTGGAAGAGCACGAGCTTCGATGCCGCGTTGCCGGACCGGCAGCCCGCCCGGCGTCCCGACCTGCGGCGCACCCTGATTCCGATTGGTCCGGTGGCGGTGTGGGCGGCCAGCAATTTTCCTCTGGCGTTTTCGGTGGCGGGAGGCGACACGGCGTCGGCGCTGGCCGCGGGGTGCCCGGTGATCGTGAAGGCGCATCCCGCGCATCCCGGCACGTCCGAACTCACCGCCCGGGCCGTGGCGAAGGCCGTCGCCGCGGTGGGACTCCCCGCCGGCATGTTTTCCTTGCTTCACGGCCGCAGTCCCTCGGTGAGTCTGGAACTGGTGCAGCATCCCAAGCTGGCAGCGGGCGCGTTCACCGGCTCCCTGCGAGCGGGACGCGCGCTCTTTGATGCGGCCGCACGCCGGCCGGTCCCCATCCCCTTCTTTGCCGAGATGGGCAGCGTGAACCCCGTGTTCGTTCTGCCGCACGCCTTGGAGGAACGCGGCGAGTCGATCGCCAGTGGTCTGTTCCAGTCGGTTACTTTGGGCGTGGGGCAGTTCTGCACGTGTCCCGGCGTGGTGATTGCGGTGGACGGTCCGGCACTGGATCAGTTCGCGGAGAAGCTGGGCGGACACTTCCGGGGCAGCGCCTCCGGGGCGATGCTGACCGACGCCATCGCGCGAGCGTATCGCGAGTCGACCGAGCGGATCGCCGCCATTCCGGGCGTGAAGGCTTCGGCACCGGCGAACGGAGCGGCGCAGTCCTTCGAAGGCGCGCCTGCGTTGTTTGAGATCTACGCGCGGACTTTCCTCGATCGCGAGGACCTGCGGCACGAAGTGTTCGGGCCGGCGACGGTGCTGGTGCGCTGCGAATCCGCGGCTCAGATGCTGGAAGCCGCCCGGGGACTCGAAGGCAGCTTGACCGCCACGCTCCACGGTACGCAGCAGGACCTGGAAGAGAACCGGCCGCTGCTGGCGGTGCTGGCGCGCAAGGCGGGCCGGGTGGTGTGCAACGGATTTCCCACCGGCGTCGAAGTCTGCGCCTCCATGCAGCACGGCGGCCCGTATCCGGCGACCACTGATCCGCGCTTCACCTCCGTGGGCACGGCGGCCAGCCAACGATTCGCAAGACCTGTGTGCTTTCAGGATTGTCCGCCGGAGTTGCTGCCTCCTGAGTTGCGGGGAACACCGTGACCGGCCTGGTTCAACTGAAGAACGCACAGGGTGTCCGTTTCGTCGGGCTGGTGGAAGGCGATCGCCTGCGTCTGCTGGACGGTGCGGAGAGCGTCTACGCGCTCTGCCAGAATGCGCTGGCCACCGGCCAACCCTTGAGGGAAGTGGTCCGCAGGGCCGCCGGTAAGGACACGATCTCCTACGACGACGCAGACCAGGGCCGCCAATGGCACATCCTTCCGGCGTTCGATCATCCCTCGGAGCCGGCCCGTTGCTTCGTCACCGGCACCGGCCTCACGCACCGCGCGAGCGTCGACAACCGCAACGCGATGCATCAGGAAAAGACTGCCGTCACCGATAGCATGCGCATGTATGAATGGGGCATGGAAGGGGGAACGCCCGAACCCGGCACCGTGGGCGTCTCGCCGGAGTGGTTCTATAAGGGCAACGGCACCTGTCTGCGCGGCCACGGCGAAGCTCTCACGGTTCCGGCCTTTGCCGAAGACGGAGGCGACGAGCCGGAGATCGCCGGCATCTACGTGATCGACGCCGAGGGCCAGCCCCGGCGCGTGGGCATGGCGCAGGGCAACGAGTTCTCCGACCACGTGTTCGAAAAGAAAAACTATCTGTACCTAGCCAGCAGCAAGCTGCGCCAATGCTCCATCGGGCCGGAGCTGATCCTCGATCCTGACTTTGACGCCGTCGCCGGAACCGCGCGCGTTGTGAGGGGAAGCTCCGTGCTGTGGGAGAAGCCGATCAAGAGCGGCCAGGCGAACATGTGCCACTCGCTCGAAAACATGGAGCACCACCACTTCAAGTTCCCCATGCACCGGCGGCCCGGCGACGTGCACGTCCACTTCTATGGCGCGAGCGCGTTCAGCTTCGGCGATCAGGTGCGCCTGGAGGCGGGCGACGTGATGGAGGTGAACTTCGAAGGCTTCGGACGCGCGCTGCGGAATCCCCTGGCGGTCGAACCCGGACCGGCAACGCTCACCCGCGTGCTGCCGTTGTAGGCTGTCGTTGTAGGCGGGTGCGTGAGGCAAAATCGGGTTATAACCGCACTCGAACTTTGCGGACCATCGGGCCGGCTACGACCGCGAAGCTCCGATTCTCTGAAGACTCATGCTAGCGCGACGCAGCTTCGTAAGCGGATTACTCGCGGTTCCCTGCCGGGACCTATCTCTCCGGAGCGATCGCGCTCCGGTCCAACACCCGGTTGCGGCTCGACCAGAATGCCGTGATCGCCGGAACACCGGATTTCGAGGATTATCCGGTGACCGAGGTCCGCTGGGAGGGCAAGTGGATTCCGGGACGCGTGGGGCTGATCTATGCCATCAATGCGAGCCAAGTGGGCAGCACGGGTCCGGGCAAGATCCAGGGGAACACCGCGCTGGGCGGCCGGCCGAACCGGCAAAATCCGCTTCGCCATCCTGCGTTGATCGAGTTCATCCGCTGCCGCGATGTCCTCCTGGACGGATTCTCGGCCGAATGCCGGTTGATGTGGTGCATCCATCCCACGAATTGCGAAGACGTGTCGATTCGCAATCTGACGATTCGCACGACGGGCGGAAACGGCGACGGCATCGATATCGATTCCTGCCGCGCGCGGGAAGCCGGGGAGCCGTTATCCTTCGACTGAGGTACGCGAAATGAAGCTTGTGGTGATCATGGCGTTGACGGCGGCCCTGGTGCTGGCTCAGGCACGGGGCGCACGTCCAAATCCGAATGCCGAGCCCGAGACTATCCCGCTGTGGGAAGGCGGCGCTCCGGGCGCGCTGGGAGATACTGACGCGGACCGGCCGACGCTCACGTTTTATCGCGCGAACCGCCAGAGCAACGGGACGGCGGTGATCGTCGCGCCCGGCGGCGGCTACACGAATCTCGCCATGGACCATGAGGGACGCCAGGTGGCCTCGTGGTTCAACGCCCAGGGGATCACTGCGTTCGTGCTCAAGTACCGGTTGGGACCGCGCTATCACCATCCGATCGAACTCGGCGACGCGCAGCGCGCGATCCGGCTGGTGCGTTCGCGGGCCGCGGAATTCGGTGTGTCTCCGGATCGCGTCGGGATGATGGGGTTCTCGGCCGGTGGGCATTTGGCCGCGACTGCGGGGACGAAGTTTGACGACGGCGTGGAGAACGCTCCGGACGCCGTTGACCGCGCGAGTAGCCGTCCAGATTTCCTGATCCTGGGGTATCCGGTGATCTCCTTTGATGCGGCGATCACGCACGCGGGTTCGGTGAGGAGTCTGCTGGGGGAGAACCCCACTCCCGCGCTACGTCAGGAAATGTCGGCCGATCTTCACGTGAGTTCCAACACGCCGCCGACGTTTCTATTCAGCACCAACGCCGATACCGCAGTGCCCGCCGAAAACAGCGTCCGCTTCTTCCTGGCGCTGCGTCAGGCCAAGGTTCCGGCGGAGATGCACATTTTTGAGAATGGCCCGCACGGCGTGGGCCTGGACCTGAGCGATCCGGCACTGGGAGTGTGGCCCACGCTGCTGACGAATTGGCTGCGGGGCCGGGGCTTGCTCCAGAGGTCGGGGCAATGAAAAGCAGACGGGAGTTTCTAACGGGCGTCGCCTTGATGACAGCGGCCGGTGCACGCGTCGCTCGCGCGCAGTCGACAGGCGGGTTGGACGCCAAGACGTTCGGGGCCAAGGGCGATGGCGAGTCGCCGGACACCTCTGCCATCAACCGCGCGATCGAAACGGCGGCTGCCGCTGGTGGGGGCGCCGTGCACTTCCCGGCGGGCAGCTATCTCTGCCACTCCATCCGCCTCCAGAGCAACGTGAGCTTGTATCTGAGCGAAGGCGCCACGCTGGTTGCCGCGGACCCGCTGCCGGCGGGAGCGAGCGGCGGCTATGACCTGGCCGAGCCCAACTCCTGGGATCAATACCAGGACTTCGGCCACAGCCACTGGCGCAACAGTCTGCTATGGGGCGAGGATCTTCACGACATCGCGATCCTCGGGCCGGGGCGCATCTGGGGCCGCGGGCTGAGTAAGGGATATGGTCCAGGGTTCCGCGCCGAGGATCCGGGCGTGGCGAACAAGGCCATCAGCCTGAAGAACTGCCGCAATGTGACGCTGCGAGATGTCTCGATCCTGCACGGTGGGCACTTCGCCATCCTGGCTACGGGAGTCGACAACTTCACTATCGACAATCTGAAGATCGACACCAACCGCGACGGCATCGACATCGACTGCTGCCGTAACGTGCACGTATCGAACACCAGCGTCAATTCGCCCTGGGACGATGCGATCTGCCTCAAGAGCTCCTACGGGCTGGGCTTCGCGCGAGCCACCGAGATGGTGACCATCTCGAACTGCTTTGTGAGTGGCAGCTTTGAAGAGGGCTCGCTGCTGGATGGCACGTTCAAGCGTCTGGACCCCTCCGTGAACATTCCCCGCACGGGGCGCGTCAAGTTCGGCACGGAGTCCAACGGCGGTTTCAAGAACATCACGATTTCGAACGTCGTCTTCGACGGATGCCAGGGGCTGGCGCTGGAGACGGTGGACGGCGGGTTGCTGGAAGACGTCGCCATCACCAACATTACGATGCGCGACATCATCACCGCGCCCATTTTCCTCCGCCTGGGACGCCGTATGCGTGGTCCGGAGGGCGTACCCATCGGTGCGCTGCGGCGGGTGCTCATCAGCAACGTGGTGTGCTCGAACTCGGCTTCGCGCATCTCGTCGATCATCAGCGGCATTCCGGGGCACGTGATCGAAGACGTGAAACTGAGCAACATCTACGTGCAGCACCGTGGCGGAGGCGACAAGGAGACCGCCGCCCTTGCGCCGCCGGAAAAAGAAGATGCCTACCCGGAGCCCGGCATGTTCGGCCCCATGCCGGCGCACGGCCTGTATGTCCGGCATGCGAAGAATGTCAGCGTCACTGACTTTGAGGTCGCCGCAATCGAACCGGATGCCCGTCCGGCGTTCGTGCTGCAGGACGTGGACGACTTCACCCTCAAAAACAGCCCGCCCCTGCCCGACGTGACGCTGGATCACGTCGACCAGCGAAAGCTGTAGGGAGCTACCGCGGCATCAGGCGAATCGGCCCCAGCAACCCCGAGGGTAGCGGCTGGAGGCTCGCCATGTCCTGCTGCTGAAAGCGTTCGCCGAAGCGGGCGGTCAGCTCCTTGTAGTCGCGGAGCGGGCCCTTCGCGAGCTCGTTAATCGCAGTGTTCGCCACCACGACGCGCAGCGTGTTTTCGCCGGGCCGCAACACGCCGGTCACAGGGACTTCGTAAGGCGGACGCCATACCGAACCAGCTTTCTCGCCGTTGACGTACACCACCGCCGCTTCCCGCACGGGTCCATCCAGCATCGCGCGCATGCCGTTGCCTGACCGGCGCTGGACGGTTTCGACAGGCGTTCCTTCGCCGAAGTTCAAGTACACGTCGTGCCCGGGGGTCAGCAGGGCGGCGTCGACGGTCACGGTCTTCTCATAGACGGCCTGTCCGGAGAAATACGCGCGGTCTGGCACCCCGGTCCAGGAACGAAGTTGCGTCATCGCGACGGGCGAGGCGCCGGGAAACGTGACGGTCCAGCCGGAACTGATGTCGATGGGCGCGGCGGGTGGCTGGGTGGCGCGCTCCCGCGGTGCGGGTTCGTTCGCGAAGACCAGCACGCGCGACTCGTACGGAGCCAGGTCGAGTGCGACGCTCGTCTCGCCCGCATAGGAGGCCTGGCCGCTGAATGGGTCCCACCATTGCGGTGCTCCGCCTGAAATCCGGAATTCGGCCATGCCATGGACCGGATGATTGGCTGTGTTCGCCAGGAAGTAGATGTCGGCGAAATCCAGCCTGCGATGCACGAATCCGACTTCCGGCGGCAGTGCTGCGTCGGGCTGGAGAGCGCTGTGTAGCGCGTCGCCGATCTGCGATTCGTCCTCGACCCTCCGGCCGCGCGCCCCCGGCGCTTCGAACAGCGCACGCGTCAGCTCGCGAATCTGTGGCGTATCGCTTTCGGCTTCCATCACGCCCGGTGCCAGCGAGGGCTCCCGGCCCAGGGCGATCACCGTACCGCCCTGTCGTGCGTACTCTTCGATCTTGCGGTAGGCGGACAACGGAATGCGGTCGACGTTCGGAAGGATGAGAACGCGATGGGGCACGCCCAGGTGTTCGATCGCGCCGTCATCAATGAAATCGAAGTTGTATCCGGCATCCAGGATGCTCGGGATGAGATCGCGCCAGAACAGCCGGGGCATCGCCTGACTGATGGACGCGTTCCCCAGCGTGAAGCTCGCATAAGCGTCGCTGGTGGGGAGATAGACGGCAACATCATTGACGGCACGGCCCTGGCGCAGCAGGAAACTGACGCGCTGCAAGTAGGCGGCGACGTCCGGCATGACGATCCACCAGGGATTGTGCTGGTTGAACACCGCAGCCGCATAGAATGCGTATCCGGGCTCCCCGGCGCCGGGCGGCGAGTAAGGCCAGCCATGCCCGACCAGTTGATTGATGCCTTCGAGGAAGTGGCGGTCCGCCTCGGCCTTCATGTCTAGGGGGATCGCGCGAAAGGCGGGCGAGTTCAACCAGGTCCAAGTCTCCGACGACGTGACCGGGATGCCATACAGGTGACTGGCCGAGGAAGCCCAGCGCGCCGTCGAGAACATCCGCCAGTCCGACCCCTCACCTTCCGGAAAGTCCACCAGAGCGTTGCTGGAAAGCGCCGCCGGAGGGATACCGTAGGTCTGCGAACGCAGCCGGGTCTGGTGGCTGTGCGCCCACTCGGCAAGGGGAGTGAGGTAGCGCTCTTCGAACAGTTCGGTGAGCGTCTTGCCCCAATCGTGCCGAACCGCGGCGTTCGCGGCCGAAGCCTCGCCGATCAGCTCGGGGAGATGTGGCGTGAGATCGTAGCCTCGTCTGGTCTTGAACTGCTCTAGAAAATCGGGAGTCCAGTCGGCATTATAGACCTCCAGGCTGTCGCTGAAGATTGCGCGGGGAGGCGTGGCCTGCAGAGCGTCCAGCATCGGCTCGCCGACCGCCTTCAGATGAGCGTCGAGCGCCGCGCGGTCGTAGTGGTCGAGGACGAAGCCCTCAGCACCCATGGCGGCACGCTTCACGGTCTGCCGCGTTCGACTCGAAATGAAAGACAAGGTATCGGCCCCCGAGCCCGTCTGCGCGATCAGCGTCTCCCCTTCGGCGAGCGTGGGCGTCGCGGACCGCTCGACGCGCAGCCGCGCGGCGGCGAGGTCCGGCGGGATGTGCGGCCCACCGTACGGCCAGCCGCTGCCGAGGGTGAGATCCATGCGGAATCCCAGTTCGCGGGCCTTCTCGCCCGTGAACCGCAGAGCATCGAGAAATGGCGGTGAAAGATACGGGACGTTTCCATCAACCGATAGCGGGTACACCGGCTGCACTTCAAATCCGCCGATGCCGCCCTCTTTCATGAGCCGCATCTCGCGTTCCAGTTCGGGTTTGTCGACCGCCGGACCGAACCACCACCAGCGCATCATGATGCGCGCGTTATCGGGCGGGTTCTCGAGAGCGCTCTTCAGCGCGGCCAGTGGCGACTGCTGAGCCGGGATCTGCGCGAGAGTGCCGGCCAGAAGCATCAGCAGAATCACAGTTGCCGGGCCCCGCGTGGCCGGTGCCCTCCGGAGGCGGGCTGAGAGCCCGCCGCAGGCCACGGGCCTGCCCCACACGGTCAACGAGTCATGCAGTCGGAGCACTAGACGTTTGCGCATGGCCTAAGGCACCCCCGCGACGTTGCGCGAGTCTTTCAGAGTCACCCGGCTTTGGTCCGCCGTCTGAATTTGCGCGTTCTCGAACGTCCAGTCTTCGGCGTTCTGAATCGTGCCGGCGCGCTGCGCTTCGATTGCGATATCGCGGAACGTGACGCCGCGCACCGGTGCTTCCGCGTAAGCCTCCACAGAAAACGCCTGCTCTGACCCGGACGCATTGATGTTCGCGATCCGCACGTTCCTCAAGTGAGGGAGCCCCTGGGCGCGGGGGACCTGCTGGGCGAGCACGTTGTAATACGCGGGCACGTTCGACAATCCCTCTGGAATTTTCGCGTAGCTGTAGCTGGGGTTCCAGTTGAAGTTCACGCTGAAGGCGGTCTTCACATCCTGCATGTCGACGTCGTGAATGGAGATATCTTCCACTGTTCCCCCACGCGTGGCAGCCGACTTGAAAAGAATGCCGATCGGCGTGGGAGCCATAACATGAATCCCGGATGCCTCCACGTGGCGAATGCCTCCCGAGGTCTCACTACCAAACGTGATTCCCGCCGCGCCGTCGCGAACTGTAGTGTTGCGGACCGTTACGTTCTCCGTGGGGCGGTTCGACTACTCCCGGCAAGGTGTCTCCCGGTGGGTTGCCCTGCGGGTGCCCGGCCAGGATTTCGAGTTCCCTACCGCCCATGAATCGCGCCGAAGGGATCGGCTTGCCATCGACATCCACATTGAGGAGACAGTCCCGGTCCTGCGCCAGCGCTGGGATGTCTGCACCCGCCGCCGGCGAACGCATCGCGACGAACCACGTGCCGGTGGAGAGAATGGTCGCCTCGCGGCGGCCAATCTCCGGAAACGCGCGCGCTGCCAGCAGCGCGGCGTTGCTATCGTGCATGCCGCAGTGAATCTGCGTGTCGCCTGGCAGGCCCGTGCGCGCCGACCAGTCCCCGCTGATCGTCCCCAGGACCTCTTTGGCATGCCGCAGCGGCGGGAAGCGATCCACCCAACCCATCGATTCGGCGAGCTCCGAGAAGCGACTGTTCCGCGGATACCAGAGATCGGTGTGGCAACCCAGGCTCGTGACTTCCGCGGCGGCGATTCCGCACAGCGTCCACGCCCAATACTGCGGCCACAGCAGGATTTGCGTCCCGTTCACCAAGGTGTCGTTCACGCCAAACAACTGGGCCCCCAAATTCAGGCCCTCGGGCAGAGCTGGCGACCCTGTCAGGGCGAACGCATCGCGCTTGCGATCGTAGGCGGCGCGCATTGCCGCGCCGACCGGCTCCTCGTAATCCACCGGTGGAAACAGAAGTTTGCCTTCGCGGACGATCGCCGCAGCCGCGCCATGGCCCACCGGGATGATCGAGCCGATCTCCATCTTCGAGCCCAGCCGGCGCAGCGCCTCGACAAGCCATTTCTCGATCCTCGCGGCATCCAGCGCCCTGCGTCCCTGGAACGTCGCCGGTTCGTTAGCGCGCGTCTCGCGTGCGATGCACTTGCCCGTGTCATCCCACAGCGAGACCTTCGAAGTAGTCTTGCCAATATCCAGAACAACGGTCGCGCGGCCCAGAGCGATTCTCCCTTGGATAAAGGACGATAACATAGTTTGAGCGCGCCAATGAGTCTTGAAACACCCAGCAAGGCACAAGCCCCAGCCATCCCCTTCGCCGTTCCCGCCAATCGTTGGAACCCCACGGAAGCCTTCGGCAAATCGCCCGCCGAGCTGTTGCTCTACCGCTCAAACCTGCTCGGTTCTGACCTCACGGTCACGAATTTCGGCGGCGGGAACACATCGGCGAAGCTGAAGGAACTGGACCCTCTAACGGGCGCCTCGATAGACGTTCTATGGGTCAAGGGCTCGGGCGGCGACATCGGTTCGATGAAGCTCGACGGCTTTTCGACGCTCTATATGGACAAGTTGCTGTCGCTCGAAAAGCTTTACCGCGGCGTCGAGCATGAAGACGAAATGGTCGCCTACCTGCCGCACTGCACCTTTAATCTGAATGCGCGTGCGGCGTCGATCGATACTCCTTTGCACGCGTATCTCCCGTTCGCCCACGTGGACCACGTGCATCCGGATGCCATCATCGCCCTGGCGGCTTCCTCGGCGGGCGAAGAGGCCACCAAGCGCATCTGGGACGGAAAGATTGGCTGGCTGCCCTGGAAGCGGCCCGGGTTCGATCTTGGGCTGCGGCTGCGCGATTACGTAGCCGCGCACCCAGGTTGCCAGGGTGTGATGCTCGCCGGGCACGGGATCATCTGTTGGGCCGACACCTCGGAAGCTTGCTATACCAACTCGATCCGCCTGATCGCCGACGCCGCGCAATATTTGAATGTCCGCATGAGCGATCGTCCGGCCTTCGGCGGACGCGTGACATCACCTGCGGCGGACCGCAACGCGATCGCGGCGCGCCTGCTGCCGAAGCTGCGTGGCCTGATGTCCGCGGACCGGAAGAAGATCGCGCACTGGTCGGACGATGCCGAGGCGCTCGAATTCGTGGGTTCGGCGGACTTCGCTCGTCTGGCGCCGGTAGGCACGTCCTGCCCGGATCATTTCCTGCGCACGAAGATCGCTCCCCTCATGCTCGACCTGGCGAGGCTCGCCGACGACGCCTACTTGACCGACGCGCTCCACCGCTATCGCGACGATTACGCGGCCTACTACCAACGGAACGCCGGTCCGCAGGACCCGCCCATGCGCGACGCGAATCCCGTGGTCGTGCTGGTGCCCGGCGTAGGCCGCATGACGTTCGCGGGCGACAAGACTACGGCCCGGCTGGCCGGCGAATTCTACGGCAACGCGATTAACGTTATGCGCGGCGCCGAAGCCATCGGTTCCTACGGCGGCCTGGATGAGCGCGAGGCCTTCAACATCGAGTATTGGGCGCTGGAAGAGGCCAAGCTCCGGCGTCTTCCCAAGCCGAAGCCGCTGGTGGGCCGGATCGCGCTGGTGACTGGTGGCGCGGGCGGCATCGGCGCGGCCACGGCCGAGCGCCTGCTGGCCGAAGGCGCGTGCGTGATGCTGCTGGATCGCGACGCCGGCGCGCTCGCGGGAGTACACGGCCGGTTGACCAAAGGCTTCGGCAAGGACCTGGTGCGGCAGGCCGTCTGTGACGTCACCAACGAAGATCAGATGCAAGCCGCCTTCGACGACACCGTGCGCGCATTCGGCGGACTCGACATCCTGGTGGCCAACGCCGGCATCGCTTCCGCGAGCGCCGTCGAGCAAACGACCATCGAGCTTTGGCGCAGAAACTTCGACGTGCTGGCGGAGGGTTACTTCCTGGCGGCGCGCGCCGCGTTCCCGCTCATGAAGGCGAGCGGCGGCGGCTCCATCGTTTTCATTGGGTCCAAGAATGCCGTGGCTGCTACGCCCAACGCGTCTGCCTACGCCTCGGCCAAGGCCGCATCGCTGCACCTGGCGCGCTGCCTGGCGCTCGAAGGCGCACCGTTCGGCATCCGCGTCAATGTGGTGAATCCCGACGCGGTCATCAAGGGTTCGCGGATCTGGGATGGCGACTGGCGCAAAGAGCGCGCGGGCGCCTATGGCATTGACCCGGGCACGGAGCTAGAAGAGCACTACCGGAACCGGTCCATGCTGAAGCGCGAGGTGCTGCCCCAGGACATCGCCGAGGCAGTCTACTTCTTCGCCTCCGACGCCTCGGCCAAGTCCACCGGCAACATGCTGAACGTGGACGCGGGCAACGCCCAGGCATTTCCGCGATAAGTGGATGATGAGCACGCTCCTGGATCGCGCCCACATCGAATCGCACAACTCGGCGCACCGTGCCGCGCTCGAAGACGACTACGACAGCCTGGGCCGCCAGCTTGAGCGCCGCGGCATTCGCATCGATGCCCTGCGGCAAAAAGTGGCGTCGTTCCGCGTGGCCGTTCCCACCTGGGGCGTAGGCCGCGGTGGAACCCGCTTCGCCCGCTTCCCGTTCGCCGGAGAACCAACCACCATCCACGAAAAACTGGAAGACTGCGCGGTGGTGCACCAGCTCTCGACGATCACACCGCGCGTGTCCCCCCATTTTTCCTGGGACAAGGTTGCCGACTATCGCGCTCTTCGCCAGCAAGCCGAAGCGCTCGGGCTCGGCTTTGACGCGGTCAACTCGAACACGTTCCAGGACCAGCCCGGCCAGCAACACAGCTACGTCACCGGCTCGCTCTCCTCCACCCAGGCCGCCACGCGCCAGCAAGCCGTGGAGCACAACATCGAATGCATCGAGATTGGCTGCCAGCTCGGCTCCCGAGCACTGACGGTCTGGATCGGCGATGGCACGAATTTCCCTGGCCAGCAGGATCTCACCCGCTCGCTGGATCGTTATCTGGTATCGGCCGCCCAGATCTACGCCGCTCTCCCCGCCGACTGGCGCATGCTGATCGAGCACAAGCTCTACGAGCCAGCCTTCTATGCGACGGTGATCCCCGATTGGGGCACTTCGATCCTGGCAGCGCAAACCCTGGGGCCAAAAGCGCAGTGCCTGGTGGATCTGGGACATCACGCGCCGAACACGAATATCGAGCAGATCGTCGCGCGGCTGCACCGCTTCGGCAAACTCGGCGGCTTCCACTTCAACGACAGCAAGTACGGCGATGACGATCTGGACGCGGGTTCGATCAACCCCCACCAGCTCTTTCTCGTCTTCAACGAACTGGCTGAGGCCGCGAGCAATCCGCACGCAGGGTTCGATCCGGCTTACATGATCGACCAGTCGCACAACGTCACGGACCCCATCGAGTCGCTGCTCTCCTCAGCGGATGCGATCGTCGGGAGCTTCTGCCGGGCCCAACTGGTAGACCGCGACGCCCTGTGCGCAGCCCAGGAGGCGAACGACGCCATGGCCGCGTTCCAGATTCTACGCCGAGCTTATCTTACGGACGTGTCGCCGGTGCTCGCCATGGCTCGCAGGGAAGGCGGCGGCGCTATCGATCCGATCGCAGTGTATCGCGCCTCGGGGTACCGGGCGAACGCAGCGCGCGTACGCCGCAGGGCCGGGACACACGCGGGCATCGTTTGAGGCGGCGGGTGATGCGAGGAGCGGGTTTCGCTTGCTGGACGGCATGACACGCGAAATCCGCCATGAACTCGGCCGTCTTCAGGACCACGTCGGCGTAGCGTGCCAGCGTCTCACTGTCCGGATGAGCCTGGTAGCACAGCTCCGCCGTAGCGATCGGATGCGGCTGCTGCCAAATCAGCAGTTCGCCAATGCTGGACGGACTCTCGTGCCCGCCGGGCGAGGTCATCTTGGGCCAGCGCGCACCCCGATACCCTTGCCGCGCCGCCTTCCCCCGCGACGGGCAGAATCGACGCGTACCAGCCCAGGCTGCGCTCCAGCAGCGGCGTTCGCGACCACTGCGCAAAGTGCGCCGCGTGCCACCAATGCATTCGAGATGGAATTTACCGTACCAACTGTTGCAGGTGAGCCCGGTCTCCTGCGGCGGCGTGTTGCCGGAACACTGAATCGCGGTCAGGTACTGCGACAGCACGATGCGGCGCTCCGATTCCTGCGCGCGCGGGCCCGTGCTGCCGGACAGATCGATGGCTCCGCCCAACGGCTTGCCTCCTGTGGTCACCGCCGGCCTGAGCGGCATCTCGATGTGGATGGCCGACCTGGGAGGCTACAACAAGACTGAGCGGACCGACCCCGATCCCGAGCTCTTCATGCGTTGGACCGAATACGCGGCCCTGTCTCCTGGAATGGAGATGATGACCGCCTACAACTGGGATCCGTGGGACTACGGCGACGAAGCCCTGCGCGTGTTCCGCCAATACTCGGTGCTGCACATGAGCCTGTTCCCTTACCGCTACGCGGCCGCGCAGGAAAGCGCGCGGAACGGGTTGCCCATGCTGCGGTCGCTGGTGCTGATGCACCAGAACGATCAGCGCGCGCGGGAGGCGAAGACCGAATACTACCTGGGGCCGGACCTGTTGGTCGCCCCCGTGCGGAGCCGCGTCTATGAGATCTATCCCGGCGGCGACGCCAGCCTGCGCGACTTCGAGGGGCGGTCAATCGATCGCACCGGAGACAGCGTCACCATCACAGGTGATCCCGCGCACGTGATCCTGCGGTGGCGCTTCGATGCACCGGCCTCGGTCACGGCGAACGGACAAAGGCTCATTCTCCAGGGAGGGAACGGTCGAGTTTGACCACACCGGCACGTCGGCCATTCGCTGGGAGTAGTGCTTCGACTGCATCGTTTGTTCGGCGTGTGGGGTAGGCCCGTGGCCTGCGGCGGCCTCTCAGGCCGCCTGCTGCTTGGTCCGCAATCGCGACGTTCCTCAGCCTGTCCCGCGGTCCACGGTACTGCCGGCGGAGGTCAGTAGTCGATGTGGGCTGGCTCCAGGCGCGGCGCCAGCCAGTGGATGATCGCCAGCGCCACCAGGTACGCCGTGCCGGCAAGCAGGAAGATCACCATGTAGCTTCCGGTGAATTCCAGCAGGAATCCGGTCAGCGTGGCGATCAGCATGCCGCCCACCGCCCCTCCGAACCCGCCGATGCCCACCACGCTCGCCACTGTGCGAGCCGGGAACATGTCGGACGCCAACGTAAAGAGGTTCGCCGACCAGCCCTGATGCGCCGCCGCCGCCAGGCTCACCAGCGCGACCGCGGTCCACAGGCTCGCGACCTGAGACACCGCCATGACGGGCACTACGGCGCAGGCGCACACCAGCATCGCGGTCTTGCGTGCACGATTCGCCGTCCAGCCCCGCCGCAGGAAGGCCGCTGCCAGCCAGCCTCCGCCGATGCTGCCCACGTCGGCGGCCACGTAAATGGCCACCAGCGGCGGACCCAGGTCGGTGAGCTGCAGGCCGTGCTCGGTGTTCAGGAACTTGGGCATCCAGAACAGAAAGAACCACCAGACGGGATCGGTCAGGAACTTGCCGATGAGGAATGCCCACGTCTGTCTGTGCGGCAGCAGCCGGCTCCAGGGAATACGTGCGGGCGGTTCTTCGGCGCCTTCTTTGATATAAGCGAGCTCACCCGGAGAAACGCGTGGATGGTTGGCCGGCAGACGATAGGTCCGCAGCCACACCACCAGCCACAGGGCGCTCAATAGGCCGGTGCACAGGAACGCGGCCCGCCAGCCGAAGCGACTGGTGATCCACGGTGCGGCCAGGGGAACCACGATAGCGCCGACGTTCGACCCGGAATTAAAGATCCCGGTGGCAAAGGCTCGCTCCTTGCGCGGAAACCACTCGGCCACCGTTTTGATCGCGGAGGGAAAATTTCCCGATTCGCCCAGGCCCAGGAAGAACCGCGCCACGCCGAAGCCCGCCACGGTGCTCACCAGCGAGTGGCTCATGGCGGCCAAGCTCCAGACGCTGATCGCCAGGGCGTACCCGATGCGCGTGCCGAGCTTGTCGATCACCGCGCCGGCCGTCAGCAGCCCGATCGCGTAGGCCGCCTGAAACAAGGTGACGATGGTGCTGTACTCCAGCTCGCTCCAGCCGATCACCCGTTCCAGTTCCGGCGCCAGCACGCCCAGCACCTGCCGGTCCATGTAATTGATGGTGGTGGCGGCGAACAGCAGCGCGCAGATGCGCCAACGGTAACGCCCCACAGGACCGCCGGCCGGAGCTGACGGCGTGGCGACTTGAGACTGGGTAGCTTCGCTCATACGTTCAGCGATCCTCCGTTTGACAGCAGGGTCTATTCTCTCTCATGCTTCAAGTGAGATGAAATCCTCAGAGCCGGCCTCGTCTGCTGCCGCGCGGAGTCTTTCGCCGGAGGAGATCCTGCCGGCGGTTCAGAACGCGTTTCAGTCCACACCCATTGTCGATATTCACACCCATCTTTTCCCGCCGCAACTGGGAACGCTCGGCCTGTGGGGCATCGACAACCTGCTCACCTATCATTACCTGGAAGCCGAGCTGTTCCGCTGCAACCCGATCCAGCCCGCGGCCTACTGGGAATTGACGGTCAAGGAACGCGCCGATCTCATCTGGAAGACGCTCTTCGTCGAGCGGCCCCCGTTGTCGGAAGCCTGCCGCGGCGTGGTCGCCGTCCTGCAATCCTTCGGCTTGGACACGAACGCCGGGACGCTCACCCAAGCCCGCGAGTTTTTCGCCTCGCGGGACGTGAATACCCACATTGACGACGTCTTTCGCCGCGCGGGTATGGTGGAAGCGGTCATGACCAACGATCCGCTGGACCCGGCCGAAGCTCCTCAATGGAAGAGCGGCATCACCGACCGCCGCTTCCACGCGGCGCTCCGCCTGGACCGCATTTTGAACGGCTGGGCGAACCACTGGTCCCAACTGGCCGCGCAAGGCTACGCCGTGGAAGAGAACCTCGGCGGGCGGACCATAGCCGAAGTCCGCCGGTTCCTGGCGGACTGGGTTAAACGGATGTCGCCCGTCTACATGGCGTGCTCTTTGCCGTTCACGTTCGCCTTCCCCGAAGAGAGCACGCGCGCGCGGCTACTGGCAGAAGCCGTGTTGCCATCGTGCAAGGAGTTCGGCGTGCCGATGTCGCTGATGATCGGCGTGCGTTATCAGGTGAACCCCGCGATTCGCCTGGCAGGCGACGCGGTGGGTTGCGCGGACCTGGGCGCGCTCGAACGAATCCTGGTCCAGTTCCCCGACAACCGTTTCCTGGTCAGCGTGCTGAGCCGCGAGAATCAGCACGAACTATGCGTCTACGCCCGCAAGTTCGCCAACATGCTGCCCTTCGGCTGCTGGTGGTTCTTGAACAACCCGTCCATTGTGGAAGAGATTACGCGCGAGCGCCTGGAAATGCTGGGAACCAGTTTCGTCCCGCAGCATTCCGACGCCCGCGTCCTCGAACAGGTCATCTATAAGTGGCGGAATACGCGGCGCACGCTGGCTCCGATTCTGGCGGCGTCATTCCGTCTGTTGCAGGAAGACGGCCGGGCGATCAGCGAGGCGGATATCCAGAGCGATGTCGCCCGGCTGCTGCATGGGAACACGCGGGCGTGGCTCGGAACCCGCGTCGCGGCCGCGGGGGAATAGTAGATGGCGGGCCATCTCACACGACGCCGGCTGCTGCAAACAGCGGCTGCGGCGCCGCTGTGGACCCTGCACGCACAGGGCGATTCGACGTGGAACGAAGTGCCCGCGATTCTCGCCCGCATCCAGCCGCCCACCTTCCGCAAACGCGACTTCGATGTGACCCGCTACGGCGCGGTCACCGGCGGCAAGACGGACTCGACGGACGCAATCCAGCGCGCCATCGACGAATGCAGCGGTACCGGCGGTGGCCGCGTGATCGTCCCCGCGGGCGTGTTTCTGACGGGATCGGTCCACCTGAAAAGCAACGTTCATTTGTATCTGGACGACCGGGCGACGCTGCTGTTTTCGCGCGACCCCAAGCAGTTCCTGCCCGCCGTTTACACGCGCTGGGAAGGCGTCGAGCTTATGAATTATGCCGCGTGCGTCTACGCCGATAGCGTCGAGAATATCGCCCTCACCGGCGCCGGGACGCTGGACGGCAACTCGGATTGCGAGGAGGCGTGGTGGGTCTGGAATCCTAACTCGAATTGCGCCCCGCGCCCGGGCCCGCGCGCCCAGACCGCGGACCGCAACCGGCTGTTTGAGAGGGGTGACCGGGATGTTCCGGCCGCCGAGCGCGTGTTCGGCGAAGGCTCCAAGCTGCGGCCCTGCCTGGTGCAGTTCTGCCACTCGAAAAACATCCTGATCGAAGGGCTCACGCTGAAGCGGTCGCCCATGTGGGTGACCAACCCGGTGCTGTGTTCCAACGTGACCGTGCGCGGCATCCAGGTGGTGAGCCACGGACCCAATAGCGATGGCTGCGACCCGGACTCGTCCCGAGACGTGTTGATCGACGGCTGCACGTTCGACACCGGAGACGACTGCATCGCCATCAAGTCGGGCCGCAATCGCGACGGCCGCCGCGTGGGCGCTCCCAGCGAAAACATCGTGATCCGCAACTGCCGCATGAAGGACGGCCACGGTGGAGTGACCATCGGAAGTGAGATGTCGGGCGGTGTGCGGCGTGTATTCGCCGAAAACTGCCAAATGGACAGTCCGAATTTGCAGCAAGCCCTGCGCTTCAAGACCAACGCCGTGCGCGGCGGCACCATCGAGGAAGTCTTCTTCCGCGACATCACGGTCGGCCAGGTGAGCAACGCGGTTCTTCAGGTCGACTGCCAGTACGAAGAAGGGGCGAATGGACCAGAGAGGCCTGTCGTGCGCGGCATTCACCTGGCCAAGGTCACCTGCCAAAAGAGTCGCTACGCGCTGCAACTGCGCGGCCTCGCCGCTTCGCCGATTCGGGACATCCACCTGGAAGATTGCACGTTCAACGGCGTCGCCGAAGCCAACGTCGTGGAGAACGTGCAGAAGTTGGAAGCCAGCCGCGTCCGGATCAACGGGGAGCCTTACGAGGCGTGAACGACCTGCTGCAAATCCAAACTGGCTCCGGCGCGGCCAACGCGGTCATCCGGCTCCACCCGGCCGATAACGTCGCCATTGCGCGCGCGCCCGTGGCGCAGGGCGGCAGGATTTCCGTCGGCGAGTTGACTCTTGAGGCACTGGCGGCGATTCCCCCGGGTCACAAGATCGCGTTGCGGGAGATCGCGCCGGGCGAGAGCGTGGTGCGTTATGGATGCTCCATCGGTCAGGCTAGCGAACGCATCGCCGCGGGCGCCCACGTGCACACGCACAACCTGAGGTTCGTCCCGGCGGGCGACGCGCTGGCTGCATCGCAAGCGGAGAGGCCGCTTCCGTCTCCCGTAAGTGGTCCAACGTTCCTGGGCTATCCGCGTGCGGATGGCCGAGCGGGAACGCGGAACTACGTGGCCATCGCCGCCGCCAGCAACTGCGCGGCTCATGCGACGCAGCAGATCGCGAGGCACTTTGACGGCCGTCCGCTGCCACCCGGCGTCGACGGCGTGGTCGCCTTCCCGCATGGCGAAGGATGCGGGCACAGCATCGGACCGGACACCCGCCAACTGCACCGCGTGATCTCGGGCGTCCTCGAACACCCCAATGTGGGTGGCGCGTTACTGATCGGCCTGGGCTGCGAGGTCAACCAAGTGGGCGACTACGCACCAATCCTCACCGGGCTCACGCTCCAGGCGAGCGGAGGAACGCGCGGCGTGGTCGAGGAAGGAATCCGCCAGGTGGAGCGCCTTCTGGAGCAGGCCGCCGCCGTTCCGCGCACGCCCGTTCCCGCCGCGAAGCTGGTGCTGGGGCTGAACTGCGGCGGCTCGGATTCCTTCTCCGGGATCTCCGCCAACCCCGCCCTGGGCAATTGCGTGGATCGCCTGACGCAGATGGGAGGTACGGCCGTACTGGCCGAAACCACGGAAATCTTCGGCGCCGAGAGCCTGCTGCTGGGCCGATCCAGGAACCAGGAGGTCGCGCGCAAGCTGCTGGCGTGCGTCGCAGGCTATCGCTCCTACCTGGCCCAGTTCGGAAGCTCCTTTGACGACAATCCGTCTCCGGGAAACAAGCTGGGCGGACTCACGAACATCGTGGAGAAGTCGCTGGGCGCCGTGGCGAAAGGCGGAACGGCGGTTCTGGCCGACGTGGTCGACTACGCCGCGCGCATTCCCCAACTGCCCGGACTCGTCTTCATGAACACGCCTGGATATGATCCCGTGTCGCTCACCGGGCTGGCCGCGGGCGGCGTCAACCTGATCGCCTTCACCACCGGCCGCGGCAGCGCGATCGGCTTCCCAACGGTTCCCGTCCTGAAGATATCCAGCAACACGCCGGTCTACGATCAGATGCGCGACAACATCGACCTGAGCGCCGGCGCGATCATGGATGGATCGGCCACCGTCGCCGGGATCGGCCAGGCGATTCTGGCGCGGCTGCTGGAGGTCGCCTCGGGCGAACGGACCGCCAGCGAGCTTCTGGGGCACCGCGAATTCGTGCCCTGGCGAATCGGTCCGGTCCTGTAGGCCCGGCGGAGATCGCAAGAAGCCCCTTCCGGTAACTCCCGGCATAAACCGACTGAATCCACAAGTTCTATCGGGAGACCGCCAACCGAAGCCCGGCGTCAGTCGCCGTTTCGATACGTTCGAAAATGTTCGCTATACCGGCTCGCCGACGGCTCCCCGCATTGGACATCACAAGCGCTGCACCGCCTGCAGAAATGGCCCCGACCGGTATGTGGCGGCAGGCGCAATTACCCTCGCAACCGACCAATTTAAAACGACTTAGGCCAAAACCTAGTAATTTTCCGAGTGGTGCGTCCCCGCCCTATGTCGTTAATCTTATTCCAGTAGCGGTTAGTAGGGGAAGCCATTAAGGCTTCGGTGTCCCCTCCAAACCGTCCGGCGGTTTTCGAGGCAACTTTCGTCGCTCCGAGCCGTGCGGTTGTTGCTTAGGAGAAGCATATGGCGCAGTCCAGCCGGAAGCCGTTCAGCGATACAGAGCGGCGTTTAGGGGCGCTCCTGGAGAGCGCTGCTGACGCTATTCTTGAGCTCGACGGCGAAGGCCGCATCGTGCTTCTCAACCGCATGGCGGAGCAACTGTTCGGATACAGTCGCGAGGAGTTGCTGGGACGAACGGTGGAGGCGCTGATACCCGCGGCACTCCGCGACGCGCACCAGGAGCATCAAGCACGATATCTCAACCATCCGGTAACGCGTCCGATGGGCTCCGGCCTCAAGCTGGAGGCTCGCCGTAAAGACGGTTCGCAATTCCCCGTCGAGATCAGCCTCAAGGCGGTGAAATCCCCCACCGAATACCGGGTCACGGCCATCATCCGCGACATCACGGAGCACAGAGTAGCGGAAGACCGGTTTCGCGCCCTGCAGGAGACGTACATCCATGAGCTGGAGTCGCGCAATCGGGAATCCGAGAAAGCCAATCAGCGCAAGACGGAATTTCTGTCGAACATGAGCCATGAGTTGCGCTCGCCGCTCCACACCGTCATCGGGTTTGCGGAACTGCTGGCCGAGGAAACCGCAGACCAGCTCAGCGAGAAGCATCAGCGCTTTCTGGCACACATTCGGCATGATTCGCTGCACCTGCTGGACCTCATCAACGACCTTCTCGACTTGAGCAAGATCGAAGCCGGGCGGCTGGAGTTGCACCAGGAGGCATTCGATATCGATCCGGTCATGGAGGACGCGCTCTCGTCGGTTCGTCCGAGCGCAACGGCGAAATCGGTCGCGATTCAAACCGACATCGCAATCGCGGCGGCCGTTTTCGCGGATCGCATCCGTTTCAGACAGATTCTGCTCAACCTGCTGAGTAACGCGGTGAAATTCACGCCGGGCGGAGGACAGGTCCGAGTCGAGGCCGCGCCCCGCGACTGCTTCGCCGAGATCTCGGTCGCGGACACCGGAATCGGTATATCAGAAGACCAACACCAGGCGGTCTTTGACAAGTTCTATCAAGTGCGCAGAGCCACCAATGGCGCATCCGGAGGCACCGGACTGGGGCTTGCCATCACCAAGCGGCTGGTGGAGCAACATGGCGGAAGGATCTGGCTCAAGAGCCGGCCGGGCAGCGGAAGTTGCTTCACGTTCACGATTCCGCTGGAGCAATCCTACTTATGAAGGCAGTGCTGACCGGGACCATCAAGCCCCAAGCCACAACCGGAAATGGCTGTCCGGTCTCATCATGCTTTGACTTGCCCTTGCACGCGACGGCTGGGGTGGAGCTCACGAACCTACGAACACCAGCGGTTCGCGGCCACGCGGCCGTCGTGCTCACAACAATCGCGCTGCCGGGCAGCCCGGAGTGGGCGCCGGACGTTGCCTTGAGCGTGCCGCGGAATGAGATAGGGAGGTCGCCGAATGTCGGCTAACGGAGCTGCGTTGCGCTACGAAAAAGCGCCGCGAAACGGGGAATCACCAGGCAACGGGAGGTCCGAGGTTTCCCTACTCGTCATCGACGATAACGCAAGGAGTGTGGAACTGCTCTCGAACGCGTTGGCGCAGCCTGGCCTTGAGATTCTCACGGTGTCCGACCCGAGAGAGGGGCTGGAGTTGTTTTGCAAGCGTCGTCCGCAGGTCGTTCTTACGGATTTGATGATGCCGCAAATGACGGGCATGGAAGTGCTGAAGCGGGTGATGGAGATCGATCCTGCAACGGACGTGATCCTCATGTCCGGGCATTACTCCACCGAATCGGCGGTGGAGGCGGTCAAGAACGGGGCCTGCGATTACCTGCACAAGCCGGTCCCGGTCCCGGTGCTGCGCGAGCGCATTGGCAAGCTGGTGGAAGACGTCAGAAAGCGGCAACGCGCGCTGCAACTCGAGGACGAGTTGCGGATGAACGCGGAGTTCGAAGGAATCATCGGCCGCAGCCCGCAGATGTGGGAAATGTTCGGGCGCATCCGGCGGGTAGCTCCGCACTACCGGTCCCTGCTGATCACGGGCGAGACGGGCACGGGCAAAGACCTGGTGGCCCGCGCGATCCACAGGCTTAGCCCCGCGGCTTCTGGCCGCTTCGTCGTGCTCAACTGCTCGGCCGTCGTGGAGACGCTGTTCGAGAGCGAACTGTTTGGCCACGTGAAGGGCTCCTTCACCGGGGCCGCGCACGACAAACCGGGCTTGTTCGAGCACGCCCACGGAGGTACGCTGTTTTTGGATGAGATTGGAGATATGCAGCTCGCCACACAGGCAAAGCTGTTGCGCGTGCTGCAGAATCAGGAAGTGCAGAGGGTGGGGGCGCTCAGCGGCCGGAAGGTAGACGTTCGCGTGATCGCGGCCAGCAACCACAACCTTCGGGCGGCCGTCGCTGAAAAGCGCTTTCGGGAGGATCTATATTACCGCCTCTCCATGGTGGAAATTCACGCGCCGCCGCTGGCGGAGCGCAAGGAGGATCTTCCCTTGCTCCAGCGGCATTTTATCGAGCGGTTCGCCGCACAGTACGGAAAGGAGATCCGCGGGCTGACGCATCGGGCGCAGATCCGGCTTTCACAGCATTCGTGGCCGGGCAATGTGCGGGAGCTGGAGAACATCCTGGGACATGCCGCCATGCTGGCCGTCAGCGATATGGTGGATGTGCAGGATCTCCCTGAATACTTGCACGCTTCCCCGGGACACGACGGAAAGACGGAAGTGGGCCTGCTCGCCGCGGGCACGCTCGCAGAAGTGGAACGTGCCTATATCATCCGCGTTCTCCGCGAGACACGCGGTGTGGTCAGCACGGCTGCCATCCGTCTCGGGATGCCGCGCACGACCCTAAACGCCATGATGCGGAAGCTGCGGATCTGCCGCAAGGATCTGTAAGGATCGGCGGCATGGGCGAGGGGCATTTTGCCGGCCCGGAAGAGGAGGCCGTCGAAGCCAAGCTTCCTGAAAGGAGCTTCCCGTGAAGAACCGGATCATCGTTGTAATCGTCCTACTGATCGTCGCTTTCCTGGCTGGCTTCGTTCCGCAGTACATAAAGGTGACGCGCCTGGAGAAGGACTTGTCCATCGCAAGACAGGAGAACACCCTCGCGCAACTCCGCGATTTGGCGGCTCTGGCCGTGGTTCAGGCCAGCCAGCAGAATTACGGGCTCGCGGCCGAAACCAGCAGGCAGTTCTTCAGCCGTACACGTGAAGTCGCGAATCAGACGACGGATACGAACGGGCGCAAAGCTTTGGAAGACCTGTCGGCCTCTCAAGACAAGATCACCGGAGAGTTGGCGACGGGTGACCCGGAAGCTTTGGGCGATCTCCAGCGATTGTTTGAGCAGACCCGCCAAGCCGCTGCTTCCATCGGCCGCTAAGGCTCAGAGTGGAGGAGGACGGCGTTTCGGTGTTCAATGAGAGTGATGGACGATTCGCATTCTGATTCCCTCGTATTCTTTGGCGCAACCGGGGATCTCGCCTTCAAGCAGATCTTTCCAGCGTTGCAAGCGCTGGTGAAACGGCACAACCTTGACATTCCAATCGTGGGCGTCGCCAAGGCAGGGTGGAACCTGGATCAGCTCAAGACGCGCGCGCGCGACAGTGTCACCGCGCACGGAGGCTTGGACGAGACTGCTTTCGCGAAATTGTCGGCGCTACTCCAGTACGTGGACGGCGATTACCGCGAACCGGAGACCTACGCTCGGTTGCGCCAGGCGCTCGGGCAGGTCCGCCGCCCTCTGCATTACCTCGCGATCCCGCCGAGTATGTTCGCCGCGGTAGCCGAAGGGTTGGCGCACTCGGGCTGCGCCACCGATGCGCGCGTCGTGGTGGAAAAGCCGTTTGGGCGCGACCTCGCGTCGGCCCGGGAACTACATCGTATTCTGCATCAGTTCTTTCCCGAACCGGCGATCTTCAGGATTGATCACTTCCTCGGCAAGGAGCCTGTCCAGAACATTCTTTACACCCGGTTCACGAATCTCTTTCTCGAGCCGGTATGGAATCGGACCCACATCCGCTCCGTACAAATCAACATGGCGGAGAACTTCGGGGTCCAAGGCCGAGGGCGCTTTTACGAAGAAGCGGGGGCGATCCGCGATGTGATCCAGAATCATCTTCTGCAGGTGGTGGCATGTCTTGCGATGGATCCACCGACCGGGGAAGAGCACGACGCGATTCGCGACGAGAAGGCGCGCATCCTCAAAGCAGTAAGGCCGCTTGCCATTCGGGACATCGTGCGCGGGCAATTTAAGGGTTACCGGCAGGAAGAAGGCGTCGCGCCAAACTCACAAGTGGAGACCTTTATCGCCGTCAGACTTTTCGTCGATACGTGGCGGTGGGCTGGCGTGCCGTTTTACATTCGGGCCGGCAAATGCCTGCCCGTCACCGCCACCGAGGTCACGGTCAACTTCAAACGCCCGCCGCGAGAGACATTCGAGGAGACGGAACGAGGCTTGGCGAACCATCTTCGCCTGCGCTTGAGTCCGGAGGTTGTGATCGCGCTTGGCATGCGCGTGAAGCTCCCCGGCGAACGAATGAAGGGCGAAGATGTGGAATTGATCGCGACTCATCAACGCGGGGGCGAAATGTCACCCTACGAGCGGCTGTTGGGAGACGCCCTGCACGGTGACCAGTCCCTGTTCGCGCGCGAGGATGCGATCGAAGCTCAGTGGAGAATCGTGGAGCCGGTGCTGGGCGGCGTGAGTCCTGTGTATGAATACGAACAAAACACCTGGGGACCGGCGGAAGCTGGGCTCATGATCGAAGATCCCGGTGGCTGGTGGAACCCGGCTTCTGCGGGAGTGGCTCCCGGGCATCGGTAGCCACCGCGGAACGGTCTGCCACGGCGGACAAAACTCCGCCGAGGCGCGAGCGTCAGCGCTGGTCGTGAGCACGCGTGCGCATTGATCCGAAGCGGCAGGTGTAAGCGCGTGTGAATTCGGCGCCTAGAAAAAGCACTTGAGCGGAATAGTACACCCATACCAGTACGATGATCAGCGAGCCTGCCGCCCCGTATGTATCCGCAAAGCCCGCTTTGCCCAAGTACACGCTCAACAAAAGCTTTCCAGCCACGAACAGCAGCGACGTGAGGACCGCGCCAATGCCGACGTCGCCCCACTGCAGCGGCACGCGCGGCAGGACTTTAAATATGAATGCGAACAGAGCCGTGATGGCAACGAAGGAGATCACCCAGTCGGTGGTCTGAACAAGAAGTTTTGGCAGAGCAGTGCCAGAGTTAAGATACTTACTCGCTGCGAAAAGCCAGGCGTCCACAATCAGCGATGCCATCAGAAACAATCCGGAAGCCAAAACGAGAACGAAGGAAAGCAGCCGATCTTTCACGAGATTGAAGATGCTCCGGGCCGTGCTGGAGGTCGCGTCTTCCGGAACCTTCCATATGGTGTTCATGGCATCCCTCAATTCGCTGACCACCGCGGACGCCGCGAAAAACACGGTGACCACGCTAAGAACGGTAGCGGCAGCGGCAATGCTTCCCGCCGACTGGCGCGCTCCTTCGATCATGGTCTGAATGGCGTTGGCCCCTTCGTATCCCACCAAGTCCTGGATCTGAGACACTAAGCGGCCCTCGGCGGCTCGAGCGCCCAACGCCGAACTGGCGACGGCGAGCAGGATCAACACGGTGGGTGCCAACGAGAGGGCGATATAGTAGGCCAGCGCCGCTCCCATTCGTGGTGCTCGGTCGCTTTGCCAGTTCTGAAAGGCAACTCGAGCGAGAGGCGCGATCTCTTTGAGCGGAATGCGATGCATCTGTGTTAATCATCTCTCGGAGAAATAGCGGCTGATTGAGGCTCCCGGGTGGACAAGCGCAACTCTTGAATCTCCTTCAGGAGCGCAGCGGCCAGCGAAACGACCACAGGGCCCAAAAGAATTCCTAGAACACCGAATGCGTACGTCCCCCCTATCGCCGCCAGCGCAATGAGGATTGGGTGCTGTTTGTCGCGCGCGCGGACCACGAACGGCCGGAGGACGTTGTCCACGGAACCGACCACGAGCGCACCCCAGAGGCCAAGAAGCAACGCTTTCCAATAGGAGCCCGTGAAGAGGAATCCGGCTACCACCGGTAGCCAGACCAGCGGACTGCCCACGACCGGAATGATGGAGGCCAGTCCGCCGATTGTGCCCCACAGCACGGGAGAGCGAACGCCGACAAACCAAAACCCCAGGCCGAGAAACAGGCCCTGGCCCAGAGCGACGGCAAACACCCCGTTGACGTTGGCCACGACCGAGTCGTGCATCGCCTGAACGAGCCTGGCGGTGACAGGAGGATCGAGTGGAGTCAGAACGGCTAGCCGGTCGATCCAGTCTTCGCCATGCCGGAGCAGAAAGTAGAGAAACACGGTTGTGAGGAGGCCCGCGATCAAAACGGAGGAAACGCCGCCAACCGCGGCGCCGAGATTGTTGCGCAGGTAACCGGCGGCAGTCGTCATTCCGCGGAGGAGCTCCGACCGAATCGCATCTTTGTTGAGAGGCAGGCGAGTGGCCAAGGCCTCGACGACCCGATCGGTAGTGTGCGTGACCAGGGTCGGCCAGCCGCCTTCCTCAAGAGAACGCCGGCTGAGCGCGTCATAAGTAGCCGACAACTCCTGGACCAGCGTCAGGCCCACAAACGTGAGGATTGCTCCCAATACAAGCACGGTTGCGCAAGTGGTGAGGGATGTGGCCAGTCCGGGCAGGTGGATTCTACGGGTGAGCCACTGGTTCATTGGGTGGATCACAATGGCGAGAATCGAAGCCAGCATGAATGAGGTGAGGAACGGCCAGGCGATCTGCAGCAAACTGGGCAGTAGCGCTCCCAGCAGGACTGCGAGGAAAATCAGGTGTCCTCGTTTCGACATCCAGGATGTCCTCCTTCGCTGAAGATGCCAAGCCGGTGGCATGGCTCCACGACCAGTGCAAATCCAATGCAAGTTCCGCCAGGGAATCGAACCCTTCGATTTCCGTCGGCAGGAGATTGTAGATGGGGTGGCTGACGCGGGTCTGTTTGCTCATGATTCGAGGTCCCAGTCCTTGCTCAGACGGAACTGCCACCATCTCAGCATTTTGAAGGCCACTTATTGAGACGGGATTCGGCTTGAAAACCCCGGCCAAAGGGCGCCGGGTGACCAGATGCGATCGATTCCCCTAACCGATCCCCGGCCGAGCCAGCCGCTCGCCCGCGCTCCGTGAGCACCCCTCGTAAGGCGGTGGGACCGGCGGTTGGAGCTACACCAGCCTGCGTCCCTGAATCAGGCGGATCACCAACACCGCCAGCGCAATGACCAACAAGATATGAACAAACCCACCCAGCGTGTAGGATGTGACCAGTCCTAACAGCCACAGCACGAGCAGAATCACAAAGATTGTCCAAAGCATCGTCTTGTTCTCCTTTGAAAAGAACCGTATCTGCCGTTATCCAGAGCACGCGCAGATCCAAAATGGAAGGTCGCGGCCCGGGAGATGCCTTGGGCCGCCACAACCCGTGTTTGTCCCCAACCTCATCAACGGGACGTAGATTCCAGGGGAGCGGAGGAGAACCTCTGCGCGCCAATGGGGCGGTAGGTCAGTTCGGTGAGAGCGCTCACTTGCGGCTTGGCATAGCGCGTGCAGCGGAGGAGATAGCCGCCCCGAGGCCCCGCACGGGGAAGCGGGCGGCGGGAAGAGAGGTGTCGAATGAGATTCATCATGGTGGCAGCCTTGGTCCTCACGCCATTGCTGGCCAAGGACAACGAACCCGCCCAGCGGTTGGGCGAAGCGGCTGCGGTGTTTTCAGAAGTCATGGCAGCACCGGATAACGGCATTCCCCAGGAACTGCTTGAGAACGCACACTGCATCGTGATTGTGCCGGATCTCAAGACAGCGGCTTTCGTATTTGGCGGGAAATATGGGAAAGGATACCTCTCCTGCCGGAACAAAAGCGGCAAGGGCTGGTCCGCACCGGGCACCGTCCGCATCGAGGGTGGCAGTGTTGGCTTCCAAATCGGCGGGTCTTCGACGGACTTGATCATGTTGGTGATGACCGAGCGGGGAGCGGACAAATTGCTCTCCAGCAAGTTCACGCTAGGCGCCGAAGGCTCCGTTGCCGCGGGTCCCGTGGGACGTACGGCAACGGCGCAAACCGATGCCCAGATGCACGCCGATATTCTCTCGTGGTCGCGCTCGCAGGGTCTGTTTGCGGGTGTTGCTCTGGAAGGCGCAACTCTGCGGCAGGACCTGGACGACAACGCCACGCTCTACGGCAAGAAGCTGGAGAACCGGGACATCGTGACGAAGGGCGTGCGCGCGCCCAAGGCGGCCGCGAAACTGATCACTCTCTTGAACCGGTACTCGGCACGCGAACGGAAGGACTAGAAAAGCGCGGGAGGGCCTTCTAAGGTGGCTGTGCGGCGACGGACTTCGTGGGTGCTCTTGGTCCATTTCATCGCGGTAGCGCTGGGAGTGGCAGCGGCGCCCGCGGCGCCCGGGCAGGGCAAGGTTCCAGACTCGCCTATCCTGGACGCCGGTTTTCGCCTGCTGTATGAGTTGAAGCTTGAGGAAGCTCGCGCGAAGTTCGCCGCTTGGCAGGCGTCCCACCCCCAAGACCCTCTCGGGAGCGCCGCGGAAGCGGCGAGCTATTTATTCGAGGAGTGCTACAGGCAAGGCGTCCTGACCTCCGAGTACTTCCTGAACGACAAGCGGTTTCTGGGCAAGGTGCCCATCAAGCCAGATCAGGACCTGCGCGACGCATTCTTCGCCGCGGACCTTCGGGCGCAAAACCTGGCGCGGCTTGCACTGCAGGCGGACCCGGGGGATGTGAACGCCTTGTTCGCCATGACGCTTAGCCTGGGCATGCAGGCCGACTATGCCAGTTTGATCGAGAAGCACCAAGTGGAAAGTCTCGCCATGGTCCGCGAGGCGGACAAGTTCGCCACGAAACTACTCACCGCCGATCCGGACGCTTCCGATGCCTACCTTACTCTGGGCGCCGCGAACTATATCATCGGCAGCCTGTCGGTGTTCAAGCGATTCTTTCTGCGCTTACGGGGAATCAGCGGTGATAAGACCGTGGGCGTCCTGCAACTCGAGATCGCCGCGACGCGAGGCCATTACCTGCGGCCCTTTGCCAAGATTCTCCTGGCAATGGTGGCGCTCCGCGAGAACAGGACTGCCCTGGCACGGATTCAACTGAAGGAACTCGTCGCGGAGTTCCCGGAGAATCCACTCTTCCTCCGCGAGCTGGCAAAGCTCGATGATTCTGGTGACGGCGCCATCCGCCGTTGACTTCTTCGGCCGGGTGACCAAATAAGGTCAAACTGGGCCTCCTGACAGACTGCGATGAGGAGAAGACGTCGCCGTTTCGAACCGCCCCGGAAGCACCACTGTCGGGGTCACGGGCGTCTTCCGTCTTGTGCCAGCGCGTTTTTGGTCAAGTTGACGGCCCGTGATCATGGACCGGCGTCCCACTATCGGCCGCGGCCCTAAACGTGCCCGGATGTCTACTGAGGTTCCGGCTTCTAACGTCCCCGATCCGGAGTCAAAGATTATGAAAACGATTCGTGGTGTCTGCTTACTCATCTGTCTGGCCGGCTTGGCCGTGGCCCAGCCGACGATTACCGCCGTTCAAAACTCGGCCAGCAATGTTCCCCCCGGCCTTCCGAATTCCGGTATCGCGCGAGGATCGCTGTTCGTCGTGAAGGGGACGAATCTGGGCGGACCTACGCTTGTCACTGCAGCGGCTTACCCGCTCCATACCAACATTGGCGGAACGGCGGTCTCCGTCACCGTGTCCGGAACCACCGTCAGTGGAATCATGTACTACTCCAGCAGCACCCAGGTCGCGGTCATCCTCCCGTCGTCGACGCCACTGGGTGACGGCACGGTGACGGTTAGTTACAACGCACAGACCAGCGAGCCGTTTCCCATCACGGTAGTGCCATTCGCGCTGGGCATCTTCACGGTGAACCAGACGGGCGCGGGGGATGCCATTGCGTTCCTGAACGCGAACGGTTCCCTGATCACCCCGGCGAATGCCGCAAACCCGTCCGACGTAGTGGCCTTTTGGGGAACCGGCCTGGCGGCGGTGAGTTTCGATGAAACTAACGCGGCCGAGCAATTCGACATGACCAACGTTCCGCTGGAGGCCTTTATCGGCGGTGCTCCGGCACAGGTGCTGTTCCGCGGGCGGAACTCCTGCTGCACGGGCATAGATGTGGTTTACGTCCGGATGCCCTCGGGCGTGTCGGGCTGCGCCACGCCGGTGACCTTTAAGAGCGGAAATGTGGTCAGCAACACCGCCACTATCGCCGTAGCCTTGGCTGGACTCACCTGCACTCCCACCAATCCGCAGATCTCCTCGACCGATTTACTGGACCTTTTCTCACGGGGAACCATCCGTCTGGGCGAGGTGAGTTTACGGAAACTGATCGAGCTGGATCCGGAACAGGTTTCCGGGGGAGTCACCACCCCCGCGGTGACCCATACGTCCGACTCCGGAAACGCGAACTTTTACGGCATCACAGTGCCTGCCGGCGGGTCCGGGCTAAGCGGTATCTTCGACGTTGCTTCGCGGGGAGCCTGTACGGTCGTCGCGTCTGTCAGGGGGGAAGACCCGGTCCGGCCTGCTGGACTTGTCTCGCTCGATGCGGGCAGCTCGCTCACGGTGAGTGGACCCGGGGGCGACAAAACCATTGGGCGGAATAATGAGAACGGGGTCATCAGTTACGGTTCCAACCTCGACGCGACGGGCACCTTTCTGAACCCCGGCGCTTTTTCGGTCAGCGGCTCGGGCGGACCGGATGTTGCCAGCTTCTCGACCTCGCTGAATATCCCGGCGCCTCCGGTCTGGTCCAATAAGACCCAAATCACGGAAGTGACTCGGGCCAACGGCGTAACCGTGGAATGGGAAGGGGGCGATCCGGAGGGCTTCATTCAGATCGAAGGCGGCAGCACCAGTTCCACCAGCAACGTTGATTCGATATTCGTCTATTTCCGGTGCACGGCCAAGACCAGCGACAAGACCTTCACCGTTCCGCCGGAGGTCCTGCTGGGGTTGCCGGCCACTGGCTCCTCAGTGTTCTCGCACCCCGGATACCTGGAAGTCGTCAGCTCCAACACCAAACAATTTCAGGTCAGCAACCTCGACTTCGCCATCGATTACAGCTCCGTGACGGAGAGCAGCAGCGTGATGTACAAGTAGGCTAGATCCTTAAGCAGGTCCGCTGGAGATGGATCCGCCAACCGGTCGCGGCTCTTCAGCAGGCCAACCCGTTGTGTTCTCCGTTGCCAGGATCGACGCTAGCGCGCGTGAGCGCGTGCCGGGGAAGTGAGCCATGCCAACGCGAGTAGCCCGCATGTCGCGGAGCCAACCGAGGCACCCAAAATACCGAGTTTGGCGGAGTTAAGGAGTTTCGCATCGAAGGCCAGTTCGGCGATGAAAAGGGCCATCGTGAAGCCGATGCCGGTTAATAGGCCGCCAGCGGCCAATACGCTCCAGGGTAGTTCGGTGGGGCGTGTAGCCATGCGGAGCCTCACCGCAAGGTAGCTGAACAGCAATACTCCGATGGGTTTGCCGACCACGAACGCCAGGAAGATTGGGATCATAACGCCACCCTCAACATTCGCTGGAGAGATCGGCACGCCAGCGTTTGCCAGCGCGAAAAGAGGCATGATCGTAAATGCTACCCAAGGATGCAGGACGATCTCGAGACGCTCGACGGCAGACAAGGCCTCTCGCGCGGCTACGCCCGCCCGGCGCAGATCTTGGCGGTCCACCGTATCGCCGCTCCAGTGTTCGCCTGGAGGATAGGCGATCACACGATCCAGAATGGCGTGCAGGCGAGTGTCGCTCACCCAACTGCGGGCCGGCGTCATCAGGCCCAAGATCACTCCGGCCAGCGTTGGATGGATTCCCGATGCATCGAACGCCAACCAGATCAAGCCGCCGATTGCGAAGTAGATCAGGATGCTCCGGACGCCGAGGCGCGCAATTCCGGCTACAGCTCCAAGTCCGAGGCCTGCCAGTCCGAGAGCGATCCAATTCAAAGTAGCGCCATAGCCGAGAGCGACCACCAGGATGGCGCCGATATCGTCGAAGATCGCCAGAGACAACAGGAATAGCCGCAGACTCTGTGGAATACGCGAACCGAGGAGCGCCAGGCAGCCAATCACGAAAGCGGTATCGGTAGCCATAACGGCGCCCCAACCGTGCGAAGCGAAGGCGCCGCCCTGCGCCAAGAGGAAGAGGCTTACGGGCACGGCCATGCCGCCAACAGCCGCGGCGAGGGACAGCGCCGCCGTTCGCGGGTTGCGCAATTCTCCCAGCACAATCTCGCGCTTCAGCTCCAGGGCTACAAGGAAGAAGAACAGCGTCATGAGACCGTCATTGATCCAGTGCTTCAATGAGCGGGAAATCTCCACGCTGCCCAGGTGGAGCCCGGCCGGCATCTCCCAGAAGGAGAGAAATGGCGCCGACCAGGAGGAGTTGGAAAGAACGAGGGCGAGAAGCGTGCAGAACAGCAGAACCGCGCCTCCTGCCGCCTCGATGCGCAGGAAGCGCATGAAGGGCTTGGTGAGCCAGTGTACAGGTTCCGTTGGAAGGCGCTCAAGTCTATCGTTCATGTCCGCGTGTGGTGAAATTCGAGTCCAGTAAGTTCAACGACCTCTGCCCGCGCGCGGATCTCCCGTTGGTTCCCTAACGGTATCCAGAGAACCGGGCGGGACCCGGGCCCGAACGCGTGGCCCCCACCGCTATGGACGTAAGCGTGCAGCCCCAGGGACTACAGAATCGCTTCGGCCGCTATTGGCCACGAAGAGGAGCCTTAGGATCCGCCGCGCAGGAGGACTCCAGCTTGCGGACGGTCTCTGTCAGGTTGTTCCGCATACCATCCCGCATGCGGCCCCGTACAAACACTCGTCGCAGCCCTCCCAGGAATCCGCCGAGAAGATCGACGCGGGAGCGATTCAAGTAGAGGAGGTACATGCCCGAACCCGAGGTCGCCTTGGCATCGTTCATGGCCACGGTCAAGCCCAGCGAAGCGTCAAAGTAATGGCTGGCAAAAATCTGCTTGGAAACCGCCACTGCTTCCCCCGGTTGGACGTAAACGGAAACGTGGGTGACGCTCGTCACCGGCCCCAGTCCAAAGCTTTCCTCTGACCAATAGAAGAAATCACGCACGCCCGCCAACTTCTGGTTGGGATAACGAGCCAGGTAGGTCTGGAACTGTGGAGCGAAGTCCGCCACGCGGGGCCGGCCGTCCAGCAACCCACGAAATTCATCCGCCAGGCGGACCGGCTTCTTCTTATCGTGGTATTCAATGAGCGCTGCATTGCCTTGGTCGACATACGCATCGATGTATGCCCGCATCTCGTCCCGGACGATCGACTCGACCGTGGCGGTGTGACCCGGCCGATTCCAGTCCACACTCCGGGCCAGCCGCTCCATCGCCCGGGCGGGGAGTTTCACATCACAGTCTCCTGTTTTGCAAGTCCGCAAGGCGGCGACGTCTCCTGCCTCGATACCGAACCCGTCCAGAGCGTGCGGGCCAGGAGGGCTATCAAACTTGCGGATCCGCAGAACATCCGGGCTCTTCTTGAAGGTCTCAATGTCTTGCAGCAGCGGGACAAAACATTCGATGCCGGCGCGCACGCGCGCCACTCCGACAACCGCCACCTCGCGCTTTTCCTCCGTGTCCAGGACTCTCGCCTGTACCTCTCCGCGGTTGACGGCGCTCCACTCTTCCGTTGACAGGCCAGCGAGCAGGCGGAGATCTTCAGGATCGCCACTCTGGGCAGGGACCGCGGTGCAGGCCATAAACGTTGCCAGGAGAACAAGCAGAACTGCTGGAGATCGCATAGTTCCTAGAGTGATTTCGCTCAGGACATCACGAGGCCCGCGTCGTCACGGGTCGACAACTCATTCTACAGTGGCCGCATTGCGGCATGTGGAAGCTCGGTTCGTCGCCTCCCCGGAAAGCAGGACGGATCTCATCATGCGTGTGCCTCTTTCGGGTGCCGTTTCAGAACAGTTCCAGGGTTCCCAGGCAAACGCGATGGCGTGTTCGCGAACCTGCGGGGCTGACTTTCGAGAGGAGGTTGCTTCCGGAATGCTGCAACCAGAGTCGCGAAGATCACGATACAGGCAAGGCCCATCAGGAGAAAGATCTTGACCGACAACAGAAGGGGACTGAACACGACGGCAACGGCCACCCATCCGGCGGCCCAAAAGTATTCTTCCAACCGAACGGACCGATACGCAACGAGGATGGCCCCCAGGCACACCACCACATTCACCGCGGACTCATAGCGCACAGAGTAAAACGGCAACGCGGAGCCCACGAGGAGAGCTGGGAGTGAGGCGTATTTGACGATTTTCGTGATTGTCTGTAGCATCGGTTCCCCTAAAATGAGCGGGGCCGGAACAGCAAGCTGTCCGGCCCCATCCTCCTCATCTTCAGAACTACCGGTTCGCGATGGGCGTGCCGATCTCCGTGCCGATGATGTCGCCGGAGATCACCAGTTCCACGCGGCGGTTCTGCTGCCGGCCGCTGGAGGTGTCATTGGAAGCCACGGGCTGTGTTTCGCCGAGCCCCTTGGATGTCACGGAATCAGCCGCCATGCCTTGCTGGGTCAGGTAGTCACGTACCGCCGCCCCGCGCTGTTCGGAAAGCCGCTGATTGGATTCGTCGCTGCCGACGCTGTCGGTGTGGCCTTCCACGCTGAGCTTCAGGCCCGGATGCCCGGAGACGATACCGGCTACTTTGGCCAGTTTTTCGCGCGCCGCGGGCTGCAATGAATATTTGCCGGTGCCGAAGAGCACGTCCGACATGTTCACGATCAAACCGCGAGCCGTATCGCGCGTCTGGAGAACGGCGTTGAACTGCTGGAGCAGTTGGGTGCGCAATTCTGCCTTTTCTGCCTCCATCTGCGCCTTCTGTTTAGCCGCGTTCTCCAACTGGGCCTGGTTGGCCGCTCTCTGCGCCTCGTTCTCCTGCCTGAGGCGATCCGCTTCGGCTCCCAGGGTAGCGATCTGTACGCCGTTTTCGAACTTCTGACGATCGGCGTCGGCCTTGGCCGCCGTGGCGCGCGCTTCGTTCGCGAGTCGCACACGGTCCGCTTCGGCGCCGGCGGCAGCCGTGCGAGCGTCATTCTCCCGCCGGACACGATCCGCTTCCGCCCGGGCGGACACTGCCTGCTCATTCTTTTCCTGCGTCAGGCGCGCCGATTCAGCCTGTGCCTGGATCCGCGCGGCCTCAGCCTGCTGGCTCACGCGATTCGTCTCGGCCTGCGCGGCCAGACGCTGGTCCTCGGCGCGTGCTTCGCGGGCCGCCGATTCCTGGCGTTCCGCGGTCAGGGCTGCCTCTTCCTGGCGCTTGACGGCTATGGCGCGCGAGTCTTCCGCCGTTTGCACGGCTTCCCGGGACGTCATGGTCACCGGCTTCGAGCCCGCCTTGCGGGCCTGATAGGCCTCGGCCTGCCCCAGGCTGTTCTCGGCCTTCTGGAAGGTATCGGCGGCAAATTTGTCCGCGCCGACCGACCGGGCGATCTGAACGGCGTTGCGTGCTTCGTAGAGCTCCAACGGCACTTTGCGATCCAGCTTCAACGCCAGCGGATTCGACAGGCGCTGATACTGCCCGCGCTGCAACAGTTCATACTTGGCATCGATCTGCTCGATCTTCCCCTTCGTGTCGGCGCGCACCACGTTTTCCATCACGACCAAGTCGCTGGGCATAGTGACCGAATAGTAGGGCTCGGCGGTGACCACTAAGCCGAAGACCTGAAGTTCGGTGGTGACGTCCAGCTTACTCTTGGTCCCGTTCAGGAGGATCTCGCCCAGGTTCGACGTACGGCCCTCCGGCGTGATGGCCCACAGCACATAGGTGAGGTATTCCGCGCCCAGCCGGTTGGCCGGCTGCAGGTCGTCGAACTCCACCTCGATTTCGATGTAGCCCTGCTTGCTCTCGACCTTGGCCTCGCCGCGGGCCTTCGCCATGAGTTCGGTGCCGCGGAAGTCGATCTTGGTGGCGCCGCTGCGGTGCTGGTAGTTGATCGCCTTCGCCGTACGCTCCGTCACCGTGACGCGATAGATGGGTGTGTTTCCGGCGGCCAGTCTGGCCGAGTTCTCGTCCTGCTGCGGCGCCTGGGCCGAGAGGACGGCGCAGGCCACCAGGCCCGCGCCGATCAGTTTTATTTGAGTCATCTTGTTTTCGTTTTCTGGCCAGACTATTTGCTGGAACCGTTTGATGAACTCGTGCGCTCACGCGCCGAGTACTTGTTGAGGAGGGCAATCAGTTTGGCGGCTGCCTTAGGCGCCTTCACAGATGTGGTGACGATCTGGCGATTCTCCAGGGGCTTGCCGTAGAGGGTCTTGTTATCGTCCAGATCCTGCCGCAGCGTAGCCCCTTCCAGGGCGAGACCCACAAACAGACCCTGTGTCCGCGACCAGGACAGAATGTCCGCGTGCATTTGCGCGTCGGTTTGTGCAGTCGCCGTGCGTCCCACGGGCCCACCGGCCACGGAGCCCTCGGCGCCCAGAGTGAACGAGCTGGCGAGCAGCTTGTCGGCGCCGCGCTCGGTCATCACCAGCATGATCAAGTCGGTCTCGGAACCACCGATCTGGAAGCCGGCGCTGCCGCCTTCAATACGGACGGTGCCAGGAGCGGACCAGCCTACTCCGCTTTGCTTGCGGCACAACAAGTAGCCCTTCCCGTACTTTCCGCCCACCAGGAATGCTGCTGTCTTCAGCCCGGGAACAATCACGATGCAGTGGGAGTTGGCCAGCAGATCTTCGGGGATGCCGTTGTCGGGCGCCGACATAACCTCCGTGAGCACGGCGGCGGCTTCGTCGAGCCGCTTGGCGGGCTCGTTGTCTTTGGCCTGTAGTATGGGGGCCAGCAGGGGCGTAATCGCCAGGGCAGCCACTAGAATCATTCGCATTTTGTCAACCTCTTCTGTCGGCGCAGTGAACCGGTAGGAGCGCTGGGCGACACGATTCATCGTGCACGGGTCGCACCATCCCACCCGTTTGTTGAACCGATTCACTCGCCGGGGCGGCGGGGCTCGTTTGCGGTGGCGCAGGGCGTCGGGAGACTAACCACATGCGGTCATGTGACCGGCGGCGGTCGGGAAAGGGTTGGAGCGATCCCGTGCATCGCCGCTGGTCGCCAATCAGCGATCCCTTAGTGGTTCGGCCAGTTGTTGCGCCGGACACGCTGCGACACGCATTTGGTCAGGGAATTGCTGCCGAAGGGCAGGAGCAAGCCGTGACAAACAGGCGGGAGCTTGAAATGACGAGTGGCGCCAGCCGTGGAATGCCGCCTCCCCGGCCGGCGGCCATGTCACCTTCCGCTTGGCGCGCGTTCGCGGACGGGTTTGGAGGCGGCCTCATCGCCGGGTTCCTGTACTGTTCCCTGGTGGCCTACTCCGATCCCGACGGTCTCCCGCTCGCTTGGATGCGAGTGCTGGTTCTGTCGACGATCTTCGGCGGCTTCGAGATCTGGCGTGTCGCACAGGAAAGAACTCGGCGAAGCATTAGGATGTACGCCCTCCGAATCCTTGTGGTGAGCCTGTTCGCGTTGTGGGCTGTGGGAGCTCTCTTTTCCCCTGCGAACAGCGCCCACCACGAAACACGCATTCATTTGGATCGAGTGTGACGTCCGCGGGCCGCCCTCACAAAACCGGCCGCACGCCTTGAATCACTCGAATGAGCACGACCACGATAGCGATCACCAGCAGAAGGTGGATGAACCCGTACACGGTGTAGGCCGTAGCTAAACCCAGCGCCCATAAAAGAATAAGAATGACAGCAATGGTCCACAGCATTTATTGAACACTCCTTCGTCTCGTGGTGTCGAGATGCACGCCGGTGGCCGCTGGGATAGAGAGATTTTGGGAGCCCGATGGGGCCAGATTTCCGGAGCGCGGTCCGCACGGCAGCACGCCGGAGTGGCAGTGGGCGGTCATTCGACCCTCCGGGGTCACTTGACGGGGCACCTTCGCCCGGCGGGCGCTGCGTAAACACGAGTCTCCTCTCCACCTGCGAATAGGAACGCCGATTGCACCTTGTGATTCCAGAACAGAGTGGAGGACAGACATGATCACCAGCAGCAAGTTCCGCGTTTCCGCCCTTAGGACAAGATTGTCGGTCGCGGTAGCTTCCGGAATCGTCTGGGCGATGTGCTTTCCCTATTCGGCGATTGCGCAAGGTGGCTTCAATGGCCCCGGCCAATACCAGATCACAAACCTGAAATCCGGCAAGGTGCTCGACCTTGACCGCAACGGCACGGCATCCATAGTCCAATTCTCAGCCCAGGGAACAGCCAGTCAGGTATGGGAAATTCGAGCAGCCGGCGGGGGTTTCTACTACCTGCAAAATACGATGAACGGAGCCGCGCTCGAAGCCGCGGGAACCCGCAACAGCACCCCCGTCGAAGCCACGCGCTTCAGCGGCAACGCCAGCCAGCAGTGGCGCTTTGAGGCCGCCACGGACGGCAACGCGCTGGTGGTCTCGCAGAATGGCAGGACGCTGGACATCGCGGGCGGGTCGAGCTCGGACGGAGCGCGAGTGCAGACCTACCAGATCAACGGCGACTCGAACCAGCGGTTTATGTTTCGCCCCGTAGCCGCCGTCCAGAGCCGCGGCGCGACCCGGAGCAGGGCGGCGGCGCCGCAGGTAAGCTCCAATGCGGGGACCGGCCGTACCGAACTGAAGCCGGGCTGGAACATGTTCTCACCGGAGCAGGACGTCGAGTTGGGCCAGCAGGCGGCGCTCGAAGTAGCGCAGCAGGTGCCGATGCTGAACGACTCGCAGGTGGACAAGTACCTGAACACGCTAGGCCAGCGGCTGGCCGCGAAAGCCCCCGGCTTCAAGTACCCGTATACCTATAAGGTGGTGAATGACTCGGCGATCAACGCGTTTGCCCTGCCCGGCGGCAGCATCTATATCAACCGCGGCGTGATCGAAGCCGCGGACAATGAAGCGCAACTGGCCGGCGTGATGGCGCACGAAACCGCCCACGTGGCCTTGCGGCACGGGACCAACCAGGCGAGCAAGGCTTCCGCCGCGAATTTGCCGCTGGCCATCCTGGGTGGTCTGTTGGGCAACAACTCCACCGGGGCCGCGCTGGCGCAGCTCGGCGCGGGTTTCACGGTAAATTCCATTCTCCTCAAGTACTCGCGGGACGCCGAGAGCCAAGCCGACATCATGGGCACGCAGATCCTGTCCGACGCCGGTTACGACCCGCGCGCCATGGGTCAATTCTTCCAGAAAATCGAGGCGCAGAACCCGGGCGGAAATGGTCCGGCGTTCTTCCTTTCTCACCCCAACCCGGAGAACCGCATCGAGAGCGTGAACGCGGAAGTGGCCAGGCTCGGCTCACGGCCCGTGTCTCGCAACAGTTCTCAGGACTTCACCAAGATCAAAAGTCGCCTCCGGTCCTTGCCGGCGCCCAGCGCCAATCAAGCGCTGCAAAGCAGCCCTTCCTCCGCTCCTAACGGTAGCGCCACCTCCCCGCCGGCAGCCTCTTCCGGGAGGTTCGTGAGCTTTGAGAATTCGGTGCTGCGCATTGACTACCCGGACAACTGGCAGCCTTACGGCCAAGCCGATGCGGTGTCCATCGCACCCCGCGGTGGGATGGTCGCCGACGGCAACGGGAATCAGGCCCTGGCCTATGGAGTCATCGTGAATCTCTACCAGCCGCACTCGATCAGCTCCGGCCAGGGGTTGCAGGGTCCCGGCTACGGACAGACTGCCTCGATATCCATCGAACAAGCCACGGACCAATTGATCACTACGTTTCAGCAGGCGAACCGGAATATGCGGGTCGTTCGCTACCAGGGTGACATCACCGTGGATCGCCAGCGCGCGCTGTCCGTCTACCTCTCCAACGATTCACCGCTCCCGGGCGGCGTCCGCGAAACCAACTGGCTGGTGACTCTGGCGCACCCCAGCGGCTTGCTGTTCCTGGTTTTCACAGCGCCGGAACGCGATTTCCAGGGCTACGAGAGAGCGTTCGAGCAGATGCTCTACTCCGTCCGCGTGAGCCAGTAACCCGGCTGTACAACAAGATCAACCCAGGACCACAAACGGGGTCCTAGCAACACGGAGAAATTCAGATGAGATCGAAGACATTATTGAGCGTGAGTCTGTCGCTGGCGGCCATTCTGGTCCAGGCCGGATGTAGTACGGATTCCGCGGCTAACGAGATTCCCGCAGGACCCGGGCAGACCACCGGCGCCCGCGCGGCCACCACCCGCAGGGCCGACCCGGCGCCTTCCACCGTGGTCCTGCCGGAAGGGACGGTGCTTGTCGTGCGAACCACCAGCACCCTTTCCACCAAGACACAGCAATCCGGGCAGAGGTTCAGCGCCAGTCTGGAGCAGCCCCTGCTCGTCGCCGGTCACGAAATCGCCCCGAAAGGCGCGAACGTGGAAGGCGCCATCGTCGACGCCGATGACGGCGGACGCGTCAAAGGCGTTGCCAGCCTGACCGTCGGGTTGACTGGGCTGGAGATCAACGGCAAGTCCGTGGACATCTCCACGAATTCCCTCACGCGCGAGGCGGCGACCAGCAAGCGCAAGGACGCCACCGAGATCGCGGTCGGCACGGGCGTCGGCGCCGTGATTGGAGCCATCACCGGGGGCGGCAAGGGTGCGGCGATTGGCGCGGCTGCCGGCGGAGGCGCCGGTACGGGTGTGGTGCTGGCCACGCACGGCAACCCTGCCGAGATTGCCAGTGAAAGCGTGCTGACCTTCAAACTGCGCGCTCCTGTCACGGTTACCAGAAAGTAGCTGCATGCGCGCCGCCAGGATCTTCGCCCCGATCCTCATCGTCCTGGGGATCGCCGCGCTCGGGTATCTGGGCCTGCGCGATACCCTGGGCCCTCCGGTGACCGCTCCCAAGACGAACGCGGCGCTTCTGGCCGCGGGTGCGATCGCCCTGGCCGGCGGGATCGTGTGCCTGGTGTTCTCGATCAAGATGCAGCGGGCTGCCAGGCGGATCGACCATGGTTGCCGGTCGGATTACGGTCCTCTCGAGCTGCGGATTCAAACCACCGGCAGTTCGAGCGGATTCATGGTCTACGTGGAGGATCCTCGCGCCGAGCACCGCATCGTCTATGAACAGGCGGTACAGAGCACGCTGGAATCCGCGAAGGAGTACGCGGCCCTGCGAGCCAACGAATACCTGAGCAGTTACGCGGAAGCCGCCCGGTACAAGGTCGATTGGGGGTGCTCGTGAGAGCGGCCCTTCCGCGGCAAGGGGCGGGTCAGATATCCTTCCGCGAGATGCCGAGCTTGCGCATCATGGCGTTCAGGGTGGTCCGATGCAGTCCGAGGCGCGTCGCGGCCGTGGTGACCACGCCGCCGCTCTCGCGCAGCACTCGCATGATATGATCCCGCTCCACCTGCTCGAGCGTGGCGCTGCCCGTTTCGCGTCCTTCTTGCCGTAGTTCGGCGAGCGGAGCTCGCAGGCTGGGCCCTCGCGAAAGAATGACGGCCCGCTCAATGAAGTTCTCGAGCTCCCGCACGTTACCGGGCCAATTCCAGGCCACCAGGGCACGCATCGTCTCCGCCGGGATCTTCTCGATCTGCCGGTCCATTTTCATCGAATACTTCTTGGTGAAATAGCGCGCCAGGACCGGTATGTCCTCCGGGCGATCCCGCAACGGCGGCGTGCTGATCGGGAAGACTTTCAGCCGGTAGTAGAGGTCGCTGCGGAAGAGCTTGTCCCCCATCATCTGGGTGAGATTGCGGTTGGTCGCCGCCACCAGGCGGACGTCGATCGGAATCGTTTTGGTGCCGCCCAGCCGCTCAAACGACTTCTCCTGCAAAGCGCGGAGCAGCTTCGGCTGGAGATCCAAGGGAATGTCGCCCACCTCGTCCAGGAACAGCGTCCCGCGATGGGCCAGCTCGAAACGCCCGATCTTCTGCGACAGAGCGCCGGTAAAGGCGCCCCTCTCGTAGCCGAACAGTTCGCTTTCCAGAAGCCCGGTGGGAATCGCCGCACAGTTCAGCGTGATGAAGGGAAGATTCTTGCGCGGGCTCATCCGATGGATCGCGCGCGCCACCAGTTCCTTCCCCGTGCCGGTCTCCCCCAGGATCAGAACCGTGGCGTCGGTAGGCGCCACCACTTCAGCCTGCCGCAGAACTCGCTTCAGCGCCGTGCTGCTGCCGACCATTTCCTCGAAGCCGTCCTCGGACTGGACGTCCTCCTCCTCATCCAGGCTCTCCAGCCGGTCCCGCTCCCGCAGGTCCTGTACAAGGGTGATCCAGCGAAAGGGAGCGAGCTTCAACAGGGCGGTCACCACCAGGACCGGGACTCGGGTCCCGTCCTTTCGAACCAGCTCCTTTTCATACGGCGTGCAGGCTCCGAACCGCAAACCCTCTTCATGCGCCAGCTCGTCCAGGGCGGCGTGCTCCGGCGGAGTGAGATCGGACCAACGCAGCCGGCCGGCGCTCAAGTCCTCACGGCTGTACCCGACCAGATCGAGAAACGCGTCGTTCATCTCGGGAACGCGATCGAATTCCCCGGAAGCCACTCCGGCGATGGTTGCCTTGGCCGAGACGGCCCGGATCCGCGCCCGGCTGCGCCGCAACTTCTCGTCCTTCTCGTGACGGTCGCTAAAGTCGCGCACCACTCTGGCAAACCCCTGCAACGCTCCGTTCGGATCCCGGAGGGCCATCGTAATGGCGTTGGCCCAGAAGCGCGATCCGTCCTTCTTGGCCTGCCAGCCTTCCGTTCCCATGTGCCCCTCGGCTGCGGCCCGCCTGAATTCCTCCGCAAGCCTGGCCCGGAGCACGTCTTCGGAAGGATCCAGACCGGCATAGAGAAAGGACACGTGCTGGCCCATGGCTTCCCCCTCCGGATAGCCGTAAATGCGAGCCGCTCCCGCGTACCATGCCGCCACGCATCCGCCGGCATCCATCAGGTACAGCGCGTAGTCTTGCACCCACGACGGAATCCGGCCGGCTCCCGGCTCGGCTTCCGCGCGTTCCGGCTTTTCCCGCAGGGCCAGGACGTGACGGACGGGGAGCACGTTCCCTTTCGCGGTGTATTCCACTTCCTTCCGCGCTCCATCCGGACGCACCAGTTCAAGAGTGCCTTCCTGCTCGCCGTGCTCCAGAAAATCGCTCCAAATTCGGGCCACTTCCGGCTTAAAACCGGGCGGGGCAAAGTCGTCAATCTTGTGGCCGATGATGGCGTCACGCGGCCGCCCTAACAATCTACCCGCGCCGGTGCTGGCGTCCCGGTACTGGCCGTCACTGTCGGCGATCAGGATCGGCACGGAGGGGTGGTAGACGATCGCCCGGAACAGCAGTTCGAGTTCTTTAGGTCCGTTTTCCACAAGCCAGCCAGTGGCTCGTAGGTGCGCGTCCGCGGCGTGCATGTGCGCCTTCCCGGCGGTCGATCTGGGCCCAGGGCCGCGTGCGAGAGGAGACCGGCTCACACCGATAGATCCCGCAAACAGATAGAGGCTTGAGAACGGCAGCCAGATTCAAGCGTAGCACAGGGTAATGATTTCGAGCCGCTACTGAGTGACCATATATGGTCACTGGATTCCCCGGTAAGGACCCTGATTCCGGCTTCTATATATCGCGCAGTGCGGGGCATTCCCCGGGCAGGACCTCGAACGCAGGAGCCGCGCATGGCTCGGGCATCCGCCCCCGCGGTGAACCGGCGCCGCTCAGGCACTAAACGCTTTGGAGAGCGCAAGATCCTCCGGCACCGCGGCAATGGTGAAAAAGAAAGTGGAGCCCACGCCGGGCACGGACTCTATCCAGATCGTGCCTCCCATTTCTTCCACGACGTTCTTGCACGCCGCCAGGCCGAGACCGGTACCGGGAGTATCCGTCAGACGTGCGAACGGTATGAATACTTTCGCTTGGTCCGCCTGTGCGATACCGATGCCGTTGTCTTTGACCTTTACTACCCAATTCGGGCCGTCCCGCGCCGCGGAGATGCGAATCTCAATGGGATCCGCACGACGATATTTCAACGCATTATCGATTAAGTTCTGGAAAAGACGGATCAAGTGAATCTCACTGCCGTGGACCACCGGCAACGGGTCTACGATCACCTTCGCTCCGCTTTCCTTAATGGCCAGATCCAGATCCCGCATGGCGTGCGCAAGGGCGCGCCCCAGGTCGACGGGCCGGGGTGGTTCATGAATTCCGGTACTGGCGAAATCAAGCAGATTCTGAATTAGGGCGGACATTCGAGTGGCGCCATCCAGAATGAGGTCAGTCAGCTCCAAGGCATCCGGGTCCGTCTGGAGTCTTTTACGAAGCAATTGCGCGTACGAGGAAATCGTCCTGACAGGCGCCCGCAAATCGTGAGCCGCGGTATAGGCAAATTCTTCCAGCCGCTGCTTGGATCGCGCCAGCTCCCCCGCGTGTCGCTGCCTTTCCCGTTCCGCCGCCTTGCGCGCGTCAATGTCCCGTTGTTCCACGACGATCGCCTGCGCGGCGTCCTCCGCCAACAAGCTAAAGACCATGCCCTCTGTCCAGACGCATCTTCCATCTCTCCGCTGGACCCGGGCTTCCCAGTGGAGTGGGCCAGGCTGCTTGTCGAGCGCCTCGCGCAGGGCAAGGCGTGCCTTTTCCCGATCGTCCGGATGAAGCAGATCCAGATAGTCTCGCCCCACCAGCTCGTCTGGCCGGTATCCGAAGAGGCGCGCGTTGGAGGAACTTCCATAAAGGATCTTGCCCGCCGCGTCCACGAGAGAGATCGCGTTCGGGCTACTTTCGATCACAGACCGAAAACCTTGGAAAAGAGCAGCCATTTTGTTGTCCTTCTCTCGCAGCTCACACGGAAGCGTTTGTGCAATTCGAGGACCGAACGGCCCTGTGGCTCCCGGCGCCGTGAGCCTCCCGCGTGATTTCATTGCGTTGCGCAAAGCGAGGTCCTACGCCCTGCGGTCGTGTCGCCCTAACAACGGAGGTTCGAGTGACTCTATACAGTCACGGGCCGGTGGCCTTAAGGTAGCGCCCGCCGCTGCCGGCAATCAGGATCGGTGCGGAAGGGTGATCAGCGAGGCCCGGAGGCGCCCGCTTTCCGCCATCGATTCCGGGCAGGTGCGCGAGATAATTCAAGCGTGGTTGGCAGCGCGGAACCGGCAGGCAGATGTGAGCCGCCTTTGTATGACTCAATATGGTCACCCGCCGGCAGCGGCGGCGCGCTTTGAGGCCTTCCAGTAGGCAATGAGCCCCAAAAGCAGGCCCACGCCCAGCAGCGAGGCGCTTCCCGGTTCAGGAACCTCGGAGACATCACAACTGCCGATGTCCACCACGTTGGTGTCCAACGTGATGGCCCCGGACTGCGCCAGGAGCCGCCCGCAGCCAACGTTGGCGCCGGTGTTCAGCGTGATGCTGGTGTGCGCCAGGATCGTCCCCGTGAACGTCGTGGTGGTGCCCAGCGTCGCCGACATGCCCACCTGCCAGAAAAGGTTATCGCCCCTGCCGCCATTGGTGAAGACCACCGAAGAGGCACTCGCCGTGGTCAGAGTGCTCCCGATCTGAATGAGAAAGACGGCGTTCGGGTCGCCCGCCGCGTCCAGCGTGAGGGTACCGGTTAACTGCGCCGACGAACTGAAACAATAGGCCCCAGGCAACAGCGTCAGTCCTCCGAGGTCCTGGCCGGTCAGGTCGGTGTCGCAAGCCTCACCCGCCGCCTGGAGGTAGGCTGTCGTCAGATCCATTTGCGCCTGCTCGGCCACCGCATCTCCCAGGTATTGTGTTCCCACCAGGGTGCCCGGCGGAAAACCGGTGACCGACAGACCGGGATAAAGCCCCAGGTCGCCAGTGATGACGCTGGCGCCTGTATTCGTCAGGGTCTCGGCGGACAGGAGCGCAAACGCTTCCGTCGTGCCCAGATTAATATGTGACGTGCTCGCAAAGGCAGTCGCGCACAAGGGGACTGCCAAAAATATCCCGCGCATCCTCATAACTGGGTTCTCCCCTTCGATGACCGGCTCGCTTTTATCTTGCGTATCGGGTAAAGCGCCAGTGCGGGAATCGGTTGCACTTCAGTGACCGTTTGTCGAACGCGCGGTGCGTCGATCACAGCCGCCCGGACTTAAGTTACTAGGAATGCTCAACCAGCCCGGCGAGCTGGATCGCACCAGGAAGCGCGATCCCGGAAACTCCGGCATCGCGATGGTCCCCTACGTTGACCACTTGAGGTCAAGCGACCATTACAGGTCGCCGTGCGCGGCGGCGACGGGCTTGTTCCCGCCGGGTGAAATCTGCCTTAAGTCGCGGAGGCTGAGCGGAATAGGACCGTGCAGTGGGCGATACCCGCATTTGGACGAGCACATGCTACTGGTCATCGGGTCCACTGCGCGTCTATGTACGACGAGCGGTGAAAACCCAACAGAAGATTACAGGAGAGAAATCGAATATGCGAATCAAGAGCTTAGTCCACACTGCCACCGTCGCAGGCGTGGCACTCTTCATGATGGCGGCGAATGCCAGCGCTGCCACCATCACAATCAACACCAATGGAGCGGGTACGGGATTCGGCGCCGGGGGCGCTGGTGGCCTGTCGCTCGGTAATTCCTCGGGCGCCGCGGCAACGCTTTCGTTCACCCCGATCGCGAATACGGCCTATGGCGTACCGTCCAACGTCAGTTTCGGGACTTTCAACCTTTCGTGCCCGTCGTGCACGACGCTGGCAAACGGAACCGGCTCGTTCTTCAACTCTTTCACGTTTGAGATGATCATCGGAGACGTGACCGACGGCGCGACCGGGAAATTCACCGGCACCTCGACCGGCGGCGCGGTGTACAGCGATCTCAGTGGCATTACGGTCAACTGGGCCCCGCTTTCGCTGGGACCGGGAATGACCAACGCATTAAGCGGCGACTTCGGCCCGAGCATCATCAGCACCACCATTTTCACCGGAATCGTCGCGCCGAACTCCAACAACGGTCAATCGACCGTCCAGGGTTATGTGGATTCCGCGGCAATCCCTGAGCCGGCTACCTTTAGCCTGCTGGGGGGAGGACTGTTGGCCCTCGGCTTCATCCGCCGCCGGAGGACACCGCGCACATAATTTAGAGAACCGCTCCTAGCTGAACCCCTGACGAGGTGCGGCCGACAACATGCCGCACCCGTTCAGGAACTCGCCGCGCTGGAGCAGATGGAGGTGGCGTAACAAATGCAGTGCAGGGTATTGAGGAGGCACTAGAATGCCGTTACTAAATCTGGTTGTGACGTTGATCGTTGTCGGCGTGGTCTTGTACTTAATCAACCGCTTCATTCCCATGGCCTCGAGTATCAAAACCATACTCAATATCGTCGTGGTGGTGGCCGTATGTATCTGGCTGCTTCAGGTGACTGGATTGTGGACCGGCGTGACCACCTTCCGGCTCTAAAGGGAAGCTGCCATTGCGTGCAGAAATCCAAATGTTCCCGTCGGCCCTGGACCTGGCGGGCAGCAGACTGGCGCAAAAGATACGCGGGACTCCAACACCGTTGGAGTCCCGCAGTGTCGCATGGCAGCGAAGTAGGCCTTCCGCAGAAGGCGGGATCCTCCTCAGACTGTCTGAGCCAATCCTCTAGAAGCGATTCGGCCCGCGGTCCGTCTGGTGAATTCCCACGTCATCCTAAAGCACTTCAGCCACCAAAGGCCTACCCCCACGTATTCAATTGCTATAAATGGCCCTAAGCGGCACGTTCTATTCGACGTAGCGAAACGAGGGAAGTGGCCCGAATATGGACCTATGCGAGAAGCGGCTTTGACTATATTTGGTCGGGCCGACGTTCGGAGGTCACCGCCGAAGGCGGGCGCGCGGCGCACTCGCGAATGTGCGGTTATTCAGGCGGCGGCTTGGTGAACGTCACATCCGGACTGCGGTTGGCATAGTGCCCGCGCTTTGCGCCGGGCGCGGTGAAGACGGATGCGCATCGCTGCCTGTGTTACGCCCGCTTCCTCTGCCAGTTCCTCCGCCGTGGCGCCCTTCAGTTGTGCTGCGAGCAGCCGCCGGTCTGCCGGCTTGCAGGCATCCAGGATTTGAGTCATCTCGATCGGCGCACAGTCGATAAACGTCGTTGCGATGTCCTGGTAAGCAGGTTTCCAGGACATCTCCCAGTAGCGTTTGCGAACGGTTCTCCGGTAATCGTTCAGCGCGATCGTATTGACCCACGACAAGATCATGGACTCGTCCCGGAGCTGCTCCCGCTTCTCCCAACCGCGCATCCAGGCGCTTTGCGCGACGTCCGCCGCGTGGTCGTGCGGCACGCCTACACGGAGGAGGAAGGAGACCGTTCGCTTCACCCCTTCGCCATAGGCCGTGCCAAATGTAGCTGAGTTCATCTAAGGTTCGTCCTCCCTGGACGCCGGTCCGTTATGAGCAGTTACCATGCCAAGTCCCGCGCGCCCGGCCGTAAGAGCTCGCCCGGGTCTTCTTGCATCGCGGCACCTGTACACCAAGCAAGGGGCTTCGGCGAATCACGTGCTCTATCCGATGCCGGATCCCGCCCTTGCAGGGGTGATTCAAGCGGGGCGGGATTTCGCGGACACGATACGTCAAGGGAGAGAAGATATGAAACCGAGCACCAAAGATCAGATCAAAGGTACGCTTCACGAGATAAAAGGCGCCGCCACAGAAAAAGCGGGACAACGTGCAAACAATCCCGACCTGGTCGCGAAGGGCAGAAGAGAGAAACTCGCCGGCAAGTTACAAAAGAAGGTCGGCCAGATTAAGAAGGTTCTCGGGAGCTAGGGCCCCGGGCGGAAGGCGCACGGGCCATGCCGCCCGGTCGCCTCCAGCAGAGAGGAAGGTCCACGATGTTGATACTTATTCTCATTTTGTTGTTGGTTTTTGGCGTTGGCGGAGGCTACTACGGGCATTCCCGCTGGGGTCGGGGAGGCGGCGCCGGCGTGGGGCTGGGAACCATAGTAGTGGTTCTCCTGATCGCCTACTTGTTAGGCATCCTACGCTAAGCCCATTTTCTGATCTTGCGTAGATCGGTTTCGCGCGGCCTGGAACGGCTTTTTCCAACGACTTGGGCATGAGGCGCGGACTACAGTATCTACGAAACCGCTCTAAGCCCGGCGCGGGCTGCTCCGGCGCGATGTTCCACCAAGGGCGCCCGCGAACTCCGCTGCGGGAAGCCTGGTCCCACCCGGCCGGACGCTTCAGAGACACCCACCCCCGCTCCCACCTTCAGTCATTGACCGCAGGCGGTCACCTGACCCCGCAAGGTCAGTTCCCCAACCGCGCGGCGCCCATTCCGAGCCTCGCTGACGGGGCATCGTATGGCTTTACGGATTTTGCGGGGATGGTGCCTGAAATGCCTCTATGATCAGCGCGGGACGTGCCCGCCGAGATCTGCCTCACGCCGACGAGGCCGACAGCAGACTACAGAACTTGGAGTCATAGGAGAAAAGAAATGAAGCTATCCAAAGCAGCAACGGCGGCGTGTTGCGCAGCGCTAATGAGCGTAGCGCTCGCGCCAAGCGCCCAAGCAGATGATTACGACAGAAAAACCGTAGTTACCTTCAGCGGTCCCGTGGAAATCCCAGGAGTGCACATGGCCGGGTGGGGCGTGCTGCCCGCCGGAACCTACGTGTTCAAGATCCTGAATTCCTCGAACGACCGCCACATCGTCCAGATTTTCAATGAGGACCAATCCACCATCTACGCAACCATACTGGCCATCCCGAACTTCCGTCTCAAGGCCACCGACAAGACGGTGATCACGTTTAGAGAAAGACCTGCCGGCCAACCGGAAGCGTTGCGAGCCTGGTTCTATCCCGGCCAAAACTGGGGCGAGGAATTCGTCTACCCGAAGGCCAAGGCCTTGGAACTGGCTAAAGTTGCCAACGAGCCGGTTCTGTTCACTCCGGCCGAGATCCCCCTGGAAGTCACCGAGCCGATTAAAACCGCAGATGCGCCAGTCGTTGTGCAACTGGAGCGGGCTCCGGTGCGTGCCATTCGCCCCACCGGCGAAGAGGTGCAACTGGCCCAGGTAGTGACTCCGCCGCCTGCGGAGCCGGTGCAAGTCGCCCAGGCTGACCGTCCGGCAGCGCCCGTTGCGCCTGCCAGACTCCCGGATACGGCAAGTCCGTTGCCGCTGATCGCGCTGTTCGGAGTCCTGGCCCTGGGCGGGGCATTCTTCGTCCGCCGGGCCTCCAGACGCCTTCAGTAGGGCGCCTTTAGGTAGCGTTGACCATCTGCCGCGCGGCGTGCCATATCGCGGGCGCCGCGCGGGAACCGAGGGAAATGTAACATGATGCGTCCGAGAGTGGTTCCCATGTTGGCGCCGATGAAACGCAGGAAGAACGCGGATGGCGTGAGTGAGACGAGAGCCCGCGGGTTGGCGGTGCTCAATTCGCCGATGTTGAACAAGGGGACGGCCTTCTCGGCGGAAGAGCGCACGGCGCTGGGTCTCACCGGACTGCTCCCGCCGGACATCAGCACGCTGGCTACGCAGGTCAAGCGCGCCTACATCCAATATGAACGGCTGCCGGATGCTCTGAGCAAGAACATCTACCTCACGGCCCTGCACGACCGCAACGAGGTACTCTTCTACCGGCTCTTTTCCGAGCACCTGCGCGAGATGATCCCCATCGTCAATGACCTGACCGTCGGCATGGCCATGGAGCAGTACCACCACGAAAGCCGCCGCCCGCGCGGCGTATATCTATCGATCGATCACGTCGACGCCATCGAGGAGGCCTTCGGCAACCTCGGCGTCGGCCCGAACGATATCGACTTGATCCTGGCCACCGATGCGGAGCAGATTCTGGGAATCGGCGACTGGGGTGTCGGCGGGATTGAGCTGTCCATCGGCAAGCTGGCTATCCACACTGCCGCGGGCGGCATCAATCCCACGCGCGTCATCCCGGTGATGCTCGATGTCGGCACGAACCGTTACAGCCTGTTGAACGATCCGATGTACATCGGGAACCGGCATGCCCGGGTCCGCGGGGAGCGCTATGACGCCTTCATCGCGGCCTATGTCCACGTGGTGAGCAAGCTATTCCCGAACGCAGTGCTGCAGTGGGAGGACTTCGCTCCCGACAACGGACGGCGCATTCTGGCGAAGTATCGCGGCCGGATCCCCACGTTCAACGACGACATGCAAGGCACCGGCGCGATCGCGCTGGCGGCGGCAATCTCCGCCGTGCGCGTCTGCGGAACGCCGCTGCGCAACCAGCGCGTGGTCATCTTCGGAGCCGGTACGGCAGGGATCGGCGTCGCCGATCAGATTCGCGACGCCATGATGCGTGAAGGAATCTCGCAAGAAGACGCGTGCAGACGCTTCTGGTGCGTCGACCGCCAGGGGCTACTGACCACCGGCATGGCCGATCCGCTGCGCGCCGACCAGGCAGCGTACGCCCGCCCCAGCGCCGAAAGCAGAGGTTGGAAGCACGACGGGGCCAGCGTGAGCTTGGCCGAGGTGGTGCTCCGCGTGAGACCAACGATGCTTGTCGGCGCATCCACCGTTCCTGGGAGCTTCACCGAGGAGATCGTCAGGGAAATGGCGGCCCATACGGAACGGCCGATCATCTTCGCGCTCTCGAACCCTCCGTTGCGCTCCGAAGCGAACCCGGCTGACCTGATCGCTTGGACAGACGGGCGGGCGCTGATCGCTACGGGCAGTGCGTTCGCCCCGGTGACGTACAAGGGCCTCACCTATGTGGTTGCCCACGCGAGCAATGCCATGTTGTACCCGGGGCTAGCGCTGGGCGCGATCGTAGCGCGAGCCAGCCAGATCAGTGACGGGATGTTCGCAGCCGCGGCGAACGCGGTATCCAGCCTGGTGGCGGTCAGTCAGCCCGGAGCGTCGATGCTGCCACATGTGGACGACCTGCGCGGCGTATCGATGACGGTGGCAGTGGCCGTCGCCGAAGCCGCGGCTGCGGAGGGATTGGCCCGAGTGAAGCTACGCGACATCGTGAAGCAGGTGCAGGATGCCATGTGGCAGCCGGAGTACCGCAGGATCGAAGCGTGCTGACGGAAGTACGGAGCGAGGAAAGACATGAAATCTCTGTTATGGATTGGATTGGTGGTCCTGGTTCTGGGCCTCGCGTCGATGGTCGTTCCGATCCCACGCACGGGCGGCGGTAGTATCGAGGTGGGCGACGTCTCCATCGGCGTGGAAACCCAGCACAAGGAGAAGATTTCGCCGATAATCAGTGCAGTGATGATCCTGGGCGGGGCCGGGATCATGATCGCGGGAAAGGTCAGAGCGACGTGAAACGGGGCGGGGAGCGCGGTCTTGCAAGGGGGCTTGCTCTAACTGTTCTCGTTTTGATCGCCGCCGGAGATCCTGCTGCGGCGCAGTCTCCGCAAGAGTCGGGAGTATTCCGGATTGCAGTGAGCGTTGACCTGGTGGAAGTGTATGCCACCGTAGAGGACCGGAACGGCAACGTTGTCTCCGATCTCGGCCCGAAGAATTTCGAGATTAAAGAGGATGGCGTTCGGCAAACCATCCGCTTGTTCCGCCAGGAGGATACTCCCGTCGCCGTGGGACTGGTGGTCGACCACAGCGGAAGTATGTCGCGGAGGCTTCCGGAGGTGATCGCGGCGGCCCGCACGTTCGTGCAGGCCAGCAGCGCGGAAGACCAGATGTTCGTGGTCAATTTCAACGAGCACGTGACCCTGGGTCTGCCCGATAGCATCCCTTTCACCAGCCGCTCCGATGAATTGGAGCGCGCGATCTCCCGCGCGCCCACCAGCGGACAGACAGCGCTTTACGATGCGGTCCTGGAGGCACGCGAACATCTGCGGACCGCACACCGGGACAAGAAAGTGCTGATCGTGATCAGCGACGGCGGCGACAATGCAAGTACCCATACGATGGACGAGACCTTGCAGATGGCCCGGGAATCCAGCACGCTGGTGTACACCATCGGCATCTTCGAAAGGGACGATCCGGACCGGAATCCGGACGTGCTGCGCCGCCTCGCGCGGGCGACCGGGGGCCAGGCCTTCTTCCCCGAACAACTCAGCGAGGTGGTGGAAATCTGCGAGCGCATTGCGCGCGATATTCGCAACCAATACACGCTCGGATATAGTTCGACGGATACGGGCAAGCCCGGCGCCTACCGCAAGATTCGTGTGTCCGCGCGTGCGGAGGAATACGGCAAGCTGTCGGTGCGCGCGCGAGACGGCTACATCGCCGGTGGGGACGTCCAGGTGCTGAGGGACCTGGGTGCGAAATGAAGCTCGTGGTGAACCAAAAGCCGCTGCGGCAAATCCTTCGCTGGACCCAGTGGGCCCTGCTTGCCGGCGGCGTTGGGATGCTCGGCTACTGCGCCTTCGTTCTGGTGGACGCCTGGGTCTTCCAGGCGCGTGCGGACCGCGAACTCGCACGCCTGATCCAGGACCAGGGTCCGGCGCCCAGCATCGTCTCGGACAGTGGCCGGCCCGCGCCATCAACGCCCCCAGCGGCGATAGGCCCGGACGGTCTGATCGGCCGGCTGGAGATCCCGCGCCTCGGCGTTTCTATTGTCGTCTTCGAAGGAGTCGCGAGGAAAACGCTACGTCACGCGGTCGGTCATATTGAGGCTACTGCACTCCCGGGACAGACCGGAAACGTGGGCATCGCCGGCCACCGCGACACTTTCTTCCGGCCCCTGAAGGACATCCTGACGGATGACCGCATCACGGTGACCACTTTAGCTGGCACGTACGATTACCGTGTCGCTTGGACCAAGGTGGTGGACCCTTACGAGGTCGCCGTGTTGGATCCCACGGGCGGTGAAGTGCTCACACTGGTCACCTGCTATCCGTTTTACTTCGTCGGTTCCGCCCCCGACAGGTTCATCGTCCGGGCCGAACGGGTTCTCTGACGGCCTCGAATACAGCCACTCACGCTAAAGTCCGCAAGGTCGCCTTCGTCGGCGACCATTCTGCCGCGCACGTTACTACAGCCATGGGCGTTGGGTCCGGACGGGGCGTCCCGGCAACGATTCGCCAGTCAGATCGTTGCAAAAACCGTAGTCGTCGTCATCCATGAATGCAAGCAGAAACCGGGCTGTCTCTCCGCGATCGGAGCCCGCCGCCTGGCGCGCCTGAATTGAGCTTCGGATACTGTTCTCACCAGCAAATCGGCTCAGGCGTGGGGCCCTTCACTCGCTGGATCTGCCTGAGGATTTCGCCTTCGAAGCGCCGAAGAGGCAGGACGTCCAACTGAAGTCTCCGCGCAGCGCAGGCCGTGTCCTGCCGCTCTTGAGAGATGTGTCATTCCGCATCCCGGTTTGGCGGATTCGCGCGCGTGGGCGGGCACTGGGCGGAGGCCGGGTAACCAGAGACAAGTTTTGCATGCAATCGAGCGTTTCGCGGTAGAATAAGACCTCGCAACCACTCACAGGACTTCCCCGTGCGACCAAAATCAGCCACCCCTTCACCCATCGCGCAGCCCCCTCAGAGCGCCGGGAACGACTCGAATCGCGGCCCCGACAAACGAACCTCGCAAACCGCGCGGGCCACGCTCGCCTTGCGCGAGATGCTGGTGCAGGGACAGTTCCGGCCGGGCGAGCGCATGCGGGAGATCCCGCTGGCCAAGCACCTGGGCGTTTCGCGCATTCCGCTGCGGCTGGCGCTCGAACGGCTGGCCAACGAAGGATTCCTCGAAATGCGGCCCACGCGGGGTTTCCTGGTCCAGCAGTTCTCGATCGAGGACATCTACGACGCGATCGATCTGCGGGGGTCGCTCGAGGGGACCGCGGCGCGGCTGGCAGCCGAGCGCCTGACGGACGCAGGCCAGGTGGACGTGCTGCGCGTGCTCAACGACGAAATGACCACGCTGGTGCGGCGGCGCAAGCTGACGCTCGACTATGTGGCCGAGTACATCGTGCGGAACTCGCAGTTCCACGCCGAGGTGCTGGCGCTGTCCGGAAGCCGGCTGCTGCGGCGCGCGATGGAGCAGGTGTGCTCGCATCCGTTCGCCTCGCCGAGCGCGTTTCTGAAGCGGCACTACGTGGCTCCGGAATCGCATGAGCTGTTCCTGATTTCGGTGGACCATCACCGCGGGATCATTGAGGCGATCGCGGCGCGCGAGAGCGGGCGGGCAGAGAGCATCGCCCGGGAGCACGCCCGCGTGGCCCGGCGGAACCTGGAATGCGCGCTGAGCAATCAGCGGCTGGGCGAGTCGGTTCCCGGTTTGCGACTGATCAAGCTGTAAACTCCGCGGGCGCCAGCAAAAATCCAGCATCAACTAGCCAGCATCAACTAGATTGATAAGAGCTATCACGCCCAGACATCGACGGAACGCGGGGTGGGGCGGTACGCTGGTGGCAAGGGTGAAGTGTGTCCACTGAAGGATGCGCCGCCCATCGTCCTAACCCGAAGTGATGAGGATTTCCCAAATGAGAGCTCGTTTCCCCAACTTCCTGTCCGCGATTGTCACCGCCTGCGTGCTTTCCGCGGCGCTTCCCCTGGCGCAGGCGCAGACGCGCGAGTATGTTCCTCAGAACACGCCGCCGCAGGAGCCCAAGGGCTGGCCTCCGACCGGTCCGGCACCGAAGACCGAGTGGGGCACGCCCGACCTTTCCGGCAACTGGCAGCCCAACGCGATCCGGCAGAACGTGGACATGATCGGGGCAGGCGTCGAAGTGCCGATGCTGCCGTGGGCCAAGGAGCTGTATGACAAGCGCAAGGCCGCCCTGGGCAAGGACGATCCCGAGGCTCGCTGCCTGCCTCCCGGCGTGCCGCGCATGACCACCACGCCATATCCCTGGACGTTCATACAGACCAAAGACATGCTGGTGGTCGTCTACGAAGGCGCCGCGCACGTCTGGCGCAAGATCTTCCTGGATGGCCGGCCGCACAACCCACAGGTGGAATACACCTGGCTGGGCGATTCCATCGGCCACTGGGAAGGCGACACCCTGGTGGTGGAAACGGTGGGCCAGAACGACATCACCTGGATCGATGCCGCAGGCATCCCCCACACCCCCGACATGAAGGTGACGGAACGGATCCGGCGTCCCGATTTCGGACACCTGGAGATCGAGAACATCATCGACGATCCGAAAACGTTCTCCAAGCCGTGGTCGTTTACCACGCATCCGTCGCTGCTCAACGGCGAATTGATCGAGTATATCTGCCAGGAGAACAACAAGGACGTCGACCACCTGGTGGGCAAATAGGCTCACCACGCGGATCATCAAGTGTATCGATAGTCACTATCAGCCGAGCACTATCGACGATCCGCCCGTATGCCTGTATACTGGCTGCACGCGTTTCGAGCTAGCCTACGACCCCTTTCTAGAGTGAGCTCGAGTTTCCCTCGCGCCCCCGGTTAACTGAGCGCATGACCGAGGCGGCGCGGGGGAGCGCGACCTTCGCGATTTCAGCCGGCGCCGGGCCCGCCGTCTGTCCACGCGCGCCCAAAATTCACGGTCTATTCATAAAAAGTGCCTAGCCCAGGCCTAGCCCAATGCCTAGCCCGCATTTCTCAATGGGTTTCGGGCGCAGGATGTGGCGCAAGCCCGTGGCTTGCCGCGCCGGGACTCGTCCCGGCGCTTGTGGCCGGTCACGCTGTCATGCCGGGAGCGGCGGCTAAATCGCTGATTGCGTATCCCTGCCTCGCGTTTCGGGCGAAGCACAGGCGGGAGGCCTCGACGAGTGGTCGGGCGGCACCCCGGGCACGACACGGTGATGGACGACAAGCGCCGGGACGAGTCCCGGCGCGGCGAGCCATGGGCTCGCGCCACGTCCTGCGCCCGAAACCTGGTGAGAAATGCGGACTAGCACCCCTTGCGGAGGACCGGGCTTTCGGAGCCCGTCCCGGTCGCCGACGACCCACCAGGAATGGGGGTGCCTGCAGAGGGAGACCCTCCGCAGCTATCGCGCGGAAGGCAAAAAACTGTCGACCGGATGGCTACCAGAGCTCGCGGGAGGCGATCTGCGCGCCTTCGGCCAGGGCCTCCAACTTGGCCCACATCACCGAGGCGGGCACGCGTTGGACGAAATCGATCTGCGCGAATCCGCAGTCGGTTCCCGCGATGACGTTCTCGCGGCCCACCAGGCGGGCGTAGCGGACGATGCGGTCGGCCACCAGGCGGGGATGCTCGACGGTCACGGTGTGGTGGGTGACCACGCCGGGAATCAGGATGCGGCCTTCCGGCAGCTTCACTTTTTCCCAGACGCGCCATTCGTGCTCGTGGCGCGGGTTGGCCGCCTCGATGGAATAGGCCCCGGCGCGCACTTTGAGGATCAGGCCGATGATCGCTTCCAGCGGCGCGTCGGCCAGGTGCGGCACGTGCCAACTGCCAAAGCAGATGTGGTAGCGGATGCGATCCTCGGGGATGCCTTCGAGGGCGTGGTTCAGGGCTTCGACGCGCAGTTCGGCCCACTGGCGGTAGCGCTCAGGGCTGGTCTGGACCAGGTAGTCATACATGTTCGACAGGACGGCGTCGTCCACCTGCAGCAGCAGGCCGCTGGCGTGGATGGCGCGGTACTCCTCGCGCAGCGCGTCGGCGATGGCGTAGACGTATTCGGTATCGGTCTGGTAGAACTCGTTGACGCCGTCGTAGGCGGTGCTGGCGGGCGCCACCGCGGTCAGGAACGCCTCTTCCACGGACACGCCGGCGAGGGCGGCCTGGAAGCCGGCGATGGCCTGCGCCATGGCTTCCTGTCCGGTGTAGCGGACCGGGCCGATGCAGGCTTCCGTGGGCCGGCCCGTCAGGGCGCTGGGCATCTCCCTGGCCATGTGGTCCTTGAAGCGTTCGATGTCGCGGCCCAGCCAGTGGATGGGGCGCAGCTCATCCGGCCGGATCTCGAAGCCGGTCATGCGTTGCAGCACGTAGCTGGACCAACTGGACTTGCTGAATTCGCCGTCGCTGACAATGTCGATCCCGGCCTGCTTCTGGCGGCGGACCACGTCCGCAATCGAGGCTTGCAACTGCTCCTGATAGCGTTCCGGCTCCTCCGGCGCCGATCCTCCGGCAGCTTTCGAAACCAGTTCCGGCGGACGGACCAGACTGCCCACATGGGTCGTCAGAATGCGATCCTGGCTACGCTTCATGCGAAGGGCCTCCGACTAAGAAATGCATGCATAAGTGAATTCCTGGGGGCTTGAAGGCGGCGTGCGGTTCTTACGGATACTAGCACAGGGAATGCAGGCAGGACCTGCCCGATGCGTCCAAACAGGCGGCCGGTTCGCCCTTGTGAAGAGGGCCGACATTGCATGCAATTTGTGATATGCTGTCACGCGGGGTTCGTAAAGATGCGGATGGTTTCTGGGTTAGGGAAACTCGACCGCAGCCGGAAGGAGATCGAGTCGTGAAAAACATCGATCTCAAGCTGCTGGCCATTGTAAGCGAGTTGAATCGCACTCGAAGCGTGTCCACGACGGCGGACAATCTGGAACTGAGCCAGTCGGCCGTGAGCATGAGTCTGGCGAAGTTGCGACGGCACTTCCACGATCCGCTGTTTGTGCGGACGTCGACGGGTATGGAGCCCACGCCGCACGCCACAGAGCTGATCGAGTTGCTGCAGCGCGCCGAAAGTATCCTGCAAACAGCACTGGGCTGCCACGTGGTGTTCGATCCGGAGACTTCGGACCGCCGCTTCACCATCTGCTCCACCGACATCGCGCAGCTGACGCTTGCGCCGAAGCTGATGCGCCACTTGGGGGAGGTCGCGCCGGGCGTGCGGGTCACCTTGAAACGGATCTCCGAGACCACGCCGAAGTTGCTGGAATCGGGCGAGGTGGATCTGGCTATCGGATTCGTGCGGCCCATGGGCGCCGGGTTCTGCCAGCAGCGCCTGTTCAAGGAAAGGTTTGTCTGCGCCGTGCGGCGGGATCATCCGATGCACGATCCGTTCACACTGGAAGATTTCGAGCGGGCCACGCATCTGGCCGTTTCCACCTGCGGGACCGGCCACGGAGTGGTGGAGCGGACCATCGAGGCGAAAGGGATTCGCCGGCAGGTGGGTCTGACAGTTCCCAGCTTCCTGGGGGTCGCGCCGATTCTGGCGTCGCTCGACTACCTGGCGGTTCTGCCGGAACAGCTGGCGTGGCATCTGGCCGCGACCTCGAATATCAAGCTTCTTCCGCTGCCCTTCAGTGTGCCGCCGTATTTCATCGTGCAGCACTGGCATGAGCGATACACGCACGATCCGGCCAGCAAGTGGCTGCGATTCGTCGTCGCGGAGTTGTTTTCGGCTTCCCGCCCGGTGGCCACCACGACCGCACGTCTGATGCGGGCCAGAGGTCAGGAGGCAGTTAGCCTGCATCAGCAGGTTTGATGTAAAGTAGCAAGGCTGGAGTATTGGCCTGGATTTTAGTCCAGGCGTTAGGCTGAAGGAGCACACCGCGGCCCTCATCAAGGAGACTTATCGCACAATGAATTACCCCCTCACTGGCTATCACCACATTACAGCGTGCGCAGCCGGCGCACAGGAAGACGTTGATTTCTTTACGCAGGCTGTGGGCCTGCGCATGGCGAAGCAGACCGTCCTCATGGACGGCCGCATCCCGGTCTATCACCTCTATTACTCGAACGCGAACCTGGAGCCGGGTTCGGTAATGACCACCTTCCCCTACAAGGACAAGCCCGGCCGCCGCGGATCGGGCCAGGTGCACTCCACCGCGTTCGCCGTCTCCCCGGGGTCGCTGCCGTTCTGGAAGGATCACCTGGGAAAGAAGAAAGTGCCGCAGAGCCCGGTGCAGGAGCGCTTCGGAACCAAGTTCATCCGTTTCGAGCACCCGACGGGCCTGTCGTTCGAGGTGATCGAGGATAAAGCGGACCAGCGCGAGCCCTGGCAGACGCCGGAAATCGCCAAGTCGGAAGCCGTGCGCGGATTCCACGGGTCGGTTCTGTCGGTGCGTGAGGTTCCCGAGACGGAGCGCTTCTTCATCGAGGCCCTGGGCTTCCGCAAGACCGGTCAGGACGGCGCGTATCACCGTTTCGAGACCGGCCAGGGCGGCGCGAACAAGACCATCACGCTACTGCATGAGCCGGACAAGCCGGCCGGAAGCTGGGCCTTCGGCTCGGGCACGGTCCACCACATCGCTCTGTGGGGCGCCGACGACGCCGCGCTGGCTCAGCAGAAGGAGATCTACGAGGAGCTGGGCTACACCGACGCTTCCGAGATTAAGGATCGCTTCTACTTCCACTCGATGTACTGCCGCTGCCCGGGCGGTATCCTGGTAGAGAGCTGCTGCAACATCGCGGAGGGGTTTGAAAGAGATGAGCCCCGCGAGAAGTTGGGCACACAGCTCCACCTGCCGCCATGGTGGGCCGACCGGAAAGAAGAAATGATGCAGCACCTGGAGCCGATCCAGGTCCCGGAGACCGCCACGGCGAGCTAGCCAGCAAAAGGCGCGCGGGGCGCTCTGCGATTTACTGTGGAACAGCCCCCCGCGCTCCGTTTTGCGGGCCGTTGCTGAGAAGTTGAGAGGAATTTGTTCGATGAGATCCAAGCTTGCCGTCATTGCCGTTTTTGGGCTGGCCGCTGTGCTCCCCGCCTTTGGGCATCACTCGTTCGCCGCTGAATACGATGCAAACCAACCGGTCACCATCAAAGGCAAGGTCAGCAAAGTGGACTGGGTGAATCCGCATTCCTGGGTTCACGTGGATGTCACTGGTGCGGACGGCAAGGTCACCACCTGGGACTGCGAAACGGCGCCGCCGAACGGCCTGTTCCGGCGCGGCTGGTCGAAAAAGAGCCTGCCCGTCGGCGAGGAAGTGACGGTGGAAGGCTACCGCGCCAAAGACGGCTCGTCGACCATGAGCGCGCGTTCGGTGACGCTGCCGGACGGGCGCAAAATGTTCGCCGGGTCCTCGGGTGACGGAGCGCCGCGCGAGGGAGACGGACCGAAGTGAGGCTCCGCCGCGCAATCGCCATTCTCATTCTGACAACTGTGTGTGCAAGCGCGGCGTGGTCGCAATATAAGGCGCCCCGCACGCGCGACGGCCACCCCGATCTGCAAGGGATCTGGGAGGTGGCCGCGGACTCGACCGCCGCGGCGAACCTGGAGGCGCATAGCGCTTCCCTGGGCATCCGCGCCGGCGAGAGCTACATTGTGGATCCGCCGGACGGCAAAATTCCTTACAAACCGGAGGCTCTGGCGCAGCGAGACGCCAATTTCAAGGATCGCGCCACGGCCGACCCGCTCAACAGGTGTTACCTGCCGGGCGTCCCGCGTGTCATGTATCTGCCCTTCCCGATGCAGATCTTCCAGGCCGGCCAGTACGTGTTTCTGGCGTCGGAATTCGCGCACACCACGCGCATGATCTACCTGAACGGCAAGCCGCACTATGAGGACGCCGAATTCTGGATGGGCGATTCGCGCGGCCACTGGGACGGCGACACGCTGGTGGTGGACGCCGGCGATTTTAACGCCCAGACGTGGCTGGACCGGTCTGGCAACTTTCACAGCGAACAACTGCACATCGTCGAGCGGTGGACGCGCACCGCGCCGGACACGCTGACCTACGAGGCGACCCTCGAGGATCCCCAGGTGTACACGCAGCCGTGGACCATCCGCGTCCCGCTGTACCTGAGCCGCGATCCGAACGCGCAGTTGCTCGAATACGAGTGCCACGTCTATCTGGAAGACGAACCGAGGGGATCGCAGTGATGCCAGCATCCAAGTGGACGAATCTGGCTCTGCTGGGCGCCGCGGTGGCGTTCAGCCTGACCATCGGACTCGCACCCGCCGTCGCACAGGGCCCTCCGGTATCCGGAAAGGGCAAGGCGGGACCGGTGAAGCGCATGGCGGACGGCAAGCCGGACATGCAGGGATTCTGGGCCACGAACGTTTTCTTCACCGCTTTCGACGTGGAAGAGCACAAAGAGGCGACCTTCGAGATCCCGGCCGGACCGGGTGTGGTGGTCGACCCGCCAGACGGCAAGATTCCGTATCAGCCCTGGGCGCTCGAACATAAAAAGGACTTGGTAGCGAACCACATGGCCAGCGACCCGCAGGCGCACTGCTACCTCTCTGGCGTGCCGCGCCAGATGTATACGCCGTTCGGATTCCAGATTCTCCAACCGGAAGGCTACCTCGTCTTCAATTACGAGGCGTTCCACGCCTACCGCATCATCAACCTGAAGGGCGGTCCGCATCCCGACCCCGCCATCAAGCTGTTCGAGGGAGATTCCCGCGGCAACTGGGAAGGCGACACCCTGGTGGTGGACGTCTCCAACCAGAATGACCGGACCTGGTTCGACATGGCCGGCAACTTCCACAGCGACGCGATCCACGTGCTGGAACGCTACACGCCCACCGACGCCAACACCATCCACTATGAGGCGACCATCACCGATACCAAGGTGTTCACCCGCCCGTGGACCATCGCCTTTGACCTGGGCCGCAACCCGGAAGAGGGCTACGAGAATCTCGAATATGCCTGCGTCGAAGGCGAACAGGATCTCCAGCATTACACCGAAAGCGAGGGAGGCGCCCAGAAGGACCAGTAACGGGCCTCCTGCACTTATCGCCATGCGACGCGCAACACAGGATGTTAGCCGGGTTGGTGTGCACAATCGGGGACCGCTCCCTGTGGTCGCGGCTCAGCTAGCGGCCCTGTGCGCAGTCACGGGCATTCCGGGCAGAGCGCCTCTAGCTGAGCCGCGACCGCAGGGAGCGGTCCCCCACCGGTTTTCCACGCTGAATTTCCCATTCCTCACACAGAAAGGCGCCCGACCGTGACGCTTCTTCCCACAACATTAGTAGGCTCCTATGTCCAGCCCGAGTGGCTGATCAACAGAGAGATGCTCAGCAAACGCATGCCCCCGCGCGTGCGCGTCGCCGAACTTTGGCGCGTCGCGCCGGAGTGGCTGGAACAGGCCCAGGACGACGCCACGCTGCTCGCCATCCGCGATCAGGAGCGTGCCGGGCTCGACATTTTGACCGACGGCGAAGTGCGCCGCGAAAGCTACTCGAACCGCTTCGCGACCGCGCTTGAGGGGTTGGACCTGGATCACCCCGCCACCATCACCAGCCGCAGCGGGCACCCCATCCAGGTGCCGCGCGTCACCGGCAAGCTGCGCCGCAAGTATCCGGTGCAGGTGCGCGACGTCGAGTTCCTGCGGGCGAACACGGACCGTAAAATCAAGATCACCGTGCCGGGTCCGTTCACCATGACGCAGCAGGCGGTGAACGAGTTCTACCCCAACGAAGAAGCGCTGGCGATGGACTACGCCGCGGCGGTCAACGAAGAAATCCGCGACCTGTTCGCCGCCGGCGCCGACGTGGTGCAGATCGACGAGCCTTACATGCAGGCGTATCCGGACAAAGCTCGCCAGTACGGCGTGCCGGTGCTGAACCGGGCGCTCGACGGAGTCAACGGGACCACGGCGGTCCACATCTGCTTCGGCTACGGTGCGCTGGTGCCGGGACGTCCCGGCTCCTACGCGTTCCTGAGCGAGCTGGAAGAGTCCACGGCGCAGCAGATTTCGATCGAGACGGCGCAGTCCAACCTGGATTGCAGCGTGCTCGAAAAGCTGCCTCACAAGACCATTATTCTGGGCGTGCTGGACCTCTCGACGCATGAGGTGGAGACGGCGGAAGTGGTCGCCCAGCGGATCAGGAAGGCGCTCGAACACATTAGTCCGTATCGGGTGATCGCGGCGCCGGATTGCGGACTCAAGTATCTGCCGCACGAGGTGGCGTTCGGCAAAATGCGCGCGCTGGTGGAAGGCGCGCGCCAGGTGAGGGCAGAAATCGCGCGGCAGGGAAAAGCCGCCGGAAACGAAGCAAAGGAGTAGACCGATGAAGCACATATTTACGTCGGAATCGGTGAGCGAAGGCCACCCCGACAAGATGGCGGACCAGATTTCGGACGCCGTACTGGACGCAGTCTTAAAGGACGACCCCACGGGCCGTGTGGCGTGCGAAACGCTGGTGACCACGGGCCTGTGCCTGGTGGCCGGGGAAATCACCACCACCAGCATTCTGGACGTGCCGAAAATCGCCCGCGAAGTGATCGCCGACATCGGCTTCACTGACGCCAGGATGGGCTACGACGCCAAGACCTGTAGCATCCTGAACGCGCTGCAAACCCAGTCGCCCGACATCGCCATGGGCGTGGACACCGGCGGCGCCGGCGACCAGGGCCTGATGTTCGGCTACGCCTGCGACGAAACCGCCGAGCTGATGCCGCTGCCCATCATGCTGTCCCACAAGCTGGTCAAGCAGCAGAGCGACATCCGCCGTACCGGCAAGCTCACCTACCTGCGTCCGGACGCCAAGAGCCAGGTCAGCGTGGAGTACGTCGAGGGCCAGCCCAAGCGCATCGACGCCGTGGTCGTGTCGACGCAGCATGACGACGACGTCACCACCGAACAGCTTCGCGCCGACGTCAAGAAGCACATCATCGATCCGATCGTGCCCTCGAACATGGTCGACTCGGCCACGAAGTATCACATCAACCCCACCGGCCGTTTCGTCATCGGCGGACCGCACGGCGACACGGGCCTGACGGGCCGCAAGATCATCGTCGACACCTACGGCGGCATGGGACGGCACGGCGGCGGGGCGTTCTCGGGCAAGGACCCGACGAAGGTCGACCGCTCGGCCTGCTACATGGCGCGCTACGTCGCCAAGAACCTGGTGGCCGCGGGCCTCGCCAAGCGCGTCGAAGTGCAGCTCGCCTACGCGATCGGCGTGGCCGAGCCGGTCAGCGTGATGGTGAATACCTTCGGCACCGGAGCTCTTCCCGAAGAGCGCCTGGTCGAGCTGGTCCGCGCGACCTTCGAGCTGACCCCCAAGGCCATGATCGACACGCTCAAGCTGCGCCGTCCGATCTACCGCAAGACCGCCGCCTTCGGCCACTTCGGCCGCACCGAGGACACCTTCTCCTGGGAGGCCACCGACAAGGCCCACGCTTTGAAGGACAAGGCTCGTTTGAGCGCGGCCGCCGGAAATTAGCGGAACGATCGGCAGGCTTGCTGCGTCGCATCATCGCGTCGAACCGGAGTTACAATCGAAAGACTGGGGCTGCATGCAGCAATGCAGCCCTTACTGTGAACAGCAGGATGTTCAGCAAAAGCTGTAGACCGGGCCGCGATCGCCCGACCCGTGGGAGCCGCCGTTAGGGGTCGTATATAAAGGACCCTTGACTCCGGCGCCTCTGCGTGGTCCCCTACGATAGGAGGGATATCTACTTGCGTGCCAAAGCGTTACTCGCCGCCGCGTGTGCGGCGTTGCTCGCGTTTTGCCTCCAGCCGACGCACGCCCAGCAGAGCGCCGGAAAGCAGGCGCCGTCGCCCCATAGGGCGCTGGTCGACCGCTATTGCGTAGGCTGTCACAATGACCGGCTGAAGACCGGCGGGCTGACGCTCCAGACGGCCGACCTGAACGACGTTCCGGCGGGCGCGGAGACCTGGGAAAAAGTGATCCGCAAGCTGCGGGTGGGCGCCATGCCGCCGCAGGGGATGCCGCGTCCGGACCAGCAGGCCATCGACGGCTTCGCAACGTATCTCGAAACTTCTCTCGACCGCGCTGCCGCCGAGCATCCCAATCCCGGCCGCGTCTCCATGCACCGCCTGAACCGCGTCGAATACGGCAACGCGATCCACGATCTGCTGGGCCTCGACATCGACACAGAAGCCCTGCTGCCCGCCGATGACGAGGCCGCCGGCTTCGACAACATCGCCGACGTGCTGCGCATGTCGCCGGCGCTCATGGAGCGGTATCTCTCGGCATCCTGGAACATCAGCCGGCTGGCGGTAGGCAACATGGCGATCACCCCCGCCACCACCGTCTATCGCGTCCGGCCCGACCTTTCCCAGGACCAGCACATCGAAGGCCTCCCGCTCGGCACCCGCGGCGGCATTTTGGCCGAGCACACCTTCCCGCTCGACGGCGAGTACGAGGTGAAGCTGCGCCTGTGGCGCAACACCTTTGACCTGATGCGCGGCATGGAAAATCCGCACGAGATCGAGATTTCGATCGACGGCGAGCGTGTGGCCAGCGTCACCGCCGGCGGCCGCGAGGATTTCGTCAAGATGGCGGAAAATCCCGGCGAATTCGGCGCCAAGCTCGACCAGCAGCTCACCGTGCGCCTGCCGCTGAAGGCCGGCGTCCACAAGGTGACCGCCTACACCATCCTGCGCAGCCACGCCGAGCCTGACGCGACGGTGAAGCCATTCCTGCGGACCACCGTCGACGGGCTGGACATCACCGGCGATCCGTCGGTGGACCGGCTGAGCATCGAGGGTCCGTTCAACCAGACCGGTCCGGGCGACACCGCGTCGCGCGAGAAAATCTTCACCTGCCGCCCGGGGGCATCCGAAGACGATCTGCCGTGCGCCGAGCAGATTCTACGCACGTTGGCCAAGCACGCCTACCGCCGTCCGGTGACGCCCACGGACATGGAGTCCCTGCTGAGCTTCTACCAGCGTGGGCGGAACAAGGGGGGCACGTTTGAGTCCGGCATCGAATCGGCGCTGCAACTGATCCTGGCCAGCCCCGAGTTCCTGGTGCGCTTCGAGCCCGATCCCGACGACGTCGCCCCGGGCGCCGCTTATCGCGTCAGCGATCTGGCTCTGGCCTCGCGCCTCTCGTTCTTCCTGTGGAGCACCAGCCCCGACGACCCACTGATCGAGGTGGCCGCCGCCGGACGCCTGCACGAGCCCGCCGTGCTCCGCGAGCAGACCCAGCGCATGCTGCGTGACCCGCGCTCCCAAGCCCTGATTGACAACTTCGCCGAGCAATGGCTGTTCCTGCGCAACCTCAAGACCAAGTCTCCGGATCTCGACGCGTTCCCCGACTTCGACGACAACCTGCGCCAAGCCATGAAGCAGGAGACCAAGCTGTTCTTTGAGAGCATCATCCGCGAAGACCGCAGCGTGATGGACCTGCTGAACGCCGACTACACCTTCGTCAATGAGCGGCTGGCGCGGCATTACGGGATTCCGGGCATCTACGGCAACCAGTTCCGCCGCATCGCAGTCCCCGACGAAACGCGCCGCGGACTGCTGGGCCAGGCGAGCATCCTCACGGTCACCTCCTACCCCAACCGCACGTCGCCCGTACAGCGCGGCAAGTGGATCCTGACCAACATTCTGGGAACGCCGCCGCAGCCGCCTCCGCCGAACGTGCCCGCGCTCGAAGAAAACGCCGAGGGCTCGGCGCCGAAGTCGCTGCGCGAGCGCATGGAACTGCACCGCAAAAACGAGCCCTGCGCGGGCTGCCACAAGGTGATGGACCCGGTGGGGTTCGCGCTCGAAAATTTCGACGCGATCGGACGCTGGCGCGTCAAGGACGACGGCGCTCGCATCGATCCTTCGGGCACGCTGTTTGAAGGCTCCAAAATCGATGGCCCGGTGGCTCTCCGCGAGATGCTCACCCGCCGGCCGGAGACCTTTGTCGGCGTGATGACCGAGAAACTGCTCACCTACGCCGTGGGCCGCAGCCTGGATTATTACGACATGCCGGCGGTCCGCAAAATCGTGAACGGGTCCGAGAAGGACGATTTCCGCTTCTCTGAGATTGTGCAGGGAATCGTCGAAAGCACCCCGTTCCAAATGAAAATCAAGCGCTCGCAGCCGGGCGTGGAAGGAGGCTCGTACCAATGAGAATCATCTTCAAGAAACACATTCCCCGCCGCACGTTCCTGCGCGGGATGGGCGTCACGATGGCGCTGCCGTTGCTGGACTCCATGGTGCCGGCGCAAACGCCGCTGGCCAAAACCGCCGCCAATCCGCAGATCCGGCTGGGGCTGTGCTTCATCCCGCACGGCGGCGTGATGGACAACTGGACCCCCGCCGAAGAGGGCGCGCTGAAGCTCTCTCGCACGCTGATGCCGCTGGAGCCGTTCCAGGACCAAGTGGTGGTGGTCAGCAACCTGGCCCACGCCATGGCCGCTCCGGGGGGGCCCGGCGACAACGGTGGCGATCATACGCGGTCCCCCGCTGTGTACCTGAACGGGGTGCACCCCAAGCGCACCGACGGCGCCGATATCCGCGCGGGCGTCACCATCGACCAGATGGCCGCCCAGGCGATCGGCCAGGAGACGCCGCTGCCCTCGCTGGAACTCGCCACCGAGGACTTCAGCGGGCTGGTCGGCTCCTGCGACGTCGGCTTCAGTTGCACCTACATGAACACCATCTCCTGGCGCACGCCCACTACGCCGCTGCCCATGGAGATCAACCCGCGCGTGGTCTTTGACCGCATGTTCGGCGACGGCGCCACGGCCGAAGAACGCCTGGCGCGCATCGAGCAGCAGCGCAGCATCCTGGATGCGGTGACCAATCAGGTGCGGCATCTTGAGTCCGGGCTCGGCCCGAATGACCGCAATCGCGTGGCGGAGTACCTGGACACGGTGCGCGAAATCGAACGCCGCATCCAGCTTTCTGAGAAGCAGAACAGCAACTCCAGCCTGGAGGTCCCGACGTCGCCCAGCGGCATCCCGGACGATCACCAGGAGCATTCCAAGCTCATGTTCGACCTGATGGCCATCGCCTTCCAGGCCGACATCACGCGCATCTCGACCTTCATGATGGCGCGCGAGGTCAGCTACCGCACTTTCCCGATGCTGGGGATCTCCGAAGGCTTCCACCCGGCCTCGCACCACCAGAACAACCCCGAACGCCTGGAGAACCTGACCAGGATCAACACCTATCACGTGAGCCTGGTGGCGCACTTCCTCGAACGGCTGAAGTCCACGCCGGACGGCGACGGCACGCTGCTGGACCACTCGCTGGTCCTCTACGGCAGCGGCATGAGCAACAGCAACATCCACAACCATTCGCCCCTGCCGGTGCTGGTGGCGGGCGGAGCGGCCGGACGCATGAAGGGCGGACGTCACCTGAAGTACGCGGAGAACACGCCCATGTCGAACCTGCTGCTGTCGATCCTGCACAAGGCCGGCGTCGAACATGACAGTGTGGGCGATTCCACGGGTCCTCTAGCGGAGCTCTAACGATGAAGACACTCACCGGATCTTTGCTGCTCGCCGCGGCGCTGATGGGCACGGGCGCCGCCTATGCGGCGACTGTTGGAGCGGACGTGGCGGCCGCGGCCGAACGCCGCGACACGCGCGCGGTCCGCGACCTGGTGGGCCAGCATGCGGACGTGAATGCCGCTCAGGCCGACGGCACCACGGCCCTGCACTGGGCCGCGCACTGGAATGATCTGGACATGGCGCGCGTGCTGATCGCGGCCGGCGCCCAGGCGAACACCAAGAACCGCTTCGGCGCATCGCCCTTGGCCGAGGCCGCCGCGCTGGGCAACGCCGACCTGATGAAGGCCCTGCTCGACGCGGGCGCGGATCCCAAGACGCTGACCACAGCCGACGGGGAAACGGTCCTCATGACCGCCTCCCGCGCCGGCAACGCCGAGGCCGTGCGCCTGCTGCTCGATCGCGGCGCGGACGTCAACGCGATTGAGACGTACAAAGGACAGACCGCCCTGATGTGGGCCGCCGCCGAGCGCCACGCCGATATCGTGAAGCTGCTGCTGGCCAAGGGCGCCGACTGGCGCGTGCTCTCCTACGATCACGAAACCAAGATGCCCAAGCTGAGCGCGGCTTCCTCCGTTTCGCCGATGTCGCGCGGCGGGCTGAACGCGTTCTCCTTCACGGCGCGCGAAGGCGATCTGGCGACGGCGCGGGCGATGCTCGACGCCGGGGTCGATATCAACGTGGTGGACGTGGATAATACCAGCCCGCTGACGGTCGCGCTGATGAACAAGCAGTACACGTTCGCCAACTTCCTGCTGGAGCGCGGCGCCGATCCGAACATCGTCGACGCCCACGGCCGCACGGCCCTCTACGCGGCCGTCGACATGCGCAACGAGGACTACTCGGCCATGCCCGGCCGCCCGGCGCTCGACCCGATGTCCAGCCTGGAGATCGTCGAGGCTCTGGTGGCGCACGGCGCCGATCCCAACCTGGCGCTGACGCAGCCGCTCCCGGGCCGCAGCGGGATGGACGCCGGCGATCGCACGCTGGGCGAAGGCACAACGCCGCTGATGCGCGCCGCCCGCGCCGGCGACGCCCCGGTGATGCGACTGCTGCTGAAGCATGGCGCCGATCCGAAGCTGGAAACCAAAGACGGCAACAATATTCTGATGCTGGCCGCGGGCGTCGGCTATCGCGACAAGAACACCAGCGGGACCGAGCGCGGAGCGCTCGAAGCCGTCCAGGTCGCCCTCGACCAGGGCCTCGACATCAATCAGGCTAATAGCCGCGGAGAGACGCCGCTGCACGGCGCGGCCAACCGCGGCGCGGACACCATCGTCCAGTTCCTGGTGGACCACGGCGCGGAAGTCAACGCCGCGTCCAGGCCCGGGTACACGCCGCTGGATGTCGCCATGGGCAAGGCCACCTTCGGGCAACTGCCCGTGCCGCATGACAGCACGGTCGCGCTGCTCCGCAAGCTGGGTGGGAACGAAGGCAAGCCTCCCGCGCGTCCGGCGGGACCTCCGGGAGCTCGTCCGGCGCGCCAGGGCGCTGCGGGACAAGGCCAAGCGGCTCCCGCACAACCACAGGCGAAATAGCTCCCCGCGGCGCACGTGGGGCAGGCCCGTGGCCTGCGGCGGGCTCTCAGCCCGCCTCTTCATCCAGTCGCAGCACCGGCGGGCACCCTCACCGCCGCGGCGCGGCCGCGTCCAGCGGATTCAAGCCCCGCTCGTAGCCCGGATCCATGGCCGCCAGGTCAGTGCGATAGCTGACGGTATCCGCCGTCGGAAAACTCACCGGCACCTTCTGCGTCACCTTGCCCGTAGCCGCCCACTCCGTGCCGCGCTGGAACGTCACCACGAAATCCACCGAGCTCAGAGCGTTGACGTCGTGACCCAATGTCGTGTGGAACACGCGCCCCTGTCCATAGGCGATCGTCATCAACACGGGCTCGTCGTGGCCTGAACCGCGGTTGGCGGGGTCGGAGTACGCCGTCGCCAGCACCGTCACGTTCTCCGCCGGACCGCGCAGGTGCGCGTACAGTTCGTCACCCTGGTGCATAAAGAGCTTGGGCAAACCCCGCGTGATGGGATGGTCCGTGCGGACCGCCACCTGGTAGGACGTGCGCTGCCCGTGGCTGCCGGCGGGACCCGGAGCCGGATCCGCCACCAGCTTCCCGTCCTTGAAATACCAGTAAGGACCGTCCTTCTCCGTCCGCCCGCGCCAGCCGCCGACGCCAATCATTTGGTTGAACGCCTTCCACCCGGCGAACGCGTTGTCGGCCGCATGCACGCTGACGAAGCCACCGCCACCGCGCACGTATTTCTCAAACGACGCCTTCAACTCCGCCGGCCAGCGCTCGTCGGGCGCGTCATAGTTCCAGACCACCACGGCGTACTTGGCGAAATCCGGATGAAACGCGCTGAAATCGCCGCCCGCCGGAGGCGCGGTGACCACGTCCACCTGGAACAGGCCGGTCTCTTCCAGCTCCTTTTCGAGCACGGGCGTGGTCAGCTTCCACTTGTGATAGGGACCGCCGCTTTCCCCGTCGAGCAGCATCACGCGGATCGGGTCCGCCGCCGAAGATACGCCGGCCACCGCCAGCATCGCGCCGAAGATCCAGACAGCTTTCATCACCGTGTTTCTCCTTACTCAGGGATTTCTACGGAAGAGCGAACGCATACAGCGAACTGCCGCCGCCCACCACGATATATTGCTTGCCGTCCAACTCGTAGGAGATCGGCGCGTTCTGCATGCGCCCGATATTCTCATGCCACAGCGTGGCGCCGTCGCTGGTGCGGAACGCGATCAGGTTGCCCGGATTATCGCCGCTGATCGTCAACCCCGTGGACGTGGTCATCACGCCCGCCGTGCCCGCGCCGTCGCCGATGGGATGATCCCAGGCGACCTTGCCGGTCTTGTAGTCGATCGCCCGGATAAAGGATCGGCCCGTGAGATTGTAGTCCGCGCCGGCCCACCCGTAGGCGCCGTGCTCAGGCTTAAAGAAGTAGATCCCGTAGCCGTCCTGCGCGTTGACGATGAACAGGCCGGTCTGCGGATCGAAGCTCGGGGGACGAAAGTTGGTGGCGCCGCTCTCGTTGGGGGCCACCAGCACGCCGTCCTTGGACGGAGCCTTCGCAGGGTCCGGAATCGGCCGCCCCTGCGCGTCGATCCCCTTGGCCCAGTTCACGGCGGCGAACGGCGTGGTCAGCAGGCTCTTGCCCGTGGTCCGGTCGAGCACGAAGAAGTAGCCGTTGCGCGAGGCCTGCATCAGCATCTTGCGCGGCTGGCCGTTGAAGTCGGCATCCACCAGGACGGGGACCTCGTTGGCATCCCAGTCATGCGTGTCGTGCGGCGAGGCTTGGAAACCCCACACCAGCTTGCCGGTATCCGGATTCAGCGCGACGATGCTGCACGTCCACGGATTGTCGCCCGGCCGAGCATCGCCGTTCAGCACCGGCGTGGGATTCCCGGTGCCGACGAACACCAGGTTCAGGGCGGGGTCGTAAGTGCCGGTGGTCCACATCTGGCCGCCCGTAGCGCCGCCGCTCGCCGGCTCGCTCGCGCCCGGCGGAGGCGTGCTGTAAAAGATCCACTGCGTCTCGCCCGTGTCGGCGTCGATCGACTTCAACTGGCCCGGCACGTTGTCGAAGTCGCCCGAAACGCCCACTAACACATGATTCTTCACCACCAGAGGAGCGTTCGTCGACCAGTAGCCCTTCTTCGAATCGGCGACCATCACGTCCCACTTGACCTTGCCGGTCTTCGCATTGAGCGCGATCAGGTGGCAATCGGGCGTGGTCAAATAGACCGTGTCCTTATAGACCGCGGCGCCACGGTGTCCGATGTGGAAGGCGTCGTTCGGCGGGTATTGATAATGCCACAGCTCTTTGGCCGTGCGCGCGTCCACCGCCCAGATGTTGTCCGGCGTGGTCACAAACAGCACCCCGTCCACCAGGATCGGCGACGCCTTGATGGCCTGGTTCTGCCCGGTCTGGAAGTGCCACGCCTGCTTGAGGCGCCCGACGTTGGCCGGCGTAATCTCGGATAGCGCCGTGTGCCGGCGGCCCGAGTAGTCGCCGTGATACAGCAGCCAGCTATCGGCCGGCGGATTGAGCATCTCCTTCGGGTCGACGCTCTGGGCACAAGCCAGCGCGGCCAGCCCGATCCCCATCGCGATACGCACCAGACAACGCATATTTCCCCTCACAAGTTTCTCACGATCCATTTATTTGAGCGTATTCAGATACGCGTAGACGTCGTGCATATCCTTATCCGTGTATTTCCCCAGTTGGTCGAAGTGCGCCGACATCGGATCGTCGATCGTGTACTTGACCTTGCTGCGATCGTAAGTCTGGCGCTCGCCCGCCGGATCAAAGACGGTGACGCTGAACTCGTCCTCCACCACCAGAGGCGCCGTGATCGTTTCGCCTGAAGGCAGCGTGAAGGTGACCTTGGGACGCGGAGGCGCGGGCCGGCCGCTCGGATACAACATGCGTTGCAGGAGCTGCAGCCCCTCGTAGCGCGATGCGACGCCCGCCAAGTCGCCCGTCGGCGAGTGGCACATGGCGCAGCCGCCCGCTCCGTTGAAGTAGCGCCGGCCTGCCGCGGCGTCGCCGGTGTCAAGATCGGCCGGATCGACAGATCGCCGCCCGCCGCCCAGCGATTCGAACTTGGCCTTCTGATCATGGATGAAGGCCACGATGGCGCCCAGGTCCGCCGCGCTCAGATTGAACGCGGGCATCCCCTCATCCGGACGGCCGGTTTTCAGCAGCGCGCCGATGCGGTCGCCGCGGTTGTCGGCGGCCACCAGCTCGGAGCGCGTCAGATCGGGTCCGGTTTCCCCGCCCGCGGCGTCGCGTCCATGGCAGAACCCGCACTGGGACGCAAAGCGCGTCTCGCCCGCGCGGATCTGCTCGGCCGGGTAGGTCTGCGGCGTCGCGTCCGGCGGCGGAGCCTGCGACGCGGGACTCTGCCCAGGGCGCGGCCGCGCCTTGGCCTTGGTTTGCGCCTTTCCCTGGCCCGGCGGCGCGCCGGCGAACCCCGGGGCGATCATGACGCCGGCGGCGAGCAACGCGGCGGTGGAAATCCAGATGGCTTGTTTCATTCCTCTCAGCAATACTGGCGAACTTCGCGGCAGAATGCAAACTCCCCCCGGGCCCGGCCAATCCGCCTACCGGGGGCGAACGGACGCCCCCTATTCCATGCTAAGCTGTGTGCGCAAGCCCGCTCGGGGGGACGAGACGCGTCCCGGGGGCCGGGTGCTTGATCTTGCATGCGGTTTGGCGCCATCTTCCTTATTATTGGCTTGTGCGGCGGGGGCCTGTGCTCTCCGGCACTTGCCCAGCCGGCCCAGCCTTTGGAATTCCATTCTGACGCGCTGCCCCAAGCCGACATCGCCAGCCGCCGAGCCCCGCTGAGCGAAGTCCGCATGCGCGGCATGGAGGTCTTCGCCACCCCCTTCACGGCGCGCGTCGGCTACGGCGACGGCCCGGCGCGGCCCTTCGACCCCGCCTACCCCACCACCCCAGGCCGCCGCCCCACCTTGCAGAACAACGGAAAATACCTGCGCGTGAACGGGCTCGACGCCCAGACCTGCATCGAATGCCACTCCGTGCTGAGCAATCTCACGGTGCCCTTCACCTTCGGCATCGGAGGCGTGGGCGGCAGCAACTCGAACGCGCTGGTCAAGCCCACCCTGGTCGACGTCTCGGACCAGGAGCACAACGGCTTCGCCGCCTTCAACGGACGCATCATCAACCCGCCGTTCCTGTTCGGCTCCGGCGGCGTGGAACTGGCCGGCAAGGAGATGACCGCCGACCTCCAGGCGCTCAAGAAGCAGGCCCAGTCCCAGCCCGGCGTGCCCGTCGCGCTGGTCACCAAGGGCGTCTCCTTCGGCTCCATCGTCTACCAGGGCGGCTCATTCGACACGTCCAATGTCGTGGGCGTCGACCCGGACCTGGTGGTCCGCCCCTTCGGCCGCAAGGGCGAGTTCGCCTCCGTGCGCGCTTTCGACGTCGATGCCATGCAGTTTCACTTCGGCATGCAGCCCATGGAGGCCGTCGGCGTCTCGATCGACGACGATGCCGACGGCGTCATGAATGAGATCTCCCCCGGCGACCTCTCCGCGCTCAGCATCTTTCTCACGACCCTCGATCGCCCTCGCGTAGACGATGCGCCGGTCAGCGCTGGCGAAGCCCGCTTTCACGCCCTGGGTTGCGCCGGATGCCATGTGCCGCTGCTCCACACCCAGAGCCCGACCCTCACCTACAACCTCCCCGAAGTCCCTGCCGATCCGGCGGCGAACGTCTACTACGAAGTCGACCTGCGCGGCGCCAGACCCGGGTTCGACGCCAACGCGCAGGGTGGCATCGATGTCCCGCTGTTTTCCGACCTCAAGCGCCATGACATGGGTCCCAACCTCGCCGAATCCTCCGGCTCACAGCTCGACCGCCAGTTCATCACCGCGCGCCTGTGGGGCGTGGCGGACACCGCCCCCTACCTGCACGACGGACGCGCGCACACGCTCGAAGAGGCCGTCCTGATGCACGGCGGTGAAGCGCAGGCGGCCTGCGATGCCTTCGACAAGCTGCCGGACGACGCCCGCCAGCAACTGGTCGCATTCCTGATGACCCTGCGCACGCCCGTCGCGCCGGCGGACGATCTGATGCCGCCCCGCAATCGCAGCAACGGCCGGCGCTGACCACCCAGTGTGGACCGCTCCCTTTGGTTGCGGCTCAGCGATGAGCCCGCATTTCTCACTGGGTTCGGGCGCAGGATGTGGCGCAAGCCCGTCGCTTGCCGCGCCGGGACTCGTCCCGGCGCTTGTCGCCCGTCACAGTGCCCTGCCGGGAGCGGCGGCGAAATCGCCGATTGCGTTTTCCGTCTTACGCTTCCCGCCGACGTGCTGAGGGCTTGTCAGAAATCCAGGTTAGCGCTCTGCCCGGAATATCGGCGCTTGCGCACAGCGCCATTGGCTGAGCCGCGACCGCAGGGAGCGGTCCTCGATTGCCTCGCAGCCGTGAATACAATCCAAACCACGAAGAGGCTTGACGCGTCCGCGCCCTCATGCTAATGTACTGACACCTGCTAATCGACTGACAGGGAGGTAACCCCGTGCCGCATCCCCTCACGGCGCAACTCGGCCGCCGCGAACGCCAGATCGTCGAGGTGGTCTACCGCCTGGGCCGCGCCAGCGTCGCCGAGGTCCGCGCCGCGCTGCCGGACCCGCCCAGTTACTCGGCCGTGCGCGGCATGCTGAACCTCCTCGAAGAGAAGGGTCACCTCAAGCACCGCCGCGAAGGCATGCGCTACATCTACACGCCCGCCGTTCCTGTGCCCAAGGCGCGCCTGTCCGCCCTGCGGCACCTGATCTCGACCTTCTTCCAGGGGTCGCCCTTGGCCGCCGCCGCGGCGCTGCTCGAGCTACCGGAAGCCAAGCTGACTCCGCAGGAACGTGAGGAACTCGCGGCCTGGATCGCCCGCGCCGAAAAGGAGGGACGATGACCAGCCTCCTGTTCGAAGCGCTTTGGAAGTCGACCCTGCTGCTGGGAGCCGCGCTGCTGGTGTGCACGCTCCTGCGCCGCCGGTCCGCGGCCCTGCGGCACGTGGTGCTGTCGGCGGCCATGGTGGCGACACTCGCCGGCGCCGTCGCGATGGCGATCGCTCCGCGCTGGACCGCCGCCGTCCCCTCCTGGGTTCCACAGCGCCGCGTCGAGCCACGCGCGCTCCCCGCGCCACCCGCACGAATCGCGGCCGTCCAGTCTGAGCCGGCGGCTCCCGCAGCGGCCCCACCGCCCGCACCGGACCCGCGCCCACAGCAGGTCGAAGTGGCGGCCATCACCTTGGACCCGCCTGCACCCGCACCTCGCGCCGTAGCGCCACCTCAAACCGCGATTTCCTTCACCGCGATAGTCCCCTGGCTGTGGCTGGCCGGCGCGGCATCTCTATCAGTCCGCCTTGCCCTGGTCCTGCTCCGCCTCCGCCGCACGCGCCGCGCCTCCCGCCCGGTCGACGATCCCGAGTTGCGCGGCTTCCTCGCGCGCGCCAACCTGCCGCCGCACATCGACCTTCTGCAAAACGACGCGATCCGCGTCCCCGTTTCCTGGGGCGTCCTGCGGCACGTGATCGTGCTGCCCGCGGGTTTCGAGAACCTGCCCGCGGCCCATCGCGACGCGGTGCTGCTGCATGAGCTCGAACACATCCGCCGCCGCGACTCCCTGATCCGTGTGCTGGCCGAGCTCACCTGCGCCGGCCTGTGGTTCCAGCCGCTGGCGTGGATCGTCCGGCGGCGCATCCGCGAAGAGCAGGAGCTCGCTTGCGACGATGCCGTGCTGGCGCGCGGCACCAAGCCGTCCACCTACGCGGGCGTGCTCATGGACTGGCAGGACCGGCTCAACACCGAGCACGATTTGGTCGCCGTGGGCATCTCGAACGGCGGCAGCCTGCGCCACCGCCTGCGCGCGATTCTCGACCCGCGGCGAAAGCGCGGCCCGGTTCCGGCAGTGGGCGCAAGCCTCGTCTGGCTGGCGGGCCTGGGCCTGGCCGTATCACTAGGCACGCTCGGGTTCGCCGCTCCCCGCCCCCCGGCTCCGCGACCGCAACAGCCGGACGTCGCAGCCACCGCCAACGCAACTCCGCCGCAGAAATCTCCCGCGCCCGCCGCGAGTGTCGACGCGCGCATTCAGGGCGCGGTCGTCGAGGATCACACCGGCGCGCCGCTGCATTCGGCGATCGTGCGCGTCGCGCGGCTCTCCCCCAGCCAGGTGATCGCCGACCTCGAAACCGATGACCAGGGCCGCTTCGCTTCACCCCCGCTCGCCCCCGGAACCTACCGCCTGGAGATCTCGAAGCCCAACTACGCGCCCGCCAATCTGCGGCTCGACGTCCAGGAATCCACGCCCCCAGTGGTCGCCCGCCTGATCCGCAACGGCGTGATCACCGGCCGCGTCACCGATCCGCGCCAGCAGCCGGTGCGCGGCGCAACCATCGCCGCCTTCCGCCGGCCCGCCACGAGCCTCCCCGCGCGGCCCGCCACGAACTGGGGCGCCCGCTGGCAGGCGACCTCCGGCGGCGACGGCACGTATCGCATTTTCGGTCTGCCTCCGGGCGAATACGTGGTGGCGGTGTTCTACGGCAACTACTCCACCTACGGCCTCGATCAGGTCAGCGCGCCGTCCACCGAGCAACGCCTGGGCGCGGGCGTCCAGTTCTACCCGAACAATGCGAAGCCGGAGAGCGCCACGATCTCGGGCGGCGAAGAGATCCGCGGCATCGACTTCTCCCTTCCGCCACCGCAGCCTGCTACACAAGCCAAGTACAGCGCAGCGGGAGAAACCCCCTCCGATCCGCCTGGCGCACGCTTCATGTTCCAGTTGATGGCCATGGACCCGGCTCGGCCGGTGGGCTACATGCTGACCCCACAGAACACCTTTCGATTCCAGAACCTTGCTCCGGGCTCCTACACGGTGCTGGCCATGGCTTTGGAGGGAAACAAATCCTCGGTGCCGGACACGCCCCAGGACACGCTCTTCGGCCGGACCACCATCCGCGTGACGGACCGGAACGTGGAGAACGTCTCCATCACGCCGGAGAAAGGCCTCACCGCGCGGCTCACGCTCAGCGGCGATGGGGGCGATTGTCCGGCGAAGGTCGAGGCCGTTCTGGCCCCGCTCGAAGCGGAGACGTTTCTGCCCGCCCGCCGCGTCCCTGTCCAGGCCGGTGAGCAGCAGCCGGTGGAAGGCCTCGCGCCCGTGCCCTACCGGATCTCGGTCAGCGGCCTCGGCGACGCCTGTTACACCGCGGGCGACGCCGTGCTCGATCTCAGCAACGGCGATCCCGGACTCTTCACGATTCCGCTCTCGCCACTCGCCTCGATCTCCGGCCGCCTCGATGCGGGGACCCGCCCTGCATCCGACTTCGCGGTGGTGCTGGTGGGCGCGCCCGGCCCATCCGGGACGCCCGTGCAGGTCGCCTATCCCGACGCGGAATCGCGCTTCACGTTCCCCGGGCTCTACCCTGGCGCCTACCGGATTGCCGCACGCCCACGCGCCAGCGACCCGGCCACGCGCTGGCTGGACGACGTGAGCGGCATGGTCCCGTTCGCCGTTGCGGAAGGGGCGCAGGTCGAGATCAACCTGGCCGCCCCCGCGAGGGCAAAACAATGACCCGCCGGATCGCCCTCCTCGCCGCCGCGCCTCTGCTGTGGGCTCAGCAGGGCGACGCACCGGTTGAACCCAAGCCCGGCTCCGTCGAAGTCACCGTGCTCAGCCAGTCCACCGGCGCGCCCGTGCGGAACGCGACCGTGACCTTCACGGTCACCAGCGGCAGGTCCCGCTACGCAAACCGCCTCGAGACCGATCCCGCCGGACACGTCGCGTTGGAGGACGCACGGCCTGGGAAATACACGCTGGTGGTCATGGCTTCCCCCGGTTCGGCCTCGGTGGCCAGGGCAGGAGAGCTCGCGCCGGAGCAGCACCTCTCCCTGGAGGTCCGCGTGCCCACCGACGCGCAGCTTTCGGGCCGCGTTCTCGACGGCAACGGCGACCCTCTGCCGAACATCGCCGTCTTCCTGGTCGCCCGCGAGTACTCGTTGGGGAGCCTGCGCTACACCTACGCACAGATGGCGGCCACCGATGACCGCGGAGAGTATCAGATGGAGCACGTCCGCCCCGGCAGCTCCTATCTGTTGCTGGCCGCCACCTCGCGCGCCCGCCTGGAGCCGGTCTCCCGCGCCCCCGCCGATCCCGCGTTGCGCCGTCCAGTGAACGCGCCCACCTACTATCCCGGCGCCCCGGCCATCGAAGGAGCACAGGTTCTGACGCTGGCCGACAACGAACGGCGCCCCAACGTCGACATCCGCATGGCGCGTTCCGCGAACTATTGCCTGGAGGCGCGCGTGCCCGCGGGCGCCACCTTCGAGCTTCGGGAAGAGTGGCCGCTCGACACCTACCTGCTCCTGAACGGCCGTTCGCGCAGCGGCGCGGCAGTACCCTTGGGCACCGCGCCCGCCGATGGAAGAATCCGCGTCTGCGACCTGCATCCCGGCGGCTATGAGCTGTCGGCGTACCTGGAGCCCTCCTTGGGCGACGTGCCGACATCCTTCAGCAAGACCATCGCGTCCATTGCGGATCAGGACGTGGGCGGCGTCACCCTCATCCCGTCGCCGCAGATTGCCGTGGCCGGCGAGATCGTCTGGGCGGGTCCGGCGGAGGCTCCCCCGCGCGCGCGCATCTCGCTGACCTTCGATCCGCTGTCACGCCACCTGGGCGGCCAGCAGGTCGCCTTCGACGTCCCAGGCTCCTTCCGCCAGGATCTTCTTCTCGACGACTACAGCGTGGACTTCGGCCGCCCGCCCGCCGGATCCTACGTCAAGGACGTCACCTATGGCGGCCGCAGCGTCCTGCACGAACCGCTGCGTCCCGGAGGCGCCCCAGGTGAAGGCCTGCGCGTCATCCTGGCCACCGACGGCGGGACCGTCGCGGTCAAGATCGAAGACCGCAACGGCGACCCTGTGCCCGACCAGCGCGTGCTGCTCCTGCCGAAGTCGGTCACCTCGGAAGCCGCCCTGGCGGACGCGATGGAAACCGCCCAGGCCGACAGCAACGGCGCCTGGACATCGGCCGAGCTCGCCCCCGGAAGCTACTACGTGCTGGCCACGCCGTCGGCGGTCGACAACAGTCCGGAAACCATCGCCCGCATCTGGCGCGCCCGCGATCGCGCCACCGAGGTCACCCTCGCGCCGGAGAGCGCCCCGCAGGTGACGGTTACGCCCATCGCGCTGCAATAAAGACCGTCGCGAAACATTACGCACTGCCTCGCCGTCAATTACGAGACGCTGGTTTCAGAACCGCCCGCCACCCTACCGAAAACGAGACATTTTCCTCCGTCGATCGTCTCCTTAGTAGAACGAAGAAACTGGGTACCCAACGTTAACGACCGAGAGACAGAAGGAGAAAGAAACGATGTTACTTAGAGTCTTCGGCATCACTGCATTGGCGCTCATGGTTACGGCGGCGACGGCTGTCGCTACGCCGATTCACGACGCAGCCAAAATCGACATTCCCTACGCGGTGCAGATTCACGGCAAGATGATTCCCCCTGGACAATACCTGGTTCGCGACGTGGTCGTCGGTGGCCACGATACGGACGTCCTGGATATCTACAAGGCAGGCGGGCAGGAGTTTGTCGCCTCCGTCCACACCCAACCGGCGTATCGCGTGAATCCGACGGCCACCAATGAGGTGGAAACCGGCGAAACCGCCAACGGCACGCATTACCTGCAGAAGATCTGGCTCGGCACCTACTGGTGGGGCTTCCAGATCCCCAAGTCGGCCATGAATTAGTGTGACGGCGATCGATTAGCGGCGCGACGACGGGCCACTGTTCGCGACGCACCGGAAGCGGCCACCCTGTGTGGCCGCTTCTGTCATTCCAGACGCTATCATGATGTCTTGCCCGCCCTCAAAGAACTCGCCCAACGCTTCCACGAACGCCTCTACACCACCAAGCAAGCCACGCCGCTCGCGCCCGGACTCGACTGGTATCCGTGGGCCTCGCTCGGCCAGTTCGACGTCCTGGACGGATTCCTCAATTCCGACCCTCAGGCGCTGCTCGGCCTGATCGGCAACGACCCGGTGCTCGACGTCGGCTGCGGCGACGGCGACGTCGCCTTCTTCCTGGAATCCCTGGGCGCGCGCGTCGACGCCATCGATTTCGGCCCGACGAATTACAACGCCCTGCACGGCATCCGCGCGCTCAAAGAGAAGCTCGGCTCCAGCGTCGAAATTCAGGCGGTCGACCTGGACACGCGCCCGCACCTGCCCAAGCCGCACTACGGGCTCACCATCATGCTGGGCGTGCTCTATCACCTGAAGAACCCGTTCCTCGCGCTCGAAACCCTGGCGCGCCACTCCCGTCACATCCTGCTCAGTACACGCATCGCGGCGCTCAGCCCGGACCACAAAACGCGCTTGGACGGACTCCCGCTCGCCTACCTGGTCGAAGAAGACGAGCTTAATGGCGACCCCACCAACTTCTGGATCTTCTCCGAACAGGGCCTGCGCCGGATCATGCGCCGCACCGGCTGGGACGTGCTGCACTACGCCGCCAGCGGTCCGGCTGACCGCTCCGACCCGGTGGCTCCCGAAGCCGACGCGCGCGCCTACATCCTCGCCGAAAGCCGTCTGGCCGCCCGTCCCTCGCCCTATCGCCTGCTCGAAGGCTGGCATGAGCTGGAGCACGGCTCCTGGCGCTGGACCGAGCGCCGCTTCTCCCTCGAACTGACGCTCGCCGAGCCCCGCCCCGCCGCCACGCTTCGCTTTTTGTTCCGCCTGCCCGACGTGACCTTCGCCAGCCACGACGTGCTCCGCCTCAGCGCTCGCATCAACGGCGCCGCTCTGCCGCCGGCCACTTTCCGCTCCACCGGCGAAAACGAGTATCTGGCGCCTACCCCTGCCCTCCCCACCGGACCCGTACGGGTCGAATTCGAACTCGACCACGCCATCCCGCCGAACCTCAATGACCGCCGCGAGCTGGGCGTCTTAGTCGACCTCTCCGGCGACCCAGCGGTCGCTCTGGAATAGGGCTGATATACTGACCAAGCCCGGCCGCATCCGGGCAACGAATCTCTCCGTGGGAGGCGAGTATGTTCAAGAGGGCTCTGGTTGCCGCTGCGCTCGTAACGCTGTCGCTTGTCTGGGTGATTTCGGCTCAGAACAACGCTCAGTCCGTCATCGACAATTCGATGAAGGCCATGGGGATCGAAAACCTGAAGACCATCATGTACGTGGGCGACGGCTGGGACGCCTGCGTGGGCCAGGCTTACAGCCCCAACGCCAAGGAGTGGCGCAAGTTCCTCAACAAGAACTACGTCCGTTCCGTCGATTTCGACCAGAAGACCTGGCGGCTGCAGCGCCTCCGCACCGATATTCCGGGCAACTCCGGCGGCTGCTCCGCCGGTCCCTACGCCGACCAGCAGCAGAACCAGGTGGTCAACGGCGGCGACGACGCCAACTTCAATAACCAGATGGAATACATTATGCTCCCGCTGGGCTTCTTGCAGACCGCCGCGGCCAAGGGCGCCAGCGTCCGCCAGCAGGGCGGCAACACCGTGCTCACCTTCCCCATGCAGAACGGCGACAGCATGGTCGACGTCAGCGGAACCATCAACCGCCAGGGCTATGTGGAGCGCGTCGAAACCAAAATCTACAATGCCGCCGTGTTCGGTGACATGGTGTGGGACGCCACGTTCAGCAACTATCAGGACTTCGACGGCGTGAAGTGGCCCACCCACATCGCCCAGACCCAGGGCGGCCTCGGCTTCTTCGATCTGACTATTTCCGAAGTCCGCCCCAACGCCACCATCGACGTCGAACAGCAGGCCAAGGGCAAAGGCCGCGGCGGGTTCGGAGGCAAGGGACGCGGCGGTCGGGGCGGCGGCGAGGCTCCTTCCATCGTCGAGGACCTGGGCAGCAACGCCTGGCTGATCAAGGGCGGCTACGCATCGATCGTTGTAGAAATGGCGGACCACGTCATCATCGTCGAAGGCGCTTCCAACGACGCGCGTGGCGAAACCGTGATGGCCGAAGCCAAGCGCCTGGTGCCGGACAAGCCGATCCGCTACGTCATCAATACCCACCACCACTCGGATCACTCCGGCGGCCTGCGCGAGTACATGGCCGAGGGCGTCACCATCATGACGCACAGCGTCAACAAGAACTACATGCAGAAGGTGCACGACGGCGTGCACACGCTCGGACAGGACAACCTGGCGAAGATGAACCCGAAGCCCGCGCTGAAGATCGAAACCTTCGGCGACCGCAAGGTGATCACCGACGCCATGAACACCATCGAGATCCACAAGGTGGCCAACTCCACGCACGCCGAGGGCATGGTGATGATCTACCTGCCCAAGCAGAAGGTGCTGCTCGAAGCGGACGAGTTCAATGTGGCCGGCCAGGCGCCCACCACCTCGCCCAATCCGCCGAACCCGTACCACGTGAACATGCTGGCGAACATCGAGCGGCTGAAGCTGGACGTCGACCGGATCATCCCGGTCCACCTGCCCGGCGACGATCGCAAGGTGACGATGGCCGAACTGCGCATCATGGCCGGCCACCCCAATTAGAGCCCGCACGCTGTGGGGCAGGCCCGTGGCCTGCGGCGGGCTCTCAGCCCGCCTCCCGCTCTGACCGGCCACCCGAACTAAAATTGAAGAAGACACGATCGCCCAGAGAGGCGGAGTGACGGAGAGGGCGGGGCGCGTGCCCCGCCCGTTCTATTTCCCCGGTCTACTTCAAAGCCAAGCGCCAGTACGCCACTGCTCCCCCTACCGCCAGCGCCGCCAGTCCCGCCCACAGCAGAAACACGCGCCACGGGAACGGCTGGTCCTCGCGCCGCAGCACCAGCAAGTAGCTCGCGAACACGCCCAGGAAGTACAGCAGCGCCATCGGCACAAAGAACACGGCCATGTCGACCACGTTAGGCGAGGGCGTCACCACCGCTGCCAGTATCGCGATCCCCAGAATCGCGTAGCGCGAGTGCCGCAGCAGGAACCCCGGCGTGGTGATCCGCAGCAGCGTGAGGAAGAACACGGCGACTGGCAACTCGAACGCCGCCGCCGAACCCAGCATCACGTTCACGAATGACTCGAAGTAGCTCGCAATGGACACGAACGCCGTCACGCCCACGTTGCGTCCGATCCCCAGCAGAAACGTCAGCGAGTAGCGCAGCGCCACCAGGTATCCGAACACGCCGCCCGCCACGAACAGGCCCGCCGTGGTCAGGATGAAGGGCGCGGCCCACCTCCGCTCGCGCGGGTAGAGCCCGGGGGCGAGGAACGCCCAGCCCTGGTAGCCCACCCAGGGCGCCGCCAGGAACAGCGACGCCAACAACGGCGACCACATGTAGATCATCGAGAACTGCTCGCCCACGCTCAGCGAGACGATCTGCGCGCCGGTTCGCGCCGCGGCAGCCTCCAGCGGCGCCTGCACCCACCGCCACAGCGGCTCGGCGAAGGCGACACACAGCGCGTAGGCTGCCGCCAGTCCCAGCAGCGCTCGAATGATTCGTGTCCGCAGCTCGTCCAGATGTTCGAACAGCGACATCTGCACCATGCCGTCATCGCAATCACGTTCCAGGGGCATCGCGCCCTCCCTGACCAGATCGTGATTCGGCGCCTGCGACTGCGGAAGCGCCTACCGTGTTACTGCGCGAAGAACGGCCACTGCGCCACGAAGTGGTAGCCGTAGTAGTAGAGCAGGAATCCGCCGACCCCGACGGTCAGCGCCACCGCGACCAGGATCCACAGCAGGAATGCCCTCCACGGGAACTGCTGCCCTTCGCGGTGCAGCACCAGCAGGTAGCTGGCGAACACGCCCAGGAAGTACAGCATGGTCATCGGCACGGCGAACAGCGTCAGGTTCACCACGTCCGGCGTGGGCGTGATCAGCGCGGCCAGGAAGACGATCGCCAGAATTGCGTAGCGCGAGTTGCGGATCAGGAACCCGGGCGTGGTAATCCGCAGCAGCGTCAGGAAGAAGACCACCACCGGCATCTCAAAGATCACTGAGATACCCAGAATCACGTTCACGAACAGGCTGAAGTAGCTGTCGATGGAAATGGTGGCCTTCACGCCCGATCCGGCGCCGATGCCCAGCAGGAACGTCAGGGCGTAGCGGAACGCAATGAAGTAGGCGAACGCGCCGCCGGTCAGAAACAGGCCCGCCGTAATCACAATAAACGGCACGGCCCACTTGCGCTCCCGCGGATAGAGCCCCGGCGATATGAAAGCCCAGACCTGGTAGATCACCCACGGCGCCGCGATAAACAGCGAAGCCACCAGCGGCGACCACATATAGATGATCTGGAACTGCTCCATCGGCGTGATGGCGATAATGTCGCCACCCACCGCCGTGATGGCCTCGCGCAACGGTGCCTGCACGAACTTCCATAGAGGATCGGAGAAGGCGAACGCCAGCACGAACGCCAGGCCGCCGCCGATCAGGATACGGATCAGCCGTCCCCGCAGCTCCTCCAGGTGGTCCATGAACGACATGCGCAGCATGCCATCCTCGTCGTCGTCGGCGTAAGGATCCCAGTCGTCGTCGGGCGGAGGAGGTGGTGGTGGAGCCGCAGTCTTCGTCAGTGCCGGCGGAGGCGCAACTTCCTCGTCCGCCGGCAGACTTGACTCCGGATCATCAGGATAAGACACGGACGGGCTCTCCTCTTCAGGAGGCAGTTCTCCGCCCTTGTGTTCTTCGTCCATCTTCCTCTAACGCCTTACTAACCCGACGTCTGAACTAACTGTTCTGGGTTTTCTCGGGAGCCGCCGCCGCCGGAGGCACAGGTTCGGCCTCGGCCACCTGCGAGGCCGGTTCCGGCTGACCCGCCCCCCGGGGCACGGTGCCCTCGATGGCCGGAGCCGGTTCCGCCGCCGCCGGAGTTGGCGCGATGGCTGGCGCGATAGCTGGCGCCGTGGTTGGCGTGGTCCCGTTTGATTCGGCGCCTGATACTTCGGAAGCGCCTACTGTGGCAGGTTGCGTAGCGGTTTGTTCCTGGTCCAGCGGATTCCATGACGTATCCGCCGGTGGGTGCTCGTAGGAAACGGTGTCCGCGATCTCCCGCGTGACCTTCCTCGTAGCTTGTTGCAAAGATTGGTTTTCCCGCTCCAGAGAGTGCATCTCGCGGTCAAACGTCGCTTTCAGATCGTTTGACGCGCGCCGGAATTCGGTCATCGCTTTTCCGATTGTTTTTCCTAGTTCTGGAAGCTTCTTCGGCCCGAACAGAACGAGGGCTAGGATAAAGATGACCGCCATTTCGCCGACACCAAGCGTACCCATCGTGCGCCCTCCTACGGCTCATTCTAACATGCAGCCTGAAGGAAGCACGCGGCGCCTCACTGCCGAAACGCCGCGTGCCGGTGCGGAATCCCCCCCTGGGACTCCAGCAAGCCCCTCCCGAGGGGCCCGGTAAGTGGAGATGCTTGCCAACCAACCTGCTGCCCTACTTCTGGACCTCCTGAAACGCCGCAGTGCCCGCCGGAGGCGTCACCGGGGCGTATTGCGCCGCCGCGGCCGCATCGCCCCGGGTGGAGTAATACTGGGCCAGGATGCGCCGCGCCGTCACCACCTTGTCCGCCGCCAGCTTCAGATGGTAAATGGCCTCTTCTTCGCGCCCCTGCTCCAACAGCAATGTCCCGATCACATAGCGGGTCGTCGGACTGCTCGGGTCCAGTTGCAGAGCCTTCTCGGCTTCTTCCAGAGCACGTTCCTTCTTTCCCAGCAGATGCAGACCGAAACTCAAGTTGTTATGGCCGGTGGAATTACCCGGAAGCTGCCGCACGGCTTCTTCCAGTTCGGGCACCGCCACGTCGGTGAGCCCCATTTTCAGGTGCTCGGTTCCGAGCATCAACAGGGCATAAGGCTTCGCCGCCGGATCTTCCAGCGCCTTGCGCAGGTCCTCCATCGCCCGGCTGCGCTTGCCGTCGTGCAGATCCTTTTGAGCGTGTTGAATGATACGAAGGGATTTCCCCTTCAGGGGATTTCGCAGCTCCGCCACAGAAACGCTTCCGCTCACTTCACGTGGTTCGCGCCGGACCGGAGGAGGAGGATTACCCGGATCGTCGTCCATGTGGCCCCATTCGGGACGCTGCCAGGTCGGACGCTCCATCGGATCCCGTTCCATCGGGTCCCAGGAAGAATTTCTGCGGGAGATTTGTGCCGCGGCCGGAGTTAACATCGCTGCCGCGGTGGTGATGAGAAGCGCAAAGCGCTGTGTTCTGGACACACATCCTCCCGTCAAGTCATAAAGAGATTTCGTCCACAGCTAAGTGGGGACAACCGACGGGGATGTTCACTTAGACAGTGCGATTCGTACTTCGAAACGTCTGTCTACAGCGCCAGAGTATCCTGGAACCGTAGTTCACGTCCAATCAATTCTCTTTATCGACTGATTCCGAACGGCTTTTAAGTAAGAAAGTTCTGCTACTGTAAGGTTTTGGCGGGCTTGTTCACGTAAATTTCACTGCTCCGCCCCGCCCCGGCGCACCCGCGAACGCCGCGCCCCGTTGCCCCCCATCGCCGCTGTACCCTGTAGAGACTGTGAGTGCCTACGCCGCGTTCTCCTCGCGGAACTATCGCTATCTGCTGGCCGGCGTCACGCTTTCGAATTTCGGACAGCAGATGCTGTCCGTCGTAGTCAGTTGGGATCTCTACCTCGCGACGCGTTCCGCGCTCGTCCTCGGCAACGTCGGATTAGTGCAGATCATTCCGGTGATGGTGTTCACCTTCGTCGCCGGCCACGTCGCCGACCGCTACAGCCGCCGCCGCACCGCGATCCTCACGCAGATCGCCGCGGCCGCCACCGGATTCCTTCTGCTGCTGGCAGGCGAGCATCGTGGCGTCTTCGTGATCTACAGCGGGCTGTTCCTCATCGCCACCGCGCGCGGCTTCCAGTGGCCCGTCACCACGGCGATGCTGCCCGGCACGGTTCCCCTCGAGGACCTGACCAACGCCGTCTCCTGGAACGGCTCCGCCCGCGAGATGGCCACCGTCGCCGGCCCGGCGCTGGCCGGTGGCTTGATCGCCTGGTCCGGCAGCGAATCCGTCTATCTCGTCCAGGCCATCTGCGCCGTCTTCTCGGTCTTCTGCTTCCGCCAGCTTCGCTTGCCGCCACAGCCGCAGGAAGAAAACCCGCAACCCGGCCTGCAAGCGACGCTCGAAGGACTGCGCTTCGTCTGGCGCGACAAAGTCATCTTCGCCGCCATCAGCCTGGACCTGCTGGCCGTCCTGTTCGGCGGCGCGGTCGCTCTGCTGCCCATCTTCGCCGAGGACATCCTCAAGGTCGGCGCCACGGGCCTCGGTTACCTGCGCGCCGCCCCCGCCCTGGGTGCGGGGCTGATGTCCATCTTCCTGGCCCACGCCGCCTCGTCCATCCGCCGCGCCGGCGCGGTGATGCTACTCTCCGTAGCTCTCTTCGGAGCCGCCACCATCGGCTTCGCCCTGGCGACCAACGCCTGGCTCTCATTCGGCATGCTGTTTCTGATCGGAGCCTTCGACGCCGTCAGCGTCGTCTTCCGCCTGTCTCTGGTGCAGATCCGCACGCCCGACCCGTTACGCGGACGTGTGGCAGCGGTCAAATCACTCTTCATCGCCAGTTCCAACCAGTGGGGAGCCGTAGAATCGGGCATCGCGGCCGACTTCATGGGCACGGTCCCCTCAGTCGTCTTCGGCGGCGGCATGACGATCATCGTCGTGCTGCTCGTCACCTGGTTCGCCCGCAGCCTGCGGCAGTGGAAGACCTGAAGAAGGCGCAAGTCTTCCCCTCCCGGCGCTCGGACCGCACGATTTATTGCGCGTGTGGGGCAGGCCCGCGGCCTGCGGCGGGCTCTCAGCCCGCCTCTCGCTCTGGCCGGAGCCGTCGGTGCCGCAACTCTTCACCTCACGTCCGCTACCGCGCCAGCCACACATCGAGCACCGCGCAGCGCTTCTCCTCCCGCACCGCCTTCAGCCCCTCGGCGACCGCCGCCTCCACGTCCCCCACCTTCTCCACCTTGCGCGCGAACGCCCCTCCGGCCGCCGCGGCGATCCCCGAGTAATCCGGCGGCGGGTCGAACCCGATGTGCACGTCCGTCGCCTGGCTCGCATATCCGGTGGGATGCACGCCCAGCGTCGAAAACTTCGGCGCGCGCCACCCGCCGTTGTTATAGACCACTGTCAGAAACGGCGTCTGGTACTTGCGAGCCATCCAGTGCACCGTCGACGGCACGGAGAACATATACGACCCATCGCCGGTCAGCACCACCACGTCGCGATCCGGAGCCCCCAGCTTCATTCCCACCGCCGCGCCCCCGTTCCACCCCAGCGAGCTCGCCCCACTGGTGAAGCGCGTCGCCGGCTTTGTGCACCCGATGTGATTATTGATGGCCGTGTAATTCGTCACGCCTTCGTTGACGATAATCGCATCGCGCGAAATCTGCCGCCGCACGCACGCCGTCACATACTCGGCCGTGATCGCGTCCTTGGGCTTCTCCCGCTCGTCGATCTCCTTCCGCAACGCGTCATGCCGTGCCGCGAAGTGCGCCCGGCGCTCGGCCACCGCGCCCGCATCCAAACCGATCGAAGCTAGCTTCGCCGCCACTTGCCGCAGCGCCGTCGCCGCATCCGCGCGAAAAACCTGCTGCGCGGGAATGTACCAGAGAGGCATGCGCTCCTTCACCGGGTCGATATCGATGTGGCAAATGTGCGCCCCCTCCGAAGGATGGTTGAACGAAGGGATCCACGGCACGTCGCTGTCCAGCACCAGCACCACGTCGGCCTCGGCCAGCGCCGGATTCAGCACCTTCTCGTTGCCCTGCTGCCCCACCCAGCACGGATGGTCGCCCGGAAAGTTCATGTAGTTCGGCACCGACTCGAGCACGCCCATTCCCAGCAGTTCGCACAGCGCCACCAGTTCGCGCACGGCCTCCGGATTCCGCCCCACGTAGCTGGTCACTACCAGCGGCCGCTTCGCCCCCGCGAGCTTTGCCGCCAGCGCCGCCACGCCGTCTTCCGGCAGCGCCTGCGCGGCGATCGGGACCCACCGCGCCGGATCCACCTCCACCGGCTCAATCTCCTCCTCGAACACCTCGCGCGCGCCCATCAAATACGTCGGCCCCTTGGGATCGCTGCGCGCAATTTGCAGCGTCCGGTGGATCATCTGCTTCATGTTGCGCCCGGTGCGCAGCTCGTTTTCGTACTTCATGTAGCCGCGCACGATGCCGCGCTGGTCCGGCACGTCCTGCAGCCAGTGGATGAATTCGTTCCGGCCTCCCTTGAGTTCGCCCTCTTGCGTGTACGGCGACGCCCCGGCCAGGATCAGCACCGGCACGCGGCACTTGGCCACGTTGTGCACCGCGCCCGCCAACTGCTGCGTGCCGCAATCGACGTGCACCAGCACGGCCTGCGGCTCGCCGGTCAACTGCGTGTAGCCCTGGGCGCAGGTCAGCGCCACCATCTCGTTCGGCGACGTGATTACCCGGGGCGCGGGCTGCCCGGTAGCCTCAAACTGGGCGATGGCTTCCATCACCCCTGGGTGATCGCTGCCGAAGTTCGAAAACAGATATTTGACACCTGCCTGGTGCAGCGCTTCCAACAGGGCGCTGGCGCCGGTATACATGCCGGGTTGAGTCTTGGGGGTTGCCACGCATCCAGTCTCTCACGTGCCCGAACGCCGCGCCGCGCCGCTGCCCCACCACCATCGCCGGTTGCGAAACCACCGCGCCCCGGTGTTTAATGTGCGAATTGTGACTACCGCATCCACGGCTGACTACCGCCCCTTCAGCGAACGGCCGGTTCTCCAGGGCCTGTGCGTATTTCTAGGCGCCGTGCTCGTCGTCACCGGATCCCATCCGGCCAAAGCCTTTGACTGGTGGATGGAAAACTCGGCGGCGTTTCTATGTCTCGGCCTACTGATCGCCACCTATCGCCGTTTGCCTCTCTCTGACTGGACGTACCTGCTGATCGCCGTCTATTTGTGTCTCCACGAATGGGGCGCGCAGTCTAAATACGGTTACGTTCCTTTAGGCGAGTGGATGAAAGCGTGGCTCGATACCACGCGTAACCACTATGACCGCCTGACCCATTTCAGCTATGGATTCCTCACCGCCTATCCGCTCCAGGAATGGTGCATGCGCATCGCCGGCGTCTGGACCTCCTGGCGCTACGCACTGCCCGTGGCCCTGGTGCTGGCCTTGAGTGCGCTCTACGAAATCCTCGAAGCGTGGGTGGCTTCTATTCTGTCGCCCGCACGCGCCGAGGTGTTCGTCGGCATGCAGGGCGACGTCTGGGACGCGCAGAAGGACATGGCGCTGGCCGCCGCCGGAGCCGTTTTGCAGATGGCGATCGTGGCCCTGGTCCGCTACCGCCGCCATCAGGCCGCCGCCCAAGCCGAATCGGCGTCCCTCTACGCCGGGGCGCCGCTCAGCCGCCGGTAAAGTCCGAATCGATAGCCGCCGCCCATGCCGCGCCATTGCGGATGCGTGTTGACCTCCGCCCACGCGTCCGCGCGCTCGCCCAGGCCGGCAAACGCGATCAGGTAGGTCCGCGGCCCCCAGATAATGCACTCCGCACCCGCCTCACGCAGCAGCCGTGGCAATAGCTCCGCACCGCGAAAATCCTCCCCGTAGGCCCGCAACTCGAAAATCGCGGCCAGCGGAGCCGTCTCAGCAAGCACCAGCGTCCATGGCATGCCGGCGTTCACGAACGCTTCCAGGTGGACAGGAGCCGCCCCACCCGCGCTGCGCCGCAACGCAGGAATAGCGGCAAGCGCGAATGCGCCCGTGAGAAACCGCCGGCGGTCCATACAGCCTCTGCTATGCGCTCTTCTTCGCTTTGCGGTACGCCGCCCAGCGCTTTTTCTGCGCTGCCGCCATTTTCTTGCGCGTGGCTTCGCTGAACCGCTTCCGTTCCGTCGTCGCGCCCAGCTTTCCCGCCAAATAGGCCGGTGGACGGCCGCGCCGTTTGCCTTGCGTCCTGGCCAACGTCTCCAGATAAATCAGCGCGTCTTCTACCGCCTGCCGTTCCTTCCGCAGCTCCGAGATGATCTTGATTAAATCCATAGGGTCCTTGTGGCAGCGCCGCAATCCGCGACAGTCCCCTCACCGTGTCCCGAATACCGGCGACCGCGATAATTGTACAAAGTTAAGACACAGCACCGCCACCCGCGTTTCAGCCCGCCTTCACGCCGGCAAAATGCGAGCTATTATAGAAAAACTCGAAAGACATAAAAATGACGGCAAATGTACACAAGCGATTGTCCGTGTCACGTACGTGTCTGGACGGTCTCCGCGTCCTCGGACAAGGCTTCCCGCTCTTCGTCCGCATCGCCGCCTTCGCCGCGATTCTGGTGGTCACCGTCGGCGCTACCGTCGTGTCCATCAATTGGGGCGTGTCGGCCGTCCGCGCCGAAATCGACCCCAAGACCATCGCCGCCACCATCGACGGCCGCCAGTTCGCGGTCCTCGGCGCGGGCATCCTGCTCACGGCCCTGGTGCTCTCCTACGCCGCCGCGGCCGCCATCCAGGCCACCATCGAAACCGCCGCCGGAAACCGGCTGACGCTGGTGCAGGCCATCAGCCGGGTCCGCTCCAAAGGGATGCAGCTTTTCTGGCTCCAGTGGCTGGTGAACATTCTCGCCGTACGATTCTCCGCCTTCGCCGCACCCCTCCTGTGGCTGCTGCTGGCTCCCGCGCTGCCTTTGGCCGTACTGGAAGACGCCGGCCCCTCGGAAGCCATCGAACGCACCTTCGCCCTGCTCAAGGGGAACCTGGGCCGCATGCTGGCCCTGGAGGTGATTTTCCTGCTGCCGGTCGTCCTGATGCCCTTCGGCCTGGGGATCCTCGCCCTGCCCCTCGGCTACGTGGACCTCTCCGGCCTCCCGCCCATCTTCGGACTGCTGGTGGCCTTCCCGATCATGATGATCCTGCTGCTGCCGGTCCTGCTCCAGGTCATCGCCCTCACCCTGGCCTACCTGGACCTCAGCGCCGCCCCGGACGACCTGCACGCCCAAGCCAACTCCAACGTCAGCTAGAAGAGGAGGTTACTCTCGGAGTATGGCCGAATGGACCCTGAAGTACGCCGACGCCCGTGGAGAAATGCACCAGCAAGTGGCCGAAGCCGACTCCGAGCGTGAGCTCCGCGAGCGCTACACGGACCAGGGCTTCCTGGTCTACTCCGTCAAGCCCCGCATCGAAGGCGTCACCCAGACCCTGCGGCCCCGCGGCAAGAAGCTCAACCTCGAACGCTTCCTCATCTTCAACCAGCAGTTCGTCACCCTGGTCCGCGCCGGCCTGCCGATCCTCAAGAGTCTCGACCTGCTGGCCGACCGCCTCACCGATCCCAAGCTCTCGCGCCACATCCAGGGCGTCCGCCAGGAAGTCAAGAACGGAGCCCTGCTCTCGGACGCCTTCCACCGCCAAGGCGTCTTCCCGCCCATCTACGTCACCAGCGTGCTCGCCGGCGAACGCAGCGGATCGCTGGCGGAAGTGCTTGACCGCTTCATCGGCTACCAGAAGCTCTCGCTGGCCGTACGCCGCAAGCTCATCGGATCGCTCATCTACCCCTCCGTGCTGATCTCCCTGGTTCTGTGCCTGGTCGTGTTCCTGGTGACCTACGTGGTCCCCAACTTCGCCGAGCTCTACAAGAGCATGGACGCTCAACTGCCCCGCGCCACCGTCATTCTGATCGCGATCGGCACCACCGCCCGCAATTACGTGCTGGCCGGCTTTGGCGCCCTGGTGGTGGGCTTGATCGCCTTCCGCTGGTGGTCCCGCACGCCTTCGGGCAGCGAAAAAGTGGACCGCGCCCTCATGAAGGTGCCGGTCGTCGGCGAAGTGTGGCTCAAATACCAGGTGGCGCAGTTCGCCCGCGTCCTGGGGACCCTGCTGGTGGGCGGCATCCCGCTGCTTCAGGCGCTCAATACGGCCGCCGAGTCGCTCGGCACCCAGGTCCTGCGCAACGTCCTCGAACAGGCGGTCAAGCTGGTGCGCGAGGGCCAGGCGCTGTCCCAATCCCTCCGCTCCACCAAGGTCTTCCCGACCCTGTGCCTCGACATGATCGAAGTCGGCGAATCGACAGGCGCGCTACCCGCCATGCTCTCAAGCGTCGCCGAGTTCTACGAGGACGACGTAGCCACACGCGTCACAGCCCTACTCAGCCTGATCGAACCAGCGGTCATGATTGTGATGGCGATTTTCGTGGGCTTCGTCCTGGTGTCGTTGTATCTGCCGATCTTCTCCCTGGCAGACTCAGTCCGGATGTAAGGTGGCGCGAGCACTCGTGCTCGCCGCGCCGGGACTCGTCCCGGCGCTTGTCGTCCATCACAGTGTCGTGCCCGGAGCGTCGGCTCGACCACTGGCCGAGGCATCCCGCCTGTGCTTTGCCCGAAACGCCTCTGCGAGCCTATGACAAAGGACGTGCACTGGGCACAGCGCCAGTAGCTGAGCCGCGACCACAGGGAGCGGTCTACGATCACGCTGCAAACGCTCGAGCGCCGGAACGAGTCATTTCCTGGCGTGGCCGCGGCAAGCAGAGCGCCTGCGCCACCTGACTACCGCGACGTCAAATCCCGGTGGATGGCGAACTTCACCAACCCCGCCACGTCGTGAATATCGAGCTTCCGCATCAAGCTGGCCCGGTAGGTATCTACCGTCTTGGGACTCAACTCCAGCCGCGCGGCGATCTCCTTGGCCCGCACGCCCTCCACCAGCAGTGAGAAGACCTGATATTCCCGGGCGCTCAGCAAATCCAGCGGATCGTCCGGCTGGGCCTTCTGGTTGGAGGTGAAAATCTTGTTCAGCTCCAGTTGGGGCGAAACGTAGATGCTGCCCTCCAGCACCTGCTCAAACGCCTCCAGCAACTGCACCGCGGAAGCCGACTTCAGCAGGTATCCACTCACGCCGCAGCGCAACGCCTCCACCACCGTCTTGCGGTCACGCCGCGTCGACAGGATCACCACCTTGGTCTTGTGGCCCGCCTCCCGGACCCTTCGAACAATCTCGAGCGTGAATAGGTCCGGCAGATTCAGGTCCAGCACAGCCAGATCGGGCTGCTCGCTCGCGATCATGCGCAGCGCGACGGCACCCTCCGAACACTGTCCGATCACTCTGTACTGAGGCTGCGCCTCGCACAAGGCCGCTAAGCCTTCTCTGACCAGCGTCAGGTCATCCGCCAGGAGGATGGAGTAGGTTTTGGGCTCTCGAATGGGAACCATAATCGGTCCGCGGGAGGGGTCCTCGGCATCCATTCGTCACATGCCTCTCTACCTCGCGTCGTTCTCACGCGTTCGGCACGATCCCGCCAGCACGGACTTTCACACCGCTAGCGCCCCGGTCCATACGGATCCCGGGAAAAACGAATTGCTTCTACCCTTCCCCTAATCAGTGAGCCCGCACCGCCGGAATTCTCCGCTTTTTCACGATCAGGCGGACCAAGGCGGCACATAGCCCGCCTATCCCACCAATCCCCTAGGAAAAGCTGCGGACCGCTGCTGCTTCGTCGTCAAACACTTCGAAGACTGTATACAGCTTGGTGATCTGCAACAGGTCCTTCACGCGCTTGGTCAGGCTCAGCAGTTTCACCTGCCCCCCCTGATTGGTAACCGTCGTGAATCCCGAAACCATCTCGCCGATGCCTGAGCTGTCGATGTAGCTCACTTCGGCCAGGTTCAGCAGCAGTTTCCGTTGGCCGCCCGCTGCCAGATCCCGGATCGTGTCGCGGAAAGTACTCGCGCCGTCACCCAGCGTAATCCTCCCCACCGCATCCACTACCGTTACGTCCCCCACCTGTCGGGTGGTCATTTTGACACTCACCTGATGCCTCCTTATAACCCGCTCGTCATAACCGGTTCGTCAGCCCGCTCCCTGGACGGCCACTTCACTCCGCCTTGGGCAGGTACTTCACCATTCGCACTTCCGTGCCCAGCGGTTCCCGCTGCCGCACGTGAAACTCGTCCATAAACGCCTGGATCATGAGCACCCCGCGCCCGGACTGCCGCAGGATGTTCTCCTCCGCCAGCGGATCCGGCAGCTTCGACATGTCGAAGCCCTCGCCTTCGTCGGCGATGCGGACCTCCAGCTTCTCCGCCGTGCGCGAGATCACCAGCTTTACCTTCTTGCGAGCGTTATAGCAGTTGCCATGGACAACCGCGTTCACCATACACTCCCGCACCGAAATCTCGATCCGGTGCTGCTCGTCTTCGTCGAAACCCATCTCGCGCGCCGTGCGCAGGACGGTCTCCGAGGCCTGGTCCACGCTTTCGAGCGTCGATGCAAGCTCCTCTTCTACCGTTTGCGCCGCCACGCCCTTTTGCTCCGCCATAAATCCAACGTGACCGTCTTCAAGAGCCACCCAACCGCCCAAACGGTCCTGGAGCACGTTTTCTGGTGAGCGGCCCAGTCGAACCGTTAACTTAAACTAGTGACGCCGGTAAAGTCAAGCCGGGCGGCTTGCGGGAACCGCCCGGCCAGGACCACAGGACCAACTCTGAGAGGGGGATCCGGCCGGAGACCGGCCCCCCATCGCGCCCTTTACCGCACGGGCACCGTCTGGACGTTCAACGTACCGTTCACCACGATGCCTTTGTCGACGCCCGAGGCGGCGAAGGTGACGATGTTGCCCACCTGCACGTCGCCCACGATCACCGCTGCGGCCGTCTCGGCTCCGGCCGGCAGGTTCGACAGCATGGCCGCCGGCACCGTGAAGCTACCCGGCTCGGACTTCACGAAGCAGTAGAACCCGGCCGCTGCGTTTGAATTCTGATCCACGCCGGCAGCCGCGACGATTACCTCTTTCGTGGCATCTCCGCCGGACCAGGTGACCGTCAGCGGCGCGTTGCGATTCAGCTCCGTGGTGGACGCCTGGTTGGTCCAGATGACCGGACTCCCCAGCGTGATGCTGGCAGTAAACGGTCCCACATCGGCCCCACCGGTACCCGAGATGCGATACGTGCCGCCGTCCAGGAACGGAGGCAGGCTCTCGGCACCCTCAATGGGGATCGCGCCGCCCAGCATCCCCGCATAGACGCCCGATGCGCCCTCCGTATCGGACTTCGGCAGCGGTATGGTCCCCACCGGACCGGTCACCGTCACCTCGGGTCCGGCGTCCAGAGGCCGCCCCAGCAGCGCCGCATCGCCGGCGGCCGAACTGGTGTCGCCACCGATCAGTCCGCCCAGGTCCAACGCTCCGGAATAGGCGATGCACGAGCCCACTGGCGGGAACGACAGCAGCGGGTTGAACCCCAGGTCGCCTCCGGGAGCAAACTCCTGGAACTGGGCCACACCCAGATCCAGCAGCAGGTCGAGCGGTGGATCGCCCGCCTGCAGTTCCGCCTTCACCTTGGCGCGAATCAGCAGGATCTCGCCCGCCTTGCCGCCATCGGCCGCCAGCGCGCTCACCGGATTCGTGGCATCCTCGCAGGTCCCGCCGCTGGGATGGATCGCCATGGTCACCGTGTTGCTGAAGTTGCCACCCACTTTGATCTGCACCGGCACGTAGCAACCCAGAGGCGCGTCCATGGGGACCATGAAGTTGACCTGATCCACGCCGGCCACACCCGGCATGCGGCCCTTGTACAGGATCTGGGCCTCCTTGCCGCCCACCAGCACCTGCACCGACACCGGCAGATCGCCCACCGGCGGCGTCTGGTTATCGGGCGCCGAAATCGGCCCCAGTCCGGTGCCCAGCAGGACCTCCACCTGGCCCAGATCGGCCGACGCGTGCCGCGAGTTCAGCGGCAGTTCGGTCGGCGAGACGTAGTTCTGGATGATGCCCGGTCCCCGCCCCCCCGCCGTGCTGAAGACGCCGAAGTTGCTATCGACCACCTTGGCACTCACCGGCGGACTGGCCGCGCCGCGATAGGTCACGATCACCTCCACGTCGCCGGTAGGCGCGTTGGACGGCATGATCGCGTTGATCTGCGTGGCCGACACGAACACCATGTAGGCCTGCACCGCGGTACTGCCCTTCCGGATTGTCACCGTAACCTCCGCCAAATTGGTGGGCAGGGGATACTGCATCTGCGACTGGTACTGCGCCGGCCCCAGATTGGCGCCGAAGATCGAGAAGAACGACCCCCGCGCGATGGCGCCCGAATCGAGCGTCGCCGGGGTGTAGCTGGCCGCGTTCAGCACCCCGCCCTCCGAAATCTCAGGCGCGTTCGGTGACGCCCCGGCCTGCGTAATGGTGAACGTCAGCCCGGCGATGGTTAGCGTGCCGGTGCGCGCCGAGGCCGAACCGTTGGCCGCCACCGAATAGTTGATGGTGGCATTCGTCGTACCGCTGGACGCCGACGTGATCGCGATCCAGGCGGCATTGCTGACCGCCGTCCAGGAGCAGCCGCTCCCGTTCACCGTCAGCAGGATGCCGCCGCTGCTGGCCGCCGGCGTAAACTCCACGCTGTATTTGTTCAGCGAGTAGCTGCACGCCGCCGACCCGGCGGCCTGCGTCACCGTGTGCGTCTGCCCGGCAATGGTCACCGTCCCGGTGCGCACCGCCGTGGTCGGATTCGCCGCCACCGTGTAGCTGACTGCCCCGCTGCCGGTCCCCGCCGTGCCCGCCGTGATCGTGATCCAGGATACGTTGCTCGACGCCGTCCACGTGCAGCTGGTCGCCGTCGTAATCAGCACCAGTCCGGTTCCGCCGCCCGCGCCAATCGAGCTGGTCAGCGGGCTCACCAGGTAGTTGCAGGTCCCGCCGCCGCCGCCGCCACCCGTCCCCAGCACCAGCGACAGATTGTCCGCGATGCCGTCGTTATAGGATCCTTCCACCCGGTTGAACAGGAGTTGGATGTCGACGCTGCGGGTGTTGACCGGAACCGTTCCGGTTTGGGTCTTTTGCACCAGTCCGGTGATCCCTCCGCGTTCGGCGGAATAGACCGGTCCGATGATCACGGTTCCCAGGTCGGCATTCGCCGGGCTGCGGAAGGTGGCCCACAATTGCACGTTGTCGTCCTGGCCGTCCCATCCGCCCAGCCAGCCGCTCAGCGTGAAGGGATAGTTGCCCGCGTCGATCAAGGACGCGCTGGCGGCCACCGAAATGCGCTGCGTCAAGCTGGACGTGGCGTTGTCGGGACCACCCGAGAAGTGGTTGATGCCCCGATCCACCGGCCCCGGCGAGTTGGCGGGGATCTCATTGCCGCCGTACTGCACGATGGCGACGTTCCCGTTGACCGTCCAGCCCGGGACGGTGATCGCCGGCTGCGGATCAATCGAGCCGGGACCAGCCTCCGCGCCCGGATTCACGATCAGATTCGAGCCCGTGGGACCTCCCCCGCCTCCGGTCTCCGACAACGTGAATTGCGTACTGAAGATCCGCGCGCCGTTATAGTACCCCTCCACGGTCCAAGTACCCGTGTACTGCTCGGCATCGTAGCCCGCGATGTGGATGGCTGCGTCAAAACACCAATCCCCCGGACCCGACAGCGGCGTGAATTCCGTGATGTAATACACTGACCCGCCCGGACGGATCCAGTTCACCGTCAACTTGTCGCCGGTGGCTCCGCTCAACATGGACACATACAGCCACACACGGTCGTCCGTGGTCAAAAAGCTGCTGGATCGGGGCCCCGGATTGCAAAAATCATCGGATGCTGTGGTCGCAGTAAACGCTGCGCCGAGCACTGCGGCGGACAACGTCGAGCCGGTCAGCATCAGGCCGGCCAGAACCCACTTCGTGGATGCGCTTCTCATGACGAACTCCTTGAAGGAAAAGCAAGTGCAGGTTTCGCACCAGTCACCAAGCAACTCTCCCCAAACAAGTTGTGAGTCGGCCCACCAGAAACCCCTGCGCCATGTGGCGCAAGCCCGTGGCTTGCCGCGCCGGGACTCGTCCCGGCGCTTGCGCCCCACCAAGCCGGACCCGAACCGCCTGCCGCAGCCGCCCGCAGCCGCCGATCCAGTCTACGCTTTGTATTACGAATTTCGGCAGAAAATACCGGCGCTAATGCACACTTCGCATCACGATTTCCACAGGCGGAGTTTTCCGTTGACTTACCTCTCACGCGAGCCCTAAACTGAATTTGATGCGACTCCCCAAGTCCGCTGCTTTGCTTGTGTCTACGGCCCTGGCCGCGCTGGTTTCGCAGGCCGCGCCGGCCTCCATCGGCATGGCCGTTGCCAACGGCTATGTCACTGTCGACCACGCCAAAGTATGGGGAAATGTCACGCTATTTGAGGGAACCGCGGTCGAGACCGGCGCCAACTCGTCGGTGCTTTCCTTGACCGGCGGCGTGCGCCTCCAGTTGGCCGCCGGTTCCAGGGTCGCTGTCTGGGACGATCACGCAGTCCTCGAGCAGGGCGCTGGCCAACTCCTGGTACCGCGGGCCTATCAGATCGAAACTTTGGGGTTCCGCGTCAGTGCGCCCCAAGGCTCCAGCCTCACGTTCGGCCTCACCCCGGACCGCAGCCTGAAGGTGGCCTCGCTCGCCGGAACCGTAATGGTGCGCGATGCCAAAGGCATCGCCACGGCGATCCGCCCGGGCAGCTCGCGCGTCTTCGCCATGCAGCAGGAAACCGAGGTCTCCGGATGCCTGCTGGTCAAGGACGGCCGCTTCATCATCCAGGACGACACCACCACAGCCGTATCTGAGCTCTCCGGCCCCGACCTGCGGGCCAACGTCGGCAACCGCGTCAGCATCAGCGGCACCGTCACGGGCGCGGCGCCCAACGTGACGCTCGCCACCCAGGTGATCAACGTGACCAACGTGGCTCCGGTTTCGCCCGGAGGCTGCCTGACGATCGCCGCGGGCTTGGACGCCTCGATCACTCCTCCGGCGCAGAACGCGGCCGCCACACCGGCTGGTGCCAAACCCGCCGCTCCAACCGCCCCCAGACCCGCGAGCAGCGGGATGTCGGCCGGCGCGAAGACAGCCATCGTCCTGGCCATCGCCGGTGGTGGCGGCGCGGGCGCGGCCTTGGCCCTATCCGGCAAGAAAAAGTCCACCAGCCCCTAGGTGGCGCGAGCACTCGTGCTCGCCGCGCCGGGACTCATCCCGGCGCTTGTAGCCCCCCGCGCAGATCATCCCGCCCCTCCCCTACCCCCGCCCCCCTCCCTCCCTTCCGCCCGCACCTCCCCCCAACGGGATCCCCAACGTGCCACGCTGAAAGCGCGGGACGAGGCATGCAGCGCGACACCCTCGTAGACTACTTCGACGAATTCGCCCGCCTCCCGGGCGAAGCCGTGATCTACGATACCGGCTACCGCACCCGCAGCTTCACCTATCCGGAAATCGCCGCCATGGCCCGAGCCTTCGCCGCCCGCCTGCGCGCCCACCGCATCGCCAAAGGCGACGCCGTGCTCCTCTGGTCCGAGAACCGCCCCGGCTGGATCGCCGCCCTATGGGGCTGTCTGCTCGAAGGCGCCATCGTGGTCCCCATCGACTACCGAGCCTCCCCTGCCTTCGTCCGCAGGATCGCCGCCGAAGTCGAAGCTCGCGCCCTCCTGGCCGGCGACGAAGTCGCGCCACCCGAAGACCTCCCCCACCTGTGGCGCATGGCCGCCATCGAGCAGGACTCCCGCGCCTCGCTCGATCACCGTTCGGCCGCCGTCCCTGACGACATCGTCCAAATCGTCTTCACCTCCGGCTCCACCGGTGAGCCCAAGGGCGTCGTCATCCGCCACCGCAACCTGCTCGCGAACCTCCTCCCCGTCGAACGCGAGATCGCCAAATACCGCACGTTCGCGCGCCCCTTCCTGCCCCTGCGATTCCTGAACGCCCTGCCGCTCAGCCACCTGTTCGGACAGACCATGGCCGCTTTCATCCCGCCGATGATCGCCAGCACGGTGGTCTTTCTGGGCGGCTTCCGCCCCGAAGAGATCGTCCGCCAGATCCGCACCCGCCGCGTCTCCGTCGTCGTCTGCGTGCCGAAGATGCTGGAGGTGATCCGCCAATATCTCGAAGCACGCTACCCCGAGACCGCGCACGCCCCCGCGTCGGGACGGTGGTGGACGCGTTGGTGGCGCTTCCGCCGCATCCATCGCATCTTTGGATTCAAGTTCTGGGCCTTCATCGTGGGAGCCGCTCCGCTCGACCCCGATCTCGAAGAGTTCTGGGCGCGCCTCGGCTTTCTCGTCATCCAGGGCTACGGACTCACCGAAACCGCGCCCATCGTCACTTTGAACCATCCCTTCCATGTCCGCCGCGGATCGGTGGGCAAGCCCATCGGCGGCGTCCAGGTGAAGATCGCCGAAGACGGCGAGATCCTGGTGCGCGGCCCCAACGTCACCAGCGGGTACTATCACGACGAAGCCGGCAGCACCGGCGAAGCGTTCATCAACGGCTGGTTCCACACCGGCGACGTAGGCGAGATCGCCCCCGACGGCAACCTCTTCGTCCACGGCCGCAAGAAGGACACCATCGTCACCCCTGAAGGACTCAACGTCTACCCCGCCGACGTCGAACGCGTCCTCGAACACATGCCCGGCGTCAAGGAGGCCGCCGTAGTCGGCCGCGACCGCGTCCACGCGGTGCTCGTCATGGACCCCGGAGCCAACGCCGGCGACGCCGCCAACCAAGTGGTGGACCAGGCCAACCGCGAGCTCGAACCGCACCAGCGCATCCACGCCGTCAGCCTGTGGCCCGAACCCGCGCTGCCCCGCACCGAAGGCGCCGGCAAGCTGAAGCGCGTCCAGATCCAGCAATGGCTCCTCACCGGCGAAACCCCTGCCGCACACCCGTCACCCGGCAGCGAACCACAACCCGGAGTCATGGCCGCCCTCGCACGCCTGGCGCCCGGCCGCCGGATCACACCCGAAACCAGTCTCGAAGACCTCGGCCTCAGCTCGCTCGAACGCGTCCAGCTCATGACCGAAATCGAGCGCCTGCGCGGCGGTCCGGTCGACGAGACTGCCATGTCGGAAGCCCGCCACGTCGCCGAGCTGCTGGCCCTCTCCGCCAAAGAAATGGAAGGTGGCCAGCCGGCGCCCGCCGAGCCCCACTCCGAACGCTACCCCCGCTGGAACCGCAGCCTCGCCGCGCGCGCCCTCCGCCGCGCCTTACTCCCCAGCCTTGTCCTGCCGCTCACCCGCCACTACGCCCGCCTCGAAGTCCACGGCCGCGAGCACCTCGAAGCCCTCGACGAACCCGCCGTCTTCGCCTCCAACCACCAGAGCCACATGGACACACCCGCCATCCTCGCCGCCCTGCCGCCGCGCTACCGTTACCGCGTCGCGCCGGCCATGGCCAAGGAGTTCTTCACCGCCTTCTTCCACCCCCAGGGACACCGCACAAGCCAGCGCCTCACCCGCGGCCTCCAATACTACCTGGCGGCGCTGTGCTTCAACGCGTTCCCCCTGCCGCAGCGCGAATCCGGAGCCGCCGGCGCCCTCCGCTACGCCGGAGAACTCGCCGGCGCAGGCTGGTCCATCCTGATCTTTCCCGAGGGCCGCCGCACCGACGCTGGCGAAATCCAGCCCTTCCGCCCGGGCGTAGGCATGCTCGCCACCAAGCTTTCTCTACCGGTAGTTCCCATACGCCTCCGCGGTCTCGAGCGCGTGCTGCACAAGACCGCGACCCACGCCACGCGCGGCCCCGTTGAAGTCAGCTTCGGCAAACCCCTCCGTCCGTCGAAACAGGATTGGCGCGAATTCGCCGAGGAAGTAGAAACCGCCGTCCGGGCGCTATAGCGCAAGCTCGTGGTTTGCCGCGCCGGGACTCCGGCGCTTGTCGCCCGTGTTTCAGCACCATGCGGGGCAGGCCTGCGGCTTGTCCGCCGGAGCCTTGACGCACGCCAGCGGGCTCCAACCCGCCTCTTCCTCACCCGGCCGTCGGCTCGTCGCTCAGCGGCAGACACTCCATCGCCATCTGCGAATTCCGCACCGCAGCCACAAACTCATCCTGCCGCTCGTCGGCGATCTCGTAATCCCACGTCTCCGACCCCACGCTGAGGAAGCTGTCATCCTCATCCAGCTCCTCCTCACCGTGCAGCGCCTCCGGCTTCGTCCGCTCGATGAAGGTCTTGTCCAGCACCACACCTTCGGCCACGTCGATGTCGACATAGTCCTCAGGATGCTCGCTAGGCACGCCAGCCCGGTTGGTCCGTTCCTGAAAAGTGACACGGAATCTCATGCTACGAAGACCCTCGCCAACGCTGCCTTGTTTCGAGAGCCTTGTTTCGAACCTCCGCCGTCACCGGTCCAGAGCAGAAAACATCCCCCGCCATTGCCGCACTTAGCGCTTCCGGCCGCCACAGCCCGCGCGCGTCGTGCCGCATTTTGTAGACAGGAGTCCGCAGCGCTCTTCCATCGGAGAGCTGGGGCCCACCCCGCCGGAGAGTTTCGGCTCAAAGGCAAGGCGCGGTGTCCATGGTAAGCCGCAAGGGTGACAGAGCGATGGACGTTTACCGGTATGTGAACCGGTCGTGTGCCGGCTCATGTTACGAACCGGTCCCCAGCTTATCGGGGTTATGCGGATAGGATCGAGGCGCGCCTTTAAAACCAACTCGCAGAGCACCACGTGTGTCCGCAGCCACCCACACAGGGTGATCTGCGTTCATCCGCGGTCATCTGCGGCCGATTTATCCCCGCAGGAACGCCTGCAGCTCCGCCAGCGTTTCCTTCGGAGCCGACTCCTGCAAGCTATGCCCGCCCGGCAGCCCCTTGCCGCTGACCTTGGTGCCCTCTTCCTTCCAGATCCCGAGCACGTCGTACATGCGGCCCATGGCGCCGTTCGCCGCCCACAGTGTCAGCAGCGGGCAGGTGATCTTCTTCCCCGCCTTCATGTCGGCTTCGTCGTTCTTCAGGTCAATGGATGCGGAAGCGCGATAGTCCTCGAACATCGCGTGCATCATCGCAGGGTTGGACGTGTGGCGCGCATACTCGGCCTGCACCAGCGCTTGCGCACCGGTAGGAGCCCCTCTGCCCTTGCCCTTGAACGCCCCCTTCGGAGGACCGCCCTTGCCGCCCTTGGCAGCCGGAGGCCTCGCACCGCGTCCGCCGTTGCCGTCGGTCTCAGCCCCCGGCAGCAGGAACGTGAACCAGTGCGAGTACGCCCGCACGAAATCCAGCGACACGTGCGAATACAGCCAGTGGGCCGGCACGATATCCAGCACCGCCAGCTTCTGGATCTTGTCGGCATGGTCCAGCGCCATGCGTCGCCCCACGCGTCCGCCGCGGTCGTGGCCTACCATGCGGAACTGCCGGTGCCCGAAGTGCTCCATCACGTCGACGCCGTCCTGCGCCATCGGGCGCTTGGAGTACGTCGAATGGTCCGCCTCGCCCTCCGGCTTGCTCGAATCGCCGTAGCCGCGAAGGTCGCACATGTAGATGCTATATTCCTTAGCCAGGTCCGGAGCAATAATGTGCCACGTCACCAGGCACTGCGGAGCCCCGTGGAACAGCAGCAGCGGCGGCCCGCTGCCCCCATAGACCACGTTGATCTCTGCGCCCGACGTCTTCACGCGTTCATTCTTGAACCCGGCAGGGTAGAGCTGTTTCCAGGCGGAGGTGTCTTCCTGCGCCGATACCGTCTGCGAAGCGACGGCGGCAGCGCCGGCAGCCAAAGCGGCCGTTTGGAGCAGTTCGCGGCGAGTAGTTTTCGTGTCGGTCATCTCGATCTCCCAGTGTATGTCATTGACCCCGGTTTACACCATGGCCAACGGATCCGGCTTCAGCGGACCCGTGGAATCGCCCAGCTTCTCGATGGGCACGCCGGCCTTGTCGAGCATCATGACCAGGAGGTTGGCCATGGGCGTATCCATTTTGTAGTCGAAGTGCCGGCCGGTCTTGATCTGGCCGCTGAGGTTGCCGGCGAGCAATATCGGCAGATCCGAATGGCGGTGCAGATTGCCGTTGCCCATGCCGCTGCCGTACATGATCAGGCTGTGGTCCAGCAGCGACCCGTCGCCGTCCGGCGTGTTCGCCATCTGCTCCAGGAAGTACGCCAGCAACTCGACGTGATGCGTGTCGATGCGCGCCTTCTGCGACATCAGGTCCTTGTCGTCGCGATGGTGCGAGATCAAGTGATGCTGTCCCGGAATCCCGATGTGCGGATAGGTGCGGCCGCTGAGTTCGCGCGCGATGATCATGCTGAACACCCGCGTCAGGTCGGCGCGGTAGGCCATCACCTGCAGGTCGAACATCAGCTTGGTGTGGTCCACGAAGCTCGACGGAATCCCCACCGGGCGGTCGGGCAGCTCGAAGGATGCCTGCGCGCCCTGCGACTCGGCCGATTGGATGCGGCCTTCGATGTCGCGCACCGCGTCCATGTATTCGGCCAGCTTCCCTTTGTCGCTGTTGCCCAGCGAGGTCGCCAACCGGTTGGCTTCGGCCACCACCGAATCGAGAATGCTGCCGGTGTTGTGCATGCGCGCCAGGCGCGCCTCGGCCGGACCGCCGTCGCCAAACAAGCGCTCGAACACGACGCGCGGCTGGTTCTCCATGATGTTCGGCGTGGTCTCGTTGCGCCAGGAGATCGTGTTCACGTAGAAGCAGTCGCCCGAATCGCACGAGCCCTGCGAAGGCTCGTCGACGGTCAGCTCCAGCGACGGAATCGGCGAATCCTTGCCGATCACCTGCGCCGCCAACTGGTCGGCCGTGGTGGCCAGCTTCACTTCGACGCCCGGCCGCGTGCGGTCGTAGGCGTGCACGCCGGTCAGCCACGCCGCCGAAGCGCGCGTGTGATCGCCCGAGCCGTCGCCCTTCGTATCGGCCTCCAGATGCGACAGTCCGGTGAGAATGTTGAAGCGGCCCTGAAGATTCTTCATGGGCATCAGGTTGGGCGTCAGCTCGAAGGCGCCCTCGGTGGTCGGCTTCCACTGATCGAAGATGATGCCGTGCGACACATACACCCAGCCGAGGCGCGGCGGCGCCGCCGAGGCCGCCTTGAGCGCGGGCATCATCGAGTCCAGCATCGGCAAGGCCAGCGCCGTACCCATGCCACGCAGAAACATGCGGCGCGGCAACGCTTTTTTCGTTATGAAGTTCATGATTGCTTCTCCGTTACTTCTTTTCCCGCATCTGGAACGGAACGCTTTCCACCACTCCCAATACGAGCGAGGAAAACTTGTAGTCATTGGCCGCCGCCTCGCGCACAATCGCACGAACCGACGGCTGATCGTAATACTGCACATTGCGGCTGATGCCGTACATTAAAAGCTTTTCGGCCACCGCGCTCACGAACCGCTCGGGATTCTTGAGCAGCAGGCTCTTCACGCCTTCCATGCCGTCGACCACCGTGCCGTCCGGCAGCTCACTGCGCGTGTCGATGTCATTCTGCCCGTCCATCTCGCGATAGCGGCCCACCGCGTCGAAGTGCTCCATGGCGAACCCGATGGGGTCCATGCGCGCGTGGCAGCCCGCACACACCGCGCCCTGCTTGCGGTGCAACTGCATCGCTTCGCGCAGTGTCATCGCCGCGCCCGATTCCTGTTCGGTCTTGAGCGACGGCACGTTCGGCGGCGGAGGAGGAGGCGGCGAAGCCAGCAGGTTCTCCAGCACATACTTGCCGCGCAGCACCGGCGAGGTGCGCGTCGAATACGAGGTCAGCGTCAGGATCCCGCCCTGGCCCAGCAGCCCGCCGCGCGGGTCGCCTTCCGGGAACGTGACTTTGCGGAAGTCCGCGCCGCGCACGTTCGGAATCCCGTAATGCTTGGCCAGCCGCTCATTGACGAAGGTGTAGTTGGCCGTCAGCAGCTCGGTCACCGGCCGGTCCTCGCGGATGATGCTGTCCAGGAACAGATCGGTCTCGCGCTCAAACGACTGGCGCAGGCCTTCGTCGAAGTCGCGGAACAGGAACAGGTCGGGCGCCTTCACTTCCACATCTTTCAAGTACAGCCACTGCGAAGCGAAGTTGGTCACCATCGATTCCGACCGCTTGTCCTGCAACATCCGCAGCGTCTGCGCCTTCAGCACTTCGGGCTGATGCAGCGTGCCCGCTTCGGCTACCTTCAGCAGCTCGTCGTCGGGGATGCTGGACCACAGGAAGAAGCTCAGGCGCGAGGCCAGTTCCAGGTCGCTCACGCGGTGCACCGAGCCCGCTTGGGCGTTGGCCGGATCGCGCTCGATGCGATACAGGAACTGCGGGCTCACCAGCAGACGCTCGATCGAGCGCTGAATGCCCAACTCGAAGTCGCGCTCTTTGCGGCCTGCTTCGTAGAACGGCATCAGGTCGGCGACGTCCTGCGCGGTCACCGGACGCCGGTAGGCGTGGTGCAGCAGCGTCGACAGGATCTCTTTGGCGCACGCGGGCTCGGCGGCTTCATTCGCGGGATGACAGGTGAAGATGCGCTGGCGGCTGGGCGTGTTGCCCGAACCGGTGGCATGATACGGACCGCGAATCGTCACCTCGCCAATCGCGGGCTGCGAGCCGCGGCCGCGCAGGCGCGGACGGAGCGTCGCTTCGTCGAGCGCTTCCGACTTCTGAATAAAGGTGATGCCGATCAGGTGCGGCCCGGCGCTGATGGCCAGGCGATGCTCGGGCGGCGGAGGCGGCGCGCCGCGGCCACGTCCACCGGGTCCACCGGCGGCTGCCGCGTTGCCCGCTGCGCCGTTGGCGCCCGCGCGTCCCCCGCGCCCCGCGGGTCCGGCTGCGGCTGCTCCCGTGGCGCTACCGGCCACTGCGTCCGCGGCTGTTCCGTTCGCGCTGCCGCGCCCGCCACGACCCACCGCTGCGGGTCCACCGGGGGCTGCGGCATTGGCGCCCGCACTGCCGCGACCCGCCGCTCCGGCGGCCGCTGGTCCAGCGCCCGGACCTTGCGGAGGTCCGCCACGGCCGCGTCCACCGCGTCCGAACGGATTGCCGCCGCCCACCGTGGTCAGTTCGCGCCGCTCGCCGTCGACGGTGATCTCCAGCTCATGCTGCTCGCGCGCGCGCCCCGCCGTCTGGATGTCGAAGGTGTACTCGGCGTCCAACGGGAAGTAGGTCTCAATCGCCAGCCCGCCGCGCGTGCCCACCGGCAGCTCTTCCACACGCACGTCCTGCGGCTGCTGCAACGGCATCCCGTAGATGTTCACCATCACCGGCATCTGCGGATCGCCCACCGCCAGCCGGCTGATCTTGCGCGCGGCATCCAAGTAGCGTTCGAGGATCGCGGGCGAGACATACAAAAGATCGGCGATGTTGTCGAAGCCGCTGGCCGAGTTGTCGGCCGGCAGCAGCAGCGTGTAGTCCATCTCCTTGGGCAGGTCGGTCAGCCCCAGCAGATCGCGGATCGCGTTGGCGTACTCGGTGCGCGTCAGCCGATGCAGTTGCGGCAGCTCGCCAGGGTTCGGATGCGCCGCCGCGGCCGCGTCCAGACTGGTTTCGAGATACGACGCCACCTTCTTATAGGTAGCCGCATCGGGCCGCGGCATCCCGGTGGGCGGCATCGATTGCGCCTCCAACTGATGCACGACGCGCTCCCACAGCTCGGCGTCCGGACCCACGTCGGCGACCTTCGCCGGGTCCAGCACCACGCCCGCCGTCTTCGCTTTCGCGTTGTGGCACCCCAGGCAATACTGATTGATCGCCGCGCTCGCCGCAGCCTGGTCGGCTTGCGCCGCGCTCGGCGCCTGCGTCCGTGCGGTGGTCGAGAGAAGCAGAGTCGCGGCTACCGCCCCGATCCCCGTCAGCAATTTGATTCTTTTAGTCTTTCCGTGCATCCGAGATTTTCAGTATGAAGGATCGGTATGCAGGAATGCAAGGCTGCCAAAAGACAGGCCTTACGCCACGACTTCAGCGCCGGGCGCGCACCGGCATGGCCGCGCCCAGCAGGAACAGGTTCGCGTACAGCGATCCCAAGTGTTCCGGCGCCAACGGACCCTTGCGGCGATACCACACCGCCACCCGGTTCATCAGCCCCAACAGGCTGAGCGACAGATGCTTGAGCGGCACATCTTTGCGCAGCAGACCGGCCTTCTGAGCTCCGGACAGCTCGCGGCTTACCAGGTCCTCATAGCCGTCGCGCAGCGCGGCGATCTCGTCCCGGCGCGCCGCCGACAGCAGATGCATCTCGGCCATGGTGGCGGCGTGCTTGTCCTGATCGCGCAGCGTGCTCTCGATGTGCGCGGCGATCAGCGTCTGCACGCGGTCGAGCGGCGCCTGCACGTCCTTCAGCGCCTCTTCGACATCGCCGCGGATCTGCTCCAGCGAAGACTTGCAGATGGCGTGCAGCAGATCCTCTTTGGTTTCGATGTGATAGTACAGCGACGCCTTGCGCAGGCCCAGCCCGGCGGCGATCTCGCGCGTGCTGGTGGCCGCATAGCCCTTGGCCGAAAACAGCGCCGCGGCGCGCGCCAGCATGCGTTCCGGCGTCGACTTGGAGGACCCCCGCCCCGCCGGCTTCGCAGACCGCTTCTGCCGGCCCTCGGGAAGTTGCGGCTTCGGCAGCGCAGGGCGTTTGCCGGGCGTGAGCGCACCATCCAGATAGATCGTGCGGAAGCTGGCGGCCACCTCGTCCACCGACGTCGCCCGGTCGCGGCGGAACCAGAAGACGGCCCAGTTCAGGATGTTGAGCAGCGCCAGGTAGAGATACCGCGACGGAATGCCGGCACGCAGCTGGCCGGAGGCCTGCGCGTCCTCGATCAGCGTCCGCACGAAGGTCGCATAGCGCTTGCGCAGAGCCAGCACGTCGGAGCGGTGCCGGTCCGACAATGCATGCAATTCGGTGAGCACCGTCACGTGCCGCATCTGATACTGGAGCATCGTAGTCAGGTGCGCTTTGACGAAGACCCGGATCCGTTCCAGCGGATCAGACTCCTGGTTCACCGCGGCTTCGGCCGCCGACTGCAGCCGTTCGAGCGACGACACGCCCAGCAAGTAGAGCAGATCCTCTTTGCTGGCAACGTGATAGTAGAGCGACGCCTGCTGGATCCCCACCAGTGTGGCGATCTTGCGGGTGGTGGTGGCGGCGTAGCCCTTCTCCCAAAACAGGGTGGCAGCGGTATCCAACAGCCGGTCAAGGGTCGATTTATCGGCGGGAGCACGGTCCTGGGTCGCGAGGCTCAGGCTACCTATTATCGCAACTTCGGCGGTAAATAGCGAAGATCGGCGTAGCGGCAGGTCTTGCGAAACAAGTCGCCGTTGGGCTCCGGTCGTTATGCTAAGATACGATTTTATGAAGGAAGAAATTCGCGAAATCCGAAACATGGAATTTGTTTCGCAGACCGGCAGGACGTTATTGACCCTCAGAGAACTCCTGCTGAAGGGCGAATTTCAACCGGGCGAACGGCTCTCCGAGCTTTCGCTGGTGGCGCGCCTCGGCGTCTCCCGGACCCCGATCCGGCTGGCCCTCGACCGCCTGGCGCACGAAGGTCTGCTGGAGCCATCGCCTTCGGGTGGCTTCATGGTGCGCGAATTCACGCTGGAGGACATCTGGGACGCCATCGAGATGCGCGGCGTGCTGGAAGGAACGGGCGCACGCCTGGCCGCCGAGCGCCTGGCCGACGTATCCGAACTCACTCACATCAAAGAGCTACAGCGTCAGATGGACGTGATCGCCAACAACACCTTCGAGTCCTTCGCGCAGTACATGACCCTGAACGGCGAGTTCCATGTGGAACTGGTGCGTCTGGCCAAGAGCCCGATGCTCACCCGCACGCTGGATCACCTGACGTCGCTGCCGTTCGCCGCGCCCAGTGCCGGCGTCTACTCCGGCGCGAAGGGTCCCTATACCGAGATCCACACCATCGGCTGGCAGCAGCATCACGCCATCCTCGAAGCGCTGGAAAAGCGACAAGGCACGCGCGCGGAGGCGCTGGCCCGCGAGCATTCGAACCTGGCCCGCCGGCATCTGGAAGTGGTGCTTGATGAAGGCAGCTTCTCGACGTTCCTGCCGGGGGCGTCGCTGATTCGCGTCGATGCGGCGAACGGGATTGGGTAGTTTCCTGACAATCGAGGACCGCTCCCTATGGTCGCGGCTCAGCTAGGGGCGTTGCGCCCAGCCGCCGTGATCCGGGCAGAGCGCCCTTAGCTGAGCCGCGACCACAGGGAGCGGTCTCCACTGACCTCTAACGCCGCGCCGCCAGCACTACCCGCATCCACTGAAACGCGATGTCGCCATCGGCAAGCGGGTGAATGGCGAACTCACGCCGGGCATCGGCTGGCGCTTCGGCGAACATCCGCTCTACTTGGCGCGCGGCCTCGCCCGCGCAGCCGCTCTTCTTCATCCAGTCGCGCAAAGTGATGGGCGTCGACTCATCGCAGCGCTCCACGGCTTCCACCGTGAACCCCGCGGCTTCGACGAACACACGCCACTCGGCCGGCGAATAGTTGCGGGCGTGCGAGCGGTCGCGCACCCACTCGACGCGATTCTGCCAGGCGTCGGCTTCGGGCATGCCGTCCGGCACCGACGTGTCCGTGATCAGCAGCATGCCGCCGGGGCGCAGCACGCGGAAGGATTCGCCCACGAAACGCGGCACGGACTCAAAGTGATGGGCCGCTACACGGCAGGTGACGCGGTCGAAGCTCGCATCGGCGAAGGGGAGCTGTTCGGCCGCGCCCAGCTCGAAGCGGACGTTTGTGACACCCGCTTCCTGCGCCTGGCGGCGGGCCTGCGCAAGCATGCCTTCGGAGACATCCAGGCCGACGACCTCGGCCACGCGCGGGGCGAAGGCCAGGGCCGTGAATCCCGTGCCGGTGGCGACGTCCAGCAGGCGGTGCGTGGGCTCGGCGCGGGCGTGGTCCAGCAGCCATTCCAGCCCTCTTTCGCTCCACTGATTCCACTGCGCGTTGTAATGCGATGCCTGGCGGTCAAACTGCTCGCGGGCGGTGATGTCGCTCATGGTTCATGGTACGAAAACGACGCTTGCCTATTTGACTACCCTAGCGTACTATGGTAGCCACCTATGGGACGTCAGGAAAACCCGCAAGCGGCGCTGGAGCTGCTCATCTTGAAGACGCTGGCGCACGCGCCGAGCCACGGGTTCGGCATCGCGCTGCACATTGAGAAGTCGTCTTCCGAATTGCTGCGCGTGGAGGAAGGCTCGCTCTATCCGGCGCTGCATCGGTTGGAGAAGAACGGCGCCATCGAAGCCGAGTGGCAGACCACGGCCGCGGGACGGCGCGCGCGTGTTTACAAGCTGACCCGGGACGGCAAGCGCCGTCTCAAGGATCTGGAGAAGGGCTGGGCGGCGCTGGCGGCCGGCGTGCGCGGCGTGCTGGATTTCGCGTAGGAGGTTCGGGCATGAGACTCTGGTTCCGCAAACGACCCTCGGCCGAAGACATGCGCCAGGAGCTGGAAGCGCACCTGGCGCTGCGCGCCGACCACGACGGCTCGGACGAAGTGACCGCCCGTCGCCGCATGGGCAACGTGCTCCAGACGCAGGAGGCGATGCGGCGCGTGTGGATCGCCGCGCTCCTCGACACGCTGATTCAGGACGCGCGCTTCACCTGGCGCTCCTGGCGGCATCATCCGGGCTTCGCCGTTTCGGCGGTGATGGTGCTGGCGCTGGGGCTGGGCGCGTCGACGGCGATGTTCAGCGCGCTGGACCGCATTCTGTTCCGTCCGGCTCCCTACGCGAATCCGGAGCAACTGATGCAGGTGGGCATGACGCTGCCCAAGCTGTTCGGCCGGGAACAGATCTCGCTGTTGGACCGCAACTACGACCGCTGGTCGACGCCGCCCGATCCGTTCGTCGCGGTGACCACCGGCGGCGGCGGATATCCCTGCGATGTTACGGAAGAGCAGCCGGAACGCCTCCTCTGCGCCCTTGTCGAGGCGAACTTCCTCCGCACGTTCGGCATCCGCCCGGAGCTGGGCCGCGATCTCACCGCCGAGGACGACGTGCGCGGAGCCCCGCGCGTGGCCCTCATCAGCCACGCGTTGTGGACCCGCCGATTCGGGGCTGACCCGAAGGTGGTTGGGCGCACGATGAACATCGACGGGCAACCGGTTCCCGTCATCGGCGTGCTGCCGGCCGATTTCGAACTGCCCAGAGGCAACGCGGACGTGCTCTTCGCGCACCGCATGTTCCCCATCCCGGCTGAACGCGGCAATGCGTTCGGCTTGATGACCGCATTCGGCCGCCTGAAGCCGGGCGCCACGCCCGAGCAGGCGGAAGCGGCCATCGCGCCGCTGATCGCAGAAGACGCCAAGGGGATGCGGCGCACCAGCAAGGACGACTACCGCCCCCGAGTTCGCCCGCTGCGCGACTACCAGGTGGGCAACGCCACGCGCGCGGCCTGGCTGCTGCTGGGCGCCGTCGCCGGCCTGCTGCTGATCGCTTGCGTGAACGTGACCAACCTGATCCTGGCACGGCTGGCCGCGCGGGAACGCGAGTTCGCGGTGCGCTCCGCGCTGGGAGCCGGCAAGCTGCGCCTCGCGCGCCTGGCGCTGACCGAAAGCCTGCTGCTGGCGGTAACCGGCGGCGGCCTGGGCCTGGGGATTGCCTACGGCCTGCTGAAGCTGTTCGTGAACCTGGCGCCGTCGAGCATCCCGAAGATCGGCGAGGCGTCGCTCGACCTGCGCGTGTTTGCCGTGGCGGCAGCGCTGGCCGCGCTGGCCGGCCTGGCCATCGGGATGTGGCCGGCGATCTCCGTCCTGCGCTCGCGGAGCCTGCAGCACGGAGTCCGCGCCACCTCTGCCCGTCCACGTTTGCGCTTCACTTTGGTCACAGCCCAGATCGCCCTGACCGTGGCGATGCTGGGCGGCTCGGCGCTATTGCTGCACAGCCTGTGGAACCTGGTCCGCATTCCGCTGGGCTTCGAGAGCGGCCACGTGATTACGATGGATGTGACGCTGAACGTCGCGCGCTACCCGCTGGACCGCCGGGCTGACTTTTTTGCGGATCTTCTCGGCCGCGTGCGGCAGACGCCGGGGACGATCGTCGCGACCCTCAGCAACGCTCCCATTCCGTTGGGCCTCCTCATGACCACCACCAACCCTCCGGTGGACGGTCATCCCCGCGACCCCAATGCCGCCGGACCCAGCATCCGGATTCGCGAGGTGACGCCTGGCTACTTCGAAACCGTGCGGATTCCGTTCGTCCGCGGCCGTACCGTCCCGGCGGACGAATTCGACCCGTCCCAGCCGCCCGCGTTCCTCTCCGAATCGGCGGCCCGCAGCCTGTTTCCCGGCCAGGACCCGCTCGGACATACCGTGCAGGTCAGCTCGCAGGATCCCTGGTATGTGGTGGCGGGCGTCGTCCGGGATATCCAAAACACACCGCTCAAGCAGGAGCCTCAGCCGGAGTTGTACGCGATGCGCGAGCGATTCAATTCCGCCGTGACGGGGTTGCGCGCCGGCTACTTCGCCATCCGCACCACGGCTAGCCCAACCGACGCTGCGGCCTTGATGAAGCAGGCCGTGGCAGACGTCGACCCGCAACTGCCGGTCGAAATCAAGACGCTCAACGACCAGGTGGAGCAGCTCACCGAGCAGCCGCGGTTTGTCGCGTGGCTGCTTTCGGCCTTCGCGGGGCTGGCGCTCCTGTTGGCCGCGATGGGGCTGTATGGGGTCGCGTCCTACCTCGTCACGCAGCGGACGCGCGACATCGGCGTGCGTATGGCATTGGGTGCGGCTCCGCGGGATATCGCCGGGCAGCTCGTCGGCGAGGCGGGACGGTGGATCTTGGCCGGGGCGCTCTGCGGAGGAGCGCTCGCGTGGGTCGCGGTGCGGGCGTTGCAGTCCGAGCTGTACGAGGTGACGGCCGGCGATCCTTGGTCGTGGGGTGCGGCGCTGGGGGCGCTGGGGGCCGCGTTAGTCGTAGCGATCGTGCGGCCGGCGGCGCGGGCGGCGCGCGTGGATCCGATGGTCGCGCTGCGGGAGGAATAACGTGAGCAAGCCTTCGCCGGACGATCGCCGTGAAGAGATCGAGGCGCATCTCGCCATGCGCGCCGAGCGCGAGGGCATCGATCCAACCGCCGCGCGCCGCCGCTTCGGCAACGTGCTCCAAACCCAGGAGGCCATGCGCCGCGCGTGGATTCCGGCGCTGTGGGACACGCTCGCGCAGGACGCGCGCTACGTGTGGCGCTCCTGGCGCCGTCATCCGGCGTTTGCGCTGAGCGCGGTCGCGGTGCTCGCCTTGGGCTTGGGAACAGCGACGACGTTGTTTGCGGCGCTCGACCGGATTCTTTTCCGCGATCTGCCTTACCAGGAACCGGACCGTCTGGTCTCGGTGGGCCTTCTGTCGCCGCTCGATGCGAACGAAATCATGCTGGACGGCGACTACGTGCAGTTATGGCGGCCCGCGCCGGAGCCGTTCGTCTCGGTCACCACCATAACGGCGGGCGCACCCGTCTGCGATTTGACCGAAGACCGGCCGGAGCGCCTGAACTGCCAAGCCGTGGAGACGAATCTTCTCCAGGTTCTGAGCGTGCGGGTGGCCGCGGGGCGCGATTTCGTGGCCGGCGACTCGGCGCCAGGTCCTCCGCGCGTCGCACTGATCCGGCAGGAACTCGCGGTGCGGCGCTTTGGCAGCGCTGCGAACGCGGTGGGACGGACGATGACGCTCGATGAGCGGCGTATCGAGATCGTGGGTGTGCTGCCGCCGGCGTTCGAGCTGCCGAATCTGGACGGCGCGGAGGTGCTGCTGCCGCAGTGGCTGGCTCCCTACAATCCGCAGGTCAGCGGCCGCACGCGGGTCCTGCGCGCCTACGGACGCCTGAAAGCGGGTGTGACCCCGCGGCAGGCGCAGGCGGCGCTGCAGCCGGTGCTCGCCGGGATGCTGGAGAACGTGCCCGCGCAGTTCCGCGGAGAGGTTTCGTTGACCGTGCGCTCCTTGCGCGAGCGGCAGATGGGGTCGGCACGCCGCGGCGCGTGGCTTCTGGCGGGCGCCGCGGGACTGCTGTTGCTGATCACGTGCGTGAACGTGACGAATCTTCTATTGGCGCGGATGGCGGCTCGCCAGCGCGACTTCGCCGTGCAGGCGGCGCTGGGCGCGGGCCGGCTCCGCCTCGCGCGGCTGGCTTTGACCGAGAGCCTGCTGCTGGCGATCAGCGGCTGCGGAGCGGGACTGCTGCTGGCGGCCGGGTTGCTCAAGGTCTTCGTGGCGCTGGCTCCCGGCGGGATCCCCAAGATCGAGCAGGCCGCGGTGGATTGGCGCGTGGCGGGCGCCGGCGTGCTGCTCAGCGTTGCAGCCGGGATCGCCGTCGGACTGTGGCCCATGACCGCCGCCCTGCGAACCAGCTTGCTGCACGGCACGCGCACCACCACGGCTCTGCGGCCCTGGGCGCGCTTCGGCATGGTGGCCGCGCAGATCGCGCTCACGGTAAGCCTGCTGGGCTCGGCCACACTGCTGCTGCGCAGCCTGTGGCGACTGGCCAGCACACCGCTGGGGTACGAGACGCAGCAGATCATCGTGGCGCCGCTGACCCTGAGCGCCACCAAGTATCCGGACGCCGCACAACGGGCCGCGGTCTTTGAGCAGATTCTCGAACGCGCGCGCCAGACGCCTGGAGCCGTCTCGGTGGCGCTCAGCGATTCGCTGCCGCCCTTCGGCGCCACCGATGCCATGATCTACGCCAATATGACGGTCGAAGGGCGTCCGCCGGTCGACCAGGGCACCGGTGGCATGGTGCCATGGCGCTCGGTGACGCCGGGCTACTTTGCGACTCTGCAAGTGCCCCTGGTGCGCGGGCGGGACTTCCGCGGCTCCGACCAGGAGACCCAGGCTGCCGGCATGATCCTGAACGAATCCCTGGCGCGAAAGATGTTCCCCGGCGAGGACCCGGTGGGCAAGCGGGTCGGGGTCGGCCGGCTGATGCCGGCCTGGTACACGGTGGTTGGCGTGGTTCGCGATGCGCGCGACCGTGGCGCGCAGAACCCGGTCGAGCCGGAGTATTTTCTGGCCCGCCGCGGAGGCGTGGCACCGCAGGCACGCTCGGCGTTCCTGGTGCTGCGGACCAGCGTGGGCGAAGGCATCACGGCCGCCTACCTGCGGCAGGAGATCGCGGCGGTGGACCCGCAGATCCCGGTGGAGATGCAGACGATGCAGCAGCGCGTGGATCAGATCGCCAACCGGCCCCGGTTCGTCGCGTGGCTGCTTTCGGCCTTCGCGGGGCTGGCGCTCCTGTTGGCCGCGATGGGGCTGTATGGGGTCGCGTCCTACCTCGTCACGCAGCGGACTCGGGATATCGGCGTGCGGATGGCGCTGGGCGCGGCTCCCGGCGATATCGCGCGGCAACTCGCCGGCGAGGCGGGACGGTGGATCATCGCCGGCGCGGTGTGCGGAGGCGCGCTGGCCTGGGTCGCGGTGCGGGCGCTCGCCTCGGAGCTGTACGAGGTGACGCCGGGCGATCCGTGGTCCTGGGGAGCGGCGATCGGCGCGCTGGGCGTGGCGTTGGTCGCGGCGATGGTGCGGCCGGCGACGCGGGCGGCGCGCGTGGATCCGATGGTCGCGCTGCGGGAGGAATGATGAAACTCTGCTTGTGGCTTCTCGCGCCCCTGCTGTGCGCCCAGTCGTTCGAGGTCGCCTCCATCAAGCCCCATCCGGGCGAGATCACCTTCTCCGCGGACCCTGCCATCCGCGGCACCCACGTCGTGGCGACCGCCAGCACTCTGCTCGACCTCATCACCAGCGCCTACGGCATCCGCAACAATCAAGTCGACAACGCGCCCGCGTGGGGCACGCAGGAGCACTTTGATCTCGACGCACTCGCGCCCGCGGACGTGCCGCTGACCCGCGACCTCGCCAACGCCATGATGCGGCGTCTGCTCGCCGACCGCTTCCAACTGCAAGTGCGCTGGGAGTCGCGCGAGGCGGCCATCTACTCGCTGGTCATTGATAAGGACGGCGACAAGGACGGCCCCAAGCTCCAGTCAAGCGCCCCCGATGCCCGCCCGGGCGGCTTCACCCGCGGATCGCAACAAGGTCTGCACCGCGAAGTGACCAAGGGGACCATGGCGGAGCTTGCCTCGCAGCTTTCCGTAACCGCCGGCCGCCCCGTGGCCGATAAAACCGGGTTGACCGGCTTCTACGCCTACACGCTCGACTGGTTTCCGGCCAATCGCCTGCCGCCCGCAGGGTCCGACGTCCCGTCCATGTTCGACGCCGTCCGGGAACAGCTCGGGCTTCGCCTGATCCCCGACACCGGAATCGAGCAGTTCCTCGTCATCGAACAGGTGGAGCACCCGTCACCAAACTAGTGCTCCGACCGCTTGATTCGTTTGCCGTGTGGGGCAGGCCCATGGCCTGCGGCGGCCTCTCAGGCCGCCTCTTCCACCAACCTGGGAATCAGGACCGCCCAACTTTTCACGCGGTCACGGCACTAGTAGCGGCAGCGCCGGCGTAACTCGCGGAACGCCGCGGGAGGAGTGGCGGCTCAGTCCGCTTGCTCGCGGGCGCGCTTCAGTTCGCCCATGACGTTGGCCACCAGTTCCTTAGCGTCCACCAGGCACTTGTCGATCAACTGGATGTCCATGGCGGGCTTGCCCGGCTGGCGCGCGCTCTGGCAGTAGACGCCGTGCTGGCCCACCAGCACCAACGCGTCGGTCAACAGGTCCAGGGTCACCGCCAGGCGGCCCCGCTCGGTTCCCATGCGGAATTCGTGCTCTTCGAGCGCGCTCTTGCGGTCTTCCCAGACGGACATGCCCACATGGTAGCAGCCGGACCGCGGGGGACCGCTGCGGTCGCGGCCCAGGCGAGCCTCCGCCGATGCCGGAGTAAACGGGTAGGCGACCGGCGAATGCGTCCCTACTTCCAACCCGATCCGGCAGCGCTCCATGGCTGGGAGCACTCCGCCCGCAGCCGCCGTCCGGGCAGAGCGCCGCGAGCTGAGCCACGACCGCAGGGAGTGGTCCTCTCCGCTTCACAACACCCGGATCGCACGGAACTTTCGGGCAAACGCTACGTATTCTGTTAAGTTGGAGGTACCGTGAAGTCGGGGGCATCATTCTTCGAATCGGCCATGGTGGCGCTGGCGTCGCTGCGCGCCAACAAGCTGCGCAGCTTCCTGACGCTATTGGGGATTATTCTCTCCACCACCACGCTGATCGCCGTCCGCGGGGTGATTCACGGTATGGACGTCTACATTGCCACCAGCGCCACCAGCATGGGCACCGAAGGCTTCCGGGTGGTGCGCATGGCGTTCGTGGGCAACTGGGACCCCAAGAAGTTCCTTGAGTTCCAGCGCCGCAACCCGCAGCTCACCGAAGAGGAGTTCGATTTCCTCAAGAACCGCCTGACCATGGTCCGCGAAGCCGGCCTCTCGGCCCAGCGCAGTGTGCAGGTCAGCTATCAGGGCGACCTGCTCCAGGGCGTCGGCCTGCTGGGGAACGCTTCCAACGGGGCCGAGATGACCAACACCGAGGTCGACACCGGCCGCTACTTCACCGACACCGAGGTCCGCCGCAAAATCACCGTAGCCTTCATCGGAGCCGACATCAAAGACCGCTTCTTCCCCAGCGTCGATCCCGTCGGCAAGACCATCAGCATCGACGGCCGGCCCTTTGAGGTGATCGGCGTGGGCAAGCCCAAGGGCAGCGTCTTCGGCAATTCGCAGGACAACTACGTTTCCATCCCCATCCAGACCTACTTCAAGATGTATGGCACGCGCAGCGGGATGGACTACAACTTCGAGGCCATCGACCAGGCGCACATGGCGCAGGCCCAGGAGGAGATCGAGGTGCTTCTGCGCGCCTACCGCCACCTGCTGCCGGGCGAAGACGACACCTTTATGATCGTCTCCTCGGACACGCTGGTGGGCGCCTGGAACTCGCTTACCGGCGCCATCCAGGCCGCCGCCGTGGGCATCGTAAGCGTGTTCCTGGTGGTGGGCGGCGTGGTCATCATGAACATCATGCTGGCCGTGGTCACCGAACGCACGCGCGAAATCGGCATCCGCAAGAGCGTGGGCGCGCGCCGCAGCGATATCCTGAACCAGTTCCTGGTGGAGTCCTCGACGCTGGCTGCCATGGGAGGCTTGATCGGCGTCGGCATTGCCTGGCTGGCGGCGGTCCTGGTGCGCAACACCACACCCGTGCCTATGGAGCTGCCGTGGGACTCGGTGCTGACCGGCGTACTGCTGTCCTCCGCCGTGGGGCTGTTCTTCGGTATCTACCCGGCGCGGCAGGCCGCCAAGCTTGACCCGATTGTGGCCCTGAGGGCGGAGAGCTGACATGCGCCTGATGCTTTCCATCATCGGTCTGGCGCTCTCCACCATCCGCGAGAACAAGTCGCGCTCGGTGTTGACCGTGCTCGGCGTGATCATCGGCACGGGCACCATCATCGGCGTGGGATCGATTCTGGCCGGATTCGACGGAGCCGTCACCGGCGTGATCCGGAGCTTCGGCACCAACACCGCGTTCGTCACCAAGATGAGCGCCGGCTTCGCCGCCCGTTCGCCAGAGGAGCGCACCCGTAAGCCGCTCACCTACGAACAGGCGCAGGCGATCGAAGCCCGCTGCCCGTCGGTGGAATACGTCAGCCCGATCGTCTCGGCTTCCGGCGGCGGCGTGCTGCGCGCGCGGTACAAAGGGAACGACATGTTCCAGCTCCAGTTCTTCGGAACCGACGAGCACTACGCCACCAGCGGGCAGGCCGACGTAGCCGAGGGCCGCTTCTTTACCGCCGCGGAAAACATCGGCCGGCGGCCCGTGGCCGTGATCGGCGAGGATGTCTACAAACAACTGTTCGGCGCCGGGAACGCGCTCGAAAAGAACATTCTCGTGGCCGGCCACGAGCTCCAGGTGATCGGGGTGCTGGAGAAGCCCGCTACGATGATCCCGGGCCAGAGCAATAACCAGGTGATTGTGCCCTACTTCACCATGCGCAAAATGTTCCCGGCCTCGCGCGAGCACCAGTTCATGGTGAAAGCCGCCGAAGGACGCTTGGCCGCGGCCATCGATGAGATGCGCATCGTGCTGCGCCAGGTCCGCCGCGACGGTCTCTCGGACCCCGACAGCTTCTCCATTTCCACCTCGGACCAGTTGGTGGACCAGTTTCGCGCGCTCACCTCCACGGTGGCGATCGTGATGGTGGTGCTCAGCTCCATCGGACTGCTGGTGGGTGGCATCGGTGTCATGAATATCATGCTGGTGAGCGTCACCGAGCGCACCCGCGAAATCGGCGTGCGCAAGGCGATTGGCGCGCGCCGCACCGACATCATTCTTCAGTTCCTCACCGAAGCCGTGGTGCTCACCGGAATGGGCGGCGCCCTGGGGATGCTGCTGGGCTGGGGCGTGAGCCTGCTGGCCAAGGTCGCCCTGCCGTCGCTGCCGACCCTGGTTCCGAGTTGGGCAGTGATCCTGGGCATCGTCGTCAGCGTGGGCATCGGCCTGTTCTTCGGCATCTGGCCGGCCAGCAAGGCTGCCAAGCTCGACCCGGTGGAAGCCTTGCGGCACGAATAGATCCGGTAACGTTTCCTCTCCGGTCACCATCCAATAGCCTTGCTATCGAATTTTTGCGGTAGGGCGAAGACCGCTCCCTGTGGTCGCGGCTCAGCTAGCGGCGCTGTGCGCAGTATCCGTGATCCGGGCAGAGCGCCAATAGCTGAGCCGCGACCGCAGGGAGCGGTCTACCATGACACGGAAAGCGTCCTGACCGGCAAGTCACCTTATCTGGATCCGCGCGGCTCGTGTCCTGTGCGATCATCGAGAAAAGCGCGTCAGCGCGATCTTCGAATGACATGGGAGGAGATCGAATTGATCCTACGACTATCCGCCGCACTTGCCCTCAGCGCCGGCCTCGCCGCCGCCGCCAACGAAGCCGTCGACCGACTGCCGGTAGCCGCCACCGCACTGAAGGAAGTGATGGGCATCCCCGACAAGTCCATCCCGCAGGAACTCATGGCCAAGGCGGAGTGTATCGTCATCGTGCCGGACCTCAAGAAAGGCGCTTTCATCATCGGCGCGCAGTACGGTAAGGGATTCGTTTCCTGCCGCAAGGAGAACGGTGTGGGCTGGTCGGCTCCGGGAGCCGTGCGCGTCGAGGGCGGCAGCATCGGCTTCCAGATCGGCGGCAGCGAAACCGACGTCTTCATGCTGGTGATGAATGAGAAAGGCCGCGACCGGCTGCTCTCCACCAAGTTCACCCTGGGCGGGGAAGCCTCGGCCGCCGCAGGACCCGTCGGGCGCACCACGCAGGCGGAAACCGATGCCGCCATGACCGCTGAAATCCTCACCTGGTCGCGCTCCCGTGGCCTCTTCGCCGGCATCTCACTTAAGGGCTCCACGCTGCGGGAAGACCCCGACTGGACCAAGGAGCTCTACGGCAAGAAGATCACCAACAAAGAAATCATCGCGAGCGGTATGGCGCCGCCGGCCGCGGCTGCCGATCTGATGACCGAACTGAATCGCTACTCCAGCCGCAAGTAGCGGCACACAGCCATGCCCGATCCGGAAATCTCCGCCCGCATGCGGGACGATTGGAACGCCCGCGCCCGCGAGGATGCCGGATACTTTGTGGCCTTCGGCCGCCGCGAGCAGAGCGACGCGGACTTCTTCGCCACGGCCACCGAAGTGGTCAACTCGCTGGAAGGCGAGTTGCGCCGCGTGGCCCCCGCCCAGCGCCGTAACTGGCGGGCTCTCGAGATCGGCTGCGGACCGGGACGGCTGATGCGCCCCCTGAGCCGCCACTTCGCCGAGATCCACGGCGTCGATGTATCGGACGAAATGATCGCGCGGGCGCGGGAGAAGCTCGCCGACCTGGGCAACGCTTACGTGCAGGCCACCGATGGCGCGCGGCTCGCCGGATTCGAGGACGGCTCCTTCGACTTCATTTACTCCTACGCCGTCTTCCAGCACATTCCGGCGCGCGAGGTGGTGCTCGAGTATATGCGCGAGATCCATCGCGTGGCCAAGGTTGGTGCCTTGGCGCGGCTGCAATTCAATGGGCTGCCGCGCGGCTACGATTCCTACGACACGTGGTCCGGCGCGCGCTTCAGTTCCGCCGAACTGATGGAGTTCGCCGAAGCGCACGACCTCCAGGTGCTGGCGCTCGAAGGCGCCTCCACGCAATACATGTGGACCACCTGGCGTAAGCAGGCTCCCGGCTGGTCCGCGGTGCAGCAGAATCGCCAGTTCGCGCCGGACACCGTGCGCATCCGCCGCATCACGAACGCGGAAAGCTCGGAGCCCGTGGCGCCCTGCCGCGGCCGCTTCGCCTCGGTTTCGCTGTGGGTGGAGAATCTGCCGGCCGACGCCGGCTTGCATCACCTGCGTGTATTCGTGGGTGACAGCCTGGCCACCATTACTTATATCGGCGCGGCCGACAATGTCGGGCTCCAGCAGGTCACCGTGATCCTGCCCGAACTCGAAGCCACCGGACTCCTGCCGGTCGACCTGCTGTGGCTCGAATCGCCCCTTGCGCCGCAGACCACGTTGCGCGTAATTCCGCCCGGTCCGTCGGTTCCACGCGTGCGCTCGGTGACGGACGGCGTGAACCTGGTCGCCGGCAACCGTATCGAGACCCGTTCGGTGAAGATGATCCTCGAAGAGATCGCCCGGCCTCACGAGATCCAGGCGACCATCGGCGGCCACCCCGTGGTCGATCTCGAATTCTTCTGCACGGACCCGCGCCCCCAGCGCTTCGAGGTCAATTTCCACCTGCCCGAGGACCTGCCCGCGGGCTCCTACGACCTCCAGGTGCAGATCGGCCGCCGCAAGCTGGCTCCGATTCCGCTTGAAATCGCCGGCGCGTAGCACTCCTCCGGCCCGCGCCACGGCTCCCGCCGGACTCCGCGCAAAATCTATTGACAGCGAACTGCCACTTGTGGCAGTATACTGCCATGAAGCTCGCCGAGCCGCCCAGTCTTCGCGAAAAACAGGCCGCCGCCACCCGCGACCATATCCTGGACGCCGCCTACGAGCTTTTAGTCCAGCACCCGGATCAGCCCTTTTCGCATGAAGCGATCGCCGCCAGCGCCGGGGTCGGCGCCCGCACGGTGTACCGCTACTTTCCCGCGCAATCCGACCTCTACGAGGAACTATGGGTGCGCGTCCGCAAGCAGGCGGGCACCGTCTTCCCCACGGACGAAGCCCAGATCCTGCCGCAGGTCCGCATCCTGTTCGAAGGCTTCGACCGCAATGCGCCCCTGATCCACGCGGTGCTCGAATCGCCCGCCGGGCACCGCGTGCGCGAGCGCGGAGCCGCGGAAGGCCGGGCCTCGTTCACCAAGAGCCTGGCGCAACTCACGGCCGGCATGAGCCCAGCCGGGAAGCGGCGCGTGGCCGGCAGTTTTCTTGCGATCTACTCGGCCCCCTTCTGGCAGCTCCTGCGGGAGCGTGCCGGTTTGAGCGGCCCGGACGCGATCGCCGCCGTCGAGTGGACCATGCACACGCTGCTCAAAAGTTTGAAGGCAACACGAAACTCAAAAAAGCAAAAGAAGGAGAAACCATGACTGTGACAATCCCTGCTACGGCGCCCGTATTCGCACTGAAGCCTGCCGAAGGCCGCACACCCGGGGCTCTGAACGTCCTCGGCGAGGAGGTGCTGGTGAAGCTCGGCAACGCCGACACGGGCGGCGCCGCCGCGGTGTTCCACGTAACTGTGCCCGAACGCTCCGGACCGCCGCTGCACCGGCATTCCCGCGAGGACGAGTGGTTCTACGTGCTGGAAGGCGAGATCACCGTGGAGATCGACGGGCAAAGGGTCCAGCTCCGCCCGGGTGCATCTGCGTTCGCCCCGCGGGGTACGGCGCATGCCTTCCAGAATTTCCAGGCGGAGACCGCGCGCATGCTGGTGATGGTGACCCCGGGCGGGTTCCATCAGTTCTTTGAGGAGGTCTCCGCGCTCAATCACGGTCTGCCCGCGCCGGACTTGGCCGGAACCGAGCGCCTGATGAACGCCTACGGCATGGAGTTGCTGGGTCCGCCGCTGGGGTAGCGCGCGGACCGGGGGAAGACCGCTGCGGTCGCGGCCATTGGCACTGCACTCGGATCGCGGCTGGTGGGCAGAGAGCCACTAGCTGAGCCGCGACCGCAGGGAGCGGTCTTCCCCTGTCCGCGACCGTCCCCCCCTACCCCAGCCGCGAGCGGACCAGCACCCACACCTTCTCCGCCGTCGGCACACGAATCCGCTGCGACAGCACGTCGTAGTCGGCGGCCGCGATGCGGGCAAGCAGCCGCGAGTAAATCCCGATCAGCGCCCGCAGCGACGCGCGGCTGCCGCGGTCCACCATCCCCACCAGCGGCGCCGACTCGTCGTAGTACGCCCGCGCGCGCCCCGCTTCGAACTCCAGAAGCCGGCGCAATTCGGCCGACGGCGGCGCGGCGCGCAGATCGCCCGGCCCCACGCCGAAGCGCTCCAGGTCCTCGGCGGGCAGATACACGCGGCCGTTGTCGGCATCTTCGCGAACGTCGCGCAGGATGTTGGTGATCTGGAACGCGATGCCGCATTTTTCAGCCAGCGGCAGGGCCTCGGGCGAATCAAAGCCGAAGATGTGGATGATGGTGAGGCCCACCACGCTCGCGACGTGGTAACAGTAGCGATACAGCTCGTCGAAGGTGGCAATGGCCCGCGGCTCCAGGTCCGAGCTGACGCCCGCAATCATGTCGTGGAAGTATTGATGCGGGATGCGGTAGCGCGCCACCGCGTCGGCGAACGCGGGCCACAGCGTGTGCGCGGGCAGGCGGCCGGACAGCGCGGCATCCAGGTCCTGTTCCCAGCGCGCGATCGCCGCCGCGCGATCCGGGATGCCCTTGGCGTCGCTCAGATCGTCGCAGTAGCGCATGAAGGCGTAGATGGCGCACATGGCGCGCCGCTGGGGCGCCGACAGCAGCAGGAAGGAGTAGTAGAAGTTCTTGGCCTGCGACCGCGCCACGTCCTCACAGAACGCGTAGGACGCCTCCAGGGCGGTGGACGGCACCGGACCCGCGGTCGCGCTCACGCCGCCCGCGAAAAGGCTCGCCGGGTGAGGGCGCCTAGCAGCAGCCCCACGCGCTCCACCTTTGAAATCGCCGGGCGGGCGCGTAGAACGTCGTAATCCTGTTGCTCGATCTTTTCGAGGACGCGCAGGCCGCCGCGGCTGAACAGATCCAGGTCGATCGCCAGGCGGCGGTCCACCTGATCGGCCAGCGGCAGGCCCTTCAAGAACAGCTCGCGGGCGACCTCCACGGCCTCGCGCATGGCGGCGCGGAAGCGATCGTCAAAGCGCCGCTGAAACAGCGCCTCCAGCGGATAGCCGTGGGCTTCGAGCAACCCCGTGGGCAGATAGACGCGGTCCTTTTCGAGATCCACCGTCACATCCTGCCAGAAGTTGGCGAGCTGGAGCGCGGTGCAGGTGGCGTCCGACAGCGCGTAGCGCCCCTGGTCGCGATAACCGCACAGGCCCAGCACCAGCCGGCCCACGGGATTCGCCGAATAGCGGCAGTAGCCGAACAGCGCTTCGAAATCGGGGTAGCGCGTGACGGTCTGATCCTGCTCGAAGGCCGTGATCAGGTCCTCGAAGGGCTGCTGGGGAAGCTGGCAGGCGCGCACGGTTCCCTGCAAGGCGACGAACACCGGATGGCGCGTGCTGCCGGCCGCCATGGCGTGCAGCTCGCCGCGCCACCAGGCGAGCAGGCGCAGGCTTTCCGCCGTATCGCCGATCTCGTCGCCCAGATCGTCGGCCCAGCGGCAGAACGAGTAGACGTTGTAAAAGTCCTGGTGCAGGCGCTTGGGCAGCAGGAAGCTGACCACGTGGAAATTTTCGTAGTGATGGGTCGCGAGCCAGCGTGTGTAGGCCAGCGATTCCTGGTGTGTCCAGACGCGCGACATCGCCTCCGGGGAAGCCAGGAATGCCGTAGGTTGCAGGAACACGCCCGTAGGGCCCTTACTAGGGAATGATCGCGGTCTTCATGTGGCCGTTATGGCTCATGAGGTGCTGCATCACGTCGATCAGGTTGGTGAGCGGCTCCACGCGATTCACGAAATCCTTGGCGGTGACATAGCCGCGGCCCACCACGTCCAGCGCCTGGCGGATCAGCGCGGGCGTGTGATGGAAGCTGGCCCGCAGCGTCAGCTCGGAATAGTGCAGGCGGTTGGTGTCCACCGGCACTTCGGTGCCTTCCGCGCAGCCGCCGAAAAAGTTGACCACGCCGCCGCGCCGCAGCAGCTTCACCGCAAGCTGCCAGATCTCGGGCAGCCCCACCGCCTCGATCACCACGTCGGCACCCCGGCCGCCGGTCAGCTCGCGGACCGGCGTGATCACGTCCGCGCCGTCTTCGTTCAACACCACGGCGTCAGCGCCCATGCCCGCGGCGCGCTCCAGTTGCGAATAGCGCCGCCCGATGGCGATCACCCGGGCGTTGTAAATGGTCTTGGCCAGCCGCACAAACATCATTCCGATGGGACCCAGCCCGATGATGGCGATCGTATCGCCCGCGCGCAGACCGGTCTCCTCCAACCCGCGCATCACGCAGGCCAGCGGCTCCACCAGCGCGGCGTCCTGATAGCTGACGTGGATCGGAATTTCGTGCGTGTTCTTTTGGACGATACGTTCCGGAATGCGAATGTACTCGGCGTAGGCGCCGTTATTGAAGAGGAGGTCTTCGCACAGGTTTTCCTGTCCCCGACTGCAGTAGTAGCAGGCGCCGCACGGCGCGGAGTTTGCCGCCACGATCCGCTGGCCGGCGTGAAATTTCTCCACACCCGCGCCCACGGCCACGATGTCCCCGGCCAGCTCATGGCCGAACAGGGCCGGCGGCCGGATCATGCGAGCATGGTAGCCGCGCCGGAACACCTTTACGTCGGTGCCGCACGTCAGTGCCGCCCTGACCCGCACCAGCACGTCGCCGGTGCCCAGCTCTGGCACATCCACGGATTCAATGCGGAGCTGCTCCTTACCGTATAGGACGGCAGCCGTCATCCGCTGCAGCGCAGGATTCATTGTTGTGGCGTTACCACTATCTTCAACGATACCTCATCCGGATGCAACGCGCGGTCCACACCTTTGTGGATTTCCCGGAGGGGGTAACGGTGGGTAATCAGCTCCTCCACCGGCAGGGCGCCGCTGAATACCAGCTCGGCGGATTCCCGCTGGAGGTCGACCGAAGCACTGTAGGAGCCCAAAATCGTCCGCTCCCCCATGCAGACGTCGGCGCCGGAAACTTCGATCCGTTCCTGATGCGAAGTTTGGGCGAAGAGCAGGATACGAGCCCCGGGCCGCGAACAGGCGACGGCCTGTTCCACGATCCCCGGCGCGGACGTCGCCACGATCACCAGGTCGGCGCCCCGGCCGTTCGTCAGGGCCTGGATCCCGCCCGCCACCGCCTCGTCGCGCGAGTCACGCGGGTTCAGGGCCAGCTCGGCCCCGAAGCGCAGAGCCGACTCCCGGCGGCTGGCCATGGTATCCGTAGCCACCACGCGCGCTCCGGCGCGCACGGCCATCATGGTGAAAATCAGACCGATGGGACCCTGCCCCAACACGGCGCAGACGTCGCCCGGCCGCGGATCCAGCAGCTTGATGCCCTTGAGGCACGTATTCACCGGCTCGACGAAGCTGGCCTGATCGAAACTGGCCCCGTCGGGGATCTTCTCTACGCCCCGCTCGACGATCCAGTCCATCACCCGCACGTATTGCGCAAAGCCGCCGCCGGCGGGCTCGAATCCGGCTGTGACGCCCACTTTCTTATAGACGGCGCACTGCGCGTAGAGCTTACGTTCGCAGTAAAAACAGGTCCCACAGGGGATGTGGTGGAAGACCACAACGCGGTCGCCCGGCGCGTACTTGGTCACCCGGGACCCCACCGCCGCGACGACGCCGGCCGTCTCATGGCCGAACACGCGCGGGGGCGGCAACAGATCGTAGGCAATCTTCTTGAGATCCGTGTGGCAGATCCCGCACGATTCCACCTGAATCAGGATCTCGCCCGGCCCGATTTCCGGAACCGGAATCTCCTCCACCTCGATGGCTCCCGAGCCGCGATACACCGCGGCGCGCATCAAGGTGACGCTCTGGGCGGCGCTTCGGGCCGCGGAATCCTGTCCCGTCTCTGTACTGCGCGGGCTCCTGACTTCTTCTCTAATATTCGCAGTTGGCAAGAAACTCTCCTAACTGATCGGCGGCCTGCCGGCAGTTGCGATTCAAGCGCAACAAGCCCGGCAGCGCCGTGAAGGGGCGCAGCACCGCCGCCCCGGCGATCCGCCCCAGCCGAAACCGGCCGGCGGTGTCACGATACTCGTTAAAATCCAGCGGTAAATCCTCCGCCGCTGTGTCTGACACGGCCCGTACACAGCGGAACGGAACTCCCCATCGGCGAGCTTGCGCGGCCACCGCGGCGGACTCCATCTCCACCACCGCCGCCCCCGTGCGCGTGCGCAAACGATGCTTTTCTTCGGCCGTTACCGCTACGCGGTCCACCGACAAGACCTCCCCTCGCACGAAGACCCCATTCGCACTTCGAGGAACGTCACCCGATACGACGATATCACCTACACGCAGGGCCGGGTCAAGGGCTCCGCAGAATCCAATGCTCATGAGACCGTCCACGCCCCAACCCGCTGCGGACCGCGATCCCAGCGCGCGTTCCACCAGCTTCGGTCCCGGACCGTTGGCCAGCAGCAGCCAGCGTCCGTGCTTCCAGACAATCTCCTGGGCGAACTCCGCCTGCGGACAATCAAGGCCCCGCGCGGAGCCGGCACGCTGCAGGATGCCGGAAAACTCGCGCGCTTCAGCGGCGACCACCAGCCAGGTCTGCATTGTCGGCCTGCGTTCCCTTTCTTAGCAGTAGCCATGTTCGCGAAACCAGTCCGCCGCGCGCCGCAGCGCTTCCGCCGCCGGCCCCGGTGCGTATCCCAGCTCACGGGCGGCTTTGTCATGCAGCACCCACATCTTCTTGCGCGCCATCCGCACGCCGTCCAGTGGAGCCCGCGGTTCACGGCCCGTCACACCCGCCCAGGCCGTCGACGCCACACCCGCCGCGTAGGCCACGGCGTACGGAATCTGCATGGCCGGCGGCTTTCGCCCCGCGGCCGGCGCCAGCGATTCGAAAATCTGCTGCAGCGTCATGTTCTCCGCGCCCAGAATGTAGCGCTCACCCACGCGCCCGCGTTCGCAGGCCGCCAGATGCCCCTGCGCCACGTCGCGCACGTCCACCACGTTCAGCCCTGTATCGACGTAGGCCGGCATGGCTCCCTTCATGAAATCGACCACGATTTTGCCGGTCGGCGTGGGCTTGAAGTCGTGATCTCCGACGGGCGCGGTCGGGTTGACGATCACCACGGGAAACCCTTCGCCGGCGAATTCGAGGGCGGCCCGCTCGGCCAGCAGCTTCGATCGCTTGTAGGGACCCTTCATCTCGTCCAGCGTCACCGGCATCTGCTCGTCACCCAACCCGCCGCGGGGGACGCCGATGCAGCCCACCGTACTCGTGTACACGAACCTCTCCACGCCGGCCTGGCGCGCCGCCGCGAGCATCGCCCGCGTGCCGTCCACATTGGACCGGAACATCTCCTGCGGCTGCCGGGTCCACAGCCGGTAATCCGCCGCGACGTGGTAGACCACGCCGCATCCCTCCACCGCGCGTTCAAGCGACGCCGACTCGCGCAAGTCGCCTTGCACGGCTTCGGCGCCGTCCAGCTCCTGCAACCGCGCCGGATCGCGCGCCAGCACCCGTACGCGGCAGCCGCGGTCGAGCAGCGCGCGCGCCACGTGCCAGCCGACGAATCCGGTGGCTCCCGTTACCAGTGTGGGTTTCATGGGCGTGTGCGGACGGCAGGACCGCTCCCTATGGTCGCGGCTCTGCTACTGGCATCCCGCGCCGCCCCGCCCGCGCGCAACACGCTAGCCCAGCAACCAGCTCAGCGTCTTGAACGGATCGCTCAACTTGGCGTTGATCCCGTAGGCGGCCGACGGCTCATAGCCGCAGTGCACCATGCACTGCTCGCAGCGCGGATCGTTGCCATGCCCGTAGTTCTCCCACGGCGTCTTGGTCATCAGATCCTCGAACGTGTCGTGGTGCGCATCCGTGATCAGGTAGCAGGGCCCTTTCCAGCCCTTGACGTTATAGGTGGGATTGCCCCAGGCGGTGCACGGCAGCTCGCGGTCGCCCTTCAGGAAGTCCATGTAGACCGGCGAGGAGACCAGCGGGAAGCGCTTGGCCATCGCCTCGATTCCCTCGAACTTCTCGTGGACATCCTCGCGCGTCATGAAGATCTCCTGGTCATTCACCGAAGAATATCCGTAGGCCGGCGAGATGGTGTGCCCGTCCACCTTCAACTGCTCCAGGAACTCGAACATCTCCCACAGCTCGCGCATGTCGGTTTCGCGATACACCGTGGTGTTGGTGAAGACGCGGAAGCCGTTTCCCTTGGCGGCCTTGATTCCTTCGACGGCGGTCTTGAAGACGCCTTCGCGCTCCACCGCGGCGTCGTGGTTCTTCTCCATGCCGTCCAGGTGGACGTTGAAAACCAGGCCCGGGTCCGGCTTGAATTCCTTGAGGCGCTTGGCGATGAACATGCCATTCGTGCAGAGCTGGATGTAGCGCCCGCGCTTCAGGATCTCGGTGCAGAGCTGCGGCAGCTCCGGATAAAGGAACGGCTCGCCGCCGCAGATGGAGATCATCGGCGCGCCGCACTCGTCCACGGCCTTCAGGCACTGTTCGAGCGTCAGGCGCGAGGAGATCGACGTCTCATACTCGCGAATGCGCCCGCAGCCCGTGCACGTCAGGTTGCAGGCGTGCAGCGGTTCCAGCATCATCACCAGCGGAAAGCGCTTGTGGATCAGCGGATGCGGCTTGCGTTCGGCGCCGGCCGCCGGAATCTGTGTGTGCACAATGCGGAACGGGTTTTTCGGGTCGTCTGCCGCCGCCAGGTTCTTCTGCCATTCCGGTTTCGGCCGCAGCTTATTCTTGGCGATGTAAGTCGCCATATTGGCCGCTTGCGTGAGCGGGAATCTCATAGCCTCAGGATGCTCCTCTCGCTTTCCGATAGGCGGCCAGAGCCAGCACCGGAAATGAGTTTCGATAGAGATGGTACTGCAAGTAAAAAACGCGCGGGAACCCCGTGCCGGTGGAAAGCTCTTCGTCCCAGCCGCCGTCGGCCCGCTGCGTTTCCATCAGATATTCGATGCCCTTGTGCACGCTGGTGGAGGTGGTGTCCCCGCCGGCGATCAGCCCCAGCACCGCCCAGGCGGTCTGCGAAGGCGTGCTCGGAGCGCCCACAAAGGTCTGCTTGTCGTAGCTGGCGCAGCTCTCTCCCCAGCCGCCGTCGGCGTTCTGGATGGACCGCAGCCACTCGCCGGCGCGCAGCACGTGCGCCTCGCGATCATCCTCCCCTGAGGCGCGCAGCCCGCGCAGCGCCAGGTACGTGCCGTAGATGTAGTCGACGCCCCAGCGCCCGTACCAGCTTCCGTCGGCTTCCTGCGTGCGCCGCAGATATTCGACGCCGCGCTGCACCGCCGCATGCTGGTTCGCGATGCCGCACACGGCCAGCGCTTCCAGCACCCGTCCGGTAATGTCCGGGCAGGTCGGATCGAGCATCGCGTTGTGATCGGCAAACGGCACGGCGCTCAGGAAGTGCCAGTCGTTATCGACGTCGAACGCCGCCCAGCCGCCGTCGGCGCCCTGCATGGCCAGCAGCCAGGTCACGGCGCGATCCACGCACGCGGCCTGCCGCGTTCCGTCGGTGGCCTGCGCCTGCGCGAGCGCCAGCAGCACCTGCGCGGTGTCGTCGATATCGGGGTAAAACTCGTTGGCGAACTCGAAGTACCAGCCCGAGGGCTGCACGTCCGGACGCTTCACGCTCCAGTCGCCCTTGCTCCGGACTTCTTTGGTCAGCAGCCAGTCAGCGGCCCGCGTCAGGGCTTCCTTCGGCGCCTGCCCGGATTCGCCCAGCGCGTGCACGGCGATGCCCGTGTCCCACACGGGCGAGAAACACGGCTGGAAGAAGAAGCGGTCCTCGCGGTCGGCCATCAGGTGGAGGAACTGCTGGGTGGCCTCTTCGACGTCCGGGTGATCCGGCGGATAGCCCAGCACATCCAGCGCCATGATCACGTACATCATGGACGGGTAGATGGCCGCCAGACCGCCTGAATACCGCGTGCGCGCCAGCATCCACTGCTCGGCGCGGCGGATGGCGCGCGTCCGCAGGCTGCGGATGCCGTGCCGCTCCCAGAACTTCAGCAGACCGTCGGCCTTGAGGAAGAAATTGCGCCAGCTCCAAAACCCTTCGTCGTTGGGGAACGCCAGCGGCTTGCCCCCGACGAAAAGCTCATTCACCGAGAATCCCGCCGGAACCGGCCGCTGCGGATTCGCCGAATGCAGGATCGCCAACGGCACCACGATCGCCCGCGACCACGACGACATCTCGTAGATCACGTTGCCCAGTAGCATCATCTCGGGCGGCACCGCCGGCGTGTGCTCGCGCGGATACAGTCCGAACAGGCTGAGGTTGATTTTGACGTAGCTGTTGGCCGCCGCCATCCCGCCCATCGCCAGGATGCGATCGCGCAGGCGCGCCAGGTTCGGATCGTCGTAGGCCAGGCCGGCCAGCTTCAGCGCGACGTAGGCCTTGATCGACGCGCTGACCTCTGACGGACCCTTCTCATAGATGCTGAACCCGCCGTCGGCAAGCTGACGCCGCAGAATCGAGCCTACGGCTTTGTCGATCAGCGGACGCGTGGGTGGATTCCAGACGCCGTCCTTCGGCGGATGCCGCCACAGCTCCAGCAAAATGAAGTCGGATTCGAGCGTGGTATCGGCCGTGAGGTCGCCCCACCAGTAGCCGCCCTCTGTGCGGCGGCTCAGCAGGTACTCCGAAGCCCGGCGCAACGTGTCCGCGGACGCCGCCAGCAGGGCGTCGGCGACTTGCAAGCTGGGGCTCATATGCGAGCGACAGTCTGCAATTGCACCGTGCGTGCCAGTTCCACCGGCAGGTTAAAGCGCACGTCTTCTTCCTTGACTTCCATTTCCTGCACCTCGGCAAAACCGCGCCCCTGCAGGGATTCGATCAATTGCTGCACCAGGTTCTCGGGGGCCGAAGCCCCAGCGGTCACCGCCACCGTGTTGACGCCCTCCAGCCACTCATCGCGCACTTCCGTCAGGTCGTCGATCAGGTAAGCGGGCACGCCGTCCTTCTCACAAACCTCCACCAGCCGCCGCGAATTCGAGCTGTTCTTCGAGCCCACCACCAGCAGCGTCTCGCACAGCGGAGCCACGGCCTTCACCGCCACTTGGCGATTCTCCGTGGCATAGCAGATATCCTGCGCCGCCGGACCCTGAATCTTGGGGAACCGCTGCTTCAGCCGGGCCACGATGTCGCGCGTCTCATCCAGACTGAGCGTCGTCTGCGTGATAAACGCGACCTTCTCGGGATCCCGCACCTCCAGCCGGTCGACGTCTTCGACGGTCGACACCAACTTGGTGGCTTCCGGAGCCTCGCCCAGCGTACCGGTCACTTCGTCGTGATCCTTGTGCCCGATCAGGATGATGGTGTGGCGTTGCCGTGCGAATTTGACCGCTTCCAGGTGCACTTTCGTCACCAACGGACACGTCGCATCGATCACTTGCAATTGACGGTCCTTTGCCTCCTGACGAACCGAAGGAGCAACGCCGTGCGCGCTGAAGATCACCCGGGCGCCCAGCGGCACCTCGCTCAGTTCTTCGACAAACACCGCTCCGGCGTCCCGCAGCTCCTCCACAACATGGCGGTTGTGGACGATTTCCTTGCGGACATAAATTGGTGCGCCATAGGCACTTAACGCGATCTTCACGACGTCGATCGCCCGCACCACCCCGGCGCAAAATCCTCTCGGCCGCAGCAGGATGATTTTTTTTCCGGAGGAAGACTCAAAACCCGCGGAAGTGGACATACAGAGCTTTAATTATAGCAACTCCCGTTAGTCTTCCGATGCGGGAAAGTGGGTCAAGGACTCGGATTTATTCGGGGGCGAAGACGTCGGCCACCGCGGCCCGTTTGGCCCGCGAAATCAGCCGCCGGTCAAAAGTGACGAATGCTGCGCCCGCCGGCCGGCTTGCGACGTGGAACGCGTCGGCCAGATCGAACCCGGCACGGAACAGGTCCATGGCTTTCACGATCGCCAGCTCGTCCTCGAAGTGGATTCCCGGCAGGCCCAAGAGGCTTGAGAACGCGTCGTGCAGGGCGTCGCGACCATACCCGTAGACTTCGCGTAGCACCCACTCGGTTTCCAGAAAAACGGTCTTGGAGACCCATGTGCCGCCGGCGGCTAGCAACGCCTCCGCCTGCGCAAACTGCCGCTCGTCGTCGCGGGTGAGGAACCGGACCAGGATGTTAGTATCGACCGCGGGCAAAGCGCTCCCGAATCCCTCTGGAGACGGCTTCATCCATCTCTTCGATCGTCTTGGGTTTGCCAGTGTACTTGAGCATCCCGGCTACATCCTCGATCCTGGTCCGCGGGAATCGCGACTTCGGACGCAGCAGCACCCCTTCGCGCGTCTCCTCGACCTCGAATTCCATGCCGGGAGTCCACTTCTTGGCGTCCCGAATCGACTTGGGTAGAATGACCTGCCCCTTGGTGGACAGCTTGGTGGTTTCCATCGCGGTAAGACTCCAGTAAGATTATCTCACGCCGGAGCCCTTCACGCCGGATTCCTACACTTCCAGAATCACTGGCATGATCAGCGGACGCCGCGACGTCTCCTTGCTCAGGAACCGCTTCAGATCCGCCCGGATCTTCTCCTGCATCACGCCCCAGTCGCCCTTTTCCTCCACCGACGACCCTTCGAGCGTCTTCATCACGACCTTCCGCGCCGACTCCAGAATGTCCGCGCTCTCCTCCAGCGACATGAACCCGCGGCTCACGATCTCCGGCCGTCCCTCGGTTCGCCCCGTCGCCTTGTCGATCGCAATGATCGGCACCACGAAGCCGTCTTCGGACAAATGCCGCCGGTCGCGGATCACCATATCCGCCACCACCTCGTCGAGCGTCCCCGAATCGATGCACACGCGCCCCACCGGCACCCGTTCGCCCTTGCGCGCGCCCGCTTTGTCGATCTCCAGCGACTCGCCCGACTCCAGAATGAAGGTGTCTTCCAGGCCCCAGTGGGTCAGGTGGTGCGCCAGGTGCGCGTGCCGCGAAAGCTGCCGGTATTCGCCGTGGACCGGCACGAAGTACTTCGGCCGCACCAGGTTCAGCACCAGCCGCAGTTCCTCCGCGCTGCCGTGACCCGACACATGGATCGGCGGCGTCATGTTCCCGTACACCACATCCGCGCCGCGCCGCGAAATGTGGTTGATCATGCGATAGATCGCCTTCTCATTGCCGGGAATGATGCGCGCGCTCATGGCTACCATGTCTCCGGCCTGGATGGACAGGTGCTTGTGATTGTCCACCGCGACGCGCGACAGGGCCGACATCGGCTCGCCCTGCGTCCCGCTCACCACCGCCACCACCTTACTGGGCGCCACTTGCATCACGTCCTGCGGGCGCAGCAGCACGCCGTTGGGGATCGTCAAAAACCCCAGATTGTGTGCTACCTCCGTGGTTGAGAGCATGCTCCGCCCGAAGAACGCCACCTTGCGGCCGTATTCGTCGGCCAGATCCAAAATCTGCTGCAAGCGGTGAATCGAGCTGCTGAAGCAGGAAATCACCAGCCGCCGCGGGGCCCGCATGAACAGGTCCGCCAGCCGCGGCCGCACCGCGCGCTCGCTTTCCGTGTATCCCGGCCGGTCCACGTTGGTCGAATCCGACAGCAGTAGCAGCACGCCGCGCTTGCCGTATTCGGCCAGCGTGTGCAGATCGAACAGGACGTTGTCGGTGGGCGTCGGGTCCACTTTGAAGTCGCCCGTGTGGATGATCACACCCAGGGGCGTGGTGATGGCCAGAGCCACCGCACTCACGATCGAATGCGTCACGTGGATGAACTCGATCGAAAACGGACCCAGGTCCAGCTTCTCCCCCGGCGCGATCTTGCGGAGGTCGGCATCCTCCAGCAGATTGTGCTCTTCCAGGCGCCGTTCCACCAGCGCCAGCGTGAACGCCGTCCCGTAAATGGGCACGGAGACCTGCCCCAGCAGGAAGGGCACGCCGCCGATGTGGTCCTCGTGGCCGTGGGTGAGGATCACGCCCCGGACCTTATCAGAATTCTGTTCGAGGTAAGCGAAGTCCGGCGTCACGATGTCGACGCCCATCAGTTCGTCGTCGGGAAACATCATTCCCGCGTCCACGACGATGATGTCATCCCCGTAACGGATCGCCATCGAGTTCATGCCGAACTCGCCTAAGCCTCCCAACGGGATGATCTGCAGTTGTTTGTCTGCCATGTAGTGTGAAACTTAAGCGTATCAGCAGGAAGAAAGCTTTGCGCGGGGAAAGGTGAACTATCTCGCCGGCGGAAGCGCTACCTTACTGCCTGGCCCAGGTACCGCTCAACCGTGCTCCACAGCTCCTGCGCGTTAATGGGCTTCGATAAATAGGCCTGCATGCTGTGCGCCAGGCAGCGCTCCTTGGCCTGATCCGAGCAGTTCGCCGTCAGCGCCAGAATCGGCACGGACTCGTATCCCGGCAGCCGCCGGATCTCGTCTGCCGCGTCCAGCCCGTTCATTTCCGGCATCTGCAGATCCATCAGGACCAGGTCCACGTGCTGCCCGCGCGCCGCCTCCACGGCGTCGCGCCCGGACATGGCCGCGATCACCCGCACGTGCCGCCGTTCCAGCATGTGCCGCAGCACGCGCAAGCCCACCGGATTATCCTCCACCGCCAGGATCACCGGACCCTCGCCCATCTCCGGACCCGCCACGGCCATTTCCGCCGCACGCCCCACTGGAATCTCCACGGTGAACGTCGACCCGGCACCGACGTCGCTCGCCACCGAAATCTCGCCGCCCATGGCCCGCGCCAGTTTCCGCGCCAGCGCCAGACCCAGACCCAGACCCGGATACGCCCGCGAGAGCCCGTCTTCGCCCTGCCGGAAACTGTCGAAAATCGTGGCCAGGCTCTGCGGCGGGATGCCGATCCCGGTGTCCTCCACGGTGATCACCAACTGTTGCCGCTCACCCCCCGGCTCCAGCCCCACGTGCACTTCCACCGAACCGGCATGCGTGAACTTGATCGCGTTGCCCAACAGGTGCCCTAACACCTCGCGGATGCGCGGAGCATCCCCCACCAGCGTTACCGGCAGGTTCGCGTCCAGCTCCAGCATCAGCTTCAGCCGCTTGACGTCCGCCTTGGCCTGCTGCTGCGCCATCGCCGCGTCCAGCAGTTCCCTGACGCTGAATTCGCTCTCATCCAGCGTGAATTGCCCGGCTTCCAGCGCCGAATATTCGAGCGTCGCGTTCAGCAGCTCGCCGAGTGATTCCGCGCACAGGCGCGCCGCGTTCACGTAATCCCGCTGATCCTCGTCCAACAGCGTTTCCGTCAGCAGGTCGAGCATCCCCATGATGCCGCTCAGCGGCGTCCGGATCTCGTGGTTCAGGCTCGCCAGGAACGCGCCCTTGATCGGATCCAACTGCGGGCGAGCCTCCGAACCATTCGGCCCGGGGACGCCGCCAGGATCACCGTCTCTGGTAGCGACGTGAACAACCATCTCTGTAGTCTGTATCGGAGGAATCTTGTGATCCGTGTAGGTGTTTTACTGTATCGGTTGAACCCGCAGTACCACCTTATTCGTACCGCAGAGCCTCTATGGGATTGATTCTAGAAGCCTTTACCGCCGGATACACCCCGAACAGAACGCCCACCGCCACCGAAACCCCGAACGCCACCCCCACCGATGTCGTGGTCACAATCGTGCTCCATTGCGCGGTCCGCGCGATGGCCCACGCCAGAAAGAACCCGAACCCCACGCCCAGCACTCCACCACCGGCCGAAATCAGCACCGCCTCGGTCAGGAACTGCCGCACGATATCGAACCGCCGCGCCCCCACCGATCGCCGGATGCCGATCTCGCGCGTGCGCTCCAGCACCGTCGCCAGCACGATATTCATGATCCCGATGCCGCCCACCAGCAGCGAAATGGCGGCGATGGCCACCATCACGTAGGTGAAAATCGTCTGCGTGCGCTGCTGCTGGGCCAGCAGCGCCGCCGGAATCGTCACCGTGAAGTCCTGGGTCGCGTGATGCGTGGAATCGAGCACCGCCGTCACGATCTTGGCCACTTCGATGCTGTCGGCGTCCTCCTGTAGTTGCAGCTCGATCCCGTCCAGCTCGTCCTTCAGATACGCGCCCTGATCGTAGAACCGGAATTCGAAGGTCTTCCGCGGAATGTAGATGATGTTGTTAATGTCCGGCATCGACCCGCCGGTGCTCTGCGAGCTGGCCATGAGCTGCCCTTCAAGCACGCCCACCACCTCCAGCCACGACTCGTTCACCTTGACGAACTTTCCCAGCGCCGGACCGTAGCCCAGCAAGCTCACCTTGGCGCTCTCCCCCAGCACGCACACCGGAGCGCTGGCCACGTCGTCGTGTTTGGTGAAGAAACCCCCTTCGGCGAACTGCAGGCTGTGGATGGTGGCATAGTCCGGGTCGACGCCATACAGGTCCGGAATATCGTGCGCCGGCTTGGGCAGCACGGTGAGTGGACGCATCACCTTGCGCGCCGACATATTTTCGATCGCGTCAATGTTCGCCTGCAGAATCCGGAAATCGCGCTGGGAGAGCCCCGGCGAGGCCTTGCGGCGCTCCTGCAACTCCTGCTGGCTGCTGGCCGGCCGCGAATCGACCAGGACGTTGCGCACGCCCAATTGCTCGATGAAGCGCAGCGTCTCTTCCTTGGCACCCGCGCCGATCGCCATCATGCCGATCACCGAGCCCACGCCGAACACGATGCCCAGGGCCGTCAGCAGCGTGCGCGTCTTCTGCGCGTGCAGGTTGCCGAACGCCTGGCCGAGGTCGGAGAACAGGATCACTTGGTCAGCGCCTTCATCGCTCCACCCTTGGTCTCGGCGGGCTGCTCCTGCTGATCCGGGCGCGTCAGGGCTACCACTTCGCCCTCGCCGATGCCGGTGATCACCGCCTGGCTCTCGCTGCGCCGCACCAGCTTCACGTCGCGCTGCACGAAGCCCTCGGGCGTCTGGACGAACAGGTACGCGCGCCCGTCGGCTTCAAACAGCGCCTGCGAGGGCACCCACAGCACGTTGTCCAGCGACTCCACTGTGATCTCGATATCCGCGGTCATGCCCGGGCGCAGATCGTCGTCCACCTCGTCCAGCAGCACGCGGCACTCGGACCGCCGGTTCCAGCCGTAGCCGGTGGTCGCGCCCAGCGTTTTCACGTGGCCCTGGAGCTCGCGTCCGGCCAGCGCCGCCGGCTTCACGGTGACCTTCTGCCCGGGCGTCAGGTAGCCGCGATCCAGCTCCGGCACGTATGCGCTCACTTCCCACGTGCTCATATCCGGGATCAGCGCCACCGGCTGCCCCGGCCGCGCCGTATCGCCCACCTGGAACGGCGGCACCACCGCGCCGGTGTAGAGCAACTGACCGTTCTGGTTGCGCTGCACCTGCACATACCCGGCCGACTTGGCCTTGAGCACCATCCCCTCGATCATGCGCCGCGACCGCTGGGCGAGCAAATCCGCCTTCTGCACCGCCGCCTGCTGGATGGCGACGCTGGCGCCCGACGTTTCCTTCTTGTTCTCGTAGTCGCGCTCGGCCTGCTTCTGCCGGTTCTTCGCCGCTTCGAGCGAAATCTCATTCTGCCGCGCCACGGTCGCCGCCAGAATCGGATTCTTGCGGACCTCCAACTCCGCCAGCTTCACCTCCGCCGCGGTCGAAAGCGTCGTATAGCGAGCTTCTTCCAGCGACGCCTGCGAGTCGGCTTCGGCCTGCGCCACCTTCTGCCGGGCTTCTTCAAGATCGGCCTCGGCTTCGCGCAGATTGTACTCCTGCTGCGTGGTGTCGTACTCCACCACCGTGTCGCCCGCCTCCACGTAATCGCCCGTGTTGCGCAGATAAATGATGGGCAGTTCGGCCACGCCGCCCGGAGGCGTCAGCATTACCTCCGAGCTGCCGCCCTGCAGTTCGCCGCGCGCCGTCACCGTGATCGTCACTTTGCCCTGGTGCACCGTAGTGGTGGGGATTTCCTTGACGTTATCCGGCTCCACCACTTCCATGAACCGCCGCGCGCCCCAGATGACGCCGGCGGCCACCGCCAGCAGCGCCACGAACACGGCCAGGATGCCCAGCACACGCTTCATTCCGACTCCTCCGGTTTCGGCTCCACCAGCGCGACCAGCGCGTTTCCCGGAATCCCCTTCACCGCGACCTCATCCGGATTGCGCGCCAGCATCTCCACCCCGACCGCCTCGAACGCCTTGCCATGGGACACGTACACGATCGGCTTGCCCTCGCGCGTGAACACCGCCTTGGCGGGCACCGTGATCGCATCGGGGATGCGGTCGACGATGATGTCCATGGACCCGTTCATGCCCGGCCGCAGCCGCGGATCGGGCTTCGGCAGAGCTGCATAGCCGCGGAAATTGCGCGAGATCGTGCCTTCCAGGCTCAGCTCCGCCAACGGCGAAATTCCCGTGAGCGTGCCCTCGATCACCAGCTCCGGCACCGAATCCACACGCACCCGGACGCTATCACCCACCGCGATCCGGCCGCGGTCCGTCTCCTCCACGCTCACGTCCATCATCAGCGACGCCATGTCGGGAATCACGGCCAGGTTCATGAGCGCGGTGACGCTATCACCCACCTTGAACGGCTGCGCGTTGGAGGTGCCCTGGGTGTAGTTCGAGTTCACAATGAAATATCCGCTGAGCGGCGCCGGGAGTTCCATCTCGCCCAGCCGCTGCTGGGAGCGATCCGCGTCGGCCTGCGCCGCCTCCACCTGCCGCTCGAGCGACGCAATTTTGGCTGCGTCGGAAACCCGATGCTGCTCGATGGTGGCCTCCTGTACACGCAGCTTCTGCTCGGCCACCCCCAGGTCGATCTTGTTGGCCTCGGCCTCCAGGCGGCTGAGGAACTCGTTGTTGACCGTCTTGATGCGCGCCAGCTCCACCTGGAAGTTGGCGTCCACCAGGTCGGCCTGATCGTGTTCGGATGTGATACGCTGCTGCGCCTTGGCCTGGTTGAGCGACGCCTCGGCCTGCCGCAGCGTGGCCTGCTTCTCAATCAGCTCCTGCTGCGCCGTGCTCGAATCGAAGCGGAATGCGGGCTGCCCCTTGTCGATAAATTCGCCCGCCGGAGCCATCCAGGAAATCCGCAGATTCGGCATGAAGGGCGCATAGATCTGCGCCATGCGGTCGGCCTTGACCTCGCCGCGGCACGGCACGATGGCCAGGAACTCGCCCTCGCGCGCCTGCGCCACCGGAACGTCGCTGGTCTGGTTCTGATCGCGAAAACGGCCGTAGCCGAACCAGCCCGCGGCGCCCAGCGCGGCGATCCCCAGGCAGCCCACCAGCAAGGTCAGCGCCCGCTTCATTGTTTATCTCCGGACCCGTCGCCAGCTTGGCCCCCCGGCGGAGTCAGCAACACCACCGCCGCCGACAGATCCGGCACCAGCCGCGGATCGATCTCTTCCAGCTTGAACAGCGCCGTGAAGGTCTTGATCGAAGTGCCCAGCGCCGTGGTCGCAATCGGGCTCGCCGACTCAAAATGCGCCGGCAGCGCCACGTCGGGATACGCGTCCAGATACACCGTGGCGCGCAGACCCGGATGCAGCAGCGCGCGGTCCGGCTCGCCCACCGAACAGTTCACGCGCATCTCAGTGGGATCGAAAATGCTCACCAGACCGTTGCCGCGATAGAGCTGGTCGCCTTCCTGCGCGTGTGTGATGGAGCCGCTGCGGTATTGCACCGAATGCGCCACCATGCCGGAGATGGGCGCCTTCAACTGCATGATCTCCATGTTGGACTCGGCTCGATCCAGCGCGACCTTTTGCCGGTCCCGCTGCAATTCCAGGATGCGCAGCGCGGCGGCGTCCGCCTGGTCGTGAAACGCGCTCGACTTCTTCAGGCTGGCCACATGCTCGGTCGCGACGTCGGCATGGATTTGATTCTGCTGCTTGGCGATTTCCGCCAGAATCGGCGCCTTGGCCAGTTCCAACTCGGCCTTGCCCTGATCGGCCTCGGCCTGCCGCAGATCCGACCGGCGCTTTTCGGCGTCCGCCCGGTTCTGCGCCGCCTTCTGGTCCACTTGGTGGCTCAGATCGTCGAACTTCGCCCGCGCCGTCCGCGCCGCCTCCATCTGCTCCAGAGGATCAAACTCGGCGATCACGTCGCCCTCCTGCACCACCGAGCCGTTCGGGATCAGTCGCGTCAGCGTGAGCCGGTTGGTCTGGCCCGTAATTCCGGGCACCGTGATGCGCACCGAGCGCAGCGCCTCCACCATGCCGGTGAGGCGAATCTCACGGGCCTGTGCGGCCTTCTCCGGCGCTGAAGTGTCCGGAATCGGGACGGCTGAGACAGCCGCCTTCTCTTCCGACTTCACCTTTGTGCCACACGACAGCACAAGGGCGCTCAGGATCACCGCGATCCAGCGCATGGGTTCCTCCGGGAAATCTGTCTTTGGTCAAGTTAGACGCGCCGGAGCCGTATTTAGTTTAGGAAAAACTGGAAAAAAGTCTGTGAAATCCGGTCACACTCCACTCCCGTTCGGCCCAGGAGACACAAGCCAGGCGCGAATGCAGTCTACCGGAAGGAAAGGAGAAACCATGGCGATCGGCAAAATGTGTGCGCGCGAGGTGACCGTCGCCGGCCGCGATACCACCGTGGAGGAAGCCGCCCGCATGATGCGCCGCTTCCACGTCGGCGATCTTATCGTCATCGATAAGTCCGAGGGCGACGAAGCCGCAGGAAAGCCCAAACCCGTGGGCATCGTCACCGACCGCGATATCGTGCTGGCCGTGGTCGCCACGGGACTCGACCCCTCCGTGTTTACGCTCGGCGATCTCGCCATGCACGCCGTGCAGACCTGCCCGCAGGAGCTGGGCGTGTTCGAGTGCATCCAGTTGATGCGCATCCACGGCGTCCGTCGCATGCCGGTGGTCGACGCCGATGGCGCCTTGACAGGGGTCGTCTCGGTGGACGACATACTCCGCCTGCTGGCCGAAGAACTCGCCGAGCTCAGCAAAGTGGTCGCCCACCAACAGGCCGTCGAAGTCGAGTCGCGCCGTTAGTTAGGGCGTTTGCAGCGTTATCGTAGACCGCTCCCTGTGGTCGCGGCTCAGCTACTGGCGCTGTGCCCAGCGCACGTCCTTTGTGCAGAGCGCCGCTAGCTGACCGCTAGCTGCGCCGCGACCACAGGGAGCGGTCTACGCTTGCTGAGAAAACGCTCTAGCGGCGCAAGCACCCTCGAATGTCAACAAGGCCGCCAGAGGCAAGTTCTTCACTTTCAGGCCAGTGTTGCCGCGTCGGCACTCGCCCATGCCGGATCAGGTTCCCCCGCAAGCGATTTACTGAAGCGCAAGCATGGGCCCGGGGCGGGAGGTTTCGCGGGCGTTTCGAACACGTCAGCCTGACCGTGTGAGCGAGCGACAAGCGCCGGGATGAGTCCCGGCGCGGCAAGCTGGAGCTTGCGCCACAAGTCTACTGGTCGGGGCCGGGAATGTTGGCGATGCTGCCGCCAATGCCGGCGAAGGACTCGTCGACCTTGGCCACCTTGGAGCCCGCGAACTCGACGAAGGTCATCACGCCCGGCGGCTGGCCGTAGATCCAGGTCTCGTACTCGACCTCTTCCTTGGTGTAGCGGACCTTGTCGCGTGGCGTACCGAGCGCCATCTGCACCATCTCGCGGTCCATGCCTGGAATCGCCTTCTCGGATTTGATGGCTTCCTGGATGGGCTCCGGCAGCGTGTCGACGTACACTTCGGTGGCGCTGTGCTTGTCGAAGTCGAGCACCGTGGCCAGAATCCGCTTTACATCGTCGGCGTCGATGCCGGCAATCGAATGGTCGAACTTGATCGCGATGCTGGTGCCCTGTTGGGCGTTCGACTTGGGGCGTGTGACGGGAGCGGTGCCCGGGCCCACGCCGACCTGGATGCGGTCCAGGAACGAACCCTTCTTCGAGCCGTCATTCAACTGAATGGTGATCTTGTCGTCGTCGACATCTACTTTGGTGACCTGCACCATGTCGCCGGGACGCGCGGCGGGACCTTCCTTGTAGTTGGCCTCCTGCCACTTCTTTTCATCGCGCGTGCCGTCCTCGCGCATGGGCAGCGCCTTGCGCGAAACCGGCAGCACGATCTTGGCGATTGCGAACTCGGAACTGAGCCCCCGCACCAGTTCCACCTTCTGCTCGAAGGTGAGTTTCTTGGTGTCGGCATGCAGGCCGGATGCGGCCAGCGACGCCAACGCCACGAACACGGAGATTCGGGCCATAGCGATCTCCTTCCATCACTCAGGTCGTCACCGGTGGGCCTACTCGCCGGAGAGCAACAAATAACACCGCGACGATCAGCGTGGTGAGAATACTGGCTTCCACTCCATATTCGCCGCCGCTCCAAAGGTCGCCCACGTTCCACGCGAGGGCGTATCCCGTTACTTTCATTGTAAGCCCGCTGAGATTCACTCCGAACAGGGGCAGTACCACGTTCCATCCGAAGTGCAGTCCGATGGGCAGCCACAGGGCGCGCGTGCGCCAGTAAGCGTAGCCCAGGATGCAGCCCCACAGCACCGTATTGGCGATCCCCAGCGCCGAGGGATTCGGGTTCAGCAGATGCGCCAGCCCGAACAGGATGCTGGTAGGGATGATGGTGTATACGGGCCCCACCACGCGGATCAGAAGCTGGAAGGCGTAGCCGCGGAAAACCATTCCCTCGCCCATGGCGCCGAACAGGAGCAGCACGCTCAGATAGACCACGGAAGCCGCGGGGTGCTCGCTGCCTTCCACCGGAACGAAGTGCGCCCAGCCGCCGGCAATGGCGCCGCTGAGGATCACTGCCGCGGCGCCGCCTCCCAGGCCGATCCCCAGCCACAGCTCGCGTGGAGCCGCATGGCTCCAGCCCAGGCCGACATCGCTCAGGTGGCCCGCTTCGTAGATCCGGACCACGATGGCGTTGGCCACGGCTCCGGCGGCGAAGATCCCCAGCGTGGCCGCCAGCACCTCGTTGAAGATCAGCAGCGGCAGGGGGAAGATCGCACGGCCCAGCCAAGCCAGCAGGACGAACATGCCCAGCCGCAGCAGCACACCCGCGCGATCGGGAGGAAGTCCGCCGGCGCTCACGCTTCGGGCCTCCGGGCAGTTCCCGGAACCATCAGCAGGGCTACGAACGCCGCGGTCACCACTGTCGCGATCCCGGCTCCCTTGAGCGCCACGTCGGGCAGCCAGCGCGCGTACCAGAAAAACAGCAGCAGCAGCCCCAGGAAGACCAGCCGCATCGCTGTCTTGGCCGCGATGGCCGAGATGCGCAGCGCGATCCACACCGCCATGGAAGCCGCCGCGGCGGATAGCATCACGCCGAACAGCACGCTTGCGGCCAGCGACTGCGGGTCCAGCCCGATCAGAAAGGGACTCCCGATGTAAACGGTGAGCAGCCCGCCGGCCAGCATGGTCCAGGACATCGCGCATCCATAGGCGACGCAGACCGCGATGCGGGCCAGCGCGCGGCCGGGCGCGGCATCGTCCAGGGGCGCTGCGGCGGCCGGCGCTACAAAGACGACTCCCAGGCAGGCATAGGCTCCCAGGATCACCGAGTCCAGGAACTCGACGCCCTTGGCCCAGGGCAGCAGGAAACCAAACGAACCCAGGACCAGGATGTGGATCAGCGCGCCGCGCAACCACCGGCCGGAGCGAAATCCCAGCCGCTCCCGCAGCCCCCGGGCCTCCTCCCCGACTTGCCGCCCAAACCCATCCATTGCGCGCTCCCGTCTGATCATGGTACCAATCGACAGACGGATATATATCGCACAGTCGGAGTGGGTTGAGAAGTTCGTCGTAGTTCTGGTAGGGGCTCCCCTTACCAACGGTATAGGGCGATTTTTCCTAGGGTGCAGAAGCTAAACGATCCGCTCCGGCGGGCCGATATTCACAACTAGAACATCATGTTAGACCGCCGCGTAGAACCCCGGATGTTGTGTGCCGACCTGGTGGACATCCAATGGAAGGATCCCAACGGCCGCTCGCGGCGTGGGGTCGCCAACCTGGAAGACATCTCGCTGTCTGGAGCCTGCCTCCAGGTGGACCGCCCGGTGACGCTCGGCAGCGCGATCCACATCAGCTACCCCGGCGGGGAACTAAACGGCACGGTCAAATACTGCGTGTTCCGCGAGATCGGATACTTCCTAGGCGTCGAATTCGACCCCGGCTGCCGCTGGTCGCAGCGGGCCTACCGGCCCCAGCACCTGTTGGACCCGCGCCGCCTGGTCGGCCGGACGCTGAACCGGCTCAAGAACGAGAATCAACCCCCCGCCAGCCAGTAGACATCTGTCATACAGGACCCGGCCGGGACCGTCCCGGAGTACCGTTCGGAACGGGACTTCCGTCCCTACAATCTCCGGTTCACTCGCGCTATCCTTGGGAGAAGTGGAATCCGTCCCTATGGCCACCGTTTCCGAACCGCCGGTCGCACAACCAACGTCGACGAACTCTCAATCGATCTCCTGGCCGACGATCGGGTGGTTCACGGCCTTGCTGGTGGCGGCCTACTTCCCGATTCTCGTGAAGCTGGTGAATCAGTGGGCCAACGACGCGGACTTCACGCACGGCTTCCTGGTGCCCATCGTGGCCCTCTATCTGGCTTGGCAGCGCCGCGAGGAAATCCTTCAGGTGGAGCGCAACCCGGCCTGGTGGGGCATCGGACTACTGGTATGGGGCAGCCTGCAAGCCTTCATCGGGATGCTGGGCGCCGAGCTGTTTCTGCAACGCTCGGCCTTCCTGATTTCGCTGGTGGGTATCCTGCTGGTGTTGGGCGGGACGCGTCTGGTGCGGGTGCTGGCATTCCCGCTACTGCTGCTGCCGTTCATGATCCCCATCCCGACCGTTGTCTATAACCAGATCACCTTTCCGCTGCAGTTGTTCGCCAGCCGCGTGGCCGAGTTCACGCTGGACCTGATGGGCATCCCGGTGCTGCGCGACGGCAACATCCTGGAACTGGCCAGCCAGCCGCTTTCCGTGGCCGAGGCGTGCAGCGGCATTCGCAGCCTGCTGGCGCTGACTTTCATGTCGCTGGTCTACGCTTATTTCTTCGACCGCAAGGTCTGGATGCGCTGGGTGCTGCTGGCGGCCACCATCCCCATCGCCATCATCGCCAATGCCGGCCGCGTGACGCTCACCGGCTATTTGAGTGAAATCGACACGGATCTGGCGACGGGCATTTTCCATGAGATGGAAGGCTGGGTGATCTTCGTGATCGCATTTTTGATGCTGATCGCCTTTCACGGAATGGTCAATGCCGGTTACCGCATGATCAAGAGGCTACCGAAAGATGCCGAAGTTTCTTAAGTCCACTCCCGCCCGCGTGGTTACCGCGCTTCTGCTGTTGCAGGGCACGCTGCTCTACAGTTCCATCCGCCCCGAGTACATTCCCGATAGTCCGCCGCTGGCCGGATTTCCGCTGTCGCTCGGAAACTGGCAGTTTATCCAGGAGGGCGTGGTGGAGCAGGAGGTCCGGGATGTGCTGCAAGCCGACGACCTGCTGAACCGGTCCTACCAGAACGGCCAGGTGGGCGTGAGCCTGTTCGTGGCGTCCTTCCGCAGCCAGCGCACCGGCAAGGCGCCGCACTCGCCGAAAAATTGCCTGCCCGGATCCGGATGGGAGTGGGTGGACGCCCGCACCATGCCCGTCGATGTGGGCCTGGCCGAACCGATTACGGTCAACCGCTATGTGGTGGCCAAGGGGGAAGACCGCAGCCTGGTGGTCTACTGGTATCAGTCGCGCGACCGCGTGGTGGCCAGCGAATACAAGGCGAAGTTCTGGGTGGTGGCCGACGCCATCCGCTACAACCGCACCGATACGGCGCTGGTGCGCGTGGTGGTCCCCATCGCGGCGGATCACAACGAAGAGCGCGCCGAACTCCAAGCGGTGGACTTCATCCGGTCCTTCTACAGCACGCTGCGCACGTACCTGCCTTCGTAGGCTGCCTTGGCGGCTGGCGGACCTTGCGGGGGACCGCTCCCTGTGGCCGCGGCCCGGCTAGTGGACGGCTAGTTGCGCTCTGCTCCGGACACGGCTACAGAGCACCGCACCGCTAACTACTCCGAGGCCGTTCGCGGATGTGCCCAGTATCCGTCCCTTGGGTGCCGCGCCAGTAGCTGAGCCGCGACTGCAAGGAGCGGTCTTCCCCGAACCGGAAAGCCCCTCGCGGAGCGCCTCTCAGCCCTTCAGCCCGTCAAACGCCGCGGCGATCTCACGCTGCGCCTCCGGCTTGAGCGCCATCAGCGGCAGGCGCGGCGGACCGCCGTAGTAGCCGTTCAGATCCATCGCGTACTTCAGCCCCGGGATGCCGTACGTCGACGCCAGCAACTGCGCGGCGCGCGCGATGCGCTGCTGCCAGTCCTGCGCGGCGTCGAACTCGCGGGTACGGTGCGCCTCCCAGATCATGATGGACGTGTACGGAGCAGCATTGGCGAAGGCCAGTACGGCTCCCGGACATCCGGCGGCCAGCGACGCCGCCAGCGTGTTCGCCGATCCGGTCAGGACCTGGAACCCGGGCTTGGCCGCGGCCAGGAATTTCTTCGTACCTTCGAGATCGCCCGAGCTGTCCTTCATGCCGATGATGTTGGGGTGCTCGGAGAGCGCGGCGACGGTCTCGGGATCCAGCGCGAATCCGCACACCTGCGGGAAGTTGTAAAGCATCACCGGAATCCTGGTCTGGTCGGCCACCGTGCGGAAGAACAGGAGCTGCGATTCCGGATGCGACAGGATGCCGCGGTAGTAGTGCGGCGTCAGCACCAGGGCGGCCTTGTAGCCCATCTCCGCCACGCGGTTCGACAGGCGCACGGTCTCGCGCACGCCTTCGGCGCCCGTGCCGGCGATCAGCAGCTTTTCCGGCCCGGCGTACTGCGCGGTCCACTGGAAGACCTCCAGCTTTTCTTCGGCGCTCAGGAAGGGAGTTTCGCCGGTGGATCCGCAGACCACGTAGCCGGCCAGTTCGGTGCGATTCCACTTCTCGACGTTGTGCTGGACTTTGATCTTGTAAAGGTCGCCGCGATGGTCGAAGGGGGTGGTGATGGCGGGGAAGATACCGGAGAGCTTCATGGTGAAAGGGGCGGGATCGCGCCCGCCCCCGAAACCTGCTGACTAGCCGACGAAGACGACGACCAGCGTGTAGATGGCCAGCGACTCAATGAACGCCAGACCGAGAATCATCAGGGTCTGGATGCTCGCACGAGCTCCCGGATTGCGCGCTACGGCTTCCGCGGCGCTGGCCGCTGCACGGCCCTGTCCGATGCCGCAGAGACCCGCGGCGATACCCATGCCGACCACCGAGCCGAGCTTGGCCAGCTCGCCCGCACCCGTGCCGCTCCCGTCCTGCGCGAACACCGGGCTCGCCAGAATCAGTGCGAAAAACATCAGAAACATTACTTTGCTACGCATTGTGTCTTACCTCTTTCTATATAAAGTCCGCCAAGGAGGTGGTGCCGTCCGCGCCCTGGGGGGCCGGGGGCTCACACTTGGCAGCGATCATGCCAAACCATCCAGGACCAAACAATCAAGCCGGATAAATGTCGAGACTCGCCGAGGCCGGTTCATGATCCTCTTCGTGAGCCGTGGCGCCGGCGACGTAGATCACCGCCAGCAGCATGAACACGTAAGCCTGCACCAGCGAAACGAACACGTGCAGCGCCATGAATACGGCCGGAACCACAAAATAGGTGAGGTTCAGGAACAGCAGAGTCACCTGCTCGCCGCCGAACATGTTGCCGTACAGACGCATGGTGAGCGAGAGCGGACGGGCGAAGTGCCCGATGATTTCGATAATAATCATGAGCGGCGCCAGCCACCACACCGGTCCGATAAAGTGGTGCGCGTAGCCCAGGCCCAGCTCCTTGACGCCGAAGAAATTGTAATAGAGGAAAGTCCACACGGCGATGCCGCAGGGGACCCAGGCATACATGGTGGGCGATTCGAAGGTGGGGACAATCCCGATCAGGTTCATCGACAGGATGAAAATGAAGATGGTGGCAAAGTACGGCACGAAGCGCTCGGCATGGTGGATGCCGGCGTCCTCGGCCGTCGTCTTGACGAATCCGTAGATGCCTTCGAAGGTGTGTTGCAGGCCCTTGGGCTTGTCCGGCGATAGCGCGGCGCGGACGGCCAGTGCGGTGATCATCAGGATGGCCACCACCATCAGCTCCATGGTGAGCCAGTTTTCCCACGGGCGCTGCGGGTTTTCGACGATGCCCAGCGGGCCCAGCAGGGCGTTGCCCAGCCCGGCCAGATAGTCGTTAAAGAAGACGGTGAGCCACAGCTCTTGTTCCATATAGTGTTGTTGCTACCTGGAGAAAAATACCTGATACAGGAGTTCGAGAATGACGGCGGCGAACGAGGCCAGCAGGCCCACGATCAGCGCCACCGGCGAGATCCCCAAAAGGTTCACTATAGCATAGATAGCCAGGGCAATTAGGACGTAGCGGAGGGCCAGAAACAGACCCGCCAGGCCCGGCGAGGGCTTCTTTATGGTGGTCCCCAGGCTGTCGGAGACCTTGATCCAAGCGCGCAGGCTCAGCAGCGAAAACAGGCCTCCGCCGAGGAAGCCCAGGGCGTCCTGGTAGCCGCGCCAGGGCAGCAGCACCAGCGCGCCGGCAAGGGCCACGATCAGCGTCAGGCGGCGGATGCGGGGAAGGGAGATTTCGCCCAAATCTTTCGCCCAGCCTAGGACCCCGAACGGGTGTCCTTCATCAGTTCCCGGATCAGTTGGGCGAAGCCGCCGATGACAGCGGCCAGCAGGCAGGCGACCTTCAGGTAGTCCGTTCCCAGCCACTTGTCGAGGCCGTAGCCGATCGCAAACCCGGCCACAATCAGGAACGGGAGCTGCGTGGCCAGCGCGATGTAGCGCAGAGCTCGGGCGCGGTCGTGCTCGGCTTGCGGATCTCTGGCCGGTTTACGCTTCACTGCTTCGATTGCCCCTGTTTCGATTCTAGGATCTCGCGGGCGCGTTCGGAGGTTTCGTTCACCAGCCAGCCCATTTTCGGATGCGACGGCTCGAAATCGGGCTCCAGGCCGAACTCGCGCAGGGTTTCCGACGTGCTGGGTCCGATGGAGGCGATCACCAGGCGGCGGAGGTTTGTGCGCACCTGGTCTTCGATCGACTCCTCCTGGGCGATGCGCAGCAGGTGGGGGATCTGGATGGAGGTGGTGAACAGGGCCACGTCGAAATCGCCGGCGGCGATCCGGCAGGCGGCCTGGCGCAGCGGACCGGTGTCTTCGGGCAGGTCCCACTGATAGACCGGGACGGTGGTGACCTCGGCGCCGCGGGAGCGCAGGCCGTCGAGCAGCTCCGGCGCGGTCTTGCCGTACTCCTGGACGGCGATGCGGCGTTCCGGACGATCGGCGGTGGCGGCCAGCAGCTCGCGCCAGGTGTTCGGTTCGGGCACAATGACGGCGATCGGGACCTGCCATTCGCGCATGACGGCGGCGGGCTTGGGTCCGCGGACCACCACGGCGAGATCGCGCAGGGCTTCGGCAAAGGCTCCGGGTGGATGACGCGTCTCGATCACCTGGCCGAGCAGGCGCGCGCCGACGCCGGTGAGGAAGATGACCATGTCAAAGTCGCCGGCAAAGAGGTGGTCGGCGAAGCGCAGCGCTTGGGGGTTGCTCGAAAGCGGCAGCTCGCGCATGGAGGGTGCGACGAAGGGCTCGCCGCCGCGGGTGCGGATCAGCTTCTCGATTTCCGGGGCGCGCCGGCTTTCGAGGGAGAGGACGCGCAGGCCGTCGAAGGGCATCGACTTTAGGATCGCGCAAAACGGGCGAACGCGGACCGGTGGGGACCGCTCCTTGCAGTCGGCACAGCGAGTCCATTTTCTGATTTTGCGTAGCTCGGTTTCGCCCGGCCTGGAACGGCGTTCTCAACGCCTTGGGCGCGAGGCGCGGACTACAGTATCTACGAAACCGCTCTAGCCTAGGGCAAGCGCACCGGAACTTTTCTCCGCGGGCCGCGTTGAAGTAGGTGACTCGTGAGAGACGCGATCCAATCCGCCGTCGCGCAGTTGCAGGCGATGTATCCGGCGCAGCCTTCACAGCCCTTTGCGAAGGTGGTCGTTGGGATGCTGGTCGGCACGCTGGCGCTGGGGACGCTGTTCTACGTGCTCGAACGCGTGTTCCCGGAGCAGCCTGAGCAGCCCGCGGTGCACTCCGGCACGCGGGTCAACGCCGTTTACTGGTTCTTCGACTTCTTCATCGCCCGGCGGCTGGTGACGGCCGTAGCGGTGATCGTGCTGATCGCCGCCGTCGCGCTGGGGATGCCTCGCATGACGCTGCTCGCCCGGCAGCCCCTATGGCTCCAGGCGATCGAAGCGCTGCTGGTGGCTGACTTCTGCGGCTACTGGTCGCACCGCATGATGCACTCGGTCCCGTGGCTGTGGCGGCTGCATAAGGTGCACCACAGCTCGGAGCAACTGGACTGGCTGGCGGCGGCGCGCGTGCATCCATTCGAAAGCGTGTGGAACAAGATGGTCTCGCTGGTCCCGCTGTTCCTGCTGGGCTTCTCGCCGGGCATCACCGCGTTCTTCGGACCGCTGCTGGCGGTCTACCCGATCTTCATCCACGCCAACGTGCGCTGGGGCTATGGGCGCATCGGCTATCTGGTGGCGAGCCCGGCGTTCCACCGCTGGCATCATTCTTCCGACGAGGCGGCGCGCGACAAGAACTTCAGCGGACTGCTGCCGCTGTACGACTTCCTGTTCGGCACGGCGCACTTCCCTGCCTCCGGGCGGCCCGAGCGCTATGGGCTCTGGGATGACCGCGCGCCGGCGACGCTGTGGCAGCAACTGAAGTGGCCGTTTACTCGTGGCGAAGGGCGGTCGCAGGATCCACCCGCGCCGCGCGCAGAGCCGGCGCGAGGGCTGCCAGCATGGACACCAGCGCCAGTGCCAACGCGGCCGACCCGAAGGTAGCTGCGTCCGTCGCCTCGACGCCGTGCAGCCGTGAAGCGATCAATCGCATGAGGGCGGCGCTGGCCGCAACGCCCGCTGCGACTCCCGGCACCGCGACCGCCAGCGATCCGGCCAGAATGCGCCAGCGTAACCCGGCCGGACGCGCGCCGATCGCCAGGCGGATGCCGTATTCGCGCGTGCGCTGCCGCACCGCGTACGCCAGCACACCGTAGAGCCCGACGGCGGCCAGCACGATGGCCAGGAAGGCGAAGCCCGCCAGCATGCCGGAGGCGACGCGCTCGGGTTCGAGCGACAGGTTGACGATGTCCGCCCCGGTGCGGAAGTCGAACAGCGGCTCGCCGACGTGCAGATCGTCCCAGATCCGCGCGACCGCGGGCGCGACCGCATCCGGCGCGGTCCGCGTCCGCACCAGCAAGTAAGAGGACAGCCCGGGCGAGGCCTCGGCGGGCAGATACAGCGCCGGCTGCGGATCATCCCACACCGACCCGTACTTGGCGTCGCGCGCCACGCCGACCACCTCCGCCGTGGTGTTGACGACGCGCACGCGGCGGCCCACCGGATCACTGCCATCGGGCCACAGCCGCGCCGCCAGCGTCTGGTTCACCACCACCAGCGGAGCCGTTTCGCCCGCGCGGAAGCCGCGCCCGCGCACGATCCCGATGCCCGACGCATCCCAGAAACCCGGGCCGACGATGTTGCGGCGCGCCTGCACCGGAGCCTCGTCCGCGCCGTCGGCCGTCACCGCGAACAGCACCGCCGGGGCCAGCAGAGGGTCCCGCATGAGCCCCGCCGCTTCCACCTCCGGCAGCGCGCGCACGCGATCCAGCAGGACCTGTTGCGCTTGCCGCGTGCGGGCCACCGCCGCCGGTTCCTGCGGCGCCGTGAAGGACACGCTCAGCAGGTGGCCGGGCTGGAAACCGAGATCCAGCGCATAGCCGTGCCGCAGGCTCTGCGCGAACAGTCCTCCGCCCACCAGCAGCACGGTGGCGAGCGTGATCTGCGCGCCCACCAGCGCGTAGCGCGTCCAGTGGCGCGCCGGTCCGCCCGACGGCTCGCGAATCATATCCGCGCGCGCGCCGCGCCACGCCGGACCCAGCCCGAACAGCAGGATCGCCAGCACGGACAGGCCCGCGCAGATCGCCAGCGTGCGCGCGTCGATCGCCAGGTTCAGGTTCAGGCGCAGTCCGTAGGCGCGCGGTGCCGCCAGCAGGATCGCCTGCATCCCGCGCGCGACCAGCAGCGCCAGGGCGAATCCCGGCACGGCCAGCAGCGCGTTTTCGGTGAGCAACTGCCGCAGCAGCCGGCCGCGCGAAGTGCCGAGCGAGGCCCGGATGGCGAACTCGCGCCGCCGGGCTTGCCCGCGTTCCAGCAGCAGATTCGCGATATTCAGGCACGCCAGCAGCAGGATCAATCCCGCGGCCACGGCGAACACCGCCAGCGATCGCGCCACGCCGGTGCGGAACGTCGGCCAGAATTTCGAGGAGGACGCCGGCAATACGCGCGCCGTCATGCCGGCCGCAATCTGCGCGGCGATGGTGGCCAGCTCGGCCTGCGCCTGGGAGACGTCGTAGCCGTCCCGCAGGCGCCCGATCAGCACCAGCCACGACGAGCGGGGTTGATGCATGATGGGCGCGAACGCCGGGATCACCAGCGGCGACATCTGCAGCGGAATCCAGATCTGCGGCGGGTCCTGCCAGTGCAGCATCGCGCCGTGAAAGCGCGCCGGCACGATGCCCACGATGGTGAACGGCTGCTGCTCCACGCGAATCGTGCGGCCGATCACGCCCGGGTCGCGTCCGAAGGCGCGCGTCCAGTAGTCTTCGTGGATCATGGCCACGGGCGCCGCGCCGGCCACGTCGTCGGCACGCGCGAAGTTCCGCCCGGCCACCGGCGGCAGGCGCAGGGTGTCGGAGAAGTATTCGCCCGTGGCGGCCTCGATCTGCACGCGCTCCGTGCGCTGCCCGGCGGTCACGGCCAGCGGGAGCCGCACGAAGCCGGAAATCGACGCCAGCGTTCGCGAGCGCTCCCCGTAGGCCTCATAGTCAGGAAGCGAACTGGAAATATAGCGCCCGTCGAGCGCGATCACGTCGAACACGTTCACCAGGCGATCCGGCTCAGGCACCGGCAGCGGCCGGAACAGCGCGTCGTCGACGGCGCTAAAGATGGCCGTATTCGCGCCGATGCCCAGCGCCAGCGTAACGATCACGATCGCAGCGAATCCGGGATGATGCCGGAAAGTCCGCAGCGCGTAGCGCACGTCCTGGCCGAGCTGTTCGAGCCACACCCCGATCCACACGGCTCGGGCGTCTTCCTGCGTGCGCGCCACGTTGCCGAACTTGCGGCGGGCAGCGTCGCGCGCGTCTTCCGGCGTCATCCCGCGCGCGATGTTGTCCTCGGTCTCACGCTCGATGAAATCGCGGATCTCCTCGTGCAGGTGGCCGAGCGGATGCCGCCGCTTCACGGCCGTTCTCCTTCCGGCCGCAGAATGCGCCCGATGGCCGCCGCCAGCTTGTCCCACTTGCCGATCTCGACGCTGAGCTGCTTGCGCCCCTTCGGCGTGAGCCGGTAGAAGTGCGCCCTGCGGTTGTTCTCCGAGATGCCCTCTTCCACCGTGATCCAACCGCGCTTGATCAGCCGGTGCAGCGCCGGATAGAGCGACCCCTGCTCCACCTGCAGCACGTCGTCGGAATTGCGCTCGATGGTCTTCGCCAGCGCGTGCCCGTGCAGCGGCTCGAGCTTCAGCGTGCGCAGGATCAGCAAGTCGAGCGTGCCCTGCAACAGCTCGACGCGGTCTTTGGTCGACATTCCTGTAGTTCTCCTCAGCCGGGACCCAGCAGCGTCACATCGACCCACTGCTCAGCCACCGGCTCCCGTTTCTTCGCGTCGCGGTCATAGACCAGTAACTCCAGCATGTAATTTCCCGCCGCCAGATCGTCCGGAAGCCGCAGGCTGCCGGAGAGGACCCAGCGGTCCTCCACCTGGCTCATCTGCACGGCGGACGGCGCCACCCCGGCCACCGGCCCGCCGCCGCGATACAGCTTCGCCTCGGCTTCGAACTCGGTCGGCGCGGGCGGCTTCCCGCGCGTCTTCACGCCGAACGCCTCGGAGGCGTAGAGGACGGTCGCTCCCGGCGCGAACTCGTTCCAGTCCGCCCGCGCGCCCGGCACCGACGGCGCTCCTTGCGGGAGTTCCAGCACCAGGCTCGACAGTGCGATCTTTGACCGGTTGAAATCCGGAATGTCCAGGAACGTGTAGGCGGACCCTACTTCGCCGGAGGTCGCATCGCGCACCGCCGCGCGCACCTGGTAGGAACCGGGCTCCTGCAGCTCCGCATCCAGGCGGTATTGCACGCTGCCATGGGCGAGTTCGCCGGCCTTGCTGTTCGAAAACAGCAGCGTGAAGCGCTTGTTCTCGGCCGTGGCTTGCAAGCCGTCCGCATCGAACACGGCCATCACCACGTCCAGCACCAGCTTTTGCTTGCCCTTCTCCGCGGCGACCAGTTCCAGGTCGCGGCCGTCGATATCGAGCAGCGCGTGGACCACCGGCGTGCGCTTCTTCTTTTTATTTCGGGTTGACGCGGTAAAGAGACACTCCAGCCGCACGCGCACGCCGTCCTGCGTGAACGTGGAAAAAAGCGTTTTCTCCAGGACCTCCTCACGCCCCGATGGCGCGGCTTCCGCTGCCGCTGCCGGATCCGGCGAACCCATCCGCCCGTCGCGCACCCGCACGGTGAGGCCCGCGCGCCGCACGCGCACCTCGATCTTGTGATTCGCCGGCCGCGCCGCGTCGTCCGCCGCCGGAGAGTAGCCCAGCAGATAGTAGCCGCTCAGGTCCTCGATCACTTCGTTGAAGCTGGCGGTGAGATCGAACCCGGAAGTGCTCAGCATCCTGCGTCCGCCGGTCTTCTCGGCCAGCAGACGCTCGGAATCGGGAGCGACGGCGTCGCGCAAGGAGGTGGCGTGGATGTCCACCCCTTCCGGGTCGAGAACATAAATGACCACGCCGGCCCGGTTCGCCTGGCGGATGATCTTGTCCACCGGCCCGCGGTAGCGGCCCACGAACAGCAGCGCCTTGCGCCCGGGCAGGTTGCGCATGCTGTCGATGGCCGCCGCGAAAGCCGCCGCCTCATCGGCGATGCATCCGTGGCCGAAGCACACGCGCGTGAGGCGTTCGGCGGCGGCATCCAGTTGGCGCTTGTCGTTGGTGAACTGCTGGAAGATCCCCATGGCATCGCGGATCTGGACCTGGTTCGTATTGCGGATCGGAATCACCGCACGCTGCGTGGAGCGGACCGCCACCATGTCGCCCGGACCCGCCTGCTCATCGATGAACTTGCGGATGCGGCCGGCCACCGTCAAGGGAGATCCGCCGGCCAGGATCGTAATGACGCGGCGGACCTGCTCCTTGCGCAGATTCGCCGCCGGAGCCGACAGGACATCGTTGCCGGGCGTCTTGTGGAACCGTGGCGTCCCGCTGAAGCGTTCGAGCAGCGACGGCTTCTCCTGCAACGCCGCCAGCCGCGCGCCGCTCGGCGGCGGGGTCACTTCCACCCAGGAAAAGTTCGTGATCCGTTGCGGCAGCCCGTCCTCGAGCAGTTCGAAGTCGGCGGCCTCGAGGTCGGGAACATGGTGGCCCTGGGCGTCGGTCACGATCAGGTCTACCTGGCGGAGATTGACGTCGACGTGGATCACCGCGTCGCCGGCCTGGGCCGCGGCCATTCCGGCGCAGAGCAGCAGCAGGACCGCCGGCCGCGGAAGCCGCCGCCCGCCGCGCGCCCGGGCTTTAGTAGACATTCTAGGTGGAGCATACGCCCGCTCTAGTAGAATGTCAAGGTGAGGGGTCAGAACCCTTGCAGAAACGGATTCCGCTCTTTCTCCCGCCCGATGGTCGTCGCCGGACCGTGCCCGGGAAACACCTCGGCCGACTCGGGCAGCGTGAGCAGCTTGTCATGAATCGACAGCAGAATCTGGCGCGTGTTGCCACCGGGCAAGTCGGTGCGGCCGATGCTGTCGCGGAACAGCGTGTCGCCGGCGATCAGTTTGTTCTCCGCCGGGATCCATAGGGAGATGCTGCCCTGCGTATGCCCGGGCGTGTGCAGGATGTGCAGGTCGGTCGCGCCCAGCGTCAGCCGGTCCGCGTCGCGCGCGTCGCTGTCGATGTCGGTTTTCTCCGGGGTTTCCATGCCCAGCCAGTCCGCCTGTGTATCCAAATGCGAATACAGTTCGGCGTCGTTCTGATTCATGTGCACGGGAGCGCCGGTGAGCGCCTTGAGCTTGGCCGCTCCGCCGATGTGGTCGATGTGGGCGTGCGTGATCACGATGGCCTTGACTTTGAGGCCGTGACGGTCTAATGCCCGCTGGATATCCTCAATGTTGTCGCCCGGATCGATGACGATGGCTTCGCGCGTCTGCTCGTCGCCGAAAATCGAGCAATTGCATTGCAGCAAGCCGACCGGAAGGATCTCGTGAATCATTAGCCCGAGTATACTCGGAGTATGTGAAATGTCGCCGGTGGTTTGGGCTTAAGTCTGAGTGGGTTAGTACGCGTCGGGGCAATCCTGCATCAAAATCGTGGATTCTATTGAGCGGCTTGGCGGGATGTGTCCACTAATGAGTATGGGCGTATTCACAACGGTCGCGGACTTCACAACCGATCGCGGCCACGGACTTTCGGTCCGGCACAAAGCGGTCCCGGAGGCAGTGGCTCTCACTTGGAGCGGCAGCCACGAATTCGGGAGAATCGTAAAGAGTAAGGTTCTCGTGAGCAACGTCACCGTCAGTACTGGCTACACGGCCTTGCGCGAAAGCGCGGCCTGGATCGATCTTGCGGGGCGCGGTGTGATCCGCGTCACCGGAGAAGACCGGGCGCGGCTGCTGCATGCCATGACCACCAATCAGGTGGAGAAGCTCCAGCCCGGCAACGGCTGCTATGCGTTCTTCCTGAACGCGCAGGGCCGCATCCTGGCGGACGTGAACATTCTGTGTTTCGAGGATCACTTGCTGCTGGACACTGAGCCGGAGGTGCGGACCAAGGTGTATGAGCACCTGGACCGCTATATCATCGCCGATGATGCGGCGCTCGAAGACCGCAGCGCGGCCACCGCGGTGCTGGCGATCGAGGGTCCGCGGGCAGCCGAAGCTCTGGCGAAACTCGGCGCGCCGTCGCCGGTGGCGCCGCACGGATGCACAAACTGGGGCGTCCGTGTGGTCGCCCACATCGATACCACGGGCGCGGGCGGCTTCCTGCTGTTCGTGCCGGCCGAAGAGAAGGACGCGGTGGCGGCGCAATTGGCCACCGCCGGGATTCCCGAGGCCAGTGCCGGGGAGGCGCGCATCGTGCGCATCGAGAACGGCCGCCCGCGCTACGGCGAGGAGATCACCGAACGTTACCTGGTGCAGGAATCCGATCAGCTCCGCGGGGTGAGCTTCAGCAAGGGCTGCTACCTGGGCCAGGAGATCGTCGAGCGCGTGCGCAGCCGCGGGCAGGTGCATCGCGTGCTGCGGCGGCTGGAGATCGACAGTGCGATTCCCCCGGAGGCTGGCGTGAAGCTGCTGGCGCAAGGCGCGCCCGGCGCGGAGATCGCCAGCGCGGCCTACTCGCCGGCGTTGCGGAAGACCGTGGCGCTGGCCTATGTGCGGACGCCGCTGTCGGAGCCGGGCATGCAGTTGGAGCTCGACGGAATCACCGCCCGGGTGATGTGAGGGGCCTGTGCGGACGGGTACGGTCTCAGCTGGAGTGGTTTCGTAGATACCGTAGAGCCCGCCGCATTTGGCGGCCCGTTGAAAAGACCGTTGTTGGCCGGGCGAACTAAACCCGCATTTCTCACCAGGTTTCAGACGCAGGACGTGGCGCGAGCCCATGGCTCGCCGCGCCCAGACAATAGGCATGACTCGTCCCGGCGCTTGTCGTCCATCACAGTGTCGTGCCCGGAGTGGGCTAACCCAGGGCTAACCCACATTTCTCACAAGCTCTACAGTGCATCGGCGCGAAACGTGAGGCGGGGAGCCGCAAGGGGCGATTTCGCCACCGCAGCCGGCAGGACACCTTGACCGGCGACTAGCGCCGGGATGAGTCCCGGCGCGGCAAGCCACGGGCTTGCGCCACATCCTGCGCCCGAAACCCGGCGGGAAGTGCGGGCTAAGAAGATGGGCTGGCAGCCCTCTGCGCGATCGCGATGACACGGGCAGAGCACCTTCTCCGCTCAAGGCCGGCTTACTTCTCCGCCGCCATCGCTTCCATCGGGAACACGAAGCGCTCTCCCGCCATGTCCACGATCAACTGGCCCGCGCCCAGCGGGCGCCCATTGTTGGGGAAGAACACCGCTCCGTCGGTCGAGTCGCCCGGCAGGAGCTTGGTGGTGCCCATCACGATCGCGGAGGTTGCCGCGGCGGCGCGCAGCTTGGTGCCGCCGATCGCCATCGCGTCCTTGCGCCGCGTCTCGTAGCCGTTGGTTGAATGCACCTTCGCGTTGCCGAACAGCGCCGATTCATAGACCGTGATCAGGCGGCCCACGTCGCCGCGCCCGGCGCGGTCCAGAACGTCGCTGACCACGGCGCCCGCGGGCAGCGCGCGCACCGAGGTACCGCCGATACGCTCGAAAACCATGTCCTCTGGCTTCACCACCCAGCTTTCCACCGACCCATTCGTGATGGCCACCTGCAGGATCGCGTAACCCAGAATGCGCGTGGGCAGCATGGCGAACATCAGCGTGAGTCCGCCGCGCGTCTCCATTTTGTATTGCAGCCCGCCGGATTCGAACTCGATCACCTGCCCGTGCAGGCCTGAGAGCGGAAGGATCGCGAGCAGCAGCGCGGCGCACATGAGCCGGCACAGACGCGAGATGGTCCGCGACCCCATACCTCAATGATAGACCGTTACTTGTCGCGCCGAACCCAGGTCGTTTTCCTGCTGCGGTGGACGTAGGCGTCGAAGGCCGAACGCCGATAAACTCGCGGTCGACGGCGGCGACCTTCAACCGTTCTGGCGCGGCTCACCGGGACGTGGCGCGAGCCATGGGCTCGCGCCACGTCCTGCGTCCGAAACCTGGTGAGAAATGCGGACTAGGCGTCGGCCAGGCGCTCGCGTTCGCCGGACGGCAAGTCGTGGAAGCCGGGATGCTGCGCGTAGAAGCGGTCGATGATCTGGCCGCGCTGGCGGGTCAATTCGTCGCGCCTGGCGTCGACCTCAGCCAGCAGGGCACGAAAGGTGGCGTGCTCTGGTTCGCTCAAGCCCACGCCGGCTCGGAGGTGGGGCAGCGCCGTGACGGCGCCGGCTGTGGATCAGCGGCAGGGGCGTGCCGCGTGGGGAATGGACCGCAACCCCATGGCTTCAATGATAAACTGAAAGTTCCCGCGCCACCGCGCGATCCCCTGGGGTGATGCCGGCGGCACAGGAAACCGCAGTTTGGAGATCTTTGTAATCTTATGCATGATGCTGGTGTACGGCCCAGCCGGTACGACCTGTCCAAGAGTGGTCTGCGCAAGCTGCAAACCGCCTACTGGAACCTTGGCACTGCACAGTTGATCGAGCAGGCGATCCAGCGCCGGGAGGGCATGTTGGCCTCCGGCGGTGGTTTTGTAGTCCGCACGGGACAGTTCACCGGCCGCTCCCCCCGAGACAAATACATAGTTCACGACGGCTCCACCGCCAAGACGGTGGACTGGGGTGCTGTCAACCAGCCCATGACGCCGCAACAGTTCGAAGGCCTCTTCGACCGCATGGTGAGCCACTGGCAGGGCGAGGACGTCTTTGTGCAGGACTGCTTCGCGGGCGCGGACGAGGCCCACACCGTGCCCATCCGCGTGATCACCAAGCGCGCCTGGCACAACCTGTTCGCCCGCCAACTGTTCGTCCGCCCCGATCCCGAAAAGACCGAAGACCACGTCCCTGAGTTCACCATCTACTTCGCGCCCACCTTCTTCACCGACCCGGAGCGCGACGGCACGCGCTCGCAGACCTGCATCGCCATCGATTTCACGCGCAAGGCGGTGATCATCGCCGGCACCGAGTACGCCGGCGAGATGAAGAAGAGCATCTTCACCATCCTGAATCACCTGCTGCCCTACAAGAACATTCTGCCGATGCATTGTTCGGCCAACATGGCGGCTTCGGGCCAGGACGTGGCTCTGTTCTTTGGCCTCTCCGGCACCGGCAAGACGACGCTCTCCGCCGATCCTTCGCGCCGCCTGATCGGCGACGACGAGCACGGCTGGAGCGGCCGCGGCGTGTTCAACTTCGAGGGCGGCTGCTATGCCAAGTGCATTCATCTGTCGCCGGAGAAGGAGCCACAGATCTGGAACGCGATCCGCTTCGGCACGGTGCTTGAAAACGTGTGGGTGGACCCGGAGCTGAGGCTGCTCGATTTCGACTCGGACGAACTCACCGAGAACACACGCGCGGCGTACCGGGTGAACTTCATCGATAACGCGGTGATCGCGGGCGTGGGCGGGCATCCCAGTCACGTGCTGTTCCTGGCCGCGGACGCCTTCGGCGTGCTGCCGCCCATCGCGCGGCTGACGCCGGAGCAGGCCATGTATCACTTCCTGAGCGGCTACACAGCCAAGCTCGCCGGGACCGAACGCGGGCTCGGGAAGGAGCCGGGCGCGACCTTCAGTGCGTGTTTTGGCGCACCGTTCCTGCCCAGGCACCCCCAGATATACGCCAAGATGCTCGGCGAGAAGCTCCAGAAGCACAAGGTGGAATGCTACCTGGTGAACACCGGCTGGGCGGGCGGGGCCTACGGAACGGGCCAACGCATTGCGCTGGAGCACACACGGGCGATGGTGAACGCCGTGGTGAGCGGGCAGTTGGACGAAATCGAGGTGGCGCCGCATCCGGTATTCCGCGTGCTTGTACCCAAGCATGTTCCCGGCGTCCCCGATGAGGTTCTCGACGCCCGGAGCCAATGGGATGATGGTGCGGTCTACGACCGCGCGGCGGAGGAGCTGAGCGCTCGCTTCCGTAAGAATTTCGAAAAGTTCGGGCACGTGGCTGAGGACATTCTCGAAGCCGCCCCCGTTTAAGGAGCCATAATAAGAAACATGTCTACAGTCAGCGCCAAGTTCGATCGGGACGTCTCTCAGCCGTTGAGTGACAATCAGCACCTGCTCAAGTGGGTCGAGAAAATGGCGGAGCTTACCACGCCGGCGGCCATCCATTGGGTGGACGGCTCGAAGGCAGAGTACGATGCCCTGTGCGCCGAAATGGTGGAGAGCGGTACGTTTATCAAGCTCAACGAGGAGCTGTGGCCGGGCTGCTACTACGCCCGTTCGGACGCCAGCGACGTGGCGCGCGTGGAGGATCGCACCTTCATCTGTTCGCTTTCGAAGGATAATGCCGGGCCAACCAACAACTGGGTGAACCCGTTCGAGATGCGCAAGAAGATGAAGGAGCTGTTTGCGGGCTCGATGAAGGGCCGCACGATGTATGTGCTGGCCTATAGCATGGGTCCGGTGGGTTCGCCGATGTCGCAGATCGGGGTGCAGTTGACCGATTCGCCGTACGTGGTGGTCAACATGCGCATCATGGCGCGCATCGGCACGGCGGTGCTGAAGGAGATCGACAAGGAGAAGGACTACAAGCGCGTGGTGCCGTGCATGCACAGCGTGGGCATGCCACTGGGTCCGGGCGATAAGGACGTGGTGTGGCCGTGCAACCAGGAAAAATACATCGTTCATTTTCCTGAGACGCGCGAGATCTGGTCGTATGGGTCGGGCTACGGCGGCAATGCGCTGCTGGGCAAGAAGTGCTTCGCGCTGCGCATCGCCTCGAACATGGCCCGGGATGAGGGCTGGATGGCGGAGCACATGCTGATCCTGGGCGTGGAAGATCCCAAGGGGGAGAAGACTTACGTGGGCGCGGCGTTCCCGTCGGCCTGCGGCAAGACCAACTTCTCGATGCTGATTCCCCCGGACGGATTCGACGGCTGGAAGGTGTGGACGGTGGGCGACGACATCGCCTGGATCCGGCCGGACGCGAACGGCAAGCTGCGGGCGATCAATCCCGAGGCGGGCTTCTTTGGCGTGGCTCCGGGGACCTCGAAGCACACGAATCCGAACGCCATGGCGGCGCTGGCCAAGAACAGCATCTTTACCAACGTCGCGCTGACGCCGGAAGGCGGCGTGTGGTGGGAAGGCATGACGGATGAGCCGCCGGCCCGCTGCATCGATTGGAAAGGCAACGAGTGGACGCCGGAACTGGGCAAGCAGGGCGTGAAGGCGGCGCATCCCAACTCGCGTTTCACCGCGCCGGCGTCGCAGTGCCCGACCATCGACCCGGCTTGGGAGGACCCCACCGGGGTGCCGATCAGCGCGTTCGTGTTCGGCGGCCGCCGCGCGACCACCATGCCGCTGGTCTACCAGGCGTTCAACTGGAGCGCGGGCGTGTACGTCGGCGCGACGATGGGTTCGGAGATGACCGCCGCCGCGGCGGGAACCATCGGCCAGGTGCGGCGCGATCCCATGGCCATGCTGCCGTTCTGCGGCTATCACATGGGCGACTACTTCCGGCACTGGATCAAGATGCAGCGCAATCTGAGCGAGACGCCGCGCATCTTCCACGTGAACTGGTTCCGCAAGGACGAGAACGGCAAGTTCCTGTGGCCGGGCTTCAGCGAAAACATGCGCGTGCTGAAGTGGATCGTCGACCGGGCGCGGGGCCGCGGCGCTGGGCCGCGAGACGGCCATCGGCTGGATGCCGCGGTACGAAGACCTGCACTGGGACGGGCTGGAGTTCCCGCAAGAGAAGTTCGACGCGTTGCAGAACTTCGACCGGAGCGTATGGCAGAAGGAAGTGATCGGGCATGAGGAGTTGTTTCTCATGTTGCACGACCACCTGCCGCCGGAGATGATCTACGAGCGCGAACTGTTGATCTGCCGGCTGTAAGCGGCTTTTGTCCGCGCGCCATTTGGGGCTGCTATTTGTAGCTGTTATTGGTTGCTGCTACTGGTAACTGCTATTGGTAACTGCTACTGGTAACTGCTACTGGTAGCTGCTACTGGTAGCTGCTACTGGTAACTGCTACTGGTAACTGCTACTGGTAGCTGCTACTGGTAACTGCTACTGGTAACTGCTACTGGTAACTGCTACTGGTAACTGCTGTTGGTAACTGCTACTGGTAGCTGGTGGATGTGTGTGGGGCAGGCCCGTGGCCTGCGGCGGCCTCTCAGGCCGCCCTGGTGGTGAGAGGCAGAGCGGTCCCGCCCCACTATATCGCTGGTGATTCTCAAACGCCGCCGTCTTCCGCACCTGGATATTCGCGATCACCCGCAGTTTGTCACCTTCCGCCTTTATGGCAGCCTGCCTGCAAACCGCAGCTTTGCAACGGCACGTTTGACCTCCGGGGAGGCGTTCGTCGCCATGGACCGGTTGCTCGACCAGGCCGGGACGGGCCCGCTGCTGCTGCGGCAGCCTGAGATCGCACAGGTCGTCCTGGATTCGATGAACTGCGGATTCGAACTCGGGCATTACGAACTGCACTCGTGGGTCATCATGCCGAACCACGTCCACTTGCTGATCAATCCGCAGGTGAGCCTGTCGGACCTACTGAGGTCTCTCAAAGGAACCACGGGAAGACGCGCGAACCTGCTGCTGGGGCGCACGGGCGAGCCCTTCTGGCAGGATGAGAGCTTCGACCACTTGGTCCGCGATCGTGACGAGTTCGCGAAGATTCGACGGTATATCGAGAATAATCCCGTTGCGGCGGGGTTGGTGGCTGCGCCGGAGGAGTATCCTTGGTCGAGCGCGGGGCGGCCTGAGAGGCCGCCGCAGGCCACGGGCCTGCCCCACACGGACTGATCGTGATCCTCACCACTTCTGTTGTTCGCGGATGGAGCTGGCCAGGCGCTTGCTCACCACCGCTTCAAACCCATTCGACATTTTGAGCAGCCAGCGGCGGCTGGAGAGCGGCGAGATCCGGCGGATGTGGTCCGTGTTGATCAGCGTCGCGCGGTGCACGCGGCGGAAGCCCGGCGAGAGGCGTTCTTCGAGCGCCCGCAGCGTCTGGCTTGCCAGGTAGCGGTGCGTGGTGCTGACGACGTGCACGATCTCGCCTTCGGCCTGGAAGGCGACGATTTCGGAGGGTTCGAGCAGATACAGGTCACTGCCGCGGCGGCCTACGATCTTGCGCGGGGCTTCTGCCGAGGTTGCCGGAGGCGGCGTTGGACCGTGCCACTGACGCTTCGCTTTCTCGATGGCTTGCTGGAAGCGTTCGCGGCGGACCGGCTTGAGTAGATAGTCGATGGCGCCGACGTCGAAGGCTTCGAGCGCGTGGCGTTCGTAGGCGGTGACGAAGATGATCAGCGGGGTGTGGGCGCCGCGCAGGGAGCGCACCAGGGCCAGACCGTCGAGCTCGGGCATCTGCTGGTCGAGCAGCACCAGGTCGGGCGAGAGGTCGAGGATGCGCTGGAGGGCTTCGGCTCCGGTGGCGGCCTCGCCGACGATTTCGAGCGAGGGGATGGACTCGATGTGTTCACGGAGAATCTCGCGGGCGACAGGTTCGTCGTCGGCGATGAGGACTCTCATGCGAGGGGCTCCGGGCGGAGGGGCATGCTCGCGGGCTTGGAGGACAAGCGCCGGCACGAGTGCCGGCGCGGCGAGCTGAAGCTCGCGCCACCAGGGCGGCATGCAGCGGCACGGAGAATGCTGTGGCAGAGCGGGCCTACGGTGGTCAGGGGAGGGGGAACCGTCATCGCGCGGCCTCCATGGCTTGCGGGGCGGCGGCGGGCAAGGCGATGGTCACTTCGCTGCCTTGCGGGCTGGACTCGATCTCCAGGTGGGCTTCGCCGCCGAAGCACAGGTCGAGGCGGCGCTCCACGTTTTCCAGGCCGACGCCTTCGCGCTCCTTGACTGCGAAGCCGCGGCCCGTGTCGCGCACGGTGACGCGCAGGCCGGGGTCGAGACGGGCTTCGATCGACACGGTGCCTCCGGTGGCCAGCGGGGCGATGGCGTGCTTCACTGCATTTTCCACCAGGGGTTGGATGGACAGGATGGGAATCGCGACGGCGTTGGCCTCGGGTGCGATGTCGATTTCGACGCGCAGCTTGTTGGCGAGGCGCAGGCGCTCGACATCGAGATAGGCGCGCACGATGCGCATCTCCTCTTCGAGCGGCACCAGCGTCTTGCGCGTTTCGAGGAAGTAGCGGAAGATGTCGGCCAGGTTCAGCACCGTGTCGCGCGCGCCGCGGGCCTCACGTGGGATCAGGCCGTAGAGCGTGTTCAGCGCGTTGAACAGGAAGTGCGGGTGGATCTGGCTCTGCAGCGCGCGCAGCTCGGCCTGAGCCACCAGACGGCGGGTTTCCGATTCGCGGTATTGGTCGATCTGCTCGGCGATGACGGCGGCGGCGCTGGTGAGGGTATCGAGGTCCTCGCTCAGGTAGCGGCGGCCTCCGGTGCGGCGTCCGAGCTGGATGTGCGCCGGGCCTGCGGGCAGGCGCAGGGGGATGGCCGCCTGCATGCCGCCGGGGGGCGTCGATTGGTCTGCATCTCCTTCTTGAATCGAGACGTGCGCGCCCATCTGGAGGCCCAGGGAGGCGGCCGCCGCAGCCAGGTAGTTGGGTTCGTTTCGCACGGGAGTGCGTAGGGCGGCGAGCACGGCGTCGCGGTCTGGGCGGCGGAAGACGACGTGGGTCAGCAGGCGCTGGACGCGGGTCCGGGCGACGGCGAAGAGGATGAGAAGAAGACAGGCTCCGGCCAGCAACAGAGCCAAGTGGAAGGGCGTGTCGGCGGCGGGCAGCCAGCCGAGGCGCCAGGCGACGGCGGGCGTGGAGACGAAGACGGCGGCCAGGAGGACGTTCGCCAGGAAGCGCAGGAAGGCATCGACCAGGACAAAGCGGTAGTCCTGAAGCAGCACCAGCAGCGCCAGGGGGATGGCGGCATGGTGGAAGGCGAGCTCCTGGGACCAGATCTGTTCGGCGTGGCCGCTGCCCAGGTGGACAAAGGACATGGCCAGCAGGAACAGCGACATGGTGCCGACCAGGCGCGAGGTGGTGGCGCGGTCGCGGCGTTCGCGGTAAAGCAGGGCAGCGGCCACGGCGGTGAGCACGCCGAATCCGATGGAGATGGTGGCCAGCGCCCAGCGGTGGAACTCGGCGTCGGCGCGGAAGACCTCGAGCACATGGGGGATGGTCGAGAGCGCGCTCAGGGCGTAGCCAGCCAGGACCAGGGGGCGGTAGCGGCCTTCGAGGCACAGGTCGAAGAGGACCGCGGGCAGGAGGCTGAGGACGGTGAAGCCGATGGCGATGGTCCAGCGGACCAGGAGCGTGTCGGGGTCGCCGGCGCCGAGGACGATGAGCGAGCTCAGGTTCCAGGCCAGGGCCAGGGCGGCGGCGAACATCGATTTGAGGCCGCCGGGGAGGCGGCGGGCGGTGCGGTCCTGGAGCAGGAGGACGAGGAAGATGCCGAAGAGCAGCACTCCGGCCGAGTGGCCCAGGGTGTTGACCAGCAGAGACTCGTTCACTGTGTTCATGATACGGCAGGCGGGGAAAGGTTTGGCCGCAGATGGACGCAGATGGACACAGACTCCTGAGTTGGTTGTTGCTGCTGGGAAATGAATTTAGAGCGCTTTCCGGCCTATCGTAGACCGGCTCCCTGCGGTCGCGGCCAGCAGCTCTGTGCCCGGTAATGGTCTTGAGAGCAGAACACCAGTAGCTGAGCCGCGACCGCAGCGGTCTACAGTAATACTGAAACCGCCCTAGACTTGTTGTGACTGAAAGGAAGGCCCAAGTGGCGGCATTCTCCGGCATGCGTTTCCTTTTCTTTGCGATGGTGGCGGCGGGCTTGTGGGCTCAGGGGACCGGCGCTCACATGGCCGGGGCGGTGCGGAAGCAGCTTGTCCTGGTGGACGATCCGGCGGTGCGAGAGGCGGTGGCCCCTGTCGCGGACTGGTTGGGGGCGGAGGTTGTCGTCTTCGATGACCGGAAGCGGGCGTTTCCCTATGACGCCGTTCCGGAGATGTTGCCCGCCTGGCCGCCGGTTCGGAGGGCGGGCGAGGTGATCATCCTGGGTGGGACGGTGTTTGTTGGGGTAACGCAGGTGAACGGGACGGAGAGTGGGGCTCGGCTGGCGGAGTTCTTGAGCCATGCGAAGGCGCATGTCGAGGCGGGGGATGCGGCGCGTGTGGCGGAGTTCACGGATAGGATGCGGGTGCAGCGGTCGATTCCGCATTTTCCGGAGAAGTATATGGCTGACTTGCGGGAGTTCGTGGATGGGGTGGAGCAGGATACGCAGTCGCTTGTGGGGGAGATTTATGCGGGGACCGGCTGTCCGGATTCTTGTGGGATGTTTGCGCGGCTGCGGGAGGCGGTTGGGAAGATAGGGCAGTGATGCGGCTTGGGGGCGACATGCGCCGTCACGAGTGCCGGCGCGGCAAGCCACGGGCTTGCGCCACCTTTACAACTTGATGCGGAACAGGCCAACCAGGGTCATGCGCAGTAGCTCCAGGCCGTGGCGGAAGCGGTGGATGTTGGTGGAGCCGTATGTCCGGGCGCGATAGCGGACTGGGATGTCGACGGGTCCCAGGCAAAGAAGGGCGGCCGGGAACAGGAGCTCGAAGTCGCCGAAGGGGTCGAAGTCGCCGAAGTCGCGGCGCCAGGCGATCATGCGGGCGTAGTCGTGGCGCGTGACCAGCTTGGTTCCGCAGAGCGAGTCGCCGAGGCCGGCGTCCAGGACCCAACTCAGCATTTTGGCGAAGCCGATGTTGCCCAGCCGGTTGAGGAAGCGCATGGCTTCGCCTTCCATGGGGTAAACCAGGCGCGAGCCGTTGATGAAGTCGCCGTGGCCGGCCGCGTAGGCTTCAAAGAAGCGGCCGAGCATCTCGGGGGGCATGGTGAGGTCGGCGTCCAGGATGGTCAGCAGGGGTTGGGTGGCGTGGGCGAAGCCGAGGCGCACGGCGTCGGCCTTGCCCTTGCCCGTCTGCTGGAAGGTCCGGATGCGGAAGCGGCCGGTCCGATCCTGAGCTTGGGCGTTGTTTTGCGCGACGCGTTGGATCTCTTCCCAGGTGCCGTCGGTGGAGTGGCCTTCGACGAAGATGATTTCGACCGGGCAGCCGAGATCAGGGAAGCGGCGCAGGGCGTTTTCGATGTTGCCGCGTTCGTTGCGCGCCGGGATGACGCAGGAGAGGCCGGACGGACGGGACGGAATGACCGGGCGCAGGACGAACAGGTAGGTGAGGCTGAGCCAGCGCAGCAGGGGGACGATGGCCAGCAGGCGGTTGAGCAGGGTTCCGAGGCCGAGGAGACGGAACGGAAAGTAGACGCACGTGCGCTCGCGGACGACGGCGAAGCCGGAGAGGCGCGCGAGATTGGCCAGGTCCACGCGCGTGAGGAACGTGCCCGGCAGTTCGCCCTGGCGCAAGCCGAGCGCGTTGCCCAGGCGGTAGAGCCAGCGGTGATACGGATTATAGAGCACCACGGCGACGCGGGAGGTGCGCGCGAGGCGTGCTTTCAGTTCGACCAGCAGAGCCTGGATGTCGAGGCTGTGGTTGAGCGTGCCGTTAAGGAGGACGGCGGTGCGGCGTTCGGTTTCGGAGCTGAGGTCGGGAAACGGGTCGCCGGGCGCGAGGCGGCGCTTGGCGGGGGCGTCGAGCAGCGACAGGAGGAGTCCGCGATCGTCTTCGCGGGGCAGCCACTGGATGGTCTGGTCGTAGTAGCGGGTGAGGCGCGACAGCTCGGCGGCGAGCAGCGTGTAGATGTAGACTCTCCAGCCGGCCGCGCGGGGCTCGGCGGAGGCCGGCGCCGCTGGGGGCGCGCTCATCGGGCGGATCCGGCGAGGTACTCAGGAGGCAGGCGGGCGACCAATAGGGAGCCGGAGAAGTCTTCCATGTTGCCGGCGTAGGTCTGGGCCTGGGGGACGTGGTGGTAGTCGAAGGGGTCCCATCCACCGTCGAGGAACCAGACCGGATCGCCGGGAGGCACGCCGTATTCGGCACGGAAGCGCTGGAGGTCGGCGAAGAGCTTCGCGGGCGAGGGATAGCTGTCGGAGTAGGAGACCAGGCGGTAATCGTTCGTGATCCACTCCGGCACGCGCCTGTCACGAGCCTCGAAAGGAATCTGGCGGGAGTGCAGGTAGTAGTCGACCTCGATGCGGGTGTTGAAGCTCATCAGGACGGGGGCGCCGGCGGGGATTTCCTGGCGCACGCGAGCAATGGCGGCGAGCATGGGGCCGCGCTGGTGCCGGTCCACCGGAATGTTGTGTTGATCCGGAGTGGCGGTCAGCCACCAGACCGGCAGCAGCAGGAGGGCGGCGGGAAGCAGCAATCCCGGGCGGGAGCGGAACACCCGTTCGAAGGCGATGGCGACGATGGTGGCCGCGAAGATACCGAGCACGGCGGTGTGGCGGGTGCGGGCCAGGGGATGGAACCGGGCAATGGAACCGGCCGCGGCCAGGACGAACATGGTCGTGGTGAGCAGGACGAGCAAGCGGGCGGGGATCCGCTGGATGGGGGCCTTGGCGGTCCACAGGAACCAGACGCCGGCCAGGAACGCAAGCATCATCGCGATGCCGAGAGGGATGGAGGCGAAGATATAGGCGAACTGTTTCACCACAGCCCTGCCCAGGAACAGGACGAGGTTCTCGCCGGGCTGGGGAAACGCCGGGATCAGCCAGGCCTGGGACTCCACCTCACCCTTCCCGCTGGACAGCAGGGGTTGGATCTGGGAGAAGAAGAGAAACACGTAAAGGGCGATGCCGCAGGCCTGGCCGGCGGCCCAGGCGGTCCATAGCGGCGCGGAGGGCGGTTGCTTCCAGGCGCGGATCAGAAAGGCGAGGCCGGCGGCTCCAGCGAAGTAGGCCACGAAGTATTCCGAGAAAATCGCCATGCAGAGCGGGGCGGTGGCCAGCAGCATCCAGCGGGCCGAGGATGCGCGCAGCGCGCGTTCCTGGCAGTAAAGGAACGCGAAGATGCCCAGGTAGGCCAGCGTGTAGCTACGGGCCTGGGCGCTGAGCAGGATCAGGTGGGGCGCGAAGGTCACCAACAGCAGCGCCACCAGGCCGGCCAGCCGGTTCCAGACCAGGGACAGCCAGCGATACAGGAACCAGGGAAACAACATACCGGCGATGAGCGCCACGGCGCGCAGCATCAGTTCTTCCACGCTGAGCTTGCCCACCAGATGCATCAGCATGATGTAGAGGGCCGGATGGTGCGTGCCGAGAGCGCTGTGATAGAGGTCCCGCAGGCCGTTGGGAATCGACATCCGGAAGTAGTTAGCCTCGTCGGGATTCAGATAAGTGGTGGCGGCTTCGTGGAGACGCAGTGGAAAGGAAACGGCCAGCGCGGCCAGGGCCAGGGCGTCCGGGTGCGCGGTGACAATGCGGTCGAGGGACCGGTGGATAGCGCCAAGAGAGGTCAAACAGGCAGTATATTATGACCGGGCGCCGGGCTGCGGGCGGACGCAGTGACAATGGCTGGCGGCCGGCGCCTGGGGGGCGCTGCCCGGTGGTGTCCTCGCTAAGCGGCGAACGCCGGGACTCGTCCCGGCGCGGCAAGCCACGGGCTTGCGCCCCCTGGCTCTACTTGGACTTGACGGCGTGGCCGCCGAACTGTTGACGCATGGCGGCCAGCATCCGGGCGCTGAAGGAATTGTCCTGGCGCGAGCGGAAGCGCATCATCAGCGACAAGGCGATCGTGGGCGCGGGAACCGAGGTGCGGATGGACTCCTCCACGGTCCAGCGGCCTTCGCCGGAATCGTCGACGTAGGGCTGGAGCTTTTCGAGGCCGGGGTCCTGTTGGAGGGCCAGGGCGCTGAGTTCCAGCAGCCAACTGCGGATGACGCTGCCCTGGTTCCAGAGGTGGGCGATCTTTTCGAGCTCCAGGTCGTATTGCGAGGCCTGCATGATCTCGAAGCCTTCGGCGTAGGACTGCATCATGGCGTATTCGATGCCGTTGTGGACCATCTTGACGTAGTGGCCCGCGCCGGCCGGTCCGCAGTAGAGGTAGCCGTCGGGGGGAGCCAGTGTTTTGAGGACAGGCTCCACGCGGTCGAAGTCGGCGCGTTCGCCGCCCACCATGAGGCAGTAGCCGACCGTAAGTCCCCAGATGCCGCCGCTGGTGCCGGCGTCCATATAGTGGATGCCCTTGGGGCGCAGGGCTTCGGCGCGGGCCACGTCGTCGGTGAAGCGGGTGTTGCCGCCGTCGATGATAAGGTCGCCGGGAGAGAGGAAGTTGCCGAGCTGGTCGACCGTGTCCTGGGTGGGCTTGCCGGCGGGGACCATGCACCAGACGGCGCGGGGGGCGGGCAGGAGGCTGACCAGGTTCTTGAGGTCGGCGCAGGGCTCGACGCCCATCTCCTGGAAGCGTTCCTGGGGGGTGTGGCCGCGGTCGAAGCCGACGACCTCATGTCCGTTCTGTGTGAGGCGGGTGGCCATGTTTCCGCCCATCTTTCCTAACCCAATCATTCCAATACGCATAGCAACAGTTTACGGCGGAAATGGGGAGGGGGCGCAAAAAAAGTTCAGGAGAGTACTTGACAGCAAGGCACGCAGATTATATATTTAGATCGTAGAGAGACTTTTGGAGGAAACACATCATGGCGATTGTTAGATATAACCCTTACACTGAATTTGAGCCCTTCCCGGGCCTGCGTTCGTTCCAGGACACCATGAACCAGCTGTTTGCTGAGCCCTCGACCAGCGGTCGTCCGTGGGTCCCGCCGGTGGACATTCTGGAGACCGAGCAGGAACTGATGGTTAAGGCCGACGTGCCGGACCTGAAGTTCGAGGACATTGATGTCCGCATGGAGAATGGCACCTTAACGATCCGCGGCGAGCGGAAGTTCGAGGAGGCCAAGACCGAGGGTGGCTGGCACCGCGTGGAACGATCCTACGGGAAGTTCGAGCGGTCGTTTACGCTGCCTGACACGGTGGACGCCGAGAAGGTGACCGCCGACTACAAGGCCGGCACGCTGACCGTGACGCTTCCGAAGAAGGAAATCGCGAAGCCGCGGCAGGTGAAGATCCAGGTCAACAACAACTAAGCGGTGTGGCGCAAGCACGTGTGCTTGCCGCGCCGGGACTCATCCCGGCGCTCGTTGAGAAACGCGAATGAAGCGAGGAGCAGCGCCGCGGCGCGGGCGGTCCCGCGTCAGCACGCGAGCAGCGTGCGGCAGGGCGGCGATGACTTCCTCCTGAGGCGGCGGCAACGGCGGCGGGAACGCTGTCGGCCGCCGCCTCGTCTTGTTTGGGAGGAGTGCCGGGAGTTCGGATGTGCGGACCGGCAGAGACCGTCCCCTGCGTTCGCGGCTAGCCCGCATTTCTCACCAGATTTCGGGCGCAGGGACGTGGCGCAAGCCCGTGGCTTGCCGCGCCGGGACTCGTCCCGGCGCTTGTGGCCGGTCACGCTGTCATGCCAGTTGCTGTGGCGAAATCGCCCCTTGCGGCTCCCCGCCCGACGTTTCCCTCCGATGCCCTGAAAGCCGGTGAGAAATCCAGGCTAGGATTTCCCACGGAGAGGTGGCGCCGCTCACGAATGCTGACGCGCCATCCGCTGTCCGCTACCGCGCCACCACCAACCGGGTCACGTTCGCCTCCACGTCGCCCTGCCGGATCACGACCTCCAACTCTCCCGCCGCCGCCGCCGCCGGAACGCGGAAGTTGACCTGGTACAGCCCCACTCCGCCCGCCGTCAGCCCCGCGAACACGATCTCCGCCGTCTGTCCGTCCACGGTCACCTCCGGCGCCACCGCCACCCGCGCCGACGGATTGCTGGGAGCCGGCGCCCCCGAAGCCACTGCGGGATTCGTCGCGCCCATGCCCACCAGGTAGATCGCGAGCACCTCTCCCGGCCGCGCCGGATTCTCCGCGCTCACCAGCGAGTAGTCGCCATGCTGCGCCACCAGCTTGCCGTCGGGGAACGCCACCGTCCCCGGTTCCTGCGGCACCAGATTGACGGACTGCGGCACCGAGTACGCGCCGTTCGCCAGCGCCACCGCCGCATAGGTCCGGTTGGCTTCCAGCTCAAACGGAATCTGCACTGTAAGCTGCGAATCGCTCACGTAGAAGAGCGGCGCGTTCAGCCCCCCGATCAGCAGTTCCACTCCGCGGAAGCTGGTGGGCAGCGGCACCGCGGGAACCGACTCCGCCGCCGCAGCCAGCCGCTCGCCAAACACCGCCGCCACCGTGCCCGGAGCCAGCGGAGCGCCCTTCTGAAACGTCAGATTGTTTAGCACCCCGCCCGGCGCCAGCGCCGGCGGCTCCGCCGAATTCCCCGTCACCCCGCCCGGGATTTCCAGCGTGTCCGGCTTGAGCGTACCGTAGGTTCCCACCAGCTTCACCGTCATGGACGATTGCGTCGACCCCGGCTGCCACATCGCCGAATACTCGTTGCTGGTCTGGTCCCCCAACAGGCTCAGCGCCCCGTCTCCATTCGAAAAACTAGCCACCACTGACCCATTCGCGAGCGGCGTGCCGCAATCGTCGTACATCTGCGCCAGCAGCGCCGCCGGCCAGCCCGCGGGAACTGAGAAGTTGCTCACCAGGTTGGATTCCACCAGCACGGCCTGCGTCGGAGTGCAGGCCCCCGCCGCCCGGAACGGCGCATCCGCGGCCGCTCCCGGCCGCACCACCAGCGTCGTCCGCACCCCCCGGACCGCGCCGCCGATCCGGACGTTTACCGTCCCCCGGTACACACCCGGCGCCAGGCCCGCCGTGTTGAAGTTCAACGTAAGCTGCGCCGGATTCCCCGTCGTGGCGCTGCCCGAGGTGGGAATTGCCGACAGCCACGGCGCGCCGTCGTTGGTCATGCTGGTCACCGTGAACGGCGCCGTCGATACCTGACTCACGTTCAACGTCACCCTCTGCGAAGCGGGCGGCGCACCACCACGATCACCCACCACGAAGAATCCAGCCGTCGAAAGCAGCGGCGTAGGCGGCGTGTTCGCGCTCTGTACATCCACCACCACCGTCACGTACTGCGGCGAGTTCTGCGCGTTCCCATCGGATATTTCGATCAGCCCGTACAGCGGACCCACCGTGTCCGTCGCCGTGGCCGCCAGCGTGATGCCCAGACTGGACGGATTCGTAGTCGTGCTGCTGCCGGAAGCCGGGCTCACATTGATGAAGTTCGCTCCCGTAGTCACCCGCGCCGACCAGTTCACCACGGATCCCGCATCTCCCACGTTCCGCACCTTCACCTTGCCCGTCAGCGACGAGCCCTGCCCCTGCCGCACCGGGAACCGGAAACCGGTCTTGTCCAACGACAGCACCGGACCCTGCCCCTTGACGGTCACCGTTACCGGCACGTCCACCATTCCCAGGTCGGAGGTGATTTGGATGTTGCCCACCAGCGTGCCTACCGCCAGACCCTGCGTATTCACCGTCACCGTGACCATGCCCGGCACGGCATTCGTGGCCGTCCCCGTCCCCGGCGAAACGCTCAGCCAGGGACTCGCACTGGTGCGCATCGCCGTAAACGGCAGAGATGCCCCAGAGCCCGTCTTCTCTACCAGTACGGTCTGCTCAAACGTTCCCGGGTTGGCGATGCCGGCCTGGAACACCAACCGCTGCGGCGCGATGCTCTGCATCGCCGGCGACGTCTCCACCGTGTAGACCAGTTGCGGCGTGGACGCGGTCACTTGCGTGTTCGGCAGCATCATCTCCGCGCGCAGGAACAGTTGCGTCCCATCGGCCGGAATCTGGGCCTGCGGAATCATAAGCTGGTATTGCCGTCGGCCGTCGGCCAATTGCAGCGTCACCGGCGTGGACGTGGCGATCTTCATCAGATGGCTGTCGCTCAGCACCAGCCGCACCACGGCCTGCAAGTGGGCGTTCAGCTTGGCTTCCACCAGCGCCGAGAAATCCTGCACCGAGCCCGCCGCGATCGTTGCTCCTCCCACCGGTGTCGACGAGAGCAGGAAGATCTCGTCCGGCGGCACCGTGTCGAGCGGCGACGAAATCCCGCCCCCCAGATACACCGCGTTCCAGGGATAAATACTGCCGGGGTCCAGATCCTGAATGTAGAAGCCCGCCCACGCCGGAGGCGAGCCGGGCGACGTTTGGTTGATCTCGAAGTAGCCGAAATTCATGCCGATGTTATCGGCGTAGCGCCCCACCAGTCGTTCCCCGTTCGTGCAGGCGTAGACATGCCCGCTGCCGCTGTAGTCGTAACTGCCCGAGTAGAACTCGCTCTTCTCGCTGGTGAGCGGGCAGTAGTTGCTGGCGAAGGTGCTATCCCCCAGCGTGTCGATCAGCGACCGGCCGTCGTCGGCCCCAATCTGCGTGAACTGAATGGTGCCGAGTGGCATCATGTCGGGCGGAAACGTGACCGCCCAGCCCCCGTTGAACGCCCCGTCGACAAAAACGCTGTCGTCGGCCAGCGCCGTCCCAGCGGCGGCCAGAAACGCGGCCAACAACGCAAAGCGAACAGAGAACGGCATCTAGGTAACCTCCACGGCCCCCCTGACCATCGAGGATTTCAAATGGTAGCGGACCCTGCCAGAGTAACATTCACGTGCCTCCGCCGGGGCATTCCCAGCCCCCGAAGTTTTCCATCCGGCAGCATCTCGAACGAGTTCCCGAAAAACTCCCGGCTCTCCCGCCGAGCCCATGCAAGAACCTGGAAGCGGAGCCCAAAAAACATGGACGGCAAGCTACCCTCATCACCTCTCCGCACACGCGACGGTAACGAAACGAACCCAAGGCAGGCGCCCGGTTCGGCATCTGTGTGCATCCGTGTGCATCTGCGGCCCGCTCCCTTCCCCGCCTGGGTCCGCTCCCGCCCCCAACGAAACGAACCCAGCAACCCATTGAAAACACACACCACCTCCGCAAAAGCCTATCTCCGTCCCCCGGCATCAAGTACACTGAGACTTCACACCATGAAAGCCAAAGTTCGGTCCACCACGATCCTGTGCGTGCGCAAGGACGGCAAGGTGGTCATGGCCGGCGACGGGCAAGTCACCCTCGGTTCGGAAGTCCTGAAGGGCTCCGCCAAGAAGCTCCGCCGGCTCTATAAAGACAAAATCCTTGCCGGATTCGCCGGAGCCACCGCCGACGCCTTCGCCCTCTTCGGGCGCTTTGAAACCAAGCTCGAACAGCACAACGGCAATCTTGCCCGCTCGGCTGTCGAGCTGGCGAAGGAATGGCGAACAGACCGCATGCTTCGCCACCTGGAAGCTCTCCTGCTGGTCGCCGACATCCAAAACACCTACCTGCTCAGCGGCAACGGCGACGTCATCGAACCGGACGAAGCCGTCTCCGCCATCGGCTCTGGAGGAGGCTACGCCAAGTCGGCCGCCACCGCCCTCCTTGAAAACACCAAGCTCAGCGCGCGCGACATTGCCGAAAGATCCATGGCCATCGCGGGCAAGATCTGCATCTACACCAATGAGAACGTGATCTACGAGGAATTGAGCTGATGGTCATCTATCTACCTGCGCAGGCCGCGGAGGACACCCCCGTGCTCGACGAACTCACACCCCGCGAAATCGTCCGCGAGCTCGACAAGTACGTCATCGGACAGGCCGATGCCAAGCGCGCCGTCGCCATCGCCCTCCGCAACCGCGTCCGCCGCCAGAAGCTCGAACCCGAGATGGCCGACGAGGTTATGCCCAAGAACATCCTCATGATGGGCGCCACCGGCATCGGCAAGACTGAAATCGCCCGCCGCCTGGCCAAGCTCGCCAACTCGCCCTTCCTGAAGGTCGAGGCCAGCAAGTTCACCGAGGTGGGCTACGTCGGCCGCGACGTCGAATCCATGATCCGCGACCTGGTGGAGATCTCCATCGACATGGTCCGCGAAGAACGCCTCACCGAAGTCGAAGAGCGCGCCGAGCGGAACGCCGAGGAGCGCCTGCTCGACCTCTTGATGCCGCAGCAGCCCGAAGAAAGCGAAAGCGCCGAGCGCACCCGCGAGAAACTCCGCGAGCGCCTGCGCGCCGGCAAGCTCGACGACAAGATTGTCGAGATTGACGTGCGTGAGCGCGGACCCTCCTTTGAAGTGACCACGAATCAGGGCATTGAGGAAATGGACATCAACCTCAAGGATGTCCTGCCGGGCCTGTTCGGCGGCCGCAGCCGCAAGCGCAAGATGCGCGTGGCCGAGGCCATCGACTACCTTGTCACCGAGGAAGAGCAGAAGCTGGTCGATATGGACCAGGTCACGCGCGTCGCCATTGAGCGCGTGGAGCGCAGCGGCATCATCTTCCTGGACGAGATCGACAAGATCGCCGGCCGCGAAGGCGGCCACGGCCCCGACGTCAGCCGCGAAGGCGTGCAGCGCGACATCCTGCCCATCGTTGAAGGCACCACCGTCAACACGCGCTACGGCTTCGTGCGCACCGATCACATCCTGTTCGTCGCCGCCGGCGCCTTCCACGTGGCCAAGCCCAGCGACCTCATTCCCGAGCTGCAAGGCCGCTTCCCGATCCGCGTCGAATTGAAGGCGCTCACCGAAGCCGACTTCATCCGCATCTTGAAGGAGCCCAAGAACGCGTTGATCAAGCAATACCAGGCGCTGCTCGAAACCGAAGGCATCAAGCTGAGCTTCTCCCAGGATGCGCTGGAAGAGATCTCCGCTTATGCCGCGCGCGTGAATGACACCACGGAAAACATCGGCGCCCGCCGCCTGCACACCATCCTCGAGAAGCTGCTGGAAGAGGTGTCCTTCGACGGCCCCGATCTCAAGAAAAAGACTGTGAAGGTGGACGCCGCCTACGTCCGCAAGCAACTCGCCGACATCGTCAAGGATCAGGACCTCAGTCGTTATATCTTGTGATGGACCTGTCCCCTCACCCAGGCCCCAGCCCTGTGTGTGGGGCAGGCCCGCGGCCTGCGGCGGCCTCTCAGGCCGCCCTGCTGACCGTCACCACAATGCTCCTGACGGCGTGCGGCTACATCGGCCCGCCTCTTCCTCCCGCCCTCAACATCCCCTCGCCGGCCGATGACCTCCGAGCCATCGAATACGGCCCCAACCTCCTGGTCCAGTTCACCGTCCCGGCGACCACCACCGACGACCTTCCCCTCACCCGCATCCGCTCCGTCGACCTCTACATCGGCCCCGCACAGCAGCCCTTCGACGCGGGCGCGTGGGCCGCCGGAGCCGAGCACTACCTGATCGACGCCGAGCCCGCGGGCATGGTCCACCACGAAGTCCCCGCCCGCACCTGGGTAGGCCAGCAAGTCACCATCGGCGTCCGCACCACCGGCCCCACCGGGCGCGTCTCGGACTGGTCGCCATTCAAGATCCTGAACGTCAACCCGCCGCTCGCCCAGCCCGCCGCGGTGACGCCGTCCAGCGTCGAAGCCGGCGTGTCGCTCTCCTGGACCGGAGCGGCCCCGGGCTACCGCATCCTGCGCGCCGTGGGCGATGCCGAACTCACGCTGCTGGCCCAGTCTGACATGCCGGCCTACCTCGACCCGACCACCGTCTACGGCACGCGCTACACCTACGTCGTCATCGGCGTCGCCGGAGACATGCAGCAGAGCCTGCCCTCGGACCCTGCGGCCATCACCCCGTCGGACACCTTCCCGCCCGCGATTCCGATGGGCCTCAGCGCCGTGCCCGGCCCGCAGTCCGTCGAACTCGCCTGGCAGCGCAACACCGAACCCGACTTCCTGGGCTACAACATCTTCCGCTCGGTTGACGGCGGACCCTTCACCATGATCCCCGTGCAACTCGATGCGCCTGTTTACAGCGACACCGACGTGTCGTCCGGCCACCGCTACAGCTACACGGTGGCCGCGGTCGACACCAGCAATAACGTGAGCGACCGGTCGCAAGCCGTCGAGGTCGCGATACCCTGAACACATGCCAGAACCCCTGCCAGAACCCCTGCCAGAACCCCTGCCAGAACCATGGATGCGCGGCCCGCTCCCGGGCATCGACCCGATGGTCGCCCCGGTCTTCTACAGCTTCACCCTGGTGCGCAAGGACCTCGCCCGCTACACCGCGGGCCTCTCCGACGAGGCGGTCTGGCGGCAGGTCGGGACACTTCCCTCGCTCGGCTTCCACCTGCGCCACATCGCCGGCAGCGTCGACCGCCTGGTGACCTACCTCATGGGCGAGCAGGTCACGTCCGAACAGATCGCCTATCTGAAGGCCGAAGCCACGCCCGGCGCGACCCTCGCCGAGTTGCTGGCCGGAGTCGACGCCGCTCTGCGCCAGGCCGAGGACCGCATCCGCACCATCGACCCGGCCAGCATCCATGAGCCGCGCTACATCGGCCGCAAGCGCCTGCCGTCGACCGTACTCGGCCTCCTGGTGCATGTCGCCGAACACACGCAGCGCCACTTGGGCCAGGCGATCACCACGGCCAAGCTGGTGCGGGCGTAACTTCTCCAGTGCAAAGCCGCTTGTGCTTGCGCCGCAAAATGCGGACGGGGCGCCGATTTGGCGATGCGGACAGACCGCGGCCGCAGGCGCGGTCCCGCCTCCGTCCGGCTAGAGAGTTTGCAGCGTTATCGTAGACCGCTCCCTGTGGTCGCGGCTCTGCTACTGGCGCTGTGCCCCGCGCACGTCCTTTGTGCAGAGCGCCGCTAGCTGTGCCGCGACCATAGGGAGCGGTCTACGCTTGCTGAGAAAACGCTCTAATTCTTTGCCTGCGGGGGAACGTAGCCGGGAGGGAACTGCGCGCCTTCGCCGAAGAAGTAGTCTTCCATCTGCTTCAACAGGAACTCCTGCGCCTCCTGCGTGCCGAGGTTCAGGCGGTACTCGTTCATGATCATCTTCATGTGCTCCAACCAGAGGCGCCACGCCTCCTTGGACACGTTCTCGAAGATGCGCTGGCCGAGGGGATGGTTGTCAAAGGGAGACTCGTCCAGCCCATACATCTCCCGGCCGAACTTGACGCACATCACCTTGCGTCCTGTCTTGTTGGCTTGCTCTACTGGAGGTCCGCCCACGCCGCCTGCACCACAACCCATCGAATCAGACTCCTTCCGTCCCAGGATAGCAAAGGGGCGAAGAACGGCTTCGATCGAGGATTGCCGGGGCGGCGCGAGGTCAGCTCTGGACCGGAGCCGCCGCATTGCGGCTGTTGCGCTTGGCCTTGACCGCTTCCAGGTACTCGGACAGCTTGAGCGGCAGACGAGCGCCTTTCTCCATGTGCCGCTGCACGGCGCGCTGGTAACGGCGCAACGTCTCCCGGCGGGAGGAATCCCGCAGCCCGCAGCTTTCGATGTCCAAGAGCAGCTCGATCTCCCACGGCCGGAAGGTGTTGCGGTGCATGTTCCCGCGGAGCAACTCCTGGATCAGGCGGTTGAACTGCGCCAGAACCGTGTCGCTGTCGGGCAAAGCGTCGTACATAGTGGTCCCAGTTTCTTTCATCGGCAACTTCGACCGCAATATTAACACATCCTGCAAATAGGGAAAATCCCAACTGAATCAGGGATTTACCCTAGTTGACGAGCAGTGTCCGGGCTACTACGGCCTCAATTCACTTGGGCCAGCCAACGATGGATCTGCTCGATCTGCTTCCGCACGGCTTCGCGGTCGGCCGCCTCGGGGGCCAACGCCAGGTAATGCTCCAGGTCGCGGCGCGCGGCCTGGAAGCGTTTCAGCTCCAGTTCGAGCACACCCCGCAGCTTGTACCAGGACCCTTCGTCGGGGGCTCCCTCCAGCATCAGATCAAGCGTGGCCACGGCATGCGCGAAATCGTTGTGGCGGAGGTAGGCCTCATGCAGGTTCTGGAGCATCCGCATCACGATCTGCTTCTTGTTGGCGCGCTGGAGGATGGCCGGGTCGAATACTTGCGCTCCGGCCAGCACAAAGCACTGCTGGGGCGTGATGGTGCGCCCGCCGCCGAACGGATCGATGTAGGTGGCGTACTTGCCGTCGTCGAACTGGAGGACGAAGCGGCGCGGCAGGCTGACACCGAACACCGGCATTTGCAGGCGGCGCGCCACTTCCATATACAGGACCGAGAGCGTAATGGGGATCCCGATGCGGCGCTCCAGCACCTGGTTCAGGCAACTGTTCAGCGGGTCAAAGAAGTTATCCTCGTTGCCACGGAAACCCAGCTCGCCGAACAGGTAGCTCTGGGCCTTTTCGACGAAGTCGCGGCCGTCGTTGAAATTGCGCAAACGGTCGCCCAGGTGGGAGGCGAGCTCGTTCAACTGCGACAGGAAGGGCTCCGGTTCGAGCTCCGGGAATTGAATGCGGGCCAAGTCAAGCGCGGCCCGGTCGAGGCCGGTCTTTGCGCCTTCGCCCGCCAGAACCTGGCGCAGAGAGTTCACGGGTACCGCTACTATTATCCCCGATCAACCAGCGATCGTCAGATAGCGGAAGCCGGCTCGCTGCACGTCTTCGGGATCGAGCACGTGGCGGCCGTCGAGCAGCACCGGCGAACGCATGGTGGCTGCCAGCGCCTGCCAATCGAGCTCGCGATATTGGGGCCACTCGGTCACCAGCACCAGCGCGTCGGCGTCCTTGGCCGTGTCCTCGGCGGTTTCGCACAGGATCACGTCCAGGCCGGGGTGCTCGCGCTTGAAGCGCTCCATGGCCACCGGGTCGTGCGCCTGCACGCGCGCGCCGCGTTCGATGAGCCGCTTAGCGACGTCCAACGCCGGAGCCTCGCGCAGATCGTCGGTATCGGGCTTGAAGGCCAAACCCAGCAGGCCGATGGTGCGGCCCTTGAGAATCTTCAGCTCGGCCAGGAGCTTGTCCACCACGCGTTCGCGCTGTTTGGAGTTGACGTCGCGGGCGGCGCTGACGATGGGCATCTCCAGGCCATATTCGCCGGCGGTGGCCACCAGCGCGGCGGTGTCCTTGCCGAAGCACGATCCGCCCCAGCCGATGCCGGGTTGCAGGAAGCGCGTGCCGATGCGGCCGTCCAGGCCCATGCCGCGCGCCACGTGGCTGATGTTGGCGCCCACGCGTCCGGCGAGCTGGCCGATTTCGTTGATGTAGCTGATCTTGGTGGACAAGAAGGCGTTGGCCGCGTACTTGATCAGTTCGGCCGAGGCCAGGTCGGTGGAGATCAGCGGAACCGCGCCCATGCGTTCGGGGCGCTGCAGGAACGGCGGGGCTGGGAAGGTCTGCTCCAGGATCGGACGGTAGAGCGTGTAGAGAACCTCGGCGGTCTTGGCCTCTTCGGCGCCAATCACGACGCGGTCCGGATAGAGGCTGTCCAGCAGCGCGCTGCCCTCACGCAGGAACTCGGGGTTAGAGGCGACGGAGAAGCAATCGCGGCCACGGCCCTTGGGAGCGGCGGCGTCGCGCACCAGGGATCCCACCCAGTTGCCGCTGCCGATGGGCACGGTCGACTTGTTCACGACCACCGTGAAGTGGTCGCCCAGGTGCTCGCCCACGCCCTGCGCCGCGGCGCGCAGATACTTCAGGTCGGGCGAGCCACCCTGGCCGGGCGGGGTCCCGACGGCAATAAAGACCACCTGCGAATCGGGAACTGCCACGCTGTAATCGGTGGTGTAGCGCAGATTGTGGCTGGCGCGCTCGATCAGTTCTTCCAGGTGCGGCTCAAAGAACGGGACTTCGCCTTTTTCGAGCGCGCGGATCTTGCGCTCATCCGCGTCGACGCAGGTCACTTTGTGACCCAGGTAGGCCAGACAGACGCCGGTCGTCAGACCGACATAACCAGTTCCTAATATCGAAACGTTCACAAGAACTCCTATTCCGGGACTTTTTATTCTACGACAGGAAGCATTTCCATAAATTGGAAAGCCAGCCTGCCATGCGCCGTTCGCAGCGCCTGTTCGACCTCGGACGGGGTGGCCGCGCGCGCGAACAGGAATCCCAGGTAACTCGACCCTTCCGGCAGCGGCGTCAGTTTCTGCCCTTTTTTAGCGGTGATTACGATGTCTTCGATGTCCGGCGTTGCCGCCGCTTCCTCGACGCCGTGGACGTCCTGATAGATGCCCTCGCCAGGGATCGGGATCATCATCACGCCATGGGCGCCCGGCGCCAGGGTGAAGCGGGACACATCCCGCCCGCCGGCGTGCAGCAAGAGCAGTTTTTCTAAAGCTATCGGCGGACCGGACGCAGAACTTCCGGTGAATCGCAGCACACGGGCGCATAGGCCGCCGATCGGGCGCGCCGCGACCTCCAGCATCCAGACGCCGTCGCCGTTGACGCGCATCTCGGCGTGCACCGGACCGTCGCTCAGGGCGAGGGCGCGGATCGCCTGCTGAGCCGCCGAGCAGAGGGCGCGCTGCACGGACTCAGGCTCGCGCGACGGCGTGACGTAGATCGTCTCCTCAAAGAACGGGCCTTCCAGAGGATCGGGCTTGTCGAACAGCGCCAGCATGGTGAGCGCGCCGCCGGTGACGACGCCCTCCAGTGCGAATTCGCGCCCGGGGATGTAGTCTTCGACCAGCACCCGGCTGCGCGGGCCGTCGTCGAGCATTGCACCGAGGCGGCGGGCGGCGGCCAGGAACTCGCCGCGGTCATTGGCGCGGATGACGCCGCGGCTGGCCGAGGCATCCAGGGGCTTCAGCACGCAGGGATAGCGGACCTCGGCTTGGGCGGCCTCTTCCAGGTTGAGCTGGCGGAAGGCGGGCGCCGGCAGTCCGGCATCGCGGAACCGCTCACGCGCCAGCAGCTTGTTGCCCGTTGCGCGCGTGGCCTCGGAGGAGTGGAACCGGAGGCCGTAGTGCTCGGCGATTTGCGCGGCGATCTGCGCCGGGCGGTCGCCTACGGCCAGGATGCCGTCGAAGGGACCGCGTTCGGCCAGCGCCGCGAGCCACGGCTCGGGATCGCGAAAATCGATGGGCGCGGCGCCGTCGCCCCAGGGGTCGGGCAGCACGTGGCAGCGGTCGGTGGCGAGCACCAGTTCGTCGCCCAGCTCTTCGGCCGCCGCGGAAAATTCGCGCACCTGATATCCGGTAGTCGCGGCGACCAGCAGGATGCGCATGGTCAGACTTGGGGCGCGGGCTCCGCGCAGCAATACCAGGGCTCGTCGAGATGCGGCACGGGCTCGGCCGGACCAGGCTGAAGCTCGGCGGGCAGCGACGTTCCCGTGGCCAGCTCCCAGATTGCGGCGAACGTCTCCGCCCGGGTCTCTTTGGCGGAGCGTCCCACCAGGGCGAAGACCTGCCGCGCCAACTCATCGACCTGTGGATCGGGGTGCTTCCAGGGGTAAACCAGTGAGGCCGCATCGAAGGGTCCGATGAGCGCGCGGATCTCGTCCAGCTCCAGCAGCCGCGAGCCCTGCGTGATCAGCAGCCGCAGGGCGAGCTGGACCGGCGCGGTGTTTTCGATCAGCTCCAGCTCGGCCACCGCGCGCAGCAGACCCGCGAAGCCCTCCGGCGTGGTCCACGGCATAAAGGCGATGAACGTGGGGTGCAGGGCCAAACCCGCCTCGCGCATCAGCCCGGCGACCTGGTAGAAATCGGCGCGCGTGTGGTTTTTCTCGAGGCGCGCCAGTACGGCGTCGTCGACCGATTCGACGGCGCTGGTGACGAACAGGCACCCGGTTTCGCGCAGGGGCCGCAGCAGGTCGCGATGCTTTTTCAGGTGCTGGATCTTGATGGTCGCGTCGTAGGTGATCTCCGGAAACTCGGCGTGCAGCGCCTCGGCGATGCGTAGGGCGTGCGTGGGTCCGTTGAAGAAATCCGGATCGCCGAAAGTGATGTGCCGGGCGCCGGCGGCCACCTGCTGGCGGATATCGGCCAGCACCACCTCGCGCTGCACCACGCGGAACTGGCCCTGATAGACGGGGACCACCGGGCAGTGCCGGCACAGATGCTTGCAGCCGCGCGTGGCTTCGGTGTAGCCGGCCGTGGTCGCGTGGCCGTTCCGGCGCAGGTGCGCGTAGGAGGCGAGCCCCGGGAGTCCGCTGCGATCCGGCGTGAGGAATGTGAGCCGGTCCAGGTGCGACTCCGGCAGCGGACGTCCGGCGGCCAGCGCCGCCAGCGCCGGTTCGTATTCACCGCCAAGGAACGCCTCGACGCCGAGCCCGCGCAGCAGCTCTTCGTTTAACGGCGCGTACAGCCCGTAGCAGGCCAGCCGCGCGCCTGGATTCAGGAGCTTCACTCGCTCCATCACCGGAACCGCCATGCGCGTGGCGGTGTGCATCGGCAGGTGGAAGGCGACCAGTTCGGCCGCGCGCACCGCATCCTCATCGAGCTTGTCCGCCGCCAGGTCGGCGCACGCCACCTGATGCCCCTCGCGCACCAGCCAGGCTTTGGGCGAGCTAAGACCGAAGGGCTGGTGGCCCAGATCGTAGGTGGAAATCAGAAGGACGTTCACGGCGGTGGTAACCCCAGTCTATCCTCTGAGGCCGGCTTATACTCGGAAGACCATGCTCTCCGGCTTCCGCCGCGCGATCCGGTTCTTGCGCGCGCTGCTTCCCACCCTGCGGTATTGGATGCAGACGGAGGTGCACGTCTACGCGTTCTCCATCGCCGCCAACGTACTGTTGTCGTTTTTCCCGTTCCTGATCGTGAGCGTGTCGCTGGGCAGTCCGGTGTTCGGCCGCCAGGTGGTGATCAACACCATCGACCTGGCGCTGCGCGACTTCTTCCCCAGTGACATGGGCGCTTTTCTACGCCGCAATCTGCCCGTGCCGCAGCCGGTGGAACTGCTCAGCATGGTGATCCTGCTGTTCGCCGCCAACGGCATCTTTGAGCCGCTGGAAGTGGCGCTCAACCGCGCCTGGGGCATCCAAAAGAACCGCAGCTTTCTGCGCAACCAGATCGTGAGCCTGGTGCTGATCTTCGTTTGCGGAAGCCTGGCGCTGCTTTCGCTGGCGCTGACGGCACTGCGCGAGAGCACCGTGACAGGGCTCGCCGTGGAACGATGGGCGACGCTGGTGTTCTACAAGATGGCCGCCATGCCGGTCACCGCGCTGGTGCTGTTCCTGATCTACCGCTACCTGCCCAACGGCCGCCCGCCGCTGAAACGCGTGATTCCGGCGGCCATCGGCGTGGGCGTGCTGCTGGAGGGCCTGAAGACGCTGAACGTGTGGCTGTGGCCCTGGTTCGATCCCAAGATCCAGCGCGAATACGGCGTGTTCCGCTACTCGGCCACGCTGCTGCTGCTGAGCTTCCTGACCTCGATGCTGGTGCTGGCGGGCGCCGAGTGGGCCGCGCGCGGGCATCGCATGGATCAGACCAGGAATCCACTGGAGGCATCCCCCGAAGTGAGTCCACCACCCGAAGCGGACTCCTCGGGTGCGGCATCATAGTCGCATGGCGGATCGTCAGTTGGCCGTGATCACAGGAGCGTCCGCCGGACTGGGCGCGGCCTTCGCCCGCCAACTGGCGGCTCGTGGATTCGACCTGCTGTTGGTGGCCCGGCGCGCCGATCGTCTGGAAGCCCTGGCGCGCGAACTGCACGAGACCTTCGGCGTCGCCGTCGAGGCCCTGCCGGCGGACCTGACGGTGGACGCCGATCTCGACCGGGTGGAAGCCCGCATTCGCGCTGCCGCCAACCTGGGCCTGCTGGTGAACAACGCCGGCTTCGGCACCCAGCACTACTTCTTCGAGACCGATCCGAAGGGTCAGGACGCGATGGCGCGGCTGCACGTGGTGGCCGTGGTCCGCCTGACGCACGCCGCGCTGGCGAACCTCGCGCCGCGGGCCGAGGCAGGCACGGGCGTGATCAACGTGTCGTCGGTGGCGGCGTTCTCCGCCGCGCCGCAGAACGTGCTCTATAACTCGACCAAGGCTTGGATGAATCGCTTCACCGAAGGGCTGGCTGTGGAACTGCACGCCCGCCGCTCGCCCGTGCGCGTGCAGGCGCTCTGCCCGGGCTTCACGCTCACCGAGTTCCACGACGTGATGCCCATGGATCGCTCGGGCGTCCCGAAGATGCTGTGGATGACCGCGGATTTCGTGGTGAAGGAGAGCCTGGAAGGATTCGACCGCGGCAAGCTGATCGTGGTCCCTGGCTGGCACTACAAGGCGATCGTCGCGCTGCTCCGCTGCCTGCCTGGAGCGCTGATCCGGTGGGGGTCGATCCACGCGGTGAAGCGTTACCGGCGTGCGAAGCAGCGGGACTAGCCGGCATTTCTAACCAGGCTTCGGACGCAGGACGTGGCGCGAGCCCATGGCTCGCCGCGCCGGGACTCGTCCCGGCGCTTGTCGTCCATCACCGTGTCATGCCCGGAGTGTCGGCCCGACCACTCGCCGAGGCATCCCGCCCGTGCTTTGCCCGAAACGCTCTGCGAGCCTGTGAGAAATTCGGGCTAGCCCAAGGGCTAGCCCGGATTTCTCACCAGGGAGGGGCTGGAGCATGGCCGAGGAGCAACGGAAGAGGTGATGAGTGAAGAAGGCGAAAAACGGCACACTACCTGTAGAGTGCGGGCGCGGGGATGCTACGACTGCTGGAGGGAAGAGACGTTTTCAAAGACCAGGGACGGAGTTTCACTCGATCAGCGCGGCATGCACGCGCGCGAATAACTCCGGCCAGGGATAGCTGCGCGGCAGGGAGAGCCATACGCGGCGCACGGTAACGCGGACCAAGGCGCCGATTTTCAGTAGCCGCAGACGAATGGTGGCGGCCTGGGCAGTGGCCAACTCGGTAGCGCGCAGCCCCAAACGGCGCAGGCCGCACAGCAGCACGTAGGCCATCGCGGAGAAGTACAAGCGCAGTTGATTGGCGCGCAAGGTCTCGGCGCTGGCCCGATCCGCAAACAGCGTGAACTGTTCCTTGATGCGGTTCTCCATGTCACCGCGCGCGCAGTAGAGCTGCTCGTAGAGTTTCTGTGCCGGCCAATCTTGTGCCGCCAGGGAAGTCACCACAAAGCGGGGATTCTGTTTGCCGTCGATGTGCTCGGCCTTGGCCACCACGCGCCGCGGCCGGGACCAGGAGCCCGTGGTGGTCTGGTAGAAGAACTCGGTGAAGACCCGCGCGGGCTTGTGCGTCTGCTCCCATTGCTGCCGGGCTTGGCCCAGCGCTTCTTCCACCCGCGCGCGCAGGCGCGGATTGCGCGCTAAGCCGAACACGTAGTCCACAGCGTGCTGGTCGCACCAGCGCATCAGTTCGTCGCGGCAGAAGCCGGAATCGCCGCGCAGGGTGATCCGCACTTCCGGCCACGCCTGGCGGATCTGCGTGACGATGCGTTGGATCTCCGTCAGGCTTCCGGCGCTGGCGTCGATGTTGGCGCGCCGCAGGCGGGCGCACAGCAGATGCTCGCCGGAGAAGATATACAGTGGCAGATAACAGTATTGATCGTAGTAGCCGTGGAAGAAGCGGTCTTCCTGCCCTCCGTGCAAGGCGATATCGGTGGTGTCAACATCCAGCACGATCGCAGCGGGAGCGGCGGCGTGCGCTTCCAGGAACACGCTCACCAGCAACTCATCGAGGCCCTGCTTCCAGAAGGTGACTTTCTTGTAGCGGTGTGGTGCGCCGGTGCTCAACTCCAGCCGGTTGAGCGTGCTCTTGCCGGCCAGCGCTTCGCCCAGCGCCGGCTGGCCGGCCAGGAGCTTCAGCACCGGGTCCTGGCGCAGTTGCTCGTGATCGTTCAGATCCTCGTAGCCCAGTGCCAATCCGTAGACGCGCTGGGAAACCATCTCGGCCACGCTGTGTTGCACGCGCGCCGGGTTGCGGCCGTCCAAAAAACACTGCGCCAACCGCGGCAGCAGATTCAGGCGCCGATCGGTCTCTCGCAGCAGTAATCCGCCCGCGTCGGAGGTCATCGTTCCCCCCTCAAACTGCGCCTTCACCGCCCGCGAATAATGCGCTTGGAATTCGAAGCTGCTTTGGGTACACTCTGTCATAGCGAAAGCCGCCTTTCTCTTGGCCTTAACTGCTTGTGTGGAAACTCAGTTATGCCAGAGTCGGCGGCTTTTTGCTAGTGGCTTCGGTAGAGTCGAGGACGGGCGCGGTGCGAGACCTACTGGCAGTCGCCCGTTTCCCATCCCCGCTCATCAAACCGGACGTGCGGATTTCCCGCATCCGGCTTTCCGACTGACTTCACCTCCGGCTCACGACGTCGGCGATAAGTGGAGCCGGCGCAAGCGCAGCACCCCCAACGCCCCGAATACTTCCGCATCCGGATAGCGTCCGGCGCCGCGCGACGGCACCTGATGTCGCCGAATCAGGAACGATCGCACCCGCGTATAGACGTGATGGTCGACCGCCCGATACGCCATCAGCCGCGTACCCTGGCTGAAGTACGCCGCCCAGCCTCGCAGGATGCGATTGAGCCGGTCGCGAACTTCCTCCCAGGGCTGCACGTTGCTGGGCCTCAGTACGTCTCCCACCTTCTGCCGGACCCGTGCCACACTCTTCTTCGACGGTCCCGTGCCCAAATACCAGTGGCCATCTTTCCGGTAACGATACGGCCCGAACGTGTATCCCAGAAAATCGAACCGCTCCTGCCGCGCCTGGCGCAGACCGGTTTTCGCTTCGTTCAGAGTGAGTCCCATCCGCCTCATCACCTGCCGCGTCCATTCCAGCGCCTGCTTCGCGTAGCCGCGACTCAGGATCACGAAATCGTCCGCGTAGGTGACGACTTGGGCTTGGAAAGCCTCTCCCTTCCCGGTGATCCGCCAGTACTTCAGAAACCGGTTCAGGTACAGGTTGGCCAACAGCGGGCTGATCACCCCACCTTGCGGAGTCCCGCTGGTGTTGTGCTGACCTCCCGTCATGCGCCGATTCCCTTTCTCATCCTTTTCTTCAACCGGAACTTTCAGCCACATCTTGATCAGACGCAGCACCTCCCGATCGACGATTCGCCGAGCGACACACCGCATCAGTTCGCCGTGTGGGATGGTATCGAAGTACCTTGACAGATCAGCGTCCACCACATCCGTATAGCCGCTGCACAAAAGCTGGTGCACTTTCCGGATCGCATCCTGCGCGCTCCGTTTCGGTCGATACCCATACGCATTAGGCTCAAAATCCGCCTCGAAGATCGGCTCCAGCACCAGCTTGGCGGCAGTCTGCACCACCCGGTCCCGAATGGTCGGGATCCCCAGCGGCCGTTGCCCGCCTCCAGGCTTCGGGATCATGACCCGTCGCACTGGCTGCGGCTGGTACGTCTTGGCGCGTAGTTCGTCCCCAATGCCAGCCAGCCACTTCTGCAACCCTTGCGTCTCGATTCCCCAGAATGTCTGGCCATCTACTCCCGCTGCTCCCTGGTTGGCTTTCACCATCCCATAGGCATGGGCGAGCATGTCCTCCCGGTAAATCTTGTCGTAGAGCAGGTAGAAGCGGTAGGCCGGTTCCGCCTTCGCCTTCAGGTACAGCTTTCTCTGAAGAGTCCGGATCTGCTTCGGTGTTTCCAGGCTCATCGCCAATCACCTCTCCTCTTCTTCTTCCAAAGCACATCAGAAGTGAGGGCCCTTCCCTCCCCCGGCATTACCCGGCTTCCTCGGTACTACGACCCTCTCCGCCGCCCAGTTCCGACCGGCGTCCTTTCCAACGCCGTTGGAGGCGCGACCTCCGCCGTCCTGGGCCTCCCCCAATTACCCAGATCACTTTCCCAGCATGCCGTGCTCACTACCCCGGCGGACCGTACAGGTGCACTTGTCGGTGCCTTCCCTGTCCGCGCGGCCTTCCCCGTATCTCAGGCGGGTCGGCATCCACGACTTCACTTTCGAGGCCTGCTCAAGCTTCACTCACGTTACGGCCTGCTCGTTTGCTCACCCACCATACGTGGGCTTTCTCACGAGGCTTCGATCCGATCGGTTGCCCGATTCAAATCGCTCGTTAGCTACCAAGTTCACCGACAACTACTTGGGTGGGACTTGCACCCACCAGTGATCTGCGCCGTTGGGGCGCACTGAGAAATCCGGGCTAGCCCGGACTGACCCGCATTTCTCACTCGCTCTCAGCGCATCGAAGAGTAACGTCAGGCGGGGAGCCGCAAGGGGCGATTTTGCCGCCACAAACGGCATGACACCTTGACCGGCGACAAGCGCCGGGATGAGTCCCGGCGCGGCAAGCCTCGGGCTTGCGCCACGTCCTGCGTCCGAAACCTTCGGGTTTCCGGGATGGTGGAAGAGGCGGCCTGAGAGGCCGCCGCAGGCCATGGGCCTGCCCCACACGCAGCACTAGGGGGCTAGGGGTTGGGGGGCGCGCTTTGCTCCTTCTTGCGGATCCCCAGCTTGTCCAGGAAGCGGCGCGCCCACGAGTAGCGCTCCAGGCGCCGCACGCCCCACTGCACGATGGCGTGGTCGGTTCCCAGCACGGCCACGGCCGCGGCGAAGAACATCCATCCTTGCAGGACCGGCAGCAGGCTCCCGATCACTCCCAGGATCAGCAAGAGGATGCCCGCAACGGTGCGGATGGTGTGCTTCACGCTTCTAGCGTAGCGGGTCGGCCGGGGACGGTGGCGGTAGAATAGAGGCATGCCTCTGCTGAGCGACCGCGCCGGGAAGACCGCGCGCATGATGGTGCTGCCATCGTCGCTGGAGGACCCTTCGCGCTCCACCCCGGGACTGCTGAAGCTGGGCGTGTGGCTGGCCTGCATCTCGATCACGGCGTTTTTCGGCACGCTGGTCATCGCGTATTACTGGCGCCGCGCCACGCCCGGATTCTGGGACCCGATCCCGCTTCCGGGAACGCTGTGGCTGTCGACCGGCATCATTCTGCTATCGAGCGCCGTGTTTGAAGCCGCGCGCCGGACCTATCGGCGTGGGATGCACGATGTTGCCGCTCGCCTGCTGCTGATCACGGCCTGCCTGGGCTGCGCGTTTCTGGTTTCGCAGATCTCCTCCTGGCGCATCCTGGTGAACCAGGGAGCCTACCTGGCGAACAATCCCTACAGCTCATTCTTCTATCTGTTCACTGGACTGCACGCCGCGCACCTGGTGGGCGGGCTGGTGGCCATGGGCTTCGTGATGCTCAAGAAGACGCGCCGTGAAGTGGTGGACGCCACCGCCTATTACTGGCACTTCCTCGGCGTGCTGTGGATCGCCTTGTTCGTGACCCTGTCTACGTAGGCTCCCGCCGCTGATGCCGATCGATCCCTCCGCGCGAATCGCCCCCACCGCCCGTGTGCATCCCGATGCCGTGGTGGGCGGCGGATGCGTCGTCGGAGACTTCGCCCTCATCGAACAGGACGTCGTGCTGGGCCCCGAATGCGCGCTTGAGCCCTACGTCTACGTCAAGCGCTGGACGACACTGGGCGCGCGCAACCGGATCTCGGCCGGCACGGTGCTGGGCACCGATCCGCTGGATAAGGGATTTTCAGGCGAGCGCAGCTATCTCAAGATCGGCGACGACAATGTGATCCGCGAGCACTACACCATCTCGCGCGGCACGGCGCCGGAGTCGGAAACGGTGGTCGGCGACGGGAACTACGTCATGACCTCGGGCCACATCGCGCACAACTGCCGGATTGGGAACCAGACGGTGATCGCAAGCTGCGCGCTGGTCGCGGGCTACGTGGAGGTGGAGGACCAGGCGTTTATCTCCGGGGGCGTGGTGATTCACCAGTACTCGAAGATCGGCCGGCTGGCGATGATCGGGGGCAATACGCGGGTGAATAGCGACGTGCCTCCGTTTTTCCTTTACACGGATTTCAATGTGGCTCCGCGCGGGCTGAATATTGTGGGTTTGCGCCGCGCGGGTCTCACGCTGGATCAGGTGAAGGCCCTGAAGGTGGCTTACAAGCTTCTTTACCGGTCGGGGCTGAAGCTGGAGGAGGCGCTGGCGCGGATCGAGGCGGAGGTCCCTACGGAGCACACGGCGCATTTGGTGCGCTTCATCCGGTCCAGTGAGCGGGGGATTTGCCGGGAGTAGGGTGGCGCGAGCACTTGTGCTCGCCGTGCCGGGACTCGTCCCGGCACTTGTGGACGGTAGCACGACAAGCGCCGGCATGAGTGCCGGCGCGGCGAGCCACGGGCTCGCGCCACATACCTACTTCGCGACGATCTTCGCCAACCCGGCGTTGCCCGCCGCGTCGAACACGCGGATCGTGATCAAGTGCTCGCCCGGCGGGAAACCGTCGATCCGCAGATCAAAGCGCTCCTTCGGCGAATCCGTCACCCCATCGGACGCCTCCACCGGCGTCCACGGCCCCGCGTCCACTGAGTATTCCAGCCGCTTCAGTGACGAGCCCTGGTCCTCGGCCTCCACCCGAGCCTCATACCGCGGCCCATTGCGCCGCCCGTTGTCCGCCTCGACAGTAGGCGGCGTGTTGTCGATCAGCACCGGCGCACTCACCAGCTCGGTCTCGCGCGCGTACTCGACCGGATTCGACGGTTTGTCGCTGGCCGTCACCCGGAACAGGTAGCGCCCGTCGGCCAGCACGTCGCCGTCCAGCGAATACATGGTCTCCGGCATGTCGACGCGCAGCAGCTTCCAGGTGGTTTCGCCATCGCCGCGGAAGTAGACCGCGTAGAGCAGCTTGTCGCCGTCCGGATCGTCCGCCTGCCAGGAAATCTGCATCTGTTGCCCGCCCGACCGCGAAATCAACTGCGAAGGCGTCCCGGCGGCGGCCGAAACATCGCCTGACGCCGACACGGTGATGGAATACGACGCGCCGCTGTTCCCGCCGGACGACGACGAGTTGGATGACGAACCCGGCGAGGGAGCCGAGCTCACGCTGATGCTGCGGACCATCGGCGGCGTATTCTGCGGCAGGTAGGCGATCGAGACGTTATCGATCGCCGCCTCGCGATTCGAGAACTCCGCCTTCCACTGGATGTAGCGCGCGTTGGGGCTGGAAATCTCCGCCTTGTCCGCGTTCGCGATCTCGTCGGACCAGTCACTCCAGGTGGCATCCGGACGCGCCGTGTTGCCGCTCCGGGTGCGGAACGCCAGCCCGCGCGCGTTGCCGCGCCACCCCAGCCGTCCCCAGCGCGCCACGGTACCGGCGTCATGCACCGGCGATTCGAAGGATCCCTTCGAGCCCGCCGTATTGCCGATCCGCAGGATCTTGCCGACGTGCCCGGTGGCGGCCAGCGTGCCCGCGGGCGTGGCAAGCAAACGCGTGGCGTCGCCTTCCGCGGCTTCGGTGACCAGCATCGGCCGGCGGTTGTCGCTCAACTTGTAAATGCGGCCCTGCGCGTCGGTCAGGAACACCAGCGACCCGTTGTCGAGCGCCAGGTCGTAGACATTCTCCTGGTTCGAGGTCCACAGCGTTTCCACCGTATTGTCCGGGCGGATCTTGTAGAGCGCCGACTTCTCCGTCAGGTAGTCGTAGCTGCTCGTGGTCGAGGTGGTCACGGGCGTCGCGCTGGTGACGGTCGACGACACGGAAGCCTGCGGCTGGGCCGGCGTGGGGATGGCGCCATTCTGCTCGTTCACGGTGATGGTCGTGGAATTGGCCGACACCACGGGTGTCCGCGCGGCGGTTGCGGCGTTGTAGGCGGCGGTCGCCTGGCGCTGCACGCCTCCACCGAGCGCTGCGGCGTAGATCGTCCCGTCCGGACCCGGCACAATCGACCGGATCTCCGGCAGGTTCGCGTCATACAGCACGAAGGCGCGCTGCGGACCCGTAATCCGATACAGAATGCCATTGGGCTCGGTGCCGGCCAGCAGCCGCCGCTGCGCGTCGAACGCCAGCGCGGTCACGTGTTCCTGGCCGGTCTCATAGTAGACCTCGCCCTTGCCGGCCGCAGTGACGCGATAGATCTTGCCCTTGTCGCCGGTGGCCACGAACAGGTCGCCGTTCTGCGCCACCGCCAGCGCCCAGATGTAAGGGTCGCCCGGCGCGAAGTATTCGGTGGCCTTGCCGTTTTCGATGCGGTACACCTTGCCGTTGGGCGACGTGCCCGCGTAGATCACGTCATTCGACGCCGCCGCGACGGCGAAAATCTCAGGTTCCGTCGCCGACCACACCACCGTGGCGCGACCCTGGGCGTCGAGCCGCAACAGCCGCCCGCGGTCGCCCGTGCCCAGGTAGACCGTGCCGTTGGGCGAGCGCGCGATGCTCCAGATCTCGGCCTGATCCGACGTGTAGACGGTGTTCACCTCGGGCGCCGGCACCAGGCGGCCCTCGGCGGTGATCGAGAGGCCCTGGAGGCGCCCCTTGATAAAATCGTCGTAGCCGTTCAGCTCCCAGGTCTTGGTGGTGGCGGCGAAGGCGGTCCCCGCACACATCCACAGAATCACCAGCCACTTTTTCACTCGCGCACCTCAATCTGAATCGTCTTCGAGCCCGTGACCATGGCGCCGCCCACCGGGACCTTGGCCTCGGCGACCGTGGCGCCGCGCAGCGAGCTGAGCGTGGTGGCCGACGGATTCGCCCGGTCCAGGATCAGCGCCACCGAGGGCGGCGGGTCGGTCAACTCGCGCCCGGCCACCTGATACGCGCTGCCCGCGCGGACCACGCGCAGATAGGCGTTGGTGTTCGATCGCTGCCGGTTCAGCAGCTCCAGCACCTGGTCAGGCGAGCGGAAGGTTCCCGAAGCAGCCGCCTGGATCTCGTTCACGTTCACCTGCGACGCCTCAGACACGGTGAAGTTGTAGGCCTGCGCCGGAGCGCCCACCGGCACTGTGTAGCGCACCTTCTTGGCGGTATCCGCGCCGTTGGGACCCGTCAGGATCACCGTCAGCTCAATCTCCTCGCCTGGACGCGCATAGCGCGGTCCGAGCACGTCGGCGATTTCCAGGTGCCGCACGTCATTGACCACCTGGACATCCAGCGAGATCCCTTCCAGCTTCAGCGCATCGAACCCGCTGGACATCGCGTAGCTCAGCGGCGAAGCCACGCCCAGCGAAGCCAGCGCCGCCGCGCCCACGTCGCCGGTATAGACGTCGTCCAGCGCCACCGATCCGCCCGCGAAGTGCAACTGTCCGCGGACCACGTAGGTGGCCGGCCCCACTTGCCGCTCGGTGGCCACCAGAGCCGAGGAAACCGCCATCTGCGTGACCAGGGGCGTCAGCACGCGATCCTGGATCACGCTCATGCGGTAATCGTGATCGCCCACCTTGATTTCGAGTGGCGTCATCGGGGCGCGCTGGCCGGTCCGCCCGGAAATCGCGGTGACGCCGTCGGCAGTGATCGAACCCATCCATTCCAGGGCCTGCGAAATCTTGAAGGAGCTTGACAGGCTGGGTAGCAGCGCCATCACCTCGGCCCTGGCAAACGGCATCTCCGTGGGACCAGCGCCCACCAGGCTGTGCCCGAATGCGTAGACCTTGTCGCCGTCGATCATGGTGACCGTGCCGTCGGCGCTCATGGTCATGTCGCCGGTGAGAAGCTGCACGCTGATCATCGACCCGGGCTCAAGCATGGACGGATCGCCCATCTGGTCCGGCGGCTGCCCGCCGCCCGAGACTCCCTGGCGCGGGTCCATCCCCAGCGCGCGGAGCTGCGGCGCGAATGTGTCCAGCGTCTCCGCGCTGAATCCGCCAAAGGACACCGGCGTGGCGATCTCCTGCATCTGCACTTCGCCCGAAACGAAATGCGCGCGCGCGACCGTCCCCGCCCGCACCGTGTCCGGCGAAACGGCCAGCATCTCCTCGATCGGGCGGATGCCGGCGATCGGTTCCTTGGCCAGTTCGAAGCCCAGCGCCACGGCGCCCACCAAGCGGCCGTCGATATAGACCGGCGAGCCGCTCATCCCCTGCATCACTCCGGTTTCGGCCAGCGGTCCGCCGGACAGCCGCGCCAGAATCACCGACTGCCGCGGACCCGAATTCCGCAGCACGCCCAGGATCTCCACCTGGAACTCCTCGGGCTGGGTGCCGTGGAACACGGTCCGGCCCACGCCCTTTTGCCCGGCCCGAACCTCGGAAAGAGGGAAGATGGCAGGCGCCGCCCAAGCCGTGGAAAGCGCTGTGGAAAACAGGGTGGAAAACGCGAGGAAAACGAGGCCGCGCATATTCGCCATTTTCTTCATTGTAAGGCTGTAACGGTTCTCCCTGCCAAGACATCATTCGCCTTGGCCCTGTTCCGCAGGGCCGTAGTAGGATGGTAGGACAGTCACGGAAGGAGGCGTCCAGGCCTATGGCTATGTGGAATCGCCGCAAGGAAGAAGAGTTTGCACCAAAGCCGGTATCGGCACCGCCCAGACCATCCGAACTCGCCAAGGAGGGGATTCCCATGTCCACACTGCCCAGCCGCGCCACTGAGCCGGCCCTCGATACGTCCCGCGGAGGTTCTGCGGTGATCGGAAAGTCCGTGATCGTCAAAGGCCAGATCTTCAGCCGCGAGGACCTCACCATCGACGGCGAAGTGGAAGGCACCGTCGAGCTTCAGGAGCACCGCCTCACGGTGGGTCCCAACGGCAAGGTGATGGCTAGCGTCAAAGCCCGCGAAATCATCGTGCTGGGGACGATCCACGGGAACGTCGAAACCACCGACAAGATCGACATCCGCAAGGAAGCCAAGCTGGTGGGCGATATCAAGACGGCCCGCATCGTCATCGAGGACGGCGCCTACTTCAAGGGCAACATCGACATCGTGCGCGCTGAGGCGCAGCGCCCGGCTGCGGTGCCCAAGCCGCAGCCGGTGGCCTCGACCCCGTCGAGCCCCGCCACGCCCGCCAAGCCCGCAACGGGGACGCCGGGCGGGAATCCCGCCATGGCCGCCGGCGCCGGCGACGCCAAACGCTAGCGAGCCGTGCCAGGGATGCCGGCAGGGAGTTTGGATACCCGCAATAGCAACGGCCTCGACCAGTTCTGTTCGTCGCTTGAGGATCGTCCCGGGATGACGATCCTCGATCTGGCGGGCGCGAATCAGGGTACCGTCACCTTCATCACCAACTACGGACATCGTCTGTTTTCCGACGACTTTCTGCTACAGATGGACGAGTGTTTCGGCACCGGCGATTTCTACGAAAACCAGACGAACCCGCTCAAGGTGGCGCAGTTCCTGGAAAACACCTTGAACTTCCCCGAGGAGAGCTTCGACGGTGTGCTGGTGTGGGATACGCTCCAGTTCCTGGCGCCGCCGCTGCTGGAAACCGTGATGGCGCGCCTGCGCGGCGTCCTGCGCCCGGGCAGTTGCATGCTGGCAGTGTTCCACGCCGAGGAACGCGCCAGCACCATCCCGACGTATTCGTTCCGCATCGCTGACCACCACACGATTTCGCTGGCTCAGCGCGGCGAGCGCAAGCCGGCGCAGTACTTCAATAACCGCAGCCTGGAGCGCCTGTTCCAGGATTTCCAGTCGGTGAAGTTTTTCCTCACGCGCGATCATCTGCGCGAAGTGATCGTGCGGCGGTGACGGCAGCGCAGTGGGGACCGCTCCCTGTGGTCGCGGCTAGCGGCAGTCCGCCTTGCCAGCGTGAATCTGTGCACCATACGCCTCCCGGTCCGCAACGCCAATAGCTGAGCCATGACCGCAAGGGAGCGGTACCGCGGCGGTCCACCCAACCCGATCCTCTATACTGCCATCTAAGGAGCACTCATTCTTGTCCCTGGAAGACGATCTTTTTGCGCAACGCCGGCGCCGCACCGCGGATATCGAAGCCCTGGGCTTCCGCGCCCACGGGCAGCGGTTCGATTTCAGCCACACCATTCCCGCCATCCTGGCCGAATACGGGGCGAAAACCGCCGAGGAGCTGGAAGCGAAGCCCCGCGTCAAGATCGCCGGCCGCATCCACACCATGCGCCGCATGGGCAAGGCCGGATTCATGCACCTGGGGCAGTCCGGCGAGCGCCTGCAGGTCTACGTCCGCAAGGACGCCGTCTCCGAACGCGACTACCAGCTCTATGAGCTGCTGGACCTGGGCGACATCGTGGGCGTCGAAGGCTATCTCTTCCGCACGCGCACGGGCGAGCTCAGCGTGCACGCCGAAGCGCTGACGTTCCTCTCGAAGATCCTGCTGGCCATGCCGGAGAAGTGGCACGGCCTGGAAGACGTCGAGATCCGCTACCGGCAGCGCTATCTGGACCTAATCGCCAACCCCGATTCGCAGAAAGTTTTCATGACGCGGGCCAAGATCATCGGCTCGCTGCGCCGCCAGCTTGAGGACCGCGGCTTCGTCGAAGTCGAGACGCCCATGATGCAGCCCATCTACGGCGGCGCCACGGCGCGTCCCTTCGTCACGCATCACAACACGCTGGATATCGATCTCTTCCTGCGCATCGCCCCCGAGCTCTACCTGAAGCGCCTGATCGTCGGCGGCCTCGATCGCGTCTATGAGATCAACCGCAACTTCCGCAATGAGGGCGTCTCCACGCAGCACAACCCCGAGTTCACCATGCTCGAGTTCTACCAGGCCTACACCGATTACCGCGGCCTGATGGATTTCACCGCGGAGATGCTGCGGCAGACCGCGCTCGACGCCACTGGCCAGACCGTGGTCGAATACCAGGGCCACCAACTGGATTTTGGCAACATCCCGCGCCTGTCGATGCAGGAAGCCGTCGGCGACACCTCCCTGCGCGGGCACGCGTTGGTCGAAGCGTTCGAAGCCAGGGTGGAGCCTACGCTCTTTCAGCCGACCATCATCTATGACTTCCCCGTCGAAGTCTCGCCGCTTTCCAAACAGCGCCCGGACGATCCCGGCTTCGTTGAGCGCTTCGAGATCTTCGCCGCCGGCATGGAGATCGGCAACGCTTACACGGAGCTCAACGACCCGGTGGAGCAATGCCGCCGCTTCGAGCAGCAGCTTGCGCTGATCGCCGCGGGCGACGAGGAAGCGCACCAGATGGACGAGGACTACCTGCGCGCCATGAGCTACGGCATGCCGCCGACGGGCGGGGAAGGGATCGGCATCGACCGTCTGACGATGATCCTCACCAACTCGAAGTCGATCCGCGACGTGATCCTCTTTCCCCTGCTGCGGCCGGAGGGCGACATCGGCATCGCCGAAAAACTGCGGTAGCGGTGGTGGACGCGCGTGGCGTGCCCCACCGAGACTCGTCCCAGCGCTTGTTTGCCAATCGCCAAAGCACGCAGCGAACGCGAGAGATGCTGTTTGTTGGGCAGAGGGGAGCCGTCGGCGGACGCCCGAAACGGTTGCTTAGAGCGGTCTACGATAAGGGTGAAAGCGCTCTAGTGCTGCTCTAGCCCAGCTCTAGCCCGGGTTAGTTAGCGCGCCTCGGTCAGCCGGTCGGCGGACTCCAGCTCCTTGATCCGCTCCTCCAGCCTCCGCACCTCGGAGACATCCCGGACCATGCAGTGGTGCCCCAACACGCGCATCTTGTCATCGTGCGCGGTCACCAGCCGGACGTGGACCGCGGCCAGCGACCCGTCGGTACGCTCGACGGTGGCTTCCAGCGTCGAGATCCCCTGGATCAGCATCTGCGCGTAGGCCTCGCGCATGGCAGCACGCTCGCGTTGCGGGAACATCAAGTACCACTCGTGATCCACCAGATCGCCCGGGCGCGCCAGAAGCGAGTCGGCCAGCGACTGGTTCACGAACCCCACGGTGCCGTCGGCTTTCACAAACGCGACGCCGCTGTGGACGTGTTCCACGGCCACCTTGGTCGAATACAGTTCATTGGTCAGGGGGCGTTGACGCCGCAACACCCGGCGCAGCGCGATGATCAGAACCGTGACTGCACCAAGGAGATAGAGCCAGAGCATAGGCGAAGTACCTTACAAGGTACGTATCGGCAACACTGGGCCGAAGTATTACAGTACTTCGCCGCGTACGGTCTAGGCCGCTATGATTCCACGGAACTTAGGTGCTTCGTACCCGGGAAAAACGGGCCTTAGATCACTGGTGCCCAGTTGGTGGGAGACCAGCTCGCCCAGCACGTCGCGGAAGTCGGTGGTCAGCGCCAGGTCGCGGCCTTCGTAGAGCTGCTCGGGGGCGAGGCCGGGCCAGTCGCCGTAGATTTTGCCGCCCTTCACTGCGCCGCCGAACGCCAGCATCACGTTGGCGTGGCCGTGATCGGTGCCGTGCGAACCGTTCTCATGCGCCGTGCGGCCGAATTCGCTCATGGTGACCACGGCGACGTCTTCGATGCGGTCTCCCAGGTCCTGGTAGAACGCCGCCAGCGCCGCGCCGAACTGACCCAGCAGGTTCGCCAACTGCCCGTTGGCCGCCTGCCCGTTGGCCTGGTTGAAGTGCGTGTCCCAGCCGGGCATGTCGGCGAAGGCGACCTCCAATCCCGCGTCGGCCTTGATCAGCCGGGCCACCTGTTGGAGGCCCTGGGCCAGGCGATTACCGGGATAGCGCGCGCCGTTTCCGGGTTCGTAGGGGCGCCCCTGTATATCTTGGATCAGCTTCACTGCGTCGAACGTTTCCCGGCCCGCGCCGTGCAACACCTGGTCGAGCGTCGCCGCGTAGAGGCTCTCAAAGCTCCCCCCGGCGGCATCGCGGACCCGGAAGTTGGCCAGGTCCTGGATCGCCACCGCGTCGTTGGCCCCGCGCAGCGTCCGCGCGAGCGAGGTGCCCAGGCTGACGGCCCGCACCGGCGAGGGATCCTGCTCGGACGGGAGCGCGCGGTTCAGCCAGCCATCGGTGGTCGCCTTACGGCCGGGGGTGCCGGATTCCATGTAGTCCTGCGCGTCGAAGTGCGAGCGCGTCGGATCGGGCGACCCTGCGGCGTGGACGATCGCCAGGCGTTCGGCGTCCCAGATGGGCTTCAGAGGAGCCAGCGCCGGGTGCAGTCCGAAGTAGCCGTCCAGGTCGATGGCCGACGATTCGCTGCCGTCCGGGCGCGGGATCGCCAGGTTGGGACGCAGGCTGTAGTAGTGCTTGTCGCCGTGCGGGACCACGGCGCTCAGGCCGTCCATGGCTCCGCGCTGGAAGATCACCACCAGCACTTTCTTGCGTGGGCGTTCCTCGGCGGCGTAGAGGGCTCGATTCAGCCAGGCGGGCGCGGTGCCGAAGCCCAGCATCGCCAAGCCGGAACTTTTGAGGAAGAAGCGGCGGTTCATTGTGCGGACCTCCCGGGGGATTTCGGACTCGTGGGGACCGCTCCCTGCGGTCGCGGCTCTGCTAGTGGCGCTGTGCCCAACGGGCAGGAGCGGGGCATAGCGGTGAACGGTCTCGGAATAGCTACAGGCAGAGGCGCTCTGCCCGGGATGGCGATACCTACGCATAGTGCCGCTGGCTGAGCCGCGACCACAGGGAGCGGTCCTCGCTTGTCCGACAAGTCACAGATTCGGGATCGCAGCGCAACGGGGGTCCTCATCGTTACCTCCTCTGGAAATCCGGCGAGCCCAGGACCAGGCCGGCGACCATCTCCGGCGTCGGGTGCTTGCCGGCGAGCGCGTGCTGGATCGATTCCAGCGTCTGCTTGCTGGGTTCGCGGAACAGGATCTGGCGGAATGTCTCCCCCGGATCGGCCGAGTACGTCCGGGTGACGCTGGCCCCGGGCACGTGACTCGCGGTCAGCGCCAGGGCGAAATTCATGCGGGCCAGCAGCGCCGCCGAGTTGACCCACTCGCTGGCGGCCATCGGGTAGCCCGTGGGCTCCACTTTCTGATACAGCGGCTGGCCCAGTTGGGCGATCTGCTGCGAAAGCGGGATCGCGTAGTTCACCTCAGTCCCGGTGGCGCGCACCGCGCTCACCACCAACTCCAGCGGCGTCTTTACCTTCGCCCGGTACGCTCCCTCGGAGAAGAATTCCGGCGAGCCGAACATCGCCGCCAGCACCTCGCGGATGTCGCCATCGGTTTTGGTGAAGGTGGCGGCCATGCGGTCCACCAGCGCGGGCGGCGGATCGTCAGCCACGAAACGTTGGGCCAGCTCCAGCGAAATGAAGTGCGCCGTCGACGGGTGCTTGGCCAGCAGGTCGAGCACCTTCTCGCCATCCTCCTGCCCGCCGCCGGGCGGGATCTTCACCCCGAGCACGGTTTTCTCGCCCTGGTCATGCATGCGGGCGTTGAAGAAGAACTCGCCGCCCTGTTGCGGTTGCCGGATGGTCCAGCCGGTGAAGGCTCTGGCCACCTCGATAATGTCCTGCTGCGTGTAGCCGCCGTCGACCCCCAGGGTATGTAGCTCCATCAGCTCGCGGGCGTAGTTTTCGTTCAGCCCGCGCCCTTGGGCCTTGGCCTTCAACTTGGCGTTCTTCAAGAACCGGCCGGTCTGCTGCGCGCGATTCGGATCGACGCTCTGCCAGTTGTCGAGATAGAACAGCATCGCCGGGCTCGCGGCGGTAGCCCCCAGCAGGTCGCGGAACTTGCCCAGCACGTACGGGCGGATGGCGTCGCGTTCGTAGGAGGCCGTCAGGATGCGGTCCGCGCCTTTGTTCAGGAACACATTGAAGTGGTTGAACCAGAAATCGGTGAGGACCTCTTCCAACTGCCGCTCGCTATAGACCGCGCGGTACAGCTTGCCTTCGTTCAAATCGTAGTTGATCACCTGCTGCGGCCGGCTGTTGGCGATCGTCTCGCGGCGTTTGGTGGGATCCATGGCGGCGATCACCTGCTGGCGGCGCTCCTGGGGCGGCGGTCCGCCTTTGGCCTTCCCTTTTCCTTTCCCTTGAAACGCGCCTTTCCCCGGGACCGGACCGTTCCCCTGCAACTGGCCGATCATGCCCTGGAGATCGCCACCGTCCTGCTTGGCCTGCTTCAACTGCTTGGCCCGGGCGGCCTGCAGTTCGATACGGGCGCGGGCTTCCGGATCGGTGGGCATGGCCTTCAGTCCGCTGGCCATCGCCAGGACCACTCCCGGAGGCGGATAGTTCTGCGCTGTCTCCCGGGCGTCGAGATGGAGCGTTTCGAGTGGCGCCAGAAGCTGGGCCAGCTCGGGGTTCTCTTTGATTCGCCCGGGATGAAGCTGCAGGTCGATCCACTTCCCGATGCCCATCTTGCGGACCGCCTCCAGGTCGCCCGGGCGCGGCCCGAACGTCAGCCGGTCGAGCGCGTGGAGGATTTTCTGGTCCTGGGACGTCAGCGGCTGGCTGAACTTGGAGTAGTCGTGCGCCTGCTGCGCGGCGTAGAGGACCAGGGCGGCGGTTGCGCTCAAAGCCAGCACCAGGCTCAGTTTCTTCATGCTCGTCATCCTCCACGGGTATGAACCCGGCCGCGGGCGGGAAGTTTCTCGCTGGCGCCCGGGGGCGGACTGGCGGGGACCGCTCCCTGCGGTCGCGGCTCTGCTAGCGGCATTGTGGACCAAACGGGAATCCGGTACAAGCGCCCTTATCGGACCGCCCTCGGCGCTCTAGTGCCGCTGTGCACGACACCCGCGATCCGGCCGGCGCGCCGCTCGCTGTGCCGCGACCGCAGCGGTCCACCACGGTCCGCACACTCGGCCCACTCACCGCCCGGCCGCCCGCAATAACCCTCGATCATGCAACGATCTGCGAGTCGCCGCCGCCATCCGTTCGCTCAGTTCGCCCCAGGGATTATCCGTCACCACGTAGGTCCACGTCGCCCCCCGCCGATGCTCCGGCAACGGATCGTCGCCCGACTCCAGCCGGTCGAGGCGCTCCTGCAACTCGTCGAAGCCCGCCTCCATGTCGTGGACGTATTCGTAGAACGGATTCCGCCCGCCCCAACTGCGCCAGTGGATCCCCTCGCGCAGTTCCTGAACCGAGCCCAGGTAATCCGCCCACAGCTCGTCAAACGCCAGCAGCAGGGCCGTTTCAGAGCCCTCTTCAAGCAGTTCCCGCCGCCGCCCGTGGACGATCTGGCGCTGGCTTTCGAGCAACCCGTCATATCTCCAGAGAAGCTGCCGCATCTCGAAGTGCTGCCCCTCGATGACGCGCTGCACCGCCTCGGCGTCCTCGTCCCAGTCGTCGATGCCGTAACGCACCATCAGGTCGTCCTGCAGGCTCACGTAAAACCGCGTCGACCCCGGGTCGCCTTGCCGCCCGGCGCGCCCGCGCAGTTGATAGTCGACGCGCCGGCTCTCATGCCGGTTGGTGCCGATCACGTGCAGCCCGCCCAGCCCGGCCACGCCCTCGCCCAGCACGATGTCGGTGCCGCGCCCGGCCATGTTGGTCGAAATCGTGACCGCGCCGCGCTGCCCCGCCTGCGCGACGATCGCCGCCTCCTCGGCGTCCTGCCGGGCGTTGAGCACCCGATGCGGGATGCCGGCCGCGGCGGCCAGCGCGCTGAGGCGTTCGGATTCGGCCACGCTCGCCGTCCCCACCAGAACCGGCCTGCCACTGACGTGCATCTCGCCGATAGCCCGCACCAGGGATCGCTCCTTGGCGTTCTTGCCAGGGAAGACGAAGTCGTCGAGATCCTCGCGGATCACCGGCCGGTTGGGCGGAATCGGCACCACGGGCAGACCGTAGAACTCGCGGAACTCGTGCGCCTCCGTGGCCGCGGTGCCGGTCATCCCGCAGCGCCGCGGATACATGCGGATCAGGTTCTGAAGCGTGATCGACCCGAAGATCCGCCCCTGCCGCCGCAGCGGCAAGCCTTCCTTGGCTTCGAGCGCCGTTTGCAGCTCCGCCGGCCAACGCCGGTTCTCCGCCACGCGGCCCTTGAATTCGTCCACCAGCTCGATCGCCCCGTTGCGGACGATATAGTCGACGTCGCGCCGCAGCAGCAGGCGGGCGTGCAGGGCGGCTTCGATGGCGGCCAGGATGGGCAGGTTTTCTTCGGCGTAGAGATTCGCGATTCCGGTCTGGCGCTCGATGCGCGCGATCCCCAAGTCGGTGAGTCGCACGTTGCGCTGGAAGGCGTCGCCCAGACAGTCGCGGCCGGGGATCAGGGTGGCCGCCACCTGCGCCATCTGCCGGGCCAGGTGTTCGGCTTCGGCCTCGCCGCCGGCGATCACCAGCGGGATGCGCGCCTCGTCGATCAGGATGGAATCCGCCTCGTCCACCAGCACGGTGTGGAAGGCGGGCAGTACCAGGTCGCTCTTGTCCAGCGCCAACTGGTCGCGCAGGAAGTCGAAGCCCACCTCATTCGCGGTCGCGTAGGTGACGTTCGCCGCGTAGGCCGCGCGCCGCTCCGCCGGACCCAGGTGCTGCGTAATGAAACCGGCCGAGAGCCCCAGGAAGTGGTAGACCGGACCCATCCAGTTGGCATCGCGCTCGGCCAGGTAGTCGTTGGCCGTCAGCACGTGCACCGGGTCGCCCGCGCGCGCCAGTTCATAGACCGCGAGCACCGCCGCCAGCGTCTTGCCTTCGCCGGTGAGCATCTCGGCGACCGCGCCGTCCGCCATGGCCAGCGCGCCCAGGATCTGTACGTCGTGCGGGCGCTGTCCCAGGATGCGTTCGCAGGCCAGCGCCGCTTTGGCCATCGCCTCTGTGCGCGAGCGGGGCGCGAAGGCGCGCAGCTCGTCCGCATCCGTGTGTCGCGCGAGTTCCACGGCCGCGGCGCGAATCTTTTCGACCGCCGACGTGGGTGCAGTGTGCCGCAATCCGGCGGCGTAAAAGCGGGCATAGCGGCGCAGCAGGGCAATCCCCTGGCGCCAGAGTTTCTGAAGCATTAAGACCTCCTTGATGTAGCTGCGATGGGTGCAGGGCCGCGTCAGGCGGCGTGTGGAGGAGGCCTTTGGAAGAGGGCGAAAGCCGGCGCCGTCACGGGCGCAGGCGCTTCGTAGGAACGAATTGCCGCACGCGCCGGAAACGTGGCGGTTGGACGCGCAGCCGGCTGGACCTCGTCGGCCGAATCGGCGCAGACGATGGTGATCGCCACGCTCAGGCTGTTGGCCGGACGCGCGGGCGCCACGGCGAAGCCTTCGGCAAACAGCAGGCCGATGGCGAACAGCAGGCTGGCCCAGCGGCGCGTGGTCACGGCCCGATTGTCGCATGTTGCACGCCCGGGTGCCATCGCTGTCCACACAACAGGAGAGAAGATCCCCGCCTGGCGCGCACTAATCCGAGGGACGGGCTATGGGCTACTTCAAACACGACACCGCGCTGGTGGAGTCCTCGGTGATCGGCGACGGCACGCACATCTGGGCCTTCGCGCACATCCTGGCCGGCGCCCGTGTGGGCCGCGACTGCAATATCTGCGACCACACCTTCCTCGAAAACAACGTAGTCGTGGGCGACCGCGTCACCATCAAGTGCGGCGTCCAGCTCTGGAGCGGGCTGCGCGTCGAAGATGATGTCTTCATCGGACCCAACGCCACCTTCAGCAATGACCGCTACCCGCGCAGCAAGCACCAGTTGCCCGAACACCCGCTGACCGTCCTCAAGCGCGGCTGCTCGATTGGCGCCAATGCGACCATCCTGCCGGGCGTCACCATCGGCGATGGAGCGATGGTCGGCGCGGGGGCCGTGGTGACGCACAACGCGCCGCCGCATGCGATCCTGGCCGGCAACCCGGCGCGCATCACCGGCTACATGGACACGGTGGGGGAATCCGAACCGGCACAGATGGTGGACGCAGCCGCGGAACCGGTCGCTCTGGGCGAGGCCGTGGTGCACCGGCTGCCCAAGGTGGACGATCTGCGCGGCAGCCTGATCTTCGGCGAAGCGCTGCGCCACGTGCCCTTCGAGGTGAAGCGCTACTTCCTGGTGTTCGACGTGACCAGCGAACACATTCGCGGCGAGCACGCGCACCGCCGCCTGCACCAGTTCCTGGTCTGCGTCGCCGGCCGCTGCCACGTGGTCACCGACGACGGGGTCAGCCGCCACGAAGTGGTGCTCGACTCGCCCGCCAAGGGCGTGCACATCCCGCCCATGGTCTGGGCCACGCAATACAAGTTCTCGCGGGACGCCGTGCTGCTGGTGCTCGCGTCGGATTACTATGACGCCGGCGACTACGTCCGCGACTATCACGAATACCTGGCGCTCCGGCAGGAACAGATGACGTCGATGACGGTGGGGGCCTAGTGTCACGCCTCAGAGCTTCGTCTCACCGCGGGGGACCGCTCCCTACGGTCGCGGCTCAGCTAGCGGCGCTGTGCGCAAACACTATGGTTCCGGGCAGAGCGCCGCTGGCGGTGCCGCGACCGCAGGGAGCGGTCCTCCCCTGTCCGAAAAGCAGCGGGTTGGGCCTACGCGGCCCCGCCCACGGAGGAGCATGATCCTGGCCAACGACTTCCGCCGCCAATGGGTCGAGGTCGGCGACCAGGTGCTGGCCGCCGTCGCCCGCGTGGGCGAGAGCGGCTGGTACGTGCTGGGCGAAGAGGTCCGGCGTTTTGAAAACGAACTGGCCGCCTACTGGGGCATGCGCTACGCCGTGGGCGTCGCCAGCGGACTGGACGCCATCGAAATCGGTCTGCGCGTGCTCGGATGCAGCCCCGGCGACCGCGTGCTGACCACGCCGCTATCGGCCTTCGCCACCACGCTGGCGATCGTCAGGCTGGGCGCCGTGCCGGTTTTTGTCGACACCGACCAACGCGGCCTCATCGACCTCGCCCGCTGCCGCGACTATCTCCAGATGCATCCGGAGATCCGGTACTTCGTGCCCGTACACCTCTACGGCCACGCGCTCGATCTCGAAGAACTGGCCCGCCTGCGGGCGGATTTCGGACTGAAAATCGTGGAGGACTGCGCCCAGTCGATCGGCGCTCGCTTCCGCGGCGCGCCCACCGGGTCGGTGGGCGACATCGCCGCCACCAGCTTTTATCCCACCAAGAACCTGGGCGCCATGGGTGACGGTGGCGCCTTGCTCACCCACGACGGCGGCTATGACCGCCAGGCTCGCGTGCTGCGGTTTTATGGCGAAACCGCACGTTACCGGCACGAGGAGCCCGGCTATAACAGCCGTCTGGATGAGGTGCAGGCCGCGCTGATCCGGGACGCGCTCCTCCCAAGGCTCGACTCCTGGATCGCGCGGCGGCGCACGATCGCCGCGGCCTACACCATGGGCATCCGCCACAGCGGCGTGACCCTGCCCGGCTCCCCCGCCGGTTCGGACTCCACCTGGCACCTGTTTCCGGTTTTGGTCGAAGCCGGCCTCCGCCCCGCCTTCATGGAACACCTGAAAGCTTCCGGCATCGCCGTCGGGGTCCACTACCCGGTGGCCATTCCCGACCAGCCTGCGCTCGCCCGCGTCCCCTTCCGCGCCGCCGACGACTCGCTCAACGCCCGCCGCATCTGCGCCTCCGAAGTCAGCCTCCCGGTCCATCCCTTCCTCACGGACGCGGAAATTGGCCGCGTCGTCGAGGCCGTGAACGCGTGGCAGGTGGTCACGGCGCGGAGCGCCTGAAGGCGCCTTGCCCCGTGGCCGCAAAGCCGCCCCCCCGCCGGGCCTCTCGCAAGCTTGACGCGTGGTGTATCTTAAACAAGATGCGACGGCTCATCCCGGTGTTGGCGGCACTCATCCTGCTATGCGCCTGCAAGGGAGTCGAGCGGCCCAAGGGCCCCCCCGAAATCCGCCTCGCCGTCGGGGGCCGCACCCAGTTCATCTACCTGCCCGCCACGCTGGCCGTCGAACTCGGCTACACGCTCGACGAAGGCCTGAACGTCACGCTCCAGGATTTCGAAGGCGGATCCAAGTCGCTCGAATCCCTGCTGGGCGGATCGAGCGACGTGGTCTGCGGCTTCTACGACCACGCTATTCAGATGGCCGCCCAGGGCCGCCCCATTGAGTCCTTCTTCACCATGCTGCAATACCCCGGACTGGTGGCCGTCGCCACCTCGCCGGCGGTGGCCCGCATTGAGGATCTCAAGGGACGCACCGTGGGCGTTTCCTCGGCCGGCTCCTCCACGCAGATGTTCCTCAACTATCTGCTCACCCGCCACGGCCTCCGCCCCACCGATGTCTCCACCGCCAACATCGGCATGTCGTCTTCGGCCATCGCGGCGGCCACCCGCCAGCAAGTGGACCTGGCCATCATGACCGACCCCGCGGTGGGCGTGGTGCTGCGCAACGTGCGCGGCGCCCACATTCTGGCCGATACGCGCAGCGCCGCCGGCGTGGCCGATGTCTTCGGCGTCTCTTCCTATCCCTCCGCCGTGCTCTACAGCACACCGGATTGGATTCAAGCGCACCCCGACCAGGCCCAGGCCCTGGTCCGCGCCTTCCGCCGCACCACCGAGTGGATTCGCGGCCGCCGGCCCGAGGACATCTGGCAGCGCCTCCCCGCTCAATTCCGCGGCGACGAAGAATCCGACCTTGCCGGCCTCCGCGCCCTCCAGGCCATGTTGTCCCCGGACGGCGCCATGTCCCCGGACGGCGCCCAGGCCGTGCTCAAGGTGCTTTCGCTGTCCATCGAATCCGTCCGCTCGGCATCGATCGACCTCTCGCAGACCTACACAAACCAGTTCCTGCAGTAGCGCCGGCCTGTGGCCGGCCGCGCCGGGACTCGTGCCGGCGCCTGTCGTCCATCACAATGTCGTGCCCGGAGTGCCGGCCCGACCTCGCCGAGCCATCCCGCCTGTGCTTTGCCCGAAGCTCTCAGCGCATCGGCGGCTGAGCCGGGCGCCTCGGTGCACGATTTCCGCCGCTCCCGGCATGACACGGTGATGGACGACAAGCGCCGGCACGAGTCCCGGCGCGGCAAGCTAAAGCTCGCGCCACGTCTTGCGCCCGGTAATGCGGGCTAGAATGGCTGAGTAGCCATGCACCGGAGAATGCTCCACAACGATCACGTCCGCGACGTGAGCGACCTCGCTCTCTCGGCCGGACAAGTCGGCTTGCTGAACGGCTGGGGCGTCTTCTCCACCATTCGCGTCTACGACGGCGTGATGTTCGCCTGGGAGCGACACTTCGCCCGCATGCAGCACGATGCCGCTCGGATGCGCGTGCCCTTCCCCTCCGACCCCGCCTGGCTCGAAGAGCGTCTCCACAGCCTGATCGACGCCAACCACGCCTGGAACGCCACGCTGCGCGTGGTGGTCTTCCGCAACCGCGGAGGACTGTTCGAAGGCCCCGGTCCCATGCGTGACTTCGACCTGGTCGCCTTCACCACCAACGTCAACCAGTGGGGCGATTCCGTGCGCCTGGGCGTCATCCCGCACGCCCGCCACGCCGCCAACGAATTCGCTGGAGTGAAATACATCTCCTGGGCCCAGAATCTCACCTGGTACGAACGCGCCCATGAACAGGGCCTGGACGAGGTGGTGCTGCTCAATGAACGCGGCGAGGTGGCCGAATGCACCTCGGCCAACATCTTCGCCGCCCACGGCAAGGAAGTCTGGACCCCGCCGCTCAACTCCGGCTGCCTGCCCGGCGTCACACGCGCCCTGTTGCTCACGGAAATCGCCATGCCGGACATCCGGGTGGTCGAAAAGACCCTGTTCCCGGCCGACCTCGAACGCGCCTCGGAGGTCTTCATCACCTCCACCACCCGCGAACTGCTCCCGGTGGTCTCCATTGAGGGGCTCCGCATCCAGCCCGGCCGCCTGTTCTGCGACCGCCTGGTGCAGGCTCTCAAAGCGTATGTAGCGTCTTATGTTTCGCCACGAAGGCGCCCAGTCCCGATATAATCAGTAGGTTAGAGTGATTAAGTGCAGTTAGCCTGCCCCAAATGCGGCACACGGGAGACTCGTATCTCCCACAAGCACGGGCTCGCGGAGCATCTGAAAGCGCTGGTCGGGATCACGCAACTCCGCTGCCGGCGCTGCCGCACGCGCTGGGAAACCAGCGTGTGGGCCGAAGGCGCTTGGCGCTTCGCCCGCTGCCCCCGCTGCTACCGCCAGGAACTGACCACCTGGAGTGAGCAGTATTATCACCCCCCGCGCTGGACCACCTTCCTGCTGCGCATCGGCGCGACGCCCTACCGCTGCGCGGCGTGCCGCTGCAACTTCGCCAGCTTCCGCCGCTGCAAGGAGAAGTTCTCCTGGCGCCATGAGACCAAGATCGAAGCCGGCGGTTCGCCTCCCAACCCCGTCCGGTCCGCTACGCGCACCGCCTCCAACGGGTCCTCGCCCGCCGCCCGCATGCCCCGTCCGGAAGTCGCCGAAGAAGAATACGACGACCCCATAGTCTAGGTCCATTTATCTCCCCCTGAGAGCTTTCGCACCCTGGGTGCACCAGTTACCTAGGTGCCTGGAATCGTCCCCAACCTCAGCAAGGCCGCGCGCGTGCTTAGCTCCGCCCTCGCCCCCGCCGACAAGTTTCGCTACCTGCGCCACGCGTTCACCCGCCGCCCGGCGTCGCACTACCGGCTGAGCGGCGGCGGCGCGATCACCCTCCGCCCTGGCACCACGGACATCAAGGTATTCGACGAGGTCTTCATTGACCGCGTCTACGCGGCGCCTCTCGCCACCGGACCCCGCGACGTGCGCACCATCGTCGACCTGGGCGCGAACATCGGCCTCAGCGCCATCGCCCTGTTGCGCGCCTTCCCGGAAGCCCGCGCCGTTGCGGTCGAGCCCGACCCCGGCAACTTCCGCGTGCTCGAAGAAAATCTCCGTTCATCCGGACTCTCCGGCCGGTGCCGTGCGTTGCACGCCTTCGCCGGCGCGAACCCCGGCGTCGCCGAACTGGTCGACTCTGGCAACGGAGCATGGGGCATGCGCATGGGTCCGCCGTCGCCGGACGGGATCCCTGTGATGACGCTGGCCGGCATCGCCCGCCATGCCGGCATGGGCGCCATCTCGCTGCTCAAGTGCGACATTGAGGGCGCCGAACGCCATCTCTTCACCGACCTCGCACACTGGGACGAGCTGGTCCGCTACGTGGTTCTGGAACTGCACACCGACCTGTTTCCGGTGGAGGAGTTCGAAGCCGCGCTGGGGGCATCCACCTATGACTGGACCATCCACGGCCTCATCTCGGACCGCTCACCGCTATCGGTGATCGGCCTGGAGCGCGGCGCGCCGCATTGGGCACCGCGCGCGGCATCGGCCCGCTGACCTACCCAAAACCCCTTTACCCTGAATGAGATCCCCGTCAGGCCGGATTGACAGCCCGGGCTCCCTGCCACTATGATGGCTAGGGTCAACTCTCACGAAATCGGGCTCGGCCCGTCGTAGCTAATAGAAACATGATCAAAGTCGAAGGGCTTACTAAGAGGTACGCCCGCAACGTTGCCGTCGATCACATCTCATTCGAAGTAGATAAGGGGCAGATCATCGGGTTTCTGGGGCCCAACGGCGCCGGCAAAACCACCACGATGCGCATGCTCACCTGCTTCATGCCCCCAACCGAGGGCTCGGCGGAAGTCGCGGGCTTCGACGTCCTGGAAAAACCCATGGAGGTCAAGAAACGCATCGGCTACCTGCCGGAATCCCCTCCCGTGTATCCGGAAATGGAGGTCTGGGAATACCTGGACTTCGTCGGACGCATCAAGGGCATCCCCAGCGGGCAGCTCAAAACTCGCATCGGCGAAGTGATGGAGCGCTGCGCTGTCGCCGACGTCCGCAACAAGGAGATCGGCAAGCTGTCGAAAGGCTACCGCCAGCGCGTCGGCCTGGCGCAGGCGATTCTGCACAACCCCGACGTGCTGATACTGGACGAGCCCACCGCCGGCCTTGATCCCCACCAGATCAACGAAACCCGCGGCCTCATCAAGGAGCTGTCCGGCGAACACACCATCATCCTCTCGACGCACATCCTGCCCGAAGTCGAGCAGGTCTGCGAGCGTGTCATCATCATCGCCAAGGGCAAGCTGGTGGCCACCGATACGGTCGAAAACCTCACCAGCCGCCTGCACGGCTCCGAATCCGTAGCCGTCGAAGTGATCGCGCCCGATGCCGCCGCCGTCCGCGAGCGCCTGGAACGTGTGGACGGCGTAGCCCGCGTGGTGGAGCGCGACATCCGCAACGCCCACATCCGCCTCACGGTGGAAAGCCAGGAAGGCAAGGAGGTGCGGCCCGAGTTGGCCCGCGCCGTCATTGAATCCGGCTGGCAGTTGCACGAGTTGCACGCCACTTCCATGAGCCTGGAAACCATCTTCCTCGAGCTGACCGGCGGCAAGGACGCGGTGCATGAAGCCGCGCCCGAATCCCCCGCCGCCGCGCCCGAATCCCCCGCCGCGGAGCAGGAGCCGCCCTCCGGAGGCTCAGAACCACAATGAAGAACATCCTCACCATCTGCCGCAAGGAGATGCACACCTACTTCCGTTCGCCCATCGCCTACGGAGTGATGGCCTTCTTCGCTCTGATCGCCGGCTTCTTCTTCTACGCCGCCACCCAGAACTTCGTCAGCAGCAGCCTGCAAAGCGCCATGATGGGGCAGTCCGTCCCCATGAACGTCGACGAATGGGTGGTGCGCAGCCTGCTGAGCAACGTCGCGGTCATTTCCCTGTTCCTGATCCCGATGATGACCATGCGCCTGTTCGCCGAAGAGAAGCGCTCCGGCACCATCGAGCTGTTGGCCACTTCGCCCATCCGCGACTACGAAATCATCATCGGAAAATGGCTCGCCGCCATGGTGCTCTATGCCTGCCTGATGGGGATCTCGTTGGTGAACCTGCTTACGCTCTACGCCTACGGCACGCCGGACTGGCACCCGATGCTGGTCGGCTACCTGGGACTGATGCTGCAGGGCGGCGCGCTGCTCGCCCTCGGAACGTTCGTTTCAAGCTGCACCAAGAACCAGATCGTGGCGGCCGTCGCCGGATTCGGCATCTGCCTGCTGCTGTGGGTGCTCGACTGGGTCTCATCGTTCGAGGCCTCGGCGCTCTACCAGGTGATCGGCTACCTCTCGGTGGTCTCCCACTTTGAAGCCTTCGCGCGCGGGGTGGTCGACTCCAAAGACGTGATCTACTACGTCACACTCACGGCACTGGGCCTGTTCCTCACCGCCCGGGCCATGGAATCCATGCGGTGGAGGGCATAATGGCAGCCAAGACTCCCCATCGCATCCGCAACTTCACCCAGGCGATGGTCTACACGGTCATCATCATCGCCATCCTGGGCGTCCTCAATTTCCTGGCGAACCGCTACAACAAGAGCTACGACTCCACCGCCAACAAGCGGTACACGCTGTCTGACCAGAGCGCCAAGATCGCCCGTGAATCCAAGCAGGACATCACCATCAGTTACTGGGACAATCCCGCCAACTTCACCAACGCGCGCGACCTGTTTGACCGTTACCAGAACCTCTCGCCGAAGATCAAGGTCGACTACAACGACATCGACAAGAACATCGCCGCCGCCCGCGCCGCCGGCGTCACCAAGCGCGGCGAGATTTTCGTCCAGGTGGGCAACAAAAAGGAAGAAGCCAAGAGCCTCACCGAAGAGGAAGTCACCGGAGCCATCGTCCGCGCCCTCAAGGGCGGCGACCGCACCGTGTGCTTCACCAGCGGTTACGGCGAAGGCGACACCACCAGCACCAATGAGCGCGACGGCTACAGTTCCGTCAAGGAACTTACCGAGCACGACAACTACGTCACCAAGGTGGTGCCGCTGTTGCCCACCCCCGACATCCCCGCCGATTGCACCATCCTGGTAGTCGATGGACCCAAGCGCGACTATCTGCCGCCCGCCGTCGACGCCGTCAAGAACTACGTCGAAAACGGCGGCCGCGCGCTGATCATGCTGGGCCCGCCGCTCAAGTTCGGCTCGGGCATCGACGACAACGCCGCCTTGGTCAGCCTGATCAAGAGCTGGGGCGTCAACCTCAAGAAGGACCTGGTGCTGGACGTCAGTGGCGTCGGCCGCCTGTTCGGCATGGGCCCCGAGATGCCCGTCATCAGCAAATATGAGAGCCATGCCATTGTGCAGGGCATGGGCGGCGCGGCCAGCGCATTTCCCTTGACGCGGTCCATGACCGTGGAAAACACCGACAAAACCGCCGTGCAGCCGCTGTTCCAGACCACGGACGCCGCGCTCACCACCACGGACCTCAGCTCCCAAGAGGTCCGTGTCGAATCCGGCCAGGAAGGCGCGCGCACGCTGGGCGCCGCCGGCACTTACAACACCGGCGCGGAAGGCAAGCAGGGACGCTTCGTCGTGGTCGGCACCGCGGACTGGATCAGTAATGGCGTCCTGGGCTTCGCCGGCAACCGCGACCTGTTCCTGAACATGCTGAACTGGCTCAGCGCTGATGAGGACCTCATTTCCATCCGCCCGAAGGATCCCGAAGACCGCCGCCTGAACATGAACGCCCAACAGATGACGTTTCTGTTCTATGGCAGCGTCGTGGGACTCCCGCTGCTGATGGCTCTGGCCGGATTCAGCGTGTGGTGGCGCCGGAGGTAGCAACATGAGTACCGCGCGTTTACTGATCGCCGCCGCTGTCTTAGCGGGTCTGGGTGGCGTGGTCTGGTGGTCCAACAAGCAGGAAGCCGCCAAGGCCACCCTGCCCGACGCCGACGCCGCTCCCAAAATCCTCGCGCTGAACGAGGCCGCGATCAAGAAGATCGATATCCATCACAAGGGCGAGGACACCGACACGGTGGTGACCCGCACCGACGCCGGCAAGTGGCAGATCACCGAGCCACAGGAGCTGGCCGCGGACCCCGGCGCCGTGGCCACCGTCACCTCGGCCGCCAGCAACCTTGCCTCGCAGCGGGTGGTGGATGAGAACCTCACCGATCCGGCCGCCTACGGCCTCGAATCCCCGGACCTGTCGGTCACCTTCACGCTCGACGACGGCTCCACCAAGCACCTGCGCATCGGCGCGGAAACGGCCGATGGCACCGCGCTCTACGCCTCGGTGGACGGCGACAAGCGCCTGTTCACCATGGGCAGCGGCAACAAGGTCAGCTTCGACAAGCACGCCATCGACCTGCGCGAAAAACACCTGCTGGTCTTCGACCCCGACAAGCTCACCAGCGTCTCGCTGAACGTCCCGGGCAAGCCGGCCATCGAATTCGGCCGCACCGGCGACACCGGGTGGCAGATCGCCAAGCCCAGCCCCATGCGCGCCGACGGATTCGCGGTGGATGAGCTGGTGCGCACCATCCACGACGCTGAAATGGACGCGAACACCGATCCCAAGGACGCCGCGTCCAAGTTCGCTTCGGGCCACCCGGTGGCCACCGCCAAGCTTCACGCTGCCAGATAGCTCAATGAACTTCGAGGTGCGCGAATCCGGCGGCCAGTTCTACGCCAAGTCCAGCGCGCTTGACGGCGCTTATAAAGTGAGCCTTGATACCGGCAAAGGCGTCAGCAAGTCGCTGGAGGATTTCCGCAACAAGAAGCTCTTCGACTTCGGTTTCGACGATCCCAACAAGATCGACATCACCGACAAGGGCGTCAGGCGCCTGCTCACCAAGACCGGTGACGACTGGGTATCCGACGGCAAGAAGATGGATTCGCTTTCGGTGCAGAACCTGGTCGATAAGCTCCGGAACCTCTCCGCCAGCGCCTTCGACGACGCCACCTTCCGCACCCAGGAGATGAAGATCGAGGTGGTTTCGAAAGCCGGTAACCGCACCGAAACCGTCGAAATCTCGCCCGCGCAGACTGGATTTGTCGCGCGCCGCGCCGACGGCCCCGCGCTCTACCGCCTCACCGAAGAGGACGTCTCCGGCCTTCGCGAAGCCCTGAACGGAGTCCGCGAACCGGAGGCCGCTGACGGCGGAGACACAAAAAGCGGTAAGAATAAGTAGTGCTGCCTTTTGGCTCCGCACTGCTGACCGACCTTTACGAGCTGACCATGGCGGCGGGCTACGTCGCCGCCGGGAAAGCCCATGATCGCGCCACGTTTGAGCTCTACGTCCGCAATCTCCCCGCCAACCGCCGATTCATCCTCGCCGCCGGACTCGCCCAGGCGGTCGACTATCTCCTGAACCTGCGCTTCACCGCCGAAGAAATCGACTACCTCCGCGGCCTTCCGCAGTTCCACGCCGCACCCCCGGCCTTCTTTGACGAGCTTGCGAAGATGCGCTTCACCGGCGACGTATTCGCCGTTCCCGAGGGCACGCCGCTGTTCGCCAACGAACCGTTCCTCACCCTCCGCGCGCCGCTCATCCAAGCACAAATCGCCGAAACCTATCTACTCGCCAGCATCGGCTTCCAGTCGATGATCGCCACCAAAGCCGCCCGCGTAGTGCGCGCCGCCCTTGGCCGCGGCGTGGTCGAATTCGGCACCCGCCGCGCGCATTCGCCCGAAGCGGGCGTACTGGCCGGACGCGCCTCTTATATCGGAGGCTGCCTCGGCACCAGCAACACCGAAACCGGATTCCGCTACCAGGTCCCCGTGTTCGGCACCGCGGCGCACTCCTGGGTGATGTCCTTCCCGCATGAGCTGGTCGCCTTCGAGCAACTCCAGCAACTGCTCGGCGAGAATACCATCTACCTGGTCGATACGTACGATTCGCTCGAAGGAACCCGCCGCGCCGCCTCACTCGGCAAGCCGCTGTGGGGCATCCGCCTCGATAGCGGCAACCTGGGCGAGCTCGCCCCCGCCGCCCGCAAGATCCTCGACCAGGCCGGCCTCACCGACGCCAAGATCATGGCCACTGGCGATCTTAACGAGTACAAGATCCACGAGCTGCTGGCCGAGCGCGCGCCCATCGACGCGTTCGGTGTGGGCACTGAACTCGCCACCTCGGCCGATGCGCCCTCGCTGGGCGTGGTCTACAAGCTGGTCGAAATCGAGGACGCCGCCGGCCATCGCTACCCCTTCAAGCTCAGCCACGACAAGCGCACGCTGCCCGGCGCCAAGCAGGTCTTCCGCTACGCGGACCACGATGTAGTGGGCCTCGTCAGCGAGTGCCCCACCTGCACCGGCAGCGGCGAGCTGGTGGACTGTCAAGCGCTCCAGCGCCCTGTAATCGTCCACGGCAATCTGGTTGAGCCGCTCCCCACCGCCGCCGAAGCCCGCAAGCACGCCGAAGCCTCGCTCGCCCGCCTGCCCGCTTACTGTCTGAGCCTGTTCGAAGGCAAGGAGGACTGGAGCGTCGACATCAGCAGCGAGCTGCGGGCGCTCACCGAACGCACCCATCAGGAAGTCGCCCTATGAAGACCGTCTTCTTCGATGTCGACACCCAGATCGATTTCCTCTATCCCGCCGGCGCCCTCTACGTCCCCGGCGCGGAAGCCATCGTGCCGCAGATCGCCGCACTCAATCACTACGCCGCCGATAATGGCGTCCCCGTGATCTCCTCCATGGACGCCCACGTCGAAGACGATCCCGAATTCCGCGACTGGCCCCCGCACTGCGTCGCCGGAACCGCGGGCCAGCAGAAACCCGCCGCGACGCTGCTCGAAAAGCGCGTCGTCGTCCCCTGGAAGTCCGCGCAGGTGGACCTCGCCGGAGCCCAGCAAATCCTGCTCGAAAAGCAGGTGTTCAACGCCTTCGAGAACCCCAACCTGGCGGCGCTGCTTCACCAGCTCGCCGCTGACCGCTACGTCGTCTACGGCGTGGTCACCGAGATCTGCGTGAAGTTCGCGGCCACCGGACTGCTCCGAACCGGCCGCCCCGTGACGTTGGTCTCCGACGCCGTCCACGGCCTCAGCACCGCAGCCTGCGAAGCGTTCCTCGCCGAATTCCGCGCCGCCGGCGGAGCGCTGGCCACAACATCCACCCTGCTACACTGAAATGCGATGACCCTCGACGAACTCCAGCGGGAATTCACCGAGCTCCGCCAGCAAGCTGACGCTGTGCGGAGCTATCTTTGACATCCCCACCAAGAAATCCCAGCTAGCCAAGCTCGAACAACAGATCAACGACCCCGATTTCTGGGCCAACCCGGAAAAGAGCCAGAAGGTGATGCAGGAGCGCAAGCGCCTGGAAGCGCAGGTGCGCCAGGGCACGAACATCGTGGGCCTGACCTCGGATCTCGATACGCTGTTCGAGCTTGGACGCGAAGGCGAAGACGTCACCGGCGATCTCGAGCGCGAGATGAAGTCGCTTTCCGCCCACCTGGCCGAGCTCGAAACGGCAATGCTGCTCTCGGGCGAAAACGACGCCCGCAGCGCCATCGTCACCATCCACCCCGGCGCCGGCGGCACCGAAAGCCAGGACTGGGCCGAGATGCTCCTGCGCATGTATCTCCGCTGGGCCGAGCGCCACGACTTTGAATCCGTCGTCACGGATCGCCTGGAAGGCGAAGGCGCGGGCATCAAATCCGTCACCTTCGAAGTCAACGGCGAGAACGTCTACGGACTGCTGCAAGGCGAGGTCGGCGTGCACCGTCTGGTTCGCATCTCGCCGTTCGACGCCAACGCCCGCCGCCACACGTCGTTCGCGTCCGTCTTCGTCTACCCGCAGATCGACGACGAAATCAAGATCGACATCCGACCCGAGGACCTGCGCGTCGACACCTTCCGCGCCTCGGGCGCCGGCGGCCAGCACGTCAACCGCACGGACTCGGCCATCCGCATGACGCACCTGCCTACCAACATCGTGGTGCAGTGCCAGAATGAGCGCAGCCAGCACAAGAACCGCGCCAGCGCCATGAAACAGCTACGCGCCAAGCTCTACGAGCATGAGATGGACAAGAAGCGCGCCGAAGACCGCAAGGTTGAAGACGCCAAGCTCGAAATCAACTTCGGCAGCCAGATCCGCAGCTACGTGCTCGCGCCTTATCGCCTGATCAAGGACCATCGCACCAAGCTCGCCATCGGCGACGTTGACCGCGTGCTGGACGGCGATCTCGGCGATCTCACCCACGCCTACCTGGTCTTCCGCAAAACCGGCAAAGTCGCCTCCGATAAAGATGAGCCTCTCGATTAGCCCCGTGGCGCAAGCCCGCGGCTTGCCGTGCCGGCACTCGTGCCGGCGCTTGTCGCCCCATGGGAGCAATGCAGCTTAACGAAGCAGCCCGCCGCATCCGCGAGGGCGGCGTAGTCGCATTCCCCACCGAAACCGTCTACGGCCTGGGCGCCAACGCCCTGAATGCCGCCGCCGTCCGCCGCGTCTTCGAACTCAAAGGACGCCCCTCCACCAGCCCGCTGATCGTCCACGTGCCGTCCATCGCAATGGCCCGCGAAATCGTCGCCGACTGGCCGCCGCTCGCCCAGCAGCTAGCCGAGCGCTGGTGGCCCGGACCGCTCACGCTCGTCCTCCCCAAGCGCCCCATCGTCCCGGACATCGTTACCGCCGGACTCCCCACCGTAGGCGTGCGCATCCCGAACCACCCGGTTGCCCTCGCGCTCCTCCAGGCCGCGGGCGTGCCCGTAGCCGCCCCCAGCGCGAACCGCTTCACCGGACTCTCGCCCACCACCGCCGATCACGTTCGCGCCGCCTTCGGCGACGAAGTCGAAATCCTCGACGGCGGACCCACGCAAGTCGGTATCGAATCCACCGTAGTCGCCATCGACCAAGGCAACCTTCGCCTGCTACGCCCCGGGATGATCTCGCTCGGTGAAATTCAGCAGGCCACCGCCGAGCCGGGCACAGCGCACGCCGCCCCCGGCATGCACCCGCGCCACTACAGCCCGCGCACCCCGCTCCTGCTCACCCCCGCGCCACCGGACGCCACCGGAGCCTGGGTCTGGCACACCACCCAGCACGCCGCCGCGCGATCCGTCCAGATGCCCGCCGACGCCGCCCAATACGCCGCGCGCCTCTACAGCGTCCTGCACGAACTCGACGCGCTGCACTGGCCCTGGATCGCGGTGGAGCCTCCGCCCGCAACGCCGGAATGGTCCGCCATCCGCGACCGCCTCCAGCGCGCCGCGAGTTCCGAAGAAAAGTAGTCCGCATTTCTCGCCGGGTTTCGGGCTCAGGCTGTGGCGCAAGCCCGTGGCTTCCCGGGCCCCTACTACGAAGAAGATGACTCGTCCCGGCGCTTGTCGCCCAGCACCGTGTCATCCCCGGAACGGCGGCGGAATCGGTCCCCCCGAGGCACCCGGCTCAGGTTTCCCGCCACCGCACGGAGAGCTTCTGAGAAATCCGAGTTAGAATAAACCCCACGTGCACCAACCCCTCAAAAGCGGCCCGGACCTGATCCGCGAAATCGACGCCACACTCGAACCCACGCCCACGCTCTGGTGGCTGGGCCACGCAGGGTTCGTGATCCGTTTCGCCAACATTACCTTCTACGTCGACCCCTGCCTCGCCGACCCGCCCGGCCGCACCCGCCGCATCGCCGCGCCCCTCGACGCAGCCGGCATCCGCCACGCCGACATGGTCTTCGCCACGCACGCCCATCCCGGCCACTTGCACGCCCCCACCGTCAGCGCCATCCTCGAAGGTTCGCGCGCGGCCAAGGTCGTGCTGCCCAAAAGCGCCGCTGACGCCGCGCACGCCGCCGGCATCCCCTACCCGCGTATGACCACCACCGACTCCGGCCTGCGCATCGAATACTTCAAGGACAACCTCTACGGCCGCGTCTACGCGGTCCCCTCCGCGCATCCGGGTCTCGACTGGACCGCCGCCGGCGGCTACCCCTATCTCGGCTACCTCATCCGCTTCGGCCGCTGGACCATCTACCACGCCGGCGACTGCGCCCTGTATCCCGACCTCGCCCGCCACCTCCGCCCCTTCAACGTGAACGTAGCCCTGCTGCCCATCGGCGGCCACAACTTCACCATCGCCGAAGCCGCCCGCCTCGCTTCCGAAATCGGAGCAAGCTGGGTGGTCCCCATGCACTACGGCACCTTCGATGACGACCGCGAAAGCGAGTTCGTCGCGCACCTGCTCGGCCACCACCCCGAGCTCCGCTTCCGCGTCTTCCAGTGCGGCGAAAAATGGACCGTTCCCGAGGACTGAACACCATCTCTTCGCCAGAGTCGATCTGGTAGTATCAAGGGATTCGGTCGATCTCACCATCGTGCGGCGCACCACGCGCTCTCCGCTGTGTGAGCGTGTGCGGGCGGCATAACAACTAAATCCTGGCCGTTGGAGAAGGAATGAGCTTCTTGTGGATGTTCGTGATTACTGTGGCCATCCTGCAGGTGTCGGTACTCGTCACCACCATCTACCTGCATCGCGCCATGTGCCACCGCGGCCTGGACCTGCACCCGCTGGTGGCCAATCTGATGCATCTGCACCTGAGCCTGTTCACCGGAATCGTCCCGCGCGAATGGGTGGCCGTCCACCGCAAGCACCACCACTTCTCGGACAAGGACGGCGACCCGCACAGCCCCTACCTGTTCGGCCTTTGGAACGTCTTCTTCAATAACTTTTTCATGTACCGCAAGGAAATCCGCAGCGCCGCCACCGTCCGTAAGTACACGCCCGACTACCGCCCGGATTTCATCGATCGCCTGCGCGTCTTCCGCTTCGGCATCTGGTTCGGCCTGGCGATTTTCATGCTGATGTTCGGATGGGCTTGGGGACTGGCCGCCTGGGCCTTCCACGTGGTGGCCTACATTTTCCTGAACGCCTCGATCAACAGCATCTGCCACATGATCGGCTACCGCAATTACGACAACCTGGCGACAAACCACCAGATCATCGCGCTGCTCACCGGCGGCGAGGGACTCCACAACAACCACCACGAATACCCGTCGTCCGCCAAGTTCGCCCTGAAGGCCCGCGAAATCGACCCCGCCTGGCCCGTCATCTGGACGCTCGAACGCTTCGGCCTCGCCCAGGTCCGCCCCGAGCCGATCGCCAAAGCGGCGTAGTGCCGCCCAGCTACGTCTGCACTACGTGCACCGCGGTCTCCGGCAGCGCCCCCAGCCCCGACCGCAAGAACCCCGGCTGGATCGGCAGCTCCGGCAGCTCCTCCAGCGGCCACCACCGGAACTCGAGCTCCTCCGCCCCCTCGCGGCCCACGAATTCCCACTCGCGCGGAACTACAGCAGGCGACATCGCAAAATACATCCCGATCTCGTGAAACCGCCGGCCGCGCTCGCTGAAGAAATTCTCCACCACCCAGAGCAGCTGCCGCACCTCGAACTCGCGCCCGGTCTCCTCCACCATCTCCCGAGCCAGCGTCTCCCGAGCCTGCTCCATCATCTCGACCCGCCCGCCCGGCAGCACCCAGTAATCCAGCCCCACCGACCGGTGCAGCAGCACACGACCCTCGACGATCGCCACGCCCGCCACGCGAAACGTGAAGCAGCCGTCTTCTGTGTCGAACCAGATCACGGCCGGATTGGCTCGATGTCCGTAGGCAGGTCCGTCAGCTTGGCCAGCGCGGCCTCCACCGGCGGCCGCAGCGTCCCCATCGTGTCGAGCAGCTTCTTCGCGCCGTCGTAGTCGCCCGTCGCTTCGAGCGTCAGCAGATCATGCACCAGGTCGCGCACGCCGTCCTTGACCTTGCTCATATCCACGCCGAACGTCCCGTCCGGGCGAGCCACGAACGCGCCCTTGTCCAGCAGATAGTTGAACTGCACCGCCATCCCGCGCCCATGAGCCTCATGCACGCCGAACCGCAGCGTGCGGAATGCCGACGCCAGAAACGTGGTGTACAGCGCCTCTTCGTCCTTCGGCGCGAGCCCCTGGTCCATCAGGAACTGCAGCATGAACAGACCGGTCACGTCCGCCTTGGCCTCTTCGATCGCCGAATGCAGCTCCTTCAGCGCCTCCCGCACGCCCTGATGCGGACCGATTCCATGCGTCATCTCGTGCGCCAGAATATGCGTGAAGAACGCGTTGAACTGCAGCTTCTTCTGGTCCTCCGCCGACAGCACCCGCGCCGCGATCGGCTCCAGGATCTTCTCGAACTTGGCCTCCTGCACGTTTTTGAGCATCACGCGCTTGGACCCGTAGTCCCGCACCACACGCTCATCGTTCGGCAGATTGAACGCCGCCGTCCGCACGCCATGCGCGCCGTCGCCCGCGGCCAGCACCTCGTTCACCACGCGGATGGGAGCCAGCGCCCCCAGCTTCGGATTCTTGAACCGGTCTTCCATCGGCAGGTTGTTCTCCACTTGCTGCAAATGGTCGGCGAACATCGCCAGCTTGGACGTCTCCTCGTCGTCGCGCAGGGTGATGTAAGCCTCGAACGCCGCTTTGTAGCCGAAGATCTCGTCCATGTAGGTCTCATACGGCCCGATGGTGACGTCGATCGGCGCATCCACCTTCATCCACGCCACGTCGCTGTCGTAGTAGTCGTTCGACCGGAACGACTCCGCCCGAGCCTTCAGATACGCCGCCAGCGAGGCATTATCGGTGAGCCCCGCCGCCTGATCCAGCAGCGCCGCCGCGCGCGTCAGCTCTTCCTGATACACCGCCGCATACGGGATCGCCCGCAGCCCCCGGTTCGCATCCCGCGCGATCAGCGTGAAGAACCCGCGCGCGTCTTCCTGATCGGCCTCCGGCAGCCCCTTGACCCACGTCTCGAACTCCTCGCGTGTCATGTCCTCGGGATAAAAGTTCGCCCCTGGCAGCTTCTTCGGAGGCACGTCCGGCAGGAACGCCATGTGATCGTCCAGGTCAGACCACGGACCCTTGTTCAACATGAAGTACCGCAGCCGGGCCTTCCCCAGTTCCGACGTGTCCATGCGCAGCTTGGCCAGCAACGCCTGGTTGCCGCTCCACACCTGCGTGATAAAGATGTCGTCGATCACCCGCGCCGCATCCAGCAACTTGGCCAGCGCCTGCTGATCGCCCGCCGAAAGCTTCGACGAATCCGCGGTCACCTCCACTGGCGCAAACCGCGCCTGCATCGCGTTCAGCTTCTCCAACTCGGCCTGCTCGGCCTGATTTCCGCTACTGCAGCTCATAAGCATCACCATCGCTAAAAAAGAAAAGGGGGCAAGCGTCCAGCGCATGCCCCCACAATAGCAAGTCCCGGATAGTCTGCCATATTCACCGAAGGCTTACCGGCATGAGCGATCCGCAACGGCCGCGCGTGAAGCCGCAGGGGACCAGAGCACGGTGGACACTGGCCTGAGTTCTTTGCTTCAGGGTCTGTAAACGGGGGTGAGTTTTCTTCGCCGCTTCCCAGATCCGGCTTTGCCTGAGCCTCTGCGGCATTCTGACACAAGCCGTTCCTTGGGGCGCGACACTGACCGCTCCTTCGGTACTCGCGGCGGACCCGCAACCCGTCTCGCTCACCTACGCTTCGTCAGTGAATCGGCTCCGGCCGGCGGCTAGGCGCAGATCAATGTCCACGCGGCCACGCCGCACGCGATTGTCCAGGGCAGCCTGGCGTTGACGCGCGATCCATCCGTATTCGGTCCTGTAGCGCAGATTGCTGTCTTCAGCGCCTCGGGCCATGCCATCGGCCACGGCAGCATCCGCAGGATGGACGACCTCTGCGACGCCGTGCCCGACGGCCGCTACATCGAGGCCCATTTCTCATGCCCAAGTGGCGGCGTCGGGCGTCAGGCGGATCTGCCGGTGTGACCGGCTCCGTTACGCAGACTCCGTCGAACAGGCCCCTGGCGGATATTGCGGTAAGCATCGGCGGCCTGGACGCCCAGGCCCTGTTCGCCGGCTCCACCCCGGGGCTTATCGCGGGCGTACTGGTCGGCAATGCCGTCGTGCCGTTGAACGCGGCCACCGGTTCCGAGGTTCGGCTGGTCCTCCATGCCGGCGAGCAGCAGTCCCAGGCTTGGCGCCACGATCGCTGTGGAGTGAGCCAAGGCGCCGGATGTTCGACTTCACCGAATCGCGAGGGATACACCGGGCTGACTTGGCGGCATTTGCGGGCTAGGCCGCCGCTCCGTCACTCCCGCGGAGCGGATCGCCACCACCACACGCCACCCGCCGTCATCAGTACAGTCGCAACCGCCGCCCCCGCCCGAGCCTCGCGCGTCCCCGCCAGCACTACGATCGCGATTGCCAGCAGCATCGCCACCCCAAGCACCACGCCCGCCCCCGCCCAAGCCGGCGTAACCACGCGAGCTGCGCGTCGCTCTCGCATCGGCCGCCTCAGGAGCCCGTACACCGCCTTGTTCCCCGCCGACCGCTGCAGCCACAACACCAGCCCGCGGCTGATCTGCACCGCCTGTGCGCGCCCGGCAGGGTCCTGGCTGGCCATCCTCGTACCCTACCGCTGCTCCGGCGTCGTGGGTGTCTGCGTTCCCGGGTTGCCTTGCAGCCACTCCATCAGCACGCGCCGCTCCTCATCGCTCATCTGCGTCCCGATGCCGCGGGTCCACGGCAACGGTTCGGGGCGCAGTAGCGGGATCTGGAACTGCCGCTGCCGTTCCCAGTCGCGCTGCATCGCATGACATGACGGACACGGCGCGCTCCCGCGCGATCCGGATCCCAGGCTTTCCCCGATCGATCCGCCGAGCGACGATCCCAACATACTGGCGAAGAAACCTACAACGAACCCGCCCACCGCACCCACCGCCACGCAGAGCAGGTCCAAGGGGCCGGACGGCGAACAGACTACGCCGCCGGTAAGTGCGGCCGTCCCGGCCGTCGCCCCTGCGCTTCCCAGAGCCGCGCCCAGCGTACCCAGGACCCATCCGCCGGCCTCTTCTCCTGCCACGCGCGGCATCTCCGGCGTTCCCGCCGCGGCCTCCAGCCGGCGTGCCGTCTGCACTGCGCCGTAGATCAGCAGAATGCCGCCCGCGCCGCGGATCACCGCCATCCCGCGCGTCGCCCCCGGCGTCACCCGCACCAGCCCGCGCTCGCCGAAGAACGCCTCCGGCTGGCCGGCGTACTCGCGCATGTCACGCGCGTGCCCCGTAGCGAACGGATCCGTAAACCCCTCCGGCGTCCGCCCCGTCATCACGTCGAGCGAGCCGCCCTCGCGCGGCGCCTCGATGCGGCTGCCGAGCACCTGCTCGATCAGTCCCTCCGGCGCCGTGATGCAGTTGTTGGTACCGCATACGATGATCTGGGGCTCGCCGGCGCCCTCGAAGATCCGCTGGAACCGCAGCGCCTCCCGCCCGGTCGCCCCCAAAGATTCCGGCCGCGGCGGCGTGTAGCGGTATGTGCCTTCGATCTGCGTCCCGGAGATCGCCTCGGAGAGCATCGCCGCCTCTTCGGCACTCACCGTCCGGTAGATGACCGTGCGCCCCGGCAGCAGCCCGAACAGCAGGTCGTTACGCATGCGCCCGGGCACGCCGCGAATCAAGGCCTCGGTGAACCCTTCGCCCAGGAACGGCAGCGACTCAGCCCCATGCATCCCCAGAGTCCCCCGGTAGCCGCGCATCAGCCCTGGCGAGAACGGTAACAGCTCGTTGGTGCGCGAGAACAGCGACAGGTGCCCCTCGCTCCACGTGATGCCCACCGAGTTGTTGGGCACCAGACTCGGCGCGAACAACGCCGCACCGCCCGCCGCGCGCGGCTGGAAGAACGGGTCCGGCACCGCCGTGTTTGCTCCACCCAGCACCGGAATCGTGCTGTTGCCCGCTCCGCCTGCCGGCAACTGCACCACCTGGTTCATCGGCAGGTCGGCAACCCGCCCGCCGAACTGCCGCTCGAACTCCTCCGGAGTGAGCACGCGCACGTTGAACCGCACCCGCTGCTCCCCGGTCGCGAGCGACTCGGCAATGATGTGCACGCGCCGCTGCGTGCGGAAAAACGCCGCCGGATTCGGCTGGCCCGGCTGAATGTCGTAGTGGAACAGGAAGCGCCGTCCCTCGGCCGCCTGCTCGCCCAAGCCGAAGCGGACGTCGTTGCCGCTCACCGTGACGGTCGCATCGTAATCACCGTCCGTCAGGTCGCACTGCGAGAGCGTGTAGGTCTTGACGCCCGCATTGGTGTGGAACTCGACCGTGCGCGTCGCGCAGGAGATCCGCACCAGCGAGACGCTGGTAGGTGCAGCCGCCTCCGGACCGTCCTGCCGCGAGATCCTCTGCGGTGCGCGCCCCTGCTGCACCACGTGCGTCAGCTCATGCGCCAGCAACCGCCGGCCCGCGCCGGTCTGCGGTCCGTACTCGCCCTGGCGAAAAAACACGTCGTCGCGCGACGTGAACGCCCGCGCCGAAAGCGACCGCGCCAGCTCGTCGGCTGCCGTGTCGCGATGAATCCGCACTCCGCCCAGGTCCCGCCCCAGATGTCCTTCGAGCGCCGGCCGGATCCCCGGATCAAGCGGAGCCCCCATGCCGCGATGCGACTCGACTGCGGACTCGATCGCCTGCCCGGCGGCCGCCTCTGCCGCGCCGCCGCCCTCGGCAAGCCGCTGCACCGGTTCCTCGTCCTCCTCCTCGCACGCCGCACACTTGCGTTGAACGGCTTCCGGCGCGCGCTGCACCTGCTCTTCTTCTTCGCAGGACGCACACTTGCGCTGCACTCCGGGAATCGCGCCGCCAGGCTCCACCGGCGAGCCCGTGCCCATTCGCGCCGCGAACCGCTCCGCCACGCGGTCGGCTTCGCGCTCCAGCGGATCGTCCACCGGCCCCACGGTGAGCTTGGCCTGCACCACTGCCCGGCTCCCCACGAACCGCGCCGCCGCACGATTTCCCGCCGCCTGTTGCATCCGCAACAGGGGATGCACGCCCGCCGCCCCGGCTCCAACGGCCGGACGCCGTGTGGACGCCATCTGCCCGTCGCGTTTCTGCCGAGCGGTGCCTCTCATATGTGCGCCAACGTATCCTCGATCAGTTTCTGCACTCGCCTGGCAATCGCCGGCGCGTCCAGCGCCGCCGTGGGAATCGGAACATGCAGATGCCCCACCGGCACAGTGGAGTTCTCATCGGTGCGCAGCAACAGTGTGCGATACATGATCTCGTTCGACAGGAACCCGCCGCCCGAACCCGCCACCGCCGTGCTGCCTGCAGTGGGTCCGCCCGTCGCGCGGCGTGCCGGCTTCGTTCCTCCCTTGGGGATCTCCACAACTTCGGTCTCGTCTTGGAGCGGCTTCTTCCGGCCCAGGGAGGCGCGCATCTGCTTCGCCGGAAGGGCCGTCGGGAGGAACTCGGGACTGGCCGCAGCCACACCGGGGGGAACCGCCGGCGCATTTCGCGTCCCGCCGCCGCTGACGCCCCAGTCGTCGGAGATACCCGTCGAACGGCGCTTGCCCGCGAACTGCTCCACCTCGAACGCGGCGCGGCCCTGACTGATCGTCATAATCATGTCCACGCGGTTCGGCCCCTTGAGGTACGGCCGGAAGAAGGATTCGACGATGCCCGCGTTAAAATCCGTGAAGCGCACCGGGAAGATCACGCTCTGCACTTCGGCCGTCACTGCTCCCGAGGTCAGCGTGCGGCCATCCAGCAACAACGCCGCCGCGCCCGCAGGATTGTTGGCCCGCACGTCGTCCCGCAGGCCGAACGGATCGAAGCCGCTCACCAGCACCTTCTTTGCAGCCGTACCCGCAAACACCGCCGAATCCATGCCACGTGAACTCTGCTCCAAGGCAGCCGCCAGCTTGTCGCGATCCGCCTTCGAAAGAGCAAAGGAAGCTTTCCAGTTCTGGAGCCGGTATAACAGCAACTGCCGCGTCCAGAACAGCACCCGATCATCCTCCACCGGGCCCGCGGTCCGCTGATATGCCGCCGTTCCCAGGCTCCACAGCTCCTGTCCAAACTTCTTCATCGAGGCCTCGGCTGCACTCAGGCTCCGCAGCCTGCGCAGGGCAGCCGTGAACCGTTTGAGCAGCGAGGCGAACTCCTTGGCCGATTTCACCAGTTCGTCGGGCTCGGCCGCCGCCGTGCACCGCGGAATCTGCGGGGTCAGCGCGGCGGGGTTCTTGGCGAACTTCTGAATCAGCGTATCCAGCTCTTTGTCGTCGACGTCGAACAGCTTGCGCAGCGTCTCGCGTTCTTCGCGCACGCCCCGGCGCACGGCCGGATCCGGTTCCCCGTCCAGCGCCGTGCCCGCATAGGAGAAGCTCTCCTGCCAGGCCTTCTGCACCTCGGGATCGGCGCAGTGTGGACGGGCGAAGCCTTTCACTTCGACGTGCGTCTTGTATTGCCTTGCCCCGCAGAAGATGTGGCGTGCCGTAACTTCGTTCAAGCGCACGCAGCCATGCGAGAGCGCATGCCCGGTGACGCCATCCTTGTAGTAGGTATGCAATCCGATGCCGCGCGAGGGGACGAACATGTTCCAGAACGCGTACCCGTTAAAGTCCAGATAGCGGTCCGTGATCGTGTATCCCTTACCCGTGGTGATGGGTGTGCAGTTCGACCCGTTCTGCCGGGAGCCCGCCTCCGAGCACGCCACCTGCTCGGGCGACTCGGTGCAGCAATGTCCCTTGCCGGTCGATGTGCTGCCGGTCTCCTGCGTGCCATCGGACCAGTGCAAGGTGACCGTCTGCGGCACTTCCTGCTGGACAACCACCTTGTCCAGCTTCTTTCCCGCAACGTCGGTACAGTCCTTCGCCTTGGGCGCATCCCAGGTCCGCAGCAGCCGGCCCATGGCGCGATTGCCGAGCGATTGCTGCACGACGTGCGCCAGTTCGTGCGCGAGCAGGGCGCGGCCTTCTTCGGAATGTGGCTGGTAGCGGCCCTCGGCGAACACCACGTGGTGGCCCACGGTGTAGGCGGCCGCGTGGACGTCGCGCGCCGAACTCGCCGCGGCTGCGTCCGTATGGATCCGCACGCCGCCAAAGTCCACCCCGCGCGCGCCAAACACGCCCGAGAATCGCGCTCCCAACTCCGCCGCTACCCCGCGGTCCATCGGCAGACCCGGCGATTGCAGCACGCTATGCACGCTTAGCGGAGCTGTCGATGGTCCGGCCGCCGCGGCAGCGCCTTCGCCTTTGCGCATCATCCTGGCGCGGCAGTCGTCGCAGGTACCGCCGCATTCGCATGACCGTTGCAGCGTGGTCCCCACAGGCGACACGGAGGCCGCTACTGAGTCCGCTTCGCGCTCGGCGCGGTCCCACGGCGCCGCGATCGGAATCAACGACGGCAGGCTCTGCGTGACCGCCGCGCCGAACACCTGATTCGACACACACCCCGCGGTGCGCTGCCGCTGCGCCGCACGCGCTCGATCCCGCACGGGAGCCCCAGCCTGCTGCGCGTCGTGTTGTCGGGCAGCGAAGGCGCTCATGCTTCCGTCCAAGTGGAGAGAAATTGCTGCAGCCGTGCGATCTCCCGGTCGCGCTTGGCATGCTCGCGATGAAACGGCACGCGATGCCGCGTGATGCGGCCAAGGTAGTAGGCGGCAAAGTCCTTCACGCGGAACCCAGCGCGGTTGCCGATAGTCGCCTCCTCGCTGCCTTCGTAGGTATCGACGATGGTCGCGTCATCCAGCAGCGCCGTAAGCGCGGGGATCGCCGCCGGACCGAGAGCGAGGAATCGTGCACCAGCCTGGCCCACATCGTCCGATTCCCACAGCAAGCCCCAGGCGTTGGCCGGCTGCACGTAGCCCTTCGCCAGCGCGCTCGCATACAGCGCGGCGATCAGGGGCATGCCCAAGCCGGCCGCCAGGCGCGGGTCATGCGCGAAGAGAACTTCGGCCGCGAGGAAGCGCGCACGCTCCGGCGCATCCGGATCCTTCGCCAGTGCCTCAAGGGCCTCGCGACCCTCCTCCCACACCCGTGCCAGCGTCTCCCGCCGCTGCGAGTAGCGGAACAGGCCGCCGACATCGCCGGCTTCCAGCTTGCGCGCCAATTCCGGCGGGTACATGCCGCTCATGGCCGCTCCGCCTTGAGATCGGTTTCGGGGACGAACCCTTCTTTGCCGGTATTGGGTCCGTCCACCACCCTCACCCAACGCACGACCACTTTGCCCGGCCGGATCACCTTGCGCTTGCGCCCGCGCTCGACCCGCGTCCCCTGCGGCACGGTGTCGTTATACGTCCACTTGCCGGGAACGCCGTCGTTGAGCTTGGCGCCCTTCGCGGCGCCGATGGTGAACACGTCCGGCGACGGGAGGTCAATGGTGGGCTTGCCGCCTTTGTCGTGCAGATCCGTGACGCGAATATCGCCGGCCTTGTCCTTCTCCGGGCCGTTCTCGACGGTGATCTGCAGGCGGTCCTGCCCAAGGTCACCCGCCATGCCTTCGTCCTTCACTCGGGTCCCTTTGGCGATGGTGAAGTCCGGCTTGAAGGCGGCGCCGTCGAGGCGATCCACTTGTGTGGGGTTATTGCGCGCCACCAGCGTGCCGCGGATGTGCGCGCTGTTCCATTGCGAGGCAGCCGCCAGGAAGTTCTGCGATGGCGTGCCCTGCGAAACGAGCGCGAACGGAATCAAGTCCAGATGGTCAGCGGCGTCACGTTTCCAGCCCCAGCGCACAGACCCGTAGTAGGCGCCTGCCTGCTTGCCCTGCAACGCCAATGCCGTGGTTTCGAACTCCATGCCGGAATCGGGAGGAGCTCCGGACATGGGCGTGTCCTCCATCCAGGCGTTCTCCTTGTGCACGGCGCCCGAGCGGTCCTTATAGCGGTGACCTAGCTTGTAGGTGGAGTTGTTGGTCGACGCTGTCGCGGAGAGGCGCCCGCGCCGGCCGAGCGAGGGCGACCCGTAGACGGGGTTATTGCGGTAAGAGACGCGGTCGATCAGGAACCCCTTCCCGGGACCCGACGTAACGATCTTGCCCTCCTCGGTGGGATGGCTGATCACGGGTTTACCAGCCGCCGTCGTCTTCACGCTCTGCACAAAGCCGATCTTCTTGGCGTTCACGGCATTGCCTGGTTCGAACTCCAGGTGAATATCGGCGCCGGTGCCCCGCTTAATGTACTTCGTGTCGATGAACTTGCCGTAGTGCGATTTCTGCGGGGCCATCTGCACGGCCGCACCGCCAGGGGTTGGACCGGAAGCCGCGGCGGCCGGAGCAGCGCCCAGCAGACCTTGGACGGAGCCGCCCAGTGCGACCCGCGCGGCGACCGCATCGGCGTGTTGCTCGTGCCGGTCGCCCGGCGAACCGACCCCGCCCGGCACGTTCACGCCTTGCCGCTGCTGGACGACGTGCGTGGCCTCGTGCGCGGCGGTGCGCAAGTCGGGTGGTGCGGCGAACGCCACGCGATCCCCCACCGCATAGGCGGCCGCGCCCATACGTCCCGCCGCGCCGGCCGCGTTCCCGCCGATGTAAGCACGCACCTGCGACAGGTCGTGAGCGGGTCCGAACGACTGCTGGATCGTCGCGAGGTGCGGCAGCGGCCGCGCCGGGCCGATGGTCCCTTCCGCGGCGGCGCGGCGAACGTCCGATGCACCCCGCTCAGGCTGCAGCAGGCGCGTCAGGCTGTGGTTACCCGGACTCGCCACTCTGCCGGGCGCGTTCTGCGGCGCCGCGCTTCGGCGGGCGAACAGCGCCGGGGTCCAGGTCCCGTCGTGCTTAGCGGCTGGCTTGGATCGATGCATCGGTGGCGCTCTCCTGCGGCGGGAACCGCGGACCCATTCTACGATCCCGGCCGCTGATTCACGGTGGTGGTATCGGTTACCTGCGTCGGGTCGGTGGCGCGTGGCGGCGGCGTCCGGTCGCCGTCGTTGCACTTCATCCAGACGCCGGCAAAGGACGGGACGATCCGCCTGCAGGCGCAATTCGAGATCTTCGTGACGTTGCCCTGTAAGTCGACGGTGACCTTCGCCAGACCCACCCACGGATCGTCCGGACACGGAGGGCAGGGCGGATTCGCGGCCGCCTTGGCCCCGGGCAACGGCCCGGACGTGCCCGCCTGCGCGGCCGGGCAGTCCTTCACCACGCAAATCTCGTAGCCATCGCGCCAGCGCGAGTACTCGCAGGCCGAATCGTCGCAGCCGCAGGCGCCCGATTGCACGCGCACGGGACGCGCCGGGAACTCCTTGTAGCGCACGACAATGTGCCAGTCGCCCGCTTCGCGCTTCTGTTGGGAAGCCGTGCCGCAGCCGCAGTCCATCTCCTGGTCGGCGCACGGGTCGCCCACCGCCGCCGTGAAGCAGCGCGTGCGCAGGTCGAAACACACCTCGCGGTCGATGACAATCTCGTCGCCGAACGGCCCCAGCAGGTAGCCGGGATTGACAATCACCTTCCAGGGGCGCGGGGTCTTCATCGCTTCGTCCTGCCAGGCGAAGTCGACCAGCGCACCGCACACCACGCCCCAACCGTGCAGATAGCGGTTGGTGCGCCGCAACTTCTCGCGGAAGTAGTCGAGGCCGAGCGTCAGGTCGTCGGGCGTGACCAGTTGGCGCGGGAAGAAGCGGGGGCGCTCTAGCAGCGTCGCGCCGTGCGCGGAACAGCATTGCGTTGAGTTGCTCATAGTGGCTCCTTAGGCGGACTGGTTCTTGCCGCCGCGGTTCTTCGGGGGCTCCCCGGTGGTGGAGAGGATCATGTTGCAGAGCAGATCCAGGTTGTAGACGATGGGGCGGACGTTGATATCGATCTCTTCGACGCGCCCGCCGGTCTTGGGCTGGCGGATGTTCGCCAGCACGATGCACGGGTCGCCGCAGGGCAGACACGGATTGCAGCTGCGCGTGACGTATTCGACCAGTTCGCCGTAATCGGCCGGACGGCACTTGTAGATCTCGTGCAGCGTGCCGTTGATATCGGGCCGCGCCGCCTGGCCCGGGCGTGGCTGGGGGATGCAGTAGCTCTCGCGGACCGCGCCCATGGCGCAGCGCGAGGAGGCGTCGCAGCTTCCGGCCAGCACGGGTTCGGGGTCGCAGTCGCGGCTCTGGAAGCAGACCGCCAGGTGCACCCAGCCTTCGCAGGGCTCCTTCGAACGCACGTAGGACTGCTGCAGTTGCGGCGTTGGATCGCCGCCGTCCTGGGTGGGCGGATCATCCGGCAGCGGCTCGATGCGGACCGGCTTGGACTCGCACGGCACGATGATCTCGCGTCCCCACGGATCGAGCGCCACGCCGGGCGTGACTACGACGGTGCCGGGATCGTCGCCGGGGCGCACGTCGAGACCGCACACCACGCCGTAGCCGTGGATCAATCGATTCAGCAGCCACATCTTTCCCTGAAAGTAGGAGTGCTCGCTTTCGAAGTGCCGCACGTCCAGCAACTGGCCGTAAAAGTACCGGGGATGGGAGAAGGCGTGCAGCTCCGCGGTCCGGCTGTTCTCGTTTTGTGCAATCATGACGTCTCCTTCGTTCCTTTGCTCACAATCTTGTGTTGCGGCCGACCTCGGCCGAAGCGCCGATGTAGCCCGCCGTGGGCCCGTCCAGCACCAAGGATGCTTCACCCAGGCGCGTGGGGGTGCGAATGCCATCGCCGAGCACTGTGTCGACACCCAATACAGCCTTGTGCCCGATGCGCATGCCGGGATCGATCACGCAGATCTCACTCATGGTGTGCGCTGGCGCCTCGCGGTCGACTACGGCCCGCACGCGATCGAGCGTGGAAGCGCAAGCGGCCTCGCCACGATACAGCAGGATGCGGAAGCGATACGCTAGCTCGCCGAACAGCGCCGAGCCGTACTGGCTCGCGTCCAGCAGGTGCGAGGCGTCGATCGTGGCGGTAACGCCGGCGATGGCGCCTTCGGGTTCGCTGCCCAGCAGCGTCGAGTTGTAGCCGAGTAGGATGCCGCCCGGGTTGGTCCAGTCCCCGTCCGCGTTGCAGGCCGACTGCCCGGGCAACTGCCACCAGGAACCCTGCCGGATGGGCTCCTCCACCACGGCGCGCACGCCACCTTCCTTACGGATCGCCTCTTCGAGCGCGGCCACCGTGCCGCGCCGCCCCGCGTCCGCGAACGCTGTCGCGATGGTTTCACGCAGCCGTGCTTCGGGAAGCGATTCGTGTGGTTCCAGGGCGAAGAATGACGCGAGCCAAGGGAGCGCTCCGGCCGGCGCGGCGTCCGGGTCAACGAGCGCGGGCAGGTCGCGAATCTTGTCCTCGACGTCTTCAAAGAGGCTCGCGAACATCGAGAGGAATCGCTGGAGGAAGAAGAGATCGGGGTCGTCGCCCCAGGCGGGGTCCTTGTCGCGGTAGATCTCGGGCAGGTACTGCGCGTAGGTGAGCTTGTCGAAGTCGACACGCATTTGCGCGAGGGTGGGTGATGCATCGCCGTTACCGTAAAGCCGTGCGCCGATGCAGATGTAGTGCAAGCGCTGCTCATGAACGTTGCTCACCGAAAAGTCGGTGACGCCGGGGGCGAGCGCGTTCCAAGGGGCCGCGAAGGGATCGCCGGCGGTGGGATCGACCGGCGGGTCCGCCGGATTGTCAGAGGCGTACCAGTAAAACTGGACCTCGGTCTGTGCGGGCACGTCCGCCCAGGCGCGGACGCGGTGCCAGAGGACGGCGGCATCGGAGGCGTGGATGGCGGAGCTCCACAACAGACCGTGGGTGACGAATCCGCCCTCCGCCTGGAGTTCTACAGGCAGCGCACTGCCGCCTTCGTAGACCCACAGCGACGCGCCGGCACAGACCAGCGCCGCGACCGGTCCGCTGTAGGCGCTCGATTCGCCGGCGTACTGATACCCGCCGCCGGGTTGCTTGTGGTAGACCGCGATTCGGCGATCCTGGTTGTTACCGGCGTAGACGGCTCCCGCGTGTGCCGCCAGGCCGTGAGGCTGGGTGAGGTTCGCGGCAACGGTCGCCAGCAGATTGCCGTCGCTATCAAATTCGAAGATGCTGCCGGAGTCTTCGTCGAGCGCGAATACCGACGCACCGGCGACGGCGACCGCAGTGGGCCGGACGAGGCCGGCGTGGACAGCCGCGGCGGCGAAGGGAGCTTCGTCGCCCCACAGCAGGTATTTGTGCAGGCGCCCGTGCTGCGGATCGGCGACGTAGAGCGCGCCGTCGCCGTCGACGGCTAGACAGGCGGGTGCGCCGAAGCCGGTCCACGTGTCGATCAGCACCAGGTCCGGCAATGAGTAGAGATGGACCGATCCTGTGCCGGGGTCCGCGACGTAGAGGCCGCGACGCTCGGAGAGGGCAACGGCCGAAGGCGTCAGCAAGCCGGAGGCGGTTTGCGAAGAGAGGATGGCCGTGATGTCCTCCCATTCGCCGAAGCAGCCTTCCCGGCGCAGGACGCGCCGCGCGTCGGGGTCAGCCACGTAGAGAGATCCTTCCGGCGAGACCGCGAGGCCGCCTTGCGCGCCGGCGGCGTCGGCCGCACTCTCCGGCAGTGTCGCCGCCGAGGAGGGCATGGTGGCGAGGCGCAGGCGGCCCGTCGAATCGAGCTCCAGGCCCTGCCGCGAGAAGCCTTGCCAGACGGCCTCCCGGTTCAGGTAGCGGAAATTGCGGGCGTCGCGGGACATGCGTTAGCTCTCCACTCCCATCCACTGCACGCGCCAGTCGTTGGCGCCGGAAAGCAAGGTCTTCATCTGCGCCGCGACCTGTGCGGGCGTCAGGTGGCCGCTGGCCAGCAGAGGCTCGGCGAACAGACCAGGAACGAGCACCGAGGCGCCGAACAGCGTGGCGGGGGTAGTGGGATCGGGCTCGATCGTAAGAAATCCGTCCAGCACGATGGGGAACGCGGCGTTGGTTGCGCCGTCCTTGAACACGAATGTACGGTTGCCGGAGACTTGTGCCGAGTACGACGGCGCGGTCCTGAATTTGCCGCTACTGGTGTCGACCTTCTTCGCCAGTTGATAGCCAAAGTTGTTGTGCGCGACCTCCCACGCGGCCGCGTCCGAGACGCCACACGCGATGTAAGGCTGCGTGGGTGGGCGCGCGTTGCGGCGCTGCGCGATCGATAGCGGCTGCTCCAGGCGGCATTGAAGCACTTCGGCACGGGCCAAGCGCAGGCGGCGGCCGCGCTGCACTTCCTGGCTGAGCACGGTGTTTTCCGGCAGGCGCTCCGGCGGACGGCCGAGGCGGACCCAGCAGAAGATGGGCTGCTCCATCAGGCGGACGGTGCCGGGATCGCTGTTGCAGACGCCTTCGCGCGTCTCCGACGGGCGCAAGAGCGATTCGTCGGGATAGGAGACCGTGAGGTCGAAGAAGACGGAACGGCCGTAGCCGTCGCCCGCCACCGGCGGAATAGGGAGCGTAGTGTCCTGGGTGAGAACGATCTCGCGGCCCAGGTCGTCGATGGCGTAGCCGGTGCGGATGACCACTTCGCGATCGCCCTTCATACCCGCCACAGCGAATCCGCTGCCGACGCCGGGTTGATGCAGGCTCTGGTTGTGGAGCCAGCGCATCTCGCGGTGGAAAGATTCGAGCGCCTGGAGATCGGAAGCGAACAGGCGCTGGCCGTCAAAGAACCGGATGCGCTCGAGAAACTGGCTGGCGCTTGCTAACGACATGGATCCTCCTGGGAGTCGCCCGCATCCATGCACGGATCGCAGGGCGATTCGTCGCTGCACGGATACGGGTAAGTGAGTTCGCGCTGGCAGGCGACCCAGCTGACCGCCAACTGGCGCCGCTGCGCGAAGGCCGCGAAGGCGCGCGGGAAATCTTCGTTGAAGGACCGCACCAGACGGACCAACTCAGGCCGGAAGGCGAACGACTGACCGGGTGCCGAGAGCTCGATGGCCCCGGTGGCGGAGTCGAAGGAGGTCATGTGGACGTCGATGCTCCGGAACACGCCGCCAGCGTCGGGGCCCGTGACGCGCAGATCCGCGCTGGAAGACGGCGGATCGGCTGACGCCAGGCGCAGGCGTGGCTGGGACGGAGTGAAGGACGCGAGCGCCAGCAGGCCGCCGTCGATCAGTGGCTGCGGGATGAGACCGCTGGCGGGCAACAGCGCCGGGTTGTCACCGGCAAGCTCAAGCACATTCGCGGCGATGTTGGCGATGTGCACCACCGGCGAGTTGTCGGCATAGCAGTGCAGCCGCGCGGCCAGGTCTCCGGAAGCGCGCGGTTCGAATTCCGGCTGGATCTGGATCTGGCCGTCTTCGGCGTCGGCGGTCTTACGCGTGATGTCGGTGAAATGGACCACGCCGATCAGGTCGCCCACCCGGGCGCCCGTCAGGGCGCGGTGCAGGCGCAGCGTGCCGTCGGCTTCGGTTCCGGTGATCTGCGCGATGACGAAGGGAGCGGCGGAATCGGTGAGCAGCGCGATCCAGGAGCCGGCCGGGATCAGGTCCTGCGGGCGGACCTGGATCACGTCCGCAGCGGGAACGGCGATGATCGCCGCCACCGCGGGAAACTCGCCAATGACGATCGTCTGGCCGCGCGCCAGCTTAAGAGGCTGGCGCAACTGGACAGTGTTGTTCACGACTGCCTGAACGCCCGCAGGCGCTGGGAAGGTTTCGTTATCCAGCGCCCAGACGACGTTGCCGGGGTGGAAGAAATCGCCGCGGGCCACGGTGAAGGAAGTGGGCGAAGTGACGCCTTCCACCAGCGACGCAGCGATGCGGTTGGCGGCGATGAGCGTGTTTCCGGCTGCGGCCTCGAAGGAGCCCGGCAGCGTCAACTCCTTTTCCCCGGCATCGACCGAGGTGATGACGGCCGGGTCGCGATCCAGCCGGCCTTCCACGGCAACGGCGTCGCCGGGCTCGAAGTAGCCGGCATCGTCGACCTGCACGCGCAGATCGCCGGCGATGGTCCCGACCTCCGCGATGTGCACGGGGGCCCGGGCCGCCGATACGCGTTGGTTCTTCAGGACGCCCGCGATAGGCGGCTGGACGACCACGGCCCGGTTGCCTTGAGCCACGGCCACGACGCGCATGGCAAGCGAAGGCGCGCTCTTGGCGGCGCCGTGGCGCACCAGGAAATCGCCCTTCGCGAACGGAACGGGGTCGTCGAAGCTGAGGATCAGCGACTCCCCCTCTTCATTCTTCTCGACGTCGGCGATCTTGACGGCGGAGGCGTAGGAGAACACCAGCACGTCCATTCCGGCCAACTCCGGCCAGCTTTCCTGTAGCACAGCGACCTTGCCGGCAACCGACGCCACGCCCACCGAGCGCGGCTCATCGCCGGTGACCGCCAGTGCGTCGCGGGGGCTCAGGGAGAGAGACGCAGTGAGCGGGATTGTCGTGAACTCGTCGCGCGCGACGGCGGTGATGGAGGAGCGGCGCGGCAGGTTGCCGATGGCGAGAAGCGTGCCGTCGGGAAGGGCGAAGGGCTGGCGCAGCGTGAGGAGGTCGACGTCCGCGGAGGCGATGCCGGCAGCGATTTCCCCGCGCGGGCGCACCTGAACCAGCGCATCGCCGGGCAGGAAATCCGCGGCGTTTTCGACGGTGGCGAAGGCGCGGCTGCCTTCGCGCGTAATCTCGCTGAGGTGGGTGACGGTGTTCACGGCAGCGTCGCTGCGCAGCGAGATGCCACTGAGCAGGAGACGGAAGGTGAAGCCGTCAGGGGCGGCCTTCGCGACGTGGGCGAAATAGGCGGGAGCGAATTCCGGTGGCGGCGGCACATTGCTGTCCGTAGCCGTTGGAATCGTCCAGCCCTTGGATTGGAGCGTCGCGAAGTAGCGCGGCGTGGAAGTGAAGCCCGACGCCGACGTGTCAATCACCGTCTGCACACCGACGGGACGATCCTCAACGAACCCGCGCGAGTTCGGCAGGCGCTCAGTCCAGATCTCCCAGGGTGTGTTGCCGTGCACGGTTTCGCCCGCGGCCAGCCGTGGGCGCGCGAGTGGGCGGACGAAGGGCGGCGTGTAGGTGGGGTCGGGTACGTAGCCGCTATCTTGGCGGATCATGCGGGCCACTGGAACGCCGATGCCGTCCCACTCGTCATCGATAACCCACGCCGGCTTGGCGTGGACCGGGACGCGGTCCGAGCACATTTCGCAGGCGGGGCCGGGTGTGCGGCAGCAGGTACAGCCGTCCGCGGATGCGACGGGCCGCAGCACCAGCAGCAACGGGACGGCGGTTGCGGGGAGCGGCGGTACGTCGGCGTCCTTGGCGAGGATCAGCGTGCGCCCCGCGCAATCGTAGCCGATGCCGCAGTGGAGGCGCGCGGGGCCGGCGTCGGTGTTGACCGGGTCGAGACCGGAGGCGATGCCGAAGGCGCCGTGGAGCGCGCGATTGTGCCAGGCGCGCAGGCGAAGGTCGCGGGACTGGTCGTCGCGGAAGTCGCGCAAACGCAGGCGCTGCCCTTGCCAGTAGCGCTGGCGTTCCAGAGCGCGGATTTCCGAAGGGGCTTGTGGGCTCATCTATACCACCTCGATTACGTGCGTGGCCGGGCGCACCAAACCGGTGACGCCGACGCACAGATTTCCGCACAGGGGCGCGCACCCGCCCGCCGACATTTCGAGAGATACGACGTAGTCGACTCCGGCGACGGCATCGATGGTTTCGAGTACCTCCGAACGGTAAACGTCGCGGCCGATCGGCCAGCCCGTGCGCGAAGGTCCGCCGGTGAGCGGATGAAAGAACCCGTCGAGCGCGGCGACAACACGTTGGCGGACCGCCTCGGGCGCCGCATCGGAAAAGGCACGGACGCGGGCGCGGACCTGGACCTCGACGTATTCAGGGGCAACCACTTCGATACGTGTTCCGATGAGCCGGCGCGCGTTGAGATACGCAGCGACCGCTGAGAGAAGGCCCGCGGAGGGCGTGGGGTGTGAGCCGCCGCTGTACGGAACGATGACCACCTGAGCGACGCCCGGCGCAGTGATACAGGGCAGTCCGGGGTAGCGGTTCACGATGGCTTGGGCGCGCGCGAGGTCGGTGCCGGGCGTTTCGAGCGCCAAGGCCTCCATGTCGGCGGCGGTGATCGCGCGCAGGCGGGCCTCGCGGAGTTCCTTCGCGCGGCCGATCGCGGAAGCCAAGGTTTCGGAGTCGTCGCCCGATTCCGAAGCGGCGGGGTTGGTGACGGTGAGCAGCGGGCTCCACGTGGCATAGCCGTCCAGTGACGCGTTGTGCGGTCCATCGTCGACGCGCACGATCTGACCGGGCTCGACCCGGCCCGCGGCGCCACGCGTCGTGAGGTAGCGGGCTTCGAGCGGTGTGCCCGCGGGCGGGACGCGACCGCGATTGCCGTCGCCGAACGTGAGCTTGCCGGCGCCAGCGTTAAGCACGGCGTGGGCGTCAGCGGGACGCGAGGCGAGCAGGTCGTCGCGAAGCTCCCAGGTGCGCCAGCCGCCGTTTTCCTGGCTCCGCACTTCCACCGATCCGGCGACGACAGGATAGCCCGGCAGGTCGAAGACCTGGTTGGGCCCGCCGTCGAAGACGCCGAGTCGCACGGCCTCCGCGGCGCTGGGCGGAACGGCCTGCAGCGCCTCCACGGCGTTGAGGATCACGTGATGCACGTCGGGCGGCGCGTCGAAGGATCCGGCAGCGAGGCGGCAACGGAGATAGTAGAGCGCCCGTGGGTCGGCTCCCACGCGGCTCGCCTGCGAAGCGGTGGGTGCGATGAGGCGCACCGTTCCGGTGAGCGAGAGGGACCGCGTGCCGTCATCCACTGTGCACGGCTCCCAAAGTCCGCCGGGGGCGAGGTACTCCCAGACGAGGCGCGCGCTGTGGTGTTCAGGAGCCTCCGGAAGACGCTGGCGTTCGCCGCATCCGTGCCGCTCGCCGCCGAGAACAAAGCCGAGCGACACGGGCGTCGACGGCTGTGGAGGCTGGTCGAATCCAAAGTAGGCTTCCGTGCCGATGCCCGGATCGGAGCCGAACAGTGCCACGGGCTCGTGGCGTTGCAGGGGCGCCGTGAGATTCTGAAACGTACCGCGGTCGCGCGATTGCACCGCGGCGAGGCTGGCACGCAGGACGTCGACCGGACTTTGGGTGCGATAGAAGGCGGGACCGCCGGTGAGGTCCGGTGCGGCGCAATCGATGCCCGTGGGCATAGGCTGCGAAGCAGGCCCGCCGCTGAGATGCAGTTCGAGGAGCACAACGGCCGGCGCGGGCGGATGCGGACGGATGCCGGCGAGCGCGAGCATGTGCAGGATCTGGCGGTCCGGGATGCGGTTCAGCCAGAAGATGTCCATCTCGGCGATCCAGGCGAGCAACTCCAGGAGCGTGATGCCGGGGTCGCTGGGGTTGTGGTCGGTCCACTCCGGGCTGAGGAAGGGGATGAGTGAGCGGCCCTCTTCCACCAGGTCCGTCCAGCGGCGTTCGTCGAGATTGGGCAGAGGGATGGGCATGGTCTAGTTCGCGGGCATGCGGATGCGCAGCGTGATGGTCCCGGCGACGACGAAGGAACCGTCGGGGATCTCCAGGGTCTCGCCCTGCGGCACACGGTCGCGCAGAAGCTCGATTTCTTCGACGTGGCTCAGGCCGGCGACACGCTCCAGGACGGAGACGACGTCGGAGAGATGGACGTCCCGGCCGGGGCTCCAGCCTCTGCCGTCGGGGCCGCCATGTAAAGGATGCAGGAAGGCGGTGAGCGCTTCGCGGGCGCGGCGCTCGACGGCGCCGGCTTCGGAGAGCTCCACGGGGGCGATGACGGCGTTAACGTCGACAGCCGTGTAGTCGGGTCCGGTGACGAGGATGCGTTGGACGCCGGCGAGGTCGGCCGCGGCGCGCGTTTCGATGTAGCGGCGGACGCTCTCGCGCATGCCGAAGGACGGGTACGGGCGCGGCTCCTTGCTTGCGGGGGCGATCACCAGGCTCACCCAGCCGGGCACATGCAGGCCGGCGGGGTTGCGCCCGGGCAGCACGCAGGCGAGCGCGACGGCGGGCGACGCTTCGTAGGCCATCGTCACGTAGTCTCCGGCGGTGACGGCGCGGCCGCGGTGGCGGACGGTCTGCGGTCCGCGCCGGAGGACGCTGGAGACCGCTTCTCCGTTGGCGCCACCTTCGGCGGCGCGCGGATTGGTGACGCTCGCGACACCGGGCAGAGGGCCGGCCAGTTGCGCGATCGTGTTGGCTGCGACGTTGCCCTGCGCGCCGCCACCCGTGACCATCTGGCGGAACGTCACCACCGCTCCGTCCGGCGGGACGCGGCCTTGCGTGCCGTCGCCGAAGAAGAGGTGGCCGAGCGCGCGATCCAGAGCATAGTGGCGGTCGCTGGCCTTCGACAGGTACAGGTGCTCGCGGACCTCCCAGCGGACCCACACTTCCGTGATCCGGTTGCGGCGGTCGCGGCGGAGGCGCAGGGGATCATAGAGGAGTTCGGCTCCCGTGGCTGCGCGGCTGAGCTGGGTTTCGATGTCGGCGATCCTGGCGGTGTTGCCACCGAAAAGTTCGGCAGCCAGCACGCGCCATTCGACAGCGGCGCGCGCTCCGGACAGCTCGCGGACTTCGACGCGTTCGCCCGCCAGGATGGGGGTTTGCGGCACGGACAAGACCTGGGATGCTTGGCCGTTGCTGGCGCCGGCGTCAACGTCGCGCAGGCTCTGGCGCTGCGTGGCCCAGACGGCATTCGGGAAGACGCCGCGGATCTCGGGCTCGCCGGGCGGCCCGTCTTCCTTGAGTGAGCCGCGGATCCAATAAAGCGAGCTTCCGAAGCGGGCCAGAGCCGTGTCGTCGGGTTGGCCTGCGACGGTCAGCATGCCGGCGCGGCGCAGGTTGCCGGTCTCGTCGGCCGCGGGCAGCTCGCGCCATTCATCCCCGTTCCAAAACTGCCAGGCGAGCAGCGGACCGGTGGGCTCGGCCGGTTGTTCCGCGATGTCGAAATAGACGCCCAGCGCGTCAGTGGGCGGCTTCCGTTCGAAGCCGAGATAGAGAGCCGGGCGGACGTCGCTCACGCGGCGGAAGGGCGCAAAGGAGGTCCCGGGCCACACGGCTTCGTAGGTGTGGTCCTCGTAGGCGAAGTCGTTGTAGGTGAGGACGGCTTCAGGCGCGCTGGGACCGAACTGCCAGGCGTAGCCGAACTGCAGGCCTGAGAGCACGGGCGGACGCGCGATCACGTAGGTGTAGGTGTTCGTCCCGGTGCCGCCGGTTTGAAACGAGACCTGGCGGCGGAATCCGTAGGAGCCGCTTTGGAGGCGCATGCGGACCCACAGGGCGGTTTCGCCGTTCACGCCGGTAGGCGCCATGTCGACGGGCACGGTGAAGTCGAGGACTTCGGTTTGATCCAGGTCGGACTTCGACAGCGCCAGATTGCTTGTGACCGCGAGTGGCGCCCACGTGCGGCTGTTCCAATACTCCCAGGCGATGACGTGATCCAGCTTGGGCTCGCCCGTGGAGCCTGTGACGATCTCGGCTTCGTCCTGTGGTGAGCGCGTCCGTTCGACGAACATGCTCACCTTCGCGCCGGGCTTGCCGAGGATCTCTTCGTTGGTGAAGTAGAAGGTCGAGCCCGGCTGCGTTTGCTGGCCGAGCGGGTAGAAGGGCTTCGAGACGTCGAGCGCGGTTCCGTCGGCGAAGGCTTTGTCGGGGGCGAGACCTTCGATGGCCAGCGTGAGATTCACGATGGAGGCCGCCTGCGTGACGGGCTCAGGCGGCGCCACCGAGTCGCCGGATTTGGTGAATTCGAGCGCGCCGACAATCACGCGGAACAGGACTGTGTCGTCCGGTCCGATGAGCGTGGCGGGCATCTGGTAGGAGCCGTCCGCTCCAGTGGTCTGAGACTTGAGCGTCTGCGCATTGACCTGCATCGCGACGATGGCTCCGGCCACGGGCTGCTCCGCTTTGGTCCGCACGTGTCCGCTGACGGAGAAGGTCGCTGCCGGGATATTGACCAACGGCACCGGCGCGTGCGGCACCGGGCTCGAACTCATCACGTAGGCCACGACACCGGCCGATGCGGGCTTCGCTACCTCAAGCGTCCCGCGCAGCGGCTGTTGTACCGAGGAAGACAGACGCACGCTTTCTGCTTCGGGCAGCGTGCAGTCCGGGTCAGTGGGCAGCGGATCCGTCACACGGCCGCGCAGCCAGAAGCCGGAACGGCCGTCGACGGTGGTCTTGGCAGCCTGTGCGGCATCGGCTTTGAGTAGATAGGCGCCGCTGCCGGTGAGGCCGCGAGTGCTGTCGTAAAGGTCGGCGTCAGAGGCCAGACATTCCCGCGTGGTCTGGAGGAAGCCGCGCCAGACTTGGCCGTCCCAGTACTCCCATTCGAGGTCTACGGAGGCGCGGGAGGGCTGCGAGAGCTCGAACTCGACGCTGAGTTCGACGTTGCCAGCGAGCGCGAGCAGCACCGGGTGGGACAGATATAAATGATGCGGCGTGTTCTGCAGCATGTCGCGGGCGAAGGCACGGAGCGGCATGCCGGCGGCGTAGGCGGCGGAGTGATCGACGTACTGGTCGCGGCCGGGCCACAGACTGAAGACCTGGGTGAGCTTGCCGGCACGGATCCCGGCGGACTGCTCGGTTTCAAACATCAGAGGTTGGCTCGCGCCGGGAGGTGGGGGCGCGGACACCTGCGTGCCAGCCGGAGCGGAGCCTCCCTGCGCCTGTTCATTCAGCGTGAAGACGACGGGCGCGCGGGCCGCCCGGGCGGCGATCAAATCGACTCCCAGCAGGTTGAGGAACGCGAGCTTCTGGCGTTCGGGGAGCTGGTTCAGCCGCTGGATAACGGCCTCCATCTGGCGCGCGGCGACAGCGGCCAGGGCCCAGCCCGCGCTCTTTTCCGGAGCGCTCCACTCGGGGACGTAGCCCAGGCGGCGGATGAGGGCTTGCGAGAGCAGCTCAGCCGAATCACGCGGATCGAGAACCAGACTGGGGGGCGCGTTCACGTGGTCTGGCCTTCCTCCAGGTAGAACGGGTAGACGAGGTTGCGATGCGCGTTCGTGAGGCGCACGCGGTAGGCAACGTCGATATCGACGCGGCCGGGCAGCGACGGTTGCGTGGTAACCGCGACGCCTTCGACGTCGATGCGCGGCTCCCAATCGATCAGCGCGTCCTCCACGCGGCGGCGGAGCGCTTCCATGGTCGCCGGGTTCACCGGTTCGAAGACGAAGGCGCGCAGACCGGCGCCGAAGGTGGGGCGCATAGTGCGCTCGCCGGGGTTGGTCCCGATGATAATGCGGATGGACTGCGCGATCTGGTCCTCGTAGGCGGAAAGCGCCACGCGGCCGCTCGCCACGTGCGGGCGGAAGGCCCACCCGACGCCTTGGAACGCTTTTTTCGCCGCATTCATCCGCCGACCTCCACCGTGGGCATGCCCATGACGATGGGTGACCCGCATCCGCTCATGTCGCCCACGCGCGCGGCAGGGCGCCCGCCGAACAGCACGGTCGCACTGCCCTTCGCGATCGGCGTGGGCGGATGCGGTCCGGCGGTAGGAGGCATCGCGCAGGCATGCTGATCGCCGAGCACCGCCGCCGGCTGGCCGCCCACGAGAACGGTGGCGACGCCGGGTCCCGCGATGGTTCCCGGATGCGCTGTCGGATCGCCCACTCTGGCTGCTGGAGGCATGTCGATTCTCCCGGCTCAATTCAACTTGATGGGCAGACCCTGCACCGTGCAGGGCCCGGCTGACTGAATGCTGACCTTGGTGCCCTTGATCTCGACGTTGATGCCTTCGAGAGAAATCTGGGCCGCCTTCATTTCGATCTTGTTCGGGGCCTGGATGGACACGGTTTGACTGGTCAGGTCCAGCGTCAGGCTCACCGAGCCGCCAGTGGTGCTGAGCTTGATCTGCGTCGGATCGATGGTGATCTTCTGTTCCGTGCTGGTGGTGATGGTGACGGACTGCAGCAGGTCGTCGAATTCGACTTCGTGGCCCAGGCCGCCGGCGATGCCGGTCTTGATGACGCGCTTGGTGAGGAAGTCGGTAGGCAGCGTGAGCGGCGGGCGGTCGCGCGTGCTCCACAGGCCCCCGAGCACATAGGCCGCGTTAACGTCGTTTTGCGCGAAAGCCACCAGCACCTCGTCGTCGATCTGCGGGATCCAGCAGAGGCCGCGGCCCGATCCGGCCCCGACCGAGGGCACGCGCGCCCACGGCTGGAACATCGGCTTCGAGGGGATGTGCACCTGCACGCGTCCTTCGGCGATGGCATCCAGATTGTTGGTGACGATGCCGGGGGCGATGGCGAACGCCGCCTCATGCTGGCCGGCTTCGGCCTGGTCCAGCGTGTCGAACAGAGTCGAATCAGACATAGTTCCTCCTAGATCGCGAACATTCCTTGCAGCCGCACCGGGACGGCTCCGGGCTTGGGCACAGGGATCGATCCGAACCACACTTCTTTGCGAGCCTGAAAGCTGGTGCGGTAGCCGCCCTGGTCGAGCGTGTGCGTGGCGTTGGTGATGCGGTAGAGACCGCTGAACTGTTCGCCCAGACCGTCAAGCTGGATGACGCGGCTGGCCTTCACCTCAGGGTTGCCGACGCAGGACCCCGAGCCGGTGAGGCGGTTGTTGAGGCGCGGCAGCAGCTCGGACAGGATGCTGCGGGGCGCCGTGGCGTAGCTGGTGGGCTTCACCTGGAAGTTGCGGCCGCCTTCGATCGCCGATACGCCAAGGCTTGGATAGATGGTGAGATTGAGCGCGGCCCGGTCGAAGTCCCATCCCACGGCAATCACAAACTCCATCTTGATGCTGTCCACCCAGACGCGCGCTTCGACGGCCTCGATGTCGCCTACGGTCGTCAGCCGCGGGGTGAAATCGGACAGCGTGCTGCCCCAGGCGAGAAACACGCTGGGAGAATAATCCTGGATCAGGAACTGGAACCGCAACACGGAGCCGCGCGGTTCCAGGCTGTGATCGATGAACATCTCCCAGCCGTTCTGGCGGGCGACCTGGGTAAGGAAATCGAAATCGCTTACGCCTTCCTGCTTCTGCACGGCGCCCTGCGCGAACTGCGGGAAGCCGAGATACGTGGCCAGCGACATCAGCGTCGACAGCACCGCGCCCACCGGGTCGAGCAGCGGAACCAGCCCGTCCATGCCCGCGACCATCGCAGTGATAACCGGGTCGGGCAGAGGATAGTTGCCCACCGAAGGGATGCTGATGTTGAAGGCGCGATCCTTCGTGCCATGCTGCAAGCGGTTGAGGTAATCCTGTGCGGTGATGTGCAACGTAGGCATGCCGGACGCGGGAAACGACGGCTCCACCGCCGTGATCTCGCCCACGAAGACCTCCTGGAGCGGGCCGGGTGCATAGCCGATCGACAGGCGGAAGGGGTTGTCGACGGCCAGCAACGGATGATCCAGCCAGCGCAACGAGGGGTTGGCGACGCTCAGTTCGACACGGTCGGCCCCCTGCATGCCGTCCTGGTAGGTGACGCTGACAATGGACCCACGCAGCGCGGCTGGAATGGGCTCGCCGTTGATCCTGATGGCGAATTCCGGTGCGTAGGTCGGGTAGGGCATCGTCAGTTGGTGACCTCACCGGTGAGGGGATCGGTGAACGGCAGCGAGGGAATTTCGAGCTGCATGCCGGCTTCCACCTGCCGCGGGTCGTCGAGTCCGTTGGCGACGGCGATGGGGCGCCAAGCGAAGGGATTGTCGTAATACCGCGTCGCGATGGCCAGCAGGGTTTCGCCAGGTCCGGCCTGGTGGACTTTGGTGAAGTCGGCGGTCTGGCGGTTGACTTCCTGCGCTTCCCGGTCGGGATCGATGAATTCCTGAAATGTGACGTTCAGACGGGCGCGGACAGGGCGGCCGTCTTGCATGAACTGGACGAATTTCTGGCTGACGCGCGAGAGCACGCAGCGGAAGCGCAGCGATCCCCAGGCCACCACCAGGACCGGAGGCGCGTGCAGTTCCGAGTCGATCTTGAGCAGGTCGGCGATCTGCTGGGTGCCGTCGCGCACGTCCGTGCGGGCGCCGGTGGTGTCAAAGAACAGCTCCATTTCGAGCGTACGGAGGTTGCCGTTGACGAACTGGAGGATGGGCGAGCTCAGCCCCGGAATGCTCTGCGAAGCGAAATTATTGTCCTTATTCAGGGTGTACTCTTCGGGGTTGAAGAGGACCTGGATGACGCGTCCGTCGTGTTCGACCGTGATGGTGGCTTTGGCGAGTCCCACGTTACACCTTGCCCATGCGCTCGCGGTGCGCGACGAAGCGGCGGTCGATCTGGCGCATCACCTGGTCGGCGAGCGCGTGGACGTTGAGCGGGGGCGGGGAGGAAGCCGGCCACGCGGGCGAAGCTTGGACGGGAACGGGTTGTGCCGCCATCGGCGCCAGCGGAGCGGATTGCGTCCGCTGGGGGCGGCTGACCACGCGTGCGGGTTCCTGCGTGCGCGTCTCCTCGCGATGCAGGCGCTGGCGAAGCTGCGCTGCGGGAGTTGGGAGGGACGCGGCGTCTGCGGTGGCCCGCTGCCAGCGGTGCACAGTGTGGCAATGGATGCGGAGGAACTCCCGCAGAGTCCGCTGTTCACGGCGGATGCCGCGGGACTCGGCTGTCCGGGTGCAGAAGGTGCGCGTGGCCGTGTGCGCGGTCGTGTGTTGCTGGATGGTCCGCGCGTGGAGCAGAGGGGGCATCTGCGGACCGCGCGCGGGCGTCGCGAAAGGGGCGCGCACGGCGGGAACGGGCGTGGGCCGCTGGGTGGCGGCCAAGGCCGGAGCGGTCTGCAGCCAGGTGAATCGGATCCGCGGCTGCAGGTGGACCTGGAATCCATAGTGCGCAGGGACAGCGTTCACCGCCGGCGCGGCCGGCCGCAGAGCGAGCGTCATGCCGGCGGTGCGCTGCCGGCGGCGCGCCAACGCATGGCGCAGGCGCAGGCCGCGCGCAAACGCGGTCCAGCGCGATGCTTCCCGTTTATGATGACTCAGTCCCGGCATTCAACCTCTCATTGATCGCGGAGATCTCCTCAACCCACCGGCGGCGCTCTCCATGCTCCAGTTCGAGCACGCTCTCCTGCGGCCAGTGGAAGTAATACGAAACGAAGGCTACCTCCCTGTAGAGAGACGACAGAGGATAGCCCGTTATCCCCCCACGCCGCTCATTTCGACGGCGAACGCATGCTCACACTTGGGACACGCCGCCTCGATCGACGCCGTGCCGCTGCGGTTGATGCGGTTGTAGAACTCCTGCAGGTAAGCGAGGTCGCCTGCGTACAGGCCCTCGATCACCTTGGGGTTGATCTGGCCGAGCGAGCCCAGCCGTGTAACGACGCGCGAGAGCAGAATAACGATGAGATAGGCCTCGTTGCCTTGCACGCGCGGATCCTTGAGTGGCAGGATCTCGTCGGCGGCGGTCGCCAGGCGCATCACGCCGTCGCGATGCAGGTTACCTTCGCCGTCGACGTAGCCGAGCGGGAGCCGGAATTCGTATTCAGTCTGAAACATGGTGCCCTCCTTCCCTATGCACGTTCGAGGCGCTCGACGCTCAGGGTCAGCGCGTCGATGGCGACGTCGTTGCCCTTGGCGTTGAGGTCCGGCGCGTCGTATTTGCTCGGCCAGGAACTGAAGAAATTCCAGCGCACCTTTTCCTGGCCGGCGTCATCCTGAAGAATGATGGAGCCGTTCTTGCGCTGCACCTTGCCGGCGATCGCGGTGGCGTGCCAGTCGTATAGCTCACGGTTGTCGGTGAGGCCCCATTTGAGCGTCACGTCGGTATAGCTGATCTTGCCCGGCAGTTTGCGGACCGTGGAGGGCTCGCCGCCTTCGCGGTATTCCACCACTTCCACGTTTGAGCCGAAACCACTGCATTCGCTGAAGCCGGCCTGCACGATTCCATCGATTTCGACCAGGAATCGAAAACTCTTGTATGGATCTACTCTCGCCATGTGTGTGTTCCTCCCTGATGACTGCGGCTATCCGCCCGCGCTCTGCTGGATGCGGAAAATGACGAACTCGGCCGGCTTCACGACGGCCACGCCGATCTCGGTAATCAAGCGGCCGGCTTCGCGCTCGCTCGGCGGGTTGGTTTCCGCGTCGCATTTGACGAAGAAGGCTTGTTTAGGGGTTTCGCCGAACAGGGCGCCGTCGCGCCATTGGTTATAAAGGAAGTCGCTTACCGTGCGGATGACGCGCTGCCATAGGGCCGGTGTGTTCGATTCAAAGACGACGAACTGCATGCCCTCGTCGATGGACTCCTTCAGAAAATTCATGTAGCGCCGGACATTGAGGTACTTGTATTCGCCGTTGCGGTCCCCGCCCAACGTGCGGGCGCCGTAGACGGTGGGCGCGCCGCCGAAGGGACGAATGACGTTGATCCCTGGCGGATTGAGGCTGATCTGCTTGTCCTTGCCGATGGGGCGTTCCAGGTCGACGATGCCGAGGACGCCCTCGTTGGCGGGCGCCTTGTGGACCCCGCGCGTGGCGTCCACACGCGCCCACACTCCCGCGATGTGACCACTGGGCGGCTGGTTGATGGTCGCCTTCGGACTGGCCGAGGAGAGCGGATCCTCCACCTTGAACCACGGGAAGTAGATGGCGGCGTAGCTGAACTTGTCGGGCGTCGAGGGGGAACCGCCCGGCATCGCACCGCCGTAGATGTCGCCCGGCGTGCTGTCGGAGGTGGGCGCCAGCACACCGTCCAGCAGGGCCACGCGGTCTTCCATCTTGAAGCAGTGATCCATGATCTGGACCTTGCGCGTGGTGTCTTCAACACCCGGCGCCGCGACGATGGCGATCTCATCGATGGGTTCAAACAACGCGAGCAGGTCGGTGAGGCTGGCCATGTCGCCGGCAACGTTCACCGGCAGGACGTAGCAGGTGGTGCCGCCGTTGTTGAAGAAGCCAAAGACGGCCAGCGCCAGCATCCGGTTCGCGGCGGTGAAGATGGGCGTGGTGTCGGTGGCGCCGGCGCCTTTCAGGAAGGTCGAAACTTCTTTCCAGTTGGTGAACTTCTTCGGCTTGCCCTGGTCTGCCACCGCGAGCCGGTCGGCCACACCGATGAACGCAGCGGTACTGGTGCCGACGCCGCCGATCGGCCGGGCAAGTGGGGGAACCTCCTCGACGTATACGCCAGGAGCGAAATAGTTTGGCATCGTTTGCTCTCCTTTTCCCGCAAGCGGGGCTGACTCAAGGCTCGTTAGGGAAGCGCCACGTTATAGTCGTTTCCCGTGGATGCCGGAACAGTGATCGCTTTGTTCTGCACGATCATTCCGGATGTAACACGCAGCGTGAAATTGCCGGCCGGTACGCCGGAAAACTGGAAACGCCCGTCAGGTCCGGTGACGGTGGAGCGGCCACGGCCGGGAATCTCCACCGCGGCATCGGCCACGGGAGCGGAGGCGGAATCGACCACCATGCCGCCCAGCCGGAAGAACACCTCGTGCAGGCCGCTGGTCTGCAGATCGATCTTGCTGGTGATCACCATGGGGAACGACTCTTCTGATGCGATGGGCATGGCGACCGTGACGGTGAGCAGCAGCGAGGGCTTCATCTTGTTGCCGATCGCCGCCCAGAATTCGGCCGGATTGCGCAACCCATCGGGCTGCGCGAGCATGACGGGAAGTGGCGGCTCCTGGCCGACCAGCGATCCGGTCAGGAACGTCGGGGGAAGCGTGGGCGTGGCGGCGAACAGTTGCAGCGCCTGGCTCAGCAGACGGTGCTCCCGCAACTCGAGCTGGCTGCCGCCGACCGGCCATGCGGTGACCAGGTAGGTGCAGGAGACGCGCAGTGGCGGGCGGAGCAATTTGACCTGGCCGCCGACGCGCCGTGTTTCCGGCTCCGTGAAGCGCAGCTCAGGGTTTTCGCGGATATCGAACAGGAACAGGTTGAGCGCGGTGGAGCCGGGCGTATAGGGATCCGTGGGGCGGTCAAAGAAGATGTCTGCGTTCCCGAGTTCGGTGGGCAGGCCGGGCTGCGAAAGGAACGCCTGCAGGGATTCGGTGAGGTCGCGGATCACTGGCGCCAGCCCTCCCCCGCCTGTGGTCCTTCGGCGGCGGCGGCAGCGGCGGTTGCCTTGTGCGTGGACGTGGGCGCGGGCGTGGATTCCACCGGGACCGCGCGTCGTCCGGTCTTTTCGAGCTCACGGCGGGCGGCGCGTTCGACATGTTCCCGGGTGACCGCGGGTGCATGATCAGCAGCCGCCAGGAACGCGGCGGCCAGCGCGACGCTGCGAATCGAGGCTCCGGAGAAGCGGAACTGGCGGGCTAGTACGGCGGGGTCGACATCGGCGCCCAGCGGGAGCTGCTTGGGCCATACGCGCTGCCAGATTGCGGCGCGGCTGTCGACACCCGGGAACTCGATGTCCAGGATAAAGCGGATGCGGCGAACGAAGGCGGCGTCAAGGTTCTGCTTCAGGTTCGTGGCCAGGACGCACAGGCCTTCGTAATCGTCGATGCGCTGCAGCAGGTAGGCGACCTCAATGTTGGCGTAGCGGTCGTGCGCATCCTTAAGTTCAGTGCGCTTGCCGAACAGCGCGTCGCATTCGTCGAAGAACAACACACAACTGCCGGCGCCGGCCTCCTCGAAGACGTGCGAGAGGTTCTTCTCCGTTTCGCCGATGTACTTGCTGACGACCTGCGAGAGGTCGATGCGGTAAAGATCCAGCTTCAACTCGGCCGCGATCACTTCGGCCGCCATTGTCTTGCCGGTTCCCGGAGGTCCACAGAATAGGGCCGTGAGGCCCTTGCCCTGGGAGAGCTTGCGGTCGAATCCCCAATCTTCGAAAACCACGCGCCGGTAGCGCGCGTGATCCACAATTTCCTGTAACTGGTCGCAGGTGTCGCCCGCGAGAACCAGGTCGTCCCATCCGTAGGCGGGCTGGATGCGCTGCGCCATGGGGCCGATATCGCGGCGGCACTGCTCCCGTGCGGCTTCGAACAGGCCGGGGGCGCCGGCACGGGTACCTGAGAGCAATGCCTGGGAGGCCGCGGCTTCGACGGCGGCGCCGATTTCGCCGGGATCCAGACGGTATCGTGCGGCGAGTTCTTCGATGTCGCTGCCGCCGATTTCCAGGCCGGCCGCGGCCAGTTCACGGCTCCACGCGCGGTGGCGGTCCGCGAAGTCCGGTTCCGCGAAAACCACCGTGATTGCGGACACCGGTTGCGGATTCCAAGGGGCTCGGCCCTCGAAGATCGAGACGCCGCCGTGCGTGAGCCACTGCGCCTCCAACGCATGCAACAGCGGCGCGGCGGATGCCTCGCGCAGGCGGTCGCAGTCTTCAAAGAAGATCACGGCGCCGTTGAGCAGTGATTCCTGGAAGATCACGGGGAGCAGCAGCTCCCATTCCGCCGTGACAAGGCGCGGAACGTCCACACACAGCAGCGGAGCCGGCAGCCAGGCCGCCAGCGTCTGCGCAGCGGCGATTTTCGTGGGCTTCCGCATTCCTTTGAAGTACAGGCGCAGCGGCTCGTGCGAGTTCCGCCGCTCCTGTGCGATCCCCTCCAGCCGGCTGAGGCCTGATTCGGCCAGCGAGGGCCGCATCTCCAGATCCGGTAGCCAAAGATGGCAGCACGGACGTAAGCGGGTATCCAGGCTGATCTGGCCGAGCAGGAAGCGCACGACGCTGTCGTCGATTTTGACGAACAGGGAGAGTGACGAGGGCAGGTGAACGTTCGGATCCGGCAGCAGGTGGACCAGGCGATGCTCGATCAGCGGCGCACCAGCCGACAGGCGCGTGCGGGCCGCGAGCTTGGCCTCGCGGGAATCGCACAGCAGACTCAGCACCAGCTCAACCGAAGGCTTGCGCTTGGTCACGTCGTCCTGGAGGTATCCGTAGAGGCGCTCGTACCGCGAGTCGATCTCTGGAGCGAGAGCGACCATGAGGACGTTCTGATCGAAGGGTGATAGGTCGAACAGCGCCGCCAAGCGGGTGAGGGCGGGAAAGCGAACGGCGGCTTCGTGTTCGGCGCCTGTCAGCAGCGGCTGACCGGCCTCGCGCGACAGCAGACGGCGGACGTCGTCCGGGGCGACGTAGAGACCGCGGTAAGGATCAGAGGCCGCGCCGCTGCCAAAGGCCGCATCGGCGGTGGAGACGGCGCGCTCCAGAATGCGATCCAGACGCGCCAGGGCGGCAAAGAGTCCTTCGGCCTCGGGGAGCTCGTAGGTCACAAAGCCGACCCTTTCAGATCCTCGATGGAGCCGTAGTCTTCCCGGTATTTTGCCAGCGCATCGCCCAGCATTTCCCACAACAGTTGTGCGTATGCCGCGGTCGTAACCACACGAGTATTGAATACCGGCTCGGCGTCGCCTGGCAGGAGTTGAGCAAAAGCGATCATAAATTCATGTTGCGTGTGGGCGATTCGAAAGTAGTTGACATACTGTCCATCGCCGCCCTGTAAGGACTCCAGAACCTTCGCCATTCCTTTGCCAGGCCGCTTGTGGTGCACATCGCGGGCCATCCGGCGGCCCGGCGCTTGCGCGGCGCATAGTGAGTCATTTGAGCGTCTTAGAAACCTGAGCGCGGACGCCGCGCGAAAATGTGTCACGGCGCATGTGACACTGCCTGTGACAGACGCCTTTATTAATCGAACATTGTCTATTTCTCGATTGACACCCTAAAATGCGCCCAGTATAATTGGGCCCTGTTTCAATCCTCCGCGCACAAGAGAGGGTATCGTGGCTTTGCTCGACGGCGCCTCTGCCAAGTCACTGAATAACTTGAGCGCGCGGGTTGAGGCGGCAGGTGAGATCCACTCCGCCACTATGCTGACCGGGAACTCGGCCGCGATCCGTGCTGTGAACGAATACCTGGCGAAGATCGCCGCGACAGACTGTAACGTCCTGGTGACAGGTGAGACAGGCACGGGCAAAGAGCTCGCGGCGGCGGCGATTCACGAAGGCAGTGCGCGCCGCCGTGATCCGTTGATCTGCGTGAACTGCGCGGCGATTCCTGATGGACTGCTGGAAAGCGAGATGTTCGGCCACGAGCGCGGCGCTTTCACGGGCGCGGTGGTCACGCGCAAGGGACGCTTCCAGGAGGCGCACGGCGGCACCATCTTCCTCGACGAGGTCGGCGATCTGTCGCCGTTGGCGCAGGCCAAGCTGCTGCGGGTTCTGGAGAACCGCAACGTTACGCGGCTGGGCGGCTCACTACCGACGCCGGTGGATGTGCGCGTGATCGCAGCGACCAATCAGAGCCTGCACGCGATGGTGGAGGGGAACAGCTTCCGGCCGGACCTGTACTACCGGCTGGCGGTGGCGCAAGTGGTGCTTCCTCCGCTGCGGGACCGCACGGAGGACATCCCGGCCCTGGCGGCGCGGTTGATCGAACGTATCAACGCGGCCTGGAAGCTGCGCCTGGAGGGCGTGAGCCACGAGGCGCTGGCCGGCATGGCGCGCTATCGTTGGCCCGGCAATGTGCGCGAGCTGCGCAACGTGCTGGAAGCGGCCTCGGTGCAGAAGCAGTGCGGCATGATCGAGCGGTCCGACCTGCCGTATTGGTTCCAGCCCGATGCGTATCTGGCGGACGGAGGACCGCTGGACGAACGCCAGCGTGTCGTGTACGCGCTCGACAGCGCGGGCTGGAACAAGTCGCAGGCCGCGCATCGACTGAAGTGCTCCCGCATGACGCTGTACCGCAAGATGGCGCGCTATCAGATCGAGGGAGGTGCGGCGCGGCATCCCCGAGTGTCCTGAACCCGCGGTGCATGCTCCGCTGGACACTGCCTCAGCGACATGCGCAATCCGGTGGCCAGCTGTGGCAGGACGACGGAACGTACACCGGAACAATGCGTTCCGGCTCCGTAATTTCTGGCGAACTCGACCCATCGGATTGCAGACATGCCCTCCTGGTAGGTCGGACCCCCTATCTGAAATCTGTCAAATAACGATACGATAGCGGACCCTCGACGTCACGTCCGCTCGCGGGGCGCGAGCCAGGGTGGTGGAGGAAGAGGCCCCTTGACAAGCTGCCGGGACTACGTTACCGTTTGTAACGTTACAGCCGGTAACGCTTATGCGCAACACGCCCCCACATGGATCCAACCTGAAACGCCGCGGCGGTCTGGAGCGCCACGTGATGACCTTCCTCTGGGAACACGGACCGGCGACCACCGAGGAAGTCCGCCTGGCCGTATCCAAGCCTCGCCCGCTGACCGATTCCACCATTCGCACCGTCCTGCGCCGTCTCGAAGCCAAAGGCCTCGTGCGCCATGACGTGCAGGGAAGGCTCTTCTTCTACCGCACCACTCAGGAACCAAGAAGGGTGGCCGCCGAGACGGTTCGCGGACTGATTCACAATCTCTGCAACGGGTCCTTGAAAGAACTGCTTCTGGGCATGGTGGAGCATCGCGTGGTGGATAGCGCCGAATTGCGCCGCCTGGCACAGGAGATCGAGACAAAGAAGAAGGAACGGTCGGCACGAGGGGCAAAAACATGAACGGCGATTCCCTGGTCTGGATGCTTCTCGCCGCCGCGCTGTGGCGGCCCCTGCTGCTGGCGGCGGCCGTGCTTGTGGCGATCTGGCTGCTGCGCATTCGTCATCCTGCCTCGCAGCATGTCCTGTGGACCACGGCTCTGGCGGGCATGCTGTTGGTGGTGCCGGCCAGCCTGTGGATGCCCCGCTGGGAGCTCGCGGTTTTGCCCGCAGAGCCGGTGTCCACCCCTGGTGTTCCGCTGGCCACTCCTTCGGCTCCGCCCGAACCGGTCGACACGGCTCCGTATCTTCCACCAGCGAATCCAACGGTAGCCACTCAATCGTCCGCCCCCACACCGCCGAGCCACTCCGCCCAGGCGAGCCGCTCCATTTCGATGCCCTCGCCGGCGTCAATCCTGATGGCGATCTATTTCGCCGGCGCAACGCTGCTGCTGGCGTATTGGTCCATCGGCTGGGTGCTCCTCGGCCGCATGCGGCGCCGCTGCCGGGCCACTGGATTCCGGCTGTTGCGCGAATCAGGCGACATCGCCGCGCCAGTCACGGTGGGGTTGCTTCGGAAAGCCGTGTTGCTGCCGGAGAACTGGCGAATGTGGCCCCGCGACATGCGGCATGCGGTGCTGGCGCATGAGATCGCTCACATCCGCCGCCGCGACTCGTGGGCCATGCTGCTCGCGCGCGCCACGCGCATTGCTCTCTGGTTTCACCCGCTGGTGTGGATCGCCGCACGCCGCATGCAGACGCTGGCCGAACTGGCTTGCGATGCCGTCGCGCTCCACCGCACCGGCGACCCGGGGCGCTATTCGGAAATCCTGCTCGATTTCGCCCGCCAGGTGAACGCCCGCCAAGCGAGCATGGATCGCCGTGCTCGCATCGCGGGTTTGGCGATGGCCGCTACCCGAGGGCTTTCCTGGCGCATCGACCGCATCTTCCGCCTGGCCGACAGTGAGCCTCGCCGGCTGCGCCATCCGATTCTGGCCGCGGCGGCGCTGGGCGTGCCCATGCTCTGCGTGGCCGCCGGTGTGCAAATCGGAGAAAAGCACGTAACGCCCGCTGCCACACCGCCTGTTTTCGAACCGGCACGAGCCGAGCCCGTATCGGGTCCGGGCGAGAGCGACGTCACGTTCCTGCTGTCACAAGCCCAGGCGACGCCTCCCGCACTTTCCCCGGGCGATTCCCCCAAGACCGGCGTCATCGAAGGCGCTGTGTCCGACGCCCGCACCGGGGCTCCCGTCGAAGGCGCCTACGTCCTGTTCGAGCCTTCGGACCGCTATCAACGGCCCCTGAAGACGGCGACCGGCCCCGGCGGACGCTACCGCGCCGAGGATCTGCCGCCATCGGACTACACGATGAGCGTGCATCATCCTCTTTATCCCCGCACCTACTATCAGGCTCGCGCGAACCGCACCCGCGGAACCCTGGTCTCGTTGCGCGCCGGGCAGACGGCCACTCATATTGACTTCGATCTGGAGCCGTTCGGCGTGATCGCCGGACGCGTGCTGGATGACGATGGCGAGCCCATGCCGAACGTCCGGGTGAACGCCATGACGGCGCGTTACATCGCCGGTCGCTCCACGCCCGAATTGGTGGAGGTGCCGCAGGGCGCCGGCGGCACCGACGATCGCGGCGAGTACCGCATGCGCGTGCCTCCCGGCAGCTATTACCTGCGCGCCAGCATGCCCATGCTGGCCCGGCGCGAGGTCATGGAGGCGGCCGGACGCGCCGCTCCACCCGAGCGTCCGCTGAAGCCGGGCGAAAACTACGTGGCCACTTACTACCCGGGAACTTACCAGCCGTCGGCAGCCGTGCAGGTCGAGATCGTCCCGGGACGCGTGATGCAAGGCGTCAGCTTCGTGCTCACCAAAACGCGGACCACGACGATCCGCGGCCGGGTGATCAACCGCACCGGTGGACCCTCGGACAGGATCTCGGTCGACTATTGGCCCACCGGCGGATCCTTGCAGCCGATTCTCTCGGTGGCTGCCGATGCGCAGGGACGCTACGAATTTCCGGGCGTCCTTCCCGGCCACTATTCCATCCGCGCGCAAATGACGGTCTCCGGCGAATCGTACTGGCGCGAGGAAACCGTCGACGCCGGCGACGATCCGGCCGAGGCGCCGGACATCGTCCTGGAGCCCGGTTACTTCATTTCCGGCAAAGTCGAACGGGAAAACACGGATGTGGCTATCGAGAACTGGAGCGTCGCTTTGTTTCCGCCCGGCTCGTTTGTCTTCCTGCCCTACCCCGAGGGGATCATCCGCGCGGACGGCAGCTTCGATCTCTCCCGTGCCAATCCGGATCTTCTGGTGGTCGAGGTGAACAACCTTCCGGCGGGCCACTACTTGAAGTCGGCGCGCATGGGAGATATGGACATCCTGGAAAACGGCGTCGACCTGCGCTTGGGCTCGCCCGGTCCGATGACGCTGGTGGTGAGCGGACGCGCCGCCGCGGTCTCCGGCATCGTGCGCAATGAAGACGGGCGGGCGCTGGATGCGGCGACCGTGGTCCTGATGCCTACGCAGGTCAACCGCCGGAATTCGCGCTTCTGGGTGCGCTCCACATCGACCGACACGAGCGGCCGATTTTCGCTCGAAGGGCTGCATCCGGGCGACTACCGTTTGCTGGCATGGGAGGAGATCCCGACCGGAGCCTGGCGTGATCCCGCCGTTCTGCGATCCGCCGAGCCCGCAGCCAAACGCGTGGATCTGCACGAGGGCGACACGCCCACATTCGAGCTGACGGCGCTGCCGCCATTACCGTAGGAGGTCACAAAGAGAATGACTCGCATTCTCCGAGGTTCCGGAATGCTGGTGGTTCTGGCCGCTCTGTCCCTGGCGCAGGTCGCGCCCAAGGCCGATCCCGCGACGTTTTCGGGAACCGTGCACGACAGCGTTACCGGTGAGCCTGTCAAGGACGCTGTCGTCGTCGTGACTACGTTGACGGGGACTCGCATCCAGCGCGGTGTCTCGGACGCGGACGGCGGCTTCACGATCCCCGATGTGTCTCCCGGCCGCTACTATCTTTCCGCCGAGCGGGCGGGATTCGTCGACACGCGCTACGGCGCCGCTGCGCCCGGAGCACCCGGTGTGATCCTGCGTGCATCCGCGGGAGAGACGCAGGCCGGCCTGGCCATCCATTTGGTGCCGGGCGTTGTCATTGCCGGCCGCGTTCTGGATGCGCGCGGGCGTCCCCTGCCGGACTCGATCGTGACGGCGCTGCGCGAGACATATGTGCGCGGCCGGCGCACGCTCGTCACCGCCGGGAGCTATGCAGGCAACAACATCTGGGCCAACGATCTGGGCGAGTATCGCCTGTGGGGGCTCCCACCCGGACGCTACTACGTGATCGCGGCGCCGCGCTCGGGTGGCTGGGCGCCGCTGATCGCGGCAACCGATGTCGGCGCCGGCACCACCAACCGCTTCGTGCAGACCTACTATCCCAGCGCGCGGGACCGGGCCTCCGCCGGGGCCATCGAGGCAAAGGCCGGGGAAACGGTGGAAGGTGCAGACATCACCCTACGCGAGGGCCCAGCTACTGTGACCGTGCGCGGGCACGTCGAAGGCGACCCCGGCCCGGATGCCTTGCGCGTTGCGGTCAGCCTGATCCCGGCAGACAGCACCGAAGTCACCCCCACGGTATCTCTGACCAGCGAGCTCACCAAGGACATGGGTAAGCCCAACAAGGCGGAGGCCGCACCCGGCCGGTACGTCGCCCTGATGAGCGCCAACCGGGTGCGTGGCAGCATCCTCCTGGCCCGTGAGGAAATTGAGATCGGTCCGGCGCCGCTCACCGAACTCGTATTCACCGCTCAGCCACCCCTCGCGCTGCCCGGAACGATCACCATTGAATCGCCCGAAGATCCACCCCCGGGCCCCACGCAACTGCGCGCTGAGATCCGGTTGCGTGATCCCCTTCCTGGCTACCTCAACCGCAACACCTACGCTCCAGTCGCGCCGGCCGCGGACGGTTCCTTCGAGATTCCCTGGCTGATGCGCGACCGCTTCGAACTCGACATCACGGGCCTGCCCGCGGGTTACTATGTGGCCTCCGCGACGCTGGGCGACACGAACGTCTGGGACGACGGCCTCGACTTGACGGGCGGCGTGCCCGGCCCGCTCGCCGTGCTCATCCGCGACGGCGCGGCAACGGTCCACGGTACGCTCAAGAACGCGGCCGGCAATCCGGCAACGGGCACCGTGGTGCTGGCTCCGGTCGGCGCGAACCGCCGCCAGCGCGAGCACTGGTTTCGCGTGACGCAGACCGGCCCTGAGGGCGAATTCAGCCTGGCAGACGTGGCGCCGGGCGATTACCGCGTGTTCGCCTGGGAAGCGGTCGAAGAAACGGCGTGGCTCGATCCGGAGTTCCTGGCGAAGTTCGAGGATCAGGCGGCGCTCGTCACGATTCCTCGTCGGAAGGCCATGGACCTCGCCGTCACTCTTCCAAGCCAATGACCCGCGGCGAAGGCTGTGCCGAGTACAAATCGTCCACCAACGAAGCACGGTTCCGCAACACCGCCCCCTGATTGATGGAGCCCTTGTCGGTGATCTCGTGCCGGTCAATCGAGGGGGGATCGGCAAGCAGAATCGCACGGGCGATGCGCTTCGAGCTACCCGTGGCGCCGCGTGCCAACTCTTCTAACAGGCGCCGGAAAGTGTCACGGACCAGCGCATGGTCCAGGATCTCCTGCGCGGGTGTGCCGGACGGCAAGCCGGTCAATTCGCGGCAGGCTTCCAGCACCGGGAATACCAGCACGCTGACGAAGTCACGGTCGTGACCGGCAATCACAACGTCCTGCACGTAGGGCGCGCAGTGTATCAGGAAGTGCGCGCGCAGGGGACCGGCGCTGACGAAGGTGCCGGTGGAAAGCTTGAAGTCCTCGACAATCCGCCCGTCGAACAGGAAGCCTTTCGACACATCGCCGGGGTCCACGAAACGCAGGGCGTCCCCCAGCCTGTAGAAGCCCTCCTCATCGAAGGCCTTTTGGGTGAGCTCCGGCTGGCGCCAGTAGCCTGGTGTCATGCCCGGTCCCCTCAAGCGCACTTCGAGCTTGTCGCCCTGCGGCACCAGCTTCACCTCCACACCGGGAGGCGGCAGGCCCACCTCGCCCGCTCTCTTCAGATCCTTGCCTGGGAAGAAGCCGGAGGGACCGGTTTCGGTGGCGCCTAAACCGGTAAACATGATGATGCGCTGGCCGCAGGTCTCCACAGCGATCTCTTCCAGTTCGTCCCAGACCGGCTGCAGGAGGCCCGCACCCGCGTAGTACAACAACTTGAGCCGTGAAAAGAAGCGCTCCCGGAACTCCCGGTCGGCCTTCAGAAACGGGATCAATGCATCGAAACCTTTGGGCACGTTCAGGTAGATGTTCGGGCAGACGTCCTTCAGGTTGCGGACCGTCGCCGCCATTCCTTGCGCCGTGGGCCGGCCCTCGTCGATATACATCGTCCCGCCGTTGTACAGCACGAACCCGACGTCGTGATTGCCCCCGAACGTGTGGTTCCACGGCATCCAGTCGCAGAGAACCGGCGGGTCCTCCTCGACGAACGCCAGCGCCTGCCGGATAATCTGCTGGCAGGCAGTCAGCATCCGCTGCGTGTTCTTGACCCCCTTGGGAGTCCCCGTCGAGCCCGAGGTGAACAGCAGCTTCGCCACCGTATCGGCGTTCACTCCCTGATGCGCCTTCTCGACGGCGGCCGTCTCCACGGTAGCCTGCAGCGAGGAATACGAGGTCGCCGGCAAGCCTGCGGCGTCACCCGCCACCACCAGTTCGGCGTCGGGCGGCAGCACGGCTTCGAGCGCCTTGCGATACGCGGCGCCGTCGCTCACGAACACCAGCCCCGGCGTCAGCAGATCGAAGATGTAGCGCAGCTTGCCGTGATCGGAGGAAACCAGCGAATAGGCGGGCGAAATCGGCGCATAGGTGATGCCGGCATAATACGCCGCAAAGCCCAACACCGCGTGATCCAGGTCGTTTCCCGACAGAATCGCGATCGGGCGTTCGTTGTGGACGTGCGGCCGGTCCAACAGCGCCTGCGCGACACGCCGTGCCTTATCCCGCATCTGGGCGTAAGTGAGCGATTCCCATTCGCCGGCGGCATTCCGCTGCGCCAGGAAGGGCTGGTCCGGCTTCTTCGCCGCGAACTCATCCAGCTTGTCGGTTAGCCGTTTTGCGTAAGGCCCGAGCTTCCCCGTCGGCCTGACGTAAAGCACCCCGCCTTCGGTGCGTGTCATCGTCACGCCGCGCTCGCCGAAGCGGACATCACGAAAGGGCGCGCTCATCCGATCTGCGTCTTCGCCGGACCGTTCCTGAAAACCTGCTTTGGCCACTTCCTTACCCAAACGGGCCGCAGTCCGCAGACTGGAGCGTTCCACGCATCCCGCAGGGAACGGCCCGTGCGAGCCTCATACTAACACGGACGAAACGCCGCGTGCGGCCTTTTCACCAGGCGCTGGAGGCGCGGATGGCGTGGCTCGATGAAGTGGACGAGTACCTCAAGACCGGCAGGCTGAAGCGGAAGTAAACTGGACGCCGCTGGTCCCACCACCTCCGGTCGCGCGTCGGGTGTTCGTGTGGATAGCCTCAGGCGCGACATTCCTGCTGCGGAAGACGGCACAGTGAGCCCGAACACTAAGCGAGACGTCTTTGCTCAGGGCTACTGTGCTGAGAATGCCAACAAGAACTCTGCAGTCGCTTGGCTTCTTTTGGGAGACGCAGGGGTCCGCTGAGATCAAAGCTTTGAGTCGTGCCGGGCGCACCACATAAACCTTAGCCTGCATTTCTCACAAGCTCTAAGTGCATCGGCGCGAAACGTGAGGCAGGGATACGCAATCGGCGCTTTGGCCGCCGCTCCCGGCATGACAGCGTGACCGGCCACAAGCACCGGGACGAGTCCCGGCGCGGCAAGCCACGGGCTTGCGCCACGTCCTGCGCCCGAACCTGGTGAGAAATGCGGATTAGTCTGGTGCTCCGCCACATGAGTCTGTACGCCAGCGGTCTCTCGGTTTTCGGCATCTTCCTGCTGTGGGGCGCATTCTATGCTGGCCCATAAGGTCCGGCATCACCCGCTGGCAGCGGCCCGGCCGTCAGACTGGCGCGTCCGGCGACAGCCGGTCAGCCCAGACGCATCGACGCCAGCGTCGCCACTGCGTCCGTCCGCCTGAGATCCGGCCTGATCTTCAGTTCCAGGATTAAGACGCCGTCCAACTCCACCGCGTAGTCTTCGACCTCCGTCGTTGACCCTGCCGGACTGAAGTTCCATTGCTGGCGCGCGATCTCCCGGGGCGCATCGTCTCCGGCTGGCAACCACCGCAGCGTGAACTCCTGCGTGCGCTCGTCCTGTGCGTCCTGGAAGCGAAGCTGAATGCGGCGCAGAGACTGGGGCCGATCGAAGACGAGGCGGATCTGCTGGGGGCCGCCTTGGGAAGCCCGCCAGCCGGGGCCCTCCGATGCAAACGCAGATTCGACGGGGAAGTTTGGATCTTCCGACGTGACTTCCACGCTCGCAAGCCTGTCCAGGTCGAGCCAAGCCTGGTCGGGGTGCGGGACATCGCTCAGCGCGCCTACGGTCTTTCGCATGCATTCAGGCTAGCAAAAGCGCCGTCTACGGGATCGAAAGCCGGAAACGTCGGCGGCCTGCCCGGCTTTGGGAGGTTGACACTTGCTGAGGCACTGGCTGAGAGAAAGCCACTACTATTTGCACCGGTCCGCGGGCCGCTTCTCGCGCCACTTTCTATGGCAGTTGGCGCACGCCACGGTCAGCGTGTCGGCGACCTCCACCATGTTGTCCTGGTTCCTGGATTGAGCCGCCTTGTAGGCCTTCATGCCGGCGTCCCTGAGATCTTCCGTAAATTTCCGCCAGTCTGGATCGCTGACCGGAACCGGCACACCGTTGGCGCAGCTACGTCCCGGGATCAACAGGAGATTGGCGGATTCCGCCAGAGCCAGCGATGCGCTCTCGACGGCTCGCCAGCCTCCGAACGTGCTGGTGAGCGGATCGGTGGACATCGAGGGGTCCTCTCCCGGGACCGGCTTCGCGTCGCCGGGATTGTCGCTTTGGGCGGAGAAGACCACATTGGACGCCGGGTACAGAATGCCGCGCATCAACTGGAGCAGATCGGATTGAGCCTGCATCCCGGGAGTTGCCGGCTGGGCGGGCGCGGGGCCTTTCGAGGACGTTTGTGCCAGCAAGCCGAACACCAGCGCCAACATCATAATTACAACCGCAGCGGTTCTACGCATGCGATTATTCTAGTCCCCCGGTCCCGGAAGTGTGGCGGCTCCGGTGGATGTTTCGCCGCCAGGTTCCGTGAAGCGTGCAGATGCCCGTCCGCCGCCAGGCCCGCAGAATCGTATCCCGTCCGTTGAGACTGTGAATAGGGATGACCGCCGCTTCCGGCGCCTGCCCCCGTGGGGGACAATAACGGTAGCGCCATCGCGCCGCCCGGCCGGTGGCGCTCTCACGGAACATGCGTCAATCCCACATTGCGGTGATCGGTGCGCCGATGGACCTGGGCGCCGGCCGCCGCGGCGTCGACATGGGGCCTTCCGCCCTGCGCATTGCGCGCCTGCGCGACCGCCTGGCCGGGATCGGCTACGAAGTCGAGGACCTCGGCAACATCACCGTGGAGCAGCCGGAGACCGTCCCCGCCGGTCCCCCGAACGCGCACTTCCTGCCGCAGATCGCGCACACCTGCGCGCGCTTGGCCGAGATGGTCGAAAGCGCGCTTACCCGCAGCCGCGTGCCTGTGGTGCTCGGCGGCGACCACTCCATCGCCACCGGAACCGTGGCCGGTCTCTCGCGCCACTTCTATAAGCAAGGACACAAGCTCGGTCTCATTTGGATCGATGCGCACGCCGACATGAACACGCCTGATTCCAGCCCCAGCGGCAACGTCCACGGGATGCCGCTGGCCTGCATCGCCGGGCTCGGACCCAAGGAACTCACTGAACTCGCCGGACCCGTCCCTATGATCGAGCCCGCCAACATCGCTCTGGTGGGCGTCCGCAGTGTGGACGAGATCGAGCGCCTGAACGTCCGCCAGACCGGCGTCCAGGCGTTCACCATGCGCGATATCGACGAGCGCGGCATGCGCACCGTGATCCAGCAGGCCCTGCACGCGGCTTCTTCGGGTACCGCCGGCTTTCACGTATCCTTCGACATGGACGCCGTCGATCCGGACGAGGCCCCGGGCGTCGGCACGCCAGTGCCGGGCGGGCTCACCTATCGCGAGGCGCACCTGGCGATGGAGCTGATTGGTGATAGTGGGCTGATGACGTCGGTGGAAGTGGTGGAAGTGAATCCGGTGATGGACGTGGCGAATCGCACAGGGCTGCTCGGCGTGGAGCTGATCCTGTCAGCGCTGGGAAAGAGGATCCTGTAAAGATGCTGCGCGTGGCGGTGTTGTACGGAGGGCGGAGCGGCGAGCACGAAATCTCGCTGCGCTCGGCCGAAGCGGTGATCGCCGGACTGGACCCGGCCAGGTACGCGGTCTCGCGCCTCTTCATCACGCCCGAAGGACGCTGGCAGCCGCGACCAATCCTGCCCGAGCCCGGCGCGAACCCCGAGTTCGATGTCGTCTTCCCCGTCCTCCACGGCACGTTCGGCGAGGACGGCACGGTGCAGGGTCTGCTGGAACTCGCCGGACTGCCCTACGTCGGCGCGGGCGTGCTTGCCTCGGCCGCCGCCATGGATAAGGAGGTGACCAAGCGCCTGCTGGCCGGCGCCGGATTGCCCGTCGTGGAATCGGTCACCGTGCTGCGCGGCCGCCACAGTGCGCAGGAAATCTGTGGCAAGCTCCTGTTTCCGATGTTCGTCAAGCCGGCGAACCTTGGGTCGTCCGTAGGCATCTCGAAAGCCCACAACTGCGCTGAGCTGGAAACCGCGCTCGAAGTCGCCGCCCGTTATGACCGCAAGATCCTGGTGGAGCGCGGCATCGCCGGACGCGAGCTGGAATGTTCGGTGTTGGGCAGCGCGGACCCGATCGCCGCAGTGCCCTGCGAAATCGTGCCCTCCCGCGAGTTCTACGATTACGAAGACAAATACCTGCTGGACGCCGCCAAGCTGATTGTGCCCGCGCCGCTCGACGCCGCGCAGACCGAACGCATCCGCACGCTCGCCGTCGAAGGCTACAAAGCGGTGGGCTGCGAAGGCATGGCGCGCGTCGATTTCCTGCTGGAAGCCGCCACGGGCAATATCTACATCAACGAAATCAACACCATTCCCGGATTCACCTCCATCAGTATGTATCCGAAAATGTGGGAAGCTGCGGGCATCCCTTTCGGCGAATTGCTGGACCGCCTGATCGGCCTCGCCCTGGAGCGCCAACGCGAGCGGGCCGAAACGCGCTACAAGAGAGAGTAGGCGTCTCATGTTCCCAGCGCAGCGCAGATGGCTCCCGTTCGCCACCCTTGCCGCGCTGGTGTGCCTCCCGGCCTCGGCCGCCGATCCTGACCCGGCCGCGGATCTGACTCCGGCGCTGGAGCAATTCCTGGAAGTCTACATAGCCGTCGCAGCCAATGCCGCCGATCCGGTCGATCCCAAGACCGCCTTCTACCAGGGAGCGCTGCCCGCCATGGTCCACACGCTCGACCCGCACTCGAATTTCTTCGGTCCCGAGCAATTCACCGAACTCCAGCAAATGCAGGAAAGCGAGCGCAAAGGATTCGGCACCGTCGTCAGCATTCTTCCCGGCCGCGTCATCGTCCTGCAGGCGCTCGAAGGAACGCCCGCGGCGCGCGCCGGACTGACCGCCGGCGACGAGATCGTGACCATCAACGGCTATCAAGTGGGCTACCTCGGCGTGGAGCAGCTCAAACAGCTCCTGAACTTCGCCCGCCAGCAGGAGGCCGTCCTGGATGTGCGCCGTCCGGGCGCCGACCACCTGGTGCGCCTCACCCTGTCGCCGCAGATGCTGGCCGAACCCACCGTGGACCGCGCGCTGCTGCTCTCGCCCGGCTACGGCTACATCCGCGTCACCAGCTTCGAGGAAGGCACCGGTCGCCTCATCAAGCAGAGTATCGACGAGCTGGGTGGCGAATTCCTGCAAGGCCTGGTGATCGACCTGCGCAACAATCCGGGCGGCGTGGTGACGGCCGCCCTCGATACTGCTTCGCTGTTTCTTTCCCCCGGACAACTGGTGTTTTCCGCCATGGGCCGCAATGCACCAACGGAGGAAGTCCACGTCGCCGCAAGCGCCGAGCAGTACACCTTTCCCATGGCCGTGCTGATGAACGGCAACAGCGCCAGCGCCTCGGAAATCGTCGCCGGAGCCTTGCAGGACCACGACCGCGCGTTCATTCTGGGCGAAACCAGCTACGGCAAGGGCTTGGTGCAACGCGTCTATCCGCTCACCGGAAACACCGGCGTGGCCCTGACCATCGCCTTCTACTACACGCCCAGCGGCCGGTCCATTCAGAAGCCGCTGAACGGAGGCCAGCAGCTCGATTCCGCCACGCACGTCTCCCAGGGACTCTTCATATCGGACTCCGGACGCGCCCTGCGCGGCGGCGGCGGCATCCAACCGGACGAAACGGTGCTACCAGCGGTCGAATCGCGCCTGCAAGTGGTGCTGGACGCCAGTGGAGCGCTCACCAGCTTCGCCTCCGAATACCTGCAACAACACGATCTGCCGCTGGGCTTCACCGTGACCCCGGAGTTGCTGGCCGATCTGCGGCTCTACCTGGCGGACCACCACATCGCACCCAACGCAGCCGATTGGAACAGCCACCGGAGTTGGATCGAGAGCCGCCTGGAACAGGAGTTCCTCAATCTGACGGTGGGCGTCGCCAAGGGCGACGAATTGGAGTTTCAGCGCGACGCCGTGGTGCAGGCCGCCCTCAAGAAGTTGCGCGGCGAGCCCTGAGGATCTGCACCGCGATCGGCAGCACGCTCAGAATCACGATGCCGATCACCACTTTTTCGAAATTCGTGCGGATCGCCGGGACCTCGCCCAGGAAGTAGCCGGCCAGCGTCGCCGAAACCACCCAGCCCAGCCCGCCGAACACGTTGAAGGAAAGGAACCGCACGTAGCGCATCTGCCCCACGCCCGCCATGAACGGCGCGAACGTCCGGACGATGGGAACGAACTTGGCATAGATCAGCGTCTTGCCGCCGTGGCGTTCGTAGAATTCCTGCGTGCGCCGGACGTATTCCTGCTTGAACAGGCGCGAATCCTTGCGGTAAAAGATCCGCGGACCCGTGCGGTATCCCAGGAAGTAACCGCACTGGTCGCCGGCGATGGAGCACACCACCAGCAGCGTGCACACTTCCACGATGTCCAGGCGTCCGGCCCCGCACACCACGCCTACGGTGAACAGCAGGGAATCGCCCGGCAGGAACAGGCCGACCAACAGACCGGTTTCCGCGAACACGATCCCGGCCAGCAGCAGGTAGCCCCAGCCGCCCGTGATCACGCTCGATAGCAGCAGAATGAGCTGGTCCGGATCAGTCAGGCTGCGCCAGACCTCGACTAGGGTCTCCAGCATGCGGGGAAGCCCTGCCCTACTGCGCGAACGCGGTGGTGGCGGCTTGAATCTGGTCCTGGTAGATCTTGACCTTGCCTTCGTCGATCAGCTTGGTCAGCAGGCTGTCCTGCCACAACTGGTCGCGTTCGGCGGCGCGCTGGGTCTTCATGTCCTGCAGGAGCTTGTCGCGCTCAAAAATGAAGTTCGACATATCGGCTTCCTGCCGGTCGGTGATCTCGGCGACGACCGTGCGGCCCTGGATTTCCCGCGGACCCACAATAGTGCCCAACGGAGCCGTGAACGCCTCTTCCAGATACGCGGCCGGACCCAGACCCTCGATCGTATCGGTCCGCGTGAAGTTGCTGGAGGTGGTCACCGTCAGGCCCATGCTCTTGGCCACCGCGGCCATGTCCTCGCGCGCCTTGATGCGGTCGGCGGCCTTCTGGATCGTCTCGGTGGCCAACTGCTGTTCTTTCTCATTCAGCAGCGAGTCGCGCACCTGCGCCTCGGCTTCCTCGAAGGTCGACGGCCGGCTGGGGATACGCTCGTCGAGCACGGCGGCCACCAGCCGATTGCCCGGGATCGCCACCACGTCGGTCACGCCTCCGGGCTGCAACCCAGCCAAGGCGCCTTCGATTTCCGGAGTCACGCCCAGCGTCGGAATCGGCTCGCCCGGCGCGACGTCCTTCACCGCCACCAGCTCGCCGCCGTATTTCTTGGCGATCTCGGCCGCGTTGGCCGGGTTGGCCACCAGGTCGGCGTGCATGTTGCGGCTCACCGTATCCACCTGCTCCACGGCCTTGCGCGCCCGGACCTCGTCCTCAAGCTGCGGCCGCACTTCCTCGAACGGCGTCAGCCGCGCCGATTCCTTGTCGATCAACTGGATGATGTCGTAGCCCACGGCCGTCGTGATCACGTTGCTGGTCTCGCCCGGCTTGAGCGCGAACGCCGCGTTCTCGAACGCCGCGTCGGACAGTTGCCCCGGACCGAACGGGTCCATCTCGCCGCCGTTGGCCGCCGTACCCGGGTCGTCCGAGTTCTCCTTGGCCAGCGTGGCGAAATCCGCGCCCTTCTTGATCTGCGCCAGCAGGTCGTCGGCCTTTTTCTTGAGCGCTTCCTTTTCGGCGTCGGTTTTGTCCTGGGTGATGAGCAGGATGTGGCGCACGTGCGCGCGCTCCGGAATGCGGAAGTTGTCCTGCGCGGAAGCATAGAGGTTGCGCAGCTCCTGTTCGGTGATCTGGACGCCCTGCTCTACCTTCGCCTGATCCAGAACCACCACCCGGAACGAGTACTTCTCCGGCTGGGTGTAGAGCGCCTTGGTTTTGTCGAACCGGTCGTGCAGCTCCTGGTCGGTCACCGACACCTTGCCGCGGAAATCCGAGGAGGAAACGCCGATGTAGCGCACGCTGGCCTTCTCCTGCTTGTTGCGGTATTCCCGCTCGACTTCCTTGGGCGTCACGATGGTGTTTTCAATGATGGAGTTGCGCAGTTTGCGCAGCAACTGGTTGTTGTAGGCGTCGTCCAGCACCATCGCCGGGGTCACCCCCTGCTGCGCCAGCGCCTGCCGGAACGCGTCCGCATTCTCCAGTGTGCCATTGGGGAAAAACTGCGAATACGCCGAGGCCATATAGACGCGCACTTCCTCGTCGGTGACCTTCAGCCCCATGCGCTTGGCCTGATACACCGCCGCCCGCTGCTGGATCACGTTCTCGGCATACTGCGGAAAGTAGGTTTGCAGCACTTCCGCCGGGACCTGTCCCGACTGCGCCACCGAGGCCTGGAACATCTGCTCCACGTCGGCCGCGTAAATCTTCTGGCCGTCGATTTCAGCCAGCACCGGGTTCGTCCCGGTGGTCGTCGCATCGGTGTAATTCGGGACGAGATACGTGACCATCGACAGGGCCACGATCACGAGCAGGCCGCCGAGCAGGTACCGGACAACTTTGTCCCGGCTGCGGAACAGATCAAACATAGTGGGTTCTCCAAAGGCCTGCGGACTTCCACCTACAGGCAACCGTCGCGTGCAGGGGAGGGAGTCGCAGGAGGCTCCACGTCCAGTATAGCGTAGCGGTCCGCAAAAACCCGGTCCCGGAGCCCGTCACCCGAAACCGTGAAAATCCGCCCGCGGCGCCCCTTCCGGCCACCCGCCGGAGCCCCCGTGCTTCGCCGGAACCCGGCCCCTGCCGCTGCCTCCCCGGCTATAGAAACTTTCAATCCGCTCCATCAAAAGAATCGACTGCGGCCGATCTCCGGAAGTCACTATACTGATGGAGTTTCCGCCTCGACGCGGGACCCACGTAAAGGAGCGTTTATGAGGATCCAGTCTGTCCTTCGTAATCGCGGTTTGTGCGCTGATGGCTGCGCCGCCACGATGCCGGCTAGTCCTTCCCGGGATGAGGCGATCCTCTCCCATCCGGATGCGAAGGCATCCACGGTTTCAAGCAGAGACGCATCCCCACTTTCACCACGATGCTGCAAACGTTTCCTGATTCCGGCCTTGGCCGTGCTCTTCTCCGGGAGCGCATGGGCGCAGGACGCTGCCCCCAAGGTCGACTCCGGCGACAACGGCTGGATGCTGATCTGCTCCGCTCTGGTCCTGATGATGACCGGACCGGGCCTGGCGCTGTTCTACGGCGGACTGGTGCGCCGCAAGAACGTGCTGGGCACCATGATGCACAGCTTCGCCATGATGGCGCTCATCTCGCTGATCTGGGCGGTCATTGGCTACAGCCTGGCCTTCGCCCCGGGCAACTCCTTCATCGGCGGCTTCGACTTCGCCTTCATGAGCGGCGTGGGCATGGATCCCAACCCGGACTACGCCGGCAGCATCCCGCACCTCACCTTCATGGTGTTCCAGTTGATGTTCGCCATCATCACCCCGGCACTCATCTCCGGAGCCTTCGCCGAGCGCATGAAATTCTCCAGCATGATGCTGTTCATGACGCTCTGGCTGCTGATCGTCTACCTGCCCATGGCGCACATGGTCTGGGGCGCGGGCGGATTCCTGGGCGCGGTCTCCGGCACCATCCCGGCCTTCGACTTTGCCGGCGGCACCGTGGTGCATATCACCTCCGGAGTCTCGGCGCTGGTCTGCGCCATTTACCTGGGACGCCGCGACGGCTATCCCAACGAATCGATGCGCCCGCACAGCCTGGTGTTGAGTACCGTGGGAGCCTGCCTGCTGTGGGTGGGCTGGTTCGGATTCAACGCCGGCAGCGCGCTGAACGCCTCTGGTCTGGCCGCCAGCGCCTTTGTGGCGACGCACTTCGGCGCGGCCGCCGCCGCTCTGGCCTGGATGTTCGCAGAATGGATCCACGACGGCAAGCCCAGCATGCTGGGTGCGATCTCCGGAGCGGTGGCCGGACTGGTGGCCATCACCCCGGCCTCGGGCTTCGTGACGCCCATGCCGGCGTTGCTCATCGGCTTCGCCGCGGGTATCGTCTGTTACCTGATGGTGACCAAGGTCAAAAAGAAGTTCGGCTACGACGACGCCCTGGATGCCTTCGGCGTGCACGGGATCGGCGGCACCGTGGGCGCCATCCTGACAGGTGTTTTCGCCACGGTCAGCGTCAACGACCTGCGCCAGGGCGCGCCCATGGGTCTGGTGGATGGCAATCTTGGACAGGTTTGGAACCAGGTGATCGCCAGCGCTTTCGCCTGGGTTCTCGCTATTGTGGGTACGTGGGTCATCCTGAAAATCTGCGATGCAGTGCTAGGCTTGCGAGTGGATAAGCAGGAAGAAATTCAGGGTCTGGACCTCAGTATGCACGGAGAAGAAGGTTACAACCTGGAGGCGTGATCATATGAAGCGAATAGAAGCGATCATCCAGCCGCACAAACTGGAAGACGCCAAGGAAGCCCTCAAGGGCATCGGCATCGACGGGATGACCATCACCGAGGTCCGAGGGCATGGCCGCCAGAAAGGCCACACCGAGGTCTATCGCGGCATGGAGTACAAGGTCGACCTGCTGCCCAAGGTGAAGCTAGAACTGGTGGTGGCCGACACGCGCGCCGAAGAAGTTATCAGCACGCTGGCTGCGGCGGCCCGCACCGGCAAAATCGGCGACGGCAAAATTTTTGTGTATAACGTGGCGGACGCCATCCGCATCCGCAACGACGATCGGGGAGAAGCGGCATTGTGACAGATCTGGCGGTGCATCCGCCGCCTGAGCCGGCCGAGGTCCACAAAGCGCTGGAATCTCGCACGGTCCAGGTGGAGGATCGGGTACGGGTAGCGTATGAGCGGTGGCTGGCGCCGAAATTCGAGGCGGGGCTGGCGATCGTGGCGGTCGGCGGATTCGGGCGGCGCGAGCTGTTTCCCTATTCCGACGTCGACATCATGCTGCTGCTCGAATCGGATCGCAGTGTGCCGCCCCGCGAGTCGATCTCCGGATTCCTACAGGAGCTGTGGGACGCCGGGCTGCGCCCCAGCCATTCGGTCCACTCCGTGGCCGACTGCACGGCCGAGCACGCCGATAACGGCGAGTTTACCATCAGCCTGCTGGATCACCGCCTGCTCACCGGCGACGCCGCGCTGCACCGGGCCCTCACCGAACGCTTCGATACCTTCCGCGGCCGCCGCGGCCCCTCGGTCGCGCGCCAACTGGTGAACCTGGCCGACGCGCGCCGCGCCAAGTTTCAGAACACGATTTATCATCTGGAGCCCAACGTCAAGGAAACCCCCGGTGGACTGCGCGACCTTCAGGTGGTCCGCTGGCTGCACCAGTTGGAGCCCCACCGCACCCCGCCCGACCTCAGCGCGGCCTTCGATTTTCTGGCCGCCATCCGCCTGCGCCTGCACGAGGCCGCGGGGCGGGACCTGAACGCACTCAGCTTCGACGCCCAGGAATCCTTGAGCGAGCAGCCCGCCGCCCTCATGCGCGACTACTACCGCCACGCACGCGAAGTCGACCGCGCCTCGCGCATGGCCATGGAGTCCTGCGTCGAAAAACCGGGCACCCTGCTCGGCCGCTTCCATGACTGGCGCTCGCGCCTGTCCACCGCGGACTACACCGTCGTCCGCGACCGCGTCCTGTTGCGCAGCCACAAGCCTCCCAGCGACCTGGGCCTGTTCGAATTCGTCGCCCGCCACAGCCTGCGCCTCGCGCCTGACACCATCGAGCGCCTGGAAGGATTCGTCCCCGAAACCACCTGGGACGGCTGGAAGCGCATGCTCAAGCTGCCGCGCGCATCCGCCGGCCTGCGCGCCATGCAGCAGTCCGGCGTGCTCACTGCCGCCTTGCCCGAATGGCGCAACATCGAGTGTCTGGTGGTCCGCGACTTCTACCATCGATACACCGTCGACGAACACACCCTGGTCGCCATCGGCCTGCTCGAAACCATCACTGACGCGCGCTTCACCGAGCTGTTTGAGAGCATCGAGGACCCCGCCCTGGTGCGCTTCTCCCTCCTGCTGCACGATATCGGCAAAGGTTCCGGCCGCGACCATTCCGAAGCCTCCCTCGACATCGCCCGCGCCGTAATGGACCGCCTGGACGCCCCGCCCGCCGAACGCGAGTCCGTCGAGTTCCTGGTGCGCCATCACCTTGACATGTCCAGCGTCATGAGCTCGCGCGATCTCTACGACGGCTCCACCGCGCGCGCCCTGGCCGAATCCGTGGGCACCGTCGAGCGGCTGAAGATGCTCACCATGCTCACTTACGCCGACATCGGCGCCGTGAACCCCCAGGCCATGAGCCCCTGGCGGCTGGAGCAGCTCTGGCTGGCCTACATCTCGACGTTCGAAGAGTTCACCCGCGAGCTCGCCACTGAGCGCATCCACCAGGCCGAAGGCATGGCTCCCGAAAAGGCCGCCTTCCTCGAAGGCCTGCCCAAGCGCTACCTGCGCACGCACTCGCCCGAGGAAATCGACGGACACTTCTCGCTGGCGCGCCAACTCGAATCCCGCTCGCTGGCCGTCGAAGTCCAGCACGACCGCGGCATCTACAAGCTCACGCTGCTCACCAAGGACCGCCCCGCGCTATTCACCGCCGTAGCCGGCGCCATCTCCAGCTTCGGCCTCAACATCGTGAAAGCCGAGGCCTTCTCGAACGTCTCCGGCGTGGTGCTCGATACGTTCACGTTCTCCGACCCGCATCGCACACTGGAGCTCAACCCCTCGGAAGTCGACCGCCTCCGCGGCGTGGTGCGCAGAGTGGTCGAAGGCAAGACGGACGCCGAACGCCTGCTGCGCGGCCGCCCCAAGCCGTTTTTGAGCTCGCGCATGAAGGTCCGCCCGCAGGTGGTGTTCAAGGATGACGCCACGGAAATCGCGACCCTGGTCGAGATCGTCTCCGAAGACCGCCCCGGCCTGCTGCACGATCTCGCCCTGGTCTTCTCGCAAGGCGGCTGCAACATCGAGGTCGTGATGATTGACACGGAAGCCTACAAAGCGCTGGACGTGTTCTACGTGACCTACCAGGGCCGCAAGCTCGACGGCAACCTCCAGGCGCAACTCAGATCCGAACTGTTAGCAGCCTGCATCGGCTCGCGATAGGTTTTGGTGGCGCAAGCCCGTGGCTTGCCGCGCCGGGACTCGTGCCGGCGCTTGTCGCCCGCGCGCAACGTCAGATCCGGGCCTCCACCAGAACCGCTACCTCCAGAAGTTGACATAGGATGGGATGAGCCTACTGCGAGAGGTGCAGCCCATGTCGGCCTATCTGCGAGCAATCTCCCAAGGCACAATCATCGCCTTAGTAGCCCTGTGCACGCTGGCCAATAGCGGGTTCGCCCAATCGAGCGAACCCCGGTTTGAGGTGAGCACGATCAAGCCGCTGGGTGCTAAGCGTGGACCTGCTCCGGGCGCCGGCGAAGTGATCCTGCCGGGGGGGTGGTTTCGCGATCCCGCGGTGACGCTGCGTGCGTTGATCGAGACGGCCTATGGTGTGGATGACTTAGGCGGCCTTAAGATCGTTGGGCTTCCCAAATGGGCCGAAGCGGAAGCTTACGCCATTAACGCGAAGGCCGGCCCCGAATATCCGGCGGCCGTCAGTGAAAAGCAGAATCGGGAAAACGTCCAGGCAATGCTCCGCTCCCTGCTGGCGGATCGCTTCCAACTGGAGATTCATCAGGAGGAGAGGGAGACCGGCGTATTGATCCTTCAGGCGAAAGAAGGCGGTTCGAAGTTGCAGCCCGTATCTGCTCCCGTGCCACCGGAGCAGGAAGGCCAGCTCGGCATGATCCTGAGCGACCGTAGGGGACGCATCGTTGGAAATAAGATAACGATTCCTTTGTTTGCCAGGAGCTTATCGCTGTTCCTGAAGCAGCGAGTCGAGGACAGAACCGGTCTGACGGGGTTCTACGATTTCGATGAACGGTGGGAGGCGCCGGACCGGCAAGGCAGTCCCATCCCTGCCAACACGCTGGGCCTCGAAGGGATGGCGCAGCTGGTGTCCTACCTCAACCAGGAGCTGGGGCTGGTCCTTAAGTCCGAGACGATGCCCGCTGAGTTTTGGGTGGTCGATCACGTGGAAATGCCCGACGAGAACTAGCCCCTCACAACACCCGCAACCCCTCCCGCGGAAACTCGATCGCCCACTCACTGGTCCCCTTCAAGCGCTCCCACTCCGGCCGCGGCACATCCACCGCGATCCCGCCCGCAAACTCCAGCCGCACCCACTGCGGCCGCTCCACCGCCCGCTCGAACTGCGCCGGCACTTGGTTCGGACCCAGCTTCCCCTCCCGCGCCCGCGCCACCAACTGCTCCGGCCCAACGCACACCGTCACCCGATCCCCCTTCAATCTCCCCGGATAGTAAGGACCATCCAGATCGAACTGCCCCACCCGCACCTTGCTCTCATTCCGCCCCGGGTCCAGCGACCGCAACTCCGCCGGCAGCAGATTGAACACGCCCAGCAGCCGGGCCACGTCCAGGTTCGCAGGCTGATCCAGCACCTCCCGCGGCGACCCGCTCTGCACAATCCGCCCTTCGCGCAGCACCAGCATCTCCTCGCCCAGTTCGAAGCACTCGGCCAGGTCATGCGTGACCAGTAAAACCGGCGTCGCGAAATCCTTGCGGACTTGGCGAAGCACCTGGTAAAGCTCCGCCCGCAGCGGGGCATCGAGCCCCTGCGCGGGCTCGTCGAGCAACAGCAGTTTCGGGGCCCCGATCAGCGCCCGCGCAATCGAGCACCGCTGCCGTTGTCCACCGGAAACCTCGTGCGGCCGCCGCCCGGCGACCTCTGTCAGCCGGAACTGTTCCAGCATCTCGTTCACCCGCCGGTGCCGTTCCAGCCGCGGCCGCCGCTCGGCGGCGAACGCCAGATTCTCGCGCAGTGTCATGTGCGGGAACAGCGCGTAATTCTGGAACACGTACCCGGTGTGGCGGGCCTGCGGCGCCAGATGCACGCCCGCCGCACCGTCATAGAGAATCTCGTTGTCCAGCAGAATGCGCCCCTCATCCGGTCGCACGAATCCCGCAATCAAATCGAGCGTCAGTGTCTTGCCTGACCCGCTCGGTCCGAACAGCACCGTCACGCCCGAAGCTGCCTGAAACTCCACTTCAAGCTCGAACGCCGCCGCATCGGGGCGCGCCGGAAACCGTTTGCGCAGCCGCGCCTGGATCATCGCAGCTCCACGCGCCGCGCCACGGTCAGGATCCCCAGCGCCACCACCGAAATCACGATCACCAGCACCCGCGCCAGCGCCGTATTGTCAGCCTCCACGGCGTCATAGATCGCGACCGCCAACGTCTGCGTCTGCCCCGGAATGTTGCCCGCGATCATGAGCGTGACGCCGAAATCGCCCAGCGACCGCGCGAACGCCAGCGCCACGGCGGCCAGAATCGAGCGCTGGGCCAAGGGCAGCGTCACCCGCCAGAAGAGCCGCCACTCCGAAGCTCCCAGGTTGCGCGCCGCACGCTCATAGCTGCGGTCGACGCTTTCGAATGCCGCCCGGGCCGACTTCACCAGCAGCGGCAACGAATGCAGCAGCGCGGCCACCACCGCGGCCTTCCACGTGAAGACCAGCGGTCCGCCGAACACCGATTCCCATAGCCGCCCAATGGGCGTCGCGCGGCCCACCACCAGCACTAGCAGATAGTAGCCCAGCACCGTCGGAGGCAGAACCAACGGCAGCGTTACCGCCGCGTCCAGCAGCTCTTTGCCCCGGAAGTCCCGGTTCGCCAGGACGTAGGCCAGCCACAATCCCGCCGCCAGAGCGATAGCCGTCGAAAGGAACGCAACACGCAAACTGAGCCACAACGGGAACCAATCAATCTGCATGGGAAGTGTTCAATTATAGCGGTTCGAAGGTTGCAGTGAAGTGACGCAGCGTGGCCGGCTCGCTCACGATGCGCAGCCCGCGCAGAGCCTCTTTGCGCCCGTTCACTTCCAGGATCGCCTCCACCAGGTAGTCGATGTGGCTCTGCGTGTAGACCCGCCGCGGAATCGCCAGCCGCAACAATTCATGCTGCGCATGTTCGCCGAACATCACGCTCCCGATTTCGACGCTCCGCACGCCCGCATGCCGGTAAAGCTCCACCGCCAGCGCCTGCCCGGGAAACGCGTGCTTGGGGATATGCGGCAGCATCCGCCCCGCGTCGATGTAGATCGCATGCCCGCCCGGCGGCTCCACGATCGGCACGCCGTGGTCGGCGATGTGCCGGCCCAGGTAGCTTGTCGACGCGATCCGGTATTCGAGATAGTCGGGATGCAGCACTTCTTCTAGCCCTACCGCGATCGCCTCCAAATCCCGCCCCGCCAAGCCCCCGTAGGTCGGAAACCCCTCGGTTAGAATCAGCAGCTCGCGTTCCTTCTCCGCCAGCTTCGGATCATTGGTGCACAGCAGCCCGCCGATATTCGCAAACGCGTCCTTCTTCGCCGAAAACGTGCAACCGTCGGCCAGGGAAAACATCTCCTGTGCGATCTGTTTCGGCGCCCGCCCCGCGTACTCCGGCTCGTCCCGCCCGATAAACCAGGCATTCTCAGCGAACCGGCACGCGTCCAAATAAAACGGGATCCCGTGCCGTCGTGCGACCTCGTGCACCGCCCGGACGTTGGCCATCGAAACCGGCTGCCCGCCGCTCGAATTATTGGTGACCGTCAGCATCGCCAGCGGAATCCGGGCCGCGCCCTCTTCGACGATCAACCGTTCCAGCGCCGCCACGTCAATGTTGCCCTTGAACGCCAGTCGAGCCTGCGTATCGGCGGCCTCCGGCAGCGGCAGGTCCACCGCCCGCGCGCCCGCGGCCTCGATATTCGCCCGCGTCGTGTCGAAGTGCGTGTTGTTCGGCACCACGTGCCCGGCACGGCACATCACTGTAAACAGAATGCGCTCGGCCGCGCGCCCCTGATGCGTGGGGATCACATAGCGGTAACCCGTCAGGTCCTGCACCACCGCTTGTAGCCGGAAGAAGCTTTCGCTGCCGGCGTAGGATTCGTCCCCGCGCATCATCGCCGCCCACTGCGCCGTGGACATGGCGCTGGTGCCGGAATCGGTCAGCAGGTCGAGCAGCACATCGGCGGCGCGCAGTTGAAACAGGTTGTAGCCGGCCTGCTTGAGCAGCGCTTCCCGTTCCGCGGGCGTCGTGCGGCGCAGCGGCTCGACGCTCTTGATCCGGAACGGCTCAATGATGGTCTTCATTCATTGCAGCAGTTCTTGCCGCATGCGCACGGCGTCCTGCTTGGTGACGAACCGCGCACCCTCCATCTTGTCGATAGAGGCCGAAGCCTTCTCTGTATAGTTGCGGTAATTCCCGTACATCACTTCGAGCTTCTTCCACGGCAGAGGCGTCGTAGTGCCCAGCTCGCGGCACACGCCGCCGCCGTTGCTGCTGGTCGTGTAGCTGGCGGTCGGGACGTCGGCATACGGACTCCGGACGCCGCCCCGCGCGATCCCGAACTCGTCCACCAACAGCTCGGCATCAGGCTTGCCGGCGTTGCGCACCTGGATGCGCTCGGCCCGCGGCGCCGGCAATCCGTCCTTCACCCACGCATCCAGAGCCGCGAACGCGCCATCGAACACGTAGCTCAGTAGCGGCATGTCCTGCATCACGATCTCCGGCTCGCAGCGAGCGTTGAACGGCCACTGCTCGGTCCCTTGCGCCGCCTTGGTCGCCTGGTCCTGCTCCTTCAGCGAAGGGAACCCCACGTAGGCATGCGTGTTGATGTGGCTCGCCGCGGCCACCTCCCACTGCCGGAACCGTGCCCCCGGATCGTCGCTATCCGGACGCCGGTTCGCCAACCCAGCCAGCAGCTCGCCCTGCGCCACCACCGCGATCACCGGCACATCGACGTACTTCACCGTCCGTCGCGGATCGCCCGCAGGAATATTCGGAGCGCACTGGCTGATCTTCGCCGGCGCCCCCGGATTCCGCAGCACGTACCCGTCATAAGCCGGCTTGCCGTCCGCCAGCTTGGCCCGCTCATGGAACGCATTCACGTACGTGATAATATCGCCGCCCTGCGTCGTCAGGTAAACCCGCTGCGCCCGCAACCCGCCCAGCGCCGCACCGCTCTTCAAAGCCGCCGCCGTCTGGCTGATGATGTCCCACTCCAGGCCCGGCTCCGTATCCGGTGCACCCCCGCGACCCCCGGGGCAAGCTCCCGGCGCCGGATTCGCCCACGACAGCGACCCATACCGCCCCGCATCGAACGTTTTCATGGAAGCCACCGAAGCCGGCATCCCGATCTGCGCCCAAGCCGCCCCGCTTTCAAGGATGTAGTTGTGCGCGAAGCCCCACATCATGGACCAGTCAAACCGCCGCGCCGTATTCGGCAGCTCCACCACCACGGTCCCGTTGAATCGGGCCGCATCCGCCGGCCGCCGCACCAGCAGGCGATTCGTGTACGGCGCATTGGGCGTCTTCACCGTCACCGCCCCGTCGGCATTCCAGTCATAGACGTTCGCCGACCCGCTCACCAGGTACTCCTCCTCCACATACCCGAGCTTCCCGAGATCCAGCGGCGAAAAATTGGTCGCCGCCGCCCCAAACGGCTTCGAATCTGCGGTCGCCGGGATCTTGGTGGTCTTCGGTTGCGGAACGGGACTCTGCGCCGCGGCCAGCGCGGCACAACAGCAGGTGGTGATGAGCACTCGACAGATCATGTTTTCCCTCAGAGGGCAGTATACCCTGAGCCGAATCGCTGGAGCCTCAGGAACCCGATATCCAGCTCCGTGCCCCCATCCAGGGTCAAATCCGCCAGCACACGCCCCACGACACTCGCGAACTTGAAGCCATGCCCCGAAAACCCCGCCGCGAACACGACATTCGCATACCCCGGATGCCGGTCAATGATAAAATTCCCATCCGGCGAATTCGTAAAAATGCACGCCTTCATCGCCAGCGTGGGACCATCCGCATCCGGGAAATAAGCGCGAATTCCCTCTCGAATCGTCTCCTCGTCTTCCCGGTAGCACCCGCGATCAATCTCGTCCGCCGCCCCCGACTGCCGCAGGTGATGATACTTGCCGAACTTGCACCCCGGCACCCCATAGATCGGGATCCCATAAAAATGTCCCAGCGGACCATCCATATTGAACACCGGAAACCGGTCCGGCCGAAACAGCTCCGGCCGCCGCGGCTGCACCCACAGCACCACCTGTCGCTCCGGCACCGCCGTCTCCCGCAGCCCCGGCAGCAGGTCCGCCGACCAGGCCCCCGCCGTCAGCACCAGCTTCGCCGCCCGATACTCCCCGCGATCCGTCCGAACCACCACTCCCGCATCGCCCGCCTCCCACGCCACCACCCGCTCGCGCCCACGAATCTCCGCCCCCAGCCGCTGCGCCGCCGCCACATGCGCGATGATCGACCGCTCCGGCAAAAGGAACCCCGCATCCGGCTGCCACACCGCCACCATGTCCGCCGCCAGCCGGAATCCGGGAAACCGCCACGCCAGCGCCGCGGCATCCAGCACCTCATGCGGCAGATCGTGCGCCCGGCACGACGCGAGCGACCCCGGCACAATCGCCCCATCCTCCGGACCCGCATCAATCCCGCCAGTGACGATCAGCAGCGTCTCGCCAGCCTCGCGCTCCAACTCGCGCCACAGAACGTAAGCCTGCCGCAGCAGCGGCACATACCGCGCGTCTTCGGCGTAAGCCAGCCGGATCAGCCGGCTCGCCCCATGTGACGACCCGAACTCATGCGGCACGTCATACCGCTCGATCGCCACCACCCGAGCCCCCCGCCGCGCCAGATGATAAGCGGCGGCACTCCCCATACCGCCACAGCCGATCACAATCGCGTCGTACGCCACCCATCCAGTATGCTCGACACTCGGCCTGAGTACGTTTCTTAGCTCGGTTATGCTTCAATCAAACGGCGAATTCGACCAAGGCACTGCTCAATCGCGCTTGCCATGTCAGGAATTGGGTAACCTCCGGTTCCACTGCGCCCGGCACGCGCGTGTTCCAGGTCCTGTGACAATGTCCACACCGCGGTAGCCACGACGTCCGGCCGCTTCATGGATAGCAGATGCGGAAGCTCCTGAAGCGTCGCGTCGATCGCCAGCGGACTACCTTGACCAGACGGATTCTGCGCAACCGGCGCAAACAGCGCCTGTGCTCTCTGTGATTCATTCATCTTCCGGCACGCTAATGTTCCGGCGGAAATCACGCCGGCCGCGAACGACCAGATGTTGTAGTCGCCCCGAAAGTGGACATCCCTTGCCACGATTTCGCCGACTTGGGTCGCTTCTTCGTAACGGTCCAGTGCGACGAGGCAAACTACTAGCGTCGCCATATCGCGAAGAGAACGGCTCGACGCCATACTCCATTTCGTGCCTCGCGAAGCTTTGAAGCGGCGCAGCCATGGGTTCGGCTCATTGGCCGCTGCCAAGACATCGTGATTGAGAGGTTCAGCCATCCCGTGCGCCTACCCCGGAACTCCCCATGCCGCCACAGCCAATCACAATCGCGTCGTAGACCACCTGTCCACCTTACCCCGACTCCTCGTCGACCGGTCCGAACAAGCCCCTCTGGAGGCTACAGTCAAAGTCCTTCATTTCGGTCTATCATCAGGATGCTTCACGCTCACGTCCCGATCATGGCTTCCATTCCCCGTCACGCCTTTCGGCGAATCTTCGCCATTTTTCTCCTGATTGGCGCCTCCGCCGCCGCGGCCCTCGCCCAGGCGCCCAGCGGCCTCACCGTCCAGACCGCCACGCGCGATTCCGTCCAGATCTCCTGGACCGGAGCAGCCTCCAGCTACCGCGTGCAGCGCCGCGCGCTCGGAACCGCGTTTGCCGACCTCGCCACCGTGAGTGCCACCACGTACACCGACACCCAGATCGACCCCTACACGACGTATCAGTATCAGATCGTCGCCGCGCAGGACGCGAGCGCCGCCTCGAACGCCGTCACCGTCGGCCCCCCGCCCGCCGGATTCTCGGTAGCCGCACCCGCCCCAGGCGGACCCGGCACGCTGCTCAGCGGAAGCTACGGCTACGACCTCTCCATGACGCTGGACGCCAATGGCGACCCCGCGTTCACCTTCCTATTCCAGGACCCCAACCAGGACACCGACCTCGCCGACACCACGCTCCTGTTCCGCTCCTGGAACCGTGCCCAGTACCGCTGGAATGACGTCGCCACCGTCGGCATCGTCGGCGACTCCGCTTCGACCTTCTACCCGACCCTGTCACTCGCCTACGACGCCGGCGCCAACGTCTTCGCCATCGCCTCGGAATTCAATCTCCAGCAGGGGATCAAGCTGTTTACCTCCGCCGACGGCGGCCTCACCTGGACGCTCAAGACGACTCTCGAAGCCGAGGATGTCGGCCGCAGCGGTCCCTCGCTCGCTCTCGCCGCGGGCAACCTGCACCTGGCCTACCTCGATTCGATCGACGGAGCCGTCTACGTGACCGGCACGCTCAGCGCCGATCCCGCCACCTGGACCCGCACGGTCGCTCCCATTCCGCCGGGCGCCGATTCGGCCCGCTACGGCACTGCCCCATCGCTGGCTCTCGATAGCGATGGCGCCCCCGGCGTCGCCTATTTCGCGCCCGCTGCGGACGTCGATAACACGATCCTGTTCTTCTGGCATCCCACCCAGAGCGGCGGTCCGGTCCGGGCGCTCGATAGCCAGGGCCAGGGCAGCGACGAGGTCGCCGTGAAGCTGCGGTTCTACGGCCTCAATCCGCGCGTCGCCGTCTTCCTCCAGCGCACCGACGCGGATTTCGGCGTAGGCTTGCACTTTGCCCGCTCTGAGGATGGCGGAGCCACCTGGCTCACGCCCGTCGTGATCCCGCCCGACGGGGACTCCTCCACCGACTACCCCTTCGACTTGGCGCTCGATTCCCAGGACCACGGAGCGATCGCCTTCGGCCAAAACGGCAGCTCCGGCAACGACACCTGCGGATACCCGAAACTGGCGCGCTCCAACGACCTCACCTCCTGGACCACCTGCGCCGCCGCCCCGCGCGACATCACCAAGGACTACTCGGTCTACCCCGCCTCTCTGCAACTCGCCTTCGGCGGCAATGACAAGCTCTTCATGGCCTGGCAGGAGACCTATGAGAACCCCACCGGCTCCGGCATCCTGCTCTGGCGCGAGCCCCCGGCAGGCGCCAGCACCGCACCCACGCTCGACCCCGGATCGGCCGTCAACGGCGCCACCTACCAGCCCGGCTTGGTGCCCGGTTCCTGGGCTCAGGTCAAAGGAGCCAACCTGGCGGGCGTCACGCGCATCTGGGGCGACGCCGACTTCCCGGACTATCCCACGCTACCCACGATCTTGAGCGGCGTCGAAGTTCGCGTCAACAACCTGCCCGCCGCGGTCTACTACATCAGCCCGACCCAGGTATCGTTCCAGGTGCCCGCCGGCGTCAGCGGCGATGTTTCGGTGCAGGTGATCCGCGACGGCGAGCCCAGCAACACCATCACCGGCAGCGCGGTGGACAACGCGCCCGGCATGTTCGGCTACGCCGCCGGATCCAAGACCTATCCGGCCGCGGTATTCCCGGACGGCCTGATCGTCGGCGATCCTGGCGTCTCCGGCAACATCGTGCGCAAAGCGAAACCCGGCGATCACATCCAGTTGTACGCGACTGCGTTGGCGCCAACGCCGGCGGGCGTCGCCCCCACCGCCGTCTCCGGACTCCCCGGCGTCACCGTCGAAATCGGAGGCCAGCCGGCCACCGTGGAATTCTCAGGCTTAGTCGCGGTCGGCGAGTTCCAGATCAACGTCATCGTGCCCGACCTCGATGACGGCGACTATCCGGTGATCGTCAAGTACGCGGGCCGGCAGTCCCAGGACGGCGTAGTGCTTCCCGTCGCCCACTAATTGTGGCGCAAGCCCTTGGCTTGCCGCGCCGGGACTCGTCCCGGCGCTTGTCGGCCCTCCCGCAGCGTTGGGGCATTCCCCATACCGCCGCAGCCGATCACAATCGCATCCTAGGTCACCCATTCAGCATACAAAAACGTATACTGGAAAGTATGGCTGCCGCCAACGTCCGCATTAGTCCGGAAATCCACGAAACCCTCAAGCGACTGGCGAGCGAGGAAAACGAGTCGATGCAGACCGTCCTCGCCAAGGCCGTCGAAAGCTACCGGCGCGCCCGCTTTCTGGACGCCGCCAATGCTGCCTATGCGGAATTGCGAAAGCGCCCCAAGGAATGGAAGGCGGAGCTGGCCGAACGCGAGCTGTGGGACCGGACGCTCGGCGATGGACTGTCCGAATGAATCAGCCCTCGCGTGGAGAGATCTGGGACGTAGATCTCGACCCCGTACGAGGACGCGAGCAGGCGGGCCGCCGGCCAGCTCTAGTCGTTTCCGTGGATCGCTTCAACGAGGGCCCGGCTGACCTGATCGTCATCATTCCGCTCACCCGCACGGACCGCCATATCCCCTGGCAGGTCCCCATCGATCCTCCCGAAGGAGGCTTGTCCACGCGCAGCTTTCTTTAGTGCGAAGACCTACGCTCGATCTCAAAGGCGCGGCTGATCCGCCGCCGAGGTCAAGTAAATCGGGAGAAAGTCGAAGCCGTCGAAGACCGCCTGCGAATCCTGCTCGGGCTTTAACCCACCCGAGAAGGCTATCGCCGGAGTTCTGGGGACCGTCGGTCAAGGTCCGGAACTTCCGCGAATTCTCCGTTGGGTCCTGTAATGACGAGGCCGCGGAGGCGCGTGTGTTCACGCGCGTATCAACGTGCGTCTTCAGCAGACGAGAGGCGGCCCCTGCCTTGCGGAGGGTCACAGTTGACCACGTTGCGCACGTCAATCGCCCCAGAGGTGCCATCCAGCGCCGAGGTCCACACCAGCACGCTGGGCGTGTAGTCTTACAAGTGCCTGTTTCACAATCGTCTCCTTATTCCCCTTCCATGGGACAAAACATACTACCACTCCGTGAGCCATAACCTCGGCGCGACTCAGGATAAAGATGCTGTCCAAATGTTGTCACAGTTTTTCACGTCTCTCGCAAATGACAAGGAGGCTTCAGTTGTGGACGGAACCGATGCATCGGGTCGCGTTACCGAGTCTCTTACGTACGTGATTACTCAAGAAGTAATCACTTCTTCCACCGGCAAAGCCGACCGGCGAGTGCGAGTCGTCGGCGTGAGGGTCTCGCCCCTCGATCCGATGGCTGTACGGAAAGTGACGATCAATATTACTGAGCAGGTCGGAGGAAACGAGGTGAGTGCGAATGTGGCTGAGACTGTCGACCTAAAGCGATGAAGCTCATGCCGCGTCGCTAAGCCTCACTCGTTGCTACCCCACGCGATCCGCCAGCACCCGCACCTTATCGTCGCGCACCTCGACATACCCGCCGGCGATGGCGAAACTCTCGACCTTCCCCGCAGTGGTCACCTTCAGCTCGCCCTCGCCCAACTCGCTGAGCAGCGCCGCGTGCCCCGGGAGGATCCCCATATAGCCGTCCTTGCCGGGAATCTCGGCGTAATCCGCCGCCCGGTCCAGCACCAGCTTCTCCGGAGTCGTGATTTGAATCTGAAGCGCCATGGCGTGTCCTCAAAAAGGGCTAGCCCTTCTTCTTGATCTCTTCGTAGGCTTCCAGCACGTCGTCAATCGATCCCTGCATATAGAACGCCTGCTCCGGAATCTCGTCGTGCTTGCCCTCCACCACTTCCTTGAAGCTGCGCACCGTATCGGCCACCTTGACGTACTTGCCCGGCCGCCCTGTGAACGCCTCGGCCACGTTGAAAGGCTGCGAAAGGAACTTCTGGATTTTACGCGCGCGGGCCACCGTGGCCTTGTCTTCGTCCGACAACTCGTCGACGCCCAGAATCGCGATGATGTCCTGCAGGTCCTTGTAGCGTTGCAGAATTTGCTTCACCTGCTGCGCCACATCGTAATGCTCCTGGCCAATCACCAGCGGGTCCAGAATGCGCGAGGTCGAAGCCAGTGGGTCGACCGCGGGGTAAATCCCCATCTCCGAAATCGAGCGCGACAGGTTCGTCGTCGCGTCCAAGTGCGCGAAGGTCGTCGCCGGAGCCGGGTCCGTGTAATCGTCGGCGGGCACGTAAATCGCCTGCACTGACGTAATCGAACCGGTCTTGGTCGACGTGATACGCTCCTGCAGGTCGCCCATCTCCGAAGCGAGGTTCGGCTGGTAGCCCACCGCGCTCGGCATGCGGCCCAGCAACGCCGATACCTCCGAGCCAGCCTGCGTGAAGCGGAACACGTTATCGATGAACAGCAGCACGTCCTGGCCTTCCACGTCGCGGAAGTATTCAGCCACGGTGAGCGCGCTGAGAGCGACGCGCAGCCGAGCCCCGGGAGGCTCGGTCATCTGCCCATAAATCAGCGCGCATTTGGATTTGCGCCAATCGTGCGGATCGATCACGCCGGCTTCCTGGAACTCCAGCCACAGATCGTTACCTTCGCGGGTGCGCTCGCCCACGCCGGCGAACACCGACACGCCGCCGTGCTTGGTCGCCAGGTTCGAAATCAGCTCCTGAATCACCACCGTCTTGCCCACGCCCGCGCCGCCGAACAGACCGATCTTGCCGCCCTTCAGGTACGGCTCCAGCAGGTCGATGACCTTGATGCCGGTCTCGAACATCTGCAACTCGGTCGACTGCTCTTCAAACGACGGCGCCGCGCGGTGAATTGGACTCCGCCGGTCGGTTTCCACCGGACCCATCTTGTCCACCGGCTGCCCGATCACGTTCAGCACGCGGCCGAGGGTCTGCTTGCCCACCGGCACGCTCACCGGCTCGCCCAGATCGATGGCCTTCATGCCGCGCACCAGCCCGTCGGTGGGCTGCAGCGCGATCGTGCGCACGCGGCTCTCCCCGATGTGCTGCGCCACTTCGCAGATGATGTCGATGGGCTCGGGAACATTGAACCCTTCGCTGGTAATACGCACAGCCGTGCGGATCACGGGGATCTGCCCCTCTGGGAACTCGACGTCCACCGCCGGCCCGGCTACCTGGATCACTTTGCCTTCGATCATAAGAAGTCCTCTTTGCTCCGGGCGCGCGCCCTACCCTAAGGCCGCAGCGCCGCTGACAATTTCAATGATTTCGCGGGTGATGGTGGCCTGGCGCACACGATTCATCTCCAGCGTGAGTTTATCGATCACATCGGTCGCGTTATTGGTGGCCGCGTCCATAGCCGTCATGCGCGCCGCATGCTCGGCCGCCACAGACTCCAGAAAAGCGCGGTACACCAGCAGCTTCACGTAGCGCGGCAGCAGGCTGCCCAGCAGCTCGCCCGGCGGCTGCTCGTAAAGGTACTCCACGGAACCGGCCGACTCCGGCACCTCAATCGGCAGAATCCGCGTCGTCGACAGCTCCGGCGCCATCACGTTCTTGAACTGGTTGCTGAACAGGTACACGGCGTCGATCTCGGCCTTCTCAAACCGCTCGATGATGCCGTTGGCGATCCGCTCGGCGTCTTCGTACTTCACGTTGCGGAACAGGTCGGTGTGCGTGCCGCTGATGTTCTTGTAGCGCTTGCGGAAATAGTTGACGCCCTTCTTGCCGATCAACTCGAAGCTCAGCGTGGCGTTCTGATGCTCCTGCGCGAAGCGTTGCGCCATCTTGATCAGGTTGGCGTTGAAGCCACCCGCCAGACCGCTGTCGGAGGTCAGCACCACCATCAGGATGCGCTGCTCCGGCCGCACCGCCAGCAGCAGATTGTCGCCCGCGTCCGGATCCTGCTGCGCCGCCGAGGCCACGTTCGCCAGCATCTGCTGCAGCGTGGCCGCATACGGACGAGCCGCCAGCGCGCGGTCCTGCGCCCGCCGCAGCTTCGCGGCCGAGACCATCTTCATGGCCTTGGTGATCTGCTGCGTGTTCTTAACGCTGCGGACGCGGCGGCGTATGTCGATCAGGCTCGGCATTTACTTGTGGCTCGCCAGGAACTTCGCCTTACATTCCTTGATGGCCATGTTCATTTCGTTCTTCAGATCGTCGTCCAGCGCTTTCTTTTCGCGGATGCCGTTCAGAATCCCGGGATGCGCGTTCTCCACGAACTTGTACAGCTCGGCTTCAAACGGCCGGCACTGTTCCACCGCCAGATCGTCCAGCGCGCCGATCGAACCGGCGTAAATGATCAGCACTTGCTTCTCCACCGGAATCGGCGAATACTGCCCCTGCTTCAGGATCTCCACCATGCGCGCGCCGCGCGTCAACTGCGCCGCTGACGCTTTATCCAGATCCGAGCCCAACTGCGCGAAGGCCGCCAGGGAGCGGTACTGCGCCAGGTCCAGCCGCAGCGAACCGGCCACCTGCCGCATCGCCTTGATCTGCGCGTTGCCGCCCACGCGGCTCACCGAAATACCCACGTTGATGGCCGGACGGACGTTGGAGTTGAAGAGGTCGGCTTCCAGGTAAATCTGCCCGTCGGTGATCGAAATCACGTTGGTCGGAATGTAGGCCGAAACGTCGCCCGCCTGCGTTTCGATGAACGGCAGCGCCGTCAGCGACCCGCCGCCCAACTCGTTGTTGAGCTTAGAGGCGCGCTCCAGCAAGCGGCTGTGAAGATAGAACACGTCGCCAGGGAACGCCTCGCGCCCGGGAGGACGGCGCAGCAGCAAGGAGATCTCGCGGTACGCCGCCGCGTGTTTGGACAGATCGTCATAGACGCACAGCGCGTGCCGCTTGGTGTCGCGGAAATACTCGCCGATGGCGCAGCCCGAATACGGAGCGATGTACTGCATCGGCGTCGGATCCGATGCTGTCGCCGCCACCACGATGCTGTACTCCATGGCGCCGTAGGATTCCAGCGTCTTGACCACCTGCGCCACCGTCGACCGCTTCTGCCCGATCGCGACGTAAATGCAGATCACGCCGCTGGTCTTCTGGTTGATGATCGTGTCGATGGCCACCGTCGTCTTGCCGGTCTGGCGGTCGCCGATAATCAGTTCGCGTTGGCCGCGGCCGATCGGGATCATGGCGTCGATGGCCTTGATGCCGGTCTGAAGCGGCTCCTTCACCGGCTGGCGGTCGACTACGCCCGGCGCCAGGCGTTCGATCGCGATGAACTGGCTGGTCTCGATGGGGCCCTTCCCGTCAATCGGCTCGCCCAGCGCATTCACCACGCGCCCCACCATCGCCTCGCCCACCGGAACCGACATGATACGGCCCGTGCGCCGCACCTCGTCGCCCTCTTTGATCCCCGAGAAGTCGCCCAGCAGCACGGCGCCCACCTGGTCTTCTTCCAGGTTCAGCGCGATGCCCGAAACGCCGCCCTTGAACTCGATCAGTTCCCCGGCCATCACGTTTTCCAGGCCGTAAATGCGTGCGATCCCGTCGCCCACCGAGATCACTGATCCGGTCTCGGCCACGTTCACCGCGCTATCGTAATTCTCAATCTCCTCGCGCAACAGGCGGGAAATTTCATCTGCCCGAATCTGAGCCATATGTCCTCTTTGGAGCAGGCGGAATCCTGCACGACGGTTGGCAACCGGCGCCAGCCGGTTTCCTCAGCCCCCGGCAGTTCCACGCCGCCCGGCGACCCGACAACCGCGGTAACTTACCCTGCCCCCAATCTGGTTCTTAACCGCTCCAATTGTCCACGCACGCTACCGTCATATACGGTAGACCCCACGCGCGCCACGACGCCGGCGATCAATGCCGGGTCGGTTGAAAACTTCAGCTTTGCTTTCTTGCCGCTCAGCCGGGAAACCTGCGTCTCCAGGCTGGCGCGTTGCACATCGCTCAGCGCATGCGCGCTCCGGATGTCGGCTGCCACGAAACCCAGCCGCTCATCCACCAATGACTCAAAGGCGCCCACGATCGACGGAAACTCGTGCGCCCGCCGGTGATCGATCACCACGTATACAAAATTCAGCACGCGCGGCTCCAGCTCCATCGGTTCCAGGATGCGGCGCATCACCGCGCGCTTCTTCGAAGGGGCCACCGCAGGGGAGGCCAGCGCCGTACGCAGTGCGTGCGATTCCTCGATCAGCTGCTCCACCGCGCGCAGATCCGCGACGATCTTGGCGGCGTCGGTGTGCTGCCCCGGCGCGAACATTACGTCCAGCAGGGCACGGGCGTATCGGTGGGAAACGGCGGACTGCATGTCAGTTCTTCGACCCCTGCCGGCTCAGCTCGGCCACAAATCCGTCGATCAGCGCGTTCTCGGCGTTGGCGTCCAGCCGCGACTTCACCCGCTGCTCGGCCAGTTGCAGAGCCAGGTTGCTGGCGAACTGCCTCAGCTCCCGCTGCGCGCTCTTGCTGGCGGCTTCAATCTCCTGAGCCGACTGCTCTTCCACGCGCTTCACCTCGGCCAGCGTCTCCTTCTGGATGCGCTCGCCTTCCTGGCGCATGTCCTCGGAGGCCTGCTGGCGGAACGCCTCGATATCGGCGCCCAGCGCGTCCAGCCGCGCTTCCATCTTGGCGGCCCGCGCGTCGGCGTCTTTCTTAGTCTGCTGCGCGGCGGCAATGTCTTTCTGGATCTCTTCGGTGCGTGCCTTGAACATGGCCGGCACCGTCTTGCGCCCGATCCAGAATAAACCGCCCGCCAGGATCGCGAAGTTCACCACCTTCAGGATCAGCGACGGCTCGGCTTCTTTGCCCTGCTCCCCCTCTGCTTCCTGCGCGGACAGCGGAGCAATCAATACCGTGGCGCAGGCAAACACGGCCAGAAGCGCCCAACGCCTTCTCAATAGAATCTTTCTCATCCCCCTGCCACTCATGCCCGAACTCAAGCTTTCTGCGCCAGCAGCGCCGTCGCGATCTGGTCCGCCAGATCGGAGCTGGTCCGCTCCAGCGTATGCCGTGCAGCCGATGCTTCGCTGGCGATGGCTTCCTTCGCCTTGCGCACCGTAGTCTCCGCGCTCTCCCGAGCCTTCACTACCGCCCCCGACTGCTCTTCCAGCCATTTCCGCCGCGTTTCTTCCTGCTCCCTGTAAACCGCCGCCCGGGCTTCCTGGAGCTTGGCGTCGTAATCCGCCGCCTTGCGCTCGGCCGCCGCCAGGCTATCCTCGGCCGCTTTGCGCGCGCCTTCGGTCAGATCACGGCGCTGCTTCAGCATCTTCTCCATCGGGCCGAACAACACGGCCTTCAGGTAGAAATGCAGAATCAGCAGCAAAATAACGGTGGGGATCGCTTTCAGCAGAATCCCACCTAGGGCTTGAAGCGTCTGTTCCATTCTAAAAAGAGGTTTGTAGCAGGGGACTAGCGGTCTTAAGACGATCTGCGGGCAGACCGTCTCTTAAACCCGCTAAGGTAGCACACAGGGAGGTCTGACGGCAAGTTTCCGACAGTTTCCGCGAGCCGCCACATTTTCATTGCGGCGTTCCGCGGGGCCATGATATTCTCGAACTGCCCACAACGGAGCCTACAGGAAGGAGGTCTGTCCGTGATGCAAAACAAATTCAATCCGCGTCATCAGGCGACGAACGGCGCGCTTCAGGACTGCCTGCTTCCCGCCAATCCTCGCTAGGCCCACTCTCTTTCAGCAAGTTTCGGCTGCATAGCCGGAGTGTGTCTCTGTAAATGACTCGTGGTCACTACGGGGGCGCAGTGTGTCTTCTCGTCTCATTTATGAATCCAAATTCTTCTCAAGCATTTACCGTTCCTGGCGCCGGCGAGATTCGCGAGATCCTCGCGCGGCGCGTCGATCAACAGAAGCAGGCCGTCGGCATGGTCGCCGGCATCGTCGCATCGGGGGGCCGCCGCGTTGCCGGCTATGGTCGTCTCGCCCAGGGCGATTCGCGCACCGTCGATGGAGACACGATCTTTGAGATCGGGTCCGTCACCAAGGTCTTCACTTCGCTGCTCCTGGCGGAGATGGTGGACCGGAAGGAGGCCGCTCTGGACGATCCTGTGGCCGAGCATCTCCCCGAGCACGTCAAGATGCCGGAGCGCGGTGGCAGGTCCATCACGCTGCTGGATCTTGCTACGCACCACTCCGGGCTGCCCCCGCTTCCCACGAACGTGAGGCCGAAGGACATGCACAATCCTTACGCGGGCTACGACGTGGAAGATCTCTACGAGTTCCTGTCTGGCTACACGCTACCGCGCGACCCTGGTTCCGCATTCGAGTATTCGAACTTGGGCGCGGGGCTGCTTGGCCACGTCCTCGCTTGCCGCGCCGGGAAAGATTACCAGAGCCTGATGCGAAGCCGCATCACGGAACCGCTCGGCATGGCGGCTACGGGGATTACGCTTTCCGCCTCCATGGGGCCGCGCGTGGCCGCGGGTCACAATGCGATGTTGGCGCCCGCGGTTCACTGGGACTTTTCCGCGCTGGCCGGCGCCGGGGCGCTGCGCTCTACGGCCCATGACATGCTGACGTTCCTGGAGGCATTCCTTGGCTACCGGGAGTCGCCGCTGGCGCCCGCGATGGGGGCGATGCTCGGCGTTCGGCGTCCCGCGGGCAAAGGGGAGGTCGGCTTGGGGTGGCTTCTTCTGGGGGACAGCGCCTGGCATGACGGAGGCACGGGCGGTTTCCGATCCTTTGTGGGGTGCGATCTGAAGACGCGTTGCGGGGTGGTGGTCCTGTCGAATGCCGCTACGTGGCTGGGCGTCGATGACATCGGCGGGCATCTCCTGAACCCGAAGGCGCCGCTCGCTGATCCCGAGCCGCCGAAGCAGCGCACGCAGATTGCGATTGATTCCGGGTTGCTGGATCGCTACACGGGGCGCTACCAGGTGACGGCGAACCTCATTCTGGAAATCACCAGGGACGGAGACCGGTTGTTTGCGCAGGCCTTCGTGCAGTTGGCTCAGAATCCGACGGGTGAAGCGGTCGCCGCGCCCAGGTTTGAGCTGTTCGCTGAGGCGGAAGAGAAGTTCTTCGCCAGGGTGACGGACAAGCAGGTGGTCTTTGGGATGGGCCCTGAGGGGCGGGTCACTAGCCTGACTCTGCATCAAGCTGGTCGCGAAGCCATGCAGGGCGTGCGGGTGTCGTAAGCAGGCGCCCGCCGCTGGTTAGAGCGGCTTCAGCGTTGTCGTAGACCGCTCCTTGACGGTCGCGGCTCCCACTCGATGCGGCGGCTCAGGATAACGCGGCGCTTTCGCTGGCCCCCAGCGGGCTTATGGGAAGATCGGAGTAGCTTCGATGAGTGACGTTCCCCAGTCTGAGACGGCGGCTCCGGGGCAGCCCTCGGTCCGGCCGCTGCTGATCTTCGACGGCAAGTGCGGGTTCTGCAAGATCTGGATCGATTACTGGAAGCGGCGGACCGGGGATCAGGTGGATTACGCGCCCTCGCAGGAAGTGGGCGAGCAATATCCGCAGATCCCGCGGGAGGCGTTCGGGCGGTCCGTGCAACTGGTGCATCTGGATGGATCGGTGACCAGCGGCGCGCGGGCCGTGTTCGAGACGCTGGGCCTGGAGGGCGTCTATCGGGGCGTGCCGCTGCTGGCTCCGGTTTCGGAACTGGCCTACCGGGTGGTCGCGCGCCATCGCAGCTTCTTTTATTGGGTGACGCGGCTGACGTTTGGCACGCGGATCGAGCCGGCGCGGTTCGCCGTGACGCAGTGGCTGTTCCTGCGGGCGCTGGCCGTGATCTACGCCATCGCGTTCGCGTCGTTGGCGGTGCAGGTGAAGGGGCTGGTGGGCTCGCAGGGGGTGGTTCCGGCGGCACAGTTCCTGGCGAATGTGCAGCAGGGGCTGGGCGCAACGCGATTCCTGGCCCTGCCGACGCTGTTCTGGCTGAACGCCAGCGACCTCATGTTGCAAGGCGCGTGCTGGCTGGGCGTGGGGTTCGCGCTGCTGATGCTGCTGGGGCGGATGGAGCGGCTATTATTGGTCCCGCTGTATCTGCTCTACCTGTCCCTGTGCCTGGTGGGGCAGCAGTTCCTGCTGTTTCAGTGGGACTCGCTGCTGCTGGAAGCCGGATTCCTGGCGATCTTCTTCGGGCGCACACGCACCGTGCAGACCGTGGTGGCGTGGCTGTTCCGGCTGCTGGTGTTCCGTCTGTACTTTCTTTCGGGCTGGGTGAAGATTGCGAGCCAGGATCCGACGTGGCGCAATTTCACGGCGCTCGATTATCACTATTGGACTCAGCCACTGCCGAACATGTTCGCCTGGTACGCGGCGAAGCTGCCCGAGTGGTTCCAGCGGGGCTCGACGTTCGGCGTGCTGGCGGTGGAGTTCGGCACGCCATTCCTGATCTTCCTGCCGCGGCGGATTCGCATGGCGGGCGCGTGGGTGATGATCGGGCTTCAGGCGCTGATCTTTCTTACCGGCAACTACACGTTCTTCAACCTGCTGACGGTGGCGCTGCTCCTGTTCCTGTTCGACGACCAGGCGCTGCGCGGGCCGGTGGAGCGGCTGACTCGCTGGCTGCCCCGGGTGATCCGCGGCCGGATTCCGGCGGGCGAACCGCTGCCGACGCAACGGTCGGGTCGTGTGGCGGCAGCCGTGGTGGTGGCCGTGCTGGTCCCGCTGGGCGTGGCGCAGTTGGTGGAGCAGGTGACGCTGACGCTGCCGCTTCCGTTCGAGGCAGCGCTCAAGTACGTGTCGCCGTTCCAGATTGTGAACTCCTACGGGCTGTTCGCGACGATGACGACGACGCGGCCGGAGATCGTCATCGAGGGGTCCTACGACGGGGTGGACTGGCACGCCTACGAGTTCCGCTACAAGCCCGGCGATCCGGCGCGCATGCCGCCTTTTGTGGCTCCGTACCAGCCGCGATTGGACTGGCAGATGTGGTTCGCGGCGCTGCGCGATTACCGGAGCGAGCCGTGGTTCCTGAACCTGGTGCAGCGGCTGCTGGAGGGGTCTCCGGACGTGCTGGCGCTGCTGGGGCACAATCCGTTCCCGGAGCGTCCGCCGCAGTACGTGCGGGCGCTGCTGTACGACTATAAGTTCTCCAGCTTCGGGGCGTTCCGGCGGTCGGGGAACTGGTGGCAGCGGCAACGGATCAGCGAGTACCTGCCAGCGGTGGGGCTGCCGCCGGCGCAGTAGTGGAAATGGAGTAGCGGAGATTGACAGGCGAGGCTCCGGTCTTCGAGAATAGAGATGCCCACCTACAGTGCGGATGTGGCGGAATTGGCAGACGCGCATGGTTCAGGTCCATGTTCTCGCAAGGGAGTGGAGGTTCAAGTCCTCTCATCCGCACCAAAATAGTTGAGCAGCCTTACAGGCGCTGGGCAGGTCGAGCAGACCGCGATCTCCCCTCTGGGAGTCGCGCAGGTCCGATTCAGCAGTGGTTTCTCCCCTTTTACACTCTCACGGGCTGAATCTGAAGGATGCTCGCCGCACTAGGCATCTCATCGTATTCTCGCCCCTCCAAGATGCGACCAGCCTTCTTCTTGTTGACTCCGCCCCATTGCTTGAAGAAGAAGGGCACTTCGTTCGCGGCGCACTGGTCTTTAATGGATGTGACCCATTCTTTCGACATGGCGCGTGCGCCAGGGCCGGATTCGCCGCCGACGATGACCCAATCTATCCCTTTGAGATCAAGGTTGGGCAGCGGGCCTAACAATGGTTCAAGGGATAGGAACTTGACGGCGGCTCCCGTCCGTCGCAGGTCATCGACTCTGAACTGGTACTTTTCATTTTCGACGCTCACGCCCATCCAAACGTTAGGGGGCCAATCGAGCTTCGGACTGAGTTCGAGGAGTCGATCCGATCTCTTCGTCAGCACTTGGAATTGATGCCAATGAGCCTTTTGCATCGTTGCGAACACATCCTTGATGAACGCAAATGGAACCTTGTCTTGAAACAGATCGCTCATCGAGTTGACGAATACTACCTGAGGCGTCTTCCAACGAAGAGGTGCTGTGAGCATGTGACGGTGAAGGGTCAGGTCAAACCCATTCCGGTAGTTGTGTTGACCCATTGCCTTCAGTCTTGCTGACATTCGCTCGGCGTAACATCGCTTACAACCCGGACTGATCTTCGTGCACCCGGTGAGCGGGTTCCAAGTGGACTCCGTCCATTCGATGGTAGATTTCGTGGACAATGTCGTTGCTCCTTTTCAGTTACTTCGGGAAGGTTACTGTAGTATCTTCTGGCAAGGTTCGTTTCGTGCTTCCAGCTTGCATTCGCCGGTCTTGCGCCGGCGGGGATACCTCAATACGAAACTCCTCTTCCAGTCGGAGAACTGCGTCGCGATAATTTGTGTCCGTGAACTGTTCTCCAGCCTCCTCGTCGAGCAATTCCTTGAAAGTGAGAGCTCGGCCAGCAAAGACTTCGAGCAGCCGATCGCACAAGTCATTGAGCGGGTCGAACATAGGAAGAGTCGGGGCCGAGGGATCGTAATTCGGATCGAAGCTCCAAGAGGCAACACCCTCGATCACCTGAGAGCTACAGGCGTGCATGATATTCCTCATGATCCTCGCGCCCTTAGTGGATTTCGACGCGAATACGAGGTGATGGCTCGTTCCTCCACCTTCCTTGCTGCGGAACGCGAAGACGAAGGGAATACCACTGGCATCGCGGATGGCATCGCTGATTGCCCTCAGAACAGCCTTTTCACGGTCGCGGGGCCGCAGACTCGCAATTTCCTGGCGCAGAGCCTGGGCTCGGCCGGCTTCAAAGAATTCGTTAATTGAATCGTCCATCATGGGATAGCTCAGCTTCATATTGATGCGCCGGTAGTTGAAGAAGAAGAGGCAATCGTTTCCAAATCCCTTAAGTGCATTCACGATGAGCGCTAGCGAGAGACCCTTGTAGCCGCATGGATCGGCGAACACGAAGGTCGGAATCGAGAAACGATGGGCGGCAAATGATCGATCGATGATCCTCCTTGTGACAGTCGGCTTGTGTGTGAGCGCGTCAATGCCGGGGATGGTCCGGAGGTTTTCCTTCAGTTGCTGGGCGTAGTCGGGATCTCCTTCGTTGAACCAGAGCCTAACGAGCGCTCGGAGCCTAACATCTTCTACTACCCGCTCGGCAATAAGGACCGGTATCGAATTGTCGCCGTTCTTGTATTTCCCCGGACCAGCGAACAGGTCGGCATATCCGACGACACGATTCCGGGCAAGCACATTGCTCCATGCAACGAAATAGTCTACGACGAGCTTCTGAGGTGGACCCCATCGTTTGGACAAAAAATCGGCAGTCCTTAGATGGTGGAGCGGGCTGATCGGGAGGCGGCCCGCAGGCCGCCGTCCACTCCGGGCTTGAATCGGCGCTCGGGTCGCATCCCTGCGTTGCCCTATCCTCCTATCAAGCAGATCGATTGTACGGCAGGCGCCGCATCGAGTAAAGGGAAAAGCGTCCACTCTGGAAGACAACAGCGGTAAATCCCAGGGGGTTTGGGGGACGGCGTCCCCCCTCACAACGAGGTTCTCTTCCTTTTGAGTTTGTGCGGGAACAGGTCCGCCGGCGTGCGATAGCCGAGCGCCTGGTGCGGGCGGCGGTGATTGTAGAAGTGGAAATAGTTCTCCAGCGCTCGAAACAGCGTCTGCCCGTCGGCGAAGTCGCCGGGATAGATCAGTTCGTATTTTAGAGACCGCCACAAGCGCTCGATGAACACGTTGTCCAGCGCACGCCCGCGTCCATCCATGCTGATGGCGATGCCGCGTTGCTTCAACGGAGCCAGAAAGTCGGCCGCGGTGAACTGCGCGCCTTGATCGGAGTTCCAGATTTCCGGCTGGCCGAAGCCGAAGGCGCTCTCCAGCGCCGCCAGGCAGAAGCCCGTCTCCATGGTGTTGGACAGCTCCCAACTGAGCACGAAACGGCTGAACCAATCCATCACGGCGACCAGGTAGAGAAAGCCGCCGCGCATCGGAACGTAAGTAATGTCGGTGCTCCAGACCTGGTTGGGCCGCTCGATCGTCACCCCGCGCAGCAAGTACGGATACACCGCGTGGCCAGGCGCGGGGCGGCTCAAGTGCGGTTTGGGATAGAGAGCTTCGATCCCCAGAATGCGCATCAGCCGCTGCATGCGTTTGCGGTTGAAGCCCAGCACTTCGGCCATCTTGCGGCTGCCGAAGAACGGGATCTCCAGGTACAGCTCGTCCAGTTGGCGCAGCAGACGCAGGTTCAGCTCGCTCTCCGGCCGCGGCTGGTAGTAGTAGGTCGAGCGCGGCAGGCCCAGCAGTTCGCACTGCTGCTGGATGGTCAGGCGTCGATGATGTGCGTCGATCCATGCCCGGCGGCCTTCAATCGGCGAGACCAGCTCTTTTTTTGAGAAAGTCCAACTCCACTTTGAGCTGGCCGATCTGCTTGTACAGTTCGTCCTTCTCGGCGTCGGCCTGCTGGCGGATCTGTTGGCGGCCGTTGCCGAAGACATCCGGCAAGCCGGCCAGTGCCTGCTTCTTCCAGCCACCCACTTGGGTCGGATGGACGCCGAACATCTGGGCGATCTGCGCGGTGGTCTTGTGCGCCTTGATGGCTTCCACGGCGACCTTGGCCTTCAGGCTGGGCGGGTGATTCTTGCGGGTTTGGGGCATTGGCTCTCCTCCATTTTCAATGCCGCCCACCATCTAAGAAAGGGCTGTTTTCGTGTCCAAGAAATGGGGTCCACTACA
>CAVXFF010000001.1:0-3803166 GCA_963760955.1 Terriglobia bacterium | reverse complement strand
CTGCTTTGTGAATGCCTGCCGCGAGCGTGCTGATCCGTTCCGCCACCAGCTCCTCCCGTAAGCGGCACTCGCCCGCGCGGACATAGGTTTCATTGATCCGCGCGATGATGCGGTTTTCCAGCTCCGCGTTCTCCTTCCGCACCTCTGCCAGCAGTGCCCGATTCTTGAGGCTGACGTAGGCGGCGATCAGTCCGGAAACCAGACCAACCCCGGGCACAAGCATTTGTAGAATCTGATCGTTCACCGACGTGTCCCTCGAGGATTCTCAGTTCCGCCGACCAGTCCGCGATCGCGAGCACCAGTCCCTCGATGTCCGGATGGCCTGCGAACAGGAGCGCCCGCAGTTCAGCGATCTCGGCCAGGCACCGCTCCACCTCACGCTGCCACTGCGCTTCGCTCAGTTGCCACAGTGGAGTAGGCTCTTCCATCGGCTTCGAGCTTGGCTTCGCGACCCGCGAATGCGGCGAATCTCTGGCAGATGACGTCGCAGTACCTCGGCTCCAACTCGATCAACCGCGCTTGCCGCCCCGACTTCTGGCACGCGATCAACGTCGTGCCCGATCCACCGAAGACATCCAAAACCGTGTCGCGCGTTTTGCTACTGTTGCGAATCGCGCGCTCGACCAACTCGACGGGTTTCATGGTCGGGTGCTCCTGGCTCGACGCCGGGCGCTTGATGAACCAGATGTCGCCCTGGTCGCGTGCGCCACACCAGAAGTGATCCGTTCCCTTGCGCCAGCCGTAGAGGATCGGCTCGTACTGCCGCTGGTAGTCGGAGCGGCCCAGCGTGAAGTGGTGCTTGGCCCAGATCACGAAAGTGGACCAGTGCCCGCCCGCATCGGTGAACGCCTGGTAGAGCGTGTGCAACTCCGAAGACGACATGCAGATGTAGACTCCGCCCTTGGTGACCGCCAGCACGTTCGCGCACGCTTCGCGCAAGAATTCATAGAACTTGCCGCCCAGCGCATCGTTGCCGAGCTTCAGCTTCTTCGCGGTCTTGCCTTCGTAATCGACGTTGTAGGGCGGATCGCAAAAGGTCATGTCCGCCAAGCCTCCGGCCAGCACCTGCTCAACTGCCTCCGTGCTGGTGGCATCACCGCACAGGAGTCGATGCTCTCCCATCACCCACACGTCGCCGGGCTGCGTAGTCGCGCGCTCCGGCTCCTCGGGAACGGCGTCCTCATCGCTCAGACCCGGCTCAGCGTCGACATCCTGCAGCAGGTCCTCCAACTCGTCGCCGGTGAACCCCAGCACATCGAGGTCGAAGTCGTCTTCGCGCAGTGCATCCAACTCGACACGCAGCATCTCCTCATCCCAGCCAGCCGAGAGCGCCAGCCTGTTGTCGGCGATCACCAACGCACGCCTCTGTGTCTCGGAGAGATGCCCCAGCACGATCACTGGTACCTCGGTCAAGCTGAGTTTCCGCGCCGCGAGCAGCCGAGCGTGGCCGGCCACGATCACGTTGTCCGGCCCAACGAGAACCGAATTTACGAAGCCAAACTCCGCGATGGACGCCGCGACCTGCATCACTTGCTCCTCGGAGTGCGTGCGCGGGTTCCGCACGTAGGGAACCAGGCGGTCGATCGGCCATTGCTCTACCTGGATGTCCATCACTTCGCCTTACGCCGGCTGCCGTAGAAAGGAGCCGGTCCTTTGTGCCGTATGTGGCGCGCGTCTTGGTGGCGCGGGTTCCCGGCCACATCCTGTGCAACGCCGCGTTCGTCCGCCACCTCCCGGAACGACTGCCCCGTAGCCATCAGGACCGGTTTTTCTAACATTAGAGATTCCATCCGGCGCAGGATCACGTCGCAGTACGCCGGCGAGATCTCACAGCCGTAGCCGATCCGCTCAAGGAGGTGCGCCGCGGCAAGGCTGGTGCCGCTTCCGGAGAACGGGTCGCACACCACGTCGCCCGCGTCCGAGAACGCTTTCACAAAGAACTCGACCAGAGCCCGTGGGAACGGCGCGGAATGCGATCCCTGGCTACTTTCCGACTTCACCTCGATCACGTTGCTCGGCCGCGCGATGCCTTCGTGGCGGCCATCGACCAGCTTGCGGCGCATGTGGCCCCACGCCTCCGAACCCTGCGGCGGCATTGAAGCCGACGCGCCACGCGGCCCAGTCCCCAGCAGTCCGCTCCCCGAGCGCGACGTTGGGTTGTCCGGCGAGTAATCGAAGCAATCCTCCGAGACGTGCCCCACGTCCTTCGGCCGGAACTTGATCTCCGGCTGGAGGCAGAAGTGAAACACGGGCTCCCATGCGCTCTTAAATCGGTTGCCCCAGCCGCCCGGCACACCGTTGTCGGTCTTGCGCCAACAGAACTCGTCGACAAAGCGCCAACCCCACTCGCGCCGGTGCGCGATAACCAGGTCCTTCACATACAGGCTGCGTTCGCCATCGTCGGCGTGCTCCTTGATGTTCAGGAAGTACGAACCATCTGGCGCGAGCACTGCCGCGACGTTGGCGGCCACCGAGCGATACCAGTTGCAGTAGTCGTCCGGGCGGATCGGCTGAAAGCCACTGGCGGGATCGTACTCGCGCTGCGTCGCGTACGGCGGCGACGTGATCACCACGTTGGCCTTGGCTCCTTCGAACAGCCGGGCCACGACCGCATGATCGCGGCAGTCGCCACAGATCAGCCGATGCTTACCGATCACCCATAGGTCGCCCGCGCGCGTGACCGGCTCAGCCGGAGCTTGCGGAACGTCTTCCTCCTGCGGCTCGGCCGCGGGCTCCTCGCCGACTTCGGCCAGCAGCATCCGTAGCTCGTCGTCACTGAAGCCGAGCGTCTCCAGGTCGAAGTCGGCACCGTTTAACTCGGCCAGTTCCGCGCGCAACGCATCATCGTCCCAGCCCCCGAGTTCGGTGAGCTTGTTGTCGGCGATCAGCAGCGCACGCCGCTGCGTTTCGCTCAGATGATCGAGCACGATCACCGGCACTTCGGCCAGACCCAGCTTCTTCGCCGCGAGCAGCCGTCCGTGCCCGGCCACGATGCCCGCGTTCGAATCGACCAGAATCGGATTGGTCCAGCCGAATTCGATGATCGATGCCGCGATCTGTGCCACCTGTGACTCCGAGTGCGTGCGTGGATTCCGGTGGTACGGCACGAGCCGCTCCACGGGCCACATCTCGAGGTTGGTCGCAATTACCGGAGCCATTCGAAGCACCGCTTATCTTGGACAGTCCAGGTCTGAATACAGACTTTCGGACGCGTGGCGTCTGCCATGCGGACCTACAACCCCTGGCGCCCGGAATCGAGCCACCGGCTTCTCAAGACGCGGCGCGTGGGCCCGGTCACGTTTTTCCCGGCAGCCTCGCCGGGCTGTGGACTCAACGCCTCAATCCGTTCCGCCTCGGCGTCGAGCCGCAGTCCCATCGACACCAGCCCGCACAACGCCGCGTAAGCGTACACGCGCGCATCGAGCCCTTCCGCCCGCACGCCCTTCTTCCTGCGCCACTCCCGCACGGGCACGCCGCGCGAATACGTCGTCACCAACGTCTCGGCCAGCAACTGCTCGAACCAGTCATCGCCACGCTCCCTGGGGAAGTGCGAATACCCTGGGCCCGGCTCTTCAATCTTCAGGCGCCCATAGACGATGCTCTTGGCGCTATCCACACCCACGAGCCACATCGGCGTGCGGTTGATCGTGTTCCTCGTCGGCTTCTTGGGCCACACCGGCAGCGTGCCCGCCTTGCCCTTGATCGCAAAGATGCGGCGCGCGTATCGCGTGCGGCAGAAATCGTACACCGCCTGCGTGTGGTAGCCCGAGTCGATCGCACACGCGGCCACCGGCAACGAGATGCCGTACTCGTGCAGCCACTGCTGGCCCAAATACTCATCGAGCGCCTTCCACAACTCCGGTGCGCTGGGATCGCCCGGAAACACCCGATACTCGATCGACCAGCACTCCTCCCCACGGCCCCATCCGACTAGTTCAAGCTCGGCGCGATCCAACTGAAGATCCACACCGGCAGTGAGCGCACACACGCCCTGAGGAAGCCTCGGACCGTAAGCCTCGCGCCGCGCCAGCAAAGCAGCAAGATCAACATGCGTTTCCGCTTCGTCGTCCCAGAGCTCGCCCAGCGCCGTGTTGATGAACGCCCGCAGCGTTTCCGGGCCACCGGCTTTGGCTTCGAGGAACTCGACCGCCGTGTCCGGCCACTCCTTCCACGGCGAGTACAACTGGCTGATCCAAAACCCGGCGATGCGGCTAGTAGGCTTGGCCGCGCGCCATTCCCCGTGCGCCAGCATCCACGGCTTGCGGTGCGGCGGAATCAGCCCGCCGCAGTAGTTGCAACGATACTGCGCTTCGTCGGGCCGGCCTTCCGGCCATTCCACGTTTGGCCACGCGAGCACCTGGTGATGTCCACAATCTGGACATGGCACCCAATAGCTCGACTGCGTGCTGCGTAACCACCACGACTCGATGCGGCTCGCACCCTTGACTGTCGGTGACGAGACCAGCAGGATCTTGCGATTCCACCACGTCGTCGAGCGTTTCACCGCCAGGCTGACCGGATCGCCTTCCGTGCCTGCGGACGGCGGATAGCGATCGACCTCGTCGAGCAGTACGTAGCGGATCGGCCGCATCGCCAAGCCCGCCGGGCTGTTCGCGCCCGCGATGCTGATGCTGCCGCCGCCGAACTTCTTATGCAGAACTCGGTTGTCCGAATCGCGCGACCGGACGTCCGCCACCCGGCCCTTCAGGCACGGCGTATCGCGGATCATCGGCGCCAGCCGGTCCTTCGACCAGGCTTCCGCGTCCTCGACGCGCGGCAGCACGACGAGGATCGGACCCGGGTCGCGGTCGATGATGTAGCCGACGAAGCTGTTCAGGCACTCGGTCTTCCCCACCTGGCTCGACGACATGAACACGACCCGCTCGTACGGGCTCGCCGGCGTCAGCGCGTCGAGGATCGCCCGCTGGTACGGCGCGCGGTCTGTGCGCCAGTCGCCGGCCTCGGCCGACGCCTCCGACGACAGCCGCCGGTTCGCGTCCGCCCACTCCGAGACCGTGAGTTTCGGCGGCGGCTCGAACGCGGCGATGACCTGCTCGACACATTCCTCAACGGCGGGAATACCGAATCTCCTCTTGCAGGCTTCTCAACGTTGCGGCGATCTCGGCGTCCAACAGGTCCCGGATCTCTTTCATGTCCCCGAGCGCTGCAAGCTGCGGCGCCAACTTCGACGGAAGCCCGAGCAGCTTGTCGCGAATCTGCCGCGCGATCCCGTACCACCGAACCTTGACCTCGTCGGCCAGTAGGTACTTGCCGGTGCGGGTTTCGAACTCCAGCTTCCGCAGCCGTGCCCGGAAGATCATCTCGGCGGTCTTGGCCTGCGCGAAGTTCCCCGCTGGTTGCGCGCCGTCGCCGGGCGAGCGGAACCCCGGAGTCTCCGGAGGCGGCTGCTCGACATCCACGGGCCGGTCATCCAGGACGGCGTCACTGGCGGCGACGTCCACTTGCTTGCCGCGCATCACCAGGATGCCCCGCGACGCCAAACGGCTCACGTACTGGCGGCTCTTGCCCCGGTGCCGGGCGTACTCCGCCTGGCTCATATACCGCCGCGATTCGCTCATTCTGTCTACGCGTGGCCTGGTTGACAAATCTGTCAACCAGGTGACAAAGTGTCAACCAAACTGAGTGGCGAGCCGTGCGCCGGAACTGACGTATATGCAAGCGGTTACGGAGAGCATCGCCGTGGCGAAATCGCGATTTGTCAACCGTGTCAACCTAAAAACCGGGCCTGCCCCAAGGGACAGCGTGCCGTCCATCTACCCGCCGTAAATCTATGTAAAGTCAGTACCTTTTCGCTCTCGAATGGACCTCCGCTTGCCTGCATCCTCACGAACTGCTCTCGACTCCCGTTGCCGACGGCGGAACGCACCACGTGCCCGCGCAATGTATCGCGCCCCAACCTGCCGCCGCGCCGATTTCATGGGACCAGGCAATCCTCGATGACACGGACGAACGGGGATCGGTCATGCAGGCGCTTCAACTGCCAACACGGTGGAGCGTTCTTCTGCTTTTCGATGTAGCTGTAGCGCGTGCCCTGGTACATGCCGATGTGAGGCGGCGTCGGATCATCTGGTGCAGCGAAGAGAACGGCTCGTACGGGACGGCCGTGCCGGTTGCTGATCACGCGGTCGATCAGACCAGCCGCCACCAGGCGAGCCAGCCGCGTTTCCGTGACGGAAGCGTAGATGGTGCGATCCGCACGATAGACGGGGATCGGCGAGTTGGGGATGTTTGGAGACACGTGTGGTATCGGTGTAAAACTGCGAGAGGGATTTTAGGAGCGTCCCGGCACTCCGCTTCGGTAAACCGAAGCCGGAATCCCTTCGACCGCTGCGCTGAGCGCTGGACGATCAAACTGGCTCCGTCTACCAATACTGCGGCGGGAGCCAAAGTGTCCACCTCGAATCTGCGCGAGCCAGGCTCGGACGTGTGGGAGACGTCCAGGGAATAGGAACTATAGGAACTACTATTTATTTTCTATTACTTACAACGGAACTTGGAACGGAACTCGTGCGGAACTGCACCGGAACTTGTCCTCCTCCGGGAGTTCCGTTTGAGGGCAGGTAGTTCCGTAGGAGTTCCGCTTGGAGTTCCGTTGTAAATGATTGATCTGATTGAGGAGTTCCGCTAGTTCCGCTTATACGCCGGGCGGCGATAGACGCCGTCGGTGCCGCGCTCGATGACGTTCATCGAGTCCAACTTGCGGAGCATGGATGCGACCAGCTTCCGATTCTTGGTGCGCGCTCGCTCAACGACTTCGGTGAAGGTGAATTCCGGTTGGTCCTCGACGGCGTGCCAGGCGGCGCGTTCCTTTTCCGTTAGGAGCTTCTGAATGACGTCGTCGCTGTCAGCAGTCCTGAATGTGAGCGTCTCCGGATCCTCATCGAGCAGAAGCGTCCGCGGCGCGGCGGAACGGGACACGCCGCCGAAGACGATCAACTCATCGCCGCTCTTGCGGTCGATCTCCCGCTCGAGTCCATAGCAGGCGTCCATATGCGCGATCAGGGAATAGTGGCCCGAGGCATTCTCAACCCACGCGCTGGGATCGATCCGCAGCAGAGGAGGGTCCTGGCCCTGCGTCTTGCGGGTGTGGTGCACGACCAGGATCGCCAACGCGGGAACAAGCTGGCGCAGCGAAGACAGAGCACGTAGCCCGCGCACGACCACCTCGGTCTTGTTCTCGTCGCCGCCCAACAGCAACCGCCACGTGTCGATGATCAGGAGATCTGGCTTCACGTCCGCAACGAGTTGTTGGAGTGCTTTGATGCCATGGGGTGTGGCCAGCGTGATGCCCAGGTCGGACAACGTCTCCGGGGCGTAGATGAACACACGGTCGTCGCCCTCGGAGGAATCGGACATCTTCTGGAAGCGCGAGCGCACGCCCACCGCGCGATTTTCGAGATCAAGGACCAGAACTCGCCGGGCCTTCGGCACGCAATGTCCCAGGAAGGTATCTCCGCGGCTGACAGCCAAGGCCATCTGCTGTCCGATCCTGCTCTTCCCCGCCTTGGGCTTGCCGACCAACCCGACGGTTTCTCCCGCAGCGACAATGTCCTCCACAATCGGATCCCGAGGCGCAAACGTCGCTGTGCGGAGTTTCTCGAGTGTCCAGATCTGGACTTTGGGCGCCTCGCTCTTTTCCCCCTTCGGCTTCTTTCTCTCGACCGGTCGCGCCGTCGCCAGAAGCCCATTGATGCGGTCCTGGCCCCAGTCCATACCAGTTACCGCATCGAAGATGTCGCCGGCCTCCAGCCAGTCCTCCGGCGGCTCGATCACCGCGATGCTCCGCGCATGTGGGCTCAGCAGTTCGATGGCTTTATAGACGAGCTTTGCGCCGGCGTCGTCCTTGTCCGGCAGCAGCCGTATGTCGATCCCCGCAAACGCGCCTGCGTTCTCCTTGGTCAGTTCCTTGAAGGAGAACGCCGGGATGCCGAACTTCCCAACGGCTTCGGCGCTGCGCTCAGATTCAACGCCGAGAGCTGACTCCACCTGGTCGCGCTCCCGAAATAGGATGTTCGCGTAGGCCTGGTGCGGTTTGCCTCCACGACTGTTTTTCCAAATTCCATCGTCGCCCTGGTGTTCCCAGAGGAACGTCTTCTCTGGACGGTTCTTCCCTTGCTGGAGGCGCTGCGGGTGCTCCAGCCGCAGTTTACGCACACCGATACCCATATGGTATTCCGCGATGACCACCCAGCCTTCGCTGGTGAGCCTACTTCGTGTCGCAGGGTCACGACGCGGCTTCGGTCCGGGCGTTTGACGGTATCCATTGCGGGCCAAGTCAGGCGCGTACTGCTGCGCTAGGCGCAGAGCCACATCGGGAAATGTGCGCCCGTCCATCTGCCCGATGAAATCGAACACATCGACAGGCTTGGAGCCGAAGCATTGCTGCGAGTAGCAGTGAAAACGGTCCTCTTTGCTCAGATGTGCGAACGAAGGATCGCGATCACCGTGGGCGTGCTTCTCCGCGCGCGGACATCGCGCCCGGTCTCCCTTCCACTGAACTCCGTAGAGATCGGCGACGATCTGCTTTGCCGATGGCAGGCGCTGGCGAAGTTCTTCGATCGGGACATTCACCCACGGCCTCCGCGCGGACCCAGCCCGGCTTCGATGAAAGCCATCCGAAGCTCTCCGATCATCTGGTACACGCGCGATCTGGACTTGCCGGTGACCACGCAGATCTCGGTGATCGCCATCTGCGGAAGCAAGTCCGCGAGTGAGCGAAGGTGGTCGGGGAGTCCAGCGAGCACGCGACGCACGTCCACAGACACGGAGGGATCGTCGAGGGGCGTTGCGCCGCCCACGGCGTCCAAAGGCTCGCCATGGTCCTCGTGATCGGGGTTCGCCAGATCCGCGGCGAGCACTTCGTGGCGCACTCTGCGGCTGCGCCGCGTTACCAACACGGTGGCTTGATTCCGCATCACACCGCGAACGAAGCCCGGCCAATCGCCTCGCGTTGAATCGAACTTGGTGGATCGGCGAAGACAGTCGAGGAGAAGTTCCTGCCGGGCGTCTTCAATTTCCTGTGGCAGAAAGCGCGCCGTGAGCGATAGTAGCCCCGCGCGCATAGCGGCCTGCTCGATGGCGTACGCCTCCATCTGAGAGTTCACGCCGAGACCTCCGTGAGCGGAGCCTGGACGCGGAGTCGTCGGGGGATTCCCGCCGCGACTTCAATGCGGTCCACAATTCCGTTGCCGATCATCTCGATCTGACTAAGGAGCCGCCGAACTTCATCACGGAGAGCGAACTCATCGAGGTCTGCCTCGCGTCGTCCGTTGCGGTCTGCATCGAGCTTGATATCCAGCAAGACGACCGGCCGCGGGTCGAATACCGGCTCGCCGTTACGGATATGAAGGTCGGTGATCTGTCCGTAATCGATCGATTGGCATAGGCGCACGAGCACCTGGTAGGAAGGTGAGAGTTCCGTGAACTTCACCGAAGTCGCCGGCGGCGTCATTCGCCCGCTCCCGCCTGATTGCGAACCAGGAACTCCTCGACGGCTGCGTGAACGCGCGGAGGCTTGCGAGGATCGCTTTCTCGTTGACCGGAAGGTGCGAGTCCTCTGAGGTCCCGCAGCAACCGAACACGCACGCGGTCCAACCGCTTCATGACCGCCCAGACCAAGTCGTCATCGAGTTGATGGAGGGTGGCGGCGCCACCGACGATCAGGGCGACATCATCCATTGCCCGACGAGCCAGCACCTCGGGGTCAATTCCGGACGGCTGGGCTGAAGCATCGGGCCTTTTTGCAGAAGGTTTCGTTGGCATCCTGTCCTCTAATGAAGTCAGGGTGAAAGTTCACCCTGGGACCCTCTTTTCGAGGCGTAGCGGTGCCAACCGCTTGAGAGCACGGTAAATCTATTTCACGGTTTTTTCTTGGGAAGGCCGGGGGGACGGTGAAAACTTACTCTGCTTCGGTGCGGCAGTCAAAGTTCGCGCTCCACATGCCGCTTCTCTCGGCGTACTGGAGCGGATTGCTGGTAAGCCCGGTCCAGTCCCGGAGCCACTCTCCAAGCCGCAAAACGGCGAGGTCATCCCCCGCCCGCTTCAGTTTGCCGCCACCACGGATGAGTTCCAGCAGGGCCGTGCCTTCAGAGTTGAGCTTCCCTCGATCGTCACGCAAGCCGATGTCATCGAGCGCGAAAATGCGCGTCACCGGCTCAGCAGTCTCGGCGACTTCTGCTTGCCCCCGTTGACCGGCTCGAAATCTCGTCTCTTCGTGCACGGTCACCGCAAGCCGCTTGTCGAGTCGTTCAGCAAATTCGAAATTGAGCCAGGATGCGCCATCTGGCGTGGGGAAGGTTCCCGCCCCCTCGATCTGAACCTTGAAGCTGCACACGTAGATCCCAGCCTGTCTCTTGTACTCGATCGGGTCGCCGTCGATCGAGAATAGGCCTCGCAGGAACTGGCGCAGGCCGTTGATACGATTCTTGACGGGCGTCGCCCCTTTAAGCAGTTCGGCAGCGCGGTCTCGGTCCAGTCGCCCGCGCCCGGCAGCGAAACATTTTAGTGTCTCCAGCCTTTGGTCACGGTCTCCGAATCCGGCCGCTTCAAAACTCACCTCGACCTCATGGCCCGCACCCTCGATTCGCAATCCTGTAGCGCCAACTTCGATTGCCACATTGGACCACAAGGCACCGGTGGGCAAGTCCAGAACTCGGTGCGGGACCCCCTTTTCTTCCTTGCCGCCCCAGATGTCTTCGAGGAGGTCCAGATCGACCTTGACCATGCCCTTCTCCCAGGTGGTCACGGCAGGCATCGAAACGACCTTAAAACGCGCAGACTCCCACCCCTGAACGCCGGCTACCTCGAACGGAACCATCATGAGCCCAGTACCAGCCGGGAAGCGCGCTTGGGCCTCCGCAATTCCAGCCGGGAGTTCCTCTCGAGTGGAGACGCCAAGGAACACATCCCGGAACCGTCCGCCGAACCGGCGCCGACCGAGATGCCATACACCAGCTGCTGTGGCGAAGGGCTGAGGCTCCCCTTCGAGTCCCACACCTTCCATCAGCGTCACCGCTAGGCGACCTGCATCGATTCTCCAACGGCGCAGCCGCTCAGGTGGCACGTCTACTGTGCCGTATGTAGGGCATCTGATGAACGCGCGGCGCCCATCACCGCTCCACCGAACTCTCTCCCAATGCTGATCGGGGCAAGTGCATGTGACATGAGTCGCGTCAGAAATAAGCTCCAAGAGGCCGCAGGCCGTGATGGCCTCGAAAGCGGCGTCGTTCCATTCAAGGACTTCGTCGTACGTGAACTCACTTCTGCCCGACGCCAGCCGATTTAGAATCTCCGTCCACATCTTTTCCGCTTGCCTCGATTCCCCACGCGGGAAGGTACCCCGCAACGATCCGGTCGTCCGGTCCGTCGTCTAAGTCACACCATCTTGGCGTTGAGACCTTGAACTGGACGATCCTCTCCGCCCCTCCCGGCGGGTGGAAGACGACCTGAAGGACAGCGCTCTTGATAGTCGTGCGCTTCAGCTCCAGCAACCCGTCCGAGAGCTTCTTTTGCAGAAGCTTGTAGATCGAGTCCTTCGGATCATCAGCATCCACCTCGAACAGGCCGATGTGCCTGTAGCTCTCCGGAAACTGCAAGCGCAGAACGACGACACGCACAGACGAGATGTGGTGCTTAGGCTCCGCGTGGAACTGGTGATTCTGATTCTTCAGCACGCGGAGGTCGTACGTTTTCTTGGTCGTCCGGGGAGGCGGTGGTACACCGTATGTCGCGAGTGAAAACCGATTGAACAGTTCCGCGTGTTTGCCAGAACCACCTTTCGCCAGAAGGCTGACGCTTCCGGCTGGACCATTGACGTAGAAGATGATGTGGAATGGAGGCGTCACTTTCACGCTGCCCAATATGCCCTCGGCGGTATATGAATCGACCTCATCCGAGTAGTCGGACGGATACGCGTGTAGGATATGGACGCCGTCGTGCTCGCGATGGTCGATCCTGCACATCTTCGCGCGTTCCTCGTCGCTGTATACCTCCTGGATGTGGTGTTTCAGGCTATCCACCAGCTCATGCGTGACGGCTACCTCCCCCTGGGGAAACCCAATGCGCGTTTCGCGCGACGTCCTGGGCAGGCTGTAGGCGTGAGCATAAACACGCTGATCGTCGAAGAGTGAGGGGTGGTTCACAAGACACCAAAAGGCGCGCTCGTGTCCGTTTCGCAGGGTCGCCAAGGTATCGGCAAAGTTGAGCTTGCCGCTGCCCGGAAGCTTTGCATCGCGCGCCGCCTCCCCCAGCACCGCGGTCCCGGCCGAGTCCGCCAGCGCGTGAACTTGCCTCCAGCGGATAGCTATCTCCCGCCGAACAGCGTCTTCCAAGGCTGGGAGTCTTTGAATAATCGGTTCAGGATCGTCTTCCTCGAGCTTCTCCCAATTGAAGCCGGAGAACGCTTGATGCGGGGATAGGAACTGCTGAAGCAGCGCGTTCGATGTTTTCTTGATGACAGTACGCGGATTGTAGGGCAGTGACACGAAACCCTCGCTTTCCAGCGAGGACCACGTGCTTCTACCGGCTACTCATGGTATGCGCGACGCCCGGCAAATCGATAGGAAGCACGTAACTCGCCAGCAACTCGTGTAGTCGGCATACGATTAAGATTCTAACACGAAGCTAAAACATCAAATGTGACAATTGTTTTTCAGCTCCCGCCATCCGCTACGCTGCTCATTCCACGACAGAAGGGCGGCGATCCCGCGAACTGCGGCCTCACTGATGGGGAAACGTCCTCCCCGAGACGGCGGGAACTCCACAATCTCCTGCTGGATGTCCGGGGCCAGCCAAACCAGCTCCATGATCTGGCTCATCCGCTCACGGGTGATGCACCCGAGACGTGCCAAATCGGCGTAGTCTCGCGCATCACCCAGCCGGATCATTTCCTGAAACTGAATCGCGAGTGCCATCACTTGGGTGACGCGGGGAACGTGTCCGTGCTCGGGCGGCGACGCAGGCTCCGCTTCGCCCGGCCGGCGCGCTACATCGTGCAGGCGAAACTGGATCTCAGCACCGCTGTGTTGCGTGCTCATATTTCTCCTTTAGGGCTGGCGCCCAGTTGCATAGCTCCTTGATTCCCTGCGACCGGAAAGCCACCGTTACCGTCCCGGACTTGCCGTCGTAGCGGACGTGCTCAACCAGAGCGCGGATGAACCGCTCCTGCTCCCAGGTCGAAAGCTGATCCCACAGTGGTTCGAACTCGCCGAGCGATGTCTCCACGTCGCTGGGATCAACTCGACCTTTTTGACCGGCGTCTAGCTGGCGACGAATCTCAGCGAGCCTGCTGGTTCGTTCGGAAGCTCGTGCCTGAAGTTCCGTCAGGCGTGTGCCGGTGCTCTCGACGCCCGTTCCTCCCGATTCCGATAGGGCCGTATTCGTGTCCAGAGTGATCTGCTTGATTTCGCGTTCTATTTCCACTCGCTCACGCTCGAATGCAGCCTCGTCCCGCTGGCGGTGTTCCTCCATCTGCCGGAGGACTTCGCGCAACATCGTTGGATTCCGTCCGATGCCCCGCAGTTGCGCCACAACCGCGTTCTCAAGGGTTGGAGCTGATACCGAACGCGTCTCGCACTGAGTCCAGCCTCGCTGATGCGCCTTTATGCACACGTAGTACCTATAGAGGCGATTCTTTTTGTTCACCCAGGTGTGCGTCATGCCGACGTCGCAAGTGCCACACCGGACCAGCCCCTTCAAGAGCGCGCCATGCTTGTTGCCGACGATCCGGTCGCGGCGACGCCCGTTCTGGCCCAGCGCGGTCTGAACGCGGTTCCAGGTCTCGTCGTCGATGATTCGCTCGTGCTCACCCTCGTAAGTATGGCCACCGTATTCGACCTTCCCGACGTAGGTCATGTTCGTCAGCAGGTTGTAGAGGCTGTTCTTCACGATCGCCGTTCCGCCGGCCTGCCGACCTTCGCGCGTGGTCCAGGATTTCATCTTCCATCCACGGCGGCGGAGTTCCTCCACCACGGGAATCAGTGATCCGAGATCGAGGTACAGCGCGAAAATCTCCCGCACGCGTTGCGCTTCACCTGGGCTCACCACCAGAGACCCGCCCCCCGGCACCACGTCATAACCGAGTACGGGGACGCCGCCGACCCACTTGCCCTTACGCCGCGCCGCGCCCATCTTGTCGCGCGTGCGCTCGGAGATCATCTCCCGCTCGAACTGCGCGAACGACAGAAGGATGTTCAACGTCAGGCGGCCCATGGAACTGGTCGTATTGAACTGCTGCGTGACCGAGACGAACGTCGCGCCGTGCTTGTCGAGAACCTCCATGATCCTCGCAAAGTCTAAAAGCGAGCGCGACAGCCGGTCCACTTTGTAGACGACCACGCAGTTGACGACACCGGATTGCACGTCGGCGAGGAGCCGCTTAAGCGCGGGCCGGTCCATGTTGGCGCCCGTGTAGCCTCCGTCGTCGTACTTCCGCGGCAGTGTCACCCAGCCTTCGCCGCGCTGGCTGTTGATGAAGGCCTCGGCGGCCTCACGTTGCGCGTCGAGAGTGTTGAACTCCTGCTCCAGACCCTCTTCCGTGGATTTTCGCGTGTAGATCCCGCAACGGATGCCAGCGGTTGCCGGAACGCCGTTCTGGGATTGCTTCCGGCTGCGGTCACTACGCACGATGGGCCTCCTTCTCAATGCCGAAGAAGGCATAACCATTCCAGCGGGTACCGGTGATCTGTTGGGCTATCGCACTCAGCGACGCGAACCGGCGGCCTTCGTATTCGAAGCCCTTGTCCAGAACCTTCACCACGAGCGTGTCGGCCTTGTACTTCTTCGCGATCAGGCTGCCCGGCATAGGCAGGCGCGCGTCGCGGGTTTGGATCGCGGTACTCGTCACCACCGCTTGGTCCACCGCGACGCCAGCCTGCCGCCGGGAGGCGTTTTGCGAGATGCGCGACCGTAGCTCGGTTCCGCGCGCGATGGCGATGGCGTACTGCCGGACCGACTCCGGAAGGCTACCTTCCTGTGTTGCCTGCAGGTGCCAGGCGATCTTCCGGCGCAAGTGCTGGCAGTTGGCAATCGCATGTTCCGCCCCGAATAGCTCCCGGTGGACGGCCTGCAACTGCTGCGCATTCATCTTCGGCAGATCCGCGAGCTGCGGCAATCTGCTTTGTTTTCTCATCGTGTTGAGTCCTTTCTCTGACCTGTCAACGTCAGTTCATGAGGCCTCGTTTCACCGGTATTATCAAGTCCTTCTGTTGACGGGAGCGGCTCCGGCATCGCGTGAACCAGACGCATTCTGGCGCGCCGATCGTACGCCGCGGCGAGCAGTGCCCCGATCTCACGGATGGCGTCGTCAACCTTGGGTTCGGCCGCGCCGTGCATGCATTCGCCTCCAAGGGCGCGCAGCCTGGCAAGGGGGATGTGGGCGTGGACACAGGAGGGGTATGGCCGCCGTGGTTGCTCGACCCAATGTCCAGCACCCACAACGAGTCCCGCTGGGCGGCCTGCCCGCTATCTGGTGGTCGGGGGCACCTTCGTGCCCCTGTCAACTAATACCCAGGCGAGTTGGAAAATGTGCAGGTTGGGCGACCGGACTGAACGTTTTGTGCGGTGGCGAACCGCTTCAACCAGAGTTGATCACTTTCAACCCGCGTTGAACGGTCTCGTGATACACGCACACGATCCCACAATGTATTCAATAGCTTGCAAGTGTTGCTGCTTGGCAATTGAATTGCACGAGCAGAGAAGTGATCAATCTGTTGCTCGCAGCCGTCTTGTCCGTTCTCGCGATCCTTGTCGTCCTCGGCTGGCTACAATCGCGGAAACTCTCGGACTTGGTGCGCAAGGAGACGATTCTAACAGCAGTCCTTAACCATCTTGGTCTGATTCAGAGCAGCCAGGAGCAGATCGACCGATCCGTTCGGGAAGAGATGACCCGGAACCGACTGGAGCACTCGAGCCAGGCACAGATCCTCCGAGGTGAAATCGTCGCGACGTTGACTCGCATCAGCGATTCCGTCTCGACGAAGGTTGATGGTCTGACGCGATCGAACGACCAGAGGCTGGAGCTGCTGCGGTCGGGCATGGAACAGCGCCTCGATGCGTTCACGACTGAATCCGGCCACAAGATCGACGGACTCACGCAGTCCATGGCAACGTCGTCGGGTCACTTGCGGGATGAAGTATCGGCAAAGCTCGGAGACTTCAAGATCTCCCTGGAAGGAACGGTAAAGGATACACATAAACTTCAACGGGAGCAGACAGATTTGGTCGCGGGAGCGATCACATCCCTGCAGGCCAACGTCGAAGAAAGGCAGTTACGCCTCCAGAATGCCATTGACGCCAAGCTTTCAACCATCGACCAGCAGACCAGCCAGAAACTTGCCGGCGTTGAGTCTGCCCTTCGCAGCCAGGCTCAACAACTTCGGGAAGAGACCGGGAAAGCTTTTAAGGGTCTCGGTGATAGCATCCTGGCGACGTTGACCGGTATATCTCAGTTGCAGAAGAATGAGCTCCAGGATCTCAAAACCACTGTCGACGCCCGGCTGGCGACCATTCAGTCGGAAAATGAAAAGAAGCTGGAGCAGATGCGCCAGACCGTGGACGAGAAGCTCCAGGGCACCCTCGAGGCGAGACTGGGGGAATCCTTCAAGCAGGTCAGCGACCGCCTGGAGCAGGTCTACAAGGGTCTTGGCGAGATGCAAACGCTGGCTGCCGGGGTCGGCGATCTCAAGCGAGTCCTCACCAACGTGAAAACTCGCGGAACCTGGGGCGAGATCCAATTGGGGGCGCTCCTCGAACAGATGCTCGCGCCCGACCAGTACGGGCAGAATGTCGCCACATCAGGTACTGGTGAGCGAGTTGAGTATGCCATCAAGTTGCCGGGCCGCGATAGCAACGGCACACCCGTCTGGCTGCCGATCGACGCGAAGTTCCCGGTCGAAGACTACCAGCGTCTCGTGGAGGCGTCTGAGCGGGGAGACGTTGACGCCTTCGAGAGGGCTTCTCGGCAGCTTGAAGCCACTCTCAAGTTTTGCGCCAAGAACCTCAGCGATAAATACATCGCACCCCCTGCGACCACTGACTTTGGCATCCTATTTCTGTCGACCGAAGGGCTGTACGCCGAGGCGATGCGCCGGGCGGGTCTTGCTGACTTCATTCAGAGGGAATATCGGATCGTGTTGTCCGGCCCCAGCACGCTTGCGGCCCTGCTGAACAGCTTCCAGATGGGTTTCCGTACGCTGGCCATCCATCAGCGCTCCAGCGAAGTCTGGGAACTCCTGGGCACCGTCAAATCGGAATTCGGTAAGTACGCCGATGTTCTGGCGAAGGTCAAAAAGAAGCTGACCGAAGCCCAGAACACCATCGACAAGGCGGAAACTCGCACCAGAGCCATCCACCGGAAGCTGCGCGATGTTGAATCCACCGACATCGCCGGGTTGGTCGAAGACGAACCACCAGAGGAGGAGGCCGACGAGGCCCATCTACTGGCTGGTGTGGGTGAGGATGTCTGAAACTCACCGATCGACTCCAAATCTTAACCGAACGTGCCAGCCGGGACCACTCCCGGCTGGCGTCGTTTGCGCACAGTGATTAACCTAATCGGCGTACAATCAACAGTTCGGGACCAATTGCGTATTCTGCTCACATTCACGGGTTTTCACGACCCGTACTCGAAAGGACTCGTCGGCGAAGACGAGCAACCCGGGCCAGTCGTGTCGCTGCTTCAGGTGCGCAGCTTCGATCTCGTCTACCTTCTGTCGACGCCGAACACTGAGCGGAATACGGCGGCGACCGCCGCTGCTCTCAAAGAGCGAATCGATCTCAAGGTGGTTGGTCTTCCTCTTCAGGATCCCACCGACTACGCAGCCATTCTGAAGCATCTGAGGTCGATTACTAGGACCGTCGTAGAAGAGTTCCCAGGCGCCGAGTACTTCATTTCAGTGGCATCGGGAACGCCGCAGATGCACGCTTGCTGGGTGTTGCTGACCACGTCTGGCGAATTTCCTGCGCGCATTCTCCACATTCGACCGCCGCGATTCGTAACGGCGGATCGAGATCTTGTTACCGAGATCGACCTAACCCGCGCCGAGTTCCCGGTGGTCCGCATGCGTGATGCTCCGGTGGAGGCACGCGACACTCCAGCACCTGACATCCGGACTGCGCTGGCGGAACTCGGACTGGTAGGGGACGATCCGAAGATGGTCGCGGCCCTGGAGCAGGCCGCCGCGTTGGCGGACTCGAACGTACCGATCCTCATCCTGGGCGCGACAGGAACGGGCAAGGAACTCCTTGCCAGGTTTGTTCACCGGCTGAGCGGCCGACCGCGTGACAACTTCGTGGCGCTCAACTGCGCGTCGATTCCGAAGGACTTAGCGGAAAGCATCCTCTTCGGCCACAAGAAGGGCAGTTTCACCGGCGCTCTGGCCGACCAGATGGGCAAGTTCGAACTGGCTGACAAAGGTACGCTATTCCTGGATGAGCTCGGCGAACTGCCCTTGGCAGCCCAAGCGAAGTTGCTGCGCGTTTTGCAGGATGGCTTGGTGGAATCAATCGGCGCGAGGAAGCCGCGTAAGGTTGACGTGCGTATCGTGGCGGCGACTAACCAGAACCTGGCGAAAGCAATCCGCCAGAAGGAATTTCGGGAAGACCTATACTATCGTCTCAACGTTGGCGAAATACGGCTGCCTGCGCTCCGGGAGCGGCGAAGCGATATTCCGAAGATCGCCCTTCACGTTCTTGACCGCATCAACACCACACTAAAGCGGCCTCGGCGTTTGTCTCAGGCGGCGTTGGCTAGGCTCCAGGGCCACTCGTGGCCGGGAAACGTGCGTGACCTGCAAAACGTGTTGGAACGATCGGCGCGGTTAACCCGAAATGACGTCATCGATGCCGACGACCTTATCCTGACGGAGCCGGTAGCGAAGGATGATCCCCTGAGCACGCTCCCAGAGCCGACCGAAGGGTTTTCCATCGAAGGCTTCCTCGCAAGCGCTCGCAAGCAGATGGTCCTGAGAGCGATGGAATCGGCCGGCGGGAATCGAAGTGAAGCGGCCCGCCTGCTGGGTGTCTCACCGCAGGCGGTCCACAAGTACCTGTCGAAGCTGAAAGAACGCTCTGGTTGAAGGTCGCGGTGGCCTGGTTTGGTCGCCGAACGCAGATCCGTCAACCTCGGTTGAAATCATTTCAACTTAGGTTGAAAATAGAGGGAGTCGCGCGCAAGCGGGACTGGATAGGATCTGGTTTAGGATGAATTACTTAACACCCGCGAGGAGCTTTGGCATAGGACATGCCTTTAGTCTCGTGCCGACGGGCGATCCGTCCCGAAGGAACGACACCGAATGAGCCGCAATGAAACACAGACCTGCCGCGAATTGATCGAGCCCGCACTGCGTAAAGCCGGGTGGGCTTTCGATCGGCAGCTCGAACTGGGGCCTGGCCCGGTGAACCTCTCGGGCGGCAACATGTACGACGACACGCAACGGCTGGTCGTCGACTACTTGCTCCGAATCGGGCCGTTGCCGCTCGCCGTCCTGGAGGCGAAAGCGGAAACCGAGGCTGCCTCTGATGGCATGCAACAGGGTTCGCGCTACGCGAACCGGCTGGTCCTGCGTTTCTCGATTGCTTCGAATGGCACCGAGCACATCCTCACGGACAATCAGACCGGGGCCTTCGAGACACTATCGGCCATTCCGACGCCCGACAGCCTTTTGGCACGGGCCGGGCGGCAAGTTGCGTGGGAGACGTGGAAGAAGGCCTTCGAGGCACCTTGGCATATCGATCAAGTCTCGCAGAAGCGCGTCCGGCCTTACCAGCAGATGGCCATCTACGAAACGATGTTCCGTTTCGCTGCCGGCCTCACGCGCGTACTGCTATTGATGGCTACGGGCACCGGCAAGACCTTCACAGTCTTCCAACTCATCTGGAAGCTCATCAACGGCGATGTCCTCGCCAACAACCACATTCTCTTTCTCACCGACCGGAACAACCTCCAGGACCAGGCGTGGCGCGCATTCTCGGCGTTCGCGTCGGACGAGCGCGTCGTAATCGACAAGGAAGTGGTCCGCAAGGGCGAACACCAGGTCGGCAAGATCTTCTTCGCGAACTACCAGAATCTCGACGAAGAACTCGACGGCAAGAAATTGTTCGAGCACTACTCGCGGGACTTCTTCGACCTCGTGATTGTAGACGAGTGCCACCGCTCCGGGTTCGGTGACTGGTTCCCGATCTTCCAGCACTTCGACCAGGCGTTCCAACTCGGTCTCACCGCAACGCCGCGCGAAATTGAAGACATCGGCCGCCCGTTGTCGCCAGAAGAGCAGCGGCGCGACACGTACTCATACTTCACCGGTTCGCCCAACGGGGAGCCGGCCTACACGTATTCCTTGAAGCAGGCGATCGAAGACGGCTATCTTGTGCCGTATCTGCTGGAAGAGCGGCTGACCAACCTCGACGAGAATGGCTACGTCGCGCCCGATGGGACGAGCTACACAACTGCCAACTTCGAGCGCGACATCCGTCTACCGGAAAGGACCAGGGTTATCGCCGAGGACCTGTGGGCGCAGTTCGGCAAACAGGGGCTTCGAGAAGAAAAGGCCATCGTCTTCTGCGTCGATGACACCCATGCCGCGTTCATGGCGCAGGAACTTCGCCGCATATCAGGGGATGACCAGTATGCCGGCCGCATCACCCGCTCCGAACGAAATTCCCATCAGCTTGAACGGAACTTCGCCGAAGTCGGGCGAGCCAAACCTCGCGTGGCCGTGACGGTCGACTTGCTCACTACTGGTTTTGATGCCCCCGATGTTAAGGCCGTTGTCTTCGTCCGTCCCGTTAAGAGCGCAATCCTCTACAAACAGATGAAGGGTCGCGGCACCAGGCTCTGCCAGGATATCGACAAGCGGTACTTCTTCATCTTCGATTACACGGGCGCCAGCCAGCTTGAGGACGCCGAATTCGATGGGCATCCCGCCAATCGCCAAAAGCCCATAAAACAGAAGGCGCCGCCCAAGACTCCGCAGCTACCACAGGTGAAGCCTGTCGGACAAGGCATCCAGGTGTATATCTCCTCCACGGAGAGCTACGTCTGTCTCGCCGACGGGCGGAAGCTGCCGTTCGATGAGTATCGGGAGCGGTCTAAGGAAGTGATCCGGAAGATCTCTCCGGTCGACGTCCAGACACTGCTCGACTTGTGGATCGATAAGAGCACGCGCAAGGACCTGCGCATGGAGCTGAAAGACAACGACATTCACGTGGCGGCCTTCCGCAAGTACTTCGATCTCGATGCGGCCGATGACGTCGACATAATCTCTAAGGTCGGTTTCGACTTGGTGCGTGTCCCAATGCGGACTGATCGGGTCGTCCGTTTCTGGGACGCTGAGCAGCCTTGGCTGGCCCAACTTGTCGGTAGCCAGAGCCCCGTCAAGGTGCAGTTCTGGGAAACCTGCCTCGACCACTACGCCCTCTATGGGATTGATGACCTGGAACAGGGCCAGACCTACAGCGCACCGCAGTTCGTTGAGCGGTTCGGCAGTTTCTCTCAGCTGCTCGGGCAATACGGTGGCGGTCCTAAGCTCCGCACGGACCTGGAAGAAGTCAAGCGCCACCTTTATGTGCCAATGGTCGCGTAGGGAAAACAGAATCGAATGACACCAACCATCACTCAAATCGAACATCGCCGACAGGAGGTCGTCCAGGCGATCGACAACGCATGCGACCAGATGCGGTCTGAAGGCGTTCAGCCGCACAACTATGTAGAACAGCTCTCGTGGCTATTCTTCCTGAAAGCTTTTGATGAATCGGAAAGTCGCCGCGAGGAGGAAGCCGGATTCGAAGGGACGGAGTACGAACGTCTGCTCGATGGGGAGTATCGGTGGTCCACCTGGTCATCGAAGACGAACCGTGCTGACGAGATGTTGGCCTTCGTCGACAAAGAGCTGTGGCCACACCTCCGGGGTCTTCATGACGGGCCAATCGCCGAACGCCTGTCGCGCATATTCTCGACCATCAAGAATCACCAGACGCGCGGAGCCAGTTTCGCTCGCGTGGTTACGCAGGTGAACAAGCTCCATTTTGGCGAGAAGACCGACGTCGATGTCCTATCGGAGATCTACGAGAGGCTCTTGAAGGATGTGGCTTCCGTGGCCGGCTATGCCGGAGAGTTCTACACGCCGCGCCACATCATCACCGCGATGGTCCAGGTAGTCATGCCACGCTTGGGAGAGCGTGTGTATGATCCCTGCTTTGGATCAGGCGGCTTTCTTTGGATGGCCGCGAATGAGATCCGCCGTGTGTCCGGTCCGATGGGGCTGGAGCAGCTCGAACAGTTCCATAAGCGGACGGTTTACGGCCGGGAACTTGGCCCACTGGCGTACCTCAACGGAACTATGGGTCTGCTGCTGCATGATGTTCGTGAGGCAAACCTAGAACTCGTCAACACGCTTGAAGCGCACTCCAATAACGTTCCCGAGCGCGACAAATATTCGGTGATCCTGGCAAATCCTCCCTACGGAGGCAGGCTACCGCAGCAGGTTCAGACGAACTTCACTGTTCGCTCTGCGGCGACTGAGATCCTGTTTGTTCAGCACATTATGGCAAGTCTCGCAAAGGGGGGCAGGGCCGCAGTAATTCTTCCGGAGGGCGTCCTCTTTCGCGGAGGCCCGGACTCGCAGGTCCGCAAGCGGCTTTTGGATGAGTTTAACCTTCACACCATTCTCTCGCTGCCCGCCGGGTGCTTCCTTCCATACACCGGAGTAAAGGCAAATGTCTTGTTTTTCAACCGAGAGGCGGACGGTCGCAAGACAGATAGCATCTGGTACTACGAAGTCACAAATGATGGCTTCGAACTCAAACAGGGCCGCAAGCCGATTCCGGGCGGCCAGATCCCTGACTTTCTCGACAAGCAGCCAACACGGGAACAAGGCGATTGCTCATGGACCGTACATGTGAAGGACCTTAAAAACCTGGATTTGACAGCCAGGAATCCAAATCGGAAAGAAGATTACGAACACCGTCGCGCACTTGATCTCGTCCAGTCACTGAAGGTTAAGCAGGAACGGATTGCAACCCTCCTGGACGAGATTGAGGGGATCTTGGAGGCATAAGTGGCTCAGGAAAACTGGACAACGAAGAAGTTGCACGAAGTGCTGGATGTACTTTCGGGCGGCGCGTGGGGCACTCACGATGACCCGAACGGCGCACGGGTCCTGCGCACAAATAACATTTCGCCAGGGCCGCTACTCGAACTCGGTGAATATGTTGGCCGAGCAGTGCCCAAGTCTCTGGTCGACCGCCTGAGGATGCAGAGCGGCGACATCCTGATGACCAAATCAAACAGCCTCGAGCGAGTTGGTGACTGTGGACTGTTTGAACAGCCTGAAGGCGATTCAAACCCATATCTTCCCTCCAACTTTTGTCAGGTACTGAGATTTAGTCCGCAGAAGGTGGATCCCTGGTTTGGCCTGTTTTGGCTGCGCTCTGGCGAAGTACGCCGGTTGATTAAGGACGCGGCATTGGGCACGAGCGCGAGCCTAAAGAACCTCAGCGCACGCAAGTTGAGGGAGTTGACCATCGACTACCCGGAGATTTCCGAACAACGCAGAATCGTCTCCAAAGTCCGACAGTGTTTTGAGCGATTCGATGAGATCTCTTCAATTCAGGACGAAATGAGCCACTACCCGCGGCACACCCGAGGCGGGTACGTCCTTGAGCTGCTGGGGCTTGACACGCTTCGCAGTTGGAGCGAGGCATACGAACATTCTGGAGACTTCCGTTGGACCGCACTCGATGATGTTTGCACGCTGGTCTCTCGTGGTCGTCACTCTAAGCAGGGCGAGTCCGACACCTACTTGATAAAGACCCGCCACGTCTGGCCAGACGGCGTGAAGGACTATTCCGATTGCCGCCTAGCCGAGACGGAGGCAGCGCGAGTCAAAAATGAGTTGATCGTAGGCGAATTCGATGTCCTGCTTGCGTGTTCTGCTCGGGGATCCTTGGGGCGAACCTGCTTCCTTGCCGCTGCTCCAGAACAGCGAGTGACTGTAGACACCCACGTGGCGATTCTGCGGGCCAACCCGGAGCGGATGCTCCCGCGGTTTCTATTCGAGTTCCTCAACTCCCCACTCGGCCGCTACCTTCTGGTGTCGGCAGAAGCAGGTGGACGGTGGCACGAGGAAAAGATCGGATTCCGATTCGCTGAGTTGAACCTTCGGGATCTAAAGCGGATCAAGCTTCCAGTTCCTCAGCTTGGCCGTCAACAGGAGATAGTTACAAGGCTGGCGAGGCTAGATGAAGTGATGGAGCCGCTTGTCAGCGAGGCTTCAGACATTGCGGACATGTGCGAAACCGCGAGAGAAGCAGTCTTACGGCAAGCCTTTGCGGGAGAACTTTAGTACGGTGTCTCAAACGACGACAGATCCGATCGCCCGGTGGGATGAAATCCTCCCGCTATTGGACGGTTCCCGGTCTGAACTTGTCGATCCTGCCGGCGCGTTCCTACGGGCGCTTGCGTCGTTTGTGATCCTGCATCAGGCGGAACTTGAAGAGGCAGAACGCGAGGCGATCGCCTCGTTCGACGATCAGCCCTATCACTCCCCTCTCCCGGAGGCCGTCCGTTGGTCTCGAATTGCGGAGGCGCCGCTCAAGGCGCTGGCGCCGGCCATCGAGCGCGTATGGGAAAAGCTCGGTTCGAGTGTTGATGGTCCTGTAATGCGAAATCTTCGCCGTATCCCCTCGGCGATCAGATTGGCTTCGGGCATGGATGCAATCCTTGACGCTGCGCGACGCGTCGTTGCAGGCATGCCGCTCACCACGGCCCAGGGCAAGCGGGATCTGTCCATCTTCTTTGAGGACGCCGTCGCGCGCTACATCAGCAGCACGAAGTACACGGCAGAGTTCGCGTCCGAGGAAAACCTTGTTCGACTCGTTGTCGATCTGGCGGCCCCGCGCTTGGGTGAGCGAATCTACGATCCGTGCTTCGGGCTTGGTGGATTCCTCTCTGAGGCTGCCCGGCGAGTCAGCAGTGGAGCGGAATCGCTTCCTCCGGCCGGATGGCGCGAGGCACAGGAGCGTTCGGTGTTCGGAGTCGAGATCAACGCGTCCGCCTGGCTGATCGGCTTGGCGCGGGTGATCCTGGCCGGTGTGGCACAGCCCAACCTGGAACTCGGCAACACACTGGAACGACCGCTGCCACGCGATCGCAGTACGGAAGGGTTCGACGTAGTTATGGCGAGTCTTCCCTTTGGCTCCACTGCCCGACCGTCGGATAACTTTCGAGTGAGGGCCAGTACCGCCGAGTCGGGATTTCTACAGCATATCCTCGGGCACCTCAAATTGGGTGGTCGGGCAGTCGTCGTAGTTCCGCACGGTGTTCTCTTCAGGCACGGCGCTGATGAGATGATCCGTCGGCAGATGCTCGACGAATTCCATCTCGATGCGGTCATCTCTCTCACGGCAGGTTGGCTACAGGGTACGAACGTGAAGGCGAGCATTCTGTGTGTTAGCCGACGGGAGCCTGCGAAGGAGGTGGTCTTCGTCGGTGAACGGCTCTGGGAGGAGGGGTTAGAAAGGCACGCGGAACCCGGCAACCGCCGAGGGATTTTGATGGATGCCGTTCACTACCGGCAAGCGACCGTCACCCAGGTACAAGCTCAAGCAGCGCGCGAAAGGCACTTGGATCGCCTAGCTGCAATGCACATGGACACATTCGACGACTTCAACGTCGAAACGGGTTACGTGACCTCGGCGGGCGATTCCGAACGGTTCCGCGACTTCATCGAAAAGCTGGAGCTTATTCGTCTACTGCCCCCCGGAGAGAATGAGGGTAGGTCTATCCGAACCCTGCAAAAGCTTCCGGAACTCCATGGGGTGCGCTTGGCGTGGACGGTGCCATCGCTGAATTTGGCAAACCGTCACTGGGAGTTGGTCGCCAAGGAGACTGGCGAGCAGGCTCTTGAAGACTTTCTGAAGAAGCTTCAAGAGCGCGACGTGAGTCTCAGTCGGATTACGTTGAGCGATGTTGCCGAGATCTTTCCGGGCGTCGGTTATCAGAAGGAAGGTGTGGTCGAGGCTGACTACTCCTCGAAATCTTCAGGCACGAAGATGCGAGCCCACGGGGTGATCTCGCCCGTCGAGGCGTTGACACTCCCCCTCGTTCCGCTGGTCCGCGTGCAGGATGTTGGACATAACAAGCGCGAATCCACAGGTGAACCGTCGGTTCGTCGTCCTTCGATGTCTCTGAATGAGAAGGGTATGGAACGGGTCCGCGACCGCCATCGGCTGCGAGTCGGCGACATCTTATTGACGGCCTCTGGCAGTGTCGGGAACCTGGGAATAGTCCCGGAAGGTCTGGCCGGTGCCGTGGCGGCCAAGAGCATTATCGTCATTCGATCACGCGGCGCCTTCACTCCTCTTGCGCTGATGCGGTTGCTTCAGACTGCTCCATATCAGGAGTGGATACGGGGCGGCGCTTCAGGGAGTGTCATTCAGCATTTCTCTGCTCGCATTTTGAAGCACATGCCTCTGCTTGCCTTCACCGTAGAACAACAAAGGAGGCTCGCGCAACAGCTCAGAGACGTGAGCGCCGCCGATGCTGTTCTGGAGGCGTTCAGCGCGCTAAGCGGTGAATCGGTGTGGATCTCCTCGCTGTTGAATAATCAGTGGGTCCAGGTTCTAACCAAGGCAGGCAACGGCAAAGGCTACACCGAGGAATGGTGGGATTCTTTGCGGCGCTTCGTGTTGATGATTAACAAGGCGAACGAGGCCTCCACGAACGCCGGCGCCATCAGGGACGCGTTCCGCCACTCGCTCTTGTCGTGGGCTGACCACGCGCTCGATCTACTCGATGCTATGGAACTGCCCCCAGGAATGGATCGCTATGGCGCGCTTCAAGCCTGGGACAAAACGGCCACGCACGAGCTGATGGGATCGAAGGATCGCCTTCACTCCGAGAGCAAGGCGGATGCGCTGGCCTCACGTGCCGCCGAAAAGTTCACCGCGCTCTGTGAAGTTCTGCTTGATGCAGCAGACACGGAATGCACGCGCATCACGCGTACCGTCGGGCTGGCAATTGAGGTCGGAGACCCGTTCATACCGGCAGACCGGCCCACGGATGTTGAACTGGAGCTCAGGAATACTGGCATCGCCCCCATCCGCAAGCTCCAACTCAACATAGAAAAACCGCAAGAGCGTCACGACTTGGCATTGCTATCAGGCGGATCGAGTGCGCGGTGGCTGATATCGCTTCCCGCCCAACCTGCTGGGCCGGTGCTACTTACAGTCAGGTGGCAGGGGCAACTTCTGAGCGGCGAAAGCTGGAGTGGATCGACCAGTTTGCCGATCGAGTCTCAGCAGGCTGGTGCATCCACAACTGACGTCCGGCCGAAGGGGAATCCTTATAAGGTTGGCACTCCCATCGAATCTGAGGACCGCCTCTACGGCCGTGACGGGATCATCCGACGAATCACGGACGCGCTGCCAGTCGGCGAAGATCCTGCCGTATTGATCCTGCGTGGAAATCGCCGCGCCGGCAAGACCTCGATTCTGAAGAAGCTGTTGGCACCTGGAGCCCTGCCTGGCTGGATTCCGGTGTTTTCCGATTTTCAGAGCACCGATTCGGGAGCTGCCGACAGCAGCTTCACTGCGCACGCTCTGTTTCGAATGCTGGCAAGAGACGTTCTTGATGCGGTCTTGCGGTTTGTCCCTGCCAGTGATTCCTCTCGCGTCGAGACCATCGCAGCAAACGCGGCTCCGCTGCTCTTTTCGGGTACGGACACCTCTGGCATTGGCCCGTTCGACTCATTCCGTTCCCTCCTTTCAAGACTATTGAAGGAACTGCGGCCCGTCCGGATGCTCCTGATGATGGATGAGTTCGAAAAACTCCAGGACGGAATTGATGCCGGGTCCTTGAATCCGCAGGTCCTCGACAACTTTCGCGCGCTCTTTCAGCATCAGCGAGGCATAGCGACGATTCTGTCCGGCTCACCGCGGATCAAGAAACTGCAAGAAGAGTATTGGGGCATTCTCTTCGGCCTTGGTGTGGTCGAGCCGGTCGGCCCGCTCGATATGCCCTCCGCTCGCCAACTTGTCACAGAGCCTGCCACCGGTCGCCTGGTCTTTTCGCCGGCGGCCGTAGACCGAATCTGCGAACTGGCCGCGCGGCAACCGTACCTCATTCAATCCCTCTGCCACCAGGTGTTCACCCTGAGCACTGAACACGGTGACCACGCGGTGGCGCCGGAGATGGTGGAGGACGCCGCACAGAGATTTGCGGAATCCAGCATCTACTTCCGCGATGTCTTCAGAACCTACATCCGTTCAGCGCGCCAAAGGTATCTGGCGTTCCTGATTGACCACTGCGCCAAAGGGCCGGACCGCGTTACGTTCGAGCTGCTGTTCACCAAGCTCGAAGAGGCAGGCCTCCCGTACACGCGAATGGCGTTGAAGCAGGACCTCGAGGAATTGCGCGAGCTCGAGGTCGCGGCCATCGAAGAGACTGTCTTTGGAGTTTCGTACCGGATCAATGTTCCGCTCTTCTCATTATGGCTGCACGAAAATGAGGATCCGGACACTCATTTCGCGGCCGCACGGCTGGAGTAAGGAGAACAGAAAAGCACATGGAAGGATCTCCCTTTCGCGTTCGTGGGATCGACGTAGCGGATTGCCGAGGAAGAACCGCGACGCTGCTACGCGTTCGTAATGAACTCGTCAACAACCAGGTCTCCATCGTCGGACCTCGGCACGGTGGCAAGACGGTCTTAATGCACCGGCTCGCAATGAAGATCGATGAGGACGGCGGCCAATTCGCTGGTAGTCTGCTATGGAATCTGAAGGAAAAGCGGTTCACGAGTGACGGAGACTTCCTGGATGAGTTTCGGAATCGATTGGTGGAGCCACTGAGAACCATCGAAGCCGGCCTTGTCAATGACCTGCAGACAGAAGGCTGGTCCACACTTGAGGCTCTCCAGACGGTGTTCGAATGGCTGCACAATTCCGGAAAGTGCCTTGTGGTCTGCATGGATGGCTTCGATGCCTTGCCAATCGGCACAGCGCTCACGGCTGGGCTGCTGGAGAACCTACGCGCGCTAGCGGTCAAGTGCACCAAGAGTCTCCGGTTTGTCGTTACCAGCAGGAAGCCCTTGCGCGACCTGTGCGCCTCACTTGAAACTGCGGACTCGCCGTTCCACAACCTCTTTCCCGACCCGGTTGTACTTCAGGCGCTCACCCGTCAAGAGGTATCGGAGTTCGTCGCCCCATTTCAGAATGCAGGAATCACGATCATTCGTGGCGCCGATACTGAGCTCTTCAACTGGTCGGGAGGTTTCCCTCTTCTGGTCAGCATGCTTGGCCAACGACTGTGGGCAAGGCTGAACTCCGGAGAATCCCTAACGCCCGAAATGGTCAATGAAGAGGGTGGGGAGTTGTTGAATGATTCTGCCGGTTACCTCCAGGACCTCTGGGATGATTGCACGCCTGAACAAAAGGAGATCCTGACTTCCGTCGCCTCAGGCCGGGCCGATGAGTTCACGGGCGCATCCGCTCGCCATGTTCGGCCATTGATCCAACGGGGATACCTGGCCCGCGCCGGCAGTCGAGTTCAGTTTCAATGCCGGGCGATGCGATGCGTTGCGGAGGGTGAACTTGGCGCGCAGTCAGAACTCATGACGAATCTGTTTGGGACGGCAGATCGGTTTGGTCAAAATGTTCGAGTACTCCTGCAATATCGCCTCGCTGCTCGGGCTCCCATCGACGAGCACCTACTTCGAGTAACGGAGAAGATCATCGACGCCTTTGATGATCCGAATACTTCGCTCGCGCTGTTCCGCGAAGCGGCCCGCCAGCTATTGATGCTGGTTTGGCGAAGGGTGCTACCGGACCGCAGAATTCCTGTGGCCTGGACCGAACATTGGCGAAGCTTGAATGACAGAAATATCAGGGCTACGCCGTTCAGTACCATTCCGGCGGACGGGAGTCAGTGCAGGCTGCTAGATCAGCTGACTGGTCAGTACCGGCCCACGGACACCTGTATTCGGCGATCGACATACCTCCTGCTGGACTCCTTATGGGGAATCGGCGACTACGGACAACACCGTGACACTGAGGAGATCCAGCCCGGCTTTCTTGTTTGCGCGTGTTTCACCTTGCTTGAGGCCTGGGCTCAGTTGGAGGCGGATCTTCAGCGAAACTAGCGGGCGGCGGAACGTCACGGAAATGCGCTGAACAGCAGTCCGCGCGGTCGCCGCCAAGAACGTGCCACAGCCGAGAAAGTCTAGCCGCCCCGACGCAAGGCCCAGGACCCCACTTTTTGAAGCTTGAACTCTCGCACCCCCACGTTGGACGAGGCTGTCAACAAACGCGTTCTGTCAACCGGAGAAACCGGAGAGTTCGGACGAAAATAAGTGGGGTCCGGTCTCAACCCCTGGGTTGTGTGCGCCGCCCCGGAGTGGTGCGTTTCCAACGTGAGAGAACCGTCGGAACAAATACCTGCGGAATGTTTGGAATGCGGGGCGCCCCTCAAAGAGGCCCAGTCAACTCAAACGGCCGCGCTATTCCGGGTCATCGGATGGTGGCTCCCCAGAAACCAAGGTTTCCAACTACCTCTCCGAATCCTAAGTAGTTGTATCTAAAGGGAACACAAAACGCACCCTGAGAGATCGGCTGCGGCCCGCACAAACGGTCAAGAAAGTTGATCTTTCGTGCTCGACCGTTAGGCCCAAGGGCCGGGCGGCGTCCAAAGCCGGTAGCTGGACGCGGCGCCTGCCGCGGCCTCAGTCACCGGGACGAGAAAGCCGGCGAGGAAACGGCCGATGTCCTTCAGCTCACTCCGCTCTCTAACACCGAGCCGGGCGACGAACGCACGCCACTGGGTTTGCTTCGCCGTATCCTCGAGGAATTCGTCGGTGAAGGCGAACGGAACGCCTCGCGGAACCTCGGTTCGCCGGCGCTCAAACGTGCTCCGCACCGCGCGAGCCAGCGTCTCCATCTCGAACGTGTATGACGAGGCGAGCGTCCAGATATCGTAGAAGTCCTTCATTCGGCTGTTCGCAATTCCGAGCAGCACCATCGCATGGAACTTCTCAGCGACCACCACTTCTGGCGGATACGCCCGGACCGTTGGCGCGTCCAGCGGGAGGAGCACCGGGAACTGGATCGGCTTGGGCGGCGGCTCGACGAGATCCCCGAATCCGATGTCGATCTGCATCAGCACGCGGGCGCCGCCGAGACTCGCCGGCACCTTCACTCGGACCCCTTCGTATTCAGCGTCTTCCTTGATCCGCGCTCCCTCGATCTTGGCCAGATCGAATAGCAGGCCATCCTCTATCGACACGGAGCAGATCTCGCGAACTGTTTCGACGACTCGGCCCACGTCCGGCGAACCGTAGCCAAGCAGGTCGACATCCTTCGTAGGCCGGTGAAGCTTGCCTTCCCACGCGACGAAGAGCATCGCACCGTTCAGCACGAACTGCTCTGCGTGTGCGGACTGGCTGAGCCGAAACAGAAATCGCTCGACGACCCACCGCCCAAGTAGAAATTGGAAGTCCTCCCGGCGCTCCTGTGCAAGAGCGAGGAGTTTGGCGCGGTGAGACGCTGCGATGTTTCGCGGCTTGGGCGGCTTCATACTACGGACTCAAGGTAGGGCCGCATCACTCGTCCGACGCGGCAGATCTTTGCATAGCGGTAGATCTCATCGACCTTGGCCTTCCGCAGGCGGAGGATGTCTCGAAGGGCTTCGATCGCGATATCGATGCCGATCTTGTTCCTATACTTGAAGCAGTCGGCTACGGTCTTCGCGGCGCTGTAGACCTTCACCTCCACACCCTCAATCTTGTGCTTCTCGACGCCCGCGGCTAGGGCCTGGCCGGAGAACCGCACAACCTTGAGCGGCGGCCAAGAAACCGAAGGCCGGTGCGCCTTCACGTCGAGAGCGATCCATACCTCGTGCGGGATCTGGGTGGTGAGGCCGTGGAACTGGAGCGCAGAGATCAGGCAGATGACACCGCGGGGAGCCTGCTTGGCAGCCACGGCAAGGCTGTGATGTTCAGTGACAGGAGCATTCGCGAGCACGTAGATGCCGCGAGCGCTCCTTGCGAGAACCCCCTTGCGGAACAGACGCAGAAGAGTCTCGCGTGGAATCCCCTCATCCGCAACATCTCTGGGACGAAGGATCCCGCGCCGGCGCACGATTCTAAGAATCCTTTGGGCTGAATCTAGCATGTTGCTATCTATCGGTAGTTTTGCATATTTACCTATGTATTGCAACTAACAGATGGGTTCGGCAGCGCAGCTTCGGCAAACATGAACCCGGCTGCCATACCCAAGAGTCTGTCAACCCAAGCCCCGCAGAGTTGGAAAATTGATTCCCTGGGGGCCCAGAAATTGGCTCCGCAGAAAATCGATTTTCCAACCTTTTCTCCACTCCAACGCGTGGATTCTACAGGGGAGACTCAAGCGTGCCTAGTCGAATCGACGAATCGACCGCGAAGCACCCGTCGGCGCCGTCACACATCTTCCCTATCGTCGACGTGGTCCTCGTCCTGCATCGCCCGAGCGAAGGCCCCGCTGGTGGCGGGCCTACACCTTGGCCTAAGAAGATTGCGTCGATACACGGAGCGTCGTCCTTCGTTTCCGTCGCTATCTACAGGTTGCGTATCGTCGCCCTCCTTCGCCGCGACGAGATCTCGGACCTCTCGGACCGGTTGTGGCGCAACAAAGGCGAATCCAAAACTATAGCTATCGTCTCTCGAAAACCAGTTCCCCGAGGTGACCGAATCAACCCTTCCATCGAGGATCAGCATGGCCGGCAGTCGCCACTACGAGGTGGGCGTCCGGATCGGTGAGTTGTCGCTGAACAAGGGCTTCGATGGGCTGCTACCGTGGGGCTGGATCGACACGCTTACCAGTTCGTCATTCATGATCGTGACTCGATCTTCACAAACTCCGTGGACGACGCGCCGCGTGGCTTCGGCGTGCGCGCCATCAAGACGCCTGTCCGAGTTCCCGTCGCGAACGCGTTCTGTGAACGGCTGGTCGGCACGATCCGCCGCGAATGTCTCGACTACCTCATTCCGATCAACGAGGGCCACCTGCGCCGGACGCTGAAAGAGTTCGTCGTCCAATACAATCGCGGTCGCCCTCACGCGTCGTTAGGACCTGGAATCCCGGAGCCGCTTCAAGCCGAGGTTCCGGCCGGCGTCCAGCGGCACGTGCTTCCCGAGGGCTATCGAGTAGCCTTGACACCCGTTTTAAGCCGGCTGCACCACGAATATCGGCTGAAGAGGGAGGCCGCTTGATGAAAGATTGATTATTAGCGGACCACGAGGGTTGAGGTGGACCCCATTGGTTGGACAAAAAAACGGCAGTTCTTAGATGGTGAAGCGGGCTGACCAAGGAGGCGGCCGTGAGGCCGCCATCCATTCCGGACTTGCATCGGCGCTCGGGTCGCATCGCTGCGTTGCCCTATCCTCCTAGCAAGCGTTTCGATTGTACGGCAGGTGCCGTTTCGAGTAAAGCAAAAAACATCCATTCTGGAAAACAAAAGCGGTAAATCGCGGGGGTTTGGGGGCGGAGCCCCCATCATGGCATGGACCCCTTCCTTTTGGATCTGTGCGGGAACAGGTCTGCCGGCCTCTGATAGCCGAGCGCCTGGTGTGGCCGCTCGTGGTTGTAAAAGTGGAAGTAGTTTTCCAGCGCTGGGAACAGTTCGAGGCCGGTGGCGAAGTCGCCCGGATAGATCAACTCGTACTTGAGCGAACGCCACAGACGTTCGATGAAAACGTTGTCGAGTGCGCGGCCGCGGCCATCCATGCTGATCGCGATCCCGCGCTTCTTCAGCGGCGCCAGGAAGTCGGCCGAGGTGAACTGGGCACCCTGATCGGAGTTCCAGATTTCGGGTTGACCGAAGCGGAACGCGGCGTCCAGCGCGGCCAGGCAAAAGCTGGTCTCCAGGGTGTTGGACAGTTCCCAACTGAGCACGTAGCGGCTGAACCAGTCCATCACCGCGACCAGGTACAGGAAGCCGCCACGCATCGGAATGTAAGTAATATCGGTACTCCAGACGTGGTTGGGCCGGAGGATTTCCACGCCGCGCAGCAGGTACGGGTAGATCTGGTGACCCGGTGCCGGGCGGCTCAAGTTGGGTTTGGGATAGTGGGCTTCGATGCCCAGAATGCGCATCAGGCGCTGGATGCGTTTGCGGTTCACCTCCAGCTCGATGGCCATCTTGCGGCTGCCGTAGAACGGGCGCTTCAGGTACAACTGGTCGAGCTGGCGGAGCAGACGTAGGTTCTCCGCGCTCTCTGCTTGCGGCTGGTAGTAGTAGGTCGAGCGCGGCACTCCCAACAGTTCGCACTGCTGTTGAATGCTCAGGCGCGGATGCTGTGGATCGATCCATTTCTTTAATAGGGGGCGTTTGTCGTCAGTCGATGAGGCCAGCTCTTTTTTTGAGAAAGTCCAACTCCACTTTCAGCTGGCCGATCTGCTTGTAGAGTTCGTCCTTGTCGGCGTCGGCCTGCTGGCGCAGCTGCTCGCGGCCGTTGCCGAAGATGTCCGGCAAGCCAGCCAGCGCCTGCTTCTTCCAGCCCCCGACCTGGGTCGGGTGCACCCCGTACATCTGCGCGATTTGAGCAGCCGTCTTGTGTGCCTTGATGGCCTCCACGGCCACCTTGGCCTTCAGGCTAGGTGGGTGACTCTTGCGGGTTTTGGGCATTGACTCTCCTTCATTCTCAATGCCGCCCACCATCTAAGGAAGGGTCGTTTTTCTGTCCAAAAAATGGGGTCCACTACAGGTATCCGAGTGACCTTCAGGTTCGTAACTCACTGAACGCGAAGTGTGTGGTGGAGCCCCAGAGAGAAGATTGGGAGCGTCGGCTCAGTGAACGACCGGGGCCGGCGGGGAGACGATCACAATCTGCATATCCTTCGCGAGTCCCACAATGCGCTGCACCAGGTCTGTTGCCGGAAAAAGAGACCAGCGTCTTGATTCATGCGTCCGGGCCAGGAATATTTGCGTAATCTGATTCCGGCGAGCGAAGTCGACCAGCACCTGCGCTACATCGTCGCTCTCCAGGACTCGGGTCTCGATGCGCAGGTTGCGTGCGAAGTTCAAGTGGCGCTCCATCGCCTCCTGGTCGGCTTGAGTTGTTCTCGCGCTGTCGGCGGATGGCTGCACGGCAACCGCAAAACACTCGGCATCGAGGAAATCGCCTACTCTCTTCGCGCGCCGGATCAGCATGGCCGCTTCTGGGTCAGCCGTCACCAACACCACGATCTTGTGCGGCCTGCCGGCATGCGTGCTGACGCGTTCGTGGGGCCGCACGCCAAGTGTTGCCCCATTCTCGATCCTTTGCTCGACTTCGTGCGCCGCTTGGCGGAGCGCGAGTTCGCGTAGCGCGACCAGGATCTGCTCCCGAAAGAAGTTCTTTCTGGCATGTTCCGCCTTCTCGCGGGCATAAACAACCCCGCGCTCGAGGCGATTCAACAGAGCCTGCGGCGTGAGGTCCATCATGACGACTTCGTCGGCTTGCTGAACCACCCAATCCGGGATCGTTTCACGTACCCGGATGCCCGTAATGTGCCACACCTGGTCGTTCAGGCTTTCCAGGTGCTGGATATTCATGGTCGTCAGCACATGTATGCCGGCGTCAAGCAGAACCTGTACATCCTCCCAACGCTTTCCACGCTCTGAACCGGGAACGTTCGTGTGCGGGAACTCGTCCACCAGGCACACCTGAGGCCGCCGGGCGAGGATGGCTTCGGTATCCATTTCCTCGAACACCGAGCCCCGATATTCGATCGTCCTGCGCGGCACCATTTCCAGCCCCTCGGTTTTGGCGATCGTGTCCTGCCGGCCGTGAGGCTCAAAATACCCCACGACGATGTCCACGCCATCAGCCTTCAGCGCCTGGGCCTCTTCGAGCATCTTGTAGGTCTTGCCCACACCGGCCGCGTACCCCATGAAGATCTTGAGTTTGCCACGCTGTGTTTCGCTCATCGGCTTACTGCGGGAACACGCGGACATCCATCCCTTGCGACAAGCGGATCAGCTTGTTGATCGGGCTTCCCCATATGCGCGCCTTTATCCCGGAGCGCTGCGTGTGCCCGACGAACAGTTGCGTGACGCCGCGCGAGCGCGCGAATTCGATGAGAGTAGCTGCCGGGTCATCGCCCTCGAGTATTTCGACGTGGGCCCCGGCGCCGCGGGCAATCGTAAGCCGCTCCTCTAACGCTGCGCGGTCCCCCGGCGAAAGTTGCGGCTGGTTGACATAGGCCACGATAAGCTCGGCATGAAAGCGCTCGGCAATAGTCAGCGCTATCTCCATCATCTCGTGAATATTCGCCCGGGGCGTAACACACACCAGGATTCGCTCCTGGGTGCGGAACTGCTGGTGGATGCCGTGCCGTTCGAGATATTCGACGAGTTGGTGGTCGACCACATCCGCGGTTAGCACCAGCGCCATTTCACGCAAGCGCGAAAGCTGCTGGGAGCGTTTGGCGCCGCCGATCCGCTGCTCGGCCGAACGCTCCAGGGGCTCCTCCGGCGGCGCGTCCACGATCTCGATCTCGCCGGCACTCTTGATAAAGGAGACGGGGACTGTCTCTTTCACTTGCTTGCCCGTGACCTCCCTGACCTGTTCCTGCAGCTCGGCGATGTACTGAATGTTGACGGAGGCGATCACCCTGATTCCGGCATGGAGAAGGTCCTGCACATCCTGCCAGCGAGTCGGATTCTGAGCCCCCGGCGGATTGTCATAAGCGAGCCCATCAATGACGCAAACCTCAGGATGCCGACGGATCAGGGCCTCCACATCGATGGCCGTCCCCTTACCGATCGCCTTCAGAGGCACAACCTCCAGTTTCTGCATCAGCGCCTCGACTTCAGCGGGCACCCGCGGCTGGATTCCCCCCACGACGACGTCCTCCCCGCGTTCCCGGCGGCGGCGCGCCTCGTCCAGCATGCGGAAGGATTTCCCAACACCGGAAGCGTAGCCCAGGAAGATTTTGAGTTGGCCTCCCTTGGCGAAGGCCTCCTCGGCTTTCACTTCCCGTAAGAAATCCTCGGGTGTTCGGCGGCGGAATTCAGGCATGGAGTGGTCCCTCAGCGGGCAACCTCAAACTCATAGGATAAACACCTGAACACCGTTCCCCCCCTACGGCATGGAGAGGATGATTGCGATTGGACCCCACAATGCCATGTCTGGCTACAGCCACAGCCCAGCCCTTCCCGCCCCTTCGAGCCACAGGATCAATCCCAACCGCTCGAGAAATCCAAGCGGGGAGCGTGGATCGAGAGCCAGAGCGATCGCATCCTCCAGATCCTTCCCGGACGAGTCAGACGCCGGGCCCGAGGCTCGCCCGGATTTGCGCGGGAGCGCCGCGAAGACCACAACGTGGCCTCTGCGGCGGAGCTTGGCCGCCAGACGCGTCTCGCGCGTAGGCCACCAGCGTTTGCGTCCCCCGATCACCACTAGGGATCGCGGAACGAGCTCCTCCCAGAGAAGTGCTTCGATGTCCCGGCACAGGTAAACCTCGACATGGGTCTCGACGGTCTGCGCCAGAGCTGTCGCCAGAAAGCGGCGTTCTGTGAATTCCACCGGCGCCGGAGGATGGTCGAGCGGCAAAGGATACGGCACGACTTCGGGCACCAGCAGACGGATGCGCGCATTCAGGTCCCGCGTGAGATCGGCAGCCTTGCGGAGAGCACACAGTGTGGCAGGGATCTTCGTGAAGACCACGGCAACATCAATCGGCTTCGCGCGGTGGCTCTCTGCCGCGAGTCTGGCCCAGTCACCGCCTTCGGGCAGGACCAGCCGATGCTCCCACGTCTGTTTGCGCCTGTATCCCATCTCCGCTGGAATCTCTCACTCCACACCGAAGGATGCAATCACACCCAGCGTGATCGTGTCCTGGTGCTTGCCAGGGCCTGGCGTGAACACGCCGATTCCGGGGTTAAGTGGCTGTCCCAAGCCGTGAACTTCGAAAAACGGCTTGTCGGAGAAGTCGCGCCGGTATTCCGCGCGCATTTCCAGGCCCGGCGCGAAATGGCGGGAAAGTGTTCCGGTGACTTCCTGCAAGTTGACCTGCGAACCGTACCCGGTAGGAAACCCGTCGTGGTCGCCAAAGAACTCATAGCGCAACGATACGAAGTTGGTCTTGTTCATGTTGAATTTGCCGGAGACGCCGATCGCATCCCAGTCCGCCGCCGGCGTACCCGGCCCGTTCGCCTGAGCTTCGCGGCCATGATAGTAGTCGATGTAGCCGGCAAACTGGTCGCTCGGAGTCAGGTTCAGAATAGTCTCGTAAATCTGCCGCCATCCCTTGTTCGTGTTGTTCTTTTCCGGGCCGATCAAGCTGTTAAACAGCCAGGAAAACTTGGTGGTCGTGTAGGCGGCATTGAAGCCCATCGTCTTCCCGCTATTATTATCTTCCACGTTGTTCCAGCCGTTGACCACTTGGAAGCCGACCGACAACCTATCGGTCAGCGGCTTGTTCATGCGCATGCCAAAGTGGTAGTACGGGCCGTTGGTATACATGTAGCCGCGTCCGTAATGCCAAGTGTAAATGTTCTCGGTAAGCTCGGCGCCGATCGAGGTGTAGAACTTTCCGAAGTCGACCTGAAAGCCGCCCCAACCCTTGGGCTTGAGGCTGACATAGGCCCGCGGAATTTGGCGCTGAATGGTGCGGTCGCCCGGATCGGTTGCATGGAGCACGTCCCACGCACGCCCATAGCCCAAATCAATGCGGAAGCCGAAGACCTTGTCGTCGGTGGGCTTGCGGTATAAAGACAGCTCCGCCATGTTCAGCGAAAATTGGTTCGCTTTGACTTCGAAATTACGCAGCGTATTGAATCCACTATGGGGATGGTTGAAGTTGAAGCTGTAGTAGCCGTCGACCAGCCCCTGAACCGTGACATCCCCGATCATGTAGGTATCCTGGCCTTGGGCGATCGCGGCCCCGGCCAAGCCCATCGTGAGAAACGTCATCAACTGTCTTGTCTTCATGTTCTTCGTTCTTGGAGCGCACGAAGCGTACGTGGCTTTTCGAACCTCCTTTAGAAACCGAATTGTGCTATACGGGCGGCTGTTGGCTAGGCCAGTCGAAGAGCCACGAGTAGCAGGTCGAGGATCTTGATTCCCGCGAACGGCACGATGATCCCACCGACGCCGTAGATGAGCAGGTTGCGGCGCAGTACTGCCGCAGCACCTAGCGGTTTGTAGGAGATACCTTTCAGCGCAAGCGGGATAAGGGCGATGATGATCAGCGCGTTAAAGATCACCGCGGAGAGGATTGCCGACTCGGGCGTCGCCAGCCGCATGATGTTCAGCGGAGCCAGTTGCGGCAAGGCCAGGATGAACATGGCTGGAATGATGGCGAAGTACTTCGCCACGTCATTCGCGATGGAGAACGTCGTCAGCGCGCCGCGCGTCATCAGCAGTTGCTTGCCGATTTCGACGATCTCAATCAGCTTGGTGGGATTGGAATCGAGGTCCACCATGTTGCCGGCTTCCTTGGCTGCCACCGTCCCGGTGTTCATGGCCACGCCCACATCGGCCTGTGCCAGCGCCGGCGCGTCATTGGTGCCGTCCCCGGTCATCGCGACCATGCGTCCGCCGGTCTGCTCCTTGCGAATGAATTTCAGCTTGTCCTCAGGCGTGGCTTGCGCCAGGAAATCGTCGACTCCGGCTTCCGCGGCGATGGCCGCGGCCGTAAGTGGATTGTCGCCCGTGATCATGACACTGCGGATTCCGATCTGGCGGAGTTGGCCGATGCGTTCCTTCATGCCACCCTTGACGACGTCCTTCAGGTGAATCACCCCCAGAAGGCGGTTCCCGTCGGCCACAGCCAGGGGGGTGCCGCCCGTGCGCGAGATGCGGTCGCTCATCTCTTGGAAATCACCGGGCGTTTCACCACCGTGCTCGACGACAAACTTTGTGATGGCCTCGCTGGCGCCCTTGCGGAGACGCCGTCCGTTGAGGTCGACTCCGCTCATGCGTGTATAGGCAGAGAACGGAACGAAAGTAGCTTCGTGCTCGGGAATGTGACGGCCACGCAGGCCGTATTTCTCCTTGGCGAGGACAACCACCGACCGGCCCTCGGGCGTTTCGTCGGCGAGGCTCGACAACTGGGCGGCGTCGGCGAGTTCCTTGTCGTCCACGCCGTGGATCGGCAGGAACTCGACGGCTTGACGGTTGCCAAGTGTGATTGTCCCGGTTTTGTCGAGCAGCAACGTATCGACATCGCCGGCCGCCTCAACGGATCGGCCGGACATCGCCAGCACATTGTGCTGTACCAGCCGGTCCATGCCCGCGATGCCGATGGCGGAGATGAGAGCGCCGATGGTGGTCGGGATCAGGCACACCAGCAACGCAATCAGCACGGGGATCGAAATCGAGGTTCCCGCATACAGCGCGAACGGCTGCAAGGTCACCACGACCAACAGGAATACGAGCGTCAGCACGGCCAGCAAAATGTTGAGCGCGATTTCATTCGGCGTCTTCTGCCGCACGGCGCCTTCGACCAGGGCGATCATGCGGTCCAGGAACGTTTCGCCCGGATTTGACGTGATGCGGACCACGATCCAGTCCGAAAGAACGGTGGTGCTGCCGGTGACCGCCGAACGGTCGCCGCCCGCTTCGCGGATGACCGGAGCGGACTCGCCGGTAATGGCCGACTCATCCACGCTGGCGATACCTTCGATCACTTCCCCGTCGCCCGGGATTCGCTGGCCGGCTTCGACGCGGACGATGTCACCGGCTCGCAGCTCGCCAGCCGAGACCACCTCCTTGACTCCGTCGCGAATGCGTGTCGCGGTTGTCTCCGCCTTGGTCTTGCGAAGCGTAGCGGCTTGCGCCTTGCCGCGGCCCTCTGCCATCGCTTCCGCGAAGTTCGCGAACAGCACTGTGAACCAGAGCCACAGCGCGACTTGCCCCGTGAACAACGGGTTGCCGCCACCGCCAAACAGTTCCTGAAACCAGATCACCGTGGTGATCAGGCTCCCGATCTCGACGATGAACATGACCGGATTCTTGATCTGAACCCGCGGATCGAGCTTCCTGAACGAGTCGCCGATGGCCCCTTTGGTGATCGTGGGGTCCCAGATGGAAATCTTTTTCGCTTTCGTAGACATGGTTGCCTCGTTTACTGCTTAGGCGCTTCGGGGGCAGCCGGCGGCGCCGGCACCTTCCCGAACGATTCATCCAAAGCCAGATTCAACTCCAGAACGTTGACGCGGTCGCGGCCCAGGAATCCGAGCGCCGGACCTTCCGTATGCGTGCGGATCAGTTCCTGCACCTGCTCCAGAGGCACTCCGCGCGCTTGCGCCACGCGCGGCGCCTGCAGATCGGCAGCGGCGGGCGGGATGTCTGGATCGAGACCCGCTCCGCTTGCGGTGACCATCTCCGAGGGCACTTGCGAAGCCGGTACATTCTCTTCCGTCGTAACCGCGTCGATCCGTTCCTGAACCGCTTTCAAGTGATCCGGATTGGACGGACCATAGTTGGTGCCGCCTGTCGAAGCGGCGTTGTAGTCGACGCCGGACGGGCGGGGGTGGAAATACTCGGACCGGGTGAAGTTCTGCGCGATTAACCGCGAGCCGACAATCGTTCCGTCCTTGGCGCGAATCAGGCTGCCTTCGGCCTGGTCGGCGAACACCGCCCTGCCGATGCCCCACAAGACGAAATGATAGCCGAAGCCCAGCAACACCATCGTGACCAGCGTGAACAGAATGCCACGTTTGATTTCGGTACCCATAATCAGCTCCCTCAACCTCCCAGCGCAAAATACTCAGCGATCGGTCCCAGTACCGCCACCGGCAGGAACATCAGCAGGCCCAGAATCACCACCACCGACCACAGTGTGAATCCGAACGTGCCGCTATCGGCGCGCAGCGATCCGGCCGTTTCCGGCGCGGCCGTCTTGGCCGCCAGAGATCCGGCCAGCGCCAACGGAGCGATGATCGGGATGTAGCGCGCAAACAACATTGCCAGCCCCGTGGCGATGTTCCAGAACGGGGTATTGTCCCCCAGGCCCTCGAAGCCCGACCCGTTGTTGGCCGTCGCGGAACTGAACTCATACAGCATTTCCGAGAACCCATGTGGTCCGGGATTCTTCAGCCATCCGAGCGCGGAACCCGGATCGGCGGTCGTCGCCCATACATAGGCCGCGATGGCGGTGCCGACAAGAATCGAGAGTGGGTGCCACAGAAGCGCCAGACTCGCCAGCTTCATCTCCTTCGCTTCGACTCTCTTGCCCAAGAACTCCGGCGTGCGTCCGATCATCATCCCCGCCACGAAGACCGCCACGATGACGAAAATCAGCATATTGATGAAGCCCACGCCGACTCCACCGAAGATGTTATTCAGCCACATCCCGATCAGCGGCATCAGTCCGCCGAGCGGCGTCCAGGAATCATGCATGGAATTGACGGAACCGTTGGACGTGACCGTAGTCGACACGCCCCACAGCGCAGAAAGACCCGCGCCGAAGCGCACTTCCTTTCCCTCCATCGATCCAGTAGACTGATCCACGCCCATGGCCGTGATCGCGGGATTTCCGCCCGCCTCCTGCGCGACTCCGTAGATCACCATCGGGATGTAGAGCGCCAGCATGACAGCGAAGATAACCACGGCGAGCTTGCGGCGCCCGACAATCGATCCCAGGGTCCAGATCATCGCCATCGGAATCACGATGATCGACCAAGTCTCCACCAGGTTCGAGATCGGCGTTGGATTTTCGTACGGATGGGACGAGTTCGGTCCGAAATAGCCGCCGCCGTTGGTCCCTAACTGCTTGATGGAAACCTCCGGGGCGACCACGCCGCGCGCGATCATCTGTTCCTGGCCTTCGAGCGTGGTCGCTTTCGCCGCGCCCTCGAACGTCATTGGCGTGCCCTGCCACATGAGGATCACCCCGACCAACAGGGCCAGCGGCAGGAACACGCGCACTGTCGCGCGTGTCAGATCGACATAGAAGTTGCCGATCTGCTTCATCCCGTTGCCGCCCAGCGCACGGATGATGGCGATGCAGGCGGCCACGCCCGTGGCCGCGGTCACGAACTGGAGGAACGTGATCGCGATCATCTGCGTAAGGTAGGACAACCCCGTTTCGCCGCTATAGTGCTGGAGGTTCGTATTCGTCGTGAAGCTCGAAATGGTGTTGAACGCCAGCGTCGGCTCCATGTTCGGGATGCCGTCGGGATTAAGCGGCAAGATCTTTTGCAGCGAAACGACGGCGAACGTCGCCAGCCACATGAAGATGTTCGAAATGATCAGCGAGCGCCCGTACTGCTTCCAGTCCTGGCTTTCGCTGGCATCCACTCCCGTAAGGCGCAGCACGAGCCGCTCGACCGGCAAGAAGATCGGATCGAGAAACGTGCGCTCCCCTTGGAACACGCGCGCCATGTACAGCCCCAACGGGATGCTGGTGGCGATGGTGAAGAGGATTGTGAACGTAACTGCTAAATACTCGGTTCCCATAAGGACCTCAGAACTTCTCCGGCCGCAGCATGGCGTACACGAGGTACGCGCCCACGGCGATACTCAGAATCAGTAGCAACATAATGTGTTCCTCAAACCCGGTCGCAGAAATCGATCAACGCGTACATTAACGCGAATGAAACCAGACCGAGCACAATCATTCCCAAAAGCAGCATCGCCGCCTCCTATTTCGTCTCCGCCAGAATCACTTCGTGCCCTGACCTGCGCAATCTGCTGGCCAACCTGGACTCCGCCGTCGGCCACCACCGCTTCCGCCCACCCAGGACGACCACAGAACGGGGCTTCAGCACCTCGCACAGGGTCTGTACCCGGTCGCGGCACAGATACAGGTGCACGGTGGTCTCCACGGGGCTCTCCTCCGCGATCACCCGGAACCGGCGCTCGTTCCAATCCAGCAGTACTGGCGGGCTTTCGAGGGGCAGAGGATACGGGACCACCTGCGGCACCACCAGCGTGATGCGGGCGCCCAGCCGGTTGGCCAGCTCCGCCGCCTCCTTCAGCGCCACCAGAGTGGCGTCCACCGACGTGAAGACCACGTCGATGTTCAGCCGCGCCTCGGCATCGGAGAACCGCGGCGGTTCCGCACGTCCGGGCGCCGGGCGTAGCGTTCTTTGAAGTGCCAGCGACATTTCGTTCCCTTCCACAATCGAGAGTAGGGCGAAAGGCCTGAAGAAGTCATAGAAAAGGCATGAAGAAGTTATAAAGACCGCGTGTGCGGCCCACGGCCGCGGGTACGCGAAGAACCAGGTCGGTTATGAAAACATCTCAAGGACCTACGGGACCGGCTTGAGTCAAGAACGGGGGTGATGCGCGATTTCACCCAGGTGACGACGCCGATCTTGGCGCAGGAGCCATCTGCTCGACGGCGGTCTGAGCACGCAGAGATCCCTCTCGCGCCGAAGCCCTCAACCCCGAGAAACTGATCCCGGTGGACGACCAGACTCAACCCAACGGTCCACCACCGGGGCATGAGTTTCGTCAGCTCGCTTACGAAAAGCGGACGAAACCGCTAGCTGTCCGAAACCAGCCGCGCAGTGGTGCGTCTAAGGACATGACTATAGAGGGTCAGGGCACTATATGCCACCTTTTCGCTGGCAGTTCGTCGTCGACTTCGTCATTCTGGCAGTGGCGTTTTACGGGCTGCTGGTATGGTCCCGCTCGACTCGGGCGTTGCGGTTCGCACTTTCTGCCATCACCTTCTATCTTCTGGCTCGGCTCGCCGAGCGCTTGGGATTGATCATCACCACCTGGGTGCTGGAGGTAATGGCGGTGCTCCTGGTCCTGCTCCTGGTGATCGCCTTCCAGTCGGATTTGCGCCGGGCCTTCACGCGGCTGGATACCGCCCTCTTCCGGCGGGTTTCGGGAGGCCGAGTCCCTTCAGGTGGTCCGACCTCGGAGCACATCGCAGTAGCGGAGGCTGCATTCCGCTTGGCCAGTGAACACCTTGGGGCTCTGGTCGTCATCTCCGGAAAGGATGCGATCGACGATTTGGTCGAGGGCGGAGTGGAACTGAACGCGGACCTCACCGCGGCCCTCCTTGAGGGGATTTTCCAGAGAGGCTCGCCGCTGCACGACGGCGCGGTGTGGATCGAAGACGGGCGGGTCGTGAAAGCCGGCGGGATCCTGCCGCTATCCGACGGCTCCGACCTGCCCGAGACGTTCGGAACGCGCCATCGCGCCGCCGTAGGCCTGACAGAACGCTGCGATGCGCACGTCGCTGTGGTCTCCGAGGAGCGGGGAGCGGTTTCCCTGATGCATCGCAGAAGGATTGTGAACGTGGAGACCCCGGAAGCGTTGGCTGCGGAGCTGGATCGGCGGCTGGGTCCGTCCGGCCCCGCACCTTCATCGATCTTCCGGCGAGCGCTCGGGACCGATCTGCGCCTGAAGGCAGTGGCGCTGTTCCTTGCTGCCCTGGTGTGGGGAATCACGGTGGTGACCCCGGGGGGCGTCATTCGTACGATAACGGTCCCGATCGAATTCAGCGATGTGCCGCAGGGGACCATCATCTCGCAGCAGTCAGCGGATTCTGTCGATCTCCAGGTTCGCGGCCAGTCATGGATTCTCGACACACTGGATCCGGGCAGGATGACAGTTTCCTTCAACTTGAAGGACTTTCATGCCGGATGGCATACGCTGACGTTCGAGCCAGGAACCCTGACGCTCCCTTCCGGCGTCGTGGTGAACCAAAGTTCTCCCCGCCGTTTCCGGATCTTACTGGAGAAGAGGCCGCCTGAAGCACCCCCGCCGGCGCCTCCAGGAAAGGAGTAGCAGTTCTCATCCGAGGACGGTGCTTCCGCGTGCCCTTGCCGAGGGCAAACCATCAGGTTGGGCGGGCAAAGGCGCGCACGGCCTCTTCCTTGGTCCCGTAGATGTCGAAGATCCGGTGCACAACAACGCCTGACTGCCATCAGGCACGAGGGTGTTCCGGGCGTTTCCTCATGGTCAACCCGTCTCAACTCTAAGGCACAGTGCCTTTTATGACTTCTTTATGATTTCTCCAGGACTTCTTCAGGTCCGCCCTGGCAACATAGGGGCGTATGCATCCTGACGACGCATTTCCGGTCCTGGCGGCGACCCTTCTGGTGGGCCTCGCAGCCGCAGCTATCTTCGTGCAACTGGCTTGCGAGGTCGCCCGGATATTCCCGCGGTTGAGATCCCACAGGAGCAGGAAAACGTTCTTGCCGGTCATTCTTTTGATGTCCGCATTCGTGTTTATCGCCGTGTGCGGCGCGGCGCTGAAGACGCGCGGATCTTCAATGGCTCCAGCCGGGGAGATCATCCCGGTTCCGGCGTCCCGCTAAAACGGTAGCCGACCCAGGGCTCCGTCGTGATGTACTCGGGATGCTCGGGATCGAGTTCGAGTTTCTTGCGCAGGTTCTTGATGAACACGCGAAGATAGTCGACCTGGTCGCCGTAGTCGGGTCCCCACACGGCCTGGAGAAGCTCCCGATGGGGCACCGCCTCGTTCGCATGCGACGTTAGGTACCGGAGCAGGTCGAATTCCTTGGGGGTCAGGTGCGCGGATCGTGGCCCGTTGGCCGCGGTCCGCGCTGTGAAGTCGATCTCCAGGTCTCCAACGCGAATCTTTGCCGCCGATAATTGAGACACGGGCACGCGCCGCAAGGCTGCTCGAATCCGCGCCAGGAGTTCCGGCGTGCTGAACGGCTTGGTGACGAAATCGTCTGCACCGGCGTCGAGAGCCTCCACTTTGTCCGCTTCCGCGTTACGCACCGTCAGCATGATGATCCCGATGTTGGCGCTGGCGCGGATTGCGCGGCAGGCTGCCAGCCCGCCCATGCCCGGCATGTTGATGTCCAGCAGCACCAAATCGGGATGGAACTCACGCACTTTCTCCAGGCTTTCTTCGCCGGTTTTCGCGTCATCCACTTCATAACCGGCGCCGGTCAGTGTGGTCCGCATGACGCGCCGGATCTGCGGCTCGTCATCTACTACCAGAATTCGTCCCGCGCTCAATCGGGTTCTCCTCTTGTTTCGATCGGTAGCGTGAAACGGAACGTCGTTTCCCCGGGACGGCTCGTAACGGTCAGATCGCCCCGATGGGCTTCCGCGATCCGGTGGGCGATGCTCAAGCCCAGTCCTGAACCGGGCACTTGGTGATGCACCCCAGGGCTCCGATAGAATCGCTGAAAGATGCGCGGCTGCTCCTGCGCCGGGATTCCAGCCCCCTGGTCCGTGATCTCCAGGTTAACAGTCCCATTGGCGCGCCGCACGCGGACGGTTACTGGTGTGCGGGATGGCGAGTACTTGAGTGCGTTGTCCAAAAGCTGCTTGATGGCGAGTTCCACCAGGCGCCGGTCAAGGGGCACACACGGCGTTTGTGGATCGCAGCGTAACTCCACCGGCCGGCCGTCGATTGCGGTGTGCATGGCCGCGACCACGCTCGCTGCGATCTCGCCGAGGTCGGACGGTTCGGCTTGAATATCGATGCTGGCCGCGTCCAGACGAGCCATCTCCACCGCATCGTCTATAAGTTCCGTCAGATGTTCGGCCTCCTCGTCAGCGACCTTCAATAGTTCTATCCGGGTTTCGGCGGCTTGTCCGGGATCGGCAAGCAATGCTGTGGTCGCCGCCTTGATCGAAGTAAGGGGCGTTTTGAATTCGTGCGCCATCGCGTCGATGAGCGTGGTGCGCAGACGTTCCGTCTGGCGGCCGGCTTCCACTTCATGGGCCAGGTCTTGCGCGCGGGAACGCTCCAGGCCGATGGCCACCAGGTTCGCGATCCCTTGCAAAACGGAGTCCGGCATTGCGGCGCCCTGCAAGGCCAGGCTTGCAATCGGTTCGGAACCGAGCCGGACGGCAGTAATCACCCGGTTCCGTGGCGGGTCCTGAAACGATGTGCCCTGCAGGGCGGCCTCCCGGAGCTGCTCCTCCATGCCTTCGAAGTCGGACGGCCCGGCCCGATGGATCTGGTCCGCGCGGCGGTCGAACAGCACGACAGCGCTCAACCCAAAGACCTCGGCGAGCTTCTGCGCGAGTTGCTTGGGGAACGGTTCGCCGCCATCGATCAGCAGGATCGACCGGCTGAAGGTGTAGAGGCGTTCGACGTCCTGCTGGCGCTCCACCGCGTCCTGGGCTCGCTGCTTCGCAACGGTAGAGAGACGGCTGGCGATGAGCGCCGTGGCCAACAGACTGAAGACCGCCACCCAGTTCTGGGGATCGGCGATGTCTAACGTGCCGATTGGTTCGAAGAAGAAGAAGTTGAATAGAGCCGCCGCGAGGATGGAGGACGCCGCCGCTTCTACGAAGCCCCAAGTGCTCGCGACAATCAGAACCAAGAGCAAGTACGCGAAGCCAGCCGTCGTGGCGTTTACCGGAACAACGCCGTAGGCGAGGTATGTGATCATCGCGACGCCAAAGATCGACGTAAGTAGTCTCAGTGCGCGTTGGCGGATTCCCAGCATCAGCTCCGGTTGTTATTCTAGGGCATTGTCCGCTCGAACCGCCGACGCGCCACAATCCACTTTGGCCACGCAGACGCGGCAATGAGGTACATCGCGGTTGCTGGACCAATATTCTCGTCGTTTTCGACTCCACGTCAGGCTGCGCGCCGCCACGATCGTTCTGACGGCGCGAAAAAGGGCAACGATCTAACTCTCCACCCCCCGGCGCCAATCTCGGCAACACGCCAAGCCGAATCGCAGAAGAATTCGGCTTTCGATGCCAGCTCGGTCAAGATCTCCGCTTGATTGGGGCGCTCGCCGCTCAAGGGCGCCGGCGTGGCTTTTTCGATGAGATGGAGGACATACTCGGGTCCCCGCAACGCCAACGGGTCGTCGACGCCGTTAACGTCAGGGGTGGCGGGCAGGTCCACCCACAGAACGATGGCACCCAAATTTGTCAATTCCTGGCTGAGGCGAATGCGCGTGGCCGCAACCTTCGGATTAGTCCGCACGTTCGTGTCGTAAACGATATAGCCCCGCCGCCCCCCGAGCGGCAATCGGCGTACGTCGGCGATCAGCCCCTTTTCGTCCTGTCTCGATCCGTCGGCCGCTGTAGACTTGCCGATCGTACCCGAGAAGCCCCATACACCGTTCAAGCCGACCGCAACGAAGCGCGGTCGATCGCCCGGGTCGCCGTCCCAGGAAAGGCGATAGAGCGCAATCGTCTTTTGGGGGCCCTCCGTGATCACCAACGGCATGTCCAGATCCTGGGAGCCACGCCAGTTCTGTTCCCGGCATGACGTAGAGGAGGTTGCCGCGCCCAGGAGCTCCGATGTACTTCTTTTTCTCCTTCGATTTGCCGGCAACGTCCCGTTCGAAGTCCGGGCGATCGCGCCGGAGCCAATGCGCACGGATGTAGCCGTCTTCGCCTGGGGAACAGTACGGGAAGACAATCCCGGCGTAGGAGCCGGGGTCTTTCGGCCGAACAAGACGGCAGCCTCGGCAGACGTCACGCGGCGAAAGCCAGGTTGCTCCGCCAGTTCGGGAGTAATCCAGGACTTGAGCAGAATCTCATGGTCACGCTCAAGGAGTGCGCCTCCGTAGGTCGGGCTGGAAGTGGTTGGGGGAAGGGCCGGTTCATTGCTTGCCCCCTCCCTGACTCCAGGTGGAATCACTGCCCACGACGCTGCGTTCGAGGTATGCCTTCACGTCCTCCGGTCGATAGCGAACCAGTTGATGGCCCAGAGTGGCGCCCGAAACAATGGCCGGAACCGCACGAATTCGGGCTTTCGGAAGCGCATTTGAGGGGTCAGTCCTGTTTACTGCGGGCTGCACAAACAACGTCATTCCCCGGCTGATTGATATTGTTCCCCTGGACAGCCGCCAGGTTCTGCTTTTGCTGAGCCTTCTGGAACGCCAGTCGAATGTGGCCGCATCGGATCTGCCGGAACTCTTCGTTGAGGACGCGGGGGCTCGGCTTGCCCATGAGAATCCAGACCGCTGCGTGAGAGAGATCAGAGGATTTGGGGTACACTGTCCCATACGTGTCAATTTCTGTAGAAGCGTTCATTCCTCTGCACAGCGCCGTGGCCGCAGCCTCTAAGTGAATGGGCAGGGAGTCGAATCCTTTGGAGATAGCTGCATCGCCAACGCCCACCAGTAAGTCGTCCGGCCGCTATCTTACGACGCTCACGGCCATGGGAGTCGTCTATGGAGACATCGGCACCAGCCCGCTCTACGCTATACGGGAGTGTTTTTATGGCCCCCATGGGATCTCGCTGACCCACGACAATATCCTCGGTGTTCTTTCCCTGATCTTCTGGTCGCTCATTCTTGTGATCTCCGTCAAGTATTTGGTCGTTGTTCTGCGCGCCGACAATCGAGGGGAGGGCGGCATTCTAGCTCTCATGGGGCTCATCCACCGGGATCGTCTGCGGCGAACGGGTAGCGGCAGGAACGGACTTGTGGTCATGCTCGGATTGTTCGGCGCCGCGCTCCTGTATGGCGACGGCATAATCACGCCGGCCATTTCCGTGCTCAGCGCGTTCGAGGGCCTGGAGGTCGCGACTCCGGTATTGCAGCCATACATCATTCCGGTCACGATCGCCGTCCTCATCGGTCTATTTCTAATCCAGCGACGGGGCACCGCAGTTGTGGGCGGGTTGTTCGGACCCGTCGTTTTAGGGTGGTTCGTGGTACTGGCCACCCTGGGCATCGTGCAGATTTTACGCGCGCCAGCAGTCCTGGCCGCCCTCAATCCCGTCCACGGCGCTAGCTTCTTCGTGCGCAACGGGTGGCATGGATTCCTTGTGCTTGGAGCCGTGTTCCTGGTCGTCACAGGGGGAGAAGCGCTGTACGCCGACATGGGGCACTTTGGCGCCAGCCCGATCCGTCTGGGCTGGTTTGGCGTCGCGCTTCCCGGGCTGGTTCTGAACTACTTCGGGCAGGGCGCACTGTTGCTCCAGGAGCCCGAAGCAGTGGTCAATCCGTTCTACTACCTGGTGCCACGCTGGGCGCTCCCGTTCCTGATCGCGATTGCAACGGCGGCGACGATTATTGCCTCGCAGGCGGTGATTTCCGGCGCGTATTCATTGACGCGACAGGCAGTGCAACTCGGCTACAGTCCGCGCCTGCGGATCGTCCACACGTCGGCGGAACAGGTTGGACAGATCTACATACCCAGTATTAACTGGGCCATGATGCTGTCAACGATAGCGCTGGTTATCGGTTTTCGTTCATCCAGCAATCTCGCGGCAGCCTATGGAATCGCAGTGACCAGCACGATGGTGATTACCACGTTGCTCATCTTCGTGGTCGCCCGTGAGATCTGGGGCTGGCACTTGTTTGCCACAAGCGTGTTGACCGCGGTGTTTCTGGCTGTGGACTTGGCCTTCCTCGGCGCCAACATCATTAAGATTCCGGACGGTGGCTGGTTCCCGCTCGCGATTGGCGTCGGGGGCTATATACTGATGGTCACATGGAAACACGGCCGGAGCGTGCTCCGCAGCAGGCTTCGGGAAAACTCGATTCCCTTGCAGAAACTGCTCGCAAACATCCAGGCTGATCCTCCGCACCGTATCCAGGGGACGGCGATCTACATGATCGGGGCTCCGGGTACGACGCCTCCGGCGTTGGTTCAGAACCTGATGCACAACAAAGTACTCCACGAGCAAGTGATCTTCCTCAACGTGCGCACAGAGGAGGTTCCGTACGTACCGGCGGAAGAGCGGGTTGAAGTAGGACCTATTGAAAATGGATTTTGTAGTGTGAGTATTCAATATGGATTCATGGAGAACCCGAATGTTCCCACCGTGCTCCGAAAGATTCAGATCCCCGGATGGGAGATTCGTCTCGCTGAGATAACCTACTTCTTGGGCCGCGAAACCGTCCTCTCCACGGTCAGGCCTTCTGGGATGGCCCGATGGCGGGAGAAGCTGTTCGCTTTCATGTCGCGCAACGCCCTTCCGGCTACTGCGTTTTTCCAGATACCATCAAGGCAGGTGTTCGAGGTCGGAGCGCAGGTAGACATTTAGGACGCCGGGCCTTACAAGAACCTGGCGGAGTGGCGCGACCTGAACGCGACTCGCGTCGTGCGCGAGTGCCGCAACGGCGAGGGTTTCCTCTCCCTTGGCCGGTCCTACCGGCTGTTGCTGGTTGCCGATCAGGAGGAGCCGCTGTTGCTGAAAAGCGGCCGCTTCTGCCTCCGCTTCGACGTCGTCGATCGGGGCGAAGTCCCTGCAGAGAAGGCCGCGCTCCGGGATTACTACGTCGCCCGCGGGCTGGAGCAGCTCACGGGCCGCGTCCAGTACTACGCTCCGAAGGTGGACGTAACGCCGCGCCGGATCGCGGTTCGCGAGCTCGGTCGCCGGTGGGCGTCCTGCACACCGGCCGGGAACTTGGCGTTCCACTGGAAGTGCATGATGGCACCCCCGACGATCATCGATTTCATCGTGGTCCACGAACTCTGCCACTTCCACCACCTGGACCACACGGACGCCTTTGGGAACGAGGTGGACAAGGTCCTCCCCAACTACCGGGAGCGGAAGGAGTGGCTCTGGAAGAACGGCGCCTCCACGGATGCCTGACGCCCGGGACCTTGGCACTCGAAGTCCCCCGGCAATCAACGCTACCGACACTCCGCCCGTTCACAATAGAGTAGAGGTAGACGCCCAACGCGAGGGGCCCCGGGACCAATACTGGAGGACGGGTCGCCGGGTCCGACGCCCTTGGGGGGGCGACGACAGTCAACGATGGCATGGAAACTCCCGACACCGTGCACGGTTTGTAGACGCGAGTTGGTTTCCGCCCGGCGGAGCATGCCCCAAGTGTTTCAAGCTGATGCGCGGACAGATCCGCGCGGGTGGGAGAGTCTACGATCGGAGGCGCTGGAAGGCGCTTAGGGCGCTGGTTTTGGCCGAAGAACCGCTCTGTAGAGGGTGTTTGAAGAGGGGGCCAACCGTCCCTTCGACCGAGGTTGACCATATCGTTCGGATGGAAGACGGTGGCGACCACTGGGATCGCCAGGCGCTGATCGTGGGGGTGAGCGGTGTCGTCTTGACAGCACGAAAAAAGGGGATCGATCCCTGAGGGGTCCGACCAGTGTCCGGAAAGCATGTGTTTTTGGAACGGCTGTCTCGGGGGCTAGCTAATAACTAGTCCTGGCGGAGACTTTCGGAACGGCAAGCGGCGATGACCGTGGACATGGGAATTCCGCGCGTTTGGGCGACGTTTCGCCAGCTCTTTCCTTCCGCTCGAAGTCTGGAGGTCTGAGGGCTTCATCCCGCCGGAAAACGCGCCTGGGGCGCCCGAGGGGCCTTTCTGCGGCTTTGCGGCGCGCTGGCCAGCCCGGAGTCGCTCCCGCTCACCTCGCGTTCCATCTCGGTGAAGGCCGCGAAGATGTACAACATGAGGCGGCTCATGGAGTTGTGGCAGCCGTTGCCGCTTGGTTGGTTAGCTGTCCTTGACGATCGTCGGGGCCGACGAGTACGTCACGGTCAGCGACCCGCCCCGCGGCAGCACCACCGTCACCGGCGTCCCCGCCGCGACCTGCTGGCCGTTGCGTGTGATGGAGGAAACCGAGCCACCGGTGATGTAGATGATCTCGGCGCGGCCCCCGGCGGTGTAGGTGAACGGGCTGGCTCCCACTGAGATCGGCGCGGTGATGCCGGCCGCGTTGTTCATGATGCCGCCCACGTCGGCGACCATCGTGGGGGCCGAGGAGTAGGTGACCTGGACTTGGCCGCCAGGAGGCAGGAACACCGTGCAGGGGGACGCCGTGGCGACGGTAACGCCGTTGCGCTTGATGGCCGAAACGGAGCCGCCGCGGATGTAGACGACCTCCGGATCGGCTCCGGCCGTGTAGGTGAAGGGGCTCGCGCCGACGGTGATCGCCCCGGTGCTGGTGGGGATGTTGTCGAACGGGTAGAACGCCTGGTAGAAAGACGCCAGCATGTCGATCATCCAGTCCCAGGGGTTGGCCGGGACGTTCAGCTTCCATGCGGGCACGCCGCCGACCTTGGGGAATAGGCCGTCGTTGGTCGTCTTGTAGAGATTGAAGTTGGGCATCGTTAGTCGGCCTCCGCGCTCGCGGCCTCGGGTTTCTCGGTCAGAACGAGCACGTCCTTGCCTTTCTCCTTGGTGACGGTGAACTGTTCGAACGCGGCGTCCTGGGCAGCCCCGGCGTCGAGCGCGAACGTGGCGACGAGATCCGTCAACCCTTCGGACAAGGCTCCGGCGAGTTCGGACGCCGACCGCGCCTGCTGTTGTGCCTGCTCGAACGCCCGCTGGCGCTTGAGGATCAGGTCGCGCTGGTTCGGAGTGATTTCGATCCTCACCGCGTCGTCTCCTGCTCGATGGTCACGGTGTAGTCGTCGCCGAGCCGGTACTGCTCGGCCTGGTCGCGCGGCAGGGTCAGGTTTACGGAGCCCGCGCCCTGGCTGTCGGCGAACTGGATCGAAACGCGCTGCGTCGGCTCATCGGACGGCGTAGCGATATTCATTGAAGTACATCGAAACTTCATGCTGGGTCCTCTTTCTATGCGTAGCTGACAAAGATTCCACCCCGGAAGATCAGGGTGGTGTACGGAAGGCCGTCGATGGTGAACGACCCGACGACGTTCTTGGTCTGGCCGATGTAGCCGCCGGAGACGTTGTAGCCGCCGCCGCTGATGCCACCCGAGCCCACATCAACGCCCGAGCCGACGAACTGCCGCAGCGAGTTGATCACCAGGTAGGTCTGGACGCGGAACTCATACGCGCCCACCTGGCGGTTGTAGACCGTGATGCCCCCGTTGGGTGCCAGGCGCCCATCGAGGCTGACCGCCGAGGTGCCGTACTCATCGAGCAGGCTCAAGACTCCGCTGTAGCCCACGCCGTCGTAGTTGTCGCCCCGAAGCTGTACGACGTAGGTGCCGATCGGGTTTCGGATGAAGAGCCCGGCTGGGAAAACACGCGTCGAAAGCCAGTCGGACACGTTCGAAACGGAAACACCGTAGTAGCCGAAGCCGCCGTCGTTCAGGCTGTTCATGCTGGAGATGATCCCGTTGGCATTGAGGATCATGGCCAGGCCGGTGAACGTACCGGCGTTGACCTGGTTGGCGTTAATCGTGCCGGCGTAGATGACGCCGCCGGGAAGCGCGCCGCTGCCGACCGACCCGGCGGGGTAGCCGGAGCCCACCTGGCCCGCGGGCAGCGTGCCCACGATCAGCGAAGTGCTGATGGTGACATTGCCGCTGGCGTCGGCGGTGATCTTGGCCGAAGCCGGAGACGCCCCGCCGACCCGCAGCTGCTTGAACCACGCACCGACGTACCCGCTCGAACCGGTATCGTCGCCCACCCAGCCGATCAACGAGCCGAGCGTGTCGAACACCTTCATGATCGACACCTTGCCGCCACCGCCGCCGACTTGCAGGATTCCGGTGAGGACGCTGTTGGCCGAAAGCTGGTTGATGCGGAAGGCGCCGGATTCAACCTTGAACTCGGTTGAGAAGCTGGAGGTGAGCGCTTTGCCAAGATTCAACTGGCCGTTGGCGTTGCCGACGCTGATGTCAATGTACGGAGTGACGGCGTCGCTGATCGAGTTGCGGCGGCCGTTGATATCAACCGAACGAACGTAGAAACGCCAGGATTGGACAGAGGCGGGCTGCGAGATGTCGGCCTCGATGGGCGAGATACGGCCGGCGGCGACCTTGTAGTAGTTGCCGTCGGGCTTCTTGGCGACGATCTCCGCGCCGCCGAACTGCGGGTCGCTGGGCGGCGCCCAGTAGCCGGTGACGCGCAGCAAAGAGGTTCCGTCCGCACCCGATACCGGGACGGCGGTCACGAGGCTGTGGACGCCATCGGGCGTGACGACCGATGCGTACTCCCGGCCCGTGGGTCCAAGCTGGCGCGTGACGGTGAACTCGACCGACGGCGTGATGCCGCTCGCCAGTGAGTTGTTGGTGGCGCGAACGTCGTAGGAGATGAGGAAGACGGTGTAGTCGATGGTTCCTGGCTTCAGGACCTGGGGTGCGGAGATCCACAACGGCGGCGCGCCCTTGTCCACGTTGCCGATGTAGACCTGCGTCGCGCCGTCCGACAGTACGATGTTGACGCCGCCGAAGGCCTGGTAGTTCTGATCGTCGGTGGGCCATTCCCATTCAACGGCCACGCGCCAGGACTGGTCGCCGGACTCGCCGGTGATCTGCTCGGGATTCGACGCCCAGCCGAGGTCGGCCAACGCCACTTCGCGCACCAGCGGTGCGAACTCGCGGCCCGAGGTGGGACCCGAAGGCGGCAATGCCACGAACTGGTGGCTGGGAGATTCGCCGGTTTCTCCGGCCTGCACGGGCTTCGATTGCGCCCGCCCGGAGCCCGAAACGAGGTACACGCGCCAGTTCTGGATATCGGGCGGGGCTTTGTAGTTGAAGGTGGCCTGCGGCGATTGGGCGTCGTAGGGGAAGAAGCCGATCAGCGCGGGTTCGAAGATGCCGCCTTCGGGGTGTGTGCCGTCGGCGGGCACCGTTCCATCGGCCAACGTGAGCGCGCCAGCGGTATCGGGGGCATCGAGGTAGATCCAGACGCCGGCGAAGGTGCCGAGCGGGTCGGGCGCCTGGTAGCTGACGGTGATCCGCTTCTGCGGTCCTCCGTCGGCATCGGGCGTAGTGTCCACGACGAAGACGTTCAGGATCGCCGCGTCGCCCGGCGGGTTATTGCCGCCGCCGCTGACGCCGCCCACCGGCGTGCCGGTGCCGCCGACTCGAATCCATTGCCTCACTTGGTCCCGTGCCTCATTCTGTTTCGGCTCCCGCCAGTTCGGTGGCGTCGTTCAGGTCCTTCAGAACCTCAACCGCAGCGCCGTCGATCGCGTCGCCAGAGAACGGAGACGGCTGGATGGTGACCTGGTTGATGTCGGCGGTGACCTTCTTCACGTACACGCGCCGCCCGCGGCCGAGGAACGCAACCGGGGGCAGCGTGACGGTGACCGGTCCGCCGCTGGTATCTACCAGCACCACCTGATCGGCCGTATCGAGCACCGTGTCGGAGCCGATGACACGCACGCGCAGGCCTTCGCCGAACAGGTAGGTGTCGCGGATGGCGACGAACTCCTCGGGCGTCTGGTCGCCGCGGCGGTCTTCGATGAACACGCCGACCACGACAGGCTGGTTGATCAGATCGTCCACGCGCACGGGGATGCGGCTCGCAACGTCGGCGAAGGCGTTCGCGATCTCCGAGGTCTCGGCCTGGTACTGCCACGCGCCCGCCTCGACGATGAACACGGAGGTGGCGTCGGGCACCACGTCCCAGGGCGTTTCAAGCGAATAGGTGTTCTGGGTGTTCGAGGCTACGCGCCGCCACTGGCCCGCACCCTTGCCGGCGATGAGGCGCACGATCGCGCCGATCTCGTCGTCCGGAATCAGGCCGTCCGGATAAACGTCGTTCTGGATCTTGCTGTCGCCAACCGTGTCCGCGGTGGCGATGTTCGCCAGGTAGCGGATGACGGCCACGTCGCCGATCTCGACTCCGGCGGCTTCCGGGTCGGGCGTGACGGTCAGCTCACCGGTACCGAGGTTGTGTGCGGTGATCAGGAAGTTCCAGAGCGGGGCCGAGCCGTCGCTCAGGTCGGCGAAGACCGTGAGCACGCGGCCCGTGTAGTCGTCCGCCATGCCCGCGATCCCGGCGAGTGTGACCTTGCCCGTCGCTACGTCGCTCACCTGGATGCCAATCGCCCCGCCGTGAATCTCGCGTTTCACCTTGGTGATGATCCGGCGGTAGACCGGGCTGGGCATGTTGTAGGTCGAGGGCTTCAGCGGACCGGTGATCACGATCGAGGCCGGGAGCGCACCATCGACTTCTGCCTGCGCGCAGATGGTCTTCTCGTTGTCTCCGGAGAAAACCACGTAACCCGCGTACGTACCGGGCGGCCAGTCGATATCGGTCAGCGTGACCTTGTTCGTATTGGTGCCGTTGGCGATCGTCACTGCCTTGATGTTCGACGGTGGCGTGAAGCGACCCTCGGCGTCCCGCGCGCAGACCGCGAGGGAGAGGTTCTGGCCTGCTTCGAGGACTCCGCCGGTCGGCGACTGCTGGACGGTGCGGATCAACGCCGGCAGCGCGTCGGTGATGAACCGGTTCACCGGAAGGCAGCCGGTGATGTCCAGAAACGCGAGCTTGCCGTCGGTGCGGGTGACCTCGTAACGCTGCGCCAAGCCGAAGGTGTTGTGCCCGGCAGCGTACAGTGGATCGCCCGCCGCAGGCTGCTCGGCGTTCGCGCACCAGGCGGGACGGAACGGATAGGGCATCGACTCCGGCGGCACGGGGCCTGGAACGACGTCGGCGGGCTTGGGACCTGCTACCAGGTCGTACATCGAGTCGGTGGTGGTGCGGCCTTCGTACTCGACCGAGAAGTCCGGGAGGAACCGCATGCGCGTGATGCGCACTTCGCCGAAGCCGCCGGGCATCTCATCGTCGGTGATCGAGACGACGTCGCCGGGCCCCACGTCGGCCCCCAGGATGGTGCTCTTCCAGCGCACACGGCGTGCCGCCTTGCGCTCGGCTTCGGTCACTCCACCGACTTCCTCGCGCCCGCGGGTGTTGGCGAAGCGCTGGGCCTGTGACAGGTTGGCGGTGCCCACCAGGTTCATCTGCGAGTCGAGATAGACGGCCTTGGTCCCGGCACCCAGCTCCTGCGCGTAGTCGTCGTCCTGGAACGTGGCGGTGTTCGGCACGAACTGGTTGTCGCCGGTGACGACGTCCTGGAGCGGGTCGGCGAACGTCGCGGTCAGCCGGTTGAACTGCGGACCCAGAGGCTCCAACTGCAAACTGCGCCACAGCATGTTGCCGGAGGTGAACGCTGCGATCGAACTGGAGTTGTTGCGAATGCCGATGCGCAGCTTGCCGAAGGCGAAGGAGTAGTAGCCCAGGCAGTTGAGCAGAATGTCGTTCAGCCAGTCGCGCAGCGGGCGCTGGTCCTCGATCTTGCCGATGAACTTCCATTGCGTCTCCGAGCCCGCGCCCACGAGCTTCGCGACCGTCTGGTTGCAGACCGACGCAGCGGCGATCGCGGCGGGGACATCGAAGGCGGCTTCCTGCACGGCGGAAGATGCGTTCTTCAGGCCCAGCGACCGGAGATAGCGGTTGACGGCGATCCACACCGGGTTGGTCAGGGGCCCGGTGAGCGTGCGCGAGCCCGGCGCGGTCCAGGTCCATCCTGCGAGCCCCGAGTGGACGATCGCCTCGGCCGAATGCTCGTCGAGCCGGGTAAGCTGCAAGCCCTTCTCATCGGTGCGGCGGATCGCGAGGAACGCCACACCGGCGGCGAAGTTGTCGAGGAACGTGGAGTTGCCGGAGTAGACCTTGCGCCAGTCGCCAGCGGTCTGGTCCCCGTTGTAGTCGAGCGAGAAGTAATCGCCCGCGCCCGCGGGGTCAGCGCCCAGCACCTCGCGCAGCCCGAGCATGCCGGGGCCGTGGTTCAACTGGCCGTCGAGCTTGTGGCCCGTGCCATACGCTGTCAGAGGGCCTTCGCCCACCACGATCAGCGCGTGATAGAAGTCGCCTTCGTCGCGTCCGGTGACGATCAGCCCGTTCACCGGCATTTCGATATCGGTGTAGATTTCGGGCAGAGGATGGCCGAAGACCGAGTCGGCGATGTGAGAGACGCTGGTGATGGTCGAGCGGCCGATGCCGAAGAAGCCCGTCGAGTTGTCCTTGAACCGCAGGGCCTGGGGAACGACGAACACGCCGCCGTAGTAGCGCTTCATGCCGTGCGCCAGGCACCCGTTGGGGGTTTCGTAGCCGCGGTCGCAGGACGACGATGTGGCCGTGGGGAAGTGGACCAGATCGAGCGCTCCCGCGGATGCGAACGGGCACGCCACGCCGTCGTTGAAAAGCTTGGGGCACTTGCGGTCGATGATCCGGTCTGGAGCCAGCAGGTGCGGGCTCGACAGGAAGTCCGAGCACTTGAGCGTGAACTCGGGTCCGGTGTTCGACTGCCAGCCTCCGGGCACGACCTGGCCGGCCCACAGATCGAGCTTGATCTTCGTCAGTGAATGGAGGAGCGAGAACTCGACGCGCGCGTAGTCGAGTTGCACGTCCGCCGCGAGTTGCCGCATGACGCGGTCGGCGTTGCCGAAGACCAGCGTCACGTCGTCGCTCTCGGCCGAGACGCCGGGTACGCCGACGGCGACCTGCTGAATGCCTTCCCAGCGCAGGAGGCGCTCCTGGTAGAGCTGTCCGCCGACGGTACCACGCTGGTTGCTCAGGTAGATGTTGTCGGGATAGCCGGCCTTGCGCGGGACGATGTGCACGAGTGGCACGAGGGACTGCGACTGCGCGGTGAGAGCCGAGCCGAGCGTGCCCGCCACAAAGCGCGTCACGGTGGCGTTCAACGAATAGGACGGCGTCGCCCCGCCCTTAAACTCGCGCAGCCGGATGGTGACGCGCACCTGCTGGCCCGGCAGGTGCTCCCAGACCAGCGGCTCGTTTTCGAACTGGGCGTTGTAGGCGGCAAACGTCTGGCTGGCGCTCGGCGCGTAGAAGGTGAACGGCTGATACGATCCCTGGTGCGATTCCCAGAACGACATGAGCGTCACCAGGTCGTCCTCACCGATCACCTGGTTCATCTCCCAACGCCGCACGCCCGCGCTCAGATAGAAGCGCTGCTCGCGCTTGGCGTTGCCCGCGCCGAACTGGTGGACGACGATGTCGGGCTCGATCGCCATGAAGAAGGGCCAGTAGCGTTCGATGGGAAACGTGCCGGAGGGCGAGACTGCTGGGACTTCGATGTTGCCGATGTAGTCGGGCACCGTTAGCTCACTTCCACCAGCCCGAGCGTCGTGTCATGCCGGCCTAGGTTGAGATTCTGGCGCCAGGGCCCATCAAACCGGACGGCGTAGCGTCCCACGGCAGCCGAACCCGTAGGGTCGTAGGTGAACACGGGCGATGTTTCCCAGACGTCGTAGAAGTAGAACTCCTGGTAGCCTCCGATGCGGTCGGTAAAGAACGTGCGCAGGGCGTCAAGCTGCGTGGCGGTCAGACGTTTCGTGAGCGACCACCGCTTCCGGCTGGTGGCGACCAGAACCGCGCGCTGCACGCGGCCATCGCGGTAGATGTTCATGTCGACGGCCCACTCGCGCGATTGCTGGAACTGCGTGCAGAGCGAGTACGGCATGACCAGGGTGGGCGAAGCTGCGGAGACGCTGCCGGGCATGGGTTTATGCGGTGAGAAACGCGGGATTCAAAGCAGAGGCGGCGCTCTCGCGGCGGCCCGAGCCCTGCCGCTGGCCGGCGACCGCCGCCTGGGACACGATGCGTGGGTTGGCACTCACCGCCGTGACTGCCTCGCCGCGCAGGAGCGCGACGGTGGCGGGACCATCGAGTTGCAGGACCACCGGCTGCGGAGATGCCGAGACGGTGGCCGTGCTCCCCGCCATCACCGGTGCTCCATTCTGATACGTCGGCACCTGCGTCAGAGTGCCGCCCTGGTTGGCGAATACCGAGGGAACAGCGCGCGTGACAATCCCCGCTGAGTTCTGGCCCGTAGACATCGCGTACAACTCGATCAGCTCGCGGACAGCGGGCGACCGGAGGCCCAGATCGACGTTGCCGCCGAACTGTTGGCGGATGATCGCGAGCAGCGGGTCCTTGGCGAACCGCCGGGGGATATCGATTTTGTAAATCTCGCGGACCCGCTTGACGATCTTCTCCTCTGCCGAGTTCCGCAACAGGCTGATCAGACCGATGGTGCCGCCGATGGCGCCCGCTGCGAGGAACCCGATCGGACCAGCCGCGATGAGCGCGGGGAACATGGAAGCCAACGCACCAAAGCCGAGCATCCCGCTCGCGATTCCGGTGGGAATCGCCAGAGAGCGCCCGAGCGTGCTGCCGGATTGGCCGAGCTTGAACGCACCCGCGAGGCCCAGCGCCGATCCGCCCAGGGCGAGCATGCTGGCGCTCGATGCTGGCAAGCCGAACAGTTTGGCGCCAGCCGCGGCTTGTGCCGTTGTGCCGAGAGTAGAAGAAACGGGATTTCCGCCAAGCTGCACCGGCCCGGCGAAGCCTCCCGTGCCGCCGGGGCCACCGGAGACGCTGGCAGCGCCGAACGCGGGGATGCCTCCGAGTCCGAGCACCCCGCCGAGGGTCCGCAGGAATCCCCCGCCGCCGCTGGCTCCCGCGACCTGGACCGTGCCGCCGCCGGAAAGCTGGAAGAACAGCCGTGCGATCTGCGACGTGACGATCTGCCGCAGCGCGGTCAGCCAGATATTCTTGAAGAAGTCCGTCGCCGACTTCCACACGTTCTGCGAGTTTCTGGTGAGCGTATCGAAGGCGGCTTCGGCCTGGCGCTGGAAGTTGTCGAAGACCTGCTGGTTCTGATCGACGATGATCTGCCCGGAACGGTTCGCGGCACTTTCCCGTGCGGCATCGATGTCGGCCTGCGTGGCGAGGTCCAGTTGCCGCCGGGCAATCGCGTACCGCTGCTCGATCGCCAGGCGCAGGTCGGCGTTGTTCTCCGCGCGCGCCAACTCGATGGCCATGTCCGCGTCGAGCAGCAGCTTCTTTACTGCAAGGCTCTGCCGCAGATACTGTTCCTCGATCCCGGCTTTGCGCATTTCGACCGCGATCTTCTGCTCGACGGTGACGGCGTTCACCGCATCGAGCGCGCGCAGCTCCCGGTCGCGCCGCGCCTGGATGACCGTTTCGTTGACGCCGATTGCGTCCCGCGCGTTTTCCAGGCGCCGCTCGGCGATGTCCCTGTCGATCGTCAGTTGATGCTGGAACACTTCTGTCGCCGCGTCCAGCTTGTACTGCTTCTCGGCCTCGATCTGGCGCATCGCCTCGTCGTTCACCCGGCGGGCCTCGGTGTTCGCGGTGCGGCGGACTTCGATCGACTCGGCTTCCGCGAGATCCCGCCGGGCCTTTTCCGTCAAGCCAAGCTCGGCGCGATACTGCCGGTATTCTTCGATGACCCGGGCGACGCCCGTCAGGTCGTCGGTGCGGGCCTTGAGCAGGATCTCCGCCGCCCGCTTCTCGCTATCGGCAGCACGCTTGGCGCCCTGCTCTGCATCGCCGCGCGTGGTGTCGAACTTCTCGATCGCGACGGTCGCCTTCTGGGTGCCCTCGACGATGAACCCGGCGGATTCGAGCGTCTGGTGGGCGACGGCCGACCAGTCCTGGTTCCCTCCCAGGCGCTCGAACGCCGCCTGCATCCGCTCGGCGCCGACACCGGCCTTCCGCGCCAGATCCTCAATCTCCTGGGCCGTTTTCCCGTCGCGCAGCAGGCCCCGGACCATCGAGTCGTCGAGCTCGTTCTGCTTCAGGTCAGTGAACGCTTTATTGGTCTTGTAGGTTTCGACCGCAACGAACGCCAGGCCCGCGGCGATCAGCGCCCACGGATTCCCGAGCGTGGCGGCGCGCACCGCTTTGAGTGCATCGGCCACGGCGAACAATCCGGTGACGACCTTGTAGGTGACGATGGCCGTGCCGATCTCGGCAATGCCGGTGGCGAGCGACCGGATGGTGCCCTGGTTGTTCTTGACCCACTGGCCGAACTCGTCCAGGCGCCCGCGCAGCTTGTTGATGCCGTCGGTGATCGCCGGCAGGTAGCTGCCCGCGGCATCGTCGGCCAGCTTCTGGAGGGTGTCCTTGAAGTTCGAAACGGCGACCGAGGAGGTTTTCGAGACCGCTGCGTCGAACGCCCCGAACTGCTCGCGCATGCCGCGCAGCAGCACGCGGATCGCCGCATCGGCGGGAACGATGCCTTCGCGGATGGCCTTGTTGATCTCGGCGGTGGTGACGCCGAAGCCCTTCGCCAGGTAGTTGAGCGCGGGCACGCCTACGTTGCGAAGCTGGCGCAGTTCCTCGCCCGTGAGGCGGCCGGCGGCCTTGATCTGGCCGAGCGCAAGGATAAGGTCGTTCAGCTTGCCGCGTGGATCGTCGCCGCCCAGCGCGCCCACGGCGCTTGAGACGGCACGCAGCGTCGGCAGCAGATCCTCGGCCCGGAACTGGAACGCCAGCAGGCGGTTGGTGCCTTCGAGCAGATCCTTGAACTCGAAAGGCGAGGTGGCGGCGAACTGCTGGATGTCGTTGAAGAGGGCTGTGGCTTTCTGCGCATCGCCCAGGAATGCTTCGAGGCCAATACGGGCGCGCTCGAAGCCTGAGGCGATGTCGAAGGTGGATTTTACGAGAGCGGCAACGCTCAGGCCGCCGAGAATGCGCGAGAGTCCGCCGAAGGACTGGCGGACGCTGGCAGCGACGCGCACCGCTGCCTGGTCGATGGAACCGAGCGCGCGCGAGGCGCCTTGCGAGGACCGGAGAGCCTGCTGCTCGATCGACGAGAGCGACCGGTTGAACTGGCCGATCGCCTGGTTCCCAGGGCGGTTATCGACCGTGAGGACCAGTTGGAGGGTATTCGCCATTGGTGGATGCGGGTTCCTCGTCTTTCAGCACGCGCAGCGCGAAGTACTCGTCCGCCGGAATATCCTCGGGCCGCACCTGCAAGCCGTCGTGAAGGAAGCCGCGCCATTCGAGCGCCGCCATCAGCAGACGGCCCGCCTCGCCGCGCTCCATGTCGTCGTAGGTGGCGGCCGGGCATCCCTTGCACCGCTCGGTGCGGCTGGGCGCGTCCGGGCACTTGTCCGAAGTGCCGGGCGGAGGCTGGAGGCACCCACGATCCCCGAAGTACGACAGCCGCGCGAACCAGCGGAAGTTGCGCGGGGCATCGGCCCCATCTACAAAGGGCGGCTGGGTTCCAGAATCCTTTCGATCTCGCTCACCAGCGCGCCTACGGCGGGCGCTTTAAATATGATGGGCGCGGCGCGGTCGTCACAAAGCTGGTCAAACAGCTCAGCCGCGATGGTCAAGGAGATGCGCGTCTCCTGCTGGCCGTAGGGCAGATCGATGGGCCGGGCGAAGTTCGTGCGGAAGTGCTTGATCTGCGCGGCGCTGGGCCGGCGCAGCTTGAACGTTCGCGGGCCCAGGAACGTTTCCATGCCGACCTCGAAGCCATCGCCCGCGCGGTCGACGCCCGTGACGGTCGTCTGGCTCAGGCTCTGTAGCAGCAGTGCGGCTTCGGCCGAGTCTTCCAGGTCCTGCGCTCCGGAGATGGCTTTCAGCAGCTCCAGATCGGCTTCGTCGCCGCCCTGGATGGTGGTCTCCGTCGCGCCACGGCTTCCCGACGCCGGCCGCGTGATCAGCCGCCGGGCTTTCTGGCGCTTCAGCCATTCTTCGTCCGTAGGCCACCGCGCGGTGAGCTTGCGCCCGTCCATCAGCGGAATCAGAATCTCGATCTTCGGTTCGGTCGTTGGTTCAGTCATTTTAGGAATCGCTCCACTATCAGCCTTTTGCTGTTCTCATTCACGATCTGGTTGCCCGCGCGCACCACGTCGCGCGTGTTTTTGGGCGACCAGGCGATGAACTCTTCGATGGCGTTGTTGGCCCTGGCCTTGATGCGTCCCTTGCGCGTGCTCCAGCCGGCGAATGCCTTCAGGTTGCTGACGGTGCGGACGCTCCATTCCCGCAGCATGGCCCCGGTGAACCGTAGGTCACGAACATTCCTCCCGCGCCCGCCGAGCTTCGACACCTTGCTCTTGTAGATCGCGTAGCGCCGGGTGAGCGGCTTCGCGGCGCCACCTCGGGCATTCAGCCCGCGAGAGATCTCATCCTTGCGCGACGCCAAGCCGACCGTGCCGAGCTTGAACATCTGGCGCTGCTCCAGGGTCAGAAGGTCGACCCGGATCTGCTTCTTGACGAAGACGCGTACACGCCGGTCTGGCATCGCGAGCTCCTACGCCGCCGCCGACCCGATGTTGTCCTGCGCGCAGACCGCCACCACCGTGATCAACCCGTTGGTCGCGTGCTTCAGCGCGCGAAGCTGGACCGAAACCGTCACGATGCCCTGGTCGTCGTCGACGATGGCCGAGGCGATCCGTACGCGGTGCAGCGTGACTTGAAACAGGTGGCTGGTGGCGCCCGCGATCAGGTCGCCGGTCAACGAGAACGTGGCCGTGCCCTCGGTCTGAGCCAGCAGGTTTGGCAGCTCGTCTGAGGTGCTTTCGAGGCGCACTTTGAAGTTGCAGGTCAGGACGCGGTCGCCGTTTTCGATCCGGCCACGAAGCTGGAATCCTTGGGCGCTGGTGCCCGAGCCGGGATAAAGGCCCTGGTCGAGACGCGGGTTGTTGTTCCAGCCGAACTCCAGCGAGACGACGCGCTTGAGCGACACGTAGTTGTTGCCCAGGATGGTGATCGCCGCGCTTCCCGCGTTCAGACCGTGCTCGACGTAGGCGGTGGGGATCACCACGCCGCTGGGAGACGTCACGCGCCCGGATCCGGCAAGCGTGAACGTGAACTTGGCGTTCTGCCGTCCGGGGCCGGAGTTCAACTGCAGGCCCCACTCGGAGATGATGCAGCCTACGAGCGCCCGGTCGACGATGGCGCTGCCTCCCTGGCGGATGGCTTCGAGGTACGACGTGAACGGAAGCTCGATGCCATCGGCCACCGGATCGAGCGGCGTGCACGTGTACTGGTAGGCGCCGGTGTCGGGGCTCGATTGGGTGAACGCGCCGAGTCCGAATACGGACAGGTACGCGCCCACTTCGCTGGTGGCGAACTTCTCGAACTGGACGTTCGCGTCCTGGTTGACCGGGTAGACGTTGTTCGCGAACTCGTCGCCCTTGCCCAGGTCTTGGGCGTCGTCCTCCGTTTTTGGTTCGACGGTGGCGAGCGTCGGGTTCGACTTCGACAGGCTCCAGAAGTTGGTCGCCGTGGGCAACGTCGCAATGTCGGCCTGCCTGCGGAAGGCGAGCGCCGTGCGCGCCTCGCGGATGTTCGCCGTGGACATGAATCAGTCCTCCTCTTCCTCTGGCGGCGGATCGCACTGCCGGAAACCTTCGGCCATCTTGCGCGCCAGCGTTTCGTTGTCCGTGGTCACCTGCTCGGGCGGCCCGCCGCCTTTGCGCATCCACACGTAGTCGCGTAGGTACTCCACATCGCCTCCTAAACCGAGATGTCCTCGAAGCGCATCGTCACCACCGGATACTCGGTGCCGTCTTCGTCCTGCTCGCGGGAGAACACGGGCAGCCCGCGCAGCACGAACGACGGATGGAACTCCGCTTCGGTGAACTTCTGTGAATCGCTTGCCGCCACCGAGTTGCACATGGCCAGGAACGCCGCGCCCAACCGCTGTGCTCCAAGCCGGAAGTAGACGGCGATGCGGTGGACGAACCTGGCGTTGCCCTCGTCAGCTTCGTCGTTACCGAGCCAGGCGACGACGATCGACGGACTCTGCATCTCATACACCGCCGCTCCGATCGCCACGTCGCCGTCCTCGTAGCTCAAGATGCGGTCGGGATTGCCGTCCACCAGCGCCACCAAGTCGGCGAGCGCCTTCAGCTTGTCGCGGACGGCATCCACGAGCGTGTCGGGATTCTCCATCGTTACTTCCTCCGAAGCAGGACCGTGACGCTGTCATCGGTCGCCTGCTCGATGTCCGTGACGGTGAAGTCCTGGCCGCGCACGCGCACGGTCGCGTTGCGCGCGAGCGTTTCGGGCAACGCCGAGGCCAGCACAAACAACCGCGTCACGTTGCCGGGATTCGCTTCCTCCGGGCGGCTCGACTGAAACACGATGGCCGTGGCTTCGGTCTCGTTCGCCGCCCCGGGCCAGAACACGACGGACTCGCCGAACTGCCGGACGCACGCGGCGTTCAGGCCGGCGAAGTCGGCGGCCGACATTTACGCCTTCGTACCCTTGACCAGCACTTCCGGCCGCAGGCAGATGGGCAGCGGATTCGACTGTGTGTGCAGGTCCGTCCCGCGACCGAACTTCCGCGGTTCCTGCTTGGCATAGAGCGGCAGGCCCAGCGTATTCGCCGTCTCGTTGAAGTCCGCCGGGGCGAACTGCGTGCGGAACGTGTTGGCGGTGCCCAGCGGGAAGAAGTGCGCCTCATCGTCGGCGATGAACTTGCGCACATTGCCAGGCGCGTCGGTGGCCTGCCCGCGATACTCTTCGAACGTGATCCCGCCGAAGGTGAAGCCGGTACGGTAGTCGTTGCCCAACTGCTGGTTGCGCTGGAAGTACATGAACGCTTCCTTGACCTTCGCGTGCGTGGTGAAGGCGTCGTAGAAGCCCTGCGAACACAGGCACAGGATGCCGGTCATGAACTCGCCCTTCAGGTTGTCCTCGATGTGACGTTTCACCTCCAGGACCTTCGTGAGGACCTCCGTGCCGGCGGTACCGAGAACGAAGCTCACGGTCTTGGGCGTGATGCTGAACTCGCTGTAGAGGTCATAAAGCGTCGAGCCGTCGGCGTCGAGGATGATGCCTTTGAGCGCTCCCATGCGCAGGTACTCGAGCGTGATGGCGTGCTTGTTGCGCATGTTCTGAAGCTTCATCGCCATCAGGTTCGCGAGCGCATCGGTCTCCGTCTCGGAGCCGAACGCGCGGATGCCCTGGACTTCTTCGGGCAGCACGGCGTCGTCGTGCGGGATGTGCGGGATCACGAACGAGCGCACCTTGCGCTTGCCGGTGGTTCCCTGCGTACCCGGCGCGCCCACGGGTTGCGTGGGCAGCAGGTTCAGCACGCCGCTCATCTCCTCGATGATGATGGTGCGCGTGCGCACGCCCATCGGCGGCATCAGGTTCAGCTGCTCCAGGCGCCCATAGGTGTTGGGGATCTTGTTGATGGCGGCCGTGAGGGCCGCCATTTCGAAGGCGTCGGTGGCAAACGGATTCAGAATCGACATGGGTTAGGCTCCTTGGCGGACGAGGATGCCCGCGAGTTTCAGTTGCGCGATGGCCGCGTTCTTCTGGTCAGTGGTGGCGCCCGCCGGCCACGTAATGCCGTTGTCCGAGACGATCGCGTTGCGCACGATGGCCACGCCGGACTTGTCGGCTCCATCAGGGGCCGTCGTGTCGAGCAGCAGCAGGCCGCACGCCGCATCGCTGCCGTCGGTGGCGGCGAAGTCGATTTGCTTCACCTTGCCCGAGCCCGCGGCTACGGTGATGGTGAAGGCGTCGCCAGCGACGAAGTCGGCCGATCCGTCCGCGATCGTGAAGGTGAGGTGCGTGGTGAACTCGACCGCCACCGTGGCGACGCCGATCAGCACGCCGTCCGGATCCTCGACCGAGAACTTGCCGGCGTCGGTGGCCGGCTCGATACACGTGAGGCGATAAACGCCCGGCTTGGCGGCAGCGCCAACCGTCGGTGCGGCAGTGATCGTGCCATCGCCCGTGTTGCCCGCGACGGCAGCTCCGGTGGCGGCGGCTTTCGTCACGCGGCCCAGCACCATGCCGGTGGTCAGGGCGCGTTCAGCGCCGCTCCCTGCCAGGACCGTGACCACGTCACGGCTGTAGTGATTGTCGGGCTCCCACTTGAGCCAATCGCCCAGATACTGTGCTTCGGTCAGAACGGACATGTCAGTTCACCTTTCCGGCCAGTCGTTCGACGGCCTTCATCACCGGACTGTCTTCCGGTTTTGCTTTGACGCTCGTGCCGGTGTCGGGCAGCACGTGCGAGTGGATCTCCTCGGGGTCGGCCGCGGCGCGCGCCTCCATCAGGAACTGCCGGGCGTCCGCTGCGGTGGCCTCTTTTGCCAACAGCTCCGACGCCTTGCCGGGCAAGCCGGCGAGCGCGCAGAGTTCGACGATCTCCCGCGCGTGGGCGTAACCTTGCGTGCGGGCTTCGGCGCGGATCGCGTCCACGTCGATGGCTTGGACTTCGGTTGCTTCGTCCTGCATCCTCTTCTTGCCTCCTTTGGGGATGGAAATGGTTGTACCCGCGACGGCGCGCCGCAGGTCGTCGAGTGCGTTCTGACGAGTGCCCGCACGGTCGGCGAAGCGGACGTTGACGGCGTCCTGGCCGAAATAGCGCGCGGCCTCTGTCTCGCGGACCGCCGCCTCGGGCAGCCCGCGATTGCGCGCAACGGCCGTGACCAGCAGGCCGTAGGTGCGGCTGAGTTCGGCTTCGATCGTGGACCGGGCGTCCTCGCTCAGAGGCACGTGCGGGTTGAAGTCCGCCTTGCGCGCGCCGGCGTGCAGGATCGTGTACTTGAAGCCGAGCTTCTCATCGCTTCCCGTCACGTCCAGGTGCGACGCGATCACGCCCACGCTGCCCAGGCTCGATGACTGGCCGGCGTAGACGCGCTGCGCGCCCGACGCCAGCAGATACGCGGCGCTCAGCGCATTGGCGTTGGCCACCGCGACGATTGGCTTCGCCGAGCGCGCGGCGTAGATCGTATCCGCCAGCTCGAACACGCCCGCCACCTCGCCGCCCGGCGAATCCACGTCCAGCAGGATTCCTTTGACCGCCGGATCGGTGGCCGCGTCCTCCACCTCCTGCTGGATGTCCACGTAGGAGCGCATGCCGGAGACCGCGTCCATGCCGTGCGCCTTATGGACGAGCGTTCCCTCGATCGGGATGATGGCGATTCCCTCGGACGTCACCTCGTACGGCTTGCGTGACGCGGCCTCGATCGCGGCGGCTGCGACTGGAGCGGGGACGTCCAACCCGAAGTGTGGTCCCAACACGCCCAGGATCACTTCGAGCTTCTGTGGCGCGATCAGCAACGGCGTGTCAAAGACGCGCGTTGCCAGGTGTGGCAGATGCTTCATTTCGGATCCTTTCGAGCGTCGGTATCGTAGGCAACTCCCAGCGAGTCGGCGCGTTCGTTGTCAGCGGCGATCTCGCGGTCGATCGCCTCGGCGTCGTAGCCCTGTTCGGAAACCACTTCGGCGCGGCTCTTGAAGCCCGCGCGCACGGCCATGGTCTGGGCCCGGATATCCTTCAGCGGATCGACCCAGGCGAACCCAGGCGGAATCCACTTCGCATCCGTGCCCGCGGCGGCCTTGGGCAGTGCTCCACTCAACACGGCCACGCGCAGCCACGCCATCCAGATGGGACGACACATCTGGAACACGATCACCTGGTGCTGGAACTGCTCGCACCGCCGCCGGAACTCCAGAAGCCCAGCACGAATCGATGAGTAGTTGACGCCGGTCAGATCACCGGTCAACTGCTCATAGGTGATGCCCATGCCCGCGGCGATCGAGCGCAACTGCACCCGCATGAACGTCTCGTAGCTCGCGCCGACATCAGCGGGAGCCGAAAACGTCACGTCTTCGCCCGGGAGCAGCACCTGCAGGGTGCCCGGCTCCATGCCGGCCGTCGGGACGCCCGCATCGTTCGGCTTCGACTCCCCGATCAGCGAATCCTGCGGGGCGTTCTTCGTGATGAAGCCCGCGAACATCGCTGCCGTCTTCTTGCGGACCAGCTCGGCGTCGTCGTACTGGTCAAGCTCGTGCAGCTTGATCAGCACCTGCGTCAACCACGGCTGCCCGCGAAGCTGGCCCGGCCGCAAGGGGCGAAACAAGTGCAACACCGACTCGGCAGGAACACGCACCAGCTCGGTCGACGCCATCGGGTTGCTGGTGTCGCCCGGGTGTTCCCTATATAAGTGATAGGCGGTCCGCCGCCCGATGCCGTTGAACTCGATCCCGGCCCGGATGTAGTTGCCGTTCTCCAACCGCCGCGTCTCGGCCGTCGGCAGGTGCTCGGCTTCGAGCAACTGCAACTGGAGCGGGACCAGCAGTCCATCTTCCGGCCGCCGTGGCCGCAACCGGATGAAGCACTCGCCCGCCTCCATCACCGCGCGGCACGCGATCGCCTGCAATCCGTAGAAGTCCGTCAGCCCCGTTGCGTCGGCTTCGTCGGTCCATCGCAGCCACAGCGATTGAATCTGCTCCTTGACCGCGGCGTCTGTGTGCAGCGACTGCGGCTTGATCCCCGTGCCGATCGAGTTGCCGACGAAAGCATCGATCGCGTTCGCCGCCCACGGATTGCGGCGCACCATGTCGCGCGATCGCGACCGCAGCGTGTCGGCATTGCGGAAGACGAGCGTGTTGATGTCGCTCGTCGCCGGCGTCCAGCCGGTGGTGCGGCGCGTCGCGGCGGCGGCTTCGTAATCGGCGCCCATCCACATGCGCGGCACCATGCCCCGCAACCGTTGCCACCAGCGCACGAATCAAAAACCCTTCTGTGTCCAGATCTGGACTTGCCGCACGATCGGCGTCTCATCGTTTTTCGCCACGTCCGCTTCGGCGGCGGCGATCGCGGCCTTCAGCTCCTCAACGCTGCGGTACTCGACCTCGCGATCCCCGAAGCGCACGCGCCGCACGCCGTTCGCCAGCGCATCGCGCAACGTCTCAAGTTGCTCGTCCGTGTACATCGTTGCGGGGGCCGAAAATCGGCACTTTTGACTTGCTTTTCCTGGGAAACGGAGTGATGAATCGTCATGCGCCAAGCAAGCGCAGAAAGGGAAACCAGAACACTATGAAGAACGCAGATACCAACACAGCCGCCACCGTGGCGGAACGGGGCGCGCAGGGCGAGCCGGAGAAGGCCTCCTCGAAGAAACAGGCCACCCGGACCAAGGGCGCGCCCAGGGGCCGCAAAACGGCCAAGGGTGGCAAGGCCGCCCCGGCCAAGAAAACCGTCGCGGCTGCCAAGAAAGCCGCCCGGACCACCGCCCGTAAGGGCGAGGCCACCGCGCCGCGCGCCGAGAGCAAGGGCGCGAAGGTCCTCGAACTGATCGCCCGCACCAAGGGCGCGACCCTGGCCGAACTGATGAAGGCCACCGAGTGGCAGGCCCATAGCATCAGGGGCTTCATCTCGACCGCCGCCAAGAAGTACAAGGTCACCATCGAGTCCTCGAAGAACGACAAAGGCGAGCGCACATACCACTCGAAGTAGAAGCTACTCAGTCCCGCCCCTAGCCGCCGCCGGTTTCAACGATTCCGGCGGCGGCTCTGCTTTATGAATGCCTGCCGCGAGCGTGCTGATCCGTTCCGCCACCAGCTCTTCCCGTAAGCGGCACTCGCCCGCTCGGACGTAGGTGCCGTTGATCCTGGCGATGATGCGGTTCTCCAACTCCGCGTTCTCCTTCCGCACTTCCGCCAGCAGCGCTCGATTCTTGAGGCTCACGTAGGCCGCGATCAGTCCGGAAACCAGTCCAACCCCGGGCACGAGCAGTTGCAGAATCTGATCGTTCATCGCCGTTGTCCCTCAAGGAGTCTCAGTTCCGCCGACCAGTCCGCGATCGCGAGCACCAGTCCCTCGATGTCCGGATGGCCTGCGAACAGGAGCGCCCGCAGTTCAGCGATCTCGGTCAAGCACCGCTCCACCTCACGCCGCCACTGCGCCTCGCTCAGTTGCCACAGTGGCGTAGGTTCTTCCATCGGCTTCCAGCGTGGCCTCGCGCCCCGTAAAGGCCGCGAATCTCTGACAGATGACGTCACAGTACTTCGGATCGAGCTCGATCAGCCGCGCCTGGCGTCCCGACTTCTGGCAGGCGATCAACGTCGTCCCCGATCCTCCGAACACATCGAGCACCGTGTCGCGCGACTTGCTGCTGTTGCGAATCGCGCGTTCGACCAGCTCGACGGGCTTCATGGTCGGGTGCTCCTGGCTCGACGCCGGCCGCTTGATGAACCAGATGTCCCCCTGGTCGCGGGCCCCGCACCAGAAGTGATCCGTTCCCTTGCGCCAGCCGTAGAGAATCGGCTCGTACTGTCGCTGGTAATCCGACCGGCCCAGTGTGAAATGGTGCTTGGCCCAGATCACGAACGTCGACCAGTGTCCGCCGGCATCGGTGAACGCCTGGTAGAGCGTGTGCAACTCCGAAGACGACATGCAGATGTAGACCGCGCCCTTTGTGACCGCGAGCACGTTCGCGCACGCATCGCGCAGGAACTCATAGAACTTGCCGCCCAGCGCGTCGTTGCCGAGCTTCAGCTTCTTCGCGGTCTTGCCTTCGTAATCGACGTTGTAGGGCGGATCGCAAAAGGCCATGTCCGCCAAGCCTCCGGCCAGCACCTGCTCAACTGCCTCCGTGCTGGTGGCATCACCGCACAGGAGTCGATGCTCTCCCATCACCCACACGTCGCCAGGCTGCGTAGTCGCGCGCTCCGGCTCCTCGGGGACGGCGTCCTCATCGCTAAGACCCGGCTCGGCGTCGACGTCCCGCAGCATATCTTCCAACTCATCGCCAGTGAATCCCAGCACATCGAGGTCGAAGTCGTCTTCGCGCAGTGCATCCAACTCGACACGCAGCATCTCCTCATCCCAGCCAGCCGAGAGCGCCAGCCTGTTGTCGGCGATCACCAACGCACGCCTCTGTGTCTCGGAGAGATGCCCCAGCACGATCACTGGCACCTCGGTCAATCTGAGCTTCCGCGCCGCGAGCAACCGCGCGTGGCCGGCCACGATCACGTTGTCCGGCCCAACGAGAACCGGGTTCACGAACCCAAACTCCGCGATTGACGCCGCGACCTGCATCACCTGCTCCTCGGAGTGCGTGCGCGGGTTGCGCACGTACGGTACGAGCCGGTCGATCGGCCACTGTTCAACCTGGAGTTCCATCACTTCGTCTTGCGCCGGCTGCCGTAGAAGGGAGCCGGTCCTTTGTGCCGGATGTGGCGCGCGTCTTGGTAGCGCGGGTTCCCGGCCGCATCGAATGCAACGCCGCGTTCAGCCGCCACCTCCCGGAACGACTGCCCCGTAGCCATCAGGACCGGTTTTTCTAACATTAGAAATTCGATCCGGCGCAGGATCACGTCGCAATACGCCGGCGAGATCTCACAGCCGTAGCCCGCGCGCTCGAGTACGTGCGCCGCGGCCAGCGTCGTCCCGCTTCCCAGGAACGGATCGTACACAACGTCGCCCGCATCCGAAAACGCCTTCAGGAAGAACTCGACCAGCGGGCGCGGGAAAGGAGCCGAGTGCGACCCCTGGCCGCACTCCGAGCGGGTCTCGATCACGTTACTCGGCCGCGCGATGCCCTCGTGCCGGCCATCGACCAGCTTGCGGCGCATGTGGCCCCACGCCTCCGAACCCTGCGGCGGCAGCGAAGCCGACGCGCCACGCGGCCCGGTGCCCAACAGCCCGCTCCCCGAGCGCGACGTGGGATTGTCCGGCGAGTAATCGAAGCAATCCTCCGAGACGTGCCCCACGTCCTTCGGCCGGAACTTGATCTCCGGCTGGAGGCAGAAGTGAAACACGGGCTCCCATGCGTTCTTAAATCGGTTGCCCCAGCCGCCGGGCACGCCGTTGTCCGTCTTGCGCCAGCAGAACTCGTCGACGAAGCGCCAGCCCCATTCGCGCCGGTGGGCAATCACCAGGTCCTTCACATACAAGCTGCGTTCGCCATCGTCAGCATGCTCCTTTATGTTCAGGAAGTACGAGCCGTCGGGCGCCAGGACCGCCGCGATGTTGGCGGCCACCGCGCGATACCAGGTGCAGTAGTCGTCCGGGCGGATCGGTTGAAAGCCACTGGCCGGATCGTACTCGCGCTGCGTCGCATACGGCGGCGACGTGATCACCACGTTCGCCTTCAATCCTTCGAACAACCGGGCCACGACCGCCTGATCGCGGCAGTCACCACAGATCAGCCGATGCTTACCGATCACCCATAGGTCGCCCGCTCGCGTGACCGGCTCAGCCGGAGCTTCCGGAACGTCTTCCTCCTGCGGCTCGGCCGCGGGCTCTTCGCCGACTTCGGCCAGCAACACACGCAACTCGTCGTCACTGAAGCCGAGCGTCTCTAGGTCGAAGTCGGCACCGTTTAACTCGGCCAGTTCCGCGCGCAACACATCATCGTCCCAGCCCCCGAGTTCGGTGAGCTTGTTGTCGGCGATCAGCAGCGCACGCCGCTGCGTTTCGCTCAGATGATCGAGCACGATCACCGGCACTTCGGCCAGGCCCAGCTTCTTCGCGGCAAGCAGACGCCCGTGCCCGGCCACGATGCCGGCGTTCGAATCGACCAGGATCGGATTGGTCCACCCGAACTCGATGATCGATGCCGCGATCTGCGCCACCTGCGACTCCGAATGCGTGCGTGGATTCCGGTGGTACGGCACGAGCCGCTCCACAGGCCACATCTCGAGGTTGGTCGCAATTACCAGGGCCATTCGAAGCACCGCTTATCTTGGGCAGACCAGGTCTGAATACAGACTTTCGGACGCGTGGCGTCTGCCATACGGACCTACAAACCCTGGCGCCCGGAATCGAGCCACCGGCTTCTCACGACGCGGCGCGTGGGCCCGGTCACGTTTTTCCCGGCAGCCTCGCCGGGCTGTGGACTCAGCGCCTCAATCCGTTCGGCCTCGGCATCCAGCCGCAGTCCCATCGACACCAGCCCGCACAACGCCGCGTAAGCGTACACGCGCGCATCGAGCCCTTCCGCCCGCACGCCCTTCTTCCGGCGCCACTCCCTGACCGGGACGCCGCGCGAATACGTCGTCACCAACGTCTCGGCCAGTAACTGCTCGAACCAGTCATCGCCACGCTCCCTGGGGAAGTGCGAATACCCTGGCCCCGGCTCTTCAATCTTCAGGCGCCCATAGACGATGCTCTTGGCGCTATCGACACCCACGAGCCACATCGGCGTACGGTTGATCGTGTTCCTCGTCGGCTTCTTGGGCCACACCGGCAGCGTGCCCGCCTTGCCCTTGATCGCAAAGATGCGCCGCGCGTACCGCGTGCGGCAGAAATCGTACACCGCCTGCGTGTGGTAGCCCGAGTCGATCGCACACGCGGCCACGGGAAGCGAGATCCCATACTCGTGCATCCACTGCTGGCTCAAGTACTCATCGAGCGCCTTCCACAACTCCGGCGCGCTGGGATCGCCGGGAAACACGCGATACTCGATCGACCAGCACTCCTCCCCACGCCCCCAGCCGACTAGTTCAAGCTCGGCGCGATCCAACTGAAGATCCACACCGGCAGTGAGCGCACACACGCCGCGAGGAAGCCGCGGGCCGTAAGCCTCGCGCCGCGCCAGCAAAGCAGCAAGATCAACATGTGTTTCTGCTTCGTCGTCCCAAAGCTCGCCCAGCGCCGTGTTGATGAACGCTCGCAGCGTTTCCGGGCCGCCGGCCTTGGCTTCCAGGAACTCGACCGCCGTGTCGGGCCATTCCTTCCACGGCGAATACAGCTGGCTGATCCAGAACCCGGCGATACGGCTCTTCGGATTCGCCGCGCGCCATTCGCCGTGCGCCAGCATCCACGGTTTGCGGTGCGGCGGAATCAGCACGCCGCAGAAGTTGCACCGGTACTGCGCTTCATCAGGCCGGCCTTCCGGCCACTCCACGTTCGGCCACGCCAGCACTTGGTGATGTCCACAATCTGGACATGGCACCCAGTAGCTCGATTGCGTGCTACGTAGCCACCACGACTCGATGCGGCTGGCGCCCTTCACGGTGGGCGACGAGACCAGCAGGATCTTGCGATTCCACCAGGTCGTCGAGCGCTTCACCGCCAGGCTGACCGGGTCGCCTTCGGTCCCCGCCGATGGCGGATAGCGGTCGACCTCGTCGAGCAGGACGTAGCGGATCGGCCGCATGGCCAGACCCGCGGGGCTGTTCGCGCCCGCGATGCTGATGCTGCCGCCGCCGAACTTCTTATGCAGAACTCGGTTGTCCGAATCGCGCGACCGGACGTCCGCCACGCGGCCCTTCAGGCACGGCGTATCGCGGATCATCGGCGCCAGCCGGTCCTTCGACCAGGCCTCCGCGTCCTCGACTCGCGGCAACACGACCAGGATGGGACCAGGGTCGCGGTCAATCACGTAACCGACGAAGCTGTTGAGGCATTCAGTCTTGCCCACCTGCGAACTGGACATGAACACGACGCGCTCGTACGGGCTCGCCGGCGTCAGCGCGTCGAGGATCGCCCGCTGGTACGGAGCGCGGTCCGTGCGCCAGTCGCCGGCCTCGGCCGACGCCTCGGACGACAGCCGCCTGTTCGCGTCCGCCCACTCCGAAACGGTGAGCTTGGGCGGCGGTTCGAAGGCCGCAACCACCTGGTCGGTGCATTCCTCACCGGCGCTGATAGCGGATGTCCTCCTGGAGGCTTCGCAACGTGGCCGCGATCTCGGCGTCGAGCAGATCGCGAATCTCTTTCATGTCGCCCAAGGCGGCCAACTGCGGGGCGAGCTTCGATGGCAGTGCCAGCAGCTTGTCACGGACCTGGCGGCAGATGGTGAACCACTTCACCTTGACCTCGTCGGCCGACAGGAACTTGCCGGTGCGCGTTTCGAACTCCAGCTTCCGCAGCCGGGCCCGGAAGATCATCTCGGCGGTCCGGGCCTGGGCGAAACTCCCCGCCGGTTGCGCGCTGGCGTCCGCCGACGCCCGAAACTGCCCGGGCGGCGGGTCCTGCGACACCAAGTCAACAGGTTTGTCGTCGAGGACGGCGTCGCTGGCCGCGGCGTCGACCAGTTTTCCGCGCAGAATCAAAATCCCGCGCTTCGCCAACCGGTTGATATGAGAACGGTTTACGCCCCGGTGCCGCGCGTACTCGGCCTGCGTCATCAAGCCCGGCTGCTTTGGGGACTGTTGACCTGTGTTGACCATTGTTGCCTGGTTTTTTGAGCCTGTGACTAGCCCCAGCGTGCCGTCCATCTACCCGCCGTAAGTTAAAGCAAAGTCAGTACCTTTTCGCTCTCGAATGGACCTCCGTTTGCCTCTGTCCGCAGGGACGGTCCGGGGCTCCCTTGGCCGCGGTCGGAATGCGCCACGCGCACGAGCGAGGAAGCGCCCACCGACCTGACGCCGCGCTGACTTCATGGGACCAGGCAATCCTCGACGACCCGCACGAACGGGGCTCGGTCATGTAGGCGCTTGAGTTGCCAGCAGGGCGGGGCGTTCTTCTGCTTCTCCAGGTGGCTGTAGCGCGTGCCCTGATACGTGCCGGCGTGTGGCGGGGTCGGATCCTCCTTCGATGCAAACAGAACCGCCCGCCTTGGCCGTTCATGGCGGTCTCGGATGATTCTAGCGATCCGTCCCTTGGCAACCATTTCCAAGAGTCGCGACTCGGATACGGCGTCATAGATGGTTCCATCCTGACGGTATAGCGGGATTGACGAGTTGGCGGCGTCTGAAGACACGACGAGTGAAGGGGTGAAACTGCGGGATGGATTGGGGAGCGTCCCGGCACTCCGCTTCGGCGCACCGAAGCTCGTCCCTCCGATCGCTGCGCTGCGCGCCGGCCGACCGAACTGGCTCCTGGTATACGAATACTCGCGATGGCCGCGATGTGTGCACTCTATCGATCAGGAATCTCGAATCGTTGGGGATGTTGGGGAACTGCCCTCCGCCCTTGGGGATCTCGATTGGACGAGATCCCCATCGCGCAAGTGCAAGCATCGGAAGACGTTACGGCGGAGCGATCGCCGAATTGGGGATGTTGGGGATGTTTTGCCGCCCCGCGGCCATACGCGTGTGCGACGCGCGCACGCACATGCGTCCTACGTGTGCGTGTGATTCTCTGATCCTTCGCGAAGGGCTAGGAGATCCCCAACATCCCCAACTTGTCCGTAAATCGCTGTTTCAGCATGCTTTATTGTTTGGGGATCTCGCTGGCACGAGATCCCCAAACATCCCCAACATCCCCAAAACTCACGCTTCCCGTGCGACTAGGCGATACTGGCTCACGCCCTTGTGCTTCGAATCGTTGTCGTCGACTTTGACCACACGCAGGTTCCCGAACACCCGATCCCGGTGTCGTGCTAACGCCTTTCCCAGGCGCACCTGCTGCGAGCGCGACTGTCCTTCGCCCCGGACTTCCAACATCAGACCGCGCCGTTCACAGAAGATGTGGAGTTCGCTCACCTGCTTCTGAGCGTCGCCGAACTCGTCCCACCAAGCGGCGGTGAACTCGCGCCACTTCTGACCGTCCTGGTCGGCTTGGTCGTAAAGCTGATCGAGATTCGCCAGGAAGCCGTCGATCTCCGCGAAGGCGAGAATGCCGCCGCAGATTTCGGACCACTCCTCGAAGGAGCCCAGCCGCCTCGGTTGCACCGGTTTGCCGGCGGCGATCCAACCGAGCACCAGAGTCAACGCTGCGTGCACGAACTGGCCGCGATTCGTTTTCACCCAACGTACGAGGTCAGGATGCCGGAACTCGGTCCGCTGCCACGGCCGGTCCAGCCGCGGGTCGATCCGGATGCGAACGCAACGCCGGGCCAGTTCCAAGTCGAGGTGCGGGTTGTTGGCGGTCATGATCCACACGCCCTGGTTGGCGAGCGACACCATCTTCGATTCCCCGAGCACCCGATCCGTCCACGCCATTGCGGTGAGCACCGAGGCGAGGGCAGGGGAGTGGAGTTGCTTTCGGTCGTCGGTGTTGTCCAAGAGCACGATGGGCCGAGCCTTCATCAACTCGGCGGTAATCATCTTCCGTACTTCATCGTCGTCCTCGGGAAGCGTTCGGCTCTCACAGTTCGCACCCACGGAAATGATCGCAATGAGGTTGGCGAGCAGTCCCTTGCCGGAGCCGGCGGTAGGCGCCTCGATCAGGTGCAAGGGCGTCGGGCCCGCGACCATTCTCCTGACGAACGGCAACAGAATAGCGGCCATCGCGTGCGCCCGGTCCGAGTCGTCGGTGAACGGGAAATCCACGAGCATCTCTTCGCAGAACAGATCGCGGGCGGCCCGGATGTCGTCCGCAGTGGGGGCAGAGGGGAGCTCCGTCAAGTGAAGCATCGGGTCGGAATCCATCCAGACCCGGTCGTTCCTGTGATAGCCGGGGGCAGTGATCAGCTTGCCGTCGCTGCCGAACACGGGCGTGCGGATGACGGCGTCCAAGCGGGGCAGTCCGGCATCGACGTAGGCGAGGATGTCGCGCGCCGCCTCCTTGAGAGGGAGCACATCGACTGGTTTTTCGTCCGTCACCCGAAACCAGTCGGCGACCCGAGCCAGCAGTCCATACACGGCGGCCTCGTTCATCTGCTCAATCTCGACCGTCGGATCCCTTTCCGCCAGATATACCAACTGCTCGCCCCGGCGGAAGACGTATGGGGTGTTGCGGAATACGGCCGCGCCGGACTGGTTCGCCCGATGAACCGCTGCCCAGGCGTCCGTCACGATGTCCCGAAGCTGTCGGCCATTGACCTGGATCCGCGGAAGCCCGGAGGCGGTCGGCGCCGGCGGAGACGACTGCGCCTGCGTTCGTGGCGGGGCGGCAGCGTTCGTGGTTGCTTGCAACTGCTTTCGCAGTACTGTCAGCGAAACGCGGTCCTTCCCCAGCCGGTCCTGGATCAAACGTAAATGCCGGTCCTGTTCGACGGGGCTCAAAGGCTTCACCGCCGCGAGGAGAGGCGCGAGCACGCCTTCCACGTCGGATTCTGCCGTGTCGGCGGGCAAGCGTGAAATCAGCAGTTCCAGCGGCGCTTTTCCTGACGTCAGAACTGCCTCGAAGTCTGAAGCTGTTCCCCCCTGGGCGAAGAACGCGTTGACATCGATCTTGGCCTGCTCCATCAGAGCAGCAATCAGTTGGACCTGCTCCGGGGTGCGGTCCTTGCCCGCGCCGACGTTCCCTATTCCCTCTATCCCATCCAAGCCGAAGTCTTCCTTCAACTGCTTCCTGGCATCTCGTTGCTGATCGCCGAGCGGCAGCGTGGCCACCCGGGCGGCGATGCCGTTCGCACCGAGAATCTCAGCCGTACGCAGTGCGCCGCGCAGGCCCGCATCCGAGAGCTCGTTGTCCTGGCAGATGTAAACAGTTTTGACGCCCTTCAGCTTCGGAAGGATCCGCTCCCAGTCGCCCTCCCTGATCTGCGCCGTCGTCGGAGAAATCGCCGCGAACCCATGTTCCATGAGCGAAATGCAATCGGTAACGCCCTCGGTGATGACCACGCGCGCCGGCCGCGTCGCCAGGACGTCCTCGTTATAGAGGACGTCGTTTCTGATGCAGGTGGCCACATGCGCGTGCTTCTGGGCGTTGTGAACCGGGAGCTTCTTGTACTTGGGCGCCTCCCAGTCGGATTTCGGTGTCCACGGCGTCTTTCTGCCTGCCATGTACACCACGTGCCCCCGGCTCCAGTAGGGGAACACGACTCGACGGCACAAAAACGGCGTGAGTCCGCTTCCGGACGGTCGGAAGGCCGATGAGCCGGCCAGCTCAGTGTCGGTGAATCCGGCTTTCTTGAGCGCGTCTGTGGCGCCGCATTGCCACTTCCCGCCGGAATCCTTCCAGGGGCCGTTCGCGGCGTAGCCGATCTTCAGCCGCGCGATCATTTCGTCGCCGATCCGGTACTTGTCCTGGAACCACTTGAGTACTTCGGGCTGGGCAAGGAGTCTCTGGTTGTAGTAGTCCGCGAGCGAGGTCAACGCCTCGAACACGCGCAGGCTCCGGCGCCGGCCCTCCTCCACTTGCTCGATTCCCTCCGGAGGAAGACCGGCACGGGTTAGTGTCGGCACGCCGACCCTGGCCGCCAGGTAGTCGCGTGCCTCCCGGTGTGACTCCGGCATTCGCCCGCACTGCCCGCTGGTGACGTGGCCGGCGTGCACGAACTCGACCAGTTGCAGGACATCTCCGCCCTTACCGCAACCGAAGCAATACCAGCCCTGCTTGTCGAGCATGATGTTCAACGACCGCTTCGACTGGCTCTGGTGGTTGGGGCAGTCGCAGAACAGAGTCCGCTCCGAGGACTGAGTGATCTTCCCGTTCAACAGCTCGTGGGCGATCTCCCCGATGTCTACGGACGTGACTCTGCGATAGTATTCGGCGGCGCTATCGGACCATGGCTGGACCATCTCAACGGCTCCGGCGGCGGTTGACGCCCGGGGCCTGGAAGCCAGCGCGGACGAAGGCATCCCGAATCTGCCTGATGAGTTGATAAACACCCGAACGGGATTTACCGGTCGCGGCGCAGACCTCGACGACGGTCATGTGTGGCAGGAGCAGCGCAACTTCGCGAAGGCGGTCGGGCAGCCGGTCGAGCACCCGGCGCACGTCCAGAGACGTATTGAGGCCGTCCACGCTGCCGGAAGCCGTGACGCGGTCGAAGAATTCCACGGGACCATCAGCATCCGGTTCCACCAGGTCGCTGGCGAGCACTTCATGTCGCACTCTCCGGCGGCGCCGCAGCACCAAGACCGACGCCTGATTGCGGGTGACGCCACGAACGAAGCCGGGCCAGTCGCCGCGCGCCGGATCGAACCGAGACGACCGGCGGACACAGTCGAGCAGGAGGTCCTGACGCGCGTCATCGATCTCGTGTGGTGGGAAGCCGGCCGTGAAGCCGAGCAGGCCAGCACGGAGCGACGCCTGGTCGAGCGCGTAGGACTCCATCTGCTCGGTCACCGCGGCACCTCCAACAGTGGCGCCGCTATCAGAATCCGGCGTGGGATTCCGGCGACCACATCGATTCGTTGGACCTTGCCGTTCTGAAGTTCATCGAGACACTGCAGCAGGCGGCACACTTCCTGGCGCAGCACGAAATCGGCAAGCACAGATTCCGGCCGCGAGGCTCCGTCGCCATCCAACCTGATGTCCCGTACGATGGTCGGGAGGGGGTCGAAGACGGGCTCGCCGTCGCGGACATGGAGATCTAAAATCTGTCCGTAGACAATATCCTGGTTGAGGCGCACCAAGACCTGCCTCGGGGAGGAGAGATCCGAAAGCCGAATGGAATCGTTCCCCTGGCTCATCACTGTCTCACCTCCGCGAGGTGCCCGACCGCCTGCTCCTCCACCCACCTCCGCAGGTCCCCTCGGCGGTAGAAGACGCGGTTCGATACGCGTATGAACGGCGGCCCACCACCAAACACGCGCTTCCGCCGGTACCAGGCCAGAGACATCGGAAGTTCCTGCTTTTGCGCTTGGATCTCGGTGAGTAGATCGTGTTCGCTGGCGTAAGACTGGGTTGGTTGGTGTGTCACCGAAGGCTCTCCAGTGTGAATTGCTTCACTGATGAGCTTAAGGTGGAGAAAGTGGAGAGGAGTGGAGAATGCGTGGAGAACGCAGCTACCGCGACTTCGCTGGTTTCGGGGGGCGATCCCACTGCTGCCGCGAGCACCCGACGGCCTTCAACACCGCCTTCAGCTTCTCCTCGCCGAACTTGCGTTGGTCGTCGCGAGCCATCGCATAAAGAGCATCTGCGCTCGCCCCGACGTGGCGTCCTAACGCGTCCATGTCTGGCAACTCCTCGCGAGCCACGGCAGCCTTCAATATTCCCAAACGGTGACGCTGCAGAATGTTGCCCTTTTCACCGGGTGGCAGTGTTTTCGGGGAGCTCGCAGCCTCTGCGAACAGGGCCTGGATGACCCCGTCGTCTACAACTACCTTCCCATTCTGCAGAGAGCAGACGGTCCTGATGTCTACAAGCTGGATCCGCCCCCGCGTTTCGGGCTGCTCCGGTGTAAAGGGCACGAAGAGCATCCCCATTGCCTGCCCATAGCCACGACGGATGTCACGCTCGACACCATCAACCGCGTCTGGGTCGACGAAGGCCAAGAAGACATACGGCTTCCGCTTGCCGATCCCAATCTGTCCCAAGCACCAGAACCGGCCGGCGGCCAAGTACCTCGGGGGACCTGAGGTGCTCAGACTCTTGGCGAGAAGTGTGGCCAGGTGCTGGGGATCGACCTGCCACTGGCGCATCCTCTCGCTCTCGACGGCCACGAGTCCGGCGTTCGGACAAATGATGAACGCGGTGCCATCGCGGCCCCAGAAGACTGGCTCCCAGTGTGCGTCCGGACAGGCTTCGCAGACGATTCGGGTCGCAGCCGCTACTTCGCGGATGATGCCGGCCCTTACCAGGCAATCGTATTCATCCTGGGCCCAGGCGCATACCTCGTCGTAGCTGAGCGACGGGTCAGGCGACGCGAGCCGGTCGAGGCACTGTTGCCAGGCGCTTTCCATCAGTTTCGATTCCCCACGGTCGCAGATGTCGACGGATAATCCCTTCCTTGCCCTCCACTTCCAGCGTGCACCAGCGGGGAATGGTGATCCTGAAGTCGACGATCTCCTTCGCTTCCCCAGGCACAGAATAGACACACCGCGCCTCGACCGCCACGATCGTGCACCGTGCCAGTTCTTCGATCCCGCCTCGAAGCTTGCGTCGAAGCAGGTCATAGATGTTGTCGCTGGGATCGTCTGGATCGACCTTGTATTCGGCCTTGTGATGGCGACTCTCCGGGAACTGTAGAAGCATCTTCACCACCCGCGGCTGACTGAGGTGCGAATCCGGGTCCGTGGGAAAGAGATGGTGCGGGTCCTTAAAGACGCTCAGGTCGTAGGTCTTCTTGCTCGCCCGCGGCGGTGCCGGCATCCGGAAGACGACCTGAGATACAGCTTCAAACAGGCTGTCGTGCTTGTCTGCACCGCCCTTGGCGAGCAGGGTCACGCTGCCGGCGTGCTCGTCGACATAAAACCCAACGTGGAAAGGCGGCGTGACGGACCTGGTCGAAAGCTCGCCAGCACTGGTGTAGGTTTGGATGTCGTCCGTATAGTCAGATGGGTAGGCGTCGATGAGATGGACACCGTCTTGTTGCCGATGATCGGCTGTGCAGAAAACGGCGCGTTCCTCTTCCGTGTACGCCGCTCGGACGCGACTCTCTAATTCTGCAATGATATCCACCGTGATGGGCACCGCACCCACGGGAAAGCCGATCCGAGTTTCTCGTGAATCCTTCGGCAGCGAATGCGTATACGCGTACACGAGGGGATCGTCGAACAGCGGCTCGTACTCGGCAAGGCACCAGAAGGCGCGCTGATAAGCGTTCCGCAAGGCACGAAGCTCGGAGGGCAGTGTTGTCAGTTTCCGGCCGGCGCTGACTTTGAGTAAGACCTTCATGCCCGCAGAGGTTGCCAGCGCATGAACCTGCCGCAGCCGCGTGTCGATCACCCGCTGTTCCACGGCGGAAGCTATCGCGAGGCGACTGAGGATGGCTTGCGGGTCGGTACCGGCGAGGCCTTCCCAGTCAAAAACCTCGAAGCTGGGGAATCTGGAGAAGACCTTCTGGAGGACGTCCTTGGAAGCTTTCCCAAGGATGGCCCTGAGGTTGAACGGATGAGACACGAAGCCCCCTTTCTTCTCGCAGGGGGCTTCGTTCGAGCCGCTAGCTGTCGGCGACGGCTCGATGGATCAACTGCACCGGGGCAACCTGGGAGCCAATCTTGAGTCCTGCGTAGGTCGTAAAAATTGCCGACACGCCCGCATGTTACGGCCCGTCAATTACAAATGTATGACAATCTCGTTACTGCTCCGTTAATCCGATCAAACACTTCCCCGTGTGTTCGCAAGTGATTGATCAGGCGTTGGTTGTTGTATGACCTGGGTCGATTGCCGCCCTCATGGCCAACCACTTTCCTCGTTGCTCGCGCCAGGAAAGAGCCGCGGCGATCACTCGTACAGCGCGTTCGCTGATCGGGAAGCGCGCCCCGCGACTCGGCGGGAACTCTAGAATCTCCTGCTGGATGTCCGGGGCCAGCCAAACCAGCTCCATGATCTGGCTCATCCGCTCCCGGGTGATGCACCCGAGGCGGGCCAAATCGGCGTAGTCTCGCGCATCACCCAGCCGGATCATTTCCTGAAACTGAATCGCGAGTGCCATCACTTGGGTTACGCGGGGAACGTGTCCGTGCTCGGGCGGCGACGCAGGCCCCGCTTCGCCCGGCCGGCGCGCTACATCGTGCAGGCGAAACTGGATCTCAGCACCGCTGTGTTGCGTGCTCATATTTCTCCTTCAGGGCCGGCGCCCAGTTGCATAGCTCCTTGATTCCCTGAGACCGGAACGCCACGGTTACCGTCCCGGACTTGCCGTCGTAGCGGACCTGCTCAACCAGAGCGCGGATGAACCGCTCCTGCTCCCAGGTCGAAAGCTGATCCCACAGCGGTTCGAACTCGCCGAGTGATGCCTCTACATCGCAGGGATCAATTCGACTGGCCTGACCGGCATCTAACTGGCGGCGAATCTCAGCGAGCCTGTTGGTTCGTTCAGAAGTCCGCCGCTGCAGTTCTGTCAGGCGCGTGCCAGTGGTCTCAATACCCATTCCTCCCGATTCCGATAGGGCTGTTTTCGTGTCGTGCGCGATCGTCTTGAGTTCTCGTTCTACTTCCACACGCTCACGCTCAAGCCCTGTTTCGTCCCGCTGTCGGTGTTCCTCCATCTGACGGAGCACCTCGCGCAACATCGTTGGATTCCGTCCGATGCCCCGCAGCTGCGCCACAACCGCGTTTTCAAGTGTTGGAGCAGATACAGACCGCGTTTCACACTGGGTCCAGCCCCGCTGATGCGCCTTTATGCACACGTAGTACCGATAGAGGCGATTCTTCTTGCTCACCCAGGTGTGCGTCATACCCACATCGCAAGTGCCACACCGAACCAGGCCCTTCAGGAGCGCGCCGTGCTTGTTGCCGACGATCCGGTCGCGGCGACGCCCGTTCTGGCCCAGCACGGTCTGAACGCGGTTCCAGGTCTCGTCGTCGATGATTCGCTCGTGCTCACCCTCGTAAGTATGGCCACCGTATTCGACCTTCCCGACGTAGATCATGTTCGTCAGCAGGTTGTAGAGGCTGTTCTTCACGATCGCCGTCCCGCCGGCCTGCCGACCTTCGCGTGTGGTCCAGGATTTCATCCTCCATCCGCGGCGGCGGAGTTCCTCCACCACAGGGACCAGGGATCCAAGGTCGAGGTACAGCGTGAAAATATCCCGCACGCGTTGCGCTTCGTCGGGGTTGACCACCAGAGAGCCGCCGCCCGGCGCCACGTCGTAGCCAAGTACCGGAACGCCGCCGACCCATTTCCCCTTACGCCGCGCCGCGCCCATCTTGTCGCGCGTCCGCTCAGAGATCATCTCCCGCTCGAACTGGGCGAACGACAGGAGGATATTCAGTGTCAGCCGGCCCATCGAACTGGTCGTGTTGAACTGCTGCGTCACCGACACGAACGTCGCGCCGTGCTTGTCGAGGATCTCCATGATCCGCGCGAAGTCGAGGAGCGAACGCGACAGCCGATCCACCTTGTAAACCACCACGCAGTTCACAACCCCGGACTGAACGTCGGCGAGCAACCGTTTGAGTGCGGGGCGGTCCATGTTGGCGCCGGTGTAGCCGCCATCGTCGTACTTCTGCGGCAGCGCCACCCAGCCTTCGCCGCGCTGGCTATTGATGAAAGCTTCGCCTGCCTCGCGTTGCGCATCGAGCGTGTTGAACTCCTGCTCCAGACCCTCTTCTGTGGATTTGCGGGTATAGATCGCGCAACGGATGCCAGCGGCTGCCGGGACGCGGTTCCCGGATTGCTTCCGGCTGCGGTCACTGCGCACGTCGGGCCTCCTTCTCGATGTCAAAGAAGGCATAGCCATTCCAGCGGGTCCCGGTGATCTTCCCGGCGATCGCGCTGAGCGACGCGAACCGGCGGCCTTCGTATTCGAAGCCTTTGTCCAGAACCTTTACCACGTGCGTGTCGGCCTTGTACTTCTTCACGATCAGGCTGCCAGGCATTGGTAGACGCGCGTCGCGGTTTTGGATCGCGGTACTCGTCACGGATGCTTCGTCCGGCGCGACGCCGGCCTGCCGCCGGGATGCGTTCTCCGAGATGCGCGACCGCAACTCGGTTCCGCGCGCGATGGCGATGGCGTACTGCCGGACCGACTCCGGGAGGCCACCTTCCTCGGCCGCCTGCAGGTGCCAGGCGATCTTCCGGCGCAAGTGCTGGCAGTTGGCGATCGCGTGCTCCGCCCCGAATAGCTCGCGGTGGACGGCCTGCAGCTGCTGCGCATTCATCTTTGGCAGATCCGCGAGCCGCGGCAATCTGCTTTGTTTCCTCATGCGTGTTGAGTCCTTTCTCTGACCTGTCAACGTCAGTTCATGAGGCCTCGTTTCACCCGTGTTTTCAAGTCCTTCTGTTGACGGGAGCGGCTGCGGGGTCGCCGGAACCAGACGCATTCTGGCGCGCCGCTCGTACGCTGCGGCCAGCAGCGCCGCGATCTCACGGATGGCGTCGTCAACCTTGGGTTCGGCCGCGCCGTGCACGCATTCGCCTCCATGGCATGCAACCTGGCGACGATGTGGATGCGGACTCGGTGGCCGGCAGCAGATGATCGTGGTGGCCGAACCGATGTCCAGCACCCACAACGAGTCCCGCTTGGCGGCCTGCCCGCTGTCTGGTGTTCGGGGCGCTCTCGCTCCCTGTCAACTAATACCCGGACGAGTTGGAAATGTGCACGTAAGCATGGCCGGGTTAGGCGACTAGTATTTCGACCGTTCGGAGCTTTGGCTGCTTTCGTAACCAATCCTATCCACACCCACGTGTTGAGGGATGCATGACTTCGTGGCCGGCAAGTTTGCCGGCTAAGTGAGGAATTTGATTGACAGCATCCAGCGTTTAGGGGTAAAAAGGAGCTTGTCTCCATGTCTATCTTCAGCCGGCAAGTTTGCCGGCCACAAATATGAGATTCACAACTACTGATGCCGACCAGGCAGCCGCTCCCAGGATGGGCTTCAAATTCGACGGGGGAACTCATACCAGTCGAACAATGATGCTTGCGGAACTCACCGCTGTGCTCGGGGCGGTTCCGGCGGCGGGTGCTCGACAGGACTACGTCGAAGCCGTAGTTGAGGGCAATTGTCTAAGAAAACCAACAACTTCGACGCGTCGGCTGACCCTCCAACGTCTCACCGAATTATACGGGCTTGACCCCGAAATCGCGATCTTTCGGGTCATACGTCACTCTGGTGAGCCGACCCAGTCCACCCTCTTCTCGCCCTCCTGGCGGCACTCGCCCGTGATCCACTATTGGTAGCGACTGCCCAAACGATCCTTCCGCTGGCTGACGGAATCGAGATGCCCAGGAAGTCGATGACCGAACAATTGCGGGGGGCGGTTGGAGAGCGGCTGAGTGATTCCACCCTCGACAAGGTGATCCGGAACGCGGCAAGCTCCTGGAGCCAGTCAGGTCATCTGGGCGGTCGGACCTTTAAAGTTCGCCACCGGGTTTGCGCCCGACCGGCGGCGGTCGCCTTCGCCCTCTACCTCGGCACCGCACTTGGCTTCCGTGGTGACGAACTCCTCTCCTCCGGTTGGATCAAGGCGTTGGACTGCGTGCCGTCCCAGGCCCTCGATCTTGCCATGGAAGCAAAACGGCTCGGGTTGCTTGACCTTCGCGTCGCCGGCGATATCTTCGAACTGAACCTTGACCGACTAGATCCGCGGTCTGAAGGAGGCACACGGTGAGTCGCATCCAACAACTCGCAAAAGTGTACGGGCAGCACATCGCGACGGCCTGGCAGAGGACGATCGCCGACTCTCAGCGCGTCATCATGATTGTTTACGACAAGGAGCTTGAGCGCGATATCCTCGCCCATAAGGAGGAGTTTGAAATTGCCACCAAGCAGGCGAATCATGATTGGTTTGAGGTAGACCTTGCGCCGGCATTCGCAGAGTGGATTGCGGCCGCAGAATACCGCGACGCTTACTTCGAATCGCCCGGAGGACCTGCAACTCAAGCTCGAATCAGAATTCACAGGATTCGTCGCCAGTAAGATCCGCGCGTTGCTCAGTCGCGAGGACGTTGCCGACACTTCCGTTGTTGCAGTCTTTGGCGTCGGTGCTCTGTTCGCCTTTACACGGGTCTCCCAAGTTCTGAAACTCGTGGAGCCCTCAATTCGCGGCCGCCTGGTTATCTTCTTCCCCGGTCAGTACGAGCAGAACAACTACCGCCTGCTCGATGCACGCGACGGTTGGAACTATCTTGCGGTACCGATCACTCTAAGATAGCGCAGGACTTGCCTAATGCTACTGAAAGACGTTCTCCTTCGGGATCCATCCAAGAATCCGCTAGCGAACAACGGCCAGGCTCGCACCTACAAAGAGGCGCCCGACCAAAAAATGCTCCTCCCAGTTGCGCGGTGAACTGGAGAGTTTCGTCTGCAAGGGTCAGTACGGGGACGGCATGGCACGGATTCTCGATTCGTTCCTGCGCGGACGATCCCAGCCCAGTCAGAAGGCAGCCTGGGTAAGCGGATTCTATAGGCAGCGGCAAGTCGCACTTTCGAGAAGATGCTCTGCCATCTTTGGGTGGATACTGGTCTTTCCAGACGGCGCAACGGCAAGGAGTCTCGTTCCGGGGACTTACCTCCAAGATGTCCGGAGCGCTCTACACGAACTCGATATCGCGGGACGGAAGTATACGGGCGGCCTTCTGGCCGCCGCTGGCACTTTGCCCTCCGGGACGTACTGATCATGGTTCGTCCAATCCGTGCTTGCCCATTCTGTTTCGAGGCAGTCGACCTCCCGGACCAGTACCCGCTGGCGCAGTTCCATCTTTGGTTGGAGGAGCAAGGGTTCGTCTCCACGACGGTGAAGGGTGCCGTCGAGGCCGCCGGTAAGCCGTGGCAGAAGGAACTGAGTGACCTTTACGTGAGTCCGATCATCACGAGAGGTGCTGCTCAAGTGCGATCCGAACTTCGCCTCCAGCAAAGCCCACGTGGGGGGAAACGCTGCGCAAACAGTTTCCACCGCGCACCGCGGACCTGACTTTCGACGGAAGGTTCCTCTCCGCCTTTCAGCGTGTCCTTAAGCGCGCAGGGCAAAGGCGGCAAGCTCCCCTGCACTGTGTTTATCCTCGACGAGGTGCAGCAGTATATCGGCCACATCAGGTCGACCGATCGGTCACCATCACCGAGATAAGCTGAGGTCATCCTCCAAACAGCTCGACAGCCAAGTGATACCTGGTTGGGGCGGTCAATCCGCACTAACCGCGACGCAGGAATTGCTGGCCAGAAGCTGCTCGACCGCTTCACCGATCCGCGTCCAGCTCTCCGACACTGACGTCGAAGCGGTCACTCGCGAAGGTGCTGCTTCAGAAGACAGCCGACAGCCGCTCACGAAGTGCGAAGAGCTTCCTGGAGAAGCACGCCGGCGAAGTCTCGCGGCAACTACAGGGCACCACGCATCGGTCGAGACGCTCGCAGTGACCGCGACGTTCATCGTCGATGACTACCCGCTACTGCCGGTTCGGCGTCGCTTCTGGGAGCACTGCTTCCGCGCAGTCGATGCTGCCGGCACGCACAGTCAGCTCCGCTCGCAACTCGCGCATCATCCATGAATCGCTGGTCGACGCGGCTCTCTGAATCGTGCGCTCTCGGAACAGTTATTCCGCGCCGATCAACTCTATTCGACGCTGCTCGCTCCAGAGCTCATCGGTCAACACGGGGTGCTGCTCCGTGAGATCAACGAGCGCATCATCAACGCTCTCGAACCGACGGCTCCACTGGGCGCCGCGTATATGCGGGCTTGGTGTTTCTGATCGGTCAACTGAACGCGTGAGGCTGGGCGCCGACATCGGCGTTCGCGCGACTGCAAGGAGCACATTGGCGACCTGCTGGTCGAGCGACCTAACCTGCTGACAACGGCAAGCTGCGCAGTCCGACGTAGACGGTCAGCTTGAACAAGCTGGCGCGACGACGGGCGCGCTCATGCAGCGTCGGCGACGAGTACCGCCTCCAGACCGAAGGAGGGCGCGCGAGTGGGACGACGAATTCCGCAACCGCCAAACGCAAGCTTGCAACGAACGACGCCGCCGACTTCGCATGAACAACGAGATCAACTGCTCGCAGCGGACGCGTCGATAAGGCGTTGAAGGGCGATCAAGACTGATCCAAGGTCAAGCGCGGGTAGAGCCGATCCCTTCTCACGCATCGGGAGCAGGACGCCCGCCAGGTCAGTGGCGACTCCATGTCGCTGTCTGGATTCGCGACGGTTGGTCTCTGCCAGCGGAGAAGGCATATGACTCGACGCGGCGCGATGCCGCCGGGACTGGATTCAGCCCGATCGGTCTATCGTATTCATCCCGACGCCAAGTCGCGCGAGGACTTCGTCGAGCTCGATCGTCAATGCCGAGGCGGCGCAGCAGACGATCGACGCCAAGGGCGCGCCGACTACCCAGGAGGGCGAGGAGGCGAAGCAGCAGCCATGGACAGCCGTCAAGCAACGCTGCTGTCCGAAACTGCGCGGAACGATCTCGATCAACGCAGATCGTGGGCGCAACGCCAAGGTCTTTCAGCGGTGGCGGGTAGCGAAGTCTGCTGCGGCTGACGCTTGACGCGAACGCGTTCAGTCGAGCTGCGGCCAACGACGCCGCTCGTGCGGCTGTTTCCGCAGCTTCAAGGAAGCAGACGCACCTTCAGCCGCGTGGGAGAACGGTCATCAAGCGTGCCCGCGACGGCGCACGACCAGCCGTTTCCAGCCATCTCAAATCATGAGCGGCCCAATCGAACAGCATCCCGTCTGCCAGCAGGTGCGCTCAGACGATCGGCTCCGGCAGGACGGGTACGACAGATCCGCAAAGAGCTTGGCAGCGAGCGCCCTTTGGCTGGCCCCGCGATGCTGTCGATGCCGCGCTGATCGCACTCCATCAGTAGCCAGCAACTCATCGCTACGCTGAACGGAGCGCCGATTGAGCGCGGGCAACTTGACCAGAACCGAGATTCCCAAGGCGGAGTTCCGTCGTCGAGAAGACCAACACTCTCCCTCGATGATCGGCTCAAGCTGCGCAAGCTCTTCCAGTCACTCTGGACATCACCTGCAAGTCTGGCGAGGAGAGCGACAAAGCCTCCGACTTCATCCGTGCCGCCGTCTCTTTGGCTGCGAGAAGCCGGCGGGGATGCACCCCTTCCCGACGCAGCCAACGGTTGCCGACCTTCGAAGACCTCCACAACGCAAGTCGGCAACGAGCAGCTGGCCGGACATCCGGGACGCCGCGGATACCCTTACGAGCTGCGAATTTCAGACTGGACAAAGATCAAGGGCCCTAATCGACTCAGCGCGAGCCGATCATGGCAGATTGTGGAGCGACTATCGTCGCACGCCGCCGCGCTCGGCAGCCGCGGACGTTGCACGGAAGCAAGTCGGGCGCCATCCGGACGCAGCGTCTCTTGCTGGATCTGACGGATCCCGTTCCAGCCGTTAAGGTCAGACACTCACCGACTGCGTTGCGGCAAGCGCTCAATGATGCGCTACTCGGCGCACGAAGCCGCACTACAAGAACGGTGTGGAGCAGCTGCAAGGCAACCCGACTTGGCAGAAGCTCGCGGTGCCCCACCAAGACGAAGATCCTTCAGCGATGTCGGCCTCGACGCCCCGACGCAAACCGGACACGGGCTCTGACAACGACGATCCTCGGCGAGCTAGATGCTCGAAACGTGGCCACGCGACAAGGCAGAGGCAGACGCCGTGCCTGGCCGCGTGGCAGAACGCCCTCGAAGCAGGCGGCAAGCCTGCTCGAACCCGAAGGTGCGCCCCATCGCTGTGGAGACGCGCGCTTCTGACAACAGCTGATGACGTCCGGGAGTGGGGTCGAACGACAACAGAAGACTCTTCGTAGAAGCCGTCGGAAAGATGGCCCCGTTCAGGTGCAGTGAGCTATGCCGATGGCCTCGCTCGACAGAGACCTTCGTCAGAGATCTCGAGAAGACCATTGCCGGCGAGAATGGCGCGCGGCAGATTGCCGAGGCTGGTGCTCGAACAGTCCGTCGCATCAGTCTCGCCGTCGATCGTCATGAACCGCATGGCTCGCTGACTCCGGAGCAGCGCACGCTGCGGAACCAACTGCGCGCACATGGTCGGCAACTCGGCGATAAGCGGGATCCAGCAGACGCGGCACGCAAACCATCAACCTCATCTCAGGCAATCGGTCGCCTACGAACACTGGCACCGTATGCTCTTCGCCCGCTTTCTTGCCGAGAACGATCTTCTCCTACGATCCCGACCACGGCGTCGCACTCTCTCTCGACGAAGTACAAAGAACTGGCGCTCGATCTGAAGCAGGACTGGATCGAGGTCGCCGCGGATTATGCACAGCGGATGCTACTGCGCGAGGTTTTCCGACCGGACGACCCGGCTCTGCAGGTGCCGCTCCCACCAGAGAAGCGTTTGGAGTTGGAGGGAAAGCTCAATTCTCTTCCACGGGAGATCTTCCTAGCGGACGACAGCCTGGGTTGGGTTTATCAGTTCTGGCAAAGCGGACGCGAAAGATAGAGTCAACCGATCTGAAAAGAAGATCGGTGCCGACGAACTGCGCGCCTGTTACCCAGCTTTTCACCGAGGACTACATGGTCCTCTTCCTGCTTGAGAACACACTCGGTGCTTGGTGGACCGCGCGTCGGGGTGTGCCCGACCTTCCTGGCTATACCTGGACTTATCTCCGGCTGAACGAAGATGGCTCTCCCTCGGCCGGTAAGTTCGATGGCTGGCCGAAGACGGCCAAGGAACTGAAGGTTCTTGACCCCTGCATGGGCAGCGGGCACTTCTTGACCTTCGCGCTGCCGATCCTCGCTCGTATGCGCGCCGCTGAAGAGGGGCTTCCGCTGTCCGACGCCATCGCTTCGGTACTGGACGACAATCTTTTTGGGTTGGAAATCGATCCTCGCTGCAGTCAAATAGGAGCTTTCAATCTAGCCCTGACCGCCTGGAAACTAGCCGGCCAACACTTCGAACTGCCGACACTGAATCTTGCGTGTTCCGGTCTTGGAATCAACGCGAAGGAAGAGGATTGGCTGAGGTTGGCAGGTGCGGACGGTCGCAAGCGGGACCTCATGCGTTGGCTGTATCCACTATTCAGTCACGCTCCCACGCTCGGCAGCCTTACTGACCCTCGGCGTGCAGCCGGGCCGACCGACGAGGCTGAATTAGTCGCTGTGCTGCCCTTGCTTGAACGTGCGCTTGCTATTGACGATTCGTCTGAGGAATCACGCGAACTAGCTATCGCTGCGCAAGGGTTGCTTGCGGCGGCGCGCATCTTGGCAGACGAGTTCACGCTTGTTGCGACCAATGTCCCTTACCTCGGGCGGGGCAAGCAGGACGATCGACTTAGAGAACACTGCGAGACGTTTCACGGCGAGGCTAAAGCCGATTTGGCCACTTGTTTCGTGGAGCGGTCGTTGCGGGCCTGCGCGTCAGACGGATCAGTGGCGCTGGTTACGCCGCAGAACTGGCTATTCCTAACGAGTTACAAACGCCTAAGGGAGCGACTACTGAAGCTCGCGCAATGGGATCTTGTGGCGCGGCTAGGGTCCCATGCCTTTGAGACGATTACCGGAGAAGTAGTGAATGTCGCGCTGCTAGGCCTGACACGACGCACGCCCTCGTCGGGGCACAATTTCGTCGGATGGGACGTAAGTGAGGCTCAGACTCCGGAAGACAAAGCACATTCGCTGGAGTTGAAACCAGTCCGAGTCAGTCAAGCGGCACAACTCAAGAATCCAGACGCCAGGATAACATTCGACGAGGCGATGGAGGTTCGTCGATTGGGTTCCTATGCTGATTCCTATCTCGGTCTAGGAACATGTGATGCCCCTCATTACATTAGGAACTTCTGGGAGCTCCCGAGTCTTTCTGGAAATTGGGCCTGCATGCAGGTGGCCGATGGCACGGCGACCGGTTCTGGCGGGTTCGAGCACGTCGTCAGCTGGGATGCCCAAGCAGGGCGAGTTCACGGCATGACTGATGCAGAGCGCGTGCAGGGACACAATCAAGACTACCGAGGACGGCTTGCATGGGGAAAGAGAGGTGTAGCAGTCGGATTGGTTAGAAACCTGCGGATCTCACCTTACTTTGGGGACCTTTTCGACAAGTCCGTGGCAGTCCTGGTACCTAAGGACGACAGCTACCTGGGCTCCATCGAGAGTTTCTGCCAATCAGCGGAATACACGACGGAGGTGAGGAAACTCGACCAAAAGCTCATGGTCACAAATTCTACGCTCGTAAAGGTTCCTTTCGGACTGGCGCGATGGAATGAATGCGATGACGCGGAACCCCTCCAACGAACAATCAGTCGATACATCACATCCTGCTCTCAGTGGCTCTTCAGTGGTCACCCATCAGCGGCCGACTATCCGCTACAGGTGGCCGTCGCGAGGCTCTTGGGGTATAAGTGGCCGCGCCTGACCGGATCTGGATTTCTCGACTGTCCCGCGATCGAATCAGACGAACTCGAACGCTTCGCCAGCAGCGATGGCATCGTCTGTTTGTCCTCCGTGGCCGGTGAAGATGGGGCTGCTGTTCGCCTCCGTACTCTCCTTCGTGCCGCGAATGGCGATGAGTACGGTCTTGGCCGACTGCTGGCGGGCAAGAAATCGGCAACGCTTGAAAGTTGGCTTCGCGATCAATTCTTTGAAGAGCACTGCCAAACCTTCAATCAGCGACCTTTCGTCTGGCACATTTGGGATGAGCTCAGGGACGGCTTTCACGTTCTAGTCAACTACCAGAAGCTTGAGCGTCAGAAAATTTGAGAAGCTGATCTTTACCTATCTTGGCGACTGGCTGGGTCGCCAGCGTCAGGACGTGGAGGATGGAGTCGAGGGCGCAGACACTCGGCTCGCGGCGGCCGAACATCTGCAGGCTGAGCTGAAAAAATACTTGAGGGCCAGGCGCCTTTCGACATTTTCGTTCGGTGGAAACCTCTCAAACAACAGCCTATAGGCTGGGAGCCTGACTGAAAGATGGAGTTCGGATGAATATTCATCCTTGGATCACGTAAACGCTGCGTCTTTACAGGGCCACGAGGCCAGGAATTCTGCGCATTCCACCTAATATGGAGTACACCAAAGACCGGGGAAAAGAGTCGGCGCGAGAACCGAAAGAATTTCCTTGGTTCAACATCAACCGACCGGATCAACGACCATCACCTCACGCTGAAAGAAAAGATACGAGCGCGGGGGATTCGGTGAAGCTGCTCGAACAAACTTAGTGAGTCCCTCGAAAGGTGGCTTCGCGTGCCTGAAGGCCAGGCCGCACCTGTTGCAATTGTGTGGACCGACGCGACCGGTGAATGGTTGTTGTTTGGTTCCGATGTTGCGTGCTCCGTGCTAGAGTTCTTCACTTTGGTGAATATCATCCGGGGGGACGCACGGGCGGGCGATCTGGCTGAAGTGTATTGTCGATAGTACCCTTCCTGATGCGCCGCCACTTGAGTTACGCCGATGCTCTCCCTCCCAAACGTAAGTCGCCAGACGTTCAGGGCTGCCGCCGACTGTCCTCTTCAATTGGCTCCGCTAATTGAGCTACAGTACCGGGGACGTGTTTGGCATCAGTCGAACGGCAGAGATTGGACCTGTCATGGCATTTCTTGTTTCAGAGGAAGGGCTCGGTCCTAGAGATGACCCAGGAAGATCGTACCGAAGAGGCAATTGGTACGGGCACTTGACGCTCTTGGCCGAGCTCGATATGAGCACTCTATGGGCAGGAGATTAGATGCGGACGATTTTGATCGGCTCTCCGTTGCCGATCCGATACGTGATTTGTTCCAGTGGCTGAATGCGCCGGAGCGCTTCGAGCAGACCCAGGCGGATCGCTGGGTTGCTTTCAGGAATCGCTGCCAGTCCGAATTCCTTGATTGATCCTGCTGACGGGCCAGACGCGCGATCAAAGCGCTCGCCGAAGGCCATCCAGGCCTTGGACCCGGTTTGGCCCACGATTCTGTGAATCTCCCGCTTCATATCCGGGTGTTGCGAAGCTCTTCGTTCGCCGGCGAGCTCTCGCGATTGGACGCATCACGGAATCCGGCCATCAACGAGTCCGATGAGGAGGAGTTGAAGAGGGCACTCGAAGGTGTTGCGGGACTAGATCAGGCGACAGCAACGGCAAAGGTCATGGCATCTGGAAGCCCAGCACGGACCGCGGCGAACATGGGTTTGGGCGCGCATGGGGCAGAGCCCCTGGGCTATGGCGCTTGAACCCCTAGTGACGCTCGCCGAAACTGAGCAAGTCGCCGATCGGGGGAGCGACGGTGGGCTGCGGCCGCCTGCTTACGCGTCCGATGGATATCTATGCGACCGGGCCGCACTCGACGCACTGTCTCGATTCCGCGATACCACCTCCGATGCGGGGATCATGAAGCGCGCCGTCTCGGGTTCTGTATGAGCCATGGCTGGACGCTTCCGCGCGGCACTTTCAGGAGCTGGTTCGGAAGGCGGGCAAACTAGGTCTCCCGGTTTTGGTGAGCGCGATGTTGCCTCCTGTTTATTGATGGCCTGCGATTCGATGTTGGCGCCGCCATGGCGGCCGAGTTAGAGCAGCGCGGGTTAATTGCGAAGCTGGGCTTTCGGCTTCCACTCTGCCTACTGTCACTGCGACGGCAAAGCCGGCAGTCATGAAGATCCAGGGAACTGCACGGCGCATCGGGGGAAGATTTCGCGCCGTTTCTGGGTATAAGCCGGCCACCGCCCCAGTTATGCGGGACGCCATGGCCCAGACTGGCGTGGAAGTTCTTCAGGGTGAGGAGAGTACTTTTCCCGAGCGGGAGTCGAACTGGGTGGATGGGCCGAGTTCGGTCAGATCGACGCCTATGGCCACGCGCACCCAGACGATCTGCCGGTGCGAGCCCAGACTGAGGTGATGAACGCTGCGGATCAGCGTCAGCCAATTTCTGGAAGCCGGCTGGAAGAAAGTGAGAGTGGTAACAGACCATGGGTGGCTGTTGATGCCGGAGGGTTTGCCGAAAGTCGAGCTGCCCGCGTATCTCGCCGCGACGAAATGGTCCCGCTGCGCGGTGGTAAAGGGTGACGCCGCAGTGCCGTCGTATCCATGGCACTGGAATCCCGAGGTCCGGATGCTTCACCGCCCGGCATTGCGAGTTTTCGGGCAGGCGAGAAGTACGCGCACGGAGGGGTCAGCTTGCAGGAGTGCGTCGTGCCGGAGATCGTAGTAACCCAGGGGTCGAAGCAGTGTCGCGCGTCAATCGTCTCCGTGGATGGCGGGGAATGCGATGCAAGGTGAAGGTCGATTCGAACGATCCAGCCGGTGAGAGTGGGACCTCCAAGACCGAATTGGAAGCAGGCCGCGTCGAGCATTGTAGCGGCCGTGAAGGAAGTTGGCGGTAATGGTGAGGTAAACCTTGTAGTTGCGGATGACCGGCATGAAGGGTCCGCGGCTGTGGTGGTCGTGCTCGATTCAGGCGGTGCCATCCTTGGCCAGAGAACGACATCCGTGGGAGAGAAATCATGAGCCTGGAACTGGACGCGCTTGATCGACTGGCCGCGTCAGCCTATGACGGCTACCTTGTCCGGAAGGATCTGGTGCGCAAGTACGCTCGGCAATATCCGTGCCGACGTATGTTGTGGAGTTTCTGCTGGGCCGATACTGCGCCAGCACCGACGAAGAGGAAATCAAGAAGGCTGGCCATCGTGGAGAGGCAGCTTCAGGACCGAACTGTTCGCACCGGTGAGGAGGAGCTCTTCAAGGCGCGGCCAAGGAACAGGGGCCGATCAAGCTGATCGATATTCATCAGCGCCCGACTTGACGTTCCAAGAACGATTGCTACATTGCCGAATTGCCGAGCCTGGCCCTTCGCGACGTCGGCATCGGAGACGGCATGGTGCGCGACAACGAGCGGATGCTGACTGATGGCTTCTATGCCGAGGTGACCCTCTCCTATGACGGCGTCGTTGCGCAGGAGAAAAATGGCCGTCCGTTTCGGGATCGAGCGCCTGCGGCCGATCCAAATGTCGAACTCAGATGTGCTGGATATTCTCTGCCGCGGGCGCGACGGAATTTCACGACCGAGGAATGGAATCGACTTCCTGATCCGGTCTATCGGTTTGGAGCCCGCGGAGCTCGATGAACGAGCGAAGCGCGTGGCGCTCTTGCGCATGGTCCCGTTCGTCGAGCGAAATTACAACCTCGTGGAACTCGGCCCGCGCGGAACCGGCAAAAGCCATCTGTTCCAGCAAATATCCCCGTACGCGCACTTGATTTCAGGAGGCAAGGCGACGGTGGCCAAGATGTTCGTCAATAACGCCAACGGGCAGCGAGGTCTCGTTTGCCAATACGACGTCGTCTGCTTCGATGAGATCTCCGGGGTCTCGTTCGATCAGAAGGACGGCGTGAACATCATGAAGGGCTACATGGCGTCGGGCCAGTTCAGCCGCGGGAAGGAGAACATTCGGGCTGAAGGCGGCATCGTGATGGTGGGCAATTTTGATGTGGACGTCGAGCAGCAGCAGCGGGTCGGGCATCTGCTTAGCCCGCTGCCGCCGGAGATGCGCAACGATACCGCTTTCATGGATCGACTGCACGCGTTTGCGCCCGGTTGGGATTTCCCAAAGCTGAGCCCGGCGAACACCTGACAGATCATTTTGGGTTGGTCAGCGACTTCCTGAGCGAGTGCTGGTCGAAGCTCCGATCTCAGAATCGCGGCAACGTGCTCCAGGGGCGGGTGCACCTTGGCGGCGCACTTAGCGGCCGCGACATTGAAGCGGTAACGAAGACCGTCAGCGGGCTGGTGAAGCTTCTGTTCCCGAACCCCGACATGCCGATGTCGGATGAAGATCTGGAATGGATCGTTCGGCTGGCCCTGGAATCCCGCCGGCGGGTCAAGGAGCAGCAGAAGCGCGTGTTCAAGAGTGAGTTCCGGAACACTCACTTCAGCTTCACGATGGGCACTGAAGGAGTCGAGCAGTTCGTTTCTACGCCGGAGTTGCATAGCGATGAAGCGATCGAAAGCGATCCGCTTCCGCCCGGACAGGTCTGGGCGCGAGTATGGGCACGCCGGAGTCGGGTCCGGTCTATATCGCATCGAAGTCACCTCCGGCCCCGGTGGCGGTGTCAAGATCCTGAACCAACCCACGCCGCAGGCGTTCCGGGAGAGTGTTAAAGTCGGGGAGCAGAATCTCTACCAGCGCGCGAAGGAGCTTGTTGGCGACCGCGATCCGCGCGAACACGAGTTCTCGATCCAGATGCGGGCCATGGATGCAGACAAGACCGGTGGCGGGTCTAGGGCTGCCAGTATTGGTCGCCCTCTGCGGCTCGCTTCTTGGGAAGAATACGCGCGGCGGAACCATCATCGTTGGCGCGCTGAACCTGGGCGGCTCCGATCGACATGATCCCGAACGCCATTCGGATCGCAGAACTCGCGATCGACAAGCAGGCACAGACACTGCTGATGCCCGTCTCGGCCCGCCGGCAACTGAATGATCTGCCGGATGATCTCTGGACCAAATCAGCATCGAGTTCTACAAGGACGCTGCCGACGCTGTGTTCAAAGCACTGGTGGAGTGATCTGGAAAGGCGCAACCGTTCCGAGCCTAAGTGCGATTCTTCTTCTCCAACGCCTCTTTCCTTTTCCGGTTTCGCAGGTACTCATCAACGGATGATGTGTCTCCGAGCCAAAACAAACTGGTGTATGTTTCGTTGGGGGCCGGGATCAGCTCTGTAAACCTCGCAAGGACGGTAGGACCTCCTACTAGATACGATGGCACGTCGGGCTTTTGTAGAAAGGCACTGTTTCCGCTCGGCATGACATTTTTCGCCAAGAGCATCAGCGACGCGGGATCTGGATCGGAACTGGACAGCAGCATCGCCAGCAGCTGTGCCGCACCGCTCACGTACTCTGCATTGATGTACTTGCCGGCGCTCCGATATCCCGGCGGTTCCTGAGGCCAGCACTTCTCCAGTATCTTCTGGTAGACTTTGGTCCACAGCAACTTGTAGCCGATTTCCACGCGTGACAGGAATGAGAACGAGTTGTAAGCGTAGGCATTCGCCAGTGCCTCCTCTAGGGGGTGATCGGGATGCCGGCCAATACCTGGAACCTTCTCGAAGCAGTATTCCCAGTAGTTGACGAACGTCGGCTTCGGTTTGCCGAAGCTAGCGGATGCGATTTCGATTGTCGTCGCGGCGCACTCTGTGAGGTGGTGAAAAAACTCATGGTGGAACACCTCGAACAGTACGCAACCCATCAGTGTCGCCAGATTGAATGCACTGAGCTTGCCACCGAATGCGGCGTGGAGCGCTTGGCAGTGGTTCAAAAGCGGCTCCACCATGATGTAGATTCCCCACTCTTCGTGAGGGGAGAAGTGGAAAGGCCGATAGAAGGCCAGCGCGTCCGCCGGCAGGCGATGGATGTCGAGAGCTCGAACTGCGCCCGCGGGATTTTTCAATTCCCTCCACAAGCGGTCAAGCGCTTCATCTGAGGGCCGCAAACTCTGACCTTTATAGTGCTTCTTCAGATCATCAAGGTCTCCTTTGCGCCATCTCTCAGCCCGGCGCGTCGGGATTCCCAACGTTAATGGGTTGCCAGCGCCGAGCAGCATTGCAGGATCGCGCGACGGATCTGCCTGATAAGAATAACCGGTCCTCGTCAGGCCCGATTCATGAAGCCAACGGACGCACTCCTCGACGGTTGGCTGCCATCTCGGGAGACGGCGACCGGTACCGTACCCGAGTTGTGCGATCCTATCGAAAATGGATAGACCGGGAGTCATTTGTCAGGGCGCTTCTTGATGATATCGTCTCTGAGTTTGAAGAATGCGCTCTGGTCCGCCAACTCCAACCCCCCTGTCAACAAACGCGTCCTGTCAACCGGAGAAACCGGAGAGTTCGGATCAAAATACGTGGGGTCCGGTCTCAACCCTGGGGTTGAGCGCGCCGCCCCGGAGTGGCGCGTTTCCAACGTGAGAGAACCGGCGGAACAAATACCTGCGGAATGTTTGGAGTACGGAGAGCCGATCAGAGAGGCGTCGTCAACTCAAACGGCGACCGCATTCGGGGCCATCGGACGGTGGCTCCCCGGCATGGATTCGAACCACGATTCACGGCTCCAAAGGCCGCTGTCCTACCATTAGACGACCGGGGAGTGGTTGGTGGGAACGGACAGATTCAGTCTAGCATGTGGCAGATGGCGAGCTATAGCACGCGTTCGAAGTTGTAGCCCGATTCCGTCAGGCGACGCATGACGGAATCGGCGTGCTCGGCGCCGCGGGTTTCCATGGTGATGTCGATTTTCGCGTAACCGAGGTGCACGCCGTAGTAGGTCCGGTCGTGGATCACCTGGACGATGTTGGCCCGCTCGCGAGCAATCACGCCGGTCAGGCGTTTGAGGCCGCCGGGGTGGTCCGACAGCGTCACTCGCAGGCGTACCAGCCGGCCGTCCTTCACCAAGCCTCGTTCGATGATGTGCGCTAATAGCGTCACGTCGATGTTGCCGCCGCTGATCACCACGGCGGTCCGCTTGCCCGCAAGCGAAGTCTTGTGCTGGAGCAGGACCGCCATGGCAACCGCCGCTGCGCCCTCGGCCAGCATCTTCTGCTTTTCCAATAGACGCAGGATCGCCATCGCGATCTCTTCGTCGTCGGCCGTCACCATCTCGTCGACGTACTTCAGCGCCAGCTCGCACGTCAGTGCGCCGACTTTGCGGACCGCGACGCCGTCGGCGATGGTTGGGGCCGCGGGCAGTTCCACCGGCTTGCGAGCCCGTATGGCCGCGGCCATCGAAGGGAGCGTTTGCGGCTCGGCTCCGATGACGCGGACGCCGGGCCGGGTTCCCTTGATCGCGCAGGCCACGCCGCCGATCAGTCCGCCGCCGCCGACCGGCACCACCACTGCCTCGAGGTCCGGAATCTGTTCGAGCAGTTCGAGACCCAGCGTTCCCTGGCCGGCGATCACCGCCTCGTCATTGAAGGCGTGGAGGAAGGTTAGGCCTTCGGCTTCAGCACGGCGGAGGGCCTCGGCCAGCGCCTCGTCGAAATTCTCGCCGTGCAGGATCACCTCGGCACCCCACTCGCGCGTGGCCGTCACTTTGACCAGCGGCGTGTAGAGCGGCATGCAGATCTGCGCGCGGATTCCCAGGCGTCCTGCGTGAAAGGCGACTGCCTGCGCGTGGTTCCCGGCCGAAGCGGCAATGACGCCGCGAGCCCTTTGTACAGCGGTCATGGTGAGCAGTCCGTTCAAGGCGCCGCGCTCCTTGTAGGACCCGGTGACGTGCAGGTTTTCGAGCTTCAGGAAAATAGTATTGCCGGTCTGGCGCGAGAGAATCTCGGATTCCGCGGCCGGCGTCATGCGGATGCTGCCGCCGATGCGCTCGCGCGCTGCCTGGATGTCTGCTAGCGAAACCAATGAAGTGGGGCCCGCCGGATGCCGCGCCGCAAGTTCTCCTATACTACACTCTTTCCGGACCTCTCCGATGGAATCTCCCACTCGAATCGAATCCGGCGGCGTGCGGGGCTGGCTACATCGGCCCGAGGGAGCACCAACAGCCGCGACGGCGCTGACACACGGCGCCGGGTCGAACTGTGATGCGCCGTTGCTGGTGGCCGTGGCGCGAGCCTTGAGCGAGGCGGGGCATTGCGTCCTGCGCTACGATCTGCCCTTCCGCCAAGCCCGGCCGAAGGGGCCGCCCGCCGGGTCGCAACAGCGGGACCGTGACGGAATCCGCGCCGCGGCTTCAGCCCTACGCGCAGCGGCGCCTGGAGTGCCCGTGTATCTGGCGGGGCACTCCTATGGCGGGCGGCAGTCGACTATGGTTGCGGCCGAGGATCCGGCGATCGCCGCCGCGCTGCTGTTGCTCTCCTACCCGCTGCATCCGCCGAAGCAGCCTGCGAAGCTTCGCGTGGACCATTTCCCGTCACTGCGTGTGCCGGCGCTGTTCGTGCTCGGGACGCGCGACGAACTCGCGACCGTCGCCGAGATGGATGACGCCCGGCGGCTGATTCCGGCGCGAACCGCGCTCCATGTGGTGGAAGGCGCTCCGCACGGGTTGCCCGCATCCGCCGCCGGCCGGATTGTCGAGTGGTTCGCCGGATTCCTGGTGCGCGATGATGACTAGCATGACGGCCGGCCCGACCTTGCGTGAACGCATCGATCATGTCGAAGAACGCATCCGGACCGCGGTACGCCGCTCCGGACGCGCGCGCGGCGATGTCACGCTGGTGGCGGTTACCAAGAAGTTTCCGGCTGCCGCGATTCGCGAGGCTTACGATCTGGGCCTGCGCGTGTTTGGTGAGAACTACGTGCAGGAGTTCGCCGTCAAGCAGCCGGAGGTGGCCGGGCTCCAGGGAGCCGAGTTTCATTTGATCGGCCACCTGCAATCGAACAAGTCGCGGCTGGCGACCGGCCTGTTCCAGGTGATCGAAACCGTGGATTCGGCGAAACTCGGGCGACGCCTGAATGAGGCGACGGAGGAAGCCGGGGCGGGGAACACGCTGGAGGTGATGATCGAAGTGAAGCTCTCGCCGGAGGGGACGAAGGCGGGTACGGCTCCGGAGGATTTGCCGGGGCTAATCGATGCGCTGCACGCCTGCCCGCGCCTGCGCCTGACCGGTCTGATGACGATGCCGCCGTGGAGCGACAATCCGGAAGAGACGCGCCCGTACTTTCGCCGCCTGGCGGAACTGGGGCGTACGCACGGGCTGCCGAAGCTCTCCATGGGAATGTCGCACGATCTGGAAGCCGCCATTGAGGAAGGCGCCACGCTCGTGCGCGTGGGAACGGCTCTGTTCGGACCGCGCCCGAAAGCATGAAGGTTGCGCTCTATTCGCCGCTGCCGCCGGCACTGACCGGAGTCGCCGACTATAGTGCCGCGCTGCTGCCGTATCTTCAGGCCCTGGGCGATATCGAACCTGAGCGTCCGGGCGCGGATGTGGCGCTCTACCACGTCGGGAACAACGCGCTGCATCGGGAAATTTACCGCCGCGCCTTGGCCGAGCCGGGCGTCGTGGTGTTGCACGACGCGGTGCTGCAACATTTCTTCCTGGGGATGCTCGATCGTGACGCTTACGCGGACGAGTTCGTGTACAACTACGGCGAGTGGTCCCGCGAGCTCGCCCGTGAACTGTGGGACCAGCGTGCGCGTTCCGGCGCTGATGCGCGCTACTTCGGCTATCCGATGCTGAAGCGCATCGCCGAGCGGTCGCGGGCGATCATCGTGCACAACCCCGGCGCGGCGGCGATGGTGGTCCGGCATGCCCCGCAAGCACGGGTGGTGGAGATCCCGCACCTGTTCGTGCGGCCCGCGCTTCCTGACAACGTGGACACCTTACGCTTCCGGCAGTCACTGGGGATCCCGCCGCGCACGCTGCTGATCGGGACCTTTGGGCACCAGCGCGAGACCAAGCGCCTGGCGGTGCTGCTGCGGGCGTTTCATCGCGCGCTGGCCGAAGGCGTGGACGCGTGCCTGCTGGTTTCCGGAGAATTTGTTTCCGAAACGTTCGCGCGCGCAATGGAGCCGCTACTGGAGCATCCCGCGATCCTGCGCGCCGGATATCTGCCGGAGCCCGACTTCTGGCGCTACGCCGCGGCGACGGATGTGTGCGTGAACCTGCGGTATCCCTCAGCCGGCGAATCGTCCGGCGTGGCGATCCGCATGATGGGGATCGGCAGGGCGGTGGTGTTCACGGCCGATTCCGCGGTGTCGCGATTCCCCGAGGAGGCGTGCCTGCGCGTGGACGTGGGGCCGGCGGAAGAGGAGATGCTGGCCGGATACCTGGTGTGGTTGGCGCGCAATCACGCCGCGGCGGCGAAGATCGGGCGCGCCGCGGCGGATTACATCACCCGGGAGCACGCGCCGGAAGTGGTCGCACGGAAGTATTGGGACGTGCTGGAGGGCTGCGGTGGCGGGTAGTGTGCCTGAGGGAGAGGTTCGGCGCACGGTTGTGGGACCGCTCCCTGTGGTCGCGGCTCAGCTAGCGGCATCTTACGCAAGGGGACGTGATCGGGCAGAATGGCGCAGGCTACTCCGAGACTGTTCGCCGCTGTGCCCTGTTCCCGTCAGTTGAGCAGAGCGCCAATAGCTGAGCCGCGACTGCAGGGAGCGGTCCCGACCGGTCCGCGGTCGCCACCCGTTTACCCCGGCAAGATGACGGAGGCCAGGCTGTGCCGCGACCAGATGGAGCGGTCTTAGACGATTGCCGTCGCCTCGTCGGCGTGATACGAGCTGCGCACCAGCGGGCCGCTTTCCACGTGCCGGAATCCCATTTCGTAACCGGCGCGCTTCAGGTCGGCGAACTCCTCGACTGTGACGTAGCGCAGAATGGGCAGGTGCTTCGGCGACGGCCGCAGATATTGGCCGAGCGTCAGGATGTCGACGTTGGCCGTGCGCAGGTCGCGCATCACATTGAGAACTTCGTCGATCGTTTCGCCCAGGCCGAGCATCAGGCCGGACTTGGTCGGCATCTTTGGAGCCGACTGCTTGGCGTAGGCCAGCATGTCGAGCGACCGCTCATAGCGCGCGCCCAAGCGGACCTGCCGGTAAAGGCGCGGAACCGTTTCCGTGTTGTGATTCAGGATGTCGGGCGCGGCGGCCACCACCAGGTCCATGGCCTCGCGCTTACCCTGGAAATCCGGCACCAGGACTTCGACGCCGCAGCCGGGGATGCGCTCGCGGATGGCCTGGATGGTGAGCGCGAACAGCTCCGCGCCACCGTCCTTGCGGTCGTCGCGATTGACGCTGGTGATCACGGCGAACTTCAGTCCCAGGGCGGCGCAGGCTTCGGCCACGCGGCGGGGTTCATCGTAGTCCACCGGGAGGGGTCCGCCCTTCTGTACCGCGCAGAAGCCGCAGCGGCGGGTGCAGACGTTGCCCAGGATCATGAAGGTGGCGGTGCGGCGGTTCCAGCAATCGCCGATGTTGGGGCACGCCGCGCTTTCGCAGACCGTGTGGAGTTTCAGGGTCTCCACCAGGTGCTTCAATTGGCGGTAATTGTCACCCACCGGGGCGGGCGCGCGCAGCCACGTTGGACGAGGCGGGCGCGGCGTACGAGACTCAATAGTGACCAGCACGAACCTTCATCGTACCAACTGCTCCAAACGCGTCTCCAGAATGCGCTCCTGGCTGAAGTTTTCCGCGTGCTCGAAGAATTCCGGCGACTGCTCATAGGCCGCACGCGGGATGAAGCCGATGATCTCGCCCGTGAGGACCAAAGTTCCATGCTGAGCCGCGGTGGTGCGAATGGTGTCCCAAAGTTCGTTGAGCGGGGTGCGCGCGAAATTCGTCAGGTTCATGGACACCTGGGTGCAGCCGTTCGACGGCAGATCCAGCCCCAGCGCCTTCACGTAGCGGAAGCCGCCCGAGGATTCGCGGACGCGCTCGGCGATGGACTTGGCGATGGCGACGTTGGCGGTGTCCAGGCGGACGTTGTAAGCCACCAGGAAGTTGCGCGCACCCACCATAGTGGCGCCGGCGGTGGGATGCGAGGCAAGGTCACCCACGTCGGGCGGCAGACCGTCGAATTCGGCACGGCGGGTCCGTTCCAGGCGCACACGCGAGGGCAGGCGCGCGGCCTCGCCGTAGAAGTAGGCGGGAATGCCGTAGCGGCGCCAGATGCGCTCCCCCACGCGATGGGCCGCGATGACGGCGGCTTCCATACCGGTGTCACCCAGGGGAGTGAACGGCACCACGTCGGCAGCGCCCACCCGAGGGTGCGCGCCCTGGTGGGCGCTGAGATTGATCAGCGCGGCGGCGCGGCCGACCCCGCGCACGGCGCCTTCGATCACCGCCTCATCCGGGCCGGCAAAGGTCACCACGCTGCGGTGATGATCGGGGTCCATCTCCCAGCCGGCCAGAAGGACCCGGGGCGCGCCGGCGATGGCTTGCACAATCTGCTGGACCACCGCTTTGTCGCGCCCCTCGGAAAAGTTCGGAACACATTCGAGCATTCGGATACGATCATATTCAGTGCCGCCCCCTCCCCGCAAGAAGACGCTGGACCGTGTTCTGTCGAAAGCGGGACTGGGCTCGCGCACCGAGGCGCGGCGCTGGATCGGGGCGGGGCGGGTGGCTGTCGACGGGCGGGTGGTGCAGACCCCGGACGCCTGGGTGGACGCCGCGCGGCAACGCGTGACGTTGGACGGCCAGCCCGTGCTCTCCTCCGAACATGTGTATCTGCTGCTGAACAAGCCCAAAGGCTGCATCACTACTTATAAGGACCCGGAAGGCCGGCCGACCGTCTACAGCCTTTTGCCGCCGTCGGCGCCCAAGGTGTTTTCCGCCGGGCGGCTGGATTTGGACACCAGCGGGCTGCTGATCCTGACCAATGACACGGCGTTCAGCGAATACATCACGAATCCGGAATCGCACGTGCCGAAGACCTACCTGGTGAAGGCGTCCGTGCTGCTGGACGATGAACAACTCGACCGGCTGCGGCGCGGGGTCGAACTCGCAGACGGGCCGACGCGTCCGGCGAAGATTCAGCGAATCCGCGACAGCGCGCGGTCGACGTTCTTCGAGATCACGATTACGGAGGGACGCAACCGGCAGGTCCGGCGGATGGTGGAGGCGCTGGGGGCGAAGGTGCTGAAGCTGGTGCGGACGGCGATCGGGCCGATCGAGATCGCGGGGCTGGAAATCGGGAAGTACCGGGAACTGACTGAGCGAGAGCGGGACGCGCTTATGCCTCCTCGCGCAGCACGGGAGCCGGATCGAGGCGCAAAGCCTGGCGGGCGGGAACGGCCACCGCGGCCGTCGCGACCACCGCGACAAACAGCAGCGCGCCGCCCAGAGCGGCCGCATCCCAAGTCGTGACGCCGTAGAGCACGGATTCGATCCAGCGGGCGCTGGCGGCAAACGCGGCGATACCCAATAGCAGGCCTGCGGCCACGGGAACGGCGGCCTGCATCGAGACCAGGCGGGCGATGGCCGCGGGCACAGCGCCCAGGGCCATGCGGATGCCGATCTCGCGGCGGCGCTGCGCCACGGCGTAGGCCAGCATGCCGTAGAGTCCGATCCCGGCCAGCAGCGCCGCCGCGCAACCGAAGATCGACGACAGCCAGGCAACCACGCGTTCCTGCCACAGCGATCCGTCGATCTCCTGGTTCAGCGTGTGGACCTCATAGAAGGATAGCTGCGGGTCGAGCGAGCGCAGCAGCCGGTTGACGGTGGGGATGAGCGCGCCCGGGTCGCCGGCGGTGCGCAGGTGCAGGATGACGCCTCTAGGGTCGGACTCCCCAGCGAAGTAGTAGATCGGCAGCATCGCCTCGCGCAGCGACCGGTATTTGGTGTTGTTCACAACACCCACGATCACGGCCGTCGGTTTCCCATTGCTTGCGAGACGCTTCCCGATCGCCTGTTGGCCCGGGAAGAAGTGGCGGGCGAAAGCTTCATTCACGACGATCTTCTCGGGCTGGGTCCGTGGCTCGTCGGGAGCCAACGCGCGGCCGGCTAGCAGCCGCATGCCCATGGTCTTGAAATAGTCTGAGGAGATGGCGTTCATGCTCGTGTTCAGCCCCTCCTCTGGAGGCTGACCTTCGGGGGAGACGGTCGACTTGACGCCGGTGCCGCGCATCAGACCGCGGCCAGCGAACGCAGCGGATTCGACACCGGGCAGGGCCTTCGCCTGCTCCAGCAGCCGCCGCTCCAACTGCTCCGCTTGTGGCGCATCGTAACCGGAAAAACGCAGGTCGAGCGAGAAGGTCACTACATGATCGGCATCGAAGCCCGGATCGAGGTCGCGCAGGGTGGACAGCGTCCGCACCAGCAGCCCCGCACCCATCAGCAGCAGCGTGCACAGGGCGACCTGCACAGTCACCAGCGCGCCGCGCAGCCGCGAGGTCCGCGGACTGCTGCGGGCGGATTTCAGCGCATCGTGGATGCCGGTGCGCATCGTCTCGATGGATGGGGCGATGGCGAACAGCAGAGCGGTCGCCACGCAGGCGGCCAGGGTGAACGCCAGCACGCGAACATCCGGCGAAACGTCGAGCCGCAGCGGATGCAACTCGGCTGCGCGGTCGCGCAGGGGCGGCAGCGCGCGCATCACCAGTGGCATCGCCAGGTACGCCAGCGCGACGCCCAGGGCGCCTCCGATGCCGCAAAGCAGGCCGGCTTCAGCGATCACTTGGCGCAGGAGTTGGCCGCGCGATGCTCCCACGGCGATGCGCACCGAAATCTCCCGGCTGCGCGCCGCGGCGCGCGAGAGCAGCAGGCCGCCCGCATTCGCGCATACGATCAGCAGCAGCCCCGCGACGCCCGCCATCAGCAGCCGCAACGCTCCGGCGAAGCGGTCGCGCAGCATGGAGGAGCCCGTGGCGATCGAGACGGCCTCTATCTTCCCAAGGTCATACGATAAGTCCAGCGTTGGCACCACCGCCTCCAACTGCGCCTGGGCCTCGGCCGGCGTGTGGCCGTCACGGAGGCGGCCGAATACGGTCGAGAAGTAGCGGTACCCAGGGGGCATCTCGGGAGGATCTGGATTGAGCAGCCCTTCCGCACGCAGCGGGACGCGAATCTCCGGACCGGTGTCGGCCTGGATTCCGTTGAACCCCTCCGGCAGCACAGCGACCACCGTGAACGGCTGGCGATTGAGCCGGATCGTGCGCCCGAGCACGCTCGCATCCGCCTGGAAGCGTTGCTGCCACGTCGCGTAACTCAGCACAGCGGCGCTCTCGGGATCGCCCACGCCGGGCAAATGTCCGAGCATCGCCGGTACGCCGAGCAAAGAGAAATACTCCGGCGAAACCGCGCTGATCTGCATCGCCTGGGCCGGGCCGCCGTCGGAGAACCCCGCTTCAAAGCTTGCTTCGCAGGCGACCTGTTTCAGTGCACCGAGCGGATTGGCGTGCACGGCGTCGCACACCGCCGCCGCAAAGGTGTCTTCCCGCAGGAGCTCGAGGCTGTAGAACTGCACCAGCTCCTCGGGCCGCTCCACCGGCAGAGGCCGCAGGAGCAGCGCGTTCACCAGACTGAAGATGACCGTGTTCGCTCCGATGCCCACGGCCAGCAGCAGCACGATCACTGTGGAAGACAGCGCGTTGCGGCGCAGCACCCGCGCGGCATAGCGAAGATCCGCGATCATCCCCCCAGATTACGCCTGCTTGGTTACGCCTGCTTGCGCCGCTGTGGCGGATCGGGAGCCTCTGCCGGAGTCTCCGGTGGGCGGGCGCTTTTTGGAAACGCTCGCAGGACGCGCGGAATCTCCAGACCATGACCCGCTCCGTAGCGCGCCAACGACCGCTGGGCCAGATGCAAGGCGACGGCCAGCGCCATCCAGACTTGCCAATGGGAGAAAAGCCCGCCAATGCCGAACTCGCCTACCGCGCCCAGGTCGGAGCCCAGGCTCCAGAAGCCGAGCACGTACGCCATTAAGCAAATTGGAGTGAGAAGGGCACTGAAGGCCAGCGCAGTGTCGCGATTCCTGCCGGGCTGGCGTCGGAGCAGGCGTCCCCGCGGAAAACGGATGCGGACGAGCATGGCGTTCGACTGCCTAACATAAGTCTATCAAAATGTTCTAATCCGAAACAGGCGCGAAGCTCGTTCCCTCTACAGGGCGGTGACAGTCAAACCATAGAATGTCGTGTTGTGTGCGAGCGCCAGGGCCGGCTGCTACCATAGGAGAACACTTTTCTTTTTGAGAAGCCGTAGCAAAGGGAGTTTTGGCGCAAGGGGGCAGCCAAGGAGGTCCGAGCTATGCGGCTCAGGATGAATCGCCCGCGGAGAACCGCGTGGCTTGCCGCGGTATGTATTGCGGCTGCGAGTTGGGGATTTGGGCAGGATCTGGGCGCAGAGGCCTGGCGTCTCGACATGCAGGGACGCTCCGCCGAGGCCGAACAGCGCCTGCGGCAGGCCGCCCAACGTGCGCCGGACGACGTCACTGCACAGCGCTCCTATGCCGAGTTTCTGGACCGGCACCGGAGTCCCGCCGCCCGTGGCGCCTATGACAAGCTGGCGGACGCCATGCAGCGCGCCGGAGCCCCGGCCGCCGAGCGCGCCGCTGTAGCCCGCCGCCTGGCGATGCTCGCCCTGGTCGACGGCGACCGCGACACTGCGTCGCAGCGCCTCACCGAGTACACCAACGACGGCGGCAGCGGGTTATCTCTGGCCGCTGCGTCCACGCCCCAGGCCGGACCGGTGGAGTACATTGATATTCCCGGACCCGCGGAGGGATTTTCACGCATGGCGGCGCTCTCCTCGCAACTGCGTCCCGAAGAATTCCTGCCCGCCCTGGCGCGCAACGTGGTCACCAACGGTTACCGCGCCTATTCCGCCAACGAAGCGCTGGAGCAAACCGAGTACCTGAGCCTGATCTTCCGCTATCTCACGCAGGCTCGCGAGCTGTCGAAGCTCGCCGCACAGTCCGATGGCGTGATCCGCATTGAGCAGTGCGAATCCTCGCAGACGGCCGTGCTGCTGCGCATCATCGGCTACCGTATGCGCGGCGGCTGCGGCGCTGAGGTGGTGCTGGAAACGGTGAACGCCTCGCGCGCCTTCCTCACCACGGATTCAGGATTCCCGCTAGGCCAGCTCGAGCTGGCGCTGCGCACCAACCGGCCGTTTGAGCTGGACTACCATCCCACGCGCATTCCGCTGCTGTACACGCGCGATTACTGGCAGCCGGCCAAGGATCAGGCCAACCGCGAGTTCATCGACTTTTTCCTTTCCGATCCGTCGCTGTGCCGGCTTTACGTGGGCCTTTCGAAGATCGACGAGGAAACCGCCGCAGCCCTGCAGCAGAAGGTGCCGTCGGCGAGGCTGAAGCTGTATGCGCACGTGCTGGACTTTTTCGGCGCGATGTTCCAGATCCGCGACGGCCGGGCGATTGTTCCGGGGGGCGCCCTTGACGAACGCGTCTGGGCCGACCTGAACGGCGTGAGTCCGGACAAGGGCGTCGACTTCTTCGAGCGCCTGCTGATCCAGGACGACGGCTGGCTGGCCAGCTACTATGACTCCGTGGCGCGTATCCAGGGACCCGTGCAGGATTACCTGCTCCAACCGGACCGCCTGAAGCGGTTCTACGAAGCGGTTCGCGGCAGGGTGACTACGCCCGGCCCGGCGCGTCCCGTGTTCCGGGCGAACACTGACATGCTGCTGCTCACCACGCGCCTGCGCCTGGATCCCGACGGCCGGCCGCACCTGCCCGGCGGCATCGACGTGTGGAAGGAACTGTTCCATGATCCGCCCGACGGCAGCAAGTACGACAAGAAGATCAAGAAGGCGGCTCCGGACTGGAAGGAGCCCGACGACGTGCTGGAGGCCCTGTTCGGCCTGAGCCGCAAGCTGGCCGAAAATGAGCCTCTCAAGATTTTCATGGCGCTCACTGACCTGGACCGTCACCGCGCGGTTCCGCTGGATTACGACACCGCCACGCGGCTGATCGAGGATTACCAGGTGATGAGCCCGCAGTTCCCACTGCTGGCCGAAGCGCCCACGCTGAGCGGATCGACCATCATTTCTTTTCTCGACATCGCTGAGCGCGTCGGCAAGATCCGCAACCAGCAGCGCCGGGCCGACGCCGCCGGCATCATGCAGGCGCTCACCGGCCTGTGGCAGATCTTCGTGCGCCAGGGAACGCTGCCGCCGGAGAAAGCCGACGCTGCCTTCGCCGCCATCATTGCTCCGTTCGCTGAGGCTGACAATGACCGCGAACTGTTCGACGCCGGCCGCTACGGCGTTCGTCTTCTGCTGGCGGCCACCGATTCGCCGGACAACGTGACGGCGCAGGACCGCATGCTCGACTTGCTGGCGGGCACGGCCCAGCCTGCCGGATCGGACGCCTACCGGGCGTTGGTGGAGGAACAGATCCGCATCTTCGAGGCGCAGCGTCTGGTCTCGCTCGATACGCTGTTCGATCTGGCTGATAACCTCGAGCGCGTCAGCCGCGGCGAGCCGTTTGACGCGCCGCTGGCCGGACGCCTGGCCAGCCGGGTCTCGGAAATCCAATTGCCGCAAAGCTCGCTGACGCGGGCTGAGAAGAACGCCTCAGCCTTCGGCTACTGGACCGAGCAGCACAGCGACAACGAACGCAAGCTGAACCTACGCCGCGACATCGAAAAGGCCAAGAACGATCCCGACAAGCTGAGCGAACTGCGCGGCGATCTGACGCCCTTCCTGCGGGACACGCTGGTGGGCTTCAACTACATGCATTACGCCCCGCCCGGCGCGCAGATCCTGCTGACCAATCCGCTGTTCGTGCGCAGCCACGATTTCCTGGGTCAGCTGGCGGGCGCGGGGCAGACCTGGAAGGAAACCACCGTCTACGGCACCGGCTGGCCGCGCAACGCCGGCGGGCGCCTGGTGGGATCATTGGTCGCGCTGCCCTACGCGCTGGCTGAGGCCGAGCAGAACTTCCTGGTGCCCACCGAAGAGCAGGCGCTGATCTGGAATGATCTGGTGCCGCAGATGATGCTCACCGCCGTGGTGCCGCGCTGGTGGAATGTGACGCCGGCGCAGATCCACTGGGTGAGCCTGCACACCGCCTATGCCGAATCCGAACTGGCCGAGGCCGCGGTGGACGCGTCGCGCCGGCCGGAGGTGCTGGCCGCGCTGGCGCCCTACGTCGCTCCGCGGCGCCTGGAAACCGTGCGTGACCTGGTGGCGGCGGGCGAAGTCGACAAGGCAGTGGCCAACGTCCTGCCGTCAGAGATGTATTTGATGGCGCGGCGGCTGGCTCCGCTGGATACGCAGAGTGCGCTGGCGGCCGATATCCGCCGGCTGGCTACGGAGGCTCCGCAGCAGGTCAGCGCCGAAGCCATCTCGCGCGCCTTCGGGACGCCCAAGCCGAAGATCGCCAATTCCTATCAGCCGGAGCTGCTCAATCTGCGCACGTTCCCCACGCTGATGGGCTACTCCAGCCGCATCCTGGCGGAAAGCTGGGAGTCCAACCTGCTGTACTTCGCCGGCCTGGCTGATCAGATCCACGCCTCTCCGGTAGACTTGAATATCCTGGTGCCGGAGTGGACGCAGCGCACCGTAGAGAGCATCTTCGCGACGCACCTGGAGGACTGGCCGGCGCTGTTGCGATCGCTGCGGACCGTGGGTCAGCAAGTGTTGCAGGAATCGAACCGCAAGCTGCAGGCGAATCTGGAAATCGGAGGAAACGGACAGTGACTCGCACGGTTTGGTTGACGCTCGTGGTTTTGATTCTGGTGGCCGGTGCCCTTCTGGTGGCGCAGGAGCCGGGAGGCAGCGGGGAACGCCCGGTTTTCCGCGTGAAGGTCGACATGGTGGTGCTCAGCTTCACCGTCACCGACGGCAAGGGCAAGTACGTGAACGGCCTGAAGCACAGCGACTTCCGCGTCCTGGAAGACGGCATTCCGCAAACCATCAACACGTTCAGCGAGGGCAACCGTCCGCCGGTGGAGATCACCGCGAGCGGTGAGGAGCGTCCGGTGCAGATCGATCTGTCGAAGCCCGATTCGCACAACGACGCCTTCGTCGGCACCAACGTGTTCGTGCTGTTTGACACCAGCAACTACATGTACCGGACCTTCGTCTACGCCTCGGACGCCATCGCCGATTTCATCCGCGGCCTGGACCGCGCCGATTCGGTGGCCGTCTACACTTACAGCCGCAACCTATCGCGGGCCGCGGACCTGACCAAGGATCACAACGAAGCCATCTTCGGCCTGCGCACGTTCGGTGGCCGGCGACGATTCGGCGCTCTACAACGCGCTGCTGCTCACCGTCCGGGACGCCGCCAAGGTGGTGGGCCGCAAGGTGGTGATCGTGTTCTCGAACGGTCCGGATAACGCCAGCATGGTGGCGCCCGACGACGTGCGCGCCGTCGCCGAAGACGAGGGCATCCCGATCTACGTCATCTCCACCAATGAAGTGAATAAGGACCCGGTCTCCTCCAACGTCTTCCGCCGCATCTCCGACAACACCGGCGGCAAGAGCTACTTTGCGCAGACCTGGCAGAAACAGGTGGAGGCTTTCGAGGCGATCCGCGAGGACCTGGGCAACTCCTACACCGTCACCTACTATCCGCAGGCGAACCCCAACGAGGGCTTCCGCAAGATTGCGGTGGAGGTGGTGGGCGAGGTCGGCAAGAAGTACACCGTGCAGGCGCGCCCCGGCTATCGTCCGCGCGGCGGTTTCTAGGAGCGTAGCGGAGCGGGGGGACCGCTCCCCATGGTCGCGGCGTTCCCCCGTGCCTGCCTTCGTTGCCGAAGGATCATTCCGCCGCGACCGCGCAGTCACCCGAACTCGGCGATGATGATCTGGCGCCGGCGGGGATACAAGAACCTACCCTACCTGCTGCTCAAGGCCCAACGCATGGCCGTCACCAATACCGAATTCGTCGCTGTCGGGAAGGCGGCCTAGCCTTGGGCTAGCTATAACTAAGCCCGCACTTCTCACCGTGTTTCGGGCGCAGGACGTGGCGCGAGCCCATGGCTCGCCGCGCCGGGACTCGTCCCGGCGCTTGTCGCCGGTCGAGGTGTCATGCCAGTTGCGGTGACGAAATCGCCCCTTGCGGCTCCTCGCTCGACGTTTCCCTCCGATACGCTGAGAGCCGGTGAGAAGTGCGGGTTAGCCGCGCGTTGCGCTTGCCGGTCTGCCGCAACGCCCAGTTCACGGCCTTCTTGACGAAGTTACGCTCATCCACCGCCGCCTCGACCCGTGGCAGCAGCGCCACGAACCGGTCGTCCGCAGCGCCCTTATCGTGCGCCGCCGGCACGGCCAACAGCACGAAGCCCGCCCGTCGGACGAACTCTGGCTTACGCCGGTTCCAGGCCACGGCCACGGCCACGGCATTGACCCACGCGTGCCGCACCCACGCCTCCATCTGCGCGCCTCATCTCGCGGGGACCGGCGGTGAGCGCCTCCGCACGCCGGTGTCCCACAGAGCCAGCGCCCGCGGATGGGAGATGTGACGGCAGCAGGGTGAAGACTTTCGCTCCGTTTCTCCTTGCAAGAGGGTGAGCGCAGGGAAGGGAGGCCCTGGACCTGGCCATGGACCCCCGCAAGCCGTCCAGACGAGGCGGCGATTCCGGGAGGGTAGGCGCCTTCCTCCTTTAAAGCTTCTCGGGTGTTTCGCCGATGGATACCTAGTCCCGCCGGGGTCCATCCGCGTCCTCGGGGGCCACCCGATGCTGACCGCCGAGCCCACCAAAACGCCGCTTCCCTTCGAGCCCAAGGAAGGCTTCCGCCATCTGGCCGCCGATCCCACCCTCGCCGACTGCCGCGGCAAGCGCATCGGCGTCCTCATCGTCACCTACAACGCCGTCACCACGCTCAAGAGCGTCCTCAAGCGCATCCCGCCCGCGGTCTGGGACAACGTGGAGGAAGTGGTGGTGTTCGACGACGCCAGCTCGGATGCCACCTTCGACCTGGCCGTCGGCATCAAGGCGCTGCTCAATCTGCCCAAGCTGCGCGTACTGAAGCATCCGGAAAACCTGGGCTACGGCGGCAATCAGAAGGCCGGCTACCAGTACTTCATCGAACGAGGCTTCGACGTCTGCGTGCTGCTGCACGGCGACGGCCAGTACGCCCCGGAGATGCTGGCGCAGATGTACGCTCCGCTGGTCCGCGGGGAGGCCGACGCCGTCTTCGGCTCGCGCATGCTGCCCGGCCATGGCGGACCGCTCAAGGGCGGCATGCCCCTCTACAAGTACGCCGGCAACCGCATCCTGACCGTCTTTGAGAACTTCGCCCTGGGCATGCAGCTTTCGGAATTCCATTCCGGCTACCGCGCCTACAACCTGCACGCGCTGGCCGGAATCGATTTCCGGGAGATGACGGACGACTTCCACTTCGACACCGAGATCATCATCAAGCTGAATCACCAGCGCTACCGCATTCACGAGGTGCCCATTCCCACCTACTATGGCGAGGAGCTGTGCTATGTGAACGGTCTGCGCTACGCCGGCGACGTTTACAAGGCGGTCCGCCGCTACCAGCGCACCGTGCGCTCCGTGGAGCGCAGCCCGGAGTTCGCCGAATACTTCGTGCACTACCCCATCAAGGAGTCGCGGTACTCGAGCCACGACTACGTCCGGCGCTTTCTGGGAACTTCGAAAGACGTGCTCGATATCGGTTGCGGCGAAGGGTTTCTGGCGCAGATCCTGACCGGCGCCGGCCATCGCGTGACCGGCGTCGACGTGGTGGAAAACCCGCAGCACCGCGAGGCGCTGGTCGATTACATCCACGCCGACCTCGATTCGCCGGAAGCCGAGCGCCTGCTGCGCGCCCGCCCGGAGCGCTTCGACTTCGTCCTGCTGCTGGACGTTCTGGAACACCTGAAAGACCCCGAACGCCTGCTGCGCGCCGCGCGCGGCTTGCTGAAGCCCGGCGGCCGCATCGTCATCTCAGTGCCCAACGTGGCGAACGTCACCGTGCGCCTGCAGCTTCTGCTGGGGCGCTTCGACTACACCGAGCGCGGCATCCTGGACCGCACGCATCTGCGCTTCTTCACGCGCCGAACAGCCCGTGCCCTGCTCAGCCGCTGCGGACTCCAGTCGGCCGGGGAAAAGAACACGGTGATGCCCATCGAGCTGGTGCTGGGGCTCTCGCCCCGATCGCCGCTGATGCGCCTGCTGAACGCCTGCCTGGCTCTGGCCACGCGCCTGGCGCCCGGTATCCTGGGCTACCAGATCATGCACCTGGCGGCTCCCGATCCGCAACTGGGCGAGGCGCCGGCCAATCGCACTGCGGCCGACCTGTTGCGGCTCTCCGACGAACTCGCTCGCCATGGCGATGCGGTGAGTCCCGCCGCACGCTCCACGGACGCAGATCACAGCAGCGTCCCCGTAAGCCCTGTCCCTGCTGACGCCGTAGCGACCATCCGCGGGCGCAGCGATGCCTCGGTTGACCGCTCCGATGTCGCGGCAAACCGCTCCGCTCCGGCAGGCCCACACAAGGCTCCGGGGGAACTTGGCGCCGCCACTGACCGCACCACCGATCCGGCCCACCCGACCGATGTCCCGGCAAGCCCCATCCATATCCCCGCAAGCCGGCACTGAGCGCACCCGCGTCTCCGTTGCCGTCTCATGGCGCTGGTTCGCGCTCGGATGCCTGGGCGCGGCCTGGCAGGTGCTGCATCTGCTGCGTGGCGGCTTCGGCAACGGCTGGGAGATGCTGAACGTGGCCCGCACCCTGGCCCACGGCGGGTCCTTCGGCGACCCTTTCATGGCGCTGCCCACCGGACCCACGGCCATGGAGCCGCCCGGCTTCCCTTACCTGGTCAGCCTGCTGCTGCGCCTGTTCGGCGACGGCAACGGCCTGATGTGGTCGACGGTCGCGGTCTCGATCCTGGGACACGGCCTGTACGCGGGTCTGCTGCCGTCGGCAGGGGAGCGCCTCACCGGCGACCACCGCACCGGGCAGATGGCGGCTCTCCTGGCCGTCGTGCTGCCGGCGTTTCCGCTGATGCCGCAGTGGGACGCGATCCTGACCTCGGCCGGATTCCTGTTTTATCTGGCGCTCTCGAAAGCCGGATTCGGCTGCCGGGCGGGCTTCGGACTGGGCGCCTTGGCCGGGTTCCTCTCGCTGTGGAACCCGATGACCTCCCTGGCAGCCCTGCTGCGGGTCCTGTTCCTGGTCCCCCGGCGGCGCTGGGCTCTGGTCCTGCTGGCGGCCTGGACCGCGGGCTACTTCTCGGTGGCCGGCGTGTGGATGGTCCGCAACCGCGCGGTTCTGGGGACTTGGTCGCCGCGCACCAACCTGGGGACCACGCTCTATGTGTCCAACATCGACTGCGCCGCGCCGCACCTGCAGGCGACCATCGCCTCGGGCTGCTACAACCAGCATCACCCCAACACCAGCGCCCAGGAAGCCGGCCTGATCCTCCGCCTGGGCGAGCGCGAATATGACCGCCTGCGGACCGCCGACAGCCTGCACTGGATGGCGTCGCACCCGGGGCAGACGCTGCGGCTGGCCGGAGCGCGGCTGGTCCAGTTCTGGTTCCCCCAGGCGGCTGAGCAGTCCCCGTACGCCCAGGCGGTGTGGATCGTGACCCTGCTTTCCGCCGCTGGGTTCGTTTGGATGGCCCGGGAGCGGGCTCCCGGCTGGCTCTACATGCTGGCCGTAAGTGCTTTAGTTCCCATCCCTTACTATTTCGTGGTGGCCGATATCCGCTATCGCACCCCGATCCTGTGGGTGGCGCAGATCACCGCCGGCTATCTGCTGGCCCGGCTATGGGCGCGCCGCCCGGCCAGATAGGGCCGGGGCGGGTCGCGGCGCTCTCGAACTCAGAGCACGCAAATGAAAAGGGAGAGAGCGGTTTCCCGCCCTCTCCCGGTTTTTTGTTGGTTGATGTCGCTGGTTTAGGACGAAGCGCCCTGAGCCTGCGCACCGGTCATGACCGACGCGATCTTCGAGAAGATCGTGCTGATGCTGGTGGCAACACCCGGCATGATGGCGCCGGCGGCCACGGCCACGAAGCCAGCCATCAGAGCGTACTCGATGAGGTCCTGACCACGAGTGTCTTTCCAAACTTGCAACTTCAAAATCAGATTCTTCATTTCCTTACGTTTCTCCTCTCCCTTTTGGTCCGCGACAGTCCCTGTCGCCAATACAAAAGTATCATCGGCAGATTCTGGATAAAATCAGCATTAGTTCTTAAGCGACCCCTGATTTTCTCTCAGACACCCACGTTTTGAGGCAGATAGAATCCCTTAGTACCCCGACAGTACTGGTGGGGGTACCCTCCGGAATTCTCCGTACGCCTTCTTCCTTGTCCCTTGATTCCGAGCATCTTACCTCCGACCCAGCACATTACTACTCCAGTCTTGGGCGTTTACCGGAGGGCTTTTGGACCTGAGGGAGCGTACTCTCGAAGCATGGCCGCGCTCCTACCGCTTTTCTTGTTGGCTGCTGCCGTTGTGAAGGATCCCGGGGCGGATTTGCGCCAGAGCTGCGCAGCCGATTCAGCCGCGGTGGCTACGGTCCCGGCCGGCACGGCGGTGACCATCCGCTACTCGCTATCGGGACAAAGCTTGCCCTGCTATAAGGTTACGGTGGATCTTCCGTCCGGACCCAGGGATGGGTACCTGTCTCCGGCAGCCATCGGGAACCTGGAAGAGTTCGACGCGGCCCGCAAGAAGGGCGGCCGGGTCAATCCCCTGGAGGTGATGGGCGCGGTGCGGCCGTCCCGGCCCTCGGGAGGGTCGGCGGAGTCTAGTACTACGGTGGCCCAGGAGGCTACGCGGCTGATCGACGCCAGCCAGCCGGGCCGGGCGCTCTCATTATTGGAAGGCGAGCTCAAGCAGAGGCGCGATCCGGGGCTGCTGGCCCTGGCCGGGGCCGCGGCTTGGCGGGGCGACGATCCCAAGAAGGCGCTCGGCTATTGGCGCGAGTCGTTGGCCATCGCCCCGAACCCCCAACTTGAGGATCTCTACCGTCGGGTGGAGCAGGAAGCTGCCGGCGACCAGAGCGACCACCGGATTTACGGAATGCGGGTCCTGCTGCGGTATGAAGACACGGCCGTGACGCAGAACGCCGCGCGGGAGATGGCGGCGGTGGTGGATCAGGAGTTCGCGCGGGTCTCGGCCAAGCTGGGTTGCTCGACCAGCGAACGGATCGTGGCCATCGCCCAGAGCGAGGAGGCCTACCGCAAGACCACCGGCGCGGCGGAGTGGAGCGGCGGCCAGTACGATGGACGCATCCGCGTGCCGGTATTCGACGGCAGCCGTGTCGACCCGCAACTGCGCAAGACGCTGGCGCATGAGATCGTGCACGCCTGCCTCTCGATGGTCGGCAACTGGCCGGCCTGGTTCCAGGAGGGCGTGGCGCAGTACGTGGCGGGTGAGGAGACGGACGCCCAGACGCGCGCAGCGCTGGATGAGCTGGCCGGGCGCAAGGCGCTGCCGCGGTTGAGTGAACTGGGGCAGAACTGGGGTCGGCTGAATGCCGCCTCCGCTCGGGTAGCCTACGCGCTGGCGCTGCGGGCGATTGAGGTCTTCGAGCACGACATGAGCGGTTACGGGTTGCGCAACCTGGTGCACAATCCCGATCGGCTGCCGCAGATGACTGCCGAGATCGAACGGCGGTTGGGCTTGTAGGGGCGGCGTTCCGGACTGCTGGGGACCACTCCCTGCGGTCGTGGCTCTGCTATTGGCGCGGTGCCACACAACGCGGTGCCACACATGGTGGCGCCACACAACGATGATGCGGGCAAAGCTGCCGGTGTCTGCCTGGCCGCCATCGCGGCATCGGCTTCCGCTGCGGTGGCCGTTATAATACGATGGTTCGCGAGATCAGGGAGACACCATGCGCCGTCGAGATTTTCTGCCAATTCTGGCCACTCCGCTGCTGCTGAAAGCGCAAACTCCGGCGAAGCTCCAGGGCCGGCTCAAGCAGGGCGTCACGCAGGGTGTGTTCCGGGGGGCGAACCTGTCGCTGGAAGACCAGTGCCGGGAGGCCGCGCGGCTGGGGATTCAAGGGTTCGACCTGATCGGTCCCAAGGACTGGCCGACGCTGCGCCATTACGGGCTGACGCCTTCGATGTATCCGCTGGGTCCGGGCGGGACCATTCAGGACGCACTCAACCGCACCGAGAATCACGCGCGGCTGGACGCTTCGCTGCGGGCGGCGATCGACGAGTCGGCCGCGGCGGGCGTGCCCAACGTGATCACGTTCTCCGGCAACCGGCGGGGCCTGGACGATCGCGTGGGAGCCGACAACTGCGTGGCGTTCCTGAACAAGATCAAGTCCCATGCCGAGGATCGCGGCGTCACCATCTGCATGGAACTGCTCAACAGCAAGGTGAACCACAAGGACTACATGTTCGACCACCTGAGCTGGGGCGTGGGCGTGATGGAGCGCGTGAATTCGCCGCGGGTCAGGATTCTCTACGACATCTATCACGCGCAGATCATGGACGGTGATATCGTGCGCTCGATTCGCGACCACTTCCAGTGGATCGGACATTTTCACACGGGCGGGAATCCTGGGCGCAACGATATCGACGATTCGCAGGAGCTGAACTACCACTTCGTGATGCAGGCGATCGCCGACCTCGGCTACACGGGCTTTGTCAGCCACGAATACTCGCCGGCGCGCGGGCACGACCCGATTGCAACGCTGGAGAAAGCGATCGCGATATGCGACGTTTGATCCTGTTGCTGGCGGCGAGTATCGCGCTGTTCGGGCAGGCGGGTCCCTACGAGCGCCCGCGTCCGACGCCGGAGCAGGCGCGCCAGGGAGCTCGCGTATATTCGCAGTACTGCATCAATTGCCACGGCGCGCAGGCCAAGGGGACGGAGAATGGTCCGGACCTGATTCGGTCCGTGCGGGTGCTGCGCGATCGCGAGGGCAGCGAGATCACGCCCGCGATCGAGACGCTGAACGACCACCCGCGCAACCTGACGCATGCTGAGATCCTGGACATCGTGAATTTTCTGCGGGACCAGATCGAATCGACGGCCAGCAATCGCAATCCCGAACAGCCGCCCAATGTCCTCACGGGCGATGCGGCGCGCGGGCGGGACTACTTTAATGGTGCCGGAGAGTGCAGTAGCTGCCATTCTCCTACGGGTGATCTGGCGGGGATCGGACGCAAGTACAAGGACGCGGTCGACCTGCAGCAGCGCTTCCTGTTCCCGCGCCGGACGAAGCCGGTCGAGGTGACGGTGACGGCGGGCGGGGCGACGGTTACGGGGGAGCTGGTGCGGATCGACGACTTTTCGGTGGCGCTCAACACGGCTGCGGGCGAGTATCGGTCGTGGACGCGCGGGCCGAACGTCAAGGTGGAGCTGAGCGATCCGCTGGCGGCGCACGTGGCGCTGCTGGACGCCTACACCGACCAGAACATTCACGACGTGGTGCGTTACCTGGAGTCGATTCAATGAAGTTTCTAGGGCGGCGACTGGGGGACCCGGGAACAGGCGGCCTGAGAGGCCGCCGCAGGCCGCGGGCCTGCTCCACAACGGCCGTTGTTTTCTTGTTGGCCGCCGCGGCGCTTCAGGCGCAGCCGTATCTGGATCCGGCGAAACTGCTGGAGCCGCCGACGGACGCCTGGCCGACCTACAACGGCGACTACTCGGGCCGGCGCTACAGCACGCTTTCGCAGATCAACACCGGGAACATCAACGCGCTGTCGCTTGCCTGGGCGTATCGTCCCAACCCCGGGCGGGCGCGCCAGGGCGGAGGCGGGCAGACGCAGGTGACCATCAAGGGCACGCCGGTTCTGGTGAACGGAGTCCTTTATACGACGATTCCCGATCACGTGTGGGCGGTGGACGCGCGCACGGGGCGCGAGATCTGGCACTATGTTTGGCCGTCGAAGGGCGGCTGGCACATCGGCAACCGCGGGGTTGCCGTGCTGCGCGATACCGTGTACTTCGAAACGCCGGACTGCAACCTGGTGGCGCTCAACGCCAAGGACGGCTCGAAGAAGTGGGACACCCAGATTTGCGATCTGGATCAGTTCTACTACGCCTCGGTGGCTCCGGTGGTGGTGAAGAATCACGTGATCACGGGCGTGAGCGGCGACGACCTGGATATTCCCGGCTACATCGAGTCTCACGACGCGGAGACCGGCGCGCTCGAGTGGCGCTGGTACGCGCATCCCCAGCCCGGCACGCCCGAAGCGGCAACGTGGCCGAGCGTCGACGCGATGATGCACGGCGGCGGGATGACGTGGGTCCCGAGCACCTATGATCCCGAGCTGAACTTGCTGTACTTCGGCACCGGCAATCCGCAGCCGGTGATCGCCGGGCAAGGGCGCGAGGGGTCGAACCTGTACACGGAGTGCATCATCGCGCTGAATCCGGACACGGGAAAGCTCCAGTGGTATTTTCAGCCGTCGCCGCATGACACGCATGATTGGGACGCGGTGCAGACGCCGGTGCTGATCGACGGTCAGATTGGCGTCCGGCAGCGGAAGCTGCTGGCGCAGGCGAGCCGCAACGGGTGGTTCTTCGTGCTGGACCGGGAGACGGGCGAGCACATCCTGAGTTCTGAGTACGTCCCGACAAACTGGGCGCAGAGGACCAACGCGCGCGGCGAGCCGATTCCGAATCCGGCCAAGATGCCGCAGCTCGACGGCACGCTGGTGACGCCCAACCAGGGCGGCGCGATCAACTGGCCGCCTCCGAGCTTCAGTCCGCAGACCGGTCTGTTCTACGCCAACGCGGCGCGGGCGTGGAGCGTGTACTACCTCTACGATGATGACGACAAGCCGGAGGGCTGGGGCGGCAATGATCGCAGCGGTCATTCGGAGGCGATGCTACAGGCGATCGACTACCGGACGGGCCAGATCAAGTGGAGCCACAAGTGGCCGGGCAACGGGGGCGGCGTGCGGTCGGGGCTGCTATCGACGGCCGGCGGGCTGCTGTTCGCGGGGGATCCAAACGCCAATTTCGTAGCGCTGGACGCGGCGACGGGCGAGCCGCTGTGGCACGTGGGGCTGCCGTCGAATTTGACCAACGGCCCGATCACGTATGAGATGGATGGCCGGCAGTACGTGGTGGTGGCGGCGAACGACACGTTGTACGCGTTCGTGATGCTGGCGAAGTGAGCGACGGCCATCGATTCCGCTTCACCTGGACCCGCCCTTTTGCCGCTCGGTTGCTGCGCGGGCGGGTCCGGAGTTGTGGGTGCTACGGCAGGGTAAATTCAAGTGGAACCGAGACAGACGCGCTGGTGACGGTCCCCACCTGGAGTTGAATTCTGACTGACGTATGCACCGTTACCATCGACGACAACGAGGAGACGGAGACATTCAGCTCCGAGACGTCCGGCAGACGGAGGTTGACTTGGAGTACACCGACCACGGCGCCGGGGGCGTCCCCCGCATAAAGCACCGCCAGGGAATGGAGCGGGAGACCGCCTGCGTCGGAGAGGATCGAAACCGGGAGACTAGGATGCCCCAGCGGCGGGGCGGCGACCGCGCCATCGTTGATGGTCAGGCCTTGATTCGCGCCGGCTCCGGTGGCCCATAGGGTGATGATCGAACCCGGTGTGGCCGGGTGGTCCTGGGAAACGAGGGTTCCGTCGGGGTTGATGGCGTACGGGTTTCCGTTGGCGTCGTGGAAAATGTCCGGCTGCGACGCTACAACAGAGAGGCTCGGGCCGGAGAGCGTGCCTTGCGGCGTCTTGATTTGAACGTCAACCGAATCCTGCCCGCGTAGTTCCTGTGGCACAACGCAGTTGATCTGGTTGGCGCCGAGGTAGAGCAGCGGCGCCGGAGTTCCGTTGAACAGGACCTGGTAGCCGGCCAAGGAACTCGACACCACTCCATCGGCAACTTGCGCGCCTTGGGACTCGGCTGGACCGAGCTTCGGGCCGTACAAGGAGATCAGTTCGCCCGGCGCGATACTCCCCGAGGCTTGATCGGCCGCCGCGTTGGCGATGCCGAGGATCGGGGCGGCTCCGGGGATTCCGGGCAACAACAGCGAGCCGTTTCCCAACACCACGGGAGAGCCCGTTGCCGTAAGCACAATGGGTCCGCCCGCGGCGCCGAGGGGCGCGGTGATCAACTCGGGAAGCGTGGTTCCGTCCTGCGACAGGTGGGCGACATAGGAGCCTCCGAGTGGCTGGGCCGGCGGTCCCGGTAGCCCTTGCGGATCAGAGTTGCCCGACATCCAGATGCTGCCGTCCGGAGCCAGGACCAGAGACTGGACCTCGGCTGCCGCGGAGCTATGTGCGTCGCCGCCAAAGTAGGTCGAGAACATCAACTGCGCTCCGGTCGAGTCCAGCTTTGTGACGAAACCGGCCAAGCCATGGCCCGGGGGGATCGGGGCAGGATACAGGTTCGGGAATTGTTCCTGAATCACGCCGGTCGTGACCGGGAAGCCCGAGCCTGTAAATCCTCCCAATACGACGTTTCCTGCGGCGTCAAGCCCCAGCGTCCGTGGATAGACCGGGGGCGGAGGAGTGAGGGCAGGATTGGTGGCGATCAGGTATGTGGACCAGCGCAGCTTCGATCCGTCCGTGGAGAATCGGGCGGCAAAGCCGGCGGTCGCGTCGCAGGTGCATTGCGTGTTGTAAGCACCCGCCGTGGTGGGGAGATCAGAGGCGATGGTGTAGCCGGCGATGACAGGTTCGCCGGACGAGTCGAGGGCCAGGGCGGTCACCGAGGTGGTCGCATACGGCGCCTGGCAGGGTCCATGGCCGGGTACGCAGCCCGTCTCATTTCCGCCGAAATAAGTGGAAAATGCCAGCGTCTGCAAGTCCGGAGTGAGTTTCAGGAGAAATCCAAAGACGGCGGATCCGGACGCGTCGTTTTTCGGCGGCGTTGTTTGAAAGGCGTTGGGGGTGACGGGAAAACCCGCCGGGCCCACGCTGCCCGCCACATACACGTTGCCACTGGAGTCGGCCGCCAGCGCGGCGGCGCTCAGCACGTTGCCCAGCGGCGGTTGCCCCGGCTGGACGTCGGGTACGGAGGTTCTTCCGATGGTGGCCGTGGCGAGGGTCTTCGACAGATTGTTGTCGAGCTTCAGCAGGTAAATGATCGTTCCCTCCGTGCCGCCGAAGGTGGTCGCGTCGGGGAAGTCCGTCGCATGGGCAAATCCAGCCACGATCAGATTGCCTTGCGCGTCCGTCGTGGCGGCGGTGGCCAATCCGGTGTTCTCTACGAAGAAGGACGCCAGGACGTTTCCCTGGACATCCATTTTCGTGATGTGGAGGCCATCGCTATCTACGAGGCTGAGAAAAAGATTTCCATTTTGATCGACTGCGAGTGTATTTTTGAGTCCGGTCCCGGCGCTTAAATAATGAGCTCTCAGGGGAGTCTCTGCGGAAGCGGCGAGGACAGTAAGAAGAAGAACAGCTATCAATGCGAGGCGCTTCATGAGCCTCAATATATCGGAAAAGGACGCCCAATGGTGAAAACGCTTCGGGGCTCGCGGATGAGCGCTACTTCCAGTGGTTCAGCGTGGTGGCTTCGTGCGGGATGGGGCCGATCAGGGACGTGCCGCCTTTTGTGGGGTCCGTGTTCTGGGGACGGGCGGCGAGCGCCGGCGGCAGATTTTCCTGGTAGGTGACGATGCGCATCTCGTTGCCGGAGATCATGGCGTTGACGTGCTTGGCGAAGGGGATGGAGTAGTCGCCCCAATCCTCATGCAGGATGTTGAAGTGCAGGATCTGGCCGTCGATCGCGAAGTCGTCGAGTGCGGCCATGGTGTAAGGATTGTCGCAGCGGCCGCAGACCATGCCGCGGAGCTTGTCGCCCACCTTCTTGACGATGAAGTACTGCTTGTTGACGCCGAAGCCGAAGCCGAGCCAGGAGCCGGCGACGATGTCCGGGGTGAGATTCAGCCAGGGACCCGGGGGGACATAGGCGGCTCGGCCTCCACCGGGAGGAGGTCCGGCGGCGGGACCTTTGCCTTTGGCGGCGGCGGGGCCGGCTTTGGTTGCGGCTCGACCGCCACCGCGGCCCAGCACCGGAATTTCGCGGCCGGGGGGCAGCATCACGATGGGGATGGGGAGCGGGTCGGGGCCGCGATCGTCCTTGCTCATGGTCCATTGAAATTTGCCGCCGCCGGGGCCGCCGAGTGTGCCGGTCACCACCAGGTTGGGTTTCTCGAATTTGGCGGTGGCTGTGTCGGTGGAGGTGGTCTTTCCGTCGTTGTCGACATGGGTGACGGTGAAGGAGAGGCCGTCGCGGGCGAGCTTGCCGTCGACGAAGGCGAGCGTGGTGGCGTCGGCGCACCAAGTGCAGAAAATGCCGCGCACGGTTTCGCCACGGATGGAGAATTCGTAGGTGCGGGGGACGCCGTTCACTTCGGTTTTCCAGCCGCCGCGGTAGTCGTCGGCGTTCTGCGCGAAGCCGCAGGGCAGGATCGCTGCGGCGATGAGCAGGATGGTCGGTTTCATCATGGTTTGCGTTGGCCTCCTGGCGCGTGTTCGGCTCGCGGTCCTGATCATTATACAGGGGGCGGTACAATGTGAGCCGACATTCGGGCGGGAGGTGAACGTGACGAATCGTGACCATGTGGACGGACTCCGCCGGCGCCAGTTTCTTGGGCGCTCCGCGGCATTCGCGATCAGCGGACTGGCCGGCGGCCCACTGTTCGGGCAGGCCGCGGCGGGGCGCCTGCTCATCACGAACGGCAAGATCCATACGATGGATACGGCCAACCGTGTGGTCTCGCAGGCGCTGATCGAGAATGGGCGGTTTGCGGCGGTGGGCGATAACATCACGGTTGCGCCAGGGAACGTCCGGCGGGTGGACGTGCAGGGGCGGACGGTGATTCCGGGGCTGATCGACGCCCACAACCACATCGTGCTGGTAGGGAACCGGCCGGGTTGGCACACGCCGCTGGAACACGTGTTCACGATTCCGGACGCGATCGCCGCGCTACAGGCGCGGAGTGCCGAGGTGCCCGCCGGAGAATTTATCACCACGGTCGGGCCGGTGTCCGCCATGCAGTTTATGGAGCAGCGGCTGCCGACGCTCGCCGAACTGGATGCGGTGAACCGTCCTGTGTATCTGCAAGCCGCGCAGGGCGGCACGCGTACGAACAGCGTGGGGAAGACGTGGCTGGAAGCGCGTGGCGTGATGGTGGGAGACGATGGCGCGGTCGCGGGGCGGGCCGCTTCGGCCGCGTTGCTGGCGCTGCGCAAGGAACTGCTGACGCCGGAAACGCGCAAGCGGTCGGCGCTGGATGCGTTGCGCTACTACGCGCGGCTGGGGATTACCACGCATCGGGACTGCGGCGCGTTTCACTCCGACGAACTGTCCGGCGGCGTGGCGAACGAGAACACGTTCACGATGCATGATCCGTTCCTGGCGCTCGATCGCGAGGGTGCGATGCCGGCTCGCTTGCGGATCGACTTCCTGCACCAGGACCCGCCCAACGCGAATCCGCCGCTGCCGACTTTGTCGCAACGCTTGAAATACTCGTTTCCGTTCTTCGGGGACGAGTGGATCAAGACGGGCGGGATCGGCGAGTTTACCGGCGGCGGCGTGGAGGGTCTGCGGGCGATCGCCAAGGCGGGCTGGCGGGCCGAGGACCACGCGTTGAATCTGGCTGGGGTGACGAACCTGGTGAAGGCTCGCGAGACGGTGAACGCCGAGATTCCAATTACGGGTCTTCGCTGGATCATCTCCCACGTGCCGCAGTTGCCGATGGAGCTGGCGGACCGGATGCAGTCGATGGGGATGGGAGTGCTGGTGGGATGGGGTCCACTGCGCACCGGTTCCGACGTCGGCCCGCCGTACCGGATGCTCATGAGTCATCCGATTCATAAGGGCTACCACTCTGATGGCGGCGATATCACGGTGATCAATCCGTGGCTCAATTTTTCGACTATCCTCAGCGGGCGGAATCTTGCGGGACAGGAGATCCTGGGGGACCAGACGCTCACGCATCAGGAGATCCTGTGGCTAGCCACGGCCGCAAACAAGTGGTTCCTGGAGGAAGACGATCTGGGGTCCATTGAGGCGGGCAATCACGGTGACCTTGCGGTGCTGGATCGCGACTGTTTCAGCGTTTCAGGCGACGAGATGAAAGGGACGCGGTCGTTGCTGACGGTGGCTGGCGGCAGGGTGGTTCACGACGAGCTTTGACGGGGCCGCCGGGCGGGCCACGAACTTCAGTTAAGATCAATGGATGGCCACCACGACGGCGCTGATTTCCGGAATCACCGGTCAAGATGGATCGTATTTAGCCGAGCTGTTGCTGGCAAAGGGCTACCAGGTGCACGGCATCGTGCGCCGTTCGTCCACTTTTAATACCGACCGGCTGGATCATCTTTACGCCGATCCTCACCGCAACGACGCGCGGCTTTATCTGCACTATGGCGATCTGGCCAATGCGGCGCGGTTGCGGCACGTGATCGAAGAGATCCAGCCGGACGAGATTTACAATCTGGGTGCGCAGTCGCACGTGCGGGTGAGCTTCGATCAGGCGGAGTATACGGCGGACGTGGTGGCGACGGGAACGCTGCGGCTGCTGGAGGCGTTCCGCGACTACGCTGTGGCTTCGGGGCGGCGGCCGCGCTTTTATCAGGCGGGATCGTCGGAAATGTTCGGGGCTTCCGCGCCGCCGCAGAGCGAGAAGACGCCATTTTATCCGCGCAGCCCGTACGCCGTGAGCAAGGTCGCCGCACATTGGTATGCGGTGAATTTTCGCGAGGCGCACGATCTTTTTATTACCAATGGAATCCTGTTCAATCATGAGTCGCCGCGGCGCGGCGAAACGTTCGTGACGCGAAAAATTACGCGGGCGTTGACGCGCATCCGGTTGGGGCTGCAAGAGAAGATTTACCTGGGGAATCTCGACGCCAAACGGGACTGGGGACATGCGCAGGATTTCGTCCGCGCGATGTGGCTGATGCTGCAACAGGCGGCGCCGGACGATTTCGTGGTGGCCACGGGCGAGAGCTATTCGGTGCGGGAATTCCTCGATATTGCGGCCGACGCGGCGGGTGTCGACTGGCATGCGCACGTGGAAATCGACCCGCGCTATTTCCGGCCGACGGAGGTGGACTTTTTGCAAGGGGACGCCAGTAAGGCTCGGGAGCAATTGGGATGGTCGCCGGAGATTTCCTTCGACCAGCTGGTGCGCGGCATGGTGGAAAACGACCTGGAGCTGGCGCGCCAGGAAGAGACACTGCGCAAGGCGGGCCACCGGGTCCCGGTGCGGAGAGAGGTTCATGCCTAACACCGAGCGCCTTACGCCGGCGTCGCGAATCTACGTGGCGGGGCATCGCGGGCTGGTGGGGTCGGCGATCGTCCGGCGCTTGCAGCAGGCCGGCCACGAAGACCTGCTGGTGGCGAGCCGCCACGAACTGGACCTGCGCAATCAGGCGGACGTCAACCGTTTCTTTGCCGAACATCAGCCCGAGTACGTGTTCCTGGCCGCGGCCAAGGTGGGCGGCATTCAGGCGAATTCCACGCAACCGGCTGGGTTCCTGTACGACAATCTGGCGATCGAAACCAACGTGATTCATGCGGCGTGGCAGCAGGGGGCGCGGAAACTCTTGTTTTTGGGCTCGTCCTGCATTTATCCGAAGCTGGCCCCGCAGCCGATCAAAGAAGAGTATCTGCTGAGCGGTCCGCTGGAGCCCACCAACGAAGCCTACGCGATCGCGAAAATCGCGGGACTCAAAATGGCGCAGGCGTATCGTACGCAGTACGGGTTCCGGGCGATCAGCCTCATGCCAACCAATCTTTATGGGCCGGGCGACAACTTCGACCTGGAGACGTCGCACGTGCTGCCGGCGTTGATCCGGCGGTTCCACGAGGCTCGACTGGGCGGTGCTCCCGAAGTGGTGCTGTGGGGCACGGGGACGCCGCGGCGCGAGTTCCTGCATGTGGACGATCTGGCTTCGGCCGCGTGCTTCGCCATGGAGCAGTACGACGATGCGGCCCCGGTCAACGTGGGCGTCGGCGAGGACGTGAGCATTGCGGACCTGGCCCGGATGGTGGCGCAGGTGGTGGGCTACGCCGGAGCGATCCGGTTCGATGCGGCGTATCCCGACGGGACGCCGCGCAAGCTGCTGGACGTTTCGCGGCTGGCGGCGCTGGGTTGGAAGGCGTCGATACCGCTGGCCGAGGGGATTGCGTCCACCTACCGCTGGTATTGCGATCACGCCCGGGAGTTGAGTTTGTCGGCGGGGTAGGCGGCCTGAGATGCCGCCGCAGGCCACGGGCCTGCCCCACAACTGTCCCGCCAGGCGGAGACGAAATAGCATGCGGATCAAATACTGGAATTTGCGGTGGGCTGCGGTTTTCGTACTGATGGCGGCTACGTCGATTCCCGCGCAGCGTCCGCGAGCGCGTGCGCCGCTGGGCGATGGGCCGTGGACCTTCGATACGTTCGAGCCCAACACGCGCATTCGTGTTTCGGTGGTGGCCAAGGGACTCTCCCATCCGTGGAGCATCGCGTTCCTGCCAGGCGGCGACATTCTGGTGACGGAGCGGCCGGGGCGCCTGCGTGTCATTCGCAACGGAGTGCTCGATCCCCATCCGGTGGCCGGCATTCCCGAAGTGCGCGCGGTGGATTTGGGCGGACTCATGGACCTGGCGCTGCATCCGAGATTCGCGGAGAATCACTGGGTCTACATGTCCTACTCGAAGGCGACGGCGAAGGGCGTCGCGACGTCGCTGGCGCGTGGGCGTTGGGACGGGAAAGCGCTGGTGGACACCGAGGACGTCTTCGTCACGGATCCTACGGGCGGCACGAATGTCGCCGGCTCGCGCATCCTTTTCAATGGTGACGGGACGATCTTCTTCACGGTAGGCGGCGCAGGGCAGAACAATGACCAGCGCGCCCAGGACCCCGCACGGCATGCGGGAAAGATTCTGCGGCTACGCGACGACGGCTCGATTCCGCAGGACAATCCGTTCGTCAACCGCGCGGGCTACCTGCCGGAGATCTACTCGATGGGCCACCGCAATCCTACCGGCCTGGCGCTGCATCCGGCGACCGGCGAGCTATGGGAAAGCGAGCAGGGGCCGCAGGGCGGCGACGAAATCAATGTCATTCGGGCGGGCAGGAACTACGGCTGGCCCGTGGTCACCTATGGGCGCGACTACGACGGCAAGCGGCTTACCGAACAGCCCTCGACGCCCGAGTTCGAGCAACCGCACCTGTTCTTTGTTCCTTCGATCGCCACTGAGGGCATCACCTTCTACACGGGCGATCGTTTTCCGGCATGGAGGGGAAATCTGTTTGTCGCCGGCATGGTGGAGGCGCGCATTCCGAACACGGGGCAAGTACAGAGGATCATACTCAACGCTGATGGGGAGTTGCGGCGGGAGCCGTTTTTCCGTGAGTTTCGACAGCGATTTCGCGATGTCAGGCAGGGTCCGGATGGGCTGCTGTACCTGCTTACGGACGAAGATCCCGGCGTGGTGTTGAAGGTCGAGCCCGCTCCTTGAACCCGGCATGACACGGTGATGCGACGGCAAGCGCCGGGACGAGTCCCGGCGCGGCAAGTCACGGGCTTGCGCCACGCTAGCGCATCGCCATGTCGAAGGTACCGCGGCCTCCGCGCAAATCCCGGGCGTAGGAGAAGGCGATCGCGAATCCGCTGGGGAAACGCAGGCGTATTTGGGCTCCGGCGTCGACCAGAATGCGGTCGGGCGTACGTCCGGCCACCTGCCGCCACATTCGGCCGACGTCCAGCAGCGGGCCTATGTCGACGCTGAAGAGCGGCGTTCGCCAGGTCTCCCGCACGAAATCAAGGTTGGCGACGAAGTATTGTCCGCCGATGGGCGCCACGCCTTTCTTGCCGTGATAGGTGCCGGTGTGCCCGCGCAGCGGAATGTTGTCGTCGCGCTCGCGCCCCAGGCTGAAGAGTTCGTCGAAGGGGGCCGGGCCGGCGACGCTGCCGAATCCGATCCGCCCGGTCCCTTCGTAGCGGTTTCCTTCGAAGCGCGGCCGCCAGTGGGCCTGGAGCGAGCCCTGTGCCCGCGAATAGAGGCCGCCACCGGTGGCGAAGAAGCGGCCCAGGTCCCACTGGAAGTGCGACGCCAGGTCGAATCGATGCTCGGGTACGGCCAGTAACTGCACGTCGGCTTGCGCCGTGTAGACGGCCGAGACTCCGGAGGGGTGTGATGCCGGACCGCTGTACTCGCGCGCGGCGAGGCGGAATCCGGTTTCCCACGAGAGTCGCCAGTTGGGCGTGAAGCGGAGCGACGCGCCGCCTTCGAGCTTCTGCAAACGGAAGTCGGCGGGCAGGCCTACGTTCCACGTCTCGCTGCGCGCGTCGGTGAAGGCCCGGTATCGCGCTTTGGGGTCGCCCCCCCACGGGCCTGAGACGTTCAGCAGCAGGCGGCGCTTCTGCGCATCCCAACGCCACAGGGCGGAGGCGGAGATGGCTCTGCGGCCCAGGTTCGAGGCTTCGTAGCGGACCCGGCTCGCAGGCAGTTCGGTGAGTATCGACGTCAACTGCGACCAGCGGCTGGGCGTTCCGCCCCAGCGCACTTCCACGTTGTAACGATCCTGCGAGGCGGCCACCAGGGCGGGTTGAAACGTTCCCAGAGCGTTCAGAGACCGCAGCCACGCGACGGTGTTCCGGTAGCCTTTGAGATCCAGCACCTCGCCGGGCGTCACGCCCAGTGCCCGGCTGAACAGGACCGGTTCCACCGGAGGCGGCGGCAACACCTGCACCGCGTTCAGCACGGGCCGTCCCGCACGGTTCCAATACTTCAGCGCCGCTTCGAAGTTCGTGTCCAGGAAATAGAGAGTGCCCAGAAAGTCGTTCACGTAGGTGTCGCCGGGATCGAGGCGCTGCGCTTCTTTGAGATACGCCGTGGCCCGGTCCTGGTCTCCGGTGCGGTAGGCGATGCCCGCCAGCTCAGCGGGAAACCGGGCGTCGCGCGGAGCTTCGAGCCGCCCCAGCAACAGTTGCTCACGAGCCTGCTCCCACTGGCCGGCGCGCGCCAGTTCCATGCCGCGGGTGAAATGATCCTGAGCCAGGCCGCTCAGCGGCTCCGTCTGCGATGCGGGCTGCGCCTGCGCGCCTGCCAACAGGCACAAGTAAAGCAGCAGTGCGGCGCGCATCAAATCCCGCCGGGAACGGCGAGCAGGGTCCAGTATCCGGTGGCGGACCAGCGTCGCTCGAACTCCGTGCGGCTGTGCTTGCGCAGCTTGCCTTCGGCCGGATCGTTCAAGGCAACCGCGCCGTCCTCAATGCCGGTGGCCACGGCATAGTGCAGAGTGCTACCGCCGCCGTCGAAGGCCACGATCAAAGGCCTGCCGCGCGCGATTTGCCGCTCCAGGTCCTGCCACTCGCCGCGGAACATGAAGGTGCGGAACCCGGCGTTCTCCAGATACCGCTGCATGGACGCGGCCGGAATCCCGTGCTGTGCGGCAACGTACAGCTCACGCTGGATGGCCGGCGCATCGGGCGGCGCGGCGCGCTGCACTCCATGCCGGCTCCAGTATCCGATCAGCATGGCCAGGGAAGCCGAGCCGCACCCGTTCTCCTCCTGCGCGACGAACGGCACATCGATCCATAGGTTCGACGACGCGGCCGCCGCGTCCGCCAGCAGCAGTGCCAAGACACCGGTGGCCAAGCCAACGGTTGTGCGCCATCGTGTGGGCCTCATCGTGGGAACTTCGTGGGAGCCGCTAGGCGGCCAACAGCACCAGGATCAGCACGGCCGTTCCCAGTGCGATCACGATGTAGGTCAACTGTTGGTTGTTGAGCGAACCCGCGGCGAAGTCCGACTGCGCCTTGCGCGCCTTCTTGGCCAAATTCGCGAGATCCTCGTCGTCAATCGACCGGATGGCGTTCAGCACCTGCTTGCCATTCACCTTGGCCGCGCTGAGCGCCTTCTGCGCCGTGTCCGTGGAAAGGAAGTCATGAACGCTTTCGAGATCGCGCTGGCGCTGCTGGCTGCGTTCGAGCGCCCGCTCATGCAACTCAGCGGGAGCAACCAGGTGTTCGTTCTGCGCGAACGCGCTGGCGGGAAGCAATGCCAACATCAAAACCGCTCCGTAGCTTCGTGCTGTCTGTGTGATCACTCGCCACTCCTCATCCTGGTAGATCGATTTGCCCTACAAACGTTTCAACGAAGGGAGTACCTGGTGGAACCTCAGACGATCACCCCGCGGACGCACGGACGATCTTGTCCATGGCGGTTTGCGCAATGGGGTGATAGCCCGGACGCGCCTGCGCATAGATCGCGCGCGCCCGCTCCTGGCCCTCGGGTGTTTTCATCAACTCCGTGTACAGCGGGCGCAGGTATTTCATGCGGCCGACCTCAATGAGGAAGGCCTCCAGGCGTGCGTCCGCCGGCCGGTACTGCGCCGTGATCGCCATGCGCAGCCAAACGTCGAGCATCTCACTGTTGCCTGTGTCGGTGAGATGGAAGGCGCGGTCCAGTTCGGCCATCTGCGCACTGGTCATCGGGGGCAACGATTGCAGGAATTCGAGCCACTCCTGCGTGCTCCACTGGGCGGTCTGAATCTGGCCGGCGGGACGTGTGCCGGCCGCGAAGGCCTCTGCGTCCTCCTCTACCGCCTGCAGGCGCTGCGAGAGGGCGCGCGGAGCCGAGGCAGGCAGACCGGGCTCGTAAACCCACTCCTCGATGGGGATGCGCGCGGCCTGCGCCGGATAGGGATCGAACAGCTCGCGCTTCAGGTAGGCGAGCATCGTCTTCGTGGTGATGCTCTGGAAGGCGAACTCGGCGAAATAGCGCTTGAGATACGCGTCAAAGATATCGCGGCCGAAGACGTTTTCCATCTGATGCAGCAGCAGCGCGCCTTTGTTGTAGGGGATGCTGGTGACGGCTTCGTCCGGGTCCTTGCCCTTGAGGTCGATGTGCAGGATCTGCTCCGCGGGCGGCAGCTCCATCAACTCCTTGTCGAGCGTGCGGCGGGCGAGCACGCGCTCCATCACCGCCAGATCCGGACCATAGACCACCTCCTGAATGCGGTTCTCGATGTAGGTGGTGAATCCTTCGTTCAACCAGAAGTCGCCCCAGGTGGCGTTGGTCACCAGGTTGCCGGACCAGGAATGCGCCAGCTCATGCGACACCAGGCCCACCAGGCTCTTGTCCCCGGCGATCACCGTGGGCGTGGCGAAGGTCAGCCGCGGATTCTCCATGCCGCCGTAAGGGAAGCTGGGCGGCAGGATGAGGAGATCGTAGCGGTCCCAGCGGTAGGGCCCATAGAGGCCTTCCACCGCGGCCACCATCTTCTCCATGTCGGAAAATTCGGCCGCGGCTTTGGGCAGCACCGAGGGTTCGGCGTACACGCCCGTGCGCGGGCCCACTTCGGCGAACTGCAGATCGCCGACCGCCAGCGCAATGAGGTACGACGGAATGGGCTGGTCCATGACGAACTCGAACACGCCGTTCGCAGCACCGCGGTGTTCAGCGCTCATGAGTGCCGTCATTCCCTGCGCCACCAGGTCCTGCGGCACGCGGATGCGAGCCGAATAGGTGATGCGCACGCCGGGGGAATCCTGAATCGGAATCCAGCTGCGCGCGTGAATCGACTGGTTCTGGCTGTAGAGGAACGGCTGGCGTTTCCCTGCCGTCTGCGCCGGGTCCAGCCACTGCAGGCCGCTCGCCTGGGGCACGGACCCGTAGCGCACGCGTACGAAGCGCGTGCTGGAGGGAAGCTTGACGGTCAGCGGCGAGCCCAGAATCGGGTCGCGGTCGCCCACCTGCCACTCTGTCGCCGCGTACATCGCGCCGTCGGACGAGGTCTCGACGGTATCGATCGACAGATCGCGTGTATCCAGCAGCAACGGGTTGAGGCCGGTGGCCGGCGCGGCGGTCTGCAACACGGCTGTGCCGCTGAGCGTCCGGTCTTCGAAGGACACGGCGAGGTCCAGTGCGACGTCGCGTACGCGCACCTGGTCCGGCCGGGAAAACGAGTGAACATCGCGGTCATCGGGCATGGCTGTGGGGTCCGACGCGTCCTGCTGGCGTGCGCAGCTCGACCAGAGCAGGCTGGCGCCGAAGGTTGCCAGGGCATCGCGGCGGCTGATCCGAATCATCGGGGGCTCCTCTCAGTTTCCAGTGTAATGTCCGGGGAAGCACCAGTGGCTCGAAATTCACCGAAGCCTACCTGGGGACCGCTCCCTGCGGTCGCTGATGGACGGACGAACCTGTGTTTCCCGAAGCCGGTCAGTTGCTGGTCAGGTGCGAGTCGTCCTTCTCGTTTTCGGCGCAGACGAACTCGATCAGTTCGGTGTCCGGCATCAGCTCCTGGTAGACGGTGACGGTCCAGGGCTTGGTGTAGGCCTTGGGATCGTCGATGGTCACTTCGATCTGGAGGTGGCCGTAGTCGGTGCGGCGGTAGCGCTCAATGACGCGGCCTTCTTCGGTGAGCACGCTCCCTTCGACGTCCAGCCAGCCGAGGTCGCGGAAGTGCGCCGACTCGACCACCAGGGTGTCGCCTTCCCAGTGTCCCGTCGAGTAGCCGAACCACCAGGGCTCCGGGTCCTGGGGCAGCGGACGGCCGTCGGTGAAAATCTGCCGGATGCCGCCATTGGCCTCATACAGGATCACGATCAGGCCGGGCGACTGAATCATCTTGCGCGGCTGTCCGTGGGTGTGGAGCTGCATGGGGCCCAGCGGCAAACAGTGCGCGTCGGGATTGTCGCTGCTGTTCGACGCCACGCGATCCTTGTGGAGCTGGTCGGCCCAGGGCTGGAACGGCAGTCCTCCTTCGAACGACGCGCCCAGGTTCCAGAACTGGCTGGTGCGCACCGAACGCGGCACGATGTTGGCGGCATCGCCGCCGGCCGCTGGAGGTTTGGCCGGCGCCGCGGGTGCTGTGAGTGGAGGCGACCCTGGCGGCCGCGTGTAATCCCACACGCCGGACAGGTCGGGATGCCCCTGAGCGTCGCGCGGCGCGGGGGCGGTCAGGTCGACCTTGCCGTCCGCGGTGCGCGGCGCGTCCGGCATCGCGTAATCCGGCCACTGGGCGAGCAGCGCGGGTGCTGCGGCGAGGAACGCGAGGGTGAGTGCGGTTTTCATTGCTGTGCCGGAAGGATGGACGCCGGTATCGGCCAGTTGCCTTCATACGGGGGCCAGTTGGGAACGGGCGCCTCCGGCGGCGGGTAAAACATGGCGGAGTAGATGGTGCGGATCTGGCCTTCGTCAATCACGAACCACTCGCTGAAGGCGTTGCGGCGCGTCGCCAGGCCCGGCTTGCGGATGAAGACGGCCAACGCGAGCACGACGCCCGCTTCCTCGTCGATCACCGGATAGCGGCGCCCGGCTACGAGCTGCACGCTGATGTTCGCCAGGCCGGAGGTGCAGTCGCTGGGCGGACCGCCGCCGCGCCCGGGACGTCCGGTGACGGTGTTGCCGTTCTCCAGGCGCGTGCATCCCTGATGCGCCCGGATGATCGAGCCGTCATGCGTGGTGATGCCGTCAAAGTAACTGTTGGTGATACCCATCAGCGCCTGGCGCGAGAGGCGCTGCCCTTGCGGCACCACGCGCTGCGGCGGAGGATTCATGGCCAGGTTATCGGGATCGAAGAAATTCCCCGCGGGCTGGCCGGGCTGCACCGGACCGTTCAAGCCGACGTCGCCGTCGCGCGCCAGGAACCACTCGGCTTCGGTGATCACGTTGTCCTCCACGCGCAGCCGCACGGTGACGATGGCCTGCTTGTCGCCCTCCTCCACGGTTCCGAAGTAGGCCGCCTGCCCGCTGACCGGGTCGAGATAACGGCGCTGCACCTTGCCGAGCCCGGTCACCGTCTTCCATACGCCGGTGCCCAGTTTCACCACAACGGCGTTGTCGGTCTGCCGGAACCCGGGGGACAAGCGCGCCTCCGCTGGATCGTGGTTCACCACCGCGCTCAGATATTGGTTCAGCAGGGAGGTCAGGCAGGGGCGGTCGCAATCGGCGGCGAACGCCTGCGCGCTGGCTGCCGCGCCCAGAACCGCCAAAATCACGAGCCGTGGCATCATTTGAGGAGCCTCCTTCTCACGAGTCGATCAGCGCCAGGATATCGCACTGCGCTTACTTCCGCACGAAGTACGCTTCTTTGTCGAGGGACGAGTCGATGGCGATGTCGAAGAATCCCACCATCATCTCGTCCCAGCTCTGGAGGCCGTAGTGCACTTCCGCGGTGGGATCGGGGTTGTGGGGGTTCGCCGCCGAGTTGTCGTAGGTGGCGGTCCAGATCAGGCGCGTGCCCTGCTTCAACGGCAGGGGCTCGGCCAGGCGGTAAGTGAGCTGCCAGAAGAAGTTATAGTTGTTCACGCGCAGCAGGGTCACCGGCTGGCCGCCGTCGCCGATCATGGCGTACTCGAACGACTTGCCGCGCAGGTGCATGTGCGGAAAGAAGCCGATCAGCAGCGCGTCATTGGGCAGCGTGCCTTGGACGCGCACCCGATAGTCGCGAGCGCCGGGCGGGATCGCCAGCCGGGTGCTGTCCATTTGGAGGGTGAACACGCGCTTGGCCGGACGCTGGGAGGCGAAGGTGAGCCCGACTTCGATTTGATCCTGCACCTCGGTTCCATTGGGCGTGTAGTGGACCTCCAGGACGAGGTCGGCGCCGGCGGGAATCAGCTTCGCCATGCCTTCGGGGAACAGGTCGGCTCCAGCGCCCGGAGCGTAGACCGTCAGGATGTCGGCCATGGTGGGCCCGGTCGTCCAGGTGTCACCCGGTTCGCGAATATAGACCACGGCGTGATGCACCACGCTGCGGTCCTTGGGGTGTACTTCGACGCCGGTCACCCAGTGGTCGCCCGGAAACTTGGGTCCGAACTCGCCCGGAATCACGAAGTACTGATACTCGAGTTCCTCTTTGGCGGGCACGGTGAAGGGCTCGGGCATGCGGATCTTCGCGTCGATCCGCTTGAGGTTCCAGCCTTCGTTCCAATGCTTGGGCGGAGCGCCGGTGGGAGCGCCCTCTTTGGCTCCGGTTTCGGCCCAGGTGCTGAGGGTTTCGATCTCCTTTTGGGTGAGGGACCGTTCGTTGGCGAATTTTCCGCAGCAGGGGTCGGCGAACCAGGGCGGCATCTTGTGGGTGAGGACGGCTTCGCGGATGCCGCGCGCCCACGGGCGGACCTCTTCGTAGGTGGTCAGGGCCATGGGCGCCATCTGACCCTGGCGATGGCACTCCTGGCAGCGGTCTTCGAGGATCGGCAGGACGTCGCGGTGAAAGGTCACCTCCTGCGCGGCCCCCGGGATGGCGAAGACGAGCAGCAGGATGAACAGAGCCGCCAGCATGGTCTTCTTCAACTATAGCGAGGCCGCGGATTCCGGCTCAGCCGGGAAGGCAACTCCTTGAAATCTTCCGCCCCCAGGGCGCATCATAGAAACAGAGGTGCCCAACATGCGCAGTGTGATCGCCCTGGCTCTGATTCCATTCACGGCGGGAGCCGTGTGGGGCCAAAGCGCGCTCTCTGCCAAGGCGGGGCTCATCCACTACGTCCGCGGCGAGGTCAGCGTGGAAGGCGAGCCGCTGAAGCCGCAGGTTTCCGAATTTACGCACCTCGACGAGGGGCAAACGCTTTCCACCGAGCGCGGCCGCGCCGAAGTCCTGCTGAACCCGGGCACGTTCCTGCGGGTGGACGAAGACAGCTCCGTGCGCCTGGTCTCGAACGAGCTGACGGACGCCGAGGTTCAGATCGTCTCCGGCGTTTCGCTGGTCGAGGTCGAGGACATGGACAAGGACAGCTCGGTCATCCTCGACTTCAAAGGGGCGCAGATCGAAGTCCGCAAGCACGGCCTTTATGAAATGGACGCTAGCGGTCCGGGCAGCCTGCGGGTCTACGACGGCGAAGTGTACGTGACCGGAGCCGGTCTTGGCAACGGGAAGGGTCCGGTGAAGGTCAAGAAGGGCCGCTACCTGGAGTTCGACGGCGACATGAACCAGCCCCAGAAGTTCGACCGCGATGATCAGGATTCTCTGTACCGCTGGAGCGCCCGGCGGGCGCGCTACATCGCCCAGGCGAACGCTTCCTCGGCCCGCGCGGCCGGCCGCGGCAGCAGCAATTCTTTCACCGGCTGGACCTTCAATCCGCTGTACGGCATGTATTCGTTTGTTCCGAACTCGGGCTACGGGTACAGCCCGTTCGGCCTCACGCTGTTCAGCCCCCGGACCATTTACATCGTGCCGGTGGCGTTCGGCGGATTTGGCGGATACGGCGGCGGCGTTGGCTTCGGTGGCGCGCCGGTCGGGATCGGCGGCGGATCGGGCGTGGCGCCCAGCGCGGGCACGGCGGTGCGGTCGGCGCCGGCGGCGGCTCCGGCCGCGGCTAGCGGCGGACGGCGGCGGTAGCGCCCATTTCCTGATTCAGCCTAGGCGAACGTTAGCTGAGCCGCGACCACAGGGAGCGGTCTACGATAGCGCTGCAAACGCTCTAGTGGGGGTGCGGACGACCGAAGAGTTGGGGAGCTTCGATGCTGTGAGCTTGCGGAGAGGGCGGCCTGAGAGGCCGCCGCAGTCCTTGGGCCTGCCCACAAGGAACAGTCCGAGCGCGAGCGGCTTGTGTGCACAGTTCAGAGGTGGTGGGCTTTGACGTTTACTCGAAGAGCCATTTCAGGGCGGGGACCTTGGGCACGACGTATCGCTCCAGGGCCATCACCACTAGCAGAGAAAGGCCGGCCATGGGGAACAGAATGCACAGGACCACCACCGTCTGCATCAGACCTTCGGGAGCCTTATAGCGCGGCGGACGGCGCGGGGCTCCGAGTTTTCCCTGGGGGCGGCGTGACCACCAGAGGACCACGCCCATCAGCGTCATGAAAAACGTCCCGGCGGCCAGTGCGGCGGCGAAGATCTGGTTGGGCAGTCCCAGCATCTGGCCTTTGTGCACGGCGAAGCCGATGGCCATGGCCCGCGCCAGCGCGCTCATATCCGAGAAGGAATACTTCGCCAGGACCTCGCCCGAGTATTGATCCAGGTGCAGGTACACGGTGTCGCGCGGGTCCGGGGAGAACGTCCGGACGCTATAGACGCCGCGCTCGCCGACAGGGGCGAAGACCTTGAAGGGCTTCACGACTTCCTGTACGCCGGCGATCGACACCACCTGCTCCCAGAGCAGGGGCTGTGCGCCGGGCTCGGGTGGTTGGGATTGGAACTGGTCCGCTTGGGCCCAGTGCGGACCTTCGCGGGTGGTGCCGGCGATCAGCATGGTGAGGTTGCCGGTGAGGATCGAATAGGGCAGGCCAAGCAGGATCCACAGCAACAGGCCGGCCGAGACCCAGGCGGCGGGCACCACGTGCATGTCCCGGAAAAATGGCTTCCAGCCGGAGCCCAGGCGCGGCAGCAAGGTGCCCATAGGGCTGAAGTTCAATTGCGGGACCCACAGGTAGAGGCCGCTCACGAGCAGCAGGACGGTCCACGCCGCGACGGTTTCGATCACGATGCGGCCCAGCGGTCCGGCGAGCAGTTGGCTGTGCAGGCGGGCGATGCGCGCAGAGAAGCGCGCGCGGGAATCCTGCGTCTGGATGATGCTCCCCTGATAGGGGTCAATGAACACGTCCACGGGATCCTGGCCGGGAGGCTGCACGGTCACCTGCAGGGAATCCTCCGGGGAAAACGGCGGTTGGTAGGAAACCGGGCGCGCGCCGGGGAATTGGGAAAGCGCCAGATCCACGGCCTGGTCGCCGCTGAGGCGCAGCGTGCGTTCGATCGGAACCCGGAAAAGCGAGTCGTAGAGGCTGTTTTCGATTTCCCCGCTGAAAGCGTACAGAACGCCGGTAACGGACATGATCAGCAGAAACGGCGCCGTCCACAGACCCGCGTAGAAATGCCAGCGCCAGATCAAACGATAGAGCTTCGATGGCGGAGGATTCGCTGGAACCAACTCGTCATCTTACCGTGCCGGGTCTCTTGGCTGGGTGCGGAGTACTGCAGATACTGGAACCGGGTGAAGAGGCCTCGAAGGTGGGGGCTGGAGGCTTGGGCTACTGGCTGGCCGCTTCGGTCATGACGAAGTCGCGTCCGGCGCGGTGGCAGCTCTGGCAGCTTTCCACCTGGCCCTCGGCTTCCAAGGTGCCCGCGGCGTCGCGCTTGAGCCAGAACCAATCGTTGTTGCCGGGATTGTAGCCGGGCGCCTTATACATGACGGTGATGGCCGTGAGGCTGCGGTCCGGCTTGTAGTTTTCCTTGACGATGATGGCGCCGGGCGGCATGCTTCCATCGTGGCCCATGAGGGCGTTATAGGCGAGATCGTTCACGTAGGTGGTGAGCAGTGCGCCGTGGGGCTGCGTGCCCGGATAGAAGGCCTGCTTGCCGGGCCACATCTTCCAGTTTTCCTGATAGCGTTCGTCGCGAAGCTTGCTCCAGACGGCTTCGGCGTTCGGCTCCGGGGCGACGGTGTCGGTCACGGACTGCTGTTCCGGGCCAGGGGCTGTGGAACAGGACATCGCGGCGGCGAACAGCGCTGTCAGGGCGAGCGCGGGTGCTGCGGTCCGGGTCTGCTGCAATGCGGCTTGGGCCTCCTGCGCAGTGGACCCTCGCGGGGGCGCGTTGTTTCGTCGAAGCCCTAGCCAGCCTTCTTTTTGTCGAGAAACGCCTGCCGGCTCGCCAGGATCAGCTTGCGTGCGTCCATGGGGCCGCGCCAGCCGTCGATGCGCGTCTGCTTGCCTTCGAGCTCCTTGTAAATGGTGAAGAAGTGCTCGATCTCGCGGCGCAGGTGCGGCCAGACCTGGTCGACGGTGTGGATCTCGCCGTAACGCGGGCTCTTGTTGGGAACAGCCAGCACCTTCTGATCGGCTTCGGCGCTATCCACCAGGTCCAGCACGCCGAGCGGGCGCGCCTCGATCATGCAACCGGTGAAGGTGGGTTCGGAGACCAGCACCAGGATGTCGAGCGGGTCGCCGTCGTCGGCCAGGGTGCCGGGTACGAAGCCGTAGTCGCCGGGGTAGTGCAACGGCGAATAGAGCGGGCGGTCCAGGCGAAAGACGCCCAGCTCGCCGTCGTACTCGAATTTATTGCCGGAGTCCTTGGGAATTTCGATGATCGCGCGGACGATTTCGGGGGATTGCGGACCGGGGTCGATATCGTACAGGTTGGGCATACGTCGTTGCCTCCAGTGTACGGGTACAATGACCCGTGATGGCGGATGAACTCAAAGGAAAGACTGCACTGGTGACCGGCGCGAGCCGCGGGCTGGGTCGTGCGATGGCCGTAGAGTTGGCGAAGGCGGGCGCGGGAGTGGCTTTGGTGGCTCGCGATGAGGCGGCGCTGCGCGCGGTGGCGGCCGAGATAGGAGATCGTGCGGCGGTGTTTGTGGCCGACGTTGCGGACGAGGCTCGCGTGACGGAAGTGGAGCGCGAGGTGATGGAGCGCTTCGGGCGCGTCGACATTCTGGTGAACAACGCGGGGATGAACTTGCGGAAGCCGATCGAGGAGTTTTCGTTGACGGAGTGGCGCACGGTGATCGACGTGAACCTGACCAGCGTGTTCCTGATGTGCCGCGCGTTCGTGCCGCAGATGAAGGAGCGCGGGTGGGGACGGATCATTAATTTGAGCTCGATCATGAGCCACATCGCGCTGCCGGAGCGCACGGCCTACGCCTCGGCCAAGGCGGGACTGCTGGGCTTTATTCGTGCGCTGGCGCTGGAACTGGCGCCGCATGGGGTGACCGTGGTCGGCATCAGTCCCGGGGTGTTCGCCACGGAGTTGAACGCCGGGATGATGGCCGATCCGAAGAAGAGCGCGGCGTTCCTGGCGCAGATTCCGGTGGGGCGGTGGGGGCGTGCGGAGGAGGTCGGAGGGCTGGTGCGGTTTCTGTGCTCGGACGCGGCGGAGTACATCACCGGCACGGACATCGTCATTGATGGAGGGTGGACGGCGCAGTGAGGAGGTGCGCGGAAGAGGCGGCCTAACCCTGGCCTAACGCGCATTTCTCACTCGGGCGCAGGACGTGGCGCAAGCCCGTGGCTTGCCGCGCCGGGACTCGTCCCGGCGCTTGTCCCCAGTCAACATGTCACGCCGGCTGCGGCTGCGAAATCGCCCGTTACGGCTCCCCGCCTCACGTTTCCCCCGGTGAGCTGAGAGCTGGTGAGAAATGCGGGCTAGAGCTCGGGCTAGAGCGTTTTCTCAGCAAGGGTAGACCGCTCCCTGTGGTCGCGGCTCAGCGAGCGGCGCTCTGCACAAAGGACGTGCACTGGGCACAGCGCCAGTAGCTGAGCCGCGACCACGGGGAGCGGTCTACGATAACGCTGCAAACGCTCTAAGAGGCCGCCGCAGGCCTGGGGGCCTGCCCCACACGCATTTCACGTGTGATGCGCTCCCCGGATTCGCGCAGGCGGTCGAGCGTGCGGTCGAGGTCCTGGGCGCAGAGGCGGCCGTCGCGCTTCTTCCAAACGCCCGCGATCATGACGCTGTCGATGTTGTCGAGGCTCGCTTGCAGCACGACGGCCGACACGGGGTCGTGGACCGGCTGCATGTTGATGTGCTCGGAGGCGAGGAGGACGAGATCGGCCTGCTTGCCGGGGGTGAGGGAGCCGATGCGGTGTTCGAGGCCCAGCGCGCGGGCGCCTTCGAGGGTGGCCCAGGCCAAGGCGTCACGGGTGGGGATGGTGGAGGTGTCCGGGATGCCGCCGGTGGTCTGGCGATAATCCGCGTTGTCGAGTGCGCGCTGCGCGGCGAGCGCCATGCGCGCGACGGTGAGCATGTCGCCGGAGATGGCGGATTCGATATCGACGCCGAGCGACGGTTGGCGGCCGAGCTTGCGCAGACGGCCGGTGATGGGGAAGCCGTGGCCGGCGGTCATCTCGACTTCGGGGGTGACCGTGAAGCTCACGCCGCAGGCGCAGAAGCGCGCGAGCTGGTCATGCGGCAGGCTGTTGCCGTGCACGATGTTCACGTGTGGTCCGAGGAGTCCTTCGGCTTCGAGCACACGCCAGCCTTCGGGCGTGCGCGGCTCGCCGCCGCCCTGGTGCATGGAGGCGATCACGTTGCAGTCGCGCACCATGCGGAAGTCGTGCAGCGCGACGTCGAGCGTCGAATAATGCGGGCCGAGGATCGCAGCGCCGATCCCGACGCGTGATGTCGCGCGGTGACGCAGCAGGCGTTCGAGCTCGGCGCGCGGGTGCGGCGTTTCCCAGAAGCCTGGCTGGCCCGGTTGCGGGTCGGGCTTGGGCGTGCCCTGGAGGAACACGGCGCGGATGCCGGATTCGGTGAGCGCGTCGATGGCGGCGTCGTTGTGGGCCGCGGTCGGGTTGTTGTGGCACCAGTCGCCGAGCGTCGTGGTGCCGCCATAGATCTGGTTCAGGGCTCCGGCGAGCGTGGCGATGTGCAGGTCCTCGGGGCGGAACAGCGTGGCGAGGCCGGCGTGCATGCGCTTGAAGTATTCGAGCAGGGTCCAGTTGGCGGCGATGCCGCGGAGCGCGGTCTGCCAGGTGTGCAGATGCGCGTTGACCAGACCGGGGATCACGATGCGTCCGCGGGCGTCGATGATTTCCGCTTCGGCCTCGACGGACGGCGCGACGGCGGCAATGCGGTCGTCTTCAATGAGGAGGTCGGCGGAGGCGAGATCGCCGATCTGCGGGTCCATGGTGAGGATGGTCGCGTTGCGGATCAGAATACGGGGCACTGCCCAAGCAGTATAATGCCTGCCATGCGAATCCTGATCGCCGTGTTGCTTTTCGCGAGCCTGGCCGCCGCGCAGAAGGTTTCGACGTCCGAGTTGCTGTCCATGGCGCGGTCGCGCGCCGCGGGACTGGAGCAGGCGCTTCGCGACACACTGGGCGCCGAGAACCTCCAGAAGGGCACAGCGGCGGCGGGCGAGATGGGCGAGTTCGTATTTGCGATCGAGGCCGAGAAGGGGCCTTCGTTGCAGATCAACAATGACCCGCCGGGCGCGGCGTATCGGGTTGGCGGGCTGTGGGTCTTTTCCACGCACCTGCGGACGGGCACGTCGTATCGCTACACGTGGTGGATGGACGGCAAGACGATCGGCGGCGCGAACAACCTGCCGGCGTTCGGCGTGGACAGCTACGCCCACGCGAACGCGCCGCAGGGCAAGTTGACGGGTCCCATGGAACTGGCGAGCACCATCTATCCGGACATGAAGGCGAACGTCTGGTATTACGTCCCGGCGCAATGGGACGGGCGCACGCCGCTGGCGGTGCAGGTGTGGAATGACGGGCAGCAGTTCACCGGCGAGCGGCCCGGTAGATGGCGCGTGCTCGAGACTCTGGACAACCTGACCGCGCAGAAACGGATTCCGCTGCTGGCGAGCGTGTTCGTGCAACCGGGCGAGGGGCCGGCGCGCAACCAGCGGTCGCTCGAGTACGACCCGGTGAATGATACCTACGCGCGCTACCTCCTGAACGAGGTGCTGGCCGAGGTCGGCAAGCATGTGCCGCTGCGCACGGACGCGTATAGCCGCGCGATCGCGGGTTTTAGCTCGGGGGGCATGGCGTCCTTCAACGCGGCGTTCCAGAGGCCGGACGAGTTCTCGCGCGTGCTGAGTTGGATCGGCGCGTACGGGGCATTACAGGTTTCCGCGGAGCACCCGGGTGGTGGCGGCGAGTATCCCTACATGGTGCGGGGCGGAGAGAAGCGAAATCTGCGTGCCTGGCTCCAGGACGGCGCCGAGGATTTGGAGGTTCCGTTCGGAAGCCTGCCCGCGGCAAACCTCAATATGGCGAACGCGCTCAAGATCAAGGGTTACGACTATCACTTTTCGTTCGGCGTCGGGTCGCACAGCCAGGCGCAGGGCGCGGCGGAACTGCCGGAGTCTCTCACGTGGCTGTGGCGGGAGTACGATCCGGCGAAGACCAGCCAGGAATTTGTGCAGGAGCCGGGGGAGAAGGATCAGCCGTTCTGGCGGGTGGTGGAGTTGAACCGGCGGTAGGGGCGTTATTACAATAGTAATAACATGATCGAGCTGAAGATTCGCAAGTTCGGCAACTCGCTGGGGGTGGTGCTGCCCAAGGAAGTGGTGCAGCGCCTGAACAGCGGCGAGGGCGAGAAGCTGTTCTTGACCGAGTCGTCAGACGGCGCCTATAGGCTCACGCCGTTCGATCCTGGCTTCGAAAAGAAGATGGCCACGGCCGAGGACATTATGCGCCGCTACCGCAACACGCTGCGCGAACTGTCGAAGTGAAGGAACCCATCTGGATCGGGGAAGCCGAGGCGCTGGCGATTCACGAGCGGATGTTGGCGCTGCACGGCGGCCCGGCCGGCATCCGGGATCAGGCGTTACTCCAGTCGGCTTTGGCGCGGGCGCAGCAGCACTTCGCCTACGCGGACCGCCCGGACGTGATTGAGATGGCGGCGCTCTACACGGCGGGCGTAGTTCGGAACCATCCGTTCGTCGACGGAAACAAACGCACCGGATTTGTGCTCGGAGTGTTATTTCTGGAACTGAACGGCTACGACTTCATGGCCACGGAGGAAGACGCCACGCAGGCCGTACTCGCACTCGCTGCCGGAACGATGAAAGAGCCCGAGTTCGCCGCATGGATGCGGCAGAACGCCAAACGGTCCAAGCGGCGGTAGTCTAGTCTGCCGCGCTCATCGACGAGGCAGCCCGTGCGCCGTGCCTCACCGGCAGGCTCATTCCTTTAAGTCGGATCGCCATGAATGCCGCGATCAGAGCCAGCATGGCGCTGCCGTAGAACGCGGGTCCCCAGGACCCGTAGGCTTCGAAGATGGTCGCCGCCAAGCCGCCACCGATGATCGAGGCGACGCCTTTGGTGCTGTAGAGGAAGCTGTAGTTGGAACTGGCGTACTTGGCGCCGAAGAAATCGGCTGAAGCCGACGGGAACAGCACGTAGACTTCGCCCCAGGTGAAGAAGACCATCGCCATGGAGGCGACGAAGATGACGCCGGATTTGGCACCTACCAGTCCCACGGCCACCAGCGACAGAGCCTGAATGAAGAAGGCGATCTCCATGGTGAGTTCGCGGCCCAGCTTGTCGGAAACCCAACCCCAGAACAGGCGTCCGCTGCCGTTGGCGATGGGATTCAGCACCAGCGAAACCGCCAGGAAGCTTTCGGCGATCCCGTAGGTGCGCGCCACCGGCGCCACCTGCGCGGTGGCCAGCAGGCCGCCGATGCCCATCATGAGCATCATCGCGTAAAGGAAATAAAAGTGCGACGTGCGCAGCATCTCGGCCGAATTGAAATTTTCCTTCTGGCGCCGCAGGGGCTGTTTCTTGGCGGCGGCGGGAGCCTGGATCTGCGACATGCCTGTGCCACCGAGGAACTGCGCGGCGATGAGGATCAGCGCGCCCTGGAAGATACCGGTATAGAGAAAGACGACCGAGTAGTCCTGCCTGTTGAGGATGTAGCGCATGATCGGAATGAAGAGCGCTGAGCCGGAGCCGAAGCCCGCGGCGATCAAGCCGGCGGCGAGCCCGCGGCGGTCGGGGAACCACTTCAGTGCGACGCCGATCGATCCGCAATAGACCGTGGCCGCGCCCAGTCCGGCGAGCCCGTATAAGAGGTAGAGTGCCGGCAGGGAATGCGCGATGCCGATGCCGGCCCACCCGATGCCGCACGCCACGCCGGCGATGGTCATCACCACGCGCGCTCCGCGGGCGTCAATCAGCCAGCCGGTGAGCGGCATGGACCAGGTTTCCATGGCGATAAAGATCGTGAAGGCCCACTGGACCTGGGAGAGCGACCATCCGTTGGCGTCCTGAAGGGGCTTGACGAAGAGGGTCCAGGCGTATTGCAGGTTCGCGATCTGGATCATCGCGACGACGGCGGCAACTAGGCGAATCCATCGACTCATAAGCAGCTTACTCGGGGCTCCTTCCGGCTGGGGCCGTTTGCGCAGGGGCCGTATGCAAGGATAGCGCGGTTGCGCGGCGGGGTGTGGTTCGCGGCGGCAAACCGCAGATTTTGTAGGTGTGGGAAGATGGCAGAACCGAGGAGAGCCATGGCCGTTGTCGACACCACAAAACTGGACGTGATCGAGCGTAAGCCCGGCTGGCACGGCCGCTATTTCCATTCGCCCAGCATGACGTTCGCGCACTACGAATTCGAAGCCGGCTCGTCGATTCACGAGCATTTCCACGAGCAGGAAGAGGTGTGGGAGGTGATCGAGGGCGAATTGGATGTGACCGTGGACGGCGTCACGCAGACGGTGGGTCCGGGCATGGCGGCCATCGTCCCGCCGAACACGCCGCATGCGGTGCGGGCGGTGACGGACGGGAAGGCGATTGTGGTCGACTACCCGCTGCGCGGCTTGCAGGGTTGAGAAGGGATGTTCCTGTTCACCTGCGCAGGCGTGGTGCGTTTCGATGGCGCCCTTGATCGGAGCACGTTGCTCAATCAGTTGGCCGAATCGTTGCGAAGGGAAGACGCGTGCGATATCAGGGTTTCCCAGGAGTCGATCTCATTCAGAGGCGGCATGTTCCGGCTGGTGGATCGCTGGAATGCGCTCGCCCTGTTCGGGTACGGCGAGCTCTTCGTGGACGATCGCGCGCGCGAGGTTCGCTATCGGATCAGTGCTCGGCAGTTCGTGGTTTTGGCAACCGTCTGGGCCGCACTGGGAACAGTTCTGATGTTGCGTTCGGCTGGGCAGCTCGCTCTCTACCTAGGCGCAGTGTTCTGGAGCGGGCTGGTCTTTGGCAGCCTGGCAATCGCGACCACACGCTTCCGCGACTTTCTGGAGCGTGCTCTGCAGATCGGATCCTGCAGCAGGACCGAGTAGCCGGTCGATCAGTCGCCAAGTCTAGTGTTGTTCTGTATCCCCGCCGAGTGCGCCAGTTCGCCGCCGCCGAGCTTCTTGCCGTCTTCGAGGCGCGCCTTGAGGACTTCGATGGTTCCACCCTGCGCGGTGACTTTGAAGCTTTGGCCGGTGACGCCGCTCACGCCGCCGATCTTTCCCGGCACCTCGGCGAAGCGCCGGAACAGTGTTTTGCGCGCATCGAAGATCTGGAGCTTCTGGCCGTTGAGCGTGGTCCAGGCGCCGGGCGCGGGGTTGCAGCCGCGGATCAGGTTGTAGACGTGGTCGACGGGCTTGGCCCAGTCGATCTCCGCTTCGGCCGACTTGCACCAGCCTTCATAGCTGGCCTGCGATTCGTCCTGTGCCGTTTCGGTGTGCTTGCCGGCGAGGACGAGGTCGGCCGCTTCGAGCATGGCCGCGACGCCCATCGGGAAGAGGTGATTGAAGTAGATGCTGCCCAGCGTGTCGTCGGGGCCGATCGGGGTCTTCTTCTGCAGCACGACCAGGCCTTCGTCCAGGCCGTCGGAGGGGCGGAAGATGGTGAGTCCGGTTTCCGTGTCGCCCTTGATGATCGGCCAGTTGATGGAACTGGGGCCGCGATACTTGGGCAGCAGGGACGGGTGATACTGGATGGTCCCGTGCTTGGGGATGGTCACGAACTCCTGCGGCGCGAATTGCAGCACGAAGGCCATGATGCCGATGTCGGCGTTGGCTTCGCGCATGGCGCGCGCGGCTTCCGGGTCGCGCAGGGATTTGAACTGGTGGACCGGCAACCCCTTTTCCTGGGCCGCGGCGCGCAGGGCGTCAGGTCGCGCGCCTTCCTTTTCCGGAGCGCAGAAGACCGCGCCCACTTGGTCGCCGCGCTGGAGGAACGCCTCGAGCACGGCTTTGCCGAAATCCTGCTGGCCGATGATCGCGATTCTCATGGATGCCTCGCGCTACTTCTTCTTCGGAGGCATGGAGAACGCGCCGCCTTCGCGGCAGGCCGCGATCTTCGCGTCGTCCCAGCCGAGGACTTCCTTGATGATTTCCTCGGTGTGTTCGCCCAGGGTCGGCGACCGCTTGATCTCGGCCTTCGACGCCGAGAGCTTGATGGGCATGCCGACGTTGTGCCAGGTTCCGCGCTGCGGGTGGTCCAGCTCGACATACATCTCGCGGCCGCGCACGTGGGTGTCGTTGGCCAGATCCTCGGTGGACATGATGAGGCCCGCGGGTACGTCCAGTTCGTTGAGAATCGCCATGAACTCGCGCTTGGTGTAGTTGGAGGCGAACTTCTCGATCAGCGCCCACATGTCGTTCTGGTTCTTGCGGCGGTCGCCGATCTTGGCGAAGCGCGGGTCCTCGGCCAAGCCGGGCTGGCCGAGGTCGGGTCCAATGCGGTTGGCCAGCGCCACCCAAACGGCCTCCTGCACCACGATGTAGACGTAGTCGTTCGAGCCGCCCTTGCACTTGATGGCGTTGCCGAGCTGGCCGCCGCCCGAGTCGTTGCCGGCGCGCGGCGTGTAGGCGAGGCCTTCGGTTTGCACCGAATACTCTGAGAGACCGCCGTGCTGGAGGCGCTGGTGGTCGCGGAACTTCACGCGGCAAAGGTTCATGACGCCGTCCATCATGGCGACCTCGACGTACTGGCCGATGCCGGTGCGGTCGCGCTGGTGCAGCGCGGCGAGGAGGCCGATCGCCAAGTGCAGGCCGGTGCCCGAATCGCCGATCTGCGCGCCGGTGACGTAGGGCGGTCCGTCGGGGACGCCGGTGGTGCTCATGGCGCCGCCCATGGCCTGCGCAACGTTTTCATACGCCTTGAACGCGGCGTAGGGTCCCTGCGAGCCGAAGCCTTTGATGGAGCCCATGACGACCCGCGGGTTGATCTTGTGGACCTCTTCCCAGGAGAGGCCGAAGCGGTCGAGCACGCCGGGTCCGAAGTTTTCCATGAGGATGTCGGATTTTTTGAGGAGCTCGACGCAGACCTCCTTGCCGGCGGGCGATTTCATGTTCACCACGATCGAGCGCTTGTTGCAGTTGAGCATGGTGAAGTACAGGCTGTCCGCGTTGGGGACGTCGCGAAGCTGGCCGCGCGTGGCGTCGCCGGCGGGCGATTCCAGCTTGATGACGTCGGCTCCCATCCACGCCAGCAGTTGCGAGGAGGTGGGCCCCGCCTGCACGTGGGTCATATCGAGAACGCGGACTCCTTTGAGTGCTTCCATCTAACGTTTTCTCCTTAAGCAGCGGCACGCTTCGGAGAGGCCCGGACGGCTACAGATGGGTCGTCGTGAAGCGGCGCGGCCGGGTCTCGGTGAACGAGGCACCACGCTTGGCTGCTCTATCGAGTGTAGCGGAGATCCGCGGTGTCTAGCGACTGCGGTTTCACTGCTCGGGGGCCCGCGGCGGGGCGCTTTGCAGCCGTTCCCCCAGGCCAAGGAACACAGCCAGCCCTTCGTCGATCGCAGCGATCTCTTCGCGCGTCAGCTCGCCGTAAGCGCGCCGGACGCGACGCTTGTCGATGGAGGGTACCTGATCGATCAGTGCGAAGGACTGTTTGGCAAGACCGCTCGGACCAGGCGCGAGGGCCGGATAGAGCAGCCCTTCTCCCGGGGTGCCTGTCACCGGCACCACGCAGATCAGCGGGAAGCGCTGGTCGCTGGTGATTTCTGGATCGCTGACCACCACACAAGGCTGTACACCTTGCTGTTCGTGGCCCAGGGTGGGGTCAAGCGCGACGACGACCACCGTGCCGCGGACGAGTCTCACGTTCCTCCTCCACCCAACCTTGGCCTTCTACCCAGCGGACGGCCTTGCCTGCGCGGCTGTCGACGAGCGCGCCGGCGTCCTCGACGGGCAGGCTGCGCGCCCATTCCTCGAGGCCGGCGTCGGCGAGTCCGCTTTCCGGATGCGGGTTGCGCAGCGAGCGGCGAAGCTCCAGACGGCGGCGGCGGTCCAGTTCCCGGCGAACGGCCTCAGCCACGAACTTGCTGCGGTTTTTCTCGTGGCGGTCGATATCGCGCACCAGGTCGCCGGGCAGGGTGACCGTCACGCGTTCTACTCCGGCGGTATTCATACTCGGAATATGATCATACCTTCCAGGCCCTGAAACACCAAGCGCGGTTGCGCGGACTTGGGTCCGCGTGCCACTTCCATCCATCTGTCTCGTGCACGTAGGCCAATCTGCTAATCTTTCGTTCGATGTGAAGCTGCCGAACGGTGACCGCGCGGTTATCGATGCACGCAAACTCGAAGAGTATTGCCTCAATCCGCAGCATCCGCGCGGAAGGAACAAGGCGCGGGTGTTCGCTTCCGTCGGGATCCATCTCGCCGACGCGGAGGTGCTGCGGCAGGCACTGCTCGCGGCGGCCCGCGACGGGGATGCGCGGCGGGGTGCGGCGAGTCCATGGGGTCAGCGATATGTCGTCGACTTCGATTTGAGCCGCGCCAATCGATCCGTCCGAATCCGCAGCACGTGGATTGTCCGAAATTCGGAAGGCTTGCCGCGGCTTACGAGTTGTTATGTATTGTAGAAACAAGGAAGGCGCACCGCCGATGACCGAACTCGAATTACACACTGTTGTCGCGCTCCTGGAGGATCTGCCCCAAGAGGGACTGGTGCGCGGCCACGTGGGCACGGTGGTCGAGACCTGGGCTCCCGGAGTTTACGAGGTCGAGTTTTCTGACAAGGACGGCCGCACCTACGCGATGGTGGCGTTGAAGAGGAACCAGTTGATGATCCTTCATCACGAGCCGACGCACCAAGCGGCTTGATGCTCGTGTGTGGAGCGCTGGGCTCCACGGAGGTCGTCACGAAAACGACTCTGTGAGTCAGCGCCTACTGCCTTTCCCAACACGGCAAGCGTTCCAGCCTTTCCTCGATCTCAATCAGGGTCTCGCGATCCACTTGGGCATCAAGGGCCTTCGAGAGCACCTTTCGCACCGCGGATAAGCGAAGCGCAAGATCGAACTCAAGGCTGAACCGGTTTACGACAAGCGCTTCTTCTTGATCGTTATGAAAGTGCGTGGAGCCGATTCGATCCATCGATACAATCAATGGGTCGATCTGTTCCAACATGTTTACGACATCGCACGTTGAGCGAAATAGTCCCGGCCGTCATAACATCAAGGATCGCCGATTTGATTTCGATCGCGACCTACTTGTACATCGTCTGGTTCGACGTCCCCGACGAGTACACGTCGCGGTTGATCACGACGTCGACCAGCGCAGGGAGGCCTGAATCCCGAGCCTTTTCGAGCGCCGGCCGGATCTCCTCGGGCTTGGTCACGCGGATGCCGAAGCCGCCCATGGCCTGCGCCAGGTGGTCGAAGCGCACGTCGCCCACCACGTTGCCGATGTCGCCGCGGCCGGGGTACTTGCGCTCCTGGCCGAAGCGGATCTGGTTCCACGATGAGTTGTTGCCGATCACGCCCACGTACGGCAGCTTGCGGTGGACCATGGTGATGAAATCGAAGCCGGTCAGCGTGAAGGAGCAGTCGCCGTAGAGCACCACCACGTCGCGCTCCGGTTGGGCGAACTTCGAGGCCATGGCGAATCCGGTGCCGACGCCCAGCGTGCCCAGCGGACCCGGGTCCATCCAACCGCCCGGCTTGTGCGGCCGGACGATGGAGCCCGAGAACGTGACGATGTCGCCGCCGTCGCCGATGTAGACCGTGTCTTCCTGGAGGAATTCGTTGATCTCGTGGCACAGGCGCACGGGGTGAATCGGGACCTCGTTGGCGGCGATGATTTTGTCGTTCTTGCCCTGGCTCTTCGCCTCGTCCTCGCGCAGCATCTGCAGGAACGCGTCGTGCTTGCCCGTGGTGTCGCCCTTCGAGGCCTCGCACATGGCGTTGACGATGGTGCGCAGGTTGCCCACCAGGCCGAAATCGAAGTCGCGGTTGTTGCCGACGTTCTTGTAATCCATGTCCATGATCACGATCTTGGCTTTCGGATTCAGACGGCGGCCGTAGCCCATGCGGAAATCGAGCGGGGTGCCGGCCAGCAGGATCACGTCGGCGTTGTTGAAGGCGGTCTTGCGTGACGGCATGAACGCGTGCGAGTGATTGCGGGGCAGGGTGCCGCGCGCGGCTCCGTTCACGTAGACCGGCATGTTGAAGTGGCGCGCGAAGCGGTCGATGGCGTCGTGCGCGCGGCAGGTGCGGGCCTGGGTGCCGAACAGAGCGACGGGGCGCTCGGCGTTGGCCAGCAGGTCGGCCACCTGCTGCACGATGTTCGGGTCGCCGATGAACTCGGGCGCGAGGCCGTCGCGGCCCTTCACGCGGTAATTCTGCGGATAGCGCACGGTCGCCGGGTCAGCCTTGCCGTCCATCACGTCGTGCGGGATTTCCAGGAACCCGGGTCCGGGAGCGCCGTTGTACATTTCGCGGATGGCGATGCCCATCATCTCGGCCACGCGGTCGGTGGTCATCACCAGCGAGGCGAACTTGCTGATGGGGGTCATCATCTCGGTATGGCGCAGCTCCTGGAGGCCGCCCATCCGGTACTGCTTCAGCGCCGAGTTGCCGCCGATCAGCAGCATGGGGCTCTCGGCGCGGAAGGCGTTGGCCATACCTGTGACGGCGTCGGTGGTGCCCGGACCCGCCGTGACCACGGCGCAGCCCAGTCCGGTGATGCGCGCGTAAGCGTCGGCGGCGTGCGCGGCTACCTGCTCATGGCGGACGTCGATGATGTTGATGCCTTCGTCGAGGCACCCGTTATAGATGTCGACGATGTGGCCGCCGGAGATGGTGAAGATATGCTTGATCCCCTCCTGCTTGAGCATCTTGGCGACAATCTGGCCGCCGGTGATGGTCTGCGGAGCGGCTTCGGTCTTGACTTCAGTGGCGTTGGCGTTGGCAACAGCGGATTCCATGTGAACCTCCCGGGTTCGCTGCTCCGGGCTTGCGCAAGGGCGAAGGTCCGAGTGTACGGGGAAGGACGTCCTGGCGAAGCATCGGAGGCGAATTTCTCAGCGTATCAGATTGGCTGGACCCCCGGGGTGGCGAGTCTTGTCTCATACGCCCGCTCGGCGCTCGCCACCTCCACAATCCAGTAGCCCGCCAAAAACTCCTTGGTCTAGGCGAACACCCCGTCGATCACCGGAGCCCCCTTCTTCCCGGCCCGCACCACCCGAGCCCGCACCGGCGCATCCAGCCCTTCCGCCGCAACGAACTCGCCGGCGTCTTTCAATTTCTCCGCGAACGGCCGCATTAACGCGGTATGCGCCCGCAGCGCCTCCTGGGGCCAGGCCATGTACCGGTCCCACTCCGCCCACGAAAATTTCCCGGCACCCAGTCACAAGAAATTGTCTCAACCCCGCCAGTCACTTACGAGGAATCCCTTGCACCCCGCCCCGTACAATAAAGGTAGAAGTACCTTCCTGGCCAGGAAGCAACAGCAGTAAGCGGTCAAACAATTTCCGCAAGCGCCGGTTGGGCCCGGCGCCGGCGGATGATTGCGTGGAATCGATTCCATACCCGCCCGGGGCAACACCCCGCGGTTCACCCAATTCGAGTAGCGGTCACAAAGAGGAAACTAAAAGAGCGGAGCCGAAAGAAGCGACAGAATCCGAGGCAGAACGGAAAAGACAGGGCGAAACAACAGCCGGCCGGGCCTCGAACCGGACCACTTCCCAGGCGCACAGCCGAACCTCGTCCAGGCCAGCGCCGGCCGCCCCACACGCATGGAGTCCCAGACGTAGAGCGGAGCCTCACCACCATTCCCGGCCGTGTAAGCCCTGCCCTCCTCCAGCAGTCCTAGCGAGCCGCCACCGCAGCATCCTCCCGCACCGCCGAGCCCGCCACCGCGCCCCCGCCCAGCGCACGCGAGCTATGCATGATCGCCGCCCCGGCCCGCAGCGCCGCGGTCACCTGAGCCGCCTCAGCCAGCTCTCGATCGATTGCCCCGGCCTCCACCGCGGCCACTCGATGCACCTCGATGCAGTACGGGCACTGCGTGGTCAACGCCACGGCCACCGCCATCAGCTCCTTGTACTTTTTCGGAATGGCTCCGCCCGAAAGCGCAGCCTTGCCATAAGCCCGGAAAGCCGCCGTAGCCTCCGGTGCCAGATCGCCCAGTTGCGGCAGCTTCCCCAATTGATTCATGGAGTACATAGTTGTTTGCGTCCTTTCAGGAAACACTATGCCTGCAAACGGCCCCGGGACCTTCATCCCACCGTCCGCAAAAATTGCCCGCCACCCCCGGAATGATATAAGGATCTTAATCCGCGTAGATGTCGCGAAGCCGCATGACGCTGGCATGCGCCGCCGCAAGACGCTGCCAATCGCGACTCCAAGCCCGCTAGCTGAGCCGCGACGGCAGGAAGCGGTTTTCCAAGGTTCGCCACACTCGATCAAACCAACTCGTCCAGCCCGATCGTCTCCCCCCGCTCATCTTCCGCCAGCGCCTCCCGAGCCATACGAGCGATCACATCGCGCCTCTCAGCGAAGCGCCTCTTCCAGGCGTCCTCCTCAGCCAGCCAGCCCAAGATCTGCCAAGCGATCGCCTCCCTCTCCTCTTCCGGCAGTCTCGCGACTTTCTCCCAAGCCTTCTCCAGCAGCGGCGACATGCTCCAATCCTAGCAGCGGCCAGTCCAGATTCCCCTCACGTATACTGGTGGCCAGACGGTTCCCCATGCAACTGACCGCGCAAGAAACCGAGATCCTCGACGCCTTCCGTCGCCTTCCCGTGGAGACGGCCCAGCAATTCTCCGCGCTCGTGAAACGCTTGGCTGCGATCTCCGCCTCATCCCGCATCGACTGGTCCGACGAGTGGTCCGAGGCAGACCTGCGCGAGTTCACCGCGCACTCCGCGGAACGACTCGATCGGGATGAAGCAGAGTGAAGCCCGGCGACGTCGTTCTGGGCGTCTTGCCCGGGGCGCAACTGACCAAGGCGCGTCCCGCCGTGGTCATCGCCAGCGAACGCTACTTGGCCGAGCGCCCCGACGTTCTGGTTGGCATCTTAACCACCAAGATTCCGTCTCGGTTGGCTTCGACGGACTACGTCCTGCAAGACTGGCAAGCCGCGGGGCTGCGAGCGGAATCCTGCTTCCGCGTATTCGTGTTAACCATCCATCAATCCGAACTCACTGTAATAGGGCATCTTAGCGGACGAGACTGGACTCAAGTGCAGGCCTGCGTCCGGCGAGCGTTCTACACTTGAGCTAGAGTGCTGGTCGTGATGCGAAGCGCTCGGAGAATCGCTCAACATGTCCATATACTCCAGTCCGATTTCCGCTTTGACGACGGCAGATCTCCAGGAACTTCTTGACGACAAAGCGGTCGAGAACGTTCGACTGGAGTTCAAGCGCGAAGTTCCGGCCAAGGACGAAACGCTGAAGAAACTGTCCTCCTTCGCGAATACGTTCGGTGGTCACTTGGTTGTTGGAGCAGAGGCTGGCAATGACGGCCGGATCACGGGCCTTCCGGGCGTTGATCCTCAACCAAGTTACAAACAGACCCTCGTCCAATGGTGCACAGCGGGAGCGAGCCCCCCGCTGACCATCGAGGCTTCTGATGCGATTCCCGTACCCACAGGAAATGATCGAGTCTGCTATGTTGTGGCAGTTCCCGAAAGCGAATTGGCGCCGCACTTTCTGTTAGGAAGGAAGGGGTTGTACGTTAGAACCGATGAATTCAGCAACCGATTCGAGCCCCGTTTCGCAACCGAATACGAACTTCGACATCTCCTGGACCGCCGCAGGCTAGTGCAAGAGCGTCGTGAGGCGCTTTTGCAGCGGGCTCATGATCGATTCCGTACGCTTACGGGACTTCAAAAATCCGAAGAAGTTCGACGGGAAAAGCAACTGCCGGTATTTCTTTTCCTCTCAATTGTTCCAACGTATCCCGCCCGTCCCATCGTAGAGCAGGCGACCTTGCTCAAGATGGTACGGGAAACGAGAGTCGCTTGGCGTCAGGTCGGTTTCCCAAGGAATCTGGACCCAATCGCCCATCACGAAAGCGCGCTTGCGTTGAATCCGTGTGGGGACTGGTCACTCATGGAAGCGAACGTCTGGGGTATGCTCTCTTATGCAGTGTGCATCGCAAAGGAGGCTGAACACTACCGGGGCGTTCACACAGGAAATTTCGTCGGATGTGTTCTGGTTTTCCTTGAGCATGCATTGCAGACCTTCCAGAAACTGGGATTGACGGCGTCACTTCAGGTCGAAGTGCGCATGGAAGGTATACGCGGCATCCCATGGATCGAATTCCCCTATGGCCGCAACGCCAGTGTGGAGGCCGCCCAACCTAAACTCGACGATGCCGTTGCTTTCACTCTGCCAACGACCACTGATGCATTGACGCGATCTCGCGACCAGTTGGCTGTCGAAATTCTACGCATAGTCTTCTTCGCCATAGATTGGCCAGCCGCGGCCGAGAGCAGCGAGGTGTCTAAATTCGTGGCGTGGGGATACAAGCACAACAGGTGGGACCCGGCAACACCGTAGCCGGGTTCCGAGTCTGCCAGATTGGCCTGCTTCCTCGTCTACAAGCCAAACAGCCGCATGGCGTTCTCTTTGAGAATCAGCGGCCGCACCTCGTCCTTCACCTTCAGCTCCGCGAAATCCGCCATCCACCGGTCTGGCGTAATCAGCGGATAATCCGACCCGAACAGCATCTTCTTCTTCAATAACGAATTCATATATTGCACCAAAATCGGCGCAAAATACTTCGGCGACCATCCCGATAAATCAATGTACACCTGCGGCTTGTGCAGGCACACCGAGATCGCCTCGTCCTGCCACGGGAAGCTCGGGTGCGCCAGGATGATCTTCATGTCCGGAAAGTCCACGGCCACGTCGTCGATGTCCATCGGGTTGCCGTACTTCAGCCGCACGCCGCCGCCGCCCGGCATCCCCGTCCCGATGCCACTGTGCCCGGTGTGGAACACCACCGGCAGCTTGTGCGCGTTCATCACTTCGTAGAACGGATACGCCGCGCGGTCGTTCGGATGGAACCCCATCAGCGGAGGATGCAGCTTGAAGCCGCGGAACAGGCCCGTCTTCACCAGCCGCTCGGCTTCGTCCACGGCTACCTTCCCGCGCATCGGATTCACGCTGGCGAAGGCCATGATGCAGTCGCTGTTGTCGGCTGCGAACTGACCCACCTCTTCGTTCGGCACCTGCGGACGCCCGGTCAGCGTCTCGTCCACCGAGAACACCACGCAGCCGATCTTGCGCGACCGGTAATACTCGGCCATATCCGCGCGCTTATAGGACGCCCCCGAGTTTCCAAAATACTTCTTGGCCGCTTCCTCGGCGGCGTTGCCCGTCGGCTCGGGCTCAATGTGCACATGCGTATCGATAGCGATCAGGTTCTCGGCGTTCACTCAAACACTCCCTTTCTGGATGGAAATGACTCGAATCGACGGGCGGTTGGAATACAGGTCATTCAGAAGCGCCGCCCGGTTCTTCAATACTGCTCCCTGGCTGATGGACCCCTTGTCCGTCACCTCGTGCGCGTCAATTGACGGCGGCTCGGCCAGCAGGATGGCCCGCGCGATGCGGTTCGAGCTCCCTGTGGCCTTCGAAGCCAGATCGTTCAACAGCGCTTGAAACTTCGCGTGGATCTTCGGATGCGCCACCACGTCACTCGCGGGCGCGGCCGCCGCCAGACCCGCCAGCTCGCGGCAGGCGTCCAGGGCAGGGAATACCAGGATGGTGATGAAGTCCCGCTCGTGCCCGGCGATCACGGCATCGTGCGCGTACGGCGCGCAGTGCACCAGGAACGCGGCCCGCAGCGGACCCGAACTCACCCGCGTTCCGGTCGACAGCTTGAAATCCTCCACCACGCGCCCATCGAAGCGGAACCCGCGCGAGATGTCCTCGGGGTCGACGTAGCTGAACGCATCGCCCAGCTTATAGAAGCCTTCTTCGTCGAACGACTCACGCGTCAGGTCCGGCTGGCGCCAATAGCCCGGCATGATGCTGGGACTCTTCAGCCGAGCCTCGATCTTATCCTCATGCGGCACCAGCTTCAGTTCCACGCCCGGCGCCGGCAGCCCGATCTCGCCGGCGCGCTGCAGGTCCTTGCCCGGAAACATGGCCGCCGGACCGGTCTCGGTCGACCCCAGCCCGGTGAACATGATAATCCGCTGCCCGCAGGTCTCCACCGCCAGCTCCTCCAGCGCGTCCCACACCGGCTGCAGGATGCCCGCGCCGGCGTAGTAGAACAGCTTCACCCGGTCAAAGAAGCGCTCGCGGAACGCCCGGTCCTCGCGCAGGAACGGGATCAGCGCGTCGAACCCCTTGGGCACGTTCAGGTAGATATTCGGACCCACGTCCTTCAGGTTCCGCACGGTCGCGGCCATGCCCTCGGTCGTCGGCCGGCCCTCGTCGATATAGAAGGACCCCCCGTTGTACAAAACGAACCCAACGTCGTGATTCCCGCCAAATGTATGGTTCCACGGGAGCCAGTCGCAGATCACCGGCGGGTCTTCTTCGAGGAACGCCAGCACGCTCTTGACGATCTCCTGGTTGCTGGTGAGCATCCGCTGCGTGTTCTCGACACCCTTGGGCGTGCCCGTGGAACCGGACGTGAACAGGATCTTGGCGATGGTGTCCGGCGTGACCGCGGCGTTGGCCTTGTCTACGGTCTCCGTCGCCTTGGTGGCGGCCAGCGCGGACCACGCCGTTGCTTTGAGCCTGTCCGGATCGCCGCTGACGACGATCTCGCAGTCGGGTGGCGCCAGGGCTTCGATCGCTCTGCGATACGGCGCCGCCTCGTCGACGAAGATCAGCCCCGGCGTCAGCAGGCCGAAGATGTGGCGAAGCTTGGCGAAGTCCGTCGAAACCAGCGAATAGGCGGTCGAGATCGGTGCATAGGGGACGCCGGCGTAATACGCGGCCAGCCCCAAGGTGGCGTGTTCGAGATCGTTGCCGGAGAGGATCGCGATCGGGCGGTCGATCGATAGCGGCCGGTCGAGCAGCGCCTGCGCCACGTTGCGAGCCCCCGCGCGAGCTTGCGCGTAGCTGAGCGTGCGCCATTCGCCGCGGGCGTCGCGCTGGCCCATGAACACTTGGTCAGGCTTGTGTGCGGCCCAGTAGTCCAGTTTCTCCGTGAGCTTCGCCGGATAGGCCCCGAGCTGTTGCACGGGGCGGACGTAGACTACGCCGCCGGGGGCGTGGGTGACGGTGACGTCACGGACACCGAATCGCAGGTCACGGACAGGGGCGCTGGCGAGCGAGGTCATCGGCGGACCCCAACACCGCTCCCTCTGGTCGCGGCTCTGCCAGCGGAGCTGTGCGTAGTAGCCTTGATCCGAACAGAGCGCCTATAGCTGAGCCGCGACCGCAGGGAGCGGTCCTCCAACCGGGCACTCCCCCCACCTCTCACCGCCGCGCCTCTTCCCACTGCTCGAACGTCCGCCCGGACTCGGCCAGCTCCCTGAGCAGCGGAGCCGGCGCCCATAGGTCCGCTCCGAACTTCGCCTCGAATTCGCGGATGCGCGCCAGCACCTTGTCCAGGCCGACAGCCTGCGCGTGCCACATCGGTCCGCCGCGCCAGGCCGGGAAGCCGTAGCCGGTGGTGTAGATCACGTCGATATCGGCGGCCCGCGCCGCATGACCCTCTTCCAGGATCCGCGCGCCTTCGTTGATCATGGCGTACAGGCAGCGGTCGCGGATCTCGTCGTCGGAGATCTCGCGGCGCTCGATGCCCATCTCGCGCGAGGTCTGCTCGATCAGCGCGTGCGCCTCGGGGTCGGGAATCGGGCGGCGCGTCTCATCGTACTTGTACCAGCCCTTGCCGCGCTTCTGGCCCCAGCGGCCGGCCTCGTATAGACGGTCATGGATCACCGGCTTACGCACGCCGGGCTTATCCAGGTGCTTGTACTCCTGGCGGACACGCCACAACAGATCGATGCCGCCCATGTCATCCACCGCCATGATGCCCATGGCCATACCGAAGTCGGTGAGTACGCGGTCCACCTGTTCCGGCAGCGCGCCTTCTTCCACCAGGAACTGGGCCTCGCGCATATAGGGAAACATCATGCGGTTGCCGACGAAGCCGCGGCAGTTGCCCACCACCACGCCCACCTTCTTCAGCGCCTTGGCGACGGTCAGCGTCGTGGCCAGCACTTCCGGCGTGGTCGCCTTACCGCGCACGATCTCGACCAAACGCATGACGTGCGCCGGGCTGAAAAAGTGCAGGCCCACCACCATCTGGGGCCGCGCGGTCACCGCGGCGATGGCGTCGATATCGAGCGTCGACGTGTTGGTGGCCAGCACGCAATCCGGCTTGGCCAGCTTGTCGATCTCGGTGAAGAGCTGCTGCTTCACTTCCATGCTCTCGAAGGCGGCTTCGACGATCAGGTCCACCTCGCAGAAACCCTTGTAGCCGAGCTGCGGCTGGATCAGCGCCATGCGCTGGTCCATCACTTCCTGCGGGAAGCGGCCCTTCTTGACCGAACTGGCGTAGTTCTTGCGGACGATCTCCATGCCGCGGTCGAGCGAATCCTGCGTGGTGTCATTGATCAGGACTGACAGGCCCGCATTGGCGCACGCCATGGCGATGCCGCCGCCCATGGTGCCCGCGCCGATGATGCCCACGCTCTTGACCGGGTAAGGCTTGGTGTCGGGTCCGATGCCGGGGACCTTGGAGACGGCGCGCTCGGCGAAGAAGACGTGAATCATGGCCTGCGCCTGGGGCGAAGCCAGGCACTCCATGGCGATCTCGCGCTCGCGCCGGCAGCCTTCGGCGAAGGGCAGTTTCGTCGCGGCCTCAATAGCCTCGATGGCCTTGAGCGGAGCGGTCTGATGGCGGCGGATCTTGCGCGCCTGTTGGCGTCCGGCTTCGAACGCAGCAGCGTTGGCCTCCGGTGTGCCGAGCTTGTCCGCGCGGTCGCGGGTCTTCGTAAACGGCTTGCCGGCCACCTCGCGGGCGAAAGCCAGAGCTCCTTCGAGCAGTTCGCCGTCGACGATGCGGTCAATCAGGCCGATCTGGAGCGCGTCAGGCGCGCGTAGCGGCTTGCCGGTGACGCACATGTCGATGGCGGCCGGGACGCCCACCAAGCGTGGCAGACGCTGGGTTCCTTCGGCGCCGGGGATGATGCCGAGGTTGGCCTCGGGCGCTCCGATAAGCGCGTCGGCGACAGCCACACGATAGTGGCCGGCCATGGCGAGCTCGAGCCCGCCGCCCAGGGCGGTGCCGTGGATCGCGATGACGATCGGCTTGGGGCAGTCCTCCACCAGGGCGAGCAGGTTGTGGAGGTCGGGTCCGCCGGAGCCGGGATTGCGCGCCGCGGCTTCCAGTTCCTTGATGTCCGCGCCGGCGATGAATGTGCGGCCGCCGCCAATAAGGATCACGGCGCGGATCTGAGGATCGGCCGCTGCTGCGCTTATGTATTTCTGTATCCCTTCCGGAACGCCGGGGCTGAGTGCGTTTACAGGAGGGTTGTTTACGGTTAGAACCGCAATTCCGTCGTGGGATTGATAGGCTACTAGGTCGCTCATGCGTTGTAGGAGGTTAATCTTCGAGTGTATCGCGTCTTGGCAGGCGGGCGGCGTCAAATTTGCCGCATGGCGCCCGGCGGGCCGCCAGGCCCGGCAATCGAACGGAGTTGACGCCCGAGGCTTTCTGGGCTATACATAGTCAGGAAAGGTATTCTGGACATGGGTCAGCCTGAGAATCCGGATCTGCTGCCGGGAACATTGTACATGATGATTCTGCGGACGCTGGCGCGCGAGCCCATGCACGGCTACGCGATCGCCAAGCGCATCCGGGATTGGTCGCGGGGAGAGTTGGAGATCGAGGACGGGTCGCTGTATCCGGCGCTGAACCGGATGCTGGTGAAGGGGTGGCTGAAGGCCGAGTGGGGTGTGACGGAGAACAAGCGCAAAGCGCGGTTTTACCGGCTGACGCCCGCCGGGCGGAAGCAACTGGAGAAGGAGTCGAGCGCGTTCGACAAGATGATCCGGTCGATTCAGATGGTGATGCGCGCGGCGGAGTAGCAGACCTCAGACGCCAGACGCCAGACGCCAGTGGCCAGTGGCCAGACGGCAGCGTGACAGGCTCTGGGCGAGCGGCGGCCGAATAGGAGGCAGGCATGAGTTTGTGGGGCGAGTGGGTGCGGCGCGCCGGTCGCCTGGGACGGCGGCGGCGGTTCGACGAAGAGCTGGCTGACGAGGTCCGGTTTCATCTGGAGGCTCGGGCCGAGGATCTCGAGCGCGAGGGCCTGACGCGTGAGGAAGCCCAGTGGCAGGCTCGCCGTGAGTTCGGGCGTGTGGCGTCGAGCGCCGAGGAGACACGCGCGGCGTGGGGCTGGCCGGTGATCGAAGGTATCGTCCAGGATCTGCGCTACGGGCTGCGGCAACTGCGGCTCAGCCCGGGCTTCGCCACGGTGGCGATCCTGTCGCTGGCGCTGGGTGTGGGCGCGAACACGGCCATCTTTCAACTGCTGGACGCGGTGCGGCTGCGGTCGCTGCCGGTGCGGGATCCCGGGGAACTGGTGGCGATCGAGATTCCGGGAGGCAATCATGGGTTCGGCCTGAACAGCGGATGGAATTCGCTGACCTATCCGGTGTTCGAGCAGATCCGCGATCATCAGGAGGCGTTTGCCGGCGTGTTCGGCGTGTCTCCGGGGGAGCCTGAGGTGGGGGAAGGGAACGCGCGGCATCGGATTCGTGGCCTGTGGCTGAGCGGCGGCGCGTTTGCCACGCTGGGAGTACCCGCCGAACGGGGCCGGGTCTTCGAGGACGCCGATGATCGCCCGGGGTGCGCGGACGTGGCCGTGGTCAGCCACGGTTTCTGGGAGCGTGAACTGGGTGCGAGCGACGCCGCCGTGGGTTCGACGCTGACGTTGAACGGCAAGCCCACGCGGGTGATCGGCGTGACGCCGCCCGAATTCTTTGGCGTGGACGTGGGCTCCGGGTTCGACGTGGCGATGCCGTTCTGCTCTTTCACCGGCTGGGACCTCGAGCAGCGAAATGTGTTCTGGCTGGGCGTGATGGGCCGCCTGAAGCCGGACTGGACCGCCGAGCGCTCCTCGCGCTACCTGCAGACGGCCAGCGTGGCGTGGTTCCAGGAAGCTGCGCCTACGGGCTATGATGCCGCGTCCATGGCAGTCTGGAACCGCTTCCGGCTGACGGCGACGCCCAGCGCCAATGGCGTCAGCGGGCTGCGCGAACAATATGAGACGTCGCTGTGGCTGCTGCTGGGGATCACCGGCCTGGTGCTGCTGATCGCCTGCGCGAACCTGGCCAACCTGATGCTGGCGCGGGCGGCGGCGCGGCAGCGCGAGATCGCCGTGAGGATGGCGATCGGGGCGTCGCGCTCGCGGGTGATCGCGCAAATGTTCTGGGAGAGCCTGCTCATTGCCGTGGCCGGCGCGGCGGCGGGCGCCGGGTTGGCCGTGATCCTTTCGCAGACGCTGGTGCGATTCCTGAGCCCGCAGGCGAACGACATCGAACTGGACCTCAGTGCGGATTGGCGGGTGGTCACGTTTGTCGCCGCCGTGGCGCTGGCCGCGTGTGTGTGCTTCGGCCTCTCCACCGCGCTCTATGCGACGCGCCGCCGTGCGCTGGCGTCGGCCAATGCGGGCAGCCGGGGAGCCACGGCTGCCCGAGGGCGGTTTTCCTTCCAACGTGTGCTGATCGCCGCCCAGGTGGCCATCTCGCTGGTGCTGGTGGTGTCCTCTTTGTTGTTTGTGCGGAGTTTCCGGCACCTGTTTACGGTGGACGCGGGGCTCCAGCAGCGCGGCGTGGTCTTCCACTCGGTCGACTTCCGGCCGCTGAAGCCGCCGCCGGAACGTGCCAAGGCGCTTCAGCAGGAAGTGCTGGACCGGCTTCGCGCGGCGCCCGGGATCGAGGCGGCTTCGACCTCGACGCAGATGCCGCTGATCGGGTCCGGCTGGTCCCTCAGCGTTCGTGTTCCCGGAGAGGACCAGGAACGGTCGTCGCGGTTTACGTGGGTGAGTCCCCAGTACTTCGCGACCATGCGGATTCCGATCCTGGCGGGGCGCGACTTCACGGATGCGGATACGAAAACTGCGCCGCGCGTGCTGCTGGTGAACCAGGAGTTCGTCCGCCAGTTTTTCGACGGCGCGAGCCCGGTGGGCAAGCAAGTGCGAAGCCTGGCCGAGCCCGGCTATCCCGAAACGATTTATGAGATCGTCGGCTTAGTGCGGGACACGAAGTACCTTGATCTGCGCGACCGGAAGCCGGAGCCAATCGCCTACGCTCCAGACCAGCAGCACCCGCAACCGGGTGCGGCGGGGATCTTCTTGACGCGTTCGGCGCTGCCGGTGGCCGACGCGGAGCGCGCCGTGCGGGAGGCGATCGCCCAGGTGAATCCGGGGATTCGCGTGAACGCGCAGGTGGAAGTCCGCGAGCGGGCGGTGGCGCGACTTTCCCGGGAGCGGCTGCTGGCGTGGCTGGCCGGGTTCTTCGGCGTGCTGGCGAGCGTGCTGGCGGCGATCGGGCTGTATGGCGTCGTCTCTTATATGGTGGCCGGGCGGCGGAACGAGATCGGCATCCGCCTGGCGCTGGGCGCTTCGCGCGGCGGCGTGGTGCGGATGATCCTGCGCCAGGTAGGACGGCTGCTGGGGGTCGGACTGGCGGTGGGCGCGGTGCTGGCGCTGGGGCTCGCGGGCGCGGCGCGGACGCTGCTGTTTGGATTGGAGCCGGATGATCCGGTGACGCTGGCCGCGGCGGCGGCGGTGCTGGGGGGAATCGCGGTGTGGGCCAGTTGGGTACCGGCGCGGCGGGCCGCCCGGATGGATCCGCAGGCAGCGCTGCGGGAGGAGTAGGGCCACCCGCCTGCGCATCGCTGCCATTTCCGGGCTTGTTCCGGCTGCCGCATTGCTGGCGCAGGACGATGCCCGCATCGCGTAGCGCGGGGTGGTGCTGGACGCCGGGTAAAGGCGCGGAGGTGGTCCTGCTGCCGCGCGGGTTCAAAACAGGCGCCGTCACGATGCACGCCAAGGCGGGTGCGGGCGGGGCTTGTTCCGGCTGCCGCATTGCTGGCGCAGGACGATGCCCGCATCGCGTGCGCGGGGTGGTGCTGGACGCCGAGTGAAGGCGCGGAGGTGGTCCTGCTGCCGCGCGGGTTCGAAACAGGCGCCGTCACGATGCACGCCAAGGCGGGTGCGGGCGGGGCGTTCGAGATCCGCGGACTGCGCCCCGGAGACTACGTTGCGTTTGCGCTGCCTTCGTTGAGTCCCGGGTTCGCCGATATCTCGCTGTTCCGCAACCTGCATCCACGCGCGAGCAGCGTGCGCGTGGATGCAGGCCGGGACTGCGTTCGTCCGGCTCACTGTGCTGGCGCTGCCGTAGGGGCGTGCCGGCACTTCAGGTTCCGCGGATGTTCAGGCCTTCGCCGGGGGCGCCGCGGGCTGCGGACCCTTGGTCGCCGTGTCCCAATGCTCGACGATCTTGCCGTCGACGATGCGGAACATGTCGAACCACGTGGTGGTGTAAGTGGCGTCCGGGATGTTGGGGTCCTGATACTCGCGCACGAACGACAGCGTCACGTAGTCGCCGTCGGCCTGGATTGCGACGAGTCCGGGCAGCCGGTCAGGAATCGGCGCCTCGCCACCCAGCGCGGAGAAATACGCCTTGAAGCCGGCCATGCCGGTATCGGCGTTGGGGTTGTGCTGGATGTAGTCCTCGGTCATGTATTGGTCGGCTTGATCCAGGCGCCGGCCGCGCAGAATGATGCGGAAGAAATCGTAGGCGATCTTCTTGTTCTTGGCCAGGGTCGGATCGCTGGATTTCAGCAGGTCGGCCTGATCGCCGGCGTATTCGGTTACGGGTAGGGCAGTCATCACTCGGGCAGGCGCTTTGGCCTCCTCCTTGGCGGTTTCCTTGGCTTCGTCATTCATGTTGGAAGCGCATCCGGTGAGCAAGAGGGCTCCGGCAACCGACGCGGCGCATAAGAAACGTGTCATGGTTTCGTTCTCCTTCGTCCCGCTATTCTAACGCTTGACTGGCGCCTGGCGGGCATCAGCGATCCGGCCCGGCCATCACCACGTCACGTTGCTCTTCGCCGGCGCGCGCGCGGCGGTCCCGCGCCAGCCAACTGCGGAAGCGCCGGATCGCCAGCCAGATGCCGGTCCACACCAGCAGCGCGCCGCCCGCCGACGCGATGCCGGCCACGGTTTGTCCCGCGATGCCGTAGTACTCACCGGTGTGCACGAACCGCATCCATGTTCGCGCACGCGCGCCAGCGTCCTGCGAGGCCCAGGTGGTCCTGTTGCGTACCTCGCCGCTCTGGCGGTCGAGCGTCAGCGTGACGCGCCTCTGTGGTTGGCCGCCGTTGCCGGCATCCAGGCTAAAGCTGACCGGAGCGTCCCCGCTCACGGGAAATCGCACGTTGATGGATTGCCAGCCGGGCAACTCCGCCTCGGCGCGCGCCATCAATCGATCGAGGCCGGCCACATCGGCCTCCGGTTGCGGACCGCGGCCGAAGCCTCCACCCGGCGGGCCGCCCCGCAGCCCCTGCGGCGCGCCCTTCAATCCTTTCGGCGCTCCCTTGGCTCCCTTCGGACCGCCGGGAGCGCCCTTCGGAGGGCCCTTGCCGAACGACGGCGGCTCGGATCCAGCCGCGCGGTAAACCATGTTGCTCGCCCATGGATACGACATCACCACGCCAGAGAGCACCAGGAAGAACAGGGGCACGCAGCACCAGAAACCGGCCACGTTATGCCAGTTGAAGTCTCGCGCCTTGCCGCTCAAGCCGCCGCGGAACCACAGGATCTTGCGGAAGCTCGCCCAACTCGTGTTGCGCGGGAACCATAGATAGAGCCCGCTCATCACCAGGCCCAGGAACATCAGGTTGCACGCGCCCGTGATGGCGCGCGCCCGATTGCGGCCTTGAATGGTGGCCCCCAGCCAGCGGTGCCAGTCAGTGATCTTTGCAAAGACGCGGCGCGCCACACCGGACTGTGGCGCCAGGATCTCGCCGGTGTAGGCATTCACCAACGTCGTGCTCCCCAGGGGACCTCCCGGCATGGTCAGGGCGGCCGGCTCATTCGCGCCCGAGCGCACCGTAATTCCGGCGGGCATTTTCCCCGTGCGCTCGCGCACACTCTGGACCAGCGCCTCCACCGGCATGCGCGCGGCCCCCGTGACCGGCGGCGCCGATTGCGGATTCCGCTCCACCAATTCCAGGATCTGTTTCTCGTAGGTCAGCAACACCGCGGTCAGCGACATGATCAGGATCACAAGGCCCGCGATCACACCGGCTGTCAGGTGCGTCCAGAACAGGAGCTTACGAAATGTCATCAGAGACCCCTCCAACCTCGGACTACATTCTCAGCAGGTAATAATACACCGCTTGTCAACTGCGCGCGTCTTTTGGTTTTTGGGGGAACTTGTCGTTCTTTAGCCGGTCGTTCTTCAGCGTGGATGCGGCAGGCCGCCATCGTCCTCTTCCTTTCCTGTGATTGAAAGCCCGAGGGCGCGGCCGTATAATGAAAAACGTCGCGGCCCTAAGGGGTCGTTGATCTGCCAGGCCGGAGCGCTTCTCGCCAAAGATTCCGCTCCGGTCTGGATTTCCTGCTTTAGAGTTTCTTCTTCCCTCTCTTCTCGGTCGCTTTGGCGGCGCATGCGCGGCAGCGGCCACCCACCTCCAGCCGCACCACTTCGATGGAGAAGCCGCAGGCCTGCTGGATCTCTTTCTTCAGTGCGTCGTACATCGCGCTGGTGAACTCCTGAATGCGTCCGCACTCGAAGCACGCCAGATGCACGTGATCACGATGCGTGCGCGCTTCGTAGTAATGCTTCTCGCCGTGCAGATGCATCAGGTCGAGTTCGTCCACCAAGCCCTGCTTCTTCAGCAGGTCCAGTGTGCGATACACCGTCGCGCGGTTGACGCGCGTGTCACGCTGGTTTGCGCGATGCAGCAACTCGATTGCATCCAGATGGCCTTCGGCATTCTGCAGTTCTTCCACCAGAGTTCGCCGCTGGGCCGTCAGGCGAATGCCACGCGCCTCCAGAGCCTCAATTAAGCTCTTTCTATGCAGGCCGTTGCCGTTCGCTTTTCCAATTTGCGACACGGTCGCATGTGCAGTCCCGTTTCTCATCGCGTCCGAATAGGATCATTCTAGTCTCACTTGCAAATCAGTGTCAACTGGAAAATCGGCAGGGGCGCTTCGGCGGGTCCGTCCATGTCCTGTCGTACCATGGGAAGCAATACCGCCACCGAGGGCAAGCCGATTCTACGGAAACTCATCTACCCGCTCGCTCTTCTGCTGCTCAACCTTGCGCTGGTCCGTGGTCTTTTTCAGAGCGAGTACATCCCCAACCTCGGCTCCACGGAAGGCACCTTTGTCGAACTCACGCGCTACCTTTCTGCGCACCCCACGGGGATATTCGCGTGGTGGCCTTACTGGGAATGCGGGCTGCCGTTCCAGAACACCTACCTGCCGCTGTTCGCAATCGCCGCGGGCTGGTGGGCGCACCTCACGGGAGCCGCCGCCGGGCTCGCCGTGCATCAGGTGGGCGCTGCGTTCTATGCACTGGGACCGGTGTTCGTCTACTGGATGGCATGGCGCATCACCGGCCGCGCGCATGCGAGTTTCCTGGCCGCGGCCGCCTACTCGCTGCTGGCGCCCTGCGTCTGGTTCGTTCCCGAAATCCGCCACGACACCGGCAGCCTGTGGAACCTGAGACGGCTGCAAACGCTCGGCTACTATGGCGAGGACCCGCTCACTTGCTCGATGGCCGCCTTGCCGCTGGCCATCCTGGCGCTGTATAAAGCGATCCAGAAGGGCCGCGTGTGGCGCTGGGTGCTGGCTGCTTTGGCCATGGCCGCGACGCTGCTCTTTAACGCGTTCGGCGCGGTGATCCTCGGGGTTGTGGGCCTAAGCCTGCTGGGCGGACTGGCGCGGCCCGGACGCGTCTTCTGGCCGCTGGTGGCCGCAGGAGCGCTCACCTACGCCTGGGTTTCCCCGTTGCTGCCGCCTTCCGTGCTGGCGGCCATCCGCATGAACTCGCCCACGGTCGACGCCGACTATCGCTTCACCTCGCGATCGTTCGTGGGCGTGGTGATCCTCGCCGCCGGATTCTTCGCGGTTCGCTGGGCCGTGCGCAAATTGCCATCCGATGCCATGCGTGTGATGGGGCTTTTCACGTTTCTCACCAGCGGCGTCGTGCTGCTGGGCACGCTGGCGCGCGTCTACGTGGTCCCGCAGCCGCACCGTTATCAACTGGCCATGGACCTGGGCTGGTGCTTTCTGCTGGCCTTCGCCGCCGCCGCGCTGCTCCGCACGCGTCCGGTCTCCTGGCGCGTGGCCGCCGGCGCGCTCGCCGCCGTGGGCCTGGCCGCGGCGTTCGTGAACAACGTGCGCTACGCCGACCGCCTCATCCAACCCATCGACATCACAACGACCGGCACCTACCGCGCCGCGCAGTGGATCGACAGCAACCTCGACGGACGCCGTGTGATGATGCCCGGCTCGTATTCCTACTGGCTCAACAATTTTTCCGATACGCCCCAGTTGCTGGGCGGCCACGACCCCATGCTGCCCAACTGGGTGATGCGCATCGCCGGGTATGTCCTCTATTCGGACGATGGAGCCGGAGACCGTGCGGGCGAGATTTCCATCGCTTGGCTGAAGGCGCTCGGCACGCACGCCGTACTGGTCCCCGGGCCTGAAAGCAGCGAAGTCTACAAACCGTTCGCCCATCCCACGAAGTTCGATGGACTGCTGCCCGTACTGTGGCAGGAATCCGGCGACACCATCTACGAGGTCCCGGCGCGGTCGCCGTCGCTCGCGCACGTGATTCCCAGCGCGGCCGTGGTGGAGCATCAGCCGGTGAACGGGCTCGACCTGACGGAGATCGATCCTTACGTGGCCGCGCTCGACGACCCCGGCCTGCCCGAAGCCCAACTCTCCTGGCGCGACCTGAACACCGCGGCCATCTCCGCACCGCTCTCGCCCGGCCAGGTGCTCTCCGTGCAGGTCACTTATCATCAGGGCTGGCACGCGACCGCCAATGGAGCGCCGGTTCCCGTCACCAGCGACGGCCTGGGCCTGCTGGTCCTCGCGCCGTCGTGCGACGGCCCCTGTGAAGTGACGCTGGCATTCGACGGCGGTCTGGAACGCCGCCTGACGGTGACCGCCAGCCTGCTCACCATGCTGCTGGCGATCGGGCTGCTTCTGCGCGACCTCCGGAGGAAGCCGGCATGAGACCGTCCTCCACGCGCCGGCGCCTGGGCTGGGGCGTGCTCCTGTCGATCCTTCTATTCGTGGCCGCAGCCGCGGGCGGACTGATGTACGGCGGAGCCGTCGTGCCGCGCGATAGCGGTCTGGCCGGACCGGCCATCGTCCTCGGGTATGGTTTCCTGTTCGGCCTGGGCGGCGTGATCGCCGGAATCCTCACGGCGGGCTTGGCGCGCATCGAGCTTCTGCCCAAGCTGAGCCTCGCCGCGGGTGCGATCACCGTGGTGATGGGAATCGTGCTGGCGCTCTGGTCGCTGAACCGGCAGGCGTGAGGACGTGGCGCGAGCCCATGGCTTGCCGCGCCGGGACTCATCCCGGCGCTTGTCGCCGGTTAATGGGTCATGCCAGTTGCAGTGGCGAAATCGCCCCTTAGCGGAAACATTCCGGGTTGCTGAGTCCGTCGTGGATGGGCGACGGCGTGGGCTGGTATGAGGGCGACACTTTGGTGGTAGACGTCGCCTGGTTCAATGACCGGAGCTGGCTGGATCAGGCCGGGCATCCCCACAGCGAGCAGATGCACTTGACGGAACGCTACACGCGGACGGATGCGGTGACGCTGCACTACGAAGTCACGATCGAGGATCCGGGCGCCTACCGGGCTCCGTGGACGGCGGCCAATACCGTGCGGTGGCGGCCGGGGCTGGAGTTGATGGAGTTCGTGTGCCAGGAGAACGAGAAGGATTCGCCGCATATGAAGGCCGTGGGGGCAGTCGGCGGAGAGGTCCGGTAGTGCGTATCTGGTGCGGGCCCGAGTGAAGGCGGGGCGCGAGCGGGAGCTGCCGCAGGCGATCGGTGGCCGACGGAGAGTATTTGCGGATATGGGGCTGGTGCGTGTGCGGGATGCGCATGGCCGGCAGGAGTGCCGGGACTGGAATGGGTCGGAGGCCCGAGCTTGCGAGGGGGGCGATTGCAGCCGGCGACTGGAGGAGCGGTTGGGGGAGCGGGTTCTGGCGTGTTTGCGGGAGACGGTTGACGGGGCTCAGGGGATGCTCCGTCCCCAGATCTGCCTCGATTTGTGTCCCAGGGGCCGCCGCCGCGCCCCGGATTGCCACTAGCGGCGGCAGCTTCGCCATGCTGACGAGGTGGAAGCTACCGGATACACATGAGCTTGGTCCGACCATCTTATGAGCTGGAAGCGGCAAAGACAGTAAACGGACCGCTGCCGCTCCCAAACTACCACCTGTGGAAAATCAAGCTCGCTGGATTGTCTCGTAAGCGCCATTAGCTGCCCATAAGCCCAGTAATCCGATTGGGCACCCAGACCACACTAGTTCCCTGCCATGCGACAGGCCAAATGTCCTCCATAAAAACATGAATATGCCTTAAGCTATACGTTCCTTGAGTATACTTGTGTACCAATTCCAACTCTAAGGAGTGCTTCAAAACATGAGGGTAACTTGCACGTTAGTCTTGCTAGTTGCTTCTGTCTCTATCAGTTACGGCCAGACAGCTTTGGCGACCGTAACGGGGACTGTTAGAGACCCTTCGGGAGCAGTGATCGCCAGTGCTCCCATTACGTTGCGCAATCTCGCAAACGGACAGCTCTATACGGCTGCCAGTTCCGCTGCGGGTAATTACACGGTCTCGCAGTTGCCGATCGGCGACTACGACCTGACCATCGAGCTGTCCGGGTTCAAGACGTTCAACCGTACGGGTTTCCACCTGTCGGCGAACCAGACCATGCGTCAGGACGTGGTTATGGAGGTGGGCCAGACCACCGAATCGGTTACGGTGACCAGCGAGGCCTCGCTGCTCAAGACCGAAACCAGCGAAGTGGCCCAGAACGTCACGCTGACGCAGCTCAACCAACTGCCGATTCTCGCCATCGGTTCCACCAATTCGGGCTTCCGCGATCCGTGGGCGTCCACGCGGCTGGTCCCGGGCATCAACTATCTCGCGGGCTCCAACATCGGGGCCGGAAACCCGGCCTGTTGCACCCTCATGAGCGTCAACGGTACGCCGTCCAATACTTACCAGAGCCGCCTGGACGGCATGACCATCAGCCCCACCGGGCCGCGCCTGATCACGGCGCAGCAGGAGACGCAACCCTCGGTCGACGCGATTGAGGAAGTCAACATCGAGACCAGCAACTTCGCCGCCGAGTACGGCACCGCCGGTGGCGCCATGATCAACATGGTGACCAAGAGCGGCACCAACAACTACCACGGCACGGCTTACGACTACATCACCAATGAGGCCTTGAACTCCCACCAGCCCTACACCGGAGTCCGCAACCTGGTCAAGCAGCACGATTACGGTTTCACTGTGGGTGGTCCGGTGCAGTTGCCCTACATCTACAATGGCCTGAACAAGACCTTCTTCTTCTTCAGCTACGAGCGGTTCCGCAACAAGAACATCAATGTCAGCAGTGACACGGTGCCGATTCCGGAGTACCGGAACGGCGATTTTACCAACCTGCTCAATGTGGAGAACAGGCAGGTCGCCACGGCGGGCGGCGCCTACATGGACCCGCTCGGGCGCACCATCGCCAGCGGCTCGATCTTCGATCCGGCCACGCAGCAGGTGGTCAACGGCATCAACGTCCGCAATCCGTTCCCCGGCAACATGATCCCGGTGAGCCGCTTCGATCCGATTTCCGCCAAGATTCTAGCGCTGGTGCCCCAGCCACTGGGCGGGAATGCCATGCGCGGGCAGGCGAGCAGAAATTACCAGGGGACTTACGACTCCAGCCGCAACTCCGCGATCCCCTCCATCAAGCTCGATCAGAACCTGGGCGACAAGCTCCGCATGTCGTTCTACTACCAGGACACCAACACCAAGGTGCCTCGCACACCGACCGGTGCCGACGGCTTCCAGAGCCCGATCTCTGCTTCCGCCTCGGCCTTTAATTCGGGCCAGACGATCCGCTTGAACTTCGACATGACAGCCACGCAGCGGCTGCTGCTGCACTGGGGCATCGGCTGGAACGACAGCGACTTCGGTCTCCAATCCCAATACGTGGGCTACGATGCGCAGAAGGAGCTGGGTCTCAAGGGGCAGCTCTTGCCACTCTATTTCCCGATCATTCAGACCAATGTGAACTCGAACACCGCGATCGGCGGCATGTCGAACCTGGGCACAGGCTTCCCGACGCGGTCGTTTGAACGGCGTCCGAGCGGGAACATCTCCGCCACGTATGTGAGCGGCAACCACACGTACAAGATCGGCGCGGAATACCGTAAGGAGATCTACCCGAACGTCATCTACGGCAACACGCAGGGTACCTACACCTTCGGGACGAACATGACCGAGCAGCCTTCACTGCAGGGCATCTCGACCACCCAGGGGTTTACCGGCTTTCAGTTCGCCTCGTTCCTGTTGGGCGGCATGAGCGCCAACTCCCTGAACGCACCCATCGACCTGGCCAATTACAAGTCGCAGACGGCCGTGTATATTCAGGACACCTGGAAGATCACGCCCAAGCTGACGCTGGACTACGGCCTGCGCTGGGATTACGGCACGTACTCTCGTGAGGCGCATGGCCGGAACGGCTCCATCGGTATCAATGTTCCCAATCCGTCCGCCTCGAACCGCGGCGGCGGGCTCCAGTATGAGGCCACTTGCGGGTGCCGCTTTGCCACGAACTACCCCTACGCGGTCGGACCGCGGTTGGGCCTGGCCTACCAGATCGACTCGAAGACCGTGCTGCGCTCGGGCTTCGGCGTGGTCTACAACGCGACCTTGTTGCCGGCCGGCTCCTCCGCCAACTCGGCTTCCACCAGCGGGTTCCCGGGCAACTCCGGCCTGACCACAGGCCTTCTCCAGAATGGGATGCCGTCTGAAGTCCAGCCGAAGTGGCCGAATTTTGTGGCCAACAACGGTATGCCCAACGGCGCGGTTATCCGTATGCCCAATCTACTGGACCGCAATGCCGGCCGGCCGGCCCGTTTGCTGCAATGGAACATCGGTATCCAGCGCGAAATCAACCGCAACCTGGTCGTTGAAGTCAACTATGTCGGCAACCGGGGCGCCTGGTGGGGAGCCAGCGCGTTTTTCGCGGGAACCAGCGGCACCACCAACAACCTGGCGGGGCTGAATTACATCAACCAGAATACGCTGCGCAACTATGGTTTCACCGATTTCACCAGCTCCGCCGAATCCCATTTGCTGACCACCACGGTGGGCAACCTGAGCCCGGCACAACAGTCCACACTGGCTGCCCGCGGTATCTACGGTCTGCCGTACTCGGACTTCCCCACTGGCGGTCAGAACGTGCGGCAAACGCTGCGGCAATTTCCGCAGTACAGCAACAGCGGACTGGTCGCCGCTCCCTTGGGCAGAACCTGGTACGACGCGCTGCAGATCAACGTGACCCAGCGCTTCAGCCACGGGCTGTCGTTCAACTTCAACTACACCTACTCCAAGAACCTGGAACTGAGCAACTCGGTGGACCCGTTCAACCGGGGGCTCGGCAAGACCGTTTCGGGGAACGACATTCCTCACGTGCTTCGCCTGACCCTGCAATACCAGGTGCCCAGCTTCCGCGACTCCAACATGGCTTGGCTGGGGAACCGTGTGGTGTCCAGCGTTTTGTCTGACTGGAGCCTCGGCATGTATTTCAACTACCAGAGCGCTGGCCGGCTTAACCGGCCATCCAGCAACGGCACTGTGCCGATCAGCCAGTTCCTGGGCTACGGTCCGGGCAGCGCGCAGTTGAAGTCCGACGGCAACGGGAACTACATGAGTCCCTGGTCGGTGGACTGGACGGATTACAGTGGCAAGCACCACACCGATCCGATCGACATCAACTGCCATTGCTACGATCCGACCAAGAACGTCGTGCTGAATCCGGACGCCTGGACGAACATTCCCAACGGCCAGTTCGGCGCGCAGCAGGACCAACTGCGTTTCTTCCGCGGCATCCGCCGTCCGACGGAGAACGCCAACCTCAACCGCCTGTTCCGGATCAAAGAAGGCATCACGTTGAACGTCCGTATTGAATTCAACAATATCTTCAACCGGATGTTCCTGCCGAACCCCTCCACCGGCGGCAACTTTGCTGCTGCGCCGAGGACGTTCACCACCGGCTCCAACGCCGGCCTCTACAGCGGCGGATTCGGAACGATCGTTCCGACGTCCGGCACGACTGGTATGCGTACCGGTCAGATTATCGCTCGTATCAATTTCTAGGTCGCTTAGGGCGCCTGGGTGCATGGAAGTGCGCGCCCAGGCGCTCGACGCGATCCGAGAGTCCACTGTTTGTGGAGCCGCGCTCTTTCGAGAGCGCGGCTTTTTTGTGTGAGTCGCGCAAGCCTGTAGCTGGCCGCGCGGGACTCATCCCGGCGCTTGTCGTCCGTCATAGTGTCGTGCCCGGAGTGCCGGCCCGACCACTTGCCGAGGCATCCCGCCTGTGCTTTGCCCGAAACGCTCTGCGAGCCTGTGAGAAATTCGGGCCAACTGCCAGAGTCGGCGGTTTTCTGCTGGAGGGTCCGTGAGATATTCGGGTTGGTCCCGGGTTAGCGCGGGGCGCGGACAGACGCGCGCATCCACCAAATGAGCCCCGCCAGCGCCGCGAGGCTGATCCATGCGCCCGCAGCCAGGTATGTGGAGTGGAATTGGAACTCCACCGTGTGCTCGCCCGCGGGGACCGCGACGGATTGGAACGCCGTGTTCCACAGCTCGACGGGCGCTTTGGCACCGTCCACGGTGGCGGCCCAGCCCGGGTAAAACTGCTCGGCGAGCGTCAGGCGGCCGGCGTCGGCGGCGTGTACGGTGAAGACGCGGTGTTCGGGTTCCCAGCTTTTCAGACCGGCCTGCCCGTTGCCCTCGAAGCCGTAGGGTGGGCGGGCGTCGAGATACTCGAAGACGCGGTAATAGATGTCCCCGCCCACTTGGCGGAAGCGCGGGTCGGCGGCGACCTGGGCGAAGTTCGGAGCGTGGTCGCCGGTCACCCAGTAGCGCACGCCGAACAGGTGCAGCGCGTCGTCGTTGGCCGGGTCGAGCTGGAAGTTGCGGTCGTCGAGCTCCTGGCCGTAGCGGTCGATGATCTTGCGGTAGGCGATGCTCAGGAACGGGTCGAAGCCCTGCGGTGTGCGCAGCCCGACGTGGCGCAGCTCAGTGGGAAACGGCGCAAAGGGGCCCAGCGCCACGCGATACTCCGGATGCGCGCGCATGGTCTGGAACGCCTCCGTGTCCATCGCTTCGAATTCCTGAAGCGAGTAGCGGCGCCCGGGGCCCGGGTCAGAGTCGAACCGCTTGTGCGTGCCGAACACTTTGTAGTCGACGCCTACCGACACCAGCAGCGCCAGACCGACCCACAGGCGGAGGTCGGCGCGCTGGCTGCGGTAGACGTACAGGCCGAAGCCGAACACGGCCAGCATGAGCGCGGGGTCAATGAACGCGGCGGGACCCGCCAGGTAGTCGGCCGGGTAACGGATGGCTTCAACGATGGCCCAGACGCCCATGGCGACGATCGCCGCTCGGACCCACCAGTGCCGCACGGGGCGGGCAGTGCGTCGGAGGAAATCATCGAGGCCGCGGGCGCTTAGGTCGGCCAAGGCGATGGCCACGCCGGCTGGGAAGTACCCGGAGCGTACCAGATCGGCAAGCAGGGTCGAGTGCTGGATGACGCTCCAGACCACGTCGAAAGGGTTGATCAGCATCACCAGGCAAGCCGCGGCGACAATCGCGGACTGGCGCGTTCCGGAGGACCGCCGCCGCAGAGCCAGCGCGAGTCCGGCGATGCCCGGCGCGCCCAGGTAGAGATACATCTTTCCGGGATTCGCTTCCACCGGCCGGTCGGGTCCGAAGTCGTAGTAGTTGGGGACGAAGTAAGAGAGGTAGAAACCCGGGTCCTTGATGCCGCCGCCGTAGCGGGCTTCTGGTTCACGGAACTGCGTGGCTTCCCAGGCCGGCAGAATCTGGACGGCGGCCAGGGCCAGCGATGCGAGCAGCACGACGATCACTCCGGTGACGGCTCGCCAACGCCAGGCGCCGGCCAGCGCGTAAATCCCGGCGACGAAGGCAAACACGAACCAGGTGGGCGGGTACCCGGCCAGGAAGGCCATCGCCGAGGCCAGCATCAGTTTCCAGAGCGGCTTCCAGGACCGGCGCTCGACGGCCTGGTCGATACCCCACAGCCCCAGCGGAAACCACGCGTAGGCCGCGACCAGCCCGAAGTGCTGGAGTTGAGTGCACAGGTAGCCGCTGAAGGCGTAGATGCCCGCGCCCAGCGCGCAAGCCAGGCCGTCCATAGGGGTCCCGCCGGGGCGCTTCCCCCGCAGCCAGAAGAAACACAGTGTGAACGCCAGCCACACGTGCGCAAGGTTCAAGTCCTCCAGCGCCTGGTAGGGCAGCAGGTCGTGGGACCAGCTTGCCAGGAACATCAGCCAGGTGGCTGGATAGAACAGCGCCGTCTGCACGTTGGCCACGAAACTCATGCCGCTGTACATGGTTGGGTCCCACAGGGGGAGCCGCGCGTGCTTCACCGCCTGGAAGGCGTAATCGGCCAGCGGGTAGTGGAATCCGTCCAGATCGAAGGGGATGTGCACCTGCCGGATCGGCGGCAGGTAGTCGGCAAAGAAAATGCCTGTGAACAGCAGTGCCGCAAGCGGAACAACCAGACGGGACCGTAGCAACACCCCATGCTACCCTAGTTGGAGATCCGAGTTGGGGCTTCCTGACTTTACGAAGGTTACGTCTTATCTCTATGCCCGTGTTTCCTTTCGCCCTGGCCGGCGGTCTGCTCATGCTGGCCGGAGCCGCGTTCGGCGCGCCGCCGCAGCCGGTGGAGGCCGCACTGGACTCGTCCGCCCGCATTGTGGACCAGTCCGTCATCAATAAGGTCCCGCTGCGCTTTGAAGCCGTCTCTGAACATCAGTGGGTGGCGCGCGGGCTGGGGCTCGCCGTGGCGATCCGCGACCGCGGCGCCGTGTTTCCGGTGGGCGGACGCGCGGTGCAGTTGACCTTCGCCGGGTCGGCCGCGCACGCGACGTTTGTGGGCGCGCGGCGGTCGGCCACGCCGACCAACTACTGGGGCTCGCACGGGACGTTTCGTAGCGCGGACGCCTACCTCGAATTGCGGCGCGTGGGTCTGTATTCGGGCGTGGACGTGCGGTACTACGGGTCGGGCGCGACGCTCGAATACGACTTCGAACTGGCGCCGGGAGCCGATCCCTCGCAGATCCGCATGCGCTTCGACGGAGCGGACAGCGTGCGGCTGTCGGACCACGGATCGCTGCTGGTGAGCGCGGGGGGCGAGGAGATCGAACAGCAAGCCCCGGTCGTATATCAGCGGCGGGCGACGGGCGAGATCGCCTCGGTGGCCTCTTCTTACTTTCCCGAGGAGGGCGGCGCGTACTCGATCCGGCTGGGCGCTTACGACGCGGCGCAGCCGCTGGTGATCGATCCGCAGTTGCTGTTCACGGCTTACCTGGCCGGCAGCGGGTCGGAAGCGCCGCTGGGCATCGGGCGCGACGCCAACAACTCCATCTACATCGCCGGCTACACGCTTTCCGACGATTTCCCTCAGGTGGGCGACCCCTACAGCGTGTTCGTGCTCACGCCCAACCGGCAGGTGTTCACCACCAAGCTGAATCCGCTGAGCACGGGCGACGACGTCATCACCTACTCGGGGTTCTTCGGCGGCGACTTCGGCGATATTCTGCGCGCCATGGCGGTGGACGATCAGGGCGTGTTTTACCTGACGGGCGTCACCGACGATTTCTTCTTTCCCGTGACCAGCGGGGCGTATTTAAGCAGCAACGGCAACGTGCGGCGCAGCTTCATTTCGCTGCTGGACACTAAGGTGCCGGGCAAGGACGGGCTGGTCTACTCCACGTTCTTCGCGGGAACCGGCAACGACGAGCCCACGGCCATCGCCACGCACGACGGCAAGGCGTACGTAACCGGCTTCACTGATTCCCTCGACTTCCCGGTGAAGGATGCCCTGCAGAGCACCTATATCGGAAGCATTGACGGCTGGGTTGCCGAGATCGACCCCACCCAGAGCGGCGACGCGTCGCTGGTCCACAGCACGTACCTGGGCGGGTACACGGAGGATTATCCCAAGTCGATCGACGTGGACAACAACGGCAAGGTGTATGTGGCCGGCTACACCTATTCGGCCGATTTTCCGACTACGGTGGGTTCCCACAAGCCGTTTTATTCGGGCGGTAGCGACGCGTTCCTGAGCAAGCTCGACTTGGACGCCAAGACCATCGAATACTCGACGTTCGTCGGCGGCGAAGGCATTGACCAGGTGTGGAAGGTCCTGGTGGACGACCGCAACGGGCTGGTGGCGCTGGGCGGCTTCACGCTCTCCAACGGATTCCCGGTGACGGCCAACGCCATGCAGGCCAGGCCGGCCGGCAACGGCGACGCGTTCCTCACGATCCTGGACTTGACGGCCGAAGACTACACGAACTCGCTGATTTATTCCACCTATTACGGCGGCAGCGACGGCGAAGTCACTTACGATATGCGGCTCGGGCCGACCGGCGCTTATTATCTGACCGGCTACACGCTCTCCCGGGACCTGCCGGTGCGCGACGCGATCCGGCCGGAGTCGAGTGGCGGCAGCACGGACGGCTTCGTCGCCGTGATCGATCCGAACGCCGCGCCGGCCGATGCGCTGCGCTACTCGAGCTACGTCACCGGTGGCGGCTATCAGATATCGAGCAACATCGAGGTGGATCCGGACGGCAACGTCTACGTTACGGGCGAGGTGTTCGGTAACGTATTCCTGGAGGGCCAGGCGGCGCCGCCGGAGGACAGCAGCTCGAACGTTTTCGTCTTTGTGTTCCGGCCGGCGTTTGCCGATGCGCAGCCGGGTGCGTCTGGGATTTTAGGCCCCGCGGCGCCGTCCGGCGCGCGCACGGCCAGGTCACGGCGGCGGTAGGTTCCGCGGCGCGAAGTCAGGCCGGACCGGCTTCGATTTCCTCGCAAATCTTCAAGAATTCAGCGCGCGGGTCCGCGGCACGAGTGACTTGCCGGCCCACCACAACGTAGTTCGCGCCGTTGGCGACGGCCTGCGCCGGGGTCGCCACGCGCTTCTGGTCGTTCGATGCAGCGCCGGCGGAGCGGACTCCAGGGGTCACCAGAATCGCATCCGGGCGGGCGAGCGTGCGCACACGTGCTACTTCCAGGGGGGAGCAGACGATACCGTTGACGCCCGCCTCCATCGCGTTGGTGACGCGCAACGAGACGAGCTCGGAAACCTGGCAGGGGTAGCCCATCTGGCGCAGGTCGCTTTCGTCGAAGCTGGTGAGGACGGTGACGGCGAGAAGAGTTAGCGGGGCGTCGGCGCGCCCCGCTACGGCTGCCGACATTACAGAACGGCTTCCGTGCACGGTGAGGAAGTCAGCTCCCGCGCGTGCCACTTGGGTCACCGCGCGTTTCACCGTTTCCCCTATGTCGTACAGCTTCAAGTCGACAAAAACACGATGTCCCTGCGACTTAAGCTCCCGGACGAAGTCCATCCCGGCGGCGGTGTACAGCTCCAGGCCAACCTTATAAAAGGAGGCTGCGCCGTCCAGGGCGGCGACCAGCACACGCGCTTCGGCGGCCGTCTCCAAGTCCAGGGCGATGATTACTTTGCGGGCGCTCTCGAAGGATTCCATACCGGTCAGGTTACCTGCCCCAAGGGACCAGGGGATACGGGCCAGACTCAAGTCTAGGCGAAACCAGGCGCTTCCCGCTCCAAGCCGCGCAGAGACACGACGACCCTTCTCAATCCGCGGCATGGCGACCGCGGGATCGTGGGCAACCCTTCCGGCAGCTAGCTAAGCAGCCGCCGACTCCTTCGACTTGTTCTTGCTGCCCGGCGGGCGGCCGCGGCGCTTCAACTCACTCATCCAGGCCGGCGGACGGCCCCGACGGCGGCCACGCCCGCGAGCCAGACGCTCGAGGGTCAAAATGGCTTCTTCAATCTGTTCACGTTCCTGGCGTAAATCCGCCAGCATTTTAAGCACGTCCATAAGGGATTCTCCAAACCTCCGAAATTGAGTGCGCCGCTTGTCTGTTCTGAAAACCGAACATCGTTGCATAGCGGACGCCTACGTCGTATCTATGAGTCTACACATCTTTCCTGCCGTTTTCAATATCTTGTTCCGAGAACAGAACAGAAGCGGCGTGGCGGCGGCGGACATTTGTGCGGCGCAAGTACTAGAGGACCCGCCCCGGGCGGGCTCCATAGCAACCCTTCGCGCGGTAGATATTGCCGTAATGCGCCCTTCTTTCGTCTCCAGATCCCGATATTGACAGGCGAAACGGACCGCTCCATGACTGCTCCACGAGCCTGTCGCGACAGCCCAAGCTGTGGAAATTATTGCGTAAAAAAACACCGCTGCGAGGGGCGGGAACGCGTCCGCGCCGGTGGGCCTAACTAGCAGATCTACAGGCTTTTATGGGGACGGAATGCGGAGACAGCGAGCCCTACGCCGAAGGTTACAACTGTGCCAATCAGCACATACCAGGTCAAGGCAATCGAGGTGGCAAAACGGACATAAAGGAGCGCCATAAGACCCACCACCATGCCTACCATGGCGCCCGTTTCCCCGGCCCTCCTGGTCAGCAGGCCAAGCAAAAATACGCCCAGCAGCGACCCATAGATGACCGAGGCGATCGACAAACCGGCTTCGAGCAGGTTCCCCACGTCGCGGGCCCCCACGGCAACGGCCAACAGGACGGCGGCCCAGAAGACGGTCGCCAAGCGGGCGCGCCGCAGCCATACCGCATCGCTGGCCGATGGAGCTCCGCCGGCGGCTTCCCGGGCCTGCGCCAGCGGCCGCAGGAAGTCCATCACCGTGGTGGACGCCAGCGAGTTCAGCGCGGCGCTCAGGTTCGACATGGCGGCTGCCAGGATCGCGGCGGTGACCAGTCCCGCGACCCCCACCGGCAACTGTTCCCAGATGAAGAGCGGATAAATGCGATCCGTCACTTCCGGCGCCGCCAGCCCGTGATCGGAATAGTATGTAAACAGACACAAGCCCACCAGGAGAAATAGCGAGAATTGGCAGAAGATCACCACCCAGCTGGCTAACAAGGCAGCGCGGCTCTGGCGTTCGTTGGGAGCGGCCAGCAACCGCTGCACCATCAATTGGTCGGTGCCGTGGCTCGCGGTGGTGAGCAAACAGCCGCCGATGACGCCGGCCCAGAACGTGTAGGTCCGGGAGAAGAACGCCGCCGGCGCGCCCACCTGGAAATCGAACACCTGGAGTTTGCCGAGCGGAGCCGTCAACGCCACCACGTGCTCCCATCCGCCGGGAATTTCCGACAGCAGCGCGTAGAGGCTGACCAGGGCGCCGGCGACGTACAGGATCATCTGCACAACATCAGTCCAGATGACGGCGGTCATGCCGCCTTCGTAGGTGTAGATCAGCGTGAGGACCAGGATCACGGCGATCGACGTCATCTCGCCGGTGCCCAGGATGATCGAGATCACAATGGAGATGGCAAACACGCGCACGCCTTCGGCGAGGGCGCGCAGCAGCAGGAAAGTGCCCGCGGTCATGCGGCGTGTGCGCTCGCCAAAGCGGCGCCGCATCAGCTCGTAGGCGGTAAACATTTCGCCGCGGAAATAGGCGGGCAGGAACAGGGTCGCGATCACGATGCGGCCCAGCAGGTAGCCGAAGATCAATTGCAGGAATCCCAGGTTGCCGGTGAACGACAGGGCCGGCGTGCTGATCACCGTCAGGATGCTGGTTTCCGCCGACACCACAGAGAGCGCGATGGCCCACCAGGGCGCGGTGCGTCCGCCCAGGAAGTAATCCTTGAGCGAGCGCTGCGAGTGGCGGAAGCGCGCGCCGAACCAGGTGATGCCCGCAAGGTAGACGGCGATCACCGCCAAGTCGATCCAGCGCATGAGGGTTAGGATACGCGAAACTGAACGGTGTGCGCCTGCGGGAACCGGATTCTACGCCGCGGCGTCTAACGTGCAGGACTACACTGGTCACTAGTGGGGGCCGTTAGCGGGGATCCCGAATTTCGGTGTACGCTGGAAGAAGATAAGATGTTGGGATTGGGTGAACATACCCTTGCGGAGGCACACACCTGTGGGCTATACTCCGCAGAGTATCCAAACATTAAGGAACAGTGCAGTTACTCGATTCTGTCTGGAGGTTCATGGTGCTGAACAAACGTATCCTTATCATGGTGACGGCCCTGGGGGTTGGGCTGAGCTTGGGCTGGGTGCTCGCCGCTCAGCAGCCGCAGAAGGCGTGGAAGGGGAAAGGCGGCGGGCAACAGGAGTATGCGCTCGAGCAGGCGGCGGAGAAAGCCCCTGACGCCAAGCAGCGCATTGTTGCCCTGGATGAATGGAAGAACACTTTCCCGGATACCGACTTCTGGGACTTGCGCGAGGACCTCTACCTGGTCAGCTACGCGCAGTTGAACGACGCGCGCAAGAGCTTCGACATGGCGGAGGAAATCCTCAAGCGCCGTCCGAAGCACTTCTTGGCGCTCAACACGATCATCAGTAACATCTACCTTCTGGCTCCGGCTGGAAAGGTGCCCGCTGCCGCCGATCTGACGGCCGCCGAGCACGCAGCCAAATATATCCTGGACAATTCCGCCGCGGTCTTCGACCCGGCCAACAAGCCCGGGACGATCGCGGACCCGGCGCAGTTCGCCGCGTTGAAGGACCCCATCCTGAAGACCGCGCAGAAGACCTACGCGTGGGTCTTCGTCCAGCGCAAGGAGTGGGCCAAGGCGGAACCGGAGATCCGCAAGGTGCTGAAGGACGATCCCTCGCAGGCCAACTTCACTTACTTCCTGGCGCAGGACCTGCTGGATCAGGCCCGCAGCAACTCGGCCTTGCTGGACACCAAGTACCCCGAAGCGCTCTATCACTTCGCGCGCGCCGGTTCCTATAGCGGTCCGAACGCCATGCAGGCAGCCGCCAAGCAGCAGGCGCTGAACTTCTTCAACAACGCCTACGACACTTACCACGGCTCGCACGAAGGCGCCGACCGGGTGATCCAGATTGCCTCGGCCAACGTGATGCCGCCGGCCGGCTTCTCGATCAAGGACATCAACACGATCAAGAAGGAACAGTTCGACGCCGAGCAGTCCTACGACGCCGCGCACCCGTCTCTCACCTTCTGGCGCGATATCGTCAAGGGTCCGCTCACCGGGCCGAACGCCCAGATGGTTTTCGAGACGACATACAAGGACGCGCTGCTGCCTGGTGAAGCGGCCCTCGCCAAGGGCTTCTCGAAGTTCAAGGGCATTATCGTGACCGACACCGAGGAAAAGGGCAACACGACGGGCCTGACCGTGGCCGTGGTCGATCCTGCCAAGGGCGATCCGACGGTTGCCAACGCCAATCTCAAGTTCGTCGAGACGCTGCCTCCGGGGACCATGGAACCCGGTCAGGAGATCATGTTCGAGGGCGTGGTGAAGAGCTTCAACCCGGATCCCTTCGTGGTGAACTTCGAGCTGGACGCCAAGCAGATCGAGGGTTGGACCGGAACCAAGGGCGGCAAGGGCAAGTAGCCGGTTTTACCTCCAAGACAGAAAAGGGCTCGATCCGGATGATCCGGTTCGAGCCCTTCTTTTTTGGAAGACCGCTTTGGGAAGACCGCCTGGGGAAGGGGCGGCTACATCTTGTAGCGGCCCAGGTCCTCGTCGTTCAGCCCTTCGAGCCACCGCCGGGTTTCTTCGTTGGCGCCCGCCTCGGATACCGCCGCCGCCTTGGAGGTCTTCAGCACCGTATCGTCCACGAAGATCGGGCAGTCGAGCCGCAGGGCGATCGCCAGCGCGTCGCTCGGCCGCGAATCGACGGCGATCATCTTGCCGTCGCGCTCGATCCAGATGATGGCGTAGTAGGTGTCTTCCTTCAGGTCGCACACCACCACCTTCTTGACGCCCACTTCCAGGCCGAACAGAAGGTTCCGGATCAGATCATGGGTCATGGGCCGCGCCGTGGCCACCTTCTCGATTTCGAGCGCGATGGCGTTGGCTTCGTAAATTCCCACCCAGATCGGGAGCACCGAGCCCCCGTTGACATCCTTGAGCACGACGATCGGCAGGTTTGTACTGGGGTCCATCATCAGTCCCCGGATTTTCATTTCAACTTCCATGATTCCCTCCTTCGTCGTTTGCATTGGTTAGCCGGCCGCTTCCCCGGCCAGCGAGTTCGGGCCTGCCCGCGTGACGCGGACTTCGAGGTACCGCCCCCGCAAGTCTTCTTCGGAACCCGGCCGCAGAAAATTCAGCGTCTTGTTCTGCGAAGTGCGGCCGATCCACTGCCCGGTGGCTTTGTTGAAGCCCTCCACCAGGCATTCCTCCACGGTGCCCACATAGGCGGCATTGCGCCGGATCTGAATCGCGCGCTGATGCTCCTGCAGGACGCTCAGGCGCCTGCCTTTCTCTTCCTCCGGAATCTGATCACCCAGCTCCAGCGCAGGCGTGTTCGGCCGCCGCGAGTACTTGAAGCTGAACACCGAATCGTATTCCACCTCGTCCAGCAGACCCATGGTCGCCTCAAAGTCGGCCTCGGTCTCGCCCGGGAACCCGACGATGATATCCGTGCTGATGGCGATCGGCCGCGAGGCGGCCTTCATCCAGCCGATCCGCTGCATGTACTGCTCGCGTGTGTACAAGCGCTGCATGGCGGCCAGCACCCCATCCGAGCCCGACTGCACCGGCAAGTGGACCTGATTGCACAGCGACTCATTACGGTCGATCGCGTCGATAATCCCTTTGGTGAAGTCGCGCGGATGTGACGTGGTGAAGCGCACGCGCCGGATGCCGGGGAGCTTGCCGACGTTGTCCAGGAGCGTGGCGAAATCCCAGCCGGCGGGCGACGGATCGCGGTAGCTGTTCACGTTCTGGCCCAGGAGCTGGATTTCGGTGTAGCCGGCCCGCGCCAGCTCGAGCCCTTCGCTCATGACCGAGGCGCTGGTGCGGCTGCGCTCAGGTCCGCGGGTAAACGGGACTACGCAATAGGCGCAGGACTTGTCACAGCCCTCGATGATGGTGATGTAGGCGCGGTGCGGATTGTCGCGGCGCGTGTAGGGCGTCTCGAAGGCGTCCTCGGTATCGAGGCTCAGGCCGGTGACGCGGCGGTCGCCGGTTTCCAACTGCACCAGCATCTCCGGGAGCTTGGTGTAGCTGGCCGAGCCGCACACCAGGCTCACGTGCGGCGCGCGCTCGAAAATCTTCTCGCCTTCCTGCTGCGCCACGCATCCCAGAACGGCAAACGTTTTGCCCTTGCCGTGTTCTTTCTTGAATTGCTGGAGGCGGGAGAAGACCTTCTGCTCGGCCTTGTCGCGGATGCTACAGGTGTTGTAGAAAACGAGGTCGGCTTCCTCCGGCGTCCGGACCTGGCGGTAGCCCTGCCCGGCCAGCGTGCCGATCACCTTTTCGGAATCGTGCACGTTCATCTGGCACCCGAAGGTTTCAATGTAGAACGTCTTCACCAATCTCTCACTCGCCGGTTACCGGTCTCCTCCCCATTGTACGGGAAGCAGCCGCCGCGCGACGCGCGGGCGTACCCGGACAAACCCGGCCCCTCCGCAAGATCAAGAAATGGACCTAAGGGGTTCGCTTGATTGCCAACCACCGGAATTCCGCCTAGATTATAGGTGTGAAGCTGTTTTTGATCATCCTCTGTAGCGCGGCCCTGGCATGGGCGCAGTCGAACTCCACCGTTTACCAGCGCGACATCAACGGGCGCCGCTCGGCGTTGCGCAGTTCATCGGCCACGGCGACCGGCGGCGACACTCAGTTCTACCAAAGCGTCAACGGCCGGCGCGTGCCGCTGGAGGAGACCGGCGAGAAGGTCCTGAGCGATACGCCCCGAGGCAAGGTCACCGAACGCATCACGAAGAAATACGGCCGCGACGGACAACTGATCCAGACCCAGCGTACGGTGATCGAGGAGACCAAGCGTCCCGGCGGCATCCAGCAGGTGAAGGAAACCACCTACAAAAGCGACGTCAACGGCCGCATGCAGGAGGCCGAACGGCGCACAGCGGAAACGCGGGTCCAGGGCCAGACCACCACTACGAATATCACCATCGACCGCCCGTCTTTGGACGGAACCTTCGCCCCAACCGAGAAGCGCCGGGTGGTGACCACCGGTGCGGAGGCGAACCAGCAGACCACCGAGACCGTGCAGCGCACCGACGGCAACGGCGGGTTCCGCGACATGCTGCGCGAGGTCACGACGACCAAGAAGAACGGCAATCAGACGGTGATGAATACGGCTAGCTATGAGCCGGACATGAACCGCCAGATGGTGCTGGCTCGCCAGGCCGTCACCACCACCACCAGGCAGAAAAACGGCACTGAGACGGAAGAAACCAACCTGTACGACTCTAACGTTCCGGGCGTCTCGCGGTACCCGGGCGCGCCGATGCAGCTCAAGGAGCAGCAGATCATCCAGCGGCAGCCGGCCGCCGACGGATCGGTGGTGGAGACGTTCAGCGTCCGCCGCCCGACCGTCACGGATCCCAATCATCTGGGTCCGGTGCAGCAGATTTCGCAGACCGTGTGCGTCGGCAAGTGCCTGCCGGACGAAATGGCCGCGCCGCCCTCGGCGGTGACGGCATCCTCCACCACGGCCGAATCCGCCGCTGGAGCCGACGCCTCGCAGCCGGGTTCGGACGGCGCTACGACGACCGCGCAGTCCGGTAGGGGTCAGGTGGGAAATGCAGCGCAAGCGCAGGCCACCGCGGCCGCGCAGCCCACGGCTGCCGCCACGAATCCCACCACCGCAGCAGCGAAGCCGGCCCCAGCCGCGGCAAAACCGGCTGCAGCCGCGGGCGGGCCAGCGGCAGCTCCCGCGAAGGCCGTGGCCGCGGCTCCGGCGAGACCCGCCCCGCCCGCGAAGCCCGAGCCTCCGCCCGTTGAGCAAGGCCTGAACTAACCTACATTTCTCACAAGGTTTCGGACGCAGGACGTGGCGCGAGCACTCCTGCTTGCCGCGCCGGGACTCGTCCCGGCGCTTGTCGTCCATCACAGTGTCGTGCCCGGAGTGCCGGCCCGACCACTCGCCGAGGCCTCCCACCTTTGCTTTGCCCGAAACGCTCTGCGAGCCTGTGAGAAATCCGGGCTAAACCTGCATTTCTCACTAGGTCTACAGTGCATCGGTGCGAAACGTGAGGCAGGGATATGCTATCGGCGATTTGGCCGCCGCTCCCGGCAGTACAGCGTGACCGACCACAAGCGCCGGGACGAGTCCCGGCGCGGCAAGCCACGGGCTTGCGCCACGTCCTGCGCACGAACCTGACGAGAAATGCGGGCTAACTCGCGGAACTAACCCATGGGTCAATCGCCGACCGCGATGGTGACGTCGCCCGGGGAGAAGCTCACCAGCCCAATGCTGTCCACGCGCAGCCGGACCACGCCCGTGGGAGCATCCTCGGGAATTTTCACATTGATCTGCGTGACTCCCGCTACCAATCCTGGCGCGGCTCCCGCGTATTCCACCGTCAACCGCAGCCCGTCGGCGATCTCTACGATCACACGGTTCGCCAGCGGACGTGGAGCGAGCGGCGTCACCTCTCCGGCGATGCTGGCAGGAACCGTCTCTCCGCCGCCGGTGCCGAACAGCACCACCCGCGAGCCTCTCTTCGCCGGATTGTCGGGCGAGTTCACGGTGCCGTCCTGGTTCAGCGCCGCGGCCGGCGGCGTAGCGGACGCGTCCAGTCCGAACAGAGAAATCCCCGCCACGTCCACATAGAATCCGCTCAGTTCGTTGCTGAGGACGCCATCATGCTCGACTTGAATCGTGGGTCGGCCGCCGGCCGGGAGATCGTAGGGGAGCACGATGTTGAGCTGCCCGTACGACGCGTAGAGGATAGGCGCCTCCTCGCTGTCCACCAGCACCCGAGTCCCGCCGAGCAAGGCCGGAACGCGGCCGTTCTCCAGTGCGAACGCGACGCCCTCTTTCGGTCCCATGCGGCTGCCGAAGAGCGTGACGATGGCGCCGGGCGATACTACGCCGGGGTTGGCAAAGCTGGCTCCGTCCACCAGGCATCCTGCAAGCACGCCGCCGGGCTCCGTAAGCGAGATGAAGTAGCGCGTCTGCTGGCCGCCGTCCAGATAGGGCTCGCCCAGGCTATTGGCGCCGTCAAAGTCGTTCGAGATGAAGTTGGGGAGGTAGGTCCCGAACAGCAGGTCTCCGGCAGGGCTCACCTTCAGGTAGGCGAGGTCGGCCGAGGGGCACCCATGGGACTGAAACGCGTCCTCGGTGACCGGCGCGGGCCCGAACACCACCGCGTGGAGATTGCCCGCGTGGTCGACCGCCAGGTCGGAGCTCGCCACCGGTATCCTGGCCAGCATCGTTGCGCCCGCCGCATCCAACTCCACCAGGCTGTGCGGGACGTCGACACTCCCGACGTTCGAGTTGAGATCGAACCACACCGCGCCGTCCGGAGCCACGGCCATGCGTGAGACCACGTCCGATGTGGGTCCTCCGATGTAGGTCGCGAACAGCAACCGGCTTCCGGAAGGGTCCAGCCGGGCGACAAAACCGTCGGAGTCTCCGGCGTTTTCGGTCTGGAAAGCGCCCGGCGTCGCCGGAAAATCCGGACCGGCCGCACCGGCATAGTAGACGCTGCCGTCGGTGTGCCGCTCCGCCACGACGGGAGATCCCGGCAAATAGGTGCCGTACAGCAATCGTGCGAGCCCGGCATCCAGGTGCGCGGCATAGCCGGCCGCGCAGGGTATGCCTGTGCATCCCGAAAGCAGTGCGCCGGGCGTCACGGGCATGCCGTCCAACGGCCTCGCCCCGTTCCCGGGCATGAAGTATAGCGACCCGTCCGGACCCATCGCCGTCTCGCCGATGGTGTCCCCCGCGGGTCCGCCGAGGAACGTAGCGGCGCGCAGGACGCCCGTCATCGGGTCCAGGTCCGCGGCAAAGTAATCCCCGGCGAGGACGGCAGGCTCCTGGGCCGGGACCGGCGGGCCTCCATACACGCTCTGGAACGCTCCCGCGGTTGCCGGAAAGTCGGGGGAGTCGGTGGCGCCGGCCACCACCAAGGCGCCGTCGGGAGCGATTTGGAAGAACGACAACGCTTCGCGCGTGCGTCCCGAAAGATAACTGACAAACGCAGGCTCCCCGGCCGCGTACTTGTACACGACCACGTCCGCGCAGGCGAACACGAGCGAGATCTCCTTGCCGCATCCCTCCCAGGCGGCCGGCGCAAACGGCGGATCCTTCCCCGCCGCGTCGGGGATCGTGCCCGCCACGAACGTGGCCCCGCCGGCTTCAGCCACCTGGAACGGCAACGGCGTTGGATGAATGACAGCGGTGTCTCCGGCCTGGTTGAGCGGCCAGTCAATTTCGAGAGTCAGTCCGTCCGCGGGACGAGTCACGGCCAGCCCCGTCCGTGTCTTGGACTGGAGTTCGAAACTCACGTCATAGCGGATGGGTCCCCCGGGAGTTTGCTCCCAGGCCACGGGCGGCGCGAGGGTCAGGGACGGGTCATACCGCGATCCGTACTGGACCCGCAGGTTGTGATCGTTGTCGACTTGCAGCGTGGCTGCTTGCGGAAAATCGAAGACCACCGCGCTCAGGTCCGCGCCCGGATGCAGCACCAGCGTCAACGTCAACACGCCTTCGGTGCTCATCGAATAGCGCGCGTCGATCCCGGGATAGACGCCGGTCAGAAGGGCGGTCGCATAGCGCGGAATCCCGGTGACCCACTTTTGCGGATCGTTCCCGGTGAACACGTTCGCCATGCCCGGCAGCGGATCGCTGAACCGCACCGCCGCGCCCGGATTCGCGCCGACGAAAATCTGTTGCAAGCCGAGCGGCGAGTAGTGAATCGACTGCGCCGTCACCGCGATGCTGGCACCGCCGCGCGCCAGGAACAGGATGTCCAGCTTGGCCTGCCCCTGGTTCTTCTCGAGGCCGGCGGGCAAAGGCGGAACCGGCGTCCGGGGGATCGCCTCCAGTGCAGCGCCTTGCAAGCCGGCGCACCACCCTGCCAGCATCAGCAACAGAGAAATTCGTCCCATACGGCGTAGGACGGAAACCCGGTTCACCTTGAGCGCGGACGCAAACGGCGTGCCCGGCGGTGGAGGGACCCTCTCCAGCGCGGCTGCGTTCGCTCCAGCGCAGGCAAGCGCAAAGGCCGCGAATGCGGCAATCTCGCCCATTTCCATACGCCCAGCCTCTTGGAACGCAGCGTATTTCGTGTGGGGCAGGCCCGTGGCCTGCGGCGGCCTCTCAGGCCGCCTTCCCCTTGAACCCGGTCACGACACTAATTCAAAAAATACGTCCGGTACAGCGTATCCCGCTGCTTCGGAATAAAACCCGCATCGCGGATCAGCCGCCGAAGCTCCTCTTCGGTGGCCTGATGGTGCGTGCCCGCGGCGCTGACCACGTTCTCTTCAATCATGATACTGCCGACGTCATTCCCGCCGAAACGCAGCCCGATCTGGCAGGTTTTGAGGCCCGGCGTCACCCAGGAGCTCTGAATATTCTCGATATTCTCCAGGTACAGCCGCGAAATCGCGAGCATCTTCAGGTACTCGACCGCCGTCGCCTCTTCCTTCACGAACCGCCCCAGCGACGTCAGCTCACGCTGGAACGCCCAGGGGATGAAGGCCGTGAACCCGCCGGTGTCCTCCTGAATCTGCCGGACCACGTCGAAGTGGTTCATGCGCTGTTCGATCGTTTCGCCCGTGCCGAACATCATCGTGGCCGTGGTGCGGATGCCCAGTGAGTGGCAGGTCCGGTGCACGTCGATCCACTCCTGCGTGCGGCACTTCAGCCGCGCAATGCGATGCCGCACGTCGTCGTCCAGGATCTCCGCCCCGCCGCCCGGCACCGAATCGAGGCCGGCATCGCGCAGCCGCGCCAGCGTATCGCGCAGGTTGAGCCCGCTCACTTCGGCGATATTGACGATCTCCGGCGCCGAGAAGCAGTGGCACCAGATGTCGAAGCGCTTCTTGATGCCGCGCAACAGATCCTCGTACCACTCGATCTTCAGGTCCGGGTGCAGGCCGCCCTGCATCAGGATGCCCGTGCCGCCCAGGTCCATGGTCTCTTGAATCTTTTCGAAGATCTTCTCCTGCGGCAGGATGTAGCCCTCGTCGTGGCCCATGGGCCGGTAGAAGGCGCAGAAGGAGCAGTATTCGGTGCAGAAATTGGTGTAGTTGATGTTGCGGTCGATGATATAGCTGGCCACGTTGTCCGGATGCAGCTTGCGGCGCACGGCGTCGGCCGCCATGCCGATCCCTATCAAGTCGTCGCTGCGGAACAGGTCGATTGCTTCGGCGCGGGTCATCATACGGAAACTCCTCCTGATACACCGGTACTTGGGACGGTGACACGGTCCAGCCGCAGCGCGTGCTGCAGGTAGAGCCGCATTCCTTCGTAATCCTTCTCTCCTAATTCGAACACGATATGCTCGGTCAGGTAGCGGCGCGCCAGCGGCTCGCTGACGCCGCGCTCGGCCGGCTGCAGGCGCGCGATCTCGTCGACGTGCTCCAGACCATAGCGGCAGCTCTCGCGAAACGCCCGCTCATAGCGCTCCTCGATCAGCTCCGGCCGCCCGCTCCATACGGCGAACACCATCGGCAGGCCGGTCATCGCCACCCACTCCGCGCCCAGGTCGAGCGAGGCGTAAGGCAGCGTGTCCGGATCGATCTGGAGCGCCGCGTCGCCGATGATCAGCGCCGCGTCGGCCTGCTCCAGCATGGGGCCGAGGTCGGCCGGATGCGAGAACACCTGCGGCGTGGCGCCGAACCGCTCAGCCAGGATCACCCGCGCCAGCATCACCGACGTGCGCGAGCCGGAATCGGTCGCCAGCCGCCGGATGTCCCGGTAGGGGACCTTCGAGACCAGCAGGATGGTTCGCACCGGCCCATGGCAGGCAATCCCCGTGCCGGGGAAATGCGCCAGCTTCTGCCGCGCCATTTCGATCACCGGCAGGATGCCGATATCGGCTTCGCCCTTGGCCACGCGCTCGGCGCACACCGAAGGCAGCGCGTAGCTGAGATCGAAAATGCCGCGCAGGGCGGGGGAGTGCTCAAAGCCCCACACCAAAGGAACCGTATTCAGGTAGCTCACCGCGCACACGCGGGGCCGGGCCGGGGAATCCTGGGACAAGCATCCATTCTAGCAAGCCGTCCCGCACGCCTGCTCCCGTTGCGTGCAGTGGGCCGGCTTCCACGGCAGTTCCAGTATTGGAGAATCGCTTCCAATCAGTACCATAGGTACATAGCCCGTTCCTGGTCCTGTGCTATCTTCAGGAAAGTAAGCCAGTCGTCCCGCGTCCTGTCCAGTATCGGAGCATCCAGACAAAATGAAGCAACTTCTTCGCTACCTGCTTGTTACGGCGATCCCCGTGTGGGCCCAGGTGTCTCCTGCCATCAACGGCATCCCTTCCCGTGAATTCGGCCAACCCAAGCTGGTGAATCCGCTCACCACCTCGGCGCCCAACTTATTAGAAGGCCGCGAGCTGAGCGCCCCCATGGCCGTCGCCTTTGACACCACCGTGAGCCCTGCCATCCTCTACGTCGCGGACACCAACAATAACCGCATTCTGGCCTGGCGCAACAGCGACGGAATTAATCAAGGAAATCCAGCCGACAAAGTCATTGGCCAGCGCGACTTTTCCAGCACCATCACCGGCGGACCTGGCACCAGTTTCGTCACCGGCTTCGCTGCGCCCACCGGCATCACCGTGGACCGCAACGGCAACCTCTACGTGGCCGATGCCGCCAACAACCGCATTCTCCGCTTTCCACCTCCCTTCCAGCAGCAGGGCGACCTGTTCCCGGACCTTGTGATCGGGCAGAAAACGGTCAGCTCCGGCAGCTCCGCCAACGAGGGACAACTGAGCGCCAGTGCGAAGACCCTGGCTCTCTACCGCAGCGGCACCCCCAAGCCGATCGGCATGGCTTCCGACGCCGCCGGGAACCTCTGGGTGACAGACCGCCTGAACCATCGCATCCTGCGCTACCCCGTATCGCAGTTGGCCGCCGGGACCATTGAGCCGGCCGCCGATCTGGTCCTCGGCCAGTTCACCTTCACCAGCTCCGACCTGCCGCAATCGCAAAACCAGACGCAGCGCAACAAGGTTGCTGTCATCGAACCCACCGGTCTGGCCTTTGACAGCCGCGGTGGCCTCTACGTGGCCGACCTCTTCGCCCGCGTCCTCTACTTCGCCAATCCCGGCACCTCCAGCGGAGCTTCGGCCACCAGGGTCCTCGGGATTCAGCCCACGCCGGCGCAAGGACAGCAGTCGCCACCGTATCCCACCCAGTACAGCTTGGGTTTCTTCAAGAACGGCCAGCAAACGGGAACTCCCTTGTGCGTGTTTACCTTCGGCGCCGTTGTCTTCGTGTGCGATACGGACGCGCACCGCATCGCCCGTTATGCCGCGCCCGAGGACTGGCCGGCGGAGACGAATGAAGCATTCTCTCCGCCCATCGCGGCCGTTTACGGCCAGACGGATTTCGTGAGCGGCATGCCGAACCGCGGTCTCAATCACTCCGCCAACAACAGCCTGGCGGGCCCCTCCGGCGGCGTCATCGTGAACGGCGACATGTGGCTTGCCGATACGCTCAATAACCGCGTGGTGGCCTACCCCCAGGGACCCCAGGCGGAACCCACCCTCCAGTTCCCCGCCGCAAACCGCGTGCTCGGCCAAGTCGGCTTTGAATACAACGCGCCCAACCTGGTGGAGGGCAAGGAACTGTTTATCTCCAGCGGAAGCCTGCGCGGATCCTCCATCGTGGTGGACAAGACCTCTACGCCCAACCATCTTTATATCGCCGACAGCCTGAACCACCGTATTCTAGGCTTCCGCGACGTGCGCACCGTGGGTGTGGATTCCCGCGGCGTGCTCCAGGTGCCGGCCGACGGCGACCTTATCATCATCGGACAGCCGGACCGCTTCCACACCACCATCAATTACCCCAGCGAGGATCCCCTGATCCCCACCGATTCCGGCTTGTTCGCGCCCACCGGTGTCGCCGTGGACCAGTTTGGCAACCTGTATGTCGGCGACACGCTGAACGGCCGCGTCGTCCGCTTCCCCAAGCCGTTTGCCCAGCCCGGTGGATCGCTCCAACACGCCGATCTCGTATTGGGGCAGCCCAACTTCACCACCAAGATCCAGCAGGCCAGCGCCTCCACCATGACCGCCCCGTACGGCGTCGCCTTGTTCTCCAACGGCGACATGGCGGTGGCCGACGGCGCCAATAACCGCGTCCTCATCTTCCGCCGGCCTGGCGCGGATTTCTCCAGCGGCCAGTCCGCGCAGGTGGTGCTGGGCCAGCAGAACTTCAACTCCAGCGGTTCCTCCAATTCCCCGGCCGGTCTCAACGGACCGCGCGGGCTCGCTGTGGACAGTTCGGACCGCTTGTACGTCGCCGACCGCAACAACAACCGCCTGGTGATCTATGGCTCCACCGGGAACATTCCCAACGGGGCCACCGGTACCATCGTGAGCACCAACCTGAGCCAGCCGGAGGGTGTGGCCGTGAGCGCCGCCAGTGGGGAAATCTGGGTGGCCAGCGCCGGCAACAGCACCGTCTACCGCTTTAACGAATTCACGCAGTTGCTGTCCGATTCCAGTCCGACCGCTCAGTTGGGCTCCGCGACCCCGATCGCCGTGGCGCTGGATGCGTTCGACAACGTCATCGTGGCCGAAGGCGTCAACCGCATGTCGTTCTACTACGCGAGGTTGTATTACAAGCACTCGGCCAACTACGGTTCGGGGATCCCGGTGACGCCCAACGAAATCATATTGCTGGCACGGCAAGGCAAGGATTTCACCTTGGACGCAGCGCAGGCTTCCTCCTTGCCCTATCCCAAGGAACTCGCGGGCGTGCAGGTGCTGGTGGACGGCGTCGCCGCTCCCATCTATCGCGTGGATCCAGCGGTGATCTACGCCATCCTGCCGAACGCCATGGCGACCTCCGGACCTGTAGAGTTCCTGGTGACGCGCAAGGACACCGGCGAAATCCTCGCGGCCGGCACCTTCACCGCGGCCACAGCCTCGCCCGGCTTCTACACCTTGAATCAGGCCGGCACAGGCCTGATCGCCGCCATCAATTTCGATACCGGGACGATCAACGGCCCGGCCAATCCCATCGACCGCAACCAGATTCTGGAGATGTTCCTCACCGGCTTCGGAAACATTCCGGGCCTGCCGCCCGATGGGACCGCTCCGGGACAAGCCATTTCCACCACGGGACCTCTCACCGTGATCCTCAACGCGAAGCCCCTAGAGGCCAAGAACATCCTGTATTCGGGCGTGTCTCCTGAATTTCCCGGCCTCTGGCAGATCAACATCCGTATTCCGGACGTCGTCTCCGGTGGGCCCGCGCCCGGATACAACTCCGTCGTCGTGGTCTACAACGACAGGCAGAGTAACATCGTAGGCACCACCACCATTGGTGCGGATCGCCAGATGCAGCCCAACGAGCTTACTTCGATCTACGTGAAGTAGCCACCACCACTCCGGAAACCGGCTCCCGGTACAACACGCGGAGCCGGTTCTCTTCGGCCTTCGCCGAATCCGGCGGACCCAGCACATAGTAGTCGTAGCCCGACAAAGCCGTCGGAAGCTGCCGCTCGATCGGCCGCAGCGCGCCGATCTCGTAGTGCACCCGGTAGAACTCGAGCACCGGCTGCTGCGTCAGGGTGGCGCTGACCGAAACACTGCCCGGCGCTTCGCCCCGTGTCGCCCGGTCCAGCAGCGCCGCCGCATCCCGCGTCGCCCCGTTATACCACCAGGGCCAGAAGAAGCGCGTCTGTACTTGCGTGGCGAACTGCACCAGCAGCACCGCGGCCAGCGCCATATTCACAACACGAAACCAGCGCCACGGCGCCGCATCGGCCAGCACCGCCCAGGCGATCCCCGCGAGCATCGTCAAATAGAGCCCCGTACGGTCCAGCGGATACAGGACTCCGAACAGCACGTGCGCGGTCACCACACCCGCCATGGCTACGCCCAACGTCAACGGCACGATCAATCGCGCACGCTGCCCGCGAGCGAATAGCCACGCCGCGGCGCCGGTCCACAGCAGCGCCACCAGCGGGACCAGCCACTGCGTGATGTAGGTGGAGGCGTCCGGCGACCCCAACAGTCCGTCGCGCGGCGAATCGCGCAGCGTGGTATGGACCAGGTCGAACGCCGAATCCCACACCGTCGCATGCCCGACGTAGAAGTGCCCCCGCGTGGCGTAGCGCAGCGTCGGACCGCAGATTGCCGCCAACACGGCCACCGCGGGCGCGAGCATCGCGGCCACGGTCCGCACGCTCCGCTGCACTGCACTTTGCGCGACGACCAGCGCCAGCGCCGGAAATGCCAGCGTCAGGTTTGCCGCCGTGCCCAGGCCCAGGAGCACGCCGCTCCACGCCGGCCGTTGCCGCATCGCCAGGTCGATCGCCCAAACCAGGAACGCGAGGCTCATCCCGTAGCCGCGCGCCGCGATCGAGAAATCGAGCAGCAGCGGATCGAGCGCCAGCGCCGCGTACGCCAGCCAGCGGATCGCCCGCGACTCCACACGCTCCAGCAGACGGAAGATTCCCAGCGTTAGCACCAGGCCCGCCACGACGCTCGGCAGCCGGATCGACCACTCGGAGACCCCGAACGCCGCAATCGACACTTTCGCCGCGGCCGAATACAGCACGTGGTTGTTGGCGTCGAACAAGCCCCCCAGCTTGGCCCACGGGGCATCCAGAAAGTTCAGGTAGGTGAACGCCTCGTCGTGGGTCAGCGATTGCGAGGCAGCGCGATAGGCACAGAAGCCTGTGCGTGCCAGCGCCACCGCGGACGCCTCTATCCATTCGCCCCGCCGCGCCAGGCGCATCCAGGTCTTTCCTCCAGATCTCCACCCACTGCCCACTCACAGTGTTCGGCAAGTGTGGGGCAGGCCCATGGCCTGCGGCGGGTTCTCAGCCCGCCCCGGTCCTCCGGCCACGGCGCTGCAAGAGTTGGCATCACCGCGCGAGTTCGGACGCCAGGACCGGGCGGCCTAAGAGGCCGCCGCAGGCCCCGGGCCTGCCCCACACGCTAATCCTCGCTGCCGAAGATGTCCGTGATCGCCCCCAGCGCCGAATGCTCGCCGCCGCCCTGCCGGTATGGCGCCAGTTCACTGCGCAGCTTATGCAGCGTCATGCTCTGCACGATCACCCGGCCCGGACCGCGCAGCGTCGCCAGGAACAGGCCCTCGCCGCCGAACAGCGCCGTGCGGATGCCGCCCGCAAGCTGGATGTCGTAATCCACCGAATCGTCGAACGCCACCACGCACCCCGTATCGATCTGGATCACCTCGCCCGCGCCCAAATTGAACTCGATGAAGTCGCCGCCGGCGTGGACGAAAACCAGGCCGGGTCCGGTGAGCCGCTCCAGAATAAATCCCTCGCCGCCGAAGAACCCTGCCCCCAGCCGCTTCACCAGCGCGATGTCGAGCTGTGCGGTCGACTGCGCGCACAGAAAGCCGTCGCGCTGCACCAGCACGCTCTGCCCCGGCTTCAGGTCGAACGCCTGAATGCGTCCCGGGTAGCTGCCCGCGAATCCGACCTCGGCCGGTGTCGTGGTGTGGAAGTACGTGAGGAACAGCGACTCACCCATCATCTTGCGCTTCACCGCGCCCCAGATCTTCTCACCGATCGATGCGCCGGTCATGCGCGTTTCCCAGCTCACCTGCGGAAACTTGTAGATCATCTTGCCGGCCTCGGCGTAGACTTCCTGGCCGGGCTTCAGCTTGATCCGGATCACTTGCAGGTTGTCGCCCTGGATCTCATAATCGAGAGGTCCGGCGGGCAGCGGTGGCGGCGGCACCACCGCGCCTCCGGCCGCGGCGCCACTACCCAGTGGCGAGCCGCAGCTTACGCAGAAACGCGCTCCGTCCGTAAGTTGTGTTCCGCAGTTCGTGCAAAATGCCATGCTCCTCCTCAGTTCAACAGAAACGTGTCGCCGCGCGACGGGATCACGGCCTCCAAGCCGTATTCGGCGTGGATCGCCGCGGCAAGCCCTTCGGACTGGCTGACCTCGCCGTGCACCAGAAACACCTTCTTCAGCGAGTGCGCCAGCGGGCGCATCCATTCGATCAACTCGCGCTGGTCGGCGTGTCCGCTCAACTCGTCCAGCACCGCGACCTCGGCACGCAGCCGTACCGGTTCGCCGAAGATCGGCACTTCGTGTTGGCCTTCGAGGATCTTGCGGCCCAGCGTGTGTTCGGCCTGAAAACCGGTGATCAGTACCGTATTCCGCGGGTCTTCGATATTGTTCCGCAGATGATGCAGAATGCGCCCCGCCTCGCACATGCCGCTGGCGGACAGCACGATGAACGGGCCATGCAAGCTGTTGAGCTTCTTGGACTCCTCGACCTCGCGCACATATTTCAGCAGGTGAAACCCGAAAGGGTCGTCCACCTCCGTGAGCAACTCCCGCACCTCGGCGTCGTAGCACTCCGGATGATTGCGAAACACCGCGGTGGCGTTGATCGCCAGCGGGCTGTCGACGAATACCGGAATCGACGGAATGCGGTGCGCCATGATCAACTGGTGCAGCAGCAGCACCAACTGCTGGGTGCGCCCCACCGCGAAGCACGGGACGATGATGCGTCCGCCGCGCGCCGCCGTGCGGTTGACCACCGCGGCCAGCTTATCGGCAGCATCCGCCGTCGGCTTGTGCCGGCGGTTGCCATACGTGCTCTCCATGATCAGGAAGTCGGCGTGGCGGGGCGACATGGGATCGCGCAGAATCGGCAGATCGCGGCGGCCCACATCTCCGGAGAATGCCAGGCGCACACCGTCGGCTTCCAGCACCAGAGACGTCGACCCCAGCATGTGCCCGGCGTCGTAGGTGGTGTAATGCATCCCGGGCGCGACCTCCTGCCTGGTCCCCAGCGTCACCGCGCGGAACTGCTGGAAGACCTGCTCGGCGTCCTCCATGTGGTAGAGCGGCTCGCATTCGCTGTCGTCGCGCCCGATCTTGCGGCGATGCTCGCGCCGCCGGTTGCAGAACTCGGCGTCCTTCTGCTGGATGTGGGCCGAATCGGCCAGCATGGCCAGGCTCAGGTCGACGGTGGCCGGCGTGGTGTAGATCGGCCCGCGATAGCCGCGGCTGACCAGCGTCGGCAGGTTGCCGCTGTGGTCGATATGCGCGTGTGACAGGATCACGCCGTCAATGCTCTCGGCGGGAAAGGGAAAGTTGGCGTTGCGCTCGAAGGCTTCGCGCCTGCGGCCCTGATACAGCCCGCAATCAAGCAAAAATCGCTGTCCGGCAGCTTCCACATGATGCATCGACCCGGTGACGGTCCGCGCGGCGCCCCAAAATGTGACTCTCATTCAATACAATCACTATACGATGCGTTTTGCTGTTTTGTTCCTGATGACGGTGTCCGCGTTGCTGGCGCAAAAGAAGCCGGTGACGCTCGATGCGTTGGATGAGATCTCACGGTTGCGGCAGAGCGGGCCGGGGAATCCGCTGGCGTGGTCGCCGGACGGCGCTCGCTTCTTGTATCGCCAGAACGGCAAGCTGGTCATCTACGATGCCGGCACGCAGGCTTCGAAGGACCTCATCGAGACGCGGCCCATGGAGAACGCCGCCACCGCGCGCCCCGCGGTGGTGCCGCAGCCGTTCGGCTGGGAGAACCGCCGCGTGAGCGAAGACCTGGTGCAGTGGTCCTCGAACGGCACGGACATTCTCTACGCTACGGGCGGCGATCTGTTCCTGATCAACGCAGGCAACGGCAAGTTTCGCCAGTTGACCAAGACGCCCGGCGAGGAGCGCGATCCGAAGCTCTCGCCCGATGGCAAGTCGATCGCGTTCCGCCGCGATTGGGACCTGTACGCGCTCGACGTCGCTTCCGGCAAAGAGCGCCGCCTGACCACGGGCGGCTCCGCGGACCTGCGCAACGGCGGACTCGACTGGGTGTATCCCGAAGAGCTCGACCTCGGGACGGCCTACTGGTGGTCCCCCGATTCGCAGTCGATCGCCTACCTGCAGTTCGACGTCACCACCGAGCCGCTCTACCCGCACGACGATCTGCGCAATCGCGTCGCCATCTATGAGCCACAGCGCTATCCGCAGGCCGGCCGCGACAATCCCAATGTGAAGCTCGGCGTGCTGCCGGCGGCTGGAGGCGAGACGCGCTGGTTCGATGTCGGCAACACGCGCACGGACTACCTGGTGGCGCGCGTCACCTGGACGCCGGATTCCAAGCGCCTCTACGTCATGCGCCCCAACCGCATCCAGAACAAGGTGGAGCTGCTGGCCTACGACGCGGCGTCGGGCAAGCGCTCGAAGATCCTGGAGGAGTCCGACAAATATTGGGTGAACCTGCCCGACGAGCCGCGCTTCGTCAACAGCGGCCTGGAGTTCCTGTGGCTCAGTGAGCGCACCGGCTTCCGCCATATCTATCTGTACAAGGCCGACGGCAAGGCCAACCGCCAGTTGACCACGGGCGACTGGGAAGTGACCGCCATCGCGGGCGTCGATGAAGCGTCGCGCACGGTCTTCTATCAGTCGAGCGAGCCCGGCCCGCGCGAGCGCCAGCTCTATACCGTCAACTTTGATGCCGTGGGCAAACGCGAGTTGACCTCGGAAGCGGGCACGCATTCGATGATCCTGGGGCCCGGCGCGCACTATTACCTGCACAGCTTCTCCAGCACCAGTGAACCGCCGCGCACCACGCTCCACTCGGGCGACGGCACGCAACTGGCCGTCTACCGCCCCGCCGACACGCAGGTGCCCGACCAATACGAGATCCTGCCGACGGAGTTCCTCACCTACGAACACGACGGCGCGACGTTCGAAGCCCGCCTGATCCGCCCGGTGAACTTCGATCCGGGTAAGCAGTATCCGGCGATCGTCTTCGTCTATGGCGGCCCGGGCGCGCAGGCCGTGCGCAACTCCTGGACCGGAGCCGACCTCGACCAGGTCTTCGCCCATGCGGGCTACGTCGTCTGGAACGTCGACAATCGCGGGTCGACGGGCCGCGGGCATGCCTTCGAGACGCCGGTGTTCCACAACCTGGGCGAGCTGGAACTGCGCGATCAAGTGGCCGGCGTCGAGCACCTGGTCTCGATGGGCTTCGTCGATCCCAAGCGCGTGGGCATCCGTGGCTGGAGCTACGGCGGCTTCATGACGCTGAACGCGATGCTCAATGCTCCCGACACCTTCGCCGCGGGCATCGCCGGCGCGCCGGTCACCGACTGGCGCAACTACGACACCATCTACACCGAGCGCTACATGGGCCTGCCGCGCGAGAACGAGGACGGCTACAAGAAGACCGCGATGCCGCAGCACGCGACAAAGCTCCAGGGGTCGCTGATGATCGCCCACAACATCGAAGACGACAACGTGCTGTTCCAGAACTCGGTGCAGATGATCGACGCGTTGGAGCGCGCGGGCAAGCTGTTTGAGACGGCTCTCTACACGCAGAAGACGCACGGCGTCACCGGTCCGGAGTCGCGGCAGTTGAACGCGGTGATGCTCGACTTCTTCGAACGGCGGCTGAAGTAGGGGGTGAGCGGACTCGTCGGCAGGGACGGCCTGAGAGGCCGCCGCAGGCCACGGGCCTGCCCCACACAGCGCACAGAAGTGTCATGGCACCAGCGCGACTACCAGCACTCCGGCGGCTACCAGCGAGCCGCCTAGGATGCTGCCTAGCGTCGGCTTCTCGCTTAGGAAGATGAAGGCGAGCAGAATCGTCAGGGCTACCGAGAGCTTGTCCACGGGCGCCACCTTGCTCGCTGGGCCGAGTTGCAGGGCCTTGAAGTAGAACAGCCATGACAGGCCGGTGGCGAGGCCCGAGAGGACCAGGAAGATCCAGGCTCGCTGGGGGACGGTCGCGATGGCTTGCGTGCCGCCGCGGGCGTAGGCCAGCGTCCAGGCGAAGACCAGGATCACCGTGGTACGGATCGCGACGGCCAAATCCGAGTTGATGCCTTCGACACCGATCTTCGCCAGGATCGCGGTCAGTGCGGCGAAGACCGCCGAGAGGATGGCGAAGGGGACCCAGTTCATTTGTTCCTTGTTTAGCGGGGTTGGGTGAGGACGTCGATCAGTGCGGGCTCGCCCGCCTTCACGCGTTCGATGCCGCGGCGGATGGCTCCGGCCAGGTCGCCCGGGTCGGCGATGGGGCCCTGGCTGTAGATGCCGTAGCCTTCGGCCATCTTGGCGTAGTTGATGTTGGGGTCGGTGAGCTTGGTGCCGATGTGGACGCGGTCCTGGCCGCGGTTGTGCAGGCTGCACTGCTCGGCGACCAGCATCACCTCGGCGTGATAGCCGCGATTGTTGTGCATGATGGTCAGCAGCGGGATCTTGTGGTGGGCCGCGGTCCACAGGACGCCGGGGGCGTAGTTGAGGTCGCCGTCACCCTGGATGCTGATGGAGAGGCGCCCTTCCTTGCGATTGGCGAGTGCGGCTCCGACGGTGGCTGGCGCTGTGTAACCTATTCCAGCAGCGCCAGATGCGCCTAAATATTGATAGTGATGCTTGAAGTCCCACAGGCGGTTGGGCCAGTTGCTGATGAAGCCCTGCCAGGAGACCAGCGCCCAGTCCTCATCCTTGATTTGCGCCCAGACTTCCGAGCAGAGGCGGCCGAGGCTGATGGGACTCGCGTTCCAACCGTATTGCGCTTGGGCGACGGCCTGCACGCGGGCGGTGCGGTGGGCCTGGGCGATGGTGGCTCCACGGGCGTCGAGCGTGCGGCGGCGGTCAGGCGTGATGAGCTTGCGGCACTCCTCGATCAGATAGGGGAGGGTGGCTTCGGCGTCGGCCGCGATGTCGAGATCGGCTTCGGTGTAGTGCCCGTAGTCGGCTTGATTGCTGCCGTGGTTGAGCGAGATCGAGGAGATGTTGACGCACTTACCGCCGCGGGCGCGCGCGGCTCGGGCCGTGCCGGAGGGGTCGCTTAATTCGAGACAGAGGGTGACGTCGGCCGTGTAGCCGCGTCCGCCGTTGCCGGCCAAGGGATGGCGCGAGGCAATGTTCATGCGGTCCTGGTTGTTGACCGGGGCTTGGAGGAGCTCGGCGAGCTCGGTGATGAGCTGCATGCCGGCGGGGGTGCGCGCGCCGCGCTGGGCGACGATCAGAGGGCGCTCGGCGGCTACCAGCCACTCGGCGGTTTGCTTGACGGCGGCTTGGTCGCCGGCGGGCGGCGCGGTGAGCACCAGCTTGGGGATGCGCAGGCCGGCGGGGTTGTAGGCGGGCGATTGGATTTCGTAGTCGGCCACGATGAGCACGGGGCCCATGGGCGGCGTCATGGCGATTTTGTAGGCCCAAACGGCGGATTCGGCGAAGGCCTGGAGCGAGTAGGGCTGGTCATCCCACTTGCAGAAGCTGCGGACCAGCGAGCCCATGTCCTGGGCGCTGTGGTAGGCCTCAGGTCCATTGCGTTCGGTGGAGTCGGCGTGGTTGCCGACGACGATGTAGATGGGCACGCGGTCGGCGTAGGCATTGTAGATGGCCATGGAGGAGTGCAGCAAGCCGACGGTGCCGTGGATAAGCGCCATCATAGGCTTGCCGGAGGCCTTGGCGTAGCCGTGGGCCATGGCGACCGCCGACTCCTCGTGCAGGCAGGTGAGGAATTCGGGGTTCTGATTATTGCCGTAATTAATGATGGATTCGTGCAGGGAGTCAAACGTGGAGCCGGGATTGGCGCCGAGATATTCGAGGTCGAGGGTTTTGAGGACGTCGACCATGAAGTCCGAGCCGGGGTGCTCGATAACGCGGGAGGCGGGGGCGGGCTTGGCGGGTCCGGTCTCGCGGGCGAGTTGGGCGTCGGTGGGCGGAGTGGCGGTGGCGTTGGCGGGGCGCTGGGCCTGAGGAGAGGGTGACGGGGCGGCCTGGGCCGCGGGGGCGGCGAAGGCGGCGGTGGTCGCGGCGGCGCCTTTGAGGAATTTGCGGCGGTCGGGGTTCGAGGGGGTGGGGGTGCGGTTCGCCATGGGGCTATTGTCGCTCGTTTCGGAAGGCAGGGGGCTGGGCGAGGGGCGGTTGTTTGTTTTCAGGGCGATGTGGGGATGCTGGGTTCGTTTCGTCGTGCGCGGGTATGGATGGGTCCGGGCTTCGCCAAGGCTTCGGCGGGCACGCCGTTCCGGCGTGGGTTCGTTTCGTCGCGCCGATCTCGGGAGTGGCTCAGATCAGCGCGTGCGCCCTGTTCGGCGAGGTAGCTGTCTACATCCGCTTTGTTTGCCATGCAGAAGGTGACGGCACCGTAGACGCGTCCGAGGGACCCGATGAGCGGGAAGGACCGGCGGATGGATTCCGGTGCGGCGCCTCGGAGGAAGGCAAGCAGTCAGGCACCCATTAGTGATCAGGAGGCCGCCTTCTTGAGAGACCGGCGCCGCGACAAGTCCGACGTCCTCACGGGTTTGGTCAACTTGCTCTCCGGACGTTAGCGGCAGACGGGCGGAGGTACGAAGGCAGCGCTACTCGGATCTCCGCCCGCGTCTGTTTACTCCAGACTCTTCTCGATTTTGTCGAGCGCCTGCATGGCGGTGTGGCACTGGGCGATGCTGGCGTTGGGCTCGCGGCCTTCCTTGATGGCGGCGAAGAATTCGCGGTCCTGCAGTTCAATGCCATTCATTGAAACGTCGACTTTGGTCACGTCGATCTTGTTGTTGTCGCCGTCGACCAGGTCATCGTAGTAGCAGATGTAGGTGCCGTTGTCGCAGATGTATCGGAAGAACGTCCCGAGCGGTCCTTTGTTGTTGAAGGACAGCGACAGCGTGCAGATGGCGCCTGACTTGGGGACCTTCAGCTGGATGCTCATGTCCATGGCGATCTTCAGGTCGGGATGGATGGGGCCCTGCACGCCGCGGGCTACGGTGGCGAGTTCGCCGGTCTGGTATTGGAACAGGTCGACGGTGTGGCAAGCATGGTGCCAGAGCAGGTGGTCCGTCCAGGAACGGGGCTTCCCTGCCGCGTTCATGTTGGTGCGGCGGAAAAAGTAGGTCTGCACGTTCATCTGCTGGATCTTGAGCTCGCCCGCGACGATCTTTTTGCGGATCCACTGGTGGCTGGGGTTGAAGCGGCGGGTATGGCCACCCATGGCGATGACGCCGGTCTCCTGCTGCGTTTTCACCAGACGTTCGGAATCAGCGAGGCTGTCGGCGATGGGGATCTCGACTTCGACGTGCTTGCCGGCGCGCATCACCTGCTCGGCCTGCCGGGCGTGCATCTGGGTGGGCGTGGCGAGGATCATCGCTTCGAGGCCGGGCTGCTTGAGGCTTTCCGCCAGGTCGCCGGTGTAATGGGGGATCTTGAACCGCTGGGCGACCGCGGCGGTGGCTTCCTGATTGCCGCCGGTGAGGGTGATGACTTCGATGCCGGGGATGTTCTGGATGGCTTCCAGGTGCTTGACGCCGAACGCGCCTTGTCCTGCGACTCCAATTTTCATGATGGTTGCCTCGTTGTTGGGATGCCGCTCACGGGAGTTGCTCGCGGCGAGCGGCGGCGTAATTCTCTAGGGTACCTGATCCGTGCGTGGGGTGGTTCGGCCGTTTGGCTGAGCTGGCGCGAGTCACGTAATCGGACCAGGGAGGACCGCTTCCTGCGGTCGCGGCTCTGCCAGAGGCGATCTGCGTGGATCGCCTCTGGCTGACATAGGAATCGTCAGGCGCGCGTGGGCAGTTCGCCGGCGGCGCGCAGGCGGCGCATTTCGGCTTGCACCACCACCAGGCTCATCAGCATGCCCAGAGGGTGCGCGCCGGCGTCGACCAGGGGATGCGGCTTGAGCGACCGCAGTGAGTCGATGTTTTCGTCGAGCACCGTTTCAAGCGCCTTGGCTTCTTCGGGATTCAGATCGTATTCCTGGGCGACCTTGGCCGGGTCTTTGAACAGGCGGTGGCGCAATTCCTTGGAGAGGCGCAGTTCATAGAGCACCTTATTCAGGTTGTAAGACTTCGGATGCGGGTGCTTGTAAAATTCGAATCCGCCCTGCTGGAACTGGTAGGGCGGCGGCACTTCGCCTACCGGCGGGCTCTTGCGCTTGTTCGGCAGGAAGCGCATGACGGCGTGGCCGTGATGCCAGGTGGGCTGGTAAGTGATAAGCTCGCCGGGCGTGTTCATGCTGGGCAGCGCGCCGAACATGGGATACCAGGGCAGCATTTCGGTGTTACCGACCTCGTCCAGTTGTTCGGAGGTGAGCTTCAGCATGGGTTCGATGTTGCCGCGCTCCATTTCGGCAATGGCCCAGTAGTCGAAATCGTAGGCCGGCTGCGGGTACTTCCAGGTGCCGGGATAGTGAGACATGCCTCCGCTGGCGACGATCGCCACGCGCTCAGGCCGGCCGGCGACGATGTTGGCGAGCGCTTTGCCCAGGGCCACGCAGCGCTGCGGCGAAGGCAGCGGCGGCAGGTAGGTGTTAATAAAGATGGGGACCACGGGAATGTCGCGATCCCCGATCACCCACTCGTAGATCGCCGCGAAGCTGTGGCCGAGCAGGGCGTCCTGCGAATACGCCATGTCGAAATCGGCGCGCACCAGCTTGTCGAGCATGTCCTCGGCGAAGGGCAGGTGCACCTTCATCTTGTAACTCTTGTTGGCGAAGTGGGCGTGCGAATACTCGCCCGCGATCACTGCGAACGTAGGCACGCTCGAAAGGAAAAATGTTTCCAGGTGATCACTGCCCAGGATGATGACCAGGTCCGGTTTCAGCTCGTCGAGATCCTTGCCCATCTGCCGCATCGCGGCGATGTCGGCATCCATCTGCTCGGGAACCTCGGTGGGCGGGCGGGTGAACAACTGCGGCGCGTGAACGGTGGCGAAGGCTTGTACGATCTGTCCCATATAATTCTTTACTCCGTATCCTGATCCATGAATACCACGCCGAGTTGCTGGAGTTTGGCGCGCAGCCCGTACATGTCCAGGCCCAGTTCGCCGGCTCTCAGCTTCTCGCGGTTATTGGCTTCCTTTTCGAGACGCGCCTGGCCGGACTTGACCACTTCGGCAGCCTTCTCGCGCGGAACGATGCACACGCCGTCGACATCGGCGACCACGACGTCGCCGGGGTTGATAAGCTGGCCGGCGCAGACGACGGGGATGTTCACGGATCCGGCGGTGGCCTTCACAGTCCCTTGGGAATGGATGGCGCGCGACCAGACAGGAAAATCCATGGCGGTGAGATCGGCGACGTCACGGCAGCCGGCGTCGATCACCAGTCCGGCGACGCCGCGGGCGCGCAGCGAGGTGCCCAGCAGTTCGCCGAAGAAGCCGTCGGTGGAGGGCGAGGCGACGGCCACCACCAGCACGTCGCCGGGTTGGCAGACTTCGACGGCGGCGTGGATCATGAGATTGTCGCCGGCCTGGCAGTAGGCGGTGACGGCGGGTCCGGCGGCCTTGGCGGTGGGATAGATGGGTCGCAGGTAGGGGGCCAGGAGCCCGGTGCGTCCCTGAGCTTCGTGCACGGTGGCGACCCCTTGTTCGCCGAGGGCTTTGACCGCCGCGGCGTCGGGGCGGGGAATGCGGCGTATGACTTTATGTTTCATAAATTGGTCTTATTGAGCGTGTCGCGAAGCCTCCGACCAATACAGCGGGTCGAGCAGCCTCGTGGCCTCGGACATGATGCTCCAGAAGGATGCAAGAGAAGCTCCATTGTAGCAAGGGGAGATGCGCGCGCGTCCCGGTCAGGTGCTCGATTGCGAGATGCCAAACGCAATGGTGGCATCGCGTTGCTGGATTGTATTGCCCGGGTTCGGGCCGGCCACCTGCAGAATCACCTGCCAGAGGCGGCCCGCGTCGCCGGACGGAGTCACGTCGGTGATTGCACCGGGTTGAACCAGACCAGGGCCCCGCGGTTAGCCTCTCTCCGGATAACGTGCGATGTGCCACGGGCCATGATGGCCGTCCATGGCGTTCTTCACAGCCGTATAAATATGGTCGGGCAGTCTCACCATGCGGTTTTCGTCGCAGACCGCCGGTCCATCGGTTCGCCCTCAAGTGATCGATTTCGCTGGTCAAGGAGTCGGCCAATTACTTCAGTCGTGCGTTTTCGTCGTCGTCGGCAAATCTTTGGGCGGGAAAACGTCACTCCGCCAGCGCACGGTGAACCAACTGAATGGCGACCGATCCTTCGCCGACCGCGGACGCGACGCGCTTCACGCTTTTCGAGCGCACGTCGCCGATGGCAAAGACCTTGGGGATGCTGGTTTCGAACAAGAAGGGCTGCCGCCGCAGCGGCCAGCCGGCTGCCTCCAACTCGGCGGCCGAGAGATCGGCGCCGGTCTTGACGAACTTCTTTTCGTCCAGCGCCACGCAATCGCCGAGCCACGCCGTATTGGGGTTTGCCCCGGCCATGGAGAACAAGTGGCGAATCTCACGTGTCTCAACCCCGCCGGTCTCGCGGTTCCGCCAACAAAGCCGATCGAGATGCCCGTTCCCATCGATCGCGGTGACCTCGGTGTGCGAGTGCAGCGTAACGGCCGGGCTCTCTTCAATCCGGCGGATCAGGTAACGGGACATGCTCGTCGCAAGCCCCGGGCCGCGCACCAGCACATGCACATGCTTCGCGATCCCTGACAGAAAGACCGCCGCCTGCCCAGCCGAGTTGCCTCCCCCGATGACCACCGCTTCCTCGCCGGCGCAGAGTTGCGCCTCCAGACGCGTGGCTCCATAGTAGACACCCACACCTTCGAACTGGTGCAGATTGGGAAGCGGGAGTCTCCGGTATTCGGCGCCGGAAGCGATGATGATGGTGCGTCCCCACGCCGGCTCACCGCCGGCGCAGTCGAGACGGAAGGGCCGGCCGTCGCAGGCGAGCGCGGTTGCCTCTCTTGCGATTGCAATCTGCGCGCCGAACTTCTCCGCTTGGACGGAGGCGCGGGCGGCCAGGTCCTGGCCGGAGATGCCGGTTGGGAAGCCCAGGTAGTTCTCGATCCGCGAGCTCGAGCCCGCCTGCCCCCCGGGCGCATTTCCTTCGAGCACCAGGACGCTGAGTCCCTCGGAGGCCGCGTAGACGGCGGCTGCGAGGCCTGCCGGGCCGGCGCCCACCACGATCAGATCGTACACCTGGGCCCCGTCGATTTCGGCATTGAAGCCGAGGTGCCGCGCGACTTCCGCGTTGCTCGGGTTGCGCAGAACGGGTAGATCGCGGCAGATAAGCACTGGCACTTCGGAGAGCGCCACGCCGAATTGTTCCAGGATGTCTTGCACGCCGGCGTCCCGCTCCACTTCCAGATAGGTATAGGGATGCCCGTTGCGCGCCAAAAACTCCTTGAGCCGGAGCGAGTCCGCCGAGTAGCGCGAGGCGATCAACAGCATGCCCCCCAGCGAGTTCGCGATCAACGCCGCGCGCCGCCTCAGGAACGCACGCAGGAAGATCTCGCTCAATTCCGCATCGGTCTGGATCACGCGGCGCAGGGTGGCGGTGCCGATCTCGATCAGTTCGCTCGTCTCCAGCGCGCGAGCCCGCACCAGGCTGGGGCGTCCGTAAAGAAGGTTCACCTCGCCCGTGAACTGGGCAGCGTCATGGACCGTGATGAGAATCTCACCGGCGGCGGCGGGGCTGACCACTTCAATGCGGCCGGTCACCACCACGAACAGGCTCCAGCGCGGCGCTCCCTGCTCGAAGATGATTTCCCCTGCGCGGGCCGTTCGCCGGCGGCCCAGCGATGCCAGACGCGCAATGTGCGCGGCGCTCAGGGTGGGGAACATCACCTCGCGGGACGAATCAACCGGTTCGGGCATGATCGTGTACCAGGCGGTCTACAGAAGGACTTCGTCGACGTAGCACCACTTCCAATCCTCGCCCGGTTCGGCGGACTGCACCACGGGGTGGCCCGTCGCGTGAAAGTGACGCGTGGCGTGCTTGTTCTTCGAGGAATCGCAGCAGCCGACGTGCCCGCAGCTCAGGCAGGTGCGCAGATGCACCCAGGCGTCTCCGGACTGCAGACACTCTTCACAGCCCGTGGAACGCGGGCTCACCTGCTGGATCGCTTTCAAGTGCGAACAATGTGGCATCTTTCCCTCCGTTCGATACGGATCTCGTGCCGCCCAGAGCGCGCCAGCGCGTCCGAGACCCGCCTCCTCTGACATTAACTGCAAGGGATGCGAATCACATCCCCAGGATTTGGAATTCCTCCGTACCTCGAACGAGCACGCTCTGTTTCCTTCCTACGCCCAATCGGCCCTCGCGGGTGCAAAGGGGCGAGGCGATTCCTCCGATTGACACTCTCGATCGATTTGCGCCCACGAGTTTCCCGGCAGCCAGGCAGGTGGTTCGCCGCCCGCGCCAGTGCGTCGATCAGCCGCCGCGGTGTTCCCAGATCTGTCCAGCCGGATGCACCATCATCGATCACCAGCAGGCGGCGGGGTATGCGGGCCAGCACGGCCTTGGAGAAGTCCACCGAAGGCGCCGCGTCGTAGATCTGCTCCAGATTCTCACTCCATCCCTCCCTCTGGAAGACTTTGGTGATCGCCGGCAGAGTTTCCGAGGGCAACTTCTGGAACATGCCAGCACGCCCCATGATCACGAACGTGTTCCACAAGCATCCCTGCTTGAGCAGGGTCGCGGCCTTGCACCGTTCGGGCTTCTCCCAGAACCTGGACACACGCCGCACCCGGTGCAGGCGTGAATGGGTCAAGGTATGGCCGGGCTCAATCCATCCGTATTCGACCTCCGCGTACGCCGGCCGGGCCCCCACCAGGAGAGCGGAGCCGGCATGCTGCTCCACGGTATCGAGACCGCGGCACATGGTTTCCTGGAAGCGTGCGCTATCCAGGTAATGGTGGCCGGAAGGAAAGAACGTCACGCGCGCGTCAGTATCCTCACGGAGGATTCTCCGCAGAGACAGCGCGATGGCAACCGCCGTGCCGCGGTTGGACGGCTGGATGACTTGGCGTTGGCCGTCGACATCGTCAAGTTTATTGCAGTAATGGCGCTCGTGGGTACGGATGAGCGCGAACGAGGTGCGGTCCGTGCGAAGGATGGGCGCAATGCGCTCCCGCGTGTGCGGCAGCAGACTGCGGCCGCCGAAAAAGTGGCAGAACTGTTTGGGTCGGGGCTCACCCGAAATGAGATTCGTCAGTTGTTTGAGCTGCTCGCCATCGCCTCCCGCAGGGACGACGGCCCAGTGATGTCGGTGGTAAGGAGTGCTTAGCATGATGCCGTCCTGAAGTGCATCTCGGCGTCCATTCGTACCAGGCTGATCACACAGGAGGCTAGTCTGGGCTCTTGAGACGGCTGTTCAATAGGCGACAGCTCACCTCTGCCAGAGGATTTGGCCTGCCTCCAACGGCGCCGATGCGCCGCGATGATGCGGGATCGCGCGCGGGGTGAAGTCCGCAACTTCACGGCCACCCGTCACGCAAGCGGTGTATTGATGGCCGTCGCCCGGGAGTGCGATTCCGCGATTCATCTCGATCCGCTCGGGCGGGCCGCCACCCACGCCGCTGGCGAACAATTCGACGCGGACGGCTGCCGGGTCCAATCCTCCCAGGTAGACGGCCACTTCGAAGTGCCGGCAGTGGTCGCGCGATTCCACGCGGACAGAGCCGAACGAGAGACTTCCCCACTCCGATGCCAGCCTGCGCTGCCAGTCGAGAATGTCGTCGCCCAGCCCGCCGTTCTTGTCCGCACGCTGCTTGTAGGCCGCCGCTGCGGGAATGTAGTAGCTTTCGGTGTACTCGCGAACCGTCCGGTTGGCGGAATACTGCGGCGTCAGGCGCGCCATGCTCGCACGGACGCGGCGCACCCATCGGACCGGGACACCGGCCGCATCCCGGTCGTAGAACTCGGGGATGACTTCCGTTTCCAGAAGACGGTACAGGGTATCTGCCTCCGCCGCGTCCCAGGCCGGATCGTCGCCGTGTTCGCGCCCGTCTCCCAGCGCCCAGCCGACCTCCGGATTGTACGCTTCCGCCCACCAACCATCCAGTTCGGAGAGGTTCAAGCCGCCGTTCGCCAGCAATTTCATTCCGCTGGTGCCGCTGGCCTCCCACGGCCTGCGAGGAGTGTTGATCCAGACGTCGACTCCGGTGACGAGCTGCTCCGTCAGCAGCATGTCATAGTCGCTCACAAAGATCACCGCCGAGCGGACGTTCGCACGATGCACGAATTCGTTCCATTCCCGGATCATCTCCTGGCCGGCCCCATCTTTTGGATGCGCCTTGCCGGCGATCACCAGTTGCACGGGGCGCTGCGAATTCGTGAGCAGCCGCGTCAGCCGGCCGGGATCGTGCAGCAGCAGGTTCGGACGTTTGTAGGTGGCGAAACGCCGGGCGAAACCGAGCGTCAGGGTGTTGGCATCGAACACCTGCGCGGCTCGGGCGATCTCCTCAGGCGACCCGCCCTGTACCGCCACCTGCCGCGCGTAACGCTTCCGCAGGTACTCGACCAGCGCCTTTCTGGACCCGTTCCGCACCGCCCAAATGGCCGCGCCGCGCGTCGCCAGGACCTGGTCCTCCATCTGTTTCAGATCGCTATGCCAACACCGCTCGCCGCACGTGCCCGTCCACAAGGACTCCGCATCGGCGGAATGCCAGGTCGGCACGTGCACGCCGTTCGTCACGTGGCCGATCGGCACCTCCTGCTGCGGCCACCGCGGGAATAAGGGTTGGAACAACCGGCGGCTCACCTCCCCGTGCAACCGGCTGACGCCATTGACCGCTCCGCTTCCTCGAACGGAGAGGTAGGCCATGTTGAACGGCTCGTTCGAATCGGAGGGGTTGCACCGGCCCAGGGCCAAGAATTCGTCGAAAGAGATCCGGATCCGTGTCGTGCAATAGTCCTTAAAATGCGCATACATCAGCCCTGGTGGGAAGCGGTCGAATCCTGCTTCCACCGGTGTGTGCGTGGTGAACACGTTCCCGGCCCGCGTCACGGTCAACGCATTGGCGAACGGTTGCCGCGTGTCCTCCATATGGCTGGCGGACCGCTCCAGAATGGCGAAGGCGGCATGACCTTCGTTCAGGTGGCACACCTCCGGTTGGATCCCCAGCGCACGCAGGGCGCGCCATCCACCAATGCCCAGAACCTGTTCCTGCCGCAAGCGTAGTTCGAGGTCGCCCCCGTAAAGCTCGCTCGTGATTTCCCGCTGTTCCGGGAAATTCGCGGGATCGTTGGTGTCCAGCAGCAGCAGCCGGGCATGGCCCACGCGTGCCTCCCAGACGCGAATCCATAGCTCGCCACCCAGGCCCGGAACAGTCAGCCGTAACCAGTCTCCGTCCTCGTTGCGCACGGGCCTCACGGGCAACTGTCCCGGGTCATTGAACGGAAACAGTGCGCGCTGGTTCCCGTTACGGTCCAGTTGCTGCCGAAAGTAGCCCTGCGAGTAAAGCAATCCCACTCCCACTACTGGAACACCCAGATCGTTGGCCGATTTCAACTGGTCGCCGGCGACGTTGCCGAGACCGCCGGAATAGATCGGCAACGCTTCGCTTAGCATGTACTCCATGCTGAAGTACGCCACACAGGTGAGCGGTGTTTCTGGATGGGCCTGCTGGAACCATCGCGGAATTCGCTGTTCTGCCGCCCTCCTCTGAATCGCTTCGTCGAGGACCCTTCGGAACTCGCCTTCTGAGAGTAGCTTCTCCAGCCGCTCACCGGAAACGGTCTGCAGAACTGCCCAGGGGTTGTGGGTTCGATCCCACAGCTCCGGATTCAAGCGGCTCCACAGCAGGCTGGCCGAACGATTCCTGGCCCAGGCGACGTCTAAGGCGAGGTCCGCCAGCAGATCCTGGCCGCCCGTCTCTGAAGCAACGTGAGTGTATGTGGGATTGCTCATCTCTGTCCTCTGGAACTATAGAGTCCCCAGGCCCCCGGCAATCAGGAGTTCACTGCCTACCGCAAACGCGGATTCGTCCGACGCGAGGAACACGACCGCCTGTGCGATTTCGCGGGCAGTGCCAAAGCGCCCGGCCGCCACTTGAGCCTGAACTGCCTCTGACAACGCCTGCAACTGAGCCTTCGGCAGGCCCAGTTTTTCATAAAGGGGCGTGGCGATTGGGCCGGGGCTAACCGCGTTCACCCGAATGCCGCGGGAGACTAACTCTCCGGAAAGCGTGCGCGCAAAAGAGAGGATCGCGGCCTTTGAGGCTCCGTAAATACTGGTGTTCGGCATACCGACGTGGGCGTTCACGGAAGCATTCACGATAATCGACGCCGGATTGGCGAACACGGGCAACAGAGCCTGCACAAGGAAGAACGGACCCTTCACGTTGATCGCCATGGTGCGATCGAAGCCCGCCTCGTCCCACTCGTTGACCGGCCGCAGATCGGCGACGCCAGCGTTCAGAAACAGAACGTCCAGGGCTCCGAACGTGTCGCGGATCTGGCTGGCTACAGCCTGTTGAACGCCGGCGTCGCCGGCGTCGGCGAGGATCGCAAGCACATCGCCACCCAGTTCCTTGCGTGCCGCTTCCAACCTGGAAGGATGCCCACCCGTGATCGCGACGCTGGCCCCCTCAAGCAGGAAACATCGCGCCGTCTCAAGCCCGATGCCGCTTGTGCCGCCCGTAATGAGGGCTTTTTTGCCTCTCAGCCTGTTCATTGATCTCCCCCGATCACTTCTCCACCGGCCCCATCGCGATGGATGGAACCGGCGAGTATCGCGGCCTGTTCCGGCGATCGAGCAACCGGAAACCGACCAGCTTCACGCCGTCGTTCACCACAAACCAAGCCAGAGCGTACGCCCACACCACTCCGGCCCATTTCCATCCGAGCGGCGTCATGAAGAGTCCGTAGACGGCGATGAGCGTGGCAACCAGTTGTGTACCCAGCACGGCCAGCAGCAAGGCTCGTCCAGGGCGAATCGACCAGAAGGGACCCCGTGTGCGCGTCACGAATACTGTGAGGTGGCCGGCTACGGACAGCTTCAGATAGATCAGCGTCTGGATCAAGTCGCGGCTCAGATGAAACCAGCTTTCCGCGAAGAAGAACAAGCCGAACGTCGCCACCACGCCGGTCAGTCCCAGCGCCGTCGCAATGCCCAGAACGTCCGGCATATTCCAGGATTCCGGGCGAGCGGAGTATAAGACGTTGTCGTAGGCGATGGAAAGGATGGCGCCGTCGTTCAACAACGCCAGCAGGACGATCATCACCGCTGTGACCGGATAGAAGTTAAACACAACAATCGAAAGCGTCATGAACAGGAGGACACGAATTGTCTCGGCAATGCGATAGGTGGCGTAGCTGTTCATGCGCGAAAAAATCTTGCGGCTCTCGCGAATCGCGTCAATGATTACAGACAGGCCCGGCGTCAGCAGGACGATGTCCGCCGCAGCCCGCGCGGCATCCGTTGCCCCGGAGACGGCGATCCCGCAGTCGGCCTCCTTCAGCGCCGGTGCATCGTTCACTCCGTCTCCGGTCATGCCGACGATGTGACCGTCCTTTTGCAGGATCTCGACGATCTGGAACTTGTGCTCAGGGAATACCTGCGCGAAACCGTTGGCCCTCTCAATCGCCTGGGCCATCACCCGTTCCCCGCGCTTCGACTGGTCACTGAATGTGCCTGCGTCGGCGACCTCTCCGCCCAGCCCGAGCTGCTTCGATGTCTCCCGCGCGATCGCCAGTTGATCGCCCGTGACCATCTTTACGTCCACCCCCATGCTGCGCGCCGTTTCGACCGTCGCCCTCGAATCTTGGCGAAGCGGGTCGTAGAGCGGCAGCACACCCAGGAACTTCCAGGCCCCGCCACTCTCGGCCCGGGCGACGCCCAAGGAGCGAAAACCGCGAGCCGCGAACTCGTCCACCGCGTGATTCACCGTCGCCGTCACATCCGCGGGAGTCCCTGCTAGAGCCAGAATCACCTGGGGCGCACCCTTCGCAACGCCAAAGGTCCCCGTGCCGGCCGCTTTCACTCGCGCCTCGGTACGTTTGTGCACAGGATCGAAGGGTTGGAAGTGCTCCACGAAGTATCCATCCGGAAGCCTGCCGCCTCTGAGCCCTTTGAGCACCGCCAGGTCAATCGTGTCGTTATCTTCGGCACGCGAGGCCAAGGCGGCCGCCAGAATCAGTTCCTCCGGTGTGATGGTGCCCACGCAGAATGGTTCGCCGAGCGTCAGGCTATTTTGCGTCAAGGTCCCTGTTTTGTCCGAGCACAGGACGTCCATGCCCGCCAGTTCCTCCACCGCCGCCAGCCGGCTCACGATCGCCTCCTTGGCTGCCAGCATGCGCGCGCCCACGGCCATGGTGACGGACAACACCGTGGGCATCGCCACGGGAATCGCCGCTACGGTCAGCACCAGCGCGAACTGCAGAGTGGTCGCCATCCGGTCCCCGCGGTAAAACGCCAGAGCGAGGATCACCGCCACCAACCCGACCGCGATCACGATCAGGTAGTCTCCGATCTTCAGCACGGCACGTTGGAAATGGCTCACCGTGTGCGCCTCGGCCACAAGCTTCGTAGTCTTGCCGAAGTACGTTCCGGCGCCCGTCGCGGTCACCAGCGCATCGCCTTCCCCCTTGCGCACGATGGAGCCGGAGTAAAGCGTCTCCCCGGTGGAGCGGGTCACGGGCAGGGATTCGCCGGTGAGCGCCGACTGGTCGACTTCCAGGGAATCGCCTTCCAGCAGCCGCGCGTCGGCCGGCACGATGTCTCCCAGTCGCAGCCGGACCAAGTCTCCCGGCACCAGTTCCCGCGGAGGCATCGTGTCCCAGCGCCCTTCGCGCTTCACACGCGCCCGCACGGCCAGCTTCGCCTTCAGCGCCGCCACGGCGTTCCCCGCCTGGAACTCCTCCCAGAAGCCGACGGTCGCGTTGGCCACCAGCAGGACCAGAATGATGAAGAAGTCCGCCTCGTCCCGCACGATCGCCGAGAGGATCACGGCTGCTTCAATCATCCACGGAATCGGCCCCCAGAAATAGGTCAGGAACGTGAGCCAGGGGTTTCGCTTCTTTTCCGGAATCTCGTTGAAGCCGTACTGGTGCAGGCGCCGCGTGGCTTCGCCTTCGGACAAACCATCGGGCGACCAGCCGAGCCTGGTCTTCAGGTCCGCCAATGGCAGCGAAGCAAGGTCGGCTTCCGCGGATACCGGACTCGATGTCGAGGTAGTCATCTCCTGTCACCACTTCCCATAATCAGGGCGCGCCTGCCACTGGGCGCGCTGGCTATACTGCACGTTTCGAACTGCCAGAGGTTGGCGTGCCGGGCGCAGGGTGGCACCGATGCAGCGCACCCTCCACCACGCAACCAGGATCAAGGCGCTGGTGAAAGCAAGGAGGCTCATTGTGAGTCCGCCCCACTCTCCCCCGGCCAATGCCAGTTGCGAATCTCGGGCATGTCATCGCCATGCTCCGCAATGTACTCCTTATGCTCCAGCAGCTTGTCGCGCAGGAACTGCCGGAAGTGCCCACTGATCGGACTGAGCCGCGGCACACGATCCACCACGTCGCCCGCCAGATGGAAGCGGTCCAGATCGTTCCGCACCGTCATGTCGAACGGAGTCGTGGTCGTCCCCTCTTCTTTGTAGCCCCGCACGTGCAGGTTCGCGTGGTTGGTCCGGCGGTACGTGAGCCGGTGAATCAGCCAGGGATAGCCGTGGTAGGCGAAGATGACGGGCTTGTCCGCCGTAAACATGGAGTCGAACTCAGCGTCCGGAAGTCCGTGCGGATGCTCCGATGCCGGTTCAAGCGTCATGAGGTCCACCACGTTCACCACCCGGATCTTGAGGTCCCGGAAGTGCCGCCGCAGAAGGTCGACAGCGGCCAGAGTTTCGAGCGTCGGGACATCTCCCGCGCACGCCATTACCACGTCCGGCTCCTGGTTCTCGTCGTTGCAGGCCCACTCCCAGATCCCAATTCCCGCCGCACAGTGCCGCACGGCGGATTCCATGTCCAGCCACTGGAGCGCCGGCTGCTTTCCCGCCACGATCACGTTCACGTAGTGCCGGCTACGGAGACAGTGATCCATCACGGAAAGCGCCGTGTTGGCGTCCGGAGGCAGATACACGCGAACCACATCCGCCTTCTTGTTGACCACATGGTCGATAAAGCCCGGATCCTGGTGGCTGAACCCGTTGTGGTCCTGCCGCCAGACGTGCGATGTCAGCAAATAGTTCAGCGAGGAGACTGGCCTGCGCCACGGAATGTTTCGCGTCACCTTGAGCCACTTCGCATGCTGGTTGAACATGGAATCCACGATGTGGATGAAGGCCTCGTAGCAGGAAAACAAGCCGTGACGCCCGGTTAGCAGGTAACCTTCGAGCCAACCCTGGCACAGGTGCTCGCTCAGCACCTCCATCACACGGCCCTGGGGCGATAGGTGATCGTCCGTCGGGAGAGTCTGCTCGATCCACGTGCGATCGGTGACCTCGAACAGCGCATTCAGGCGGTTAGAGGCGATTTCGTCCGGCCCCACAACCCGGAAATTCCGCTCCGCGGCGTTCAGCCGCATCACTTCGCTGAGGAACTTGCCCAGGACGCGGGTCCCCTCGGCGACCCTCGTGCCGGGATTCGCAACATCCACGGCGAAGGCGCGGAACTCCGGCATCCGCAGCTCTTTTCGCAGCAGTCCACCATTGGCGTGGGGATTCGCACCCATGCGGCGATCCCCTTCCGGAGCCAACGCCGCCAGCTCGGGCATCAGGCGGCCGTTCGCGTCGAACAGTTCCTCCGGGCGGTAACTGCGCATCCAGTCCTCGAGTTGCCGCAGATGTTCGGGATTCGTGCGTACCGCCGCCAGGGGAACCTGGTGGGAGCGAAACGTTCCTTCCACCCGCAGCCCGTCGACGACCTTGGGACCCGTCCACCCCTTCGGCGTCCGCAGCACGATCATCGGCCACCGCGGACGGCTGCGGAAACCTCGCGTGCGCGCCTGGTGCTGGATCTCCCGGATCTCCGCGAGCACCGTTTCGAGCGTCTCCGCCATGCGCGGATGCACCTGCTCCGGCTGCGACCCTTCGACGAAATGGACCTTATATCCGTAGCCTTCCAGCAGCCGGACGAGTTCCTCCCGGCCGATGCGCGCCAGCACCGTCGGACCCGCGATCTTGTAGCCGTTCAGGTGCAGGATCGGCAGCACGGCGCCGTCCGTCGCGGGGTTCAGGAACTTGTTCGCGTGCCAGCTTGTCGCCAAGGGACCGGTTTCGGCCTCGCCGTCGCCCACTGCGCAGCAGACTATCAGGTCAGGATTGTCGAACGCGGCGCCGTAAGCATGGGCAAGCGAGTACCCCAGTTCGCCCCCTTCATGAATCGACCCGGGCGTCTCCGGCGCCACATGGCTGGGAACGCCTCCCGGAAACGAGAACTGCTTGAACAGCTTCCTCATCCCGTCGGCATTCTGAGGAACCTGGGGATACAGCTCACTGTAGGTGCCTTCGAGATACGTGTTGGCGACCAGACCCGGACCTCCATGCCCCGGACCAGCCACATAAATCATGTTCAGATCGTGCCGCCGGATCAGCCGGTTCATGTGGACATAGATGAAGTTCAGGCCGGGAGTCGTGCCCCAGTGCCCCAGCAGGCGGGGCTTCACATGCTCGGACTGGAGCGGCTCCCGGAGCAGGGGATTCGCGTAGAGGTAAATCTGCCCCACCGAAAGGTAGTTCGCCGCACGCCAGTACGCATCCAGGAGGCGGAGTTCTTCAAGGGAGAGTGGCTCCTCCGTCGCCGCGCCGGAAATCGTTGGGGCCCTGGCGGAGCCGCCCTTGTCCGCTACCGCCGTAGGGCTGGAGCGGGAAGTTGCTGGAGTGTGTTCGTTCCTTCGTACCACGCCATGTCGGCAGCACCTGGACTGCCACATGCGCTGGCATCGTCGCCTGGCAGCAAATACACGGGAGTGCAGGAATCTTTGGCGCGAGACCCCGTCCCCGCAACCGCCCAGCGCCCCGGTGCGTCCGGCCTTCGACACGAACACTGTCGACGGGACGTCACTCGTCACACGAGTTCGCACGCAAGCGGCGCTGCGTTCCCCCCACACGGCATCCCTCACACGGCAGGCGGCTGGCCCATTTTGTGATTTTGCGTAGATTGGTCTCTCCAAGCTCGTAACGGGACCGCAGGCCACCGGCGAACTGGTTCCATCAAACATTTCCACAGCGTAGTGTTTTATGGAACACCGGGAGGTGTACACCGTGGAACTGCATTTGCGCGCGAGACGGTGAGGAAGATGCTGCACTACACGGTGCCGCGGGGGCTACCAACGGCAGCAGCCGTGCGGCGGCCGAAGCGCGCCAGGCGCCGTAGGTGACGGGCCTGAAGCCGGGCCGAGTCTGATACCCTGGGAGCCGCTTCATGCACTTCCGTGGCCTCGACCTGAACCTGCTGGTAGCCCTCGATGCGCTTATTACGGAAAAGAGCATCTCCCGCACCGGCGAGAAGATCCACCTGAGCCAGCCCGCAACCAGCGGAGCGCTGGCCCGGCTGCGTGAGTACTTTAAGGACGATCTGCTGGTGCCAGTAGGGCGGAAGATGGTATTGACACCGCTCGCCGAGGAACTGGCGCTGCCCGTGCGGCAGTTGCTGGTGCAGGCCGAGGCGATCATTCACCGCCGTCCGGGGTTCGCGCCGGCGATTTCGGAGCGCACCTTCCGCCTGGTGATGTCGGATTACGTCGCCACTGTGCTCATGAGCCGGGCGCTACCGGAGATTCAAAGACAGGCTCCGGGAATTCGGGTGGAGGTTCTGGTTCTTGGGTCGCGGAGCGACCGGCTGGAGCGCGGCGAGGCCGACATGATGATCATGCCCAAACAGTATCTGTCGGAGGAGCATCCGTCGGAATCGCTGTTTGAGGACGAGTTTGTGTGCATCGGGTGGTCGGGGAATCAGGCGCTGAAGGGACGCGCGATCTCAATGCGGCAGTATTTGCGGATGGGGCACGTGGTGGCGCGTTTTGGAGATCAGCAGGAAGTTCCGGCATTTGAGGAAAAGTTTATGGGGCATTTCAGCGAAGCCCGGCGCATTGAAGTGGTGACCACCGGATTTACGCTGATTCCGCAACTGGTGGTAGGAACAACGCGGATCGCGACGATTCACAAACGTCTGGCACAGATGTACGCGAAACAACTTCCGTTGAAGATCCTGAAGCCGCCGGTAGAGATTCCGCCGGTGGTCGAGTCAGTGCAGTGGCACACTATCCGGGACGGCGATCCCGGACTATTGTGGCTGCGGCGGCTGCTCAAGACGCTGTGAGCGCTGCGCAAGACGCTGTAAGCGCGGCTGCTCAAGACGCTGTGAGCTTAGTTGGCGGGCGGCTGCTTCAGGCTGTTGTAAACCGCGGCGATAAACTTCTGGGTGGTCCACGGGCCGTCGTTTGCGCCGTAGCGGGTGTCGTAATCGGTGGTAAGCTTGGCGGCCTGCACCTGGTCGAGAGATGCGCCCTTGTCGAGCATGGCTTTGACGCGGTCGCGGATGATCACGACCATGTCGCGGTATTCGGCCACTTCGTGTTCGTCCGATAGATAACCGCGGCCGGGCACTACCATCGTTCCGCCCTCGCCCGAATGTTCATAAACGGTGCGGCTGAGGATGGAGTTCAACGCCGCGATTTCGCCCTGCACGCTGCCTCCGTTGGCCACGTCGATGAACGGATACTGCGTGGTGGTGAAGACGTCTCCGGCGACAATCACATCGGCGCGGCGGAAGTGGACGATGCTGTCGCCGTCAGTGATGGCGTTCGGCATGTAAAACATTTCGATACTGTCGCCGTTAAAGAATTTGCGCCAGCGCTCTTGGAAGAACGTGTCGAGAGGCCATGAATCGGGAGGCGTGGCTTCGTTGTCCCCGAGCGAGCCGTTCATTCGTGCGGCGACGTTTTCGTGAGCTACGATCGTGGCGGTAGCCCCGGCGGTGTTGTCGTTCAGGGCGAGGAAGGTTCCCTTGACGCTGGGGTCCGATCCGGCGTTCTTCAAGGCTGCGTTTCCGCCGGTGTAGGCGCGGTGGAAGCTGGTGTTGGCCACATACCGGATCGGTTTGTCCGAAAGACGGCGGACGGCGGCGAGCACTTTATCGATGAGCTTGCCCGCGCCGGAATCGATGAGGAAGGGTCCGTCATCGCCAACCTGGAGAACGATGTTGCCGCCGTCGCCCACCAGCATGTAGAGGTTGTTGCGAAGGGGCATGACGTGGATTTCGCCGTCGTTCGGGTTTGGATCGACGGCTCTGCTGGTGGCGTTGGGTCCGGAAGAGGGGCGCGTGAGGGCCCGGGCCTGTTCGTCGGTGGTGGAGGCGAGCTTGGTTTCGAATTCGCGGTACATCGTTTCTTCTCCGCCCAGCGCGCCGATCAGGGGAACCTGGTTCTTCTCTGCGTATTCGTCGAGATAAGGATGCGCGCCGAACAGGTAGTTCGGCACTTGATCGGGAGCGCGACCCGCGATCTGTTCTCCGTCGTCGCAGGGGAAGAGCCACGCACCGGGGTCGGTGGGCTGGCGATAAAAGTCGGTGGTGCGGATCCAGGGCTCGGCGAGAAACACGGGGTCGTTGATCACCGATGTGTAGGTGATGTGGTCGCCATGGCGGACGAAGAATTCGGTGAGTGTGGTCTGGTCGCTTTCGGGCGATCCGTTGCGTCGCAACCAGCCTTGCTTCAGATGCGTCGTCTCGACCCGTAGCGCGTTGCCGACGAAGGTGCCGGTGGAGAAGCCCATCCAGGTGTGCGGCGCGTAGGCGGGCGGATGCGGGCGGCCGTCCATCCAAAAGATGCGGTGGCCTTCGAAGGTTTGCGAGTACCAATGGATCGCAATCAACGTGTGGAGTTTGGGATCGCGCTCTTCCCACACCAGCGTGTTGCCGATGGCGCGTACGGAATAGGGCGCGATGTAGCCGTCGCATTGATGGAAGCGCGAGGTGAGGCGCGACGTGTCGTAGGAAAGCGCCCACAGGCGGCCGGCTTCGTTGAGCGGAATTCCGCCGTAGTCGACGAGTGCGGGGCCCGCGCCGCGTTCGGCTCCGTCCTCCTGCATGTTGCCGGTCCAGTAGCCGGAAAGGTCGATCGCCGGCGAAGGTCCTTTTGCCGCTCCGGGTCCGCCCCGGCCGCCGAATCCGCCGCCACCTGCCTTCCCGCCGGTATTGGCGCCTGCTTTGCCTCCAGGCAAACCGCCGCCCTTGGTTCCCTGCGGGGCGCCGCCGGCGGGAGCCTGGGCGTTCAGCAGCCAGACGCTGGCGGTGACGCAGGCAAGTAGGGTGAGGTTGACGCGCAGAGGTTTCATGGATCGCACGGTTTTGGATTCCAGCCGGCCGCGTCGGCTTGTTTCTTGAAGTGGACGCTGTACCAGTACGGACCATTGAGATAGTCGGGGTCGGTGACTTCCACCGTAACCACCAGCAGCGTGTCGCCGCCAGGGACTTCCAGAAGATCCCAATATTCGGTGAAGGTTGCGTTGGCTCCGTAGGGTACACCGTTGCGCGCGAGGTAGCCTGGCGCGGCCTGCGTGGTGACAACCTTCAGAGATCCTCCTCCACCGCCGCCACGGCCGCCGAGTGTGAAGCCAGTGAGCGGAGGCGCGGCGCGATCCCAAGTGGCGACAGAGACGCCTTGAAGGTCGCCCGGCTTGCCGTTCGGAGCGCCGAAAGAGAGGATGCGCGTCTGCGCGCCGGCGTCGGTTTCGATCTTAAGATTGCCCCCCTCATTGACGATGTGGAGGCGAGTGGGCAAGCGCAGGATGCCGCCGGCCCCGTAAACCTTGCACGAGTTGGCCATGGATGGATCCCATGCGGCCATCTCGCGGCGTGAGGCGCCGGAGACAGGGATGGAGCCGGCGTCGCCTTTCGCGGCCGGGTGAATGCGCTCCTTCCAATCCTCGGTGATCTGCGCGACCCAGTAACCGGTGGGATCGAAGGCAGCCGCCGCCCCGCGTCCGCCTCCCCGTCCTCCACCCCCGCGGCCACCGCCGAATCCTCCACCTCCGCGGCCGGCGGGAGGTTGACCCCAGAGAGTGCAGGCGAGGACGAGCTGGGCAGCGATGAAAAGAGTGACGATTCGCGGACGCATCAGTTCCCTTTTCTGATCAACTGCGCCTGGCCGCATTCGGTCATAACGGTGAGGAAAGCGGCGTAGGCCTCTTCGCCGATGACGAACGGGTTCGGGTCGTTGGCGCCGCGCTGCTTGAGCTGCTCAAGGCGAGCGGCGAAGCCGTCCATCAACGGATGGTTCTGGATCTCGACGTCGACGTGCTTGTCGGCGGCCACGCGCGCGTACTTCTGAACGGAGTCGACGTACTGGCGAAGGCCGCCGGCGGTCACGAATCCAGCCGAGAGTACGGATCCGCCGAAGAGGCCAGCAGTGTGTTTGGCGCCCTTGTCGGTGACCTGGAAGATGAAGGCGAGCGATCCGGCGGTGTGGCCGGGGACCAGGATGGGGAGGATGCTGGTGTCGCCCAGGACGATGGGTTGGCCGTCCACTACGATCTGATCGCGCTTCGGAGGGGGAGGCGCGGGCGCAGCGGCTTTGCCCTTGCCGGCACCCTTGCCGAAGCCACCGCCCTTGCCGAAGCCGCCGCCCTTGGGAGCATTGCGCTGGGGAGCGTCGATCAGGTCCCAATCGGCGGCGGAGAGGAAGATCTTGGTGTTGTATTTGTCCTGGAAGTAGCTGGCGGCGCCGTAGTGGTCGGAGTGGCCGTGGGCCACGATGATGTAGCGGACCTGCGCGGGGTCCAGGCCAAGGGCCCTGAGGCCGGGGAGCAGGACCGACTCAAGCTGCTCGGGATAACCGGCGTCGATCAGGATGAGTCCTTCGCTCGTGCGGATGATGTAGATTGCGGTTCCGGTGCTTCCGACAACCGAGAGGTTGTCGAAGAGTTGAGTGGGCTCGATGGCCGGGTCCGTGGGTCGGTTGGGTGTGGAGGATTCGGCGCAAAAATAGCCGGCGGCTTCAGCCCAGTGGGCGCCTGCGGCCTGGTTCGCCCGATCGATGTGTTCCTGGAGCGTGCCCTGAGCGTGCGCCAGGGCGGCGAAGAGGGCGAACGCGCAGGCCGGTTTCATTGCTCCGTGGCCTTGCCGCCCGCGACATCGCGGACACGCCGGTTGAACTCGTACTCTTCGGTAGGGACGCAGTAGATCTGTTCATCCCATTTCGAAGATTTGTCGCGGTCGATGCGGAAGGTCTTCGTGTCGCTGACCCAGGGCTTGGTGTAGATTTCAGGGTCGGTGATGGTCATGGTGAGTTCGAGCGTATCGCGGCCGGTACGGCGGTAGCGTTCTTCGAGACGCATGTTTTCGCTATGCGGGTAACCGAACTTATCCAGCCAGGTACGGTCGTCAAAGCCGGCGCTTTCAACGATGAAGACATCCCCTTCCCAACGGCCGACGGACGCGCCGTTCCAGGTGGGGTAGAGGTCATCGCCCTCGGGGAGTTTTCGGCCGTCCGTGAACACTTCCCGCCAGTCATGGTGCCACTCGAAAAACTGGATCATGCGGCCGGGGAGCTGAACGATCTCCATGGTCTGGTGTGGAGCGATGACTTCGGTGTTGAGGAGGCGCGGAATGCCCAGCGGATCGCAGGTGCCCATGGGGTCGTTGCCGACAGCGGGGGGAACCGCTCGGGGGCCGTATCCGGGCTTGTTGGCTTCATAGCGCGCGCGGCCCTCGTCGGTGAAGGGAGCCTCCTGGGTGCCTTGCGCCGGGCGGGCGCCCTGGTTGACGTTGCTGAAAGTTTGGAAGCGGCTGGTCCGATTCCAGTGGCCGGAAAGATCGTGGGGATCGAAGCCGGGCGCATTCTGCGCGCAGAGCGTGAGCGCGCAGGCCGCCGTGAGCAGAACCAGCGACCGCATCCTATTTCGTCTTCCCCTTGGCTGCTGGGTTGGGCGCCCCTTTCGCTCCAGCGCGTCCTGGGGCGCCGGGACCCACAGGCAGGTCCTTACCGTTGACCGAGAGTTGCTTGGCCAGGCACGCCTTGGCGCCTTCGGCACGCGGAGGATTGCACACCAGCACGATCTGGTCGCCAGGTTTGATGGTGTTCCTGCTCCAGCCGGCGTGGTAGCCACGCATCATCGAAGGCGTCGGGAGAAGCTCGGAAGCCCAGTGCTCTATCATCCCGTCCTTGTTTTTAACGTCGAAGTAGAGCTGCGGGTGCGGATTGATGAACTCCCATTCGGTGACGGTGCCGTTCAGGGTTATCGTCTGATCGGTGTGATAGGAGATACTGCTGCCGTGATGCGCCTGGAGTGACAAGGCGGCAACAATCCACAGAGTTGCGAGTTTCCGGTGCGCCATACCTGCGTCAGTATAGGACGCAACCATGCGCGGGGAAAATCGTTTGTGGTGATGGGACCCATTCGCCGTGCCGATACGGACCTTGAAGGGAACGGCGCCTGCGGGAGGCTTTCCAGAGCGCCCTCGCCCCCTGCACTAAGGTGGTCAGAACCACACATCATTTGCTCGTGCTAAGCTCTCCTAAACGCTGCCGACAGGAGCGCCTGTGAGGCTCGACGATCCGCAGTCCGCCGCTATCTCGATGAAGAATGCGTCCAAGTCACCGAAGAAGGGCAAAAAACGGGCATCCCGGAAGCGGGCTCCGAAAGTGCGGGCTGCCGCTACTTCCCGCACCGCTACTTCCCGCAAAGCTCCTTCCCGCACCACTACTTCCCGCACCGCCGCGCCGGTAGATGAGCAGACGCCTCCCATCGTCGGCATCGGCGCCTCCGCCGGAGGATTGGAAGCGTTCACGGAACTCCTCCACGCCTTGCCCGGCAACACCGGCATGGCGTTCGTTCTGGTGCAGCACCTGGAACCGAAGCATGAAAGCGTCCTGACGACGCTGCTGTCCCGGGCCACTAAGATGCCGGTGCGGGAGGTCCGCGAGCGGATGCGCGTGCAGCCCAATCACGTGTACGTCATCCCCGCCAACGCCGACTTGAGTCTGCAGGACGGGATGCTTCACATCGTGGACCGCAAGGCGCCCGCCGGCCGTCATCTGCCCATCGATTCGTTTCTGCTTTCTCTCGCCGCGGCGCAGGGTCCGCGCGCGATCGGGGTGGTGCTCTCCGGCACCGCCTCCGATGGAACGGCCGGGCTCAAAGCGATCAAGGCCGCGGGCGGCGTTACCTTTGCCGAAGAGCCGGAGTCCGCCCGCTTCGACGGAATGCCGCGCAGTGCGATTGCCGCAGGGTGCGTGGATTTCGTCTTGACGCCGGCGCGCATCGCCCGGAGACTGGGGCGCATCGCCAGGCATCCCTCCTTGCTCCCCTCCCCTGCGGAGGAGAAGCCAGACCTTCCCCTGCCGGAAACGGAGTGGGCGCGGCTGTTCCATATCTTGCGGACCGGGTCCGGCGTGGACTTCAGCCTCTACAAGCAGTCCACCATCAAGCGGCGCGTGGCGCGCCGCATGGATGCGAACAAGGTAGAGGACCTGCGCGCTTACCTGGCGATCCTGGAGCGCAGCCGGCAGGAGGTCGACGCCCTGTTTGAGGAGCTTCTGATCCTGGTCACCAGCTTCTTCCGGGACCCTGCCGTATTCCTCGCGCTCCAGCGGGACGTTTTTCCGTCGCTCCTGTCAGCCAAACCGGCCGGGGAGCCGATCCGCGTATGGGTAGCCGGATGCTCGACCGGTGAGGAGGCGTACTCCATCGCGATTGTCCTCGCGGAGTATCTGAAGAACAGAGTCCCGGTCACTCCCATCCAGATCTTCGCGACCGATATCAGTGAGGTTGCGGTGGAAGCCGCGCGCGCGGGCATTTATACGGAGCACCAGATGAAGGGAGTATCCGGCCAGCGCCGGAAGGACTTCTTCACGCGGGTCAACGGGCATTATCGAGTGAACGAAAACATCCGCGAAATGTGCGTGTTCGCCCGCCACGACCTGACCCGCGATCCCCCCTTCTCCAAGCTCGACCTGCTCAGTTGCCGGAACGTTCTGATCTACTTCGGGCCAGACTTGCAGAAGCGGGCGCTGGCAGCGTTCCACTATGCCCTGAAAAGCCACGGCGGCCTGCTGCTGGGAAGAACGGAAAGCCTCAGTGCGCACCTGGACCTGTTCAGCGTCGTTGACCGGAAGAACAAGTTCTTCACCAAGAACACGACGGCGCGCGCGTCCTTCCATGTGGCGCAGCCGGCACAGGAGCATGCCGCGCCGGACAAGCTGCTTGAAGGGGGCGCACGCCGCGCCGACCTGGAAAAGGAAGCCGACCGGATCGTCTGGGAACGCTACGCACACGCCGGGCTGGTAGTCAACAGCGACCTCCAGATTCTTCATTTCCGCGGCGACACGAGTCTCTACCTGCGCCCCGCTCCGGGCAGAGCCACGTTTCAATTGATGCGCATGTTGCGGGAAGAGATGGCGTTGGAGGTGCGCGCCGCACTGCAGAAGGCCCGCCGGACCGGAAAGGCAGTGCGGAGAGAAGGGATTGAAATCCTGCAAAATCGCCGCGTGCTTGAGATCGGCGTCGAGGTCCGCCCGTTGCCCGTTCATGAGGGCGACCAACGATGCTTCCTGATTCTGTTCGAGGAGACCGGGCTGCGGAGTGAGGCGTCCGTCCAGCCGGCTACGGAGCGGAGTAAAGAGAGCACAGTCCGGGCCAAGGAATTGCTCCGGCTGCGAGCCGAATTGGCGCGTACGCGGGAGTACGTACAAACCATCATTGGCGAGCAGGAAACCACCAACGAGGAGCTGAAGACGGCCAATGAAGAAGCCCTCTCCAGCATGGAGGAGCTGCAAAGCACCAACGAGGAACTGGAAACGGCCAAGGAAGAGCTGCAATCGAGCAATGAGGAACTGGTCACGCTCAACGAGCAGTTGCAGAATCGCAATACGGAACTGGCACAGCTCACCGATGACTTGAGCAACGTCCTCAGTGGCATCGACATCCCGATCGTGATCCTCGGCGCCGACCGCCGGATCCGGCGGTTTACTCCTCCCGCGGAGAAACTGCTGGGCCTGATTCCCGGCGATGTCGGCCGCCTGATCAGTAAGCTGCGCATCGGGGTTTCGCTGCCCGACCTGGACGAGGTGATCTCGGCGGTGGCCGGGAACGGTCTGGATGTGGTCCGGGAAGTGCAATCCGATGCCGGCCGGTGGTTTCTGCTCCGTGTGCTTCCCTTCCGGACCGGCGAAAAAAAGATCGAGGGCGTGCTGATGGCCTTCGTGGATATCCAGGAGATCAAGGAGCACCAGGACGCGCTGCAGAGGGAGCAGAAGGACCGGAACTTCATTGCCGCGATTCTGGACGCGGCCAAGGATCTGCTGGTGGTGGTGGCCGGCAGCGACGGACGGATTGTGCACTTCAACCGCGTCTGCCAGCAGCATACGGGCTACTCTCTGGAGGAAGTCCGGGGACGGTTCGGATGGGACTTCCTGCTGCTTCCGCAGGATGTGGAACCCGTCAAGGCGCTTTTCCGGGAGATCGCCGGCGGTAAGCCGATCCAACGTGAGATCACCTGGATCGCGAAGGACGGTCAGCAGAGGCTCATCAGTTGGTCCAACAGCGTGGTCATGAACGACGGCAAGGTGGAGGCTGTGATCGGCACCGGCATTGACGTCACGGAGCACCAGGTAGCGAGGCAGCGGGCTCTGGAAAGCGAGGCAACGGTCCGCGCGCTTCTGGAGACCGCGGCGCAAGCGATTCTGGCCAGCGGCAAAGATGGCCGGATCGTGCTGGCGAATGCCACGGCGGAGAAGATGTACGGCTATGGCCGCGGCGAAATGCTTGGGCAGCCGTTGGAATCCCTGGTTCCCCGGCGGCTTCGGAAACAGCATGAGGCGCATCGCGCTGCCTGGTTCGCGGATCCCCGTAACCGAACCATGGGCGCCAGGCTGGACCTGAGAAGCCTCCGGAAGGATGGCACGGAGTTCCCGGTGGAGATCAGCCTGAGCTACATCGATACCCACGAAGGGACTCTGAGCGTGGCCTTTGTCTCCGACATCACGGATCGCAAGAAGAACGAAGCCACGCTGCTGCAATACCAGGAACAGCTTCGCAAGCTGACCGCCAGCCTGCTGGTCGGCCAGGAGAGCGGCAACCGGGAGGTGGCGCGGGAATTACACGACGTCTTCAGCCAGGAGTTGGCCGCTCTGGGCATGGAGGTTTCGCTGCTGCTGAAATCCGCCGACCGGGGAACTCCGCTGGCGGAGAACCTGGCGGAGGTTGGACGGAAACTCGGCCAACTGGCGGACGATATCCATCGAACCTCGCGTCAGTTGCATCCTGCGATCCTGGATGAGCTGGGCCTGGAGGCCGCCCTGCGGGAAGAGTGCGAACGGGTAGCGAAGCAGAACGGCATTCCGGTGGCATTCGATACGGCCGGTCTGGCATCCCCGATTCCGGGGCCCGCCTCCTTGTGCCTCTACCGCGTCGCCCAGGAAGCTCTGCGGAACATCAACAAGCATGCCGGGGCCGTGCGGGTGCGGGTGCGGCTGGAGGGCGTGCTGGGGGGCGTGCATCTCCGCATCGAGGATTTTGGGGACGGGTTCGACCTGGAAGAGGCCCGCCGGAAAGGCGGCCTGGGTTTGATCAGCATGGAGGAGCGGGTTCGCCTGGTGAACGGCAAGCTGTCCATCCGCTCCGCGCCGGGCAACGGAACCACTGTCGAAGTGTTCGTGCCCGTGGAATAAGCCGGGAACATGAAGCGGATCAAGATACTCCTCGCTGACGATCACGCTGTGGTTCTGGAGGGACTGCGCCGCATCCTGCGCCAGCCGAGGTTTGAGATTGCCGGCGCAGTTGGCGACGGCAGGGCCCTGTTGCAAGCGGCGGCGGAGCTGAACCCCGACGTGATCGTGGTGGACGTGAGTATGCCCCTGCTGAACGGCATCGAAGCCGCCCGGCAGCTCCGGCGATCCGGCAACCAGGTGAAGATCGTCTTCCTGAGCATGCATCCGGAAGTGACTTACGCGACGGAGGCACTGGCCGCCGGGGGGACCGGGTATGTGCTGAAGAGTTCCGCGGGCGAAGAATTGGTCACGGCCATTCATGAGGTGCTCAAGGGAAACCTCTACTTGACCCCATCGTTGGCGGAACCCGTGAGACAGTCGCTGGAAGGCCGTTCTCCGAGCCGCAAGAGCGCCACCGGCTTGACGCCGCGGCAGCGCGAAGTGCTCCAGTTACTGGCTGAGGGGCGCGCGGTGAAGGAGATCGCCGAGCTGCTCCACATATCGCCCCGTACGGTGGAGTTCCACAAGTACAGCATCATGGAGGCGATCGGGGCTCACACGGTGGCTGAGCTGGCGCGCTACGCCGCCAAGCACGGCCTGGTCACATAATCCAACCCGAAGATTCCGCACAGGATAACCTGTTCGAATTCCAGAAACCCGTAATTTCCCCAGTAGTTCTACCCAAGATGAGTTGTTACGCTGAGACGTATGTGGAAGCACTCCTTTAAATGGGTGAAGCGAGTCGATTGGTCGGCTCATAGGCGCAGTTGACGACCGGCAGATACCGGATGAGCATTCCTCTTCCATGCTCAACGGAACCTTCAAGTCTGGGTAGCGAACCAGCGGATGGGATTGCTTCCTATTGACCGGAAAGGAGATAGTCGTGCGAGAGGCCCCTGCCGGCAGCGCCATCGGGGCAACTACGTTGCGGCGGCAGGCATCCCACCCGATGTTCCCCTCTCACCGAGGTTCCCTCCTCGCGCCCAAAGTGAAGAGCAAGCGCGACAAATCCCTGGAGCCGGGTGAGGCGGGCCTATCCGGCTTCGGCCTTGCCGTGGTCCGGGCAGCGGCAGGCAGAACAGCTCTCCGAGCCAGGGCCAAGCGTCGAAAGAAAGAGCACACCATGCGCGTGGACGATGTCATGACCAAGCAGGTTTCCTTTTGCAATCCGGCGACCAACGCAGTCGAGGCCGCCGGGATGATGTGGGCCCAGGGCAACGGCACTCTCCCCGTGTTGGAAACCGGCGGGAGACCTGTGGGCCTGGTTACCGGCCAGGACCTGTTTATCGCCCTGGGAACCACCAACCGCCGCCCCTCCGATCTGGCCGTGGGCGAAATCATGGAAACTGATATTTCCCACTGCGCACCAGACGACCATATTCTGACGGCTCTGCGAACGATGGCGCGCCGTCAGGTCCCGCGACTGGCGGTCGTCGATCAGGCAGGTCTCTTCCGCGGCGTGTTATCCATGGACGACATTATCGGCTCGGCTGGAACCGTTGGCTGCGACCTCTCCAGTGAAGTGATCATTTACGCCATGAGGAAGATCTATGGCTGCTCCCGCGCAAGCCGGGCGTAGCGGACGTTGACCTAGAGAGAAGAGCGGCGCCATGACCGCCACGAAACTGGGCACGCCACGGAGTGACACCAATCCCGCATTTCTCACCAGGGTTTCGGGCGCAGGATGTGGCGCGAGCCCATGGCTCGCCGCGCCGGGACTCGTCCCGGCGCTTGTCGCCGGTCAAGGTGTCATGCCGCTTGTGGTGGCAAAATCGCCCCTTGCGGCTCCCCGCCTGACGTTTCTCTTCGATGCGCTGAGAGCGAGTGAGAAATGCGGGCAATGTCGCTCGCCAGTTCCCGTTTGCGGGTTGCAACGCGCGATGGAGCTTTCTTCGTGCGCTTGCCTGCCCGCTAACCGGATTTCTCACAGGCTCGCAGAGCGCTTCGGGCAAAGCACAGGCGGGAGGCCTCGGCGAGTGGTCGGGCCGGCAGCCCGGGCACCACACTGTGATGGATGACAAGCGCCGGGACGAGTCCCGCGCGGCAAACCACGGGCTTTGCGCGACTCAACAAAAAACCCCCGGCCTGCGCCGGGGGCTCTTGCTCGTGGAGTAGTATTGCTGCTTACCGGCTGGCCTGGAGGCTGGCTCCGCCACCAGGGCCGCGGTCAGGACCGCTGCCAAGGATGTCACCGCTGGAGACAAGCTTGACCCAAAGCGAACCGTTACCTTTGTAGTACGAGGTGTCAGTGGCCTTGCGAAGTGCATCCAGGCTGCCCTGCTCCGCACCCGCCGCCGCCGTAGTGAATCCCGGCAGCTCGAAGATCACCCACGAACCGCGATCCAGTTCCGACACGCTGAGGTTCACGGCCGGCCGTTCGGTGGTCACCTTGATCTCGGTCCCGGCTCGGACGTTGGTTGCTGCGTAGTAGGGGAAGTCCTTGCCATTCCTGCTGAGAACGATCACCGGCTCAGCAGGCCCTCGGAGACCGGTTCTGTTAAATGTGCCGGCAGGGAAACCGCCACCACCTCTGGCCGCGCCAGCACCACCTCTGGCTGCGCCGCGACCGCCCTTGGCTGCGCCAGGACCGCCGGGGCCGCCCTTAGCAGCGCCACGACCGGGAGCTGCGCCTCGACCACGGCCGCCGCCTGGTCCGCCGCCCGCGCCAATATTCACGCGCCCGACATCGCCCTTGCACACCGCGGCGTTCCAGGTGGGCTTCACCTCACAGGCGTCGTCGATGGCGACCCCGTCGTTAATCAGAATGAAGGAATTAGCGACACCGCCGACCGAGCCGTCCTTGTCGTGGAACACGGCGCTCCGGTAGCTCGTACTGCCGTAATCATCGTTGCTCCACCGTTTCTCCATCGGGGGGAAATACACCGGCTTGGCGTTGATGAATTTCGCGCGCTCCACGATGTTGTTGCTGCTCATTCCGAAGCTGGTGAACATCAGGTAAGAGATCGCTCCCGTCTTGCGGGTGGCGTTGTCCTGGTAATTCACGAAGGTGTCATTGTCCAGTTCATGATGGTAGTCGTAGAACTCGTAGGCGCGGATCGGGAAATCCGGGATTTGGGGCTCCGGCAGGCTCCGGCCGTAAGCCTTTTCCGCCGGCGCCGTGGGGTTGCCGATGTTCTCGGTTTCGCCCACGAACCGCGAGTCCACCACCCGTGACGTATAGGCGGAACGGCCGCTGTTGCCGGAAGCATGGGTGAAGCCGATGCCGTTGTCGGCCATCTTCAGGTTCTTGTACAGATGCATTTCACCGCGGGCCCAGAGGCCGCTATTGCGGTTCTTGTAGCTGGTGAAATCCTCGATGACCGATTCCACCTGAGGGCTGTTCGCGTCCGCGGGATTGGAAAGGGCAATATACCCGCCGACGGCGAAGTGGCCATCGGCCCTGGGGCCGCGGTCACCCATGAAACCGTCGAAGTTCGAATGGGAGACGTTGCCCTTGAACTCCCGCACCTTCATTCGGCGCGGCCAGGTCTTCGCACTGATCTCGGTGCCTTCGAACTTACCCGTCGGATGCTCCGGAAAGGCGAACCAGAAACCTGTTGCGTCGGATCCAGCGGCCACGTTATCGCGGTAAATGTTGTCGGGGTTGGTAATCCAGAAAGTCGACGCGGTGTTGTCGGAAGGGATCAGGATATCCTTGGCGTCCTGGCCGGCCGTATAGAAGTTGCTACCGGCCGTGATTCCGAACGGGGCAAGGTTTGTCGGGACGCACGGCGCGTCCGGATGGCACTTGGTCAGGATCCCCAGGTTGTGCACGAACTGGTTGTCGTGCTCCACGGCATCTTCGAGGAAGAAGCAGTGACCAATATTGTTGTAGGTCACGTTGTTTTCCACGTCCAGGTAGTTCGTGCCATGCACGGTGACGCAGCGGCTGTAGGTGTCGTGAATCGCCGAGTTCTTGATGTACTGCCCCTGCGCATCGCCGATCAGATGCCAATGGATCGGATACCGGGCCAGATGCATATTCTGCCCCATGCGATTGAGTTCTACGCCCTCGACAAACATCTTGCTCCCGACCATCGCCATAATGTGGCCGCCAAAGAGCGTCGTGTCCGCGTCAGGGGAAGCCTGGATCAGGATATTGCGCGACAGCATGCCGACTTCGCCGCGTTCATCCACGTCGAAGGTGATCTTGCCGAAGTGCATGTAGTCCAGTTTCTTGTCGAGCGTGATCGTATTGCCACTGATAGCGGAAATGGTGCGCCGCTCGGCCTGATGGGGATCGAAATCCGTAGACGCGAGGACAATCTGGTCGCCGGCCCGCCAGCCAGCGGCGTTCAGGACTTCAATCGAGTTGCTGCCTGCCTCGGCGGTCTTGGACAGCTTCGTCCAGGAGTTCGTCCGGCTGCCGTGCAGGTTCAGGGTTCCACCGCCCATCATCATGATCCCGCGGTCACTGCGGTCATTCGTTCCACCGATTCCACTCATATCTTCGTCTTTGATGTTGTCGGTGAGGGTAATGGTCGCCTTGCGCGTGTGGGGTTTGGCTTCGGTGCCGATTTCCAGTTCCCCGTGCACCATGACCCACTCGCTGGTGAGTTCCAGATCTTTAGTGTCCGCAAAGCTCAGTTTGCCGTTGATCGTCAAACTGCGCAGGGGTGGCGGCGAGACGTCGAGGACGACGTTCATGTCCTTGTCGATCGTGACAGCGGCGTCTTTGCCAGGCACCTTATTGTCAGGCCAGGTAGCAGGATCGGACCAGCTCTTCGCGCTGGCGGGAGTCTTCTGCTGCGCCTTAAGGACGGCATATCCGCCGAGGCCTAAAAAGGCTGGAACCAGCAACGAAAGGATCAGGAGTGTGTGTTTTCGCATTGTTAAGCCTCCATGAACGATCATACGCTACTTTCTCCCGCGAGGATCGAAGGACGAGTAGCCAGGGACAAGTTTACACCGATCGACGGCCGGACGACATCCTCTGGTTTCAACGTATTCGCCAGCGGATGGGTTTTGCGGAGCGCAGGGCTGAAGGGATCTGGGCAGGCATGGCGGTTCGGACGCCCGGCGACTGAGAGCGGCAATGCGGGGATAGAGATTGTCCTGGGCGAGCGCTTCCGTCTATCATTGACACTCCAAGCGAACCGGTCTAACAGCTGTTTAACGACGCACGGAGGCACTAACGGCTTGTATCGAAGAGCTCTCTGCTTCGGCAATCCGGAAACCATCCATGCCTGACGGACCAGTCAGGCTTGATCCGGCACGCTCAGGAGGTAGCGGTGTCTGGCTAAATCGCCTGGCTGCATCGCCTGGGTTTGACTTCGAGCGGCGAGCGGGGATATGGTGATCTAAGCCGAAAGATATAGACTCGGGCGCTGGCAGGGGGCGGGCGCAAGCAGGAGGGAAGTAGTGGTTCGAACATCTGTCTCGAAGGCATCGCGCGGAATTTCCGTGCTGGCCGCCATCATCATCGGATTCGCATTCATGTTGCCCGCCAATGCGCAGCAGCGGCCCACCGGGCGCCCGAATATCCTGCTGATCATCGGGGATGACATTGGCCTTGACGTGACCACCGACATGTATCCGGGGCTGATTGACGGCCTGCTGGAGCAGTACGGGCCCAAGGGTCGCAATCACCCGGATTACACGGCGATCAAAGGCCGGCCCGCATCGATACCCAACCTCAGCGCCCTGGCGCAGTCGGGCATGCGGTTCACGCAGGCATGGGTGCAGCCGTTCTGCGCCAACACGCGCTCGTCGATCATCAGCGGATTGTATCCGGCCAAGACGGGCGTGGTGGACTACCGGTATTACCTCTCGCAGAACCATCACACCTTCGTCCAGGATCTGAAGAAGGCTGGCTACAGCGCTGCGGTGTTCGGCAAGTGGCACATCGCCGGTCTGGCTCCTTATGCGGGCATGCGGCCCAAGGAGGCGGGTTTCGACCTTTATAAGGGCAACCTGAACGGCGGCGTGGCGACCTACTGGAATTGGCAGTATCACATCCAGGACGCGGACACCCCGCCTGACATGTGGCGGACCGAACAGGCGCCGACGCGATCCCTGCCGGGAGTGGCTCCGACGACGTTCGCGCCGGTGGTGAAGGTGGCCGACGCCATCGAATGGATCAGCGATCAGGAGGCGAAGGACCCGGACAAGCCGTGGTTCACGTGGCTGGCGTTCAACCTGGCGCATATTACGGGCCAGCAGCAGCCCAACCCGATGGCGGTGCCGAACATCGACACGATGGACGAAACGGCGATCGCAGAGATGAAGTCCTGCGGCGGCACGTTCGGTTCGGCGAACGTCGGAGATTGTACGGACAAGCAGTTGATGCGGGCGATGACCAACTCGCTGGACACCCTGGTGGGGATGCTGCTCAAGAAGGTGGATTCGCTGGACAAGAACACCTACGTCATCTACATGGGCGACAACGGCACATGGATGTTCGGGCCGCGGCGCGAGTTTATCGACAACATGTACATCACAAAGTTCGACCGCGGCAAGGGCACATCCTACGAAAGCGGCGCGCGCGTGGAGATGGCGATTCGCGGGCCGGGGATCAAGCCGGGCTCGGTGAGCGACGCTCCGGTGACCGGCTCGGACTTGTACTCGACGATCCTGAATCTGGCCGGGCTGGAAGCGCCCAAGCAGGTTCCGAACAAGGACGGCACGGGCATGGTGGACCTGGACTCGGTTTCGTTGATGCCGATTCTCTTTGACGGCGCCAAGCAGATTCGTGATCCGAACATGGGCTATTTGCTGGCGGAGACCACCAATCCGGTGAAGAACAACGTGGCAGAGGCCGCGGCGCGCAACGGGAGGTATAAGGTCTTCTGCGTCGCCAACGCGCAGTTGGATAGTTGCACGTTCTACGATCTGCAAGAGGACCCGATCGAGGAGTATCCGCTGCCGAAGCCGGAAAGCTGCGCGAACTACACGAACGGGAAGTGGACGACGGCGGATCCGGAGTGGCATTTCTGCCGGCTGCAAGACGTGGTGGCGAAGGACTCCTTCCTGTCGAAGCCGATTCCGCCGGCGCCCGCTGGTCCGGGCGGCCGCGGAGGCCGTGGTCCAGGTGGCCGTGGTCCAGCAGGTCGCGGTCCGGGACCGGGAGGCCGGGGACGGGGTCCAGCGGCCACGCCCCAGCTATGAGGAGGTAGCCACGTGTTCACAACGACCGCCTTGAATGCGCTGCGCGGCCTTGCCGTGATCCTTGCTCTTACGGCCGGGTCTCGCTTTGCTGTGGCGCAACAGGCGCCCGCGCAGCGGCCGAATATCCTGCTGGTGATCATGGACGACATCGGCCTGGATGTCACCACGGACATGTATCCGGGGCTGATTGACGGCCTGGAGAAGCAATACGGGCCGGCGGGACGGAAGCATCCTGATGCCGCGAAGATTCAGGGCCGGCCGGCATCCACGCCGAATCTGGATGCGTTCGCCCAGCAGGGCATGCGCTTCAGCAACGCCTGGGCGCAGCCGTTCTGTTCGCCGACGCGCGCTTCCATCCTCACGGGGCTGTTCGCCGTCAAGGCGAATGTCCTCACCTATGCGGACCCGCTCTCGCAGAACTACACCTCCTTCGTTCAGATCCTGAAGGATAAGGGCGGATACAGCACCGGGATGTTCGGCAAGTGGCACCTGGCTGGGCTGCCCGCTAACAACTATTCCGGCATGAAGCCGAAGGAAGCGGGCTTCGACCTGTTCCGGGGCAACCTGCACGCCGCTATCAATACGTATTGGGACTACGACTACGTGATCCAGGACGAGGGCTCGGCCCCCGGCGAATACCGGACGGGAAAGCCTCCCGAGAGGTCGCTGCCTGGCATTGCGCCGACCACCTACGGTCCCGTGGTGAAAGTAGCCGATACCTTGGAGTGGATCACGGCGCGGCAGAAGGCTGACCCCAGCAAGCCGTGGTTCGCCTGGCTGGCGTTCAACCTGTCCCACGCCACCACGTCGCGGGCGCCCAGCCAGATGCCTGTTCCTAATAAGGACACCCTCGACGGCAAGAGCCTGGACGAGATCACGACTTGCGGCGGTAAGTTCGGGTCCATGGACACCGGCGGGTGCAGCGGCGAGGCCGTCATGCGGGCGACCACGAATTCGCTCGACACGCTCTTCGGCAAGTTGATCGAGCAGGTGGATCAGATGGCTCCGAACACCTACGTGATCGTGATCGGTGACAACGGGACCCCGATGTACGGCCGGCCCAACCTGGACTTCATCGACAACATGTATCTAACGATCAAAGGACGCGGGAAGGGAACCGCCTATGAGAGCGGGGCCCACGTCGCGCTGGCCATCCGCGGACCACGGATTGCCGCCGGGAAGGTCAGCAACGAATATGTCCATGCCGTGGATCTGTTCTCCACCGCGCTGGCGGTTGCCGGACTCCAGGCGCCGGCGCAGGTGCCGACCGGAGATGGGAAAGGCATGCAGTCGTTGGATGGGGTCGCGCTGACGCCCATTCTGTTTGACCAGGCGAAAACCGTGCGCGATCCGAATGAGGGCTATCTGTTGACGGAATCGCTGAACCTGATGACCAATAGCTCACGGCAGGTGGGTGCGCGGAACGCTACGTATAAGGTGATCTGCAGCGAAACGGTGGACAACAAAGGCTGTGACTTTTTCAACCTGGTGACCGATCCGATCGAGGAGTATCCGCTGGCGAAGCCGGCAAGTTGCGCCGATTACCAGAAGCTGACGGCAGCGGCTCCGGCGTGGCATTTCTGCCGGCTGCAGGAGGTCATTGCCAAGGACTCGTTCATGTTGAAGGTCCCGGTGACCGCGCCCGCCGGCCGCGGTGGCCGGGGTGGGCCAGGAGGCCGAGGTCCGGGCCGAGGACAGGCCAAACAGTAATCCCCGGGCGAGCACAAGCAGGGACTGCCTCAACGGGACGCCAGAATGAGCTGCTGTACGGCTGGGCTCAGGCTGACGGCGCGGCTTGGTTGGAACCCTGCCTCTTGCAGCATTTGATCCAATTCGGCCAGCGTGTAGGCGTCACCGGAGGGCGTGGTTCCGAGCATCCGCATGGCGAAGAGCGCGCCGTCGGGTGGCGAGATGCGGTCCTCGTTGGGAACAAACTCGACCACCGCGGCCAGGCCTCCGGGCTTCAGCGCGGCGTGGACCTTGCGGAGCAGCGTCACATTGGTGGGGCGGTCAAAGTGATGCAGGAAGTTGGGGAGCAGGACCACGTCGTAGTCGCCGCCGAAATCGACGTCGAAGGCGCTCCCGGGTATTGTGCGGCAGCGGCCGGCCACGCCCAGGAGTTCCGCGTTTTCACGGGCAACTTCCAGCACGTTCTCCCAATCCTGAAACACGATTTCGGCGGCCGGATCATGGAGTGCTGCGTGGATGCCGAACAGCCCATGCCCGGCGGCGATGTCCAGGATGCGCGCCGGGGTTCCGGGTGTGGTGACGTGCGGGGCGGCGAGCCGGGCGGGCAAGGCGAACATCGGCTGCATGTGGCGCGCGAATTCGACCCACACGGGATCGTTCGGCGCCAGCGTATGGTTCGTGGCGCCGCCGTTGCGGACGAGCGCGGCGACATCCGCATACTTCGCCATCATGACCGGATGGGTGAAGAAGTCGGCGACTGAGCCCATGTAGCCCGGCGAATTGCGGTCCAGCAGCGGGCCGGTGTCCGGCAGCAGCGCGTAGGAGCCGTTCGCTTTCGACAAATACCCGTGGACCGTGAGGTAGTCGCACAGCACACGGACGCCTTTTTCCGTGCCGCCGCACAGCGGGGCGATGGCGGCGGGCGTGGTGGCTCCGGCGGCGATGTGCGTGAACAGATCGAGTTCAAGGGCGCCTTTCATCGCCATCGCGAGCTGGTAGGAGGTCAGGGCCTGGTGGATACGGCCGGGGTTGATGGTCGGAATGGCAGACATTCAGACCACATTGTAGAGCCTCCCGGTGCGCCCGGCCGTTGGCGCGCTATCTCAGACGCGCTATTTCAGATGGGAGGCGGCTTCTTCGATCGCGGCCACCGGAATGAGCGGCGCATCGACTTCGATATGAGCATCCTCGGCGAGGGAGACGTGGGCCGCTTGGCCGTCGAAATGGTGGTGAAACGAAGGGAGCCTCGGTAGGGCGCGGTCGATTTTCTCCCACGCGGCGATGCGGTAGTCGCCGGGGGCAAGGTCTGCAAAGTGGAACGTTCCGTCGGGACTGGTGGCGGTGGAGCGGGCGGGGTCGACGGCGTCTTCGGCCAGCGGTCCAGGGACCCACAGGGTGACGGTGACGCCGGCAAGGGGTTTTCCTTGCGCGTCGCGGACTACGCCGGTGAGCTCGGCCGGGTGCTGCGACAGCAGGACTTCCAGAGGCTCCGCGGTGGGGCCGGTCTGGAGCAGCTTGCCGGTGATGTCGCGGTCGCCGTAGCGGATTCGTTTGACGTAGGACCCAGCGGGAATGCTGATGGCCAGGCGATAGGCGCCGGGTCCGATGTTGCGGAAGGCGGCGTGTCCATCAGCGGCTCGGGCGATCATCGCGTTGTCATTCAGGCCGTCGGTGGCGGTCAGCGTGGAGCGGCCTGGATCGAGAGGTTCCTGGCCGGGTCCGGCGCCGTCGATGCGGAACGAGAGTGGGATTTCAAGCGACGGCGCCAGCGTCACGACCAGGCCGTCGAGGTCGCGATCCGTGATGGTGACGATCTGGCGGGCGAGGAGGGTTCGGGATTGGGCTCGCAGGGCGTAGTCGCCGGGCGGCAGCCGGGTGAACTCGAACAGGCCGCGGGTGGCGGGTTGGGGACCCGGGGCGCCGAAGAGGTCGGATACCTCTGGATTCAGCAGACCGACGGTGGCATCCGTGACAGGTTGGCCCGTGGGGTCGACAAGTTTGCCGAGGATACGGAAGGTCCGGGAGCGGCGCAGGCGCAAGTCCTGGAAGCGAACTTCAGTTTCGGCCGGAACGTCGATGACGGTTGCATTGGCGAGATCGAGGGACGACGGGAAATAGGTGGTGACGTAGCCCAGGGGGTTCTGGCCGAGGCTGGGCGGGGCGGAGGCGGAGAGATAGTAGCGGCCTGCGGGCAGGCCGGCGACCGCGTAACTGCCTCCGGGTCCGGCGATGGCCGTGCCGGTGGGGGCGAACCGGCCGGTCGCCGCGGCCTCCGGTGAGGCGCGGAACAACGTGACCCGGGCGTTCGGGAAGGGCTCGCCGTCTTCATCCAGGATGCGTCCGGAGAGAAAGGACTGGGCGGTCATCCGGAGTTCGAAGGTGCGGTGGGCGGCAGGTTCGAGGTCGACGGGTACGCGGCCATCGGGGGCGATGAAGATATAGGGAAGGTACCCGGCCCGTTCGGCGATGAGGCGGTAGCCGCCGGGTTCGACAGATTCAATGATGAAGCGGCCCTGGTCATCGGAGACGGCTCCATAGGAACGGGGTTGCAGTGCGCCGGGGGCAGGCGTGTTGCCCAGCAGGGTGACGGTCGCCTTCGCCAGCGGGGTTCCGTCCCGCTGAACCACGCGGCCGTCGATCCGCGCGGGCTGGGCGAGGCCTGCCGGACACAGGGTAAGCAGAAGGAGGGCCGTGGTCCGCATATGGAGTTAGACGCTGGAACACGGAATTTCTTCAGATTGTTTCATCCGCGGCCGAATGGCAGAGGTCCAGGGGGCGCGGTCAAAACGGTAGAATAATGGAATCGCATGACAACTCAGAATTCTTTTGGTGCCCGGGGCGAACTGCGCCTGGGCGGTAGGACGTACAGCATCTATCGGCTGGCGGCGCTTGAGGCGGCCGGCGCAGCTAAGCTGGCGCGCGTTCCTTACTCGATCAAGATTCTGCTGGAGAACCTGCTGCGGTTCGAGGACGGAACCACCGTGAAGCGGTCCGACATCGAATACGTGGCGAAGTGGGACCCGGCCGCTGCGGCGCAGGAGATCAACTTCCGGCCCTCGCGCGTCCTCTTGCAGGATTTCACCGGCGTGCCCTGCGTGGTGGACCTGGCGGCCATGCGCGACGCGCTGGCCAAGCTGGGCGCCGACCCGAAGAAGGCGAATCCGCTGATCCCCGTTGACTTGGTGATCGACCACTCGGTCCAGGTGGACAAGTTCGGTACGAAGGACGCGTTCCAGGCAAACGCGCTGATCGAGTTTCAGCGCAACCAGGAGCGGTATTCGTTCCTGCGCTGGGGCCAGTCGGCCTTCGAAAACTTCCGCGCGGTGCCGCCGGATACGGGGATCGTGCACCAGGTGAACCTGGAGTATCTGGCTCCGGTGGTGATGGTGCGGGACGGGCTGGCGTATCCGGATACGGTGGTGGGCACGGATTCGCACACCACCATGATTAACGGGCTGGGCGTGGTCGGCTGGGGCGTGGGCGGCATCGAGGCCGAAGCTTGCATGCTGGGCCAGCCGGCGACCATGCTGCTACCGGCGGTGGTCGGCTTCAAGCTGCATGGGCGGCTGCCGGAAGGCGCTACCGCCACCGATCTGGTGCTCACCGTGACGCAGATGCTGCGCAAGAAGGGCGTGGTGGGCAAGTTCGTCGAGTATTTCGGCGACGGGCTGAGCTCGCTGACGCTGGCCGATCGGGCAACGCTTGCGAATATGGCTCCGGAGTATGGCGCGACCATCGGCGTGTTCCCGATCGACAACGCGACGCTCGACTACCTGCGCATGACGAACCGTCCGGACGACTTGATCGCGCTGGTGGAGGCGTACGCGAAGGAGCAGGGCTTGTTCCGCGTGGACGGCGCACCGGACCCGGTGTATTCGGACACGCTGGAGCTGGATCTCGCTACGGTGTCGCCGTCGCTGGCCGGACCGAAGCGCCCGCAGGATCGCATTAACCTGCCGGACGTGAAGAAGAACTTCCTGGACACGCTGGGCACGGCGCCGAAGGGATCGAACGGCGTGCGGGACGGATCGGTTGTGATCGCGGCGATCACCAGTTGCACGAACACCTCGAATCCGTCCGTGATGGTGGCCGCGGGGCTGCTGGCGAAGAAGGCGGTGGAGAAGGGGCTGAAGAGCCAGCCATGGGTGAAGACGAGCCTGGCGCCGGGTTCGAAGGTGGTGATGGATTACCTGGAAGACGCCGGACTGGTGCCGTTCCTCGAAGAACTGAAGTTTCACTTGGTGGGCTACGGCTGCACCACCTGCATCGGGAACAGCGGTCCGCTGCCGGAGGAGGTCGCTGCGGCGGTGAACAGCGAGAAGCTGACGGTAGCTGCGGTGCTCTCGGGGAACCGGAATTTCGAGGGCCGCGTGAATCCTCTGGTGAAGGCGAATTATCTGGCTTCGCCGCCGCTGGTGGTGGCCTACGCGCTGGCCGGCCGGGTGGACATCGACCTGGCGCATGACCCCATCGGGCAGGACAAGGCGGGCAAGGACGTCTTCCTACGCGACATCTGGCCGACGAATCAAGAGGTGCAGGACGCGGTGAAGGAGTCCGTGCGGCGGGAGATGTTCCAGAAGGAGTACTCGGAAGTCTTCAAGGGCGACGCCACGTGGAACGGCATCAAGGTGCCGGCGGGTGACCTGTACGCCTGGGACGAGCATTCGACTTACATCAAGAAGGCTCCCTACTTCGACGAGATGGTGGACCCGGCGACGCATGTGAAGGATTTCCCCGGCATGCGGGCGCTGGCCGTGCTGGGCGATTCGGTGACCACGGATCATATCTCTCCGGCAGGAAACATCGCCAAAGATTCGCCGGCGGCGCAGTATCTGATGTCGCTGGGTGTGAAGCCTGCCGACTTCAATTCGTATGGGTCGCGGCGCGGCAACCATGAAGTGATGACGCGCGGGACGCTGGCCAACATCCGGCTGCGGAATCAGATGGCTCCCGGAACCGAGGGCGGTTGGACCAGGCACGTGCCGTCGGGCGAACAGATGACGATCTACGACGCCTCCGTGCGGTATCAGAAGGATGCCGTGCCGCTGCTGATCGTGGCGGGCAAGGAGTACGGAACCGGGTCGTCGCGCGACTGGGCGGCGAAGGGCGTGTTGCTGCTGGGCGTGCGGGCGGTGATCGCGGAAAGCTTCGAGCGGATTCACCGGTCGAACCTGGTGGGCATGGGCGTGCTGCCGCTGCAATTCGTCGACGGACAGACGCGCGAGTCACTGGGGCTGACCGGGTCTGAGGAGTATTCGATCGCCGGGGTGAAGGCGGCGGTGGATTCGGCGGGGAAGGCTCGGGTGAAGGTGACAGCCAAGGGCGAAACGGGGACGAAGACGTTCGAGGCGATTGCGCGGGTCGACACGCCGGTGGAAGCCGGGTATTACCGCAACGGCGGCATTCTGCCGTACGTGCTGAAGCAGCTCGCGGCGCAGTAGACGGTCAGCGCCCAGGACTGAGCGAGGTCGAGGGACGCGGCTCCAGGCGCTTCTTCAGCAGGATCACGAGCGCATGCCAGGTGACCCACACCACTACGCTCGTGCTGAGGATCGCCACCATGTGAGGCCGTCCGTCGAACAGCACCAGGATCGGGATGGCGGGGATCAGGGCTGGCAGGTTGAACGCGACTGCTCCAACCAGCAGCGAATCAGGCCCGTCCATCGTCACGGGTAGCCAGAGCAGCAGCGTCATTCCCGTGGGAAACCAGCGGGAGATGGCGGTCCACGGAATCGCCCTCGGCCGCCTGCGAAGGTAGGCCAGCAGTCCTTTCCAGATCGCGACCCATAGCAGCGCCGCCAGCAGCAGGGGACCGATGCCGGCCCAGGGTGAGGCATCGTACGCGTTCAGATCGAACTGCGCGGCGCCGGTTTCCTGAGCCAGAAGATTCACCTTCAGATAGACACCGCAGCGGAGCCGGAGTTCCCTTGGACGCGATCCGAGTCCGTACAGGATTCCTGTACACCGGAGTTATGCCCACGGCAACCACCTACACGCACCTGCGCCAAGAGCTCGCGGCGACGCTCGACCGGGTTGCCGACGATTGTGAGGTTGTCATCGTGCGGCGGCGGGGGCAACCCCCGGGTCGAAGGATGTTGCCTTGATCCCCGCGCGGGAGCTCGCGGGTTTGATGGAAACCGCTCACTTGCTACGATCGGACCGGAACGCAAAACGGTTGCTACGGGCGCTGCGGAAAGCCGAGCGCGGCTCGGGCAAGCCGGCGACCGTGGCAGCACTCCGGCGGGAATTCGGCCTTGAAGAAGAGCGTTGACCGGGACGCCGTTTGCGGGGATCGGCAAGCCAGAGCCGTTGCGGTATGTGTTGGCAGGTTGCTGGTCGCGGCGGATCACACAGGAGCATCGGCTGGTGTATCGCGTGAGCGAACGGCGGATCGATTTTCTGCAGGCCCGGTACCACTATTGAGGCGCTAGAGCGTTCTCTGCAGCAAGCGTAGACCGCTCCCTGTGGTCGCGGCTCAGCTAGCGGCGCTGTGCCTAGTGCACGTCCTTTGTGCAGAGCGCCGCTATTTGTGCAGCGCGCCGCTAGCTGAGCCGCGACCACAGGGAGCGGTCTACGATAACGCTGCAAACGTGCTAGTCCTCATACGAGTATGGTGCTCGGTTGCGATAGCAGCAGAAAAAGCCCGAGTGCGATCAATAGCGCGGCGACCACCTTTCGATAAAGATGCTGCGGGATGCGGCGCAGCAGGCGGACGCCGGTGAGGGTCCCCAGAATCACGCCGAGCGTGGCGATGAGGACCAGGCGCCCGGCGAAGAGGACGTCGCCGGCTCCGGTCGCCATGTAGACCGGCAAGCGTGCGGCGTCGACCAGCAGGCCGATGGCAGTAGCCGTAGCGACGAAGGCTGGTCCTTCGACGCCCATTCCCAGCATGGCCGCGGCGCGGATGCCGCCCTGGTTGCCGACCAGGCCGCCGAAGGTACCCGAAAGCGCTCCCGCCAGCCACGCCATGCCGCGGCTGAAGCGCATCCGTTGGGCGAAGCCGGTGAGGTTGGCGGCGCCGGCGAAGATCAGCAGGATACCGAGCACCGTGCTGAGTCCGCTGTTGTCGACATAGCGCTGAAGCAGTGCGCCGGCCAGCGATCCGGCCGCGTTCAGCATCCCGAAGCCGCGCAGGACGCGGGTGTCGACCTCGTGCCGCAGCCGCCAGTAGCGCAGGAACGTGGCGGCGACGTGCGGGATGGCGACGGCGGCGACCGCCGTCTTCATGCCGTAGGCCGCGGCGAACAGCGGCGTCAGCAGGCTGCCGATGCCGAAGCCGGAAACAGACGCGATGGCGGCGGCGATGGCGGCGGCCACCGCGACTGTGGACTCAAAGAGCACTTCTGGTGATTCTACAAAGTTGGCTGGCACGAAGGGAGCGGACTTGTGCGGACCGCTCCTTGCAGTCGCGGCACAGCTACTGGCGTTGCGGACTCGATCGGGAGCTCGGGAAGCCTGTCAGACTGTGCTGGCGCGGAGGGAGATTTCGCCCAGGATGCGGTCGAGCGCCGCTTCCTGGACCGGCCGGGCCAGCAGGAATCCCCCGTTTTGTTCCAGGCTCGCGGCCAGTTCCTGATTGAAGCCATCGCTGATCAGCACAAAGGCGTTCACCGAGGCGCGGACGCGTTCGTGGAATTCGCTCCAGCCGCCGCGGCCCGGACGAATGGTCCAGAAGACCGCGTCGAAGCGGAGGCGTTGGGCCAGTTCGACGGCTTCTTCGGCTGCCACCGGGATCACACGATGGCTGCGGGCGCCGAGCAGCGTCATTAGATGGCGCGACGCGCTGCTGTCGGTTTCCACCAGCATCAGCGTCAGAGGCGCCGCGGCGTGGGCTCCGTTCGACGAGATGCGGTCGGGTTCGTTGGTGTCGTTGAGCGAGGGTAGATCCAACTCGAATCCGAAGGCGGCGCTGCGGCGGTGCAGGCGGATCTCGCCCCCGTGATTGCGCATGATGCCGCGGCACACCTCAAAGCTCAGCGCGCGGGCTTCGTGCGACGGCGCGTCGGTGAAGGGATCGCGTTCGGATTCCGCCGACTGTGTCACGGAGTAGTCAATCTCCACCAGGACGCGGCCGGCCAGCAGGCTCGTCTTGAGCGTGATGGCTTTGGCCGGCGAGGCGATAGCGCGCTGCTCGGCGTGCACCAGCAACGTCAGCAGCACCTGTTCGATCTGTCCTTCGACGCCGAGCACCGGGGCCGGTCCGGCGCCCAGGTGGTTCTGGACGCGCAGGCCCATTTGGCGCCATTCGGGCTCGCGGAATTGCGCCAGGCCCGAGAGCACGGCGGCGACGTCCACTTCGTGCGGATGGGCAGAATCCTGTTGGGCGAAGGAGACCAGGCGGCTGACGATTTCCGAGGCGCGGCCGGCCTCAGACGCCAGTTGGGCGACGTCGATGGCGGGCACCGGCTGTCCGCCGTAATGCTGCAGCGATGCCGCGAGTTGAGAGATGCTTTCGAGCGGCGCTTGCAGTTCGCTGGCGACGGCGGAGATCAGTTGTCCGGTGGCCGCGAGCTTTTCTCCGCGGAAGAGCTGCTCACGCATGGTCTGCTGTTCCTGCAGCTTCAGAGCCGCAGCGATCTGGTTGGCCAGATGCTGCAACGCCGCCTGGTCCTCCACGCTGAAATAGCCTACGCGGTGATCGTTCTCCACCTGCAGGACGCCCAGCGCTTCCTGATGCGCCAGCAGAGGCACGAAATGCGCCGAGCGCGGCAGCCCGGCTGTCGATTCCACCTTCACCAGAGGATTGCGGCGCACGTCCGGAATGCTGAGCGGCGTGCGATTGCGGAAGCAGACCACGGCGGCGTTGGGCAGCCCGTCGGGCGGATCCTCCACCGGCGCCACCATCGGGTCGGGGCTGGCGGAGGTGACCACGCGCTCCAGGCATTTGCCGCCGCGGTTGAAGACGTAAAGCTGGGAGGAAGCCGCCTGAGCCACCAGCGGCAGCGTCGCGGCCAGCCTCTCGGCGATATCGGCAGGCGAGGCGGCGGCGATGATGTCCTCGCTGAGCGTGTAGGAGGCGCGCACGGCACGGCGCTGGCGGTCGAGACGGCGCTCGCGGAACCACCACGCCGCTGACAGCAGAGCGAGCGCGATGATAAGACTCAATAACTGCGTCGCAGGCACGATGAGGCCCCTTGAGCGAAACACGCTTCCGCGAAAGATGGCGCTCCCGCTATCAACCACTCTCCTCCGAGTAGTGACCGCATCATAACATGAAGGATTCCGCTCTAAGACCCAGTAAGCGGATTTCCCGGAGCAACCGCGTGGAATCGCGCGGGCGAAACCGGGTAAAATCCCCAACGTGGAGCGGAACATGGGACTGAAACCAGGGATGGTAGCGCGACGGTTTCTGGTCTCCGGTAGAGTGCAGGGTGTCGGCTACCGCTATTTCGCCAGCCGCGCGGGAACTTCGATGCGGCTGGACGGCTGGGTGCGTAATCTTCCGGACGGTCGTGTGGAGGCTTACGCTCACGGCGCCGCGCAGAAGCTGGACGCTTTCGCCGAACGGCTGCGCAAAGGTCCCTCGGCGAGCCACGTGCGTTCCGTCGAGGTGTTGGAAGAAGTAGTGGATGCTAGAATTGAGGGGTTTCACATCCGCTAAGCCCGCCCCTGCGGGCCGCTAGCTCCAACATCATGGATCATCTCAAGCTTCTGATTCGCGAGGTGCCGGACTATCCCAAGCCGGGCATTCGCTTCTACGACATTACGACGCTCTTGAAAGACGCCGATGGACTGCGCCAGGTGATTGACGCCCTGGGCCAGCACGGCAACGGGCAGCAGATTGACCGCGTGGTGGGGATCGAGGCGCGCGGCTTCATTTTCGCCCCTGCGGTGGCCTACGCCCTCAACGCCGGGTTCGTGCCCATCCGCAAGCCGAAGAAGTTACCGTCGATTACCGAGCGTCTGGAATACGCTCTGGAGTATGGCAGCGACGTGATCGAAATTCACCGCGACGCGATCGAGCCGGGCATGAACGTTTTGATTGTCGACGATGTGCTGGCCACGGGCGGTACCGCGGCCGCCGCGGCGCGCCTGGTGGAGAAGCTCGGCGGAAATGTGGTGGGCCTCAGTTTCGTGATCGAGCTGGATTTCCTGAACGGGCGCGAGAAGCTGCCGGGCTACCGGATCGAAAGCCTCTTACATTACTAGTGCCCCAAGTCAGAGCTCTTGTGCACGTTCGAGGACCGCTCCCTATGGTCGCGGCTCAGCTAAGGGCGTTGGGCCCAGAACGGCGTTGTTCGTGCAGAGAGCCAATAGCTGAGCCGCGACCACAGGGAGCGGTCCCCTCCGGGTTTCAACACCGATGAAGACAGAGGGCTCCTCCGGGACGCGAAGTGCACAACTGCGGGCGCTCGCCAAACTCAATCTGGATTTGCGCGTTCTCCACAAGCGCGCCGACGGCTTTCACGAGCTGCGGACCGTCTTCCAAACCATCTCGCTGGCCGACACCATCGACCTCGAATTCGAGCCGGGCCGCCGCACCGGGATCACGCTTGACGATCCCCTGCAGATTCCCGACAATCTGCTGGTCCGGGCGGCACAGGCCGTGTTGGACGCGGCCAAGGTCCGCGGGCGGGTCCGGATGCGGCTGACCAAGCGCATCCCAATGGGCGCCGGACTCGGCGGCGGGTCCTCCAACGCAGCCGCTGTGCTGCTGGCGCTGCCGGTGCTGATCGGACGAAGCTTACCGCTGGATCGCTTGATCGAGCTGGGCGCCGCGCTGGGCAGCGACGTTCCGTTCTTCCTGCTGGGCGGAACGGCGGTGGGGATCGGGCGGGGCACCGAGCTGTTCCTGCTGCCGGATCTGCGGCCGGAGCCGCTGCTGGTGGTGTGTTCCGGCATCCATGTGTCCACACCCGAGGCCTACCGCGAACTGGCCCGGGGTTTGACTGTTACCGAACCGTCAAGTAGACTATTTGGTTTCCCCGCCTATGTGCGGACGCTGGCGGATGTGCGTTCGGCTGGGGCGGCGAGTTCGTTCAGTTTGAACGACTTCGAAGCAGCGGTGTTCCGGCGGCATCCCCAACTGCGCGTACTGCTCCGGAAGATTGCGAAAACGGACGCCAGGGGAGCCCGGATGACGGGGAGTGGGTCGACGATTTTCGGGGTCTATGCGACCCCCGAGCAGAGGGAGCATGCCAGAGGAGTGTTTGAACAGGACCGGGCGGCACGCGGCTGCCGGGTCATGCCAGCGGAGCTGGTTAACGGGAGGCGCTACAGGGCGCTGTGGCGCAGGCAACTGGGCGCGCACGTCTCCGGGGAACTAGCATGGCCGCCCCAAAGCCGGTACGAGCAATGAGGTTCAATCACTTCAAGGTGTTCACGGGCAATGCGAACTCCGCCCTGGCGGGGGAGATCTGCTATGAGCTGGGCTGCCCCATCGGCAGCGCCACGGTGAAACAGTTTTCCGACGGCGAAGTCCATCTGCAGGTTCAGGAGAACGTCCGCGGCGCGGACGTGTTCGTCGTGCAGCCCACCTGTACGCCAGTGGACCGGAACCTGATGGAGCTGCTGCTGATGATGGATGCGCTCAAAAGAGCCTCAGCGGAGCGCATCACCGCAGTGCTACCCTATTATGGGTATGCCCGGCAGGACCGTAAGGACCGGCCGAGGATGCCGATTTCGGCTCGGCTGGTGGCCAGCGTGATCGAACGCGCGGGCGCTGACCGTATTCTGGCGTTGGACCTGCACGCGGCCCAGATCCAAGGATTTTTCGACGTCCCGGTGGACCATCTGTTCTCGCTGCCGGTGATGATCGACTACTTCAGCGAGATGGGCGGCGAGGGTTTGACGGTGGTTTCGCCGGATGCGGGGGGTGTGGAGCGCGCACGCGCGTTTGCCAAGCGCCTGGGTTCCCCCCTGGCGATTATCGACAAACGGCGTACGGATGTGAACGTCGCCGAGGTAATGCATATCATCGGCGAGGTGGAAGGACAGGATTGCCTGATCGTGGACGATCTGATCGACACGGCAGGGACGCTGGTGAAGGCGGCGGAGGCGTTGCTGGCGCAGGGCGCGAAAAGCGTCCGGGCGTCGGCCACGCATGCGGTGCTGTCCGGTCCGGCGGTGGAAAGAATTGAAGCTTCCGAGATATCTGAAGTGGTGGTGACAAATTCGATTCCCCTCAGGGGAGCGGCCGACAATTGCACGCGCATCAAGCAACTGTCGGTGGCGCCGCTGCTGGCGAAGGCGATTCAGTCGATCCATGAGGACGGCTCGGTGAGCACGCTATTTGTCTAGGCCGCCAGGCGGACGCCGGGCCATGAAGGGTAGAGGGCATGAGGAAAGACATCACAGTGGTTGCGGACCCGCGCGAGGGGCGCGGCAAGAATGAAGCTCGGCGGCTGCGGGCGGCCGGCTCAACGCCGGCGGTCCTTTACGGCGGCGAAGGCGATTCGGTGGCCGTGGCCGTGAATCCCAGAGAACTGGTGAAGATCCTGGGCAGCAAGTCGGGGCACAACACGATTTTCAACCTGTCGGTGACTGGCGGCGAGAACGTGCCGGCCATGATCGTCGACTGGCAGACGGACCCCATCAAGGACAACCTGCTGCACGCCGATCTCAAGCGGATCGATTTGACCGAGCGGTTGGTGACCAGGGTCCCGGTGCACACCACGGGCGATCCGAAGGGCGTCAAGATCCAGGGCGGGCTGCTCGAGATGATCACCCGCGAGATCGAGATCGAGTGCCTGCCCGACGATATTCCGGAAGAATTCGTCATGGAAGTGACGGACCTGCTGATCGGGCAGAGCATCCGCGCCAGCGACGTTCCGCTGACCGGTTCGATGGCGCTGGTGAGCCCACCCGAGGCGGTGATCGTGCACGTGGTGGCGATGCGCGCCGAAGCGGTGGCGACCCCGGCGGAAGGCGAGGTGGTCGCGGCTGCGCCGGCCGCGGCGGGCAGCGAGCCGGAAGTCATCAAGAAGGGCAAGAAGGAAGAAGAAGGGGCAGACAAGGAGAAGAAGAAATAAGCCCCTGGCCGCCACCCGATGCCGGACCAGATCGAGTTTCTTATTGTCGGGCTGGGGAATCCGGGCGGCGACTACGAGTTCACGCCGCATAACCTCGGGTTCATGGTGGTGGACCGGCTGGCCGAGCGGCATGCGATCCGCGTCACGCGTAAGGAGAACATGTCGTTTGTAGGCTTGGGGACGCTGGCCGGGCACGCTGTGGCGCTGGCCAAGCCGCAGACCTATATGAACCTGAACGGTCCTGCGGTGAAGGGATTGCTGGAACGATACGGCCTGAAGCCGGATCGGTTGATTGTGGTTTATGACGAGCTTGACCTGCCGTGGGGCTCGCTGCGGATCCGGCTGAACGGCTCCGCGGCCGGGCACAACGGCGTGAAGAGCTTGCTGGGCAGTTTAGGGACAGATCGATTTTGCCGTCTCCGGATGGGGATTCACCCCGAGCACCCGGTGGACGGGATCAAGTTTGTGCTCGCGCCGTTCAAGCGGGGGCAGAAACAAGACGTGGAGGAAGCCGTCAGCCGCGCAGCGGAGGCGGTGGAATCCATAGTTGCCGAAGGCGCCAGTATGGCCATGACGAAGTATAATCGTCGCGCCCAAGGCTTAAAAACTGAGGAAGAATGAGAGTCTACGAGGAGTTGTTCATCGTTAAGCCGGACGCGCCGGACGAAGAAGTTGACGCGTACATCGGCCAGATCAAGGAGCTGATCACCGCCGGCGGCGGGGTCATCGACAAAGAGGAAAAATGGGGTGTCCGGAGGCTCGCCTACCGGGTCATGAAGTACGCCGAAGGCGCCTTCGTGCTGCTGCAGTTCCAGGCCGGCCCGGAAGTGGTGGCCGAGATCGAGCGCCGCATGCGCGTCTCTGACCTGGCCATCAAATACATCACCGTGCGCATCGACGAGCGCCAGAAGAAGATCGACAAGCGCCGGCAGCATCGCGAAAAGCGGGCCGCGCGTAGACCTCCGCCGCCCGCGCCACCGCCGGCAGCGCCGAGTGAACCGTCTGCGCCGACGCCTGGCGCGCCCATGCCGGCGGCTCCGGCTCCCGCAGCCCCGGCTCCCGCGGCCCCGGTGGCCACCGAATCCCCAGTGGAAGGAACAGGAGAATAAGCCATGGCGGAACATCACGGAGGAGGCGGCGGCCGCAGGCCCATCGCCGCATCGCAGCGTCCCACCGGGGGCGACAAGGCTCTGGGCAAGAAGCAGTTTTTCCGGCGCAAGAAGATGTGCCGGTTCTGCGTGGACAAGATCGACGACATCAACTATAAAGACACGCGGCTGCTCAGCTCTTTTGTGAGCGAGCGCGGCAAGATCACGCCGCGGCGGATTTCCGGCGTCTGCGCCCCGCACCAGCGGCGGCTGGCCGAGGCCATCAAGCAGGCTCGCAACATCGCGCTGATGCCGTTCACGACATCGGTGTAAGGAGACCTACGACAATGGCGATGGAAGTCATCCTCAGAGAAGATATCGACAAGCTGGGAAACCGCGGGCAATTGGTCCGCGTGGCTCCGGGCTACGCCCGCAATTTCCTGCTGCCGCGGCGGCTGGCCGTGGCGGCCACCGAATCCAACAAGAAAATCGTCGAGCAGGAGCGCCAGGCGCATCTGCGGCGCGACGCCAAGCAGGTGGCCGACGCCCAGGAACTGGCCAAGCTCATGGGGGCGCTGGAAGTCACCATTCACCAGAAGGCCGGTGAGAACGACCAGTTGTTCGGGTCGGTGACGGCGCAGGACATCGCGACCTCGCTTGAAAAGCAGGGTTACACGATCGACCGCAAGAAGGTGCACCTGGAGGAGCCCATTAAGCAGTTGGGCGACTACAAGGTGGCCGTGCGTCTGCATCGCGACGTGACGCTGGAAGTTCCGGTGCACGTGGTGAAAGAAGCAGAAGAGTAACGCACCACTCGTGGTCCTGTACGATCCCGCCCGATACGGCGAATACTCCGTGCGCGAGCTGCTGGATGCGGCCGCGCACGCTCATATCGGTATGGACCGCCGCCTGGTGCAGTCGATTCTCGACCGCGGTGAGGCAGCGATCCCCGACGCGCTCGCATTCCGCCGCAATCCCGAAGAGCAGCGGGTCGACATCGGCTACCTGCTGGTCGACCTGATCCGCTATTGGAAGACGCCGGAAGGGCTCGACATACTGCTGGAGGAGGTGCGCTTCTGTTGGGACGACATCACCGATGAACTGGTGATGGCGTTCCTGCCGTTCGGCGAGAAAGCGATCGAGCCGCTGCTGAAGCTCTACGAAGAACTGGGCGAGGAAAGCGGCTCGGAGGTCGCCTTTCTGCTGGCCGGATTGCAGGTGCGCGACCCGCGTATTCTCGAGATCCTGATCGAGAGGCTGGAATACGATGCCTCGGACGGCGCCTTCTGCCTGGGTCTGTACGGCGATCCGGCAGCGCGGCCGGCGCTGGAGGCGATGCTCTCCGAAATTCCCGAAGACGACAAAGAGCTGCGGCATGAGCTGACGTCGGCCATCGAGCAGTTGGGCGAGCCGCATCCCTACCAGGAAGAGCCGTTCGATATTCTCAAGGATTACCCGGAGCGCGAGCTGCCGCCGGTCGACCAACTGGACGAAGAAGAGCGGCTGGCAATGCTGGAGGCGGCCGATGCCGAGGTGCGCGCTGCCGCGGCCTACAGCTTCTTCAATCACGAGGTGCAACCGAAGGTGCGCCTCCGGTTGCTGGAGTTGGTCGAATCCGACCCGGACCCGGCCGTGCGCGGGCGGGCCTGGATGTCGCTGGCCGACGCCACCGAGGACGAGAAGGTCCGCCAGCAGATGATCGCCGTGGCGGCCGACGCCTCGCGCGAGGTGGCGGAGCGGGGCGGGGCAGCCGTTGGCCTGTACGCGGTCGCCGAACGCGACGATGTCCAGGCTGTGCTCGATGCCCTCTATCAGGAGGGCGGCACGGCGCGGGCGCGGGCCCTCGAAGCGATGTGGCGGTCGCTGTGGAAGCCCTACGCGAGGTATTTCGCCGAGCACCTGGACGATCCCGACAAAGGCATCGTCCGGCAGGCGCTGCGCGGCGCGGGCTATTTCCAGCTCACGCAGTCCATCGACAAGATCGCGAGCTATTTCGATCGGGACGACGACATGGCGGATCTGCGCGAAGATGCGCTGTTCGCCTACGCGCTGGCGATGCCCGGCGAGACCACCCGCGGCCGGGTCAAGGGAATGTTCCGCAAGGTGGAGGACCTGGCGGCCGGGCTCGACGAGGAAGAAGCCTCCTTGGTCATGTTTGCGCTGGACGAACGGCTGCAGTTGCACGGACTGGCTCCTGTGTTCACGGAGGAAGCCAATCCGCCGGAGGCGTTGGCCGAAGAGCCGGCGCCGGAGCAGGCGGTGAAGAAGGTCGGCCGCAACGATCCCTGCCCCTGCGGCAGCGGCAAAAAATATAAGAAGTGCCACGGGGCGTGACGCGGCCCGCAGGCAGTCCGTAGAATCAAAGTAGTGCGATCCGCCAAGCCCACACTACTGCGGCAGCTCGGACTGCTGAGCGCCACGGCGCTGGTGGTTTCGAACATGATCGGGACCGGGATCTTCACCGGTACCGGCTTCCTGGCGGCGCAACTGGGCTCGCCTAATCTGATCCTTCTGATCTTCGGGGTGGGCGGCATTTGCGCGTTTGTCGGAGCCATGTGCTACGCCGAACTGGGCGTGAATTTCCCGAGCTCCGGCGGCGAGTACGTTTACCTGACGAAGGCGTTCGGACCGACATGGGGCTTCATGACCGGATGGGCCTCGTTCTTCGCCGGATTTTCTGCGCCGATTGCGCTGGCCTCGCTTGCGTTTTCCGAATACTTGGGCCATTTTTTCCCGGCCTTGCGGGAGGCCAATGCGCCGGTGATCGCCGGCTCAGGCGAGTACGTGTTCCGGCTGGGAGGCGCGCAGTTCATCGCCTGCGTGCTGGTCTCTGTGTTCACGCTGCTGAACGTGTTCGGCGTGCAGCGCGCCGCGCGCGTGCAGAATGTCCTGACGTCGCTGAAGGTGCTGGTCCTGCTGGCCTTCATCGGCCTGGGATTCACCATGGGGCAGGGAAGCACGGCCTATTTCTCGGATACGGCGGCGCGCGATGTCTCGACGCCCTTGGCCGAGCAGTTCGCCATCAGCCTGGTGTGGGTCTATGTCGCCTATAGCGGCTGGAACGCAGCCACCTACGTGGCCGAGGAACTCCGCCGCCCGTCCTGGACGCTGCCGCGCGCCCTGGGCATCGGCACGGTGCTGGTGACGGTGCTCTACCTCGGGCTGAACCTGGTGTTCATGTACGCGGCGCCGCTCGAGGAAATGAAAAACGTGGAGGCGGTAGGATCCTTCACCGCCTCGCACCTGTTCGGACCCGTCGGCGCGGGGATCTTCGCCGGACTGATGGCGCTGTCGCTGATGTCGACGGTGAACGCCATGGTAACCATCGGACCGCGCGTGTATTTCGCGATGGCGCGCAACGGCGCGTTCCCCAGCGTCGCGGCCAAGGTCCATCCGAAGTTTCACACGCCGGTGGCGGCCATCGTCGCCCAGGCCATCTGCACCATGCTCATGACCATGACGCCCTTCCCGCAACTGGTTCTCTATATCGGGATGACGCTCAATTTCTTCACCGTCCTGAGCGTGCTCTCGATCTTCCACTTCCGCCGGCGCGAGGGTTGGCAGAAGCTGGGCGCGGTGAGCTTCGCCTATCCTCTGTTCCCGGTCCTGTTCGCCGTAGTCGGCATCTGGATGACGTATCAGGGCATCGTGCTCAAGCCCTATATCGCCCTGGCGACAGCTCTCACGCTGCTGACGGGCGCGCTGGCGTATCGCATGCGGCTGCGGGCGCAGGCTCGCGAGGCCCCGGCCGTGGAGACATACTAGACCGCTCCCTGTGGTCGCAGTTCTGCTACTGGTGTTGTGCACGCAACCCCGATCCGGGCACAGCGCCGCTAGCAGAGCCGCGACCACAGGGAGCGGTCTACGATAATACTGAAAACGTCGCGGCCTGCACGCCTATGGGTCCGCGGGCGTCACTACCTGAGATGAGGCTTTGGCTGGCAATCATGGCGGTCAGTGGGGCGGCCTGGGCGCAGGCGCCTTCCGGCCCTTCGCTGCGCGTGCGGACCAGCCACATGGCGGGGCAGGTGATCTCCGAAGCCAATGGACTGGCCCTGCGGCGCGCTCGCGTGGTGATCCATCCGCTGGAGGCCGGCACGCCGGCGACCGGTGTCGAGGCCGATGACCAGGGCAAGTTCGAAATCCGCGACATCCCGCGCGGGGCCTATTCGCTTGAAGCCAGCCGCGACGGTTATCTTTCCACCACCGTCTTCCGCCAGGGCGGCTTGCGCATGCCCCAGCAGTTTTCCTTGACCGGCGGAGAAGACATCAGTGATATCGTGTTCCGGCTGAAGCCGTGGTCGGTGATGGCCGGCCGTGTGCGTTACGAGGACGGCGATCCGGCCGTGAACGTGAAGGTGGCGCTGTACCGCGAATACTACGTACGAGGGCGCCACGGGTTCCGCGAGGTGGCGGGTACAACGACTGACGATCGCGGCGAATACCGCGTGCACGGCCTGACCCCGGGCGCGTATTTCGTGGCCGTCGTGTTTGAAGGGGACCGTACCGGTCCGGAGGTACAGGACCAGCCTCGCGTAGACAAGTTCGGCCGCGTGACGCCCGTGCCCACCTACACGACAACGTACTATCCGAACACAACCCGCCTGGGCGAGGCCCTGCCAGTGCGCATCGAAGCGGGGCACGAGATCAACGGCATCGATCTCTACATGCGTCCGGTGGAGCGCCGCCGGCTGGGAGGCCGGATCACCGACGGCGTGAGCGGGGATACGATCTCCGCTGCGTCGGTCATTCTGGAGCGGCTCGATTCGGGCAGCGCGGGCACTCTGCCGGCGCCGGCCAAGCTGAAGTTCGACAACAACGACCGGTTCACGATCGAGGACGTCGCTCCGGGCAACTACCGGATGTGGGTCAGCGCGCAGGTAGACTCGCAACCGGTGACGGGTGAGCAGAACGTGCTCGTGACCAATGCCGACATCGAGGACCTGGAGATCGTCGTGATGCCGCAGCGCAAGTGGACGGGACAGTTCGCCACCTCCGATGCGAGCCCGCTGCCGATGGCCCCGCAGCCTCCGCGCATCACCCTGGAGCCCCGCAGCGAGCGCGGATCGATCGTCGAGGCATCGGGGCTGGACAGGTTCGACGTGTCGCTGTGGACCAACGAGACCTACGACGTGTTCGTGCGAAACCTGCCGGGGAACTACTACCTGTCGCAGGTGCGCGTGGGCGGCTCCGACGTGCGCAGCGCGGGGCTGAAGGGGACGATGGCGCAACAGCAGCCGTTCCAGCTGGTGCTGGATCCCAGGGGCGGCCAGGTGGAGGGCGTGGTGTTCGGTCCGGACGGCGACCTTTGGAGCGGAGCGCAGGTGGCCCTGATTCCAGATCCTTCGCGCGACCGCCTGCAGAGCTACCGCGAAGTGTACGCAGATCAGTACGGGATCTTCCGCATCTATGGCGTGCCGCCCGGACGCTATGTGCTGGCGGCGTGGCTGGACGAGGTACCGTGCGAGATCTACGACCCCGGCGAGCTGGAACGGTGCCGGTCCGCGGGCATGCAGGTCGACGTGAAGCAGGGAAGCCGGCAGAGCCTGGCGGTCAACGTAAAAGCTGCACCACAGCGCTGACGGCCTGTATAATGGGGACTATGGCGCTATCGTCTAACGGTTAGGACGGAGCCCTCTCAAGGCTTAAATACGGGTTCGATTCCCGTTAGCGCTACCAATTCCTCATAGACTTACGGGCTTTGCGCTGTGACCCGCAACGGGCCAGCAGAGTCTTTCAGAAGCAAACACGCAGTCTCGCTAGTCCGGTTCCCCGGCAAGACCGGCATCATCTATACCCTTGACAGCGCCATGCCCGTTGGACCATTCTGGATCGACCTCGCGCAGATGGTAGGCGCGGGGACGGCGCAGGCCAATGAACGGGCAGGCTTCATGGTCCCGCCAAGTCGAAGAATACAATAGTTGCGACCTGCCTCCCGAGAAGGAAGCCCCTCGCCGAAGAGCTGGAGAAGGCCCAGGCTAACCTTGCAACCAGCAGGCAGGACAAGGATAATAGTGGCCAAAGGAATTACACGAAAAACGGAGAGGCGTCAGGTTTCATGTTCTTGAAAAGTCGTTCGTTACAACTCTTGTTGCTGGTTCCAGCTGTCTTCTCTGTCAATGCCCTGGCGCAGCAGGCAGTCAGCAGTGGAAACTGGTCTAATGCATCCACCTGGTCCGGTGGAGCGGCGCCGAGGGCAGGTGACATCGTCACCATCGACAGGAACTTGAACGTTATCCTCGACGTCACGCCACCGGCGCTGCATGGTTTAACCATCAACGGCAAACTGAGCTTCGCCGATAACAATGATCTCGAACTGACCACCGAGTGGATCATGGTCCACGGGGAGTTGGAGATTGGCACGGAAGCCCGACCCCACACGCATAAGGCGACCATTACCCTCACCGACAACATCAAGAACGAAGATTTTGGTGGCATGGGTGGAAATGACCGCAGCGACCGCGGGATCATGCTCATGGGCGGAACCCTGAACCTGCACGGTAACCGGACGAACTCCTGGACGAAGTTGTCCGCGACCGCCGCAGCAGGCAGCACTTCCATTCAGGTCCTGAACGCCGCCGGCTGGCGGGCCGGTGACCAGATTGTCCTCGCGTCCACGGATTTCGATCCCCGGCAGGCAGAGCGGCGCACCATTGCCGCCATCAGCGGCAACACGATTACGCTCGACAAGGCGCTCGACTACATGCACTTTGGCAAGATCACCTTCGACGTGGATGAACGCGGCGAAGTCGGCATGTTGTCGCGCAATATCCTGATCCAGGCGTCGGCCGACGCGGAACAGTCCTTCTTCGGCGGGCACGTCATGGCGATGAGCGCGAGCAAAATGTTTGTCGAGGGCGTCGAGCTCAATCGCATGGGCCAGAACATGAAGCTTGCCCGGTATCCGATCCACTGGCACCTGATCGGCGATGCGCAGGGTCAGTACATCCGGAACGCCGCCATCCACGACACCTACAACCGCTGCGTGACCGTGCATGGCACGAACTTCCTGCACGTGGAGAACAACGTAACCTACAACACCGTCGGTCACTGCTTCTTCCTCGAAGACGGGATCGAGCACGGCAATGAATTCATCAAGAACCTGGCAATCCAGACCAAATGCCATCCGACATTGGAATGCGTGCCCACGAACCTCGCCGCCAACGGAGAGAGAGACGCCAAGTATGCGAATCGTCAGGCCTACAGGGAAATGAGCTTCCACAGCGGGAACACCCTGCTGCCTTCGGACAACACGGTGGCGTCCTTCTGGATCACCAACCCTGACAATAGCTTCATAGACAATGTGGCGGCCGGTTCCGACGAGAACGGTTTCTGGCTGTCTCTCCCGGTACACCCGCAAGGGAAGTTCAAGGATTCGGACGTCAGCAAGACCATCTGGCCGCGCCGAACGCCGCTGCGCGCATTCAGAGGCAATGTGGCCCATTCCAACTTCGACGGGTTCATGTTCGACCGGAACATTTACGAAGACAACACCTTCGGTCTGGCCACCATCCCGTTCCTGCCGTTGGCAAATCCTGCTGACCTGGATAGCGAAGCGGTGGAGTCGCACTTCGAGAGCTTGACCAGCTACAAGAACCGCAATGGTGGTCTCTGGGGCCGGGGCGACCTCTTCGTATACAGCAACGCGAAATTCGCTGACAATGCCATTGGCATGACGCAGGCCGCTGGCGACATCGGCAGCGAACGGTTTAATTCGCGGCTGGTTGATTCGCTGGTCGTGGGCGAGACCGACAATATCGGCAATCCCACCACGCCCGAGGAACTCGCCTATGGCCGCAGCCTCCCGAAGCGGCGACTTCCGGATTTCCCCATCCGCGGCTACGAATACTATGACTACCGCGATGATGTGGTGAACACGACATTCGTGAATTTCCAGGACAACGATCGGAGAAAAACAGGCGCGCTGTCCTTTCTGCTGTTCACGAGCGCGGGGCTCAGCACCGGAAGCACCATCAGCGGTGCGAAATTCGTCAACGCCAAGCCGGTCTATTTCCCGAACTTCGATACCAGGTTCGATAATGACAACCGCGGCGGCAACGCATATCGGACCCTGTCGATCCACGACCTGGACGGTTCGGTGACCGGCATCCCCGATTCCCACATCATGCTCAACGATGGCGAGAACGACAGCGTCGTCACCGACAACACCTGTGAAATCCATCCCACCTGGAACGCCTCTGTGTGCAAGGGTGATGTCGGTCGCCTGAATCTCTCCGACAGCAGAGGAGAATTTCCAGGCAAAGTCGATCTCGAATCGCGGACCGCCCGGTTCGCTTTGCTCTCTACGATCGGTCCGAATGCGCCAGACACTCCCCTCGTTAAGGCCCAACGTGCCGCTATGTTTTCTCGTCGTGCTCCGCAGGCGCCCATCGCGCTTGTTCGCAACGGCAAGGAATTCAAGATCTCCGGCGACCAGAGCACTGTGAAGGCCGGCACCGAGATCCAGGTGAAAACCGAAAGGCCAGTGGTCACCCTCAGTCTGACCGAAATGGATCAGGGGTCATGGGTCCTGTTTGAGCTGCCGGGTTTCACCAAAGCAGCCTCCGGCACGGAACAGCCCAGCATGGACGCATTGCGCAAGGCGAACGCGACGTCTTATTTCAGGGGCGGGGATGCCCTCTGGGTCAAACTGGTCGTGACCAAGCCTCCGTTGCCGATTGTTCGTCCAACGGATCTGCAAGCCAGTATCGCGGTCAGCAGATAGGATCTGTTTCGCGAACGGAACAAAGCCCCTGGCGCCGAGAACCGCCCGAGGGTGGTATCTGGCATAATTGAGGGCATACCGACGAGGTATTGAATTCACCAGTCGCAGGCCGAAGGCCTCGCACCGGTTGCAGAAGGAGAAGCTCGCGTGGCCGGATCAGAAGACGCGCAAACGGACAGTGACCTTCAAGCTCAAGAGCTTGAGATCGTCACGTACATTCTTCGAGTTTTCCAAAATATGCCCGACGAAAGCAGAAGACGTGTCATCGAAACTGCGTCGCGCTTTTTCGACCTGAAGCCCCAATACCCAGGATCTCTCCATTCAGGTGCATATTCGGGAAATGCCGGAGTGTCGTCGACTTCTAGCGCGCCGGAAGCTCCGACGTTCTCGGAGGACCGGGCGATCTCACCGAAGCAATTCATGTTTGAGAAGCAACCGAAAACTGACGTGGAAAAGGTTGCGTGCCTAGCCTACTACCTCACTCACTATCGCGACACACCGCACTTCAAGACCCTAGACCTTAGCAAGTTAAACACGGAAGCGGCGCAGGTTAAATTCTCGAACCCCGCCGTCGCGGTTGACAATGCGACCAAGCAAACTTACTTGGTCCCCGCGACCAAAGGAAACAAGCAATTGAGCGCTCGCGGAGAGCAATTTGTTCTCGCGCTTCCCGATCGTGACAAGGCGCGCGACGTGATGGCCAACGCGCGCCCACGAAAGCGTAACAAACGCGAGAAAGCTGGCAGCTAATGCCATCCCGAGAGTCCTTCGATCCGTCTCCCGAGACCCCTCTTCGAGTCGCGATCTTTAACCACAAGGGCGGTGTTGGCAAGACAACACTTACCGTAAACATCGCGGACGCTTTGGCGTCACTTGGAAAGAGAGTGCTGTTGGTCGATTCCGACCCGCAGTGCAACCTCACCGCCTATTTGGTCGAAGAAACGGTTGTCGACGACCTGCTCGACCACTCAGATAGCGACACGGGAGGAACCTTATGGTCCTCGTTGAAGCCGGTTTCCGACGGGGTCGGGGACCCCAAAGCAATACCGGCACTTGAGCGTCTTCAGAACGTATTTCTGTTGCCCGGCGACGTTCGGCTAGCGGAGTTTGAGCAGGAGCTTGGTCCTGCCTGGAGTGATTCCTTTCAGCGCAGGATCAGAGGTGTTCGAAACACAACCGCGCTAAGCCAAATTGTGGATCAGACGGCGCAGGAGTTGAAAATCGACTTCGTTTTCTACGATGCCGGACCTAACATCGGCCCGCTCAACAGAGTAATTCTCCTGGACTGCGACTTCTTCATTGTTCCTGCCGCGTGCGACTTGTTTTCGATCAGAGCGTTGAAAACGCTCGGACACACTTTGGTCACATGGATCAAGGACTGGCAAACGATGCTGGATCTTGTTCCAACGGGTATGTATCTCCTTCCCGGCTCTCCCCGATTCGTCGGATATGTACCCCAGCGTTTCAAGACTTACGGCGGCGGTGTCTCGTCTAGTTATGCGAAGTACTTGCCTCGGATCGCCAAGAGTATCGAGAGCGACATCGTAACGGTTCTCAGACGCCTCGACGCTAGATTGATCCCGGCAAACCTCGGCCACTACGAACTAGGACAGGTAAAGGACTTTGGCACCGTCGCGAACGCCTCGCAAATGCAGGGCGTTCCTATCCGAAGCGTAACAGCGGGAACAGGAGAACAACGAGAAGAGGCCCGTCAGTCCTTTCTCGAGTTAGCGCGTGCGCTAATTGCACGGACCGTAGCAATAGGAGGATGAGACGTGACACCCTTCGTCCCCACTGCGGAAGATGAGATGCTCATCGGCGATCTAGTGCAGCATTACAAGGAGAACATCCCTCTTATTCGCGGATTCTTGCACGGCTTTCACTCCCATTTCATAGAAACGCTCGGAGAGAACGGCGCGCTCGCAGATGCCGTTCATTCTCTTAAGTTCCGAATGAAAGACCCGGAGCATCTTAGGGGGAAGCTCTTTCGCAAGCTGAAGGCGTCCAAGGCGAAAAGCGAGGCTTTCGAAATCACGCGGGAAGACCTTTTCTTGAGGATCAATGACCTCGGTGGCTACCGAGTCCTTCATCTTCACACGAGCCAAGTCGACAAGATTCACAGGGTACTGCTCGAAGTCATCGACCGTGCCCAGTTCGACTTGTTCGAAGAGCCGTTCGCGAATGTATGGGACGAAGAAGCGAAGGCACTCTTTGAAAGAATCGGGATACGAACGGAGGTGAACCCAAGAATGTATTCTAGCGTTCACTACGTTATCAAGGCGAGATCGCGGTCGGCGGTGACCTGTGAAATCCAGGTTCGAACGTTGGCGGATGAAATCTGGGGCGAGATCGACCACCGAATCAACTACCCGGAAGCTCACCCTAGCCTGCCGTGTCGCGAGCAACTAAGAGTCTTAGCGCGCGTTGCTTCAAGTTGCAGCCGATTAGTAGACGCGATCATGGTCACCCATGACGAATGGGTGTCTCGGCCCGTCGTTTCAGAAACGACGTCTGCGGATAAGGCAGCGTCACCCACAGACGGAACTAAAACCATGTGAACGATACGGGTTGGGCTGCTGAGAGAAGTTGCTCACACATTGCTCACACCAACGGCCTTCCTAAGGGAAATCATGTGGGAAGGCTCGACCTGCAGCGCTACTTAGGACTGGTTCAGACTACATCGAATGACTTGATTCAGTTTTGATTCCCGTTAGCGCTACCACCCCTTCAGCCCCGCTCCTCGCAGAACCCATCCGCTGGCGAAGGCGTCAAACGCGGAGGATCACGTCCGTCCGGCGATCGGGGTAAAATTGTCCCTAGTTCGTTTGCCGTGTAACATGATCGTTCATGGAGGCTTTCCGATGCGAAGACAAACACTCTTGGTCCTTTCGTTGCTGGTCCCAGCCTTTGTAGGCCTCGGCGGATATGCCGTCCTTAAGGCTCAGCAGAAAGCTTCGACGGCCGGCGCAAAGCGCTGGTCGGACGCCTCCACCTGGCCCGACAAGAAGGTGCCCGCCAAAGACGCGATGGTGACCATTGACAGGGACATGGATGTCGTCCTCGATGTCAGCCCAGCGGCGCTGCACGGTTTGACGATCAATGGCAAACTCAGCTTCGCGGATGACAAAGATCTGGAACTGTCCGCCGAGTGGATCATGGTCCACGGCGAGTTGGAGATCGGCACGGAAGCCAAGCCCCACACCCACAAGGCGACCATCACCCTTACCGACAACGTCAAAGGCGAAGATTTCGGTGGCATGGGTGGCAACGACCGCAGCGACCGCGGCATCATGCTGATGGGCGGAACGCTGAACCTGCACGGTCCGGAAAAGAGCACCTGGACCAAGCTGGCCAAGACCGCCGAAAAAGGCAGCACCTCGATCGAGGTCCTGAACGCCGCTGACTGGAAGGCGGGCGAGGAGATTGTCCTCGCGTCTACGGATTTCGATCCCCGGCAGGCAGAGCGGCGCACCATTGCCGCCATCCGCGGAAACACGATTACGCTCGACAAGGCACTCGACTACATGCACTTCGGCAAGATCACCTTCGACGTGGATGAACGCGGCGAAGTCGGCATGTTGTCGCGCAATATCCTGATCCAGGCGTCGGCCGACGCGGAACAGTCCTTCTACGGAGGGCACGTCATGGCGATGGTCGGAGGCAAGATGTTTGTCGAGGGTGTCGAGTTCAATCGCATGGGCCAGAACATGACTCTTGCCCGGTATCCGATCCACTGGCACCTGATCGGCGATGCGCAGGGCCAGTACGTCCGGAACGCCGCGATCCATGACAGCTACAACCGCTGCGTGACCGTGCATGGCACGAACTTCCTGCACGTGGAGAACAACGTGACCTACAACACCGTCGGTCACTGCTTCTTCCTCGAAGACGGCGCGGAGCACGGGAACCAGTTCGTGCACAACCTGGCGATCCAGGTCAAGTGCCACACTTCAAAGGCCTGCATGCCGACCAATCTCGCCGCAAACGGAGAGAACAGGGGAAGTAATTCGCTGAATCGCGCGACCTACAGGGCGGACAGCATGTCCGGCAAGGACACCCTGCTGCCTTCGGACAACACGGTGACGGCTTACTGGATCACCAATCCGGACAATGTCTTCATCGACAATGTGGCAGCGGGTTCCGATGAGAATGGCTTCTGGTGGTCGTTGCCGGAACACCCGCAAGGGAAGTTCGAAGGCACGGAGATCAGCAAGAATACCTGGCCGCGTCGAACCAGGATGGCGGAATTCAGGGGCAACGTTGCCCACTCCAACTTCGACGGATTCATGCTGGACCGGAACATCAACCGGGAAGGCGTCTTCGGGTTGGCCGGCCCCTCGCACGTTGCCAAGGAAAACCCCGCTGACGACAACAGCAAGAGCGTGGAATCACTCCTCGTGGATCTCACGGCTTACAAGAACCGCAATGGCGGCGCCTGGAGCCGCGGCGAGCTGCACGTCTACAAGAACTTCAAGGCGGCGGACAATGCCATCGGGTTCACGAGTTCAACGGGTTCATTCGGCGCTGACACCTTTACCTCACTGGTGGTGGATTCGCTGTTCGTGGGCGAAACCGACAACATCGGCAACCCCATAACGCCGGAAGAAAAGGCCTACGGCCGCAGCCTGCCGAAACGCTCGATTCCAGATTTCCCGATCCGCGCCTACGAGTACTACGACTATCGCCATGACGTGGTCAACACGACCTTCGTGAATTTCCAGGACAACAAACAGCGCGGAGCAGGCGCGCTTTCCTGGCTGTTGTATACGGGCGCCGGGGTTACCACCGAAAACACAGTCAAGAGTGCGAAATACATCAATGCCAAGCCCGTGTATTTCCCAAAGATCGACGCCAGGTTCGACAGTGACAACCGGAGTGGTTCGGCCTACCGGACCGCGGCGATCCACGATCTGGACGGCTCGACGACCGGCATCCCTGATTCCTATGTTCTGATCCACGACGGCGAGAACAACAGCGTCGCCACGGACGACAACTGTGAGATTCATCCCACCTGGAACGCCTCCGTGTGCAAGGGTGATATCGGACGCATTCAGTTCAGCATCAGGAGGGGCGGAGCCACAAGGGGTCTTGGTCTTGCGCTGAAAGATGTTGCGTTGCGGTCAGCTGCGCCTGCGCGGGCGGCTGGTCCTGGGCGGGGAGCTGGCCCTGGGCGGGGGGCTGGTCCTGGGCGGGGGGCTGCTGCTGAACCAATTACCCTCAGCCGCAATGGCCAGGACTTCAAGATCACGGCCAATCAGAGCACTGTGCGCGCCGGTACCGAAATCCGTGTGAAGACCGAAAGACCGGAAGTTGCCATCAGCTTGAGCGAAATGGCCAAAGATTCCTGGGTCGTGTTCGAGCTGCCGGGTTTCGCCAACGCGACCTCCGGGAAGCAGCAGGACAGCATCGACGCCCTGCGCAAGGCGACCGAGACTTCGTATTTCAAGGGTCCGGATGCCGTCTGGGTGAAACTGGTAATCCCGACCGCCCCCAAGGGCATTGGCATCGATCAGTTTGGCCCGTCGGATACTCAAACCAGCATTACGGTAAGGCGATAAGCACCTTATTCGCGAACTGAACAAAGCCCCTGGCGCCGAGCCGGGGGCTTTCTTGTGCGGCGGACACGCCCTCGAACTCGTCGGGAGAGAGCTAGTCCGCATTTCTCACCGGGTTTCGGGCGCAGGATGTGGCGCAAGCCCGTGGCTTGCCGCGCCGGGACTCGTCCCGGCGCTTGTGGCCGGTCACGCTGTCATGCCGGGAGCGGCGGCCAAATCGCCGATTGCGTATCCCTGCCTCACGTTTCGCGCCGATGCACTGTAGAGCTTGTGAGAAACGCAGGCTAGTCGAGCGGAAATGGACAGGGTAGGATTCGAACCTGTGGCCACAGTTGTCTCCTGCGCTGTGACCGCGCTGTGACGTGGGCAATTCTTGGCGGTGTTTCGGAGCATCGCGGAATACCAGCCGGACTGAAAACACGAACTACTGAGACCCAACTGGACTAGGCTGAACTGCCAGCCCTCGGGTTCGATTCCCGTTAGCGCTACCATCCTTTCATAGAGTTACGGGCTTTGTGTTGTGACGCGCAACGCTGCAGCAGAATTTCCTCGAACAAGCCCGTCCATCAGTCCGCCTGCGGGGCGGCTAGAGGAAGTTCACAAGCTTCCCCGCCACGCGCTCGATCCCGGCTGGGGCTTAGGCTGGGATGATCGACCAGCGATGAAGCGCAGCATTTCAGAGTTTCCCACAGCTTCCGCCATCGTCTGACGCGGAAGGGGCGGACAGTTGCAGCTGCGCCGGGTTAGTTCAGAGCCTCGATCTCCAGCCGCTTCGATACAATCGACAGTCGTCGCGTTAATGCCGATCACAAACTGGTCCGCGACGGAGCAAGAAGATGGGCAATCGCTCTCACATGGCCATAGCGCATGAGGGCGTCGCATGTGTTTTCCGTGCCCTCCAGTCGGCCCAGTCCTCTGAAATGGGCTGATTCGGTGTCAATTGGGTAGGTCGCGTCGTAGTCACGAAGACCCCCGAAGGGGGGCGGCCCAAGAGTTTCCATCGGTGCCCGGCGTTGGGGTCGAAACACTGGCTGATGGCCTCCGCAAGACGAAGTTTGTGATGGAAAGTAGCCAAGTCAATCGAGTAGTGACGTACTCTCAGACTCTGGCTGCCCGTAAAATCAAGGTCATCCCGGCGGGCGCTCTCAGAACGTTGGGGCCGCAGTCTGGATAAGCTGCTGCCGCTCCAGTCTCATCTCCACCGCGCCTCTTGGCTGCAACGTCAGCGTGGGCCACGGCTGGACCGGCACCCCACGATTCAGTTTCAGCCGGAATCGTTGGGCGATGGTGAGGAGAATCAGGAGTTCCTCCACCATGGCAAACGATTCGCCGATGCAGCCGCGCGGGCCGCCGCTGAACGGAAAATAAGCGAATCGTGGCAGCCTCTCCATGAGTCCACCTTCCCAGCGGTCGGGGTTGAAGACCGCCGGCTCCGGAAAGTAACGCGGATCGCGATGCATCACCCATTGCGACATGGTGATCGAAGCGCCACGCCGCACCGGATACCCGCCGATGATGCCATCCTCCAACGAGACGCGCGGCGTTGTCCAGGCGGGCGGGTACAGGCGCAACGATTCGAGTACGATGCGTCCGGCATAGCGGAATCGAGGCAGGTCATCGAGAGTGACGTTTCTATCGCCGACGACCGCCTCGATCTCCACTGTGAGCCGCTCCGCGACTTGCGGATGCTGCGAGAGCAGGTACCACGTCCAAGTCAGGGATGACGCCGTCGTATCGTTGCCGACGGCAAGAAGCGTCTTCACTTCGTCGCGCAGCTCTTTATCCGTCAGGCGCGGGCTGGAATCGTCCGGAAACAACAAACTCGAAAGCAGATCGTCCGTGCGCTCGCCCGATGCGCGCCGCTTGCGGATGGTGTCGTCAACAAACGAATTCAGCCGGGCCATCGCCCGCTTCATTCGTAGATTCGCCGGAGTCGGGATGCTTGCGGGGATCAGCATGCCCGTATCCACTTGCGTACTGAAATGTTCGAGGATTTCGTGCAGGTTGTGCCCCACGTCCAGAGCTTCGTGATCAATGTCCCTGCCGAAGAACGCGCGTACGGCGATTTGCACCGTCAGGGCGTTCATGGAAGCGTGAATATCGATGGTGTCCCCGTCGCGCCACCGTCCCGACATCCGTCCCGCGCATTCCACTACCGCCTCAGCGAACGCTGGCAACCGGTCCCTGCGAAATCCGGGCTGGTTCGCCTTGCGGAAACGGAGCCACTCTGCGCCCTCGGTGGTGAACAAGCTGCGGCCCATCAGCGGCCCGAGCGCCTGGATAAATCGTCCTTTCCGGAAATTGCGGCTGTTCGTCGACAGGATCTTCTCGACCTCCTCGGGCCGGTTGACGAGGTACACGGGCACTTTCAGAATGTGGAATCGAGCGATATCGCCGTAGGTCTGGGCGCAGCCGGAAAAAAACGCGAGCGGGTCGCGGCGGAACTCCGGGAGGTTTCCCAACAGCCAGTGTGACTTTGGTCCCGGCGGTACATGCCCATTGCTGGAATGGCGCACCACCGCTCTAGTCCACCATCGCGCTATCCATGACCTGCGCCAATTCGAAGACCGTAGGCTTCCTCAATATTTCCGCCAGCGGGATTTCGCGTCCTAATTCAGTGCTCAACCGAACCGCCAACCCCACGGCCAGCAGGGAGTGCCCGCCCACGTCGAAGAAATTATCGTGGACCCCAATGCCTGGGACCCCGAGCATTTCCTCCCAGACCTCGGCGATCCGCCGTTCCAGGTCACTCATCCGCGTAGCGGACTTCCCGTTGTTGCCTCGCGGCGCGGGAGCGGGATCTGGCAAGGCCGACAGATCTACTTTGCCCGAGGGAGTTGCCGGCAGCGAATCCAGGAAGACCCAATGCTGCGGGACCATCGACTTCGGCAACACGTGCGCGAGGTATTGGGATGCGCCGGCGGCCGTCAGGCGGCGTCGGGTTTCCAGGACGCACCAGGCGACTAAGCTGGCATCGCCCGCCACAGTCCGCAGACCCACCGCGACATCGCGCACAAGCGGGTGCTGGCGCAAGGATGCTTCAATCTCCCCCGGTTCTATACGGAGCCCGCGGAGTTTGATCTGCCGGTCCGCGCGTCCCAGCAATTCGATATTGCCGCCTGGCAGAAAGCGCGCGCAGTCGCCCGTGCGGTACATACGCGCTTCGGGATCCGGCCGGAACGGATCGCGGAGGAAACGGCTCTCGGTTAAATCCGCACGATTCCAGTAGCCGCGAGCCACGCCGGCGCCGCCGACGTACAACTCCCCTGCTACTCCCACCGGTACGGGCTGAAGGAATTCATCGAGAACGTAGGCGCGAGAGTTGCTGATCGGGCGCCCCACCGGCGGAGCCGTAAATCGCTCCGCGGGTACGTCGGCCAGACAAGTCGCATCGATAGACGTCTCGGTACAGCCATAGAGTTGGTGAACGGCAGCGGACGTAGTTGCCCGCAATCGTTCGACCAGCCGGTTGTCCAGGGGCTCGCCTCCACAGAAGATGTGTCGCACCGAATCGGATCCGGCTAACGCCTGCTGGTCGAGCAGCGATCGCATCAGTGAAGGAACGCCCTGCAGTACGGTGACTCCGTGCTTGCGAATCATACGGCCCACGGCTTCGCCATCGGCCGCGCCGCTCCCGCCCGGAATCACCACGGCCGCGCCAGCCAACAACGGCCCGAAAATCTCCCAGACCGATGGATCGAAGCTCAGGGAGGTGGTTTGTAGCACGGCATCGCCCGGCCCGAGCGGGAATGCACTCTGGCGCCACCGAATCTGATTGCAGATCGCACGATGCTCGATCATCACCCCCTTGGGTTGGCCCGTGGAACCGGACGTGTACATCACGTACGCAAGATTCGCGGGCTGCACCGGCGCTTTGGGCGGAATGGCCGCCGTCCCACTGCCGATTTCCTCGAGATCCACCAGGATTGCGTGTGCGCCGAACCGCTCCCGGAGTCCAGCTTCGAAGTTCCGTTCGATCAGCAACAGACCGGGCGCAGAATCACGCAGCATGAAGCCCAGCCGCTCCTCAGGGTAGCCTGGATCGAGCGGAACAAATGCTCCTCCTGACTTGAGAATCGCGAGCATTCCTACGACGGCTAAGGGAGACCGCCCGGCGCAGATGGCTACCCGCGACTCAGGCTGCACGCCACGCGTCTGGAGCACCATCGCCAGATGGTTGGCAGCACGATCGAGCTGTGCGTACGTAAACGACTTCGATTCCCCGATGACGGCTATCGCGTCAGGCGTCCGCCGCGCCTGCTCTTCGAACAGACGGTGAAGACAACTCTCGCCCTGCCAGGGCGCCGCCGTGGCGTTCCACTCGATCAACGTCTGATGCCGCTCGGCCTCCGTCAGAATCGGGAGTTCCCGCACCGGAGCATCGCGCCGGTCTGGAATGGCCGCCAGGAGTTCCAGGAAATGCCCGCTCATCCGTTCGATCGTTTCCCGATCAAAGATGTCGGTGTTATATTCGATGGCTGCCTCACGCCGCGCGGGATCGATCAGCATCACCAAGTCAAATGTCGTGCTTCGATTTCCGGTGTACTCGGGCGCCATAACCAGCCCCGGGAACTCCACGGTTTCGAGGGACACGCGATGCACCACAAAGAGCACCTGAAAGATGGGAGGGATGCTCGGGTCGCGCTCCGGCTGGACCGCCTGGACCACTTTCTCCCACGTCACGTCCTGATGTTCGTAAGCGCCGAGCACGGTTTCGCGTACAACCCGGAGAAGTTCCGGGAATGTCATCTCACCGGAGATCCGGGCGCGCATAGCGAGGGTGTTAACCAGACATCCCACACGATCCATCGCCTCTTCCCGAGCCCGTGCCGCCACCGGCGCGCCGACGCAAAAGTCGCCTTGGCCGGAATACCGATACAAGAGAAGCTCGAAGGCGCCGAGCAAGGTCATGAAGAGGGTTGCTCCCTCCGTGCGCCCGGTTTGTTCGAGGCGTTCGAGCAATTGCTTGTCGAGCGCGAATTCGACACGCGCTCCTTGGAAGGTTCGCTGCGGGGGATGGGGACGGTCCGCAGGCAGTTTTAGCCGGGGGGTGCCGGCCAGTTGCTGCTCCCAGTACGCAAGCTGGCCCTCGGAGTCCTGCGCTGCATGCTGACGCCCGATGAAGTCGGCATACGCCGGCGCGGGCAACGGCAACGCGGGAGACTGGCCGCTGATCAACTGCTGATAGATCAGGGCCGTGTCCCGGGCGATGACCTCCACCGACCAGGCATCGACAATCAGGTGATGCATCGTGACCAGCAGGAAATGCTCTCGCGGCGATAGCCGCAGCAGCTTCGCGCGAATCAGGGGCCCACGTTCCAAGTCGAACGGAAGCGACGCTTCTTCATCTTTGCAACGCAGGATCTCTGCCTCACGCTCCCCGGCGCTCAAGTGCGACAGGTCAACTTCCGGCATAAGGAGATCGATACGCGGAGCAACGCGCTGCACCGGCTCACCTGCGTCCAGGACGATGGTGACGCGAAGGGCCTCGTGACGCTGAGCGACTTCCCGCAGCGTCCGCTGGATGACCGCAGCATCCAAATCTCCGGAAAATCGCACGGACACGGGGACGTTGTAGACCGGGCTCTCGGGATGCAGGCGTTGCAGGAACCACAACCGGCGTTGCTCCAAAGCCAGGGGCAATCTGCGCTCGGCGGGGGCGCTGCTTCGCTGTGCGGTCTCTGCCTCGGGCTGGATTCCGTCATTGATGCGATCCAGAATCAGGTCCGCTAGCCCCCGCACCGTGATGCCCTGCAACAGACGGGTGCTGGCGATTCGAATCCCTAAGTCCGCGTGGAACAGAGTCTGCAACTCTACCGCCATGAGCGAATCCAAGCCGATGTTCGTCAGGGCAGCGTCCGGGTCGAGTTTCGACTCGGGCTCTGTAAGGACCTTGGCGACACGCTGTAACACGTAGGCGCAGGCTGCGTCCCGCCTGGACGAAGGGTCCGCCTGCGACAGTGCTGCCAGTGCCGAGCCCGGCTCCGCTGCGCGCTGGGCCGGTTGTTCGGCCTCGCCAAAGCCCGGCAGCGCGGAGAATCTTGGGGATGTGCGAAAAGAACTCCAGACGCGGCTCCAGTCCATACGCGCCGCGATGACGTGAGGTTCATCGCTTCGCAGCACGATCTCCAGCGTCTCGACGGCTTCCCTCACGGTGATCGCGCGAAGACCGAGATGCTCCAGATATCGTTGCACCTCGGGCTCGCGCCAAACGTAGCCTGCACCGGACAGGATGCCCCAGCACATGGAGACCGCCGGCAAGCCTCGCGCCCGGCGATGGTGCGCCAATCCATCGAGGAATGCGTTCGCGGCCGCATAGTTCGCCTGCATTGGGCTGCCCACGATGGAAGCCGCGGAGGAAAACAGCACGAAGCAGTCGATGTCATCATCGGCGGTGAGTCGATGCAAAAGCCACGCGCCGCACACTTTGGGTTCCAGGACAGAGCGCCAATCCTGCGGTTTCAGATCGAGAAGCGCCGCGTCCGCCAGGGCCATAGCCGCATGCAGAACCCCACGGAGCGGCGGCATCTCCGCCCGAATCGTAGCCAGCACGCGAGCCACATCTGCTTCGACGGAAACATCGCCGGCCAACACCCTCACGTGAGCGCCGGATTGCAGCAACTCGTCAAACGCGGCTTGGTTGTCGGGAGCCGGTGTGCTGCGGCGTCCCATTAGCACGAGATTCCGTGCTCCCTGCGACACCATCCACTTCGCGACGGCAAGTCCGAAGCCGCCCAGTCCTCCGGTAATGAGGTAGGTAGCGTCGCGGCGGAAGAGCCATTGCGTGCACGTCGGCTTCACACGGTACTGCGGTTCGTGCGCCGTAAGCACGATTTTGCCCACGTGCTTGGCTTGCGACATGCGGCGGAATGCGGCGGGCGCGTCAGCCAAGTCGAAGTCCGCGCGCGGGAGCGCGGAATACCGCCCATCCGCGAATCCTTCCATGACCTCGGCGGCGAGTTCGCCCACCTTCTCTGTCTTCTCGCGGAATATCCGGTCCAGGTCGACGCTGAAAAACGAGAGAGTCCTCTCGAATGGGAGCAGGCCGATGCGCGAGTTGTCCAGCAGATCGCGCTTGCCCAGTTCGATAAAGCGACCGCCGGAACGCAGGATGGAGAGACCCTTCGGAATCGCTTCCCCGGGCAGCGAGTTCAGAACCACGTCGATGCCCTCGCCGGATGTGATGGCGGCGATCTCGTCGGCGAAGGATAGGGAACGAGAATCCATGACGTGTTCAATTCCCATCGAGCGGAGAAGGTCCCGCTTCTCGGCATTTCCAGCGGTGGCAAATATCATGGCTCCGGCGGCGCGGCAGACCTGGATCGCTGCCATACCGACGCCACCGGTCGCGGAATGAATGAGAATCCGCTCTCCCGGCGTGATGCCCGCCAGGTGGTGTAGCCCGTGCTGTACCGTGGCGAAGGCGGCCAGAATTGTGGCGGCGTCCTCGAAGCTCAGCCATTCCGGTTTGCGGACGGCGGCCGCCGCCCGGACGATCGCGTGCGAGGCAAAGGCGCCGTGCGTCACCCCGATGATTTCGTCGCCAGGGACAAAGTGGCGCACGTCCGTGCCCACTTCGATCACCACGCCTGAACACTCGAATCCCAACGGCCGGTTGCTATCGATGGCCGGCTCGCTCACCGGCAGCAGGCCGAGTGTGAGCATGACGTCCCGGAAGTTGAGACCCGCGGCGTGAACCCTGACCAGCAGCTCCTTCGGTCCGGGCCGAACGGGCCGCACTTCACGGAGGGACAAAGAATCGAGTGCGCCAACCTCCCCGACCTCCAACCGAACCTGTGTAGAAGCGACTGCCGCGACGTGCTCGGTTTCGCGCCGGAATTCACTGCGGGGGGCGGGTTCCACCCGGCCTGCGAAGCATGTTCCGCCGCGGAACGCGACCTCGTCTTCGGGGTCGTTATTCACCAGGCAATCCGCGAGCAACGCGATTTCCAAAGGATCGCAGGCAGCGCTCAAATCCGCAAGATGACAACGGGTTCCGGGAAACTCTGTTGCAAGGACGCGACCCAGTCCCCACAAACCCGATTGCACAACGTTGGCCAGAGGATCCTCGGCGTTCACCGGCTGGGCCCCGGCGGTGACCAGCCAGATTGGAGGCAGCCTATCCTTCTGCAATGTCATCTCGCGCAACAGATCCGCAATGCCTGCGTACAGGGACGACTGAAATTCCACGGCTTGCGACCCCGTCAGACTCTCCAACGGTGGCTGGTCCAGGCTCGCAAGATGAACCACGCCAGCCCAATTACGCTCCCCGAGATCCCGCGGAAGCGGACCGTGGACAACATGGGCCACGCCGCCACGCGCCCGGAGTGTTTCTGCGACCTGTTCCGCAACCCCGGCGCCGTCGGGCAGGATCAACCACTCCTTGGCGTCCGCCGTGCCGCGCCCAGCCACGAAGACAGTTCCGAACCCCGGGCGTTCGCATTCAAGTTCCGGCAAGGTCACTAAGTCATCCAAGCCTTCGTCCCGAAGAACCTCAATCCACTGCTCGCTGGACAGGCAGGCGTGCCGGATGGGGGCATCCGGCCCCTCGGATTTCCACCATCCGGGGAAGAGCCCGAACACGATGTCGGTCCAGATCACATTGCGGGTGGCTTCTAACAGGAGGATCAGCCCGTGGGGCGCAAGCCACCGCCGCATGGTCTGGATGGCCTCCCGGACGTCCGCAGCCGTATGGAGCACGTCGGCGGCAATGATGATGTCGAACTCCCGATAGGGCAAATCGCCTTCAGACACGCCCGTTTCGATATCGAGCCGCGCGAAATGCAGGTCCTGCTGCCCGGCGAATTGTTGCTGTGCTCGCGACAGGAAGAAAGGCGAGACGTCCGTGAAGACATAATCCGCCGCTCCCTGAGGGAGCTTGGGCAACACCCATGCAGTGGTTCCACCCGTGCCCGCTCCGAACTCGAGGATCCGCAGTTTCGCAGTGCCGGATTGCTCGCGCGCGGCAGTCGCAGCCACCTCGGCGATCAACTGGTTATAGTAGGACGTCACCACGGCGTCACGGTAGAAATCGCCCAGGCATTCCATGCCGTTCGGGCCAAACAGCAGCTCTTGTGCTTCCAGCCTGCCCGTCAACACCTGGTCCAGCGACTCCCCACAAAGAGATACCAGTTCCATCGTCCGGGCCGAGGCCGGATGAGTCTTACGGAGACTCGCGGCGAGACGGCGGCAGCCGTCCGCGTCCATCGCGTCGCCCGGCAATTGACGGGCGATCTCCATCCAGCGTTCGAAGAGTGCGTGGTGGCGCTGATGTACCCCAAGCCGTTCCGGCGGGATTGCGAAATCCACATCGGCGGTCAAGCCGGCGGCTTCGCACAAGCGGTTTCGTGCCGAGCGAATATACGCCGCCGCCAACGCGTTGAGAGCCTCCTCAGCCTTGGGGTAACCGGCCAGGTCCGTGGAGACCGCGATGCGCGGAGCCGCCTCCGTGGCCGGAACAATCGTGCTGGCGGGCGACCCTAAACGTACATGGCGGGCAATGTGATGCTCATGCCATCGCACACGATAGAGTAGTTCGTCGTCCCTGGTCCCTTCGGTGGCGCCCACCAGCAGACATCGCAGGTGCTCGATTTCCATGACCACGCGCCCCGCATCGTCCAGCAGGTAGAGATCACCCTCGAAAGCATCCGTTTGGGACTGGTGCAGTTTCGCGTGAACCCACAGACGATCTGCTGCAGGTCCATACCACCGGACGGCTCCCGCGGAGGCCGGCAGAAGCGTGCCCCTCATTGCGCTCTGCGTGGTCCCGGCAGGAATCGCCCCACCCAGCACCTGAAATGCCGCATCCAGGAGAGCCGGGTGGATGTGATACGCACCTGTTTCGCACTCCAGGTGGATTCGTCCCAGGGCCTCACCGCGGCCTTTCCAAACTGCCTCTACACCGCGGAATAAGCCTCCGTAGAACAAGCCGCGCCGACCGTACCACTCATACCAATCGGCGAGTTCGATCCCCTCCCCGCAGCGCGCGCGAATCTGGGTCAAATCGAAGGTCGCGGGCTCCCGTACAGCCGCTCTCTTCGACAATTGTCCCGCGGCGTGCAGCGTCCACGAATTGCTGGGCGAACCCGTGTGGGGAGCCGAGAAGATCTCGAAGGCGCCACCGGCGTTGCAGGTCCACTGCATCACCGATGTGCGGCCCTCCGGAAGAACCAGCATCTTACGGAACTCGATCTGCTCGATATCGGCCCCGGTCTCCGGCCAAAGGGCATGGCCCGCGGCGAGGCTGGTCTCCACGTAGGCGGCGGCGGGAAACACCGCGGCGTCCTGCACCACGTGACCATCGAGATAGCCGAGGGATTCGTCGGCGAGATTCGTCTGCCAACAGGGACGGGCGGAGTGGATTCGTGCACCCAGCAACGGATGTCCGCTCGCTGTCCCGCTCGGCTGGAGCGCTTCCGCCTCATTCGGACTCCAGCCGGTTCCGAAGTGGTCGCGCTGCCAGGGATAGGATGGAAGTGCAACGCAACGGCCGCGGCCGTGAAGCGCGCGTTCCCAGTCGACTCGCCGCCCCTGGACGTGCAGCGCCGCTGCTGCGCGAAGCATGGCGGTGCGGTCGTCTTCGCCCCGCCGCAAAGACGAGAGCTCGGTGCCCCGCCGGGAGGCGTGAGCCAGACAATCGGCGATTGGCGCCTTTAGCGAGAAGTGCGGCCCGATCTCCAGGAAGATCTCCATGCCGTCTTCGATCAGGAGGGCCAGTGCCCGCGCGAACTGGACCGGATTGCGAAACTCGTTCCACCAGTGTTCCGGAGACAAAGGCACACCGTTCACCCACTCGCCGGACGCGGTGGAAACCATCGGCACGTCCGGCGGGCGGGGTGAGAGAGGGCGCAGACTGTCGAGCAACTCGCCACGGAATGGATCCAGAGCGGGCCCGTGATACGGCACCGTGACCGGCACGAACCGGTTGAACAGTTGACGTTCTTCCAAGTTTGCCGCGATTTCCGAGAGGGCATCTTCATTGCCTGAGAACGTGACCGAACCGGGACTGTTTATGGCGGCGAGGACTACGCGCACGCCATATCGCGAGGCGAGTTTCGCGGCGTCCGCGGCCGAAACGGAGGCCACCAACATCCCGCCCTTTCCGCTGGCTCTCTGCGCCAACCGCCCCCGATGGAATGCCAGCCGCAAACCGTCTTCCAGGTTAAGTGCGCCCGCTGCGTAGGCCGCCGCCACTTCGCCAACGCTGTGGCCGGTGACCGCATCAGGGACGATGCCCCACGAGCGCCAGAGATCCGTGATCCCAGCCTGCAAAGCGAAGTTCGTCACCTGTGCGATGGCCGGTTCGCCGGCGCGCGCCTCGTCTTCATCCGCAAACGCGTCCAGCAGGGACCAGCCGGCCCATGGCCGCAAAAGCTCGTCGCACGTTTCCACAACATTGCGGAAGACGGGTTCGCAGAGCAGCAACTCTTTCCCCATCCCGGCGCGCTGCAGTCCCATCCCCGAGTACACGAACGCCACCTTCGGCTGCCCCTCGTGCGGAGTGGATCCGGCGATCACGTCCGGTGCATTCTGTTCCAGGCGTGCCACCAGTTCCGCGCGTGTCCTGGCCACGACCGCCAGACGATGCGGCAAATGGGTTCTTCGCACTGCGGCGGTGTAACAGAGATCGCCGGTCGACGTGGTCTGCCCGCGCAAGTACTCTGCGTACTGCCGAGCCGTGTCGCTGAGCACCTCGGGAGTTTTGGCGGAAAGCAGGAGGACGCGGGGTTCGTTATCTTCTGGAGATTCCTCCGCGGGCGAATCGCTCTCCGGCGGCGCTTCCAGCAGCACGTGGGCGTTGGCGCCGCCCACGCCGAAGGAATTCACGGCGGCCATCCCGGAGCCTTGCGTAGCCGGCCAAGGCTCCAATGCCGTCGTCACGCGAAGCCGTAACTGTTCAAAGGGAATTGCGGGATTTGGCGTCTCGAAATGCAGGCTCGGCGGTATCGCGCGATGCTTCAGCGCAAGGGCCGCCTTGATCAATCCCGCTATGCCGGCGGCCGCTTCCAAGTGTCCGATGTTCGTTTTGACCGAACCAATGAGACACGGACCGGCGGCGTCCCGTTCGCCGAAAACCTCACCGAGGGCCGCAGCCTCCACGGGATCCCCGGCCGCTGTGCCGGTGCCGTGCGCTTCCACATACTGGATCTGACAAGGCGACGCGCCAGCCTCGCGGAGCGCTTCGCGAATCATCGACGCCTGTGCGGAGGCACTGGGCACCGTGATTCCTACGGTCCGGCCGTCCTGATTCACCGCAGTGCCGCGCACAATCGCGTAGATCCGGTCGCGGTCGCGCAACGCGGCCCCCAGCGGCTTCAGGACGACCAGGCCTGCGCCCTCCCCGCGTACGTAACCGTTGGCGCGCGCATCGAAAGCCTTGCAACGCCCGTCGGGGGACAGCATGGATGCCTTTGCCATGCTGATGGCGGCCTCTGGAGATAGAAACAGGTTGACGCCTGCGGCCAGAGCCAGATCACACTCTCCTGCGGCGAGACCGCGACACGCCAGATGCACGGCCGTGAGCGACGAGGAGCAGGCGGTATCGATGGCCAGGCTTGGCCCGCGCAAATCGAACAGATACGACAGGCGGTTCGCCACAATGCTGCTGGCCGTCCCGGTCAGGCTGTGCGAGCCGATCCGGTTGCGGTTCGCTTCATGCGTGAGCATGCTCGCGAAATCGTGGCTGGAAATCCCGACATACACGCCAGTCCGCGATTCGGCGATGCGATCTACCGGGATGCCGGCGTCTTCGAGCCCCTCCCAGGCCACTTCCAGCAACACACGCTGCTGCGGGTCCATGTGCGCCGCCTCGCGACGCGAGATCCCGAAGAATTGGGCGTCGAAACGATCCACATGATCGGCGATGCCCGCGCGGCGAACGTGGGACCGCCCTGGCCTGGAAGGATCCGGATCGTAAAAGCGCTGGAAATCGAACCGGCCTTCCGGAATCTCGCCGATCGCATCGACACCGTCGCAGAGGAGTTGCCACAACGACTCGGGAGAGTTCGCATGCCCTGGGAAGCGGCATCCGATACCGACAATGGCGACGTTCGTCTCAGCGCGCTCCGCTGCCATAAGTCTACGATGGGCCCCGACTGCCTGGGATCCGATTAGAACCGGAGAACGGGCCGGCGGCCCGCCTGCTCCGCGTAGCCACTGAAAACGAAGCTTGCAATAAAGGGATTCGCGCTGGTGAGCGTTCCCTGGCCGGTGGCCCCCAGCCGAAAGTTCGTGCCGATCTGGCCAAGTGCATAGCTCTTGCCGTCAAGCGTAAAGACTTCGCCGCCGACTTGGTTTGAATCCGTGGTCGCCTGGATGATGCCGCGGCCGGGGCCCGCCTCGCTGAGGGGCGTCTGGACGTTCAAGATAGTTTGCACCCGGTTATGGAACGTGGCGATGACTGTGCCCTGGCGGAAGGTATCAGGTTTCGTGAAATCGCGGGCTGTTGGAAACTCCGTGTAATAGACCTGGAACGTTTCGTCCTGGACCGCGGTGACGATGTTGGCGTTGACCAAACGGCTGGTGAACGTCAACGTACTCACGATCGCGAAACGGGCGTTCACCTCGCTCTTCGTTCCGGCAGGGCCAACGGTGCTCGAGAACAGTAGCCCGTCATCAATGCCGTTTAAATGACTTAGATAGCCATAGGAAGACGCGTTGTCGCCATTCTGATCCGCGCGGGCGACAAACTCAAAGGCGTGCCCATTCGGATTGTTGGCCAAGTAGCTGATGCTCTGAGCGCTCAACGTGCCCGCTCCGAGAGCTAAACAGAGATAGATCCAGCCTTTACGTCCGATCATATAGGTGTTTGAGTTTAACAGAGAACGTCTGGGACGGCAAGACGGGACTTGATCGGATCGGGACTTGATCGGAATGACGGCCCCACTCAGGAGGCCGCATGCCCGCGGATGTCCTCCGTTGGAATTTTTCAGCGGACCTTCCGAGGCGCGCCTCGTTCTCGGCGCTCCACCGGCAGAAGGGGCGCGAATTCGCGGCTAGAGACCAGAAAAGACTAGCCACGCTGCCGCATTTCGTGAAAGAATGAAGTTCGCCAGCCCGCTGGCAGCGTGCATCCTACTGACACAACGCTATGACGTTTCTAAGACGCTCTTCGCTATTCGCTTCGCTCGCCTTGGCTGTGCTGGGAGTGCAGCCCGTGATCGCCCAGACTGATTGGGATGCGAGCGGCAACAGTCTCCTAAAAGGTACGTTCCATTATCGCGAAGTAGCGTGGCTCAGCGACTTGGCGGGATCCAGCACACTCGGCCAGGCGGTCACTCAGTACGGCACGATCACCTTCGATGGCGCCGGCGGGTATCAACTTCAGGCGACGGTTTGGGATTCGAACAACACCAGCGCAGCCGGCTTCAGCCTCAGCGGGACCTACAAGACCGCTGCGAGCGGCTTTGGCTTCATCACACGGGCGGAGCGCTACGGCGGCGTCGTCTACGGCGGCATCTCCCACGACGTGTTTATTGGAAGCAGCACCGAAAGCGGGACAAATAATCTCTTCATTGCCGCCCGTGCCGCGATGCCCCCCGCAACGACCGGTAGCTTCAACTCGGCCTATTCGGTCGCCTACATGAATTTCCCGAGCCTCAAGCTTACAGAAGCCCGCGACGCCAACTACCGGATCACTCCCAACGGAACCGGCGGCATCGCGAGCATCACCCTCGGCGGCTTCATCGGCGGCGATTATGCTCCCGTGGAGCAGGTCATCAACAGCGCAACATATTCGTTCAGCGACGGCGTCGGTACGCTGAGCTTCGGCGGAACGCCGTCGGCCCAAACACTCCTGGCGGGAGACAAGGAGTTCTACGTTTCTCCCGACGGAGAATTCATATTCGGCGGAGGAGCGAACGCTTGGGACATGTTCGTGGGCGTGCGCGCAGCAACTGATGTTGGGGCCGAAGCCATGGACGGCCTTTTCTACAGCGCCGGCGTGGACCTGGACCGTTCATCCGCGCTGCCGGCTCTCGATACTTACTATGGTTCATTCCAAGCCTACGGGAATGGGCTGACATCTGAGAATCACGGAAATCTGGTGGCGCATCAGCGAGTGTCTGAAGCTTCGCAAGCAACCGCTTACGATTACACCTTTTCCGACTACTACACGTTGGATTCTGAAGGCGGCCATGACGATTTCCTCGGTATGACTTACAGACTGAGCGACAGCCATCAATTCCGGGTAGGAGTTGGCTTGCAGGACTATCTGGGAATTAGCGCGGGTGTCGCAGTGACTCCCACACAGGGTTCCGGTTCCGGACCCTACTTGAGTCCTACCGGCGTCTTAAACGGCGCCAGCTTCGCGCCGTTCACGGCTGGGCTGGCCCCTGGCACCTTGGTGACGGTGTTCGGCAGCGGGTTTGCCGATGCCGACGCCCTCTTGGTGGATGCGACCTTCCCGACGACACTCGGAGGCGTTCAGGTGCTTATCAACGGCGAGCCGGTGCCGCTCTACGTAGTCGCCCCGTCACAGATTTCTGTGGTCCTGCCCTATGACGTCACTGGGCCGGTCATTGAAGTCCATGCAACCCGCAATGGAACGGAAAGCAACCATGTGACGGCCTTCGTGAGCAGCACCTCTCCCGGGATCTTTACCATTCCGGCAAGCGGTCTGGGGTATGCCGCGGCACTTCATCTGGACTACTCCCTGATCACGCCAGACAATCCGGCTCGACCGGGTGAAACGGTGTCAGTGTTCCTGACGGGGTTGGGAGCGGTGAATCCGGCGGTCCCCGCCGGAACGCCGGGTCCCGCGAACCCTTTCAGCACCGTCACAAACCCGATTTCGTCGCGCATCGACGGCTTGGATGCCACGATCTCATATTCGGGTCTGGCTCCGCTGCTTCCGGCTCTGTATCAACTGAACATCGAAGTCCCCGCTGATGCACGTGCACCCGTGGACTACCTGGATGTACAGGGCCCCGATTCCATCAGTTCCCAGGTCGCGATCCCGATTGGAACGAATGGCACCGCGGGTGACATTCATGCCGCTCAGGCTGTTGGCCGCTTGCGGCGAAACGCGCGGCGTCCTCCTGCTCCTGCGGGAATTGCGTCTGACCGGTAGTAGCAGACGGGGCGTCACCGCTGTTGAGGAATTTGCCGGGCGCTTGTTTGGCAGCCCACGCCCGCCTAGCTGGCAGAACCAAGTCCGCAGTCATCAGCAACAGCATCGAAACGGCCATGCCGCCGATTGCCGTTTCCGCCGGCAATCGGAAGCTGCAGTCCAGAGTCGCTACCGAAGAAAATCGTGCGCGATCCGTGCGGGAAAAGTCCTGGCGTTCGCCCAACGCCGATCCGAGCGGGCTCACGCTTTCGGGCCCTTGTCGATCTGCAGCTGGCCAGCCAGCGGAATGTTGAGCAGCATCTCCAGAAGAATCCTGATCCGTGCCCGAGAAGCAGGATTCATGGACGAACGGGTGGGTTCGCAATCGGCCGTCGGCAAGGGACTGGAGGAAAACAACATACGAGATTGAGCGTTTGCCAAAGGTGCTTGCCCGGCCGGGACAGGTGGGACGGTAGTTTGACCACTTCTTCTACTACATCAAGTAGTAAGGAAAGAGGTCAAACCACTGTCCCACCCGTCCCGGACCGGGAATCGGCACGTTCGGTCCTTATCATCTGGCGACAGTCCAGGATGCGTTTGAACGGTGGGAACAATTCCGTGATCCCAAGCTCCTGCCAGACGTTGCCCTCCTTCACGATTTCATGGGATCATAGAGTCGTAACCTTGCTCCTCGATTTGGCTTTTTCACACCGTCCGGCCTGACCACTCTCTTCCGCCTGTGCCCCGCTTCGCTCCTTAATCGTAAAGGGGAAAACGATTGGTTCGAAGAGCATGAGCCGTTGACCGTGTGAACCTCGTCCCGACAAGGAACACTGGGTATTCTTGAGGCTTCGCTTCATTGAGCGCAGCGCTGAAGAAGATCGGGCAGTGCGTAATTTAACGGTCGGGATCTCAACGGGCAGAACGCTGAACGTCAAGGGGACCGCCCGAAGACTTGACTAGGGATTGGCGGGTCAACGCCGCCGTCCCGACTAACACCTGGGCGAGATCAGCCCAGCGGATCAAAGGAACATTTGCCAAAAGAAGATTCAATCGAAGTGTTTGGGAAGGTCGTCGAAAAGTTCAAAGCTGGAATGTTTTCCATCGAGCTAGAAGCGGGTAAGACAGTGCTGGCGACAATGGCGGGGAGGCTCAGACGGAACCGAATCAGGATCATGAATGGGGACCGGGTGACGCTTGAACTTTCCCCGTATGACCTCACGAAGGGCAGGATCACGTACCGGCACAAGTGATCCCGCTGCCTCTCAACCTTTTCATCACCGTTGCGGCCTGATGTGCGGGGACGTTCGCCGTAACCATCTTTTCATCTGCTGGTCTCAACCACTCAACGCTACGGGGCGTCTAATGTGTGTGCGGCCACGGCCCGGTCGTGTTGCCGCTCCCCTGTGGGAGGAGTCATGTTATCGAAGCTCGATCAGCTACAAGCTAAAACCGACAGACAGCTAATCCAAGTGGCCAGCTAAGGAGCCAGGGTCCGCCCGGCAGAAGCGGCCTACGAATTCGGAGTGTTTCCACGACGCGCCCACGGAGGCATGTCCGCCGCCGTCCGTGTGCGAACATCCTTAGAGGAACCTCACAGCAGGTGCCTTGGGGGGATCGCAAAGGACTCTTCATGCCGGTGACTGAGAAGGCGCTGTTTGTCCATATTCCGAAAGCGGGCGGTACGTCCATCGAGCAGCTTCTTGGCATGACCACGCCCGCACATTTCTTCAGCCGGTCACCCATTCCGGGGCTCTTTCCAGACTGCAAAACGCCCCAGCATTTCACACTGCGTGAACTAAAGCCCCACTTCTCGCCGCAGTGGTGGAACTCCGCATTGAAATTCAGTTGGGTTCGAAACCCGTGGGATCGCTTGGTGTCCGAGTATTGCTGGCGCAGGAACATGTTTTTGAAATGGCCGAGGGCCAGGCGCGCGCGGTGCTTCTACTCAATGGACCATTTTGACTCGTTGGACACCTTCGTTGATACGCTGGAATTCCCCAAGAGCGTTCGAGACGACGCTGCACAAGGATTCGACGGCCACCTGGAAACGCAGCTGTCATTTGTTCTAAACGATTCCGGACGAGTGGAACTGGACTTTATAGGAAGATACGAACGATTCGACGAGGACGCAAGGATGGTTCTTCAGCTCCTCGGCCTTGCTCAGCGGGACATTCCCCATGCGAAGAAGTCCGACCGCGAGAGGGATTATCGCGTCTACTATACTCCTTACTCGCGGGACGCCGTTAAGTACTTCTATGCGTCCGACATCGCGGAATTTGGATACAGGTTCTGACATGGCCCCCCCGCGAACTCGGGATCGACGGTCCGGCCAAGCCTGCGTCTCATGTTGCTTGACACCCACCGCTCCAGGCGCCGCCGCATCCGATAACAGATCATCAATGATCCCCGCTGGCGATGTAAACTTGAAAGTTGCTGACCACGTCACCGGTTTGAGGTGCCCCGCCAAAAGGCTGCGACATGAGAACGCGCGGACCGTCTTACCCGAGAGGCGCTCGATTCCCGCGCAAAGGGGAGAGTTGAGCCGATGGGCCTCACAGCGTGCATCATCACCCTTGCCACCAACGACCAGCGCTTCGCGGAAGGACTCGTGCGGCTTGAGGACAGCGTGCGGCGGAGCGGCTTCCGCGGTACTTTCCTGTCCTTGCCCCCGGGCAGCTTCCCGCCAGGATGCCCCTCCCACCAGGACGTCCCGTTCGCGTTCAAGCCGCATTGTTTCCGCGAGGCGTCCGCGCGTGGAATGGATTTGGTCCTGTGGCTGGACTCCGCCTGTGTGGTGCTGCGCAGTCTGGATCCCCTGTTCCGCGCCATGGCCAGGGACGGATACGTTCTGTTCCGTAATCAGGCGTACGTGGTTGGGGAGTGGGCCAGCGACCAGGCGATTCACGCCCTCGAGTTGAGCCGCGAAGAGAGCATGTCCATTTCGGAAGTCAACGCGGCAGCCATCGGGCTTAACTTGAGGCATCCGGCCGCCGCAGCGTTTTTAGACCAGTGGTATCGAGCCGCGCAGGGCGAGGTCGCCTTTCGCGGCTCCCGGGAGCCGCTCCGCACGGCCGAGGACTACCAGGCGATGAAGTGGAATCGTAGCGGGCGGGCCTCGGCAGACCCCCGCGTGCGCGGCCACCGGCACGATCAAACCGTCGCCGGCGTTCTCGCGCACAGGCTCCAGATGAAGCTCACTCCGCACGGCCTTCTGCCTTACTCCACCTCGCACCGGGGCATCCGTCCCGGAACCATCATCGCCATCGACAGGAGCGTGGGCCGGCTGGATGTCCCCCTCCTGTCGGCGGAACAGATCCGCCGGGGCCGCTATCTTGGGCCGTTCCGGCAATACGCGGCCGCAATCAGGAGTCACTTTGGATAGCCGCCCGATAAATCCGTCAGCGGAACAGGCAGCGGCAGCCGGGGATGTGCTGGTGTCGGTCATCATTCCCGTACGCGACGACCCGGATGGCATCCGCCGGGTACTGGCTTGCCTGGCCGCGCAGACCCTTCCTCGCGAACGCTTCGAGGTGATCATCGGAGACGACGGATCGCGGCCCGAACTCGCGCCGCAGGCGCCGCCCGGCGACCCTCGCATCCGCGTCGTCACGGGTCCGGCCCGGACTTCTTATGCGGCGCGGAATGCGGCTGTGGGCGTCGCGCGCGGAAGCATCCTGGCGTTCTGCGATAGCGATTGCCAGCCGGAGCCGGTCTGGCTGGAACAGGGGCTGGAGGCCCTGACCGGCGCCGACCTGGTGGCCGGCGAAGTGAAGTTTCTGGCGCCGGCCAAGCCGACCCTCTGGTCGCTGTTGACGATCGACATGTTCCTTGACCAGCGCCGAAACGTCCGCCTGTCGCGCGGCGTCACTGCCAACCTGCTGGTGCGGCGGCAGCTCTTCGACGATCTTTCGGGATTCGACGAATCCCTGCCCTCAGGCGGCGACTACGATTTCGTAGGACGAGCGCTGGAATGCGGCGCACAGCTCCGGCATGCCCCGCTCGCCACGGTGGGCCATCCGACCATGAACCTCGCGGGCCCGTTTCTGCGCAAGGTCTGGAGAACGAACTTTTGGTCCGGTGTCCGGAAGGCGAGGTTCCCGAAGAGGATCGGGCTTATGGCAACTCTGGTGGTGGTGCCGGTTCTGGGCGTCGTGATCGCGCGCCGCAATGCGCTCCGCCCCGCCTTCTCGCTGGACCGCGGGCGCCTGCGGGCCTGCTCGGTGCGTCCCCGGGTGCGGGACGAAGTTCTGGCGATCGCAGCGCTGTACCTCGTGGTGTGCTATGTCGCTGTCAGCGCGCGGACCTGCGGGTGGCTGCGTGGCCTGCGGCTGTTACGCGAAGGCCGCGGCCCGCAGTATGCTCCGGAACGCAAACAGGCCTCGCTGGAGAGTTCGCCCCTGAGTCGGCCCTGATGATCGTGATTGCGAAACAGGTTGGGCGGTTGGCCAACCGGCTGGTCCTGTTCGCGCATTTTATCGGCGCGGCGGCCGAGCACGGTTTCCGGATCGTCAACCCGTCCTTTGCGCCCTATGCGAAGTACTTTCCGGTTACCGCCGGCGATCTGCTGTGCCGCTTTCCCGCGGACGCGCGTTGGCCCACCATCAGCCGGTTTGATCGGGAGGTCCTGTACCGCACCACCCTTCGCGCAGCCGACGTTCTCTATTTTTTTCAACGCCGCGGACACGACACCGGCCTGGTCCGGCTGCGGCGCGACCAGTCGCTGGATCTGGACCATCCTGCGTTTGTGGCGTTTGTGCGCCGCCACCGGATCGTCGTCGCGCAGGATTGGTTCTTCCGCAGCGCGGTCGACTGTGAGAAACACAGCGCCTTGATCCGGCGCTACTTCACACCCTGGGAGCATCATTTGGAGCGGGTTCGCGCCATGGTCGCACCCGCCCGGCAGAGGAACCGCTTGCTGATCGGTGTACACGTGCGGCAAGGCGACTACGCCACCTTCAAGGGCGGCCGCTACTTTTTTTCCCACGAGCAGTTTCGACACGTGATGCAACAGATCGAGAAAGCGTTCGCCGGCCGGCCGGTCACGTTTCTGGTCTGCTCCGACGCTCCCATTCCGGACGGGGCCTTTGCGGGACTGGACGTACTGTACGGCAACGGCCACGAACTGGAGGATCTCTATGGACTGGCGGCCTGTGACCGCCTGATGGGTCCGCCGAGCACCTACTCGACCTGGGCCTCCTTCTACGGCGCGGTTCCGCAGTACCAGATGCTCGATCCGGCGCGCCCGGTGACGCCCGAGTCCTTTCGAGGGGCAAGTTGCCTACTGCCCGATACGCTGCCGTCCGCAGCAGTCGTTCCAGGATGAGAGGTGTAGGCATGCGCACTGGTCCGAAACGGTCAACCTGCTCCCAGACCGAACATGACCGCGCGGACCGCCTTCGTCAGGCAAGCTCTTATACTGAGACGCGGTGAGCCGTGCGCCACAGTTTCCGGCGCGGGCCGAAGCGCTGCTCGATGGATTCCGCAGCGGATCTTCTCCCGCCACGCAAGCCTACGAACGTTTGTTCCAATACTTCCTGGAAGGATTTCTGCTGTACCGGTCGCCCGGTGGAGCCAGCGCCTGCTATTCCGGGCTGGGCAGCCGTCATGGCGCCGTCAGCGACCGCATGGAGGGGTTCTCCCGAACCGCCCCGCTGGGCCGCGTGGAGCGCCGGCGGGTGGCCTCCCAACGTCCGGCTCGAATCCGGAACAGACGTCGACTTGCCCGGCCTGATTCGCACAGGACTACTCTCCGGCACGGATCCTGGTTCGCCGGAATATTGGGCGCGATTGGCGACAAGAGCCATCTTTGCGGGATCTGGTGAACGGCTACTCCCTGATGCCGGCGCGCCTGATCACGGCGCTGATGAGTACCTGGAGACACGTTCTCACTCTTGGGCTCGCGCTGGGGGCCGCGACCGACCTCAACGCGCTGCCGCAGGAAGCTGCGCCCGATTCCGGGAAGCTAAAGATCAGCGCCGTCCCGGATCTGCCGGATGGTACAGTCGGCCTTGCCTATCCTCCGCAGGCCTTCGATGCCCGCGGAGGAACACCCCCATACAATTGGAGTGTCGAGCAACCCGGCGACCTGCCCAGCGGGCTTCAGCTTGCCCCGTCGACCGGCGTGCTCGCCGGCACACCGGAAACCGCCGGGGGCTACAACTTTCGTGCCAGAGTCCGGGATACGAAGGGGAAGGAAGACACCTCGGGACCGCTGTCCGTGCACATTCTGCCCGCATTGGCGAGCGGGCCGTCGATTTCCGCGTGTCCTCCGGCAACGGGAGCGTTGGGACAGACCTACCAAGCGTCTCTGCAGGCGTCCGGAGGCCTTCCCCCCCTACACCTGGTCGGTGAGCGGAAATTTGCCGGCGGGACTCCACCTGGCGACAAACGGGACGATCAGCGGCACGCCAAGCCTGGCCGGCACGTTTGCGTTCACGCTCAAGGTGGAGGCTTTCGCTGGGGGAAACGCGACGAAGCCGCGTCAGATCGCGGTACAAGCGCCTCTTACGATCACGTCCACGACGCTGCCGGACGGCTCGGAGGGCGTGGTGTATAACGAGATGCTGGGGGTCACCGGCGGGCGGGATCCATATCAATGGCGTCTGCAAAGCGGAGCCCTCCCGCCCGGTGTGACGCTCTCGGACACCAGCTGCATCTCCGGAACCCCTACGCAAGCAGGCGACTACCGTTTCACGGTGGGGGTGACGGACGCCGCGGGATCCGCCGCCTATGCCAGTTTTACGGTCCGCATTATCGCCGGCCTCACGATCACCGGCTGCGTTAGCCCGGCCGCGGAAGTGCAGCGTCCCTACTCGTCCACGTTCATTGCGGTGGGCGGGCGAACGCCGTATTCCTGGTCCGTGGCGGGCGCGCTGCCGCAGGGGCTCCGGCTCGATGCGGCGAGCCGGAACGTTGCCGGGACTCCTTCACAGGCCGGCGCTTCCAGCTTCACCGTGCGGCCCAACGACTCCGGCGGCGCGACCGCCACCCGGGACTGCACGATTCAAATCGCCCCCGCGCTGCGCATTCTCACCACGCAGTTGCCGGCAGGCCTTGTGGGAGCGGAGTACTCGGCCAGCATCGCCGTTACAGGCGGCGTACCACCCTACAGCTACATCATCAACGGAGGCAGCCTTCTGCAAGGGCTGACACTGGCGCCGTCCACGGGGATCATCAGCGGGAGTCCCACGCGGGCAGGTTCGGCCTCCGTGACGATTCGCGTCAGCGACACACTCTCTGGTTTGGCAGACCGGCTGTTCATGATCGCCGTCAGTGCGGATATTGCTGTGTCGGCGTGTCCGGCGTCCACTGCCGTTGTGGGGGAGACCTACGCATCTGAGTTGACGGCCACCAACGCCCAGGCTCCGTTGACTTGGTCCGTGGTCAGCGGGAGCCTTCCCGCGGGTCTGTCTTTGAATCCCGCGACAGGGCAAATTGCCGGGAGCCTGACGATGACAGGCACGTCGAACTTCAGTATTCAGGTGCAGGATCGAACTGCGCGCACCGCCACACGGGCGTGCAGCATCGCCGTGAGTGGACCGGCGCTCACGATCACGTCTTCGGCAGTTCTGCCCACCGCCGGCGTAGGCGAGCAGTATTCGCAGACGCTGACGGCGAGCGGCGGCCAAGCCGCTTACCAGTGGTCACTGGCGAGTGGGACGCTGCCCAACGGGATCGCCCTCACGGCGGATGGGGTCCTGCAGGGCGCCGCAACCATGGCCGGCAGTTTCACGTTTGTGGCCGAAGTGATGGATCACAGCGGGCTACAGGCCACCCAAAGCTTCCAACTGGATGTCGGCTCGCCGGTTACTCCCCAAGTGACCATCTCCAACCTGCCGTCCACGGTGGATCCCGCGCAGCAGCTTCCGATCACGCTCAACACGGATCCAGCGGCCGTCGCGATCAACGGGACGGTGTCGGTCTCTTTTACGCCCGACAGTGACCTGCGTGTGGACGATCCTGCGATCCAGTTTTCGACCGGCGGCCGAACATTTCCCTTTACCATCGCTGCCGGCCAGAGCAGTTCCGGATCTATTCTGCTGCAGACGGGGACGGTCGCATCAACAGGGTTCCACGCCTCCGGTATCGGCTTTTCGCCAGGGTATGCACGTGAATCGCGCGAATCCGGTGGTCACCCGCGCCACGCTGATGGTGACCGCCAATGGCATGGAGATTCACGTTTCAGGCTTCGCAACCACGCGCCAGGTGAATCAGGGCATTTTCCGTTTTCACCCGGCCTCCGGGGCGAGTTTCAGCGCGTTCGATGTGACGGTTGGGCTGAGCGATGCCGCTCAGAGTTGGTACGGCAGCGGCGAATCGGCCCGCTTCGGCAGCCAGTTCCTTCTCGTGCAGCCTTTTCAAATTGACACGAATTCCAGTGCGTTCGAGTCAGTTGATGTGACCCTCACCAACGATCAGGGTTCGTCTGCATCCGTTACCGCTACCGTGCCGTAGGAGGCCTCCGGTTGCGGAGGCGGATTCTGGTCGCCGTTGAAGAGGATCCAGCTATCGTCCGGCCGGTAATTTCTCAAATCGTTCTTCAACGGCGTCGAGTGTTTCGTCCTTTTTCGGAAAGGCGAAACGCACCAGACCTCGGCCCAGAGCAGGAGAGGAAGCGTAGAAACTGGAACCGGGCACGGTGGCGACACCAACTTCATCGATCAACCAGCGGGCGAACGCCAAGTCGTCGTCCCCGCGGCCCAGGTGCCGGAAGTCCGCCATCACATAGTAGGCGCCTTCGGGAACCGCATACTTGAAACCATGCTTGTCGAGAATCCCGAGCATGCGAGTACGGCGGGAAGCGTAAAAGGCCTGAAGCCACTGGTAGTACGAATCGGGCAAACCGATCACCGCCGCCATCGCCTCCTGCAGCGGCGTGGGCGCGCACACGGTGGTGAAATCATGCACCTTCCGCAGCGCATCCGTCAGGTCTGGGCTCGCAATGCAGTAACCCACACGCCAGCCCGTCACGGCGAACGTTTTCCCCAAACCGCAAATGGTGATCGTGCGATCCTGCATGCCGGGGAACGTGGCAATCGGAATATGGCGAAGGCCGTCGAACACGAGGTGTTCGTAGATTTCATCGGTGATCGCCACCACGTCGTACTTGACGCAAAGATCCCGGATGATCGAAAGCTCCTGCTCGGTAAAAACCCTGCCGGAAGGATTGTGCGGCGAGTTGAACAACACAGCTTTGGGTTTCTGTTGGAATGCGCGCTCAAGTTCATCGGGATCGAAGCGATATTCGGGAGGACGCAGAGGAACCCAGATCGGAATGCCGCCGGCGAACGCTATACCGGCATGATAGTTTTCGTGGGCTGGTTCCAGAACGACGACTCTTTCTCCCGGATTGACGATGCCCAACAGAGCGGCAATCACGGCTTCGGTAACTCCGCAGGTGACGGTGACATGCCGGTCGGGATCGACCTCCTGTCCGTAAAACCGCCGGCTCTTTTGCGCGATGGCCTTGCGGAGGCTGGGCTGTCCCCAGGTCATTCCATACTGATTCCGTCCGGAGCGCATGGCCTTCTCGGCTTCGGCGAGAACTTCTTCCGGAGGGTCGAAATCCGGGAACCCCTGTGCCAGCAGGATCGCTCCCTTGTCAAACGCATACCGCGTTATGGAACGGATCACGGACTCCTGAAGATGGTGAAGCCTGTCGGCAGAGTATGTTTTCACGGTTGCCAATTATACGGTCGCGGTTGTTGAAAAGTCCACCGAAGCAACGTCCGCAACGGATGGCTGGTTGAACGCCATCACGCTCAGATGCTCCGGGTGTTGCTGATAGCCGCGCAGGGCCTCCGTGGAAGCAAAGCGCATGATCAGGATGAGGTCCCAGCTGCGGGCATCGCGCAGAATATCGCGTCCAATCTCCAGGTGCTCAATGCTGGAAATGGTGGTTCGCAGGGCCAGCATTCTTCTGCAGAATTCTCCGATGTGTTTGTCGCTCGTGCCTTCCTTGAATTTGATCAGAATATAGTGCTGTAACATTCAGAATGTCCTTTGCGACAGTTGCCTAGCGAACTCTGGCTCCCGGTGGGATGGTGGACGCGGCGGCATTGAGCTTCTCAGCCGCAAAGCCTGCGGCGGTTTTATACCGCTGCATGAATTCGTCACGCTCAGCCTTGGGGATGACATCATCGATATTGTCGAACACGCTGCCGCAACGATCATCCAGAAGATTCAGCAGACCAAAGGGGCCGGCTCCACGATTGCGCAAAACCAGTTGCGACATTTCCGCGCAGAGTAGCGTGTCGTAGGCTTGCAGGGCCCTGGAGTTGACACCATGCTCGAGCATGGCGGCACCGAGCACCCGTGCATCGATAATGGCCTGGCTGGCGCCATTGGAACCTGTGGGGTACATCACATGTGCAGCGTCGCCCAGCAGCGCGACATTGCCCTCCACCCATGTCGGAACCGGTTCACGATCGATCATCGGGTATTCAAAGACGGGAGCGGCGCCACGCAACATGGCCGGGATGTCGATCCAGTCGTAATCCCAGTGCTCGAAATGATGCATGAAGTCCTCATGCCTTACCTGTTTGTTCCAGTCGCCGTCCGGCCAGCCACCGGAATTGTCCACAGTGATCTCTGCGATCCAGTTGATGTCCGCAAGGCCGGTGTCCGGGTCGGGGGCCGAGATCGGGTAGAACACCACGCGATGACGGTGCGTCCCCAGCCCCACAAATGAGGCGCCAGTGCGGATCGGCTTGCCTTTGGTGACGCCGCGCCACATGATGGCACCTCCCCACTGAATGGGAGGCTGGTTGGGATACATCTGTTGACGCGCCGCTGAATGCAGACCATCGGCCGCAATCAGCACGGATCCTTCCACCTCGGAACACTTACCGTCGCGGCTTTGCAACAAAGCCGTCACTCCCTTTCCGTCCGAGTGATTGCGATAGCCGGTGACCTTCAGGCCGGTGCGAACGGAATCTGCGCCCAGACGTTCCAGAGTGGCGCGATAGAGGAGTATCTGCAGTCGGCCCCGGTGCACGGAATACTGCGGCCACTTGTAGCCGGCCAGCAGTCCCCGGAGTTCGGAATAGACTTCATTGCCGTTCAGGCCGAGCAGAGCCCATTCTTTGGTTTGCAGTCCGATCGTATCGAGCGATTCCGGGCCGAAGCCCAATTCATAGAGCTCGCGGATGGCGTTGGGTTGAATGTTGATGCCCAGGCCGAGGGGCTTGATGTCGGCGACCGATTCAAAGACGACGCAAGGTACACCGATTTGATGCAAAGTCAGTGCAACGCTCAATCCGCCCATGCCTGCCCCGGCAATCAGTACTGGAGATGTGGTCATTTACCTTCCTCGAAAAATAAGCATTGTACTTCAATGCCCGATACTGTCGATTTGCTGCTCTCCCACAACCAACCGAGCAGCTTGCCCCGGCACCCCCAGTGCCCCAGGCCTGTGTTCTGGTGGTTGGTCTCGGCCATCCGGTCGAGAATGCCATTCACGATCGCCGGTTCAGGACAACCGGGCTGCCATCGTGACGAAGCACTTCAAAAGTATACATGCTGTATGCGGCGGCGGCGGGAATGCATCCAGAGCGAGCCGAACCGTTGGCAAGGCCATCTTGCTGGGCCCGATGAGTCGCTATCCTCTAACAACGCTATGAAGGTCGCCCTCATGATCTTCGCGGCTGTCCTCAAACCTGGGGGAGTCGAGCGCGATTCTATGGGACACTGCGGCTGAAAGTCAGGCGGTAGAGATGCCCGGCTTCCAGGTCCAGACGCACCGGGGATTCTGCGGAAAAGCGGGTGACCGTATCCCCGTCGGTCATGCTTTGAAGGCGTACTCCCGCGGGCAGGCGCAGCTGCCGAGCCCCTCCGATGCCGGGCTTCAACGTCGCCGCCACCGGCAGACCGCCATCCCATGTAATGTCCACTTCCATGCCCCCGCGGGCACGCAGCCCACTCACCTCTCCCTGTGCCCAGGCGCCAGGCAGCGCCGGCAGCAGATGGATGTCGCCGTCCTGGCTCTGGAGAAGCATCTCCGCGATGCCTGCCGTGGCGCCGAAATTGCCATCGATCTGGAACGGTGGGTGGTTGTCGAACAGATTGGGAAGTGTGGAGTTGCGCAGCAGCGCTTCCAAGTTCTGATGAGCCATCTCGCCGTCGGACAGCCGGGCCCAGAAGTTGATGATCCAGGCACGACTCCAGCCGGTGTGCCCTCCGCCGTTCGACAAACGCCGGTCCAGTACCGTGCGGGCCGCGCGCGCCAGCTCCGGCGTGTTCTGCACGGAGATCTGGTTGCCCGGAAACAGCGCGAACAGGTGGGACATATGGCGGTGTCCGGGCTCGACTTCATCGTAGTCTTCCGCCCATTCCAGAATCTGGCCGAACTTTCCGATGCGTAAGGGCAACAGCTTGTCGCGGGTCGCGCTCACCTGTTCGCGGAATTCGGCATCGATCCCCAGCGTCTGGCTCGCCTCCATAACGCGCGTGAACAGCGCGTAGAGGATTTCGTTGTCCATCGTGGGTCCCATGGTGAGAACCGCCCGTTCCCCCGACGGGAGCTGGTACTCGTTCTCCGGCGAAGTGGAAGGACCGGTAACGAGGTGGCCCTTTCCGTCCGAAACCAGGTAGTCGAGAAAGAACTCCGTGGCTTCCTTCATGACGGGATAGGCGCGATCGGCCAGGAACTTGCGGTCGCGCGTGAAATCGTAATGCTCGGCCAAATGCAGCGAGAGCCATGCTCCGCCCATCGGCCAGATCCCCCAGCGCGCGCCGTCGATGGGCACCGCGTCGCCCCACAAGTCCGTGTTGTGGTGGAGCACGAACCCACCCGCGTCGTAGTAGAAACGCGCGACCTTGCGGCCGTCCTCGCGGGCAAGATCCATCAGGTCGAACAAAGGTTCATGCAGTTCAGAGAGATTCGTGGTCTCGGCCAACCAGTAGTTCATCTCCGTGTTGATATTGATGGTGTACTTGCTGCCCCAGGGCGGCGAAAGGCTGTCGTTCCACTTTCCCTGAAGATTCGCCGCCATGCTGCCCGGCCGGCTGCTGGCAATCAACAGGTAACGTCCGTACTGGAAGTAAAGAGCGAGCAGATTTTCGTCGCTGGCCCCCTCCTGCACGCGCAGCAGGCGCTCATCGGTTGGCAGTGCGGCGGCCTCGGGATCCGCCGGGAGCGTCAAGCGCACACGGCGAAAGTAGTGTTGATGATCGGCGACATGCTCGGCAAGCAGCGCCTCTGCCGCGCCCTGCGCGGCGGCGAGATCGCGCCCGCAAGCCGCCGCCAAGTCCTGTTCGCGGTAATCGGTGGCGGCCACGATGGTCAGCAGTACGCTGTCCGCACCATGCACGTCCAGATAGCCGTCCTCACTGGTCATTTGCCCACCAATGAGGGACGCTGCCACCTCAGCGCGGAAGCGGACTCCGGTAGCCCGCTCGCCGTTGTCGGATTTTGGCAGCGCTTGCCCTGTCAGGATCAGGCGCCCGGTGGCGGATTCGCTGGTGGCATCGGCGGGACGGTCGATGGAGGCGCGGAAAGAGATGCTTCCAGGTTTGTCGGCGCTCAGCCGGACGAATATTGCATGGCGCGGCGCGGAGGCGAACACCTCACGGCGGTAACGCACGCCGCCGGAAGTAAACTCCACGGCCGCCACGCCGCGGTCCAGGTCCAGTTCGCGGCGGTAGCTTCCCGGATCAGATTCGACGCCAAACTCCAGCCACAAATCGCCCAGCGTTTGATACACGGGCAGTGCCCTCGGAATGCTGATCATGCTCCTGTCAGCCAGTGCCTGGGCCTCGGCGGGGTGACCTTCGAACAGTAGCCGCCGGATTTCGGGCACGGCCTGGGGAGCCTCAGGGTTGCTGCGGTCACGCCTTTCGCCCGACCACACCGTGTCTTCGTTCAGTTGCAGATGCTCGCGCCCCGGGTCGCCGAAGACCATCGCCGCCAGACGTCCGTTCCCGACGGGCAGAGCTTGCGTCCACTGCGCGGCGGGCTGAAGATACCACAGCGTTTGCGCGGCATTCTGCGCCTGACCGGCGCCGCTCACCGAAAGCAACGCGAATATGGCGAAAGCGCTCCGCATCTTCATCTCTGGGCGAACCACCGAATACATTTATACACTGGACGACTGTCTCAGTGAACTCGGACGCTCTGCGAAGCAGGTCGTGCGACGCGAGTGTCCCTCACAATGTCACAAGAACACGGTTCGCCGGGCGCCAAACGCGCGGCTGAGGGTCCGTACAGCCTGCACTCGTGAACGCGATCGCGACGTTCTAACCCTATCCCTTGACCACGGTCCTCACCGGCTCAACACCTGCTTATACGCGGGCGAAGGGCGACCCGGAATGTCGTCTGGATGCTTAAGGTATACTCTTTATCGAATTGGCACACAATATCGGGTTGGTCACAGAAGTATGGAAGGTACCGATGATGAACATAACCAAGAAACTCGCGACGCTGGGCTCAGTGAGCCTGGCGCTTGCGCTGACGTACTCACTCCTCCAGACGCCCTCCGCCCTGGGTCAGCCGCAGGCTGGCGCCCCGAAGGGTGGGTTTAACAAAGGCCCCGATCCGCGCGTTCAACAGCGGACCTATCACTTCGCCGACACCAATGAAGAGATGCCGTACGCCTTATTTGTCTCCTCTAAGGTTTCGAAGGACAAGAAAGCTCCGCTGATCGTGGCCCTGCACGGCGTGTTCGGCGACGGCAACTCGCTGCTGCGCGGCGCCACGCTCGATATGGCGGAAGAGGGTGGCTACATTCTGGTCGGCCCCATGGGCTACAACCCGCAAGGCTGGTTCGGCTCGCCCGTGATCGTAATGGGCGGCGGTCCTGGTGCCGGTAGGGGGAAAGGCCCCGGCGCGGGCAAGGGTCCGGGTGCGGGCAAAGGTCCTGGCGCGGGCAGAGGGAAGGGCGGTGCACAACCCACGCCTGATCCTCCCAACCTGGCCGAACTCAGCGAGAAGGACGTGATGAATGTCCTCGATCTCATGCGCAAGGAATTCACGGTCGACTCGCAGCGAACCTACCTTATGGGTCACTCGATGGGTGGTGCCGGAGCCTTGTTCTTGGGCGTCAAGCACGTCGATCAGTGGGCCGCGGTTGCCGCCATGGCTCCGGCCGCGTTCCTGATGGATCCGGAATCCCTCGCTCCGGTGAAAGACACGATGCCGCTCTACCTGGCGCACGGCGACGCGGACACGGTGGTTCCGACCGACGTCGGCCGCCGTTGGGCCAAAACCGCGACCGAACTCAAGATGAAGGACTTCCATTACTTTGAGATTCCCGGCGCCGATCACGGAACCGTGATCACGGAAGCGATGCCCGAAATCTTCAAGTTTTTCAAGGCACACAAAAGATAGAGTGGCACTGAGAGTGCATAGGGGCTTTCACGGCCTGCGAATCGTCCCCACGCTTCGGCGCAGTGAAGCCCTTTTGTACCGGTCCATCGAACCTAACCCGTCACGATCCGGAGACAATCATGAGCACACGACAACTTCTTGCCATCGCGGCTTCCGCCATTTGCACCGCGGTACTTTTCCTGCCGGAGGGCCAGGCACAGAGACCCGCACCGCCTCCGGTCCGGGACGGAGCCCTGGAACGGATCAAGGTCCACGGTACGTCGCTCGAAGGAAACCTGGAGGGTGATTCGCCGGATCGCGATGTTCTGGTTTACTTGCCTCCCAGCTACGCCTCCAGCCCCACTCGCCGCTATCCGGTTATCTACTTCCTTCACGGATACGGCGCACATGCCGAAACGTACTGGAACTCGCTCGCTGTCGCTTCGGCCGCCGATGAAGCGGCGAAAGGCGGCTCGGCCCGCGAGATGATCGTCGTGCTCCCGGACGCCTACACCATTTACGACGGCAGCATGTTCTCCAACTCACCCACTACCGGCGATTGGGAGACCTTTATTGCCCAGGACCTGACGCAGTACATCGACAGCCATTACCGCACCATCGCCGATCGCAGCGGGCGCGGCCTTGCCGGACACTCCATGGGTGGCTACGGCACCGTGCGCATCGGCATGAAGCGCCCGGAGGCGTTCTCCGTACTGTACGCCATGAGTTCGTGCTGCCTGATGCAGAACGCGACGCAGTTGCTGCCCGGTCGGCCGGCCGCGGGCAAACAAGGTGCGCCGCCAAATGGCGCCAAGGGCAATGCGAAGGGTAAGGGCAAGCAGGGCGGCGGGGCGCTGGCCAACGCACTGAACTCACAAGCCGCGGCATGGGCGCCCAATCCGAAGAATCCGCCGCAGTACTTCGACCTGCCCACCAAAGACGGCCAGGCACAACCGCTCATCGCGGCCAAGTGGACAGCCAACTCCCCGTTGATCATGGTCGACCAATACGTGCCGCACCTGAAGCAGTACAAGGCGATCGCCATCGACGTCGGCACAAAGGATCCGTTCCTGGTGACCAACACTCAGTTGTCGGACTCTCTGACACGCCTGGGCATAAAGCACCAGTTTGAAACCTATGACGGGGACCACGGCAGCCGGATCAGGGAACGCTTCCTTGCCAACGTACTGCCGTTCTTCTCGGCTAATCTCGCGGCGGGCAACTGAGGCCTGCCGGGATCTCGCCCGGCAATAAACGAAGGCAGCCATCAACGCCGCGCACCGGCTGTTTGGACTTCAATACAGAGGCGGCCCTGCGTCAACTCGCCGCTCACGACTGGCCGGGCAATGTACGCGAACCACAGAACGTCGTCGAGCGCGCCGTGATCCCGTGGCAGACGGGTCATGCGCGTTCGGCGATGCGGATCAGACGTGCCAGTTCTTCATCGGCCAGCGGCGAGCATTCGATCCGCCGCCCGTTGGCCGGCCGCGCCAATTGGATCGCAAACACCCTTCTGGCCGCCGCGCCGCAGATGCCATAGCTTACACTCAAACTACGTGCTCAACCGGGGCTATGCCTACACCTCAATCATCAGCAGCAAATACCATGGACAAACCCTGCTCTCCCACTTGGCACGCCTTTACTCCCACTCCACCCCACAAGTCTGGCAACAAAGACTGAACAACGGCGAAGTCACCCTCAACGGCGTCACAGCCACCGGAAGCGAATCTGTCACTTTAGGCCAAACCCTCGTCTGGAACCGTCCACCCTGGATCGAACCAGACTCCCCTCAGCACTTCGAAGTCTTGTTTGAAGACCCCCATCTGTTGGCCGTCAACAAACCCAGCGGGCTGCCCACTCTCCCCGGCGCCGGCTTCATGGAAAACACGCTCCTGCGCTTGGTGCAAAAGCAAACCCCCAACGCAAACCCTGTCCACCGGTTGGGCCGAGCCACCACCGGCGTCGTCCTCTTCGCCAAAACACCGCAGGCGGCCTCTAATCTATTCGCAAACTGGAACACACCCAAAATTCAAAAACTCTACCGGGCGCTGGCCCAAAACATGGCACAGCACGACGCCTACGAAATCCTCACACCCATCGGCCTCGTACCGCACCCGCTCATCGGTTCCGTGTGGGCCGCCAACCCAAGTGGCAAACCGTCAAAGTCATTGGCGAAGGTGATCTCGCGCACCACCAGCACCACAACATTTGAGGTAAGCCTAAATTCGGGCCGCCCTCATCAAATCAGAATCCATCTGGCATCCATCGGCCATCCCCTGGTAGGCGATCCTCTGTACGGCTTAGCCGGCCAGCCTCTTGAAACTCTCCCCGGCCTCCCCGGCGATGGAGGATATTTCCTGCACGCTCAATATCTGAACTTCCACCACCCCATCACTGGAGAACAAATCAATCTTGAGGCAGCTTTGCCGTCTGGATTCCCATCGCGCCAGTAGGTTCACGGCAGAAATCAAATCGAACCTTCCGTGCCAGCAACTGATAGGTCATCTTGCCGAGTTGCTCGCTCATGCCGAAGCGCGTGACCATCTGGCGCGCGAGCTCGGAAGCGCGGCCCAGATCGTTCGCGGCTCCGGTCGAAACGGCGCCGTCGTAGTGGACTTCTTCGGCGGCCCGGCCAACGGAGCCTCACGGCTTACAGCCATCACCAAACGCCAGCGCTCGGGGGACACGCTGTGGACCGACTTGAGCGACTCAGCATCGGCATCGTGCAGGCGCAGCAGGCCATCACCAGCGACTATGTGCTGAGCTCCTACACGACGAACACCGATGGAATTTCACAAATACGGCATCATGGAGGCGCTCGGGGTGCACACGGTGGCGGACTTGGCGCGGTACGCCGCCAGGCATGGAATCGTCAGCTAACCTGGTCGAGAGCATTCCCTGTTTTCAATCCCCGGGCGTCAAAACCTGGGAGTTTTTCGAGTAGTTGCGCCAAGCCAGTACTGTTATTCTGAATGCACCCAAGTGCTGCGGCCTGACAGGCGAGCGAAGACCGCTTCTCCTCCAACGTACGCGGGTTTAACCGGCAAGATACCGACCTTGACGGTGCGGCGTCGAGCACTGCTCCCCCATGCTCGCGCGGTCGTGCTTCGGCGCGGCCGCTGAACCCCGGGGCAGACAAAGCATCACATCCCGCACAGGCATCCAGGAAGGTTTCGCGCCACGAGATGAAGGGAGGGCGCACGCGGTGCCTGAAGCTACCGTGAGCAGAACAGAAGCCGGCGTCCCGTTGCACCGTAGCAGCGGGATCTTGCAGCCGCTCCCCTTCGGCAGGTCCGGCGGCCTGAGCACGTTCGCCCGGGGCTCAGTTTCCTGGGCCGTCCCCGATGACGCTCCCGCGGGGAGAGCCTCTCCAGTGAGGACCGGGTGCGCGCGCGCTCAGCGCCGGGCATCCAATCCGGCAGGGGCCTAAGCGAAGGAGTCCGCGATGACGGCAGCCAGGCTGGACACAGGCAGGGGCGGGTCGGAGGAGGCCCTGAGCAGCGCGGGGCGTGAGGCGAGGGTGATACCAATACCGCTCGCCAAGCCCCATGCGCTGGCACTCGCACGGCGGGAGCGCCGCTGGGGCGTGGTCCTGGCCGGAGGGGATGGCGTCCGTCTGAAGCCGCTGACAGAATTTGTGTGCGGCGATGACCGGCCCAAGCAGTTCTGTCCTCTCTTTGAAAGCAAGACGCTGCTGGGTCAGACGTTGGAGCGGGCCCGGTTGAGCGTTCCGGCCGAACAGACTCTCGTTTCGCTCGCAGGCGAGCACTTCAAGTTCTACTCGCAGGAAGCGGCCTTGAGTCCGTCCCAACGCGTCGTTCAACCCATGAATAAAGGCACTGCTCCTCCGATTGTGCACGGGCTGCTGAGCATCGCGCAGATGGATGAGCAGGCTCTCGTGGCGATCCTACCGTCCGACCACTATTTTTCCGACGAGGGGGCCTTTGCCGCAGTCCTCGAGTCCGCCTTCAAGGTGGCCGCCGGGCAGCCGGACTCCGTGGTGCTGCTGGGCGCACGCCCGCGGCATCCGGAAGTCGAGTACGGCTGGATCGAATTGGGAGCGCCGTTGGGGCCTGAAGGCAGCGAGCTATTTCGGGTAAACGGTTTCCAGGAAAAACCGAAGCTTCGGGTCGCGCGCACCCTGTTTGCGCAGGGCGCCGTTTGGAACACGTTCGTCATGGTGGGACATGTCCAGGCTTTCTTGGAGATGATCCAGGCGAGGGTTCCGGACCTGCTGGAGGAGATGGGCCGGGCGCGCTTGTGGGGCGGGGAGGAAACGCATATCGAGTATTCCCTGTACCTGCACATCTCTACCAGCAGCTTTTCTAGCGACGTATTGCCCGCCGAGTCCGAGCGTTTACGAGTGCTCCGCTTGAACAACACCGGATGGAGCGATCTGGGCGATCCAGCGCGGGTCGCGTCGCTGATTCACCGGAACGCTTCCAAGCCCGGCTGGTTCGAGAGATGGAGAGACCTGAAAGGTGTGGCTGCCGGCACGACGGAGGCAAAATCAGCCATCGCCTAAGCGCGCCGGTTCCGCCGGCGTCCGTCCGGCGAGTTTACCGCCCGTGAGGGATTTCGAAAGACTAGGAGGGGAATCCGATGAGAAGAGAGCACCCGAACACGCTTCCACGCGTGGGAAGAATTGTTCTGGCCGCCGCCGCCGTTACCTTGATCGCCTGGCTGGCCAGGGCACAATCGCCAACACCCTCCAGCGGCGGCCGGGAGATGACCCCCGGCGCGCTCACGGTGACCTGCGAGAGTTGCGACGCCGGTCTTCCCGCCCTTGTCGCCACACCGGAGCAGTAACCGAAACGCTTCCAGGCTTAGGAGACCGCAAGACCAGGAAGCAGTAGCGGCCCGTGACCCCGGCCGGCCATTCGTGGCAGCGACCGTCGCCCGCACTTCGAACATATGACGATCCAAGAGGATTACGGGAAGGCTTACGAGGCGGGGCGAAACAAAACCGCCCGCTTCCTGATCGCACGCGGTTTCAGCCGGGACCTGGCCGAGGAGGTGACCCAGGCAGCTTGGGTGTGCGGCTGGGAGAAGCGGAATCAACTCAAGGACCCTCAAAAGCAACTCGTCTGGATTAACACGATCGCCCTGAACATCGCACGCAGTGACCTGCGGCGGTGTTCCAAAGTGACTGCCATCGTGGACCCCACGGTCGACCCTCTTGCCACGATGCCAGGCGCCGTAGACGTGCGCCGGAAACTCCAACAATGTTCCGATCGCGACCAGGCGCTCATGATCCGGTACTACTGGCAAAATTGGAGCATCGACGAACTTGCGCGGCACGAACGTTGCACGCACACAGCGATGCGCTTACGATTGTTTCGCGCGCGCCAAAGACTGGGTCAGCTTCTCGAGCGGAGATGGTAGACCAGGGAATGGAAGCGCACGCCGACGAGAATTTGGTGAGATCCGCACTGCTTATTTCCGGGCCTGGAGACGACGCCTCCCTGCGTTGGGCCATCAACGTGCTACAACGCCTGTAGAGAGAAGCTACCTGCCGGCGCCGGACTTCCCTGGAGGCGCGTTCGCTCGTGTTGAATTGGAGGAGGCTCTCCCGCTAAGGAACGATGGATCACAACGTCGGCCACGTCATATCGATCGAGAGCTCCGTGGTTGACGTGCGCTTTCCTGGAGATCTTCCCCCGATCCGGCGCATGCTTCGCACCGGCGAGGACGGACAGATCGTCATCGAGGTGGCCGCGCAGATAGGTCCGGACGTCGTGCGAGGGCTGGCGTTAAACGCTCGCCAGGATTTGTTTCTGGGAGCGCCCGTTCGCGATACCGGCGATACCATACCCATTCCGGTGGGCAAGTCTCTCCTCGGCCGCATGGTGAATATGTTCGGCGAGCCGGTCGACGGAGGGGAGCCGCTGAAGGATATCGAGCAGCGGCCGATCTACCGTGCTCCCGTGTCTCTGTCACAGCGCCAGGTAGCCGCGGAGACCTTCGAGACGGGCATCAAAGCCGTCGACCTGCTGAGCCCCCTGGAGCGCGGAGGCAAAACCGGTCTGTTCGGTGGCGCCGGCGTGGGCAAGACCGTGCTGATCACGGAGATGATCCACAACATGGTGGGCCGGTACGAAGGCGTCAGTCTGTTTTGCGGCATCGGCGAGCGCTGCCGCGAGGCCGAGGAACTGTACCGCGACATGCGCGAGGCGGGCGTCCTGGACAAGACCGCGATGATCTTCGGCCAGATGAACGAATCGCCGGGCGTGCGGTTCCGCGTGGGGCACGCGGCGATGACCATCGCGGAATTCTTTCGCGACGATCTCCATCAGGACGTTTTAGTGCTGATCGACAATATTTTTCGATTCGTGCAGGCGGGCTCCGAGGTGTCCGGTCTTCTGGGAAGAATCCCGTCCCGCATGGGTTACCAGCCGACGTTGGCCTCGGAATTGGCCGAACTGGAGGAACGGATTTCCAGCACGCTGAACGGTGCGATCACATCCGTGCAGGCGGTCTACGTTCCCGCGGACGACTTCACGGACCCGGCGGCCACGCACACCTTCGGGCACCTGTCGGCCTCCATCGTGCTCTCGCGGAAGCGGGCGAGCCAGGGATTGTATCCGGCCGTGGATCCTTTGCAATCGATGTCGAAGATGCTCACGCCAGGCGTGGTGGGACACCGCCACTATCAGGCCGCGATGAAAGTGCGGCAGACTCTGGCGGAATATGAAGAACTGAAGGACATCATTGCGATGTTGGGCCTGGAAGAACTGTCGGAGGTGGACCGGACCACGGTGGCGCGCGCGCGGGCGCTGGAGCGCTTCCTCACGCAGCCGTTCTTCACCACCGAGGCGTTCACCGGTAAACAGGGCCGCATGGTGACCCTGGAGGAGACTATTGCAGGATGTGAGCGGATTCTCAGCGGCAAACTCGCCGGGCTTCCTGAGAGCGCGTTCTATATGATCGGAACAGTAGATGAGGCAAGCGAGCTGGCGAAGGAAGGCGCGTGATGAGACTGAAGATTTTCGTGCCATCGAAGATCCTAATCGATTGCGACGTCGTTAAAGTGGTCGCCGAGGCTCCCAACGGGTCCTTCGGCATTCTGCCGCAGCACATCGACTTCGTCGCTGCACTCGTTCCGGGGGTCCTGATGTTCACGGATGCGGATGGCAAGGAGTCCTTCGTGGGCATCGACGAGGGAATCCTGTTGAAGCGCGGCGGCGAGGTGATGGTATCCACGGTGGATGCCAGCCAGGGGGATGATTTGAGCGTTCTGCGGGAAACCGTTCGCCAACGCCAGGAAAATATGAACGACCACGAGCGCTCGGCCAGAAGCGCCCTCGCGCGGTTGGAGGCCGGCGTGGTCAAGCGCTTCATGCAATTCCAGGAGTAAACGTGAGCAGAGAGCAAAAACCAGACACCGGCCGGCTCAAGGAGTCGGTGGCGGAACAGGTGGGACAGCGGGCAGAGCGGAAGCTACGTTCCCGCCAGCGGCCACACCGTCCTGTTTGGTACGCCCTCGGGATGTACGGGCTGGTGGGCTGGTCCGTCGCGGTACCGGCCGTGGGAGGAGCGTTGCTCGGACTGTGGCTGGACCGGAAGCTGCATGGCAGAATCTCCTGGACTCTCACGCTCCTGTTCGCCGGGCTTGTTCTGGGGTGCGTGAACGCGTGGTTGTGGGTGAAGCGGGAGAGCCGCGATGACTGAAATCATGTGGAACTGGAAAGCTGCCGCTTGGGGATTCACCCTGGGCGGAGCGCTGGCGGCGCTCTACTTGGTTTCGCTATGGGCGACCGTACGGCTGCTCCCGCGGGTCCGGCGTCAGGGCTTGTGGCTTTTGTCCAGCGGTGTCATCCGGGCCGTTGCGGTCGCGGCCGCATTCGTGTGGATCGTCGTTGGCGGTTGGGAGAGACTGATCGGGTGCCTGGCAGGATTTCTGCTGGTGCGGGCAGCCGGGATTGCAAAGATGCGTCCGCGCGCCCGGCAGGTTTTGAAGGAGCATCGCGATGCCCTCTAACGCGGATGAAATCATTCTTTGGCAATGGGGATGGCTGCACCTCAACGCCACCATCGTATTCACCTGGGTGGTGATGGCGCTGCTCACGCTGGGCGCCTGGGCGATTACGCGGCGCTTGTCCGACGGCGAGACCATATCGCACTGGCAGAATCTGCTGGAGACCATTGTCGAGTCGATCGACAAGCAGGTCGCCGATCTGACGCAGCAAAGCAATGGGCCCTACTTGCCGTTTGCTGGAACGCTGTTTCTGTTGATCGCGACGTCCAACATTCTGGCGGTCGTACCCGGATTCCAACCGCCGACCGCCTCGCTTTCAACGACCACGGCACTGGCGTTGTCCGTTTTCGTTGCCGTTCCCTTGTTCGGAATTGGAGAGCATGGCCTGTTCGGATACCTGCGGCACTATCTGCAGCCGACCCCTTTCATGCTGCCGTTTAATATCCTTGGAGAGTTATCGCGCACCGTGGCGCTCGCAGTGCGGCTGTACGGCAACATCATGAGCGGGACCATGGTGGTCGGAATTCTGCTCAGCCTGATCCCGTTCTTCTTCCCCATCGCCATGCAGTTGCTGGGTCTACTGACGGGATTGGTCCAGGCCTACATCTTCGCCGTGCTGGCCGTCGTCTATATCGGTTCGGCGACGCGAGTCCAACGGCCGGCGGAACCGCGCCCGGGACCACAGGAGCAGAATCAGGAAATTATTTAAGGAGAAGATATGGACGATATCACAGTGATTGGGGCTGTCTCGATCTTTACCGCCGGGCTGACGATCACCGTCGGCTCGATTGGTCCAGCCCTGGGAGAGGCCCGTGCCGCGGCGCAGGCTCTCAGCGCCATCGCCCAACAGCCGGACGAAGCGGACCGTATTACGCGGACGCTGTTCGTGAGTCTGGCCATGATCGAATCAACCGCCATCTACTGTTTCGTAGTGACGATGATCTTGATCTTTGCCAATCCGTTCTGGAATCGGTTGATCGAGACCTCTGGGCAGTAAGCATGCAATTCGACCCGCTCACGATCGCTGCGCAGATTGTAAACTTCCTGATCCTGATCTGGTTGCTGCGACGGTTCCTCTATGGCCCCATCATGAAGGCCATGCACCGGCGCGAAGATCGCATCACACAGCGTCTGCAGGAGGCGGCCCAGGGCCGGAAGGAGGCCGAACAGGAAGGGCGGACCTATCGCGAGCGCCTTCAGGAACTCGACGAGCAGCGGGAGCGTCTGTTGGAGGAAGCCCGCCAGGCCGCTGAGCAGGAGCGGGCGTCGCGGCACGAAGCCATCCGCGCGGAAGCGGAGGAACGGCAGCGCCAATGGCACCGGCAACTGGACGCACAGCGGGGCGAATTCCTGGAAGAGTTGCGGCAGCACTCCGTTCGCTACGTGACCACACTGGCCCGGCACGCCTTACGCGACTTGGCCGATGCAAAGCTGGAAGACCAGATGGTGCGTGTGTTCTTACGCCGTTTGGACGATCTCGATGATGGCGAGCGGCATCGGCTCACCGAAGCTGCGCGGCACGCCGGTAACGAAGTCGTGGTCACCAGCCGTTTCGAAATCGAGAGCGCGGGCCGGGGATTGATCACCAAGGCGATTCACGGCATCATCCTGGACGGCGCGGCAGTAGCGTATGAACACGGCGCCGAATCTGTGAGCGGAGTCGAGCTGAGCGCCGGGGGCCAGACCGTGGGCTGGAACTTCGAGAGTTACCTGGAGGATCTGGACCGCCAAATCGGTGAGGAACTCGAGGAATCTCTGGACGCCGCCAGACCCGGTGAGAAGCGATGACGCCCCCGCCCAATCTGAAAGACCTGGCCCGGGGCGTCGTTGAAGAGCTGGAGCACACACTGGACCAGTACCAACCGCGTCTGCGGACCGGTGAAATTGGCACTGTAACCCAGGTGATGACGGGCATCGCGCGTGTCCGGGGCTTCAGTTCCGCCGGCGACCACGAGCTTATCGAATTCCCGAACGGTATACTCGGGATCGCGGCAAACCTCAATCTCCAGGAGTTGGGCGTCATCCTGCTGGGGGATAGCCAGCAGGTTCACGTCGGCCAGAAAGTGCGGCGAACCAAACGGGTCGCCAGCGCGCCTGTGGGCGATGCGGTTCTGGGACGTGTGATTGACGCGATGGGTGGTCCTTTGGATGACCGCGGTCCGGTCCGCACACGCACCCAATGGCCCATAGAACGGCCGGCGCCTCCCATCATGGCTCGGGCGCCTGTAAGCCGCCCGTTGCAGACCGGGATCAAAGCGATCGATGCAGCCATTCCCGTGGGGCGCGGCCAACGCGAGTTGATTCTGGGGGACCGGCAAACTGGCAAGACCGCGATCGCCGTGAACGCCATCCTAAACCAGAAGGGTCGCGGCGTAGTTTGTATATATTGCGCGATCGGGCAGCGTGGCGCATCTGTGGCGCGAGCGGTAGCAGCTCTGCGGGAGCACGGCGCCATGGATCACACCGTGGTGGTGGTGGCGGGCGGAGAGGATCCCCCCGGAATGCAGTTTATCGCCCCTTATGCGGCTACCAGCATGGCGGAGTTTTTTATGGAGCGGGGCGACGACGTCCTGATCGTCTACGACGATCTGACGCGGCATGCCCGCACTTATCGCGAACTGTCTCTGCTGCTGCGCAGACCGCCCGGCCGTGAGGCCTATCCGGGCGATATTTTCTTCGTCCATTCGCGCTTGTTGGAGCGTGCAACCCAGCTTCGCCAGGAACTCGGGGGAGGCTCCCTGACCGCACTCCCGATCCTGGAAACCCAGGCGCAGAATCTTTCGGCCTATATCCCCACGAACCTGATCTCCATCACCGACGGCCAGATCTACCTGTCGCCGGAGTTCTTTCGCAAGGGGCAACTTCCCGCCGTGGATGTTGGCAAGTCGGTTTCCAGGGTGGGCGGCAAGGCACAGCTTCCGGCATATCGCACGGTGGCCGCCAGCCTGCGGTTGAACTACGCCCAGTTCGAGGAACTGGAGATCTTCGCGCGCTTCGCAACTCGCTTGGATCCGGAGACGCGGCACCGCCTGGACCGCGGCCGGCGGGTCCGCGAAATCCTCAAGCAGTCCGAGCACCGGCGCCTGCCCGTTCCGGAACAAATCGCCGTCTTGCTCGCGGTGACCGGTGGGGCGTTCGATGAAGTGCCACTCGAACGGCTCGCCGAAGCTGAACTGGACTTGTGCCGCGTGGTCCGGGAGGAATTAAGGGAACTGAGCCATCGCCTGCTGTCAGGGGAGTCCGTGACGAAGGAGGATGGCGAAACACTTCTTGCGGCAGCGCGGCGGGTCCAGGACCAGATGCGAGGCGACACGTAATGGAAACTCTGGAAGCACTTGCGGCGCGAATCAGCACGACTCACGATTTACAGTCCATTGTGCGCACCATGAAATCACTGGCGGCAGCCAGCATTCGTCAGTACGAAAACGCCGCGTCCTCACTCCAGCAGTACTCCAGGACAGTTGACCTGGGCCTGCAAGTCGTCCTGCGAACGCAACCTGTGCCCCGGGCGCCTGCCGCGTTATCCGGTACCGTGGGCGCCATCGTGATCGGCTCGGACTATGGTCTGTGCGGCCGATTCAACGAACAGATTGTGCGCTTCGCCAGGTCCACAGAAGCGGAATGGACCCTGCCGGACGCCAAGATCCTCTGGTTGGCGCTGGGGCTGCGCGCGAGCGCCCGTCTGGGAGCCGAAGGTGAACAATTGGAGGACAGCCTGCCACTGCCATCCACCGTCCTCAAGCTCGCCGCAACCGTCCATTCACTGCTGTTGCACATCGATGAGTGGCAACGCACGCGTCAAATGGACCGCTTGTACCTGTTTCACAACGTGCGCCAGCCGTCCGAGAATGCCGTTCCCCAGCGTGTTCAACTGCTCCCGTTGGACGAAGTCTGGTTGAAGGATTTGGCCAAGCGGCCTTGGAGGTCGCGCACACTTCCGGCGTTCACCATGGAGCCCGAGGCGCTGTTGTCGGCCTTGATCCGTCAGCATCTGTTTGCAACGCTGTACCGTGGCATGGCCGAATCGCTGGCGAGCGAACATGCAACGCGCCTCACCGCAATGCAGACAGCCGAGCGGAACATCGAGGAACATCTAACCGAGATGATGACGGCGTACCATCACAAGCGTCAGGAGGCCATCACGGAAGAGCTTCTCGACATCACTTCGGGATTCGAGGTGTCCGGCTCGCATCCATGACGTTCCTGTCGCGGGGCCGCTTTCGCCTGTGACATCCAAATAGTCGGCGCGGGCTACCAGGCCTGGATGAAGGATCGAGCGCCCTCAAGGGCGCGGCGGTGCCTGCTATACGATTCTGTACAGCGAGTTGGAGTCGGCCAGGGCGCGTTCGAGGGTGGCAGTCATGTCGAGCACGGCCTGCCCGGCGGATTCGAGGACGGCGTCCAGGCGGCGGATGACGATCATGACGTCATCCTACTTGCGGCTGCGGCGGACATAGAGCGTTTGCAGCGTTACCGTAAGCCGCTCCCTGTGGTCGCGGCTCAGCTAACGGCACTCTGCACAAAGGACGTGCGCTGGGCACAGCGCCAGTAGCTGAGCCGCGACCACAGGGAGCGGTCTACGCTTGCCGAGAAGATGCTCTAGGCTAGACGCCGCGCAAGACGTTGCCGGCAGCGGCGCATTTCTGATGCCACCCGACCCGGCAAGGCGTAATGCTCGAGAATCAGGCGGCGCTTTCCATGCCTTGACTCGGGCACGCTACGGCCGTCCGTCGGTGGTGTCGACCCCCGCACGTTCGACACGCTTTCGCCGCGCGGACAACTCACGAGGGCCGCGCACTGTCATGTCTTGCGGCTGCGTGTGATCTCAACCGCGACGTGGCATCCGGCGTGCTTGCATTAGAGGGCAGCGATTAACCTGGCAGTTGACGGGGACACGATGGAGCCATCCGATAGCCTCAAATATCGCATTCTTCCGCTTCGCGGAGGCGCTCGTATGATTCCTGCCTTGGGGTTTGGAACGCTGCTTCGCGACCTGTCCGAGACGACGACCGCCACCAGAACTGCGATCGACGCCGGATTTCGCCACCTCGATTGCTCGGAGCGCTATCGAAATGAGGAGCGGGTGGGGCAGGCGATTCAGGACGCCCTTCAGGCGGGTCGAGTCACTCGCGACGACTTGTTCGTAACGACGAAGCTGTGGAACAACAACCACCGGCCGGAGCGCGTGCTGCCCGCGATCGAGTCCAGCCTCGAACGTCTCAGGTTGGAGTCCATCGACCTCTACTTGATCCACACTCCCTACGCCTTCCGGCCCGGGGAAGATCAGGACCCCAGGGATGAGAAGGGCGACGTGATCTATGACAGAGAGACCTCCCTATTGGATACCTGGAGGGCGATGGAGAGCCTAGTCGATCGCGGAACCTGTAAGGCGATCGGCTTGTCGGATGTGAGCCTCGGGCAACTGCGGGACGTCTTTGAGCAGGCGAGAATCAAGCCCTCCGTGGTCCAGATCGAGTCTCATCCCTATCTGCCGCAGCGCGAGATCCTGGATTATTGCAGCAAGAACGGCCTTGTGCTGTTGGCCTTCGCTCCCTTGGGTCACGGGATCAGGCCAGGGCCGCTTACAGACCCGGTGATTCTCGATCTCGCGGAGCAGCTTGGCCGGACGCCCGCCCAGGTGTTGCTCGCGTGGGCGGTGCAGCGCGGGACGGCTGTTCTTACTACACCGAGGACCCCCGATCGGGCCAGGGAGAATCTCGACATTTTCGCTCTCCCCGCCGAGGCCATGGCGCAGATCGATGCCATTCAGACGCGCCAGAGGTTCAATCTTGTGACGGGCACCGGAATCCCGGGCTTCATAGCGAAAGGCAGCTAACCTACAGCTAACCTGGGGGCCGCTCCTGGTACGCGCTCGTCTCAACCGACTCCGGATGCCTCTCTGGCCGCGTGCCTGCCTGCGCTTGGAGAGTTTTCTCAGCAAGCGTAGACCGCTCCCTGTGGTCGCGGCTCAGCTCGTGGTGCTGTGCCCAGCGCACATCCTTTGTGCAGAGCGCCGCTAGCTGAGCCGCGACCACAGGGAGCGGTCTACGAGAACGCTGCAAACGCTCCAGGACACAAACTCGCTCGTAACGCTCGAACCCAATTGGACCAAGGTGTTGATGCAGAATCGCCACCAGACCGCAATCATTGCCCCGGTGGAGCTGGTGTATCCTGACGATAGGTATACCCGACCGAGACTGCGCCTCGACGCCGGGCCTCAGAGTGAGGAGGGCAAATTGCCAACTACGGCGCCTGTTTCTCTTGCCGGTTCCCAACTCGGGCCGGTGCGCCATGTCTGCGCGCTGTTCCACAGCGATGAGGAGGAGTACCGCGTGCTCCTGCCGTTCATCAAGGATGGATTCGAACGAGGCGACAAGGCACTTCATGTCGTGAACCCGGATCAGCGCACCGAGCACGTCCAGCGGCTGTGCGCGGCGGGGATCGATACCGTGGAAACCCAGAAAAGCGGCCAACTGGAGCTCCGGGTCAACACCGAAACGTATCTTCGAGACGGCCGCTTCGATCAGGACCGGATGTTAGCCTCTTTCGAGGAGATTGCCAGCCGCAATGCGAAAGATGGATCTGCGATGAGCCGCATTGTCTGTCGCATGGACTGGGCGGCGGATGGACGAACCCACCTGGAAAACCTGGTGGAATTCGAATCCCGCGTCAATGATGTCTGGCAGCAGCATGACGATGCGGTCATTTGCACCTACAACCTGAGCCGGTTTGGCGGCGACACCGTCATCGACATCGTACGGACGCACCCGTTGGTGATCATCGGCGGCGTCTTACACCAAAATCCCTTCTTCGTCCCCCCGGAACAGTTTCTGCCGGAGTTTCGAGCTCGGCGAGCGCAGTTGAAAGCTTGCCGAACCACAATCTGACGTGGAATTGGCGCGGGAGTCTTCTGCGGACGAAGTAGCGCGGCTTCGCCGCTGTCTGAATGACCTCGTGGGCATCATGGCATTGCCGGCTTTGTGGGCCGGCGGCGGATCCCAGGGCATAGCCGGAACCTTGATGGACGCGCTGGCCGGAACCCTCGCAACAGCCTTCGTGTACGTGCGTCTGAATCGCCCTGATGGGGACCGTTACACCGAAATGGCGCGGCTTGCCTTGCCGCTCGACGGAGTGAACGGTCCGGAAGGGTTCGGTCGCCTGCTGAATGCTTCGCTGGGCGAGGCGCAGCATCAATGGCCAGCGCAGGCGCGGCTTTCGATTCGCGGTGCAGAGCTGCAGGCGGCTTCCGCCCGGCTGGGGGCTGATGGCGAGCTCGGCATCGTTGTTGTGGGCTCTCTTCAGACGAACTTCCCGCAGCAAACGGAGCGGCTTGTGTTGGATGTCGCCACCAATCAGGCGGCCATCGCCTTGCAGCAGGAATGGAAGTTGCTTGAGCAGCAGAGTGTCGCCAGAGAGCTTGACGAACGCGTTGCGCGGAGGACCGGCGAGCTTGCTGCCGCCAACGAGCGTCTGAAGGATCGCGAGCGCGAGTTGAAGCTGATCATCGACAGCATCCCCGGGTTCATCTGCCTGCTGACCCCTTCCGGCGATCTGGATTTAGTGAACGGCCAGGTGTTGCAATACTTCGGCCAGTCGATCGAATACCTCCGGGCATGGGGAACGAACGACACGGTCCATCCCGAAGATCTGCCCACCGTCACCGAAGTCTTCTCGCGATCGATCGCCACGGGCGAACCCTTCGAGATCGCACAGCGCTTCAAGCGCCACGATGGCGTCTATCGCTGGTTCCAGAATAGTGGCTACCCTCTTCGCGATGCGAGCGGCAACATCGTTCGCTGGTACCTTTTGCTCACCGACATCGACGACCGCAAACGCGCGGAGGATGTGGTCCGTGCGAGCGAACGGGAACTGAGACTCATTATCGACACGATCCCGGCATTTGTATGGTGCATGCTGCCGGATGGCTCGAATGACTTTATCAGCAAGGGTTGGCATGAGTTTACCGGGGTCACGCCGGAGGAGGCTCGCGGCTGGGGTTGGATGAGCGTGTTCCACCCGGACGACTTGCCGGCATTGATGAAGAAGTGGGCAGAGGTCCTGGCTGCCGGTAGACCCGATGAGATTGAGTCCCGCTTACGGCGGCGCGACGGAGTGTACCGGTGGTTTCTTATCCGCGCATCGCCCTTTCGCGACAGCGCGGGGAATATCGTCCGATGGTACGGCACCAGCACAGACATGGAAGATCGGAAGCGGGTTGAAGAGGAACTGCGTCTCAAAGAGGCATTCCTCGCACGAGCGCAACTCCTGACCCTGAGCGGCTGCTTTTCGCGCTTCGTCGATACGAATGAAGTTACAGTTTCGGAAGGGGCCCGCCGGATCTTCGGGTTGGACTCGGATGGCCCGGTTACCCTGGAGAAGATCGCCGCCTGCGTTCATCCTGACGATCGCGCCCTCCTCGCAGAGAAACTCGGAAGGGCTCGCGGCACGGGCGGCGACCAGAGCGACAGCATCCGGCTCCGATTGCCGGATGGCACGGTCAAGTATCTGCGCGCGAGTTCACAGGAGACGCAAGACGCCAACGGGCGGCGCGAATATGTCGGCGCCATTCAGGATGTGACGGAGCAGTACCTTGCCGAACAAGCCCTGGATAAGGCTCGCTCCGAGCTTGCCCACGTGGCGCGGGTGACATCCCTCGGCGCCCTAACGGCCTCGATCGCCCACGAAATCAACCAGCCGCTTGCGGGCATCATCACGAACACCGGCACGTGCTTAAGGATGCTGAATGCCAATCCCCCGAACGTCGAAGGCGCGCGCGAAACCGCCCGGCGCACGATTCGGGATGGCAACCGTGCTTCCGACGTGATCGTGCGTTTGCGGGCTCTGTTCAGCAAGCGGGAGTTCACAACGGAAGCGCTGGATTTGAACGAGGCCACCAAGGAAGTGATCGCGCTGTCCTGGAACGACCTGCAGAGGGACCAGGTGGCGGTGCAAACCCAATTTGCCGACGGCCTTCCGCCAGTCACCGGGGACCGGATTCAACTGCAGCAAGTGATTTTGAATCTGCTCCGGAATGCCTGCGACGCGATGGTGGGGGTTCATGACCGGCCGCGGCGGTTGTGGATCCGGAGCGAACGCCGGGAGGATGGCCACGTGCATTTGAGCGTTCGGGACTCCGGCGTGGGGCTCGCAGGACAAACCATCGAGAAGCTGTTCGACTCCTTTTACACGACCAAGAGCGGCGGCATGGGCATCGGATTGTACGTCAGCCGCTCCATCATCGAGCGCCATCACGGCCGATTGTGGGCTGAGGCTAACGATGGACCGGGTGCGACGTTCTCCTTTGCGATCCCCGCGAGCCCGCCTGAACGCGAGTTGCATGTCGGCCGGTAGACACCGCGCGTCGACTTTGGCGGTCTAACCGGCTCGCGGCTCAGCGCGATTTCAGCGCCTTAGCCTGAGCACCCAACGTGCACCGGAAGGCACTATGCACCAAACAAGCAACCGAACGGAGCCAGTCGTCTCCGCCATGGCGCCGGCCGCTTCCGCCGAGGATCGATTGCGCGCGGCGGGCATCGCACTCCCGGCGCCGCCCGAACCCTTCGGCACGTATGCGGAGGCGGTCCAGGCGGGTAGCCTTCTGTTCCTGAGTGGGATGCTTCCCACCGAGGGTCGTGCAGCCAGGTTCACCGGCCGCGTGGGCGAACAAATCGACGTCGCCACGGGCCAGCGGGCGGCTCGTCTGGCGGCGATGAATGGCGTCGCGGTGGCGCGCCGGCATCTCGGCTCGCTCGACCGCGTGAAGAGGATCGTCCGGCTGGGCGTCATCGTGGCGGCCGCGGACGGCCACGATCAGCCCAAGGTCGCCGACGGAGCTTCGGACTTCCTACAGGAAGTGTTCGGCCCCGGCAAGAATCCCTGCCGCGTGGTGTACGGCGCCGCAAGCCTGCCGCTCGGGACCCCGGTCGAAGTGGAACTCATATTCGAAGTGGAGGCGTAAGAGGAGAAGCTATGCCAACGTCATCGAAAGCCGTCCCCGAGGAGGCAACCAAGCATCGGACGCGTTACAAGGCCGCGAAGGTCGACGGCGTTTCGATCTTCTATCGGGAGGCCGGGCCGCCGGAGGCGCCGGCAATTCTTCTGTTGCATGGACTGCCGTCTTCCTCGCGGATGTTCGAGCCGCTCCTTCAGCGCCTGGCTGACCGGTATCGCCTGATCGCGCCGGATTACCCGGGCTTCGGGCACAGCGATTGGCCGGACCCGAAGCAGTTCGCCTATACCTTTGACCGTTATGCCGAGATCATGACGCACTTCACCGAGGCGCTTGCGATTCCCCGGTATGCGCTCTACATGCAAGACTATGGCGGGCCGGTCGGCTTCCGCATGGCGCTGGCGAGCCCGGAACGCGTTGAGGCGCTGATCGTCCAGGACGCCGTGGCGCACAACGAAGGACTGGGAGCCAATTGGAAGACGCGCAGGGCGTTCTGGGAGGATCGGACCGCACACGAGAGCGCGCTCCGCACGAACCTTCTTTCGCTGGCCACCACGCGGACTCGCCACGTCGGCAGCGACCCCGATCCCGAGCGCTATGATCCCGACCTCTGGACAGATGAGTTCGCGTTCCTGAACCAGCCCGGCCAGGCCGACATTCAGAGCGACTTGTTCTATGACTACCGCACCAACGTCGAGTCGTATCCGAAATGGCAGGCCTGGATGCGTGAAACCCAGCCCCGGCTCTTGGTGATCTGGGGCAAGTACGACCTTTCCTTTGAGCTGTCAGAGCCCGAAGCGTATCGCCGTGACGTGCCCAAGGCCGAGGTACACGTGCTCGAGGCCGGGCACTTTGCGCTCGATACCGCCGCGGACCAGATCGCCGGGCTGGTCCGCGCTTTCCTCTAGAGCCGAGGAGGTGGGCTACGACACCGGCCGGATGAACTGGACGTCGATGCCGATCTGCACCTCGTCACCGACCAGGAATCCACCGGTTTCGAGCGCCGTATTCCAGGTGAGGCCAAAGTCCTTCCGGTTGATTCTGGCCGAAGCCGACGCAGCGATACGAAGATTGCCCCAGGGATCCGGAGTCGGCGACGAGACGTCCACGACCAGCAACTCGACCGATTTGCTGACATCACGAACCGTGAGCACGCCGTCGACCGACCAGAGGTCTCCAGACAGACGCGAGATCCTGGTGGATTGGAAGTGCACCACCGGATAGTGCTCCACATCGAAGAAGTCGGCACTGCGCAAGTGCTGGTCCCGGCCCGGCTCGCTGGAATTTACCGAAGACGGATCGATATCTGCCTCAATCGCCGATTCACCCGGTTTGTCCTCGTTCCAGTTCAGCGCCCCGTTCAGGATGCGGAATTCGCCGCGAACCCAGGCGATTCCCATGTGGCGCACTTTGAACTGAACCGATGAATGGGCAGGGTCGAGCGACCATGTTGCAGTGGCTGTTTGCGGTACGGTGCTGGTGGACATATTGAGCTCCTTCCAGTGGTCTTGCAAACGCGATTCCAGACGCCCTTTCGATATATCCCATAGGGATCCCAGCGGTCCAAATGGATCCGGAGTAGTTCGGAACGACGGCAGTCAGCCCGCGGAGACGGCCGGCGAACATCAATGCCGGCCTCATACGCCCGCGGGTGTGACTGATCGTCTTAGGGATCGGACTTAGCGCGGGGCATCCAGTGGAAGGCGTTTCCAGCCTCCCCGCCGTCTGTACGTTCTGCGGCTGGAGTAACCGATACCTTCGTCTAATAGACGCTGGTCCGTCCGTCTAGTCTAATCAGATATGTAGGCGTCCCCTGGCCAACTGGAATTGCGCGCAAGATGGCGTTGCCTCGCGCCGCAGAGGAGTGATCTGAGCACCTTGTTTACGCTGCCTGATGAGGAGACTGCGATGGAAGAGCCATGACGGACGTTCGGCCACTTGTGTCCGTGGTCGACGATGACGAATCGGTGCGTGAGTCACTCCCCGATTTGCTGCATGAATTGGGCTACTGCGCGCGGGCCTTCTCCTCCGCCCAGGAATTCCTGCAGTCGGGCGCATTAGATCAGACCTCGGTATTGCTTCTGGACATCTCCATGCCTGGAATGACCGGCATCGAGCTACTGGCGGAGTTGCGGCGCCGCGGCGATCAGGTTCCCGTCGTCTTCATCACGGCCAACCGGGATGAAGCAATTGGCGCCCGGGTTGTCGAGCAAGGAGCCGTGGCCTGCTTGAAGAAGCCGTTCAGCGATACGGATCTGCTGGACGCTCTGCATGCGGCACGAAAGATAGAATAGAGGGGGGCCTGACCGATAGGAAAGATGATGGTACGGCAAGGCGCCAGCAGCGGATTCCCGATCTCCTCCATACCGGCGACTCCCATCGTGTTTGTGGTCGACGATGACGTGTCAGTTCGTGAGTCCCTTGAACTTCTGATCCGTCATGAAGGATGGCAGGTCATGACGTTCGCGTCCGCAACCGAGTTTCTTGCCCTCCCTCGGGCCGCCGGACCCTGCTGTCTTATCCTCGATGTTTCCATGCCGGAGCTCGGTGGTCTGGATCTGCAGAAGCAGATTGCGGGTGAGCGGACGGAGATGCCGATCATCTTCATCACGGGTTATGGCGACGTGCCCACAACTGTGCAAGCAATGAAGGCTGGCGCCGTCGAATTCCTGACGAAGCCATATACGGACGACATCCTGCTGGAAGCGGTTCGCCAGGCCATCGACCAGAGCCGCGATGCATTGCGCCGCGAGGGCGAGATTCAGGTTCTGCGCGACGAATACGCATCTCTCACCCAACGGGAGCGCGAGGTGATGGGGCTGGTGGTCACCGGCAAGCTGAACAAACAGGTGGCCGGCGAACTGGGGATCAGCGAAATTACCGTGAAAGCGCATCGCGGTCGAGTGATGCAGAAGATGAGGGCCGATTCGCTTGCCGACCTGGTGAACATGGCTGCCAAGCTGGGGCTTGGCCCCCCAGTATGACGAGCCGGCCGCGCTCATAGGTCGATCACGATATCGCGAAGCGGTTGTGAGCAGCAAGGAAGAAGGTTGCCTTCCGCAGGCTTGTCGAGCGGCTCCGGTCCGTAGACGACGTCCCCCGCCACCAGGCCGGTTTCACAGCTATGGCATACGCCGGTCCGGCATGACCAGCGGACTGGAACATCGCACGCCTCGGCCAGTTCCAGGATGCTCGGGTACGCCGGCGTCCAGTGAGCGGCGATGCCACTGCGGGCGAACGATACCAGCGGCCCGGTATCCGGGTCGCCCTCAGGCGCATGCGGAGCTCGCTTCGGTGCACGGACAACGCCGGGTTCCATCGATTCACCGCCGCCAAAGAGTTCGACGTGAATTTGGTCCGGAGAGACGCCGCACGCCGCCAGGGCCACCTTCATGTCCGCCATGAAGTCGGCCGGTCCGCACAGATACACGTCCGCGTCGGTCGGGATGCCCACTTCCACAAGTACACCTTGAGACAAACGGCCGGCGGCATCGAAGTCTTGTCCCACCTTATCTGCGTCGCCCGGCCGGCTGTAGCAGACATAGCTTCGGCCATGGGGCAGGGAGGACATCAGGCGGCGAACCTCGGCGGCAAAGGGATGATGCTCGGCGTCGCGAGCCGCATGGAGCCACAAGACCTGCCGGGCGGATTGAGCCGATGCAAGCGCGTGCAGCATCGCCAGAACCGGTGTCGCGCCGATCCCCGCACTGAGCAGCACAAGGGGCCGCTCGCCGGCCTGGAGGATGAAGCTTCCGCGCGGCGAACTCACCTCAAGCGAATCGCCGGCGTGAACATGATCCCGCAGCCACCTCCCTGCCACACCATTCGGCTCGACCTTCACTGTGATTCGATAGCTTCGACCGGAGGGAGCACCGGACAGTGAGTAGCTGCGAAAGATCGGGACACCTTCGGTGCCGGGGTGCAAACGAATGACGACGTACTGGCCCGCCAGGGCCGCCGTCAGAGGCTGCGCGTCGGGACTTTCCATCGTCAGCGAGAGAGTGTCCACGGACTCCCGGTCCACCGACGTTACCGCGAGCCGGCGGAATCCAGGTGCACTCGGACGCGTTGTGGCTTCCGCAACCAGGCCCGCATTTCCACCTGCTGGGCTCCGCAGCAACGCCTCGAAGGATCCCCGCCAGCCTGGCGACAGAGCCTGGATCTGCAAGGCCCGCTCCAGCAACTCGCGAGGATGATTCGACGAATAGAGCAGCGCATTGATCTCCGCTATCGTCATCCTCTCCGGCGCCTCGCCTACTTTGAGGATTGCGTCACCGGACCCGATTTCGCCTTCTTCGATCACGCGGCAGTAGAAGCCCGGACGTCCGCTGGACGTCAGCAGCGCGGGCATTTGAGGCTCGTTCATCCGAATCCCCACGCGATAACAGGTTACGCGAGGCTGGGTGACCTCGAAAACGGCGCTGCCGATCCGATAGCGATCGCCGATACACACGACATCGTCTGTCAAGCCTTCGATGGTGAGATTCTCGCCGAACTGTCCGTAGCAGGCCGGGTCCGCCAGGCCGGGACGCTTCAGGTGATCCTGCCAGTGGCGATAGGATTCGATCTGGTAGACCAATACGGCGCGCTGCTCGCCTCCGTGTCCGGCCAGATCGCCCTGGCCGTCCCCTTCCAAATTCAGCCGGCCCGCACGACAGCGACCCTGCACAGGGCCCTTCCAGATGCCGCTATGTACCACGCGGCCTCTCCACTCGATGTCGCGCGGGAGGCCAACATTCACAGATAGTAACCGGGCCATGCGTGTCGCCTCCCAACGTACCGTAGATGGCGAGTGCAAGCCTCATGCCACGGCGGATGAGCGTCGTGCAAAGAATTCAAGAGCCGCTGCCGAAACGTGACTGCCCGGGGTGTCGAGGCGCCGACAGACGACAGTTCAGGACGAGCGCACACCCTGCTTTCGCGTGTGTTAGCGATGGCAGGACGCGTGCAGTTATGAATGGCACCTAACCCGAAAGGACGGAACAACCTTGAAGATACTGATGGTGCTCACCTCGCATGATCAACTGGGCAACACCGGCCGGAAAACCGGCTTCTGGCTCGAAGAATTCGCAGCTCCCTATTACGTCTTTCGCGACGCCGGCGTAGATCTCACGTTGGCTTCACCCAAAGGCGGGCAGCCGCCAGTCGATCCGAAGAGTGACCTGCCGGAGAATCAGACTCCCGCGATGGCGCGATTCAAGCAGGACGCCCGGGCGCAGAAGGAGCTGTCGCAAACGCGTAAGCTTGCGGATATGAAGTCCGAGGACTTCGACACGATCTTCTACGTGGGCGGCCATGGCCCGATGTGGGACCTGGTCGACAATCCGGTTTCCATCGCGCTCATCGAGTCGTTCTACAGTTCCGGCAAGCCCGTCGCCGCGGTGTGTCATTCACCGGCTGTGTTCCATCGCGTGATGTACAACGGCGCTCCTCTGGTGAACGGCAAGCGGGTAACGGGATTCACCAACGGCGAAGAGGCCGCAGTCCAACTGACCACCGTCGTGCCATTCCTCGTGGAGGACGAATTGAAGAGGATCGGCGGACGCTACGAAAAGGCTGCCGATTGGGAGAGCTTCGCCATCGTGGACGGCCGCCTGGTCACGGGCCAAAATCCCGCGTCTTCAACGGCCGCTGCCAAAGCTCTTATGGAAGTGCTTGTCGCGTCAGCGGCCAGCTAGTGCGTGCGCTGCTGGTGGCGACGGCGAGGGTCGTTTGAGATCGCCCCAGCCATGGGAGAGGAATCGGGATGACATCAGTTTTGGTCTCGCAGGATGAATGGGCGACCAGATCTCAGTTGAAGTCAGCGTCCCCTTCGGACGATGACGACCGGCATCTCTGGGCTGTGGTCCTGGCCGGGGGTGACGGCCTTCGCTTGCAGAGCGTGACCCGGAAGGTCGCGGGTGACTCTCGTCCGAAGCAGTTCTGCAGCTTGGTGGGCGAAGCGAGCCTGCTTACGCAAACGCGACGCCGTATTGACTGTATCGCCCAGGCGGAACGGCAGTCATTCGTGGTCACTCGGGCTCACGAGCGCTGGTACAGCCAGGATCTTGACGACCTTGACGCGTCCCAAGTGCTGGTCCAGCCATTCAATCGCGGTACCGGAGCCGCGATAGCTCTCGGCGTGCTTCATACGCTACAGCAGGATCCCGAGGCAGTGATCGCACTGTTCCCCTGCGATCATTACTACTCCGATGAGGACTCGCTCGTATCTACGATTCGATCGGCGACGGAGCTGACGGCAGAATATCCTGAATCGATCGTCGTGATTGGCGCGAAGGCCACGTACGCCGAAGCCGATTACGGGTGGATCGAACCGGGCGCGGGCCTCTCACGCCGCGCGGCGTCTCGAGTGAAGCGCTTCTGGGAGAAGCCTGGTCTCGCTGAGACTCACGAATTGTTTCGCCGCGGCTGCCTGTGGAACACGTTTGTGTGCATCGGCCGCGCCAGCTCCTTTCTCGATCTACTGTGCTCGCAAGCTCCAGACACCGTCCTGCAGTTGGTCAAAGGATTTGCGGACGAGGACATTCCCGCGGCGTATCGGCGTTTGGCGCCGGTGGATTTCTCGCGCGAAGTGCTGGCCCCGCGGCCGGAGCACTTGTTGGTATGGTGCGACGGAACTTCGGGATGGTGCGACCTCGGATGTCCTACGAGGCTGGGCGATGTTCTTACGAGAAACGGTCAACGGCCCGGTTGGCTCGATGACGCGGGGTCCACTCCGGACTTTCGTTCCCTGAAGGTGGCGCGGCCATGACTCAGGAGGCGAGTGCATCCGCCGCGCCTGGGCGAGGCCCTTTCGGATCTCCGGATGGCGCAGACCTGGACAGGCGCCAAATGTTCTTGTTGGCCCCCGGAGGAAGGGACTATGTGGGGGAGAACGGCTACGACCGCCGTGGGGGAGGAGTCGAACCAGAGGCAGAACCTGCTGCGCGCTCCCTCGCCGCAGGTCGGTTGTCCCAGGGAGCCACGTAAGCCAGTGCGATTGTGAAGACCGCGGAAGGAGTCCGACGATGCGTTCTGATCTCATGCCGGGAGCAGTTTTCCCCGACTATGAATTGCCTGACCACACGAATACGCCACGAAAGCTAAGCGAGCTTCAGGGTGATGATCCTCTGATCCTGACGCTCGCGCGCGGTCACTACTGCCCGAAGGAGCATCTACAGCATCTGGAACTCGCCTCGTTCTACCCGAAGATCGCCGTCGGATACACGCACATCGTCACGATCGCGACCGACGACCACCACACGATCCAGGAGTTCCGTGCGTCGGTCGGCGCTCAGTGGCCGTTCCTATCCGATCCAGAGCGGAACATTCAAAAGGACCTCGACATCGCCGAATACACCGACCCCGAGCACAATCCGATGATTCCGCACACGCTGGTACTCAAGCCCGGGCTGGTCATCTATCGCATCTACAATGGCTACTGGTTCTGGGGCCGGCCCTCGGTGGCCGACTTATGGCAGGACCTTCGCACGGTGACGAGCGAGATCCGGCCAGACTGGAACCTCACCGCTCCGGGACTCCGCGAAGCCTGGGACGCCGGCGATATGGCGGCCTTCCACGGATGGAACCAGCGGCCGAAGCCGGCCCACGCGGTAAGTCTGGCAGAAACCGCGGCAGTCACGCTGTGAGAACGGACGCCACAATCGACACCTCAGAAGAAAAGGAGATGACACATGACGAGTACGGGAACCAGGAACGCGCGCCGCGATTCGGATCGGGATAGGGTGGGTGAAGTCACGGCGGCACTGCGGCCGCTGTTGGCGGATGCCTTCTGCCTCTATGTGAAGACGAAGAACTTCCACTGGCACATCCGGGGGAGGCACTTTCGTGATTACCACCTGCTGCTCGACGAGCACGCGGGTCAGATTCTGGCGATGGTCGACGAGATCGCGGAACGCGCGCGCAAGATCGGCGGCGCCACGCTGCGCTCCATCGGGGACATTGCCCGGCATCAGCGGTTGAAGGACAATGACGCCGACGGGGTCGCGCCCGGCCGGATGCTGGCCGAACTCCGCGACGACAACGTGCAGCTCGGGGGCTTCCTCCGGGCCACGCATGAAATCTGCGTTAGCTGGGGAGACGTCGCGACTTCCAGCATGATCGAAGTGTGGATCGATCAAGCGGAGCGGCGCGCCTGGTTTCTCACCGAAATCACGAGTGAAGAAGGTGTTCGGGAATGACCGCACTTAAACCGGGAACGGCCGCGCCTGGTTTCCGGCTGCGTAGCACGCCAGATCAGTTTGTGTCGCTCTCGGACTTCGAAGGGCGCCCAGTGGTGCTCGTTTTCTACCCGGCGGATTGGAGCCCGGTCTGCGGGGATCAAGTGGCCCTCTACAACGAACTTCTCTCAGAGTTCCGGAAATTCCACGCGGAACTTCTGGGAATCTCCGTTGACGGAGTGTGGTGTCACATCGCATTTGCGCAGGCTCGTCGGCTGAAATTTCCACTCTTGGCCGACTTCGAGCCCAAAGGCGAGGTCGCCCGCACTTACGGAGCTTACCGGGACTCAGACGGAACTTCTGAACGGGCCTTGTTCGTCATCGATAAGACCGGGGTGGTCCGGTGGAGTTATATCTCGCCGGTCGGGATCAATCCGGGCGCCGATGGAATTCTCGCTGCGCTTGAAAACCTGGACCAGGGAGAGGAGTCAAGATGAGACCCACGCTCACGCCGCCCGTGTCAGCGGAGGATCACAGTCAGGGCTCCGCGAACGCTCACGTCACGTTAGTAGAGTACGGCGACTTTGAATGCCCGCACTGTGGGCGAGCGTATCCTATCGTGGAGGCGGTGCGGCGCGAGTTCGGTGACACGCTGCTCCTCGTCTTCCGTCACTTTCCGCTGAGCGAAGTTCATGCGCATGCGGAGATGGCGGCTGAGGCGGCAGAAGCTGCCGGAGCTCAAGGCAGATTTTGGGCGATGCATCAGATGCTGTTTCAGCACCAGAATGCCCTCGACATGGCTCATCTGCTGCAGTACGCGTCGAGCATCGGAGTCGAGGTGGACCAGTTCCGGGAGGACCTGTCAACGCGGAGATTTCGGAAGCGTGTCCGTGAGAACTTCTTAGGAGGCGCACGCAGCGGCGTGAACGGCACACCGACGTTCTTCATCAACGGAGTTCGCTACGACGGCCCTTTAACCCTGGAGCACCTGGCCGCCGCGATCAAGGATGTCAGCCCTGTCAGGGATTGAGGGGGCATCGGATGCCGGGAGCGCCAATACCGCCCCCGAACATCACCTCCTTTACAGCGCGGAGTCTTGGCTCCCTTGCGCAACACAGTCCAGCACCGTCCGCACTACCCTGTCCTCGCCCATCGCCGAGTTGAGCATCAAGTGAAACAATTGCCGGCTCGGCCACTCGATCCCGAAGTGTTGTTTTATGAAGGCCGCCCGTTCCAGATCCACGGATTCGACAAGTTGAGCGGCCTCCTCCGGGCTTTTCCCCTCGCCTTGCAGCCGCCGGACTTTCTCGTCAACGGGCGCGTAGACGAAAACGTGGAAGGCATTGGGGAGATCGCGGAGATAATAAGCGGAGCCGCGGCCTACGATAACGCAGTTGCCCTCCTCGGCGGCTGCCCTCACCAGCCTTTCGGTGATCCGGCGGATTCCCTCGGCGTCGACCATCTTCATTCGTGGCGCGTTGACGGTGCCTTCGAAGCTGCCGCGCAGGAAAGACTTGAGTAGACGATAGTAGAGCGGGTCGCGGCGCTCTTCCCGCTGTTCAATGTCCGAGTTCTCGCATGTCATGTGCCGGGCGATTTCGTTGGTCAGCAGTTGATCCCAAAGCTTCCACCCGAGACGGTCCGCCAGACTGCGCGCGATGCCCGCGGCGCCGCTTCCGTATTCCCGCTCGATGGTAATTAGATTGATCACAAACCACCTCCTTCAAGACTCCGCCCCGCACCCACGGGAATGCCTCAGCGTCACCCCACAGCAATCTCGCCGCCCGCCTTGGGGTCATTCGCGCGAACAAGGAATGAAAGCAGAAACATGATGCCGGCCGCGATGGTGAGCACCATAAACGTGTCGATATAACCCAGCGTCTGTGCTTGCGACTGGACATGCCGGTAAATCAGGGCCTCCGCCACCTTGTGAGCGTCAGCCGGGCTTGTGCCGGAGTGCACCAACTTCTGGCCCAGCTCCTTCACCCGGTTCTGAAGGGCCGGGTCAAACACCGTGGTGTGCTGGGAGAGCACGGACTGATGAAATTGGGCGCGGCGCGCCAAAAGCGTAGTGACCATCGAGGTTCCCACGCTGCTGCCGATATTGCGCATGAAATTGATCAGTCCCGCCACGTTGTTGGCCTTCTCCGGCGGCATCCCGATGTATCCGGCGGCTGTGATGGGAACGAAAAGAAAGCCCAAACCGAAGCCTTGGAATATGCGTAGAACGGCGGCGGAACGGAAACTCATCAGCAGATCCAGCTCCAGGAAAGAAATATACATGCCGATCGCCAAGGTGAGCCACCCGAAGGCGATGATGTACTTGGCTGGGAATTTCCCGGCAAGCTGGCCGACAATCGGCATTTCCGCCAGGACCACCAGGCCGCTGGCCGAAAGCACCAGCCCCGCGTTCTCCGCTGTGTAGCCTAACAGCGTTTGGAGAAACTGCGGCATCATCACCAGGCTGCTGAACAGCAGCACTCCGAAGATGAACATCATCACATTCGCCGTAGCGAAATTGAAGCTCTTGAAGAGGTGCACGTCGATGATCGGGTCCTTCCGAAGCCATTCCCATACCACCAGCAGAATCAGGCAGCAGGCGGAAACGACCACCAAGGTGGAAATGAACTGGGAGCCGAACCAATCATCTTCCTGGCCCTTATCCAGAACCACCTGGAGCGCGCCGACACCGAGCACCAGCAGCGCGATCCCGATGTAGTCCACGCGAACGCCGCCCCGCCTCTCCTGCCGCAGGTACGGCGGGTCCTCCACCAGGCGCATCACGAGGAACAGGGCCAGCAGTCCGACCGGCAGATTGATGAAGAAGATCCAGCGCCAGGTGTAGCTGTCCGTAATCCAGCCGCCGAGCGTGGGGCCGACGGTCGGCGCCAGAATCGCGGTGATTCCGTAAATGGCGAAGAAGACGCCGCGTTTCTGAGGCGGAGAAACGTCGGCGAGAATCGCTTGCGCCATCGGCTGGAGTCCCCCCCTCCGGCGCCTTGCAGCACACGGAACAGAAGGAGCATGCCCAGCGTCGGGGCGGCGCCGCATAAAAGCGAGCTGACCGTGAACAAAAAAATACAAAGGAGGAAAAAGCGCTTGCGGCCGAACAGCCCCGCCATCCAGCCGCTGATGGGAAGCACGATGGCGTTCGAGACCAGGTACGACGTCAGCACCCAGGTGCTCTCGTCGTTGCTGGCGCCGAGACTCCCGGCAATGTGCGGCAACGCGACGTTGGCGATGCTGGTATCCAGCACCTCCATGAACGCCGCCAGAGAGACCACCATGGCGATCAGCCACGGGTTGTGGCTGGGCCGCCAAATCTCCGGGGCAGGAGCACCGGAAAGAGCCTCAGTACGGCTGGACATAGACTTTCGGATCCACCGACATGCCCGGCCGCAGCCGATGGTCGTTGTTCTGTCCGGGTTCGATATCGATCCGCACCGGCACCCGCTGCACGACCTTGACGAAATTGCCCGTGGCATTCTCCGGAGGCAATAGGCTGAGACGTGAGCCGCTCGCGCCTCCGATGCCGGTGACGGTGCCATCGTACTCACGGCCGTAGGCGTCGACCGTGAACTTCACCCGCTGGCCCGGCTGCATGAACCGCAACTGCGTCTCCTTGAAATTCGCCGTGACCCAGATGTCATCCAGGGGAACGACTGCCATGAGTTGCTGGCCCGGCGCAACATTTGCGCCGATTTCGACCGTCTTTTTCCCGACAATTCCGCTGACCGGCGCGACGATGGTCGTGTAGCTCAGGTTGAGCCGGGCCAGCTCGACAAGCGCCCGTTTCTGGGCCACCGCTGCCTCCGCGGCCCTCGCACGAGCCTGACTGACTGCCACTTGTTGGGGCGCGGTCAGAGCGGATTGCACCGAGGCGTCCGCCTGCGCGATGCGAGCATTCGCCCGCTCTATTTCGCTCTCCGCCACGCGAATGTTCTGCTGCGCCTCGGCGACGGCCGCCCTTCGCGCGTCCAGGGCGGCCTTCGCCGAATCGTTGCTGGAAACGGCGTAGTCGTACCGTTGCTGCGGGACCTCCTCTTTCGCCACCAGGGCTCCATAACGGGTCACATCATCCACGGTTTTCTTGTGTGTTGCCTCGGCCTCCCGAACCTGAGCCTGAAGGGTCTCAAGCCGGGCCTTGGCCGCGTTCAGTTGAAGCTGCGCACCTTGCAGCGCCGCGTCCGCATCCGCGCGGCCGGACCGGGCCGCTTTTAGCTGGCTGTCTGTGGTGGCCGACGTAATCGGAACGTCGGTGCGGGAACTCTGCAGGGAAGCCTCGGCTGCCGCCAGGTTCGCCTGCGCCGTTTTGAGAGCGACAGCGTAATCTTTCGGATCAATACGAACAAGCACCTGGCCGGCCTTGACGTACTGTTCTTCATCGACCGGCACGTCCAGGACGTATCCGTTGATCCGTGCGCTGACGGCGTGGATATGTCCATCGATCTGTGCGTCGTCTGTGGATTCATAGGTGCTGAAGTACTTCCAAGCCGCGTAGCTGCCGGTGGCCAAAATCAGGAAAGCAAGGAGCACGACGGCGGCTCGGGCGACTTTTCTTAGCCGGCCGTGCCGCCTCGTTCGCGAGCGGGCATCGCTCGGTGTTGCGCCTTCGGCTGGGTTTTTTGCGCGGGCGTCCGGCATGGCTACTTCACCTCCAGGAACTGCTGAATTTGCTGCTCGGTCGAGCCCAGAGCACGCGCCAGTTCGACCTTGGCCAGGTTGTGGAAGTACAGCGCGGAAATCAGGTTGTCGTTAGCGGTGGCGACGGACGCCTGGGCCTGCACCACCTCGATGTTGTCGCCAACGCCGGCCGAGAAGCGGTCGCGGGCCTGCGTCAGCGTCTGGTTTGCCAAATCGAGGTTGTTGGTCGCGACGCTCACCTGGTCGGCAGCCGACTGGATATCGAAAAGAGCTGACCGTACCTGGTAATCGATCTGCCCGCGGAGATCGGAAAGCTCGTCTTGGCGCTGCTTCAGCGCCGCTTGAGTCCGAACGATATCGCCGCTGATCCGACCGCCATCGAAGATGTTGAACTTCACCGCTGCCTGTAGCGTGAAGGTGCCGTGCGAACTGCTCAGTGTTGGTCCAACCACCCCATAGTCCGCGCCAACGGTCACGTTCGGGTAACGTTCCGCCCGGGCCGCTTTGACCGATTCCTGGGCGGCTCGCACCCGGGCTTGTGCGCTCTGATAGTCGGCGCGCTGGTCCAGGGCGGCGCCCAGAGCCTGTTCTGGCGTTCTCGGAGCAAGCGGTGAATAGGGCTCGGGCTCCACGAGCGTGAAATCCTGGCCCGCCGGCAAGCCGATTACCCGCGCCAGGGCAAGCTTATCCTTCGCGAGCTGATTGCTCTGCGCCAGCAGCTGTTGCTGTTCCTGTTGCAACTGCACCTGGGAGCGGAGCACATCGATCGCCGCGGCTGTCCCAGACCGCTTCTGGTCTGCGGTCCGTTCATAAATCGCCTGGTCAGCCTCGACCTCGGCGCGCAGGGCGTCCAACCGGGAGGAGCCGGCAATGACGAGCAGATAGGCGTTCGCTACAGCCTGAACCACCAAGTCGCGTGCATCCTGAACGGAGAGCTCCGCGGCTCGCTCATTCTCCCGCGTTGCCCGATAGCTCTTGTAAAGGCCGTAGTTGAATGCGCTGAAGGTCACGTACGCGCGCGCGTCGGTGTAGTGGAACGGCCCCACGATGGTCGGAAGCGACAGGACCGGGGACTGGAGGCTGAGACCGAGGGTCTTCAAATTGCGCTGCTGCTCGACCTGGCTGACTTGACTGCTCACCTGAGGCAGCAATGCGCTCAGCGATTGTAGTCTTTCTCCGCGCGTACTTTCCCTGGACGAGTTACTGACCAACAGCCCAAGGTTGGTTCGTAGCCCGCGATGGATCGCGTCGCCAAGAGTTAACGGGATGCGTGTGGGAGAGACGGTTCCGGCAGGAACGCTTCCCTTAAATCGATTCTGTTGGGCAAGCAGTATCGCAGAGAGCAGAAGGCCCAGCAAGGCGGCGCGATAGACGCTAGTCAGGCGTATCTTGGCAGCACGTCTCACTTGATCCCTCCGTTGCCTCGATGAACCGGGAACGGTCGTTGTCCCATGTGTCCGCCTATCCGAGGGTCCCCGCAGCCACTGCGGATCTCTCACGGACCCCGAAAGACGGCTCGGAGGAAAGCGAATACCGCCCATGGGACCGCCGTGTCTTGATCCCCAGTTTGCGCATCCGATGGATCAGAGTTGTCCGCGGAAGTCCCAGCCGGACGGCAGCTCCGTTCTGTCCACCGATGAGCCACTTCGTTTCGCCCAGCACCTCTAGGATGTGGTCGCGCTCGGCCGCGGCAAGCGTGCGAGAGGCCGTTGACGACGCTCGCTTCGCAAGATGCCTGAATTCCGTTAACACGGGCCGCAGCATCGATCCGGACGAGAGTACGACGGCGCGCTCGACAACATTCTGCAACTCGCGAATGTTGCCGGGCCAGTCTTGATCTTTGAGGAATTCCATCACTTCCTCTGGGATTCCTTCGATGGGCTTGCCGAGACGCACCGAGAACTTCCGGACGAAGTGCTCCACCAACTGGGGAATATCATCGCGGCGCTCACGCAAAGGGGGAAGGTAGATGGGGATGACGTTTAAGCGGTAATACAGGTCCGCGCGAAACTGCTTCGCCGCCACAAGTTGAGCAAGGTCCTGGTTCGTAGCTGCGACCACGCGCACATCGACGCGAATCGACTGCCCGCTGCCGAGGCGCTCGAACTCCTGTTCCTGAAGGGCGCGCAAAAGCTTGGGCTGCAGTTCCAACGGAAGATCGCTGATTTCGTCCAGAAAGAGCGTTCCACCATCCGCCTGTTGGAATCGCCCTCTGGTTTGCGCAACGGCGCCGGTGAACGCGCCTCTTTCGTGTCCGAAGAATTCGCTTTCCAATAGGGCGCCGGGGATCGCGGCGCAATTTACCTTCACGAAGGGGCCACTGCTCCGCGAACTGTGGCCGTGGATTGCTCGGGCAATGACCTCCTTACCCGTTCCAGTTTCGCCTTCGATCAGCGTTGTGGAATCGCTCTTGGCAATGATTCGAACCTGATTCAGGACGGTTTGAAACGCCGGGCTGCGCCCCACGATGTCCTGTTCGGCCTGGATAGCGCTCGCCAGTCTGCCGATCATCGGGCGCCTCCACTCCGCGGACGACGGACGGGTAACCCGTGGCCGCGTCTCGCAACATGTTCCGAATGTTTCATAACAACTCCAGTAAAATTCTGCGTTGTTCACTCTTGCGTGCCACCTGATTAGGGCACACATCTAGAGCACGAGCAATTGGACGAAGGTATCGGCGGCACGAGGGTATCCCGTGACTTCGCATGCAAACGCTTCGCCAACCGGGATGCGGCGGCGATTGTGATCGACCGCCAATCGTACCCAGCCGGACCCAGTAGCATCTCCCTCGCGTCCAGCTCCTCAATCCAGTCATCTGCTGCCAGGCGGGCCAGCTTTTGATCGAAGGATCCCGCCACCGCATTCATGAAGGCGCCCAACTCCAGTTCGGCCGACGCCATCACGTCTGCCGGCGGCCATTCTTGAGCGGATTTCGGCTGCCAATTCCTCACAGCTGCAATTTAGCCATGACAGGCGGCGGAATCCAATTGGACGAAGGTATCAGTGCCGGCGGCTACCCGGGACCGAGCGGTGATTCTTCAGCATGGGCCTGGTAGAAGAACGGATGACGATGACGTGGCGCAAGCCCGTGGCTTGCCGCGCCCAGACAATAGGTATGACTCGTCCCGGCGCCTGTCGTCCACCACAGTGTCGTGCCCGGGCGCCGGCCCAACCACTCGCCGAGGCAATCCCGCCTGTGCTTTGCTCGAAACGCTCTGCGAGCCTGTGAGAAATCCGCGCTAGTCATGGCGATAGCAGGAGTTCCCTACCGGCGGGCGCTGCGGGACCAGTTGGCTCGGCAGGGCGGGGCGCTATAATGGCGACGGGGTTTTCATGCCCGTGAAGAAACTCTGCATGTTCGCTCTCCTCGCCGCCACGGCCTTCTCCCAGGCCCCGGACCGTAAGCCTTCCATCGATAAGCCCGCCCTGGAAGCCTACTTGCGCCGCCTGGAATTGCTGATCCCCGCGGTCACCATCAAAATCGACGACCCCACGCCGGCCCCCTTCTTGAAGGGCTACTCCGCAGTGACCGTGCATTTTTCCTACAACGGCCAAACCAAAGACACGCCCTATATGGTCTCGAACGACGGCGCGACGCTGATCCGGGGCGAAGCCTTTCCCTTGAAGCGCAGCCCCTTCCAGGCCAATCTCGACAAGATCACGACCGAGGGCGAACCCAGCTTTGGCGGCCCCGCGGATGCGCCGGTCACCCTGGTGATTTACGCCGATTTCGAGTGCCCCTACTGCAAGGCCGAAGCGCCCATCCTGCGCAAGAACGTGCCCCAGACCTATGGCAAAAAAGTTCGTGTGGTCTTCCGGGATTTCCCGATATCGGAGCCCCACCCCTGGGCGCTGGCTGCTCACATCGCCGCACGCTGCGTCTATCGCCAGGACCAGAAGAAATTCTGGACCTTCTTCGACTGGATCTTTGCCGCCCAGCCGGAAGTCACGGTGGAGAAGTTCCCCGGAAAAGTCAAACAGTGGGCCGCCGACAACGGCCTCAAAACCGCTGATTTCTCCACCTGTGTGGAAACGAAAGCCACCGAACCGGAAGTGATCAAAAGCATTGAAGAAGGCCATGCCTTGGGGGTCGGTTCCACGCCGACCTCGTTCCTGAACGGCTCCAAACTGGAAGGCACCGTCGAGTGGGATGTCCTGCGGCAGTTGATCAACGTCGAACTGGATCGTCTGGGCGTCCCCGTCCCATAAGCTGCACCGGCGACTGTCTACCGGGCTGCCAGGATGTTGCGGCTTTCAGGCCGGACCACTTGGTGCGGCGGTGACCGAAAGCAGCCAGAAGGCCGGCCCCCAGCATCAGCAGCACGCTGGACGGCTCAGGCACGTCCAGGACCGTTACAGACGAGAGAAAAATCGTTGTTGTCGCGCTCGTGACATAGAGGCGCACCACCTGAATGGGATCGCGCTGATTGGGCTTAAAGACGTAGTTCGGCAGGTTTTGGTAGTTGGGATTCCCTGTCCCTCCATTGGCCGACCAGTTGAAGAACGCGATCAACTTGCCTGGCTCATTGTTGTCGCCGAACACCCCATCGTTGAGGAGCACGAACGCATCCTGTACGAATTGGTCTTGACCGTTGTTCTGGGGGAAAGCATCCGCGAAGACGAGAGTGTCGAAGATGACGGGCCGGTTGAAGGTGATGGTCAACTGCTCGTCGCCATTGGCGCCGTCGGTAGACGGTGTATCGATACCGAGGAAGCCGGTGTTGTAGACGCCCACGCCTAGGCCGTTGGTGTAGCCGATCGGAGCGCTGCTCGCGGCGCCCATGGAGCCCTCACTGCGCTGCTGCCCCGTCAGCGTCATTTCGAGATCGCCGTTCACAAAGGTCGTTTGTGGCAGCGCCGTAAAGGTGTTGCTGATCACGCTGTTCGGATACGGCAGGTTGGCCAGGTCGAAGTAGACTGTGCCGGCACGGACCGGCATGGAGAGGGACAGGCCCGTCAGCAGGACAGCGAACCCGATTGGTTTCATGGTGTGCCTGAGGTGCTCCTGAGGATCTACCGTGACCGGCCGAAGAGCCGGACACGCAAGCTGCAGCAGCACGTATTATAGCAAAAAGGTACTACGAGATCGAGCGTAATCCCAAGTTATTGAGGAAGAAGGAGAATCCGGGAATAAGATTCGAGCTCCCCATTGGTGCCATTTAGATTCAATGACTTTGGGACGCGTCGCCCGAACGCCCCGTTCCGGCGAGACCGCTGCTTGCTGCCGAGCGCCTGCCCCTTCCGAAGAACCGTAGGCGCAGACGTGCAACCCTCAGGACCGGCGAGGCAGCGTGCCGGGTGGAATCACCTACGGCGTAATAAGGTAAGCGCCTCATTTACTTGAGCATCAGTAGTCTTTGAGAATGATTAAATCGAATACTGCACGAGAGAGGGAACCATGCCCAGGCGGGTCCTGTGGGGATTTTTGCTGGTGAGCGGATGGCTGAGCACGCCGGCCTATTGCTCGCTGGTTTTCAATTCTTCGTTCACGGCGAACTTCAATACCAACTTCGGGGCCAACGCTGCCGCCGCCCAATCCTCGTTTAACGCGGCCACTGCGATCTTTTCCAACTTATTCATAGACGACATCACCATCAACCTTGTCGTCGATGCGGTTCCCGGCACGGGCACCCTGGGCTCCTCGAACACGAGCATCTTCACCGCCGCCAGTTATGGAACCTTGTACGACGCCGCGTTGGCGGACGCCAGCAGCCCGGACGACGCCACCACCACCGGTTCCGGTGGTTCTCTGGGCGGAAACGGGTCTCCGGGCAGCGCATCGGACCCGGTGGCAACCTCGCATAACTGGTGGCTCACGCGGGCTCAGGTCAAGGCGCTGAACCTCGCCATCGGAGGGATCACGGCGAACGATTCCGTCAATGACGGCACCATCACGTTCGGTGCGGGATACTCATACTCGTTCGCCGGGGCCACCGGGCCAGGCACCTACGACTTTATCGGCATTGCCGCCCACGAAATCTCCGAGGTGATGGGCCGCGTCGGACTCTCGGGCGATTCCATCTCCGGCTCGCCCGGCTACACTCTTGTCGACGCGCTTGCCTTTAGCGCCGCGAACACTCGAGTGCTCAATGGCGGGGGAGGAAGCTTCTCCCTGGACGCGGGGACCACGCTGCTGAAGGACTTCAACTCCGTCTCGGGAGGCGATACCAGAGACTGGGCCAGCGGGACCAATGATTCCTTCAACGCCTTCTCCAGTTCGGGGGTCCTGAATCCCGTCTCCGCTGTGGATGTCCGCCTAATGGATGTCATCGGCTACGATCTCGCCGAAATTCCGGAACCGGGCACGCTATCACTGTTCGCCGGCGGCCTGGCTCTGATGATCGCCGTCCGCCGCCGCCGCGTCCCACGTAGTGATTGAGATTCCGGCGGCGGCCGCCGTATTCGGAGCCGGATGTGGCGCAAGCCCGAGGCTTGCCGCGCCGGGACTCGTCCCGGCGCTTGTGGCCGGTCACACTGTCATGCCGGGAGCGGCGCCCAAATCGCCGATTGCGTATCCCTGCCTCACGTTTCGCGCCGATGCAACTGTAGAGCTTGTGAGAAATGCAGGCTCGTCCCGGCGCTTGTCGCCCGTCACAGTGTCCTGCCGGGAGCGGCGGCCAAATCGCCGATTGCGTATCCCTGCCTCACGTTTCGCGCCGAAACCGTAGAGCTTGTGAGAAATCCGGGCCAGTCAAAGAGCTCTCCCTCAGCGGATGCAGCGGTCTTGGAACTGAAGTGCGTGGAGGCTTTCCCGTCAGACCGCATGGCCCAATGTCTGAACGATCTCCGAGCCTCCGGGTCCCATCTGCGTAGAGCTGCCTTCATCTGCGACCGCCAAATCCGCGTTCATCAGACCGGTATGCCGATCCTCCACAGCTCATAGGCGATCGCCTGCCGCACGTAGATCCACTGCCCCCTCCAGCCCTTCGCCTCCGGACCGTTCTCGGCCGGGCGGGGCGACCCATACGCGGTCAGCCCGCGGTCCTCCAGCATCTTCTTCACGCGGTAAATGTGGTATCCGTCGCTCACCACGATGCACGACCGCAGTTGCATCCGCTGCATGATCTCGGCCGCCGCGGCAATGCTGTGCACCGTGCTCTCGCCTTCGCTTTCCACCAGGATCGCCTCGGAAGGCACTCCGTGCCGGCTCAGGTAGTGATGCGCCACGCCGCCTTCGGTGAACGTCGGATCGCCGCCTGCGCCGCCCGTCGTCAGGATGCGCGGAGCCATCTCCTCCACGTAAAGCGTCAGCGCATGATTCAGCCGGGCTTCCAGAACCGGCGACGGCTTCCCGTTATACTCGGCCGCGCCCAGCACCATAATGATGTCGGCCGGCCGGGCCTCGTCGACAAAGGACTGTTGCCGGATCTCGCGCGCCACCCGCACCACGTCCACCGCCGCGGCGATGGCGGCCAGTGCGGCGAAACCCGCCATGGCAGTGAGCAGCACCCGTTTCATGCGTTATGCTGGGCGTTCAGAATCATTGTAAACGGATTGCCTCTTACGCTCACCAGCGAGAAAAATCCCCTGCTCAAGCAGGTGCGCCGCGCCGCCCGGCAAGCCTCGCTCACAGAAGACGGCCTGGCGCTCGCCGAAGGACCCCATCTCCTGCAGGAAGCCCTCCGCAGCCACGTCGAAATCCATGCGGTGATCGCCGCTGAATCGGCCACCCTCCCGGACCTCAACACGCGCGTTCTCCGCGTCACGGACCGCGCCTTCGCCGGTCTCGCCACCACCGAAACGCCGCAGGGCGTGGTCGCGCTGATCCGCCCGCCCGTCTGGACGCCGGCCGACCTCCTCCGCGGAACCCCGCTCGTCGTCATCCTCGACCGCCTCCAGGACCCCGGCAACGCGGGCGCCATCCTCCGCGCCGCCGAAGCCTTCGCCGCCACCGGAGCCATCTTCCTGAAGGGCACAGTGAACCCCTACAATCCCAAATGCATGCGCGCCTCGGCCGGTTCCATCTTTCGACTCCCGCTGCTGACGTCGGTGGCCGAAGACGCCCTTCCCGACCTGCCGCTCTACGCCGCCGACCCGCGCGCCGCCGAGCTCGCCTCGCACGCCGGCCTGGCGCAACCCTGCGCTCTGGTCATCGGAGCCGAATCCCACGGCGTCAGCCCCGCGCTCGCCGCCCGCGCCCGGCCGGTCCGCATCCCCACGGCCGGGGTTGAATCCCTGAACGCGGCCGTCGCCGCAGGTATCCTTTTGTATGAAGCCCGCCGCCAGCGAGATGTTGCATGAGCCTGTTCGATAGCGCCCCGCTGCCCGCCGCCTCCGACGAAAAGCGCCCGCTCGCCGAGCGCATGCGCCCCCAGCGCCTGGAAGACTACGTCGGCCAGCAGCACATCCTCGGCCCCGGAAAACCCCTGCGCGCGCAGATCGAACGCGACGAGCTGCAATCGCTGATCCTGTGGGGACCGCCCGGGGTAGGGAAGACCACGCTTGCCCAATTGGTCGCCCGCACCACCCGGTCCGATTTCGTCCCTTTCAGCGCCGTGCTCAGCGGCATCAAGGAAATCAAGGCCGTCATGGCCGACGCCGAACGGGGCCGCAAGCTGGGCCGCACCACCGTCCTGTTCATCGACGAGATCCACCGCTTCAACAAAGCCCAGCAGGACGCTTTTCTGCCCTACGTCGAACGCGGCGACGTGGTGCTGATCGGCGCCACCACGGAAAACCCGTCCTTCGAGGTGGTCTCCGCGCTGCTCTCGCGCGCCAAGGTCTACGCTCTGCACGCGCTCTCGGAGGCGGAAATCGTCACGCTGCTCGGCCGCGCGCTGCCGGTGCTCGGCGTCACCGCTCCGCCCGAGCTGCTGCACCAGATCGCGATCTACGCCAACGGCGACGCCCGCTCGGCCTACAACGTCGTCGAACTGGCCGCCGGGGTGGCCCGCGAGGGACCGGCCGGTAAGGCATTGGACAAGGAAGCTGTCGAATCCGTCCTCGGCCGCAAGACGCTGCTCTACGACAAATCCGGCGAGGAGCACTTCAACCTCATCTCGGCCTTGCACAAAAGCATCCGTTCCTCGGACGCCGACGCCGCCCTGTACTGGCTGGCCCGCATGCTGGCCTCCGGCGAGGATCGCCTGTACATCGCTCGCCGCCTGGTGCGCATGGCGGTCGAGGATATCGGCTTGGCCGACCCCCGCGCGCTCGAACAGGCCATGGCCGCGCAGCAGGCTGCCCACTTCCTCGGAGCCCCGGAAGGCGACCAGGCGCTCGCCCAGGTGGCCATCTACTTGGCCGTCGCGCCCAAATCCGACGCCGCCTATCGCGCCCTCAACCAAGCTGCCCAGGCTGTGGAAAACTCCATGGCGGAACCTGTCCCCATGCACCTGCGCAACGCCTCCACGCGAGCCATGAAGCAGTGGGGCTACGGCGCCGGCTATCAGCACGCACACCAGTCCGAGGACGCTCTGACGGACATGCCATGCCTGCCCGAAAGTCTCTCCGGAACAGTGTTTTACGAGCCGACGGACCGCGGCATTGAGCAGCGCATTGCGCAGCGCCTGGCCGAGATCCGCGCCCGCCGCCGCCCTTCCTAGCGTTAAGGTCTAGTTCCTCGGGTACTCGGGTACTGCATTGGAATGGCCCCTGTACTCTATTGTTGGACTGCGCTGTAAACGCCAAAATCTTTCAAGAACGGCTGGCAGACATTGACCTGCAGACCAGCCAACACCGTTCCGCCGTGGACGTGTGAATGGAGAGGTGAGGTGAACAACTTGGTTTCCGATCAAAACGGACAGGCCGACCGCCGCCACTCGGATCGTTTCCCGATCGAGCGTGAAGTGCGGTATCGCGTGCTGAGCAAGCGCGCCGGAGACGAGGCCGGGGACGGGAAGACCATCAATATTTCAAGCGCCGGGGTTCTGTTCACCACCGAGCGTATGCTTTTGCCGGGACGCCGCCTGGAGCTGGCCATCAGTTGGCCCGCCCAGCTTAACAACAAGTGCGCCCTGAAACTGGTGGCTCGCGGCCGCATCGTGCGGTTCGAAGAAGGCCGCGCCGCCATGGAGATTCAACAGTACGAGTTCCGCACCCAGGCCGCCGGCTCGGCCGTCGCCACAGGCGGACCGCAACTGGTCACGAACTGACGCTAGAGACCCTCCTCTCCTTACCAAAAGTTCGCGCGCCGGGATCGTTCCGGCGCGCGTTTCTTTGATGCTCCCGTCCACCGGTAGCCGATTCCCGTGTCCCTGGCCCGCATTTCTCACCAGGCTTCGGACGCAGGACGTGACGCAAGCCCGTGGCTTGCCGCGCCCAGACAATAGGCATGACGCGTCCCGGCGCTTGTCGCCCATCACGGTGTCACGTCACAGGCGGCGGCAAAATCGCTCTCCGCAGGGCCACGGCGCAGGATCGATCCTCGCCGATGCGCAGAGCACTTGTGAGAAATCCAGGCTAGCCTGGAAGGAAGCCCCGTCGATCGGCGCCCATGCCCGTCCACCAACCCAACTCAACGCTGCTGCGGCGTCTGGAACCCTGGCTCGCCATCCTGCGCCCCTTCCAGGACTTCGCGCGTCTGGAAGCCTCCGGCGGCATCGTCCTGTTCGTGGCCACCGCCGCGGCGCTCCTTTGGGCCAACTCCCCCTTCGCCGACACCTACGCCAGCTTCTTCCACACCAGCATCGGCGTGAGCCTCGGCCCCTGGACCCTGGCGGAAGACTTCGGGCACTGGATCAATGACGGCCTCATGGCCGTCTTCTTCTTCCTGGTCGGCCTCGAGCTCAAACGCGAGTTCCTCGATGGCGAGCTCGCCGCGCCGCGCCACGCCGCGCTGCCCATCGCCGGAGCCATCGGTGGCATGCTGGCGCCCGCCCTGGTCTACGCGCTGCTTGCCGGCGATGGCGACGCCGCCCGCGGCTGGGGCATACCCATGGCCACCGACATCGCCTTCGCCCTCGGCGTCCTGGCGCTGCTCGGCCCGCGCGTTCCCCCCGGGCTCAAGGTCTTCGTCGCCGCGCTCGCCATCGTCGACGATCTGGGAGCCGTCCTGGTCATCGCCGTCTTCTACACCCACACCATCAACTGGACGAGCCTCCTGCTGGCCGTCTTCCTGTGGACCGGCGTCTACCTCGCCAGCCGCGCCGGCATGCGTTCCCTGTGGGCTTACTTCATTCCCGGATGCCTGGTGTGGCTGGCCGGACTGCTCTCCGGCGTGCACGCCACCATCGCCGGCGTCGCCATGGCCTTCACCATCCCCGCCCGCCCGCGCCTCACCGGCAGCCAGTTCACCCACGAAAACCGCGAGTTGCTGCAGGAAACCGGCCGCGACCTGCCCCGCGCCGTCGCGCGCCTCACGCAGGACGCCCGCAGCCCCCTGCGTATCGTCGAGCACGCCCTGCATCCGTGGGTGGTCTTCGGCATCCTGCCGCTGTTCGCCTTGGCCAACGCCGGCGTCCATCTGCACGAAAGTTTCGCCCGCACGCTGGAGGAGCCGACCAGCGCCGGCATCCTGGCGGGCCTGTTCCTGGGCAAGCCTCTGGGCATCGCCGCGGCCGCCTGGATCGCGGTGAAATCCGGCGCGGCCGTACTGCCCGAATCCGTCACCTGGCGCCAGATCGTGGGAGCCGGCTGCCTGGGCGGCATCGGCTTCACGATGTCGTTATTCATCGCCGCCCTGGCGTTCCCTGAAGGCGACATCCTGGGCGACGCCAAGGTTTCGATCCTGGTTGCCTCACTGGCCTCGGGCCTCGCCGGCTACGCGATCCTGCGCCGCATCGCCTAGCGTGGCGCAAGCACTCCCGCTTGCCGCGCCCAGACAATAGGTATGACTCGTCCCGGCGCTTGTCGTCCATCACGGTGTCGTGCCCGGAGTGCCGGCCCGGCCACTCGCCGAGGCATCCCGCCTGTGCTTTGCCCGAAGCGCGCTCCGAGCCTGTGAGAAATCAGGGCAAGCGCAGGGCAAGCGGCCCGCGCCTCAGAGCACGTCCGCGAACCCGCGCTTCAGATGCCGGAAAAACAGCCCCCCGGCCACAAAAACTCCGATCGAATACGCCGCGATCACCCCGATCTCTCCCCACGACGGCCAATTCGTCGTGAGCATCCGGTAGCGGTACGCCTCCACCACCCACGACATCGGATTCCACGTCACCAGCGGCTGAAACGCCGCCGGAATCTGCTCTTTCGTGATCATGATGGGTGTCGCCCAGAACCACAGCGTCATGGTTACCATCAGCACCTGCCCCGTATCGCGCAGATACACATGCAGGCTCGATGCGATCCACCCGATCCCCACCCCGAACAACCCCAGGAAGAACATATAGACCGGCAGCAGCAGCAGCATCGGACTCACCGTGTGCAGCACCACACCGATGGCGATCGTCATCAGCGCCACCCCGATCAGATGATGCACCAGCGAACTCAGGAATATCGAAACCGCCACCACCTCCGCCGGAAACACCGTCTTGGTAATCAGGTTCGCGTGATCCAGCAGAGACCCGGCCGACCGCGTCACCGTCTCCTGGAACAGCATCCACGGCAGGAACCCGGCCAGCAAAAACATGGCGTAGTTATCGCCCAGCTCCGTGCCCGCCGGCAGCCGCACCCGCAGGCATACCTGGAACACGAAATAGTAACTGGCCAGCAGCACCAGCGGGTGCACCACGCCCCACAGCCAGCCGCCGGCCGACCCCACATAGCGCTGCTTGAAATCGCGCCGCACCAGCTGCGCCACCAGCGCCCGCCGCTCGACAAGATTCTTCAGAAAATGGCGTCCCGGAATGCGTGCCACACCTGAAGTGTAGCAACGCCCCCAACTCCGCCGTCCGTCGTCCCGCGCCCGATGCGCGATCTCCGCCCACCGGGCACGCTCCCGCTCGTCCCCGCCAGTCCTGGGCGTGGCGCGAGCCCATGGCTCGCCGCGCCGGGACTCGTCCCGGCGCTTGTCGTCCATCACAGTGTCGTGCCCGGGGTGCCGGGGCCCGACCACTCGCCGAGGCCTCCCGCCTGTGCTTTGCTCGAAACGCTCTGAGAGCTCGTGACAAATCCGGACTAGTCCGGGTTAGTCCGCATTTCTCACCAGGTTCGGACGCAGGACGTGGCGCGAGCCCATGGCTTGCCGCGCTCAGACAATAGGTATGACTCGTCCCGGCGCCAGTCGTCCATCACAGTGTCGTGCCCGGGGTGCCGCCCCGACCACTCGCCGAGGCCTCCCGCCTGTGCTTTGCTCGAAACGCTCTGAGAGCTCGTGACAAATCCAGACTAGCTGTGGACCAGCCGTGCCGTGCCCCTCAGGAAGCGTCCCGCAACCGTCCGCCATCCCGCCGCCCAAGCGCCCCCCTCCACCCCCTGTTGTATCCTCGGAAGTGATGCGACCACCGGCCGCGCTGCTCCTGCTGGTAGCCCTGACCGCCCAGGCCCAACCGGCTCCTTCCGCCCCCTCCGCCGAACTCGACCCCGACCAGCTCAACCAGCTCTGCACCCGCGTCGGGCAGCTCATGGAAGCCGGCGGTTTCGCCATCCCCGCGCTGGCCCGCGCCGCCGCGCCCATCATCGAAGGCGCCCGCGCCGCCTGCGCCCTGCTCGAAACCAAGCCCCGCGCCGCCGACCCAACCTACACGCTCCTCGGCAACCTCCGCGCCTATCTCAACCTCGCCGACGCGGTCCCCAAGCCCTACCCCTTCCCCACCGTCGCCCGCGACCAACTCAATGAAGTTCGCGACAATGCCACGCGCCTCGACGCCCACTTCCGCGCCCTCCTCGAAGTCAAGGAAACCACCCTCAAAACCCCCGACCGCGACGACGTCTCCCACTTCCAGGAACAGAACCGCCTCCTGCCCGCCCCCAACCCCGACGGCCGCCGCGTCGTCTTCCTCGGCGACTCCATCACCGCCCTCTGGCGCATCAACGAATATTTCCCCGAGGAGGACTTCATCAATCGCGGCATCGAAGGTCAGATCACCGGCCAGCTCCTCGGCCGCATGAAGACCGACGTCGTCGACCTCCGCCCCAAGGCCGTAGTCATTGAGGGCGGCACCTTCGACCTCACGCGCGATACCCCTCTGGTCGCCATCGAAGACAACTACGTCTCCCTTGCCGACATCGCCTACGCCAACAACATCAAGGTGCTCTTCACCTCGGTCCTGCCCGTCAACGACGTCTATAAGGATCAGAACCCCGAATACCAGCGCTCCCCCACCCGCCCCCTGATCTACATCCGCGCCTTGAACGACTGGATCAAAGCCCTCTGCGCCCAGCGCAACTACACCTACGTCGACTTCTACAGCGTGTTGGCCGACGAATCCGGCGCCCTCATGGCCGATGCCACCGACGACGGCCTGCTCCCCAACGCCAAGGGCTATCGCCTCATGGCGCCGGTCATGGCAAAGGCCATCGAAGAAGCCACCCGCCCAGCCCCGCCCCCCGCCAAGCAGCAACAGCGCAAGCGCTAACCTGGCGCAGGCACTCGTGCTTGCCGCGCCCGTGCAATACCAGACTGCATAATGCGCGCGGATGGAGCCAACCGGGTAACACGTCCTTGTGCGGTAGGCCGCTCCGAAGCCCAGCCGTTTCGCGCCGCCCATCCGCACAGTGATCAGCATCCAAATCGAAAAGGCGACGGCCGCCAGCGGGCGCGCGTGACCTTTCCTGCCAGTTGTTGATCTCCCATCAATTCACATACTTCTCGTTCTCACCGCCCTCATCTCCCCGGCATCTCCGAGTATCCTCCTGCCCGAAGGAGAAACTTGAATGCCATCGCAACTCAAATCCGAAACCGCCCGCATCAACGGAGCCAAATCCCAAGGACCCAAGACCGAAGAAGGCCGCGCCCGGTCTTCCCAAAACGCCCTCAAGCACGGCCTGACCGCGCTCAAATTCGTCCTCCCCACCGAGGACCGCGACGAGTTCTACCACCTCCGCGACGCCTACCTCGCCCGCTTCCAACCCGCCGACCCGGTGGAGCAGCGCCTGGTCGAAACCATGGTCCTCTGCGACTACCGCCTCCGCCGCCTCATCACCATCGAAACCAATCTGTTGAGCAACGAAATAGTCCGCCACGGCCCCGACCCCGACCCGCTGATCGACGGCATGGATGACGAAGACCGCTTAGCCTGGACCTTCCAGCACCTGGCCACCAACAACCCGAGCCTCCAGCTCCTTTCCCGCTACCAGGGCCAGATCGACCGCGCCTACCACCGCGCCTTCCGCCAGCTCCAGCAACTCCAACAGGTGGCGCAAGCCCGTGGCAATGTGGCGCAAGCCCGTGGCTTGCCGCGCCGGGACTCGTCCCGGCGCTTGTCGCCCCACCAGACGAACCCACCAACCAAGCCCGCAACCCCACGCACATGCACAACCCCCCTGGCCCCCGCCCCCCGGTCCCAGGCCCCTGCTCCCAACCAAACGAACCCACCCGCCCCCACCCGCCGATCCCCTGCCGGTAGTGAGGTCCAAACACCACACTCCCCCCCTGTCCCCACCGCACCCGATGCGCTCTAATGTAGTTATGGGCCGAGTTCGCTTCCTCGCTGTCCTGTTTTGGTGCCTCGCGCTCCCCGCGCTCGCGCAACGGCCCATGTCGGTCTCCCAGCTCGAGACCTTCATCAAGAGCACCGTCCAACTCCACCAATCCGACAAGCAGGTAGCCGACGCGCTCAAGAACTTCAAGCTCACCGAACGCCTCGACGCGCGCAAGGTGGAAGATTTGCAAGGTCTCGGCGCCGGCCCGCGCACGCTCGAAGTCCTGCGCGAGTGGAGCGAAGCCTCCAAGGGACTCCCCACGCCCGCGCCGCCCGTGGTCACCGCCATCGCGCCGCCCATCCCGCCCCCCAGCGCCGCAGAGCAGGCCGCCATCCTGGCTGAGGTGCGCCAGAACGCGCTCGACTACACCAGCGGCCTGCCCGACTACATCTGCACCCAGCGCACGCGCCGCTACGTCGACCCCGGCCGCGGCGGCTGGCGCATCGCCGACGTCATCCAGGAACAGTTGAGTTACGTCGACCACCACGAGAACTACAAGGTGACGCTGGTCAACAACCTTCCGGTCTCCAACGTCTCCCATGAGCAGTTGGGCGGCACCACCAGCTCCGGTGAGTTCGCCACCATGCTCTACCAGATCTTCAAGCCCGAAACCCAAACCCGGTTTGAATGGGGCCACTGGGCCACGCTCCGCGACCGCCGCACCTACACCTACGAATTCACCGTGCTCCAGCGCAACTCCGAATACACCGTGCACGACGAGCCCTCCGGCCGCACCGGCGTGTTCGGCTATCACGGCCTGGTCTACGCCGACACCGAGACCAAGCGGGTCATGCGCATCAAGATGACACTGGACGGCCTGGAGAACTTCCCCATCAAAGAGGTTTCGCTGGATCTCAACTACGACTTCACCGAGATCTCCGGCAATGAATTCGTCCTGCCGCTGCGCGCCGAAATCTCGTCGCGCTACGAGGACGGCTACCAAAGCCGCAACGACATCGAGTTCCGCCTGTACCAGAAGTTCACCTCGGATGCGAGCATCAGCTTCGACATCCCCGATGACCTGCCGCCCGAGGACTTCGAGGAGCAGCCCGCCCAGCCCGACAACAAGCCGTAACCATCGGTAGACCGCTGCGGTCGCGGCTACAGGCGCTCTGCCCGGATCACTGCCTGGGTGCACAGCGCCGCTAGCTGAGCCGCGACCGCAGGGAGCGGTCCCTCAACCGTCCGTCATCCCGCTCAATGAAACGTCAACCGATCCGTCCGCGTGGTCCCCGCGGCGTTGCTCAACTCCACCTCCACGCTCCCCACCGCCGTCGCATCGCCCGCCACCGGAAAGCTCACCGTCACCTGAAACGCGCTGCCCGCCTTGGTCGACGAATAGAACGCGCGGAACGCGCCGCTAAAGTCCGCTCTAACCGGACCGCCCCCGATCACCTTGCCCGCCGCGTCATAAAAGGTGAAGCTCATCGCCCCGGCCGAGTACGTGTTGTCGAACCCGGTCATGCGCACATCCACGTTGGCGAAGCCCAGCAGCGCATCGATCGTATCCAGCGCCAGCGTCCGCGGCGGGATGGTGAACAGCGTGGTCGGATCCGAGGCGAAGCCCGAGACGATGCCGCTGAGCGTGAACTTCATCCGTCCCGCCGATGTCCCCGTCTGCACCATGGCGAACGGCTGCCCACCCAGCAGCACCTCAGCCGAGCCCTGCTGCACAGTGAACGCGATCGACCGCGCCCCGTTGACCGTGAACATCACCGCCGGATCGTCGGAGACCACCGTCGAATCGGGAGTAAAGCTGAGCTGCACTTGTCCGGTCGCGTCGAAGGGAGCCGGTTCAGGCAGGCGCATCGTCAGCCGCCTCTGCTGCGCGCTCGCGAGCGGAGCACTTTCCAGGTCGAGCACCGGTTTGGGCAGCGGCGGATTGAGCCCGGTTCCCGACAGCACATACGTCTGCGCCTCGATCTTCAGCGCCCCGGTGAACGAGCCCGCGCGCGGCGGCACGAAGTGGACCACGAAGGAAGTCGTCTCACCGGCCGCCAGCGTGAAGGGAGCCGTGCGCCCCATGGGTCCCGAGAAGCCGTCGCCCGTCACCGCGAACGTGCTGATGGTCATCGCCTCGGCCGAGGCGTTTTGCAGGTTGAAGTTGCACAGCCGCAGCTTTCCAAACTCGACGCTGCCGAAGTCGATCTTGTTCGGATTCGTGCCGGTGCACACCGGAAACACGGTCAGCAGCGGCGCGGGCACCACCGTCGCCGCGACAATCACGCTGATGCCGTTCAGTTGCAGGTTGGCGCTGTACATGGCGGCCATGTCGCCGCGGAACACCAGTTGCGCCCGCGCGAAGTTGCCCGCCTGGATGGTGAAGGGCAGCACCGGCAATTCCAGGCTGAAGCCGACACCGTCGGCCGTGAAGCGCGTGATCTGGACGGCGCCCGGACCCGGGTTGCGCACGCGCAGGTCGATCACCAGCGTGTCGCCCGCGGCGACCTTGCCCAGATTGTAGAAGGAGCCCAGCGGCTGCTCCGCGCCGTCCACCACCGCGTAGATGGCCAGCTCGGCCCAGGCCGCCGGAGCGAGCAGCAGCAGGGCCAGCACCGCGCTTCGCATCTTCATCGCCGCCTGCCTTGCGGGAGTGCCGGCGGGGGCCCGCCCGCTGGGATGACATACAACGCCTCGCGGCCCGCCACGATGCGCAGCGCATACACGCTGCCGCCCGCCGTGACTTGCACCCAGCCGTCACTCATCGGCGTGATGCGTTCGATGCCCCCAAGCGCGAAGCGCCGCTGGCTGCGGTCCGCGCGCTGGATCACGATCTCGCCCCCGGCCGCGAACACGGTGGCATCGTCCAGCAGCAAGACGGCGCCCGCCGCCTCGGGCAGCGCATCGAGGACGCCGCCCTCGGGCCGCACGATCCAAACGCCGCCGTCACGGCGCACGGCGATGCGCGCGTCTGGGGCGATCGAGAGCACCTCGCCATCCACGCGCCAGTCCAGCGGCATGAGCACGCCGTCCTGCCAATGGGCAAAGGCACCGGTGTCAGAGAAGTACACCCAGGCAGAGCCGCCATCCAGCCCGATCACTGCGGACCCTCGTGCGCCGTGTGGGGCAGGCCCGTGGCCTGCGGCGGGCTCCCAGCCCGCCCCGCCCGGTTCTCCTTCACCACCACGGACCAGCAGCCCAGACTCCGTCATTGCCACACAAAGACCCTGCGAGCACGCAGCCCCAAGCACACCGGTCGCACTCGCTTGGCCGACCGCGAAACTTCCGGCCACGCCGTACACCGGCCGCAGTGAACCGTCGCCGGCGAGGATCGTTCCGACGCGCGGCAGTGCGACATCACCGCTCTGCGCCCACACGGCCATCGGCAGGCCCACGTAGACCACGCCGGTCAGGATTCGGGTAGCCATCGACGCAGCTCGCGCGGCGTTGCGAAGCACTGGTGCCGCCTGCGTCCGCCCGGTGGCGGCGCCCCGTGGCGCAAGCAACGCGGGCAGCCATCGCGCAAGTGACCCCGGCAGCCGTCGGGTAAGCAACGTGGGCAGCCGTGGTGCAAGCGACGCGGGCAGCCATCGCGCAAGCGACGCGGGCAGCCATCGCGCAAGCGACCCCGGCAGCCGTCGGGTAAGCAACGCGGGCAGCCGTGGTGCAAGCGACGCGGGCAGCCTTCGCGCAAGTGACCCGGGCAGCTGTCGGGTAAGCAACGTGGGCAGCCGTGGTGCAAGCGACGCGGGCAGCCTTCGCGCAAGTGACCCGGGCAGCCGTCGGGTAAGCAACGCGGGCAGCCGTGACGCAAGCAACGCGGACAGCCATGGCGCAAGTGACCCGGGCAGCCGTCGGGTAAGCAACGCGGGCAGCCGTGACGCAAGCAACGCGGACAGCCTTCGCGTGAGCGACCCGGGCAGCCGTCGCGCAAGCGACCCGGGCAGCCGTCGGGTAAGCAACGCAGGCAGATGGCGCGCAAGCAACGCGGGCAGATGTCGCGCAAGCAATGCAGGCAGCCATCGCGCAAGCACTACGGGCAGCCGTCGCGCAAGTGACCCCGGCAGCCGTCGGGCAAGCGACCCGGGCAGCCATCGCGCAAGCGACCCGGGCAGCCGTCGGGTAAGCAACGCTGGCAGACGTCGCGCAAGCAACGCGGACAGCCTTCGCGTGAGCGACCCAGGCAGCCGTGGCGCAAGCAACGCGGGCAGCCATGGCGCAAGTGACCCGGGCAGCCGTCGGGTAAGCGACCCAGGCAGCCATCGCGCAAGCGACTCGGGCAGCCGTCGCGCAAGCAATGCGGGCAGCCGTCGCGCAAGCGGCCGAACCGCCAGCGTGGCATTGCCGTGCACCCTCGCCGCCAGTGCGCGGCCCCTCGATGTGGCCGGCGCCAGTGCCGCCCCGGGAGCGCGACCGCGCACCACGCCGCGCCCTGGTCGCCTGGCGCCTGGACCCGCCTGTGCCACGCGCGGAGGGCACGCCCTTCCCGCCCACTCCCACGCGGCTGCCAGACGGCTGCACAACAAACGCAACTGCGCCCACACGCTCATGGTTTCCCGATGGTGATGGTCGGCGTTCCGATGCGGGGCGTTCCCGCCGTTGACGGAGCCGAGACCGCGCCGCTACTCGCGCTGCCGCCCGAGGCCGCGGCGATACCCACTACCGCGGCGCCGGCGATGGCCAGTGCGATCCACAGCTTCTTGTGCCCGCTTCCGCCACCGCCGCCTCCCGTGGACGGCCCACCCGGCTGCGCGTTGATCGCCGCCAGCGCATCGCTGAGGTATAGCGGACACACCGTGCCCGCGCTCGCCTGTCCCTTGGCCGCCGTGATGCGCACCTCGAAGGGACCCGGCGTGCGGTTCCACTCCATGCCCCACACCAGCGCCGTGCCGTCGGCCGCCGTGACCTCGGCTTCCACGCGCTCCCCCGACTGGAACCGGCCTGTCGGGCCGTCATCAGGAAGGCGGAAGGTGACTGCCACACCTTCCACCGGTTTGCCCGTCTCGTCGGTTACGCGCACGGTCACCCCGCGCGTCGCTCGCGAGCCGGTGGCATAGACCGCGCCCTCTCCCTCGATCACACGAATCTGCAAGATAGCCGGATCGGATTGTGCGGCCGCCGGCAACCAGAGGGCGCCTAAGCAAAAGCCCGCAAGACCGAGCGCGCGGGCTGCATGCTTGGTCGTCCTGAGGGCCCCCGCACGCCCTTTGCGGGCTAGCCAGAGGGCAAGAGTCCTAGCCACACGAATAAGTGCATGGCTCGTGGAAATACTCTCAGGGGGAGTTCGCCGGGGCGAAGCTGTGGGCGGGGGCGCAGTCCATCGGACTGATCCCCAGGTTGGGCAGCTCTATATAAGGACCGGGCGGGCAGCCGCGCGCCCACAGATGGCTGCGCCACAGCGTGGCTTCATCGAGGCCTACGTAGTTCCAGTGTTCGGGGCGCGTCGAGTAAACCAGCCACACGCGTCCGCGGAACCCGTCGGGCACCTTGGCGGCCAGATCGTGATAGACCGCCTGCGGTGTGGCGCTGTGCGGCGGGGCGTTCGCCGTCCGGCGGCAACAGGGCCAGCCGGTCTCCCCGTAGACGGCGGGCGCATCCCAGCCGTCGATGGCTGCGTAGAGCTGAAAGCCCTGGCGGGCGGAGGCGTGCACCAGCAGCAGGTCATTGGGCTGGACGTGGGCGCGCAGGTAGTCGACCGCCCCGGCGTAGTCCTCGAACGGGTCGTCGGCGTGCGCGCGGAACTGCGTGTAGACGCCGCCGAGCACCAGGGCCACCGCGGCGACGGGCAGCGCGCGGGCCAGCACCGATTGCACGCGCGGCCAGCGCGCGAGAACGCCGTCGAAGGTGACCGCGGCGAGCAGCAGCAGGCACGGGCGCAGGAACAGGCGCGTGCGGGCGCTGGCCGGATACCAGCCGGTGAGTTCGGCGGCAACCAACAGGATGCACGGCAGCAGGCAGACGATCTGGATCCATTCGCGGGCGCCATGCTCGCCGCGCAGCAGGCGCAGCGCGAGATGTACGGCCACGGCGAGTCCGAACAGCATCGCGGCCCAGGCGGTGGCTCCATAGGCGCGTTCGAGGCTGGCCTGCCAATAGGTCCACAGCGCGGGGGAGACGTTGGGGGTGATGAAGAACCAGTAGAGCAGGGCGAACTCGGCTGCCGCGAGGGCGGCCAGGATCGCCGCGCGGCGGAAGCCTCCGGCGCCCCACACGGCCAGGACCAGACCGGGCACAACGAAGGCCATCGGGTAGGCCAGAGGGATGGCCACGGCGACAGCCGCCACCAGCCACCGGTAGTACTTCGGAGATTGCAAGTAGGTTACGGCGGCGAACAGTACGACGGCTACGGCGGCCACCTCACCGCCGTACTGCTTGAAGGAGCGGAAGTATTCGATGGCGGTCGACAGGAACCCGAGCGCCGCGGCCGCCAGCACGGCCCAGGATTCGTTGCTGGCCCGGCGCACGGCCAGAAACAGGGCGGTGACCGCGATCAGGGCGAACAGCAGGGGAACTGCGCGAAATGCCGCGGTGGAGAGTCCGAACAGTACTACGGAGGCGCGGGCGGCCAGCAGGAACAGGGGTGGGCTGGTCTGCAGCCACTCCCCGCCGCGGAACATCCCGCCGAGCGAGGCGGCGCGCACCGAGTTGGCCACCCAGGCTTCGTCCAGCCACAGGCTGCGGTGGATCCCGTAGAGACCTAAGGCCAATGTTCCCAGCAGGATCAACCCGGCAACCCAGCGCGTACTCATTCCGGAGGATCAGTATAGCGCGGCCGCCCGGCCGAGGGTTCGAAGCGGGCCTCCACGGGGGTACCGAACGTGCTTAAATAGAATGAAATCCAGATGTCAGACACGGCTTTTCGAATGCGGCGGAATTGGAGGGCCTTGTCCCGCCGGATGCGTGAGTTGCGCGTCATTGCGGGCGGTGCGATGTCGACTTCGCACCCGATCATGGCGCACATCATTCCGATCCGCAGATGCAACCTTTCCTGCGCGTACTGCAACGAGTACGACGATTTCTCGAAGCCTGTTCCCACGGATACGATGATCGGCCGGATCAACCGGCTGGCCGACCTGGGGACGCGCATTGTCACGCTTTCGGGCGGCGAGCCACTGCTCCACCCGGACCTGGACGACATTATCGCGGCCATGCGGCGGCGCGGCGTGCTGGCCTGCATGATCACCAACGGCTACCTGCTGGTGCCGGAGCGGATCAAGCGGCTGAACCGGGCCGGGCTCGACCACATGCAGATCTCGATTGACAACGTCAATCCGGACGATGTTTCGAAGAAGAGCCTGAAGGTGCTCGACAAGAAGCTGCAAATGCTGGCCGAACACGCCGAGTTCCACGTGAACATCAACTCGGTGGTGGGCGGCGGCATCCATAATCCGGAAGACGCGCTGGTGGTGGGGACAAGGGCGCTGGAGCTGGGGTTCTCCTCAACGGTCGGCATCATTCACGACGGCGAGGGCCAGTTGCGGCCGCTGGGCGAGCGCGAACGTGAGATCTACCACGCGATGAAGGCCAAGGAAAACCGCAACTTCGCGCGGTTGAACTTCTTCCAGGACGCCATCGCGCAGGGCAAGCCGAACAACTGGAAGTGCCGCGCGGGGGCTCGCTACATGTACATCTGCGAGGACGGGCTGGTGCATTACTGCTCGCAGCAGCGCGGGTATCCGGGCAAGCCTCTAGAGGAATACACGTACGAAGACATACGGCGCGAGTACCTGACCGAGAAGTCCTGCGCGCCGTACTGCACGGTGAGCTGCGTGCACTATGTGTCGTACTTCGACTTCTGGCGCGGCGAGCAGGTGTTCAAGCGCGAGATGCCGGACGAGGTGGCGCAGCCGCTGGTGAAGATCACCGGCGCGGGCGAGTAGGGCGGGTTACTGATAGGTGGCGTCGTGGCCGGGGTGGATCTCCAGCAGGCGCAGGAAGTCTCCCTCGCGGTAGGCGACCGCACGCATCTTCTGGGTGATCCTGAGGGAGTAAAGGCGCTGGGCCCCGGGGCCGGTGCGTGTCTGGATCGCTTCCCAGCGTAGACCGCGATCCTGGTAGAGTTCCGGCCAGGTGAGACGCGCGATCTTCCGTAGAGTGGTCCGTACGGCCTCCGCATCCTGCGCCGACAGTGTCAGCCAGAGCGCTTGGAACGCGTCCTGGTTCAAATCCAGCTTGACGCGGTTCACTTGGCGCGGCGCCGGAGGTGGCCTTTGAGCTTACGTTCCAGGGCGTCGAGGTCGGTTTCCTTGGGGGGGTGCGTGGCGGACCATTCGAGGGCCCGGTCCAGCTTCTTCTTGAACTCTGGTTCGTGGAGCCAGCGTTCGTTATCGGGGATGACTTGGGCGGTCTTGATCATCCACACGCCGTCTTCAAGTTCGTCGACGATGACGGTGCGGCCGGCGTATTGCTTGCCGAGCGAGATCTGGCCGCTGGCGCCAATCGTCTTCACTTCCTGCGGCATGATTGCATGATAGCACCGGGGTGGTGCTGTTGTGCCGCATCGGAGGCGGCCTGAGAGGCCGCCGCAGGCCACGGGCCTGCCCCACACGGACTTACGGCAGCGGGGATGCCTGGGAGAATTCCTCATTCGTGGCGGAGGGCGGTCATGGGGTCGAGGCGCGTGGCGCGGAGGGCCGGGATGAGGGCGGCCGCTGTAGCGGTGAGGAGCAGGAGGAGTGTGGCTCCGGCGGCGGTGGCGGTGTCTTCGGCTTCGAGTCCGTAGAGGAGGGTCGCCGAGAGGCGGCCGGCGGAGAGGGCCAGGGGGAGGCCGATGGCCAGGCCGATGGCGACTGTCCAGACGGCTTCCTTGAGGATCAGGGCGAGGATGCTCACGCGGCGGGCGCCTACGGCTACGCGGATGCCGACTTCGCGCGTGCGGCGCACGACTGAGAAAGCCAGGACGCCGTAGAGGCCGATGGCGGAGAGGGCTACGGCTACTCCGCCGAGGAGTGTGGACAGGAACGCCAGCAGGCGCTCGCGGGCCAGGGCGGCGTCGATCTGGAACTCCATGGTGTTGGCTTCGGCGATGGTGACGCGCGGGTCGAGGGTGGCGATGAGGGCGCGCAGGCGTCCGATGGTGGGGGCGGGGTCGCCCGCGGTGCGCACTTGGAGCAGCGCCGGGAGGATGGGCGGGCGGAAGGGTTCGTAGAGGATGGGCTGCGGCTCCTCGCGCACGTAGCGGAACTTGGCGGTGCCGGCGACGCCGACCACTTGCACGTGGCGGTCGACGCCGCCGTAGGAGAAGGTCTTGCCGAGAGGGTCGCCGGCGAGGAAGCGGTCGGCGAAGCGCTGGTTGACGATCACCGGTTCGAGGGTGGCGGTGGCGTCGGCGGGGGTGAAGTCGCGGCCGGCGAGCAGGGGGATGCCGAGGGTGCGGAAGTAGTCCGGGCTGGCGTTGGTGCGGTAGGTGGTGGGGCGCAGGCCGTCCGGCGATTGGTAGGCGGGCAGCATGAGGGTCACCGAAGACATGCTGCCGCTGAGGACGTTCAGCGTGGTGACGCTGGCGGCGCGTACTTCGGGGAGCTCGGTGGCGCGGCGGCGGAGTTCATTGAAGTAGTCGATGGCTTCCTGGCCGGCGAAGTTCACGCCGGTGAGTTCGGGCCGGACGAGGACCAGGTTTTCGGGATGGAAGCCGAGGTCGATGGCGCGCAGGTTGCCGAGCGTGCGGGTGAACAGGCCCGCGCAGAACAGCAGCACGAGCGACAGGGCGACCTGAGCGGCGACGATGGCGCGCGAGAGAAGGGGACGGCGGCGCGGCGGGATGGAGGATCCCTGGATGGCGGGGAGCGGGTTGGCGCGGGCGGCTCGCCAGGCGGGGAGCGCACCGAACAACAGGGCCGAGGCGAGGGTGAGGGCCGCGGAGAAGGCGAAGACATCGGCTCCGGCTTGGACTTCGAGGTGGGCGCTTTGCGGTCCTAAGAGGGAATGCAGGATCTCGACCAGGGTGAGGGCGAGCAGCCATCCTCCGGCGCCGCCGGCGAGGGCCAGCAGGACGCTTTCCGCGAAGAACTGGCGGAAGAGGGTGAAGCGCGAGGCTCCGAGGGCGATGCGCAGGCCGGCTTCGCGGGTGCGTTCGATGGAGCGGACCAGCAGCAGGGCGGCGAGGTTGGCGCAGGCGACCAACAGGACGACGCCGACCAGGAGCAGCAGGACGAGGACGGGGCGGCCGAGTTGGTCCTGTTGCGAGTCGAAGCCCTGGCTGCCGTCGCGCAGCACGAAGTCGTCACGGTCCGAGAGGAGATAGCCGCGGTCGCGTTCGAGGGGCTTGCCGATGGCGTTGACGCGCGCGAGGGCTTGGTCGAGAGCTACGCCGGGTTTGCGGCGGGCGATGAGCTGGGTCCAATTTTCGGTGTCGCGGCTGACGCCGAGGAGTTTCTGCAAGGCCGAGGCAGGTAGCTGGAAGTCGCGCGGCTGGTGGAGCGAGGCTCCTGTGAAGCCGGGCTGGGTGACGCCGACGATGCGGAAGGAGTGGCCGTTCAGAGTGACGCGGAGGCCGGCGATATCGGCTCGGGCGCCGAAGCGGTTTTGCCAGAGGCGGTGGCTGATGACGACGGTGTCGCCGGTGCCGTCGGGGCCGTTGTCGCTGGCGTCGAGAAGGCGTCCGGCGGCGGCGCGGACGCCGAGCATCGTAAAGAAGTTGGGGCTGACGAATTCGCCGGCGACGCGCTCGCTTTGGCCGCTTTCGGTGAAGGTGACTTCGATGTAGCGGTCGGCGAGGATGTCTTCGAAGCCCGTGCCGGCGCGGCGGAGCTCCTCGAAGACGCCGTACTGGAAGCAGCAGTTTTCGATGTGGAATGTCGTGTTGGTCTGGCGGAGGATGACGAGGTGGTCGGGGTGGGGGACCGGCAGCGTGCGGAGGAGGATGGCTTCGGCGAAGGCGAAGATGGCGGTGTTGGCGCCGATGCCGATGGCCAGCGAGAGGACGGCGACGGCGGTGAATACGGGGCGGCGGCGCATGGCGCGGGCGGCGTAGCGGAGGTCACGGGCGAGGCGTTCGACGGTGACCCAGCCCCAGGCCGCGCGGGTGTCCTCTTTGATTTGGGCGAGGTTGCCGAGGGTGCGGCGGGCGGCTGCGGGGTCGCCTTGCTCTTCGGCTTCGAGGTCGAGGTGCGATTGGAGCTCGCGGTCGAGGTCCGCTTCGCGTTGCCGGCGGCGTCGCCACATGGTTTACGACTCCTCCGGCCACATGACCTGGGCGATGGCTCCGGTCAGTTGCTTCCACTTGGATTCTTCGCGGGCGAGTTGTTTGCGGCCCGCGGGGGTGAGGCGGTAATACTTGAACTCGCGCTTGCCGCTTTTGGGGGTTTCCCACTTGGCCGTGATCCAGCCTTGGCGTTCGAGGCGGTGGAGGGCGGGGTAGAGCGAGCCGTGTTCGACTTGCAGGACTTCGTCGGTCGATTGCTGGATGTGTTTGGCGATGGCGTGGCCGTGGGCGGGTCCGAACAGGAGGGTCCGGAGGATCAGCATGTCGAGGGTTCCCTGGAGGAGGTTTGGCATCGATGGTAGGGAGTCTACCATGGGTAGGGTCGGATGTCTACCATGGAAGACTGCTCCCTGCCGTCGCGGCACAGCTTGCGGGGCTGTGGACGGTGGGAGGGCTATGGGTGTAGGGATAAGGCAGGGGGCCTGCCCCACAGGGGCGCTGCTACACTGGATTTTTACAGCGTCCACAACATGTTTAAGACCCTCTTCGGTTCCTCAGCCGCGGCCAAGGAACCCAGCCTTCTCGAAAAACTCAAAGCCGGTGTGCAGAAAACGCGCGCCGGTTTGCTGGAGAAAATCGACGACGCCGTTCAGGGGCGCAAGGAGATCGACGCCGATGTCCTGGAGGAGCTGGAATACGCCCTGATCACGGCCGATATCGGCTCGAAGACCACCAGCGAAGTGCTGGAGCGGATCCGCGAACGGGTGGCCCGGCATCAGGTGGGCGATGCGGCGGAGTTGAAGCGGCTGATCCGGCAGTATCTGCTGGAGGTGCTCGAAGCGTCCGTGCGGGATCTGCCGACGGTGACCGAGCCGCCCGCGGTGATCATGGTGGTGGGCGTCAACGGGGCGGGCAAGACCACGTCGATCGGGAAGCTGACCAAGCGGCTGCAGGCCGAGGGCAAGAGTGTGCTGCTGTGCGCGGCCGACACGTTTCGCGCGGCGGCCATCGAGCAGTTGGAAGTGTGGGCGCAGCGAACCGGGACGGAGATCATCCGGCAGAAGACGGGCGCGGATCCGAGCGCGGTGCTGTTCGATGCGTTGCAGGCGGGCAAGGCTCGCAAGACGGACTACGTGATTGTGGACACGGCGGGGCGGCTGCATACGAAGACGAATTTGATGGCCGAGCTCGAAAAGATGCGGCGCACGGCGGTGCGGGTGATTCCGGGGGCTCCGCACGAGGTGCTGCTGGTGATCGAGGCGACGACGGGGCAGAACGGGCTGGAGCAGGCGCGCAAGTTCACGGAGTCGGCCGAGGTGACCGGGATTGTGCTGACGAAGCTGGACGGGACGGCCAAGGGGGGCGTGGTGGTGGCGATTTCGCGGGAGCTGGGATTGCCGATCCGGTATGTGGGGGTCGGCGAGCAGGTGGATGATCTGCTGCCGTTTGAGCCGGAGAATTTCGTGGCGTCGCTGTTTGACTAAAAATGGCCGCAGATGAACGCAGATGAACGCAGATTTTTTTCTGCCTGACAACGCATGAGTCGATATTTGGAAGAAGCGCTGGAACTGGCGGAGCGCGGGTGGGGTTCGACTTCGCCCAATCCGACGGTGGGCGCGGTGGTGGTGCGCGATGGCGCGGTGGTGGGGCGCGGGTTCCACACGTGGTCCGGTGTGCGGCATGCGGAAGTGATCGCATTGGAGGAGGCGGGTGAGGCGGCGCGGGGGGCGACGTTGTACGTCACGCTGGAACCGTGCGCGCATCATGGGCGGACGCCGCCGTGCATTGACGCGATTCTGGCGGCGGGCGTGCGCAAGGTGGTGGCGCCGATCGAGGATCCGAATCCGCAGACGCATGGGCGCGGGTTCACGAGGCTGCGCGATGCCGGAGTCGACGTGGAGATCGAGGAGGGGCTGGCCGCGCGCGCCACCACTTTGAACGAAGCCTTCCTGCACTTCATGCGACTGGGGCGTCCGCTGGTGACGCTGAAGGCTGCGGTGACGCTGGACGGGAAGATCGCGGCTCCGGAAGACGGCATGCCGGGGTACACGCCGGGGTGGATCACCAGTGAAACGGCGCGGGAGCACGTGCAGATGCTGCGGCACCGGCATGACGCGATCATGACGGGGATCGGCACGGTGCTGGCCGACGACTGCCGGTTGACGGACCGGAGCGGGTTGGAGCGAAGCCGTCCACTGCTGCGAATCGTGCTCGATTCGCAGTTACGGCTGCCGCCGGATTCGGCGCTGGCGACGTCTTGCCAGAACGACGTGCTGGTGGTGACGACGTCGGCTGCCTCGCCAGACCGGCGGCGGAAGCTGGAGTCGATGGGCGTGCATGTGGAGATCCTGGAGCGGACCGACGGGCGCGCAAGCTTGCAGGGCGTGATTGATTTTCTGTCGCGCGACAAGTATCAGTCGCTGATGATCGAGGCCGGGAGCCGCGTGAACTGGGCCGCGCTGGAGGCGGGCATCGCCGACAAAATCTACTTCTATTACGCGCCCAAGATTCTGGGCGGGCTGCATTCGCTGCCGGTGGCCGGGGGGATGGGGCGGCGGCGGCGCAAGGACGCCATCCTGTTCCACGACGTGCGGCTGCATCCGATCTCAACCGACGAGTTCGCGGTGGAGGCGTGGGTGGAGCGCGAACCCTGATGTTCACGGGGATCGTGGAGGAGTTGGGCACGGTCGGGTCGTTTGCGGCGCAGGGGAAGGGGGCTCGGCTGCAGGTGGAGTGCTCGACGGTGCTCTCCGATCTGGCGGTGGGGGCGAGCATCGCGGTGAACGGAGTTTGTCTCACGGCGGTGACTGTCGGCGAGCGCGGGTTCGAGGCGGACCTGGCTCCGGAGACGATCGCACGCAGCAACCTGGGGAATTTGCGGGCGGGGTCGCGCGTGAACCTGGAGCGTCCGGTGACGCCGGTGACGCGGCTTTCCGGGCACATCGTGCAAGGGCATGTGGACGCTACGGGCGAGATTGCGGCGCTGGACGAATTGGGCGAAGGGAACTGGTGGCTCAAGGTGCGCGTGCCTGCGGCGCTGGGGCGGTATCTGGTCGAGAAGGGGTCGATCACGCTGGACGGGATCAGTTTGACGATCGCTTCGGTTGAGGGCGATGTGGTGGGGGTGACGATTATTCCGCACACGTTCTCGAACACGACGCTGGGGCATGCGAAGGCGGGGGCTCGGCTCAACGTCGAGGTGGACGTGCTGGCCAAGCACGTGGAAAAGCTGCTGGGGCGGTCCTGATGGAGATTGCGGGGTGGGACGAGCGGTACCGCACGGGTCAGTTTCCGGATGCGGGTCCGACGCCGCTGCTGGTGGAGGTCGCCGAGGGGCTGCCGCCGGGGCGGGCTTTGGACCTGGCGTGCGGGGCCGGGCGCAATGCGCGGTGGCTCGCCGAGCGTGGGTGGGCCGTAACGGCCGTGGATGGCGCTGCTGCGGCGATCGATATCTTGCGGTCGCGGTGCCCGGCGGTGGATGCTCGGGTGGCGGATTTGGAGCGGCATGAGTTCGCGATCGAGCCGAGTGCTTGGGACTTGATCGCGGTGTGCTACTACTTGCAGCGCTATTTGTTTGAGCCGGTGAAGCTCGGGCTGGCGCCGGGCGGCGTGGCCGTGGTGATCGTGCATATGGTCGAACCGGGGCACGAGGAGTCACGGTTCAGCACGCAGCCGGGGGAGCTGGCTTCGTACTTCGAGGGGCTGGAGATCTTGCATCGCTATGAGGGCGCTCCGCGGGATCCGGAGCATCGGCGGGCGGTGGCGGAGATCGTGGTGCGGCGGCCGGGTTTGGTGGTCGGGGGGTGAGGCTGCGAGCGGACTACAAGCGCCGGCACGAGTGCCGGCGCGGCAAGCCAAGGGCATGCGCCACCTACGCCTCAGTAGACAGCAGAGGTTCGGCGGGCGGCTCGCTCCGGCGGCGGCGGCGGAGATAGAGGACGAGCGAGAGCAGGATGCCGGTGAGCAGGCCTCCTGCGAGACCCGCTGCGGTGAAGCCTCGGAGCGGCGGCGACAAGCGACGTGGAGGTTGGCGGCGCAGGGTCTCTACGTCGGCTCCTGCCTCGGGCGCCGCGAGGAGCGTTGCGATCCGCTCTGCGGCGGATTGGGCCACGACGGCGTCCGCATAGCGGAAGCTGACGGCGACCGCGGAGTATCGTTGGCCGTCCACGGTGCCCGTCGAGGCAGAGTAGGTGATCGCCTTCCGCAGACTCGCCCGTGTTTCGGCGGTGGACTCGCCCCCATAGAGATTCAGTTCGCGGATCACGTTCGTCAGGGCCGCGTCGGATAGAACGCCTTCGGCGCGCTGATCCAGCCGATCTTTCACCGAGCGGAGAATTTGCTGAGGACCTGCATCGAGGGCGCTTTCCATTCGGGCGCTGCTGAACGTGATGTATTCGGACGGGTAGACATAGAAGGCGACCAGGCTGATCGCCAGGCCGGCGAGCGTCGCGAGAGAGATGGTCTTGAACGACGGCGGAGGACGGCGGTTGCGGCGCCAGGAGAGGATGAGCGCCAGGAGGGCTCCGGCGGCCGCTCCCGCGATGAGTCCTGCGACGACGAGGCGGCTGCTGCCGGCGCGAAGGGGATCCTTGGGTAGGCTGGGCGGGTCGAGCAGGATGAGAGTGAGGGGAGAGGCGCCGCCGTTGCGAGACCGGGTGTTTTCGTCGATGAATCGCGTGACCAGTTGCTGCGTCACGCGCTGGGCGGCGAGGCGGTCCGGGTAGGCGAAGGTGACCGCGAAGGCGGTCGGGCTTTGTGTCCGGTCAGAAGTGAATGAAGTGACAGGGGAGATGCGGATGTCGCGGCGCATGTCCTCGATCACGTCTTCGATCGGCTTGTCTTGTTGCTGGTCCTGGTAGAGGGAAAAGTCGCGGATGATCGTGGTCAGGGACACGCGGGAGAGGATGGTTTGCGCCATCGAGTTGATGATGTCCACCGCTGCCTGGCTGTTCTCCGGGATGGTGGACGCGTCTCCGATCTGGATCACAGCCTGCGACTCGAACTTCGTGTCCATCAGGTAAGACGCGCCGAGAGCGGCGACGATGCCTAGGACGATGCACAGCGCGAAGGCACGGCTGGGGGGCGAGGAAGTGAGTTGCATGAGGGCGGCTCCTTTGAGGATGTCGAGGGCTCCGGCGGGGCCAGGGCGGGCGTCTTCGATGAGGGCGTCGAACTCGCGGGCGTAGCGGCGGCGCCACCAGGCGGGGTAGAGACGGGCGAGGAAGCGGTGCAGCGCCATCATGCCTCCTTCAGCCGGCTGAGGCCGGTTTTCACCACGCGGTTGAGGGCGGAGAGTTGCTCGGAGAGATGCTCGCGGCCGGCGGCGGTGATGCGGTAGGGCTGGCGGCGGTCGTCGGCAGAGGCGACGGGCTTGATCCAGCCGCGCTGTTCGAGGCGCGTGATCGCGCCGTAGAGCGTGCCGGGACCGAGGCGGACCTGCGCGAAGCGCTCAATGTCCTCCATCATGGCGTAGCCGTGCTTATCGCCGTCGGCGAGGCTGGCGAGAACGAGAAGGGTCGGGTCAGACATATCTATTACGCTGCACGTAGTATCGTGCCACGTAATAGTGAGGCTGTCAATAGGAAAGTCTATGGCGGCGGCGCAGGTCAATGAGGGCGGCTCCGAGGAGGAGTCCGAAGGCGAGTCCCGTGACGGAGGCTTCGATCTGATTGCGGCGGGAGGGCGCGTCGGGGAGCGTCGGCAGGTCGAGGATCTGGACGAGTTCGGGATCGAATGTGTCGCTTAGCGCGGTGGGGATCACCACGAGTTGGTCGCGGCGGAGGAGGCCGGCGTTCGCGCGCAGGCTGGATATCACGTCCTGGAGCGCGTTCATGGCGGCCAGGCGCACGGGATAGCGGAAGACGAGGCGATAGGCGGGTTGGCCGTCGACAGTGGTCCTGTGGATGGAAATAGCATCGCGCATCCGGCGCGCGACGCGCGTAGGCGGCTCGGCCGAGAGTTCCGGGTAAAGATTGTGGGTCTTAATGATGCTGGTGAGCGATGCATCGCTGAGCGCCGGGCGTGCGAGCTCGCGGAATGGCGCGCCGGCGTCGTGTGTCTGCTCGACGTACCCGGGGGCCAAGCGCACGACGGTCTCCGAGACCCATTCTTCGGGCAGGAGCGAGGAAAGCCGCCATCCAGCGAAGAGTGCGATGAGGGCGCAGAGCACGACGATGGACGTGGTTCGCACGATTGTCCTCAGCGTATAGCGGGCGGGCGCGCTGTGCAAGGTGCGGGATACTGGGGGGCTGGGGGTGTAACGGGATCATGACCATCCGCCTGTCTGAGCTGGCCGCGAAACTGGGCTGCGAACTGCGCGGGGACGGCGCTCGGGAGATCACGGGCGTGGCCGCGATGGAGCGCGCGGGCGCGAGCGAGCTGACCTTCCTGGCGAATCCCAAGTACGCGCCCAAGGTGAAGCAGACGCGCGCGGGGGCGGTGCTGGTGTCATCGTTTATCGACGGCGTAGGCGCGGCGCAGTTGATTTCGGAGAATCCGTACCTGGATTTTGCGCGGGCGCTGGCGTTGTTCTATCAGCCGCCGCGGCCGGCGGCGGGGGTTCATCTGCTGGCGTCGATCGACGCGACCGCGCGAATCGGCGAGAATCCGTCGATCGGACCGTTTGCGGTGGTGGGGGCGCATGCGGTGATCGGGGACAACGCCGTGCTGCATCCGCATGTGGTGATCTATGAGGGCGCGGTGATCGGGGACGATTTCCTGGCGCATTCCCATGCCGCGGTGCGGGAGTTCTGCCGCGTGGGCAATCGCGTGACGCTGCAAAACAGCGTGGTGGTGGGTGGCGACGGGTTCGGGTTCGCCAAGCGGGCCGACGGGACGCACGCCAAGATTGTGCAGAGCGGCGTGACAGTGATCGAGGATGACGTGGAGATCCAGTCGCTGACGTCGATCGACCGGGCGACGATGGGCGAGACGCGGGTGAAGCGCGGGGCCAAGATCGACAGCCTGGTGCAGGTGGGGCACGCGTGCGTGGTGGGCGAGGACGACATTATTTGCGCGCAGACGGGATTGGCGGGGTCGAGCATTTTGGGCAAGGGTGTGCTGCTGGCCGGGCAGGTGGGGATATCCGGGCACCTGACGATTCACGACAACGCGACGGTGTACGCGCAGAGCGGCGTGGGGGGCGATGTGGAAGCTGGGGCGAGGATCAGCGGGTCGCCTGCGTTTGAGGCGCGGGAGTGGCTGCGGACCATTACGGCGTTTCCGAAGCTACCGGAGCTTCTGAAGACGGTGCGACAATTGGAAAAGCGCCTGGCCGCCCTGGAACCTATCTCACAAAACGATCAGGCCTCACAAACAAATCATGAGTAGAAGCAAAACGCTGGGCCGGTTGCCGCGCGCCTACCGGAACGAAGATTTTATGGATACGGTGGACGCTCGTCCGATCCGTATTCTTTCGGAATATCTGCAGCCTTTGGCGCATTTCCGCAACGAAAGAATCCACGACACGATTGTGTTTTTCGGGTCGGCGCGGACGTTCGAAGCCAGCGCGACGGGCCGGTATTACACCGAGGCGCGGGATCTGGCCAAGCGGCTGACCGAATGGTCAGACGGGTTGGATCCGCACATGCGGCGGTTCGTGGTGTGCAGCGGAGGCGGGCCGGGGATCATGGAAGCGGCCAACCGCGGGGCGGCAGAGGCGGGCGGTAAGACCATCGGGCTCAATATCGGGCTGCCATTTGAGCAGCGTCCCAACCCGTTCATCACGCCGGCGCTGAACTTCGAGTTCCACTACTTCTTCATGCGCAAGTTCTGGTTCGCCTACCTGGCCAAGGGGCTGGTGGTGTTCCCCGGAGGGTTCGGCACGCTGGATGAGCTGACGGAGTTGCTGACGCTGACGCAAACGGAGAAATTGCGCAAGAAAATCGTCACTGTGTTATATGGCACTTCTTTCTGGAAAGAAGTGGTGAATTTCGACGCGCTGGTGAAATACGGGATGATCGACGAAGCCGATCTGGACCTGTTTCAATTCGCCGACGACGTGGACACGGCCTTCGACCTTCTGACCGCTGGACTCACCGAACACTACCTCAGGCCGGTTCCGGAAGAGCCCGACATCGCGCACACCGAGGACTGAGAGCCGCCTGTGTCCCTACGCCTGTCGACCATTGTGGAGTGGTTCGGACGGGTGGGGCTCGCCTTCGTGCTGTTGTTCGGGGCGTGGCTGGCGCTGGGTTGGCTGGCTCCGGCGAGCGGATTCCGCATCCTTTTAGAGATCGGCTGGCTGATCGCGGGCGCGTGGCTGGCGATCCGCATGGTGCGGCGCGGTTCGCAACAGGCCGTCTGGAGATTGCGGCACCGGCTGCTGGTGACCTACCTGTTTATCGCCGTGATGCCGTTCCTGTGGATCGTGGCGCTGGGCGCGTTGGGCGCCTACTCGCTGATCTTCCAGATCGCGATCAACGTGGTCACCAGCGCGCTGGACGAGCGCGTGGCGGAGTTGGAGTCGGCGGCCGAGACGGTGGCGCGGGCGAATCCGGGGACGCGGGAGGCGGCGATGACGCGCGTGCTGGAGCCTTACTTCACGGAGCGCTACGCGGGACTGGAGGCGGTGCTTCGGCAAGCCGGGCGGGAAACGCGCTTTCCGGCGGGTGCGACGGCGCCCGCGCCTCCCGATGAATCGCTGCCGGCGCAAGGGATTTTGCATCGGGACGGGCGATTCTACTTGTGGTCACACGTGATCACGGGAGACGGCGACGTTACGATTACGGCGCCGGTGACGCGGGCATTGTTGGACGGGCTCGCACCGGGGCTGGGTCCGGTGGACGCGGCGGCCGATCCGTCGCAGATCCGCACGGCGAGCTCGGGCGCGGCGGAGGTGGCGCAGGGGACGCTGCCGCCCAAGGCGAACCTTTTCGATCTGGCGCTGCCGGTGTACACGACGCTGCCGGCTTCGGAGTGGGACACGCCGGGGGAGGAAGGGTCGGGGTTCACGATCAACCTTCTGACGCTGCCGTCCGCTGTGCTGCGGCAGATGTTCTCGCGGCAGGCTGCTTCGGGGCTGATTGAGCTGGCATTCGTCGCGGGATTGGTGGTGTTCCTGGCGGTGGTGATCGTGTGCTGGGTGATCGGCATCACGATCACGCGGACCATTACCAGCGCGGTGCATCATCTGGACGAGGGCACGCGGCGGGTGATGCAGGGCGATTTTTCGCATCGCATCCAGGTGACGGGCGGGGATCAGTTGGCGCAGTTGAGCCATTCCTTCAACCGCATGACGGAGAACCTGGAAGATTTGCTGAAAGTGGCCAAGGAGAAGGAGCGCCTGCAGGCCGAGATCGAGATCGCGCGGGAGGTGCAGAATCTGCTGTATCCGCGCTCGTTGCCGCAGAGCAAGACGCTGCGGCTGGCCGCGGTGTGCCACCCGGCGCGCATGGTTTCCGGCGACTACTACGATTACGAGGTGCTGGGTGGGGAGCAGATAGCGGTGGCGATCGGCGACGTGGCGGGCAAGGGCGTTTCCGCGGCGCTGCTGATGGCGACATTACAGAGTGCGCTGCGCACGCATTTGCAGAGTTCGCAGACGCTGGCGGCGGGTGCGGCGAACGGGAGTGCGCGGGTGCAGTTGTCGACGTCGTCACTGGTTTCGACGCTCAACCAGCATTTGTGCGCGAATACGGCGACGGAGAAGTACGCGACGTTCTGCCTGGGGATTTACGACGAAGCGGCGAGTTCCTTCGTCTACACGAATGCGGGTCATCTGCCGCCGGCGCTGCTGCGGCGGGGCGAGGTGCAGCGGCTGGATGTGAACGGCACGGTGGTGGGGGCGTTTCCGTTCGCCGGTTACGAGGAGAGCCGTGTGGTGCTGGAGGCGGGTGATCTACTGGTGTGCTTTACCGACGGAATTACGGAGCCGGAGAACGCGTTCGGGGAGATGTTCGGGGAAGAGCGGTTCATCGATCTGGTGATGCGGCATGTGGATCAGGAGGAGTCGCGGATTATCGGGATTGTGCTGGATGCGGTGCGGGAGTGGACGGGGTCGGATGAGTTGCAGGATGATATGACGTTGTTGCTGGCGCGGCGGGTTTGAGGGGGTCCGAAAAGGCGGCCTGAGAGGCCGCCGCAGGCCGGGGGCCTGCCCCACAAGGACTCAGTCCAGGAGCCGCTGGTAGAACGAATCGGTCTGGGCCGCCATTTGGGCGACGGAGAAGTGCACGGCTCGGAGGCGGGCTTGCTCTGCGTAGGGCGGCAGTGGGGAGGAGGCCGCCTCTTGGATGGTTTGGGCGAGCGCGGCGGCGTCGCCTGTGGGGAACAGCCAGCCGGAGCGGCCGGGTTCGACGATTTCGCGCAGACCCTCGATGTCACTGGCGATGACCGGGACGCCGTGGGCCATCGCTTCGAGCGCGGCCAGTCCCCAGGCTTCGGATCGCGAGGGCATCACGAACAGGTCGAGCTGGGCGAAGAAGGCGGCCTGGTCGGTGACGAAGCCGCGGAATTCTACATTGGGTGGGGCTTGGCGGCGGAGGTCGGCGAGTAGGGGGCCTTCGCCGGCCAGGAGGAAGCGGACATAGGGAAGTGCGCGGGCGGCTTCGATGGCGACGTCCTGCCCTTTTTCGCGGGTGAAGGCTCCCATGTGGCCCACGACGAGCCCGCTGTGTGCGGTGTGGACGGGCGATGCCGGGATCGCCACTCCGGTATGGATCACTTCGACCTTGGCCGCGGGAATGCCTGCTTGGACGAGGACGGCTCGCACGGCTTCGGAGACGGCGATGATGCCGTGACAGGTCTTCGTGTATTTCAGGCGATGAATCAGCGGGTTCCTTGGTGGGAACGCTACGTGGCGGGTGACGACGCGGCGGACGTTTGCGCCTAGGGTGGCCCGCACGGCTCGGTTGTGGGCGCGGCCGCTGTGGGCGTGGATGATGTCGCCGGTGCGGAGGATCGACGTGGCGAGCTCGAACGATTCGGCGCGGGCGCGTTCGGCCAGCGCGCTATCGGGCGGGCAGACGATGACTTGCCGGTGGCCGCGCTCACGCAGGCCGCGGGCGAGCGTCAGCAGCGATTGCTGGCCGCCGCGCCAGGTGCGCTCGGAATCGACGTGGGTGATGGAAAGGGGCCGCAGAAGATGACTCTAGCACGTCCCTTGTTGGCTCCCGCCGGCCGGTCTACTTTTCCGGGCGGGGGCGCAGGTTTCTGTACTCTTGCAGGCGATCGAAGATGTTTTGCACGGGGACGTTTCCCGCCGGGCGCGGCTCGTTCACCACGCCGTCCAGAGCGGCGGGATCCCACGTCATCCTGTACTCGCCGGTCGCATCCTGAACGAAATACATCATGACATCGCGGCCGACCCCCTCGATCACTCGGTAGCGCCAGATTTCGTAGGAGGGCCGGGCCGCGGGATGCTCCTGGCGCTCATCGGGCGGGCCGAACTGGATGTAGATCATGCCGCGGTCGGATCTCCACCCCGGAACGCCTGCGGCGAAGCGATCGTTGGCCCAGGCGATGCGGCGGTAGTGCTCCTCGCGGAACTCGTTCTGCTGGGTGTCCGGCGTGGGATCGCGGCGGATCCAGAAATTCTCGATGAAGACCTGCCGCTCTTCGTCGGTGGTGCGCAGGGCGATGATGGCGCCCTGGGGCGTGGGCCGCTGCGCTGGAGTCTGGGCGACTGTTTCGGGCGTTGTCTTCCAGTGGACCGGTTCTTCGAGCCACGCCTTGTAGCGCGATTTCTTCTCCCTCAGCAGGCGCTCTTCCTGTTGTTTCCGTTCCTCGTCGGTCATGGGCCGTGCGATGGTTGGGCGCGGTGCGGGCGTCGCCGGTGGAGAGTCCTGGGCCGCGTGCGGCTCGGGCGCCGGGCCGGGGGTGGGCTCCTCGTCGACGGCAGCCGGCAAGGCTGCGGGATGGTTGGCCGGTGCGGGCGCGGCTGCCGGTTGCTGCGGCTTGGGGGCGGGAGGAGGCTCGGGCGGCGGGGCTGGTTCGGGCTCCCAGGCGGCGAGTCCTCCGGCGAGGCCGAGCAGCAGGATGCCGAGCACGGGTCCGGCGGCGAAGCGCGGGGCAGGCTGGCCCAGCAGGCGGCGGACGCGCAGGATGAGGCTACCGCCGGTGGCGGCCAGTGCGGCTCGATGCACGCGGTGATGTTCGAGGGTGCTGAGCGCGCGGGCGAAGGTGGGCGCGTCGTTGGTGTGGGCGACCACCGCGTCGTCACAGCAGAACTCACGCTCGCGGCGGACGACGTGCGAGACCCACCAGACGGCCGGGTGGTAGAAGAGCAGTCCCTCGACCAGCGACTGGGCGAGGTTCACCAGGTAGTCGAAGCGGCGGATGTGGGCGAGCTCGTGCAGCAGGATCGCTTCCACCTGTTCTGCGGGGAGTCCGGTGAGGATGCCGACCGGCATCAGGATGGCGGGGCGCAGGAGCCCGATGGTCAGCGGGGTTTCGGCAAGGCTCGATTCGAGCAGCGCGACAGCCCGCTGGATGCCGAGCTGGCCGGCGAGTTCGGCGAGCCGGTCGCGCCAGAGGGCGGGGGGCGCGCAGACGCCGGTGCGGCGCAGGCGCTGTGCGGTGATCCAACCGGCGATGCGCCAGGCGTAGAGCAGGGCCGCGCCCGTCATCCACAGCATCACCAGCCAGGGGAGCGGCGGTCCGCCCGGGAGGGGTGAGCCTTCGGAAGCCGACACGGGGAAGTCGAAGATCGGGATCGTGACAGGGAGCGGGCGAGGCGTTGCCGGTGTGGGGAGCGCGAGCCAGTAGGTGACGACGAAACACACCGGCATGGCGAACAGCGCCCCACACGCCGCGGCGTAGCGCAGGCGGGACGAGCGGGCTACGAACAAGATCAGCGCGAGAATCAGCGCCACGGCGGCGCCTTCCCACACGAAATGGATCAGCGTCCGGAAGAGAGCTTCATCGCGCCCCCTTTTCGTATTGGTCGAGCAATTGGCGGAGCTCGGCTAATTCCTTTTTCGACGGCTTCCGCGTGCCGAGAGCGCCGAGCAGTAGGCTCTTCGCCGATCCGTCGAAGGCGCGCTGGAGCAGGTCCCCGGCAAGCTGGCGCTGGGTAGTCTCGCGCGGGAGGCTAGCGCGGTAGACGTGGGCCCGCTGGGATTCGTCGCGTTCGACGAGTCCCTTTTCGTCCATGATCTGGAGCAGCTTCAGCACGGTGGTGTATTGCGCTGGACGCCGGCCGGCGATGGTTTCGTGGACGGAACGGACGGTGGAGGGTCCACGGCTCCAGAGCACGGTGAGGATTTCGAGTTCGGCGCCGGTGGGGGGGCGCTGTTGCCTGAAATGCCGCAAAATGCTTGCTGCTGGAGCTACGGCTGTACGGGAATTACCAGCGCCGTGTCGGGATGCACGAAAGGTTCGCAGCCGAGCATGAGCCGGGTGCTGGACCAGTCCGCGGGTACGCGGAACTCGTGCTGGAAGACGCCGATGAGGCCGGGAGCGAGTCCGGAGAAGAGATTCTCTAACGGGTGGTCCAAGGCCTGCGGGGAATCCACGCCGACCGCGGGCATCTCCCCATAAGCGCGCCATGGGCAGGAGGCCGCGACGTGGTAGAGCGGACTGGCGGGCGTGGGCTGTCCGGTGAGAAGCGTGCCGTCCACGGCTCCCCAACCCATGGAGTACATGTGAATGACTTCGCCGGGATGGACGGGGCTGTCCGGGCGCACTACGCCGGACCAGTCTTCGTGCACGGCAAAGTACCAGGGTCCGCGATAGCTATCCTGCGCGACGGGCAGGAAGAACACGAAGTACTTGCTGACCCCGACGGGCACGACCTGCTCGAAGGGCGAGCCGGCGAGCCGGCCGATCACCTTGGCTTCGGGCACGGCGCGAGCCTCCCAAGGAACCTGCAAGGCGATGCCGCGCGGGGAGTATCCGAGGATGGGCGCCTCATGGCCGTCGACGATGACGTGGATGGTGTCCGGGTCCGGCGTCACCGAGGTGAGCAATTCGTTGTAGGAACCGGGCACGGCGCTGCGCATGAAATACATCGGCGTGCCGGAGGGAGGCAGCAGTTCGGTGATCTTTCCGGTGATGGTGTCGATCTTCACCAGGCGGCCAGCGGCGGTGGCGGCGATCACCGCGAGCCCGTCGGCGGAGATGGTCTGGGTGTTGATATCCTCGCCGAGATCGGCCAGCATGTGCACGGTGCCGGCCGCGGCGTCGCCGGTCCAGATCTGCTGCGCGTTGTAGGCGAAGGTATTGTCCTGGCTGCTGTAGGAGAAGGTACGGCCGTCGGCCGCGAGCGCGATGCCGCTGCCTCCCGCGAACTCGTTCACCGTGCCGCCGGCCACGTTGACCACGCCGATCTGGCCGTGGGTGGTCTCATAGACGATGCGGCTCGCATCGGCCGCCAGCAGCATGCGCATGGAGGAGGGCGGCGGCGGCAGGGCCGTGGTGCCCTCGGGTCCGATCAGTTCGAGCTTGCCGGTGTCTGGATCGGCAGCCAGGAGTGTCCCGTCGTCCGCCACGAACAGGCCGTGGCTGGCGGGCTGCGAACCGGAGGCGATCATGCTGTCATCGGAGAGATTGATCGCCGCGACGTGACGCGTGGTGGTGTTGGGGAGCGGGCCAGGGACCGGGCCATAGACGGAAGCATATTTGCCGTTGGCGCTGACGGCCACTTCGCCTTGGCCGGAAAATGCGGAACCGGGCCGCTCCACGTGAAAAATGTACTGGAACGGGAAGCCGCAGTTCTGGCAATAGGTCTCAGCCGTGTAGCCGAATACACTGCCGTCGGCGCTCATCGACGCGCTGATCAGGTTCGTGCCGTCATCCGCCAGAAGGCTGAGCTCGCCGTCCTTCAGACGGTAGAGCTGGACGCCACCGGATTGGTCCGAATCCGGTTGGCGGACTCCCTTAGTGATGAGCAGCAGGTCATTGCCGCTGCTATCCGCCGCAAGACCATTGATTTGTCCAAAGGCAGCGATGGAAGCAGCCAGACAAACGATAAGAAGGCGCATGACACTTATCCTCTTCTAAATTCTAAAAACTGTCTGGACGCGAACAAGAAGAGACGAAACGGCAGGGAATTTGGTTTCAAACAACTCGGCTTTCGCCGGAATATATATTGAAGCGCCCGTCGCGCACGAAGCCGGCCAGGGTCATGCCGAAGCGCAGCGCGGTTTCCACAGCGAGACTGGAAGGCGCGCCAACGGCGCACATCATCCCAATTCCGGCCATGAGGGCTTTCTGCACGAGCTCGAAACTGATGCGGCCGCTCACCAGCAGGACCCAGTCGTGCAAGGGGACTCGGCCATCGAGCACGCACCGGCCGATCAGTTTGTCGAGCGCGTTGTGGCGGCCGACGTCTTCGCGCACGAGGTCGAGGTGGCCGGAGGCATCGAAGAGCGCCGCGGCGTGGAGGCCGCCGGTGCGGTCGAAAACCGGCTGGGTTTCGCGCAGGCGGTCCGGCAGAGTGCGGATGACGGCTGCGGAGACGTGGGGACGGTCGCGGGGCGGGGAGGTGCAGCCGGCGGCGTTCAGCGCTTCGACCGAAGCTTTGCCGCACACGCCGCAGCTCGAGGTCAGATAGAAGTTGCGGGTTTCCGCGCTGACGCTGGGTGCGGCTTCGGCCGTGAGGATGATGTCGATGGAGTTCGCGCCGCGCTCGATGTGGGCGATGGCGTCGCGCGAAGGGAGAATGCCTTCGGTGAACAGGAAGCCGGCCGCCAGTTCCTCGTCACTGCCCGGTGTGCGCATGGTGATGGCCAGGTCGCGCGGCTCGGCGCCGGGCCCGCCCAGGCGGATTTGCAGGGGTTCTTCGACGGCCAGCAGATCCTGGTCCCGGCGCGGATCCGCTGTCATGCGCTGCACGGGAACCGTGACGATGCTCTGCTTCACGTCCGCAGAGTAGCAGAAACGGGCGGCTGCTATCCGTCGATAGAGCCGTAGAGGTCTTCGCGGAGGTGCGAGACGAGGCGGCGGGTTTCGGCATCGTCTCGCCCGCAGCGGACCAGGACTTGGCGTAGCATCTCGACGCCGCCTTCGAACTCCGGCTGCACGGCGAAGTCGACGCCGAGGGTGCGCAGTTCGGCGAGCTGGTGATCACGGGCGGCGCGCGCGATCACTTGAATGCCGGGGTTCATGGCGCGGACGCGCTGGAGGGTCAACTGGACGGAGCCGCGGTCGGGAACGGCCAGGACAAGTATGCGGGCGCGGGCGGTTTGCGCGGCTTCGAGCACCTCCGGCCGGGCGACGTCGCCCCACACGGCTGGGATGCCGGTGGATTGCGCGGCGCTGAACAGGAGGTGATCGATTTCGATGACGACCAGCGAAATTCCGGCAACCCGCAGCGCGCGAGCCACGGTTTGGCCGCTGCGGCCGTAGCCAGCCACGACAACGTGGTTGTACAGGCGGTCATCTTCGATGCCGATGGCTTGCACTTGATCCGGCGACTTGCGCCATTCGCGCCAGCGGCGGCCGAGAGGCAGAGCGGCGCTGGAAACCAAGGGCGAGAGCGCCATGGTCAGGATCGCCGAGGTCAGGGCAAGATCGTAGGTGTCCTGGGAGAGGAGTCCGTAAGATCGTCCGCTGCGCGCCAGCACAAAGCTGAATTCGCCGATTTGCGAGAGCCCGAGGCCGATGATCCAGGGCGCCATATTGGTGTAGCCGAAGGCGCGCGCGAGGCCGCCGATCAGCAGAGCCTTGCCGGCGAAGATGGCCGCGACGACGGCTGCCACCTGGCCGGCGTGCGCCAGCACATAGCCGGGATCGAACAGCATGCCCACGGTGACGAAGAACAGGAGGCCGAAGATGTCGCGCAGCGGCACGACGTCGCTCAGCGCCTGGTGGCTGAATTCGGATTCGCTCAGGACGATGCCGGCGACGAAGGCTCCCAGAGCGAAGGAGACGCCCGCGGCCTGCGCCGCGTAGCCGACGCCCACACCCACTGCTACCACGGCGACCAGAAAGAGCTCGCGCGAGCCCCACAACAGCACGCGGCGGAGCAGCTTCGGCAGCAGCCAGTTGCCGGCCACCACGATGGCGGCGAGAACGACGGCGGCCTCGGCAAGGGAGCGTACCAGGCGCGGTCCGATTCCGTTCAGATCGCTGAGCTGCGGCAGTACGATCAGCATGGGGATGACCGCGAGGTCCTGCACGACGAGAATGCCGATCATCACGCGGCTGGCGAGCGTGGTGGTGACGCCCTGCGCCGAGAGGGTCTTCAGAACCACCATGGTGCTGGAAAGCGAGATCATGGCGCCGAACCAGATCGCTTCGTTCACGGGCAGGCCGAGGAGTGCCGTCATCGCCCAGGCCGCCAGGCCGCAGGTGAGGGCGATCTGGATGGGTCCGCCGATCAGGGCGATGCGCCGGACGGGCCGCAGGTCGCGCAGGGATATTTCGAGGCCGAGGGAGAACAGGAGCAGCGCGACGCCGATTTCGGCCAGCAGTTCGACGTCGTGGATCTGCACAACGGTCGGACCGGCGGTGTAGGGGCCGACGGCCACGCCCGCGGCGACATAGCCGACCAGGAGAGGCAGTCGGAGGGCGCGGGCCAACAGGCCGCCCAGGAGTCCGGCGACGACGATCAGTACGAAATCGGCGGCAATGCCCATGTCGTACGATTGTCGCGCGGAGGGTTCCGCCGTGGTCCGGGAGAAAGGCGGCTACTTCTTCGAACCGTCGTCGTTCGAAGTATCCTGCTTCGGCGCTTTCTTGAAGAGATCAAGAACGCCTTTGGCTGCGTCGATGGCCGAGGCCGGGTTCTTCTTGATCTGGTCCAGCTTATCGCCGGCGACGCCCTTGAGGTCGGCTTTGAAGGAGGGATTGGACGACGTGCCCTGAATCAGCAGCGGGATGGTGACGGTGTCCCCCTGTTGTCCGAGGGCCGCCAGCACGCTCTGGGCGCGCACCGTGGCGCGCGTGTGGAAGTCCAGCGTGTGATCCGGACTGATGGTGCCGGAGCCGGTGATCTCCCCCACCGAGGGGATCGCCAGGCGGAGATCGTTCACCATGGTTCCCTGCGGCGTGACTTGAAACTTGGAAACGAGCTGTTGGATGGTGGACTTCGCTTCCGCCTTGATGCCGGCCAGCTGCTGCAGGGCCTTGAGCTTGTCAGTGAGGCTGAAGTTCGCCAGCAGGGCGTCGGTGATGTCGATGGAGCCGGTGGTGACCAGGGCGCTGAAGGATCCGCTGGAAGTGAGGTCCACATTGCCCTTGCCGCTTTCGATAGTCGCTCCCGCGGGGAGGACGACGTCCAGCGCGGGGAGGATGGGCTGGAGCGCGGTGAGGGGCACATCTTGCCCGGTGAGGTGGGCATCGATCGACGGCATCTCGCCCGCCAGGTTGTAAGTGCCGGTGAGATCCATCTCGGCCGCACCGATGCGCACGGGAATGCGGTCGATGGAGCCGCGCTGGGTGGCGCGGTCATAGTTGAGCGCGAATTGCGCCTCGACGGGCTGCTGCGCGGGCGATCCATTGCTGGCGAATTTCCAGTCGCGCAGGCTGGCGTCGCCTTTGACGTCGATTTTGGGGCCGCTGGAGGTTGCCGTGGTGTCCAGCGACAGCAGGCCGGCTATGCCGGAACTGGGTGTAGCGAATCCCGATCCAGCCACGTCCAGGCGCTCGACGACAAGGTGGGCGTCGAAGGGGCTGAGGGCGGCTTGTTGTGCGATGGGTCCGGCGTGGCCGTCCAGGTGGACCTGGCCGCCGCCGACCACATCGGCGTCGAGTTGGAAGGGGAACACTGAGGTCCGGGAGAAGTCGCGGATTTCGAGGGTCGCGTTTTCGAAGGACCGTGGGGTGGCGTCCTTTTGCGTGCCTGAGATGGTCACGTGGCCGCCGGAAATCCGCACGAGGTCGACCGACAGATCGAGGGGAGATTCCGTAGGCGCAAGCTCCGCGGCCGGGGCGCTAGGAGGTGGATCCGCACCGCTCTGGCCGAGGCTCGAAAAATTCCACGTCCCGGCCGGATTTTGCAGCAGGGAGATCTCGGGATCCTGGACGGTGAAGGAGCGCACCTCCAGGCGCTTGGAGAAGATCAGGGGCATCAGGTTGACGCCCGCCTGGAGGGACTTCGCCCGCAGGAAGGCCATGGCGCCGAAGGCGGGATCCTCGGAAACGCTGAGATCGTCGGCTTCGACGCCGCCGGAAAGCAGAGCGAGAGACAGGTTCCCGAGAGTGACCTGACGGCCCAGCGCGCTGCTCAACTGCGATTCGAGCGCGGGCCGGAAGACGTTCGCGTTGACCAGGAAGGGGAGCGCCACGACGACAACCAGCAGTAGCGCGACAACGATGCCTATCCAGCGTAGAGTTCGCTTCATGTCTGTTACACCCGAACAGCGAGTGTATCAGATAGAGACCATTCGGCCAGCTTGTGTTTCAGGCGGTGCGGCGCGTGGCGGTGCTGTCGACGGCTCCGAAGCGGCGGTCGCGGCGCTGGAATTCGGCGATGGCCGCGGCCAGGTCTTCACCGCTGAAGGCGGGCCACATGCGGCGTGTGAAGACGAGTTCGGCGTAGGCGCATTCCCACAGCAGAAAATCGCTAAGGCGCTGCTCGCCGGAGGTGCGGATCAGCAGGTCGACGTCCGGGCCGATGGCGGCCGAGAGGGCTTCTTCGGTGAGGGGGCCGTTCACGCGGCGGGCCGCGTCGAGAATCGCCGAGCGGGAGGAGTAGTCGATGGCCAGGCGCAGTTCCAGGCGCTGGCCGCCGGCGGTTTCGCGTTCGGCTTCTTCGAGCAGTGCGACCAGGGGAGCGCCCAGGCGGTCGCGGCGGCCGATGGCTTTGAGGCGCACGCCGTTTTCGATGCAGCGGCGGCGTTCCTGGACCAGGTAGCGGCCGAGCAGCTTCATCAGCGCGTTGACTTCCGCGGTCGGGCGGCTCCAGTTGTCCTCGGAGAAGGCGTAGAGAGTGAGAACGCCGATGCCCAGGTCCGGCGCGGCTTCGACCACCCGGCGGACGGCGGTGGCTCCTTCGCGATGGCCCGCGATACGGGGCAGGCCGCGTTCGCGCGCCCAGCGTCCGTTGCCGTCCATGATGATGGCGACGTGGAGACTCATGATGTCAGCTTCCCGCCGCGCGTTCCCCGGCGCGTTCCCCGGCGCGTTCCTTGGACGCGCTGTCCGGCGAGCGCATGGCGTGAATCAGCGCCTCCATGTGGTTCAGGTATTTTTCGAGCGCCTTGCGGCCGGTTGCGGTGAGCGAGTACTCGGTGCGCGGCATACGTCCTTCGAACGACTTCGTGCAGGCGATATAGCCGGCGTCTTCCAGCTTGCGGGCGTGGACGCTCAGGTTGCCGTCGGTGGTCCGCAGCAGGCGTTTAAGGTCATTGAAGGTCAGCGTGGAGTTGGCCGCCAGGGCGCTGACGATGCCCAGGCGGATGCGCTCATGGATCAGCCGGTCGAGATCCTTTACCGGTTCCGGCGCCTGCGCGGGCGCGGGCTGTCGTGTTTGCGGGGATTGTGTTCGCGTCGCTGTGTTTTGTCGTGCCAAAATAACTGCCTTCCTCATCCTCCATAGCGGCGCGCGATCATCGCGCCGAACAGGATGTGCAATCCTCCGAACCCGGCCCCGAGCCACACGTCGGCCCACAGCATGGAATCGCCGGTGGGCAGAGCCAGCAGAGCCAGGGCGCCTTCGGCCAGGAAGCAGGCGCCCATCACCGGGATCGCGCGCACGGAAAACGTGCCGCCGGTGATGACACCCGCGCCGTAGAGCATCAGCCACGTGCCGGGAATGGAGCTGATGGCGCCGGCGCGCCACAGGGCGATGGTCAGCATCGCCCCGGCGGCCAGCGGCGGGAGAAATCCAAGTACAAATTTGCGCGCCGGCGCGGACCACATGGGCAAGCCCGCGGCGCGCGCCTTGCGCCACATCGCCAGCATGCCGATGCCGATAGCCAGCATGCCTTCGGCCAGCCACCAGATCAGCCAGGTCTGGCGGGTCGCAGCATGGGAGGCGAATCCCGCGGCGGCGACCGCGGTGACCCCCATGAGCACGCCCCCCCAGCCGGGGACGGCGGTGAAGGAGCCCGCGCGCTCCATGGTTTCGCGGATGAAGCGCAGGTTGTCCAGCGCGTGCGTGTGCATCGGGATGGGTTCTTCCGACGGCTTGCGGATCGGCTGGACCGGCGCCATGAAGGGATGTTATCCTAGGACCTAACTCCCTGTCAAGTACTTTGCAATGCGAAGTTCACCCGTGGGCTGGCACGCAGACGCGGCATCCCTTTGGTGTTATCGTGATCCAAGGAGAATGCTGCGATGAACGTCCTCAAATTCCTGGCAGTCGCTGTGGCGGCGGCTGCGATCCCACTGCTCGCGCATCATGGCACGGCGACGTCCTATGACCAGACCAAGACGGTCACGATCAAAGGCGTGGTCACCGAGTTCCTCTGGCGCAACCCGCATTCGGCCTTATTCATCGACGTTACGGGCGAAGGCGGCGAGGTGGTGCACTACTCCATCGAAATGTTCAGCCCGAGCCTGATGGTGAAGCAGGGCTACACGCGCAAGGTTTTCAAGAAGGGCGATGTGGTCACGGTGGACGTGCATCCGTCGCTGGCGAACAAGACCTCGGGCGAATGTCTGGGGTGCCGCGTTACGGTGAACGGGGTAGAGCCCGGCAACCGCGGGAAGGGGAGGGGGAAGCAGTGACGATGCGTTTGCCGCTGATCGCCCTGGCCGCGTTTTCATTGGGCGCCGCGCAGGCGCAGACGCCGGACCTCACGGGTGTGTGGGTGAAGTCGGGTGGGCCGGGGCGCGGCTCTCGGGACGCCGTCAGCCAGTGGAGCTCGGGCGATCTTCCGTTTACCACCGCCGGCCGCGAACACCTGAACGACAACAAGCCCGGCAAGGGGCCGCGCGCGGTTCCTCCGGCGTTTGGCAATGACCCGATAGGCGGGGCCAACCCGCCCGGGCTGTATCGCACGCTGATCTACAATCGTCCGTTCGAGATCCTGCAGACGAAGGACAAGGTGGTGCAGCTCTTCGAGTGGGACCGCGTTCACCGCATCATCTGGACCGACGGGCGCGCGGTGCCGGAGGATGTTCCAGCGGGTCCGTATTGGTACGGGTACTCGGTGGGGCATTGGGAGGGCGACACGCTGGTGGTGACCACGTTGGGGCTGGATTCCCGCGCGTTCATGGACGAATGGGGCACGCCGTTCAGCGACGACGCTCGCTTCGAGGAACGCTGGAAGCGGACGGCGCCGGACAAAATCGAGATGACGCTGACGGTGACCGATCCGGAGACGTACAGCAAGCCGTGGACCAGCGTTCCGGTGACGTATTCGCTGCGGCCGGGTACGGAGGTCGAAGAGATGATCTTCGCGCCGATCGACGAGGTGGAGTTCAACGAGCGCGTGCGCGATCCTGCGGGCGGGAAGAAGTAGCGCGTCTACCGCGACGAGGGGGCGGGCTGAGAGCCCGCCGCAGGCCACGGGCCTGCCCCACAAAAGTCAACGCGACAAGGCGCGGCGCGGGCGCGTGAGTTGTTCGAGCGCCTTGTTCACATCGGCGAGCGGATCGGGAGCGTCGCCGCGGACCAGAGTTCCCAAGGGACGCCAGCGGGCGAGCATCCGGTCACTGGCGAATCCGGCCGCGATGCTGATCAGCGGGATGCCGCAGGCGCTGGCGACGTGTCCGGCCGCCGAGTCGTAACCCACGAAGAGCTTCGAGCGCGCGATCTGCGCCGCGAAGGGGGCGAAGGCGCCATGATGGGTCCGCATGCCAGGCTGGAGGACGCGTTCCACGCGGGCGCGCTCTTCGGGGCTGCCGCCGAGGTCGACCAGAATGGAGCGGCCGGTGGCGGCGAGCATTCGTAGCAGCTCACGTTCGAACTCATCGCCGAGGCGCTTGGCGGGATTTTCGCCGACTCCCAGGCTGACGGTGATGTCGGCGGGTTCGCCTTCGACGGGCAGCGGCGCGACGTAAGGGCGCGCGTGCGGGTCTCCGATCCAGCGGGCGGCGAGGTCGGGCAGACGGTCCTCACCGTGTCCGCCGAAGGAGCGGCTTTCGAAGAAGAAGTAGTTCTCTTCGGGACAGACCCTCACCAGGCCAAGCTGGGTGAGGCGCGAGTCGGGGTCGATGACCATGCCTTTCTCAAACCACAGCGAGGCGGAGGCGACCAGGCGGTCGCGCAGCGAGGCGCCGCGCCCGTAGGGGGCAGGGAAGTGTTGGATGCGCGGATCGGTGGCGAACAGCTCGTAGTTCTTGCGAGGGCCGGCGAAGAAGATTTCGGCTTGGGGGTAGCGGCGCTTGAGAGCGTCCAACAGGACGCTGGTGACTGCCACGTCGGCGCCCAGTGTGATGCGCGACAGAATGTAGACGCGTTCGGCGGTGGGGGGCAGCACCATCGGGTACTGATAGGCACGGGCGCGTGGGCCGAGCTCAGGATAGGTGACGTGGATCGCATCGGTGAACAGTTGCGTGTAGACCTGGCACAGATCCGGCTCGAATAGATCGCCAAGGCGTTCGACGACCGTGGAGAGGAATGCGCGGCCTTCGTCCTCGGCGAGTGCGCGCTCCAGGAGCTTGGGCGTCCAGCCCTGGCCGGCGAGGCAGCGGTCGAGAAGTTTTCTAGAGGTACTTCCCAACCAGTAGCTCCAGCTTCCTGCGGGTCGCTTCGGGGATCGTGGTGCGGTCGGTGATCAGGGCGTGCGCCAGGGCGGATCCACACTTGCACTGGCGTTCGGTGGGCATGGCGGCGACGGCGGCGTGAACCAGCTTGGCCGCATTGGCGGCGTTTTGCGTGAGATTGGCGATGATGTCGTTGACGGTGACGGCGTCGTGCTCGGGATGCCAGCAGTCGTAGTCGGTGACCATGGCGACGGTGGTGTAGCAGAGCTCGGCTTCGCGGGCGAGCTTGGCTTCCTGGAGATTGGTCATGCCGATGACGTCCATGCCCCAACTGCGGTATAGATTCGATTCGGCGAGCGTGGAGAAGGCCGGGCCTTCCATGCACAGGTAAGTCCCGCCGAGCTTGACGCTGATGCCGGCGTCGCGCGCGGCGGCGAAGGCGATGTCGGCCATGTGGGCGCAGATCGGGTGCGCGAAGCTGATGTGCGCCACCAGGCCGTCGCCGAAGAAGGTGGAGACCCGCCCGCGCGTGCGGTCGACGAACTGGTAGGGGATGACGAAGTCGAGCGGCTTGTGCTCCTCTTTGAGCGAGCCGACGGCGCTGAGCGAGATAATCCGCTCCACGCCGAGCTTCTTCATGCCCCAGATGTTGGCGCGGAAATTCAGCTCCGAGGGCGAGATGCGGTGGCCGCGTCCGTGGCGCGCCAGAAAGGCGACTTCCTTGCCTTCGAGTTGGCCGACCACGTAGGCGTCCGAGGGGTGGCCCCAGGGCGTGTCCACGCGGTGCTCCAGGTGTTTCTCAAATCCCGGCATCGAGTAGAGCCCGCTGCCGCCGATGATTCCGATGGTGGGTTTCATTCCTGTATGAGTTCCAGCAGCACGCCGCCGGTCGCCGACGGGTGCACGAAGGTATAGAGATGTCCGCCGGCGCCCTGGCGCGGCTCGTTGAGCAGGCGCGCGCCGGAGGCCTTCAAGCGTTCGACGGCGGCGCCCAGGTCGGGGACCTTCAGGGCGATGTGGTGGATGCCGGGTCCGCGCTTTTCGATGAATTTCGCGATGACGGAATCCGGCGCGGCGGCTTCCAGTAGCTCAATGCGGGAGTCGCCCACCGGCAGCATGGCGGCTTCTACTTTTTCCACTGCGACGGTTTCCCGCAGGGTGACGGCCAGGCCGAGCTGGTCGCGATAGAAGGCGAGCGCTTCGTCGATGGAGCGGACGGCGATGCCGAGATGGTCGATCTTCGCGCTCATGCTGTCCACTCATCGAGGTAAGAGTATGGGTCACGCTCATGCGCCGCGACCGCCTGGCCTGCTGCGAGCAGAGTGGCCTGAGAAACGCGGTCGGCGAGGCGCTCGCGCAGCATCTCGCGGAGGCGTCCGGCCCAGATGTGCGCGAGGTGCTCGGGGTCACGGCCACGGGCCTGCGCGCGGCGGACGGCGGCCAAGACTTCCGGGATGCCCTTGCCTTCCGGGGCCACGGCACTGACGATTTCCGGTGCACTGCTGGTGGACAGGCTGAGGGCGGCGTGGATTTCGTGCTGCAATTTTTCGGCTCCGGGAAGATCGGCTTTGTTCACGACGAACACGTCCGAGATTTCCATGATACCCGCTTTGATCGACTGCACATCATCGCCCGCGCCCGGAACCAGCACCACCAGCGTCACGTCGGCCAGGCGCGCGATTTCGACCTCGTCCTGGCCCACGCCCACGGTTTCGACGATCACCGTGTCGAATCCGGCGGCGTCCAGCAGCAGGGTCATCTCGGTGGCCGCGCGTGCCAGGCCGCCTAGCCAGCCTCGCGTCGCCATGCTGCGGATGAAGACGTCCGGGTCGGCATGATGGCGCTGCATGCGGATGCGGTCGCCGAGGATCGCGCCGCCGGAATAAGGACTGCTGGGGTCGACCGCGACCACGCCCACGCGCTGCCCTTCGGAGCGCAGCAGGGCGGTGAGCTGGTCGACCAGCGTGCTCTTGCCGGCGCCGGGCGGTCCGGTGACGCCGAGGATCAGCGCGCGTCCAGTGTGCGGGAACAGCTCCTTGAGCAGGGGCTCGGCCTCGGGGAAGCGGTTTTCGATCCAGGTGGCGGCGCGGGCCAAGGCTCGCAGGTCGCCCGCAAGGATCTTCTCGGCGGCGGGGCTCATCCGCTCTTCAGCAACTGGCGGGCGATCACCATGCGCTGGATCTCGCTGGTTCCTTCGCCGATGGTGCACAGCTTGGCGTCGCGGTAAAACTTCTCCACCGGATAGTCCTTGATGAAGCCGTAGCCGCCGTGGACTTGCACGGCTTCATTGGCGACGCGCACGGCGACCTCAGAGGAATACAGCTTGGCCATCGACGATTCCTTGTTGACGCTGATCCCTTCGTCCTTCATCCAGGCGGCGCGCTGGGTGAGCAGGCGCGCAGCGTCGATCTCGGTGGCCATGTCGGCCAGCTTGTGTTGGATTGCCTGGAATTCGGAGATGAAGCGGCCGAACTGTTTACGCTGCTTCGAGTACCTAAGCGCGGCCTCGTAGGCTCCCTGCGCGATGCCCACGCCGAGCGAGGCGATCGAGATGCGGCCGCCGTCGAGGATGCGGAGGCTGTCAATGAAGCCGTCGCCCTGCACGCCGATGAGGTTGGCCGCTGGGAGGCGGCAGTCGGTGAAGATGAGTTCGCCGGTGGGCGAGCAGCGCATCCCCAGCTTGTTTTCCTTCTTGCCGCGCTGGAAACCGGGCGTGTCCTTGGGAACGGCGAAGGCCGAGATGCCATGCGAGGTTTTGGAGCGATCCGTGACCGCCATGACGACAAATAGGTCGGCGACGTGGGCATTCGTCGTGAACGTCTTCGATCCGTTCAGCACCCAGTGATCGCCGTCGCGCACGGCCTTGGTGCGCGTGCCGCCGGCGTCCGAGCCCGACTCGGGTTCGGTCAACGCCCAGGCGCCGATCCATTCTCCGGAGGCGAGCTTGGGGATGTAGGCGCGCTTCTGCTCCTCGTTGGCTGCGATGTAAATGTGATTCGTGCACAGCGAAATGTGCGCGGCGGCGCTGAGGGCGATGGACGGGTCGACGCGCGCCAGCTCTTCCATGATGATGGCGTAGTCGACGTAGCGGAAGCCTGCGCCACCCAGCTCTTCGGGGAACACGGCGCCCAGCACGCCGAGGTCGCCCAGCTTGCGGAAGACATCGGTGGGGAAGGTCTGCGATTCGTCCCACTCCATTACGTGCGGCAGGATCTCCGCCTCGCAGAACGCGCGGACCGTTTTACGCAATTGCTGCTGTTCTTCGGAGTGGCCGAAATTCATGCGGGAGGTGGGGTTGCGAGTCGTAGTGTCAGAGCAGGATGGCAGAGGGAAACGGCTTCCTCTGGTCGCGGCTCAGCTAGCGGTGCTGTGCCCAACGGGTGGGAACAGGACACAGCGGCGACGGGTTTCGGCGTAGCTAGAGGTCCTCTGCCCGGAATGACAGTGTTTGCGCGCAGTGCCACTAGCTGAGCCGCGATCAGAGGGAGCGGTCCTCGATGGTGGGAGGAACCTCTGATGTGGGCCACTACACGATCTCCTCGCGCTCGGGGTCCCAGCGCACGGTGCGCCCGCGGCGGTAGCTTTCGACCGCCATGCGGCAGGCGATCGAGACGCGGTAGCCGAGTTCGAACGGCGCGCTCGGCTCGCGGCTAAGGCGGATAGCTTCGACGAAGTCTTCGACGTGCACGTGCGGCGTGTGCGCCGTGCGGCCGGCGAGTTCCTTGAGATCCGGCCGGTTCATCTTCTGCGGCGTGTAGCGGACCTGCGCCGCGCGCGAGATGGTTCCGTGCGTGCCAAGCACATCCTCGCTAACGCCAAGCTGATTGTTGCCCAGGCCCGATACCCAACTGATGAGGATCTCCTCGGGCTGTTGGAGCGTCACGCTGACCGTATCCGGCACCTCGCGGCCGTCGCGCCATAGATAGATGCCGCCCTCCATGCTGGCGGTGCGCGGAATGGCCAGGTCGAACGCTTTATACCAGAAGCCGAGCTGCTGGCTCATGTGCTCGAAGACGGTGCCGCCCGAGTAATCCCAGAAGTAGCGCCAATGCACGTAGCGATGCGCGTCGAAGGCGTGCGGCGGGGCGTCGCCCAGGAAGGCGTCCCAATCGACCGCGGTTGCGGTGAGGTCGGGGGTAAGCAGCGCGGGCCGGGACCACTGCGGCTTGTTGGCCGGCGTGTTGCGGTGCATCTGCATGGCGATGGCCGTGATGGTCCCCATACGCTGCGGATCGCTCAGGAAGCTCTGCACGTCGCGCAGGTGGCCCGTCGAACAGGCCTGGTGACCGACTTGGACCACGTGGTGTCCGCTGTCGGCGCGGTAGGCGCTGCGCATCAGTTTGGCCTGGTCCACGGTGAACGCCATAGCCTTCTCGACGTAGACGTGTTTTCCGGCGTTCAGTGCGTCGCGGAACTGGGTGGCGCGCAGGTGCTGCGGCGTGGCGATGGCCACGGCGTCGATGGCCGGGTCGTCGAGCAGGGCGCGGTAATCGGCGTAGGCCGCCGCACCCGGAACGCCCGCCGCGGCGGTGTCGCGTCGCTTCTTATAGATGTCGGCGAAGGCACCCACCTCAGCGTTGGGGCAGACGCGGATCTGGTTCGTGAGCTCCATGCCGCGGTCGCCCGCGCCGATGATGCCGATGCGCACGCGGTCATTGGCGCCCAGCACGCGAGCAGGCCCGGCCGCCAGCGTTCCGGCGATGCCGTAGGCCACTTGACCGACGAATTTCCGGCGAGAATCCATCAATATGAGTGTAGCAGCGGGGGCGCTACTCCATCTCTTGATCTTGCGCTTTTGATTTTGCGTAGACCGGCTTCCCACGGCCAGGAACGGTGGTTCCCACCGTGGTCCGCCGCGGCGCTGTCCACAGCATTCAGGAAACCGCTCTACTCCATCGTCTTGTGGAAGCGCAGGACGCTGAGCGTAAGAATCGAGACGCCGAAGACCGCCATCGCCAGCATGTCGGGCCACAGCGTATCTATCCCGGATCCACGCAGGAAGATGCCGCGGACGATTTCGAGGAAGTAGCGCATCGGGTTCAGGTAAGTGAACCACTGGATCACCTGCGGCATGCTGCGGATGGGGAAGGTGAAGCCGCTGAGCATCATGAAGGGCTGGAAGATCAGGAACGTCGCCATGTTGGCCTGTTGTTGTGTCTGCGAGACGGTGGAGATCAGCAGGCCCGCGCCGAGCGTGGTGAGAATGAACAGGAACGCGCAAAAACTCAGCAGCCAGAAGCTGCCCACGAAGGGCACGTGGAAGATGAGCAGGGACGCGGCGATCACCAGCAGCATGTCCCAGAAGCCGATCAGCACGAAAGGCAGCGTCTTGCCCAGGATCAGCTCCATGGGGCGGATGGGCGTGACCATCAACTGTTCCATGGTGCCGATCTCTTTCTCACGCACGATGGCCATGGTGGTGAGTGAGAGCGTCACCAGCATAATGATGTTGACGATGACGCCGGGCACGAAGTAGTTACGGCTCTTGAGCTCGGGGTTAAACCAGACGCGGGCTTCGGCGACCACGCGCGGAATGACCGGCTGGAACGGTCCGGGCGACGACACCATGCTCATGCGCTGCCGCTCAGTGAGAACCTCGCTGGTAAAACGCGCGACGGTCTGGCTGGCGTAGGCGGAGATGAGCGAGGCGCTGTTGGAATCGGTGCCGTCGATCAGCACCTGCACGCTGGTCGGCCGCCCGCGCTGGATGTCCTGGGCGAAGCCGGGCAGCACGCGCACGACGCCCTGGACCTGTCCGCGGTCCATGAGGTCCTGCATTTCGTGCTCACTCTGCGGCGTGGCGGCGATGATGAAGTGGCCGGAGCCCTGGAACTCGCTGAAGAGCTGGCGGCTGTAGGGCGAGGAGTCCTCATCCATCCAGGCAATGGTGCCCGTGTTCACGTCCAGGTTGACGGCGTAGCCGAACACCAGCAGTTGAATGATGGGCGGCAGGAACAGCATGAAGCGCATCCGCGGGTTGCGGAACAGTTGCTGGAACTCTTTGCGGATGATGACTTTCAGGCGCTGTTTCATGTCAGGCCACCTTCTGGCGCAGCTTGCGGGTTGCGAAATAAAACGCGCCGGCGCCGTAGACCACCAGCAACAGCAGGTCAAACCAGAGCAGTTGGAGTCCCACGCCCTTGAGGAAGATTCCCTTGGCAATGTTGATGAAGTAACGCGCGGGCACGAACAGCGAGATCGCTTGAATGACGGCGGGCATGTTCGAGATGGAGTAGACGAAGCCGGAAAGCAGGAACCCGGGGAGAAAGCTGGTCAGCGTGCCGAGCTGGTAGGCGGCCAACTGATTACGTTGCGTCGCGGAGATAAAGATGCCCCATGCCAAGGCGCCGAACAGAAACACGCAGGAGGAAAACAGGAGCAGCCAGAAGCTGCCCTTGAGCGGCACGCCGAAGACGTAGATGCCCACGAACATGGCGGTCAGCATGTCGGTCATCCCGATCAGGAAGTACGCCGCGAGCTTACCGGCGCACATCTCGGCGGGCCGCAGCGGGGTCGACAGGAGCTGCTCCATAGTGCCGTTTTCCCACTCGCGCGCGATGCACATGGAGGTGAGCAGCGACGCGATGATCATCGTGATGACGCCGATCAGTCCGGGCACAATGAAATTCCGGCTGACGAGGTCAGTGTTATACCAGACACGCACGCGCGCATCGACCGGCACGGCCATGACTCTTCCGGCGTGCTGTGATTGCGCCTGATTGCGGATCTCCTGTGCGTACGTCTGAATGATCCCCTGGGCGTAACCCAGCGCGATGGACGCCGTGTTCGAGTCGCTGCCGTCCAGCAGGATCTGAACGTCGGCTTCCTTGCCTTTGAGGAGATGCTCCGAGTAGTCGGTGGGGATGACCACGCCGACCAGCGCCCGGCGCTCATCCATGCCGCGTTCGATGTCGCGATACGTGTTGGTCTCGCCGATGATGTCGAAGTAGCGCGAGCCGCGGAATGCCTGCACCAGCGTCTCGCTCAGCGCCGAACCATCGGCGTCATAGACGATGGTGGGCACCTGGTCGACGTCCAGGCTCAGAGCGTAGCCGAACAGCACCAGCATCAGCAAGGGCTGCGTCAGGGCCGCCATCAGGCTGCGCGTGTCGCGCACGATATGCAGGATCTCTTTGCGGGCGACGGCCGTGGTGCGCCTCCAGTTCATTTCGCCGCCTTTCCGTCCAGCGTCTTATCCAGTTTTTTGTCCTGGAATTCCAGCAGCGTCACGAAGACGTCTTCCATGGACGGCGGAATCGGTTCGAGCGTCCGGATCTGAATCCCCGCGGCTTCCAGCGTCTGGCGAACCTCGTGCTGGCCGGCCTCCACGTCATCCACCTTCACGTGCAGTCCGCCGCCGAACACGGCCACATCCTCGATGCCGGGGCGTCCCTTGAGCGCGTTCATGCTGTGCAGCAGATCGGACGTTTCCACGTTCAGCAGGTGGCTGGCGCCCAACGATTCCTTTAGCTCCTCGGGTGAGCCGAGCGCGATCACCTTGCCGGCGCCCATCAGCGCGATGCGATGGCAGTATTCGGCCTCGTCCATGTAGTGCGTGGTGACGAACACGGTGTGGCCGGCTGCGGAGAGTTGATAGATGAGGTCCCAGAAATCGCGCCGCGCCATGGGGTCCACTCCGCTGGTGGGCTCGTCCAGGAACAGGATCGGTGGCTCGTGCAGAATCGCGCAGCCCAGCGCCAGGCGCTGCTTCCAGCCGCCAGACAGGAGGTATGTTTTCTGGTCGCGCTTATCTTCGAGCTCGGCCATCTTGAGCACAAAATCGCGGCGTTCGCGCAGTTTCTCGGGTTTCACACCGTAGATGCCGCCGAAGAACTCGATGTTCTCCTCCACAGTGAGGTCGTCGTAGAGGGAGAACTTCTGCGACATGTAGCCGATATTCTGGCGCACGTCTTCCGGTTGCGTGGCGACGTCGTAACCGGCCACGGTGGCCTCGCCCGAGGTGGGCGCGAGCAGACCGCACAGGATGCGGATGGTGGTCGATTTGCCCGCGCCGTTCGGCCCGAGGAATCCGAAGATTTCGCCCTGGGCGACGTCCAGCGTGACGTTGTCGACCGCGACAAAATCGCCGAAGCGTTTCACCAGGTTCCTGACCCGGACGGCGGGCCCGCCATTCTTAGGCCGCACGAGGCACCTCGTCTTTCTTCACGAAAGCGATGAAGACGTCTTCGAGCGACGGCGTGATGCGGTGGTGCTCGAACTGGGCCCGCGCCGCCAGGGCGTCGATTGAGTTCGCCTTCTCGTCCAGATAAAGGTGCAGATTTGCGCCGGAAGGCTGCACGGCCAGAACGCCGGGCTGTCCCTCCAGAGCCAACCTCGTCTGGTGCAGGTCCGGAGCCGAGATGCGGAAGCAGGCTTCGGTCATCTGTTTGCGCAGCGCCGCGGGCGTATCGCAGCGGATCATGCGGCCCTTGTGCATCAGGCCCACGCGGTTGGCGCGCTCGGCTTCATCCAGATACGCCGTGGTTACCATCACCGTGAGTCCGTCCTGGACCAACTGATAGAGGATGGCCCAGAAATCGCGGCGCGAGACGGGATCCACGCCGTTGGTCGGCTCATCCAGGAACAGTACGCGCGGCTTGTGCAGCAGCGTGCACATCAGGGCGAGCTTCTGTTTCATGCCGCCGGAAAGCTTTGCGGCCTGGCGCTTGCGGAACGGCTCCATGCGGGTCATGCGCAGCAGTTCGCTGCTGAGAGCCTCGCGCTCCTTGCCCACGATGCCGAACAGGTCGGCGTAGAACTCCATATTTTCGCCCACCGTCAGATCGCCGTAGAGGCCGAAGCGCTGGGCCATGTAGCCGATCTGGTCCTTCACCTGGTCATGCGACTTGGTGACGCTCAAGCCGGCGACCTCGGCGCGGCCCTCGGTGGGGTCCATCAGCCCGCACAGCAGGCGCATGGTGGTGGTTTTGCCCGCGCCATCCGGACCCACCAGCGCGAAAATCTCCCCTTCGGCGATGTCCAGGTTTAACTGGTTGACCGCCGTGAGCGATCCGAAGCGCCGGGTGAGATTCTCCGCGAAGACGATGCTCACAACTGGATGACTCCGTCCACCGGCATGTTGTTCTTCAGCTCGTGATGCGAATTGTCGACTTCCACCTTGATGCGGTAAACCAGCTTCACGCGCTCTTCCTTGGTCTGGATCTGCTTGGGGGTGAACTCGGCTTCGGAAGATATGAAGGAGATGCGGCCTTCGTAGGTCTTGTCCGGGAACGAATCGGTGCTCAACTGCACGATCTGGCCCAGGTGGATGCGGCCCAGATCGGTTTCATTGATGTAGGCGCGCAGCCAGGGATGGTCGATGTCGCCGATGCTGACCAGCGCTGTGCCCGCGGCGACTACTTCGCCGGCTTCCGCCGACTTCACCAGCACCACGCCGTCGATGGGCGACACCAGCGTGGTGTCGGAAATCATCGCGTCCGTGATGCCCACTTGCGCCTGGTTGCGCTGGATTTCGGCACGGAGCTGCGCGACTTGCTCCTGCTTGCGGCGCAGCTCGAGACGAGTCGCCTCGGCGGTCTTCACCGCCGCTTCGGCGCGCGCCACCTGCGCCCGGGCCCCCGCGATCTCTTCCTTCCGCGGACCTTCTTTGACCAGCGCCAGCCTCTGCTGCGCCCCGTGCAACTGCGCCTCGGCGCTCTCCAGGCGCGTGCGGGCCTGGTCGTATTGCGACTTCGAAATGTCCTCGCGGCTATAGAGTGTCTGCGCGCGATCCCACTCCATCTGGGCGAGGTCGCGGGCGGCGGTCGCGTCGGTGACAGCGGCTTGCGCCTGCTGGATCTCCTGATCGCGGCTGCCGGCGAGCAGTTCTTCGAGCTTGGCCTGCGTCTGTGTCAGCTCGGCGTGGCGCGCGGCGATTTCTGCGTCGAGGGTCGCCTGCTGATACTCGATCGACGTCTGCAACTGCTGCAACTGGGACCGGGCGGCAGCCACCGAGGCATCATCGCGCGAATGCTGCTCCTGGAGCTGCTTGTTATCCAGGCGGGCGATCACCTGCCCGGCCTTGACCCAATCGCCCTCGCGCACATTGAGTTCCGCGAGGAGCCCGGGCGTCTTGAAGGAAAGGTCCACCTGCGTCAGCTCCAGGTTGCCGGACACCACGATGTGATTGGCGTTGGCCGCTTTCTCGCGCGCCTGCCAGTAATAATACCCGCCAATGCCGGCGGCCACGATCAAAAGGATTAGAAGGCGTTTCTTCATCTCTGCACGAACTCCTCGATGGTTCCTTGCGCGCTTGCAAGGTCCAATTGCGCCACGTTGTAGTTGTACAGCGCAATGATGCGATTGTCACGGGCGCGCGCCAGGCGAGCCTGCGCGTCGGTCACTTCCAGCGGCACGGCCACGCCGGCCTGATAACGGCGCTGCGCCTGCTCCACTTCACTCTGCGCCAGCGTCAGGCCCTCTTCGGCGGCCTGCACCTGCAACTCGGCCGACCGCAGGCTGTCGATCGCCAGGCGGACTTCCAGCTCCACTTGATCCTGCAGGTCGCGCGACCGGATCTGCTCCGTGCGGTACTGCGACAGGCTGTCTTCGACGCGCGCCTTGCGGCGGCCTCCGTCGAACAGCGGAATCGAAAGCGAAATGCCCACGGTGCGCGTGCGGGCGAGCCCGATCTGCGGCTGGCCGATGCCGCCGTAGTCGCCGAAGGCCTGGAGCGAGGGCAGCCGTTCGGCCTCGACCGCCGACACACCCAGGCGCGCGGTTTCCTCGTGCTGCTGCTGCGCCTTAATCTCGGGGCGGGCGGCGCGTGCGGTTGCCAGCAACTCTTCGAGCGCCGCCGTATCCACGGGTTCGTAGCGCAGCGTGTCGGTCAGTTCCACCGGCATGGCAAGATCCAGACCCATGGCGCGCAGCAGTTGCAGCATCGCACGGCGGCGCTCGTTTTCAGCGACCGTCAAGCGCTGCCGGTCATTGGCGAGCTGCACTTGTGCGCGTGTCACTTCGATGCCTGTTCCAGTACCAGCATCCTTGAGCGATTCGGCCTGTTGCACCAGCGCTTGGGACAAGTCCAGATTCGCCTGCGCGCTGGCCAGGGCGGCATTGGCTCGCAGCCCCGCCAGGTAGGCGCGCGAAACCTGGTCCGCCACCTGGGTCTTGGTGACGTCCATGTCGGCGCGCGTCGCCTCCAGGCTGGTCTTGGTCGCCTTGTATCGCCGGATGGTTTGGAAATTCAGCACCGGCTGCTGGGCCGAGGCGCGCAGGTCCGCTACGGAGAAGGGACCTACGACGTTGGGGAACGTGAACCCTGGGACGCTGAAGTTGAAGCCGAAGGTCCGCAGGTTCACGGTCTGGTTGCGGTCCTGCAGGTTGGCGGTGAGATCCGGGAAGAACTGCGCCTTGGCCTGCGCCACCTGGTTTTCGGCGCGGCGGACGGATTCCTGGGCCAGCGCCACGCGGGTGCTGCCTTCCGGCGTCTGGGCAATCAGGACGGCGCGTGACAGGCTGAGTTGCAAGGTGCCCTGCGCCCATGCCGGCATGGCAAAAGCCAGGGCCGGCAAAACGGTGAATGTAAGAAGCCTACGCATGTCGATCAAGCTCATTGGAGGCGGGTGCGCGGAAGCCGGCGGCCAGGAAGTCCACCATGCGGTGCAGGAGCGCATCGCGGTCGTCCAGGCTGCACACTCCGCCGGTCAGTTTTGGATAGATCTGTCCCCATAGCATGGTCTGGGTCATCACCCCGACCGAAAAATGGAGCCGCCACAGCAGGTCCGGGCGGGGAAGTTCGGGCAGCGCCCGGGCCAGTTCCTGATGGAAGCGCTGCGAGACTCCCGTCAGGTGCTTCTGGAAGACGCGGTCCACAAACATCTCCGGATTGGAGAGGATGCGCCCCAACAGCGGCACTAAGGAATCGATCCGCACCTGGAGGATCGGTTTCAGGAAGGCTGTCAGGATCTGTTCGACCGTCGGCTCCGGGCCGGCGGCGTCCAACATCTCCATGCGGGCGGCGTTCAGGGGCGTGATGCGGCGCTCGATCACCGCGTCCACCAAGCTGTCCTTGGATTGAAAGTGATAGTTGACGGAGGCCAGGTTGACGCCTGCCTCGGTGGTGATGTCACGTAGGGAAGTGGCCTGAAAACCATGGATTCCAAAGAGCTTTTCAGCTGCGTCGAGGATTCGCGTCTTGGTGTCCGGCCGCTCGCTCATACGTTCGTTTCAATCATACGATTGAATTAGTCTGGCGTCAAGAGGTTTTCCTTCGTTCGGGCGCAACCACCCAGCAGGAATCTGCGTCGTAGCATCGTGGCTTGGTGGGAAACCCTCGTCCGCAGCGGCGCGGTTGTGTGCCTGGCGGTGACGGCCATCGCGCAGGCACCGAATGCCGAGCAGCCGGTTTTCCGTACCGGCATCCAACTGGTCCAGGTAGACGTGGTGGTGCAGCACGACGGGCAACCCGTCCTTGGCCTCACCAAGGACGACTTCCGCATCAAGGACAACGGCAAGCCGCAGCCGATCTCGGTCTTCAGCATACGTGAGGCCGATCCCGCCGGACCCGTGCTGCGGCCCGTACCGCCCGGCTGGGTGACCAACTGGCCGGTGGCGCCCGGCGTCGATCCCGTCTCCGCCACGGTGATTTTGATCGATGGGCAGAACACGGCCTTCGCGGATCAGGCCTTCGCACGCTCGGCCGCCCTCAAGTATCTCGACGAACACGCGCGCCGCCGTGACATGATCGCGATCTACTCGCTCGGCACGACGCTGAAGGTGGCGCAGCCGTTCACCACCGATCGCGACGCGCTGCACGCCGCGCTCGACAAATGGACAGCGGAAGTATCACTCAACCAGGGGCTTGACGATCCGATCACCGGAATTTTCTCTGGTCTAGCCGGCAACGCCGTGAACGCCGCGATCGCGAACGCCAACCAGCGGCGCGCCGCGATCACTTCATACGCGTTCGCCGAGGTAGCCCGCCAGTTGGAAGGACTGCCCGGCCGCAAAAAGCTGGTCTGGATTACCGCGGCCCTGCCGCTGACGTTCACGCAGGATACCAGCCAGTTGACGCCGACCATGGGCAACTACATCAACCTAAGCCCGCAGTTGTACGAAGCCGCCCGCATCCTGAATGACGCCAACGTGGCGATCTATCCCGTCGATCCGCGAGGCGCGATCGTGTCGCGGACCGATCCCGGCATCACCACCATGATCCGGCTGGCGGAAAAGACCGGCGGCAAGGCGTTCTACGGCAACAACGACGTCAGTACGGGCATCGCGGAGGCGGTGAGCGATACCGACGTCACCTACACGCTCGGCTTCTACCCGGCCGACGACCAGTTGGACGGCTCCTTCCATTCGATTTCGGTGGAGGTCGCGCGGGGCGGCGCGGAGGTCCGCTATCGCCAGGGCTACACCGCCGGCGGTCGCCACGCGCTGCTGACCGATCAGGTCCGCCAGCGGACGCTCAACGGCTTTGTCCGCGATGCCTTGGACGCCACGCATATCCAGATTCGAGCCCATGCGGAGGCGCTGCGCCATCAGCCCGGCTACTTCAACGTGGAAATCACCGTCGATCCCGCGGGCCTGCAACTCGCCCAGGGAGACGACGGCATCTGGACGGGCAAGATAGAGGTCGCCATCGTCCCCGACGGCGAACGCAAGCCGAAGGGCCTGCATCAGGACGTCAAGATCAAGCTCACACCGGAACGCTTTATCGAGGCGCGCTCCAAGGGCATCGTCGTGTCCAACGTCATTCGTGTGACCAATAAGAAGAATGACCTTCTCTCGGACGCCCTCAAGGTGGTGGTGATGGACTGGGCCAGCGGCAAGGCGGGATCGGTGCGGGTGCCGATCCCGTAAAGGGGCTCATGTAACTGTCGAGGACCGCAGTGAGCGGTCCCCACCCGCGTAGATCTGGCGACTCAGGAGGTCTCCCGCGAGCCATACTGCAGCACCCGCACCTTTTCGATTGTGATCAGCGCGCTGCCCATCATCGGCTCGGTGGCTTCCAGAAACTCGTTGATCTTGGCCTCTTCGTCGACGATCTCCACAACGATCGGCAGATCCTCGGACAGGCGCAGGACCTTGGACGTGTGCAGGCGGCTGGAGTGGCCGAATCCCATGGGGCCGCGGAGCACGGTGGCGCCGCCAAGGTGCATTTCGCGGGCCTTGAGCACCAGGGCTTCATAGAGCGGACGACCGCCGTGGTGGTCGCTTTCGCCGAGGAAGATGCGGAGGAGCACCGCTTCATGGGGGATCTGCATGGTCACCTCTGGTTGATTGCTGCGCCGGCCACTGTCCCCAGCCACACGCCGATCAGGCAGAACAGGAGCGATGCGCCCACATTCAGCGCGACGCGGGTCCACTGGCCGTCGCGCGCCAGGTTCAGCGTTTCGAGACTAAACGACGAAAACGTGGTGAAGCCGCCGCAGATGCCCACCATCACGAATTGGCGCACGTGGGTGGCGATCAGCAGGCGTCCGTCGGGTCCGCTGATGGTGGCGAACAGGCCGATGAAGGCGCAGCCCACCACGTTCACGAAGAAGGTGCCCCAGGGGAACGGGTCGCTGATCATGCGGGCGGCCAGCCCGGAGCAGAAATACCGCGCCATGCCCCCGATCGCGCTGCCGGCGGCGATCCAGAGATAGGGGGTCATATCCCGGTCTCCGTCATGCTTTGCCCACCGCCTGCATTTCGGCGATCGCCTCCAGGACTTCCTTGTAGGTTTCCGGGAATTCGCCGTGAAATTTGTCGCGTAATCCCAGGCCGGCGGCCCAGTCGAAGCGGCGCGCCGTGGCCGAGGCCATGTGCGGTTCGATGCCCAGCTCTTCGAGCGTACGGGCGACCTCATCCATCTCGCGTGCGCGGCGTTCGCCGTGGACCACCACCCGGCCCACCATGTAGTCGGCCAGCTTGGGCCAGTCGACCCCAGGGATCGATTCGGCCAGAGAGGCGAACACGCGCGGGTCGGCTCCGTACTGTGCCGCGCCCAGCACGCATTCGAACAGCAGTGCCTCGAGTCCTTTGTAGACTACGCTGCGAAACATCTTGACCGCCGCGGCGGCGCCCACGCGGTCGGCGGCGACGATTTCCAGACGCATCCCCAGCGGTTCGAACAGGCGCTGGAATTCGGGCGCGCCCGGTCCTCCCAGCAGCATCGGCGCGCGGTGCTCTTTGGGCGGGATCGGACCCATGACGGCGACTTCGCAGAACCGGGCTCCATTCACGGAGGCGGCGCGGGCGACGGATTGCTTCGCTTTGGGAGAAATCGAGTTGAGGTCGGCGTAGATGTGGTGCGCCTTGAGATGCGGACCAGTCTGCTCGGCGGCGGCAACGGCTTGGTCGGCGGTCACGGCCGAGATCAGGATCGGCGCGGCGGCAGCCAGGTCGGCGTTCGAGGCCACCAGGCGCGTTCCGGTTTCCGCAGCGCGGGCGCGGATCTTCGGGCCGAGCGTCGCGTGATCCGTGTGGATGTCGAAGGCGAACGTCTCGCGCACGCCTGCGGACCGGAGCCCCTTGGTGAGGTGGTAGGCGGCTTCGCCGAAGCCCACGAATCCCAGTTGGTCGGGCATAGAAGACACTATATTACTAGTATCCCGAGTCAGAGGTTCGTTCCACCATCGACGACCACTCCCTGCGGCCGCGGTTCAGCAGTCTAGTCTAGGGAAGCGCGAATACGTAGATTCCGTGATCAGGCAGCGGCGCCGGGGCGCCGCCGCGGCCTCGACCTCCGCCTCCGAAGCCGCCGCCGCTGGCCGCGACGATCGCCACGTACTGCTTGCCGTCGTTGCCCGCGTAGGTCATGGGCATGGCGGTGGCCGTGTAGGGCAGCTTGACCGACCAGAGCTCACTGCCAGTGCGCGAATCGAAAGCGCGGAAGCGATTGTCGCTGGTGGCGCCGACGAAGATCAATCCGCCGCCTGTCACGATCAGGCCCGCGCTGTTCGACAACCCGGTGTTCTGCTTGCCTTCCGGCAGGAACTCGGTGATGCCCAGCGGCACTTCCCAGGCGAAGTCGCCGGTCTTGGCGTTCACCGCGATCAGGCGGCCCCACGGCGGACGGAAGCAGGGCAGTTGACCCAGCATCTTCCCGTTGGCGTCGAGCACCGGTGCGCTGAAAGCGCGCACGTCGGGCGAAGTGCCGCGGATGTAAGGCACCAGCCCGGCGGGATTGGCAGGATCGTATTTCGGGTTCTTGATCATCCAGCCGACCGCGGGGGCGTCCTTGGTATTGACGAAGATGTAGCCGAGCCCGGGATCGACTGCGGCTCCGCCCCAGTTCGCGCCTCCGGTGAAGCCCGGGAACAGGATGACGGGTTTCGTATCGTCGCCGTCTTCGTGATACGGGAAGGTGCTGAACGGACCGTTGCTGTGCAGTCCGGACTTGTCCCACAGATCGAAGCAGGCTTTCGAGTGCTGGGCCGTGGTGTCTTCCGGACGCACGATGTCATCACGCGTCATACTCACTCGCGAAATCGGCGGGGGCTTCACGGGGATCGGCTGCGTAGGGTAGCTTACTTCGGTGGGGACGTTGGACTTGTCCACCGGCATCTCATTCACACCGAACACGGGCTCGCCGGTGACGCGGTTCAGAATATACATGAATCCCGACTTGCCTACCTGCGCCAGAGCGGGGATGGTTTCGCCATCCTTCTGAATATCGAAGAGTACGGGGGCGGGCGGCAGGTTGTAATCCCACAGCTCATGGTGGACGTTCTGGAAATACCACAGGAGCTTGCCGGTTTCGGCGTCGAGCGCCACCGTGGAGTTGCCGAAGAGGTTCATGCCCGGTCGGTCACCGCCGTAGAAGTTCGCGCCGGGGCCGCTGACGGGGATATAGACGATGCCGCGCTGCTCGTCGATGGTCAACTGGAATGCCCAGACGTTGTTGCCGGTGCGGTCGCGCCAGGTGTCCTTGGCCCAGGTGTCGTTGCCGGTTTCACCTTCGCGCGGGATGGTGTGGAAGGTCCACAGCTCACGGCCGGTGCGCGCGTCGTAGGCATGCTGCTCGGGGATCTGGCCTTCGCGCTGGTCGAGCTGCGGGCCGATGTGGCGCATGCCGGGTCCGTAGAAGTTGGTGCCGAGGAAGACCAGGTTGCGGAAGACGGTGGGTACGCCGGCGTAGGGGACCTCCAGGTCAATGGTGCCTTCGTTGCCGAAGCCCGGGTCGATGCGGCCGTTGGTGGCGTTCAGCGCGGTGAGCTGCTTCTCATGCGTGAACAGGATGCGCGCGGGACTATTGCCGTCGCCGGGCCAGTAGGCGACGCCGCGGAAGCTCGCGAGGCCATTGGAGACCTCATGCGTCCAGATCTCTTCGCCGGTTTCCGGCTTGAGCGCCACCACGCGGTCGCCCGCGGGGGTGTACATGATGCCATTGACCACGATGGGCGTCACTTCCTGGTAGAGCTCGCTGGGGCTGTCGCCGGAGATGGGCTTGCCGTCGCGGTTGAAGCGGTAATGCCAGACCTGCTTCAGCTTCGAAACGTTCTTCGTGTTGATCTGTTTGAGCGGCGAGAAGCGGGTACCCTTGAGGTCGCGCAGATACATGGGCCAGTCGGCGGCGGGGTCGCGCCTGGTCTGGGGCAGAAGCGCGGGCAGCAGCACGGCGGCGGCGATAAGGGCGGGGATCAGGCGTGCACGCATCGAATAGGTCTCCTTCGGTAAAGTATAAAGGTCCGCGCGTTTCACTGCTATTCCGCTCTCCTCCCGGTTCTTCTTGCCGCCGCCAGCGCGCTGGCTTACTGGGAGTGGTCTGAGCCTGCGGATCGGGCGGCGCAGGTTCCGCCGCTGCCACCTCGACCTTCACGATCCGCGGCCGGCTTGCAAGTTTCGCGCCGCCCGTAATCGAACGTCGTGAGCGCGATGCCGCGCTATTCACAAGACGCCCGTCGGCTCAGTCCGATGGCTTCCCACTCTTCCAACGCCCGCCGCATCCCGGCCCTCCGCCGCGTCTCTTTGCCCATGCCTCATCCTCGGGCTTCCACTCCCGATTCTCAATATGGGTTCCCCGCACGCATACGGTTGGTCCACAATTGAAGACCGCAGGGACCGGTCCCCGTCAAACGGCAGCCGCGATCAGTTCAGGCCGGACAGTTCGGAGAACTGGCCTGTGCTATCACCGAGCTTCTCCGCCGGCACCCCAAGCTTGTTGAGCAGCGTGAGCTGGAGGTTCGTGAGCGGCGTGTGTTCGGGATAGATCAGGTGCTGGCCGCCCTTGAGCGTCCCGCCGCCTCCGCCCACCACGAAGGTCGGCAGCGGACCGTGGGAGTGTCGGTCACTGTTGCTGATGCCCGAGCCGAACAGCAGCATCGAGTGATCCAGCAGCGACCCGTCGCCGTCCGGCGTGTTGCGGAGCTTTTCCAGGTATTCGGCGAACAGCCCGATATGATAACGCTGGATCTTGGCGCACTTCTCCATCTTCACCGGGTCGCCCTGGTGATGCGTGATGGGGTGGTGCGGCTCCGGCACGCCGATCTGCGGATACGGCCGCCCGGTCTGCTCGCGTCCGTACATGAAGGTGATCACGCGGGTCAGGTCGGACTGGTAGGCGAGTAGTTGCAGGTCGTAGAGCAAGCGGACGTGGTCCTCGAAGTTGTCGGGAACGCCCGCGGGCTGCGCCACGTCGGGCAGCTCGCGCGAGCTTTGCTCTTCGGCCTTCTGGATACGGCGTTCGACGTCGCGCAGCGCGGCGAGGTAGTCGTCCATCTTGCGGTTGTCGCTTTTGCCCAGGGTGTGCTGCAACTCGGCGACGCGCGCGTTCACCGAATCGATCAGGCTGCGGTCCTGGCGCAGGCGGCGGGCGCGCACCGCTGCGTCGGTGCTATCGCTCGCGCCGAACATGCGCTCGAACAGCACGCGCGGGTTGTTTTCAGCCATCAGCGGCAGCGTGGGCGTGAGCCAGGAAACGGTGCTGCTATAGGCGCAACTGTAGCCCAAGTCGCAGGAGCCCAGCAGGCTGTTTTCGTCCGCGGTCATCTGGAGCGAGGAAAGCTGCGTATCGCGCTCGAACGCCTTGGCCGCGATCTGGTCCATCGAAACCGCGTTTTCAAGGAGCGTGTCCGACTTCTTCACGTGCACCCCGGTCAGATAACAGCCACAAGCGCGCGAGTGGTCGCCGCCGCCGTCACCCAGCGGTTCGGCCGGATCGCTGGAGAGGCCGGTCACCACGATCAACTGGTCCTTGAACGGTTCCAGGCCCTTCAGGGTCGGCGAAAGCTCGAAGTTGCGGCCCTCGCCCGTGGGCAGCCACTGCTCGTAGATGATGCCGTTCGGATGATAGACGACGCCGAAGCGCCGCACGGGAGCGGTGGCCGCGGCCGGCGCGAAGGCCGGGATCATGGCGTCCAGCAGCGGCAGCGCGACCGCGGTACCCATTCCGCGGAGTACGGTGCGGCGCGAGAGAGCTTTCTTGGTTACGAACATCAGAGTCTCCTTCGGCTCATTCGTCAGATCGCGCAGGGGCAGCCGTCCGCATCTGGAACGGCGCGCTCTTCACAATGCCCAGAACCACCGACGACCAGCGATAGCCGTCGGCCGCCGCGGCGCGGTCAATCGCGCGGACCGCGGGCGCGTCGTAGTAGTCGAGTCCGCGGCCCAGCATGTAGGTCAGCAGCTTTTCGGTGACTGCTTTGGCGAACTGCGTTTTCTGCGCGACCAGGGCCTGTCGCAGCTCCTGCGGACCGTTGACCTTGGTGCCGTCCAGCAGCACCCCTGAAGCGTCGATCACGTTGCCGGCGTCGGTGTCGCGCCACTCGCCGATGGCGTCGAAATTCTCCAGGCTCAGGCCCAGGGGATCCATGCGCCGGTGGCAGCTTGCGCACACGGGATTGGCGCGGTGCAGCTCCAGCATTTCGCGCACGGAAAGCGACTTGCCGCTTTTGTTGCTCGATTCGAGCGGCGGCACATTCGGCGGAGGCGCTGGGGGCGGGGCGGAGAGGATATTTTCCAGCAGCCACTTGCCTCGGATGGTCGGCGAGGTGCGTGTGGTGTAGGAGGTGACCGCCAGGACGCTGGCCTTGCCCAGCAGCCCGAAGCGATTCGGATCGGTCAGCTTTACGCGGCGGAAGTGGGTCCCGTAAATGTCCTGGATGCCGTAGTGCCGGGCGAGCTCCTGATTCAGGAAGGTTTCGTCGGAGGTCAGCAGATCCAGGATGCTGTGGTCGGCTTTCACTTGATCGTCGAGCCACAGTTCCGTCTCTTCGACGAACGCCGTGCGCAGGTTGTCGTCGAAGAACGGGAACTTGGTGCTGTCCGGATTCAGCAGCCACACGTTGCGCGTCTGGAGCCAATCCGAGAAGAAGTTTTGCACCAGCGACGCGCGCGTGCGCGGATCGGCGAACATGCGGCGCACCTGCTGTCCGAGCACGGCGGGCTCATGGAGCTTCCCCGTGATCGCGAGATCCAGCAGCGTGTCATCCGGGATGCTGCTCCACAGGGCGAACGACAGGCGCGAGGCCAGCTCGACATCCGAGATGCGGTAGACCGAGCCCGGCTCGACGCCCGCCGGGTCGGCCTCGATGCGGAACAGGAAATCCGGGCTCACCAGCACGCGCTCGATGGCCGAGCGGATGCCGCCATCGAAGGTCCCGTCCGCGCGGCCGCGGTTGAAGAAGGCGAGGAGCGTATCGACGTCATCCTGCGTCTCGGCGCGCCGATACGCACGGCGAGCCAGCTTCGAGAGAATGCGCCGTGCGCAAGGGACCTCGTCCGCCTGGCTGGCGGGCTGGCAGACATAGAGAAGATCGCGGCTGGGTGAATCGGCCGGCACGTGACCGTTGTACGGACCGCCGATCAGCACCGACGCGATCGCGATGGGCGAACTGGCGTTGTCCGAGGAGCGGCTGTAAGGCGACAGCCGGTCCGCGCCGCTGCCTTCGGGCAGGCTGCCGTCACTCTTATGCAGGGTCGCCATCACCTTGTGCACGCCGGCCTTTACCGGAACGCGTGCGTGCAGGGCTTCGTCGGCGTCGTACTGGAAGGTGGGCGTGGGCGCACGGCCTCCGCCGATGGTGAACTGTGCCACGCGCTCGCCGTCCACGCGGATCTCCAGATGATTCTCCACGTTCAGGCCGCGGATCGGACTGCTCCAGGTCCGCTGGAGGCGCAGCCGGAATTCGTACTCGCCGTCGACCGGAAAATAGTGTTCGGCCGCCACGCCGCCCATGCTACCCAGGGGGAAATCCTCGCCCAGGCGCTCGGTCTGGCTCAGATAGGTCAGGTCGTTCGCGTTGTTCTTCATCGCGCCGTAGCGGACGAAGGCGGGCGGAATATTGGGATCGCCCACGGCGCGCCGCGAGATGGACGCCGCGGCCGAGACGTAGCGGTCGAGCAACGCGGGCTGCATGGAGAGCGCCTCCGCGTTGTTCTCGAATCCGTACGCTTGCTCGTCGGGCGGCAGGAGCGCCTGGGCATCGACTTCGATGGCCAGCAGGTCGCGGATGGCGTTGGCGTACTCGGCGCGGTTCAGGCGATGCAACGTGGCCGAGCGGCCCGGATTCACGTGCTCGGCCGCTGCGCGGTCCAACTCGGATTCCAGCCAACCGGCGACTGAATCATAAGTGGCATTGTCCGGACGCGGCATGCCCGGGGGCGGCATGGCACGGCTGCGCAGCTTGACGATGACTTTCTCCCAGGCCTGCGCCGAGTTGGCTACGTGTTCCTGGTCCACCTGGTCCAACGCCAGGTTCGCCGTGTTCAGCTCCTGGTTGTGGCAGCCGGTGCAGTATTGATTCACTAGCTTGGCCGCTGGGGTCGACGGTGCCGGCTGCTGAAAACCGAACGAGGCAACCGCGAACAGCGCCAGGCAGGCAGTGGCGACCAGATAAAGGCTGCGGCGCGTCATGGCTGTTTCTCCCGGCACTTGTTCTGCGCCTCGCAAACGGTCCCCAGGTTCGGATCAGCGCCATGTTTCAGCAGGATCTCAACGCCTTCCTTATTTAAGAGGACGCCGCCGAGACGGTCGCCTTGCCCGTTCGCCGCCCGGTACGGCGTCACGCCCGCCTTGCTGACGGCGTTTACGTTCACACCCAGATCGATCATTTCCGTAAGAAGGGTGTTCCAGCCGCGATACGCCGGCCCGAACAGCGCGTTTTCTCCGAACGTGGTCTCGCCCTTGGGGTCCAGGCCCAGACTCAGCAGCAGGTGGACCGCTTCCCGAGCCTGCTCCTCCGTCACCAGCGATTCGCCGATGCCGTGATTCAGGCCCGTGGCCGCCATGATCGCCGAGGCGTTGGTCTTGGTCACCACCTTGGGATTGGCGCCCGCGTCGAGGAGAATGTGCATCATCTCCACATCGTCCACCGAGGCGGCCAGGAGGAAGGGCGTCGCCCCCACCGCGTCCGTGTACCCGGTAGCGAACGACGGCTGACGCTTGGTCATGCGCGCGTTCACGTCCGCACCGTGGGCGATCAGTGCGTGCACCAGCCGTAGCTTGTCAGTGCGGTCCCAGATGCCGGACATCGGATTGATGAACCCGTACACCGGATTGGAGGCGTAGCCTTCCCAACTGGTCGAGGCCCAGTGGAGCGGCGTGAAGCCGGGCTCCTGGTAGTTAGGATCGGCGCCGTGTTCCAGAAGATAGATCGCGGTGTCCACCTGCGCGCGCAGAGTCGCGACCAATAGCGGAGTGTAGCCGGTCTCTGCCCCCCTGCGGCGTACAGGCACAAGCGAAGGCGCCGCGGCCGGGGCTTCCTCTTCTTCCGCGGCCCCGGTCGGGAGGTTGATGTCCACACCCGCGGCCAGCAGGAGTTTGAGACTTTCCAGATCACCCACGCGCGCCGCGAAGTGGATCGGTGTGAAGCCCTGCCGGGTGGCGGCCTGGAGGTCGGCATGCGCCTGAATCAGCGCTTGCACTACGTCCGGATGGCGTTCAGCAGCGGCCCACATGAGTGCGGTCTGATTCTTCTCCGGCTCCTGGGCGTTGACGTCCGCGCCGTACTCGATCAGCAGGCGGACCGCATCCACGCTGCCGCTCTCGGCACAGGTCATCAGCGGAGTCTCGCCCGTGGCGATGGGCGTGTTGGGTTTCGCACCGGCCTTCAGCAGCAGGCGCACGAACGCTGTGCTGCGATTGGTGCAGGCCTGCGACAGCGGCGTCATGCCGAAGTCGTTCGCCAGGTTCGGGTCCGCGCCGGCGGCCACCAGCCGCTCCGCCGCGTCGACGTCGTTCCAGTGAGCCAGCCAGAGCAGCGCCGTCGAGCCGTCGCTCGAACGGGCGTTGACGTCGGTTTTCTGGTCGAGCAGTTGGCGCACGGTGACGGCGTCCTGATGCCGCGCGGCATCGACCAGGGGAGCTACAGAGGCTCCGGCGGCGAATCCCGACACGAGGAATCCGGCCAAAACCCCGATGCTTGCCGAACGCTGTTTCCCGGCTTTGTTACGGATGTCGTGAAACATGCTGTCCCTTTCCAAACCCGCGCGGCAGAGGGATCGCAAGGCCAGCGCGAAATGTTCCCGGCTCACGCTGATTATACGAGATTTAGCCGTGCAGCGCGACGGCTCGGGGCTTCTAAGCGACAGCCCGAAAAACGGAGCGCGCGAGCTGCTTACTCCAGTGTCAAGATGGCCCGCGCGCCCTTTGCGGCTCGCTAGAACAGGCGCGGGGCGAACTCGCTCAAGTAGTTGCGCCAGTTGATCCAGGTGTGGCCGCCGGTGCTTTCGTGGAACTCGGGCTCGAAACCGTACTTCTTGAAGAACGCCACCGTGGACTTGGTGGTCTCCAGCAGGAAGTCGTCCGACCCGGTGGAGAACCAGAACAGCTTGAGGCCCTTCTTGAGCGACGCGTCTTCGAGCTTGGCTTTGTTGGCGTCCTCCCATTCCGTGTTGGGAGCCTGCGTCTCGCCGCCGCGGCCGCGGCCAGCGCCGAACGTGCCCAGCAGCCCCGAACTGTACACGCCCAGGTAGCCGAACTTTTCCAGATTCGGAATCCCGATGTTGAGCGTTTGCGCGCCGCCCATCGACAGGCCCGCGATGGCGCGATGCGCGCGGTCGGCCTGCACGCGATAGCGCGTCTCGACCATCGGCATGATGTCCTTCTCGAATTCGTCGATGAAGGCGTCGTTGAAGCTGAGCCCGCCGCCCCGGCCGTTGCTGGCGTTGGGTTGAGGCGGGATGTGCCCCTTGGGCATCACCACGATCATCGGCTTGGCCTTCTTGGCCGCGATGAGATTGTCCAGGATGAAGCCCGCACGGCCCACCGTGCTCCAGGAATCGTCGGAGTCCCCGGCGCCGTGCAGCAGGTAAAAGATCGGGTACTTCTGCCCGCTGGTCTCATAGCCGGGCGGCGTGTAGACGCGCAGCCGCCGGTAGGTGTTCAGGACCTTCGAAAAATAGGTGACCTCCTCGATGCCCCCGCGCGGGACGTCGCGCGTGTCCATGAACTCGGCGCCCGGAACGTAGACCATGCTCCAGTTGTTGGTGTTCGATTCGCTCACCGACGTGTTGTGCGGGTCCAGGAACGCCGCTCCGTCAATATTGAAGCTGTAACGGTACGCGCCCGGGTTGACGGCGGACGTTACCAGTTCCCACACGCCGTTCTCCGCCTTGGTCATCGCGGAGTTGGCCATACCCGGAATGTCGGACGCCGACAGGCGCACGTTCTGCGCGTTCGGAGCGTAGACGCGGAACGCGATGGTGTGGTCCGCGCGGATCTCGGGCGAGGCGAAGTTCGGGATTTGCGGACGCTGCGGCTGCTGGGCAAACGCCGCCGCACACAGCAAGGCCGCCATGAAAGTCGCGGGCAGGACGTGGATTTTCATCACCAGGATTGTATCGAACCGGACCGGCCGTGGCCACCCTAGGCCTCCCCGGCAACCGCTAAAATCGAGTGAGGAGAAATTACACCTTCACTATGCGTTATTCCATGTTGATGCTCGCTCTCGCCGCCGGCGGAGCTCTCTACGCTCAGGACGTGGCTGCTTCGGTGGCCGCCTTGCAGCAGGCCTATAACGGCCAGAAAGGCAAGATTCTGGGCGCCGCGCAGGCCATGCCCGAGGACGGCTACTCGCTCACCCCCGGCGAAGGCTCACGCACGTTCGGAGCCGCCGTCGGCCACATCGCTGACGCGATGGCCGGCACCTGCGGCGGACTCGCCGGCACGCCTACGCAATTGAATGCCGAACGCGGCATGACCGCCAAGGCCGACCTGGTCGCCGCTCTCGAGAAAGGCTTCGAGCTGTGCGACAAGGCCTACGGGGACACCACTGCCGCGAACTTCTTTGAGCCCGTACAGAGCTTCCGCGGACCCATCCCGCGCAACGCGTCCCTCTGGACCAATTTCGCCCATAGCGAAGAGATGTATGGGACCATCGGCGTCTACCTGCGCATCAAGGGCATCGTGCCGCCGTCCAGCGCGGGCCGTGGCGGACGCGGCAAAGGCAAGGGCAAAGGAAGAGGAAAGTAACCTACTCCCATTCGATGGTGGCGGGCGGCTTGTTGGTCAGGTCGTAAAAGACGCCCGCCACTCCCTCCACCTGGCTCAATTCCCGAGTCATCTCCGCCAGCAGCTCCTGCGGCATCCGCACGACGCTGGCCGTCATGCCGTCCACCGAATCGATGGGCCGCAGCACCACCGAATCCGGACGGTCATCGGCTCCGAACGGGATCAGCACCACCGGGAACTGCCACACCGCATCGTCGAAGCCGGAGGATTTCGCCAGGCGCCGCACGATCGCGTCGGCGTGGCGCAGGCGGCTGAGACGCTCTTCGGTCAGGTACGCGGGGACGGTCCGCATGGCCGACAGCTTCGCCGCGGTCCACACCTCCACCACCACGCGATTGATCTCTTCGATGCCGTTCACCAGCGCCGCGGCTTCGTCGGCTGAGGCAGGGAAGCCGTCGATCGCCAGCACGGACCGGTAGGTCCGCGAATCCCCCTGCACGCCCACTGAGCGCACCGGCAGCACCCACCCCTCGGCGCGCTTCTCGGCTACCGCCGCAGTATCGCCGCACAGGCAGCGGATCGCCAGCCCCGGACCGGGGAACGGATGCCTGTCGAGCAGCGCCGCGGGCAACCCGAGTTGCCGCCCCACGGCCCGCACCTCGTCCTTGTAAAAGGATGCCAGCGGCTCAATGATGCGGCCTTCGTCCATCAGCCGCTGGATGCCGGCCACGCGGTTGTGATGCGTCTTGATCAGGTCGGCCTTGGCCGTGCCCCCCGATTCGATGGTGTCCGGATAGATGGTGCCCTGGCCCAGGATCCAGTGGCCGTCCAGGTAATGCTCGGAGTCAAGGATGCGCTGCTGCACGCGCACGAACTCCTCGCCGATCGCGTGCCGCTTGGCCTCGGGCGCGGCCACTCCGGCCAGCGCGCCCAGGAACTGCCCGCGCGCATCTTCCACGGCGAAGGACCGCGCGCTCAGAGTCTCGAAATTCGCCCGCACGAAATCGGTCTCGCCCTCGCGCATCAGGCCCGTGTCGACGTAGGTCCCGTGCACGCGATCCGCGTCCAGCGCCTTCAGGCACAGCGTGTAGGCGACCGTGGAATCGACGCCGCCACTGACGAAGAAGAACACGTTGCGCCCGGCCGCCACCGACCGGATCTGTTCCTCGATCGCCTGGATCTGCCCGGCCGGGTCCCAATCCTTGGCGCACTCGCACACGCCGAACACGAAGTTGCGCAGGATCTGCGGACCCGCGGGCGTATGCACCACCTCGGGATGGAATTGCACGGCGAACTGCCGCCGCTGTTCGAAGGCCATCGCGGCCACTGGACAGGTTGCCGTGCTGGCGACCACTTCGAAGCCGTCAGGCGGCGTCTGCACAGCATCGCGGTGGCTCATCCAGACCTGCTGCCGGCCTTCGATTCCCCGGAACAGCACGGTCGATCCGCGCAGGTCGAGCTGCGCGAAGCCGTATTCGCCGCGGTCGCCCTTGGCCACGTGCCCGCCCAGCAGGTGCGCCATCAACTGCTGGCCGTAGCAGATGCCGAGGATGGGCGTACCCGCGCGCAGCACGGCGGGGTCCAGCGTGGGGCTGTCAGGATCGTAAACGCTGGCCGGACCGCCCGAGATAATGATGCCGCGGCGGCCCTGCAATTCGTGGGCGGGCGTGTCGCTGGGGGCGACCTCGGCGTAGACACCCAGATCGCGCACCTTGCGGGCAATCAGGTGACAATACTGCCCGCCGGCGTCAAGGACGGTAATTTGTGGACGCAAATTCGCTCGCGGGACTCTACCGCGCTACCGCCGCGTTGGTCTCCTGCCGGTTCATGCGCTGCACCAGCATCTTCTTGGCGGACTCCAGAAGCTTGGTGGCCTGGGCCATCGAATCGACGGCGTGGTTCACCATGGGGTCCTGTTCAAAGGCCACCCTCTGGCTCTCGTCCAGGCTGAATGCCGTAATGTAGAATTCGCGCTTGATGCGCTTCTTCATCCAGTCGGCGTTGGCCGTGAATTCCTGGTCCGTGAACTCGACGTCGTTCTCCTTGAGGAAGGAACGGAACTGCTGGAGGACGGCGTCGTCCGGCTCCCAGCCCTGCGGGAGCTTGGCTTCGCGCCCGCCGAAGTACTTGGCCGAGAAGGAGAAGAACGCTTCCTTGCGCTGCACGGCGATCTGGAAGTGGTTGGCCGTCTGCGGCTCCCACTTTTCGTCCGGCGTGATACCGCCGCCGCCGTAGACCGTACGGCCGCTGTCGGTCATCTTGACGTCTTCCATGTTCCGCTCTTCGAGGTTGGTGTGCGAGTAGTAATCCAGGAAGCTGATGTTCGAGTAGTCGCGCTGGATCAGGCGTCCGCTGGGCGTGTAGTAGTGCGCGGTGGTCAGCGCCAGGCCGGTGTTGTCGCCCATCGGGTAGACGGTCTGGACCAGGCCCTTGCCGAAGGTGTTCTCGCCCAGGATCCAGGCGCGGTCATGATCCTGCAGCGCGCCGCTGACGATCTCCGCGGCCGAGGCCGTATAGCGGTCCACCAGCACCACAATCGGATAATCCTTGCCGGCGCCGTCATAGCGCGCCGTGTAATTGCGGTTGGCCGAGTTGCGCCCGTGATGGCTCACCACCAGGTCGCCCTTCTTCAGGAAGTGGCTGGCCACGTCGACGCCCTCATTCAGCAGGCCGCCGGGGTTCTGGCGCAGGTCGAGAATCAGACCCTGGATCTTCTTCTCGTCCAGCTTCTTCAGCTTGTCGTCCATTTCCTGGCTGGTGTTCTCATTGAACGACTCGATGCGCAGGAAGGCGATGCCGGGCTTCACGTAGAAACCGCCGGTGACGCTGAAGCGCGGGATTTCGTCGCGCACGATATTGAAGACCACCGGCTTGTCGACGCCCTCACGCCCGACGCTCACCTGGACCTTGGTGCCTTTCGGCCCGCGCAGCAGGTCGGCCACTTCGTTCGTGGTCAGCCCGTCGGTCTTGGTGTCGTTGACCAGCATGATCACGTCGCCCGGCCGCAGCCCGGCCTTGTAGGCCGGCGAGCCCGGGAACGGAGCCACCACGATGGTCTTGTCATTCTTCGGCTGCACCGTCATGCCGACGCCGTAGTAGCGCCCCTGCTGATCTTCGCGCAGCGCCTTGAAATCCTTCGGGTCGAAGAAATTCGAGTGCGGATCCAGCGTCCGCAGCATTCCGGGAATCGCGCCCTTGTAGATCGACTTGCCCGGATCCACTTTATCGGCGAAGTTCTCCTCCACGGCGTTATACACGGCCGTGAATGTTTGCAGGCTTTGATCCGCGTCGTCTCCCACCGGGGAGGCGGCGGAAACGCCTCCGCCACTAAAGATCCCTGCGGCCAGGGAACAGATCGCGATAAAAACGGGAATCAGGATATAGCTTCGCCGACGGTTCTTGGGCATCAAAAACTGGCCTCCAAGCCGCTTTCAGTATAACAGGTTGCGGGCGGCATCCACCCCGGCTTGGGCGCGCCGGACGGCTACAATCCCAGCAACTGCTTCAGCGCCCGCACGCGGTCCCGCGAGACCGGCAGTTCGGTGCGTTTAGGATCCTTCAGGCGGGCCACCATGCGGCCGCCGAAGCCGGCGTGCAGTTCGAGCAGATGATCCAGCCCGAGGATCGCCCCGCGGTGGATCCGCACAAAGCGCGCCGGGTTGAGCCGCGCTTCCAGTTCGGCGATGGTCTGGTCCACCACATAGTTGCGATTGGGCGTGGCGGCGAAGGTCAGCTTGTCGCTGGCATAGAAGTGGGTGACGCGAGCCAGGTCCACCAGTTCCACCTTGTCCCCTGACCGTGACGCTACGCGCTCCAGCCAAGCCGGCTGGTCCGGACGCAACGCCGCACCGATCTGCGCCAGCAGCGCGGCGACGTCCGGCCGCTCGCTGCCCTGCATGCGCTCGGCTTTGAAGAGGGCCCGGTCGAGTCGCTCCGGCTCGATGGGCTTCAGCAGGTAATCGATCGAATTCGCCTGGAACGCCTCCAGCGCGTACTGGTCGTAGGCCGTGGTGAAGATCACCAGCGGCTGCTCGCTTAATTCGGCCAGCAGTTCGAAACCGCTCAGGCCCGGCATGTGAATGTCGAGGAACAGCACGTCGGGTCGCACGCGCCGCAGTTCATCGACCGCCTCCACCGGATCACGATGCGCGCCCGCGATCTCCACGCGCCCGGTGGCGCGGAGCATGCGCTCCAGCCGCTCGAGCGCCAGCGGCTCGTCGTCCACCAGGTAGGCTCGCATCACGCGGGGACCTCGAGACACACTGTCGCCCAGCCGTTATCGCGGGCCGCGCGCAGGCCGGCGCGCGCGCCGAACAGTGCTTCCAGGCGGCGCCGCAGATTGTCCAGGCCGTGACCGGCGGGCGCGGTTTCGATGGCAAATCCCGGACCAGTATCGGCCACCTCCACCCGCACATGCCCGTTCTCGCGCCCCACGCGCACCAGAATCTCGCCGCCCTGGCGATTCGGTGCGATGGCGTGCTTGACGCTGTTCTCCACCAGCGTCTGCACCGAGAGCGGCGGCACTTGCAGGCCTTCCAGATCCTCGGGCGCCTCCAGACGGTATTGCAGCCGGTCGCCCAGGCGTGCCTGCTCGATTTCCAGGTAGTCGCGGACAATCTGCATCTCCTGGGTCAGGTCCACCAGTCCGCTCTGGTGCGACTCCAATGAGAATCGCAACAGCGCCGCCATACGCTCCACCAGGCGCTCGGCTCGCTCGGGATCGGCGGGAATCAGCGAGGAGATCGAGTTCAGCGTGTTGAACAGGAAGTGCGGATGCAGGCGCGCTTCCAGTGCTGCCAGCCGCGCTTCGGTGGCCACCTTCAGGGCCCGCTCGCGCTCTAGCTCCTGCGTGCGCAGCTTCAGCCGCGTGTCTTCGAGCTGCGCCTGGAGGCGGCCCACGATGATGTGCCCGATGCCAACCAACTGAGTGACGAACACCGCCACCTTGAAACTGACCGCGAGGATCTCGGAATAGAACACCCCGGGTTCGAGATTTAGCACGAACACGATCAGACTGCCCACCAAGCTCCCTACGCCGCTCAGCAGCGTCAGCGCAGCGATCAAGACGACCCACTTCACGGCTTCGCTACGCGTTGCTACGCACGGGAAAACGGCCGGCAGAAGATAGTGCGCCGGATACGCGATCAGGTTGGTGTAGATGAATACCTCGGCCAGCAGCTTCCAGAACAGCGATAGCGGCGCCCCGTAGTTCATCACGTAGACGAGCAGTGCCAGCACCAGCGCCACGGCGGTGTTCTCACCGAGAATCCGGAGATTCCGCTTCAACTGTTCGGGCATGCCGGTCGCGCTCCTCTCACAGGATCGATCATTTGCCGGGCGTCTGGCGGCTGGCCGCCTGCTGCGCCAGGTACCGCTGGAGCGTCCCGTCCTGGCCCGCCCTCTGGATCGCCTCGCGGGTGCGAGCCTCCAGCGCCGCGCGCATCCCGGCTTCCTGGTCCGCGTTCAGAATCTCGACTAGCAGAATCACCGTGCCCATTTCATCGGTGGATTCCTCGCCCCATCGCACCTGCCGCGGCGGCGTGTTTGGATTGCTCGGGTTGTCCGCGGAATTGTCGTAGCGGATGGTCGCGTCCAGGCGTGTGCCCTTCGGCAGCCGCACAGGCTCTTTGTAGACGTAAGACTCCTGCCAGTTGAAGTCCCAATTCTGAATCCACACCAACGGCTTCGTCGATCCGTCGGGCAGCGTCGCTGTCACCTGCATCTCGCGGCCCAGGAAGTGCGCGTGCGCAAACAGCCAATACACCTGGACGCCGGCCGGCAGTGTAAACGAATCGTGGATCGCGTAGTTCGCCTCACCCGCCGGAATGTCGATGCCGGCTCCGAAGCCGAACAGCGCGGGCAGATCGATGGACGCCAGCCGCTTGGTTGGGGCCTGCCCGGCGAAGTACAGGCCGACCACGCCTTGTTCCCTCTCCGGCTTCCCGGTGGGATGGAAGTGCATCTGGAGCAGGAAGTCGGTGCCCGCGGGCAGGGAGAACGCGATGCCCTCGGGCTGCATCTGCGGCGTGGCTCCCACGGCCCAGCCTCCCAGGAGTCCTCCCTTCTGCCCCGGCACGTAGCCCACGGCCATGGTTCCCGCGAAGCCGGGTTGACCGTCGGCTCCATCCTTGTCCGCGAGCGTTCCCTGGCCGATGTAGGCGAACAGCGCGTGATGCGCCGCGCGCCGGGCCGTGGGACGAAACTCCACGGCGCGCACCCAGCGGTCTTCAGTAAGGCCGGTCGGCAGGACGAAGTTGCGATACACGTCCGGACCGCTGGCCGGCACTTCGAACGCTTCGGGCAGTTGCAGCACCAGGTCGGGCGGACCCAACTGCCAGCCTTCGGTGAACTCCGGCAACACGGGCATCTTCGAGTCGTCGCCGCGCGGCATGCCGGCCTTCACCCATTCGGCGATCGCTGCGATCTGCTCTTCCGTGAGCCGCCGCTCGTCGCGAAACTCGCCGTAGCCGTGCGCGGCGTGCCACGGCGGCATGTAGCGCGAGGCCGTCACCTGCGCGATCAGCGTGCCGCGCTTCACTGCGTCTTCGTAAGTGATCAGCGGAAACGGAGCCGCCTCGCCCGGCCGATGGCACCGCACGCAGTTTTCGTAAAGGATCGGGGCCACCGTTTCGCTGAAGGTCACCTGCGCCGCGGCGGTCAGCGCGCCAGCCAACAGGATTGCCATGGCGGGGGTCCTCATTGTTCCTCCAGGACGTCCGGGTCAACGATGTAGCACCCCAGTGCCTTGGTCTCCGGCTCGGCTACGGTTTTACCCGCCAGCACGGCGTCCAACGCATCGCGCACGTCGTGTTGCGTCACCTTCTGCCGCGGCCGCCCGAGCGCCGCGTAGAAGTTGTCGATTCGCCCGCGATAGCGGACCTGCCCGTCGTGATCGATGACTACGGCCTGCGGTGTGACGGTAGCGCCCGCACGCTCGGCGATCTCGCGGTCCGCGTCGATCGCCACGGGGATCCCGTGGTAGCCGTACTCCTTCAAGTGGGCGAGCACTGTGGCGGCGTCCACCTTCAGGTCCTCGTACATCAGTGCGCAATCGACGCCGCGCGACCGGTAGTCGCGGCAGATACTCTGGATCTCCGGCGCGTAGAAATTCGAGATCGGACAATCCGTGCAGACAAAGAAAACGGCAGTGGCTTTCCCGGCAGGTTCGAACGGATCGATGACCCGGCCCACGATACCGCGGATTCCTCCCGCGGCTATGGCGACGCCCGCCAACAACAACAGAAGCGTTCGCATACGGCTTCCTCCTGACCTCAGCCTACGGATCAGAGGAATGCGCCGCCTCCTGTTTCAGATGAGTGGACGAAGTTTTGGATGAAGCGACCGAAGCAGCAGACGAGCCGCCCAGTCATTTCTTGATTTGGCGCAGCCCGGTTTAGACCGGTTTAACCCGCTCTAGCCCATTTTTGATTTTGCGTCGATCGGTTTCGCCCGGCTCGCAACGGTTGTTTCAACAGCATGGCCGCTGTGGCATGCCTTACAGTACTGACGAAACCGCTCCTAGCCGACCCGCGCGCGCCGCGAAGCCGCACCCGATTCGATGCGCACCGGCTTACGGTCCTGCTCATGCAGGCGCCGCGCCTGGTCGCTCACGCACACCAGGAACATCGGCTGCCGCGCGTTCTTCAGGATGTCGATGATCCGCTCGTGCTGGTCTTCGAGGTAGATCGACTTGCCATCGGTCACCAGGTGCAGGTCCGAGTTGGCTTGCAGCACCTCGCTCAGCCGCCGCCCCATCTCGCGTTGCAGGAAGCGCAGCACCCGCCGGATTTTTTGCAGCGAGAATCCCTTGCGCCGCAGTTCGGCGATCACCGTGATCTCAATCACCTCGGCCGGGTAGTAGACGCGCCGGTGCCCTTCATGCCTGGGCGAGACGACTTTGCGCTCGTCCCACCACTGCAATTGCCGCAGACTCACACCCGCGACGTCTGAAACTTCGCTCGAAGAATAGGTCCGCTCGGGGACCTGGGCATCCACACGGCTCTTGCGGGCTTTAAACATGTTGGCGGCTTTCCGTTCTTAGGATACTCCAGTAGATCCCTCCGATTGTACTCGACTGCGTGCCCAAGTCAATAGGGGGTTACACGGCTCTTATCGAACGTAGCAGTCAACGTGCGCCGCGCCGGATTTCGATGCTTCCGTTGGCGCCGGTCAAACGCAATTCGCAGCCGCCGGAGCCGATGCGCGCCGCGATCTTTTTCTCGTTCAAACGGCCGGAGACCGTCAGCGGAAAGTCGGAGTGGATGTCGCCGAACGTGGTCTGCGCGTTGAGATTGTAGTTGGCCGGCATGGGCAGCTCCACTTTGATATCGCCGAAGGTGGTGCGCGCTGATACCGGCAGGCATGCCTTCGATGCCGCCAGCCGCCGGATGGTGACGCTGCCGTTCTGATTCACCACCGTCACTGCGCCTGAGACGTCTTCGATCCTCACGGGGCCGAATGTGGCTGACAGATCCACCGCGCCGCGCACGCCCGTAGCCGAGATGCCGCCGTTCTGATTCGCGGCCGTCAGTGCGCCGGAGATGCTCTCGAACTGCATCGGCGCGAAACTGGTGCGCGCGTTCACGCCGCCCGAAATCATGCTGAGCCGCACCTCGCCGTTCTGATTCTCGACGCGCGCGCCCTTGGCCACGCCTGCGGCTTCGATTCGTGCAAACGAGCTGCGCAACTCGGCCGCTCCGCCCACCTCGTGTGCCTGAACCGCGCCGTTCTGATTGCGCACCGTGAGCGACCCGGCGGTGCGGTCCACGGTGACCGTGCCGAACGAATTCGTGACGTTCGTATCACCGCTGGTATCGCTCACATCCACGGCAGCGTTGCCGCTGTCGATGGTGACATCCGCCCCCCCACGCACTACGCTCACCTTGCCGAAGCGGTTGCGCACGTCCAGCCGCCCCGTCACGTCGCGTACGGTCACCGGGCCGTTCATGTTATCCACCGAGGCCGGACCCTGATTATTGCGCAGGTCCACCAGCCCGAAGCGATTCTCCAGCCGCACGGTTCCTCGCCCGTCGGCGTATTCCAGTGGACCCTGGCCGTTGCGGACCTCCGCGTTCGCCTGGAGCCCGTTCACGCTCACCGATCCGAACTGGTTCACCACGCGCAGCGGCGATGTCTGGGGCATGGCGACTGTGTAGCTGGCCGAAAACGACACGTCGCGGTCCGCGCGGCTGTCCCGGTCCGGGTAGTGCGTCCGCAGCGACAGTTCGGCCGCCGACTCGTTTGCATCGAAGTCGATCATGTCAGCGAAGCGTTGGGCTTCCGCGCGCGTCGGCGCCGATACGCGGATGCGGAACGTCACTCGCGTGGTGTTCCCGGAACCCGCCGTGATGACGACATCCCCCAGGCGGTGATCGATCGACACGCGCTCGCCGGACTGCATGGTGAATGTGCGCTCGACGTTTCGCGTTACGTCCTCGCGCGCGTCGGCGGGCAGCCCGGCCGCGAGCAGTGCGGCCAGCGCCAGGTAGTTACTCCGCATTCCGCAGCACCTCCTGGAGCGTCGCTTGCTTGTCGCGATACAGCGCAGCCAACTGCATTTGCACTTGCCCGTACAGTGGATTCCCGTCGGCCTGTGCGCGCAGTTCAGCGATGGCGCCATCCAGCAGCACCAGCTTCTGTGCGTAGGCCGCGACCAGCGGAGACGGCGGCATCTCGATCACCGGCTCGGCCAGCTTCGACAGTTTGTCGATCGAGGTCACGTAGGCTGCCTCGCTCGCCTGGACCTCGGCCAGCGCCTTCTCCGTGAGCAGCGCGGGCGAGGCGGCCGGTGGAGCGGCTTCGTGCCGGGCGTTCCACACCAGCGACGCCCCCAGCGCTATAACCAGGGCCGCCGCCAGGGCCAGCACCCAAGGTCGAACGCCCCGCGGCCGCCGCTGCTCGGCTTCCAGCGACGCCGCGATCCGCGGCCACAGGTCCGGGGACTCCCAGTCCTTCCGTAAATGTCGCGCTTCCTGTTCCCAGTTCTCCATAGCTCACCACCTCAAACGGCTCAGCGGCTCCAATCCAGGATCTTGCGCAGCTCGCGCTTGGCCTCATGCAACAGGTACCGCGAGTTGCTTTCGCTGGTCCCCAGCACGGCCGCGATTTCGGCATGCGCGAACCCTTCGGCCTCGAACAGCAGGAACACCATGCGGCGGCGCTCGTCGATACGGCTCAGCGCCTGCCCCAGCGCTACGGCCGTGGCCGGTCCACCGCCGGCGCCCGCAGCACCGTCGGTCAGCTCCGCTTCCGGACGCCGCTGCTTGCGCCGCCGTTGGTCCTGGCAGGCGTGGATCAGGATGCGATAGATCCAGGTGGTGAAGCTCGCCTCCTCCCGGAATCCCGCGATGCCGCGGTAAACCCGGAGGAACGTCTCCTGCACTGCGTCTTCCGCATCCGCCCTGCTGCCCAGGATGTGGAACGCCACCGACTTCATGCGTCGTCCCTCCAGCTCGTAGAGCCGTTCATAGGCGGCCAAGCTGCCGCAACGGCAGTCTTCGGCCAGCCCGGCCAGCTCCGCTTTAAAGTCGTCCATGCAGCCGATGGCGTTCAATCGCGGGTATAGACGCCGCGCCCGGTCCGTTCGTTGGGTGGGAGGAGAAATTTCCACTCATCAGTCATTACGGTGCGGGGTGAGGACGGTTCCAAATCCGGCGACCACTCCTATTTACGTGCCACAGGTGTATGTGCAATACTCATGTGGTGTTGCAACAGGAGTGCGAATGCGCGCCGTCAAGCGGGCGTGGGCGCGCCTGACCTCTTATTTCCGGAAGCGGGATCTCGACCGCGATCTTGATGAGGAACTCCGTTCCCACCTCGACCTCGCCACCGACGATTACCTGCGCCAGGGCGTGCCTCTGCCCGAAGCCCGCCGCCGGGCTCGCGCCATGCTCGGCTCGATGGAGGCTTCAAAGGACTCCCATCGCGATGCGCGCGGCTTCCCCTGGCTCGAAGGCCTGTTCTACGACCTCCGCTTCGCCTTGCGGGGCCTGCGCCGGGACCGCTCCTTCAGCATCACCGCGATCGCGACGCTGGCGCTGGCCATCGGCCTGAACGTCACCACCTTTGCCGTCATGGACACCATGTTGTTCCGGGGCTTCCCGCTGGTGCAGGCGAACAGGCGCGTGGTCTACATGCAGGAGCGGAACTCTCTGGGCACGTGCTGCGGCATTTCCTACCTCGATTTCGAGGACTGGCGCCAGCAGGCAAGTTCATTTGCGGGGCTGGCGTTCGAAACCGGCAAACCGGTCACCTTCAGCGATCAGGCCGGGGAAACCGCCTCCGATGTCATGGCCGCCACGCTCAGCGCCAACTCATTTTCCGTGCTCGGCGTGCAGCCGATCGTGGGACGGGACTTCGTTCCCGCCGACGAAGTGCCCGGCGCGCCGCCCGTTGTGATCCTCAACTATCACTTCTGGCGGGATCGTTTCGCAAAGAGTCCGGACATCGTGGGCCGCACGGTCTGGATCGACAAAGCGCCGGCTACGGTGATCGCCGTGATGCCCCAGGGGTTCGACTTCCCCGAGCGGCAGGACTTCTGGATGCCGCTCGCGCACACGCCCGCGTTGGAGCAGAGGGCTCCTACGGGCCACCTCGCCTTCGGCCGTCTAGCGGATGGGGCGACCATCGAGAGCGCCCGCGCCGAACTCGAGACCATCAATCGCCGCCTGGCGGCTGCGTATCCGGCGACCAACCGCGGCGTTGTGCCGCGCGTCGACACGCACGCGCAATTCTTCACCGGACCGGACGCGCCCATCATCTACGGCTCGCTGTGGGCGGCGGGCTGGTTTGTGCTGCTGATTGCCTGCGCCAATCTGGCCAACCTCGCCCTGGCGCGCACCCTTCGCCGTTCGCGCGAACTGTCGACGCGCATCGCACTCGGCGCCGGACAGGCGAGGATGGTCCGCCAGATCTTCACCGAGAGTTTGCTGCTGGCCGCGGCCGGCGGCGGGCTCGCCTGGTGGATCGCGAGCACGAGCGTGCGCGTGTGGGCGGCAGCCACCGAATCGCCCTACCAGATCCTCGACTACAGCTTCACCGTTGCCACGCCGGCTTACTGGGGCGCGATCTGCATCCTGGCCGCTGTCCTGCTCGCCGCGGTTCCGGTGGCTCGTATCCGCAAGCTCGACGTGAACGGGACGTTGAAGGGAGACACCCGCGGCGTCACGCAGGGCCGCGGGGCGAAATTCCTTTCCGGCACGCTGGTGGCCGGGCAAATGGCGCTGGCGATCGTCCTGCTGGCCGGCGCGGGCGTCATCGTACGCAGCTTCGTGAACGTGGTGCGCGCCGACCTGGGCGTCACCGCACCCGATCGCGTCCTGACGGGTCTGGTGCGGCTGCCGCCGGACAAATACCCCACGCCCGAATCCCGCCTCCGCTTCTTCGATGCGCTGAAGACGCGCCTGACCGCGATTCCTGGCGTGGAATCCGAATCCGTGGCGAACAGCATTCCGGTGAACAATCCTTCGGAGTACCGGTTTGAGGTCGAGACCGATGCCGTGAGAGAAGAGCGAAGGGTGATCACCATGATCGCCGGAACGGACTACTTCCGCGCGGTCGGAGCACGTGTCGTGGCGGGCCGCGCGTTCCGCGATACGGACCCGTCCACCGGCCTGCCGGTCGCCATCGTGAACCAGAGCTTCGCGGACACGTTCTGGCCGGGCATCGACCTGCTGGGGAAACGGCTCCGCCTGTTCGCCGGCGGCCAGCCGGGAGAATGGCGAACCGTGGTCGGCGTGTCGTCGAATATCATGCAAGGCGACGCCATCCGGCAGCGCTTCCTGCCGCTGGTCTACTTGCCGTTCCGCCAGGCGCCCCTGGGGTCGACTTGGGTGCTGGTCCGCACGCAGGGGCCCGCGGAACAGGTGGCCGCCGCGGTGCGAGCCGAGGTGCAGGCCTCCGACCCGGACCTCCTGTTGGAGGATTACTCCACCTTGCAGGCGACCCTCGGGTTCCGGCGCGACCGCATGGACCTCCAACACGCCGAGATGGGCAAGAACGCCGCGTTGACGCCCCTGTTCGCCACCATCGCCCTGCTGCTGGCCGCCATCGGGCTGTACGCGGTGGTGGCTCACTCGGTGGGCCAGCGCACCAAGGAAATCGGCGTTCGCATCGCGGTCGGCGCCGCGGCGGAGGATATACGTCGCCTCGTCTTCCGCGAAGGGATGACGCCGGTCGCCGTGGGCTTGCTGCTCGGTTTGGCCGCGTCCTTAGGCGTGAACCGCATCCTGGAATCGCAACTGGTCGGCGTGTCGCCTTATGATCCGCTCACGATGGCCGGCGCACTTCTGGTGCTGATCGCCGTGGCTCTGGCCGGCTGTCACCTTCCCGCCCGGCGAGCCATTCGCGTGGACCCAGTGGTTGCGCTGCGGCACGACTGAGCCTTAGCGCGCTCCTCCGCCGACGAACCACACCACCTCCAGCGCATCCCCCGCCTGCACCTCGGTCGTCCCCCAGTCCGCCTTCCGCACGATCGCCCGGTTGCGCTCCACCGCCACGCGCCCCGGATCCACCTCCAGCCAAACCAGCAGTTTCTCTAGGGAAAACCCCGCAGGAACGCGCCGCGGCTCGCCGTTGACGACAACTTCAATCGTTTTTGTTTCAGCAGTTTCCATCCGGCCGTTTGACACCCCGTTCCAGCGCTCATTATATTCAATACTTACACTCTGATCTTGAGGCTGGCCTCAGGACCCGTGTAGGGCGGGCCTGCCGGCCGCGACACTATGCCGACAACTTTAGCGGAAAGCTACTTCCCCGTCCTGGTGCAAGTAGTCATTGCCATGGGCCTGGCGGCCACCCTGGTGGGGATCTCCACCATCCTGGGGAAGCGCGCCCGGTCGCCCTTGAAGGACACCCCGTACGAATCCGGAATGGCGCCGATCGGTTCCGCCGCCGAGCGCTTCTCCGTCAAGTTTTACCTGGTCGGGATGATTTTCATCCTGTTCGATATTGAAGCCGTCTTCCTGTATCCCTGGGTGGTGGTCTACCGCGACCTGAAACTGTTCGGCTTCATGGAAATGTTTGTCTTCGTCATCGTGATCCTGGTGGGCTTCTTCTATGTCTATAAGAAGGGCGCCCTGGACTGGTCTCTGGCCCAGACCAGCAAAGGCAAAGGGGAGGCGAAGTGAATCACCCCGGCATTCTGGAAACCAAAGAGGCCCTCGGCGAGACTACGGTGATCGCCGATCCGGGCCGGATCGTCGATCTTTGCCGTTATCTGAAGAACGACGAAAAGTACGTCCGCCTCAGCGGCATCACCGCCGTCGACTGGCATCCGGCCGAGCCCCGCTTTGAGGTGGTCTACCACCTCCACTCTCTCGAACGCAATCAGCGCCTGCGTCTGAAGTGCCGCCTCAGCGGCGCCAACCCCGAAATCGATTCGGCCTGCCCCGTATGGCGGGGAGCCAACTGGTATGAGCGTGAGGTGTACGACATGTTCGGCATCACCTTCCGCAACCACCCCAACCTGCAGCGCATTCTGCTGCCCACCGACTGGGAAGGCCACCCGCTGCGCAAGGACTTCCCGGTGCATGGCTACAAGTACAGCTACCCCGACGAATAAGCGATGAAGCACCACCCTCCTCCGTTTGAAGATCACGTCGCGACCATTCCCGCGCAGCAACAGGAGCCCGAATCACCCTCCGCGCCGCGCCACATGGTCCTCAATATGGGACCGCAGCATCCCTCGACGCACGGCGTGCTGCGCATCGTGCTGGAACTCGAAGGCGAGACTATCATCAGCGCGACTCCCGACATCGGCTTCCTCCACACCGGCATCGAGAAGCAGTGCGAGCACAATAACTGGCAGCAGGTGGTCACGCTGACGGACCGCGTCGACTACCTGGCGAACCTCTCGAATAACCTGGTCTACGCCCTGGCGGTCGAAAAGCTGCTGCAACTCGAAATTCCGCCGCGCGCCCAATGGCTGCGTGTGATGATGACCGAGTTCACGCGCCTGAACAGCCACCTGGTGTGGCTCGGCACGCACGCGCTGGATATCGGCGCGATGACCGTCTTCTTCTATTGCTTCCGCGAGCGCGAGGACATTCTCCGCATCCTCGAAATGTTCTCGGGACAGCGGATGATGACCAGCTACATCCGCCCGGGCGGCGTAACGCTGGAAGCTCCGCGCGGCTGGCAGCAGGTGGTGGGCAAATTCATCCGCGCGTTCCCCAGCAAGGTGGACCAGTACGAGGAACTGCTCAACGCCAACCCCATCTGGATCCGCCGCACGCAGGGCGTGGGCTTCATGGAGCTCGACGACATGCTCGACCTGGGCATCACGGGTCCGATGATCCGCGCCGCCGGCGTCGACTGGGACATCCGCAAGAAGGAGCCCTACTCGAGCTACGACAAGTTCGACTTCCAGTCCTGCGTCGAACAGTCGAACGATGTCTGGGGCCGGTACCGTGTGCGCCTCCGCGAAATGCGGGAAAGCGCCAAGATCATCACCCAGGCGCTGGAAGGCATGCCTGAGGGGCCTTACAAGGCCAACGCGCCGCACGTCGTCCTGCCGGACCGGGAAAAGATGAAGACCGAGATGGAGGCCCTCATCTACCACTTCAAGCTGGTCACCGAAGGCTATCGCGTGCCCGCGGGCGAGGTCTATCAGGCCGTCGAATCCCCGCGCGGCGAAATCGCCTATTACATCGTCAGCGACGGCACCTCGAAACCGTACCGCGTGCACATGCGCACGCCCAGCTTCGGCAACCTGCAAGGCCTGCCCAAGCTGCTTGAGAACATCCTGATCGCCGACTCCATTGCGGCGCTCGGCAGTATGGACTTTGTTCTGGGAGACACCGACCGCTAGGAGCCGGCGTAACACACACCCATGACGTTTTCTCCGCAACTTGAAGAGCGATTCGCCAAAATGCTGGACGCCTATCCGGAGGGCCGCAAGCGCTCCGCGATCGTGCCCATGCTGATCTACGCACAGGACGAGGTCGGCTCCGTTACCCAGGAGCTGATCGCCGAAGTCGCCCGCCGCTGCGAAGTCGATCCCCTGAAGGTCGACGAAGTGGTCGGCTACTATTCGATGCTCCACCGCAAGCCCATGGGCAAGTATCACGTCCAGGTCTGCACCAACATCAGTTGCATGCTGGTGGGTGGAACGGAGCTCTACGAACACGCCAAGCAACGGCTCGGTATCGGCCACAAAGAAGTCACCGCTGACGGCCAGTTCTCGCTGGAAGAAGTCGAGTGCATGGGCGCCTGCTCCTGGGCCCCAGCCGTCGAAATCAACTACGACTTCCACCACCACGTGACCCCCGAAAAACTCGACCAGCTCCTCGACGGGCTCAGGAAGGCGCAGTAATGCCGAAGACCCTCTTCAACGAACCGAGCCCGCTTGGAGACCATGGTCCTGAGCAAGCGCTTCGGCCTGGAAAACTCCGAGTACCTGGATACGTATCTCGCCAACGACGGCTTCAAGGCGTTCCTCAAGGCCCGCGAGATGACGCCCGAGGCGATCGTCGACGAAGTGAAAGCCTCGGCCCTGCGCGGCCGCGGCGGCGCCGGTTTCCCCACCGGCCTCAAGTGGAGCTTCGTCCCGCGCAATTCACCCAAGCCGAAATACATCGTCATCAACGCCGACGAAAGCGAGCCCGGCACCTGCAAGGACCGCCTCCTGATGGAGTACGATCCGCACCAGTTGATCGAGGGCATCCTCATCGCCGGCCTCGCCATGGACGCCCACAAGGGCTACCTCTATATCCGCGGCGAGTACCGCTACCTGATCGAGAAGATGAATCGCGCGATCAAGGAAGCCTACGATCGCGGCTACCTTGGCAAGAACGTCGCCGGCACCGGCTTCGAGTTCGACCTCTACACGCACTCCGGCGCGGGCGCCTACGAGTGCGGTGAGGAAACGGCGTTGCTCGATTCCCTCGAAGGCAAGCGCGGCATTCCACGCATGAAGCCCCCGTTCCCGGCCGTGGCCGGCGTGTGGGCCTGCCCAACCCTTCTCAATAATGTCGAGACCTTCAGCGCCGTCCCGGCCATCATCCGCGACGGCGGCGCGGCGTTCGCGGCCCTGGGCACCCCGAAAAACGGCGGCACGCGCCTGCTGTGCGTCTCCGGACATGTCAACAAGCCGGGCGTCTACGAAGTTCCGCTCGGCTACCCGATGCTCAAGTTCATCGACGAAATCGCCGGCGGCATCCCCGGCGGCAAGAAGCTCAAGGCCGTGGTTCCGGGCGGCTCCTCCTGCCCGATCCTGCGCGCCGAAGAGTGCGACATCCCGATGGATTACGACACTCTCGCCAAGATTGGCAGCATGCTGGGCTCGGGCGGCATGGTGGTGATGGATGAGACCACGGACATGGTGAAGGTCGCCCTGCGCATTATGCGCTTCTACGCGCACGAAAGCTGCGGCTGGTGCATCCCGTGCCGCGAAGGCACCACCTGGCTGCGCAAGATTCTCCAACGCTTCGACGACGGCGGTGGACGCAAAGACGACGTCCCGCTCCTTGGGGAGCTCTCGAAAAACATGCTTGGCCGGACCTTCTGTGCTCTGGGCGACGCCGCGGCGATGCCGACCATCTCCATCGTCGAAAAGTTCGCCGAAGATTTTGAAAAGCGTCTGGCCGAACAGACGGTGATGGTGTAAGGAACGCATGGCGGAACTGGTAAAGCTCACAATCAACGGGCAGGAGGTGGAAGCCGAAAAAGGCACCCTGCTGATCGAGGTCGCGCGGCAGAACGGCATCGAAATCCCGGCGTTCTGCTACTACGAAGGCTTGACGCTGCAAGCGGCCTGCCGTATGTGCCTGGTGGAGGTGGAGGGCGCTCCCAAATTGCAGGTGGGATGCACGCTCCCGGTTGACCGGAATCGCGACGGGTCGCAGATGGTGGTCCACACCGAATCGGAAACCGTGAAGCGCGCCCGCAAGGGAACGCTCGAATTCCTGCTGACGAATCACCCGCTCGACTGCCCGGTCTGCGACAAGGGCGGCGAATGCGAGCTCCAGGACATGGTGTTCCGCTACGGCGCGGGCGAGAGCCGCTTCACCGAACGCAAGCAGCATGTCGACGAGAAGCAGTGGTCGCCGGTGGTCTACTTCGACGCCCCGCGCTGCATCCTGTGCTACCGCTGCGTGCGCATCTGCAATGAAGGTATGGGCGTGGGCGCGCTGGGCATCGGCAACCGCGGCGTGATCGCCGAAATCGTCCCCAACAAGCACGATCACCTGGAATGCGACGAATGCGGCGCCTGCATCGACATCTGCCCGGTCGGCGCCCTGACCAGCGGCATCTACCGCTACCAGACCCGCCCCTGGGAGATGAAGCACGTCGGCACCATCTGCACGCACTGTTCCGACGGCTGCCGCACCACCCTGGGCGTCCGGGACGACCACATCATGCGCGGCAACAACCGTGACAGCAGCGGCATCAACGGCGAATTCCTCTGTGTGAAGGGCCGCTACGGCTTCGATTTCGTCGAGCACCCCGACCGCCTGCAATCGCCCATGCTACGGATCGACGGAATGCTCGAACCGGTCTCCTGGTCGCGGGCCTTCACGGAAATCGCTGCGCGGTTCACTGAGGTGAAGGAGTACGGTGGCACATTCGGCGTCATCGGCTCCAACCACACCACCAACGAGGAAAACTTCTTCCTCCAGAAATTCGCCCGCGAAGGCCTCGGCACCAGGAACATCGACCATCACCGCACGGGCGACCTCGCGGGCCTGTTCGACGCTCTGTCGGACCGCAAGGATCCGCTGGCCACCGTCGGCGATCTCTATACCGCGAAATCCGTCCTGATCGTCGGCGCCGACCTCTCCCAGCAGCATCCGCTGCTCGCGTTCCAGGTGCGCGCCAACTTCCGCCACCACGCCGCTCATATTTATACAGTGACCACCGGCACGGTCCGCGAAGACGACCAGGCCACGGCCAGCATCCGCGTCCAGAAGGGCGGGGAACTCGCCGGCGTCGAATCCCTGCGCGACCAGCTCGCCAAGGAAGAAAACCTGGTCATCCTGTTCGGCGACGCCATCCAGGGCGACGCCCTCAAGAAGCTCGTGGCCTTCGGCGACGGGCTAAGCATCCCGGTCAAGTACGTCTGCCTGGTCGACTACTCGAACTCGCGCGGCGCCTTCGATATGGGGCTGATCCCGCGCGAAGGCGGCATGAGCCGCGAGCAGATGCTGGCCGACCCCAACCTCGACGTCCTCTGGGTGGTCGGCGCGAATCCGCTCAAGAACGCGACGCTCGCATCGACCAAAGCCTTCGTCGTCGTCCAGGACCTCTTCCTCACCGAAACCGCCCAGCGAGCCGACATCGTTCTCCCCGCCGCCTCGGCCTACGAGAAGAACGGCACGGTGACCAACACCACCGGCGAGGTCCAGAAACTCAAGCAGGCAATCAAGGTGATGGGGACCAAGCCCGACCTCGAAATCATGGGCTCCATCGCCAAAGAGATGGGCCTGAACCTGGGCATCTGGCTGCCGGACAAGGTGCTCGAAGAGATCCGCACCACGGTGCGCGGCTACAACGTGCCGCTGCCGATCCTGGGCACCGGCGGCGCCGCCCTCACGCAGCCCCTGAACGGACGCGTGGCCGCCCTGCCCGGCGCCATCGCCTCGGCCGGAGATACGCTGTTCACCTCCGGCACGCTGTCGCGCTACTCCAAGATTCTGAACTCGGTCATGGAATCCCCCGGTTCACTCTACCAGGGCCGGGGGAACTGAACTACATGAACTTCTTCATACTCAGCCTCATTAAGACGCTGATCGTCGTCGCCGTGTTCATGCACGTGCTGGCGTACTTGCAGTGGATCGAGCGCAAAGTGATCGCGCACGTGCAGCTCCGCGTCGGCCCCCGTCGCGTCGGTCCGCACGGCCTGCTCCAGCCGCTGGCCGACGTCATCAAGCTGATCACCAAAGAAGACATGTTGCCGTCACACGTCAACACAGTCTTCTACTTCCTCGCGCCCTTCGTAGCCGTCACCTTCGCTCTAATATCGATCTCCGTCATCCCCTTCGGTCCCGAAATCAACGTCTTCGGCATCCGCACCAACATGAGCCTGGCCGACCCGAGCATCGGTATCCTCCTGATCCTCGGCCTCTCCGGCATGGGCGTCTATGGCGTGGCGCTGGCCGGTTGGGCGTCGAACAACAAGTACTCGCTGATGGGCGGCCTCCGCAGCTCCGCGCAGATGATCAGCTATGAGCTTCCCATGGCCCTGGCCATCGCCGCGCCGCTGCTGCTGCTCAATACGCTCAACCTCCGCGAGATCGGCGACGCGCAGGCGGGCTACTACTTCGGCTTCATCCCCCGCTGGACCATCTTTCAGGGACCCTTCCCGCAGATCTTCAGCTTCCTGCTGTTCATGATCGCCGGCTTCGCCGAAACCAACCGCGTGCCCTTCGATCTCCCGGAAGCCGAAAATGAGCTGGTGGCCGGATTCCACACCGAATACTCGTCCATGAAGTTCGCCTCATTCTTCATGGCCGAATACGCCAACATGGTCACGGTTTCCGCCGTCGCGACGCTCCTGTTCCTCGGCGGCTGGCATCCCATCTTCCCCGCCGCCCTCGGATCCGGACTCATCCCCGTCGCCATCCACGCCATCGCCGGTCTGGTCTGCTTCTATCACGCGGCGCACCCCGCGCGGCCCTTCGACAAATACACGCTGCCCGTGTTCGGCGTCCTGTTCCTCGGCGGAGCCGCCATCTTCCTCTTGGCCATGCTCCCGCCCGGCATGATTCCCCTGGCGCCCGACGGCATCCCCGGCCAGTTGCTCTCCGCGCTCCAGCAGATCCTGATCCCGCTGTTTTGGTTCTCCTCGAAAGTGCTTGGCATCCTCTTCGTCTTTATCTGGATTCGCGCCACTCTTCCGCGTTTCCGTTACGACCAACTGATGAATTTCGCCTGGACCTTCATGTTCCCGGTCGCCCTTGTCAACCTCTTCGTGACCGGCTTCCTGGTGGCCATCAACTAAATCTATGGACGCGATCCTCTTCTTAGCCCTGGCCGCGATCGCCGTCATCTGCGGCATCAGTATGGTGCTGCAGCGGCATCCCATCGCCAGCGCCTTGTCGCTGGTGGGCGTCATGGCGACGCTCGCCGCGCTCTACCTGCTGCTCGGTGGCGAATTCATCGCCGCGGCCCAACTCGTGGTCTACTCCGGCGCCGTCATGGTGCTGTTTGTCTTCGTCATCATGCTGCTCAACGCCGGAGGCGAAACCAAGCCCGTGGTCAGGCCCATGGCCAAGTGGCTGGGCGCACCGGCCCTGCTGATCTTCTTCGGCCTCATGGCCTACGTGGTGGACAAGCTCACGCCCCCTTCCGAGGGCGTCACCTTCGGAGGCTTCCAGGGCGGCGGAGCCCGCGAAATCGGCCAGAGCCTCTTCACCGTCTACCTGCTCCCGTTTGAAGTCACCAGCGTCCTGATCCTGATCGCCATCCTCGGCGCGATCGTGCTGGCCCGCAAGGAGGTCGACTAATGCCCGCGCTGCCGGCAAGCGTCCCGTTGTCCTGGTACCTGATTCTCAGCGTCATCCTGTTTTCCCTCGGCGTGTTGGGATTCATCGTCCGCCGCAACATTATTACCGTGTTCATGTCGATCGAGCTCATGCTCAACGCCGTGAACCTCAGCTTCATCGCCTTCTCCTACATGTTTAAGCGCGTCGACGGCCACATCTTCAGCTTCTTCGTCATGGTGGTGGCCGCTGCGGAAGCCGCCGTAGGCCTGGCCATCATCCTGACGGTCTTCAAGAACCGCCAGACGCTCGAAATCGACGAGGTCAGTTCGCTCAAGAACTAAACGAATGCAACAGCTCTGGCTCATTCCCCTTCTTCCGTTCCTCGGCTTCCTGCTGAACGGCATCTTTGGACGCAAGCTGTCCAAGGGCGCGGTCAACGCCATCGCCGTCGGCAGCGTGCTGCTGAGCTTCCTGTGGGTCTTGAAGTCCCTCAACGCCCTGGGAGCCTTCAGCGGCGGCCTGGAGGAAACCTTCCGCGAGCACTACTTCACCTGGATCCACTCCGGAGCCCTGGATATCGGCGTCGATTTCGCCGTCGACCGCCTCACCGCCGTCATGCTCATGATCGTCACCGGCGTCGGCTTCCTGATCCACGTCTACGCGGTCGGCTACATGGCGCACGAAGGCGGCTACTACCGCTTCTTCGCCTACCTGAATCTCTTCATGTTCTTCATGCTGATTCTGGTCCTGGGCGCCAACTTCCTGCTGCTGTTCGTCGGATGGGAAGGCGTGGGTCTGTGCAGCTACCTGCTCATCGGCTTCTACTTCCTCGAAAACTTCGCCACCACCGCCGGCAACAAGGCGTTCATCGTGAACCGCATCGGCGACTTCGGCTTCGCCCTGGCCATCTTCTTGGTCGCCGCCAATTTCAACTCGCTCGACTTCGCCAACGTCTTCGGCCAGATCGGCCCCATGCAGGTCGAGGCCGCGCCCGGCTTGCTCACCGCCATCGCCCTGCTGCTGCTGGTCGGCGCCACCGGCAAGTCCGCGCAGATCCCGCTGTACGTCTGGCTGCCCGACGCCATGGCCGGCCCGACCCCCGTCAGCGCCCTCATCCATGCGGCCACGATGGTCACCGCTGGCGTCTACATGATCGCCCGCAGTTCGGCTATCTTCCTGCACGCCTACCACGCGCTCGACGTGGTCGCCATCATCGGACTCGCCACCGCGTTCTTCGCCGCCACCATCGGCGTCACGCAGTTCGATATCAAAAAAGTCTACGCCTACTCAACGGTTTCCCAGCTCGGCTACATGTTCCTCGGGTTGGGCGCCGGAGCCTTCTCCGCGGGCATCTTCCACGTCATGACGCACGCCTTCTTCAAGGCGCTGCTCTTCCTCGGCGCCGGCAGCGTGATCCACGCCTGTGGTGGCGAACAGGACATGCGCAAGATGGGCGGCCTCCGCAAGTACACCAAGGTGACGATGTGGACCCTGCTCTGCGCCACGCTCGCCATTGCCGGCGTGCCCTTCTTATCCGGAGCCGCCAGTAAGGACCTGATCCTCGAAGCCGCCTACGAGCACGAACCCTGGATGTACTGGGTCGGCGTCTTCACCGCCGGCCTCACCGCCTTCTACGTCTCGCGAGCTTTCTTCCTGACGTTCTTTGGCGAATACAAGGGAGCCACGGCAGACGCCCATGGCCACGATGCCCACGGACATGGTCACGACGATCACGGCCACGGCCACGGCGCCCCGCACGAATCGCCCGCGGTCATGCTGATCCCGCTCGCCATCCTGGCGGTGCTGAGCCTCGTCGGTGGATTCATCAACATCCCGCAGTTCCTCGAACCCCTGTTCCCGCTCAACGAAGGCGAAGCGGCGCCCTGGCTCGAATACGTAGCCTCGGCCGCGGGACTGGGCGGCATCGCGCTGGCCTATCTTTTCTATATGGTTTCGCCCGGCCTGCCCGACGCCCTTGTCAGCACCTTCCGCGCGCCCTACGACTGGATCTACAACAAGTACTATGTCGACGAGTTCTACGATTCCACCGTGGTCCGTCCCCTTGTCGACGGCTCCCGCGCGCTGCTCTGGCGCATGGCGGACGCCCGCCTGGTGGATGGCGCGGTCAACGGCATCGGCTTCGTCTCGAAAGGGCTCGGCAACATCCTGCGACGCGCGCAATCTGGTTACATACGAAATTACGCCGCCTGGGTGGTGGCTGGAACGGTTCTCGTGATTCTTTACGTCGGCTTGAGGGGATCCTTCTAAATGAGCCTCCTCGACATCGTCCTCTTCGTACCGCTCATCGGCTTCTTCGCGATGCTGGTCCTGCCCAAGGAATCCAGCCGCATGGGCGCACTCATCATCTCCCTGGCAGTCTTCGTTCTCTCGCTCGGCCTCATCGCGCCGTACCTGGCCGGAGGAGCCGCGGGCTACACCTTCGAAACCAACACGCCCTGGATCAACTCGCCGCCCATCGGCTACCACGTGGGCCTGGACGGCCTCTCGCTCTGGCTGGTGATCCTGTCCACGTTCCTTACGCCCATCGCCATCCTCATTTCCTGGAAGTACATTGACAAGCGCGTCAAGGAATACTACGCTTTCCTGCTGCTGCTGGAATTCGGCGTCATCGGCGTCTTCGTCGCTCTCGACCTCTTCCTGTTCTACGTCTTTTGGGAAATCTCGCTGGTCCCCATGTATTTCCTGATCGGCATCTGGGGCCACGAACGTCGCATCTACGCCGCGGTCAAGTTCTTCCTCTATACGATGGCCGGCTCCGTGCTAATGCTCGGCGCCATCATCTACGTCTACAACCGCGCCGGCACCTTCGACTATCCCACCATCCAGGGACTCATCCAGACCGGCACGCTGGCCTTTGCGCCCTCCACTGACCTGCTGCTGTTCCTGGCCTTCTTCGGAGCCTTCGCCATCAAGGTCCCTCTGTTCCCCTTGCACACCTGGCTGCCCGACGCGCACGTCGAAGCCCCGACGGCCGGCTCCGTCATGCTGGCCTCGGTCATGCTGAAGATGGGCTGCTACGGACTCATCCGCTTCTGCCTGACGCTGTTCCCGGCCTCAGCCGAACGCTGCGCGCCCTGGATCGCCGGACTCGCCATCGTGGGCATCGTCTACGGAGCCCTGGTCGCCCTGGTCCAGCCCAACATGAAAAAGCTGGTGGCCTACTCCTCGGTCAGCCACTTGGGCTTCGTCGTCCTCGGCATCTTCTCTTTCACCCAGCAGGGACTCGACGGCGCCGTCTACCAGATGCTGAATCACGGCATCTCCACCGGCGCGCTCTTCATCCTGGTCGGCTTCCTCTACGAACGCCGCCATTCGCTGGAAATCGCCGCCTACGGAGGCGTCGCCACACCGGCGCCCTGGCTCTCGACCATGTTCCTGGTCACCACGCTCGCCTCCATCGGCCTGCCGACCCTCAATAACTTTGTCGGCGAATACCTGGTGCTCCAGGGCACCGCACGCGCCAACTTCACCTGGACCATCTTCGCCGCCCTGGGCGTGATCCTCTCGGCCTGCTACATGCTCTGGCTCTACCAGCGAGCCTTCTACGGCCGGGCGTCAGAAGCCGTCACGCACCACGTCGGTGACATGACCGGACGCGAGTGGGCCGTCATGCTGCCGTTGCTCGCCCTGATGGTCTGGATGGGCACCTATGCGCAGTCGTTCCTGCCGGCCATCAGCACCCAGAACACCGCCATACTTCGACAGATGCAGCAAATGAGAATCGAACAGGTCGCGAATCCCGCACCCGAACCCATCGCGGCCACGACGCCGGCGCCCGCGGCCACCGCACCGCCGGAAGAGCCCGCGCAAGTCGCCATAGCCGCGGCCGGCGCCGCCACCCAGGAGGCTGCCAATGGATCTCACTAGCTTCCTCCCCACCGGCGCCGAATACGCCCGCGTCCTGCCGGAGATCATCCTCACGCTCACCGGCGTGCTGCTGATGTTCCTCGAAGCGATCATGAAGGGCGACCGCCGCATCCTCGGCGTCATCGCCGCCCTCGGCCTCATCGCGGCCATCCCCGCCTCGCTCTACGCCAGTCAGGGACCCGCCTTCCAGGGCATGCTCTCCGTCGACGGACTCGCGACGTTCTTCCGAACGCTGGTGATTGTTGCTGGCCTGGTCGTTCTCTTCGGGTCGTCCGAATACCTGCGCCGCGAAAACAGCGAGACCGGCGAATACTACGCCCTGATCCTGTTCAGCATCGTCGGCCAGTGCGTCATGGTCACCGCCAACGACCTTATCATGATCTTTATCGGACTCGAAATTTCATCCATCGCGTCCTACATCCTGGCCGGCTACCTGCGCGACGACAAGCGCAACAACGAGTCGGCATTGAAATACTTCCTGCTCGGCTCCTTCGCGACAGCCTTCCTGCTCTACGGCGTCTCCTGGATGTATGGTGCCACCGGATCCACGAATCTCTCGGTCGTCCGAGCCGCGCTTTCCGGCGGAGCCGTTTCCTCGCTCACGCTGGTGGGCGTCGCCGCCGCTCTGATGTTCGTCGGCCTGGCCTTCAAGATTTCCGCCGTCCCCTTCCAAGGCTGGGCTCCCGACGTCTATCAGGGCGCGCCCGCACCCGTTAGTGGATTCCTCACCGTCGGACCCAAGGCCGCGGCCTTCGCCGTCCTGATCCGCGTCTTCGTCATCGGCCTCGGACCCATCGCCGAACGCTGGCTGCCCGCCATCTGGGTCTGCGCCCTGGCCACCATGATCGTCGGCAACTTCGCCGCCATCCTGCAATCGAACGTGAAGCGCCTGCTCGCCTACAGCTCCATCGCCCACGCCGGCTACGTGCTGGTGGCGATCACCGCCGATTCTCCCACCGGCTCGGCCGCGGCTATGTTTTATCTCGCCGCCTACGCCTTCACCAACCTGGGAGCGTTCACCGTCGTCGCCTACTTCTCCCGTAAGGGCGAAGAATACGTCAAGGTCGACGACTTCGCCGGACTCGCCCAGCGCCAGCCCGGAATGGCCGCCATGCTGACCATCTTCCTGCTCAGCCTGATCGGCGTCCCGCTCACCGGCGGCTTCTTCGGCAAGTTCTATATCTTCAAGGCGGCGCTCGACTCCGGCCTCGTCTGGCTCACCGTCCTCGGCCTGCTGAACAGCGCCGTAGCGGCCTACTACTACCTGCGCATCCTGGTCATGATGTACATGAAGGAGCCGGGCGAATCGATGGAAAGCCTCCAGCCGGCCGGCCCCGGCCTGCAACTGGCGATCTACGGCTCGGCCGCGATCACTCTGCTGCTCGGCATCTTCCCGTCGCTGGTGCTCGACTTCGCCACGCGCGCCGCACAGTAAGGTGCTCTTGATCCCACCTGTGTAGGCCGGTCAGGAGTGCAGGGCCGTTGTGGGGCAGGCCCGTAGCCTGCGGCGGCCTCTCAGGCCGCCCTTCCGACCCATCACCGAATCTCGACCGTCAACACCTCACTCGCCGCCTCCTCACCCCCCACCGTCATCCTCCCCATCAGCCGGTAAACCCCCGCGGGCAGCGGCACGTTCGGCGCCGAATACAGCGGGACCTGCACGTATCGCAGCGTCTCCCCCGCAGGAGCCATCGCCGCCGGAGCTTCGAACACCACGTCCCCCGCCGCATTCAGCAGCTCCAATTGTGTGAAGAAATCCCCTTCCGCCGACGCCGACACCCGAACCTGCGCGCACGGCTTGTAGGTCCCCGGCGGATCCGTCCCCGGCCCGAACCCGCAAGCCACAAAGTAACAAGGCACGGCGCAATTCGTCACTTTGCGGCCGCTCACATCCAGTACCGTACTCTCCGCCGCCAGCGATAAATGCGGAGCCGGCACCTCCAAATGAATCCCCCCGGCGAGCCGCACCTCCACCAGGTCCAGCCCGTCCGTAAACCCGCCGCTCGACCCAGTCAGCAGATCCGCGCGCGTATGCACCAGCCCGATCCCGCGCACGAACGTCAGCATCGTCTGGATCAGCCCCTGCCGCATCGTCTGCATCACGGCATCGCCAAACGAACCCAGCGGACCCACGTACCCGGTCTGTGCCGCACTCGCCGGATCCAGCCAAACCTCCTCCGCCGGAGCCTCCTCGCTTCCCGTGAACCGCAGAATCCGCCCGTCCGCATCTTGCCGGACCAGCATCGCCGTCGTCCGCCGATCGCCCGCATACGTCGTGATCACGAAGTACGTCCGCCCGCCTATCTCCTCCAGGCCGCTTACCGTCTGTGTCACATAGTCTGACGTCACCACGCGCGAATCCACGCGATACACCCACGTATCGCCGACCGCCAGCGGATAGAAGCTGTCGCCCGGAGGCACCGGTGAAGACGCGCCGCCGCAGCGCACCCGCGCCGTCGCCGAAGCCTGAACCGCCCCATCCGCGCCCACCAGGAAAAACTGCAACCCTTCCCCAACCCACTCCCCGGTCTCCACCGACCCCGACCGAGCCTCCATCAGCCCGGTCATCTGCGCCATCTCCGGACCCACCGCAATCCGCACGGCGCCTAGCGCGCCGTTCCAGGAAACCGTAGCGTGGCCATGGATCCCCACGCAGTCATAGATGATCGAAGGTGAAATCGTAAGCGTGGCCGCCGGCAGCACTCCGGCCGCGGCCAGAAAAAGGACAAAGATCCGCACACCCAATCTCCTCCACGCCACCCCACTCAATTATGCCTGCGTCCCGACCGTTCTGAACCGTGTGGGCAGGCCCGTGGCCTGACGCGACCTCTCAGTCCGCCTCTCCCGGGCACCTGGAACCACGCGGGCGCCCGGTAGCGCAAGCACTCGTGCTTGCCGCGCCGGAACTCATCCCGGCGCATGCCCCGCAACCGTCCACCGCCGGCCCCCTACACCGCCCGCCGCAACGGCCGCACCAGCAACGTCAGCACGAACCCCACCGCCAGCAGCCCGGCGAGCACTTGCAACGGCTGATCGTAAATATGGACCCGGCTCTCCCCCGGCCCCAGCGCCTCCGTCGCCCTCTTCGACAACTCAGTTATGATCACCGGACCCGCAATCGCCGCCGCGCTCCAAGCCGTCAACACCGCCCCGTGAATCGCGCCCACGTTCTCCGGCCCGAAGAGATCCGCCAGAAACGCCGGCACCGTGGCGAACCCGCCCCCATACATGCTCACCACCACGAAGATGCTCAGTTGGAACAGCAGCCACTCCCCGCGCGCCGCCATCCCCGGAATCAGCAAAAACAGGATCACCTGCACCACAAAGAACGTCGTGTAGGTGTTCCGCCGCCCGATGTAATCCGACCCTGACGCCCACAGGAACCGCCCGCTCGCATTGAACACGCTGATCAGGGACACCATGGTGCCCGCCTCCAGCGCCGTCTTCTGAAACAGGTCCTGCACCATGGGCGAGGCCTGCGCCAGAATCCCGATCCCCGCCGTCACGTTGATGAACAAAATCGTCCACAGCAGATAAAACTGTGGCGTCCTCAGCGCATGATTGCGCGACACGCTGCGGTCGCTGATCATCGGATTCTTGCGCGCCGGAGGCGTCCAACCCTCCGGAGCCCAGCCTTCCGGCGGACGCCTGAGGATCCAAGCCCCGATCATCATCACCACCAGGTAAATCGCGCCCATCACCATGATCGTGCGAGCCACGCCCATGGCGTCCATTAGCACCACACTCAGCCGCCCGGCCACGAACGCGCCCCCGCCGAAGCCCATGATCGCCATGCCCGTGGCCATCCCGCGCCGGTCCGGGAACCACTTGACCAGCGTGCTCACCGGAGCAATGTAGCCCAGCCCAGCGCCAATCCCGCCGATCACACCCATCCCCAAAAACAGCACGAACGGCTGCCCGATCGCGAGGCCAAAGCCGCCGATCATCAGCCCCAGTCCGAAGAACACCGCCGCCGCCGCCGCCGCCACTCGCGGACCCTTTCGTTCCACCCATGGCCCCCCGAACGCGGCGCTCAATCCCAGCAGCACCAGCGCCGTCGAATAGGTCGAGTAGGTAGGATTAAACCACGCCGGAGGATTCGGAAACACGGCCTGAATCGGACGGTTGAACGTGCTCCACGCATATACGGAGCCGATGCAGATGTGCACCGCCACGGCGCCCACAGGGATCAGCCACCGGTTGATTGTGGTGTCCACCGATGCAGTAAAAGTATGAGGTTGTGCAGGCATCAAGGGAATTCTAGCGCAAGGGTGGCGCAAGCACTCGTGCTTGCCGCGCCGGCACTCATGCCGGCGCCTGTGCCCCATATGTTGATCTCCCACATATTCAACTGCTATCCTGTAGGAATCCAACATATACCTCGGAGACGCAAATGCCCGCCGACAAGCTGGAGATCCTGACCGGCACCCTTGCCCTGATGGTCCTCCGCACCATCCAGGTGCTCGGACCGATCCACGGCTACGGCATCGCGCGCCGCATCGAACAGGGCAGCCAAGGTGCGTTGGAGCTCAATCAGGGGACCCTCTACCCAATGCTTCTCCAACTCCAGCAGGCCGGCTGGATCCGCGCCAAGTGGGGCTTGTCCGACACGGGTCGGAAGGCGAAGTTCTACTCCATCACACGCGCCGGCCAGAAGCGCCTGGAAGTCGAGGCGGAGAACTGGCGCAAGATCTCACTCATCGTCGCGCGTTTCGCCGAACCAGGAGGAAACCTCTGGTGACGCGTCTGCACATGTTCCTGGCGCGCTTGTGGATGCGGTGGCGCCGGTCCCGCGTGGAGCAGGATATCGACGAAGAGATCCGCAGCCACCTCGATATGGCGACCGATGATGCCCGCCGCCAAGGCCTCACGCCGGAGGAACCCCGGCTCCAGGCAATCCGTGACTTCGGAAGCGTCACGCAGGTGAAGGAGCGCTATCGCGACCTCTCTCGTTTCCCTGACACCGATGCCCTCCTGCACGACGTCCGCTTCAGCCTGCGGACGCTCCGCAAGAACCCCGGCTTCACCGTCCTCGCCGTGGCGATGTTGGCGCTCGGCATCGGCGTCAACGCCGCCGTCTTTACCGTGATTGATGCTGCCTTGTTCCAGGGATGGCCGCTGGTCCGCGAACACCGGCGCATCGTGCAGCTATCCACGGCTCGTGACGGCGCGAATAACGGCATCGCCTATCCGGATTTCGAAGAATGGCAGTCCCAAACCAGGACTCTGGAGGGCATGGCGCTCATCCGCGGCGAATTCCACACGCTCAGCGACGGGGGCGGCACGCCGGAGACCTACTTCACGACCCAGGTCACGGCCAATACATTTTCTCTGCTGGGAGTCGAGCCGCTTCTTGGGCGCGACTTCTCGCCCGCCGACACACGGCCCGGCGCGGAGCCCGTCGTCATCCTGCGCTACGAAGTATGGGCCGCCCGCTTCGCCGCGAATCGCGCCATCATCGGGCAGCGCGTCAGGATCGACGGCCGGCCCGCCACCGTCATCGGAGTACTGCCGCCAGGATTCTCGTTCCCGTATCCCTGGCGCTTCGATCTATGCACTCCCTTGATCCCGCCAACGGCTGCTCTCCAACGCGGAGCCGCATGGGGCGGCTCCTTCGCCTTCGCGCGCCTGGCCGACGGCGCGACGCTCACGGCCGCACGCGTTGAGCTGGAAACCATCGGACGTCGACTGGCCAGCGTCTATCCGGATACGAATCGCGGCTTGGTGCCCGTCGTGAAGGGCTTCCGCGAGTGGTTCGTCGGTCCGGAGGCGGCCACGCTTTACGAAGCCTTGTGGGGAGCCGTCGGTTTCATTCTCCTGATCGTTTGCGCCAACGTGGCGAACCTGTTGATGGCGCACGCCAGCGGCCGCTCGCATGAGATCTCCATTCGCTTGGCCCTGGGAGCGGGCCGTTGGCGGATTGTCCGCCAGTTCCTTGTAGAGAGCCTGGCGTTGTCCGCGCTCGGGGGTATTGGCGGATGGTGGATCGCCAAGGCTGGCGTCCGCCTCTACGTGCTGACCCAGCTTCACGAGGACGTCCTGCGTTTCACCATGGATCGCGGCGTGTTCGCCTACCTGGGCGCCATCTCGCTCGCCACGGGCGTTCTTGCCGGTCTGGCCACCGCCGCGTATCTGACGAAACTGCCAACCCACGGCGTCGCGAAGGACGAGGCTCGCGGCATTACCGCAGGAAGACATGGTCGGCGCTTATCCGGATTCTTCGTCGCGGCGGAAATGTTCCTGGCCGTGGTGCTGCTCGCCGCCGCAGCGGTCACCAGTCGAAGTCTTCTGAACGTCTTCCAGGCCGACCTGGGAGCCGATACGGCCAATGTCCTCACCATGGACCTCTACACGCCGCCCGACCAATTCCCCAGCCCGGAGGCTCGCCTGTCCTTTTACCGTGAGATCGGCGCTCATCTCCAGGCCCTTCCCGGTGTGGAGTCCGTGAGCTTCGGCGCCGCACCGACCGAGCGTGTTCCACGCGTTCCCTATGAACTGGCGGACGCGCCCGCGGCCGACCAGCGCTCCCGCCGGAGCGTGGCAGAAGTAGTCGTCAGCCCCGGCTACTTCCACACCTTGCGAGCGACACTGGTCTCCGGCCGGGATTTCGAAGCGGCCGACGACGCAGCCCGTACACCCGCGGCCATCGTCAACCAGGAGTTCGCCCGCCTAAACTGGCCGGGCGAGGCCGCGCTTGGCAAGCGTCTGCGCATCGCCACGCCTGGGGAGGCATCCGCGCCCTGGCTGACCGTGGTCGGCGTGGTTTCGAACATCGTCCAAAATGACCGGACTCGCCAAGCCTTCGAACCCCTGGTCTACGTCCCGGACGCCCAGCACGCAGCAGCCACGTTCGCTCTGGTGCGAACCACCGTAGCGCCCGCAACCCTGGCTGCTGCCGTCCGCCGAGAGATCTACGCCCTGCATCCCGACCTGCGCATCGCGGTCATGAAGTCTCTTTCCGAGCGGCTCGACCAAGCCTACGGCTTCGAGCGCAACGTGACTCTTCTTCTGCTGATCTTCGCCCTGTTCGCGCTGCTGCTGGCCTCGGCGGGCCTCTACGCTGCCGTCTCCCATGCGGTCAGCAAGCTATCGCATGAGATCGGCATTCGCGTCGCGATCGGCGCAAGCAGCCCGGACATTTTCCGGTTTGTCTTCCGGCACGGGATGGCGCCCGTCTCCATCGGGCTCGCGCTCGGACTCGCCGCGTCGCTGGCGGCAAACCGCGTTGTCCAGGCGCAACTCGTGGGTGTCTCACCCGGCGACCCAGCCATGTTGATCGCCGCGACGACAACCCTGCTTGTCTCCGCCGGCCTGGCGTGTTGGATCCCGGCCCGCCGAGCGGCCCGCGTGGATCCCATCGCAGCCCTGAAACACGAGTGACGATTTGTGGCGCAAGCCCGTGGCTTGCCGCGCCGGGACTCGTCCCGGCGCTTGTCGCCCGTCAGAGTGTCATGCCGGGAGTGGCGGCGAAATCGCCGATTGCGGTTCCCGTTTTAAGTTTCCCGCCGAAGTCCTGAGAGCCTGTGAGAAATCCGGGTTAGTCCCCCATTAGCGCGCCGAACGCAACAGCCGAGCCGCCCGCTCCACCTGCTCCGCCGTCGCCCGGATCGCCCGCGCCAGTTCCCGAGCCTGCCGGTTCGCCAGATCCCAATCCCGAGCCTCCACGGCCTCCCGCACGCCCGGCAGCGTCTTTGCCGCATAGCCCGTGAACAACCCCGGCGCGTACAGCGAATGCCGGTACCAATCGCGTCCCGGCAGCCCGTCTTCGAGCAACAGCGTGCGCTCGGTCCGTTGCAGCGCCTGGTTCACCGTCATCAACCCGTCCGGCGAAATCGGCCCCGGCCGCCGCATCACCCCGGCCAGCGCCGTCTCATAATTGCGAGCCGCCGTCGCCAGCCGCGACGTCTGCGTTGTCAGCTCGCTCAGATCCAGCCGCCGCGAGCCGCGCGGCGCCTCCGCCCGCACTTCGTCCGTGTACCGCCGCACCGTGCTCGATAGCGTCTCGAACTCCAGCGGCAGCACCGGAGCATCGGCCAGCCGCAGCAGCGACGTTGTCATCACCTCGGTGAGCGCGCGCCCATACAGCCGGTCGCCGTCGGAAAATTCGTCGAACCACCGAATCGTGTCGTAGATCGAATGATACTGCCCGCTGTCGGAGCCGAACCCGACGTTCATGCTCGCGATCCCCTCGTGGTGCAGGAACGCGACGTAGTCCGACCCCGCCCCCAGCGAGCCCACGTGAAACTCGCGCGCCGCCTGCGGACCCGCACGCTCCACCCCAGGCGGCAGCGCCGGCGGTTCCCGAGCCACATCCAGCAGGCTCTTCCCCTCCTGCGGATCGGTCACGTCGCGCATCACCTCGCTCAAAAACGTCTCCAGCGTAGGCGACCCGCCCGCGCCAAACGACCCGGCACCGCTCGAATCCGTGTTCAGATACACTGCGGCCGACCGGTCCAACTCCGCCGCATGCTTCTCCGCCCACTCCGTCGACCCGATCAGGCCGAACTCCTCGCCATCCCACAGCGCCAGCTTGATCGTTCGCTTCGGCTGCCACCCCTGCTCCAGCAACACCGACAATACCCGAGCCGTCTCCATCAACGACGAAGCTCCGCTGATCGGATCACTCGCGCCCGTCACCCAAGCGTCGTGGTGATTGCCATAAAGGATCCACTGGTCGCGATACACCGTGCCTGGAATCGTCACGATCACGTTGTAAAGCGGCCGCACAGCCCAGTCGAAATCGATCTTGAAGTGCACCGTCGCCGGCCCCGGACCCAGGTGATAGGTGAGCGCCAGCGCCCCGCGCCACGGCTCCGGGGCCACCGGACCGGCCAACTGAGCCAGCAGCGGCTGCGCATCGTGCCAGGAAATCGGCATCACCGGGATCTTCAAAATCGTCGGCGCCTCGCTACGTGGCAACCGCCGCGCGCCCGGCTCAGATGCGGTGCCCGGCGTCACCGGATCGCCCGGATACACGGCCATGTCCACCACACTGCCGCGCTGCACGCCGTCGGCCGGCCGCATGCCGCCCTTCGGATACGGGTCGCCCTGAAAATACCCGTCGTCCCGCGGGTCCGAATAGAGCAGGCAAGCCACGGCTCCATGATCCTGCGCCAACTTTGCCTTTAGACCCCGCCAAGCACGCCCATACCGCGCGATCACGATCTTTCCGCGCACGTCGAGCTTCCGCGCTTCGAGATACGTGTAATCTTCCGGCAGCCCGTAATTCACATAGACCAGTTGCCCGGTAACATCGCCCGATCCCGAATAAGCGTTGAACGTAGGAAGCTGTCCATCCAACTCGGTATCCGGATCGCCCTCGATCGGGGGCTCCTTCAACGCAGCGCGAAACCGCACCGGCGCCGTCATCTCGAGCGTCCGCGTCTCGGGGTAGGGAAGTAGCGCTTCCATCTGCTCGATCTCGACGTCGAGCCCCCAATCCCGCAACTGCGCCGCGGCATACTCGGCGACCTTCTTTGACCCGGGCGACCCGGCATGGTGCGGAGCCGCAGCCATCCGCTGCATGTAAATCTTGAGCCGCTCCTGCTGCGGCATCGCCCGAGCCTGTTTTTCCCGCGTCTCCTGCGACCCCCAATCTCCTGGAGGAAACCCGCGCAGCGGACTCTGCGCAAAAGCAATTCCCCCGCATAGACCCAGCCCAACACAGATCCCAATAAATGAAGCTGTCTTATCTGTGTTCATCTGTGTCCATCTGTGGCCAAAATTCAGCCCCGCCGGGTCTTCAAAAACGTGAGATACTCGGCTGCGTCCCGCGTCGACCCCGCGAACTTGGCCACCACGTTCTCGTTCGCGTCCATGATCACGTAGAACGGCTGCGACACTGTCTGGAACCGTTCTTCTTCCATTGCCTGGAACTGCTTTGAGGTGTCATCCAGCCCGTCCGTGTACAGCTCCACCCGCACGAAGTCGCCCAGCGCCTCGGCGATCTCCGGACGCGGAAACATATTGGCCTTCATCCAGTGGCAATTCGTGCACGCATATCCGGTGAAATTCACCAAGATGAGCTTGTTCTCTTCGCGCCCGCGGTCCAACGCCGCGCGATAGGAGTTCTCCATCCACTCCGGACCCGCTTGCCGCCCCAGTCCCGCGATCCCCGGACCCTGCGCCGCCGGCACATACGCATCCAGTTCGCCCAGTGGAGCCCCGAACATGCCCGGCAGCAGACTGAACGCCAGCATCAGGAACGCGCCGCCGGCCAGCAGCCGCCCGATCCCCAGCTTCTCGTCCGGCTCGATCCCTTCCAGGCGCAGCAGCCCCAGCAAATACAGGCCGGCCATGACGAACAGCACCACCCAAGCGGCCAGGAACCGCTCGCGCGTCAGGAACCCGGTTTGCAGCACCTGGTCGATGTTGCTCAGGTACTTGAACATGACCGCCAGCAGCACGAAGCCCATGACGACCTTCACACGTGCCATCCACCCGCCGCTCTTCGGCAGCTTCTTTAAATAGGAAGGAAACGCGGCCAGGAAGAAGAACGGCGAAGCGAGCCCTGTGGCGAAGCTCGCCATCCCGATCACCGGCTGCGCGCCCTGCCCCTGCACGGAGCTAGCCAGCAGCGGACCCACAAACGGACCCACGCACGCAAACGACGTCAGCGAAAATGTGAGCCCCATCAGCAGCGTGCCCAGCAGCCCACCGCGCCGCGACATCCCGTCGAGCTTCGTCAGCAACCCGGAAGGCAGCGTAAACTCAAACGCGCCCAGCAGACTGATCGCGAACACTCCGAACACCACAGCGATAAACGCGTTCACCCATGGATTCGAGCTCATCTGCACCACGCCGAACGGACCCGCGATCGCGGTTACGCCCAATCCCAGTGCGCAGAACAGCGCGATGATCCCCAGCGAAAATACGGCGGCCTGCACCAAGCCGCCCTTCTCGTTCAGGAAGAAAGAAACCGTGATCGGGATCATCGGAAACACGCACGGCGTGAAGATCGCCGCCAGCCCGAATCCGAACGCGGTCAGCGCGAACCCCGCCAATCCCTCATCGCCGCCGCCCGCGGCAGTCGCTTCGGCCATCACCGCCGCCACCGACGCCGGATCGTTGACGTTCATGTAGCCCGCCGGCACCACGAACGCCGCCAAGACCGGAGCCGCCGGATCCACCCGCACCGTCGCCGCCGCTTCCTTGGTCTTGGGAGGCAGGCACTGCCGGTCGTCGCAAGCCGCGTAGCGTATCGAAGCCGTCAGCGTCGCATCGCCCTCCGGAGCATCCTGGGCCAGTTTGACCGGTACCCAGAGAGCCACCTGCTCCTCGAACATTTCCATCTCGGCATCGGCCGTCGGATCGAACTTCCGGAGCGGCACCGGCTGATACAGGTCGAACCCGGCCACGGCCGGATTCCCGGCGATGGATGCCGCCGTAGGATTGGTGGGAATGGTCCCGAGCTTCTTGGGAAGTGTGAGCGAGTAAATATGCCAGCCCGGCTGAATCGCCGCCGTGAGCCGCATCGGCACCGTGGTTCCCGGAGCCGCCGATTCCACCTCAGGCGCAAGCGTCCACTGCACCGGATCCAGCCGCTGCCCCACGGCAGCCGCCGCCAGCAGTCCCATCACCCCGGCGATGCGTGCCAGTCTCACCTGTACTGTGACCTTACAGAATATCTCCGAAGCCGGCCATCTCATTCCAATACCAGCCCCACTCTCACTCTACCGCTGTCCTGTGGGGCAGGCCCGTGGCCTGCGGCGGGCTCTCAGCCCGCCTCCTCACGTAACGGCAACCTTCAAATACCCGCGGTCCAGCTCCGCCTCTATCTTCTCATTGATGTGGCCCTCGGCGAACTCCGCTCCCACCCGGATGGCATTCTTGATGGCGTTCGCATTCGACCGCCCATGGCAGATGATGCTGATCCCCTTCACGCCCAGCAGCGGCACCCCGCCGTACTCCGAATAATCGATCCGCTTCCGGAAATCCGTGTAAGCGTCGCGCGACAGCACATAGCCCAGCTTGCGCGTCACCGTCGCCGCCAGCGATTCCTGGAGCATCTTCTTCACCATGTCCCCCAGGCCCTCACTCACCTTCAGCACCACGTTGCCGATAAAGCCGTCGCACACCACCACGTCGGCCACGCCGCTGAAAATATCGCGACCCTCAACATTTCCGATAAAGTTGATCGGCAGCGCCTTCAGCAGCGGCCTTGCGGCCTTTGTCAGTTCGTTGCCCTTGTGCTCTTCTTCGCCGATCGAAAGCAGCCCCACCCGCGGCCGAGCATTCCGGAAAATGATGCGCGAATAAATCTCGCCCATCACCGCGAATTGCGCCAGCATTTCCGGCTTGCAGTCGACATTCGCGCCCACGTCCAGCAGCACCACGGGCGACCCCTTGGCCGAAGGCAGCGCCGAAGCCAGCGCCGGACGGTCCACGCCCCGCACCATCCCCTGCACCACTTTGGACGTCGTCATCACGGCCCCGGTGTTGCCGGCCGAAACCACGCCCTGAGCCAGCCCGTCGTGCACCAGCCGCGACGCCACACGAATGGAAGAGTCCTTCTTCTGCCGGAACGCCCGCGCAGCCGAGTCCTCCATGGTGATGAACTCGCTCGCGTGATGCACCTCGATCGGCAGGTGCGCCGCGTCCGGATGCAGCGCCAACTCCGCCCGGACCACTTCCTCCAGACCTACCAGCACCACCCGGACCGGCAGCGACTTGACAGCCTGTATTGCTCCCTCGACCTCGGACTTGGGGGCATGGTCGCCCCCCATGGCGTCGACCGCAATCGTCAGCATGGAGCGCTACAAGTTACTCTTCCACGACTTCGATGATTTCGCGTCCTTTGTATTTGCCGCAGTGCGGGCACACCCGGTGCGGAAGCTTAGGCTCGTGGCAGTTCGGACATTCCGCCTGACCCGCCGGTCGCAGCGAATCGTGCGTGCGCCGGGCCGACGTCCGCCGCTTCGAATGTCTACGTTTTGGATTTGGCATAATCTCTCTCTTATTTTAAACTCAGCTCTTATTTGAGCCCCCGCAGCGCGGCCCAGCGGTCATCTACCGCCTCCGGCTGGCACCGGCACTCACTCTGATTCCGGTTCTGCCCGCACACCAGGCAGATCCCCTTGCAATCCGGCTTGCACAGGAACTGCATCGGCAGCGCCAAGTGCACCTGCTCGCGAAGGACATCGTTTAACTCCAGCCCCTCGCCCTCATAAAACCCCATCTCGGCCTCGCCCTCATCGAGCCCCTTTTCGTCACCATAGCCGACCTCGACCGGCCGGTAAAACAACTCGAAGTCGGTGTCGACGGCATACGGAGCCGGCTCCAGGCACCGGTCACACTCAGCCTCCATGGCGACACTCAGGTGCCCGGAAGCCCGCAGTTCCCCCAAGGACCCGGAAACCAGTTCGACCGTCCCCACGGCTCGTAAAGGCCCAGCTTGCCGCAACTTAGGGTCGAGAAACTCAATCACCCCCGGCGGCAACTCCACGTCAAACCGGCCAGGCCGAATCTCCAGGTCTCGAACGTGGAAGAACACTTACGCACTCCTGCCCGTGGAATCAAGCAAGCCGGGCAAAATCTTAGTATACCAGGGTGTTGATTCGTCGTGCCTTTGTAGTCTTGTCCAGCCTTTGTAGTCTTGTCCAAAAGACGAGCCTGGTGGAACTGGATCAAGCCCAGCGATCTCTGTGGCCCGCCTGTACAATCTATGCAGGGTCGATACGGTGCATCCAGTCCGCATTTCTCACCAGGCTTCGGACGCAGGACGTGGCGCGAGCCCATGGCTCGCCGCGCCCAGACAATAGGTATGACTCGTCCCGGTGCTTGTCGTCCATCACAGTGTCGTGCCCGGAGTACCGGCCCGACCACTCGCCGAAACATCCCGCCCGTGCGTTGCCCGAAGCGCTCTGCGAGCTGGTGAGAAATCCGGGCCTAGTCTTAGGGAGCGGTCTTCCCTAGTGAACAGCGCCCTTTGCGACGGAAAGTAGGCTAAGGTAGTTTCGATGCAGGCGCTGTTCCCTCTCACCATCTTCCTAAGCGCATTCCTGCTGTTCCAGGTACAGCCCATGATGGGCCGCTACATTCTGCCCTGGTTCGGCGGCACGCCGGCGGTGTGGAGCGTCTGCCTGCTCTTCTTCCAGTTCGCGCTGCTGGGCGGATACGCCTATGCCCACTGGATCGGCGCCATCCGCAACACGCGCCGCCAGGCGACGATCCACTCCGTGCTGCTGGCCGTATCGCTCCTGCTGTTGCCGATCATGCCCAGCGCTGAACGCTGGTCCGGCGGCTCCACCGAACACCCGCAGGGAGCCATCCTGCTGCTGCTCACCGCCACCATCGGCGGCCCGTATTTTTTGCTTTCCACCACCGCGCCGCTCATCCAACGCTGGTTCCACCTCACGTATCCGGACCGCTCTCCCTGGCGCCTCTACGCGCTTTCGAACACCGGATCGCTGCTGGCGCTGGTCAGCTACCCGATCCTCATGGAGCCGTTCCTCCGCATGCGCACCCAGGGCTGGATGTGGACCTCGGCGTACCTGGTCTTCGCAGCGCTCTGCGGCGTCACCGCCTGGCGCGTCGCAACTGCGGTGCGATCAACGCCGGACCACGCTCTAGAAACGGCGCCCGAAGCCGCCCCCCCTCAATCCCAGCCGGATGCCCCGCAACGCCCCTCCCTGTGGACCATCGCCTTCTGGCTCGCGCTCGCGGCCACCGGTTCGGCACTGCTGCTGGCGACGACGAACCTCATCACCCAGGACATCGCCTCCGCCCCGTTCCTGTGGATCGCGCCGCTGGCCGTCTATCTGCTCACCTTCATCCTGGCCTTCGAGCATGACCGCTGGTATCACCGCCTCACGTTCGCCGTCCTGGCCGGCATCTTGGCGCCCGTCGCCGCCGCCACCACCGGAGCCGGCATCCTGCTGCCCATCTGGGGTGAAGCCGGCATCTATATTGCCGCGCTCTTCGCCACCTGCATGGTCTGCCACGGCGAGCTGCGCAAAGCCCGCCCCACTGCACGCCACCTGACAGCCTTCTACCTCTGCGTCTCAGCCGGCGGCGTAGCGGGCGGCGTATTCGTCGCCCTGATCGCGCCCACCATCTTCCACGAGTTCACCGAATACCCGCTGGCCCTCATCGCCGCCTGCATTCTCGGCATCACCGGCTGGATGCGCACGGGCGCCTACGCCCAGTGGACCCGCTCCAACTTCTCCATCCGCATTCCGCTCATGGCCATGCTGTTCGGCGCGCTGGGCGCCTCGGCGCTGGCGATCATTCCCGGCAGCACCCGGCCGCTGGAAACGGCGCGCAATTTCTTCGGAATCCTTCGCGTGGTCCAGAAGACGGACGAGGTCGGCACGTTCCGCCAGCTCTCTCACGGACGCATCAAGCACGGCTCGCAGTACATCGAAGGCGAGTTCCACGACAAGCCCGTCTCCTACTACGGCCCGCACAGCGGCGTCGCGCACGTGATGGACGCGCTGGACCCCGCGCCGCGCCGCATCGGCGTGGTGGGCCTCGGCACCGGCACCATGGCCGCTTGGGGCCGCGCCGGCGACTCCGTCACCTTCTACGAAATCAACCCCGAGGTCGAGCGCATCGCCCACCAGTGGTTCACCTACCTGGACGACAGTCCCGCTCAAGTGAACGTGGTGCTCGGCGACGCCCGCATCCAGATGGCCCGGGAGCTGGCCGCCGGCCATCAGCACGACTACGACGTGATCGTGGTTGACGCCTTCTCGAGCGACGCCATCCCCGTGCACCTGCTCACCAGTGAGTGCGCCGACCTCTACAACCAGCGCCTCAAGCCCGGCGGCAAGATGCTGATCCACATCTCGAACCGCTCACTCAATCTGCAGCCCGTGGTGCGCGGCATGGCGGATCATCTCGGTTTCCGTGCCGCACAACTACTGTCGAGCGGTTACCCAGCCACCGGCGAGGACGGCTCCGACTGGATCCTGCTCACCGCCGACCAAGCCTTCACCGCCGATCCCAGGATCAAAGACATCACCTCCGGCTGGTCCCCCGGTGAGCCGCTGCTCTGGACCGACGACTTCTCCAGCCTCTGGCACGTCCTGCGCTGGTGACGATTACTCGTCCGCCGAGGCCTGGACCACCCTCGGCACTGTGTCAGCTCACTGCTGGCGCTTGGCCACCCTGGGACCACCCCGGCCCCGAGCTTCCTCTACAAGATCCCGGGCCGCATTCAAAGAGTAGACCATCGTGAGGGTTGAACCCCGGTTGGTTCGCGTCGTCACCTGTAGCTGCGAGCCAATGAACCGCGCCGACGTCGTGTCCTGTTCCGCGCCCCCCAGCCAAGGCGAGTCTTTCCGTTCTTTCCCGTCGAGCATTAGGGAGTGCGTTTCAGAAGTCATTGTTCCCAGATAATTGCTTTTCCTGATAATCTCGATGCGGTCGCACTCATGCTGAGTAATGGCGATGTGAACCTGACCGTCCTCCCCCTGCGCCACATAGTTTCCCGAAAGATTCGGGCAGGGAGGCTGATCGGGGGTCTTCTGGGCTGCCGCCAGCGACGCTGCCGCCAGCAGGAACGCAATCCAGTTTTGTCGATTCGGCACTGGTCCTCCTGCCCCACAGTTGAACTCTGACCACTACTCCTTCCGCTTCGCCTCGAGCTCCCCTTCCACCGCGCTGAGCACGATGTGGGTGACCACACCCTGGTCATTGGAGACGAACTCCACAGTTCCGCCCCCGGTCGTAAAGCGGGTCTCAGAGATCGCTGTCAGCAGCCCCGCCGCGCCGCCGACCATGCCAATCGTGAGCCTCCCGTCCTTCAGCTCCACGGCGAGGAGCACGGGACCCTGAAACGGAGCGCCCGGCGGAGGCTGCATCTCATACTGGCCCGCATACCGCGACAGGATCTCCGGCGCCACCTCCACGCCTTTGTCGTCGGAAGCCTTGCCCACCAGGTGCTCATGATCCTTCTCGTTCTCGGCGCAGACGTACTCGATCATCTCGGTGTCGAACGTCGCCTCCATCTTGGAAGTGATCGTCAGCGGCTTGGCGTAGACCTTCGGGTCGCGGAGCGTAACTTCCAGATCCATGTGACCGAGGTCGGCGCGATGGTAGCGCTCCGTCTTGAGCATGTCTTCGGAATGCGGGTGTCCTTCGAAATCGATCCACGTCTGGTCATTGAAGCCGTTTGACTCGACCACCAGCGTGTCGCCGTCCCAATGTCCCACCGAGTAACCCAGCCACGCCGGATTCGGGTCCTTGGGTAGTTCGCGGCCGTCCAAATGGACTTGGCGGAAGACCAGGTCTCCGTACAGCAGCACGATCAGCGTGGGCGTCTGTACGATCTTCACGCCTTCGGGCGGGCGCCCCGGCGATGCTGTACATAGGACCCGCGGACAGGCAGAGGACCGAGGATGCGCTCCTGCCGAGGGTTTCTTTGTTTCTCTGATGGACCTGCTCCGCCCACGGTTGCACGTCTCCCGGCGCGAGTCCCTTGGTAATGTCAGTTGCGTTGGCTCCCCCCATGATGTTCCACAGGCCGGAGAGGTCGGGCTTGCCGTCCGCCGTCCGTGGAATTCCCACGGTCGGCTGCTTGAACCACTGGGCATGAAGAGATACGGCGGCCAGAACAGCAAGCGGGATCGCTTTCATCGTGAGGCCTCTTGTGGTTTGCGCGCTACTTCGACCGTTTCGCCGTAGCCTTTTCGTCGGCGATTTCCGCCACGTTGCGCGTGAATTCGATGGTATCGCCGGAGACCTTGCCCTTGTAGACGATCCGCAGCGGCATGCCCTGGTAATTCAGGTTCTCGATAAAGCTCACGTCGTCGCCGTTCACCATGCCCTCGCTGATCTCGGTTTCGGCGTTGGCGAAGGCGTTCTTGGCCTTGCCGGTGAGCTTTGAACCGTCCTGCTTGAACATGAAGGTGTAGCTCTGCGTGCCCACCTGGGTCTCGAAGGTGGCCGTCCAGGTTCCCGTTACGTCGGCGGCGAACGCGAAAGCGGCCAGTGCCGCCAGCGCGACCACCATATGCATCAACCGGTTCTTCAGGGTCATCGCCGATCTCCTTTGGGACAGTATTACCACAACGCGCGCTCGAGCGCCTCGCAAAAGAAATACTCGCCCCACATCACCGATTCGTCCACCCCCAAACTCTTGTTCACGTGATAGACGCCGCCGCGCAGAATGCCTTCCCACTCCGGTGTGGATTTCGCCAGGTGTTTCTCGCACAGCGACTGCAAAACGTGAACCGCGGTGGACCAGTACAGGTGCCCCTTCAGCGCGTCCGGCGCGATGCGGCACAGGCGCAGCAAGCCGCTGGCGAAGATGGCCGCCGCCGACGTATCCGGCAGAAAGCTGTTGTCCGGGGCGTTGAAATCCCACGGCGCGATGCCGTCGCCGGGCGAATGCTGGATGTAGAAGTCGGCGCAGGCTTCGGCCGTCGCCAGAAAGTGCGGATCGCGGCTGTACTCGTAACAGGTGGTGAAGCCGTACATAGCCCAGGCCAGGCCGCGGGACCAGCAGGAATCGCCGCGGTAGCCCTGGTGCGTGGCCTGCCGCAGGAACTCGCCGGTGGCCGGATCGAAGATGCCTTCCTGTGCGGTGGACCCGTCGCCGCGCACGATAACGCGCCTCGTCGTGTAGGCGTGCCGCATGGCGACCTCGCGCAGCCGCCGGTCGCCGGTCTCCCGCGCCGCGAAGAAGATGATCCCCACGTTCATCATGATGTCGATGAACAGCGAGTTCTCGCCGACAAACGATTTCAGGTAGCCGCCGGTTTCCTGGAAACGCCGGGCCAGCGTCCTGCCGGCCTCGATCAAAACTTCGCGATGCGCGGGATTGTGCGTCAGGCGCCACCAGCGATAGTAGGTGGAAAGGAACAGAAATCCCAGGTCGTGCACGTCGCTGTCATGTTTGCGCGGCTCGATGGGGGTTGTGTAGGCGATGGCCTGCTCGGTCCAGAACTTCGCGTCGGCCGATTCCGGCTCGGCGTGCTTGGCGAACATCCACATCATGCCCGGCAGGAATCCGTCACACCAGTGGGTCCACACCGGGCCCTCGTGTTTCCACACGCCGTTCTGCGTGTAGATCGGATAAAACTGCGGATGCTGCTCCATCAACCGGCGGACTTGGCGCTGCGCGAAGCTGAAGGAGTGCTCGAATAGCTCGCCGGTGTTGCTCGACAAATGAATCACGGATCGGTTCTCCAGGTAAAGCGGACTCCACGCTCGACGGCGTCGCGCGACGGGGAGAGGCTCACCACACCCTCTCCTTCGCGAAACTCTGAGCTTAGCAGCAAGTCATCCAGGTCATGGACGTGGTCCAGCCCCTTGTTGGCGCCGTCAAAGCGCAGCTTCAATGGGGCGTGCCCGCCCGGCCAGTCCAGATCGTTGAAGGAGAGGCCCAGCACGACCCGCTTTTCGTAGCGCTCCACGCGCGTGATGCGTCCGCGGGCGACGGCGCCTTTCGGCACGCGGACCTGCCCATCCCACTTCAGCTCCTTGCGCAGCTCGGCCCGCACGGGATCACCCGCCGATGCCGTGCGCATGTCGAGAGGCGCCAGGAGCGTAAGCTCCAGCTTCTGGTCTTCGGGCAGTGTCACTTCCCGCGTGCGTTGCCGCGCGGCTGCGGGCTGGTCGGCGGCGTCCCCCTCTTCGGACGGATCGAAGTCGAAGACCAGCGTGCTTTCGCCCACGAATTCATGGCACATGGAAAACGTGACATGGTTGCGATACAGGCTGGTTACGGTGGACATCATCAGGTCGCTCGAAACGGGCAGCAGAAATGATCCGTCGCCGATAGGTACGCGCGCATAGCGCACGGTATCCTGATTCTGCGTGGAACCCATCTCCTTGGGCGCGGGATCGGCGATCACCACGATCTCGGCCGCGTCCAGCGTGTCCGGCTCGGCATAGACGTAGCCTTCGAATCCCACCAGCGCGGCCCTGTCTCCCACCTCGATCTGGATGCCGCCGGCATAGCGTGGCACGCGATACTTCCAGCGCAACAGGCGCCGGCCGTCGTGCATCACCACTTCCGGTTCGCCGAACAGCGTTTCTTTGCGGACGAAGATCGCGCGGGCGTAGAGCGCGAAGTTGCCGAAGCCGAACGCGCCGCCCTTTATCAGATTGTCCGAGAGCGAATCTTCAAACGAGCCCGAGCCGGGCCAGGCGAACATCTCGCGGCCCTTCACCAGCGCCACCTCCAGCCGCACGCGGTCCGACATCTGGATCTTCAACTGTTGCGCACGGCGCAGCCGCTCCAGCGTCTCGACGCAGGTATAGTTGGGCAGGTGCTGGAGGTTCTCGCTCATGCGGGCGCGCATCAGCGTCAACTGCGCGTCCTGGGCGTTCAGCGCAGGCGGCGCCAACAGCACGAGGGCAGCCGCCAGCGCGGCCAGCAGCACTCTCATTCGACTACTTTCCAAAACATCACGAGTTTATCCAGTGACCGGCGCCCCGGGCGGGGAATCTGCAGGTCGCCGTAAACGGTCCGCTGCACGGACTGGCCCGGCAGCGAAATTCCCATGCCATCGTAGACCAGTTTGAGCGGCGCGTGCCCGCCGCGCCATTCGAGATCCGTCCACCCGATGCGCACCACGTAGTTGTCGCGCCAGCGCTCCAGGGCCAGCACGCGGCCGCGGGCGGTGGCGCCCTTGGGGGCGATCACTTCCTTGTCGCGCTTCACCTCCGAGCTGAGGCGGGCTTCCACTGCCTGGCCGACGTAGCTCTGCTCGAATTGGATGTGGCTCTTGATCTCCAGCTCAATGCGCGCGCCGGCCGGGAGCGCCGCTTCGTGCACCTCGATGGGCGCCTCTTCGGCTTCGATGAGATCGGGGTCCAGGAACACCAGCTCGCTTTCGCCGGTGAACTTGCGGCAGGCGGTGAAGCGCGTGCGGTTGCGGTGGATCACCGAGGGCGAGGCCATCCGCAGGAAGCTTTCGACCGGCAGCAGGAAGGACTCGTCGCCGATCTCCACGCGGCCGTAGTCGACGCGGTCCTCGCTGGCCGTGAGGCCCAGCTCTTCCGGAATATCCTCGGCCACGATCTCCAGGCGCCGCAGTTCAAGCGTCTGGGGGTCAATGTAGACGGAGCCGTGATAGCCGGCGATGCCTTCCTTGCCGTCGACGTCCAATTGGTAACGGCTCAAGGCTTGGGGCACGTGGAAGTTGTAGCGCGCGGCGGTGCGTCCGTCCAGCTCTTCCTCCTTCTGGTATTGGAGCTCCGGCCCGCCACCACCGAACAGGATGCGCTCATACAGAGCGAAGTTGCCGTTGCCGAACATGCCGGTGCTCACCAGCTCAGTGGGCTTGACGTCCTCGAACTCGGTGGAGCCGGGCCAGGCGAACATCTCTTTGTCGCCGACCACGGCCACTTCGACGCGCAGCGTGTCCTCGACCTCGGAGCCCCCGCCGGGCGCCTGGCTGGTGCGTTCCACGGTCTCGACGCAGGTGTAATTGGGCTGGCGCGACATATGCTCGCGCATGCGCGTGATGAAGCTGGTCAGGAGGACCGTCTCCGGGGCGAGGTCGGCCTGCTGCGCGTTGAGGGCAGCCGTTGCTGCCAGGAGTGCCGCAAGCAACCGCATCGATCTTCATTATAGGGTCCGATGCCGGGAGGCGCGGCGTGCGCCGGCGCGCGATGGCGGACCGCGCCCTGCGGCCGGCTCAGCTAGCGGCGCTCTGCCCGGGCCACGGCTTGAGTGCGCAACGCCAGTAGCAGAGCCGCGACCGCAGGGAGCGGTCTACACTCACCGGGAAATCGCTCTAGCCCGCATTTCTCACCAGGTTTCGTGCGCAGGACGTGGCGCAAGCCCGTGGCTTGCCGCGCCGGGACTCGTCCCGGCGCTTGTCGCCCGTCACAGTGTCCTGCCGGGAGCGGCGGCCAAATCGCCGATTGCGTATCCCTGCCTCACGTTTCGCGCCGATGCACCGTAGAGCTTGTGAGAAATGCAGGCTAGTAGGTGTGCGGCGGGGTGGGCTTTGGCGGCATGCGGGCAGGCACCACGCGCTCGGGTAGCGTACCTACCCGAGCGGCGGGTGAGTCCGTTTACTTTGCGGAGGCGCGCTGGGTTTGCACCTTGGGCTCGGAGAGATAGCCGACGATTTCGTTCTTGCGGACCTCGTTCACCACGAACTCGTAGGGGATGCGGGAGCCGCGGATGAGGAACTGGACCGGCTCGTTGATGGTCTTGTCCTTCTTTTCCACCTTCTTGTCGTCGACGATTACTTCGACCGTGTACTTATTCTTCTTGGGGTCGGTCTTGGTGAGGCGGACCTGAATGCTGCCGACGCGGGTATTCTGCTTGGACTTCTTGAGGTCAAACTCGGTGTAGTTGCGCTCGCCCAGGGCCTTGAGGGCGGCGAGCTCCTTGCCGTTGGTGGCGATGAGGCCGCTCTGGACGCCCAGGTCGCCCTGCGTGCTGGTGAGGGCGGCGATGGTGCGCTGCAGCTCGGCCTTGTTGGCCTCGGTCTGGGTCTTGACGGCCGCCAGGTTGGTGTTAATGTCGGCCACCTTGGTATTGGCGTCCTGCTGGACCTGGGTCACCTGGGCGGTGACGGCGTTCACGCTCTCGGCGATCTTGGCGTTCTGCTGGGCTGTCTGCTGGGCCTGGGCCTGCTGGAGCTGATAGGCGAGGTCGTCGGCATGGCGGGTGGCCTCCACCTTGGCCTGGCCGGCGAGCTGGGCGGCGCGGCGCGTGGCTTCCTCCACCTCGGCCTTCAGCGTCGCGGCGGTGCGCTTGCTGGTCTGGCTGGAGACGGTGGTGGATTCATGCACCTGAGCGATCTCGTTCGCAAGCTGGTCGCGGGTTTCCGCGAGATCGGCACGAAGCTGTCCAACCTGGTAGAAGCTGTAGGCGCTAGCCGCGGTGAGGGCTAGCACGGCTCCGAACAGGATGGGGATTTTGGCTCCTCCACCGGAGGGGGCCGGGGCCGGGGGCTGCAAGATGGACGGCGTATCGCTCATTGGTACTCCTTGGTTGGAACCGGGTTTAAGGTTCTCCTAAGTTCGTCCCCTAAACGTAACTTCTTTAGGGTAGTTCCTTCAACTATTGAGATGTATCCGATCAAAACGCGTTTCAAAGACCTGCACTGCTACTTCATTCTAACGTGAGAACGTATCCAGCGGGCCGCGAGGAGGTGCACGACATGGAAGGGCCCTATACCGGGCCTTACTACCTCTTCACGCGCAAGCTGGACCATTCGGGGCGCAAACTCGATCCTGAGCTGCGCTCTGAGCATGTGGAGAGAAGCTTTGCGCACATGAAAAAGCCGAGGCGCTGAAGGCACTCGAAGCCCAGGGCTCAACTCCATCGAAGTCCGCCCCGACCGAGAAGGCACCGCTAACGACCGAGGATCTCTCCCGCACCGTCTACATCACCCGGACCGGCGAACGCTCACCCCGCATAGAGCCAGGAAGCTCTATCTTGAACCGGCGGGAGGAGTTCGGCGACGTACGCCCGCCATCCCCGCTGGCGCGGCTGGCGCGGATCGATCCGGAGTTGCTGCGGCCGGTCCGGCATCGGGGCGAGAGAGCCCAGATGGATTTGATGCACATCCGGGTGCGGGCGGCGCTGGTGGAAACGCGCACAGCATTGGTGAATACGCTGCGGGGACTGACCAAGTCAGTGGGAGAGCGGGTGGCGGCATGCGATCCAGATGCGCTGGAAGCAGCGCGCTTGGGAGGCTTGCCGCAGGAACTGCGCCAGGTGCTGGAGCCGTTGGCGCAGCAGGTGGAGGGGTTGACCGAACAGATCCAGGAACAGGATCGGAAACTGGAGCAGATCGCTCGGAACGAGTATCCGGAAACCGAGCTCCTCACCCAGGTGTATGGAGTGGGAACCTTGATCGCTCTGACGTTCGTGTTGACAGTAGAAGACCGGCAACGCTTCCAGAAGAGCAGGGATGTGGGCTGTTACCTGGGACTGCGGCCCAAGCGCAGCCAGTCCGGCCAAAGCGATCCGCAGTTGCGGATCACCAAGGAAGGTGACAGCTACCTGCGGCGGCTGCTGGTGCAGGGCGCGCACTGCCTACTGAGCCGGCGGGCGCCGGACACGGATCTGAAACGGTGGGGGCTGAAGCTAGGAGCGCGCGGGGGCGGGAATGCGAGGAAACGGGCCATCGTGGGGGTGGCGCGGAAGCTGGCCATCTTGCTGCATCGGCTGTGGACGACGGCGGAAGTGTACGAGCCGTTGCGGCAGGCGCAGCAGAGGCCACCGCAGCGCACAGCAGCTTAAACAGGGTTTCGATCACCATCGCCGAGTTCGGGTGACTGCGAGGTCGCGGCGGAACGATCCTTCGGCAACGAAGCGTCAGTTCGATACTGAGATGGCAGCACCCGTTTCAAAATTGAGGACCCCAACTGGCACCGGAGCAGTTTGCTCCACTAAGAGTGCGAATGGAAGCAGGGCGATTGAGCGATGGGCGGCAGGAAGAAACTGCCTAAGAAGCAAGCACGGGGGAACGCTGCGGCGCCTCCCGCTGGTCGGCGGCGGAGACTTTCGTTCGCCGGACCAGATTAGGGATTGACAGGACCGGCTTTCTCATAGAAGCCGCGACCGCAGCGGTCTACACTCACGGAGAAACCGCCGTAGTTCTGCGCTAGCTCGCATTTCTCGCACGTTCTCAGTGCAAGGGCGGTGAGAGATTTCGCTCCCACCGCGGCATGACACTGTGAGGGCGACACGCACCGGGATGAGTCCCGGCGCGGCAACCACGAGTGCTTGCGCCACTCTAGCGCGGCCCTGGATAGTCCCCGGCGATGTAGCTCTGCAGGTTCCGGATCGTGTGCTGCTGCGCGTCCACCAGCCAACTGACCAGGTCGCCGATGGAAAGCACGCCCAGCACGGCGTCACCCTCCAGCACCGGCAGATGCCGGATGCGGCGCGTGGTCATCAGCCGCATGGCCTCGTCCAGCGTCTGGTCCGGCGTGACGAACAGCACCGGCTTGCTCATGATCTCGCGGACCTTGGTTTCCTGCGAGCTGTGGCCTTTGAGGATCACCTTGCGGGCGTAATCCCGCTCGGAGACAATGCCCGCCAGTTGTCCTCCTACCAGCGCCAGCAGACAGCCGATGCGTTTTTCCGACATCAGCTCGATAGCCTGGTAAACCGTGGCGTCCGGCGAAATCGACCAGACGGTGTGTCCTTTTGCGTGGAGTAGGGAGCGGACCGGTTCATCGAAACGGTGCGCAGGTTCGTGAAGCGCGGCGGATGCGTGCATAGCAGCCTCCCGCCCGAATGATCCGCCCCGTTCCGCCGCGTGTCAAGGGGGGGCTCGCCGGAAGAGAAGAGGCCGGCGGTGCAGGAGGCGTCCGCCGGCCTGAGTGGAGGAAATTGTGGAAGGTTTTCGCTACTGCGCTTACCGCCCGCGCCGGCCAATCCGGCCGAGGAACACCAGCGCCGCGCCGGCCAACAGCAGGCTGGCCGTGGCGGGCTCCGGAACGGAATCGTACTGGAAGTTCGGCCCGAAGTATCCCGAGGTGTCCTCCAGTGTCGAGGGAAACGCCAGCGAGCTGCCGGAGGTGTACGCCGCTTGCACGAAAGTGATGTTCGGACCGGTGGTGAACGGCGTGTCGTAGGCGTAATTACCAGTGTCCTGCAGGAACACGCCGGCGATGCGGTAGGTGCCGGGCGCCAGCGCCAGCGGCGCAATGCTCTCGTAATAGAACAGCCCATCGAGGGTCGCCGTGCTCACGTCGATGGTGGTGGACGCCAGCAGCGTCGCGCCTTCGTTCCAAATGCCGACGTCGCGCGCTCCCTGGGCCACCTGCTCCTGTGCGAGCCCCAGCGACGTGACCACGATGCCGCTCGGACCTACCTGGAACTGCCAGCCGATGCTGTAGTTTGCGTCGTTGTAGAAGTTATTGAAATTCGGCGCGGCGCCGAAGTCCAGCGCGGTCATCGGTGCTGCGGAAACTGTGGCCGTGCCCGCGGCAACGGCGAGCACAGCGAGTACGAGCCTGCTTCCGTAAAGCTTCATCGGATCCTCCTGTCGCGGCCTCAACGGACCTGCAATAGAATCCCTTGCGAATTTGATTTCGCCAAGTAGACCGAAGATACTCCCGGGGCTAGTACGATCCGGCGCGTGTTTGACCCCCGCCTGGCCCGCGACCTACAATCGTCCCCATGCGGACCATCACCACGCTGCTCGCGATTCTGCTCACGTTCGCCTCCATCGGTTTCGCCCAAGGCAGAGGGGGTGGACGAGGCGGCCGGCCCGCGCCCGCCGGTCCCGGCTTCGAGGTCCACCCCGACCACACGGTGACCTTCCAGCTCCGCGCCCCCGAAGCCAGCGCCGTCCAGGTGGGTGGCGACTTCGGCCCCACCGCGGCCATGACCAAGGGCGCTGACGGCACCTGGTCCGTCAAGGTCGGCCCGCTGGATCCGGCCATCTACAACTACACATTTACGGTCGACGGCGTCCGTACGCTCGACCCCGCGAACCCCTGGGTGGGCACGGCGGACCGCAACCCCGGCTCCACCCAGTTCGAGATCAAGGCGAGCGAGCCCGCGCCCTGGGACCCGCAGGCCGTCCCGCACGGCACCATCCGCATCGACTACTACACGTCCAAGAAGTTCGGCGGCGCGCTGCGCATGGTGTGGGTCTACACGCCGCCCGGCTATGACGCCTCCACTGCGCGCTACCCCGCGCTCTACCTGATGCACGGCGCCGGCGGCAACGAAGCGAGCTGGTTCACCGCCGGCCGCGCCAATATCATCCTGGACAACCTGATCGCGCAGGGCAAAGCCAAGCCCATGGTGGTCGTGATGCCCTACGGCCGTCCCGGCCCATCCCCCACGCTCGACCCCTCGATACCCGCCGTCGCCTCCGGCCAGCCCGGCGGCGTCGTGTTCCCCAATGACGTCGTGGAAGACGTCGTTCCCTTCGTCGAGAAGAACTACCGCGTGGTAGCCAACGCCGACAACCGCGCCATCGCCGGCCTCTCGATGGGCGGCAACCAGACGCTGAACATCGGCTTGAACCACCTGGACACGTTCCACTCCATCGGCGCCTTCTCGCCGGTGATCTTCAACCAGAGCGTGGAGCAGGACCACCAGCCGGCCTTCGCCGACGTCGCGGCCACCAACAAGAAGCTGAAGGTGTTCTACGTCTACTGCGGCAGCGAGGACACGCTGTTCGACTCGAACAAAGGCTTCGACGCGCTGCTCAAACAGAAGAAGATTGCGCACACGTTCGTCAAGTCCGGTGGCGCGCACGTGTGGCGCAACTGGCGCAACTACCTGACCGACTTCGCTCCGCGCTTGTTCCGGTAGAATGTATCTCAAGATGCGTCTCCACGGGATCGCGGCGGCCGCCGCACTTCTCTACCTGCCTCTTGCCCAGGCACAGGAAATGGACCCGCCCCAGCCCCCCGCGGGCGAAGGCGCCACGGTGCGCGCCGTCGTGCTCCATGCCCGCACCCGCGATCCGATCCCCGGCGTCGCCGTGACGCTGAGCCGCCGCACGATCGTCGTGCCCGAAGACCGCCGCACCTGGACCTATAAAGCCACCTCCGGGCAGGACGGCACTGTGCGCTTTGAAAACGTGCAGCCCGATGGCTACTTCATTTCCGCAACGCTCGCCGGTTACAGCGGCGCCGGCATCCCGAACTCGCACGTGCTGGATCACCTGGAGCCGGGCGATTCCCCCGAGCCGGTCACCCTTCTGCTCCTGCCCGCTCCAACGGTGTCCGGAACGGTGGAGGATGAAGAGGGAGCGCCGCGCGCCGGGGTCCATGTGGCGCTGCTCAATAACGGATGGGAGGCGGGCGTACGGAAGATCGGCAGCGCCCCTTCGGTGGTCCGGCCCGTGACTACCGATGACGAGGGCCGCTTCACGTTCCCCAGCGTCCCGCCCGGCGCCTATCTTCTGGAAGCGGTCCCCGCGAAGCCCGACGACCCCTACCTCGACACCTTCTTCCCCGGGGCGACGGACCCGGCCGCGGGCGCCGCCGTTACGGTGTTCGCCGGTGTGGATCAAAGCGGACTGCGCGTCCGCATGAAGAAGGGTGCTCGCCTGACTGTCAGCGGCCGTGTCGAGGGCTTGCCGGAGGGCACAGCGGAACCCAACGTGGTGCTGACGCGCGTGCCCGGGCGCGACAGCTCACTGCGCATGGGCGTCCGCCTCGGTCCGGACCCGCAGGCGCCCATCGCGCCGGATGGGTCCTTCTCGCTCTCCGGCGTCCAGCCGGGGACGTATTTGGCGACCGTGTACTCCGGCCGTTCCAGTCTCTACGCCAGCTCATTTGTTGATGTCGCCGATGAGGACCTCACGGACCTGCGTGTGGTGTTCCAGCCCACCTGGACCTTCGCCGGCCGCGTCCTCTACCCGGAGGGGACGCCGCCCAAGGCCCAAGTGGCGTCGCTGCTGCACTTCGATCCCGCCGGTGGCTACACCCTCACACGCCTGGACATTGCGGCGGACGGCACATTCGCGGCGCGCAACCTGCCCACCGGCGAGTACCGCCTGGCGTTCTCGCCCGGCGGGATGATCGTGAAGAAGATCGCGCTGACCGACCGCTCGTTTTCCAGTTCGCGCTTCACGTTGCTCGCGCCAGGCACGGAGCGGGCGGAAATCACCATGGGACCCGGCGGCTCCTCAATCAGCGGGTCCTTCGAGCCGGCCGACCGCGACTACACCGGCGACGGCTTCGTAAGCGTGCACTCCTGGCCGATGTCGATGCTCGCCAGCGCGTCGCTGATCCGGCAGGTGCAGGGCTCCACGCAGTTCGCGTTCCCCAACCTGGAGCCGGGTGCCTACCGCGTCTGCGCCTGGGACCAGAACTTCGCCCGGATTTACCAGATCATCAACAACCCGGCCAACTGGCAGCAACTCAGCGCCGCCTGCAAAACCGTCGACCTGAAGGAAGACGAGTCGCAGCAACTGCAACTGAAGCAAATCCGCGTAGCGTCGTTTTAAGGTGGCGCGAGCACTCGTGCTCGCCGTGTCGAGACTCGTCTCGACACATGCCGCCCGCACAGCATCACGGCCAGGATTCCCGAAGCGCCGCGCGAGCGTCTTCGAATCCGCCTTACGCGATCCGCGCGATAACGCGGAACGGCAGCGTGACGATTCCCCACACCAGATGTAACACTCCGGAGACGGCGAACCCCACGATCCGGAACGGAAGCAGGATCAGCCAGACGATCGGGTAGAGCAGCAGCGCCCCGATGGCCAGCGGCCAGCAGCAAATGAACAGCAGGCACCACAGGACAAAGGTGAACATCTCGTCTGAAAATACGGAGCCGGTGGCGAAAAAGTTCCCCCGGTTCACGGCTTCCCGGTGTCCGCCAGCTTGAGCAGCTTACGGAACCGGTCTACCTCGCGCGGCGTCAGGTCGCGATAGCGCGCGGGCGGCAGGTCGAGTTCCAGAAACCCGATCTTCATCCGCCGGAGCTTCTCCACCAGCCGCCCGAAATGCTTGAACATGACACGGATCTGGTTCTGGCGGCCTTCGGCGATCTTCACCTCGTACCACGGGTTCGCCCCGTGCTTGATGCGCTTGATCTCCGCCGGAGCCGTCTTGCGCCCGTGCATGGGAATGCCGGTGCGGAACTGCTCCAGTTGCTCCTCGGTCAGCGGACCGTTGGCCTTCACGTGGTAGATCTTCATCACGTGATTGGACGGGGCCGTGATGCGGTGGGCGAACTCGCCGTCGTTGGTCAGCAGCAGGAGGCCTTCGCTGGCGTAGTCCAGCCGCCCCACCGGGAACACGCGCTCCTTGACCCCGCGCAGCAGATGCATCACCGTCTGGCGGCCTTCCGGATCGGACACCGTGGTCACGCACCCCTTGGGCTTGTGCAGCGCGATGTAGACGTGCCGGCGTGGGGCGCGCAGGAGCTTTCCGTCCACCTTGATGTGATCGTGTTCGAGATCGGCCTTCGATCCGAGCTCGGTGATCACCGCGCCGTTGACGGTGACGCGTCCGGCGACCATCAACTCCTCGGCCTTGCGGCGGCTGGCGATGCCCGCCTGCGAAAGCAGCTTTTGCAGACGCTCCTCAGGCATTCGCGGATTCCGGTGGCTCTTCGGAAGCAGCTTCAGCCGCCGCCGGTTTCCCCGCGCGCTTGCTCTCTTGCGCCTGATCCGCGTCAGCGCCTTCCGCGGTACCTTCAGCGGAAGCTTCGGTACTGGCCGCTTCCTCTCCCGAGCTGGCCTCGCCGGCCGCTGCCGCATCGTCCGCGGCCCCGGCCTCCTGAGTCTCGCCGGAAGCCTCCGCCGACCCCTCGCCTGCAGCGGCCGCCGCCGGCTGCTCACCTGCCGGCGGGACCTCTTGCGCTTCGCCCGGCTCGGCGCCTTCCTCCACCAGTTCCATGCGGCCCAGTTCCTCGAACTCCTTAAGCGTCGGCAGCTCGTTCAGGTTCTTCAGGCCGAACTGCACCAGGAACTCCTTGGTTGTCTTGTAAAGGATCGGTTTGCCGACCACGTTCTTGCGGCCGGCCTCGTTGATCAGCTTGCGGTCCAGCAGCGTCTTGAGCACGCCCGCGCCTTGCACGCCACGGATCTCCATGATCTCGGGCGCGGTCACCGGCTGCTTGTAGGCGATGACGGCCAGCGTTTCGAGCGCCGCCAGGCTCAGTTTCAGGGGCGGCGTGAGCTTCTTGACGAAGGCGCGCACGGCTTCGTGATGCTCGGCCTTGGTGGCCATCTTGTAGCCGCCAGCCACCTCGCGGATGCTCAGGCCGCGCTCCGGCCGCGCGTATTCGGCCACCAGATCGTCGAGCGCCTTGCGGACCTTGTCGAGAGGCTGCCCCAGCGCGGCGGCCATCTGCTGCGCCGTCAGCGGCTCATCGGTGATGTAGACAATGGCTTCGAGAATCGCGCGGAGCTGCGCGTCGTCGGCCGTGGCAGGCCGCTCTTCGGCCACCTGCGAAACGTCAAACTCATTCATCAGTTGTATCCTTCTTCAATCGCGGTGAGCGTGCCGGAGCCCTCGAACGCCGCCGCAAATCCCGGGAGGCGCTTCAGGCCGATCTCGCCGAACGCGTCGGTCTGCGCCAGGCCGACCGCTTGCAGCTTCACCAGCTCAAGTATCGCCAGGAACAGGCAGATCATGGCCCGGCGGCTCTTCTGCCGCTCAAACAACTCGCGCGCCGACAGCGTCCCCTTCTCCGTTTCGAAGGTGTGGCGCAGGAAGCGGATCATGTCCGGCACCGAAACCTCTTCGGTGGTGATCTCGTAGGTGGGCCGCGCCTTGGCGCGATCCAGCACCTGCTGGAAGGTCTTGACCAGGTCGAACAGGGAGATGGCCAGGCCGGGGTCCTCGTCTTCGGCGCGGAACTGGGCGATCTGCGGGTTGGACCACACCGCTTCCTCCACCACGCGTTTCTGATGCAGCATCTCGGCTGCGTTCTTGAAGCGCTCGTGTTCGAGCAGCCGCTCGACCAGCTCTGTGCGCGGGTCCTCGTCCTCTTCGAGCTTGGCCAGCTCGGGGTCCCGCGGCAGCAGCATCTTGGACTTGATGTGGATCAGGGTGGCGGCCATGAAGACGAACTCGGCGCTCAGCTCGATATTCATCTCGGTGGCCTTCTGCATGAAGTCCAGGTACTGCTGCGTGATCCTGGCGATCGGGATGTCGTAAATGTTGATCTCCTGCTTGCGGATCAGGTCCAGCAGCAGGTCGAGCGGTCCATCGTAATGCTCGAGGTGGAAGTTCAGAGGCGACGACACTGTTCTTCAGGATATCAAGTGGGTCGGGACCGCTCCCTGTGGTCGCGGCTCAGCTAGCGGGGCTGTGCCCGGCAGCGGTGTCGGGGCAGACCACCAGTAGCGTCTACCGCTGCCCTGGCTGCCGCTGGTTTTGCGGGACCAATTGCCCGCCCTGGAACGTCAGCGTCACGTCGACGGTGCGGGTGTCGTCGTGGATCTCGGCTTCGGCGCCGGTCCGGGCCAGGTTGTCGAACCAGCCTTCGGTCATGATCCGCTGGACGAAGGCGTCCGGGTAGGTGTCGTTGTAGGGAGCTCCCTGCGGCAGGCCCCACACCTTGCGGATCTCGGGTTCGCTCAGGATGTCCAGGCCCTTGATGGTCAACTCGCCCATGGAATACTGCGCGCCGGGGTCGATGTCCACCGTCAGGTTGACGATGTGGGCGGCGTCGTCGATCTCGCGGTCGACCTTGGTGGCCACCCGCAAATAGCCGCCCGCGCGGTAGCGGCGTTCGATGCGCTTGATGCCCTCCTTGATCTCCGTGAAGTTGGCGACGCTGCCGGTGGGGAAGGCGGCTTCTTTGGCGAGCTCTTCTTCCCGGCTGCGCGTGACGCCCGCGAGGCTCACCTTGCCGAGCGTGTAGGTGGCTCCTTCATCAAGGGTCACCGTGATTTCGATGCCTTCGTTCTCCTCCGACCTGCGGGTCTGGATATCGGGGAATGCCAGGCGGATGCGGCCGCGCTCCTCGTAGACCGGCGCCAGGCTCTGTTCGAGCATCTGGCGGAACAGCGGCTCGCTGTAGGGCACGCCCACGGCCACGCGCGACATGATGGCCATCAGTTCCGGCGTGGGCACCACCACGTTGCCCTTGAAGTAGACGGCGGAGACGTTGGCGCGGCGGCCGGGCGGGCGGAAGACGATCATGAGCTCGCCGGGCAGATCGGCGTTGAGCCCGCCCTTGACCTCGGCGCCGTCGCCCAGGAATTTCGCGAGCGCGGCATCGTAGCGGTTCAGCACTTGCGGGGTGGCGGGAATGCGGTCGCCGAAGATGGTCTCCTGTTGGCGCAGGACCTCGCGCAGCACGGCGTCGATCTTGCCGAGGTCTTCGAAGCGGTAGGCGTAGAGCGGAGCCACTTCGATGACCTCGAAGGTCGCGTCGTAGCCGCCGCCGTCCGCGCTCGGTTTGTACTCGAAGCCGATGCTTTCGAACGCTCCGGTGTCCAGCAGGCGGTCGCGGGCGGCGTTGAAATCCTTCTCCGTTACAGGCTGGCCGACCTTCAGGCCGGCGATGGCAAGGATGCGCTCCGTGGGGATCTCCTCATTGCCGCGGATGGTGAGGTTTATGAGCGGGAAGCCCTGACCACAGACGAACGGCGCGGCCAGCAGCACCGCGCCAAGCGTCAAGATGATGGAACGCCGCATCCTGCTTTTATCGTGCCACAGGCACACCGGATGGGACGCGGCCCACGGTGCGGCGGTTACCGGATCCGCACCGTGCCAACGTTGGTGCGGCGGTTTACCGGATCCGCACCGTACCACGTTCCTTCAGCTTGATGGTCTGGGCGCGGCCTTCGTTGAGCGTGTAGCTGGTGGGGACCTCGAACAGCGACCGCACCTGTTCGGTGCGCTGGAGGTTGGTGAGCTTGTAGGTGGTCTTGCCGCTGCGCGGATCGGCATGGCGTGTCATGACGGTCATCTGAAGGTCGGGCGAAAACCAGCGCTCATCGATGATGTTGATGTCGCGTTCGTTGCCGATGGAGCCGGCCGGGATCGTAATGGTGGTGCGTGTTCCCTCCGCCTCGACGCCTTCGATGATCTGCGTGCCCAGGGACTCTTCCCTGGGTTTCGGCAACTGCTCGGCGTTGCGGCTGATGAGCACTTGTCCCGCACTGACGAAGAAGAAGTTCTTGCCGTCATTGTTCGTGGACGTGTGGATCACAGTGGGCTGGGCTGTTTTCACAGTGAAGTTGCCTACGGCACGGAAGGGGCCCTTCTCCGCGGTCATGGTATCGGGATGCAGCGTGTAGCTCTCGCCGGAGATGGGGTCGCTGATGAAGATGGCTGCCATGGGCGCGGATTCTTCGCGGCGTTCGCGACCCTGGATGTCGCGGTAGAGCTTCGAGGTCTGCCGCTGCACGATGCGGTTGCCATCACTGAGCTGCTGGATGGTCTCGGTGACGGACTCGGCCGCGTAGGGGGCGTTCTTGACGATCGGACCGAAGTTCAGGTCGTGGACATAGTCCACGGTGAACGGCGATGCGGTCTGCCAGTTGAAGCCGTTCCCGAACGGGGCCACCGTGACCGCGCCTTGGAACGCGACCTCCGACTTGGTTTCATCCGCATTCTGCGCCAGCAGGGCGCCGGCCGCCAACAGAACTGTCAGTAGTGTCCTCATCGCGTGTCTCCTTCTACTTTTCATAACTCACAAAACGGATGGCGCGAGCCATGCCTTCCTCGCCCACCAGGACGTCGGCCTGGATGTGCTGGCCCCAGCGCTCCGGGCTCACCGGGAACCCGACCATTCGCAGGCTGGACGCCGGCACGGTGACGCGCAGGATCTGGCCGCGGTTCATGGGCGGCATGACGTCCATCAGCGGGAAGAAGTCGGTGACCACTTCCTGCGCCCCGGCGGTTTCCGGATCAGAGGTGTCGCCGGCTGCCGGAGCCGGTGGCGTGGGCCGGGCGGAGCGCAAGGTGCGCTCCCGCAGGGCCGTGGCGGCTGCGAGTTGCGCCGCCGTCAACGTAGCGGTCTCCTGCAAGGCCGGTGGATAATAGGCGGCCTTGGCTCCGCGTGGCGACGTGGGTGGCGCGGTGGCGGCCGCGCGACGGGCCGCGGGCAAGGGGGCGGACGGCGGGGCAAGCGGCGCGTCCATCCGCCTTTCCAGCCGCGTTTCCCGCTGCGTTTCGCCCTGCGTTTCGATGGCCGGCGCCATCGCGGCCGTTTCGTTGCCTGGTAACGGGCTGCGCACCGGAACCGGCAGCGGGCGCTCCACCGCCACCGGTCCCGGCACACCAGGTTCCCGCCCACCCGGCTCGTAGGACGGCGACGCAGCCGGCACCACCGGCGCGGGCGACTGGCTCCGGGGAGCCAGCAGGACGAACGCCGCTACGGCCGCCGCGGCCATCAGCGACCAGGCCATGGCTCCGCGCACGGCCCGGCGGCGGCGCTGGCGAAGCCGGAATCCTTCCATCACGCGCGCCTCCACGTGCCGGGGAGCTTCCCGCAGGCAGTCGTGCACGCGCAGCGCCTGGAGCGCGTCTCGCAGGCCATCATCATGGTGGTCACGTTGGCGATCCGGAGATTTCATTCCACACACCTCACTGGTTCGGCGGCTGGGCGCAGTTTACGCGCCAGCATGCCGCGTCCCCGGCACAGGCGGGACCGGACGGTGCCCAGAGGGCAGTCGAGCGCCTGTGCGGCTTCTTCATAACTCGAGTCCTGCAAGTCGCACAGGACCACTACTTCGCGATAAACCGGCGGCAGGCTCAGCACCGCGCGGCGGACGCCTTCGATGGTTTCGCGGCGGGTCAGGTCGGCCAGCAGGTCCTCGGCGCCGGGCAGGTCGTCTTCGAGTTCCGCTCCGCCGCGCCGGCCACGGTTGCGGTCGATCCACTTCATGACGTAGTTGCGGGCGATGCCGTACAGGAATGACGCCAGGGCGCCGCGCCCGGCGTCGTAGCGGTCGCCGTGGGTCAGCAGGGCCAGGAACGTTTCCTGAGTGACGTCCTCGGCGGCCGTGGTGCTGCCGGTCATCTGGAGGGCGAAGCGGTAGACTGCGCCCTGCCGCCGGCGGTAGAGCGCCGCGAAGGCGTCCTCGGCTCCGCGCAGGGCGGAGGCCAGCAGTTCGGCGTCGGAGAGCATCGGATGATCCACAGGACGTTTCCTGGTCAGAGTTCGTTAGGAGTTCCGGGTGGGGGCCCTGGGGGTTCCCAATTGTTTGGGGGAAGAATTGGGCCGCAGATGGACACAGATGGACGCAGATACGGACAACGGACTGTTGGGCTTATCGCTCAGTCGGCGCGAAGAACGGACGCCGGGTCGACCTGGCTGGCCCGGCGCGCCGGGACGAAGGCGGCGAGTAGCGCGGCTCCGGCTACGATGGCGGCGGCTCCGGCCAGGCCGGCGGGGCTGCGCGTCGCGAGTTGGCTGAGCTGCGCTTCCGCGATCCGGCCGGCCCATTGGGCGGCGAAGACGCCGGCCAGCAGTCCGATGACGACGGGCGTGAGCGCCTGGCGGACCATCAGAGCGACCACCGACCGGGGCAGGGCACCCACCGCCAGCCGGATGCCCATCTCGCGCGTCCGGACGACCACGGAAAAGGCCACGATGGCGAAGATGCCCAGCGCGGTGAGGCCCAGGGCCAGGCCGGCGAAGGTGGCCAGAACCAGCGTCTGGAAGCGCGGGTCGCGGTAGGTGTCGAGCGCGTCGATGGTGTCGTCCCACCACTGGGCCCGGACGGGGATGGTGGGCGCGAGTTGCACCACCTGGCGGCGGATGTCGTTGAGCGTCGTGTCCTGGTGGTTGCGCGTGTGGACCATCAGCCGCAGGAAACGCGTGGTTTCGGCGGGGATCCCGAAAACCGGGGGTTCAATGGTGTTGGTCTGCTTGGTGCCGGCGACAACGCCGACCACCCGGAGGCGGCGGCCGGCTCCGTTGGTAAACGTCTGGCCGAGGGCTTCCTGGCCGGGCCACAGGGCTCGGGCGGCGGGTTCGCTGACGATGGCTGCTTCGGCTGTTCCGCGCACGTCGTCCCAGTTGAGGAGACGGCCGCGGAGCAGGGGAATCCCGGCGGTTTCGAAAAAGCCGGGCAGGGCATAGTTGAGACCGGCGCCGGGGCGGGCGTTGGGCGGACTACCGGGAAGGCGGGGAAACTCGAAGGGTCCCGACCCATCCATCGGCAACTGGCTGGAAGCGCCCACCGAGACCACGTCGGAGCGGGCTGCGAGGGTTTCGATGGCGCGGACATAGAACGCCTGGCGCTCGAGCGGTGTGCCGGTGGTGGGGACCACGTTGATGGTGAGGACGTTGTGCGGATCGAATCCCAGGGGCTCGTTAAGCAGAGCCTGGAAGGCACGGCCCACCGTGAGCGCGCCGAACATGAGCACCACGGCGAGCGCGACTTGCAAAGCCACCAGCGGGCGTCCCAGGCGCTCGCGGCGCATGATGCGTTCCTCGCGCCCGTGAATCAGCGATTGCACGTCGCGGCGGGAGGAGCGCCAGGCGGGCACGACGGCGAACAGAACGCCGCCGAGCAGACCCAGAGCCAGGGCGAAGAGCGCGACCCGCAGGTCAATGCCGATGGGAGCGCCGCCGGGGCCGCCGTAGACGGTCGGTGGCACCTGCTTCAGGAGGAAGTTCCAGGAGAGGCTCGTGATGGCGAGGGCCAGTACAGCTCCGGCGAGGCCGATGAGCGCGGATTCGAGGATCACCGGCAGCACCAGTTGGAAGCGCGTGGCTCCCAGCGCCGCGCGCACGCCGGTTTCGCGCATGGCGCGGTGGCCGCGGACCAGCAGCATGATGGCGAGGTTGGTGCAGCCGATGAACAGGACCAGTCCGGCGGCGGCCAGCAGGAATCCGGTGAGGCGGCGGCCGAGGGAGAAGAGCACGGAGCGGGCGTCCGTGAGTGCGGGAGTCATGTTGGCGGTGCGCGGGTCGCCGGCGTGCAGCGGAGTCATGAGCGCTTCGATGCGCTCCTGTAGCTGGTCACGGGTGAGGCCGGGGGGCAGGCGCACGATCGGGTGGAACGTTCCGCCGCCTTCGCCCCGCAGGGGCTCGCGCAGCGTGATGACCTCGGTCGTGCTGACGAAGGCGGAGGGGAGGATGAAACCGGAGGGCAGCACGCCCACGATGTCGAGATTCGTTTGTCCCAGGGTGACGGTGCGGCCGACGATAGACGGGTCGCCGCCGAAGCGCTGCTGCCAGGAGGCGTAGGTCAGCACGGCGGGGCGGCCGGAGGCGGTGGCGTCGCTGGCGGTCAGCAGGCGGCCGCGGGCGGCCTGGGCTCCCAGGATGTCGAAGTAGTTGGGCGTCGTCTGCACGGTGCGGATGGGGTCGGCTCCATCCGGGGTGATCGCCATCAGGGTGGGACCGGGCTCGAGCAGGCCGACCGGGGTGAGGTTGTCCTGGATGGCCTCGAGGTCCCGCATGAGGACTTGGGTGTAGGCGATGCCGGTGGTCTTGTCGAGGTTGGTGAGGACGAAGACCGAGTCCGGGTCCTGGTAGGGGAGCGGGCGGAACAGGACCGCGTCGGCCACGCTGAAGATGGCGGTGTTGGCTCCGATGGCCAGGGCCAGGGTGAGAATCGCGGCCAGGGCGAAGCCGGGGGCTCGGCGGAGACGGCGCCAGGCGAACTGGAGGGATTTCAGCATGGGGTCCTCTACGCTAGCACGGGGATTGCCAGGTTGGGTTCCCCGGGGTACGGCGGTGCCGGTGCTTTGTTATCAGTGACATTTGGGTTCGTTTTGTCGGCGGACGAGAGAGGCTCGTGGCGAGTGGTCCGTCTTGGGTTCGTTTCGTTGCTGCACGTTGTGGTTGCCTGCCTGTCCACTTTTCTCGTTTGTTCCATTCAAGTTGCCCGCAACCCGGTTATAGCAGGAGACGGTGTGCTCCGCGGGTGCGTGGAGGGGATAAGTCACTCATGGGGGATCAAATGGGTTGGTGTCCGAAGGTGGGACGAGACGTTCGGAGATGGATGCTGCAAACTTTTACTTGACTGGTGTACTAGGTGACTAGTACATTGAGGAGCCAGGAGGCTCCTTATGGATCGGCTCTGGATGGATCGGCTCAGGCAGAATGTCCGGTATGCGGTGCGCGGGTGGCGGCGGGCGCCGGGGCTGATCGCGGCGGCTCTGGTTTCGCTGGCCCTGGGGATGGGAGCCACGACGGCGATCTTCAGTCTGATGGACGCCGTCCTGCTGCGCCCGCTGCCAGTGGCGCATCCGGAGGAACTGGTCCAGGTCGGCGGGTACTATACGCAGGGGTTCGGCGGCGTGGATCAGGTGACGTGGGCCACGTTCCAGCACCTCCGGGAGAACAACCACGTTTTGTCGAGCCTGGTCGGGACGGCGCCGAATCCGGGGTTCTACGTGGGCACGGAGGGGCGGGACCTGGAGCGGGTGGCGGGCTCCTACGTGACGGGTGACTTCTTTCCCACGCTGGGACTGCGGCCGGCGGCTGGGCGGTTGCTTTCGCCCGCCGACGATCGCATGGGGGACGCGGCTCCGGTGGCGGTGGTGAGCTGGCGGTATTGGAACAGCCGGTTTCAGCTCGACCCGGGCGTGGTGGGGCGCGAGATCACGATCCAGGGTACGCGGTTGACCATCGTGGGCGTGGCTCCCCGCACATTCGTGGGCGTGCGGCTGGGAACGCCGGAGGACCTGTGGCTGCCGACGGCGATGGAGCCGGCTATGGAGCTAGTGACGCGCACCAACAGTATGACGCGCTCCAATGTGGCGTCGGTGGCGATGCTGGGGCGGTTGCGGCCGGGTGTTCCGATCGAGCGGGCGCGGGCCGAGTTGTCCACGTTGTTCCGGGAGGTGGAAGAGGGACAACTGCGTGTGCCCGATGATCCACAGACCCCGCGCGTGGAACTGCGTGTGGAGCCGGCCGCGGGCGGGGTGGGGATGCGGGTGCGGGAGCAGTTCGGGCAACCGCTGCGGCTGGTGATGGCGATCGCCGGGGCGCTGTTGCTGATGGCGTGCGCGAATGTGGCGGGTCTGCTGCTGGCGCGGGGTGCGGCGCGGGAACGGGAGATGGCGGTGCGGATGACGGTGGGGGCGGGCCGGTTCGGGTTGCTGAGGATGGTGCTGGTGGAGTCGATTCTGCTGGCGGGGGTGGGCGGATTGGCGGGCGCGCTCCTGGCGTATTCCGGCGCGGGCGTGCTGGTGCGGATTCTGGGAAGCGGCCGGCAGCCGGTGGTGTTGCAGGTGCAACCCGACAGCACTGTGCTGTTGTTCACCCTGGGCGTGACGTTGCTGGCGGGCCTGTTATTTGGACTGGCGCCCGCTTTGCGCGCCTGGCACACGCATCCGGCGGCGGCGCTGCGTGAAATGGGGCGGAGCGGGGAAACACGGTCGCGGCGGCTGTTCGGTCAGGGATTGGTTGCGGGTCAGGTGGCGCTGTCGGTGGTGCTGCTGAGCGCGGCGGGGTTGTTCGGAGGGCACCTGGTGGAGCTCTATCGCATCGATCTGGGGTTCGAGCCCCACGGCTTGCTGCTGGTGACGCTGGACCCGGCAGGCCGGGGATATGACCGGCAGCGGCTGGAGCGGGCTTCCCGGGAGCTATTGGAGCGGTTCGATGCGCTGCCCGGGGTGCGATCCACCACGACCACAGGTGCGGTGCCGATTTCCGGAGCCGGAGCCTCCCGTCACATGCGCGTCGAGGGCGCGGGGCCGGATGCGTGGGACGACCGCTTCATCCCCATCAATTGGGTGGGTCCGCGGTACTTTGAGACGCTCGGAACGGCGTTGCTGGCCGGCCGGGAATTCGACGCCGAGGAGGGATCGACGCCCGTGGCGATCGTCAACCGGACGTTCGCCGAGCACTACTTTCCCGGGCGCAGTCCGCTGGGGCGGCGCGTGGTGTTCCAGGCGCAGGGTCCGGGCGAAGACGAGCCCTACGAGATCGTGGGGCTGGTGGACGATGCGAAGTATTTGGAGATCACCGAAGAGATTTACCCGACGGTGTACCTGAGCAGCTTCCAGGCGCACGTGCTCACATCGCGGTTCGGGCTGCGGGTGGCGAGCGATCCCGCGGCGGTGGGGCCGGCGGTGCGGGCGGAGATTCGGGAGGTGCTGCCGGATGTGCCGGTGTCGCAGATGACGACGCTCGATGCCGTGGTGGATGCGTCGATCGTGCCGGAGAGGCTGGTGGGGCTGCTATCGGGATTATTTGGCGGGATCGGAGTGGTGCTGGCGGCGGCTGGCCTGTACGGGCTGCTGGCGTATCGGGTGGCTCGGCGGGTGGGGGAGATCGGCGTGCGGATGGCGCTGGGGGCTGCGCCTGCGCGGGTCGTGCGGATGGTGCTGGGCGAGGCTTTGGGGATGGTGCTGGTGGGGGCGGTGGTTGGTGGGGTGGTGGCTTGGTGGGGAGGAAGGTTTGCGGGGAGCGTGGTGGCGGGGTTGGAGGGGGTCGGGTGGCCTGTGGTGTTGGGGGTAGGAGGGATGTTGGGGGTTGCGGTGGTGGCGGCGGTTTTGCCCGCGCGGAGAGCGGCTCGGGTGGATCCGGCGGTGGCGTTGCGGGTGGAGTGAGTGCGGTGGGGGGCGACAAGCGCCGGGACGAGTCCCGGCGCGGCGAGCAGGAGTGCTCGCGCCACAAGGGGGCGGCAGGTGCCGAGGGGGGGCTCCATGCCACAGGGAGGCTACATGGCTGGACAAGGAGGTTACTGGACGTGGATGGCGGCGATCTGCGCGGCCCAGTCTTTTTCCGGCTTGGTCTTGCGGGCTTCCTTGCGGGTGCGCTTTTCCTTGTACATGCGGCGGTCGGCTTCGCTCAGGAGTTGCTCGGCGTCGTCGCCGTCTTCGGGGAAGGCCGAGATGCCGATGCTGACGCTGAGGGGACCGTCGAGCATGAGTCCCATGCCGGCCTGGGCGACCACCTCGCGGAGGTGCTCGATGCGCGCCTGCGTGTCGGCGGGCTTGAGCCCCGGGATCAGGATCACGAATTCGTCGCCGCCCATGCGGGCCACGTAGTCGTATTCGCGGCAGGCTGATTTCAGGCCGCTGGCGACCGCTCCCAGAATGCGATTGCCTTCCAGGTGGCCGAAGCGATCGTTGATCATCTTCAGGCCGTCCATGTCGAGCACCAGGACGGTGAGGGGCATGCCGCCGCGGCGGGCGCGGGAGAGTTCGGAGTCCAGTTGCAGGAACAGGCTGCGGGCATTCGGCAGCGAGGTCATGTAATCGGTGGTGGCCGAGCTCTCGATCTGGTGGAACTTGAGGGCGTTGTCCACGGCCACGCCGATCTTGGTGCTGATGCCGGACAGAATCCGCAGGTGATCGCGGGTGAAGGCGTCGCGCTCCATGTGATACAGCGAGATGACGCCTACGACGCCGGAGGCGCCTTCGAGCGGTACGGCCACGGCCGACCGCAGCATCGAACGGCAGGTGGGATCGTTCAGGTAGCCGGGTTCCACCGACGGGTTGCCGTTGACGATGGGCTTGCCGTTTTCCGCCACCCAGCCGGAGAGGCCCTGGCCCAACGGGATGCGCAGAGCAGAGAACAGGCGGTAATCCTCGCCGTTGACGTAGGCGGGTTCCAGGAGGTCGGCGCGGCGCAGCCAGATGGCGAGGGAATGGTGCGGGATGATGCGGCGCAGGCGTACGTTCAGCACCGAGAGCGTTTCATCCAGGCTGAGCGAGCTGCCCAGGTCCTGGGAGATTTCAAACAGGGTCTGGACTTCGGCGCGCGCGGCGGCAATCGAGTGCAGGAAGTCCATGGGTTTTTCGCCGGGGTCCGCCGGGCGAGCTGCTTCGAAGCCTGCGGCCGGCTCCTTGCCCAGCTCCACCTTCACTTCCGTCGAGAGCTTGGCCTGTTTGGCCGGGTTGTGCTTCTGCGCCATGCGCTCCCATTCGACGTAGTTGGCGGCCAGGACGTCGACCACGCGCGGCTCGAAGGCTTTGCCGGACTCCGCCTGGACCACCTTCATGGCTTCGTCCAATGGCATGGCCCGGCGGTATTGGCGATCGGAGGCCAGCGCGTCCAGGCAGTCGACCGCGGCCAGAATGCGGGCGCCGATGGGGATGGCTTCGCCCTGCAGCCCGTTGGGGTAGCCCGCGCCGTCCCACTTTTCGTGGTGGGCGCGCACGATGGGCGCTACCGGGTAGGGGAAGCGCACGCGTTCCAGGATTTCGGCGCCGACGATGGGGTGGATCTTCATCTTCTCGAACTCTTCCGGCGTGAGGCGGCCGGGCTTGGAGATGATGTGCTCGGGTACGGCCAGTTTGCCGATGTCGTGCAGCAGGGCGGCGGCCTGGAGGGCCTGGCGATCCTGGTCGTCGAGGGCGAGGGCCTTGGCCATTTCCTGGGCGTAGATCTGGACGCGCTGCAGGTGGTCGTGCGTGGTGTGGTCCTTGGCCTCGATGGCCAGCGCCAGGGCCTCGATGGTGCGCAGGTGGAGGGCGGCCATCTCCTCGGCGTGGCGCTTTTCGGCTTCCAGGCGGTGCACGTACAGGCGGTAGGAGCGGTAAACCAGATAGACCACGGGTCCGGTGAGGGCCACCGTCTGCCATCCGAAAGCGGCGGCGCCGACCGCCATCATCTGGGCCAGGGCGCCGGCGCCGATGTAGTAGGGCAGGGACCAGAAGGAACTCTCATACCAGCAGCCGAGGAAGCCGCGGGGTTCGTCCAGGGCGACCAGCGCGGCGCGGCCGGCGGTGTTCAGCAGGAACAGGGTGAGCGTGGCGCAGGCCAGACTGATCAGCGGGTCGGCGGACTGGAGCCAGGGCGAATGGTAGGCGCGCACGGCGGCGGCCGTGGCCGTGACGGTAATTGCCACCTGGAACAGCGGGCTGAGCGTCAGATGAATCTCGTTGCGGCTGCGCAGGGAAAGCGCCTGGGTGATGGCCGTGATGGCCGCCAGGCAGATGGCTTCCGGCCCGGTCAGATCGATGACGCTGAACAGGACGAAGATGAAACTCGCGGAAAAGGCGCCGAAGCCCGCGGTGCTGATGCGGGCTCCGGACAGGACCAGGGAGGAGGCGAGGAAGATGGCGTACTCGATGAGGTCGGGGGAGGTCCAGTGGAGCAGCGAGTCCGCTAGTACAGCTAGGCCGGCCAGGATGGCCAGAAGTTGGAACCGTCCGGCCGCCCGGGAGATCGAAGGCAGCTTTTGCTTGGAGAGCTTTTCACGGGCGATCGGGCGTGGGACGGCCGGGTCTCCGAGGGGGAGCGGGCGAGCTGTAGCGTGCACACGCATGGCGATCGTCGGCTCCTCCAGGTGCAAGCACTCTGCCAGTCGTGCCGGAGCGCGCGGAACATCGTATATATATGATTAAAAATGAGTTATTTGAGGGCATGGGGAGGTCCTGAGGTGCTTCGAGGACACATTGGCACTTTGGGACCAGGAGTCTTGCGACAATCTGTCTCATAGAAGCGGGACAAATCCGAGGTCAGGTAAGGTCTTCCGCTAAAGGTAGTTCTCGTTAACCCGGGCGATAGTAGTGATAGATGGATCAAGGTATCCCCTCAGACACCCCGCTAGACCGCGTCTACCTGGGCCTGACTGCAATCGTGGCCAGCGAGCCGATGCGCCAACTCATGGAGATGGTGGAACGCGTGGGGCGGTCGAACGCCACCACGCTGGTGACCGGCGAGAGCGGGGCAGGCAAGGAGATGGTGGCGCGGGCGCTGCACTACTACTCGCGGCGGGCGCAACGCCCCTGGGTGGATTTGAGCTGCGCGGCGCTGCCCGAACAGTTGCTGGAAAGCGAGCTGTTCGGACACGAGAGGGGTGCGTTCAGCGGCGCCGAGCAGGCCAAGCCGGGTCTGTTCGAGCTGGCGCATCAGGGGACCATTTTCCTGGATGAGATTGGCGAGCTGGATCCGCGCATGCAGGTGAAGCTGCTGCGGGTGCTGGACGGGGTTCCGTATTACCGGTTGGGCGGCGTCCGCAAGGTGGCCGTGGATGTGCGGGTGGTGGCGGCCACCAACCAGAACCTGGAGCGGGCGGTGGCCGAGGGCCGCTTCCGCGGGGATCTGTATCACCGGCTGAGTCAGGTGACGCTGCACGTGCCGCCACTGCGCGAGCGGGTGGACGATATCGAACCGCTGGCGCGCCATTTCCTGGCGCTGCACGACCCGTGCTTTCGTCTGGGCGATTCCGCCGTGGCCGCGCTTCGGCAGTACCGCTGGCCGGGCAACATCCGCGAGTTGCGCAACGCCATCATTCAGGCCGCGGTGCTGAGCAACGGTCCGGAGATCCAGGCCAAGGATCTGCTGTTCCGCACGATGACGGTTCCGGTATTGAACGGAGCCGGGAGGACGGGCGTCAATGGGCACTCGGGCAACGGGCACTCGGGCAACGGGCAGGTGGCCAACGGGAACGGGGCGTGGGGGAATGGAGCTGGGGGAAACGGAGAGATCCACGCCACGAATCTGGAGGACATGGAGCGGCAGATGATCCTGGAGGCGCTGGCGGCCAGCGGCGGTCACCAGCAGAAGGCGGCGGCGCGGTTGGGGATTTCGCGGCGCACGCTGAGCCGCAAACTGAAAACGTACCAGGCGAATGAGCCGCAGGAAGTGGCGTCATGAACACTGCGATCCGGGTGGTGGAAAAGCGCCGGGAACCGCGGCGGCCGGCGCGCGGCGCGGTGGTGGTGTGGGTGCCGGGTCCGCGGACGCGCGAGATCCACGGGCGGCTGAAGGACGTGAGCACGGGCGGGTTCCGGATGGTGTACGAGGCGGCGTCGCTCGAAGCCGGGCAGGCGGTGGAGTTCCGCTACGATGGCGCGTCGGGCCAGGCGCGGGTGATCTGGAACCACATCGACGGCGCCAGCGTGCAGACGGGATTCCTGATTCTGTAGGGCGGATTTTTCACTAGCCCGCATGCCTCACCAGGTTCTGGCGCAGGACGTGGCGCAAGCCCGTGGCTTGCCGCGCCCAGACAATAGGTATGACTCGTCCCGGCGCTTGTGGCCGGTCACGCTGTCATGCCGGGAGCGGCGGCCAAATCGCCGATTGCGTATCCCTGCCTCACGTTTTGAGCCGGTGCACTGTAGGGCTTGTGAGAAATGCCGGCTTGCCTGCATTTCTCACAGGCTCGCAGAGCGTTTCGGGCAAAGCACAGGCGGGATGCCTCGGCGAGTGGTCGGGCTCGGCACCCCGGGCACGACACTGTGATGGACGACAAGCGCCGGGACGAGTCCCGGCGCGGCGAGCCACGGGCTCGCGCCACGTCCTATTCCTCAGAGTCGCCGGACTCGTGATGGTGCTTCAGCTCGAGCAGCGCCAGGCGGTCGCCGTTGGGGAAGTCGACGCCCAGGCCGAATTCGTAGCGCGCGGTTTCGCGGTCGCGGATGGTGGGGTTGGGGATCTCGCGGGGATCGGAGAAGGTGAACGTCGCGCCGTCGAGCGGGATGGTCAACTGCCAGGCCGGTCCGCCGAGTTGCACGGCTCCGGGCTGGTGGTCGACCACAGTGCCGGTACCTTCAAAGATCAGCGAGGCGCTGCGGAGCGTGGCGCGCAGGGCCGGGGCTTCCTCTTTCCAGCGGGCGAACAGCAGGCGGGCGTCGTCGGTGGAGGCGATCATCCCTGCCAGTGTACGACGTCAATCTACGGGGATGGCTCAGAGTCCGCGCCAGATGGGGAGCAGGTGGAGCGTGAAGCCGGCGACGGGTCCTTCGCCCGCGATTTCACGGAGGCCGCGGCGGGTGCGCGGCGCGCGGCCGGGGCGATAGACGTAGACCGTGCGGGCGTCGCCGTCGATCAGCCAGGCGAGTTGGACGCCGTTGGCGATCCAGCTCTGCATCTTGGCTTTGGCCTGTTTGAGACTGTCGGTGGGCGAGAGGACTTCCACGATGAATTCCGGCGAAAGGCGCAGGAATTTCCTGCGCTGTTGCTTGGTGAGCTTGGCGAGAGATTCGTTGGAGACCCAGGCGGCGTCGGGCGAGAGGCCGGAGCCGTCCGGGAGGAAGAATTGGACGCTGGGGCCGAAGGCCTTGCCGCGGCCATCCGAGTGGCTCCAGGCAGCCACGTCTGTGGTGACGTCGGCGACGCGGCAGGCCGTCTCGCCGCCATCGAGAGGCAGGATGGCGATAACGCCGCTGCCGGAACGCTCGATGCGCAGATCGCGATTCGCGGCGCAGAACGCCCAGTAGGCGTCGTCGGAAAGGGGTTCGCGCCCGAGGGGGCGGAGTTCCCAGGTTGCTGTGTCCTCGGGCAAGGTGAGTGCCGGTGACATGCTGCCCGTGTAGCGGTCAACGACCTGGCGGAGCCAGCAGATCGTCGACGATGCGGTCAAGGGCTTGCCAGTCGGTGTAGACGTGATCGTGGGACGTATCCGTGTCGCCGCCGGCCTTCTTGGCGATGCGGCGCATGATGAAGCGGATCAGGAAATTGTATTTGGAGTACATCAGCGCGCCGGCCACGGGTTGCACCTTGGCCGGGTGCCAGCCGGTTTCGGCGAGGAAGTCGTGGATCATGCGGTCGACCTCGGCGGCGGCTTGGGCGCGGGCTTCGGGGGGTGCTTGGGGGTCCTCGGCGGTGGTTTCCGTGAGGCTCACCGAGAGGAAGATGGCCGGGATCTGTTCGAGCGCGGCTTTGTGGTGCTGGACGAAGGCCGCCATCTCGCGCTCGTGCTTGCCCACGTGGATGGACGCGCAGACGATCGCGGCGGCGTAGTTCGCCGGAGAGAAGCCGGGCGGGAGATCGGCGACGTTGGCCACCTCCGCGATGTGGTCGCGCGAGCGGATGGCGGCGGCCAAGTGCTCGGCAATGCGGCGCGTGTGGCCTTCGCGGGTGGCGTAGACGATCAGGATCGGCTTCATGGCTTGTGTGCGGTTGTGGTCCAGCTTAGCTGGGCTTGCAGATCCTGCGGCGGGGCGATGGCCGGATTTTCGGGGTAGTGGGTTAGGGCCTGGCTCAGGTCGCGCGTGGAGTGCGTGGACTTCGTGATGCTGGCTCCGGCGCCGGGCGTGATCACGATTTCCTTCCAGCCCGAGCGGTTGGGGTAGTTGGGGTCCTCATAGGTGAGGCTGGCGGTGGCGTCGATTTCGGCATGCGCGGTGATGCGCAGCAGCAGGACGCCGCCGGCTCCGTCGGACAGGGCGACGTCGGCGCCGGTGAAGGTGGCGTGGGTTGGCTTGCCCTGGGAGGTCAGGCGGAGGTGCGCGATCCAGTCGCGGGCCTGGTCGCGGGCTTTGGCTTCGATCTGCTTGCGGGAGGCCGCGCGGGGTTGGAGCTTCCAGGCTTGGAAGAGCTCGAAGCTGGGGATCTCGGCTAGGTCCAGGACGTAGGTGAGGGAGACGCCTTGGGCAGTGGGTTCGAGGCGGGCGTAGTGGTTGACGCTCGCGTTGCCTAGGGGGTGGGCGGGGAGCGTTGGGGACAAGAGGAGGAGGGCGGTCAGGTAGAGGCAGGCGGTCTGAGAGACCGCCGCAGGCCGGGGGCCTGCCCCACCAGGCCGGGGGCGCGCCTGCGGCAAGGAGTCTTTAGGAGCGTAGCTTGGGAGTGACGCGGCTGGCGGGCGACAAGCGCCGGGACGAGTCCCGGCGCGGCAAGCACGAGTGCTTGCGCCACTTCCAGCCATTAGTGGGAGAGGGCGGCCAGCGTCTGGCGCGCGACCTTTGCCTGCGCCGGGTCGAAGCCGGGGTTGAGCGACAGGGCGGCTTTGAGGTGCTGGCGTGCTGCGGCATCGTGGCCCAGTGCGTGGTCGATCATGCCGCGATGGTAGTAGAAGAGCGGGTCCGGTGTGCCTGCCGCGGCTACGTGTTGGGCGGCTTGGGCGGCTTCCTGGTAGAGGCCGTTCTTGTATAAGACCCAGGCGAGGGCGTCTTCCGTGTAGACGCCGGCGCGGGTGGCGAAGTCGGCTCGCGCGATGGCCAGCGCTTTTTCGAGATTGCGATCCTGGTTGGCGAAGATCAGGGCCAGCGTCCGGTTGGCGGCCTGGCCCGAGGATTCGTCCAGCGCCAGGGCCAGGTCGACGCGTTCGGCCTGCGCCGTGGCTTGCTCGGTGTCGCCCCGGGCGGTGTAGAGGTCGTAGAGCGCGCCCGCGTATTTCACCATCGGCGAGATGGCTTGGGCCGCGAGGTAGTGCTCGATGGCCGTGTCGACTTGACCGCGAGCGGCGGCTACGCTGGCAAGGCCGGCGTGTGCCTGGTGCGAGGCGGGAAACGTGTCGAGCGCTTCCTGGTAGGCGGCCTGGGCTGCATCGAGCTGGCCCGCTTTGAAGTAGAGATGCCCCAGTTCGACCGCGCACCACGCCTTGTTTTCCGGGAACTCGGCGCCGGCGTCGACCGCCTTGCGCATCATGGCGATGGCCTCCGCGGTGTCCCCGGTGATGAACTGGAGGTACGCCATGCGGTTGTAGCTGAACAGGCTGGGGCGCAGGTCGAGCATCTTCTGGAAGGCGGTGCGCGCGCCTGCGACGTCGCCCATCTCGAGCAGCGCGTCGCCCAGCGAGCCCCACAGTTGGGGATCGGAGGGGACGGCTGCGGTCAGTTCGCGGGCGTATGTGGCGGCCTGGGTGAAGTGATGATAGGTGAGCTCGATCAACACGCGCAGGGTTTGCGCCTCGTAGTCGGGCTTCACGGCCAGCACCTGGGTGACCAGCTTCGAGGCGCGGTCGAGATAGTTGAAGTCGTTCGTCTCGCGCGTCTTCTGGAGATAAGCTCCGGCCAGCAGGGTTTGGTTGGAGGTGTTGGCCGGGTCGGCGGCCACCCAGGATTGGAAGAGCTGGATGCGGGCGTCGGTCGAGACCGGGTGGCTGAGGTCGGGGATTTGGGCGGGGGCGGTCGCCGTCAGGAGCGCGTACAGGGTCAGGGCGAGGGGCGGGCTGAGAGCCCGCCGCAGGCCACGGGCCTGCCCCACACGCTCGGTCTGCTGCACAGCAGGGGCAGAGTAATGCACAGATGCACGGTGGTGCACAGGTGCAGACTCGTGGGGCAGGCTTGAGGATACTGCTGACATCGGCCGCCTACTGCGACGACGCGCCGCCGGTGGTGGCCGGCTTGCTGTCGAGCTGCGGGAAACCGATGTCGCCTTCGTCGCCCGGCCGCGGATGCGGCGGAGCCAGGAAGGGGAACTCGGTGGGCAGCGGCTTGTCGTTGCCGCTGTTGGCGAGGTCGCCGAGTTGGTTGTCCGGGACGATGAAGTCGGTGCCTTGCAGTACGGCGAAGACGCGGCGGTCGCTGATGTCCAGCGCGCCGGGCCGAGCCGGGCCGCTGCCGGGAACCATGAGTTCGGCGGGCAGGTTGACGTCGGCAAGCTGGCGCACCACGCGCAGCGCGATATCGACGATGTCCCAGGCGGGCCGGCGGCCGTTGGTGAGCCCGAACTCGCCGATGGCCAGCGTGTTCGAGTCCACGCTCAGGTCCAGCCGCAGGACGTCCGGCAGCAGCGCCTTGCGCAGCAGGTCCTTGTCGGTATTGACGAAGTTCTTCGGCAGCAGCAGAGGGGCTCCGTAGGGCGGCGCGCCCAGGCCCAGCGTGCTGAGCAGGTCATAGCGGCCGGCGATGGTGTTGCCGGTGCCGTCATTATCGGTGGTGGTGAGCGCGTCCGGGACATAGCCGGACCAGCGGGCCACGTCTTCGTGCGGGGCTCCCTGGTTGAAGGCGTCCTTGAGGCCGTTGGGCACAAATACCGAGTTAAACAGGGGTTGGCCGGCACGTTCGAACTGCACGTAGCCGTTCACCGTGTCGACCGGCGTGCTGACGGTGCTCCAGACGTTGATCTTTCCGTTGACGCCCAGCCAGGAGACTGGGATCCCCACCACGATGTAGCTGGCGTTGAAGCCGGCGAAGCTGTCGATGCCGCTGGTGCCGTTGTCCCGGATGGGGCGGCCACGCAGCGGACCCAGCGGGCTGCTGGGAACGTCGCGGAAGACATCCTGCGACCCGGTGAGGATGCGGAAGAACTGGCCGTCCAGCACAAAGGGGTCGTCGCGCAGGCCGGTGAAGGCCTGGATGCTGTTGGGGTCGCCGAAGGTCTGGCCGACCGTTCCGTCAATGCCGCTGGGGGCGTCCTGCACCCACTTGTTATAGGTGCCCACCTGGCCGGGATCGGGCAGCACCACGCGGACCTGGGCGGTCTGTCCGGCGGCGGTGTCGGTGAAGTGCACCTGGACTACGAAGTCTTCCTTGTAATTGCCTGTCCGGTCGATCTTGAACTGGTACAGGAAGTACGGGGAGAACCGGTACGAATGGGTCATGGCCGGCAGGGCGATGGGATTGACGCCCATGGCCAGGATGAGACGGCCGTTATCGTTCGGGTCGAGGAAGGCGAACACGTCGGTGATGTCGCCTTCGCCCGCGCCATCCACGGCGGGGGCGTCGCGGTGATCGGCTGCGTTAGCCGATGGTGCTAACAAAAAGGAAAAAAAGACAGCGGCAAGTGCCGCGAGGCGGATTGGTTGTTGTCGTTTGTGCAAATTTTGCCTCCTGACGCCCGAGGGAACGGGCTATTCGTTCAGTGTAACGAAGGTACGGGGTGCGATGGATGGATGGATTGAAAAAATAGAAAAGTGCCATGCCGGGGCCGCTCGGGCGGCGGCGGGTCAGAGGGTTGCGGGTTGGACGGCCATGCCGTCGGAGAGATTCACGTCCGAGGGCAGGGCCACCTGATCGCCGGGCTGGAGCTCGAACACCTGGGCGCGAGTCACGTTGTTGACACCCTGGGTGATGGGGCGCCAGACGATATGGCCGTCCTGGAGGATGTAGACGCCGCTGGTGCCATCCTCGCGGAAAATGGCTTCCTTGGGTATGGTGACGGCGTCGTCCACGGTCTCCGAGAGGATCACCGCGGTGACGTTGGTGCCGGGCAGCAGGTCCTGGCCGGGGTTGTCGATGATGCACAGGACCTCGCCCACCTGGCGGGCGCCGAGCTCCTCGATGCGGACCGGCATCCGGTCCACCGCGCCGGTCCACTGGCGGCCGGGCATGGCGTCCCAGGTGATGGTGACGGGCTTGCCGATGGCCACGCGGCCGAGGTCGGGCTCGTCGACGTAGACCGAGACGTGGACGCGGTCCAGGCGGCCGATGGAGGCCACCGGGTCGCCGGCGTTGAGATAGGCGCCGGGTTTGAGGTCGAACTGGTAGATCGTCCCGGCGATGGGCGCGCGGACGGTGCTGCGCGCGATGCGGAACTGGGCCTGGTCGCGGGCGGCCTGGGCCTCGCGCAGCCGGCCTCGGGCGGCTTCGAGGTCGGTGGGCGTGACCAGGGCGTCTTTACGCTGCTGGAGCGAGGCGAGCTGCTGTTGGAGCTGGTCGACGCGATCCTTGGCCTGGTTCACCTTCTGCCGGGTGGAGGCCTGCTTGGATTCCAGGTCGACCTCGGTCTGGTAGTCGCGGCGGGCTTGGTCGAGCTGGACCTGGGTATCCTTGATCTGGCCTTCAATGGCTGCGCGGTCGGCGGGGCGTCCGCCGCTTTCATAGAGCTTGATCTCGGACTGCGCCTGATCGATGCGGGCATTGGCGGCATCCAGGTCGGCGCGCGCCGCGGACGTGTCGATTTCCACCAGCGGCGCGCCGGCGTCCACCTTCTGGTTGAGGCGGATGAGGATGCGGTCGACGGGTCCGGCCACGTCGGCGCGGGCGATGGCGGATTCGGCGGGCTCGACTTTGCCGTTGGTCGAAACCGAGCTGGTGATGCTTTCGCGGACCACGGTGGCGAACTGGACCTGCGGCGGCTGGTTGCGCCACTCGACCAGCTTCCAGCCGATGTAGCCGAGCGAGGCGAGGAGCAGCAGCGGGATCCAGTAACGGGGCTTCATGAGCGGGGCCTCGCGCAGTAGTCGAACAGGATCTGCCACTCGGCGCGCTGGATTTCGCGGGCGGCCTGTTCCTGGAGGGTCCCGGGCTGTTCGCGGGCGCGGTCGCAGAAGGCGATGAAGGCGAAGGGGTCCCAGTGGCCCACGCGGAATTCGGCGTCACGCAGGCGGCGGAGGATGGCGCCGGCCGCGCGCGCGAGGTCGCTGAAGATGGCGTGTTTGCCGGCCCGGCGAAACCAGTAAGCGGCGTTGCCGGAGTCGGGCTCCTGGCGGTGGACCATGCCGTGCCACAGCGACCCTTCGGGGGTATGGCAGGCATCGGCCAGAGAGTGCGCTTCCTCGAAACAGGAGAAGTAGAGCCACAGGCCGGCCAGGGCGGCGTCGGGCTGGGAGGCGGTGGGAAACAGGTCGGCGGCCGAGCGCGCTTTCAGCAAGCGGCGGGCCTCGGGCTGCGAGCAGGTGCGGCAGACCAGCGGGAGCAGGCGGTGGCCGTCCTGTTCGAGAGCCAGGATGCTTGCGACCTCGGTTCCATATTGGGTGGAGTCGAAATCCATGAAGCCGTTACTCTACCATCTTAGTGAAGATGCCTTTGGTTCCGACAGATGGAATCGGGTAAAAACAGCTTCGGTTGCGGGCGGCGGAGCCGGCGTGAAAGATGCCTTCGGCTCCGGCAGGCGGAATCGGGAAAGACGGCTTTGGCGTGGGCGGTCCATGCGGGTAGTCCATGCGGGCAGTCCATGGGATGAGCGGGGCCCGGCGGGATATCGAGACATGCTGGCATTGGTGCTGAGCGGGGGCGGGATGTTCGGGGCGTGGCAGGCGGGAGCCTGGCGGGTGCTGGCCGAACACATGTCGCCGGACCTGTACGTCGGCTGCTCGGTGGGATCGCTGAACGGTTACGCGCTGGCCGCCGGGGCGACGCCCGAGGAACTGGTGGAGCACTGGCGCAACCCGCAGCGCGGTTCGTTTCGAAATCTGCATGCGAATGTCCAGGAACTGACCCGTCACCCACTACGACGCCCCTTCGCGCTGACGGTTACCGATTTGTTACGGATGAAACCGAAGACTTACCGCGATGGCGAGATTACATGGCGGCACCTGCTGGCATCCTGCGCGGTGCCGCTGGCCGTGCCCCAGGTGAAGATCGACGGGCGATGGTATTCCGACGGCGGGCTGCTCAACGCGCTGCCGGTGTGGGCGGCGGTGGAGTTGGGGGCGACGCGCATCGTCGGGCTGCACGTGCTGCCGGAGTTTCCGGTGCCGTGGATGCAGCCGGCGGTGGACGCGTTCCGCTTCGCCTTCGGGCACCAGCCTCCGGTGCCGGCCGGGGTGGAGGTGGGGACGCTGGCGCCCAGCGTGCGGTTGGGGTCACTGCGGGACGCGCTCGAATGGCGCGAGGCGAACATCGAGCGGTGGCTGGAGTTGGGGGCTCGGGATGCGGAGGCGGCCTTGACAAGAAAATCATTTCCCCTATGAATTGTTTTGATGCATAATGGGGCGAACGCCATGGCCACCTACCGGATTCATCGACTCAAGGACCACTTGCGGCAACAGTTCCGTTTTGCTCCCCACGTGAGCGGAGAGGCGGCGGTGAAGCCTCGCGACTACGAGCCGGGGGACACGGTGGAGGCGGGTTCGCCCTATGCGGTGTTCTTCACGCTGCGCGACACGCGTACTCCGCTGGAGGTAGGGGACGTTCTGGAATCCGAGGGGGCCTTGCAGATTTTCAAGTTCGTGGGCTTCGAGGCGGCCCGCTGGGTGGTGCCCGAGGTCCGCGGGGAGGCGGGCTCGGCGTCCGGCCCTGGGGGTCCCTCCACGCCGGCTTCAGCCGGGTTACAATAAATCAGCAATGGAAGGATGGGGAGGGGTGGACGCCCCGATCAATTCCTTCTCGTTGGTGGCGTACCTGCCCGAGCCGCTCGCCGGTTTCGTGGACAGCCTCCGGCGGGAAGTAGAGGTGGGTTCGACGGTTCGGGGGCACATCACTTTGCTCCCTCCAAGGCCGCTGCCGTGCACTTCGGAGCAGGCCTGGGCCGAACTGCAGGGACCGCTGCAACGCGTGCAGCCGTTTCGGGTGGAGCTGGACGGGGTGCGGGTGTTCCCGGTCTCGCAAGTGCTTCATTTGGCGATCGGACCGGGATTCGAGGATCTGCGGCGATTGCACGGGCTGCTGGACCGCGGGGCCTGCCGCTTCCAGGAAAACTTCGATTACCATCCCCATGTGACCGTGGCGCAATTCCTGCCGGTTGAGGCAATTCCCCATGCCCGGGCCGTGGCCGAGGCTCGCTGGCGGGAATTCTCCGGCGACCGCGGGTTCCTGCTGGAACGGTTGACGCTGGTGCAGAATACCGAGCAGAACCACTGGCTGAACCTCCGCGACTTCGATTTGCGGCAGCCGGTGCACGCCTGAGATCCCCAGGTGGCGCAAGCACTCGTCCTGGCGCTTGTCCTCGTTCCAGTGTCATGCTCGCAGCGGAGCCGAAATCGTTCATCGGCGCACTGAGAGCTTGCGAGAAATTCGGGGTAAAGCGTTCGTTGCCCTAGAGCGGTTTCTTGGTGAGTGTAGACCGCTCCCTGTGGTCGCGGCTCTGCTAGGGGCGCTCTGCACAAAAGACGTGCACTGGGCACAGCGCCGCTAGCAGAGCCGCGACCACAGGGAGCGGTCTACGATAACGCTGCAAACGCTCTAGGGGCAGGCCCGCGGCTGCGTCATGGCCTGCTTGCCGAAGCTCGGCGGAGGCGGGGCCGCCTTCTTCTACAGAGGCAAGAGGCAGAGGTGTGCTCACAAGCTCTACAGCGCTTCGAGGGGAAAAGGTGAGGCGGGGAGCCGTAACGGGCGATTTCGCAACCGCTCCCGATGACAGCGTGACCGGCCACAAGCGCCGGGACGAGTCCCGGCGCGGCAAGCACGAGTGCTCGCGCTACCTTACAACAATGGTCACCTGGCTGGAGAGGCCCGCGGCAGTGATCGCCAGGGGCGTTTCCGGCGAGGGTTCGACGGTGGCGGGAATCGCGACATTGATCTGGTAGAGGCCGACCAGTCCGGGCGCGAGTCCGGCGAAGGCCACCGGGGCGGGCTGGCCGGCGATGGTCGCTGTAACCGGGTTTGACGCGAAGGCCAAGCCGTCAGTGGGGGCGGCTGCGCCCGCGTCGATGGGCGGGTCGGTCAGGCCCAGGCCGGCGGCGTAGAGCACGATCGTGTCGCCGGGATGCGCCGGGTTGCCGGGTCCGATCAGCCGGTACTGCGGATCGACGACCGCGGGCTGGGTCCCCATCACGAAGATGGCCGGCTGAGCGGGCGCGACCGGGATCGGCTGCGGCGTCGAGAGGCTGTCGCCGCGGAGAATGAGGATCTGCTGGGTGGTGTTCGGCGTCAGGCCCGTCGGCAGGATCGCGTCGATCTCCGTGGGCGTGATCGAGGACAGGACGGCGGACGCCGCCCCGACCAATACCTGCGTACCGTTGAGTGAGTCGGGCAGCGGCAGCGCGCCGGCCACCGCGGCTCCATCGGCGAGATTCGTCCCGGTGATGGCGATCATCGTGCCGGGGGCGAAGGGCGAGGCCGTGTCCCCGTTGGCCGCGCTGGCGATGCCGTGCGCCGCAATGACGGGCGCGTCCCGCGGGGCGTTCACGCCGCCAGTGCGTCCGCTGGATCCTTTTGCGCCGCTCAGGGCGTCCTGCGCGTCGACCGTAATGAAGGTGTTGCCGCCGGAGACGCCGGGCGTCCAGGTGGCGCTCCAGCGGCCGTCACCCAGCGGGTCGAGCGACAGCGGCGGGTCGCCGTTGGAGAACGACGCCACCACCGAGCCTTCGTTCATCGCCGCGCCGCAGTTGTCGACCACTTCGACCACCAGCGATACGGGCCAGGCCGCCGGGACGCTGAACTGGCGCGGTAGGGCGGTGAAGGCGGGATAGAGGGTCGTGGGCTGGCAGCCCGTGGCGCGCCGCCCGAGCTGGTCCGGGGGCGTGGCGGTCAGGATCAGCAGCACGTCGACCGAGGCCAGAGATCCATCGGAGAACTGGAAGTTGATGGTACCGGTGTAGGCGCCGGGGTCGAGACCGAGGATTTGCGGCTGCACGACGATTTGCGCCGGCGTGCCGGGGGTGACGGTGGCGTTGGAGGGGTCGGCCACCAGCCAGTTGCCGCCGCGGGTGATTTTGGCGGAGGTGAAGGTCAGCGGCGCGGAGCCGACGTTTGAAACCAGCAGCCGTTGAGAACTGGGATCGAGGCCTCCGGCGGCGGCCGTGAACACGAGGCGCGAAGAACTGACGGCCGGCGGAGGTGGCGCGGCGGGATCGGCGACGTTCAGCACCACCGAGACGTACTGCGGTGAGTTGGCGGATTGCGCGGCGGTGACGGCGATGCGTCCGTAGTAGCGGCCGGGGGCGAGTCCGGTGGCGTCGGTCGCGACCAGGGTCTGCGGCGCGCTGCCGCGGTAGGCGTCCGAGGATCCGGTGGAGGGTGCCACGCGGAGCCAGTTGCCGGTGGCGGGCTGGGCGGTGACGGTCCAGTTCATGACGCCTTGGCCGGAGTTGAGGATCTGGATGGCCTGCGCGGGCGCGGGTCCGCCGCCCGCGGTGGTGGCGAAGCTGAGTCCGGCTTGGGAGACGACGATGGTTTGCGGCGCGGCGCTGACGGTGAGCACCACGGGGATACGCCGGGTGGGCGCGGCGGCCGAGATGAGCAGAATCGCCGACGTGTAGGTGCCGGGCGCGAGCATCGCGGGGTCGGCCGTGACGGTGAGCGATGCGGGCGAGGCGGCCGAGATCGATCCGGAGGCCGGGTTGACGGCGAGCCAGGGCGCAGGCGGGTCGATCGTCGCGCTGAAGGGGATCGAGCCGGGTCCGGTGTTGATGACGCGCACGGATTTCGACTGCGCGGGTGCTCCGGTCACCAGGGTGAAGGAGAGCGCGTCGGGCTGGGCCTGGAAGGCAGGCGTATCGCCGGGGTCCACCGTGAAGGTGACCTGGACGGTCTGCACTGGAGGACTGCCAGCCGGGGCCTGAAAGGTGACCGAGCCGCGATAGGTCCCGGGGGCGAGCGTGGCGGCATCGGCGCGAATCTCGACGGCCGAGGGCATTGAGCCGCTGGACGGGGTCACCTGCAGCCAGCCTGGGGGATCATCCGAGGCGGTCTGCGCCTGATACAGGAGGCCGGGCAGGGAACTGGTGAGCGTCAGCAGCCGCGCGGCGGGCGTCGCAGCGGCGGCTTTGGTACGGAGCGTGATCGACGACGGCAGCGGCCCGAACGTAGGCGGCGCGGGCAGCACCGCTCGGATGCGGTCATTCTGCACGTCGGCAATGTACAGCACGCCGTTTTTGTCGAAGGCGAGCCCTTCGGGGTCGTAGAGCTGGGCGCCGGCGGGCGGTCCGCCGTCGCCGCTGAAGCCGTAATCGCCGGTGCCGGCGAAGGTGGTGATGATGCCGTTCGGGTCGATGCGGCGGATGCGGTGGTTGTCGGCGTCGGCCACGTAGATGTTGCCGGCCGGGTCAACGGCGATCGCCGAGGGGTTACGGAAGCTGGCTTCGGTGGCGGGTCCGCCGTCACCGCCGTAGCGGTAGCGGCCGTTGCCGGCCACTGTGTGGATGATGCCGCCGGTGGTGACCACGCGCACACGCTCATTGTCGGTATCGGCGATGTAGAGGTTGCCGGCGGCGTCGAAGGTGAGGTCGGCGGGACGGTTCAGGGCGGCTGCGGTGGCAGGTCCGCCATCGCCCGAGAAATCGGCCTCGCCCGTGCCCGCGAAGGTCGTGATCGTGCCGTCGCGCGAGACTTTGCGGATGCGGTTGTTGTCGCGGTCGGCGATGTAAAGATTCTGGGCGCGGTCGAGGACCACCGCCTGCGGAGCCTTGAGGGAGGCTTCGGTGGCCGGTCCGCCGTCGCCTGAAAAATCGTCGGCGCCGTTGCCCGCGACCGTGGTGATGACGCCGCCGGGGGTGATCTTGCGGATACGGTGATTGAGGCGGTCGGCGACGTAGAGATTGCTGAAGGCGTCGATGGCGATGCCTTCAGGCTCGTCGAAGGAGGCGGCGGTGGCCGGTCCGCCATCGCCGCGGAATCCGATGGCGCCGTCGCCCGCGATGGTGGAGACGAGTCCGGAGGAGGTGATCTTGCGGACGCGATGGTTGAAGGTGTCGCTGACGTAGAGCGAGCCCGCGGGGTCGACGGCCACGCGGTAGGGGAAATCGAAGGCCGCCCGGATGGCCGCGTCGCCGTCACCGGCAAAGCGCCCGTTGCCGTTACCCGCGAAGGTGTCAATGATCCCGTCGGGCGTGACACGGCGGATGCGCTGGTTGACGTCCTCCTGGATATAGAGGTTGCCGGCGGCATCCAGGGCGATGCGCAAGGGCTCGGCCAGTTGCGCGTTGCGCGCCGGTCCGCCGTCGCCCGCGAAGCCCCGCTGTCCGGTGCCGGCCACCGTGGTGATGATGCCGTCGGGGGTCACTTTGCGGACCTGGTCGCCGCCCCCGTCGGCGATGAAGAGGGCGCCGGTGGCATCGAAGGCCACATCGCTGGGTCCGCTCAAGCCGGCCGCGGTGGCGGGTCCGCCGTCACCGGACGGACTGTCGGAGCCGTTGCCGGCGAAGGTGGTAATGATGCCGTCGGGCGTAACCCGGCGGACGCGGGAGTTGAAGGTGTCGGCGATATAGAGGTTCCCGGCGGCGTCCACCGCCAGTCCATAGGGCCGGTTGAGCGAGGCTGCGGTGGCCGGTCCGCCGTCGCCCGAGTAGCCGCGATTGCCGTTGCCGGCGACGGTCGTGATGATGCCGCCGGGGGTGATCTTGCGGACCAGCGATTCGTAGAATTGCGAGACGTAGAGATTGCCGGCGGCGTCGAAGGCCAGCCCGTTGGGATAGTCCAGGCCGGCCTGGAGCGCGGGCTCGCCATCGCCTCCGGCTGTATAGCTTCCATCGCCGGCGATGGTGCGGATGGAGCCGTCCAACTCGACGCGGCGGATGCGGCTGTTGTTGCCGTCGGCGATATAGGCGCGCCCGGCCGCATCGAAGACGACGTCGGTGGGCTGGCTGAGCGAGGCGTTCACGGCGGGTCCGCCTTCGCCCGAGAGTCCGTTGATGGAGTTGCCGGCGAAGACCGTGGCGATGCCGTCCGCTCCGATCCGCACGATGACGTTGAAGCTGACCGAGCAGACGTAGACGTTGCCGGCCGCGTCGACGGAGACGTTGTCGGGTCCGCCCAGAGGCGTGGCGGTGGCGGCCCGGCCGGCGGGGAACAGCAGGCCGGTGCCGGCTACCGTGGTGATGACGGATTGGGCGGCGAGAGGGACGGTCGCAACGGCGGCGAGGCAGACTATCGCGTGGGCGGTCACCCACTGCTTTCGACGCATGTTCTGAGTCTGTCCTCTTTCTTCCGGCTCGCGGCTGTTTCCTGCCGGCTCGCGGCTGTGTATTGTTTAGTGTGGCGGTCCGCCCTGGCGTGCGTCAACGGCGTCGCGCGTTAATGTTGCACGGCGAGGAACAGGCCGTCGGGCGTCTGGCGTCCGGCGATGTGAATCACGATCGCGGCGTCTCCGTCCGGGACCTCCGGCACGGTCAGGTTGAACTGGTAGAGGCCGGGCGAGATCAGGTAGCCGTGGACCTCGGCAGGCACGCCGCCCACCGTGGCGGTGATTTCGGCGGCGATTGGCGGAGTCGTGCTGAAGACGTGATCGGCGGGGATGGCCGGATCCGTGGCGCCGAAGCCGCTGCCAAACAGCAGGACGATTTCACCGGGCTGGGCGGGAGTGGTGGTGGCGCCCGCGATCAGGCCGGGCGGACCCAGATAGACGCCGTCGGCGTGGACCGCGGCGGGGTACTTTTCCGTGAACAGGAACAGACCGGGGGAGAGCGCGGCTTTGTCCACCATGTAGGCGGCGCTCACGCCGGCCGCGTTGGTCACCTGGATGGCGACCGGTCCGGCGGCGGGGTCGTCGGGCGCCAGCACGTTCAACTGCGTGGGGCTGATGTAGTAGACGAAGGCCGGCTTGCCGTTGATGGTGACGGAGACGCCGTCGAGCAGCGTGGGCAGCGCGCCGTCGATGAAATCGTCCGCACCCCAGCTCCGGGTGGTTGCCGAGAGATTCTGGCCGGTGATCGTCACCCAGCTTGCGGCGGCGATCTCCGGAATGTAGCTGGCGCCGTTGACCACGCCGGTGATGGTGGGAAGCGACGGGTTGGCGTTCACGGTGGCGTGGAAGGTGACTGCGGGCAGCCCGGCGACCATCGCGGTGACCGTCGCCGTGCCGGGCATGTCGCCGAGCGTCACCCGCGTGGAAGCGCGTCCCTGGGCATCGGTCGTGACCGAGGCCGGATCGACCGTGGCGTTTTCGGCGGTGAACATCACCGTGGCTTCGGAAACCATGCCGTGGTTCGCATCCTGCACCTCGACCACGACGGGGTTGCTGAGCGGCGAGCCGGCAACGCCGCTCTGCTGGTCGCCGGAAACGATGGACACCGACGCGGGAGGCAGCGGGGCGAATCCCAGCGTGAGGGTCGGCCGGGGAGTCTGGGCGAAGATGCCGGCGCCGGTGGGATCGGTCTCAGTGAAGAAGAAGCGGCAGGGGCCCCTGCAGTCGACGATGGTACTGCCGCTGGTGGGTGAATCCGGGTCCTGGCCGCTGAGGACGATCATCTTGCCGCGGTTGTCGTTCAGGTAGGACACGCCGGCTGCATTGAGCGCGAGGTGGAGCGTGGTTCCCTGGTCAGCGGGGCTGACGGTAATGGAGGCGAAGACCGTGCCGGTGCCGAACGATGCATAGATCACTTGGCCGGTAGGGTTGCCCGCGGAGCGAACGATGCGGATGAGGTCCGTGGCGGCCGTCGTGGTGCCGGTGAGGACGTAGGGCTCGGTGGATTCGTGGGAAAGATAGCCTTCTGGCGTTGGCATGTAGAGGTCGAGCGTAGCGGTGGTGATGGTGTCCGTGACGTCTGAAAGATCGAAGACGAAGAAGTTGCGGAGGTTGATGCCGGTGTCGAAGTCGACTGGATCCCAGCCGACCGCGTAATTGCCGAACTCAGGGTGTTCCGCAAAGTGGGCGGTCTGTCCGTTGTTGGCGACCCAGCCGGAATCGGTGGCAGTCACGATGGTGGGATCCGTGGCGCCTTCGAGCAGAGCCAGGGAAAACAGAAGGCAGATCGCCCGGCCGAGCATCATCCTTCAAGGGTACAGGACGCTTTCGGCCGGGGTAAATCGGACCGGGAGGGGACCCGAGGGCCCCTTTGGCACCGCGTTAGCCCGCATTTCTCACCAGGTTCGGACGCAGGACGTGGCGCGAGCCCATGGCTCGCCGCGCCGGGACTCGTCCCGGCGCTTGTCGTCCATCACAGTGTCGTGCTCGGGGTGCTGGCCCGACCACTCGCCGAGGCATCCCGCCTGTGCTTTGCCCGAAGCGCTCTGCGAGCCTGTGAGAAATGCAGGCTAGTCCAGCGCTAGTCCGCATTTCTCACCAGGCCTCGGGCGCAGGACGTGGCGCAAGCCCGTGGCTTGCCGCGCCCAGACAATAGGTATGACTCGTCCCGGCGCTTGTCGCCGGTCAAGGTGTCATGCCCGTTGGGGTGGCGACATCGCCCTTGCGGCTCCCCGCCCGACGTTTCCCTCCGGTACGCTGAGAGCCGGTGAGAAGTGCGGGTTAGTTCGCGTGGTGGAAAATCTGCTCGGCCTGCGTCTCGGTCAGTGATGCCGTGACGTGCACCACCGCCCCCTCGTTGGTGATGGTGGTGGCCGGAGCCGGCGCCTCAGGCGGTGCCATGGTAACCAGCAGGCGCAGCACGTCGGCGACGGCCTGCGCATCCTCCGCCGATTGCGCGGTGGCTTGGCCGTCGAACACGATGTTCTGTTCGTTGAGCTTCACGCCGCCGGAGGCGTTCTGGAAGGTCTGCACCACGCTCTCGATGGCCGGTGGCAGGGGCTTGGCGTTGGGATTATCCGGGCGAAGATCGGCCAGCGGACCGGTCACCATCCAGGCTTGCGCCGTGGCGCTGGTCGTGCGGGCGCGGTCGGCCAGATCGCCGGAAGCGGTGGCGGCACTGATCCAGCGGTCGACGGCGGCCTCCACCATCCCCTTGGTCCCGGCCACCAGCAGGGTCGCGTTCAGGAAGGAGGCGGAGACGCCCGGCGCGCCTTCTTTCTCCGAAGGCGCGGTGATCACCGTGACGCCGCGATACATCTCTGCGGTGGCGCCGTGCTGCTGCGCCAGCTCAGCGATGCGGGTCGGCTGGAAGGCGCCCCGCGCGATCAGCAGGGCGTTGTCGGCTCCGGCCGAGGCGGCCACGATTTCCGTCAGGTCGGTGCGCGGGTCGAAGCCGGTTTCGGCGGCCAACTGATCGAAGCCGGTCTGCTGCGAGACCTGGATGATCAGGTACTGGCCGAAGGCCGAGTTCTTGGCCTGCCCCACCTGTACGCCGGCGAGCACGGCGGCTCCGGGCGAAACCAGGTTCAGCATCTCCGGGTCGGCGGCGGCCGAAAGCGTTGCGGCGGCCAGAGCGGCGGCCATCGTCAAAGGAATCAGTTTCATCGCATGCGTCCTTCCTCACCAGTTTCTACGACCATAGACGGACCACCGTTCCTATTATTACGTGCGCTAGAGTGGGGCATGGAAATCCCCATTTACCAGGTGGATGCGTTCGCCGGGGAACTGTTCCACGGAAATCCGGCCGCGGTGTGCCCGCTGGAGCGCTGGCTGGCGGACGAGACCCTGCAAGCCATCGCGGCGGAGAACAATCTTTCCGAAACCGCCTTCTACGTGCGCGAGAACGGGCGCTACCGCATCCGCTGGTTCACCCCTACGGTCGAGGTGGAGCTGTGCGGGCACGCGACGCTGGCCTCGGCGGCCGTGATTCTCGAGATCCGCCGCGAGACCGACGCGCCGCGCGTGGTGTTCGACTCGCGTAGCGGGGAACTGGCCGTGGACCGCGCAGGCGACATCTACAAGCTTGACTTCCCGTCGCGTCCGCCGGTGGAGTGTTCCCTGGGCGAGGCGGCGGAGCTGGTGGCCGCGGCCGGGGGACATCCGGTGAAGGCATTCCACGGCGTCTACGAAATGCTGGTCTACGAAACCGAAGCCGAGATCCGCGCGCTGCGTCCCGATATGGCCGCGCTGGGCCGCCTGGACTGCTTCGCGGCAATCGCCACGGCGCCGGGCGAAGACTGCGATTTCGTCTCGCGCTTCTTCGCCCCCAGCAAGGGGATTCCCGAAGATCCGGTGACCGGCAGCGCGCACACCATTCTGATTCCCTACTGGTCGGCGCGGCTGGGCAAGCCGACGCTGTTCGCGCGGCAAATTTCGGCTCGCGGCGGCGAATTATGGTGCGAGGACCGTGGCAATCGCGTTACCATCGGGGGACAGGCCGTGAAGTACCTCGAAGGCCGGATTCGGGCTCCGGAGCGGTAACCCCGTCCGAAGACTTCAGGGAACCACGTAACCATGCTGTTTTAGAGGACATCTGAAGAATCATATGAAGAAACTACTGGTGGCATTCTTTCTGCTTTGCACGGGGCCGGTGTGGGCGCAGTACGGGGAACTGTGGTTCAGCGCCGGGCAATCACTGATGACCAATGCGACGTTGATTTCGGACGGCGCGGGGAGCACCGTCGGCCTGAATGACGGCTTCCGTTTCGGCTTCCGTTTCGCGATCAATAAGGACGGGCACACCGGCTACGAGATCCAATACGCCTACAGCCGCACGCATCTGCAATATATCACCCCCTCGGGCTCCTCCTCGCAGGGGATGGGGGTGCACCAGGGAGGCGTGAACTATCTGCTTTATGCCACCTCGCTCGAAAACCGTTTCCGGCCGTTTGTGACCGGCGGCGTGCACTTCAGCAACTTCGTGCCGCCCGGATCGTCGGCCAGCTACGGGCAGGGGTCGACCAAATTCGGAGTCGATTACGGCGCCGGCGTCAAGTATCGCCTCACGGACATTTTCATGCTGCGCTTTGACGTGCGGCAGTACACCAACCCCAAGCCGAAGTTCTTCTCCGGACAGACCGGAGGCTGGCTCCGCCAGAACGAAGTGAGCGCCGGGTTCGGGATCTTTTTCTGATGCGGCAGGGCTGGGTTCGGATACGCCAGGGCGGCGAGCGCGGGAATGCGCCTCTCCAGTATAATCTCTGCTGGGAGGACAATGAGCAAAGAAGATAGCATTGAAGTTACTGGAACCGTAGTTGAGAAATTCCCCAGCGGCCTGTTCAGCGTGCAGCTTGACCAGGAACGCACCGTGCTCGCGCATCTGGCGGGCAAGCTGCGCCGCAACCGCATTCGCGTACTGGCGGGAGACCGCGTCACCCTGGAGCTTTCGCCGTACGATCTGACCAAGGGGCGCATCACGTACCGCCACAAGTAAGCGGCCCCACCCCCGGCCTTGCCCCGCGCTCTCTTTGTATTCGGCACCCGGCCTGAAGCGATCAAACTGGCGCCCGTGGTGCGCCGTCTGCGCGAGCCCCCGTCTCCGTTCGAAGTCCGCGTGGCGGTGACGGCGCAGCATCGCGCGCTGCTGGACCAGGTGCTGGCCTCGTTCGCGATCGTGCCGCATCATGACCTGAACCTGATGCAGCCGGGGCAGAGCCTGTTCGCCTCCACTGCGCGGATTGTCGCGGCGCTCGAAGGTGTGCTGGCCAGCGAGCGTCCGGACTGGGTGATCGTGCAGGGCGATACGACCACCGCTTTCTGCGGAGCCCTCGCCGCGTTTTACGCGGGCGTCCGTGTGGCGCACGTCGAGGCTGGATTGCGCACGGGCGATCCGCGCCAGCCGTTCCCCGAAGAGATGAATCGCGTGCTGGTGACGCGCCTCGCGTCGCTGCACTTTGCGCCGACCACCGCGGCCGCGGCCAACCTGCTTCGCGAGGGGGTTCCCGAAGCGTCGATCAGCGTCACCGGCAACACGGGGATCGACGCGGTGCTGGAAGTTCGCGACGCGCTGGCCGCCGGGCGGCTGCGGGCCGAAGGTTTGCCTGTGCTCGATCCGTCGCGCAAGCTGATCCTGGTTACCGGGCACCGGCGCGAAGCCTTCGGGCCGGGCTTCGCGCGCATCTGCGAAGCGCTGGCGCGGCTGGCCGAACGGCCGGACGTCGAGATCGTATACCCGGTGCATCCCAATCCGAACGTGGTCGAGCCGGTGCGGCGGCTGCTCGCCGGACGAGGCAACGTGCACCTGATCGATCCGCTGCCCTACCTGCCGTTCGTCGCCCTGATGCAGCGGGCGCACCTGCTGTTGACCGATTCGGGCGGGATTCAGGAGGAGGCTCCGTCGCTCGGCAAGCCCGTGCTGGTGATGCGTGACAAGACCGAACGGCCGGAGGCGGTGGAAGCGGGCACGGCTCGCCTGGTGGGGACGGACGTGGCGCGCATCGTTGGCGAGTGCGCCGAACTGCTGGACGACGCGGCCGAGTACGCGCGGCGGTCGCGGATCCATAATCCGTACGGAGACGGGCAGGCGTCCGGACGCATCCTCGCTCGTTTGATGGGCGAAAGCAGCGCGGCTTCAGCATCTTAGCGTTTTCATGTGGGCTTAACTCTGGCGCGAGCTGCGGATAATCAGGTCCGAAGGGAAGGATCTGATCCAAGTGCGCACAAACACTCCGGTTGTCGTACCGATCCGGCCGCCCCGCAAGGGCGGAGGGGCGGGAGGCGGCGATCTCCTGGACCAACTGATGGCTCGCGTGGTGGGGCAGACGCAGGCGATGGCGGAAATCGTGCCCTATGTGCGGATGCACCGGGCCGGGCTCGCGCCGGAGGGCCGCCCGGTAGGCGTGTTCCTGCTGCTGGGACCCACGGGCACGGGCAAGACGCGGACCGTGGAAGCGCTGGCCGACGTGCTGCACGGCAGCGAACGTCACATGCTGAAAGTGGACTGCGGCGAATTCCAGATGGAGCACGAGGTAGCCAAGCTGATCGGCGCGCCGCCGGGCTACCTGGGGCATCGCGAGACCACCCCGATGATCACCCAGCAGAAGCTGAACAGCGTGACCAGCGAGGGGTCGAACCTGTCACTGGTGCTGTTCGACGAAATCGAAAAAGCCGCGCCCAGCATGACGCGCCTGTTGCTGGGGGTGCTGGACAAGGCCGTGCTACGGCTGGGCGACAACACGCAGGTGAACTTCGAGCGGTCGCTGATTTTTCTCACCAGCAACCTGGGCGCCGAGGCGATGCGTAAGCTGGTGACGCCGGATTTCGGTTTCGAGGCGATGGCCCCGCAGTCCGGCGCCAACGGGCGCCGCGGGTCACTCGAAAAACTCCAGAGCGTCGGACGTGCGGCCGTGCGGCGCAAGTTCTCGCCGGAGTTCGTCAACCGCATCGACGGCGTGATCACCTACCAGCCGCTGACTGGCGACGCGCTCGACGAGATCCTGGATCAGCAAATGGCGGCGCTCGACAAGCACGTGCGCAACCGGCTGGACGAGCGCGCGTTCGCAATTGAGGTGACGCGCGGGGCGCGGGCGTTCCTGCTGGAGAAGGGCACCAGTACGGAGTTCGGCGCGCGGGAGCTGAAGCGGACCATCCTCCGGCACCTGACGCAGCCGCTGGCGGCGCTGGTGGAGCAGGGCAAGGTGCCGCCGGAGTGCGTGGTCCACGTCCGCCGCGAAGGCGACGGCCTGGCGCTGGAAATCGAGGAGTAAGGTGGCGCAAGCCCGTGGCTTGCCGCGCCGGGACTCATCCCGGCGCTTGTCCCCATTGAAACCGCTGAGCCCGGACCGCGCTCAGCGCTGCGGCAGGTTCTGAAGCACCGCGAGCTGATCCTTCCAGCGCAACCGCACGGCGATGAAATCGGGATGATCCAGCCGCAGCTCGCTGGCGATCTGGCGAATCTCGTTGTCTTCGATGCCCGAAATATTCCCCTCGGCAGCGGCCACGGCGAAAGCGCAGTCCAGCAGCGTCATCTTCTGCTCGCGCGTGGCGATCTGGTGGAATTCCCGCGTCACCAGGAAGTTTTCCGTGCCGCCGAAGAGCTGGTTGCGGCTCTTGGCCATCTGCACCACCACCATGGCCTGCTCGGGCGGAAGCTGCCCGTGCTGCTCGATGATGCGCTCCATGGCGGCCGTCTCCTCGGGGCTGATCTTGAGGTCGGCCTGCGCCACGCGGCCCAGAATGTAGCCGAAGGCGGCGATGAAGCGGGCGCGGTCCGCGTCCAGGGTGTCGAGGGCTTCGACCACCTTGCGGACCGCGTCGGTTTCGTCGGGGTGAGCTTGCGCCGGCCTGTCCGGAATCCCGAGAAAACTGCGAATGCTCACTACTCTATGACGCCCAGTTTGCGTAGCGTGGCGGCCGGCTCCGGTCCGCTCTCCTCTTCATCGAACTGCGGCACGACGCCCACCTGGTGGCCGTCCTCCAGCACGATGCCGTAGGGATAGCCGTTGATCTCGAAATACTGCTTCAGCTTTTCGAGCTCCAGCGAGGTGTGCGCAATCGTGAAGTTGTTGTCGGAGAGGAACGCCTGGGCCCACTGCGGCGACGTGACCGGGATGCCGATCACCGTGAAATCGGGATTGAAGTGGAACTTCGACATCTTGGCCGCGGCGGCGTTGCAGTGCGGGCACTCGGGGCTGTAGAAGAACAGGAACTGCTTGCCCTCTTGCAGCGACATCGGCTGGCCGTCGACCACGATCGACTCGGGCGCCTGAATCGCGCCGTTGACGTTCGCGTAGGCTACGCCGAAGCTGACGGCCGAGAACACGGCCACGGCGCCAAGAATGACGGCGGCGTTGCGCAGGCCCTGCGAGCGCTTGGCCCAGATGCCCGCCATTACGGTGGCGGCCAGGAAGGCCATATCACCGTAGAAGAACTCCGGGCTCACTGACCGCTCCAACTTGAACTCGTGTCCGAAAATGTTGAGCGGCGGGAAGCAACTGCAATCCTTCCCGGCCAGGGCTCCATAGTTGATCGCCATGTAGCCCATGAAGGCGACCAGCAGTCCGCCGGCCAGATACGCTCCCCAGCGGCGGAACCGTGGGATCAGGATCAGCACGGCTGCCGTGGTTTCGCCGACGGCCAGGGCTACGGCCAGCGGCAAGGTCAGCGCTTCCGGGATCAGCAGTTGTTTCGCCAGGGTGGCGAACTGGTAGGGCTCGAGTGCCTTATAGATACCGGAGAGAAGGAAGAGACATGCGATGAAGATCGCTCCCGCGTGGCTTAAGATGGTCTTCCACGCTGGGAGCTCGAACTGGTGTGGGAGCGCGGGTGCGCTGGTGCTAGCTTCCATGCCCCTTATTCTAACGCCATCCTGACTTGAAACGGGGAGCGGCCGACGTGCCAGAATGGTGAATTCATGTCAGATACAGGAAAGTGCCTGCGTGTTCCGGCATCCAGCGCCAATTTGGGTCCCGGGTTCGACGCACTGGGCATGGGGCTCGACCTTTACCTGGAATGCCGTTTCCGGCCGGCCTGCGACCTGCGCATTCAGGTCTCGGGCCGCGACGCCGATCAGATTTCGACCGGCGAGCAGAACCTGATCTGGCAGACCGCGCTGCGCACGGCCGCCGACGTCGGCCGGCCGATGCCGCCCATTGAACTGGAGATCCGCAACGACATCCCGATCGGCAAGGGGCTGGGATCCAGCGCCTCGGCGCTGGTGGCCGGGGTGGTGATCGGCAGCGAGGTGCTGGGTCTGGGCTGGGACAAGCATCGCGTGCTGGACGAGGCGGCGCGCATCGAGGGGCATCCGGACAACGTCGCCGCCTGCGTGCTGGGCGCCATTGTCGCCAGCGCCATCGACGCCGAGGGGCGTGCACAGGCCGTGCGCATGGATCTGAATCCGCACTACGGCGTGGCGGTGGTGGTGCCGGATTACATCCTGCCGACCTCCGAAGCCCGGCGCGTGCTGCCCGCCAGCTACTCGCGCGCCGACGCCGTGTTCAACCTGCAACGTAGCTCCATGCTGATCGTGGCCTTGGCCACGGGCGTGACCAACGCGTTTCCCACGGCGCTTGAAGACCGGCTGCACCAGCCTTACCGCTTCCCGCTGGTCCCGGGCTTAGAGGAGATCGCCAAGCTGCGCGCGCCAGGATTGCTCGGCTGCGCCCTGAGCGGCGCGGGTCCCTCGATCCTGGTGTTTCACGAGCGCGGCCATCAGGGGATCTGCGAACTGGTGCAGGAGGTCTTCGCGCGGCACGGGCGGACCTCGGAAGTGGTGTGCCGGGATATCGCGCACCAGGGGTACCGCCTTTTCTGACGCCGTAACCACGATCCCTCGCAAGTGCGCAACGCCAGTAGCAGAGCCGCGACCGCAGGGAGCGGTCTACCCTCACCGAGAAACCGCTCTAGTCAGCTCCAGCCCGCACGTCTCACCGGGTTTCGGGCGCAGGATGTGGCGCAAGCCCGTGGCTTGCCGCGACGGGACTCATCCCGGCGCTTGTCGCCGGTCAAGGTGTCATGCCGGCCGCGGGTCCGGTCCGGCACCCCCGTCCCAGCCAACTCAGTCCGCCATCGCCCGTCCGATCCAGGGCTGGATGTAGCAGGGGCAGTTCACCACGCGCACCTGCTCGATCGACTGCTCATTTAAAAACGCCAGGCTCTGCCGGTCCACCAGCGTGATCTCGCTTAAGTCCAGCACCACCAGCTTGCTGAGGCGGCGCGCCTCTTCGATTTCCCGGCGCAACTCGCCCAATCCGTTGGCATTCATCTTGCCGGCCAGCAGCAGTCGGATCGATTCCATGGCCTCCGTCCTATCGGTGATGGTCAGCATCGTTTTGAACTTCTTTCTACTATGCCCTTTGGGGGCTCCGGCCGCGACTCCAAAACGGCGGCAGCCAACCGCCTGCCAATCGGCATAGTGGCGCAAGGTCCAGCTTGCCGCGCCAGGACTCATCCCGGCGCTTGTCGCCGATCACAGCGGCATGCCCCAAGCGTCGGCGAAATCGCTCCCCGAGGCGCCCCGCCTCAAGCTCCCGGACAAGTCACCCCCCACCCCGTAACTTTCCACCCCCCGGAAGGGATTACCTTAAGCAAATACGCCGTGTTCCCGCAACGGTTGCCTTGTGAACATGACCGAAGCCTCTGACGACCAGCGCAAGATCCAGGCCGCCCAGCGCGACCCGGCCCACTTTTCCGCGCTGTATGCGGACCACTTCTACCGCGTCTACGCCTACGTGGCCAGCCGCGTTCCAGCCCGCGCCCAGGCCGAGGATCTCACCGCCGACGTGTTCCGCGAGGCCCTCGCCAACATCGGCAAATTCGAATGGCGCGGCGTCCCCTTCGAGGCCTGGTTGATCCGCATCGCCGCCCATACCGTGAGCGATTACTGGAACCGCACAGCGCGCGAATCCGGAACTCCCCTGCACGCCGGGGACGACCCCGAACCCGCCACCATAGAGCAGCACGCCATGTTGTTTCAGTTGGTCGACCGCCTGCCCGACGCCCAACGCCGCGTCATCCATCTGCGCTTCGTCGAGCAGCGCAGCATCCGCGAGATCGCCGCTGACCTGGGACGGTCTGAGGGTGCGGTGAAACAGCTCCAATTGCGGGCGATTGAGTCGTTGCGCGCGGCGATCACAGGAATCAAAGGAGCCGCAACCCAAGGGGAGGGAGCCACATGACGCCTCACGCTCTCGCCGAACAACTCGACCAGGCCATCACGGCCCTGCTCCGCCGGCGGGCGCCGGAGCCCAGCGATCCCGGCGTGGAGGCGCTGCTGACCATCGCGGCTCCGCTGGTAGCGCTGCCCGCCGCAGGCTTCAAGGAACGTCTCCGGATTGAACTCGAAAGGAAGACCCTCATGACTGCTGCTACCGTCAAAATGCCGGCCGGGTTCCGCAACCTGACGCCGTACCTGCAAACGCCCGGCATCGCGCGCGAGATTGCGTTCCTGGAAGCCGCGTTCGGCGCTGAAGTGGTTTACCGCTCACCCGCTCCCGGCCATGAACACGCGCAGGTGCGCATCGGCGATTCCATGCTGATGCTGAGCAGCGGACCGAACATCGTAGCGCGGCCGATGTCGCTGCACATCCACATCGACGGCGTGGACGAAGTCTACAGGCGCGCTCTGGCGGCCGGAGCCACACCCTTCGCCGCGGGCACCTCTACAGGTGAACCCGTCGACCACCCGTATGGAGAGCGGTCGGGCTACGTCACCGACCCCGCGGGCAATCACTGGTACATCGGCGAACGCGCGACGTCGCAGATCCGCCATCCGCAGATGGGCACCGTCACGCCCTACATGCATCCGGAGAGCGCGGTGCGCCTGATCGAGTTCCTGGAGCGCGCCTTCAACGCGGAGCTGGTCGTCCGTCACGAGCACGAAGGCCGCGTAGCGCACGCGCAGGCGCGCATCGGCGACTCCATCGTCGAGATGGGCGACAACCCGCAGGCGATCGAGCCCGCGGCCTACTACCTGTACGTCGCCGACGCGGACGCGGCATACCGCCAGGCGCTGGAAGCCGGAGCAACCTCGGCCCAGCCGCCCGCGATGCAGGAGTGGGGCGACTATAATGCCTGGGTGACCGATCCGTTCGGCAACCACTGGTTCCTGGCCGAACATCGTTCCGCATCACCTCGTAAGGAGTAACAATGGCCGCCAAAACCGCCGTGGGACGTGGCGCAAGCCCTTGGCTTGCCGCGCCGGGACTCGTCCCGGCGTTTGCCGCCCATCACGGTGTCTGCCGCAAGCGTGAGCGAAGTAGCCCACCACGGCGCCACCCGGAGGTCCGCCGACGCCTCGGCTGCGCCGAACCCTCCATCGAGGAGCTAGCCCGGAGTTCTCACAGGCTCGCAGAGCGCTTCGGGCAAAGCACAGGCGGGATGCCTCGGCGAGTGTTCGGGCCGGCACTCCGGGGCACGACACTGTGATGGACGACGAGCGCCGGGACGAGTCCCGGCGCGGCAAGCAGGAGTGCTTGCGCCACGTCCAGCGTCCGAAATCTGGTGAGAAATGCGGGCTAGCACGGGCGGCCGAACACCGACCGACATCCACACCAAAGGAGTAACGATGGCATCCAAGACCGCCGTAGCCGGACTCAATCTGCCGCTGACCGAGATGGCCATGGGCTACTTCCGCAGCCGCGCCCTGGCCGCAGCCGCGCGCCTGGGCGTGGCCGACGCCCTGGGCGACGCCGAACGATCCATCGAGGACCTTGCACAGGCCTGCTCGGCGGACCAGGGTGCGCTCTACCGCCTGCTGCGCGCGCTGGCAAGCTTCGGCATCGTCTCCGAGGTCTCCCCCGGCCGCTTCCGGCTCAGCGCGGCCGGGCGTCCGCTGCGCAAGGACGCGCCGCAGTCGGAATGGCCGTCGGTCGTCTTCTGGGCGGACTTGCTGGCCGACAGTTGGGCGTGCATGACCGAATGCATCCGCACGGGCGACCGAGCGGGCGTCGTCAAGCCCGAGCTGAGCGCGCGCTGGCGCGAGGACCCCGAGGCTCCGGCGATCTTTCGCGCCGTCATGGGCACCTCACCCGCGGTCGGCTACATGCCGATCGCGCAGGCCTGGGACTTCGGGCGGTTTCAGACCATCGCCGATCTGGGCGGAGGCGGCGGAGCGCTGATTGAAGCCATCCTGCAGGCGTATCCGGCGACGCGCGGGATGCTGGTGGATCACGAGGTATCCATCGCGGATGCCCGGGCGCGGTTCGCAGGCAACGAGCGGTGCGAGTTGATCGCGACGGATCTGCTGGCCGGGGTTCCGCCGGGCGCCGACGTGTACGTGCTGAAGCATGTGCTGCATGGGTATACCGACGACCAGGCGGCGGTGATCCTGGAGCGATGCCACGCCGCGCTGCCGCCCGGCGGCCGTGTGCTGGTGATCGAGTTCGTGGTGCCGGACGCGGTCACCGGGGCCGACCCAGCCCTGGAACAGCGCCTCATGAGTGACCTGAACATGCTGGCTGTCACCGGAGGCAAGGAGCGCAGCGAGCGGGAGTGGCGAGCGTTGCTGGAGCGGTCCGGCCTGGAGTGCGTGGCCGTGCATCCGGTGGCGGAAGACCTGGTGTCGATCGTGGAAGGGCGGGCGCCTGCGGGGTAGCGCGATGGCGGACTCGTGTAGACCGCTCCTTGCAGTCGCGGCTCAGCCAGCGGCGCTGTGCTTAGCCCGCATTTCTCACCAGGTTTCGGACGCAGGACGTGGCGCGAGCCCATGGCTCGCCGCGCCGGGACTCGTCCCGGCGCTTGTCGTCCATCACAGTGTCGTGCCCGGGGTGCCGGCCCGACCACTCGCCGAGGCCTCCCGCCTGTGCTTTGCCCGAAGCGCTCTGCGAGCCTGTGAGAAATCCGGGCTATCTCACCAGCTCTCAGCGCACCGGAGGGAAACGTCGGGCGGGGAGCCGCAAAGGGCGATTTCGCCACCGCAACTGGCATGACACCTTGACCGGCGACAGGCGCCGGGATGAGTCCCGGCGCGGCAAGCCACGGGCTTGCGCCGCGGGTTACGTGGACCGCTTCCGCCCGCCGCGCAGCATGTCGAGGATCAGCAGGCCCGCGCCGACGTTGATGGCGATGTCGGCTACGTTGAAGGACGGGAACTCGTAGCTGCCGATGAACACCTGCAGGAAGTCGGTCACCGTGCCGCGGAACAGGCGGTCCCACATGTTGCCCAGCGCGCCGCCCAGCACGATGGCCAGGCCGAGGCGGGTCATCCGTGTCTCGGTGGGATGGGGGCGGAACAGCAGGTAGGCGATCACCGCCATCACGATACCGGAGAGCAACACCAGCACCAGCTTGCGCCACTCGACCGGGGCGTCGGCCAGCAGGCCGAAGGCCGCGCCGGGGTTCTCGACGTGCACGATGTTGAACACGTCCCGGATCACCGGCACCAGGTCGGACGGGGTGAAGGCCGAACGGATGTAGAGCTTGGTCGCGCGGTCCAGCAGCACCACGCACGCAATCACGATGGCCGACAAGAGCCGCGGGTTCAAGCCAATTCCCGGAGCGCCGCCGCGCAGGTGTCGCAGACCGTCGGATACTCGGCGTCCTGGCCCACGGCGGTCGAGTACTTCCAGCAGCGCTCGCACTTGGACCCTTCGGCGCGCTCGACGGTGACCTTGAATGTGTCGCCGGCCTCGATGGCCACTTGCGAGACCACGAACAGGGCGGGGAGGTCGGCGGCGCGCTCGGCCAGGATGGTGTGCTCGCCCGGGGTGATGCGCAAGCGGGCTTCGAGCGGAGCGCCAATCAGCTTGGCGGCGCGAGCTTCCTCGAGAGCCTTCAGGACGGGCTCGCGCAGGTCCATGAGCTGGTCCCAAGCCGCGAGTTGCTCGCCGGTGAGGCCGCAGTCGAGCTCGTGGGCTTCGGGCAGCATGGCAATGTGGACGCTCTCGGGCGCGCCCGCGGGCTTCGCCGTGTGGCTCCAGACCTCCTCGGCGGTGAAGCACATCAGCGGGGCCACCAGGCGGGTGAGGGCGTAGTGGACCTTGTAGAGCGCCGTTTGCCCGCTGCGGCGCGGGGCGCGGGTGCCGGTGTAGAGGCGGTCCTTGAGGATCTCAAAGTAGACCGAGCTCAAGTCCGTGGTGGCGAAGTCGTAGACGGCGCGGTAGACCTTGTGGAACTCGAAGGCGTCGTAGAAGGCCCGGCAACGCTGGACCAAGTCCTGTGTACGAGCCAAGATCCAGCGGTCAACCTCAAGCATTTCATGAATCGGCACGGCGTCGGCCGCGGGGTCGAAATCGGCCAGGTTGCCCAACGCATAACGGAACGTGTTGCGGAGTTTGCGGTAGGCCTCCACCAAGCGTTCGAGGATCGTGTCCGAGAAGCGGACGTCCTCGGTGAAGTCGATGGAAGCGACCCACAGGCGGATCAGCTCTGCGCCGAACTTGTTCACCATCTTCTCGACCGCTTCGGCGCCCTGCGACTTGGACAGCGCGCGGCCTTCGCCATCGAGCGTCCAGCCGTTGGTGGCGCAGGCGCGATAGGGAGCTCCGTTCTTCAGGCCCACGGCCACCAGCAGCGAGCTGTGGAACCACCCGCGATACTGGTCGCCGCCTTCCAGATACATGTCCGAGGGCCAGGGGAGGCCGTAGCTGTCGTTCAGAACGGCCAGGTGGCTGGAGCCCGAATCGAACCAGACATCCAGGATGTCGTTCTCCTTGCGGAACGAGCCGCCGCCACACTTGGCGCACTTGGCGTCGGGGCCTGCGAGCTCGGCCGCGGACTTGGTGTACCAGACGTCGGCCGTGTGCTGGCGGAACAGGTCGACCACGCGGTCCAGGATCTTGCGGTCGGTCAACGGCTCATGGCAGCCCTCGCAGTAGAAGACCGTGATCGGCACGCCCCAGACGCGCTGGCGCGAGATGCACCAGTCGGGGCGGGTGGCGATCATGTTCGAGATGCGCTCCTCGCCCCAGGCCGGCTTCCACTTCACCGTCTTGATGGCTTCGAGAGCGCGCTCGCGCAGGGCGTGGCGGTCCATGCCGATGAACCACTGCTCGGTGGCGCGGAAGATGGTGGGACGGTGGCAGCGCCAGCAGTGCGGGTAGCTGTGGTCGATCTTGCGCTGGCCGAGCAGGGCTCCGGCGCGCTGCATGATGTCGATGGCGATGGGGTTGCCTTCCCAAACGGTCTTGCCGATCAGTTCCTCGGGCAGGCGTCCGGCGGCGCCCTCGGCGTGGTAGAAGCGGCCCGCGCCGTCGACCGGGCAGTAGACCGGCAGGTGATGGGCGAGGCCGACGACGTAGTCGTCCTGACCGTGGCCGGGGGCGGTGTGGACGGCTCCGGTGCCCTGTTCCAGGGTCACGTGGTCACCCAGGATGCCGATGGAGTCGCGTTCGAGGAAGGGGTGGCGGTAGAGGGTGGCGTTCAGGCGCTCGCCCGGGAATTCGGCGACCACGAGCGGGTCAGACCAGTTGCAGGCTTCGGCGGTGGCGGTTAGCAGGTCCTTGGCGACGATGTAGACGTTCGGGGAGGCGGCCTGAGAGGCCGCCGCAGGCCTGGGGGCCTGCCCCACTTGGCCTGAGCCTTCAGCTTGAACTATTCCTTGTATCTGTACGGCTACGTAAGTGAAGCGCGGGTTGAAGCAGATGGCGAGGTTGGCCGGGATGGTCCAGGGGGTGGTGGTCCAGATCAGGCCCCAGACCTTTTGTCCGGCGAGGGCTGGGTCGATGGCCGCCGGGTCGCTCTGGAGTGCGAAACGAACCCAAATGGAGGGGCTGGCGTGGTCCTCGTACTCGACCTCGGCTTCGGCCAGAGCGGTGCGGTCATGGATGCACCAGTTGACGGGCTTCAGTCCTTTATAGACGTAGCCCTGGTCCAGGAAATCGACGAAGGCCTGGGCGATGACCGCCTCGTACTCGGCGCTCATCGTCAGATAGGGGGCTTCCCAGCGGCCCAGGATGCCGAGGCGGATGAAGTCCTTCCGCTGGAGGTTGACGTACTTCTCGGCGTACTTGCGGCAGGCCGCGCGGATTTCGGCCGGGGCCATGCCGGCTTTCTTCGCCCCCAGTTCACTATCCACCTTGAATTCGATGGGCAGGCCGTGGCAGTCCCAGCCGGGCACGTAGGGCGAGTCGTAGCCCTCCATGGTCTTGAGCTTGACGATGAAGTCCTTGAGGATCTTGTTCAGGGCGTGGCCCAGGTGGATGTTGCCGTTGGCGTAGGGCGGTCCGTCATGAAGGATGTAGGTGGGGCGTCCTTGGCGGGCCTCGCGGATGCGGGCGTAGAGGCCGGTTTCATCCCACTGCTGGAGCAGGCGGGGCTCCAGTTGATTGAGGCTGGCTTTCATGGGGAAGCCGGTCTTGGGCAGGTGGACGGTTTTCTTCAGGTCCAGTTTGGAGGTTTCCATTTGCGTCAGTCGAATGTGTTGCGTCGGTGGAATGTGTTCCTAACATGGTAACCGATGTTGGTACGGGGACCGTGCGCGGGGCAGAGCGGGAAACTCGCAAGCGCTGTGAAATCAGTGCGGTAAATGAAAAATGCAAAGAAATTCTTGCGCGGATGCCCGTTCGGGGTTGACAGCGAGTGCAGATAGGCTTAAGCTATCATTCTTAACCGAATGTAGCCTCAGCCACGATTTGCTGCTTTTCTGAAGGGCCCTACCAGAGAATGACTTTCCAAGTCGGAGAGAAGGTAGTCTACCCCAACCATGGTGTCGCCACCGTGGAGACGATCAGTAGCCGTGCATTCGCCGGGCACTACGAGCGCTACTACCTGCTGAAGCTTACCCAGAACAATATGACGGTGCTGGTGCCGTTTTCGCACGTCGACGAGCTGCGGCTGCGCAAGGTGACGCGCAACGGCGAGTTGCAGCGCGTGGTGACGTTCCTGAGCGAGGGGCGCTGCCGCAAGTATTCGGACTGGAAAGACCGCTTCAAGGACAACACCGAGAAAATGCGGGACGGGAGCTTGCAGGCGGTGGCCGAGGTCCTGAAGAGCCTGCTGCTTTTGCAGGCGCAAAAGGTGCTGAGTTTCCGGGAAAAGAAGATGCTGGACCGGGCGCGGCACATGCTGCTGACCGAGCTTTCAACTTCGCGGGGGTTGTGCGCGGAGGAGGCGACGGAGCTGCTGGACAAGGCGCTGCAGAAGTCGGACCTGCAACTGCCGGAGCCGCTGTAGGGGACTGGGCCCTCGATGGCCCGCTACCGAAACGCCGGTAACCCCGCGACGATCCGCACGGTCTCCACGCTCACCCGCACCACTTGGCCGACCAACCGCACGATGTAGCCCGGATCGTCCTCGCGGTTCGGGTCGGATTCGCCCTTGACCTGGTACTGGTCCACCACCCACTCCAGCGCCGACCGCGATCCCAGCCGGTAGGCGAACACCTCCGGCGGAATCCCGGCGAGCGTAATGGAGGCGTTGACCTGGAGCGAGTCCTTGGCCGCGCTCAGCTTCATCTTTTCGACGCGCTGGGTGTAAGGAACGTCGCGCGAGACGATCTCCTCCAGCGGCCACGGCTCCAGCGACTCGTATTCGACGTGGAGTCGGGCCAGTTCCCGCCCGGCTACCGCGAAGGCGTGGAAGTCCGGAGCGAACGGGATGCGCGGCAGCTCGCGCTTGAGATTGGCGGCATAGCGCTCCCGGTAGCCGGGATGGTGCAGCAGCGCGTAGATGTAGTGGAAAAGGTCTTCTTTGGTGAGGGAGGCTTCGCCGTAGTGGGCGCGGAACTGGTCGACGGCGGAGTCTTTGAGGTGGGAGAGGGGGAAGCACTGCGAGCCCGCACCGCCGCCAACCACATGGAGATCGGCCAGAACGTCGCACGCCAGAGCCATGAATGGTTTCTCTGGGCCAACGCCTGTCACTGCAAGCGTTGTACCTTCGATGCTTGACCACTGCCCAGTTCGTTGATTGAGGATGGAGTCAAAGAAGACCCACCGCTTGGTGTACGGTCGATAAACGGCGGTTCTGATCTTCGATTCAGCGAACTCTGCGTACTGACCGCGAGCGAGGCACTCTTTGAGTCGACTGCTCCATTTGAGGTCATCTGGGAAATCCGCGTCGGGGCTTCGCCGATGCCGGTCAACTTCAGAGTTGTAGCGGTCGATGAAGTCGCGAACGCGCCGAGCCAAGATCATCTGATCGAAGTCGTAGACGACCGCATCACGATTCGTATTCAGGCCGATTGTGTGTGTGGAGAACAGCTTCGTAATCGAGGTGAACGCATCATACTCCCCGGCGTGCTCTGGCACGCACCATGTGAAGCGGTCGTCCGGCGTCAGTGTTTGCCAGGGAATATGGCCGTCCACAAGGAAATCAAGCTTCTCCCGCCTACGCCACAACTCTGGAACGCGGTAGTAACGTAGCCGATGTTTCGTTCCGCTCTTCCTCACCGCGAGCGTAATGCCAACACCCACCTGAATGCCGAAGACGTTGTGTGTTGTTCCGGAAAGGCGCGGGTTGAGCTGCACGCTCCCGTGCAGATCGATGTGATCTATCTGCTGGAAGTCTCGCATGAGATGCTTGCGCATTCCGTCGAAGGAATAGCGATCGACGAAGCTGTTGTTTGAAATGAAGCAGACGATTCCATCTCGGTGGCCCAGGCGGTCGGTGGCCCAACGGAAGAACTTGACGTATGCATCGTCAACCTTGCTCTTGCTGCTGGCCGCAGAATCCTTCGTGTAGGTTTCCCGGACGCGCTGGTCCACCACCTTGTACTTCCGGTTGCGGTTATTCTCGTTCTCGCTCTTCTGCCCGACGTTATAGGGCGGGTTGCCGATGATCACCGTGATGGCGGCGTGCTTCTCGCGCTCGACGCGCTCGGTGTTGGCTGGCGCGAACATCTCGCGCTGGCGGTCCTCCGCCATGTCCAGCGTATCCACGAAGCAGAGCCCCTCGAATGCTTCATACTGCTGGCGGCGTTCGTAGTAGGCGTGCTCGATGTTGAGGCTCGCCACGTAGTAGGGCAGCAGCATCACTTCGTTGGCGAACAGCCGGTGCCGGTAGGCCTCCTCCAGCGCCTGGGGTGGCATGCGGTCGATCAGGTTGACGATGAAATTGCCGGTCCCGGTGCAGGGGTCGAGGATCACCACCTCGGGCGAGGCCAGCGTCATGCCGAACTCGTCCCGGAGCGCTTGCTCCACCGCGCTGCACATGTAGTCGACGATCTCGCGCGGCGTGTAGACGATGCCGTGGGTGTCGGCCACGCTCGGAGAGAAGCGCTGGAAGAACTGCTCGTAGACGGAGTTGAGGAAGTCCTGCTTTTCGGTGAAGTGGCTCAGGTCGGCGCCTGCGCGCTCGATCGCCTTGTAGTAGGGGTCCAGGCGGCGCAGGAACTCGGCCGCCGAGAAGCTGCTGGAGGCCAGCGCGTCGATGACGTGCTGCACCTGCGCGGCGATGATGTTGCGCGAGGTAAACTCCTGGTTCTGGAACAGGTTCTGCATCAGCCGGACGGTGAGCAGATGCTGGATCAGCATCTCGTCCACCTTGTCCTCAGTGAGGTCGGGGTTGAGCGAGCTGCGGCACAGCGTCACGAACTCGGCGAAGGCGGTCTGGAACCGCTTGTTCTTCTTATGGGCCTCGGCGATGTGGAGGCTGAGCGAGTGAGCCAGGTCCGGAATGCGGGTACGGAAGTCCTCCATTGCCCGCTTGAACTCGCGTTCATCGGTCTCGTCGTGGGAGAAGAAATCGTTCAGCAGAGCCGCGACGCTGCCGGGCTCGGTCAGAGCGTATTCATTCCGCTCGGCGCCGTCCTGATAGAGGACGGCTACTTGGGTGTCCTCGAAGATGGTGTTGCGGGTGGGATAGCCGATTTTGAGCTTTTTCTGGATTTCGGCGCCCAACTGGTCGGCGGCGTCCTTGGCTTCCCACCAGCCGCGGGGGAGCAGGTACTCGTCGCGGACGGTGCCATCGGGGACCACGCGGCGTCCGCCGGAGTAGGTGGACAGCTCGGCCACCAGGGTCCAGCCGCGGCGCCGGGCAGCCTTGTCCAGCAGGTTCTGGAAGGGACCCTTCAGCCCCAGTTCGTGCGCCACCTGTTGATCCTGCTTCAGGTGCTGGAGATCGGCTAGATACGCCTTGACGATGGGGTCCTTCGCCGACAGGTCAAGCATTGCGTTTTCTGTATGGTAGCAGGCGGAGGGACCGCTCTCGTCCAGCAGGGGTGCTGCACAAGGCGGCTCGCCTCCCACGCCCGAGGGAGTGCCCCACCTTGACACACCTCGAGCGCGGGCTGCGATGATTCGAAGGCCTTCGCACGTTTTTGCTCTGCGCTAAGAGGCCGGTCGTGTACCGGCGGACATTCATCGCTCTGGACCGTTCACAGTTTTCCTAGGACCTGTTTCGCGGCCGGTCCGGCCTCTCCGATGACTGAGCGGCTCGAACTGCCTTCACGGTAAGGGGTGGCGCGGAGGGATCGAGGGGAGTGGAAGTGGGAAGCGTTTGAAAAGAGGCCGGATGAATATGGACAAATAGAGAGGAATGCTTGTGCGGCGGACAAGCGCCGGCACGAGTGCCGGCGCGGCAAGCACGAGTGCTTGCGCCACTCAGAAGTGATCGCGGAGCCAGTCGAGGACGGAGCGGCGCGCCTTCTTGAGTGACTTGCCGGTTTCTTGCGCGCCGAGGCGGAGGGCGTTTCCGGTGTGATCGCCGGCGATGTCCAGGGCGGCATCGGTGTGCGCGCCGGAGAGGGCCAGGGCGTCGGCGGTGGTGTTGCTGGTGGCGATGACGCCTTGCACGGCGGGGGAGACGGGGCTGAGGCGGACGATTTCGCGGGGCGCCGCGGCATCGAGCTTGGCCAGGATTTCGGGCGGGAAATCGGTCTGCATTTTATCGGCGAGGGGCCAGGACGGCGAGGAGGTCCAGAGAGCGCCGTTGAGGGGCGCTCCGGGTTCGCCCAGGTTGACGATGGGGCGGCGGGGGAGGGCGGCCATGCGATCGCAGTGGTCACCACCGCAGCCGGCGGCGCAGGTGGTGATGCGGAAATAGGACGCGTGCTTGCCGTTGGAGACCCAGACGGTGGGTCCGGCGAAGAGCGCGGCGATGGCCTGGGCGCGAGCTCCCTGGGTGGCGTCGCAGACGGTGGCTTGGTGGGCGGAAGCGGTCCAGTAAAGGGCGCGGGCGCCGGTGGGGTCGTTTTGCGATGTGCCGTTTTCCAATGTGCCGTCTTCCAATGTGATGAGGGCGGAGACGTGTTCGGCGTCGAGCGGGTGTGGGAAGCGGCCGCAGTCGTGGGTCCAGAGGTGGTAATAGTGCAGCTCGATGGCGCCGGTGGCGTGTCGAAAGGCCTGGCCGTAGATGGCGCCGTCCTGGGCGAGCGGCAGGGCTCGGGCGACGCCGGGCGTGAAGCGCGCCGGGCGGGCGTCGCAGTCGGCGGCACTGATGAGGAAGGTGGGGGCGAAGCGGTCAAGGAGCTGCTGTTCGAGGCGGTCGGGGAGGGAGTCGCGGTCGAGGTCGGGATCAGCGATGGGTTCGGGCGTGGCGCCGAGCGTGAGGGTGGCGGCCAGCAGTGCAGCCGCGAGAGGCTTCATTCGGTCAGGGTAGCGCATGTGCCGGGGACCGGCAGCACGATAGCCGCGAGAGGCGCACGGGCGTCCTCTCGCGGGGCTGCTATCGCCGGCTTGCGTGCGGGCGGGATTCATTGCCTGGTCCACAGCGACACGCCGGGGAAGAACGGGGCGCGGTCGATTGAGAATACGACGGACGGGGTGTTCGCGGCGTACAGCGACATGTACTCGCCGCCGTCTCCAAAGGAGTCGCCGGGGACCTGCATGGTGGGGTTGGCGGTGACCTTTTCGCACGTCGAGACGCTGGATACGGCGCTACCGGACAGCGCGTTTCCGAGCGCGGGCGGGGACTACACGTTCAAGGGCGGCGGCGGCGCCGACGTGGGTTCCTTCGAAGTGACGCTGCATCTGGGTCCGCTGTTTGCGTGGACCAACCTGAGCGCGGCGGCGAGCGTGAACACGGCCAACGGGTTGCCGGTGACGTGGTCCGGCGGCACGGCGGGCTCGTTCGTGAACATCGCAGGCGCCTCGGGGACGCCGTTCGGCGATGCGGTGGGTTATCGATGCCTGGCCCCGGTGGAAGCGGGGCAGTTTACGGTTCCTTCCTGCGTTTTGTCGATGCTGCCGAATGGGACCGGGAACATGGTGGTGCAGAATTTCGTGGTGGCGCCGTTCAGCGCGGATGGGCTGGATGCCGCCTCGGCGGTGGCGAGCATCGGGTTCACGGCGAATACGACGTACTCGCATACGGTGAGCAGCGGCGGGTCGGGGAAATAGGGGCGCAGCGGGTAGCGAAGGATGTCGGCGTCTTCCTGCGGCGCCGTGACGGACTACGTCGCCCTTTACAAGTCTGCCCAGGCCGCCGCCTCTTCGGGCGTGAGCCAGTCTTTCGCCAAGGCCAACTCGGCGAACAGGGATTCGAGTTCGGCTTCCGTTGCGTCGCTCAGCCCTTGGAGCGATGAGTCCTGCTTGGTCATGGTCTGCCTTCATCCTAACAAGGGGTGGTGATGGCGATTTGCCCCGATAGAATCGGGATATGGCGCGCCTCCTCCAGAAATTCTTTGATCTTGCGGAAGGTTCGTTGCTTGAACGCGCCGTTGCCATCTTCGTCGTCTCGTTTCCGATCGCGATCTGGTGGCGGTTTGACGTCATCGCGCGAATCGGCGCATTCGGGGGCGTTGCAGTGATCGCGGTTGGTGGTCTTGTCGAGAGCTTCCTACTCGCCCTCTGTTGGATTGCAATGGAGAGGATGAAAGGGAAAGGCGAGTAACCGCATCGAGAATCCTGCGAGCGTTCACGGCTTGCACCGTTCTTGCTCAGTGGGCAACAGCGGCGATTTGTTGGAGGGCGCGGAGGAGTCCTTCCAGCTTGTCGAGCCTGAGGGCGTTGGCGCCATCGGAGAGGGCTCGCTCCGGAGCTTCGTGGACTTCCACGAACACCGCGTCGACGCCTACGGCCACGGCTGCCTTTGCCAGGGGCTCGATGAATTCGGGCTGGCCGCCTGAGGCCGTTCCGGACGCTCCGGGGAGTTGGACGCTGTGCGTCGCGTCGAAGATCACCGGGTAACCGAAGCCGCGCATGATCGGGATGCTGCGCATGTCGACCACCAGGTTGTTGTAGCCGAACGATGACCCGCGCTCGGTCAGGAGGATTTTCGTGTTGCCGGTGCTGGCGACCTTGTCTGCTGCGTGGCGGATGTCGTAGGGGGAGACGAACTGGCCCTTCTTGATGTTCACGGCTCGGCCGGTTTGGCCGGCGGCGACCAGGAGGTCGGTCTGGCGGCACAGGAAGGCCGGGATTTGCAGGATGTCGGCGGCTTGGGCGGCGGGTTCGGCTTGGGCGGGCTCGTGGATGTCGGTGAGGACCGGGATGCCGCGGTCGCGCACCGTTTGAAGGATGCGGAGGCCTTCGGTTAGGCCGGGTCCGCGGTAGGAAGTCACGCTGGAGCGGTTGGCTTTGTCGAAGCTCGCTTTAAAGATGTAGGGGACGCTGAGGCGCTTGGCGATTTCGGAGATGGCTGTGGATAGAGTGTGGACGTGCTGCTCGCTTTCGATGACGCAGGGGCCGGCGATCAAGGCCAGAGGGGAGCCCGGGCCGATTTCTAGTTGGTCGGTGATTCGCACGGTTCCGGGATGAAGATTGGCCACAGATGGACACAGATGAACACAGATAAGACCTGATTTGTGGCCGGCATCTGTTTACTGGACGAAGACTCTGGGTTGGTCGGGAGCTGCTTGGGCGCGTTCGCTGGTGCGGTCGTCTGCGGCGGCTTCGGCGGCGCGTTGCTGGCGGTATTGGAGAGCCGCGCCTACGAAGGCTCGGAAGAGGGGATGGGGCTCCAGGGGCTTCGAGCGGAACTCGGGGTGGAACTGGCAACCGAGATACCAGGGGTGGTCGGGCAGTTCGCAGATTTCCACGTAAACGCCGTCCGGGGTTTCGCCCGTGAGCTTCAGGCCGTGCTGCTTGAGCGTCTGCTCGTACTCGCGATTGAATTCGTAGCGGTGGCGATGGCGCTCGGAGATTTCGCGCTTGTTGTACGCTTTGCGGGCGAGGCTGTTTTCGGCGAGCTGGCAGGGGTAGGCTCCCAGGCGCATGGTGCCGCCCAACTCGTCGACGCCCTTCAGCTCGCGCAGCTTGTAGATGACGCGATCGGGCGTGGCCGGGTCGAATTCGGTGGAGTTGGCTTGGTCCAGGCCGCAGACGTTGCGTGCGTATTCGATCACCATGGTCTGCATGCCCAGGCAGATGCCGAAGTACGGGACCTTCTCTTCGCGGGCGTAGCGGATGGCGTTGAGCATGCCTTCCACGCCGCGGCGGCCGAAGCCGCCCGGGACCAGAATGCCGTCGAAGCCGGCCAGCTCGTTCTTGCAGTCGGGCCACTTGAGGCGCTCGGCTTCGATCCAGTCGATGTTCACCTTGGTGTTGTGCGCCAGGCCGCCGTGGAGCAGCGCTTCCTTGAGGCTCTTGTAGGAATCCTCGTACTCGACGTACTTGCCCACCAGGCCGATGTGGACTTCGCCGTCGGGGTGCTTGAGGCGATGCACCATGTCCGACCATGCCGTGAGGTCGGCGGGTCCGGCTTCGATCTGCAGCAGGCGCATCACGATCTCGTCGACCTTCTGCTCGGCGAAGCCCAGCGGTACCTCGTAGACGCTGTCAACGTCGCGCGCGGTGATGACGGCCTCTTCGTTGACGTCGCAGAAGAGGGCGATCTTGTCCTTCATTTCCTGGGGCAGAGGGCGTTCGCTGCGGCACAGCAGAATGTCGGGCTGGATACCGATGGCGCGCAGCTCCTTGACGCTGTGCTGGGTGGGCTTGGTCTTGAGCTCCTGCGCGGCGGCGATCCAGGGCACCAGAGTGACGTGAATGTAGATGGTGTTCTCGCGGCCGAACTCGTGGCGGAGCTGGCGGATGGCCTCGAGGAACGGCAGCGATTCGATGTCGCCCACTGTGCCGCCGATTTCGCAGATCACCACGTCAAGCTCGCTCTGGTCGGCGGCGGTGGCCACGCGCTTGGCCGCGCTCTTGATTTCGTTGGTGACGTGCGGGATCACCTGGACGGTCTTGCCCAGGTAATCGCCGCGGCGCTCGCGCGAGATGATCTGCTCGTAGATGCGGCCGCTGGTGAGGTTGTTGGCCTGGGAAAGCGGCGCGTGGGTGAAGCGCTCGTAGTGGCCCAGGTCGAGGTCGGTTTCGGCGCCGTCGTCGGTGACGAAGACCTCGCCGTGCTGGAAGGGACTCATCGTGCCGGGGTCGACGTTGAGATACGGGTCGAATTTCTGGAGCGTAACCTTGAGCCCGCGGCGTTCCAGCAGGCAGCCGATACTGGCGGCCGCGATGCCCTTGCCGAGCGAGGAAACCACACCGCCGGTGACGAAGATGTACTTGGCCATTATTTGTTCACCATCGTTTTTTCAAAAAGTTCTTTCACGGTCTGCCAATCTTCTGGGGTGTCGACGCCCAGGGCGTCGTAATCGGTTTCGACCACGCGGATCTTGAAGCCGTTTTCGAGAGCGCGGAGTTGTTCGAGGCGCTCGGCTTGTTCCAGCGGGCCGATGGGAAGGTCAGAGTAAGCCAGCAGGAAGTCGCGCTGGTAGACGTAGAGTCCGATGTGCTTGTAGTACGTGGTCTGCTCGCTGGGCTGGCGCAGATAGGGGATGGGCGCGCGCGAGAAGTAGATGGCGTTGCCGTGGCAATCGGTGACCACTTTGACGACGTTCGGGTCGAGCGCGAATTCGGGGCGGCGCAGTGGCGTCTTGAGCGTGCCCATGAGCGTGTTGTCCTCGCCCAGCACGCCGAGGATGGTGGCGTCGATGGCGGATGGATCGAGCGTCGGTTCGTCGCCCTGGACGTTGACCACCCAGTGCGCATCGCAGGTAGCGGCGGCTTCGGCCACGCGGTCGGTTCCCGAGACGTGATCCGGGCGCGTCATCACCACCTGCGCGCCGAAAGCGTGGGCCGCGTCGCGAATCCGTTCGTCATCGGTGGCGATCACCAGGCTGGTCAGATAGCGCGACTGCGACGCGCGTTCCCACACGTGTTCCAGCATGGGTTTGCCGGCGATGGGGACAAGGGCCTTACCAGGGAAGCGGGACGACGAGTACCGGGCAGGAATAACGCCTAGTATGCGTTGCGGCACAATCGAAGATAGCACACCAGGAGCGGAGTCCGCTAGAATCGCGGAGTAATGTGTGCGAAGTGGCTTGTTCTTCTTTTTTCCACGGCACTCATGTGGGCGCAGAGCGGGAATCCGGTTTATCCCACGGTGTCCTTGATGTCTTTCCCGACCGTTAGTTCCCCTGTGATCTACGGGTTGGGGTTCAGTGTGGGCGCAGGTACCTCCTTTCACTACCCGATGAAGACCGAAGACAGTGGTCATACATGGCTTCCTCTCTATGTCTTCGACGCGGGCACGCCGCAGGTGGCCACGGGAATCGCCGTGAACCCGACGGTGCCTTCCACTGTGTACGTGAGTACGACGCTCGATCGTGGCGGCGTGTGGAAGAGCACCGATTCCGGCGAGACCTGGACGATGGCCTCCAGCGGCCTGCCGCAGGGCAGCTCCCCGGTCCAGAATCTGACGGTGGCGGCGAACAATCCGCAGGGTCTGTACGCGCGCGTCGATAATCTGCTGTTCGTCTCCACCGACGGGGCGGCCACCTGGGAGCAGCGGTCGACGCTGCCGGGCTCGCAGCCTGGAGGGGTCCTGAGTCTGCTGCCCACCTCGCCCACCGAAGCCTACTTCCTGACGCGCGGCGCGGCCATGTTCCGCAGTATGGACGACGGCCGGACGTGGGTGTCCCAGGGGCAGATCACGGTGCAGGGCGGCCAGGTGGAACAGAGGGCGGTGGCGCACTGCATCGCGATCGACCCGCGCGATCCCAGCATCGTCTACGTGTGCCTGGGCGTGGACGGTAACCAGGAGCTGGCCGGGACCTCCGGGTACTGGCGATCGGCCGATGGGGGGCAGACTTGGACCGAGGTGTACCGTGTGGAGGCGGTCAACGGAGCGAGTTCCGCGCTGGTGGATCCGAGCGGTCCGGTGGTGCATCTGCACACGGGCGTCGGCTTCGGAATGTATCTGCGCAGCGCGAATCGTGGGCTGAACTTCACCGCGTTGCACGGGTCCTCCTTCGCGCCGATTGCACTGGACCCGCGCGATCCGAGCGACGTGTGGGCGAACGGGGGAAGCGCGATCAGCCGTGATGCCGGTCTCACGATTGAATCCGTCGACGCGGTATTCCGTCCCACGTTTCCGAAACTTACCGATCCCTACCGGTTCCAAGTGGAGGAGGGGCAGGTCCTGGATGCCAATCTGAAGGTCGTTCCCGCGGAGGGCGCGTTTCAGTTTTCCTACACGGCCGAGAAGGCGGACGCGGCGCCGTGGCTCACGCTGCCCTCGCCAACGGGAGAAACGTCCGGGAACCTGAAGATCCAGCTTTCGGCGGCTGGTCTGTCACCGGGCACCTACGACGTGGCGCTGAATCTCACTTCGCCGCAGGCGGCGGGTCCGGGGCAGGTAATGGTCGAGTTGGAGGTGGTTTCCGCGGTCTCCGGCTTCGACTATACGCTGCACGTGGTGGCCGGCGGCGGCTCGGGCGACGAATCGCCGGACGGCACCCCGGCCAAAGGGGCGAGGCTGGGAGTTTTGGGCCACATCGCCACCGATCCGCAGGGCAACATTTATTTCGAGAGCGGCTACCGCGTGCGGAAGATCGACACCGGCGGCATTCTCACCACGTTGGCAGGCACCGATAGCTTTGGCGGTACCGGGGATGGTGGCCCGGCGATCCAGGCGCAACTGGACTTTATCGAAGCGCTGGCCGCGGATGCGGAGGGGCGGGTTTACATCGCGAGCACATTCCCTGCGAAGATCCGCATGATCGACACCGATGGCACGATCCGCACCATCCTCAGCAAGGCGAACCAAGTGCAGAACGAGCCGTTCGGCAGTCCGCACGGCCTGGCGGTGGACGCCCGCGGGGACCTCTACATTGCGGCGTACAACGGGATCCTCCGTTGGCCCGCGGGCGGTGGACAATTGGAGGTGGTCTTCGGCCGCGGTAACAACTTCGGGTTCAACGATGTCGCGCTGGGTCCGGACGGGGCGTTCTATTTCACGGATTCGAGCAAGAGCCTGGTGTACCGCTACACGCCGGGGTCGGCGGTGGAAACCATCGCGGGCAACGGGCAGGCGGGGTTCACGGGCGACGGTGTGGCGACGGAGGTGCCTCTGAACGGCCCTTCGAACCTGGTGGTGGACGCGGACGGGAACGTGTTCCTGGTGGATAATTTCAATCACCTGGTCCGCGTGATCACCACGGACGGCAATCTCCGTACGATCGCGGGCGGGGGCCACGGCTATCACTACGATAATGTCGCCGCCACGGATCCCGACCTGGACCCGAAGGACATCGCCCTCGATCCGCAGGGCAATCCGGTGGAGAGCGACCTCAGCCGCATCCTCCGGCTGACCAAAGACACCGTGCCGCGGCCGCGCGTGGTGCAAGGCAGTTTCGTCAACGCGGGCAGCAACCTGGGCGAGTTGAGCCCGGGTGTGCTGTTCAGCTTCTACGGGTCGCATCTGGCGAAAGAGACCGCCATGGCCATGGGAGCGCCGTGGCCGACGACGCTGGGTGGCGCGACGGTGACGGTCACTGGGACGGACGTACCGCTGTTCTTTGCCAGCCCCGGGCAAATCAACGGGCAACTGCCTTACGGTTTGCGGGTTGGCTCCACGTACCGGGCGACGGTCACGGTGAACGGTCTCACTTCAAGTGAAGTGAAGTTCACGATCGCGGCCGCCTCGCCCGGCATCCTGGTGTTCGGCGATAACCGCGCCGTGGTGGTGAACCCGGACGGGAGCGTCAACACCACTGGCACGCCCGCCCAGCCGGGGGCCGCGCTGGTGGCCTACCTCACCGGCCTGGGCGAGCTGGACAATCCGGTAGAGACGGGCGCCGCGGCTCCTTCCGATCCGTTATCGCGTCCTGTGCTGCCTGTGAGGATCCAGGTGGGTGGCGCCGAGTGCCAGGTGCTGTTCGTGGGCCTGACGCCGGGATTCGTCGGTCTGGCGCAAGCGAATTTTGTGCTGCCGGAGCTGCCTCCGGGGGACTATCCGCTAACCATCGCCATCGGCGACAACGTCAGTAATGGCCCTGTGTTAACAGTCGGTCCGGGGTAGAACGTTCCTGGGAGTGGTGCAGGAAAGTCACACTTCGGGGAAGGCAAATCCAGAAATTGGAAGGATGGTTACAAAACGGTCTCACATTTGGAATTGCCTGTTATACTGAGGGCAAGGTGCCGGGCATGATGCGTTCCATAGCTCTGATGGCGCTGGCATGCGCTGTGTTTGTCCCGCCGGTTCCGGCTGACGATGAGGCTGGGGCAACGTCTCAACCGCCTGCGCAGACGGCCACTCCTCCCGCGCCCGCACCCACTTCTTCTTCGGGCTCCACCAGCGTCAACATCACGCCCCGCAAGCGCGCCACGGGCGAGGAAGGCGCCGATTCCGTGGTGGAGCGCCGCGCCGACCTGCGCATCGACACCACGTTGGTCCAGATTCCGGTATCGGTGACGCTGGAGCAGAACGGGAAGCTGGTGACCGGTCTGGAGGTCGACAATTTCGAGCTGACCGAAGACAAGGTGAAGCAGGAGATCACCTCCTTCACCAGCGAGGATGCGCCGATTTCGGTGGGGCTTGTGTTCGACGCCAGCGGCAGCATGGGCACGAAGCTCTCGAAGGCGCGCGAGGCGGTGGCGCAGTTCATGCGGACCGCGAACCCCGAAGACGAGTTCTTCCTGGTGCAGTTCAATGACCGCCCGCAGCTTGCCGTTTCCTTTACCCCGGATACGGCGGACATCGTAAGCCGGCTTTCGTTTGTGCAGAGCAAGGGCCGCACGGCGCTGCTGGATGGCGTGTATCTGGCCATGAACGAGATGAAGAAAGCACGTAACGGGCGGAAAGCGATTCTCATCATATCTGATGGGGGTGATAATTCCAGCCGGTATACGGAGAGCGAAGTGAAGAACGCGGTGCGTGAGGCGGACGTGCAAATTTACGCCATCGGAATCTTTGAGCCATACGGCAACCGGTTCCGCACGCCCGAGGAAATGTCGGGCCCCGGGCTGCTGGGCGAGGTGACGGAGCAGACCGGCGGGCGGCACTTCGCTATCGAAAACCTCGCGGAGCTTCCGGACGTAGCCGCCAAGATCGGCCTGGAACTGCGCAACGAATACGTGCTGGGTTACACGCCCACCAATGACGCCCGCGACGGAAAATACCGTAAGGTGGAAGTGAAGCTGGTGAAGACCGATGGTCTGCCACGCCTGCGGGCACGCTTCCGGAACGGATACTATGCACAGGCTCAGTAGCGCCGCCGCCATCTCGATCCTGGCCGCCGGTTCCCTGCTAAGCCAGGTGTTGGTGGCCCCCCCGCCGCCTCCTCCTCCCCCGCCGGCCGATGAGGGTCCAACCTTCAAGTCCGAAACCAACCTGGTGACGCTGCACGTCAGCGTGCTGGATAAGAACGACCACTTGATCACTGATATCCCGCAGAGCGCCTTCCACGTCTATGAGAATGACGAGGAGCAGGAGATCCGCCTGTTCAAGCGCGAGGACGTGCCGGTATCGATGTGCATCCTGATTGATTCGAGCGGCAGCATGCGCGACAAGCATGCCAGCGTGGTGGCCGCGGCCCTGGCCCTGGTGCGGCAGTCGAACCCGGATGACGAGGTCTGCTTCGTCAACTTCAACGACGAGGCCTACATTGACCAGGACTTCACCAGCGACGTGAACAAGCTGGAAGAGGCCATGAACAAGATCGACTCCCGCGGCGGCACGGCCATGCGCAACGCCATCGCCGGGGCGATGGATTGGGTGAATGAGAAGGGCAAGCGCGACAAGAAGGTCCTGGTGGTGGTGACCGACGGCAACGACAACGCCAGCGAATACAAGCTGGAGGACCTGGTCCGCAAGGTGAAGGACAACGAAGTCCTGATCTACCTGATCGGGCTGCTGAACGACGAAGTGCGCAGCGAGGCCAAGCGCGCCAAACGCGCGCTGGAGGATCTGGCGGAGGCTTCCGGCGGGCTCGACTACTATCCCAAGGACCTGGCCGAGGTCCGCGAGATCACCCCGCAAATCGCTCATGAGATCCGCAACCAGTATATTGTTGCCTACCGGCCTTCGAACGAGAACCTGGACGGCAGCTATCGCCGCATCAAGGTGGAAGTGAAGGGCGTCAAGAACGTCGAGGATGTCCGCACGCGCACCGGGTATTACGCGGGAACGGCGGCCTCGGCCGCACCGGCCAAGTCGAAGTCGCTCAACGACAATACCGATCCGAAATGACCCTGTTCCCGAGGCGCGGACTGCTTGCTACGGGCGCGGTCCTGCTGTTGGCCGCCGGCCCGGTTGTGAGCCAGGACGCTCCTGACTTCACCACCGCGACCAACCTGGTGACGCTGCACGTCAGCGTGCTCGACAAGAACGGTCACTTGGTCACTGACGTTCCGCAGAGCGCATTCCACGTCTACGAGAACGGCAAGGAGCAGGAGATCCGGCTGTTCAAGCGCGAAGATGTGCCGGTGTCGATGTGCATCCTGATCGACTCGAGCGGCAGCATGCGCGACAAGCACGCCAGCGTGGTGGCCGCGGCTCTGGCCCTGGTGCGCGCATCGAACCCGAATGACGAGGTGTGCTTCGTCAACTTTAATGACGAGGCCTACATTGACCAGGACTTCACCAACAACGTCGACAAGCTGGAAGAGGCGATGAGCAAGATCGATTCGCGCCTGGGCACGGCCATGCGCACGGCGGTCTCGGCCGGGATCGACTGGGTGAAGGAGCGGGGCAAGCGCGATAAGAAAGTGCTGGTGGTGGTGACCGACGGCAATGACACCGCCAGCGGCGACAATCCGACGCTCGAAGCCCTGGTTCGCAAGGTGAAGGACAGCGGCGTCCTCATTTACTCGATCGGGCTGTTGAATGACGAGGAGCGCGGCGACGCCAAGAAAGCCAAGCGGGCGCTGCGCGATCTGGCGAAGGCCTCCGGCGGGCTCGACTACTATCCCAAGGATCTGGCCGAGGTGCAGCAGATCACGCCGCAGATCGCGCGCGAGATCCGCAACCAATACCTGGTGGCGTACCGGCCGTCGAATGAGGCGTTGGACGGGAGCTACCGCCGCATCCAGGTGGAGGTGAAGGGCGTTAAGGGAGTGAAAGAAGTTCGCACGCGCTCGGGCTACTACGCTGGTTCGGCTCCGGAGTCCATCAGCTCGCTCGGCAACAACACCCCCGGCAACAGCCCCCCCGGCAACAACCAATGATCGGATTCCTGTGGCGCGCTACCAAGGGGACCCGGCTGCGGCCGTGGCGCAGCCCCTACCTGCGCTGGCGTATCGAAACCTACTGGGGCCTGGAAGCTGCGCACATCTCCGCGGGCCAGTTCTGCCGCTTTGCGTGGGAGCACGGGTCCGAGCTGCTGCGGTTCCTGAAGTGGGCAGACCGCATGGAGCAAGCGCGGCGCGCGCAATCGGCGCGGCGCGGGTGGGCGATCGCACCGGACGCATCCGACTAACGAATGATTCAGGGCTTGCACCACGTGACCGCGCTGGCCGGCGATGCGCAGCGCAACCTCGACTTCTACACCGGCTTTGCGGGCCTGCGGCTGGTCAAGCGGACGGTGAACTACGACGATCCCGGCACCCACCACTTCTACTTCGGCGACCGCCAGGGGAGCCCGGGCAGCCTGCTCACGTTCTTTCCCTGGGGGCACGTGCGGCGTCCGCGGAAGGGCGCGGGGCAGGTCGTTGCGGTGGCTTATGCGGTGGGTCCGGAGGCGTTGGAAGAGTGGTCGCGGCGCGCGGGCGATACCGGTCGCATGGGTACGCGCTTCGGCGCACCGGTGCTGACCATCACCGATCCTGACGGAATCGACCTCGAGTTGGCCGCCGTTGACGGGGCAGGCGATCGGCTGGAGCGCCTGCATAGCGTCACCCTATGCGAGCACGACCGGGAGCGGACCGCGGCGCTGCTGGAAGGCGTGCTCGGCTTCCCGCGAACCGGCGAGGAAGGGAACCGGACGCGGTTCGCCGTTCCCGGCGGCGGGTTCTTCGACATCCTGCACGACCCCGCGGCTGAGCCCGGGAAGACGGGCGCGGGCGTGATCCATCACGTCGCGCTGCGGGTGGCCGACGAAGCGGTGCAACTCGACTGGCGGACGCGCCTGATGGACGCAGGTCTGCGCGTGAGCAAGGTGAAAGACCGGCTCTATTTCCACTCCATCTACTTCCGCCCGCCCGGCAGCACGCTGTTTGAGATTGCCACCGCCGGTCCGGGGTTTACGATAGATGAGAGCGAGGCCGGGCTGGGCGGCCGGCTGTGTTTGCCGCCATGGCTGGAGCCGCATCGGGCGGACATTGCGGCGCGGCTTCCGGCCGTTGACACGCGGCAGACTTCGGAGATGACCCTATGAGTGCGGAAGCAGAGTTCCTGGATTACTCAGCGAAGAAGCTGGATCAACTGTGCAGCCGGATCGAAGACTGCATCGGGATGCTGACGCCGGAGCAAGTCTGGCAGCGGGGCTCGGAGCAGGAAAATGCCGCCGGCAACCTGCTGCTGCACTTGACCGGCAACATCCGGCAGTGGATCCTGAGCGGGGTGGGCGGGGCTCCCAACACGCGCCAGCGCGATGCCGAGTTCGCCGCGCGGGGAACCGCCGCACCCGATGAGATGCTGCGGACTCTGCGAACCACGCTCGATGAGGCGAACCAGGTGATCCGCACACTGCCGCACGCACGGCTCACCGGGCGCGTGACCATCCAGGGGCATCACGTGACGGTGCTTGAGGCGATCTACCACGTGGTGGAGCATTTCTCCGGCCACGCCGGCCAGATCATGCTCCTGACGAAGCGGTTCACCGGACGCAGCCTCGGATTCTATTCGTATCTGGATAAGCCGGGCGCCGCGGCGGAACAGGTACCGTAGAGGTGGCGCAAGTACTCGTGCTTGCCGCGCAGGGACTCATCCCGGCGCTTGTCGCCCACCACCGCGTCAGGCCGGCAGCCGAGGTAGCCCTCACCCACCCGCCTTCCGCGACCGTTTTCGCGCCACCGGCTTCACCACCTTCTGCTTGCCGCTCCAGCGTCCCAGCCGATACTCGCGCGCGTACCCGGACGTGAGGTTCGCAATCGAGACCACCACCGAGCCCGCGGCGTCGCAACTGTAGCACTCCTCGATGCGCTGTCCGGCCGCCTCCGAGGAATGTTCCACGCGCACGCCGTCGAGCGGCGCGTCCCGCAGCGACGGGTCGAACGGGAACAGGATCTCATCCCACACTGTGATATCGCCCGCGGGCTGGCCGTCGCCGAGCACGGCGGTCGCCTCCAGGTAGCGAAAATGCCCGATGTTGTGGACCGGCGTGTATTGCCGCGTAACGCGCACCAGTGGATCGCCCTTGACGGGCAGGCGCGTGCCGGCGGGAAAAATCGGATCGAACAGCATGCTGCGGCCCTCGTCGCCTTCGCGCCAGACGCCGAAGTTGCGCGTGAAGACCTCGCGCAGCGTGTAGCCGGTGGTGGCGTCGGCCTGGATCGCGAGGCCTATGGCCGTCGCCGAGCGCGTGTATTCGCTGCGCTTCACCTTGCGGCCGAAATCCTCGCGCAGCACGCGCGCCACCAGCGGAAGCTCGCTGCCGCCACCGGTGATATAGAGCACATCGATATTAGTCTGCGCGGCCAGCCTGGTGGTGACCGCCAGCGTCTCGTCCAGTAGCGGCCGGCAATGGTCGTAGAAATCCGCCACCGGAATGGTCACCTGCCCGAGCCCTTCCTCTACCACGTCCAGATCCACCACGATGCGGCGTGAGTTCGGATGCAGCGCCTCCTTCTGCCGGCGGCACTCCTCCTCCAGGCGAAACAGCGGCGCGGGATCCAGCAGTTCCAGCCGCTCGTGGCCCATGGCCAGCTCAGCCAGGATGCGGTCGAAATCGTCGCCGCCCAGGTTGGCGATACTTTCCGTGGCGATCACCGTGTGCACGTGCTCGCTCAGTTCCACCAGCGACGCATCGAACGTGCCGCCGCCCAGATCGTAGACCAGCATGCGCAGCGCGGCCTTCTGGCCCCGATTGCGATGCCCGTATTCGATGGAGGCGGCCGAAGGCTCGTTCAGCAGCCCTAGCACCTCGAATCCCGAACGGCGAAACGCGTCGACGGTGAGGAACCGCTGGTTTGAGTTTGCGTGCGCCGGCACGCCCAGCATCACCTCAAACGGCTGCTTCGCTCCGTACTGCGCCGCAAGCTGCTCGTGCAGGGCATTCGTAATGCCGCCCAGCAGGCTGGTGAGTGGAAACCGGCCGGCGCCCGTGTCGAGCTCTGTTTCGGGGCCGGCGTCCTCCAAATAGCGCTTAAGGGAGCGTAAGATGGTCACGCCCGGTTCAGCCTGCGCGTTCCAGGCGTCCCAGCCATACAGGCGCTCGTCTCCGCGCAGAGCCACCATGGGTGGGAACCAGTCAAAGGTGGCGTCGCCGGATTCGAACGAAACCAGCGGAAAGTTGCCCCGATCGGCAGCCGCCACGACGGTGCGGGTGGTGCCGAAATCGATGCCGAATCGCATCCTTAATCGTTGCATGTTTCCGGCCGTCCAGGGAAGCCGAACGTGGGATAATGCCAGCTTGAAGCGACTCCTGTGGCTGTGTGCTGTGGTAGTCCCGCTGGCCGGGCAGGATGCGGTGCGCTATGAGCTGAGCTTTCCCAACGCGGTCCATCATGAGGCCGAGGTGCGCGCCACGTTCTCCGGCATCACCGGCGCGACGCTTGAAGTGGTGATGAGCCGCTCCTCGCCGGGCCGCTACGCGCTGCACGAATTCGCCAAGAACGTCTACAACGTTCGGGCAACCGATAGCCAGGGGCGTGCGCTGCTGGTGGAACGGCCAACACCTTACCAGTGGAATGTGTCCGGTCACGATGGCGCGGTGACGTTCGCCTACACGCTGTTCGGCGACCGCGTGGACGGCACCTACGTGGCCGTCGATCCGTCGCACGCGCATCTGAACGCGCCCGCAAGCCTGGTCTGGGCCCGCGGCTTCGAGCAGCGGCCCGTGGAGGTGCGCTTCGACATGCCCGCCGGATCGGGCTGGGAGGCCGCCACGCAGCTGGAGCCGCGCGCCGACGGCGCATGGCTCGCCCCGAACCGCGACTGGCTGATGGATTCGCCCATGGAGCTGAGCCGCCACCTGATGCGCGAATGGGACGTGGAAGGAGCCCACTTCCGCATGGTCCTGCACGGCGAGGCGACGCCCGATGCCGCGGACAGCTACGCCCGCATGTGCCAGGCCGTGGTGCTCGAAGAGGAAGGCGTGTTCGGCCGCCTGGCGCCCTACGATCACGGCGTCTATACCTTCCTGATGGATTACCTGCCCTACGCCAGCGGTGACGGCATGGAGCATCGCAACTCGACCATCATCACCGGCGCGCGCGGCCTGGAACGGCGTTCGGCCGCCGACCTGATTGATACGGTGGCGCACGAGTTTTTCCATTCCTGGAACGTCGAGCGGATGCGCCCCAGAGCGCTCGAGCCCTTCGATTTTGAGCGCGCCAACATGTCCGGCGAGCTGTGGTTCGCCGAAGGCTTCACCAGCTACTTCGCGCCGCTGGTCCAGACGCGCGTGGGCATCCTGACGCTGGAGGATCTCGCCTCCGAAGTAGGCAGCGCAGTGAATACGGTGCTGACCGCGCCCGGCCGGGAGGTGTTCGACGTCGTCGACATGAGCCGCCGCGCGCCGTTTGCCGACGGCGCCTCGGGTATCGATCCGACGAACCAGTCGAACATCTTTATCTCGTATTACACCTACGGCGAGGCGCTGGGTCTCGGCTTCGACCTCGCCATCCGCTCGCGCTTCCCCGGCAAGAGCCTGGAGGACTGGATGCGGGCCATGTGGCGCGAGCATCCCGATGTCGACCATCCCTACACGCTGGCCGATCTCGAAGCGGCGCTCGGCGAAGCGACCAGCGCGGAGTTCGCCCACGACATGTTCCAGCGCCACGTCTACGGCCTGGAGCCGATCGACTACGCCGCTCTGCTGCCGCAGGCCGGCTTGGTGCTGCGCCCGACGCGTACCGGCGCCGTGTGGCTGGGCGCCACCGGCATGAGTTATTCGGGGCGCGGCGTGATTCTTACGGGAGCTACACTGCGCGGATCGCCTCTTTACCGCGCGGGCATCGATCGTGGGGACCGCCTGGTGAAGGCGGGCAAGCGCGAGATCAAAAACCAGCGCGACATGGAGCGCGTGCTGGATTCGAGCAAGCCGGGCGAGACCGTCACGTTCACGGTGGAAGGCCGCACGGGCGCGCGCGACGTCGACGTGACGTGGGCGCAGGCGCCGGGCTTCGAGATCGTGACATATGAGAAGGCCGGCCTGGAGGTCACCGATGCCATCCGCGCTTTCCGTGAGTCGTGGCTGAGGTCGAAGGCTCTGCATCCGCTGCCGGACTGGCGGTGACTGGCGCTGAGACGCGGTCGCGTGTGCTGCCACGGCCCCCCGCGGCGGCTACAATGGCCAGTATGAAGTCGCTTTTGTTGCTGGTCCCGATCTTCGTTCCGATCTCGGTCTGGGGTCAGACCCCGGCGCACCTCTCCAACCTGAAGCAGCTCACGCACGGCGGGCAGAACGCCGAAGCCTACTGGTCGCCCGACGGCTCGCGTCTCATCTTCCAGTCCACGCGCGACGGCCGCGATTGCGACCAAATTTATATGATGAACGCCGATGGCTCGGACCAGCGTATGGTCTCCACGGGCAAGGGCGTCACCACCTGCGGCTACTTCCTGGCCGACGGCAAGCACTTCATCTACGCCTCCACGCATGAGGTGGGCCCGTCATGCCCGGCTCCGGCCGACCGCAGCAAGGGCTACGTGTGGGCTGTCTACCCGGGCTTCGACATCTACCTGGCCGACGAGACCGGCAAGATCGAAAAGAAGCTGACCGACGCGCCGGGCTATGACGCCGAGGGCACGGTGAACTGGGCGAAGAACGAGATCCTCTACACCTCGAAATCCTCGGGCGACCTGGACCTGTGGACCATGAACACCGACGGCACGAACAAGAAGCGCATCACCACGTCGGAAGGCTACGACGGCGGTCCGGTGTTTTCGCGTGACGGCTCCATGATGGTGTGGCGCGCGTTTCATCCCGATACGCCGGAAAAGACCAAGACCTACCGCGAACTGCTGGCCGACGACCTGACGGCTCCCATGAAGATGGAGCTGTGGGTGGCCAAAGGCGACGGCTCCAACAAACGCCAGATCACCGAATATAACTGCGCCAGCTTCGCGCCCACCTTCACGCCGGACGGTAAGAAGATCCTGTTCGCGTCGAACAAGCACGCCTGCGATACCCGCAAGTTCGAGCTTTACCTGATCAATCCCGACGGCTCCGGCCTGGAGCAGGTCACCAACTATGGCGGGTTCACTGCCTTCCCCGAATTTTCGCCTGACGGCAGCCGCATCGCCTTCGAATCCGACTATCAGTCCACCGGCGACTACGAGTTCAATGTGTTCACGGCGGACTGGAAGTAGACCCTGGAAGTAGAATAGAAGCTATGAAGACGCTTATCGTGTGTGCCCTGGCTTTTACCGCGATGCCGCTATTTGCGGGCAAGCGGATCGTAATGGAAACCAAGACGATGTCCAACGGTAAGGTTGAGACGCAGGAAGTGATGCTGGATGCCAATCGCTTTCGCGCCAACAGCGGCGATAGCTCCGTGATCTTCCACACCGTGAACGGCAAGTCCGAAATGCTGATGCTGAACAAGGCCCGCAACGAGTACAGCGTGATCGACGAGAAAATGGTGGCGCAGCTCAGCGAGACGTTGAAAGGGGCCATGGCGCAGATGGAGGCGGCCATGAAGAACATGCCTCCCGAGCAGCGCGCCATGATGGAAAAGATGATGAAGGGGAAGATGCCGCCCGGCATGGCCGCTCCTGCCGAGCCCACCGTCTATACGGCCAAAGGTGGAGGCAACGTAAACGGGTACGCCTGCACGAACTACGAGGGAGTTGAGGGCGGCAAGAAGGTGGAGGAAGTCTGCGCCGCGTCGTCCTCCACGTTGAAACTTTCGGAATCGGACTTCAAGGTGTTCCAGGACATGCGCAAGTTCGCCGAGGGGCTGGTGGGTGCGCTGAGCAGTTCCCCGTACGCGGTGGGCATCAAGGGTTTCGCGTCGGCTGGCTACGAGGGATTCCCGGTGCTGCGGCGGACCTTCAACGATGGCAAGGCCACCGAAGAGTCGACCCTGAAGTCGATCACGGACGCCAGCTTCACCGACGCTGATTTCTCCACCGGCAACGCCAAGCGCGTGGAGATGCGGATTCCCAACCTGAAGCGGTAACGCGAGCGCTTTCCGATAGGAGCCGGACGGCTCCGCTTGTAGCCAATCCTTCACGGGCGTGCCACCGCGGTGCGTGACGCGCCCTCACACCCACGCCGCGAATCAAGCACTTGCCGGTGGCGGCGCGCGTGCAATGCAGCGGGCATGCGTAAACCGGCCCTGCTCGTCTCCGCGACCTTGCACGCGCTGGCGATCCTGCTACTGCTCATCGCCGCCGCGCTCGCGCCGCACGTGCTGCCCGAACCACCTGCCATCCACATCGAACTCACGCCTCGGCTCACGGCTCCGCCTCCGGTGCGCCTGGCGCCCGGCGGTAGCGGATCGCCGCGGCCCGCCCTGGTGCGCGAAGAGCTTGCCCCCGCACGGGCGCCGGCACGCGTGTTCCTGCCGCCGGTGGCTGTACGTGAAACGGTGCCCAAACTGGTGCTCCGGCCGGCGCTGCTGGAGGCGCCGGACATGGCCGTCGGCGTTGCGGTGATCGGCAGCCCGCTGGGCATCGCGGGCGATGTCGGCGGACTGGGCGAAGGCGTGGCTGGACCTGGAACGGGTTCTGGCTCGGGCGCTGGGGACGGCCCTGGGAATGGCTTTGGCAACGGCAGGGCGTTCGCCGGCCGCATCACGAGACAACCAGAGCTGCTTTACAAGGAAGAGCCCGAATACTCGGAGGCCGCCCGCAAGGCTCATTTCCAGGGCATCGTGAAGCTGCGCATCGAGGTGGGGCTCGACGGGCGGCCTACCCACATCCAGGTCCTCGAAAGCGTCGGCCTCGGCCTGGATGAGAAGGCCATCGAGGCCATCCTCAAGTGGCGCTTCCGGCCGGCGCAGGCCGATGGCCGGGCCGTGGTGGCTCCCGCGCTGGTGGAGGTCGGCTTCCATTTGTTGTGAACGGCCATGGAACGATCCCCGGTGGTCCCGGATCTTTAAAACGGGGTACAGTGGGAGGAGCATGCATAAAACAATTCTGGGTCTATTTGTTTTCGCCGGGCTGGCCGCCGCGCAGCCCCTGGGCGCCGGCCTGAAGCTGGGCGTGCCGGCTACGGACGCCTTCAACGTGATCCCGTATCCGAACTTCACGCCGCTGAACGCCCACCAGCGCCCCTTCACCTTCGGTCCGTATGTAGAGCTGCGCCTTCCCGCCAACATGGCGATCGAGGTGGATGCCCTTTACCGCAGCTACCAGTTCCGCAGCGCAGGCTTGAACACGAACTCCTGGGAGTTCCCCGTGCTGGTGAAGCACCGCTTCGCTTCCGGCCTGATCCGTCCCTATTTCGACGTAGGCGCGAGCTTCAGCCGCATCTCCGATATCAACCTAAGCACACTGAAGCACCGTTCCAACTACGGGTTGGTCCTGGGCGCCGGCTTCGATATCAACGCGCTGCTGATCAAGTTCTCGCCGGAGATCCGTTATACGGCCTGGGGCTTCAAGGCCTTCGAAGGCAGCGGCATCGAATCGAACCGCAATCAGTTGACGGTGCTGTTCGGCATCGGCTTCTGAGCGGCGCCACTATCGCCCGCCGCCGCGCAGCAGACGCATCGCTTCGGCCAGCGCGGCAGCCTCCCGCGCCGGTTTGCCGCCCGCTTCGTCTTCGGGAATCGAATCGCCCTCGCCCGGCGCCAGGAACAGATTCATCTCCAGGCCGTGCTGGCGCGTGTAGAGATCCCAGTAGCGGCCATGCAGGTCGAAGAGCGTCTCGTGACTGCCGCGCTCGACGATCCGTCCGCCCTCCACCACCAGAATCTGGTCCGCGCGCCGGATGGTTGACAGGCGGTGCGCGATCACGAAGGTGGTGCGGCCCTTCATCAGGTACTTGAGGCCTTCCTGAATCAAGGCCTCGGATTCGGAATCGAGGCTCGATGTGGCCTCGTCCAGAATCAGGATACGCGGATCGGCCAGGATCGCCCGTGCGATGGAAACCCGCTGGCGCTGGCCGCCGGAGAGCTTGACGCCGCGCTCGCCCACGATCGTGTCGTACTGCTTCTCGAACCTCTCTGCAAACTCGTCCACGCGCGCAATGCGGCACGCCTCCAGAATCTGCTCCTTGGTCGCATTGGGCCGCGCGAAGGCGATATTCTCCTCAATCGACCCGTCAAACAAGAAGGTGTCCTGCAACACCACGCCCAACTGCGTGCGATAAGTCTCCAGCCTCACCGTCGACAGATCCAAGCCGTCCACCTTGACCGTGCCCCGGCCGGGCGTGTGGAACGCGGCCACCAGGCTGATGATGGTCGATTTGCCTGAGCCCGACGGCCCCACCAGCGCCGTCACCGTTCCTGGGTCGGCGCGGAAACTGATGTCGTGCAGGACCGGCTTGTCCTTTTCGTAGGCGAAGTCGACGTTCTGGAACTCCACTGTACCGTTGATCGATCCAATGGCCACCGTGCGCTGCGGCTCGGCATTCTCGGGCTGCTCGCCCAGCACTTCGCGCGTGCGGTCCAGCCCGGCGAACGCTTCGGTCAACTGCGTGCCGATGCCGACCGCCTGGAAAATCGGCGCGATCAGGAACGCCAGGAACATGGTGAACGCGCCCAGTTCGCCCAGCGACAGCGTACCGGCGAAGATCTGCCGGGCGCCCACCCACATCAGCGTAGCGCTCACCAGCCCCATCAGGACCGTGGAGGAAAGCGACATCAGCGAAACCGCCGTCAGGGACCGGAACACGTTTTCGAGCAACCGCTGCACGCCCTGTCCGAACACTTCGGACTCGCGCTCTTCGGCATGGTATCCCTTCACCACGCGGACGCCGCCCAGAGATTCGGTCAGCCGCCCGGTCACCTCGGCATTGATCTTGCCGCGTTCCCGGAAAATCGGGCGGATCTTCGTAAATGCCTTGCTGAGGACGAAGGCGAACACCGCCACCGCCAGCGCGGTCCACAAGGTCATCGATGCGCTGATGAACAACAAGACGCACAGCGAAATGGCGGCGGTGATCAGGCCCCCGATGAAGTCCACCAGCCCGGTTCCGATCAGGTTGCGCACGCCTTCGACGTCGCTCATGATCCGTGACACCAGCATGCCGCTCTTGTTGGCGTCGTAATAGGACACGGGCAGCATGCCTACATGGCGCTGCACCTTGATCCGCAGTTCGGCGATCAGCCTCTGCCCGGTCTTCGACAGCAGTTGGGTGAGGGCGAAAGAGGTGATTCCCTGGATGACGGTGGCGCCTAAAATCGCCATGACCAGCGGTGTCAGCAGATCGGCGCGCTGCTGGCCCACCACGTCGTCGATCAGATACTTGGTGGAGTAGGGCAATACCAGCCCGCTCAGCCGGTTGATCACCATCAGCAGCATGCCCACCGCAAGGACCTTGCGCCGCGGCTGAATCATCTCCCGCAGCATGGGCCATAGCTCACGCAGGCTCGCCTGTTTCTTCTTGCCCGCGGAGCTGTCCGCGCCCGCGTCGGCGCGCCGGCGGCCGCCCCCGTGGCCCAATCCCCCGAAACCCATGCCTCTGGCTGCCATTCCCTTCAGTGTAACGTGGCGTGCCCGGCGGACCTTTCCGCACACCCGCCTCGTGCGCGATCATGCTTCCATGGCCACGCTCTTTGCCGGCACTTCCGGCTTCGCCTACCCGAGCTGGAAGCCGGACTTCTATCCGCCCAAGCTCCCCGCCAAGGACTTTCTGAAGCACTACGCGACGCGCCTCAATGCGGTCGAGATCAACTACACCTTCCGCCAACTCCCCAAGGCGGCGACGCTCGAAAACTGGGTCGCCGCGACGCCCGAACGCTTCTCCTTCGCCATCAAGGCGCATCAGCGGATCACGCACATCCAGCGGCTTCGCCCCTCCGAGTTCACGGAGCTGTTCTTCAAGGCCATCGACCCCCTGCGCGCCACGCGCCGCCTGGGACCCGTGCTGTTCCAGCTCGCTCCCAACTTCAAGGCCGACCAAGCCCTGCTGGCGGCCTTCCTGGAGCAACTCCCGCCCGACATCCGCTGCGCCTTCGAATTCCGCAACCAGAGCTGGCTGTGCGCGGAGACCTACGGGCTGCTCGAAAAGCACAAGACCGCGCTCTGCCTGGCGGAGTCGGAGAAGTTCGAGATCCCCGAAGTGGTCACGGCGGGCTTCGTCTACGTCCGCCTGCGCAAGGAGGATTACTCACCTGAAGAACGAGCCGAAATCGCCGATCGCGTTCGCCGCCTGCTCGCCGACGGCCGCGATGTTTACTGCTTCTTCAAGCACGAGGACACGCCCGCCGGAGCGGTCTACGCGGAGGAGCTGCTCAAGGCGATAGCTGGGTAATGTCCACGCGTATCACTTGCCCTCGTTGGACGAAATCAACGGCTGTGGCAATCCGCGCGGCAACGGGCCGCAACCGCGACCATCGATTCGTAGACAAGACCACGATGGCCAGTTTGCGATCGCTGAAGTCCTGTTGGTAGCGGATGTTTTGATCGCAGGTCACCAACACCTCGAAGCCGGCTTGCTCCGCCGCATCCAACAGCGCGCCGTTCTGCAGGCGATGCCAGCCAAGGCGTTCGGCGGAAGTCACTTGATGCTTCCGCAAATGCCTGGCCAACGGCAGGGGAGTGTTGGCGTCCAGCAGGACCTTCACGCAGCCGCAACGGGTTGCTTGAGAGAGTTCTTCGCGAACTCCAAGACCTCATGGACCTGTTCCCGGCGAACGCTCGGGAACCACTCCAGAAACTCGTCGACCGTGCACCCGTCATCCAAGTGCTCAAACAGCGATTCGACAGGCATCCGTGTGTCCTTGAAACACCACTTCCCGCCGAGTTTCCCCGGGTCCCTATCCACCGCGCTGCATTGCGACCAATCCACGCCCCCATTATACGCGCCGCTCATTGACGCCTTCGTCGCCGATTCTATAGTCTGGTAATCCGGACCAAACAGGAGCCCTCATGCACTTCCGCCCCGCCATCCTTGCCCTTGCTGCGATGCTGCCCGTACTCGCCCAGGTGCCGCCCGCGGCCGACTGGCCGCGCTACAGCCGCGACCTGGCCAGCACCAAGTACTCGCCGCTCGACCAGATCAACGTCGCGAACGTCTCCAACCTTCGCCCCGCCTGGACCTTCCGCTTGCGTACCGACGCCGAACGCGCCTCCGGCCGCGGCGGCTCGCAGGTGACGCCCATCGTGATCGACGGCATCATGTACCTCACCGCCGGCCGCCGCGTGATGGCCCTCGACGCCGACACCGGCAAGGCCCTCTGGACCCATGAACACGACGGGCAGGGCAATCCCTCCTCGCGCGGCGTCACCTACTGGCCCGGAGACGCCAACAATCCCGCGCGCATCATCTATATCGCCGGCCGCCGCATGATCGGCCTCAACGCCTCCTCGGGCGGCATCGACCCAGGCTTCGGCAAGGAGGGCGAAGTCGATCTGGTGGTCCCCTACAACTCCCCGCCCACCATTTACAAGAACACGCTCATCGTCGGCGCCAACGTCCCCGAGCAGCCCGCTACGGGAGCTCCCGGCAACACGCGCGCCTATAGCGCCGTCACCGGCGAAAAGAAGTGGGAATTCCAGTCCGTGCCCAAGCCCGGCCAACCCGGCAGCAACACCTGGCCCGCGGGCGCGGCCGAAGGACGCACCGGAGCCAACAACTGGGGCTTCTACGTCACCGTCGATCAGGAACGTGGCATCGTCTACACCACCTTCGGCAGCCCGGCCAGCGACTACTACGGCGGCGACCGCGAAGGGGACGACCTGTTCGGCAACTCCATCGTCGCCCTCGACGCTGAAACCGGCGAAATGAAGTGGTATTTCCAGACCGTGCATCACGACATCTGGGATTACGACCTGCCGCCCGGTCCCACGCTGCTGGACGTGCGCATCAAGGGCGAGCTGGTGCCCGTGCTGGCGCAGACCGGCAAAGTCGGCTACATGTACGTGCTGAACCGCGTCACCGGCGAACCGATCTTCGGCATCGACGAAACGCCGGTCCCGCAAAGCAACGTCCCCGGCGAGCATCTCTCTCCCACGCAGCCCATCCCGCGCCTGCCGCAGCAGCTTTCCCGCCACCAGTTCGACCCCGCCACGGACCTGGTCACGGCCAACGACACGACACCAGAGCACGCCGCCGCCTGCGCCGACCTGGTCGCCCGCAGCGGACCGCTTTACAACGCCGGACCCTTCACCCCATGGGTCTACCGCGCGCCCGATGCGCCGCCGACTTCGAGCGTCATCTTCCCCGGCGCCATCGGCGGACACGATTGGGGAGGCATGTCGGCCGATCCCAATCTCGGCTACGTCTTCGTCAACACGCTCGACTACGCCAGCATCGGCTGGGTCCAGAAGATGCCTGACGGCTCGCGCGTGCCCTACGACCAGCGCAGCGCCTACGGTGCTCCGGTCCCCTCGAAGTTCTGGGACCGCAAGACCACGCCCGAAGGCGCGCTGATGGGCGCGTCCAGCTGGCCCTGCAACAAACCGCCATGGGGCCACCTGCAAGCCGTGAACCTCAAGACCGGCGAAGTCGAATGGAAGGTAGTGCTGGGCGTGACGGACGAGCTTCCTCCGGAGAAGCGCAACACGGGGCGCCTGAACGGCGGCGGCTCGGTCGCTACGGGCGGAGGCCTCATCTTCATCGGCGCCACCAACGACAAGCGCTTCCGCGCCTTCGAATCCCGCACGGGGAAGATGCTGTGGGAGACCAAGCTCGAATATGACGCCATCGCCACGCCCATGACGTATCAGGGCAAGAGCGGGAAGCAGTACGTCGCCATCACCGCGGCCGGCGGACTTGGCATCACCGACCCGAACCCCACCAACAACGAACAGATCTACGTCTTCGCGCTTCCGTAGTGGCGCAAGCACTCGTGCTTGCCGCGCCGGGACTCGTCCCGGCGCTTGTCGGCGTGCACAGCGCCACGCCCGCAATCTCCGGGATGCCGCGCCTGCACTTCGCTCCAGGGCTCCGGGCCATTTGAGCCATGCGGGCGATCTGAGCCGCGACGTGGCGGAGGTCCATCGGCACATGCCGCGGGTGGCGAGCTCCATGCCCCGCTCCCTCACAGTGCTACTTTCAAAGATATGCTCAAGCCAACCATCTTCCGCGAATACGACATTCGCGGCGTTGCCGACACCGAGCTGCTCAGCCCCGATGTCGCCGATCTCGGCCGCGCCCTCGGCACGCTGCTCCAGCGCAAGAGTGGCCCGAGCGTCAATCTGGGGCGCGATTGCCGCTTGAGCTCCACGCGCCTGCGCGACGCTCTGATGGAGGGCCTGGTCGCCTCCGGTTGTGAGGTCACCGATATCGGCGTCGTTCCCACGCCGCTGCTTTATTTCTCCGCCGTGCACACCCAGGCCGACGGCGCCATCATGATCACCGGCAGCCACAATCCGGCCGAGTTCAACGGATTCAAAACCGTCTGCGGACCGGACACGATGCACGGCGAAGCCATCCAGGAGGTCCGCCGCGTCGTCGAAACGCGCGACTTCGCCACCGGCCATGGTGCGCGCCAGTCGATGGACCTTTTCCCGTCCTACATGGACGCCATCGCCTCGCAATTCGAGTTCAAGCGGCGCATCAAGGTGGTGCTCGATGCCGGCAACGGCACCGCGGGCCCCATCGTCCACCAACTCCTGCACCGCCTCAACTGCGATACCACCGAGCTCTTCTTCGACATGGACGGCCACTTTCCCAACCATCACCCCGACCCCACGGTGCCCGCCAATCTCCAGCACCTCATCGACGCGGTGAAGGCCCAGGGCGCCGACCTCGGCATCGCCTTCGATGGCGACGCGGACCGCATCGGCGCCGTCGATGAAAACGGCAACGTCATCTACGGCGACATGCTCATGTTGATCTTCAGCCGCGAGATCCTCACCCGCAAGCCCGGCGCCACCTTCATCGGCGAGGTGAAGTGCTCCCAGGTGCTCTACGACGAACTGAAGCGGCTGGGCGGCAACCCGATCATGTATAAGACCGGGCACTCCCTCATCAAGGCCAAGATGAAGCAGGAGCACGCCGAGCTGGCCGGCGAAATGTCGGGCCACATGTTCTTCGCCGACCGCTATTTCGGCTATGACGACGCGATCTACGCGGCCTGCCGGCTGCATGGAGATCGTCGCCGCCAGCGGCAAGCCGCTCTCGGCGCAGCTCGACGGGCTGCCGAAAATGGTGTCCACCCCGGAAATTCGCGTCGATTGTCCGGACGAAACCAAGTTCGGCGTGGTGGCGCGCGTCGCTACGCACTTCAAGAAGACCCACCAGGTGATCGATGTCGATGGCGTGCGCGTGCTGTTCAAGGAAGGCTGGGGCCTGCTGCGCGCCTCCAATACGCAGCCCGTGCTGGTGATGCGCTTCGAAGCGGCGAACCAGGAGGCCTTGCAGGACTACATGCGGGAAATGGAATTCGTGCTGGAGGAGGCCAAGACCGCGGTGGTGTAGACTCCGAAGGCCGTCCTCCGACTCCCGGCCCCCGGAGCAGTATCCACAGTGGATATATCGAGCATGCCAGATGAAGCTCGCGATTCCAACCCCAATCGCCAACATTTTGCGTCAAATCAGTACTAGCAGTTTGCAGGCGCACAGCAAGGACGGAAAGGAGCTATGCTACAGCCGCGCGCGTGCTGGCCTCTCAGCCGACCCCGTCTCGGGACCTCCACGGCCAGCCGGAATCAGCCCTGCTCCCGCCCCCGGGCCGGCTCCCAGGCGCACGGACCCGCTTCAAACGCTTGTTACAGTAGAGGAAGCATGCGGACGCCGATTCTCGCGCTCCTCGCCCTCGCCATGGCGCCGCCAGCCCTACGTGTCGCCTCCGCCCAACGCCGCACTGTCACCGACGACGAGGTCATGCGCGTCCACCGCTCCGCGCTCCTCATCGACACCCACAACGACGTCACCTGGAACGTCATCGAGGGTTTCGACATCGGCAAGCGATCGGACCAGCTCCACACCGACCTGCCCCGCATGCGCGAAGGCGGGCTCGGCGCGCAGTTCTTCTCGGTCTACGTCGCCGCCGATTACGTCCAGGGCAACCACTCGGCGAACCGCGCCCTGCAACTGATCGACACTGTCCGCCACGACATCGTAGGCCGCTACCCCAACGATTTCAAGCTCGCCACCAGCGTCGCCGACATCGAACGCGCCCACGGGGAAGGGAAGATCGCCGCCCTGCTGGGCATCGAAGGCGGCCATGCCATCGAGGACAGCCTGCGCCTGCTGCGCGACTACTACGCGCTCGGCGTGCGCTACCTGACGCTGACCCACTCGAACACCAACAACTGGGCCGACTCCTCCGGTGATATAAATCAGGCCGGCGTCCGTCATCATAATGGCCTCACGGACTTCGGCAAGCAGGTGGTCCGTGAAATGAACCGGCTGGGCATGATGGTGGACATTTCGCACGTCTCAGACAAAACGTTCTACGATGCACTGGCGGTGAGCAGCGCCCCCATCTTCGCCTCGCATTCGTCCTGCCGCGCCCTGGCGAACCACCCGCGCAACATGACCGACGACATGATTGTGGCTCTGGCCAGGAAGGGCGGCGTGGTGCAGATCAACTTCAACTGCGGCTTCATCTCGCAGCGCTACATCAACGCCCAAGCCGCCGAATCGCCGCGCCTCGACGAGCGCTTCCGCCAGGAGACCGCCGGCAAGACCCTCAGCGAGCCGCAACAGTACATCGTCTACGATCGCCTGCGCAAGGAAATGAAGCTCACTCGCGCCACGCTCTCCGAGCTCGCCGATCACATCGATCACATCCGCGACATCGCCGGCATCGACGCCATCGGCATCGGCAGCGATTTTAACGGCGTCACCTGCGTTCCCGAAGGCCTGGAGGATGTTTCCAAAATGCCCAACCTCACGCGCGAGCTGCTGGCTCGCGGTTACTCCGCCGAAGATATCCGCAAGATTTACGGTGGCAACACGCTGCGCCTCATGCGCGCCGTGGAGGCGGAACGCGACCGCCTGGCGAAGGCGGCACAATGAAACGCGTCCTGGCCGCAGCCGGGGCCGCCGCCGCCGTCATGCTGACCCTCGCCGCCTGCTCCTCGAAATCCGGAGCCCGCGTCGACCCGGCCCTCGTCTCTCTGGTTCCCTCCGACACCGTCGCCCTGGTGTACGTCGAAATGGAGGAACTGCTCAAAACCCCGGTCTATCAGAAGTACCTCAAGGGCCGCGCCTTCGACCAACTCGACCAATTTGCCCGCAGCGCCGGATTGAACACTGCCACCGATCTCTGGGAAGTCCTCTTTGTGTCCGATGGCGAGCACCACGCCGCCATCGGCCGCGGCAAATTTTCGAACGAAGCCGAGCCGCGCCTCAATCCCACCGCGCAGCGCACCAAGTACAAGACCTACACCCTGATCGGAGATGACACCACCGCGGTATTCTTCATGAGCCCCACGGTCGCCGCCGTCGGCGACACGCCGCTGCTCAAGCGCATGATCGACGCCCGCGACGAATCGAACGGCCCGCCCGCGGTGCTGGCCGCGCGCATGAAGGAAGTGCCCTACTCGGCCGAGGTCTGGTCGGTCTATTCCGGCGCGCCCATCTCGATTCCCGCCAACGCCCCCGCCAACCTCGGAAATATCATGAAGGTCCTCGACTCCATCGATTCGGGCCTGATGTATCTCGACGTCACCACCATGGTCACCGGACTCGCCAGGGGCATCGCCAAGGACGAAGCCGGCGCCAAGGAGCTTTACGACGCGCTCCGCGGCCTTACCGGCCTGGCTCATATGATGATTTCCCCCGAACAGAAGGATCTGCTCAGTCTGCTCGACGGCCTCCAGGTCACCCAGGAAGGGACCACCGTGAACGTGCACATCCAGGCCACCGAGCAAGCCATCGCCGTCCTGGCCAACGTGTGGCTGGGGCAGACGCCGCCGGTGACGCCTGCCCCCTAAATGCAGCTTGGTGCTGCAATCTATAACCCGGACTACCGCACGGCCGGCAATGTGCTCGGATCGCCGTCTGCCTCAACCGACAGGCAATGCGCGTGGCCGAATCCGCCCGCGCTGACCCCTGTGCCGCCGTTCGGATTGGGCGTGATATCAAACACCATATTGTCCGGGTGATCCGAGTCGCCCGAAACGCCCGGCACCCCGGAAAGATGATCCAGATTCAGGTTATTCCGCACACGCCAGCCGATCCGATGATCCGCGCAGGACGTGTCTCCGCTCACGCCCACGGCGCCGACCACCTTCCTGGCGCTGTTATAAAGCGCAAGCCCTCCGCCGAACACATTCACGCCACCGATCTTCCGTCCAACCATGGGATCGTTGGCGTTTCCGTAGTTGCTGGACGGACCGCGGTAGACCACGTCCACGTCCACCGGATTGCTGGCCTGCAGCCCATACAAGCTCCCGCCGGGTTGCACCGCGGAAAACAGATTGGCCGTCGAAAGCGCCAGCCCGTCCAGGCTGAACGAGTTTGCCGTGTTGGCCTTCTGTGCGGCAATCGCGCGGCTTCCGGGCCATTGCGAGCCTCGGTCCGCTCCTGAGAACGCGACCGCGCAGACGATGCCGTCGCGGTCCACGATCGTTCCCCACATCTGGTTGTTGAGGCCGGAGCCTTCCGTCATCACCGCATTATCCAGTGCCGTTTTCAGTTGGCTGTAGCTCGGCAGCGATCCGCATCCATTATTCGAAGCTTTGTCGTTGTCCGCCCACAGGGATGCAGGTAATGCCACACACAGCAATCCCATCGATAGTGTCCTAAATCGTCGCATTTATTGAGTTCTCCTGACTTGGGAATAGTAGTCCTAACGACAGATAGAATCCGCCGCTGGTCCGTTTCATGCTCTCAGCCCTCAGCGATTGGAATCGCAGGGCGCCACGAATTGTACGCAGTGGAGACGTGGGAAAACGCGGTGAATGCAAACTGCCAGCGTCGGCCCCTCCCCGATACTGCGGTTGAATACAATCAACTCGCCCGGGCCTTCCGCCAGGCGGCGGAGCTCGGGCTACCTGGGGATCATACCAGAATGCGGCTCCGCACGCCTGATTCAGTTTCACGACGGAACCCTGCTATAGTGTTGCGCAGACCCATGCGACTCCCGCTGAAGCTCGTTCCGGCGGCGCTGGCTCTCGCGGCCACCCTCCACGCCGCCGATCTGCGTTACTGGATCGAACCCTGCACCCGTCCGGAGACCACCTGCAAGTCTGACGACCCCCAACTCGCCGAATGGGCGCTCCAAGCCTGGCAAAAAGCCTCCGGCGGCAAACTTCACCTGGAAAAATCCGCCAACCGTGATGAAGCCCAGATCCGCATTCACTGGGCCTCGGCCGCGCAAGGCCTCTACGGCGAAGCGCAGCCCATCGAGGTTGACGGCAAGCCGGGAGCCGAAGTCTTCGTCCTGCCCGACCTCCGCGCCATGGGCCCCGACATCTCTGCGCTCGCCTCCGGCGACAGCCTCTTTCGCGACGCCGTGGTCTACCTCACGTGTCTCCACGAATCCGGCCACGCCCTGGGCTTGTCCCACACCCTGGACTTCCCGGACATCATGTACACCTTCGCCGGCGGAGGCGACATCCCGGAATACTTCGGCCGTTACCGCCGCCTGCTCAAGACGCGCGCCGACATCGCCAAGAACGCCGGCATGTCCCCGCAGGACCAGGCCCGCCTGGTGAAGCTGTTCGAGTAACCGCTAGAGCGTTTGCAGCGTTATCGTAGACCGCTCCTGTGGTCGCGGCTCAGCGAGCGGCGTTCTGCCCAGGCTACCGATGGCGTGCACAGCGCCACTAGTCCGCATTTCTCACCAGGTTTCGGACGCAGGATGTGGCGCAAGCACTCCTGCTTGCCGCGCCGGGACTCGTCCCGGCGCTTGTCGTCCATCACAGTGTCGTGCCCGGAGTGCCGGCCCGACCACTCGCCAAGGCATCCCGTCGGTGCTTTGCCCGAAACGCTCTGCGAGCCTCTGAGAAATCCGAACGAGAGCCGGGCTAGCAGAGCCGCGACCGTCAGGGAGCGGTCTACACTTACCGAGAAACCTCTCTAATTGGGGTCCGGCGGCTCGATGTGGTCCAGCACCGGGACCTTCACCGACCCCTTGTGTTTCTCCAGGCGCAGCCCGAGCTTCGCAATGGCGACCTCAAACGGCGGGTCCACAAGATCCTGATCGTCGACGGCCAACGGCACGGTCGAGTAGCGCAGATCCATCTTGTAGCGTCCCTCCAGGCCGGTTTTGTCGGTGACCGGCTGAGGAGAGAGGGTTGGCACATGGATCGCGAGATCGTCCATGCTCCACCCTTTGGTGCGCTTGCGCTCCTCCGGGTCCGCGATCGGCGCCTCCCAATAAACCAGCTTCCCATTGATCATGACGTGGACATCGCTCCCCTCGTCCGTAGGCTGCACCTTTTCCAGCTTCGGACCACCGGGCGCCACCACCAGGTCGTAGACGTCGGCCTCGATCATTTCGTAATGGAAGGCCAGCTTGAAGCGATCCACCAGCAGGCCTTGCACCATCAGGCGGCATGTGGATTCTGACATAGGAGCGGCGGCCTTTCCCTTGATCTCGTAAGATTTCCTGCTGATGGATTCGGGTACGCGATCGAGAAACAACTTCGAGCGTGCCTCGCCATGCAGATCGAACGCCCACTCGAGAATATTCCAAAAAACCGGTCCGGACATACTGTAGCGGTCACCCGAGCATTCCGTAAGATCAATTCCGGAACCGGGCACCCTCGGCTTGACGGAGGTGACTTCGAACCGCGGCGCCTCCGACTGCGCATGCAGGACCGGCGCCATCCACACGCCCAGACCCACCGGCGCGGCGACGGCGGCCATCGCGGCGCACGCCAAGGCGAGCTTCTTATGGCCGGTCAGTTCGCGCGCCAGATCTCCCCGCAGGATTGCCTTGAGGCGCTTCTTGACGTCCGCGCCCGTCACGCCGGCAACGCACGGCAGCAGCGTTTCCGAATAGTGCTGGCAGACCGTCAGGATGCCGCGCACGTAATCCGCCGGCTCGCAACCGGCGCGCAGCACCTCTTCGTCGCAGGCCAACTCTCGCTCCTCCAGCAGGCGCGACCCGATCCACCACACCAGCGGATGAAACCAGAAAATCGCCTCCACTCCCATGTGCAGCGCGGCGAAGAGATTGTCCCGCCGGCGGACGTGGCTCAACTCGTGCGCGAGCAGGGCTTCCATCTGTCTGGGACTCAGCCGCTCCAACAGCAGCGCCGGCAGAATCAGGACCGGCCGCAGGAAGCCGACCACGCCCGGCTCCGTAACGCCCGGGATCACCAGGGCCGGCACGCCCACGGGAAGCTTCACGGGCGTACCCGCTCGCAGCAGCGCCCGGACCGCGAGCCAACTCCTCCCTCGCCGGAACACAATCACGAGGAACCCGGCGGCCCACACCAACGCCAGCGCCGCCACGCCCCAATCCAGTGGGGGCTGCGCCACAACGGTCGCGTAGGGATTCGGCAACTCCGGCGAAAACGGCTCCGCGATCCGCACGACGGCGTCCGGAACAACAGCGGTGGCCACAACGGCAGCCCGGCCGCCCGGCCACGGGATCACGCTCCCCAGGTTCACCAGCAGGACCCACGGCGCCAGAAACTTGAGCGATGCGCTCAGCCAGACCCAATACCGCACCTTCGGCGAGTGTCCGCGCAGCAGGAACGCGACAACGCCCGCCAACAGCGCGAAACATGTGGATTGCCACAGATGGTTGACGATAAACCCGGTCATTTCGGTTTCCGCGTCCTTTCTGCTTTTCGCTGTCGCTCGGTTTCGGTAACCGCCTTTTCCAATTCACGAATGTCATCACGCGTAAGCTTGCCGGCCTCCACCAACTGCGCCATCATGGGTTGCGCCCGCCCCCCGAAGAAGCTCAGGACCTCATCCAGCAGGCTGTCCCGAACGGCGTCCTTGGCAATGGACGGTTCAAAAAGATACGCGTTGCCGATCCTCCGGCCGCGGCGCACAACGCCCTTTCCCTCCATCCGGTATACGGTCGTTGTGATGGTCGTGTACGCCGGTCGGGGCTCTGGAAAGGCCTCCTGAATCTCTCGCATGGAGGCTGCGCCCAGCGTCCAGAGGATCTCCAGAATTCTGAATTCGAGTTTGGCTAGCTTAGGCTGCTTCATGGTTGATACGCGCGATGCTATAGCATGAAAATACTATTGCCTAGTAGATCTGTCAAGACCCATTCGCGTGGGACTTGCCCGCACTTCTCGCCATGTTTCGGGCGCAGGACGTGGCGCAAGCCCGTGGCTTGCCGCGCCGGGACTCGTCCCGGCGCTTGTGGCCGGTCACGCTGTCATACCGGGAGCACGCCGATTGCGTATCCCTGCCTCACGTTTCGCGCCGATGCACTGTAGAGCCCGTGAGAAATCCAGGCTAGGGAAGCGGAGCCCTCCGCCGCACTTCGTCGAAGAAGCCGAATGGAAAGATCACGTGTACGTTCCCGCCTGCTCTTCAGCCACCGGGGGGGAACACGACGGCCCGCTTACCGTCCGCGGAAATGTCGAAGTCTTGCCGCGCGCGACCGCTTGCGTCGCCTGGTTGGTCGCCTGCACCGGACCCCCAGGGACTGGCCGTCCTTCCGGATCAGTGAACGGATCTGGCACTGGCCACAGGCGTCTGGCCACTGGCCACAGGCGCCTGGCCCCTACTTCTTCGCCGCCGGAATCGCGTCCCCCAGGTTCATTGACCCGCCGCCCTCGCTCACGTAATTCCGGTTCCACGACGGAATCTCCACCGTCACATCGCCGGTCACCACCGCTTGGCAACCCAGCCGCGAGTGCAGCGTCAGCCCCGGAGCCATATCCAGCCGGTCCAACTCATCGTCGTCGGCCTCGCTCAGATTCGCGTCCCCGGACTTCACAATCACGTGGCAGGTGGTGCACGCGCAGCTCCCCCCGCAGGCGTGCTCCAGCGGGATCCCGAAATTCAGCGCCACGTCCAGCAGAGATTCGGGCTTGCCATGCTCCTGGTACGGCAATTCCCCCGCTTCGTACTCCACCGTTTTGTCGACATTCGTGAAGGTTACCTTAGGCACTCTCCCATCTTAGCGTGCCCTCCTTGCGATACTGATAGGGTTCCATGTTCCATCTCCTAGAAAAACGCATCGCCGATGCCTTCGCCACGCGCCTCCAGACTCTCTACGGTCTTTCTTTGCCTGTCCAGACCGAGCAGCCCAAGCAGGCCTCCTTCGGCGAAATCGCGGTCCCGGCCGCCTTCCAGCTCGCCCGCCAGTTGAAGAAGCCCCCGCGGGCCATCGCCACTGAGATCGCCCAGAACGTCTTGATCCCCGGGGTCTCCGCCATCGAGATCGCGGGCAACGGCTACCTGAACCTGCGCCTCGACCGGGGGGCCTTCGGAGCCGGGGTCCTGGCCAACGTGGGTGACGAAACGAACCCAAGCAGCGCTAAGGTAATTGTTGAGCATACGAATATTAACCCCAACAAAGCGGCTCACATAGGCCACTTACGCAACGCTATCCTCGGGGACACCTTCGTGCGCATGTTGCGGGCCACCGGCAGCCAGGTGGAAGCCGAAAACTACATCGATAATACTGGCGTCCAGGTCGCCGACGTGGTGGTCGGATTCGAACACCTGGAGTCCAAGACCCCCGACCAGGTCACGGCCCTGACCACCGACCCCTCGGTCCGGTTCGACTACCTCTGCTGGGATCTCTACGCCCGCATCTCCCAGCACTACGCCGACCACCCCGAAGCCCTCGAATGGCGCAAGCAGACCCTGCACCAGATCGAGGCCGGCGACGGCCCGACCGCCGAGCTGGCCCATGTCGTCTCGGACGCCATCGTCCACTGCCACCTGGCGACCATGTATCGCCTGGGCATCGAGTATGACGTCCTGCCCCGCGAAAGCGAGATCCTGCACCTGAAGTTCTGGGCGACGGCCTTCGAGCTGTTGAAAGACCGCAAGGCGATCTACTTCGAGACCGAGGGCAAGAACAAAGGCTGCTGGGTCATGCCCGCCTCGGCCTTCCGCGAAGGATCCACCGACGAGGAGGACTCGAAGGTGATCGTCCGCTCCAACGGCACCGTCACCTACGTCGGCAAGGACATCGCCTACCAGCTCTGGAAGTTCGGCCTGCTGGGCAAGGATTTTTACTATCGCCCCTGGCACACCTACCCGGACGGCCACGTCGTCTGGGCGTCCACCGATCAGCCCCAGACCGGCGCACCCCCCTTCGGCGGCGCCGCCCAGGTCTACAACGTGATCGACTCGCGCCAGTCCTACTTGCAGGACGTGGTGGTCGCCGGTCTCCGCGCGCTCGACTTCCAGGAACAGGCCGACGCCAGCATCCACTTCTCCTACGAGATGGTGGCCCTCAGCCCGCGCACCTGCGTCGAGATGGGGATCGAGCTCTCGGACGAGGACAAGAAGCGCCCCTACGTCGAGGTCTCCGGCCGCAAGGGGCTGGGCGTCAAAGCCGACGACTTGATCGACAAGCTGATCGAGAAGGCGCTCGAAGAGGTCACCTCACGCCACGCCGACGAGTCCGCCGAGCGCAATCGCGCCGCGGCCACCTACATCGCCATCGGCGCCCTGCGCTACTTCATGCTGAAGTACACGCGCAATTCGGTGATCGCCTTCGATTTCGGAGAAGCGCTCGCCTTCGAGGGCGAAACCGGACCTTACGTGCAATACGCCGCCGTCCGCGCCCGCAACATCCTGCGCAAATTGGCCGACCGGGGCGAGCAGCTCCCCGACTTCTCCGCCGTCCTCCCGCAGGAAGCCATGGCCCGCCAGCTCGCGGACGAAAACTGTTGGCAGCTTCTACTTGCCGCGGCCAAAGCCGGATCGGCCGTGGAGCGCGCCGTGGCCAGCGGCGAGCCCTCGCACGTGGCCCGCTACGCCTTCCAGCTCGCCCAGGCCTTCAGCAACTTTTATCACGAGTACCCGGTGCTCTCCGAATCCGACCCCGAAAAGAAAGCCTTCCTGCTGTGGATGACGGACTTCTTCCGCCAGCAGCTCGAACGCACCCTGGGGATTCTGGGCATCGTGGTGCCAGACTATATGTAGAGAGCCGCGCTTATGGACATCACGCTAACCCCGGATGTAGAGAAGCTGGTAGCCGAGAAGCTCAAGAGCGGCCGCTATACCTCCGCCGACCAGGTGGTCCGCGAAGCCCTGCTCCAGAGCAAGCTCTTCGCCGGACTGGGCGGCCCCGCCGCGGTCGCTGCCATGGATTCCGAGGCCAAAGCCGACGCCTTCGAAGATTTCCTCGCCAGCGAGCTCGACGAGAGTCTGACCTCCAAGGACCCGCACTACCCGACCGTCGCCGAGGTCCAGGCGCAGATCGAGACGCGCCCTTACCGCATGGGCGTGGGCAACCTCTTCGTCGCCCCGCACCACTCCGTCAACGTGAAGCTCCTCCCGCCAATGCCGGCCGAGCCCACCCTGGCCGACTTCTTCCAGCGCCGCTTCCTGCCCGCCAATCACGTTCTGCAAAGCGCCGCGCTGGCGCAGAAGAACGGCATGCCGGAAGAGGTAGTCCTAGCCTGCCTCCTCCACGACACGGCCCAACACCTCATGAAAGCCGACCACGGCTACTGGGCCGCGCAGCTCTATGGCCCCTACGTGCCGGAGAAGACCGCCTTCGCCATCCAATATCACCAAGCCCTGCGCTTCTTCGCCGACCCCGCGTACAACTACGAGTACCCGGACCTCTACCGCCGCCTATTCGGAGAAGACTACGTCCCGGCCAAGCACGTGCAGCGCGACTACGAGATGGTCCGCAACCACAAGTGGTACTTCGAAGCGCGCATGGTCACGGTGAACGACTTCTACTCCTTCGACCCCAACGCAAAAATCGATTTCACCCAATTCGAAGACGTAGTAGGCCGCCACTTCAAGCAGCCGAAAGAAGGTCTGGGCAACGACAACAGCCCCGTGGCGCACATGTGGCGGACCATCATCAACCCCGACGCTCCCCTATAAATTCCGCGCGCGTAAAATCCGTGTTCATCTGTGTCCATCTGTGGCCATTTTTTCCCCCTGCGCCACATCCAACCGAGACAGCAACCCCATCCCCACCACGAAGAACAGAATCAGCGACAGGATCGCCCATCGAAAACTCCCCGTCTGTTGCAGCACCAGCCCAAAGAACGCCGGTCCGATCGCGCTGCTGCCCTTGTCGCCGATCTCATAAAGGCTGAAGTACTCGGCCTCCTTGCCCGTGGGCACCAGTTGCGCGTACAGCGACCGGCTCAGTGCCTGGCTACCGCCCACGACAATCGATGCCAGCGCCACCAGCACGTAGAACTCGGAGGTCGTATCCACCGCTGCGAACGCCCACACCACCAGCACGGTCCACAGCGCGATGGCGGTCAACACCGCACGCTTGGCCGTGATCGCCGACGCCAGACGATTGAACCCGATCGCCCCCGCGATCCCCACGAACTGCGACATCAGGATCGCGGCGGTAAGCTGCGCGGGCGTCATGCCCAGCTCGGTGGAAGCGAACGGACCGGTCTCCAGCAGGATCGTCTGGATCGCCTCGTTGTAGAACAGGTAGGCCAGCAGGAAGCGCACCGTCTGCGGATACGCGCGCATGTCGCGGATGGTGTGCCCGAGCTGGCGGAACGCCACGCCCACCACGGTCTGCCCCGCCGGCAGCGTACGCGCCGTGCCGCGATTGCGCAGCACCAGCACGGGAGGAATGGTGAACGCCGCCCACCACACGCCGGCCGACGCCAGGCTGATGCGCACGGGCAGGGCTCCCTCGGCGCTGTTCAGCAGCCACAGGTTCAAGGCCAGCAGCACACCCGCGCCCGCGTAACCCACGGCCCAGCCGCGCGAGGACACCGTGTCACGCTCCTCCGGCGGGGCAATCTCCGGCAGAAACGAGTTGTAGATGACGATCGACGCGCCGAAGCTCACGTTCGAGATCAGCAGCAGCGCGCCGCCCAGCAGGTAATTCGACCCGTTCAGGAAGAACATGGCGATGGTGGCGCCCGAGCCCAGGTAGGCGGTCGCCATCAGGAACTGCCGCTTGCGCCGCCAGTAGTCGGCGATGGCGCCCACCACTGGCAGAATCAGCACCTGGCCGCCTACCGATAACGACACGGCGTAGGCGTAGAAGCTGTCGGCGTAGATCGGGATGCCGAAGGGATGCACGAAGCCCTGGGCGTCAGCCGCGTTGTTGGCCAGTACGCCCAGGTAGGGGCCCAGCAGCACCGCGAGCACCGTTGTGGCGAAGGCCGAATTGGCCCAGTCATAGAGATACCAGGCGCGCTGCTCGCGCTTGCTGTATTCGGGAGGGGCGGGAGTCATTCGGTCAGGTAAAACAAGTGTATCGACTTCCCCACGCGCTCCACCGGCGTGTAGCGCTTCAACCACTCATATGACCCGTCCTTGGCGTTTTCAAGCGTCAGGAAGTGCTCGCTGATGGCGATGTAGCCGGTGGTCGGGACGCGCGGGTCGAGCTCGCGATACGGCGGCAGCCCGGCTTTGTGCAGCAGCATGGTGCCGAAGTAGGCGATGGAGACCTCGTTAGCGTGCAACTCTTGCAGACGGTTGCTAAGGCGCGCGAGGTCCTGGCCCCAGTCGAGATCCGACTCCGCCAGCACGTGCTCGGGATGCGACCCGGCGAGCGGATTGAAGTAGGCGATGTAGTCGGGATGGACGAAGGCGGGCTCCACCACCACCCACGCAGCCAGCGCCACGGCGGCCACCGCACTGGCCCTTTGCCGCATCGCGGCGGTGATCGCCCACGCGGCGAGCAGCGCCACGAACGGGTAGACCGGCAGGATGTGGCGCACGCCCAGGTCGATGCGCGAGGCCATGCCCACCGCCAGGATCGCCAGCGGGAACACGGCGGTCAGCACCTGTTGCCAGGGGACCGCTCGCGCCCGCGCGAGCACCAGCGCCCATCCCGCAGCGCCCAGCAGCAGTAAGCCCAGCGGTGTCTTCACGGCCAGCACTACGGGGAAGAAATACCACCAGCCGGTGTGCCGGTACTCGCCCAGCAGGTAGGAATCGAAGCCTTCGTTGTTGTGCCGGTTCAGGTCGCGCACGCCGGTGATCACTTCGGTGAGCGGCAGCGGGACCACCGTAGTCACGTTCCACACCGGTTGGAGCCACGGCCGCTCAGCGAGGATCTGGTCGACCCGCGGGTGCGGGCCCCACACCTCATCGAGCGTCCGCACGGTGAAGCCGTAGTAAGCCCACATCACCACCAGCGCGACCGCCAGCGCCGCGGCGGCTTCGCCGATCCTGCGGCGCAGTCCGCCCTGCCGCACCATCACCACCGCGCCCGCCACGAAACACGCGCCCAGGAACCCGATGCTCGACAGCTTGCTCAGCACGGCTCCGGCCACGGCGGCCCCCAGCCACGCGGCCGTCCGCCAGCCGGGTGACTCGATCCACCGCACGAAGCGGTAAAGCGCCGCGAGGGTCATCGCCGCGCAGGCCATGTCGTTGGTGGCCACACCGGCATGGCCCAGGATCGGCGGCGTGGATGCGAGCAGCACCGCAGCCCACAATCCGGTGCCGGGCGAGAACCACCGCCTACCCCACAGAAACGTGACCACGATCGCCAGAATCAGGAACGGCAGCGTGCCCAGCCGGGCCAGCGTCAGGTTGCGCCAGTAATTGCCGCCGGTGTTGAGGATCGCATTGCCGTCTGCGTAGAGCATGTTCTCGCCTTCGGTGGCGATGTCGAGATGCCGCTCAGACCGCACGCCCGCCAGATACAGCGGCAGGGCCACCAGGTCGCGGGCCAGCGGCGGATGCTTGTGCTCGTAGGTGTAGGAGTGGAACTGGAGCCGCTCCATCCCGGTCGCGATGTGCCACGGCTCGTCGTAGGTTTGGTTGAGGGTCGCGTAGGTGCCGGCCACGCGCGCGACGGCGAGAAGGGCGATGAGCGCCACCGCGCTGGACCATAGCTTGGCCCGCAGACTGGAAGTCGTCTCCAAAGGATCAAGTCTAGCGGAAGGTGGCGCAAGCACTCGTGCTTGCCGCGCCGGCACTCGTGCCGGCGCTTGTCCTGCATCCGGCCACAAGTGCCGGGACGAGTCCCGGCATGGCACGCAAGAGTGCGCGCGCCACGCCGGTCGCTACCGGAACACCGGCGCGACGGTCAGTTCGTCGAGCACCGACGGCGTCGCGGCGTGGATCGTTGTGCCATCCCGAGCCACCGTGCGCACGTAATGCGCCGACTCCTTCGTCTCACCCGTCAGGATCACCGCCATGCGCTTGGCCGGATACCACAGCCTCCGGTACCCGCTATCGTCCGACGTCTTCACCCAGCGGTCCGAATCCGGGTGGCCCAGCTTCTCTACGATCGTCGAATAATCGTCGTCGGCCACGAGCGGCAGCTTGCGCGTGACAATCGACGAAATCCCCAGCCGCGAGCCCAGGTGCGCATCGCGGATCACGAAAATCACCGCCAGGCACGCCAGGAACCCCAGCGCGATGGACCCGCGCAGCGCCCGCCGCACACGCGACTCAGTGCGGGGCTCGAGCCGGATGGCGACCACCGCCGCCGGCCGCCCTGTCTCACGCCGCCGCCGGATGGCGGGCACTTCCTCGTGCACGCCGCACGGCATCTGGAGCACGCCGCGCCGGCGCGGCAGCACCCGCCCGTGCTTGTACTCCACTGCCTCGGTCAGCCGGACCGTCTGATAGCCGTCCTCGTTTTCCTGCACGTCGGCCACATAGCGGCGCGGCACCAGGATTTCTTCCGAGCTCAGCGTGTTCATGACCAGCAGGTCATGCCAGCCGGAACGGCGCAGCATCCATTCGTTGTGCCTCACGCCCGCGATGGGCGGGTGGAACGCGAACGGCCTCCGCACGAGTTCAGGCAGAGGCGCCGGAATGAGCGGTACAGACACTTCCCATATTGTATCGGCGGCGGGAGGGCTCGGCCACAGGGCTGGCGGAAGCCCGCCGCCCTCAGTAAAGCCACGGAACGAACTTCGCCGTACGCTGCTTCCACGCCACGAACGCCGCCCCGTACTTTGTGGCGAGGTACTTCTCGTTAGCCGGGATGTGCTGCCCCAGGAAACCCGCCGTCATCATCGCCGGGATCAGCAGGCTCCACGCCGAGCCGGTGACCAGCGCGTAGCCGGTGAACAGAACCGAGTCGCCGAAGTAGTTCACGTGCCGCGCCAGGCGGAACAGGCCTGCGGTGTAGAGTTCTCCCGGATGGCCGCGCTTCCAGCGCATGCGGCTCCACTCGGATCCCGTGTTCAGATACGACCCGGCCACGTACAGGCACAGTCCAGCGATCTCGGTTGCGCCCGCCGGCGCGGCGTTCCTTCCACCCAGATACGCGAACGTGAAATGGATGAGCAGAATCCACGGCAGCACGATGGCCACTTCGGACCAATCCATACTCCGGCGCACGAACACGTGTGCGGTGGCCATCAGCCGAAACAGGTACACGACCGCACAGAACGCCAGTAGCTCCCGCCGCAGCGCGTCCCCGGAAGCGTGGCCGAGCATCCACAACACAACCGCCACACCCACCAGGTGTCCGACGCTCAGGGACGCCTTTTGGACCAGCGTAGGATGAAAGTCGCCATGCATGACGTGGCGCGAGCACTCGTGCTCGCCGCGCCGGCAATCGTGCCGGCGCTTGTCCTCCAACCGTCCACAAGTGCCGGGAAGAGTCCCGGCACGGCAAGCACGAGTGCTTGCGCCACCTTACCTATGCCCGAACAGCTTCTCGACCAGGAACGACACGGTGCGCATGTCGGCCAGGTCAGCCGAGCGGTGGTGATAGTTGCCGCCGCCGGGGCGGGCGAACGCGTGGCCGCCGTCCGGATAGCTGTAGATGGTGACGCGCGGGTCCCCCTGGAACGCCGCCTCCACCTGCGCGGCGGCTTCCGGCGACGCCAGCGGATCCTTGGCGCCGTAGTGCAGCAGCAGCGGGCAGGAGAGGTTCTTGGCCAAGTCCAGGCGCTTCTCAATCCCGACCCCGTAGTAACCCACGGCCGCATCCGGCTTGTGGCGGACCGCGGTCAAATACGCCAGCATGCCTCCCCAGCAATAGCCCACCACGCCGACACTGCCGGTGCAGGCCTCATGCTTCCGCAGAAACGCCACGGCGGCCGCGATATCGTCGCTGACCTTGTCGTCGTTCACTTGACCGCGCAACTCGCGGGCGCGCTCGCTGTCGGATTCGGCGAGGTCCGAGCCCGGAGCGACGCTCCAGTAAAGGTCGGGGCAGATGGCGGTGAACTGCCGCGCGGCCAGGAAGTCGCAGGTCTCGCGCAGGGACTTCGTCACGCCGTAGATCTCCTGGCACACGACAACGCCCGGGCCGTGGCGCTTCTTGGGAAGAGCCATATAGGCGGACATCTGGCTGCCCGCCGCATTCGGAACCTGAATGGTCATAAGCGACCATCATACGAAATGCGGACCGGCCGCAGGGGTGGTTTCAGGGCTTCAGGGACTGCCGCAGGCGCACGGAGCGGACACCTGCCGGGCATCCGGGTATAATCGGTGGAGTGAAACGAGCACTCATCACTCTGTTCTCGTTGATGTTAGCCGCTTGCTCCAGCGCCAACATCGACAATAAAGAGGCCGTCCGCACAGCCATGATCGAATACCTGCAAGGCAACGCGGCCTCCACCGGCCTGGACATGTCGTCCATGGACGTCAACGTCGATGCCGTGGTGTTCGAAAACGACATGGCGCATGCGACCGTCTCGTTCACCATCAAAGGCACCGATCAAGGCATGCAGGGCAACTACTCGCTGGAACGGCAAGGCGACAAGTGGGGCAACGTCAAGCGCCAGGACCTGACCGCCGCCCCGCATGGCATGCCCGATTCCGGGACGGTCCCGTCCGGAGCCGCGCCGCCCACGCCGCCCACGTTGCCGCCGGGCATCACCACGCCGGGCAAGCTGCCGCCGCCCTCCACCAATACGCTGCCGTCCGGGCATCCGGCGATTCCGGGTCAGGCCAAATGAAATCGGTCGCGGTCTTGGGGGGAGGTCCCGCAGGGGCCTCGGCCGCGGAACGACTGGCTCGGGCGGGTCTGCGGACGGTGGTCTTTGACGAGAAGCTCGCCTGGGAGAAACCCTGTGGCGGCGGGATCACTTATAAGGCGTACCACGAATATCCTTATCTGATCGACAACGACACTCCGAAGAAGCTGGTGCACGAAACCGTGATCGGAGCGCCCAAGGCCGGCGCGGCGCGCCTGACGCTGGATCATCCTCTAGTGATCTACTCGCGGCTGGATCTGAACCGTATGCTGCTGGAACGCGCCGAACGCGCGGGCGTGGCCATCGAGAAGACGCGCATCACCGGCATTGAGCAGAAGGAATCCGGCTGGCGCCTGCGCACGCGCCACGGCGTGGCGGAAGCCGATTACCTGGTGGTGGCCACCGGCGCACGCAATCCGCTGAAGCAGGTGGGCACGGCGTGGTCGCCTGCGGACACCATGACGGCTCTGGGTTACTTCGTGCCAGCCGCGCAGGATCACATCGATATTCAGTTTCTGACCAAGCTCGCCGGCTACATCTGGGTGTTTCCGCGTTGCGGGCACCTTTCGGTGGGGATTTGCGGCAAGGGACTGTCGGCGCAACAGATGCGCACACGTCTGGAAGCCTATATGGACGAACGCGGCATTCCGCGCAAGGACGCGGTGTTTTACGGCCACATGCTGCCGTCGCTGGAGACCGCGGGGTGGCGCGGGAATCGCGTGGCGGGCCGTGGATGGATGGCGGTGGGCGACGCCGGCGGACTGGTGGATCCCATCACCGGCGAAGGTCTTTACTACGCGATGCGCTCGGGCGACCTGGCCAGCCAGGTGGTGCTGGACGAAACCTGCGGGATCGCCGGGAAGGCCGCGGCCTACCGCGCGGCGCTCAGCCACGAGTTCGCCGCCGATCTGGAGTTCGCCGCGATGCTCGCCAAGCGCGTGTTCCTCGGCCGCTTCCTGTTCCGCACCGTGCCCCAGCGGATGGTGGAGTACATGCAACGCAGCCAGTTTTTCCGCGAGCTGATGCAGGACCTGTTCGCGGGCACGCAGCCTTATCTGGAACTGCGCGGGCGCTTGCTGCGGCGCGTGAACGGCACCTTGCAGGGCGCCTTCATGCAGTTCTTCCTGGACCACGTGATTCCGGCGGACTCACGCGTAACGCCATAAGAGATGAAGACAACCCGATCCGAAGCCGCCTTTGCGCGGGCCCAGAAGGTGATTCCCGGCGGCGTCAACTCGCCCGTGCGCGCGTTCCGCAGCGTGGGCGGCGCGCCGCGATTCATCGCGCGCGGCGAGGGCTCGCGCGTCTTCGATATCGACGGCAACGCCTACATTGATTACGTCTGCTCCTGGGGGCCTCTGCTGCTGGGGCATCGCCCGCCCGCGGTGATTGAGGCGCTGCGCGCGGTGCTCGACCAAGGCACCAGCTTCGGCGCGCCCACCGAACGCGAGGTGGAACTGGCTGAGCTGATTTCGCAGATCGTGCCTTCGATGGAAATGGTCCGCCTGGTGAACTCCGGCACCGAAGCCACCATGAGCGCGCTGCGCGTGGCGCGCGGATTTACGGGCCGCGACCTGACGATCAAGTTCGAAGGCTGCTACCACGGCCACGTCGATTCGCTGCTGGTGAAGGCCGGCTCGGGCATGGCCACGCTGGGCATCGCCGATACCGCCGGCGTGCCGCGCGGCTTCGCCGAAACCACCATCGCGCTGCCCTTCAACTCGATTGATGCGGTGGAGAGGGCCTTCGCCGAACGCGGGTCACAAATCGCGGCGGTGATCGTCGAGCCGGTGGCCGGCAACATGGGCTGCGTGCCGCCCGCGCCCGGATTCCTGGGCACGTTGCGCGATCTTACGGAACGCCATGGCGCCGTGCTGATCTTCGACGAAGTCATGACGGGCTTCCGCGTGGCGCCGGGCGGCGCACAGGCGCGCTTCGGGATCAAGCCGGACATGACGACGGTCGGCAAGGTGGTCGGCGGCGGGCTGCCGTTGGCCGCTTACGGCGGGCGGGCGGACATCATGCAGAAGATCGCACCGCTGGGTCCGGTGTATCAGGCCGGGACGCTTTCCGGGAATCCGCTGGCCGTGGCCGCGGGGCTCGCGATGCTGCGGTATTTGCTCCAGCATCCGGAAACCTACGACACGCTGGAGGCGCGCGCGGCGCAGTTGACCGCCTGGGTCCCGCCGGGCGTCACGGTGAATCGCGTGGGCTCGATGTTTACCTTCTTCTTCACGCCGGATCCGGTGACGGACTGGGATTCGGCCAAGAAGTGCGACACCGCGCGTTTCGGCGAGTTCTTCCACTTTCTGCTGGACCGCGGCGTCTACATCGCGCCCTCGCAGTTCGAGGCCGGCTTTGTGTCGGCGGCGCACAGCGAGGCCGATATCCAGGCCACGGTGGACGCGGCGCGGGAGTTTTTCGCCACACACCGGTAAACTTGTTTTAGTGCAGCGGTTTTATTTCGATCACAACGCGACCACTCCGGTTTCCCCGGACGTGCTGGAAGCCGTGCTTCCCGCGATGACCGAAGTGTATGGCAACGCGTCGAGCATCCATCACTTCGGCCAGGCCGCGCGGCATAGGCTGGACGACGCCCGCAAGCAGGTGGCCGCGCTGCTGGGCGCCGACCCGGAAGAAATCGTGTTCACCAGCGGCGGAACCGAGGCGGACAACTTGGCTGTGTTCGGCGCCTCCGCCGGCGGGCACGTGATCACGACCGCGTTCGAGCATCCGGCGGTGCTCGCGTCGGCCGCGCAGTTGCCCGAGGTGACGCGCGTCGCTGTGGACGGACGCGGGATGGTCGACCCGGAGGCGATCCGTCACGCGCTGCGGCCTTCGACGCGGCTGATCAGCGTGATGCATGCCAACAACGAACTGGGCACCGTGCAGCCGATCTCTGAAATTGCGCGCATCGCGGCCGAGGCCGGGGCCGTACTGCATTCGGACGGCGTGCAGGCGGCAGGTAAGATTCGAGTGGACGTGCGCGAACTGGGCGTCGCGCTCTATGCGATCAGCGGGCACAAGGTGAACGCGCCGAAGGGCGTCGGCGCACTCTACGTGCGCAAGGGGACCAAGCTCGCTCCGATGATCTACGGCGGACGCCATGAGCGGGAGCGCCGCGGTGGCACCGAGAACGTTCCGGGAGCCGTGGGCCTGGGCCGCGCGGCGGCGTGGATCGTCGAGCATGGAACGGCGGAGGCAGCGCGCGTCGCTACTCTGCGTGATCGGCTGGAAGCGGCCGTTTTAGAGCGCATCGCCGATACGCACGTGAACGGCGCAGGCGCGCCGCGCGTCGGGAACACTACCAACATTCGCTTCGACGGGATCGACAGCGACGCGCTGCTGATCGCGCTCGATCTCCGTGGATTCGCGGTGTCCAGCGGTGCGGCGTGTTCCAGCGGCGCGCCCGAGCCCTCGCATGTGCTGCTCGCCATCGGCCTGACGCGCGAGCAGGCGCGATCCAGCATCCGGTTCTCGCTCGGCCGGTCGAATACCGTGGAACAGGTCGACGCGTTGGTCGAAGCACTGGTGGCCAGCGTCGCGCACCTGAGAAAGTTGTCGCCTGCCTATGCTTGAGACGGTCGCCGTCGCGATGTCGGGCGGAGTGGACAGTTCCGTCGTTGCGGGCATGCTGCGCGCGCGCGGCGAGAACGTGATCGGACTCACCATGCAACTCTGGAACCAGCGCCGGCTGCCCGAAATCCAGAGTGAATCCGCCACCGGACGCTGCTGCTCGCTTGACGATGTTTACGACGCGCGTGGCGTTGCGCAGATCCTGGGCATTCCTTACTACGTAGTCAACTTCGAGGACCGCTTCGAAGAGCAGGTGGTGAAGCCGTTCGTGGCCGAGTACCTGGCCGGACGCACACCCATCCCCTGCACACTCTGCAACAACTTCATCAAGTTCGACCAGTTCCTGGAAATGGCAGAGGGCGTGGGCGCGGCGCGCATCGCCACCGGGCACTACGCGCAGATCCGCCGGAATCCGGAGAGCGGCCGCTGGGAACTGCTGCGCGGCGTCGACCACGGCAAGGATCAGACCTACTTCCTGTTCGGGCTCACGCAGGACCAGCTCGCACGCACCGAGTTCCCGCTGGGCGGCATGCAAAAGTCTGAAGTGCGCGAACTGGCCCGCGATCTCGGCATCCCAACCGCAGCCAAGCCGGATAGCCAGGAGATCTGCTTCGTCCCGAACGGCGACTACGCGGCGTTTATCGACGCCTATTTCCGCGAGCAGGGCCTCGCTCCGCAGGAGGCCGCGGGCGAACTGGTCACCTCCGACGGCCGCGTCGTCGGCGAGCACGCGGGCGTGCATCACTTCACCGTCGGCCAGCGGCGCGGGCTGCGCGTGGCCGCGGGCGAGCCGCTCTACGTGATCTCGACCGAACCCGCGACCAAGCGTGTGGTGATCGGCCGCAACGACGAACTGCTGCGTGGGGCGATGCACGTGAATTCAGTCAACTGGATCTCGATCGCCCCGCCTGCCGAGCCCATGCGAACCGCCATCAAGATCCGCAACAAGCACGCCGCGGCCTCGGCCACCATCACGCCCACGGCCGACCCGGGGCGCGTGCACGTGACGTTCGACGAGCCGCAGCGCGCGGTCACCCCCGGGCAGGGCGCGGTCTTCTACGCAGGCGAACTGGTTCTGGGCGGCGGCTGGATCGAGTGAAGCTCCTCGAGTATTGGCTGGTGCGCGCGGTGCTGTTGCAGCTTGCGTGGACTCCGCGCGGCTTTGCGATGCTGCGCGCGCGTGTGTTGGCAAAGCTCTTCGACTTGGCGGTCCCGCGCCTGCGCCGCGTCGCGCGCCGCAATCTGGAAATGGCCGGCTACCCCGATCCCGACCGCATCACCGACGGCGTCTTCCGCTCGATCGCGCGGCTGCTGGTGACGTTCGCCAAGTTCCCGCAGATCACGCGCGACAACGTCGGGGAGTGGATCGCCTACGAAGGCCTTGAAAACTTCACCCGCGCGCAGGCCCGCGGCAAGGGAGTGCTGGTGGCCACGGCGCACCTCGGCAACTGGGAACTGAGCGCCTTCACACACGCCTACATGACCGCTCCCATGCACGTCGTCGTGCGTCCGCTTGATAACGCCCGCGTCGACGAGTTGGTGGAGCACCGCCGCGCGCTGTCGGGCAACTACATCATCCGCAAGAAGGAGGCCGCGCGGACCATCCTGCGCGCGCTGCATGCGGGCGATGCCGTCGGCGTCCTGATCGACCAGAACGTCACACCCGAGGAGGGCGTGTTCATCGACTTCTTCGGACAGAAGGCCTGCGCGGGCACGGCGTTCGTCAAGCTCGCCCACCGCACCGGAGCCGCGGTCGTGCCGGGCTTCGCCCTGTGGTCGGAAGCCGACCATCGCTACATACTGCGCTTCTATCCCGAAATCGAGATGACGGGCGACGTCCAAAGCGACACGCAGCGCGTGCACAGCCAGCTCGAATCGGTGATCCGCCAGTATCCCGACCAGTGGCTGTGGATCCACCGGCGCTGGAAAACGCGTCCGCCGGGCGAGGCGCCGCTTTACTAGCCCGCATTTCTCACCAGATTTCGGACGCAGGACGTGGCGCAAGCACTCTTGCTTGCCGCGCCGGGACTCGTCCCGGCGCTTGTGGCCGGTCACGCTGTCATGCCGGGAGCGGAGGCCAACTCGCCGATTGCGCATCTCTGCCTCACGTTTCGCGCCGATGCACTGTAGAGCTTGTGAGAAGTGCAGGCGAGAGCAAGGTTAGAGCCCTTCGCGGTTCAGTGTAGACCGCTTCCTGCGGTCGCGGCTCAGCTAGTGGTCTGGGAGTTGCAAGGGGTCTGTGCCCAGCATGACGCTCTGCACAGCATGACGAGGATGAAACGCAGGCTCACTGGCCGAGCCGCGCGCTTGAGCGAGCGGTCCTCAAACGACAACGCCCGCCTCCCAAGGAAGCGGGCGTGCTGATTGCTGGCGCGAAGGCTACTGCTTGCCCTTGCCTTTGCCTTTCCCACCACGGCCGCCGCGTGCCGGCGCTGGCGGCAGCGTGCCGCCTTCGGCCAGGATTTTCATGTTCTCCAGCCCCCGCGTGAACATCGTCCGGCGCTGCTCGTGATCCGCTTCGCGAGCCGCGTCATCGGGCAGCGTCGAGTCGTCGTACACCAGCGTGTAGAGCAGCTTCGAGGTGGTGGCCGTCACCGGACGCGCCTCCAGCGTCCCGTGATAAAGGATGTAGATTTGGCCTTCCCGCACCGGCTGCGTGTAGGTGTAGGAAAGCTCGGTCTTGCCCACCAGCACCTCGTTCTGGATGGAGCGCACGGCGCCGAACTCGCCGTCCTTGCCCTGCGTGATGGTGCAGGGGAATTGCATCCATTCGCCGATGTCGCAGTACTTGCCGACGCGCGCCCAGACTTCGGCGGCGGGCTTGTTGACCGTGATTTCCATCGGAATCGAGACGTAGTGCGGGTTGGGGACCTGCAAAGGCGCGCCCCCCCGGGGCTGAGCGCTAGCGACGGGCGCCAGGGTGAGCAGGCCGCCGGCCAGTGCCAGAGTCAAGTAATTTCGCATAAATCCTCCCAGTTGGCTTCGCCTTGCGGCGGTCTATCGAATCTTGGCACAGCCGGGCGCGCGGCGGCAACCCGGCTCGGGATCAAGTGGAAAGCTTCGCGGCGTCAACGAAGAGCTGCTTCAGGTCGGCGTTGCGGTTGTCGGAGACGTTGCGGCGGCGGCTCTCGCGGGCGCAGGCCTTCCAGTCCTGGGCGTCGACGGCGGAGCAGAACTTCGGGAAGCCGACGAACAGTCCCTTGGGGCCGAGGCTATAGATCATGTCCAGAAGACCGATCTGCGCGGGGTCCGGAAACTTGCCGAACTTCGGAAAGCGGTTGTGGAGGTTGCGGACGAAGTCGTCGATGAGGACGCCGAGCTGCTTGTCGACTTCGGCGTCGGGCATGTCGAGGTTGGTGAACTTCTTGTAGGTGGAAGCCCGCATCGCCTTCCTTTGAGCGTGGACGGTTTCCCACTCGGCGGCCTTCTCTTCTCCGGTCGCGGGCTTGCCCGTGTCGCGGCGGACCAGACGCAGCGCCTGGGCCGCCGCGGGGTTGGGAAGCATGAAACCGACCCCGATGGTCACCAGTCCCACGATGTCCAGATACATGTGATTGACCACACCCTCATGGGTGCGGAAGTAAGTTACAGCGTCTTCCTGGCGGAACATAGGCTCACTCCTTAAGGAAAGCTTCCACGGCTTCGACGGCGTCGGGTTCTTCGTCGAGCACCACGTGCCCGGCGTTGGGGTAGCGATGCAGGCGAGCGCCGGGGATGTGGCGGATCCAGGCTTCGCTTTGCTCCACCGGGACAATTCGGTCGCGCTCGCCCCAGATGATGCGCGTGGGGATGGTGACACGATGGAGCCAGTGCGAGAAATGCGGGTCGAACAGCCCGTTATCGACCAGCTTGAAGAAGTTGCCGGTCTCGCGCGCGCGGGCGGCGTTCCAGGCATCGTCGATGTGCGCCGGCAGGCGTTTGGTGAGTACGCTCACGTCGTTGGCCAGGTAGCCGAGGATCTGGTCGGGCGGGACCTTGGAGAGATCCGTGATCGGGTGACCGGGGACGTCGAGGCCAGCGGGAGCGACCAGAACGAGCTTGTGGACGCGCCGCCGATGCTCGGAGGTGAACGTGGCCGCCAAGCGGCCGCCCATCGAGTAGCCGGCCAGGTAGACGCGATCGAGGCCCAGCTCGTCGATGAACTCGAGGTAATGCATGATAAAGTCGTGCGGCGTGGTGATGTCCGGCGCATCGTCGGATTCACCCCAGCCGGGATGATAGGGGATCAGCACGCGGAAGTGCTTGGCCCAGGGCAGGGCGAAGTCGAAGCCGTGCCAGGTGCCGGCTCCGTGCAGGAAGAGCAGGGCCTCGCCCTGGCCGGCGGTGAGCATGGCGATGCGGACGCCGTTGACAGTGAGTGTTTCGCGTTGGAATTCCATATCTAGTGATGCCCCGCTGCGCGGATAACGGTGGGTTGGGAGGGTTTCTCGACGGCCGGCCGGCGCTTCATGCACAGGTCATTGAGGCGCGCTTTGCGCGCGGCCTGCTGGGGCGCGCATTTCTGGTCGCGCTCCTTGAATTCGGGAAGAACGTCCTTGGTGAAAAGCTCGATGGACGAGCAGAGTTCGTCGTGCCGGATGTTGGCGGCCTGCGACAGGCAGATGACCTGGTCGATGCCCACCTGCTCGAATTCGCGGAGCTGTTTGCGGATGCGGTCAGGTGAGCCGACGCAATCCTGCGTGCGTCCTTCGGGCAGGGCGAATTCCTTGGGATGGTTCTTGAACTCGTCCCAGATGTCGGTTTGGGCGGGGATGTGTTCGCCGAAGAAGCTATAGTGGCCCAGCCCGTAGATGAAGAAGCTATAGGCCTCGGCGCCCACGCCGAGCGCGTATTCGTCGTTGGGGTGGCAGAAGAACGGGCAGGCGATGGCGATCTGCGGGTTCACTTCGTAGCCGATGGGCTCGCATTCCTTCTCGAGGGTGGAATAGTAGAGGTCGACGTATTGCTTGGCCTGGTCGGCTCCGACGAAAGAGAAGGTGAGCGCGCCAACGCCGAGCTGGGCGGCCTGCGCGATGGAGGTCCGGTTGGAGCAGGCCATCCACAGCGGGGGGTGCGGCTTCTGCATCGGCTTGGGGATGATGTTGCGGGAGGGCATCTGAAAATACTTGCCCTGATAGCCGGAAAATGGCTCCTGCGCGAACATTTCGACGACGGCGCGGGCGCCTTCGAGCATCATGTCCTTCTTCTGGGCCTGCGGGACGTTGAAGCCGCCCAGTTCGGTTTCGGTGGCGCCGGCGCCGAAGCCGAAATCGACGCGGCCGTTGCTCACCAGATCGAGCGTGGCGACGCGCTCGGCGATGCGCGCGGGGTGGTTGATGTAGGGCGAGCTCTGAATGATGCCGTGGCCGATGCGCGCGGTTTTCGTGCGCTGGCTACAGGCCGCCAGGAAGACCTCGGGTGCGGAGGAGTGCGCGTACTCTTCAAGGAAATGGTGCTCCGTGGCCCAGATATAGTCGTAGCCGCCGCGGTCGGATAGCTCGACCTGTTCGAGTGCGTTTTGAACCAGGGTATGCTCCGCGCCGGGGGCCCAGGGACGCGGGAGCTGGAGTTCGTAAAAACCGCCAAACTTCATGATGATGAGTGCTCCTTACTTGCATGGCGAAGGTAACATTCGGGGTCCGGGGTAGTCAAGGGTGCACCGCCTATTCCGGAACAACGCCGGCGTCCCGGTCCGGCGCATCCGGACGCCACACCAGGGGGAATGTCAGATTCTTTCCAGCCTCCCGGAGCTGGATGAGCGCAGCGGAGAGCTCCCGCTTGCGCAGCATCCTCACCGCCGTTGTGAGCGCGTGGCGGGTGGAGGTAATGCAGGCGAGGCGGGAGATGGCGGCGGCCGACTCCGGTGGAAGGTAGCGAATCGACAGGCAGATCGAGCGCCGGGTGTCTTCCATATTTCTTCCACTCCGGACCAGTGCCGACGTGTCGGATTTGGAATGGACGCGATAAGCGGCGAGAATGGCGGGCTCGTACCAGACCGGGCCGCTGACGGCGACCCGCTTCCACATGTCCCAGTCGGCGCAGTGAAACAGGCGTGTGTCGTAGCCGCCGATACGCTCATAGAGGCGGCGCCTGACAACGATGGACGGAGCCTGGATCCGTGATCTGACACCGATCTTTGGTATCCAGTCCTCCAGGATTCCGGGTTCCGTTGCCTCGGACCGCTGGGCCCGGAGGAGACGGCCGTTTTCGTCTATGAATGTGAAGCGGCAGAAGGCCGCCTCGACATCGCTGCGCTTGGTGGCCGGGGCGAGGGTTTCATAGAAGCCGGGGCTCACGAGGTCGTCGGCATGGAGCAGGTGAACCCAGTGACCTTGCGACCGCTGCACGCAGGTATTGAAGTTCGCGGTGACCCCCACGTTGTGTGGCTGCCGGTAATATTGCACGCGGTCCTGGCCGATCTCTTCGACCACGCTGCGCAGGTCTTCCCGGGTGGAATGATCGTCGACGACCTCGATCTGCATCTGCTCAGGCCCAGAATCCTGCGCCAGAACGGAGCGCAGCGTGGTTGCCAGCAGAGCGGCTCCGTTGTAGGCCGGGATCATCACGGACCACCAAGGGCGCGGCTTATCCGGGAGGGGATCGATCTTGGGGATGTGCATCGCTAAGAGCTAGCCGGGGCGGCTGCGCTGGCTCGGCGAGTCTCCGAATCCGCATGCCGCGCCGGTAGGTGGCCGGCAAGGATGGCGCGGGCCAGTTTCATGGCGCGGCCGATCGCCTGGTCCATGTCGTAGTAGGTGTACTCGCCCAGGCGGCCGCAAATCAGGAGCCCTGGAATCGAGTCGGCCAGAGCCCGGTAGCGGCGATACAGTGCGTCGTTGTCCGGATCGGGGAACGGGTATTCGTAGTGCTCCGGGTCCAGCGCGGTTTCCGGCGTCTCGATGGTCAGCACGGTGCCCTGGATGTGGCGCGTCGCCTCGGGCGGCATCATGTGTTTCCATTCGAGGGTGCGGATATGCGCTCCCTGGGACGGGTCCGGGTTGTTTACTTGACCGCAGGGAAGAGCAAAGCCGGCCTGCGGCAGATGCCGGTGGGTTCGCCGCTGAGTGCGGTATTTGAGGCGTCCAAAACAGAATTCAAAGTATTCGTCGATGGGGCCGGTGAAGATCAGCAGAGTTCTCGCGCGAACCGCATCGCGGTGTTGGAGGTAGTCGCAGTTCATTACGACCGGCAGGCCGGCAAGGAGGTTGCCGATGAAGGCCGTGTAACCGTCAACGGGGAGGCCCTGATGCTTGTGCCGCGCCAGGCGGGGCTCATTGTCATGCCGCACCTCGAACCGGCGCGCGAGGGCCGCTGACAATTGGCGCGGGTCCACCCCCCACTGCTTCTGCGTGTATCCTTTGACGAATTTCGCATAAACAGATTCAGGCATCATCGCCAGGGCGGCCTCTTCGAAGTTGCGGGGAGTGCCGGTGAAGGCGGGATGCCAGGCGTCACCCAGAGTGCGGCGGATGTAGCTGGCCGACACGGGCCAGTTTTCGTAGGCGCCGTCGACCAACGTCTTCAGCGCGGCGGTATAGGGATAGAAGCGGGCGAAGCGGTTCACGAACTGCCAGATGGTGTCCGACGACGTTCGAAAGTAGTGTGGACCGTATGTGTGGATTCGGATGCCGCTGGGATGCAGGTGATCGTGCAGGTTGCCGCCGGCATGGGCGCGGCGTTCGAGCACCAGCACGTCGCGGCCCGCGTCGGCGAGCATCCGGGCGATGGTGGCGCCCGTGAGCCCGGACCCGGCGATCACGTAGCTTGGATCGTTTGCGAAGCTAGGCGTAAGTGCAGGGGCCGCACGAGCCGGCATCTTCATAGCGTACTGCAACGGCGCATCCGGACGGCCTTATGCCGGAGGTTGGGTGTATACTTGCTCGGAAGCTCAGCAGGACCCTGCGGGGTGAAGAAGAGGAGAACTCTCATGCGCACACGTCTTCTTACCGCGGCAGTGATCGCCGCGGCGCTGATCGGAGGGGTGAGCCGCGACCGGGTTTCGGCGCAGCAGACCAACGCGGGAGCGCCGAATTACGCGACTTGGGATGGCTACCTGGGCGGCGCGGACTCCTCCCAGTTTTCCTCGCTGACCGAGATCAATAAGGAGAACGTCGGCAATCTAGAGGTCGCTTGGACCTATGCGACGGACGATAACCGCACCTATCTTTTTAATCCGGCGGTGGTGGACGGGACCATGTATGTGCTGGCGAAGAACAGCTCGGTGGTGGCCATCGATGCGGCGACCGGGGCCGAGAAGTGGTCGCACGACACGGGCGGCAGCATCAACGCCCGGGGGATCAACTATTGGCAGAACGGCGATGCGTCGGACCGGCGGCTGGTGTTCGTGAGCCAGGGCCACCTGACGGAGATCGACGCGCGGACCGGCGAGACGGTCGCGTCGTTCGGCGACAACGGGCAAGTGGATCTGAAGGTGGGCCTGGATCGGGATCCCGCTTCTATTCGCAGCTTACAGACCAATAATCCCGGCAGGATTTATCAGAATATCGTAGTGATTTCTCTGGGTTCGGCGGCGGGTCCGGACAACTACGCCGCATCGCCGGGTGACGTGCACGGCTACGACGCAGTGACGGGCAAGCTGCTATGGGTATTCCACAGTGTGCCGCATCCGGGCGATTTCGGCTATGACACGTGGCCCGAGGACGCCTACAAGTGGGCGGGTGGCGTGCACAACTGGAACGAGATGACGATCGACCCGGCGACGGGCATCGCCTATATCCCGTTCGCTACGGCGCGTTACGACTTTTATGGCGGCAACCGGCCGGGACAGAATCTCTTCAGCAATTCGCTGGTGGCGCTGGACGTGAAGACCGGCAAGCGGCTGTGGCATCAGCAACTGGTGCACCACGATTTGTGGGATTACGACCTCCCGCAGGCGCCCAAGTTGCTGACCATCACGCATGACGGCGCGCGGGTGGACGTGGTGGCGCAGGCGACCAAGCAAGGGTTCCTGTTCGTTTTCAACCGCAAGACGGGCGCGCCCATCTGGCCGATTGAGGAACGTGCGGTACCGGCCTCCGACGTACCGGGCGAGCACGCGTCGCCGACACAGCCATTTCCCACTGCTCCACCGCCGTTCGCGCGACAGTCGTTCACCGAGGCCGACATCAATCCGTTTCTGCCGGAGGCGGACAAGGAGCGGGTCCGCGAGATTCTGCGGACGTGCCGCAATGACGGATTGTTTACGCCGCCCAGCTTGAACGGGTCGATCGAGATTCCGGGGAATAATGGCGGGGCGAATTGGGGCAGTTCGGGTGTGAATCCGCTGAATGGGACGATGTTTGTGGTGTCGAAAGAGGCGCCGACGATCCTGCGGCTGAATCGGCCGGGTGCCGGCCGCGGAGGTTCGCCGTGCGGGCCTGCTCCGGCGGCGAATGCGAACGCCAATGCGAAGGGCGGCGGGGGGCGCGGGAAGGGTGCGGAGAAGGGTCCGCCGCTGGCGCCGGCTCCGGCGGCTCCGGGCGATTTCGTACGCTACAACGCGCCGTACGAGTTCCTGATCCAGAGCAACGGGCTTTCGGCGATCGGTCCGCCGTGGTCGCAATTGACGGCGTACGACCTGAACACGGGCACGATCAAGTGGCAGGTTCCGAACGGCGAGGTCGCCGAGATTGCGGCGCTGGGGATCGAGGGCACGGGCGCGCAGTTCCCGCGCGGCGGCGTGGTGGTGACGGCGAGCGGGCTGGTGTTCGTGGCGACTGCGTCGGACAAGACGCTGCGGGCTTACGACGCGGACACGGGCAAGGTGCTGTGGAAGGCGGAGTTGGCGAACGGGTCGGAGGGCGTGCCGGCGATTTATGAGGCCGGCGGGCGGGAGTACATCGTGGTGCCGGCGGCGGGGAATAACGGGCTGATGGCGCCGCGGCTGAATAGCGGGAAGCAGGCGATGTTCGGGGAGCGGGCGTACGTGGCATTCGCGCTGCCGCGATGAGGGTGGCAGCGAGTTCTTGGCGGAGGGTAGCCGCGCATCCCTGCGAATGCGCCGAAGCGGCAGCTGCCTTGGTGCTGCCGCCGATGACCCAAGAATGTTGGCGGGCGAAATTCCTGGCGAATTCTTGAAGATCTCGAAGGAGGCTTTGAGGAGCATGATGGTTGCATTCTGTGGTGGGACGAGACCAGACCTCCATTCAAGCGCGCTCCTGATATGGAGGGAGCAGAGTCGCTATTATGGAAGTCTTTGGACGGCGCGTGTTAGGCTGGATTTATGGCACCTCCGGATTTTGTCCTTCCACCGTTTTGTGTTTACATTCTGGAATCTAGTAAAATAGAAGAGTTCGGGGCAGGCTTTAGCGAAGCTTTCGCTCTAAGGCAGGTTCTTACGTTTTCGGGCGTGCGGCACCATTTCCAGATATGCCCCGACAGAAGGTCTTTGGAGCAGGCGGTGGCTTGCATCCCTTCGTTTTGCGCCTTGTATCAGACGTTTCCCGTCGTGCATCTTAGTGGGCACGGCAGTTTCGACGGTTTGGTCTTGACCTCCGGCGATTTCGTAAGATGGCCGGAGCTCACTCTTATTCTTGAGCCAATCCATAAACATACAAACGGCCTGTATCTTCTGTCTCTTTCATCCTGTGAGGGGCTCGGGTCTGTGAGGCAATCTATAACCGCTAATGGTCTTGTATTTGGATTTGTTGGCACGCTAAAGCCTGTGTTATGGAGTGATAATATTATAGGCTTCGCGACTCTCTATCATCTTCTTCAGAAGGGTAGATCTCTTCATGAGGCGATAGCGGGAATGAGAATGGCCTCCGGTCATGACGATTATGATTTCGTGCATGGGCCGACCTTCGTTAACGCTGTGGCGGAAGCTAAGAAGAATAATACGCTATAGACGTGTGGGCGAATCCGCGCCTCCGTCCGCAACCCCGATAAAACCGCCCTGTTCACAGAACTAGGAAGCCCTGCTACGATTCAGGTAGCTGTTGGTGACATGGCGAATGGGACTCCGAGGCATCTCTCGACTCCGGTGATCGGCGGATCCACTCGGTGGAAACGCCCCTGTGATCGTACTTCGTGACGGTGGAGTCCCGCAGGCCCTACCGCATTCGGTTCGCTTGAGCATATCTCTCACTCACTGGCTCCGAAGTAATTCCAGATAGCGACCGGTGTAGGACTCCTTCACCTTCGCGATGTCCTCGGGCGTGCCCTCGGCGACGATGCGGCCGCCGGCTTCGCCGCCTTCCGGGCCCAGGTCGATGACCCAGTCGGCGCGGCGGATGACTTCCAGGTTGTGCTCGATGATCAGAATGCTCGCGCCGGAGCGGAGGAGTTGTTCGAAGGCGTCGAGGAGCTTGGCGATGTCGTCGAAGTGGAGTCCGGTGGTGGGTTCGTCGAAGATGTAGAGCGTGCCTTCGCTGGTGGCTTGCGACAGATGCGCGGCGAGCTTCACGCGCTGGGCTTCGCCTCCGGAAAGCGTGGTGGCGGACTGGCCGAGTCGCAGGTAGCCGAGGCCCACGTCGGCGAGGACCTTGAGGCGCTGCGACAGGCGGGGGACGCTGGAGAAAAACGAAATCGCTTCCTTGACCGTGAGCTGGAGCACCTCGTGAATGTTAAGGCCGTTGTAGCGCACGTCGAGGACGCTCGATTTGTAGCGGGTTCCTTTGCAGTCGTCGCAGACCAGCTCCACGTCGGCGAGGAACTGCATTTCGACCGTGACGGTGCCGTCGCCCTGGCAGGTTTCGCAGCGGCCACCGGGGATGTTGAAGGAGAAGTGGCCGGGGGTGTAGCCGCGGCGGTCGGCTTCCTGGGTGTTGGCGAACAGCTCGCGGATCTGGTCGAAGGCTTTGATGTAGGTAACCGGGTTGGAGCGCGGCGTGCGGCCGATGGGGGATTGGTCGACCAGGACCACGTGGGTCAGGAGGTCGGCTTTTTCCACCTTGCGGCAGGTTTGTTTTTCGGGGGGCACGCCCCATTCTTCGGGTGAGTTGGTGGCTGCGGGGGCGTTGCGGTCCATGCGCTTTTCGAGTGTTTGGAAGATGACGTCATGGACCAGGGTGGATTTGCCGGAGCCCGAAACGCCGGTGATCGCGACCATCACGTTCAGCGGGATGGTGACGTCGATACCCTTCAGGTTGTTCGCCTGCGCTCCAAGGAAGCGGATGGCGCGCTTGGCGTGCGGCGTGCGGCGGCCTTTGACGTAGGAGGTTTTGAGCTCGCCGCGGAGGTATTTCGAAGTGAGCGAGCTCGCGCCGTCGGCGCAGAGCTGCTTATAGGTCCCTTCGAAGACGACGTTGCCGCCTTGTTCGCCGGCTCCGGGGCCAAGGTCGATGATGTGGTCCGAGGCGCGCATGACGTCGGGGTCGTGTTCCACCACCAGAATCGTATTACCCAGGTCGCGGAGTTCTTCGAGGATGCCGACCAGGCGGGCGGTGTCGCGGCTGTGCAAGCCGATTGACGGCTCGTCGAGGACGTAGCAGGCGCCGACCAGGCGTGAGCCGAGGCAGGTGGCGAGCTGGATGCGCTGCGCTTCGCCGCCGGATAGGGTGGCCGAGAGCCGGTCCAGCGTGAGGTATTCGAGGCCGACGTCGTTCAGGAACTTCAGGCGCTGCTGGATTTCGACCAGGACTTTGTCGGCGATCTGCGATTCTTCGGGCGTAAGCTCAAGAGCGTCGAAGAAGGCTCGGGCTTCAGCGATGTTCAGGTGGGTGACGTCGCCGATGGTCTTGCCGCCGACCGTGATCCACAGGGCTTCGGGTCTCAGGCGGGCCCCCTTGCAATCGGGGCAGAGCGTGTAGCCGCGATACCGGCTCAGGAAAACGCGGACGTGGACCTTATACTTCTTCTTTTCGATTTCGCGGAAGTAGTCCTGGATGTGCGCGTGCAGCACCGCGAGTTCGTCCGGGCGCAGGTCGAAGATGGGGACGCTGAAGCGGATCTTGCCTTTGGCGTCGCGGCGGAATTCGGTGAGGTACCAGGAATGCTGCGGCTTGGTCCAGGGGTCGACCGCCCCCTGGTTGACGGACAGGGACCGGTTGGGAATGATCAGGTCCATGTCGTAGTCGATGGTGTTGCCGAAGCCCTGGCAGCGCTTGCAGGCGCCGAAGGGGCTGTTGAAGCTGAACAGGCTCGGCTCGGCTTCGGTGAACTCCAGGCCGCAGACCTTGCAGGCGAAGCGTTCGTTGAAGCGCAGGGACTCGCCGCCTTCGGCCGGTTCGAAGACGGCCTCGCCCGCTTCGCGGTAGCAGATTTCGAGCGTGTCCACCAGGCGCTGGCGCATCGTAGAGGAGATGGCCAGGCGGTCGACCAGCACGGCGACCGGCTTCGAGAAGTCCAGGTCAAGCAGGGATTCGGGCGTAGAGAACTCGAAGACGCGGCCGTTCTGGTAGAGGCGGTTGAAGCCGCGCTTGCGCAGGTCGAAGAGCTTGTCACGCAGGGCCTCGGTGTTCTTCTCCTCCGGCAGCGGGAACAGCGCGTACCAACGTGAGCCGGCGGGCAGGGTGAGCATCCTGGTCGCGACCTGATCCACGGTGTCGCGTTCCACATGGCCGTGGCCGTTGGGGCAGAACGTGCGTCCGGCGCGGGCCCAGAGCAGGCGTAGGAAGTCGTAGAGCTCGGTGGAGGTGGCTACCGTGGAGCGCGGGTTGCGCGTGGTGTTCTTCTGGCGGATGGCGACGGGCGGCGCGATACCGTCGATTTCGTCGACCGCGGGCTTTTCCATGCGTTCCAGGAACTGGCGGGCGTAGGCCGAGAGCGATTCGACGTAGCGGCGCTGCCCTTCGGCATAGATGGTGTCGAAGGCAAGCGACGATTTCCCGGAGCCCGAAACGCCGGTGACCACGGTCAGGCGTTCGTGCGGAATGTCCAGGGAAATCCCCTTCAGGTTGTGGACGCGCGCACCACGGATGCGGATGAAGTCGTTCAAGAGAGGATTGCTTCTAGTATAGAAGATTGGATCACGCCGCCATCCGCAAAGCGCTCGCGCGCTGGTACGAACGCCATCACCGCGATCTGCCATGGAGGCGCACGCGCGATCCGTATGCAATCTGGATTTCTGAAATCATGCTGCAACAAACGCGCGTTACGGTGGTGGTGCCGTACTACGAGCGGTTTCTGGAGCGCTTCCCGCGCCCGGACGATCTGGCAGCGGCGGAAGAAGAAGAAGTGCTCGCACTGTGGTCGGGACTTGGTTATTATTCACGCGCGCGTAACATGCAAAAAGCGGCGCGGGAAATCACAAAAACAGGAATGTTCCCGCGTGACCACGCATCCATCAGAGCAATGGCAGGGGTCGGTGAGTACACGGCGGCCGCGGTGGCGAGTATTGCATTTGGGTTACCGCACGCAGCCGTCGATGGGAACGTGCGGCGGGTGATTTCGCGCATAGCGGGTGATCCGGCGCCGGATACCGCGGCCGAGGCGCAGGCGCTGCTGGACCGGCGCCATCCCGGCCGTTCCAACCAGGCATTGATGGAGTTGGGCGCGCTGGTGTGCCTGCCCCGCGATCCGCAATGCGGGGTTTGTCCAGTGGCGAAGGAGTGCGCTGCGCTGCGTTGGGGGGGGCAACGGGAGCTGCCGCCGCCGCGCCAGAAGGCCGAGCCGGTCCGCAAGGAACGTACGTTGCTGGTGATTCGCCGCGAAGGGCGGCTTTTGCTGGCGCCCAGCCCGCGGGTGACGGGCTTCTGGGAGTTGCCCGAGCCGTTCCCGGGCGCGGTGACAGGAGCCGCGGTGGGTTCGTTCCGGCACTCGATTACAAACAGTCAATACAGATTTGAAGTACGGGAAGGAAAGCTCACCGCAAAGGGAGCGTTGCCAAAGGGGGCGCGATGGTGGCATGAAACCGAACTGACAGAGATTCCTGTGAGCACCGCGACAAAGAAAGCGCTGCGGTGTTTGTAGGAGAGTCATGCGATTTTTATGATCCATACACAACTTCGTAACGGGGTATTGGCCCTGGTGGCAGCGATGCTGCCAGTGTGCTTACTGGGATATAGGGACGGTCCGGACCCGAGGTTTACGGGAGCCCCGGGCGACGATCCGCTGGCCTGCGCCTCCGCCAGGTGCCACACATCCGAGGCGAACCCCCAGGGGGGGCCGATCAATGCTTTCGGTGGCAATGTGACGGCGGCGTTCTCCCAGGGCTCCAGCTATACGCCGGGCGTTCCCATTACCGTCACGGTCAACGTCAGCGATCCGCAGAACGCGCAGCACGGGTTCCAGATGACCGCGCGGTTGGAGAGCGACCTGACGCATGCCCAGGCCGGGCGGTTCGACTACGGCTCCGGCAGCAATGTCTTTGTGCTTTGCGACAACGGGTCCTTCCGCAAGAGCAACGGAAGCTGCTCGGCGAACTTCCCGGTGGAGTTCGTGGAACATTCGCGTCCCATCACGGACGCGTATACGTTCACCTGGACCCCGCCGGCCACGGCGTCCGGCCCGGTGCATTTCTACGTGGCGGGCAACGCAATCAACAACAACAACAACAACGACGCGGGCGATCATGTGTACACGGCGCAGTACGTGCTGAATCCGATGGGGGCGTGCACGCAGGCGGCGCCATCGATTGCAGCGGTGATTTCGGCAGGCGCGTTCGGAGCCCGCTCGAATTTCGCGGCGGGGTCGTGGCTGGAGATCTATGGCACGAATTTCTCCACGGTGACCAGGGAGTGGGGCGGGCTGGATTTCCAGGGGACTCCGCCGACTATGGCGCCGACATTGCTGGACCGGGTGAAGGTTTCCATCAACGGGACCCCGGCATTTGTGCGGTTCATCAGTCCGGGGCAGATTAATGTGCAGGCGCCGGCGGACGCCTTCGTCGGGTCGGCCAACGTTACCGTCACGAATTGCGACCAGACCAGCGATGCGTTCGCGCTGCCGAAGGATCCGACGGCCGCGGGGCTGCTGGCGCCTCCGTCGTTCATGGTTGGCGGCAAACAGTTGCTGGCCGCCACATTCCAGGATGGGACGACGTTTGTGGGCGACATTCCGGGGGTCCCGTCGCGGCCGGCGAAGCCCGGGGACCTGATTGTGACATACGGGATCGGGTTCGGGGGGACGAACCCGGATATGCCGCCGGGAATGGTAGTTGGCGGGCAGAACGGGCTGGCGGGTGCGCTTTCGCTGAGCATCGGCGGAGTAGAACTGACAGGCGACGCGATCAATTACGCCGGCCTGGCTCCAGGGTTCGTAGGGCTATATCAGTTCAACCTGTTTGTGCCCGATGTGCCGGACGGGGACCAGCCGGTGGTGATCAAGATCGGAGGTCAGGCCGTACCCCAGGACTTGTTCCTGAAGGTGCAACACTAGAGCATTTTCTCAACAAGTGGAGACCGCTCCCTGACGGCCGCGGCTACTGGCGCTCTGCCCAGCGCACGTCTTTTGTACACAGCTCCAGTAGCTGTGCCGCGACCACAGGGAGCGGTCCTCGACTGTGGGACGAACCTCCGATCGGGGACCTTAGACGCCGCGGCGGTCGCCCCACAGCTCCACGTGCAGGCGCGGGCTGAAGCGGAACCCCTCGCGCTTGGCGATTTCGGCCAGCCATGGGCCGCGCTGGTGCAGCGTGTGCGCAGAAGTGCCTTCGGGCATGAGCACCACGCGGTCGCGCTGGGCGCCGGTTTCCTCGATCATGCGGTGGATCTCGGGCAGGTCTTCCGGCGAAGAGACGACGAACTTGAGTTGGTGCGGGTAGGCGGACATCAGCCGCCTGACGATCTCCGGCTGCCAGCGGAGGCGGTCATGCTGCGCGGCGAAGCGTCCGCCTTCGCGCTCGCGCGGCGTCGAGTTGGCGAGCTTGGGGCTGATGCTCATGAGGTCGCAGCGGACCGGCTGGTAGACGGTTCCCGCGGTCTCAATGGTGATGTGGCCGCCGAGGGTCTGCGTCAGTTCCACCACCGCGGGGAAGAGCATCGGCTCGCCTCCGGTGATCACCACGTGCTGCGCGGGGTGGCGTGCGGCCTCGCGGACGATCTCTTCCACACTCATCTCAGTGCCTTCGGGAGCCCACGACGTGTAGGGTGTGTCACACCACACGCAGCGCAGGTTGCAGCCGGATGCGCGGACGAAGACGCTGGGCGTGCCCACCAGCATCCCTTCGCCTTGCAGTGAGTAGAAGATTTCGGCGATTTTCATGCGCGGTAGGGCAGGGGATCGGCGAGCCCAGCTTCGGCGAATCCTTTGCGGCGCAGCAGGCAGGAGTCGCACTGGCCGCAGGGCCGGCCCGCGAGGTCGGGATCGTAGCAACTGTGCGTGGCTGCGAAGTCGACCCCCACTTCGGCGGCCAGGCGGACGATGCCCGCTTTGTCGAGCTTGGAAAGAGGCGTGTGTACGCGCAGATGCGTGCGGCCTTCGACGCCGGCCTTGGTGGCGAGGTTGGCCATGGTTTCGAACGCCGCGATGAATTCGGGGCGGCAGTCCGGGTAGCCGGAGTAATCGATGGCGTTGACTCCGATGAAGATGTCGGAGGATTCGAGAACTTCGGCCCAGGCCATGGCATAGGCGAGAAAGATCGTGTTGCGCGCCGGAACGTAGGTGATGGGGATGCCGCTTTCGAGGTCGGCGGCGGAGGCGTGCTTAGGGACGTCGATATCGGCGGTGAGCGCACTACCGCCGAAGACGCGCAGATCGATTTTAGCGACGCGATGTTCGCGCGAATCGAAATGCTGTGCGACGTGGGCCGCGGCTTCGAGTTCGACGCGGTGGCGCTGGCCGTAGTCGAAGGAGAGGGCGTAGCAGGCGAAGCCTTCACGGCGCGCCACGCCGAGGCACGTAGCCGAATCCAATCCTCCACTGACCAGACAGACCGCCTTGTTCACGCGATCCTCATTCTAACAGCGGCATCGGCCCGGAGACCGCGAAACCGGGCGCGCGGCGCGCACGTCCCAGGATGATATCATCGTCCGATCGGAACCGAACCCATGAGCCAGCCGACACCTCCGCAACATCAGCCCTTCGTGCCCGAGGGCGTTCAAATGAAGGAGTTCACGCTCCGCGCCGTGCTGCTGGGGCTGACGCTCACCATTATTCTGGGAGCCGCCAACGCTTACCTGGGGCTGCGCGCGGGCGTGACCGTCGCGGCCACGTATCCGGCTGCGGTGATCGGCATGGCGGTGTTGCGCGTGTTCAAGGGATCAATTCTCGAAGAAAACATCGCGCGGACCGCCGGCACCATCGGCGAATCGGTGGCCGCCGGTGCGATCTTCACGCTGCCGGCGTTCGTGCTGACGCAGGCGTGGCCGTCGTTCGGAATCGCGGATGCGTATTGGAAGTCGACGCTGCTGATGGGCGTGGGCGGCGTGATCGGCGTCCTGTTCATCTCGCTGGTGCGGCGCGTGATGGTGGAGGATCCCGAACTGCCGTTCCCGGAATCCGTGGCCGCTTCGGAGATCCACAAGGCCGGGCGGCGTGGCGCCGAGGCGGTGAAATTTCTGTTTTACAACATCGGGATCGGCGGACTGGTCTACATGCTGGGGCGGTTCGGGCTGTTCGCGTTTGAGAAGGATTTCATTGTCTCGGTGGGTGCGGGCGGGCGCGGCGTACGCATGAGCCAGGACGGATCGCTGGTGGCTCCGGCGGGCGGCTTCACCACGTTTTCGGCGCCTGAGGTGAGCCCGGCGTACTTGGGCGTGGGCTTCATCATTGGACCCGAGCTGGCCGCGTTGAACTTCGCCGGTGGCCTGCTGGCGTGGGGCTTCATGGTGCCGCTGCTGGTGTACTTGCTGGGTCCGCACATCGGCACCATGTTCGGCGCAGGCGTGCAGCCCGAGACGTGGGCGGACATGGCGGGGGCGGTGTGGCGCAACATCGTGCGGCCGATCGCGGTGGGAGGCATGCTGGTGGGCGCGGCGCATACCATGTTCCGCATGCGCAACAGCCTCAAGATGGCGCTGGGGCGGGGCATCGCGGATCTGAAGGCCGGCGCGCCGGCGCTGGACACGTTGTCGCGCACGGAACGCTACATGAGCTCGAAGACCGTATTCCTGCTGATCGGCGCCATGTTCCTGGCCATGATCGCACTGTACATCTACTTTTCGGGCAACGTGGCCGCGGGCCTGGTGGCCGCGCTGGTGATGCTGATCGTCGGGTTCTTCTTCGCCACCGTGTCCGGGAGCCTGGTGGGATTGATCGGGTCCACTAACAATCCGATCTCGGGAATCACGCTGTCGACTCTGCTGATCGCGGCGCTGCTGATGGTGGCGCTGGGAGCCACGGGAACGGCTGGCGTGGCCGTAGTGCTGGGCGTGGCCGCGGTGGTGTGCGTTTCCTCGGCCGTGGCGGGCGAGCTGTTGCAGGACTTCAAGGTCGGGTATCTGCTGGGCGGAACGCCACGCCTGATTCAGATCACCGAATTGATCGCGGTGTTGGTGGCAAGCGCGGTCATGTATTTTCCACTGTGGCTGCTGCATGAAGGCAACATTCAGGCGGGCGGCACAGGCTTCGGCGACCCGGCCCTGGCGGCTCCGCAGGCGGGGTTGATGGCGATGCTCACGCAGGGGATCGTCGGCGGAGACATGGCGTGGCCGCTGGTGGCGGTGGGGATGTGTATGGGCGTGGCCGCGATCATGATCAAGGTCAAGAGTCCAATGCTGCTGGCGGTGGGCATGTACCTGCCGCTGCAAACCACGTTCGCGATTTTTGTGGGCGGGGTGATCCGCTGGATCGCCGAGTGGGTGGGGCGGCGGCGCGGGTTCAACGACGCGCAACGGACACGCGTGGACAACGCGGGCATTCTGACGGCGTCCGGGCTGATCGCGGGCGAAGGTCTGATGGGGCTCGCCTGGGCGGCGCTCCAGTTCAAGCCTGAATGGATCCCGAACTTCGGTGTGACCTCGTACGCCCTGGGCGGCGTGGTGATGACGATCCTTGCGCTGGTGATGATCTACGCTCCCATGCGCGCTGCCGGCCGACCGGATGAGCCGGCCCCTCCATCGGCGATGATGTAGATGCGGTGAAGTGCGTTGCGCGAGGTGGCGCAGCGAAGCTTGCGCGTTTTCGCTGCGGGGTGGCGGTGGAAAAGTGGCTTGCAGCCCAGTCGGATGGTTTGGCGCGGGCGCGGGAGTGGCTAGGGAACTGCTCCAGAAGAGGCGACATTATGACTGGGGTTTGTTCTGATCGATTTGCCGTACTGCGGCTGACGGTGCTGGCCGCGTTCTTCGTCTTAGGGAGCCACGCGCAGACCATCCATCAAGGGTCGGTGGTGGGCACCGTACAGGATGACCAAAGCCTGAGGATTCCCGGCGCCACGGTGGAGTTGCGCAACACCATTACCGGCGTGACGCTCCGAACCCAGGCGGACGATGCGGGCAACTTCCGGATCGAAAACGTGCCGCCGGAGATGTACAACATCACTGCCAGCGCCCCCGGATTCTCGAGCCATAGCGAGCCGCTGGAGGTGGCGGCTGGTCCGCCGTCGAGCATCGAGATCAGCCTAAATATCGCACCCGTTGCGATCAGCGTGGATGTGACCGCAACGGCGCCGCTGATCGACACCGATCCTTCGGCGCATACTGACGTGAAGCAGGACACGCTGGCCAAGCTCCCGCGGTTCGACCCGGCGTCCGGCTTAAGCAGCCTGGTGACGAACACGACCGGCGGCGTGGCCGCGGACGCCAATGGCTTCTTCCATCCGCTGGGCGATCACGGGCAGGTGAGCTTCATCATCGACGGGCAACCGGTGACCGACCAGCAGAGCAAGGCGTTTTCGACGCAGATACCGGCCAACGCTCTACAGACGATGCAGCTGGATAGCGGCGCGCCGGGGGCGCAGTTCGGGGACAAGTCGAGCCTGGTGGTGCAGGCGGCGACCAAGTCGGGCTTGAACGGGCCAACCTCGGGGAGCCTGGAACTGGTGGGCGGAACGTTCGGCACCTGGGGCGAGAACGCCACGTTCGGAACCGGAAACGCGAAATGGGGCAACTATCTGACCGCCGATTCGCTGCGCACCGGCAGGTTCCTGGATACGCCCGAGTTCCGGCCGATTCACGCGATCGGCAACAACGGGTCGATTTTCGACCACATCGACTATCAGCCCAATTACGCCAACGCCTATCACCTGAACCTATCCGTGGCGCGGAACTGGACGCAGATTCCCAATAGTTACGACCAGCTTGCGCAGGATCAGAAGCAGCGCGTGATGAGCTTCAACGTGGCTCCCAGCTATCAGCACACGTTCGCGAGCGCGTCGGTGCTTACGGTAAACGCGTTTGCCCGCCGGGACCAGGTGAATTTTTACGGCAGCCGCAACCCGTTCAACGATACTCCGGTGACGTCGTCACAGTTGCGGTTCCTCACCAACTACGGATTCAAGGTGGACGTGGCCACGGCGCACCGCTTTCATACGGTGCGCTACGGGATGCAGATCCAGCGGACGGACCTGGCAGAGACGTTCGGCATCGGCGTGACCAATCCGGCGCTGAACCCCGTGTGCTTGAACAACGGAGCGCCGGTGGTGGATCCCTCGATCACGGATCCCGCCACGTGCAGCGCGGCCAACCCGGCCTACGTTCCCAATCCCGACCTGCTGCCCGCTCTGACTCCGTACGACCTGACCCGCGGTGGAACGCCGTTCCGTTTCCGCAGCGCCAACGGAATCAATCAGTACTCGTTTTACGTGACCGACACGATCCAGTGGCGTGAGTGGAGCATCAACGCCGGCCTGCGGGACGACCAATACAACGGCTTGGTCACGAAGAACGGACTGCAGCCGCGCGTCGGCGTGTCGTACCTGGTGCACCCGACCAATACCGTGCTGCGCCTGGCGTATTCCCGGACGTTCGAGACGCCATTTAACGAGAATTTGCTGCTTTCGAGCTCCACCGGCGCGGGCGGGCTGGCGCAGAACGTGTTCGGGGCGCAGGCGGCGGCGCCCATCCAGCCGGGGTCGCGGAACCAGTACAATGCCGGCTTCCAGCAGCAGGTAGGCCAGTTCCTGGTGATTGACGTGGACTATTTCTGGAAGTTTACACATAATGCGTACGATTTCGACGTGGTATTCAACACGCCGATCGCCTTCCCGATCGCCTGGCAGAAGTCGAAGCTGGACGGCGTCACGGGGCGTGTAAGCACCACCAACTTCCATGGCTTCCAGGCCTACTGGACTTTCGGACATACCCGCGCGCGGTTCTTCCCGCAAGAAATCGGCGGGCTGGTTTTCCGCGGCACGGCGAACGTTCCGGGCGTATTCCGCATCGATCATGACCAGGCCTACCAGCAGACCGTGAACCTGCGCTACCAGCGCGGCAAGGACGGTCCGTGGTTCTCCTGGATCTGGCGGTACGATAGCGGACTGGTGGTCACCGGCGTTCCAAATACGGTGGCGGCGTTGTCGCTCACGGGGAACCAGCAGACCACCGTCGGGCTGACGTGCGACGGCGTGGCTGCCACGCCGCAGGCGCCGCTGCGGGATTGCTCGGGGACCATCGGGTCGGCGCTGCTGAAGCTGCCGACGGCGGACGTGGCCAATTTGGACCACAATCCGGCGCGCGTGCAGCCCCGGCATGTGTTCGACGTGGCGTTCGGAACCGACAACCTGTTCCGCGCTGACCGGCGGCGCGTGACGCTGCGGGTCACCCTGACGAACCTGACCAACAAAGTGGCCGTCTACAATTTCCTTTCGACATTCAGCGGGACGCATTTCCTGGCGCCGCGGACGGTGCAGGTCGCCGTGGGATACAGCTTTTAAGCACAGCGTCACAAATGTTTGCGCATCCGCTTCCTCACGGTCGCCGCCCGGCTTCGGAGCCGCGCGCGTCAGCGAGCGGTCTTCCGCACGCATTTGGGACGCTGTGTTTTAGAGCGGTTTCTCGGTGAGGGTAGACCGCTCCCTGCGGTCGCGGCTCTGCTACTGGCGTTGCGCACGCAAGCCGTGGTCCGGGCGGAGCGCCAGTAGCAGAGCCGCGACCGAAGGGAGGTTTACGATAACGGTGAAAGCGTTCTAGTGGGGGATGGCCGGCGGTCAGGCGCCGGCTGAGGCGGGTTCGATCACGGCCGACATGGACCCCTTGGAGATGGCCATGCGCGGGTCGGCTCCGTAGGCGTGGATCTGGTCGCGGCCGAACTCCGCAAGCTCGCGCTCACAGGTGATGACGATGGTGCGGCCGGTGGTGTCCACCTCGACGGCGTTGCGGAAGGCGGCCTGGGCGGAGATGCAGAAGAGGTTGCACAGCATCTCGATCACGTAGTCGTAGGTATGCTCGTCGTCGTCGAGCAGCACCACGTGGTACAGAGGCGTCAGCTGGTCCTGCTGCGCCGTAGTGGTTTCCGGAGCGACGGTCGGTTGCGGCATGTCCCTGGTGGGCGTAGCGGTCCCCCTTTACCCACGATGGTAAACTGAAAGAGAAAGGGGGCGCAACGGATTCGACGGGATTGAATTTCGCGTGGGAAGTCGTGCCGGGTTCCGAGCTCCCGTAAAACGATCGGAAAACAACAACTGCCAACAACACGCAGTTTGCATACGCTGCCTAATTCTTAGGTAGCCGCCCCGGGCCGATGGGCTTGCACGCGGTCCAGGGGCGTCATCTTGCAGGAGTAGGTCCAAGGCTTCCGCCTGGAGCCGCAAACCGAAATCAATCGGGCTCAAGCCGATCCATTCTTGCCGGTATCTGATGGGTCGGACGAAAACTACCGAACCGGAAACGCACGTAGTCTTTTCGCGGGGAACTTTCTCGGACGCGGGTTCAACTCCCGCCGCCTCCACCACATTTCTTGTTTATGTTGAATAACATACCGGTTCGGAAGTAGCTACGTGAGTTACACGTAAGACAGTCTGGAGAGGTTGCTCGACCTCTTTCGTCGCCCAGGACCCGCGCCATCTCCAGCTTGGTGTTGTCGTATAGAATCGTCCGCGGCCCATTCCTCCTTCAGCCCTGCTTCAACACAACGATGCAGATTCCATCCCACTTGGGACGGTCCGCACCCTTCGGCGTGGAGCTTTTCAGCCCGACGACTCCGAGATCCCTCAGGTCGAGCTGGAAGTGAACTTGAAGGTAATCACGCACCAGGGTCGCCCGGACACGAGAGAGCCACAGTTGATCGGCGGACGCCGGGCCGTTCCAATACCCCTCAATCACCATCGGATCTACGACGGCGGGATCCCTGTTCTCCGAAAGTGCCGCATTCAGCATCGCCTTTCCCTGTTCGGACAGTCGCTCCTCTCCGCTGGGGCCGCTCTCGAACATTTCGGATCCCGGTATCCATACCCGGCGATTCGCACGGTCGGTGAAGGCTCGATTCCGGCGGTACTCTTCCGGAGAAATGTCTTCGAGGTTATAGTAGCCTCTCTTCTTGAAGAAACCGCGCAGGAAGAAGTTATGCTTGAGGGCTTCACCGTCATCGGCCAGATTAGCAGCAGCCGTGTTCGCATTCGTGAGGGTTTCCCGAATATTCGCCCCGGCGCTCATTCCGTTCTGATCCGGCTTGGAGAGATCCGCAATCACTTGGTTGGTTCGCCGGGCGCTGTCATTCAGGCTGGCCACGAAGTCGCCGACCTGTTGCGGGAGTTCGCGTGACTTCAGATCCGACACCAGCGCGTCGGCTTGTTGCGACGCATGCGAAATGTCGGAACTCGCCAGTTGCGCGTTCTTGACCGTCGCGCGGATCCGGTCTGCCACCGCTTCGTCCCGAAGCAGCATGCCGGCGGGACCGCGGCCCGCCTTCACGCCGCTCACGATATCCTGCACGTCCGAGGTGACCGTTGTGACCGATTCCCGAATCTGCCCTGCCAGAGCGTCATCCCGGAGCAGCATGCCCGCCGTGCCGCGGCCTTCTTTCAACCCGACCACGACATCGTTGACATTCGACACGGTTGCCGTGACCGTGCCCAGCGCGCCATTAAGCCTGCCGCCCACCTCTCTCAGCATTCCATCCGCGTCCGTGAGCAACGTATTGCCGCGCTCCAGCAGATCCGCGATCTCCGTTGGCTCCTCGCCCGGAATCGTCGCCAGCGCGCCGGCTTGAGGGACCCCCGGGCTCCCTGAGTGGACTGCCAGATACGTCCCGCCAACGACTCCCTCCGTGGCAATGGTCGCTGTGGAATCGGAGCGTACCAGACCGCGCAGCTTCGCATCGATCTTCCATCTGACGCGGAACGGCGACGAAGGTGACTGCGGCACTCCGATCGAGACCACCTCTCCCGCATTCATTCCCGCCACGCGAACCTGTGCGCCCCTGGTCAAGCCGGCGAGGTTCGTGAAGTCCGAGTAGTACTCTATGTGGCGGGCAAACGCCTGGTGTTGGTCACCGATCAGAAACATCCCTATCCCGAAGAGCAGCAATCCGACGATGACAAAGAGGCCGATGCCGACATTTCTACGTTTCATTTTCAGTTACTCCGCTACCAGATTTCTTGCAACATCATTTCCGCTGTGCCCCACTTCCGCGGGCGTGCCCAGGGCAACCAGGTTTCCCTGATCGAGCACCGCGACGCGATCCCCAACGCGCCTGGCGCCTCGCACGTCGTGCGTCACGATAATCAACGTCGTGTTGTGCTCCACCTTCAGGCTCAGCAGCAGCTCATCGATTTCCGAGGCTGTGATGCGGTCCAAACCGCTGCTCGGTTCGTCGGCCAGCAACAGTCTGGGTTCGAGAACGAGCGCGCGGGCCAGTCCGGCTCGCTTGCGCATTCCGCCGGAAAGCTCCGACGGCATTTTATTCTTGTCGCCAGCCAAGCCGACCTGGTGAAGCACCCGGTCGATGATCGAGTCCACCTCCTGGGGCGACTTGTCAGTCAGGCGGCGCAAAGGCAGGGCCAGGTTCCCGTACAACGTCAGGGAGTCGAACAGGGCCGCATCCTGGAAGAGAAATCCCATCTGACGGCGAACCCGAATGAGGTGCGTCTCGTCGAGGCGAGTAATCTCATCTTCCCCAATCCAGATCTTTCCCTGATCCGGCTTCAAAAGCGAGATGATGAGCTTGAGAGTCACGCTCTTGCCGGCTCCACTGCGCCCGAGGATACAGAGCGCCTCGCCCGGAGAGACCTCAAACGAGACATCGCGCAGGACCTGCCTATCGCCAAAGGACTTCGACACACGCTCGAAGGCTACTGTAGTGCCAATCACAGCGAGCTCTCCGGGTAAATGAAAAAGATGAACTTGATCAGCAGCACGTTGATCAAAATGATCACCAACGAAGACAGCACGACGCTGCGCGTGGCAGCGCGGCCAACGCCCTGCGCTCCTTCGTCCGTGGTGTAGCCCAGGAACGATGAAACAGTGCCGATGATGAAGCCAAACGCGACCGTCTTGAGCGTCGGCGGATAAAAAGTGGACCACTCGAACGAAGCGAAAGACTGCGCGATGTAGAGCCGGAAGGATGCGCCCGCTGCCAGGTGTTCGAAGAGGAAGCCTCCGAGGAGACCCGAAAAATCCAGAAAGAGCGTCAGCAACGGGAGCGCCAGCGTGCACGCGACGATGCGCGGGACGACAAGGTACTTGAACGCGTCGATGGAAAGGGACTCGATGGCATCGATTTGTTCGGTGGCGCGCATGTTGGACAACACCGCGCCGATGCCGGAGCCAACCCGGCCTGCGACCAACAGGCCGGTAACAAGCGGGCCAATTTCGAGAAAGAACGAGAGCGCCTGAACGGTCGGGATCCACGCGGTCGCGCCGAAGGTGACCAGCGTGCTGCGCGTGTGCATGGTCAAGACGACCCCAAGGGCGAAACCGGAGACGATCACCAACAGAAGGGACTTCGATCCCACTTCGGCGAGTTGCCGCAGAATCTGTTCGCCTTCAAAGGGGCGGCGAAACACGTCCCGGATGGCCCGAAGGCCGAAAAGACTTACTTCCCCGGTGAGTGCTAAAACGTTCGTCATTGTGCTGCCCCGGCTGGCAGAACTGTCCTCCCGGCTGCTTCCTTCTGAAACTGGAGCGCGGAGAGCCTCGCGTAGAGACCGCCGGCCGTGAGGAGTTCCTCGTGCGTACCACTTTCCGCGACGCACCCATCTTCAATGACCAGGATCTTGTGCGCCCGCCGGATCGTGGAAAAGCGGTGCGCGATCACGATCGCCGTCTTTCCCTCTGTCAATCTGTCGATCGCCTCAAAGACCAGTTCTTCCGACGCTGCATCGAGTCCCGAGCTAGGCTCATCCATGATCAAAATCGGCGTGTCGCGAATGATGGCGCGTGCGATCGCGATCCGCTGCCGCTGCCCTCCGGAAAGCGTCACGCCACGCTCCCCTACCATCGTGTCGTAGCCCTGGGGAAGTTTCTCGATAAACTCGGCGGCATTTGCAAGCGTGGCTGCGCGCCGTACTTCGTCGAGCGGCGCACCTGGCTTGCCGTAGGCGATGTTCTGCCAGATCGGCGCATGAAAGAGGATGTTGTCTTGAAGCACGAAGCTGAGTTGGTCGCGGACGGACTTCTGTTCGAACTCGCGGAGGTCTGTTCCATCGATCTTCACCGTGCCGCTGGTTGGATCGTAGAACCGCCCCATCAACGCGGCGATCGTTGTTTTGCCGGAGCCGGTCGGGCCAACCAAGGCAGTCATCCGGCCGGCTTCGACTCTCAGCGTCAGGTCTGACAGGACCGGACGATCGTTGGTGTAACGGAAGTCCACGCGATCGAAGTGGATCTCCCCTTGGAGGGGAGGAGCCGGCCGGGCACCCGGCGCGTCCTGGACGGACGGAGGCGTCTCCATCAGCTCGCGAACACGCTCATACCCCACCGAGGCCTTGGTGAACGCGTCGGTCATCTTGGCGAAATCCTGCATCGGCTTGTACATCTTGCCGAGATAGGAGAGGAACACCACCAGCGAGCCGGCTGACAAGGTTCCGGCGAGGACCAGCGATCCTCCGTACCAAAGGACGACCGCAGTCCCCAGCGCCACCACGATCCCGACTAATGGCGACAGCTTAGCCTTGAGGGTTCGGGCGTGCATGGCAAGCTGGACACTTTCTCTGCTCTCCTTCTCCAGCCTCTGCTCCTCGTAGTCTTCACGAGCGAACGCCTTCACGACGCCGATGGCGGATAGAACTTCTTGGAGCAGAGAAACAATTTCGCCCTCTTTTCTCCTCACGTCGCGCGAAGCGCTTTTGGCCCGCCGAGTGTAGAAGAAGGAGACGCCGAACAGCAGCGGCGTCACCGAAAGCGCGATCAGGGTGAACCGCCAGTTGAGATACAGCATAACGGCCGCCATTCCGGCCAGCGTCAGGAAGTCGATCACCAGCCCCAGAAGGTCGGATACGATGAACGACTGAATCGAGTCGACATCGGTGGTGACGGTGCTGATCAAGTCGCCCGTGCGCTTCTGCGTATGGAATCCCAGCGAAAGGTGTTGAATATGGTTGTAGAGTGCCCGCCGTAAATCGTGCATGATCCACTGACCGGCGCTGGTGGTCGCGTATTTTTCCGCGTAGGAAAACGCCGCGTTGAGGACCGCGACAGCAAGAACGGCGATCGCCGCAAGTTCCAGGATCGCCACCTTGTCGGCCGTGAGTGCCGCTGGAAGCCGGTTCGCCAGCCAAGCCGGGATCGGTTTCGATCCGCTTACGCTGTCGAAAACAATCTTAAGCGGCCACGGATCGAGCAGCCCTGTGACGCCTTCGCCGACTACCGCGAACAGCGCAATGCTGAGTGATCCGGCGTAAGGTCTCGCCAAGCGCCCCAGGTTCAGCCGGTCTGTCGATGAGAATTTCGGAAGTCCCATCCCTCAGTGCATCCTCGTGCTACCCTCGCGCTGCTGCTGCCTTTTCGCGAACGATGCCGGCCACCGCGCCTTCCACGGCGTCTTTCACTACTTCCGTGAGGTTATACCGCAAGTCGTTTCGGCGAAGGTCGAATCTTGGGAGTCCGCCGACGGCGTGCTTCAGGGCGTCTTGGACGATCGGCGCCACTGGGAGCTGCCGGACAATCACCTTTACCGCTTTCCTGACTGCCTTCGCATCGATCTCGGGATGTTGTATGACGCTTTCGCGAGCCGGATCCAGGCCCGCCCAGTCGCTCTCAAACACCTTGACCAGCGAGTGCACGACGTCGCGGTCGCGCACGATGATTCCCAGCTCGCGCCGTTTGTCGAGTTCAGCCTCGCGCAGGCTTTGGCTGCCCAGAAACGCCTCGTGGCGATCGCGCACGATGGTTCGCGTGTGAAACCGCATCTGCATCAGACGGCCGGGATCGAATTCGCCGGAGGGTTTTGTCACTCGCCCGAGAATCCGAATCTCGACGCCCGCCCGGGCGCGCTCCTGTAAGAGCCGGATCATGGCGCGGTCGCTCACTTCGGGATCGTAGATCAGCAACTGCTTCTCTGCGCCTCTGACAAAGCGCGACAACTGCTCGCGCGCATTTGCGGGGCTGACCACGAAGTCTTTCACTTTCGGCCGGTAGGGCTGACGCCGGACATCGGCGTAAAACAGCCTGCTGGCCTCCTCGACCACTTCCGATTCGTCGATCCTCAGACCAAAGCTGCGGCTGTGTTCGATGTCGAGGTGCGTGAAGTTGAATGTCAGCACGTACAAGACCCGGCGGTCCACGATCATGAACTTGTAGTGGTGGCGCAGGAGATCGTCGGCCGTGCGCGAAACCTCGACTCCGGCCGGGAGCAGATCCATTTCGAGCTTTCGCAGACTCTTGTCATCACCGTGATTCCTGTTGGCGATCAAAGCGTGAACGGAGACGCCGCGGTCCACCGCTCTTTCCAGGGCCCGCTCGATCCCCTCGTGATCGAACCGGAAGATCGCGATCTCGATGCTCTTCTTGGCGCCATCGATTTCCTGAATCAGCGGTCCAGCGCCGAGTTCGGGTTGGATCAGCAGTTTCACTTCGCCGCCCTCTGTGGATCGGGGTGCGCCACCTGCTCGAGTTGGCCGATTCGTTCACGGATCAGGCGTGCGTACTCGCGCGCGACAGGCTCGGACGCGCCACTGGCCAACAAGCCAGTCTCGAGATCCTCGTCGGTGATTCTCGCCAGATAGCGCAGAATCCAACGAACGTCCTCCACGCCAACGCCCGCCGTGATGTCGTCTCCGTGTCTGCCTTTGTATCGCCAGTGGAGCTCACCGTCGGAGCTAGCGCGGACGAAGCCGGGCGTCTCCCGGCGATATCCCTGCCAGTCCCACCGGTCCCGTTTCAAGGCGAAGCCCGCTCTCCCCAGGGACGCGCCCCAGTCCGTCACTGCGTACCAGGCGTCTGAATTTGCATTTCCCACCGGGCGGATCATGCCGGTATTGCTCTCGTCTTCTCCGTTGCGAGCGTCTTTGGTATCCCAGTCCGAGGTGAGCATGACGAGAATCTTGAGTCCGCCGAGTTGGCGCGTACCCACGAAAGGGTTGTCCGCCCATGACCACGCCCGGTCAGTCTTTTCACCTTCGGCCCGCGGCACATCCAATTTGAACCGGGCATCCCGAAAGAAGCCGTTCTTGGCGATGAAATGCTTGGCCCGCTTCAGACCATGCATATCCCGGACCGTTCCGGTTGCCACGAAATAGGTCGGCTCCGCCGCATATCCAAGGGCACTAACCAATCTCGCCAGAAACGTATCGGTGTGAGCTTCCGCGCCGAATTTAATGACCCATCGCCTGCCCGCGGCGTCCTGAACCACGATCTTCGGGTTGGTGCCCGTGAGTTTCTCCTTCACGAAATTGAACGGAGGTTGAGGGGCCAACTCCTGGCCGCCGGGCCCCCACTTCCAGTCGGAGGTCGTGAATTCCGGTGGCTCTTTCCACAGCACCTGCCCTGATGCACAGATGCTAATCAAGGCGTACAGAGCGAACGTTTGGGTGAACATCGACTATCTCCTGTGGAAGTGCCGCTTCACATCGGGCCAGAACTCGCGAACGACGTTGAACCCCATCTGCGTGCCGATCGTGAGTCCGAACGATACCGCGCCGTCGCCCGCAGTGGTTGTGCTGGGCGGCTGCCATGCGCGGGAAATAAACGCGGCCCCGGCCGCTCCTCCGATGCGCGAAAACGAGATCCCCCGGCTGCCGTTATCGTGCCGCGCCAGCAGGGTGCTCATCACCGCGTACTTCGTGCGGGCGAGGAATCCGCTTTTCTGGGAGACGAAATAGCGATTGTCTTCGTGAAGCGCCGCAGCGATTCCGTACTGCAGCGTGTTGCGTACGATATGCTGCGCGAAGCGGCTTCCCGTGCGCCAGCCGTAAGGCTCGGCCCCACCGCCCCACTCCTTGGGAGTGCCTCTTGCCTGAGCAATGGCGCCAGCGGCCACAGCGCTGAAAACAGAATCGAGGCTGACCAGTCCCGAGGCGTAGTGGTTAAACCTCTCGTAGCGCGTCATGGGCGAAAATTCCCGCGGTGGCGGGGTCGAGATCGGGCTGTTGGGGCTGTTCGGTGTACCGTCGGCCGCGAACATCACGGACGCCGAAATCGTCATGCCAAGAACGATGGAGCCGGTGATTCGCTTCGTGTTCATTGTCGTTTCTCCTTACCTTGCTTGCGGGGCTTGCACTTGCTCCTGCCTGCCGCTGGAGTTCGTGCGTCGCTACGCGATACCACCGACTCCACGCCCAACAGGCGCAATCGCGATTCCAAACGGATCGTCACCGGGACAGACTGAAAGCTGAGTCGAAAGTAGCGGTTGCCGAGAGTAGAAATATGCGCACACAACACGGCGTTGTCGGGTTTCGCGGCTCGGTGTCGGCATTCGGTCAGTGGACAACAGCAATCCGCGAGAGGTGGACGCTTAACGTCCGTTCGATGGGTGGGCACATGGAATTGCACCACCGCGGTCCTCGGTACAGCGGCGGACTGCAGCGCCCCGGTGATTCGACGGGTGCAGAATCTTGCCGCTGGAGCGTTTGCAGCGCTATCGTAGACCGCTCCCGGTGGTCGCGGCACAGCTAGCGGCGCTCTGCACAAAGGACGTGCGCTGGGCACCGCGCCAGTAGCTGAGCCGCGACCACAGGGAGCGGTCTACGCTTGCTGAGAAAACGCTCTAGAGAAGCCCGTGTGAAAATTCGCGGATCCGCACTACGATGGTGGTGCGGTTGCGGGAGGCTGCTGCGTATCTCCCCTGCATCAGGCCGCTTATAACCGCCTTGGTGGCCAGGGAACCGGCTTTGCGGCCCGCACGTCTCTTATAGTAGTTCCAGGAAGACTATGTTTCACCGATCTGCGGCGTTCGTCTGTATGGCCGTGGCCGCCACTTGGCCGGCTGTTGCCGGTAACGCTCCCGGGATTGACAACTTCGACAAGGTGGACGCGCACGTGTATCGCGGCGCGCAGCCAACCGAAGAAGGTTTCCGCTACCTGGCCAGCATTGGCATCAAGACAGTGATCGATCTTCGTGAGGGCGGGGATCGTGCGAAGGCCGAGGAAGGCATCGTAACGGGAGCGGGAATGGAGTACCTCAACGTACCGATGACGGGCCTGACTCCGCCCACCAAAGCGGAGCTTCTCAAAATCCTGCCACTTCTGGAGGATCCGGCCACCGGTCCCGTGTTTGTGCACTGCATGCGCGGAGCCGATCGTACCGGCGCGGTCATTGCGGCTTATCACATCGACCACGACGGCTGGGACAATGCTCGCGCTCTTCAGGATGCCAAGGCGCACAAGATGGGGTTTTTTCAGTTCCCGCGACGGAACTTCATCAAGAACTTTCAGCCGCTCACGACTAGACAGTAGGCGCCCGGAAGTGCCACCGGCGTTCACGACCGCGTGCGGCAGAAGCTCGTCTGCATCGAAGGCTCACGGGGGAAAGATGGCTTGCGCCTGGATGTGCGCGGCTCCGGCCAGGGGGGCAAAAGCCCGGGCGCTGACTTTCTGGCCTCGCACTGTGTCCACAGTTCGTCACCGCCCGCGGGCAATGGTCTCCGGCACGGCGGACTCCCCGAACCCTGTCATAGCGTTGGTGGCGGTCCGAGACTTGCACATTCCGGCTGAGTCCCGAGCGCGATGAGCGCAGGCTGGAGGAAGCAATGGAGGCCCAGGCGAAGACGATGATCGTCACCGGAGCCGCGCGAGGCATCGGAGCAGGCGTCACGCAGGCGTTCCTGCTGCGGGGCTATCACGTCGTAGCCAATTCACGTTCCTTCGCGGAGTCCGGGTTCGAGCCTGCGAAGAACCTGGCCCTTGTAGAAGGAGATATCAGCGAACCGTCCACGGCCAAGCGGACCGCCGCGACGGCAGTGGAGAGGTTCGGCACGATCGACTGCCTCGTGAACAATGCGGGCATCTTCTTCGCGAAACCATTCACGGATTACACGGTACACGATTTCGAGCGGCTCTCTGATACGAATCTTCTGGGATACATCCACATCACGCAGTTGGCGGTAAAGCAGATGCTGCAACAGCGAACCGGCGGCAGTGTGATGTGCATCACCAGCGCGATGGTGGAGCACCCCATCGCCGGGGTAAAAGCGTCCTTGCCTATGATCACCAAGGGCGGACTGGAGGCGATCACTCGCAGTCTGGCCATGGAATACGTGAAAGAAGGCATCCGCTTCAACGCGGTGGCGCCGGGCGTCGTCAATACGTCCATGCATCAGAGCGACTCCCAAGAGGCGTTGCGGACACTTTCGCCCATGGGTGCAATTTCGGAGGTCGAGGATATTGTCGACGCGATCGTCTATGTCACCGAAGCCCGGCATGTGACCGGTGAGGTGCTGCACGTCGACGCCGGCGTGCACAACGGCAAATGGTAACGCCACGGTGAGTTGCCTGCCGTAACATTTTTCCAAACGGGGAATCCGGCCCGTAAAACGGGCGAATTCGAGCGTTTGACGACACGCCGGCTGTGGAGCGGGCGAACATGCGCCTTTCCGGGAACCGGCAGACGCAGCGGTGGTCCCACGGCACACTGGACCGGCGAGAGCGATCCGAGCGGATCGGACTGAATTATACGGGGGTCCATGGCCCCCCAACCTTGCGGTAACCCTCTTGCAAGGAGAAACGGGGCGAAGGTTCTTCACGCTGCTTCGTCACAGCGCCCAGCAGACTTGGACGGCGCAGGAGGATCTAGAATCCATGACATCCGCGAACCCGTGGCTCTGGGGAACCGCCGGCTTCCAACGACTCCACGGTAACCGGCGGGCGCGCGGGCCGCGCGGCAGGCAAATCTCGATGTCCTTGATGACAAGGGAAAAGCGGCCCGCGGCCGAGTGGGGATGAACCTGGCGAACCGGCGAGGCGCCGGGTTCGGGAACAGCCGCCAATGCTATGATGGACCGGATATTACGCCGCTCTGAGCGGCGCCCTCTTGCAGCATGATCCTTCCGTCGAAGCACCGCCTCCTTCTTATTGCGGGTGGGGCGGTGGTGCTGGGCGCAGTCGCTTTTGTTGGATTGCGGATCTTCCGTCAGCCATCTGCCACGGACCAGGCGGCCGTCTTGCACTACGTGGGAACGGAGAAGTGCGCCTCGTGTCACCAGGACGCCTACCGGAACTGGCTTGAGAGTGATCACCGGCATGCGATGGAGAACGCCAGTTCGGAATCCGTGCTGGGCGATTTTCAGGATGCCACTTTCGATTATTCGGGCGTTCGTTCGCGCTTCTTCACCCGTGGTGGCAAGTATTACGTGGAGACGGACAACGCGCAGGGAGCCCTCGAGACATTCCAGGTCGCCTACACCTTCGGATACTACCCGCTGCAGCAGTACCTGATTGCGTTCCCCGACGGGCGCTTGCAGGCGCTGAGCATCGTCTGGGACAGCCGGCCCGCCGCGCAGGGTGGACAACGTTGGTATCACCTGTACCCGAAGCAAAAGATCACGCACGAGGATGCGCTGCACTGGACCGGCGCCTTCCAGAACTGGAATTCGCGCTGCGCCAGTTGCCACACCACAGCCCTGGTGAAGAATTACTCCGCGGAGACCGATCGCTATGACACGCGATTTCAGGAGGGCAACGTGGGATGCGAGGCGTGCCACGGGCCCGGTTCGCGCCACGTGGCGTGGGCCGGCGGCGAGAGCACGCTGGACAACAAAGGACTGGTGACCGAGCTCGCCAAGGTCTGGGAACCGGTGGACGGCAAGCGGCCCATTCCGCCGGTGGACTTTTCGCTGAGCGGGCAGCTTCAGGCATGCTCGGGTTGCCATTCGGGCCGCTTGGAGCTGCAACAGCCGTACGCCGGCGCGAGCTTCTTCGATAACTACAGCCTGGGTCCGCTGGTGGAGGACCGTTACTACGCCGATGGCCAGTTCCGCAAGGAGGAGGTCTATGAGACGGGCTCCTTCCTGCAAAGCCGGATGCACCAGAATCACGTCTCCTGCTCGAATTGCCATGAGCCGCATAGCGGGCGGCTGCGCGTTACCGGCAACGCGCTCTGCCTGCAGTGCCATGCGGCGCAGACCTTCCAGAGCCGCGAACACTTCTTTCATGAGCCGGATTCGCCGGGCGCCCAGTGCGTCAACTGCCACATGCCGCAGCAGACCTATATGGGGATCGACGTCCGGCGGGACCATTCCTTCCGCGTTCCCGATCCGATTGCCAGCGTCCAACTGGGCGTTCCCAATGCCTGCACGCAATGCCACACCGACCGCGACGACCGCTGGGCCGCGGACTTCCTCACCCGGCGCACGGGCCGCAAGGAGCCCTGGTATCCGTATGCGTCGCTGCTGAGCGGTGCGCGCCAGAACCGCGCCTCCGTCGTGCCCGGACTGCTCACGTACGCGCGGAACAACGGCAATCCTCCGATTCTGCGATCCATTGCCGTGATCGAAAGCGCGCGGTTCCCGTCGCCCCAGCAAGTGGAGGCGGCGAGCGCTGCGCTTGAGTCCTACGATCCGCTGGTGCGCATCGGCGGCGCTTCGGCGTTGGGCAGTCTGGATGTGAACGAACGCCTGTTCCGCCTGCAGCCTGTGCTGGGGGATCCGGTCAAGTCGGTGCGCATGGCGGTGGCGCGGCAGTTGGTCGATTTGCCGCTGGCCGAGGCCCCTGCGGAAGTGCGGCCCGCACTGACGCGGCTATTCGACGAGTATCGGGCCAGCCTGCTTTACAACGCCGACATGCCGGAGTCCATGAACGATCTGGGTCTGTTCCTTTCGGGTCAGGGTGATCTGGATGCGGCTGAGCAGGCCATCCAGAAAGCCTCGAAGCTCGCGCCGCGCTACCTGCCGGTGATGCTGAATCTGTCCGATCTCTACCGCGCGCGGCAGCGCGACGATCTGGGAGAGCAGGTGCTGCGCGACGCGGTGGCCGCCTATCCCGAATCCGGCGACGCTCGTCACGCGCTGGGACTGCTGTATGTGCGAACCGGCCGGGCGGCGGAGTCGGTGGCCTTGCTGGAGCAGGCGAGCAAGCTCGCGCCGGACAACCCGCGGTATGCGCTGGTGTATGCAGTGGCGCTGGTGGAAAACGGCCGGCGGGCGGAAGGCATCCGCGCGTTGCAGGCCGCGGCGCGCCGCTTCCCGGACGACGAAGCGATCCGGCAGGCTCTGGCAGCCTATCAATCTCAATAGCCCCCCCGACAGTTTTGTCGCGGCAGGATCACCGGCGGTACGGCGGGGCAGGCTCAACTTCCTGTCAGGCGGCAGGTAGGCGTGATCCGACCGGCCGCGAATCCTCCGCCGGATCGGATGGTCCGGTGAAGAGGAGGCGCTGCGGCGCATCAAGGCAATCTCGGTGAAGTGGGCATGGAAAACTGCTCCCAACTGTTGGCGTATCCTTCCGAAGATCACTTTCCGCCGACGTTTGGGAACGAACACCACATGATACTTGCAGTCCCACTTGGAGTGGGCTAGGCTTTGGTACAGATCCGACATTAGATCCTCCTTCGGTTGGTCATCAAGCCACTTGAGGAGGATCTTACTCCCGCAACGGTCAAACCTCTTCCAGTCTCACTGGTCGAACGAGTGGCTTACCAATTTCCGTTAAACAAGACAACTAGGTTAGGACGCCCGGGTTCTCGGGTCGGTGGAAGAGGCGGACTGCGAGGCCGCCGCAGGCCACGGGCCTGCCCCACGAGTGCACCTCTTCAAGGCTGACAGCGACGAGTTCAAGCTGACAGAGAACTACCGCGCCTCGGCCGTCATCCGCATCCCGAACTTCGGCCGCAGCGTGATCTGTGCCTGACGCTCCACGGGGTGGCCGGGCTGGAGCCGGAAACGCCACTGCTGCCCGATCGCGGCTAAGAGCAGGGCCCCTTCGGTCCAGGCGAACCGCTCGCCGATGCACACTCGGGCTCCGCCGCCGAAGGGGAAGTAGGCGAACTTCGGACGGGCCGGCTCCTCCTGCCACCGCTCCGGCCGGAACGCCTCGGGCTCGACCCACCAGCGCGGGTCGCGTTGCACCACGTAGGTGCTCATCAGCACCACTGACCCCGCCGGCGCCATGTACTCGCCCAGAGGGTAGTCCTCCAGCGCCTTCCGGCCGATCGCCCAGGCCGGCGGGAACAGCCGCAGCGACTCGGCCAGCACGTGTTCGGTGTAGCGCAGCTCCGGCAGATCCTCGATCGCAGGCAGCCTTCTCCCCAGTACGCGGTCGAGCTCGGAGTGGAACGCACGCTCGGCTTCGGGATTTTGCGACAGCAGATACCAGGCCCAGGTCAGCGCGTTCGACGTGGTCTCATGCCCTGCCAGGAACAGCGTCAGCAGTTCGTCGCGGACCTGGACGTCGGTCATGCCGCCCCCGCCTCCCTCGTCTTGGGCTTCTTCATCCTGCGCCAGCAGCAGCATCGAGAGCAGATCGCCGGCATCTTCGCCGCTCGCGCGCCGCTCGGCGATGATGCGGTAGATCGTCTGGTCCAGGCGCCGCCGCGCGGCATGAAACCGCCGCACCGGAGGCAGGGGCAGTTTCTCCAGGTATTCGGAGAACGGCATCATGATCGTGTTGAAGACGCCGAAAACCTGCCGCAGCGCCTCGGCGATTTCGTCGGCTTCGGAGTCCACCGCGGCGCTGAACAGCGTGCGCGAGACGATATCCATGGTGAGCCGGTTCATCTGCTGCGAGACGTCGAACGTCTCCCCGGAACGCCAGCGTTCGCGTGCGATGGCCGCCCGCTCCACCATCGTCGCCGCGTACGCCGCCATGCGCTCACGATGAAACGCCGGCTGCATCAGCCGCCGCTGCCGCCGGTGGAACGCTCCTTCGCTGGTGAGCAGCCCGTCGCCCAGCAGCACGCGGGCACGCTCCAGCATGCGGCTCTTCTTGAACTTGTGCTGGTTGGTCACCAGCACGTCGCGAATCAGGTCGGGATGACTCAGCAGATGGATGTGCTGGCCGCCCACCGGCAGATGGACGATGTCGCCGTACTGGCGCGCCATCCGCTCGGCGAACCCCGGAGGATCGCGGCGGAACTCGGGCAGCACGCCCACAAGGAAGCGTCCCTTGGGACCGGGGGGACGTGCTGCGCCTCGGGCGGGGGAACTGGCGGATGGAAGCGCGCTCGGCATAGCTCAGGCATCTCGATTATAGCGGGCGCCTGTTGCGGTACCATAAGCGCGATTATGAGCAAGCCATTCGTGGGGAAAGTTGCCCTGGTTACTGGAGGCAGCTCGGGCATCGGACGCGCCACCGCGATCGCCTTCGCCGCCGCCGGAGCGCGCGTGGCCATCGGCTCGCGCCGCGCCGCTGAATCGGAGGAAACAGTCCGGCTGATTGCCGCGCAGGGCGGGGAAGCGCACTTCGTCCAGACCGACGTCGCCCAAGCCGCGCAGGTGGAGAATCTGGTCGCCGCCACCGTCGAACGCTGGGGCCGCCTGGACTACGCCTGCAACAACGCGGGCATCACCGGTCCCACCTTCATCCCCATCCCCGAATATCCGGAAGACGGTTGGGACCAGGTGCTCGGCGTCAATCTCAAGGGCGTGTTCCTCTCTATGAAATACGAGATCCCGGCCATACTCCAATCCGGCGGCGGCGCGATCGTGAACATGTCGTCGGTGGCCGGCCAGATCGGCGGTGTGGCCGGCGCGGCCTACTACGCGTCGAAGCATGGCGTCATCGGTCTGACCAAGGCCGCCGCCATGGAGAACGCTACCCGCGGCATCCGTGTGAATGCGCTGTGCCCCGCCGTGATCAAAACGGACATGCCCGCCGCGGCGTTTCCGCCGGAGGTGCAGCCGGCTCTTCTGGCCGCGCATCCCATGGGCCGCTTCGGCGAACCGGAAGAGGTGGCGCTGGCGGTGATCTGGCTGTGCTCGGATGCGGCGTCCTTCATTACCGGGCACGCGCTGCCGGTGGACGGCGGTCTCCTGGCGCGGTAGGCATGGGTGGCGCGGGGCCCGTGGCTTGCCGCGCCCGGGACTCGTCCCGGCGCTTGTCGTCCATCACGTATCCTGGCCAACAGCCGTGGGAAATCGCCCACCGGGGCCCCCGGCTCGGGTTTCACGGAGACGCGAATCGTGAGAAATCCCGGCCGGTCTCATGCGGCGTGCGACAAGCGCCGGGATGAGTCCCGGCGCGGCAAGCCACGGGCTTGCGCCACCTTTACCGCTTGCCGCGCTTCCCCCGCGACCCGGTCAATTGCAGCGCATGCAGCACAAACGCCGCCGCACGCGCGGTTGCCGCGGCCGCATCCGCCTCCCCCGCACCGAACCCGCCAATCCCTTTGACCCCGATCCAATCCAGATTCTTCGCCGCGCACGCCGCATGGACTCCCAACACCTCCCGGTCCGCGACCACGGCGTCCTCCACCGCTGCGCCCAGCCGCGCCCGGTCGACGGCGTTGTCCACGCCGACCCACGTCCCGAAGTACGGCGGCGCTCCCGTCCAGTTCTGCGCCGCGAACCCCATCCGCAGATTCAACAGCGCCGACGCACGCACCTTCCTGTCCGGAGCCAGCGCCGCCACTCCTTTGTTCCACGCCGGATCCGCCGCCAGCTTTTCGGAAACCAGCACGTCGCCCACCGCCTGCCGGTCCGGTGCGAGCCCCGTAGCCGCGCCCAGAAGGATGAAGGCCACCGGAGCCAGCGCATTGATGGCCCGGTTCACCGTCGCCCGCGACCCGCGCGGAGTGAACGAGCCCGGCTCGCTGCACAGCAGGACCACACGCGTGTTGGCCACCGAGCCCAGGTCAAGATACGCCAGTTCGTCAGCCGTGTGCGGCGCGGCGGGCTCGCCCGTGGCCTGCGCGAACGCCTCGATAACGGCCTCGCGCTCGGCGGGTGAGCTGGCAATGAGAGCTACGTCGGGCCGCAAGCTATTTCGACTTCGCCTTGGCCTTCGAGGCCGCCGCGATTACCTTCACGTCGTACAGCGTGTAGTCGTCCTCATATACGGTAGCTTCGATATCGTCGCCGGCCTTGACCTTGCCCAGCACGTCCGGCTTGTCCACCTTGTAGGGCATGGTCATGGCCGCCATGTAGCCTTCGATCTTGTCGTGCTTGACCGTGAGGCGGTCCTTCCCGACCTGCGTCACCGTCCCGTGCAGCATGTGGGACTTGCCCTTGGAGGGCTGCTGGGCAACCGCCGCGGCAGCCAGCAGAACGATGCTGGCGAGGATGGCCGGAGACAAACGCAGGGCGCGCCGGGTGAGCATTCCTTAAACCTCCGTCACCCAGTATATCTGCGCCCTGCGCGTTCCACCGGTCATGCCTGAGACAGTCATGCCTGAGACGGCCGCTTACTGGATCTTCGCGAAGTTGAGAGTGATCTCTTCATACGGAATCGGCATCAGCGAATCGCGGATCGCCTGCGCGATGAACTGCGCGATGGCGCCGTCGACATCCGTGATCTTGCCCGTGTCGCTGTCCTTCAGTTCCTCGCCGATCTGGCGAATGTATTCGTCCATGTACCAGGTATGCCCCAGGTGGTTGCCCTCGCGATCGGAGATCGCCGCCAGGTTGATCAGCCCCACCAGCTCGGCGGCCCACTTGGGATCCTGCACCGTGCGCCGCGTGATCAGCTCCAGACCCGTGTAGGTGATCAGACCCGGTTCATCGTTCGGCGTGCCCGGCTTCGGCTTCTCGGTCACACCCGGAAGCGACCTCCAGTCCTCGTTGAGCGCGCCGAGCTGCATCCGCGCGGACACCTGCCGCCAGAAGTCCGCCAGAGGATGCACGCCGTCCACCTCGTAACTGTTGAGGTTCTTTTCGAGGCTCACGAACCGGACGGAGCCATCAGCGAACAAGAAGTTTGCTCCCGCCACGTGACTGGACGAGCCGAGATTGTTCACCTCCCCGCCGGCCTCGCGGAAAAAGTCCGACTGCTCGCTGTAGGGCAGGAGCTTGAATGCGGCCAGGGCCGTGCGTGCGCCGATGTGCAAGATGTCGCTGAACATGGCCGCGCGCGCCGCGTCGGCTTCCGGCATGGTGGTGCACTGGGGTTCGCTGGCGTCCCAGGTGTCGCCGCTTTTGCGCAACTGGATCTCGCAATGATGATCGCCGGTGATGCCCGGAATTGCCTCGGCGACGATCTTGCTCTCCTTCTCCAGGTACTCGAAATGCGAGCCCGCGATGGCGCCGTCCGGCGATAGGCGTAGGGACTTGAGCAGGTCGGAGAACTGCAGCCGATCACTCGACCGATAGTTGTGCACTGCCAGCCCGATCTGCCTGAGATTGTTCTGGCATTGCGTCCGGGCCGCCGCCTCCCGGACTTTCTGCACAGCGGGTAACAGCAGGCCGATGAGGACCGCGATAATGGCGATCACCACCAGCAGTTCAATGAGCGTAAATCCACGTTGGCGTGAGGTTTTCATTCGGGCTCCTTCCGTCTCTGGCTGAAGTACGAAGGTACCGGGGGTACCGGATGTACTCCGCTTAAGATGGAGCCATGGGCGAATCCGTTACGCAAAGGGTCGCGGAAGGAGCCCGGGAGGCGGGCTAACCAAGAGGCCCATGATCGACCTGACCGAGGGTTTGCGTGATTTGTGAAAGTGAGGGCGGCCCAATCCGGGTTAGGGGAGCAGGATTTCCCGGTTGAGCCAGAGCACGTTGTCCCAGCTCAGGACGGGGACGTAGCTGGGGAAGAGACTCTTGAAGGCGCCGCCGGCGGCCTGGAACGAAAATTCCCTCACGTGATTTTCGGGGTAGGTGGTGACGTTACGGAGAATGTCCAGGACCAGCTCCTGGCGAGAAATCTGGTAGAAAGCCGGATTCTTTGCTGAGTAATACTTCGTGTCAGATGTGTTGCGCTTGTTGGCGTTGTTGCGCTCGTATTTGATGTGCAGCTCGAAGTACTCGCCCGTGGGGGCGCTGAAGGTCCAGTCCTGCGAGTCGAGGATGGATACCGGGCCCGCGGCTTCCGTGGTGGTGCGCTGCATGGTGTGCGTGGTGGCCAGGATGTAGTTGCCGAAGGGGCCGGGGACGTTGGCTGGATCGTCGGTGAGGCCGCCGATGACCAGGCGGACGCTTTCTCCGGCGGCATTCTTGACGGGAGCTTCCAACAAGACCAGGCGGTGGGAGCCGCGGCCGAGAGGCGCGCCGTCGGGTCCGTTGATGGTGACGCGGTCGATAAAGATGACGCGGAGGTTGCAGTCTTTGGCCGGGCCCTGGGTGGCGACGTTGGGAGTCCAGCCGGGTGGGAGGTAGGCGGCGAGGGCGGCGTCAGGGACCTTGACGTCGAGCTGGAAGCGGGCTTCGTTGCTGTGTTCGACCAGTGTTTCGGCGGGGGCGAGAGTGGCCAGGGCGAGAAGGGCGAGGGCGCGCGTCATCATGCTAGGGCTCGGCATGGAGGCAGGATATCATGCCCGGTTTCAGGCGGCTGGCGGAGAGGAGCGGAGTTCGCGGAGGTATTTGAGGAGATCGATTTGCGGGGCCGGTCCGAGTCTCTGAAGGCGCGTGAGAAATCGCAGGACGAAGAAGGCGAGCGACTGGGTGGGGTCGCTGAGGGCGAGATGGCGGCGCGGGGTGCGCTCGAAGGAGCCGTGTTCGAGGGCGCAGCCGAAGTCAATCTGCTGGGCGCGGGGGAGGGCGGCGAGGGCGGGGTCGAGGTTGGTGGCGAAGGTGGCGGGGTTCCAGATGGAGCGCGTGGCGAGAAGTCCGGCGAGGATTTTGCGGCGGGAGGGGGCGGCGAGGGCGCGGACGGACGCGGCTTTTTCACCGGCGTAGCGGAGAAGGTGACGGGAGATGGCGGGCTTCACTTCAAAGACGGCGTAGACGGCTTCGATGGGGACGTGGACGCCGGCTGCGTGGGGGAACAGGAGCGGGGAAGCGAAGTTGTCATAGATGGCCAAGTCAATCTGGCGGGAGCGCCGGCCGCGGGCATTAATGATGAAGGCGGGGGAGGCACGGAAGCGTTGGGGCAGGTAGTGCTGGAACAGATCGAGCCAATGGTGCTCGGTGGCGGAGCCCAAGGTGGTGGCGTGTTCGAAGAGGCGGCCGAGGGCGAGCTGCGAAAGCATCTCGGCCTGGACGCGCCGGAAGACTTCGGCGAGGTCGAGTTGGCCGGAGTCAGGTATGCCGGACATGTCGACTTCAGGGTAGGCGGGTGCGGTGCGGCACGAGGGCGGGGAGAAGGCGCAAGTCTTTGAAATGGCCCCAGATCAACGCGAATGAACGCGGATGAATGCCGATGGCTGCTACTTTTTGTCGGGTTGTTCGCCGGCCGAGGAGCCTGCCGAGACGGTGTGGCCGTCGGAGAAACGGATGGACCGGGCGTTGGCGTGGATGGAGCCGTCCTTGAGCGGGCGCGGGTCCTTCGCTCCGTAAGCGCTGATGGTGACGGCGTCGCCCTTTTTCAGCGCGTCGCGAGTCCAGCCTTTGTGCAGCAGCGTGTTCACGCTGTTGCATTCCATGGCGTAGGTGACGGTTTTGCCGCTGGCGTCCTTGGCGTCGAGGAAGACGTAGACGTGCGGGTTCTGCCAGGCGACGCGGGAGACCGTGCCGCTCACCTCGAACGGCTTGTTGATGTCGAATTCGGCGGCGAAGGAGTGGTGCGCGCTCGCGGGCCGGACGGTGGCCACCAGCATGGCGACGGCGGCGATCAGGAATCCTACGATGGCTTTGTCTCTCATGGTGTCCTCTTAAATCAGCTTACGTCAGCGGGTCACGTCGATGACCAGGTCGTTGCAGACGTACTCGTGAATCTCCCATTGGGTGTCCAGCGTGTGGTGGCGCGTGAAGGTGTGGGGATGGGTGAAGGCGCCGGGATCGTCGAGGGTGATTTCGACCTCGATGTGGCCCAGGTCAGGCCGGCGGTAGCGTTCGGTGACGTGGAGCTGGTCCGTGTGTGGCGCGGCGGTGCCGCTGCTGAGCCAGGTGCGGTCATTGAAATTGGTGGTGTCGACGACCAGCGTGTCGCCGTCCCAATGCGCGATGGATTCGCCCATGAAGCTGGGGTCGAGGTTGGGGTCGTGACCGCGGCCGTCCATGAAGAATTGGCGATAGGAGTGGACGTTGCCCTCAAACAGCATGACGATCAGGGTGGGCGTCTGCACGATTTTCATGGGATAGGGCGAGATGCGCGGGACGCCGCCGGGCAGGCACAGGCCTTCGGGGTCGTCGACCTCGCCGCTGGCTTTGCGCTCGTCGGCGAGTTTCTGGGCCCAGGGCTGGAGCGGGAGGGGGCCGCCGAGGCTGCCGAAGTCAGGGGAATTCCAGACGCCGGAGAAGTCGACCTTGCCGCCGGGTGTGCGGGGCGTGGGTCCGTCGGGGATGGGCGCGGGCGGCTTGGGCGTTCCTTCCAGGAAGCCGCGCTGGGCGTAGGCGACAGAGGAGACGGCGGTCAGCAGCGGCAGTAGTGCGGCGGCCGCGACAAGGCGGGGAAGGCGGAATCTCACGCAGGGCTCCTGTTTCGTCGAGTGCGCCGGACACGGCCGGCGGCGTGGAAACAAGGCCAGTTTATCGCAGGAGGGCGCGGGGGACAATCGGCGAGCGCGGCGTGCCCGCGGGCATGCCTTGTAGAGGGAGGCGGTTGTCCTCGGCTTTCCGCGCGTTCTTCCGGGCGGAGATAGACCTTACCGAACGAGCATGTACGAAATGCGCACGGACGAGCCGAGGTCCTCACGTTCGCCAACCTGAACGACTTCCCCTCCTGGCGAAGCTCCCTGTCCAAATAGGAATGACCCTTCCGGCGGACCGCCAGCAGAGTGACGCCATTGGACCTGTGCGATAGGGACGCACCGGGAGGGAACCGTCACCGGGAGCGACTCGCCGATTCTGATCGGACGGATCGTGGAGCTCCCGCAATCGGCGGAAGTCACACGCTCGTACTCGTCAGCGTAGAGAAGCACCCGGACGGCGGACCCCCAGTTGTCAAAAAAGGCGGTTGCCTCCAGCCCGTCTGCACTGAGGCTGAAAGGCGGTGGATCGCTGCCATATGGGCATCCTCCGCCCTCGCATTTCGTCTTAACGTTTTTGAAGAAGCGCGGGGGCTTCGTCGTCAGCTGCAGCGATGTCCTTGACACACAGTAGCTGTCGTGACGACCGACTTCGTTGGAGCACGAACCCTTATTCTCGTTGTTGTCCGGTGTGTTTGCGGAGTCGGTCCTTTTCCCAACCAAAACATCCGCTGAGCCATCGAAGGTGACCATCAGAGCAGATGGGGCAGAGAACCAACCGGCGTTCTGCAAGCCTGCCCACCCTCCCAAGACTACAAATATTGCGACAAGAAGCGCCACAAACTTGAAGTTTTTCTCCCAAAAGCTAGGATGAGACCTGACCAGTCCAACCGGATTTTCGGAAGGGGATTCTTCACTGCGGATGGCGATCGGCTTCAGTCCTTGGGCGGGCGGATCCACAATTTTGCGATTGACCTGAGCAGCTCTAAGGTTAAGAGCCCGAAGCAGCCGCGTGTACCCGTCTGGTTGAAACAGATCCACCCATTGCCACTGTTTCAGTCGATCGGGAACCGGGCAGTCTTCGAGCCGCGCCGGTATCAGGAAGATGCTGCCCTCGGGCTTTTCGTCCGCAAGGTCCAACGCATGCCTGATCTCGCGGTTGACATAGCCTTCCTTGGACAGCGACCTGGCGGATAAGCACACGAGGACGACCTGGCTTAGACCGACGGCCTTTCTGATCTCCAGATCCCAATTCTGTCCTGGCAGTATATTCTCGGAATCCAGCCACGGCGCAAGCCCGTCCGAGGAGAGGCGCTTGTAGAGTTGGACGACCTGTGCCTTATCTTCGGAGGCGTAGCACAGGAAGACGTGCAGTCGATCCGCTTGCCGTGAATCGGGCATCGTTTGTCATCCCCAAGAACGTGTGCGCGACGTTACAGGTGAGCGGCAAATCTGCTTAGGCGTTCGGAGCCGTCGGCACCAGCGACATCGGTGTAGATTCCAGTTTAGTCAGTTGCTTCTAAAGCTATACTCAACGCACCAATCTACCAGAACTTAAGCCAGGAGATATTCATCGCGCGGCAGTGCGGGGGGATCGCCCCACACTGCGCTCGGCTAACGGCGCGGTGCGAGGGGGCAGATCTGAGCAGGAGACTGGGGACCCCTCCTAATTAAAAAGACTGGGCGCGGGCGTGCTGCTGAACTGCCCCAGCGTGTCGAGCGACGCCTGAATCAGCGCGGCGTCCGGGGCGTTTGGCTTGAGCTGGAGATAGCGCTCGATGTGTTCCTTGGCGGCGGCAGTGTCGCCTTTAGCCAGGTAGATGCGGCCCAGAACATATTCGGCCCGGAGCGCTTTGGTGTCCTTTTTGGGGTTCAGCGCTTCGAGCGCGTTTTTCTCGGCGCTGTCGAGATCCTTCATCTCAAACTGGGCGACGGCCATGAACAGGTAGGCGTCCGGGAAGACGCGCTTCTTGTCTTGTTTGGCGAGTTCCTCGCCGAGCGCCAGAGCGGTTTGCCACTCGCCGGCCCGGAGGGCGAACTCGCCCAGGGGGACGTACGAGGGCAGGAACTTGGGGTCGAGCTCGTGAGCCTTCTGGTAGGCGGCGCGGGCTTCCTCGGGTTGGCCCTGGTTTTCGAGGGCGATGCCCAGGGTGTGCCAGCCTTCCACGAATTCGGGCTCAGCTGCGACGGAGGCACGGACATGGGAGAGGAAGTCGGGGGGGCTTCCGGCGTTGAGTGCCTCGATGGCGGCTTGCCAGTCGTCGCGGGCTTTCTTGGGAGCCTTGGTGGAGATGTCGACGTTGCGGGGATTCATCCCCGACTCCTTGGGAAACAGCTTGATGGTTTCCAGATCCTTGGTGGTGCTGAGTAAGCCGTTCAGTTGGGAGATTTCGACTTCAGTGGAGGTGTACCCCTTCATACTGGCGCGGATGTAGCAGCGACGGGTGTTGAAGGGATCCACTTCCAGGCGCCAGGTGTAGAAGCCCTCTTTGTTGGTGAGGGGGCCGGGAATGTTGTCCAGGAGGGCGGAGCAGGTGCGTTCGAGGGCGACGGACTTGGGCGGCGGCGTGCCGTCCCACATTTCGACTTTGCCGTGGAAGATGATGGGGCGCTGGTCGGCCGCGGCGGGCCTGGTCCAGAGCAGGGCACCGGCCAGAAGGCAGAAGACAGGCATGACGCACTTCATGTTAGGAATTGACGGTGGGAGCGCCGGAAATGTTGCGCCTGAGAGCAGGAAAATCAGCGGTTTTGCAGAAAAGTAGCCGTTCCATCGAAGAATAGGCGAAGACGGGCGGCGGCCTCGGGGGGCAGGGCGGCTTCTTCCAGGGCTTGGGTCATAAGGGCCAACCAGCGGTCGCGGGCGGCCGCGGTGATCGGGAACGGAAAATGGCGCATGCGGAGGCGCGGATGCCCGCGCTGTTCGATGTAGCGGGGCGGGCCGCCGAAGCGGAAAATCAGGAAATCCCGGAGGCGCTGTTCGGCCCCGGCCAAGTCGTCGGCGGGGTACATGGGTCCGAGGATGTCGTCGGCTGGGACCCGGCGGTAAAAGGCTGCGACCAGGCGATTGAAGCCGTCTTCGCCGACAGCCGAATAGATGAGGGAGTCGTCCATGAGGGAAAGCCGGGGCAGGACCGGAAATTCCAGCATAGCGGCTTCGAGGGGCGTATCGCGGAGGGAGGCAGACATGACGCTGTTCTTTCGTGGAGCGGCCGCGGCGGTGGCGGCATTGGCGGCGCTGTTCCTGGGATCGGTGGTGGTTTCTCTGGTGCCGGGGATGCTGCTGGAAGTGCCGGGACTGGTGGGGGCCTGGGCCGCGGCGTTTTTCGCCGGACGATGGGTGTGGCGCGCGACCGTGCGGGCTCCCGAGGGTCTGGCGATGGCCGTGGGCATGGGGGCTCTGCTCACCGGAGGCGTGGGGTTCGCGGCGGGGTTCTTCGGTCCAATGGTGTTCGCGCCGGATGCCAACCAGGGTCCACTGCTGGGGATCTTTATCACCGGTCCGCTGGGGTTTGTGGTGGGGGCGGTCGGCGGAGCGGTGTACTGGCTGGGTTGGGGGCGGAGGCTGGCTTAGAGCGGTTTCGTAGATAGCGTAGTCCGTGCCGCACGCCCAAGTTGTTGAACAAACTGTTCCGGGCCGGGCGAAACTGGTCTATACAAAATCAAGAAATGGCTTAGAGCGGTTTCGTAGATAGCGCCGCTCCCGGCATGGCAGCGTGACCGGCCACCAGCGCCGGGACGAGTCCCGGCGCGGCAAGCCACGGGCTTGCGCCACCTCCTGCGCCCGAACCCGGTGAGAAATGCGGGTTAGCGCGCCACCGCCGCCCATTACTTGCCCGGCTTCGCGCGCAGCGCGATCCCCAGCTCGCGCAACTGCCGCTCCGGCACTTCGCTGGGCGCCTCGCACATCAGGTCCGTGGCTTTGGCCGTCTTGGGGAAGGGAATCACGTCGCGGATCGACGATTCCCCGGCCAGGATCATCACCAGCCGGTCCAAGCCCAGGGCAATGCCGCCGTGCGGCGGCGCGCCGTATTCCAAGGCTTCAAGCAGGAACCCGAAGCGCTTGCGTGCCTCCTCCTCGCTGAAGCTGAGTGCCGAGAAGACCTTCGACTGCACGTCCTGGCGATGAATACGAATCGAGCCCGAGCCGAGCTCGGTCCCGTTCAGCACCAGGTCGTAAGATTTCGCGCGGCAGTGCGCCGGATCGGACGTCAGCTTGTCCAGGTCCTCGTCATGCACCGAGGTGAAGGGGTGATGCGCCGCGGCCCAGCGGTTCTCCTCGTCGTCCCAGTGGAACATGGGGAAATCCACGACCCATAGGAACTTGAAATTGGTCGGGTCGAACAGCTTGTGACGGTCGGCGTAGCGCTGCGCGGCGTGCAGGCGCAGGTGGCCGAAGGCGCCCAGCGCGGTTTCGTCCGGACGATGCCCCTTGGGCTCGCCGCCCCAGCCGGCCAGGAGCAGCAGATCATTTTCGGTGACGCCGGTGCGGTGCCGCACGAACTCCATGGCCTGTGGGAAGTCGCGGTCCAGACGCTTGATGTCGTCGTAGACGCGCAGGCCCCGCTCCTGCCCGAACGCCTTCAGTTCGTCACGCTCCTTGCGGCTGATCTGGCCGACGTTCGGGACGATGATCGCCGCCAGAGGCAGCCCCTCGGGCGTCAGCCCCTCGCCTGCGAAGAGGTCCTCGACGCAGTGGAACGGGGGGATTCGCAGGTCCGGCTTGTCCACGCCGTAGGCGCGCATGGCTTCGTTGTAGGTCATGCGGATGAAGGGAGCCTCCACCGTGAAGCCGGCCACTTTGCAGGCGGCCACGATCAGCGGCTCGATCACGTCGAAGATCTGCGCCTGCTGCGGGAACGCCATCTCCAGGTCGATCTGGGTGAACTCCGGCTGGCGGTCGGCGCGCAGGTCCTCATCGCGGAAGCAGCGCACGATCTGGAAGTATTTGTCGAACCCGGAAATCATGAGCAACTGTTTGAAGATTTGCGGCGACTGCGGCAGCGCGTAGAACTGTCCGGGATTGACGCGGCTGGGCACCAGGTAGTCGCGCGCGCCTTCCGGCGTCGAGCGCGTCATGAAGGGCGTTTCAATCTCCAGAAAGCCCTGCTCGGTGAGCACCTGGCGCACGGCGAAGGCGATCTTCGAGCGCAGGATAATGTTGCGCTGCATCTGCGGCCGGCGCAGGTCGACGTAGCGGTACTTGAGGCGTGCGTCTTCCTTGACGTCGACGGCCTCCTCCATCGGGAACGGTGGCGTGCGCGAGGTGTTCAGGATCCACAGCTTGTCGACCGCCACTTCCATCTCGCCGGTGGGGATGGCCGGATTGATGTTTTCCGGCGTGCGCTTTTCCACCAGCCCTTCCACCGCGATGACGTATTCGGCCGAGAGCGATTCGGCCTTGGCGTGCACCTCGGTGTTGTCTTCGATGCGGAACACCAGTTGGGTCACACCCTCGCGATCGCGCAGGTGAATAAATATGACGCCGCCCAGATCGCGGCGGCGATGCACCCAACCCATCAGGATGACGCGCTGGCCCGTGTCGGCGGCGCGCAGTTCGCCGCAGGAATGCGTGCGCCGCAGCTCGCCCAGAAAATCTAGAGGTACTTGTTCCATGTGTTGTTAGTTGTTCTTGATGCGTCCGGCCAATTCGGCCCGCGCGAGCTTGACCTGCTCGCCCGATTGCATGTCCTTCAGCGAATACGTGCCGCTGGCGACTTCGTCCTCTCCCAGGATGAGCGTAAACCGCGCCCCGGTCTTATTGGCGACCTCGAGCGCCCGCTTCAGTTTGCGGTCCACCGACCGTTCCACCGAAATCCCCTGGCCGCGCAACTCGGCGGCCAAGTCGCCCGCGTGCCGTTCGGCCTCCGCTCCCATCGTAGCCAGGAACACGTCGACGCCGGCCACCGTCCGTTCCGGGTGGGCCTCCTCGACGCTCATCACCAGGCGGTCCTCGCCGATGGAGAAGCCGATGCCCGGCGCGGCCACACGCGAACCGATCGATTCCGCCAGCCCGTCGTAGCGCCCGCCGCCCAGCACCGAATTCTGCGCGCCCAGCGACCCATGCGTGATCTCGAAGGTCGTGCGGCGGTAATAATCGAGCCCGCGCACCAGCCGCGGCCGGACCTCGTAGGCGATCCCGCGTCCGTCCAGGTGCGCCCGCACCGCAGTAAAGTGCTCCGCGCACGGGGCGCACAGATGGTCCAGGATCGACGGCAGCCCGTTGATGATCTCCTGATCCTCGGGAACCTTGCAGTCGAGCACGCGCAGCGGATTGGTAGTGGCGCGCCGCTGGCAATCGCCGCACATGCGCGGCGCGACCGCCGTCAGCTCCTCTTTAAGCTTGGCAAGGAACGCGGGGCGGCACTCCGGGTCGCCCACCGAATTCAGGATCAGGTGGAATCCGTCGAGTCCGGCCCGCTGCAGCAGGTCGACCACCATCTCAATGACCTCGGCGTCCACTACCGGCGACTCCGACCCGATCGCCTCCGCCCCGATCTGGTAAAACTGCCGGAACCGACCCTTCTGCGGACGCTCGCGCCGGAACATCGGACCGATGTAGTAGAGCTTCTTGACGCCCGGAATCTGGTCCAGGCGATGCTCGATGTAGGCGCGCATCACCGAGGCGGTCGCCTCGGGGCGCAGCGTGAGGGAGGTGCCGTCGCGGTCCTCCCAGGTATACATCTCCTTACCGACGATGTCGGTGTCTTCCCCGACGCCACGCGCGAACAGCGCCGTTTCCTCGAAAATCGGCGTGCGAATTTCCTGGTAGTTATAAGCGTGGAAGACCTCGCGCGCCACGCGCTCCACCTGGTTCCAGGTGGCGCTTCCCGGCGGCAGAATGTCGCGGGTCCCTTTAATTGCTTTGACCATTCGGATGGTGCGGACCTCAGCCCGCGTGTTCCTCGTCCCTGTAGCGCTGCCCGCGCTGGGCGTAGACTTCGGCGCCCTTGCGGAAGCGCTCCTGCTCGTCGGGGGTCACCGGGCGGCGAGGCTTGGCGGGCGTCCCCATCGCCAGCATCCCGGCTTCCACCTGCATCCCTTCGGGCACCAGCGCGCCAGCGGCGATCACGGCCCCCTTGCCGATCCGCGCGCCGTTCAGCACGCACGCCCCGATGCCGATCAGCGCGTCGTCCTCCACCGTGCAACCGTGCAGCACGGCGGCGTGACCCACGGTGACGCGGTCGCCCAGGATCGCCGGGAAACCGGGATCGGTGTGCATGATGGCGCCGTCCTGGATATTGGTGTCCGTGCCGATGCGGATCACTTCGTTGTCGCCCCGCAGCACGGCTGTGGGCCACACCGAGGAGCGCTCGCCGATCTCCACGTGTCCGATCACCTGCGCGCTGGCGTCTACATAAGCAGACGCGGCGATTTTGGGCTGAATGTCTCCAAGAGAGCGAATCATGCGGGGGTACCGACCATGCTAACAAAAGCCGATATCCTGAAGGTATGGCGCGAGGAGCTGTAATCGCCCTGCTGTTGTGCGGCGCCGGCGGCCTGTGGGCCGACAGCCGTACCGAGAAACTCACCGCCCGCCTGGCTGAGGAGGCCGAGGCGTTCCAGAAGCTGGCTCCGCAGGTGCTCGGCACCGAGACGCTGCACCAGAGCGCGCCCAAGCCGCCCCGCCGCTTCCACATCCGTATCGGGGCCGCGGCGGTCAACAACGTGCCGGAATACCAGCAACGCGACATCGTCTCCGAGTACGCCTTCACCACCTTCGCCGGCGACGGCGCGCTGCATGAGCTGCGCCAGGTTACCTCAGTCGACGGCAAACCGGTCAAAGGCTCCGAAGACGCCGCCAAGCGCCTGGCCGACATCATCACCGCCAGTGACGAGGACCGCAAGCGCGAGATGCTCGAACGGTTTGAGGAATACGGCCTGGTGGGCGCCGCCACCGACTTCGGCCAGTACATCCTGCTGTTCACGCCGAGCAACGCCCTGCAATACGAATTCGCCTTCGTGCGTGAGGACAGGTTCGCGGGCCAGCCCGCCGAGGTCTTCTCCTATAAGCAGATTGACGGACCCAACCCGCTCACCGTGGTGGACGCCAAGCGCGACGACGTGCGCAACCTGAGTATCCAGGGCGAAATCTACGTGCTTGCCTCCAACTACCGGCCGGTGTACTTCACGCTGGAAGCGGTGGAAACGCTGGGTGACAAGGGCATCCGCCAGCATGCCGAAATCACCTACAAGATGTCGGAGTACGGCGCGCTGCTGCCCGCGGAAGTCCTGCATGAGGACCTGCGCGGCAGTACGGTCATCGCCAGGAACACCTTCCGCTATACCGATTTCCATCGCTTCGGCGCCTCCAGCGAAATTATCTTCGCCCCGGCGCCGGAGACCGAGCCGCAGAGCGGGGGTACTCCTCCCTCTGGGAAATGACGCCCGAATGACGCGCGTCGTCTACCTGCATGGGTTCGCCTCCAGTCCGCAGTCCGGCAAAGCCCGCTACTTCAAAGCGAAGCTCGAAGCCCTGGGCGTCGAGGTGGAGGTGCCGCGGCTGGATGCCGGCGACTTCGAGCACCTCACGGTCACCGGCCAGCTTCAAGTGATCGACCGCGCGGTGGGTGGCCGGCCGGCGATCCTGTTCGGCTCCAGCCTGGGCGGGTATCTGGCGGCGCTGTATGCCTCCAGCCATCCGGAGGTCGAACGGCTGGTGCTGATGGCGCCCGCTTTCCAGTTCGCGCGCCGCCTGCGCGAGCGCTACCCGCCGGAGGAGCTGGCTGCCTGGCAGGTTCGCGGCGCGGCGCCGGTCTTCCACTACGGGTATGGAACGGAGCGGCTTCTGGGTTACGAACTGTTCGAGGACGCCGCCCGCCACCAAGACGAACCGGACTTCACCCAGCCCGCGCTCATCTTCCACGGCACGGATGATCCGGTGGTCCCGGCCAGCCTCTCGGAAGCCTACGCGGCGCGCCATCCCAACGTCACGCTGCACCTGCTGAAATCCGGTCACGAACTCACTGACGTACTTGATCGTATGTGGGCCCTGGCAAGGCCGTTCCTGGAGACCGTATGCTAGACTCTAGTTGTGTGAGAAGATTGAAACTTCGCACATGTGGGTAACGTCTTAGAGGCGTGCCTGTACTAACGAGAAGCGGAGAGGCGAACGTGTCAGAGCAGCTTCCCGACAATCCGAATCCCAGCGTTGCCCAGAACGACGCCGACGATCACCTGTCGCACCTGATGATGCCCCAGACGGTCAACACGCCCTTATATAAGGGCTTGATCGATGGCATCCGGGACCTGATCCATCCACCCAAGCTCCCGCCACTGGAAGTCACTTCAAAGCCGGGCGAAGTCACGGATGACCACCTGTCGCACTTGATGCTGCCCACGGCGGTGCAGACACCCTGGTACAAGGGTTTGTACGAGGGCATCCGGGACCTGATTCACCCGCCCAAGCTCCCGCCGCTGGAAGTCACCTCCAAGCCGGTCGAAGTCAAGACCATGAAGGGGCTCTACGCCGGCAACGAATGGAAGGCCGGGCTGGTGTCGGCTTGCATCAACGTGGGCGCGATCCTGATTCTGTTGTTCCTGGGAACGAACAAGGCCATACAGGAGAAGGTCAAGGAAACGGTTACCCTCATTGCGCCCAATCTGAAAGCCTACGTGGCTCCACCCAAGGCCAAGCAGATGGGCGGTGGCGGTGGCGGCGACCATTCGAAGATCCCGGAAAGCAAGGGCAAGCTCCCCCGCCCGGCGCCGCGCCAGTTCGTGCCGCCGCGCGTCGACCCGATTGAGAATCCCGTGCTGCCCATGACGCCCACCATCGTCGCGTCCAACGATATTCCGAACATCGACGCCCCGAACATGGGCAACCCGCTTTCGAGCCTCGGCATTCCATCGAACGGCACCGGCCTCGGCGGCAGTATCGGCGCCGGCAAGGGACCCGGCGTAGGTCCCGGCACGGGCGGTGGTTTCGGTGGCGGCGCGTTCCGCATCGGCGGCGGCGTTAGCGCTCCGGTCCCGACCTTCAAGCCGGAACCCGAATACTCCGAAGAAGCCCGCAAGGCGAAGTACCAGGGCTCGGTGATGCTCTCGCTCATCGTCGACGAGAAGGGTGTCCCGCAGCAGATCAAGGTGGTCCGCAAGCTCGGCCTGGGTCTGGATGAGAAGGCTGTCGAAGCGGTCGCCAAGTGGCGCTTTAAGCCGGGCATGAAGGACGGCAAGCCGGTTCCGGTGCAGGCGACCATCGAAGTCACCTTCCGGCTGCTCTAAATTAAAACGCGCTACCGGACCAGCGGACTCTCCCACACCTTGGATAACAGCTCCTTGAGCTGAGCAAACGGACGTGCGCCCAGTTCCCGGCTCCACTCCTGCTCGACCTTGCCCAGAATCCCGACGATTCTGGTGTAGGCGGCGCGTCCCCGCTTGGTGAACCGGACCACCCGTGTGCGCCCGTTCTGCGGCGCATCGGCGCGGACGATGTAACCGGTTTCTTCGAGGCTCCCCAGAAGCTGATTCATGGCTTGCTTGCTGATGCCGGCTCGTTCGGCCAGCGTGCCCGGGCTGACTCCGTCCGGTCCCGGATACTGGAACACGGCGATGTGAGGCAGGCGCAATTCGGTGAACCCGGCCGCGTTCAGCTCCTGAATCAGCCGCCGGTGGATGGCCTGCGCCGGAACGCGGAGCAAGGCGCCGATCAGCATCTGTCCAGTGGGGAGCGTGGAACCGCCAGATGAATTCGGGCTTGACATGTTGGTAAATGAAGTTTACCATCAGGCTGTGGTAAATGCAATTTACTAAGGAGCGCCCGTGAAGCAAGCCAGCCCCCGCATCAATCCTGCCTCCGAGATCATCCAGGTCGGATCCCTCGCGATCCGGTTTCTTGTCACTGCGGAAAACTCCGGCGGCACGCTTGCCGCCTTCGAGATGGTGGTGCCCGGAGGACAGAAGCTACTGGCGCCCGCGCACAGCCACGATCATTATGAGGAAACCATCTACGGGCTGGACGGCGTACTGACCTGGACCGTCGATGAAAACCCGCTGGAGGTGGGACCGGGCGAGGCGCTGTGCATCCCGCGAGGCGCCGTCCACCGCTTCGACAACCACGGCGGTCAGGACGCGAAGGTGCTGTGTATTCTCACGCCGGCCGCGATCGGCCCGGACTACTTCCGCGAGATGGCGGCCGTGCTGGCAGCCGCGGCTGGCGGTCCGCCGGACCGCGGGCGAATGATGGAGATCATGCGCCACCACGGCCTCACGCCGGCATAGTGGCGCAAGCACCCTGCTTGCCGCGCCGGGAGTCGTCCCGGCGCTTGCCGCCCGCCGAGCCGCCCCGCTCTTACCCCAGCGCGTCAGCGGGTCGAAGCCGCCGGCTCCAGTCCACTCGCCCGAATCGTCGCGAACGCCGCGGGCGAGGCCAGCCAGCGGATCAGCCTCCGCGCCGCCTCCCGCTGCCGTGCCGTGGACGGAATGCCCGCGGCAAACACCGTGACCCGCTGGACCTCCTCTGGCAACTCCCCTGCGATCTCGATCCCCTGCACGGGCCGCAGCTCGCTGACCTGCTGGAAGCCGATCTCGACTTCACCATTGGCCACCCGCTCGCCCACCGGATCCGCCTCGATTGTCCGCACCTTTGCTGCGATCTGCGCCGCGATGCCGAGCCTCGGAAATAGCTCACCCGACAGATAAACGCCGCTGGCGCTGTCGGAAACACCGATGGACCGCGCCGCCAGCAGCGTTCGCCTGAGGGCGTCCACGGTGCGGATATCGGGCCGCGCGGCTCCCGCCCGGACCGCCATCCCGATGCGCGACCGGACCAGGACCACGCGGCTGTCCGCCCGGATCTTCCCCTGGCCGATGAGGTCCGCTAGCGCGGGCGCCGCCATAATCACCACGTCGATCGCTTCGCCGCGCTCCAGGCGCACGGGAATGGCGTCGTGCGTCGTGCCCATGGATGGTCCGAAAGCAGCGGCCACCGTGTCCCCGCTGGCCCGTTCGAACTCCGGGATCAGTTGGGCGAACGCGGCGCGAAAGGTTCCCGACGTGACCACCTGGATCTCGGCCGCGCGGGCCGCGACCGGCAGCAGCAGCGTCAAGGCTAAACCCAAGCGGGCCATGCCGCGCGGACGGGCGATTGAGGTCTTCATCCTTGTTGATTATGCTCCAACCGCGCCGGAAAGGGCGCCTGTCAGGCGGCGGTATACTTCAGAGATGTCGGCCCCTACTCTGCTGAAGGTTTCCGCCGCCGCGGTCTTGTTGGCCGCACTGGCATCGGCCCAGACCACGCCCGTCGTCCGCTTGCAGAACCTCGCGCACACCACCGAAAGCCTGGATAAGACCGTCCCGTTCTATCGCGACGTGCTCGGCCTGACGCCCAACGGCGATCCCCTGGCGGGCCAGCCGCGGAAGCTCGACGCGGACATGTCAAACTTCACCGGTACTACTGGCATGAGCTTCCGCGCGGCTACCTTCCGCATCCCCAACGCCACGTTCGGCTATGAGTTGACCGAGTTCACCGGCGGACTGCGCAAACCTGTCCACCCGAACCTGCAGGACCCCGGCGCGGCCACCCTGGTCCTGCAGGTCCGCGACATGGACAAGGTCTTCGCCAAAGTGAAGGCCTCCGGCGCGCCTGTGGTGACCATCGGCGGCGCTCCGCTGAACCCCACCGGCAACCCGAACAGCAAGATGCGCGAGGTGGTGGTGCGCGACCCGGACGGCTTCTTCGTCGAGCTGCAGCAGCCCGACCCGCTGCCCGCCTCGGCCGCCAGCGCGCCCGGCGACATCATCGGCGGTGCAGTGCAGCTCTCGATCGAGGACTCTGCCAAGACAGTCGCCTTTCTGCGTGAGGCGATCGGGTTTAATGCGCGGCCCACCGGCGCTCTGGGGACCAATGCCGTGGTGGCGAACCTTATCGGCCTGCCCGGCGCCAAGTGGCGCATCACGCACGGCAGCATCCCTGGTACAACGCTCGACTTCGGGCTGATCGAGTACTCCGGTGTCCCGCGCAAAAAGATCATGGCGGGCGCGGAAGATCCCGGATCGCCGGCGTTCACCATGGTGGTGCGCGATATCAACGCGGCGGTCGAGCAGTGGACTAAGGCCGGCGGCACGGTGGCGACCACCGGCGGCAAGCCCATCGTGCGCGCTAACGGAGCGGGCAACGTCTTCGTCCGCGACGTCAACGGGATGATGTGGGAGCTGATTCAGAACGCGGCCCGCTAGGGACCGGCACTCCTACTTCGCGGGAGCGCTAGCCGGATGCTCGCGCTCGTAGCGCGACGTCTCGATGTAGTTCCGAATCGCCGTGTTGCCTTCGTGGCAGGCGTACTCGTACATCTCGTACTTGTTGTCCAGGAACATCGGATACGCCACTGTGTAGGAGCCGGGAGCCAGCACCTTGGGATCTTCGATCGTCATCTTGAAGTCGATCCGGTCCGGGGCGACGCGCGTGAACCGTTCCACGATGCGCATGTCCGGAGTCTCCGGCTGGAGCGGCCGCGGCGAGCCCGGAACGCCGGCGCTGGTCTCACCCACCAAGCCGTTGAAGTTCTTTGTTTCAACCACCAGCGTGTTGCCCTCCCAGTGGCCGCGCGATTCGCCCATCCACTCTTTGATGTCGTCGGAGAGCGGCGGCATGCCGCTGGTCGGGATCACGCGGGCCTCATGGGCCATTTCGAGCGAGATGATGACGTAGCCCGGCGACTGGAAGATGCGCAGGCCGTTATTGTAGTTCCGCGGCTCCATCGAAACCGGCATGCCGCGCGTGATGCAGCGGTCCCAGGCGCTAAAATCGGCCACGCTGTCAAACACCGTCTGCCCGGGCTTGTAGCTGCTGAGCATCTCGGACTGGAGAGACTTGCCGTAGTCGGTCAGCGCGGGGAACTGCCCGTCCGGCGGATCGACGATCAGCGACGTTTGCCGCATCACCCGGTCGGAAGTATCGGCCACCTGAATCTCGGCGGACTCGAAGCGCTTGTTGCGCGATTCCAGCCGGCCCTCCGCCGTGGCCACCTCTTCGTCGGTCAGGTAGAGGCGGTCACCGTACTGCTTGGGCCGTTGCAGCCCCACCGCTATCAGGTGGTTGAGGGGCCAGGTACCGCGCAGGTCGGGTTCGCCCCACGGCGTCTTCGGCGGCTTGTAGTTCGGGTCCGGCGCCGCGGGAGCCTGCGCCAGAGAGATGGCCATGCTGAGTGCACCCAAAACCAGAATCCGTCTGATCATTTTTGTAACTCCTCTACAAACGAGTAGCGTTGCCGCACGCCTGCCGGGCGAAATTCCGTCCGCTGTTCATCTTACCGTCCCGGGCCGGATGTGTGCAATCTGGGGAAGCCGCGTCCGTCTGAGATGGCGCGCGGTTCACATGTCAACCTGGGAATGACCATGGTATGCTGAACTAGCCAACGGCAATTGATAGCGATTGCCTGTAGAAAGAGGGAGTTGTAGATGCGAAATCGATTCATCGGTGCGATCATCACGGCGGCGCTGATGCTGCCGGCCGCGGCCCAGCCGCGGGACCGCACGGACACCATCGGTGGCCATCCGAACCTGAACGGCATCTGGCAGACGCTGAACACGGCATACTGGAATCTCGAAGCGCACTCCGCGCAGGCTCTGGACGATTTCTGGGGACTCGGCGCCATCGCCGCCATCCCCGCCGGCAAGAGCGTCGTCGTCGGCGGGAAAATCCCCTACAAGCCGGCCGCGCTCGACCAGCGCGCGCAGAACCGAGAATACTGGCCCGCGGCTGATCCCGAAGCGAAGTGCTATATGCTCGGCGTGCCGCGCGTCACGTATCACAACATGCCCTGGCAGATCTTCCAGGGCGACACCGGCGACATGATCTTCGTCTACCCGTTTGAAGCCACCAACCGGACCATCTATATGCAGGACCACTCTGAGCCGCCCGTCGATTCCTGGATGGGCAAGTCCAATGGCACCTGGGAAGGCGACGTGCTGGTGGTGGTCACCACCGGCCAGAACGATCAGAGCTGGCTCGACCGCGCCGGCAACTTCCACAGCAACCAGTTGAAGGTCACTGAGCGCTTCCGCCTGATCGACAAGGATCACATGTCCTACACGGCGACGCTCGAAGATCCCGAGGTGTACACTGAGCCCTGGACCATTGAGATGCCGCTCTACCGCCTCATCGATGAGAACGCACAGTTGCTGGAGCACAAGTGCGTGCCCTTCGCCGACAAGCTTCTTTATAGTGATCTGATGCATTTGCAGCCGCAGTCCAAACAGCCTCCCAAGGAGTAGATTCTATGAGCACGAAATTGATGACGATTGTGGGCGCCGTGTTGCTCGCGGCGGCGTTGCCCGTGGCCGCCCACCACTCCTTTTCCGCCGAGTTTGACTCGAAGAAGCCGGTGACGCTCGATGGCAAGGTGGTCAAGATGGAGTGGGTCAACCCGCACTCCTGGCTGCACCTGGAAGTCACCAAGCCGGACGGGACCGTGGAGGAGTGGAAGGTGGAAGGCGGATCGCCCGGCGTGCTACTGCGCCTCGGCTGGGACCGCAATTCGCTGCCTCCGGGGACCCATGTCGTGGTCAAGGGTTCGGCGGCCAAGGACGGCTCCCTCCGCGCCAATGCGAGCAGCATCACGTTTCCCGATGGCCGTACTCTGGACGCCGGCAGTAGCAAAGGCAAAGACGATAAGTAGCCGGCTGCCCGGACGCTGCCCGAAATTCTGACGGGCGCGCGGGCCGCACGCCGCGAGGAGCCAACGCGTCCTGCGAGGAACTAACGCGCCCCGCGAGGAACTAAGGAGACCCATGCGCAAACTGATCCTGCCCCTGTTCGCTCTGGCCCTGTCCGCGCCGGCGGCTTTCTCCCAAGCCCAGGCCCCGGCCGGCTGGAATGACCCCTTCCCGCCCTACAAGATCATGGACAACATGTATTACGTGGGCACCAAGGAGCTGGCGTCCTTCCTGATCGTCACCCCCGCGGGCAACATCCTCATGAACAGCAACTATGAGTCCTCGGTGCCGCTCATCAAAAAGAGCGTCGAGGACCTGGGGTTCAAGTTCAGCGACATTAAGATCCTGATCGCCGGGCACGCCCATCCGGACCACGTGGAGGGCGACGCCATGGTCAAGGAGCTGACCGCCGCGCAGGTGGTGGTCGGCCGGCTGGACGCTCCCGACACCCGCAACTTCAAGCCCGGCGGCAAGGAACACCCCATCGACCGGTTGGTGGATGACGGCGACACGGTCACGCTCGGCGGCACGACGCTGACCGCGCACGTGATGCCCGGTCACACCAAGGGATGCCTGGCCTGGAGCACCACCCTCAAAGAAGACGGCAAGAGCTACTACACCTTCGTCGAGTGCAGCCTGAACGGCCGGTTCCTCCAGTACGTGAACAACACGGACTACCCCACCATCGCCGACGATATGCGCGCCACGTACAAGAAGGCCCGCGAATTTCCCGTGCAGGTCTTCCTCAGCTCGCACGCATCGTTCTACAACATGGCAGAGAAGTACGAGAAGCTGAAAGCGCGCAAGCCGGGCGACCCGAACCCGTTCGTCGATCCGGAAGGCTACAAAGCGCACGTCGACGAGTACGAGAAGAGCTTCGAGGCGGCTCTCGCCAACCAGCTCGCCAATCCGCAAGGTCAAGGCCGTGGCCGCGGCGGGCGCGGCGCCAAGGGCAAGTAGGCCCTAAATCACGGTTCAGGAGTGCGCCGTGTGGGGCAGGCCCGCGGCCTGCGGCGGGCTCCCAGCCCGCCTGTTGGGTGCTCGCGGAAGTCCTGGACCGTCACGGCTCAGGGGCCATAACCATTCGGGAGCACAGCCAGTGGAAGAAGGCGGCCTGAGAGGCCGCCGCAGGCCACGGGCCTGCCCCACACATCCCGAGCGCCGAGAGCTCCCCAAAAACAAAAGAGGGGACGCCGCAGCGTCCCCCTTCCAAACAAACCCGGCCGAAGCTACTCGACCTTATTGAAGGTCTCCGGACCGCCCCCGCCGCCCTTGCCTTTCCCTTTGCCCGCGCCGCCGCCCGGACCTTTCCCGCCGCCGGGGCCCTTCGCTCCACCTTTGCCCTTGCCGCCGCCGAAGCCGCCGCCCTTACCAGGGTCGACCATCTGCCGCAGCGCCGAATAGCTCTTGCCGTCCGCGGCCATGGTCCACTCGTCGTGCCACTTCATCCCGGTGGGCATCTCGGTGTCCACCACCAGCTTGTTACCCTCCATCTTGCCCGTGGCCTTGGACCCCGCCCACACGCCTTCGGACATGGTGACTTCCTGCCCCTGCGTCGGATACTGCCGCAGGATCACGTTGCCGTTCGCCTGGATCTCTTCCATGAAGATCACGCCGTTCTTCAGCTCCAGCTTGCGCGTCTGCCCGGCGTCTTCCCCTTTCCAGGTGCCGTTGAACCGTGAGGCGTCCTGCGCCATCACCAAAAACGCGGTCGCGCCCAGCGCAACCATGCTCATCAACATCGCTTTCTTCAAGATGTGTCTCCTTTCGGGGGAAGCGTACCGGAGGGGCGCTCCTGCTACTTCTTAAGTGATGCTCACCGGCACCGCTAAAGTTACTACAGGCCTTCCCCTGCCCGCAAGGGGAATCCGGTCCTCCGGTGGCGCGCCGCCGCCGCGTGGCATATGATGACGCTGATGCGCCTCCTCAGCCTTTGCCTCGTCCTGGCGGCGACCGCCGCCGCCCAGTGGATCGACCTGCCCACCCCTGGCATCCCCCGCACCTCCGACGGCAAGCCCGACCTCACCGCCCCCACCCCCACCACCGCCGGCGGCAAGCCCGACTTCTCGGGTATGTGGATCCCGCGCGACATGCTGCCCTGCAATCCGGCCGAGCGTGGCGTCCAGTGCACCGAACTGCCTCTGACGCCGCAGATCGTCAACATCGCCATGGGCATGAAGGACGGCCTCCCCTACCAGCCCTGGGCAGCAGACCTGTTCAAGACCCGCACCAAGGAAGCCGCCTTCGTCGACCCCCACACGCACTGCATGCCGCCGAACTTCCCGCGCGCCTGGGCATTCCCTGAAACCGAGAAGATTTTCCAGACCCCCACGCAGCTCGTGATCCTGCACGAGTTTAACGCCAGCTACCGCCAGATCTTCTTCGACGGCCGCCAGCTGCCGGAAGACATGCTGCCCACCTGGAACGGCTACTCGGTGGCGCACTGGGAAGGCGACACGCTGGTGGTGGATTCGGAAGGCTACCGCGACGATTCCTGGCTCGACACCATGGGCAACTTCTTCTCCAACGCCGCCCACGTCACCGAACGCATCCGCCGCCCCAACTTCGGCAGCCTGGATGTCGACGTCACCGTCAACGATCCCAAGGTCTTCACCAAACCCTGGACCGTCAACCTGCACATGCGTCCGCTGCTCGACACCGAAATGATCGATTTCTACTGCCAGGACAACAACAAGGATCTCGACCACTTCGTGAAGTAGGTCGACCGCCTACCGCGGGTCCTCGTCCAGCGCCGCGCGCATCGACTCCAGTGCTCGTTTCCGCGGCAGTAACGACCGCTCCAATTTCTTCTGTTGGCCAACGAGACCAAGCCAAACTGCGAAAGCGGTGCTCAGGGCGATCACCGCCACTTGCGACCAAGGGGGCCAGTTGCCGTTCAGGCGAGCCACCTCCAAGCTGATCAGCCCGGCAGCGACCATGACCAGGCTGGTTATTCTCAGCACGTGGGGAGCACTCTGCAACTTCAGTTCAAAGTCGACTTGCGCAATCCCCCGGTCCAACTCCTCCCGCAGCGATGGAGCAAAAAGATTCTGCGTTCGTTCGTGCTTCCTTCGTTCTGCGTACAGCGATCCCACAATAGCCAGCGCCGCACCTGCCGTGGCCACCAGCGCCGCGCCGTCCCACACAGACATCAAGGGGTCGCCCGGATTGAGGTGCAGGACGTAGCTCTTGAGAAAGAAGATCACGAACACAAACACCGCGACCGCAAACATCACAAGCGAGTACACGTAAGCCGGCGCAAACTCCCTCCGGAACAGCCGCCGCCTGGATCGCTCGCGCTGCTGGTAAAGCCCCACCGTCAGCCGGGGGTCGTTCACCGAGAAGACGGGCTTGTCATTTTGCGCATCCCAAATCGCTTGCAGGCTCTCAAACTCCATTGCCGATCTCCTCTCTGGATTTGCTGGTCAAATGCGCCTTGATGCGGTTGATCTTCACCCCCACGTAGTTCTCCGTGATCCCCAGCATCGCCGCCATCTCCTTGTAGCTGAAGCCGTCCAGCAACAGCAGCGTGAGCGACCGGTCGACCTCGTTCAGTTCCCGGATCTGCTCATAGAGCCACTCGACGCGCGGATCCCGGGCGGGCGAAGCCTGCAGAATCGCGGACTCCACTCCGTCCAGCGCCCGTGCCCCGTCGCGATGCCGCCGCTCTTCTCGAGTCCAGGTGATGGCCGCATTCAGCGCCACACGATAGATCCACGTGGTCACAGCCGCATCGGCGCGAAAGCCGGGAATCGAACGCCACACCTGCGTGGCGATCTCCTGAAACAGATCCTCCTGATCGGGCGGCGTGAACGCGTAAGCGCGCACCACCTTGAAGAAGAGGCCTTTGTGGCTTCCCAACCACGCCACGAAGATCTGTCGCTGCTCCTCTTTCTGCATCGAATCCGTTCTCTGATTCCATTAGTAGCGAATCGGGTCCGGATTCTTACAGCGAGGAGTTATTTCACCACCTGAATCAGCAGACCGTCCGGCGCGCCCAGAATGCCCGCGCGCAGCCCGCCCGGCAGCGTCTGCAACACGCCGCCCGCCGACACCACGTTGACGCCCGACTGCTTCAGCGCCCCGACCGCCGCATCCACGTCCGTCACCATCAGCCGCAGCACCGCCGCTCCCGGGTTCTGCGGACGAACGTCTGCTGCTTGGCCCGCTTGTGCCTGGAACAGCCACACTTCGAACCCGCCCGGCAGCGTAACGACCGATGAAGAACCCGCGAGGGCTTCCTCAATCGGCCGGCAGACGTGGGTGCGCGTCTCGGACTTCAACCCCAGCGCCGCGAACGGACCCTTGGCCAGTGCGTCGCCGCTCACCAGGAATCCGAACCGCAGCCCCGTGAAGTTCGACTTCGCTTCCGCGTCCGCCGCGGGCCCGTTGCGCTCGATCAGCATCACCGGGAACCCGTCCGGGTCCGCCACCACCATCCCGCGACCGTCGCACGCCTGGGTCCGCTTCACCAGCACGGGGACATTCTCCGACGCGACGCGCGCCGCCACCGGAGCCAGGTCCCGCACCGTCAGCATCAGCAGCGAATTACCCGGCGCGCCCCACGCCCGCCGCACCGGCGTGCGCTCCACGCCCTGGAACTCGGCCAACTCCATGCGCATCGGCGACCCCGGAATCTGCGCATTTGCCACGCGGAACTTGCCGCCCACCGCGTCGTACATCGCCAGGACCTGCTCGCCGGTCTGCCAGTCGCCCACCGGACGCGGCATGTCCATGCCCAGCACGTCGTGATAGAAGTGCGCTGACCGGTCCAGGTCGCCCACGTCGTGAATGAAGTTGCCCACGTTGGCAACCAGGGAGCTCTGCGCAAACGCGCTGCCGGCCACGGTGGCAAAGGCCGCCGCGATCAGGACCAGTCTCGAAGTCATGGCCGAGATTCTATCACCCGGCGGGCGCTTAATCCGGCAGCACCATCAGTTCGATCTTGCGAAACTCCGTGGGAGCACTTTCGCTCTGGATGGTGATGTAGCCCTCGCTGAGCGGCATTCCGTCCTTCTTCACCGCCGGATCGAATTTGGACACCGAGCCGCCGCCGATCTCCGGACGCTCATATTCGAGCACCGTGACGCCGTTCACCTTGTGCACGATCCTCTCCCCGCCGTGCACCTCCACCTCGACGCGCACCCACTCACCCTCGCGAATCGTGGGCGACTTCGAATTGGTGCAATGTCCGCGCACCATCTGCCCGTTCATGTGAATCTCGGTGCCCGGCGTGCAGACGTTGGCCGTGGGACGCTCCCCGGTCGGCCCGCCGCCCAGCAGTTGCACCTCGACGGAAATCGGAAAGTCCTGGTCCACGCCCATCGTCTCCGCAGCCTGGCTGTGAATCATGATCCCGTTGTTGCGCACCGCCCAGTCCGGACCGCCCTTAGCCTGCTCGCCCACGAACCGGTACTCGGCCGCCAGGATGTAGTGCGAAAACTTGTCCTTATAAAACAGGTGCCCGAACCGCCCCCCGAACTCGTCGTACTGGTCGTAGGACACCTTCAGGATCCCGTTCTCCACGCGGAACACCTTGCCCCAGTTCTCGCCCAGCGGGTACCCGGTAATCTTCGGCGTCCAGCCATCGAGATTGCGCCCATTGAAAAGCTGGATCCATTTCCCATCAGCGGGAGCCTGCGCCAGCATCGCCGCCGCGGTCAGCACGAAGAAAAGGAGTCGGCCCATGGCTCTTAGCATATAGTGGCGCAAGCACTCGTGCTTGCCGCGCCGGGACTCATCCCGGCGCTTGTCGCTCAGCTACCGCGAAACCACCCCGGCCACTGCCAGCACCATTCGTAGCGCCCACTTACTGCCCGGCTCATTCGATCCGCGACAGCGCGCACTCCTGGGCCACCGTCAGATAGTTCAGCACCTTCTGCTTCCCCACCACGTAAGGATTCGCCCCCGCCGGAGCGCCCTTGGCCAGCATCGGCAGGTTGATCTTTGACCGGTCCCAGTCCGTGTGGTTCGAAAGAATAATGTCCGCCCCGGCATCCTTCACGATCCCGCTGAACCGCCGTGCCGACGCGATATAGGTCTCCACCGACTCGCGGTCCGCATTCAGCCCCACGCCGCCCCACAGCGCCGCTACGTGCATCGCCCCCCGATCCTTCACCGGGAATACCACCGATAGCGTACCCGGTGTGTGCCCCGGCGTGATGTAGATCGTGACCGTCGTGTCGCCCAGCGTGAGCTTCTGCCCGTCGGTCGCCTCCATGTCGCGCTTCGGTTTGGTCCCGTTCGTCCGCCGGTCGAGCACATCCCAATCCGCCGGCGACATGATCACCCGCGTGCCGTAATGCTCCTGCAGAAACAGCGCCCCGCCATCGTGATCCGGATGCGGATGCGTCACGATCGCGTACTTGATTTGCGCCGGATCGAGCCCCATCTTCCTCATCCCCTCGGCGACCTCCGCCTCCACCGAGTAATCGAAGATCGTATCGATCACGATGATGCCCTCAGATGTCGGAATCGCCCACACCGCATACTCCGACTGCCCAAAGAAGTACAGGTTGTCAAAAACCTTCACCGGCTCGGCGTACCAGGTGGACCGGTCCGGCGGACCCGCCGGCCCGCGTCCCCGCCCGCGCCCCACGCCCTTCGGAGCGGCGCCCTTGGCAGGGCCCTTTGCCACGCCTTTCCCCCGAGCCGCGCCCGCACCCCCGCGCTGCGCGCCCGGACCCGGACCGAAGCACTGGAACTGGAGCAGGTTCTGAAAGTCGTCGCCCGCCGCAGCCCGCGCCGCGGCCACATGGGCGTCCTCCGCATCTTGCGCCGCCAGCGGAAGGACGGCCAGCAGCAAGCCAGGTAGAATTCGCATGGTTCTCATCGCACCTACTCCGCCGACGGCCACCCGCGCTGCGTCTCCTTCGGCAGAACCCGGAAGAACGCATTCACCGCGTGAATCTCGCCGCCCCACACCTTGAACGCCTCGAACGTCACCAGCGCATTGCCCGGACCATACGAGCCCGTATCGCCGAAATTCATCCACAGCAGCACGATGCCCATCTCCTCGTCCACCGCCGCCACGCTCGCCTGGACATCCGGATGCACGATGATCTTCTGCGTCAGGATGTCCGGACACATCGCGCGAGGGCACCCCGCGCCCGCCATGAAGGACCCGTTCTCGACCCGGTACGCCTCCTTCGCAAACGGCGTCTTGGCTTCGACGAAGCTCCCGATCTTCAGCCCCGCCGGATAAAACAGCGCCGTGCGAATCGCCTCCGCCCGCGACAGCGCCTTGCCCGGCGGCACCGGATCATTCATGCCCACCAGCGGTTTCCCCAGCATGGTCGGCTGAAATTTCCCATTGGGCATGATGCGGTCCACCAGCGTCTCGATCCCCGCGATCTTCCCGTCCGCTACGTGCAGCACCACCGAGTAGAGCACCTGCCCGTCGCCTTCGAACACCTGCACATGCGACGCCGCGATCTGCTTCCGCAGGTCGATGTAATCCTGCCGGAAGTCGCCCTTGCGCGTGACGGTCTTCCATAGCCCCTCGCCCAGCTTCAGTTCCTTGGAATCCTCGGTAAACCGCGCGTTCGCCGCCAGAGGCAGCCGCGAGGCGTCATGCGCCACCATCGCGTCGACGTACTGTGTCATCAGACCCTTGAGACAGGCGCGGTCGCAATCGGCCGCCCGAGCCCCGCCCGCCGTCATCGCCGCCAAAAGCAGCACGCCGGCCGCGGGCGTGAACCCTCGCCACGCCGCAAAAAGAAATCGATGCATGCGCACCTCCTCTGAAGGAGTATACTGCGTCGGCTTTGACGTCGAGGTGGCAGCGGCAGGACGAGCGGTTCCGTTCCGCCCGATGACGGCCGCCTCCCGGCCCGGAATCGCCCCACCCGTCCTGCTCTCGATTCGCGCTGGGGATAGCCGTCGCGGCCGGGTTGACGCGATGGATGGCGTCGCTGCTGTTCGGCGTCAAACCGGGAGATGCCGCCACGGCGGTTGTTCTGTCAGCCGCGGCGCTGGCCGCAAGCTACATCCCCGCCCGCCGCGCCGCCGCTGTCGACCCCGTGGAGACACTTAGAGGGGAGTAACACCACTGGATTCAGAAGCGGCCGCCTGCAACGGCGCCCTGGGCGGGCTCCCGAAGGCGGCGGGAGCGAAATCTGCAAGGGCCCTTTAGGGCACCAGCCGTTCGACCAGGGCGTCCAGTTCCTCCTCGTCGATGCTAACGGTCCCGTCCGCTGGCCCGCTCTCAGCGTCCATGGATTCCAGGCCACCCTCGCCCTCTTTGCGGCGCTGCAGCCGCTTTTCTGCCTTCATCTGCTGGCGCTCTTTGCGCTGCTGTTCTTTTTGTCGTTTCTTAAATGATTGGGGACCACGTCCTGCCATGGGAACCTCCTCCTCGTTTGGGCGTGCCGGGCATGACCCTTCGGCCTCTTCGCCAGGCGATCATTCTGGGAGTAGCGGCGCGCCACGTAGTGTTGCATGTGCCGCGTCAGGAAAATGTTCAGCCGCCAAAACGCCATCGGGACAAAGCCCGTTGCGCCTCTTCCCAGATCACAGGCGCGGGCGTTTGGAACAGCCGTTAAAGACTTCCCCGAACAGACCGCGTCTGGCGGGGCTGAGCGGGGTCCGGAAGCGCTTCTCTCACCTGGTTCGGCTGGTCGCGAATCCGCGAGCCGTGTACCTGCGCGATGGCCCGGCCGGCGGTTGCCCGCGGCATCCGGACGAACGCAAACCCGGAAGACCGGCCGCTGCCCTGGCTCGAGGCCAGGGCCACGCTCGCCCCATCCCGGAACGGGGCGAAGGCCGAGTGCGGATCCTGAACCGTTTTGGACCAGTTCAGATTGCCAACGAAGCTCTGGACCATAGAGGCTCCTTGCCGGGGAGATATGGCTGCCCCCTGCGGCTTGGAGCCGGCCGTTGGCGCCGCTAGACCGGGAATTCGAATTGGATTGAAAAGTGATTCGTGTAACCGCTCTGCATCCGGAGCCAAGCCGGTCTCGCGTCCGGCCGCTCTCGAAAATTGATGACTACTTCCACCCTAGCGGACTCTGGCCGGAATTACAACAAAGCGTCACCGCCCAACCAGCAGGCCGAGCCGCCCGGAGCACCGCCTCCCGGACCCGCCCTTGCCCGGAGCCGCCGCCCAATGCCTGGTTCGACCCCGCCTCGCTGGACCTTTATATCGTGTACTTTCAGTAGTGTACGTGCATTGCGCGAGAATCTTATGGCTATTGGCCAACTGTTTGGTGTAATATGAGAACGTAGTTCTAAATCCGTCAATCCCGGGTGCCTTTCGTCTCGTCTTGGCCTGTACGCCCATCGTCCGATCCCACCTACCGATTCACTACTTTGCAACTTCAGAGAGCCTAGGATACAAATGACCAACATTTTTGTAGGGAACCTCAGCTACAGCGCCACCGAAGACAGCCTCCGCGCCCTGTTCGCCGAATACGGGAACGTCGAGCGCGTCAGCATCGTCACCGACCGGGACACCGGGCAGCCGCGCGGCTTCGCCTTCGTCGAAATGAGCGCCCCCGACGAAGCCTCCCGTGCGATCAACGATTTGAACGGCCGGGAACTCGACGGTCGCGCCCTCAACGTCAACGAAGCTCGTCCCAAGGAGAGCCGCGGCGGCGGTGGTGGCTATGGCAACCGCGGCGGTGGCGGCGGCTATGGCGGCAATCGCCGGAGCTCCGGTGGCGGCGGCGGCCGCGGCCGCTGGTAATCCGGTAACACAATAATCGGACCGCGGCGGACGGCGTTGTGCCAGCCCGCCGCGGCCTCGTAGTCCCTTACCTTCCGACCATTCGCTGCAAGTTCTCCGGATAGCGGGCGCCTTGCACCGTGATCTGCGAAGCGGCGCGCTCAATCTCTTCGAGGTCGCCCGCCGTAAGTCTCAGGTCCACCGCTCGAAGGTTCTCCTCCAGCCGGTGCAGCTTCGTGGTGCCGGGGATCGGCGCGATCCACGGTTTCTGCGCCAGCAGCCACGCCAGCGCGACCTGCGCAGGCGTCCCCTTCTTCTGTTGCGCGATCCTGCCCAGCAGCTCCACCAGACCCTGATTCGCTCTCCGTGCTTCCGGCGTGAACCGCGGAACGATATTACGGAAGTCGCTCCTGTCGAACTCCGTGTTCTCGTCGATCTTCCCCGTGAGAAACCCCTTGCCCAGCGGGCTGAAGGGCACGAAGCCGATGCCGAGCTCTTCCAGAGTGGGGATGATCTCCGCCTCCGGCTCCCGCCACCACAGCGAGTATTCGCTCTGGAGGGCAGTCACCGGCTGCACGGTGTGCGCGCGGCGAATCGTATGTGCTGCGGCCTCGGAGAGCCCGAAGTGTTTCACCTTGCCCTGGCGAATCAGATCCCGCACCGCCCCCGCCACGTCCTCGATCGGAACCTCGGGGTCGACGCGATGCTGATAGAACAGGTCGATCACATCCGTCCGCAGCCGCTTTAGCGAGGCGTCCGCCACTTCTTTGATGTGCTGGGGACGGCTGTCGAGCCCCACCTGCTTTCCGGTCTCCGGGTCCAGTTTGAATCCGAACTTTGTGGCGATCACCACACGCCCGCGGAAGGGCGCCAGCGCCTCGCCCACCAGTTCTTCGTTTGTATAGGGGCCATAGACCTCGGCCGTGTCGAAGAACGTAACTCCACGTTCCACCGCCGCGCGGATCACGGCGATCATGGCGTTCTTCTCCCCGGCCGGACCATAACCGAAACTCATCCCCATGCAGCCCAGCCCCAGGGCCGAGACCTGGAGACCACTGCTTCCCAATGAACGTGTCTGCATCGTTGCCTTGTCCTTCAGAACTGTTCTGTCAGAACTGTTCTGTCCTTTCCAGGGTAGAGCCGAACACCCGCGCAGCGGTATCCTCCCGATGCGGGCGAGTTTGGCCGGGGGCCGCTGAGTTCAATCGCCGGATGCGGAGAACCGCACGTTCGCTGGTGTGGGAAGGTGACGGGGTGAAATCCTCCTCACTCGACCCGATCATGTTGCCCTGAAGGCTGCGGTTGAGAGCACACCGCGATGGGACTAGTGCGGCCCCGGACCCATCGCGTGGCACTTCTGGCAATTCCGCTCCGCCGCGAAGGCGTTGCCGTTCACGTTGTGGCAGGTGGCGCACGAGGTCATGTATTCCTCGGCCACGCGGTGCCGCGCCTTGCCGTAGTCGAGCGGCACGCGCGCCTGCTGGAAAATCGCCGGGTGACATGTTGCGCAGTTGCCGTCTACGCGCTCGTAGTGCAGCTTGTGAGTGAATTCGACGTCGCCGTATTCGCTGTCGAACTTGATGGTGTCCGGCGGAACGCCGGCCGCGACAAACGGCTCGGTACTGGCGGCCACCGGGGCTTTGTCCGGAGCTTTTGCCTCCTCGCCGGAAGGCGAAGAAACCATGATGTAGACCGTTCCGATCAGTGCCAGCGCAAGAATGGCGTAGAGGGAAATGATGAGTATGCGCACCTACCTAGTTTACCCGCCCACGCCCGCCTCTGCGCGCTTGCGCTTCTGCTGGCTCTCCTGCGTGATGGTATCGCATGAAGAGACACTAAACGCTAGGTCCCACTACGAAAAATCTCCTGGTCGTATATCTTCTCGTTATTGCCGTCTCTCCACGATCGACCTGAGCATCGGGACTCTTTCGACGGTCGGTTCCAGCGGACTCTAGAATACGAGCCCCGGCCTGGCGTTCGACCCGGGAGGCACCCTCTATCTCAAGTCGTCAGGGGCGCTCTACACAATCGAGTACCGGCGCAGGCACCTTTGTGACGAACACCAGCGCCGGCACAAAGAATGCGCTCACCATCAGTCCGGGACGCGTCGCCTGCACCATCGAACGCGACAGTCTCACCAGTCAGGCGGAATTGCGCACCGTAAACCTGGCGACGGGCGCGGTCAGCGTCATCGGCGACACGGGGGTGACGTACATTTCCGCCCTGGAGTAGGTCGACGTTCCGGGGCCCCCACGGCGATGCTCGGTCTCGCGGGCTTGGCGAGTCTGGTCCTCTTTCGGCGCCGCCGGATTTGAGCCCCTCTCTTCGCGGCGCCATACGCGTTTCCCACTTGCCGAGCCTCCGGCCACCACGCTACCTTGGTTCTAGGTAACCCACCTTCATGCTGAAAACTAAGATCGACATACCTGACGATCGCGATCCTCAGGAAACCTCAGAATGGGTTGAGGCGCTGGACGAAATCATCGACGCCGCCGGACCCGACCGGGCCAGCTACCTGCTGGAACGCCTCGTAGAGCGCGCCGCCAACCTGGGCGTCCAAGTTCCGCTCCGCTTCAACACGGCCTATATCAATACGATCCCCACCGAAGAGGAAGTCGCCTTTCCCGGCAATCGCGACATCGAACGCCGCATCAAGAGCCTGATCCGTTGGAACGCCACCGCGATGGTGGTCCGCGCCAACAAATACGACGCCAATATCGGCGGCCACCTGGCGACCTACGCTTCGCTCGCCACCTTGCTGGAGGTCGGCTTCAACCACTTCTTCCGCGGCTCCTATAAAGGACCCGGCGGCGAAACCCTGCCCGGCGATTTTGTCTACTTCCAGGGGCATGCCTCGCCCGGCGTTTACGGCCGGGCCTTCCTCGAAGGCCGCCTCAGCGACGAGCACCTCAAGAACTTCCGCCATGAGTTGCGCGATCACCCCGGCCTCTCCTCCTATCCGCATCCCTGGCTGATGCCCGATTTCTGGCAGTTTCCCACCGTCTCGATGGGACTCGGCCCGATCGGCTCCATCTACCAGGCGCGCTTCATGCGCTACCTGGAGAACCGCGGCGTCATTCCGCGCACGGGCCGCAAGGTGTGGGCGTTCCTGGGCGACGGCGAATGCGACGAACCGGAAACGCTGGGTGCGACGACGCTGGCCTCGCGCGAGAAGCTCGACAACCTGATCTTTGTGGTGAACTGCAATCTCCAGCGCCTGGATGGACCAGTGCGCGGCAATGGCAGCATCATCCAGGAACTGGAAGCCGCTTTCCTCGGCGCCGGCTGGCGCGTGATCAAGTGCATCTGGGGTGCGGGCTGGGATGACCTGCTCGCCCGCGACGCCTCGGGCCTGCTCATCAAGCGCATGCACGAATGCGTCGACGGCGAATACCAGGCCTTCCGCGCCAACGACGGCGCCTACGTCCGCAAGGAATTCTTCGGCAAATATCCCGAGCTGCTCAAGCTGGTGGAGAACATGTCCGACGACGACCTCTGGAACCTCCGCCGCGGCGGTCACGATCCCGTGAAGGTCTTCAACGCCTACCGCGCCGCCATGACCACCAGCGGCCAGCCCACCGTGATCCTGGCCAAGACCGTGAAGGGCTACGGCCTGGGCGAAATCGCCGAGGGACGCAACACGGCGCATCAACAGAAGAAGCTGGGCGCCGAAGACATGATGAAGCTGCGCGAGCGCTTCGAACTGCAGCTTTCCGACGAACAGGTGCAGAACCTGGAGTTTCACCGGCCCCCGGAAGACTCGCCGGAGATGCGCTATCTGCGGCAGCGTGCCGAGGCACAGGGCGGCTATCTGCCGGAACGCAAGGTCAAGAAGATCGAGATCACCGCGCCGCCGCTTGAAGCGTTCAAGGACACCCTGGGCGGCTCGCGTGGGCGCGAAGCGTCCACCACCTCGGCGTTCGTCGCTGTGCTCAAGGCGCTGCTCAAGTCCGACGTCGGCAAAATGGTGGTCCCCATCGTCCCCGACGAGGCCCGCACCTTCGGCATGGAATCGCTGTTCCGCGAGTTCAGCATCTACGCCAGCCAGGGCCAGCATTACCGGCCGGTGGACGCCAATGTTCTGCTGTATTACAAGGAAGCGCAGGACGGCCAGATCCTGGAGGAAGGCATCACCGAAGCCGGCTCCATGTCCTCCTGCATCGCCGCCGGCACCGCCTACGCCAACCACGGCGTGCCGATGATTCCGTTCTTCATTTATTACTCGATGTTCGGATTCCAGCGCGTCGGCGACCTTATCTGGGCCTTCGCCGATTCACGCGGCAAAGGCTTCCTGATGGGCGGCACCGCCGGCCGCAGCACGCTGCTGGGCGAAGGCCTGCAGCACCAGGACGGCCACAGCCCCATCCAGGCGTCGACCGTTCCCACCTGCGCCATCTACGATCCGGCCTACGCCTTCGAGTTGGCCGTGATCATCCAGGATGGCATCCGCCGCATGTACCAGGAGATGGAAGACCGCTTCTACTACATCACGGTTTACAACGAAAACTACGTCCAGCCGCCCATGCCGGAAGGCGATCACATCCGTGAGGGCATCCTGCGCGGCCTGTACAAATACAAGGCGGCGGAGAACGGTCCGGCCGTGGCCCAGTTGTTCGGCAGCGGGTCGATCCTGAACGAGGCGCTCAAGGCCCAGCAGATCCTGGCCGAAAAATACCAGGTTGCCACTGATGTCTGGTCGGTCACCAGCTACAACGAGCTGCGCCGCGAGGCGTTGGCCACCGAACGCTGGAATCGCCTGCATCCCAACGAGCCGCAGCGCTGGCCCTACATCATCCAGGCGATGAACGCCGAACCGGGTCCCATCATTGCCTCCTCCGACTACATCAAGGCGGTGCCGGATCAGTTGGCGCCCTGGCTGCAGTGGCGGCTCAACTCGCTCGGCACCGACGGCTTCGGCCGCAGTGAAAACCGCGAGCACCTGCGGAACTTCTTCGAAATCTCCGCGGAGGCGATCGTGCAGGCCACGTTGTCGGCTCTGGCTCGCCAGGGCAACTTCGACGCCAACCGCGCCGCCGAAGCAGTGCGCGAACTGGGCTTCGACCCCGACGGCCGCGACCCGGCCCGGTCGTAGCCGAAAACATGGCAGCCGCAGATCAACGCAGATGAACACAGATAGCGCTCTCGTTTCCTATCTGCGGTCATCTGTGTTGATCTGCGGCCATCACTTCCTGTCGTGAACCAGAAGCAAGCCACGGGCGAGGCCGCCGCCGCGCTGGTCCAGGACGGCATGATCGTGGGCTTGGGCACCGGCTCCACGGCGGCCTACGCCGTTCAGGCCCTCGGTGATCGCGTCCGCGCCGGCCTGCGCTTCACCGGTATCCCGACGTCGGAAGCTACGGCCGAGCAGGCTCGTGCGCAAGGCATCCCGCTGGCCACCCTGGCCGAGTATCCCCAAATCGACCTCACCATAGACGGCGCCGATGAAGTCGAGCAGGGCACGCTGAACCTGATCAAAGGACGCGGCGGGGCACTGCTGCGCGAGAAAATCGTCGCGGCGGCCAGCGCGCGCCTGGTGATCATCGCCGATCAATCGAAGCTGGTCCGGCTCCTGGGGGAGAAGATGCCCGTGCCGGTGGAGGTGGTCCAGTTCGGCTGGCAGTCCACCGAACGCCGCCTGCGCGACCTGGGAGCCGCTCCCGTTCTACGCTCCGCGGGGCTCGGGCCGTTTGTCACGGACGGCGGCAACTACATCCTGGATTGCGCCTTCGGCCCCATCGCCGTTCCGGCTGAGCTTGCCCGTCAGATCGACCAGGTCACCGGCGTGGTGGAGCACGGCCTGTTCATCGGCATGGCCGATTCCGCCCTCATCGGCGGAGAAAACAGCGTCTCGACGCTGGCCCGCTGAGCCTCCAAAATCAAAAAATGGTCTAGCCCGGATGTCTCACAGGCTCGCAGAGCGCTTCGGGCAACGCACAGGCGGGATGCCTCGGCGAGTGGTCGGGCCGGCACTCCGGGCACGACACTGTGATGGACGACAAGCGCCGGGACGAATCCCGGCGCGGCGAGCCATGGGCTCGCGCCACGTCCTGCGTCCGAAATCTGGTGAGAAATGCGGGCTAGCTGGCGCGCGACCTCCGCCGCCAGAGGCCCATGGCCGCCAACCCGGTCAAGGTCAGCACGAGCGCGGAAGGCTCTGGCGTACCTTCGAAGTAGATGTCACTGACGCCGAAGTGGCCGGCGTTGGACAGAATCGAGACCGACGTCAGATTCAGGCCAGCGGCTTCCGGGAACACGCCCGAATTGCTCAAGTCGATATAGCCCATCACCGGCACAACCGTGGTCTTCACGACATCGGACGGGGATCCGTTACTCGGTGCGAACTCCAAGTAGACATAGATGTCATCGCCGGGGTTGTCGTAGCCCAGAATGCCAATCTTGACGGTGGTGGCCAGCGGAGCCGTCACGTTCGTCCAGGTGAAGTTGATCGCTTCGTTGGCGTCCGTGCCGTCCCCCGAAATCCCCAGCGATCCGATGGGCATTCCACTCGAGTTCACAGCCGTGGTCTGGACGCCCAATCCGATGCAAGCGATCTCCGACGAGGCGGCGCTTCCACTGGCGCTGGCACAGGGTCCCCCGATGCTCCCCAGATTCCCCCAGTAAAGCGTTCCGTCTGTTCCGCTGCTGAACAGCGGGTCGGCGCCGGGAGCTAAGCCCGACTGCGCGGTAATCGTCAAGCCCACCGGAATCAGGAAGGGATTGGTGGTGCTGTCCATGTACAGCCCTTCATTGGCGTTGGGCTCCCCGCTTCCGAAATCGACATGCAGGATGTTACCCTGGGCCGCGCCTCCAGCCAGTACCAGGGCCATCGCCCAGTACAAACCCTTCATAATATGTAGTTCCTCCGTCCTAAATCTGTTCTGGCGGGCCGCCGGGCGAAACGCCACACTAGCCTTTACAGTGCAAAAGGATATAGGTCATACTATAACAGATTTCCTTTGTCGTATGACGTACAGGCGATGATAACAGTGCGCTGCGGATTGGGGCAACCCGGCCTGGTCCGACACCCGGCCTGGTCCACCCGGCCTAGTCCGGCCTAGTCCGGCTTGGTCCGTGACTGCATGAAGAGGCGGACTGAGAGGCCGCCGCAAGGCCATGGGCCTGCCCAGCGGACCCCCAGCCCAGTTTTTGATTTTGCGTAGATCGGTCCACCCCGGATAGCAGATTTTGTTTCAATAACTTGGCCGCTGCGGGGCGCTTATCGGTATCTACGAAACCGCTCTAGCTACTTTCCGTCGCAAAATGACCTGTTGGGAGAGAGAAAAGGACTGATGGGAGAGGTTGGGTAGGGGGCGGCAAGATCCACTTGGCCGCCTCGCTCCGGCCGCGGATGCAGCCGGAACGGCGGGGAGGGTCCGGCTTATCCGCGCGCTGCCAGAGCGTTCCCGATGTTGATCAGGTTGTCGGCGATCACTCCGAGACCGACCCAGCGCTGCATCCCTTGGATGCCCCGGTAGAGGCACCGCCGCAATCCGTGGCGCCTCTTGAGCACGCTGATCCGGCCTTCGCAGCCGGTGCGCCAGGCTTGCGCCTTTTTGAACCAACGGCGTTTTTCCAAGCTCTTCCGCTCCGCGCTGCGCGTGCTGCGATTCGGCACCGCCACCCACTTCACGCCTTCCTTATGTACCGCCGCCTCTTGCGCCTGCGCATAGTAACCGGCATCGGCTGCCACCAGACGCGGGGTGCGTCCGAGAACCCGTTGCTGGTGCTGGACCGCGCCCCATAACAGGCCGCGATCGCTGGGCCGCTGGGGGAACACGTCGTAGTGCGTGATGATCTGGTTCTCCGCTTCGGTCAGCTGCACCAGCTTGCCGAACTCGGTGGGCTTGCTGGCCTTGCCCTTGCGAATAATCTCGGTATCGGGCTCGAACACGCTCACGATCTTGCCGGGCGTCTGCGTCTCCCCGCGCAAGACCCGCGCGGCGGTTTGTCGAACCACTTGCCGGACCCGTTCGACCATAGCCGCCAGAGCTTTCTCCATTCCCCCGAGCTTTGGCTTTGAGCGCGGCTTTTCTTCCACCTCTTCCATCACCCGCTTGGCATCATTGAGGATTTGCCGCGTCAGACGCAGCAAAGCGCGGTATTCTCGTTTGCGTTTCTCCTCGCCTTCGGGACCCTTGTGGCGGCCGGATAGGGCGATGGCGATCACGCGTTTCCGCACGCTCCGCATGCGGTTGCGCACCTTGCGTTTTAACTTGCCCGCTCGCTGCTCGATCTTCTTCATGCTGCGCGTCAGCACGCGCGCACCGTCGCCCAGCAGACTGGAATCGGTGGGGTGGTGAATGTTGGTTTCCACCACCGTGGTGTCCACGCGCATCTTGCGCCCGCGCACCACACCGCGCTCCTGCGCGATCCGCACCAGCCGCTCATGCAACGTCGCGATCACCTCGCCGCCCAAGACCTGCGCGATGCGCGCCAGAGTCTTGGCATCCGGCACCTGCCCCAGACCGATCCGCGCGAAGTCCCGGTAGGCCAGATTCAGTTTCACTTCCCGCTCCAAGGCGGAAAAGCTCCAGCCACGCACGTGCTTGAGCAACAGCAGCCGCAACACCACGTCTGCCGGCGTTTGCGAGCGCCCCCGCGTGGCGCTGTGCTTGTGCCGCTCGCCTTGCGCCTCGTAGACCGCGTCGATTAACTCGTCGTCGTCGAGCAGCTTGTCGACCTCTACCATCCAGGGCTCCCACAGCGCCCGGATCTCCTCATTCACCACGCCTTCCCACAAGCTTGGCTGTCGTTGCTGTTTGCGTCGGATCATGACCCATTGTGCGGGTCCTCCCGAACAGGATCAATAGTAAATGTTTCGGCTCCGACTCGACCCTGCGTTTCTTCCCCCGTCAAGCTCCGAACGCTCTATTTTGCGACGGAAAGTAGCTATTAGCTAGGCTAGCCAGGGAGGTTGCTCAGCGGGACGTGGCGCAAGCACTCGTGCTTGCCGCGCTGGGACGACTCCCGGTGCTTGCCGCCCAGCGCGGGGCATGCGCCGGGCGAGCGCAAGTCTAGGGTTCCGCGCGCACCGTAAACGAGTCGGACGCCTTCATCTCTTCGCCCGCCCAGACCTCGACCTGCCAGCGCCCCACGGGCATCGGACCGGACCAACGGAAGTAGGTCATGCCGTCGCGCAGCTCCGGGTACAGCTTGAAGTTCGTCCAGATCGGCTTGCGCTGCGGCGGGACCACGCGAATGCGGATCTGATCCCAGTCCTCCGGCACCCGCACCCAAACAGCCGGATAGTCCTCCGGGCTCAGTACCTGGCGCGCGTAGAACGGACCCGTCGTTTTGTCGCGCAATACGCCCAGCTCCAGCCGCGGCGGCAATTCCTGCCTGAGCTCCTCGGCCGTCAGCGGTGTTCCCGCTTCCTGCGGATAACCCTCAAGCCGCGAGGTGAACGACAGGTTCGTATCCAGCAGCCACTTCCGGCAGAGGACCTCGTAGGCGGCCACACGTTCGGCCTCGGCTTCGGCCAGATTGTGCTGCTCCGTGGGGTCGGCCGCCAAGTCGTAGACCTCCGCCTGGCCCGTACGAATGTCCTGGATGAATTTCCAGCGGCCGTCGCGCAGGCCCCACTGCTCCGGCTGATTCAGCTTGTGAAAGAAAGCCGGGCGAACCGCGAAATCGGCGCTGAGCAGGTTCTGGGCGGGCACATTGGGCGGGGGCAGACCAGCCAGGGCGATGATGGTCGGCATGATGTCGGCCAGCGCGCCGATGCGGTGCGAGAGGACCGTCTGCGGCACCAGGTCCGGATGATAGATCTGTACGAATCCCCGCACGTTTTCCTCGTAGAGAAAGTTGCGGTGCGTGAAGTTGCGCGGGTGAATCTGGCCGAACGCCTCGCCGTGATCGCCAGTGATCACCACCAGCGTGTCCTGCGCCAGACCCTTGGCTTCGAGGAACCGCAGTAGGTCTCCCACGGCCCGGTCGGTGTAGTGCAGAGCATTCTGGTAGCGCGTTTTGTCGTCGTCGCCGGGCAGGGGATTCAGGTATCCGGGCGGCGTGGTGTAGGGATGATGCGTGGCCACGGTGAGATAGCTCAGGAAGAAGGGTTTGCCGTGGGTCGCCTGCCCGTCGATCCATTCGCTGAGCCACTCCTTGATTCGGACCAGCGCCGTTTCTTCCCGCGCGCCCCAGGAGTTGAGCTGGTCATCCAGGCCGATCATCTCCTTCTCCTGGGCGAAGTCCCAGTAGGATTGGAACCCGGCCCAGGGATAGAAAATATTGGTGCCCTCGGCGTCCAGACGGGCGCTGGAGAACAGCGCGGTCTGCCAGCCGCCGTCGGTCAGCGTCTTGGCCAGCAGCGGGCCCTGGTAGGCGTGCGAAATCTCCAGCATGCCGCCCCAGGTGATCGCCGGACCGCCCGTGTTCATGGCTAGGTGCGATCGCGTGGTGCCCGGCGTGATGGCGTAAGCCGTATCGAAGATCACCGAATGCTCCGCCAGGCGGGCCAGCGTGGGCGTGATCAGCCGCGAGGGCCGCCCCCCGGCGATCAGCAACTGCTCGGAGCCGACCGATTCCAGAATCACCTGCACGATATTCAGGGGCCGCTCCCGCCGCCGAGCAGCAGCGAGGATGGCCGCCAACTGGGCGTCAGTGGCCGGATCAGAGGCCGCCCGGTCCAGCGCCACCGGCGGCGCGTCCCGCGGCGCCCGCCGCACCGCGTCCACCAGATTCTCGGCGCTCATGTCGGCCGCCAGCGTCACCAGCGGATGGTAGTTGAGATTCAGGTGACTACTAGAGAAGGCCAGCGGCAGCCCCGCCAGAAACACGATGCCCGGCACAACGAACTGCCAGCGCCGCGGCGCCCGGGCCGGTGGCCGCACTATCCGGAACGCGAGCCAGGCCAGCAGCAGCACCGCTCCTGCCGCCACCGCGCACAGCACCGGGTCCGTCACGCGCGCCAGGGAACTGAACGCCATCGGTGCGCTGAAGGAGCGGATGCCCTCCACCATCGACGGCCGCAGGTGGTCGAAAAACAGCTTATAGTAGGCTTGGTCGAACACCAGATACGCGAGTCCCGCCGCATAGAGGGCAAAATAGCTCCAGCGCAGCGCCCAATGGCGCATCGCCAGCCATGCCAGCGCGCCCAGCAGCGCGGCGACGAAAAGATTCTGCGTTTGCAGAAACGGTAGCGTGCCAAGGAAGCGCAGGGAGCCGCTCCAGGTCTCCTCGGCGGGCCGGGCATACGCGAAATAGTCCGCTGTCTGCACAGCGATTAGAAGGGCCCAATGTGCCGCCGCGAAGCGCAGCGCAAGGGCCGCTTCCCAGGGATTGCGGGGGGCGGGCACTCTCCTTTTTATCCTACACTGGCTGCTTACGGCCCCGTATTCGCACCAGCCCTGTGGCAGACTGCTACTCGTACCGCAGCGCTTCGGTGGGATTCAGGTGCGATGCCCGGCTGGCCGGCAGGTACCCGAACGTCAGCCCCACCAGCAGCGACACCGTGAAGGCGATCACGATCGACAATATCGAAATCGGCACGGCGAAGTCCGGCGCGAAGAAGCGCACGGCCAGGGGCACGGAGATCCCCACCAGGATGCCCACGGCGCCGCCGCCCAGGCTGATCAGGACCGCCTCACTCAGGAACTGCTCCAGCACCTGCCGCCGCGCCGCTCCCAGCGCCATGCGCAGCCCGATCTCGCGGGTGCGCTCAGTCACCGTCACCAGCATGATGTTGGAGATCCCGATGCCGGAAATCACCACGGCGATGGTGCTCACCAGAATCAGCACCGCGCTCAGGATCGCCGAGATATTGCGCGCCGCGTCCAGGATTCCACTCAGGTTGTCGACGCTGTAGCGTGCCCCCGGCCGATGCCGGCTTTCAATGACGGTCCGGACCAACTGCGTCACGGCGGGAACGTCGGCTGCCGTGCGCGCCTGCACATACAGCGGGTCCACGCGTTCGGGCCGCGCGAAGTACTCCAGCACCGTCGACGGAATCAGGATGTTCTCGTCCTTGAGTTCCGACTGTCCGAACGTATCGGAGCTCTCCTTGAACGTGCCCACCACGTCGAACGTGAGCCCGTGGATCTTCACCGTCTGTCCGATGGCTTGCGACTGGCTGCCATAGAGCCGCCGCGCCAGCTTCTCGGTCAGCAGAGCGACGTGGTTGCGGTTATCGACGTCCCCACGGTCGAGAAACCGCCCGGCCAGCAGTTTCAGGTTCCGGACCACGGGGTAGTATTCGTCGGCGCCGATGATGCTGATGTCTTCCTCGCGCCCCTCCACGCGCATGCGGTCCTGGCTGACCAGCACGCCGGTGACGGCCACCACGCGCCCGTCCAACTGCTGGCGCACCGCCTGGACGTCCGCCATCTTGATGTAGTCACCCGCATTTTCGGCGGACGTATTGTTGCCGCCCTCATAGGAGGCGTAGATGAGGTTCGAACCCACCCGCTGGACCTGTTCCAGGATGTAGTCCCGGCTGGTGAGCGAGATCGTCACCACCCAGATCACCGAGGCGTTGCCGATCAGCAGACCCAGCGCGGTCAGCAGCGTTCGCGTCCGGTTCGACTTGAGCGCCACGGCGGCCAGCCGCAGCGTCTCGAAGTGAGACATCTCAGCGCTTTCCGATTTCCTTGAGCAATTCGCGGGCTTCGCGCCGCGGCGGATCGTCCGGGGTCAGGCTCGCGGCCAGATATTGCTCCAGCAACTGCCGCGCCTCGCCCAGGTCGCGCCCCTGTTGCACATAGGTCTTGGCCCGCCCGAACGTCACTTCCGGATCGTTCGGACCCAGCATGGCCGCCTTGTCGAAGGCTTCCTCGCTTTCCTCGGTGCGGCCGCGCCGGGCCAGGAACCGCGCCAGGTCCAGCTCGGGGCCGGGCTTCTTCGGCGCCAGCTCGATCTGCTTCCGCAGGTGCTGTTCGGCGGCAGTGAAGTCGTTGCGCTCTTCACTGAGCCGCGCCTTGGCCTTCTCCCCCCAGGCGGGATCGATGGCGGCCATCTGCGTGGCCAGGATATCCGCCTGGTCGATGCCGCCTCCCAACCAGGCCGGAGCTTCCACGTAATACTCGAACAGATCGTCGAGCGCGTCGTGCTGCCGGGGATCCAGTTGCAGGGCGTGTTCGAAATTGCTGCGCACGCGGCCGGCCCAGATCGGCCGGTTCACCTGCTGGAAGATGTTCGCCGTTTCCGCGCGCCGGCCCCAGGCCCGGCCCAGCCACAGATAGAGCTCGGGTTGGTCCGGAGCCAGCTTTACGGCCTGGTCCAGCGCGTCGATGGCGTCGCTGTACTTGTCCAGGCCGTAGTAGACCTTGGCCGAGAGCAGCAATGTTTGCCAGTCGTTAGAGGGGATCTTCTGAAGGACGGCCAGGGCGTCCGCATAGTCGGTCTTTTGATAGAGCTGGCGAGCCTGGTCCAGTTCCGGCGCCGACGCCAGGAGTGTGGCGGCCAGCAGCATTCCGGTAAGAATACGAGTACACATATTTCTCAGCTTACACGTTTAGATGCATCGCACGGAATCCCGGCTTCCATCAAAAATGCAAAACCCGTCTGGAGTGTCCAGACGGTCCGACGCGATCGAATGATCGAGCGATCTCTAGGAGCGGAAGTGCTTCTTCCAGAGAGCCTTACGCCGGATCAGCACGAGCCCCGCCAGCGCCCCGCCGAGTAGGCTGAATGTGCCTGGCTCTGGCGTGCCTTCCACCTGATCGAAATTGAAAGGACACGTCGGAAAGACTGAAGCCCCGTGAACCGTTGACAGTCCCCAAGGCTGAGCTGAAATCCAGCCGCACGGCCACTTGCGATACACCCGCGAACGGGGAGGAACTGTAACTGGTCCCCGTGATGGTCGACGTGGTGCCTTGTCCCAGGGTGATCAGGCTGCCACAGCCAGCTACAGTAGTCGCACCCGGACAAAACAGCGCGTTCAGCGTCACCCACATGTCAGTAGTTTCATTTAAGACAAGATCGGCATGGCTGAACGTGACTCCCGTGATCTGGTAGGAGCCGGCCGCCGCGCAGGACGCGACGCGCCGCTGAACTTGCCCGGCCCTCGATTCGTTTTCCCCCTCTCCGGCCGCCTATAGTATGCTGTGTAATTAGAAAGAACTTGTACTTGGAGGATCGCCCATGACATCGCCCCGAACCCTGCGCAATCTCATCGTCAACCTGTCCCTGGTGGCCCTGTGCCTGGTCCCTCTACTGGCGCAGCAGATGACCACCATCGAAGGCCAGATCATCGGAACCGACGGCAACCCGCTCCCGGGCGCCGAGCTTAAATTCGAGCGCACCGACGTGAAGGCGGAGTACAGCATCAAGACGGACAAGGATGGCAAGTTCAAATACGCCACGCTGCCGAAGGGAATTTATAATGTGGAGCTGTTGGTCGACGGCGTGAGCATTGGCCGCCAGGAAGGCATCCCCACCGACCCGGGCCACCCCATCCCGCTCAACATCAACCTGCAGGCTGCTGCCGCGGCGCAGGCCGCGCAGGGCGGGCAGGAAGCTCCGGCCGCGGAAGAGGTGAAGCCATCTCCTGAGCAAATCGAAGCCCTACGGAAAGCCAAGGAAGACAACGACGCCATCGCCAAAAAGAACGAGGACCTGAACCTTGCCTTCAACACCGGCATGGAGGCCATGAAGGGCAAGCAGTGGCAGGTGGCGATCGATAATTTCACCAAGGCCACCGATGTGGATCCCACCCAGCACGTGGTGTTCGCGCAGTTGGGTGAAGCTTACAAGGAGAGGGGCAGCACGCAGCGCGATCCGGCCCGCCAGCAGGATTTCGAGCGGTCCGTCCAGGCCTACGCCAAGGCCGTTCAACTGAAGCCGGAGGATCCCGCCTACCACAACAACTACGCGCTGGCCCTGGGCCGCGCCAAGAAGGTCCAAGAAGCCCAGGCCGAGATCGCCAAGGCCACCGAGTTGGACAAAGCCAACGCGGCCCGTTACCAGCGCAACCTGGCCCGCATGCTCTTCGACACCGGCCAGAACGACGCCGCCGAAGCCGCCTTCCGCAAGGCGATCGAGATGGATCCTAAGGATGCGGACGCGCACTATCAGCTCGGACTGGTGCTGGTGGGCAAAGCCACTATCGCGGCCGACGGCAAGATGACCGCTCCTCCGGGCACGGCCGAGGAGTTCCAGCAGTATCTGAAACTGGCTCCCAACGGGCCTGAGGCCGAAGGTGCGAAGGGCATGCTGCAGGCTCTGGGCGGCACGGTCCAGACCACCATCAAGCAATAGCGTGGCAGCGTGATCCGATGGCTCGCATACTTGATCGTCAGCATTCTGGCGATCAGTGTTTTGCGGTCGGTCATCGGGATGATCGCGCAGTTTTTTGGTAACGTCACCGCGGGACCGGCCCGGCGAACTCCGGGTCGTCCACCCTCCCCGGCTCCCCCGCACGCCCTCAAGAAGGATCCGGTGTGTGGAACCTTCGTAGACCCTTTGACCGCGCAGCACAAAGAGGTCGGCAGCCAGACGTATTACTTCTGCTCAGCCGCCTGCCGCGATAAGTTTCACTAGCCCCTCACTAGCACGCACTTCTCACCGGGTTTCGCGGGACGTGGCGCAAGCCCGTGGCTTGCCGCGCCGGGACTCGTCCCGGCGCTTGTGGCCGGTCACGCTGCCATGCCGGGAGCGGCGGCCAAATCGCCGATTGCGTATCCCTGCCGCACGTTTCGCGCCGATGCACTGTAGAGTGTCTCGGGCAACGCACAGGCGGGATGCCTCGGCGAGTGGTCGGGCCGGCCCTCCGGGCACGACACTGTGGTGGACGACAAGCGCCGGGACGAGTCCCGGCGCGGCGAGCCATGGGCTCGCGCCACGTCCTGCGAAACCTGGTGAGAAATGCGGACTAGGGATGGGGAAGGTCCCGCCAGACCAGGTTTCAGGCCGCGCCCGCGGCGAGCCCTACCAGCACCCGCGCATCGAAGGCGAACGCCCGCGCATCCGACCCCGTGGCCTGCCGCAGCGCCTCCAGCGAATCCGTGAAATAGGCGCGCTGCAGCCATCGTGGACCGCTCACCTCATCCCGGCCATGCAGCACGCGGTCGTCCTTGAACAGCAGCGCTGTTCCCCGGCGCACCACCACCCGGGCCGGCTCCAGCCGCTCCAGCAGATCGCGGAACTGCAGCAGCGCCTCGCCCGCCGCGGCGTCCACCGGTTCAATGCTGGAACTCGCCGCCGAGACCCGCGCCACACCCTGCTGGTCGCGATACAGAATCGGGTACGGACCCGACCGCACCACTTCGCTTCCGAACGAGTAGCTGGCCGGACAGGCATGCAGGAACGCCGCGCGCGCCAGCTCTGCGGCCAGTTCCGCCGGCGCCGCCTCCAGAATCTGCTCCGCGGTGACCACCGTGGTGGCCGTGTCCTGGTTGCACAGCCCGTACAGCAGGATCCCCTGCTGGCGGAAGTGGGGTGGCAGAAAGGCGTTGTCGCTGTGGAATCCGAACCGCACGCGGCCGGCGTTGGATTGCACCCGCTCCATGCCTGGAATGGGCGTGACCTCGTGGATCGGGCTGCCGTCCTTCTCATTGACGAACGCGAGCATCTCCGCACCCCCGGCGAGCAGTCCGGTGATCACCGCTTCGCTTACTGCCAGCTTCCCGGCGGGACGCGCGCCGTTCGCGGGAATCGGCGGAAGCTGCGGGTCCACCGGCAGGTTTTCGATCACCAGCAGGGGATCGCCCGCGGGCGCGAAGAATCCGTCGAGCGCGGCGCGCAACTCCGGACTCAGATGCGCCTGCGCCAATTCCGCGGCGGCCGTGCGGAACGCCAGCCACTCGCTCAGGTCGCGATAATCGGGGTAACGCAGCTCCGCCGCTTGCCGCGTCCACTCCTGGCGCGCGGCATCGGGCAGGCGCAGGGGCGGGACAACGGCCGGCGATTGCGGAAAAAGAAGAGTCGAACCGTTCACGGGAGACATGTCTTCCCGGAACTTAAATCCCGGGGGTGCTTTCATTCTAACCGAAGGCTGAAATCTTGCGCCAATCTCAGCGCCCTGCGCGCGCCCGGGCCCCACGCCACTGTACTTGCGCGCCGCAGGTTCCCCAACTCCTCTCCGAACCGGACATCGTGATCCCGCGCCGCGCCTTCCTCCGGCCCGCCCGCCATGGCGTGCCAGTTGCTTGCGGACGCAAGCGTCCGCTTGCACAGTTCCAGCTCCGTGAACAACTGCTTCTCGATCTGGACGCGCTGCCAGCGCTGGCGCACGATCAGGGGATTATAGCCTCTTTCTTGACGTCAGCCTCAAGCCTCGATCACCAGCCGGTAGCCGACCCCCGGCTCGGTGAACAAATGCCGCGGGCGCGCCGGGTCCCTTTCCAGCTTCCGGCGCAACTGCGCGATGTAGACTCGCAGATACTGCGCCTGCTCAGTGTGCTGCGGACCCCACACTTCGTTCAACAGTTGCCGGTGCGTGAGCACCTTGCCCGCATGCTGGATCAGCACCTGCAACAGGCGGTACTCGTTCGGCGTCAGGTGCACCTCCTCGCCCGCGACCCGCACCACGCGCTTTTCGAGATCCGCTTCCACCTCGCCGAACCGCACCACGGGACCGTCCTGCGTCCCGCGCGCTGACCGCCGCAGCGCCGCCCGCAGCCGGGCCAGCAATTCGCCCACGGCGAACGGCTTCGCCACGTAGTCGTCCGCGCCGCGGTCGAGCGCCGCAATTTTGTCCCGCTCCTGCCCGCGCGCTGAAAGCACCACGATGGGCGTCTGCCCCCAGGCCCGCACGCCGTCGATCAGGTCCAGGCCGTCGCCGTCCGGCAGCCCCAGGTCGAGCAGAATCAGGTCCGGCTGCCGCGCCGCGGCCTGCGCCAGCCCGTCGGCCACCGTGGTCGATTCGTGTACGCGATAGCCCTCGGCATCCAGCGCCGCGCGCAGGAAGCGGCGGATCTGCGCGTCGTCCTCCACCATCAGGACCAGGGGTTTCATGCCGGCTCTCCCAACGGCAGCCGGATGCGAAACACCGCGCCGCCGCCCTCGCGCGCATAGGCGTCGATCGCGCCGCGATGCGCCTCGACGATCGCCCGGCAGATGGGCAGCCCCAGCCCGGCTCCGCGGGTGACGCGCGTGCCGCCCCGGTAGAATTTTTCGAAGATGCGCTCTTCCTCGCCCGGCGTGATCCCCGGACCGCGGTCGCGCACCTCCAGCACGACCCAGCCCGGTTCGGCCCGAGCCCCGACCTCGATGGGCGACCCGTCCGGCGTGTACTTTACGGCGTTCTCCAGCAGGTTCCAGAGAACCTGCCCCAGCAGCACGTCGTCGGCCGGGACCAGCGGCAGATCCTCTGGAATATCAGTGTTCAGCGTGCGCCCGCCCAGCAGCGGCTCGATGCGTTGCAACGCCGCCCCCACGATCTCCTCCAACGGAAAATAGTCGAGCTGCAATTGCACGCCGCCCGCCTCGAAGCGCGTCATGTCCAGCAGGTTCGAAACCAGCCGCCCCAGCCGCTCGGCTTCTTCCGAGATGCTGTCGAGCAGCTCGCGCCGCGTGGCCGCATCCAGACGCTCGCCCTGCGCGCCCAGCGTCGACGCCGCCCCGGTGATCGCGGCCAATGGCGTTCGCAGATCGTGCGAGACCGCGCTCAACAGCGAACTGCGCATCTGTTCGGTCTGCATCCGGATGCGCGACTCCTCGGCGGCCCGCCGGCTCAGCGTCCGCTCGATGGCCAGCGCCGTCTGGTTGGCGAACACTTCCAGCAGATGCTGCTGTTCGGGCAGGAATACGCGGCCCTCGCGATCCGGCACCACGGCCATCACCCCGAACGTCTCGTGGGCCCCGCGCAGCGGCAGGTAGACGGCCGTAGCCTTCGCGTGTGAGGGCATGCGCGCACCTGCCTTCTCACCGCGATCGAAGACCCACTGCGCCACGCTCTCTTCGGCGGTGGGCAGCACCAGCGTATCGGCCGTCCGCCGGTCGAAGGAAATTTTTCCGTCGGCCGGCAGGAACAGGATCACCGGCGTGCCGAACACCTCCCCGGCCAGCCGCGCCGCCGCCCGGGCCGCGTCGAACACGCGCGTCTCTCCGCTCAGCCCGTGGGAGAGCCGGTACAGAGCTTCGGTCCGCGCCTGGCGTCCTTCGGCATCCGCCGCCAGGGACCGCAGCCGCGCCGTCTGCGTGCTGATCACCAGGGCCACGGCCAGCACCGCGGCGAACGTCACCGCGTATTCGGAATCGGCGATGCGGAAGGTGTAGTAGGGAGGGACGCAGAAGAAGTCGAACGCCGCCACGCTCAGGAAGGACGCCGCCACGGTCACGGCGCGCGTGCAGCGCATGGCGATGGCCGCCACGGCGAACAGGTAGAGCATCGCCAGGTTGGTGGCCGCCAGGTGTCCGCGCAACGCCAGCGCCGCCAGCGTCACCACACCCGCCGCAGCCGCCGCGAACGCCCCTTGACGCAGGTGCTCCACGTGCCTCACAGTAGCAGGAACGTTGGTCACTCCGGAGCGGGCTTGTGAACCTCTTCGCCCAGTTCCTCCATCACCCGGTCCGGATCGCCGGCCAGGTCCTCCTCCAGCCGCCTCAGCGCCACGCCCACCACATCCCGGTGATGCAGCCGCGAGCCGATCCCCGGCACCTGCGACAACCTCAGCCACAGGCGGTGCAGCCGGTCCACGTCCTCCGGCCAAAGCCGGGGCGGATGCGGACCCATGTTCTTGTAAATCGACGGCCGGTCCGGACTCGTGATCTCCAGCGAAAACGGATGCCGCGGTTCCGGCAGCCGCTCCCACGCCTGCCCGATGCGGTGCGCCAGTTCCTCGCTTTCCATGCGGGCGGAAACGCCCACCACCAGCTTCGAAGCCTGCAGGCGCGCGGCCGTGCGCACCATGCCGTCGAACGAATCGCTGGCCGGCACCACCAGCAGCTCCGCGGTCTTGCCCTGCTTCTCGGCTATCGTCACCACGCGGCTGAAAAGCTCCTGCTCGTATTCGCCGAAGATCTGGTCCTGCCGCAGCCCGTACTCGGCCGAGCCGGTCGACAGCGGACGGACGGTCATCACCACCATGTCGTGCCGCCGCAGATTGGTCTTTTCGAGCGCCCGCTCCAGGTGCCACATCCGCCGCGGATCGCGCACCGCCACCAGCACGCACCCGGGGCGCGCATGCAGTTCCTCAGTGCTGTTGAATTTTTCCAGCTCGGCCGACCCGGCACGCCGCCGGCCCGCATTCACCCGTTCGGAGATCAGGAACAGCGCATACAGCACCACGGTGAACGAAACCCCGTAAATCGTGGCGATCTTCTTGGAGAACAAGTTAGCGATCGCCACCAGGAAGAGCACGCTTGTGACGGCCGCCAGCCCCAGCGGGATCTCGATGGATCCGATCCGCAGATTGAAGGGGACCTTGTATTCCTGGTCATGCCGCTGGAAACGCAGCGCCAGCACGCCCAGCGCCTTCAGGAAGAAGCTCCACACCACGCCGAAGGCGTAGGCCTCGCCCAGCAGGTAAACGTCGCCACGGCTGGCCAGGATGGTCACGATCTGCAGCAGCGCCATCAGCCCCAGAATGCGGTAGGTGGTCCCGTAGCGCGGGTTCGGTTTGCGGAACCAGTCCAGCAGCACGCCGTCTTCGGCCACCCGGTTCAGCACGCCGTTCACGCCGATCAGAGACGTGTTCACCGCGCCTGAGAGAATCAGCACGCCGACAATCACCACGAAGATGTGGAACACCAGCCGCAGCAGATCCGGCCCCGCCAGGTTCTCCACCAAGCCCGCAATCAGGTTGTCGAAGTAGCTGGCGCGCTCGGCATCCGGAATAATCATGATCGCCAGCAGCGTGATCACGCCCGTGCTGATCAGCGCGTAGGTGCACACGATATTCGCCGTGATCCGCAGGTTCTTGAGTTTCGGATAGGCCACTTCGCGATAGACTTGCGCCAGCGTTTCGAACCCGCTCATGGCCAGCAGCGAATGCCCCACGGCCACCAGCGTCACCACGAAGGCAATCTGCGCGAACACCGTGCCGTCCAGCCACCCCAGCGAATCCGCCGTCAGCCGCAGATTGGCCGGCGTCGGGGCGGGCGGCAGTTGGAAGCCGCCCCGCAACAGCAGCGTCAGCGGAGCCCAGATCAGCAGGCTGACCACCATCACCGTGGTGAGTTGCATGATCCGCAGCGCCTTGGCGCTCGATTCCGGCACACCCTTGATGTTGGCGTACAGGAAATACACCGTCACCAGAATCGCGAAGAACACGGCGAAGGAATTCGGATTCAGACGGAACTGCTGCCCCAGGCTGGCGCTCATCTCATTCAGCAACCGGCCCAGGTACTGGCCGGCGCTCACCGCGCTGATGGGACCCGTCAACACGTAGTCCACGACCAGAGCCGAAACCGACAGCTTGGCCATACTGGGACCCATGCTGTCCCGCACCACCACGTACACGCCGCCGCGCACGAACATGCCGCAGCTTTCCAGGTACACCGACCGCACCGCGTAGCTGAACAGCATCACTGCCAGCACCATCCACGGCGCCGACTTGCCCATGGCCTGCTCCGTGATGCCGCCGATGTAGTAGATGGTCGACGCCATGTCGTTCAGAACAATGGCCGCCGCCTGCCAGAACGTGATGAAGGACAGGGCCACGGTGGTGGCCACCACCACCCGCGTCGCCGGGGTGCTCTGCACCGGTGTCGTACTCATAGTGCCGACGGCTGAATCAGAAACACAGCGTGCCCGTCCCCCCTCAATGTGCGCGCCAGCCGCCGCTCGGCGGCCGGCCACCAGCGTGGACTCGTATCCCCGATGAGCACCGTCGACCGGGGAGCCAGCACCTGCCGGAATGTTTCGCGCGGATCACGGCACAAATAGATCTGCACGTTTGTATCCACATCAATATCCAGCGCCAGCCCCCACAGCGTCCGCTCCAGGAAATCGACCGCTACAGGAGGCTCGGTCAGCGGCAGGGGGTAGGGAACGGATAGCGCCGCCAGGATCGTCAGCTTGGCCCCCAGTTCCCGCACCAGTCCCGCGGCGCAGCGCAGCGCCGCCGCTGTGTTGGGCACCCGCGTGTACAAGACATGGAACGAAAGTCGCCGTCCGCCCCCAAACCTTTCCGCCGGCCCGGGCCGCAGCGCATCGACAATCAGACGTGGCCGTTCCTGAATCACCAACTCCATCCTAGGAAAGCAGTGCTCAAGAGCGCGTCAAAATCGCGGCCCGTCGTATCAAAAAAGTGTTAAGATCACGCGCTGCGGCCACCCGGCGGGATCCCCTGGCTCGCTTCCCGCCGAATCGTCAGATAGGACCGGAAATCAGCCATCCGTTCCCGCAGGTCCGCAACCGGCCTCTGTGTCTGAAGGCCGCTGCGCCAGAAACGGACGTCCACTGTTCCCAGCACCACGTAGTCCGGTATCCCTTGGGACCGGGGCGGCAGCAGGTCCTGGATCTGCGCATCGACTTCGGCGCGGTGCGCGATCAGGAGGTCGCAGGCCGTGCAGAGGCGGCAGCTTTTGCGCAATAGGACCAGCCCCACCTCGGGGACATGGATCACCAGTGGAACCTTGCGCAGTTTCGTCCTGGCTCCGCATTGGGAGCACGTAGTGAAGCGCGCATCCGTGTACGGGTTGAGAACGAAGGAGTGGCGCGGGGCCAGGTGGCCCATCCGGCGTTGCTGCGATGTTCGCTTTTCCATCGTGCGCGCGAGAGCAGCCTGCCCGACCAGTGTAACGCCCTGCTACCATGTCCTGAGCCATGCAGCTCTGCCGTTTCCGCGAATCGCGCCTGGGCCTGGTCGAAGGATCTTCGGTCCGCGACATTACCGCCGCCCTCGACGCTATCCCCAATTACCGTTACCCCCTCCCTGGTTACGACCCGCTGATCGCCGGCCTGGCGCCGGTCCTGGAACGCGCCCGCACCCTCCGCAACGCTCCGGCCTTGTTGCTCAAGGACGTCACCCTCCTGAGCCCGGTCGCCAACGTCAGCAAGATCATGGGCGCGCCCGTCAACTACCAGAAGCACTACGAGGAAGCCCGTTTCGACCCGGTGCTCCATTCGGGCGACCCCGCCAAGAAGCAGACCATCCACCAGGTTGGTCTGTTCCTGAAAGCCTCCAGTTCCTTGGCGGGCTGCGGCGAGGGGATCGTGCTTCGGCGGCTCGACCGCCGCAACGATCATGAAGTCGAGCTCGCCGTGGTCATCGGCAAACGCTGTGACCGCGTCTCCCGGGCCGATGCGCTCCAGTACGTCGCTGGTTACACCATTGGCCTGGATATTTCCATGCGCGGATCCGAGGAGCGCAGCATGCGCAAATCGCCGGACACCTACACGGTCCTCGGACCCTGGCTCACCACGGCCGACGAAATCCCCGACCCCGGCTCGCTCGACCTCTCCATTGCCGTCAACGGCGAAGTCCGGCAAAGCGCGAACACCCGTGACCTGATCATGGACGTGCCCGCGCTCATTGAGCTGGCGTCGACCTTCTACACGCTCCACCCCGGCGACGTCATCCTCACCGGAACGCCCGAGGGCGTCGGCCCCATCGTCCCCGGTGACGTCCTCACCGCCATCATCGACCGCATCGGCACCATGGAGGTCCACGTCCGAGCCGCATGAGCACGCCCTCCCCAGCGCGCCGCGAATTCTACCGGAGGCTTCGGGAGAAAAACGCCGCGCCGCTGTGGGAGGAGCTCACCCGCCTGATCCCGCCCGAGCCGCGCCCGCACGCGATTCCCGCGCTATGGCGCTACCAGGACCTGCGCGGGCTGCTGATCGAAGCCGGCAGCATCATCAGCGCCGAAGAAGCCGAACGCCGCGTGCTGATCCTCGAAAACCCCGGCCTGCGCGGCATCGGTCATATTACCGATAGTCTCTATGCCGGCCTGCAACTGGTCACTGCCGGCGAAACCACGCGGACGCACCGGCACACGTCCTTCGCCCTGCGGTTCGTGATTGAAGGCGCGGGAGCCTACACCGCCGTCGAAGGCCGCCAGGCCGTCATGCATCCCGGCGACCTCATCCTCACCCCTTCCTGGACCCGCCACACCCATGCCAACCCCAGCTCCGATCCGGTCATCTGGCTGGACGGCCTGGACGTGCCTATCGTGAACCTGTTCCACACCAGCTTCTTTGAACCCACCGCGGAACTGCCGCTTACCGCCGAGCCCGGTCCGCTGTTCCACTTCCCCTACGCCGAATACCGCCCGCAGCTCGCCGCTCAGCCCGCGCACCCTTGCCACGGACACAAGCTGCGCTACGACAGCCGCGACTACCCCATGCCGACCATCGCGGCCTTCCTGCAAAAGCTCCCCGCGGGATTCCAAGGCCAGCCCTACCGCGCCACCGACGCGACCATCTTCTGCGCCGTCGAAGGCCACGGCCGCACCACCATCGGCGGCCAGCCGTTCGACTGGGGCCCGCACGACATCTTCGCCGCCCCAAGCTGGGCGCCTATCGTCCACCAGGCGTCTTCTGAAGCGGTCCTGTTCAGCTTCTCCGACCGCGCCGCGCAGCAAGCGCTCCGCCTCTGGCGCGAGCAGAGCTAGAGAGTTTCTCGGTAAATGCAGACTGCTCCCTGCCCGCAATCGCGGGGCGGGACACAGCGCCACTGGCTACTCCGAGACCGTCGTATGCCGCAGTGCCCGGACCGCGGCTCCTGTGCACATCGCCGCCCGGTACACTCAGCCCGCTATTAGCAGAGCCGCGACCGCAGGGAGCGGTCGACGATAACCGTGAAACCGCTCCAGTGTGAGCCGCTGTCCGGCCGGGGCAAGGAGTGCCTTCCATCTGCAAATGGAAAACCTTCCCTTATAGATCGAAGCGCAGTAATGCGGCTATAATGCAGCAATGTCTCTGCGCGGCATTGCCACAATTGCGTTTCTTTATCTGGGAACCCTCGCGGCGCAATCAGCGCCACCGTCCGATCCCGAGTACGCCAACTTGCGAAACGCGCAACTGGCGGAGTCATTTGTTGTCGAAAACCTCGTACTTCAGCGCGACGCCGGTGAAATCGTCCTGAAATCCGGCACGGTCAGCTTCACCGCTCCCGTGCTCGGCAAGGTGACCGCCGGCATTTTCATCGGCCAAGGCGAGTTCCACTTCACCCCGCCGGTCGCCTCCGAAGCGCAGTATATGGCGACCCTGTACGGTCTCTCTTCGGTCACCGAACCCTTCGATCGCGCCGCATTTTTCTTCACCGACGGCAGCTACGCGGAGATCAAAGGCACCGCTGTCTCCAAGGAAGTTCCCGGCGCCGCCAACGACGCGCTCCGCCAGATCCGCGACCGCCTGCGTTCCAGCCGCGACGATGGCGGACGCAGCCTCGCCGAAGCCCTGGTCATGGACGAGACCATGGACAACGTCGACGCCGAAATCCTCACTGACCTCTACAATCCCGCCCAGCCCGGTCTCTTCCTCGCCTATCTGCACGGAGCCAAGTACGAGGATCTACGCTTCCAGGTCCGCCCGCGCGGCGCTCTGCGCTCCATCAGCACGCCCGAGGAAGTCGCCCTCATCAATCTCCACCCCGGCTCGGAAGATGACGGCATCTGGTACCTGGCCCACCTCCGCGAAGAACACGCCGCCGGAACGGCCCGCTCGGACGAGAACAAGTGGCTGGTCGACGCCCAGCACTACAAAATCGAAACCGAAATCGACGGCCGCGAACGCATCACGGCCAAGGCCACCGTACGCTTCCGCGCCATGCGCAACGGCGACCGCGTCCTGAACTTCGGCCTGGTGCCGTCCTTGCGCGTCTCTGCCGTCAGCAGCGCCGCCGGACCGGTCCCGTTCATTCAGGAAGCGCGCAACCAGGACGGCAGCCTTTACGTGGTCCTGCCCGAACCCACCCAAGCCGACCAGGAATACGAGCTGACCTTCGAGTACGCCGGCGACCGCATCATCCACAATGAGGGCGGCGGCAACCTGGCCGTCGGCGCCCGCACCAGTTGGTATCCGAGCGTCAATTCCTTCAACGACCAGGCCACCTACGACCTTACTTATAAAGTCCCGCGCCAGTACACGCTCGCCAGCGTCGGCAAGCCCGTGAAGGAAGAACGCCAGGGCGATGCCATGATGACCCAGTGGGTTTCCGAGGTCCCTCTGGCGGTCGCCGGCTTCAACTACGGCCAATTTAAGAAAAAGGAATCCGAAATCAAGGAGCTTTCTTACTGCCTCGAAGGCTACGCGGCCCGCGACATCCCCGACTATCTTCAGGAAGCGGCCCGCGCGATGGAAATCAACCTGGTCCCCTCCCGCCTCATCGACCAGGCCCTGAATGAAACCAACGTCTCGATGCGCATCTACAGCCAGTGGTTCGGCGCCGCTCCCTACGGCCGCATCGCCATCACCCAGCAGCCGCAGTTCAACTTCGGGCAATCCTGGCCGGGACTCGTCTACCTGCCCCTCAGCGCCTTCCTCGACCAAACCCAACGCTACCGGCTCCTGGGCGGCATCAGCAACAGTCTGAACTCCTTCATTCAGGAGGTCACCCCGCACGAGGTGGCGCATCAGTGGTGGGGACACATGGTCGGCTGGGCCTCCTACCGCGACCAGTGGCTCTCGGAAGGCTTCGCCGATTTCTCCGCCGGCCTCTTCCTCCAACTCACCGACCCCAAGCAGGGCAGGTACCAGAAGTTCCTGTCCAACGCGCGCGATCACATCCTCGACAAGAACTCCTTCGGATTCGCCGCCAACGACGTCGGACCGCTGCACATGGGCCAGCGCCTGAACACGTCCCGCTCCGGCGGAGCCTACGACGATCTGGTGTACTCCAAAGGAGCCTACGTCCTGCACATGCTCCGCATGATGATGTGGGACCCCAAGACCGGCGACCAGGCCTTCCAGCAGATGATGCAGGACTTCGTCCAAACCTACCTCTACCGCACGGCATCCACGGAAAGCTTCCAGGAGATTGTGGAGAAACACGCCAACCAGAACATGCGGCTCACCGGCGACGGCAAGCTCGACTGGTTCTTCCAGGAATGGGTTTACGGCACCGACGTCCCCAAATACGACTTTAAGTATGAAATGACGCAGGAAAACGGCCGGCCCCACGCCAAAGCGACCCTGGTGCAGAGCGGCGTCACCGACAACTTCCGCATGCGCGTTCCGATCTACGTGGAAGTCGACGGCCGCACCGTCCGGTTCGCGTCGGTGGTGATGATCGGCAACTACACCGCCGAGTTCGACCTGCCCCTGCCGCCGAAGGCCAAGAAGCTGCTGGTCAACGCCAACTACGACATCCTGGCGTACAAATAGGATCGGAGCGGAACGTCGTCACTGCACAACCAGCACCCGAATTTGCCCCGTCTTCAACCACTTGCGACTTCACCTGCCTGCTCAGTCGGGCCCGCGCCCCATATGTTATAGGCAAGAGTCCGCAGCGCTCCTCCATCGGAGAGCTTGGGCCCACCCCGCCGAAGGGTTTCTGACCTGGAAGCAAGGAGCGGCGTCCTAGGTAAGCCGCAAGGGTGACAGTACGATGGACGTTTACCGGTATGTGAACCGGTCGTGTGCCGGCTAATGTGACGAACCGGCCCCCACTCTTATCGGGGTTACGGATAAGATCGAGGCGCGCCTTTAAATAACGATAATAAGAATACGTGTGTCCGTACACCGCCATCTGTCGCGGAAGCGCGGTGGCCGAGCACAGCGCCGCTAGCGACTCGCGGACCAGACCCGTCCACAACCCGGATGCTAGAATGAACCCCCAGGGACGACACATGAAGACCGCGCTCCTGCTCGCCGCCGCCCTGCCGGCCTTTGCGCATCACAACTTCGCCGCCGAATTCGACGCCGCCCGCACCGTCAAAATCGAGGGCACGGTCGCCAAAATCGAATGGATGAATCCGCACGCCTGGCTGTACGTCGACGTCACCACCGCGGAAGGCGCCGTCGAGCACTGGCAGTTCGAATTCGGAGCCCCGGTCGATCTCATCCGCCACGGCTGGCATCGCAGCGACCTCCACCCCGGCGATCACGTCACCATCGAAGGAGCCATGGCCAAGTTCAAGGAATTCACCGCCAGTGCGCGATCCATCCTGCTGCCCGACGGCCGCCGCGTCTTCGCCGGCAACGCCGGGCAGGCGCCCGAGGGAGCACACTAACCCGCCATGGCCGCCGCCCCCCAGCAGGTCAACGTCTCCCAGGTTGTAGACAACAGCCGCATCGGAGCCTTCCAGATCGGCATCTACGCGCTGTGCTTCGCCTGCCTCGCCATGGACGGCTTCGACGTCCAGTCGCTTGGCTACGTGGCCCCCGCGCTCAGCGAGGAACTGCACATCACCCGCGTGCAGCTCGGCCCCGTCCTGAGCGCTGCCCCCCTGGGTGTCCTCATTGGCTCGATCTTGTGCAGCATGCTGGCCGACCGCATCGGCCGCCGCCCCGTGCTCATCGGCTCGACGCTGTTCTTCTCGGTGCTCACGTTCCTCACCGCGCGCACCACGTCGCTGGAGGAACTGCGCATCATCCGCGTCATCGGAGGCATCGGCATGGGAGCCATCATGCCCAACGCCATGGCCCTGGTGGGCGAATACAGCCCGCGCAACGTCCGCGTCACCATGATGATGGTGGTCTCGAATGGCTTCACCGCCGGAGCCGCTTTGGGCGGATTCGTCGCCGCCTGGATGCTGCCCGTCTTTGGCTGGCGATCGGTGTTCTACTTCGGCGCCGTCATGCCGCTGCTGCTTTGCGTCCTGATGGTTTTCGCCCTGCCCGAATCCGTGCAGTTCCTGACGGTGCAAGGCCGCAAGGCGGCCGATATCGCCCGCTGGCTAAAGCGCGTGAACCCGTCCGCTTCCATTCCCTCCAATGCAGCCTTCGTCGTCCCGCCGGAAGAAAAGAAGTCCGGAGGCGTGCCCTTCTTCCACCTCTTCTCCGACGGCCGAGCCATGGGAACCATCCTGCTATGGGTCATCAATTTCATGAACCTGCTGAACATCTACTTCCTGCAGGGATGGCTCACCACGGTGATGGCCGACGCCGGCTTCAATGAGTCGAGCGCGGCGCTCATCGCCTCCATGGTGCAAGTGGGAGGCACCATTGGGGCCTTCACGCTAGGCTGGTTTGTCCACAAGTGGGGATTCGTGCCCGTGCTGGCCACCTGCGGCGTGCTGGCGTGCGTCAACATCGCGATGATCGGCCAGCCCTGGATGACCGCGGCCTCGCTCTTCACCGTGGTCTTCATCGCCGGCTTCTGCGTGGTGGGCGGCCAGGCGGCGATCAACTCGCTCTCGGCCACCTACTACCCGACCGACCTGCGCGCCACCGGCATCGGCGCCGGACTGGGCGTCGGCCGCATCGGCGCCATCGTCGGACCGACGCTCGCCAGCGTTTTCCTGGCCCAAGGCTGGACCGTGGCCGACCTCTTCCTGGGAGCCGCCGTCCCGCCCTTTATCCTCTTCCTGGCTATGCTCGGCTGGAAGAAGCTGGCCCGGCCGCGCGAAGTCCCGGCGGCCGAAACCCGTCCAGTCATAGCTCACTAGAGCGCTTTCACTGTTATCGTAGACCGCTCCCTGCGGTCGCGGCTCAGCTAGCGGCGCTCCGCCCGGGCCACGGCTTGAGTGCGCAACGCCAGTAGCAGAGCCGCGACCGCAGGGAGCGGTCTACACCCACCGAGAAACCGCTCTGGCTCGCTCTAGCCCGCACTTCTCACCAGGTTTCGGGCGCAGGGCGTGACGCAAGTCCGCGGCAAGCACGAGTGCTCGCGCTACCGTTGGGACTTGCGGAACTCTTCGCGGGTGGCCGCGGTGGCCGAGGCGAAGTCGAACATCTGCGCCGAGAGGTTCAGCGGGTAAGATATGGTCACATCCGTGATCTTGCCGTTGTTATCCATGACTGCGGCCAGGTCCGGCATGACGAAGCCGGTGTAGGACGGCAGCCGCAGGGCTTCGACGCGTCCCACGATTTCGTCGCGCAGGGCCGGGTCGAAGTGGATGCCGTAGTCGTCGAACAGCTTCTTGGCCCCGGCGTAGTCGCCTTCCGACTTGATGCGTTGGACTTCGGCCAGCAGCGCGCCGACGCCGTCGTGGAACAGGTTCTGGTCCACCATGACGTAGTAGGTCTTGTTGTCGCGCGTGCGCTTTTCGATGGCCTTGGTGTTGGCCATGATCCAGTTGACGATCATCTGGCGGTTGCGCATGTGGTCCTCTTCGATCGTCGTGCCTTCGCGCACGCGGCGGAGCTGGACCAGGGCGTTGCGCGTGTAGCCTTCGTACTCGGTGCGGGCGATGGCGGCCTGTTCATCGGCGGGCAGCAGGCCGAGTTCGGCCAGCTTGGGGTCGGGCAGGTAGTAGAGGCCCACCAGATCGGCCCGGCCTTCTTCGAGCGCCGAGTAGTATTCCTTGATGGCCAACTCGGGCTTGCCGTTGAGGCGCGCGTCGATTTTGCCGGAGGCGTGACCGATCACCTCGTGCATGTTGGTGAGCAGGTCGCTGGCGATGGAGCCGTATTTCTCGCTGCGGTCGGCTTCTTCCGGGGTCCAGGAGAACTCGGTGCGCAGGCCGGGGTCGGAGGATTTGTCGTAGGCCTCGATCACATTCGACAGGGACACGGACTTGCTGCCGTACTGCTCGCGGACGCTCTGATCGTTGGGGAGATTGATGCCGATGGGCGTGACGGGTCCGGAGTCGCCGGTTTCAATAACCACGTCGATGGCGTTGGCGGTGATGCCCTGGACACCCTGCTTTTTGTATTTCGCGTCCCAGGGCATGTGGTCCTCAAACCACTGCGCGTCGGCGGCGAGCTTGCGGATGCCGGCGGTTTTGGCCTGGTCGACGAAGAAGACCACCGATTCCCAGGAGCCCTTGATGCCGCGGGGGTCGAGATAGACCTCCGTGAAGCCGTTGATGGTGTCGACCGGGGACATGTTGTCCTGGACCCAGGCGATGTCGTAGGCGCGGCGGTCGGCCGCGTCGCCTGTGCGATACCACTTGGCGAGTGCGAGGAGGGCTTTGGCCATGGGCTCGCTGGCGAGACCGGCGGCGGCTTCGATGTGAGTGACGATGTCGCGGATCTGAGGATCGTAGCGTCCGCCGACGCGGTAGACCTGTTCGGTGAGCTTGCCGTTTTGTTTCACCAGGCGCGAGTTGAGGCCGTAGCGCTCGTTGAAGCCCTTGAGGTCGGCCAGGGAGACGCCGCTATAGAGGTTGTTGAAGCTGGCGGTAAGGATGTCCTGCCCGGGAGGCGGGGTTTTGGTGGTGACCGAGGGTTCGAAGTTGGGGTCGAAGAAGGCAGGCTGGAGCCGGCTTACGAGCTGGTCGGGAGTTTCGCCAGAGCGCACGGGAAGCTTGGCTCCGGCGGCGGCGGCGTTGCGGACGGCGTCGGCGAAGGCGGCGGGCGTGGTTTCGAGGACGAATTTGCGGGCGGTCAGATTGTTGAAGGGTCCGCTGTTGACCCAGAAAAGCTTGGCGTATTTCTTAATGGCTTCGATGGTTTCCTCGCCGGTGGTGGCGGGGTGGGTGAGGACCGCTTCGAAGGTGTCGCGCATGTCGAGCGAGCGGGCGTAGCGCTGGTCATAGAAGATGTCGCGGCCGGCGATGGCGGCGCGGTAGAGGTGCCAGACGAGTTCCTTTTGCTGGAGCGTGAGGCCGTTGAAGCCGTCGGCGTAGACTTGGACGATGGCGGCATCATCGACGCGTTCGAGCAGGTAGGGGCGGTTGTCGGCGGCGGACTCCGCGGTGGGGGCGCCGGAGCAGGCGGCCAGCAGAGCAAGGAGGGCGGCCGCGAGGGTCGCACGAGTCACTTGGAACGGTCCCATAGGGTGAGCTTAGCATCCCGCCGTGGAGGCGTCGGATTCGGCGGCTGCGCGGAGGACTTCGGCGCCGGGCACGGGCAGATTCATCAGCGCTTGCCGGCGGAAGCGAAGTCTTGCTGCACTCCCTCCGCTGGGCAACCGATCGGTTGGTGATCAGGCGCTGTCAACTGGAATAGGCTACCGAAAGCTCTTCGATCAACCGAAGCCGTGCGGAGCGCAGACAAAGGACACTTGCGGCGACGTTGTGCCGACGGCTTGACAGCCTAGCCACGAATACGGATCGATGGCATAGAATATTGCCATGCGAAACTCCTTGCTTCGCGCTCTCCTCTGCTTTGCCGCACCATGCGTGCTGTGCGCTCAGAAGCCCGTCATTTATCCGCATAAGGTGGTCAATGCCGCGAGCTATTCCGCGTGGGGGATCCCATCCGGCTCGATTGCTCGCGGGTCTATCTTCAGTATCTTCGGCACTCATCTCGGACCCGCGCAAGGCGTTCAGGTGTCCTCCTATCCGATTTCGACGGCGCTCTCCGGCGTCACCATCAAGGTCACCCAGGGAGGCAGCTCGGTGGACGCCCTCCCCATCTACGTGCGCCAGGACCAGGTCAACGCCATCATGCCCTCGAACGCCCCACAAGGCTGGGTATCGGTTCGCGTCACCTACAACGGATCCCAAAGCAATCCCTCATCTGTATATGTGGTGAACACCAGTCCCGGACTGTTCACGCTGACCGGAACCGGCGCGGGGCCGGCCGCGGCGCAGAACGTGGTCGGCGAGGAGCGCCCGCTCAACACCAACCAAGCGGCTGCCAAGCCGGGCCAGTTCGTGACGGTGTACGCCACCGGCCTGGGACCCATCACCGACGACGACAGCTTCGCTCCTCCGGTCGGAAACCTGCCCACCGACGTCAAGGTGTTCGTCGGAGGCGTGCCGGCGCAGGTGAGCTATAGCGGCCGTTCGCCGTGCTGCTCGGGGCTGGATCAGGTCACGTTCACCATACCGGACAACGCGCCGCAAGGCTGCTGGGTGCCGGTCTACATCCGCGCCGGCGGAACCGTCACCAGCAACGCCGCCAGCCTGGCCATCAGCGCCGACGGTTCGCCCTGCTCGGATCCCGCAAATCCTCTTTCCGGCGTCCTGATTCACGGAGGCAAGCTGAGCCTGATGTCCCTGGTCCGCGCCGTCACCAACGAAACCGTGGGCGTGACCACGCCCGTGGATCTCACCAGCGATTTTCTAGCCGTGCAAATGACGGAGCTGAGCGGCGGCCCCTTCGTATACGCCCCGTTCGCCTCGCTCCCCCCGCCCGGCGCCTGCACCATCTTCCAGGGCCTGGGCGATCTCTTCACCACCGGCCAGGTGCCGGAGGTCATATCCAGCACAGCCGCTTTGGACGGCGGAAGCATGTTCTCCCTCACCACGCCCTCCGGCGACCAGTCCCTGACGCTTGAGAGCGGCATCGCCTATCTAGGCTCGCGCATCGCGCCCGGCCAGGTGCCCAACCGTTCGGTGCTGAACCCCGGAACGTATACGGTCAGTAGCAGCGGCGGCGCGGATGTGCCCGCGCTCCAGGCCGACATTACGATTCCCGATCCGCTGAACTGGTCCGACCGCGACTCCATCGAAAACGTCAGCCGCTCCCAGCCCCTGACCCTGCACTGGACCGGAGCGCCACCGGGCCAGGGCGTGCGCATCTTCGGCGGCAACACCGACCTGCCGGCCAATTCCAGCGCCTTCTTCTTCTGCCTGGCTCCGGCCGGCGCCACCGATTTCACCATCCCCGCCGAGGTCTTGTCCGCCGTTCCGGCCTCGCATGCTGACGCGCTGGCCTCCAAGGGCGTCATTTATTTGGTCACCGAAACCCCTGCGCTGGTAAAGGGCAACGGCTTCGACCCCGCTCTGACCACTTCGGCAACCGCCGTCTACTGGACCGGCAAAACCGTGGCGTTTCAATAGGAGCACACCATGCGCACGCGACCCAATTTCCTTCTTCTGCTGGCGATCATCCTGCTGACCAATTCCGCCGCGCGGGCACAGGCGTACAAACCCAACCCCGACCCGTTGCACTTCAAGGATTTCATCGACTGGTACAACAGCATCTTCAACAAGAAACCCCCGAAGGAGGATCCGCTCAAGGACTTCCACAAGGTGACCCGCGTCGTCTGCATCGGCAACAAGTACTACGAGGTGACCGAGCTGGTGTCGAACAATCCCTTCGGCCCGACGCTCGGCATCAGTCAAACCCCGCTGGGCACGGATTGCAGTGAGAGCACCGATACGCAGGGTAACCCGGCTCCGAATCCCGGCTCCGACTTCCCCACGCTGCGCAAAATCCGCGGTGTCCGTGGTGTGCCGCTCCCGTCGCCGGGCGGAGGTTTCAACGCCGGCGGCGGGTCATCCGCCCCGGATGCAAAGCAAACAGGTCCGCTTGCCGCCGCCGCCGGCCGCGGGGCCGGCGCCACCGCGTTCACTCTGACAGTGCGCCATCGGCCCTTGCCGTTTGACGCTCTGTTCCACAAGGCGGATATTCCCGCCAACCCTCAAACCACGTGCGCCTCAGAACTCAAACCCAGCATGTTCACGGTGAACCACAGCTCCGCAACCGTGACCCGCAGCGACCTGTGTACGAATCAAAGGCTGGCGCAGATTCCGGTTCCCGACGGCCCGCTCCAGGTGGCCGTCACTCCGGACGGCGCCATGGCCATCGTCACCAGCTACTACAACGGAATCACGTTCATCAATACCGATGACAACTCCGTGATCAAGACCTTGCGGACGCCCTCGGGATTCTTCCCCTCCGGCCTCGCCATTTCGCCGGACGGCAGCTACGCGCTGGTGACGAATTACTACGACTTCGGCCCGTCGCTGGCGGTCTTGGACCTGAAGTCGTTGTCGATCACCGGCAACCTGCCCCTCGACACCGGTTACCCGCAGTCCGTGTTCCTCAGCCCGGACGGTCTGCTTGCCTGGGTCACCTTCCCGTGGTCCAGCCTGGTGGAGGTGGTCGATATCTTGAGCGGTACGGTTGTGCACCGCGTCACCGTCATCGAACCGTTCGGGATCGCCTTCAACGCCACCGGGACCACTGCCTATGTCACCAGTGGATCGGGCGCCGCCACCATCGGCTCGGTGCTGGTGTTCGACACCAACGACTACTCCCTCATCGACACGGTCCCGGCCGGCGGAGGAGCCTCGGATATCCAATTTTCGCCGGACGGAAATTATCTGCTGGTCAATAATAATCTGGCGAATTCGATGACACTGATCAACGCGCACAACTTGCAGAGCTACACATTCCCGGTGCCGGGCATGCCCCGCGGATTGGTCGTGGTTCCAACACGGTAACTCCAACTCCTAGGGCGTTTGCAGCGTTATCGTAGACCGCTCCCTGTGGTCGCGGCACAGCTAGCGGCGCTGTGCCCAGCGCACGTCCTTTGTGCAGAGCGCCGCTAGCTGTGCCGCGACCACAGGGAGCGGTCTACGCTTGCTGCGAAAACGCTCTAAGGCCACCAGCTTCGGCCAGCGCGGGCTGGCACGCGGGTGTTCCGCAGATGAGGAATTGCAGCGTCTGTGCGCCTAAGGCGTCCATGCTTGTTACCTCTGCCCCACTTCATCGTCAACTGTGCATCTTACTCGTGGAAGCACAGTAGACGTGGCGTTTAGGCCGGCGTCAGGGCTGTGAAAAGGATGCAGGCGGGTTCCGGGACCTGGACCACCTGGCCGGTGGGGGCGAGCGTGCCGGAGCCCTCGTCGATCTGGAAGGTCACCACGTTGTCCGAGCTGGAGTTCGACACGTGCAGGAAGTGGCCGTGCGGGCTGATGGTGAAGTGGCGCGGGCGGACGCCTTGGGTCGGGGTGTGGCCGCAGACGGTGAGGCGGCCGTCGGTGGGCGAGATGCGATAGCTGGCGATGGAATCGTGGGCGCGGTTCGAGACCCACAGGAATTTGCCGCTGGGGTGCACGGCGATCTCCGAGGCCCACTTGAGGCCGTCGTAGTCGCCGGGCAGCGTGGAGACGGCCTGGAAGGCTTCAAGCTCGGCTTTCGCCTGGTCGTGATGGTAAGCCGTGACGCTGGCGAAAAGTTCGTTCACGCCGTAGACGTATTTGCGGTCGGGCGAGAAAGCGATGTGGCGGGGACCGGCTCCGGGGAGGGTTTTCGTGACGTGGTGGAGCGTGAGTTGGCCGGCGGCCGCGTTGAAGGCGTAGATCAGGATCTGGTCGAGTCCCAGGTCGTCGACGTACAGGAATTGGTTGTCGGGGGAGATATCGACCGAGTGGACGTGGGGGGCCTCCTGGCGGACGGGGTTCACGCCGGAGCAGCCTTCGTGCTGCACCACCTGTGTGGCCTCGCCGAGCGAGCCGTCTTCGGCCAGCGGGAAGACGCCGATGCTGCCGCCGGTGTAGTTGGCGACGAAGAGCCAGCGGCCGGTGCGGTCACAGGTGAGATGGCAGGGGTCGGCTCCATGGGAGGAGACGCGGTTGATGGGGGTGAGCTGGCCGGTGGAGTGGTCGATGGAGAAAGAACTGACGCCGCCGCCTGGCTGCTTGCTCAGCATGCTGGTTTCGTTGACCGAGTAAAGATACTGGCCGCTGGGGTGGAAGGTGAGGAAGGACGGGCTGACGGCGTCGGCGACGCGTCCCACCGGCGTGAGCGTGCCGGTGTCCGCATGGTGGCGGAATCCGTAAATCCCCATGCTGGTGGCGCGTGTGTAGGTGCCGACGTAGGCGATGTATTCAGTGGTCATGAGTGTGGGGCGCTGCTATCGGACGGGCCACACGGTTCCCTGATCGTGCTGGGTGACCGGACTGTCGCCTTTATAAACGAAGCGCTGCACGCGTTTCCCTTCGTAGGTTTCGGTGGTGTAGATGTTGCCGGTGGAATCGGTGGCGATGGAGTGCACGGCGTAGAATTGGCCGGGCTGGCGGCCTCCGTCGCCGAAGGTGGTCAGCTCTTCCATGGTTTCGCGCAGCAGGACGTGGATGATGTCGTTGGAGCCGTCCGCGACGTAGAGATACGTCTGGTAGTCGTCGGGCGAGAAGGCGATGTCGAAGACCGAGCCGTCGCCCAGGGTGTTCTTGTCGATGAAGACTTCCTTGACGAACGTGCCGTCCTTCTGGAAGACCTGGATGCGATCGTTGGTGCGGTCACAGACGTAGAGCAGTCCGTCGTGGGCCAGATCCGCGCAGTGGACCGGGTTGCGGAACTGCTGGGCGGGGGGCGCGCTGGGGTCGTAGGGGCCAAGGTCGGCGTCGCTGGGCGTGTTGCCGTAGGCGCCCCAGTGGCGCTTATAGGCTCCGGTTTCGGCGTCGAAGACGATGACGCGATGGTTGCCGTAGCCATCGGCGACGTAGGCTTCGTCGGTGGCGGGGTCGACAAAGATTTTCGCGGGGCGGCGGAGGTTGGCGGTATCGTTGCTGCCCTTGCTCTGGCCGGAGTGTCCGATCTGCATGAGGAGTTGGCCGCTTTGCGTGAACTTGAGGACCTGGGCGTCCTGGGCTCCGTTGCCGCCGATCCAGACGTTGCCTTTGTAGTCGACCGTGATGCCGTGGTTGGACTCGGGCCATTCGTAGCCGTCGCCGGGTCCGCCCCAGGAGGCGAGGAGGTTGCCTTCCTGATCGAATTCGAGCACGGGGGGCGCGGGGACGCAGCAGCGTGCGGCGGGCGGGGTCTGTGCGGCGTAGGTCTCCTTGCGGTCAAGGGCGGCGGGGCGCTGGATGATCCAGACGTGGTCCTGGCCGTCGACTGAGACGCCGATGGTGGAGCCGATCACCCAGTGGTTGGGGAGCGGCTTAGGCCACAGGGGGTCGACCACGAATTCGGGGGCACGGTGGCCGCTGGATTCCGCGGTTGGTTCGATGGAGCCGGAACATGCCGCCAGGATCGCCAGGAGAAGGCCGAAGGCGAGGCCGATCCGTGTGTTTCTGCGCATGATGATGGTCCTCGTGATCTACGTTACTATACACGATAAGTGATGCTGGAGCGGTCGTGGCAGTGTGGACGGAGGGCGAGGGCGGACTGGGAGTCCGCCGCACACACACTTGGATTAAGGAGGCCTGCCCCACACGCACCACGCAACCGGGCGGGGGCCCTGTTAGGCGCTTGGGTGGCGCTGCTGCTGGGGGTGGCGGGGGTGGCTCCGCTGGCAGCGCATGACATCGCGGCTGAAGTGAAGGTCCAGACCTATATCAAGCCCGAGGGGCAGGTGCTGCGGCTGATCGTGCGAACGCCGCTGAAGGCGCTGCGCGATATCGAGTATCCGATGAACGGGGCTTACCTGGATCTGGCCAAGGCTGATCCGTTCCTGCGGGACGCCGCGGTGACGTGGCTGGCGAACGCCATCGAGGTTTACGAGGACGGCCGGAAGCTGCCCAAGGGCGAAGTAAAGGCGGTGATGGCGACGCTCGAATCAGACCGGTCGTATGTGTCCTACGGCGATGCGCTGGAGCACGTGACGGGTCCGCGGCTCAGCGACGATGTGACGCTGCCGGCCGAGCAGGCGATGCTGGACACGCTGATCGAGTATCCGATTTCGTCCGAGGACGCGCAGTTTGCGATCTATCCGCACGTGGAGCGGCTGGGGCTGAGCACGCTGACCGTGCTGTATTTCCTGCCGCCGCAGGGGACCGTGCGGGCGTTCGAGTATCTGGGCGACGCGGGGCTGATTCGCCTGGACCCGAGCTGGCATCAGGCGGCGCTGCGCTTCATCGAGTTGGGGTTCTTCCACATTCTGGACGGCACCGACCATCTGCTGTTCCTGCTGTGCCTGGTGATCCCGTTCCGCCGGTTCCGGCAGTTGATCGTGGTGGTGACGGCGTTCACGGTGGCGCATTCGATCACTCTGATCGGTTCGGCCATGGGAGCGGCGCCCAGCGCGCTGTGGTTCCCTCCGCTGATCGAGGTGGGGATTGCGGCGTCGATCGTGTATATGGCGCTCGAGAACATCGTGGGCGCGAGCAACCTGCACCGGCGCTGGGTGCTGACGTTCGGCTTCGGGCTGGTGCACGGGTTCGGGTTCTCGTTCGTGCTGCATGAGACGCTGCAATTCGCCGGATCGCATCTGCTGCTGTCGCTGCTGAGCTTCAATGTGGGAGTTGAGATCGGGCAGATGGCAGTGCTGGCGGTGCTGGTGCCGGCGCTGAGCCTGCTGTTCCGCTACGTGGTGGCCGAGCGGATGGGGACCATTCTGCTCTCGGCGTTCGTGGCACACACGGCCTGGCATTGGATGACGGAGCGCTGGGCGACCTTCCGCATGTATCCGCTCACGTGGCCGGCGATGGATGCGGGCACAGTCGCGGCGGCGCTGCGATGGGCGATGATCGGCGTGGCGTTGGCGGCGATCGCTTGGATCGCGTCACTGTTCCGGCGGCGCAGAGCGGTGGACGCGGCGCCCGAGACGCCCCAGAGCGACTGAGCGATGTTTCCCTACCACGACGAGAATAAGACGCTGCGTACGGCAGTGGTCACGCTGGGGATCATCGCGGTGTGCTGCATCGTGTGGATCTTCTTCGAAGGCGCGGGTTCGTCTTTCCCGGTGGCGCGTGCGGTGTGCAACTACGGTCTGATTCCGGGCGAGCTGCTGGGCACGGTGCAGCCGGGTGTGCGGCTGCCGATCGGTCCGAACCTGTATTGCGAGGTGGACCCGGGTCCGGAAGCGTCGCACATTCTCACCTCGATGTTCCTGCACGGCGGGTGGATGCACCTGCTGGGGAACATGTGGTTCCTGTGGCTGTTTGGAAACAACGTGGAGGACGCCATGACGCGTCCGCGGTTCGTCGTGTTCTACCTGACGTGCGGACTGGCGGCAGCGCTGCTGCAAGTGGTGACGCAGCCGGATTCGGCGGTGCCGATGGTGGGCGCTTCAGGAGCGATCAGCGGAGTGATGGGCGCTTACCTGGTGCTGTATCCACGGGTGCGCGTGTACACGCTTATCTGGCTGGGATTCTTCGTGACGACCATCGCCCTGCCGGCCTGGGTGATGTTGATCTACTGGATGGGGCTGCAACTGCTGGGCGGGTTCACGCAGGTCGGCGGCGAGGGCGGCGTGGCGTTCTGGGCGCACGTGGGCGGCTTCACCACGGGGATCTTGCTGATCAAGATGTTTGTGCGGCCGGACGCGCTGGCCTCGCACCGGCACCACGCCTGGCGGCGTCCGGAGCGCATCGGCTGGGAATAGCGGGTGCGTGATACTTTAGTGCCATGACTCATCAAATTTCTGTGGGCCGCTGGCGCCGTTGGCTGGGGCCGGTGAGCGTTGCCCTGACCATGCTGGCGTCGGGTGTGTGGATGATCCAGGCGCAGCCGAAGCAGAATCCGAATTTCACGGGCGGGACGGTGACGCCGGTGGACATCGGCAAGCAGCCGAGCATCGTGAGTTTCCGCTTCGGTCCGGGGGCGCGCACCAAGTGGCACAGCCACAGCGGCGGGCAGATCATTTTCGTCGAGGAAGGCGTGGCGCGCAACCAGATCAAGGGCCAGCCGGTGCAGGAGCTGAAGGCGGGCGAGACGACCTACGTGGGTCCGGGCGTGGTGCACTGGCACGGCGCGGCGCCGGCCGAGGGCGGGGTGCAGTATAACGTCACGCGGGGCGATATTACGTGGGGTGCCGAGGTGACGGATGCTGAGTATCACGTCGCGCCGGGGAAGGTGAAGTAGGTTTCTTGTGGCGCAAGCCCGTGGCTTGCCGCGCCGGGACTCGTCCCGGCGCTTGTGGCCGGGGGGCGTGTCAGCCTCCGGCTTTCGAACGAGCGTGGGAAGTTAGAGCGTTTTCGCAGCAAGCGTAGACCGCTCCCTGTGGTCGCGGCTCAGCTAGCGGCGCTGTGCACAAAGGACGTGCGCTGGGCACAGCGCCAGTAGCTGAGCCGCGACCACAGGGAGCGGTCTACGATAACGCTGCAAACGTTCTAGCGGCGCCGCCAGTGGCGGCGATCTGAGCCGCCTTGGGGCGTGTCTTCGACCGGCGTGAGCAGGTAGGAACGCGTCACGTTCTCTCCGTCGACGACGCCGAAACAAATGACGCGGCCGTCGTTGTAAATTCTGGTGGGGTAGATCAGCGTCACGTCCGGCGGACCATCCACCACCAGACTGTCGAGCGGGACGGCCTTGTCCTCGAAATAGTAGAAGGCGCGCGGAAGCTCCAGGCCCTTGTCGTCGGTGATGAAGTAGGCCCCGACGACTTCTCCGCTGTCGTTCAGGCTGATGGCTGCGGCGCCGCGGGTGGCCTGGTCGACGGCGATCGGCAGCATCGCCGTTCCATTGTGGAAGAAGGCGACGCGTGGGGCGTTGGGGTCCGAACTCATCACGGAGTAGCCGACCACCTGGCCGAGCACATTGATGCCGGCGGCGCTGGAGGTGGGGCCGCCAAGCGTGCCGAGGTCGGTCAGGCGTCCGTCGCGCGAAATCAGGACGGCGTGCTGCTGCTGGCCGGGCCCAGGGGGCGTGAGCGCGTCGGCGGCGATATCCCCGAGATCATTGACGGCGTTGGGGCGCGTGCTGTGACCGCCGAGGCCCGGAAGGGTCTGGAGATTGCCGTCGTGCACGATCCAGCCGTCGACGCCGGCGTCCTGCGTGCGCGGGTCCTGCCACAGCGCGAAACCGACCACGTCTCCCCGAGTGTTGATGCCGGTGGCCGTGCTGTTGATCACTTGATGCGGAGGAGGCAGGGTATCGGCCAGCGTCGTGAAGCGGCCATCGCGATAGACGAACGCCACGCCGGGCGCGATGTTCTGGGCCGCGGGCATGCGGGTGAGGTCGACGAGCTGGCCGACAAGATCACCGTTCGTGTTGGCGGAAAACGTAGAGCAGTTGGTTTGCTGCGTGGGCGGCTTCAGGATCTGGAACTGGGCGCCGTCGAACAGGTAGCAGATCATGCTCACGGGGTTGGCCAGCGGATTGTCCGGGATCTGGTTGACGGCGCCCGCGGTGCTGCCACCGTCACCGGCCCACACCACGTGGTTGATGCCGGTGGCGGCCGGCGGCGCGGGAAGCTCGGTGACTTCGTACTGACGCTCGGCCAAGCCCACGGCGGGCAGCGTGCAGCCGAGCACGGCCGCCGCAGTCCACGTGGTGAGCCGGCTGGTGAGGTGGGTAGTGAACCGCGACAACATGGTGCTAAAAACTCAACCTCAACATCCCCTGCATGGATCGCGGGGCGCCCATCTGGAACGCCGGCGCCTGACCGCTGGTGGCGCTGCCGCTGCCCATCATCAGGCTGAGCGGTGAACCCGACATCCCAAACATCGGATTGCTCAGGAAGCGTACCGGATCGGCGAACTGGGCATGGTTGAAAACGTTGTAGGCTTCCGCGCGGAAGGTGAGGCGGAAATCGTTACCGAGCGCGAAGCCGCGTTCCAGCGCCACGTCGGCCTGCCACATGCCGAAGCCGCGGATGGCGTTGCGTCCCAGGTTGCCGTAGCCGGCCAGCGGCGTGCTGAACGCGTTGGGGTTCAGGCGCACGCCCTGCGCCGAGGACGGATCGGGTGTCCACACCGCCGCGCCGGAGAAGTTGGGGCGCGTGGCGTTGGCCAGCGACAGTCCATCATGGGTTTCCGAAAGCGCGACGTCGATGGGGAATCCGGTGCGCGCGTGGACGATGGCGCCGATGGTCCAGCCGCGGGTGAAGCGGGACAGGCCGGGCGCGCCGGGCGTGGTCCAGGTGAAGGTGCCGGTGAGGCTGTGGCGCACGTCGAAGCTGGAGTTGCCGCGGTCGAGGTTCGGGCTCTGCCCGGGTAAAGTGAGGAACACGCCGGAGTCGCGCGAGCCGGTGTCGATCGCATGCGACCAGATGTAGGAAAGCGATCCGCTGAAGCCGTGGGCGAAGCGGCGCTGATAGGTCGCCGTCATGCCGTGGTAACTGGAGGACCCCGTGTTGCCGGACCAGGTGAGCTGGCCGAGCGGGGCGACGATCGCGCTGCTGGTCTGGCGGCGCAGCAGGCTGTTCGAAACCATGCCGGAGTAGGAGACGGTGAGCGCGCCCCAGCGGTCGCCACTCTGTTCCCAGGAAACGTCCCAGCGCTGATAGACGGGCACGCGCAGGTTGGAGGCGAAGCCGAAGCCGAGGCGCACGGGAACCGAGGGCAGTGGCAGCGGATCGAAGCCGACCAGCGTGCGCAGCGAGCGCTGCGGCGAGCCGTTGATCTGGTCCATGCCGACCGCGAAGTAGGGGTCGTGGAACGTGCCCCAGGAGGCGCGCAGCACGCTGCCGTGCCGCTCACTGGCCAGCCAGGCGATGGACAGACGCGGGTCCAGCAGCAGCGTCTGGTTGCGCCAGATGGGCGACCCGGAAGTCGCCTCGGTGAAATTGATGGCGGTGGAGGACGGCGTGACCGAGTAAAGCCCGGCGTTGGGGACGATGCGCGGGGCGCGCGGCAGCATCCAGCGCAGGCCCAGTGTCGCGGTGAAGCGCGGTGTGATGCGCCATGTATCCTGCGCGAATCCGGTGAGCAGATGCAGGCGCGAGGTGCTGGTCTGCACTTCGGAATACGTCTGCCAGATGGGTGCCGGCGGCCCGAACAGCAGATCGGTGGGCGTGCCGAAGGTGACGTCCAGGCTGCTGGTGGGTCCGCCGCGGACGGCGGTGAGCAGCATGTAATCGACGCCCAGGCGGATCTGGTGGGAGCCGGTGGCGAAGCCGGCCACGTGGCTCAGCTCCATCTGATCCTGGCGATTGCGGCCGCCCACGCCCTGTGCCACCGATCCGGCGCCGCCGACGCTCAAGATGGAGAAGTCGGCCGCCTGGCTGGGGAACTGGGAGTAGAACTCGGGGGCGCTCGATCCGAAGCTCGCGGTCACCTGCGTGCGGCTGAAGCTGAGGCGCGTGTCCTGGGTCCAGGTGCCGGTGGATTGCGTGAGGCCGGCGAGCGCGCTTCCGTTCCAGTAAGCCGAGTTATTCGACTGTAGGAAGCCGAGGTCGCTTGAGGAGGGCGTCAGGTTCAGGCGCAGGAAACCGCGGCGGCCGGGGCTGAAGTCGTGGTCGAGGCGCGTGTTCACGGCCGAGAGATTCGCCACGCGCACCTTGTTGCCGACGAACTGCGCAATGCCGAAGCTGAGCGCGGGTCCGTTGGCGTGCGGAAACAAGTTCATGAGTGGCCGGACGCTGGCTGGAGCGAGGTCGCGGGCCTGGTCCGAGGGGACTGTGGTGGTCCAGGCATAGGATTGGACCAGACGCATGCGCTCCACGGCGGCGAAGAAGAAGGTGCGGCCGCGGCGGATGGGTCCGCCGAGCGTGGCTCCGCCGTCGCTGAGCGAAGGCGAGTTGCGGCCGAGGTTGTAACGGTTCGCGAACCAGTCATTGGCGCCCAGCAGCGAGGGACGGCCGGAGGCGAACAGCGAGCCGTGCAGTTGGTTGCCTCCCGATCGCGTGCGGATCTGCACGGAGGCGCCGGGGCGGCTGCCGGAAGCGGCCGAGTAAGCCTGCGGGGCGATCTCGACTTCCTCGATGGAATCCTGAATGGCGAGGCCGTGCGTGGTGCCCAGCGCCGTCATGGCGGGCAGCGTCGCACCGGGGAAGTAGCTGGGCCAGCCCGCTCCGCCGACAGCGTTATTGGCGTTCATGCCGTCGACGGTGAAGACGTTGGCGTTGGGGCGTCCGCCGAAGCTCGATAGCTGGCCGGCTTCGCCGCCGTTGGCCGGAGTGGCCAGCGCGCCGGGGGTGAGTTGCAGCATGCCCATGACGGTGCGGTCATTCTGCGGGAGTCCGCGGAAATCTTCGGGGCGCAGGGTGTAGACGCCGGTTTCCGGGTTCGCCTGATGCATGCCGGCCACGGGTTCGTCGATCTTGTCCGAGACGGTGATGCTCTCAAATACGCTCTCGGTCTGGAGCTCGAATTCCAGGCGCTGGACGCCTCCGGCGGGGACGGCGACAGCGGATCGGGAGACCGGCAGGAAGCCGTCATGGCGGATGACCAGCTTATAGTGCCCGGCCGGGACCACGACGCGGAAGTCGCCCGTTTCGCGGGTGGAAATGGAGAAGCGGTAGCCGGACTCTTCCTGGATGAGGGAGATGGCGGCATCGGGAACGACGGCGTGAGTGGCGTCGCGGACGGCGCCTTCCAGGATTCCGGACTGCGCGGCGGCCAGGTGCGGCGACATGGCGAAGGAGAGCATGAGCAGGAAGCAGAGAAGTGCGGACGCACGGGTACACCGCTCGCATGCGGTGGGGGCCCGGTGCCGCGGTTTCTGCACTGAGCCGCGACCGTCAGGGAGCGCTGGGCAACCCTGATGTCCACAGGCGGTCAACGTGTGTTCGCGCGCGCCTCCTCGATGCTCCGGGCATAGTCGCGGGAGAGCTGCTGGAGCGCCCTCATCTGCTCGCCCAGGTCCCGGTTCAGGGCCGGGATCTGGTTCGTCGCCCTAGAGTTAGTATAAAGGGCCGTGACCAGGGTATCGACTTGGCCGGCGGCGGCCAACAGCGCTTCGGCGCCGGGCTGGGACACTGCGCCGTTGGCGGGGAGCCCGATTCCGTCCTCCATGAGGCGCCGCAGGAGCGCGTCGACGTCGGCGTTGAGCCGCACGGCGTGACGGGCGCGCATGTCCCAGAGAGCCGCGCGGTCCTCCGTCTTGAGCTGGGTTTCGGCCGCGGCCGGGAAACGTTCGGCCAGTTCGGCGAGGATGTGGGCGTTGGCGGATATGCTCTCGCTGAGCCCGATGGCACGGTCGACGGTTTGGTCGTCAGCGGAGAACGGGGCCGGTGGCGCGCTTTGCGCCACCGCCGCGCCGCCTCTGGCAGGGTCTCGGAGGGTGACGTTTGAAATCCCTGTCAGGCTGGCTTCAAGTTGCCGCCCGAGTTCGGGCGGCAGGCCATAGGGCGTTACGACGATCCGCCCGTCGGCCAAAACTTCCACGGTGACCGGCAGGCCGGCTTCAGCCGACAGTCGGTCAATCGCGAGCCGTACGTGCAACTCGCGTTCGATAAGAGGCGGCTCCGGCGATTGAGGCAACGCCGGAGCCGCAGGCTGCGGTGCGGAGGGAGCCGACACTGCGCCACTGGTAGATTCCGGGAGCACCGAAATCTCAACCCGTTCCTGATCCTGGAACTGAAACTTGCCGCTCTCCGGCGCCAGGTCCGGGGCACGCAGCGTGAGGCTGGCTTCTTCCAGCGGACCGTCGGAGGTGGTGGTGCGGACCGTGGTCCGTTCCGGGGCGGCCTCGACGTAGTCGCGGCGGTTGGCGAGCTGGCTGCGCCAGCGTTGGTAGGCAGCCGCGCTCAGGGGATTGTCCCAGTCATAGCGGGCGGCGACGAAGCGGGCCCGCAGAGAATCACTGCCGCCGGCGCGGACGCCCGTTCCAAACAAGATGGCCGGGCGGATGAAGACGCCCTGGGCGGTTTCGACACGCAGGCGGCTGCCGGCTGCCGGGCGCACTGCCGACGCCCGGGCCAATATCGTTTCAAGGTCGGAGGATTTCTGGCGCGGCCACATCAACAGCGCGCCGATAAGCAGGCCCGCTGCAAATGCGGCCGCGAAAAAGGGCCGCCAGCGCACGGTAAGCGGTCGTTTCAATGCCACTGGCGCCGTCCCGCCAGTGCGCCGCTCGAGCTCGTGCGTGAGGTCGGCCCAAGGTCGAGCCGGCCTGGGTAGGCGCGGCTCCACCAGAGCCCGGAACTGCCGGTAATGAAGCAGTGCGGGCTCCAGTTTCTCCAGGCGGAGCGAACAGGCGCGGCACGCGTCCAGGTGGTCCAGTATGCGCTCTGTTTGGTCCGCCCCGAGGTCCCGATCGAAGCAGCTTTGAAGCTGCTCGTCGCTCGGATGTTCTAGTCCTGCCATGAGTTGCTCTTCCTTAATCCATGGATGGCGCGGCGCAGGAACTCACCGACGGTAGAAGTCCTGACCTGCAGCACATCCGCGATTTCGCGGTAACGCAGCCCCTCCGCGCGCAGCTCCAAGACTTGCCGCTGCTGCCGGGAAAGCTGGCCCACCGCTTTTTCGAAACCCTCCATCCACTCGCGTTCGATCATCTCCTGCTCGGCGTTCTTGTCCAGACACCGGAGCGTCTCGGCGACGGCCTCGGGATAAGGAGAGGTCCGGGATTCGGCCTCCAGGGTATCCATGGCGAGGTTGTGAGCCACGCGGTAGACCCAGCTTTTGGGCGTGTCCACGGGATTGCCGTCGCGAACCGTTGCTAAAAGGCGCAGGAACGCCTCTTGTGTGACGTCCTGCGCCTTTTCCGCGTCCAAGCCTAGACAGACTAGGTAGCGAAAGACGCCGTTGCGCTGCGTCGCGTAAAGGTCGGCCACTTGCTGCCGGCCAGTACCGTTGCCGTTTCCGGTTAAGGAAAGCACGCCACTGCGCTCCCGCGGAACTTTGTCGTGTCCATGCTTTGGTTGTAAGACGGATGGGGTGTGGGTTTTGACTACGGGGGAGATGGATTTTTTGGGCGGCGCGTGAGTTGACGGGAAGGTCGGCGCCAGTCTTAAAGGTAAGTCCCGTTATTTCAAGAGAATGGCGGAGGCTGCTGAGGCGTGAGAAAATGTGGCGGCAGACGCGGTTGTGGCGGACAGGTATCCTGATTTTGAAGCGCTTGCTCGGTTTCACCGTATCCCTTCGAGGGAACGATGCGACGCCGCAACCAGTGGCTGCACATCACGAGCACCAGATTCAACGAGTCGCGCTGCCTTGATCTCTTGGCCCGGACAGGGCGGGCAGTCGCTATTCACGGACGGGCGGGTTCGGAAAGGGTCGTCTATCTCGGCGGCTGCGACAACATTTGCAGCAAGTGCGCGTCCGGCAAGGGCGTCCAGATCGAGCTGAGTCGTGGACTACGCAGGAGCGCACGGAACGGAGCGGCCCGAAAGATTTGTGCGGGTCGTTCGGGAGGTGGCGCTTCTGGAATGACTTTGAAGGCCAGCGCCAGTTGCTGTTATATCCTGGAGAAGCCTGATGAGGGGCCATGCGGCGATCCTGGATCGAGCGGATCAGAGCGGCGGTTCGGCAGCGCGAGTACGATATGTCGGCGCACGCGATGGAGGAGATGGCTGAAGATGGTCTCACGATTCTGGACGTTGAAGAGGCTGTTCTCACTGGCCGGGTGAAGAAAGTGGAGCGGGACGATCCCCGGGGAAACAAGTTCGTCGTGACTGGCGCCGGCGCTGACGGGGAAACGCCTGTGGGTGTTGTTGGGCGCTTTCCTGCCGCCGACCGGTTCTTGATCGTGACAGTCTACGTGATTCATTGAAGGCTAGGCATCTATGTACGGATATCGCTGCGAGTTTTGTGATGGCACCGTGAGGCCACGCCACGTGGAGCGCGAGTCTTTCAAGCACAAGTACGGCTTCATCATCCTTGAAGGCTTGATCATAGGGGTGTGTGACGCGTGCGGGAACCGCTACTACAGCGCGGATATTCTCCACGCTGTCCACGATATTGCGACGGGAAGGCGCGCGCCGGAGCGCACGGAAGCCATCCCCGTCGCGCATTTGCGTTAGGTTACTCCTCCGGCAGCGCGAAGACGAAGAGCTCGCTGACGTTGCTCGGGTGCAACTCCGGAGCCAGCGTGTTCAGGCCGGAGCTGACCAGCGAGTTGCCGACGCTCACCGCCACGTACTGCTTGCCGCCGACCGCGTAGGTGATCGGGTAGCCGGTGACCGGCGAGCCGAGGTTTACCTGCCACAGCACGCGGCCGTCGCGCTGGTCGAAGGCGCGGAACATGCCGTTGGTGTCGCCGGCGAACAGGAGCCCGCTGCCGGTGGCGACCACGCTCATCATGCCGGCTCGCTGCTCGTAGGTCCACAGCGTCTTGCCGGTTTCGGCCGAGATCGCCCGCAGCGTGCCGACGTTTTCGGTCCCCGGGGCGATCTGCGGCTTCGACGTGAAGCCATAGGCCGAGGTGGCGGTGTCGTTGGCGGTCTCCTGCATGCAGGTGTTCTGCAGCGAGTAATACATGGCGTTGGTCTGCGGGCTGTAGGCGCCGGCCTGAAAATTCTTGCCGCCGTTGACGTTCGGACAGATGAAGCGGGTCTGGCCACTGGCAGTGAACACGGCGTCGGGATTCACCGTGACCTTGCCGGTGGCGCCGTCGATTGATTGCACCACGGTCTGCATCACGGTCGGCCGGGCCCAGAGGAACTCGCCGGTCACCCGGTCGAGGGTATAGACGATGCCCGTCTTGCCGGGGATGCCGGTGATCACCTTACGGCGCTCGCCGGGGCGCAGGCGCGGGTTGATCCAGGTAACCTCGCTCGGGTCGGGCGCGACCGCGGTGTCGACCAGCAGGCGCTCGAAGGGGTGGTCGAGGTCCCAATGATCGACCACGTGCTGGTAATACCAGACGATCTTGCCGGTGTCGGCATCGAGGGCCAGCGTCGAGTTGTGATAGAGATACTGCTTGTCATTGCCGTCCAGCCGATACTTGGGCGCGGGCGCAGTGACCGAAGTGCCGACGTAGAGCCGGTTCAGTTCCGCATCGAAGCTCGGGACCATCCAGGCGCCGACGTGGCGACGCTCGCCTTCCGGAACGTTGCCCCAGGATTCGTAGCCGGGCTCGCCCGGGTGCGGGATGGTGCGCGTGCGCCACAGCTCCTTGCCGGTGGCCGCGTCGTGCGCGGTGATCACGCACCCGTCGGGCGTGAACTTGGCCTCGCAGCCGCGCGTGGAGAAGATCTTGCCGTTGGCGATGAGCGGGCCGGCGGTTTCCTGGGCGGGGTCCTCGCGATAGTCGACGATGCGGGTTTCCCATTTGAGCTTGCCGGTGTCGGCGTCCAGGCCGTAGACGAAGTCGTCGGCGCTGGTGTCGATGATCGTGGAGCCGTAGATGGCGAGGCTCCGGTTGATGCTGGGGAAGGGGATGAAGCGGCCCAGGTCGCGCGGGTGCTCGCGGCGGTATTCCCACTTGAACTCGCCGGTGGCGGCGTCGAAGGCCTGTACCCAGTCGCTGGGGTTGGGGAAATACATGACGCCGTCGTGGACCAGCGGGGTGCCTTCCTGGACGCCGGGTCCGATGCCGCGGGTCCAGATCATTTTGAGGCGCGCGACGTTGGCGGGCGTGATCTGGTTGAGCGGGCTGAAGCCCCAACTGTTGAGGGTGCGGCGCCAGAGGAGCCAGTCGGCGGGGTCGGGATTGGCGAGCATCTGGTCGGTGACGGGGCGCGTTTGGGCGGGGGCCAGTGCCGGCGACAGGGCGGCGAGCACGACGAGCGTGGGGAAGAGACGCATATCGTCCCTTATCTTACTGCGCGGGGCGGTGAGGGAGCGTGAAACGGGCGGCTGGGGGGCCTTGGGGACCGCTCCCGGCGATCTCGGAGTAACTAGCCCGCACTCCTCACCGTGTTTCGGGCGCAGGACGTGGCGCAAGCCCGTGGCCTGCCGCGCCGGGACTCATCCCGGCGCTTGTCGCCGGTCAAGGTGTCATGCCGGCTGCGGTGGCGAAATCGCCCATTGCGGCTCACCGCCTCACGTTTCCCCCGGTGCGCTGCGAGCCTGTGAGAAATGCGGGCTAGTAGTGGGCCAGTAGCTTAGGAAGTCCCTCGGTCTCAAAGCTCCCGGACTGCTAGGCCATGGCGGGGAACAGCGGGCGAAGCGCGGGGTAAAGCCCCGTGTAGGTCTGGTAAGCCCGCCGGTAGATCTCCGACTCGGCAGGCCGGGGGCCGGTGGAACTCGCTTCGCGGATGACCGCGCGGCAGGCTTCCTTGACCGAGGCGTACTGGCCCGTGCCTACCATTGCCAGTAATGCCGCTCCGTAGGCGGAGCCTTCCTGCGAGGCCAGCGTGGCGACGCGTTTTTCGAAGACGTCGGCCAGGATCTGACGCCAGAAGGGGCTGCGGGCGCCGCCTCCGGAGGCTCGTACGGTGCCGACCTGAATGCCCAGCGATTCTACGATTTCGAGAGTATCCTTCTGGCTGTAGGAGACCCCTTCGATCACGGCTCGAATCAGATCGGCGCGCGTGTGGCTGGCGGTGAGGCCGATCCAGCCGCCGCGGGCCTGCGCGTCGAGGTGCGGCGTGCGTTCGCCCATCAGGTAGGGCAGCCAGAAGAGGCCCTGCGAGGCGGGCGGCGCCTGGGCGGCTTCGGCGGTGATCTGGTCATAGCTGGCGCCGGGCAGGAGCTGATTGCGGAGCCATTGCAGGCTCAAGCCCGCTCCCTGGGTGACCCCCATCACGTGCCATTCGCCGGGGACAGCGTGGCAGAAGGTGTGGACGCGGCCCTGCGGGTCGTAGGCGACCTGGTTCATGTGGGCGAAGACCACTCCCGAGGTTCCCAGCGTGCAAGAGACGATGCCCGCTTCGACGATGCCGTTGCCGACGGCGCTGGCGGCCTGGTCTCCGGCCCCGGCGACGACCGGCGTGCCGGGGGCGAGTCCGGTCTGTTCGGCGGCGCGCGGGGAGATGACCCCGGTGACCTCGGGGGATTCGTAGGCGGTGGGAAGGATCGAGCGGTCCAGGCCCAGGCCGTCCATCATGGCAGCGGACCAGCGGCGGTTGAGGACGTCGAAGACGGCGGTGCCGGAGGCGTCGGCCACGTCGGTGGCGTATTCGCCGGTGAGGCAGAAGCGGACGTAATCCTTGGGGAGCAGCATCTTTTTGACGCGTTCAAAGTGCTGCGGCTCATGGTCGCGGACCCAGAGCAGCTTGGGCAGCGTGAAGCCCGTGAGGACCGGGTTGGCGATGGCGGCCAGCACCGCGTCCCGGCCGAGGCGGTTGTGGATGAAATCGACCTGCGGCTGGCTGCGCTGGTCGCACCAGATGAGCGAGGGGCGGATGACGGCGTCCGCGGCATCGAGGATGACGAGGCCGTGCATCTGGCCGGAGAGGCCGACGCCGCGGACCTGGGCTCCGCTGGCTCCGGCGGCTTGGAGCGCGCCACGAACGGCTTTGACGGCGGCCTGGGACCAGTCCTCGGGTCGCTGCTCGGCCCACAGGGGGCGCTCCATGCGCATGTCCTCGTGGGGCGCGGTGACGGCGGCAACCTCCTTGCCTGCCGCGTCGATCAGAAGCGCGCGCGAGCCTCCCGTGCCGATGTCGATCCCGAGCCAATACATGCGATTCATGGTACAAGAATGTACTGGACTCGTACCTTATGAAACCCGTTCCCCCTGGTGAACAACAGGCTCTGGTGAGCCGTCTGATGTCGGCCTGCGGCGGTGCTTACAGCCCGCAGAGGCGGCGCAAGTATTTTATTAGCGGTCCGCAGTGGGCGGCGGCCTACGAAGGCCACGCCTTGTTTCACGCGCCCACGCGGCCCACGATCGGCTTTGAGGAAATCATCCGGCATTACGGCGAAATCGGCATCGGATATTGGTGTACACATGACACCGACGTGATTCCGACCAAGGCGCTGGGGCAGGCCGAGCAGGGCCAGATCGTGGCGCGGATCAAAAAGGCGCTGGCCGACAACGGTGTGGAGTGTTCTATGGTGACTGCCGAGACGTTTCACCATGCGGTGTGGGCGGCGGGTCCGGCGGGGGAGTCGCCCGAGGTGCGGCAGTATGCGAAGTTCCGGGTGGAGAATAACGTCGACATCGGGCATGAGCTGGGGGCGCGGTTTGCGGTGTATTGGCCAGGGTCGCTGGGATATTACGTGCAAGGGGCGATCGAGGAGACGCAGACGCTGAAGTGGTACGCCGAGGCGCTGAACGCGGCCTGCGAGCACGACATCGCGGTGGCGGCCAAGCGCGGGCGGCCGACGCTGAAACATTGCCTGGAGGCGAAGCCGTTCGAGCCGCAGGCCGAGATCCTGCTGCCGACCTCGGATGCGATGCTGGCCTTTATCGCGTCGGGGTTGCTGACGCATCCGGAGATGGTGGGACTCAATCCCGAGTATCTGCACGAGCTGATGTGGGGCACCGCTCCGCGGGCGGCGCTCGCCCGGGCGCTGGTGGCGGGGAAGCTGTTTCACTTCGACATCAATGACGGGTACCGGTTGAAGCACGACGTCGATATCGGCGTGGGGCTCGTGAATCCGCTGGACTGGCTGAACGTGCTGGTGCTGCTGCGCAGCCACGGGTTTGAGGGTCCGTTCAACCTGGACTATAAGCCGCCGCGGACCACGAGCCAGTTCGGGGTGTTCGAGGTGAGTTTCCCGACGGCGGTGGACCGCTTCATCACGCTGTGGGAGATCGCGGGGGACGTGATCGCGGACCCGATCGTCAAGGAAGCTACGGATGCGCTGAAGGCGGGCGGGGCTTATAGCGGGAATCCGCATGACGCGGAGGCGATCGCGGCGGCGAACAGAGAGCTGCTGACGCTGCACGAGTTGATTGCGCACCGGCTGGTGCAGATCCTGTTGGGGATGCATCGGGGGCGGGTGGTTTCGGCGGGTTGAGGGAGTGCGGACTTGTGGATACCGCTCCCTGCGGAAGCGGCACAGCGAGCCCGCTCTCTAGCGGCGCTCTAGCCCGCACTTCTCACCGGGCTTCGCGGCGGCGGCAAAATCGCTCACCGCCGTGATCTTGAACGACTCGTCGTCTTCGTCCCACCGCTGGTTCTCGATATAGGCTTTGATCGTTGCCTCGTCCACCGCGCCCACCGTCGCGCAGAAGGAACCACGTGCCCACATGTGTTGCCCCCAGTACCGCTTCCTCAGTTCGGGAAACTCCGCCTGCAGCATCCGCGAGGACCGTCCTTTGATGTACTGCGCCAATTTCGCCGGCGCCAGTATCGGCGGCGTAGCGACCAGCAGATGAATATGATCGGTGACACTGCGCCCCGCACGATCATCACCTCTCGCGCCGCGCAGATCTGCCGTATCAGGTGGCGCGCACGCTCTGCGATCCTCCCGCGCACTATCCTCTTTCGATACTTCGTGCACCAGATCAGGTGATACTTCAGATCGTAAACCGCGTGCGCGCTATGCCTGTATTCCGCCATTCTCCCTATTCTCGTAGGGATTGGGCGGCTTAAAGCTGACCGCCTGAAAGGCGGTGGGATTAGACCTGGCGGACGGAGCTAAAATAGGCGTCCCGTCAGATTCTCGCGCAGAGCCGTATTAAGACGCGAATGATTCCAGTTAAACAAGAGAGTTTCACTTTTTTGTTGCACACACCACGCGTGGGTGTATACTGTTGCCACAAATTGGGTGGCTGAGTGAAAGGAAGCCGCGTTTGACGGCATTCCCGAGCTTGGCAAATGCAGAAAAGGGGTGAACTATGAAGCGCAGTCTAACGGGGACGTGTGCCCTTTTTGCCCTCTTCGCGGCAACTTTGGTGTCGCAGAACAGGGCCACTTTGGTGGGAACCATTACCGATGTATCGGGAGCCGTAATTACCGCCGCACCGGTAGAACTGAAATCTCTGGAAACCGGTGCCGTGTTCAAAGCGACGGCCAGTAGCACGGGCGCTTATTCGATTCCGAACCTGTCTCCTGGTAAGTACGAGTTGACGGTCGCCGTCGTCGGCTTTAAGACGTACGTGGCAGAGTTGACGGTGGGCAGCGACCGGATGCAGTACAACGTGGTCCTGGAGGTCGGTACCGCGGCGGAGAGCGTCACGGTCACGGATTCCGCCCCCTTACTCAAAACGGAATCCGGCGCGCTTGCTCTGGGCCAAAGCAGGATGCGGGTGAACGGACATCCGACGTTTGCCGCAGCGCCCCAACAGGGGTACACCGACGGCAGTCGCTACCGCCGGGGATCGGGGAGCCGGCCGCCATACCCGCGTAACGACGAAGAGTACGGCCAGTGGATCGAGAACGACTTCGCGCAGGTCATGGCCGAGCCGCTCTCGACCTTCGGCGTCGACGTCGACACCGCCTCCTACGCCAACGTCCGGCGCATGCTACATGGCCACGCCCTCCCACCGCCCGAGTCAGTCCGCATCGAGGAACTGGTGAACTACTTCACCTACGCCTACCCGCCACCAGAGCGCGGCAAACCGGTCTCGCTCATCACCAACGTGGTCGCGAGCCCCTGGAACCGCGGCCGTCTGCTGCTGCACATCGGCCTGCGGACGCGGCCCATCGCCAGCGAGGATCTGCCGCCCAGCAACCTCACCTTCCTGGTGGACGTTTCGGGCTCGATGGAATCGCCCGATAAGCTGCCGCTGGTCCAGCAGGCCCTGCAAATGCTGGTCCGGCAGCTTCGCAAGCAGGATCGCGTAGCGATGGTGGTCTACGCCGGAAGCTCCGGAGTGGTGCTGCCGCCCACCGGCGGCGACCGCCGCGACGCCATCCTGGAAGCTATCGACCGGCTACGGGCCGGGGGGTCGACGCACGGCTCGGCCGGCATCCGTCTGGCCTACCAGGTGGCGCGGCAGTCGTTCCGCAAGGACGGCAACAATCGCGTATCCTGGCCACCGACGGCGACTTCAACGTAGGCGTTACCAGCGATGACGAACTGGTCCGCCTGATCGAGGACGAGCGCAAGTCCGGTGTGTTCCTCAGCGTGTTGGGGTTCGGCGCCGGTAATCTGAAGGACTCGAAGATGGAGAAGCTGGCCGACCACGGCAACGGCAACTACGCCTATATCGATTCGCTCAGCGAGGCCCGCAAGGTGTTCGTGCAAGAGATGGGCGCCACACTGGTCACCGTGGCCAAGGACGTGAAACTGCAAATCGAATTCAACCCGGCGCGCGTCCAGTCCTACCGCCTGATCGGCTACGAAAACCGGCTGCTGCGTCCGGAAGACTTCAACGACGATACGAAGGATGCGGGCGACCTGGGGGCAGGGCATCAGGTGACGGCGTTTTACGAGATCGTCCCCACTGGGGCGAGCGCCGGCGACGCGGGTGTCGATCCGCTGCGCTACCAAAGGAACCCGGCGCCCGCGCCGCAATCCGGGACCCACGCCGGCGAGCTGGCCTGGGTGAAGCTACGCTACAAGGAGCCGCAAGCAGGGTCCAGCGAGCTGCTGGAGTGGCCCGTCGGCTCTCGGGCGGCGGCCTTCGACACGGCGCCCGCCGAAGTCCGATTCGCCGCGGCGGTGGCCGAATACGGGATGCTGCTGCGGCACTCGCAATTCTCCGGCAACTCGAGCTTCTCCCACGCGCTGCGCACGGCCACCGACTCGCTCGGCCCGGACCTCAACGGTCTGCGGACCGATTTTCTGGACCTGGTCCGCGCCGCCGCGACGCTCGCGCATGAGCATCGTTAGGCGCGACCCTGTTACCTTGGCAGTTTGGACGAGAATCCGCAACCGGAGTTGACACCACGCGAGGGCGGGGAAGAGGCCGCGCCGCCACCAGAGCTGCCGTCCGAAGTACCGGGCGAGGCGCTGGACGAAGCGCAGCCTCTTCCCCCCGAGCCATCCGTGCGCGAGCTGGTTCGCGATGCGGTGCTGGACCTGGTGGCCTCCCTGGGCACCACGCTGCTGCTGGTGATGGGGATCGCCGCGGCCGCCGTGATCGCTGGCTTCTGGGCGGCGAACCGCATTCAGCAGGCGATGACGTCGCTGCCGGGCATCGTCGTAATGCTGTTGGCGACGCAGCTCCCCCTGCTGTTCTTCGCCGTGCGGAGGCTGCGGCGCAACCGCGCGCGCGGCTGGCCGCGCATGGCTCTGCTCCAGGGCAATCCGGTCCGCGGGGCGTTGTGGGGTTCCGGCGCGGGCGTGCTGCTTACGGTGATCAGCGGTTTTTACAGCTTCGCCATCCAGCAAGCTCTGGGCGAGGACGCGGTGCCGGCGCAGCTCGATTTCCTGAAGCAGTTGCTGAGCGATCCGGTGGCGGTCACCGTGCTGACGCTGGTTATCGCGGGTGTCGCGCCGGTGGTCGAAGAGCTGTTCTTCCGCGGCGCCATCTTCTCCTCGGCGCATGCGGCGGGACACACCACGGCGGGCGCCGTCACATCTGCCCTGCTGTTCGCCACCGTGCACTTCAGTCCGATCCTGATCCCGTTTTACGCAACCTTCGCCCTGGTCATGTGCTGGCTGCTGGCGCGCACGCGTACGCTGGCGGCGCCCATCGCGGCGCACATGACGCTGAACGGCGTGGCCTGTCTTTCTTTGATCCTTTCCGGCGGCGCCTCCTAATTCGGGCCGCACGCGCCCGCCTCCTGGGAGTGAGCGCACAGCGCAAGAAACTCCAAGGAGAAGCAGCCGTGAAACGAATCCTGGTTACCTTGACCGCCGCGACCGTCCTGGCAGGCGCGGCCAGCGCATCCATTCCACGCCGTCCGGAGGGCGTGACGGGGGCCCTGCGCGAGGCCGCCCGCGACGGCAAGCTGGTGGTGGCGGCCTTCTGCCCCACCAGCGCAGCGTACTGCTCCGAGTACCTGAGCCGTTTCCGTGAAGCGTCCCGTAGCGTGCTGTTCCAGCAGTGGGCGGTTTTCGTGGCGCCGGATGTGACGGCGGACGACGCCGCGGCCCGGCTGGCACAGGACTACGGCGTACGCCGGGATCCCACGGTGATGGTATTCGGCTCCGACGCCAGGCTGCTGTGGCAGAGCATCGGCATGGCGCCGCCGGACAAGATCGCGCGGTCGCTCGAACAGGGAGTGTGTGCGGCCACCGTGAACCGCGCGCCGCAGATTCCAGCGGGATTCACCGAGCGTCACGGGAACGATTGCCGGAAGGTGGCGAAGGGCATCACCTGGTATCCGGAGCCCGTGGTGATCCGGGCAGGGAAGTAGCAGCGGGATGAAGCGGGGAGCGGCCATCGGAGGACCGCTCCCCGCGTTTGCTTTACTCCGCGACGTTCACCAGAACCGAGTTGCTCTCCACGCCGCCCGCGGTGATCACCAGCGGATACTCGCCGGGCGGTAGATCGGGGATGGTCAGGTTGACCTGTTCCAGGCCCACGAATCCCGGCGTGAGTCCGGCGAAGGCCACCGGCGCGTTCTTCCCGCCGATGGTGGCGGTGACGTCCGCGACGGCCCGCACCAGCGCCTGCGGTGACTCGACGCCGGAGGGCACCAGGGTGTCCTTCTCGCCCAGCCCTGTCATATAGACGACCAGCGCCTCGCCGGCCTTGGCCGGATTCTGCGGCGTGTGCAGGCTGAAGTCCTGGTTCTGGATGGCGCCGCGATTTTCGCCGATCAGGAAGATGCCGGGCGCGGTGGTCTGCACGTCGATGGTGACAGCGGCGCCGATGCGGTCGCCTTGCTTCACCTGAAGCGTCGCCTGGCCGAGCGGAAAATCGGTCGGGATTTGAAAATTGATCTGGCCCGGCGAGACCAGGTAGAGCGGGATCGGCGCACCGTTCAGCAGTACCTGGGTGCCGTCAATGCTGTTCGCCAGCGCCGCCCGCGCGTCTTTCGACCCGGAAGTGGCCGAGGCAAAATATCCGAAGGCCGTCCCCACCGACCCCTTGGTGAACAGGTCCACCGCGAAGCTCGCACCTTGTGCGATGGCGTCGCGCCAGGTGATGGGCGAGCTGCCGGGCTTCTGCTTGACCTCGGGCAGCAGCGACTCGGAGATCGCAGTGCGCACCGTCTTGCTCAAGTTGTCCCAATGCAGGTCATCGGTTCCGAGATTGCTCACGAAGATCCGCCGTGTGCGCAGCCCCATCGAATCGGCCGGATCCCCGTCGGTTTGGGCGGCGTCGTCGAGCGTCCACAGGTATGGCGCTCCGTGAATCATGCCGCAGCCAAAGACGCGCACCACATGAGCCCCGCCGTCCCATTCATAGACCACCTCGACGTCCTCATTGCGCTTGATCTGGTCGCAGATCCAGTCGAAGGTGACGTGCTCGCCTTCGTTCTTTGCGGTGCTGCCGCTGGAGCTGTAGTCGCTGGTGTGACCGAACCCGAAGCCATCGCGGATAGGGCCCTGATACTTGTGCTCCATCATGCCGTTCAGGTTATTGTCCTTGAGGTAGGCGAACTTGCCCATCAATTCCACCCGCTCGTAGACGCCGGCGCCTTCTGAGCGCGACGTGACATCGCGATCCATCGCGGTGTCCAGCTTGCCCACCAGGCTGTTATCGCCCTTGAGCCCGGGCACGTGGGCATTCGGCACCACGAAATCCGCATGCTGCGTCGAGAGCCACGCCAGGCTGTTGGCCATGGCCATGGGCCCGCACTGGTCCTGCGCGGTCTGCACGTTGATGGAGGAACCGGTCAGCAGGTGCTCCCAGGTTTCCCCTTGCACCGTGTACGTGTGATCCTTGGCCGGGGGCGGGGGAATCGCGCCGATGCCTCCGAAACAGTGGGTGTCCTCAATGCGCGGGGTCACGCCGATCTGCACCGGAGGAACGTTGCTGGGGAACTCGGTCAACCCGGACTCGGTGACGCCGAAGCGCATGTTCAGCGTGTTGATCGGACCCGGGGTAGCGGGCAGCAGAATGTCGGTGCTGGGAAAGTCGACGCCGGAGAGGATGTCGAAGCGCAGGTTCTGTCCCACCCAGCCGACCCCGTCGATATAGAGGTTGAAGTAGCCGCGGTCGTATTGTTCGGCGATCTTCTGAAGGTCAATCCACAGCGAACCGGTGGTGGAGTTGGCCTGGCGGGCGTTGGGGCCATAGTTGAACGACGTCTGCTCGATGCCGAAGGCGCCGTTCAGCCGGTCAGGATCGTGGAACGTGTCGTCGAAGACAAGAATGGCGCCGTCGACGCCGCCGTGAAAAAGGGGATCAAACAGGTTCGATGGCGGTAGCGGCACGGGACCGTCCACGATGGCTCCCACAATCTGCCGTCCCGAGGAACGCTTCGCCGAAAGGAAAAGCCCCGGCGTGAAGCAGCCCCCGAATACGTCGGACGTGCCCAGCGGCGCCTCAAACATCGCCAGATTGAAGCCGGAAGCCGGCGGGGAACAGTCCCGGGTGCCGGGCAGCGTGGAGGGAAACGCCGACTGCGATCCGCCGTAGAGAATCAGCCCGTAGTAGCCGCCGCCCGGAGACGTCATGGGAAGCGCGGAGTAGATGGTGTCATTCCCCTTGCCGCCCACCAGCCCGGACTGAATCAGCGTAGGGGCCGGCGTTAGCAGATCGTCGAAGTTGAAGAGGGCGTAGAAGCCGTCCGAGTCGTCGCTGGTGGCGCCGTGATGGGTCACCGGAAAGCCGGTAGCCGCGGGGAATTGGTGCGACGTGGTCATCCCGGTTAGCACCACCTGGTGCAGCGGGTTCACCAGCAGCCCGAACGGGTACTCGGTTCCTTCGCCACCAAACAGGCTCAGATAATCCAGCTTCGTCAGGGCGGCGTTCACCCTGCCCAGCAGAAGATCGGCGTCGCCCCGCAGGCCGGCCTGCATGCTGTTGTCGGTGATCGGTATGTCGCCGGAGTAGGTTTGGCCGGCGAAATACAGGTCGCCTTCCTGGTATTGAAGCGCCGAGCAGTAGTCGGCGCCGGTGCCCCCCAGGTAACTGAGCGCGCGCCCTTGTCCGGTGTTCGAGAGGCTTCCGAAAACGATGTCGTAGCTGGCCTTGAACTGCGGCTGAATCACCCCGGGGGTGGTGGGCAGCCCGCCGGATAGCGCCAGTCCGCAGAAGTAGAAGTTGTTCTGCGGATCGGCGGTGGCGCCGTAGGCGCTGTCGAACTGCGCGCCTCCCAGGTAGGACGAAAACAGGAGTTGGCTCCCGTCGGCGGGCAAGCCGAGTACAAACATGTCCGTCGCGCCGCCGAACACCGGCTGGATGGGATTCTTCGTGGGGAAATCCGAGGAGGTGGTGGATCCGGCCACGAACACCTGGCCCAGGCTATTGGTGGTGACGATATTGGGCACGTCGTCTCCGGCGCCGCCGAGGATAACGCTCCAGAGCACATTCTCCAGGCTCGCATCGAACTTCGTAACGAAGGTATCGAACTTGGGCGGCCCGCCGGCGCGCACCAGCGTGTTTCCCAGGAAGTCCGCCGACGCGGTGTAGCCCGTCGCGATGATGTTGCCGTCCGCGTCGATCGCCAGGTTCTGGAGGCCGTCGTTGGCGGAGCCGCCCAGGTATCCGACGCCGCGCGCCACCACCGGATCGATGATCAAGGGACGAGTGCGGTCATAATCGCCCACCGCGAACCCGGCCAGGCCGTCGCCCAGCAGGCGGAACGCGCCGTCGATGGTGCGGCGTCCGCCGGGCGTTTCCTGATACAGGGCGGGCTTGCGTTCCATCAATTGCACAGGACCGGCCACGGCCACCAGGTTGCCGCCGGCGTCCAGCGTGAGAGAGTCGACGCCGGAAAAGCGCAGGCGGATCGCGGCGGGGTCGGCGCCGGGGGCCACCACGAAGTCGTGCTCCAGGTTGCCGCCGTGGCCATAAAAGAGGACGTCGATGCCGGGGTAGACCTCGCGTGCGCGCACGGTCTGGTAGCGGCTGGCGGTGAAGCGCTCCGCGCCGAGGAAGTAGCGGGTTTCGCCGCGCGCCTCGGAGCCGGCTTCCATGACGGATTCAGGTGCGGCCCCTTCGAAATCGATGTGGACAGCTCGGGCCTCGGCGGACGCCGCAGCCGGATCGGGCGCGGCAGTGGGCGCGGTCCGCGGACCGGTCAGCAGCACGGTGGCGCCCTGCGGCGCGAGCAACACCGTCTGGCTCCCCCAGCGACCGACGAACGGAAACCCGGCAGGCGCCTGGCCTTGGTTGGGTTCGAAGAAGACGGGGTTGGCGGGAACCTGCGGGGCGACCTGCGCGCAGAGGGCCGGCACAAACGCGAGGGCCATGGCGAAACACTTGGACACATGCATGGAAGCGACCTCGGGACTTGGGATGGGACGGCTGTTCCGACGATTATAAGCTACTTGCACAAGCTGCTGTGCGCGCGGAGAACGCGGCGCGCGACCGCGCGCTGCCCGCGCTGGGCTTCACCGCGGCGCTGCGGCGGAGCGAGCTGGCGGCGCTCGAACTTGGCCGACGTCACCTTCGGGGAATTTAAGCGTCGGGCAGTTCGGTTTCTCTGATTCGTTCAGCCATGAAAGCTGCTTGTTGCTTGAGGTCGATGTTTCCGTTCCCATCGGTGCTGACTCCGTATGGCACGCTGATGGCTCTGATGTTCCCTGGGAGCGTGTCCAGATTTGAGTTACGGAGCCACCGAAGATACTCTTGCCACAAGTTCTCAAGCGGCCAGCTTCCCGCCGCGGACAAAATCTCGGCTGAGCGTGCGTAGGATTCCCTATCCTTGGTGAGGCGTTCGATTCGTTGGCGGCTGTGCCTTTTTGCTTTCCAGTAGTCGAAGCCGAAGTACGTCACTAGGCTTGTAGCGAAAGCTGTAAGGATGTTCTGGCCCAGGTCCCAGGCCCTTTGTGACAACGTCGGATCGTCGACAAGCATCTGTAGCTGCCTTTCCCGCCGGTGCCACCGGCGTGTGGCGCCAGGCTTCTCCGCGTATCCGCCGGATCGCCCCGGCGCCGCTTTCAGAGCGATTTTCTCACGAAACAGGCGGCTTACTGCTTCCTCATGAAGTCGAGGAAGGAGCGGAAGGTCTCGGCGAGTTCGGTGACGCGCAGTTCGGTGACCCGTTGTGCGCCGGCGAGCTCCTCGACGCGCTGGACGAGCGCGGCCAAGTTCTTTTCGGTTTTCTGCTGCGCGCCGGCGAGCAGGACCTGCGCCGTGAGCAGTTGCTTGTGCTCTTCGCGGAATTGGACGTGGTCGGCGGTGAGCAGGTCGAGGGCTTTCTCGATGCGTTCTAGCCTCGTGCTTCCGTTTTCGTTGGACATGACGTGATCTGCGGTGGCAATCGGAAGTCCGGGCGGGCCCATGACAAACTGCCGATAACGGATATTATGTCGCTATACGATTCGGTCTTCTCACCGCCACCCCTCGACACAACAGAACTATACCACAACGCTCGCCGCCCCCTACCGCAACCCCAGCCGCTCCCGCACTTCCCGCGCGACCTCCCGAACCCCGCTCACCCGCAGCACCTCGAACCCCGCCGCCTGGCCCGCCGCCACGCCCGAATCCGAGTCCTCGATCACCAACGGCCTCCGCAGTCCCAGCCGCTCGGCCGCCAGCAAATACGGGTCCGGAGCCGGCTTCAGTCGCGTCACCTGATCGCCGGTGATTACATCTTCAAAACACTCGCGGATGCCGGCGCGCGTCAAGGGTGGCTCCACCTCCCGGCGATAGCTTGAAGAAACCACCGCTAACCGATGCACCTGCGCAACTTCTCGGATCATCGCCAGCGTGTCATCCAGGAACGGTGGCGACGCCTCCAGGGACTCCCGGAACAGCGCCTGCTTCTGCGCCACGGCCGCGCTCGGATCAGGTAACTGCAAGTTTTTCGCGACGATTGGGTCGGCAACTCCAATGCACTGCTTCTGGTATTCTTCCCAAGTGAACTGAATCCCAAAGGGTTCCAGGACTCGATTCCAGCTCCTATGGTGGACCCTCTCGGTGTCCGCCAGCACCCCGTCGAAATCAAACAGCAGCGCGTCCCAGCCCGTCCCGTCCGCCATCACTTCTCGAACCGCAGGCTCCGCACCACGTCGTCGAAATGCGGCTGTGCGGCGGACCACTCGCCTTCGGGTGCGATGAACACCATGTAGAACAGGCCGTCGTCGTGCGCCGCGGTCACCACCATGTCGATCTCGCGCTGGTTGCCGAAGGGCGAGGCCGATTCAAGCGACGTCACCAGCGAGTCCTGCCCGGCCACTCGCACCTTGCGCGGCGAACCGTTCTGCTTCATCCCCGCCTGCCCGGCCGTGATCTGCTTCAGCAGCGCGGTGGTCTCGTTCTGGAGGTTGACCGTTTCGCCCTCCGGATAATAGTGGCTGATCAGGATGCCGTAGGCGATCTGCGTCTGGCCCTGGCTATCGCTCAGCAGGGCCTCCTTGGGCGCGATCGTCACTGTGTTTGACTTCGGATCGCCCACCGCCTGCCAGTTCCCCGGCACGCGCAGCGAAAACCCGTTGCCCTGATAGAGGACCGTGCGCGCGGTGGGCCGCATATCCGCGGGGTTCACGCTGGACGCCGGCGCGGCGGCCGTCCCGGCGGTGGCGGGCTGCTTGGGCGGCGGCGGCAGACTGGCGACGATCTTCTTCGCCTTGGCCAGCTCGCCCGGGTCCAGCTCGCTGTAGTCGCGCCTGGGCAGATACTTGTTCTGCTCGGCGACGTACTCCACGCGGTTGCCCGGCGCCGGGTGGTCGGATAACAGGTTGGCGAACATGCCCGTCTTGGCGCCAGCTCCGGCCTCCGATTCCAGCTTCTGGAACAGCTCCACCGCGTACTGCGGATCGTAGCCCACCTCATTCATGATCTGCGCGCCGTTGAGGTCGGCCTGCTTCTCGGCGTCGCGCGAGTAGCGCAGCAGCAGCGATTGCGCCCCCAGACCCACGCCCAACTGCCCCAGTGACGCCCAGATCCCCTGCTTCTGCCCCAGCATGCCCGCGGCCAGCATGGCGGGCAACTGAATCAGGTTCGCCTTCGACACCTGGCTCGACCCGTGGCGCAGCGTGGTGTGCGACATCTCATGCGCCAGCACCCCGGCCAGCTCGCTTTCGTTGTCCACCGCCGTGATCAGGCCGGTGTTGACGAACACCGGTCCGCCCGGCAGCGCGAAGGCGTTGATGCTGGGATCATTGATCACCGCGTAGGTGTAGGGGAACTTCCCGGCCCGGCTGGACTGCGCCAGCCGCGTGCCGATCCGCGTGATGTAGGCGGTGAGCTCCTTGTTGTCGATGACGGGCATTGTCTTGCGGACCTCGTCGGCCGCCTGCTGGCCCATTTCGATGTCCTGCTGCGGTGAAAACAGGTTGAAGCGCGAGGGTTCAAAACGCTTGACCTGGGCCGACAACGACAGTGCCGAAGCCAACAGAATCAAGGCTGCACGCATGGGGGGATACCTCCTCAAGCTATAATCATCTCATGATCAAGGCTACGGGCAAGATCTGGCATAACGGCAAGTTCATCGATTGGAACGATGCCAAGGTCCACGTCATGTCGCACGTTTTGCACTACGGCAGCTCGGTTTTCGAAGGGCTGCGGTGCTACGCGACGCCGGCCGGTCCAGCCATTTTCCGCGGCCGCGAACACATGCGGCGCCTGCTCGATTCGGCCAAGATCTACCGCATGGCGATTCCCTTCCCGCTGGATGAGTTGGTGACGGCCACTCATGATGTCGTGCGCCTCAACAAGATGGATTCCTGCTACATCCGTCCGCTGGCCTTCCGCGGTTACGGCGACCTGGGCGTGCTGCCCACCAAGGACACGCCGGTCGAGGTGTTCGTGGGCTGCTGGGAATGGGGCCGGTATCTGGGCGTCGAAGCCATGGAACAAGGTGTGGACGTCTGCATATCCAGCTGGACGCGGCTCGGGCCAAATACGTTGCCGACTCTGAGCAAGGCGGGCGCGAACTACATGAACTCGCAGCTCATCCGCATGGAGGCCGCCGTCAACGGTTACTCGGAGGGCATCGCGCTCGATGTTTCGGGATTCGTGAGCGAAGGTTCGGGCGAGAACGTCTTTGTGGTACGCGACGGGCGCATGCTGACCCCGCCCCTGGGCGCGAGCGTGCTTCCGGGCATCACGCGCGACTCGGTGATCACCCTGGCCCGCGAAGCCGGCATCGAAGTGGTCGAAACCCTGGTGCCGCGCGAACTGCTCTACATCGCCGACGAGGTCTTCTTCACCGGCACCGCGGCCGAGGTTACGCCGGTTCGTTCGGTGGACAAGATCCAGATTGGCGCCGGGCGCCGTGGACCCATCACCGAACGTCTGCAGCGCGAGTTCTTCGACATCGTCGAAGGCAAGAAGGCGGACCGCCACGGATGGCTCGCGCCAGTGGCGCAGCCGGTGGAAGCCCACTAGAGTGTGCCGGGTCGCGAATTCATCGAAGATATAGGGGGCCGCTCCCTGTGGTCGCAGTTCAGCTATAGTCACTCTGCCCGGAATCGCTTCGCCTGCGCACAGCGCCGCTGGCTGAGCCGCGACCACAGGGAGCGGTCCCCATTTGTGCGACGAACCTCCGCGGGAGGACAACGATGGGAATCGACCGTTGGGATAGAAATTCCGCGGGAGCCGAACCGTGGCCACCTCCCCCGAGACTGACACCGGACCAGCTCCACGCAGAACTCTATTGCTCTCTTGTACCAGGAAGCGGGCGGGATGCAAAGCGCAAAATCACCCTTTTCCGAAGGATATATCTGCCATAAGTCCAAGCACTTATGGCTGGAATGTGTGGGTAAGTTGTGAAAAAATCAAAGCTGGCATGAAATGTAGTGGGCGTGACGTCTCCACCGGCGAGTGGGTGGCCGTCGAAGGCGACGCCGTCATCCGCCACGTCGACCCGCTGCTCGGCCCCATCGGCGAACCGGACTGGCTCACGCCCGGGTTCATCGACCTGCAAGTCAACGGGTTCGCAGGGGTCGACTACAATGCCCCGGAAGCCTCACACGAAGAAATCGGGAAGTCGATACGCGTGATGTTTTCCACCGGCGTGACGCGCTTCTTCCCCACGGTGATCACCGGACCGCCGGACCGGATGCGTGCGGCGTTGGCGAATCTGGCGGGTGCGCGCGAAGCTTCGCCCGAGGGCGCGGCGATCGAGGCGCTGCACGTCGAGGGTCCACACATTTCACCCGAGGACGGACCGCGCGGCGCGCATCCCGCGCAGTGGGTCCGCCCGCCCGATCCCGACGAGTTTCATCGCTGGCAGGATGCGGCGCAGGGGCTGGTCCGGTTGGTGACGCTCGCGCCGGAATGGCCGGGCGCGCCCGCCTACATCGAACAGTTGCAGCGCGAGGGTGTCGCCACCAGTATCGGCCACACCCGCGCCTCGCGCCAGCAGATCCAGGATGCGGTGAGCGCCGGAGCGGTGCTGTCGACCCACCTCGGCAACGGCGCCGACGCGACCCTGCCCCGCCATCCCAACTACATTTGGGAGCAACTGGCTGAGGACCGCCTGGCGGCCAGCTTCATCGTCGACGGCCTGCACCTGCCGGAGTCGTTCCTGCGCGTCGCGCTGCGGGCCAAGGGCGTCGAGCGGAGCGTGCTGGTCACGGATGCCGTGATGCCGGCCATGTGTCCTCCGGGTTCCTATCGCCTGGGCGAGGTCGAGGTCGAGTTAAAAGAGGACCAGCGCGTAGTCCTGCGCGGCGGCACGCGACTGGCCGGGTCGAGCCTGCGCATGGACCACGCGATCGCCAATGTGATGCGCATCGCGGGCATCAGCCTGACCGAAGCCGTCACCATGGCCACGGGGAACCCCGCGCGCATCGGTCGCGTCTCCGGCCGCCGGCGCGGCCTCAATCCCGGCGAGCGTTCGGACGTAGTCCGCTTCCGCCTCGAAGAGGGCCGCCTCAATGTTCTCGAGACCTGGCTAAGCGGCGAACGCGTCTTCCACGCATAGTGGCGCAAGCCCGTGGCTGGCCGCGCCGGCAATCGTGCCGGCGCTTGTCTCCTCAGCGGCCGCATCCCCGGCCACCGCCGCCGTCTCAATTCCGGAGAGTGCTCGGCCGTGACCCGCTTCCGCCGCGACGAGGGCCGCGTGCACGTTATCGAGACCTAGAGCGTTTGCAGCGTTATCGTAGACCGCTCCCTGTGGTCGCGGCACAGCTACTGGCGCTGTGCCCAGCGCACGTCCTTTGTGCAGAGCGCCGCTAGCTGAGCCGCGACCACAGGGAGCGGTCTACGCTTTCTGAGAAAACGCTCTAGCGGAGAGGCGAGCCTCTATTTCGACGCCGGCGGCGGTAAGCATAGCCACTGGACCCTCGGCCGCCTCGGCCGCGACCCGCTTCCACCTCGACGACGCCCGCGCGCACGTTCTCGAACCCTTGCTCAGCGGCCAGCACGTATGCGACGCCAACGGCGGATGGCGGCTGCGCGCCCGCTTCGGACATAATTGGTAGCGCGCATGACTCCTCCCGCTTCCCATCTCGAACGGACCGAGGCCGCCTCCCAAGCCGACCTCTTCCACGCCGCCGGCCTCACCACGCACCGCCTGGACGGCGTCACAGTGCTGACCGCGCCGGCCTTCTCCACGCCGGACATGAACCGGGCCATCGGACTGGGCTCCGTGGCGCTAGGCGATGAAGCGCTGCTCGACCGCGTGATCGCCTGCTTTGACGCGCCGGCGCCTTATTACCTGCAAGTCCCGCCCGCCTGCGACCCGTCCGACCTTCACCAATGGATCGCCCAGCGCGGCTTCACCAAGCGCCGCCGTTGGGTGAAGCTGTGGCGCGAGGCTACGCCGGTTCCCGCTGCATCCTCGGACGTTCGCATCGAGAAGGCGGACACCGCGGACGCCGAGCGCTTCGGCCAGACGATCTGCACTGGCTTCGGATTCCCGCCGCCCGCGGCCCAGGCGACGGCCGCGCTGGTCGGCCGCCCGCGCTGGCGGACCTACTTAGCGTTCGTGGACGACGCCCTGGCTGGCGCGGCAGCCATGTACGTCCACGGGACCGCCGCGCACCTGGCCATGGGATGCACGCTGCCCGATTTCCGCCGCCGCGGCGTCCAGGCGGCGCTCATCGAACGGCGCCTCGTCGACGCCGATGCCGAGGGCGTGAGCCTGCTGGTCACCGAGGCCGCCGAGGACCTTCCGGAGAAGCCGAACCCGTCGCTACATAACCTGCTGCGGCTCGGATTTTCGGAAGCCTACAAGCGCGAGAACTACCAGCGCGGTTGAGGTCCGTGTGGGGCAGGGCCGCGCCCTGCGGCGGGCCCTCGGCCCGCCTCGTGCTGCGGCCGGAAACCCTGAGACGCCAGAACACCCCAACCCGGTGATTCCTGCCGGGAAGACCAGGCGGCCTGAGAGGCCGCCGCAGGCCACGGGCCTGCCCCACCACTTGCCCGGAGCCACGACAATCCTACGGGATTCTTGTCCGGGGCCGGTACACTAAGATCGTGACCTCCCCCGTCGTCGGCCCGGTTGTCGGTCTGGAGCTATCCGAGATCGAGGCCGTGCTCGGCGCAGCTCATCCCAAATTCCGCGCCCGCCAGATCTACGAGGCCGTCTACCATCGCCGCGCCACCGACCTCGCCCAGGTCTCGAACCTCCCCAAGCCCCTGCGCGAGCAGTTGGCGCTCGGGCTGCCGGAGATCGCCAGTGTCTACGACTCCACCGATGGCACCCGCCGCTATCTGCTGCGCCTCGCCGACGGCAAGACGGTCGAATCCGTGTGGATGCCCGAAGGCGAGCGGTCGACGGTCTGCATCTCGACCCAGGTCGGCTGCCCGGTCGACTGCAAGTTCTGCCTCACGGCGCTGCTCGGCCTGGAGCGCAATCTCACAACCGGGGAAATCGTCGGTCAGGTACTGCGCATCGCCGCCGACCGCGGGATCCAGGCCGGCCTCGACCGCCTGAACATCGTCCTCATGGGCCAGGGCGAGCCGCTGCTGAACCTGGCCAACGTAATCAAAGCCACGCGCCTGCTCACTGACCCGCAGGGCGCGGCCGTTTCCCCGCGCCGCATCACGCTTTCGACCTCCGGCATCATCCCGCGCATCGCAGAGCTGGGCCGCGAGCCGGTCCGCCCCAAGCTGGCCATCTCGCTGAACGCCTCCACCGAGGAGCAGCGCCGCGAGCTGATGCCGATCACCCGCAAGTACCACCTGCGCGATCTGATCGAGGCCTGCCGCGCTTACCCGCTGCGCCCCTGGGAAAAACTCACCTTCGAGTACGTGCTGCTCAAGGGCGTCAACGACACCGACGCCGACGCGCGCCGCGTGGCGAAGCTGCTGGCGAACCTGAACGCCAAGGTGAACCTGATCGCCCTGAACCCCGGGCCGGGCATTCCGTTTGAAACACCCGAGCCTGATCGTGTTGCGGCGTTTCAGGCCATCGTCCGCCGCTCGCTGCCCTGCTTCGTACGCAAGCCGCGCGGCCTGGACGTCTACGCCGCCTGCGGGCAGCTCAAACGGATGGAACTGGTCACGCTTTGAGAATGGTCACCCTATGAGTCTGGTCTCTTTCGGACAACCTGACGACGGCATCATTCAGATGGCTTACGTCGTCCCTGACATCCAGGCTGCGATGCGGCACTGGGCCGAGGTCTTGAAGGTGGGCCCCTGGTTCCTGATCGACCGCTTCCAGGGCCAGGACGCCACCTACCGCGGCCAGCCCACGGATGTCGAAATCGCCCTGGCCATGAGTTTCGCCGGGCACATGAACGTGGAGCTGATCCAGCAGACCAACGACGCGCCCTCGGTCTACCGCGAGTTGATCGACCGCCGCGGCTACGGCTTCCACCACTTTGGCGTCGCCACGCGCGACTACCCGGCTGAGCTGTCGCGCTACCGTTCACGCGGCTACCAGGTGGCCTACGAGCTGCGGGTCCCCAGCGGCGGCCGCGTGGCCTACGTCGACACCTCGGCCGACCTGCCGGGCATGACCGAAGTGATCGAACTCGGCTCGGACTTCGAGCCGACCTTCAACCGGTTTTACCGGGCTTCGATCGGCTGGGACGGGTCGGACCCCGTGCGGTCATTCTTGTGACGCGCATTTCTCCCCAGGACGTGGCGCGAGCCCGTGGCTCGCCGCGCCGGCACTCGTGCCGGCGCTTGTCGCACCGCTTGGAGTAGGGCTCGGACAGCCTCTTCGCAGGTCGTTTTTGCGACGATCCGGGCTCAACCCTGCGTCCGGCGACATGCGCCGGGATGAGTCCCGGCGCGGCAAGCCACGGGCTTGCGCCACCTCACCCCCGCAGGTCGTGGCCGGTCATCTCCTTCGGCTGCGCGACCCCCAGCATGCCCAGGATGGTCGGCGAGATGTCCTGAAGGGACCCGTTCGGGCGCAGTGGCCGCTTCTCCTCATCCACCACGATGAACGGGACCGGGTTGGTCGTATGGTAGGTATGCGGCCCGCGCGTCACAGGGTCGATCATGGTCTCGGCGTTGCCATGGTCAGCGGTGATGATCCATCGTCCGCCGGCCCGCTTGAAGGCAGCGTAGATTTGACCGAGCCCCGCATCCACCGCCTCGACCGCCCGGACGGTGGGCTCCATCTTGCCCGAGTGTCCGACCATGTCGGCGTTGGCGTAGTTCATGACAATCACGTCGAAGTTCCGGCCCTCGATCGCCTTCACCACCACCTCTGTAACTCCCTCCGCGCTCATCTCCGGCTTTAGGTCGTAAGTGGCAACCTTCGGAGAAGAAACCAGTTCCCGTTCTTCGCCTGCGTACGGCTTCTCGTTGCCCCCGTTAAAGAAGTACGTAACATGCGCGTACTTTTCTGTTTCGGCCACCCGCAGATTGCGCCAGTGCTCGGCCGCCATGACGTTCGCTAAGATGTTGTTAGGATGCTCTTTAGACAGCACGAAGGGGACCGCCAGGGTCTTATCGTACTGGGTCATGGTAGTCAAGTGAAGGTTTAAGTCTGACTCGGCAAGTGCTTGTGTCATTTGCCGTCCGCGGTCCGCTCGATAGTTGAAAAAGAGGGCCGCGTCCTCAGGCCGGATGCGCCCCGTGGGTTCGTTTCGCTCGTCGACCAGGGTCACCGGCTCAATAAATTCGTCGGTGACGCCGTGCTCGTAGGACCGCCTCAGGGCGGCTACCGGGTCGGTCGCCTTCTCCCCCGCCCCGGCGACCATGGCGTCCTTGGCCCGGTTGGTACGCTCCCAGCGCTTGTCCCGATCCATGGCGTAATAGCGGCCCGAAATGCTGGCGATCCGCCCCACGCCGATCCGCCGGATCTCGTGCAGCAGCGCCTCGACGTACCCCGCCCCGGTCTCGGGCCCCGTGTCGCGGCCGTCCATGAAGCAGTGGATGCAAACGTCGGCGACGCCCTCGCGCTTGGCCATCTCCAGCAGCGCGTAGAGGTGCGTGTTCATCGAATGCACCCCGCCGTCGCTCAGCAGCCCCATCAGGTGCAGCCGGCGCGTGCGGGCGTGGTGCATGGCCGCCAGCAGCGTCGGGTCTTTGAAGAAGTCGCCCGAAGCGATCATGCGGTCGATGCGGGTGACGTCCATGTAAATGACCCGCCCGGAGCCGATGTTCAGGTGCCCCACCTCGCTGTTGCCCATCTGCCCCTCCGGCAGCCCCACGAAGGGACCCGAGGTATGGACCAGCGTGTTCGGGTAGTCGCGCAGCAGGGCGTCGTAGTTGGGTTTGCGCGCCGCGGCGATGGCGTTCCCCTCGGTGGCAGGCGAGTAGCCCCATCCATCAAGGATGGTAAGAACCAGCGGCCGGCCGTCCATCATTGCCGGAACGCGTTCCTTCCGGCGTAGCGGGCGGCGGCTCCCAGGTCCTCTTCGATGCGCAGAAGCTGGTTGTACTTGGCAATGCGGTCCGTGCGTGATGCCGACCCGGTCTTGATCTGGCCGGCGTTGGTGGCCACTGCGAAATCGGCGATGAAGGCATCCTCGGTCTCGCCGGAACGGTGCGAAATCACCGACGTATAGCCCGCGTCGGCGGCCATCTTCATGGTCTCCAATGTTTCGGTAACCGAGCCGATCTGGTTCAGCTTCACCAGAATCGAGTCCGCAACCCCCATCTCGATACCGCGGCTCAGACGCACGGTGTTGGTGACAAAGATGTCATCGCCCACCAATTGGACCTTGCCCCGGAGCAGGTCAGTCAGCACCTTCCAACCCTCCCAGTCGTCCTCGGCCATGCCGTCTTCCAGCGAGATGATGGGATATTGCCGGACCCAGTCGCGCCAAAAGTCAGCCATCTGCTCAGCGGTGCGCTCGCTCTTGTCGGACTTTTTAAAGATGTAGCGCTTCCTGTCGGCGTCGTAGAACTCGCTGGCCGCCGGATCGAGCGCGATGCCGATGTCGTCACCGGGCCTGTAGCCGGCCTGCGTGATGGCTTCGAGCAGCACCTCCAGCGCTTCCTCGTTGGATTTGAGGTTGGGCGCAAAGCCGCCCTCGTCGCCCACCGACGTCGAGTAGCCGCGCTTCTTCAGCACGCCTTTGAGCGTGTGGAACACCTCGGCGCCCCAGCGCAGCGCGTCGGAAAATTTCTCCGCGCCATAGGGGACGATCATGAACTCCTGCGGGTCGACGCTGTTATCCGCATGCGCGCCGCCATTAAGCACATTCATCATCGGCGTCGGCAGCAGACAGGCGGAAACTCCGCCCAGGTAGCGATACAGCGGAGCCTGGTGGGAAATCGCCGCCGCGCGAGCCGTCGCCATGGAGACCGCCAGGATCGCGTTCGCTCCCAGCCGCGCCTTGTTGGGCGTGCCGTCGAGCGACAGCATCATGCGGTCGATCTGCGACTGCCGCGAGGCGTCCGCCCCGAGCAGCGTCGGCGCGATTTCCTGGGTAATGTTCTTGACCGCGTCCCGGGTTCCCTTGCCGAGGTAACGCGACTTGTCGCCGTCGCGCAGTTCTACGGCCTCATGCTCGCCCGTGGATGCTCCCGAGGGAACGGCGGCGCGTCCCAGTGAGCCATCGGCCAGAAGTACGTCCGCCTCGACTGTCGGGTTCCCGCGCGAATCCAGGATCTCCCGGCCCGCAATCTTCGTGATTTCCATGATTCAATTTACTCTGCCGGAGGGGCGCAAGTCACTTACAAGGCTTGCGGCCGTTACTGTTTCCCGGCGGCGGCCGCGGCGGCGTCCTTGATCGCCTTCAAATGCGGCAGGTCGTGTTCTTCTTCAAGACACGCCGCCTCGCGGAACAGGAAATCCTCGCGGTTCACCGGGAACGACAGCGTCCACGGCCGGTCGTAAACCACCGGATCGGTTACGGTCGCGGCATAGCGCAGCGAGTTCGGAGCCGTTGGCGTGAGCCGCTCGACGACGTGTGCGGCGTAGCTGATGACCTCGCCCGCTTCATTCAGCCAGGTCTTGCCGTTGAGGTTCGTGGTGTCGATCACCAGCGTGTCGCCTTCCCAGTGACCCACCGAATCGCCCTGCCACAAACGCAGGTAATCCGGCAGGTGCGGACGCCCGTCCAGCGGCACGATGCGCCAGGACGTGCGCTCGTACAGCAGCAGCAGATACTCCGGCGTCTGCACCATCTGGATCCCCTGCGGCACGTAGAACGACCGCGGCACGCCCTGCGGGAAGCAGTGCGCCGTCGGATCGTCGTAGCCGCGCTCGCTCAGCCGCCGGCTGGTGCGCTCCTCCACCGCCCACGGCCGCATCGGCAGCTTTCCGTCCGGCGGGTTGACGATCGTTTGCCCCCATCCTCCGCGCTTCTCCAGTCCCTGGTTCGAGCCATGGTTATTCGATTCGTAGAACCCGTTCAGATCCGGCTTGCCGTCCGCCGTGCGCCGCAGGTTCGCCACCGGCGCGACCGCTTCCGGCACGTACGCCGCGACGTTCTCCATCGCCGGAGGCGTCCCCAGGCCCGGATACCACGTACGATCCTCGCGCGTGAACAGGCCGTTCGATTCCTCCACCTCGGCCTCGCACACGTACTCGAACAGCCGGTCGCGGTCCGTCCGCCGGTGCAGCGCGACGTGCAGCGTCCACGGCCGCGTGAACACCTTGGGATCTTCGAGCGTAGCCTCGTACTGGATCGTGTCCGGACCCGTCATGCGATAGCGCTCCACCACGTGCAGCGCGTCGCTATGAAAATCGCCCGCCATGTCGAGCCACGTCAGGTCATTGATATCGGCCACGTCCACCACCAGCGTGTCGCCGTCCCAGTGGCCGCGCGAATCTCCCATCCACAGCACATCGTCGGGATGCTCGCCGTGCATGTAGATCAGGCGGTAGTCCAGCTCCCATTCAAACGCCATGGCGATGGTGTCCGGCGTCTGGAAGATCTGGAACGGGTATTCCATATACATGATGCGCGGCACGCCCGGCATCCAGCACTTGCCCAGCGGATCGGCCGTGGCGCGGTTGGCGAAGTTCTCCGCCCGCTTGGTGGCGGCCCAGGGCTGGTAGGGGATCGTGCCGCCGTCGACCACCGACCGCCCGGCCAGCATGTTCAAGCTGGCCACGTGATCCTGGAGATCGGCAGCCGCCGAACTGGTCGCCTGCCAGATACCTTCGAGGTTCGGGTGGCCATCGGCCCTGCGCGGCAGACTGCGGTCAGCGGGAGCCGACCCGGCCTGCGGCGCCGCCATGAGGGCGCTGGACAGGGCGAGGGCAGTGATCGTGACGGTGATCGAAATCAGGCTGTGCTTGTGCATTGCGAGAGCTTTCTCCGGGTCGCGATGTGCGGTAGTTCCTGGAATCGTTCTCCACTGCACTCGGTGGAGGGTCTACGAGGAGCAGTATAGCAACGGCGGCCGGAAATGCGAAAACGCACGACCTCCTCGCAACGCGAACTGCGCGGTCCGCGCGATAATGATCGCATGTTGCTGACACGTACTGTGGTTCTGTTCGCCCTCGCGGCCGCCGCCTTCGGCCAGACGCCGGTGGAGCCGCCGCCGAACGCTCCCTATGGCTTGTCCATTTCTCCGGACAATGCGAAGAAGGTCGCCGCGGCGGCCATCGCCGAAGCGCGCAAGAACAAATGGGAGATGGCCGTGGCCGTGGTCGACACCGGCGGCTACCTGGTGTACTTCGAACGCATGCCCGCCACCCAGGTCGGCAGCGTCCAGGTGGCCATCGACAAAGCGAAGTCCGCGACGCTGTTCCGCCGGTCCACCAAAGTGTTCCAGGATATCCTCGCGGGCGGCGGAGCGGGCGTCCGCATGCTGGCGCTCTCGGGCGCGGTTCCGGTGGCGGGAGGCATCCCGCTGGTGGTCGACGGCAAAGTGGTCGGCGCCATCGGCGCCTCGGGCGGCAACGCGGACGAGGACAACGCCACCGCCACGGCCGGCGCCGCAGCGGTGAAGTAGAGCGCGCAGCCTGCTGCAGCAGTCTGGGCCGAAGACTGCGGCATGGTAGGCTCGTGAGAATGTCCGCGCCCACGCTCCAGGAACAATTCGGCCAGATCGACATTTATCTCTTTGATCAGATCCTGAAAGGCCGCATCTCACCCGGAATGCGGATCCTGGACGCTGGTTGCGGCTCTGGACGGAACCTGGTCTACTTTCTGCGGGAAGGCTACGAAGTGTACGCCGTGGATCCGGACGCCGATGCGGTGAATAGCGTTCGCTCCCTGGCCCGGACGCTCGCGCCCGCGATCCCGGAGTCCAACCTTCGGGTGGAAGCCGTCGAACAGATGTCTTTCGATGATGCTTGCGCGGATGTGGTTATCAGCAATACCGTGCTCCACTTCGCTCGGGATGACGCGCACTTTCAGGCGATGCTCGACGGAGCCTGGCGCGTCCTGAAACCCGGCGGACTCTTCTTCAGCCGCCTGGGATCTTTGATCGGCATGGAGAGCCAGGTGGAACACATCGAAGGACGCCGCTATAAATCGCCGGATGCCTCCGAACGGTATCTGGTGGACGCAGCGCTGCTCGGCCGGCATACCGAGCGGTTAGGCGCCGAGCTGGCAGATCCGTTGAAGACTACGGTGGTCCACAATCTGCGCGTGATGACCACGTGGGTCTTGTGGAAGAAACCCTGAGGCAGGCAGAATTTGCCCATCCGGCAAATCTTGCCCGGAAATCTTCCTCAGTAACCCGAGGCCCGAGCTAAGCGATTCGCCTTAGCCGGCCGCGTGGTCGCCGGCAGCTGCAGCAGGTGCTTCGGGCGGAACAGATCCTCGGACCAGCGCGACCGCGTGTCCAGCAGGACCTCGATCCAGTAGCCCAGCATCTCGGCCGGCGTCGAGGATCGCACGATCCCCCGCAGCTCATAGTTCTGGCAACTGATTCGAATCGCGGACCCGCGGCGGGCCGGTTCGTCGGCCAGCAGCGCGGCGCTGCGCTCGCCGATTTCTTCCAGGTTGGCAGTACGCTCCCGCCACGCGCCCCGGCGATTCGGGTGAGAGATCGTCACCAGCTCTGAACACATCGAACGGTTCGTACTAAGATCCTTCGCCATACGCTCTAAGGCAAGGCATGTAGCCTGCCACTCGGGTAGACGCCGGTCGCCGGCGTTTGTTTCGAAAAAAAGTTTAACGGTGGCTCAGGCGGGTGGGCCGTGCTATGTTCGCTGCATGAAGCTGATCGCTTGCCGTGCCTTTTCGGCCGCTGCCCTGCTTCTGGCTGCCGCGTCCGCCGCCAGCGCGCAATCCCTCGCCGGGACCTGGGACGCCACGCTCCAGATCCATGGCGTCGCTACACCCTTCCGGCTCGAGCTTTCCGGGGACAACGCCCACCTGACCGGAACTCTGTTCAACGGCGAAGAGCGTTACCCGTCCACCAGCGGGCACTTCGCCGACGGCAAGCTGGTCCTTGAATGGGATTACTATGCGGCCACGCTCACCGCCACTTATCAGGACGGCGCCTTCGATGGCCACTACGCCGGGACGCGCATCATGGCCGGTCCGTTCGCCGTCCATGCCGTGCGGGCGCCCGAGCAGTACGATGGCAGGGGTCTATTCTCGCCCCCGCCGAACATCGACGGCGTCTGGTGGATTCCCACAAAGAGCGGCAAGGGCGAACAGGCCTGGCGCTTCGTCGTGCAGCAGAAGGACTCCAGCGGACTCGACCTCTCTGTTGCAATCCTGCGCGTCGATGGCGACACCGGCGCGATCGAAGGCACCTACCGCGACGGCAAGTGGACGCTGAGCAAGTTCGACGGCGCACGCGCCTACCTCCTGGAAGTCACCCCGAAGGAGGACGGCAGCCTGGATATCCTCCAGGACGGCAAGACGCACATGACCGCTTACCGCCCCGAGCGCGCCAAGGCCATGGGCCTGCCGGAGCCCACCGATCCCAACGGCCACACCCACGTCCAGGACCCCGACGAGCCGTTCCGCTTCCGCTTCCCCGACCTCACCGGCCGGATGGTCGCCAACACCGACATCCGGTTCAAGGACAAAGTGGTGGTGGTCGAGATCATGGGAAGCTGGTGCCCCAACTGTCATGATGAGGCTCCGTTCCTGGCCGAGCTTTACGCCAAGTACAAGGACCGCGGCGCGGAAGTCGTCACGCTTTCCTTTGAAGAACCGGACCAGTTGCAGGACGCCCCGCGGCTGAAGGCGTTCGTCAAGCGCTATGGAATCAAGTACCCGGTGCTGCTGGGCGGCAATACGGACGACGCACCCGCGCTGCTGCCGCAACTGGTCAACTGGAACACTTGGCCGTGCACGATTTTCCTGGACCGCACGGGGCGGGTCCGGGCGATCCATGCGGGTTTCCCCAGCTCCGGCAGCGGCGATTTGTACGTGGCCGCTAAAGAAGAGTTCGAGGTCGAGATCGGGCGGCTGCTGGCGGAGAAGTGAGGCTGCGCGGGGGGAACGGACTGTTCAGGACCGCTCCCTGTGGTCGCGGCTCAGCTAGTGGGGGTCAGCACAGATGACTGCGGTCGGGCAAAGTCGCCGTTGCGCACCATCGCCAATGCTGTTCACGCCGCTCGGTGTGCCGCGACCGTCAGGGAGCGGCCTATACCCTCCCACTCCTATTGCTACTTCACCTCGGACTTCCACAGCTCCCAGGCACGCGTGTACTCGCCTGCCCCCGACCGCGTCTTCACCTCGCCGTCGGACAAATACGTGATCCGGTCGCCCATGGCCATGGCCTGCGCCTGAATCCGCGCGTTCAGCTCCAGGTAAACGCTGCGCGCCACCGCCTCTTCCACCGACCGCCCCACTATCACTGCTCCATGCCCGCGCATCAGCACCGCGGGCTTATCGGCCAGCGTCGCAGCCAGCGCCTTGCCCAACTCCGGAGTTCTGATCAGCATGTCCGTGTCGAGCCCCGCGGCTTCCCGAATTTCGAAGACCGGCACGCCCTCGCCCACGAAGGAGCTGTTGTGGAACACCGGGTGCAGCGGCTCGCGCGTGATCCCGAACGGAATCAGCGACGGCGCGTGGCAGTGGACCACCGACATCACATCCGGACGCGCCCGGTACACCTCGCAGTGGATGAAGCGTTCCAGGTACCCGGAACGCTTGTCGCCGTTGGCCGGATTCCCGTCCAGTCCGTATTCGATCACGTCCCCGGCCATCACCTGCGCCGGAGGCAGTGACCGCGAGAGCAGGAAGTGCTGCGCGCCGGACGCCGTGCGGGCGCTGACGTGCCCAAACCCGTCGACAATCTGCTTGGCGTAGAGAATGTGGTTGGCGGCGACGATATCGGCTGCCAGCGCGCCGTCTGCGGACGCATGCGGCGCAGCATCCTGCGCTCTCAGCCCGCGCGCAGCCACGGCGGCTCCGGCGGCGGCCAGGAACTCGCGGCGTCGGAAGGTCGGCATGCCTGATACCATAGCGCATAGGAGCACGCCATGCGCAGACTCATCCCTGCTGCCGCCGCGGTGCTGTTCGCGTCCTGTGCCGCCGAGCGCGCTAGTGAACCGGTTGACCCGGCGGTCCACGCCCAGGAAATCGAGCAGTGGCGTGCAGACCGGCTCGCCAAACTCACCGCCGAAGACGGCTGGCTGACCCTGGTCGGCCTCTACTGGATTGAAGATGGCGTCAGCCACGTGGGCTCCAATCCGAATCATGAGGTGGTGCTGCCGGCCAAGCTCCCGGCCGACGTGGGCACCGTGACGCTGGCCTCCGGGAAGGCGCATTTTTCCCCGGCCGCCGGCGTCGATCTTCAGGAGACCGATCTCCAGCCGGACAGCGTGCCCGGCTACCCGGTGCTGCAACTGGGCACCGTACGCTTTTATCTGATCGAACGCGGCGGGCGCTACGGCATTCGGGTGAAGGATGCCGACAGCCCCGCGCGGACCAATTTCGCCGGGTTGGACTATTTTCCGGTCAAGGACGACTGGCGGATCGAGGCCAAATTCGTGCCCTCGCCGCACACCGTCAGCTTCGATACCGAAGTGGGGACCAAAGAGATCGACCCCAGCCCCGGCTATGCGGAATTTGAACGGGAAGGCAAACGTTATCGCCTGGACGGCGTCCTGGAAGAGGACGGGGCAAACGAGTTGTTCTTTGTAATTAAAGACGCAACCAGCGGCAAATCGACTTACGCAGCCTCCCGGTTTTTCTACACGGACATGCCACGCGACGGGAAAGTGGTGCTGGACTTCAACAAAGCCTATAACCCGCCGTGCGTGTTCACGGATTTTGCCACCTGTCCTCTGCCTCCGCCGGGAAACCGCCTGGTGGCAGCCGTGGAGGCAGGGGAGAAGAAATACGCCCTGGGTCACTGAACTCCCTTAATCCAAGGGACTTAGGTGTATTTGGGCGGTTTGGACGCGGGTCCCCGTAGGATCCGGCTAGGAACGTGTTGCGGTGGCCAAGTTGACAAGCCAGCACACGTCCGCTATAGTTCTGAAGTACTGTTCTATCAATAATTTGTCGGAAACTTAGGCGATGGCCAACGACACCAACGAACGGGATCTCGAGGTCGCTTTTAGCGGGCAGGACGAACTGAGTGGGCAGGATGAACTGAGCGCTCAGGACGAACAGAGCGCTCAGGACGAACTCGAGCATCTGATGGAAGACTATAGCCACCTGGCTCCCCCGGCCGAAGGGGAGTTACTGCAGGGGCATGTTGTCTCCGTAACCGACAAAGACGTCATTGTCGACTTCGGATACAAGCTCGAAGGCCTGGTACCTATAGAGCAGTTCCGCAACCCGGATGGCACCGTCGCGGTGAAATCGGGCGACGCCGTCGACGTGATGGTCGACCGGCACGGCGCCCAGCCGGAAGGCTACGTCCTGCTGTCGCACCAAAAAGCGGCCAAACTGCGGATCTGGGACACCCTGGAGCGCGCCATGCGGGACCAGTTGCTGGTCTCCGGGCGAGTCCTGGAGCGTACCAAAGGCGGCCTCATGGTGGATGTGGGCGTGCCGGCCTTTATGCCCGGCTCGCAAGTCGATATCCGCCCGCTGCATGACCTGGAGCAATTCGTCGGGCAGGACATTCCGGTCAAGGTGCTCAAGATCAACCGCCGCCGGGGCAACGTCGTGGTGTCCCGCAAGATGGCGCTCGAAGAGGACCTGAAGGCCCGCAAGTCGACTGCCCTGGAGACCCTGGAAGAGGGCTCTGTAGTGGTCGGCGTGGTCAAGAATCTCACCGAATACGGCGCGTTTGTCGACCTGGGCGGCATCGACGGCCTGCTGCACGTCAGCGACATGTCGCATGGCCGCATCGCCCATCCGAATGAAGTGGTGCAGGTCGGCCAGGAAATCACCGTCAAGGTGCTCAAGTTCGACAAGGACAAAGAGCGCATCTCGCTGGGCATCCGCCAACTCACGCCGGACCCCTGGGAAACGCTGGCCGAGCGCCTGCCCATCGGCGGACGCGTGATCGGCCGCGTCATGAGCATTACCGACTATGGCGCTTTCGTCGAAATCGAACCGGGCGTCGAGGGCCTGATCCACATCTCCGAGATGACCTGGAGCCGCCGCATGAAGCATCCCGGGAAGGTAGTCAAGGTGGGCGACCAGGTGGAGGCCGTGGTGCTCGACGTGAAACAAAAAGACCGCCGCGTGTCTCTTGGAATTAAGCAGCTCGAGGCGGACCCCTGGACGACTGTCGCCGACCGTTATAGTATCGGCAGCGTGGTCGAAGGACGGGTCCGCAAGCTGACTGATTTTGGGGCGTTCCTGGAGATCGAAGAAGGTGTGGACGGCCTGGTGCACGTCTCTGATATTTCGTGGACCAAGCACGTCAAGCATCCCTCGGAGCTGCTCAAGAAGGGCCAGGTCATGCAGGCCGTGATCCTCAACATCGACGCGCCCAACCGGCGCCTGTCGCTGGGGATCAAGCAGTTGCAGCCGGATGCCTGGGAGAGTTTTTTCCGGACGCACGAAGTGGGCGATCTGGTCCGCGGCCGGGTTTGCCGCGCGGCCGCGTTCGGCGTGTTTGTGGAGTTGGCGCCGGGGGTAGAAGCGTTGTGCCACAAGTCGGAGATTCCGGCCATGCCGGAACATGGGGAAATGGACGATTCACCCTTGCCGGTGGGCGAAGAGTACGACTTCAAGATCATCAAAATGAGCGAAGCCGAAAAGAAGATCGGACTGAGCCTGCGTGCCGTGGCCGAGGACGAAGAGCGCACTCGACTGGAGGATTACCAGCGCCAGGCCGCCGCCGCAACCATGACTATTGAAGAAGCGATGAATCTACGAGGAAAAGGGGAAGGCCGGTAAACCTAATGACCAAAGCCGAACTGATCGAGGAGGTATCGCGCGTCGTGGAAATGACGCGCAAAGACTCGGAGGTGATCGTTGAGGCGATTCTCGACAGCGTGGTCCGCGCCCTGCGCACGGGCGACAAGATCGAGATTCGTGGATTCGGCAGCTTCCGCACGCGCCAACGGCAGCCGCGCGTCGGGCGCAACCCCAAGACCGGCGCCCGCGTGGATGTTCCGGCCAAGCGCATCCCCTACTTCAAGCCCAGCAAGGAACTGAAGGACCTGGTCAACGGCGACGGCACCGCGGCCGCCGGCGAGAACCCGACCCTCTAGCTGCGGCGTACGCGCTTCCCGCCCGCCTATGGACCGACTCTGGAGCCCCTGGCGATATCGCTACGTCACGACCGCGGCTTCCTCTGACGCCTGCATCTTCTGCGCGAAATCGCAAGCGCGGGAAGACAAGAAAAACTACATCGTACTGCGCGCCGAGCGCAACTTTATCCTGCTGAATCTCTACCCGTACACCAACGGGCACGTCATGATTGCCCCCTACGAGCACGTTTCCACGCTGGTCGAGGCGCACGCGGAGACAGTCGCCGAGATGATGCGTCTCGCTGTGCGCGTCGAACGCGTCCTGCGCGAGATCTACCATCCGAACGGCATCAACCTGGGCATGAACCTGGGGGAAGCCGCCGGCGCCGGCGTCGCCGGACACATCCACATGCACCTGCTGCCGCGCTGGTACGGCGATGCGAGTTTCATGACCACGGTGGCCGAAACCCGCGTCCTGCCCGAAGACCTGGCCACGACCTACGAAAAGGTCAAGACCGCCCTGGCGCTGTAGCCAGCCGCGAACGGGCGCTGGCGCGTTTCTCGCCCGCACTTCTCGCCGGTCTTCGGGCGCAGGACCTGGCGCAAGCCCGTGGCTTGCCGCACCGGGACTCATCCCGGCGCTTGTCCCCGGTCAACATACCATGCCAACTGCGGCTTAGAAATCACGCCGGACCCGAGCGGCGTCGGGCGGCCCCCCATCCCCGCACCCAAACTGGCCATTGCTTGCGTCTCTTGTGGGAGGTAGAATGTATCTGGGATAAACCTATGCGGCCTAGGGTCTTACTCGCTGTCTGCTTCACCGTCGTGTTGCTGGGTACGCCTCTGCTGATGCTTGCACAGCAGAAGCGTGAAACCATCGCGCGGCCGATGACCGAAAAGGAAAAACGCCAACAGGAGGAAAGGCTCCGCAAGGAGCTCGAGTCCCCCTACAAAAAGTGGCTGGATGAAGAGGTGCGCTGGATCATCAGCGACGAAGAGAGGAAAGCCTTCTCGCGTCTGGAGACGGATGAGGAGCGCCAGACCTTCATCGAAAACTTCTGGCTGCGGCGCGACCCCACTCCGGACACCGAAGAGAACGAGTTCCGCGAAGAGCATTACCGGCGCATCGCCTGGGCTAATGACCGCTTTGCTTCCGGCGTCCCCGGCTGGAAGACCGACCGCGGGCAGATCTATATCAAGTTCGGCGCGCCGGATGAGCGCGAAGAGCATCCCACCGGCGGCACCTACAACCGCACCATGGCCGAAGGCGGCGGGACAACCACTGTGTTCCCCTTCGAGCGCTGGCGCTACCGCTATATCGACGGCGTTGGCCAGGATATCAATATCGAGTTTGTCGACACGTCCATGACCAACGAGTACCACATGACCTGGGACCCGTCGGAAAAGGACGCCCTGCTGCGCGTGCCAGGCGCCGGCCTGACGCTCTATGAGCAGTTGGGCCTGGCCAACAAGCAAGACCGCTTCACGAACCAAACCGGTCTGCGGCTCGGTCAGGGTCCGCTGTCCGGCACCTCCCAGTTGAACGTGTTCAACATGCTCCAGCAGTACACCAATCTGCAGAAAGCGCCCGCCATCAAGTTCAAGGATCTGGAAGAAGCCGTCAACTCCACCATCCGGTATGACCTGCTGCCGATGCGGGTCCGGGCGGACTACATCCCGCTCACCGAGGCCAGCGTGCTGACGCCGATCACCGTGCAGTTCAACCAGAGCGATCTACAGTTCCGCCAGAAGGACAACATCGCCGAAGCGGTGGTCAATCTTTATATTACGATCACCTCGCTGACGCGCCGCCCCGTCGGGCGGCCGATCGAGGACATCGTCAACGTGCAGACCCCGGCGGAGTTCGTCGGGCAGGTGCTCAACAAGCAGGCCATCTATCAGACGACGGTTCCGCTGGCCCCGGGCCGCTACCGGCTGACGGTGGCCGCCAAGGACGAAGTGGCGGGCAACAAGAGCGTTTATGAGATGGCTCTCGACGTTCCCCACGTGCAGGAAGACCGGCTGGCCACCAGCTCGCTGATCCTCGCCGATACGATCGAGAAGATTCCCACCCGCAGCATCGGGAAGGGGCAGTTTGTGATCGGCTCCACCAAGGTCCGTCCACGCATGAACGAAACCTTCAAGCCCTCCGAGACGCTGGGCATCTACATGCAGGTTTACAACTTCGAGACCAACGAAACCACCCGCAAGCCGGAGGGTTCGGTGACCTACGAAATCATGAAGAACGGCAGCACCGACAAGCTCTTCGAATACACCGAAGACGTGAGCTCGCTCACCGGTGGCGCCTCCCAGATGGTGATCGAAAAGCGCCTTCCCCTGGACAAGCTGGGATTGGTGCCCGGCGACTACACGCTGCAGATTAAAGTGACCGACGCGCTGCGCAATGAGTCCCTCAGCCCGACGGCGAATTTTACTGTAAACTAATAAGGTTGTGAGACGCCGCGGGCCCAGTGCAAAGGCCGTGGCGGAAAGCTCCCTGGCATGAGCTTACCGAAATCGGCAATTACGGTCGGTCTGATCGCAGGCTTCGTCGGTCTGACGCCGCAGGTGCGGGCCGTGGATCCCGTGCCGCTCAGTGGCAATATCCTTGGCCAGGTGAAGAACACCGGGGGCGTCGCGCAAATGGGCGCCAAGGTGGTCCTGCTGAACCGCTTCGATCAAGTGGTCCGCGAAGTCCTCAGCGACCCCACTGGTAAGTTCCTCTTTGACCGTCTCACGCCGGGCGCCTACGCCGTCCGCGTCTCGCTTGCCAGCTTCATGCCGGTGCGGCGCCCCATCCTGGTGCTGGCCGGTTCCGAGAATCTGTTGGAAGTCAGCCTCGCCACCCTGTTCAGCTCCGTCGAATTGGTGCCCGCCGCGGAAGCGCGCGGCACGCTGATGAGCGACGAATGGAAGTGGGTCCTGCGCTCCTCCCGGGCCACGCGCCCGGTGCTGCGGCTCACCGGAGGGGTCAAGGTTCCCCAGTCGCACGCCGTCTCCTCGATGTTTTCTGATACCAGCGGCGTGGTCCGCCTTTCGGCTGGCGACAGCAATCCCTTCAACGGCACCATGCAGCAGGCCATGGGCACCGGGTTCGCCGTGGAAACCTCGGTGTACGGCGAAAGCAAGGTCCGCCTGGCGGGCAACTTCGGTTATTCGGCGGTCAGCGGACTTCCTTCGGCCGGCATCCGCTCCACTTACATGCGGGAGCGCGATGGCCGCCCTGGTCCGGAAATGGCCCTGACGGTCCGCCAGATCTATTTTCCGGCTAGCGTCGGCACCAGCGCAGGCAATGGTCCGGTGCTGCGGACCGTTTCGCTGTCGACCATCGACGAGCTGGATGTGCTGGACATTCTGCACATCGAATACGGCTTCAGCGCTGACTCCATTACGCTGTTCGGCCGCATGAATTACTTCAGCCCCTTCGGCCGCGCCACCTACGATCTGGGCGACCGCGGACAGTTGAAGCTGGCCTTCAGCGCCGGCGCCCAGCCCACCGAACTACTGGTCCGCGGCCAGCAGAACGGCGATGGATTGAATGAGGACCTCACCGCCCTCGGGCAATTGCCGCGCCTGTCGCGCCGCAGCAATCGCGCCGCCGTCGAGCGTACCAACAGTTATGAGATCGGCTACACGCTGGTCAACGGCTCGCGAACCGTTACCGCCACGATGTACCGCGACGTGGTTTCAAACGGCGCCTTCCTGGCCTCCGGCGCCATTGACTTGATCGGCAACTCGAATCTTCTGCCGGACCTGAACTCGCGGGGCTACGTGGTCAACATGGGCGACTATCAGCGCAACGGGTACTCCGCTTCGATCACGCAGAAGGCGGGCGACCGCGTCGAGTTTACGATCGCCGTGGGACGCGGCGGCGCGCTGGTGGCCGAGCACGGAACCATCGTGGCCGACGATGGCGACAGCCTGCGCGCACAGATCCGCCAGGCGCCGCGCACCTGGGTCACGCTCAAGGCAGGCTCCTCGATCCCGCTCACTGGTACGCATCTGGCCGTCAGCTACGGCTGGACCGATTTCCGCGCCCTGACCCCCGTGCACGTCTCGCTGACCAACCAGACCAACCAGCAGATGGGCTGGAACATTTACGGCCGCCAGCCGTTGCCCACCATGGGTGGCCTGCATATGGAACTGACCGCCGAGTTGCGCAACCTGCTCGCCCAGGGTTACCTGCCGGTGACATCCTCACAGGGCCGGCGGGCCGTGGTCACGAACTCCCCCCGGGCCGTCCGCGGCGGCCTCAGCTTCATCTTCTAGACCATTTTTTGATTCTTGCGTAGATCGGTTTCGCCCGGCCTGGAACGGAACACTATGCCGGCTGCTGCTGCGTCATGCAGTGCAGCGTGCCCAACCCGAGGACCAGATCCCGGCACGGCACACCGATCACCTGCCGCCCCGGAAACAGCCGCTCCAGCGTCCGCAGCGCCACGCCGTCGTTCTTGTCGAGGAACGTCGGCGCCAGCACCAGGCCGTTGGCGGCATAAAAGTTCGCGTAACTCGCCGGCAGGCGCTGGCCCGCGAAATACACGGGCTCGGGCATGGGCAAGGTCACCACGCGCAGATCGCGCCGCGCGCGCAGACGAGCCAGGTTCTCCTGGAGCGGCTCGTAGTTGACCTCCCCGCGCTCGCGCTCCACCACCGTCACCACTGTCTCCCGATCCGTGAACCGGGCCAGATCGTCCACATGCCCGTGCGTATCGTCGCCCGCGATGCCGCGCCCCAGCCAGATGGTCTCCGTGACCCCCAGATAGTCGCGGAACGCCCGCTCCACATCCCGCCTCGCCAGTCCCGGATTCCGCGCCTGCACGTCCGACAACAGGCACTCTTCGGTGGTCAGCAACTTCCCCGCCCCGTTCACGTCGATCGATCCGCCTTCGAGCACCAACCCCGGCTCCCACCGCCGCATCCCCAGCGCACGCGCGATCATCTTCGGCGCCGCCGTGTCCTCACGCCAGTTCGCGTACTTGGCCCATCCGTTGAAGCGCCAGTGCGTCACCGCGACCTCGCCTTTAGGACTCCTCACAAACAGAGGGCAGTAATCGCGCGTCCAACTGCGGTTCGTCCGATGGTGGAAAAACTCCACCGCCGCCAGCTCCGCGTGGCACTTCTTCAGCACCCGCCGCGCGGATTGCTCAGCGCCGGCGTCTTCAACCAGGATGCGCACGCGCTCCACCCGCGCCAGGTGCCGCACGATCTCGCCATAGAGCCACGGCACCGGCGCGAACTTGCCTGGCCAGTCGGATTTCTCATGTGGCCAGGCGAGCCAGGTGGCCTCGTGCGGCTCCCACTCCGCAGGCATCCGGAACCGTTCCGCCCGCGGCGTGCCGCCCGGCGCCGCAGGCGTCATTTCGCGTCCAGCCACCGGTTGAGGATCGGCGCGTAGGCATCGATCCGCCGGTCGCGCAGGAACGGCCAGTTCCGCCGCACCTCCTCCATCACCCGCGGATCGCATTCCACCACCAGGATCTCTTCCTTGTCAGCCGAGGACTGCGCGATCACCCGCCCGAACGGGTCAACCACGAACGACGAGCCCCAAAACTCGAGGCCCCGCTCGGCCGGCCCCTCGAACCCGATCCGGTTGATCGCCGCCACGTAAACCCCGTTGGCAATGGCGTGCGACCGCTGGATGGTCCGCCAGGCATCGAGCTGCGCCTCGCCGAACTCCGCCTTCTCCGACGGATGCCAGCCGATCGCCGTCGGGTACAGCAGCAGGTCGGCGCCCGAAAGCGCGGCGATCCGGGCGCCCTCCGGATACCACTGGTCCCAGCACACCAGCACGCCCAGCCGCCCCTGCGGCGTCGCCACGCTGCCGAACCCCAGGTCGCCGGGCGTGAAATAGAACTTTTCGAAATACAGCGGATCGTCCGGAATATGCATTTTACGGTAGAGCCCCGCGATCGACCCGTCCGGGGTCAGCACCGCCGCCGTGTTGTGATAGAGGCCCGCCGCCCGCCGTTCGAACAGCGACGCGACGATCGTCACGCCCAGCTCGCGCGCGGTCTTCGCCAGACGCTCGGTCGACGGCCCCGGAATCGGCTCGGCCAGATCAAACAGCCGGGCGTCTTCCTCGCGGCAGAAGTACTGCGACCGGAACAGCTCCGGCAGGCACACGATCTCGGCCCCGCGCGCCGCCGCCTCGCGCACCAGCGCATCGGCCTTCGCCAGGTTCTCGTCCGGGTCTGGTGAGCAGCGCATCTGCACCAGCCCGGCACGGAAAGGTTTCTGCATCACCCATCCATTCTCGCTGACCTATACTCGGATTTGCAGCCAGAGATCATTCACCGCATCGCCCGCGAGTGTGGATTCGAGCTCTCCGGCATCGCCCCCGCCGGGCCCGTCGCCGACTTCCCCCGCTACGAAACCTGGGCGGCTCACGGCCACGCCGGTGAGATGCGCTACCTCACCGATCACCGAGCCGAAGTTCGCCGCGACGTGTGCAACCTGCTGCCCACTGCGCGCTCGGTGATCTGCGTCGGCAAGCTTTACAACACCGGGGAGCCTCGCCGCGAGGCCGGTGACGCGCGCATCTCCCGCTACGCCTGGGGCCGCGATTATCACGAAACCATGCGCGCCGCCCTCGAACAAATGCTCCAGGGCCTCCGCGAAATCGAGCCCTTCGACGCGAAAATCTGCGTCGACACCGCGCCCCTGCTCGAGCGATCGCTGGCTCGCGAAGCCGGCCTCGGCTGGATCGGCCGCAACACCTGCCTCATCAACGAACCCGCCGGATCCTGGTTCTTCCTCGGCGAAATTGTCACGTCGCTTGACCTGGAACCCGGCGCGCCGCCGCCCGACCGCTGCGGAACCTGCACCCGCTGCATCGACGCTTGCCCCACAGATGCCCTGGTCCCTCAAGGCGCCGGTTGGACGCTCGACTCGCGCCGCTGCATCTCCTACCTGACCATCGAGCTGCGCGGACCCGTTCCGGAAGAGCATCGCGCCGGCATCGGCCCGCACACCTTCGGCTGCGATATCTGCCAGGACGTCTGCCCCTGGAACGCCCGCGCGCCGCGCACCGCCGACCCCACGTTCGCCGAAGCCCCCGTCGCGCTAGACGCCTTGGCTCACATGACCGAGGACCAGTTCCGCGAACGTTTCCGCCACACGCCCGTTGCACGAGCCAAATACGCCGGGATGCTGCGCAACGCCGCCATCGCCATGGGCAACATCGACCCCGAGCGTTATCGCCCCGCGCTCGAAGCCCTCGCCCGCCATCCCGACCCGACCGTCCGCGAGCATGCCCAGTGGGTGATTGTGGCGCAAGCCAGTGGCTTGCGGCACGTCCCGCGATCGAACCCCGTGAGAAATCCGGACTAGACCTAGTGTCGTGACCGCGTGAAAAGTTGGGCGGTCCTGATTCCCAGGTTGGTGGAAGAGGCGGCCTGAGAGGCCGCCGCAGGCCATGGGCCTGCCCCACAGGGCAAACCAATTAAGCGGTCGGAGCACTAGCCGAACCTGGCCCCTAGCCCCGCTCCCGAAGCACCCGCCCCACCACCGCCGCCACAGCCTCCTCCAAGGCCGCCTCGCCGCTCACCACCACATCCGCATGCGCGCGGCTCGGCAGCACGAACTGCTTCGCCATCGGCTGCACAGTTTCCCGGAACTGAGCCAGCACGCTCTCCTCCGTCCGCCCGCGCTGCGCCACATCCCGAGCCATCCTCCGCCGCAGACACTCCGCTTCTCTGGTCTCGATAAATACCTTCAGCTCCGCCAGCGCGCGAATCTCCCCCTGGTGCAGCGCCAGGATCCCCTCGACGATCACATACGGCCGAGCCTCCACCCGCACTGTGCGCGCCGCGCGCGTGTGCTCCTCGAACAGGTACACCGGACCCGCCACGGTCTCCCCGCGCAGCAGCGCCCGCAAATGCTCCCCCAGCAGCGTCCAGTCGAGCGCATCCGGATGGTCGTAGTTCCGCACCGCGCGCTCGGCCGCCGGAAGATGCGGCAGCGGGTGATAGTAGGAATCCAGCGATACGATCGTCGACGCCCGTTCCAGCCGCGCGGCCACCGCCTCGGCCAGCGCCGTCTTCCCTGCCCCCGACGCACCCGCGATCGCGATCAGGTACGGACTCATGCCCCCGCCGGGCCCGCTCCACGCCGCGTCAGCAACACCACCAGCAGTGCGCCCACGTAGAGCGCCGCCCCGACCAGCATCGTCGCTCGCAAACCCAGGTAGATCGCCAGCACGATCGAGCACGCCGAACCCAGCACGCTGGCCGCCGCGTTCAGGGACCATGCCCATCGTACCGACGGCGCATGCCGCTGCTCCATCCTCCGCAGCCCCGCCGGAAACGGCATCCCCATCAGGAAAGCCGGCGGAGCGATCGCCACCACCGTCAGCACCATCTTCAGCGCCACCGGCCACGCCGCCGCCGCGTTCACCAGCGGGCTCGCCACCACCGCCAGCGCGGCCACCAGCGCCGCCACTCCGGCCAGTACGGCCAGTAGCCGACGATCCCCGGCGCCCACCACCCTGCGGCTGGCGAAGCTGCCCAGCCCGCTCGCCACCAGCATCGCGAAGACAACCGAGAACAGCGCGTAGGTCGGATTCCCCAGCAGCAGAATGAACCGCTGGATCAGCGCCACCTGCACCAGAATGTAGCCGGCCCCCAAAAGCAGGAAATACGTCAGAAACGTCAACACACCCTTCTGTTTCGGCAGGCGCGAACCCAACAGCAGCCGCGGCAGCACCATCATCAGCCCCGTGGCCAGCACGCTGACCGCCATCAGCCCGAAAATCAGCGGCACCGCCACGTTCAGCTTCTCATCAGCCGACCCGGCCTGCGGCGTCCGCAGGAACGTCCAGACATTCGCCGGCTGCACCGTATAGAAGAAGAACGGACGGTCGTCGGTCACCGGCGACACATCGTACTCATAGGCGCGCAGGAACGCTTCGGGATCCGCCGCCGTGAGGTAGTCGCGAAACGCGTTCGACGGACCACCCACGCCCGGCACCCACAGCGGCGCCAACCCCGCCCGCGCCATCGCCGCCTGCGCCGCGTCCACGTCTTCGGTCGAAAACGGCCGCCGCGCCACCATCACCGTGTCCAAAGCCCCGAACGCCGTCACCTTCTCGGGCGACTGGCGCGCCACGATCACGTGCGCCGCTGCGTCCGTCTCTCCCAGGCGGGCCAGCGCCGCGCGAGCCAACGTCACCAGCCGCAGTGATTCCCGCGGAGGCTCCAGGCCCCACCGCGTGAATGCCAGGATGCCGTCGCCGGTCAGGTGCTGCAGATATTCGGTAAACGCATCCACCGTGTAAAGATTATTCTCGGAAAGCGCGAACGCGCCCGCCGCCGTCGCCGCCCACGTGTCCACCAGCGTCGCCTGCAACACCTGGTAGCGCTCCCCGGACCCCCGCACGAAGCTCCGCCCGTCCGCCACCTGCACATGGACCTGCGGCTGCTCGTAGATCCGGCCGCTCGCCTCCGCCATCGCCCCGCGCATGATGGTGTTCGCGATGATGGGATTGATCTCCACCGCTGTGACGTCCTCGCTGCCCGTCGCCAGCGCCCGCGCGATGTCGTAGCCGCCGCCCGGACCGATGATCAGCGTCTTGGCCCGCGGCCGCAGCAGGTACGGCAGCCCGGCCCCCTGATTGAGCAGCTCCTCGCGAGCGCTCTCGCTCAGCCCGCGGCTCCAATCGTAAGTGGGAATTGCCGTCGCCGCGTCCGCGTCGATCACGATTTCGTCGGCCCCGTACGCCGACCGCCGCACCGCCACGCGAGAAAAGCTATTCCACTTGGTGAGCCGCTCTTCGCCCAGCGGCACGCCCTTGGCCCAGCGGATGTCGAAGATATGGTTGGCGCCGTTCACCACCATCAGCGTCACCAGCAGCAGGGCCACCAGCACGCTCAGCGCCCGCAGCTTCCCTTCGCCCGCGCGGTTGAACCAGATCGCCGAGGCGACCCCGAACATCACCCCTGCCGCGATTACCGTGTTCGGACCGCCGAAGGCATCGAGGAACGGCACCAGCAGCAGACACCCCGCGGCCGCCCCCGCCAGGTCGAAGAAGTACGCGCGATCCACCCGATCGATCGCCTCGCCGATCGCCAGCGAGACCACCGTGCCGGCAAAAAAGAACGGCACCGAGCTGGCGACATACACGGCCAGCAATGCCAGGAACGTCGTCTCGCCGTGTCGCGAAAGAATGAACCATAGCAGCAGTACGATCGCCACGCTGTTGCCGAACGTGAGCCGCCCCAACTCCACCGAAAGATTCCCCGGCCGGTTCGCGATCACGTAGGAGAACACGCCGCCGGCGCCCAGCCCGAACAGCGCCAGCGAAATCGCCAGGAACGCGAAGTGGTAGAAGAACACCACCGAAAACAGGCGGGTCAGCGCCAGTTCCAGCAGCAGCGTCGCCAGCGTCGTGAAGCTCAGGCCCAGGTAGAGCTGCGTCCAATGCGATCCAGTGGTTTCCGGGCGTGCTGAGATGCGGACTCGGGACAAATCTCAGGATAGCTTTTTGAGCAGCCAGAGCACGCTTTCCTTCACCTTCTTGCGATGCGGGGAAAACGAGCTGCCGGCCTCCTGCTCATACGCGCCGGAGACAAACAAATCGTAGCTTTCGCGCAGCATGTCATCGTTCGAGTAACGCGGCTTCCAGCCAAGGTCCAGCACGTGCTGCACATCGAAGGCGTAGGGCTTGTGATACGTCCGGTAGTGATATGGTCCCAGGGGACTAAGGCGCAGGAAATCCAGCGCCTGCAGAGTATGGATCGCCAGCCAGACCGGCAGGCTCTTCACCTTGCTCTTCGATCCGGCGTGGGCAATCAGCGTCTCCAGCGCCTGGCGCAGCGTCCCGAAACGATCCGTTCCCACGTTATACACGCCGGCTTTTCCGTGCGCCACCGCCAGCATGTAAGCGTCCATCAGATCGCGGGCGTGCACGAACTGGAAAGGGTTTTGCCCGCTGCCGATCACATACACGTTCACGCCGGACCGGATCCAGTCGAACAGAATCTGGAAAATGCCCAGCCGTCCGGGACCCAGAATGGTCCGCGGACGAATCACGATCAGCGGCAGGCCCGCTTGCTCACAGATTTCGCGCACCGCCCGTTCGCCGGCCAGCTTGGAGCGTCCGTAGGTCTCGATGGGATGGGTCGGCGTGCGCAGGGTAATGGGATGGTCGGCGGGCGCGCCGTAGATGGCCGACGAACTCATGTGCACGAAGCAGGAAACCTTCGCCCGCACCGCCTCCTCCGCGGTGATCCGCGTGCCGCCGACGTTCACTTCGTCGAACACCTTCCCGGATTTCGTCAGCGGAACCAGGGCCGCATTGTGATGCACCACAGAAACGCCCTGCATGGCCGACCGCACTGACTCGCGATCGCGAACGTCACCCTGCACGAACTCGATGCCCTCGGACCGCTGCGGATCGTCCCAGACATCCAGGATCCGGACGCGCTCGCCCTTGGCCACCAATTCCTGAGCGATCAGGTTTCCCAGAAACCCGGACCCACCCGTCACCAGGTGCATCGCACACACCCCTCCGTACGCGTAGTGATGCGGTTCATTGGGAAGCCCGGACCGCGGTCAATTCTGTTCGCCGGTCTGCGCCGGCGACTGTGAAGCGATCCAGTAGCCGCGGCGCGCGTTCACCTTCAAATCCGGCCGCGGCAGCACCCGCACCACGACCTCGTGGTAGCCCGCCTCGTCCTTCGCGCTGGGCGAGAACGTCAGCAGGTACTGGCTGTGGATCTCCTCGCCGATCCGCGAAACCGCGTCCTGCAGACCGTTCATGCCGATGAAATTCTCCTCGCGGCCGCCGCTGTAGCGCGTGTAGACCTCCAGGGCGTTCGGAATGAAAATGCCCTTCACCGCCGTGAAGATTTCCTTGAAGATGGGCACGTAGTTTCCCATGTTGGTCTGCGCATCCGTGGTCCCGGTCTGGATCGTCCCCATGGGCAGGTTCGGACGCGCACCCGGTGGAATCGGATTGGGGCGATTGGGCTCGGCCTGGGAGGTGATCTGGTTGAGGAAGTGATTCATCTCCACCGCGTAGACCTCTACGTTCGCGAACTCCACCTCGGTCAGGACGTCGCGCACGTTCACAGCGGAGCCGAAGTCGCGTGTTTCGCTCACCAATATCAGGATCTTCTTGCGATCCTTGCCGCGGTTCCGCAGCATGCGCACGCCCAGCATGGCGGCGTCGTTCAGGTGGCTGGGACGGCTGCCCGGCTTCAGCTTATTGAAGGCGGCCTTGATCTGCTCCGGATCCGAGGTGAACTCGGTCAGCGTCTGGATGCGGTGGTCGAAGGCCAGCAGCGCCATCTCGCCCGTCTCGCCGACGACCAGCGTGTCAAACAGCGCCGAGCCCTTGGCGATGGTCGGCAGAACCTGCTGCGCCGTCGCGTTCGCCTGCACGGCCACCACCAGGGAGATCGGATGCGTGGCCACGTCCTCGCTGATCTTCTGCGGAATGCCGTTGTCCAGCAACTGGAAATCCACCGGCGTCAGCCCGCTCACATAATTCCCGTCTTTGTCCGTCACCGTCACCGGAACCTGCACGTTGACCACAGTCTGGCGGATCACCGGACCCAAATCTTCGTCGGAGATGTCTTGTTCGGGGGGCGCCGGCGCGGTTTCTTGCGGAGCGGCCTCTTGCCGAGCGGTTTCAGCTTGCTGGGGAAGCGCCTGCGGAGGCTGTGGGGCCACTTGGCCCGGCTGCGTCACGCGAGGCGTCTCGGGAAGCGCTCCCGGCGCCAGGATCTGCCCCGGCTGCGGCAGTTGCCCGGGCTGCTGCGCCACCACCAGACCAGTTACCAGCGCGCCAGCCGCCAGCAGGCCGGCGATCAGGAATCGCATCCTCATATGAAGATTGATGCCTCCACTACGTCTTCCGTTGCGACTTATGCTCGGTACGGCCATGCAATAGATCGGCCGCGTGTGGTACCAGATCCACCACTGCTACTAACGACTCTAGCGCACCTTTCGGCGACCCGGGTAGATTCAGGATCAGCACGCTCCCCCGGAGCAGCGCCCCGCCGCGGGAAAGTGCTGCAAAGTGAGTGTGTTTGAGCCCCTCGGCGCGCATCAACTCGCCGAACCCGGGCGCTTCCCGGTCGGCGATCGAACGGGTGGCTTCGGGCGTCACGTCGCGCGGCGCCAGGCCCGTTCCGCCTGTGGTGAGGATGACGTCCACCGTCCCCGAGTCCGCCAATTCGCGCAACAACTGTGCGATTTGGTCACGTTCATCGGGCAGCAGGCGCGTGGCGGCGACGGTCCAGCCCAGCTCGGCGGCCTTGGCGGCCAGGGCGGGTCCGGAAAGATCCTCGCGCGTCCCCGCGACGGCCGAGTCGCTCACGGTGATGATGGCGGCGCGGATGGTCATGGGGATTCCTCGGGTCGCCGACGCGGCGGCACCGTCCACGATCCCACTGGTGCCCACGTCCCCGCTAGAGCCCACGATCCCGCTAGCTGAGCCGCGACCGCAGGAAGCGGTCTACCACCGTCCGCACTGCTCCATGCATCGACCAACGCGCGCGGTGCTGTGCTGGACCGGCGTTCCCGGACCCGCGTCGACCGCTCCCTGCGGTCGCGGCTCAGCCAGCGGCCGTCGTTCCGAGCGGTCGATTCGGAAACAGGCGGACCGTCGTTCCGAGCGGTCGATTCGGAAACAGGCGGGCCATCGTCCCAGGCGGTCAATTCGGAAACAGGCGGACTGTCGTTCCGAGCGGTCGATTCGGAAACAGGCGGGCCATCGTCCCAGGCGGTCGATTCGGAAACAGGCGGGCCATCGTCCCAGGCGGTCGATTCGGAAACAGGCGGACCGTCGTCCCGAACGGTCGATTCGGAAACAGGCGGACCGTCGTTCCGAGCGGTCGATTCCGAAATAGGCGGACCGTCGTTCCGAGCGGTCGATTCGGAAACAGCCGGACCGTCGCTACTGGCAGACGATGCGCGAACAGGCGGACGGCTGCCCCTCCAATCCCGCCACTTCATCGCTTGCCACCCGGCGCCGCGCCCCGACGGAAATCGCCCGACTTGCCACCAGTCTTCGAAACCAGAAACACATCCTGAATTTCGATCCCCTTGTCCAGCGCCTTGGTCATGTCGTAAACCGTCAGCGCCGCCACCGACGCCGCGGTCAGCGCCTCCATTTCGACGCCCGTCGGACCCGTGGTCGTCACCGTCGACGTAATACGCACCCCGCCAGCCTTCACCTCGGCCCGCACATCGACGTGCGACAGCAGCAGAGGGTGGCACATCGGGATCAGTTCCCACGTCCGCTTAGCCGCCGCGATACCCGCGATGCGAGCCACCTCCAGCGGATCGCCCTTGGGATTCCGCGGCAGCTTCTTCAGCACCGCAGGCCGGATCTTCACGAACGCCTGCGCCGTAGCCGTGCGCTTGGTGTCGGCCTTGGCCGAAACGTCCACCATGCGAGCCTGGCCCTGATCGTCGTAATGCGAGAGCTTCTTCATTTGAGCAACACCCGAATCGGATCCCCCGCCGCCCAGCATTCGCGGTCAGGCTCAGTCACCAGAAAGCAGTTCGCGCGAGCCAGCGCCGCCACGTCGCCCGACCCCTGCCACCGCTCCGGCGTCACCGACGATCCGTCCGCCGCCAGGTGTGCCGGCAGGAATCGCGTCAGGCCTGTTTTCTGGCGGAACTCGCGTGCCAGCCGCGTTTCGAGCAACGCCAAGGGCGTCTCCGCGGCCCCGCTCAGGATCTCCACCGCAGCACTCGCGAACACTTCGAACGTCACCATGGTCGACGCCGGATTCCCCGGAAGCCCGAAGAAGAACCTCTCCTGCGCGATGCCGAACACCAGCGGCTGGCCCGGCTGAATCTTCACACGGTCGAAGAAAAACTGCGCGCCGCACTCCGCCAGCACCTGCTCGACGATGTCGTACTTGCCCGCCGAAACGCCACCGGACAGCAGCAACAGGTCGCAAGCCAGCCCCCGGCGGACCATCTCCGTGGTCGATTCGCGATTGTCGCGGGCAATCGGCAGAATCACCGGATCGCCCCCGGCGCGCGCCACCTGCGCGGCCATGGACCAGGCGTTCGAATTGCGGATCTGGTGCGGCAGCGGCATCTGGCCCGCCTCCACGATCTCGTCGCCGGTGGGCAACACGGCCACGCGCGGCTTGCGGTAGACCTGGACCCGCTCGCGCCCCACCATCGCCAGCAGCGCGATCTCGGCAAAGCCCAGCCGCCGCCCCGGCGCCAGCATCCCGGAACCCGCCGCGGCTTCCCGGCCCTGCGGATTGAAATTGTCCCCGGCGGCCTGAGTGCGCTCGATTCGCACCCGGTCCCCGTCGCGCGTTGTGTGCTCCACCATCACCACGGCGTCGGCCCCGTCCGGCAGCGGCGCGCCGGTCATGATCTCGACGGCTTCGCCCGGACGCACCGAACCGGTGAAGCGGTCCCCGGCGCGAACCTCGCCGATCACACGTAGCGTTCCCGGCAGATCGGCAGCCCGGACCGCAAATCCGTCCCGTGCCGAGCGCGGGAAGGGTGGATAATCGCGGTCGGCGGCAATCGCCTCGGCCAGCACGCGCCCCGCGGCGTCCAGCGGCGCGAGCGTTTCGGTGGCGGGAGTGCCGGCCCGCGCCCGCACTTCGCGCAGCACAGTGGAGCGAGCTTCGTCGAAAGTCAGCGCGGCCATGGGGTATTCCGGACAGGGGAAGACCGCTTCCTGCGGTCGCGGCACAGCCAGTGGCCGCGTGGACACATCGCGGTTTCCGGTCCGCCCAAGGCTTCCGGACAGTTGCTAGTTTCCGGCAAGCCGCTCGCTGTGCCGCGACCGCGGGGAGCGGTTCCGCACACCTCCACTCCGCCCACGCTCAACATCGCTCCACCCGACGAATCGACGCCGCGCGCCCGGTCGCCTCATCCACCTCGACGATCACCCCATGCAGTTCCGCCCCGTGCTTGGCCGACTCCATCTTGATCGGCGTCTGCGTCAGAAACCGCTTCAGAATTATGTCGATGTCCGCCCCGATCACCGACCGGTACGGACCCGTCATCCCCGCATCGGTCTGATACGCCGTCCCATTCGCCAGAATGCGCGAATCAGCCGTCGGCACATGCGTGTGCGTGCCGATCACCGCCGAAACCCGCCCATCCAGATACCAGCCCATGGCGACCTTCTCACTGGTCAGCTCCGCATGGAAATCGACGAACCGGACTTTTGCCCCGTCCCCCAGCGACTCCAGCAGCGCGTCGGCCTTGCGGAACGGGCAATCGATGGGCAGCATGTGTGACCGCCCTTGCAGGTTCAGCACGGCCACCTCCACGCGGTTGCGCGCCTCCACCCGGATCATGCCCGCGCCGGGCAGGTCGCCCGGATAGTTGGCGGGACGCAGCAGGCGCGGCTGGCGCGAGTAATAGTCGTAGGCCTCGCGCTTGTCCCAGCTATGGTTGCCGCCGGTCAGAACGTCGACGCCGTAGCCCAGCAGATCCTCGGCCAGTTGCGGCGTAATACCGAAGCCGCCGGCCGAGTTCTCACAGTTGGCGATGGTGAGGTGGATGTTCTCCGAGGCCACGATCTCGGGCAAATATCGCGCTACCAGGCCGCGGCCCGGCGAGGCGTAGATGTCGCCGATGAAAAGGAGATTGGTCACCCGGGATCGTTCAAGGAGCGCACCGCTACGCCGTCACAACCTCCGTCATTTGACCCCAAACTTCACAGGGCGGAACCCTCCGGGCGCCTTCAGGCTTCTCCATGGCGGTTTCCCACCGGAGCTTGCTCACCGACGCTCAATCGAGACAGGTCCCATGACATTGACTGTTGGATCAATTTTTGGAGGCCGCTCACAAACGCGGCAGGAACGCTCCTTCCCCACAGGATAGCAGCAGGCGCGCAGCCTCAGAGTACTATGTGGTCCGTGTGGGGCAGGCCCGTGGCCTGGGGCGGCCTCTCAGGCTGCCTTTTCCGCGAACCCTACGTCAGCCCGCCGCCACGGGGAGCGATTTGGCCGCCGCTCCCGGTTTTACACCCTGATGGGCGACAAGCGCCGGGACGAGTCCCGGCGCGGCAAGCACGAGTGCTTGCGCCACCTTACAAAATCTGCCAGAACCGCACCACCACGTGGTCCGGACCCCGCTCGCCGCTCCCCACAAACAGAGCCGCCGTCAGCCATTCGCACTCCGCGGCGCTCGCCTCGAAGCTCGCCACCGTGCGGAAGTAGTAAAGACTGGTGTCGACCTTCTCTCCCGAGTTCAGCCGCTGCAGAATCGCCGGATCGCCCCGCCGCATGCCGCGATTGGTGACGTATACCAGCGATCCCGCCTCGGTTTCGAGCGTGTAGCGAGCCTCCAGGTCCGCCGCCCCGTCCGGATGCAGAATCTGCCAGTCGGCCCCGCCCGGGAGCACCTTCCCACGGATGCGCGGCCCTTCGAATGTGCCGCCCAAAATGGGGATCACGCGGCGGTGGCCGGCGCGGGTGACGCCCATGTCGAGCGGCGGCGCGATCGAGACGCGGGCTTCGAAAGCAAACTCCAGTTGGGGTGTGCGTGCCATAATTCCCTCGAAGGGTGATTCTCTCATGCACCGCGCTTCAATGCACCGCGCTTCAATGTGGATGTGCGCAATCCTCGCCGCAGCGGGGATCGGCGCCGGCCTCCTGCCGGCCCAATTCGGCGATACCCTGCCGCCGGCCATCGATCACCCCGCCATCGACTACTTCCACAGCCCCGACCGCGACCCCGTAGCCGACCTCAACCGCCGATTGGAAGCCGGCACGGCGCACCTGAAATTCGAGGGCCGCGCGGGCTACCTGCGCAGCGTGCTTGCGGCGCTCGACATCCCCATTGAATCCCAGGTAGCGGTCTTCTCCAAAACCAGCATGCAATTCGCGCTCATCGAGCCGCGCAACCCGCGCACCATCTTCTTCAATGACCAGGTGGCCGTGGCCTGGATGTGGGGCGGCTTCATCGAAATTCTCTCCCAGGATCCGCAAAGCGGCGCGCGCTTCTACACCCTCCCGCAGGACCCGCGCGAGCAGCCCCGCTTTGCCCGTAACGACAGTTGCCTGCGTTGCCACCAGTCTGAGGCGACCCTCGGCATCGCGGGTCCCATCGTGCGCAGCGTCTACCCGGGCCCGGAAGGCGAGCCGATGCTGATCTACGGCGGCACGTTCACTGACCATCGCACGCCCTTCGCCGAGCGCTGGGGCGGGTTCTACGTCACCGGGGCGCCGCGCGGCTTGCGCCACCTGGGCAACGGCGTGGTCACGGATCGCGATCACCCCGAGGCGCTCCTGGCCACAGACCCACTGGACACGCTCGACGCCAAGTTTCCGGTGTCGAAGTATCTCTCGCCCTATAGCGACGCCGCCGCGCTGCTGGTCTTCGATCACCAGATGCACATGACGAACCTGATCACGCGCTTCGGCTGGGAAGTCCAGGCGGCGGCCATGGACCACAGTGCCGACCTGCCGCGACTGCTCCGCGACGGCTCCCGCGAGCTGGTCGATTACCTGCTGTTCGTCGACGAGGTTCCTCTGCCCGGCAAGGTCGGCGGCCACTCGGGTTTTGCCACCAAGTTCGCCGAAGCCGGCCCGCGCGATTCCAAGGGCCGCTCGCTCCGCGACCTCGACCTGGAAACGCGGCTGCTCCGCTATCCATGCAGCTACATGATCTACACGCCGTCGTTCGACGCCCTGCCGCAGGCGGCCAAGGAAGCCATCTATCACCGCCTGGCAACCGTCCTCTCCGGCGGCGACCCGGATCCGCGCTACGCCCGCCTGACCGCAGCCGACCGCCAGGCGATCACCGAAATTCTTCGCGACACCAAACCGGAAGCTGTGGCGCAAGCCCCCGGCTTGCCGCCCGCACAATGATCGGCGCCCCGTCACCTGCTATAGTGCGTGGTGAAGTCTAGCGCGAGGAGTTCACCACGATGATCCGCCGACCCGCACAAACCGCGTTCCTGCTGACCTGCGCCGTCCTGGCCACCACCCTCGGCCTGCACGCCGAAGAGGGAGCCATCCCCCGCATGCCCGACGGCAAACCCGACTTCTCCGGCTTCTGGAACATCCCTTACACGCCCAACCTCGCCCGCGACACGCCCGAGAACCAGATCCCCTACACGCCGCAAGGCCTGGCCGCCTTCAAGAATCACGACGCCAAGGACGACCCCACTTCCCTCTGCCTCTACCCCGGCGTGCCGCGCATCATGCAGTCGCCCTACCCGGTGCAGTTCCTCCAGACCAAGGACTACCTGATCATGGCCTTCGAGTACATGCGCCTGTGGCGCGTGATCCCCATCGGCAAGCCCCATCCCGATCGCGTCGAGCCCAGCTTCATGGGCGATTCCATTGCGCACTGGGAAGGCGACACGCTGGTGGTGGAGACCATCGGACTGAATGACCGAACCTGGCTGGACACCGCCGGCCACCAGCACACCGACCAGTTAAAGGTGATTGAGCGCTTCACACGAACGCCCGGCCAGATCGTCATGAACTACGACATCATCGACCCGGTCATGTACGAGAAGCCCTGGAACCTGGAGCGCCCGCTAACGCCGCTGAAGGCCGTCCACGGCCTGCCTGAGCTGATCGAATACGTCTGCACGGAAAACAACCGCGACGTCGAGCACCTGATCAGCACCAAGCCCGCGTCTGGGCGTTAGAGCGTTTGCAGCGTTATCGTAGACCGCTCCCTGTGGTCGCGGCTCAGCTACTGGCGCTGTGCCCAGTGCACGTCCTTTGTGCAGAGCGCCGCTAGCTGAGCCGCGACCACAGGGAGCGGTCTACGCTTGCGGAGAAAACGCTCTAGCTGGCGCAAGCCCGTGGCTTGCCGCGCCGGGACTCATCCCGGCGCTTGTCGCCCACAAAAGCAGCGCGGCCAGAGCCGAGCCACCTCCTCTCAGGCCAGCACCGCCAACTCCCGGTCAAAGAACGCGTCGACCATCTCCAGAATCTGCCGTGCCTCCTGCGCCTTGTAAATCTCCACGCGCAAGTGCGACCCATTCCGCACGCCCTTCGTAAAATACGTGGCGAACTGCTTCATCTTGCCCACTGCGTCCGGCGTGCCGTGGTCGAACAGCATCTGGTAGTAGCGCCGCATGATGGCGTAGCGATCCGCCTCGCCCGGCTGCTCATAGGAGCCCGTCTCCACGTAGCGAGCGATCTGCTGGAAAATCCACGGATTGGACGATGCCGCCCGGCCAATCATGACCGCATCGCAGCCCGTTTCCTTCACCATCCGCACCGCATCCTCCGGCGTGAGCACGTCGCCATTGCCCACCACCGGAATCTTCACCGCGTCCTTCAGCGCCGCGATCCGCGTCCAGTCGGCCGACCCGCTATAGCCCTGCTCGCGCGTCCGCGGATGCAGCGCCACCGCCTGCAATCCGCAGTCCTCGGCGATCCGGCCCATCTCCACCATCACCAGCTCGCGGTCATTCCAGCCTGAGCGAAACTTCATGGTCAGCGGAATCGTGATCGCCGACCGCACTGCCCGCACAATCTGCTCCACCAGCGGCAGGTCGCGCAGGCACCCCGACCCTCCGTTGCACCGCACCACCTTCTTCACCGGACACCCAAAGTTGATGTCCACCATGTCGAAGCCAAGGTCCTGGCAGAAACGAGCCGCATCGGCCATCACCTGCGGATCGGCGCCGAACAACTGTGCCGCAATGGGCCGCTCGTCTTCTTCGAAATGCAGGTAGCGGAACGTGCGCGTGGGCTTTGTGGCCTTGGCCGTCGCCACCACGCCGTGCGAGCTGGTGAACTCGGTCATCATCAACCCGCAGCCGCCCTGCTCGCGAATCAGCCGCCGGAAAACCGTGTCGGTCACGCCCGCCATGGGCGCCAGAACCGTGGCCGGACGCACATCGATGCCGCCAATCTTGTAGCCGCTCGGAAACATTTCTGGAACCATCTTAACGTGCCCCCGCCGCGGTCCTCACGCGCGGCGCCGGGATCGCGAACCGCTCCTGCCCCGCCGACGGCCGCCGCACCTTTGACCGGCGTCCTTCGGCCACCATCCGGCGATGCGCCTCACCCCAATCCGGCAGCTCGGCCGATGTCTGCACCCAGTCGGCGACCGCCGCCTCGTCGCACCACTCCATCAGCTTGGGCATGGCCCTCTTGTGGACCCCGCTGAGCAGGTAGGCACGCATGGCCTCCCGGTCGCGCCACGCCGATTTGGTCCAGAACGTACGGCGGGCGTCATTGAGCACCGCGACTCCCAAATTCCCTTCCGCCCGCTTTGCCTGTGCCTGCGAGCGCACTGCGTAGTAGAAGAACGCCGGCAGAAACCACGGCGACCGGATCCGCAGCCGGGTGACCGAAATGAACGCCATCCATCCCCTCCCTCTTAGCGTGGACTTCTAATTTAACGAGACCTCAGCGCACCGGCGGCAAACCTGAGGTGAGTGATTTCGCCTCCAATCCCCAGCATGACACTGTGATGGGCCACAAGCGCCGGCACGAGTGCCGGCGCGGCAAGCCGCGGGCTTGCGCCACCTCCCCGAAACTTCCCGCTGCCGGCCCGCGTTTAACTCTATATGGGTGCCTTACAGAGCGCGAACGCAAAGCTGGCGCTGGCCTTCGCCGGTGGAGTCCTTCTGGCGTCCAGCGTCTTCTTCCTGTTCTCGGACCGCTCGTCCGACTCCTGGCCGGAGCCGCCCGGTGCGCCGCCGCCTCCGGTGGTCGAGCTTAACCCGGTGGTCCCCGAACCTCCCGAGCCCGAGCCCCCACCCGCGCCGGCCAAACCGAAGCCGGAGCGCCGCGCCGCTCCGCGCAAGCCAGTCGTAACCGCCCGGTCGGCGCCGCCTCCGCCCCAGTCGCCTCCACCTCCCGTGGTCCATGAAACGGCGCCCGCACCCTCGGCGCCCGCACCCTCGGCGCCCGCCGCTCCGGCCGCCCCCGAGAGACCGCAGCTCGTGATGCCCGAAGCGCACCTGCCCACGGCGCCGTTCGCGCCGCCGCCCGAGCGCAAGACGGTGACCATCGCCCAAGGCACGCTCATCCCCGTGCGCCTGGAAGAAACCCTGGATAGTAGCCGCAACATTCCTGGCGACGCCTTCCGCGCCTCCCTGGCCGAGCCGCTGGTGGTCGACGGCTGGGTGATCGCCGAACGCGGCGCGCGCATCATCGGCCACGTCGCCGACGTCGAGCAGTCCGGACGCCTCAAGGGCCTGGCCAGCCTCTCGATCGAGCTGACCAGCCTCACCACCTCCGACGGCCAGAAGGTCGATCTCGAAACCGCGCGATTCTCCCACCAGGCGGCCACGTCCAAGAAGAGCGACGCCGCCAAAGTCGGCATCGGCGCCGCCATCGGAGCCGTCATCGGCGGCATCGCCGGCGGAGGCAAAGGAGCGGCTATCGGAGCCGCCACCGGAGGAGCCGCCGGAGCCGGAACCGTCGCCGTCACCCGAGGCAACGCCGCCGTCCTTGAAGCCGAAACCCGCATCAGCTTCCTGCTGCAGCAGCCCGTTACCCTAACCGAACGCCAATAGCGCCATGAGATTTGCCTGAACACTATCAAACTTGCGTGCGCCTGCGCCCTGCTCACAACGGCCGCCGCCCTGGCCGGCGACGCGCTTGGACGGCTTGCCACAGGAGCTGCGCCAGGTGCTGGAGCCGTTGGCGCAACAGGCCGCAAGGCGAAGAAGCGGGCCATCGTGGCGGTGGCACGGAAGCTGGCCATCTTGCTGCATCGGTCGGGGACCACGGCGGAAGTGTAGGAGCCGCTGCGGCAGGCCCAGCTAATCGAGTGCAGTGAGCGGCGGCGGAAACGTCTCCTGCGCCGTACGCGAGCCGGAGCCGTCATAATGGATTGCGATGGCCACCATGAAAGCAGTCCGCTTCCACGAATTCGGCGGCCCGGACGTGTTGCGCTACGAGTCCGTGCCGCGGCCCGAGCCGGCTACGGGAGAAGTGCTCATTCGGATCCACGCGACCTCGGTCAATCCGGTTGACTGCAGTATCCGCTCCGGCGCCGCGCGCATGTTTCTCAAGCAACCGCTGCCCGCTATCCTGGGCTGGGATTTTTCGGGCGTCGTCGAGGAGGTGGGCTCCGGCGTCGCCAGTTGGACGCCGGGGGACGAAGTCTACGGGCATCCCTCGATCTCCGGCAGCGGCACCTATGCTGAATACATAGCGGTCCCGGCCGCCATCTGCGCCCGCAAGCCCGCCTCGATCGACCATACGCACGCGGCGGCGATCCCTCTCGCCGGGCTCACCGCATGGCAGGCGTTGTTCGAAGCCGCGGCGCTTACCTCGGGCCAGAAGGTGCTGATCCAGGCGGGCGCCGGCGGCGTCGGTACTTTCGCCATCCAGTTCGCCGAACTCAAGGGTGCGCACGTCGCGGCCACCGCTTCCGCGCGGAACCAGGACTTCCTGCGCTCGCTCGGCGCCGGGCAGCCCATTGACTACGCGATTACGCGATTCGAAGACGCCGTTCAGGACGCGGACGCCGTGATCGAGACCATGGGCGGCGAGATTCGTGAGCGGTCCTTCCGGTGTTTAAAGAAGGGCGGGATTATGGTCGCGCTCACCGGACCGCCGCCATCGGAAGAATTGGCGAAGGTCCACGGCGTGCGGACCACGTTAATGCTGGTGCACGGCGATGCCGCGCAGCTTTCCGAGATCGCCCAGCTGGTCGATGCAGGCAAGGTTCACCCGGTGGTGGACCGCGTTCTGCCGCTCTGCGATATGGCCGAAGCCCATCGCATCAGCGAAACCCGCCACGCCCGTGGCAAGGTGTGTATCACGTGTATCTGAACCGGAGCTCCGCCGCACGGCTTGCGGCGCGATCTTCGCTGGCTCTGATCAGTCGACGGGATCCTGCCCAAAGTTGAGGCGCTCGAGTTGGCCGCGCGTGTGCTCCGGGCGCGCCTCGGGTGCGCGCTCCAGGGCTTCCGGCATGTGAGCAATCGCCTTGGGTCGGTCGCCCAGCGCCAGTGCGGCGCGCGGCGCGTGAGAGCGCGGAAACCGCACGCGCTGCCTTACAGCTCGCCCGTATCGGGGCCGGCGTGGAACATGAGGTAGAGTGTCGGGAGCACGATCAGCGTCAGGATGGTCGCTGAAACCAGCCCTCCGATGATCACCACCGCCAGCGGGCGCTGCACTTCGCTGCCGATGCCGTGGGAGAGCGCCATCGGCAGCAGGCCGAGCATGGCCAGCATCGACGTCATCAGCACGGTGCGGAGGCGGGTCTGAGCTCCTTGTGAGACGGCGGCGTACGGGCGCGCGCCCTGCTCCTGGAGCTGATTGAAGTAGCTCACCATGACGACGCCGTTCAGCACCGCCTGGCCGAACAGAGCGATGAAGCCGATGGCGGCTGAGACGCTCAGGTGGATGCCGGTCAGGTAGAGCGCGACGATGCCGCCGATCAGGGCGAAGGGGACGTTCAGCAGGATCAGGGCAGCGCTCTTGACCGTCTTGAAGGCTTCAAACAGCAGCACGAAAATCATCAGGACGCTGACCGGGACAATCATGAGCAGGCGTCCCATGGCGCGCTGCTGGTTTTCGAATTCCCCGCCCCAGGTGATGCTGTAGCCGGGCGGCAACTTGAAGTTCTTGTCCACCCTCTGCTGCATTTCCTGGACGATGCTGCCCATGTCGCGGCCCTTGATGAAGACGCCGATGGCGGCGGTGCTGCGGCCGCCTTCCCGGCTGATATTCATAACGCCGTCTTGGACGCAGATGGCGGCGACCTGGTCGAGAGGGACTTGGGAGCCGTCGGGGGCGTCGAGCAGGAGGCCGCGGAGGCCGTCGACGTTGTTACGTTCGGCTTCGTTCAGACGGACAACGACGTCAAAGCGGCGCTCGCCTTCCCAGATTTGGGTGGCGGGACGGCCGCCGAGGGCGGTTTCGATGACGTCCTCGACGTCGCCGACATTCAAGCCGTAGCGGGCGGCTTTAACGCGATCGATCTGGATCTGGAGTTGGGGAACCTTGCCGGCGCGGTCGACAAAGGCCCGGTCGATGCCTCGGACGGGCGCGATGATCTTTCGTACGTCTTCGATCTTTTCCTTGAGGATGGTCGAGTTGTCGCCGTAGAGCTTGATGACGATCTGGCCGTCGATCTGTGAAATGGACTCGAGCACGCTGTCGCGGATGGGCTGCGAGAAGGAGGGTGCGATGCCGGGCATGCCATCGAGCACTGTCTCCATCTGGTCGATGAGGCCTTCCTTGGTGACGCCTTTGCCCCAGGTGGATTCGTCCTTGAGGTCGACCAGCATTTCGACCATGTTGATGGGTTTGGGATCGGTGCCGTCGTCGGGCCGGCCGGCCTGGGTAACGGCGTTTTCGACTTGTGGGATCTTGAGCATGGCCTCGCGCACGACGTGGAGGGAACGATTGACCTCGCTGGGCGAGATTCCGGGAGGCAGGGTGAAGTTGACCCAGATGCTGCCCTCATTGAGCTCCGGGAGGAATTCGCTGCCGAGGCGGGGGATCAGCATCAGGCTGCCGATTAAAGCGACTGCGGAGATCCCCAGGATCGCTTTGGGCCAGGAGAGCGCGATTCGCAGGACGGGCCGGTAGAGCTTGTGGGCGATGCGGACAATGAAGCTCTCCTTTTCCGAGACGTCTTTGCGGAGCAGGTAGACGCAGAGCACCGGGACGAGGGTGAGCGAGAAGAGCAGCGACCCGATCAAGGCGGACGTGATGGTGTAGGCCATGGGCGCGAAGATGCGGCCTTCATGACGCTGCAAGGTGAAGATCGGGATGTGCGCCAGAATGATGATGAGCATCGAGAAGAAGGTGGGGCGGCCGACCTGGATGGCGGCCTCAGCTACCAGCTCCTTGAACGATCCGCTGTAGTCCTTACGTTCCGAGACATGGCGGAAGATATTTTCGACGACGATCACCGCGCCGTCGACGATGATGCCGAAATCCATGGCGCCGAGGGAGAGAAGATTCGCGGGGATGCCCTTGATGCTGAGTCCGATGAAGGTGGCGAGCAGGGCCAGCGGAATGATGACGGCTACGATGGCGGCGGAACGGAAGCTGCCCAGGAACAGGACCAGCACCAGGCAGACCAGCAGTGCACCCTCACCCAGGTTCTCGAAAACCGTTTTGAGGGTGTTCGAGATCAGCCAGGCGCGGTCGTAATAGGGAATCAGTTGGATGCCCTTGGGCAGGATGCTGAGGTTCAACTCGTCGAGTTTCTCTTTGACGCCTTGGAGGACCACCGAGGGGTTCTCGCCTTTGCGCATGAGGATGGTGCCGTTGACGATGTCGTCCTTGTCATTCATGCCGACCATGCCCTGGCGCTGCTGGAAGCCAACCTCGACGGTGGCGATGTCGCGGATGAGGACGGGCACGCCGGCTCGTTCGGTGACGACGACGTTGCGGATGTCTTCGGGAGATTGGAGGAGGCCGACGCCGCGGACGATGAGTTGCTGCTCGCCTTGTTCGATGTAGCCTCCGCCGGCGTTCATGTTGCCGCGGTCGAGCGACTGAAAGACCTGCTGGAGAGTCACGCCGCGGGATTTCATGCGGGTGAGGTCGGGGACCACCTGATATTGCTTGATAAAGCCGCCACGGCTGACCACGTCGGCTACGCCGGGGACCAGCTTGAGGTTGCGGACCACAACCCAGTCCATGATGCTGCGGAGTTCCATGGCGTCGTAGGTGTCGGACTTGAGATAGACGCGGTAGATTTCGCCGATGGGGCTGGACAGCGGCGCCAGTTCGGGATGGATGCCGGCGGGCAGGTCGGCGCCTTGCAGGCGCTCCAGCACCTGCTGGCGGGCGAAGTAATTGTCGACATCGTCATCGAAGGTGATGTAGGTCGAAGAGAGGCCGAACTGCGTGTGGGAGAAGACGCGCAGGGCGTGGGGGAGTCCGCTAAGAGCGATTTCAAGCGGAATGGTGATCTGTTTTTCGACTTCCTCGGAGGCGTGTCCGGGGTAGAGGGTGACCACCGTGACCTGGACGTCGGTGACGTCGGGGAAGGCTTCGATGGGCAGGTTCAGGAAAGCAAAGATGCCGGCGCCGATAAACAGCAGCAGGATCAGAAAGAGAAACAGTGGCTGATGGATCGCGAAGTAAATAATCTTGCGCAGCATGGAGGTTGCCCGGGCAGGCTAGAGCGAGGCTTTGAGGTACACCGCTCCCTGGGTGACGACTTTCTGCCCGGCCTGGAGGCCGGAAACGACAGCAAATCCGTTCTGATAGCGGCTGCCGAGAGTGACGGTTGTGGCGAGAAAGCGTCCGGTGGCCTCCTCGACGAATACGAGGTTGGCGCCATTCGCCTGCACGACGGCCGATTCGGGGATCCAGAGGGTCGGTACGACCGCGTCGGCGTAGTGCAGGCGCCCGAACATTTCCGGACGCAGGCGGCCGTCGGAATTGTCCAGCGCCGCGCTCACTTCGATGGTGCGCGTTTCCGGGTCGACGGTATCGGCGATGCGGGTGACCCTGGCGCGGAAGGTCTCATTGGGGTAGGCGATGAGTTCCAGGTCGGCCATACCGCCGATCTTGCAGTGGCGGATGTCGCTTTCGGCCACCTCGGAAGTGGCCCAGACGCGGCTGAGGTCGGCGATGGTGATGAGCGAGGTGCTGATCTCGTTGTGGATTTCGCCATCGACCACGCTGATCTCCAGGACCTTGCCGGAGATGGGCGCGGTGACCGTGACCAGTTGCTGGAACTCGCCGGGCTGGAGCCCGAACAGTTGCAGGCGGCGGAGGGAGTGTTCGCGGGCGCTGACGGCCTGGTCGAGCGTAGCCTTGGTCACATCCAGCGCGGTCTGCGCCGCCAGGACTTCTTTTTGGGCCACGGCCATGTGCTGGTAGAGGTCCGTGATGCGGGCCAGATCGGCGTCGGCCTTGGTGATGGCGAGCTGCGCCTGGCGGACCGAGGCGTCAGCCTGCAGATACGCGGACTGGTATTCGCCGACCGAGGGGCTGTCGATGGTGACGACCGGCTGGCCTTCGGTGACCGAGTCGCCGAGCTTCACCATCACGTGTACGATGCGGCCCGGGACGGACAGGACGGCGTGGGAGACGCGGTTTGGGTTGGCCTCGATCTTGGCGGGGGCGACGACTTCGTCGGACGGGATGGGAAGGGTGCGGACGACCGCGATCGTCATTTGCTGCAGTTCGGGCGCGTTGGGGTCGAGGACCACTTCGCTGGGTGTCGCAGGCGCGGCCGTTGCCGGGGCGGCCGCTGCGGGCGGGTTGGTTTCGGCTTCCACGGAGGAGTTGCCGCTGCTTCCGCAGGAGGAAATGAGGAGCGCGATGGGGATCACGCTTGCGCAGAGGGTCGCACGGGTGGAACGCTTCATGGGGTGTGGATCACAACTTCCAGGGTGAATTAGGGCTGGCCGTTGACGGACTTTCCTGACACGGAATCGATCTTGAACAGACTGCGGGCGTAGTTGGCCCGGGCGGCGTTATAGGTCTGCATGGTGTCGTTGAAGGCGCGCTGGGCGTCCAGGAATTCGACCAGCGCCGCCTCGCCGCGGCGGTAGGAGTACTCGGTGGTGTCGCGGACCTCACGGGCTTTCGCGAGCATGTTGGTTTCGACGTTCTGCAGCAGCATACGCGAGACCTGGTACTCGCGGTAGGCCTTCTCGATGTCCGCATCCACGCCCATCTCCATGGCGCTGAGGCGGGTGGCGGCCTGGGAAATTTCGTACTGCGCGCGCGCGATTTCACCCTGGTTGCGGTTGAAGATGGGCAGAGGAACGCTGAAGTAGACGCCCATGGAATTGCCGGGGATGCCGTAGGCGCTTTGACGGGTGAACTCCGTGCCGACGTTGTAGTCGACCTTGCCGTTGGCCAGTTGCAGGCGGAGGTCGGCCTGGGAGCGGACCTGCTCCTGGCGATAAGCGAGGTAGTCGGGACGCCACGCCAGGGCCTCGCGGGCGATTTCGGGCTGGGAGTCCGGCAGCGTGTCGTTGCGGAAGGTTTCGGTGACGTCCAGGTCCGGGTCGCGCCGGCGGCGGCCGAGGTAGACCTGGAGCTGAGTCTTGGACTGGTCCAACTGGAGCTGGGCCTGGTCGACGGCGGTCTGGAATTGAAGGGCGGCGATCTCGGAGCGTTCCAGCTCCACGGCAGCCAGGTCGCCGCTGGCGAGGCGGGCGCGATTCACGCCGACCACGCCTTGCAGGCTTTCCAGGTTCTGCTGCGCCAGCCGGACGTTCGCCTTGGCTTCCTGCACGTCCACGTAGGCGCTCTGGACGTTGTAGATGACCTGGCGCATCACTTCCCGAACGCCGAGCTCGGCCAGGGTTCTCTCGGCGCCGGCCAGCGCCATGCGTTCCTGGCGTTTGTGACCGCGCTCCACCGGAAAGTCCGTGTGGACGTTCATCTGGTTGGGGCCGAGGCCGTTGTTGAGGTTGTAGTTGGCGCCCAGGACGTTCAAGGTCTGGCCGTTGATGGTCAACAGCGGGTTGGGCCGCAGGCGCGCGGTGATTTCGCGGGCCTCAGCCACCGTGACATTATATTTTTCTGCGGCCAGCTCCAGGTTATTGGCCAGAGCTTCTTGGATGGCCTGTTCCAGGGTGAGGGGGTTGGGCGGGGACAGCTCGGAAGGCGCGGGAACGCCCGGTTGGGCGAAAGCGGAGGCCAATAGGGCGCAGGGAAGCACGACAACGCGCAAGTTCACAGCCTTATATTAGGTCAGCGGTCAACCGTTAGAAATCGCCTGCGTCGGCTACTTCTGCATGTGTAGAGGCGTCAGGCCGACACCTGGACAGGGGAGGATCGGCGACTTGTCCAGGGGATTTGCGAAGTACGATCCTTCATGAGTGAATGTTTCGCATTTATGCGTCGACCCGTACCAGCTTGCGGGTGGCGGTCTGGCCGCTGGTCACCTGCACGGCGCCGCGCGGGACGCCGTAGTGCCGGGCCAGGAAGGCGCACAGGGCCTCGTTCGCCTGGCCCTTTTCCGGCGGTGCCGCGACGTGGATCTTGAGAGTGCCATCGGCCATCTCGCCGGCGAACTCTGTGCGCTTGCTGCGGGGGACGACCTTCACACGCAGGGTCATGGGAGGCACACCGTCAGAGGCCGCGGTGCGTCGAGTACCCGAACGGACTCAGCAGCACCGGGATATGGTATTTCTCCGCGGCGTCGCGGACTTCAAAGGTGATGGCGATGGAAGGAAAGAAGGCGTTCGGGATGTAGGACGCCACGTCGAACATCAGGCGATAAATGCCGGGCGCGGGGGGCTCCCCGAATTCCGTGACGCGGCCTTCGGCATTGGTGATGCCATGCCCGACTTCACGCCAGCCGTGCCCGGTGATGAAAAGGTCGAGTTCCACGGAAACCCGCGCCGCCGGAACTCCCCGGGCGGTGTCGAGGACGTGCGTCGAAATCATCATAGAGGGTGGGAACTGTTCTCCTTAGAAGTCAAGATACGGGAAGGCGGATCAGGGCTCGGGGTGCTCCTCGATTTCCGCCGTGGCGCCGTCGATTTCGCGGATGCGGAGGCGTAGATTGGAGCGGGAGCCGACGGCGGCCTCGGGTACGTCGAAGCGGGCGGCGGCCATGCGGTCGAGGGTCTCGCCGCCGGGAATCGTGTCCTGGATGATGAGGGGGTCGTTGAATTCGTGGCCCGCCAGCTTCTCGTATTGGAAGAAAGTCTGGATCTCCTTGCGCGTCATGACGCCGCCGCCGAGCGTGTCTTCCCCGGGCCGTTCCAGCTCCATTTCCACCGAATTGACCACGAAGGGCGTCGCGGTGGGGTTCATGACGCGGAAGTCAACGAAGACCAGGGTGGCTTCGGGCTCGATCTGGTAGGTGCGAATCTTGAGGATGGACCCGTTGAGGGTCAGCACGTGGCTCTGGTTCTCTGAATAGGTCAGCCAGACGAGGCCGCCAATGACGGCGAGCGAGGCCAGGAGCAGAACGGCAAGACGGGCGCTCATGGCACCATCATCGCGCAGAACGCTCGGGAAGGTGGCGCGGCGGGGTCAATCGCCGAGAAGCTTGCCGTAGGGCTCCAGGCCCGGGACGTTGTCGCAGATGGCCTTGATGGCCGCCGTGATGGGGATCGCCAGCAGCAGACCGATGCCGCCCCACAGCATGCCCCAGATCATCAGGGCGAGGGTCACCACCAGCGGGTTCAGGTGCACGCGCGAGCCGACGAATTTCGGGTAGAGCAGGTTCAGGGCGAACAGGTGGAGCAGCGCCACGCTGACCGACAGGAACAGGTAATAGGCCGGCACGTTCTCGACCGGCAGCGCGGCGACGATCGGCGGGAGCAGCGCCAGCGGCAGGCCGATGTAGGGTACCAGGCTGAGGAAGCCGCTCATGGGGCCGACCACCGGCCAGTAGGGCAGGTTCACGGAGGCGAACAGGACCGAGCTGGCAACGCTCAGCAGAACGCCCAGCAGGAAGTTCCCGACGACATAGGCGCGCACCATGCCGGCCACGCCGTCTACGGCCTTGGTGACCGTGTAGCGCGGCTCGCCTTCGAGCGTGGTGAGCAGACGGGTGCGCAGGTGGTCGCCCCAACTGAGGATGAAGTAGACCAGGAAGGGCACGAACGACGCCATCAGGAGAACGTTGTAGAAGGAGCTTAAGTAGTCGTAGGCGTAGCTGAGGAACGCGGTGGGTTCCTGGCGGATGCGCACCTCCTGGACAGGCTGCGGCATGGCGGGGTCCGGGGCGCGCTTGCCCCGGCCGGTCGAGGTTGGCGGAGGCTCGGGCTGGTCGGGGTTGAGCGAGCTGTCCTGAAAACGCCGCGGGATCAGGGTCTGGAAGACGTTGCGCTCTACGCTTTCCAGGCGCGTGGCAGCGCCTTCCACCAGGTCATTGATGCGCTCGCCGTAAGCCGGCAGGTCCTCCATAATGGACTGGCCCTGGCTATACAGGCCCACGCCGATGAAGTACAGGCCCAGCAGCCACAACGAGCAGACCAGGAAGCTGGCCAAGCCGCGCGGCACGCGGACCCGCATGAAGAGGCGGACCATGGGGTCCAGCAGGAAGGCGATGATGAAGGCGATGATGACGGTGATGAAAAAGACGCGTCCGTAGTAGAGGAGGGCGACGCAAGCGCCCGCACCCAGGGTTCCCAGTGCGATGCGGTAGGTGCGTTCGGAGGTAGAAACGGGCGCGTACACTTGCTATCACTATAATTGGACAGGGCGTGGAGAACAATCAAAATACACGGAAAGGGCGCATTCTGGCGCTCGATCTAGGAAAAAAGCGCATCGGAGTGGCCTTGAGCGATCCGCTGGGTCTGACGGCCCAAGGGCTGCCCACGCTCCAGCGCGTGAACCTGCGCACCGACGTGACGGCGATCGACCGGCTGGCGGAAGAGCACGGCGTGGTGCTGATCGTCATGGGTTACCCTTTGCATATGGACGGTCGCGAGGGACGGCAGGTCGAGTACACTCGCGATTTCGCCCGGCGTCTAACGGAGCGGACGGGCCGTGAGGTGCGCTTCTGGGATGAGCGGCTGACCTCGCGCGAAGCCGAGCGAGTGCTGAAATCCAGCGGGATCAGCATCGCCAAGCGGGCCAAGGCGGTGGACAAGCTCTCGGCGCAGCTTTTGCTCGAAAGTTTCCTGGGGGCGCAGGAAGCCGCTGAGCATGGCGCGGGTGCCGCGGAGGAGGCGGGATGAGCCGCGGCGTGCGGCGCGTGCTGGGCGCGGGACTGCTTCTGCTGCTGGTGGCTGCGGCGGCGGCCGGTGCGGCGAGCTACTACCTGGTCCGCAAGCCGTACAAGGGGTTCGAGGGGGATTTGATGCTTGAGGTGGAGCGGGGTACGTCCACCCGGGTCCTGGCCCACAAGCTGGTGGAGGCCGGCGTTCTCGAACGGGAATGGACGTTTCTGGCGATGCGGGCGCTGCATCCGGACGCGACGCTGCAAGCGGGCGAGTATCAGTTCACTGAGCCGGCTTCGGCCGCGGCGGTGTTCCGGCGGCTGCAGCGGGGTGACATCTATTTCTTCGATTTTACGATTCCCGAAGGCAGCAATATCTGGGATATTGCCCGGCTGTTAGAGACACAGGGGATCCTTTCCGAAGCCGACTTTCTGGCCGCCGCGGCGGACCCGTCACTGGTGCGGGACCTGGACCCGGAGGCGGATTCGCTCGAAGGCTATCTGTTCCCCTCGACCTACCGGCTGTCGCATTCCACCACCGCCAAGGAACTGGTCCGGATGATGGTGCAGGAGTTCCGCAAGCAGTGGGACAAGCTGCCCAAAAGCGGCGCCCGGAACAGAGGGATGACCCTGCGCGATACCGTGACGCTGGCTTCGCTGGTGGAAAAGGAGACGGGCGTGGCAGAAGAGCGGCCGCTGGTGGCGGGCGTATTCGCCAACCGGCTGCGGATGGGGATGCGGCTGGCGTGCGATCCCACAGTGATTTTCGCGGCCTTGCGGGCGGGCAAGTACCGGGGCAAAATCTACCAGTCCGACCTGGATCGCGATGATCCTTACAACACGTATTTGCATGAGGGACTGCCGCCGGGTCCGATCGCGAGCCCCGGGGCGGCGTCGATCGAGGCCGCGCTGCAGCCGGCGGAGACGGACTACTTGTACTTCGTCGCCAAGGCGAGCGGAGGCGGACACGTGTTCTCGGAGACGGGGGCCGCGCACCAGAAGGCCGTGCGGGATTACCGGAACGGTGTCACCCAGACTGGGGCCGGCAAGAATGGAGTCGCCGCCAAAAAGAGCTCGCGGTAAACGCGGGCGGGTGGAGGCGTGGCTGGCGGAGCGCGGTCCGGCTGTGGTGGACGAGGCCGATTTCGCGGCGCTGACGCAGGAGGTGGGCGGTTCTCCTGGGTACATGCGGCGGTTACTGCGCGAATCCGGCGCCGTGTTGGCTCCGATGGTGGAGGGCGCGCGGCAGGAGGATTTCGAGGTGCTGGAACGGACGCTGGTGGCGCTGACGGCCGAGTATGAGCACGAGGACCGCGGACGGCGGCAGACGGTGCGGCAATTGGTGATCGAGGCCAAGGATCACGCGCGTTGGGCGGCTCGGCGGGCCGAAGAGGGTTCGGCCAAGAAGGCCGACAAAGAAGAGATGCTGCTGTGGATGCTGACGTGGCTGGAGAATCCGGGGTTGTTCCCGCAGTGGGTCCGGCTGCGGCGGGCGGCACGGGAGGGGGCTTGACGATGGCCACGCGGAAGGCGAAACCGCTGGAGCGGGACGCGCTGATGAATTACGCCGCACAGGCGCTGGCGGCGCGGGCGCAGTCGGCGGGCGAGTTGCGGACGCGACTGCGGAGGCGCGCGGCGCGGGTGGCCGACGTCGACGAAGTGGTGGCCTACATGAAGGAGATCGGATTCCTGAATGACCGTAAGTTCGCGGGGTCATTCGCCGAGTGGCGGCGGGAGAATCAGGGGTTGGGAAAGGCCCGGGTGCTGCGTGATCTGATGGCGCGGCGGGTGGCTCCGGCGGTGGCGCAAGCGGCCGTGGAGGCGGCCTACCAGGAGGTCGACGAGGTGGCTCTCATTGAGGATTTCCTGGCTCGGAAGTATCGTGGGAAGGCGCTGGGGGTGCTGTTGCAGGAAGACAAGCACCTGGCGTCGGCCTACCGGAAGCTGCGGACGGCGGGGTTTAGCTCCGGCAATTCCATCCAGGTGCTGAAGCGCTACGCTGCGGAGGCGGACCGGCTGGAGGAGATGGAAGACAGCTAGAACTGCACCTTCGGCGCGTCCTTGGCGGCCGTGTCAGCGGTGAAGTAGGCGTCCTCGCGCTGGAAGCCGAACAGCGAGGCGGCGACGTTCTTGGGGAACAGCTCGATGTCGGTGTTGTACTTCTGCACCGTTTCGTTGTACTTGCGGCGCTCCTGGGCGATGCGGTTCTCGGTGCCCTCCAACTGGTCCTGCAGGCGCTGGAAGTTTTCGTTGCTCTTTAGGTCAGGGTAGTTCTCGACGATCACGAACAGACGTCCCAGCGCCGAATCCAACTGGTTGTTGGCGGCGATGGTCTGGGCCGGCGTGCGTGCGCCCATCATGGCGGCGCGCGCGTCGGTCACCGATTTGATCACGGTCTGCTCCTGCTTGGCGAACCCTTTGACGGTCTCCACCAGGTTGGGGATCAGGTCCAGGCGGCGCTGGAGCACCACATCGACCTGCGTGTAGGCGGCGCGCACGGCTTCGCGCTCGGTCACCAGTTCGTTGCGGGTCCCCATCAGACTGCCACCCACAATCAGGCCCAGCACCACGATCACTCCGACTGCAATTAGTGCACCCTTCATAAGAGTTACTTCTCCTCCAAACCGTCGACGAATGTTATCAGCCTACCAATACAGACGAGATACGCGGCGAAGAGTTCAATGGGATCGCCGGGTTTGGCGTCCGGTTTCTCCTCGCGGATATCGAGCAGCGTCTCGAAAGGCGCCATGTCGATCGCAAGTGTCGCAGCCAGTTTCTGAACCACGGCGCGGCGCTCGGCCGGGGGCGCAACGCCCGCCAGCGTCAGCGTGTGACGGCCCAGCACGCAGAAGGTCGAGACCGAGGTGGCGCACAAGGCCAGCAGTTCCTTGTCGTCGGACAGGCGGCCGGCACCCTGCTGACGCAGGCGCAGCAGATTCGTGCGGAGCTCGTGCTCCACCTGCGTGCGGTAATGGGTGTCGCGGACCGTCAGGTCGGCGATGGGGTCGGGTCCGAACAGGACACGCCGGCGCTGCTGCATATCGCGGAACTCGATGGGGAAGCTGTCGGCGGAATTCGAAACCTCCTCTTCGCTCATCAGCAGCGGCGGCGGGTTGCCCTGCTGGCCCCACCAGCGCAGGATGGGCTCGCCATCGGCCAGCTCGCGCGGGGTGATCTGCTTCAGCACGCACAGCACGTTGAAATCGGAAAAGCGGTCGCTTTGGCCGGCCGCCGCGGCCGAGCCGTAGAGCACCACGGCCACCAGCTTGTCGCTGAAAGCGCTCTGTAGTTTTCCGGTGAGTTCCTCTAAAGGTTCCATGGTGATTACCAGCCTCCGGACGCGCCACCGCCGCCCGAGCCGCCTCCTCCGAATCCGCCGAATCCGCCGCCGCCGAATCCCCCGCCCCCGCCGAAGCCGCCGTGGTCCCAGCCGCCGCCATAGCGCCGGCCGCCTCCGCCCAGCATGCTGCCGATCAGCATCCCGGCAAGCAAACCGCCTCCGCCGCCGCCGAATCCTCCGCGTCCGCCGCGGCGTCCGCCGCCCAGCAGGCTCAAGACAAACATCAGCAGGATGAAGCCGCCGATCACCTTACCCAGCGAGAAGCCGCCCGATGGGGCGCGGCGCGCGGGAGCCGGCTGTCCCTGGATGGGGACGCCCTTCGACTGTGCGATCCGGTTGGCGATCTGCTGCACGGCCGAGTAGATCGCACCGGCGTAGTTGCCTTGGCGCAGGATCGGCCGGACGCTGCGCAGCACGTCACCGGCGAAGGCGTCATTGACGATGCCCTCAACCCCGTAGCCGGTTTCGATGCGCTGCTGGTGTTCGTCGATGGCCAGCAGGTAGAGCAGGCCATCGTCGGTCTGCGCTTTGCCGATGCCCCACTGGTTGAAGAGGTCCGTGGCGGTGTTCTCGATGCTGTCGTCGTCGAGCGACTTCACCGTCACCACAGCGATCTGCGTTTGCGTGGAGCGCTCCACTGCGCCCAGATAGGCTTCGATGACGGCGCGGTCCTGCGGCGCCATCACCTGTGCGAAGTCGCTGACGTAGCCCTGCGGCTGGAGCTTAGAAACGTCCAGGCCGAACGCCAGGCCCACGCAGAGGGCCAGCAGCACTAGCTGCTTCCGCCCTAGTCCAATTCTTGAGCCGGCGTCGCCCGGCTTCCTGCGGCCGGGAGCGGTCTTTTCGACGGCCGGGCCGCACCGGGACGATTCACAATATCTGGGAAACCGGCCTAGCGTGTCAGATCCTCCCGGCGCACGCGAAGCCCTCCCAGCGGACCCAGCATGGCCACAGCCATCTGCTTGGGATCGAAAAATTGCTGGGCCAGCGCCTGGATTTCGGCCACGGTCACCAGTTCCACGCGCTCCAACATTTCGTCCATCGACATGAAGCGCTGGAAGTAGGTTTCCTGGCGGGCGAGGTTCGCCATGCGGCTGGACGTGCTTTCGAGGCCCAGCACGATGGAACCCTTGAGGTGATCCTTGGCGCGGCGCAGTTCCTCGTCGGTCACCGGCGTCGAGGCGGCTTGATGCAGCTCATCAGCGATCGACTGGACCACCTTGCGCGCCGAGCGCTGCGAGGTGCCCGCGTAGACCAGCATGCAGCCGGCGTCGCGATACATGGCCAGCTCAGAGTAGATGGCGTAGACCAGTCCCTGCTTTTCGCGGATGTTCTGGAACAGCCGCGAGCTCATGCCCCCGCCCAGGATGGCGTTCAGCAAGTAGCAGGCAAAGCGTGACTCATGCGGCATGGGAATCGACGGCACGCCGATGTAAAGATGCACTTGTTCGAGCGACTTCTTGTCGCGGAACACCATGGGCGCGTGCGGCTGCGGAACGCGAGCGGGCGGGCGGAACGGGCGGCGTTTCAGGTCGCCCAGGTGCTCTCCCGCCAGCCGCAACATGCTTTTGTGGTCCAGACTACCCGCGGCGGTCACCAGCAGGTTGGCCGGCGAATAGAAGTGGCGGTAGTAGCGCGACACCATGTCGCGATCGAAGCTGCGGATGGTGCGCGGTGTGCCCAGAATGGAGCGGCCCAGGCCGTGTCCCTTCCAGAAGCGGCTGGAGAACAGCTCGTGGATCTGGTATTCGGGATTGTCCACTTCCATCTTCAGCTCTTCGAGGATGACGCCCTTCTCTTTTTCGATGTCGCCGTGGTCGAACAGCGGGTTGCGGACCAGGTCAGTGACGATGTCAAAGGCCTCGGGAAGGTGTTCGTCCAGCACCTTGACGTTATAGCTGACCACTTCCTTGGACGTGAACGCGTCCAGGCCGCCGCCGATGGAATCCACCGAACGGGCGATCTGCTCAGCCGAGCGCTTCTTGGTTCCCTTGAAAACCATGTGCTCCACGAAGTGCGCGATGCCGGTCTTCTCCGGCGGTTCTTCGCGGGAACCCGTGCCGATCCAGATGCCCACGGACACGCTGCGGACGTGGGGCATCCGCTCCGTGATCACGCGTATGCCGTTCGGGAGGGTCTGGCGGGCGATGTCTCGAGACTTCGAGGGGCGAGGGCGCATTCACCTTCATGATAGCGCGTGGGTCCCGGCGAGCGCCTTCCCGTAATCCGTCCGCACTGCCGGAGTGCGCGCGCGCATGCTACTGGAAAGACCGGTATCCTTTCCGCGAGTGCACGCGGGAGCCTTTGCGCGTGGACTTCACTTCGAGTTTATGGAACTTCCCAGGCGGTCCTTGTCGGGGGCCACGAACCCTAATACATAGAGGTTGCGAAGTTCTTCTTCGATGGCGGCAAACGTCGTGGCGGCGTTGTCGTCCGTGGCCCGGAACGCGCCCCCTCCGGTCTCTTCCGAGACACGCTTCAAAGCCGGCAGGCCTGCACGTTGGACAAGGCGCTGATGCTGGACTTCGATACCGTAGTCCCGCGGCCGGCCGATTGCCGTCCACCAGGATCACGCCCTCATCGGTGATATAGACGGTGGTGTTGCCGGAGACGTAGTCGTTGTGGATAGCGTAGAGATCGTCGCTTCACCACGCCCGGCTTGCTGGGCTGCGCGGGCGCCGCGTGTGGGCGACCCACGCGCCGCCGCAGAACAGCACCAGCGCGACGGAGGATCAGGAGGCTGTTGGACAATAGACGCTGCACTGTAGCAGAACGGGCTTACGCCCCGAACTTCGCCACGGCGTCATCTTTTGAGGCGCAGACGTCGAACAAGCCGGCGATGCCGGTCATTTCAAAAAGGTTATGTAAGTGGCTATTGAGGCCCGCGAATACCAGCTTGCCGTTGTCGCCCAGGCCCTTCCCGGCAGCGATAAACGTGCCCAATCCGGAACTGCTCACGTATTTCAGGTCGCGGCAATCCAGCACGATCTTCGATTCGCCGGAGCCGATCAACTGCTGCATGAGTTTGCCGAACTCCGGCGACGCCGCCAGATCCAGGCGCCCCCGCAAGTGAATCACCTGCACGTCCCCTACTTTTTCGAGCAGCGTCTCCATCTCCTTACTATACGGCGGCGCTGGGTGCGAACCAAATATTTCGGCACGTCAACGGTCGCCCACGCCCCGCGACCGACGGTGGGCTCTCTGCTGGCCGAACCAACGTTCAGAACGGACTCCCCATGCTACACTCGGCTTCAGGCCACGAAGCCGGAATCGCTCCCTGCCAGAGCTTGCATTCCCAGACGACGGTGGCCGCACCCGCAACCCAACCCACACTAACCAGCGCGCACCCTAAGGCCTCGAAGCCCGCCGGGTTGATCTATGGCCGCGAGGACAAGCCCGACCGCGGCACGCTGGCCGTGCTCGGCATGGAGCACGCCGGCGAGTCCGCCAGTAAGGTGACGCTGCCGATCGCCGGATTGGCGGCGCTGGGCGCAACGCCGCAGCAGCTCGAGAACATGATTCTGGTGACGCTGCTGGCCGCCGGCATCTGCTGCTTTGCGGTGTCCAGCAAGAGGCCGGTGGTTGGGTTTGGATACCTGGTGCCGGTGTCGGTACTCAGCTCCTTTGTCGGACCCACGCTGCTGGCCGCGCAAACCGGAGGCATGGCGCTGGCAGCCGGCATGACGCTGATCACCGGGGTCATCGTACTGCTGCTGAGCCGCGTGCTCTACCGCTGGCGGTTCCTGTTCCCGCCGGAAGTGGTCGGGTTGATCGCCTTCATGGTGGGCGCCTCACAGTCGACCCTGGCCGTTTCCCGCTTCCTGGGGCTGAACAACCCTAACCAGACGCCCGATCTGAACTACCTGATCGTCGCCTCCATTACTCTGGTGGTGCTCGCCGGACTCACCGTATGGGGCACCGGGCGGATGCGCCTGTTCAGTTCCACGGCAACCGTGGTGATCGGCTACTTCGTTGCTGATGCCTTCGGATTCCTGAGCGACGCGCAGTGGTCCGTGGTGCGCAACGCCGCCTGGATCGGACTACCCAACATCCACCCGCCGGGGCTGGCGTTCGACGCGCGCCTGCTGATGCCGTTCGTCGTGCTGGGGCTCACCGCCGCCATGAAGGCCTCCGGCGACCTCACCATCTGCGAGAAGATCAGCGACCGCGACTGGAAGCGAGCCGACCTGCGCCGCAGCCGCCCGGCACTGACCACCTTCGGCCTGGGCACAATCCTTTCCTCGTTGTTCGGCGGCTTCATGGTCATGAGTTCTTCCAGCAACATCGGCCTGGCGGCGGCCACCGGAGCCGTCAGCCGTTACATTGGCTACGCCTGCGGCGCGATCCTGATCGGTCTTGCCTTCCTGCCGAAGCTGGTGGCGTTCATCGTGATCGTGCCCGCTCCGGTCTCCGGCGCCATGTTCCTGCTGGTGGTCTCCTACAACCTGATCGCCGGCATGCAGATCATCATGAGCCGCATGATGGAGGCTCGCCACACCTACATCATCGGCCTCTCGCTGCTGTTCGGGCTCGCCGCCGACGCGCTGCCGGGAGCCTTCACCGCCCTGCCCGAATGGCTTCGCCCGCTGTTCTCCTCGGGCCTGACTCTATCCACCACCATGGTCGTGCTGCTGAACGCGATCTTCCGTCTGGGCGCATCGCGGCGGCAGAGCATTTCACTCGATCCGGGAGCCGAGAGCATCGAGCCGCTGACTGAGTTCATAGAAGACTTCGGTGCGCGCGCCGGAGCCCGCCGTGAAGTGGTCTCGCGTGCGGTCAGCGCCCTGACCGAGTTCTTCGAGTCCGTGACGATCCACGACGTGGCCGCCGGACCGATCCAGGTTTCCGCGGTGTTCGACGAAGTGCGGCTGGATTTCGCGCTGCACTATCGCGGCGATGTGCTGGAGATTCCCACCGAACGGCCGCGGGTGACGTTCGACTCAGGTCCCGAGGAAATGATCCGGCTCTCCGGCTACATGCTGCGGCGGCTGGCCGATGGCGTGCGGACGAAGTCGCTGGCGGGCGAGCACGACATCGAGATTCACTTCGACCATTAGGCGCGCGGACGGCGGAAGACCGCTCCCTGATGGTCGCGGCACAGCTAGCGGGGCTGTGGTCGCAAGCCGTGATCGGGGCAGACTGCCAATAGCTGAGCCGCGACCGCAGGGAGCGGTCCTCTCCGGTCCGCCCACCCCCCTACGAAGCCGAAGCCGCCAGCTTCTTGCGGAACACAAACGAGTTTTTCCCTTCGCGATACTGATACCGCACCTCGTCCGCCAACTGCTTGACGATGTGCACCCCCATCCCCCCGGCGCGCCGCTCCCCCAAACGCGCTTCGACGTTGAACGGAGGCAGCTCCAGCGGATTGAACTCCGCCCCGTTGTCGATCACCTCGAACTCAAACACATCCGGATCAAACGTGAAGCGCACTGAGATTTCCGGACTCACGCCCTCGGCGCTGTGGCGGATCACGTTGCTGAGCACCTCTTCGAGCGCCAGCGTCACCGGCATCTCGATCTCCGGCGGCAGCTCGCGCTCCGCCCATCGTTCGCTGAGCACCTCGTTCAGCCGGCCGACCTCGGCAAGGTCGCTCGCTACCGGGTGGACCTCGGTCACCGCAGCAGCTCCGCGATCTTGTCGGCGTCGTTGGGCACCACGATCGCCTGGTTCGCGTAGGTCCCCTGGATCTTCACGCCGCCCGGCGCTTCGAGCTGGCCCGTGTGATAGCGATAGATGTAGTCCGGGTCCTTCAGGACGTTGCCCGTGAGCACGGCCACCACGTCGGCCTCGCGATCGATCACGCCCGTCGCGGTCAGGTTGCGGATACCCGCGAGCGTCGCCGCGGAGGCAGGCTCGCAGCCGATACCGCACAGCCCGATCTGCGCCTTCGCGTCGGCGATCTCCTGCTCGGTGACCTTCTCGACCGTCCCATCCGTGGTGCGGACCTCGTGCAGCGCCTTGGGCCAGGAGATCGGATCGCCGATGCGAATGGCGGTCGCCAGCGTCTCGGGCTTGGGGACCTTCTCAAAACACCCCTGGCCGCCGCGCGCCCAGAAATCGGCGAACGGAGCCGATCCCGCGGCCTGAATGACGGCCAGCCGCGGCAGCCGGTCGATCAGGCCGATCGCCTTGGCCTCGCGCAGCGCCTTGCCGAACGCCGAGACGTTGCCCAGGTTGCCGCCCGGCAGCACCACCCAGTCGGGCACGCGCCAGTCGCGCTGGTCGAGCATCTCGAACATGATGCTCTTCTGCCCCTCGATGCGGAACGGATTCACCGAATTGAGCAGGTAGATCCCCAGCCGCTCGGCCAGCACGCGCACCAGCGCCAGGATCTGGTCGAAGTTCGCATCCACTTGCAGCGTCTTCGCCCCATATTCGAGCGCCTGCGCGAGCTTGCCGAACGAAATGTTGCCGTGCGGCAGGAAAATCAGCGCTTCCAGGCCAGCCGCCGCCGCGTAAGCCGCCATCGAAGCCGACGTGTTGCCGGTCGAAACGCACGCCACCCGCTGCATCCCCAAGCGGACCGCCTGCGCCGTGCCGCAGGTCATGCCGTTGTCCTTGAACGACCCGGTGGGATTGAAGCCCTGGTGCTTGAACGTGATCCGATCCAGTCCGCCATAGAGAGCCGCCAGCGGCGCATCCAGCAACGGCGTGTTCCCCTCGCGCAGCGTCACCACGTGGCGATAGTCGTCCAGGAACGGAGACAGCTCGCGATACCGCCAGACACCGCTTTGGTCGAGCGGCGCATTGCTCCCCCGCCGGTCGCGAAACGTGCGCTTCAGCTCCGCGGCATCCAGCGCGTCGCCGGAATACGTGGTTTCGAGCAGTCCGCCGCACTTGGGGCAGTTGTAGAGCACGTCGGTGATCGCGTACCGCGCCCGGCAACCTTGTTCGAAACAGACCAACTCCGCCACAGCGGATTGCGTAGCTGACGCCATATCTTCTAACTTTAAACGATGCTCGCCGTACACCTGGAAGCCGGACGCGTCGAACTCCGGCAGCAACCCCTTCCCCGCATCCCCAAAGGATTCGCGCGCATCCGGCTACTGGCGGCCGGCATCTGCTCCACCGACCTCGAACTCCAGCGCGGCTACTACGGATTTTCGGGCACGCCCGGGCACGAGTTCGTGGGCGAGGTGGTCGCCGTGAACGGGGACGCATCCCAGTGGCAAGGGAAGCGCGTTGCCGGCGAGATCAACCTCGCCTGCGGGAAGTGCGACTGGTGCCGGCGCGGCCTGGGCCGCCACTGCCCCACGCGCACCGTGCTGGGGATCGTGAAGCACCCGGGCGCCTTCCGCGAATACCTGACGCTACCCATCCGTAATCTGCACCGTGTCCCTGCCAGTATCCCGACCGCACAGGCGATCTTCATCGAACCAGTGGCGGCGGCCTGCGAGATTCTGGACCAGGTGAAGATCCCCAAGGGCGCGCCCGTGGCCGTGCTGGGAGACGGCAAGCTCGGCTTGCTGATCGCGCAGGTTCTCCAAGCCCACGGGGCGAAGGTGCACCTATTCGGCCGCCATAAGGACAAGATGCGGCGCATTGAACGCACGGGTGTGGCATGGGAAGTCGCGCCAAAGAAAATGCCAGTGAACGCCTGGCCATGGGTTGTCGATTCCACCGGATCAAGCGACGGCCTGCGCACGGCGATCGCCATGACCATCCCCCGCGGTACGGTCATCATGAAGTCGACCGTGCACGGACTGGTGCAAATCGATACCGCGCCGGCGATTGTCAACGAGGTGACGCTGGTCGGCTCGCGCTGCGGCCGGTTCGAGCCGGCGGTGAAACTGCTCGCTTCGGGGAAGGTGCAAGTCGGCGGTCTTATCTCAGAGGAGTTCCCACTCGATCAGGCTCCGCTGGCGTTCGCCCGCGCGGCGACCAAGGGCGTTCTAAAGATCGTCCTTCGCTGAGACGTGGCGCGAGCACTCGTGCTCGCCGCGCCGGGACTCGTCCCGGCGCTTGTCGCCCAAGTGTCATCACGGCAGACGGCTCTCAGCACTCCCGCAGGTCCGCGGATTCGGGCAGCGGATCCCGCTACAGCCCGGATTTCTCACGAGCTCTCGGACCAACCGTGAAGTGACCAGCGAGCGATTTCCTGCTGCTTGCACCATGACGGCGTGGTAGACCACAGGCGCCGGGACGAGTCCCGGCGCGGCAGGCCACGGGCCCGCGCCACGTGCTGCCTACGACCGGCAAAACGCCGCCAGCGCGACCGCGTTATTGTGCTCCTCGTCCCGAGCCGCGTAAAGCAGCGTCACACGACCCTTCCGCGCCAAGCCGCGGATCTGCTTCACCTCGTCCGCACGCCCCCGCAACTCCGCGTGATAGCGGCGGACGAATTCTTCCCACTTGGCGGGATCGTGTGCGAACCACTGGCGGAGCGCGGTGCTGGGTGCGGCCTCCTTCAGCCACAGATCCACCCGCGCCATCTCCTTCGAGACACCCCGCGGCCAGATCCGGTCCACCAGCACGCGCACGCCGTCCTCCGCCGACGCGGGCTCATAGATGCGGCGCACGCGCAAGGCCACGGCGCTACTCCAGCCGCGCGTCCAGCGTGATCTTTGTGTTGTAGAGCTTCGAAACCGGGCACCCCGACTTGGCCGCCGCGGTCGCCTTGTCGAAGGCCTCCTGCGAGGCGCCGGGAATCTTGGCCCGCAGCTCCAGGTGGCTTTCGGTGATCGCAAATCCGTCGCCGGACTTATCGAGCGTGACGGTGCAGGCCGTCTCCAGCCTCTCAGCGGTGAGGCCCGCCTGGGCCAGTTGCGCCGAGAGCGCCATGGTGAAGCAGCCGGCGTGCGCCGCCGCCAGTAGCTCCTCGGGATTGGTCCCCTGCCCCTCCTCAAACCGCGTGTGGAAGGAGTAGGGCGTGGCCGATAGCGTCCCGCTGGCGGTCGACAGCGACCCGCGCCCGCTCTTTAGGTCGCCCTGCCACTTGGCCTGTGCCGTGCGTTTCATCGATGATCCTCCTGAACTCTCGCGCCCGTCGAAGACCGCTCCCTATGCGGAAGCATTGCTCTTCCGTTCGCGGCGCCTATAGCTGAGCCGCGACCACAGGGAGCGGTCCTCCCCAGTGCTCTACGCTGAATTCGCGACTCGCGATACTTGATCCCGAACCCCTCACCGATGTTTCATGTCCCCAGCGTGTCATACCAGGCAGCGACCACATTGCCCCACAACGCCACGATCAGCGCCGCGAAGCCCAGGAAGCTTCCGAACGGCAGCTCATAGGTCGAAGCATCCTTCCGCCGCAGCAGGATGAAGCCCAGCCCCAACACCGACCCCAGCAGCGACCCCAGGATCACCGTCAGCAGCACCAGCTTGATCCCCAGAAACGCGCCGATCATCATGATCATCTTCACGTCGCCCAGGCCCAGCCCCTCGCGCCCGCGAATCTTCTCATACAGCCAGCCCAGCGAAAAAATCAGTCCGCTGACCACGCCCGCGCCAATGGCCGATTCCAGCACCGACAGCCACGGCGTTCCAATCAGGCTGGGCGCGATCAAGTTCGCGATTTCGATCGGCAACGGTACGAAGTAGGAAAGCGCGAGCCCCACCAGCGTCCCACCCAGCGTGAATTCGTCCGGCAGGATGCGTTCTTCGAAATCGGTGGCGATCAGGTCGATCATGATGGCGCAGAACAGGCAGTACTTCACGGCATCCAGCGTCCAGCCGAATAGCGCCACGCACAGCACGAACGCGCCGCCGGTGATCAACTCCACAAGCGGGTAGCGCCACGGGATCTGCTGGTGGCAATGCCGGCAGCGGCGCTTCAGCAGCAGGAAGCTGACCACCGGGATGTTGTCGTACCAGGCGATCATCTCCTCGCAGCCGGGGCAAAAGGAGCGCGCCGGCGTCGCAACGGAAAGATCGCGCGGCAAACGGTAAATGCAGACATTGAGGAAGCTGCCGATCAGCAGTCCGGCCAGCAGCGCCAGTCCCAGTTCCAGCGCCATCATTGGCCGGCTCCCATGAATCTCGCCTTGGCGTATTTCAGAAAGTTGTAGAGCGCGGCCATGTTGGCGATTGCCAGTCCCTCCACGCCGTCCAGGAATCCCGCCTTCAGGACGTAGGTGTTGAAGAAGGTCCAGGGAGGCTCCAGGATAAGACGTCCCCAGGTGACCTGCTGGCGGGCGGCGATCAACTGCTCGGCGGCCAGCGTCGTGTAGCGGTCCATGGTCTTGATATGTTCCGAGAGCGACTCGCAGGTGAAGTGCAGCAGGTTGCCCTCCAGGTGTCCGGTGGCTCCCTCCACTTTGACGGATTCATGGACGTATTCGCCCACCCAGTGCGCCTTGGCGCGATGGTAAAGGCGCACCTTGCGGTCCGGGTACCAGCCCGAATGGCGGATCCAGCGGCCCAGATACTGCGCCAGCCGCGGCATGGTGTAGGCGTCGAACGCGGCGCCGTTCTTCTTGAGGTGCCACATTTCGGCTTCCAGCGCCTCGCTCAGCGACTCGTCGGCGTCAATCGACAGAATCCAATCGTGAGCGGCCCGCTCGGCGGCCAGGTTCTTCTGTTTGGCATAGCCGGGCCAGGGGCTCTCGATCACCCGGGCGCCCAGGTTCTGGGCGATCTCAATGGTCCGGTCCGTCGACCCGCTGTCGACCACCAGGATTTCATCGGCGCAGCGCAGGCTTTCCAGCGCACGCGGCAGGTTCCGCTCCTCGTTGAAGGTGATGATGGTGGCTGAGATCTTCACAAGCCATTGGGACGTACGGGAGCTGGCGTGAAGGAAAGAATGAAGATCGCCAGCGCCAGCAGAGCCAGCCGGGTGCGTGCACGGCCGATGGGCCGGGGGTCGACGATGCTGGGGTGGCGCATCCCCACAAAGAACAGAACGGCCGCCCAGACCAGCCAGCTAATGCCGGCCTGATAGTCGGTGGTGAACATTTGGAACGCTCCCAAGGCAACCAACAGGGCGAAAAATATCCTCGATAGAATCTTCGTCCGTTCGCCGACAAAAGCGTAGAGGATGTGCCCGCCGTCCAACTGCCCGATGGGCAACAGATTCAGCGCCGTGGCCAGCAGTCCCACCCAGGCGGCGCGCGCCACCGGATGCAGGTAGATATCGCCACTGGCCACTCCGGGGAACTGAATCCACTGCAGCAACTGGAGCAGCAGCGGAGTCCCGAAGATCACCTCGCTATGCGCGTCGATCCCCGGCACCACTTTGGACATGGACACTCCGGCCGCCAGCGGCAGCAGCAGCGCGGCGAACCCCGCCAGCGGTCCGGCGATGCCGATGTCGAATAGAATCCGCTTGGTGGCGATCATGGAGCGAATACGGATAAACGCCCCCAGGGTCCCGATCAAAGTCGGCGCCGGCAGGAAGAAGGGCAGCGTGGCGCTCACATGGTAGTAGCGGGCCGCGCAGTAATGGCCGAACTCGTGCGCCAGCAGGATCGCCAGCAAGGTCAGCGAGAACGGCAGCCCGGCCACCAGGAACGACGGATCGCTCCACATGCGTACGTAACCGTAGAGGTCGCCTTCGAAATCAATGGGCTGGCCGGCGGCGAAGCTTCGCGCCAAGCCGGCTCCCACCATGGTGGTGGTCAGCAGGGTCAGCAGCAGCAACAGGATATGGAGCCAGTAGCGGTGTTTGGGCTGAGGCGGATAGGCGAACGCAAACATCCCCTGCTCCGGCAGCGACTCTGCCAGCCGGATGGGAACAGGGAAACGGGAGCCGTTTGTGGACACTGATCAGCGACGGCTCGCCGCGCGAGCCGCCTTCCCGCCGGAGCCAGCTATTGCAGCGCCTGCAACTCCTTACCCGGCTTGAACCGCACGGCCTTGCCCGGAGGAATCGCCACTTCCGCGCCGGTGCGCGGATTGCGGCCGATGCCGGTCTTGCGCGGGCGCACGTTGAAGATTCCGAAACCACGCAGCTCAATGCGTTCGCCTCTGCCCAGGGATCGCTTCATGCTTTCAAACACGGTTTCGACGGCCATCTCTGCTTTCGTCTTGGTGATGCCCGTTTTGTTGACCACTTCGTTGATGATGTCCAGCTTAATCACAGTACTCCTCCCCGTAGTAACCGGGCGGTGGCCCGGAAACCTCATGGTAGGATTAGGGTTATCCACGTGTCAAGGGGGCCCGCCAAACCCCGCCGCCCTTCGTTCTAGAGCCACCCCCGGGACCCGGTAAGGCATAGACCTTCCGTGGACTACGTGCGTTGCCCACTATCTGCCTGACCCACAGGGGCATATAGTGGAATGGAAACGAAATGACGCCGGAAGCGTATCGCCGACTGGAAGAAAGCCAACCGTTGCAACGGCCTCTGGCTGTACTGAGCGGACTCTGGCGGCGCGGGCACCTGCGCGCTCCCGACGGCCGCGACCGCCGCCGTGACATCCGCATCCCCACCGATGACCGGGCCACCATCGTGTTGGAGAATCAGGCCATTCACGTCCGCGTGGTGGACGTGTCGCGGAGCGGCCTGCGCATCATCAGCGGCGTCCAGTTCGCGGCCGGAGCCTTGTTGTGCATCGAGTTGGGCGGCACGGCTGTGCTCGCCGAAGTGCGCTATTCGACCTCGGCTGAGGACGAATACCACACCGGGCTGCAGATTCAGCGCGTGGCGTGAGAAAGTAGTCGTTGCCGCTCACCGGCTTCTCGTGCAACCTCGGCACTCTTTCCTGTTCGTCTACGGAACCCTGCAAAGCTCCTTCCGCAGGAACCGCTTCTCACGTTACCTGGCCCGCGAAGGCCACCTCCTCGGCCAGGCCTCGATCGCCGGACGCCTGTACGCCCTGCGCCGCTACCCTGCCCTGCGACCGCCGCAATCGCCCGCGGATCGGGTCCACGGCGAACTGCACCGGTTACTGGAACCGGCCAAGACGCTGGCCATCCTCGACGCTTACGAGGATCGCCAGTACCGCCGCATTCTGCGTGAGGCCACGCTCACCGATGGCCGCCGCATCCGCTGCTGGGTCTATGAGTGGACCAGTCCGTTGCCGCGGTACCGGCATATCGCTTCTGGCAAGTGGCCAGACACAAGAGCAAGTGGTCAAACTGGCCCACCCCTTGTAGAATGAAGGGTCCATGTCGTTGTTGTCCCTGTGCGAGTCGCTGGAAGCCACGCAGCTCAGCACCAGCATTCGCGAATCCCTCTGGGTCTACCCCATGCTGCACTTCGCGCATGTGCTGTCGAACTCCCTTATGTTCGGCACCATCGCCTTCCTGGACCTGCGCCTGCTCGGCTTCGGCCTGACCAAACGCCGCGTCTCTGACGTCGCCGCCCAGCTCCTGCCCTGGACCTGGACTGGCTGGTTCCTCATGTTCCTCAGCGGCGGCCTGATCTTCAGTTCGGACCCCGTTCGCTACCACGACAGCACGCTGTTCTGGATCAAGATGTCGCTGATGGCCCTGGCCGGCCTCAACGCCCTGGTCTTCCACTTCACCATCTACCGCAGCGTGGAAGGCTGGGAGCTCGCCGGCACCCCCGGACGCGCTCGCCTGGCCGGAGCGATCTCGCTGACGACCTGGATCGCGATCATCTTCACTGGCCGGTTCGTGGGGTACTACAGTTGATGGATCACTTCTTCCACGCGGCGGCCTCCACCGCGGTCGGCGAAGCGATCCGCAACTCGCGCTGGCTGTTTCCGCTGGTCGAGACAACGCACCTGATGGCGCTGGCGTTCCTGCTGGGGTCGATTCTGCTGTTCAACGCACGCTTCCTCGGACTCGGCTTCCGCCGCCAGACCACCGGAGACGTCGCCTACGACCTGGCCCCCTGGACCCGCCGCGCGCTCTACCTGATGGCTCTCTCCGGCGTGCTGCTGTTCACGGCCAAGGCCGGCGACCTCTATGAGCAGGATCTCAAGAACTTCACCATCAAGATGACGCTGATCACACTGGCCGTGGTGTTTCACTTCGCCGTCCAGCAGCGCCTGGCGCGCCGGGGGAGCCTGCTGTGGGGCCGCCTGGCCGCCGTGGCCGCGTTAGGCATGTGGTTCGGCGCGGCGGTGTACGGACTCACCCTCGAATTTTTATAGAACCGGCGGTTTCCAGCCAGAATAGAGGCGGGCTGAAGCCCGCCGCAGGCCGCGGCCTGCCCCACGCTTTGCCTCGAATCATGTGGTTAGAGCACCGCTAACCCCAACGAACCCGCACTTCTCACCGCGGGACGTGGCGCAAGCCCGTGGCTTGCCGCGCCGGGACTCGTCCCGGCGCTTGTGGCCGGTCATGCTGTCATGCCGGCCGCGGCTGAGAAATCGCGCCTTGCGGCTCCCCGCCTCACGTTTCCCGCCGATGCGCTGCGAGCTTGTGAGCAGAGCGCTTCGGGCAAAGCACAGGCGGGATGCCTCGGCGAGTGGTCGGGCCGGCACTCCCGGCACGACACTGTGATGGACGACAAGCGCCGGGACGAGTCCCGGCTAGGCAAGCAGGAGTGCTTGCGCCACGTCCTGCGCCCGAAACCTGGTGAGAAATGCGGGCTAGCCGGGATTTCTCACCAACGCTATAGCAAAAAGCCGCCGAATCTGGCATAACTGAGTTTCCAGACAACAGTTAGGGACAGAGAGGCGGCGGCTTTCGCTATGACAGAGTGTACCCAAACGCAGTTCGCATTCCAAGGACATGGCTCACGCCAAGTGACGGCCCAGTTCGACGGCGGCACCATGACGTCGGATGCCGGAGGGCTGCTGCTGCGGGAAGTGGACCGGAAGATGAATCTGTTGCCGCGGTTGGCTGCGTGCTTTCTGGACGGGCGCGATCCTGGGCGCGTGCAACACTCCGTCGCCGAGATGCTTGCGCAACGCGTGTCCGCGTTGGCACTGGGCTACGAAGACCTGAACGATCACGAGCAACTGCGCCAGGACCCGGTGCTGAAACTGCTGGCAGGGCAAGCCGGCCTGGAGCCGCCGCTGGCGGGCAAGAGCACGCTGAACCGTTTGGAGTTGGGCACGGGCGCCAACACGCGCTATAAGAAGATCACCTTCTGGAAGCAGTCCATCGACGAGTTACTGGTGAACGTGTTTGTGGAAGCGCACACGGCGGCTCCGCCGGAGATCGTGCTCGATGTCGATACCACCGATGTGGCGCTGCATGGCCATCAAGAGAGCCGCTTCTTTCATGGCTACTACGATCATTACTGCTATCTGCCGCTGTACATCTTCGCGGGCCAGCATCTCCTGTGCGCGCGCCTGCGTCCGGCCAACATCGACGGCGCGGCGGGAAGCCTGGATGAGATCCGCCGTATTGTGGAACAGCTGCGCACGCACTGGCCGGAAACCCGCATCATCCTGCGCGGCGATTCTGGCTTCTGCCGTGATGAGTTGCTGGATTGGTGCGAAAACAATCACGTCGATTATGTTGTGGGCTTCGCCCGCAACCCGCGCTTGCAGGCGCTCATCGGCGATGCGTTGCGTCAGGCCCAGCAGCAGTGGGAAGAAACGCACAAGCCCGCTCGCGTCTTTGTGGAGTTCCCCTATCAGACCGTATCCGGCTCCTGGGCTCGGGTCCGCCGCGTGGTGGCCAAAGCCGAACACATCGAGGGGAAAGAGAATCCGCGTTTCGTTGTCACTTCACTGGCCCCTGCCGATTGGCCCGCGCAGAAGCTATACGAACAACTGTACTGCGCCCGCGGCGACATGGAGAATCGCATCAAGGAACAGTTCATGCTGTTTGCTGATCGCGTCAGCGCCGAGTCCCTGCGCGCCAATCAGTTGCGTCTGTATCTGTCCGCCATGGCCTACGTCTTACGCCGTTTGGGCTTGCAGGCTACCGAACTGGCCACCGCTCAAGTCTCAACGATCCGGCTCCGCCTGTTGAAGATCGGCGCCTCGATCCGCGTTACCGCCCGCCGCATTTGGGTCTCCTTGCCGCGCAGCTATCCGTGGCCGGACCTCTTCCAGCTCGTGCACTCCGCCCTCACCACCTGAAGCAAGACCGCTCTTTGAAATCCTACCCCGCACGAGGCCGTTGTGGTCGAGCCGCGTCTACACACTACCTGCTGTGTGCCGTTTTCATGCATTCTGCTTTCTCGGCCTAGCGGCGACCACCTTTCCACCGCCCCGGCCTCACTGGTGAGAAATCCGGGCTAGTTCCGGTGGCCGTTGGGGCAGGCCCACGGCCTGCGGCGGGCTTCAGCCCGCCTCCTCCGCGGACTCGGAACCGTCCGCGCCCCACCCCGCAACGGTTGCACCAACTACCTGCGCTCCGCTCTCTAGGAACGTCCCGTCCGCCCGTACCCGCCGCCACCCGGCGTCTCGATCCGCAGCAGATCCCCTTCGCTCGCCGCGAACCTCGTCTTCGCCTTGATCCGCCGCCCGTTCAGCGAATCCCGGCCCGGCTTCCCCGCCCCACCGCCGGCGAGCCCCCACGGACCCCGTTCCCGCCGGTCGGCGATGAGCGTCACCTCGGCCGGCGCCAGGAACCGGAATTCGCGTACGATCCCATCGCCGCCAGCGTGAAGCCCCTTTCCTCCGGACCCGCGCCGCACGCTGTAACGCTCGATGCGCACCGGATACAGGTGCTCGAACGCCTCCACCGGCGTGTTCCAGCTATTGGTCATGTGCGTGTGCCGCGCGCTCAGCCCCGGACCCCGCCGCGACGCTCCCATGCCCCCGGCGATCGTCTCGTAGTAGGCAAACCCCGCGCCGCCGAAGCTCACGTTGTTCATGGTCCCCGAAGACGCCGCGGGAATCCGCCCCGGCGCCGCCTTCGCCAGCGCGCCCAGCAGCACGTCGGTGATCCGCTGCGACGTTTCTACGTTGCCCGCCGCCATCGCCGCCGGAGCCTGCGCGTTCACCACCGTCCCCTTTGGAGCGATCAACGCAATCGGCCGCAGGATGCCCGCGGTGAATGGGACCTCCTCCTGAATCAGGCACCGGAACACATACATGGTCGCCGCCAGCGTCACCGCATAATTGGCGTTCACCGGACCTGCGGCCTGGGCCGCCGATCCCGAAAAATCCACCCGCGCCGTGTCCCCCTCGATCGCCACCGCCACGCGGATGCGCACCGGACCCGCCGATACTCCGTCGTCATCCAACGCGTCCTCGAAGCGATACACGCCATTCGGCAGAGCCGTGATCGCCGCCCGCATCATCCGCTCGCTGTAATCCTGCAGCGCGCGCATGTTCGCCGACACCCGAGCCGTCCCATAGCGCTCCACCAACTCCCGCAGCCGCACCTCGCCCCGATGGATCGCCGCGATCTGCGCCATCAGGTCGCCTTCGCGCTCCACCGGCGTGCGGACGTTGGCCAGCAGCAGGTCAAGCAGCGGCCGGTCGATCTCGCCGCGCCGCCGGATGCGCACCGGCGGAATCCTCAGTCCCTCCTGGTAAATCTCGCGCGCCAGCGGCATCGACCCCGGACTCATCCCGCCCACATCCGCGTGATGCGCCCGGTTGGCGAGGTAGAACGACGGCCGCCGCCCCCCGGTGAACACCGGAGCCACCGCCGTGATGTCCGGCAGATGCGTGCCCCCGCGGAACGGATCGTTCACCAGCGCCACATCGCCGGGCTCCAGCGCGAACGTCTCCATCGCCGCGCGCACCGAAAGCGGCATCGCGCCCAGGTGTACGGGCATATGGTCGCCCATAGCCACCGTCTCGCCGCGAGCGTCGTAGACCGCGCAGGAGTAGTCGCGCCGCTCCTTGATGTTGGCCGAATACGAGGTCTTGCGCAGCACCACCCCCATCTCTTCAGCGATCGACACCAGGAAATGGCGGAACAGCTCGAGTTCGATAACGTCGGCAGGCACGAAGCTATTCTATTACTCTGACCCTTCCCAGGGCCGTGTGGGGCAGGCCCGTGGCCTGCGGCGCGCTCTCAGCGCGCCTGGCAGGGCCGGCCGGAATCCCGACCCGACGGTGACGGCCCTCGTGGCGCGGCTCAGTGCGCGAAACAGGCGGCCTGAGAGGCCGCCGTAGGCCACGGGCCTGCCCCACACGGACCAGTTGACTGTACTGTCCCAAATAGCGGTCTTGGGACAACACCCGGTTGACCACCCATCCACCCTCTCTGTTAAACTTCTCTAAAGTTGCCAGGCATGGACGCCCTGAAGCCCACTTCTCCGCTCACCTGCCTGTTGGCGGCCTTCGTGCTTTTGGCCGGTTGCGGTGGAAGCTCGCCCGGCCGCCAGGTGCGGACCTTCATTCCCCCGCCCGTCGCGGCTCACGAATTCGAGCCCGTGGCGATGCCCGAGTCCCCCGACCTTCTCCTTTACCCCGCTCTCGAATACCCCTCGCTCCGCCTCATCGACCCGGCCGCGGGTCCGGTCACCGACGGGCAGTTCGTCATCGCCGCCGCCGAACGCCGCTTCAACGCCGGCAAGCGCGCGCTCCAGGAAGGCAAGACGGAGGAAGCCCGCACCGACTTCGACCAGGCCATAGAGGCGCTGCTCTCCGCCCCGCACATTGACGATCCTGTGGACCTGGCCCGCATCCGCCTGCGCCTCGACGAGATGGCCGACGCCATCTATCACTACGATCTGGGCCAATTGGGCGCCGCCGCAGGCGAAGAGGCGCTGGCCACCCAGCAGGATTCGCTCGCGGAGATCCTGGAGATGACCTTCCCCATCGATCCCAGCCTGCGCGGCCGCGTCCGCGACCAGATCGAGGAAACCGTCTCCGAGCTCCCGCTGGAAGAGAACGACTACGTCCTCAGCTTCATCAACTACTTCCTCAGCAACCGCGGCCGCAAGCTGCTGCTGAGCGGCTTTGCCCGCTCCGGCCGCTATCGCGAAATGATGGAAGAAATATTTGCCCAGGAGGGGCTGCCCAAGGAGCTGGTCTTCGTCGCCCAGCAGGAATCGCGGTACGACCCCCGCGCCGTCTCCCACACCCGCAACGTCGGGCTGTGGCAATTCTCCAAGAGCCGCGGCAAGGAATACGGGCTCACCCAGACCTCGCTGGTCGACTATCGCCGTGATCCGGAAAAAGCCACCCGCGCCGCCGCCCGCCACCTGCGAGATCTTTACGATCACTACGGGGACTGGTACCTGGCGCTGGCCGCCTACAACTGCGGGCCCGGCTGCGTGGACAGAGCCATCTTCCGCACCGGCTACGCCGACTTCTGGGAGCTGCGCCGCCTGCGCGTGCTGCCCATCCAGACCGCCAACTACGTGCCGGTGATCCTGGCGATGACCATCCTCTACAAGAACATGGACGCCTACGGGCTGGGCGCCGTGCCGTTCGATCCGGCCATCGAATACGACAGCCTGGAGCTGGCCTCGGACACGCACCTGGCGCTGATTGCCGACGCCGTTGACCGCCCCTTGAGCGAGCTCACCGAACTCAACCCCGCGTTGCTCAAGATGGAGGCGCCGCAGGGCTACCCGATCCGCATTCCCAAGGGCACCATGGAGGATCTGGAGGCCGCCTTCGCCGTCATCCCGCTCGAGCGTCGCAAGAGCTGGCGCCTTCATCGAGTGGAGGAAGGCGACACCGCCGAGTCCGTCGCTAAGCTTTACGGGACCACCGCCGCGCAGGTGGAATCCGCCAACCAGGGCGCTCTGCCGCCGCCGGGCGCACTGGCGGCGATCCCGGTCGCCTACCCGAACCGTCCCACCGGGCGCCGCGTGGCTGCCGCGTCCAGCGCAATCGCGGAAGCCGCCGGGCTCTAGTCGGCATGTCTCACCCTGTTTCGGGCATGTGGCGCAAGCCCGTGGCTTGCCGCGCCGGGGCTCAACCCGGTGCTTGTCGCCCATCACTGTGTCATGCCCGGAGCGGCGCCGGCATCGCTCACCGCGGCGCCCCGGCTCGGGTTTCGCGCTGATGCGCTGAGGAGAGCCTGTTTAACCGGGCTAGCCATCCCGCCACGCCAACCTCGCCCGTGCGGTGACGATTTCACATCCGAGCACGATATGTCCTCTTGCGTTGGATTTCGCTTGCCTTCTGAACAAAACGCGATATTCTGTTGGTTGATTGCAGAGGAGGCTGTGCGCAGATGACCGAATACCGGCTCGCGTTTGACGATGACGACGACATGGATGACGTGATCGACGATTACGACGAGGAACCCAGCTTCAACCTGGACGACGACATCGGCGACTACGGCGACGATGACGATGACGACGACGAGATTGTCGTGGTCGAGCGGACCGTCGAGATCGCGATCGTGCCTCCGCCGCCATCCGCGCCGCCTGCGCCACCGGCTGCCACACCGGCGCCCGCCCCCGTGGCTGTTGCTCCACCGCCTCCCGCCGACCCGCCCCCGGCAAAGAAGCCCGCTAAGAAAGCATCGGCCCCGGCAAAGCAGGCGCCTCCCAAGCCAGCCGCAAAGCCGCCTGCTCCAAAGGCTGCAGCAAAGGCCGCTCCCAAGAAGGCTGAAGCAAAGAAGGCCGCCCCGAAGAAGGCGGTGAAAAAGGCTGAGGCGAAGAAAGCGGCTCCGAAAAAGGTAGCCGCGAAGAAGGCCGCGCCCAAGAAGGCCGCGCCGAAGAAGGTAGCCGCGAAGAAGGTAGCCGCGAAGAAGGCAGCCCCCAAGAAGGTAGCCTCCAAGAAGGTAGCCCCCAAGAAAGCCGCTCCCAAGAAAGCCGCGAAGAAAGCGCCCGCCAAGAAAGCAGTAAAGAAGGCGGCCAGGAAAGCCCCGAAAGCCAAGAAGTAACGGCGCCGAACCCCTCGACCAGCATCATCCCGGCTGCCGGACACAGCCCCCGGCAGCCCCCCGCCTCTTTCCATTCTTTCCCGCTTTCCCCGCGCGCGAGAAACAACGGCATCCGCCCGAAGGTCCCCCCTGTGGAGATCACCGCTCCGGCTTCCCGGCGGCGAACGGAAAGGATCACGTCATGACGACAGCAACCGGAGTCCGCGAAGGATTCACGACCGTCACCCCCTACCTGATGGTGCCCGATATCGAAAGCCTGATCGCCTTCACCCGGGAGGCTTTCGGCGCTGTGGAAACGCTGCGCACGTCCGGCAGCATAGGAGGCACGCACTGCGAGATCCGCATTGGCGACTCCATGCTGATGCTGGGCGGCGGGCCTCCGGCCGAAGGCCGCCCCATGACCAACGCGCTGCACATCTACGTGCCCGATGCCGACGCCGCCTTCGAAAGCGCACTGACCGCCGGAGCCGAATCCCTCGCTCCGCCCGAGGACAAGCCCTATGGCGAACGCCAGGCCGCCGTCATCGACCCCACCGGCAACACCTGGTTCCTGGCCGCCCGTCGCCGCGTCCCCCCGGACCTGCACACCGTCACGCCCTTCCTGACGCGCCGGAACGCCCAAGGCCTGGTCGATTTTCTGAAGGCGGCCTTCGGCGCCACCACCATCGGGATCTTCAAGAGCCCGTCCGGAGACCTGCAGTACGCGGCGCTCAAGATCAGCGATGCGGCGCTTGAGCTCGCCGAAGGGGACTCGCCCGGCCCCGCGGCATTCTACCTGTACGCACCCGACGCGGACGCGCTCTACCGCCGGGCCATCACCGCCGGCGCCAAGCCTCTGTTTCCACCTTCCATCCAACCCTATGGCGATCGCATGGGCGCGGTGGAAGACACCTGGGGCGATACCTGGTACGTCGCCTCGCACCTGTAGGAAAGAGCCATGGGGCAGGCGCCCGGCAACTGGCCCGGATCAATGCCTCTCAGTTCAATTTAGCGGCCGCAGCTCGAATGGCTTCGGCGTCCACCAGCGGTGGCTCCAAGTTCCTGGTCTCGCCTTCTCGCAGGTCCACTTTGGCTGCCACTCCGCGGAAGGCCTCCAGGAATTCGGGCACACCGTCCAGCCCAACCTCAATGCTCTCCCATGCGGCAACACGATACTCACCGGGAGCCAAGCCGAACAAGCGATACCCCCCGTCTGCATCGGAGAAACGGCTCGTGACGAGTCGAGCGACTCCCGCATCCGATCGGCGCCACACGGAAACGCGAACGCCGGCACGAGGGCTGCCTTTATCATCCTTGATCGCGCCCTTGATCTCCGCCGGGTGGCCCGAAACAAGAATGTCCAGTTGCCCTCCCCCTGCGGTCAAATCGAGCGTGTCGTCATCCACATCCGAACCGTTGAAGCGCACTCGCTTTATATAGAAGGCATCCTCCGGCGATCCGAATAGCTGGAGCGTATACTCAGCCGGCTTAAGAGAACTGATCCCGAAGCCGCCGTCGGACCCTGCAGGAACGTTGTAGGCGTTATCGTTGGTCTGCCGGGGCTGTCGGAGCCGCACCCGGAAGGAGATGTCCTCCAGCTTGCGATCCTCAGGATTGCCGTCGCGATCCTCCGCGATCGTTCCCCGAAGAGCCGGTGCTGGCGCGATGGGCAGCACAAATCCCGTGATGCTCCGATCGGTGATGGACACCTCCCCCCGGCCATAGAGCGCCGGCAAAGAAAATGTCCCGTCCGCCTGCCGCTCCGCTACGGGAAAAGCCGTGAGGACGTATTCTCCAGGACTGACGCGGTCCAACGCAAACGATCCCTCGTTCGACACACGCACGCTTCTCACGTCCGTGTCGTTATCGATCGAGGGTTCTTTCGGGTCGATGCGAATGTAAAATGACCCTCCCGCACCTCCCTGGAGAGAACCCGCGATGCGATACACCGGCTCCATTCGCATGCGAATCTCGATTCCCCGGATCTCACGTCCCGCCTGGACATCCAGGGGCGCCGCGTCGGATGGACGGAGGGCACTGGGATAGAAGGACGGGACATAGGCTCGATTCGGACCCTCGGCTGTCTGGGCGGGTTGGTCGGGAGTCCGCAAGGCGGCGACGTAGTACCGGCCGGGACCCAGCCCGCCGAAGCCGAAGCTGCCGTCCGGGCCGGAGTCGGCACTGCGGTACGCCGTGAGACGTGCCTTTCCGTAGCTACGCAAGTAAAGCTCGACACGGGCGCCGGCCAGAGGCTCACCGGCCTCGTTCGCGACGCGGCCGAAGATGGTCGATTGCGGCGTCAGGCGGAATTTGAGCCCGGTTACGCTCTGCCCCTTGCTGAGTGAGATTTCCGACCCGAATTGCAGTCTCTCATCTGCTCCATAGAACTGACTGACATATCCGGAACGCACGGCGCTCAGGGTGTAACGGCCGGGGGCCAACCCCTCGAAGCGGAAGGCGCCATCATCCTTCGTATTGACCGAAACAGATTTCCCGGCGGCTCGGATCTGGATTCTGGCCATAGCCAAGGGCGAACCCGCCAAGTCGGTCACAATCCCCTCGATCACGCCCCCCGAGGGCTGATCCGGTTGCGCCGCGCAGATGGCCGCCGCGACAAGCACGCATAGAGTCACTTTCCGCATCCGTCTGCCTCCAGTGACCGACTCTAGTGCCGGTCCGGTGAAATACCTCCGGGCGTCTGCCCGTTACTTCACCGCCTCCTTGCACCTCCCGTACAACTCCAGCAGCGCGTCCACCTGCTCTTCGGGGCTCTTGGGCGACTTTCCGGAGAATCCGGCGCCCGCGGAAGCCTTGCCGTAACCGGTGGTTCCCGCGATGAATCGCATCAGATCCAGCGCGACTTCTTCCTTGGTGGCGCCGGGGCGCGGGGTGGGTTCCTTTTCGTCCGTCATATAATCTCTAAGGTACTCGATTCCGCCGCCCGCTCAGGCGCGCGGTCCCCCGGACGGGGTCTCCCGCGCCGGACCGCCAGCCTCCCGGAGCCGAACCGCCTCATGCCCGTCCAAGCCCGCCGCCTGATCCGCAAGATGCGCGGAGGAGCGCAGGCGCACCTGCTCGAAGCCGCCGACGGATGCGCCTACGTCGTTAAGTTCCTCAACAACCCGCAGCATCGCCGCATCCTGGTGAACGAATGGCTGGCGTCCTGCTTCCTCAGTTACCTGGAACTGGCCACGCCCCCCACGGCCATGGTCGAGATCACGCCCCAGTTTCTCGCCTCCGAACCCGAGGTCTACCTGCAACTGGGCCACAACCGCGCACTCCCCACCGTCGGCTGGCACTTCGGTTCGCGCTTCCCGGGCGACGTCCGCCGCACCGTGGTCTACGACTTCCTGCCCGACGTGCTGCTCGAAAAGGTCGAAAATGCCCGCGATTTTCTGGGCGTTCTGGCCTTCGATAAATGGATGGGAAACGCCGATTCCCGCCAGGCCATCTTCTACCGGGCGCGCCTCTCGGACCTGGCCGAATCGGCCGAGCCGGGGCGCTTGGGCTTTGTGGCTCAAATGGTGGACAATGGTTACGTATTCGAGGGGCCACACTGGCGGTTCGGAGACTCTCCGATCCAGGGGCTGTACTTCCGGCCGCTCGTCTATCAGCGGGTGCGCGGCCTGGACTCCTTCGAGCCCTGGCTGGAACGCATCCGGCATTTTCCGGAAGAAGTCATCGACCGGGCTGTGAAGGAGATTCCTCCGGCTTGGTTGGAAGGCGAGGAGGACGCCTTGGAGCGGCTGCTGGAAAAGCTGCTCCGGCGGCGCGCCCGCGTGGCTGATCTGTTGGAGGACTGCCGCTCAGGCCGCTCGAATCCGTTCCCCCAATGGGGTACGTGACTCGGGGTCGGAATCCGCTTCGCCCGATTTGCAACAGAGCATGGAAGCTACAGTGAAACTGACCCGCGCCCAGGAGTTCCGGGCGGCGCTCGCGGAGCGCCCGTTATTGGCCGACGGCGCCATGGCCACCCAACTCCACGCCCGTCGCCCCACGCTGCTCGGGGCCGTGGAGGATACCAACCTTACGCTGGCGCCCCTGGTCCGCAACGTCTACCGCGACTACCTGGCGGCCGGCGCCGAGATCCTCAAGACCAACACGTTCGGCGCCAACCGCCTCCGCCTGGAATCCGCCGGATCGCACCACCGCGCCGTCGAACTTAACCGGTCGGCGGTGCGCATCGCCCGCGAAGCCTCCCGCGACCGCGCCTTCGTAGCCGGTGTCATCGGACCCCTGGGCGCGCGCCTGGCCCCTCTGGGCCCCCTGCCCGCGGCCGAAGCCCACGCGGCCTTCATCGAACAGGCGGCGGCGCTGTTTTCCGCCGGCGTCGATCTGTTCGTGCTCGAAACCTTCCGCGACATCGCCGAGCTGCGCGTGGCCATTGACGCCGTGCGCGCGGTGGCCGGCGACGAGCTGGTGATTGCCGCTCAGGTTACCGTCGGCGATGACGGCCGGCTCTACGACGGAACGCCGGTCGAAGCCTTCGGACCGTGCCTCGATGAACTGCGCGCCGATGCCGTGGGTGTGAATTGCTCCGGCCCCCGCGCCCTGCTCGACGCGCTGGAGAAGCTGGCCGCCATGACAGCCAAGCCGCTGATCGCGGTCCCCAGCGCCGGCCTGCCCACCACCCACAACGGGAAGATGACCTTCCCCTGCACGCCGGAATACATGGCCGGCTACGCCCGCCGTTATGCCGAAGCCGGAGCCCGCATCGTGGGCGGCTGCTGCGGCACAACGCCCGAACACATCCGCGCCATGGGCGACGCCATCGCCGGGGTCCAGCCCGCCGAGCGCTCCGTCAGCGCCACGGCCGCCACCAGGCCCGAACCGGTGGAGCCGGTGACGCTCGAAAGCAAGTCGCGCTTGGGCGTGAAGCTGGCTGAGCGCGAATTCGTCACCATCGTGGAACTCGATACCCCGCGCGGCGACGCTGCGCAGTCCATCGCCGCCGCGCTCCAGTGCCTGGACGCCGGCATCGACGTGATCAGCTTTCCCTCCGGCCAGTACGCCGTGGGACGCATGAGCGCGGTGGCTGCCTGCCACCTGATCCACGGCCGCGCGCACATCGGCACCATGCTCTACCAGACTTGCCGCGACCGCTCGGCCGCCGCCCTGCAGGGCGCTCTGCTTGGCGCGAACGCCATGGGCGTGCACAACGTCCTGTGCATCACCGGCGACCCGCCCGGCTCCATCGACATTGACTCCGTCGGATTGGTGGAGATCGCGCACAACCTCAACCGCGGCCAGGACCTGGGCGGCAACCCCATCGGCGCGCCTGCCGAGCTGCTGATCGGCGTGGCCGCCAACCCCTCGGCCGCGGATCTCGACCACGAGGTCCAGCGCTTCGAAGCCAAGGTCCGCGCCGGCGCCGAATTCGCCATCACGACCCCCATCTTCGACGCCGCCGTCCTGGACGCATTCCTCCACCGAACCGGCCACCTGGGCATTCCGCTGTTCGCCAGCATCTGGCCGCTCGCCTCGCTCAGTCACGCCGAATTCGTGGTCAATGAGCTGGGCCAACCCGTTCCCGAAGCCGTACTCGACCGCCTTCGTGCGGGCGAGGACGGAGCTGCCCTGGCGCGCGAAATCGCCGCCGCCGTGCGTCCCAAGGTCGCCGGCCTGCGCGTGATCGCCACCGGCGCCGAAGTACGGACTGCCATCAACGTAGCGTTACACTAGAAACTTGTGGCCACAGACCTGATTGAGACCGACCCCGAGGCCCCTTCCCCGAAAGCCATCGAAAGAGCCGCCAACATCGTCCGCCGCGGCGGTGTGGTGGCGATCCCCACCGACGCACTCTACGCCCTGGTGTGCGATCCACTCAATCTGCGCGCCGTAAGGCGCATCTACGACGCCAAGGGACGCGAATCGGACCGCGCCCTGCCCCTGCTGGTCGGCGACGTGGTCATGGCCGAGGACCTGGCCAAGGAAGTCAACCGTAATTTCTACCTGCTAGCCCGCCACTTCTGGCCCGGACCGCTCACGCTCATCGTCCCGGCGTCGTCCAAAGTGCCGCTGAAGGTCACCGGCAATACCGGACGCCTCGCGGTGCGCCACTCGAAGGCCCACATCCCCAACGCGCTGGTCGAGCGCTTGGGTCAACCGCTGATCGCCACCAGCGCGAACCTCTCCGGCCAGCCCACCTGTTCCAGCGGCATCCAGGTTTTCGGCGTCATGGACGGCCGCGTGGACCTGGTCCTCGACGGCGGCCTCGCCGTGGGCCAGGGCGCCACCACAGTCGACGTAACCGACCTCGACTGGCGCGTCATCAAGGAAGGCGCCATCCCGGAGAAGGAGATCGCCGAAATCCTCAGCGGCGAGTGGGGCGAGGGATGGAGCGGGTAACCAGCCGCACCGCCGCACTAGTGCGCTGGCCGCATGGTTCGGCAAGGCAGCGTGGCGCAAGCCCGTGGCTTGCCGCGCCGGGACTCGTCCCGGCGCTTGTCGCCCGTCACAGGGTTCTGCCCGAGAGTGGCCGCACCACCCGCCAGTCCCTCCTCTCGCTCTACGCGCACCTCAACGATCACCTGGGCCAGATCGGCCGCATGCGCCGCATCCTCACCGCAGGCGCGGCCGTCCAGTCCGCCCAGCTTTAAAGGGAATCCTCATGGACGAAGCCGAAGCACAGCACCTCAATAAAACCGCCCGCAACCTGGGCATCGGAAAACTGTCGCGCCACATCTTCCTGTGCGCGGAGCAGACCAAGCCCAAGTGCTCCACCTATGAAGACAGCTCGGCAAGCTGGGATCACCTCAAGAAGCGCCTGGTGCAGCTCGGTCTGACGCAAGGCGAGACCTGCGTCTTCCGCACCAAGGCGAACTGCCTCAAAATCTGCGAGCAGGGTCCCATCGCCGTGGTCTACCCGGACGGGACCTGGTACCATCACGTCACACCGGAAGTGGTGGAACGCATCATCCAGGAGCACCTGATCGGCGGCCAACCGGTGGAAGAATTCGTCTTCGCCCGCGACGCTCTGGGCAAGGAACCTGCCCAACCATAACCACCTCTACCCTCCACCTCTGCCCTCAGGCAGTCTGTGGGGGGCAGGCCCGTGGCCTGCGGCGGGCTTCAGCCCGCCCTCCCAGAACCACCCACAACCCCCCTCCCCACAATCGTTGGCCCCCAACCTGCTCTCCCCACATCGGCCCCCGAGGAGGGGCGTCTAACCGATGACAGCACGAATCTGGCCGATCGCCGCCATCCTCTGCGCCTGGTCCGCCGCTCCCGCCAGCGCGCAATCCGATCAGCGCCAGTTCCCGGAGCACAACTTCAGCGGCCGGTTCCTTTACTCGGCGAACTCCGGCCAGCGTTCCTACGGACTCGACAACAGCCCCGGCTACAGCATCGGCTACCTGCTGCGCACCAATCGCTGGCTGGCGTTCGACGTCGCGCTGGAAGTGGTGCCGCACGCCCTCGACTCAACCAGCCTGGGTGGCAGCCAGGGCCTCGCCACCCCCGCGCCCCGGAATAATGCCTTCTTCATCCCGATGGGCCTACGCGCCGTCTGGCAGCCGAAAAACCGCTTCCGCGCGACCCTCGGAGGAGGAGCCGCCTACTTCCAGCACAACTTCAACAACCCCGGCCCGGGCCTCTCCTACGGGAACAGCTCCAGTTGGGGCACGCAGGTGGTCGGCTCGGCCGACTGCGCTCTCACCGAATCCGGCGTATTGCGGGTGGGCGTCACCGCGCGCGTCTACAACATCCCCGGGCTGCCGCAGGACCAGACCGCCCGCGTGTGGACCATCGGACCCGAGTTCACATTCTCCTTCCACTGATGCCCCATCGCGACCGCGTTACCATCAGAATATGCGTCTCGCGAACCGCTTACCGGAGTTGTGTTCGCGCCGCTCTTTCCTCTTCGCCGTCTCTGCCCTGACTCCGGCCGTGGCTCTGGCCTCCCGTGGTGACACCTCACCCGCCGAGCCCATGACCTTCGCCGACCGGGCCACGGAATCCCCGGTGATCCGCCTCACCGATCCCCAGGTTTCCAGCTTCCTGCCGCCCTACTACGGCTACGCCGTCTCGCGCAAAGGCGACTATCTGGTCTACGCCTCCGACGCCACCGGCCGCATGGAAGCCTACCGCCTCGATCTTAAAAAGAACGAATCCCGCCAGCTCACCGAAGCCGAGTCCCTGGGCGGCCTCACGCTGCTGCCCGACAACCGCGCGTTCCTCTACGTCGACGGCGACGCACTGTTCACCGCCAGCCTGTCTTCACTTCAACCCCGCGAGCTCTATCGCTCCACCGGCGGATTCGCCCCCGTCCCCGGCATCGGCGTCAGTATCGACGGCCTCTACGCCTCCATCATCGAACGCAAGAGCGGCGCCTACCGCCTCCAGCTTGTCGATCTCCGTCAAGGACGGGTGGTTTCCCTCGCCGAGACCGACGAGCCGTTGCGCAACCCCCAGCCGCGCCCCAAGCGCGCCTCTGTGCTCTACCACCGTGGACCCGGCGTGTGGCTCGCCAACTACGACGGCAAGCAGAACTATCGCCTGCGCCTGGCTCCCGGCGAAACCGGACCCTCGCAGTGGAGCCCCGACGGCCGCACGATCCTCTATTTGAACTATCCCGACGACCCGCGCCAGCTCCACAACATCCGCGAATTCGTCCCTGACTCGAATGAGGACCGCGACGTCGCCGACACCACCCAGTACATCTCCTTCAGCGCCAACGCCGACGCCAGCATGTTCGTGGGCGCCAGCGGAGCCAAGGCCTCGCCCTACATCCTGCTGCTGGCCCGCAAAGTGAACCGCGAGCTTACTCTCTGCGAACACCGCGCCAGCGACCCCGAAATGGTCTCGCCCATCTTTTCCCGCAACAGCCAGCAGGTTTTCTTCACCAGCGACATGCACGGCAAGCCCGCCCTCTACACCATGAATGTCGCCAAGCTGGTGGAAGAGACCGAGGACCTCGCCTGATGCCTCCGCCCGGCACGCTGCGCTTCACCTGCCAGCCGGGCTGCATCAACTGCTGCGACCAGGAAGGCTTCGTCTACCTGAGCGAAGACGACATCCGCCGCGCCGCCCGCTTCGTGCACATGTCGCGCAAGCGCTTCGAAGAGACCTACGTCTACCGCACCGCCCATCAGCGCCGCTTCCGCAAGCCTCCCGACAAGCAGTGCCCCTTCCTCGAAAAAGGCGGCTGCGGCATCCACCCCGCCAAGCCCACGCAGTGCCGGACATTTCCCTTCTGGCCCGAACTCGTCGAGAACCAGGCGGAGTGGAAACGCACCGCCCGCTACTGCCCCGGCATCGGCAAGGGCGAACTGATCCAGATCGGTACAGCGATGGAGATCGCCGACGAGCAACGCCGCGCCTATCCCGAGACTTACGAATAGCCCCGAAACATCGCCCCCACCCCGGGTCTCTCCCAGGTAGGAGGCGCTCATGTTGATGACGATCTTCGTAATACTGCTCGTCGCTTGGATATTGGGTATGGTGACGTCCTACACGTTGTATGGCTTCATTCACATCCTGCTCATCGCGGCCGTCGCGGTGCTCTTGATCCGCGTCATCCAGGGCCGCCGGCCGATTTAGGTGGCGCAAGCCCGCGGCTTGCCGCGCCGGGACTCATCCCGGCGCTTGTCTCCCCTCACAAGGTACTCCCGGGGCGGACCACTTGCTGACGCGCAGCTCAGTGGCGTGAGAGAGGCGCCACCGCGAGGCTCACAAGGACACGCGCACAGCGTCCGCCCTACCCACGCTATGCTGGTGCGGTGACCACCATCAGCATCGTCGAGCTACTGGTGTTGCTGCTGGTGGCCGCGTCCGTGATCGCGCTGGCCACCAGCCGGATGCGCATTCCCTACACCATCGCCCTGGTGTTCGGCGGGTTTGCCATTGACCTGTTCCACCTGCCGATCACCGAAGTCGTGGGCTCCAACTCGCAGATCCTCACGCCCAACGTGATCTTCGTCATCTTTCTCCCGGGGCTGCTGTTCGAGGCCGGCATCAACCTCCACGTCCGCCACGTGCGCGAGTACCTGCGGCCGATCCTGTTGCTGGCCGTCGCTGGTGTCATGGTCTCCACCGTCGTCACCGGCTATGCCGTCCACTGGGCACTCGATTTGCCCCTGCTGGTGGCCATGCTGTTCGGCGCGCTGATCTCCGCCACGGACCCCATCTCCGTGCTCGCTCTCTTCAAGGACATGAGCGTCGACAAGCGCCTGGCGACCATCGTCGAAGGCGAGAGCCTCTTTAATGACGGCACAGCCGTGGTGCTGTTCCAGATCCTGCTCATCGGCGTCACCACGGGCGAACTTGATGCCGTCGGCGGCGTCCGCGAATTCGTTGTCGTCGCACTCGGCGGCGCCGCGCTCGGTCTCGCTCTCGGCTACGCCGCCAGCAAGCTGACCGCCCAGGTGAACGACCCGCGCATCGAGATCACCTTCACCACGGTGCTCGCCTACGGCTCCTACCTGATCGCCGAGTCGCTCGGAGTCTCCGGCATCATCGCCACTGTGATGGCGGCCGTCATGGTGGGTAACTTCGGCGCCGAAACCGGCATGAGCGCCCGCACGCGCGTGGCGCTGTGGTCCTTCTGGGAATACTTCGCCTTCGTCATCAACTCGCTGGTCTTCCTGCTCATCGGCATCGAGGTGCACATCGTCGATCTGGCCACATCCTGGCTCGCCATCGTCGCCGCCATTGGAGCCGTCCTGCTGGCCCGCGCACTCACCATCTACACGCTCACCCCGTTCAGCAACCGCTTCGGCGATCGCATCGAGCCCGCCTGGCAGCACGTGATCGTCTGGGGCGGGCTGCACGGCGGTGTGTCGATGGCCCTGGCCCTCAGCCTGGGTCCGGACATCCCGTTCCGCACCGAGATCCTGGCCATGACCTTCGGCGTGGTGACATTTTCCATCGTCATCCAGGGCCTCACCATGAAGCCTCTGCTCGGCCGCCTGCGCCTGAAACAGTCACGCGAGGAGATCTACGACCAGCTCAAGGTACGGCGCATGGCTCTGGCCTCGGCGCGCAATGAACTGGAGACCATGCGCCGCACCCATCTGATCACCCACGTCGTCCACCAGCAGTTGCTCACGGAATTCGAGGAGCAAGAACGCAGCATCCGCGATCAACTGGCCGACTTCCAGCAGCAGCACCCGTGGCTCGCCGGCGACGAACTCCGCTCGGCGCGTGAACGCCTCCTGGCCGCCGAGAAAGGCGCCATCCAGAAGGCGGCCACCTCCGGACTCATCTCCACCGCCGCCGCCGATGACTTGCTTGAGAACCTGGACCGCAACATCGAGAACCTCGACGAAGACGAGTCCACAAGCCCCCCCTAGCCGCCCCTAGCCGAGCCGCGACCGCAGGGAGCGGCGCCCCGCGAATCCGCAATCGGCCGCCCTACTCTGCCGCCAGTTCGCCCAGTCTCCCCACAGGCCCTTGTGGGGCAGGCCCGTGGCCTGCGGCGGGATCTCATCCCGCCTCGTCCAGCCCTCACCGAACCGGCCCTCTCCGCATCTCCCGCGCTATGCTGAAGGCATGCTGCTTCGCAGGGTCGTGCTCGCGATGCTGATAGCTGCGGCGCTGGTCGCAGCAGCCCTTGTAGCCCAGCAGCCCCGAGCACCCGCTCCGGCCCCCGCCGCCAAATCCAAAGCCGCGCAACCCGCGCCCCTCTCCCCCGACCAGGCCGAAGCCCAGCGCCTCCTCGCCCGGATGCCCCTGCGCGACCGCGTCGCCCAACTGGTGATCGCCGTCGCCGACGGCGACGTCTACAGCACCGTCTCCGAAGACTACGAAAAATACCGCCACCTGGTCTCCGACCTCCACATCGGCGGCATCATCGTCAACAATGCCGTCGAATTCGGCTCGGCGCGAAACGCGAACCCCTACGCCATGGCCGTCTTCCTCAACCAGATGCAGCGCCTCTCGCGCGTGCCTCTGTTGATGGCCTCTGATTTCGAACGCGCCGCCTCCATGCGCGTCACCGGCGGCACCCAGTTCCCCCACAGCATGGCCTTCGGCGCCGCCGACGACCTTACCGCCACGCGCTTTGAAGGACTCACCGCCGCCCGCGAAGCCCGAGCCCTCGGCATCCACTGGATCTTCGCCCCCGTCGCCGACGTCAACAGCAATCCCGAGAACCCCATCATCAATCTGCGCTCCTACGGCGAAGACCCGCAGCGCGTCGCCGACCACGTGGCCGCCTTCATCGAAGGCGCACACGCCGAACCGTCCAGCAGCGTGCTGGTCACCGCCAAGCATTTTCCCGGCCACGGCGACACCGACGTCGACAGCCACCTGGGCCTGCCGCGCCTCGACATCCCGCGCGAGCGCCTCGAAACCCTCGAACTCGTCCCCTTCCGCCGCGCCATCGCCGCCGGCGTCGACTCCATCATGACCGCCCACATGGCGCTGCCCGAAATCGACGCCTCGGGCGTGCCCGCCACCGTGTCGCCGGCCGTCCTCACCGGACTGCTACGCGACGAGCTTCACTTCCAGGGCCTGATCGTCACCGACGCCATGGACATGAAGGGCCTCGCCAGCCTCTTCAACAGCGCCGAAGGGTCCGTGCGATCGCTCGCCGCCGGAGCCGACGTCCTGCTGATGCCGCCCGACCCGGAAGTCGCCATCGACGCCGTGGTCGCCGCCGTGGAAGGCGGCCGCCTGACCCGCGCCCGCATCGATCAAAGCGCCATGCGCGTCCTCTCGGCCAAGGTCCGCCTGGGGCTCATGCAGAAGAAGCTGGTGGACCTCGATGCCATCGCCGACGCCATGCAATCCGAAGACGCCGCCACCCGCGCGCAGGAAGTGGCCGGCCGAGCCGTCACCCTGCTGCGTAACGAAGGCGGCGTGCTGCCACTCAAGGGAACCACTCGCGCCTGCCTGATGGTGGTCAACAGCCTGCGGATCTCCGAACAAGGGCAGCGTTTCATGCGCGCCTTCCGCGCCCGCGCCCCGCGTGCCGGCGTGATGAGCGTCGACACCTCCATGCCCCAGGCCGCGCTCGAAGCCGTGCTCGAAGCAAGCGGCGGCTGCTCGCCCATCGTCGTCGCGTCCTTTGCCAGCATCACGGCCAACCTCCGCGACGTGGAGCCCTTCCTCACCAAGCTCACTGAAGGCCGCCGCCCGGTCGCACTACTCAGCTTCAACGACCCCTACATGGGCACCAAGTTCCCCGAGGCAGCCGCCTACATGACGACGTTCAGTTCCTCGACCCCCTCCGAGCTGGCCGCCGCAACCGCACTCTTCGGCGAGACCCCGATCACCGGCCGCACGCCCGTAACGATTCCGGAGATCGCCGCCCGAGGCGATGGCCTGGAACTACCGGAAGGCGCCCGCCTGGCGCTGGTCCCGGCCTCCGGCGCAACCGCCACTCAGTAGGCGACGCCGCCCAGCCTCGACCGTTCCCACTGGTCTCGCCTCAGCCTGCGGCACGATGCAAAACCACCCTCACAGCGCAGAGCCGCTAGCAGAGCCGCGACCGCAGGCGGTCCCTCCCCTGTTCTCCCACGGTCCGCCAGTGCTAGTAGCCCGGAACACCGACGAACCACTGCTCAAGCAACCGCAACACAAAATACACCGCCGGAATGCTGAACAAGCTGGAATCGATCCGGTCCAGCCACCCCCCGTGCCCCGGCAGCAGCGTCCCGCTGTCCTTCACGTTCGCCCCGCGCTTGAACGCCGACTCCGCCAGGTCCCCCGCCTGCCCCGCGACATTCCCCACGCCGCCCACCAAAATCACCACCCACAGCGCCACCTGCGGAATGAAGAAATACGTGTAGACCACCGTCGCCAGCACGCCCCCCACAACCGACCCCGCTGCTCCCTCCCAGGTCTTCCCCGGACTGATGCGCGGAGCCATCTTGTTCTTCCCCAGCGACCGCCCCACATACATCGCCGCCGTGTCGCCCGCCCAGCTCACCAGCAGCGACACCATCAGCCAGTGCGGATTCAAGTCGCGTAGCAGGATCGCGCAGCGCCAAGCCCCGAAGATGTAGACGATGCCCAGCAGCACGCTCGCCGCCGTAGGCAGCGCGCCAGCAAGGTCCTCCAGCCGCAGCGCGAGAATCATCAGCACGATCGCCAGCATCACCAGCGTGGCCATCACCGGCTGCGGCGCAAACAGCAGCAGCAGCCCCGCCGCCATCCCAGTCCACGGACCGCCCGGCCACCCCCGTCGCGGAATCGAGTGCCCCTGCGCGATCGTGTCGAACTCGTAGTAAGCGATCGCCCCCACCACCGCCATGATGCCCAAAAACACCCACTGCGGCGCAGCCAGCACGTCCCACACGATCAGTGGAATCAGGATAACGGCCGAGACGATGCGCTTCATGGGGCGGGAATCAGAACGCTCGCACCGGAGCAGCCTCCGGCAGGGCCTCCTCGATGCGATCCGGCGCCGCCTGCCCGAGCCCGCCAAACCGCCGGTCGCGCTTCTGGTAATCGAGAACGGCGCGCAGCAGCTCCGCGCGCGTGAAATCGGGCCACAGCGTGTCGGTGACGTACAGCTCCGCGTAAGCGATCTGCCACAGCAGAAAATTACTGACGCGCATCTCCCCGGACGTGCGAATGAGCAGGTCCGGATCGGGCAGCCCGGCCGTGTAAAGCCGCTGCGCAATCGCCGCCTCGGTCACCTCGGTCACCCCATCCCGGACCAGCGCCTGGACCGCGTCCACCAGCTCAGCCCGCCCGCCATAATTGATCGCCAGGTTCAGCCGGAGCCCCGTATGCCCCGCCGTCTTCCGCGTGACTTGCTCCAACTCGCGCTGGACCACTGCCGGCAGCTCCCGCGTGCGCCCGACCGCACCAAACCGGATCTGATGCCGCGTCATCAGGTCGAACTCGCTGTGCAGGTAAATCCGCAGCAGCCGCCACAAAGTCTCGACCTCCGCCCGCGGCCGCTTCCAGTTCTCGACCGAGAACGCATAAAGCGTCAGCGCCTCGACGCCCATCCGCGCGCAGGTTTCGACGGCAGCCCGCACGGAAGGAACCCCCGCCTGATGCCCGGCCACCCGCGGCAAATTCCGCTGCCGCGCCCAGCGACCGTTGCCATCCATGATGATCGCGATATGCCGGGGAACCCGGCCCGGATCGATCGCCTGGGCAAGGGCAAGGTCAGGATGGTTGGGCGCAAGCGCGTCCAAGAGGGACTTCATGGCGTAAAGAGTATGGTAGCAGGGAGAAGTAGCGCGCCTCACATATACATTCCGCCGTTGACGCCCAGCACCTGACCCGTGATATATCCCGCCTCCTCGCTCGCCAAAAACCGCACCGCTGCGGCGACCTCTTCCGGCCGCCCGAACCGCTTCAGCGGAATGTGTCCCAGCATGTTCGCCTTTAGTTCGTCCGACAGCACCGCCGTCATATCCGTCTCGATGAACCCCGGCGTCACCGCGTTCACCGTGATGTTGCGGCTGCCGATCTCCTGCGCCAGCGACTTCGTCAACCCGATCAGTCCCGCCTTCGACGCCACGTAATTCGCCTGCCCCGGATTCCCCGCCTGCGCCACCAGGGAAGAAATGTTGACGATCCTCCCCCAGCGCTCCTTCAGCATGCCCTGCAGCACCTGCTGCACGCACAGGAACGCGCCCGTCAGGTTAGTCGCGATCACGTCGTCCCAATCCGGCTTCTTCATCCGCATGGCCAACCCGTCGCGCGTGATCCCGGCGTTATTCACCAGAATGTCCACCCGCCCGAACTCCTTGGCCGCCGTTGCGAACGCTTCTTTGATCGAATCCGCCGACCCCAGGTCGATGGCCACCACGTAAGCCTCGCTCCGCCGCGCGCGCACCTCCGCCGCGGTCTCCTCCAGCTTCTCCTTGTCCCGAGCCGCCACCACCACGCGCGCCCCCGCCTCCGCCAGCGCCAGCGCGCACGCCCGCCCGATGCCCCGGCTCGCTCCCGTTACCAATGCAGTTTTTGGTGTCATACGATCCTTCATAATAAACAACAATGGCCTACGCTGATCTGCGCGACTTCGTCCGCACCCTCGAAAAACACCACGAACTGAAGCGCATCCCCTTCGAAGTCGACCCGCACCTCGAAATCACCGAATTCGCCGACCGCAGCGTCAAGCAAGGCGGCCCCGCCCTGCTCTTCGAAAAACCCAGAGGATCCAGCGTCCCCCTGCTCATCAACGCCTTCGCCAGCCAGCGCCGTATGGAGCTCGCCCTGCAAGTCGACTCGGTCGAATCCATCGCGGCGCGCATCGCCGACCTCCTGGCCATGCAGAAGCCCGAAGGCCTGCTGGGCAAGCTCAAAATGCTGCCCAAGCTCGCCGACCTGGCGTCGATCTTCCCCAAAACCGTCTCCGACGGCCCCTGCAAGGAGGTGATCCGCAAGAAGGATTTCTCCCTCGCCGAGTTCCCCATCCTGCACTGCTGGCCCCAGGACGGCGGACCCTTCATCACCCTCCCCATGGTCTTCTCCCGCAACCCGGAAACCGGCAAGCGCAACTGCGGCTGCTACCGCCTCCAGGTCTTCGACGAACGAACCACCGGCATGCACTGGCAGACCCACAAAAACGGAGCCGAGCACTTCCGCCGCCTCCGCGCCAAAGGCGGCCCCCAGAAAATGGACGTCGCCGTGGCCATCGGAGCCGACCCCGCCACCATGTACTCGGCCATCCTGCCCCTGCCGCCCGACCTCGACGAAATGATGCTGGCCGGCTTCCTCCGCGGCCAAGCAGTCGAGATGGTGAAGTGCGAGACCTCCGACCTCGAGGTCCCCGCCAACGCCGAAATCGTTCTCGAGGGCCACGTCAATCTGGGCGAACTCCGCACCGAAGGCCCGTTCGGCGACCACACCGGCTTCTACTCGCTCGAAGATGAGTATCCGGTCTTCCACGTCACCTGCGTCACGCACCGCAAGAAGCCGCTCTACGCCACCACCATCGTCGGCCCGCCGCCCATGGAGGACTTCTATATGGGCAAGGCCATCGAGCGCATCTTCCTCCCGCTGATGCGCCTCCAACTGCCCGAAATCCGCGACATCTCGATGCCGGCCGAAGGCGTCTTCCACAACCTGATCCTGGTGGCGATCCGCAAGTCCTACCCCGGCCACGCCCGCAAAGTGATGCACGGCATCTGGGGCCTTGGCCAGGCGATGTTCTCAAAGTGCATCGTGGTGGTGGACGAAGACGTGGACGTCCAGAACACCGCCGAAGTCGCCTGGAAAGCGCTCAACAACATCGACCCCGAACGCGACATCCAATTCGTCATGGGCCCGGTCGATTCGCTCGACCACGCCAGCCGCCTGCCCAACTACGGCTCCAAGATGGGCATCGACGCCACCCGCAAATGGCGCGAAGAAGGCTTCACCCGCCCCTGGCCGAAGGTGATCACCATGCCCGACGAGGTCCGCGACAAGGTCGACCGCCTGTGGAGAAAGGCGGGGCTCTAATTGAGGTACTGCTGGGATCGAAGGTGATTGAAGTTGATGACGTCTACGCCGTGGCGAAACAGCACTCGGTAAAGCTCCAAATCATCGGTAAGCACGAGCATCGGACGTTTCGCAGCAAGCGTGATCGCGGCGTCCGTCAATCCGAGGGCTGCAAACGTGGGCTCCGCCATCACCGTCCGACTGGCCTCGTAGATTTCTTCGGTTCGCTCGACGATGTCCCGAAATCGTCCTCGGAGAGTCGTCAACTCCGGATTTCCCAACTTGGCCAAGTTGCTGACCTCCGTCAGAACATGGGGAGTCGTCAGGACGGTTTTGAACTGACCAACGACATAGGCCAGAAGACGGTAATCGGCAACTGAGAACTTGTCCGTGCGGCTGAACTTCTCAATGCGGCGCTGATTGGTGGCTCCGATCAGCAGGAGCAGAAACAAGTTCGTGTCGATCAGGAGGCCGTTAGAGAGATGCTTCTCCACCAAGCCAGCCGGATCAGTCATGGACTCCTGCGAACTCCCGAATCTTCATGGACCGGACCTCGCCAGTTTCTTTGTCCACGGCGAACACCTTGTAGTGACGCTCGTCTGTGATGTTGGGAAACGAAGTTCCCAAGACCGCCAGCTTCTTGGGAACACTCAGCGTAATCAGCCAGACCGCTGCGCCCTCGGCCTTACCCTGTTCGATTTCCTCCAATTGCACATGATGCGCCCACTCCGCAGCGCCGGGATTCTCCTTGAACACGGCGGCAGCGAACTCTGCTGCCCTGCGAACAGCATCCTGCACCGATACCATACTTGGAACTTAACACACCGCCTCTATCGCTGTTCGGCCCGGATGTTCTAAAATGGTTTCTGTACGGCGGCTATAGCTCAGCTGGTAGTAGCGCCAGATTGTGGTTCTGGATGTCGTGGGTTCAAATCCCACTAGCCGCCCCAAAATCTTCCTGCCCAACGGCAGCGTCTTGGCGACCATGCCGATCGCATCCAGGATGCCAGTCCGCGCTGCGGTCTCCGCGCTTCTCTTCCTTATGGTTGGCCGCGCTCCCGGAGGGACTTCCCCCGAAATCCCCTGCCCCGAATTCATCCGCTTCGTACCCGAAACCATCCTCATGGACGGCGTCAGCGCCACGCGCCTGGAGGTGAAAGTCCCGTCCGGCACCACCGGGGCGCACCTGAATATCTACAACAGCCCCTTCACCTTCAGCGGCAAGAAAGGCTGCGTCATCCCGGAGCAAATGCTGCCCCTCCGCGATGACGGGCAAGGCGGGGACGTGGCCGCCAACGACGGCATCTTCACCCTCAGCGACATCCGCTGGGATACGGACAACACCTGCTGGAGCGGCCAGCCCCAGATTCCAGGCCCGAACTATGGCAGGTCACCGGTCTGGGACGGATTCACCACCGCGCAACCCGGCGCGTTCGGCTTGACGCTCGAAGGCTCCTTCGGATCCTTCCCCTCCCTCACCGTCGACCCGCTCGCCTTCCTCCTCAGCGTGATCGACCCCGCCAAGGTCCTCGCCCCCGATCCCATCTACCAGATCGCGCCGGACGCGCAGATCGCGTCCAACGTCATTAATCTCGCCGTCCCCCCAGGATCCTTCGATCCGAACAACGACCTCACGCCGATCGCCCGGCGCCTCTACGAACTCCTGCCCGACGATTTCGACTTCTTCCACATCATCGAACCCAGTTTCGGAGCCAACAAGACCAACTGTGTCTACGTGCCGGAGGACTGGTGCGTCTCCGGGACCACCACCGGCCCCAACAGCCCCCTGTCCGTCCTGGGCTACCACCGGACCGTGCGGACCGCGGCTCAAGGCATCGCGGAAAACCCCGTCCCCGACTACTCGCCGCTCTATGGCAGTCAGGGCCGCCTCCAGGGGGTGAGTGTCGGAGACAAGACCGACTTTTCGAACTGGTTTATCTTCTTCCACGAGACGATGCACCAGTGGGGGGCCCATCTGCCCCAGAGCCTCGGCATCATCACCGACGACGGCCACTGGCTGGGCAACACCAGTGCGGCCGGTCTGCTCGGCGGATGTTACTGGGGTGACAATGGCGACGGGACGTTCACCTTGCTCGACTCGCCCTACCAACGCGAGCGAATCGGAAACCTGGAGCTTTACATGATGGGCTTGATTCCCGCCTCCGAAGTCGAGCCTCTCTACGTTGCGCAGCACGGTACGCCGATTTGCCTGAACAACGCCGAACTCATTGCCGGACCGGTCCGTAAAGTGACCATCCAGGACGTCATCGACGCCGTCGGACCTCGCATTCCAGGCCCGGCGGACTCGCAGAAGGCGTTCCACACGCTCTACGTCGTCGTCTCCGAAGGCCGCCTCTTCACGCCCTGGGAAATGACCTCCTACAACCGCATGAGCCAGTATCACTCTGAAGTGCTGGAGGACACCGATGGAAAGCTCTTCGGTCTGTCCACCCTGACCGGCGGCCTGGCGACGCTCACCACATCCAGTCATGTTCTGGGAGACGAGCCGCGCCTGACGGTGAGCGCGGGCGGCTACCGCTTCACCGCCACCCAAGGCGCCGCCAACCCCAGGCCCCAGTCTCTGGCGATCGGCAACGCCGGCGGTGGCGCGCTCCCCTGGACGGTGCGCACTGCCGATCCCTGGTTGGGCCTGGCTTGGCGCGACGCCCAGGCCGGTCCCGCGCGTGAGATCACCGGCTCCCAAGGACCGGGCGAGCAGACGGCCACCCCACTGATGATCTCCATCGACCCTTCGACGCTGTCTCCAGGCACCTACACGAGCACGCTGGAAATCACCGCTGGCGGCCAGACGCAGGAGATCCCGGTCGAACTCGCCGTGCTCCCCGCCCCGCCTTTGCCTAAAGGGGCTCGCATCGATGCCGTCGTCAACGCCGCCAGCTACGAGAAGGACGGCGGCTATCAGGGCTGCCAGTGGCGCGCCGATTGCGCGCTCGCGCGCGGAGCCTGGGCCACCATCTACGGCGTCAACTTCGCTACCACCACGGAAGTCGCCACCACCGACCCCCTGCCCACCAAGCTCGCAGGACTCCAGATCAGCATGGTCGACCCCACCGTGACGGAGAAGGTTGTCTGGGTCCCCGCTCAAATGCTCTACGTCTCACCAACCTCGGCCAGCTTCCTGATCCCGGAATTCGCGGACGGTCCGCGCCGCCAGATGCGGGTCTCAGCCTGCCCCGATGGCAAGCCGTGCAGCGTGGTCGATGCCTGGGTCGCCCCCGTCGGGCCTGGCCTCTTCTCCATGCCCCAGAACGGATCGGGACCCGCGGCAGCCACTTACCTCCTGGTGCATGCCGACGGCCAACGCGAGGAAGGCTACACCTTCGAGCGTGACGGGAGCGGGCAGTTCGTCAACACACCCATTGACCTGGGCGCGCCCGGTGACGAAGTCTATCTGAGCGTCTACGGCACCGGGTTTCATCACAATCAGCGAGCCGAAGCCACAATCGGAGGCGTCCCAGTACCGGTAGTCGCCGCCGTGGCGCACCCCACCGATGCCGGTCTCGACCAGGCAGTGCTCGGCCCCGTTCCCCGATCCCTGGCCGGACGCGGCGATGTCGGCGTTGAGCTGACACTCGACTTCAATCACACTGCCAACACCGTGACTGTGAGCTTCCGTTAGCAGGGAAACGCTGGCGCAACCCCCTCCCGGCCGATTACGTCTATATTGATAAAGATGGACCCCGAGCACACCACTCCAGAGTCCGGAGCCCCCAGCCCCGAACCCGCCGCGCTCACCCACTCGGCGAAGGCCACTCTGGTCTGGCTGCGCGATCTCGCGCTCAGTGTGATGATCGCGCTGATGGTCATCCTGTTTCTCTACCAGCCGGTCAAGGTCGAAGGCACCAGCATGATGCCCTCGCTGGTCGACCAGGAACGCATCTTTATCAATAAGTTCTCCTACCGCTTCGGCCTGGCCGACGTGCACCGCGGCGACACCGTGGTCTTCTACTTCCCGCGCGACACCAGCAAGAGCTACATCAAGCGCGTCATCGGCGAACCCGGCGACCGCATCGAAATCCGCCGCGGCCGCGTCTTCGTCAACGGCGCCGAAATCGACGAACCCTACGTCCCGCAGGAATACCGCGACCGCGTCTCCATGGACGCCATGGTCGTCCCCGAAGGTGAATACTTCGTCCTGGGCGACCACCGCAGCTCGTCCAACGACAGCCGCACCTGGGGCACCGTGCCGATCAAGTACATCTACGGCAAAGCGGTCTTCGTCTACTGGCCGCTCGACCGCCTCGGCGTCCTGAACTAACGCCGCCTGCCCGGCCACTGTGAGTCAGCCACCCCTTCGCCCACACCCGCTCCACCGTGCACCGCCGCGCTAACCCGCATTTCTCACCAGGTTTCGGATGCAGGCCGTGGCGCAAGCCCGTGGCTTGCCGCGCCGGGACTCGTCCCGGCGCTTGTGGCCGGTCACGCTGTCATGCCGGGAGCGGCGGCCAAATCGCCGATTGCGTATCCCTGCCTCACGTTTCGCACCGATGCACTGTAGAGCTCGTGAGAAATGCAAGCTAAACTAGCTCTGCCGCGACCGCAGCGAGCGGTCCCCCAAGGTCCGGCAATCCCTAAAGCCCTCCCACCCGATCCGCTAGAATTGAGTCTTCCTGAGCCAGGAGGACCCGCGTGCAGACCGCCGCCATCAACTACCGCGTCGCCGACTTCCTCAAGCACTATCCGCCCTTCCAATACATGGACGAAGCGGACCTCCTCGACCTGGCCGGCAGCGGCCGCGTCAAATTCCACGAAAGCGACGAATTCATTCTCTGGCAAGGCAAGCCCCACCCGCCCTTCGTCTTCGTCATCCAGCAGGGCACCGTTTCCATGTGGGACGAATCGGGCCCCGAAGAGCGCCTCCAGGACATCCGCGGCGCCGGCGACATGCTCGGCATTGACCGCTACAACGGAGCCGACCTCAGCACCCTCTCCGCCAAATCCTCGAGCGACGTTGTCATCTACGCTCTGCCCGCCGCCGCCTTCGCCCGCATGCTCGAAAAATATCCGCAGGCCGAACGCTACGTCGCCGCCTACGGATCCGTCGCCGCCGGCTACCAGCCCGACGAGCATCGTAAGGGAGCCCACGAAACCTTGCTCTACGACGCCGCCCGCCGCACCAAGGTGCCCGTCTGCGCCCCCGGCGATCCCATCCGCCAGGCCGCGCGCCGCATGAGCCAGGCCGGCACCCAGGCCGCTGCCGTGCTCGACCGTAACGGCCGCGTGGTCGGCGTGCTCACCGCCGATGCCGTACTCGAGGCCCTCTCCCGCGACACCTTCGATCCCACCCGCCCTGTCGAAGAGCTCATGAACCCCTCGCCCGCCTTCCTCCCGCCCGAGGTCACCGTCAGCCAGTGCGTGCTCTCCATAGGAGCAGCCGCGGTAGCGGTCATCACCAAAGGAGGACTCCCCAACGGCCAACTCCACGGCCTCATCTCCCCCTCCGACCTCGCCCCCGCGTTCGGCGAGCAGCCCTCGTACATGCTGCACGAAATTCCGCTCGCGCCCACCACCGAAGTCCTCCGCCGCCTCCAGCAACGCGCCCGCAATTTCGTCCTCGAACAACTCACTTCGCCCGAATCCGTCGAATGGCTGGCGCACTACCTGCACCAGGCCGACGTCGGCATTCTTAAACGTCTTGCCCAGCTCACCGAAGCGCCCACGGCGGACTACTGCTGGTGCCTCTACGGCGCTGCCGGACGCATGGAATCCCTCCCGCCCGGCATCCAGCGCTCCATCGTGATCCTGCGCGACAACACCTCCCGCGCCGCCGTCGTCGACTGGTATCGCCGCATGCAGCAGGCACTGCTCGAATGCGGCTACCTGCCCCGCGAATCGCACTTTGACGAAGAATACTCGGTCGCCACCGTGGCCGGCTGGAAACAGCGCTACGAAGCCCTGGTGCGCGCCCCGCTCGACAATCCCATCTACCATTCGCGGCCGCTCTTCGACCTGCGCGCCGTTATGGGCAGCACCGCGCTCTGGCGCGGGCTCGAAGCCGCGGTCCATGAAGACGTGCGCGCCAATCCCGTGTTCGTCCGCCTGCTGGCCAATGACTGCCTGAACAACCTCCCGCCGCTGGCCTTTTTCCGCGACGCCGTCATTGAAGAATCCGGCGAGCGTTCAGAGACCCTCGACCTCAAACGCAGCGCCCTGCGCCCGCTGGTCGATGTGGGCCGTGTTTTCGGCATCGCCGCCGGACGCGCCCTGGGCGGATCCACGATCGAGCGCTTTCGCCTGGCCCGCACGCTGGTGCCCGAGCAGGAATCCATCTTCCGCGAAGCCGCGCAGACCCTGCACGTCGTGCTCTATGAACAGACCCGCGCCGGTATCCGCGAGCACGGCGCCGGCTGGAAACTCAACCCCGCGCGTCTCAGCCATCATGACCGCCAGGTCCTCAAGAGCGGCTTCCGCTCGATCCACCGCCTGCTGGAATTCACCGCCGCCGGCCAGTGGATGGAGGCCGCCTGACCCGTGCCGCCGCCCTTCGTGGAACGCTACCTCCAGCACTTCGAACACACCTGGACCGACGCCACGCCCATTGACGAAGTCCGCTTCGTGCTCCTCGATTCGGAAACCACCGGACTCGACCCGTGCAAGGACCGCCTCATCACCATCGGCGCCGTAGCGGTCCGCGCCGGCGAAATCCTACTCGACGATTCCTATGAAGCGTTACTCAAGGTGGCGCACAACACCAGCTCCGTCACCGTGCACGGCGTCACCCGCCAGGAAAGCGAGCAGGGCCTCGAAGAACCGGAGGCCCTCGAACAGTTCCTTGATTACGTCCGCGACGGCGTCATCGTCGGCCACCACATCGGCCACGACGTCGATACATTCAACGCGGGCTATGAGCGCCACTTCGGCTTCCGCCTCCTGAACCGCCACCTCGACACCATGGACCTCACCCTGCACCTGGAACACGACGGAGCCTTCCCCAACCGCGAGCAGATCCGCAGCTTCACTCTCGACGCCCTCTGCGACCTCTTCGGTGTCACGCCCCACGATCGCCACACCGCCCCCGGCGACGCCTTCATCACCGCTCAGGTTTTCCTGCGCCTGCTGAAGCTCGCCCACCGCATGGGACGCACCACCCTCGGCGGCCTGGCCGAGCCGTTTCACGCCCCGTCCGAGTCCTGATCCGCGGAATCCCCCCACCAGCGCTCTTATTGACCCGTCTTGATCCGATATGTCTCTTCGGGCTCGTCCACGCAGGCGGCCTTGCAAGGGGAGTCGGAGTGTCACAGAAGACCTACGTCCAGTTGACTGAGTCGTGCCCCGTCGAGAGCAGTCCCGCCGCCGGCGATATCGCGGAACGGCTGGAGCATATCAGCCAGACTACCGGCGATCTCATCTGGGACCGCAACTTCGAAACCGGTAACGTCTGGTGCAACCAGAACACGTTCAAGGTGTTCGGCATCTCGCCGGAGGAGTACGCGGCCCACCCCTACTGGTGGCTCGACCGCCTGCACCCGAACGACCGCGTCCGCGCCCGCCAGGAATACAACGCCTTTATCCAGGGCGACGCCCCGGCCTGGACCACTGAGCTTCGCCTGGCCGACGTCCATGGCCGCTATCGCCGCTTCCTCACACGCGTGCACCCTATCCGCACCGACGGCACGCGCGTCTCCCGGTTGCTCGCCGTCCTCACCGATATCACCGACCAGCGCCGCGCCGAGTACGAGCGGGACCAGCTCTTCCTCATGTCGCCCGACCTGCTGGGCATGGCCGGCTTCGATGGCGTTTTCCGCCGCGTCAACCCTGCCTGGGAAGCTTTGAGCGGCTATTCGGCGGAAGAAGCGACCTCCCGGCCCTTGCTCGACTTCGCCTATCCCGGCGACCACGACGCCATCCTGCAGCAAATCGCCAAGCTGGCCTGCGGCGAAACCGTGACCGGCTTCGAATGCCGCGGCGTCTGCCGCGACGGATCCGTGAAGTGGTTCGAGTATAGCGCCGTGCCCGATCTTACCGAAGGCCTGTTCTACATCGTCGGCAAGGAGATCAGCTCCCGCAAGAAACTCGAGGAAACCCTGCGCGCCGCCAAGGAAGCCGCCGAAGCCGCCAACCGCACCAAGAGCGAGTTCCTGGCCATGATGAGCCACGAAATCCGCACGCCTCTGAACGGCGTGCTCGGCATGACCCGCCTGCTGCTTGAAAGCGGCCTGACGCCCGAACAGATCGAGTACGTCAACACCATCCTCAGTTCCGGGGAAGGCTTGGTCCGCATCGTCAATGACGTGCTCGAATTCTCCCGCGCCGAGTCGAACAAGATCGATCTGGAATCCGTCGTCTTCAACCCCGGCTCCGCCGTCGAAGACGCCGTCCTGCTGCTGGCCGAGCGCGCCCACGCCAAGGGCCTCGAACTGCTCTGCCACATCGACCCGGGCGTCCCCGCACAGGTCACCGGCGATCCCGGACGTCTCCGCCAGGTGATCATGAATCTGGTGGGCAACGCCGTGAAGTTCACCGAGCGCGGCAACGTCGTGGTCGAAGCCCGCCGGGCCGGACCCACACCCGCAGGAGGCCACCGCCTGCGCATCGCCGTGCGCGATACCGGCATCGGCATCCCGCCCGCCGCTCTCGGCATTCTATTCAAACCCTTCTCGCAGGCCGACAGCTCCACCTCGCGGCGTTACGGAGGCACCGGGCTTGGCCTGGCCATTTCCCGTCACCTGGTTCGCCTGATGCAGGGAGAAATCGGCGTCGAAAGCACGCCTGGTCTGGGATCCAGCTTCTGGTTTGAGATTGAAGCCGGCGCGGCGCCGCCGTTCCCTGCCCGGCCCCTCTTGCCCGGCGTGCCCGTGCTGGTGGCCGGCGGGAGCACGGACAGCCTGCGCATCCTCAGCCGCTACCTCTCGTCTTTCGGACTCGCCGTCACCGAGGCGCGTGACGCCGCCGATGTGCGCCTGGCCATCGAGGACGCCCGGGAAAACCGCGGTCCCTTCCAACTCGGCGTGCTCCATCAGAGCCTCCGCGGCGAAGTGCCCGCGTCCCCCGGCGGCTCCCTGCCTTTCGTATTCGTCGGCCCATCCGCCGAAAAATCGGACGGCGTTGACACGCTCACCCAACCGCTGCGCCAGGAAGCCCTGTACCAATCCGTCGCCGCGGCACTGCACCTGGACGTTCCAGCCTCACAACCGGAGCTCTCGCCGCTTACGCCCGGTGCGTCCCCTCGGCCGCCGGTGCGCATTCTGGTGGTGGAAGACAACCTCGTCAATCAGAAGGTGGCCCGCGGACTGATCGAACGCATGGGCTATTCGGTCGACGTGGCCGCCAACGGCATCGAAGCCTTGGCGGCTCTGGATGCCGCCACCTATAACCTGGTCCTGATGGACTGCCAGATGCCCGGCATGGACGGCTTCACCGCCGTCGGCGAAATCCGCAAGCGCGAATCCGGCGGCCCGCGCCTGCCAGTGGTCGCCGTCACCGCCCACGCACTGCACGGCGACCGGGAAAAGTGCATCGCCGCCGGCATGGACGACTACGTCACCAAGCCCATCGACGTTGCCGAGCTCAAGCGGATCCTGGCCCGCTACCTGACGGCTGCCTGAAGGCATCCGCGCATCCCTGCCCGTCTCCCCTAAGACTAAGGGTGCAGCCCACCCAGCACAGACAGCCCGGAACCCACGAACAACACGACGATCGCGCCCGGAGCCGCCAGAGATAGAAAACCCATCGCAGCGGTTCCTGTGCGCGGGTTTCCGGGGAGAACCCAGCCCGCCCGCGCCTCAAGTAGACCACGGCCACCAGCCCTTCAGGGCGCCCCATGCTACCAGAGGCAGAACGAAGGCGACCTACCACCCGAGCAGCGTCATGCGATCCTCAATAATCGCGCTGTAGTGATCCATCCTCTGCGGCTTCCGCCGCCTCGGCGAGGGCAGAATCGCCGCCAGCCGCGCCGCCTGGTCGCGCGTCAGTTGCGAGGCCGGCACGCCGTAGTGATACTGGGCCGCAGCCTCGGCGCCCCACACACCCGGACCCCACTCCACTACGTTCAAGTACAGCTCCAGCAAACGCTGCTTGCCGACGATCATCGTGGCCATCGGCGCCAGCGAATACTCGAGCGCCTTGCGCACGGGATTACGGTGAGTCGTGAAGAACAGGTTCTTCACCAGTTGCTGGGTCATGGTGGAGGCCCCCCGCGGCATCTCGCCGCCCTTCCAGCTCTCCTCGATCACCATCTGAAGCTGCTCCCATTCGACGCCCCCGTTCTGGTAAAAGCGTGGGTCCTCGGCCGCCATCACGGCATGCCCCAGGTGCGGCGAGATGCGCGCCAGCGGCTCCCACGTCGACCGCTTGACGTACTTCTTGCCGCTGAACAGCGCCTCCAGCCGCCGCTGGATCTGGACACCGGTGGTAGGTGGATTGAAAAAACGCAGGCCCAGGAAGGCGAGGGCCCACAGCACGTGCAGCCCGAAATAGAGCAGCAGCGCACGCCCTGCCCATCGACGGAGCCATCGACCGGCTCCCCGGAACTTCGGTCGGGATCGCTTCACAGCGCCTTGGTCTGGACTCGCACGCGCCTGAGCGCGGTCCGCTTAGACCCGCTTAGACCGGCTTTCATACCGTAGACCACCCTGCCGGGGCCTAAACGCGTTGAAGCTACTGTCCCTGGCGGTCAGTCCTTCTTGCCCGACGTGGTGGCCGGCTTCGAATCGCTCGATGCCTTGGTTTCGGCGGGCTTGGACTCGGTCTTCGACGAGCCCTTGTCACCGCCCTCTCCGCTCTTCTCTCCGCCTTTGTCAGACCCTTTGCCGCCGCCGCCGCTTCGCGCGTAGTCGGTGATGTACCAGCCGCTACCCTTGAATTGCAGCCCCGGAGCCGAGATCAGGCGCACGACCTTACCGCCGCAATCCGCGTGCACCTCGATCGGCGTATCCGAAAACTTCTGCAGCACTTCAAAGGTGTTTCCGCACTTCTCGCACTGATATTCGTAAAGCGGCATAAATTCGACCCACTGCGGACTTGCCCGCCGAAGTTTCGGCGAAGGCGGCCGGCGGGATCTCAATCCGCCTCTCCGCCGGCTCGCGACCCTCAGTTCTTGCTCTGCGGACTATCGTCCGGAGTGATCAGCTTCAGGCCGCGCTCCAGGATGTTGTCCTCCGTGGGCGGCTTCAGCGGCCCGTCCGGATCGTCTTCGTTCACCGTCCCGACGTCCTGCGCCTCCAGCGTCGTGGGCGTCACCCGCTCGTCCTGGATCGCCTTGCCGTCCGGCGAATAATACTTCGCCGTGGCGATGATCACCGCGCTGCCGTCCTTGAGCGTGACCGGCTCGCGGACCGCGGCGTTGCCAAACGTCGGCTCGCCCACCACTTCGGCGCGCTTGGAATCGAGCAAGGCAGCCGCGGCGATCTCCGCCGCACCCGCCGTCCCGCGATTCACCAGCACCACCAGCGGCAGCTTGGTTGCGGTCTTCGACGATGCCTCAAAATCCTGCCGGCGCTTCTTCTGGCCCTCGGTGTAAGTGATCAGGCCCTTGTCCATGAACAGGTCCGCCAGCGCCACGCCTTCCTGCGCCGGACCCAGCGTGCAATACCGCAGGTCCAGCACAAAGCGCTTGGCGCCCTGCTTCTGCAAGTCGGCGATCTTCTGTCCGATGGCCGCCGCCCGGCCCGCTTGCAGCGTCGAGGTCTGAATCAGCCCGATCGGTCCGCCCTTTTGGTCGGTCACCAGCTTGGCGCTCACCGCCGGATACGCCAGCACCGCCCGCGTCATATTCAGCGTCTCCGGATCGGCCTGGCGCTGCGTCAGCACGCTCATCTCGATCGCGCTTCCCGCGTCGCCTTGCAGCAGCATCTCGGCCGAAGCCAGCGGCATGTCGCGCGTCGAAATCTTGTTGATCGATTCGATCACGTCACCCGTCATCAGCCCGGCTTTAGCGGCCGGCGAGCCCGGCAGCGCATCCACCACCCGCAGGTAGCCCGGCCCGCGCGAAAGCGACAAGCCCACGTCGGCCTTGCCCTTGCCGTACTCGGCCTGGAATTCCTTGAATTGAGCCGCGTTCAGATAGCTGGCAAACGGATCCAGCGACTCCAGCATCCCGTTGATCGCGCCCACCGTCACCGCCTTGATATCCGGCTCCTCGACGTACTCGACCTTGATCTTGGTCAAGACCTCGCTGTAAACACCAAGCTGTACATAAGGCCCTTCCGGAGAAGCGCTACGGACCCGTCCCGTGCCGATCAAAAGCAGAACGACAATCAGAGTTGAGGACGCGACCACCGCAAAATGGAAACGACGATTCATAGGCGCAAAGTACCTCTACTGTCGATCATAGCAGGTACCGGCCGGGCTTCCGGCCCGGGCGGCGCTCCACCCGCTTCGGGAGGCCGCCCGGACCCGGCAGTGGACTCCCCTACTGCCCCGGGGAGCCCAGAACGCGCCAGCGGCCCGAGGCGGGCTTGAGCCGCACCGGCGGCAGCAGCACTTTGTCGATCACGTGAATCACGCCGTTCGAAGCCTCCACATCAGCCTGCGTCACGTGCGCCCCATCGACCATCAACCCGGCTGCCGAATTCCGCACCGTGAGCCGGTCGCCCTCCACCGTCTGCGCCGAGCCTAACTTCACGATCTCGGCCGACCGCACCTCGCCGCGCACCACATGATACGTCAGCATCCGCCGCAGCCGCGCCCGGTTCGTGGGCCGCAGCAGGTTGTCCAGCACCCCTTCCGGCAGATCCGCGAACGCCCTGTCCGTCGGCGCGAACAGCGTGACGGGGGCGGGTCCCCGCAGGAGATCGCCCAGCCCGGCGGCCTGCACCAGCACGGAAAGGACCGTCAGACCACGGAACGCGGCGGTGTCCATCAGATCGCGATCCGCGGTCCGCACCGGCGCAGCCACAACCAGCAGTCCGGCCAGAACCACCATTCCTCGTTTGCTCCAGGGCCTCACATGTTTTATCGTAGAGACAATATGTTTTCCTGGCAAGAATCGGAGCCAGGTCGCTTTCCCTGCGGGAAACGGGCCGCCGTCCTCGGTTACTGAGAGGAAAACAAGGTTGCCGCCATGCCATCGGAAACCATCACCGCCGGACTCAAAAAGTACGCCATCGGAGCCAGACTGCGCCGCCTCCGCCTCCGCAAAAGCATGGGACTGGTCGAGCTGAGCCGCCACACCGGGCTCTCCCCGGCGCTGCTCTCCAAGCTCGAACGCGACGTGATGCATCCCACGCTGCCCACCCTGCTGCGCATCGCCATGGTCTTCAGCGTCGGCCTCGAATACTTCTTCACGCCCGAGCCCCAGCCGCTGATCGAGATCGTCCGCAAAAAGGACCGTCTGCGGTTTCCCGACCACCCCGCCGCCGCCCAGGTGAACTACTTCTTCGAGAGCCTCGACTTCCCGGTCCCCGACCGGTCGCTACACTCCTACTTCGCCGAATTCGAACCCACCCAGCCGGCCCGCACACGTCTCCACACGCACGAGGGGATCGAATTCCTCTACGTGCTCTCCGGCAAACTGGAGCTGCGCACGCCCACGGCCAACCACGAACTTGCCGCGGGCGACGCCGTGTACTTCGATGCGACCACGCCCCACGGCTACCGCCGCCTCGCCTCCGCCCGCACCACCGCCCTGGTAGTCACCACCGGCGCAAGCAGCCCAAGCCCCCAACCCGGCCGCTCCGCTCTCCCCACATCCCGTGCTTCCCCTATTGTGGGTGCATGAACGTCCCGCTCGCCGTCGCCGAGGATCTCGTGAAAAAGGTCCGCATCCCCGTGGCGCAAGCCCGTGGCTTGCCGCGCCGGGACTCATCCCGGCGCTTGTCGCCGGTCAGGGTGCCATGCCAGTTGCGCTGGCGAAATCGCCCCTTGCGGCTCCCCGCCCGACGTTTCCCTCCGCTGCCCTGAAAGCCGGTGAGAAGTGCGGGCTAACGTTCGCGTCTACGCCTGCCGCTGAGTAGGGAACCAACCGCGAAGCTTTATTTCCCCAAGCTCCACATCCACTTGGCGATCTCACTCGCCGCAGTGGCTTCCCTGCCCGTGCGAAATCAATAGGCGGAGGCCAAAGTGAAGCACAGCGCCACCAGAGCGATCTGTCAAGCCCAAGTACGAAACGAACCCACCGTGGATCGCCGTGCCCGCCGACTTGCCCGCCGCAGCCTTGGCGCAGGCGGGAGCCTTGGCGCAGGCGGGTTTCGCTCCACAACCAAACGAACCCAACCGCACGGACCACCGGCCACTTCCCCAAACCATCTCTTTGAAAACAAACCATCCGCTATCATGGATACTGCCGTGAAAACCCCCGACTACGATTTCTCCCCCTACGACGACCGCACTCAGTCGCTCCGCCAAATCGATAAATACACACCCAGCTTCACCCGCGTTCCCGAGGCCCCCCTCATCCGCCGCCCCCTCACCCTCACTGACCGCACCGGACCCGTCGAGCTCCCCCGCCGCTGGTCCGCCGGCCCCCTCGAACTCGCCCGCACCGCCCCCGATCTGCGCCCGGTCGGCCAACTCATCCGTGTCTCCGGCCGCGTCACGGATGAGGACGGCTCCCCCGTCTCCGGCGTCGTCATGGAACTCTGGCAGGCCAACTCAGCCGGCAAATACGTCCACGAACTGGACGACCATATCGCGCCGCTCGACCCCCATTTCACCGGCCAGGGCCGCCTGGTCACCGACGAAGACGGCCGCTACGAGGTCTTCACGGTGAAGCCCGGTGCCTACCCCGTGCTCTACTCCGGCTGGTGGTGGCGTCCGCCGCACATCCACTTCTCCATCGTCGGCACAAGCTGGATGAACCGCTTCATCACCCAGATCTTCTTCCCCGGCGAGCCCCTCAACGCCAAGGACCTGCTGCTCAACGGCGTCCCCGATGACGAGGTCCGCCAGCGCCTCCTGTTCGAACACAAGGACACCGTAATGGGCGATCTCAGCTACATCAATTACGAACGCGACTTCGTCCTCCGCGGCCACCGCCGCACTCCGGAGCTGGCATGAAACAAGTCGTCTCCCCCGGCGGCACCACCGGCCCCTTCTTCCCGCGCGAATTCTCGGACGGTAACGAGGACCTCACCCAACGCGACAGGGCCACCGCCCAAGGCCAGCACATCATCCTCAGCGGCCGCGTCCTCGAAGTGGGCGCCAAGCCCACCCAGAACATGGTGGTCGAACTCTGGCAGCCCGACCACCAGGGCATCTTCCGCCATCCGCTCGACCCTCGATGCAACCAGGCCGACCCCGGCTTCTGGAACTGGGGCCGCGCCCGCACCAATAAAGACGGCTGGTATCGCTTCAAGACCATCCTCCCCGGCACCCCCGAAGGCCGCGCCCCGCACATCAACTGCGCCGTCTTAGGCATTGGCCTCACCCGCCGCCTGATCACGACCATCTTCTTCTCCAGCGCCCCCGACCCGGTCCTGGAAGCCGTCCCCGCAGGGGCGCTGCGGGACCGCCTAATCGCAAAACCCGACCCAAGCCTCGACGCCGGTGGCGTCCCGGGCTACCGCTTCGACCTGATCCTGCGCGGCGACAACGAAACCCCGTTCTTCCTGGACTGATCTAACAAGTGCAATATGCCCCTATCGCTCCGAAGGCCTGATGCGCCCGGCCCAGGTGGCGCAAGCACTCGTGCTTGCCGCGCCGGGACTCGTCCCGGCGCTTGTCCTTCCTCAGGCAAAGCCGCCCTCCGCCGGCTCACCATCGCCCTCCTCCTCACAACTCTCCCGGCAATCGCCCAGCCCCCTCGCACGCCCATCATTCTGGACACCGACATCGGCGACTCCATCGACGACACCTTCGCCCTGACCCTGGCCCTCCACTCCCCCGAACTCGACATCAAAGCGATCACCACGGTCATCGACGACACCGACGCCAAGACCCGCCTCCTGTGGAAGTATCTGGGCCTCAACAAGCGCCGAAACATCCCCATCGCCCGCGGCGCCCCCGAGCCCCTCCTCGCGCCCGCCAACCCCACCCAATCCCGCGAATACGACGTCCTCACGCCCGACGACACCATCCCTGACCGCGCCAAACGCCCCGCGGCCGAGCTGATCCTCGAAACTCTCCGCGATAACCCGCCCATCTCGATCGTGGCCATCGGACCGCTCACCAACATCGCCCTGGCCCTCAAGCTCGACCCCTCCATCAAGTCCCGCATCGAGCGCATCTACCTCATGGGCGGCTCCTACCAAAGCGACATCCCGGAGTACAACATCCAACGCGACCCGGAAGCCGCCCGGATCGTCTTCCAATCCGGCATCCCCATCACCGCCGTCGGCCTCGACGTCACCAAGCCGCTCCAGCTTCGCGCGGGCGACCTCAGCCGTCTCCGCGCCGCCGCCAACCCCGCGGGCCTGTTTCTGCTGCGCCTCCTCGACCTCAACGGCGAAGACCGCCCGACCCTCTACGATCCCCTCGCCGTGGCGGTCATCTTCCGGCCCGATCTGGTCCAGTTCCGCGAAGGCACGGTCACCGTGCTCGACGACGGCCGCACGCAATTCACCTTCGCCCCCGGCTCCCGCATCCAGGCCGGCTCCCAGGTCAATGCGCAAGCCGCCCTCGACCTCTTTATCTCCCGCATTTCCACCGCCGTCCGATAAACGTGGTCACGATCGCCGGACCACCTGTAAAATGGGAGGACTCCCGCCGATGCCCGCACTCACGACGAACCTGCGTAAGCTGTTCCCGTCCCATATCCGGGACCGCGGCCAGGCCTATTTCTGGAGGCGGGCCGTCCAGATCGACATCGGCTCTGCGCAACTCGTGGAGGGGGTGGTGCGCGGCTCGCGAACCTACCAGGTGCATCTCGACTGGGACCGCGGCGTCCTTACCCTTGGCTGTTCCTGTCCGTATTTCGAAACCGACGGCCCGTGCAAGCACCTGTGGGCCACCGTGCTCGCGGCCGAAGGGAACGGATACCTGACGGCCGTCACCTACGTGCGCGACGTACAAGAGGTGACGCCCGGCGAGAGGCCGCCAGACGTCGAGGACACGGAGTTTGATCCCGATGAGGACGCCCTCGAGTTCCCGCGCTACCGCACGCCGGCCCCCTTCCCCGCCCGTCCCGAGCCGCGCGGACCAGCGCCCGCGCGCGAGCCCGCCGCGCCGCGCCAGCCTGCCTGGAAAGCGCAGCTCGCCAACCTCGCCACGGAAGATCGCGCCGCCGCCGGCATCTACAGCATCTGGCCGGACAAGCGCCAGTTGCTCTACCTGGTGGACACGGCCGCCAGCGTGGCGGCCGGCCACCTGGTGCTCGCGCTGCTCACCCGTGACCGCAAACAGAACGGCGAGTTCGCACGCCCGGCTTCCATCCATCTCCAATCCGGCGCCGTCCCCTTCCTGCCCGTGCCCGAGGATCGCGAAGTCCTGTTCGCCATGACCGGCGCGCGCGAGTATTACACGTCGTATGGCGCCAATTTCGAGCTGGTGCCCACCTACAATCTGATTCCCGATTCCCTCGCCGTGACGCTCCTGCCATTGGCGCTGAGCACCGGACGCTGCTTCCTGCGCGCCGGCTCCGCCAGCGAACACCTCACGCCCCTCACGCTGGAATCAAGTGAGGGCGCCGAAGCCGCGCCCTGGCGCTTCGAACTCGCCTTGCGCGTCGGCGGCGTCCGCAAGCCCGGCAATCAGGAGATCTGGCTGCTCGAAGGCTTCCTGCGCCGCGGCGACCAGAAGATCGATGTGTCCGCGCCTGAACTGGTGACCCCCAACTGGGTGTTCCTGAACGGTAAGGTCGCGCCGCTCGATGCCGCGAACGCCTTCCCGTTCCTCACGCACCTGCGGCGAACCGGCAGCATCCAGGCGCCCACCGAAGACCGCGACGATCTGCTCTCCACCTTGCTCTCCACCCCCGGCCTGCCGCCGCTCGACGTCCCCAAGCAACTGAGCTTCGAACAAGTCACGCTCGCGCCCAAGCCCGCCGCACGCATCCACGCCGACAAGCGCGCCCGGCTCTCTCTCGACCTCGTCTTCGACTACGAAGGACGCCTGGTTCCCTACCTGGATCCGGCCGACGGCGTCTACGATGCCGCGAATCGCCGCTTCCTGCGCCGCGACCGCGCCTCTGAGGCCGCCGCGGTCAACCTCCTTCGCGAGCTGGGCGTCCGGCAACAGCCACCCACCTTCTACGAACGCGACCCCACGTGGAGCATCGCATCCTCCAAGCTGTCGGGCGTCGTGCGTTCGCTGGTGGAAGCCGGTTGGCACGTCGAAGCCGAAGGCCAGGTGTACCGGAGCCCGGGTTCGTTCCAAATGGCCGTCTCGAGCGGCGTCGACTGGTTCGAACTGCACGGCACTGTCGACTACCAGGGAACCACCGCGCGCCTGCCGGAACTGCTCGACGCCGTGCGCCGCGGCAAGAAAACGGTGCGGCTCGGCGACGGCACCTACGGCGTCCTGCCCGAAGAGTGGCTCAAACGCATCGGCATGCTCGCCGGCATGGGCACGCCCGAAGACGGGCACATCCGTTTCCGCCACAGCCAGGCGGGCCTGCTGGACGCCTTGCTCGCCACCCAACCCGAAGCGACCTTCGACGCCGGCTTCGCCCACGTCCGCGCCGAGCTGCGCCAGTTCCAGGGCGTCTCCGCCGCCAAGCAGCCCCCGGGATTCTGCGGCAAGCTGCGCGGCTATCAGCGCGAAGGCGTGGGCTGGATGGAGTTCCTGCGCAAATTCTCCTTCGGCGGCTGCCTGGCCGACGACATGGGCGTGGGCAAAACCCCGCAGGTGCTGGCCCTGCTGGAACAGCGCCGCGAGCTGCGCGAAGCCGGCCAGATCCAGGCGCCCTCGCTGGTCGTCGTGCCGCGCTCCCTCATCTTCAACTGGAAAGAGGAAGCCGCGCGCTTCACCCCTCGCCTGCGCGTGCTCGACTACACCGGCCTCGGCCGCGGCGCGACGAACCTCACGGAGTACGACCTGGTCCTCACCACCTACGGAACCCTGCGCCGCGACGCCCCTAAGCTGAAGGACGTCGCCTTCGACTACGTCGTCCTCGACGAAGCCCAAGCCATCAAGAACGCCGGCACTGCGTCGTCGAAAGCCGTGCGCCTGCTGCGCGGCGACCATCGCCTGGCGCTGAGCGGCACGCCGGTCGAAAACCACCTGGGCGAGCTGTGGTCGTTGTTCGAATTCCTGAATCCGGGCATGCTCGGCTCAGCCAGCGTGTTCCAGTTCACCAGCGGCGCCGGCCGCACGCTCGATGAAGACACCCGCACGCTGCTGGCCCAGGCCGTGCGTCCCTTCATCCTGCGCCGCACCAAGGAACAGGTGGCCCGCGAGCTGCCTCCCAAAACCGAACAGACCCTCTACTGCGAGCTGGAACCCGCGCAGCGCAAGCTCTACGACGAACTGCGCGAGCACTATCGCGCGGCGCTGCTCAAGAAGATCGACACGCAGGGCTTGGGCAAGTCCAAGATCATGGTGCTCGAAGCCCTGTTGCGCCTGCGCCAGGCCGCCTGCCACCCCGGCCTGATCGACTCCAAACGCGCCCATGAACCCAGCGCCAAGCTCGAAGCGCTCGAAGAACAGCTTAGTGAAATGCTCGACTCGGGGCACAAGGCCCTGGTCTTCTCTCAGTTCACCAGCCTGCTCCAGCTCGTGCGCAATCGCCTGGACCGCGAAAACATCCCTTACGAGTACCTCGACGGCAAAACCCGCGACCGCCAGGCGCGCGTCGAGCGCTTCCAGAATGATCCGGACTGCCAGCTTTTCCTGATCAGCCTGAAGGCCGGCGGTCTGGGCCTGAACCTGACTGCCGCCGAATACGTCTTCCTCCTCGACCCTTGGTGGAACCCCGCCGTGGAAGCACAGGCGGTCGACCGCGCCCACCGCATCGGCCAGCAGCGCGCGGTGTTCGCCTACCGCCTGATTGCCCGCGATACGGTCGAAGAAAAGGTGCTCGAACTCCAGAAGAGCAAACGGGCGCTGGCGGAAGCCATCATCGGCGAGAATAACGCACTGATCCGCAACCTGCGCCGCGAGGACCTGGAATTGCTGCTGTCCTAAGTGGCGCGAGCTCTCAGCTCGCCGCGCCGGCACTCGTGCCGGCGCCTGTCCCGCAACCGTCCACAAGTGCCGGGACGAGTCCCGGCACGGCGAGCTAACCCGGATTTCTCACGGGCTCGCAGAGCGTTTCGGGCAAAGCACAGGTGGGATGCCTCGGCGAGTGGTCGGGCCGGCACTCCGGGCACGACACTGTGATGGACGACAAGCGCCGGGACGAGTCCCGGCGCGGCAAGCCACGGGCTTGCGCCACATCCTGCGTCCGAAACCTGGTGAGAAATGCGAACTCTCAGCTCGCGCCACAACCCCGCGCTAGAATAAAAACGTGCAACCCGAGACCGCTCTCCAGCTCGCCACCGAGCAACTCACCCGTGTACGTGATGAAATCGGCAAGATCATCGTCGGCCAGCAGGAGGTCGTAGACGGGGTCCTCACTTGTATGCTGGCCGGCGGCCACGTGCTGCTGGAAGGCGTCCCCGGACTCGGCAAGACCACCCTGCTCCGCACCCTCTCGCGCGTGCTGCACCTCAAGTATTCCCGCATCCAGTTCACCCCCGACCTGATGCCCGCCGACATCGTCGGCTCCATGATCATCGACACCGAAGCCGGCAAGACACTGCGCTTCCAGCCCGGACCCATCTTCGCCCACCTGGTGCTGGCCGACGAAATCAACCGCGCCACGCCCAAGACCCAGTCCGCGCTGCTGGAAGCCATGCAGGAGCACACCGTCACCAGCGGCACCCAGACGCATTACCTGGAGCCTCCGTTCCTCGTCATGGCCACGCAGAACCCCATCGAGATGGAAGGCACCTACCCGCTGCCCGAAGCCCAGCTCGACCGGTTCCTCATGAAGATCCTGGTGCCGTACCCCTCGCGCGCCGACCTCGGCACCATCGTCGAACGCACCATCCAGAAGGACGAGATCACGGTCGAGCCCATCCTTACGCGAGAAGAGATCCTGGGCCTCAGCCAGATTTGCCACCAGGTGCTGGTCGCCCCGCACGTGCAGGATCACGCCATTGACCTGGTGATGGCCACCCAGCCCTCCACAACCCAGTCTCATGAACTGGCCACCAAGTTCATCCGTTACGGCAGTTCGCCGCGCGGCGCTCAGGCTTTGGTCGAATGCGGACGCGTGCGGGCGCTCATGCACGGCCGCCTGCACCTGTCCATTGAAGACATCGACCACGTGGCGCCCGCCGTCCTGCGCCACCGCATCATTCTGAATTTCGACGCGCACGCCGAAGGCGAGAACACGGAAACGATTCTCAGCCGCATCATTCCCAGCGTGACCGCCGCGGCAGTGCAACGTGCCTGAGGCCGTGCTCGAAACCCGGCTGCTCGAACGCCTCGAGCGCCTCACCATCTACTGGCGGAAATCCCTGCCGGGCCTGGTCGGCGGCCACAACACGTCGCGCTTCAGCGGACCCGGACAGGAATTTCTGGACCACCGCCACTTCCACCACGGCGACGACCTGCGCGCCGTGAACTGGCGCGCCTACCTGCGCCTGGAAAAGCTGTTCCTCAAAATGTTTCAACTGGAGCCGCGCGTTCCCGTGCGTCTGCTGCTGGACGTCAGCCGGTCCATGCAAACCGGAGGGGAAGCCGGCGCCCCGTCCAAATTCGACTACGCCCGCCGCCTCGCCGCCGCGCTGTGCTACGTGGGCCTGGTGCGCCTGGATTCCATCGTGATCCAGCCCTTCAGCGACAAGCTCCACGAGGCCTTCACGGCAGGCGGAGGCCGTCACCGCTACCAGCCCGCCTCCAATTTCCTGGCCGCGGTCACCCCCGGCGGCACCACGAACTTCATGGAGGTCTCGCGCCAATTCATCGCCAAGTTCCCGCAGCGCGGCCTGCTGATGGTGATCTCGGATTTCCTGGACGACGGCGAGTGCGAAAAGCCCTTGCAATTTCTCTCCGACTTCGGCCACGAGATGGTCCTGATCCAGGTCTGGGCAGACGAGGACCGCACGCCGCCCTGGAACGGCGAGCTCGAACTCGAAGACGCCGAGTCCGGCAGGTTGGTGGAACTGGCCTTCGACGAAGACGCCCGCCGCCAGTACACGGAAGCCTTCGACGCCTATGCCGACCGCGTCCGCAACATCGCCGAACGCGGCAACGGCCGCTACCTCGGATTGCCGACGTCGGTGCCCGTCGACCAGGCCATCTTCGGGTCGCTGGCCAACACCGGCGCCGTGGCGTAGGTCGAAGCCTCACAACGCCGCGTTGGACCGCAACACCTCGGTTACCCCACTGGTGCTGGACCATCTCGCCAAGGTGGTCGACGCACAGGACCGTCAGTCGAACGCATTCACGGAATTCCGCGAAAATCTTCCGCCCCAGCCGCTAACGGATCGGCCCGAAAACCTGGAATCGCGGTGGTCTTCATAAGAGCCCGTGAGGCGGTCCAGGCTTGTGGCGCGGCAGATCCTGGAGCGTGGGGATGTGGAACACCACGGCATCGGCCTCCGGCAAGATGGCGCGATCCTGAGTGAATCCGCACCCGGCCGCGCAATCGCGGGTTGCCACTTCGGCGGGAACCTTCCACTGTGTGTTGTATATGAGGATCCGCACGCAAATCACGTTCCGCTGGTCCCGAATGGTTTACCGAAACGCTTCCAGGCCAGTGCAGCGCGCTAAAATGGGAGGGTCGTGCCGGACTCCCCAGTGCCTGCCATCAGTGTCGTGATCCCGTTCCGCAATGAGGAAGCCCGGCTTCCCGCTTGTCTGCAGGCATTGGAGTCCCAAACGATCCCGTCGCGCGAATTTGAGGTGATCCTCATCGACAACGCGTCCACGGACGGCTCGCGCCGAATCGCGGAGCGGTTTCCCAACGGAATCGTGCTGCACGAAAGGTTGCCGGATCCCTACCTGGCGCGCAACCGTGGCATCGCAGCAGCGCGCGGCGAATACGTCGTTTTCCTGGACGCCGACTGTATCCCCGACCCGGGCTGGTTGGAAACGCTTCGCGGCGAGATGGTCCGGACGGCGGCGGCGATCATTCTCGGCTATCTCGCGTATCCGGAACCATGCCCCGGCATGCTGCGCCGCTATCAGGAATATTACGACGCAAAACTCAGTTTCCTGCAGGAAGAAAGAATGTCGGGTAGTATGTTCGGGCATGCGGGCAACATGGCTGTGCGGCGATCGGTGTTCGACGAACTGGGCTTTTTCCTGCCCATGCCGATCGTTGGCGATACAGAGATCATTCATCGCGTGCTGCGCCACTGGCCCGACGCCGCTATTGTTTACACTCCGGCGGCCAGTGTGATTCACAGCGAGGTGGTCCGATTTCGGGACTGTCTGACGAAGCTTTACGAATGCGGGGTCTATTCCGCGGCGTTGGCCCACACCTCCGAGTACCAGACGTTGCCGCTCAAGACACGCTGGCGAATCTTCCAACGAGCCGCGGGCGATCACCGCTACGGGCTTCGGACCACCGTGGAAGCCGCGCTCGCGCTCCTGGCCGGGCTGGTGAGTTTCCAGTTAGGGCGCGCGCGAAGCGGCGGTCAACACGGCGACCGATCAAGGGCCATTCCCATGGCGAAATCCCGCAAGGCGCCTCAAATCGCGGCGTCCAACATGTCTGAGGAATAGCGGGCGCTCGCAAGCTGGTAGCCAGCCAGGGCGATGCGATCCCGCAGATCCGAGTCGTCGAGCAGGCGGAGGCAAGCCGCGGCGAACTGCTCCGGTGACTCGCCTTCCAGTAGATGCGTTCCGTCCTCGGCTTCAAGTCCTTCGGCGCCCGTCGCAGTGGAGACCACGGCGCGGCAGTGAGAGAACGCCTCCAGGATCTTGATGCGAGTTCCACCGCCCGCTCGAATCGGGACCACGACAACGTGGGCGGTGTCGAACAGGGGTTTGAGGTCCGGCACGAAACCAAGCCAGTCCACTGCCGAATTGCTCGCCAGGACTCCTCTGAGTCTGGAGGGACCATGGCCGGCAATCCGCACGCGCAGGTTGGGCCGGCGGGCGCGCAGCAGAGGCACGATGTCGCCGGTGAGGAAGCGGGCCGCATCCTCGTTGGGATAGTAGTTGAGATTCCCCACTAACAGGAGTGTGGGCGGCCCGCTCGCCGAAGGCGGCGCGGCCGGTCTGGCCGGCACCGGGATCGTGTTGGGCAGGAGTCGTACGGTCAGGCCAAGGGATTCCAGATGCTGGCGGTCGGGCTCGGAAGAAACGAACAGTGTCTCAAAGTTCCGCAGATTGTGTTCTTCTTCTGCGAAGAACTCCGCCTCGTGCCGCAGGAGGCCAGCGTGGTGAACTTGGCCGTTGAGATTATAGAGCTGGGAAATGCGGCCCCTCGTCCGGCACTCGCTTTCATCCAAGTCGAGCTGGCAGGCAGTGGTCCCCAAGAACGGCGCGGCGAAGGGAACCATCGAGTGGCGGAATACGTGCACGCGGTCGAAATGCCGCGCTGCGAGTTTTGACGGCAAGGCGACCGAACGGGGCCAATCTTCCGGTTCCCGGTACAGGCCGGGATACCAAGCGGGCCGATAGTGATGCATCGCCGTGCGAATCCGGCTGGCCAGCGTGCGCGCAGAGGGTTCCCGGATGGCGTGGACGTTGGGCGGCAACTGCGCTACCGGCGGCAGTCCGTCCGGACCCGGAACCCAGAACGAGACCGAGTATCGCCCGGCCAAGGCGCGAGAAATTGTCCATGCGCGCATCGATAGTCCCGTTCCGCCCGGCCGAGGCCAGGCGGGGCTGATAAACAGCAATTCGGGCTGGACGGTCGCGTCTGCTTCCGGATGCACTTGTGTCCTGCTAGCGGGCCAAACTGGACGCGAATCTTAACAGCCCGCGCGCGATTTCAGCCCGGTCGAAGGTGGCGGTTACGAACTCCTGCAACTTTCGTCCTTTTTGTTGGGCCTGTTCACGGCTCTTGAATACTTCGCGCATCAGGCTGGCTCCGTGATCGAGGTCTGGCTCCGCCCAGGGATGGCCACAAAGTCGTCCGGCCCAACACCGGGAAGTTTCATCTTGTCCGGTTCGCCCGCGCTGGGCACAGGAACGTGTGGGGCGACGTGGATGGGACCGGGGAATCCGCATCGCCGATAGGTGTGCGCGTTCCAACGGCACGGCACGACCAAGGCATCGGTGCCTTTCAACTGGGCCAGGGTGCCCTCGGGCAGTTGGTCCGTCTCCCAGACCGTCATTCCGATCAGTTTCTTGCCCGGTTCGGCCCTGCGCCAAGGCTCAAAGTACCGCGGGATCAGGTGAACCACTACGCTATCGTAATCCACGGAACGACCGCAGAGATGGCGGAACTCGTCATCGATCATGGCGCCGGGATGGGGTTGCAGGTACCTGTTCCAGCCCGTTCCCACGATCATCGGCGCCCAGACCACGTCTGCGCCAATCGCAACAAGGGCACTCAGGTAGCCGCGACCCGCGTTCCCGTATCCGGAAGGGATCGCTTCGGAAACGTATTTTAGTCCCATGAGGATTCGAAAAATGGTGGCGCTCCTCTAAATTATCAGGAACGAATTGTGGACCGCTCTGTCTCGTTACTGCTTCTGGCCAGCCATGGGCCCGGCAGCGCCGTCGCAAGCGCTCCGCCCGATGGTCGACCGCTCGGTGACATGAGGAAAACACTCAAGCTTGAGTTGCGCCAGGAAGGGCCGCGCGGACCAGGAAGCGGTCATATAATACAACGAGCGACTACCCCGCGGGCGCCCGCGCCAGCAAGAAGTTGCTCAAGGAGGTCCCATGCGGACATTTCCACGAACTCACGCCATCGTGCTCCTCGCTTTGACCGCGACGGGTGGCGCCATGTACGCGCAGCAGGGGCCCGTAGTTGATGCGACGGTCCTGAAGAATGCCGGTACACCCAGGGACACATCCCCCAGCTCCTGGCTGACCTACGGGAAGTCCCAGAGTGAGCAGCGCTACAGCTCGCTAAAACAAATCGACGCTTCCAACGTCAAACGGCTGGGCTTGGCGTGGTCGTATGTGGCGGGGACGGGCGGGTACGGGCAGGAGGCCACTCCGCTGGTCTGGAACAACACGATTTACGGGATCACTACCTGGAGCGTGGTTTTCGCTTTGGACGCCCGCACCGGTAAGGAGATCTGGAAATGGGACCCCGAGGTCAATCAAGTAACCACGCAGGGCATCAAGGCGAATCGCGGATTAGCGCTGTACAACGGAATGGTTATTGCTCCCAGCCTCGACGGACGGCTGTTTGCGCTGAATGCTCTTACCGGGAAGCCGATATGGGAAACACGCGTCGCCTACACTCAGGATCGTTACTACATGACGATGGCCCCCCGGATTGCCGGCGGCAAGGTGATCATCGGGGTCTCGGGCGGGGACAGCGGTGAGAATCGCGGGTTCTTCGATGCATACGACGCCACCACGGGGCAACGGTCGTGGAGGTTCTATACTGTGCCCGGCGATCCGAACCAACCTTACGAAAATGAGGCCATGCGCGCGGCCGCGAAGACCTGGGGCGGCGACTTTTACAAGAAGGGCGGCGGCGGTGCCGTCTGGGACGGATTCGCCTACGATCCGGACGCCAACCTGGTGTATGTCGGCACCGGCAATGCGGAGCCGTGGGTGCAGAAGTTCCGCGGCGCGCAGAATGTCGACAACCTCTATACCTGCTCGATCCTGGCCGTCGATCTGACCACCGGTCAGCTCAAATGGTATTTCCAGACAGTACCGAATGACAACTGGGATTTCGACAGCGTCCAGCAATTAATGTTGCTCGACCTCACCATTGAGGGGCGTCCACGCAAGGTTCTGACGCAGGCGGCGAAGAACGGATTCTTTTACGCAATCGACCGGGTTTCGGGGCAGTTTATTTCCGGTGCGCCTTTTGTGAAGGTCAACTGGGCCAAAGGCCTGGACGATAGCGGGCGTCCGATGGTCAATGCGGAGGCCTACTACGATACCGAACCCGTGGCGGTGTACCCGACCGGTGGCGGGGCCCACAACTGGGCGCCGATGTCCTTCAACCCGAGCACCGGCCTGGTCTACATTCCCGCCTCATACATGAGCTACACGTATCAGGCAGACGACGACTACAAGCCGAATACGTCGGGCACCACACGTAGCGCGGGCGTTACGCCGCGGCAGATTCAGGCGCCGGCGATTGGTCCCGTGGCTCCAGAAGGCGTTCGGGGCGGCTTGCAAGCCTGGGATCCGATCAAGCACACGCTGGTCTGGCGCGCCGATGGCGGAGGTGGCATTGGAGGCGGAACCGTCACTACGGCTGGAAACCTCGTATTCCATGTCATTCAGGATGGCCGCTTGATGGCCTACAGCGCGGATAAGGGCGAGAAGCTGCTCGAGATTCAAACCGGCCGGACGGGCATGGCGCCGCCGATCACCTACGAAATCGATGGCAAACAGTATGTCGCCTTAATGGGTGGTACGGGGAATTCGGCGGGGAGCGGAGGGAATGGCGGGGAGATTGGGCCTGTCGCCAATGCGCCCACGCTGTTCGTGTTTACGCTTGACGGGAAGGCGGAGCTCCCTAAGCCGGCTCCTCCGCCCGCGCGGTAGGCGGATAATCCAGCAGCCGGAACCCGGGGAAAAAATGGCCAGGCGCGATATGTGTGCGGCCGCTCTTCCCCTTCAGGAACCCGATCACCGAGGCGACCGGGTGCTTGGGCGGAATCGCGATGCAGATGTGCACATGGTCTGGCATCAAGTGCCCTTCCACGACCTGGCATTCTTTCTGTTTCGCCAAGGCATGGAAAACTGCTCCCAACTGTTGGCGTATCTTCCGAAGATCACTTTCCGCCCACGTTTAGGAACGAACACCACATGATATTTGCAGTCCCACTTGGAGTGGGCTAGGCTTTGGTACAGATTCCTCATCTGGCCTCCAGGAATCCCGCGGGCAGGCTCATCGCGTTGCCGCCGATCTGTTGAAGTCCGTTCTTCGCCTTCAATCCGCTGTCGGACAAGGCATCGACGGCCGTCGCCTTCGTCCAATAGTCGCGCGCCAAGTCGGGCTGGCCCTGGTTCGCATAGATGGCGCCCAGATTGTACAGGCCGTCTACATTGTCGGGGTGATCTTCCACCAACTGCTTGGTCTCCCTGATAGCCCCCTCGATGTCGCCCGCCTCGTACAAAGCCCGGCCCAGTTCCAGACGCGCGTCGGCGTTGGTGGGTTCGGTCTCCAGAGCCTGCCGCAGGTAATCGATCGCTTCGGCATGCTTGCCCTGATCGCGCGCCAGCTCGGAAAGCCGCAGGAGGATCGGCGGGTGGCCGGGGTTCTGCTTGAGCTGCTGATTGAGCGAAGCCTGCTCATGAATCGTGTCCTGCGGTGCGACTGTTCCCACGCTGGCGTTTGCCGTGGCGGGAGCGCCTGAGGACCGTGGTCCGGAGAGCGTCCCGAAGAACGCCAGAATGCCTCCTCCGATCGCCAGAGGAACAGCAATGGTCGCGATTTTTTTTGCGTTGATCTTCACAGAGATTCACCTCACTTGTCATGCCTGAACGGGATCGGCGTTGCGCGCCAGCGCCAGTTTCGCTTCCTTGCTGGCCTCGGCCGTAATGTCGTGCGCGCCGAAGGCGACGCCGACCTTCTTCAGAAAATCGTTGGGCGGAATGCCGCCCGCAAAAATCCACACATAGTCGTTAGGGATCTCGCACCGCTCGCCGTTCACCTCCAGTACCACGGCGTCGTCGCGGATCTCCACCGGCACGGACTGGAACTCGACTTTGACCCGCCCGGCGCGAACCGCTTCTTCGATCCGCGTCACGTTGCGCTCCTTGAGGCGGCTGAACGCTTCCTTGCGATAGGACAGCGTCACCTGATTGCCGGCTTGGCGGCCGAGCCCCATCGCGGCCTCTACCGCGCTATCGCCGCCGCCGACTATGAGGATCCGCTTGTGCACGTAATGGTCGGCCTCAATCAACCGATACATCACCTTGGGCAATTCCTCGCCCTTGACACCGAGCTTGCGCGGCGTGCCCGTGCGCCCCAGCGCCAGCACCACGGCGCGCGCCTGATATCGATCGCAGTCCGTGGTCACCGTGAAGACGCCATCCTCCCCTTTGCGGATATCGTCCACCCGTTCGCCCGCATGAACCTTGAAATCGGCCCGCTGCAGCACCTGATTCCAAAACGCCATCAGGTTCTCTTTGGATAGCTCGGTCTTCTTGAACTTGCCGTACATCGGAAACTCTACCGGGCTGGTCATCACCAGCTTCTGGCGCGGATACTTGGCAACCGTGCCGCCCACCTCGTCGCGCTCCAGGGTCACGTAGTCCAGTCCGGCCTGAATCGCCTGTAGCGACGCGCTGATGCCGGCCGGACCCGCACCCACGATCACCACGTCTTTGACGCCCGGCGACGGCTCCGCCCGCCGCGCCGTGATCGTATCGATGCAGTCACGGCCCTGGTTGACCGCGTTCTTGATCAGCGCCAGCCCGCCCAGCTCGCCGACGATAAACAGGTTCGCGACGTTCGTTTCGTATTCGGGTGTGAGGTGCGGCAGGTCGGCGCCCATGCTGGGTTTGGCCATCACCATCCGGATAGCACCCACCGGACACGCCTCTGAGCAGAGGCTATGCCCGATACACTTGTGCGGATTCACGATCACCGCCTTGCCGCCGAGCATCGCCAGCACGTCGCCTTCCGGGCATACCGTGGTGCAGCCCTGGCAGCCGATGCAGAACGTCGTGTCGATGTGTGGATGCTGCGCGCGCGGCGCTTCCGAATACACCTTTCCCTTCTCCGCGGCTTCCCGCGCGCGCCGTTCCCGTCTCCTCTGGCCGCGCAGATACAGCAGCAGCGGGGTCAGCATCACCACCGCCACAAAGCCGTAAATCAGAACTGTGTCGTTCATTCCGCAAACATCCTCAGAAGTACCCCAACATCAAAACCACGCCCAAGTGCACCAGCACCAGGAGAGCGAAGGAGAGACTGAACGGACGATGCACCACGTGCCAAAGATGAAACATCTGGCGGACGCGGTTCAGAAACGCGATCTTGGCCCGCAGGCGCGCTTGCCGCCGCACGCTCGCAATCACGGATTCCAGATCGCGATGGCGGGAGGCCAGGAAACCGCCCAGCGTCAGCAGCCGTTCGCCCGGACCAAGCACGCGCCGCCGGAGTCGGCTCACCAGCAAGGGCCGCCGCAGATCCAGGCGCAGGATGGTCCACAGCACGGCGAGCACGGACATGCGCCGGACCACCGCTGGGTCCGGCACTTCCAGCAACCGGTCCAGTTCGCGTGGACCGAAGAGCGCCTGGCTCGCGAGCTGCTCGGCGATTTCGGCAGTTTGCGTATCCAGTTCGCCCATGGTCAGCTCAGTGGCGTGCAGGCTGCGCGGAATCATCGTGTAAAGGTAGCGGCCGACAAAGCCGCTGAGCGCCACAGCAATCATGATCCAGTACGCCAACCCCGCCAAACCGGCAAACTTGAACGACGCGTGGAAGGTGATCACGATCGGCGCGGTAATGCCGACGATCGAATGAAAATCGAGCCAATGCTTCGTCTTGCCGATGGATCCCAGCCAGCGCCAGCGTTTGCGCAGTGGATAAAGGAAGAGAACCCCGAACAGCGCGACGCCGAGCATGCCCAGCCGCAGTCCGATGCTTCCGCTGGGACGCAGCATCGGATGCAGCGGCGATTCCACCCGCTGCGCCAAGTCGAGCCGGTAATAATCGAAGCCGTACACCGCGAGCCAGGTGACGAAGGCGATCGCCGCAGTCATGGCCAGCGCCAGGCGCAGCTTGTGGGGCAGTTCGCTGCTGCGTGGCCGCGCGCCCGGGGAGGCTGTGGTCCAGGTGGCCATGCCTATTGCTTACCTCCCAGGTTGTCGTCCACATCCACGGAGAACGACCGGTAGTCGTGAAATTCATGTACGTTGCGCCATGCCTGGTGCTCTGTGCGCAACTCGATACGCGCCGTCGCCGGCAGCCAGTAACTGCGCCCGCGCAGGTCCACCGCGGCGTAGTCCACGTCGCTTTCGAGAGCCTGCAGCCCGAGATCCACGGGCGGTTCCTTCCATCGTGCCTGGATCCGCACGACAGCAGCCGTTGCCGGATCGATCCAAGCCGATCCTTCCCACGTGATCGGATACTCGCGGCCCTTCAGCTCCATGGCTCCGGGTGTCCGTCCGCCGTTGCGCGGCAGGAAATCGACGCGCACCAGGTTGGCATCCGGCTCCGCTTCCTGCTCCACCGAAAACGAGTAGCCGGGTTGAAACTCCGGATGCAGAATCAGAAGCAGCGTCGCAAACCCGCGCGTCGCCAGCAGAGATCCGGCCTGCCGGCGCTTCTGTGGAGGATCGATCTCCACGCGCGACTCATCCACCAGCAGTTGATCGCCATTCCAACCAAGCAGGATCAAGTAGTCGTAGCGCGAGTTACTGCGCAGTACCACCTTGCCCTTCTCATTCCGCTTTTCCTGCAACAGATTCTCGGTGCAGGTGACTGCGGCAACTTCCTCCCAGAACTGCTTCACCCGCTCCCCCGCGCGCTCCAGCAGCGGCGTGTCCGGCGCCGTAGCCGCGGCCAAGGGTCCGGCGGCGAGACTAATAGCGATAGCCCAGAGAGAAAAATGTCTGATCATAACTCTGTATTTCCCCGCGGTACAGATTGATTCCTCCATTCAACACATAGTGTGCTCCGAGGAACCAGTCGAGCGCGATGCTGGCCCACTTGCCGCGATTGTCGTTGGTCACCGGCGACTTGAACTCCTGCGCGCCGGCTTGTACATCCAGGCGAATCCCTTCGCCGAACTGACGGGAGAGCGAGACCATCTGATACCAACCGGAGCCGAACGAGCTATGGAACACTGAATGCCGGATGTCGGCGCGGAGTCCGGTCTGATAGAAATTCCGAAACGTTATCCCGTAGCTCTGGTTGAGCGACCCTCGCAGATCCCCAGTGCGCCTGCTGCGTCCAACGTTCGCATACACGGTGACCTGCTGCGGCAGGTTCACGCGCGCACCCGTGCTGAAGCCGGTAAACAGATACTGATCCAGCAGTCCGGTGCTCAGCAGGATCGTGTCGAACGTCGGCACGTTGCGCAGGTAGTTGTGGCCCAAGTCCAGGGCCAGCCAGCGCGTCGCCTGGAGCCGCACGGTCAGAAAGCTGCGGCTCAGCGAGGGTCCGCCCGCCGTGTGGCCCAGGCGTCCTTTCGTCAGGTAATCGGCTTGCATGTTGTGGTAAACCGACAAGCGATTCTTCCACGTATAGTTGTTTTCCGTGAACAGATATTCGCGTTCCGCCTGCCAGTGCAGGCGCGTCATCGCGATGCCGGCCGTGGAGGTGTACCGGTGTCCGGTGAAGCTCCCGGCGACGAGGTTCACGAAGCCGCCGCCGATCTGCCGGCCCGGCTTGTAGTCCCACGCCGTGGGATCCGGCGTCGACCCGCCGAACGCGCCCACGCTCCACTGCCGACCCATGCGGCGCGCAATGTATCCGCCGTCGATCGTGTTTAGACTGGTGGCGTACGGCACGAACAGGCGCCCCACCCCGATCGCGTATTTCGACTGCGGATTGTTGTAATAGAGCCCCAGATGGTAAGTCCGGTTCAGCACGTTTTGCAACGTTTGCGGTGTGGCCACGCCCGCCTGGCTATTGAAGCGAGCCCGCCAATAGCCGGTGAGGTTCCAGTACGTGCCGGCCACGCGGGTCACATCCGACCGCATAACCAGTCCCTGTTGAAACGTGGCGCGGCCGGATTGCCGATCCCAGATCGCGTTCGATTCCAGACTCATCCGCCCGGTGGAGCGGTTCACTTCCGTGAGCGGCGCCTTCGGAACGTAGTCCCGCAACTCCTGTTCAAGCGGATCCCCTTCGGTGAAGGAAACCACTTGCGCGTAATGGCGTGCGGTTGAGGATTGCTGCACCGCCTGCACGATGTCGATATCGGCCTGTGAGAGCTGTGCGACGTCACCGGTTTCCATGCCCATCTCCGCCGCCTCGATCTCGCACACCGCGGAATGCGCCGCCACCGCCACTACCACCACCTGCCCCATTACTTGCGCCGAAAGCAGCGGCTGGCCGGGCGTGCGGCGTTTCACCGTGAGGTGGAAGCCTTCTCGCAATCCTTCCTCCCGCCCGCCGGCCAGGTAGACGGCTCCGGTGGCGACGTAGCGCACCTCGAATTCCGTGCGAAAACGGTTCACTTGCGCCATCGCCGAAGCCGTCAACAGGAGTGCCAGGAGGATCCGTGTTCGCATCACTCCCTCCCGTTCGGATGGCAACGGTAGCAGCTGGCGCTGTCATAGACGTAATTGCGCACGCCGCGATGGTGGCTATCGGTGGACGACTTCGGATGACACCCGGTGGTGCAGCTGAAGACCCCATAGTTCGAAGTGTCGGCGTGGCAATCGGCGCACGTGTTCCACACACCCTTCCGGTGATTGCCGGAGGTAATGGGGAAGCCGCCGTGGTTGAACGTGGCTCCCGCCCATTGCGTGGTGGTGTGGCAGGTGTCGCAGGACTGCGGGAAGCCGGCGGCCTGGTGATTCGGATTCGTGGTCGAGTTATAAACGCCACTGTGGCAGCCGTAGCAATCCTGCGAGGTGCCCTGGAAGACGCCGCCCACGTGGCAGCTGGCGCATGAGGTGGTGGTATGTTTGCCGGTGAGTGGGAAGCCGGTCGTGCTGTGGTTAAAGGTCGCGCCAGACCATTGCGTCGTGCTGTGGCACGTTTCGCAGGCCTGTGGGAATCCGGCCGCGACGTGATTGGGGTTCGTGGTGGACTGGTAATCGTTCAGGTGGCAGGACGCACAGGAGGCCGATAGTCCCGAGAACTGATTGTTCACGTGACAGGAGGCGCAGGCCACGGTTGTGTGCTTGCCGGTCAGCGGAAAGCCTGTGGTGCTGTGGTTGAACGTCGCGCCCGGCCACTGCGTTGTGGTGTGGCACAGCGTGCAATCCTGCGGGAACCCGGCCGCCACGTGATCGGGATTTGACGTGCCCTGATAGTCGGACAGATGGCAGGACACGCAGGCCGTGCTGAGTCCGGAGAATTGGCCGCCCACGTGACAGGAAGCACACGTCGTCGTCGAATGCTTGCCGGTGAGCGGGAAGCCGGTGATGCCGTGATCGAACGTGGCGCCCGGCCATTGCGTTGTGGTGTGACAGCTCTCGCAGGTCTGCGGGAATCCCGCGGAAGCGTGGTTGGGATTCGAGGTTCCCTGATAATCGGCCAGATGGCAGGTCGCGCACGCGGTACCCAGTCCGGAGAATTGCCCGCCCACGTGGCAGGAAGCGCAGGCCACCGTCGAGTGCTTGCCCGTCAGCGGGAATTGGGTCGCGGTGTTGTGGTCGAACGCCGCGCCCTGCCACTGACTGGTGGTGTGGCAGCTCTCGCAGGTTTGCGGGAATCCAGCCGCGGCGTGATTCGGGTTCGTCGTCCCTTGATAGTCCGGCAGATGGCAGGTCGCGCACGCCGTGCCCAATCCTGAGAACTGTCCGCCTACGTGGCATGAGGCACAGGTTGCTGATGTGTGCTTGCCGGTCAGCGGGAACGCCGTCGTGTTGTGATCGAACACCGCCCCCTGCCACTGGGTCGTCGTGTGGCAGGTCTCGCAGGTTTGCGGGAATCCAGCCGCGGCGTGATTCGGGTTCGTCGTCCCTTGATAGTCCGGCAGATGGCAGGTCGCGCACGCCGTGCCCAATCCTGAGAACTGTCCGCCTACGTGGCACGAGGCACAGGTTGCTGATGTGTGCTTACCCGTGAGCGGAAAGCCGGTCGTGTTGTGATCGAACTCCGCCCCTTGCCACTGGGTCGTCGTGTGGCAGGTCTCGCACGTTTGCGGGAACCCGGCCGACGCGTGGTTCGGATTCGTCGTTCCCTGATAGTCGGGCAGGTGGCAGGTCGCGCACGCCGTGCTCAGTCCGGAAAATTGCCCGCCGACGTGGCATGAGGCACAGGTTGCTGATGTGTGCTTGCCGGTCAGCGGGAACGCCGTCGTGTTGTGATCGAACACGGCGCCCTGCCACTGGGTCGTGGTGTGACACGTCTCGCACGTTTGCGGGAACCCGGCCGACGCGTGGTTCGGGTTCGTCGTGCCCTGATAGTCCGGCAGGTGGCAGGTCGCGCACGCCGTCCCGAGCCCCGCAAACTGCCCGCCCACGTGACAAGTCGCACAGGATGCCGCCGTATGCTTGCCAGTCAGCGGGAACGCCGTCGTGTTGTGATCGAACACCGCCCCCTGCCACTGGGTCGTGGTGTGGCAGGTTTCGCACGTTTGCGGGAATCCAGCCGACGCGTGGTTCGGGTTCGTCGTCCCTTGATAGTCCGGCAAGTGGCAGGTCGCGCACGCCGTGCCGAGCCCCGCAAACTGCCCGCCCACGTGACAAGTCGCACAGGATGTCCCCGTATGCTTGCCAGTCAGCGGGAACGCCGTCGTGTTGTGATCGAACACGGCGCCCTGCCACTGGGTCGTCGTGTGGCAGGTCTCGCAGGTCTGCGGGAATCCAGCCGACGCGTGGTTCGGATTCGTCGTTCCCTGATAGTCCGGCAAGTGGCAGGTCGCGCACGCCGTCCCGAGCCCCGCAAACTGCCCGCCCACGTGACAGGTCGCACAGGATGTCGCGGTATGCTTGCCGGTCAGCGGGAACGCCGTCGTGTTGTGATCGAACACCGCCCCCTGCCACTGGGTTGTCGTGTGACACGTCTCGCACGTTTGCGGGAACCCGGCCGACGCGTGGTTCGGATTCGTCGTTCCCTGATAGTCCGGCAAGTGGCAGGTCGCGCACGCCGTCCCGAGCCCCGCAAACTGCCCGCCCACGTGACAAGTCGCACAGGATGTCGCGGTATGCTTGCCGGTCAGCGGGAATGCCGTCGTGTTGTGATCGAACACGGCGCCCTGCCACTGGGTTGTCGTGTGGCAGGTCTCGCAGGTCTGCGGGAATCCAGCCGACGCGTGGTTCGGGTTCGTCGTCCCTTGATAGTCCGGCAGATGGCAGGTCGCGCACGCCGTGCCCAATCCTGAGAACTGTCCGCCTACGTGGCATGAGGCACAGGTTGCTGATGTGTGCTTGCCGGTCAGCGGGAACGCCGTCGTGTTGTGATCGAACACGGCGCCCTGCCATTGGGTCGTCGTGTGGCAGGTTTCGCACGTTTGCGGGAATCCGGCCGACGCGTGGTTCGGATTCGTCGTTCCCTGATAGTCGGGCAGGTGGCAGGTCGCACACGCCGTCCCGAGCCCCGCAAACTGCCCGCCCACGTGACAAGTCGCACAGGATGTCGCCGTATGCTTGCCGGTAAGCGGGAACGCCGTCGTGTTGTGATCGAACACGGCGCCCTGCCATTGGGTCGTGGTGTGGCAGGTTTCGCACGTTTGCGGGAACCCGGCCGACGCGTGGTTCGGGTTCGTCGTCTTCTGGAAGTCCGGCAGGTGGCAACTCGCGCACGCCGTGCCCAACTCCGCGAACTTCCCGCCCACGTGACACGACGTGCAAGTGACGTCCGCATGTTTGCCGGTCAACGGAAACCCCGAGTGGTCGAACTGCGCGGGAGTCCACTGCGCCGTCGTGTGGCAGGTCTCGCAAGTCTGCGGGAATCCGGCTGCCGCGTGGTTCGGCTGGGTAGTCGCATCAAACGCCGGCCGATGGCAGTCCACGCACGCCGTCGGCGTGCCCGTGAATTGCCCACCCGTATGACAGGAAGCGCAGGCGACGCCGGTGTGCTTGCCCGTCAACGGGAAGCGTGCCAGGCTGTGATCGAACGAGGCTCCCTTCCACTCTGTCTTGGTGTGGCAGCTCTCGCATTGCAGCGGGAAATTGGATGCGCGGTGATTCGGGTTCGTGGTCCGGTCATAGTCCACCGCATGACACCCCACACAGGTTTGCGGCGTGTCCACGAAGCGGCCGCCGACGTGACACGTCTTGCACGCCACCGACGCGTGCGCACCGGTCAAGGCAAAGCCGGTAAAGTTAGTGTGATCGAAGTTCGCGTTCTGCCAGGAACTCGTGTTGTGGCACGTCTCGCAGGTGCCCGGGAACCCGGCCGTCACGTGGTTGGGATTCGTGGTCTGCGAAAAATCCAACTGGTGACAGCCAATGCAATTCTGCGGCGTGGCCGAGAACGCGCCTCCGGTGTGGCAGGAAGCGCACGCCACCGTAGTGTGCTTTCCCGTCAGCGGAAACTGCGTGGTGCCGTGATCGAACGCCGCGCTCGACCACTGGTTGACGTTGTGGCAGGTCTCGCAAGCCAGCGAGAACCCCGCGGCTTGGTGATCCACCGGGCGGGCCTGCTGATATTGCGTCAGGTGACAACTTGAGCAAGCCGTGCTCAACCCTATATAGATTCCCGCGGCGGCCGATGTGTGGCAGGAGTCACACGCCAGTGCTCCATGCGCACCAAGCAACGGAAACCGGTTCTGGTGATCGGTGAAGGATTGAACTGCGCCTTTCCACCCAAGTACGCTATGACATTTTTCGCATTGCGCACCGAACTGCCCTCTGTGGAAATCAGCATGACAGGCCGCACACTCGGTTCCAGCTTCCGTAAAAATTTTAGACACATGGCAAGAATTACAGGACACATTTTCATGCATGCCGCGCAGAGGAAATTGTGTCTGCTGGTTGTGATCGAACTCCGGCTGCGCGCGCAACGGCGACCAGCTTGTGGTTGTGTGACAGTTCTCGCAGGCAATCGCGATCGGGCCGTGCGGATTACGCACGGACTGCGCCGCGGCTGGCGATGCCAACCCAACGGCCAGAACGCTTATGCTAACGGCGCCCACCCAAGCGCCGACACATCCCCCGCGGACCTTCAAATATCACCTTCCAAGGACCACCCCCCGACAGGTGGTCTTATCGATAGCAATCAGGAATCGGCGGCTCGTGTGTCGAACAAAATAGCGTACGAGAAGTCATGCCGCCAATTCGGTGCATCACCTTACCGAGGAACCAGTACGGTACTGGACCAGGGCGATGGCGCCTACCGAGCAACTACGTTGCCATCGGTGTGACAACCCGCACACTCGAGTGGAGCACCGCGATACAGACGCGCCTGCCGTCCGTTCAGTTCCATTGTTTGGGTGTGGCATTGCGCGCAGCGAACCTTCTCGTGCGCCCCGTCCAAGGGGAATCGAGTCTTGTCATGGTCAAAGGATGCCGCGCCCCACGTGCTGATTGCATGACAAGAAGCACATTCTTTCTCTTCACCTGGCTGCATAAACTGACCCCCATGTATGTCTTCGTGACATTCGTGGCACAGCTTGGGCGTCCGTGAGAAATCTGCGGTTGGCGTCGGGTTGGACAGTGATGCCGGCTCGTTCGGACGGTGACAGCCAAGACACGTGGCCTGCTTGTGTGCCCCGTCCAGGACAAAGGAAGTGCGGCTATGATCGAAAGCTCTGACTTGTTTCCAGGCATCCGTGTTATGGCATGTCTCGCAAGTCTCTTGAGTATGATGCGGATCCATGTGACACGCGGAACAATTCAGCGCCTGGAAATGATACTGCCGCGCGGCCACGGAGGCGCTGTCTGTTACGGGACGATGACAATCCACACACACCGTCGCCAGGTGCGCTCCGGTCAGCACAAACCTGCTGCTCTGATGCTCAGACAATGTGAACTTCGATGGATGAAAGGCCGCCTGGGTGTGACACGTCTCGCACCGGTTGTTGTACGGTTCCGCGGAGAACTCCCCGGCGTGCGGATCTTCATGGCAACTCTGGCAGGTGGTTGTGCCGAGCGCGTACCTTGCGTCCGGACCCGCAGGTTTGTGGCACTGCGCACACTCCAGGGACGCGTGTTTCCCTTCCAGCAGGAAGCGGCTCTGTTGATGTTGCTCAAGGCTGAATAGCGATGGCTGGAACCCTTGCTCGTTATGGCAGTTGGAGCAATCGCTGCCGGCCGCGCGGCCGTCGAACTGGCCCTTGTGGATATCTTCATGGCAGTCACGGCACAATTCATGCGCCACCGGAACACTGAAGTTACTGTCCTTGTGACACTTGAAACAAGTAACTTCGGCATGTTTACCGAGCAAAGGAAATTTCGTTTGTCCGTGATTAAAGCCCGCATCGGAACGTACGGCCTTCCAGTCCGAGGTAAGGTGGCAGCTCTGGCAATCGCCCTGGAACGCGGCGTTCTGGAAGGCTCCCTTATGCGGGTCCATGTGGCAGTTGTCGCAACTGGAATAGCGCAAGCCGCGGAACTGCGGCGTCGTTTCGCCCGGCGCGGGTTTGTGACACCCGGAGCAACTCACGCTCTGGTGTTTGCCGGTGAGACGGAAGGACGCCGTGTTATGGTCGAAGCCCTGAGCCGGCTTCCAGGCGTCCTGCGTGTGGCAAGTGGAACATTGAGCGCCCAACTGGCCCTGGTGCGGATCATCCAGATGGCACGCGGCGCATTCGGTGGGCAGTCCGAGGTAGGTGTGAGTGTGGTCGGCGACCTTGATTTCAGCCGTGCGCACGCGCACATGCGCAGCGTTGTGGCAGGTTTCGCATGACAAAGTTGCGTGCTTACCTTGCAGAGCGAATCCCGTGGAGGCGGCGTGGTCAAATCCGCTGCGGTCGAACTTGGTGATCTGAAAGGCGCGGCCGTTGTGTTCCAGGTGGCAACGGGAGCAATCCAGTTGATTGTCGGACGCCTTATAGTTGCGCGCGTGGAAGCCGAGATTCGCGGTGACGCGCCGCGCGATCTCCGTGTGGCAATCCAGGCATTTCAACGCCCTCTGGCCAAGTCCGAACACGTGGCAACTGGCACACTGCGTGGCTCCTTCCAGATCCTGGTGCGCGCGGGAAAGCGGGCCCGGGGAAATCTGCGCAGAGACGCCTCCGCTGAGAAGGATCAGGAGAAGAACAGTTCGGCGAAGACACCAGTCCGGAGTGCGCATATGGTCCAAAGCGGAAATCGGTTGCACGCAGAGTTCCTTTAGAGGGAGACTCCGCGCACGCTGAGGCTCTCTGCGTGAAATCACGCAAAAGGTGCCTCGCCGCCGTGAACCGTTCGAGGCTCCGCTCGTCTGCCTCCGCTCCCACCTTGCCTGGACCCCCGGGAGTACGACTTTCCAAGTTCGGCGCCTCTGTTGACAGCCCAGTCCATGCGCTGCCAATCATCGTTTACCGACCATCTTCGTTTACCGACCATCTTCGGCCTGCGCTGGCTGGGATTGCAGGGCGCCGAACTGGCCACCGCGCAGGTGGGAACCATTCGCCTGCGCTTACTCAAGATCGGCGCCCAAGTCCGCGTCAGTGTGCGGAAGGTTTGGGTCCAGATGGCCAGCAGCTATCACTACCAGGCTCTGTGCGGCACCGTGTTTACCCAACTTCGCTGCTGATGGTTCACGGCCCCATGGGGGCCACCTGCCATTAAGCCCTTGCTCGTTCTACCTCGAACTGGTGAGAAATGTGTGCTAGGGAAGGGCTAGGAATGGGCTGCCTAAAAACCCTTAGGGGGCCATTGGATCTAGTACTGTCCGGCGCGTTTCTAGCCGGAAGTAATCTTGCGAGTGCTCACGCGGACCCGTAGTCTCGGAGAGTGCCACTGTAGGTCTCCAGGGAGGCCAGGATGGACTGGAAGGGCGGGAGCTTACCTTTGGACGGAAAAAAATCATGGTTTGCAGTGCGTGTGCGGTCGAAGTGTGAAAAGCTGGCGGCGGCGGATCTGCAGGCCAAGGGCATCGAAGTCTTCGCCGCTGTGACGCGGCAGCGGCGCGTGTGGTGCGACCGCATCCGGATGGTGGAAATGCCGCTGTTTCCGGGCTACACGTTCGCCCGCTTCGGCCGCTGCGAGAAGCGGACCGTGGAGGATGCGGCGGGAGTTGCCGGAGTGGTCGGCTTCGGGGGCGAGATCTGCGCGGTCGACGAAAGCGAGATTGCATCGCTGCGGACGCTGGCGGCCTCCGGAATGGACGTGCAGCGGTCGCCCTTCCTGCGGGCCGGCGCACGAACGCAGATTACGCACGGGCCGCTTAAGGGAATAGAAGGCCTGCTGGTACAGCAGAAGGCCGGATTTCGGCTGGTTGTGGCGGTCTCGATTCTACAGCGTTCCGTGGAGGTCGAAGTCGATGAGGCGTTCGTCGAGGCTCTGCCGGCACGGTCCGGAGACCCCGCCTACCCGATGGCTGAAGCGGCAATCGGCGCCTGACGGCAAGAAGAAGCGCGATTGGGAAGTGGATCAGTAATGGATATGAAAACAACCTGCTGTTTGATGCTGCTGGCGGCCGTGGGTGCGGCTGCCGAGGGCACCTATCAGCTGGGTCCGGGCGACCGGGTGACGGTGAGCCTGGGCAGCCTTAAGGAAATCGAAATCCGGCCAGCTCTGATCGAGCTGGACGGCACGGTAGATTTGGAATACGCCGGACGGATTCAGGCGGCCGGCCTCAGTACCGCTGACCTGGCGCGCAAGGTGGAGGAGCGCCTGGCCAAGGTGATTCGTGAGCCGCACGTGACGGTGGAAGTCACCGAGTATGGCTCGCAGCCGGTATCTGTGTTGGGCGCGGTAAACAGGCCGGGCGTGCACCAGATCCGGGGACGCCGGAACCTGGTGGAGGTGCTTGCCCTGGCCGAAGGTATGCGGCCGGAGGCGGGAAACTTCATTAATATAACGCGGCCCATCGCTTCCGGACCGATTCCGCTGCCGAACGCGCGAGTGGACGCGAGCGGGCAGTTCAGCACGGCCGAGGTGGGATTGAAGGCGCTGCTGGAGGCGCGGAATCCGGAAGCCAATATCGAAATTCGCCCCAATGACGTGATCTCGGTCCCACGTGCCGAGCTGGTCTACATCATGGGCAGTGTGCGTAAGCCGGGCGGGTTTGTGCTGGCGGAGAAAGAATCGATCACCGTGCTGCAAGCCATCAGCATGGCGGAGGGTATTCTGCCGACGGCGTCCACGCAGAGCGCTCGCATCCTGCGATCCAACGGCGACGGCCCTCCAGTGGAGGTGGCCATCGACGTAAAAGGGATCCTGGACAACAAGCGTCCGGATGAGGCGCTGCAGCCGAACGACATTCTCTTCATCCCCAACAGCACGGCCAAAACCGTGGGATTACGGACGGTGGAAGCCGTGGTGCAAATGGCGACCGGCCTGGTGATCTGGGGCCGCCGCTAAGGGAACCATGGAGCGAAAATACTCAGCTACACCGCCCACTGCCATTGCGCCCGTGCCCGCGCCGGCGACCGTCGTGCCACCCGTCAGGTCCGCGCCGCCCGAGCCGCGCGTGGACGATTCCGTGGTTCTCGACCTACGGTCCTTCGTGGCGCGGCACTATCGCGTGCTGCTGGCCGCGGTCGCAGCCGGTCTAGTACTGGCTTATGCATTCTCCAAAAGCGAGACGCCCGCCTACCGCGCCACAGCCACCATCGAGGTCCAGGACCTGAACGAAAACTTCCTGAACCTGGGCGAGGTTTCGCAGCATTCAGCAATTCCCCGGTCGGCGGACGGCAGCGATTTGCAGACGCAGATGCGGATCCTGACGAGTGGCAGCCTGCTGACACGCGTTCTGACGCAGATGCCGGAGGAAGTGATTCCTCCGCCCCGTGGCGCGCGCGCGTTCGCAGCGAAGTTGCGCAAGGCGGCCGAGGCAACGGAGCCGAGCGAGGCCGAGACGCTGGAAAACGTCCGCCGCAACCTCCAGGTGCGGGACACGCGCCAATCGCGGATCGTCGACCTGAGCTACGAGAGTCCGGATCCGGCCTATGCGGCCGCCTTTGTCAACCGGCTGGCGAACGTCTACATCGAGAACAGTATTGAATCGCGCATGGAGATCTCGCGCGGCACCAGCCAGTGGATGGAGCGCCAGTTGGCGGAGCTGCGCGCCAAGCTTTCCGCTGCCGAGCAACGCTTACACGACTACGCCCGGCAGAGCGGATTGGTGGTTACCGGCGACCAGTTGCGTCCCGACGAAGACAAGCTGCGCCAGATTCAAGCGAACCTCACTGAGGCGCAGGAGAATCGAATGGTGCAGCAGGCGCGCATGGAAACGGTTCTTGCCGCGCCGCTGGATTCCATCGAGGCGCCCCTCAACAGTTCACTGCATGACCAGCAAACCAGGCTGGCAGACTTACGGCGCCAGCGGGCCGATCTGCTGGCGGTGTTCACGCCGGACTTCGACGGCGTGAAGCGGCTTCAGGCACAGATCGAGAGTCTGGAAAAATCGGTGCAAGGCGAAACCGCGGCGCTGGTGCAAGGCGCTCGCAACAACTATGAGGATGCGGTACGGCGCGAACGCCTGCTCGAAGAGGGCTACCGCCAGCAGGTGGGCGAGGTCAGCGAACAAGCCGGTATCGCGATCCAGTACGAAATTCTCAAGCACGAGGCCGACACCAACCGCGAGCTGTACGATTCGATGCTGCAGAGGGCCGCGGAAGCCAAGGTCGCTTCGGCCATGCGAGCCAGCAACGCGCGGATCGTCGATGTGGCGAAGCCACCGGAGCGTCCTTTCCGGCCCGCCACGATCCTCAACCTGGCTTGGGGCGCGACGGCCGGATTGTTGTTCGGGCTGGTGGTGGTGACAGCCCGCGGCCATTCCGAAAAGGTCCGCCGGCCGGGCGAGATTGCGCATCGGCTGCGGCTGCCGGAACTGGGAGCGGTGCCTGTCATCAAGGCGCCCATCGCCGGCCGCCTGAGCAGTGAGGCCGGACTATTACGGGGCGGGCGATTGAGCGCGGCCGGCCGCGTTGCGTTGCAGACCTGGAACGATCGCAATTCCGCGGCCGCGCTTTCCTACCGTGCCGTGCTCACGTCGATCCTGTTTTCACAGGAGGCCTGGCGCACGGCGCAAGTTGTGGTGGTCACCAGTGTCGCGGAGGGCGAAGGCAAAACCACGCTCGCAGCCAACCTGGCGGCGTCGCTGGCGCAGGTCAAGCAGCGTGTGCTGCTGATCGATGGATCGCGCGACGGAGGCTTGCAGAAGCTGTTCGGGCTGTCGCAGGACTATGGCCTGCTGGACGTGCTGGAGTCACCTGGGGAACTTCGGGACCTGCTGCCGTACGTCACGCAGCCGACGTCCATTCCGCACGTATCCCTGGTGGTGGCCGCTTCGGCGGGAGCCTCTGCATTGGAGCTGCTCTATACCGACGGCATGAGCGTGCTGCTGGAGCAGATGCGGCGCGTCTACGACGTGATCCTGGTGGATGCGCCCGCAATGAATGAGCGCTCCGATGCGCGCGTGTTCGGCCGCATGGCGGACGGCGTGGTGCTGGTAGTGGGCGCTGGAGATACGAAGATGGAAGCGGTGCGGAGCGCGGCTGCGCGGCTGCGGGAAGACGCCACGGTGCTGCTGGGGACGGTCCTCAATCGGGTTGCGTCTTAGAATAGACCGGCAATTTCCTTGCTCGTATGACTCCCGCCATCCTTAACAATGGTCCGGCCCGCGCTCTGCTGGCGGGCCTGAACAGACAACGCGGTCTGACGGAAGTAGCCGCCTGGTCCCTGGCAGCCGCCGTTGTGGCGCGAGCGTCGAACCTGGCGGCGATGGCCATTTGCGCACGGCTGCTAGGGCAAGCGGACTTCGGGGTGGTGGCTGCAATTTTGAGCACGGTTGGCATGTTCGCTCCACTGGCGAGTATGGGTCTGGGGATGACCACCACCAAGTTCGTGTCCGAGTATCGCGACCACGAGCCGGATCGCGCCGGGCGCATCCTGGCACTTTCGATGTGGGCGGCCACGCTGGCCGGCGCAGCCATGAGCGGGGCGCTGATCGTGCTCGCGCCGCAATTGGCGGCCGCCGCGTTTGGCGCGCCGGAGATGGCGCCGCACCTGGCCGCCTCCTGCGGACTACTGGCGCTGGGCGTGGTGGAGACGGTGCAGAACGGAGCGCTCGCCGGACTCGAGGCCTTTTCGCGCATCGCCAAACTCAGCGCCTGGAGCGCGGTTGCGGCGCTGCCCGTCACCGCCGTGCTGGCGTATCGCTTCGGAACCTCGGGCGCTGTGGCGGCGCTGACGGTTTCGCTGGCGATTTCATGCCTGCTGAACGCAATCGCGCTGCGCGCGGAATGCCGCAAGCGCAACATCCGGGTTTCGCTCTCAGGCTGGCGATCTGAATGCGGCGTGCTGTGGTCCTTCAGCCTGCCGGCGTACTTTTCCGGGATTCTGGTGGCTCCCGTGACGTGGTTGGGCGGAGCCTTACTGGTGCAGCATGCCGGGTTCGCCGAGATGGCGGAGTTCAGCGCGGCCGACCGCTTCCGATACATCCTGATCTTCGTTCCGCTGGCCGTTTCACGCATCGTTGTGCCGACGCTCTCGAGGCTCCGCGCCGCGGGCGACCACTCCGGCTATCGCGTCGCTCTGCGTTGGAACCTGGGGTTCGGTGCGCTGGCCACTGTTCCCGCCGCGCTGGCTTGCGCGTTGTTCGCGCGTCCGCTGATGGCTCTTTTCGGCGCGTCGTTCGGCGATGCCTGGCCGGTGCTGGCGCTGCTGGCCGCTTCGGCGATTCCCACGGTGATCAACACCCAGTTGGGCGCGGCCGTGCTGAGCAACGGACGAGCGTGGTGGCGCACGTCAGCCGATGCGCTGCTGGCGGTGGTGTTCGTGGCGGTCGCGTGCTTCGCAGTGCCGCGCTGGCACGCGCTGGGATTGGCGGCTTCAATGGCGATCGCATATTCGGCGGCCTGCCTGGCCCTAGGATGGTTCCTGCGCCACACGCACCGGAGCGAGGAGGAGGACGCCTGTGTGGCTTAGCGGCGGCCTGGTGGGCCCGGCCTGGAGCCTGCTGCTTCTCTTGGCGCTGCTGGCCGTGATGGCCGTGGTACCCGGGGACCGGCGCCTGTATGCGTCGCTGCTTTCCACGGGCACGCTGGTGGCGATGCAGTGGACGTTGCCCCAGTGCCGTTTCCGCTTCGACCGGCTGTTTTCGCCGGTGAACGTGGCGCTGCTGTTCCTGGTTCTGAAATTGACCGTAGTGCCGATTCTGATGATGACCGTAGGCGGAGAAAGCCCGATCCTGACGCAACTGCCAATGCACAGTTCGATGGAGGCGGCGCTGCTGATCGATACGTTGTCGGCTGCCGCGCTGGCGGTGGGATTGACGCTGGCTCCTCCGCGGCAAGGGCGCGCCGCGGCGTTCCTGTTGCCGGATAGTCCCGGCCCGCGGATGACGCTGCTGTTCGCGTTCCTGGGCATGGTCGGCTTCGCGGCGGCGTTCGGCAACGTCGGCAATCTTGCGCTGTATTTCTTCGAACCCGGAGGCGACGCGATCCTGGCGCAGATGCAGGAAGGGACGCTGCGGGGCCTGCTGGGCACGGTGCTGCGGCCGTTCCTGGCGTTTGCGCTGGTGGCGTGGTGGGCGCGTTCCGTGGACGTGAGCCGGCTGACGCAAAGATTCTGGAAACCGGCGTTCTTCGGGGTGGCGGCGGCGTTGGGAATCACTGCGGCGAACCTGACGTTCAGCTTCAATCGCGCCGCGTTCGTGTTTCCGGTCATCTCCCTGCTGGCGGTGTTTCACACGCGGGTGCGGCGGCTTCCCCTGGCGATGCTGACCGTGGGAGCAGTGCTGGCGATTCCCTCTCTGCTGGCCGTCGAAAGCTACCGCTGGAACCTGATGGCCGGGCGCGAGGCTCCTACCGAGTGGAACGTAGCCGAGCTAATGGATGGATTGTCAGAGACCGTGCAGAGCTACGCCGTGGGCCCGCAGTTCACAGGCACGTTTTACGAAAAGACCGGCTGGGGTCACGAGCCGTTCTGGGGTTCGACGCTGCTGGCGAGCGCGCTGTCGCCCGTGCCGGTGCTGGGGCGCGGCTTCCGCGATTCCAGCGGCCCAATCATCTACAATCGCGCGATCTATGACGTGGACGGAACCGTGGACCAGATCCTTCCGCTGACGGCGGAGCTGTTTGTGAACTTCCACGCGATGGGCGTCGTGGTGGGCTTCCTGATTCTGGGGATCGCACTGGCGTGGGGCGAGCAGTGGTTTGCCGCGGCCGATTCGACGTTCAGCGCCTTCTGTCTGCAGTACGTATTCCTGTGGGCCGCGACGTTGGCGGCGTGGAGCCTGGCGGTGTTCGCACAGATCGTGATTTTCTTCTTCTGTCCCATTTACCTGTTCGCCGGCATGGGCGAGCTGCGCGTCTGGCTGCGCCGGATGGCGGGGCGCAACGCGGCAGATGCGCGGGGACTGGGAGCGGCGCGATGAGGATTTGTTTGATCGGCGGGATCTTTGGCGCGCGGCGCCGCGGGTCCGAATACCTGAAGGTCACACCGGAAACGACGCTCGAGGCCGGCTTCCGCGCCGCCGGGCACGACGTGACGACCTTGAGCCATTACGACTCCGTGGACTTTGACCGCTTCGACGTGGTTCACGTGCACCACATGAGCTACGGCGCAGTGCGTCTGGCGAGCGATCCGGCGCGGACGCCGTTCGTCTTCACGGCGCACGATGCGTCTCCGATGTCGGGTGCGCGCGTGAGTCTGCAGGTGAAGCTCGCCATGCGCTACGTCCTTTCGCGCGCCGACGCTGTCGTCGGCCTGACGAATTCGTACCTGGACTTCGTGCGCCGGCACTACGACGTTGCCGATGCGCGGCTCGCGACCATCCCCAACGGCATCGATGCGAATCAATTCCGCTTCCGGCGCAGGAACCCGGCCGGGCGGGGAGGGCCCTGGCGGCTGCTGTTCTGCGGCCAGTTGATTCCGTTGAAGGGGGTCGATCTCATTCTGCGCGCGCTGGCGGAACTGCCGGCGCTGGCAACACTCACGCTGGTGTATCAGACCGCTCAGCTCGAAGGCGAGTTGCGGGAACTGGCGCGGTCGCTGGGAATCGCCGGCCGCGTGAGATTCGCAGGCCGGCTGGATCCCACGGCGCTGGCCGGCCTCTATCAGGCCAGCGACCTGCTGATCCTGCCTAGTGAGACGGAAGCGCTGCCTTCTGTGATCACCGAGGCGATGCTGTCGGGACTTCCGTTTATCGCAACGAACGTGGGCGGGATTCCCGAACAGGCGGCAGGCTTCGGCCGGCTGCTGGAGCAGCGCACGGTTGCGGGCTTGGCCGCCGCCATTGCCGAGGTTACCGGCCGCTATCACGAATTCGCGTCGCGCGCGTTTGACATGAGCACGTATGCGCGCCATACGTTCACCATCCAGGCGATGGTGGAGCAGCATCTGCATCTATACTCCGCGGTCGCGGGGCTCGCGCCGCGCCGGCATCGCGGCTGGACTGCGGCGGCAAACCACGCCGTGCGCGCCGCCGTCGAGCGCTGGGGCCGGCAGAAGACGCCCGCGCCCACCGCAGCATAAGGACGACTATGACGATTGTTCACATCGGACCGCCACACTTGCCGGTCCTGTATCAACTGGGAGGCGCGACGGAGCGCCGCATGCGCGAGGTGGCCGTTCGCCAGACGCAGCAAGGCTCGCGAGTAGTGGTGTACTCGGCCGAGGACCAGCCCAAGTCGACGGACTACTACGGCGCGGAGGTGCGCTCCATCGCCTGCTCCCATCGTGGACCGGTCCGCGCGGCTGAATTCATGATCAAGAGCCTGCGCGACGCACGCAGCCTCAATCCGGACGTGATCCATTTCCATACGCTGGCCGAAGGAGCGGCGTTCGCCCGTTTCGTCTCACACGGTATGCGCGCGAAGACGGTGCTTTCCTTCGACTATTTCGTGTTCCGCCGGGGGAAACAGAATCCACTGTTTCCGTGGTACCGGCGGGCGTTGCGATCCTTCACGTCTTTGCTTCCGGTTTCGGACTATTGCCGGCGGGAAACAGCCAACTATTGGCAGATTCCCGAAGACCGGATGCGCGTGCTGTACAACGGAGTCAGTCTGCAACAGTTCTTTCCCGACACGCCGGCGGGCCAGCGGCGCCGGGCTCTGCTGGGGCTTTCCGGGGAGTTCGTTCTGCTCTATGTGGGTCGCGTGTGCGAACAGAAAGGCACGGACCTGCTGGTGGAAGCCTACGCTCGCCTGCGGGCCGAAGGCCGCAAACTGCGGCTGGTGGTGGCGGGGCCCATCGGCCAATTCGGGCACGAAGGTTCCGATGCGATTACGCGCCGCCTGACGGCGGAAGGCGGGCTGTACCTGGGTCCGGTGGACGAGGTGGCGCTGCCTTCGGTCTACAACATGGCGGACGCGTTCGTTCTGCCGACGCGCCAAAACGAGATGTTCGGCATGGCGGCGATCGAGGCGCAAGCCTGCGGACGTCCGGCGATTTGCAGCGACCACGGTGGACTGCCCGAAGTGGTCACCCGATCGAGTGGTCTCTTATTCCGTTCGGGCGACGTGGAGGAATTGGCGGATCGCATCCGAACGTTGATGGACTCCCCCGACTTGCGCCGCAGGTTCAGCTACGCCGCCGTGGACAACGCCAAGCGATTCGCCTGGGAAAACATCGCGCAGGAGCTCCACCAGGTGTATCAGGCATAGACATGGAGACCCGTCCCCTGATCAGCGTCATTCTGCCGTTCTTCAACGCCGGGCCTGCGTTTGCGCCGGCGCTGCGGTCCATCCTGCGGCAGGACTATGACAACTGGGAACTGCTTCTGTGCGACGACGGATCCACGGACGGCAGCCTGGAACTGGCCCGGTCCATCCAGGATTCTCGCGTCGCAGTTTGGTCCGACGGCCGGAACGCGGGCTTGGCGGCGCGACTGAACGAATGCCTTGATCGCACGCGCGGAGCTCTGGTGGCGCGCATGGACGCCGACGACATCAGCTACCCGCAGCGTTTCCGGCGGCAGGTTGAGTTCCTGCACAAGCATCAGGAAATCGACCTGGTGGGCTGCCCGATGCTGGTCTGCGATGAGGACGGGCGCGCCATCGGCAGGCGCAGCGCGCCACTGTATCACGCCGGTATCGTGGCCACACCCGCGCTGGGGTTCGGCGTGGCGCATCCCACCTGGATGGTGCGCGCGGACTGGTACCGGCATTATCGCTACGATCCCGAGGCATTGCGCTTCGAGGATGCCGACCTGCTGTACCGCGGATATCGGCACAGCCGCTTCGCCAATCTCGCGACCGTGCTCTACGGGTACCGCGAGATGTCCGGTGGATTCGGCAAGCGCTGGAAGACTCGCCTGGGGCGGGTCCGCTACCTGGGCGCGCGGCGCCGGGAGCTGGGGAATGGCTTGCTCCTGCGGGCGGCGGCCGCGGAAGGGATCAAAGCCGCGATGGACGCGGGACTGACCGCCGCCGGCGCGCGCTATGGCATGCTCAGGCTGCGTGAGGATCCACTCACTGCGGCGGAGCATGCAGAGTGGAATGCGCTCCGCGCGAGTCTCGATCAGGGTAAAGATTTCGTGGCCTCCGGCGCCGCTGCGCGGAGCGTATACGCATGAGCCCTTCGCCGATTCGCGTTGTGGTGGCCACCACGGTTCCCGGCACGCTGGCGGGATTCTTCCCACGGCAGCTGCGGTCGCTCGCCGAGGCCGGATTCGACGTGCACGCAGTTTCGAGTCCCGGTGCGGAGTTGGACCGCCTGTCGGCCGACTGCGGCATCACCACGCACGCCATCCCGATCGAGCGCCGCCCGCATCCGTTACGCGACGCCGTTTCTCTCGCGCGGCTGATCGGCCTGATGCGGCAACTGCGTCCCCACATCGTGCACGCCCATACGCCTAAGGCCGGACTGGTGGGAATGGCTGCCGCGAAGGCCGCGGGTGTGCCTGTGCGGCTCTACACGGTTCACGGGCTGCCGCTGCTGACGCGCCGGGGACCATGGCGTAAGGTGCTCGAATCGGCGGAACGCTTGAGCACCGCGCTTTCCACCAGAACGTATGCCGTAAGCTCGTCGGTACGCGAGCTCATGATCGAGCTGAAACTCTGCCGGGCCGGCAAGGTGGGCATGCCTGGCGACGGCTCCTGCTGCGGGGTGGACCTGGAACGCTTTTCTGCCCGCCCGGACGATCCGCGCCGCGCCGAACTGCGCGGGGTGTTCGGCATTCCTGAAGACGCGGTGGTGGCGGCCTTCGTGGGCCGGCTGGCGCACGACAAGGGCATCGGTGTTCTGGCCCGCGCCTGGGAACGATCAGGGGAGCGCATTCCCGGGCTTCACCTTCTTCTGGCCGGCGAGCCGGACGTGACCGATCCGGTTCCGGTCGAGGCTCTGGATGGATTGCGCCGCCACGCGCGCGTTCACTGGATGGGATCCGTTCCCGCCGCCAGGATTCCCGCGGTCTACGCTGCCGCCGACTTCTGCGTCCTTCCGACGTTCCGCGAAGGCCTGCCGCAGGTGGCTCTCGAATGCGGAGCCATGGGCCGACCCATTGTCTCCACGCGCGTTTCGGGGGTGGTGAGCGCGGTGTTCCACGGTCGCACGGGCTTGCTGGTGGAAGCGCACGACCCCGGAGAACTGGCTACCGCGGTGGAACGCATGGCCTCCGATCCGGCATTGCGCGCCGAACTGGGCGCCGCCGCCGCCGAATACGTCCGCACGCGCTTTTCCGCAGACCGGGTTGACGCTCTCTGGATGTCCGAATATCGCCGCCTGGCCGAGAGCTCCGTGCCCGGCGCAATCTTCTCCGAGCTGCGCGCCGAGCATCGTTCCTGACATGGCCATGGCACATCGCATGAAACGAATCTTCCCGCCGCTGTGGCGTGCGAGCCTGGTTGCCCTGCTCTTTGCCACCGCTTGCGCGGCGCCGGTCTACTTTCAGCCCCAGGATACGGCGGCGCCCGCCGCTCCGGCCGGCGAACCGGAAGCGGAACCCCGGAGCTTCACCGTGTTTTACGAATTTCACGGTCCCAATGCCTACCAGGATCCGGTGGTTCCACAAAACCTGACGGACGGGATGATGAACGGCCTCACGTTCTGGCCGCCGGTGCAAAGCGGCATGACGTCGTTCGGTCAACCACTGATGCTGAGGATGCCCGCAGCCACCGGAGCCGCCGGCCTGCCGGAGTACGCCATTGAGTCAAACCGCCGCTCACTGGATCGCCTGGCGTCCGGTTCGGGAGGTGCCTTCTTCTGGGACCTGCTGCCGGAGTGGGACCAGTCGGGCGGGGACTGGGTGCCGGAGGGACGGCCACACTATTCGGGCATCACGCGCTCTTCGGCGCAGCAACGCTTCCTGGCGTTCTACACGACAGCGTATCCGCGCCTGATGGAATACCTCCGGCAGCCTGCCACCGAACGCGGCTATCGTCTGGTGGCGGTGACCGATCAAGCGCCCAACGTGCACTACGCCTACGACTGGGGCGTGGAGCTGCAACTGCTGGAGCGCGGCATCGACGAGCTGGGCGACCTCGCCACCGGCATCGCCTTCCTGCGCGGCGCTGCGCGCCAGCACGACCGCCCGTGGGGCATCGATCTGTCGTTCTGGCGCACGGGGAATGACAGCGCGACCACCTACGACGCGTCCGGCAAGCTGCTGGGCGGATGGTCGGCCAGCTACATCCGGCGTCATGCTTACGTTTCGTACCTGGCGGGCGCAGACGCGCTGCACAACGAGCCGGCAGTTTACCGCGATGCCGGGGGAAATCTGAATCCGCTGGGGACGGCCCTGCTCGAGTTCGGCGATTTCGCATTGCGCCGTCACCCGGATCTCGGGAGGCCAGTGGTTCCGGTGGCTCTGCTGGTGAACCCGGACACGGGGTTCGATCCCAAGCACGGCTTCTATCAACAGAACAATGCCGTCTGGTATCAGGACATCCCGTACACGGCAGCCGACTTCCATCTGGACAATCTTCTGCGGACCGCGTACCCCAACCATTGGCTGCACGGGTTGACTCCGGGTGCGGGGTTCGCCGACAGCCAAGGCGTGCCGGACAGTGCCGGCTTCCGCGACTACCTGGCCCGCGGCGGTGATCCGCGGAGGTTCGAGCCGATGCCCACCACGCGTTGGGGAGACAGCCTGGATATCGTCACCAATCAGATTTCTGCCCCGGCGCTGGAGCAGTACAAGGTGATCGTGTTGGCGGGCGAGGCGCAGCTCGGGTCGCAACTGCGGCGCGATCTGGAGGCATGGGTCCGCGGTGGTGGAACCTTGGTCATGTTCGCAGGCCAGTCCGCGGCAGCCGACGAAACGTTAACCGGCGTGTCCATCATGGCGGGCGAGTCCAAGACAGGGAACGCGTCACAGTGGATTTCGAACGGCACGATGCAGTCCGAAGCCCCGTTTCGCTATGTGCCGGTCAGCGCGCTGGATGCCGAGGTGGTCGCGGTAACGAACGCTGGCGATGCGCTGGTCACCCGCCATCGCTTGGGGAATGGCGAAGTTTTCTTTTTGACGGCGGCTTTCGGGCAAACCGAAAGCCGGACCGCTTTAGTTCAGGCGACCGTCGCGCTGCTGGATACGCTGTTTGCGCAGTGCTCGCCTGTTCGTGTCCTGGGGGGGCCAATTCAGTACGTGATCGATCAGGACGCCGACAAAGTTGTCGTCGGCCTGATCAATAATTCCGGGCAGGAATGGAACGGGACGATCTCTTTCGATCGGCCCGCAGGGAGCGTGTCCGTCAAGGAATACATGGCGGACCAAGCGGTGGACTTCGCCGACGAGCCAACGTCGATCGGCGTGACAGCTAGCGTTCCCGCCTATGACATTCGCATTCTTGCCCTGGAAACTGTGTCTGCAACAGCCCCATAAGGAGTCGGTTTGATCGTATTTTGCAACCACCTTTATGCACATTGCCAAACCAGTGGTCGTATATGGCGCTTCCGGCCACGCCAAGGTTGTTTTGGACATCTTCCGCTGCGGGGGAGTCTACGAAGTCATCGCCCTTCTGGACGAATTCCGAGCCGGTGGAGACCCCTGCGGCCTGTTCCGCGTCGCAGGCAAGATGGACCGGTTACCCGTCCTTTTGCAAGAGCACCCGAATCTGGAGGCAATGGTGGCCGTGGGCGACAACTGGCTGCGCGCCAACATTACCGCCAGCATCCGCACCTCCTGCCCGGGGTTGCGGTTCGCCACAGCGATTCATCCTTCGGCCCAGGTGGCCTGCGACGTCTTTATCGGAGAGGGTGCGGTGATCATGGCGGGCGCGGTGATCAACCCTACTGCCTACGTGGGCGACGGCTGCATCGTGAACACGCGGGCCTCGCTGGATCACGATGCTTCTATGGCCGCGTTTTCCAGCCTGGGTCCCGGCGCCTCGGTCGGCGGAGGCGTGCGCATCGGAACATGCTCAAGCGTGGGCATCGGGGCCTCGGTGATTCAGGAAATCTCCATCGGAGCCTACACGGTGGTGGGGGCCGGTGCCGTTGTGGTCCGGAATCTGCCCGACTATGTGGTCGCCTACGGCGTGCCGGCGAGGGTCCGCCGTTCGCGCCAACCCGGCGAGCGCTACCTGGGCGAGGTGCGACGCGCCGTCGCCGAGCCGGCCTGAAGGAATTCTTGTGTTCTATCGTGTGACAAAGCGGCTGCTCGATATCACGATCGCCGTAGCGATGCTGACGGTGCTCTCACCGGTGATCGCGCTGGTGGCGCTCGCCGTGCGGGTGAAGCTCGGACGTCCCGTTCTGTTCCGGCACCCACGTCCCGGCTACCGCGAGGCGACCTTCGACTGCATCAAGTTCCGCACCATGACGGACGAGCGGGACGCCTCCGGCAAGCTGTTGCCCGATCTGGAACGCCTGACGCCGTTCGGTCGATTCCTGCGGCGTAGCAGTCTTGACGAACTGCCGCAACTGTGGACCGTCCTCACCGGCGACATGAGCCTGGTGGGCCCGCGCCCACTCGAAATCCGCTATCTGCCACGTTACTCGGCCGAGCAGAGCCGGCGCCACACCGTGCGCCCCGGGATCACCGGGTGGGCGCAGGTCAACGGGCGGAATGAAATCGACTGGGACCGCAAGCTGGAACTGGACGTGTGGTACGTGGACCAACGCAGTCTGTGGCTGGACGTGAAGATTCTCGCGATGACGTTCTGGACAGTCATGAGCGCGGCCGGCATCTCCAAGCCCGGCCATGCGTCGATGGAAGAATTCTGGGGCACGGAAACCCCGGCCCACGACTGACCACTCAGCAGCACCAACCCTCAACCCCGTCTTTTCGACACCAAAGGAAAACACTGATTATGTCCAGCGGCGCTGTGGCGTCCACCACTGTTGTCTCTCCCATCCCCCTCCGTCCGGAGAGGGTGCCTCTATCCTCGCCCGATGTTTCCGACCAGGACCGCGAGCGCGTTCTGGATGTCCTCAGCGGACGCACGCTGAGTCTCGGTCCGGTGCTGCCGGCCTTTGAACAAGCCATGGCGGAAGCCGCCGGGACACGCTATGCCGTGGCCGTGAACTCCGGCACCAGCGCGCTGCACCTAGCCGTGAAGGCCGCTCAAATTGGCGAAGGCGACGAAGTGATCACCACTCCGTTCAGTTTTGTCGCGTCGGCGAACTGCATGCTGTACGAGCGCGCCGTCCCGCGTTTCGTGGACATCGACATCGACAGCTACAACATCGATCCTACTTTGATCCCAGCGGCGGTCAACTCGCGCACACGCGCGATTCTGCCGGTCCACGTCTTCGGCAGTCCGGCTGACATGCCTACGATTCTGGACATTGCCCTGACCCGCGGACTCGCGGTAATCGAGGATGCTTGCGAGGCGATCGGCGCCAGTCTCCACGGGCGCCGCGCCGGGAGCTTCGGTGACAGCGCTGCTTTCGCGTTCTATCCCAACAAGCAGATCACCACAGGCGAGGGCGGCGCACTGGTAACCGACGACGCCGAAACCGCCCGCTTGGCGCGGAGCTGGCGCAATCAGGGCCGCGGCGAGGGCTCGGCCTGGTTGCAGCACGAACGCCTCGGCTACAACTACCGGATCTCGGACATCAACTGCGCCCTGGGCCTGGGACAGCTCTCACGGCTGCGCGCAATCCTTCAGCAACGAAGACGCGTGGCCGAGGTTTACAACGCACTGCTGGAACGAATACCCGGCGTGATCCTTCCGCCGCAGGGCCCCGCGGGCGCCGAAATGAGCTGGTTCGTCTACGTCATCCGTCTGGCCGATGAGTTCACGCGCGAGGATCGCGATCGTGTTCTGCACTGTCTGCGCGCCGCCGGTATTGGCTGCAACAACTACTTCGCGCCGATCCACTTGCAGTCTTTTTACCGCGAACAATTCAGTTACCGCCGCGGCGACTTCCCGGTCACCGAACACGTCGCCGACCGCACCATCGCTCTACCATTCTTCAACCAACTAACCGAAGCGCAGGCCGAACTGGTGGCCCGTACGCTTGCACGCGTGATCGGCCGCCCGTCCAGCGGGACCGTCACGATCCCGATGCAGGCGGCCGTCCTCGCTTAGCCCGCGTTCTTCTGGAGTCCCTACATGTCCTCCCTACACGCCCGATCCGACTTTCGAGGCCCGCAACTACTCCACATCGCCGCCGAGCTGGCGCTGATCGCGGCGGCCGGTTTCAGTGCGTTCCTACTCCGATTCGAATTTGAGATTCCAGCCCACTATGTCCCGCACCTGCGCGTCGCCCTCGCCGTGTGGGTGCTGGTGAAGCTGGCCGTGTTTCAGGGGTACCGGCTGGGGCGCAGGTCGTGGCGCTTCTTTTCCGTTTCCGACGTCCTGCAACTGGCGTCGGCGAACGCGGCTGGCGCACTGGTCAGCCTGCCGGTGATTCTGCTGCTGGCGCCGCCGGGGTTCCCCCGCTCGGTGCCGATCCTCGATTTTATTCTGTGCTCGCTCTTCATCGGATGCCGGTATCTGATCGGCCGCCTGGCCATGGAGGCGCGGCAGGCACGCCACGCCGGCAGCCGCGACGTTCTGATCTACGGCGCCGGGCAGGCTGGGGTGATGCTGCTCAACGAACTGCGCAGCAACGCCAGCCACCGAGTCAACGTCCGCGGATTCATTGACGACGATCCGCAACTGGCGGACATCTATGTGCAGGGTACGCGTGTGCTGGGCAGCGGCGCCGAATTGAGCGCCGTGGCCCTGCGCAGCGGCGTCAAGGAGGTCCTCATCGCCACACCGTCCGCCAGCGCTGAACAGATGATCCAGATCCTGCAATACTGCCAAAAAGCGCAGGTGCGCTACCGTACTGTGGCGGCGCTGGGTGAAGTGGTCCAAGACAAAGCCATCGCGTCCCAAATTCGCGAGGTGGATGTGCAGGACCTACTCTCGCGCGCGCCGGTTGATTTGGACCACGATCTGATCCGCGACCAGATCGAAGGCAAGGTCGTAATGGTGACCGGTGCGGCCGGGTCGATCGGTTCCGAGCTGTGCCGCCAGGTCGCCCGCTTCCACCCCGCCCGCATCGTCGCCTTCGAGATCGCCGAGACACCGCTGTTTCACCTGGAGCACGAGATGCGCGAGCGATTTCCGGAAGTTCGCCTGATGCCGGTGATCGGCAACGTCCAGGACCGCACGTGTGTGTACGCAACGATCGAGAAGGAAAGCCCGGCGGTCCTCTACCACGCCGCCGCTTATAAGCATGTTCCCATCATGGAATCGAGCATTCTGGAAGCGGTGGCGAACAATGTCTTCGGAACCTTGAACGTCGCCGCGGCCGCCGCTCGGTTCGGCGTGGACCAGTTCGTGCTGATCTCCTCTGACAAAGCTGTCCGGCCCACCAGCGTGATGGGTGCGACCAAGCGCCTGTGCGAACTGCTGGTGCGCGAGTACCCGTCGGATTCCACACGCTACGTCTCGGTGCGTTTCGGCAACGTGCTGGGCAGCAACGGCAGCGTAATTCCGCTGTTCAAGCAGCAGATCGCGCGCGGCGGCCCGGTCACCGTCACCCACCCCGAAATGCGGCGCTACTTCATGACAATACCGGAGGCCACGCAACTCGTGCTGCAAGCCTCCGCCATGGGCGAGGGTGGGGAAATCTTCGTACTCGACATGGGCGGACAGATCAGGATCGTGGACGTGGCGCGCAAGCTGATTCTGCTGTCGGGCCTGGTGCCGGACGTCGACGTCCGGGTTGAATTTACCGGCATCCGGCCGGGCGAAAAGCTCTATGAAGAGCTGAACCTGGATGACGAAGTGACTGCGCGCACATCGCACCCCAAAATTAAGATCTTCAGCGGTAGCGACGCCGCAACAGGCATCCTGGAGCAGGTGGAGCGCCTGCGCCGCCTTTGCGCACGACGCCAGACAGGAGCCGTGGTGCGCGTGATCCAGGAACTGGTGCCCGAATACTCGCCCAGTGATCACGCCCTGGCGCTCGCCGCGCGTGAGCCTGAGCCGCGCCCCCTCGTGACTGTGCTTCACCCTGCATCGCGCGCCGTCAGCTAAGGAATCAGATGAGTGCGCCTGTGTCGCCGACGTTCGGCCGGTGACCTTCCTGGCTTGCGCGCCCGCCGAACAAAATCCATCTCAAACCAAGGAACCCAAAATGACCACAATGACTGAAGTCCCTACTCTCAGCCCCGCTGAGGTGGCGTTCTACCGCGAACACGGCTGGTTGAGAACCTCAACGGTACTCGACCCAGCTCTTCTGGACGAAGCCCAGGCCGCCATCGAAGAACACTGGCACGGCCACCGCGACTGGAGCCTGGAAGGAGCCAGAAAGCACTTCGCCGACTGGATGCCCGGTGACGGCAACGGCACCCGCAACAACCAATACATCTCACTCCAGAACCGCCGCATCCGGCAACTATCCTGGTCACCCACAGTGGGGCGAATCGCCGCCGCGGCCGCGGAGACCGGCAGTGTCCGGCTGTTCAACGATCAGGTGGTCTCGAAGCCCGGCGGACAAAGCGGAGCCGGCGTCGGCTGGCACGTCGATGGCGACTACTGGGGGAGCTGTACTTCGCAATCCATGTTGACCGCCTGGATTCCTCTGCATGACTGCCCTGAAGAGCTGGGTCCTCTGGTGGTGGTGGACGGCAGCCACCGCTGGTCCCACCTGCTGGACCGCTCCGCGTTCTCCTTCCACAGCGAAGACATGAGCACGCTGGCCAGGCACGTGGAGGCTCTGGGATACGAGTTCCGGCCGGTGGTGATCGAAATGGAAAGAGGCCAGTTCAGCCTGCACCACTGCCGCACGCTTCACGGCAGCTATCCGAATCGCAGCACGCGTCCGCGGCTGGCGACGGCTGTCCATCTGCAGGACGAAGCCAACCGCTACCGCCCGGGCCGCCGGCCCGACGGCAGCCCGGTTACGCTCTTCGACGATCGCATCTGCCGCCGCACAGCGGAGGGACTCCCCGACTTCACCGACGAATCGGTATTCCCCACGCTATGGCGCCACGGAGGGGATTGAGATGGTGATTTCCGCCCGGGCGGACGTGCTCCCGGTGAACAGCCCCGAGTGGGGCGATGTGCTGGAGCGGCTACCACACGACGTGTATCACACCGCAGCGTACCATCGCATACCGGCCATTGGAACAGACGTGGCAGGCACCGCATACGCGTTCGTGTATGAAGAGGGCAGCCAGGGCTTCCTGTGGCCGTATCTGCTGGTGCCGATCGCGGAAGCGCCGGGGTATTACGACGTCACGTCCGCTTACGGATACTCGGGTCCGGTGGCGACGCCTGATCCGGCGTTCCTGGAACGCGCCTGGCAAGCGCTTCTCGATCACTGGAAAGCGCAGGGCGCGGTTTCGGCGTTCACCCGGTTCCATCCACTGCTTGAAAACGCGCGCCTGCTGAAGGGTATCACCGATGAACACGGTGCTGCGGCTTCGGCCGGCGTGCGGACCGCCGGGGTCACCGTGTCGATCGACCTGACGATTCCTCCAAGAGAGCAGATCCGCCGCTATCAGAAGCGCCTGCGGCAAACCATCCGCAAGCTCCATGAGACTGGTTTCGAGGTCACCGAAGATCCCAGTCTGACGCACATCGGCGATTTCGTGCGCCTGTACAACGAAACCATGGCGCGCCTGGGCAGCCGTCCCGAGTACCGGCTGGACGTGACGTGGTTCGACCAGTTCCACGCAAACCTGGGCGGCGCCGTGCACCTGTTCGTCGGCCACATCGATGGCCGCATCGCCGCCGCCGATGTGGTCCTCGAGTACGGTCCGTACGTGCATAGCCACCTGGCTGGAATCGCTTCCGAGTTCGTGGACCGAAGCCCGTCGAAAGGCGTGCTGGATTTTGTGCGCGCCTGGGGTGCGCAGCGCGGCCGCAAGTCGATGCACCTGGGTGGAGGCGTCGGCGGCCGGCGCGATTCACTGTTCGATTTCAAGCGCCGCTTCTCACAGCGGACGCATCGTTTCGAAACCGGCGGCTGGATCCTGAATCGATCCTGTTACCGCGAATTGGAGGAGCGGCATCGCGCCAAGCTGGCGGCGATCGGTGCGGAACCTGCTGAACACAGCTACTTTCCCGCTCACCGTCGCCCTCCCTCATTTCCGCCGAATTCGCAAGGAGAGAGATTTTGACGACTGCAGAACGCGCCGAACTGCTCCCGGGTACCGGTAGCGGCTGCGGGGGAGCTTTGGAGCCCCTCCCGCACGATGTTTGCAAGGCAGCCGACGGACCCACGCCGGCATTGGCCGGAGACCACACGAGTATGAATCCGGTGTCTCCAGGCAAGCCGGAACTGCTGGCGGCCACCGACGGGCGCTGGCAGGAGGCACTGGAGCGCGTGCCGCACGACGTGTATCACACCGCTGCCTACCATCGTGCTCCGGCGCTGGACACGAGCGGCGAACCGCGCGCGTTCCTCTATAGGGAAGGAGAACAGGTCTTTTTGTGGCCTTATGTTCTGATGCCGATCGCCGAAGCGCCCGGCTGCCACGACGTCTCTTCCGTCTACGGCTATCCGGGGCCGGTGTCGAGCCCCGGACGCAAGTTCATCGAGCGGGCCTGGCGCCTGCTGCTGGACCATTGGAGGGAACAGCAGGTGGTGTCGGTATTCACGCGCTTCAATCCGCTGCTGGGCAACGCCGGGCTGCTGGACGGCATTACGGACAGCGACGGTGTTCCCGCATCGCAGGGATTGCGCGACGCCGGCCCGACGGTATGCATCAACCTGGCGCAGCCGCTCGATCAGCAGGTGCACGGCTACAACAAGCAACTGCGCCAGAATATCCGGAAACTGCACGAGGCGGGCTTTGTTTGCTCGGAAGACGCGGAGTTTGCCCACATCGGCGATTTTCTCCACGTCTACCGTGAGACGATGCTGCGCCGCGGCAGCCGGCCCGAGCTGCTGGTGGACGCCGCCTGGGTGGACGAGTTCCGCAGGGCGATGGGCCCGAGCCTCCGTCACTTTGTGACGAAGTTCGAAGGATCCGTGGTGGCTGCGATGCTGGTGCTGGAGCACAAGCTGTTTGTGCATTGTCACCTGACCGGAACCGCGGTGGAGTTCGCGCAGCAATCGCCGGCCAAGGCGCTGCTCGATTATGTGCGAGTGTGGGGTACGCAGCGCGGCCTGTGCGCCATGCACCTGGGCGGCGGCCTGGGTGGGCGCCAGGATTCTCTGTTCGACTACAAGCGCAAATTCTCGCCGGTGACTTACCCCTTCCAGATCGGCTGTTGGATTCTTGATCCCATGCGCTATGCCGCCCTCGCGGCCGAGCATCACTCCAAGCTCGCCGGGGAAGGTCGCCCGCCCGGTGAATCCGCCTATTTCCCCGCCTACCGCGCTCCTGCCCCCGCGTAGCAGCCCGTCACCCAACACGAAGCAGACCTGACTACGCCGCTACCCCGCAATCGACTCGACCGCCCGGATCTCCTCCGGACGCAGCTCCACCTCCCCGCTAGCCAGGTCCAGCCGCATATGCTCCACGCTTGACGTCCCCGTCAGCGGCAGCATCCCCACAGCCATCGCAAACCGGAAGATGAGCTGTTCCGGCGTGGCCCCGCGCGCCTCCGCCAGCGCCCGCACCGGAGGATGCCGCAGGACCGGCTGATTCGCCGTCAGCAGCGAAAACCCCTGGTACACAATCCCGCGCTCGCGGCAGAACGCCCGCACCTCGCGATCCCACCCCGTCCGCGCATAGCACCGGTTCTGCACAAACGCCGGAGCCTCGGGATACCGCACGGCCATCTCCTCCAGGTGCGTCAGCGAGACATTGCTGATCCCCAGCACCCGCGCGCGCCCGGCATCCCTTTCGGCGATCATCGCCTGCCAGATCTCGTCGTCCGCCGCCGACCATTCAAGCGCCGACATCGGCCCATGCAGCACGTAGCTGTCGACGTAGTCCGTCCCCAGGTGCTGGAGCGAACTGGCCATCGACTGCGCCACTTGCCGCGCCAACGGCGCCTCCGGATCGTACGGCAGTCGGTGATCCTGACCGCCCAGAGGCGTGAACTTGGTTTGCAGAAAAAGGTCCGCGCGCGTCACCGATCCGTCACGATAGGCCGCCGCCAGAGCCTCGCCCACGCCCGCCTCGAAGTAGTGCCGCCGCTGATTCGCTGTGTCAATCCCCCGAAAGCCGGCCTGCAGCGCCAGCCCGGCTAATTCCGCCGTGCGATCTTCTTTCCAAGCCGTGCCGTAAAGAAACCCGGGAACCGCGTCCATCGGGCCATTCTGCCACGAATCGTCAGGCGGCGGATTCCGCCGGCACGAACAGGTCGCCCACCGCCGCAATCTGAGCCGCCGTCAGGCCGGTCAGCACAGCGTACCGCCGCAGGATGGCCTCGCTCGATTCCGCGTAGAGGACCACCTGCCGTCCCCAGCCGTCCACCCACTGCACCGCTCCGTCCAGAGTGCGTCCATCCCTTCTAGAGGCTATGGTTTCGATTCCCTGTATACGGACCATGTCGTTTCTCTCCTCCTCTGCCGCCCAGAAGTGTTGCACGCCTGGAACCAAATCCACACTCAACTAATACGAGTTGATATATCAATACCTTACGGAAACTTTGCGACACCCTCTCCACCGTCCCTCTCTGCCCAAATTACAGCCCGATGCTGACATTTCGGCAGACAGTCCGAAGAGCGTTACAATAGTGCCCAAGCAGACGCATGTCCGACCCAGTATCGCCGCAGGGTCCGATTGATTTTCGGACCTTCCAGTTCCAGGCCGCTCTCGTCGAACTCTCGCGCGACGACGCGGCTTCGCTGGACGAAAGCCTGATGCGCATCACAGGCGTGGGGGCGTCCTCCTTGGACGTCGCGCGGGTTAGCGTGTGGCTGTTCAATGACGACCAGACCGAGCTCCGCTGCGTCCACCTCTTCGACCGCAACCGCAACGTCCACGAAAGCGGGGGCGTGCTCCAGATGAGCCAGTACCCGCGCTACTTCGAGGCCATGCAGTCCGCGCGCACCATCGCCGCCGGCGACGCCGCCACCCATCCTGGCACCGCTGAGTTCGCCACCGGCTACCTGGACGTGCTGGGCATCAGATCCATGCTCGACGTCCCGCTGCGCAAGGAAGGCCGCACCATCGGCGTGCTGTGCAACGAACACTGCGGCCCGCCGCGCACTTGGCACATGAGCGAACAGACCTTCGCCGGGTCGCTCGCCGACCTGACCGCGCTCGCCATCGAGACCGACCAGCGCCGCCAGGCCGAGCGCGAATTGCGCAAGTCGCTCGACCAGCTTGAGCTGTTCTTTTCCCAGTCGCTCGACGCCTTCTTCTTCATGACCATGGACGAGCCGCTGCGCTGGCACGCCGGCGTAGACAAGGAAAAGGCGGTCACCCAGGCCTACGAGCACCAGCGCCTCACCAAGCTCAACGACGCCATGCTGCGCCAGTACGGCGCCTCGGCCGAGCAGCTTCTGGGCAAGACGCCGGCCAGCTTCTTCCGTGACGATCCGGCCCGCGGCCGCGGTCTATGGCGCCCCATGTTCGACGCCGGCCGCCTGCATCTGGAAAGCGAGCAACTGCGCGCCGACGGCTCGCGCTTCTGGGTGGAAGGCGATTACATCTGCCTCTACGACACCGAGGGCCGCATCACCGGCCACTTCGGCGTACAGCGCGATATCACCGAACGCAAGCTCGCCGAAGCGGCGCTCCGCCGCTATACCCAGCGCCTCCAGCTCCTGCGCCAGACCGACCGCGCCATCCTGGCCGTGCGCTCCGTCCACGAAATCGCCAATGCCGCCCTGGGCGGCCTGCGTGAGCTGGTGCCCTGTAAGCGCGCCAGCGTCGCCGTCTTCGAACGCGGCGCGGCGAAACTCGTCGGCGTGCTCACCGACGGCCGCACCGATCTGGGCGCCGGCGAAGAAGCGCCCATGGGCCTGCTCGGCGATCTCGAGGAGTTGCGCAAAGGCCATCCCCGCGTGGTGGACGACATTGCGCAAGCCCCGCCCGACGCGCGCAGCGTGCTCGAAGGCGAAGGCATCCTGTCCTTCGTCGTCGTCCCGCTGCTGGTCACGGGCGAACTGATCGGCACGCTCAACCTGGCTTCCGATCAACTGGCGGCGTTCTCCGGAGAACACGTCGAAATCGCCCACGAGCTTTCCGAGCGCCTGGCCGTCGCCATCATGGACGCGCGCCTCAATGAGCAGGTCCGCGAACACACCCGCGACCTCGAGCGCCGCGTGGCGGAGCGCACCGTCGAACTCTCCCGCGCCGTCGGCGAGTTGCGCGAAAGCCGCGAGCGCATCCGTTCGCTCTACGACAACACGCCCGTCATGATGCACTCCGGCGACGCCCAGGGCCGCCTGCTCGATGTGAACGAGTATTGGCTCACGATCACCGGCTACGAACGGCATGAGGTTCTCGGCCGGCCCACCACGGACTTCTGCACGCCCGAGTCGGCTCGCCGCGTCCGCGAAGTGCTGCTGCCGCGCCTGGCGCGCGACGGCTTCATCAAGGACGAAGAGGTCCAGGGCGTCAAGAAGAACGGCGAAGTCTTCGACCTGCGCGTCACCTCGCTGCTGAAGCGCGCCGAAGACGGCAGTTTCCTGCGCAGCCAGGCCTTCCTCATCGACGTCACCGAAACCAAGCGCGCCGAACGCGCCCGCGCCGAAAGCGAAGAGCGCCTGGCCGGCATCCTGCGCTCGGCCATGGACGCCATCATCGTCATCGACGCGGAGCGCCGCGTGGTCATCTGCAACGAAGCCGCCGGCAAGGTGTTCCGCTGCGAATCCTCGCACGCGCACGGCCGGCTGCTGGACGGCTTCCTGACTGAGCCGCTGCTGCAGCTGCTGTCCAACTACATCGCCTCGGCCGCGCACGAACCCCAGCTCTGGGTACCCGAAGGCATGCTGGCCTTGCGCAACACCGGCGAGCGCTTCCCGATTGAGGCGACCATCTCCCGCACCGAAATCTCCACCGGCACGCTGTTCACCCTGATCCTGCGCGACATCGACGAACGGAAACAAGCCGAAGAGATGCTCGATCAGTTGCAGCGCACCAACATCTACCTGCAAGAGGAGCTGCAAAGCGAGCTCAACTTCGAGGAAATCGTGGGCGCCTCGCCCGCCATCCAGAAGGTATTCAAGGCCATCGAGATGGTGGCGGAAACCGATTCCACCGTCCTGCTGCTGGGCGAAACCGGCACCGGCAAGGAACTGATCGCCCGCGCCCTGCACAACCGCAGCCGCCGCAGGCAGTCCGTCATGGTCAATGTCAACTGCGGAGCCCTGCCGGCGAGCCTGGTGGAAAGCGAGCTCTTCGGCCACGAAAAAGGAGCCTTCACCGGAGCCGTCGCCCAGAAAAAAGGCCGCTTCGAAGTCGCCCACCGCGGCACCATCTTCCTGGATGAAACCGGCGAGCTGCCGCTCGAAACGCAGACCAAGCTCCTGCGCATCCTCCAGGAGCAGGAATTCGAACGCGTCGGCGGATCACAGTCCATCAAGGTGGATGTGCGCGTGATCGCCGCCACCAACCGCGACCTGGAAGGCGAGGTCCGCCGCGGAGCGTTCCGCGCCGACCTCTTCTATCGCCTCAACGTCTTCCCCATCGAAGTCCCCCCGCTGCGCGACCGCAAGGACGACATCCCGCTGCTGGCCAGCTACTTCGTCCGCCGCTTCTCCCAGCGCATGGGCAAGCGCATCCAGCGCATCAGCCGCAACGTCTACGACCAGTTCTATCAATACGACTGGCCGGGCAACGTGCGCGAGCTCGCCAACCTCCTGGAACGCGCCGTGATCCACTGCCAGGGCGACATCCTCCAGCCGCAGCACGTCACGCTGACCCGCACCGCCGCGCGCGCCACCGGCCCGTCCGCCCCTGAACCCCTGCCGACGTTGGAGGAAGGCGAGCGCCGCCTGATCCGCCGCGCCCTCGAACAAACCGGAGGCGTGCTCGCCGGTCCCAACGGCGCAGCCGAGCTGCTGGGCATCAACCGTTCGACGCTCTGGTCCCGCATGCGCAAGCTCGGGATCGAAATGCCCAAGGGCCGCGGCGCCACGGGCGACTGAGCGGTGCTCTACCGCCCTTTTCAAAGCGCCGACCTCCCCGGCGTGGCCGCCATCCGCGCCCGCGAATGGGAGAGCCAGCAATATTGGGAAGAGCGGATCGCAGGCTACCTCGCCGGTCGTCGAAACCCCCAGTACGCTCTCGCCCCGCGAGCCTGCTTCGTCGCCGAAGAGAACGGTCAGATCACCGGTTTCGCGGCAGGCCACCTCACCACGCGCTACTCCTGTCAAGGAGAGCTGGAGTGGATCAACGTGCTCCCCGAGCACCGCAGCCGCGGGATCGCCTCCGCCCTCCTGCGGTCCCTGGCCGGCTGGTTCGCGGAGCAAGGAGCCCACCGAGTCTGTGTCGACGTCGACCCAACCAACACCGTCGCCCGGGCATTCTACGAGAAACACGGCGCCGAACCCCTGAACCGGCATTGGCTCGTCTGGACCGCCATCCGCATGCTCAGCCCGTAAATGGCCCCAGGATAAAATCAGCCAAGAGCATGGACGCACTTCTCCAACAGTGGCTTTTGAATCTGGCGATCGACTTCGCCGTGCCCTTACGCTTGCTGCCACCCTTGCTTGAAGGCGATGATAGCCAGGCACACGCTCTGAACGTGAAGTCTCTTCACGGCTTCCCCATCGAGACCATTGTGGACACGCTGATCGACCTCGCCGGGCGCGGGCTCATCGCTTTCCACCGTGAGTCTGCCGCCCTGACTGCGTCCGAAGTTTTGCAGATGAGTCCTGCCGTCCGGGAACGCGAAATTTCCTTCGAACTCACGGAGGCCGGCGGCCGGGCCTGGGAGGTCCTGGCACAGCCCCGCTGGCATGAGATGGACGACGGATACTTAGAGCCGCGGTATGAAGACGGCAAGGAGGCAGACTGGGAATCCCGGGAATGGCATTGTGTTTGGTGCTCGCAGAACCGGGACCGTCTAATGGCCGTGCTCGGCTGGTTCGCCCAGATTGAGCACCACCTGGTCGCGCTCGATACCATCACCTGGAACACTTACCCTGAGTATCCAGTCAATTACTGGAAGCGGCTCTCGAACGTGCACGTCCTCACGTTCCGTGGCAGACCGACTCCAGATGACCGGGAGGTCTGGCCACAGAGGCGTGAGCCAAAGTGGTTCACGGCCTGGAGGATCGCCCGGTCAAACTGGTATCGCCATCCGTGGGACCTGGAAGGCTGGCCCCCGGGCTCCGGCTCTACCCCGTGATCCGCATCATCTAATTCGCGCCTCGCCGAAACTCATAAGGCACGCCCTCTACCGACACGTGCAGCCCGGCCGCCTCCAGATCCCGCCGGCAGACCGCGACGAACGGCGACAGCGACCCATCCAGCACCACCAGCGGAAACACCCGAACCTCACAGGCCACGCGGCACAGCTCCCGCACTGCGGCCCGGTGAAACGCCTCCCCCAGTTGCTCCGAGTACAGAAACAGGAAGGGGGAACACAAGCCAATCTCGAATGCCGCGTCCGCGAACGGAAGCTGAGGCAGCGCCGCGGCGACGTATCGGCCCTCCCGTCCCCCCGCCGGAAAATCGTCGAGGAATGCCTGCATCGCCACCCTCCGGACCTGCCCGAGACCCTCCACCGTCCGGATGCCTTCTCCCCAGACATAGTCACCAATGTTGCGGCGCACCTGTTCCAGGATGTTGTCCGAGGTCGCCGCAATGCGCTCCGCGATCTGCCCCGCGTCGAACCGGTAAATCGGATCGCAGGAAACCACCCGCCCGCCGTTCCGCGCGCTCACTGCGTTGAGGCTGGCAGGTCCATCCCCACAACCGATCGTCCGGCGCGCCAGATCCTCGGAAGTTAATGCGAACATCCGCGCATACTCCTCGAAAGACCGCCCCCAGAGCACCACCTGATCGAGTTCAAACACGTTGCCCCTGACTCTACACCATGGCATCCCCGCCGGCGCGGCCCCGCACCCGACCCATGCGAACGCGCCTGATCCCCGCGCCCTGGACCAAACCGGAGGCGTAATGGCCGGCCCCAACGGCGCCGCCGAGCTGCTGGGCATCAACCGTCCCTCTGGTCCCGCATGCGCAAGCTCGGCATCGAAATGCCCAAGGCCGCGGCGCCACAGGTCGAGGAGCAGAGCTATTTGAACAGGCTGTCCATATCCAGCGTCACGCCCACCTGACCCCGCATATCGCTCTCGTTAATCAACTCGGTCCGGTTTGACCAGGTCACCGAAATCGGAACCTTCACCACTGGGCCCACGGGAATCGTGAGCTTGCCCTGTACGATACCGATATGGCCCTTCGTCTTGAGCAGCGCGGCGGCTGTGCCGGGCAGCATGACATTGCTGCCTGGCGCGATGTTTCCAGGACCGATGTTGATGAGGGCGTCGTCCATCATCCACTGATAGTACCCACCGAACGTGAACACGGCGTTCCCCAGCCCTTCAATCTCGCCCAGCCGCCGGTCAATCTGCGCGGCCAACTGCACATCGCGGAGCCGGCCCACCGGCGCGTTTCCCGCCAGCGAGTTGTACCAGGTGAACCCCGCGTTCACGGTGATCAGCGTTGGCGCCCGGCCGGGCTGGTGCGAGTAGATCAGCCGGAGGTTGGAGGTCGAAGGCAGGTTGCGTGTATGCTGATTCGTGTACTCGGCGCTGAACTTGTGGCTTTGGATGTCGCGCAGAATCGCGTCCCGCTCCGCGGCGTACGTCCCGAAGCCCTGCGTAACCGCAGAGACGCGCTCCGGAAAATCCGGGTGGGCATCGAGCAGGGCCTGTACCAGAAGATCCAGTTGCTGCTCCAGCGTCGCTTTGAAGTCGGCTGGCTGCACCGCCATGAGTACGTTGATGGCCTCTTCCTGCCACGACTCGTAAACGGGATCGATATCGCCCTGGGCGTTGGCGAGGAAGTCGTTGATCGCCGAAGTGAGATTGAGCGATGCTTGACTGCCGCTCAGCGCTTGGATCGCGCTCTTCCAGCGCTCCACGTAGGCCGGATCGTCGGGGTCGTTGGCCGTAATGTCGAACCGCGCCCCCCAGGAGGACATGCGATAGTCGTTGCCAAACAGGTCGATCGCCGCCGGGTTCGCTGGCGTGCCCGTGCTGGCGGCGCCTGTACCGGTGATGGTGGTCGTATTCTCGAATGCCAGCGCGCCGGAGAAGCGGCGCAGCCAGCGGCTCGCCGGTTGACAGTTCTTCTGATCGATCTCCGGACAGTAGGGAAACTGTTCGGCTCCCAGCATCATCTTCGTGACTCCCAGCAGGTTCGCGCGCAACGTGGTCAGCGTTCCGCTGGTATTTTGCAGGACTCCACCGTATTCAATGCCCAGCCCCAGCAGTCCGGGCACCGCCACGCGGGAAAGAAGCGACGTCACTCCCGTGGCTCCGCCCGAACTCGCAAGCTGCTTGTTCAGGCGTTGCCGCTCCACCGCTTTCCGTAAGCCGGCGATGTCGAACGGGATCTTCGCCGTCATGTAAGTGGCGAATCGCTGGGATAGTTGCAGAGGCAGAAGATTCCCCACTTGGCCCGGGTCACGCATCGCGGGCTCTGCCTGTGACGCCGTGTCGTAATCCTGCACCCCGCTGATGTAGCGGTCAATCGGACTCTGCGCCGTGCACGGTAATCCGGTCAACATCGCCACGGCGGCGATCTGCCAGCGGCGCTTCATGCGCTGACTCCTTTGATGATGTATCCCCGGGCCGGATTGAGCGGATCGAAGTGAAACTCGTGCAGTAGCTGCTTTTTGTTTCCGCATACTTCAGACAGCCGCAGCGTGGCGCCTGGCTTGCTCGCCTCGGCCAGGACCACCAGGAGTTTCGATCCTTTTTTAATGGTGAATTGGTAGGGAGGAGTAGCATCCACTTCCGTCCCCGCGTAACGAATGTGATTGATTTTGGCTCCGCTTCCTGACGGACCAGTCAACGCAACCGTGATCTCGTTGTTAACCGTGCCTTCGAAAGTCGTACCTGAAATTACTTTGAGCTTACAAGGCATCGCGATCCCCCAAAACTTAGCGCTTGATCTGACCGGAATAGAGGCCCATCGTAACGCGTATTTATGAAACCTTGCAATAGAAATTCCGCGCTGGGGACGGAACAACGGATCGCGCGGGCGCCGCTCCGCGCCAAACTTCGCAGGGGACGGAAATCCGGAAAGCCGGCGCACTTCTCTTACCCGTAGTTCAGCCACACGAGGGACGCTTGCCGCCGGGCGCCCCATGAGCCGACCGGATCTTGCGGACGCTAGCCCCACCGCCTGCGTGCTATCGTAGAAGGTTCATTCTGAAGGAGTCGCGCTCTATTTCTATGTCCAGTCCCACACCCATTACTGTCGCCCATGGCGACGGCATCGGCCCCGAAATCATGGCCGCGACGCTGCACATCCTCAAAGAAGCCGGTGCGGCGATCGAGATCGAAACCATCGAGGTCGGCGAGAAGGTCTACCTCAGCGGCAACACCACGGGCATTCCGCCGGAAGCCTGGAAGTCGCTGCGTCGCACCAAGGTGTTCCTGAAGGCTCCCATCACCACGCCCCAGGGCGGCGGCTACAAGAGCCTCAACGTCACCACGCGCAAGATGCTGGGCCTGTTCGCCAACATCCGCCCGTGCGTTTCCTATCACCCGTTCGTGCGCACCAAGCACCCGGATATGGACGTGGTGATCGTGCGCGAAAACGAAGAGGACCTGTACGCGGGCGTCGAGTACCAGACCTCGCCCGAGGAGATCATCGCGTTCAAGCTGATCACGCGGCCTGGCTCTGAAAAAATCATCCGCTACGCCTTCGAGTACGCCATCCAATTCAATCGCAAGAAGGTCACCTGCTTCACCAAGGACAACATCCTCAAGATGACCGACGGCAGCTTCCACAAGCTGTTCGACGAGATCGGCGCCGAGTATCCGCAGTTTGAAAAGGAGCACTGGATCGTCGACATCGGAGCGGCCAAGTTGGCCGACACGCCCACGGCGTTCGACGTCATCGTGATGCCCAACCTCTATGGCGACGTACTGAGCGACGTGGCGGCGCAGATCGCCGGGTCGGTGGGCCTCGCCGGCTCGTCCAATATCGGCGACCAGGCGGCGATGTTCGAAGCCATCCACGGATCGGCGCCGCGGCGCGCGGGCCAGAACCTGGCCAACCCCTCCGGGCTGCTGCACGGAGCCCTGCTGATGCTGGTGCACATCGGGCAGATCGAGGTCGCCGAGCGCATCCACAACGCTTGGCTCAAGACCATGGAGGATGGCGTCCACACCTACGACATCTTCAAGGAAGGCACCAGCAAGCAGAAGGTCGGCACCAAGGAGTTCGCCGAAGCGGTCGGCAAGCGGATGGGGCAGAAGCCGCAGACGCTCAAGGCCGTGACCTATTCCAGGCGGAAGCAGGGCGCATTGAGGCCGCCGTCGCCGGCTCCCGACTACAAGCGCGACCTCGTAGGCGTGGACGTGTACGTCGAGTGGCCGTCGAAGAAGAACGACGAACTCGTGGCACTGGTCCAGAAGGCGAACGGCGGCGGACTGACGCTGGAGATGGTCTCGAATCGCGGCACCAACATCTGGCCGAACGGCGCGCCGGAGACCTTCTGCACGGATTCCTACCGCTGCCGCTTCATGTCCAAGGGCACGACGCAGGTGGCCATCAACGAAGTGGTGACTCGCGTGACCGGCCTCGGCCTTCAGATCGGAATGACGGTCAACCTGCGGACCTACGACGGCGTCAACGGCTTCACACTGGCACAGGGGCAATAGATAAGATGGCGGAGCAACCTTTGGTAGCCGTCCTGATGGGGAGCAAGTCGGACTGGGATGTCATGCAACATTGCTCGAAGACGCTGGACGATTTCGGCATTCCGAATGAGAAGCGCGTGCTTTCCGCGCACCGCACGCCGGCGGCCGTGACCGAATTCGTCAGCGGCGGCGAAGCGCGCGGCGTGAAGGTCTTCATCGCGGCGGCCGGCGGCGCGGCGCATCTGGCCGGCGTCGTGGCGGCGCACACCGTGCTGCCCGTGCTCGGCGTGCCGATGGAGAGCCAGGCGCTCAAAGGAATGGACTCGCTGCTGTCGACGGTGCAGATGCCGGCGGGAATCCCTGTTGGGACGCTGGCTATCGGCAAAGCGGGCGCGACCAACGCGGCGCTGCTCGCGGTGGCGATCCTGGGTGCGAGCGATCCGGCGGTCCGTGACAGGATCAAGAAGTTCCGCGCCGAGCAGACCGAGAAGATCCTCGCCACGACGCTCTAGCGTCCCAAGAGGACCGCTCCCTGTGGTCGCGGCTCAGCTAGCGGTGCCGTGCCGTAGGGATGGTTCTTTTGCGCGCAGTGCCGCTGGCCGAGGCGTGACAGCAGGGAGCGGTCCCCAATGGTAATTAAGTATTGACTTATATAAACCACCGCTGATATCCTGCCGGACAGGAGGTATCCGGCAGTGTCTTCGAGCGACCATCCCTTTGGGTCTGACTTCCTGCGCTACATTGGCGCCGTAACACGCGAACTACACACGCGCGAGCACCAGGGCCGCCCGGCGCGCGTCCTGGTGGCCACCTGCGCCTACGATACGGCTCCCGGCGACCTCTGGGACGCGATCACGAATCCCGAACGCCTCCCCCGCTGGTTCCTGCCCGTCTCCGGAGACCTGCGCGTGGGCGGCCGCTACCAACTGAAAGGCAACGCGGGCGGCGAGATCACGGCCTGCGATCCACCTCACACGCTCGACCTCACCTGGGAAATGGGCGGCCAGGTCAGTTGGGTGCGGGTGCGGCTCAGCGAACTCTCCGATGGCGGCACGCGCCTGCGGCTGGAGCACATCGCGCATGTTCCGGACGAGTTCTGGGACCAATACGGCCCCGGCGCGGTGGGCGTCGGCTGGGATCTCACCATGCTCGGCCTGGGCCGCCACATTGAGACCGGCGCCGCCACGGATCCGCAGAAAGGCGCCGCCTGGCCGACCACAGCAGAGGGCAAGCAGTTCGCCGCGGCCAGCAGTGACGCCTGGTGCCAGGCGTCGATTGCCGCGGGAACGCCCGATGCCGCGGCGCGCGAGGCGGCCGGCCGCACCACGGCCTTCTACACCGGCCAAGGGTAAGGACCGGAGCGGCCGTGCACGCGCTTGACATCCTCGGCGACCCCGTCCGGCGCCGCATTCTGGAACTGCTCGCCGGCGGGGAACGCACGGCCGGAAGCCTCACCGAGGTGATCCACAACGAATTCGGTATCACCCAGGCGGCCGTTTCGCAGCACTTGCGAACCCTGCGTGAAAGCGGCTTCGTGCAGGTCCGCATTCAAGGACCCCAGCGAATCTATGCCGTGAACGCGCAGCCCCTCCGCGAAGCCCATGACTGGATCGGCCAGTTCCGCGGCTTCTGGGAGCAGCGCCTGCGAGCCCTCACCGGCGAGATCGCCCGCGGCAAGGCGGAGCGTCACAAGCGCTAGTGGCGCAAGCCCGCGGCTTGCCGCGCCGGACTCGTCCCGGCGCTTGTCACCCATCACAATGACATGGCGGCGGCGAGATCACTCGCGAGGCCCGCACGTACGCAGAGCGCTCATGAAAAATCCGGTGTAGATCACCTCTTCTTGCACAGACCAATTACAACTTCGGCATTCGGGATCCGATTTGCAGTTCCAGAGCGGCCAGCGAAATCCCGACGTCTCGAATGAAGAAGTAGAGCGACCCCAGCAGAGCCAGCAGCGCCAGCCCGAAGCTCGGCACAGAGAAGAGATCCACACGCAGGCCCACAACCTGCTCGGCGAACAGCGCCAGGATCGTCACCGCAACAAACAGGATTCCCAGGGAACTCAGGATGATGGCCAGGCGCAGCAGGCGCGCGCGGCGATAGATGATGCGCAACTGCTCGGCCAGCAGGGCGTGGCGGTCCGTCTCCGGGCTGTGGTCGATGTCCTGAACCAGTTCCCGCGCCAGGTCAATCACGCGGCTGTAGCGGTTGGTCATGGTCAGCAGCAGCAGCGCGATTCCGGAAATCACGATCACCGGCGCGATGGACGCCGACAGGATGGGGATTAATTGTGCCGGCGACGTTCCCACGTGAATCTGCCCGAGGATGAGTTTGTCCACAGCCTAACACAGGCCCGGCGGGCGATTGTCGCGGTTGTTTCCCAGGGTGACTACCGGCCGGCGTAGTTCTTTTCGTAGTAGTGCTGATACTCGCCGCTACGTACGTGGGCGACCCACTCCGGGTTGGACCGGTACCAATCAATGGTCGACTGCAAGCCTTCCTCGAACGGCACCTGCGCCTGCCACCCGGTTTCGCCCATCAGCTTGGCGCTGGTGAGCGCGTAGCGGCGGTCATGCCCCGGCCGGTCCTTCACCGTCTGCATCAGGCTCTCGGGCTTGCCCAGCGCCGCCAGGATCTTTTTCACCACCTCGACGTTCGGCAGCGCGCGGCTGCCGCCGATGTTATAGATCTCGCCCGGCCGCCCGCGCTCGATCGCCGCCAGGATGGCCCGGCAGTGATCGTCCACGTACAGCCAGTCGCGGATCTGCATGCCGTCCCCATAGATCGGCAGCGGCTTGTCGTCGATGCCGTTGGCGATCATCAGCGGAATCAGCTTCTCCGGAAACTGGTAAGGACCGTAGTTGTTCGAGGCGCGCGTCACGGTCACCGCCATCCCGAAAGTGATGTAGTAGGAGAGCGCCAGCAGATCCGAGCCCGCCTTCGACGCCGAATACGGACTGCTGGGGTGGAGCGGATCGCCCTCCGCGGCCTCGTGCGGCGCCGCGATGCTGCCATAGACTTCGTCGGTCGAAACATGCAGGAAACGCGGCGTCTTGTGCCTCCGCGCAGCTTCGAGCAGCGTGAACGTCCCCCGCAAGTTGGTTTCGACGAAGGCATCCGGGTCCAGCAGACTGCGGTCGACGTGCGACTCGGCGGCGAAGTTCACGATCACGTCCGGGCGGGCCTCTTCAACCAAGCGATCGACCACCCGTCCGTCGCAGATATCGCCGTGCACGAAGCGGTAACGCGGGCTGGTGGCCACCGGCGCCAGGTTTTCCAGGTTCCCTGCGTAGGTGAGCTTGTCCAGATTCACTACCTCGCCCGCATCGGTCGCAATCAGCATGCGCACGAACGCGCTGCCGATGAAGCCGGCGCCCCCCGTCACCAGGTATTTCATTATTTGTGCTGTAGCTCCCAGTCGTAGGCGATGGAAGAATCGTTGTACGGAATGCGGCCTTCGTCCTGCGGATTGTAGAGGCGATTCGTCACGTAGGTGAGCACGGCCGGGCGCTCGCCCATCACCTTGTAGCCGTGGCCGACGCCCGGCGGAATCAGAAGCTGCCAGGGCTTCAGCGCTCCCGTGTAAAGCGTGTTCTTGCGGCCGAACGTGGGCGAATCCGGACGCAGATCCACCAGCGCCACTTGCAGCATGCCGACGGCGGGCACCCACAAGTCGGTTTGATAGCGGTGATAGTGGAACGCCTTGATCGTGCCCGGATAGCTGAGTGCCGCGGAAACCTGCGTCGACTCCGGCGGAAATCCCGCCGAGAGTCCCTGGCCGAGCCGCGTGACTTCCAGGAAATAGCCGCGGTCGTCCGGCCACAGGTCCAGCGGGCGCACCAGCACGCCGTCGATGAGCGCCTCGCCCGCGGGCGTGCGAATAATGCCGCCGATACCAGGCTGGCAGGAGGGAATAGAAATCTCTACAGCTTTCACGTCACTGGCGGTCACTTCGTTAAGGGTACACCATCGGCCGACGGCGAACCGCGCAACATGCGCATGCCCATCAGCAGGTAGTCGGCGGTAGAGGCAACCAGCGTGACCAGCATCAATCCGTAGACCACCGGCAGCAGCGGCGCCACAGCCGTCCAGCCGGTGGAAGCCAGGAACCACACCACCACGCCGATTTCGACAAACGTGTTCAGCTTGCCCAGCATGCTGGGCTTGAAGCCGCTGTTGCGCTGGAGCCCGTAGATCAGCGCGCTGCCGCCCAGGATCAGAACGTCGCGCGCCAGCGCGGCCGCCATCAGCCACACGGGAATCGCCGGCAGCACGCCGCGATAGAGCGCCAGGATGACGAACGCGGCGCCGGTCATGAGCTTGTCGGCCAGCGGGTCGATGAGCCGTCCGATCTTCGATGCTTGGCCGAAGCGGCGCGCTATGAATCCGTCGGCGACGTCGGTGAGTCCCGCGGCAACCAGCACCGCCAGCGCCGCAAGGTCGCTGCCGGCCATGGCCAGGCCCGCGAACGGGACGATCATGGCCAGGCGCATCAGCGTGAGGATATTCGGAAGGGTCAGCCAAGCCGAGCTTTCCGGAGGGCGGGCGGGCATCCTTATCCAGTGTACTGAGCGCCGCGCAACGCGGCGATCGGCCTTCCCTCGGCTTCCGGCAATTCAACGCCCAGCATGCGCGCGATGGTCGGCGCGAGGTCCAGCAGTGAAGCTGGTTCCTCCCCTCCGGCGGCGATGCCCGGCCCGGCGCTCGCATAGAAGCCGCCGGCGGTGTGGTTGCCGGTGCGAAGCGCGGGGTCGCCCTTGCGGATCTCGCCGATGGCGGACGACGCCACAGCGTGGATAGGAGCGTCGCGCCGCCAGACGACAAAAAGGTCGGGCAGGCGCTCGCTGTGTTCCCCCGGGTAGACCTCCGACCGCCGCAGCACGGTATCGACGGCAGGCTGACCCGTGTCCGCGTTGACCAGCGCCTGAAGCTCGCGGGTGAGCCAGGCGCAGAGCTCTTCGTATTCGCGCCCGGGCGCAACGCGGCCCGCAGGCTCACGGCCCTTGAGGTTGATGCGCACCGCGCCGCTGATCTCGTTGTGTTCCACCTGGTAGGCGAGCCGTCCTGCGCGCGGATGGAAGCGCTGGCCCAGGCCTCCGGGCAGCCGCGCCAGCAGTTCGCGGCCCGGCCCGGTGGATTGCACGCCGCGCGCGGCTTCCAAACGTTTGAGCACGGCATCCAGCAGATGCTCGCCGGTGTAGTTCGCTGCCATGCCGAGGTCGGAAAAGACGATCACGTGCGCCGCGGGTCCCGCTTGCTCCAGCAGCCGCCCGATGGCGGCATCGAGCGCCCGATAGACGCGCTTCACCGGTTCCCGGCCCGGCGCGTGCCAGCATTGATGTCCGGCACAGTGCGCTTCCTTGAACACCACCAGGAACAGGTCCCAGCCGCCCTGGACCAGCACCTCGGTGGCCAACCGTTCCTTCTTCTCAACGCAGCCGAGCAGCGCGCTGAGGAATGCCGCAGCTTCGCGCTCGGCGATGCCTGCTACGGCGCAATGGAAGCCCGCCTCGGGGCGATCCGTGGGATCATCGCCGAAGCGGCGCAGCACATCCGCGGCCAGCTCCGGCGGCCAACTGCACGTCTCGCGATCGCGCCCGTGGACCAGCCAGTCAGCCAGTTGCACGCCGTTGAGCCCTGGCGTCAGCGGGCACTTCGGCACGTCGAGGATCGCCACGCGCCGCCCCGCGCGGCTCAGGAGCGTCCAGAAGGGTTCGCGTGCCAGGTCCCGGTCCCGGAACTTTGGCGTCCGGTAGCTCGACGGCTCCAGCTTCTGCCAGAAATAGCGCCCGTGCTCGCCCGGCGGGACACCGGTGGCGAAGGAGGCCCACACCGCGTCGTCCCCCAGCCCCGGCAGCGTCTCGATCGCGCCGCTGGCGCCGCGCCGCCGCAAGCCGGCCAGCACCGGCAGGTCGCCCGAGGCGCACCAGGCGTCCACCAGCGAGCGCTCCGCAGCGTCCAGACCGATCACCAGCAACTTAGCAGGCGCGTTCACCGTGACCCATTGTAGAGGGTCTCGCACAGGTGCGCGATAATCCGGTTAGGTGGTTTCGATGTTCGACTCGCGATGTTTGAAGTTGGCCGCGCTGGCGGCGGTGGCGGGAGCGTTGGCGTGGGGCAAGGCCTACACGGATGTGGAGTACAGCCAGGCCGGCGGCCAAAGCCTGCGCATGAACGCCTTCGTCCCGGACGGCGCGGGTCCCTTCCCCGCGGCGATTCTGGTGCACGGCGGCGCGTGGGTCACCGGCGACAAGCAGCTCAACATGCAGCCACTATTCCGGCCGCTGGAGCAGGCCCGCATCGCCTGGTTCTCCATCGACTACCGCCTGCTGCGCGGCGACAGCCTGGCGTCCTTGATCAGCCCCCAGTCGATCGCATCGCTCCAAGGCGCCGTCGACGACGTGCGCAACGCCGTCGCTTACGTCAAGGAACACGCCGCCGAGTATCACGTCGACCCCAACCGCATAGCCCTCATCGGTGAATCCGCCGGTGCGCATCTAACGTTGATGGCGTCCCTGCTGCCGGCCGACGGCGCCGCCGTGCGTGCCTCTGTGGCCTTCTACGCCCCCAGCGACCTGGTGAAGCTGGCCGAAACCTCGAACCGCATCCCGGATAGCGTGCGCCGCGCCGTCAAAGGATCACCGCTGGAGGCCATGCTGATGGCCGGCCTGGCCGCGCTCTCCCCGCGCAATTTCGTGCACAAGGGCGAACCGCCCGCGCTGCTGATTCACGGCACGCGCGACAGCCTGGTCCCCTTCGAGCAGTCCGTCGACCTGTGCGACTCCATGCGCGAGGCGGGCGCAAGCTGCGACCTCGAAACCGTCGACGGCGGAGGCCACGGCATGCGCTGGTGGCAGCAGGGCTCCTATCAGCAGAGCCTCATGGCATGGCTCGCGAAGGCGCTGCAGTAGCCCCTCAGGGATCCGTCAAGGGTCTGTCTGGGCCTCCGGAGCCAGCGTCATCATCACCAGCTCCGGCGGCACCAGAAACCGCACCCCGATGATACTGGTCCCGATTCCCGTGGTCACGAACAGGTGCCGCCCGTCCACCACATACGGTCCGCGATTGTAGCCGTACTCCGACGTCTTGATCACCGGACCCCAGAACGGCACGTTCACCTGCCCGCCGTGCGTGTGCGCCCCCAGCGTCAGGCTCACGCTCGGCGGAACGTCGGGAAAGATGTCCGGATTGTGCGCGAACAGCACCACCGGCTCGTCGTTGGTCACCTGGTCGAGCGTCCCGGCCACGTCCGGCTGCCGGGTCCACAGGTCGGCGATGCCGCCCAGCCAGAACGGATGCGCCGCGGGAATCTCCACCGCCTGATTCTCCAGCACCGTCAGCCCCTCGGCGCGCAGCGCGCGCTCCACCTGCGGACCGTTATGCCACCAGTCGTGGTTCCCCAGGACCGTGTAGACGCCCAGCGGCGCCTGGATCTTCTTCAGCACTTTCGCGGTGACTTCCGGCTCCACGAATCCGGGCAGTTTCATCGACCGCGGACCCCCGATCACGAAGTCCCCGCAGATCACCACCATCTCAGGCTTCTCTTCGTTGATCCTCGTCACCAACCGCTCGATCTTGTCGATGCCGTTGTGCGCCGACCCCGTATGGATGTCCGAGACCACGGCGATGCGCATCTCGCCGGTCCAGTGCGGAATCTCCATGCGGACCTCGCGCGTCACCAGCCGCCCCGGTTCGATGACGAATCCCCAGGTAAGGATCGCGGCCACCACCAGCACAAAGCCGCCGAACCAGTAGGAGATCTTTTTCTTGGCGCCGCGCTGCAAGGAACCAGAATAGCAGCGCTCGCCGGAAACGGCCTACGCCGCTTCGTCAACCGCGCCCGCGTCCAGGAAACTGCGCAGATCCTCTTCGCGAATCTCCGGCTCGCCCCCGGCCACGCCGTTGAGCTTGCCCGCGCGCATCCAGGCTTCCAACTCGTCCACTAATTGGTAAAGGTGCTCGAACGAATCGACGACGAACAGCAGCGGTTGGAAGCGGTCGATCTCGAACGGCTGGTGGATCACCTGCTCCAGGTCGATCGGCCGGCGGTCGACCTCCGGCGCCACCACCGCATGCTCGATCTCCGCATGCGAGCTGAGCAGCCCACTCCCATACACCCGCAGCCCGCCGCCGGAGCGCATCAGTCCGAACTCCACCGTGAACCAGAAGAAGCGCGCCATGGCCCGCACCATGCTGCGCAGCGTGCGCAGCCGGACGCTCTTATCCCCGACCCCGGACAGCAGCACGGCCGCCGTATGCGCGCACTCCCCCAAACGGACCAATGTACGCGCGAACGCCGCATCCGTGTGCATCGGCACATGGCCGCAGATGTCGTGGAAGATGTCCGGCTCGGGCAGGTAATCCAGCCGGTCCGCCGGCCGGATCGTGACGGTGGTGGGAAACTGCCGGTTGCGCAAGCAGTCGAAGAACAGGAACGCCGGCACATATCCCGCCACCGCACGAGCTTCGAACCCCGTCAGTGGTCCGAGGAACTTGTTGACGTCGGCCAGACGCGGGATGTGGTTGGTGGGCAGATGCAGAGCCCCCAGGCCGTCCAGGAAGTGCTGGTTCGCGAAACGAACCCAATGCGGCAGCATGCTCTCATAGAGCCGCTTCCAGGCCCGGTGATTCTCCGCGGTGTAAAGCTCGTAGGGCTGTTCGATGTACAGGTCCCCCCGGCTACGGGCTTCCTCGATGAAGGGAGCATGCCCGGTGGTCATGCCGGCCTGGGCGATTCCTGGCATCCAAACACACCATAGCACATATAGAACCCACCAGCAAGTGGTGTTAGTATCTTCCTATTCATAAATAAGGGAAAACACGCCTATACGCCCATGCCCTCCGGCTGTTACGGTTAGGGTGGAGCAAGCATATGCGACTGGCCGTTATCGCCGTACTTTCCTTGGGAACCCTCTGGTCCCAGACCCTCACCGAATTCGGAGCCGCCGCCGCCGGCAGCACCACAGGCAGTGTGGCCGGCAAGCAGGTCAGCAAGGGCATCACTTCCATCTTTGGCAACGTGAGCAAACAGTTGGCCGGCGCCGCCAAGCAGACCAAACAGACCAAGCAGGCGCAGCCCGTGCTACAGGTGGGTCAGGGAGTACCGCAGGCTGCCGCGGCCTCCGCCGACGGCGTCAACGTGCCGCCGCCGCCGCCCCTGCCCGGCGATTCCCCCGTGGTGCACCGGGCCGCGACGCCTCCAGCCGCTCCGCCCGAACCGGTCTACACGCCGCCCGTCGCCCCCGCGCCTCCGCCGCCCGTGGTCACGCGCGCCGACCTGGCGTCGGTGGCCCCCGGCATGGGCCGCCAGCAAGTGCTCGATATGGGAGCGCCCGCTTCGCGCATCACCATGTATCAGGACGGCCACCTGGTGGAGATCTATCGCTACGCGCAGCACGATGCGCCGCTGGGCGTGGTGCGTCTGAGCGACGGCGCCGTCTCTCAGGTCGAAGTGCAGCCGTAATTGGAGCCCTCGCCCAATCGATCTTGGGCCTGCAATCGCGCTATCGTCTTATAGGTAACGCTGGTTGCCCCCTCTTGATCTATGAAATTGGTGCGAGCGAACCTTCTCCTTCTCTTTTCCGCGGTCTGCCTGTGGGCTCAGCCGCAGGTCTTCTTTCCGCGCGTGCTGGCCACGCCCGGTGACCCCAGCCAGATTCTCTACGGCGCCTATAACGGCGCCCTCGTCCAGAGCACGGATCTGGGCCACACCTGGACCCCCCTCTACATCACCGCGCCAGGCCTGCCCCAGCCGCCCGTGCTGTCCTTCGCCATCGACGAACTGGATCACGACATCCTGTACCTGGCCACCACGCAAGCCGGAGGGACCTTCTGGCGCAGCGCCGACCGCGGCATCACCTGGAAACCCGCCGTCGCGGGCCTGCCCTCTGGTGGCGTCTCGCTCGACTTCTTCAAACAGATCCGTGATGGCGACACCATCCGCCTGTACGTGAAGGTAGGACAGCTTCTCTACATCTCCACCAACCGCGGCGATCTGTGGATTCAGCAGGGCAGCCTGCCCAGCGCCGACGGGGTGATGGACTTCGCGCCGCTGGTGCGCGCCCGCGGCTACTTCCTGGACCGCACCTCGCTGCAGGCCTACAACACCATCGACGAAGGCCATTCCTGGAACGCCGTCGCCAGTCTCAGCCCCACGCCTCCCAGCAACGTTTCCGCCGAGACCCTGGCCATCCCCTACGCCGATTCCGAACGTGCCTATATCAGCGTGGGCGGCCTGGGCTCGGCCGCCGGCGTCTATCAGACTATTAACGCCGGCATACTGTTTTCCGACATCGGCTACACCGGCCTGGGCCAGTTTGAGAAGCTCTTCTCCGGCTCCCTGGGGCCTCTCTACGCGCCTGGCGTCCGGCGGCAACGGCTTCTATCGTTCCGATAACGACGGCGCACGCTGGACGATGATGGGATCCAACCCCGTCAACCATTACACGCTCACCGCCGTCGATCCCGCGAACCGCAATATCGTGTACGGCCTGCGCGGCGGCAATCTGGACGAGTTCGTGCGTTCGGTGGACGGCGGCACGAACTGGGACGCCATCGTCGCCACGCTCACGCCCACCATCGCCAAGCCGGCATCCTCCATCAGCGTCGACGTGCTCGAAGGCGGCCCCTACCAGCAGTTGTTCACCATCCAGACATTCGAGAACGCCGCCTGGAAGACGCCCGTTACGCTCACCACCTCGGGCGCGTCCTGGCTGGCGCTCACCGCCACGTCGGGCATGACGCCGCTGTCCACCGGGATCCGCATCGACACCGCGGGCCTCGCCCCGGGAACCTACCAGGCCACCGTAACGGTTAACGCTCCGCAGACCTTCAACAAGGCGGTGACGTTCGCCGTAGTGCTGACGGTGCACCCCTTCGGAACCGTGCAACACCGCTACGTGATCTCCACCGTGGCGGGTAGCGGCGCCACGATGGCCTCCAGCCTCCAGGGTCCGCCGCTCGACCTGGGCCTGGGCGCGACGCGCGCCGTCGCCTTCGACCCCAACGGGAACTTATGGATCTCGGCCGGCAACCGCCTGTGGCGCACCAGCGGCCAGACGCTCAGCGCCGTGGCCGGCAACGGAATGAAAGGCTCCTCCGGTGACGGCCTGGATCCGCTCTCGGCGTCCATCTCCGACCCGGGCGCCATCGCCTTTGACCAGCAGGCCCTGCCCTACTTCACCGAATACGACCCCGGCCGCGTGCGGCGCATCGCCAACAGCACACTCAACACCCGCGTGACGTTTTCCACCTTCAACTTCACCACCGGCTCACACGCGCTGCTGATCGACGAGTTCGGACAACTGATCATGGTGGCTCCCGAAGGCGTGCTGATCTACGACGGCGTGCGGGTCAAGGTGGCGGCTCCCTACGCCTTCCGCGATCCCTATGGCCTGGCGCGAGACGCCACGGGCAACCTCTACGTGAGCGACCGCGTACTGAACCAGATCTTCAAGGTCACCCCGCAAAATACGGTGAGCGTGTTCGCCGGACGCGGCGAAGCCTCCTTCGGCGGCGACGGCGGCCTCGCCACCCAGGCCTATCTCAGCCAGCCGGCCGGGCTGGCCCTCGGTCCCGACGGCACGCTGTACATCGCCGACACCGGCAACCAGCGCATCCGCGCCATCGGAGCCGACGGCATCATCCACACTGTCGCCGGCTCCGGCCTGCGCGGATTCTCCGGCGATGGCGCCATCGCCGATTTTGCCGCCTTCCAGGAGCCCCTGGGCCTCGCCGTGGGCCCTGACGGCCGCATCTACGTCGCCGATTCCGGGAGCAACCGCATCCGCGTGCTGGAGCTCAAGGACGTGATGCCGCCGCCCCCGCCCCCGCCCGTCATCGACTCCATTGGCCGTGGCGGCGCGGAAGGCATCCCGCTCGCCCCGGGCGGCCTGTTCTCCATCTACGGCAGCGCGCTCGCCGATATGACGGACCTCGCGGCCGCGATCCCCTGGCCCCTGTCCCTGGGCAGTGCGAGCATCACCGTCAATGGCATCCCCACGCCGCTCTATTACACGAGCGACACGCAGATCAATGGTCAGATCCCTTATGAGGTCGTGGCCGGCAACGCGACGCTGGTGGTCACCGTCGGCGGCCAGAGCGCGCAGATCACCTTTGAGGTGGTCCCAGCGAGTCCCGGCCTTCTGATCTACAACGGCAACCGCGCCGTGGCCGTGAATCCCGACGGCTCGGTGAACGGTCCATCGGCGCCGGCTCGCCCGGGCGACGTGCTGGTGCTCTATCTTTCCGGACTAGGCGTGACCACGCCGCCGGTAGCCACCGGGGCGGCCGCGCCCGGCGATCCACTGGCGCAGGTGGCGTACACCCACGGAATCACGGTCGGCGGACTCCCCGCCGAGGTCTTTTACCTGGGCCAGACGCCCGGCTACCCGTCGCTCGCGCAGGCCAACTTCAAGGTGCCGGACCTGCCGCCGGGGGACTATCAGATCGTAGTGACCATCAACGGAGTCTCCTCAAACGCCGTGCTGTTGACAATCGTGAACTGAGCGGTCCGTCGCAGACCGCTCCGCCGTCCTACGCCAAGGCGTCGGCGGACAAGCCGCAGGCCGAGGGCCTGTCCCACAGCGCTGTCAGTACATATAGACATGTCTGTCCAGGGCCAGTCGCTGTTGACGCCCGAAGAGTACCTCAAGCTGGAGCGTACCGGCGAGGTCCACAGCCAGTTCTACCGCGGCCGCATCTACGCGGTGCCGGGCGTTTCGTACCGGCACGTCATCATTAACCAGCTTCGCGACCGCCCCTGCACAGTCAGCACGAATGATCTCCGCTTACACGTGGGCGGCCTTTATACGTACCCGGACGTAGTTGTCATCTGCGGCGAGCCCAAGTTCATCGACGGACGGAAGGGCACGCTGGTGAGCCTGTCGCCCTGGCGGAGGTTGTCCCTGGGACGGAGCGGCTAGGGCGATTTTGTGGTTTCCCGGGTGGCATCCTGTGCTATACTGTGGCTTCTATGGTTCGCAGCTTTACGAACTCGTATCGATTTTGGTTCCGGTTTTACACCGGCTGAAGCGTACGAGTGGGTGCGGCCGAACTAGAAGAAAATAACGAGAACCCACTCGAAGGAGTGGGTTTTTTGGTTTTTGGGAGGTTGTTCCATGATCATCTCCATGCGTCTACATGCATCGCAACAGGAGGTCGACGAAGTGCGCTCGCGAATCGAGGAGTTCGGCTATAAGGTCCACTCCATTCAAGGGGAAGAGCGCGTGGTGATCGGTGCGGTGGGGATGGGCGATGTCACGGCCTGTCTGGAATCGCTCGAAGCCATGCCGCAGGTGGAAAAGGCGGTGCGGATTTCCGCGCCGTACAAGTTCGTCAGCCGGGAGTTCCGCCCCACCAAGACGGAGATCCAGGTGGGCGAAGCGGTGATCGGCGGCGACGATTTCGTCGTCATGGCGGGGCCGTGCTCGGTGGAAAACGAGAAGCAGATTCTCGAGTCGGCCGAGATCGTGGCGCGCCACGGCGGCAAGCTCCTGCGCGGCGGCGCGTTCAAGCCGCGGACCTCGCCTTACGATTTCCAGGGCCTGGCGCTCGAAGGCCTGAAGCTGCTGGCGAAGGCCCGCGAGGCGACCGGCCTGGCGATCGTCACCGAGGTGATGAGCGACGCCGACGTGCCGATGGTGGCCGAGTACGCCGACGTGCTGCAGATCGGGGCTCGCAACATGCAGAATTTCTCGCTGCTCAAAACGCTGGGCAAGTGCGGGCGGCCGATTCTGCTGAAGCGCGGCATGAGCTCCACGGTGAAGGAGCTGCTGATGTCGGCCGAATACATCGTGGCGCACGGGAATCCGAACGTCATGCTGTGCGAGCGCGGCATCCGCACCTTCGAGACGGTGACGCGCAACACCTGCGACATCGGCGCGGTGGCAGCCTTGCAGGAGCTGACGCACCTGCCGATCATCCTCGACCCGAGCCACGCGACGGGCAAGCGCAGCTTGGTGCCCGCGGTGGCGCGGTGCGGTCCGGCGGTGGGCTGCGACGGCTTGATCGTCGAGATGCACCCGAATCCGGAGAAGGCCATGAGCGATGGGGCGCAGTCGCTGGATCCGCAGCAGTTCGCGCGAATGATGGAAGATCTGAAACCGTACGTGGCGCTGTGGAAGCAGGCTCGGGCGGCGGAGACGGTGGCGGTTTAGTTTAGGCTGTTCGGGGGATCACGGACTGGTGGGGACCGCTCCCTGCGGTCGCGGCTCTGTTAGCAGCGCTGTGCTCAGGGCGGTAGATTGCGCGGATACCTGCTACAACGGTTGCGGGAGGACGTTTGAAGAAGTATGCGCCATGGCTGGTGCTCGCCGGAGTCCTGATGGGCATTGGCGCGTACCGCTTTCGTACGCGTCCGTATGACGCCGCGCGGCTGATGCAGTGCCTGCCGCCGGACCGGTCGCTGCACGTTTACCTGGATGTGGGGTTGCTGCGGTCGTCAGGGATTCTGGATCTGATCGCGGGGTCGCCGGGGTTGGAAGAACCCGACTACAAGCAGTTCGTTGACGCCACCGGGTTCGATTACCGCAAGGACCTGGACGCAGTGGCGATCGCATTTCGCGACAACGACATTTTCTATGCCGTCGAGGGGCGGTTCGATGAGCAAAAGCTGATGGACTACGCGCGCTCGCATGGCGGGTCGTGTGAGCATGTGCTGTGTTCCCTGCCCGGGTCGACGCCGGGGCGGACGACTTCCTTTTACATGATTCGCGACGGCGTGCTTGCGCTGGCTTCGTCGCATGGCCCTTCGGCCGGGGACATGATCGCGCCGAGCGCCTGGACCGAGGCTCCGAAGATTCCCACGGCCGCGATCTGGGTTTCGGCGCCGCCGTATGTGTTCGCCAATCCGGAAGCGCTGCCGACCGGGTCGCGGGCGTTTCTGGCGCCGCTGGCGCAGGCTCGGCAGACGTATTTTACGTTGGGTCCGGGGTCGGGGGACGCGTTCGCGCTGAAGATGGAAGTGACCACGGACACGGCTAAGGCGGCCGAGTCGCTGCGCAAGGACCTGGCCGACAACACCGAACTGCTGAGCAGCATGCTGCGGCGGGAGAAGATGACGCCGAATCCGGCGGACCTGAGCGGGGTGCTCACTCAGGGAACGTTCGTGGCTACGGGGACCAAGGTGACGGCGACGTGGCCGATTGAGCGGTCCTTTGTGGAGACGCTGGCGAAGGGTGGCGTCGCTGTGGGGGAGTGATCGAGGCCTGTTTGCGGCAAGCGCCGGGATGAGTCCCGGAGCGGCAATCCACCGGCTTGCGCACTTGTGCTTAGAGCGACTCGTTGCCCGTTGCGGGCGGTGGCGGGGGCGGTTCCACGATCTCCACCCCTTCCGGGCTCAGCAGCACGGTGCGGACTTGGCCGCTCTTGCCGATGGGGCCGATCTGCTGGCCGTTCCAGTTGACGTCGATGCCGCCGGCGTTGCCCACCTTCATGCGGGCGACTTCCAGGCCGGTGAGCGTCTTAGTTTCGCTGGGCTCCAGGATGCCGGAGAAAATTTGCTTGCCGTCGCTCGAAATCGAGACCCAGGTTTCTTCGGTCGCCGAGAGGTTCAGCACCACGTGCTGCAGGCCGTCCTCGCCGGTACTGGTAGTCACGTCGAGCTGCGGGCGGTCTTCCGCGCCGACGCGGGAGACCTGGACAGGCTCGTCCGGCTTCGAGAAGTCCTGGCGGCTCCACCAGGAGTAGAAACTGGAACAAGCCAGCAGCGCGACGCCCAGGCCGGCCAGCGGCAGGATGACGTTGCGGCGGGAGAGGTCGAGCTTGTTGGCGGCTTCCAGAATCGGGTCCGGGACGCGGATGACGCTGCGCCAGTTCGCGCGCGATTCCGGAACGTTGCGATCAGGAGAAACGTTTGCCGTGGGCGGGGGGTCTTCCTCCAGCGGAACAGTCAGGGCGCGGACGCCGGGCTGCCACTGATCCGGCGGCAGGTCCAGCAGCGCAGCATACTGTCGAACGAAGCTCTTATAGAAGAAAATTCCAGGAAGACTTTGGAGGTCGTCGGCTTCGATAGCGCGCAGATAGGCCTGGGTGATACAGAGTTCTTGGGCGATGTCGGCGACGGCGCGCCCTTGTGCTTCGCGATGGCTCCGAAGAGTGGTTCCGACGGAGGTCATAGTTCCATAAGTCCCAAATGTTGGCGTTGGCTTCCAGCCGGCGGTCCCGGAGGGGAAATAAGCCCGGCCGGACGTACTATGATACAACAAACCTAACGGTTGCCAAGTGCCCTCTGCTCCGCCCTCCATCCGCGTTGTTGTCGTCAACTGGAACCGCCGCGATTTGCTGCGGGCATGCCTCGATTCGCTCGCCCGGCAGACTCATCCGTCGTATGAGGTTTTGGTTGTAGATAACGGATCTACCGATGGATCGGTGGAGATGCTTCAAGCTTTGGTGGAGGCCTATCCGGTTCCGCTGCGGTGGATCGCCAACCGCGAAAACCGGGGGTTCTGCGCCGCCAATAACCAGGGGTTCGCGGGGGCGGAGGCCGAGTTTATCGCCCTGCTGAACAATGACGCCGAGGCCGAGCCGGGGTGGCTGGAGGCGCTGGAGGAGGCCATCCTCACCTGGGAGGATATCGGCATGGCGGCCTCAAAGGTGCGGGTGTGGGAGGAGCCCGGGCGGATCGACAAGTGCGGGCACCAGATCTGGCCGGACGGGCAGAATCGCGGGCGGGGGTCGGGGCAGAAGGACCAAGGACAGTTCGACCGGGTCACCGAGGTACTGTGGCCGGACGGATGCGCCTGTCTCTACCGCCGTGCGATGCTAGAGGACGTTGGCGGATTTGACGAAGATTTCTTCGCCTACGCCGACGACGCCGAGCTGGGACTGCGAGCCCGGTGGGCGGGTTGGCGGTGCCTGTACACGCCGCACGCGGAGGTGCGGCACCATCGGGGCGCGACGCTGGGGTTAGGCTCGGCGCGCCGGCTAACGCTGATCGAGCGCAACCGGGTGCTGCTGGTGGTAAAACAGTTTCCTTGGAATCTGCTGTGGCTAAACGGCGCATATCTACTGGTAAGGGTCGGCGCGGGGGCGTGGGCGGCCGCGCGCAATCGCGGCGAGATCCGGCATTACCCGGGCTGGACGGGCCGTCTGACGGCGGCCTGGGCGCTGCTGCGCGGAACGGCGTCGGCACTGCCACGGATTCCGGGGATGCTGCGCAAGCGGAGGGCCCTGCGCGCCAAGCGGAGGCTGACGCCGCGGCAGATACGGCGGCTGCTGCTGGAGCATCGGATTCCGCTGAAGGATCTGGCCTAGATGGATCTGCTCTGGAGGAATCAACTGCGAACGGTCTGGCGAGAACCGGGGCCTCTCGGCCGATCGCTGCAGCCGGCGCCGGCCGCGCCCCTGGCAAGCGAGGAGGCGGCGCCGGCGGAGGTAGCGGACGAGCCGGCACTTGAAGCGCAGATCGAAGTGAGTGCGGCGCCCGCCGAGGTGGCGGCTCCGGCTCCCGGTCCTCCGGCGGCTCCACCCCAGCCTGCGGGCGACCCGTGCCCGGCCTGCGGGCACACGGAAACGCGGGTGCTGTTCACTGCCACCGACCGGCTGTATGCGACCACCGACCAGGTGTTCCAGATTGTCGAGTGCCGGTCCTGCCGGCTGATCCGGCTGGATCCGCAGCCGCCGCCGGCCGAGTTGCACAAATACTACCCGCCGGACTACTGGTATTCGCCCGATACCGGCACGCCTGACCGCATGGAACAGTGGTACCGGCGCGCGGTGGTGCGCGACCATCTGCGTTTCGTGGAGCGGGCGCTGCGCGATTCCGAAGAGACCGGCTGCGTGCTGGACGTGGGCTGCGGCGGCGGGCTATTCCTGGAACTGCTGATGGAACGCGGGCACACAGGGAACGCGGGTCCGTTTGTGGGGCTCGATTTTTCGCTCGATGCGGCCAATACGGCATGGCGGCGCGCGGGTGTGCCGGCGGTGTGCGCTTCGCTGACGCGGGCTCCGCTGGCTCCGCAGAGCTGTGCGGCCGTCACCATGTTCCACGTGCTGGAACACCTCTACGAACCGGCGGGCTACATCGAAGCGGCGCACCAGCTGCTGCGGCCCGATGGGCGGCTGATCGTGCAGGTGCCGAACGCGGCCTGCTGGCAGTTCCTGCTGTTCGGCGAGCGCTGGAACGGCATCGACGTGCCGCGCCACCTGATCGATTTCCGCGCCTCGGACCTGGATTCGCTGCTCGATTCGTGCGGCTTCGAGGTGCTGCGGCACAAGCATTTTTCGCTGCGCGACAATCCGGCGGGGATGGCCACCAGCCTGGCTCCGATGCTCGATCCGATGTCGCGCCGGCTGCGGCAGGTTCCCGAAACGCCCAAGCAGCGCCTGTGGAAGGATCTGCTGTACGTTGCGCTGGTGGGCGCGTCGCTGCCGTTCACCGTGCTGGAGGCGGCGTGCCGGGCGGGGTCGACGATCATGGTGGAAGCGCGGAAGAAGTCGTGACCACGGGGGCCGGGAGGCAGGAGTCCGCGGCTCGCCGGCAGGCTTCGGCGGCGGGGAGCCCGTCTCGCACCGCGGAGGAAAGGCATCCTGGCGGACAACGCGGCGCGTCCGGCAGCGGCTATGAAACGCTACGCGCGATGCTGCCCGGTCCGCTGGCGCGCTACCTGCTGCATTTCGAAGCGGCGATCGAGGACGCCGTGGCGGGGTTCGCCGCGAGCCTGCCCGATGCCGCCCGCGTGCTGGACGCCGGGGCGGGCGAGGGCAACTATAAGGCGCAGTTCGCGCGCTGCCGCTATGTGGGGCTGGACCTGGGGATCGGCGATGCGGGGTGGGACTATTCGCGCCTTGATGCTATCGGCGACCTGGCGGCGCTGCCCTTTTCCGACGCTTCCTTCGACGCGGCCCTCAACGTGGTGACGCTGGAGCATGTGCGCGAGCCGGCGCTCGTAGTGGAGGAGCTCGGCCGCGTGCTGGCGCCCGGCGGGCGTTTCCTGCTGATCGCGCCGCATGAGTGGGAAGAGCACCAGCAGCCGCATGACTACTATCGCTACACGCGCTACGGGCTGCGCTACCTGCTGGAGCGGGCGGGGTTTTCCGAGATCCGCGTGGAACCGGTGGGGGGCATCTTCCGTCTGCTATCCCGGAGGCTGCTGAACGCGCTTCAATTTTTTCCGGGGCCGCTGATGGTGCTGGCCGCGGTGTTTCTGGCTCCGCCGGCGCTGGTGCTACCGTGGTTCGAGCCGCTGGACCGGGCCAGGAATTTTACACTGGGGTACATATGTTCCGCTCGCAAATCCTCCTGACCATCGCGCTGGCCGGAGCTGCCGCGGCCGCCGACTTTTCCGGCACCGCGGCGCTGGCCTACACGCGCAAGGCGGTGGAGTTCGGACCGCGCCCGTCGGGGTCGCCGGCGAACCGCTCGCTCCAGCTTTACATCCTGGACCAACTGAAGGACTGCGACTGCGAAGTGACCGAGGACCTGTTCCGCGTGCAGTCGCCCGCCGGAAGCACGGCCATGCTGAACGTGATCGCGAAATTCCCGGGAACCAGCGGACGGGCCATCGCCGTCACCGGCCACTTCGACACGAAGAATCTCCCGGGACGGACGTTCGTGGGCGCCAACGACGGCGGATCGTCCACCGGGCTCCTGCTGGAGTTGGCTCAGGTGCTGAAGGGGCAGCCTCGCACCGATGACGTCTATCTGGTGTGGTTCGACGGCGAGGAGGCGTTCGGCGACTGGAGCGATCGCGACAGTGTGTGGGGCAGCAAGCACATGGTCGAGCGCTGGCGCGAGGACGGCACGCTGCCGCGGATGAAGGCGTTGATCAACGTCGACATGATCGGGGATCGGGATCTGACGGTGCTGGAAGATACGAACTCTAGCCCGGCGCTGCGGCGGCTGGTGACGCAGGTGGCGCGGGATCTGGGGTATGCGTCGCACTTCGATACGGAGCGGCTGGGGATGGAGGACGACCACCTGCCGTTTCTCGAAGCGGGTGTGCCGGCGGTGGATATTATCGACTTCGATTACGCGCCCTGGCACGAGGATTCCGACACGATGGACAAGCTGAGCGCGGAGAGCCTGGAGATGGTGGGGCGCGTGGTGGCGGAGATGGTGCGGCGGATCGAAGCGCAGTAGGTGGGATAGCGGACCAGAGAGGACCGCTCCCTGCAGTGGCGGCTCTGCTAGTCCGCATTTCTCACCAGGTTCGGACGCAGGACGTGGCGCGAGCCCATGGCTCGCCGCGCCCAGACAATAGGTATGACTCGTCCCGGCGCTTGTCGTCCATCACAGTGTCGTGCCCGGTGTGCCGGCCCCACCACTCGCCGAGGCCTCCCGCCTGTGCTTTGCCCGAAACGCTCTGCGAGCCTGTGAGCAATCCGGGCTAGTGGTTGGGCTAGTGGCGCTCGGCCTGGTTCACGACGGCAGGCCACAGCGCCGCTCTGTTCACATCACAGCCACTAGCCGAGCCGCGACCACAGGGAGCGGTCTTCCTCAGGCCGAAAACGCCCGCTGCTCGCGCGCGGCTTGCGTGGCCAGTTCGTCACAGCGGTTGTTGTCGTCGTGATCGGCGTGTCCTTTGGTCCAGGTCCAGCGGATCTGATGCTCGCCCACCAGCGCGTCGAGTTGCGCCCACAGATCCTGGTTGAGCACGGGCTTTTTGGCCGACGTGCGCCAGCCGTTGCGCTTCCATCCTTGAATCCATTTGGTGATGCCGTTTTTGACGTACTCGGAATCGGTCACCACTTCCACGTCGCAGGGCTCGCGCAGGGTGCGCAAGCCTTCGATGGCCGCCGTCAGCTCCATGCGGTTGTTGGTGGTGTGGGGCGCGAAGCCGGCGATCTCGCGTTTGTGCTCGTCGAATCGCAGGATCAAGGCCCAACCTCCGGGACCGGGATTGCCCAGACAGGCCCCATCCGTAATCAATTGAATCTTCTTCATCGGGTCACTTTTATTATCATAGAAAGAGTGGACCCGAACGAACATCCGGACGCCGCACAGGACCAGTCTGCCGCCGAACATTTATCGGCAGGGGACGCCGCAGCGGGCGTGTCCGCCTCGCTCGACGCAGCTGGGAAAGTCGCACCTGTGGTGCTGGTGCCAGTGGCGCAGCAGGATTTCGAACGCCGCAGAAGCCGCATCATGTGGACCTGCGTGGTGGCGGCCGTGCTGCTGGTGCTGGGCGGCGTGTGGTTCTACAAACGGTCCGTGGACCCGATCCACGCCCAGGAAGCCTACGACGCCGGCGAGCGCCTGCTGCGCATCGCACGCTATGAGCAGGCGATCCTGTCCTTCAACTCGGCGGTCTCGCTGAAGCCGGATTTCGCGCAGGCCTACGCGCTGCGCGGGCGCGCCAATCTCGCGTTGGCTAAGCCCGGCGAGGCGATCCCGGATTTCGCGGAAGTGATTGCACTGCGGCCCAGGGATCCCGAGGGGTATCTTAACCGTGGCATGGCGTACGTCGGCATGGAGCAGTACGACAAGGCGCTGGCGGATTTTGACCGCGCCGCGGAGCTGGATCCGGAACTGGACATGGCGCACAACCTGCGCGGCGTCGTGCTGCGGCGCAAGGGCGACCTCCAAGGGGCGCTGACTGCGTTCAACCGCGCGGTCGAGATCGCGCCCAGCATGAACAACTACTTTGAACGGGCGGCGACCTTGCAGTTGCTCGACCGGCACCAGGAAGCCATCAACGATCTCACGCAGGTGATCGACTTCGAGCCGCTGAATCCGCAGGGCTACTTTGCGCGCGCCAAGTCCTACCGGGCGCTGGGCGACGAGGTGAGCGGCGAGCGGGACCACCGGCTGGGGCGGATTCTCGACGGGCGGTAAGCGGGGCGGGCGTAAGGTGGACGGGTCAAAACCGCTCCCTGTGGTCGCGGCTCTGCTACTGGCGTTGCGCACTCTTGGCCCGGGCGGAGCGCCGCTAGCTGTGCCGCGACCGCAGGGAGCGGTCTACGTTAACGGTGAAAGCGCTCTAGCGGCGCTCTGCCCAACGGACAGGAACGGGGCACGGCGGCGAACGGTCTCGGAGTAGCGTGCCCGCACTTCTCACCGGCTTTCGGGCGCAGGACGTGGCGCAAGCCCGTGGCTTGCCGGGCCGGGAATCGCAGATCCCTGCCTCACATTTCCCACCGATGCACTGTAGAGCTTGTGAGAAATGTGGGCCAGCGGAGTGTGACCACGATGCCGAACGGGCAACCAGCGCCACTAGCTGTACCGCGACCGCGGGAAGCGGTCCCCGCCCAGTCCGCACCCCGCCCTACTGGTTGATGATGCGCGCCTGCAAGATCCGCATGGTCCGTTCGAGCTGCTGGATACGCGACGCCTGCGCTGCGTTTTGCCGCTGTAAGCGATCCACTTCCGCCTGTAGCTCGTCGCGCTTGGCTTCGAGCTCCTTCAATTGATCGCTTTCCGGAGACTCGGGCGCGCGCCCCACGAAGTGCGACGCCTCCGACGTGAGCCCGCCATCGGCGTCTTCCATCACCAGGCGGACTTCCACGTCGCCGCTGTGCCGCACATAGAGGTACTTGCCGGTTTCCAGATCCTGTTTGCGCAGCGGGATGGTGATCGGTTCGTTGCCGTCCTTGATCTCCAGGTAACCGCGCACGGCCCGGGTGACCGATCGCGTGAGCGGGTTCCACTGGACCTGCAACTGGCCGGACTGCTCGATCATCACCAGCGAAACCGGTTCGGGCTGCGACGGACCCACGTAGTAGCGCATGCCCACGACGGCCGCAGCCACCAACAGCACCACCACCACCAGCACGATCCAGGGCCACTTGCCGCGCTCCGGTTGTGCGGGGACGTAGCTTGACGCGCCGAACACCGGCGTCTGCTGCTGCGGCGCCATCTGCTGCGGGGGCCGTGCGGCAGCATCATGCCGGGTAGGAATGGGGATGGGCGCGCCAGCCGAGCGGAATCCCCCGGACCGTTCGGCGCGTTCGCCGCGTGGGCGGTCGAACACACCGGCCAGGCGGTCCGGAAAGTTGAACTCCTTGTAGCTGCGGTCAGCCTGTACGGTGCCGTCGTTTTCCCACACGAAGAACGCCGCGCGCATGCTGCCGGAGCGTCCGGGGCGAACCACCAGCGTCACCTGCCACGGGTTGTTGAAGAACGTCGAGAAGACCTCCTGATCGGTGGCCGTCAGCGCGATCTCGCCGCGCGTATGCGAAACGAACCAGCCGACGCAGATCAGCCCTTCAAGACCCGGGTCCTGCTCGCGAAGCTGCGCTTCGAGCGTGGCGCGGTCGGGATCGGAGAGCAGAAACGAGGGTCCCTGCTTGTGCTCGCACTCGATGGGCCGCATGGCTTGCACGCGCACCTTGCGGCCGTCGCGCGTGCCGTAGAGCACGCCGCCGACCTCCAGTCCACCGCGCGAAAAGCGTTGCAGGCCCTGAGCGACCTCAAAGCGAATCTCCTCGATCACCACCAACGAGTAGTCGATGGTGATGGGGCTCTCGTCTACACCCCAAGATTCAAATTTCGGGTCGCTCATGGCCATGGCAGATAGGAACGCCTAGGCGCTGGCGGCTCCGCTGGCGGCCGAGCGCGCCGCAGCCAGCGCCGTCTCATAGTTGGGATGGTCGCCGACTTCCTTGACGTATTCGACGTGGCGGATGGTGTTGCTCTTGTCCACCACGAAGATGGCGCGGCTCATGATGCGCAGGTCCTTGATCAGCGTGCCGTAGGCCTGGCCGAAGGAGCCGTCGCGATGGTCCGAGATCATCTTCACGTGGTCGACGCCCATGGCGCCGCACCAGCGCTTCTGGGCGAAGGGCAGATCCATGCTGAAGGTGTAAATAGTCACGTCGCCAAGCTTGCCGGCTTCCTCATTGAAGCGCTTGGTCTGCGCGTCGCAAACCGGCGTGTCGAGCGATGGCACGACACTGAAGATGCGTACGCCGCTGCCGGTGGAGGCCAGATCGATGGACTTGAGCGAATCGTCGACCGCCTTAAAATCGGGAGCTTTATCGCCGGCTTTGAGTTCCGGCCCGAGAACCGTCAGCGGGTTCCCTCTGAGTGTAGTTGCGCCAGGTCTTTCCATGAGGACTATTGTAGAGCCTCCGCCAAGGCCGCCGCGTCTGTCACGGGCAACTGGCAGGCGTAGTTCTCACAAACATAGGCAGTACTTTGGTTCTCTATGGGCGGCAGGGGGCGCGGCGCATGATCCCCCAGCAGGATCACGGCGTTGGGCAGGAATAGCCGGCCGGCCTCGGCTTGCATCGCGCCCAGCGACTCGCGCGGACCCGCGAGTACGACTTCCATCGGTTTTGTTTGCGCGAAGAGGCTCGCCACCAGCATTTGGGGCAAGCCTGGCCCGCCGCTCAGCATGCGCTGGCCGAAGGCCCGCAGGGTGCGCTCGGCCGCCTGGCGGAAATCATCGCGATCGCGCATGCGGGCCAGGCGCAGCAGGCCCAGCGCCATGGCGGAGTTGCCCGAAGGCTCGGCGCCGTCGTAGTCGTCTTTCAAGCGCAGCACCAGGTCGCTCTGCCCGGCCGGGGTGCTGAAGAAGCCGCCTTGGTCGGGGTCCTCGAAGCGTTCAATGGCGCGCTCGGCCAGGGTCTCGGCCCACTTGAGGTCAGCTTCGTTGAATTCGGTTTCGTAGAGGTCGAGGAGGGCGTTGATCAGGAATCCGTAGTCGTCGAGAAAACCTTCGATGGCGGCCTCGCCGTCGCGGAAGCGGCGCAGCAGGGTGGCGTCGGATTCGCGCCACAGCTTCGACCACAGGCACAACTGCGCCGATCGGGCCGCCTCAGCGTAGCGCGGCTCGCCCAGAATCCGCGCGCCCTTGGCGAAGGCCGAGATCATGAGCCCGTTCCAGCTTGTCAGGATCTTGTCGTCGAGGTGTGGACGGGGGCGGTGGCCGCGCAGTTCCAACAGGGTCGCGCAGGATCGCGCCAGTGATTCTTCGGTTCCGGGCTCGACGGGCTGGGCCTGGTAGAGAATATTGCGGCCGGTGAACTCGGCGTGCGGGTCCTCGGTGACGTTGCCGCCGCGCTCGACGCCGAACCGCCGGTTGAAGATGGCGGCGTCGGCCTCGCCCAACGCCTGGAGGATCTCGTCATAACTCCAGATGTAGAAGGCGCCTTCGCCTTTTTCGTGCGGATTGGCGGGATCGATGACGCTGTCGGCGTCCTCGGCCGAATAGAAGCCGCCGTCGGGATGCGAGAGGTCGCGCAGGACGTACTCGAAGATGTCGCGCGCTACCGCCCCGTAGCGCGGCTCACCGGTGATCTGGAAGGCTTCCAGATACGAGACGGCCAACTGGGCCTGGTCATAGAGCATCTTCTCGAAGTGCGGCACGAACCAGCGTTCGTCGACCGAATAGCGATGGAACCCGCCGCCCAACTGATCATTCATGCCGCCCTTGGCCATGTGGTCGAGCGTCGCCAGTACCATGTCGCGCGCCTCGTCGTTACCGGTGGCGCGCCAGTAGCGCAGCAGGAAATTGAGCACGCTGGGGCGCGGAAATTTGGGCGCGCCGCCGAAGCCGCCCAGGCGCGGATCGAAACTGCGGCGGAAGGCGAAGAACGTGGAATCCCAGGCCTGTTGCCCGGCCTCGCCCGGACCCGACCCCTGCGCCGAATACTCGCGCAGTTGCTCGACCACCTGCGTGCCGGAGGCGACTACCTTGTGGTGCTCCTCACGCCAGGCCTGGCCCAAACGTTCGAGGATCGCGCCGAAGCCCGGCCGCCCGTAGCGGTTGTCCGGCGGGAAGTAGGTGCCGCCGAAGAAGGGCTTCCCTTCGGGCGTCAGCCACACCGACATCGGCCACCCGCCGCTGCCAGTGGAGGCCTGGACGAAGAGCATGTAGATGCGGTCGACGTCGGGGCGCTCCTCGCGGTCCACCTTGACGGGCACGAACAGGTCGTTCAGCAGGCGCGCGACGCTTTCGTTTTCGAAGGACTCGCGCTCCATGACGTGGCACCAGTGGCAGGTCGAGTAGCCGACGGAGAGGAAGATGGGTTTGTTTTCGTCGCGGGCCTTGGCAAACGCCTCGTCACCCCAGGGAAACCAGTTGACGGGGTTGTGGGCGTGTTGTAGCAGGTAGGGACTTTTTTCGTGGATCAGCCGGTTGGTAGGCACTCATTCCAGGGTATACCCTGCCTTCCCGGCCGCTGTCTCCTTCTTAGTGGCCGTCTCCGTCGTGATCCGCATCGCCGGAAAGTGCCTTCTGCGCGGCGGCGCTCAGATGCACGCTGTCCTGCCGTGGCGCCCGTTGATCCGGAACAGGCTTCGGACTCGGCTTGTCGGACGAAGCGCTCAAGAGCTGTTGCAATTGGGTGCTGCTGCTCACGCTGCTGACCATGGGGTTTCGATTCTCTCCTGAACGTACTCATCGGCCAATCTGGTGAAACCGCTAGCTCCTGTTTAGAAGGGCCCGAACCGGTCAGGAGGTGCGTCGCCGCCATTCACCGAGGAAAACGGACGACGAACGGGGATATTGTGGGCCGCAGATGAACGCAGAAATACACAGATGACGCAAAAGAGTTCATCCGTGTTCTACGGCCGGGGCGTCTGGAACCAGTCGAGAACACGCCTGCGGTACTCCTGAGGCGCGACGGAGAAGGAGCGCACGTGGCCGGCGCCCGGTACCAGCCACAGTGCGGTGGTGGCGGGGCTGGCGGCGTGCAGGCGTTCGGAATTCGAGGGCGGCGTGCGACGGTCCGCCGTGCCGTGGATCAAGAGGATGGGGGTTTGCGTTTGCGTGATGCTGCGCACGGGAGACACTTGGCTGAAATCGATGTCGAGCGCGTGGCGGGCGTAGAAGTCACCGCCGGCGACCGCCAGCTTGGCGATCGGTGTGGCGATGGCGGCCGGGAACGGGAACAGGCGGCTGCTGCGGTGCTCGGCTTCCTTGAGGAGGTCGGCGGAGGGCGCGTCGGCCACGATGGCGGCGAAGGCCGGCTCGACCGCGGCGGCCTGGATCAGCACACTGGCGCCGAGGGATTCGCCCAGCCCGTAAACCCGCTCACAGCCTTGGGTGCGCATCCAGTGGGTCCAGCGGATGGCGTCCTGCTTTTCGAGCAGTCCGAAGGTGACCATGTCTCCGCCGCTTTCCCCGTGCGCGCGGCTGTCCGGGGCCAGGATCGCGTAGCCGCCCGAGCGCAGCATCGGCACGAAGCGATTCACTTGATCGCGCGTGCCGCCGAGCCCGTGCAGGAACAGGACGCAGGCCGATTCGCCCTCGTGCTGGAGCCAGGACGCCTTGAGGATGGCGTGGTCGGCGGCTTCGATTTGGACGGGGCGGGTGTCGACCGGCGGATCGGAGCCGCGCCGCGGCACGTGCAACATCGCAAGCAGCGAAGCCGCGCCCAGGCCGGCCATGCCCGTGGTGACCACCGCGATGGCGATCAGGCCGCCCAGGATCTTGCGTAAACTGCTGCCCGACATCAGTTTCAGTATAGGCGCCGGAAGCGGCTCGATACGCTGGCTCGCCGGGCGGGATCTATTCTATGTGAGTTTTCGTCTTAAGCGCTTTCTGCTGGTGCCCAAGCGTACGATCTACGCGTTCATTCGCGATGGCTGCCCCTCGCAGGCGGCGGCGCTGTCCTACTACACGGTGTTCTCACTGCCGCCGCTGCTGGTGGTGGCGGTCGCGGTGGCGAGCTCTGTGTTTAAGCGCGCGCGCGTGCTGGCGCGGGTGGATAGGGAGATCTCCGCCATGCTGGGTCCGGCGGCGGCGGAGCAGATCTCGAAGGCCCTGGCGGCGGTGCGGAACTCGCAGACCGACGGTACGCTGGCCACGGCCCTGGGCGTGGCGGCGCTGGTGTTTTCGGCGACCACCGCGTTCGCGCAGTTGCAAGGCTCGCTCAACCAGATCTGGGATGTGAAGCCGGACCCGAACCAGAGCGAGATCCGCAGCTTCTTCATGAAGCGCCTGGTCTCGTTCGCCATGGTTGTGAGCCTGGGATTCCTGTTGATGGTCTCCCTGGTGGTGAGCACGCTGCTACGGGCGATCTCGGACACGGCGCACGAGTACCTGCCGGCAGGGACCTCGGCTGGCGTGTTCGACACCATCACGAACCTGGCGACACTGATGGTGTTCGCGGTCCTGTTCGGACTGGTATTCAAGTTCCTGCCCGACGCGAAAATCGGCTGGGGCGATGTGACGCTGGGCGGCGTGGTCACGGCCGTGTTGTTCACCGGAGGAAAGTGGCTGATCGGGCTGTACCTGGGCAACAGCAACGTGAGCAACATATACGGGGCCGCCGCCTCGTTGGCGATCATCCTGCTGTGGACCTACTACGCCTCAATGGTGGTACTGCTGGGAGCCGAGTTTACGCGCGCGTGGGGCCGCTGGCGGCGGAATCCGGCTGAGCCGGAGCTGGGGGCGATGAAGGTGAAGCGGGAGGAGGTCCCGGCGCACTAGTGCCCTGCCCCACGCGGCGGTTTCCCTGGCCGGGCGCCGGACAGGCCGGGTTTTCCGTTCACGCATGCGGCAACAGCTCCTCGCTTCATCAGGGGGATCATCATTACGCAAAAAGCAATGGACGAGAAATAGTGGCTGCTTTCGCAAAAAGAGGATGTTGCACCGGAGGGGACCGCTCCCTGAGGTCGCGGCACAGTTCGTCCGCATTTCTCACCAGGTTTCGGGCGCAGGACGTGGCGCGAGCCCATGGCTCGCCGCGCCGGGACTCGTCCCGGCGCTTGTCGTCCATCACAGTGTCGTGCCCGGGGTGCCGGCCCGACCACTCGCCGAGGCCTCCCGCCTGTGCTTTGCCCGAAACGCTCTGCGAGCCAGTGAGAAATCCGGGGTAGCGGGTTCATAGCACAGGTTACGGTGGTGACGAGGGGGTCACGGCGGTGACAAAAAGGGGTCAGGCGCTCTTTACTTCGGTCCATAGGCGATCGCGGAGGCGCTGGGCGGCGGCGGACTGGGGGGTGAACCATTCGCCGCCGATGAGGGATTCCTCGGCGGGGTACAGCACGGGGTTGTCGCGGAGGGCGGCGGGCAGGAGGTTGCGGGCGCCGCGGTTGCAGGTGGCCGTACGCATGGCCTCGGCGATATCGGCGGCTACGCGTGGGCGCAGGAGGTAATTGAGGAATGCGTGCGCGGCTTCGGTGCGGCGGCTTTCGCGCAGGATGGCAGCGTTGTCGCAGTAACGCGCGAAACCTTCGGCGGGCAGCGCGTAGGCGAGCTTGCCGGGCGCTCCGGCCATGGCTTGACCGGCGGTCACCGACCAGGCTTGCGCGGCCCCGATGTCGCCGGCGACAAGCTGGTCGACGACCTCGACGTTCAGGTAGGCGCGGACCAGCGGCTTTTGCTGGATGGCGCGGGCGCGGGCCTGGTCCAGTTCCCGGGGGTCAGCGGAGTTGAGCGGGTAGCCGAGCATCTTAAGGCACGCGCCGAGGACTTCCGGTCCGTCGTCGAGCATGGTGATGCGGCCGGTGAGGCGCGGGTCCCATAGATCGCTCCAGCGGACGAGGGCGAGATCCTTCTGAAAGACGATGCCGGTGGTGCCGTGCATGTAGGGGACCGACCAGGCGAGCTGCGGGTCCCAGGGGGGCGATTGGAAGTAGGGCTCCAGTTGATCGAGGTTCGGCAGGAGGGCGTGGTCGAGCGGGGCGAGGAGTCCCATGGCGCGCATCGGGGCGAGGTATTCGGCCGAGGGAAAGACGACGTCCCAGCCGGAGTTGCCGCTCATGACCTTGGCCAGCATCTCAGGGATGCTTTCGTAGACGCCGTAGCGGACGCGCAGTCCGGATTCGCGCTCGAAGTTGGCGATGGTGCCGGGGGCGATGTAGGCGGACCAGTTGAAGACGTTCAGGCGGTTGGGGGCGGGTCCGCAGGAGGCGGCGCCCCATGTGCCCGCGGCGCTAGCTGCGCCGGCAAGGAACGTGCGCCGCTTCATCGCGCGCGTAGCCTTTCCGAGACCAGCACGAGTGAACCCAGGCCGACGATGAGAATGGTGGAGACGGCGTTGAGCACGGGGCTGACGCCGCGGCGCGCCAGGGCGTAGATGGTCATGGGGAGCGTTTGCGAATCGATGCCGGCGACCAGGCTGGTGATGACGTAGTCGTCGATCGATACGGTGAAGGCCAGGAGCGCGGCGGCGGCTACGGCGGGAGCCAGGTACGGCAGCGTGACGCTGCGGAAGGCGTCGAATTCGCTGGCGCCAAGGTCCATGGCGGCTTCTTCGAGCGAGGGGTCAAAGCCGCGCAGGCGGGCGAGGACGACGACCACGACGTAGGCCAGCGAGAATCCGACGTGCGCCAGGATCACCGTGTGCATGCCGAGGCGCAGGTCGAGATAGCGGAAGGCCCACTGGAACAGGGCCAGCAGAGAGATGCCGGTGACGATTTCGGGCGTGACCAGGGAGAGGTAGAGCGATCCGGAGACCCAAGCGGAACCCTGCTTCCATAAGGCGTAGGCCGCCAGGGTGCCGATCACGGTGGCGAGGATGGTGGCCGCGATGGCGATGGTCAGGCTGTTGAGCCCGGATTCGATGAGGTCGCGGTCGGAGGCTAGGGCTCGGTACCAGTCGAGGGAGAAGCCTTCCCAGATGGTGAAGCGGGAGCGGTTGAAGCTGAAGATGGCGAGGATCGCCAGGGGGAGGTGGAGAAACGCGTAGGCGGCGGCGGCGTAGAGGGGGAGGGCGCGCTTCATTGCCAATCCTCGCGGGGGGCTGGGACGGTGAGTGGGTGTGTCCGGAGCCGGGAATTCAGGGCGGGATGACAGGGGAGGACCGCTCCCTCTGATCGCGGCTCAGCGAGAGGCGCTCTGCCCGGAATGACGGTGCTTGCGCACACTGCCGCTGGCTGAGCCGCGACCACAGGGAGCCGTCCTCGATGAGCGGTCGGGCCGCGGTTCATAGAAGCTCCTCGCCGCGGCGGCGGACGGTTAGCAGCAGGGCCATGGCGATCAGCATCAGGACAAGCGACGCCGCGGCGCCGAAGGGCCAGTCGCGCGCCGTGGTGAACTGGTTCTGCACCAGGTTGCCGATGAGCACCGTGCGGCCTCCGCCCAGCAGGTCCGAGGTGAGATAGGTTCCGAGGCAGGGAACGAACACCAGCACAGCGCCGGCGCGAATGCCGGGGGCGCTCAAGGGGAGCGTCACGCGGCGCAGGGCTTCCCAGGGACGCGCGCCTAAGTCAGCCGCGGCTTCGAGCAGGCTCGGGTCCAGGCGTTCGAGCGTGGCGTAGAGCGGCAGCACCATGAAGGGCAGGTAGCCGTAGACCAGGCCGAGGATCACCGCGCCGTCGTTGTAGAGCATCGGCAGGGGCTGGTGGATCAGGCCGAGACGGAGCAGCAGGGTGTTGATCAGTCCGGTATCGCGCAGCAGGAAGATCCAGGCGTAGGTGCGGATGAGGAAACTGGTCCAGAAGGGGAGTATCACCAGCGTGAGCCACAGGTTCTTGCGCGAGCCGGAGCGGGCGATGAACAGAGCCAGCGGGAAGCCGAGCAGGAGGCACAGGGCGGTGGATGCGGCGGCGATCCACAATGAACGGAGAAAGATGGTCGCATACAGCGGGTCCCACAGGCGCGCGTAGTTTTCGAGCGTCCACGGAAGTTCGAGGCCGCCGTAGGCGCCGCGCGTGAGGAGGCTATAGACCAGCACGATGGCCAGTGGGATCACGAGCGTGACCGCGGCGAGGACAGCGGCCGGGGAGAGGAAGGCTCGCCTAATCCGCATTTCTCACCAGGTTTCGAACGCAGGACGTGGCGCAGGCCCGTGGCTTGCCGCGCCCAGACAATAGGTATGACTCGTCCCGGCGCTTGTGGCCGGTCACGCTGTCATGCCGGGAGCTGCGGCGAAATCGCCGATTGCGTATCCCTGCCTCACGTTTCGCGCCGATGCACTGTAGAGCTTGTGAGAAATGCAGGCTAATCCTTATTTCTTGGCCGTCTCCAGAGGCATTGCGCGAGGTGCGGGCCGCGCGGCCCGGCGTGTGATCCGGCCGGCGTTGCGGGCGTGATCCTGTGGCGGTCGACAAGCGCCGGGACGAGTCCCCGCGCGGCGAGCAGGAGTGCTCGCGCCACCGGCTAAGCATCGAAATGGACCTCGTCTTCGGGCTGCCAGCAGAGATGCACGCGGTCGCCCACGCGCGGGGCAGACGTGGCGGCTACCTGCGCGACGATGGTTTCCCCGCCCTGCTCGATTCTGGCTTCGACGTGCACCATCGATCCCAGGTAGGTGGTGGCCGTGACTGTCGCCTCGCGGCCGCCCGATCCGTAAAGGTGGACGTGTTCGGGGCGCACGCCTGCGCCGTCGATCCAGTTCATGAGTCCGAGGAATTCGGCGACGAAGCGGGTGCGCGGGCGGGCGTAGATTTCCTGGGGCGTGCCCACCTGTTCGAGGTGGCCGGCGTTCATGACGGCGATACAGTCAGAGAGCGAGAGGGCTTCTTCCTGGTCGTGGGTGACGAACAAAAAGGTCACGCCGATGCGGCGCTGCAGGGAGCGGAGCTCGGAGCGGAGCTGCTTGCGGAGGCGCGGGTCGAGGGCAGAGAGCGGTTCGTCAAGCAGCAGGACGTCGGGTTCGAGGACGATGGCGCGGGCCAGGGCGACGCGTTGGCGCTCGCCTCCGGACAGCTCGTGGGGCTTGCGCGCGGCTTTCGCTTCGAGGTGCACCTGTTCGAGGACGCGGCGGACTTCGCTGGCGGGGTCGCTTCCGTTAGTGGCGCGCACATTCCCTGACTGGCGGCGGAGCCCGAAGGCGACGTTGCCTTCCACGGTCAAGTGTGGGAACAGCGCGTAGCTCTGGAAGACGGTGTTGACGTTGCGGCGGTAGGGCGGAAGGTGGTCGATGCGGTGGCCGTTCAGCCAGACCTCGCCGCTGGTGGGCGTTTCGAAGCCGGCCACCATGCGCAGGACCGTGGTCTTGCCGCAGCCGGAGGGGCCCAGGAGGGAGAAGAAGGCTCCGCGGCCGATGTCCAGGGTGAGGTCGGAGACGGCGCGTTGGGTGGCGAAATCCTTCGACACGCGCACCAGCTTGAGAATGGCGTTCACGGGCGCGGGGTCCCGGAAAGGGTGCTGGTCCGCGGCCATCGGCGTCGTGCCAGGCGCATCTTGAGGGCCATTCTACATGATCGGCGGGTGGGGGTTGCGCGTCAGCGTGCCGTTGGCTTCCAACGCCACACCACGTAGAGGGCGATCAGGAGGATTACGAAAAGTTCCGGGGCTCCCAATGGGCCGATGAGTCGCATGCATCACCTCCTGTTGGTGATGTTAGCGGGTTGCTGGAGTGGCCGCAAACGGCTACGGCGGGACTGGCTTGCATCGGCACCAGCGCCGGGATGAATCCCGGCGCGGCGGGCCACGGGCCCGCGCCGCAAGAGCTCGGTGAGGGATTGGATGCGGACGCCGGGATGGTTGGGGTGCTCACCGGTGCGATCGAGCAGGATGGGGAACAGGCCGGCGGCTTGGGCTCCGGCCGAGTCCCACTCGGGGTGGTCGCCCACGAAGGCGCATTCTGCGGCAGGGACGGCGAGGGCATCGAGGGCGGCGTCGAAGATCGGGCGGGCGGGCTTGCGCCAGCCCACGTCGGTGCAGAAGATCGACGCGTCGACGGCCCGGGCGAGACCCAGGCGAGCGAGCTCCTCGCGCCAGAGCTGGGCCGGGCTGCCCCAGGGGGTGTTCGAGACGATCGCGATGCGGTAGCCCGCGGCGCGCAGGGCGGCAAGTGTTTCGAGCGTATCCGGGTACACACGTGCGAGGGCGAAGATCGGGGCCAGGAACGCGCGGGCGCAGGCGTCATTGTTCCCAGTGCTCCGGTCGACCGGGCATTGAAGGATGCGCGCGAGGCGAGCGGCGAGCGGCGTGACTGCGCCGGAACGTTGCTCGGAGCCTTCGAGCGGCGCGGCGCGCAGAGCGTCGGCAAGGGGCAGCGCGGCTCCGGAAACCTGATGCACGGCGGTGATGGCGGCGGCGAGAATCGGCGGGAACTCGCGGACGCGGTAGTAGTCCACCAGTGTGCCCCCGAGATCGAAGGCGACGGCGCGAATCGGCACAGGAGGATTTTAACAGTCCTGTAAGAAACCGTGCCGCGCGGCGCCACGTACAATGGGTGTAAAGAAGACGCATGCGCACCCGTGGATTGCTGGGGACAGTGCTTGCTTTGGTGCTCGCGGGTTCCCTGGTAGCCAAGGGGCCGCAGGCCCAGTGCGGCACCTACACGTCCCGAACCCAACAGGAAGCTTTCCTGCACTGGCGGAGCACCGTGCAGCGCGCCCGTGGGCGCTTGCAGGGGCAGGCGCAGGCGGCCGCCGCGCTGCCCATCGCCCGCCTGGATCGGGACGTGGGCGACATCGCGGTGATCGATTCCAGCGGCGGCGTCGTGGCCGAGCGCAACTTCTTTAACCTGGATTCGCGCACCGTCTCCTTTACGCAGGGCGATGGTGGGTACACGCCCGCGCTGGGCGACGACTCCTTCGACGGCACGGCCGCGCTGGCGGGCACTCATCTGGATCTGGCCGACGACGACGCTACGCGCATCAGCCTGCCGTTTCCCTTCCCCTTTTACGGTGCGACGTATTCCGAGGCGTGGGTGAACTCGAACGGCTCGCTGACCTTCACGCGCGGCGAGACCAGCTACGACAGCCTCTATGGGCACTTCACGTCGGGTCCGCCGGCGATCGCGGGCGTGTTCACGGACCTGGACCCATCGGCATCCAATGACGGTGTGCATGTGGTTTCCGAATCCGGCCGCGTCGTGGTCACCTGGAATGCGGTGCCGCCGGCCGGCAGCTCATTCGGTGTGCTGGATACGTTCCAGATCCGGCTGTTTCCCGACGGGCATGTCGACCTGGCGTTTCGCACGGCCGATCCGGACGAAGGCGTCACGGGGATCACGCCGGGCGGCGATCAGCCAGTGACGCTGGTGGATTTCGCGGGCGGCGCCGCGGGCACATTTTCGAGTGGCGTGGCGGAGCTGTTTTCAAGCGCCACCCAGGTCGACCTGGTCACCGCGGCGCGGCGATTCTACCAGACACACGATGACGCCTACGACTACCTGGTGTTCTTTAACACCATGGGCGTGTCCGCGGGCTCGGGGATCGTGGCCTATGAGTTGACTACGCGGTCGCATGGCGACGGCTACGGCGACATTCCTACGGAGACGGGCTCCGCTTACGGCTCGCCGCGGCGCTTGCAGGCGGTGATCAATTTCGGTCCGACCAGCCAGTATCCGGCCGATCCGCTGGCTCCGGTGCCTTCGCGCGGCGTGGTGGGGGACACGACGCTTTCGGTGATGGGCCACGAGACTGGCCACTTGTGGCTGGCACTGGTGAGCGTGCCGAATCCGTACAATTCGTTTGCGACGCCGCCGATGCTCGGCGCGGGGCTGGCGCACTGGGCGTTCCCGTTCAACTCAGACGCGTCGTTCCTGGAAGGGAACCGCATCGCCGACCAGGGCAACAGCACGTCGCCCCGGTACCGGACGATCGCCACGGTGCAGCATTATTCGTCGCTGGACCAGTACCTGATGGGATTCCGCGACCCGCGGGACGTGGAGCCGACGTTCGCGGTGCTGGGGTCGGGCATGAGCAACTCGCGCGCGCCGCAGTCGGGGATCAATTTCAACGGCACGCGGCTGGACATTTCGATTAACGACGTGATCCAGGCCGCCGGGCGGCGGAGTCCGGATGCGACCGTCGCGCAGCGCCATTTCCGCATGGGCGTGATCGTGATCGTGCCGGAGAACGCGGATCTGTCCGCCGGCTCGCAGGCTTCGCGCGGGATCGGCCAGGTGCAGCGCTACCGCAACGATTTTTCCGATTTCTTCGCCGAGGCGACCGGCTTCAACGCCACCATGGACACGACGTTGCGGCGCGGCGTGGACCTGTCGCTGTTCCCCAACTCGGGGCTGGTGCTGGGGGCCGGCGGGCAGGCGTCGATCACCGTGGCGGCGCCGGTCGCCTCGCCGCTGACGTTCAACATTGAGACGCCGCAGTCGGTGTTGCAGGCGCCGGCCAGCGTGACCATCCCCGCAGGTTCGTCGAGCGTGACGTTTCCGGTATCGGGCACGCGTGTGGGGGTGGAGGAGTTCGCCGCGGTGCCCTCGGACACGGCCTACCATCGCGCGGCGGCTCGCGTGCAGGTGAACCAGGCGTCAGCACTGCGCGCGCGGGTGGTCAGCGGCGATCAGCAGGAGCCCGTAGATGGCACGCTGACTGACCCGGTGGTGTTCGCGGTGGTGGATCAGAACAAAGTGCCGTACTCCGGCGTCACCGTGCGCGCGGTGGCGAGCGCGGGGGGAAGAGTGGATCCGGAATCCGCCGTGACCGATCCGTTCGGGCAGGCGAGCTTCCGCTGGACGCCCGCGCCGGGCGGCACAAACGCGCTGGTGGCTACTGCCGAGGGCGCGCCGTCATCGGCAGCCACGGCGATTGCGCTGGGCGCTCCGGAAATCGCAGCGGCGGTCAATGCGGCGAGCTTCCAGGCGAAGGTCGCGCCGGGCGGCTTCGTCACGCTGTTCGGCGGGAGCCTGGCGGGAGGAGCTTCGGCCTCGTTCAGCGCGCCGTTCCCGGTGACGCAGGCCGGGGTCCACGTGCGAGTGAACGGAATCGATGCGAAGCTGCTGTATCTCGCGAACTTCCAGTTGAACTTTTTGGCGCCCGACAATATTTTGCCGGGTCCGGCGGAGGTGGTGGTGGAGACGCCCCTGGGGACGTCGGTGCCGTTCCAGGTCCAGGTGGAGGCGGTGGCGCCGGGTGTCTTCTACGACCCGGTGAGCGGCTACGGGGCAATCCTGATCTCGGGGACATCGACGCCGACCCAGTCGCGCGCGGCCGTCGCGGGGGAGTTCATCGAGGTTTACTGTACGGGCCTGGGAGATTCGCCCACGGTGACGGCCACCATAGCGGGTGCGCCTGCCACGGTGACCTTCGCCGGCGCGACCACCATAGAAGGATTGCAGCAGGTGAACGTGCAGATCCCGGCGGGGCTCGCGGCCGGGGCGCAGGACCTGGCGCTCACGGTGAACGGCGTGGCCAGCAACGTGGTGAAGGTCCAGACAGCGGGCCGCTAAGTTCATACTTCCCGCCCACCAACCGATAAGTAGTCCCGATTCCGGTGGCACGAAACGTGCACAAACAATGCCGTCATGCTGAACGGTATTACCGGAAATCTCGAGCGCTACATGGACCTGCTGAGTGCCCGCCAGCGACTGGTGGCATCCAACCTGGCCAATGCCGATACTCCCGGGTATCACACCCAAGACATTGATTTCCAGAGGGAATTCCTGTCCATGGTGCAGGGCGGCACGCCCGAGGTGACGGAGCCCGCGGGTCTCGAAGAGAAGCCCGACGGCAACAATGTCAGCGTCGATCGCGAGGCGCGGCTGCTCTCCGAGAACGCGATCCGTTTCAATCTGGCATCCACTCTGGTACGCAGCGAGCTGAAACTTATCCGCAACGCGATTCAAGAAGGGAGAGGTTCATGAGTCTGTTCGGTGCTCTACAAGTCAGTGCGTCGGGAATGTCGGCACAGCGCATGCGTGCCGAGGTTCTCACGGAAAACATGGCGAACGCCGAGACGACGCGGACGCCGGAAGGGGGTCCGTACCGCCGCAAGGACGTGGTGTTCGCCTCCGACCAGCAGGCGTCGCCGTTTTCGGACGTGTTTCAAAGCGAAGTGGGCGAGGGCGTGCGGGTGTCCGACATCGTGGTGGATGACCGTCCGCCGGAGATGCGCTACATGCCCGGACATCCGGATGCGGACGCCAACGGCTACGTGGCGTTTCCCCGCATGAATCCGGCCGAGGAAATGGTGGACCTGATGAACGCCTCGCGCTCCTTCCAGGGCAACGTGGCCGCCATGAGCGCGGTGAAGGACATGATTACGCGCTCGATCGACATCTTGAGATAACGCCATGGCTGCTCCTCTGATCAATCCCGGTCTTCCTCCGATTGCACCGATCGCTCCCGCGGCGGGGCCTGCTTCGACAGGCGGCGCCGCGGGAGCATCCTTTGGATCGTTCCTGAACGATGCCATCTCAAAGGTGGAAAGCTTCCAGCAAAACTCCAACGCCAGCATCGAGCGTTTCCTTTCCGGAGAAGGCGAGGAACTGCATCAGGTGGCGCTCTCGGCCCAACGCGCCGAACTGTCCTTCGACCTGTTCCTGCAGGTGCGCAACAAAGTGGTGGCCGCATACCAGGAAGTCATGCGGATGCAGGTGTGACGCCTGTGTGAGAAGTGAGCCTGGGTAAGAGCCCCAGCTAGAGCACAAGTAAGAGAGAGCGTAAGTAAGAGAAAGATACCCGGTGAATCAGATCTCACAACTCCTCGCCCGCCTGACCAACTCCCAGAAGATCGGGCTGCTGACGGCCATTGCGGCCGTCGTGGGCGGGCTGATGGCGCTCCAGACCTGGAACCGCGACCGCGGCTTCAGCCCGGTGTTTTCCGGCTTGGCCGCCGAGGACGCCGGACCGATCGCGGCGCAGTTGCGGGAGTCCCAGGTCGACTACCGGGTGGCCGACGGCGGTTCCACGATTCTGGTGAAGGACGACCGGGTCGCCGAAGTCCGCCTGCAACTGGCCGCCGCGGGCCTGCCCCACACCGGAAGGATCGGATTCGAGCTGTTCGACCAAACCAACTTCGGCGCCAGCGAATTCGCCGAGCAGGTCAATTATCACCGGGCGATTGAGGGCGAGCTGGAACGCTCCGTGATCTCGATTCGCGAGGTGGAGCGCGCGCGGGTCCACATCACGCTGCCCAAGGATTCGCTCTACAAGGAACAGCGCGAGCCGGCCAAGGCCAGCATTCTGGTGAAGCTGCGGGCGGGCGCGACGCTAACGCCCCAGAACGTCGCTGCCATCACGCACCTGGCAGCTAGCGCCGTGCCCGGTTTGCAGCCGAGCCAGGTGACGGTGCTCGACACCGACGGCAACCTGCTCAACCGGCCCAAGCCGGCCGGCTCGGATGACGACGGAGGAGGTGAGATCGCGCTCGAGTATCGCAAGAGTGTGGAGAAAGAGGCGCAGAGAAAGATTGCCGAGACGCTGGAGCCTCTGCTGGGCGCGGGCCACTTCCGCATTGGGGTTTCGGCCGATATCGACCGCACCAGCGGCGATCAGAGCGAGGAGATTTTCGATCCCGACAAGTCCGTGATGGTCAGCTCGCAGACCTCGCAGGACGTCCCGGCGGTGGCGGCGTCGGGCGAGGGCGGCGTGCCTGGCAACGCTTCGAATCTGCCGCGCGCCGAAGCGTCGCGGGCCGCCGCAGGCGTCTCGACCTCGGCCTACGGACGGCGGACGGAGAACGTCAGCTACCAGACCAGCCGCGTGGTGCGGCATACGCGCATCACTGACGGCACGGTGAAGCGCCTGTCGCTGTCGATCCTGGTGGATCACTCCCTGCGCTACGACGCGGGCAAGCCGGTGGTGGAGGCGCCTTCGGCCGAGAAGCTGAAAGTGATCCATGACCTGGTGGCCGCGGCTGTAGGCCTGGACACTGAGCGCGGCGATCAACTGGTGGTGGAGGCGTTCCCCTTCGAAACGACGCTGACCGCGCCGGCGCTGGACGTGGATAGTCCCGAGGCGGCCCCGGTGGCGGCGCCGACGACGATCCCGCTGCCCAAGTGGCTCACGGATCTGCTGGGCGGCAACGCCCTGCTGGTTCTGGGAATCGGTGCGGGGCTTGGCGTCTTGCTGGTGGGTGGCGTTGTGTTCTTCTTCCTGCGCCGCCGCAAGAAGACGAGGAAGGCCCTTGCCGACGCACCCCAGGGGCAACTGCCGTCGGCGACCGAAGACGCGCAGCGGCAGATCGAGGCGAGGTTGGCCGAACAGGTGGCCGAGCAGTCGCGCAAGGAGGCGGAAGCCATCCTGTCCCTGAAGATTCCGGCCGCTTCCACCAAGAAAACGGACGTCCTGACCAAACATATTTCAGCCGAGGCCAAGAAGGATCCGCAGGCCATGGCGCACGTCGTACGGAGCTGGCTCAATGGTGAATATCAGCGGTAGCGACAGCGTTCCCGGCCTGCGCAAAGCCGCCATCCTCATGGTGATGATCGGCGACGAGGCGTCCAGCTCGATCCTTCGTGAACTGGATAGCGACGAAGTCGAGCAGATCTCCAAGGAGATCGCGCGCGTGCAGGCGCTGGCTCCGGAAGAGGCCGAGGGCGTGCTCGAAGAGTTCCACCACATGGTCACGGCGCGGGAGTACGTGATCAAGGGCGGCATCGAATACGCCCGCAAGGTGCTGGTGAACGCCTTCGGCAACGATCAGGCGCAGCGCATGCTGGATCGCCTGATGAAAGCGCTCGGCAACGAGACGCTGAGCTTTGACGCGCTGCAAAAAAGCGATCCGCAGCAGCTTTCCAAATTCATTCACGCCGAGCATCCACAGACCATCGCGCTGATCCTCTCGCACTTGAATCCGTCGCAGGCCGCCGGGCTGTTGTCGCAGTTGCCCAAGGAAATGCGCGCCGACGTCGCCATGCGCATGGCCAGCCTGGACCAGATCTCGCCGGACATCATCTCCAAGATTGCCAACGTGGTCGGCCTCAAATTGCGGGCGCTGGGCGAGATGAGCCGCGAATCCTACGGCGGCGTGGACGCCGTGGCGGAAATGTTTAACCGTCTGGATTCCAACGCCACCAAGGACATCCTGGAAGACATCGAAGCCGGCAGTCCGGATCTGGCCAACAGCATCCGCCACCTGATGTTTGTCTTCGAGGATCTGCTGCTGCTGGACGTCAACTCCATCAAGGAACTGCTCGGCAAGGTGGACCGCAAGATCCTCACCGTGGCGCTGAAGGGCACCAGCGAAAAGATGAAGACCCACCTGTTGCAAGCCATGAGCCAGCGCGGCGCGGACATGCTGCGCGAGGACATGGACGCCATGGGTCCCATCAAGATCAAGGAAGTGGAGGCCGCCCAGCAGCAGATTATCGCCGTGGTGCGGCAGCTCGAATCCGAAGGCGTCATCAGTCTGAAGGGAGCCACCGGCGAACAGTATGTCGTGTAAGCTCCACCAGGGCGATAGCGCGGTCAACACGACGGCGGCACGCTGGGTGCCCGCAGGGGGAGCCTCGCTTCCGCCGCGGCCGGGCGCTCCGCCGGACCCCGGATTTGAGGCGCAATTGCAGGCCGCCTATCAGCAAGGTGCGGCGGCCGGTGAACAGGCGGCGGCGCAGAAGGCCGCGGCGCAGCTGGCGCCGGTGATGCAGAATTTTTCGAAAGTCATCAACGAACTGGCCGGGGCCCGGGCGCAGGCGCGTATCGAGGCCGAAGAGTCGATGGTGCAACTGGCGATCGCCGTGGCGCGGCGCGTGCTGCATCGCGAGATCGCCACCGACCCGGAGGCGATTCTGGGGCTGATCGATTCCGCCATCAACCGGCTGAACGCGCGCGAAGTACACCGCGTACGGTTGGCCCCGCAGGATGCCGAAATCGTGCGCCAGAACCGGAATCTGCTCTCCCTGCCCCAGTCCGTGGAAGTCGCCATTGACCCGTCCCTGCCGCCCGGCAGCGCGCTGTTTGAAACCGCGCGCGGGGAAGTGGACGCGTCCGTGCAAACGCAGCTTGAAGAGATCCAGCGAGGATTCGCGGATCTGGTCACGAGAAGGAAGAGATGATGCTCCAGGAATATTTCGCGGCTCTGGACCGGATTGACACGCTCCGCTCCACCGGGCACGTGCGGGAGTTGGTCGGCTTGCTGGTTTCCTCCGACGGGCCGGCCGCGGCGGTGGGCGACCTGTGCGAGATCCGGTCGGCCGGCGGGCGCGAGGTGCGCGCGCAGGTGGTCGGATTCCGGGAAGGACGTGTGCTGCTGATGCCGCTGGAGGAAACCGGCGGGCTGCAGGCGGGAGACACGGTGGTGGCGCGGCCGGAAGCGGCCAGCGTGGAGGTGGGTCCGGGGCTGCTGGGCAGGGTGCTCGACGGATTCGGCCGTCCGGTGGACGGCGGGCCGGCCATTGACGCCAAGGGCTTCTACGATCTCTACGCCCAGGCGCCCGGTCCGCTGGAGCGCGAGCCGATCAAGGACCTGCTGGTCACCGGCGTGCGCGCCATCGACAGCTTGCTCCCGTTCGGCAAGGGACAGCGTATCGGGATCTTCGGCGGCTCGGGCGTGGGCAAGAGCACGCTGCTGGGCGCGATGGCGAAACACAACTCGGCCGACGTCAGCGTCATCGCACTGATCGGCGAGCGCAACCGCGAGGTCCGCGAGTTCATCGAGCATGAGCTTGGCCAGGAGGGCCTGGCGCGCAGCGTGGTGGTGGTGGCGACCTCCGACATGCCGGCGCCGCTGCGCATCCGGGCCGGATTCGTGGCGCTGGCCGTCTCCGAATACTTTCGCGATCAAGGCAAGAGCGTGCTGCTGGTGATGGATTCGGTAACCCGCCTGGCCATGGCGCAGCGCGAGATCGGCCTGGCCGCGGGCGAGCCGCCCAGCCAGAAGGGCTACACGCCCAGCGTCTTCAACCTGCTCCCGAAGGTCTTCGAGCGTGCCGGAAATTTCGCCAGCGGCTCCATCACCGGCTTCTTCACGGTGCTGGTGGAAGGCGACGATTTCAACGAACCGATCTGCGATGCCTCGCGCGCCATTCTGGACGGACACGTGATCCTGTCGCGCGAGCTGGGTGCGATGGGTCACTATCCGGCCATCGACGTGCTGAATTCCGTGAGCCGCCTGGCGAACCGTGTGGCCACCGCCGAGCAGAAGGAAGCCGCGCGCAAGCTGCGCGAGTGCATGGCGTCCTTCCGGCAGTCCGAGGACCTGATCAACCTGGGCGCGTACGCGGCGGGATCGAATCCGCAGTTGGACGCTGCGATCCGCGTGCGGCCCGAACTGATGAGCTTCCTGCGGCAGCCTCCCGATTTGAATGAGCCGATGCCCAAGACGCTGGAGCGCCTCTACGCGCTGGCCGGACAGATGGCATGAAGAAGTTTCACTTTCCGCTGGATCGCGTACTGGACTATCGCACAACGCAGGTGCGCATCGAGGAGGCCCGGCTCGAAAACCTGCACGCGGAACTGCACCAGGTGAAGGCGCGCGAGGCCGCGATCCAGGCCGAATGCGAGGAAGCGCAAACGGCGCTGGCCACGGCAGCTTCGGTCACCGGCGTGGAGTTCGCGGCGCTGGAGCATTACCGCAGGGCGGCGGCAAACCAGTCGGCCCGCCTGCTGCAAGCGCGCATGGACGTGAATCGGCGCATCGCCCAGCAGATGCAGACCGTGGCGCAGCGGCGGCGCGACGCGCGGCTGCTCGAACGCCTGCGCGAGCGCCGCGTGAGCGAGTGGAAATACGCCTTCGACCGCGAGACCCAGCAGCAGGCCGAAGAAGCCTTCCTGGCCCGTTGGAATGCGACACAATGAAACATGAGCAAGCGCATTGCGATACTCACCGGAGGCGGTGACGTCCCCGGGCTAAATTCCGTTATCAAAGGAGTGGTTTACCGGGGTACGGAAAACCACTGCGAGGTCGTGGGCATCCGCCGCGGCTGGGAAGGCCTGACGCACGTAAACCTCGACGATCCGGCCAGCGCCGACAAATACATCTGGCCCCTCAACCGCCTCAACACCCGCACCATCGACCGGTTCGGCGGCACCATTCTGCACTCCAGCCGCACGAATCCATCCCGCATGAAGAAGCTGCCGGATTTTCTGGACGCGGCGAGCTTTCCGCAATCGGGATCCACGTGGGACATCAGCTCCCAGGTACTGCGCAACCTGGACCGGCTGAAAATCGACTACCTGGTGGCCATCGGCGGTGACGATACGCTGAGCTACGCCGCCAAACTGGAGAAGCTGGGCGTGCGGGTCATCGCCGTGCCCAAGACGATGGACAACGACGTCCGCAATACCGAGTACTGTATCGGCTTCTCCACCGCCATCACGCGCGCCACCGCGGCCATCCAGCGCCAGCGCACCACGGTGGCCTCGCATGAGCGCGTCGGCATCTTCCGCGTGTTCGGGCGCGATGCAGGCTATACGGCTTTATACACGGCATACGCCAGCTCCATCCGCTGCTGCATCCCCGAATACGAAGTGAACCTGGAGAAGCTGATCGAGCTGCTGACGGTGGAAAAGCGCGAGACCCCCGGAAATTACGTCCTGGTGGTCCTGTCGGAAGGTGCGCGCTGGACCGGCTACCAGGTGATGGAGTACGGCGAACCGGACGCATTCGGCCATCGCCGCAAGGCCAGCGTCGGCGAGGCCCTGGCCACCGAGGTGGGCCGCCGCACCGGCGAAGAATGCATCGTGAGCGATCTGACCTATGACCTGCGCGGCGGTGAGCCCGACTTCGTCGACAAGATGATCGCCATGACCTTCGGCAACATGGCCATGGACGCCATCCTGGCGAATAAGAGCGGCTTCATGACGGGAATCGTGAACGGAACCTACACGCTGACCGATGTTCCTGACCCGGCCCTGGGGCCGCGCCACGTAGACGTCCCAACGATGTATAACACGGAGCGCTACCGCCCGATCTATGCGGACAAGGTTGGGCTTCCCATCTTCCTGACGCGGGCCTAGGCATGTGCATGGGGACCGCTCCCTCTGGTCGCGGCTCGGCTAGCGGTGCTGTGCCCAAATCAAGGTGGCTGCGCACAGTACTGTTAGCCCCTCCGAGCCCGCTCGCCCCTCTGCCCCGTTTCCGTCCGTTGGGCGCCACGCCACTAGCGCACCGACCGCTTGATTCGTTTGCCATGTGGGGCAGGCCCATGGCCTGCGGCGGCCTCTCAGGCCGCCTCTCCCACAAAGCTGGAAATCAGGACCGCGCAACTTTTCACGCGGTCACGCCACCAGCTGCGCCGCGACCGCAGGGAGCGGTTCCCAGGTGGTCTCTTTCATGAGTTTCCTGAAGCGGCTCTGGCCACGTCGCCAGCCGCCGCTGGCCGTCGACCCCGCGGCGATCCGCGCCTTCTTCAACGATGCCGCGGCGAATGAGGAGCACTATCCCGCCACCATCGACCCGCGCATCCTGCACGTCAAACTGGTGCTGGAGCACCTGGGCGACCTGGCGGGCAAGCGCGCGGCCGACGTCGGCTGCGGCAAGGGCCGCTTTGCGCGCCTGGTGCACGAACGCCACCCCACGGCGACCGTGATCGCGATCGACCTGGCGGAGGCGATGCTGGCGCACGTGCCCGCGGGCGTCGCACGCGTGGCCGCGAGCATGACGGCGCTGCCGCTTGCAACGGAGTCGGTCGATGGGGCGTATGCCACCGAATCACTGGAGCACGCGGTCGATGTCGAGCTGGCGGTGGCCGAACTGTGCCGCATCGTCAAGCCGGGCGGCCGCATCGCCATCATCGACAAGAACGCGGAGGCCTGGGGCCGCCTCGAAACGCCCTCTTGGGAGCGCTGGTTCGGCCGAAGAGAGCTAGAGCGGCTCCTGTCCAAACACTGCCACGAAGTGTCGAGCCGTCCCCTTTCCTATTGGGAAGACGTCGAACCGGACGGGCTGTTTCTGGCTTGGCTAGCGGTGAAGTAGTACTTCGGTTCCAAACTCCGGCCGGCGGCGTACCAGTCCGAAATGGGAGGCCCCGGCTATTTCGTGGACAGGGCTCGGGCCGTAGAATCGAGGAGCCATGGAACTCGGTCCGTATCAGCTTCAGATTTTTGTGAGCCTCATCGTGATTCTGGGTGCGGCGTTCGTCGCCCTGATCTGCGATTTCCTGAAGGGCAACAATGAGCAGCTCCGCGAGCTGACCATCGAACTGAAGATCCGCAGGGAAGAAGAGCAGAAGCGCGTGCAGATGCTGATGCCGCAGACGGCGATGGCTTTGGCCGCGCCCGCTCCGGCGGCTCTGCCGACGCCTATAAAGAAGGAAGCCAAGAAGGAAGCAGGCAAGGCGCTGCCGGAGCGGTCCGTAGCTCCACGTGCGCTGGCGGCTCCGGCCGAGCGGCGGCGCGTAGCCTCCTCCGATGCCCTGGCGGCAATGGAGCGGGGCGAGCAGCTTGCCACATCCCCGGCCCGCGCGCGAGCGTCCGCCACCGCTGGACGTGCGCCGCGGCAGACCACCGCCGCCCGTGAAAACCGTGAATCGGTCGCTTCCATGGTGGAATCCCTGATGGCTTCGCGCGGGGCTTCCAAGGCGGAACCCAGAGTCGAGCGGAAGGCGATCGAAAAGTCCCGCATCGAACAGAAAGCGATCCAAGAGAATGCCCAGGACACCGCGGCTCCCCTCTCCCCCGCGAAGTCCATGCACGATGCGCCTCTGCCGGGCCGCAACTGGGGCGCGATCCTTTCGAGCCAAAAGCAGACGGCTGTGCCTGCTGTTCCCGCGGCGCCTGCGGCCACGGGCGACGCGCTGCCGGCCGGGTTCCAGGAAGGCTTCGTGCTCAGCAAGCTGGTGAAGAGCCGCCGTCCGGTGAGCGGACTGGTGGTCTCGATCGGTGTCAACGCACCGAAGGAAGCCGACGGGTCGCTGCCGGAGACCGTGCGCGCGCTGGTGCAGTCCCTGCTGGGTCCGCACGATTTCGCGTCGCAGTCCTCGCCTGACGAATTCCTGCTGATTCTGCCCGAGGAGCACGGCGCCTCGGCACAGCGGCGCTTGAGCCAGATCGCCCAGATGCTTTGGGACTTCCAACTGCGCAGCCTGGGCAAGTACTCCATCCTGTTCAGCTGGGGCGGCATCGAAGTCAACAGCGAGTCGATCGAGGAAGCCATCGCCTCGGCCAGCGAGCGGATGCAGGAGACCAAGCGCGGCCGCAAGATCCTCACTATGGAACCGCGCGGCGAGCGCGTGCCGCTGCGGAAGGCGGTCTAGCGTCCGAAGAGCTCGAAGTATTCCTTGTGGTCCCGCAGTTGCTCTTGGATGCTGGTGTCGTCCGTGTTCTCGATGGCGGTGAGCCACTCGCGCTCCAGGTCCGCGAGCTTCTTCCCGGTGGCCGGCCGGCTGCCCTTGTCCCCTCGCTGCCACAGCATCCTTACGGCGTCCTGGCCATAGGTCTCGTAGACATACTTGGTAAAACTGCCCAACTCCGGATACGCGACGATATCGCTGTACTTCCCCGCCCAGCCGTCTTTCACGAGATTCTTCAACGGGATCAGCACTCCATGCGCCCTGAATGACTTCGCCAGTGCGTGGGGAGGCAACCCCCACCAGCCATCGTCCGCATAAACGGCCAAGCCTTCGTTGATCCACAAACTCTTCGGCGCGCCCCAAGCTTTCCCTGCCACGATGTGCAAAGTTTCATGGGCCGCCACCGCATCAATGCCAGAACCATAGACCAGGGCTTCGTAACCGCCGACGGTGAGACCATTCATCTCCAGGCCGAGCAGGTCCTTCATCCGTGCCCGCGAGGCAACGATGAACACGCTGTATCTCTCCGGGACAGATCTGCCGAGCAACGACTCCACGTGGTGATGCGCTGCCTCCAACCGGCGCTCGATGGCATTCAAATCTCGCTCACCAGGACTCCCCATCTCGACATATAGGTCGCAGTGTTCGGAGGCCCGAGTCACCCAGGCAAATCCCTGCTTCGTACGGAGAGGTTCAGGCGAGAGCGGCGGGCCCGGGGATTCTGCACCCGTGGAGGCGCACGGGGACAGCAGGGCCAGACACAAACCGGCAGACAGACCGATCCGGACTGTGCGTCTGCGAAGTACAGTCAAGCGCGCTACCTCCCTTTGGACGCCAGATCCGGAGGCGGTCTGCCTCCCTCACTGCCTTGGACTAATGGGTCAGGACTGCGCCCGGCGGACCGCCGATCCACGCGCGAAGCCCGACAGCGGCGGGGGCGGAGGCGGTTCCGGCGGCGGCGTCTTCTTCGGCCGCGCGTCGAGCCGCGCCAGAATCATCTCTTCCTTGGCGCGGGCGAACTTCGGCGTACCGGGCGTGACCCCAGTAGCCGCCACCATCTCGGTGGTGATCTCGAACGATGCCGGCAGGTACTTCTGGAAGTAATTCTTGATGCGGTCCTGCACGATGCGCTGTCCGGAGTACACGGCCAGGTGCAGGATCTGCTCCCCCGGCGTCTTCGAAAGCAGTTGGTAGAGCGCCGAGGGCTTGGTGAGCTTGGATCCCTTGAGCGTGCGCTCCAGCTTCTTGGCCGCGGCGCCCAGCTTCTGCCGGGCATTCAACTCGCTGCGGGTGAGCGCGGCGGCCTTGGCCAGGGCGGCCTGCTCCTTGGCGTTCAGCTTTTCCATCAGCACTTCCAGGAACAGCGGCAGCGTCTGGATGTGGAAGTCGAAGCCGAAGGGGACCATCTGGTGCGCCTTCTGCAGCTTCTGCAGCGACGCCGGATTCATCTTGCCCTCGGCCAGCACGGGCGAAAACATCCCCAGCAGCTTCTCGTCCTCCAGCGCCTTGACCAGATCGTAGGCGTTGGTCTCTGAGGCCATGTTGCGTAGCTCATGACCCAGCGCCTCGGGCGTGATGCGGTCCAGCATGCCGGCCTCGCGGGCGTTTTCGAACTGCAGCCGCGTGCGCTCGTCGATCACGTAGCCCAGGCGCACCTTGAAGCGGATCAGGCGCAGCATGCGGGCCGGATCGTCGTAGAACGAGTAGTTGTGAATGGTCCGCAGCTCGTGCCGTTCGATGTCGCCCATCCCGTTGGTGGGATCGACCAGCAGCCCCAGTGAAGCGCGGTTGAGCGACAGCGCCACGGCGTTCACCGTGAAGTCGCGGCACTGCAGGTCCTCGTGGATGGTGGCCGGCGAAATATGCGGCTTGCCCCCGGACTTGGCGAATTTCTCCTCCCGGGCCATGGCCAGCTCGACCGTGACGCCGCCGGGGAACTTGAGGTGCACCGCCTTCTTCTTGTCGTCGGTGTCCACCACGCTGGCGCCCGCGCTCTTGGTCAATGCCTTGGTGAACCTGGCCGGGCTGGCCTCGGTGGTGAAGTCCAGATCCCGGACGGGGAATCCGCCCAGCACGTCGCGCATGGCGCCGCCGGTCAGATACAGGCTGAGGCCGGTCTGCGCCGCCACGGCGGCCATCTGGTCCACCACCCGGTGCTGCTCCCCGGTGAGGTGGCTTTCCAACATGAACATGTAGTCGCTCATTCGATCCTCACTCTACCTATCTGATCCCCTCCGGGCGCCTGGTTCGTCTCTGCTCACCACTGCGCCCACGCGCGCCTCGCCTAAGTCCTAGGCACGCGGGTGATGCCGGTCCAGGATGTCCCGAAGTCTGCGCCGGGCTACGTGCGTGTAGACCTGCGTGGTGGAAATATCGGCGTGCCCGAGCATCACCTGGACGCTGCGCAGGTCGGCTCCGCCTTCCACCAGATGCGTTGCGAAGCTGTGCCGCACCACGTGCGGCGTCAGCCGGCGGAAAATCCCCACCCGGCGCCCGTGCTTCGCCAGCAGCCGCCAAAAGCTCTGGCGCGTCATTGCCGAGGCGCGCGGGGTCACGAACAGGTAGCGGCTGGCCCGGCCCTTCAGTATCCTGGGGCGCCCCTCGTTGAGATACCGGTCCACGGCCTCGGCCGCCGTTTCCCCGAACGGAACTACGCGCTGCTTGTTTCCCTTCCCGATCACCTTGAGGACCCGCAGATCGCGGTCCACCGCCGCGCGCTCCAGGCGGCACAGCTCACTGACCCGCAGCCCGGTGGCGTACAGCAGCTCAATCATGGCGCGGTCGCGCAGTCCGCTGGGCTTGTCCCCCGGGGGAGCCGCCAAAAGTCGCTCAATCTCTTCCCGATTCAGATACTTAGGCAGCGTCGACCACTGCCGGGGCGAGCAGAGAAACTCCGCCGGATCCCGGGCGATCTCTCCCTCCCGGGCCAAAAACCGGTAATAGTTCCTTACAGTTGCCACGTGCCGCGCGATCGAGCGGGGCGATAATCCCCGCTGGTAGAGCCCATCCACATAGGCGTCCAGCCGTTCCGGGGTTGCTTCCCGGTCCGGGACCCCCAGTTCCGATGCAAGCCTTTCTAAATCAGTGCGATATGAAACAATCGTATTCGCGGCTAGGCCCTTCTCGACCCGGCAGAACTCCAAAAAGGACCGGGCAGAGCCCGAGATCTGCCTGGCGACCGGCACCGGCGGCTGCATTGTCCCTAATGATACAATACTTGCGAAATTGTTTGGAAGGGACTCCTGTTAATAAGGCCCTCTAAGTGGCTGTAACCACCAACAAGAAGGTTCTGGTCGCGCGGGCGGGCAAGATTCCGGTCCAGGGATTCCTTCAGCTTCCCGACGGCCTGCGGCCGGACGCCGTGGAGGTGCTGAGCCCGGAAGGCAACCTCCTGCGGGTCCCCCTGGACGAGGTCAAGGCGGTCTGTTTCGTCCGCGAGTTCGAGAGCGGGGAAAGCTGGCAGAAGCAGCGGGCGTTCACCAGCCGCCCCAAAACCGCGGGACTGTGGCTGCGGCTCAAGTTCAAGGACGGGGAGACGCTGGAGGGCCTGCTCCCGAACAACCTGCTGTTGGTGGAGGAGCTCGGGTTAACCGTGATCCCGCCCGATCCCACCTCCCAAAACCAGCGCATCTTCGTCCCGCGGATGGCGCTGGAGGCGGTGCAGGTGCTGGGAGTGATCGGCAGTCCGCTGCGGCGGCGGAAGGCGCCGGAAACGGCGAAACAGATCAAGATGTTCGAGTAAGAGGCCCGGATGCGGCATTGCTGTTGCCGAAATGGCGGTTGCCGAAATCGCCATAAGGTGCGATTCTGATTTGACAGGAGGCAGGAGACTTATCTATGAAGCTGACTCGTTGGAGCGCGTTCCTTGTTGGGGCAGGTCTGCTGGCTGCGTTGCCGGTGCTGGCGCACCACTCCTTTGCCGCGGAATACGACGACTCGAAGCCCGTTACGCTCACCGGTTCGGTCACCAAGGTCGAATGGATGAATCCGCACATCTGGATTTACGTCGACGCCAAGGACGAAAGCGGAAGCATGTCCAAGTGGCAATGCGAAGGCGGCGCGCCGAACTCGCTGACCCGCAATGGCTGGAACAAGAATTCCCTGAAGCCCGGTGACAACATCACCATCGACGGTTTCCGTTCGAAGGACGGCACGAACACGTGCAATTCGCGTTCGGTCACGCTGGCCGACGGCCGCAGCTTGTTTGCCGGCTCCAGCGCCGACGGCGGTCCCGTGCTGCGCGGAAAGGGCAAGGGTAGGGGCAAGTAGTAGCGGCTCTTGGCACCAGACCCGATCGAGTAAGGAGATTCCAAGATGAAGCTGAGACTCACTACGCCCGCACGCGCCCTGCTGGCGCTGTTGTGCCTGGGAACCGCCGCTCTTGCCCAGCCGGGCAGCGATTTCAAGCCCTTGACCGGACCCACCCCGATGAAGGACGGCCACCCCGACCTGAGCGGGCTGTGGCAACGTCCTTACACGCCGGACATGAGCCGCAGCAACCGCGACGGTTCGCAGATCGCCGACGAATCCCTGCCCAAGAACGACCAGGGCGGCGTGATGTTGCCGTTCACCGCGCGGGGCCAGCAGGAGTGGGACGCCTATGACGCAGCCAAAGGCGACTACACGGGCGCCTGCCTCCCCTTCGGCCTGACGCGCTCCATCAATTCGCCCGACCCGCTTTACATCATGACGGACGGCCGCGCGATCGGCTTCCTGTTCGAGCAGAACTCCTGGTTCCACCTGGCCTACCTGGACCGCGCCGAGCACCCCGATCTAGAAAACTACACCCGCACCTGGTTCGGCGACTCTATCGCCAAGTGGGAAGGCAACACGCTGGTGATCGACACCACGGGCTTCAACGGGCGCACCAAGCTCGACACCATCGGCCACCCGCTGAGCGACGCTCTACACACCATCGAGCGCTACACGCGCACCGACGCCGGGCACGTGAAGTACGAGATCACCATCGACGATCCGCTGACCTACACCAAGCCGTGGAAGAACACGCGCATCTTCACCTACCGGCCGGACTGGCAGATCATCGAGTACTCCTGCGAAGAAAACAACAAGGACTTCCTCGAGGACCGCGTCAAGGTCCCCGCGTTCGCCCTGCCGAAATAGGCCCGCAGCATCACGCTACGGCGGGACCGCTCCCCGGGGGCGGTCCCGCTATGCTCCCGTCCGCCAGCCCTTATTCCGTACTGCCTGCCTCGTCGTACCGAATCCCGCCCAGGCCGCGTCTTTTCATCCGCGCTCGGGTTTGAAAGCGTAACAGACGATAAGGAGGCTGTTATGAAATCCGCGTTCCCGAAAATCCTGGTAGGAGCGGCGCTCATCGCCGCGCTCCCCGCCTTCGCTCCGGCGCAGCCTCGCCCGCGGGCCAAGGCCAAACTCGCCAAGACGCTCCAGTGGGAGTATCTGGGAGAAGCCAACGTCGACGGCAACACCGACCATGACCGCATCACGGTCACCCGCAAGGAAGGCGTCTTCCGCCAGATCCAGTTCCGGGTGGAGAAGGGACCGATCGAGTTCAATCGGGTCGTGGTGCATTTCGCCGACGGCCAAAACGAGCCCCTCGCGCTGCGGCAGCGCATCGCGGCCGGGGGTGAGAGCCGAGCGGTCGATCTGGCGGGTCAGCGGCGCGTCATTCAGAGCGTCGAGATCTGGTACGAGCGTGGGCGGGCGAACGGTCCGAAGCCCCGCGTGACGCTTTACGGGAGGTAGAGCTTCAGCTTGCCACGCCGGGACTCGTCCCCGGCGCCTCTGGCGCACTGGGCAGGAGGGCCACCGCCAACCTCGACATCTACCGCAACGGCAAGGAGCAGCAGATCGCCGTGAACCCCGGCGAGAAGCCTTCCGGCCAACAGCTTTCGAGCAACGCGCCGTCCTCCCAGGGCAACTAGCCTGCATTTCTCACAAGCTCTACGGTGCATCGGCGCGAAACGTGAGGCAGGGATACGCAATCGGCGATTTCGCCGCCGCTTCCGGCATGACAGCGTGACCGGCCACAAGCGCCGGGACGAGTCCCGGCGCGGCAAGCCACGGGCTTGCGCCACGTCCTGCGTCCGAAACCTGGTGAGAAATGCGGGCTAGAGCGGGCCACTGCTCGGCATCCAGGTCCAGGCCATCACCCCGCAAATCCGGCAGCAGATGGGACTGCGGGCAGGCATCAGCGGACTTGTGATCGCCGGCGTCCAGCAGGGCAGCCCGGCCGCGGAAGCCGACCTGCGCCAAGGCGATGTGATTCAGGAAGTGAACCGGATGCCGGTCCACGACGTGAACCAGTTCCGCAACATGGTCCACAACGCCAACGGGTCCATGCTGTTGCTGATTCCCGAGGCCCACAAAGAGTGGGACCGGACCCCCCTGCCGGTCCCATTCGTGTTTGTGCGCGAATCACGAGGCCAGGATCTCCCAACCCTCGACATCGCGAGAGGAGTAACTGCCTCCCGTCGCCTTCCCGGTGTGAATATCGATACGGAAAGGGACCCATTGGTCGTCGATCGGCGACCACGCCCGTCCCGTCAGCTCATCTTGGCCGACCTGCAGTTGATCAAAGCCATCCCACGAGAGCCGCCGCGTGTGCCACAGGATCCCCGTTGGGCCGAGCCTCGCGAGCGCGATGCCCTGCCTGCTGAAGATCCACCCTGCTGGATCGCGCACCTCGAAGATGGCTTCCAACGCAGGGAGGTTCCGAACCGCGGTCCTCTCGTGGGGATGGACGATCCATAAGTCGCCTGCTGCGATGACGACCACGTCGCTCCCATTCGGGTGGTAGCCTGCGAACTCCAGGCCCCCGGGTCCGGGCTGAAAATTGCCAACCCATGTGCCTTCTTCCGCGGTGAACTCCACCACAGTCCCCTCACGCCCCAGGCAGCCGAACTCGGCGGGGAACGGAGTCGCCATCGGTCCATAGGGCGGTAAGCCCGGCAGGATTCTCGCGGCGATTCGCATTCGACGGATAGAGTAACTCAGTTACCCGTGCACTCAAACCGCCGCGACCACCGCCGGCTCCGGCGCCTGGTGCGGGATCGGGTCGAACTTCACGCTCACCAGCTTCGACAAACCCGGCTCCTGCATCGTGACCCCATACAGCGCCTGTGCGACCTCCATGGTCCGCTTGGCGTGCGTGATCACGATGAACTGCGTCTCGCGCGACATCTCCTTGATCAGCCGCGTCAACCGCTGGATGTTGGCCTCGTCCAGTGGAGCGTCCACCTCGTCCAGGATGCAGAACGGACTCGGCGTGTAGCGGAAGATCGCCATCAGCAAGGCCATCGCCGTCAGCGATTTCTCGCCGCCCGAAAGCAGCGCCACGTTCTGCAGCCGCTTGCCCGGAGGCGACGCCATAATGTCGATCCCGCTGTCGTTCAGGTTCGTTTCGTCGGTGAGCCGCATCTCGCCCTGCCCGCCGCCGAACAGCGTCCGGAACATTTCCCGGAAATTCTCGTTCACCGCCTCGAAGGCTTCCTTGAAGCGCCGCCGCGACTCCTGATCCAGCTCCGCGATGGCCTTCTCGGTGTCGCGAATCGAATCCAGCAGGTCCTGCCTCTGCGTGTTCAGGAACTCATAGCGCTGCTGGGCTTCCTCATACTCCTCGAGCGCCTGGGGATTCACTGCACCCAGCGCCTCGATACGCGCCCGCACTTCGGAGCACTTCTCTTCGGCTTCAGCCACGGCCGCCTCGTCCAGGACCGGCTCGCCACCCCCAGCCCCTTCCTGCGTGGCCCCTTCCTCTGCCGCCGCTTCCTGCGTCTCCTTGGCGATCTCGGCAGCCGACGCGTTCAGCTCCTTGCGGCTGGTCTCGTCCAGGTACCGCAGGTCACCCTGCTTCTTCACCAGCTCGATCTCGACCGCTCCACGCCGCTCCTGCGCGCTCTGGACCTCGACACGCACAGTACGCAGCGCCTCTTCGAGCGCCGCCAACGCCGCCCGGCCCTCGGTCTCCTCCGTGGCCAGCCGCTCGACCTCGGCCGTCGCCTTGGCGCTGGCCTCGGCCAACTCCGCCGCGCGCTTGTCCAGTTCGATGTTGTCGGCCAGCAGCCGGGCCCGCTCGACTCCCAGGCGCTCCAACTCGCGGCCCAGCTCCTCGCGCCGCGCCACCACCTGGCGGATCGCGCCTTCCAGGCGCCCCGCCTCGGCCCGCGCCGCCCGCAGCCGCTCCTCGAACTGGGCGAGCTCGGCCCGCATGTGCGCGTGCTCCTCGCCCGCCGCCAGCGCCTTGCCCTGGACCTCGGCCAGCTCCGTCCGGGCCACCTCCAGCGCGGTTTCCTCTGCGGCCCGCTGCTCCTCGCGAGCCGCCACGTCCGCCTGGCTCTTCTCGCGCTGCGCCCGCGACTGCTCGTCTTCGCGCTTCAGCCGCTCCAGTTCCAGTCGCGCCACCGACAACCGCTGCCCGGCCCGCGCATGCTCTTCGGCCAGCTTGCGCTGTTCGTGGTCCAGCGCCAGGGCGTCCTTCTCCTGCGCCTGCTGCTGCGTCCGGACGTGCTCCAGCTCCTCGCTGAGCGTGGCCGCCACGCCCTCCAGCTCAGCCACCTGTGCGGTGAGCGTCTCCACTTCAAGCTCGTGCAGGTCGACCAGTGTACTCAGTTCCCGCAGCTCGCGCTTCAACGCCAGCGGACCACCCGCGGACTTGCGCCCGCCGGTCACCGTGGGACCGTGGTAGCTGGTCCCGTCCGGCAGCAGGAAGTGGAGCTCCGGATGCCGCACGGCGAGCCTCTGCGCGTCCGCGTGCTCGCCCACCAGGAAACAGGAAGCCAGCCGCGGCAACAACCCCGCCGGAGCCGCCGCGAACCCATTGGTCAGCCGCACCGCGTCGCCCAGCCGCCCGCGCACGCCGTCGTCGATCAGCGTGAACCGCGACCCGGCCGCCGGAGCCTCTGCCCCGTGGACCAGGAAGGTCGCCCGGCCGTCCGCCTCGGCGCGCATCACGCCGATTCCGTTCTCCGCTTCCTGCCAACCATTTACAACGACATATTCAAGTTCGTCATGAAGGAAGCTTTCCGCCGCCTTCTCCCATGCCGGGTCGGTCACTTCCACAAAGTCCGCCAGCACGCCCGACGGCTTCAGCCCTTCAGCCTGACCCTGCTCCACAGCGGTAAAGAATCGCTTTACGGATTCGGTCGTATACGCCCGATGGGAAAGGATTTCATCCAGAGAATCGCGCCGCGCTTTCTGCCGCGACAACGTCGACCGGATCTCCTCCAACTGCTGCCGCGCCGTCTGGAGCCCGGTCCGCCGCGTGCGTAGGTCTTCCTCGATCCGCGCCCGCCGTTCGGCCAGCGATTCCAGCTCCATCTGTTGCCGTGAGAGCTTGCCGGAAAGCTCGCCCTTCACCTGCTCCAGCCGGGTCAGGTCAGCCAGCGCGCCTTCCTCTTCCCGCCGCGCCCGGGCCGAATCGCGCTCGATCGCCGCCAGGTACTCGTCGATCTGCACCACCTGGTTGCGCAGGGTGGACGCCTCGCCCACCAGCCGCAGCACGCGCCCACGGGCTTCTTCGATGGACCGCTCACGTCCGCGCAGGTCGGCTTGCAGGCCGTCCCGCTCGGCGGTCTTGAGTTGCAGGCGCTCCTTCATCGACGAGATTTCTGCGTCCAGGCGAGCCACCGCCTCGGCATGCGTGGTCAATTCCGCCTGCTCGCGCTCGCGCCGGGCTTCGAGATCTTGTGTCTCGGTTTCGCCGGCTGCCAGCCGCTCGTCGATTCCTCCGATCTGTTTCGCCTGCATCTCCAGCCGCCCGCGGGTCCGCTCGGATTCCACGTTCAGCTCCGCCACGCGAGCCCGCGCCGCGGTCAACTGCTTCTCGGTCTCGTAGCAGGTTTCTTGGATACGCGTATGCTCGCGCTCCTGCTCCTGAAGCTGCGCCGAAAGTTCCTGGACGGCCCGCTGCGCCTGGCCCATATCGAGCGCCAATGCCGCGGCCTCCCGTTCCAGCACGCGGAACCGTCCGGACACGGCCCGCCGCAGATGGCCCACCAGTTCGGTGCGCATCTCCTCATAACGCTTGGCCTTCGAAGCCTGCCGCTTCAGGGAATTCACCTGGCGGCCGACCTCCTCCAGGATGTCGAACACCCGCGCCAAGTTCTGCCGCGAACTCTCAAGCTTTGCTTCAGCCAGCCGCTTGCGGGTTTTGTACTTGCCGATGCCGGCGGCCTCTTCGATGATGGCGCGCCGGTCGGCCGGCTTGTTGGAAAGAATCTGCCCGATGCGTCCCTGCTCGATGATCGCGTAGCTCTCCGGCCCCAGACCGGTACCGCTGAACAGGTCCTGGATATCGCGCAGCCGCGCATGTTTTCCATTGATCAGGTATTCGCTCTCGCCGGACCGGAACAAGCGGCGGGTAATCGTAACCTCGTGCCGGACGTGCTCGTGGGCATGGGCGTGCGCATGTCCGTTGGCGTGGCCGTTGGCATGCCCGTTCACCCCGTTGGCATGCCCGTTCGCCTGGTGCCCGTTCACGTGTCCGTTCCCGTTGACCACCTCAACCGTCCCATTCGCTTCACCCGCCGGCTGCCCGGCATCCCCGGCACTGGCGTCTGGCGTCTGGCGACCGGCGTCTTCCGCCACGTGCCGCCCTGCCTCCGGGTCATACATGGTCAGCGTGACCTGGGCCATCCCCAGCGGCTTCCGCTCCCGCGTTCCCGCGAAGATCACGTCTTCCATGCGGGTCCCACGCAGGCTCTTGGCGGACTGCTCGCCCAGCACCCAACTGATGGCATCGCTAATATTGGACTTGCCGCATCCGTTCGGGCCTACAATAGCCGCAACGCCGGAGCCGTGGAACTTCATCTCGCTCCGGTCGTAAAAGGATTTAAACCCGTGTATGTCGACGCGCTTGAGTTTCAGCAACTGGAATCCCCTTCCATTATGGACGGTCTTCGTGGGGAGGTTGATCCATGCTAACGCCATCCCGGGAAAAAGTAAAGCGGGTGAACCCCTGCCTGTTGTGTCCCACGGCTAGGTACTACTATATATGGGGATAGCGTCTCTGTAATCGCCACCCCAGTTTCCCGTCTTGTTTTGTGAAGGAAGGGCATGACGGGCGCACTCTCCACGGTCAACGAAATGCCTCAGGCACTTGCCGAGCTCTACGAACAGCATCATCGCATGGTGTTTTCCACAGCTTATCGCATTCTAGGCAATGTGGCAGACGCCGAGGACGTCCTGCATACGGTGTTCCTGCGCCTCTTGCGACGAAACGAACCCAGCGTGATCGGCACGGCCGAGGGCTACCTCCGGCGCGCGGCGGTGAACGCCGCAGTCGACGTGGTCCGCGCCCGGCGGGAGTCCAAGCCCGACCTGAGCCTGCTGCCCGCCCACAACCCGGACCCCGAGCGCAGCGACCTGGCCGACCACCTCCGCCGCGCCCTGGCCACTCTCCCCACGCGGTCCGCCGAAATGTTCGCCCTCCGGTTCTTCGAAGGCCTCACCAACCCGGAGATCGCCCGCACCATGGGACTTTCCCAGATGGTAGTGGCCGTGACCCTCCACCGCACCCGTAAGAAGCTGCAACAGGAGCTTTCCGCATGGCGCTAGTCCCTAGAGCAGCGGTCGAGCCGCGGAAGGGCGGCCTGAGAGGCCGCCGCAGGCCGCGGGCCTGCCCCACACGAACCCCGCAGCAGAGCCGCGACCGCAGGGAGCGGTCCCACAACAGTCCGTCATCGTCCCGTAGGAGCCACTAATGACCAACAAAGACTTCGACCGCCTCCTCGATTCCATTCGCGAATCCCAGCCCGACCCGGCCGCACTCGCCGACGCCGCCGGGCGTGTGCGCGATCGCCTGGCCACCGGCTCCATACCCGACTTGTGCGTCGGCTTCCGCGCCGATTTCGATGCCTACCGCCACGGCCGCCTGAGCGAAGCCCGCCGCATGCTGGTCGAGGACCATCTGCACACCTGCGTCGCCTGCCGCCACGAATACCACGGAGCGGACAAGGCCGCCGTGGTCGTCCCCATCCGCCGCGGCGTGGCGAAGCGCATCGCCCTGTGGACCGTCGCCGCCGCGGCCGCCGCCGCGCTAACCATCGCCGCCGCCCCGCTGCTTGACCGCGCGCTCGCCCCGTCGGGCCCGCGCGGCACCGTAGCCTCCGTCGAAGGCTCCCTGGTCCTGGTCTCCGACGAAGGCACCAAAGTCCTTGCCGCGGGCTCCGCGATCGACGAAGGCCAGGAGATCCGCACCGGCCCCGGCTCGCACGCCGTGATCCGCCTCCGCGACGGCTCGACGGTCGAGATGGCCGAACGCAGCGACCTCTCGCTCACCGAGCTGTGGCGCAGCAAGACCGTGCACCTGGACCGCGGCGACGTCATCGTCGAAGCCGCCAAGCAGGGCCGCGGCCGCCTGGAGATCGCCACGGCGGACTGCCTGGTGACGGTGAAAGGCACCATCTTCGGCGTCAGCCGCGGCCTCAAGGGATCACGCGTCTCGGTGGTGGAAGGAGCCGTCCAGGTCGACGAAGTCAACGGCGTCAACGCACTGCTCCATCGCGGCGAACAGGCCGTCACGCATGAAAGCCTGCAGCGCACCGCGGTCTCCACCGAAATCTCCTGGAGCGAGAACGCCGCCAAGTATCTCGCCTTGCTGGCCGACTTCGACGCCGTCCAGCGCGAGATCTCGCAGATCCCGCTGCCCGGGCTGCGCTACAGCTCGAACCTGCTGGACCGCGTTCCGGCCGACACCCACATCTTCGTTTCCGTGCCCAACCTCAGTCAGACGCTGGCCGAGGCCACGCGCGTGGTGGAGAACCGCGCCAGCCAAAGCCCGGCGCTCGCGGAATGGTGGAACGGCGCAGGCGCGCAGATCCGCCAGGCGATCGCCAACGTCCAGGAGTTCAGCGACTACCTGGGCGATGAAGTGGTCCTGGCCGGCCCCGGGAATGGCAACGCTGTCATGATCCTGGCCGAAGTGCGCCGTGACGGACTGCCCCAGCATCTCCAGCAACTCGGGTTCACCGATCCCCTGGCGCTCGACGGCAACCTGATCGCCCTTAACGCCGCCGCGGTGCCGCCGCCGAGCCAGTTCACCTCCACGCCCTTCGGTTCGCGCGTCCTGGCCAGCTACCGGGCCGGCGCCGGGCTTCTTTTTGCCGCCGACATGGAACAAATCGTTTCCAGCAACGTACCTTCTACCAACGTGGACACCGCCGCCGCCATCACCGGCATCGACAGCTTGCGATTCCTGATCGCCGAGAGCAAGACCAACCTCGGCGCGCAGGAAAACACGGCGACCTTCACATTCTCCGGCGCCCGCCACGGCATCGCCAGTTGGCTGGCCGCGCCCGGACCCATGGGAACCCTGGAGTTCGTTTCTCCGGAGGCCACGTTCGCCTCTTCTTTTGTCACCCGCGATCCGCGCGCGATGATCGAAGAGTTGTTGGCCGCCGGCGGCCCCCAAGCTTCCGGTTGGATCACCGACTTCCAGCGCGCAAGCGGCGTCAATCCTTTGGACGACATCGCCGGCACGCTGGGCGGCGAAGCCACGCTGGCTTTCGACGGGGCGCTACTGCCCGTCCCGAGCTGGAAACTCGCCGTGGAGGTCCAGAGCCCGGACCGCCTTCAGACCGCCGTCGAAACGGTGCTGGCCACCGCGCAGGCGCAATTCCCTGACTCGAATTTCTCGGTCACCAGCGAGACCGTCGACGGCCACGTCTACTACGCCGCTTCGCTCGACCGCTTCTCGCTGAGCTACACCTACGTCGACGGCTATCTGCTGGCCGGGTCCACGCGGGCGCTGCTGATGGCGGCGATCAGCAATCGCGCCGCCGCGCTCACGCTGCCGCGCTCGGACCAGTTCCGCGCACAAATGCCGCTCGACGGCCACCAGAATTTCTCCGGCATCCTCTACTACAACCTCGGCAGCGTGGTGGGCCCGCTGGCCGACCAACTGAAATCCAGCGGCCTGCTCACACCTGAGCAGGAAACCGCCATCGCCGGACTTACCGCCAACCGCGCGCCCAGCCTGGTCTACGTCTACAGCGGAACCGACCAGATCCTGGTGGGCAGCCGTAGCGGACTCCTCGACCTTGGCCTGCAAGCCATGGCCAGCCTGGCGTCCGGCAACCCGCTGGGCTTCCTGCCCATGACAGGCCTGGGCGGACCACAATAGTATCTATGGACCCGGTCATCGAGCTGGATGGGTTGAGCGTCCGCTTCGGCAAGCGGGAAATTCTGCACAACCTGCGCGGCTCCCTGTCCGGGCGCACGCTGGGATTGCTGGGGCCCAACGGGGCCGGCAAGTCGACCCTGATCCAGACGCTGCTGGGCTTTTGCCCGCCCACCACCGGCACGGCCCGCATCCTGGGCCACGACATCCGCCAGCAGCATCGGGCGGTCCGTTCGCTGATCGGCTACATGCCGGAGAACGACTCCTTCATCGCCAACATGACCGCGGTCGCCTTCGTGCGCATGATGGGCGAACTGTCCGGTCTACCGCCCGGCGCCGCGCTCGAACGCGCCCACGAGGTGCTGTTTTACGTCGGACTGGGCGAAGCGCGTTACCGCAACCTGGGCACGTATTCGCTGGGCATGAAACAACTGGCGAAGCTCGCGCAGGCGATGGTGCACGGCCCGCGCCTGCTGATCCTGGACGAGCCCACCAACGGCCTGGACCCGCCGGCGCGCCAGCGCATGATTCGCCTGGTGAAGGAAATGCGCGACACCGGGTCCATGCACATCGTGGTCTGCTCGCACCTGCTGCGGGACGTCGAGGAGACCTGCGAAGAAGTGCTGATCCTCAAGCAGGGCCGCATCGTGCACTACTCGAACCTGGAAGAGGAGCGCCGCGCCAACAAGCGTTTCGTGGAGCTGGAGACGGTCGGCGACGAGGCCGGCTTCTCCGAGGCGCTGGTCGCCGCGGGCTGCGAATGCGTCCCGGCGGGCCCCGGCCGCCTCAAGATGGTAGTGCCGGTGGAGTTCGAAATGCGCGAGATCTATCGCCTGGCCGCCGAGCGTGACCTGCAATTGCGCCGCCTCAACTACCGGCGCGACACGCTCGAAGATATTTTCCTGAAAGCGATGGGGAACTGAAAAATGGCCGCAGATAAACGCAGATGGACACAGATACCGAAACTTTTGAATCTGTGTCCATCTGTGTCCATCTGTGGCTAAATTCATCCGATCATGGCCGTCTATAAACGCACCTACACCGCCTATAGCGGACCGCTCACGCCAGCCTGGTCGCGCTTCCTGATTCTGCCGCGCACCAGCTACTCGCGGCTGTGGCAATCGCGTTTCCTGGTCATGTTCTTCATGGCCTGCTTCTTCTATCCGCTGGGCCTCACCGCCTATATTTACCTGGCCCACAACCTGTCGATCTTCGAATCCGTGGGCGTCCCCGGAGCGCGGCTGACAAGCATCTTCAACATCGAACCCGCGGTGTTCCTTTACTACTGCTGGGTACAGGGCGCTCTGGCCTACGTTCTCACGGCGTTCGTCGGACCCTCGCTGGTCTCGCCGGACCTGGTCAACAATGCGCTGCCGCTCTACCTCTGCCGCCCCTTCACGCGTGCTGAATATGTGCTGGGCAAGATGAGCGTCCTCATGTTTCTGCTGGGCATGATCACCTGGATTCCCGGCCTGATCCTCTTCATCATCCAAGCCAGCCTGGAAGGCTGGTCCTGGACTTGGGACAACCTCTGGATCGCCTGGGGCCTTTTCGCCGGCCTGTTCGTGTGGTCCGTCGTGCTCTCGCTGATCGCCCTGGCGATGTCGGCCTGGGTCAAGTGGAAGATCGCCGCGGGAGCCCTGGTGCTGGGCGTTTTCTTCGTCGGCGCGGGCCTGGGCAGCGCGGTCAACCAGATCGTCCGCACCGACTTTGGCAGCTACTTCAACCTGCCGGAGGTGATGTTTACCATCTGGGGTGGCCTGTTCCGCGTCGAATCCGAAGGCGGGATCTCGATCGGGTCCTGCTGGATTTGCCTGGCCGTGGTCAGCGCGCTCTGCCTGTGGCTGCTGACCCGCAAAGTACGGCCGTTCGAGGTGATCAAGTGACGCCGGCATCCGGAAATGACGCCCGCATCACCTTCGACAACGTCTCGCGCTTTTACGGCGAGGTGCTGGGCGTCAACCGCGTCACGCTGTCCATCCCGCCAGGCATCACCAGCCTGGTGGGACCCAACGGCTCCGGCAAGACCACGCTCATGAATTTGATGACCGGCCTGGTGCGCCCTACGCGTGGCGAGATCCGCGTCCTGGGTATCCCGCCGTCCGATCCCGAAAAGCTATTCCGTGTCTGCGGCTACTCGACGCAGTTCGATTCCTACCCGCGCGGCCTCACCGGCTACCAGTTCATCTACGCTTACCTGCGTCTGTTCGGGATGAGCGATGCCGACGCCACCAACGCTACCAGCCGGGCCATCGAACGCGTCAACCTGGGCGAGGCCGCGCATCGCAAGGTAGCCGGCTATAGCAAGGGGATGCGCCAGCGCATCAAGCTGGCCCAGGCCATCGCTCACGAGCCGCGCGTGCTGGTGCTCGACGAACCGCTGAACGGACTCGACCCGCTGGTGCGCGCCGAGACGATCGCCCTGTTCCGCGAATACGCCGCGCAGGGCTGCCACGTCATCGTATCGAGCCACATCCTGCACGAGGTCGACACCATCTCCGACCAGGTGATCCTGCTGGCCAACGGTTACGTGGTAGCCGAAGGCCAGATCCGCGGCGTGCGCGACGAGATGCGCGAACACCCCATGCAGGTCATGATCCGCTGCGACCGCCCCGGCTTGCTCGCCTCGCGCGTCTTTGAACAGGACCACGTGGTGGAAGCCCGCGTCCACGCCGACGGCGCGGGCCTCATGATCCGCACCCGCGACGCCGACAGCTTCTACCGCATGCTGAACCACATCGCCATCGACGGCATCGTGATTGAAAGCGTCGCGCCGGCCGACGACAACGTGAATTCGCTCTACGAGTACTTGATTGGCGGTGAGGAGTCCTCCCGATGAATCGCATGTGGCTGGCGCAGGTCGGCGCCGTGATCCGCCTGGAGATGAAGAAGACCTTCTTCGCCAAGCGCGGCCTGTGGGTCTACCTTCTGGCGCTGGCGCCGGTGGCGATTTTTTTGCTGCACTCGCTCATCGCGATGCGCCAGTTCAGCCAGCGCGAGAGTGTGGCGGCCGGGCATCCGCTCTCCACCGAAGCCCTGCTTTCGATTCGCGAAGGCATGACCTCTGACGAAGTCGAGCAGATCCTGGGCGAGCCGTTCCGGCGCAGCGAGTTTGTCATCCCCGGCCGCCCGGGACGCCCGACGGGCCGGAAGGGACGCGGCGGTCCGGAGTTCACCGAGGGCGTCCCGCCACGCGAGTTCCGTAGCTCCAGCTACACCGACGGCCGCCGGGAGTTCACCTTCGTCTTCCTCGATGGCGCCGTGCAGAACATCAACCGGAGCGACAATGACACGGTGGCCACCGACTCGGTGGCCTTCGCCACGGTCTTCCAATTCTTCTACCTGCGCCTGGCCGTATTTTTCGGCTGCGTGGGCGTCTTCATGAATCTGTTCCGCGGCGAGATGCTGGATAAGAGCCTGCACTTTTACCTGCTCGCCCCGCTGCGCCGCGAGGTGCTGGCCGTGGCCAAGTATCTGGCCGGCCTGATCGCCACCGTGACCATCTTCACCACCAGCGCGGCGCTGCAACTGTGGGCGCTGTTCCTGCACCTGCGCGGGCCGGATCTGGACGCCTACTTGAGCGGACCCGGCTGGGGGCACATCGCCACCTACTTGGGCGTGACGGTGCTGGCCTGCGTGGGCTACGGCAGCGTGTTCCTGGCCGCCGGGATGCTGTTCCGCAACCCGATCATCCCGGCCGTGGGCGTGCTGGTATGGGAGGGCGCCAACATCTTCCTGCCGGCGGTGCTCAAGAAGTTCAGCGTGATCTTTTACCTTCGGTCGCTGTGCCCGATCGTCGCGCCGCCGGACGCCGACCTGCCCGCTCCCGTGCGGCTGCTGATCAACTCAGCCGAGCCCACGCCGGCTCCGCTGGCGATCCTCGGGTTGCTGGTGGTCACGGCCGTGGTGTTATTGGTCGCCGGACGCCAGGCCCGGCGGCTGGAGATCAACTACGGCGCGGACTAGACCATCTTTTGCTTGTGAGGCAGGCTCGGCGGCGGTGGGTGGCTCTTAGACCGCCTCTTCCGTGGACCCGGAGTCCCGGCCGCTGAAGCTCTTCACGCGGTCAAGCTTTCGGCGGATCGGCGGGAAACGTGAGGCGGAGCGCGTCGGGGACTGATTTCGCAGTTGCTCGCGGCACGACGCCTGGATGGGCGAGCCGGGCGCGCGAACATACGATAGGCCACCGACCAATCCTGGAACTGCTGGCCGCAAGTGGAGAGCGGGCCGGTCACAGTTCTGCCTCCGTGCGCGCGCCGGCGTGGGCCGGGCAGGAAAAACGAATGGGACCGGCGGGGGGTCCGGTCCCATTCATCGGGCCTCGGGTGAAGGCCCGCCGTAACCAAGGAGAAAGGGGTTACCTTGGCTTCACGGTTACGAAGTGCGTCTGGCCGTCGCGATTGATCAGCAACAGCAGCGGCCCAGTCGAGTTGTGCACCATATCCCGGAACTGGTTCACGTCGTGGATGGCGGTGCGGTTCACTTCCTGGATCACGTCGCCTTCATGCAGGTCGGCTTCCGCGGCCGGGCTGCCCTGTTGGACGCCTGCGATCACCAGTCCGTTGACGCCTGCCCGCAGTCCCATCTGTTGACGGATCTGCGGCGTGATGGCCTGCACCTGGATGCCGAGCTGCGGCCCGCTCCCGTTGCTCTGAGAGTTGGGGGCGTTGCTCGAAATCTGCTGGTCGGAAGGCTTCTCGCCGAGGTTCACAGCGATCTGCTGCTCCTTGCCGTCGCGGTAGATATCCAGGTCGGCAGTGGAGTTAGGCTTCATGCTGCCGACGCGCAGGCGAAGGTCGATGCTATCCGGCACCTTCTGCCCGTTCATAGCGACCACAATATCGCCGCGCTTCAGGCCGGCTTTGGCAGCCGGGCTGTCCGCGGTGACGTCGCCCACCAGCGCGCCGCGAGGCTCGCCCGGCAGGTTGAACTGCTTGGCGATTTCCGGCGTGACACCCTGGATCAGGACGCCCAGCCAGCCGCGCGAGACCTTGCCGTGATCGACGATCTGGCTCATCACGTTCTTGGCCATGTTCACCGGAATCGCGAAGCCCACGCCCTGGTTGCCGCCTTCGCCGCCAAAGCCGCCGCCGCCGCTGATGATGGCGGTGTTGATGCCCACCAGCTCGCCGTTCATGTTGACCAGCGCGCCGCCGGAGTTGCCAGGGTTGATGGCGGCATCGGTCTGGATGAAGTCCTCATAGTCCTCGATGCCCAGGCCGCGGCGCGCCGTGGCGCCTACGATGCCCATGGTGACGGTCTGGCCGACGCCGAAGGGGTTGCCCATAGCGAGCACCACGTCACCGACGTCGACATGGCTGGAGTCGCCAAACTCGACCACCGGCAGGTTAGTCGCATCGATCTTCAGCACCGCCAAGTCGCTTTCCGGATCGGTGCCAATGATCTTGGCCGGAAGTTCGCGCCCGTCGCTGAGGGAGACCTTTACTTCGTCCGCGTTCTCCACCACGTGGTTATTAGTAAGGATGTAGCCATCCGCGCTGGTAATGACGCCCGAGCCCAGGCCACGGCGCTGCCGTTCCTGAGGAGGAGCCTCGAACGGCTGCCCGAACTGGTTGCCGAAGAACTGGCGGAAGAAAGAATTGTCGGGCAACTGCTGATCGTTCTGGCTGACCTTCACGTTCTGCGTCGACAGGACGCTGACCACGGCAGGCTGCACCTTTTTGACGATCGGCCCGAAGCCGGTCTTTAAAGTGATGCCATCGGCGATGTCCGCCGCCGAAGCCTGCACGTGCGAATAGCTGAAGGGGAATTGTCCAGTCTTGGCCGTAATCCATGCTCCCAGCAATGCGCCAACGGCCAGTAACGCAATGCCCGCGATGACTGATTTCCTCTTGAAGATACTCATAAACTACGGTCACTCCTTTCGCTGGACCTAACACTCGCGGAATACGGCCACGTTTGAGGCAGGGCGAGTCCAGATCCGCATGAAGACGCACAGACGACAGATCCGAACCCGGCCGTTGCCCTGCCCCCCGGACGAGAGCGCTAACTGCCGCCGCTCGCCCGAATCCGTTATGGCTTCAAAACTCTTCACTTCAATGGACGCTGAAAGCCCGGAAAGGTCTCATCCAAGTTGTTGCGCAACCTTTGCCGCGCCCTGGTTCCTACGTTCGAAAGCACACCGGCTGCCAAACTGCGGAATGCGGCGCGCCGCCCCCGGCCGGAGCGATATGAGCCCTCTATAAGGCGTTAGCTGCGTCCGTGGGTGGCCGGAGTGGGGCGCGGAGTGCACGACACAGCGCGAAAGCACGCACCGCGCCGCGCATCTTTGCAACTTTTGGCAAATTCTATCGTCTATCCTCATGTAGCCGGCAGTGTACCGGCTCCCCGCCGGAGCAAGCGACAAGACGCGCGGTCCGGATGAGCAAAGAGACGCGAAAGGAACCAACTATGTCTGACTATCGAAACGCTGGAAGTGTGTTCGCGAGCATCGCGATTGAAGTGGCCGCGTTGTTTTTCCTGGTAAGTGCCATCGCCGCTTCGGTGAGCCACACCATTGGAGGGCTGGCCCTGGTCCTCTCGGTGGAGACCGCGCTGGCGGCGGGTCTGTTTCTGCCGGTAGTGCTGCGGCGGCTGGGCGACCGCGAGACGCTGTCGGTGTACCGGGAGATGCTGCGGCAGCATTGAGCGAAGGTGGACGGAGGAACCTCCGTCCTGTGACCGTTTGACCAGTTGGCGTTACGGGGTTGTGGGGCGGGCGCCCGGCCTGCGGCGGCCGCTCAGGCCGCCCCCAATTCCCGATAACTCACCAACTCCACACCCACCTCCCGCACTGCCGCCCGAACTTCCTCCGCCATCAGCGCCAGCAGTTCGATCTCGCGGCTCTCTTTCAACCGCGTCCGCGCCCCGCGCAATTCTTCGCCGAGCCGCCCCGGATGACACATGAACTCGGTGGACCCCACCGGCAACGCGCGAATCAACGCCGCTAAATCCCCTTCCCGATACGACCCCGTCAGCCGGAACCCGGCAAACCAGTCCGTCGCCCGGCACCCGTGCCGCGCCAGCACCCTCCGGAACCGTCCCCGCATCATCCCCATGCCTCGATTCGTCCACCCCACGCCGCCCGGCTGCATCGGGAAATCGAACGGCCGCCGCACCCATGGAATGCCGAACTCCTCGCCGATCCGCGCCACCGCCTCCAGCACCGGAGGCAGCAGGTGCGTGTGCTTGTGCGTGTCGAGATGGGTCGGCGCGATCCCGGCGTCCACTATCCGCCGGACCTGCGCGGCAAGCCTTTCGTAGATCGGAATCCGCCCCAGCGCCACCGCCCGCACCAGTTGCGCCAGCGTCTCCGGATACCCGGGCTGATCCACCAGCACCAGATGGCAGCCGACGTCGAGCGATGGATGCTCCCTGGCCAGCCGCACCGCATCGTCAAACGCGGGCCCGGTGGCCATCAGTGTGGTCGCGGTAAGAATCCCCCCGCAGTGCGCCTCGACGATCCCCCGGTTGACGTCGCGTGTGAACCCAAAGTCGTCGGCGTTCACCACCAACCGCCTCAACTCCATCTGTGTTCATCCGCGTTCATCTGCGGCCGTCATCAAAACAGGGTCAACTTGATGGTCAGGAATTTCTTCGGATTCGCCCGGAAATCCCTCATGAAATCGTCCACCTGCTCCATAGTGGCGTTCATGCTCTCATACAACTGCGGATTCAGCAGCAACTGCCCGAGCGTTCCTTCGCCGCTATTGATGTGCCCCACCATGGTGTCAAGATTGTCCAGCGTTCCCAGGATGCGCGCATGCAGCTCGTCGGTGTTCAGCAGCTTGGCCACCGTGCCGTCTCCCGAATTGATCAGCCGCAGCGTCTCCCGCAGATCGCTGATCGTCGCCAGCAGCTCATCGTGCAGCTCGGGATCCTTCAGCAGTTTGCTCAGCGTCCCCTGGCCCGAATTCAGATCCGTATTCACCGAATCCAGCAGGTTGTTGACCTTCGAAATCATTCCCCGGATGTCGTTATACAGGTCCGGTTCGTTGATCACCTTGCCCAGCGTGCTGTCCGGATTGTTGAAGGCCGCCACCAGCTTTTGGGCCTCATCCATGGTCTGGACCATCGAGTTGTACAGCGTCTCGTCGCGGATGAACTTGCCGATCGTCCCCTGCCCGTCTTCGATCTCCGCCACGATGCGCTCCACGCGCTCCAGAATCGACTGCAACGCGCCCAGCGTCGAGTTCCCCTGCTCGAACAGATCCTCCAGCTCCGAGGTCGTCTCCGAAGGAAGCTCGCCCCCGGACTGGATCGTTTGCGTGCTCATGCCCTTTTTGATGTTCACGTAGCGCGCGCTCAGCAGGCTGGTTTGCGCCAGCCGCGTCGACGAATCCACCGGAATGTCGCTCAGGAACTGCTCGTCGATATCCAGCGTGATCCGCACCACTCGCCGTGGATCGTCTTCGCCGGAAAGCTCCACGTCGGCGACCTTGCCCACCAGAATTCCGTTCAGCCGCACCGGCGCGCCCGGCGTCACCGCCGCCGCGTCGCCATAGTACGTGTACACCGGCACGCTGGTCCGGAAGAGCGGATTTTCGCCCGACAGCAGAATGATCAGCATCACCAGAATCGCCAGCGCGAATATCGCCAGCAACCCCACGCGAAGCTGAGACCAAGTTGTTTTCTTGCCTAATGGCATCGTTTCTCTAGCCGCCTGTCGGCCTCAGGAACTTGCGCACGTAGGCGTCCTGGCTCGCTGCCAGCTCAGTCTCGGGGCCCTCGAACACCAGCCGCCCTTCGTTCATCACCATGAACTGTGTGCTCAAGTGGGACTTCCCGTCCTTCGGCGCAGGTTCGATCTCCCCACTGTTCGGATTGTAGCGAAAGTTCGCCATCAAGTGCCCGTCCTGATGGCGGTGCGTCACCATCAGCGTCGCCGTGTTCCGCAAGTCCCGCTCCTTGACAATCAGCGCGATGATGGTGTTCGCCGTGATGGGGTCCAGCCCCGCCGTGGGCGAATCGTAGAGCACCAGCGCCGGTTCGGTCACCACGGCCCGCGCGATCCCCACGCGCCGCCGCATGCCGCCCGACAGCTCCGACGGGACTTTCTCCATCGTATGCTCCAGTTCCACGAACCGCAGCGCCTCCCGCACCCGCTCCTCGGCTCCGCGCACCGGACCCGAGCCGTTGCCACTCGTCAGATGCTTCAGCGTCCTCTGGTTCAGCAGCGGATACGCGACGTTATCCTCGATCGTCATAGAATCGAACAGCCCGCCCTCCTGGAAGAGGATTCCCACCTTGGCGCGGATGTCGAACAGCTCCTGCTCCCGCAGATCCGTGATGTCCTGCCCGAACAGCAGCACACGCCCCGAATCGGGTTTCTGCAAGCCCACGGCCACCTTCAGCAACACCGTCTTGCCGCTGCCGGCCGCGCCGTACACCACCCGCGTCTGCCCCGCCGACATGGAAAAGGACACGTGGTCGAGCGCGGGCATTTCGCCGAAGTGCAGCGTCACGTCCCGGAACTCGAGCACCACCTGGTCAGTGCCGGCCGGTTTGTCGGCCTGTTTGTCCGCCTTGTTGGGGGGGGGTGCGCTCACACTGGTCTCACACAAAGAAACTCGTAATGGTCGCGGTCAGCACGAAGATCAGCACGTAGGAGGTTACCACCGCGCCGGTGGTCGCCCGGCCCACGCCCTGCGTGCCGCCCGAGGTGCGCATCCCGTAGAAACACCCCACCAGCGCGATCACCACCGCGAACGAAAACGGCTTGATCAACCCTTGCGCGATGTCGTTGTATTCCAGAGACTGCCAGGCCGAAGTCCAGTATTCGGAATACGTGATCCCCAGTTGCAGCGACGCGATCAGGTAGCCGCCCACCAGCCCGATGAAATCCGCGATGATCGTCAGCAGCGGCAGCACGGTGGCCGTCGCGATCAGCCGCGGCGTCACCAGCTTTTGGATCGGATCCGTGCCCAGCGCGCGCATCGCGTCGATCTGCTCGGTCACCTTCATCGACCCGATCTCGCTCGCCATGCCGCTGGCGTTGCGGCCCGCCACCACCAGCGCCGTCAGCACCGGACCCAGCTCGCGGATCAGCGTGAAGGAAACGATCTGCCCCACCTGTCCCTCGGCGCCGTAGGTGGTGAGCGCGCGCGCCATCTGCATCGCCATCACCAGTCCGCTGAACAGCCCGATGGCGCTCACAATGGCCACCGAGCCGACGCCGATGATGTCCATCTGAATGAAAATATCGTCCGTGTAATGCGGGCTGCGGAAAATGTTGAGCGCCGCCCGAAAACTCAGCAGGACGAAATCCTGTAACGCCTCGACAGGCGGTTTTAGGAAGTCGAGCAAGCGGAATCCCCCGTCAGTGTTGATGCTAACATTGGTATCGCCGATGAAGGGTTTAACCGACATTCCCGGCATCCTCGTCGGCCATGCTTCCGATTATGACGGATTGACCGGCACTACGGCGATCCTGTGCGAAGCCGGAGCCGTGGCCGGCGGCGACATCCGCGGCTCGGCCACCGGAACCGAGGAGTGGAACCTCCTCAACCCCCAGCATCTCACCGAACGCATCCACGCCGTGGTCTTCTCCGGCGGCAGCGCCTTCGGGCTGGAAGCCGCCTCGGGTGTCCGCCGGTATCTCGAACACAACGGCATCGGATTCGAAACCGGAGCCGCCAAGGTCCCCCTGGTGGTCAGCGCCATCCTCTACGACCTCGCCATCGGCAAGCCCAGCGCGCGCCCCAGCCGCGAAATGGGCGAAGCCGCCGCGGCTGCCGCCACCGGTGAAGCGGTCGCCGAAGGCAACGTGGGAGCGGGCACCGGAGCCACCGTAGGCAAGCTGCTCGGCACGCGCCAGTCCATGAAGTCCGGCATCGGCTCCTGGACCGTCCCGCTTGAAGGCAGCTACGCCGGCATCCAGGTGGCCGCACTGGCCGCCGTGAACGCCGTGGGCGACGTGATCGATCCCTCCACGGGCAAGATCGTCGCCGGAGCCCGCACGGCGCCCGGCTCCATGGAATTCGCCGACAGCGCCAAGCTCATGAAGACCGGCACCCGAGCGCCGCTCACGCGCACCAACACCACGCTGGTCTGCGTAGCCACCAACGCCCAACTCGACAAGGTGCAAGCCACGAAACTCGCGCAACTCGCCCAGCTAGGCGTAGCGCGCACCATCCGCCCGGTGAACACCATGTCCGACGGCGACGTAGTCGTGGCCCTTTCGCTCGGGACAGCCCAAGCCCCGGTAGACGCGCTGGGAGTCGCCGCCGCCGAGGCGACGTCGGAAGCGATCCTCCGCGCGGTCCGCCAGGCGTCCATGCTAGGCGGCGTCCCCGGCCTGAAGCGTTAGTCTGCCCTACAGCCTCGACCTGTCTACACCCCCGACCCGCCCAAAATCCCGCTAGAGCGCTTTCACCCGTATCGTAGACCGCTCTCTGTGGTCGCGGCTCAGCTAGCGGCGCTCCGCCCGGGCCACGGATTAAGTGCGCAACGCCAGGACACCCCCGACCCGCCCAAAATCCCGCTGGAGCGCTTTCACCGTTATCGTAGACCGCTCCCTGTGGTCGCGGCTCAGCTAGCGGCGCTCCGCCCGGGCCACGGATTAAGTGCACAACGCCAGGACACCCCCGACCCGCCCAAAATCCCGCTAGAGCGCTTTCACCGGTATCGTAGACCGCTCCCTGTGGTCGCGGCTCAGCTAGCGGCGCTCCGCCCAGGCCACGGCTTGAGTGCGCAACGCCAGTAGCAGAGCCGCGACCGCAGGGAGCGGTCTTCACTCACCGAGAAACCAGGCTAGTGGTGGGCTAGGCTTGTGCCAGGATCCCCACCCCGGAACGTTTTTGGGACGTTGGGCGAGGCGGCCTGAGCAGCCGCGGGCCTGCCCAACATGCGCCCGTTTACGTTCGCAGGGAGGTGACCAGCGCGGGGAGCGAGGCGGAGTCCGGAACGCTGCCCTGGGCGAGCGCCGCGTTGCCTCCGCCGCGGCCGCCGTGCGGGGCCAGCGCAGCTTTGAGACGGTCGCCCGCGTGGATGCCGGCGTCAGCGGACGTGGCCAGGAGAACCGCCGGGGGCTGGTCACTCACGGCGAGGAAGACGGCCTTCGATCCGGCTGCGAAGGCCTGGGCGCGGGCGCGGGTGGCGTCGTCGATGGGTCCGGTTTGGGTGGCGCGCCGGAGGCCGTCTTCGCCGGGCGCGGTGGAATCGTAGAGCGCGCGCCCTTCGTGGCGGGCGAGCTCGGCGGCCACGCGCTGGCGCTCCTTTTCGAGCACCTTGTTCTTGTCCATGAGCCCGGCGACCAGCGCTGCAGCGTCGGCCACGGGAGCCGACAGCGCCCGGCCAACAGCGGACAGCGTTTCGAAATCCGACCGGGCGCGGCGCAGCGCCCGGGTCCCGCAGACGAATTCGATGCGGGCGGTGGAGCGGACCTTGTCGAGCTTGCCCAGCAGGACCGGTCCGATTTCCGCGGTGGTGCGAACGTGCGTGCCACCGCAGGCGCTGCGGTCGATGCCTTCGATGGAGACGATGCGCAGGGTGCCTTCGCGCGGGGAGGCTTTGCGCAGTGCCAGGTCAGCGGCGGCGTCCTCGAACGTGACAGCGACGGGCCGGGATTGGCCGACGATTTCCGCGCAGCGGGCTTCGACGGCCGCCATCTGGGTGGCAGTCAGCGTGGCGGCATCGACGTCGATGGTGGAGCTTTCGGCTCCTAAGTGGAAGCTGACCGTGGGGATGCCGTACAACTCTTCGAGTACGGCCGAGAGCAGGTGCTGGCCGGTGTGCTGCTGCATATGGTCATAGCGGCGGGTCCAGTCGATTTCGCCTTCCACTTCGGCGGCCGCGAGCGGAGCTTCCAGCAGGTGGGCGATGCGCTCACCTTCGTCGACGATTTCAGCGATGGCCACGCCGCCGAGCATGCCCAGGTCAAAGGGCTGGCCGCCGGAGGCGGGGTAGAACGCGGTGCGGTCCAAGTAGACGCGGCGGCCTTCTCCGGCGCTTTCGACCACGCGCGCCGAGAAGGCGCGGAGGTACCCGTCGTGATAGTAAAGCCGCTGGGTCATGCTTACGGCTCTGGGTAGGTGATGTCGTATTCGGCGCGCAGGAACTGCCAGTCAGGCAGCTCGTAGACGCGCATCTTGGTGTCGCCGGTGCCGCTCACGTCCTTTACTTCCTGGGGTCCCAGGCCCAGGACCTTCGCTTCCACTTCGGTGATGGGCGGATCTTCCGGCGCGGAAGCGGTGGACTTGAGGCGCAGCTTGAGCGTGATGTCGCCAAGGTCGGCTTCGGAGTGATTGATGACGACAAACTTCACCCCCAGCTTTCCGGGCTTGGGCTCAGTGAGACGGAAGCCGGCGATCTCCAGGTACTTGGCGAAAGCCTGGGTGCTGGTGGTGGTGGCCATCAGCGCGTCTTCGGGCGAGGCTTGTTTGGCTTGGCCGGCGTCGGGGGCGCTGGAGGAACAGCCGGCCAGCGCGAGGATGAGAAGAAACAATGCAGGTCGCACGATCTTCATCGTAATACGGGTGATAATGTGGACGGACGGCGGCGTTCCAACCATGTTCCGCGCCATCAGCGAACAGATCGAGACGGTGTTCCGGCGTGACCCGGCCGCGCGCGGCGTGCTGGAGGTGGTGCTGTGCTACCCGGGCGTGCACGCGGTGCTGCTGCACCGCCTGGCGCACCGCTTCTACCAGGCTCACTGGTACACGCTGGCTCGCATGGTGAGCCAACTTTCGCGGAGCCTCACGGGGATCGAGATTCATCCGGGCGCGCGCATCGGGCGCCGCCTGTTCATCGATCACGGCATGGGGCTGGTGATCGGCGAAACCACGGAGATCGGCGACGACGTGCTGCTTTACCAGGGCGTGACGCTGGGCGGCACGGGCAAGGACACCGGCAAGCGCCATCCGACGCTGGGCAACGGCGTGGTTGTGGGCACGGGCGCCAAGGTGCTGGGCAACATCGTGATCGGGCATCATGCCAAGATCGGGGCGGGCGCGGTGGTGATCCGGCCGGTGCCGGACTACGCGACCGTGGTCGGGAATCCGGGGCGCGTGGCGATGGTGGACGCTCCGGAAGGCTACGACGATCCGCTGGAACACGGGCGCTTGCCTGATCCGCAGGGCCAGGCGGTGGAGGATCTGCGGCGGCGGGTGGAGGAGTTGGAGTCGACCATCCGGTCCCTCAGCGAGGAGCAGCGGGCGGCGCGCCGGGAGCGCTAGAGCGGTTTCTCGGTGAGTGTAGACCGCTACTGGCCTTGCGCACTCAAGCCCTGGCCCGGGCAGAGCGCCGCTCGCTGAAGCCGCGACCCCAGGGAGCGGTCTACGATGACGGTGAAAGCGCGCTAAAGGCGTAGCGCAGGCTGTTTTGGGCGATCGACGCCAGCTCGTCTTCGGTGAATCCAAAGTGGCGGGCGGCGAGGCGATACTCGCTTTCCAGCGTGCAGTCGAACAGCGCCGGATCGTCGGTGTTGAGGATGATGGGGACGCCGGCGTCGAACAACTTCCGCACAGGGTGCTGGTCAAGCGACGGGACGGCTCCGGTGCGCACATTGCTGGTGATGCAGACTTCCAGCGGAATGTCGCGGGTGCGGAGCTCCTCCATGAGGCGCGCGTCTTCGGCGGCGCGAATGCCGTGCCCGATGCGTTCGGCGCCGATGGCCAGGGCGTCCCACACGCTTTCCGGTCCGGTGGTTTCCCCGGCGTGGCACACCAGGCGCAGGCCGCGGTCGCGAGCTTGCTGGTAGAGGTCCGCGTAGAGGCGCGCGGGTCCTTCGGCTTCGATACCGCCCAGGCCGATGGCCACGACGCCACGATCCAGATTGCGGGCCGCATATTCGAAGACGGGCCGCGCGGCGTCGGTTCCCCACTGGCGCGTGGCGTCCAGAATCCAGCGCACGGGCAGCGGACTGCGGGCGGATTCGTCGGCCACGGCGGAAAATACCTCGCCCAGATCCTGCTTTTTCCAGCGAATCACACCGGCCGAGAGCGTGATCTCCGCGTAACAGATCCCCTCGGCGGCGAGCCTCTCAAACAACCGCCGCGAGGCCAGTGCGTAGTGCTCCGGCGTGACCAGTTTGCGGTTGACCCAGACAAAGGTGCGGATGAAACCGAGGAAGTCGGTGTAGTGGAGCGCTTCGGAAATTTCGCTGTCGGTGAGGGAGCGATCCAGCTCCTTGAGCGTCTCCCGCTCGATGGAGCCTTCCAGGTGAAGGTGCAATTCAGTACGCCGCACTGTTGTAATGATAACGATGAGTGAAGTCCAGATTTCCGAGATCATCACAGGACGGCATGGCGACCCGTTCTCCTTTCTGGGTCCGCACGGAGCACTGGTGCGGGCCTGGCTTCCCCAGGCGAAGGAGGCTTTCGTAGTCAGCGGCGGCCAGGCGGCGCCGATGGACCGCGTGGACGAAGCGGGGTTCTTCGTGGGACAGGTCAAGGGCGGGAACTACCGCCTCCGGATCCAACTGCATTCGGGCGACACGCAGGAGTTGGAGGATCCCTACCGCTTCCCCCCCCTGCTGAGTCCCTTCGAACTGCATCTGCACGGCGAGGGCACGCATCACGAGAGCTACCGCACGCTGGGCGCGCATGAAGCGTCGTGCGAAGGCGAAGAAGGCGTGCGCTTCGCCGTGTGGGCTCCCAACGCGAAGGTGGTGAGCGTGATGGGCGATTTCAACGGCTGGGATCGCACACGGCACCCGATGCGGCGGCGCGACGGCGGCATCTGGGAGCTCTTCGTGCCGGGACTGCGGCGCGGAGCCACGTACAAGTACTCGGTTCTGGCGCAATCGGGCACGGCGCAGGATAAGTGCGATCCGTACGGATTCTGTTCCGAGGCTCCCCCGAAGACCGCCTCGGTGGTGTGGCCGCTGGCCGGCTACACGTGGGGCGATCAGGCCTGGATGGAGCAGCGGGCGGAGACCGACTGGCTGCGCGCGCCAATGTCGATCTACGAGGTTCATCTGGATTCGTGGATGCGCGCCGACGACGGGCGGCGGCTGAGCTACTACGAACTGGCCGACAAGCTGGTGAACTACGCCACCGGGCTCGGCTACACGCACCTGGAGCTGCTGCCGATTCTGGAGCATCCCTTCACCGGCTCGTGGGGCTACCAGGTGACGGGCTACTATGCGCCCACGGCGCGCTACGGCACACCGGACGATTTCCGCTACTTCGTGGATCGCTGCCATCAGGCGGGGTTGGCCGTGATTCTCGATTGGGTGCCCGGGCATTTCCCACGCGACGGGCACTCGCTGGGACGGTTCGACGGCACGGCGCTCTACGAACACTCCGACCCGCGCCAGGGCGAGCATCTCGAATGGGGCACCTTCATCTTCAACTACGGCCGCAACGAGGTGAAGACGTTCCTGCTTTCGAACGCACTGTATTGGCTGAAGGAGTTCCACCTGGACGGGCTGCGGGTGGACGCGGTGGCTTCGATGCTGTACCTGGACTATGGGCGCAACGCAGGCGAGTGGGTGCCGAACAAGTATGGCGGCAGGGAGAACCTGGAGGCGATCGATTTTCTGCGGCGCTTCAACGAACTGGTCCACCAGGTGCCGGGCGCGGTGACCATGGCCGAGGAGTCCACCTCCTGGCCCGGCGTGTCGCATCCCACCTACACCAACGGCCTGGGCTTCACCATGAAGTGGAACATGGGTTGGATGCACGACATGCTGCGGTATTTTTCCGTGGATCCGGTGTACCGCAAATACCACCAGAACGACATCACCTTCAGCATGCTGTACGCATTCAGCGAGAACTTCGTGCTGCCGATTTCGCATGACGAGGTGGTGTACGGCAAACGGTCGCTGATTTCGAAGATGCCCGGCGATGAGTGGCAGAAGTTCGCCAACGTGCGGGCGTTCCTGTGCTACATGTACGGGCATCCGGGCAAGAAACTCCTGTTCATGGGCAGCGAGTTCGGGCAGACGTCGGAATGGAACCACGACGATCAGTTGCAGTGGTGGCTGCTGCAGTATCCCGTGCACCACCGGCTCCAGGCGATGGTGGGGCGGCTGAATGCCCTGTATCGCGAGGAGCGGGCGCTTTATGAGGTGGAGGACAGCTACGACGGCTTCGAGTGGATCGATTTCCGGGACACTGACCAGAGCGTGATCGTGTTCGCACGCTTCGCCCGTGACCGGCGGGATTTCCTGGTGTTCTGCTGCAACTTCACGCCGGTGCCGCATCCGGGGTATCGGGTCGGGGTGCCGCAGGCGGGCTTCTACCGGGAGCTGTTCAACAGCGACGCGGAGATGTTCGGCGGCAGCAACATGGGCAATGCCGGCTGGGTGGAGGCGCAGAATATCCAGATGCACGGCCGGCCGGCCAGCGCGCAGGTGACGCTGCCTCCGCTGAGCGTGGTGGTGCTGAAGCCCGCGGCCGGGCCTACGCCTTAAGGATTTCGAATCCCGCTTTGCGGAAATGCGCGTCGAAGGTGAACGCCTTGCGGATCCCGAAGCGGCGCATAATGGCGAAGCTCACGCAGTCGACGGCGTTGGCTCCGGAGCCGCCCCACTCTGCGAATAAATCCCAGGCTTCGGCCTGCAACAGAGGGTCCGGGTAGACGATTTCGAGTTCGTCATTCAGGCGGAGCTGGTCCAGGAACGCCAGGGCCGCCGAGAGTTGCCCCGCACGTTGAAGATAGGTGACCGTCTCGTTGATGACGGCCGACGACGTCACGAGCAACACGCCCGTGACCGGCGCCCGAACCGCGGCCCGGTGCCACTGGTCGCGTGGATTCGTCAGGGCGATGTAGTAACCGGAATCGGCGAAGATTCTCAATCGTAGATCTCGTCCACACGGCTGGCGAAGTCGGTTTCGTCAGTATCGACCAGGCCGATCAGGCCCGCGAACGGATGGGCGGGCCGAGGACTGGAACGCTTCTCGCGCTGAAGGCGCTCTTCCAGTGCTTCGCGAACATACTCCGCCATCGAGATTTTCCGCCGTTTGGACTCGACCTTCACCCGTGCCATCAGGGGGTCCGGGAACGTGATCTGGAACTTCGTACTCATCAGTATCAGTATAGCTGGATACGTACGATCCTTACCCCGCCCCGCAGGTGAAGTTCTCCGCCTGGTCGATGCTGCCCGAGCCCTTGTAGCGGGCCACCATCGGATACGCGCAGATGGGACGCGTGCGCGTCGTCTGGCCGCCTTCGACGTGCGCGCCCACGATCATCTCCGGAGCGACGCCCTTCTCCACCCAGTTGACCACCGCGCCCAACCAGTCGGCGTTGCCGCAACCGGGGCCGCCGCCGCAGTGAAACATGCCGGGCACGGGGAAGAAGCGGTAGAAGTCCATGGTCTCTTCCTCGCCCATGGTTTTCTTGGCGGCTTCGTAGTATTCGACCGACATTTTCGGGGTCACGCCCGGGTCCGCCCAGCCGTGATAATGGACGATCTTGCCGCCGTGGGCCTTGACCGCCGTAAGGTCGGTGATGGTGGCATTGATGCGCAGGCCGATGTCGGTCATCTTGGCCAGGTCATTGTCGAAATCGAAGGTGCGGTAATCCCAATTTGCGCCGCGCGGAGTATCAAATGCCATGTATTTCATGAAGGTGTCGCCAAGCCCGAAGCTCGCGCTCATCGACCCGTCCCAACCGCTGCGGGGCTCGCCACCGCGTCCGCCCGGCGCGAAGGCTGAGCTGCCCAGCGGCATGCCGGGGAACAACAGCTCGCCCTTCGAGTTGCGCACGCCATCGTAGGCCTTCTTGAGACCGGCGATCTGCGGCGCGGTGAAGCAGTCCGGATCATCTTTGCCCGCCGCGCATTTCTTCAGGTCCCGCGCAGGATCGAAGTTGCAGGCCAGCGGATTCTCGATCAGTCCGTCCGTCAGGCCGTCCAGCGCGTCGCATTTTCCGTAGACGGCGTCGGCCAGCGCGCGCAGCTTCTCCGTCTTAATTTCGCCGGGGCCCTGTCCCACCACGATCTGGTTCCAGATGGCTTTCATCTGCAAACCGTTCAGGTAGAGCACCGGCGCGCCCACCACGTAGCCGTCGAAGTCCTCGGGATAGCGTTGTGCCTCCATCAACCCTTGGCGGCCGCCCGTCGAGCAGCCGACCCAATACGAGTACAGCGGCGCCTGGCCGTAATAGGCCTGGATCGCTTTCTTGGCCAGCAGCGCCGTCTCGTGCACCGAGAGGTAGCCGTGGTCGATCACCTTGCGCGCCGCGTAGGGGTTCTCGGCCGTTTGCAGGGCGAAGATAGCGCCGGGCTCTTTGCGCGCGCTGTGGCCGGTGTCGGTGGAGGTCGAGGCGTAACCGTTGCGCACGGCTTCATCCACCGCCGCCGTCGAGATCGTGCCCGCCCAGCCGCCGTTGCCGACCATCTCGAAGCGCTGGTTCCAGGCCGTGGGAAGCTTGATGACGAAGCTCGCCTCGGGCCAGATCACGCCGTTCACTTCGCAATGCTCCGGAAGGTTTCCCTTGGCCGGGACCATCTTGGCGGCGTCGATCATGACATCCTTGCCGAAGGAGACGTGCGCAAGGTCGGCGCAGGGCATCGCCGAAGCCGCCAGGGCGTAGGCGGGGGCCAGGGCCAGGAGCAGGTTGAAACAGACAACGGTTTTCATGACTCCCTATATTAAAAGGAAAGGGCCCGGTGCGGAAGGAGGGGCCGACTCTATGAATCGCACTCGAATCAGCAAGACGCTCATGGCGGCGGTGGCGCTGGCCGTTTCCGTGCTCACCTCATGCGCTGGGGCGGTCAAGCCCAACCAGATCCCGCAACCGTCCAGCTTTAACTCCTATACGCCCGAGCAGGATATCGAAATCGGAAAACAAGCGGCCGAGCAGGCTCGCCAGCAGGTGACCGTCGTCAACAACCAGCAGCTGCAGAACTACGTCAAGACGCTGGGTGAGCGCCTGGCGCGGCAGCCGCAGGCGGGCGACTATCCCTACTCGTTCACGCTGATCAACGATCCCAGCATCAACGCCTTCGCCCTGCCGGGCGGACCGGTGTTCATCAATTCCGGCATCCTGCAGAACGCGGACAACGAAGCGCAGGTGGCCGGCGTGATGGCGCACGAGATCAGCCACGTCGCGCTGCGCCACGGCACCAGCAATGCGACCAAGGCGGAGCTGTTTAACATGCTCGGGACGTTGGGCGCGGCGGCCCTGCCGCAGGCCGGCGCGGCGGCGCAGATCGGGCAGCTCGGCTTGAGCCTGGGCATCAGCACGGTTCTGCTCAAGTATTCACGCACCGCAGAGAGCCAGGCCGACGCGCTGGGCGCGCGCATCATGGCCAGCGCGGGCTATGACCCGGTGCAGATGGCGCGCTTTTTCCAGAAGCTGGAGGAAGGCGGTGGCGGCGGCGAGACCGCCCAATTCCTCTCCGACCACCCCAACCCCGGGAATCGCGTGAAGGCCGTCGAGGCCGAGATCCCCTATATTCCGGAGAAGAACTTCAATGCGAATACCGGCGAGTTTCCCCAGATGAAGCGGCTCGCCCAGGGATTGCGTCCCCCGCCGCAGCAACAGCAGGCGGCGCGGTAGGTTCTGATTCCGCGTGTGGGGCAGGCCCGTGGCCTGCGGCGGGCTCGCCAGCCCGCCTCCTGTCCTGGCGGGACGTGGCGCAAGCCCGTGGCTTGCCGCGCCGGGACTCGTCCCGGCGCTTGTGGCCGGTCAAGGTGTCCTGCCAGTTGCGGTGGCGAAATCGCCCCTTGCGGCTCCCCGCCCGACGTTTCCCTCCCATGCCCTGAAAACCGGTGAGAAGTGCGGGTTAGGAAGAATTGGAAACCCTCCATGCTGCGACCCACGGGAAGGCGGCCACGGGCCTGCCCACAACAGCAACGAATCAAGCTCTCAGCATCGGCGGGAAACCTGAGCATGGACGACCAGCGCCGGGATGAGTCCCGGCGCGGCAAGCTGACGCTTGCGCCGGTGCTTACCGCCCGAAGGTCCCGTCGAAGCGGTTGCCGCGCAATTGGCCGTCGACCGACACCATCTCCACTTCGTTATGATCCCCGTTCAGGCGGAAGCGCGCGCTGCCGGACGCCCGGCCTTCGGAGGAATCGTTGATGTTCATGTCGAACTCGCGGTCGCTGCGGCGATTCGTGACCACCCCGTAGAAGGTGATGCGCCGGCCGGCGACGTTCAGCGCCACGCTGGGACGGCTGCCGCGCGTATCCACCCAGGCGCGGTCGACCGCCGAGCGCTGGGCGTTGCGCCCGCCAAAGCTGAAGGAGCCGCTTCCGCCGGTGTCGACGCTGACGCTGGGGACACCCGAAACTGTGCCGGTGGTGACGCCGCCGCCGGTGTTCCCGCCCCCTAGATTCCCGCCCCCTAGATTCCCGCCAAGGTTCGGACCCTGAGTTTGCTGGATCTCCTGCACGCGCCCGTTGCGGTCCACCTGGCAATAGCCGCGATACGTGTTGCGGCCGTCGCGGATCTGCCAGTTGACGTTATACAGGCCCCCGCGCGCGGTCTGGATCTCGGTGCCCACATTGATGCGGTCCGTGCGCGCGTATTGGGCGGCGGATTCGCGGCAGGCGATCTCGGCGTCATTTTGACTCTGCGCGAAGGCCGGTGCGGCCAGCAGCGCCGCCGCCAGCATCGTGCCGGTCCAGTGAGTGCGTCTCATGTTTCGTGTCCCCCTGTGACTCGTGTCCTTTGAACGTTCGGCCCGCGACGCCGAATCCCCGCACGGGAGCCTCATCCTTCAAGACGCAGCCGCGTCTGCCGCGGGTGCACCCATTTTCCAGGATCCCCGGCTACGCTCATTTCCGATTCTCCCACGCCGGTTTGTCAGCGGGAGGCGATGCGTACCTGACGATCGCAGTTATCTTGACTAGAATGGTAACCGAATGCTACTGTAAACCGACTTATCTAAACGGGTCGTAGCGTATCTGGAATTATCATCTCCGTAGGAGGAAGTGTGGGCCGTACTACGTCAGTGCTGGCAGCAGTACTGCTGGCCATCCCCGCGTTCGGGCAGGTGGATATCACCGGAGTCTGGAACCCTCAGTACACCGAGGATCAGGCGGAACGCATCCCTGGTCCTGAACTGGTCGACTATCTCGGCCTCCCCATCAACAATCAAGCGCGGCAGTGGGCCCTGGCCTGGGATCCGGACCGGCTGGGTTTGCAGGAGCATCAGTGCCAGGTCCACACGGTGGCCTACATCTTTCGTGGTCCGTTGCAGTTGCGCATCTGGGAAGAGCGAGATCCGATGACCCAGGAAGTCACCGCCATCCGCATGTACACCAGCACCTATGAACAGAACCGGACCATTTATATGGACGGGCGCCCGCATCCGGGTCCCTACGCCAAGCACACCTGGATGGGGTTCTCCACGGGCCAGTGGGACGGCAACGTGTTCACCGTCACCACCACCCACATCAAGCAGGGCTGGCACCGCCGCAACGGGCTGCCGTCCAGCGATCAGATCACGCTGGTGGACCACTTCATCGTGCACGGCGATTCGCTGACACACGTGAGCGTGGTGACCGATCCGCTGTACCTGGACGAGCCGCTGATCAAGAGCGAAGACTACGTGAAGTCCGGCAACACCAACGGCAACTGGCTGTGGCCGTGCGAGTACGTCAATGAGCTTCCGGGCGCCAAACAGGGCTACGTGCCCAACTACCTGCCCGGCGAGAATCCCTTCTTGCACGAGTTCGCCGACAAGTGGCACATTCCTCTGGACGCCGCGCTGGGCGGCGCCAAGACCATGTATCCGGAATACATGGAGACCATGAAGACGGCCAAGTGAGGATCGTGAGGAATCGTTCGATGCAACTCAAAAAGCTTACAGCCTGGAACGCGCTGCCCCTGGCGGCGGCTCTGGCGGCTTCGGCCTTGCTGCTGGTGGGTCCCGCGGATCAGGCTCAGGCGCAACAGAAGGGCAGGGGCAAAGGCGCCGCGGCCAAGGGGAAGGCGGCCGAGCCCGCGGTCTATCCGGCGATCCACGTTCAAGGGAACGTGTGGATGATCCCCACGCCGCAAGGCAACACCGTCGTGTCGGTAGGCGACTGGGGCGTGATGGTGGTCGACACGCAGTCTGCCGACCTCGCACCGCAGATAATCGCTGAAATCCGAAAGATTTCCGACAAACCGATCCGCTACGTGATCGACACCAGCGCCGACCCCACCAGCGTCGGCGGCAACGCTCCGATTGCGCGGGCCGGCGCTCCGGTGACCGGCGGCAATCTGGGCGCGGTGGCGTTCGAGAACGGCGCCACCATCGTGGCTCATGAGAACGTCCTGATGCGGATGCTCGACGTACCCGAAGGACAGAAGGACGACGACCCGGATTCGCTGCCTACGACCACGTTTTTCCAGGGACAGAAAGAAATCTTCTTCAACGAAGAGCCCGTGCGCGTGGTGTTTGAGCCCAAGGCGCACACCGACGGCGACAGCGTCGTCTATTTCCGCCGCTCCGATGTGGTGGCGGCCGGCGGCGTTTTCGACATGGAAGGCTACCCGCACATCGAAGTGGACAAGGGCGGCTCGGTGCAGGGCGTACTGGATGCGCTCAACCAGATTCTCGACTTCTGCATTCCGCGCCATGAGCAGGAAGGCGGCACCTACGTGATCCCGGGGCACGGCCGGCTGACCGACGAGCATGACGTGCTGGAATACCGGGACATGGTGACCATCGTGCGGGACCGGGTGAAGGCGGCGAAGGATAAGGGAATGACGCTGGCCCAGATCAAGGCCTCCAACCCGACCTTCGAATACGACCCCCGGTACGGCAAGGACGCGCGTGCCAGGGACACGTTCGTGGAGGCGGTTTTCAATAGTTTATAGGCGGTTGGGGGGCCAGGTCACTGACCGGTCACTGACGCGCGCATCACAGGGAATCACATAAGTTGCGTGTTATGATAAGGATCGCATGTTCGGACTGGTCCGAATCGGACCGTTGAGGAAGGCTTCAAACCATTTGGAGGTTCGTATGAAATTGAAACTCGCGCTGTTTGCCGCGGGCTTGGGGCTGGCTGTCGGAGTACCGGCGATGGCGCACCACTCCTTTGCGGGCACGTACCTGGAAGACGCCGAGCCCGTGAAGATCGAGGGCAAGCTGGTGGCTTTCCTGGTTCGTAACCCGCACTCATTCGTGCAGGTGGAAGCACCCGACCCGAAAACCGGAGAGATGGTGCGCTGGTCGATCGAGTGGGGTGCCGCCGGACAGTTGGCGCAGCAGGGCGTGCGCAACGGAACGCTGAAGGTGGGCGATCACGTGGTGGTGTCCGGCAGCCCCGGGCGCAATTCCTCGGATCATCGCCTCCGCATGCGGACCATCGATCGTCCCTCGGATGGTTGGAAGTGGCCCGTCAACGGGCAGACATTCAACTAACGCTTTACACGGGGCGGTTCGCCCGTTGGAGATTCGCGCGCGGGGACTGCTTTCCCCGCGCGCAACAGCCTACGTAAGCCTGAAGGAGCAAGCATGACCGGACCATTCTCATCGAAATCCACGCTACGGCTGGCCGCCTTTTTGGCCGTGTTCGCACTCGGCGCGGCCGTCGACGTCCAGGCGCAGGGCCGGGGCGGACGCGGAGGACGGGGAGGCCGCGGCGGACCGCCGCCCACGCCCAAGGCGGCTGCTCCGATCGACCTGACCGGCTACTGGGTTTCGCTGGTGACCGAGGACTGGCTTTATCGCATGGTGACCCCGGCCAAGGGCGACGTGGCCAGTATCCCGCTGAATGCCACGGGGCGCGCGGCCGCCAATAACTGGGATCCGGCCAAGGACATCGCCGCCGGCAACCAGTGCCTGGCCTACGGACCATACAGCGTGATCCGGCTGCCCGGCCGGCTGCACATCGAGTGGGCCGACGACAACACGCTCAAAGTCGACAAGGACTACGGCACACAGACGCGCATGCTGCACTTCAACGGGACCCCCAGCGGTCCGGCCACGCTGCAGGGCTACTCGGTGGCCTCCTGGGACGGCGTGGGCGGACGCGGGCGCGGCGCCTTCGGCATTCCCGCGGGCCTGACCGGCGATCCGAACGCGCCGGGCGGCAGCGGTCCGGCGCCGATTCGTCCGGGCGCGCTGAAGGTGGTTACCACCAACATGACCGCCGGCTACCTGCGCAAGAACGGCGTGCCCTATAGCGCCGATACCGTGCTTACCGAATACTGGGATGTCCTGCATGAGCCGGATGGCACCCTGCTTCTGATGGTTTCAAGCGTGGTGGACGATCCTACCAATCTCACGCAACCCTGGCGCACCTCGACGCACTTCAAGAAGGAAGCCGACGGGTCGAAGTTCAAGCCCAGCGCGTGCACGGCGCAGTAGTTCGGCGCAAGATCAGCGGATGAACGCGGATGTTAAGGTGTTTGCCGCGTCTTCGTAGACCGCAAAGTGTCACTCCGCGCAGAGCGCCTATAGCTGTGCCGCGACCGCAGGGAGCGGTCTACTCTTCCACGAAGAACACCCCTTAGCCGACCCTGCCGGTCCGCGCAAGGAATCTCCATAGGCGGGAACCGTGGCTGGCGATCTCGGCGATCAAATCCACCGACTCCCGGGCGGCCGTCCGGGGATGCGCCAGCGCCCGCACATCGCGGCCGTGGCTCCTCCACAGGGCAATCACACACACAGTGAGACCGATCACGGCTGCTGCCGTCCACTCATGACGCTTCACGTCGTCCACCAGCAGCGTGAACAGGCGGCCACCCGAGTACCCTGCCCCGGCCAGCGCACCGACCCATAGAACCGCGCCGGCCAGATTCACCCAGTAGAAGCGGGCCCGCGGCATTTGCGCGACGCCGCACGCCAGCGCAATGGCGCTCCGCAGCGCGAACAGGAACCGCGATGCCAGCAACAGCAGCGACCCGCGGGCCCGCACCCAGCCGAGAATCTTCTCGGCCCGCTCCGAGGCCAGCCGGGCTCCTTGCCGGCGCCCGGCCTCATACAGGAACACGTTCGCGACCACCGTGGAGCCGCCAGACAACAGGCACACGACGGCCAGGCTCAGGTACCCGCGATGCGCCAGGAAGGCCGCGGTGACCAGCGTGGCGTCGCCTTCGAAGATGGTGCCGGCCAGGACCATCCAGTAGCCGTAGTGCTGGATGAGGTCCCCCATGAGGCGTGTCACGGACGGCGTGCGGCCGTCGAGCTTACGCGAGCCCCGCTACGGGACCGATGTAGGCCAGCAGGCGTCCCGCCGTGATGGCCGCGAGCCAGCAGAACAGCGAAGCCCAGGCCAGTCCCTTGGCGCCTGGCGGCAGCAGGCCCTTTTCGAGCATCGCGCTGCCGAACACGCGCTTGCGGGTGAGGTGCAGCACCACCAGCCCCCCGGCCACCAGCACCATCTTCACGTAGAAGACGGGATTGGCAAGCTTGGTGGTGGCGTCCGCCATGAGCAGGATGGTGCCGCTGATCAGGTTCAGAGTGAAGCCGCTCCAGATGATGGGGAACAGCCGCTCCAGCGGCTTCACGGGCGTCTGCGGGGAAACGCCCAGCAGGCGCAGGTCAATAATGGCGCTGCCGCCGACCACGATGGCCAGGCCGATGGTGTGCAGAAACAGGATGAGCGGGTAGCCGTAAATCGCGCCGCCTTCGCGGACCCAGGTGCTCAAGCCGAGCTGCTCGATGGAACGTAGAAAATCAACCATGATGTGCGTCGTCGTCCTTAAAAGGCGTTCCCGATGAAGGGCAGCATGCGGCCGCAGTAAATCACGCCGATCCACAGCAGGATGGCTGAGGCCGCCACCACCTTGGCGCGCAGCGGCGCTTCGTCGCCGGGCTGGAGTACCCAGGTTTCGTCCATCAGCGTGAAGTAGAGCGCGTTCACGCCGGCCAGCAGGATCAGCGCCAGCTTCCAGTGAAACACCTCATTGGTGGTGTACTGCTGGGCCGCGGCGACGAAGAAGACCATGCCGGTGGCCGTGTTCAGGGTGAAGCCTCCCACCGCCCACGGCAGCATCTTGTGCAGTCCGGCGAACGGGATTCCTTTGATCACGCCCAGCATGCGCAGGTCAATCATGAGAACCACGCCGAACAGGAAGGAGAGGCCGATGAAGTGCAGCGTCTCGCACATCGCCCAGATCCAGGTGCTGGAGACGATGGCCGTCCCGAGGCTGTCCCCCATGAGGAATCCGATGCCCGAGGTGGTGGGGCCCTCGCCGGAGACGATCTCCGGATGCATGATCTCGCCGCCGATGTTGGCCGCCTGCGCCATGACGGCGAAACTGACCAGTGCGGTGATCAGTACGGCGGGCAGCACCCAGCCAGCGAACGCCTCTCTGCGCCGGTGCTGCCACAGGCCGATCCAGGAGAACAGCCCGGCGAACTCCAGGATGATGTAGCCCAGCAGCGCCCAGCTTTGGTGCGCTTCCACCACTTCGTGATTCACGGCGGCGTTGCTGTGGATCATCTCTTCAGCGGCGTTGCCGCTCATGTAGGTGGGCATGGCAATGAGCGCGATCAGGACGAAGGCGGCCAGCGAGGCGCGCTTCAGATCCATGCTCTTGGTGACGAGCGCGATGATGAACAGTCCCAGCGCCACGCTGGTCCCAATGGTCGGGAAGTGATTGAGTAACAGGTGTATATGTGCCAAGTTCATAGGTGACCCTTAACGCGCGGCAATCCGCTTGGGAACCACTTGAAGGAAAACAAGCCAGCCTGCTGCCGCAAACGGCTCCGGTCTACTATACCACCTGACGGCGTGCTGTGCCTGCTCCTAATTGGGGGTGCATGACAGGGAAGCGAGCGTTGATCGGGTTTCATTTTTGTGGCCTTAGAGCGAGCGTAGGGAGATGCCCGGTATAGGAGGGGGCACCGCATGCCCGATTTGCTGAGGGAGGGCGTTGGGTTCGTTTCGTTCGCACGCGGATGCCGGCGCAGGCAGGGGAAAGGAATTTGGCCGGGATTTCTCACAGGCTCGCAGAGCGTTTCTGGCAAAGCACAGGCGGGATGCCTTGGCGAGTGGCGGGGCCGGCGTCCCGGGCACGACACTGTGATGGACGACAAGCGCCGGGACGAGTCCCGGCGCGGCGAGCCATGGGCTCGCGCCACGTCCTGCGTCCGAAACCTGGTGAGAAATGCGGATTTGGCCGCAGATGAACACGGATGCGCACAGATGCCGGGGCCGGGTTGCCGGGACGGGTTCGTTTGGGGTGGGCGGCGGTTGCCGGGGACGGGGCTTCCCAGTGTGTTTTCTTGCTGTTGGCGACCAGATGGAAGGTGGCGTTGGGTTCGTTTCGTACCCGCGGATGGGGGGCGGCCGGGGCGCCGTTGGGTTCGTTTGGCCGTAGAGTAAGGCGGACGGGTTCCTGCCTTCGTCGGCGAAGCGATTTTCGGATTTGAGGAGTACATAGTGACCATCCGTCCCTGAATCGCATGCCCGCTCCCGGCGCCGCGCTGGGAACATCGATAAGCTGCGGATAGGATTGGGGCCTATTGCCCAGGTCTGTCCGTGACTGACTGCACGCCCGGGAGGGATGGACAGGCGTGGGATGAGCTGCGTTTGACGGCAGGGGAGCCCTGGCGGCCGCGATTCGTGAAAGAATGGAGTTAACCAGATTCCTGGCCGCCGCGTCCACCTTTTATCAACACCATGACATTCCAAAGACGCACTCCCGTATTCGTGCTGGCCGCCCTGGCCGGGTTGACGACGCTTCCGGGCGCCGCACAGATCAAGTGGGACTCCACCGGCGACAATCTGTTGAGCGGCGCCTTTAACTTCCGCGAGGTGATCTGGCAGAGCGCTTCCTCCGGATCAAACACGCTGGACCGGGCGGTGACGCAGTTCGGGACCATCACCTTCGATGGCAGCGGCAACTACCAGATTCAGGCCTCGGCGTGGGATTCCGACACCAACTCGCTGAACAACTTCAGCCTCAGCGGCACCTACACGATCGCCGCCAGCGGCTTCGGCTTCATCACGCGCGCCGACCGCTACGGCGGCATCATCTACGGCGGCATCTCACACGGCGTGTTCATCGGCAGCAGCACGGAGAGCCAATTGAACAACCTGTTCGTGGCCGCGCAAGCGAACGCCAGCGCGCCTACCACCAGCAGTTTCACCTCGACGTATTCGGTGGCGTACATGAACTTTCCTACCCTCAACCTGGACCAGGCGCGCGATGCCAGCTACCGGCTGACGCCGAACGGCAGCGGAGGACTGGCGGCGGTGAATCTGACGGGCTTCATCGGCGGGAGCTACGCGGCGGTGAACCAGACGATCAACAACGCCACGTACTCGTTCTCGGCCGGCCTTGGGACGCTGCACTTCGGCGGGACGCTGACCGCGCAGAATCTGCTGGCGGGCGATCAGGCGCTGTACGTCTCGCCGGACGGCGAGTTCATCTTCGGCGGGTCGACGAACGGCTGGGACATGCTCGTGGGCGTGCGCCGGGGCAGCAACATTCCGTCGAGCGGCCTGGACGGGCTGTTCTACACGGCGGCCGTGGACCTGGACCGGTTCCCCAGCGTGCCGGAACTGGACAGCTACTTCGGTTCGTTCAAGGCCGACAGCGGAGACCTGATCGGGCACCAGCGCCTGCTGGTGGCTCCGGATACGGCAGCCTACGACTACACGTTTTCCGACTTCTATTCGCTGGATGGGAACGGCGTGCACGACGACTTTCTGGGCTATTCCCTGATCCTGGGCAGCAGCCAGAATTTCCGCGTGGGCTATGGGGCCGGGGACTACCTGGGGGTTACGGCGGGCGTGCGGGCGCCTTCGGTTTCCGGGACGAGTCCGTACATCAACCCGATGGGCGTGCTGAACGGGGCGAGCTTCACGCCGTTCACCACGGGCCTGGCTCCGGGCACGCTGGTGACGATCTTCGGCAGTGGGTTCGCGGACGGGAGCGATTCCTTCGTGGACGCCTCCTTCCCCACCACGCTGGGCAACGTGCAGGTGATGGTGAACGGACGGCTGGCGCCGATTTACGTGGTGACGGCGACGCAGATCTCGATTGTGCTGCCCTACGACACGGAGGCTCCGGTGGGCGAGATTACGGTGATCCGCAACGGAACCACGGGCAACCGGGTGACGTTCTTTGTGAACGCCACCTCGCCGGGGATCTTCACGGTGCCGCCGCGCGGGATCGGGTACGCGGCCGCACTGCATCCGGACTATTCGTTGATCGACGCCACCAAGCCGGCGCAGGTGGGCGAAACCATTCAGGTGTTCCTGACGGGTCTGGGTGAGGTGAATCCGGCGGTGGCGGCGGGCACGCCGGGCCCCACGGATCCGCTGAGCACGGTGACGTCTCCGGTGGGCGTGATGATCGATCAGTTGGATGCCAATATCGGGTATGCGGGGCTGGCTCCGCTGCTGCCGGGCTTGTACCAACTGAATATCCTGGTGCCGGCGGGGACGCGGGCGCAGGATGTGTACGTGGACGTGTCGGGTCCGGACGCGTACAACTCGCAGGTCCTGCTGCCAGTGGGGGGCGGAGCGGCCGCGGATGCGCGGGCGGCAGGGAAGGTTGGTGAGCGCAGACGGCGGTCGGCGCGGGGACGGCCGACGGGCCGGGGGGCGCGGGGCGGTCCGGTGCGGTAGGGAAGCGTCACGAGGCTTCGCGATCGTCCCGTGACCAGCGGGTAGGCCAGTCATTTGAAGTCGCCTACCCGGCCTCCGTCGACGACCAGTGTGTACGGGCTCTGCGAAATAAGCCGGCGTAGGACCGATCGCTTCGGGCAAAGCACAGGCGGGATGCCCCGGCGAGTGGCCGGGCCGGCACTCCGGGCACGACACTGTGATGGACGACAAGCGCCGGCACGAGTGCCGGCGCGGCGAGCCGCGGGCTCGCGCCACGTCGGGGAGCGGTCCTTCCCTGTCCACACTCAATCCAGCGTGATCGAAGCGACGGACTGCCCCAGCCGCGGGTAGAACTCCGCCTCGGGCATCCCCTTGCGCCGTTCGACGGAAGCGGTCTTCACCGCCAGGTCCACGATTGTGTTCTTGCCGTTCTCCTGCACCGCGTACCTGCCGTCCAGGCGGAACTGCACCTCGCGCAGCGTCACCGGCAGCACGGAGAGTGGAACGTCGAAGATCACCGCGAAGACGTCCTCGGTCCAGCGCCCGGCCGTGCCGTCGTCGCCGATCATGTTGGCCAGCCGCGCCAGCATGGCCCTGAGGGCTTCCTTGACCTGCTCCGGCGGATGCCGCGTCACCGCATGGCTCAGGTTGGAGACGCCGACGAAGAACATGCAGAACGGTTGGTCGGCCACCATCAGGTCGCGGACCTTGGTGTCCAGCTTGCCGCGGTTCCAGACACCGGTATGCGGATCGGTCAGCGCGGCCCGCCGTTCCTTTTCGACCTCCATGTGCAGCGCCCGGATCTCGTCACGAAGCTGCGCCACCATGGCGCGGTGCGCCTTCTGCATGTCCTCACAGCTTTCGAGCAGCGTTTGCGTGGCGGACGTCACCACCGCGTGGAGCTTCTCGAATTCGCCGCACTCGGCCGCCTCGCGCAGCCGCGCCACTTCCTGGCGCACGCGTTCTTCATGGCCGGTGCCGGCTCTGGCGACGCTCTCCGCCAGGTTTTGCAGTACGGCCGCCGCCGCGGCCATCTCCGCACGCATCCGGCTCAGCTCGCGCGCCGACTTGTCACGGTACAGGCGCAGTTCGCCCCGATAGGAGGCGTGGATCTTCTCGTAGTCGGCGGGCACGAAGCCGTCTTTCAACTGCTTGGCCAGATCCGCGACATGCTCCCGCAGAATCCCGGCGTCGTGTATGTTGACCTCCACGGCGTACTGGCCCGCGGTCAGAATGGCTTGTTCCAGCGCGTGGAGCACGGCCTGGTGCCGGGCGTCAGCCCCGCCAAGGTCGGCGGGCTGGTTCAGGGTATAGACGCTCATAAGTCCTCGCCTTCCTTATCGGACAGGACCGCTTCGCTCTATACCGAAAGGGGACCTGGAGCGGCAAATGCTTGCTCCAGAGTGGCGTAGAACTGGGCGGCAGGAATGCCCGCCGGCCGGCTGACCAATGCCGCGCCGGCGCGCAGCGCGAGGGTGTGCGGACGTCCGTGGTCGCGGCAGGGGTACGGCTGCGCCAGATCGCGCGGCACGCGCCGCGCCAGTTCGGGACCCTGCCCGGGAAGCTCTTCGAGGACCGCTGCGAAGATCCCCGGGGTCCACTGGCCCATGAAGGCGCGGCCCCGGATCATCCCGGCCAGCTTCTTCACGGTGTGTTGCAGCGCGTCGCGCACGGCAACCCGCGGATGAGCGTCGTACAGCTCGCCGAGCCCCTCGATCTTTACCAGCACCACGGCAAAGGCTACGTCGCGGACCAGCAGGTTCTCGATCATCGCATCCGTCTTGGACCGGCTCCGCAGACCCAGGCTTTCGGTGTCCTCGGTGCGCTGGCCGCAAGCCTGCTGATGCAGAACGCGAATTTCGTCCTTGAGCTGCGCCACCACGCGGGTGTACTTCTGCTCCAACTCCTGGTAGCTGTGCCGCACCGCCTGGACGCCACCCCGCACGGCTTGGCGCAGGTGCTCTAAATCGTCCTCGCGGGCGGCCTCTTCCATGCGCTTGAGTTCGGTGTCGAGCCGGATGGCGTGTTCCTCACCGCTGGCGGCCAGGCCTTCGGCGAAGGTCTTCAAGACCTCGGCCGCGGCATCCAGCTCGCCGCGCAGCCGCTGCAACTCCCGGTGGCTATCTTGTTGGTAGGCGCGCAGTTGGAACTCGAGCGCATTTTCAGCCACGCTGTACTGTTCGGGCCCGTCGGCGCCCTTCACCTCCCGGGCCAGCGCGCCGAGTTGCTCGCGGAAGGCATCCGCCTCCTGCGGCATCAGTTCCACGGCGTATTGCGCCGTGGCTTCAATCGCGCGGGCAAAGGCCTCCACCGCCGCCAGCTTGGCGGCGTCGACCGTGTCCAACCGCTCCATGGATTTTCGAAAGGAGATCACTGTCAAGTCGCATCGGCAAGCGAGGGAGGAGTATGAGCGGCTGCTTGGGTATTTGTGACCGGGGAAGGCCGCTCTCCGCGGTCGCCGTGCGGTGACCCACGCCCGCTTACGGCCGGAAGCGCATTCCCGCGAAGCTGACCGCGCTGGCCGGATCGATATTCCACTGCTGGTAATGGAGCAGGTCGCCGCGCGCGGCGGGCAGGGCCCGCAGGAAGGTGTAGATGGGCGCCGAGCCGCACCACTTCAGGTCGTCGTGGTTCTCGCGGACCTGCTCCCAGAAGCCGGCGGCATCGCCTTGCTCCATGCGTTCGATGCGGCTGCGGTCGCGGCGGGCGACCTCGGTCATCTCGCCCTGGCCGGCGACGGCTTCCCAACGGTCGCCGTAGCGCCGCCCGACGTGCGCCATGTCGACGCCCAGCACCCACAGCAGGCGGTCGCCTTCGCGCGCGGCCAGCTCGCCCAGCGCGCCGAACATGCGGCGGACGCCTTCATTGTCCTCCGGCAGGCCGCCTTCGTAGATGCTGCGGGCAAAGGAGCCGCACAGGATTGGCACCACGCGGATCTTCGGGCCGAACAGGTGCTGGAGAAACACGACCTGGAACTCGATGGAGTGCTCGACGGCATGGCAGTAGTCCTCCATCAGCGCCGCATCGCCGGCGGCGCGCGCCAGTTCGTCGACAATGCCGAGCTCGGTCTGCGTTTCGCCGAAGGGGCTGGCGAATGCTTTGCGCGTGAGTCCGAAGCGGTCCGGCGCGCCGTAGTGCGACGTGCCGAGGACGATGAAGGTGCGGTCGGCGTCGGCCGGAGTGAGCGACGCGTAGGCCGCGCGGTAGGAATCGACCGCCCCGAACGGGCTGGCGTGCGGCGCGGCGACGGCGATGGTTTTGCTCAGGAAGGGCGCGGGCGGGTCTCCGCTCAGGTACTCGGCGAAGACCTCGGTCAGTTCGGCCGCTTCCGCCGGATAGCCGCTGCCGGCGTGCACCGGCAGGCGCACGGGCGATTCGGCGAAGGACCGCTCCATTTCGCGCTTGCGTGCGGCGAAGGCCTCGTCATCGAGGAAGCCCGCTTTGCTGAGCGTCTCGACCAAGTGTTCTTCGAGCGCCCCGGTGTTCACGTCGCCGGTGAGCCGCACCAGGTGTGCGCGCAGGTCCAGGGCCGACTTTTCGCCGTCGAAGAACGTCAGGCATTCGACCAACTGCGGCGGGATCACCAACGCCGCCTCGGAGTACTGCAGCGGATCGCGGATCAGGAGTCCCGGCTGATCCTCGATGGGCGACGGCATGAAGTCGAGGGTGCTTCGCAAACGGGGTAACATGGCGAAGTCCCTAGCATACCGGTTTAGAATCGAGATTGCCGTCCGTGCACCCGAACAAAGAATACCAAGCCCGCCTCGACCGCTGGCAAACCGACCTGGAAGGACACAAGCAGCTCTATCGGCGTGCCGGGAACGCGCGTCTGGGCGCGGGTCTGGTGCTGATGGCGTTTGCCGCCGTGGCCTTCGGCCCGGGATGGTTTTCCGCCAGTTGGCTGCTGATGCCGGTGGGCGCCTTGCTGGCGCTGTTTGCCGTGCATCCGAAGATCGCGAGAGGACTGCGCCGCGCCACTCGCGCCGTGGCGTTCTACGAACACGCGGTCGCCCGGCTGGAGAATCGCTGGATGGGGAAGGGCGCCCGCAGCGAGCGCTGGCGTCCCACCAACCACGTCTATGCCGACGACCTGGACCTGTTCGGGCGAGGATCCCTGTTCGAGCTGCTGTCGACGGCGCGCACGGCGACCGGCGAGCGCATCCTGGCTACGTGGCTGCTCGAGCCCGGTCAACATGCCGAGGTGGCCGCGCGGCAGCAGGCGGTGCGCGAGCTGACGCCGCGGCTGGACCTGCGTGAGGACCTGGCGTTGATCGGCGAGGACGTACGCGCCGCGCTCGACGACCGGCGGCTGGCGCAGTGGGGCGCCGAGCCTCCGGCACGCTTCTTTCCCGGCGCGCGGCTGGTGGCCGCTTTACTGGCCGTGGCAGGGCTGGCGACGCTGGGGATGTGGCTGGGGGGTGAGGTCACGCTGCGGCCGTTCCTGGCGGTGGTGTTGTGCGACCTGGCGTTCGGACTGGCGATGCGCGATTCAGTGCGGCGGGTGACGGAGACGGCCAACGCGCCGGCGCACGAGCTGAAGTTGATCGCGCTGTTGTTGGGGCGGCTGGAGGCCGAGGAGGTCACCTCCCCGGCGCTGCGCGCGCTGCGGGCGCGCCTGCAGACCGAGGGACACACGGCGACCCAGCAGATCCGCAGGCTGGAGCGGCTGGTGGAATGGATGGAGTGGGCGCACAACCAGATCTTCGCGGTGATCGCCGCGCCCGCCCTGTGGATGCCGCAGTTCGCCATGGCGATTGAGGCGTGGCGGCAGCGCTGCGGTCCGCACATCGGCGATTGGGTGGCGGCGGTGGGCGAGTTCGAAGCGCTGGGGTCGCTGGCTTCCTTCGCCTACGAGCGCCCGTCGGCCACGTTCCCGGAACTGTTGCCCGAGGCTGAACCGCAGTATGCGGCCGAGCGGTTGACGCATCCACTGATCCCGCCGGACGAGGCCGTGGCGAACGACGTCGCGCTGGGCGGCCAGACGCGTTTGTGGATCGTCAGCGGTTCGAACATGTCAGGCAAGAGCACGCTGCTGCGGGCGGTCGGCACGAGTATCGTGCTGGCCTGGGCGGGCGCGCCGGTGACCGCTGCCGGCCTGCGCCTCTCGCGAATGCATCTGGGGGCGTCGCTGCGGGCCAACGATTCGCTGGCCGATCACAAGTCGCGCTTCTACGCCGAGATCAGCCGGCTGAAATCGATCGTGGACCTGGCGGGCGCGGGCGGGCCCGTGCTGTTTTTGTTGGACGAGCTGCTGAGCGGCACCAATTCGAGCGACCGGCGGATCGGCGCCGAGGCGCTGCTGCGCGGATTGCTGGCGCGCGGGGCCATCGGGATGGCGACCACGCACGATCTGGCGCTGGCCGAGATCGCCGCCGGCTTCGGCGAGGGAGCAGCGGTAAACGTCCATTTTGAGGATCATCTGGAAGGCGGCGAGATCCACTTCGACTACCGGCTGCGGCCGGGTGTGGTGACGCGCGGCAACGCACTGGAGCTGATGCGAGCGGTGGGGCTGGACGTGTAGAGGTTTCTACCGGTCGGTCGGCAGGTTATACTGGGGGTCCCGGGCCGGAGGGGGAGATGAGAATGCCCGCGGGGACCGCTCCCTGTGGTCGCGGCTCAGCTATAGGCGCTCCGCACGGAACGACGGTGCTTGCGTACAGCGCCGCTCGCTGAGCCGCGATCACAGGGAGTTGGCCCCGGTTGTGGAGAAGCTTCCGCTACGCCGAGTACCCCATGAGTTCCACGTCCGCGGTCCCGTTCGAGCGCCTGACGACCGGCCAGATCCTGGATACGGCCGCGTCGCTGTTCTGGCGCAAGGGATTCGCGGCCACCACCACGCGCGAGATCGCGGCGGCCTTGCGCATCCAGCAGGCGTCACTCTATCACCACATGGCCAGCAAAGAGGACCTGCTGTATCAGATCTGCCGGTCCTCGATCGACCAGTTTCTGGAACACGTGCCGCCGGCCGTGGCGCGCGAGACTTTGCCGGAGGAGCGCATTCGCGTGCTGATCGCCGAACATCTGGCCGCGCTGCTGCGCTACCAAGCACGCAACGTGGCGCTGCTGACCGAACTGCGGGCGGTGACGCGCCGGCGCGGGGCCGAGATCCTGGCGCTGCGCGACCGCTATGAGCGGTTCGTGCGGTCGACGCTGGCGGCCGCGCAGCAAACCGGCGTGCTGCGGCGCGACGTGGAGGCGAAGTATCTCAGCCTGGCGCTGCTCAGCATGCTGAACCACGCGGCGCTGTGGTTTCACAAGGAGCAGGCGTTGCCGGAGGCGCGGCTGGCGTCGATCTTCGCCGGCGTGTTTCTGGACGGTGCGTTGAGGGAGGGGAGCGGCCGCCGCGAGCCGCTACCGGATCTGGCGGCGCGGGGCGAGCCGCGCGGCCGGGCGCGCAAGGTGGTGGGAGGCGCCAATCCCGGGCTGGATCGTGCGCTGGATGCCGCGGTGGCGCTGTTTTCCCGCAAAGGCTTCGATGCCACCAGCACGCGCGAGGTGGCCGCGCTGCTGGGCATGCAGAAGGCGTCCCTCTACTACCACATCAGCAAGAAAGAGGATCTGCTGTACCTGATCTGCACGGCGTCGCTCGCCCAGATTCGCACCGATGCCGAGGCGGCCATCGCCGGCGTGCATGATCCGGTGGAGCGCGCGCGAACGCTGATCGGCGCGCACGTCGAGAGCTTGTTGCGCGATGCGAGCAAGCATGCGACGACGTTCACCGAGATGCGGTCGTTATCCGAGGAGCGGTTGCGGCAGGTGCTGGCGCTGCGGTCAGGCTACGAGAATGTGGTGCGGCGGGTGCTCGAAGACGGGCAGTCGACGGGGGCGCTGCGCGAGGATATCGCGGGCAAGCATCTGAGCCTGGCGTTGCTGGGGATGCTGAACCGGACGACGGTGTGGTACCGGAAGAACGGACAGCTTTCGGCCGCGCAGATCGGGCAGCTTCTGGGGGCGCTGTTCCTGACGGGCGCGCGAGAGACTACTCAGTAGGTGCGGGCGCGCCCTGCTCATTCAGGATGCCTTGCAGCACGTCGAGCGATCCGTCGACGCCCAGTGGCATCTCCAGTCCGAGAATGTGCGCGATCAACGGGTAGATGTGCACGTTCTGGAACGGGAAGATGGTCTGACCGGGTTTGATCCCGGGTCCCTGGGCGTAGAAGATTCCGTCCATTTGCGGGAATTGGAAGGGGTCGTAGCCGTGCGCGCCGGGTTTGAGCTCCGGCGGCGCGGCTCCCGCGGTATCGATACGCAGGGAGACAGGAGCGGTGGCCATCACCACTACGTCGCCGATGCGGTAGCCCTCGTCGTAGTACAGGTAGCCGGGGGTGAGCTCGCGGCGGTAGGCGTGATAGCGCGGGTCGTGGCGATCGTTGAGGCGCGTGATGGTGGTGCTGGCCAGGTCCTGATCATCGGAGTAGAGCATGATCTGTGACCCGGCTTCCGGCGCGACGGTAAATCCGGCGAAGTCGGCGGCGCGGCCAATGCTGACCGATTCGGTGACGTTGGTCATGCCGTGATCGGAGATCACGAACAGGTAAGCGGGCAGCTCGAGCTGCGCCATGCCGTCCATCAGGCGGCCGATCTGGGCGTCGACGGCGGCCACGGCCTGGCGGGTTTCGGGAGCCTCGGGTCCGTAGCTGTGCCCCGCGCTGTCGACGTCGGAGAAATAGAGGGTGATGAAGTGCGGGCGCTGGTCCCCGGACTCGCGGAGCCATGCGAGCACCTGGTCGACGCGCTTCTCGTTGGGCACGGATCCGTCGTAGGGAAAATAGGCCGAGGGGCGCGTGCCCTGGATTTCCGTGTCGGTGGCGGGCCAGAAATAAGCGGAGCTGTGCAGGCCTCCTTTTTCGGCCAGGACCCAGAGGGGCGTACCGCCGTACCAGGAGCCGTCGCCGCCGGTGTCCTTCTGGTTGTAGTGGAAGGTCTGGTTGCGGCGGGGGTCGTAGAAGATGTTGCCGACGATGCCGTTGTGCTCGGGGTACATTCCGGTGGCGATGGCGGTGTGGTTAGGAAAGGTCTCGGTGGGGTAAGACGGGATGAGCGCTTCGGCGCGGACGCCCTGGCGGGCGAGGCGGTCGAGATTGGGCGCGCCGTGGAGCGCGGCGTAATCCGAGCGGAAGCCGTCGAGGGAGACCAGCACCACATAGGGCCGTTCGGGCGTGGAGGAGCATCCGGCAAGCAGCGCAAAGACCAGCGCGGCGAGGAGCAAGCGTCGCATGCGGGCACTATAACACGGGTACGGTGACGTGCCGGTGACGGGGGCGGGGTGTTGGTAATCGTGCTAGCGCGGATTTCTCACAAGCTCTCAGTCCATTGGCGGGAAACGTGAGCCGGGGATACGCAATCGGCGATTTGGGCGCCGCTCCCGGTGTGACAGCGTGACCGGCCACAAGCGCCGGGATGAGTCCCGGCGCGCGATCCGGCAACGCGGCCCCGATCCGAACACTTGCACCAAGCCCTTTTTGCTCGTCGCCACGCTGCTTTCCTTCACCACCTGGTCCCCCTCCAGCACGCAATACCGACTGGTCTTGTCCCCCAGGTCCATCCCGATCGTGATCGATCGCTTCTTCCCTCTGCTCACCACCCCTGCCCCCTCCGGATTCTTCGCTTTCTTGCTGCTATGCTTCTTCATGGCCGGTCTCCTTTTGCGCATCGAGTGCGTATCCATTGGGAGCTTATCGCATCCCGCCGGGAGGCCGGCTTTCTCATCCCATCTCTGCTAGCGGCGCTCCGCCCGGGCCACGGATTGAGTGCGCAACGCCAGTAGCGGAGCCGCGACCACAGGAAGCGGTCTACGATAACGGTGAAAGCGCTCTAGATTTCTCGCAAGCTCGCAGAGCGTTTCGGGCAAAGCACGGGCGGGATGCCTCGGCGAGTGGTCGGGCCGGCACTCCGGGCACGACGCTGTGATGGACGACAAGCGCCGGCGCGGCAAGCCACGGGCTTGCGCCACGTCCTGCGTCCGAAACCTGGTGAGAAATGCGAACTGTGTCGTGACCTGCCGGAGGCTTCCGCCAGATCAGAAGGCGGGCTGAGAACCCGCCGCAGGCCGGGGGCCTGCCTCACACAGACTGCGCTTGACAGAAGGCGAAGATTAGGCGAAGATAGCCGCGTGTCCGAACTCATCGGCATCGCGCGGCTGGCCGCCGAGGGAGCGCGCCTGGAAGCCAAGCGGCGGGTAGAATACTTCGAACTCGCCACGCGCAGTTACCTGGCCCGGTGCGACAGTACGCGTGTGCCCTTCCGCTGGACCATCAACCCCTACCGGGGCTGCGAGTTCGGGTGCAAATACTGCTACGCGCGCTACACGCACGAATTCATGGAGCTGAACGATCCCCAGGAGTTCGAGCGCAAGATCTTCGCCAAGCAGTTCGACGCCGCGCGGTTTCGCGAGCAGTTGCGGCGGCTGCCGGTGGGCGAGACGGTGGCGATCGGCACGGCCACCGACCCGTATCAGCCGGCCGAGCGCCGTTTCCGCGTGACGCGCCGCATGCTGGAGGAGATCGCCCGCATCGACGGGCTGCGGCTGGGCATCATCACCAAATCCGACCTGATCGCGCGCGATGCGGACGTGTTCCAGGAGATCGCGCGGCGGCACTACCTGAGCGTGAGCCTGACGATCACCACCATCGACGTGGAGCTGGCCCGGCTGCTGGAGCCGCTGACGCCGCGTCCGGACCTGCGCTTGGCCGCGGTGCGGGCGCTGGCCAACGCGGGCGTGCGGGTGACGGTGTTCTGCGCCCCCGTAATGCCGCTGATCAACGACAGCGAGGAGAGCCTGGACGCGCTAGCTCGGGAGGCCGCGGCGGCGGGAGCCCAGGGATTCGGGGCGAACGTGCTGTTCCTCAAACCGAGCGCGCGGCAAGTGTTTCTGCCGTTCCTTGAGGAGCGCTTTCCCGCTCTGGTGCGGCGCTACCGCGAGCGCTTCCTGCACGCCAGCTACCTGCGCGGCGCGTATCCGGAAAAGATCCACGAACGGGTGCGGCGGGTGCGGGCGCGGCACGGGCTCGCCGGGCGCGAAGCCGAGGTGGAACCGGAGCTGTGGCCGCGCACCGCGCAACTGGATCTGTTCGTATAATCGTGATCGATGTCACAACCTCATCCATCTTCCATGCCTCCGCATGCCGCGCTGCTCCAGATGCTGACCGGCAAGTGGCTTTCGATCGGAATCTCCATGGCGGCGCGTTTCGGCGTCGCCGATCATCTGGAAACCGGACCCAGGACCGCAGACGAACTGGCCGCCGCCACCGGGATCCATGGGCCTTCGCTCTACCGGCTGCTGCGCGCGCTGGCCAGCGTCGGGGTGTTCAGCGAAACCGAGGACGGCCGCTTTACGAACACGCCGCTCTCGGACCTGCTGCGCAGCAACTCCAAGCCCAGCGTGCGCAACATGGCGATGATGCTGCTGGACGATTGGCACCTGGATATCTGGCGCGAGGCGCCCTGGACGCTGGCCACCGGCAAGGCGGCTCCGTTCAAGGTGTGGGGCAAGCAGGGGTTCGAGCGATTCGCGGAGCATCCGGAGGACGCGGTCAACTTCAATAATGCGATGACCGACATGTCTACGGCCGACAGCGCGCCTACCGCGGCGGCTTACGACTTCTCCGGCTTTCGGGACATTGTGGACGTCGGGGGCGGGCTGGGGATGCTGCTGTCCGAGATCCTCAAGAAGACGCCGGGGCTGCGCGGCATCCTGTTCGAGATGCCGTACTTTATCGACAAGGTGCGGGCCTCGCCGCTGCTCCAGCCCTACGCCGACCGCTGCGAAGTGGTGGCGGGGAGCTTTTTCGAGTCGGTGCCGGAGGCCGACGCCTATATCCTGAAACACATCATTCATGACTGGGACGACGAGAAGTCGAAGGCGATTCTTTCCACCTGCCGGAAGTCGATCCGGCCGGGCGGAAAACTGCTGCTGGCCGAGGCCGTGGTGCCGCCGCGGAATGAGCCCGGCTTCGTCAAGATCCTGGACCTGGAGATGCTCATGATCGGCGGGCTGGAGCGCACCGAGCAGCAGTATCGCGACCTCTATGCGTCGGCCGGATTCCGGCTGGATCGCATTATCCCGACCCGCGGGCCGATGCAGATCATCGAAGGCTCGCCCGTTTGAGCACGGACGAAGAATACATGCGGGAAGCCTTGGCGCTGGCCCGCGAGGCCGAGCGCGCCGGCGAGGTGCCGGTGGGCGCCGTGGTGGTGCTGGATGGACGCGTGATCGGCCGGGGCCGGAACTCGCCGATCGCACGGAACGATCCCACGGCGCATGCCGAGATGCTGGCGATCCGGCAGGCAGCGGCAGCGATCGGGAATTACCGGCTGGAGGGCGCGGCGCTCTACGCGACGCTCGAACCGTGCGTGATGTGCGCCGGGGCGCTGGTGCACGCGCGGATCGCCCGGCTGGTGTTCGGAGCCCGCGACCTGCGCTTCGGGGGCGTGCGCAGCAAGTTCCGGCTGGCGGACGCCGAGGTGCTGAATCATCGGGTGGAGGTCGTCGAAGGGATGCTGGGGGCGGAGTGCGCGGAGCTGATGCAGGCGTTCTTTGCCGGACGGCGGTGAGGGATTGTGGGGCCGGCGCGCGTGAGGTGATGGCGGACCGGAGGGGACCGCTTCCTGCGGGCGCGGCTCAGCTAGCGGGTTGCCGGACGGGCGGGGTTTGGAGACGGGGGAGCAGGTGCCCCAGAATAAGGATGCCTCCGTTCGGAGGCTCGTGTTGGGGAGCGAGCCGTCCGCACGGAGGCGTGCTGCGTTTGTTACGGGGAAGACGTAGTAGCCGGCGGTTTTCTTCCCGGAAAATGTGCAGAAAATTTTCGCGGCTCCGGCTGCGCCTCGGGTCCAGACGGGAGCGTCCCTTGTTATTATGGGATGAAGCTTAGCTTCCGTAGTGTCGCCGGAGTCCCACGGGAATCATCGTCGCGGGGGGGGCACTTGAGGGGGAGCACCTGCCGCGCTTTCTTCCCCGAAGAACCGGCTCGCCTGGATTTATCGTAAATGTCTGCCAGCTCTGAACATCTGCAACTTGCGCGGGGGTTTGCCTTCGCGGACCTGTACTCCCGCGAGGGCCTCGCGCGCCTGGACGCCGCCTTCCTCGAAGACCTGCGCGCCTCCGACGCCGCGTTGGCCGGACGGCTGGAGGAGGCTCGGGCGAACCCCGACGCGCTCGACCGCAAGCCCCACTCGGAGCTGGTGATCGAGCTGGCGCCGCATGTGGAAGACTTCGTCGGGGAGCTGTTCGGCATCTCGCCCGAAATCCGCGAGTTGCAGGCGCGCCATCATGCGCTGGCTCCGCTCTACGCGCTGAAGCGCAAGTTCGTGCAGAAGAAGGCCATCAGCGGGGTCACGAAGGACCAGGCCAACGCGATTCCCGGCGAGGCGCTGGCGGCCGAGCTCGAATCACTGCTGGGTGAGCCGCTTACCGAAGCAAGCTTCGCCGAACACGTGAACCGCTGGCTGGACGCGCCGGATCATCATCAGCCGCATCTCGAAGCCGCGCAGAAGTACGCGGCCTGGGCGGCGCTCTCCGATGCGGGCATCGAAAAGTATCACCACGGCGTGCTGTTCCGCGTCCCGCACAAGCTGGACATGGAGCACCTGATTCCGGTGGAGGCGATCACAAATGGCCACGCGGGCGGAGTCACCAGGCTCGCCCTGCCGGAACGGGCGCTGCGGCATCGCGAGGGCTTCAAGCTGACCGATCCGGGCATGGACCTGAGCCGCAGCCTGGATCAGGCGAACTACTGCATCAAGTGCCATAACCAGGGCAAGGATTCCTGCTCCACCGGGCTCCGCGAGAAGGACGGTGCGTTCAAGGCGAGCGTCTTCGGGGTGACGCTGGCCGGGTGCCCGCTCGACGAGAAAATCTCCGAGATGAACCTGGTGAAGCAGAACGGCAACACGGTGGGCGCGCTGGCCATCACCACCATCGACAATCCCATGGCCGCCGGCACAGGGCACCGCATCTGCAATGACTGCATGAAGTCGTGCATCTTTCAGAAGCAGGACCCGGTGGACATCCCGCAGGTGGAAACGCGGGCGCTCAAAGATGTTCTGGAACTGCCGTGGGGTTTCGAGATCTACAGCCTGCTGACGCGCTGGAATCCGCTGAACTTCGCGCGGCCTTTGCCCAAGGAAGCTTCGGGGTACAAAGTGCTGGTTGTGGGGTTGGGGCCGGCCGGCTTCACGCTGGCGCACCACCTCATGAATGACGGGCACTCGGTGGCGGCCTGCGACGGGCTGAAGATCGAGCCGCTGCCGGCGGATTTCTCGGGCGTGACGCCGCGCGGCGAACGCGTCGGGTTTCGGCCGATCCGTGACATTACGGAGCTGTACGAGTCGCTGGACGACCGCGTGATGGCGGGCTTCGGCGGGGTGGCCGAGTACGGGATCACGGTCCGCTGGAACAAGAATTTCCTCAAGATCATCCGGCTGCTGCTGGAACGGCGGCGCGAGTTTGCGATGTTCGGCGGTGTGCGCTTCGGCGGCACGCTGACCATCGATTCGGCCTTCGAGATGGGTTTCGACCACGTGGCGCTGTGCGCGGGCGCGGGGCGGCCAACGGTGATCCCCATGAAGAACGGCTTGTCGCGCGGCGTGCGGCAGGCCTCGGATTTCCTGATGGCGCTGCAACTCACCGGGGCGGCCAAGCACAATTCCGTGGCGAACCTGCAACTGCGGATGCCGGTGGTGGTGATCGGCGGCGGACTGACGGCGATTGATACGGCGACCGAATCGCTCGCGTATTATCCGGTGCAGGTGGAGAAGTTCCTGGAGCGCTACGAGGCGCTGGCCGCGGAAAAGGGCGAGCGCGAGGTGCGCGCGGGCTGGAGCGCCGAGGAGTTGGAAACCGCCGACGAGTTCCTGGCGCACGCGCGGGCGATTCGCGCCGAACGGTCGCGGGCGGCGCACGAGGGGCGGCGTCCCGATCTGCACGGGCTGCTGAATTCCTGGGGCGGGGTGACCATCGCCTACCGGCGGCGGCTAATCGACGCTCCCAGCTACACGCTGAATCACGAAGAGGTCGCGCTGGCGTTGCAGGAGGGTATCCGGTTCGCCGAAAACCTGACGCCCAAGGAAGTGGAGCTCGACGCGCACGGGCATGCGGCGGCTTTGTTGGTCAAGCATCCGGATGCGGACGCGTTGCAGCGGATGCCCGCCAAGTCGATTCTGGTGGCCGCCGGAACACAGCCCAACACGGTGCTGGGCCGCGAGGATACGAACAACGTGTTCCTGGACGGCAAGTGGTTCCAGGCGGTGAACGAGAATGGCGAGCCGGTGAAGCCGGAGAAGGTCGCCAAGCCGTCGGAAGCGTCCGTGCTGATGAGCCTGCGCGCCGACGGCCGGGCGATCAGCTTCTTCGGGGACCTGCATCCGTCCTTCGCCGGGAACGTGGTGAAGGCCATGGCCAGCGCCAAGCAGGGTTATCCCGTGGTTTCGCGCGCTTTGGCGCGCCGCGCGCCCGGCGTTCCGGAGCCGGAGGATCTGTTTGCGACGCTCAATACCGAGTTGCGCGCGGTGGTGGAAGACGTGGTGCGCCTGACACCAACCATCGTCGAAGTGATTGTGAAGGCTCCGACGGCGGCGCGCGCGTTTCAGCCGGGGCAGTTCTACCGGTTACAGAATTTCGAGACGCTGGCGCCGCGTTCCAACGGGACGGTGCTGGCGATGGAAGGGCTGGCGTTGACCGGCGCTTCGGTGGATCGCGAGCGCGGGCTGCTGTCGACCATCGTGCTCGAGATGGGCGGATCGTCGGACCTGTGCGCCATGCTGAAGCCCGGCGAGCCGGTGATCCTGATGGGTCCCACCGGCACGCCCACGGAGACACCCGCCAAGGAGACCGTGCTGTTGGTAGGCGGTGGCCTGGGCAACGCCGTGCTGTTTTCGATCGGGCAACAGTTGCGGGCCGAGGGGTCGCAAACGATCTACTTCGCGGGGTACAAGAAGATCGCCGACCGCTACAAGGTGGAAGAGATCGAGAAGGCGGCCGACGTGGTGGTGTGGTGCTGCGACGAAGCGCCCGGGTTCACGCCCAGCCGTCCGCAGGACGACGCATTCGTGGGCAATATCGTCGAGGCGATGGTCGCCTACGGGTCAGGCAATCTGGGCGACAGCTCGCTGTCTCTGCATTCGGTGGATCGCATTGTGGCGATCGGCTCGGACGGCATGATGGGGGCGGTAGCGCGCGCGCGGCACACTACGCTGGCTCCTTACTTGAAGCCGGATCACAAGGCCATCGGCAGCATCAATTCGCCCATGCAATGCATGATGAAGGAGATCTGCGCGCAGTGCTTGCAGCTCCACAAGGATCCGAAGACGGGCGAGGAGACGGTGGTATTTTCCTGCTTCAACCAGGACCAGTCACTGGATCACGTCGACTGGTCCAACCTGCGCACGCGGCTTTCGCAGAACGGCGTGCAGGAGAAGCTCACCAAGCAGTGGATCGACCGGTGCCTGCGGCAGATGGGCGTGCGGCCGGAGTTGGAGCCGATCGCGTAGCGGGCAAGGGCGGGCTGAGAGCCCGCCGCAGGCCATGGGCCTGCCCCACAAAACCCTGCGCCTCTCTACGCCGCCGGTCGGTGGCGGGCATGTATACCTCCTGGTTTTGTTTTCTTCCGCCTTGCTCTCACAAGTGGCCCCCCTCTTTTGATTACGAGGGATCGCGCAGGATGAGTCAATGGTCCGAAGAGGGGATGTCAAACCAGGTGAATAGGCGGCAGACACGCAGGAACAGGCGTTATACAATGGCGGCCTATGCGAATCCTTATCGAAGCGATCATCCCCAGCGAAACCGGCAACGCCTACGCCAAAGACGGCTCGCTCGGCACCCGAATTGAGAAGGTTCTGGCGGAGCTGAAGCCGGAAGCGGCGTACTTCATGGAGAAGGAAGGCAAGCGGTGCGCCGTCCTGGTGGTCCACGCCAACGACTCTTCGGACCTGCCCCGCATGGCCGAGCCGCTCTTCCTGCAATTCAACGCCGAGGCGCACTTTCACCTTGCCATGGCACCGGAGGATCTGGCCAAGGCCGACGTGCCGGCACTGGGCAAGAAGTGGGGCTGAGCACTCCTCCTCAGGCGGGCTCCCGGCCGAAGGCTTTGCGGAGCTCGTCCTTGGCCTGTTCCAGCACCCGTTTGCGGGACGCCGGCAGATTCGTTCCGGCGCGATTGATGTAGAAGTTGAGCATCGACATGGCCGACTGCAAGGGCGTCCCCTTACGGCGGCCGCTCGCTTCGGCGGACCGCTTGAGCGACAGCGCGATGGCGCGCGGGCTGGACTTGCTGAAGACGTCCTTCTCCAGGTCCAGCGCGTCGCTGCGTTCGGTGACCTCCTGCGACCACTTGCGCTTGGCTGCCGCCATGGCGTCATCCGCGGCGCTTGAAGTACTGCACTTCGCGCTCATGGCGTTCCGCGGCGGCGCGCGTGTCGAAGGTGCCCAGGTTGCGGCGCTTGCCAGTCCGGGGATTTTTTTTACGCGAGTAGAGGCGATATTGGCCGGACTTGAGTTTCCGGATCATGGCGTCGGGGGAGGCGGCGCGCGGCGGCCTTGTCCGGTAGACAACGGTCCGGCCGCGCGCGTTTCGCGGGATCGAGGAGGAAAATTACTTCGGCTGTGCGACGGTGCGCAGGTACGGCTTCAGCGTCTTGAAGCCCTGCGGGTACTTCTGCTTGGCCTGCTCGTCGCTGACCGACGGCACGATAATCACGTCCTCGCCGTTCTTCCAGTTGGCGGGCGTCGCCACCTGGTGCTTGGCGGTGAGTTGCATGGAATCGATCACCCGCAGGATCTCGTCGAAGTTGCGGCCGGTGGTCATGGGGTAGGCGAGCTGCAGCTTGACCTTCTTGTCCGGACCGACGACGAACACGGTGCGCACGGTCTGGTTGTTGACTGCCGTGCGTCCGTCGCTGGTTTCACCGGCGTCTGCCGGCAGCATGTCATAGAGCTTGGCGACCTTCAGTTGCGGATCGCCGATCATCGGGTAGCCGACCTTGTGGCCCTGGGTCTCTTCGATGTCCTTCTCCCACTTGAGGTGGCTGTCCACGGGGTCGACGCTCAGGCCGATCACCTTGCAGTTGCGCTTCTTGAACTCCCCTTCCAGACCAGCGACGGCGCCCAACTCGGTGGTGCATACCGGAGTGAAGTCCTTGGGATGCGAAAACAGGACGGCCCAGCCGTCGCCAATCCATTCATGGAAGTGGATGGGCCCCTGCGTGGTTTCGGCGGTGAAATCAGGCGCCGTATCGTTGATGCGTAACATGTATGTCTCCTTGGACCATAGATTCGCTCTGAAATTCAAGCCAGATCGAACTTCTCGTGATGCAGCAGCGGGTCGCTCTTTACAAGAACCGGCCGCCGCAGGGTTTCTTCCAGCTCTTCCAGATACTTGTTCTGGTGAGATTTGATGACTTTGGCGACGTCCGGATGCACGCGCAGCATAACATCCTTTCCTTCCACCGTCGCGGCCATCTTGCGGGCCTCGGTCAGGATCTCACTCACCACCGTGCCCACGCTCTTGACGTAGCCCGCGCCGTCGCAATGCGGGCAGGGCGAGCACAGCGTGCGCTCCAGTGACTGCTTGACGCGCTTGCGGGTGATAGCCACCAGTCCGAAATCGTTGAACTGGAGAATCTTGTAGGGCGCGCGGTCCACCCGCATGGCCTCTTCGAGCGCCTGCATCACCTTCTGGCGGTTCTTGCGCTCGTCCATGTCGATGAAGTCGATCACGATGATGCCGCCCAGGTCGCGCAGCCGGACTTGCCGCACGATCTCCTTGATGGCCTCGGTGTTGGTCTTGACGATGGTGTCTTCCAGGCGGTTCGACTTGCCCACGAACTTGCCCGTGTTCACGTCGATGGCCACCAGCGCCTCGGTCTGGTTGATGACGATGTAGCCGCCCGACTTCAGCCACACCTTCGGCCGCAGGGCTTTCTCCAGTTCCTGCGTCACTCCGAAGGCGTCGAAGATGGGCGCCTCCCGTGTGTACATCTTTACCTTGCCCACCAGCGCCGGCTGGAACCGCTCCACGAATTTGAGGATGTTCTCAAAGACCTCTTCGCTGTCGATCCAGATGGCCTTGAAGTCGTCAGAGAGCTGGTCGCGCAGGATCCGCTGGACGATGTCCAGGTCGTGATGTAGCAGCATCGGCGCCGGCCGCTTTTCCGACTTGGTCTTGATGTCCTGCCACAGTTTGTAGAGGAAATCCATGTCGGCCGCGATCTCTTCCTCGCTGCGGCCTTCGGCGGCGGTGCGGGTGATGAAGCCTCCCACCGGACCGGGACGCCGCCCCTGCAGGATGCGCTTCAGCCGCAGCCGCTCCTCGTCACTGCCGATCTTGCGGGACACGCCCATGTGTTCGAGCGTCGGCATGTAGACGACGAAGCGTCCGGGCAGGGCCACGTGCGAGGTGATGCGCGCGCCTTTCTGGCCCAGCGGCTCCTTGGCGATCTGGACGATGATTTCCTGGCCCTGCTTGAGCAGTTCGCTGATGGACGGCTGCGCGCGCACCTGCGCCGAGGGACGGCGCTCTTCGTTGTCGCGCCGGCCTTCTCCACGTCCTTCCGCACGTCCTTCACTGCGTGCTTCGCCGCGCCCCTCTCCACGTCCTTCGCCGCGTCCTTCGCCGCGCCCTTCGCCTTCGCCGCGCTCCCCGCGATCACCACCACGGCCACGCCGGCGCATCCGCCGCGAAACGCGGTGCGGATAGCGGCCACCGCGCTCACGCACTTCGGCCGTGCCGCTGGACGGCTCTGCGCCCTCGGACGACGCGGCGGCTTCCTGTTCCCCGCCTTCCGCCGGCGCTTCTTCGCCGCCTTCTGCTCCGGCAACCTCCGGCTCTTCACTTTCGGCCGCAGCTTCCACGTCTTCTTCGGAACTCTCCTCGCTGCTCTCGTCGCTGGCGCCCTCTTCGCCGTCGTCGCCTTCTTCGCCGTCGTCCGACGATGCGGATTCCTGGCCTTCTTCGGGAGCCTCCACCTCGCCCAGAATCATCTCCTGAATGTCCAGATCGACGTCGTCGTCATCCCAGGCCGCCGACACCGGACCCATGGATGCGGCCTCCTCGGCCTCCTCCATTTCTTCGCGCGTGGCATCGGCAGGCTCGGGCGCGGCTGGCGGTTGGGGCAGGTCGCGGCTGGCGACGCCCTCCGCCGGCACAGGGTGTTCCGGCGCATCGGGGATGGCGTTCTCTCGGGGATAGTGGACGGGCTCGTCGTACTCGTTCTCAGCGTCGTCGCGGTCGTCGCTGTCTTTCTTTTTGGAAGGAGCCGCGGGAGCGGCAGCGGCTACCGGCGCGTGACCGGCCCGCGACCCTCCGCCGGGGCGGCGATACTTCGCCAGCGACTCGCCCGGCAGCAGCACCGGCGTGTCTTCGAAGGCTGCCGTGTCCACGTCCTCCTGGGCCTGTTCGGGTTCGACCGCCGGAGCCTCCTCGGCTGCTTCGGTCGCATCGGCGTACTTCGATTCGGGGAAACCTCCCCGCCCGCCGCCGCTACCACCACCGCCGCGCCGTCTGCGCCGCCCCCGGCGTCCACGGCGATCGCCGCCGCGGCCTTCGCCATCCTCCGGGCGTTCCTGGGTGGCGGCCTGGACAGTGGCCTGGGCGGCAGGCTCGACCCCTTCCGCGCCCGCTTCGGCGGGAGTTGCTGCCCCGCCGGCTTCGGCGCCCGGCGGCGGAGTGCTGGCCGGAGCCACGGCCGGAGCCGCCGCAGCCGCACCCTCCGATGATCCCGCCGATCCACGGCGGCCACGCCCGCGCCCTCCGCGTTCCCGCGGCGGACGCTCGTCGCCCGTCACGCGATCGATATCTTCATGCTCGTCGAGAAAATCTGAGACGTAGAGGAACGTGTCCCGCTCCAGTCCCAGGTCGACGAAAGCCGACTGCATGCCCGGCAGCACGCGCGTCACGCGTCCTTTATGAATGCTGCCGGCCAGGGAATATTCGTTGGAGCGCTGGAAGTAAACTTCCACCAACTGATCCTCTTCCAGCAGCGCCACACGGGTCTCATGCCGATTGGCTGAGATCACCAGCTCCTTGCTCATCCTAACCTCCCCTCCCCGCGCGTTCCCGGGGGAACGGCTGGGGTGTTGTCAGGACCCAGGCATAGGGCGGGATACAGGCAAGGCGCCTCGGGGGAAAACCGGCCTAATGGCACCGGGGCGGAGCATTCTGTTGCATCTAGAGGGCTCTCATACACCCCGGCGTACGAACCGTCCATGGCCGGCCGTAGCGGAAACCGCCGGAAGCAGGGCCAAGAGGGATCCGAAAATCCCGACTGCTCCCAGGCGATCCCGAAATCTTGTTCTACCGAAACTCGCCTTGCGTTCCCCGCACCGATCCGATGCGCAGGTCCGCCTGTCAAAACATCGCTACGCGGGCGGTCCTACGCCGCCCACGCAAAATCAACTCACGAAACGCCGGAGCCGGACGTTATTCACCAGCCCCAGCATCATAAAAACCGCAAACAAGTTTGACCCGCCGGCGCTCATCAGCGGCAGCGGTATCCCCGTCACAATCATGCTCCCCACGCCCATGCCGACATTCACCAGGATGTGGAACAGCAACAGCGTCGCCACCCCCATACAGATGTACATGCCGGAACGGTCGGGTGCGGTTTGGGCGTTCTGCACGATCTGCATTACCAGCAGGAAGTACAAGCCCAGAACCACCACTACACCTACAAATCCGTGCTCCTCCGCGAAGGTGGAAAGAATAAAATCGTTGTGCGCCACCGGCAGGAACCCCAACTGGGTCTGCGTGCCGTGCGTGGCCCCGGTGCCCCAGATGCCGCCGTGGCCGATGGCGATCCGCGACTGGATCACCTGATAGCCGGAGCCCAGCGGATCGCTGTAGGGGTCGAGAAACGAGAGGACGCGCTGCTTCTGATGGTCTGCCAGCAGCGGCCACGTAACCGGCGCGGCCAACCCGCATGCCAAGATAATTGCGGCCACGTAGCGCCATCGAATTCCGGCTAACAGGACCCCAACGGAGGCGATCGCCACATACGTCAGCGCTGTGCCCAGGTTCGGCTGCTTGAACACCAGCAGCGTGGGAATCCCGACCAACCCTCCCAATTTCAGTAAATCACGAACGCCGATCTCTCCCCGCTTCAGCTCCGAGAGGTATCGCGCCACTATCAATATTATCACCACTTTCACGAATTCCGAGACTTGGAGGCTCATGCCCCCGAATTCGATCCAGCGGCGCGAGCCGAACACCAGGCTTCCCAGGATCGCCGTCACCAGCAGCGCTGCCACGCAAACCGTATAGAGCAGCGGCACCTGGCCCAGCACCGTGTGGTAATCCACGGAAGTCGCCAGCCACATGGCCCCTAAACCCAACACGATCCAGATGATCTGCTTCCACCAGGCACTCTCAAAGATGGTACCGTGCGTCACCGAGTAGATTTGCAGCACGCCGAGCGCAGCAATGATCAGGGTGATCACCAGCAGGGACCAGTCAATGTCCCGGAAGGAGTGGTAACGCGGCATCGGTTGTTCTGACCAGTGTACCGCCGCCCGCCCCGGCCGTGCGGAACTTTCGCCGCGCGGAACCTTGAGGGGCCTCCCACCGTATTGACCTACATGCGGCGTTCCACCCTTGCCTTGACCATCGCCGGACTGCTGGCCTGGCCCGCCCTGGCGCAGGACCGCGTGACCCGATCCGTTCCCGCGCAACCCGGCGGCCGCCTGATGCTGCGCGCCGAGATGGGCCAGATCCGCGTTCTGCCCGGCTCCTCCAACTCAGTGGAGATCGAGGTGGCGTTCCGGGGCAACGCCTCCGACGCTGAGTTTCGAGACATGCTGAGCAACTTCTCGCTGGACGTCAGCCAGAACAACGGCACGGTGCGCGTCGACGGGCGCTTCACCGGCGGCTGGGAGTCGCGGTCGTTTTGGAGCGCCCTGTTCGGCGGCGGGAATTACCACTACTGCCACAACGGGCGCTGCCTCAAGTATCGGTGGCTGCGCGGAATCGACTACCGGGTGACGGTGCCGGGCCGCTTCGACGCCGATCTGGAAACCGCGGGCGGCAGCATTACGGTGGAGGATCTCACGGGCTCCGTGCGGGTAGACACCTCCGGCGGGGCGATCGAGTTCGGCAGGATTGACGGGCCCGTGGACGCGCACACCTCCGGCGGCAGTATCAGGGTGCGCGGCGCCAAGGGGCGGGCGCTGCTGCGAACCTCGGGCGGCAGCATTCACCTGGATGAGGTGTCGGGCGACGTGGACGCGGAAACCAGCGGCGGCTCCATCGAGGTGACCCGCGCCAGTGCCAGCGTGCGGGTACACACCTCGGGCGGCAGCATTCGCATCGGCGAACCCGCGGGGTCGATCGACGCCTCGACCTCCGGCGGCGGCATCGTGGTGACCGTGCCGCGAGGCCACGGCTTCAATATCGATGCGGCCACGTCGGGCGGCGGCGTGTCGACGGACTTCAACGTGCCGCGCGACCCGCACGAGCGCAACCGCCTGCAAGCGGAGGTCAACGGCGGCGGTCCGACCATCCGCCTGCGCACCTCGGGCGGCGGCATCTCGATCCGGCGCGGGTTGTAGATTTCGTGGATGCAACCGCTCCGCAAACTCGCGCGGATGTGCTATCCCTAGATGTAGGCGACGCGAGGCGCGGTAGCCAAGTGGTAAGGCAGAGGTCTGCAAAACCTTTATTCGTCGGTTCGACTCCGATCCGCGCCTCCAACAACCTACGCCCTAACCCGTCCACCCACTAAGACTTGCCCGGAGTCACCAGGGTCCACGAGCATCCACGAGCATCTCTCAAAAAACGTCCCGAAACGGCCCCGTGGTGGACCAGAAGGGGACCGTATTTCTCGGATGGCGATGAGACCGTTGCGCTGGTAGTGTGGAGGGTAGAATACGTTCATGGCGGTCCAGTTCACGAATGAGTATGATGTGCCCGTGCTTCGGGACATTGGTAAGGGAGAGCCTTTCGTTCGCGTCTACCGTGTAGGGGGCGACCTCGACCGAACACTGCTGTTCCGCCCTGGTACTGATATCAAACGTGGCGACCTGGTGAAAGTCCACGACGATGAGGAGCGTCGTGTTGTTGTCGACATCCACCCGCACCGCGTCCTGGACGGCTCGGTTTCGCACTACGAGGCCGACTTGGAACCAGAATCTCGGTACAAGGAGCGGCGTCTCCTGTTGGAGGGGCTGCGTGGGCTTGGCGGCGGCGCAAGTCCGCCACCGGGGGTGCCAGTAAGGCCACAAAGCGTTGCTCCTCCAGCCGACGGGCATCGGCTTCATCCTGCAGTCGAGAGCGTCAGCGTGCAACTGTATCAGGATGGCCACTACCGTGAGGCCGCGCTGAATGCTTACATCCGAGTCATCGCAGAGGTCAAGACACGATCAGGGCTCAACGATCTCGACGGCGAACGATTGATGACGCGCGCGTTCGGCTGCGAACGGCAGCAGCCCGTCCTGCGGGTCAACGCTCTGTCTTCTGCTGCTGAAATCGATGAGCAGAAGGGATTCATGCACCTGTTCATGGGACTGGTCGGCTTGCGGAACCTGAAGGCGCATTCCATTACGTTGATCGACGACCCGCACCGCGCGTATGATTATCTGGCGCTTGCCAGCTTGCTCATGCGGATTCTTGAAGTCTCCCATGCGAACCCGGATGGTCCTGCCTAGTGCTAGCACGCTGTCGGGCCTGTCAGTTGAGTGGCCATTTGCCCCTGGAGAACGATGCTCATCCTTTTTTGATGACTTCGCGGATGAGTTCGATGAGTTGTTTGCCTTCTTTGGAGTTGAGGAGGTCGAGGAGTGATGCCGGGCTCTTTGTTGTCGTGCCGGGGAGGTCATCTTGCCCGAAGGTTCGGTCGCCCATTTGGATGCGGAACTTGTCCTGTTCTTCCTGGCTGAGTGGTGCGAGGTAGGGGCCGATGGCTTCGAGTTCGAGTGCGAGTTTTCGGTTGCGTCGTTCCATTTCGAAGAACTTGTCGGCTTGGCTTGCGGCGTACGCTGCGAGGACGCCGAGTGAGGCGAGGAGGAAGACGCGTCCGGCGAACATGCCCCAGTGGAAGGTGCCGTTGCTGTCTTCGAGGAGGCCGAGCGTGCGGTATGCGAAGAACACGAGTCCTGCCATCGCCGCGACGGTGATTGCCTGCCAGAGCCACATGGTTTTTCTGGCGTGATTCGCGGTCGTGAGGTAGCCTGACGTGACGCCGAGGTTGCCGATGACGCCCACGAGTTGTTCGATGCGGGCTTTGTGTTCCTCGACTTCCCTGATGATGGCGTTGCCGCGTTCCGAGTACTCCTTCGTGAGTCCGTCGAGGGTTTCTGCGTGTTTGACGGCGAGCACCTCGCGTTGCTTGCGTGACTCGACGTCCTGTTCGGACAGCCGTTTGTTGTAGTCTGCGCTGATGGCGTCGACGGTTTGTTGGCGGGCGGTTTGCGTCTGAGTAAATTCGTTGCGTCGTGATTCCTCTGCCGCGGAGAACTGGGCCTGGTGTTCCCCGGTGATCTTGTTCAGTTCCTGCTGGGTGGTGAGGAGTGTCTCGGTGAATTGGTTTGTGCGCTGTTCTTGGGTTTCCGCAAACTTCTGCTGAAACTCAGCGGCGAGTTGCGTGATGCGCTGTTGCTCCTCGGGAACTGCCTTGCTCAGCTCAGCGAGGTCGTGCTGGAGTTGTGCCGTCGCTGCGCTTGCCTCCCCGGCGGTTTGCCTGGCCGCGGCCAAGTTGCGTTCGAGCGTGGCTCGGTATTCGGTTGCGACGGCGATCAGTGCCCCGAGTTCTTCCGTTGTTGCTGGTCCGGGAATCTGGCTTGCGTGACCGAGTGCCACATCGATCTGTGCGCTTGCAGCCTCAACGTGAGCAAGCGTGTGTTCGGTGAGGAACTGCTCCACGTGCCCGCGTGCGGCTCGCAGGCTCGCGGCGATACCATCTAACGGGGTCGGGAGTGCTGTGAGCGGGTCGGTCCCGGCAAGTCGCTTGCCGCAGTACGCGAGCGCTGCACGAACCCGCTCCAGTCCGGCCAGTGATCGCTCATCGATGCCCTCCAGCGCGACGGCGCTATCAATCGCGGGACCGAGCAAACGCAACTCCTCCCACACGGCGTGGTTCCGGATACGATCATCCCATTCGCTCATACTGTCGCGGCTCCGTTCGGAGAGTATCTCGAACGTATTATCCGCGTCATTTTAGCAACTATTTCCGCCCTGATGGTTTATCCCGCTCCCCGTTATCCCGCTCCCCGTCGTGCTTTCGATGTTTTTGTTCATTGCTTGGTTGAGGTGTGCTTGTTGTGGGTGGCAGTATTTGAGCACACATTTCAGATTGGCGTGGCCGAGGATTGCTGCGAGGGCGATGGGGTCTCCGACTGCTTGTCCGAATCGTGTGGCGAAGGTGTGTCGGAGTTCGTACGGGAGTCATGCGACGGCGGGCGGCATTGATTCGCATAATAGAAAGATGCGACCCACGCAGACCCTCGCATTCCCGGCGGCCGTTGCCGCCATCCTCCTGGCTGCGGCTTCGACACCGGCTCGGGCCCAGGCGTTCGCCGATCAGAGCAGTTCCCTGGTCAAGTACTCGCAGGCCGATGTCGCGCCACGGAAGGCATGCGACGCCCTCACCGGCTTCAAAGACCGCGAGATCGTGCGGATCGAGGCCAAGACCGTCCCCGCCGCGGCCGGAGCCCCCGAGCACTGCCGCGTCACCGGCCTGCTCTTTCCGGAAATCGCTTTCGAAGTCAGCCTACCGGCGCAGTGGAACGGCCGGTTTTACATGATCGGCAACGGCGGCCACGCGGGCGAATCGCTCGACGACGCCGGCCGCGCCGCCCAGCGCACGGGAGCCCTCCAACGCGGCTTCGCCTTCGCCCAGACCAACACCGGTCACGATTCGCGTCAGGAACCCGGCGGCACCTTCGTGCTCAGCAATCCTCAGAAGGCCATCGACTACGCCTACCGCGCCGTGCACCTGACCGCGGTCACCACCAAGGCGATCACCCAGGATTACTACGGCCGCGTGATCTCGCGTTCTTATTGGAACTCCTGCTCGAACGGCGGCCGCCAGGGCATGATCGAAGCAGAGCGCTACCCTGGCGACTTCGACGGCATCATCGCCAACGCCCCGTGGCTCGACCAGACCGGCTTCACCATCGGCGCCATGTGGAACCAGAAGGCGCTGAGCGAGGCTCCCGTCTCGCCGGCCAAACTGGCGCTGCTGGGCCGCAGCGTCATGGCCAAGTGCGACGCCATCGACGGTCTCAAGGACAACCTGATCGACGACCCGCGCAAGTGCGTCTTCGATCCGGCTCACGACGTGCCTCCTTGCGCCGCCGGCACGGACCAACCCGATTGCCTGACGCCCGCGCAGGCGGCCGCGGTCGCGAAGATCTACAGTGGACCCGTCAGCAACGGTCGCCCGTTCTACACCGGCTACATGCTGGGCAGCGAGGCCGTGACCAGCGGCCTGTTCGGCGGCGGCAGCGGCAGCGGCTGGCTGAACGTGATCGCTCCGGCGCAGCCCGGCGCCAAGCCCGCCGACTTCAACCTGGCCGAAAACACCATGCGCTACCTGGTCTTCACCCCGCCCGACCCCGAGTGGGACTACAAGACCTTCGACTACGACCGCGACATCCACCTGCTGGACGACTGGGGCCGTTGGGCCGACGCCAAGGACACCGATCTTTCGGCCTTCCGTGGCCGCGGCGGCAAGCTCATTATGACCTACGGATGGGCGGACCCGATTCTTCAGCCGATGGCCGGCGTGAGGTATTACGAGCAGGCGGTCACCGACAACGGCCCGTCGACCCCCGACTTCTTCCGCCTGTTCATGGTGCCCGGCATGGGACACTGCGGCGGCGGCATCGGTCCGGACCAGCACGATTCGGTTACCGCCATCGTCAACTGGGTGGAGGCCGGCCAGGCGCCCGATTCGATGGTGGCCCGCCGCCTGGTGAACGGACAGGTGGAGCGCAGCCGTCCGCTGTGCCCGTATCCGCAGGTAGCGCGCTACAGTGGCCAGGGCAGCATTGACGACGCGTCCAACTTCCGCTGCATGGCCCCGTAAACCACGCGCGAAACCGGGGCCGCCGCCGCGAGTCCATTGGGCGTAAGGAGCACAACCCATGACCCTCCCCCGAATGACGGCGACGGCCGCGTCCGTCGTCCTTCTCGCCACTGGACTCCTGGCTGCCACGCACAGCAACGCGGCAGCCTCCTCCCCTGACACCCACAAAATCACGCGCCTGCTATCCGAGGTGAAAACTCAGGCCGTGATCCTCAGCACGGATGCCGACATGATGGAGAGCTACACACTTTCCAGCGTCAGTTGGGAGGGCCACTCGGATGAAATCAACCAGATCCGCGACCACATCAACAAGGCCGGCCGCGAAGTCGCGCAACTCGACGAAATGCGCAAGATGGCCGCGCCCTGGCAGCAGGCAGCGATCGACCGCATCCGGCCGGACCTCCAGGAACTGGCCGACAATACCACCAAGGCGATCCGGTTCCTCAACAAGAACCCCGACCGGCTCTTCGAGCCCCAATACAAGGACTACCTCGAAGCTAATGCCGACGTGTCGTCACAACTGGCCACGATGATCGGCAACTACGTGAGCTACGGCCGCGCCAAGAACCGCATGGAGATGCTGGCGGGCAAGCTGGAACTCCCCGCGAAGGATTGACAGACCGGGCGGTGAGGGCCATTGGCGCACCCGTTGCGCGTTATCACCCACGGACCTTGTGCCGGATCGCTCTCCGCCGCCCCTTTCCCCACCGCGAGAGGGGCCATTGACTTGCATAAGCCCTGGTGATGAGCCCCGAACCAGTGGGCACGATCGCCCAGGTCCACGGACCCGTGGTGGACATCGCCTGTTCCACGCTGCCCGCCCTGCACCGCGCGCTCTACGCCCACCTCGATCACGAAACCTACACCTTCGAGGTCCACCAGCACCTGGATGAGCGCCACGTGCGTGCCATCACCCTGCACCGCACCGCCGGCCTGCGCCGCGGCATGCCGGTGTTCGACTCCGGATCCGCCCTGCGCGTCCCCGTTTCGATCGAGTGCCTCAGCCGCCTGGTGAACGTCTTCGGCGAGCCCCTCGATGGCGGCCCGCCGCTCCCCTCCGGCGAGTACCGCAGCATCCTGGCGAAGCCTGGACCGCTGCACGAAGTGCGCGCCTCCACCGAGCTGCTCGAAACCGGCATCAAGGTGATCGACCTGCTGTGCCCCTTCGTCCGCGGCGGCAAGACGGGACTGTTCGGTGGCGCGGGCGTGGGCAAAACGGTCCTGATCATGGAATTCATGCACGCCGTGGCGAAGCTACACCAGGGCGTGTCGGTCTTCGCCGGCGTGGGCGAACGCATCCGCGAAGGTCACGAGCTGTGGCGCGAAATGCAGGATGCCGGCGTCATGCCGCACGCCCTGATGGTCTTCGGCCAGATGGACGAATCCCCTGGCGTCCGCTTCCGCGCCGGCATGACCGCGCAGACTTACGCCGAATTCCTACGCGACAGCCTAGGCAAGGAAGTCCTCTTTCTGATGGACAATGTCTACCGCTTTGTGCAGGCCGGCAGCGAGATCTCCGGACTGCTGGGCCGCATGCCCGCCACGGTCGGATACCAGCCCACGCTGATGACCGAGGTCAGCAGCCTGGAGGACCGCATTTCGTCCACCGCGCACGGCAGCATCACTTCGGTGCAGGCCGTCTACGTGCCCGCTGACGACATGACCGACCCGGCGGTCAGCGCCATTCTCGAGCACCTGGATACGGTGGTGATCCTGTCGCGCGCGCAGGCCGGCAAGGGCATCTACCCCGCGGTCGACCCGCTGAATTCCTCCAGCAAGATGATGGACGCTTCGCTGCTCGGCGAACGCCACTACCGCGTCGCCCGCACCGTCCGCGAGCAACTGGCGCGCTACCACGAGCTCGAGGACATCATCGCGTTGCTGGGCATCGAGGAACTCTCTCCTGAGGATCGCCGCACGGTCCAGCGCGCGCGCAAGCTGCAACGTTACCTGACGCAGCCGTTCCACGTCGTCTCGCGGCACACGGGAATGGAGGGCGTTTCCGTTCCTCTTGAAGAAACCTTGGACGACTGCGAGGCATTCCTGCGCGGCGATTTCGACCAGGCGCCGGAGGAGCGCTGCTACATGCAAGGCCGCATGCCGAAGGGGGTCGCATGAACTGGTTTCACCCCGTGCGGGACCGCTCCCTATGGTCGCGGCTCAGCCAGCGGCATCTGTCCACAACCCACGTTCCCGGCACAGCGCCGCTAGCTGAGCCGCGACCGCAGGGAGCGGTTCCCCCCGGTCCGCAAACGCCCCCATGACCACCTTCACCCTCCACCTGCAAAGCGCGACCCAATACGACCGCATCGAAAACGTCACCGCCTTCACCGCCGAAGACGCCACCGGCAGCTTCACGCTCCTGGCCGGCCACGAACGCTTCCTCACCAACCTCACCTTCGGCCTCGCCCGCTTCCGCACCACCGACGCCCAGGAATACCTCGCCCTGCCCGGCGCCCTGGCGTATTTCACCCAAAACGAGCTATTCCTGAACACCCGCCGCTACCTGCGCAGTCCAGACTACGAGCACATCCGCACCGCCCTCCAGCAGCAATTCGCCGCCGAAGAAGAGCAGCTTCATGAACTGAAGCGCAGCCTGGAGCGTCTGGAACAGGAAATGCTCAAACGACTATTGGAGATCAACCGCAAAACCACCGCGTGAACGCAATGGAACCGGCCGACGATCGACAACGCGAGCAGCAACGTCTCACCGAACGTGTCGACCGCCAGACCAAGCGCATCGAACGCCGCCACCGTGAGCGCAACACGCTGCTTGCCCAGACGCGCTTCCTGGGCACCATCGGCATTCTCCTCGTTCTGCCCATCGTCGCCGGCGCTTACCTGGGCCAGTGGCTGGACACGCTCGAACCCGGCTACGCGGTCCGCTGGACCGTCAGCCTCATTTTCCTCGGCGTCGTGATCGGCGCCGTCAACGTCTACCTCTTCATCCGGGAGTGACCATGAGCCTGCCGCTGAACGAAACCGTCTTCACCACCTGGGGCGTGATGCTGTTTCTGTTCCTGCTCACCTGGCTCTCCTCCCGACGCCTCACCATCGAACCCGGCCGCTGGCAGACCGCGCTCGAAGGAGTGGTGGGAGCCGTCGAAGGCGCCATCCGCGAAGTCACGCCGGAGCATGCCGCACGCATCCTGCCCTTCGTCGGCACGCTGTGGATCTTCCTGGCCATCGCGAACCTGGTGGGCATCATCCCCGGCCTGCACGGACCCACCGCCGACCTCTCCACCACCGCGGGCCTCGCGCTGCTGGTGTTCGCGTCCGTGCACTGGTTCGGTGTCCAGGCGCATGGCTGGCGGGCCTACCTGAAGCATTACCTGGAACCCAACCCGATCCTGCTCCCGTTCCACGTCATCAGCGAAATCTCGCGCACGGTGGCGCTGGCGGTGCGCCTGTTCGGCAACATCTTTAGTCTCGAAATGGCCGCGCTGCTGATCCTGCTGGTCGCGGGATTCCTGGTGCCCGTGCCGGTCCTGATGCTGCACATCGTGGAGGCGCTGGTGCAGGCTTACATCTTCGGCATGCTGGCGCTCATTTACATCGCCAGCGGCATGGAATCACTGAATGTGCAGCCGCCGCAGGGGGAAGAAACACCAAAGGAACAAAAAACATGAATGACATGACCTGGTTTGTCGTCGTCTCCACCGCCGCGGCGGCCATCGCCATCGCCCTGGGCGTCATGATGCCGGCCATTGCCATGGGACGAGCCATCGTGCAGGCGCTCGAAGCCCTGGCCCGCCAGCCGGAATCCGAACGTTCCATCACGCGCACGCTGTTCATCGGACTCGCCATGATCGAGTCGCTGGCCATCTACGTCCTGGTGATCGTCCTCATCATTCTTTTCCGCAACCCGCTGCTCGAGTACCTGACGTCAGCGGTGACAAAGTAGGCGCGCCATGCAACTGGACTGGTCCACGCTCGTACTGGAAGTGGTCAACTTCCTGGTGCTCGTGTGGATTCTGAAACGCTTCCTCTATAAACCCGTGCTGCGCGTGGTGGGTGACCGCAAGGCAGCCATCGACAAAACGCTCGCCAGCGCCAAAGTTCAGCAGGAAGACGCGCATAAGCTCGAACAGCAGTATCAGTCGCGCCTGGCGGACTGGGAACGCGAGAAGGACGGCCTGCGCCGCAACGTCTCCGAAGAGTTGCAAGCCGAAAAGCAGCGTCTCACCGACGATCTGCACGCCGCCATCGCCCAGGAGCGCGAGAAGGAAGTGGTCCTCGCCAAGCGCCGCCTGGCCGAGCTCGAACGCCAGGCCGCCGACCAGGGCTTGCAGCAGGGCGCACAGTTCACGGCTCAGCTCATGGAGCGCTTCGCCGGTCCCGAACTCGAAGCCCGGCTGATCGCCGTTGCGGTTGAGGATCTGCCACATCTCCCCGAGCCCCAGCGCGAAGCCCTGCGCTCGGCTTCGCATGGCATCAAGATCAGCAGCGCCTTTCCGCTCGCCGACGCCCAGCGCACGGCCCTCACCCAGGCGCTCACCACTGCCGCCGGACAGCCGGTCGAAGCCACCTTCGCCGAGGATCACGACCTGCTCGCCGGCGTGCGCATCGCCGCCGGACCCTGGACCGTCCGTGCCAACCTCCGCGACGAGCTGAGCTACTTCGCCGAAAGGATTCGGGATGAATCCCAGCCCCAGTAGCGCACCGGCGTGGCTCGACGAGTACCGCTTCGGCCTGCGCCTCACCGAGCAAGGCACCGTGCAGTCGATCGGCGACGGCATCGTACGCATCGACGGTCTGCCGTCAGCCTCCATGGAAGAGTTGCTGCGGTTCGAAGACGGCAGCCGCGGCCTGGTCTACTCGCTCGAACGGGACGCGGTCAGCGCCATCCTGCTCGAACAATCCGATCACCTTGCCGCGGGCTCGGCGGTCTACCTCACCGGCCAGCGCCTCTCGACCCCGGTAGGCGACGCGCTGCTCGGCCGCGTCGTCGATCCGTTGGGCGCGCCTCTCGACGGCGGCGCCCCGCCGCAATGCTTCGCCCGCCGCCCGCTCGAAGCGCCCTCGCCACCCATCATCGCCCGCGAGTTCGTCAATGAGCCGCTCTACACCGGCAACAAGATCGCGGACACGCTCATCCCCATCGGCAAGGGCCAGCGCCAGTTAATCATCGGCGACAACGGCCTGGGCAAGAGCGCCTTCGCCATGGACACGGTGCTCAACCAGAAGGACAAGGACGTGCTGTGCGTCTACGTGCTGGTGGGCCAGAAGCGTTCGACCGTCGTCGCCACCATTGAGACGCTCACCCAGGCCGGCGCGCTGGCCTACACCGTGGTGGTGGCCGCCGAAGCCACCGCGCCCCCGGGGCTGAAGTATCTGGCGCCGTTCGCCGGATGCGCCGTATGCGAAGCGTGGATGGATCAGGGCAAGGACGCGCTCATTGTCTATGACGACCTGACGGCGCACGCCGAAGCCTACCGCGAGCTTTCGCTGCTGCTGCGCCGCCCGCCGGGGCGCGAAGCCTACCCCGGCGACATCTTCTATCTGCACTCGCGCCTGCTCGAGCGCTCCACCAAGCTCGCCCACAGCCGCGGCGGCGGCAGCATGACCGCGCTGCCCATCGTCGAAACCAGGGGAGGCGAGATCGCGGCTTACATCCCGACCAACCTCATCTCGATCACCGACGGCCAGATCTACTTCGCCGCGTCGCTGTTCGCCGCGGGCGTGCTCCCGGCCATTGACGTGACGCGGTCGGTCTCGCGCATCGGCGGCAAGGCGCAGCATCCTCGCGTGGCCGAGGAAGCCGGCCACATGAAGCTTGACTACTTGCGCTTCCTGGAGCTTGAGGTGTTCACACGCTTCGGCGGGCGCCTGGAAGCGTCGGTCGAGACGCAGATCCGCCGCGGGCGCGTGCTACGTGAGCTTCTCAAGCAACCCCGCCTCGAACCTCTGTCCATCGAGGAGCAGATGGCCTGGATGGTCGCCTTCAATGCGGGCCTGCTCGATCACACGGCGGCGGCCGACGTGCCCGCCGCCCTCGATCGCCTGCGCCAGGGCGTCCGCACAGGCAGCTTGAAGATCGACGCGCCTCACGAAGCCTGGCAGAACGCCGTCCAAAGCTGGCTCGGTCCGCAAGAGGAGCCAGCGAAGTGAGCAAGCGCCGCGATCTGGAAGCCGCGCTGCGCAGCCTGGGCGAGATCCGCGACATCCTGAACGCCATGAAAAACATGGCGCGCATGGAGGTACACCGCCTCGGCCGGTATCTGGAAACGCAGCGCCGGGTGGTGGCGAGCATCGAATCCGCCGCCGCCGACTTCCGCCATTTCTATCCTGAAATGTTCGAAACAAAAGACGGTCATGACGTCCTGCTCATCGCCGGCAGCGAGCGCGGCTTCTGTGGCGATTTCAACGAATCGCTGGTGCGCGCCTTCGCGGCCCAGCCCGCGCGCCCGCAAACGGTGGTCATCCTGGGCAGCAAGCTCCAGACCAGGCTCGCCGGCCGCATCCCCGAAGCCACGCTCCTCGAAAGCGTCAGCGTCGCCGACGAGATCGAAGGACTGCTCATCCGCCTGATGGACAAGCTCAGCGGCCTGCACGGCCTGACCGCCGCCTCACCTCTGCGGCTGACCGCACTGCATCACCACACCCACGGCGAGCCGCCGCAACTCTCCGTGCTCTACCCCTTTGAGGACCTGCCCGACGGCAGCCGCTTCGCCTACCCCCCGGGCTTGCTACTCAACCCAATGGAATTCGTCAGCGGCCTGGTGGACCAGTACCTTTTCGCCCGCCTGCATGAAGTGATCTACCGCTCACTGATGATCGAGAACCAGGCGCGCCTGGAGCACATGGACGCCGCTGTGCAGCGCCTGGACCGCAAGTCCACGGACCTGTTCCGCCGCCGCAACGTCCTGCGCCAGGAAGAGATCACCGAAGAGATCGAGATTATTATGCTGAGTGCAGGCTTGGCCTCCTCGTGAGCCTTCCGTGGTTTCGCTCCGCCCCCTCCGTGGGAGCAGCAGACAGGAGGACGGGGCGCTAACCTGCATTTCTCACAAGCTCTACGGTGCATCGGCGCGAAACGTGAGGCAGGGATACGCAAGCGGCGATTTGGCCGCCGCTCCCGGCATGACAGCGTGACCGGCCACAAGCGCCGGGACGAGTCGGCGCGGCAAGCCATGGGCTTGCGCCACGTCCTGCATCCGAAACCTAGTGAGAAATGCGCGCTAACCCTCGGCTAACCCGGAGCGCGATTTCGGACCGCGGGGGACCGCTCCCTGCGGTCGCGGCCCTGCGCATGTGGTAATATGGCCTCCGATGTCAACCTGTCAGCCGGTAGGCATGCGCATCCGCCGGGTAACCCTCTGCGCCGCGCTGGCCGCGCTCCCCGCACTCGCCTTCCAGGTTCCCCGCACGCCCGACGGTCATCCCGACCTGAACGGCATCTGGCAGGCGCTCAACGAAGCCAACTACGATCTCGAAGCCCACACCGCGCGCCCCGCCCTGGCCGTCCGCTCCGGACCCTACGGACCCGTGCCCGCCAAGGAAGTCCTCGCCCTGGGCGCAGTCGGCGCAGTCCCGCCGGGACTCGGCGTGGTCGAAGGCGGCGAGATCCCCTACAAGCCCGAAGCCCGCGCGCAGCAACAGGAGAACCAGGAGAACTGGATCACCTCTGACCCCGAGATCAAGTGCTACCTGCCCGGCGTGCCGCGCGCCACCTATATGCCCTACCCGTTCCAGATCTTCCAGAGCGCCTCACAGATCTTCATCGCCTATGAGTACGCCGGCGCCGTCCGCAACATCTATATGGAGGATCCCGGACCCGCGCCCGTCGATTCCTGGATGGGACAGTCCGCCGGCCACTGGGACGGAGACACGCTGGTGATCGACGTCACCGGCCTCAACGACCGCACATGGTTTGACCGCGCCGGCAACTATCACAGCGACGCGCTGCACGTCACCGAGCGCTACACACGCACCAGCCCGGACGTGATCCAATACGAAGCCACCATCGAGGACCCGGAGGTCTTCACCCGTCCCTGGAAGATCGCCATGCCGCTCTATCGCCGCCAGGAGGCCAACGCGCAACTCCTGGACTTCAAGTGCGCCGAATTCGTGGAAGAACTGATGTACGGTCACCTGCGAAAAAAACCGCTCGACCAGTAAGGAGGTCCCATGCGAACCGCAACCGCGCCTTTCCTCTCCGTCTGTATGGCGCGGGCACTCGTGCCCGCCGTGTCGAGACTCGTCTCGACACATGTGCCGGCGCAGGAAGCGACCCAAGCGCCGGGACGAGTCCCGGCGCGGCAAGCAAAGTGCTTGCGCCACGTGGTCAACACAGCCATCCTGCTCGCCGCCACTGCGACCCTCCTCTCTGCCCAGCGGCCCTACTCCCCGCCTCGCACCCCCGACGGCCATCCAGACCTCCAGGGCACCTACGACCTCGCCACGCTCACGCCCGTCGAACGCCCCGCCGGTGTCGATCTTGTCTTGTCTCCGGAACAGGCCGCGAAGCTCGAACGCGAAGCCGCGCAGGAAAGCGCCGCAGGCGACGAAGCGATCGAAGGCGACCGCTCGGCTCCACCCAAAGGTGGCGACGGGTCACGCGGCGCCGCAGGCAACGTCGGCGGCTACAACACCGGCTGGCTCGATCCCGGCTCCAGCTACACGATCGTCGACGGCCAGAAGCGCTCGTCGCTGATCATCGATCCGCCCAATGGCCGCGTGCCCGCGATGAAGCCCGAAGCGCGCCGCCGGTTCCTCGCGCAGTTCGCCCGCCCTACCTCGGACACCACGCAGAGCAACGATCCCGGCCTCGAAGGCGCGGGCGCCTACGACGATCCAGAACGCCGCCCGCTGGGCGAGCGCTGCCTGCTCGGCTTCGGCTCCACGTCGGGTCCGCCGGCGCTGCCGGACTACTTCTACAACAACCTCCACCAGATCGTGCAGACGCCGGACAACATCATGATCCTCACCGAAATGGTGCATGACGCGCGCGTCGTTCGCATGAACACCGAGCATCTCCCCCAGACCATCCGCCGCTGGATGGGCGATTCGGTCGGCCACTGGGAAGGCGACACGTTGGTGGTCGATACCACCAACTTCACCGACAAGACGCGCTTTCGCGGCTCGACCGAGGACCTGCACGTGGTCGAGCGCTTCACGCGCGTCGACGACCACACGCTGCTCTATCGCTTCACGGTGGAGGATCCCGACACCTGGGAGCGCCCCTGGACCGGCGAGATGTCCTGGCCGGCCACCGACGAACATATCTACGAATACGCCTGTCACGAAGCTAACTACGCTCTAGAAGGTATCCTGAGCGGCGCACGCCTGCGCGAGCGCGAAGCCGCCGCAGCGGCCAAACAGTAAGGAGGACCACCATGCGAACCCCGACTACATTCGCCCTGGCCGCGGCCGCGCTGCTGGCCATCGCCCTGCCCGCCCGGGCGCATCACGCCTTCGGCTCCGAGTTCGATCCCGACCGTCCGGTCCTGCTGAAGGGCAAAGTGACCCGCATGGAATGGGTAAATCCGCACGCCTGGATCCACATGGAAGTCACCAAGGAGGACGGCACCAAGGAAGAGTGGATGATCGAAGGCGGTAGCCCGAATTCGCTGCTGCGCCGCGGCGTCACCCGCGACAGTCTGCCCAAGGGCACCGAGATCGTGGTCGACGGCTACCAGTCGCGCGACCACACGTTGAAGCGCGCCAACGGCCGCAACGTGACGTTCCCCGATGGACGCAAGCTGTTTCTGGGTTCGTCGGGTCCCGGCGCGCCGCCCGCGGATGCGAAGTCGGCTGACGACGCCAAGGGCGAGGGCAAATGAAACCGCTGCTCCTCAGCGCGCTGGCTGCGGTCCTCGCGCTTCCGGCCGCCGCACAGAAGCCCGACATCGTCGATATCGACTACGCGCCCATCAACTACGCCAACGCGACGAACTGGCTCTGCCGGCCCGGCCGCACGGACGCCTGCACGGTTGACATGACCACCACGGTGATCACCGCCCAAGGCAAGCTGAGCCGCGAGACCTGGGCGGCCGATCCTGACGCGCCCATCGACTGCTTCTACGTCTACCCGACCATCTCCACCGATCCGACGCCCAACAGCGATATGAAGGCCGACCCGGCGGAGCTGAACGTGATCCGCCAGCAGTTCGCACGCTTCGCCTCGAAGTGCCACCCCTACGCGCCGATGTACCGGCAGGTGACGCTCGCGGGTTTGCGTACGCTGCTGGCCGGCAACGGTGGATCGCTCGAACACGGCGTGCAGTACGACGACGTAGCCAACGCCTTCCGCTACTACCTCGACCACGACAACCAGGGCCGCGGCTTCGTGCTGATCGGCCACTCGCAGGGCTCCTTCATCCTGGCCGAGCTGATCCACAACGAAATCGATGGCAAACCCGTCGAGCAACGCATGGTCTCGGCGATCCTGCCCGGTGCGACCATCCCGGTCGCCCGCGGCAAGGACGTGGGTGGCCGCTTCCAGCAGATCCCGCTGTGCCGGTCGGCGTCGCAAACCGCCTGCGTGATCGCTTACTCGTCCTTCCGGTCGACGGTGCCTCCGCCGGCCAACACGCGCTTCGGCAAGACGGCCGACGATTCGACGGAAGCCGCCTGCGCCAATCCCGCGGCGCTCGGCGGCGGTAGCGGCGAGTTGCACGCCTATCTCTCGGCCGCCGGCCAGACCATCACCAGCACCGCCGCGCCCAAGCCCTGGGTGACGCCCGAGCAGGAGATCGACACGCCCTGGGTCAGCGTGCCCGGACTGCTGACCGCGCGCTGCACAGCGAACGAATACGCCTCGTATCTTGAGATCACGGTCCACGGTGATCCGGCCGACCCGCGCGTCGACGACATCACGGGCGACCTCGGCGCAGGCACGCGCGTGCTGGCCGACTGGGGCCTGCACCTGGTCGACGTGAACCTCGCCATGGGCAACCTGGTGGACATCGTCGGCCAGCAGGCCAAGGCGTATGTCGCCAGACACAAAGAAGGACGATAATGAGGAGATGACCGCACGCATTCTCATCACGCTGCTCGCCGTGGCCTCCGTGGCCGGGGCCCAGACTAAGCTGACGCTCAAGGTCCACACGGGCCGCGGCCAGACCGGCTATGACGTGAACTCCACCATGATCTCCGGCGCCAATGACATGCTGGTGATCGACCCGCAGTTCTCCCTGAGCGAAGCTCACAAGCTGGTGGCCGAGATCCTGGAATCCGGCAAGAACCTCACCACCGTCTACCTCACCCACGCGCACCCCGACCACATGTTCGGAACGGCCGTGCTGAAACAGGCGTTCCCGAACGCCCACATCGTCGCGCTGCCAGCCACAGCGAACTCAGCGAAGACCGCTTGGCCCGCGCGCCAGAAATTCTGGGTAGCCACCTACGGCAACAATATTCCGGGTCCCGATCCGGTGGCCATAGAAGCGCTGGCGAGTCCGATGCTGACGCTCGAAGGCCAGCAGTTCCCCATCACCGGCGACCTGCGCGGTGACGGCCCGGGCAATAGCTTCGTCTACATTCCGTCGCTCAAAGCGGTGATCGCCGGCGACACGGTCTTCGATCACGTCTACTTCGGCGTGCCGAAGGAACCGGGCCGCGCGGATTGGATGAAGACGCTCGACCAGATCGCGGCGCTGAAGCCCGACATGCTCATCCCCGGCCACGAGGGCCCCGGCGCAACGCACGACGTGAAGGCAATCGCCTGGATGAAGAAGTACATGTCGGATTGGGATGCCGCAGTGGCGCGCTCGAAGACGCCCGCCCAGATGCGGTCGAACTGGCTCAAGCAGTACCCGGGCCTCGGCATGGAGTTCACGCTGGACAGCCGCATCGCTTCGTTCTACCCGGCCGACGCCAAGGGGAAGTAGGTCTGCAGCTCTGTGGAGCAGACCGGCGGACTCTCTCTGTGCGAGACAGCTTAACCGCATAGGGTTTCGGGCAAAGCACAGGCGGGATGCCCCGGCGAGTGGTCGGGCTTAAAGCTTCCGCCCGAAGATCGCGTAGTCCAGGCAGCCGAAGAAGGCCTCGCGCACGTTGGCCGGCAACTCGGCGAGCGAGGGCATCGTCTCCACGGCCGGCGCGAAGCGCTCGATCTCGATCGCGCCGAAGCCGGCCTCTTCCAGATAGAAGTGCAGCAACACGGGCGGCAGCGGACGTGTGTGCGTCGGGTCGATATAGAAGTGCGTGGCGAAGATCGCCAGGCATTCGGGGTTGGGCGTTTCGATAGCCACCAGCGCGCCGGGCCGCAGCTTGCGCGCGAGCAGTCCGATCAGGCGCACGACGCCACCGGGCGGCAGATGCTCCACCACTTGCGCGCAATACGCCCCGCCCAGGGTGGCGTCGGGCGTCTGCTCCAGGTACGTGAAGAGGTCCGCGCCTTCGGCATCGAGCCCCTGTGAGCGGCAGATCGCGATGCACTCCTCATTGACGTCGATGCCGCGGGCCGCGAGGCCGGCTTCGCGCGCTGCCGTCAGAAACTCACCGCGTCCGCAGCCGATGTCGAGGATCTCGCCCTCGGCTCCGGCGAAGCGTTCGAGGTAGCGCTGCTGTTGGCTGCGGATGCGCCCTTCGGAGCCGCGGAAGCGTTCGGCGAAGTGGGTCCAGTCGATTTCGATGGGCGCGCCTTCGGCCGAGGCGGACGAAGCGGGCACGGACGCCGGCGCACCGGCCGCGGCAGTGCTCTTCTGCCGCACCGTGCGCAGTTCGCGATGGATGAGGCTCTCGAACTGCCGCCGGACTTCGGCCAGATCGTCCCACAGGCGCTGCTGGATCTCGACCACCTTCGCGTCCAGCGCGTGCGTGAACTCGCCGTGCTGGTGGTGCAGGCTCTCGCGGAAGTTCTCGTCCTGCACGGTGAGCCGGTGCTGGTAGGCGGCCTGCAGCTCGGAGATGGTGCGCAGCATGCGGATCTCGGCGGTCATGTAGCGCTGTTCGAACCCGGCCCGCCACACGTCCAGATCGTGCAGGTGCGTGTTGATGCCTTCGAAGGTGCCATGCAGTTCGCCGAAGCGCTGGCGGTATTCGGCCAGCAGATCCTGGTGATGGCGCGCCAGCGCGGCCAGGCTGCGGTTCTGCTCCGTCATTGCTTCAAGCGACGCCTGGACGCAGGCCATGGCCGTGCGGTTGAACTCGACCTGCTCGCGCACGTGCCAGTCAAGCGCGCGGGCGATCAGGCGCTTGAACCCCTGCGCGATCGAGTTCTTGAGCCCGGGGGGACGCGGGTTCACCGTGCCGATCGCGGCCACCTTGGCTTCCGCGGCGTCGCGCGCCTGGACCAGAGGCATGAGGTCGGCCGCAGCCACACCTTCCAGGCCGGCGGGGCCTTGCGGCGCGCGCGCACGGGCCCGCTCGCGGACTTCGCGGATGGCCGTGCTCAGTTCTTCGTCGGTCACGCGGGTGCTCCGGTTGCTCCGGGCGGGATGCGGCCGGGTCGGGACCGCTCGCCGCGGTCGCGGCTCTGCTGCGGATGCCGGCTTGCCGCGGAGTGCGCCACGAAAGACCACTCGCCCTGCGGGCCGCGGGCGATCTTGCGCCATGCCGTCACTTCTTGCGGCTCCGTTTGTGACTGCGAACGTGCATGGCCGTGATCCTGGTGGAGATGCCGCCGCGCGCTTCGAACTCGCCTTCGAGCACGGCCGAGAGCGGGTCGCACGCCTTGACGACGTCGGCCAACATGCGGTTCACCACGTTCTCCTGAAAGATGCCCAGGTTGCGATACGCGATGGTGTACATCTTGAGCGACTTCAGTTCCAGGCACGTTTTGTCCGGCACGTAGGTGAGCGTGAGCGTGCCGGTGTCCGGCAGTCCGGTCTTGGGGCAGATGGAGGTGAACTCCGGCATCTCGATCTCGATCTCGTAGCCGGTGCGGTATTGATTCGGCCAGACCTCGATGCCGGGCAGTTTCGCTTTCGTGCCCGCGGCGGCGTGTTCGTCGGTGTACTGGCGCTTCATATCGCGCTTCCTTGGGACGGCTCCAGTGCATTGGCCAGCGCGCCGAGGAACTGGCCCACGTCGGCCACCACGCCGATGGCTTGGCCGGTGCCGCGGTCGCTCACCTTGGTGACCACCGCCGGGTTGACGTCGACGCAGACCACTTTGACCCAGCTCGGCAGCATGTTACCGGTGGCGATCGAATGCAGCATCGAGCCGAGGCACAACACCACGCCCGCGCCCTTCAGTTGCTCGGCGTAGGCGTCCTGCGCGCGGTTCATGTCGGTGATGGTATCGGGCAGAGGGCCGTCGTCGCGCAGGCTGCCGGCCAGCACAAAGGGCACCTTCGAACGGACGCATTCGTACATGATGCCGCTGGTGAGGCGTCCGCCTTCCACCGCCTTGGCGATGCCGCCCGCGTGGTAGATGGCGTTGATGGCGCGCATGTGGTTGCGATGGCCGTGCTCCTCCTGACGGCCGTCGCTCTGGCGCACGCCGAGCGACGTGCCCAGCAGCGCCGCTTCGATATCGTGCACGCCCAGCGCGTTGCCGCACAGCAGGGCCTGCACCCAACCGCCGTGGATCAGGCGGGCGAGATCGGAGGCGCCGCCCGTGTGGACGACGACGGGTCCGGAGACAACGATCACCTTCTTGCCTTCGGCGCGCATCTGCTCCATCAGCGCCGCGATCTGGCGGACCGCCGTGGTGAGCTGGCGCTCGGAGGAGATTTCGTTGCTCATGAAGGCGAAGGAGAGGCGGTCGCGCTCCTTGGTTTCGGGTACCACGCGGATGCCGCGCATGCCGACGACCACGCGGTCGCCCTTCTTCAGGTCGCGCAGGCGGCGGCAGGTGGCCGTGCCGTCGCGGACCACGATCATCGCGTCCATGCGCTGGTTGGCGGCTTCCACCCACTTGCCTCCGGCGCGGACCAGCGTGCGGTGGTTGGTGGTGGAGTAGAAATCCTCGGGCGCGCAGCAGTCACGTTCGACGGGTTCCAGCGCGGCGTCGCCGGTTTCCTTGGGCGCGCAGCCGAGACCGAGGAGCTGCGTGAGGAGCTGCTCCATGTCGGCGGCGTCGGGCGCTTCGACGCGCAGGCGCAGGTAGGAGGGATCAGCATTGGTGCGGCCGATGCGGAATTCTTCCACTTCAAATTTGCCGTTGTGTTCGACCACCGCGTCGAAGATCTGTTCCATCAAGTGGGAATCGATCAGGTGGCCTTCGGCTTCGACGACTTCCTGTAGCATGGGTATCTTTACAAGGATAGCGTGGGCCGTGCTACGGGAACAGCTTGGCGAGGTCGAAGTTGAAGCCGAAATACGTGCGGGCGCTGTCGGAGCCGCGGCCGAAATCGGCGTCCACCACCATCTCAAAGAACGGGCGCAGGCCGAGGGATTTCAGTTGGGCGACCCGGAACGTGACGTAGCCGTCCACCTTGAAACGGCGGCCGCGATGGATCTGGAATAGATCCGTGCGGCCGTAGCCGGCTTCAAAGTAGCTGTCCGCGGCGGTGCCTCTGGTGATGATGGCGCCCAAGGCGATCTTCTGGTGCGAATCGATGACGTCGCCCCCGCTGCCGGAGACGGTGAGGAAGCCAAGCTCGCTTTTGGCGTAGAGCTTGGCGGAGGAATCGCTCTGGGAGGGCAGCGTCAGGAATTCCAGACGCGCTCCCGTGTAGGCTTCGAGCGAAGACGCGTTGCGCAGGATGGCGTAGAAGAAGGGGCCCGGCGTGCTGGGAGGCGTCCCCGACGCGGTTTGGCATATGCCGGCAGGCGAGGACGCGTCGCAGGCGGCTTCCGTGCTTCGCTGGCTATAAATGGTCTTGCCGTAGACCCAGAGTTGCGGCCGCGTGTCCTTTTCCGCGTGACCCGCCAGGCGATAGGCGAAATTCATTCCGGCGATGTAGTTGAGCAGAATCCGTCCGGAATCGCCCGCGTGGAGCAGGTTGTTTGACTCCTGTGCGGCGAAGGAGTCGACCGCGGTACCGAGGTAGCCGGAGAATTCGAGGCCACTGCGTTCGTCAGAGGGACCCGGACCGATGCTGACCGAGGACTGCGCCCAGACGGGCAGCGCAAGCGCCACCGCCAGGATTTGTCCGCACAGCAGCCTCACGTCTATGGTTATGCGCCCAAGCGCCAGCAGCCGTGTGCGGATTTCGCAACTGCGGACGTGAAAGCGCCTGAATTTCCGTTACTTCAGGGAGGCGCCCGGGCCGTTCAAACCTGTGTGACGATCCACCAGGCGGCGGCGATGGCGATGACGTCTTCGATCAGCGCGGCGGGGAGATCCTTCCCGATCGCCTTCGCGAGGCGCATGCGGAATTCATAGCCGCCGAGGGCGCCGGCAATTGCGCCCACGAGCCCGGCGATGGCGGCGGGGATTGCCGGGCCGGTGGCTGCGCCGAGTGCATAGCCGCAGAAGGTGCCCATGACGGCGCGCGCGAGGAACGGTCCGGCGGCCTTGCGGCTGGGGGTCTTGGGAAGCTTGTCGTTGACGATCTCTCCGAGTGCTAGCACGGACCAGATCCACGGCGCGGCGGTGGAGCCCATGAAGGCGAGCGCTGTGTTCGAGAGGCTGATCCAGCCCAAACGCGCGGCCCAACTGACGGCGGCGGGTCCGGTCATGGTGCGGCATCCGACTACGACTCCCAGCAGCCAGGCGAGCACGTAGATGGACATTGGGTGGCCTTAGTCTAGCAAAGCGAACATGCGGTCAGGCGGCCTTGCGCTTGGCGGCGGCAAGGATGTCTTCCATGCGTTCGCGGCCAGCGCCGGGTTCGCCAAAGAGCTTGTATTCGATGCGCAGGGAGATCGGGCGGTGGTTCTCGCCGTCCTTCTCGCCGTCCTTCTCAAAGACGCGCAGGATGGCGTGATAGCGCTTGAAGTCGGCATCGGTGCGGGGCGGTGACTTCTTCGGCCACTGGTGCACATCCGACCGCTTGCCGGGACGCGCCCAGCGGAGGCCAGGAGGCAGGCGCAGCAGCAGGAAGCGGCGATTGGTCAGCGCCAGCACGTAACGCATGCGGAGCAGCAGGGCGGAAGGAATCACCACCACGCCGAATAGGGCCACGATGACGATGCCGGCGGTGTTCCAGTAGGACTCGGGCGCGAACAGCAGCAGGACCACGAAGAGCAGGATGCTGCCGCGGGCGATGCCGAGTTGCAGGCCGACGATGCGGGCGTCGTAGGCCAGCACGAAGTTCTTCAGGCGCTCGTGCTCATCGAGGTGGCGTTCGAGGACGTCGCGGAGCAGGGATTCTTTACGCGTTATGGCAGACATGGCCGGTTACCAGAGGTAGTCCTTGGCTTCCTGGCGGCGTTCGTAGCTGTCGAGCACGTGCACGACGCGCAGGCGCTTCAGCTTGGTGGGCGAGAGGGCTCCGATAGGGACGTAGAGGATCTTGCGGTTCACGTGCGCGGCGATGGAACGGAAGATGGAGCGCGGGGGCTTCGAGGCCACGTAGACGACGAAGCGCTCGACCGAGTAGTCGAGGGCAGCCATGAGGAGGCGCTCGGGCTTCGATTCGGCGAACTGGTAGTCGTCGTCGGACCAGACGTCGAACAGGCGCCGCGGCGGGAGGGTCATGAGGAAGCCGCCGTATTCGGCGCGGCCGATGCCGGGTCCCACGATGTGCTCGAACGGCTGGGTCGAGTAGAAGGCCATGTCGGATTCGTTCTGGTGCTCGCCGAGCCAGGTGGTGAGGTACTGGTAGCGGTCCTCGCGGTCTTCGTCAAAGATGACGACGACGGCGCCGACCTCGCCCGCCAGGCGGTCGGCCTGACGCACGTAGATCTTGCCCTCGTGCCAATTGCGGATAGTCTCGCGGATGTCAATGCCGTCGAGGATGGAGGTGGTGAAGGGCTCCACACGGACGCGCTCTTCGCTGAGCATCGACTTGGCCTTCTTCTTGAGAAATCGGCCGTAGTCTTCGATGACCAGGTCCTCGGGCGGATAGGAACAGATGGCGTCGCCGGAGGTTTGTTTCGCCCATTCGCCGGGGATATTCTCGCGTTTTCGGGGTTTAATGCCGGTGGGTTTCAGGCGCTGCTTGGGCCGCGGAAGGCGGCGGCGGATGCGCAGGCGCTTGGTGTTGAGCCAGATCTCACCCGCGCTGAGCCGCACGGTCTCGAGCGTCGAATGCTCCTGCTGGGCAAGATAGCGGTTCGCCATCTGCCAGACTTCCCAGCCGTAGTTGTCGTCGGCGATGGAGCGCGCGGCTACGGCGAGGTCGTACGCGTTGGCCATCAGGTCGCCGGTCATGTGGGCGAGGTTGCGGGTGTAGCGGGCGATGAGGCGGCGGTGCCAATGGACGAGTTTTTCGCCGGTGGATTCGGTGTATTTGGCTTCAGCCTCGCGGAGGAGGTCGAACTGCGTGCGCGGCTTGTCGAGCTTGTCTTCGTCCTTGAGATCGAGGCGGAAGAATTCGTAGCGCTCCTGCAGGTACGGGTATTCGATGGTGATCTCGGCGAGGCTTTCGGGGTGCGGGTTGAGGAGCTGGATGTGGAGGCCGTGGGGGCGGCGGTCGGGGGCGTCCTGCGGCGTCTCCATGGCGTCGAGCAGAGGGTCGAGGAGGTTGAGCGAGCAGACGACGAAGACGGTCGCGTCGGGGTCGGCTCCCTGGAGCTTCCAGGCCATGGCGGAGGCGTGCGCGGCGGTCTCTTCGGTGCGCGGCTGGGGGTAGACGCGGTAGGCCTCGATGTAGCGGTCGAGGCCGATGCGGGAGATGGCGAAGGTGTCCGGGCAGGCGTCGTGCAGGTGAGGGCGGTCCTGCGTGTCGGGTTCGAGGAAGATGACTTCGGCGCCAAGCTCTTCGGCGGTTCGAAGCGCCTCTGTAAAGGGGTCGGCGGGTTCGACCGGGACGTAGACGGCTCGGTCCTCGTCGCCTTTCTCGGCCATATAGAGGATCACCGACATCTCGGGCAGGCGGTGGAGCGCTTTGCGGTACGCATCTTCCAGGAAGCCCGGGAGTTCGACGGCGATGATGCGGGGCTGTGCGGCGAGGAGTTGGCGGCGGAGGGCGGCGGCGAATTCGACGCGGCCGGGGACGACGGGGAAGTAATGGAAGCGGCCGCGGGTGAGGCCGCCGAGCTTAATCTCGGATTCGAGGGACATAGCGGAGGGCTTCCTCGCCGAGCGTCTGGAGGATGGCGGTCTGCATGACGTCGAACCCGGTGGCCCCTTCGTGGCGGAGCTTCAGGGCGAAGCGGGCCATATTGATGCCGTCGCGGACGGTGTAGCGCTCGTCGGCGGCGTGGGCGTGTTGGAGAAAGTCGGTGACGTAGTCCAGGATGTGATCGTCGCCAAAGGGGAGATTCTCCTTTAAAATAGCGAATTCCTCGTGTCTTTCCGGGAAATCGATGAGGATTTGGGGCTGTAGGCGGGAGTGAATATATTCCGGTAAGTCAAATGTGCTGGCGTCGTCATTCATCGTCGCGACCAGGCGGAACAGGGGATGGGCCTTGATCTTGATGCCGGCGACGATGGATTCGGCATAGCGGCGGTTGTCGAGCAGCGGGGCGAGGCTGGCCCAGCTCTTTTCGCTCATGCGATTGCCTTCGTCGAGGATGACGATGCCGCCGCGGATCATGGCGCTGACCAGCGGGGAGGCGACGTAGCGCAGGCGGGAGGCGCCTTCGATGACCGGGGTGATGAGGAGGTCCTCGGGGCGGGTGTCGACGGTGGCCTGCATGATATAGACGTCGCGGCCGAGGCGCTTGGCGGCGGCGTAGGCCAGGGTGGTTTTGCCGACGCCCGGTTTGCCGAGCAGGCGAGGGTTCATGGGAACGTCGGCGGGGTCGATGACCAGCCAGGCGGCCAGGAGCTGGCGCATGACCTCTTCCTGGCCGACCCAGGCGATGGGGAGCTCATCGGGGTGGGCGAGGTGCAGCGGGACGCCATCGATTTCGACGATCATGTCTTGTTCAGGGTAGCAGGGGGCAGGGGCCAGGAGCCAGACGCCAGGGGCCGTGGTCAGGGCTGGGGCCGGCCGCGCGGGTTGCCGACGAGGGGGCGGCGGGCAGTCGGCCTGGGTTCGTTTGGCGGGAACCGGCTTCGTGCTTTCAAGGGGTCATTGGGTTCGTTTGGGCCACAGTAATGCTGGCTGTTGCCGGCTGTCTATCCGGGACGGCAGTTGCCTTGCAACCGCTATGCGCCCGCGGCGCTGGTGGACAGAAGAATTACTGAATGCTGGACGAAAAGGATTCAGCCGCCGGACGTTCGCAGCGGACCTTCAGAACGCGGCTCGTGGTCACCGGGCGGTTGCCGTTCAGGAAGAAGACGACGCGCATGCCGCGTCCGATGAGACCCAGTTCGAGTTCGCCTTCGCGCGTTACCGAACCCTGCAAGCTGGCGGGTACCGGCTCGGGGCAATACTCGGGATGACCGGAAACCCGGATCTTGTTCCCCCCCAGGCACTCGATGCGATAGTGGCGGGTCTTGGTCTCGACGTCCAACATCGAGCCGGGACTCAAGTTGGCGAGATTGACCAAGTCGGTGGAAATCGTCGTCATAAACCCCTCCCTATATATTAGATGCATGCGGCGGAAAAAGGTTCAGGGTCGTTCGAGGGGTTGCCCCGGCGCTGGCGCAGCGAATCGGGCGGCTGGCGAGTGCTCGCGTGCCGGAGGTGAAGTAGGCTCTGGGGCACGCCTTGGCCTGGGACAAGCTGATCCACGCGTCGTAGCGGGATTTGTGCGAACCTGATGACTAGCGTCATGTCCGCCCGACCTATGCCATCCGGCCAGGATCTGCCTGCCAATCAAAAAGATGGGAAGCTTTTGCCGCCTTCGTCCGTCGTAAACTCCGGATTCGGCATGGTTGTGGAAACGAATCACCGCGAAGTGATGCCGCACGTGATCGAAGACGTCATCGAAGGCTGCCGGCGCGGCGACGAAGATGCGTTCCGCGAGTTGTTTGAGACGCACAAAGACAAGGTCTATTCGATTGCACTCCGGTATGCAGGCAACCAGGCGGTTGCCATGGACATTGCCCAGGAAACGTTCCTGAAGCTGATGAGCCGGATCCAGCAGTTTCGCGGGGAGTCGAGTTTCGATTCCTGGCTGTACCGGCTGGTGGTCAACTGTTGTCTGGACCACCGGCGGCGCCAGAAGCGGCTCCAGCCGCTGGTCGACGAGTTTTTGGACGTCTTCCGCGCTCCGCAGCAGTCCGCCCTGGAAGGCCTGGAAAAGGAAGAGATGCAGGCCGAGGTGCAGCGCGTGGTGTCCCATCTGGGCCCCGAGCAGCGCATTGTGGTGGTTCTGCGGTACACGGAAGGGTTGTCTTACGAAGAGATCGCCGAGATTCTGGGATGTTCGCGAGGAACGGTGGCGTCGCGGCTCAATCGCGCCCACAAAGTCCTGGAACGGCGCTTGCGGCACGCTCACTCAGCGATGAGTCAGGTGCGAGGTGGGGGACCCCGAGGTATGGGAAATGAGTAGACCCGAGAAGCGGACCGAATTGGAGCAGGCGCTGCGCCAGCATCTGGCGCGCACCGAGGCTCCGGCCGATCTGTGGGATCGCGTCGAAGCGGCGCGTTTCACGCCGGCCCGCGTAACGACCGGTCCGATGTGGACGGTGTGGGCTGCCGCGGCGGCGATGATCGCCATCACCGCGGGCGGCTGGGTGATGTGGAAGCAGTTGAGCGAACCGGTCACCGTGGAAGCCCTGGCGGTGGACGCCCTGACGCGCAATCCGCAAGACCTGCGATTCCGCTCCGAGAAGGCGGCCGAGATCCGCGCTTGGCTGCGGGCCAACACCGGCATGGACGTGCCCCTGCCACCGCAGCATTCGCCCCTGGTGCAGATCATGGGAGCGAATGTGCTGGCGGGCGACGTTCCGCTGGTCGAGATCTCTTACCGCGTGGGCGATTACAACGCGGCTCTGCTGATTTCGAAAGACCCCAGCGGCAAGCGGACGTATCCCAAGCATGAGGTGCGGCCGAGCGAATCGTTCCAGGAAGCTCGCGTCTCGTCGTGGAGCATGCGCGGGCAGTCCTATACGCTGGCTTGGGCGGCTCCGGGCGAGTTCCGCGTGGCGTGCCTGCTGTGCCATGGCAATGAGCCGCCGATGCCGCACGAAGAGTAAGCTCGCGGCCGCGTGGCTCGCCACAATTGAACGCTGGTTGCGCTATCCTCACCCCTTAGGAGGAAGCTTTGCGCAAACTTTTCTTCGCCTTTCCGTTGATCCTTCTGCTAGGGGGGTGCGCGTCCTCGGGCGGTCCGGAGCCGGTGGCGGGGGGCGGTTCGGACGAGCCCCGCGTGGGCGGCATCGACCTCAGCAAACTGCGGATTCCCGGGCAGGGCTCGGCGCCGGCTTCCGGACCGGCCCAGGCGACGTCGAGTGTCGCCTCCAACGCCCACTACTACCGCATGAAGATGGTCAAGATCATCGACTCGCAGGGCTTCGGCCAGCCCATCGAGGCGATGCGGTTTCTACTGCCCAGCGACTGGTCGACCAAGGGCGGGATCCAGTGGGTGACGAACCAGACCGGTTGCACGGGCAATATCATACAGGTCAATTTTCAGGCGAGCTCGCCGGACGGGCTGAGCGGCCTGGAGTCCATGCCGGCCAGATCGTGGCTGTCGGCCACCGATCCGATGATGATGCAGATGCTGCAACAGTCGGCGCAGAACGGGACGGGCTGTCCGGTGGCGCCTCCGATGGACGCCGCTACGTACTTTCGCCAAGCCGTGCTGCCGCGGGCGCGGCAGGGGGCCGAGTTGCTCGAAATCCAGCCGCTGACGAGTGTCGCGGAGGCCAAGCGCAAGGTGCTGGGGCCGACCCTGCAGACCATGATCCAGTCCGGCAACCTGCGCAGTTACCAGATCGATTCGGCCAGCGCGCACATCGGCTACCCGATCAACGGGCAGCCGGTGGAGGAGTGGCTGTCGATGACGGTCATCAACATGACCGTGCCCGCCATCAGTTCGGCGGGCATCATGCAGGGCCAGGTGGGGATGACCGAGAGCTACACGGCCAGCAGCACGGAAGGCGTGCTGGGGATCCGCGCCCCGCGCGGCAAGTTCGACGGGCAGTTGGCGGCGACCATCATCGCCTCGATCCGCCCGAATCCGGCGTACCAGGCGGCGGTGGCCAAGTTCCAGAGCAACATGAACAAGATCGCGATGAAGGGCGCCATGGACCGGGCGCGGATCTGGCGCGAAACCAACGCCGAGATTTCGGGGATGATGCAGGATTCCTACGAACGGCAGCAGGCGGCGCAGGATCGCGCGGCCGAGCAGTTCAGCCAATACATCCGCGGCGTGGAGACGTATCAGAATCCGTCCACGGGCGAAGCCGTGGAGCTGACCGGAGGCTATGACAACGCCTGGGTGTCGCCCCAGGGCGACTACCTGCTGAGCGATACGCCGGGATTCGATCCGTCGGTCGCTTTTGGGGAAGATTGGACGCGGCTCAACCGTCAGAGCCATTGATTGACAGCGTACGCCTTTCGGGCAACACACAACCGGCTCCGGGAGGTTATACTGAGGTTTGAACCAGCAGCTCCAGTGGAGACTTGTGCATCATGAACAGTAAGGTCAAATTCGGACCCCTCACTGTGACGATCCGGGGAACGCTGGGGTGGCTGGCGGCGGGCAGCATCCATCAGGCCACCGCCTATTACAAGAAGATCGCCGAGTGGAGACTTCATCATCATGAACAGTAAGGTCAAATTCGGACTGCTTACCGTAGTCATCCTGGGAACGCTGGGTTGGCTGGCCGCCGGGGGCATCAACCAGACCGCCACCTACTACAAGGAAATCGCCGAGCTGAAGGCGATGGGCCACAGCGGCGTCGACAAGCGCCTGCGCGTAGGCGGCGACGTGATGGCGAATTCCATCAAGCATGAGGGCGACCAGGTGCGGTTTATGCTGGTGCAGAATGATCTGACGCTGCCGGTGGTTTACACGGGCGCCGATCCTCTGCCGGACACCTTCAAGGACGGCTCGCAGGCGCTGGCCGACGGCACTCTGGACGCCGACGGCGTGTTTCATGCGACCAAGGTCCAGGCCAAATGCGCCTCGAAGTACGAGGCCAAGCCGACCGGCCAGGTTAACTTGACCCGGGGCTAAAGTCTTCCCAACCGCTTGAGGCGGGGCGCCTGGGGAGGCGCCGGACGAAGGACGTTTATGGAAAATCTGGGCGCTCTCGCCATACTGCTCGCATTCTGCTTCGCCATCTACGCGCTGTTGGGCTCGGTCATCGGTAAGTGGGGCGGCCGTCCGTTCCTCATCCTGAGCGCGCAGCGCGCCGTGTACACGGTCTGGGGACTGGTCTCGGTCGCCGCCGGCATCCTGCTCTATTCCATCATCAGAGGCGACTATCGCATGGCCTATGTCTGGGCGACCAGCAACAAGACCATGGCGACGCAGTACAAGTTCGCCGCCTGGTGGGGCGGCCAGGAAGGGTCGCTCTTGTTCTGGAGCTGGCTGCTGGCGACCTACGCCGCGGTGGTGGTGTTCCAGAACCGGCGCAAGTTCCGGGAGATGATGCCCTACGTGGTGGCCGTACTGATGTCCACCCAGGTGTTCTTCCTGATCCTGAACGCCTTCGTCGCCAGCCCCTTCAAGATGCTGGTGGCCGGCAAGGGCATCGTCGACGTGGGCGACGGACAGGGGCTGAATCCGCTGCTGCAGTACTGGACGATGGTGATCCATCCTCCGATGCTCTACCTGGGCTACGTGGGCTTCGCGGTGCCGTTCGCCTTCGCCATCGCCTCGCTGATCACCAAACAGCCGGGCGAAGCCTGGATCCACACGACGCGGCGCTGGACGCTGGTCACCTGGGGCTTCCAGACGACGGGTATTCTGCTGGGCGCGGGCTGGGCGTACGCGGTGCTCGGCTGGGGCGGCTACTGGGCCTGGGACCCGGTGGAGAACGCCTCGCTGCTGCCGTGGATCACGGCCACCGCCTTCCTGCATTCGGTCATGATGCAGGAAAAGAAGGGCATGATGAAGGTCTGGAACATGGTGCTGGTTTCGGCCACCTTCTTCCTGTGCATCTTCGGAACGTTTTTGACGCGGAGCGGCGTGGTGCAGTCGGTGCACGCGTTCTCCGAGGGCCCGATCGGGCGCTACTTCGTAGTGTTCCTGGCCATCGGCATCGCCGCGACCGTCTACCTGATTCTGAACCGGCTCGACTTCCTCAAGAGCGAATCGAGCATGGAGAGCGTGCTCTCGCGCGAGTCGAGCTTCATGTTCAACAATCTGATTCTGCTCGCCAGTTGCTTCGCGGTGCTGTGGGGGACCTTGTTCCCGGTGATCACCGAAGCCTTCATGGGCGAGAAGATCAGCGTGGACAAGCCGTTCTTCAATCGCGTGAACATCCCCATTGCGATGTTCCTGCTGCTGCTTACGGGCGTGGGTCCGCTGATCGCCTGGCGGCGCAGTTCGGTGGAAAGCCTGAAGCGCGCCTTCGCCATTCCGGCCGGGGCTGGACTGGGCGTATCGCTGATCCTGTTCGCGCTGGGCGTGCGGCACTTCTATGCGCTGATGTCGTTCGGGCTGTGCGCGTTCGTGCTGGTGACGGTGGCCGTCGAATTCTGGAAGGGCGCGCGGGCCATCAGTTCCAAGAGCGGGTCAAACCTACTGAGTTCGATGGTCGAGCTGACGCACCGCAACACGCGGCGCTACGGCGGGTACCTGGTGCACGTGGGCGTGGTGATCATCTTCATCGGATTCACGGGCGCGGCGTTCAATATCGACAAGACGGTCGAACTGCCGGAAGGCGGCGTCCTGCAACTGGGAGCCTACACCATGCGGATCGGCCCGTACAGTGAGGGCTCCAACGAGAATTACCGCTGGGGCAAGGTGCAGATCGCGCTGTCGAAGAACGGCGAGGACCTGGGCATCATGGAGCCCGAACGGCGGTTCTACGAGGCCTCGCAGACGCCTACTTCCGACGTGGCGCTGCGGCGCCGTCTGAACGAGGACGTCTATATCAACTTCGCCGCCAATGGTGACGGCAACAATAACGTGATTATCCAGGCCTACGTGTTTCCCCTGGTAAGCTGGATATGGATCGGTTACTGGGTGGTGCTGATTGGCACGCTCATCTGCCTGGTGCCCAGCAAGAAGAAGCTGGTGTGGCCGCGGACGGAGGTAGTAGGAATTGCAAGGAAAACGGCTGGGAAACCTGAGAAAGCTCAAAGCTAGCGTCCTGATCGTGCTGGCGACGGCCCTGTGCGTGGGCCAGACGGCCAACGAATACGAGACAGCCCAGGTGTTGGGCATCGCCGCCAAGATGAACTGCGACTGCGGCTGCCATCTCAACATGGCCTGCGTGATGCCGCCCGACGGGCTGTGTCCGGTGTGCAAGATGAACCGGATGCGCATCGCCAACATGCTGAAGGACGGCATGAATGAGCAGGCGATTCTGGACACCTACGTAGCCGAGCAAGGCAAGCAGGTTCTGGTGAACCCTCCGGGCCTGTTCACCTTCGCGGGTCCCTACATCGCGCTGGGCTTCGGCCTGGTGGTGGTGATGTTCGTGATCCAGCGCTACCGGCGGCTGAAGCCGGCCCCCGTGGCCGCGCCCGCCGGCGATGAGGAGCTCAAGCGGTATCACGACCAGATCGAGAAGGATCTGGCCGACATGGAGTAGGCCGCCGCACCCAAGAAATGTATTTACTGCTTTCCGCCGTCCTGCTTATTGCGGTGACGGTGGTGTTCACACTATCCGTGCGTTCCAAGGATATGCCGCCGGCAGAACAGATCTCGCCGGTGCGGCACCTGGAAGACCGCCGCGCGGCCATTTACGAGAACCTGCGCGACTTGCAGTTTGAGTACCGGGTGGGGAAACTGTCGGACGCCGATTACCAACAGACCAAGGTCGGGTTGCAGCGCGAGTTGGCCGGCGTGCTGGCGGAGATGGAAAAGGTCAAGGGTGGTCCGGCACGCAAGCCTAAGCCGGAGACGCAGGCAGCGGCCGACGGAGCGCCCGCAGGCGATCAGGCTGTAGAGCAATCCGCGGAGCAGCCGGGTGAAGACGTGGACCAGCCCACCGAAGCCGCGTTTTCCTGCCCCCACTGCGGCGCCGAGTTCCCGGTGCCCCTGAAATTCTGCGGCGAATGCGGAAAGGCGATGTCATGAGATCGATGCGGACGCTGATTCCCGCCCTGTGCTGCCTGACGCCGCTCTCGCTGCTGGGCGCCGTGCAGGGCACCATCACCAACGCCACCACCGGACAGGTGCAGGGCGGGATCACGGTGAACCTGGTGCAGCCGGGACAGAACGGCATGCAGGCGCTGGGCGTGACCAAGACCTCATCGGACGGCTTCTTCAGCTTCGACGTCACCCCCGCTCCCGGCGGACCAGCGCTGGTCCAGGCGATCTATAACGGAGTCACCTACACGCAGCCGATCCCGCCGGGAACGCCCACCACCGGGATCAAGGTGAACGTCTTTGAGTCGACGGCCGAACCGCCGCCCGAGCTTGAGACCCAGCATCTGATCCTGCTCGAGCCCGGCGCCGAGACGCTGGAAGTCAGCGAGACGTTTTTCACCATCAACGATTCGAAGCTCACCTATCAGGACGCGCGCAACGGCACGCTGCGCTTCTACCTGCCCGAGGGGGTTTCCGCCGACGGCCTCCAGGCCACGGTGAACTCCACGGGCGTGAACGTACAGCGGCCGGTGGAGAAGACGCAGACGGCGGGCGTCTACAAAGTGGACTACCCGATGCGTCCCGGCCAGACGCGCTACGACCTGCACTTTTCGATACCCGCCACGGCCACGTTCAGCGGCAAGGTGCTCACCAACAACCCGCCGGTGCGGCTGGTGACGCCCGGCACCGTGCTGCTGTCCGGCAACGGCGTGAGGGATATGGGCCAGGAGCCGTCCACCGGCGCGCGCATCTACGAATTCGACGGCAACAGCTACGAAGTCACGATTCAGGGCATCGGTTCGTTGCGCTCGAACACCGCCTCACAGGAAGAAACCGGTGCGCCGGTGTGCTGCGAGGAAGTGCCCGCACAGATCCAGTCGCAGATGCCGTGGGTGCTCGGCCTGGCGCTGGGAATCCTGGCGCTGGGAGGCGCGCTGCTCTACCGCAAGGGGAGCGCCGCCCGCGCATGAGTGCCGACGCCTGCGCCCTGGAAGTCGAAAACGTCTGGAAATACTACGGCGACTTCCCCGCCCTGCGCGACGTCGCCTTCAAGGTGACTGCCGGATCGGTGGTGGCGCTGCTCGGCCGCAACGGCGCGGGCAAGACCACGCTGCTGAAGATCATGGCGGGGCTGTCGCATCCCTCGCGCGGATCGGTGAAGATCTACGGCGAGCAGGCGCGCAAGGAAGCCACGCGGCGGCGGATCGGCGTGCTGGGCCACAGCATCTCGATTTACGACGAGCTTTCGGCCTACGAAAACCTGGTCATGTTCGGCAACCTCTACGGGCTGCCGGACCCCAAGAAGCGCGCGAACGACATGCTGGAGCGCGTGGGCCTGGCTCGCGTGCGTGACGGCCTCGCCCGCGAATTTTCCCGCGGCATGCGCCAGCGCCTGGCCGTGGCCCGGGCGTTCCTGCACGAACCCGAAGTGCTGCTGCTGGACGAGCCCTTCACTTCGCTCGACGACCGCGCCATCGCCGTGCTGCAATCGATGCTGAATGAGATGCGCGATAGCGGTCGGACCATCATCATGTCCACGCACCAGCTTCGCGAGGCTCTGGAGCTGGCGTCGCATGTAGCGCTGATCCAGCGTGGGCAACTGGTCTACGCAGGCGCGCGGACGCAGCAGATGCTCGACGATACCGGGTGGCTCTACCGCACCTACGGGGAGGCGGGATGAGGGCCCTGTGGCGCAAGCACTCGTGCTTGCCGCGTCGAGACTCGTCTCGACGCTTGCCGACGGTCGCAGACAAGCACCGGCACGAGTGCCGGCGCCGCGAGCAAAAGTGCTCGCGCCACCTCCGGAGCTAACCATGTTTGCACGCCAGGTGTTGACCATCGCCGTCAAGGATCTCCGCGCCGAGATGCGCACCAAGGAGGCCCTCAACGCCTCGCTCGCGTTCTCCGTCGTCATCCTCACCTTGTTCAGCTTCGCCTTCGACCCCACCTCTGAGGACCTGGCGGTGTTCGCCGGCGGACTGCTGTGGCTGGTCTACTCCTTCGCCGGAGCGCTGGCGCTCAACCGCAGCTTCGCCCGCGAGCTGCAAAACGACTGCCTGGATGCGCTGATCTCCTCGCCCGCGCCATCGAGCGCCCTGTTCCTCGGCAAAGCCCTCGCCAACTACGCCCTGCTGCTGGTGGTGGAACTGATCTCGCTGGGCATCTTCGCCATCTTCTATGATGTCCGTTTAAGCGGGAAGTTCTGGCCGCTGCTGCTCGTCATAGTGCTGGCAACATGGGCGATGGTGGTGATCGGCACCATCTTCAGCGCGCTCACGGTGAACCTGCACATGCGCGAGCTGATGCTGCCCGTGCTGGTCTATCCGTTCCTGATCCCGGCGCTGATGTCGGCCATGATCCTGACCTCGGACCTGATTGCCGGCGTGCCGCTTACCGGCGACAACCTGATCTGGTTCCGCGTGCTGGTGGCGTTCGACGTCGTGTTCACCGCGGCGACCGTGGTATTCATAGATGTTGTCCTTGTAGGGTAGGAGGAGAGAGCCATGCGCAATAATATTCTGATCGGACTGGCGGTGCTGGCCGCGGCTATCCTCACCTGGAACCTGCACACCGTGTTCATGGTGCTGCCCGCCCAGGTGGTCAACGTGGGCGCTTACAAGATCATCTACTTCCACGTGCCCGCGGCGTTCACCGCGTTCACCGGTTTTATCACAGCGCTGGTGGCCAGCATCATGTATCTCATGAAAAATGACCTGCGCTATGACGCCTTCGCCGGCGGCGTCACCGAAGTGGCGCTGGTCTTCGCCACGGCCAACCTGGTGAGCGGGTCCATCTGGGCGCGCTTCGCCTGGGGCATCTGGTGGACCTGGGACGCTCGCCTGACCTCCATGCTGGTCTGCTGGCTGATGTACTTCGGATACGTGATGCTGCGCAAAGCGATCACTGAGCCGACCCGGCGCGCCCGCCTCTGCGCCGTGGTCTCGATCCTCGGCTGCATCAACGTTGCCTTCGTCTACAAGTCGATCGAGTGGTATCGCACGCAGCATCCTTCGCCGGTGATGGGCTTCCGCGAAGGCGGCGGCATGAGCCCGGGCCTGGAAGCGCCCATCTACTGGAACTGGCTGGCGCTGGTGGCCATCGGCGCGATCATCGCCATGGTGCGCATGCGCCAGGAAGAGGCGGCGCGCGAAATCGATTCGCTGCGGCGCATGGCGCACGCCCACTAAACACACACTCATAAACATGGACCCTCGCGAGTTTCAATACGTCTTCTACGGAATCCTGGCCGTCTGGCTGATCGTCGCCGTGTACGTCGTCTCCATGGGGCTGCGCCAACGCAAGCTCCGCGAAGAACTGGACCGCGTGCGGCGCATGGTGGAGGGCGGCGGCAAGTAGTCCGGACGCGACTCGCTACACTGGGGGCGTATGAAAACCCTCCTGGTGTTCTCTTTCCTGAGCGTCACGGCCTTGGCCGAAGTGCACACGATGACCCTGCGGCAGGCGCTGGACACGGCCCTGGCGCAGAACCCCGACGTCGTGCTGGCGCGGCTCGACCAGCAGCGGGCGCAGCAGCAGGTCGGCGTCGTGCGAGATCCCTTCACCGTGAAGTCGGGCATCGGCAGCGGCCTGGCCGGCACCTACGGATTCCCTGCGTCGATGAACGGCAACGCGCCGTCGATTATCCAGAACCGCGGTGAGATGGCGCTGTTCGACCGGCCGCAGACCTGGCGGGTCCGGCAGGCCCGGGAAGCCGCCCGCGGCTCCGCGATCGACGTGGATCTGCGGCAGGAAGAGGTCGCCTACAACGTGTACACGGCGTTCCTCGACGCCGAGCAGGCCGGGCGCAGCGCGACCGCCGGCGAGCAGCAACTGGCGAACCTGCGGCGAGTGGAGGATCTGGTGGGCGTGCGCGTTTCCCAGGGCCAGGAGCTCCCCATCACGTCGCGCGAAGCTTCGTTGAACACGCGGCAGGCAGAAGTGACGCTCGGCAACTTCCGCCGCACGCAGACCGATGCCGAAATCACGCTGGCGCAGTTGCTGGGACTGCCTCCGGGCGATCAGGTGCGGCCGGCGCTGGAGGAGCGCCCGGCACTGCTGATCGCACCGAATGAGCAGGACGCCATTGCCGGTGCACTGGCCGACAGCAAGGAACTCCGGCGGCTGGAATCGAACGTGACCGCCAAGCGGCTGGAGATCAAAAGCTACAAAGCCGAGCGTCTACCGAAGATCAACGCGCTGTGGACCTACCAACTGCTTTCCCGCTACAACAATTTCGACGTGTTCTATCCGCGCTTCCAGCGCCACAATTTTCAAGGGGGCGTTTCCATCGAGCTGCCCATTTTCGTAGGCAGCGCCGCCGGAGCGTCCATGGCGCAGGCCGATATCGACATTCAAAAGCTGGAGGTGCAGATGCAGCAGACACGCACACGTATTTCCGCCGACGTCCGCCGCGCGTATTCCGACGTGGAGCGAGCCGAAGCCGAACGTGACCTGGCGCGCGAGCGTCTGGACGTGGCCCGTGAGCGTGTCAACCTCGACCTGGTGCAGTACGACGCCGGGCGCATCCCCATGTCGCAAGTGGAATCCGATCGCGCCGACGAGCAGCAGCAGTGGGTCAGCTACTATGACGCCCAGCGCGCGGTCGAGACCGCCCGCCTGAACGTGCTGCGCGGTACGGGCACACTGCTGACGGCGCTGCAGTAAGGTGGCGCAAGCTTCAGCTTGCCGCGCCCCTACCAGGGAGATGACTCGTCCCGGCGCTTGTGCCACCGGCGTCCGACACCCCCGCCCCTTCGAACGTGGCCATCTCGCGATACAGCCGCACCGCGCTCTCCACCAGTCCAATACCGACCGCCGCGCCCGATCCCTCACCCAGCCGCATCCCCAACTCGACCAGCGGCCGCGCATCCAGAGCGTCCAGCATCCGGCGATGCCCCCGCTCGGCCGAGCAGTGTGAGAACACCACGTAGTCGAGCGCGGCCGGCTCCATCGCCCGCGCAGCCAGCGCCGCCGAGCACGAAATGAACCCGTCCAGCACGACCACGCGCCGCCCCTCCGCCGCGCCCAGGATCAGCCCCGCAAGAGCCGCAATCTCCCGTCCTCCGACCGCCGCCAGCACACCCACGGCGTCGGCCGGATCCGGTGAGTGCAGCGCCAGCGCGCGGCGGATCACCTCGGCCTTGTGCGCCACCCCCGGCTGGTCCAATCCCGTACCGCGCCCCACGGCGTCCTCCGGCTCCACCCCGGCGAACGCGCACAGCAGCGCTGCCGCGGACGTGGTGTTGCCGATCCCCATTTCCCCCGCCCCGATCACGTCCGCCGTGGACGCATGCGCGCGGCCCACCGCCATCGCCCGCTCGACCTCGTCGCGCGTCATCGCGGGTTCGCGTGCGAAGTTGCCCGTGGGCCGCCCGACTTCGAGATCGACGATCACCGGCTCGATCCCGTACTGACGGCACAGCACGTTGATCGCGGCTCCCCCGGCGCGGAAGTTCGCCACCATCTGCGCGGTGACCTCCTGCGGAAACAGGCTCACGCCCTCGGCCACGACGCCGTGGTCGGCGCAGAACACGACCATGGCTTTGGTTGTCACCCGCGGCTCGTCAGACTCCTGAATCAGGCCGACCTGCACTGCCAGATCCTCCAGGCGCCCGAGGCTCCCCGGAGGCTTCGTCAACGAATCCAGCCGCGCGCGCAGCCGCGCTTCAAGGGCCGGATTCGCGATCGGCTTTACCATGCACACCTCACACACGTGAACAGCAGCAGAACATAGACTTCCAGAACCTGTTCGACGAACCCGAGGCAGTCGCCGTTCACGCCGCCCAGCCGCCGGTAGAACCACACCTGCGCCACTCGCAGGATCACCACTGATCCCACCAGGATCAGCACGGCGGGCCGCCACCCGCACCACAGCGCCGCCGCCACGCCCTGCGCGATTGCCAGCAGCGCCGCAACGGAGCCTAGCGACGCCGCCAGCGCCGCTCCCAATCCCCCGCCGACCGGGCGCGCGAACCACGCCAGGGCGACCATCGCGGCGCGCGGCACGGTCTGCGAGGCGACGATCGCCTCCACCACGCGCACCGTGGCCAGTGACTCGAGCGCCTGCCAGCGGGCGAGCAAACTCAGCACTAGCATCACCGCGCCGAATGTGCCCACGCGGCTGTCCTTCAGGATCGCCAGCATGCGCTCACGAGAACGACCCGCGCGGACCGCGTCGGCTACGTCCGCCAACCCGTCTTCGTGCAGGATGCCGGAGATCAGCACCCAGAACGATACAGTGAGCAGCGCCGCGATCGGCAGCGCCAGGGCCTTGCCGGCCGCGACGAACAGGCCCGCACCGGCGAAGCCCAGCGCCGCGCCCACCAGCGGGAAGTAGGCCGCCGCGCGTCCAACCGGTACGTCGCGCCCGGGTACGCGCAGCACAGTCAGGAACCGCACAGCGGCAAGCAGAGCGTTCATTTCACCCGCAGCGGCTGGCCGAAGATCATGAAGTAGACCTCGGCGGCGGCAGCGGCGAAGCGCTGATTCACTTCGCCGGAATGGTCACGGAACGCCCGGCCCAGCGTCGTCACGGGCACCACGCCGCACCCCGATTCGTTGGTGACTGCGAACACCCGCGCCGGCGACTCCTGCACGGCAGCCAGCGCCTCTTCCACCAGGGCATCCAGGTCGAGCCTGGCGGCGTGCATCACATTCGACAGCCACAGCGTCAGGCAATCGACGACGATCGAGTCGGCTTCGGCCGCGCGGATGGCACGTCCCAGAAAGAGCGGTTCTTCGATGGTGGCGAACTCGCCGCCGCGCTCCGCGCGATGCTGCGCGATGCGCTCTTTCATCTCCTGGTCAAGCCCTTCGGCCGTGGCGATGAACGCCAGCCGTCCTCCGGCCTCTCGCGCCCGCGCCAGCGCATAGCGGCTCTTGCCGCTGCGCACGCCGCCGCCAATCAGGACTAGAGCCACAACAGGGACCGCTCCCTGCGGTCGCGGCACCGCCAGCGGCACTGTGTGCAAACAGAGGCATTCCGGGCAGAGTCCCTGTAGCTGTGCCGCAACCACAGGGAGCGGTCTCCCCCGGTGCACTGCGCCGCCGCCAAGACCCGGCACACTAAATCCACAAGCTCCTCCTTCGCGATCGCAGCAGCCACAGGAAAAATGGGCCACCGCACAGCGCCGTCAACACCCCCACCGGAATCTCCGTCGGCGCGATCACCGTACGCGACAGCGTATCGCACACCACCAGGAACGCGGCGCCCAGCAGGATCGCGCACGGCAGCAGCGCGCGGTGATCGGCGCCGAAACGCAGCCGCAGCGCGTGCGGCACAATCAGCCCCACGAAGCCGATCGGCCCGGTCAGCGCCGTGATCAATCCCGTGAGGATCGATCCGGCGACGTACCCCAGCGTGGTCAACTGCACAGTGGAGACGCCGCGCGAGGCAGCCCATTCTTCGCCCACCGCCAATAGATTCCACTGCGGCGCGCGCCACAGCACCACGCCGCACACCGGCAGCACGGCGGCCGCCAGCCATGCCAGCGTGGAATACTCGACGGCGTCCAGCCCGCCCATCAGCCACCGCGAGATCGCGAAGGACTGCGCGAACGACGCCACGCTGTGCAGGAACAGGATCACGGCGAATGCCATGCTGTTCATCGTCACGCCGGTGAGCAGCAGCGTGAACGACGACAGCCGCCGCCCTTCGAGCGACATTCCCAGCACCACCAACAGCACGACCGCCGCGCCGATCAGCGATGCCACGCCGGTAGCCCGCAGTCCGAAACAGATCGCCATCACGGCGCCCACCGAGGCGCCGCTCGACACGCCCAGCGTGTAGGGCTCGGCCAGCGGATCGCGTAGCATGCACTGGAACAGCACGCCCGTAACCGCCAGCCCCGCGCCGCCCAGCATCGCCAGGATCACCCGCGGCAGGCGCGCGTAGAAGAAGATTTCGTGGTCCGGGGACACGCCGGCGAAGGCGCTCGCCAGGTCGATGTGCGTGCTGCCGATCAACGGAGCGGCCACGGCCACCACCGCCAGCGCGGCGGCCGACAGCAGGATGCTCTTCTTCATCGGTCCGAGCCCGCCTGCGGCGCTTCGTAAGTCATGTAAGCGGGAGCCCCGGCCGGCGCGTGCATGGTGGCCGCCACGCCGAACACCTGCTCGATCAGCCTCGGCCGCAGCACTTCGCCGGCCGGACCGTCGCCGGCCACGCGGCCGTCGTCCAGCAACACGACGCGATCGGAGAACTGTAGCGCCAGGTTCAGGTCGTGCGTGACGGACACCACCAGCATCGTGCGTCCCAGGCGCGAAAGAAGCTGGTAGAGCGACAACTGGTGGCGCAGGTCGAGATAGGTGGCGGGCTCGTCCAGCAGCAGCGTTTCGGGTTCCTGCGCCAGGGCCGCGGCCAGCAGCACGCGCTGCCGCTCGCCTCCGGAAAGTGAGCGGAAATCGCGCGCGCGGAAGGCCAGCGTATCGGTGATGGACATGGCCTGCCGCGCCGCCTCGCGATCGTGCGGCGACTCGTACCAGCCGCCGGTGCGCGGTGTGCGCCCCATCAGCACGACCTCTTCGGCGGTGAACGGAAATTCCAGGCGGACCATCTGCGGCAGGAACGCCACGCGCTGGGCAAGCTCCGCCCGCCGCCACTCGCGCACTTCGCGCCCGGCGTAGCGGCAGGAGCCCTTGTATTGCCCCCGCAAGCCGGCCAGGATTCCCATCAGCGTCGACTTCCCCGCCCCGTTCGGCCCCGCGATCGAGACCAGGCCGGAGGAGGGCAGGTTGAAGGTGGCGTCGCGGAGTCCGTAGGCGAAGCCGAGTGCGTCGGCGCGGTATTTCACGGACGCCCCCCGACCGCTCCCTGTGGTCGCGGCTCAGCTATTGGATCTCTGCCCACCCGCCCTTCTTCTATGCACAGCGCCGCTAGCTGAGCCGCGACCGCAGGGAGCGGTCCCCGCGCGTTCACAGCGCCCACTCCGCTCACTTGCCCTCCGGATGCAGCAACTCGAAAAACGCCCGCGCCGCGTCCACCACCCGCGGACCCGGCACCACGAACATGTCCGACGCCACCGCATGCACCCGGCCGGCCTTCACCGCCGCAATCGATCCCATGCGTCCCCACAGCGCCACCACGGCCCGCTTCTGCGCGGCCGTCACGCCGACCGTTTCCGCCATCTCCCCCATGTCGACGATCACATCCGGATTCCGCGCCAGCACCTCTTCCAGCGACACCTGCGGATACGCGGCGTTGGCGTCGCGAAACACGTTCTCCCCGCCCGCGATGTCGATAATCTCGTTCAGGTAGGAGGCGCGCCCCATCACGATCAGGCCGTCCAGCCGGTTCGGCGTGCGCCCCACCACGAACATGATGCGCGTGCGCGGCAGCGCGGCGGCTTTCGCGCGAATCGCCTCCAACTGCCCCTGGACCCGCGCGGTCAGCTTCGCCGCCGCAGTCTCAGTCCCCGTCGCCTTGCCAACAATGGCGAAGGAGCGGAACAGCGCCGGGATGCCTTCCTGGTCGAGCTCCAGCACCTTCAGGCGCAGGGTTTCGAGGCGCTCCTTGAGCCGCACCGGGTTGGTGGGGATGATCACCAGGTCGGGACGCAGCGAGGCGATGGTCTCGATATCGGGCGAGGCGTAGTCGCCGATCTGAGGCTTCTTGGCGGCCTCGGGCGGATAGTGGCTGAAGCGGTCGACACCGACGATGCGGTTGCCCAGGCCCAGGGCGTAAAGCAACTCCGTAATGCTGGGAGCGGTGGAGACGATCCGCTGGGGCGTCTGCGCGCACACGGCGGCCACGGCCAGCAGCAGCAGAAAAACACGGCGGGCAATCATGAGACGTTCTCCCTCGAAACGTGATTCTCAATCGGGCGCGAAGGACCGGTCTCCTGACTTCCGGCTAGCCCGAAGGCGTCCGGCCTTCCCACCCTCATCGAGGGCAGTGGCCGGACCGGGCGCTGACTACAAGCCGGTCACAGTTGCGGGGCAGTGGCGGACTTTCACCGCCTTCCCGAACATCCTACTCGCAACAAACTGTCCTTGTCAGGGTAGGCCGATGACATCTTCAAAGTCAACCGCGGGAGGCAGACGGCCCGGCGGCTCTCTCATCTGTGGGCTTTCTTTCCTAAAATATCCCTTTCCCAAGAAACTGGCGGATTATGTTGTCTAGCCGCTCACTTGCGCAGCACAAACGGGTTATATGAAGAAATGCTTTCTTTCTGGGTGGTTCGAAGAACCTGACCCTCGCACAGCCTTCGTCCAAGCTGGACCGATCTCCTACGAGGTGTTCGACCTCGGTATGCTCCCGGGCGGACTGAGTTCCTCCGGTTCGGATGGAAACGAGGCTGGACAAGTGGTCGGCACCTCTGACGATGGCTGCGAGGCGACAGCCTTCATTTTGGGATCAGACAAATGGAATCCAGGAGCTACCCGCCTTACCCGACTTATGATTCTCTGACCCTGAACCTCCTCGGGAACACGCTGACGGTCACCACGAATGTCAGCACATTCGTGAACCACACCTACGGGCTCGTGACCCTGTCGAACGACGATCGCTTCGTCGATGTGTTGGACGGGCCCGTCGAATGCCGCATTCAACAGCTGGGACCTGATGTCTTCCATCGGTCCGATCACCGCTATGTCCGGGTTCGTCGCCGGTGCGGCAACGCCCGTCTACACCAGCGGCGGGACCCTGCTGCTGGATACCAACGACACGCCCCTTACATTCACCGCCACCGTTACGCCGGAACCGGCGACCTTCGGCGCAGTGCTGTTGGGCTTGGCGGCGCCGGCGGCCGCCCGGCGCGTCCGGAAGCGGCGGCCGGGCCCTATCTCATTGTAGACAAACCAGTTCCATTCACCCCCGCGAAAACCCCATCCGATGCACGTAGCGACCCTTCGCTTCTTTCAAGTTCACCTGCGGTACCCGGTCCAATAAACTGATTCTTAAGCAATAGCCGATACCACAACCGCGTCTGGAGATCGAAACTTTGACTAAGCCGATCAAACATTTTGAAAGAGCCGTTTCCTTTGCGGCCAACGCTGCCTGGTTCGTGTACGACAGGGTGAACTCAATCAACCCCAATGCGTCGTTCACGCCCGCCTGGTCCGACAAACCGCTCCTGAAGAGCTGGGAAAAACAGAAGCCCAAACTCGGCTGGCCGCGCGAAACCGATTCGCTGTGCCCCAAGTGTATTCCCGAGATCCGCCAGAAGATCCTGGACGGCGAACTGCCGGTGGAGATTCTGAAGAACGAAAAGCGGGGCGAGATCAAGGCCAACATCGTCGAGCGCGACGGCAAGATCGTCATGGTGAAGGAGTGCCCCATCCACGGCGAGTTCGAGGACCTGATGTCCATGGACCCGGCCTTCTCCGAACACCTGGAGCGCACTTTCCCCGGCCGCGACATCCGCGCCCATAACGACGAGGACCTGCACAACCACGGCTCCTCCACCATCACCCACGGCCGCGGCAGCGTGCTGACCATCGACCTCACCAACCGCTGCAACATGATGTGCGATCCGTGCTTCATGGACGCCAACCAGGTGGGCTTCGTGCACGAGCTGAGCTGGGAAGAGATCAAGACGCTGCTGGACAACGCGATCTCCATCAAGCCCCGCCGCCAGTTGTCCGTACAGTTTTCCGGCGGCGAGCCGACGCTCTCGCCGCACTTCCTGGATGCCGTCCGGTATTGCCGCCAGATCGGCTATCAGAGCGTGCAGGCCGCAACCAACGGTATCGAGTTTGCCAAACGGCCGGAGTTCGCCAAAGCTGCGGCGGAGGCGGGTTTGCGTTATGCATACCTTCAGTTTGACGGCATCGGCAATGAGGCGAACTCGCACCGTGCGGTCGGCAACCTGTTCGACGTGAAGCTCCGCGCGATCGAGAACCTGTACACGGCCGGCGTCGACATCGTGCCGGTCATCACGCTGATTAACGGCGTGAACAATGAGCAGGTAGGCGCCGTGGTGCGCTTCGCCCTCGACAACCCCAAAAAGATCCCGTTCCTGAGCTTCCAGCCCGTGTCCTTCACCGGACGCGACGAAGCCGTGACGCCGGAACGCCGCCAGGCCCAGCGCTACACGCTGTCGCACCTGGCGCACGACGTCAAGAATCAGACCGGCCTGGGGGAGCCCACCCGCGACTGGTTCCCCATCTCCTTCATGAGCACGTTTTCCGACTTCGCCGATCTGGTCCACGGGCCGGACGCGCAGTGGGGCCAGCTTTCCTGCGGCTGCCACCCGAACTGCGGCGTCGGCATGGCGGTGATGTGTGACAAAGAGACCAAGGAATACGTTCCGGTCACGGCGTTCCTGAACGCCGAGCAACTCGCCAAGGACGTGGCGCGCATTAATGACGCGGGCCGCAGCAAGCGCACGTCGATCATCGGCGTGAGCCTCTCGCTGCTGCGCAACTACAACTCCTACCACGCCCCCACGCACTTCCGTCTGAGTGATCTGATCCAGAAGTTCGACAAGTGCTTCGGCATGACCAACAAGAAGTACGGCAAGGTCACCGGCGACCGCACCATGGCTGATATTGAGCAGCGCCGCCGCGACCGCTGGAACTTCCTGTTCGTCGCCGGCATGTGGTTCCAGGACCTGTTCAATTACGATTTCCGCCGCACCGAACAGTGCATCATCCCCTACGCCACGCAGGAAGGCGAGATCAGCTTCTGCGCCTATAACACGGGCGTGGGCTGGCGTAACATCGTCGAGAAGATGCACATGACCGCGACGCTCACCAAGTGGTACGAAGACAACGGACGGCACGAAATCATCGCCGGCGGCAAGGACGTCAACCTGCCCACCAAGGAACACCACCTGGTGCTGCGCGCCGACGACGTCAACCGCGAGCGCCAGCATGACCTGGATGACCTGGGCATCGCCAAGACCGCCCGCGAGGAAAAGAAGCGGGCCCGCGACGCCAAGCTGAAGGAAGCCGAGAATGAGCGCATGATGAAGCTCTACCGCGAGCACGTGCTGGGCGAGAAGCCGCAGAACGATCTGGTGCCCATCACCGGAATCGCTCCGGCGCCGAAGCCAGCAGAGAAACAAGAAGAGGTCGGTTCGTTCGGCGACTGACGCCGGACTCGAAATCGGAGGTCTCGCTTGAAGGAGGCCGGACTCACACGAGCCCGGCCTTTTTTATTGGCCTCGCGCCTCAATCCGAGCCCGGTGCTACGCTGGCGACTGTGATGCGAATCCTTGCTGCTGTATTCGCGTTCGCGCTGACTTCCCCCTTCCCGGCTGCCGCGCAAGTCGCCCGCGAAGTCAACCAGCGCTACCAGACCGCGGAAGGCCGTGCCGAAATCGCCAGGTCGCTCGACGCTCCGGACCGCGACCTCCGCCAGAAGCCCGAGGCGCTCATCGCCCGCATGAATCTGCAAGCGGGCATGGCCGTGGCCGACATCGGCGCCGGCGTCGGCTACATGCTGCCGCACCTGAGCCGCGCCGTGGGCCCAACGGGCAAGGTCTACGGAGAGGACATCCAGCAGGATTTCCTCGATCAGGCGCGCGCGAAGCTCACCCGGGAGAAGCTCAGCAACGTGCAGCTCGTGCTGGGTACGGAAACGGATCCGAAGCTCGCGCCGGCGTCCGTGGACGTGGCCGTGATCCTCGACGTCTACCATCACTTCGACTACCCGGCCAAGATGCTGGCCCATATCCGCAGCGCGATCAAGCCGGGCGGGCGGCTGTTCGTGATCGACGACTACCGGCACGGCCGCGAGGACCACATCCGCCTGGAACGTGACGATGTGGTCAAGGAGATCGAGGCTAACGGCTTCGACCTCCTCTCGACCAGCGACCAGATTCCGGACGAGCAGTACATCCTGATGTTCGAGCGTCCCTAAGGCATCTCCACCTTGACGTTGTCCACGTCCATATTGGACTCGTCCATGGCGCGGATCGCGAACGCCTTGTAGACCAGCGTGTTCTCCTTGAGCACGTTGCCCTTCGAGAGGTCCGATAGCGAGATGGCGCCATTGAAGTTCGCCACGGCGTTGTTGTAGACCAGCGCCCCGCGCGGGCCGTTTTCGTCATTGGGTGCGGGATTGAAGCAGATACCCAGCAGTCCGTTCGTGCCTGCGGTTACCGTGTTGTTGGCCACGCGCGTACCCACGCTCATGCCGCCGCGCACGAAGATGCCGAGGCCGACGTCGTAGATCGCGTTGTTCTCGATCACTACGTTCGGCGATTCCACGACCATGATGCCCACCTCCGGCGGCGGAGCGGGCACGGCCAGTCCGGTGGCGCGAATCCGCAGGTCGTGCAGGGAAACGTTGGCGCTTCCCTGTACCACCACGCCGAAGCCGAAGTTGTGAATCGAGCCGCCAAACACCTCCACGCCCTGCGCGCCGTTGACGACAATTCCCATGCCGTTCAACCCGCCGGGTCCGGTGAGGGAGTAGCCGTTCAGGTCGAGCGTCACGTCATTTGCCGTGATGGTAATAGATCCGTTGGTGTCCCGCGTCAGACGATAAGAGCCGGGAGAATCGATGCTGGTGGGACCCGAGATGATCCGCACGTTGTCCTGCGCCAACAGTGCGCCTGCGCACACCAAGGCCAGAGTCGTGATGGTTCTCATTGTGGGGTTTCCTCCTGTAGGAATGTTTCCGGTAGGAATGTTTCGCAAGGAGAGTCGAGGAAACTTCGCGAATCCCCCTCAAATTCGTTCCGAAAAGATGACTCGTCCGCTACAATCGCGGGTATGCACCGGTGGACGATCGTGTTTCTGGCTGCAAACCTCGCGCCGGGGATCTTCGCGCAGAATACGTTTTTCGGAGCGATGGGTGGCGTCTCGACCATCTCGGCCGATGCGCGCGTCGTGGGATCGCCGCCGGAGCGCACCTCGGCCTACAAGCCTGAGAACGGACCCACGGCCGTGCTCTTCGCCGGACGCCACTTCAGCGACTACTTCTCGATCCAAGCCAGCTACGGCTGGAATCGCAACGCGGTGACGCTCAGCGCATCCGATGTCACCACCGGCAATTCGTTTGATCTGCCCGTGCGGACCGTGTTTCACACCTTCGCCGTGGAGGCGATGGCGTACTTCCGTCCGCGCGCCAGCCGCCTGCGGCCCTATCTCTCCGCCGGGCCGGCTTTGGTGCTGCTGCACGCGGATGCGGACGGAACCACGCACGTTCGCGGATCGCCCATACTCCCGGCCTCGCGGATTCGCGCCACCAAGCCCGGCTTGCGCGTGGCCGTCGGCATCGATTGGCGGCTGGCGACGCACTTCGCGCTGCGCTACAGCTTCAGCGAGACGATCCAACCGAATCCTCTGAGCCGCTCCCTTACGCCGCCCGGTGAACGCGGCTTGGCGAACTTCCAGAACTGGTGGGGCGTGCTCTGGAGCTTTTGACGTAACGATTCGTCGATAGCGTGCATCGTAAGAGAGGATACTCGGCCGCGCTCTGGGTTCACACTTGTCTGCGTCTGGCCGATAAGTCCCAGGAGCACATGAAGCGACGGATTCTCAAATTATCCGGCGCTCTGGCTGGCCTCGCTGTGCTCGCGGCAACGCTGGCCGGATGCGTCTACAAATACCAGCCGCGCACGTTCGCGCTTCCCTCCCCGGCCATCCTGCCGGCGCCGATGCTCCGCACTGACGGCGTAGCCCTACGAGCGCCCGGCAGCCGGCATGTCGGTTTGCTGGCGAATTATCAGGACGAGCTGTTCGCTTACCTGATGTTCGACTACCTGCGCTCCCAGCCCACGTTCGCGGACCACGAACTGCTGCTCTCCTACGCGCCGCGCCACGGCACCATCGTGTACTCGATCTACGTGTTGCTGCCGGACGACGTGTTCGCCGGCGGCGACCGGCTGGCCGAGCTGGCGCGGCCGTTTCCCTTCCTGACGCCCTCGGCGTTCTTCGCCGACGCGCGCGCCGTAGACGACCTGCGCACCCGCACCCAGACGTTCCGCGCAGCCTACAACTTTCCCGGCTACCGCGACCTCGAACGCCTCTCGAAGACCGAGGTGCTGGCCTACACGCGCCGCTTCATCCGGCTCAAGTCGAACACCGACCCGCGCGTCCGCCGCCAGATTGCGCCCGTCCCGCAGCCACTGACCGCGGAAGAAGCCGAGCAACTCGCCGAAGACATCCTGACGGTTTCCGACTTCTACGACCTGCCGCTCGACTTTTTCCTGGGCATCGGCGCCATGGAAAACAACTACATGAACGTCACGGGCGACCTGGGACACGCCATCTGGAAGCGCCGCGCGGAGAAGGGCGATGTGGTGCTGCGCAAACGCGGCAATCGTGTGCAGGTGCTCAACGAGTCCTCCGGCGTCTGGCAGATCACGCGGGAGACGCTGCGCGTGGCGCACCGGCTGTATCTCAAGGATAAGCGCGATTACTCGCAGCTCCCCGAAGCCCTGCGGCCGCCGCATGACCTGGACGTCGCCGCCGTTGGCCCGCGTGTGCTCACCACCTACGCGGCGCTGCTGTTTCGTGATCTGCTGGACCGCTTCGAAGGCGACGTGGGCAAAGCGGTGGGCGCGTATAACGGAGGCCCCGGCAATCCCAACCCGAAGTACGAAGAGGGCGTGCGCGCCGCGGCCCGACACGCCCGCCATGTGCTGGAACAGGCCTCAGCCCTGCGCGGCCAGAAGATCGTGGGGATGCGATTTCTGCGGCCCGCGCCACACCATCCCGAACCGCCGCCCGCACCCGAGCCGTCGGCCGCGGAACGGGTGCTGAGCGCGCTTCAAACCTTCCTGAACACGGAGTAGCCTACTCCACGAAGATGCTCGAGGAGGAAATTGTAGAGCCGTCCGGTTGCTTCCAACTGAGCGTGTGCAGCCCCGGGAGCAGACCGCTGGGAACGACGGCATTCACCTGGTACACACCCGCGAGTCCGGGGATCAGTCCGGCGAAGGTGATGGAAGCGGTCCGACCGCCGATGGTGAGTTCCGGCGTCGTCTGCGCTTCAGCCGGAGGCATCGATGGCGACGCCTCACCGGCGGGCACCATGGGCCTCGTCACACCCAGGCCCAGCCCGTAGATCTCCAGAATCTCCCCGGCGTGCGCGGGATGATCCGCGTCGGCGAAGATCAGCGTGCCGGCGTGCAGCGCGTCGGCCTGCTGGTAGGACTGGCCATTGCTGGTCGCCGGAACAAAGAAATTCTCCGGCGCCCGCGCCTTCACTTCTGCGTTGATCGCCGAAATGGCCACACCGTTGTCGAAATGTACCTTGAAGCCAGGCATGCCCGGCTCGATCGTCTGCGGCAAGTGCGCGTTGATCTGCCAGGGCGTAGTGGAGTGGATCGGAATCGGCTGGTCGTTCACCAGCAGCGACACTTCCTTAAGCTGCGTCGGCAGCGGGAAGCCCGGTGCGATGGTGAGTTCGTCCAGGCCGAGGTTCGCTCCGTACACGCTGATCAGTGACCCGGGACTCGCAGCCGCACTGCTGGCCACACTCACCACACCTCCGGAGAACAGCACCCGCGGCGTGTAGATCGGCGTGAGCTGGCGCAGATTACGATCGGTCTCCGAAGTATCGGCGCGGTAGACCGCTGCCGGCTTGCCGAATGTGGGCCCCAGGGTGAACGCCACCTGCGCGCCGTCGTCGCTGATCACCGGACTGGCCGGCGCCGAGGTGGAAAGATCTGTGAGCGAGACCGGCTGCGCGATGGTCAGAAGCGGGGGTTCCACCAGCCCTGGAGCGCGCTTGATCTGCCCGCTCTGCACGTAGGTGATGAGAAGGCCGTCGGCGGAGATGGAAGGACTGGTGGCCGGATCGGAGCCCAGGGAAACACGCCGGAGTCCGCTGCCGTCGGCCTTCACCACAAAAATCTGTGATGGGACCACGCCCGCGTCGGAGAAATTGCTGGCGAAGGCGATGGCGGATCCATTCTTGCTGATGACGGCGTCGCTGGCGATGAACTGGGCGTCGCCGAAGTCGGTCACCTGACGAACGTTCGTCCCGTCGATGTCCATCAGGTAGACATCGGTGGCCGCGGCGGCGAAGGTCGGGCCGTGCGGAGCCGCGGAGGTGAAGACAACGGTCCCACCGTCGGCGATGACGCGCTGCGGCGAGGGCGCGAGCGTTCCCTGATAGGTGGCGAGGTGCTGTTTGCCGCTTTGGTCGGTTTGGACCGTATAGAACGGTTCGTTGCGGGCGGCCTCGTAGAGCGCCGTGGCGCCGTCTTGACTAAGGTGAACCGAACGCAGGCAGGTGCGATAGCAATCGGGGCACAGCGGTTGCGCACAGCCCTCGTCGTCGGTGGCGAGCACGCGGTCGGTGTGGTTGAAGAGACTGATCACATGCACTTCCTCGCGCCCGCCGGCGCCGTCGGGAAGCGCGGTGTAGACCACCAGATCGCCGGTACCCGGATAACTCACGCTGGCGACGCCGGCGTAGGGCGCGTCGCTCACGTAGTTCGTAAGGCGATCGATGATGGCGGCCGAAGGCTGGCGGATCCAGCGATTCAGGTTTGTCGCCGTATCCGGCTGCGCCGCGGAGTCGGTCTTAATGGCGCCGGCGAAAAAGACAGTGAGGCCGTTGTCGTTGATCGCCGGAGGCCGCAGGTTGATCGGGTCCGGCCGGGTTAGGATGGTCGACTGGCCGAAAACGGACGGCGCCAGCCACAGGGCTGCGAGGGAAACAGAGACGAGGCTCCTCATACGCTGGTTAGATGGACTCCGCGTTCGGTGCGTTGCAGCCTAGGGAAGTTTTTGACCGGAAATCGACGCATCCAGAAGCTGAATCGTGTGGAAAATCGGGACATCCTGGCCGCGGCGGGCCAGCGCCGCCCGGATCTGGAGCAAGCACCCGGGATTCCCCGTGGCGATCGCATCCGGCCGCAGCGCGACAATGTGGGCGGCCTTGCGGTCGGCCAGTTGGTCCGCAGTCTCCGGCTGGACCATGTTATAGATGCCCGCCGAGCCGCAGCACAGGGCGGCCTCCGGGATGTCCAGCACCTCCAGTCCCGGCACGGCTGCGAGCTGCGCGCGCGGCTGGGTGCGGACCCGCTGGGCATGCTGCAAGTGGCACGAATCGTGATACGCGACGCGCAGTTGGAGCGGCTGGCGCGCGGCCCGCGGTTCCAGCTCAGAGAGAAACTCGGCGATATCCCGGCATTTGGCCGAGAAACGGCGCGCGCGTTCGGCGTAAGCTGGATCGTCGCGAAGCTGGTGGGCGTACTCGCGGACATTCGAACCGCAGCCGCCCGCGTTGGTGATGATTGCGTCGACGTTGGCTTGCTCGAAGGCGTCGATCACGCACCTGGCAAGTTCCAGCGCGGGTGCTTCCTCTCCGGCGTGGACCAGCAGAGCTCCGCAGCAGGGTTGCTCCGGCGGCGCGACCACCTCGCAGCCTTCTGCGGCCAACACGCGCACGGTGGCGGCGTTCACCTCAGAGAGGAACTCACGCTGCACGCAGCCCAGCAGCAGCCCGACCCGCTTCCGGCGCGCACCCTGCGCGGGCGTCACCGGCAGGATCTGCTGCGTGGGGCCCAGCCGCGGCATCAGCGCTTCCATGGCAGAGAGCCGTCGCGGTAGTAACTGGAACAGGCCGATGCCCCGTAGCAAAGCTTGGAGCCCGCTGCGCTGGTAGAGCTTGAGCAATGGGCGCAGCAGGCGCAGACGATCAGGCCTCGGGAAGAGGCTGAAGATCATCGCGCGCTGGAGCCGCTCGCCCGCCGGCCGCGGGACGTTGCGCTCCACCTGCGCACGCGTCGCCTCGATCAGCTTGCCGTAATCGACGCCCGATGGGCACGCGGTCATGCAGGACATGCAACCCAGGCACGTATCGATGTGTTCCACCCACTGCGGCGTGAGCGTGACGGCGCCTTCGCTCGCCATCTTCATGAGGTAGATGCGGCCACGCGGCGAATCCATCTCCTGGCCCCACAGCACGTAAGTGGGGCAAGCAGGCAGACAGAAGCCGCAGTGCACGCACTGATCGATCAGCTCGGGCGCGGGAGGATGATGTTGGTCGAAGCCGGGGGCCATCGCTAGATGCCCCCTACAAAGCGGCCCGGGTTGAGGATATGCTTCGGGTCGAACTGTTGCTTGAGCGCGCGCATGAGCGGGACGGCGTCGCCGCTCGGACCCCACACGTGATGCTCGGTCGGCGTCAGGATCACGAGCGACGCTCCGCGTTCTTCGAAGACGTCGCGCTGGATGCCGAGGCTGTTCAAGTCCTTCAGTTTGGCATAACCGATGCCGGTGGCCTGCGTCACCGCGGCCATCGGTTCCAGCGTCTCCAGGCTCGCCTGAATCTGCGACGGCAGGCAAGTGAATTTCACGATGGCGTGTTCCTTCGCCGGCCATAGCCGCTCGCGCGCCCTCCAGGGCGATGCCTCGGCGACCAACACCGGCGCGGATTGGGCGAGCTGCTCGATCGCCGCCTGCTGCGCATCGATCCCGGCCTCCGTACCTTCCAGCAGCACGTCCACCTCCGGCGGGTCTTCCGTGCTCGTGCGAAGCTGCAGGGCGCTGGGGGCGAGTTGCGCGTTCTGGATCGAAAGCAGGAGACGCTGCGCCTGATCGAGCGTCGGCGTGCCGATGGTGAGCGTGCGCGCCTGCCGCGGCAGCGGGTGCAGCCGGAAGATGGCCTGCGTGATCACGCCCAGCGTCCCGAACGCCCCGGTCATGAGCTTGGGCAAATCGTAGCCGGCCACGTTCTTCACCACCTTGCCGCCGCTCACGGCCAGCGTCCCGTCCGGCAGCACGACCGTGATCCCGATGATCAGGTCCCGCAGGCCACCGAAGCGCAGGCGCAGCGCGCCGCTATCGTTGGTGGCGAGGATCCCTCCGACGGTCGCGCGCTCCGGCCACAGCGGATCGATCGCCAAGCGCTGTCCGTGCTGGGCCAGCGTTTCCTGCAACCGGGCGACCGTGCAGCCGGCCTCCACCGTCACGGTGAGATCGGCCCAGGCGTGCTCGATGATGCGGTCGAGAGGCAGCGTGGACAGCGTCACGTCCGTGCTCGAAGCCGGGTTGCCCCACGCCGACTTCGTGCCGCCGCCGCGCGGGATGACGGACTGCCCTGCCCGATTGGCCTCGGCCAGAGCCTCCGCCAGTTCCTGCGGGGTCGCCGGTTCGAGGATCAAAACCGCTCCGCGACACCCGCGGTCTCGAGCGGATGCGGGCGATACTCGCCGGGCTGTTCGCCGCACAACCGCGGCCGGGGAAACACCTTGGTGGGATTCGAAAGCTGCAGGGGATCGAACGCGCAGCGCACGCGCTGCATGGTTTCCAGATCCGGCTCGGCAAACATTTTCGGCATCATGTGTTTTTTCTCTTCGCCCACCCCGTGCTCGCCGGTGATCGACCCGCCCTTTTCGATGCACAGTTCGAGAATGCGCTCCGCCAGGCGCTCGGCCTTGTGCTCCTGCCCTTCGATGCGGCGGTCGTACAACACCAAAGGATGCAGGTTGCCATCGCCGGCGTGAAACACGTTGGCCACCCGCAAGCCGGTCTCCTCACTCATACGGTCGATTTCGGTGAGCACGTCCGGCAGCGCCGTGCGCGGGATCACGCCGTCCTGGACGATATAGTTCGGCGACACGCGACCCATGGCCGCGAACGCCGCTTTGCGTCCCTTCCACACAACAGCACGCTCGGCTTCGGTCTGCGCCACGCGGATCTCCCAGGCTCCGTGCTCGCGGCAGATCGCGTCGACCTGCGTCATCAACGCGGCGACCTCGGCCTCGGGTCCGTCCAGTTCCACCAGCAGCAACCCACCGCAATCCGGGTAGTTGGCCTGCACGGCCGCCTCGGCCGCCTGGATCGCGAGCGTGTCCATCATCTCCACCGCCGCCGGAACGATGCCTGCCGCAATGATTCCGCTGACCGCCGCCCCAGCCTCGTTCGACGTGTGGAACGCCGCCAGCAGCGTCTGGATGCGTTCGGGCTTCTTGACGATGCGCAGCGTGACCTTGGTGGCGATGCCCAGCGTTCCCTCCGAGCCCACAAATACACCGCACAGATCATAGCCCGGCGTATCGAGCGCCTTGCCACCCAGGTGCACCAGCGTCCCGTCCGGCAGCACCACTTCGAGCGCCAGCACGTGCGTGGTCGTGAAGCCGTACTTCAGGCAGTGCGCGCCACCCGAGTTCTCCGCCACGTTCCCGCCGATAGAGCACACCGACTGCGACGACGGATCCGGCGCGTAGAAAAACTCGTACGGAGCCACCCGGCCGGTGACCTCCAGATTGATCACGCCCGGCTCCACCACCACGCGCGCGTTCTCCAGGTCGACTTCAAGGATGCGCTTCATCCGCGCCAGGCTGACGACCACGCCGCCCTTCACCGGCAGCGCGCCGCCGCTCAGCCCCGTACCCGACCCGCGCGCCACGAACGGAATGCGCTCCCGGTGGCACACACGCACGATCGCCTGCACCTCTCCGGTAGACTCCGGCAGCAACACGGCCCGCGGAACCACGCGGAAATTGGTAAGGCCGTCGCACTCATAGGTGCGCAACTCTTCCGGCGCGGAAATGACCCGGCCTTCCCCGAGCAGCGCCCGGAACTCGGCCAGGGTGGATGCGGTCATCACAGGCTATTAAATCCGGAGGCAGTCTAATCCAGGAAGCGGTAGGCTTCCAGCGTCAGGAATTCCTTGCAATCGTCGGCCACCATCATGTGCTCAAATAGCGCGGCCGCCTGCGGGTATTTGCCGGCGTCGAAGCGCTCGTTGCCCAACTGGTGCTGGATATTCTCCAGTTGCGACTTGATCGTGTCGCGGATCATCGCGCCGGTGATCTTGCGCCCGTCGCTCAACTGCTTGCCGTGATGCATCCACTGCCACACCTGCGTGCGGGAAATCTCGGCCGTGGCGGCGTCTTCCATCAGGTTGTAGATGGGCACGCAGCCGGAGCCGCGCAGCCACGATTCCAGATACTGGATGCCGACGTCCACGTTCAGCTTCAGCCCGCTCTCCGTGATCTTGCCCTCGGGAACCTTCAACAGGTCCGCCGCTGTAATCTTCACGTCCTCGCGCTTCACCTGGATCTGGTTGGGCGTCTTCATAGACTCGTCGAAAATGTCCTTGGCGATCTTCACCAGCCCCGGATGCGCCACCCAGGTGCCGTCGTGCCCGGCCTTGACCTCGCGCAGCTTGTCCTGGCGCACCTTTTCGAGCGCCGCGGCGTTGGCCTCGGGATCGTTCTTGATGGGGATCTGCGCCGCCATGCCGCCCATGGCGTGGATCTCGCGGCGGTGGCAGGTCTGGATCAGCAGCTCCACATAGGAGTTCAGGAAGTGCTTGTCCATGGTGACCGAGGAGCGGTCCGGCAGCACGAACTGCGGATGATTCCGGAAAACTTTGATGAAGCTGAAAATGTAATCCCAGCGCCCGCAGTTGAGGCCCGCGGAGTGATCGCGCAGCTCCCACAGGATCTCGTCCATCTCGAAGGCGGCCAGAATCGTCTCGATCAGCACCGTCGCGCGGATGCTGCCGTGCGGCACGCCGCAATGCTGCTGCGCGTAGGTGAAGACGTCATTCCACAGGCGCGCTTCCAGGTGGCTCTGGAGCTTGGGCAGGTAGAAGTACGGACCCGAGCCCTTCTCCAACAGCGCCTTCGCGTTATGGAAGAAGTACAGGGCGAAGTCGAACAGGCCCCCCGAGACCGGCTCACCGTCCACCGTGGCGTGCTTCTCTACCAAGTGCCAGCCGCGCGGCCGGACCAGCAGCACCGCATGCTGCGGCTTGAGCTTGTACTCTTTGCCTTCGGGTGACCTGTACTCGATGGTTCCGCGCACGGCGTCGCGCAGATTCACATGACCCAGCACGTTGTTGGACCAAGTGGGCGAGTTCGAATCCTCGAAGTCCGCCATAAACATGCTCGCGCCGGAGTTCAGCGCGTTGATGACCATCTTACGGTCCACCGGACCGGTGATCTCCACCCGGCGGTCTTCCAGGTCCTTGGGGATCGGCGCCACGCGATAGTTGCTGGCGCGTATCTCAGCGGTCTCGGGCAGAAAATCGGGCAGCTTGCCGCCGTCGATTTCGGCCTGCCGCGCCACCCGCGCCGCCAGCAGCTCGCGCCGCCGCGGCTCGAAGCGGCGATGCAGTTCCGCCACCAGCGCGAGCGCATCGGGCGTAAGGATCTCCGCGCACTCCGGCGGAATGCTGGCGTGAATGTCCACGCCGCTGGTCTGGATTTTGGGGGAGGCCATGATCTTTAATCTCCTGTCCGCGCCTCGGGCGCGTCGTACGGGTAGTAGCGTCTTTCGGAATAACGCAGCGTCTTGTGCTCGCGAAGACGGTGCAGCAGGGAGTGCAGATAACTGCGCTGAATCGGAACGCCTGCTTCGCGGAAGGCGTCATAAAGCTCGCCGGCGGACATGCCGTGGATGCGGTTCCGGACGATCTGCTGCCGGACGAATTCGGCTTTGTTTAAGGAGGCTTCCCCGGCGGATGGATGGAAGCCGTTCACCGGAGCTTCCCGCACCGGCGCGGGCGCGATCCACTTCGACCCCACCGCGACCGCACCCGAAGCCAGCAGGGCCGCCACCGACACGTTCCCGCTCCATTCGTCCGAGCCCGGCGGCGGATACATGGGCGGGCCGACCTCGAGGTCGCAGCGCCGGTAAAGATCGACGTCGGCCGGCTGGGCGTGCTCCAGCATCAGCCGCGCGGCCCACTCGCATATCGCGCGAGTCGGCTTTAGTCCGCCGGATTCATCCTCTGTGCGCAGGCTCTCCGGAACCGAGCCCGCCGGCACGCGCATCATTGCCGACAGCACATTGCGGCCGTCCTTGTTGTGCCGGACCACGCTGTTGAGGATTTTGAATTTCGCCGCCTCGAACGGATGCAGAATCGCGGCGAAGGTCCCTGGCGCGTCCACGTGGAAGAACGCCAGGTGCACGGAATCGCGCGCGATCGCGTGACGCGGAAAGAACGCCCGCAAGGTGCGCGTGCGCGCGTCGGACAGCAGCGAGTAGCGCAGCGAGCTGTCGTCCTCCACTCCCAGGCTGATGCGCAGCTTGGCCAGCAGAAACGTCGGTAGCTCGATCTTCACATAGAACCGCTTGCGCCGCTCAGCGTCCGTTTCTTCGTAGCGCTGCACCTCGGGGGCGCCGCACGGCAGCAGGTTGGGCGGGCCGGGGATTTCTTCGAGCGTCAGCGACGGCAGGTGCGGGTCGCCCGCGCGTGGCGCGATCTGCGGGCCGCAACTCCGCTGGATCGCATCGTACAGCCTGACGTGCCGTTCGATCTCGATCGGAAACACGGCGTGGTAGTCGCGATACAGGCGGCGGTCGGCAAGGCTCGACGGGCGCTTGCGGGAATGCTCCTTGGAAGTGCTCCAATCGAGGACCATGCACACGTGCTGCTCATTCAGGTCGTCGATCACCGAGCTGAAGGCGTTCAGGATGTTGATGCCCAGGGCGGAGACCGGGTCCATCACCCGGGTGACCTCCACCGGCGGGTCATTGCGCAGGATACAGGTCAGCAGGGTCAGGTTGTCGAGGCTCGACTGATAAGGGCGGACCAGCACGGTCATGCCCTCGGCAGACTCGGTCACCGACACATGCACCTGTGCACCAGGCAGCAGTCCGCACGGTCCCGTGTGAAACGGGGGGACCACCAGAGCGTGGTCCTCGATCGGGCGCAACCGGTCTAAGACATACATTCCGTTTGAGTTGCTACGAAGGCATCCGGCGGGAGACGCGGGCCGGGAACCAAACGCTTATTCTCCCTCATCATCACGCAGGCCGTCAAGTGTGATGGATGGTGAGATGTATAGAGAGGCCTATGGCGACCGTGACATGGAAAGAGTCGCCCGATTTCTCACGTGGCGCAAGCCCATGGCTTGCCGCGCCGGGACTCGTCCCGGCGCTTGTGGCCGGTCACGCTGCCATGCCGGGAGCGGCGGCCAAATCGCCGATTGGGTATCCCTGCCTCACGCTTCGTACCGATGCACGGTAGAGCCTGTGAGAAATCCGAGTTAGCCCAGAGTTAGCCCGCATTTCTCACCAGGGTTTCGGGCGCAGGATGTGGCGCAAGCCCGTGGCTTGCCGCGCCGGGACTCGTCCCGGCGCTTGTGGCCGGTCACGCTGCCATGCCGGGAGCGGCGACCAAATCGCCCCTTGCGTACCCCCGGCTGACGTTTCTCTTCGATGCGCTGAGAGCTAGTGAGAAATCCGGCTTAGATCTGCCCCTGGGGCCGGACGCGTGGAAAAGGCGGCTTAGGGCTCAAGCCGCCCTTCCAGCGAACCCAAGTCATCGAGAGTCCGCACCGCGCCGCGCCCGCAAACCCACATCGCCCACCACTATTTCTTGCCCTTATCCGCTTTGCTACTCTGTAATCTTATGCTCGATAACTTTCGCCGCTTTGAGGCTGGTCCGGACCCCTTCGGCCGCACCTGGGAAGCGGAATTCCGCTGGCTGCAGACCGGCATCTCCATCCGCCACGCCGACACCGTGGACGTCAAGTTCACCGTCTGGACCGGGGAGGACCCCAAGCAGGAAAAGGTGATCGCTTTGCCGCATCCCCTGCTGCTGGAACTGAGCGCGGAAACCGGCCACCCGGTGACCGACCCGTGGTGCAGCCGCTTGGCCGGGCGGCACCTGGCGTATATGATCGAGTCCGGCGAGGACCTGGAGAAAGTGCTGGTCACGGTGGACCGTGCGGCCTTGCGCCGCGCCGCGGGATTCCTACAGCCGGCCTGATCGTTTTCTAAAAATAATCATCGCTGCCGAAGTTTCTCCGGCGCGATCATCGTGGTAAAACAAAATTCTGAGGCGGGGGCAACCTGCCCGCGCCTTGAGGAGGGATTCACAATGGTGACCTGCCCGCTCTGCGACGCAACCGTGGATGTGGACGAAGATGAACTGGACGAAGGCGACGCGCTAATCTGCGACGATTGCGGCGCCAACCTCACGGTTACCGGCACGTCCCCGCTGGAGCTTTCCGCCGGTGACAAGGACGAGGACTTTGACGACGACGACGACGACGAGGAGGATTTCGACTACGACGACGACGACGAAGACGACGACGACCTGGACGACGACGACGACGACGACGAGTAGTCTCCGCACCGCCGCTTGCCTGCTGGTTTTGGCCGGCATGGTTTTGGCCGGCTTGGTCCTTGCCCCGGCCACCCTGGACGCGCAGGGCACGCCCAAGCCCGGCGAGCCCTACGCCCTGGTCGGCGGCACTGTCTTCTACGATCCCGGATTTTCGCTACCCGGGGCTAAGGTGATCCTCAGCCTCAAGAGCAACCCGAAGAAAAAGCTTCAGGAACAGACCTCCAGCCCGCGTGGTGAGTTCGCCTTCCGCGTGCCTCCCGGCGAAAACGTCTGGCTGGTTATGGCCTCCCACAAGGGATTTGTCACCGGACAAAAGGAGGTCGAAATCACGGGTCAGGAGCAGATCCACGCAACCCTGACCCTTGTTCCCGAGTCTAAATAAGGAGAGGTGACGAACACATGACCCCCCGGAGGACCATTTCCGTAATCCTGGCGTCTGTGCTGCTGCTGGCGTCCGCAACCCTCCTCGACGCGCAAAAGCGCAAGAAGGAGAAGGTGGACCCCAATACGCGCGCCCTGGAGGGATACGTGCTCTCCACGGGCGACGTCCCGGTCCAGGGGGCCGTGGTGCAACTGAAGGACCTGAAGACGCTCGCCGTGCGCTCCTTCTTCACCCAGCAGGGCGGCGACTATCACTTCTCCGGCCTCCGCAAGGACACGGACTACGAAGTCAAGGCCACCTACAAAGACCAGGAGAGCGACACCAAGCGCCTGACCATCTTCGATACGCGCAACACCGCTACCATCAACCTGCGTCTCGAAGAAGCCAAGAAATAGGAGATCTCCTCTGCTCCCGCGGCTTGCGATGATCGCGCTGCTGCCGGCCGCCTTCGGCCAGTCCCTGCTGATCCGGCACGCCACGCTGATTGACGCCACCGGCGCGCCGCCTCAGCCGGACGTTTCCATCTCCATCGAAGCCGGACGCATCACGCGCATCGCCCCTGACGCCGAACAAGACATCGAGCCCGCGCCCGGCGTCACCGTCATTGACGCCTCGGGTAAGTTCCTGATCCCCGGACTGTGGGACATGCATGTGCACCTGCACGGCCTGGAGGGCAACTTCCACACGCTGGTCGCCAACGGGATCACCGGGATTCGCGACATGTATTCGGGCGTCGCTCCGCGTGACCTGTCGCCCTGGCGCACACTGGTCTACGCGCCGCGCTTCGTGGTGCCCGGACTCATCGACGGCCCCATGCGCACGCCTGCCCCGGGATCACTGAGCGTCAAAAACGCCGAGGAAGCCAAGGAGGCCGTCGACCTCCTGGTGGGCAGTGGAGCCGAATTCATCAAGGTCTACAGCGGTCTCTCGCGCGAATCCTACTTCGCCATCGCCGACGAAGCCCGCCGCATTGGCGCCGTCTTCGCCGGTCACGTGCCCGAAGCCGTCAGCCCGGCCGAAGCCGCCCAAGCCGGCCAGCTCAGCCAGGAGCATCTCATCAATGTGCTGCTGGCCTGCTCCACCCGTGAATCAGAGCTTCGCGCCGAGCGCGTGGCGCTGCTCACCGACCCGTCGCTCTCCGCCGCCGAACGCGCCCGCCGCCTCGGCTTCCCGGACCCGCAGGTTCTCACGGACACCTACGATCCGCAAAAAGCCGCTGATCTGTTTGAAACATTTGCCGACTATGGCGTCTGGCACACACCCACCCTGGTGGTGCTCAAGACCGTCGCCGACGGCGGCGAATCCGTCCGCAAGCACCGCTTGATGGAAGGCCTCGACGACGAAGGCTTCGCCGCCCTCCGCGCCCGGGCCCGCGCCCTGCTCCAGCGCCACCAGAAGCTGGTGCGCGACATGCACGAAGCAGGCGTCGGCTTTCTGGCCGGCACCGACGCGGGCCCCCCGACGCCCGTTCCCCTGGGGGTCAGCCTCCACCAGGAACTGGAACTGCTGGTCGAATCCGGCTTCACGCCCATGGAAGCGCTCCAGACCGCCACCCGCAATCCGGCCTTCTACTTCGGCATCCTCAGCCTGATGGGGACGCTCGAACAAGGCAAGATCGCCGATATCGTGCTGCTCAAGAAGAACCCCCTGGAAGACATCCGCAACACGCGCGAAATCGACAGCGTCATCATGCGCGGCATCTACTTCCCCCGCCAGACGCTCGACAAATACCTGCAATGACTCAGTGGCGTGTGGAGCAGGCCCGCGGCGGCCTCTCAGTCTGCCTATTCGTCCTGCCGGTCTCGTAACTCCCCGCGCAGGCACGGCGCGCGCGTCCGGTAAACTGAGTCGATGCGGCTGCCATGATCGAAAACATTCGTCAGTTCCTGAGTAGCCCGACCGCCCTGCGTTTGTTCACGGCCACCGGAGCCGTGTTGCTGGTCCTGACCGTGGCCTACCTGCTGCGCCGGGCCATCGGCTCCCAGATCCGCGACGTCGACGTCCGCTACCGCGCCCGCAAGTTCGTGACCCTCACCAGCTACCTGCTGGCGGTTCTGGCGTTCCTCTCCGTCTTTAGCGACCGCCTCAGCGGACTCTCGGTGGCCTTCGGCGTGGCGGGCGCGGGCGTCGCCTTCGCCCTGCAGGAAGTGATTGCCAGCATCGCCGGCTGGATCGCGATCTCCATCGGCGGCTTCTACTCCACCGGCGACCGCGTGCAGCTCGGCGGCATCCGCGGCGACGTCATCGACATCTCCATCCTTCGGACCACGCTCATGGAAATCGGCGACTGGGTGGCCGCCGACCTCTACAACGGACGCATCGTCCGCGTCGCCAACAGCTTCGTCTTCAAGGAACCAGTCTTCAACTACTCAGCCGATTTCCCATTCCTGTGGGACGAAGTCACGCTGCCCATCCGCTACGGTTCGGACTGGCGCTATGCGCGCGAGATGCTTCGTGGCGTCGTCCAGGAGGTCCTCGCCGGATACGCCGGCCAGGTCAAGGACTCCTGGAAGCGCGTGGTGAAGCAGTACCGCATCGAGGAAGCCAACGTCGACCCGCTGATCACCCTGCGCGTCACCGACAACTGGATTGAGTTCACCGTGCGCTACGTGGTCGACTATCGCAAGCGCCGCTGGATGAAGGACTACCTGTTCACGCGCATTCTGGAGGAAGTGGACAAGTCGGGAAACCGGATCCGCCTGGCTTCGTCGACCTTCGAACTTGTCGACGGCTCGGCGGTGAAGGTGAAACTCGACAGAGACCGGCCGTGACGTGGCGCAAGCACTCGTGCTTGCCGCGCCGGGACTCGTCCCGGCGCTTGTCGCCCGTCACGGGGTCATGCCCGGATCGGAGGCCGACGCTTCCCGCCACAAGCCTCACCCTCCCGCCTGGAACCGCCCGAACACCAACCCCAGGTCCCGCGCATCACCCGGCGGCCGGAACGTCCGGCTCAGCGCAACCTCCACCTCAACCCACCCCCGAGCCTCCAACGGAACCGCAACCGCAAACTCGCCCGCCGTCCGCACCACCACCGAACCCGCCTCGCGACCGTTCACCAGCACCCGCACCGTTACCGGACCCCCAGCCAACGCGGCCTCCGGCGCATACCCGGCGACTCGCAGGTGCCCCGCACCGTCCGGCGCAAACAGCGTCACCCCGGCTCGTCCACCCGACCACCGCGCGCCATTCTCAATCGGAAACCAGCCCTCACCGAGCCGCCCTTCGTACGCTGGATTCCCCACGTCCACCGCATCCCCATGCCCCTCTAGAAACTCGGTAGCCAGCACCTTGCGGTACGATCCAGTCACGTCGTACGCCACCGGACCCGACACATCCAGCACCCGCACCTCGCCCGCATCGAGGCGCCGCAGCAACTCCTCGCGCGTCGTCCGATGCGCGGCCACATTCGGATCTCCTGTGGCCATTACGGAATCGATCACCGCATCCGACCCCGGCGGCAGCCACACGCGGTCTTCGGCCCCCAGCAGCCGGAACGGATGATGCGGCACGCTGTTCAGGAACACCTCGTCGTCCATCCCCGTCAGCACGATCCCCGACCCCGGGTACTTCGCCAGCGTTCCTTCCGCCGCCCGGTACGCCACACGGATGTGCGAGGTGATCTTCAGGTACCACGCCGTTACCGAATCCACTTCGACAACCGACCCCGCCGCGTACCCCAAGGCCAGCGCCACGCCGATCACTCTCGTGGCCAGTCCCGCGCGCCACGCCTCCACCAAAGCCCAGCCGCCGAGCCACGCCAGGCCAATCCCCGGAACCGTCAGATAGTAGTCCTCCACGTGATTCGGCAGGGGCAGCATTGGAGCCAGCAACAGCAGGAACCAACCGCACAGGAACAGCGGCATCCACTCCCGCCGCCGCAATCGCACGACGACGAACCCCGCCAGCGCGGCAGCGATGGCCCACGTCACCGCCAGCCCCTGCCACACCCGAGCCGGATTCCGCAGCTCCATCTGGCTCGGCCCGATGGTCCACTCGACGTAGCGCCACAGGTTCGCGCGGCAGCCTGCCGTCCACCACGAGCTGATAAATCGGGCTCGGCGACTTCGGGATCCACAGCAGGTGCGCCACGGCGAACGCCGCCGCCGGCACCAGCATCCACAATGCGCTGCGCCAGCGAGCTCGCGCCCGCTCCTCCATTGCCGCGTGCAGCAGCACCAGCGCCGGATACATGACGATCGCCTCCAGTACGCCGAACCCGGCCAGGAATACCGCGCCTTCCACCCACAGCCAGCGCCGGTTGCCGGAATCGAGCCAGCGCAGCCGCGCGGCGAACGCCCCCAGGATTACCAAGGCGAGCAGAACTTCGTTGTACGCCGAAGCCCACGCCAGCGGCGTCACCAGCGCGACGCTCATCGTCCACAGCACCGCCGCCCACAGCCCCGCCCAGCGCGATCCGGTCAGCCGGGCGCCCACGGCCTGCATCAGCGCCAGGTCCACGAACCACGTTGCCAGCGTCACCACCCGGAACGGCCACGATGTGATCCCGAACGCCGCGCTCAGCACCAGGAAGTAGAGCCGTTCGCTGAACACGCGAATGGTCCCTTGCGCGGCGGGATGAAAAAGCTGGTCGAGCAGACTGCCCACGCCGGTCACATCCAGCGGCAGGCTCAGCCAGGCGAAATCGTCGATGCGGAACCAGACGAACGGCGCCCGCCAGAACACCGCCAGGCAGACCAGCGGCGCGGGCAGCCACCACAGCGCGCGTTTCACTTCGCCTGGAGCCCCACGGCGGTCACCACCAAGGCCAACTCGCGTGTATCGGCATCGCCCGGCGGCAGCGACTGGTCCGTGGTGAACTCCACCGAAGCCGCATCGCCGCCGATCATCGCCGCCGGAATGTCGCGCGCATACACGTGCTCACCGGCCTCAGCGAAAGTCTCCGGCTCCAGCGCTTCGCCGTTGAAGGAGCACCGCACGGTCATCGGCCCCAGCTTCTCGAAGATCACGTCCGGAATCGAAAACTTCAGTTCCAGCCGGGCTCCACGCTCCCGAGCCCCCTCCGGCGGCGCCAGCACCACGCCGAACCGCGACGCCGTCCAACGCCACGAGTTCCCCTCCAGCCCATAGAACCCGCGCGTCAACTGCACCGCCGCCCGCGGATCGGCGACGTCAAAGGAACTCAGCAGCTCGGCCGGCAACTCCTTGGGAGCATCTTCGGCGGTCGCACGCCGCTTACACCCCGCCCCCGCCAACAGAACCGCGACGATCAAGCCGACTCCCACAAGCCGTCCTGCCCCCCCCGTTTGCTGCTGGATGCCGCTAGCTGAGCCGCGACCACAGGGAGCGGTCCCGCACGCGTCCGCCATCCTCCGGGCGCCCCTCAATCCCCACACCTCTCCACCTGAACCAGGCAATTGTAGAACGTAGGTCCGCCGCCCAAGTCCGCCAGCCGGTCCGACGTAAGCACATTCGCATTCCGCCCATCCTGCGCCCGCCGCACCCACCGCGTGGAAGGAATCCGCACCACTCCTGGCCGCACCACGCCATCCACCGAAGCCTCCAGCACCAAACTCCCGCGATCATTGAACACCCGCACCCGATCTCCATCGCGGATCTCCCGGTGCCGCGCGTCGTCGGGATGCATCGCCACCCGCGCCGTCTCCCGATCCACCGCATCGCGATTCCCGAACGTCGAATTCATGCTGTCGTCGTTCTTCGAACTCACCATCTCCAGCGGATACCGCGCCCGCAGTCCCGCATCGCCCTGCCGCGACTCCACCGGAGGCGTGTACTCCAGCGTCTCCGCCCCGAACTCGCACTTGCCTGACGGCGTCCCAAACCCGCCCTCGGCGAACGGCAGAAACGGCTCGCTGCCCGGAGCCACGTTCAGCCGCACGAACCTGTCGCGTTCCAGCCGTTCCAGCGTGATCCCCTCCAGGAACGGATGCCCCGAGCCCAGCAGTTGGCGCATCATGTCGTCCTCGCTGTCATCGAAGCACGCATCCTCGAACCCCATGCGCTTGGCCAGCGCCCGGAACACGTCCACATTGGACCGGGCCTCGCCCGGAGCCGGCAGCACCGGCCGCGCCAGCGGCACGTAATGATGCCCCCAGGAAAAGTAAAGGTCGCCATGCTCCAGGAACGTGGTCGCCGGCAGCACGAAATCCGCGTACGCGGCCGTATCGGTCGGCATCTGCTCCAGCACCACCGTGAACAGATCCTCGCGAGCCAGCCCGCGCAGCACCGTGTTCTGATCCGGAGCCACCGCCGCCGGATTTGAGCAGTAAACCACCAGCGCCTGCACCGGCGGATCCTGCAACGCGGTGAGCGCCTTCCCCAGCTCGCTCATATTGACGATGCGCGCCGCGCGCCCCAGCGCAGACCGCTGCTGTAAATCCGGCCTCTCCAGCCCCGCCCGGTCGAATTGGAACGCCTGCGAAGTCGACATCAGCAGCCCACCACCGGCCTCGCGCCAGGAGCCGGTCAGCGCGGGCAGGGCAACAATCGCCCGCACCGCCGCGCCACTCCGCTCGCCGCGGGCCACTCCGTAGTTGGCGCGAATCGCCGCCGGCCGCGTCGCCGCGTACGACCGCGCCAGCCAGACGACGTCCTCGGCCGCGATGCCGGTCCACGCCGCCACGCGCTCCGGCGTGTACTTCTTCACGCGCTCGCGCAGTTCGTCGAACCCGTTGGTGTAGCGAGCCACGTAATCCGCATCGTGCAGCCCCTCGCCGATGATCACGTGCATCAGCCCCAAGGCCAGCGCCAGGTCGCTACCCGGGTGGATCGCGAAGTGCTTGTCGGCCAGCGCCGCCGTGCGCGTCCGCACCGGGTCGATCACCACCAACTGGGCCCCGTTCCGCCGCGCTTCGACGATGAACGGCCAGTTATGCACGCTGGTGCCGTGAATGTTCGCGCCCCACGCGATGATGAACTTCGACCGCGCGAACTGCTCGGGTTCAGTCGAATACCGCAGCCCGTTGGTCGCCGCCACCGCGGCCCCGCCCGTAGAAGCGCAAATGGTGCGGTCCAGTCGCGATGCCCCCAACCGGTGGAAGAAGCGCCGGTCCATGCCGGCCCCGTTCAGCATCCCCATCGTGCCGCCGTAGCTGTAGGGAAGGATCGCCTCGGGTCCGAACTCGTCCGCGATCGAGCGCAGCCGCGCCGCGATCCCGTCGAGCGCCTCATCCCAGGAAACCCGTTCGAAACGCCCCTCGCCCTTGGCCCCCACGCGCCGCTGCGGATAGAGCAGCCGGTCGGGCGAATACTCGCGTTCCAGATAGCGCGTGACCTTGGCGCACAAAAACCCGCGGGTCACCGGATGCGACGGATCGCCGCGCAACCGTTTGGCCCGGCCGTCTTCCACATCCACCAACAGGGAACACGCGTCCGGGCAATCCAGGGCACAGACGGAGCGGAAGGTATCCATGTCCTAGAGTACCCGCGATCATTCCACCTGCCAAGGCTCTTGTTTTTCTCTATTTCTTCGCCTAAAATAGTACGCATGGCACTCACCAAGCGTCAGAAGGATTTCCTGGATTTCCTCGCGGACTTCTTGGACAAGCACGGCTACAGCCCCAGCTACGAAGAGATCGCCGAGGGCATGAGTCTGGCGTCACTGGCCACGGTTCATAAGCACATCCTGGCACTCGAATCCAAGCAATACCTCAAGCGAGGCTTTAACCAAAGCCGCTCGCTCGAGATCGCCTCGAAGTACTATGAGGAGCAGCGCCGCCACACCGGCGCACCGGCTTCCATGGAGATCCCCCTGCTGGGCCGCATCGCCGCGGGCACGCCGGTGGAAGCCATGGCGGGAACCGACACCATCAGCTTCTCCGATTTCACCGGAGACTCGAATACATACGCACTACAGGTCCGCGGTGAGTCGATGATCGAGGATCACATCTGCGATGGCGACTACGTCCTGGTGGAACGGGCCGGCGAGGCCCGCGACGGCGACATCGTGGTGGCGCTGGTCGACGGCATGGAGACGACCCTGAAGCGCCTGTACCGCGAAGGCGGCGACCGCATCCGCCTCCAGCCGGCCAATTCGTCGATGGCGCCCATCTACATCAACGGCGCGCAGCTCCAGATCCAGGGCAAGGTCCTGGCGGTCCTGCGCAGGTATTAGGTGGCGCAAGCCCGTGGCTTGCCGCGCCGGGACTCATCCCGGCGCTTGTCGCCCGCACCAGTGTAATCCCCGAATCCCGGCGCAACCACCGGCGTTTCCCAAACCCTCCCGGGGGCTGTCAGATCCCCGCCGCGGGACTCGTCCCGGCGCTTGTCGTCCATCACAGTGTCGTGCCCGGTGTCCCGGCCCGACCACTCCCCGAGGCATCCCGCCTGTGCTTTGCCCGAAACGCTCTGCGAGCCTCTGAGAAATCCGGGCTAGGAACCCGCCCCCTGACGCCCCTGCGGTACACTAACCTCCGGCCATGCCACCCCTTCTGATCCTCGCCCTCGGACTCATCACCGTCATCGGGATGATCGTCGTCCTCCGCACCAACGCCTTCTTCGCCCTCATCTCCGCAGCGCTGCTGGTCAGCATCCTCGCCCCCGGACCCTGGGCCGAAAAAGTCACCCGCGTGGGTGCCGCCTTTGGCTCCACCGCCGGCGGCATCGGCATCGTCATCGCCCTCGCCGCCGTCATCGGCATGTGCATGCAGCAGAGCCATGCCGCCGACCGCGTGGTGCGCTGGTTCCTGTCGATGTTCGGCATCCGCCGCGGCGACGCCGCCCTGCTCGCCAGCGGATTCGTCCTCTCCGTCCCCGTCTTCTTCGACACCGTCTTTTACCTGCTGATCCCGCTGGCCCGCTCCATGTACCGCCGCACCGGCCGCGACTATGCCAAATACGTGATGGCGATCGGCGCCGGTGGCGTCGCCACGCACAGCCTCGTGCCGCCCACGCCCGGCCCTCTGGTCACCGCCGCGAACCTCGGCGTCGACCTCGGCACCATGATGATGGTCGGACTCGCCGCCGCGATCCCCGCCGCGCTGGCCGGCATGTTCGCCGCCTCCTGGATCAACGCGCGCCTCCCCATTCCCATGCGCCCGCTCGGCGACGTCGCCGAACCCGAAACCCCGCCCGACGATCAACTGCCCTCGCTGTTCCTCTCCCTCCTCCCGATCGTCGTACCCGTAGCCCTCATCGCCACCAACACCATCGTGCAAGCCGTCTCGCCCAACGCGCCCGCCGCGGGCCTCACCGCCGTCATCGGCAACCCCAACCTCGCGATGCTGATCGCCGCGGCCATCGCCCTGCTGCTCTACATCCGCCGCCGCAAGCCCTCCGCTGACCAGCTCAAGCACCAGGTGGAATCCAGCCTCATGAGCGGCGGCCTCATCATCCTCATCACCGCGGCCGGCGGAGCCTTCGGCGCCATGCTGCAAGCCGCCCAAATCGGCGACGCCATCCAAAGCCTCTTCGGCGGCGGCGCTTCGGAATCCTCAGGCCTGCTGCTCCTGGTGGTCGCCTTCCTGGTCGCCAGCCTCCTCAAGTTCGCGCAAGGCTCCAGCACCGTCTCGATGATCACCACCTCAGCGATGATGGGTGCGCTGATCTCCCAAGGCACACTGCCCTTCCATCCCGTCTACCTGGCCTGCTCGGTGGGCAGCGGAGCCATGGTCGGCTCCTGGATGAATGACAGCGGCTTCTGGATCATCTCCAAAATGGGCGTGCTCACCGAAGGCGAGACCTTCAAGACCTGGACCGTGATCGCCGCCGTGGTCGGCTGCGGCGGCTTCCTGGCGACCCTGGTGATGGCGGCCCTGCTCCCTCTTACCTGACGCCCCGCGCGCGAATCTTCCCCAACCGGACCAAGGCCCGCCGCTTCAAAGCGCGGAACTGTGTGTCCGTCAAACCCATCTCCCGGCAAATTTGCTCGCGTTTCTGTTCCTGCACGTAGAAACGCATGAGGAGCTCCCGGTCTTCTGCCGGAAGCTGCTCCAGACCCTGGGGCACCGCACCGGGGAGCGTTTCCTTGCCGGTAGCCGGTCCCGCCGCGCCCACGGCTGCACAGCGGGCTCCTCCGTCTCGGGATGACCACGCGCCTTCTGCAGAATCTGCCCGTACAGGACTCCCCGTACGAAGGCCTCCAGCTCCGCGCCCTCTCGCAACCCGCCGCGCCGGATTTGCCGCAGAACCTCTTCGTGGACGGCCGCGACGTATTGCTCGGCCACCTCCGCTGCCACCATGCTGGCCACCTGCGGCCGTACGCGCACCTCCACGGCACGGCGCAAATCGAACGGGGCGTCCGATTCGCCCCTCCGGATCCGTTCCGCAAGCTCAGACCAAGCGTCGAAGTTGGAATGACTCTCCATCAACGCACCCCGACTTCACCTGTAAACCAATTCCCCGGCGCGCAGGATCCTCGTAATTTTCCTCAACTTAAAGATGCGACTGTGCCGCAAAAGTTTCAGGCCAGCACCGGCAGCTCCGGACGGCCAATGCTCTTCCGGAATCAGAACCGGCCGGGGCGTCTTATAGATAGGCCTCATCCCGCCGCTCAAATCCACGTACATCTGACGCCGGATTTAAAGAGCTTCAACCAGAAGGCAGGTGTGAATGGGCGTCGTTTACTCCCGCCGCAGGCACACCGCCGGGTCGATCGCCGCCACTCGCCGCGCGGCAGGACGTGGCGCAAGCCCGTGGCTTGCCGCGCCGGGACTCGTCCCGGCGCTTGTCGTCCATCACAGTGTCGTATCCGGAGCGCCGGCCCGACCACTCGCCGACGCATCCGGCCTGTGCTTGGCCCGAAGCGCTCGGCGTGAAGCGAACTCCTCCGCCCCAAACCCGCCGTGCTCTCACCCACCGCCTGCCACCTTCCTGGTCCGCCACGCTCCCCGGGCTTATACTGGCTGAGTCGGTGGGTATGACTCTTGTCCTCCCCATCCTCAACCTCGGAGGTCAGCTATGGCGGATTGGAAAGACTGGTACTACGGGACGAAGCGCTGCCGCATTCGGCAAAGCGACATCATGTCTCCCGGCATGCAGGGCCCCCGCAAGCACTTCTCCGCCCAGATCATGAACGCCGCCTTCGACGGCTACTTTCAGGGCCATCAAGCCGCCCAGAAGATCACCGACGTTCTCTACCTGCGCGAGTACAGAGGGGTTTCCAAGGACAAAGTCTGGGCCCTCCGCGACGCCATGAGCAAGGATCTGCGGGATGCCGCCGACGCCGGTTGGTATGACCTCCGGAACGTCTTCAAACACATCGCCGAAAACAACGGCAAGTTCCGCGAAGACGTCCTCAACGGCTACGGCAAGCAGCTCTGCAACGTCCCCATGGGAGTCTCCAACTTCCTGGACGCGGTAAAAGAGCGCGGCGGCCGGTTCTCCCGGTCCGCCGCGGATTGGACACGCTATAAGGACCGCATCGAGTACGAGGCCGGCAAGAAAAAATGGAGCAACGTCGGCGATTATCTCGGCAAGATGCAATCCGCCATGGACGACGTCGGCCCGTATATCTGGGTCTGCATCCCCGGTCACGGCGCCCGCACGCCCCATTACGTCGCTCTCGTCTCCAAGTGGGTCGGCTACGGCGCCCAGATCCACGGCGTCCTTAATAAGGAACTGGCCGCCGAACAGCGCGTGTACCAGGCGCACAACTCCCCCCACTTCAAGCAGGAAATGTTCGTCGAGGGCCTCGCCCTCCTGGTCGGCCGCCTCCCCCTCATGGGGAGCCTCTATGCCGAGGCCATCCGCCAGGCCCCCACAGCCATCGCCTATTTCACCAAAGTCGCCAAAGAACGCGACGCGTATATCGAACAGATCATGCAAGGGATTTAGAGGAAGGCCGTCCATGTGCGGACCATCCATGGACCCCCGCGGCGTGGTTATTTCCTCTACTTTTTGGCTGGCCGCGAGACGCGGTCACATCACCTTTCCGCCTCTTTATCAATCAGTTATTTAGATTCATTTGGAAGCAACACCGTACAATAAAGGTAGAAATCCTTCCTGGCCAGGAAGCGTTGCATTACGGTGGTACTCAACTCCCGGCGGCCCTTACCGCCTCGCGGTGTCAGCTCGCAGCATGGCATCGACGGGAGCCCAAGCATGGAATCGATTCCATCCGCCGGCGGCCTCACAACCCGCCGCAGCGACCCCTTGAGAGAGCCCAGGCCGGCAAAACGGACCTGGAACGCCACTTCGTGACAGGAGGCGGCGCAGCAAGGCGAAAGCCCGGCGAATCGGGTGCCATCCAGCACCCCGGACCCCGCGGCTAGCCGCAGCTCAAACCGGCTGGCGGCCGGAAACGCACGGCGATAAGTCCGCGAAGCCCCGGCCGCCCGCAACGCCCGCGGCCTACGTGTGCTCGCACGCTACCCGGTCCGCAACTCCACCAGTAACACCCCTCCCAGGATCATCACCGCACCGCCAATCGCCCTCGCAGAAAGCACTTCGCCCACCACCAGAAAGGAAAACAGCGCGGCAAACACCGGCTCCAGTGCGAAAATCAGCGCGGTATGTGTCGCCGAAGTGTGCTGCTGCGCCCACGCCATCACGCTGAACGCGAGCGCGGTCGCCAGAACGCCCGTCAGTGCCACTGCCCCGATCATCCCCGCCGACCAGCGCACGTAAGCCGGCTCCACCCCCAGCGCCCCTGCGCCCGCCAGCACCGCCGCCGTCGCCACCTGGACCACTGCCAGCCCCCGATACCCGACGCGCCGCGAATAATGCCCCACCAACAAAATGTGCACCGCGTAGGACACCGCGCACGCCAGCGTCAGCAGGTCGCCGTATCCCATCGCCAGTTCGCCGAAGTCGAGCGTCAGCAGCGCCATCCCCAACGCGGCCAGCGCCACCCCCGCCACCTCGATCCTCCGCGGCGGCCTACGCTCGAATACTGCGGCCAGCAGCGGCACCAGCACCACCGACGATCCCGTGATAAACGCCGACTTCGACGGAGTGGTGTACCGCAGCCCCGCCGTTTGCAAAACGAACCCAAGGAACAGCGCCACCCCGCACAGCACGCCGCCCCGCAACACGGCCCGATTCCAGGCGATCCGGCGAAACACAATCGCCAGCACCACCGCCGCCAGCGTGAAGCGCAGCGTCAGGAACAGCAGTGTCGAAACGTCGCGCAGCGCCTCCTGCACCACGACGAACGTCGTACCCCACACCAGCACGATGCCCGTCAAAGCGAGGTCGGCGCGCCACGGCCGGATCTGCCGCACACCTGCAGGAGCCGCCATCCGTCTATTGTGGCGCAAGCACTCGTGCTGGCCGCGCCGGGACTCATCCCGGCGCATGTCTCCCGCTTAAAGCCACAACGTCTCTCCCGCACATCCGCCCCCCCACTCGCGGGCTATACTGCGAGTCATACCCCGATGCTGAAGGAGACCTGGAGCGCATTCCACGCCGAGTTCGCCGCCCGAGGCGAACGCCTCGCAGCCGAGTACACCGCCGCCTGGGCCGACTTCTCCGCGCTCCTCGACAGCATCACCGACCTCTATAAGACGTTGGAAATGGAGGCCCCCGCCGCCGGCACCCTGACCGAGATCGAGGACCTCTGGCGGCCCGAGGCCCAGCGCCTCCTGCTTGATCCCGTCGCCCAGTTCTACAAAACGAACCCACTGCAACGCATCATCGCCGCCGTCCAGGATTACGACACCGCCGTCGAGGACCTGATCCGCCGCCTGCCGCGCAGCATCACCGCTACCAACGCCGACCTCCTCGAAATGGCCGGCGGCCAAGCCTCCCGCTCCTGGCGCGGGCGCCTGCGCCGCTGGCGGAAGAAACGCAAAGTCGAACTCCGCCTGCGCGACATCATGCGCGACCGCGTGGTGCACCAGAGCCTCAACCGCCTGCTGGCCGACGGCAACGTGCAACTGGTGATGGCCCGCGCTGCCGTGCACATCGTCGCGCCCTGGCAGGCCTGGCGCCGCCAGACCCTCTCCGCCCTGGTCTGGACCCGCCCGGAAACCAAGGCCTTCGAAGCCGAACGCGCCTGGTGGCTGCGCACCGCGGCCGAGCTCAAAGCACGCGCCGGCCCGGCCCTGGCTGCCTGCCGCACGCTCGCCGCGCAGCATCCGCTCGAGCTCTCCCAAACGCTGCTGCGCGCGCCGGCCAAGCCCAACCCCAAGTTCCTCCGCAAGGCCATCGACCGGCGGCGCGGCTGCGTCAGTTACTGGGTGCGGCAGCAGCGCTCCGTGCAGTCGTTGCTGCATCTGGAAACCGAGCTCCTCAATGTGTCCTCCGACGCCACCGAAGAGATCAAGCGCAGCCTCGAATCGCTCGGCGAAGAGCATGCGGCCCTGCTCGCCGAACTGCGCAGCGTCATCGCCTGGCTGCGCACACCGGCCGCCGAGCGCCGCCTCGAATTCTTCCCGCCGCCGCAAGCCGGCCTCGCCTCCTCCGAGGACCGTACCCGCGACTTCACCCGCCGCGTCGAGGAACGCGGACGCCTGCGCCTGCCCAGCACGCTCGAACTGGTGGAGCCGCGCTCGGCCTTGCCCGCCCTGCGCTCGCCCTGGCGTCAGGTAGCGCCCCACCGCATCTTCCTCGGATTTCTGCAAGGCACCGGAGCGCCCGTGGCCCAGGCCGGTTTCGTCGAAGCCGAAAGCGGCCATCAGCCCATCCTGCGCGAAATCGAGCGCGCCCGCGAAGTGGTCGCCTTCGGCCTGGAAGAAGCCCGCAAGCTCGATGCGTCGCCGGGCATCGCGCAGGAAGCCGCGGAAAACGCCCTCACGCTGCTGGTCTACCAGGAACAGAACCTGCCGGATACCGTCACTCCCGTGGAGCGCTACTTGTGCCAGGCGCTCGGCCTCGCGATGCTCGATACGCAGGTGGCGCTGGAGCGCAGTTGGCTGGGCGCGTGGGCCTACCTCACGCGCCAGAGCACGGTCCGCGCCATGCGCGAGATCGCCACCGACGGCCTGCGCTGGTTCCAGAAGGGAATGCGCACCGCCGCCGGCGCCCTGCACGTGGTTTGGCGCAAAGTGCTGGTGGTCTCCGGCTGGATGGCGCCGCCGCCGCCCGAACGCCAGCCCGTCGAAAGCGTCCTGCAACTGCGCACCGTGCTCGAAGTGAACCTCGGCGCGCGGGACCTGCCGGGCATCTACACGCGCCTGTTCCGCCTGGCCCCGGTCGAAGACCCGCGCTTCCTGGTTGGCCGCGACCTCGAAATGGCCGGACTCGCCGACGCCAAAGCCCGCTGGCAGGCCGGCGCGGCGGCGGCCGTAATGGTGGTTGGCTCGCGCGGCAGCGGCAAAACCTCGCTGCTCAACTGCGCCGTCTCCCGCCTGTTCACCGGCGAGCCCGTCATCTTCACGAACTTCAAAGGACGCGTGGTCACCGCGGACCACCTAAAGGCATTCCTGCGCAGCACGCTCACGCTTCCAGAAGACGCCGATGTGATCGAGGCCTTACAGAAGAGCCGGCGCGTCATCATCCTCGAAGAATTCGAACGCACCTTCCTCCGCCAGATGGGCGGCTTCGCCGCCGTCGACGAGTTCCTCCGCATCCTGGACGCCACCGCGTCCAACAACCTGTGGATCGTCAGCATGAATCAGGCCGCGTTCCGTTACGTGAGCGCCACCACGCGCCTGGCTGAATGCTTCACCACGCGCATCAACGCGACCTCGGTCAGCCCGGAGGCGCTGGTCGGCGCCATCCTGCAACGCCACAACCTCTCCGGCTACCGCCTGCACTTCGAGCCGCCGCCGGATCTGAGCCGCCACACCAGCCGTCTGCGCCGCATTCTCGGCCTGGAGCCTGACCGCCAGCAGCTTTTCTTCGGCTCGCTCTATGAGCAGTCGCAGGGCGTCTTCCGCTCGGCCTTCGAGCTGTGGCAGGATTCCATCGAGCGCGTGGAAGGCGGCGTGGTCTACACGCGCCAGCCGCTCGACCCGGACTATCAGCCTCTGCTGCGCCAATTGAGCGACGGCGATTACTTCCTGCTCAACTCCGTGATGCAGCACGGCAGCCTGACGCCGGTGGAGCTGGCCTGCGTGCTGCGCATCGACCAGGACCAGGCCTGGCGGCGGCTGCGGCGTCTGCGCGACCTCGAAATCCTGGAGCCTGAACCCGCCTCGCCCGGCTTCCGCGTCAAGCCGCAGGCCAACCGCTTCGTCAACGAGGCGCTCTACACCCGCAATCTGTTGCCCGGAGGCAAACAATGACCGCCCCTTTGGCTTTCTTCCAGGCCCTGCCCGGAAGCACCGTCTTCCAGAACGTGACGCTCGGCCGCATCGTTACGGTGTTCCTGATTCTGGTGGCCACCTGGCTGGTGATCCGCTACGCCAGCCAGTTGCTGCACGCGCTGGGCGCGCGCACGCCGCGGGCGCGCTTCGCCATCCGCTGGTTCGAACCGGTGATGCGCATCAGCCTGTGGTTCGGCGCGCTGTTCCTCGCCTTCGAACTGCTCGCTCCCTCGCAGGAGACCTTTCTCGCCGGACTCGGTTCGGCGGCCCTGGCCATCGGCCTCGGCGCACAGGATCTCATCAAGAACTTCGTCGGCGGACTGGTGGTGCTCGCCGACCGTCCCTACCAGTTGGGCGACCGCGTCAAGATCGGCGAGGCCTACGGCGAGATCGACCACATCGGCCTGCGCAGCACCAAGCTCACCACGCCCGATGATACGCGCGTGACCATCCCCAACCTGGACGTCATGAACAAGGAGGTGTTCAACGCGAACTCGGGCGTGCCGGATTGCCAGATCGTAGCGGACATGTATTTGCCCGCCGACACCGACGCGAACGAAGCCGCGAACATCGGCCGCGAGGCCGCCTACACCTCGCCCTACCTGCACCTGGACAAACCCGTCGTGGTGCTGGTTTCGAGCGGCTTTGATCGCAATCCCTACATGCGCCTGCGCGTCAAGGCCTACGTGCATGACCATCGCAACGAACCGCGCATGATGAGCGACATCACCGCCCGCGCGCAGGAAGAGTTCCTGCGGCGGCGGATGCTCGATAAGTGGCCCGGCCCGGCGCAGAGCTGATCCTCCCTCAGGTCGCGTCAATGCCGGAGTAAACGGGTGGGCGACCGTGTTTCTGTCCGGTGATCGGGAAAGCTACTCCGCCGGACGTCAACCCGCGGGAATACAGACGGACGAGGGACCGCTCCGGCGGCACGTGGCGCAAGCCCGTGGCTTGCCGCGCCGGGACTCGTCCCGGCGCTTGTCGCCGGTCAAGGTGTCATGCCGTTTGTGGTGGCAAAATCGCCCCTTGCGGCTCCCCGCCTGACGTTACTCTTCGATGCGCTGAGAGCGAGTGAGAAATGCGGGCTAGAGCGTTTTCGTAAATACTGTAGTCCGTGCCTCGCGCCCAAGTCGTTGGAAAATCCGTTCCAGGCCGGGCGAAACCGATCTACACAAAATCAAAAAATGCGCGAGCTGTGCCCCGACCGCAGGGAGCGGTCCTCTACTCTACTGTCAACCGACACTGCCTCAGAGCGTCACCGTTCGCGAAACAATCGCGGCTCGCGCCAGTACAGCAACGCGCCCAGCGCGGCGAACAGCGTGAGTTGTCCCACCGAATCGGCCAGCGCGATGCCGGCTACGCCCATCACCCGCGAGAGCCACAGGTCGCCCACGGTGTTGATCACCAACGCCACCGCGCCCGCGCGGACGATCAGCGCGTTCACCGAAAGCGCGTTGGCGATGCGGATGGCGATCACCGCCAGCATCGCGCCGGGCACCTGCAACATCGCCCAGCTCTGCACCGCGGTGACCCGCGCGGCGGTAGCGGCGTCGAACGCGCCGCCCTGGAAGAACAGGCGGACGCTGGCATCCGAGGTCCACACCAGCAGCGCGACCGCCGGCACGCCGAGCACCGCGATGGCTGCCGTGCTCACCCGGATCGAGTGCCGCAGGTGATGCCAATCTCCTCCATGGACGTGCCGCGAGAACTCGGGCAGCAGCGCGGTGGCGATGGCGGTCGCGCCGATGGCCACCAGCACGCTGGGGATCTTCGTTCCGTAGGCCAGCAGCGACACGCTGCCGGAGCCCATGGATGCGGCTACCGCCTGATCGATCAGCGTGCAGCCGGAGGCGATCACCGCACCGGCGACGATGGGCAGATACTGGCGGCGGACTTCGGCCAGTTCCGGGCTGCCGCTGGACCGCGCGGGCACGATCGAGTAGCCCTGCCGCATGACGGCCGCGCCCAGAATGGCGACTTCCACGGCCACGCCCGCCAGCGTCGCCGCCACCAGCACCGCCACGCCCCAGCGCGCCGCGCCCGCGTACAGAAACGCGATCGCGATGCCGGGACTCAACACGGCCGCGGCCGCCGGCACGGCAAAGATCTCGTGCGCGTTGAGCACCGCTCGCCAAGCCGCCCCGCAGGCGCCCATGGGCAGCCACAACAGCAGGCCCCAAAGGATCACGTTGGTGGCATCCAGTTTCGCGGGGTCGAAGCCGGAAGCGAGCAACGGCAGCAGCCAGCGTCCGCCCAGGGCCAGCAGCAGGGTGACCGCCAGCATCGCGGCCAGCACGAATCCCAGTCCTTCGCGGGCCAGCCGCCGCGCCGCCTCCTCACCGTCCCGCGACCGTACGCGGATCAGCGCGGGCACGAAGCCGGGCATGAAGGCGCCGGCCACCACCTCGGCAAAGAAGGCCAGCAGCACGTAGGCGATCAGGTAAGCGTCCAACTCGTCGCCGGCGCCGAAGAAGCGCGCCGTCACCGCGACCTTCACGGCGCCGGCCAGCTTGGTGACGGCGATGAGCACGCCCACGATCGCCGCGTTGGTAAACACGCGCCGCTGCGCCTTCCAGCGGCCATCCGCGGACGCTCCGGGGACCGGGGGCGAAGATACGGGATCGAGAGTGTCATCGCGCCCGGTGCGCGAAGGGGGGCCCACTTGGCAAAGGTAGCACGGCTCCCTACCGCGGCCGGACAAAATTCCGAAAGGAACAGCTATGCCACGTCAGGCTGCGGCGCTTTGCCGGCGGGGTAGAACTCGAGCGAGGCGGAATTGAGGCAGTAGCGCTGGCCGGTGGGGGCGGGTCCGTCGGGGAAGACGTGGCCCAAGTGGCCGTCGCAGCGGGCGCAGCGGATTTCGGTGCGGGTCATCCCGTAGCTGGTGTCGCTGATGTAGCGGATGTGGGCGTCGTCAAAGGGCGCGTAGAAGCTGGGCCAGCCGGTGCCGGATTCGAACTTGGCGCGGGATTGGAACAGCGGCAGGCTACACAGGCGGCAGGCGTAGACGCCGTCCTCTTTATTGCTCAGCAGGCCGCCGCAGAAGGGCGGTTCGGTGCCGTGGTCCAGCAGGACGCGGCGCTCTTCGTCGTTGAGCTTGCGGGCGAGCTGGTCGCGTTCGGCGCCGGCGATGGGCGTCAGACGGTAGCCGGTATGCGAGACTTGGGCGTTGGTTTCCATGCTGTTCTTCATTGTCGCACCGGGGTTCGAGGGTTCTGACCGAGGACGACCGCTCCCTGTGGTCGCGGCACAGCTATAGGCGCTCTGCCCGGATCACGTCCTCTGCGCAGATGGCCGCTAGCTGTGCCGCGACCACAGGGAGCGGTCTTCCACGGTCAGGAGCGTTCTGGGTCAGTTTTCGGCAGCGACGATCTCGATATAGTCGAGCCCCGCTTGATCGCCTGCGTCAGGCATGCCTTCGATGCGGATGGTGTCGCCGGGGCGCAGGGCGACGGCCGGGATCGTGCGGCGCGTGGACGATGAGCTGTCGATGCGCGCGGTCGGGACCCAGTTGTCGGCGGTCCACGCGTCGACCTGTTGATCGCCGATTGAAACGCGGTAGTTCGCGGCTCCGTTGTTCTGGTCGAAGTACTCGACGCGCAGGGCGAACCAGCCGGCGGGGCCGTTGTAGGTGAGCGCGGCGGTGCAGGATTCGGCCATGCAGGCGACGGCTTTGCCGTCCGAGGCGCCTTCCCAGCGGATCGGCTCCATGGCGGCGTAGCCGGTGAGTTGCAAGGCTTCGGCTTCGAAGCGGCCGGGGTGGTTGCCAACGCGGCCTTGCTCGTCATCGATGCCGGATTCGCGGTGAAACCAGTTGTTGACGGCGTCGCGCCAGACCGTGGCTTGGCCGGCCTGGTATTCGAGCTGCGCGAGGATCTCGTGATACCGGCGCTCGTCGATCTTGCCGTCGAGCAGCTTCCACCAGCGTGCATAGGTCGCAACCTCGGCCGCGCCTTCGTAGTGCGCGTCGTAGAGATGCTGGATCACGGTCTTGCCCGAATGCAGCTTGTAGGTGTAGGGCACGTGGTGCAGGAACAGCAGCAGATCGTCGGGCGTGGTTGCGAGCGCCTCCCATTGCTTGGCGACCTCCGGCTGGTATTGGCCGATGAACCCTGTGCCGGTCGAGACGGTGCGGTCCATGCCCACGCCCTGCTCGTCGGCGCGATGCCACTGGCCCCACCCGTTGCGCTCCGAGGCTTCGACCGCGACGCCGTAGTGGTTGCCGGTGATGTCGGTCAGCGTTTGCAGGCCAAGCGGGCCGGTGTAGTTCTCATACGTGCGCCAGGAGCTGATCTGGATGCGGTTGACGATCTCGTTCACCGTGGGGTCGGGGCCGAAGGTGAGCCGCGACCATTCCTGCGCGATCTGCTCGGAGGTGAGGTCGGGGTCCCAGGCGAGGCGGCCGAAGCCGTAGAGGTTGGCCTGCGAGAGGTGGTTGCCGGTCCAGTTGTCGTCCAGGCCGACGTTCGAGACGCCGATGAAGCCGTTGACGCGCGACTTGACGGGCGACGGCTGGCCGCCGGCGCGCAGGTCGAAGTCGAGGACCTCTTTCCACATCGGGACCAGGAAGACGGTGTGGCGCGCCTGGCCGAAATACTCCTGGGTGATCTGGAGTTCGATGGCGGACTTCGTCTTTTGCAGCGTGCCGAACAAGGGCGAGGCGGGCTCGCGGACCTGAAAATCGATGGGGCCGTTCTTGACCTGGATGATGGCGTTGTCATCGAAGGCGCCGTCGAGCGAGCGGAAGTTGTCGTCGGCGGCGCGGGCGCGGTCATTCTTCAGATTGCGCCAGTCCATGTGGTTGTCGTAGACGAAGCCGCGGTAGAAGAGCTTGCCGCCGTGCGGGGCGAGCGCGCGGGCCACTACGTTGGCCGCGTCGGCGTGCGTGCGTCCGTAGGTGGAGGGTCCCACGCGGCCTTCGGAGTCGGCTTTGATGATGAAGCCGGCGAGGTCGGGGACGGCGCGGTAGACCTCATCGGTCTTGTCGCGCCACCAGGCGATCACCCTCGGGTCGAGCGGATCGAAGGTATCGAGGCCGCCAATCTTCTGCGGGCTGCCGAAGTCGACCGAGATCAGCACGCGCACGCCCCAGGGGCGCAGGGTATCGGCGATTTTGGCGATCTCGGGCAGGAAATCGGATTCGAGGATGCGCGGGTTGACGTTGACGTTGTTGATGGACGTCGCGCTGATGCCGACCGAGGCGAGCAGGCGTCCGTAGTCGCTGACGCGCGTGAGGTCGGGGCGGGCGTACAGGCTGTCCCAGAAGATGGAGCGTCCGCCGTAGCCGCGCTCGATCGTGCCTTCGAGGTTATCCCAGTGATTCAGCCAGCGGACGTCGTAGCGTGGTTCGTGGCGTTCGTTGAGATTGTCGATGGGTTCGCCGAGGGCGATCTTGCGCAGGAGGGCAAAAGCCCCGTAGAGCGCGCCGCGCGGGTTGGCTCCGGCGACGACGGTGTAGCGGTTGCCGTTGGCGGTGACGGTGCGCAGGATGAATCCGTCTTCTGCCAGCGTGCCGGTGAGGTTCCAGGTGGGCTGGGCGGCGCGCAGGGCGGTGAGCGTGCCGATGACGATGGCCGATTCCGAGGGCACGCCCGATTGCTCGCGCAGCGTCCGGCCGAGCATGCCTTCGAGGCCGCGCACGACTTCGGCCTGCGCGCTGTGGAGGGGAGTTTCCGTGCCGATGGCCGCGACCACGGCGGGCGTGGCGGCACGATAGGAACGCAGCGCCGCTCCCTTGAGTGGTTCATAGCGCAACCAGGCATCGTAGCCTGATTCGGCGCGAGCCGAGACGGCGAGCGCGGCCAACAAGATCGCTTTACTGATTGACGCCCGAAGCAAGATATCCTCCATCTACGGCAATCGCCTGACCGGTGATAAAGCTGGCTCCGTCGGAGGCGAGCAGGACGGCGGCTCCCACCAGCTCCTCCGCATCGCCGAAGCGGCCCATCGGCGTGCGCATCAGCATTTCGTCGCCGCGCGGCGTTCCCATGATCAGGTGCCGGTTGAGGTCGGTGGGGAAGACGCCGGGGACGATGGCGTTGACCATGATGCCGTCGCGGGCCCACTCGCAGGCCAGGCTCCGGGTCAGCGACAGAACGCCGGTTTTCGCCGCCGCGTAGCCGGCCACCTGGTGGAAGCCGAGAAACGACGACAGCGACGCGATGTTGAGGATGCGTCCGCGGCCGCTCGCCTTGAGCGGTTCGTAGAAAGACTGACAGGCGCGCAGCGTGCCGTTGAGCATCGTGTCGACCAGGCCCGACCACTCCTGTTCCGTTACCGCGACCGTGGGCTTGCGGGCGCTGTAGCCGGCGGCGTTGATCAGGATGTCGACGCGACCGAATTGGGCGAGCACGGCGTCGCGCAGTTGATCGATCGAGGCGCGGCTGGTGACGTCCGATGTCTGGCGCAGCGTGCGGCGGCCCTTCGCCTCGACGGCATCGCAGATTTCGTTGAGCTGCTGCGCGCGGCGGCCGGAAGGGACCACGTCGGCCCCGTACTCGGCCAGGCCCTCGGCGATGGTGCGGCCCAGGCCGGACGTGCTGCCCATCACTACGGCGACGCGGCCGGAGAGGTCGAAGAGATTCGCCATCATCAATACGGTATCGCGACGGGGCGGGCGTCGGTGGGATCGGCCCAGCGGGTGTTGGGGACTGTTGGGGTCCAGCCGGGGCGCGCGGGGTCCTGATCGTAGGGGTAGTTGCCGAGGCGCTGGTAGAGCTCGGCGTATTCGGCGAGCTTGTCGCGGTCAAGCTTGACGCCGAGCCCCGGAGTGTCAGGCACGCGGATGGCGCCGAGTTCGTAACGGAATGGTCCGCCCTGGATGATGTCGCCGGCGAGGTGGTGATAGTGCGCGTCGGCGGCGAAGGTGAAGTTGGGCAGGACGGCTCCCAGGTGCAGCATCGTCGCGAGCTGGATGCCGAGTTCGCCCGAGGAGTGCACGGCCACGCCCAACTGGAACGTTTCGCACACGGCGGCGGCTTTGACGCAGGCGCGGATGCCTCCCCAGAAGGTGGTGTCGAGCAGGATTACATCGACCGCCGTGTTGAGCGCGTTCGCGGCGAGTTGCTCGAGGTTCACGACGACAGTGTTGGTGGCCAGCGGTATGCGCACCTTCTCGCGCGTGCGGCGCATGCCGTGGAGTCCGAAGACGGGGTCTTCGAGGTAGTCATTGGGAAGATCCTCGATGGCTTGGCCGAAGCGGATGGCCTGCTCAGTGGACCAGACGGCGTTAGGGTCGAAACGGAAGGAGTCACCAGGCAATGCGGCGGCCAAGGTGCGATAGATTCCCAGTTCGTAGTCCGGGTGAAAGACACCGCCCTTGACCTTGTGCGTGGTGAAGCCGAAGCGCTGCTTGAGGTCGCGCGCGTGAGCCACCATCTGGTCGATGGTGCGGACCTCGCCCTGGCCGGTGCGCGGGTTTGGGTAGCGGAAAAAGCAGTAGGAGGCGAACGGGACGCGGTCGCGCAGGCGCCCGCCGAGGATCTCGGATACCGGTACGCCCCAGGCCTGGCCGAGGATATCGAGGCAGGCGAATTCGAGGGCCGCTAAAACCTGCGTGCGGTTGTTGTAGAGTGACGCCGTGGGGTTGGCGATCTTGAAGCGCATCTCTTCGATGCGCGCCGGATCGTGCCCCACCAGGTAGCTCTTCATCGAACGGCAGAGGAGTGCGGACGACTCCCCGCCTCCTCCCATCTCGCCCAGACCGACGATGCCGTCGTCGGTTTCCACCTCGACGATGGTCCGCACGAAGCGGCCCCAGTGGCAGCCGTTGGCGTGGCGCAGCGGGGCTTCGAGAGGCACGGTCACGGTGGTGGCGCGAATGTCGGCGATGCGCATGGTCGGGCGGAATCTTTCTATGATGGCACGCACGCTGGTGCGAGCACGGTTCAGCGGAAGGAGCCGGCCAGCCAGTCGGCGAGCGCGGAGGCGGCGTCCAGTTGGCACGCTGTCGCCGCCGCGGGGTCGCAGGCGCGCAGACTTCGCTGCGGGGCGAGATGGTCGAGCAGCAGGTGCAGGACCAGCGCGGCCATGACGGCGAAGAGCACGAAAGCAAAGTTGCGTGGAGACATAGGTATCCTTTCCGTTCGGTGGAACTTTCGTTGAAGGGCTGAACCCCGGACTTTCCGGACCGCGGAGGAGGCGGCCTGAGAGGCCGCCGCAGGCCACGGGCCTGCCCCACACGGAACGCTAGTCGGTGGCGGCGGGCGCGGGGCGGGCGCCATCGTCATCGAGGAAGATGTCTTCGATGCGGAGGCCGAAGAGGCGGGCGGCGCGGAAGGCCAGCGGCAGGCTGGGGTCAAACTTGCCGGTTTCGATGGCATTGATGGTCTGGCGGGAGACGTCGAGGGCGGCGGCCAACTGGGCCTGGGTCCAGTCGCGCTCGGCGCGGAGTACCTTCAGGCGGTTCTTCATCGGTAGCGCCTCATGCCCACGACGATTGACGTGACGTACGTGATACTCACCAGAACCATCAGCATGGCGATGTCGCCCTTTTGAGGGACGAGTTCGTATGTCTGCAACATGGAATAGGGAACGCCGACGGTCACCACGACACCCAGCGTGATTGCCATCGACTCGAGCAAGACTTTCTTCATCAACTCGTCTTGACTGCGGAGGAGATGGACATGGGCAAAAATCACCCACACGCCCGCCAGGATGCAGACGCCGAAGGCGGCGAGGGTGAAGGGGACGGCCCTGTTCCAAAAGAACTTGGGACCGAAGGCGAGCAGGGCGTCGGAGAGCACCCAGGCGGCGGTGGCGTAGAAGAGCTTGAGGGTGCTCTCCTTGATCCGTGAGTCATACGGGTTCGGATGTGGATTCAATTTGTCTTGCTCCCTTGTCGTAATGTAAACTGTCCTTGACTAAATGGTAGCGGCGAAGACCATTCTTGTCAAGTTCTATTTACATCGAGAATGGTTTTGTTGACATCAAAGGGAGGCGGCCTGAGAGGCCGCGGCAGGCCGGGGGCCTGCCCCACAGGCGCCGGCCCACTGTCGATACCGTTGCTCCCGGGGATTCAGTCGGTTAGGATGCCCTAAGGAGATTCGGTGAGAAGGACACTGTTCGTGGCGGTGGCGGTGGTGTGCACGGTGTGGAACGCGCCCAGCCAGGCTCCCTCGCTCTCGCCACGAGCCATGGTGGACGAGTACTGCGTCACCTGCCACAACCAGCAGGCGCGCACCGGCGGCTTGGCGCTGGATACGCTGAACCCGGGGAACGTGGCCGGCGACGCCGAAATCTGGGAGAAGGTCGTCCGCAAGCTGCAGGCAGGCTTGATGCCTCCTCCGGGCATGCCGCATCCGCCCGAGGCCCAGCGGCAGGCGTTCGTCGCGTACCTCGAAAAGACGCTGGACGCTGATGCCAAGGCGCATCCCGATCCCGGGCGTCCGCTGCTGCACCGGCTGAATCGCGCCGAGTACGCCAACGCAATCCGCGATCTGCTGGATCTGGAGATCGACGCCGCGGCGCTGCTGCCTCCCGACGACGCAGCGTACGGGTTCGACAACATCGCCGACGTGCTGGGCGTCTCGCCCTCGTTGCAGGAGCGCTACCTGGGGGCGGCGGCCAAAATCAGCTCCTTGGCGGTGGGCGACACACACATCAGTCCGGCGAGCACCGTGTATCGCATCCCGCAGGATCTGTCGCAGAACCGCCATATAGAAGGACTGCCTCTGGGGACGGTGGGCGGCGTGGCGGTAACCCACTTTTTCCCGCTGGACGGCGAATACGAGTTTTCCGCCAAGTTGCTGCGTACGAATCTGAACATCGTGCGCGGGCTGGAGTATCCGAGCGAAGTCGAATTCACGGTGGACCATGAGCGCATCCACCTGGCGCGGTTCGGCGGCAATGAGGATCTGGCGGCACTGTTCGAGCAACCGACCGATACGGGCGATGCGGTGGACGCGCGATTGCGGGTGCGGGTGAGCATTAAGGCGGGACAGCGCAAGGTGACGGCGGCGTTCCTGGAAGGGGCTCTGCTGGCGCGCGGGGACCGGTTGCAGGCGTTCGAGCGGAGCTCGGCCGACAATTTCGACTGGAGCGGCTGGCCGCATTTGCAGACGCTGACGATCACGGGTCCGTTTGCGGCGACGGGGCCCGGGGATACGCCCAGTAGGCGGCGGATCTTCACGTGCCATCCGGACGAGGGTGATGCAGCGGCGCAGATGCAGTGCGCCCGGGAGATTTTGAGCACGCTGGCGACGCGGGCTTATCGCGAGCCAGTCCATAAGGATGACTTGAACCGGGTTCTGGCGTTCTACGAGAAGGGCGCGAGCAAGGGTGGTTTCGAGGAGGGGATCGAGCTGGGCCTGCGGCGGATCTTGTCGAGTCCGAAGTTCACCTTCCGCAGCGAGCCCGATCCGCCGGGAGCCGTGCCCGGGTCGGCGTATCGCATCAGCGATCTGGAGCTGGCTTCGCGGCTATCGTTCTTCCTGTGGTCGAGCATTCCGGATGACGAGTTGCTGAAGCTGGCGGAGGAGCGCAGGCTGCATGAACCCGCGGTGCTGCGCGCACAGACGCTGCGCATGTTGCACGATCCGAAGTCGCGCGCGCTGGTGGACAACTTCGCGGGGCAGTGGCTACATCTGCGAAACGTCCGCAACATCTTTCCCAATTCGAACGAATTTCCGGATTTCGACGACAACCTGCGGCAGGCGTTCCTTACAGAGACGAACCTGTTCTTCGAGAGCATTCTGCGCGAGGATCACAACGTTCTGGATCTGCTGACGGCCGACTACACGTTCGTCAATGATCGGCTGGCCCGGCATTACGGGATTCCGAACATCCATGGCAGCCGGTTCCGGCGCGTGCCGGTGGAGCGCGACGAGCGCCGCGGGCTGCTGGGGCAAGGCAGCATTCTCGCGGTCACGTCGCACGCCGAGCGGACCTCGCCGGTGGTGCGCGGCAAATGGATTCTGGAAAACATCCTGGGGATGCCGGTTCCTCCGCCTCCGCCGGACGTGCCGCCGCTGCGCGAAACCAAGAAGGGCGAGAAACCGCGCACGATGCGCGAGCAGATGGCCGAGCATCGGGTGAACGCCGTGTGCGCGAGCTGCCACAAGGTGATGGACCCGGTGGGGCTGGCGCTCGAAAATTTCGACGCCGTGGGCGCGTGGCGCGACGAAGACGCCGGGCAGCCGATCGATGCCTCGGGGCAGTTGGCGGACGGCACCAAGGTGAACGGCGTGGTGGATCTGCGCAACGCGATCCTGGCTCGGCCGGAGCTGTTCGTGCAGACGATGACCGAGAAGCTTTTCATCTACGCGCTGGGGCGTGGGTTGGATGCGCACGATATGCCGGCAGTGCGAGAGGTGGTCCGCGAGGCGGCGTCCCGGGATTACAAGATGTCGTCGCTGCTGCTGGGTGTGGTGAACAGCGAGCCGTTCCAGATGCGGTCGGCTGCTCCCCCTGCGGTGGCCGCGCAGGCAACAGAGAGGTGAAATAATGGCGAAGGAGGTAGCCGCGTGTTTTTGAGCAAACGGTCGCTATCCCGCAGGACGGTGCTTCGTGGAGTGGGTTCGGCGGTCGCCTTGCCCTTCCTGGATGCCATGCTGCCGGCGTTCACGCCGCAGGCCAAGGCCGCGGCGATGCCCGCGCAACGCTTCGGAGTGGTCTACTTCCCGAACGGCGCGATCATGCAGCAGTTCACGCCCAAGACGACGGGTAAGGGGTTCGAGTTCACCCAGATCCTTAAGCCGCTGGAGCCGTTCCGGGATTCACTGTCGATCGTCACCAACCTGACACGGTCGCGGCCGGGCAGCGTGCAGGGCGATCACGCGGTGAGCTGCGCCGGGTTCCTCACGAGCGTGTGGCCCAAGCGTACCGAAGCCGAAGATGTGCTGGCGAACACGACGATCGACCAAGTGGTGGCGGCCCGGATCGGGCAGGAGACGCCGCTGCCGTCGTTGGAGGTCGCAATCGAAGATTTCACAGGCTACGTGGGCGCGTGTTCGCCGGGCTTCAGTTGCGCCTACATGAATACGATCTCCTGGAAGACGCCCACGACGCCATTGCCCATGGAGACGAATCCGCGCGTGGTCTTCGAGCGGCTGTTCGGCGGGGGCGGCACGGCCGAGGAACGCAAGGCTCGGCTGGCTACCGAGCGCAGTATTCTGGATTCGATTTCTGAAGACGCCGCGGAGCTGAACCGCGGGCTGGGGGCGCGCGACCGGGCTCGGGTGAGCGATTACCTGGATAACGTCCGGGAGATCGAGCGCCGCATCCAGCGGAGTGAGGCTCGCAAAGACGATCCCGAGGCCGCGCTGGACGCTCCGGTGGGGATTCCGGATTCCTTCGAGGAGCACGTGGGGATGATGTTCGACCTGATCGCGGCGGCGTACCAGGCAAACGTGACGCGCGTGTTCACCTTCATGATGTCGCGCGAGCTGAGCCAGCGCACCTATCCCTGGATCGGAGTCAGCGAACAGCACCACACGATTTCGCACCATCAGAACAAGCCCGACAAGATGGAGCTGCAGGCCAAGATCAACACGTACCATGTGGGCCTGTTCGCTCGGTTCCTGGATAAACTGCGGACCACCGAGGACGGCGACGGATCGCTGCTGGATCACTCGCTGACGATTTACGGAGCGGGCATGGGCGATTCGAACGGCCACAAGACCGATCCGCTGCCGCTGGTGGCGGTGGGCGGCGGCTTTGAGGGCGATCGCCATATTGAGCTGCGCGAGCGGACGCCGGTGGGGAATCTGTGGCGCGCGGTGGCGGCGAATTTCGGCACGCCGGTGGAGAAGTTCGGCGATAGCGACGGGATCGTCGATGGTGTTTTCTAGGGGCGAGACGGATCGGGGTCGAGGCGGGCTGAGAGCCCGCCGCAGGCCACGGGCCTGCCCCACAATCCTCCTGGCAGGCTTGCTGTCCGTGGTGGCGACGCTGGCGGCGCAGAGTGATCCGGACGGGACTACGCCGCTGCATTGGGCGGTCCGGGATGGGGATCTCACCGAAGTAAAAGCGCAGCTTGGCTCCGGGGCCGATCCGAATGCGGCGAATCGCTACGGGATCACGCCGCTATCGCTGGCCGCGCGGGACGGTGACGCACCGATCGCCAAGGCGCTGCTGGATGCGGGGGCGAATCCGCTGGCTGCGCTGCCCGAGGGGCAGACGCTGCTGATGACGGCGGCGCGCGGCGGGAGTCCGGAGATCGTGCGAATGCTGCTTGTGCCCGGGGCGGACGTGAACGCCCGGGAATCGACTCTGGGCGAGACGGCGCTGATTTGGGCGGCGGCGGCCAATCGTGCGGAGGCGGCTCGGCTGCTGATCAACGCCGGAGCCGACGTGAATCTGCGGGCGACGAAGCTCGATTATCCGAAAGACCGGTTCGGACTGGAAGGCGTGCTGACGATCCTGCCGCATGGCGATTGGACGCCGCTGATGTACGCGGCGCGCGAGGGATCGCTGGAGACGGCTCGGGTGCTGGCCGACGCCGGGGCGGAGCTCAACGCGCAGGACCCGGACGGGACCACGGCGCTGGTGTTCGCGATCCTCAACGGGCATTTCGATACGGCGGCGCTACTGGTGGAAAAGGGCGCCGACCCGAACGTGGCCGATAGCGCCGGGATGGCCGCGCTGTACGCGGCTACTGACATGAACACGCTGGGCGAGATCTACGGGCGTCCGCGGAAGAAGATCACCAGCAAGCTGAGCGCGCTGGACCTGATGGGCATCCTGCTGGAGCATGGCGCGGAGCCGAACGCGGCGCTGACCAACCCGACGCTCGCGCGGGCGCATACGCCGGGCGAGGGCAGCTTGCGCGAGGGGACCACGCCGCTGATGCGTGCGGCGCACAACGGGGATACCGCGGGAATCCGGCTGCTGGTGGCGCATGGCGCTGATCCTAATTTGACCGAGAAGGACGGGACGACGGCGTTGATGCTCGCCTCGGGGATCGGGCGCGGGATGGGGGTGTTCGCAGAGGATTACGCGACCGAGGGCCAGTTGCTGGAGGCGGTGGAGTATCTGGTGAGCCTTGGCGTGGACGTGAACGCCGCAGACAAGAATGGCGATACGGCCCTGCACTTCGCCACGCGGGCTTCCGACGACATCGTGCGGTTCCTGGTGAAGCAGGGCGCGAGCCTGACGGCGGCGGATACGCGGGGGAGGACGCCGCTCGAATACGCGATGGGCAAGGGCCTGCGTCCGCCGATCGCGGGCGGGCCGCTGGTGCGGGAGTCGACGGTGGAGTTGGTCAAGGAGTTGCTTGCAGAGCGGGGGGCTGTGCAGCAATAGGCCTGCGGCTCGGGGTATTGAGGGCGTTACGCCTTGGGGGCGACAAGCGCCGGGACGAGTCCCGGCGCGGCGAGCACGAGTGCTCGCGCCACATCAGTCCCAGTCGTCGGGGAGGTCTGCGGGAGCGGGTCCGGCTACGGCCGGGCGCAACCGCATTCGGCGCAGGGCTACCAGCACCAACCCCAACGCGATCAGCGCTACTGCGAACGGCGTCCAGAAGAGCCACACGCGCGTTCTCCCTTCGGGTAGGGACAAGATGCGCGGACCGAAGTCGGCGACCAGGGCCGCTTTGATCTCGTTATCCGACTGGCCGGCGTCGACCAGGCGATCGATGCGCGTACGGAGGTCCTCGGCCGCCTGGGAATCGTGCACCGTCAGGTTTTCCCGCCAGCAGCAGGGTGCGATGAACGTGGAGTAGAGCTTTTCGCGGCGCGCATCGCCCGCGCCGTAGCCGGCGTGGAGGACGGGAACAGCCGCGGCGGCGCAGAGTACGAGAGCGAGATACGGTAGAGTGCGCATCTACTTCCACAGTAGCGGGTAAAAGGCGCGTTTGACTGCGGCAAATCGACGCACGCGACAATATGCCGCACGGCGGTGGCGAGAATCCGGGTTACGCTGACAACTTGATGACCCGACTTCTGTTACCCGCAATCCTTCTGACCGCGGCCGCCTTTGCCCAGACCGACGAGTGGACCAGCGCGCGTCCCGACGGCCACGCGCCCATCGGCGTGATGGGCGACCATACCCACGAGAAGGGCGAAATCATGCTCTCCTACCGCACCATGTGGATGGGCATGGACGGGAGCCGCGTGGGCTCGGACGAGGTTTCAAACAGCCTGATCCTCTCCCCATCGGTTTACGATTTCAAGGTCACACCGAAGCGCATGCCAATGCTGATGCACATGGCAGGCATCATGTATGCGCCGACAAACCGCCTGACGCTGATGGCGATGTTTCCGGTGCTCAGCATCACGATGGATCACGTGACGCGCACGGGCGGGATGTTTTCGACCGGATCGGGAGGCATGGGCGACATGTCGCTGCAGGGGATGTATGTGCTGGGAAGATTCCGCCGGCAGCAGGTGCACCTCAACATGGGCGTGAGCCTGCCCACGGGGTCGATCACCGAGCGCGATATCACGCCGGTGTCTGCGCCGAACCAGGCCCGGCTGCCGTATCCGATGCAGCTCGGCTCGGGGACCTACGATATTCTGCCGGGCCTCACCTACCTGGCGCAGAGCGACAACTGGTCGGGCGGCGCGCAGTTCCGCGCGACGGTGCGCACGGGCAAAAACAACGCCGGTTACCGGCTGGGGGATCGCGCCATGGCCACGGCGTGGGTGGCGCGCAAGTGGAATGACTGGTGGAGCACGTCGGTCCGCTTCACCTCGGATAACTGGGGCAATATCGACGGCGCTGATCCTTCGTTTGCGGGCGCGGTGGCGAGCCGGATGGTGCCGACCGTGTTCCCGAACCTGCGCGGCGGGCGGATGCTGATGATCGGCGGCGGGGTGAATACTTACATCCGGCGGGCGCGGCCGTATCAGGTTCGGCTGGCGGTGGAGGTTTCGAAACCGGTGTATCAGAATCTGGATGGGCCGCAGTTGCAGAATACGTTTCAGGTGGTGCTGGGGACGCAGTTGTTGTTCTGAGGGGTTGGACGGTTGGGGGACCGCTCCGTGCGGTCGCGGCCCTGCTAGCGGCGCTGCGCCCAACTACGGCGATCCGGGCATAGCCGCCTGTTCACACGCGCGGTGGGTACTTGGCCAGCTTGCGCTGCAGCGACCGGCGATGCAGGCCCAGGAGCTTGGCCGCCTGCGAAACGTTGCCGTCGCAATCGGCCAGCACGCGCTGAATGTGCTCCCACTCGACGCGAGCGAGGCTGGGCACGGCGGGCTCTTCACCTTCGAGCGTCTCGCCGCCGGTGATCTTCTGATACGCGTCCAGAATCTGATCGGCGTCGGCGGGCTTACTCAGGTAGTCGTCCGCGCCCAGGCGGGTGGCGGTCAGCGCGGTGGCGATGCTGCCGTAGCCGGTGAGCATGAGGATGCAGGTGGTCTCGGCCAAGGCGCGCAGACGGCGGACGATTTCGAGACCGTCTGTGCCGGGCAGGCGCAGATCGACGATGGCCAGGTCGGGCGTGGCCGCGGATGCTGCGGCGACTGCGGTTTCGGCATCGCCGGCTGAGATGACGTTCCACCCGCGGGCTTCGAGGGCGCGGCCGAGACGGGTACGGAACACGTCATCGTCATCCACCACCAGCGCGAGGCGTTTTTCTGCGGGAGCGCTCATGCCGTCACCAGCGGCAGCTCGAGCGTGGCCACCGTGCCCCTTCCCGGAGCCGATTCGAAGGTCAGCCGTCCACCCAGGCGCCCGGCGAGCGTGCGCACCAGGAACACGCCCAGGCCCATTCCCTGCCCCGGTTCCTTGGTGGTGAAAAACGGCTCTCCGATGTGCCGCAGCGTCTCCGCCGACATCCCTTGGCCGCGATCCTGGACGCGCAGGCGCAGGAGGCTGCCGTCCGCCACGGCGGAAATCGTTACAGCGGCGCCGGTGGGGCTGGCCTGCATGGCGTTCTTCACCAGCGCGATTAGCGCCTGCTCGACGGCGTGGCGCGGCACGGTCAGTTCCAGAGCGCGGCTGGCCGGGGCGAGGTCCAGGCGGAGGCGGCCTACGGGCTCGAACTCGGCGACGACTGCCGACAGGAGATCGCACACGGCGACTGCTTCGGCCGTTTCGCCCGCGGGCTCGGCTCCGGCCGCGCTCATGCGCGCCAGGATCTCGCGGCAGCGTTCGACCTCGGTGCGGATCAGGCGGCTATCTTCGGCCAGTGCGCTGTCGGCTCTGGCCGCCGACCGTTCCAGTTCCTTGGCGACGACGGCGATGGTCGCCAGCGGGGTGCTCAATTCATGCGCGGCTCCGGCGGCCAGAGTGACCAGCGACGCCAAGCGGTCCTTCTTGGCCAGCTCATCCTGCATTTCGATGAGTGAGGCTTCGCGCTCCTTCAGGAGTTCGGAGATTTTGCCCGAGAACAGCGCCACCAGGAACGCGGCGACGCCGAAGCCAACCCACATCCCGATCAGGTGCAGGTTCGGGCAGGCGGTCATCTGATGCATCTCCAGGTTGGGGATGGGGCGATAGACCCAGAACAGCGAGGCGAAACAAATGGTGGCCAGCCCGCCCAGCGCCCACGTCTGGCGCTTGGTGAGGATCGCGGCGGAGAGCGTGATGAACACCAGGTAGAGCAGGCTGAAGGGATTGTTGGGGCCACCGCTCAACATCAGCATCGCGGTCAGGCAGAGCGTATCGAGCACAAAGATCCAGGCCAGGATGCGCGAGGGGCCGAGGCGTTCGGAGTCCTCCGGCCGCGCGGCCCAGCGCCCCAGCCAGACGTTGCTGAGCACGGTGAGCACGGGCGGGATCGCCAGCCAGACGAGCGGCAGGTCGATCGCCAGGAAGCGGTCGACCGCGAGCACGGTGATCCACTGGCCGACGGCGAGGCCGTAGCGCAGGCGCACGATCCATGGCAGCGCGATACGCGGCGCGGCATCCGGGCGGGATGGGAGTATGCTCATGGGTCCTGTCTTTCCATGCTAAACCGCGCTGCCGCAGCACGCCTGCGGCAAAACGCCGCACCGCAGAACTCGTGCCGCGGGCATCGAGTGGCGGAAGTGCGCACCCGTCGCATCAGGTGCTGGTGTCGCGCGGCGCGTGGCTGCGCGTGCCGCAGGCGATCACCGTGCCGCACCCGGCATCTTCTCGATCGGCGGGACCGGACAGGGCCAGGGCGTCGTGACCGGGGCGAAGGCCGACGGACCCCAGGCGCTGGCGGACGCGCAGCATCCGGTGTCGGCCGGCGGCGTGATCATGGTGTATGCGACCGGGCTCGGCGAGGTCGACCCGGCGGCTCCCGCGGCACGGTGAATCCGGCGGCGTTGACGGTGGGTGGCGTGCCGGCGGCGGTCGCCTTCACCGGGCTGACGCCTGAATCGGTGGGCCTGTATCAAGTCAACGCGCCCATTCCGGACGGGGTCGCGCCGGGCGATGCGGTGGAGTTGCGGCTGACGGTCGCCGGGCAGTACAGCGCACCGGTGACGATCGCCGTGCAATAGGACGTTTGTATGGCCACGCTATGCTGGAAGTACGCATGGCGTTCGCCACGATTCCTGAAGCAATAGAAGAGCTCGCCGCCGGCCGGATGCTGGTGGTGGTTGACGACGAAGACCGCGAAAACGAGGGCGACCTCACCATGGCCGCCGAGTTCGTGACGCCGGAAGCCATCAACTTCATGGCGCGTGAGGGACGCGGGCTGATCTGCCTGGCGCTTTCCCCGGAACGGTGCGACGCGCTGCACCTGCCGCTGGTCTCGCCCATGAACACGTCGCGCTTCGGGACAGCGTTCTGCGAATCCTTCGACGCCGCGAACGGCATCAGCACCGGAATTTCGGCCGCGGACCGCGCGCGTTCCATTCAGGTGGCTGTGGATCGCAACACGCGTCCGCAGGATCTGGCGCGGCCCGGCCACATGTTCCCGCTGCGGGCGCGCGAAGGCGGTGTGCTGGTGCGAGCCGGACAGACCGAGGCCGCGGTGGACCTTTCCCGGATGGCCGGGCTGCAGCCTGCGGGCGTGATCTGCGAAATCATGAATGAGGACGGCACCATGGCGCGCGTGCCACACCTCAAGGAATTCTGCGCGCGGCACGGCTTGAGGATGATCTCGGTGGCGAGCCTGATCCGCCACCGCAGCGCCACCGAAAACCTGGTGACGCGGCGCTCCGAGGGGTGCCTGGAAACCGAGTTCGGCAGCTTCCAGACCGTTACCTACGAAAGCAAGGTGAACGGCGAGGCGCACCTGGTGCTGATCCGCGGCGAGGTGCGCGGCCGGGGAAACGTGCTGGTCCGGATGCATTCGCGCTGCGTGCTCGGCGATACCTTCGGGTCCACCGCCTGCCATTGCGGCGCCATGCTCAAGGCTTCCCTGAAGCGTATCGCCGAAGAGGGGCAGGGCGTGCTGGTGTACCTGCACGAGTACGGATGGGGCGAGCGTAAGCACATCCCGCTGCCGGACGGCTCGCCGCGCCCGCTGCACGAGTTCGGCATCGGGGCGCAGATTCTGGCGGACCTGGGCTTGTCTTCCATCCGCATCATCACCAACCGCATGCGCAAGCTGCCGGGGCTGGATGCGTTCGGCATCCAGATCGTCGGCCAGGTGCCGCTGCAAGGTTAGAGCAAATCCCGCGTACAATTAAGGAACCAGATGCGACTGAGTCGCGTCTGGACTGGATCAGGATTGTGCGTATGGTAAATCCAAAATTATCTACTTTCTTTCTGCGTTCTACATCGCTGCTTCTCCTCACCGCGGCGGGTGCGCTGGCGCAGCCATCTGCCGCCACGCTCTCGGGCACGGTGACCAATGCCGCCGGCGATGCGCTTCCCAGTGCCCGCGTCACGGCGGTGAATCTCGCGACGCAACAAAATTCCATGGTTGAGGCGAGTCAGGCGGGCGTGTACCGCATCCCCGATCTGGCGCCCGGCGAATATGAGGTGTCGGCGGTTTCCGTCGGTTTTACCGCCGAAACCGCCCGCGTGACCCTCCAGGAGGGCGACGACCACAAGCAGGACTTCATGCTGATGGGCGTCCCGGGCAGTACGGAGTCTCTGTCGCTGGAGGACCTGGGGTTCTCCGCCGAGCAGACGCGTGGCAGCACGGCCCAACAGGACCTGCTCGACCGCCGGTCGCACATGCTGCAGATGCATCAGCGGCTCGGCTTGATCGCCGCGATTCCGATGGTGGCGGCCTTGATCAGCTCGGGCAACGCTGCGGAGCACCATCGCAGCACCGGCAGCAGCACGGGCCGTAACGTGCATGCCGCGCTGGGGGCGGCTACGGCTGGCCTCTATTTCACCTCCGCGGCTTACGCGATCCTGGCGCCGAAGGTTCCCGGCACGACGACAAAGGGACCCATCCGGCTGCATAAGACGCTCGCCTGGATCCATGGCGCCGGCATGATTCTCACCCCGATCCTGGGCGCCCTGGCGTACCAGCAGATCAACCGCGGAGAGCGCGTGCACGGCATCGCCAAGGCGCACGGCGCAGTGGCGTGGACCACGGCCATCGCCTACGGGACGTCCATTGCGGCGGTCTCGTTCAAGTTTTAAGAGGACGCATGAGACGAATCCTTGTGTCTGCTCTCGCGCTGTTCTCCGCTTCCCTGCTGCACGCCGCCGACGGCATGTGGCAAATCGACCGCGCCACGCTGACCTACCACGTATCGCATCCACTGCATGAAGTGGACGGCGTCAGCCATGAGGTCCGCGGCAAGGGCGTCTGCCAGGCGAACCAGTGCCAGTTCCTGGTCGCAGCTCCCGTGAAGTCCTTCGATTCGGGCGACAGCAACCGTGACCTGCATATGCTGCAAGTGACCCGCGGCGGCGAGTTTCCGCTGGTCAGTGTGCGGACGACGTTGCCCGCCGACGCAACGTCGGGCGCGACCATCCATGCGGATGTGGAGGTCCAGTTCGCCGGCCAGACGGTCACCTACCGGCAGGTGGCGTTCGAGGAAACCCGGAAGGGGAACGAGGTCCACATCACCGGGACCATTCCGGCCACAATTTCCGATTTCAAGATCGACCCGCCGAAGCTGCTGACCATCGCGGTGAAGAATGAGATCCCGGTGAAAGTGGATTTGGAGTGGCACTTCACGGCGAAGTGACCCTACGCGACCTCGCCGGGACCTCAGTATCCCGAGTGGATGCGCGGGCCGGGAGCCTGCCCGGCTAAGATACGAGCCTCCGCGGCCAGCATTTCCTGCCAGCGGGCTTCCGCCGTTTCCCGGCCGCCGGCCTTGGCGGCCAGCTTCAAGAACACTTTGTAGTGCCCCATTTCGGAAGCGCAGAGGCTGCGGTAGAAACGTGCGATCTCGGCGTCTTCAGCCACCTCCGCAAGGATGGAGAAGCGCTCACAGGAGCGGGCTTCGATCAGCGCCGAAACGAAGAGCCGGTCGAGGATCTCGCCCGCCGTTCCTTTGCGGACCAGCAGGCGGAGTGCGTTGGCGTACGGATTCTTGTGGACGCGGTCCAGCCGTCCGCCGCGGCGGGTGAGCAGGCGAGTGACCTGCGCCAGGTGCGCCGCTTCGTCACGAGCGACGCTGGTCATGGTCTCGACCCAACCCGGGATCCAATCGCCGGGCCAGCGCGTGAGCAGTTCCAGCGCGTTGTTGGCGGCCTTCTTTTCGAGGAACGCGTGGTCGATGAGCAGCGCGATCGGATCGGCCAGCGCCTCCCGCCCCCACGCGAGCGGGGTCGCGGAGTGCAGCGGCAGGGGTTCGATCGCGGTGGGAGCAACCGGGGTCATGCACTACTCACGGTACCGCACGATTCTCATCACTTTGGGACTCCGGCGCGGCGCCTCGATCCGCGCTACATTCATTTCGCGGGCGCAGGAGGTGGCGCAAGCCCGTGGCTTGCCGCGCCGGGACTCGTCCCGGCGCTTGTCGCCGGGCAAGGTGTCATGCCGACTGCGGCTGAGAAATCGCCCCTTGCGGCTCCCCGCCTCACGTTTCCCGCCGACGTCCTGAGAGCCCGTGAGAAATCCGGGTTAGCGCATCATGTTGCGCAGCACGAACCAGACATTCGCCGGACGCTCCGCCAGGCGGCGCATGAAGTACGGATACCACTCGGTTCCGTAGGGCACGTAGAGGCGCAGACGGTAGCCCTGGCTGATCAGGCGATCCTGCAAGTCGCGGCGGATGCCGTAAAGCATCTGGAATTCGAAACTATCCTTCGCCAGCCGCCGCTCGTAGACGTGCCGCAGCGCCTCGCCGATGATATCTTCGTCGTGCGAGGCGATGGCCGGGAAGGCGCCCTTGTCGAGCAGCGTCTTCATCAGCACCACGTAGTTGCGGTCGACATCCTTCTTCTTGGGAAACGCGAGGTCCGGCCCCTCGCGGTAGGCTCCCTTGCACAGGCGCACGGGGACGCCGGCGGCGTTCAGCCGGTCGATGTCCCGGGCGCTGCGATAAAGATACGCCTGCACCGCCACACGCACGCAGCCGCACTCCTGGCCGGCTTGGATCGCCAGGGCAAGCGTGCGCTCAGTGTAGGCGCTGCCTTCCATGTCGATTTCCACGCGGCTGCCGATGGTCTTGGCCTTCGCCTCCAGGCGGCGGACGTTTTCCAGACAAGCTTCCGGGGAAAGGTCCAGGCCGAACTGGCTCAGCTTGATGGCAATGGTGCTGGGCAGGCCGCGGCGGCCGATTTCCTCCAGCACATTGACATAGACGTCGCAGGCTTCGCGCGCCTGATCGAGCGTGGTCACGTTTTCGCCCAGGTGGTCGAGCGTCGAGAAGATGCCCTCGGCGCGCAGCCGCTCACACACATCGAGGGTCTCTTCCAGCGTCTCGCCGGCCACAAACCGGCGGGTGATCCGGCGTGAGAATTCGGCCTCTTCCATCCAGCGCCGCAGGCCGGGCCGCCGTGCCAGCGCCAGGAACAGATTGCGCATCATTGCGGTTTCAGGGGCGGTGTATAGGCAGTATCGTGCGGTTCGAGGCCCTGCGGCTCGCGTGCGCCGGTGTCGATGCGGGCGGGTTCGGGCGCCTCGGCCGAGCCGCCCACGCCCAGCTCCCGCATGCGCTTGAGCGACGGCAGCAGGCGCGCATCCCAGCTCGCCACGGAACGGTTGTAGGCTTCGATGGCGCGCGCCAGGTGCCGCCCGGAATCGGTGTACAGGTCGCCAAAGGTGCGCACCCGGTCATAGAACTCGCCCGCGATCTTGCGCAGCTCCTCGGCGTTTTTCGCCAGGCGCTCCTGCCGCCAGCCGTAGGCGACGCCCTTCAGCACACTCACCAGCGTGACCGGCGTGGCGATCAGAACTTTTTTCGCCAGGGCGGCATCCAGCAGGTCCTGGCGGCGTTCGAGCGCCGCGCTCAGAAAATGCTCTCCGGGCAGAAACAAAACCACCATCTCCGGAGCAGTGGCGAATTGCGACCAATATTCCCGGGCAGCCAGCTCGGTCACGTGCCGCCAGAGCATCTGGCTGTGGCGGTCAAGCGCCGCCGCGCGCGCGGGAGCGTCCGCCGCGGCTTCCGCATCCAGGTAGGCCGCCAGCGGAGCCTTGGCATCCACCGGCAGGGTCCGTCCACCGGGGAGCTTCACCAGCATGTCCGGACGCTTGCCGTCTTCGCTGGCCTGTTCGACGAAATCGCAGTAGGGGACCATGCCGGCCAGCTCAGCCACCCGCCGCAGCGTCAGCTCACCCCAACGGCCGCGCGTGTTCGATCCTTTCAGAGCCTGCGACAGCGCCACGGTTTCGCGGCTCAGCGACGACATCTGCGCTTCCAGCCCGCCCAGCATGTGCTGCCGCTGCGACTCGAAGTCGCGCATCTGCGTCTCGATGCGCGCCAGCGTATCGGCCAGCGGACGGGCCGCCTCCGACGCCGCCCGCGCTTCGTTCGCCGCATGGCGGGCGCGCATCCACACCGCGGCGAGCACGGCGCCGAGTCCCAGCGCCAAAACAAATCCCGCCAGAATTGTCGCGGTGGTCATCTGCTTCCTCCAGTTTGGCACACCCCCTTTCGCGCTGGAACTGCGAGGCCTCTCGACGCACTGGCCGATAGTCACTTCAAGCTGGTGCGCGTCGATCCATCCTGAAAATGGCATTGCTGCGCGTTGCCGGCTGTTGCTTCGCGGAGTAGGCCGGCGTCCGGAGAGAAGAGTACGGGCCTCGTTCGCCAGCCCGATCCGGAAAGGCAGAATCGGGAAGCCGTCCGCGTTCCACCTTGCGGCGCTGCGTCTAGGTGAATCGCCTTACTTCCCCCGGCGGGTCTTCGCCGCACCCTCCCCCGCTAAAGCTTCCCCCCGTACTAGCCGATCATCCCTTGGGACCTCGTGTCTCTTAGTTCTATGTCTTGTTCGATGCAGGGTGGAGTGAGGAGGTCCAAAGAAGGCGCATGAAACGAGCGAACGCAGTAATGTTGTTGGGAGTATTCGCCTGTCTCGCGGCCGGCGCGCAGACGGTGACTAGCGTGCGCGTTGGCCTGTCTCTGGTGGGGGCCAGGTTCGTGGTGGACGGGCAGACCTACAACTCCCCGCAGAATTTCCTTTGGCCGCAGGGCAGCAAGCACGTGGTGCAGTACCTGTTCAGTGCCGATGAGGACGGCAACCCGTCCCTCTACCAATACTTTGACAACTACGTGGCGCGCTATACGTTCGGCGGCTGGACGGTGACCGGCGGCACGCTCTCCCCGGGCAACGAACCCGTGCAAGTGGTGACCGCGTCGCCCCAGATCACCGAAATCCTGGGCGCTGTCACCATCGAGCACCGCATCTATTTCGAATTCCCCGAGGCGCCGCCCGACAACGGCGCCTGCAACGGTGCGCCCGGCAATCCCAGGCAGGACGTGGTCCGGCAGGGCATCATCTATGTGGACGGCATCTGCCTGGGCACCAGCCAGGAAATGTGGGTGCGCGAAGGCACGCATAACTTCAACGGCTTCGCCTTTCCCGGCTTCGTCTTCGGCGGGTGGATCATCGATGGCAAGGTCCCGCCCGACCCCTATCTGAGCGACTTCCAGATTACCTCCACCGTGCACATCCGCGTGGTCTTCTACTACGCCAAGCGGGTCAAGTTCCGTTCCGTTCCGACCGGCTTGACGATCGTCGTGGATCATTCGCTGATCCCCACGCCGCCGCCCAGACCCACCAGTCCCCTGCCCAATACGAACGTGGACGAGTACTGTCAACCGGACTACACGCGCATTCCGGGCGACGCACCCGTGGGCCTCACGCCCCTGTGCATCGGAGACTTCGACTTCCTTCCGGGATCCTCACACCAGATCGGCGCGCCCGAATCGCAGATGGACGACAACGGCAAGTACTGGGTGTTTAGCGGCTTCACCAACGGCATCGGCCAGAACGGAACCTACGTCGCCGACACGCACACCGACCTGGCGGACACGGTGACGGCCACCTTCGTGCCCGGAGTTGCCAGCCGCATCATTACGAATCCCTCCGGCCTCAAGATCGACGTGGACGGACGCAACAACTGGCCCGGCCCCGGCTACGGCTTCATCTGGGGCGAAGGCCAGCCGCATACGCTCAACGCGCCGCTGGAGCAGACGGATCCCACCGGACGCCGCTACCGCTTCGTTGGCTGGTCTGACGGCGGCGACCCCGCACACACCGTGGCGGTGCCCACGGGCTCAGCCGGCTTCGCCGTCACCGCGAACTACGTTCTGCTCGGCCAAGTGAAAGTAACCAGCACGCCACCGGGGATGACCATCACCGTCGACGGCGGCGTCTGCAAGACGCCCTGCACCTATGACCGCGCGGCCGGCGAGGTGATAGCGCTGAATGCGCCCAAGACCATCCCGATCAACGACGTTTCGCGCTACGATTTCGACTTCTGGACCGGAGGTCCCACCACCACCGCCAACCAGGTCACCTTCACGCAGGCCGTTCAGGTGGTGACCGCGCAGTATCACGGGGCGCACCTGGTGATCACGTACTCGGATCCGGCCGACGGCGCCACGTTCAAGCTGACTCCCAGCTCGCCGGACGGCTTCTATCCGGAGAAAACCGACGTCACCATCGACGTGGTGGCCAAGACCGGCTACAAATTCCTGCGTTGGGGCGGCGATGTGAGCGGCAAGTTCTCTCCGGTGCACCTCACCGTGTTGGGGCCCAGCACCGTCATCGCCACCATGAAATCGGTGCCCGCCATCGCACCTGCCGGCATTCGCAACGCCGCTGGGGAGACACCGGACAACACCATCGCCCCCGGCTCCATCATCTCGATCTACGGCGAGAATCTTTCGGACACCTTCCAGGTCGGACCGGCGAATCCGCTGGCCCAGGCTATCGCCAACGTCTATGTGGATGTGAACGGGCGCCTGCTGCCGCTGCTGTTCGTTTCCCCGAAACAGATCAACGCCCAGATGCTTTCGGACCTCCCGGACGGCGACTACACGCTGAGGATCCACCAGCAGGGCAAGGACGATGTCACCGGCACATTCACCATCCGGCGTAACTCGCCCGGACTCTTTTACAACCTGACCGAGGACGGCACGCCCCTGGTGGCGGCGCTCCACCAGGATGGCACGCCCATCACCGTGGACAGCCCCGCGCAGAAGGGTGAAATCGTCACGCTCTACGGCACCGGATTCGGTCCGTACGACCAGCGCATCATTGACGGCTTCATCACGCCCACCACGCAGCTCTACAAGCTGGTGGATCCGGCGAACATCGTCGCCGGCCTGCCCCAGGCGGATCAGGCGGGCGACGCCAGCAGCACGCCTGACCAGCGTCCTGCCCCCGCGGTGATCGAGGCGAAGTGGGCCGGAGCCGCGCCCGGACTCGTGGGAGCATCGGTGATCCAGTTCCAGATCACCGGCGATACGCCCGCGGCGCCCTGGCTCGAACTCTTCGTCGACGTGAACGGCATTGACAGCAACCGGGTCCAGATCCCGGTCCAGTGATCGGCGCTACTTCGTCAGCAGCTTGAACGCGTGCTGGTTCTTCCCGTGCAGGAACACGGGAATGCACCACAGCATGCACAAGGGCTCCAGGGCCCGGGCCGACGTGATGCCGCCGCAATCGAACGGCTCCCAGCCGAGTTCGAGGATCAGCGCCTCCACCTGCGCCTTCGCGCTGACATCCTCGCCACACAGGAACATGGTGGGCTTGCCCTGCTCATAGTGCGGGTTCACCATGCGGCCCGCGCCCACGCTGTTGAAAGCCTTCACCACGTGGCTCCGCGGCGCTTTCTTTTGCACGCGCTCGCCCAGCGATTCGTTGGGACCGGTGAAGAACCGCAGGACGCCGTGCACCGGCGCCTCCTCGGTGAGCGGATTGGTGGCGTCCAGGATCGTCTTGCCCGCCATGTTGTCCAGGCCGGCAAGCTCCAGAGCCTCCATCGCGACTTTGCCGTGCGTGGCCAGCACGATCAGGTCCCCGAACTTCGCCACGTCTTCGAATGAGCCGGCCAGGCCGCCCTGGTTCACCTGCTTCCAGGCCCATATCTCGGACTTGTTCACGTTCCGGGTTCCCAGCATCACCTGATGGCCGTGCTTGAGGAACCCTCCCCCCAGGGTCTGGCCCACCGTTCCCGATCCCACAATACCGATCTTCATGGAATCAGCATGCCACAGCCTCGCACCCCCCGGGTTCCACCCGGTAAGCTGAAACCAGGTCCATGCAACGAATCTGCATCTTCTGCGGAGCCAACCGAGGCGCCCGCCAAAGCTACGCCTCCATCACCATCGCCCTGGCGCGCTACCTGGCCGCGCGCAAGATCGGCATCGTCTACGGAGGCGGCAACGTCGGCCTGATGGGATTGCTGGCGGATACGGCGCTGGACGCCGGAGCGGAGGTGATCGGCGTCATCCCGCATTTCCTGGCCAAGAAGGAAGTCGCCCACACGGGCCTCGCCGACTTGCGCCAGGTGGAGACCATGCACGAGCGCAAGGCGCTGATGGTGGAGCTCGCCGACGGCTTTATCGCCCTGCCGGGCGGCTACGGCACGCTCGACGAATTCTGCGAAATCCTCTCCTGGGCGCAACTCGGGCTGCATCGCAAGCCCTGCGGCATTCTGAACATCGACGGCTTTTTCCATCCCTTCATCGCCATGCTGGATCACGCGGTCGCCGAACAGTTCCTGCGCCCCGAGCACCGCGCCCTGGTCCTGGTCTCCAACTCGATCGAGGACCTGATGCGCCAGTTCGCCGCCTACCGCGCGCCGGAGGTAGAGAAGTGGCTTACGTTGGACCGGACTTGAGCGGGTCCGCCTTTTCGCAAACGCTCACCGCGCCGGCGCCTGCGAGAGCGATTTCCCTGGCGCTTCGGCGACAAACGCCGGGATGAGTCCCGGCGCGGCCGGCACGAGTGCTCCCCCACTTTCAGGCATGGGTGCCTTTCGCGCGTCCCACCGGGGCGAATTCGAGAGCGCGGCGAATTCCTTCGGCGTACAACTCCGAGCGTTTTTTGCCGCTTTTCGCCATCAAGGCGGAATCGCCCAGAGCGCGCTCGAGCTCCGCGCGCGCGGGTCCGCTCAGCGGAGCGCTGGGAGCGTTGCGGTAGCCGCGGACCGCGCGAGCGCCCAGCATGGTGGTCAACTCCACCGCGTCAGCGTGCCGGAATCCGGCCGCACGCAGGCACTGTGCGGATCCGGCCAGCCACGGCCGCAGGAGATCCGTGGCCAGATGCACACCGGCCAGGAAGTCCGCCTTCGTCCCGCTGCGGATCGGGATCAGGCGGCGGCCGGCGGCGGCGCACATCTGCCGCAACGCGCCCAGCGCTTCGCGATGGCCTTCGGCCACCAGCCAGGTATGGCGCGGCTCGCCGACTTCGTTGAGCGAAGCGAGCTTGGCCCCGCGCTTCCGCAGCAGGTGCGCCGACGAGCTTTCGCGGACCGTCTGGCAGAAGATGAACGATGCGCGCGATACCCAGGCCTGCCCCGCCAAGTCTGCGATCGCGGCGTCCAGCGATGCTTCCGGCACGGCGATCCACACCAGCGCGCAGCCCTCCAGCGCAGCGTAATCCGGGACCGCGTAGCCTGCCCGAAAGCGGCTGACCAGCTTGCGGGCGGTCGCGAAGGACATGCCCTTGACGGGTCCCAAATGTGTGAGCAGCGACGGCGCGCGAGCCGCGAAGGACCGGCCGGGACTGCCTTCGACCACCAGTCCCATCGTGCGCTGGGCGCTCATGCCCGGCGCTCCGCGCTCATGGCCGGGCGCTCGGCGCTCATGCCGTGGATGAGTCGGCCAGCAGCCGGTTCTTCAGGTCCTGGAGCCGGTCGCGATAGTTAGCTGCCTGTTTGAAGTCGAATTTCCGGGCCGCTTCGCGCATCTTTTCCTCCAACTCAGCCAGATACTGGTCCATTTGGTCTGGTGCAATGGATTCTATCTCAACATCGTCTTCGAGGGGAACCGTCACATAGTCGCCTTCGGCCACGGCCACCAGAGTGACGTCGATCGGCTTGATGATCGACTGCGGCGTGATGTCGTGGGCTACGTTGTAGGCCTCCTGGATCGTGCGGCGGCGCGAGGTTTCGTCCAGCGCGCGGCGCATGGAATCGGTCATCACGTCGGCATACAGCACGGCGCGGCCATTGAGGTTGCGCGCCGCGCGGCCCATGGTCTGGATCAACGATCCGGCAGACCGCAGGAATCCTTCCTTATCCGCGTCGAGCACGGCCACCAGTGACACTTCGGGCAGGTCCAGGCCCTCGCGCAGCAGGTTCACGCCTATCAGCACGTCGTAGGCGCCGCGGCGCAGGTCGCGCAGGATCTTGACGCGGTCGAGCGTCGACACTTCCGAATGCAGATACGCGCATTTGACGCCGGCTTCGGTGTAGTGCTCGGCCAGATCCTCCGCCATGCGCTTGGTCAGCGTGGTGACCAGCACCCGCTCATTCTGTTCGGCGCGCAGGCGGATCTCATGCAGCAGGTCATCCACCTGCCCGCGGATCGGCCGCACCTCGACCTCGGGATCCAACAGTCCGGTGGGCCGGATGATCTGCTCGACCACCACGCCGGACGTCTTGGTCAGTTCATACGGACCGGGGGTCGCCGAAACGTAGACCAACTGGTGCACGCGGTTCTCGAACTCCTCGAACGTCAGCGGGCGGTTGTCCAACGCGCTGGGCAACCGGAAGCCGTACTTCACCAGGTTCTCCTTGCGCGAGCGGTCGCCATGATACATGCCCTGCAACTGCGGGATGGTCTGGTGGCTTTCGTCGATCATCAGCAGCGCGTCGGGTGGCAGATAGTCCAGCAGCGTGGGCGGAGCCTGCCCCGGAAGCCGCCCGGAGAAGTGGCGCGAGTAATTCTCAATGCCGTGGCAGTAGCCGATCTCCTTGATCATCTCCAGGTCGAACATCGTGCGCTGCCAGATGCGCTGGGCCTCGATGCGCTTGCCTTCCTTGTCCAGCTCGCCCTTCCACCATTGCAGTTCATTTTCGATGCTTTGGAGCGCGTCGATGCGCGTCTCCTCGCTCATGACGTAGTGCGTCTTGGGGTAGATCGGCAGGCGCAGGTAAGTCTGCTTCACCTGGCTGGTGAGCGGATCCACCTGTTCCAGGGATTCGATTTCGTCGCCCCACATACTGATGCGAAAGGCGAGGTCGTCGTAGGTGGGAAAGATCTCGATCACGTCGCCGCGCACGCGGAACGTGCCGCGCCGGAAGTCGCCTTCGTGGCGCTCATACAGGATGTCGACCAGCTTGGCGGTGAGATCCTCGCGCGCGATCTTCTGCCCCTTTTCGAGCATGAGCAGCATGCCGTAGTAGGCCTCCGGCGACCCCAGGCCGTAGATGCAGCTCACGCTGGCCACGATGATGCAGTCGCGCCGTTCGAACAGCGACCGCGTAGCCGACAACCGCAGCTTGTCCAGCTCGTCATTGATGGTGGCTTCTTTTTCTATGTAGACGTCCCCCGAGGGAATGTAGGCTTCCGGCTGGTAGTAGTCGTAATAGCTGACGAAATACTCCACCGCGTTCTGCGGAAAGAACGTCTTGAATTCCTGGTAGAGTTGCGCGGCGAGCGTCTTGTTGTGCGCCAGCACCAGCGCCGGCCGGTTCAGGTTCTCCATCACCTTCGCCATGGTGAAGGTCTTGCCGGAGCCAGTCACGCCGAGCAGCACCTGGTGTTGTTCGCCGTCCTTGATGCCGCGCATCAGGGACTCGATCGCCGTTTCCTGGTCGCCGCGCGGCTTGTAGTCGATGCCGAGGCGGAAGGTGGACATCCTTCACCAGTATAGGTGGCGCAAGCCCGTGGCTCGCCGCGCCGGGACTCGTTCCGGCGCTTGTCGCCCCTGACGATGTCATGCCCGGAACGGCGGAGAAATCGTCGTAGCGGGGGCTGTCAGGTGGGTTACTCGATGTTCACCGTCACCGGGTTTGTGTTGACTCCGCCGAAGAGGAAGCGGACGGTTTGCTCCCCGCTGCCGATCAACTCGCGCGGCACGGGCCCGATGTTGACCGGATCCAGGCCGGCGAACTCGCCTTGCGCCACCGCGGCCAGTACCGGGACCGAGACGCCGCCAATGGTGGCGGTGGCCGATTGGCTATGGCCCCAGGAGCAGGAGTTCGAGCCGGTGGGTTCGAACCACACCGTGAAGGTCGACGAGCGCGTGATCGCGGCCACCAACCGCCGCATCGAGCCGCCGCATCGAGGGAGGCCGTGCGCGAAGGCCGCTTCCACATGACCTACCGCCTGCCGGTAATTCCCCTCGAAGTGCCCCCCCTTGCGGGAACATTACGAGGATATTCCGGAGCTGGCAGCGCACTTCGTGTCCCGGCTGTCGCGGTAATACGGGCGGCATGTGACGCACATCTCGGGGCGCTGTCCCACGGCCAGGTCTTGGAGATCCCTCCGCTGGAACTGGCGGGAAGCGTCGCAGATGAGGCCGGCCGCCCCAAACGCAGCACCGCTCTGCGCGACGCGGAACGCTGGCATATCGAAGGCGCGCTGCGCTAAGCGGGCTGGCTGGTGGAGGGTCCTCGCGGTGCGGCCGCGGCGCTGAAGATGAACCCCAGCACGCTGCGCAGCCGCATGAAGCGGCTCGGTATCCACCGGCCGAGCCCGCGGTAACGTCCGGCCCTCTGCGCAGGACTGCGTCAAATGACGCTGGCACTTTGGCAACAATGGAATCCGTCGTTTATCGGCAAGGTGCGCGAATATCCGCAAATACCCCTGGATTCCGCCAATAAGCGTGCACCGCGCAAGCGCTTATCGAACACTACCGGCGCGGCCCCTGGAGTGCACTCCCTTCCAGGGATCATGCCTCACTTGTTGCCCTGCCGCGTTTTGCTCGCGGAAGCCGACGAACGAAGCGCCTCGGCGGCCCGGACCCTGTTCGAGGATCTGGGCTACGCAGTCGATCTGGTGGTGACCGGAGACGATGCCGTGGCGCAGTTCGCGCGGTGCCGCTACGGCTTGGTCCTGTTGGGTTTGCATATGCCCGTCATCGACGCGTTCGGCACCACCGCCCGGATCCGGCGTTTGCCGAACGGTCCCCAAACGCTGATTTGGACCGCCTCCACGGATCCATTGCAACAGGAGTATCTCGACGCTGGCGTCGACGACTGGCTGCCGAAACCCTACGAGCAGGACAGCGTACAGGAAAGGCTCGAACGTTGGGCGCACGAACCGGACCGGCGCGAGGAGCGGCCTTGGACTCGCCTGACATATCAGGTGCAGGCCGGCCATCGCGGAGCAATAGAGGAACTCTACCAGCATGTGACCCGCTGGACCCGCTGCTACCTGTCGCGCGCGGCCGGTCCGGGGATTGCCGAGGATCGCGTGCACGATACTTATCTGGCCGTCCTGCGCAAGATTCAGGAAGGTGATCTGCGCGACCCGAAGCTGCTGCCGCCATTCGTGGTGGGGGTCGTGCGCAACCTGCTCGCGGCGGAAGCCGCCCGGCGCGCCCGCCACAAGGAAACCGCGTGGGACGAGACCCTGGATGCGACGGTGCCCACGGCCGGTCCCAATCCGGAGGAACTTCTGGCGGATTCTCAACGGCGCCAGCAACTGCTCGCCTTGTTGGACCAGATTTCGAGCCGTGACCGCGAGATCCTGACGCGCTTCTATCTCCGGGAGCAGCCGCGGGAGCGGATCTGTTCGGAGATGGGGCTGACCGACACCCAGTTTCGCCTGTACAAATCCCGCGCGCTGGCGCGCCTGGGAAAGATCGGGCAGGCCCGCGACGGTCCGTAGGCGGCAGGACAGGTGCGCGCGTGCGGATCGGGCAGCCTCGTGCGATCATGAGCCGAGGTAATCCCCATGCGCGTCTCCCTGTTCCCGGGCGTCCTCGTGGCCGCCGCTTCCCTGGCATTCGCCCAGGGACCGCAGCACGACGTCCCCTATCCCCGCATCGACAACGCCTCCGCCTACGTCGTGGACGCCCACTGGCCCTCCGAAAAACCAGCCGGCGGCGAGTGGACCGCATCCATGTCCAGCGTAGCCGTCGCCCCTGACGGCAACGTGTGGACGTTCAACCGCGGCAAGCTGCCCATCCAGGTCTACACGCCGGCCGGCAAGCTGGTGAAGGCCTGGGGCGAGGGCATGTTCCAGAATCCGCACACGCTGCGCTTCGACGCCGCGGGCAACCTGTGGGTGGTGGACACGGCTTCGCAGACCGTCCGCAAGTTCACCCAGGGCGGCGAGCTGTTGCTGACGCTCGGCACCCTGAACCAGGCCGGCGAGGACGCCACCCACCTGAACCAGCCGAACGACGTCGCCGTCGCCCCCAACGGCGACGTCTACATCTCCGACGGCTACGGTAATGACCGCGTCGCGGTGTTCGACAAGAACGGCAAATTCCTGCGCACCTGGGGCAAGCTCGGCACGCGCCCGGGCGAGTTCAGCCAGCCGCATTCGGTGGCGCTCGACTCGCGCGGCCGCGTGTATGTGGCGGACCGCAATAACGCCCGCGTCCAGGTCTTTGACCCGCAGGGCAAGTTCCTGGCCCAGTGGACCAACATCATCACGCCCTGGTTCATCGTCATCGACAAGCAGGACAACGTGTACGTCTGCGGCAGCTCGCCCATGCTGTGGTCGCAGCAGCCGGCCAGCGCGGCCATGCTGGCCACACCGCCCAAGGATCAGATCCTGGTGAAGTTCGACACCACCGGCCGCGTCCAGCAACTGTGGGTGTTCCCCAAGGGCGCCGAGGCCGATTCGAAACCCGGCGAGTGGAGCTGGGTGCACGGCATGGCGTTCGGCGCAGACGGCAGCCTCTACACCGCCGACGTCCGCGCACTGCGGGCCGAAAAATTCATGCCGGTAGGGGCCAAATGAGCGCGCCCGGAGCAAATCTTCTGGCACAGGCCCGCATCGGCCAGAAGCGCCTGGCCGAACTACCGGGCGAAGTGCGGCCGGCGACCCCCGATGCCGCCTACGCCTGCCAGGAGGCGGTCGTCGACCGGCTGCTGGATCACCTGGGCGGAACGCTGATCGGCTACAAGATCGCCTGCACCAACGAAATCGCCCAGCGTCAACTGCACGTCGACAGTCCGTTTTTCGGACGGCTACTTTCCGAGACCACCTATGAGAACGGCGCGCACCTTGATGCCGGCGGCTACTTCATGCGCGTCATGGAAGCCGAGTTCGCTTTCCGCATGGCGGCCGATCTGCCGCCTACAGGCTCGCCGCGCAGCCGCGACGAAGTGGCCGCGGCCGTCGATGGCGTGCTGCCGGGCATCGAGATTGTCGACAGCCGCTTCGATAGCTGGACCACCGTGGGCACGCCCTCGCTGATCGCCGACAACGCCTGCCACGCGGCCTGGGTGAAAGGCGCGCTGCTGCAGCACTGGCGCAAGATCGATCTCGCGGCGCAGGCCGTGCGTCTGGAGATCAACGGCAAGGTGATCGATACCGGCAGCGGCGCCGCCGTGCTGGGGCATCCGCTCAATGCCCTGCACTGGCTGGCGAACATGCTCAACCAGCGCGGTGTGGGATTGAAGACGGGCGACTACATCACCACCGGCGTCACCACGGACATTTACATGGCGGGGCCCGGCGACCACGTGCGTGCCGACTTCGGCCCGGTGGGCGCCGTCGAGGTCATGTTCGACTGACCCGCCGGACTTGCCCTCGCGAACTGAACTGGTATTCTCGCGAGTGTGGGATTTATCGGTCATCTATCTGTCTGGGTTCTGGCCCTAGTCATTTTCTTCCTCCGCATCGGCGACGTCTCGATGGGCACCATGCGGACCGTCAGCGTCGTCAACGGAAAAGTGAAGCTGTCCGTATTCCTGGGATTCCTGGAGGTCCTGCTGTGGACCGTAGCGATCTCGGGCACCATCCTGCGCATTCAGGAGCACCCGATTCTGCCCATCGCCTACGCCGCCGGATTCGCCGCGGGCAACGCCGTCGGCATTGTGATGGAGCGCAAGCTCGCGCTGGGACAGGTCGCCGTGCGCATGATCTCGAGCAACGCCCCGGCGGTGGTGGAGGCGCTCACGGGGCACGGCGAAGTGGTCGCGCGCTTCCAGGCCGAACCGCGTGAATCCGGCAAGACGCTGGTGTTCACCATCATGCAGCGCAAGCAACTGCCCGGCGTGCTCAAGAAGGTGCAGTCCGTGGATCCCGATCTGTTCTGGGTCTCCGAACGCTTCGCGGAGATGAGCCGCTTCGGCCCGCTGCCGCACGCCACGGGCTGGCGCAGCGTGTTCCACAGGAAGTAGCGCAAGCACTCGTGCTTGCCGCGCCGGGACTCATCACGGCGCTTGTCGCCCGCGACAGGATCATCCTCCCAACGCGGGCCAAACCACTCGCCGGACCACCGCGCGTTGGCTCTCGCTGTAGGTGCGCTGACTACTGGAGAAGAAACGCGACGCTAACCTGGTTTCTCCCAAGCCTCCAGCCCATCGGCCGGAAACCTGAGCCGGACACCTCGCGGAGCGTTTTCGCCGCCGCTTCGGGTATGACATCGTGATGAGCGACAAGCGCCGGGATAAGTCCCGGCGCGGCAAGCTAAAGCTTGCGCCACACACGCCTAAGCTTTAGGAGCCGGAGGCGGCAGAGCCCGGGCCGGGCAATCCGACTCGAATCCCACGCGCCGGTGCGAGCCGTCGCAAAACGGCTTGTTCTCTGAGTGCCCGCAGCGGCACAGGCCGATGGCCGTACGCCCGGCCAGGTCGAAAGATCCGCCCTCGGCGTCGTGAAGCTGGAACTCCCCCTCGATACGGATCGATCCGTTCTTGTTGATAGTAATCTTGGCTGGCATCCTCTCGATGCTAGCAGAGCCCCGCGCTCCGCGCCCCCAACGCAAAGCGGACCGGGCCCCATGGACCTGGTCCGCGATCTCGTTCGATCTGGATTGTGCCGCGCCTATTCCTCGCGCGAAGCCACGGTGCCCGCGCCACTCGCCTGATCGTTCCACCGCCCCTGGTTGTGCTTCGTCTTCCACAGGCGATCGCCCCACCAGTCGGTGTTGGCCGCCGCCGCGGCCGGAGCCGTGCGCTGCTCGATCGACGCCACTACCTTCTCGGCCACCGATTTTTCAGCCTCAATCGTCATCGTGCGGCTCTCTCCCGCGGCGCCCTTGTAGTCGACGGTCACCTGCTGCACGGCGCGCTTGCCGAAGAAGCGCTTGGGCAGCGCCCAAACCTTGTAGAGCGGCTGCTCCTGGGTGTACTCGGTGGCCTCACCCAGCTCCGCCCGCGAAATGCCCGCGTAGGGGACCTGCACCTTGGTGGTGCCATTGTTCAACTCGATCGCCTTCGAGCCGGAAACGTCCAGCGTCGCCCCGCTGTTCGGCGCAAGGCCGTCCACGTTGCCGCTGATATAGGTGACGGTCTGCGGACCGTCGGCAGCCAGAGCGAGGCCGCACGCCAGGGTAGTCAAAGTCGCGAAGGTCAGGAAACGCATTGGTAGTCCTCTCCAGTGAATCCATCGGCGGAGCGCGCGAATCGCTTTAGGTCGCCTGGCGCCCTAGTACCAGCCACCGTGAACCGCCTGAACTGAACCTGAACTGAGAAGGAGCGCTCCGGCCGCCGTGCAACAATGAACACGTGATCCGCCCAGCGACCCTCGTCCTTTGCGCTGCCGGAGCGCTGTTCGCGGCCGGCTCCTCCAGGATTACCTCAGCGCGCCGTTCGCTTCGCAGCTCTCCGCGGCGCCGGCGGGAGGCAAGATCGCCTGGGTCCTCAACGAACAGGGAGCACGCAACATCTGGGTGGCCGCCGCACCCGATTACAAGGGCCGCCGCCTGACCGCCTACACCGGAGACGACGGCCAGGAGATCGGCGAGATCGCCTGGAGCCCGGACGGGCATGCCCTGGTGTACACCCGCGGCGGCGATCTTTCGGCCAACGTCCCCAATCCGCGCGCGGTAACCCCGCCGCCCGATCTGGCCATCTACTCGATCGGCTTCGACGGCGGCCCACCCCGCAAGCTGGCTAACGGTGGGGACGCCGCCGTGTCGCCCGACAACCGCACGGTCGCTTTCCTGCGGGGCGGGCAGATCTGGACCACCACACTCGATGGCGCCAAGCCCGAGGAAGCCGTCCACACGCGCGGCCGGGCATCGGAGCTGACCTGGTCCCCCGACGGCGCCCGGCTGGCCTTTACCGACAGCCGCGGCGATCATAGCTTCATCGGGGTCCTGACAGCCGCCACCGGAGGCCTGGCCTACCTGGACCCCAGCGTCGACTTCGACGGAAGCCCGGTCTGGAGCCCCGACGGCCGCAGCCTCGCCTTCCTTCGCCAGCCCAGTTCCTCGGAGATCGCCTCCGTGGGTCCGCATCGGACGGCGGCCAACCCCTGGTCCATCCGTGTGGCCGACTTGACGACGAAACGAACCCAAGCGGTCTTCGAGGCCCAGCCGGGCCAGGGCAGCGTCTTCCGCGCCGTCAGCGCCCCCCGGCAGATCCTGTGGACTGCGGACAACCGTCTGGTGTTCCCCTGGGAGCACGATGGCTGGACCCACCTATACGCGGTCCTGGCGACGGGCATATCGACACCACAACTCCTGACTCCGGGCGAGTTTGAAGTGGAACATGTCACCCTTTCCATGAATGGGCAGGACGTGCTCTATTCCTCCAACCAGGACGACAGCGACCGCCGCCATCTGTGGCGCGTTCCGGCTGCCGGCGGCTCGCCCGTGGCGGTCACCACAGGCACAGGAATCGAGGTCCAACCCGCCGATCCGGGGGGCGGAGCCTTGGCCTTCCTCGCGTCTGGCCCCGCCCAGGTAATCCACGCAACCATCCAGACGGGTAATGGCACGGGTAACGGCGCACCCCGGGCGCTGGCCCCGGACACCGTCCCGTCCACCTTCCCGCACGACTGGGTGACGCCCCAACCGGTGATCTTCCCAGCCTCAGACGGGCTGCCGATCCACGGGCAGCTCTTCCTGCCCGCCGGCCCCCCGGCGCGCCACCCGGCGGTGGTTTTCGTTCACGGAGGTTCGCGCCGCCAGATGCTGCTGGGCGGTCATTCTATGGAGTACTACTCGAACGCGTACTCCTTCAACCAGTACCTGGCCAGCCAGGGGTTCGTTGTCCTGAGCGTAAACTACCGTAGTGGCATTGGTTACGGGCTGAACTTCCGGGAGGCCATGAATTATGGCAACGCCGGCGCCAGCGAGTTCAATGACGTCATGGGCGCGGGGTTGTACCTGGGCCAGCGGGACGACGTCGACCCCCAACGAATCGGCATCTGGGGCGGCTCCTACGGGGGTTACCTGACGGCGATGGCTCTGGCGCGGGCCAGCGACCTGTTCGCCGCCGGCGTGGACATGCACGGCGTCCACGACTGGAGCATCCGCCCTGACCGGCAGCTCAACGCCCTGAACGCCGATGAGATGGAAGAGGTGGAGCGGACGGCGCTGGCCTCCTCCCCGCTCAGCGACCTGAGCGAGTGGCGCTCGCCGGTCCTTTTGATTCATGGGGACGACGACCGGACCGTCACCTTCAGCCAGACCGTGCGACTGGTGGAAGGCCTACGCGCGCAGCAGGTGGAGTTCGAGCAGTTGATCCTGCCCAACGAGATCCACGAGTTCCTGCTGCACGAGAGCTGGCTCAAGGCGTATCGCGCGGCGGCCGATTTCTTGGCGCGGCGGCTGGGGGCGGAAGCGGGATCCGGCCACTGAGCCGCAGATATCACGAGTTCCCGGCGCGGGGGAGGCCTGAGGCGGCGTCTCGGAGGGGCGATTTCTCGCTCCCGGCGTGACACCGCGACGGACGACAAGCACCGGGATGAGTCCCGGCGCGGCGAGCACGAGTGCTCGCGCCACGATGCGCGCTACTAGTACCGCGGTGGACGCGAGTCGCGGGGCGCCATAGGACGAGCTTCATTAACCACTAAAGCCCGGCCCATCAGCTCCTTGCCGTTGCACATATCTACCGCCCGCTGCGCTGCGTCGTCGTCGCTGATTTCTACGAACCCGAATCCCCTGGCTTGACCCGTAAAGCGGTCCCGCATGACCGTGACGGAGTCCAATGCTACTCCAGCACCCTCAAAAAAGCTCTGGACGTCGGTCTCGTTCGCCGAGTACGGCAGATTCCCTACGAAAAGCTTCTTCACGCGAACTCTCCTAACTGTAACTGGCGTCTGCAACTGCCCGAAACAAATACCTCACGTCTGCACGGGGACTCCAAGTACGCCGCATAGTATGCCAGAAAGGAGCGCAGGAGTCAAAGAAAAAACCTTGACGAAATGCGCTCCCCTGTGCTAAATACATTGACAGACTATGCCTAGATCACCAATGCCTCAGGGCACGCTCAACATGCTGATTCTGCGTGTACTGCGAAACGAACCCAGCCATGGCTACGCGATCGCCCAACGCATCCGCCAGCTTTCGGGCGAGGTGCTGGAGGCCGAAGAAGGCTCGCTCTACCCCGCCCTCCAGCGCTTGCTGATGGAAGGCTGGGTCACGGCCGAGTGGGGGATCTCGGAAACCAAGCGCCGCGTGCGCTACTACAGCCTGACGAAGGACGGCCTGGCGCAGCTCGAGCGCGAGATGGCCGGCTATGCGCAGGTGACCGCGGCGATCCAAGCCATCCTGCGGGGGCAGCCGGCGGCGGCGGCATCCTGAGCACTGCCATGCGCAAACTCCTTCGCCGGATCTTCTACCTGCTGACGCGTGCCCGCCGCGAGCGCGAGCTCGCCGAGGAGATGGCTGCCCACCGGGCTGAGCTTGGCCATCATCCCGACGGGGACCGCCGCGCCTCCTTCGGCTCCGAGCTGAAGCTCCGTGAGGAGGCTCGCGACGCCTGGGGCTTCCGCTGGCTGGACCAGCTCGGGCAGGACCTCGCCTTCGGCGCGCGCACGCTGCGGCGCTCGCCCGGCTTCACGCTGACCGCCGTCCTGGTGCTGGCGCTGGGCGTGGGGCTCAACCTGAGCGTCTTCCACCTGATCAACGCGATCTTCTACGCGCGCATCGACGTGCGTGATTCGTCTTTGCTCCAGCGCGTGGTCAGGCAGTCGCCCGAGCGCCAGCTTTACTCGCTGCCCCAGGCGCTAGCCGATTTCCTGCGCACCAACGCCACGCAGTTCGCCTACCTGGTGACGGAGAAGGACGGCGCGATCTCTCTGCCGCTCCCCCTTGTCGGGAGCGAAGACGAGGAGGAGAGCGCACGGACGCAGTTCGTCTCCGGCAACTACTTCACGGCTCTGGCAGTGCCGCCCGAGCAGGGGCGGCTGCTGGCTCCCGACGACGACCGCCAGGATGCGTCGGCTCCGCCGGCCGCGGTGATGGGCTACGGCTACTGGGAGCGGCGCTACGCCAGCGATCCGAAGGTGATCGGCAGCACGCTGCTGGTCGCGGGCAAGCCGGTGCGGATCGTGGGCGTCACGGGACCCCGGTTCACGGGGCTCTCGCCCAACGCTGCGGATTTGTGGATGCCGGCGGCGCAGCGCGACTACCTGGTGAAAGAGGCGGAACCACTCGATGGCTTCCTGCGATCGGACACGACGCTGGCCGGCGTCCTGAAACCTGGCGTGACGGCCGAGGCGGCGGATGCGCAGCTTCGCTCGCTATTCGAGCGCTGGCGCGCGGAGCAGCCCTCGGCGATGGCCGATGACGAAGTAGTGCGGGCCAGGCCGCTGGGCGAGGACGAGCGCAACCTGGGTCCGTACGGATTCCTGCCGCTGATGACGGGGCTGGTTCTGTTCGCCTCCTGCGCGAACCTGGGCAACATGTTATTGGCCCGCGGCCTGGCGCGGGCGCGCGAGATCGACACGCGGGTGGCGGTGGGCGCGGGACGCTGTCGCGTGGTGCGGCAGCTCATGACCGAGAACCTGCTGCTGGCGGTGCTGGGGGCTGTGGCCGCTCTGCCCGTGGCGCGGATCGGCGCGCGGCTCTTCATGATCCTGTTCCGCGCCTCCCCGAACATGCACATCGAAACCGACTGGCGGATCGTCACCGGCGCCGCCGCGCTCGCGGTTTTCTCGACCGTACTGTTCGGACTCGCGCCGGCGCTGAACGCCGTCCGGCGGGGACGCCATACGTCGCGCTCGCGGCGGGTGCTGCTGGCCGTGCAGGTGGCCGCGAGCTTCGTGCTGGTGTGCGGAGCGGGCTTGATGGCGCGCGGCGCCCAACGGCTGACCGAGTCGGGCAGCCGCCTGGACTTCGAAGAGATCGTCGTCGTGAATCCGAACCTGGTGGACGGCAACCTGAGTCCGGCGGCGGCGCGCAAGGCGTTCCTGGGGCTGGCGAACCAGCTCCGGCAGGTTCCCGGCGTGCGCGGCGTCACGTACGCCAGCGGCATGCCGCTGTTCGGCGTGCGCGTGGAGAACGCTCCGGGATTGCCGCAGACCTTCTGGGAGTCCGTCGATCCAACCTACTTCGCTCTGATGGGCGTGCCGCTCACGCGCGGCCGCAACTTCGAGCCGAACGAGCCGCGGGCCAACATCATCGTGAGCGAATCGGCGGCGCGCTTCCGTTGGCCGGGCGAGGATCCATTGAACAAGATCTGGGACGCCGCGGGCACTGGCCGCACGGTGATCGGCGTGGCTGCCGATACCGACGCGACGGCCTTCCGCAATCCCGGGGCGATCGAGGCCTACGCGCCGCTGCCGGATACGGCGGTCGCCACCGCGCAGTTGATCGTGCGCACCGCGGGCAACCCCGCGCCACACCTGAACGACATCCGCGCGGCGGCGACCCTACCGGGGCTGACGCCCTCCGTACGGCTGTTGCAAGACTCCGTCGAAGGCATGATCGAGCACGCGGGCATGGCCACTGGTCTGCTCACGGCGCTGGGCGGCGTGGCGGCGTTCCTGGCCGCGATCGGCGTGTTCGGGCTGGTGGCCTTCGCCGTGACGGAACGCACGCGCGAGATCGGTGTGAGGATCGCACTGGGGGCCGGCGCGCTCGACATCGTGGCCGCCCTGTTCGCCAGCTACGTGCTGCCGCTGGCGGCCGGCGCGGCGGCGGGCTTCGCCCTGGAGGTTGCCGGGGAGCGCGCGATGCAGGCGCAGATCATGCTCGGCCTGGTGCCCTTCGACGTGGCTGGCTACCTGCTGGGATTGGGCGCGTTCGCCGTGATCGTGGCCGCCGCGGTGGCGATCCCCGTACGGCGCGCCCTGCGCATCGATCCCGCGAAAGCGCTCCGCTGGGAGTAGCCAGCGCGTCCGCGGGGACCTGAGCCGGGCGCCGCGGGGGACGATTTCGCCGCTCCCGGCAGGACACCGTGATGGACGACAAGCGCCGGGACGAGTCCCGGCGCGGCAAGCCATGGGCTTGCGCCACACGGCTCCCCCTTTTTCAAACCGGACGAAACCTCTCTGTGACGGCGTGCATCTTCCAATCGGGCTTATACTCAGCGGAAACGGGTGTCAACATGATCTTGCGGGAAGGGGATCCCATCATGGAAGAACAGAGCTACGCCAGGCACACCAAAATCGTTCCGCCGTACCATCGGTTGCTGGTTCCACTGATGCTTCTGGTGTTCCTCGGGTCCGTGGTGAACCTGACGCAGTCCTTTGGCGACCATTCCCGCCTTTACAACGCTTCCCTGATCACGGCCCTGTCGGCCGCACTGATCGGCGTGGCCCTGTTCGCGCGCCTCTTCCCGCTGCGGGCCCAGGACCGCGCCATCCGCGCCGAGGAAAACCTGCGGCACTTCGCCATGACCGGCAAGCTGCTGGATCCCCGCCTGGAGATGAAGCAGATTCTGGCCCTGCGCTTCGCCTCCGACGCCGAGTTCACGGCCCTGGCGCGCGAGGCGGCCGAGCAGGGACTCTCGCCCGACGGCATCAAGCAGGCCATCAAAAACTGGCGCGCCGACCATCATCGTCTGTAACACCGGACTGCCTGTGCGAATCGTCCTTTGCTAACCTGTTAGCCACACGGAGGCACGATTCCATGGAGATTCGAGTCAATCAGCGCTCATGGACGATCAACGCCGCCCCGGACACCCCGCTGCTCTACGTCCTGATGAACGACCTGTCGCTCAAGGGTCCGCGCTTCGGCTGCGGACTGGCGCAGTGCGGGTCGTGTTCGGTTCTGGTGGACGGCGTGGAGACGCGCTCCTGCGTCACGCCGGTGCGCAGCGTGGAAGGAAAATCCATCACCACGCTCGAAGGGCTGCCCGCCTGGTACGCGGCCGAACGCAAGCTGAGCCGCGCGCCCGAGCTGCATCCGGTGCAGCAGGCGATGATCGATGAGCAGGCGGTGCAGTGCGGCTACTGCTACAACGGCATGATCGTCAAGGCGTCGGAGTTGCTGGCGAAGACGCCGCGCCCGACGGAAACGCAAATCCGGTCACACATGAATGGGCACCTGTGCCGCTGCGGGACCTACCCGCGTATTCTGCGGGCCGTGCAGCGCGCCTCGCGGGCGATGGCGGGAGGTGTTGCATGATCCCCACCCGCGACCTAATGAGACGTGACTTCTTGAAGACCGGCGGCGCGCTGGTCGTCGGCTTCAGCCTGCGTGGCGCGGCCGCGGCGCAGGGTCCCGGACGCGGCGCCGCGCCCGTTGGCCAGCCCGATATGCGCCAGATCGACACCTGGCTCGCGATCCATGCCGACAACACCGCGACCGTCTACGTCGGCTATGCGGAGCTCGGCCAGGGGAACTCGACCGCGCTGCTCCAGATCGCCGCCGAGGAACTGGACCTCGACATGAGCCAGATCCGTTCGGTGGGCCTGGAGACGAACGTCACACCGAACCAGGGCGGCACGTATTCGAGCGCCTCGATCGCGCGCGGCGGTCCCCAGGTCCGCAACGCCGCGGCCGAGGCTCGCCAGGCGCTGCTCAAGATGGCGTCCGAGCGCCTGAACACGCCCGCCGAGCGGCTGACGGTCGCCAAGGGCGTCGTGACGGGTGACGCGCAACGGTCGGTGACCTACGGAGCCCTGATCGGCGACCAGCGCTTCAACCTCCCGTTCAGCGGCAGCGCTCCGGTGAAGCAGCCCGCGGCGTACAAGGTGGTCGCCACCGACGTGCCGCGCCGCGACACCCCGGCCAAGGTCGCCGGGACCTACACCTACATGCAGCACCTGCGCGTGCCGAACATGCTGCACGGACGCGTGGTCCGTCCGCGCGGGCAGGCTGCCTACGGAGCGGGCGCGAAGATCGTGAGCATCGACGAAGACTCCATCCAGGGCATCCCGGCCAAGGTGGTCCGCAAGGGCGACTTTCTGGGCGTCGTGGCGGAAAACGAATGGGACGCGGTGCGCGCGGCCGGCCAACTGAAGGTGACCTGGGACCGTCGGCCGACGCTTCCCGGCACGGATCGCCTGCACGAGCAGATCCGCGCGGCGAAGACCTCGGACAACGTGGCGCTCGAACGGGGCGACGTGGCGGCGGCCGCCGGCAGTGCGGCGCAGGTGGCCACGGGCACCTACTATGGTCCGTATCAGATGCATGGTCCGTTCGGGCCGAACTGCGCGCTGGCCGACGTCACCTCCGACGGCGCGCTGGTGATGTGTTCCTCGCAGGATATCTACGGCACGCGGCGGACTCTTTCGCGCGTGCTGGGCCTCGCGCAGGAGAAGATCCGCGTGCAGTATCACGAGGGCTCGGGCACTTACGGCCATAGCTGTTATGACGACGTGACGCAGGCCGCGGCGCTCCTTTCCCAGGAATCGGGCCGGCCCGTGCGGCTCCAGTTCATGCGCTGGGACGAGCACGGGTGGGATCTCTACGGTCCGCCGCACGTGGGCGAAGTTCGGATCGCCGCGGACGCGCAGGGCAAGCTGGTGGCCTACGAATACGAAGGCTGGCAGCACAACTGGAGCAACGTCGAAACCTCGGAGCAGTTGACGGGTGCGGAGCCCGGTCCCTGGCCCGGCTTCGGCGCACAGGGCGTGAATCCGCGCACGCTGGGCGGCATGTACAAGGTCCCGAATATCCGCCTGGTGAATCACATGCTGCCGGCGCTCGAGTATCTGCGCGGGGCGTGGCTACGGTCGCCGCTGGACCTTTCCTTCGCCTTCGCCGCCGAGCAGGCGATCGATGAACTGGCCTACAAGCTCAACCTCGACCCGTACGAGTTTCGCAAGCGCAACATCGCCGATGAGCGCTGGCAGGGTGTGCTGGACGGCGCCGCGAAGGCTGCGAACTGGCAGGCGCGGCGCGCGGCGTCGAACTTGTCGAATGCGAACGTCGTACGTGGGCGCGGGATCGGCCTGGGCACGCACCTGCAATCCTGGGGCGGGGCGGTGGCCGATATCGAAGTGAACAAGCAGACCGGCAAGGTGCGCATCCTGCATCTGTACGGAGCGATCGACGCGGGGCTGGTGGTGAACCCGCGGAACGTCGAGGCGCAGGTGATGGGACAGCTCGTGCAGGCCGCGAGCCGCATGCTTTACGAAGAAGTCACCTTCAACGAAACCGGGGTGACCAGCCTGGACTGGGACAGCTATCCGGTGCTGCGCTTCGAGGAGTGTCCGGAGGTGACCCCGGTGGTGGTGCAGCGCGTGAACCAGCCGTGCTCGGGCGCGGGTGAGGAAACCATGGCCGCTGCCGCCGCGGCGGTCGCGAACGCGTTCTTCGATGCGACCGGCAAGCGCATGACGCAGTATCCGTTCACGCCCCAGCGCGTGCTGGCGGCGCTGCGGGCCTGATGTGGCGCAAGCCCGTGGCTTGCCGCGCCGGGACTCATCCCGGCGCTTGTGCCACTCGCAGCGGCGAGAATCGCGGATATGCAGGAAACGTGAGCTGGCGGGGACCGGCGAGCGATCTCGTTGCGGTTACTGCCATGACACTGTGGTGGACGACAAGCGCCGGGACGAGTCCCGGCGCGGCGAGCACGAGTGCTCGCGCCACACACGTCTACGGCAGGCGGAACGCCACCAATGCGTTGTCGAGTTTTCCAAACGGCGGCTCGATCCCGCCGGCCGCGATGACAACGTACTGCTTGCCGTCGGGACCTTCGAAGGTCATCGGCGTGGAGCGAGCACTGGTCGGCAGGTCGCCCCTCCACAGTTCGCGGCCCGTCGCGGCATCGTAGGCGCGCAGGGCCGCATCAAACGATCCGCCCATGAACACCACGCCTCCGGCCGTCGCCAGTGGACCGCCCAGGTTGATCGACCCCCAGTCGGGATTCGCGCCAGGCAGCGCGCCCATAGGCACCTGCCAGCGAATCTCGCCGGTCGACGCATCGATGGCCGCCAGGGTCCCGTACGGCGGCGGGTTGCACGGCATTCCGCTTGGCGCAAGCAGGAACCGGCGCGACATGGCGTAGGGGGTGCCAGCCTGCGCCGTGGTCTCCCAGTCGCCGTGGGTCTTGCGATACTCCGCCACCTGATCGCGCGGGACCAACCGCACCACGGCCGCCAGGTTGTTCACGGGCGCGAACAGCAGTCCACGTTCGGGGTCGGCGGCGATCCCGCCCCAGTGCAGTCCGCCGATGTTGCCGGGCATCGCGAGCGTCCCGCGCAGGCTGGGCGGCGTGAAGATTCCTTCGTTACGCAGCCCGGCGAGCTGCTCCCGGCACCAGTCGCGATCGGCCGGCGTGGCGCCCCAGGCGTCATCCGCGGAGAGCCGCTGCGGGACCAAGGGCGGCGGCATGGACGGGAACGGCTGCGTAGCGGCGGCGGTCTCACCCTTGACGTCGCTTTTCGGGACCGCGCGCTCCTCCACCGGAAACAGCGGCTCGCCCGTCATGCGGTCCAGCAGGAACACGTGGCCGGTTTTCGACCCGACCGCCACGGCCGGACGGTCGCCCGCCATGAACAGCGTAGGCGGCGAGGCGACGTCGTAATCCCACAGGTCGTGATGTACGGTCTGGAAAGACCAGATCACTTTCCCGGTGCGGCTGTCCAGTGCGATCACCGAATTCGCGTGGCGGTTATCGCCCGGCCGCTCGCCTCCGTAATAGTCCGGGGCGGGGCTGCCGGTGGGGACGAAGATCATGTGATGCTCGGGATCGGGCGTTAGCCGCGACCAGGCGTTGGCGCCGCCCGTATCCGGATTTTCGAGCAGCGGATCGAAGGTCCACTTGAGTTCGCCGGTATGCGCGTCGAAGGCGCGCACTTCGCCGTCGGGGCCATTCGCGCGCACGTTGTCGGCCACCGCGCCGCCCACCACCACCAGCCCATCGATCACCGCGGGCGGCGAGGTCTGCCCATACTCGCCTGCAAAGCGCGGCTTCCGGCGGAGACCAGCGGCCAGGTCGATGTGACCGTCGTCGCCGAACGCCGGGCAGGGGGATCCGCGTTCGGCATCCAGTGCGAACAGCCGCGCGTCGATGGAGCCGAAGTAGACCGTGCGGCGGCAGAGCGCGTCGGGCGCGCGCGCCGGGTCCAGCCAGAGGGTGACGCCGCGGTTGACGAAGTCGCCGTAGTCGCCGTCCCGGTCGATCCTGGCGTCGAAGCTCCAACGTTCGCGCCCGGTGACCGGATCGAGCGCGATCACCTTGCCGTAGGGCGTACCGATATAGAGTGTCCCGTCGTCGTATGCCGCCGTGGCCTCGAACCGCGGCAGCTTGCCGTGGATCGGCGTCAGCGGCTCGCCGGAGCGATAGATCCAGGCCTGCTGCAGCTTTCCGACGTTCTGCGCGCCGATCGACGCCAGAGGCGAATACTGCTGCGCGGCGGCACAGACGACCGCCATCAACCCTAAGGAGAGGCGAAGCATATGCACGACTATACGCTCGCCTCGGTACCATGGTTCCGTAAAGTTGCGTGGAGGATGGATGAGATTGACGCTTCCGCCGCTGGTCGGCGAGATCGTTCGGGAGTTGCATGCGGCGGGCCATCGCGCGGTGGTGGTAGGGGGCGCGGTCCGGGACACGCTGCTGGGCCTGGCGCCCAAGGATTTCGACGTCGAGGTCTATGGCATCGCCTATGACCGCCTGGCCGGGCTGGTGGCGCACCACGGCCGCGTGGACCTGGTGGGCAAGAGCTTCGGTGTGGTGAAGCTGCACGCGGGCGATCACGAATACGACTTCTCCGTCCCCCGCCGCGACAGCAAGGTGGGCGTGAAGCATCGCGACTTCCACACGGTCTTCGACCAAAACATCACGCCGGAGCAGGCTGCCAGCCGCCGCGATTTCACCGTCAACGCCATCGCCTGGGACCCGGTGAGCGAAGAGACGCTCGACTACTTCCACGGCATCCAGGACCTGGAGGCTCGCCTGCTGCGCGCTGTCGGCCCGGCCTTTCGCGAGGACCCGCTACGCGTGCTGCGCGGCATGCAGCTCGCCTGCCGCTTCGACCTTACGCTGGAGCCGGAGACCGCGGCCATGTGCCGCACCATCGTCGACGACTATCAAACAATTGCCGGCGAGCGCGTCGGCGACGAATTCATAAAGTGGGCGTGCAAGAGTACGCGCCCCGGGCGCATTGCGCAGTACCTGATCGCCAGCGGCTGGGAAGAGCATTTTCCGGAGATCGCCAAGCTCACCGGCGTCCCGCAGGACCCCGAATGGCACCCGGAAGGCGACGTCGGCACGCACACCATGCACGTGCTGGATGCCGCCGCGCGCATCGCCCAACGCGAAGGACTCGCGGGGGACGCGCGCGCCGTGCTGCTGTTCGCCGCCCTGTGCCACGATTTCGCCAAGCCGGCCACCACGGCGCTTCGCGAAAAGGAGGGCCGCATGCGCTGGACCTCCTGGGGACACGAGCCCGACGGCGGTCCCATGGCGCGCGCCTTCCTGCGGCGCATCCACATCAAGGCGGCCATCGTCGATCAAGTGGTGCCGATCGTCGAAAATCACCTGGCGCATGCGAGCATCGGACGGAACGTGACGGCGCGGGCCATCCGCCGGCTGGCGCAGCGTCTCGCTCCCGCCACCATCGAACAACTGCTGCTGCTGATCGAAGCCGACCATTCCGGCCGGCCTCCCCTGCCGCCGGGCCTGCCGGACGGCGCGCTGCGGATTCGTGAGATGGCAGCCGAGGAGGCTGTGGACCGCGGTCCGCAGCCCCCGCTGATCCTCGGCCGGCACGTGCTGCCGTTCTTCCACGGCGAGCCCGGCAAGCACATTGGCGAGATCACGACCGCGGCCTACGAAGCGCAGTTGGACGGGACGTTTTCCAGCGAGGGCGAAGCCCTGGCCTGGCTGCAGCGCTATATGGCGGAGCGGGCTTGAGCGCACCTGCGGCTCGGGCGACCAGTGGGGACCGCTCCCTGTGGTCGCGGCTCTGCTACAAGCTCTTTGTCCGGAATGACGATGGTTGCGCACAGAACCGCTAGTTTGCAGCGTTATCGTAGACCGCTCCCTGTGGTCGCGGCTCTGCTACTGGTGCTGTGCCCGGCGCACATCCTTTATGCAGAGTGCCGCTAGCTGAGCCGCGACCGCAGGGAGCGGTCTTCCTGCGCTGAATCTAGCGCTTCTTCCGCTTGTTGAGCAGCCGGTCCATCTCGCGGTCGCGCTCCTTCATCCGGGAGCGCAAACGGTCCACCCGGTCGGGCGCGTCCTCCGAGGCCACCGGTTGCTTCGGCTCCGCCTTGGCATGCCTGGACCCGCGGCCTTTCGCTGCTTTGCGGTCCCGCGCCGAGGGTTTCGCCTGTTCTTCCTTCTGATCCTGTTCGTGTTCGGGGTCTTCGTGGCGGGCAGGATCCAGCGCCAGCAGCGGCGAGGCCAGTACCGCAACCAGTGAGCATTTGACAGCGAACCTAGCGAAGCGTTTCATTCGGTCCACCTCTTCCTCCCTTATCGGATGTCAGCCCGGTTTGTCGCGTTTCAGGCCATGGTTTCAAAGGCGCGGGCCGAACCCGCTAGAATGGTGCTGATGCGGCGCATGATCTTTTTTCTGCTCGGCGCCACGGCGCTGGTGGCACAGAGCACCTTCGCCCCGCTGCGCCAGCCGTTTACGGCGGATACGATGCTGAAGCTCGCCCGCATCGGCGAGCCCCGGCTGTCGCCCAACGGCCTGACGGTGGCCTTCACGGTCCAGACCGTCGACGTGGAGAACAACACCAAACCCACCCAGATTTACGTAGTACCGGTACAAGGCGGAACCCCGAGGCAGCTCACGCGCCAGGGCACGTTGAACACCCGCCCGCGCTGGTCGCCCGATTCGCGCACGCTGTACTTCATCTCCAACCGCGGCGGCTCCTCACAGATCTGGGCCATGAATTCGATCGACGGCACCGGCGAACGCCAAGTGACGAATCTGGCCACCGAAGCCAGCGGCATCATCATTTCCCCCGACGGGCAGCGCGTGGTCTTTACGTCCAGCGTCTACCCGGACTGCGGCGCCGATGAGGCCTGCAACTTCCGCCGCATCGACGAAGCGGAGAAGAGCAAGGTGAAAGCGCGCCTCTACACTTCCCTGCTCTACCGGCACTGGACCGAATGGAGCACGGCGCGCCGCAGCCACCTGCTGTCTATCCGGGTGGACGGCACCGATCTGGCCGACCTGACTCCGGGCCCGTGGAACGTGCCTCCGTTCTCGCTGGGCGGTCCTGACGACTACGCCATCGCACCCGATTCGCAGGAAGTCGCGTTCACTATGAACACCGACGTCGACCAGGCCAGCAGCACCAATTCCGACATCTACGTGGTGCCCATCACGGGGGGCGAGATCCGCCAGATCACCAACGGACCCGGAGCCGACAACGCTCCGTCGTATTCGCCCGACGGGCGCATGCTGGGATTCCGTTCGCAGGCGCGCGCGGGGTTCGAAAGCGATCGCTGGCGACTGCTGGTGCTGGAACGCGCCACCGGCACCACCACGAACCTCACCGAAGGCCTGGACCGCTGGGTGGGCAGCTATACGTGGTCGCCCGATTCCACGCGCCTGTTTTACACGGTGGAGGATCGCGGCCGCACGGGATTGCAGATGATCCAGGCCACCGGCGGCGGATCGCGCAACATTATCGCCGGCGCCTCCAGCCTGGATGATGTGCAGTTTACCGCGGACGGCCGCACTATGATCTACAGCGAGATGACCGGTTCGCGCCCGGTCGAGCTCTTCCGCGCCAGCTCCACCGGCGGCGCTGGAATTCCACTCACGCACCTGAATGACGAGATTCTGGCCGGCGCGCAACTCACGCCGCTCGAGGAACTCTGGGCGGATAGCCCGGATCGTACGCGCATCCACTCCTTCGTCGTCAAGCCGCCCGGCTTTGACGAAACCCGCCGCTATCCGGTGATGTTCCTGATCCACGGCGGACCGCAGGGCGCCTGGGGCGAATCCTGGAGCTACCGCTGGAACGCGCAGGTCTTCGCCGGCGCCGGCTACGTGGTGGTGATGCCGAATCCGCGCGGATCCACAGGCTACGGCCAAAAATTCCTGGACGACGTCAGCGGCGACTGGGGCGGCAAGGTGTATGACGACCTGATGGCCGTTGCCGATCGTGTGACCGCGCTGCCTTACGTCGACCCGGATCGGATGGTCGCGGCGGGCGGGTCCTTCGGCGGCTACATGGTGGACTGGATGCTCGGCCACACAGACCGCTTCAAGGCGATGATCTCGCACGCCGGCGTCTTCGACCTGCGCAGTATGGCGGCCGAAACCGAAGAACTGTGGTTCGTCAAGTGGGAATTCGGCGGCATGCCATGGGACAAGCCCGAGATCTACGCGCGCTGGTCGCCCAGCTACTTCGTCAAGGAGTTCAAGACGCCCACCCTGGTGATTCACGGCGAGCAGGATTTCCGCGTTCCCGTCAGCCAGGGGATGCAATTATTCACCGCACTTCAGACGCAGAACGTTCCCTCGCGCCTGCTGCTGTTCCCGGATGAAGGCCACTGGATTCAAAAGCCGCAGAACACGCTCCTGTGGTATTCACAGTTCCTGGGTTGGATGGACGAGTGGGTCAACAAGATGTAGCCGCCCGGCTGCTGCTGGCCATCTGCGCCTGCACACTGGCGGGTTGCGCGAAGCCCGGTGTGCCGGAACTTCGCGCGGCGCTGGCCAATCAGCGTACCGGCGCCATCGAGTTGCCCTCGGGAACCTTCGAGATCTCTTCTGAGTTGGTGGTCCCCGCCGGCGCGCACGACCTGGATCTCTTCGGACCCAACACGATTCTGAAGCGGGCTCCGGATTTCTCCGGACGGGCGCTGCTGGTGGTGGAGCAGGGCACCAACATTACTCTGCGCGACTTCACCATTGACGGCAGCCGTCCGGTGGAGCCCGAGGGGCCGGTGCCGTTTGAAACTGCGCCGCCCGAAAACGCGTTCCGCGTGTGGTACAAGGACAACGGCATTCTGGCCGACCAGGTGGACGGCCTCGAAATCATCCGCCTGGATCTGCATGACGTGGTCCACTTCCCGATCCTGGTCAGCCGCTCCCAGCGTATCCGCATTCATGAGGTGACCGTCACCAATTCCGGCAACCTCAACGCAATGGGGCGCAACAACCTGAGCGGCGGCATCCTCATCGAGGAAGGATCCTCGGATTTCGAAGTCCGCAACTCCACCTTTCACGGCATCACGGGTAACGCCCTCTGGACGCATTCCCTGTTCACCTCTCCGCGTAATTCCGGGGGCGTCTTCTCGCAGAACACCTTCGAGACCATTGGGCGCGACGCACTGCAAGTGGGCCACGCCACCAACGTGCGCGTGGAATTCAACACCGGCGACCGCATCGGCTACCCCATCGAAGTCGTCGACATCGAGCATGATGGAACGCCGGTGGCCATTGACACCGCCGGCGACGTCGACCATTCCGAGTACGCCTCCAACACCTTCCGCGAAGTCAACGGCAAGTGCATCGACCTGGACGGCTTCCACGACGGCGTTGTGCGCGGTAATTCCTGCGTCAACCCGGGCCGCGCGCGCGATTATCCCTCCGGCCACTTCGGTATCGTCATGAACAACACGTACCCCGGCACGCATGCGAACAATGTCGAGATCCGCGGCAACACCATTGACGGCACCAAGTTCGGAGGCCTGTTCCTGATGGGCAGCGGAAACACGATCGTCGAGAATCGATTCCTGCACGTGAACCTGGCTGGATGTAATGAGACCGCGGCCGAGTTCGGCTGCATCTACAAACCGGACGAACCGGAGATGCTCGAATCGGGGATCTATCTGGGCCGCGGCGTCGCCCGGCTGGAGGCCACGCGGGATAACGTCATCCGCGGCAATGAAATCCGTGGGCACAAAATGGGCTCGCGCTGCATCGCGGCTGGACCCGGCGTATCGCTCGCCGCAAACACGCTGGCAAACAACATTTGCGCCGACGCCGACACGCGGCAGTGACGTATCCTTAGGGGTAAATGTCGATCGAGTTTCGTAGTGTGGTCCTGCCGCCCCTGGACAGCTTCACGGCTGTCGCGCCGGCAGGCGCCATCATCGGGGTTATTGGGGAGAAAGGATCAGGCGTTGCGGAACTGCTGCGCCTGGCCGGCGGCGCCGCGCAGCCCCAAAGCGGCGAGGTTCGGGCGGGCCCCGAACGCCGCTTCGTCGCCTTGGGCGATCCCCTGAACCTGGCTCCGGCGGCGGTCATCGCCATGGATCAGGCCCTGGCCACGCAGGACGCCGTGGTGCGGGCGCGCACGCTCACCGGACTGGACCGCCTGCGGCGCTCGGGATCGACCATTTTGCTGGGCTCGCACGAAACGCCGCTGCTCGAGCTGCTGTGCGATGAGATCTGGTGGCTCGATGCGGGCAAGATCGCCTCGAAGGGCGACCCCAAAGAGACGCTAGCCCGCTATCGCCGCCACGTGGCCGACCGCATCCGCGAGTGGGGCGAATCCATTCCCCCGCGCCTGGCGCCGTCTTTCCGGCGCGGCGACGGCCGCGGCGAGATCCTGTCCATCGAAACGCTGGGCGCCAACGGCAAGCCGACCATCGTCTGGAGGAGCGGCGAGATGGTGACCGTACGGGCCACGGTGCGCTATCACGAAGTCGTCGACAATCCCGTGCTCGGCCTGCTGATCCGTACGCAGATCGGCTTCGAGGTTTACGGCACCAATACGGAGCTGGAAGGCCTGAAGATCGGCCCGCGCCAGGCCGGCGAGACGGTGTCCATCGCGTTTTCCTTCCTCTGCGACCTCTGCCCGCACGCCTACACGCTGACGCTGGCCTCGCACGATCCCGACGGAACGGCGCACGATTGGTTGGACGACGCCATCGCCGTCACGGTGGCCGATGATCGCCCCACCGCGGGTGTCGCCAATCTGCGGGCCAAGGTGAGCATCGAAGAGGCGGAGGAGGCCGCTTCCCTGTAGCCCGGCGCCGGGGCGGTCCTCAATCCGCTCTACGACTAATTCCGCTATTCTGAGTCTAGTGTTTGCGGGTCATCATCGGAAGGTGCGGCTGCTGTACGGGGCGTTCGATCTGCTCCTGATCGCCGTCGCCTTCCAACTGGCGTACTGGACCCGGACAGCGCTCAACCTCGAAAACCAGTTTTACCTGGACCGCCCGATCGCCGCTTCGCTGCTGGTGTGGTCCATGCTGATCTGGCTCGGGCTGGCCTCCTGGTGGGAGGTTTACGATCGCATCGACACCGCCCACCCACGCGTGATCCTGCGCGACGCCCTGCGCCAGAGCCTGCTGGGCGCCGTCGCCGTCGTGCTGTTCGAGTTCGCCTGGCGCCTGGACCTCAGCCGTTCCTTCGTCGCCCTATTCGCCGGCTGGACCTGGTTCCTGCTGTGCCTGTTCCGCTTGAACGCCGGGCGGATCATGGGGATGGTGCGCCGCGAGTTCGGCGGTCCGCATTATGTCATGGTGGTGGGCGTCGGGCCGGCCGCGCACCGCATGGGCGAACAGTTGGAGGAAGTTGCGGCGTCCCACGGCGTCCGCCTGATCGGCTTCTGCGCCGACGCGCCGGGCTTGCTGGTACCCGCCGAAATCGAACTGGGCCAGCGCTACCCCGTCCACCCGATCGCGGCCCTGCCCGACCTGTTGCGCCAGCACGTGATCGACGAAATCGTCTTCGCCACCGATAGCCGCCGCCTGGCCGACTTAGAAGAGGTGCTCCTGCTGTGCGACGAAGAAGGCGTGCGCACGCGCATCGCGGTGGACTTTTTCCCGCACGTCAACAGCCGCGTGTACCTTGATCGCCTGGGCTCCTCCCCGCTCCTGACGTTTTCCTCCACGCCGCACGATGAGATCCGCCTCCTGATGAAACGCGGCACCGACGTCTTACTGGCCACCGCGGCGCTGATCCTGCTGTTCCCCATCATGCTGCTGATCGCGCTGGTCATTCGACTCACCTCTCCGGGTCCGGTGATCTTCCGCCAGGAGCGCTGCGGTTTGAACGGCCGCCGATTCGTTTTCTACAAGTTCCGCTCCATGTGCGATAACGCCCACGCCATGCGCGCCGCCGTGGGCCATATGAGCGAGCGCCAGACCGCCTGGAAGGTTCCCAATGACCCGCGCCTGACCGGCATCGGCCGCTGGCTGCGCAAATTTTCCATCGACGAGTTGCCCCAGTTCTGGAACGTGCTGCGCGGCGATATGTCGCTGGTGGGCCCGCGCCCGGCCATCCCTGAAGAGGTGGAGCAGTATAAGCGCTGGCAGCGCCGCCGGCTGCGCATGCGCCCCGGGCTCACCTGCCTATGGGCGGTGAACGGCCGCGACCAGGTGGACTTCGACACGTGGATGAAGCTCGACATGGAGTACATCGATAATTGGTCGCTGGCGCTGGACTGGAAAATCATTTTGCGAACGATTCCCTCTGTGCTGATTGGCCGCGGCGCTCACTGATCCCAGACCCCCTCATGGAACTGATCCCCACGCAAGACCAGGTCGTCGCGCTGATGCGGGCCACCGGAGGCCTCCGCGACGGCCACTTTGAATACCCCAGCGGTTTGCACGTGAACGAGTACCTTCAGGTAGCGCTCACGCTGCGTGATTTTCAGGCGGCCAAGACCCTGAGCGTCGCCCTCAGCCGCAAGCTGCGCGGCAACAGCGATATTCGCGCCATGCTGCCGGACGTCTCGGTGGTGGCGCCGGCCACCGGCGGCCTGCCCGTCGCCTACGGCGTCGGTGAAGCATTGCGAGCCCGCAAGGTGTACTGGGCAGAACGGCGCGAGCCCGGGCATCCGCTCGAATTCCGCCAATTCCTCGAACTCGAACCCGGGGAACAGGTGATCATCGTCGACGACATTTTCCGCACCGGCAACCGCCTCGGCGAGTTGAAGACGTTGGTGGAGAAAGCCGGCGGCGAAGTGGTGGCCATGGCCGTGATGATTTACCAGCCGCATCCGGTCTGCGCGCGGTTTGATCCCCTGCCCTTCTACTACCTGGCCCGGCTGGACGCCACCTATGTGGACGCCTCGAACTGCGAACAGTGCAAGCGCGGCGTGCCGGTGGCCAAAGTGTGGATGTAGGCTGCGCATGACGCGGCGGACTTTGCTGCTGGCTCCTCTCGCCCTGTGCGCGCAATCCCAGCGCCCGACGGCAACCGTCGAATGGATCGAGTCACCCATCCTGCCCGAGTCATTCCGGCGCGAGGCAGTGGTGTTCCCCCGCGCCTACACCTGCTGCCCGGACTCGCTGGACCTCGCCCGGCGCGCGCTGGCTTCCAGCCACTTCCCGCATTCCTTCGTTGACAACGAACCCACGCTCACGGATTTCTTCGATGCCGGTGACACGATCACCATCATGACCACTTACTCTTCGGACCGCGACAATTCTCCGTTCGACCGCTCTGTCCGGGTGCCGCTGGGCATCCGCTGGCCGGGCCGCCTGGCCCCGCGCCAGGCCGATGAACTGCTGGTCTCGCATGCCGACGTCCTGCCGACTCTATTCGGCCTCACGGGAACCCGTCCACCCGCGGGCTTGCAGGGCCGCGACCTGTCCCGCCAGCTCGTGGAACGGCGTGGCGAGATCCCCGAAGCGGTCTACAGTGAAGGCCGCCTGCGTTTCGTCGACGAGTGGCGCATGCTGGTCCGGGGTTTCGACAAGGTGATCTGGAACCGCCGCGAAGAAGTCACGGGCCTCTACAATCTCGCCGAGGACCCCTACGAGGGAACTGACCTCAAGGACAAGCGCGAGTACGAACTGACGCGCGATTCCATGATGGCCCTGGCCCGCTCCTGGATGCGCCGCCTGACCGACGGCATGAATCCCGCCGGCCTCAGAATCCGGCAATAGCAGGAGGACGGCGCAGCGCGGCGGTTGCGCGCTCGAAGGTGTGCGCCAATTCGAGCACGCGGCGCTCGGCCCGATGCCGTCCGACGATCTGCAAGCCCACCGGCAGCCCTTCGGGCGTGAATCCGCACGGTACCGAAATCGCCGGCGTCTCCAGAGCCGAGACCAGCATGCAGGACTTCTGCCACTCCGTGTAGGTCCGCATCCGCACGCCGTCGATCTCGCGTGGATACGGCTCGTTCACGTCGAACGGCGCCACCTGCGTGGTCGGTGCAACGAAGAATTCGTAGCCTTGCTGGAACGTCCGCATCCGCTCCCAGGCCTGCGTCCGCATCTTGACCGCGCGGCCGATATCGGCGCCGGTCAGGCGGGAGCCGCGCTCCACCTCCCAACGAACGGTGTCCTTGATCTGCCCGCCATGCTGCTCGACAGCGTCGGCGTAGGTGTAGGCGAATCCCCATGCCCGCAGTGCGTCGTAGGCTTCGAACACACCCGACCAGTCCGGCTCGGCTTCTTCCACGATGCAGCCCAACTCCTCGAACACGCGCCGCTGCGCATGCACGGCCTCCAGCACACGCCGGTCAAACGGGATTCCATCCATATCCCGGAACCACGCCACACGCACGCCGCGGAAGTCGCGATCGAGCGGCGCGCGAAACGGCTCGCCCGGTTCCGTGATCGCAATCGGCGAACGCGGGTCAGGCCCCGCCATCACGCTCAGCAGCAGTGCGACGTCTTCCACGGTCCGCCCCATCGGCCCCGCCACGCTGAACGTCGACCACGCATTGAGCTTCGCCGCTTCCGGCACGCGTCCCGGCGCCACTCGAAACCCGGTCACGCCACAGAACGCCGCCGGATTTCGCAGCGACCCTCCGTGATCGGTGCCATCCGCCAGCGGCGCCATCCCGCACGCGAGCGCCACCGCCGACCCGCCGCTCGATCCACCGCAGGTCTTCGCCAGATCGTAAGGATTGCGCGTCGCCCCGAACACCGTATTGAAGGTCTGGGATCCGGCGCCGAACTCGGGCGTGTTGGTCTTGCCGACGCAGATCGCCCCCGCCACGCGGATCCGCTCCACGTGGATCGCGTCCTTTACTGGCCGATGGTCGGCGAACAGCGGCGAGCCGTAGGTGGTGCGGATGCCGGCGGTGTCCACCAGATCCTTGTACGCCACCGGCAATCCGTGCAGCGGTCCCAGCGGTTCTCCGCGGGCCTGCCGTTCATCGGCGGCCTTCGCACGCTCCATCGCCTCGTCGCCGATCAGCGTTACGATCGCGTTCACCTGAGGATTCACGCGGTCGATCTGGCGAAGGTGCGCCTCCATTGTCTCCCGCGCGCTAAGCTTCCCGGCGCGAATCAGCGCCGCCATCTCCACCGCCGTCAGCAGGCAAATATCACTCACGCCCATCCCCCCGCCAGCCCGGAATCCGTCTATGGTCCAGAAAGCCGCTCGCTGTGCCGCGACCGCAGGAAGCGGTCCTCCACAGTCCGTTGCCCGTGTCCGCAGCCACTACCGCACCACCGGTTCGGGAATCGCCGCCCCGTCCGCCCGCGGATCCGAAGCCGCAAAGTTCGTCCCCGTGGCCGAATCATGCAGGATCGCCTGGCCGCGCCCCATCGATTCGATGTACCCGTGTCCCACCCGCACTTCGTGGCCGCGCTCCTTCAACCCCGCCAGGGTCTCCGCCGGAACGCGCCCCTCCACGGACACGACGCATCCGTTCGCCGTGGTCGCCGCGAACCGTGGAGCCTCCAACGCCGCCTGCAAATTCATCCCGTAGTCGATGAAGTTCGAGACAAACTGCGCGTGTGCCATCGGCTGCACGGAGCCGCCCATGATCCCGAAACCGATGTGCCGGTCCCCCTTCTCCATGAACGCCGGAATGATGGTGTGGAAGGGACGCTTTCCACCGGCCAGTACATTGGGATGCGTGGGGTCCAGAGTGAACCCGGCGCCGCGGTTCTGGAGCTCGAAGCCCATCCCTTCCACGGTCACGTGCGAGCCGAAATATCCGTAGATGCTCTGGATCCAGCTCACGATGTTGCCCTCCCGGTCGACCACGGTCAGGTACGTCGTATTGCTTCCGATGGGATCGCCCGGAGGCACGTTACAGTTCGCCTTCTTCGGATCGATCCGCGCACCCCGTGCGCGCGCGTATTCCTTCGAGAGCAATTGCGGCACCGGAACATCGGACGTGTGCGGATCGGCGTTATAGCGATGCAGATCGGAATACGCCAGCTTCATCGCCTCAATCCGCTTGTGCATCTCCTCCGCGCTGAGCGCGCCACCGGCCGCCAGCGGCCGCGTCTCCATGAAGTTCAGCATCTCGAGCGCCGCCATCCCCTGACTGTTTGGAGGAAGCTCATAAACGCGCCAGCCGCGATAGTCGATCGAGATCGGCGTCACCCACTCGGGCTGGAACGACGCGAGATCCTCGGCTGTCATCGTTCCGCCCAGCCGTTCCGACGTCTGCAAGATCACCTCTGCGATCTCGCCCTTGTAGAACGCATCGGGACCCTGCTCGGCGATCAACCGGAAGGCCCGCCCCATGTCCGGATTCTTGAAGATCTGCCCTACCGCCGGCGCGCGGCTCCCTGGCAGAAACACGCGCGCGGACTCGGCATTTCTCCGCAGACCGCCCGCCACACCTTCCCATATCTCGACCATCCCCTCGTGCACCGGAAACCCGTCTTCGGCAAACGCAATGGCTGCCTGAAACAGATCCTTCCACGGGAGCTTTCCGAACCGCTGGTGCATCTGATACCAGCCCGCCACCGCGCCGGGAACGGTGACGCTGTGGATCCCGTCGCCCGGCATGGAGGTGTGGCCGTGCTTCGCCAGAAACGCCGGCGAGAGCCCCAGCGGCGCCGGACCCGAGCTGTTCAGCCCCGTGAGTTCGCCCGTCTTCGCATCCCAACGAATCGCGAACAAGTCCCCGCCGAGCCCGGTCATCAGCGGCTCCGTCACTCCCAGCACGGCGTTCGCCGCGATGGCGGCATCCACGGCCGATCCGCCGCGTGCCAGAATCTGCGCCCCAGCCTGCGACGCCAGCACCTGGCTGGTGGCCACAATGCCCTGCTGGCTGATCACCAGCGACCGTCCATACTCACGTCCGATTTGCGCGTCCAAAGATGCCATGGTGAAAAGAATCAGAAGAATCGTTCGGGCTCGATACATCATGTCCCTTCCGAGACTATACACAAGCCGCCGCCGGTGCAAACGCCGCCCGGCACGCTAGTCCAGCTCCGGCGCGCCGATAAAGGACGGCTCATCGCGGATCGGCCCCGGCGTATTCCAGGAAAACAACGCCACCAGCACGGTGAGCACCTGCACGGTCACGATGAACGCGGCGCACGCCGGCCAGCCGCCCAGGTCCCAGAAATAGCCCGGCACGAACGCGCCCAACGACCCGCCCAGATAGTAGAAGGTCGCGTACAGTCCGACCGCCAGCGCGCGGTTGCGATGCGCCGAAAACCCCACCTGCCCGTTGGCCGCGGTGGTCGCCGCGAACACCCCGGAGCTGCAAATCGTCAGCCCCACAATCACCACCGCCAGATGCTGGACCAGCGTCAGCCCGACGCCGATCACGCCCACCCCGATGCCGCACGCCAGCACCTTGCGCGGTCCGAACCGGTCGATAGCGCGCCCGGAAAACGGATTGGTCGCCACGCCCACCAGGTACACCAGAAAGATGGACCCCAAAGCCGCCGGAGCCAGCGAAAACGGCGCCGCCGCCAGGTAAAAGGTGACGTAGGTGAAGATCGCCACCATCGAAAACAGCACCCCGAACCCGACCAGGTAGGTTGCCACCAACTGCCGGTTGCGAAAGTGCGCGGCCACGTCCGCCGCAAACGACCCGGCGGAACGCAGCGAGGCGTGCGCGTGCCGCTCCGGCTTCAGCAGGAACGTGACCGCCACGGCTCCCGCCAGGTTCAGCAGTCCCAGCACGATGAACACCCAGCGCCACGACAGATGCGAGGCCACCAGTCCCGCGATGAAGCGGCATGAGAACCCGCCCATCACCGTGCCGCTCACATAGGCGGATAGCGCCGCGCCCAGCCCGCCGCCGCTCCACTCATCGTTGATGTAGGCGACCGTCACCGAGAACACGCCCGGCGTGCACACACCTTGCACGAATCGCCAGAAGATCAGCACGGGCAGGCTCGGCGAGGTAGCCGCCGCCAGGCTGCACACGCCCAGCAAAAACGCCGACACGATGATCACCCGCCGACGCCCCAACCGGTCCGCGAGCCGCCCGGTGACCGGGGCGGCCAACGCCACCCCCAGCGCTCCCATCGTCACCGTAAGGCTCACGGCTAGCGTGCCGGCGTGGAACACCCCGGTGAGCAGCGGCAACAGCGGCTGCGTCGCATAGAGTTGCAGGAATGCGCAGAAGCCCGCGACGATAACGCCGAGCGTGCGCACGAACTACGGCTGCGCGGCCTTGCGTTCCCAGGGCTTGGGCCCGTGCGGGGTGTCGCGCTGCTCCAGCCGGTCGTAGAGGTGATCCTCGCTCACCGTTCCCAGTGACTGGTTGAAGAGGCTGGTGAGCCCCAGCCCTTCGCGCACATCCTCCGTGAAGGCGTGCAGCTGTTTCAGGTCGGCGGCGCCGGCCGGAAACTCCTTGCCCGACGGCGTACGCAGCATCATCTGGTAGCCTTCGTTGACCAGAACGGCGATCTCGCCGCCCTTGAGCAGTCCGCTCTTGCCGAGCTTCGCCACGCCTGCGCCGGCATCCGTAACCGATGCGGCGCAACCGTCGCGCTGCACGATGGTGCGGCCCGCATTATCGCGGCCTGTCTCGACTCTGAACTGCTTCAGGTTGGCAAGGCGCTCTTCAAACGTCCATTGGTGGGGTTGCTCGCGGCGGAAAAACATAAGGATCTTTGATTATAGCGGGCGGCCGGGCGGCAACGCTTGGCCTACTCGCCCAGTTCCGCCCGAATCGCCGCGGCGATCGACTCCGCGTAATGCTGCACGCGGTCGAGTTGCGGACCTTCCACCATCACCCGCGCCAGTGGCTCCGTCCCGGAGAATCGCACCACAACGCGTCCAGCCGCGCCGAATTCCGTCTCCGTCCGCCGGATCTCTTCGTTCACCGCATGCAGATCCTCCAGCGGACGCTTCGTCTTCACCCGCACGTTCACCAGCAGCTGCGGGTAAATCTCCAGCTCAGCGGTCAGCGCGTCCAGATCGCGGCCCGTGTCGCGCACAATTTCGCAAACCCGCAGCGCCGTCAGCAGGCCGTCGCCCGTGGTCGCGTAGTCGCGGAAGATCACGTGACCGCTCTGCTCGCCGCCCAGCGGCGCATCCCGCCGGACCATCTCCTCCAGCACGTATTTATCGCCCACCGGTGTGCGCAGCATGCCGATCCCGTGCCCCGCCAGCGCGCGCTCCAGCCCGAGGTTCGACATCACGGTGGCCACCACTTCCTTCAATCCGCTGCGTTCATGCAGCCAAACGCCCGCCAGCAGCAGCACGGCATCTCCGTCCACGACTTTGCCCGAGTGCGAAACGAACATCGCCCGATCCGCATCGCCGTCGAAGGCGACGCCCAGATCCGCCCCGCTCTCGATGACCCGTGCCCGCAGCGCGTCCAAATGTTGCGAGCCGCAATGGAGGTTGATATTGCGCCCATCGGGAGCATTGTGGATGCACTCGACCGATGCGCCCAGTCGCGTGAACAAGACCGGAGCCAGGTACGTCGCGGCCCCGTTCGCCGGGTCCAGCACCATGCGTAGCCCACGCAAATCGCCCGGCAGGGTGGACACCAGGTAGTCCACGTAGGCCCGATCCAGCCCTTCATCCACCGCCAGCAGCTTGGGCTCCGGCCGGCCACCCCCTGCCGTCCACTCGAAGATGTAGCCTTCGATCACATGCTCCTGCTGATCCGGCAACTTGAATCCGGAGTGATCGAAAATCTTGATGCCGTTGTCCTCGTACGGATTGTGCGAAGCCGAAATCATCACGCCTGCCGCGAACGGTCCCGTGCGCGCCACGTGCGCCAGACCGGGCGTCGTGATCAGCCCCGCCAGCCGCGCCCGCACGCCGCCGTGCGCCAATCCGCCGGCCACGTGCTCGGCGATCCACGGACCCGACTCGCGCGTGTCCATGCCGATCACCACTTCCGGATCCAAATGATTCGCGCCGATCCACCGCGCCAGCGCAAGGCCCACCGCGAACGTCGTGGGACGGTCCAGAGGGAAATCTCCGGCCCGGCCGCGAACACCGTCCGTACCAAATAGCTGTCTCATTGTGAGGGAATTGGACTGCCTTTCTCGATCGTCACCTGTACGGTGACCAGGGAGGGAGATTCCAACTGCAACTGCGGATCGGAGACGTAAGCGTTCAGCTTGGCTTCCAAGCCCGCCGTGCGCCCGCTGACGTCGATTGGATCAGTGACCACGCTTTCAATCGACCGGATCCGCATCTCGGGCCCCGATACCCGCACGCTCCCCGGCTCCGCCTGGCGGCTGGTCACGCGGTAGCCTTCTGCCGGTAACCCGGTCATCTCCACGCGCACCGGCACTTCCTTGGTCACGCGCCGGTCGAACTCCAGGAACAGCCGCGATGGCACCGCGGACCGGAAGCTCACGCCCCCGGGCAAAACCACGTCGTCGCCGGAGACCGTGAAGCTCTGCTCTCCCGGCGCCGTTACGCGCGACAGGTCCAGCAGGATCTTCACACCGGACAGGCTCTCGCGATTCAAGACAGCCGAGGGACCCTGCAATTCCAACTGCACATCGGGAATGTCGGTGGTGAGCACCAGGTTGTTGTGCAGATTCTGATAGTAGACGCTGACCGACTGGACCGTCACCAGCTCCGGCTCCCCCACCACCGCGAACCACAGCATGGTGGCCAGCGTCAGCGAGCCCAATTTCCAGCCGATATTGTGCGTGAACACCCGCCGGATTGCGCTCATGACTGGGCTCGCCTCAGCGCCGGCTCGGGCGCGTCATGGGTCGTCCGCCGGGCGCCGGTGGCATGCTGCGTCAGTCGCTCGCGCAGACGTTCCAGGGAGATGTCCGGCTCCAGCTCGCCCCGCCAGCCGATCGAAATGTGCCCGGTTTCCTCGGAAACCACCACGGAAAGGGCGTCGGTCTCCTCCGTCACGCCGATCGCCGCCCGGTGCCGCGTTCCCATCTTGCGCAGGGCCGACGCCGGATGCACGTGCAGCGGAAGAAAGCACGCCGCCGCGGGAATTCGGTCGCCCTGGATGATGACCGCACCGTCATGCAGTTCGCCGCCGGGATGGAAGATCGAGCACAGCAGATCGCGCGACACGACGGCGTCCAGCGCCACGCCGCTTTCGATGAACGTCTTCAGGCCGACGTCGCGCTCCATCACAATCAGCGCGCCGGTCTTCTCGTCAGCCATCTGCTCGACGGCCAGCATCACCTCGTCGATCACCTCGCGCCGCCCCAGCCGGCTCCCCAACGTCAGCCACCGAACGCGCCCCAATCGCACCAGCGCATTCCGGATTTCCGACTGGAACATCACGATAATCGCGATGGCACTGTACGGAGCCATCGCCGCCAGCACCGAACGCAGCAGCTCCAAGTGCATCCACACGGCCACCAGGTAGACCAGCACCAGGATCCACAACCCGCTCAGCACATGGATCGCGCGCCGCCCGCGCAACAGAAGAACCACGTTGTAAATGAGCACGGCCACAGCCAGAATGTCGATCACCGAGGTGACCGTCAGGGTCGGCATGACTGGCAGCGTGATTTGCGGCATAGCGCGCCTAAGATACCTGTAGTGTATCGCGGCGCACCCCTTCAACTCAAAGAAAAATTTGCAGCTTTACCGCACCCGGATGCTTCGGCGAAAATTGGCAGGCAGAGGCAGCTCGTAGCCGATTAGGCAAAACTGGTCCAGCGCAAACAACACAACCCCTTCGAACCGCTTGCCCAAAGCGATTCTGGCCTCCTTGAGCCACGGCGCCGTCGAGTCCCCCAGCCCCACCAGGTGGCTCCGCTGGCCAGGGCCGAAACCTAGAGGAGCCCCCATGTCGATGCCCGCCTCGGCTTTCACCAAATCCTTGGTAAAGGTGAACCCAAATCCCTCGGTCTTTAGGCAGTTCAGCGCTCCTGGGGTCCAGGAATTCACTGGGAAATTGACAGCTTTATTAAACAGCGTCTGGTTCACGTCATTCGGATACAGCACCTCGAACCGCGTATTCGCGAGGCTCGCTGTCACGTGCGCCATTACCGTCTCGGTGAACGTCCCGACCACCCCCCCCAGAAACGCGACCTCATCCGGATACGCCGCCGGGTCCGATTCGTTGTCCAGAAACACGGCCAGCGCGTGCCCATACTCCGACTGGAACTCGCCCGTGGTCCACGCATCGTAAAACGGCATGCCGGAATACGGCACACCCAGACCGTTGTTCGGAAAGTACCACCACTGAACCTCGCCGAATTGCAGATACGGCACCACGCCAGCCTCGTCCATCACCGTCGCGCAGTCCAGGTAGACCTGCTTCCAGAAATCCGTGCTCGTCGGCGAAAAGTTAGTCTGCAGCGCCGGTGTCGGCAGCAGGATCGGGTCCCCACCCGGCCCCCTCTGTGCGATCCCTGCCGCCACTGACGGATCCCCATGCTTCAGCTCCATACTGAACGCCGCCACCATGTCCAGTCCGTACCCGTCCAGCGCCGAGAAGAAGCTCCGCGACCAGTCCCGCGCCGCCCGATTCAGACGGGGAGTCGCGGTCAGGTCCGTCCGCCACTCCCCGTCCGCGCCGCCGGTCAGCGTGCTCGCCGAAACCGCCACGCCCAGGCTCCCGCTGGTGGTCGACGCATCCAGCGTGTACGCGTTCCCCGCCGTACCCAGCAACCGCGACTGGATCGTCACCACCGCGCCCGATACGTTCGCCCACAACCCCGTATAACCCCGGCTGAACTCCTGCGCGAAGGACAGCGCCACTGTCTCCGGCGTGTCGCCCGGATGAATCACGCGCTCCACCGTCGTCGGACCCGCCGCCGGCCCCACCGTGATCGACACCAGCGAATTCGCGTCCGCCGTCCCGCTGAACGTCACCGTTCCCGTCGCGAAAACGTTGTCCGGATTCACCAGTTCGTAGAACAGCAGCGCGCCCACGTAGTGATTCTGCCGCCCGTGGAATCCCAGCGAATCGATCATCCACGCCGTCCGCTCCGGCGCCAGCGCCAGCGAATGGTCGGTGTCCCAGTCCGTCGCCACCGTCATGCTGGGAATCGAAGGAAACGAGGGCAGGTCCGTAGCCGGCAACGCCAGCTCAATAAAATCGACGTAAAAGTCTGTATCCGCCGGACCCGCGTGCGTCACCGTGATCGTGTGCGTCCCCGCCGCGTACTGTCCCACCGGCCACCGGATCAGCACGTCCTCCTGAGCGACGTGCAGGTCCACGCTACCCGCCGGCGACCCGTCCACGTCAATCGAAATCGTCGCGCCCTCGTCCGTGTAGCGAGTCCCCAGATACAGCGTGTGCGTCTGCCCGGCCGTATACTGGCAACTCACCGAGTCGCCCTCTGTCCGCGTCCAGTGAATGAAGCCGCCCGAATAATTCCCACGGCCCACGTTCCAAGAGCCCGTATACTGCATCCGCGCGTTGTCATCTTCGATCCGCCGCGACCCCGGACCCGCCACCGAATACGACCGCCCCGACCCCGTCACGCTCCAGTTCGAAACCGCCACCTGAAACTCGCTGCGTTCGAACTCGGCCGGCTGCACGTCCGCCGAATAGGTCCACCGCATTTTGCGGACCTTGTCCGTCGGAATGCTCCCCGGCGTCCCCAACACGCCTTCGCTATCGCGCAACGCCCCCTGGATCGTCGAAAAATCCAGCGTCACGCGCCACTTCGTCGGTGACGCCCCGTTGGCGAACGTCTTCCCCGCCGCATCCCACACCGCCGACCCCGTCGCATACGAGTACAGCGCGAACCGGTTCCCGTTCACGCCCGTCGTACTCTCCGCAATCGTCGCGCCCGCTGTATAGTAAGCGCGAATCGTAGTCCCCGTACGCGTCGCCTTCAACAGGGGCGACCACGTGGCGTTCATTCCGTCCACGATCACTTGCGCCGCAGACTCCAGCGTATCGCCTGACTGAATCTGGTACGTGTAGTGCAGATCCACATACGCCAGTCCGATGTAGTCCCCCTCCACCGCCGACCCCGACAATGTGAACTCCGCATACGCCGAAGCGTACGAGCCCTCGATCGCCTCCGCGTAATCCGCCAGCTTGACGTAGTAAATGTCCTCGCTGCCGTTGTCGCCCGCCCACACGCGCAGGTACGGCCAGTCGACCGTCGGATACAAACCGGAATCCAGCGGAATGCAGTTGTCGCGCGTTTCTTCGTAGGAGAGCACCAGCCCGCTCAAATCCCCATCCGGAAGCGTGCGAAACGCCGGATGCTCGAACACGTTGTCGCGGTTCCACTCGATCACCGCCCAGTCGAACTGCTGCCTCCACGTGCCTGAAACCGTGAACCCGGTCGCCGATGTCTCACTCAATGCCGCCACAGCGGAAGGCTGGAAGAAGTAGCACTGCAGGTCCCGGTTCGGCGTCAGCTTTTCGATGGTCTCTGGCATCGCGCTATAACCGGATCGTCACCGTCAGGTCGCGGCCCGGCAGCGTGTTCGCCGACCCCGGCACGGCCGTGATGTCCAGGTTGATCTGCGCCTCGGCGGCCAGCGGCGGAAGCGCGAACCCGCTCACCACGTTCGATTGCGTTGCCCCGTCGGCGATGGTGAGCGTGCAGTACGTGGTCGCGTCCTGCCGTATCGTCAACTCGATCGGTCCACCCGACGGAGCTTCCCGCACCACCGCAAATACGTCCCGCGCCGCATGCGACTCGTCCATCACCAGCACGGGCGCCGCATTATCGGCCACAGCCAGGTATCCCTCCACCTGAATCGAAATCTGACCGCCGGAAAGCGTCCTGATCCCTTGATCCACGGTCCCCGCAAACGACCCCTTGCTTACCAGGCCATCCCCGATGCTGTTGGTCATGAACAGTGCCGCCGCGCCGACCCGCACATCGGGCAGAAACACCGGGTAGCTATAACTCCCGCTCGCCGGACTGCCGAAGAACCCGCGCACAAACGGCACAATCGTGACATGCCGATCCAGGTGATACACCGGATCACCGGCATTGTGCGCCGCCGCCGTGCTGCCGTACGCCCCGCGCGTCACCGTATACTGCGTCCCGCCCGACAGCACGTCCTGGATCTCCAGAATCTCGCTCCCGATCTGCACCAGTGACCCGACCGTTCCCGGCCCAGCCGCCGCCAGCGTCACTGTCGTGTCCGTATCCGAAATTGCCCCGCCCAGCGAATGCGATGTCGGACTCGACAGCTCATTCCACACGAACAGGTACAGCGTCCCCGCGACGATCGTATGCGTATTCGTCAGGTCCGTGAACCCGACCCCCAACAGCTCCACCGTCCCCTTGCCGCCCGGATTCAAGCCAAACACCGGAGCCGGCGGCGTATCCGAATCGCTGCCGCCCGCGCCGGTGATCTGCCACCGCGTGAGCGGATTCAGTTCGGCCGCGCTCTCCTGGTCGTGCACATTCGCCGACCGCCCGGAAATCTCCACCGTCGCGCCCGGCCGGCCCGGCACTTCGATCACCGCCGGACTTGTCGACGCCACGCCGCCGAACCGCCACGTCGCCTCCGCCACCACGAAGTAACTCGTCGCATCCGGCTCCACTCGCCACGGCGGCGAAACCGTCAGCGTGGTCGCATCGTTGGTGATCACCTCGCGTTCCTGCTTCGCCCCGGTCCCTCGCGTGATCCGCACCAGCGCGCCCTTGAAGTCGTCCGGCAACATCCCCAGCCCACTCGCGCCCACCGTCGTCAGCGTATGCGACTCGACATTCACCTCGGGCTGCAATTCCAGCCGCCAATAGAAATTCGCGTGGTTATAGTTCGCGTCCGGCGGACCCTGCAACGCCGCGGTGAACCCCGTATCCTCAAAGGTCGCCGCCACCGCCTGGTCCTCGGCGATCCGCAGCAACTGCACCGGATTCTCGCCGCGATACACGTCGAACCCCGCCGCTCCCGGAGAAAAACTAAGTCCCGTGAGCGTCACCGCATTCGTATCCGTGCCCGTAGGAATCTTCGCGCGCACGGCGAAGGACAGCCCGCTCTCGCTCCCGTCCGCGTCCTTCGCGCTCACCGCGTAATACAGAGACTGCCCACCATCCAGCGCCCCACCCGTAGTCGCGATGGTCGGACTCAAGCTCACCAGCGGCACATGCACCGCCGCCGCGCCAGGCTTGCCCGGAGGTGTGAACGCCACCTCCAGGTTCACGCCCACGCCGCCGTCGGCCGTCGGAATCACCGTCTCCGTGATCCCGAACTGCTCGATCCCGTTCTCGTCCAGCTCCGTCCCCACCAACGGACGCGGCACGCCGACCCCGGTCCCGTTCCCCCGCCGCCCGCCGCCCGCATCCGCGCCGCCCGTCGTGTACCAGTTGTCGTCGTGCCACTGCGCCGTGATCAGCACCGTCTGATAGTTCAGACCCGGCGCGAGCCGCACCACGCGGAACGGCTGCCGCAGCAGCCCTTCTTTTAAATAGGTGACAGTGATCAGATCCCCCGGCGCCAACCCGATCCCGCGCACGGTCGTCTCCAACTCCACGAACGTGTTCCCGTCGATCGTCTTCGCCAGTTGCAGATCCAGCATTCGCTGAGCCTGGTCGAAATTCGGCAGCCCCAGTCCGGGAAACGACGCACTCACTTCGCGCCCGGTCAGCAGCGCATCATCGACGTCCACCAGTGACAGACTGTCCTGTTGATACTCGTTGTACTGGTCCTGAAACTCCACCGTCAGCCGGTTTGGCGTGTCCGACGCGGCCCGCGCATACAGCCGGATCGCCGGCTCTCCCCCACTTCGCCGCAGGATCCCGGAAAACGCGGCCGACCCGTCGCTGAACTCATACGCCGGCCAACCGCTGTTCAGCGCGTCCGAACTATTGCTGCCCTCCGGCTTCGACGGCTGTTGCAGCGCCAGCGAATTCTCCACTCGCAGTGTCAGCAGTCCTTCTTCGCCATACGTCAGCATCAGTGACGATGCCGCCCGCACTCCTCGCACGATCTCCGCCGCACTCCGCCGGCTAAGCACCACCAGGTTGCACTGGAACCGCGGAATCGTCAGGGCGTTCCCATACAGGTCCGTACTGCTCACGCCCTCCGCGCAGTATGCGGCCGCCGTGGCGAAACTCGCGACGTCCAGTTCACTCAACAACCACCCGCTCCGCCGCAGCACATCTAACAGCACCCACGCGGGATTATTGCTGAACGTTTCCCCCAGTGAACCCCCGTTGGTATCGAACTGCTCCAGTTTCAGGCCCCGCAGCAGCACTTTGATCCGCGGCGTCGACTGCCCGTCGCTGATCCGATTCGGCACCACCACGCTGGCCATCGCCATGCTGCCATACGGATCGCCCAGCGGATTCCCTGACCCGTCCGCGAAATCCGGGTTCTGCGTGCCGGATCGCGTCCCCGCCGTAATCAGGTTGAACCAGCCCGTAGCGGTCATGTCCAGCCCGCTCACGCCCTCGGGGATTTCGATATCGTTCACCACCACCTTGGCGATGTCTTCGATCTCGCCCATCCCCAGCAGCACTTCCATGTGCGTCAGGTTGCCGTCATTGCGCGCAAACACCAGCGGAGGGTTATACCAAGCCGTCCCGTACACCAGAGGAACCGAATCGTTATACCGAGCCTGGTTATCCAGCACAGGTGAAAGATGCGTCCCCGACTCCCCATGCGAGCGCACGTCGATCTGCGCCGGCACGAACTCCACGCCCCCGAACCGCCCCAGCGCGAACATCCCGCGCGCCGTGCAACTCGCCCGCGTGTAGTCGCAGAACGTGAACGGCGAGCCCCCATTCAGACTCCCTTCCCCGCCCGTCTGGTCCGCCGAATACCCGCAGCGGTACAGCGCCGAATACTTGCCCTTCGCCCCGCCGTCCAGCGCGTCCAACCGTTGCGCCGCCGTCGACGGAAACAGCCACGGGCACCGCCGCTCGATCCTTACCTCCGGCAGTACGATCCGCTGCAGGTTCAGCCGGTTCGAAAACGTTACCCGCAAGGCGGCTTCGGTAATCTCGTCAGCAGTGTTCCCCACGCCCAAAAACACCACCCGAGCTTCCGAAGCCGCCTCGCTCGCCGCCAGGTCGTAAAACAAAAATCGAATCTGAACCTGCGCGCCCTTGAACCCCGTCTCCCGCTCGATCTGCGAGTACCGCGAGTCCGCATTCGCCAGCGTCACGCTGATCTTCGCCGCCCCGTCCGACCCTTGGTCCGCCGACGCCTGCAACTCGAACAGGTTGTGCCGCAGCAGCCGCGCGTCGTAGTCTTGCCCCTCGAAGCTCACCGCGTGCGTGCCCCACCGCTCCACCGATCCGTCACGGAACGTGCAGTCGAACAGGAACAGCGGCGTCGGCGTCGTCCCCAGCTCTTTCAGATTGTCGATCGTGTCGGGCACGCTCTAGCTCCCCTTGCTGACGATGCGAATCGTCGAGTCATAGATGTCGGTCCCCTGCGCCCGCACCGCCAGGGAATCATCGGCGAACCGCGCATGCGCATGCACGCCTCCGCCGGCCGTCGTCTTCTGGTACCCGCCCACCGCGGGCTGCGCGTCCACCTGCATCCCGAACAAATCCACCTGCTGTCCGGGATCGATCCGCACACCGAACGTCACACTCTCGGTCGCTTGCCCCAGCGCCACCGGAATCGAAATCCGTTTCCACTGCGCGCCCAGCCCGAACGTCGTCTCCACGCTCCCGCCCGCCGTCGACGCGAACAGCGTCGCCACGGACCCGGCCACCGTCCGCCCCCACACGCTCAGCGCGTAAACGAAGTCCCCGGGCACGGCCAGCGCCTGCGCCACCGCCTCGGCCGCCTGGCCCGCATTCCCCGCGCGCGTCGCACCCGTCCCGCCGAACGGATCGTCGATCGCCGAAGTCAGGTTGATCAGCGGATCATTGTTCCACTCCGGCGCGTCGAACTCTTCGCTGCGCGCCGCCAAATTCCCCGCCGGCTCCAGGAACGTAAACTCCCCCAACCGCCCGGAAACCGCGGCAAACAGCGTAGCGACCGCGGTCCACTCGTCTTCGGTCAGCCCGTTCGACTGCACCTCCCACGCCCATTCCGACCAATCCGGATCCGCGTAGACCACGCGCCGCCCATCAGCCAACCCGTTCACCACCGTGCGCGCCGACCGTGTCCGCGTCACCGGATACACCGCCGCCGCACCCGTCGTTAGTTGTGGAAACACCAGCATCCTAGCGGTTCTCCTTCACAATCACGCTCGCCCCCGCATTGCCCGGCTCGGTGAACACCAGCGCCAGGTCGTCGTCTTCGAAACTGCAATCCGGATACGATGCGCCGTCCCACGGATCCACGAATGCGAAGCTCCCCGCCGCGCCCACCTGCTCCACGAAGAACTGCTCCAGCCGGAACAGCTCCACTTCGTCCAGCAGGTCCAGCCGGATCACCCATCGCTTCAGATCCGACCCGTACTGCGGAAACCGCTGCTCAGCCCCGTCCACGAACTCGTACACCTGCGTCGCAAACCGCGTCTCGCGGTCGGACCCGTACTGCGCCACCGCACCCGTCTTCAGCGCCGGAAACGTCGCCATCCTATGCCCCCCGAATCACGTCGTTCAACACACTCGATTCGAGCATCGCCTGCCGCACCGCCATCGCGATGTCGTTGCTGTGGTCCAGGAAGGACTGGCTGTCCAGCGCCTGCACTTGAACCGTCACCTGCGCAGGAACCACGTCCGCTGGACGCGTAACCGGCCGAGGCGCCCCCTGCGCGTAGTCCACCGCGAACGGACCTCCCGGAATCGCCGCGCTCACTCCCGCCGACGCATTCACCGCATCCGGCAGCGCGAACTTCACCAGCGCCGGCGGCGCAGAACTGCTCCCGCCCCCAAACAGCCGCGCCACCGCCGAAATCAGCGGGCTCAGCCCCAGGCCCAGCACCAGCGATCCAGCCACGCCCGTCGACACCGCACTGTGCGTCGCGTTCGCCACCTTCGACGCGACGCTTGACGATGCCACCGCCACCGTGTTCGCCCGCGTCGTCTCCGCCGCCACTTGACTCGCACCCTGCAACTGCTGCAACTGGGTCGTCAGCCGGACCATTTGTTGTGACAATTGATCCGCGGCTCCCACTGCCTGCAAAGGCGCCAGCGCGCCCGACAACACTTCCTGAACTGTCACCGCATTACGAGCCATTCGTCACCTCTCGCCGCCACTCTTCCTCCAGTGCCAAAAACGCGTCCGCCTCGCGAGCCCCTAGCTCGCACCACATCCCGCCGACTGACATCTTCCACGCCCCATGCGCCTCCAGCAGCGCCATGCTCTCCGGCGTCACCAGCGACTTGGGACACTCCTCGGCCGCCGTTCGCCCCCGCGCCCACACCAGCCGCGCCGGCCCGCGCTCCGCCTCCGGCAGAAAGCCGCATCGCCTGCGCTTCTCCAAGCCTTGTTTCCGGCACGCGTCGCATTTCCACCCGGCTTGCTCGGTGCGGAAGAAATGGAATGCGACGATCAGTTTTTTCGCTCGTCCTCGCTCAACCCACACTCACGATGGATGCGCAGCAGAATCTCCTGCGCGAGCGCCAGCGGCCCCTTATCCAGAACCGTCGCCGCCGTCGCCGCTTCGCCGTCAATCGTCAAGCCCTCGACCTCTTCCAAGCCCCACTCGAGATACGCCTGGTCCATTTCACCGGCCAGCACCACCGCGTCGAACTTCTCGCGATCGTCCGGACTCGCCTCCAGGAACTCCACCTTCCGCCCCACCTCCCGCAGCCGTCGCGACAGCTCAATCCGCCGCGCTACCGATACGCGCGCGATCCGGAACCGCACCCCCGCATACGTCTCGGCCTCGAACCACACCGAGCTCTCGTAGGCGCTACCCGAAGGCGATGTACAGCTCGTCATCCACCACTCCTTGTGCCTTGCTGTTGGTAAAGGACCACTCCAGGCGCGTCTCGCTGTCCGTGAACTCCGGAACCTCCGGCACCATAGCCGGCAGATACGCGCCGAACAACTGCCCATCCTGCTCGCCCAACTGGAACATCACTCCGATCGGCGACCGCTGCCGCGCGGCCTGGTACAACTCCGCCGTCTGCGCATCCGCCTGTTCGAATATCGTGAAGTTCAGGCTCACCTCGCGCTGCCCCGCCGTGATGCACTGCGCATAGTCGCTGCCGAATTCGCGAACCCGTTGGCTGATGTTGTTGTTCACCGTCAGCTCCGCGCCCGTCAGCGTGTAGAACCGCGTCGGCACAGACCCCATCCAAACCTGCCCCAGATGCCCCGGCACGATCGTGTAGTCGAACCCGATCTGCGCCGGCTCGGCCGGAAACGCCGTCAACCCCGCCAGCCCCTCGCTGAAGCTCGCCGAATCGATCAGGTCCCGCGTCGGCCCCGAAAACTCGAACTCGTGAAAGTCCCCGTTCACCTTGACCTTCATCACGTCCATCGCCGACCCGTTCAACAGCCGCTGCACCGCTTCAGCCGGATCCCAGTAATCGAAAATCGTTGCGCTCGGCAAATCCGTAGCCAGCGGATACGTCACCGTCGGACCGAACACGCTCCCCGTGCCCACCACCGCGCTGAACGCCGCATTCAGGAAGATCGTCGTCGTGTCCTGCACCGCCGCCACGAACCGCATTTCCCCGCCGTAAGTCACTCCTTGCCCGGGCGCCAGCCCATGCGCCGTACTAAAAATGATCTCCGTCAGCGAACCCGTGCTGGCCACCGTGGCGCCCGCGAACACCAGCGGCGATCCCCCCAGTGCCGACTGAAACAACGGACCGTGACTCGGCTCCGCGCCCGGTGTAGACAGCTCCGTCATGAACGTGTTCAGCTGGAACGTCGTATCCTTCCGCAGCCGGTTCGGCAGGCCCACAAACGTGCGGCTCCCCGTCTTATCCCGCCGCCCTGTCGGCTCCGCCAACTGCCGCGCCGCCAGTTTCACCAGCGGGATCCGGTTTGCCTCGGTAACCGCGGCCGCGTCCCCATAAGTCCCCTCCAGCGCGACATACACGCGGTTATTGTTTGACGATATATAGCAACTCATCGCGTCTTTCTATCCGCCCTTCTCCGTCCTGTCTTCCCACCCAAATCGTTCATGACTGTCGACTACTGCCTCTGTGCCCCGACCGCTGATACGGTGCTCAGCGCCATTAGCTGTGCCGCGACCACAGGGAGCAGTCCCCCACCGTCCGCTCCCGCCCGCCTAACTCGAAACATCCACCTCAAACACCACCTTCGCCACCTGCAAAAAATTCTTCCCCCCGTGCTTCACCGGATCGATCGTCACGTCATACTGCCCGTTAAAGAACGTGCCCTCGCCCCAGCTGCCGCGGTTTGCGTCCAGCACCTGCGTCACGGCTTCCACGTACAGCCGCAGCCGCTCCTCGATGCCTTCCACCCGGTCGTGCGACACCCGCACCTCAGCCACCGTCCGCACTTTTCCCGAAAATGTACGGAATTTCTCCGTCAAAAGGTTCCGCACCCGGTCCGTGTACACATGCACCACCGGATACTTCACCACCTGGCTCCGCTCCACCAGCTCGGCCGCGATGTTCTGGTTCATTACATGCGCCGGCGGCAACGGCTGTAGCGCGATATCGTTCTCCTCAGCCAGTTGCGCTACCGCCGCATTCACACCCGTATCCTGCGCCGTCAGGAACGCCACCATCTTGCGCGCCGCGATACTCCCCGCCTTCGCCATGCGTTCACCCCCGCCTCATCGCCGACCTGCCGGTCAGATACACATCCGGATCCTGGCCGTCCCCCGGAGCCGGACCGTCCACCAATCCCGAATCCGGCAACACGAACGTATCTCCCACCGCCACTGGCGCCGATGTCTGCCGCGTCAACGCCTCTGGCGACGTCCCCAGGTACACGTGAAACCCCGTCGCCTCCGCTGGTGGATTCACCGCATCCACCGTCGGAACGCTCCCCGCCGGCGCCTCGAACGACGTAATCTCGCCCGGCTGTCCCTCTTGACCAGAAGCGTTCACCCACGACACGCGTCCGTAATAGATCGCCTCCACCAGCGACCCCGCCACGTAGCCGAACACCGGAGCCTCCGCCGCCGGCAGCGGCGCGTATACCAGCCCAACGCCGAACTGGAACGTCAGTTCCCGGGCCCGCTTCGCCAACTGCTGGTACTCAGCAAACTTCTCCTTGTACCGGTCATTCAACTGGTTATTGAAGGCATCGCGATAGAAGGTCTCCAGCGAATGCAGCGCGTGCCACCGCTTCATCTGCCGCGTCACCACCACATCGGCGACCCCATAGGTCCGCCGCGACCCCGCCCGCGGATCCGGCTCAGCCGACCGGTTCAGTAGAAAGTCCAGCACATCCTGCGCGATCTCCTCCGTCGCCAGCCCGCGCTTGACGTCCAGATTGATCGACTCCGTCTTCGCCACGTTCAGAATCGCCGACTCATACACCCGCAGTTCTTCGTTCGTGTTCGGATTCCCGTCTGTGAGCAGCATCTTTTTGTCCTAGGTCCTGTCGGCCCACTTCTGTTCCACTTCGCGCCGGAACGCGGCCGCCTCTTCCGCACTCGCCAACTCCGCCCGCCCCTCGGCGATCAACCGCGCCGCCAACGCCCGTGGAGCCTCAGTCCGGACGCCCCGCCGTCCGCCTTCGCTGGTTTGCCGGCTCACCAGCACCACCAGCGGGTCTATAATCTCGGCTTCAATTTCCCGAATTCGGGCATAATATTCCCGCAAATCCATCACGACGCTCTCCCGCTTCACCCAACACCAGAAATGTGGGGCAGGCCCATGGCCTGCGGCGGGCTCTAAGCCCGCCTCTACCTCCGGCCGCAATCCCACACCCCACCCGGCCACAACCCCCGCTAGCGATGCCGCGACCACAGGGAGCGGTCCCCCAGCAGCCGCACCCAAAAACAAATGGGGAAACCGGAAGCGTCCCGTCGCCGCCCGGCCTCCCCACGTGCCCCAGCGCCAGGGCTCTCTAACCGCGGACCGCTAGCTGTTCACCTGCACCGCGTGATTGTTCCGCAGCACGCCGATGCCGTATAGCACGTCCACCGTGAATTGCTGCGCCAGCGTGTTGGGCTGATAGCTCATCGTCACGCGCATGCCGAAGTTGCCCAGCTCCGCGTACTCGGCGATCGCGCCCGTCCCCGGCAGCGGCTGCGGCAGACGCCGAACCACCAGACCCAGAGCGTCCTTGGTGAACGCCAGGTTGTGCGCCGTCACCGGACTGCTGCCCGTCTTCACCACGAACTGCGAACGGAAGATGTAGAAGTCCTTCATCTTGCCCACAGTGCCGTCCACCAGCGCGCGCAACCCCGCGTCGCCGGCCGTGCTGTACTCGCTGAACCGCGAAATCTGCCGCAGCGTCGAATACGTCCCCGGATCCACCACCAGGTACTTCGACTGGCTCGGCGGTACCTTAGCCGAAAACAGCGCCGTCTCGGCCGCGTCCACCACCGCTTCGGTGATCGGCGTGCCGCCCGTGCCCACCGCGGTGTTCCCTGTGAACAGCGGATAGGTGGACAGTAGGTCGCCCTCGATCTTCTCGGCCAGCGCCACCACCGCCGGCTGCATGTACAGCCGCAACAGGTCCGGAACCGCCAGCACCTTGGTCACGTCCGGAACCAGAAACGTCGCTTCGGCGTGCGTGCTCAGCACGATCTGCGCATTCCCCAGGTTCGGATTCTGCGTGGTGACCGTGCCCCCCTCCGCCAGATTGTTCGCGACCAGCGTCGGCGGAATTGGCACGTTGATCGTGTCCCCGGCCTGCGCAAGTGACGGTTCGAAATCGCGATTCACCAGGTTCCCCATAACAAGGTTCCCCATCAAAGCCGGTAGCGCGTCCGCGGCTACCAGCTTCACAATCGCGTTCGCTACGTTGGTCGATGTGATTGCTGCCATCTCGTTCTCCTCTTATCTCCTTCGTCCTACTCAAATCCCACGCAGCGTCTGCGACGCCACCCGTGCGATTTCCTGCCGGATCCGATCCAACTCTTCTCCGCTCATCCCCGGCCGGATCTTGTCTAAATCCACCACTGCGGTCCCGCCCTTATGCCCGGGACTCGCCCCCGAACCGCCCGCGATCCGCGCCGGCAGCAGTTCCGGATTCTCCCCGACGAACTTCGTCAGGTACTCCTTGATCTCCTCGCCCGCCAGCGCCTTCACGTCGTCCCGCACCGCCTTGTACGCCAGGTCGACCTTGGCCACCCCCAGCCGCTGCAGCTCTGCGCGAATCGACAGGCCCCGCTCGGCCTCGTCCGCCGCCGCCCTCGCCCGCGTATTCTCCGCCGTCAGTTCGTTCAAACGCTGCTCCAGCCCTTCCCGCTTCTGCCGTTCCTCAGCCAGTTCCGTCGCTCGGAACTCCTTCACCACGGCTTCCACCACCGCGCGCACGTCCACCTGCTCGTCCGCCATGCAATCCTCCATTCCTATCTGCGTTCATCCAGGCTCATCTGCCGGCGCTGCCACCGTGTGGGGCAGGTCCATGGCCTGCGGCGGGCTCTCAGCCCGCCTCTCCCCCCGCGGCCGCATTGACCCGGCGTTCAGGCCGCCTCGATCTCCGCCACAATCCGGTCCTTCACGTCCTGCCGCGCGTCGCACAGATACTTCAGCGCCAGCTTCTTGAACACTTCCTTCTTGAGCGTGGAGGACATCACCCCCAGCCCCAGCAACTGCTGCGCATCCGCCAGCTCCGTCCCGAAATCCGCGATGTCGAACTCGTCCAGCCCCGTCACGCTCACCGCGATCCCGTCTTCGCGAGCCGCCTCAATCCCCCGCAGCACCCGCCGGATCTGCTCCTTCACCGCGTCGCCGTAGGCGCGCAGCACTTCCTGCGTGATCGAAAAATCGCGCTGCTTGCTCAGCCCGCTCTGCCGGCCCGCCACGTCCAGCGCCGCGCCCTGCTGCGCCAGGTAGCAGACGCGATAAATCTCTTCCTGTAGCCGCACCAGGTTGTCGGCCGCGATCTGGTAGACCTTGCCCTCCGGCTCCGTCCACCCGAACCGGTCGTCCGGGCCGAGCTGGATGAAGTAGCTCTCGCCCACCATCTGGCTCCACTCCCGCTCGCTGTAGATCACCGGCATCGCGAACAGCCCCATCGTCAGCGCCCAGCTCAGCGCGTTCGACTTGTTGAAATGCTCCAGTTGCAGTGACCCGGCCCGGTTCAGCATCCACAGCCCTTCCGGTATCCGCAGCTCCACCAGCGGAACCTGCCCCAACTTCGCCAGCCCGTGCGGACCCTCATCCACCAAGGCCACATCGGCGCCATCTTCTTCACGCACGTAGATGCGGAACGACTCCTTGTCGTAGTACACCCAACGCGTCTCCAACTTCCAGGCCTCGTCCTCCACCTGCGTCTTCCGCAGCGCGCTCGTCCGGACCACCACCCACTCGAAGTTCCCCTGCTCGTCCATGCTCCAGTTAATGAGGTTGTCGGCCGAGTAGCTCACCAGGTATGCCCGCGAAGCCCCGCTCGCATCCTCGGCACCGCGCGTCTCGGCTTGCGCCGCCACCCGCGGAAAATCCACCAGGACGTAGCTAGTCCCCGTGATCAGCGCCTCAATGAACTGCCCCCGGAAGAAATCCGCCAGCCCCGTCCCCTTCCGGTCACAGTCCTCCACCAGCGCCGCAAAGAACTGCTTGGCGGTTACGTCCGTGCCCGTGAAGGTCAACACCGGTTCCCGCCGGAACAGCGTGGCCGCGTACCAGTCCACAATCGAGCCGACATAGTTCTCGTAGAACACCCGGCTCAACCGCTCCGTATAGACGTCCTGCGGTTCCCTCTGCCGCCGCAACAGGTAGTCCGACGCGCTATTCCGCAATTGCTCGCCGCCCATATACAGGTCGCGGTACTTCTTCCACGTCGCCCGCCGCGCCGCGTATTCCGGATGTTCCAAATCGATATCAAACACGTTGTCCCTCTCTGTTGTGGGGCAGGCCCGTGGCCTGCGGCGGGCTCTCAGCCCGCCTGTTCCCCTGTCCGCACTACACCAACCGCCCGCCTCGCTCCCCGATCCGCAGCCGCCCCTGAAACTCCTGCCACACCAAATACCCCAGCGCGTCCGACAAATGGGTCCGCTTCGGATCCCGCTCCTTGTCGATCACCTGGCTGTTGTCCTTATAAGCGACCTGTTCCAAATCCTTGATCAGCTCCCGGCACCGTGCATCCACCACCAGCGACCGATCCCCCGCAGCCGTGGCCAGCTTCGCGTTCATCAAGGTCACCCGGTCCCGCACCGCCGGATTCGACGTCGGAATCCGGAACCGCGCCTCGCCCCACGTCCCGCCCGCAAAAAACTCCCGCAAAATCGCGACATCCGACGTGCCGGTGGTTTGCAGCCGCGCGCCCGTTGCGTCCGCATAAACCACCACGCCCGCCGGATGCCGCTCGAACCGGCTCGCGAATTCCTCACAAGCCTGGTACGTGCTGGCCCGGCTCAGCACGATCTCGTCCAGCACCGTCACCATCTCTCCATCCACCTGCGCGATCACCGAACTCATCGGGTCCACGTTAAAATCCAGCGCCCACAGCAACGCCCGTTGCGGGTCCACCCGCAACTCCGCCACATTCCCTTCCCGTTCGAACGCGTGATACACCCGTCCCGCGTTCAGATGCAGGTACGCACCCAGCACTTCCTGCTCGTAGAACCGCCCGTCGTAGCTGTTCTTCAGCCGCTCGTAGTAATCCGGAATCTGCTCCAGCAGAAACCGGTTCTCGAACGGCCGAGCCAGCACCGTCTCGTACCCCGCCACGGGATTCGCAAGGAATCGCTCGTAGACCCAGTCGTAGCCCTTCGGCGTCCACACCGCGAACCCGCACAACCGCTGCGCCTTCGGATCCCGCAGGCGCCCCTCCAGCCGCAGCCACGCCTCTTCGGACGTGTACGTCAATTCGTCCACACCGAACCACGCCAGATTGCTCCCGCGCAGCCTCTCGAACTCCTCCACGGCCCGGAACAGGATCTTCGACCCCGTCTCCGTCATCACCAGGTAGTTCTCGCCCCGGTTCACCGTATGCGGAATCCGGTTCCGCGCCAGCACCTCGGTCAGCGCGGCCACCGTCGCATCCCGCAACATCGGATACGTCGGAGCCCCAATCAACCCCGTCCGCCCCGGATTCTGATAGGAGAGCCGGATCGCCTCCTGCACCAGCGCCTGGCTCTTACCCGACCCAATCGGCCCCGAAAACCCCTTAAACCGCGCCGCGGAAGTATGAAACCGCTTCTGCGAAGGCAGCGGCGTATACGCTATGTCTCGTCGCCGGACTCCGCCGTCTCCTCGGGCTCTACTTCCTCCGGATGATCCACCCACGTCACCCGGATCTCCTTCGGCTCGGTCTCCGCCAATTCCTTCTGCAACTGCATCAGCCGGATGTAATCCCCGACGCTGGTCTTCACGCCCTCCCCCGCCAGTTGCTGCTCCATCTTTGCCAGAAGACGCTCCACCATCGCCGCCATCCGTTCCCGCGCGCTGTCTTTTTTTTTGCCCCTCGGTGTTGCTCTCCATTCAGCCCCTCACGCCAACAAGCATGGAGCCCGGCCCAACATTTCCCACAAAATGATTCCTTCAAATCAAACAACTCAAAGGAAAAAGAGTTCGACAAACTCACGGGATTGCAGCTTCTCCGGATCTCCTGGCGCTGGCTTTTGAGCGAACCCAAGCGGTCCTCGATCCGTGTGGGGCAGGCCCGCGGCCTGCGGCGGGCTCTCAGCCCGCCTCTTCCCCCCTCCACCAACCCGCCCCCTACAATGGACCCAATGCCCGACCCCGCCCCCCAAGCCCGAGCCCTCCTCCACGCCGCCACTCACGTAGCCGCCCTAACCGGCGCCGGCATCTCCGCCGAATCCGGCATCCCGACCTTCCGCGGCGCCACCGGCCTCTGGCGCACCTACCGCGCCGAGGACCTAGCAACCCCGGAAGCCTTCCACCGCGACCCCGAAACCGTCTGGCAGTGGTACGACTGGCGCCGCTCCCTCATCGCCCAAGCCCAACCCAACCCCGGCCACCAAGCCCTCGCCCAACTCGAGCGAACACACCCAAACTTCACCCTAATCACCCAAAACGTAGACGGCCTCCACGACCGCGCCGGCTCCCGCCGCCCCCTCAAACTCCACGGCGACATCTGGACCCTCCGCTGCACCCGCTGCCCCCGCCAGCGCGTCGACCTCTCCCCCCACCTCCCCCAACTCCCACCCACGTGCGAATGCGGAGCCCTCGAACGCCCCGGCGTAGTCTGGTTCGGCGAGCCCCTCCCGCTCGACACCTGGAACGAAGCCGAGCAAGCCGCCCAATCCTCCGACCTGTTCCTGGTCATCGGCACCAGCGCCCAGGTCTACCCCGCCGCCGGCCTGGTCCACATCGCCAAACAATCCGGCGCCAAAATCATCGAAATTAACCCCGAAGCCACTCCCTTATCCGGCCTGGTCGACCTCCCCTGGCGCTCCCCCGCCGCCCAAGCCCTCCCCGCCCTTCTTTAGCTGGGATCAGACAGGCTCTCGCTCCCCAGGATGCTCCGGACGTTTCGCTTGCCGTGCAGAATCCGGACCACGCGAAGACGCTCTTTCGCGTACACGTAGTAAATCCGAATCGATCCGAAGCCTTTCACCGGCCAGGAACGAAGACCGTGAATCGACCCTGGATACGCCGCACCGATTCGCGGCTGTGTCTTCAGGTGATCAACGCTCGCAATGACGGCTTCGCGAAAACGCAAAGCGATCACCGGGGCGTCCTGTTCTACAAGATAGTATCGGAACTGCCGAATCAGGTCATCCTCAGCCCGTGGAAGGAACTCAACCTTCACGACCGCGGCTTCGCTGCCTGGCGCTCAGCCACCATCTGGTCTGTCCGCGCCCTCAACCGGCTCCAGTATGCCGCGTCTGCTTCCACAGGCTCTCCCGAAGCCAGACCCTCTGCCAGCAGCGCCTCCAACTCCTCCGGTGTCCCTTCAAACCCGGGCGCAACCGCCGATTCCAGTGCCGCCACCGCAGCCTCAACAGCCTCTTCCGTGGACCCATACGCACCCCGCTCGACAACCGCCTGAATCCGTTCCTGTTGCCCCCGCGTAAGCTGGATCGCCATAACCGGTCTCCTTGCATTCATTGTACCCGGCAACGCATTTCTTGTGAATCCTCCGCGATTTAGCACGCAAACTCGGCCCGGCGAACCCGCTCTCCCGTGGTACCGTACTCCAGAGGAGCGAGATCGCCCTCCCTCAACGCAACCAGCCGCGAGCAGCCAAACGAACCCGCCGTATTCGCGTCAACCGCGCTCGGATGTCATCCAAACTCCATCGGAGTACACTGTACCCATAGCGGCCACCCGGAAGGCCCAGCCGCCTCCCGCCGCGCCAAGGTCATGAGACTGCCGTTCCGACGACTTTTGCCCTTGTTCCTTGCCGCCAGCGCTGCGGCGCATGCACAAGGGCTGTACTTCGTCGAAGGAAGCAACTGGAGCAACATCGCGAAGCCTCCCAAGAAGGCCGTCATCGCGGACATCACCGCCACTCTGACCGCCCAAACCCCGTGGGGCCCTTTCACTACCACCGAGACCGGGAAATACTGGCGCAGCCGTGACGGCAAAGTGCGCCAGGACTCGGAATATGGCCTTTCCACGATGGCCGACCTGAGTACTATCCCGCGCTCGATCACCTATATCGACCATGACCTCCACCGGATCGCCCTTCTGGTCGACCGTGTCCCTTTCGGGCGGGCCAGTTTCCCCAGCGAAGACTCTACCGGCGCCGACTTCACCTTTTCTGGGCCCCCCTCGAAGCCCAAGAAATCCGGCCAGGATGTCCTGGAAGAATTCAAGGTCACCATCCGCAAGGGATTATGGAACGGCTGGCCTTACGAAATCTGGACCGCCGACGAACTCAAGATGATCCTGCTGCTGAAAGTCACCTCCAATTCGGGCGAATTTGTGCAGCGCTACCACGATATCCGTCTGGAGGAGCCAAATCCTTCCCTATTTGAGCTGCCCCCGGGATACCGTATGACCACCTTCCGTAACCTCCTGGGGGCCAGGTGTCTGCGCGAGGAAGTGAGTATCAGCGGCGAGCCTCAACCCACCGACGTGATCCCCATCTGCCCATGACGACCCGGCGCGAATTCTGGTTGGCCCTGTGCTGCGCGGCGCAGCTCCGCGCCCAGGACGAAGCCCACGACAAAGCAGTGTTCACCGCCCTCGCCCAGGACGTGCCGGTCGATACCGCCGTCACACGCAGCCAGCGTCCCCTCACCGGCCTGCACGCCGAAGACTTCGTGCTCCTCGATAACGGCGACCCGCGGCCGATCCGCGCAGTCACCGCCGAGGAACTCCCGCTGGACCTGGTGCTGATCTTTCAGACGATTCCCCAAGTCCGCCTCGCCGGACAGATGAGAGCCCGGCTGCTCAATGGCGCCTCCAGCGTGCTGCTCCACACGCGCCCGGACGATCGCGTCGCATTTCTCACGCACACTGATCCCATTCATATCGAACTGCCCTTCACCAATGATCGCGATGCCATGGCCACGACGCTCCGCCGTATTGCCGCAATGGAGTATAGCCCCGGCTTCTCGGAGCAACTGACCATCGAATACGCCGTCCGCATGCTCGCCGCGCAAGGACCCGCGCCCGGACGCCGCCGCCTCATCGTGCGCGTGGGGTCGATCGTCGTGTCGGGGCTCTCCTTCATGGATGACCCCGTAATTCGCCGCCTTTGGTCGGAGAACGTCATCTACTCCAGCATTGAAACATATGCATCCGAAGGAGACTTTAATCCCGGGTTCAAACCGAATCAGTTTTACGCTCACGACAGTCTGCTTGGCACCCGCAGTAAGGAGCCCAATGGTCCGCGCTATCGCGAGCACAACACCAATCACATCGCCCAGGCCACGGGCGGCGACGCGATCGGGTTCCTCGATCCCAAAGACCCCCAGGACCTGGTCACCCGCATGCGCCAGCGCTACGTGCTCTGGTTCACCCAGCCCGCCGATCTCGAACCCGGCCAGCCGCGCCGCATCTCCGTCGACCTGTCCCCCGAAGTCCGCCGCCGCTACCCCGATGCCGTCGTCCGAGCCCGCGCAGGCTACATCACACAATAGCGATCCGCGCCAATCAATTTCCCGCGAATCTCGTACGACTTACCAACAAACCTGAACCGCCGAACCTGCCTTTTCGTGCGATGGTCCATCAGGAAAGCGAGATGGCCCACCCTCAACTCAACCGGCCGCGAGCGGCGAAACGAACCCATGGTACCCACACGCCCGTTCCCCAAGCCGGGAACGAAACGAACCCAACGCATCGCGCCGCTCTCCGCAACACCGGGGAACAAAACGAACCCAAGCCCACTGGCCCCTACCTGACGAAACGAACCCACCAAGTCGCTCAAAACACACACCCGCCCCATCTGCGTTCATCTGCGTCCATCTGCGTCCATCTGCGGCCATAATAGTAGCTACCCCATGCGCATCGCTTACCTCGACGCCTTCTCCGGCATCTCCGGCGACATGACCGTCGGCGCCCTCCTCGACGCCGGCGCCCCCGCCGACCCCCTCCTCGCCGCCCTCGCCGCCCTCCCCACCGGAGCCCGCTACGAAGTCGAAAAAACCACCCGCCGCGGCATCGCCGCCTCCAAGTTCCGCGTCCACCTCGACCCCGCCCCCGCCAAGCACCGCCACCTCCATCACATATTAGAGATGATCGACGCCGCCCCCCTCACCCCCCGAGCCAAACAAAACGCCTCGGCCGTGTTCCAGCGCCTGGGCGAAGCCGAAGCCGCCGTCCACAATGTCGAGATCCGCAAGGTCCACTTCCACGAAGTCGGAGCCGCCGACTCCATCGCCGACATCGTCGGAGCCTGCGTCGCCCTCGACCTCCTCAACATCGAAGAGATCCACGTCAGCCCCATCAACGTCGGCAGCGGCACGGTCGAAACCGAGCACGGCACGCTTCCCGTCCCCGCCCCCGCCACCGCCCGCCTGCTCGAAGGCAAACCCATCTACGCCCGCGGTCCAGAACTCGAACTAACTACTCCAACGGGCGCCGCCCTGGCCGCCACCCTCGCGACCGCGTTCGGTCCCCTGCCCCCCATGCGCCTCACCCACACCGGACACGGCGCCGGCGACCGCGATTTCAAGCAGCACGCCAACGTCCTCCGCGTCCTCATCGGCGAACGCACCACGCCCACCGAAGCCACCGAGGTGAGCGTGCTCGAAGCCAACATCGACGACTCCAGCCCGCAGATCCTCGGCTACACCCTGGAGCGCCTAATGGAAGCCGGCGCCCTCGACGCGTCTCTCTCTCCCCTGCAAATGAAGAAGAACCGCCCCGGCAGCCTCCTTCGGGTAATCGCTCGACCCGAAGACCAGGAGCGCCTCGCCCAGCTCATCTTCGCCGAAACCACCACCCTCGGCCTGCGCATCCACCGCGCCGAACGCCGCATCGAACCCCGCAGCGTCATCGAAGTTGAGACCCCCTACGGCAAGGTCCGCGGCAAGCTGTCGGACGAAGGCATCTTCTCCCCCGAATACGAAGACTGCCGCGCCCTCGCCCACCAGACCGGCACCCCCCTTCGCGTGATCCTCGCCGCCGCCACCCATGCTGCCCCTATCTACCCGGACACCCGCTAGCTGAGCCGCGACCGCAGGGAGCGGTCCCCTCCGGTCGATACTTGGCCCGCCCACCCCACATCTGCAAAACTCAAAGAAACACTCCGCATGAACTACTACCTGACGACCCCCATCTACTACACCAACGCCGCGCCGCACATCGGCCACGCCTACACCACCATCGCCGCCGACGCGATCAAGCGCCTCAAGCGCATGCAAGGCTACGATGTCCTGCTGGCCACCGGCACAGACGAGCACGGCGTCAACGTAGAGCGCGCCGCCCAGGCCCAGGGCAAGAGCCCCCTCAACTACACCAACACCATCTCAGCGGAGTTCCGCCGCCAGTGGGAAATCCTCGGCCTCCAGATCGACCGATTCCAGCGCACCACCGCCCCCAACCACGCCGCCCTGGTCAATCGCTTCTTCCGCAAGTGCCGCGACAACGGCTACGTCTATAAAGGCACGTACACCGGCCAATACTGCATCTTCGACAACGCCTATATTAATGACGCCAAGCCCGGCGACAACTGCCCGGATTGCGGCCGCCCCACGGAAACCGTCACCGAAGAGAACTTCTACTTCAAGCTCTCGGCCTTCACCGAGCGCCTGCTCAAGCACTACGAAGACAACCCCGACTTCATCCGTCCCGAAACGCGCCGCAACGAAGTGATCGCCTTCGTCAAGCAGGGCCTCCAGGATCTCTCCATCTCGCGCACGTCCATCAAGTGGGGCATCCCCATCGAAGGCGAAGCCCCGCATGTCTTCTACGTCTGGTTTGACGCCTTGAACACTTACCGCAGCGCCGTCGAAAACGATAACGCCTGGCCCGCCGACCTCCACCTGATCGGCAAAGAGATCCTGCGCTTCCACGCCGTCTTCTGGCCCGCCTTCCTGTGGGCCGCCGGCGAGCCGCTGTTCAAGCAGGTCTTCGCCCACGGCTGGCTGCTGTTTGAAAGCGACAAGATGAGCAAGTCCAAGGGCAACATCGTGCGCGCCACGCCCATCCGCAACGTGCTCGGCACGGACGCCCTGCGCTACTTCCTGCTGCGCGAAGTGGTCTTCGGCCAGGACGGCAACTTCTCTTACGACGCCCTCATAAACCGCTACAACGCCGACCTCGCCAACGGGCTCGGCAACCTCGCCAGCCGCACGCTGGCCATGATTCACCAGAACTGCAAGGGCACGATCCCGCCCGGTCCCGGCGACCCCGAAATTGCGCAGGCCGCCGCCACGGCCATCGACAGCGCCCTCGACTCCTTCGACCAGTTCAACTTCTCAAGAGGCCTCGAAACGCTCTGGACCCTCATCAGCGCCGTAGACAAATTCATCGTCGAACGCGCGCCGTGGAAGCTCGCCAAGTCGGGCGAAACCCAGCGCCTCAACGAAACGCTCTACACCGCGGCCGAAGCCCTGCGACTGGTCACTGCCGCGGCCTCGCCCGTGATCCCCGAATCCGCCGCGAAGATCTGGAGCCAGCTCGGCTTCCGCACACCCCTTGAAGCCATCCGCACAGCCGACCTCCAATGGGGCCAGCTCGCCGCCGGCCAGACCATCGAACCCGCCAGCGGCGTCTTCCCCCGCGCCGACGCAAAAGTCATGATCGAACAAATGAAGGAAGGCGAAGCCGCCGAGCTCGCCCGCCAGCAAGCAATGCTCGGGATCGCTCCCAAGGCTGCCCCCGTGGTCGCCGAGTCCGAGCAGCCGCAGCACATCACCATCGACGACTTCGTGAAGGTCGACCTCCGCGTAGGCCAGATCAAATCCGCGGAAAAGGTCAAAGGAGCCGACAAGCTCCTCCACCTGCACGTCGACATCGGCGAGCCCGAGCCGCGCTCCATCGTGGCCGGCATCGCCACTGCCTACCAGCCCGAAGCGCTGGTCGGACGCAAGGTTGTAATCGTAGCCAACCTCGCCCCCCGCAAGCTCCGCGGCCTGATGTCGCAAGGCATGATCGTAGCGGCGTCGCTCGAAGGCGGCCAACCCGTACTCGCCAGCTTCCTCGAAGAAGTCCCTGTGGGAGCGCGCCTGAAGTAGGATGACAGCCCCCGCCCCCTTCGGTATCCAGAAGTCTCCTGGCATAGGGATGCCCGGTACCATGTGGAAGCCCAGGACCATGTGGAAGCCCAGTGGCCTGTGTGGGGCAGGCCCGTGGCCTGCGGCGGACTCTCAGTCCGCCTCTCCCCCCGTCCGCAACCCAGACCCGCAATGATCGACTCCCACTGCCACCTCGACAGCGAACGCTTCCGCGAAGACCGCGAAGCCGTCATCGACCGGGCCCTAGCCGCCGGCATCACCCGCATGATGAGCATCGGCACCGGTGACGGCCCACCCGACATCGAATGCGCCCTCCGCATCGCCGAATCGCACGAAGCCGTCTACGCGACCGTAGGCGTCCACCCGCACGACGCGGCCAAAGCCGAACCCGCGACCTTCCCCCGCCTGGCCGAACTCCTCAAGCACCCCAAGGTCCTGGCGCTGGGCGAAATCGGCCTCGACTACCACTACGACTTCTCCCCCCGCGACACGCAGCAAGCGGTCTTCATCGAGCAGATGCAGATCGCCGCCGAAGCCCGCCGCCCCATCGTCATCCACACGCGCGAAGCCTGGGACGATACGTTCTCACTGCTTGAGAAACACTGGAGACCGGCCGGTCTCCCCGGCATCATGCACTGCTTCAGCGGCGGACCCGCGGAAGCCGGACGAGCCCTCGCCCTGGGATTTTATCTGAGCTTCGGCGGCATCCTGACGTTCCCCAAGTCGCTCGACATCCAGCAAGCCGCCCAGCAGTGCCCCGCCGACCGCCTGCTGATCGAGACCGACGCTCCGTTCCTCGCCCCGGTCCCCCACCGCGGCAAGCGCAACGAGCCGGCCTTTATAGCGCACACCGCCGCCAAGCTAGCCGCCTTGCGTAACCAGCCCCTCGAAGAGATCACGCGCACAACAACGCAAAACTTCCTTGCCCTGACAACCTGAGCCAGAGCGCCACTAGCCGGGATTTCTCACCAACGCTATAGCAAAAAGCCGCCGAATCTGGCATAACTGAGTTTCCAGACAGCAGTTAGGGACAGAGAGGCGGCGGCTTTCGCTATGACAGAGTGTACCCAAACGCAGTTCGCATTCCAAGGACATGGCTCACGCCAAGTGACGGCCCAGTTCGACGGCGGCACCATGACGTCGGATGCCGGAGGGCTGCTGCTGCGGGAAGTGGACCGGAAGATGAATCTGTTGCCGCGGTTGGCTGCGTGCTTTCTGGACGGGCGCAATCCTGGGTGCGTGCAACACTCCGTCGCCGAGATGCTTGCGCAACGCGTGTCCGCGTTGGCACTGGGCTACGAAGACCTGAACGATCACGAGCAACTGCGCCAGGACCCGGTGCTGAAACTGCTGGCAGGGCAAGCCGGCCTGGAGCCGCCGCTGGCGGGCAAGAGCACGCTGAACCGTTTGGAGTTGGGCACGGGCGCCAACACGCGCTATAAGAAGATCACCTTCTGGAAGCAGTCCATCGACGAGTTACTGGTGAACGTGTTTGTGGAAGCGCACACGGCGGCTCCGCCGGAGATCGTGCTCGATGTCGATACCACCGATGTGGCGCTGCATGGCCATCAAGAGAGCCGCTTCTTTCATGGCTACTACGATCATTACTGCTATCTGCCGCTGTACATCTTCGCGGGCCAGCATCTCCTGTGCGCGCGCCTGCGTCCGGCCAACATCGACGGCGCGGCGGGAAGCCTGGATGAGATCCGCCGTATTGTGGAACAGCTGCGCACGCACTGGCCGGAAACCCGCATCATCCTGCGCGGCGATTCTGGCTTCTGCCGTGATGAGTTGCTGGATTGGTGCGAAAACAATCACGTCGATTATGTTGTGGGCTTCGCCCGCAACCCGCGCTTGCAGGCGCTCATCGGCGATGCGTTGCGTCAGGCCCAGCAGCAGTGGGAAGAAACGCACAAGCCCGCTCGCGTCTTTGTGGAGTTCCCCTATCAGACCGTATCCGGCTCCTGGGCTCGGGTCCGCCGCGTGGTGGCCAAAGCCGAACACATCGAGGGGAAAGAGAATCCGCGTTTCGTTGTCACTTCACTGGCCCCTGCCGATTGGCCCGCGCAGAAGCTATACGAACAACTGTACTGCGCCCGCGGCGACATGGAGAATCGCATCAAGGAACAGTTCATGCTGTTTGCTGATCGCGTCAGCGCCGAGTCCCTGCGCGCCAATCAGTTGCGTCTGTATCTGTCCGCGGTGGCCTACGTCTTGGTCTGCGGCTTACGCCGTTTGGGCTTGCAGGCTACCGAACTGGCCACCGCTCAAGTCTCAACGATCCGGCTCCGCCTGTTGAAGATCGGCGCCTCGATCCGCGTTACCGCCCGCCGCATTTGGGTCTCCTTGCCGCGCAGCTATCCGTGGCCGGACCTCTTCCAGCTCGTGCACTCCGCCCTCACCACCTGAAGCAAGACCGCTCTTTGAAATCCTATCCCGCACGAGGCCGTTGTGGTCGAGCCGCGTCTACACACTGCCCGCTGTGTGCCGTTTTCATGCATTCTGCTTTCTCGGCCTAGCGGCGATCACCTTTCCACCGCCCCGGCCTCACTGGTGAGAAATCCGGGCTAGCCCGCACTTCTCACCAGGTTTCGGACGCAGGACGTGGCGCAAGCCCGTGGCTTGCCGCGCGGCCAAATCGCCGCTTGCGTATCCCTGCCTCACGTTTCGCGCCGATGCACTGTAGAGCTTGTGAGACATGCGCTCTAGAGCGCTAGCGGCGCTCTGCACAAAGGATGTGCACTGGGCACAGCGCCAGTAGCTGTGCCGCGACCACAGGGAGCGGTCTACGATAACGCTGCAAACACTCTAGCTGCGCGGTGACCCCGGGGAGCGGTCCTCCCGGATCCGGAAACAAGGGCCGCTACGCCGCCTGCAGCTTCTTCAGCCGAACCGTCAACCGGCTCTTATATCGCGCCGCCGTATTCTTCTTGATGATGCCCCACTTGGCTGCGCGGTCGATCATCGAATACGTTTGCGGCACGATCTCCGCGGCGCCGGCCGCGTTGTTGGCCTCCATGAGCCGCCGCATCTTGCGAATCTGGTGGCGCAGCCGCGTCTTGCGGGTGCGATTGACTGCGGTCCGCCGCTCGGCGGTGCGGATGCGCTTGAGCGCAGAAATAGTGTTCGCCATGAGAACCTTCAGGTTAGCGCAATTGGCGGGGACCTGACAAGCGGAGTGACCAGCCCGCTCACCGCCTCGGCAGGCCCACCAGGATGTCCCACAGCACCGGGTCCGGAATCAGTTCCACCGTCCCCAGCCGCCCGTTCCCGCTCACATCCAGCAACAACAGCGATTGCGAGGCGCCCTGAATCTCGGCCGCCGACAACTCCAGATCCGCATCGGCGTCGAGCACCCGCGGCACCGGATGCTGCCCCATGAACTCCCGCTCCATGCGCGCCCATGACGCCGGACCCACCATTTCCCGGGGCACCCGGAACCCCAGTTCCACGGCCGACAACCTCCCGTCATGATTGGCATCGAGCCCCGCCAACACCACCGGCGCTTGCCCGATCTCTGCCCGCGACAGCGCCCAGTCGCCGTCGGTATCCAACGCACCCAGCACCGTCAGCGCCGCAAAATACTGCGCCGCGAACGTCTCGAGCGCAGTCGGCGGCTGCACCGGAGCACGCACGCTCGTTCCCGGCCGAGCCGTCGCGATCGACCGCCGGCTCACCGTCAACGGCCGCGGCCGCCGATCGGCCGACCCAATGGTCCACCCCTGCGGCAAGATCCCGCCCGCGCCCATAAACACCAGCGCCGCCGCGAACAATCCCGCCGAGCATGCCACGCCCTCCATCACCGCCACCCGCCGCAGCCGGTAATCGTCAAACTGGTAGAACACCGGCACGCCCCCGCCCGCCAGCGCCGGACCCGCAGAGACAGCGGCCTCCCCAACGGCCGGCGCGCCCCGAGCCTCCGGACGCAGCACCCACTGCCGCAGCAATGAAGCGAACCCATCGCCCACCAACCGGAACCCGCTCAGCAACCCGCGCTCCGCCGCCTCGTCGAAGCTCTCCAGCATCTCCACTTCGAATCGCTCCCGGAACCCCCGCGGATGCCTCCGCAGCAGCCACGCATACAGGACCCGCATCATGCCTTTCCTCCCGCCCCACCCGCGACTCCCGGACGCATCCCCAGCCGGCTGCGCCCCTTGCGAACAACGTCCTCCAGCCGCGCGATCTCCCCCGCCAGCACGCGCTCGCCCATCAAACTCAACCGGTAATACCGCCGCCGAGCCCGCTGTCCTGATTCCTCCACCAGCCCCTGGTCCAGCAGCCGTTGCAGATTGTCGTACAGCGTCCCCGGACCCAGCCGGTAACGCCCACCCGACTCCGCCGCCACCGCCTGCATGATCCCGTACCCGTGCCGCTCCTCTCCGGCCAAGGCCAACAGAATGTGCAAGGTGGCCGGCGCAAGGGGAGGGAAAGTCTCATTAAGCATCGGATTCCGTTATATCAGAATCCGATATATTAGTCTAGAGGATTCTTTCCTCCTATAATGGAGGAAAGGAGGAATCTCTTGATCCTCAACATCAAGGACCCCGAAGCGCACGCCCTCGCCCAGGAGCTCGCCCGCATCGAGGGCAAATCCCTCACGCAGGTGGTCAAGGACGCCCTCCGCGAAAAGCTCGACCGCGACCGCGATCAGCGCGGCCGCCTCGCCGACCGCCTCCTCGAAATCGGCACCCGCTGCGCCCAACTCCCCGTCCTCGACCCCCGCCCGCCGGACGAGATCATCGGCTACGACGACCACGGAGTCCCGCGCTGATGGTCCTCGACACGTCCGCCCTGGTGGCGATCCTGTTCCAGGAACCCGAAGCCGCCGCGATCGCCCAAAGCATCGAGCAGGACCCCGTGCGCTACCTCTCCGCGGCCAACTGGCTCGAAGCGCAACTCGTGGTCCAAGGCCGCTTCGGCCCGCAGGGCGGAGCGATGCTCGACGCACTCCTGCGCGAGCTGAACCCCGAAACCGTTCCTCTGGACTCCGCCCACGCCCGCACAGCTCTCGCCGCCTGGCAGCGCTACGGCAAAGGAAGACATCCGGCGGCGCTGAACCTGGGCGACTGCTGTGCCTACGCCACCGCGCTGCTCAGGAAGCAAAGCCTGCTCTACAAAGGAACAGACTTCGCCACCACCGATATCGCCAGCGTGCGCTACTGAGGCCACCCGGTCTCTGCGGCAAAATGCCGCACCCAAACCGCGCCAGCGCGACAATTCACCGCACTCCCAGCCTTGGTCCCCCGCCCTATACTGCAACTTGCCGGCTCACAACCCGTACCGCCTGACCCTTCTCATCGCCTTGCTCCTCTGCGCCTGGATCCCGTCCGCCGCCGCGCAGGAGAGCATTCAATTCGCCAGTATCGGTGGAATCGTCACCGATCCTTCCGGAGCCGTCCTCCCCGGCGCCACGGTCACAGCCACCCAAACCAACACGAACGTCAGCCGGTCCGGCGCAAGCGGACGCGATGGCCGCTTCCGTCTGCCCTCGCTCCCTCTCGGCCCCTACACCGTCACCGTTCACGACCCCGGATTCGCCGACGCCTCACGCACCGTCGACCTGACGGCGGGGTCCGCCTTCGACCTCGCCATCCAGCTCCAGGTCACTGCAAACGCCACCGCCATCGACGTCCGCGCGCCGCTGCTCGAGGGTGCGCGCACGCAGATCTCCGGCACCGTGGCCGAAACCGAAATCCGCACGCTTCCGCTCAACGGCCGCAGCTTCATGGATGTAGCTCTGCTGATCCCCGGAGTCTCCCCCACCAACACCGGCAGCAACCAGCTCTTCGCCGAGACCTCCGCGATTCCAGGCCAGGGCCTGTCGGTCGCGAGCCAACGGAACTTCTCCAACAACTTCGTCGTCGACGGACTCTCCGCCAATGACGACGCCGCCGGCGTCGCGGGAGGCTTCTACGGCCTCGAAACCGTGCAGGAATTCCAGGTGGTCACCTCCGGCGGCCAGGCCGAATTCGGACGCGCCCTGGGAGGCTACATGAACGTGGTCACCCGCAGCGGCACCAATACCATCCACGGCGACATCTACGAATACTTCCGCAACAGCCGCTTCAACGCCGCCAACGCGCTTTCCCATAACGTGCTGCCGCTGACCCAGTCCCAGCACGGAGCCAGCCTCGGCGGCCCCCTGGTCCGCAACCGGACCTTCTATTTCGCCAACGTCGAACAACGCCTGCTGAACCAGTCCGGACTGGTCACCATCGCGCCCGCGAACGCCACCGCCATCAACACGCGCCTGGCCGAGCTCGCCTATCCCGGCCAATCCGTCTCCACCGGCATCTACGCCAACCCCGTCCACTACATCAACGTCCTGGGGAAAATCGACCACCAGTTCAGCTCCCGCGACCAGTTCACCGCCCGCTACAACGCATATCACGTCAACAGCCGGAACTCGCGCGGCGGCGGAGCGCTCAGCTCGCCCAGCGCGTCCTCCGGCTTGAACGACACCGACCACACCGTCGCCGTCCACAACGTGTTCACCTTCTCCCCGCGCCTGTTGAACGAAACGCGCGGTCAGGTCACCCAAAGCACTCTCCAGGCGCTGCCCACCGACCCTCTGGGACCCGCCGTCAGCATCTCCGGCGTGGCCTCCTTCGGCCGCCTTTCGTACTCCCCCACCGGGCGCCGCAACACGCTGGTCGAGTTGGCCGACAACCTCTCTTACCAGGCCGGTTCGCACGCCCTGCGCGCCGGCGTCGACTTCCTGTTCAACGCGGACACGGTCACCTTCCCCCGCGCCGTCGCCGGCAGCTATAGCTTCTCCTCGCTCGCCAACTTCCTCAGCGGGACCTACAACAACTCCGGCTTCAGCCAGACCTTCGGAGCCACGGCCGTCTCCCAGCACAATCCCAACGTCGGCTTCTACGTGCAGGACGAATGGAAGGCCACGCGCCGGCTCACGCTGAACTTCGGCCTGCGCTACGATCTGCAATTCCTCCGGACCATCTCCACCGACACGAACAACGTTTCCCCCCGCGCCGGCTTCGCCTGGACGCCGTCTTCCAACGGCAAGACCGTCATCCGCGGAAGCTTCGGCCTCTTCTACGACCGCGTCCCCTTACGAGCGTTGGCCAACGCGCTGCTTTCGGCCAACAACACCACCGACCCAACGCAGGTCCAGCAGATCAACGTCAGCCTGTCTCCTTCGCAAACCGGAGCGCCGGTGTTCCCCAACGCCCTGGACGCGCTGGTGCTCCCTTCCAGCGTGCTGTTCAGCTTTTCCACCATGGACCGCCACATGCAGAACGCCTACTCGCAGCAGGGCAGCCTCGAAATCGAGCGGCAGCTCACCGCTAATTCCACGCTGAGCGTCAGCTACCAGCACATCCGCGGCCTGCATCTGATCGTCAACCTGAATCAGAACGCGCCCACCTGCGTGGCCTCCGGCGGCAACAACGGCTGCCGCCCGAATCCTGCTTACGGCAACATCAGCCAATACTCACCCGGAGCCGATTCCTATTACGACGGCCTGCTGGTCTCCTACAACCAGCGGCCCGTGCGCTGGGGCAACTTCCGGATCTCCTACACGTATTCGAAGGCGCTGGACAACGTGGGACAGTTCTTCTTCAGCTCGCCCATTGATCCGCACAATGTCTGGCTCGACTACGGCCGCTCGGATAACGACCAGCGCCATCGCCTGACCTTCGACGGCTCGGTACACACGCCTCTCGATCGGCCCCGCTCCGCCTGGCAGTGGCTCGCCTACGGCTTTCAGTTCAGCACTCTCTTGCAGTACTACTCATCGCTGCCCCTGAATATCACTACCGGGACCACCACCGTGCAAGGAAGCTCGGCCCGGCCCACCGTCGGCGGAGCCTACATCAACCGCAACGCGGGCACGGGTTTCGACTTCTTCAACGTGAATCTCCGCGCGAACCGCAGTTTCCAGATGACCGAACGGGTGCGGCTGGAATTCATCGCCGAGGCGTTCAACGCCCTGAACCACACCAACGGACTCACGCGGAACGGCGTCTTCGGCACGGGAGCTTACCCGGCGAACCCCTCCGCCAATTTCGGCGCGATGACGTCGGTGAATGATCCCAGGTCGATGCAATTTGCGCTGCGCGTGGGATTCTGAGTTCGTTCTTTCCATTCGCGAAGTGGGATGGTCAACCCGGGTGGACCACTCCCTGTGGTCGCGGGCGCCGCTAGCATGCATGTCTCACCAGGTTCCGGACACAGGACGTGGCGCGAGCCCATGGCTCGCCGCGCCGGGACTCGTCCCGGCGCTTGTCGTCCATCACAGTGTCGTGCCCGGGGTGTCGGCCCAGCCACTCACCGAGGCATCCCGCCTGTGCTTTGCCCGAAACGCTCTGCGACCCTGTGAGAAATCCGGGCTGGCCTTCCGCTAGCCTGCATTTCTCACAAGCTCTACAGTGCATCGGCGGCAAACGTGAGGCAGGGATACGCAATCGGCGATTTGGCCGCCGCTCCCAGCATGACAGCGTGACCGGCCACAAGCACCGGGACGAGTCATACCTATTATCTGGGCGCGGCAAGCCACGGGCTTGCGCCACGTCCTGCGTCCGAAACCTGGTGAGAAGTGCCGGCTAGGGGCGCTAAACTCAGATCAGCGATTCGGGCACAGAGAGGAGCGTGTTCAGCAAGTGGCGGTGTGCGCAACCAACGTCCTCCCGGCATAGCGCCAGCAGCTGTGCCGCGACCGCAGCGGTCCACCAAAGTCCACCATCCCCCCGTTCCGGCGAGCAGCCAGCGCGAGGTGCGACAATTTGCCGCGCGACAAGAACGCGCAAGATACAGTCTGATGGTGAATAGATCGTCGTGCGCGCCATTCTCCGCCGGGAATCGTCCCGCGGAACATCCGCACTTGAAGGAGGACCATGATCCCCTGGCTGCTCGTGACCGCGCTCGCAGTACAGATCGGTCCAGCGAGCCTCGACGCACCCGCCCGCGAACCCCAGATGGCCGCCAGCGGCTCGATGGTCGCTCTCACCTTCGGCGCCGGCAAAGCCGTCTACTTCAGCGCGTCCCACGACGCCGGCAAAACCTTCTCCACACCAGTCAAAGTGGCGGAAGCCGCAATCCTGCCGCTCACCCGTCATCGCGGGCCGCGAATCGCCTTCTCCGGCGACGCGATTGTCATCACCGCCGTCGGCGGAGACAAGCCGGCCGAAGGGGAGCACGCACACGGCCTTCCTTCCGATGGCGACCTCTGGGCGTGGCGCTCCGTCGATCACGGCAGGACTTGGTCCAAGGGAGTGCGCATCAACGATGTTCCCGGCGCGCCTACCGAAGGTCTGCACTCGCTGGCGGCCAATGCCCAAGGGCGCCTGTTTGCGGCGTGGCTTGATCATCGCGGTAACCAGGGCACCAAGCTCTACGGCGCCGAATCGCCGGATGGCGGACTGCACTGGTCCAAGAACGTGCTGATCTACGCCTCGCCGGAAGGCACCATCTGCGAATGCTGCCACCCGACGGCCGCATTCGGCGCGGACGGCCAACTCCTGGTGATGTACCGGAACTGGCTTAACGGTTCCCGGGACATGTATCTGGCCCGCGCCACGGACGGGCTCGACTTCGGCGCCCCCGAGAAGCTGGGCAAGGGCACATGGAAGCTGAACGGATGCCCGATGGACGGAGGCGGTCTGGTAGTCACGGGCGCCAGCGTGGCGAAGGAGCCCCAGCGGGTGGTGACAGCTTGGCGGCGTGAGGACCAGATCTTCCTGGCGAGTCCGGGCGAACAGGAAGTCCCGGTCGGGCGAGGTGCGGACGTGAGTCTGGCGCCCGCGCCCGAAGGCGTCTACGCGGTCTGGACAACGTCAGACGGAGTGTTCGCGCTCCTGCCCGGCGAACACGACCCTGTCAAAGTCGCCCCAAAGGGTGCTTACCCCACAGTGATCCGTCTTCCCGATGGCCGCGGTCTGGCGGCGTGGGAATCCGGTGAGAGAATCGTCGTTCAGCCGCTTCCGTAAGCCGGGCATCGCCGCTGACGGGCCGATTCTTTAGGTCCCGCGGATGGTGCGTATAGCCCGTGGCGGAAGTCCCCAGGAACCGCTTGCTGACGCGCGCGGCTCAGTAGAAGGAACTCTACAGAGCCGTAACCGTGAGGGAGAGGTTTCCCCACCGGTGGTTGAGCATCCCGTGTATCAGCCATTCGCCGCGCGTCGCTGCCCCGCATCCCACGCAGGCTCAACCGTGTACAAAAACACCGCGACCCACGCACTGCGTCCCGGTGTTAGGGTGCGAATGAAAAGAGAACGCTTACTTGCGCGCCCCGCGGACCGTCCCTTTCAACCGCGACTGGCGCCGCTTATGCTTCTTCCGCTTGGGCTTGGTAATGAGGAAGGTGCCGCTGCCCATATACTCGGCTTTGTAGAGCTTGTCGTCTGCCATGGAAGTCTTTATTGTACCCCGCCGCGCGCCGGATCGGGCTCCGCTTTGCGTGTTACGCTGGTCACGGCCCCTCAAACCGATGAAGAAGCTATCCCGAGTCCTCGCCGCACTCCTCTTCGTCGCCTCGCTCCACGCTGAGCCCGCCGCCATCTTCTCCCAGGTCGACGAAATGCTCGCCGCACTCACCCGGATCACCGGCTGGGAGGTCAAGCGAGCCGTCCCCCGCGAGATCCTGTCCCGCGAGGACTTCGCCAAGATGGTGGAGGAAGGCGTGCAGGAAGCCGAAAACGATAAGGACGTCCACGCCGCCGAACTCACCCTTAAAATGTTGGGTCTGGCCCCCTGGGACTTCAACCTCGCCCGCGAATCCGGCGACCTCATGACCGAGCAGGCCGCCGCCTTCTACGACTTCAAGAAGAAGCGCCTCTTCATCCTCGACACCACCGAGGAAGGTAATGAGCAGCGCATTGCCCTGGTTCACGAACTGGCCCACGCCCTCGCCGACCAGCAATACTCGCTCAAGAAATATATGGACAAGGCCGACACCGACGACGCCACCATGGCCCGCCAATCGGTCGTCGAAGGCCAGGCCAGTTGGCTGAGCTGGGCTTACTTGTCACTTCTTGCCAACGGCCGCGCCGAAGTCCCCCGCGACCTGGTGGACCAGCTTGCCGACGCCGTCGGCGGCACCGGCGAGGAGTTTCCCGTGCTCGCCCGCGTGCCGCTCTACCTGCGCGAGTCGCTGGTCTTCCCGTATTCGGAAGGCATGCGCTTCCAGGATTCGGTCTATCGCGCCGACGGCATGGAGTCCTTCGATCTTCTATTTAAGGACCCGCCGCGCAGCACCGAAGAGATCCTCCACCCCGAGACCTATCGCACCGGCCCCGCGCCCACCGAACCCGAGCTCCCCAAGCTCAATGACGAGCTGGGCAAGAAGGAAGCCCACCGCTTCAAGAAGCTGGCCGACGGCGATGTGGGCGAATTCGACTACTCCGCTATCCTGCGCCAGTACGGCAACCAGGACCAGGGCGCCGAGGCCGCCAGCCACTGGCGCGGCGGCTCCTACGCGCTCTACGAACATAAGAAGGACAAGCACCCGCTGCTGGTCCACAGCTCCGATTGGGACTCGCCCGAAGCCGCCGAAACGTTTTACCGTATGTATGTTGGCGTCCTCCATGCCAAGTGGGACCACATGGAAATCACCTCTTCCACGCCCACCGAAACGCGCGGAACCGGAGATACCGGAGAATTTGTGGTACGTTTGCTGGGCAACTCCGTCCAAGCGATGGAAGGCCTGCATCCGGCGGAAAAGGCGGGCGGGAGTGGAAAAAACATTGTGGGGGTAAACTGAATCTGATGCGCAACACACTGTTCGCCGCCCTCGCGCTGGCCGCAACACTCCTCCCGAGCGTGGGTTTGCGTGCTCAGTATCCTGTGCCCCGCCCGGCCTCCGAACTCACCATCACCCAGGCCGACGGCACGCGGACGCTGGTTTCCAGCTACAAAGGCAAAGTGGTGGTGATCCAGTTCCTGTTCACCTCCTGCCCGCACTGCCAGCGCCTTTCGCAGGAGCTGACCCGTCTGGCGCCGGAGTTTAACGGCCAGGTGCAGATGCTCGGCGTGGCGTTCGATAACGCCGACGCGGCCAAGGTGCGCGACTACGTGAAGTACATCGACGTGGGCTTCCCGGTAGGCTATGCCGACCGCAACGCCGTCATGACCTATCTCGGCTTGAACGATATGACCCAGCGGATCGGCGTGCCGCAAATGGTGGTGATTGACCGCCAGGGCGTCGTCCGCGAGCAGAGTGATGCCGAGGGTGGCGGCCAGTTGGGGAATCCCGCGTATCTGAAGCCGCTGCTCACCAAGCTGGCCACCGAGCCTGCCGTATCAGGCGCAGCCAGGGGCCATTGAGATTTGTTCACGAAACCAGAAAGTGTGAGGTAGACTTGGATTTATGAAACTTGGACTGGTTGCCTTCGGGCTCATCTTCGGACTCACCCTGCAAGCGGCGGAAGTCCCCCGGACCGCTCCGGAACTGACCATCCGGGAAGCTACCGGCAAAAAGACCATGCTGTCCAGCCTGAAGGGCGACGTCGTGGTCCTCCAGTTCCTGGACACGAGTTGCCCGCACTGCCAGGCCATGGCGGGCACGCTGTCGAAGATCCTGGCCGACTGGGAGTCGCGCGGGCTCAAAGTCTACGGCATCGCCTTCGACCCCAGCGTCAACACGCCGGACGCGGCCAAGAACGCCCTGTCGCTATCGACCTTCGCCTCGCGCTACGCCAAGTTCCCGGTCGGCAGTCTGCCGCGCGAAGACGTTCTGAAGTATCTACAGATCTCGGTCATGCAGCAGTTCTACGTGCCGCAGATGATGGTGATCGACCGCAAGGGCGTGATCCGCGCCCAGGACAAGCCCAAACCCACGGGCGAGTTGAACGATGAAACCCAGCTCCGCGGCCTGCTCAACAAGCTGCTCAACGAGGGCGGCGCCAAGAGCGCCAGCGGTATCAAGCTGGAAAGTAAGAGTAAATAAGACTGAGGTAAACTGAAGACACAATGCGTACACTGCTAACAGCCTTCCTCGCGTTCGGAATCGCCCTTCAGGCGGCCGCTCCTGTGCCTCGCCAGTCCCCGGACCTGAAGATTGTCGAAGCCACCGGCAAGACCCACATGCTCTCGGATTACAAGGGCAAGGTGGTGATTGTGCAGTTCCTCTACACCTGGTGCCCGCATTGCCAGAACACGGCGCAGATGCTGTCCAAACTGCAAGCTGAGCTGGGTCCCAAGGGGCTGGAAGTGATCGGCATGGCCTTCAATGACGAAGTCAACACGAAGGACGCCGCCAAGAACGCCCTGGATCAGGCGACTTTCAACACGCGCTACGCGCAGTTCACGGTCGGCCGCGCCACGCGGGATACGGTGCTGAAGTACCTGGGCATCTCGGTGCTGGAGCGCTTCGCGGTGCCGCAGATGGTGGTGATCGACACCACCGGCAAGATCATCGCCCAGAGCAAACCGATGCCGACCCCCGAGCTCCAGGATGAGAACTATCTCCGCAAGCTGATCACGCCTCTGCTGCCGGGCAATAAGTCGGGCGGCGGCGGGATCAAGCTCGAAAGCAAGAACAAGAAGTAAGGCAAGACCCGCTCAGCTCGAGCGGCGTTCCAACTGACTCAATCGCGCGTCGAGGACCTCCTCGACGCGCCGAATCTCCGCCCGCAGGGTATCCCGCAAGTCATCAATCCGGTCGTCGAAGTGCGCCCGCAAGTCGTTGATGCGATTGTTTACGTCGTTCAGACGGGCATTGTTCACAAGGATCCCCATCAGCACCGCGATGGTCGGGATACTGACGGTCAGCAGAGTCTGTAGCTCGGGAGTCATCGGAATAAGAGTCGGTTCCGGCGGCTGATCCTCTCGCTTTCAGTCTATCCCAACGCGGCCGCGATCGCGGCGGCGATTTGCTTGCCGTGGAAGCGGCCGTTCTCGATGAAAACCTCGTGGGTGTGCATGCCCGCGACGATGACGCCGGCCAGATACATTCCCTTGCGATCACTTTCGAGCGTGTCGGGGTGCGTGTAGGGGCGCTGTGTTTCCGGGTCGAAGCGGATGCCGTGCGCTTCGAGGAATTCGGTGTCCGGACGGTAGCCGGTCATGGCGAAGACGAAGTCGTTCTTGATCGTGCGCTCGCCTTCGGGCGTGGCGATGCGCACGGACTCGGGCAGGATCTCGAGCACGTGCGAGCGCCAGTGCATGGGGATCTCGCTGTTCTTGATGCGGTTCTCGATATTCGGCTTCAGCCAGTACTTGACGTTCTTGTGGATCTCGGTGCCGCGGTGGATCATGGTGACGCGGGCGCCGGTCCACCACAGCTCCAAGGCCGAGATCACGGCTGAGTTCTTCGCGCCGATCACCAGCACGTCGCGGTCGTAGTAGGGGTGCGGCTCCTTGTAGTAGTGGATAACCTTGGGGAGATCCTCGCCGGGGATATTGAGCAGGTTGGGGACGTCGTAGTAGCCGGTGGAGAGGATCACCTTCTTCGAGGCGTAGGTGTGCGGGCAGCCGTGGGCGTCGGTGGCGTGCGTGACGAAGGCGTTGTCGTCGCCTTCGATGTGGTCGACGCGCTGGTATTGGCGGATGTCGAGGCCATAGTGGTTGGCGACGCGGCGGTAGTATTTGAGGGCTTCGGCGCGGACCGGCTTCTCGTTGAGCGACGTCATGGGGATGTCGCCGATCTCCAAGAGCTCGGGCGTGGTGAAGAACACCAGGTTCGTCGGGTAGTGGTAGAGCGAGTTGACTACGCAGCCTTTGTCGATCAGCACGGCGTGGACGCCGCGGCGCTTGAGTTCGATGCCGCAGGCGAGGCCGGTGGGGCCCGCGCCGACGATGGTGACGTCGGTGGTGGTCATCGGGGGGCTCCGGCTTCGGGGAAGGGGGGCGGACCTTGGTGGACCGCTCCCTGCGGTCGCGGCTCAGCTAGTGGGGCCGTGGACGGATAAGGAGATCGGGAACGTCGTGGAAGAGGCGGCCTGAGAGGCCGCCGCAGGCCGTGGGCCTGCCCCACAGGCAACGAAGCGCCGCTGGCTGTGCCGCGACCGTAGGGAGCGGTCTCCACTAGAGCATTCCTTCTACTGTCGTGTAGACGTTGGCCAAGGCGGCGGCTAACGCCGACGGGTCCTTGCCGCCGGCCTCGGCCATGTCCGGGCGGCCGCCGCCTTTGCCGCCTACCGCTTGGGCGACGGCTCCCGCTAGCTTGCCGGCGTGGACCTTCGGGGTCAGGTCCTTGGTGACACCCGCGACGATCGAAACATTTTCGCCCTCGCATGTTGCGAGCACCACCACCGCGGTCTTCCACTTGTTGCGCAGCGCGTCGACCATCGTGCGAAGTTGGGCGCGGTCGAGGCCGTCGACCTGCGCGGCCAGGACCTTGGCGCCCTTGATTTCGCGGGCCTGCGAATCAAGCTCGCCGGCCTGGCCCTGGGCCATCTTCGTCTTGAGTTGCTGGAGCTCGTGTTCTAACGACTTTTCCTTCGCCAGAAGCTTTTCGAGTTGATCGAGGACGTCGGACTCGGACGCCTTCACCGTGGCCGCTACGCGCGACAGTTGTGACTGCGCTTCCTGGAAGCGGCGCAGCGCGCCTTCGCCCGTGATCGCTTCGATGCGGCGGACGCCGGCCGAGATCGATCCTTCATAGACTACCTTGCAAATGCCGATGTCGCCGGTGCGGTGGACGTGCGTGCCGCCGCAGAGCTCCTTCGAAAAGACGCGGCCGTTGTCGCCGATGGAGACGACGCGCACGCGGTCGCCGTACTTCTCGCCGAACAGCGCCATGGCGCCGGTCTGCAGGGCGTTATCGAGATCCATCACATCGGTGACGACCTCGCGATTGGCGAGGATCTGCTCATTCATGAGGCGCTCCACTTCCGACAGCTCGTCGGGGTCCATGGCGGTGTAATGCGTGAAGTCGAAGCGCAGGCGCGAGGGCTCGACCACGCTGCCGGCCTGCTTCACATGTGTACCGAGCACGCTGCGCAGGGCGGCGTGCAGCAAGTGCGTGCCGGTGTGGTTGCGCATGGTGGAGTGGCGCGAGTCGGGGTCGACGCGGGCGAGGACGGTGTCGCCTTGCTTGACCTCGCCGACGATCTTCACACGGTGGACCGCTTTGCCGGGGGCCGCGTTATAGGTGGACTCGACGACGGCGAGCGTGTCGCCAGATTCCGGAGACACGAGCACGCCGGTGTCGCCGACCTGGCCGCCGGCTTCGGCGTAGAAGGGCGTGCGGTCGAGCGCGATCTCGCCATCGAGCACGGCGGTAACCGTGGCCGGTCCTTCGAGCGTCTCGCGGCCGATGAATTCGGTCTTGGGCAGCGCCTGATAAACGGGATTGATCTGCGCCTTCTCGGCTCCCTTCCAGGAGGCGCGGGCGCGGGTCCGCTGCTTCTCCATCTCCGCTTCGAAACCTTCGCGGTCGATGGTGAGGCCCTGCTCGCGGGCCATGTCTTCCTGCTCTTCGAGAGCGAGCCCGTAGGTGTCGTAGAGCTTGAACGCGGCCGCGCCCGGGAGCGTGCCGTTGGCCGCGGACTTGGCTTCGTCCTGGAAGAATCGCTCGGCCACCTGGAAGGTGGTGGCGTAGCGATGCTCCTCATCCTTCACCACGCGGGCGACGCGCTGGACGCTTTCCATCATGTCGGGGTAGGCGTCGCGCATGTGCTCGGCTACGAAGCCGGTGAGCTGGTAGAGATAGGGCTCGGAGACACCGATCATACGGGCGTTGCGCATGGCGCGGCGCATGATCTTGCGCAGAGTGTAGCCGCGGCCGTCGTTGGAGGGCAGGACGCCGTCGTTGATTAAGAACGCCGTCGCGCGGGCGTGGTCGGCGTTGATTTTGAGGACGGTGTCTACGCGATCATCGTCACCGTAGGGCTTGCGGAAGAGCTCGCCCGCTTTGTCGATGATGGGGCGGATGAGATCGGTTTCGTAGTTGGACAGCTTGCCCTGGAGGACGGCGGCGAGGCGCTCGAGTCCCATGCCGGTGTCGACGGAGGGCTTGGGGAGAGGCGTCAGCTTGCCGGCGCTGTCACGGTCATACTGCATGAAGACGAGGTTCCAGATTTCGACGTAGCGCTCGCCCGGGTTGTCCGGGAAACTGCGGTTGGCGTCGACTTCGGCGCCGAAATCGTAATGGATTTCCGAACACGGACCGCAGGGTCCGGTTTCGCCCATCTGCCAGAAGTTGTCCTTCTCATCGAGGCGGAAGATGCGCTCCTTGGGGACGCCGGCGACTTCCTGCCAGAGGCGCTCGGCATCGTCGTCCTCGCGGAAGACGGTGACGTAGAGGCGGTCTTTGGAAAGGCCGTAGTCCTTGGTGATGAGCTCCCAGGCGTAGGCGATGGCTTCCTTCTTGAAGTAGTCGCCGAAGGAGAAGTTGCCGAGCATCTCAAAGAAGGTGTGATGGCGGCGGGTGTAGCCGACGTTGTCCAGGTCATTGTGCTTGCCGCCGGCGCGGACGCACTTCTGGGAAGAAGCCGCGCGGGTGTAGTCGCGTTTGTCCTGGCCGAGGAAGACGTCCTTGAACTGATTCATGCCGGCGTTGGTGAACAGCAGCGTGGGGTCGTTGGCGGGCACCAGCGAGCTGCTACGGACCACGCGGTGATCGCGGGCGGAGAAGTAGTCGAGGAACTTCCGGCGGATGTCGGGACCAGTCATGGGCGTAAGGGGTTGTCTTTCATTGTGACATGGGAGGGGGCGGGGGCCGGTGGGCTTGGGTTCGTTTGGTGGGGAGAAGGGGGAATCATTTTGGCCACAGATGGACACAGATGAACACAGATCGCTGCCGGGTTGCCCTTGGGTTCGTTTCGGCGGCGGGCGAGTCTGGGGGGCGGGTCGGTGTAATCAGTGACATTTGGGTTCGTGGAATCATAGCGTGATAGGGGGTGGTTGACGGCTGGATTTTGGGGAAGTTGGTGAGTTGGCGGGCGTTGGGGGCTGGTTTCGCGCGTGACGGCACACTTGTGGCTTGCGCGTTGTGTTTAAGGGCGCCCCGATCCTGCCTTATCCCAGACAGGCTTGAGGCCGCTTCTTTCCGGAAACGGCAAGCGGACCGGTCCTCTACCGGCGGAGTTCGCGCTGCTCATCCTCTTGAGGAGGACACCCTTGCGGCCTGCCTAGGATGCCGCGCTTTGACCCCTCGAACACTTGTGAAGGCGCCGCGGGATCGGGGTGGGCCCCAGCTCTCCAACGCGTGAGCGCTCGGGACTCTTGCCTATAGGGTGAGGGAGGCGGAGAGGGGGCGGGGAGAGTGTAAGCGGGAAGTGGTTGATCGGGGCGGAGATGAGGGTGGGCGAAGTGCGGGAACGCAGAATTGGGTCAACTTGGGGGACAATTAGTTCATGGTTGCCGCCGTTACGCGTGATCCGGAAGTGATGCATGGCACGCCGGTGCTCCGGGGGACGCGTGTGCCCGTGCAGACTCTGTTTGATTACCTGGAGGGTGGGGCGACGATGGAGGATTTCCTGGAAGGGTTTCCGACGGTGAGCCGGGCGTTGGCGGTCGAGGCCCTGGAAGAAGCCAAGGATTTGCTGTTGGCCCGGCTCTGATGCGTCTGCTGCTGGACGAGTGCGTCGATGAGCGGCTGCGTCATCGGTTTACGGGTCATGATTGCCAGACGGCCCGATACGCTGGATTCGCGGGTCTGAAGAACGGGGAGCTTCTCACGGCTGCCGAGGCGGCCGGCTTCGAGGTGATCGTCACTACGGATCAAGGGTTGGCGGCGGAGCAGAATCTACGCCGTTGGCGGGTCGCTTTGGTCATTCTGTGTGGCGCAACGAAATCTGTGTGGCGCAACGAAATCGTGGTGATCTGGAACCGTTGGTGCCCGTTGCGTTGGAGGCGATCGAGTCGATCCAGCCGGGGGATGCGGTAAGGGTCAGATGAACAGACTGTGATCGTGGGAGGCTGAACCGATCTCATGCAAATGAATTGGACGGACCTTGGCGGATCGCTACTGCCGTCATTGCTTCGTCTTTGGGCTCTCTGCGTGGCTCGGCAAAATCTAGGCCGCCATCTGATGGAGAAGGAAAGACAGGCGCACGCGGTCGAACTGGAGCGGCTCCGGGATTCTCTGAAACGAACGGCTCAGCAGGAGTGCAATCTCTACAAGTCCAACCGGAGATCGCGAAGGAAGCCGTCGTCCGTGACAGACTCGACCGGGTGGCGATCTACCGGGTAGCGATCGATGTCCTCGCTGGAATGATTGCTAACCCGGATGTCTCACAGGCTCGCAGAGCGCTTCGGGCAAAGCACAGGCGGGATGCCTCGGCGAGTGGTCGGGCCGGTACTCCGGGCACGACTCTGTGATGGACGACAAGCGCCGGGACGAGTCCCGGCGCGGCAAGCCACGGGCTTGCGCCACGTCCTGCCTCCGAAATCTGGTGAGAAATGCGGGCTAAGGGCGTTAAGGTATCAACGGCAGATTCTAGAACGGCAGGTCGGGGCGGACCGGGCGGAGCATGACCGATTGCGACAGGTAGCGGCTGGGGTTGACCGGGCTACCGCCCTGGCGGACCTCGAAGTGGACGTGCGGGGCGGTGACGCGGCCGCTGGCTCCGCTGTAGCCGATCAGTTGGCCGCGGCGGATTTCTTCGCCGGGGATCACTTCGAAACGCGAGAGGTGGGCGTACCAGGTCTGGATGCCGTTGCCGTGGTCGATGACGATCAGGCGGCCATAGCGGCCGGCGAACTGGGCGTTGTAGACCACTCCGTCGGCGGCGGCGTGGATGGGGGTGCCCATTGGGGCCGAGATGTCGACGCCGGTGTGGAAGGCGCCTTCTCCGGAGAACGGGTCGCTGCGGTCGCCGAAGCGGCTCATGACTCGGCCGGCCACGGGCCACACGCTGGGGGTCGTATTCTTCTGCCAGGAGCGCGGGTAGTTGCGGGTGAAGCGTGAGAAGCTGGCGGACTTGAGGAAATTGTATTCGGCGATAGATTCGTCGTAGGTGGGCACCAGGGGTCCTTCGAGGCTGATGTCGCCGGTGCCTTCGACGCGGCGCTTGAGGCCGAGCGCCATGCTGATTTCGCTGGCCATGGTCTGGAGCGAGGCCAGTTGCTCGTCCTTGCGGTCGCTTTCAAGCTTCAGCTCGTGGTAGCGGTCACGGAGCTGGTCGTTCTCCGTTCTGAGGGAGTTGTATTCGTTGACCTTCAAGGTCATGCGGATGTAGCTGGACACCATCCCGAATAAAGACACCGAGCCGAGCAGGGCCAGGCCCAGGACGACGTACAGCGCGTGGTGCGGGATATGAATGCGGCGCAGGCGGCCGTGGAGCGAGTGCGCCAGAACGACTACGAAGTAATGCTGCTTCATGAATCTCCTATTACACGTAAGAAAACGTCGGCACGGCCCCTTCGGTGTACGGACAGGGTAACAGGGCTGTCGGCCGGAGAACTTTCTGAACCTACGGAAACTGAACCTACGGGAACGAAGTGTCAGGATATCCAACGAGGTGTGGGCGTGTCAACGGGACCTGGGGGGGACCTGGGGGTAGGCGGGTACCTCGGGGGGGAGCCTTAGCGCGGGCTGTACGGCAGCGGCGGGGGGCGCGCCGGGCGGTGGGAGGGCAGAAGCACAGACCGAATAACTATAATCTTGTTAATAGCTTAGGACGAGAAATTCAGGGAGTCCCGTAGGCGAAGGGCAGGAGTGTTAGATTGGAGTTTCAGAATCATGGCCACGACGACAGTCCGGAAAAAACACGCTACCAGGACGCAGCGAGCAGGGGGAGGGGTCCGCACGCTGGCGGTGGACATTGGTGGGTCGGGGGTGAAGGTGATGGTGCTGGACGAGCGCGGCGAGCCGCTGGGGGAGCGGCTGCGGGAGCCAACGCCCCGGCCGGCGACTCCGGCGGCGGTGGTCGGGACGATCGCCAAGCTGGCGGCTCGGGCGGGGAGCTTCGACCGGGTATCGGTGGGGTTTCCGGGGGTGATGCGTAGCGGTGTAGTGGGGACCGCGGTGAACCTGGACGGCGAGTGGACGGGATTCGAATTGGGCAAGGTCCTGGAAAAGCGCCTGGGGAAGCCGGTGCGCGTGGCCAACGACGCGACGATCCAGGGGTTGGGGGCGATTACGGGCAAAGGGATCGAGCTGGTGCTGACGCTGGGGACGGGTATGGGGTCGGCGGTGTATGTGAATGGCGCGGCGATCCCCAATCTGGAGATGGGCCTGCATCCGTTCCGCAAGGGCAAGACGTACGAGGATTTGCTGGGGGATGCGGCCCGGCGGAAGCACAAGAAGAAGTGGAACAAGACGCTGCGGAAGGCGATCGACCAGTTGGACCGGCTGTTCAATTATGACCGGCTGTTCATCGGGGGCGGGAATGCGTCGCGGATCGAGGGGCCGCTGCCGGAGCGGGCCAGCATCGTGTCGAATCACGCCGGGTTGACGGGCGGGATCGCTTTGTGGCGACCGGAGGTCGACTTTGGGTGATATCACCCGATAGCCCAGGATTTCCACCAGAGATACAGCCCTACTAGTACAATTCTTTTCTTTCGGTTCACAACGGCCCTCCGAGTGCGCTATGGTGACAAAAGTTGGAGACCATCGCGAGCCGGATTCCACAATACCTAAGACACACCCTATGCGCAGACTGCTTTTGATCACCCTTATGGGCGCCGTCGCTATGTTGAGCAGCGACTCGACGCCAAGATTTACCAAGCAGGACAAAGCATTTTACAAAGATGCGTCGATCATCAACTTTGTCAGGCCGGGGCTGCAGACCACGATTAAGGAGGCCTCGATCGACACGGATGGGACCATCCATGTGCGGTTCACGGTGACGGACACGGCGGGGCTGCCGCTGGACCGGGCGGGTGTCTACACGCCGGGTCCGATCAGCACGAGCTTCTTGATCGCGACGATTCCGGACGGCGAGGAGCAGTACGTCGCCTACACGACGCGGCAGGTGACCAGCACCATCACCGGCAACACGGCCACGCAGGCGGCGGCGGATTCGGGCGGGACCTACACGCAGAATAGCGACGGGGACTACACGTATACGTTCAAGACGAAGGCTCCGGTACCGCTGGACCGGCGGGCGACGCATACGGTGGGCGTGTACAGCTCGCGCAACCTGAGCGAGTTCGACCTGGGGACGAACTACGACGACGACACCTTGGACTTCATCCCGAGCGGGGGCGATGTGACGCGCATCCGCAAGATCCTGAATACCTCGAGTTGCAATAGCTGTCACGATCCGCTGTCGGCGCACGGGGGCTCGCGGAAGAGCGTGGAGCTGTGCATCCTGTGCCACACGCCGCAGTCGAGCGATCCGGACACGGGCAATACCATCGACTTCAAGGTGATGATCCACAAGATCCACCGCGGCGCGGATCTTCCGAGTGTGCGGGCCGGGACGCCGTACCAGATCATCGGGTTCCGCGATTCGGTGAACGATTACTCGCACGTGGAGTTTCCGTCGGATGTGCGTAACTGCACGATCTGCCATACGCCCACGGCGCCGCAGGCGACCGAATACTTTGACGCGGACCGGGCGGCCTGCGGATCGTGCCATGACAACGTGAATTTCGCCACCGGCGAGAACCACATCAATCTGCCGCAGCTCAGCGACAAGAACTGCACGCAGTGCCACGTGCCGCAGGGCGATCTGGAATTCGACGCCTCGATTCTGGGGGCGCATACGATTCCCACCATGTCGAGCGAGCTGCCCGGCGTGGTATTCGAGCTGGTTTCGGCGATGGGCAAGGCCGGCGAGAAGCCGACAGTGCAGTTCAAAGTGCATGACGACAAGGGCAACCCGATTGCGCCGGCCGACATGACGCGGCTGTCTCTGGTGCTGACCGGGCCGACTTCGGACTACCTGTTGAATCCGGTGAGTGCGACGGTGACCGGCGCCTCGGCCTCGGCGGATGGGACCGCCACGTTCACCTTCCCGAACGCGCTGCCGGCCGATGCCAAGGGGACGTTTTCGGTGGGCATCGAGGGCTATCGCAACGTCACGCTGCTCGCCGGGACGACACGCGAGCAGGTGGCGAAGGACCGGGGCAAGAACAAGGTGATCAACTTCAGCGTGGACGGATCCGCAGTGAAGCCGCGGCGGCAGGTGGTGGACACGGCCAAGTGCAATAGCTGCCACACCTTCCTGAGCCTGCACGGCGATAATCGCAATCAGGTGGAAATGTGCGTGTTGTGCCACAACCCGAACGCGACCGACGTTTCGCGGCGGCCGGCCGATCAGGGTCCGCCGCAGGCCATCAACTTCGCGCAGATGATCCACAAGATCCATACCGGCGAGAATCTGGAGCAGGACTTCACCATCTACGGGTTCGGCGGCTCAGTGAACAACTTCAACGACGTGCTGTTCCCGGGCGACCGGCGGGATTGCGCGGCGTGCCACGTGAACGGCTCCGAGGAGGTGCCGATCGGGGCGACCGCCATGGTCACCGATCCGCGCGGGCCGATTGATCCGATCGGGCCGATTGCATCGGCCTGTACGGGCTGCCATACGAATATCGCCACGGCCTCGCACGCCTTGACGAACACCTCCCGGCTGGGTGAGGCGTGCGCCACCTGCCACGAGGAGGATGCGCAGTTCTCGGTGAGCAGAGTGCATGCACGGTAGGAGAAGAGAGGCCAGAGACCAGGGGCCAGGGGCCAGTTGGCGGTGGCTAGGATGTTGCCCGCATTACGGAAGACCGCTTGCTGACGCGCGCGGCTCAGCTACGGGTGTTGCGCACGCAAGCCGCGGCCCGGGCAGCGCGCCGCTAGCTGAGCCGCGACCGCAGGGAGCGGCCTACGATCGCGCGGAGAACGTTCGGGCGGCCACGCGCCAGCGTTGGGGCGCTTCGTTGCTGCTTGTCTGCCTGATTCTGCTGGGGGTGGGGCGGCTGGGCGCGCAGGATGCGGCTCCGGCCGCGGGCCAGGACGCCGCTCAAGACGCCGCACAGGCGGCCGCGCCGGCCAAGCCTGAGCCCGTCGGGTCCACCACGTGCAGCTTCTGCCATCCGCAGATCTTCGAGGCCTTCATGCGGAATCCGCATTCGGTGTTGCCTACCGAAGAGGCTTGCGCGAGCTGCCACGGACCCGGCAGCATTCACGCCGGGTCGATGAATCCGGCCGATATCCGGAATCCTGCCAAGCTCGCGCCGGCGGCATCGAGCGAGGTGTGCCTCACCTGTCACAGGAATTCGCCGACCCAGGCCGGCCGGCTGCAAAACGGGCATGCGCTGAATCAGGTGGCGTGCGTCAACTGCCACACGATGCACGGTCCGCCGGAGCAGTTGATTTCGAAGAAGCCGTCGGTGGTCAACGACAAGTGCACGGTGTGCCACACGTCGGTGAAAGCCGCGTTCGCCCGGCCCTACACGCACAAGCTGCTGGAAAACGCGATTTCCTGCATCGACTGCCACAATCCGCACAACCGCAATATGGCGCCGACGGTGCGGATGGTGGCGGCGGCCAACCAGCCGGCCTGCTTCAACTGCCACAACGAGAAGCGCGGTCCGTTCCTGTTCGAGCACGCTCCCGTGCGTACGGACGGATGCACGGCGTGCCATGAGCCGCACGGCTCGTCGAATCCGCGCATGCTGATCGTCAACGAACAGCGCGTGCTGTGCCTGCAATGCCACGCCAACGTCGGACTGACGGCGGTGAACCTGGGCGGGACGCCGTCGGCGATCCACGACCTGTCGAGCGGGCGCTACCAGAAATGCAGCGTGTGTCACGTGACCGTGCACGGGTCCAACGTGAGCCCGGATCTACTGCGATGAAAGCGATCGCCATGGGAGCGGCGTTGGCCGCGATGCTCGCGGTCCCGGTGGCGCGCGGGCAGGACGCCGCGGCGGCGGCTCCGGAGCCGGTGACCGGCACCGTGGACCTGGGGTATCGCTGGCTGAGCGATCTGCAAGGCAATAACCAGATGTATCGCTCCATCATCAACCTGGGCCAGGGTCCCAGGCTGCTGGGGGCGGACCTCAACTTCCGCGATCCCTCCGACCGGCTGTTCGACACGATGACGCTGTCTGGTCTGGGCTGGGGCGGCGACCCTTACAACACGGCCCGCTTCGAAGTGGCCAAGAAGAAGCTGTACCGCTTCCAGATGAATTACCGGAACATGGCGTATTTCAACGCCGTGCCGTCGTTCGCGAATCCGTTTTCGGGCGCGGGCGTGATCAACCAGCATGCCTACGACACCTTCCGCCGGATGGTGGACCTGGACCTGGAGCTGCGCCCGGGCAGCAAGATCGTGCCGTATATCGGCTACAGCCATCAATCGCAGCGCGGCTCGGGGCTGACGGATTTCGTGCTGGACCTGAACGAGTACCCGGTGGGCAACATCATCCGCAACCAGACGGACCACTATAAGGGCGGCGTGCGGTTTCTGCTGCCGCGCTTCTCGGTGACGCTCGAAGAAGGCGGACTGATCTTCAAGGACGACGAGCAGGTGCACAACATGGTGCGCAATACGGGCGACCGGAATTTCCTCGGGAACCGGCCGTTCCTGGGGCAGTCGCTGTACCTGGGGGATCTGCTGCAAGCCTACGGGATGCGCGGCCGGGCTCCCTACACCATGGCTTCGGTCACGGGACAGCCGTTTTCGTGGCTGGATGTGCAGGGTCAGTTCAGCTACCTGATGGGCAACACGGATTCGAATTACATCGAGAACAGCAACGGGCAGTTCGCGCAGTTGCGTCCGCTGCTGCAATACACGGCGCAGCAGGACTTCGCGCTGGGCTCGGCCAGCCGTCCGCACACCTCGGGGATCGTGGGGGCGGAGGCGCGGTTCCGCAAGCTGCGGATCATCGAGAACTGGACCACGGACCGGCTGCACACCTCTTCGAACCAGGCGCTGGACCGGACGCTGGGCACGACTGCGGGCGGGCAGGACATGTCGACCATCCTGCGGGCGGACCGGCTGGTGGACAACTATAACCAGCAGTCGGTGGACGTGATCTACGAGGTGACGTCCAGCTTCACGCTGCGCGGCGGGCATCGCTATGTGTGGGGCGATACGACGGTGCACTCGCCCTCCTACCTGGGCGGGAATCCGGCGACCGGGCATCTTTCGCGGCAGGCGGGCGTGGCGGCGGCTTCCTACCGGATGGGCGCGCGGCTGTCCTCAAACTTCGAGTTCGAAGGCGGCACGGCGGACCAGACCTACTACCGGACGAATTTGCGCAACTACAACAAGTACCGGGGGATGGTCCGGTTCCAGGCGCTGGGATCGCTTTCGGTGACCTATAACCTGAACGCGCTGAACAACGACAATCCGATGCCGGGGGTGCAGTTGCGCTACCGGTCGCGGTCCAACGGAGTGACGGTCGAGTGGATGCCGAACGGAGGGCAGCGGGTGAGCCTGATGCTCGACTACGCGCGCAGCAGCGTGCGCAGCGATATTCTTTACCGCGTGCCGCAGAATTTTTCGACCGACCAGTTTCCTTACGTGCAGAACGTCCACGAGGGGACCATGCGGCTGGCGCTGGCGCTGCCGGCGATCCACGGGCGCGTGCCGCGCCTGACCGCGGGCGGGACCATGTTCCTGAGCTCGGGCAGCCGGCCCACCCACTTCTACCGGCCGATCGCGGGGATCGTGATTCCGGTGGCGGAGGGCGTGAGCTGGACCAACGAGTGGCGCTGGTATGGGTTCGACGAGCCGTTCTATCTGAACGAGAGTTTCCACGCGCACCAGTTTACGACCGGCGTGCGGATTACGCGGTAGGCAGTACACGCGCTGGCGCAGGCGTGCGTCCGGCGGCCCGCCCGTGAGATCCTCAAGGGAAGCATGCCCGAGGAGGAATTATACACACCTCTGCGGATCGTCTCGATCGGCGGAGGCAATGGCTTGGCCACGCTGCTGCGCGGGCTGAAGCGGTATCTGCGAGCGGCGGACGGGGCGCTGGAGATCACCGCCGTGGTGACGGTGACCGATGACGGCGGCAGTTCCGGCCGGCTGCGCCGCGATTTCGACGTGTTGCCGCCCGGCGACATCCGCAACTGCATGGTGGCCCTGAGCCAGGATGAAGCACTGCTGGCGCGGCTGTTCGACTACCGCTTCGCCGGGGGGCGCGGCTTGAAGGGCCACAGCTTCGGCAACCTGTTCCTGACGGCGATGACCAACCTGACCGGCGATTTTGCGCACGCCGTGAAGCTATCATCGGAAGTGCTGGCGGTGGACGGGCGGATCTTTCCTTCGACGGTGTTGAACGTCGCGCTGGAGGCGACGCTGGCCGACGGGAGCCTGGTGACGGGCGAGACACGTATCAGCCGCAGCCGGCAGCCGATCGAGCGGGTTCATCTGCGGCCGCGGCGGGCCAAGCCCCTGGCGGAGACGCTGGAGGCGATTGCCGCGGCGGATCTGATTACGCTGGGTCCGGGGTCGCTCTATACGAGCATCGTGCCGAATCTGCTGGTGGACGGGATTCCGCGGGCCATCGCGGCGTCGCGGGCGACCAAGGCGTACTTCGGGAACCTGATGACGCAGCCGGGCGAAACGTCCGGGCTGCGGGCCTCGGATCATCTGCGTGCTTTGTTCAAGCACGCCGGGCGGCACGCGCGCGGGCTGATCGATGTGTACGTGGTGAACTCGGGCCAGTTGGGAACGAAGGCCCTGCGGGACTATAGCGCGCGGGCCGCGCGTCCGGTGGAGAACGACGTGGAAGAGATCGAACGGATGGGGGTGCGCGTGGTCTCAAGCGACCTGGTGCGGTTAGCGGGGCGGCCCACGCAAGCAAAGATCCGGCATGACCCGGGATCGGTGGGCGCGGTGGCGATCGACCTGGCGCGGCGGGCAAGACGCATCACGAGGAAACTCGCATCATGAACACGAGCGTTGTGATTTTGGCGGCCGGGCTGGGCACGCGCATGCGCTCGAAGCACGCCAAGGTGCTGCATCGGGTGGGCGGATTGCCGCTGGCCGAGCACGTGGTCCGGGCGGCGAAGACCGTGGCGGCGCCGGAGCGGATCGCGGTGGTGACCGGGCATCAGGCCGAGGCGGTGGAAGCGGCGCTGGCCGGGCACGGAGTGGGGTTCGTGCGGCAGGCCGAGCAGAAAGGCACGGGTCATGCGCTGGCGTGCTGCCGCGAGCGGTTGGCAGGCATGGACGGGCTGCTGATGGTCCTCTACGGCGACGTTCCGCTGTTGGCGGCGGCCACCATCGAGCGGCTGCGCGACGTGCAGGCGTCCTCAGGCGCGGCAGCTACGGTGATCACGACGACGGTTGAAGATCCGACGGGGTACGGCCGCGTGATGGTGAACGCGTCGGGTGACGTGACGGCGATCGTCGAGCACAAAAACTGTAGCGAGGCGCAGCGGGCGGTGCGGGTGATCAACTCCGGGATCTATTGCTTCCGCGCGGACCTGCTGTGGGAACACATCGGGTCGATTCAGCCGAATGAGACAACCGGCGAATATTATCTGACCGACATGGCGGAGATCCTGGCGCGGCACGGCCATCGCATGCGGGCCATGCATGTGGAAGATCCGCGCGAGCTGCTGGGGATCAACACGCGCGTGGAGTTGGCCGAGGCGGATCGCGTGCTGCGCGAGGCCAGGTGCCGCGAGCTGATGCTGGCCGGAGTGACCATCGAGCGTCCGGAGACGGTGACCATCGACACGGATGCGCGCGCCGGGATGGACACGGTGATCGAGCCGTTCGCGCGGCTGCTGGGAGCAACAGCCGTCGGTGAAGATTGCCGCGTGGGTGCGGGGGCGATTCTGGATGGCGCGGTGCTCGAGAACGGGTCGGCGGTGCACGCCTATTCGGTGGTGGCGCATTCGCGGATCGCCTCGGGAGCACAGGTGGGCCCGTTTGCGCGGCTGCGGATGGGCGCAGAGGTGGGTCCGAATGCGCGCGTCGGAAATTTCGTGGAGCTGAAGAAGACGCGCATGGGCGCGGGGGCCAAGAGCCAGCACCTGGCGTATCTGGGCGATTCCGAGGTGGGGGCGAACGCGAACATCGGCGCGGGGACGATTACGTGCAACTACGACGGGTTTTCCAAGCACCAGACGAAGATCGGCGCGGGAGCGTTTGTCGGTAGTAATGCCACGCTGGTGGCGCCGGTGGAGTTGGGCGACGGCAGTTACGTGGCCGCGGGCAGTGTGATTACCGACGGGGTGCCGGCGGACGCGCTGGCGCTGGGAAGGTCGCGGCAGGTGGTGAAAGAGGAGTGGGCCAGGCGGCGGAGAGAGGCTCGGCAGGGTGCAAGGAAGGAGGCTGTATGAAGCAAATTTTGCGCTTCGCGCTGGTGTTGGCATTTGTTTGGCTGGGAGCGGCGCAGACGCGGCCCGATCCCAAGGTGCTCAGCTACAAACTTCCCGATCAGATCCCGTGGCAGGAGACCGAGAGCGGCGTCAAGCAGAAGGTGCTGTACGGGGATCCGTCGAAGCCAGGCTGGTATATCGTGCTCGCCAAGTGGGAGCCGCATAAGATGAGCCGGCCGCATTTTCACCCGAATGAGCGCTACATTACGGTGGTTTCGGGGACTTGGTGGCTGGGGACGGGCTCGCATTTTGACCCGAATTCGACCACGCCGGTGCCGGCGGGGACGTTTGTGACGCACTACGCTAAGCAGGTCCACTATGACGGGGCCAAGGATGAGGAAGTGATTTTGCAGATTGTGGGGATGGGGCCGGCTACTTCGACTCGGGTCGGGGAGTAGGGGCCGGGGGTTGCGGACCGCGGAAGAGGCGGGCTGAGAGCCCACCGCAGGCCACGGGCCTGCCCCACATTCTGCTTGGACAGCACATGCCTCGGGAGGTGTTCTCGCTGGAGCCAGAGCCTGGGGAACACTCAGAGCCGGAAGACGCGGCGGGCGTTTTCGCCTAGGATGTTGCGCTTGGCTTGGTCGCTCAGGAACGGCAGGCCGACGATCTTCGCGGGCACGTCGAAATCCCAGTGCGGCCAGTCCGAGGCGTAGAGGAGTTGGGTTTCGGCCTTAAGGGCTTCCAGCGTCGCTTCGAGCAGACGCATGTTGGTCATCTCCATCGGCTGCGACGTGTAATACATCTCCTGCATGTACTCGCTGGGGAGTTTCTTCAACAGCGGCGCGTCGCTCTGGCGCATCAGGTATTCGTGATCCAGGCGCTGCATCATGAAGGGCATCCAGGCCAGGCCGCTTTCGATCCAGATCACCTTGAGCTTGGGGAAGCGTTCGCACAGGCCGTTCATGACCCAGTTGGTCAAGTGGATCATGTTGCAGGTGACGAAGGACAGCGAGTGCACCGACACGAAGCGGTTCACCAGGCGGCCGACGTTGTAGTCGGGTCCGGCGTGGAAGCCGAGCGGCAGGCCGCGCTCTTCGAGCTCACGGTAGACCGGCATGTACTCGTTCTTGAAGACGCCGGTGGTGCGCTGGCCGGTGATCAGGAAGCCGACGACTCCCGGTTTCTCGCCGAATTCGCGGATGGTGCGCAGGCAGGCTTCGGGGCTGGAGAACGGCAGGGCGAGCATCGACTTGATGCGCGGCTCGTGCGCCAGGATGCGCGAGGTGAACCAGCGGTTGTAGGCGAAGATGAGCTGGTGCTCCATTTCCGGGTTGGGGTGCAGGCCGATTTCGAGCATGGGCTGCGGGAACACCACCTGGACGTCGATACCCATGGATTCGATGGCGCGCGAGATGAGCGTCAAGTCACGGTGGCGGCCGTCGCTGGTATCGACCTCCTCAGCAAGCTGGATCTGGTGTGGAATGCGGCCGTGCACATCCTGGAAGGTGAGTCCGGGCGGGTGGTTACTGAGTGCGATGTTGTGCGCGTTGGGCCAGAGTTGCGCCATGGTCTTGCCGTTGCGGCGCAGGACAGGGTCTTCGATGTGATCGAGCACCTCGCTCCAGGAGTCGAATTCGACGTGATGGGAATCGGCGTCGACGATGAAGTAGTCCTGGAGGTTGAAGGCGCCGATGTCGCGGCGGGCGTTGGCCAGGATTTCGCGCGAGTCGGTCTGGGTGGTGATCTGCTGGGTCTCGCGGCGCTTGGCCGCGGTGGTGTCCATCACGTTGCTCATTCGGTTCTTGCTCCTTGGGAGGCCCCGCGGCCGAACCACATGGCCATGTCGAAGGGCGTCAGGCTCTGCGATCGCAGCAGGGCGCAGGAAAGGGTGAGGGCGTCGGTCGTTGTGATCTCCGGACCGACGGGTGGAATTTCAGCTCCGGCCCGTTCGACGGCGCTGGCGTAGAGGCGCGTCACGGCGCTCACGGCTGTGCGGACAGCGTCGGGCGAGGGGTCGGCGGCAGCCATGCGTTCGAGCACTGCGGCGGCGGCCAGTACGTCTTGATCGGGACTAGAGGGTGACATAGACGACTCCGTCAGACTCTTCGACCGGGATCGGCGTCAGGCGGATGGAGGACTTGGCCGGATGGGCTCCGGTCTTGATGCTGAATTCGTAGCCGTGCCAGGGGCAGACGATGCGCATGTCGGCTTCGTCGAAGGCGTAGCCAGTGGAGGCCTGGCTGTTATCCAGAAGCTCGCGGACGGCGGGAATGATCAGGCCTTGGCAGGCGGGTCCGCCCTGGTGCGGGCAGGTGTTTTCGTAAGCGTAGAGGCGGCCTTCGACGCGAAAGATGCCGACGGCGCGGTTGCCGGCGTCGACGATGAGGCACCCTTGTTCGGGGATGTCGCTACTGTTGCCGGCGGTGTAGCGCACGGCGGTCGGAGAGTTTGGCATTCCGCCGTTCATGATACTGCATTGGGAGCGGAACGCGAGTTCAGCAGGTCGCGATGGAACGGCAAAAGGTGTGGCGAATTGGCTACAGGCGTTGTAACCGAGCCGCTACGGCGCCATGGTGGGGAGCCGTCCCGCGCCGTTCCACCGGGTGCACGCAATCCTGCCTGTGACGGATTCCCGGGGCTATTTCTCGTCCGCCGGTTTCTGGCTGGCCTCCAGGTCGCCTACGTAGTGCGTCGCGTCCCGGTCCTCGCAGACCGACTCGAAGAGTTCAGTGTCGGGCATCAACTGCTGCATCACGCGGACCGTGAAGGGCTCCGTGTAGGCCTTCGGGTCCTCGATGGTGACGTCGATTTGCAGCGTGCCGAAGTCGAGACGCGTGAAGCGTTCCACCATTTTTCCGGTGCTGGTCAGCGGGCTGCCGCTCACATCCAGCCAGACATCGTCACGGAATCCAACGGTATTGACCACCAGGGTGTCGCCTTCCCAGTGACCCACCGAGTAGCCGTACCACCACGGCGCAAGCTGCGGACCCACCTCCGGCAGCTCCTGGCCATTCGTCAGGATCTGGCGGACGTCGTTGTTCGCGTTGTACATGATCACGATCGCGCCGGGCCCTTGCACGATCTTCTTCTCATACGGATGGGTGTGGAGCTGCATCAGCCCCAGCGGCCGGCAGTGGGCGTCGGGGTTGTCCTTGCTGTTGTTCCCCTTGCGCTCGTCCCGGATCTGCCGGCCCCAATCCGTGTACGGGAGTCCATTCTCAAAACCCGCACCCAGATTGGCGAAATTCGCCGCGGGCGGCTCGCCGGGCGCGCGCGGCGGCGGCGCGGCTTTGCCCTTGCCCTTCCCTTTCAAGTTGGCGAAACCCCGGCGCATGGGCTGCCACAGGCCGGAAAGATCGGGGTGTCCGTCGGCCGCCTTCGGCGCGGGCGCCTTCAGATCGAGTTCCCCGCTCTCGGTTCTAGGTCCCGCGGTGGGATGTTCCGGCCACTGTGCCAGCAGCATGGTGGCTCCCGCCACCAGCGCCACCAAGGCCACCGACATTATGGAAAGGCTGTTGTTGGATCTCATCTGCGTCCTCGGGCCCCCTCAGATCTCTTGGTTCTTATCATGCATTGGACTGCGATACGGGTGCGCTTCACATGATACGACGCCTTGTGCCGGACCTGCCAGTTGGTCCGGATCGGTGAGACGTGCGGACTAGCCGGGGACTAGTCCGGACTTCTCACAGGCTCGCAGTGCGTCTCGGGCAACGCACAGGCGGGAGGCTTGGGCGAGTGGTCGGGCCGGCACCCCGGGCACGACACTGTGATGGACGACAAGCGCCGGGACGAGTCCCGGCGCGGCGAGCCATGGGCTCGCGCCACGTCCTGCGTCCGAAACCTGGTGAGACATGCGGGCTAGCCATTTCCTGATCTTGCCTGATATCGGTTTCGCCCGGCGCGCGACGGTCGCGCCGACTGGCGAGACCGAGTTCACGACGCTGCTGCCCTGCATCGACTGGACCTGTAGCCGGACGGAACATCCGGCACCTGCACGTTCACTTGCTCGACCCGGCACACGAGGCCGGGTGCGCTCCCCGGCGTATACCGGCGACATCCCGAAAACACGAACGGCAAGGTTGGGATCGAGACCCACCGCGGAGGCAAGGTTCAAGCCGCCGGAGGGCGGATCAGTCAAACCTGGAGGCGGTTCCTTCCGCACCAGGTCTTAAGGATAGTAGCCTTCGCGCGCGCGGATGTTGAGACCTTTCTGCTCGCCGATCTCCACGCGGATCTGGCGCCAGGCGTTGTCCTCTCCGGCGTCCGCGGAAGGCACCTGGAAGTACAGCAGGTAGCCGTGCGTCAGGTCTTCGGTGACCTTGTCGAATACCTTGCCCATGTCGTCGGGATTGCGCACCTCAAAGGGGACGCCTCCGGTGGCGTTGGAAATCGCCGCGAGCTGGCCGAGCAGTTCGGGGTTGTTCGTGGCTTCGCCCTCGGCGATGGTGTACACCGGGACCCCGGCCACCTTGGCGCGTTCGATGGCCGCGTCCACGGTGAGCATGCTGGCGGTGTCCCGGCCATCGGTGAACACGATCACGACTTTCTTGCCGCTGCGGCCGGTCAGTTCATGGCCGGCGCGCGTGATGGCGTCGTAGAGAGCCGTGTCGCCGAAAGGCCGGGCGTCCATCACCGCGCGCTTGGTGACGCCGTGGTCGGTGGTGTAGGGAGCAAGCTCGATGACTTTGTCGCTGAAGGAATATACGGCCACGGAATCGCCCGGCCGCAGCGCGTCGATCATCTTAATCGCCGCCCGCTTCAGCGACGCGATGGTGTCCGCCATGCTGCCGGTGGTATCCAGCAGCAAGGCCACTGACAGATCGGAGGTTTGCGGCTCGAAGGCGATGATCGTCCGGGGGTCCTTACCGTCGACGAGCGTGAATTGATCGAGGTCCAGGTCATCGATGTAGCGGCCGCGATTGTCGGTGACGGTGGTGTAGACTTCCACCAGCTTGGAGTCGCTGCGGAAGTCGGCCGTGGGCGCATCACCAGTTCCGGAGGTGGAGGCTTGGGGCGCCACCCGCGCCGTCACCGGCGTGCGCGGCGGCGCTTTCGCACCACCCATGAGCGGCTTGGCGGCGTCTTCGAAACCGGCGAAGCCTCCGCTGAAGTGCGTCCCGTTGGCGTCATCGGATCCATGCAGCGCCGCAGGTGCGAACAGAGGACCGTCGCTGGTGGCATGCCGATGGCGGCGCAGCAATCCGGGATCCTCATTCAGCACCAGCAGACCGGGATCGAGCGCGGCGGCGTAGACCAGCGCCGAGAGCGCCGCCGGGACGTCGCCGGGCTGGGCCCCGGCGAGGCCGGGTGCATGGAGCAGTTCCAGCGCGCGGTCAAAACGCGCACACTGCTCTTCATCGAGCTGCAGCAGATTCTCCGCGACCGCGTCTTCCAGATCCCCGCTGCCGGCCAACTGCCGCAGCAGGGCTACGGCCTGCGTCGCGTGTGCGTCTCCGGAAAGATCCAGCGACGCCTGCCGGAACGCGCGGGCCGCGACGGCGTCATTGAGCGATCCCGCCTTGGCCCCGCGCACGATCAGGTCCACCAGCGCGTTCCACTCGCCCAACACCGCATTCTGCTCATCCTCCGGACGGCGCTCCAGCGCATCGCTGAACGTCGCCAGCGCTGCGTAGTCCTCGCGATCCAACGCAGGCAGGCTCTCGAAGTAAGGGAACAGCGCGGCCCACCGCGCGTGATTGCTGGCCAACTGTTCGGCGATCTCCCGGTCGAGCGGCACCCCCAGTTTTTCCTCCAGCCGGGCCACGGAAAGCAGCGCCTTGAGCAATCCTTCCTCCAACGGAAGCTCTTTCCCCGGGAACCAGGCCGACTGGCCGCCCGGCAAGCGCAGGTTGCCGGCGTCATCGAGCGGCGCCGTCTGCAGGAATTCGGTGTGGAAACCGGGGCGGTGCAGCAGAACCCCGTGGGCCAGCTCGGGGGAATCGCGGAACCACTGGTAGAACCGTTGGGCGCGTTCGGTGGACTGCGTGAAGTACCGCTGATGCGCTTTGTCGGCGCGGGCCAGGGTCGCATAAAACGCGGCCACGCGGCCATTTTCCTTTTCCACCAGGGCGCTGAAAAACTTGGCGGGATTGCGAGGATCCACGCCGACCAGCTTCTGCCACGCCGGGTCCGCCGCCGGGCCGCCTGGCACGTCGGCGCGGCCGTCGGTGATGGAGAACGCCTCGCCATAGTTAAAGAGCAGCGCAGACTGTTTCTCGGCCAGATTACGCAAGCCCATGGCGGTCATGATGGCGGCCGCGGTGTCGGCATTCATCGCATTCAGTCCGGCGCAGGTCTTGGCGATGCGGATGTCCGTGGCGAATACGGCGGCGAGGCCGCCGGGAGGCACAAGGTCATCTATCAGGATCTGGGTCCAGGCGTCGCCGCCCACCAGTCGCGCATTCTCACTGACGATCTCGAAGGTAAACTCGTCGCCGGCTTGCAGTGCCTCCTGCATAGCAATCTGATCGATCCCCAGGGCCGTGGCCGCCGTCTGCAGTTGCGCATCGTGGGGGCGGTAGCCGGGCTCCACGTGAACCCCGCCATCGCGCTCTTCGAGAGTCCAGCCGAGCAGGCTCAGGACGCGCTCGGCGTGCTGGCGCGGCTCACCTTCGGCTACCGACATGCGGATCACCGAGTTCTCGCCGTTCTTTTCGCCCAGCGGGATCAGCTCCGTCACCGCCGCCAGAAACGCGCGCAGGCTTTCGGTGTAGCGCGGAATGCCGAGCGCCGTTCCCACCGACACTTCGCGCCCGATGGACCGGCAGTATTCCTCAAAGAAGGTCTGGTAGGCGGGTTCGCCCGGCATGCCCGCCATCTTGGCGAGCGCCGTCATGCCGCCGGGAACCCAGGCCTCTCCGGCGGCCTCAATGGTGGGATTGAAGGCCGCGAGCACGGGAGCCGCCGGCGCCTCTCCGCTGGCGCCCTTCTCACCCAGATGGCTCATCTGTTCGCGAATCGCGGCCGCATCGGCGGCCCGCGGGTCGAGATCCAGGTAGCGCTGCATGTGTTCGCGGGCGCCGTCGTAATCCCCACGCGCGGCGAGAATGGTCGCGAGGACCATTTCCGATCGCGGCAACTGATGTTTGGTATCGCGGAGGATGGCTTCCTGCGCGCTGCTGGCCGCGCCTTCCAGGTCGTCCAGGTTATAACGCGCGATGGCCAGATGCGCGTGGATCTCCGGATACTCGTTGTCGGCCTTGTCCCGGATCAGGGCGTCAGCGGTGGCTTGGCCGTCCGCCCAACGGTTCAGCGACATTTGGGACCGGAGGAGACCGATGCGGGCCTTGGTCAGTTTCCGGTCAAGCTTCACCGCCTTTTCGAATGCCTGTAGCGCGTCTTCGGTTTGGCCCAGATACTGCGTCACTTCGCCCAGATAGCTCCAGGCCTCGGCCATGTCCGGAGCTTCCTTCACCACGATCCGAAGCTGGCGTTCGGCCAGCGCCCAGTTTTCTTTCTGCATCGCCTTGAGGGCGTTGGCCCAGGGCTGGCGGGCGTCGGGCGGGATCGACGAGCTGGAGAAATAGATATTGGTATCGAACAGCGTATTTACCTTGCCGAGGCTGGCATCGTGTTCACGCAGGGTGATTTCGGGAAGATATGGGTTGCTCCACCAGTTCAAGCGTGAAATGTTAACCGCGGTGGAGTCGTAGCCCTTGAGAACCGCCTGCAGCACGCAGTTGCCCACCTTCATGGCATCGACGTCGGCGGTGTAAATGAACTGGCCCGTCTTCATCGTGTTGGCGACGACACGGGTTCCCATGCTGTAGCAGAAGCGTTGGAGGCTGACCGATTTGGGCGGCGGCGAGCCGTCCTCCATGACGACTTTGCCTCGCAGAAGGAGGGTCTGACCCGCCGCCGGAATGGCCCCGACCAACAGGCACGCCGCGCTCACCCGAAGAACCGTCGATTGCCGCATTGAGAAATAGTATCAGGGCGGAACGACGATTGGTAGCGGGTACTTCGCCATGCGGCTGGAGCCGCGGACCGGCACATCCGCTGCCGCCAGAAGATGAGGACCATAATTGCCGCGGAGCTGGTCCTATTGACAGCCTATAAGAGTGTAGTTCTATTCTTATTGTCGTCCTATATAAGGAGCCCTCTGGGGAAAGACAAGGCCGGGCTTTCGCAGGGCACCCTCGATATGTTGGTCCTCAAAGCAGTGGAGACAATGGGCCCGCTGCAGGGTTGGGCCATCGCCAAACGCATCGAGCAGGTCTCCCAGGATCTATTGGAAATGAAAAATGGGACCTTGTATCCCGCGCTCATGCGGCTGGAGGCAGTTGGCCCGTGAAGCGGAGAACTGGGAGCAGATGGCGGCGTTCATCGCCCACGTGCCCGGGAGTGCCCGGCAGAGAGAATCGACATGGCCCGTTCCCTGATTTCGAGATTCTTTGCGCTCTTCCGCGGCGCGCCGCAAGGCCGGCAACACAACCCAAGCGCGGGAGGAGGTTCACCGCATGAACACGATCTCGTTCCTCGATGAGGCGGCACAGGATGTCCGGTTTTCGCTCCGCGCGGAGTAGCGCGGCTCCTGGCCAGAGAAAGGGCGGCCTCTTCCCGCGTCACATTCCATATCAGAGCGGTTTCTCGGTGAGTGTAGACCGCTCCCTGTGGTCGCGGCTCTGCTACTGGCGTTGCGCACTCAAGCCGTGGCCCGGGCGGAGCGCCGCCAGCTGAGCTGCGACCGCACGGAGCGGTCTACGATAACGGTGAAAGCTCTCTGGCCCGGATTTCTCACAGGCTTGCAGAGCGTTTCTGGCAAAGCACAGGCGGGATGCCTTGGCGAGTGGCCGGGCCGGCGTCCCGGGCACGACACTGTGATGGACGACAAGCGCCGGGACGAGTCCCGGCGCGGCGAGCCATGGGCTCGCGCCACGTCCTGCGTCCGAAACCTGGTGAGAAATGCGGACTAGCTGGCCGCAGCCATCTGCCCTTCGTCGCCCGAAGGACCATACAGCGCCGGCACCGGCACTCCCGTCAGCCGGAAGTACACGGTCAACTGCGCCCGGTGATGGATCACGTGGTTCATGACCATGCTGCGCACCACACCCGCGCGCGGCATGCTGAATACCGTTTCGCCGTTCACCTTCAGAGACCAGGTCTCCATCATCTGCTGGTCGCTGCAGTTCTCCAGCGCCTTGCGAGCCGCCGCGGCGTTCTTGTCGAAAATCTCCAGCAACTGCTGGCGCGAGCTCGCCACCAGTTGCTCGTATTGCCCGGTCATGTTCAGTGACGGTTCGTTGATCACCACCGTCATCCACCCCACCATCTCCGTGACGTGCCCGGCCAGCCGTCCCAGCGACATGGATTTCGGATCGGGCTTGTAGTCCAGCTTGCCCTCGGGAATCCGCTCCAGCGCCTTCCGCGTGTTGGCCATCTCATAATCGAATTCCGGCAGCATTGACTGCGCGATACTCATGCAAAATATCCTCCACCGGCGATTGTACCTGATGCCCCCACGCGCCCGGGTTAAAATACGAGTACAGCGTGCAACAGATCGGCCGTTATCAGATCTTGGGGGAATTGGGCCGAGGCGCCATGGGCGTTGTCTACAAGGCCCAGGACCCGGCGATCGGACGCATCGTCGCGATCAAAACCATTCGCATCAAAGAGCTTACCGAGCCCTCCGAGCGTGACCGCCTGCGCGAACGGCTCTTCCGCGAGGCGCAATCGGCCGGCATCCTGTCGCATCCCGGCATCGTCACCATCTACGACATCGCTGAGGCCGACGGCTTGGCCTACATCTTTATGGAGTTCGTCAATGGACCGCCGCTCGAAAAGCTCCTGTCCGACCACTCCCCCGACAAGGAAACGCTGATCAGCATCCTGCGCCAGACCGCCGCCGCGCTCGACTACGCCCATAAGAAGGGCATCGTCCACCGCGACATCAAGCCGGCCAACATCATGATCCACGAGGACGGCACCGCCAAGATCACCGACTTCGGCGTCGCCAAGATCATGTCCCAGCAGATGACCCAGGCCGGCACCATGATGGGCACGCCCAGCTACATGTCGCCTGAGCAGATCCAGGGTTCCTCCATCTCCGGCCGCGTCGACCAGTTCGCCCTCGCCGTTATCGCCTATGAGATGCTCACCGGCGAAAAACCGTTCGTGGCCGAGCACCTGCCTACCCTGCTCTTCAAGATCATGCGCGACGAGCCGCTTCCTCCGCAGCGGCTCAACACCACGCTCCACAAGCACGTTGAGGACGTCTTCCGCCACGCCCTCGCCAAGATCCCCGAGGACCGCTACGCCACCTGCGCCGATTTCATCAGCGCGCTGGCCTCCGCGCTCCGCGACAACCCCGGATGGATGCCGCTTGCGCGCGGCCTCAGCCATGACCTGCCCACCGTCGCCACGCGCGCCGGCCTCTCCAGCACCATGCAGGAAACGGTGGCCGACATCGCCCCCGGCCTCGCGCCACCGGTGCATCCTGGCGCATCCGAGGAGACGACGTCAGATACAGCGGCGCCGCAGGCAGGGGAAGCCGCGCCACCAATCCGACCGGAGCCGCAAACCGAAGCTCCGCCGCATGCCCGGGCAACCCCACCGCAGCACCCGGCCGAAGCCGCGCCGCAGCAGACCGCGCCATCGAAGCCGGCCCAAACACCGGCCGCACAGCCCACGCCACGCGCACCGCAATCCGAAGAAGCCCCGCGCACCGGGCATCCGGCTGCACCCAAACCCACGCGCGCAGCGGCGCAACCCAAGCCGGTCCAGCCGCCGCCGGCCGCACAGCCCACGCCAGGGGCGCGGCAACCCGAACAAGCCCGGCCCGCCGGACCTCCCGCCGCAGCCGAGCCCCCGAAGCCCGCTGCGCAACCGAAGCCAGCCCAGCCGCGGTCCGCAACGCCGGCGCCGTCCGCGTGGGAACCGCGCCGCGAGCGTCCTCCCAGCCACACGTTCCGTAATTTCGTGCTGGCCGTCATCGTGATCGCGATCCTCGCCGGAGGCGCTTACGTCGGCTTCAACCACAACCGGCCAGCGCTGGACCAGCAGGAGGCGGCCGCGCCGGCAACAGAGCCGGACACCACCGCGGCGATCGCCCCTGCCGAAACCCCGGTCGCCACCCCTCCCACAACCGAGCCCGAGCCCGCTCCCGAGCCTCCGCCTACGCAGCCGCCCGTGGAGACCAAGGCCCAGGCGGCCGCACCGCCGCCTCCCCCGGTCGTCGAGCCCAAACCCACGCCGCCGCCCAAGCCCGTAGCGTCCGCCCGCCGCGCGCCCGCGGAGGCTACCTTCGCGTTGACTTCCACCCCGTCCAACGCCGTTGCGGTCTTCGATGACAACCCCACCACCACCTGCGTGACCCCTTGCGCCACCACGCTGTCGGCGGGACGCCACACCTACACCGTGCGCCACGAAGGCTACCGCCCCTCCCAGCGCATCCTCGAAATCTCCGGCGACCTTGAGCAGCACGTCGACCTCGCGGAAATGACGGGCACGCTCAGCCTGATCACCAAGCCGCCCGGCCTCACGGCCTTCGTCGACGGCCACCAGCAAGCCGGCAAGACCCCGCTCAACCTGCGTCTGCCCGTAGGCCGCCACCGCGTCGACGTAGTCCGCGGCAACCAGCGCCAGCAGGTGATGGTCGACATCACCGATGGCACCATGACAGCCCAAACCATCGAATGGCCTTAGGTGGCGCAAGCTCGTGGCTTCCCGCGCCGGGCTCTTCCTGGCGCATGTCCCCCCAAGTCTCCGAAGCGCCCCAACTTGCCAAACGAGCCCCTGGTCCCTGGCCACTGACCTCTGCCGTCCATCCCCCGACCGCGTGCCATAATCGGGTAGCAACGGACAGGGTACGGGGACCCTCTTCATGGAGTTCGTCGACCAGCTAAAATCTTCCATCGACATCGTCAAAGTGGTCGGGGAATACGTCCGCCTGCAGCCCCGCGGCGCCGGCCGCTTCATCGGCCTGTGCCCCTTCCACCAGGAAAAAACCCCCTCTTTCAACGTCAACCAGACCCGCCAGTTCTATAAATGTTTCGGCTGCGGCGTTGGCGGCGACGTTCTCAAATTCGTCATGGAGCACGACGGCATGACCTTCTGGGAATCCGTCACGTTCCTGGCCGAGCGCAACGGCATCCCCCTGCCCAAGCGCTCCGACCACTCCGACGCCGAATCCAAGCTCCGCGCCGCACTGCTCGAAATGCATGCCATCGCCGCGCAGCTCTACCGCTCCAGCCTCCACGGACCCCAGGGCGCCGAAGCCCGCGCCTATCTCGAACGCCGCGGGGTCACCCCTGACCTGATCGACGCCTTCGACCTCGGATTCTCCGAGCCCTCCGGCCAGACGCTCACGCGCCGCCTCACCGAAGGGAGCTTCAGCGCACAGCAGATCGAAGCCTCCGGTCTTCTGCGGCGCCGCAGCGAAGGCGGCTTCTATGACGCCTTCCGCGGCCGCCTGATGTTTCCCATCCATAATGAGTCCGGGAAAGTGATCGCCTTCGGCGGGCGAGCCATGCGCGATGACGATCAACCGAAATATTTAAATTCCCCGGAAACACCCATCTACCGGAAGACATCTGTCCTGTACAACCTGCACCGCGCACGGGAGGGGATGCGCCGCACGGGGCGAGCAGTGTTGGTCGAAGGCTACATGGACGTCATCGGAGTATACGCGGCCGGGGTGAAGGAAGCGGTCGCAAGCTGTGGCACCGCGCTCACCAACCCGCAGGTGCGCGCCATCCATCGCCACGCCGACGCCGTGGTGGTCAATTTCGATCCCGACACCGCCGGCTCCAACGCCGCCGAACGCGCCATCCAGTTGTTCCTCGATGAAGGCCTGCACGTGCGCGTCCTGCAACTCGGAGCGGGCCCCGGCGGAGATGCGTCCAGCAAGCTTGACCCCGACGAGTATGTGAAGCAATACGGCGCCGACGCCTATCGCGCCAAGCTCGACAGCGCCAGCGGCTACTTCCACTGGCTCGCCGATCGCGCGCGCGCCAAGTTCGACATGCGCAGCTCGGAAGGACGCATGGAGGCCTTCAAGTTTCTGCTGCCCAATGTGAACAGGGTGGGCGACAAATTGGAGCGCGCGGCCATCGCCAACGACATGGCCTCCTACCTCGGCGTCGAGCCCGGTCTCATCCTCGACGAGTTCAAGAAGGCCGCCACGGATCGCCGCAACGCGGCCCCGCGCGCACCCCAGCGGCCGCAGATCCCGGCCCTCGAACGCATCCTGATCCATGCGGCGCTGGCCAGCAGCCGGGTCCGCAACGAGCTTCTGCCCGCACTGGAGCTGGCCCTGATCGAGGCCTTCCAAACCCGCGAAATCTTCGAAAATCTGCGCTTTGTGGACTCCGAGGAGCCCTCGCGCCTGTTCGCCGGACTGGAGGCCCGCCTGAGCGATCCGGCCCGCGCGCTATTGCATGAGGCCGTCGCCGCCGATGATATGGAAGAGGCCTCGAATGCCGGGGAACTCGCTTGGCAGCAGGCCGAAGCTTGCGTCCGCCGCTTGCAGGCCGATCATCGCAAGCGCAGGCTGGCGGACCTGAGATCCCGGGTGAAGACGGCCGAGCGCGAAGGCCGTGTTGAGGAAGCGTTGCAGTGGATCGCGGAGCTACACAAATTGGAACGCGATGCAAGCGGCGCACGTGGATGATGATGCGAATTGCACACCATGTCGGCTGCATCCGGTGTTGTACACTGAAATGCAATTGGACTTGCTTGGTGGGGAGGCACCGGCGGCCTCCTGCCAGGGGAAAGCGATCCTAGCTCAAGAGAAGTGGCAAGCGAAGAAAAATTCGGCCGGCTGAAACAGCTCATGGACTCGGGGAAAGAGAAGGGATACGTTCTCTACGACGAAGTCAATGAGCTCCTCACGGAAGATTACTCGGGAGGGCGCGAACTCGAAGATCTGTTGAGCGAGTTCGACTCCGCGGGCGTCGAGATCCTCGAAGAGCCCAAGATCGAGTTCGACAAGAAGAGCGAGGACGGCGAAGAGCTCGGCGACCTCGAACTGCCGCAGGATTTCAGCGACAAGACCAACGATCCCGTCCGCATGTATCTGCGCGAGATGGGCACCGTGCCGCTGCTGACGCGCGAGGGCGAAATCGAACTGGCCAAGCGCATCGAGCGCGGCCAGGCCGCCGTCCGCAAGGCGCTGTCGCGTTCGCCGCTGGTGATCCGCGAAGTGCTGGCGCTCGCCGACGTGCTGCAAAGCGAACCCGACGCCGTGCGCGACATCCTGACGATGCCGGATCTGGTGGTCACGGACGAAACCGTAGCGGAGCAGACCCAGGAACTTCTCACCACGCTGGCCGACATCGAGCGCTGCTACAAAAAGGCACAGCAGTCCCGGCAAAAGCTGCAAGCCGTCTCGCGCGGCATGAAGCCCAAGATGCACCGCACGCTGCGCTGGGGCCTGGCGCGCACCATGGTCTCCGTCTCGCGCCTGATCCGCGCCGTCCCGTTCTCGTCGGAAATGCGCCACGCCCTCGCCGGCCGCCTGCGCAACTCAGTCGAGGAGCTCAAGCCCATTGAGCGCGAGATCGCCAAGATCCAGCGCAGGATCGAGAGCACGCCCAATGGCGCGCACGGCGGCGCTTCCGCCCTGCGCAAGGAGATGCGCCAGCACAGCCAGCGCATCCAGCATCTGGAAGAGGAATCCGGAGCCTCGGCCACCGAGCTGCGCCGCACGCTGCAAGTGGTGGAGCGCGGCGAGCTGGAAGCTGAGATCGCCAAGAAGCAGTTGATCGAAGCCAACCTCCGCCTGGTGGTATCGATCGCCAAGCGCTACACCAACCGCGGCCTCCAGTTCCTGGACCTGATCCAGGAAGGCAACATCGGATTGATGAAGGCGGTGGACAAGTTCGACTACCAGCGCGGCTACAAGTTTTCGACCTACGCCACCTGGTGGGTCCGCCAGGCCATCACGCGCGCCATCGCCGACCAGGCCCGCACCATTCGCATCCCGGTGCACATGATCGAGACCATCAACAAGCTGGTCCGCATGCAGCGCCAGTTACAGCAGGACCTGGGCCGCGAGCCCACTACCGAAGAGCTGGCCGTCAAGATGGAACTGCCGGTAGGCAAGGTCCGCAAAGTGCTGCGCATCGCGCAGGAGCCGATCTCACTGGAGACCCCGGTAGGCGAAGAAGAAGAATCGCACCTAGGCGACTTCATCATCGACCGCCGCGTCGTTTCCCCGTCGGAAGCAGTGATCAACCTGAACCTCCGCGAGCAGACGGCCGAGGTCCTCAAGACGCTGAGCCCGCGCGAAGAAAAAATCATCAAGATGCGCTTCGGCCTCCAGGACGGCAGCGAGCACACGCTCGAAGAGGTCGGCCAACACTTCGCCGTCACCCGCGAGCGCATTCGCCAGATCGAAGCCAAGGCGCTACGGAAGCTCCGGCACCCCAGCCGCAGCCACCGCCTGCGGGCGTTCTTGGACACGTCGGTTCGAGAATAGCGGACGTCCTCCGTCGACGAAGGATGAGTTACGTCTCCAACGAACTGACCCATTGCGTAGGGCGGCGGCGGCGGAGTCCTGACAAGCAATATGAGGTCCTCTGCAAGATCCTTCGCGAAGGGCGACTACGTGCCAGCGGGATTCCGGGAGAGGGAGCGGCTTCTATACAGATCACGGGAAACAAGCGAATCTCTGGCGGGACCGGCATCCAAGGTAGGATAGTCTGCTTCTGTGATATCCCGGGGAAAGAACTACACCTCCACATGGCGAAGTACAGCCCGTTCGGTGTTGCCTTTTCCAAAGCCTTCCTGGCCCACAAGGGCGCGAACCCAGCGTTCTACGTTGTCAACGATGCGTTAGTCCCAGGACCCCATCTTGTCAAAGATGCCAAGGGTAAGGTCGGCCTCCGACGTGGCGGCATCAAGCGTGGCAGCCTCCTCAACAGCTTCCACCGGGAAGCGATGTCACTTTCGACCCGGCTTCACGACCTGATGTTCGATCCGCTAGTAAGCGCTGACATGAAGGACGTCTTCCTTCGGACGGATCTTCTTCGTCAACGGTTCTACACAGACGTTCTCGCATTCGTGAAGGACTTTCGATCGAGAGAGCCGGAGGAGTCGCGCAAGAACTACTACATGGAACGTGAGTGGCGTATCTACGGTGACGTCGAGTTTGCTCCGAAGGATGTGACCGGCATCATCTTGCCCAAAGGGTATAAAGAAGCATTCAAGCGGAGGTTCCCGGAGCACGCACACAAGGTTCGTGTCGCTAGTGCTTCCGTTTCGCCACCATCTCGCGGATGAGCGGCACCAGGTCGTGAGGAACGCGCATGAGAGTATCGGATGCCTCCATGCCTTCTTTATCCTCGGCCCACGCCTCTTCCTCGGACTGGGTCTCATAGGCAGCCAGCACTCGCTGGATGCGCTCTTCATTCCAGCCTTGCGGAAATCGACGCTGCTTCATGCGGCTTTCCTATTGCGGTCTCGGGAACGCGTCGCCGACAAGGAGTGCCTGGCCGGGCGCTGCCAAAGGACTCACACTTTCCTGCTCCCCGTACACGGCGATCGACTTGTACACGCCTTCCTCCGGGTCTCGATGCACCACGATCCGCTGAGCGTTGACGTCCACCACCCAATAATCCGCGATCCCGGCACGAGCGTAGAGAGAAGCCTTCGTAGTGAGATCAAAGCCCAGCGTGGAATCCGAGATCTCGACCACCAGCCGCAGATCAGCCGGCTGCGGGTTGCCCGCTTGGATCTCCTGCGTGGGTTTCGCCAACACAATCAGGTCCGGCTCAGGCTCATTGGTGGGATTGTCCTCCGGCGAGACGTCGATCGGAGCCTCCGGATTGACGAACTGGGCTCCAAACACGTCCAGGAGCCATGCATGGACAAGAACGAGGACATTGACGTGCGGACGATTCTTCCCCATCTTGCTGATGAGCTCTCCCTCCACCAGTTCGAGCTTCTGCTGCTCCCATACGCCCGACGCCTCCAGGGCGACGCACTCGGCGCGGGTCCACCGCTTGCGGGGAGGATCAAGCGGCACAGGACGATACGGCTGGTCAGTGACGATCGTCGGCATTCAGCTTCATTCTAGCAGCGGCCCAGCGGACCGCTCGAAGTCATTACGCTGCACCTGACAGGTCTACGTAGGCGACCTCAGTGTGCGGTTCGGGGATCGGCTCTCCGTCTTCGGCGAGACCCTCAAGGTGCAGTTCGATCGCCTCGCGAATGTTCCGCTCGATCTCTTCGACGGTTCTGCCCGTCGTAATGCAACCAGGCAGGTCCGGAACGTAGGCCGAGAGGTTGTTCGCGCCGCGTTCAATCACGATGGCGTACTTTTTCATGGCTTGCCTCGCAATCCCGCCTGGACCAGCACACTCTTCAGCGTATCAAGGGTTGACGTCGTCACCAGGATGACCGGGGATGGTCACGCGGCCCTTCTTCGCGGCGTGCTTGTACTGTCGATGGCTGCCTCGCGTTCGCACGTGGCGCCACCCGTCGCGTTCAATCAGCTTGATTAGGTCCCGAACTTTCACGGTCTTCTCTACCGCGCCCCGCTTCATTCTAAGTAACCGTGGGAAGATAATAAGCTCTATGAAGCAGACCTCGATTGCCCTGCTCACGGCTGCGCTGCTGGCAGCGCCCGCCTTTGCCGACCTCGCCACCAAGGACGAAAAAATCGCCGGCACCGAGCTCCACTACCGTGTGATCACGCCCAAGGATTACGACGCCGCTAAGGAGTATTACGCCGTGCTCGCCTTCCCCGGCGGCGCGCAGACGATGCCGATGGTCGATGGCGTGGTCGCGCGCAACTGGCGGTTGGAAGCCGAGAAGCGGGGCTACATCGTCGTCGTGCCGTCGGCGCCCGCCGAAGGACTCTTCTTCCAGGGAGGCTCCAAGGTGTTCCCCGCCTTCATTCAGAAGATCCTCGCTGATTACAAGGTCCGCGGCGGCAAGCTCTTCATCGCGGGCGTCTCGAACGGCGGCATCAGCGCGTTCTACGTCGCCTCGCACTATCCGCAGTACTTCTACTCGGTCACGGGCTTTCCCGGCTACCTTCCCGATACAGCCCTGGCCGACAGGCTGAACGGCCTGTGCATCCACATGTACGCGGGCGAGAAGGACACCGGCTGGGTCTCCATCGAGACCGGCCAGGCCAAGGACTTCCGGGCGAAGGGCTACAAGGTCACCTTCAGCGTGGAGAAGGGCGAGGGCCACGTGATGCGGACCCTTGAAGGCGCGGGCGCTGCCCGGCTGTTCGATAACTTCGAGCAGGACCTCAAGGGCTGCCAGTAGCCGAAGCCGACTGCGCGGGAGCCGTCTCCAGGTTCGCGCCCAGCGTCCAGAAGTTGAGCAGGTTCGAGGCCACCGCGCAGGCCAACATCACCCAGGCCAGGGGCACGGCAGGGTTCTCGATCAGTCCCAGGAAAATGGTCGCCACGGCGGCAATCAGAAACTGATTCGTTCCCAGCAGAGCCGACGCCGTGCCCGCGATATCGCCATGGCGGGTCATGGCGATGGCCGATCCGTTCGGGAACACGAAGCCCTGCGCCGCAATGTAGATGAAGATCATCGCGTAGACGGTCGGCAGCCCGCCCATGCCGGTGAGCACGAACACGACCAGCAGCGCCGAGGCGGCCAATTGAACGAGGTTCGCCACCCGCAGCACCAGCCACAGCGGAATGCGGTGCGGCATCCAGCCGTTGATCTGCGAGCCCGCGATCATGCCCACGGCGATGGTGCCGAACAGCCAGCCGAACTGCTCGGTGGGCACGTGATAGAGGTTGATGAACAGGAACGGCGCGCTGGCGATATAGGCGAAGGCTCCGGCGGCGCTGAAGCCGCAGACCACCGAGGCGCCGACGAAGGTGCGGTCCTTGAGCAGGCGCGCATAGGCCGACATGATGACGGGCATCTGCAAGGGACGGCGGACGTGCTCCGGCATCGACTCGCGCAAGCGGAAGTGCATGCCGATCAAGCAAAGCGTCCCAATGGTCGCCTGCGCCACGAACGGCGACTGCCAGCCGAACCACAACAGCAGGTAGCTGCCGAACAGCGGCGCGATCACCGGCGAGACGCCCAGCACCAGGATCAGCATCGAAAAGATGCGGCGCAGTTGCTCGGGCGGGAACAGGTCGCGGACGATGGCGCGTGACATCACCGAGCCTCCGCAGGCTCCCAGGGCTTGCAGGAAGCGGAATCCGGCCATCACCTGGATCGACGGCGCCAGCGCGCAGATCGCCGATGAAGCGATGAAGATGACCAGGCTGACGTAAAGCGGCGGCTTGCGGCCGAAGCGGTCGGTGATCGGCCCGTAGGCGGCCTGCCCGAAAGCGAAGCCGATCATGAAGGTGACCATGGTGCTCTGCACGGCGGCCGAGGAGGCGTGGAAGACGGTCTCCATGGTGGGCATCGCGGCCAGGTACATGTCGATGGAGACCGGCGCGATGGCCTGGAGAAGGCCCAGGAGGACCAGCAGTTCCAGGTAGCGAAGGCGCGATGTGGGCGGTGCGGCGAGCGTTGTCACGGGGGACGAAGACAAGTGTAGCAGTCCGGCGGCGCGCCTTTGCCGCGGGCGATCCGGCGCGGGACGGGTCACGGGCGCGACGAGACGAATCGAGTCTGTTTGAAACAGTTACATGCTAAAATGTCTTCCGAATGCATCCGGCCGCCACTGTCGACGAGTTCAAGCAGCAGACCGTGCGGAAGCTGGAGCACGTCCGCTGCCCGCAGCATCGGGAGGGTCCGCGGTTGAAGTTCCACGGGTTGACGCTGCGCGAGGTTTCCATCCAGATGAGCGGCTGCTGCGCCGAGCTGCTGGAGATGGCTAACCGGGCGATCGCGGAAACTTAGCCTGGATTTCTCACAAGTGCTCTGCGCATCGGCGGGAAACCTGAGCCGTGGCCCTGCGGTGAGCGATTTCGGTGAGGTCTGTGGCGCGACACATTGATGGGCGACAAGCGCCGGGATGAGTCCCGGCGCGGCAAGCCACGGGCTTGCGCCACAGCGTTATCGCCCATTGCGGTGTCATGCGAGCAGGATCTCCGCGAGCTGCCGCGCGCGGTCGGGGAATCGCTCCGCACAAGCGAAGGCCCGGGCGGCGGCGCTCATTTGCTTGCGGAGATCGGCGTCACGGAGAAGATGCGCGATGGCGGAGCGCAGTTTCCCTGGTGTGACCAGTGCGCCGAAGGCTTCCTGCATCACGCTGCGGGCTCCGGCGGTATCGAGACACACGGCGGGGAGTCCGGCTGCCAACGCTTCGAGCAGCGTCAGTCCGTAGCTTTCATGGCGCGAGGGGAAGACGTAGAGGTCGGCGAGGGCGAAGAAGGCTTGCTTGCGCTCGCCGGTGACGTAGCCCGGGAAGACCACGTGCGTACGCTTCAGACGGCCAGCTAACGATCGCAGGCGGTCCAGGAAGCGCAGACCTTGCATGAACGCGGCGTCGCCGCAGACGAAGACCCACAAGGGACGCTGGGGGAAATCGTCGCGACGCTCCCATTCGAGTAGTGCTTCGATCAGCAGGTCCTGACCTTTTTCGGGCGAAATGCGGCTGAGCGTGAGGAGCACCTGCGCATCCGGTGGGACGCCGAATTCCCGGCGAAGCGCTTCAGGGTCGACTGCGGCGGGTTCGCTCCAGGAGCCCCACGGAAGCACGTGGATCTTCTCTGGCGGGCAGTCCGGGTAACAGCGCAGTAACACGTCGCGCATGCCGGCCGATGGCACGATGAGGCCGCGGGAATGGCGGACGCTCGCTTCCTGCTTCTCCCAGACGAGCTTCGCCATTTCCGGCAGCAGCCAGTGGAGCCGACGGTACCAGCGCACGGTCAACTCCGGAGCGACACGACCGCGCAGGTAGATTGCCGAGACGTAGGCGACCACATCGACGTGGTAGATGGTGAACATGCGATACCCGCGTGCGGCGAGCGTCGCGAAGTCCGGACCTTCGGAGATGTCGTTCGCCAGCACGACCGTTTGCGCGGGGTCATGTTCGAGGATCGCTTCGGTGGAGGCACGTTCGAAGGCGCGGCAGAATTGGGCGTAGGCGCGCTCACCGAACTGGACCAGGTCGCGTCCACTGGGCGCTGTGCCGCCGAGGATCTCGGGCGTGATGGTGTGGAGGTCAAAGGGACGCGTACGGCGCCACTCGGCGACCAGGTGTTCGAAGACGGCCGCTCCGCCACCGAGTGGCACCGCTTCGCGCGCGAATCCGCCATGCGCGGCCGTATAGAGGACCTGGGTCACCGCGGGGCGTCTTCGAGCGCGTACTCCAGAACCAGGGCCGTGATATCGTCGCGAACTTTACCGCCTTCGGCGAACCGGTCGACGGCGGCCAGCAGCGCCTTGTGCAGGTCGGCCGCACCCAGGCGGCAATTGTCGCGCAGGGCGAGCCGCAGGCGCTCGGTGTCAAAGAACTCGCCGTGTGCGTTTTCGGCCTCCGTAAGGCCGTCGCTGTAGATCACCAGCTTGTCGCCGGGTGTGAGCTGCACGTCGACGCGCGCGAATTCAGCTTCTTCCAGCATGCCGACCGGCATCCCCGTGGTGTTGAGTTTGCGCATCGAGCCGTCGGCGCTCAGCAGGAACGGCGCGCAGTGGCCGGCATTGATGTAGCTGAGACGGCCGTCTGCGCTGAGGCCGCAGCAGAAGATGGTCGCGTACTTTTCGCCGTGCGTGCGTTCCAGCAGAAAGGCGTTGAGCTGAGAGATCATGGCGCCGATCTCGGCTTCAGTGCCGGACGCCATCAGGAACGCGCCTTGCAGGAAGCTGGCGAGCAGCGCGGAGCTGACGCCCTTGCCGGAAACGTCGGCGACCACGGCTCCCCAGCGGTCTTCGCTCAACGGCCGCACGTCGAAGTAGTCTCCGCCGACTTCCGTGGAGGGCCACGTGGAGCCAGCGGCGCGGAACCAGCCTTCCGTCGGGAGCCCGACCGGCACGAGTCCCTGCTGGATCTCGCGGGCGATTTTGAGCTCCTCTTCCATGCGCTGCTTGATGCGTTCCTCTTCGATGAGACGCGCGTTTTCGAGGATGGTGGACGCTTCCATGGCGAGCGTCTGGAGCAGCTCGCGGCTGCCGGCCGACAGATCGGCGGGGGCCTTGCGCGAATCCATATAGAGCAGGCCGACGGTGGCGCGCGCGGCCGACAGCACGCTGGTTTCCTCATTGGTCCCGCTACGGATCTGGATCAGCGGCAGGCAGACGACACTGCGCAGCTCAAGCTGGGCTACAGACATCTCCGGACGGATGCCGCTTTGTTCCAGAGGATCGAAGGACATCGAGAGCAGGTCGCGGCGGGTGTGCAGCGCGCGCTGGATCACCGACGTCGGCACGCGCAGCTCGGCGGCTTCGAGCGGGCGTCCATCGCGGTCGCGGGCCACGGAGACTTCGAGATCATCGCCTTTGCGCAACAGCAGGAAGCCGCGCTCGCATCCGGTGACCGAAAGCGAGGCGTCGATCACCGCGGTGAGGACCTCGTGGGTGGACAGCGAATTCTGAAGCGCGCGGGCCACCTCCACCAGGCTGCGGAGCTTCACCAAGCTATTGTCCGTGCCGCCGACCAGCGCGGGCGAAGACATTTGCTCCATAATCCGGTTAAATTCGCCGGATTCGAGCGTGAAGGTGATCTGGTAGCTCTCGGGCACGCCCAAATCGATGCGGTCTGAGTTGCGCAGCACGTGGCGGGCAATGCGCTCGCCGTTGACCCAGGTGCCATGGCGGCTGTCGAGATCCTCGACCACGTAGTGGCCGTCTTCCGCCACGATGCGGGCGTGGGTGCGCGACGCCCGGTTGTCGCGCAGGACCAGGTGATTGTCCACCTGGCGGCCGATCAGGAACGGCAGCGATTCGATGGGAACACGCGTGCGGTGGCCCGCGGGATGCAGCACCAGCAGCGCCGCGGGCGGCACGTTGGATTGCGGATCAAGCGAGGCTTCGCCGGGCGCCATCAGTCACGCGCGCCCTCGGCACCGCGGGCCGCCAGCTCATCTTTGACGGCTTGCGCGCGCGATTCCTCCTGAGCGCGCAGCACGCGGCAATGCGAGCAGTAGCCACCGATTTCGGTCCGTGCGAAGACGATCTCGAAGCCGAATTGGGATTGCACTTGGCCGCGCACGGCCTGGAGCTGTTCACCGAAAAACTCCTCGACGCGGCCGCAGCGCAGGCATATGATGTGCGCGTGCTCCTGCTTGAGGCGCGTTTCGTAGTAGTGTTTCTCGCCTTCGAAGTGGGCCAGGTCAAGCTCGTCGACCAAGCCGCCTTCCTTCAGCAGCTTCAGGGTGCGGTAGACCGTAACGCGGTTGAGGCGCGGGTCCTTCTCCTTGGCCATCTGGTAGAGCGTGTCAGCGTCCAGATGGAGACCGGAATTGTCGATCAGGTCGAGCAGCAGACGGCGCTGGCGCGTGAGACGCACCCCACGCTCACGAAGGGAATCCTGAATGCCGCTGCTGGTCATGTTTGCCGGTTGTGGCTCCGAAGGAGCCTCTAGTAGGAGGTTAACACGAGACCACAAATGGAACGTGAGCGGCGTGCCATCACATTCCATTCACAAGCCGAGTGAAACTTCTATCTCGCGCTTTTGAGGGAAGTTGCGGCGCAGTGCGTGCAGAAACGTTGGCGCACGGGCCCTACAATCGGAGCGCGATGACACAACCGACGTTTCGACTTTTCTGGCCGCGCGAGGCCGGCTGCGATGCCGGCACGCTGCTGGGCCCCGGCGAGCTTCCGCCGGCGATCCGCGAACAAGTGATGGAGCTGACGGGCGGCGAGGCGCGGACCTTCGACCTTCGCCTGCCCTTCTGCGACCGCAGGGACCGCCGAAGGCTGGATGCGCTGCTGGGCGCTCTGCCCTTCGAGCGCGAAGGCACTCTCATCCGCGCCGTGCTGGAGCCGATGGCTGCGGCCCGCGACATGGCGGCGGCGCTGGTGATGGGCGATCCGGTGTGGCTGAACACGCCCGGTGAACGCGACGCCGCTTACTTTCCCACCTGGCAGCGCGTCTCCCTGGCGCTGCAACGCTGGCTGCGCGAGCAGGCTCCGGCGCGCTACTTCGCCGACATGGCGCGCTTCGCCGATCGCAAGACGGCGTATCCGATGATCGTGTATCAGGCCAGCCGGCCGTTTCCGGGGCGTCCGCGGACCGAGTTCACCTACGACCTGCGCGACTATCCGTGGTGCCGCGACACGCTCGAAGCCTCCTGGCGGCTGTGCGGGCGCTCTGTGCAGCGGTTCCTTGCCGTGTGCGAGGGGCGCCTCTACGAGGCGGGCGAGCTGCAACTGGCGCACCGTTACGCTCCGGTGTGGCATGAAGACATTCTGGTGGCCGTGCAGCGCAAGAGCAAGGCCTACGCCGACCTGCTGGCGCGCGAATCGGAGATCATCAACGCGGTGGTCGATCTGGGCACGCTGCGCACGGTGGAAGCGATCAACCGCTTCGCGCGCATCGCCGGGCGCTCGCTGCGGAAGATGCACAACAAGGTGGACATGCGGGCCCTGGCGCCGGGACTGCTGGAGGTGGCGACGGCGGCGCTATCCGAGGAACTGCCGGGTGGCGACGACGACATCGGCGACCTGCGGGCGTTCGAGCACACGGACGCGCGGTCCGCGCGGAGCCCAGATGGCCGGGTCGGTCGCGAGGAAGATGGCGATGACCGGTACGCCCACCGCCGCGGCGAGGTGGGCGATGCCCGAGTCATTGCCGATGTACACGCGCGCGCAGGCCAGCCAGCAGGCGAGTTCATATAGGTCGTCGAAGCGGATGGCTTCGGAGAGTTGCTCTTCGGGTCCGGCGCACCACTGGACCGGGGCGTTCAGTTGGCGGGCGGCTTCGCGGAACTGGTCGAGCGGCCAGCGCTTTTTCGGACTGCTGGCGAAGGGATGGATCACGGCATGATCGCCGCGCGGGACCGCAGGCACGGGGATGCGCGGGATGCCGGGGGACGGGGGCAACGCGGGAAAGAACGTGAACGGCAGATGAGCGACCGCTTCGCGGAATTCGGGGTGGTTCGTCCCGTACCAGGAGTAGATCGAGTCGAAGGTTTCCAGCGCGGGGACGCGGGCGTGGTCGACGACGCCCACCAAGTCGAGGCCCGTGTCGATGATCGCGCGGGTGCGGTCGGCGAAGCGGATCAGCGGGAGGACCGGGCGTGGGGTCCAGACCTCGGTGTAGGTGTCGCGGGCGGCTTCCAGGGCGGGTAGCGATAGGATCACGTCGCCGATCGCGCCGGGACGGATCAGCAGGCGGCGGGGCACGGGGGCGATTGCGGACGGCGGAGGACCGCTCCCTGCGGTCGCGGCTCAGCTAGCGGGTGATCAGGCAGCAAGCGGTGTTGCGGCATCCGAAGTTAGCGGATCAGGTCGACCTGGATGGCGACGTCCATGGTGCGCGGGGCCAAGCATTCGCGATTGTTGCAGGCCTGGTAGCGCAGCTTGCCGTTGATGGCAGTGGGGCCGGGAGCGGCCGTGGGGGCTACCTTGAAGGTCGTCGTGATTTCGAACGTGCCGGAGAAGACCGAAAGCGGGACTTCGGAGAAGGCGTACTTTTCGAGCGACGGCTTGGGGAACGTCACGTCCTTGGCCGCCATCACGCCCGCGTCCCAAGTGAGTTTCAACGGGATCAGATACTTGTCCGAAGGCGTGTTGCTGTTGACGTGGTAGCCTTCGCGCAGCTCGAACGGCACCTTCACCTGGAGCGTGGAGCCGATCTTGGCCTTCACCACCTCCGTCTTGCTCAGCTTAAGGACGTTCGTTTGTGCGGAGCAAAGCGAGTTCGCCAGCAGCAGCGCCAGAACCAGATACCTGTGCATCCTTGACGATTCCTCCTCCCAACAGATCTTGAATCTCTTTATCGTACGTGCTCTTGCTCACCAGGCCGGTGTGCACGGCCGCGATGCGGCCCTCGCGGTCGATGAGGAACGAAGTGGGCAGCGATTCCACGCCCCCGTAGATCTGCGCCGTGGATTCGTCACCGAGCATGATGCGGTAGGTGATCTCCTTGTGCTCGGTGAGGTAGGGCTTGATGGCGTCCCAGCCTTCCTCGTCGAGCGACACGCCCAGCACAGCGAAGCCGCGGTCCTTATATTCGTGATCGAATTCGGCGAACCAGGGCATCTCCGCGCGGCAGGGTCCGCACCAGGTGGCCCAGAAGTTCACCAGCACCACCTTGCCGGCGTAGTCGGACATGTGCACGGTGTCGCCGTTGGTGTCTTTCAGCGCGAACTCGGGAGCCTTGTTGCGCTGGGCCTCATCTTTCACATGCGGAGCGTCGCCTGCGACTTCCTCGGATTGTTGTTGGGAGCACGCAGTGAGTCCGACAGCCAGCGCCGCAGCCAGCGAGACACGGAAGAGAGTCCGGCGAATCGGCGTGTTCATACTCTTAGGTTACACCGGGAGATGGTGGGAGGCGACGTTCCCCACAGTCACCCGTTGCAGGAACCAGGCGCGCCGGAGTCGGCGGGCGGCGGCGGGCAGGGTGAATTCGTCATGGCGCGTGAGGCCGGCGTAGAGCCACGCAGCCGAATCGCAGAAGCTTTCGCAGGCATAGCGGCGCCAGGCAGGCGTGCGATCGCGAACGTCGCCGGGGCGGAGCTTCGCCTTGCGCCACTCGGCGCTCCAGCCGAGCTCGCCTCCATCGCGTCGTGCGAATTCGGCCGCCAGCACCTGTTCCCAGGCGCGGCGCAAGGGATTCCCCAGGCGTACCCAGACGAAGTGAAACAGCTCATGCACCAGGATGCGTTCGAACTCGCCGGGCACGCGCAGGACGTCGCGGTCAAGATAGATGATGCGCCGCGGGATAGAGGTCGCGGCCAGGTGCGGACCAAGCGAAGCACGCACGATGACGTGGATCGGTCGGCCGGAGAGCCGAGGCAGCACGTGCATCCGGCTACGGAACGCCTACTGGGCAGGGGGCAGCTTCACCCCCGGACCCTGCTGCTGCATCGTTTGCGGCGACAGCAACGCGGCCGGGTCTTTCACCACCGGTTGGAAGCGCTTGTTGATCTGGTCAAACCAGCTCACCAGGTGTTCCTGGCGGATGGTCTGGATGATGTCCGCGCGGACGGCGTTGATGGGCTGCAAGCCGCGGTCTTCGACGCGAATGATGTAGAAGCCGGTGGCCTGGCGGATGGGATCGCTGACCTCACCAGCCTGGAGCGCCATGACGGCCTTGCGGAAATCGGCGGGGTGCGAGGTGCCAGTCTTCAGCACGCCGAAGTTGCCCTTGTCGCGCTTGGAAGGCAGGTCTTCCGAGTAGGTTTCGACCAGCGTGACGAAGTCCTCTCCGGCGCGGGCGCGTTTCACGATATCCTCGGCGAGCTTGCGCGCTTCGGCCTCGGAGCGGTTTGAGCGGGCTTGGCCGAGCGCCTCTTGCGCGGCCGCCTGCAGGTTATTGGTGGTGGCCTGGCCCTCCGGCTTAAAGGTGATGAAGATCGCCTTCATCGTGGCCTGCTCATAATCGGCCCGGTGCTGATCGTAGTAGTCCTGGATGGCCTCGGTCGGCACGGGGTAGCCGTCGCGCTCGTCGTTGATCACCGCGCCCGCCAGAATATCCAGACGCCGGTTTTCGATCTGCTCCTTGTACGGAGTACGGTTGAAGAGCTGGCGTTTCTCCCCTTCCTCTCCCAGTGCGCGCATGATGTAGTACTGCATGATGGCCGACACGGGATCCTGCTGGAACATCTGCTGCAAGCGCGGGTCGCCGGTTTCGAGCATCTTCTTGATATCGGACTCGGTCACGTCGTGGCCGTCGACTACGACGATGACCTTGTCGAGCGTCGGATCCTTGAGCGGGATCTGGGCCGAAGCGAGGGCGGCGCAGCACACAAACGCGAAACATTTCGTGAACGTCATGTTTTGTTTCCTCGGGAACGGGGCCGTGCCCCAAACAACAAATTTACCACGGCGATCCCGGACTTTACCGGTTTTGACGCGCGCAGACCCGTTCGGTTAGGCGGCCGGCGGGGGCGGCTTCCCGGGGGCGCATTATTCTCCCCCACCGACCAGGAACTGGAGATCCTCAAGACCATCTGGGACCGCGGCCAGGCGACCGTCCGCGAGCTCCACCAGGACCTGTCGCGCCACCGCAAGATCGCCTACACGACCGTGCGGACCCCGCGTCCTTGGCACCGGCCGCTGAGGCGCTCGCGAACAATCCGCCCGTCACGCTCCAGATGGAACAGAGGTCGTTGATCACGCTCTCGGGCGGGTCGGCCGCGGGTTACGTGCAGCCCGTGCTGGTTCTAGCGACCGCATCAGCCGAGGGCAGCATCACTGCAGTGGAGGTGGCTGCCGCGGCCGACCCGGCACTGGCGGACAAGGCTCTGACAGCGGTGCGCAAGCTCCACATCACGGGGCAACGGCTGGTGCAGCGCGACATGCTGGTGCGGGTCGACTTCACGCCGCCGCAAGAGGGGCAGCCGGTCACAGGGCGCGCTCGCCCCACCAGCGGTCCGCATCCAGGCGCGTCCAGGGAGGATCGATGGCGCACACTTCGAGCAGCGCCGAAAGCTCGCGAGCCGTAGCCGGGCGGGCCGCGGGGTCCTTGGCCAGGCACGCCAGCACCAGCGCTTCGAGATCCGCCGGAATGGGGTTCTGCGTGCGCCCGGCCAAGGGCCGCGGCGTCTCCGTCAGGTGCGCCTGCATGGTGAGCGGCGCGGTGGCGGCCTCGAATACGGGCTTGGCCGTAAGGAGCCAATAGGCGATGCAGCCCAGGCTGTAAATATCGGTACGCGGGCTGGGCGCCCCGCCCGCGAGGATCTCCGGGGCGATATACGCGGGGGTCCCGGCAATCAGATGCTGGCTGCGGCCGGGGCCGTCCACTGGCTGAGCCAGTCCGAAGTCGACCACCTTGGCGAAGTCGCCCGCGAGGCCGGCATGCGTCAGCACGATGTTGCCGGGCTTGATGTCGCGATGGATGAGGCCGGCCTCATGCGCCTCGGCCAGGGAATCGCACACCTGCCGCAGGATCGCCACCGCGCGCGCGGCCGGCAGCGGGCCGAAGCGCGTCACCAGAGTTTCCAGATCGAAGCCGTCGAGCAGCTCCATCACGTAATAGAGGAGACCGTCTTCGCTGAGCCCGTAGTTATACAGCGCCACGGTGTGCGGCGAGTGCAGCGAGGCGGTCGCCTGCGCCTCGCGCTCAAAACGCCGCTGCGCGGCCAGGCGATCGTTCGAGGAGCTATCGAACAGCTCCGGCCGGATCAGCTTCACCGCGGCTTCGCGGCCCACGATGTGGTGCCGCGCGCGCCACACTTCTCCCATGGCGCCGCGGCCGATGCGCTCCACCAGTTGATAGCCGCCGTATTCGCGCGCCGCCTTCACTTCCGTGCCCAGACGATAGATGAGCTTGCCGAGCAGCGTGGACGCCACAGCCATCAGGAACGGCGCCACCGACAGAATGAACCAGAGTTGCCGCGGCAGGTTCTCGATATTGCCCAGCAGCCGAACCTGGATGAAGAGCCCGAGCGGCTCCATACAGGCGGTCGCCAGGGCGGCCGTGAGCGCTTTGCCGAAACGCACCGGCACCGCCAGCGCGAACACCGTGATCCACACGGCTACAGAGGAACCGCTGCGGATCGGGTCTATATAAGGGACCACGTTCTCGGAAAGCGCGATGCACAGCCCCGCCAGCACCTCGACCACCAGCGCAAGGTCCAGGGCCGTAGACGGATCGCGCCATCGCAGTTGCGACAGCGTGACCAGGGCCAGTCCGCAGAGCGCGATGCCCACGACAGACCAGCGATACGACGCCGGTGCGGTGGCTGGATTGATCCAGCCCGGCTGCACAAAGTATCCCGTGATCAAGACGCCGACCGCGGTCAGCGTCAGCGCCAGCCCCACCCAGCCGATGCGGCGCAATCCATCGAGCAGCAGCGACCGGGGCAGCGCCGGGGCCGCCGGCGCCATCGATGCATCCGGCGCCGTCCCCAAAGCCAGCAGGCAGGCGGCGCACAGGCCTGCGGGCGATCCGGGCGGGATCGGGCGCCCGCACTGCGGGCAGGCAGCTCCGCTCATTGCAGCGCGTCCATCTTTATCAGGGGCCGGGGTGGCGGCTTCATTGCAGAGCCTTCAGCAGGAACTGGAGTTCGGCGTCCACCTCCTCGGCGCCCGCGACGGTCTCGGCAATCTCCTCGCGCAACGCCTCGCCGAACCGCCGCCGCATGCGGTGCACGGCCACTTTCACGGCACCCTCGGTCGCGCCCAGTTGCTCGGCCGCGGCGCGATACGAAGCCGCGTCCTCATCGCCTACTAAATAAGGACGCAGCCGGTCGAACTGAGCCCCCTTGCCCGACCGCTCATGCTCGGCTCGCACGCGGTCCATGGCGCGATTCAGCAGCAGCAGGCTCCAGCGGCGGTCGAATAAGGTTTCTGGAGTCGCCGGGTCGGCGGGTTCCAGTAGGTAGCGCTGTTCGGCGTCGCCGATCTCGAGCGGCAAGGCCGCACGCCCTCCGCCGCGCTTCTGCGCCCGGGCGCGGTCATACTCGTTCGCCAGAAAATGCTTCACCGCGGTTTGCAGGAACCAGCGAAAGCGCCCGCGCGGCGCTTCGATCGAGTTCAGTTGATGCTTGTCCAGCAGCCGCAGAAAAAACTCCTGCGTGAGATCGAGCGCGGCATCCGGCGAACTGCCGCGCGCGCGGACGTAGGCATACACCGGATACCAGTACGCCTGGCACAGGCGCTCCATCGCCCCCTGCGAACCCACACTGTTGCTCCCCTGTTCCTGCTTGGCGGCCAGCACCAGCGACCAGGATGTGGTGGGGAAGTTCAAGTGTTTCCAATATCACACGTCGCCCGAATCCGTGTGTCGCGCGAATCAGTGTTGCAACACCGCGATCCACAGCATACGCTGGTACACGATGCCCGCTTCCAGGACCACTGCGGCGTGACCGAACCGCGCAACCCCCTTGACGACGAACGCGACGTGATCGACGAGCCGCCACCCGTGCTCGGCTCCTGGCCACGGCTCTATACCTTCGCGCTGGTGGAACTGGCCGTCGTCATCGCGCTGTTCTACGCCTTCACGGTGGCCTACCGCCCATGAGGCCGCTCGACTGGCGCGCCGGGAGCCCACCGGCTGTGCGCCAACACGCTCAGCCCGGCAAAGGTACGGTACGTCAACCTACAGTTGAATGAGTACCCAGCAGAGCCTTCCGTCAACCACTAGAGTCGATGGTCCGCAAATCATTGATGTGGGTCGTGGTCGGGGACCCACCGCTTGGTCCAGGCATTGGCTTTTCCGGCCTCGATCTGTAGCCGCCCAAGTTCCATAAGCAACTCGCGCAGCCGCGCATGACGGTACTTGTCGTCCCTGGTCCCGCAGTCGATCACTGACCCCTGGCCCGCCCAAATGTCACCTCTTGTCAAGTACCGTTCGAAGGCACGGTCGGAACCTGCGATCGCAGCCCTAAGCCGCTCCGCCAGCGATGGGAGTTTCTCTTGCTCAAGGAGCGTGGCAAGCTCGAAGACGATCTCCCGGCACCTTTGAATTTTCTCCATAGGCTTACGCCAGATTGTAGAAACTCACAGGATTCGTCCCATTTCCGGCTGTCATCACGTGCAGTCCACTCGAAATTGACTTATTCAGAGTCCCAAGTGCGCTTCGAAACGCCAAGGTGTTTTCGATCCAAACAGGTCCGTTCGCGCCTCGTGCGCCCTGCAAACATAGGCGGCTGTCGTTGAGACCAGATTCCGGCGCCATCGATCATAAGGGCGCCCAGTAGCGGTTGCATGATTCCTGAACAGCAGCATACCCGGTGGCCTACCGCCCATGAGGCCGCTCGACTGGGCCGTACTGGCCGGTGTGAAACGCTCCTTCAGCGGTAGGCCTCCTTGCGGTCGAGGACCCGCAGAATTTCCAGATACTCCCCCTTGTCGCGGAAGAAGACGCGGTGGCTCTGCGCACGCAAACGGAGCAGCGGAGGCTCGAAATCCCGGAGTTGCTTGACGTCGCCCTCACCCGTGAAAAACATACCGAGCCAGCGTCTTGAGGATCTGCAGCGCAATTGGTTGCTCGATGGCGCGGAGGTCCGCCTTCGCTTGCGCAGTCCAAACAAGATTGGCGGCCATGCCTTAGCTGTGCCGTTCGGGTTCCTGCGCCATCTTCTCCCATTCCGTGGCGGTCAGACCGAACTCTGCCAGGACCTCTTCGTGAGGGATCGGCGCATTGCGTTCCAGCCATTCCTCGGCATCCGCGATCGCGCTGCGTTCGGCTCCGCTGAGGTCATCGTCTTCCTCAGGCGGAATTATCGACTCGAGCAGACGCACAACTGCGGAAAGCTGGCCTATCGTAAGGCGGTCCAGGAGATTGTGGGCGTGTTGTCTCTCGCTACTCATGACTCTCACGGTTCCCGTGTTGCATGTCCCCTAGGCACAGCATACCCTAGTACACGATACCCATTTTCTGGACCTCCCCTACGTGACAGAACCGCGCAACCCCCTTGACGACGAACGCGACGTGATCGACGAGCCGCCACCCGTGCTCGGCTCCTGGCCACGGCTCTATACCTTCGCGCTGGTGGAACTGGCCGTCGTCATCGCGCTGTTCTACGCCTTCACGGTGGCCTACCGCCCATGAGGCCGCTCGACTGGGCCGTCATGGCCTGCTGGCTCGTGTTCCTGGTTTCCTACGGACTCTGGCGCGGGCGCGGGTCGGGCACCACGCGGCAATTCCTGCTGGCCGGCAAGACCATGCCGTGGTACGCCATGGGGCTCTCCATCATGGCGACCCAGGCCAGCGCCATCACTTTTATTTCGACCACCGCGCAGGCCTATGTCGACGGCATGCGGTTCGTGCAGTTCTATTTCGGGCTGCCGGTCGCAATGGTGATCCTGTCGGCCACCGCCGTCCCCATCTTCCATCGAGCCAAGGTCTACACGGCCTACGAATACCTGGAGCACCGCTTCGACGCCAAGACGCGCGCGCTGGTCACGGTGATCTTCCTCATCTCGCGCGGGCTGGGCGCGGGGCTGGCCCTGTCCGCTCCGGCGATCGTGCTCTCGGCGATCCTCGGCATGCCCTACCAGGTGACCGTCTTCATCATGGGTGGACTGGTCATGATTTACACGACCATGGGCGGCATCAAGGCGATCACCTGGGCCGACGTGCAGCAGATGGTGGTGATCATGGCCGCGCTGGTGCTCTCGCTGGTGATCGCGCTCTCGCTGCTGCCGGGCGACGTTTCCTTCGGCGACGCGCTGACGCTGGCGGGTGCGGCGGGCCGGCTGAACCCCGTCACTACCGACGTCGACTGGGGGGACCGCTACAACATCTGGAGCGGACTCATTGGGGGGACGTTTTTGGCGCTGGCCTACTTCGGCACGGACCAGAGCCAGGTGCAGCGCTACCTCACCGGCAAGTCGATCGGGCAGAGCCGCCTGGGCCTGCTGTTCAACGCCATCGCCAAGGTGCCGATGCAGTTCTTCATCCTGTTCATCGGTGCGATGGTGTTCGTGGTCTTCCTGTTCGTTAGGCCGCCGATCATCTTCAACCCCGCGCAGGCCGAGCGCGCGGCGCAATCGGCCGAGTATCCGTCGATCGAGCAGCGCTATAACGACGCTTTCGACACGCGCCTGACTGCCGCGCGCGAGATCACCGCGGCTCCGGACGAAGGCACGCGCGCCGGCGCCGTAACCCGCTTCCGCGCCGCGGAGCGCGATCTCGAAACCGCGCGCGCCGAGGCCCAGGAGATCTCGGGCGGTAACGACACAAACTACATTTTTCTCTCCTTCGTCACCAACTACTTGCCGGTGGGCGTGGTGGGGCTGGTGATCGGCGTCATCTTCACCGCGGCGATGTCGGCGATTTCCGGGGAGATCAATTCGCTGGCGACGGTCTCGGTGATCGACATCTATAAACGTCACGTGGCGCCGGAGGCCGAGGACCACCGCTACCTGGTGGCCTCGCGCCTGGCCACCGCCTTCTGGGGGATCTACGCCATGACGTTCGCCAGCTTCGCGACCAACTTCGGCGCGCTGATCGAAGCGGTGAACTACGTCGGCTCGCTGTTCTACGGCGGAATGCTGGGCGTGTTCGTGCTCGCCTTCTTCGTGCGAAGCTGCACGGCCACCGGAGCCTTCGTCGGCGTGCTGGCGGGCGAGGCGGCCATCTTCACCACCGCCCAGTTCACGGACGCTTTCCTGTGGTTCAACGTGGTAGGCGCCGTGGTGGTGGTCGCCGTGGGCATGGCGGTCTCGGCCGCGACCCGGCGGAACGAATCCTGACCTTCCTTCGTATTCCTACTGACGGGAGGCTCCCATGTTTTGCGACCGCTGCGGTACCAGGCTGGCGCCCCAAGCCAGGTTTTGCCAGGCCTGCGGCAAGAATTTCGCCCCTCTGATGCCCCCACAGAACCAGATGCAGGGACACGTGCGGCTGCTGGGGATCCTGTGGCTGGCGCTGTCGGCGTTCCGCCTGCTGCCGGCCGTGTTTCTGTTCGGTTTGACCCAAGCGCGATTCCTTCCGCCAGGTGGGCCCACCGTCGTCTACGCGGTCATGTCGGCGGTCGCGATGTTTTTGGTGATCCTGGCTGTCGCTGGGGGAGCGGTCGGCATCGGGCTGCTGACGCATCAGAGTTGGGCGCGCACGGCGGCGATCGTTTTCGGGGCCCTCAGCCTGATCGACGTGCCGTTGGGCACGGGCATCGGGGTTTACACATTGTGGGTGTTGTTGCCGGCCGACCACGCGCGGGAGTACAGCGCGATGGCTCGGGCGGCGTGACGGACAAGCGAGGACCGCTCCCTGTGGTCGCGGCTCAGCTATAGGCGCTCTGCCCGGAATGAGGCTGCTTACGCACAATGCCGCTAGCTGAGCCGCGACCGCAGGGAGCGGTCCTCCAAGGTACTCAACTCGCCCGACGCTAGCGAAGCGCCGCGTTCAGTGAGCCCTGGCGGTAGCCTTCAAGGTCTAGCGTCACATAATGGAAGCCCAGCGGCTTGAAGATCGCCGTGAACGCACGCGCCATGTCCGGAGTGAGCGCACGCGGCAGCTCGTCGGGAGCGATCTCCAACCGCACCAAGTCCCCATGGAAGCGCACGCGGAACTGCCGGAAGCCGAGCGCCTTCACCGCTTCTTCGCCCTGTTCCACCGTCTTCACCGTTTCGATGGTCACCGGCGTCCCGTACGGCACGCGCGAGCTAAGGCAGGCCGACGCCGGACGGTCCCAGGTCTTGAGACCGGCCAGCCGCGACAGCTCGCGGATCTCGGCCTTGGTCAGTCCGGCGTCCACCAGCGGCGCTTTGGCCTGATGCAGCTTGGCCGCGTTCTGCCCCGGGCGGTAGTCGCCCAGGTCATCGACGTTCACACCGTAGACCACGTGCGCGATTCCACGCTCCGAGGCTACTTCTTCCAGCCGGGTGAACAACTCGTCTTTGCAGTGGAAGCAGCGGTTGGCGTCGTTGCGGACGTAATCCGGATTGTCGAACTCGCGGGTTTCGACGGTCTCGTAGCGGAAGCCGCACTCGGCGGCGAACTCCTCGGCGTCGCGCTTATGCGAGGCGGGAAGCGAGGCGGAATCGGCGGTGATGGCCACAGCCCGATCGCCCAGCGCTTGGTGCGCGGCCCAGGCCAGATAGGCGGAGTCGGCTCCGCCCGAATATGCGACGATGACGCTGCCCAGCCCGCGCAGGGCTTCGAGCAAGGACTCCTGCTTGGCCGCCAACTCCTCAGTGGAAGCGGTCAAAGTCACTAGCTGCGTCATAACTTGAGTATACCGGCCGGGGGTCCGGCGCCACGACGATCCGCTGCAGTTCGCTGTGATCCAGCCAGATCTCCGAGCACGTCTCGCACGTCTCGATGTAGACGTTACCGCCGCCGCCGTAGGGATGGCTGTGCATCGGCTGGCCGCATAGCGGACAGTCAAGGACCCGGTCGGCGTCGGCCTTGCTCCGCGGCGACAGGTACTGCGCCGGAGCCGTCCGTAGAAGACGCAGGTGCTCGACCAGGGGAAGGAAATTCTCGATCGAAACCAGCATGCCGCGGCAGCTCTGGCAGTAGAGCAGCGGCTTGCGCTCGATCAACCCGTCGGCCAGCTTGGCCGAGCAGGTGGGGCAGTGCCTGCCCGTTTCCCCCACGATCTGGACGCCGTCTTCGCCCACGGGCGGGATGGCCTCGCTGCGGCAGTAGTCACAGAAGAAGATGCCCTGGCCGCGGTCCAGGCGCATGGAGGCTCCACAGTTGACGCAAGTCATCTTAAGCGCTTTTATCGGCAGACGGGGCAAAAAAAGTGAGGGCGCAGCACGCAGCCCACCCGGGCTTGCTACACTCAATACTCCATGGCATTTGGCAAGATCGGTCAGACGCTGACCGCGGTAGAAATCTTCGACTTGGTGCGCGGCGACCTGAAGCAGGTGGAGAAGGAAATCGGTCTGGAATCGATCTCCTCGGTCGACGCCATCACCTACATCGGCCAATACCTGCAAACGGGCGGCGGCAAGCGCCTGCGGCCCATTCTGGTGCTGCTGTGCGGCAAGCTCTTCGGCCCGTCTTCGCCCGGATTGGTGCGGATGGCGGCGGTGGTGGAGATGATCCATACGGCCACACTGGTCCATGACGACGTGATCGACATGGCCAAGACGCGCCGCGGGCGGCCCTCGATCAACGTGGTCTGGGGGAACCATACGTCGGTGCTGGCGGGCGACTGGCTCTACATGCAGGCGTTCTCGGTGGCCCTGCGCGAACGCAACTTCGCTGTGCTGGACCTGCTGATCGAGCTGACCCAGCGCATGGTCGAAGGCGAGTTGTTGCAACTGGACCGCATCGGCAAGATCGGCGTCACCGAGTCCGATTACATGGAGCTGATCGATCGCAAGACGGCCAGCCTGTTTTCGGCCTGCGCACGGCTGGGCGCGGTCTGTTGCGGCGCGCCGGACGATGCCGAGCAGAGCCTGGGCGAATACGCCTGGAACCTGGGCATCGCATTCCAACTGGTCGACGATATTCTGGACTTCACTTCGCGCGAGAAGATTCTGGGTAAGCCCGTGGGCAACGATCTGCGCGAGGGCAAGGTGACGCTGCCGCTGATCTACGCGCTGGAATCGGCCGACCCGGAGGAGCGCAAGCTGGTGGAAACGGTGCTGGCCGACGGGACCTACGATCAGGTGCCGTTCGGAAAGGTGCTGCAACTGCTGAACCGCTACAACGGCATCGAGCGGGCACAGGAGCGCGCCCGCACTTTCACGGAACGGGCGCGGCAGATTATGAGCGGATTTCCGGCATCGCCGTTCCAGCGGGCGCTACTGGCGGTGACGGATCTGGTGACGGACCGCGACCATTGAGGCGGCGTTGCTGCACCGCGGAAGACCGCTCCCTGTGGTCGCGGCTCTGCTAGCGGCCCTCTGGCCAAGGGACGGGAACAGGTCGCGGAGTAGCCAGCGGCGCTGGTGCGTAAACTTGGTAATCCCAGGCACAGCGCCGCTGGCTGAGCCGCGACCACAGGGAGCGGTCTTCCACTTACCGGTACAGCCTGTGCGTCCGAATGTACTCCGCCACAGCGTCCGGCAGTTCCTCACTTCCCTCCCCCCGCTTGAGCGCCGCCCGGATCTCTGAGGAAGAAACCGGCAGCGCCACGGTCTCCAACCGGTGCACACGCGCATCCGGTGGGCTCGAATACTGGTGCCCCGGGCGTGTCACCACGATAAACTCGACCGATCGCACCACGTCCTGCCAGCGGTACCAGGTCTGAATCTCGGCGAACGCGTCCGCACCGATCACAAAGAACACCTCGCCGCCATCGGCCAGCACGCGTTCAATCGTGTGGATGGAGTAACTCTTCTCCTGGCTCTCTTCGAGCCGCGAGGCGACGAAGCGCGGGTCCTCGGCGCAAGCCAGCTCCACCATGCGGAAGCGATCCTCATAGCGCGCCCCCGCGGCCTTGTGCGGAGGGTTCGCCGCGGGAATAAACAGGACCTGATCGAGGGCGAACGCGTCGGCCGCCTCGCGCGCCACCACCAGGTGCGCGCGGTGAATCGGATCGAAGGTGCCGCCGAAGATCGCGCGCTTCAACGCAGTCTCCGGAGCAGGTCGTCTTCGTTTTCGATCTCGATTCCGATGCGCACGGGAAGCAGCGTCAGGGCTCCGGGCGGCTCATTTAGATTCATGATGTCCTTTTCTGTCGTTACCAGAGCTTCGGCTCCGGCGGCGACAGCTTCCCGGGCGGCCTGTTCCAGTTCCGCGCGGGTATACCTGTGATGATCGCCGAACGCGCGCCGCCACACCACTTCGAGCCCCAGCGTATCGAGCGTGCGCCAGAATGACCGCGGCGAGCCGATCCCGCAGAACGCGCCTACGCGCCGCACGCCGGCGTCCCAATCCTTCGCCACCACGCGCGAGCGGAAGATCGGCGCCTCGGCGTTGTAGCGGCGGATCATCCGCTCGATACCCGCCGTGCCGCCTTCCGCGCGCGTGATCACGACAATGGTCGCGCGTGCCAGCGCCGACAGCGCCTCCCGCCGGCGACCCAGTGGGAACAAGCCTCCGCCCAGAGGATCCAGCGCGTCGATCAACACGATGTCCACGTCCCGTTTCAAACGGAAATGCTGGAATCCGTCGTCGAGCAGGAATACGTCCGGGTGCAGTTCCTGCTCCATCCTCTGGCCCACCCTGAAGCGATCCGCGCCGATTCCTACGTGCGCTGCCCCCTGCCGGAGGTAGATCTGCGCCTCATCGCCGGTTTCCGTCACCGCGGCCGACCCGCCACGTGGAACGATGACGATCTCCTTCGACTGCCGCCGGTAGCCTCGCGTGAGGATGGCCGCGTTGGGGAGCCGCTCGGCCAGATGCGCGACCAGCGGCGATTTTCCCGAGCCGCCCATCGTCAGAGCCCCGACGCTGATCACGCGCGTCGCGAGGTCCCGCTGCCGGGTGCGCGCCATGTTGACCCAATGCCCCGCAGCCCAGGCGCACGCCAGCGGACGCAGGATCATTCGGGCAGGCAGCGTCCGAACCGGATCGGGCACGCCCCCATCCACGGCCCGCAGCACCTCCTGGGCGAGCTTATCCACGACGCCGCGCTTGGCCATCGCCAGCGCCTTGCCGCGCTCACCGACGTGGTCCGGGTCCCTAAGCAGCCGCTCGACCGCCGCCGCCAGTTCCCCGGGACTCTCGATCCGCAGCACCGCCCGCGCCGCGGTGAACTCTGCGGCGATCTCCGCGAAATTCTCCATGTGCGGGCCCATCACCACCGGCTTGCCGAAATACGCCGGCTCCAGGATATTGTGCCCTCCGCGATGCGGCAGGGTGCCGCCCATGAAGACGACCGAGGCATTCTCGAACACCGCCGCCAGCTCGCCGATCGTGTCCAGCAGTAGCACTCCGGGCAGCCGCAGCGGCCCCAGCGTGGACCGCCGGACGAAGCTCGCCCCGGCGCGCCGCAGCTTTTCCGCCACCACCTCGAAGCGCTCCGGCCGCCGCGGCGCCAGCACCAGCAGCAGTTCCGGATGGCGCTGCGAAAGTTCACGGAAGGCCGCCAGCACGGCGTCGTCTTCGTCCGGATCGCCCGGCTCGATCGCCGCCGAAGTGCTGGCCGCCACCCACACGGGACCCGCCAGCAGCGCGCGCAACTCCGGCGCAAGCTCGCCCGGCGGCTTAAAGTCATACTTCAGGTTTCCGATCGAATGGATTTTTTCCTCTGGCGCTCCGGCGATCACGTACCGCCGCCCGTCCTCATCGCTCTGGACGAAAACCGCATCCGGCCACCGCAGCACGTGCCGGAACAGGCCCGCCCAGCGCCGGTACTGGGGCAGCGCCTTGTCCGAAATCCGCCCGTTGATCACCACCAGCGACGCCCCCGCCCGCTTGGCCTCGCGATACAGGTTGGGCCAGATTTCGGTCTCCATCACGATCACCGCCGCCGGACGCAGCCGCCGCAGCACGCGCCGCACCGCCGACCGGTAATCGAGAGGCGCGAAGAACACGCCGTTGACGAACGGCGCCAGGTTTTTCTCCGCCGACGCCCTTCCGGCGAGCGTGGTGGTAGAAACAAAGATTTCCAGGTGCGGACGCGCGGCGCGCAGCACCCGAATCAGTGGCAGCGCGGACAGCACCTCGCCCACCGAAACGGCATGTAACCACACCGCTCCGGCTCCCGTCGAGGAGACGTGGTCCGGCAAGCGGCCCAGGCGTTCCGTAATACGCTTGAAGTACTCGGGATTTCGAATTCCCCGATAAACTAGGTAGAGGGCCAGCGCCGGACTGAGGGCGAGCTGGCAAACCTGGTAGAGGAAGTAAATGAGACGAGTCGCGTTAATGGTTCTCTTGAGTATAACGGCGGCCTCGGCGGTCGACAAGGACAAGGGCCGCTTTGCCCCGGAGCCCGCGTCGTCCTACCCGGGTCACCAGACGCAGGAAGGCATCACGATCGCTGCCGTCCCCTACAACACGGACGAACTCGCCGCCACCGCCTTCGGCAAGGTCAAGCCGCACGAGTACGGCGTCCTGCCGGTCCTGGTGGTGATCCAGAACGACACCGGCAAGCCGTTGCGCATCGAGCCGGTGGCGCGCTTCGAAACCAGTGACGGGCAGTACATCGACGCCACGCCGCCCGAGGACGTGGTGCGGCTGGATGCCATCAAGCGCCGTCCGGACGCCCCCAGCAAGAACCCGCTGGGCGTGCCCGTGCCGTGGAAAATCAGCAAGAAGAAGGGTCCGCTGTACACGCCGGAGATCGAAGGCCGCGCGTTTGCCGTGCACCTGATCCCGGACGGCGAATCAGCGCATGGGTTCTTTTACTTTCAAGCGCCCGACATCCGCGGGGCCAGGCTCTATCTGAAGGGCTTGATGGATCCGGCCACCGGGCAGGAATACTTCTACTTCGAGCTGCCGCTGGACGCACGGTAAGACTGCTGTCGCACTATAGCGGGATGGTCGACCGGAGGGGACCGCTCCCTGTGGTCGCGGCTCAGCTAGCGGCGCTGTGCCCGGATCGCCGCGATTACGCACAGTAGCCCACGGAAGGAAGCTGGTGAAGTTCGAGCGACTGCCGCTGTGCCCGGTCACTTCGATTACGCACAGCGCCGCTAGCTGAGCCGCGACCGCAGGGAGCGGTCCCGGGGCGCGCCACACATCTCAAAAGTTCACGATCTTGGCGAACGAGGCCGGGTCCAGGCTCGCGCCACCCACCAGCGCGCCGTCCAACTCCTCCTGCGCCATCAGACCGGCCACGTTGTCCGGCTTGACGCTGCCCCCGTAGAGGATGCGCGTAGCCGCGGCCGCCGCCTCACCGAACTTCGCGCCGATCTGCCCGCGCAGGAACGCGTGCGCCGCAGCGGCGATCTCCGGCGTCGCCACCTTCCCCGTTCCAATGGCCCACACCGGCTCGTAGGCGATCACGATCTGCGCGAACTGCTCAGCGGTGAGCCCGGCGATGCCGCCGGCGAATTGCGCGGCCAGCACATCCTCGGTGCGACCGGACTCGCGCTCCTCCAGGCGTTCGCCCACGCAGACGATCGGCTTGAGGCCCGCCTCCAGCGCGGCCACGGTCTTCTTGAGGACGCTTTCCTCGGTCTCGCCGAAGTATTGGCGACGCTCGCTATGGCCGATAATGACCCACTGGCAGCCGACGGCGGCCAGCATGGGTCCGGACACCTCGCCGGTGTAGGCGCCTTCCTTCAACCAGAACAGGTCCTGCGCCCCCGCCTCGATGCGGGTGCCGCGCACGGCTTCCACCAGCGCCGGCACGACCACGAACGGCGCGCACAGCACGACCTCCGCATGCTCGCTGGACGCCACCAGGGGAGCGAACGCCTCCACGAAGGCGGACGCCTCCGCGGAAGTCTTATACATTTTCCAATTTCCGGCAATCACCGGTTTGCGCATGCTGCCAGGATAGCAGCGGACTACCGGTTCACGAACGCGCGCGCCAGACGCACGGCCGAACCGGCCGACATGGTGTTGTAGTAGCCCACGAAGCGCTGCGGCTCCATGGCGTCGTACTTCTCCAGGTTGTGGGCCCAGCGGTAGGAGATCGGCTGGAACATCATTTCGACCTCCAGGCGGAAAGGACCCTGCGCGTTGCCCAGCGGGATCGAATAGTGGATGGTGTCGCCGCCGCCTACGAAATTCGGGTCGTTGCGCGCCGGACCCACCACGGCAATCTCGTCGTCGGCCGTGTTCTTGTCGAAGCCCTTCGGCAGCAGACGGTTGTCTTTGCCGTAGCGCAGGGCGTTCAGCAGACCGGTGGTCGGCTGGCCGTTGCGGTCCACCATGATGCTCTCGTAAATCTGCACCTGGTCGGGCGAAGTGATCTCGGTGTAGTGCGGCTCGAACTTCAGGGGATCGGCGTCGTTGTCATTGCCGACGATCAGGCCGCTTTGCTCCAGCCAGGCCCGACTCGAACACGATTCCCCCGTTGGCGTCGGTCACGCTGACGTGCAGCCAGGCGCGGCGCGACGGGTAGGCGGTGGGCAGCTTGTGCCCGCTGAGGCTCTCGATGACGACGTCGGCCTGCATGCGGCCGGCGGCGACGCTCACGTTGTCCAGCGCGATCTGCGCCGTTTCCTGCTCCAGGTGCTCCACGGTGCCGTCCGCCGCCTTGGAGAGTTCCTGCGGCAGGGCGGCCACTTTCAGGTCGCCGCGATACTTGCCCAGCACGCGCTGGATAAAGAAGTTGCCGCCCACGAAGACGTGGCGCGCCATCTTCTCGCGAGGCTCGCCCAGCACACGCGTGATGGCCGTGTCCTCCTCCACCACCGGCATGTGGCAGTTCTGGCAGCTCTTGTTGTCTTTGTAGTCGCTGTGATACCACTCCTGGTAGGGCATCTGCTCGGGCAGCGCGCCGATCTTTTCGCCGTTCGGACCCAGGGCCGTGGTGATCAGCGTGTGGCAGGTGGCGCACAGCTCAGACTCGCGGATTTGGTCGCCCTTGGTCGGCTGCCAGCCGCCGGTCGAGCTCCGCATGATGGTCTGGTGCGATTCGTCGATATCAAAAGGTCCGTACTCGTTGCGCTCGCCCAGCGGCTTGCTGGTGTCGATCACGAAGCGGCCCACCAGGCTGTCGCGCGTGCCGAGCTTCTCCGGCGTGATCTGGTGGCAGAGCGCGCAGGACACGCCGTCGGCCGCCAGCCGGTCCATGTCGTCGTCCGGATCAAACCCGAGGTGCGTGAACACCTGGGCTTCCTTTTCTTCGCTATACATCTGGTAGCGCATCATCGGCATGTGGCACACCGCGCACTCGTCTTCGATGAATGCTTTGGATTCGGGATGGTCCAGCGTCTCCCGCCGGATGCCCGCCTGCCAGTAAGGATCGCGCGCGGAATTCGCCATGATGCTGGATCGCCAGGCCATGCCGATCGAGACGTCTTCGCCGGAAGGCGTCGACAGCGAATTGTGGCACGCCATGCAGCGATCCGAGGTGCGGAAGTGGATGTCGGGCTTCTTTCCCGCATGCAGCACGGTGGAGCCTAAGCCCAGAACCGCGACCAAGCCGGCGGTTACGGCGGCAGTAGAACTCAGAATGCGAATCGTCATGGCTACTTCCAGCCCTCCGTCAGGCCGCCGTCGAACGTGTCCCACAGCAGGTAGAAAACCAGCCCCTTTTGGCGGGTCTGGAACGCCTGTCCGGGAACCTGGACGTTTACATTGTAGATCGGGATGTCGATACCCACGCCCAGCCGCATATGTTGTCGTTTACTTAAGGTCACCTGCACTTCGGGCACGATGTCCAGGGCCCATTTCTGATAGGGTCCCAGGCCGCGGTAGCCGGTGAATTCGAACGCCGGGGTCCAGGCCCGGCCGAAGCCTCGGTTCTGGTTAAACGCATGGCCGGTCGCAGACCGGAAGTAAACCTCGGTTGGTTGCTGATGGCGGTGGAAGATGGGCGCTTCCGCCCCCACCTGGCCCTGAAAATAACTGTTCTTGGGCAGGATCTGCCCGAACGACAGGAAGGACTCGTAGAACGTCTGCCCGTTGCCCTGCCCCAGCCTCGGGGTCCCGGTGGGAATCAAAATTTCGTTGCCCCACGCCAACAGTTGGCCGCGCTTGTTGTTGATATACATGCTGCGCTTCAGCTCGAAACTGGTGTCACCCACCGCCCCGAACCACGTGCCGGCGCCGCTCTTCTGGAAGCCGCCGCGGAAGCGCGTTTCCAGATTCCAGATGGCGCCGAAACGTTTCTCGATGATCATGTTGTGGCTGAAGCCGCTGCCGTTCGAGTTCACCTGCGTGAACAGAACCAGCTCGTCTTCGGGAAACGCCTTTTCCGTGAACATCGGTCGCGCGAAGTTGAAGTCGCCCGAGGGCCAGTGATCGTCTTCCTTGCAGAAGCTGCGCGCGTACTCGATGACCTTCTTGATCTGGTCGTCGGTCAGCGCCGGGTTTTCCGCCGATCCGAAGGACGGCATGATCTCGGAGAACGCCCGCGCCTTGCCTCCGTTGTGAATCACCGAGGACCACTGCAGGCTCATCTCGCGCGTGGAGCCGTCGCAGTCGGTAAAGTCGGGAAACGTCGCCGGGGGCTCGAATCCCAGCGTCGAGATGGGTTGGCCCCTGCCATCCGAGCCGTGACAACCGACGCAGGCAGCCTCAAAGATTTCCTTGCCGGTGTCGAGCTTCAGCGTGCTCTTGGGTTGCTCCTCCTCGGCCTGCTGCTGCTGGGCGAACGCGATGGATTGCGTCCACACCACAGCCAGTACCAGGAAGACGGGAACATAGCCTAGAATAGTGCTTAGTCGGGAAAGAGAGCAGTTGCGACTGGTTCGCATAAAGAAGAGATTGTAACACCATTGACGGTCCCTGAGTCTACCCAGGTTACGTTCTCTTCCCCGGCTTGCCGAAAAGCTGCCGATCGGCTTAGCCGCCCCTCCTGAGTTCCTGGCGACGTCCCCCCGCGGCAGAGCCTCACGCGTTTCGCTCGCCCGCCCGGACTTCAGCTTGCCAGCCGGGCCTGCTTGAACTTGTCGATGAGGCGGAAATCCGTGCGCACGGATGCCGGATCTTCCCCGCGCTGCTCAATGCGGTCGGCCGCGATCACGCCCAGGTGCCCGGCGGCCAGGCTCAGGTACTCGATCTGATGCGGATCGATACCCATGATGCGGCAGCAGGTAGCATCCACGGCGGGCCGGTTCTCCCCCATCACCAGAACGCCGGCCGGTTTCGGAGTCCCCTGGATCGGACCGTTGCCTTCCATGCCGACGATCCCGTCGACGATGGCGAAGCTGCGGCTGAACACCCGATTCAGCTCCAGTATGGATTGCGTGATGCCGATCTGATGCAGCTCATTCTTGGGCCATCCGTAGACACAGCCCGGCACCAGCCCGAAGAAGTTCTTCATTGAAAGCGTCGCCCCGGCCCAGTGATGCGTCTTCATCTTGGCCAGCGACACCACCAGGTCGGCCCGCAGCGCCGTGTTCGGCAGATAGATCTGGCCACGGTCGGCGAAGCCCTGCACCGGGGTCACGTCGTCGATGTTGAGGTTCACGAAGGTGTCCTCGAAGTTCGGAATCGACTCGCGGTAGCGCGCGCCTTCTGCCAGCGCGTAGGTATCGCGGCGATGCCCCGGGCCCTCGCCGATCAGCACCTTCGACGCGCCCAGTTGGTGGAACACCTCGTAGGCCGCCATCACCACCGCGACGTCCGTGTTGATGCACGTGTCGGCGTCGAACTCCACCATGTTGGGCTTCAGCAGCACGCATTTGCCACGCACGTCGAGCTTACAGGCCCGCACGCCTTCGAGAATCCGCCCGGCCAGATCGTCGCGATAGGACGCCGCCTTCACCACGGCCACCGCGGCCGTCTCCGGCGGCGGCGCCAGTTGCTCTTTTTTCTCCTTGCGTCCGCCACGCCAGCCGGCGTAACCCGAAAGCACACCGGCGCCGGCCAGCGGAAGGAATTCGCGGCGATTCATGCCGATACCTCCGTGGACAGTAGTTGGTAGTTTCCGCCGTCAGCCGCCAGCGCCTGCAGTGCGGTGATGGCCAGGTCGGGCGATGGCCGCGGTTCCGCGGCGCCGAAGACCGTCCGGCCCCACAACCGCAGCACAATGGTCAGCCAGGCTCGCGCCAGAGGCGTCGCCGAATCGTTCAGCGACGCTTCGGCAAAATCGAGCGACTTGTCGACTCCCCGGTGGGCTTGCAACCCCAGCAGGCCCAGCGCCGTAGTTTCCGGCCACGGCGGCACCAGTTCGCCCAACACTTCGCGCGTGCCGTAGTTCCAGCCGCCCTCCTCGCACTGCACGTCCAGCAGCTTGCCTTCGCCCAAGCCGATGCGCTCCGCCACCCGGTCGCCGTTCTGCACACGGCCTGCGGCCACCAGGGAACGAGCTTTCTTCAGCGCCACCAGGGCGTGCGCCGTGGGCTCCACCCAGGCTGCCGTGTCTTCCTTCCAGGGCCACCCGCGCTGGCTCAGGTCGCGCTCGAAATCCACCAGATGCAGCATCGATAGGACACGCGTGAACAGACCGTTCTCATTGCCTTCCTCCGCCAGCAACCACCCCATCCCTTTGCGGAACGGCTCGTCGATCTCGCCGCGTACTTGCGCCAGCGTCACCATCAGCGCCGTGCCCCACCCGGGCAGGTCGACGTCCCCCGACGGGCACCAGCCGCCGTCGGGAGCCTGCCATTCGCGCAGCAGCGCCCAGGCGCGGTCCGCGGCCGGTTCTCCGTGCAGGGCCAGGGATGCGTAGAAGGTCGGCTCCAGCCAGGACTTCTTGCCGGGGCGGAAACCCCATCCGCCATCCGGGTTCTGAACCTTACGGAGTTCGTCCAAATGCTGCGTCAAGACAGATTGCGGCACTGCAGATCGATCGGCGGAACTGCTTGAGGACATTAGGGTCCAGGGGTGGTACTAGTACTTCGCATGCATAGAGTGCTATGCCGGTAATGGCTGGGGTGGTCCATTTACCCGCGTAAGACATTCCGCTACAGTAGATAAGGTAAAGCGTTGAGGCTTTTTTAGGTGAACACCTTGCTCCTACAATACTCGTATCTACAATTCCTGGACCTGCTGACCACGGTCGCCTTTCTGTTGCAAGGCGTTCGCGAGGGCAACCCGCTGGTACGGCTCGCCATCGAGTACGCCCCCCACCCGCTGGGCGGATTGCTGGCGATCAAAATCCTGGCGATCGGACTGGGCGTGTATTGCTGGAAAACGGGCAAGCTGCGGCTGCTGTCGCGGATCAACGTCTTATTCGCCCTGGTGGTCGCCTGGAACCTCACCGCTCTGATCGCCGGCTCGGTCTAACCTGCATTTCTCACAAGCTCTAAGTGCATCGGCGCGAAACGTGAGGCAGGGATACGCAATCGGCGCTTTGGCCGCCGCTCCCGGCATGACAGCGTGACCGGCCACAAGCGCCGGGACGAGTCCCGGCGCGGCAAGCCACGGGCTTGCGCCACGTCCTGCGCCCGAACCTGGTGAGAAATGCGGACTAAATCCCGCGGCCACAGGACGCACACCACCAGGATCGCCACTTGGCCCGTGCCCACGCCCACAACCGTCCAGGGCGTGCGCAGGGCCTCGATCCACAACCCACTCAGCGCCGCCAATCCGATGAGCGCCGCTACCGGTGCCCCCCAGCGGGCATTCGCCCCGAAATTCTGCGACAGCTCCACATTCGGGCCCAGCGATTCGCCCCGTGCCAGGAACAGCACCACGGCCACCAGAAAGCTGATATGAAACGCAACGATCGGGTACAGCACCGCGGCCTACGGCTTGGCGACCAGATACTGGACCGAATCCAGCAGCCACTCGCGGTTGGCCGCGACGTCCCGGTCCAGGCGCCGGACCAAATCCTCGCGCTGCTCGAACAGCCGGTAGCCTTCGCGCGACCGCAGGTAGCCGTGCGCCTGCGGATGCGCCGCATAGAACTGCTCTTCGCCCATCTCGTCCGCCATGCGCTCGTAGCGCTGGCGATTATCGAGCAGCGCCTTGACGATAAATGGCATCAAGGTCGAGTAGTCCGCCTGCATGCTTTCGGTGGCCTGCTGATAAGTGTCCTTGTCGACCTTGCCCCAGGTCACAGCCTCAGCCGGCGGGCACGATGACAGCGAACCGTCGGTGACCGGCGCGGTCACAATTTGCACGTCGAAGTTATAGCCGCGCACGTTCGGCAACCCGAGCACCTGCCCCAACGCCGGCTCCGGTTGCAGGTTGAAATTCTTCGGAACACCACCGCCCAGGATCAGCGTCCCCAGCGCGTGCGCCGGATGATCGAACAGGCCCCAGCGATGATACGCGCAGGCCTCGTAGACCTCGCCATGCAGATCCAGGTCGAAGCGATAGGCGCCCGTCAGCCCGGTCCGGGCCATGGCCCACAGCTTCATCGAATTGAGGAAAATGCTGCCGTCTGCCGGCGCGCCCACGAACACCGGGATCGCCATCCGGTGGCAGGTCGCCAGCAGGCCCGCGGCCACTCCGGTGGCGCGCTCCTGGCGCGCGTACAGCGCTCCCAGACGGTTCCGCAGTTCGGTGCCGGTCATGGTGCGCTGGAACTCGGGCTGCTGCAGCACCGCTGATAGGAACTTGTCCTGGTCCAGCAGCACGTCCTCGTCGAACGCCATGTCGGTGACGCGGATGGTGCGCTCGTCGCGCAGCGCGCCGTCGTCTCCCCAGATGGGGACCTCGAAGATCGGGCCGTGGCGATGCTCGGTCAGGCTGCGGTGCCCGTCGTGGTAGCAGGCCGCGTCGGTGGTGGAAAGATACGCCACCCAGCCGCTTTCAAGCAGCGGGATCAGCCACGCCTGGTGCTGTCCCGATACCGTCACCGGGCCGGACACGGAAATCGTCAGCGGGCAGCCGAGCCCGATGGCGCGGTCGAGGATCGTGTAAATGCGCCGGAGAAACGCCCCTCCGAACGCCGGGAAACAATGCGTGAGCAGCTCGTCCAGGGTGTCGCATTCGTCAACACGCCGGACCTTCACCTGCGGACGGTCATGCATTCCTTTTGATGATACTGAACTACTCGAACAGCCGCCGGAAATCTTCCATCTGGCGCTTCAGCTCGGCCACCTCGTCCTCAAGCGCCGCCACGCGCTGTTCGAGCCCCGAGGACCGCACCGGCGCCGCCTCGGATGCCTCCGCAGCCTCCGCGGCTGCCTCCGCGCCGGCCCACAAGTGCACCCAGCGACCACGCTCAGCCGGCGCCACCAGAGGCTCTGGATCATGCTCGGCGAGCGTATTGAGCACGTGTTCCACCTCGTCCAGATCCGAGAACTCGTGCATCCGTTCGGTGCGCCCGCGCAGCTCGCCGACCGTCTGCGGTCCGCGCAGCATCAGCACGCACAGCAGCGCCAGTTCGCGGCGTCCCAGGTTGAGCGTCTCTCCCAGACGGTGCCCGTATTTTTCGACGCGATGCCCCGCCCCGCTGAGCCGCATCACCATACCGCGCTGGCGCAGCATGGCGAGCGCCTGCAATACGGTGTCCTCGTCGTAGTTCACCACCGGATCGCGGCTCGACTTCTGGTTGCAGGCGTTGACCAGCGCGTTGACGGTCAACGGGTAGTATTCCGGCGTGGTCAGGTCCTTTTCGAGCAGCGCGCCCAGCACGCGTACTTCCGCAGGATGCAGTGGTTCCACGTTGCAGGCGTATACTTACTGGTTGACCTTGATCCCGCCTTCGCCGCTTTCCGCGGGCGTGGGCGGCTCCACCGATTCATCCGGCGGCAGCGTCAGCGGCGCCGGCTTCGGCGGCGGCGTCAGCAGCGGATTCATGGTCTGCGGCACCGGCGTCGGGGCCTGCTCTTCGGTCATCTGCGGGATGTTGAGGGGACTCGGATCGGCGCGCGTGCCGACGTCCAGGAAATCGAACATCAGAAAGATGCCCAGGAACAGGAAGCCTGCCACGGCGATGATCGAATTCACGGACTTGTCCCAGCGCAGGTGCATGAAGAACAGCGCCACCAGGCTGGCTTTGATCGAGGCGATGGCCAGAGCCACCACCACGTTGCCGCTGCCCAGGTCGATGAACGCGGCTCCGATGGTCAGACCCGTAAGAATCAGCAGCGCAATCAGGTTGCGCGTGTAGACGGCGGGCCCGCCATGGGCATGGGCCTGCTCGTGCGAAGGGGAGATAGTGGAGCTCATTGGATCAAGTAGTACAGCGGGAACAGATAAATCCAGATCATGTCGACGATGTGCCAGTACAGGCCCACCAGGTCGACCGGAGTGTAGTAGGCGCTGGTGAAATCACCGCGGCTCGCGCGGCGCACCAGCCATAACAAGAATCCGATGCCGACCACGATGTGGATGCCGTGCAGGCCGGTCATCATGAAATAGAACGCAAAGAACGTTGCGTAGCCATGGCTGCCGGGAATTGCATCCGGCTCAGTCGGGTGATAGAAGATGCCCGGACCGTGCCCCGCCGCGAATTTTTCTGCGTACTCAATATACTTCACGCCCAGGAAGATGCAGGCGCACAGGATCGTGAGCCACAGGAACATCACCAGCTTCTTCTTGTCGCTTTTCTGTGCTGCGTTCACCCCCATCACCATGGTCCAGCTCGAAATCAGCAGCACCACGGTGTTCAGCGAGCCTAGCGAGCGCTGCAGGTGATGATGGGCTTCGATGAATTCCTGCGGATACTTGTGCTGCATCAGCCCGAAGCCCGCGAACAGGCCTCCGAACAGCAGGATTTCGGTCACCAGGAACAGCCACATGCCGATCTTGGCCGTGTCGAACTGCTGTTCCATCGTGGTGAAGTGATGCTGATGGAACGGGTTGTGCTCCTCGTGGCCGTGCGGCTGAACGTTTGTCGTGGTTGTACTCATGTCGATGTTCACCACTCCTAGTGGCCGATGGCTCCTACGGGACGGTAGTCATAGGGCTCGCGCTCAAGCACGGGCTGATCGTGGAAGTTGTGCATGATGGGAGGCGAGGACGTCTGCCATTCCAGCGTCGTGCCGTCCCACGGATTATCCGGCGCATCGGCCGGCTTGCGCAGCGAAGCCAGCAGGTAGGCCGCGATCAGGAACAGGCTCAGCGCGAGAACTCCGGCGCCTATGGTTGAAAGCTGATGGTAGATCGCGAACTTCGGCAGGTAGTTGTAGTAGCGCCGCGGCATCCCCTGGCTGCCCATGATGAACTGCGGGATGAAGGTCAGGTTGAAGCCGATGAACCACAGCACCGCCGCGACCCGGCCCCACTTTTCCGAATACATCCGTCCTGTCATCTTCGGCCACCAGTAATGCAGCCCCCCGATGAAGGCCGTCACCGTTGACCCTTCCATGACGTAGTGGAAGTGCGCGACCACGAAGTAGGTGTCCGTCAAGTGAACGTCGGTCGAGAGCGTCCCCAGGAAGATGCCCGTCAGACCACCGATGGCAAACAGAATCAGGAACGAAATCGCGTACAGCATCGGCGTCGCCAGTACGATATTTCCCTTGTACATGGTCGTCAGCCAGTTGAAGACCTTGATGCCGGAGGGAATGGCCACCAGGAACGTCAGCGCCGAAAACACCACCGAAGCCAACTGCGATTGCCCGGAGACGAACATGTGGTGGCCCCAGACGATGAAGCTCACCAGGGCCAGCGAGACGCTGGCGTAGGCGATGGCCCGGTAGCCGAAGATGGTCTTCTTCGAGAAGGTGGGCACCAGTTCGCTGATGATCGCCATGCCCGGCAGAATCATGATGTACACGGCCGGGTGCGAATAGAACCAGAAGAAGTGCTGGAACAGAACCGGGTCGCCGCCGATGGCCGGGTCGAAGATACCGATCTTGAAAACGCGCTCGATGGCCAACAGCACCACGGTGATCCCCAGCACCGGCGTCGCCAGCACCTGGATCATGGCTGTCGAATACATGCCCCAGACGAACAGCGGCATGTCGAACCAGCCCATGCCCGGCGCGCGCAGCTTGTGCACTGTAGCGACAAAGTTCAGCCCGGTGAAGATCGAGGAGAAGCCCAGGATGAAGACGGCGAAAGTCATCAGGACGACGCCGCCCGAGGTGCTGGTGCTATACGGCGTGTAGAAGGTCCAGCCCGTGTCCACCGCGCCCACCACCATGGAGCCCACCGCCAGGCAGGCGCCTGTGATCCACAGATAGAAACTGGCCAGGTTCAGGCGCGGAAACGCCACGTCCTTGGCCCCCAGCATCAGCGGCAGCACGAAGTTGGTGAGCGACCCCGGAATCGAGGGAATGATGAACAGAAACACCATCACCGCGCCGTGCAACGTGAAGAAGCGGTTGTAGGTCTCCGCGTCGACCGTCACGCCGAACAACGTGTGCGTCGGCGTCAGCAGCACCAGGCGCACCAACAGGGCGAACATGCCCCCGATGAAGAACGCCGTGAGCGTCGCCACCAGATACATGATGCCGATGCGCTTGTGATCCAGCGTCGTCGCCCAGCTCTTGAACCCGGTCGTCTCGTTGAGGTAGTTTTTTTCCGGCCGCGGGTGGTCGCCCGTATGCGTGCCGGTTGTCAGTACGTGGTCCATGTCTTCCTCTAATTCTCCCTATTGCAACGACTGGATGTAGGCCACCAGGCCCTCCATCTCGTGCGGCCGCAACAAACCCTGGAACGTCGGCATGATGGGTTCAAACCCCTTGACCACCTTGGCCTTGGGATTCGTCATGGACTCCCGCACATAGGCGTTGTCCACCAGCACTTTGCTTCCGTCGTTCAATTCCACCATTGTCCCCCAGATGCCCTTCCAGGTGGGACCCTTGCTCGTGGTTCCGTCCACCGAATGGCAGGCGTTACAGCCCTTGCGCTCATACTGGACGGCGCCCCACTCGGCCTGGCGGTTGGAGTTCGGCGGGAAGTACTTCTCCCACTCGGTGCCGCCCGTCAGCATGAACTTGCGGAAGTCCTCTTCGGTGTCCACCGTCAGGGTTCCCTTCATGTTGGAGTGGTCCTTGCCGCAGTATTCGGCGCACGTAAAGTTATGCTCACCCATCACCGTCGGCTGGAACCAGATTTCGGTGTAGCGGCCCGGCACCACGTCGTGCTTCACACGCATGTCCGGCACGAAGAAGTCGTGCAGCACATCCTCGCTGGTCATCACCAGGCGGACCGGCTTGTCCACCGGCACGTGCAGATCGTTGACCGTGCGTGAACCGTCGGGATACTCGAAAGTCCACAGCCACTGCTTGCCGGTCACCAGGACCTCCATCGCCTCGCCCGGCGCCACCACGAATTTCATGTAGCCGTTCAAGCCCCAGAAGAAAATCCCCACGCACAGCAGCAAGGGCAGAACGGTCCAGATGATTTCGAGTGTCGTGTTGTGCGTCTGGTGCGGCGTCACCCGGCCGGGCTTGTAGCGATAACGCCAAGCGAAGTATATCGCCGGGATGGTGATCATCAGGAACAACACCATGCTCAGCCAGTACAAGCCCAGGAAGACCGAATCGACCTCCCCGGCGTACGCCGAGCCCTGGGGGGGCAGCATGAACCGCCCCGTGATCCAATCCATTACGCTGTATTGCATTCTTCGGCTCTTACGCCATCCTTTCCCGTTGTTCCTTGAGCGCCGCCTGCTCCTTCATCCGCTTGCGGTCCGACCTCACCAGCTTCCACCAGCCCCAGGCGAACAGCAGCGCCACCAGCGCACCCCCGAACTCCATGAAGTTCGAGGCGAACAGCACGTAGCGGCCGGTGGTCGGGTCGTACTGATAGCAGAACAACAGAATCTTCTCCACTGCCACTGTCACGCGATTCTCCGAGGCTTCCGCCAGCGCGAACCGTAGATCCTGCGCCTTGTAGGTGATCCCGTACAGATACCGTGAAACCTTCCCCTGCGGCGTCAGCACCATGATGGCCGCCGGGTGAGCATACTGCTCAATCCGCGGATCATAGGAGTAGTTGAAGCCGATCGATTCGGCCAGCCGCTTGGCGTTGCCGTCCTTGTCGACCAGAAAATGCCATCCCGGCGCCGGCTTGTCGTAGCTCGACATGTATTGCGCTTTCTTTTGGCGCGCCATGCCGAAGTCCTCCCGCGGGTCGATGCTGATGGTGACCACTTCGTACTCGTTGCCGGGCGTCCAGCCGATCTCGCGCATCGTTTCGGTCTGCGCGTTCAGGATCAGCGTGCACAATTGCGGGCAGTTGTAATAAACGAGGTCGAGTAAAATCGGCTTGCCGTGATTCAGATACTTGGCGAGCTTCACGGGATAGCCGTCCTCGGCGATGAATTCGAGGTTCGGGTCCACCTGGGCCCGCAGCTTCTCCTTGATGCCGACGTCCTTCAACTGCGGCGGCAGCACGTTGGGGGGAAGCTTGGATTCGGTGTAGCCAGGGTTGGAATACGACGACTGCGCGAACGCACACGACGCTCCCAGCGCCACAAGCGCGGTTAGCATGCGGACTGTGCGGAACTGCTTCATATCTACTGCTTGGACTCCTGTGGGTTGGTGCCCGGCGCTGCGGCTTCGTTGGCCGATTCGGCCGGGGTTTCGGGCTCGTCAGGTTTGGGCACTGTGGACAGTGCCGGATAAAACGTCTTGCCCTCGGCGGCTTCCTGCAGGAACAGTTGCTTGGCGCGCTCGAACGGGATCCGCACGGTGTCCTTCGCCGGCGTCGTGTACTCGTAGTGTGACAGGCGCCAGGCCTCCAGATCGCGCTGGTCCTGAACCGCCAGCCCGGGAGCCGTCAACACCTTCTCATCCACCATCGTGTCCCACACGCCGTTGAAGTAAAACTGCAGCGCGCCGATCACCACCACCAGCGTCAGCACGCTCACCACCACGAAGAAGGTGATTTCTCTAGCCGCGGGTTCGGTATCGTCGAAGCCTTCCGACGGATCGTGATGCGGCATCTCGTGATCGTATTTTTCGCTCATGCTTCCTCACGCATTTTCGAAGTGCAGGCTCTGTTCGAACCGCATGTCGCCCACCGGCATCAACTTGTGTTTCTTGAAGCGGCTCCAGAACACCAGGCCGGTCAGGCTGAGCGTCACGCCCAGCGTGGCGAAGTCCAACCAGTGAATCTCCGGGCCCTCCGGATAGAAGTTGGGCATCACGATCCAGTACAGGTCCAGGTAAACCATGAACAGGCTGTAAACCGCCACCGCCCCAATCAGCGCCAGCCGCCGCTTGGCCGGGCGGGCGATCAGCACGAAGAACGGTATGAAGAACCGCAGGAACGGCAGCGCCAGGCTGATGATCAGCCACACGCCAACGGCGCGGTTGCGGAAGAAAATCGTCTCCTCCGGCAGATCCGCGAACCAGATCAGCAGGAACTGCGAGACGGCCATGTAGGTGTAAAAGCAGGTCAGCGCGAACAGCCACTTGCCCAGGTCGTGGTAATGCTCCATGGTGATGGTGTTGGCCAGCACGCCGCTCTTGCGGAACGCCAGGGCCACCAGCGTCACCACGGACATGAACGCCAGACATCCGTTCGCCAGGTAATACAGGCCGAAGATGGTCGAATACCAGGCCGGCATCAGCGACATCAACCAGTCAAACGTCGCGAGCGTCCCGACGGCCACCACCAGGAACAGCCCCGGCGCGCTCCACCGGCTGATCACGTACATTTGTTGCACGCTGTGCGAGGTGTCCTGCTTGAGCGACTGCCGGTAAATGTTGAACACCCAGATCGACCACAGGGTGAAGTACACCGCCGTGCGAATCAGAAACGGCGTCGAATCGAGATAACCCGATTTCGAGGCCAGCATCTCGTTGCCCATCATCAGCGTCCGGTCCGTCCACGGATAGATGTGGTCCAGCCCCAGCGCGATGGGGATAAACAGGACGATGCCCAGCGGCAGCGTAACCATGATGTTTTCCATGATCCGCCGCAGCACCACGCTCCAGGCCGATCCGGTCAGATACTGCACCTGCACGAAGAACAGCGCCCCCAGCCCGATGGCCGAGGTGAAGGTGAACGCCACCAGGTAGGACCGGAAAAAGCGGTCCTCGTCGACAATGTAGCCGGCCACCGAAGCGATGATCGAGATCAGCGCGAGCAGCATCAGCGCATTGCGGCCCGTGGCCCAGCGCCCCGCTTCGAGCTGATAGCTGTCGGCGGGTTGATCGTGCGTCGCGGTATGCGAGTGTTCCATGTTAGTTCTTCATCTCCTCGGGCGTCAGCTTCGGCGCGATCACCGGCGCGTTTGGATCGATCGGCGGCTGCGGCTCCTCGCCCGGCGGTGGCGGTTTGTATTCGAGGCTCGAGACCTCCTCGGGCGGCACGTCGGCCAGCGTCCCGTGCGCCGACCGCTGCAGCACACGCAGGTAGGCGATAATCGACCAGCGCTCGGCCGGACGGTTTTGCGCCCCGTACGGCGGCATGGTGCGACGGCCGTAGGTGATCACGTTGAAAATATCGCCGTCGGCCAGATCCACGATCGTCTGGTCCATGAGGTTGGCGGGATGCCAGGCGGTCCAGCGTTGCGGGACCATGCCCTTCCCCAGCCCGGTTTGGTCATGGCACGGCGAACAATAGGTATTGAAGCGCCAGTGCCCTTCGGTGAGCACGTCCTCGGTCACCTCGATCGGCATCTTGCCGACGTAGTCTCCGTTGTCCAGCAGCCCGGTGTTGAAAATGTTGTCTTCGAGCAGGTGCCCGCGCGCCACCACTCCGTCGGGCCGACGCCGGCTCTGCCGCCCGTCCGGGAACAGCCCGGTCGCCCCCTGTGCTTCGAACCGGGGCTGCAGCCGCATATCGGGCCACAACTGGAACGGCGGATCCCGCTGAATATTCGAACAGCCGGCCAGCGCCAGCATCGCCAGAATCAGTGCGGAGGTCTTCATCCTTCCACCACCTCCACGTCAATCGCGCCCAGGCTGCGCAGATCCTCGGCCGTCGACTGCGGATGGAACTTGGGATCGTCGCCTTCCACCATCAGCAGGAAGCGGTCGTCGCTGGCGCGGTGCGCATTGCGGTAATTCATCGACGGATGGTAAAGCCGCGGCAGCCCGTTCAGCGCGAACATGCCGATGGTGGTCGAAATCCCGGTGAACAGAATCGTCAGCTCGAAGGTCACCGGAATGGTGAAGGTGAAGTCGAACAGCGGCTTGCCTCCCACCACCAGCGGGTAGTTGATCTCGCCCACGTAGTAGATCAGCAACTGCGCCGTCAGCAGGCCCAGCATCGCGAAGCAGATGGCGATGTAGCCGATCTTCGACCGCGGGATCCCCAGGGCCTCGTCGATGCCGTGCACCGGGAACGGCGTCATCGCATCGATTCGCCGGTAGCCCATGGCGTAGACCTTCTTGCCGGCTTCCACCAGTTCCTCGGGGCTCGCAAACGTCCCCATGGCGGCGTAGACCTTGTCGTCTCCGATCCCCAGCTTGTCCTTGATCTGGGCGATCATCACGGCCGGATCGGCGGGCTTAGGCATGGATCTTGACTCCTCTCTCCTCCGGCGTGAAGGCGTGTTTTTCTTGCGCCAGTACACCCTTCACTTCCGAAACCGCAATCAGCGGCAGGAACCGGGCAAACAGCAGGAACAATGTCAGGAAGAAACCGATGGTGCCGGCAAACGTCAGAATGTCGGCCCAGGTCGGGCTGAAGTAGCCCCACGAGCTTGGCAGGAAGTCGCGCGCCAGGCTGCTGACAATAATCACGAAGCGCTCGAACCACATGCCGATATTCACGATGATCGACATCACGAACATGAACGGCACGCTGCGGCGCAGCTTCTTGAACCAGAAGAACTGCGGCGTGATCACGTTGCAGCTCATCATCATCCAGTACGCCCACCAGTAGGGGCCGAAGGCCCGGTTCATGAACGTGAACTGCTCGTACGGATTGCCCGAATACCAGGCGATGAAGAACTCGGTGGTGTAGGCGTAGCCCACGATCGATCCCGTAACCAGGATGATCTTATTCATGTTTTCCAGGTGCTTGATGGTGATCAGGTCCTGCAGGTTGAGCGTCCAGCGCGCGATCACCAGCAAGGTCATCACCATGGCGAATCCCGAGAAGATCGCGCCGGCGACGAAGTAGGGTGGGAAGATCGTCGTGTGCCAGCCCGGAATCACCGCGATCGCGAAGTCGAAGCTGACCACCGAGTGCACCGAAAGCACCAGCGGCGTCGAGATGCCCGCCAGAATCAGGTAGGCCGCTTCATAATTCCGCCAGTGCCGCGCCGACCCGCGCCAGCCCAGGCTCAGGAACCCGTAAATCCAGCCCCGGACCTTCGACTTCGCCCGGTCGCGCAGCGTCGCCAGATCCGGCACCAGCCCGGTGTACCAGAACAACAGCGAGATGGTGAAGTAGGTGGAGACCGCGAACACGTCCCAGATCAGGGCGCTGCGGAAGTTCTGCCACATGTTGATGTCGGTATTGGGAATGGGGAACAGCCAGTAAAACGCGCGCCACGGCCGCCCGGTGTGGAACAGCGGGAAGATGCCCGCACACATCACCGCGAACAGCGTCATGGCCTCGGCCGACCGGTTGATCGAGGTGCGCCACTTCTGCCGGAACAGAAACAGAATCGCCGAAATCAGCGTGCCCGCGTGGCCGATACCGATCCACCACACGAAGTTGGTAATCGGCCAGGCCCAGCCCACCGGCTTGTTGTTGCCCCAGGTGCCGATGCCGTTGGCCACCACCCAGGCCAGCACCAGGACCATGGCCACTGCGAACGTCCCCGTGCAGGCCAGCGTAATCCAGTACTTCAGCGGCGTCTTGACGACGTCGCCTTCCACAATGGAGCTGATCTGTTCGGTGACGTCATGCAGGTCCTTGCCGCCCTGCACCAGCGGCGGGTTGACCCCCATCAATTGCGTATTTTGCCGAACCGTGCTCATGCGTTGCTCTCCTGCTCGGCTGGCTCAAGCGTGGGATTCACGTTGCGGATTCTCCCCAGGTAAGAAGTTCGCGGCCGGATATTAAGCTGCGCCAGCATCACGTAATTTCGTTCATGCTGTTTGAGCTTGGCTACCCGGCTATTCGGATCGTTGATGTTGCCGAAGGCGATCGCCTCGGCCGGACAGGTCTGCTGGCAGGCCGTGACGATGCCGCCGTCCGGTATCTGCTGATGCCCGGCGACGTTGGCGCTGATACGCGCCGCCTCGATGCGCTGCACGCAGTAGGTGCACTTTTCCATGATGCCGCGCATGCGCACGGTCACTTCCGGATTGTGCACCATCGCCAGAATCTCCGGATCGTTCTTGCGATAGTTCAGGAAGTTGAAGTGCCGCACCTTGAACGGACAGTTGTTGGCGCAGTACCGCGTGCCTACGCAGCGGTTGTAGGCCATGTCGTTCAGGCCCTCGGGACTGTGCGTGGTCGCCAGCACCGGGCAAACGTATTCGCAGGGAGCGTTCTCGCACTGCATGCACGGAAGCGGCTGCTCGACGGCCCGCGGGTCGTCTTCCGAGCCCACGTAGTAGCGGTCGATGCGGATCCAGTGCATCTCGCGGCCGTGCAGCACCTGCTCCTTGCCGACAATCGGAGTATTGTTCTCGGCCTGGCAGGCCACCACACAGGCGTTGCAGCCGGTGCAGGCGCCCAGGTCGATCGCCATGCCCCACTGGTAGCCCTTGCTGTAGTCGGCCACCTTCGGATGCAGGGACTCGAGATCCTCGGTCTCCTCCATCTCGGCGATCACCGCCGGTTCCTTGCGGTATTCGTCGATCGAAACCTCGCGATACAGCGGCCTCGTCTTGCCGCCCAGATTCTCGGGCTCGGTCATCCGCCCGTATTCCTGGGTGGTCGCATGCACGTGCGAGCCGGCGATCTTTTCCATCGCGAAGCCTTGCCCGTACCAGAACCCGTCGGCCGTGCGCAGCGCCGTCGCGTTGAAGCCCACTCCGGTGCCCACGCGGCCCACGCGCTGGCGGCCATAGCCGAGGGAAATCGTCACCGAGTTGTCGGCCTGCCCGGGCTGCACCAGCACCGCGGCTTCCAGCCTCGCGCCGCCCTTTGAAACCGCCACCATGTCGCCCGAAGCCAGATTCTGCGAGCGCGCCATGGCCGGGCTGACCATCACCGAATTACCCCAAACCAGCTTGGTGATCGGATCCGGCGTCTCCTGCAGCCAGGCGTTGTTGGCCCAGCGGCCGTCCCAGGTGGCCGCGCTCGGCACGAAGGCGACTTCGATCCCGTTCGGCGCACCCGCTGCCGCCGCTCCCTGAATCGCCGCCGCATTGAGCGCCGGCCGCACCTCGGCCAGCGCCGTTCCCGGCAGCACGCCGTTGTTGAGCGCCGCCCGCCACGTGTTCTCGCGTGACCGGTCGCCCACGGGCCACTGCGACGTCCAGTAATTCTTGACGATGTCGTAGCCCTTCTTCTGCTCCATGCCCAGCAGCACGGCCATCACTTCGATGGCGCTGCGTCCGCCGTACAGCGGCTCGATCATCGGCTGCTGGATCGTCGCGATCCCGTTCGAGCCCCACACATCGCCCCACGTTTCCAGGTAATTCACCTCGGGCAGGCGCCACTTGGCCGCCGCCGCGGTCTCGTTGGTGTCCGTGCCCAGATAAATCGTGTTGGCGACCTTGCCCATCGCCATCGCGAACTGCAAGTCCGCCGGAGCCGAATAAGCCGGGTTGCCACCGAACACCACCAGCGTGGTCACCTGGCCTGAGTTAATCTCGTTGGTCAGCGCCTGCAATGCGGCAACACCCGTCGCCACGCGCGTCCTGGCCGGCACGGCCGTGAAGGTCACGGTCTCGCCCAGCGATCCCAGCGCCTGGTTGATCTGATACGCCAGCGCGTGGACCTCCGCCGGTTGCCGCGGACCCGCGACCACCAGCGCTTCGGCGCCCGCCGCCTTGAGATCCGCCGCGGCCGCCGCCAGCACCTGCGCCCGGCGTTCGCCGCCTGCGGCCACCGTACCGGTCACCGCCGTAAGCAAGTCCTGCGCGAACTGCCGGACTTCACTGCCGCGCAACCGCAGCCGATGCTCGGCCTGCGCGCCAGTCAGCGAAAACTGGCTCTCGACGATGTACAGACGGCTGAGCCGCTCCATTTCTTCTTCGGTCTGCCAGCGCCGCCGCTCGGAGAACCGTTTGGTCGCCAGCGGTGTCGGATAATCCGTGCCCAGAAAATCGTAGTCGAGCGAGACAATCACGCTCGCCCGGTCAAACCGCGGATGCACGTCGAGCGCCTGCCCGAACGCCAGCATCGTCCCGGCACGCTCATTCTCACGGCTGACGGCGTCGTACTCCACCCAGCTCGCCCCAGGGAACTTCGTCAGCGCCTCGGTCCGCAGATTGTCGAGCGTGGGAGAAACCACCGGCTCGCTCAGAAACCGCAGCCCCGCGCCGTCGCCCAGGTTCAGGCTTCCAACGGCGGCATCGAAGGCTTCCCAGGTCGACGCCTCGTCGCCATTCATCACCTGCTGCGCGCGGTCCGGATCGTAGACGTCCAGGATGCTGCCCTGCGCCAGCGCGGTCGCCGCGCCCAGGCTGTCGGGGTGATCCGGATTCCCTTCGATCTTCACCGGCCGGCCGTCGTAGGTCTCGACCACCAGCCCCTGCACGTGCCCGTTCAGCACCATGGCCGACGTGTAGTTGTAGGAGGCGCCCGGCACGTAATCCATCTGGTAGCGCGCATCCGGCTTGATGTTGATCTCCGGCCGGCTGCACGCCGTCAGCCCGGCCAGACCGAACGAAGCCGCCATCAGCTTCAGGATGGTGCGCCGCGAGCTGCCGTCCATCATCACCGCGGTGGTCGGAAACTCTTCGCTCACCCAGTTGCGGAACTCGGGCGTGTCGGCCAGCTCGTCGAGACTGCGCCAGTACTTCTTGCCGGTCAACTTGGGCTTCTGGCCCGTTTTGATCTGAACTAAACTCATCGATGGCACCCCGAGCAATTCGTGGGCGGATGGAGCCCCTTTGCTTCGATAATCTCCCGCCCGATCTCGGCCGGATCGCGGTCCGGAACCCAGTCGAGCTTGGTCACCAGGTCCGCCGGCCGGATGCGCGACGCCGGATTGCGGTGGCAGTCCAGGCACCAGGCCATGTTCAGCGGCTGCTGCTGGCGGACCTCCACTTCCTGATCCACGCGCCCGTGGCAGCTTACGCAGCTTACTCCGGCGGTCACGTGCGCCTGGTGGTTGAAGAACACGTAGTCCGGCAGGTCATGCACCTTGATCCACGGAATCGGCTCGCCCGTCGCGTAAGACTTGCGCACCAGCTCCAGGCGCGGGCTCTTCTCCCGCACGTTGGTGTGGCAGCCCATGCAGACCTCGGTGCCCGGAATGGCGGCAAACGCGCCCCGATACACCGTATAGTGGCAATAGAAGCAATCCATGCCCATCTGCCCGGCGTGCAGCTTATGGCTGTACGGCACCGGTTGCTGCGGCTGGTAGCCGGTATCGATGACGGTCGGATAACTAAAATAGGCGTAGGCGGCGACTGTGGTCACCAGACCCAGTCCGATCACTGCGCCTGCCACCTTGAGTACGATGTCAGACGACTTGGGAAATATAGCGGCCATCGTTTCCTTCGTTCGCGCCCCTCGTCCCGCTCTGGCGGACGGCGCGCACCCTTCTTCTCTCCCTCGACGGCAGCCCGCTTCTCCGGCGGACCGCACCCTCCTGGCTTGCTACGCACCACAACCCACGCCAACCGCAACTTGCGCGCCCGGCGCTCACTCCATCGCACTTAGCTGCTGTGCGCATCCGAACACTGAATCCTGGATTGGGGCTTCTTTAAGCTTCTACCATAACCGCAGGCATTCGGCAAGGGGGATAGCCATTCTTGTCTAATAGGAACCCCTACAGTATAACCAGAAGTTTCGGCAATCTCAAGGTCCGGCTGAAACTGATGGTGCTCCACAACCTTTTCTTCTTAGTACTTACGTGCGCCGCCTATTTCTCTCTGATTCCGCTCTTTGAGCAGCAGGTTACCGATGCGCGCGCCCGGGAAGCGTCCATTTTGGAACGGGTTCCAGGCCAGCCTCCGGTGAACCCCGAGTTCGAACAGGCCTATGAACAAGCCATCTCCCGAGCCCGCATCACGCTCTTTCTGGTGCTCGGCTGCATTTACGCGGGCGCGGTCATTCTGCTGGAAGCCGTCATCATGCCGCTCTACGTCTACCGGCCGCTGCAGGTCCTGCTGGATGCCGACACCGCCACTCGCGCCGGCGACCGCCGCAACGAACTTATCCCATCCTACGAGATTCCCCGCGACGAAATCGGGCAGATCATGCGCTCCCGCAACGACACCGTAGCTGAGCTGCGCCGCCAGGAAGACGAACTCGCCGACGCCCTTCGCCGCCTGGAAGAGCAGGACCGCCTGGTGAGCCTCGGCCTGCTCTCAGCCAGCGTCGCCCACGAACTGAACACCCCGCTCGCCGTGCTCCACGGATCGGTCGAGAAGCTGATCGAAACCACCCGCGATTCCCAAACCCTTGATCGCCTGGCTCGCATCCAGCGCGTCACCCAGCGCCTGCGCACCATCTCCGAGAGCCTGATCGGATTCGCCAAGGTCCGCCGCGAAGCCACCGAACCGCTCGAAGCCCGCTCGGTCATTGACGAGGCCTGGGCCCTGGTCGCCATCGATGAACGAGCCTCGGGCGTCACCTTCACCAACCACGTCTCGCCCGCAGACCGCGTGCTCGGCAACGCCGACCGCCTGGGCCAGGTCTTCGTCAATCTGCTGCGCAACTCGCTCAGCGCCTTCGAGGACCCCGGAGGATCGGTGGACGTCCGTTCGCGCCACGCCGACCGCGCCGGCATCCCCGGCATCGTGGTCTCGGTCGAAGACAACGGCCCCGGCATCCCCGCCGAGGTCCTGCCGGACATCTTCGACGCCTTCGTCACCACCCGCCTGGACGCCCGCGGCACGGGTCTGGGCCTGACCGTCGCCCAGGGGATCGTCACCCAGCATGGCGGGACCATCACCGCCACCAACCGCCCGGAAGGGGGCGCCTGCATCGAAGTCTGGCTCCCCGCCGCTCCCTAATCCCCTCCCACAGCCAATTTGGCACTAGGGCCCACCGAGCCCCAGAGGCATTCACATAACCATCATGATATCTGCATTATAAGAGGACTTTTCCATCCAATACCTTACAGGCAAACAACCCACCTCAGAGCCTTCTACTCCTGCGTACAGAAACAATACTAAAGCAAAGAACATTGAGTTTTATTAAGGATTGCCGATCGACCCGCCCCACACCCATCATTAACATGGATTTAGAAAGGCCCACCGGGAGTCCCCCAGCACCTTCCAGGCGGACAGCCGGAGGCCCCCGAAGGTGAATGTTATGCGAGAGGTCAAACCCAATTTCCGGGAACGAGGCACGGCGCTTATTCTCGGCACTGTATCGCTGCTTTTCATTATTCCCATGGTGGGACTCTCGATCGATGTCGGCTACCTGTACGCCGTCAAATCGCGCCTGCAATCCTCGGTGGACGGAGCCTCCCTGGCCGCCGCCCGTGCCCTGAACCTCGGCCAGACCACCGCCGCTCAGGCCGCCAGCGCCAGGCAGAACGCGGTCAACTGGTTTTACGCCAACCATCCGCCCGGCGACTGGGCCACCTCCAACACCGTCATGAGCACTTCCTCGGTGCAGGTCTTCGACGACCCGAACAACCCCAACCTGCGCAATGTGACCGTGACGGCCACCACCACGGTCCCCACCTGGTTCATGCGTTGGCTGAACTTTGACGCCACAACCATCACCAGCATCGGCAACGCCTCCCGCCGCGACGCGGTGATTATGCTGGTGCTCGACCGGTCCGGATCCATGAACTATCCCGCCGGCGCCTGCGGCGAAATGAAGTCCGCGGCCAAGCTCTTCACCGGCCAGTTCGCTCCCGGGCGCGACCGCATCGGACTGGTCTCCTTCAGCGACGGCAGCTATGTCCACTCCTCGCCCACCACCGATTTCCAGAGCGTGCTGGGCTACAGCAACAGCTTCGGCTCCGCCAACGGCGACATTGACAGCATCGCTTGCCAGGGCGGCACGGGCACCGCGCAGGCTGTTTCGGTGGCCTACAACGAGCTCTATAAGACCAATCTGCCCGGCGCGCTGAACCTGATTCTGTTCGAATCCGACGGCCTGCCCAACACGCTCAACCTGAACTGGTGGGACCAGAGCAGCCAGACCTTCGGCATCAACCGCATCACCCCCTACGGCAGCACCCAGCGCGGCTGCAAGGACTACAACAACCAGACCAAATACCAGGGCGGCTGGGACGACAACCAGGAATCCGACGCACGCCATTGGACCAGCGGATTCCCCATGAACGACGGCGGCGTCGGCTACATGGCCGACATCCCGGCCGGGGCCATCGGCGCGCTCTATTCGAGCGATCCCGGCCAGGGCCACTACTTCTTTGCCCTGTTCAACCCCTACCATCCCAACGGCAACTACGGCGGCACGTATCTCAGCTCATCGGCGGTCTCCAACTGCCGGTTCAAGGTCCAGAGCACGCAGAACGTCGACGACTTCGCCTGGATCCCGGCCACCGACGTCTTCGGCAACCAGTTGAATCCCTCCAACGCCTACAAGCCCGTGACCATGCAGAGCGGGCATGTGAAGTTCGACTACTACTCGACTACAGACAACTGGACCAACTACCACAACGGCGCCCTCAACGCCGCCGACAACGCCGCCTATCGCGTGCGCAGCAACTCCGGCTTCCCGATCTACATGTTTGTGATCGGCCTCGGCGGCCAGGGTAGCGATCCGCCCGACTACACCCTGCTCCAGCGCATGGCCAACGACTCCCGCGGCGACACGTTCAACAACCCGCCGCTGTACTCGGATTGCGCCTCCACCACCGGCTGCGTCAATTACACCGACCAGCCGCAGGGAACTTTCGTGTTCTCGACCAACCAGAGCCAGCTCAAGCAGGCCTTCCTGCAGTTGTCCTCGCAGATCCTGCGCCTAAGCGAGTAGCGCCCGCGTTCCGCGCGGACGCCCGTGAGAGGCACTCCGGCAATGTCTCGGGGCGGATGAGAAGAATCCTTGCACCCACCCACTACGTCAAAGTCGGGATCTGCTTCAATCCCGGGTTCCCGTTGGGGGGTAAACGCTGAGGTTCAAGTCTACCGTCGCTCTAGCCTTGTGGGAAATGATGCTCGCGGGGACTCTGGCGGCGGGACCGTTTCCCTTTGCCTCCTTCGATGTGCCGGACGCGACGACCTTCTACGTTTACGGCATCTCGAACACCGGCTACGTGGTGGGAAGCTATTTCAACCTGGATCCCGGCGTGTCGCCCGCCTATATCCGGAACCCCGACGGCTCTTTTGTGCAGCCTCTCAATGACCCGGCGGACACGACGGATTCCCCCCGCACCCGCGCCTTCGGGATCAATGCGGCCGGCGTTGTGGTCGGCGATTCGTTCGCGCCGTCGGGATTCGAGCAGGGCTTCCTCTATGACGGCTCGTTTACGACCTACACCGTACCCGGCGCGCTGAAAACCACCGTGTTCGGGATCAACGATCACGGAGACATCGTCGGCCAGGTCGTCCCACCGCCCTGTTGTATCGCAAACGACGCATTCATTCAGATCGGAGCCGATCCCTTGGTCATCTTGAACCTGAGTGCGGACCTAACCGTTGCCAGGGGCATCAACAATCTGGGCTACGTCGTCGGCACCTTCTTCGACACTCAGAATCGCGGATTTATCCGCGCTCCGGACGGGAGCATAACGGTGATCGACTTCCCCGGCTCGGTGTCCACCACATTGACAGGAATCAACGACTTTGGAGTCATTGTCGGCGATTACCGGACAGCCGACGACGTCCTCCTCCGTCATGGCTTCTACGGCACGCCGGGCAACTTGATCTCGTTCGACATCGACGGCCCCGAAACCGCACCGGGGGGCATTAACAACCTTGGACAGATCGCAGGCACCTACACCGACGGGGAAGGAGCCATTCATGGCTTCGTCACAGACGCGACGGTTCCCGAGCCGGGCACGCTGGAAGCGCTGCTCCTCGGCCTCGGTTCCCTGGCGGCGATACGCCGGTTCCGCCGTCAGCCCGCCAGCAGCACTTCGATCCGCCCCAGCAGCCGCACCATGCGCGTCGCCGCCTCGCGCTGCCCGCCGAAGCGCACCTGGTTGTAAGCGCCCGTCAGATCCTCCACCAGCACCGCCAGCTCGGAGGCCGGCAGCACGCGCACAAACTCTGCCGGCGTGAGCCACGGCGGTTTCTGGTAGCCGCGCCGTTCGAGCAACTCCAGCATGCGCCCATAGAGCAGCGTCGCATCGGACGGATGCGCCTCCCCGCGCCGCGCCCGCCTGAGCCGCAGCGTGTTCCTGGTCCAGCGGCTCATCGCCGGCGTGTACAACAGCGCCAGCACCGCCAGCGCTCCCAGCACCAGCAACGGGATCGCCCAGCTCCGCCCGGCTTGGACACCCGACTGCACCCAGTCCGCCACATCGTCCATCCAGGAAAACCGCAGCCGCCGTCCGCCGGCCTGCATGCGCGACGCCAGATACAACTGGTGGTCGAAGTCGTAGCCCACCACCCAGTCATGCCAGAACTGGTCGGCTGCGTCGAAGAACAGCGAAACCTGCGTCCACAGCCCGTCGGGCGAAGCCGACGGATCGGGCGGTGTGGGGTCGAAGGTGGTCCAGCCGGCGCCCGGAATCCAAGCCTCCACCCAGGTGTGCGCGTCCGAGGCCCGCACAATCTGCCAGTCCGTCATGGGATTGTAGACGCCGCTCAAGAATCCGGTCACCACCCGCGAGGGGATGCCCAGCGTGCGCAGCATCACGGCCATGGACGAAGCGAAGTACTCGCAATGCCCCTCCCGCCGCACAAACAGGAAGTGCGCCAGCGGATCGGCCACCTTCGTCGACAGCAGTTCCAGCGTGTAGCCGTAGTCCCGCCGCAGATGATACTCGATCGCCCGGGCCTTTTCGAGCGGCGTCGGCGCATCGTCGGTCCAGGTGTGCGCCAGTTGCGCCACGCGGGGATCGAGCGTGGGCAGTTCCAGCAGCGGCTGCCGCTCGGTCTCCGGCAGCGGTCGCGGAGGATGCACCACGGGAGCCGCTTCGTCTTCCAGGAAGCTCAGCGCGCTGTACCGCAACCCGCTCACGTTCACCCGCGGCACGCTCAGCGAACCGTAGGGAGAACGGAACACGAACCCCGTGCGCACATTGATCGTCTCCGGCGTCCCGGCAAAGAACAGCGTGTCGGAGGCGATCTCATTCAACTGCACCTCGTAGCGCATCCGCCGCCCGGGATGCGCGTGCTCGGCGGTCTTCAGCACCAGGTTGCCCTTGTCCAGCAGCAGGCGCTGGCTTTCGCCGTCGGGAGGATTGAACCAGCGATTGCCGTCGAACTGCGTCAGCGCCGACCCGCGCCAGCGCACGGCCAGCATCCCGTCGCCGTCGTAACTCTTGATGTGCATCACCGGCGCGCTGTTCTGCTTGATCTCGCCCAGTTCGCCCAGCGTCACCTCGTTGGCGAACCCCGGCAGATGGTAGCGGTCCGGCACGAAGCGTTCGAGCGCCGCCCGAGCCGTGCGCGGCAGTACGAAGAACAGCCCCCCGGTCATCAACAGCACGCCCAGAAACAGACTGCACGTCAGCACCGTGAGCCGCCGCGGGAAGCCGCGCATGCCGCTGGGCGAGACGCTCCGGCTGGCCGTCGACGCCGCGGTTAGATGCTGCATGGACCGCAGCACCTCGCCGGAAGCCAGCGCCGCGATCGTAAACAACAGGAACGTAGCCAGGAACACGAAAAAGCTCAGATGCGTCGAAAGCAGCGCGGCGGCCAGCAGCTCCAGCGCGGCGATCATTTTCACATACGTGTGGTCGCGCAGGGTCTTCGAGGTGAGCACCTTGATCACCGCGACAAAGAAGATCATGTGCACGGTAGCCGGCAGAAACGCGCGCGAAATGTAGAAGTAGTCGAGCGGGTAAAACGCCACATACAGCAGCGTCAGCCCGGCCACCAGCTTGCCCGGGATCTCCAGCGTGACCACGCCCATGATCACCAGACCACGCAGGCAAAACCCGGCCAGCGTCAGCACCGCCGTAATCGGGTCCAGGTCGCCCGAGCCGAGCACCGCGAAGTAGCCCGACGCCAACATGCCCAGCAGGGAGCACTCATAGACGCGCTCCACCACGCGCGCCGAGGCCGGCGTCATCGGGGAAGCGGCGGGAGCAGCAGCGCCCATGTCCTTATTGTGGCGCAAGCCCGTGGCTTGCCGCGCCGGGACTCGTCCCGGCGCTTGTCGTCCATTACAGTGTCGTGCCCGGGGTGCCGGCCCAACCACTCGCCGAGGCATCCCGCCCGTGCTTTGCCAGAAACGCTCTGCGAGCCTGTGAGAAATCCAGGCTAGAGCGTTTTCTCAGCAAGCGTAGACCGCTCCCTGTGGTCGCGGCACAGCTAGCGGCGCTCTGCACAAAGGACGTGCGCTGGGCACAGCGCCAGTAGCAGAGCGGCGACCGCAGGGAGCGGTCTACGACAACGCTGCAAACGCTCTAAAGCTCCTCACCATTCGGCGCAAGGGCCCCCGCGGCGATGCCGGCCGCATAAGGCAGAGTGCGCAGGTTCGAAACGTTCGGGCATGGCATCACGCAAATCCAGCGGCCACTTGCCGCATCTGGCGCCCCGCTTGTCCCGACTCTGCCGCGGATCAGAGCACTACCGCACGCCTGCGGCGGGCTTCACGCCGATGCCCCGCGCCACGATGCCCGCCACCTCTTCGCCGATGGCCAGCGAAGCGGTCGCGGCGGGGCTGGGCGCGTTCACCACGTGCAGCTCGCGGTCGCCTTCGGTGAACACGAAGTCGTCCAGCAGCTTCCCGTCCGGACTCATGGCCTGCGCGCGCACGCCTGAACCGCCGGTGACCAGGTCCTCTTCCCGGATCTCGGGCACCAGACGCTGCAGCGTCCGGCAGAACAGCGCCCGGCTGAAGCTGCGGCGGACCTCCTGCCAGCTCACCCGGCCGAAGCGCAGCAGGAAGCGCCACAGGCCGGGATAGAGCACGGCGTCGGCCAAGTCCCGCGGGTTGATGTTGCTCCAGGTGTAGCCCTCGCGCGCCAGCGCCAGCACGGCGTTCGGACCGGCCTCGATCCCGCCGGTGATTCGCCGCGTGAAATGCACGCCCAGGAACGGCAGGGCAGGGTCAGGCACCGGATAGATCAGGTTGCGGACCAAGTACTGGCGCTCGGGCCGGATCAGGTAGTATTCGCCGCGGAAGGGCAGAATGCGCGCGGCCGGCGTTCTCCCCGTGAGCGCCGCCACGCGATCCGAGTGCAGGCCCGCGCAGCTCACCAGGTAATCGCACACGGTCTCCCCGCGCGTGTGGATGGCGCGCCAGCCCGGAGCCTCGCGGCGGATCGCGGTGACTCGCGCGCCGGTGATCACTTCCCCGCCCTGGTGGCGCACCAGGCCTTCGAGCACGCGGCAGACGCCCGGGTAGTCGGCGATGCCTTCTTCCGGAACGCGGATAGCGGCCAGGCCGGCGGCGTGCGGCTCGATCTCGCGGAGCTCCTCCGGGGTGAGGATGCGCAAACCTTCGAGGCCGTTCTCCTGGCCGCGTTCAAACAGCGCGCTGAGGCGGGGCAGTTCGCCGGGCTGGGTCGCCACCACCACCTTGCCGCAGACGTCGTGCGCCACGCCGTGCTCTTTGCAGAACGCCACCATCTGGCGGATGCCGCGCACCGCCAGCCGGGCCCGCCGCGATCCCGGCTTATAGTACAGCCCGCAATGCAACACGCCGCTGTTGTGGCTGCTCTGGTGACGGCCGGGGGCGTCTTCCTTTTCGAGGATTGTGACGCGCGCGCCGGGCAGACGCTCCCCCAGGCGATAGGCGGTCGCCAGGCCGACGATCCCGCCGCCGATGACGACAATGTGCTGGTCCTGCCGCGTCAAGCCCGATGCCACCCAACTATCATAGCGGCGGCGGTGGTTTCCGCCCGTGGAGCTCCTCCGGCCGCTCGCGCCAGGGCGAAGGGCGGACGAACACAATACGGTACTTTCCCCGTTGACTGCCACTAGGCCGCCACCGCAGAATAGGGAATACTCATGCCATCTCATTCGGGATCGGGGGAACCACGGCGGCGACGTTTGCCCGCCGTCGCGATCGCGCTGTTGCTGCCCGCCTCTTCCTGGGCGATTACCGTCTACACGGCCACGCCTACGCCGGCCGACCTTTACGACGCCAACGACCAGACCGATACGACGCTGCTCGGCGGCTTGTTGCTGGACGGAGTTGTCAGGCTGAGCATCAGCACTGGCGACTGTTCGGGCAGCCTGCTCTCCTCGGGCTGGAATATTCTGACCGCCGCACATTGCGTCGATAACGGAGTGACGCCGGGCGACATTACCGTGCACTTCGGAGACGGCGCGACCTATTTCGTGTCAACGATCGCCATTACGCCCGGCTGGGATCTCTACGGTCAGAACGGCTTGACGGGGCCCGACCTGGCCGTGCTCACGCTGACAGCGGGAGCTTCCAGCTACACCGGCTATCAGATCTACACGACGGCGGACGAGATCGGGCAGTCGATTGATATCGTCGGTTATGGCCAGACCGGAACGGGCGACACTGGCAACCAGGGCGGCGCTGGCGTCCGGCGCCGTGCCGAGAACCAATACGACGCCACCGCCGACGTGATCCAGAACGGGACCGGCAGCGGCAGCGTGAACGTGCTTATCGGCGACTTCGACAATGGTAGCGCCGAGCGCAATACCCTGAACGGCTTCGTCGCCGGGCTGACGTCCAGCACCGGCCTGGGGATGTACGAGGGGGACCTGTCGTTTGGCGACTCCGGCGGACCGAGCTTCATCGGCAACTACCTGGCCGGCGTCCACAGCTTTATCTTCAGCGACCCCACTCCGTCCACCACGAGCGACGGCGACGGGATCGCGAACAACTCCAGCTTCGGCGAAATCTTCGGCGATGCCCGCGTGAGCACGCAGACGAGCTGGATCGAAGGGCAACTGGTGCCTGAGCCGGCAACGTTGCTGCTGCTGGGCGGCGGGCTGGCCGGGTTGGCGCTGCTGCGCCGCCGGCGGGCTTAGTCGATGCGGGCGGAGGCTACTTGCGCACGGCCCAGGCCATGCCGGCCGGACCCGCTCCCGGGGAGAAGCGTCCGGTGACGGTGAACTCCGCCAGATCGACGATGGCCACCTGGTTGTCACCCTCCAGGGCCACGTAGGCGAGCGAACCGTCCGGCGCGATCTGAATCCCTGTGGCGATGCTGCCGAGCTTCAGGCGCTTCACTTCCGCGTGCGTGGCGGCGTCCACCACCACCAACTCGCCGTTGCCCGAATCCGAGATCAGCACGTACTTGCCGTTGGGCGTGAACTTGAGCCGGTTGGGGCGCTGATTGAGGCGCGGCAGCGTGGCGACCACCTTCTTCGAGGCGACGTCAATGATGGAGACGCCACCGTCCCCGGAGTGCGCGGTCCAGATCTGCCGCTCATTGGGGGAGAGATCGATGGCTTTGGGTCCGGGACCGACGTCGACGATGGTGAGCTCCAAGTTGTTGCCCCGGCGCTCGAAGATGTCCACGCTGTTGGAGCTGATGTTGGCGGTGAACATGCGGCGGCCGTTGCGCGTCAGCAGCACCATGTGGGTCCGGTCCTGGTTGGTGGGATAGGTGGCGTCCACCATTCCGGTGGCCGGATCGTAGCGCCCCACCATGCGGCTTTCCTCGGCCGTAAAGTAGACCTTGCCGCCGGTGACCCAGATGCCGTGCGGGCGGCGCAGATCGCCCAGGCTCACCTGGCGGCCGGTGCGCGCGGTGAGGTCGATTACCGATAGGGTCGTGCCGGGGTCGGTCTCGGTGCCGTAGTTGGTGGCGAAGGCGAAGCGGCCGTCCTCGGAGACCGCGACCTCGTTCGGCTGGGGTCCGGTGGGGATGCGCGCGGTGATCTGGTTGGTGGCCGGGTCGACGATCACCAGCGCAGCGTCTTCCTTGTTCAGCACCAGCAGGGCGGGCGAGGGCGTGGCCGTCTGGGCCCAGGCGGAGACACTGAGTGAGGCCGCCGCCAGCAGTGCGAGCGGATGGACGCGCAGGTGACGCGACGCTTGGCGCATCGCCCGGGCGGCGCGCTGCGCCTTGACGCAGAAGCGCTGCCTGGGGGGAACCGTGAGGCGGGGAGCCTCGGGACGCGCTTTCGCCGCTCCCGGCAGGACATCGTGATGGGCGACGGCGCCGGAACGAGTCCCGGCGCGGCAAGCCACCGGCTTGCGCCACTCCGCGGCCAGGAGCAGAAGCCGCTGGACGCGCATCTTACTGGCTGCGCGGAGCGGGCGGGATGCGCGGCGGCGGATCGTCCGGACGCCGCAGAGTAGGGAGTTTGCGCTGCTTGGGCTGCTTGGCTGCTTCGGCCTTCTTCTGCTTGGTCTCTTCGGGCGAGAGGGCGGCGTCGCGGGCGGCCTCTTGGCGGCGCTCCTTGGCGATGACTTCGGCCTGGCGCGAGCCCATGTCACGGGCCGACAGCTCCAGGCTGTCCTTGGTCGTGTCGATGGCGTTCTCCAGGACAAACTCGTAGCGCGCCAGGTCCGACGGCTGGGCATCCCAGATGGCCTGGAGCTTCGGCAGCAGTTCCTTTTCCGCGGCGACGGTGGCCAGCAGGCCTTCACTGACGTCGACCTTGCGCAGCAGAGCATCGTCGGCCACCGTGTCGATGGCGTCGATGATATTGCCGTAATCCTCCAGCAGGTCATGCGCCAGTCCGCTGCGGCCCGCCCGCTCCTTGCTCAAAAGCTGCGTCAGTTGCGCGACGCGATCGTGGGCGAACTCCAGGTAGAGCATGAGGCGCGCGTTGGGCTCCTGGGCCTCGCGGACCTTGTCGACCTCCTCACGGCTGAGAAAATCGCGGTCCTGGGCGAGGGCTAGAGCCGGTCCCAGCAGGGCGGCGGCGGCCAGCAGCGCCGGAAGCGTGGTGCGGTAGCGAGCCATCACTGTGTCTCTCCGGTCATGATGCCCATGACAAGATTGTCATGAACCTCCGTGATGTTGTCGACAATCGGATCGAGGATGGCGTGGTCCACCGAACTCATGAGATCGCGCAGGCCGGACAGGCGGCGCAGGATCTCGCGGGTGGCTTTTTCGGCTTTCTTGAAATGCTTGGAATCCTTACGCGGATTCTTGCCGGTGGCCAGCAGCGACTCATAGGAGAGGTCCACGGCTTCCTGCACTTCGCCCAGGGCCTGCTCGGTTTGCTGGAACTTCCCCTCCTGATAGGCGTCACGCGCCGTGTCTATGGCGCTTTCCGCGTATTCCAGCGCTTTCTCACTGCGTTTCTCCAGTTTCGGTTCGCCTCGGACCGAGCTGAGATCCAAGGCTAACGCGAAGGCTAAAAACAACACCATCTCATTACCTCTTACCTAGATCCCGTTTCAGGGCCAGCACCCGCTGGCGCGCCTGAAACTCCTGGTCAGGGTTGGCGCCCTGATCGGCTTCCAAAAACTTTTGGTAGTATTCTAACGCCTCTTTCCACGCTTGCAAGTGGTCCAGAGTTGTGGCGCGGAAAAAAATATGCCCGGGACCTTCCAGGCCCAAATCGCGGGCGCGGTCGAGGGCGGCCAAAGCGGCCGGATACTGCTCGTTGAGGATCAGCATGCCGGCCAGTTCGCTCCAAGCCTGGGCGTCCTCGGGCTTGATTTGAGTGGCGGCCTCGAACTGCTGCCCCGCGGGGACGATTTTCTTATCGTCTCGCAGTAAACGCCCGTAGTACATGCGCAGGTTGAAATCCTTGGGCTCGGCCGCGATCACCTGCTGCATCAAGGCTTCGGCGCGCGCCACGTCCTTGTGATCCATGTAAGCCTGGACCAGCGCGGTCTGGTTGCCCTTGGTGGGGGAGCCCTTGACGGCGGCTTCCAGCGCGGCGATGGCGCCTTCCAAATCGCCGGATTGGAGCAGAATGACGCCCATGCGCTCCTCCACGGCGGGGTCGCCGGGGAATTCACGGAAAATCTTGAGGGCGGCGGTGGGATTGCCGTGCTCTTCGTAGCCGGTGGCGAGCTCCAGCAGATAGCTCTTGAGGTTGGGATCGAGTTCGGCGGCCTTGTGATAGTGCGGGTCGGCCTCGGCGAAGCGGCCAAGCTCGAAGAGGACGCGGGCGAGGCCGAGCTCGGAGGAGGCGTCGTTGGGGTTGAGCGCGATGGCCGCGGTGTAGGGGTCGACAGCCTGCTCCGGCTGGTTGGTGGCGGCGTAGGCCTCAGCCAGATAGTAAGCCGGGCGGACCTCATCGGGCTTCTGGCGGCGGGCTTCCGCGAGAAGGGGGATGGCAGAGGCGGGGTCGCCGGAGCGGACCAGAACCTGGCCCAGGTTGATGCTGGCTTCGTAGAGGCCGGGCTTGAGTTCGAGGACCTTCCGGTATTCGGGGATGGCGTGGGGGTCATCGCCCAGGAGGCTGTAGGCCACGGCCAAGTTGAAGTGGGCGAAGTAGTCGTCGGGCGCGGCGGCGACGGCTCGGGTGAGGACCTCGGCCGCGGCGGCGTAGTTGCCTTGGTTGAGCGCGTCGGTGCCCTGCTGGACAAGGTCGGCGGGAGTGGGCGCGGCGGGGGCGGGTCCGGCGGCCTGGGGGGGCGACTGGAACAGAAGCGCGGCGGTGAGTAGGATCTGCCACATACGCCTATTTAAAATTGTAGACCCTCGGGTGGAGGGAAGGGTTCGGAGGAAACGGGGACGTGGGGGGATGTTTGGGAGGGGTCGGGTAGCCGGTTGTTTGTTTTCAGAGACATGTTGGGTTCGTTTCGTAATCCCCCGATTTTGGACGGGGTGGGGCTTGGGTTCGTTTCGTTGCAGGCGAAGTTGGCAGGCGGCGGGGCCGAGCGTTGGGTTCGTCTCGTCACTCGCGCCGGGAGGGCGGTGTGCGGCGAGGGCTGTGGTGAGTCTTGGCATCCTTTTGGACGATAGAGGAGCGACGGCGCGTGCGTGGGGTGGTGTGAAGGATATACCGCTGAATTTGCTGGGAAAATAGTTTGGTGCAGCGCTGTGATTGGGTTGACAGACGCGGCGATCGCTTGGGAGAGGAACACTCCATGACCGTTAAGCTGGACTTCTCCCCCTAAATTCGAGGCGAGTCTGCGGGCGCAGACAAAGGCGGAGGGGCTGTCTCTGGATCATACCTCCGGCAGCAAGATCGAGGGGATAGTGCGGGTTGACCGGGCCGCCGATGTTGAGAAGGTCACGGGGGAGGCCTGGCCGGGAAGACCGGTGAGCACTCTGGCAGCCTCGCCCGTCTGGTATCTTCTATTGAGAACGATCCCATGCAGAAGCCCAGGAATCGCCGATCGCCGCCGAACCCCCGCTTCGAGGGTGGAGCCGTGCTTTTCCCGGAATGGTCAGAGAATCCATGGCGGGCGAAACGAGTTACGTCCAAAGTAACGCCAGCAGAGTACAGACCGTGTGGTCTCACGACTCTTGAGCTGTGTGCCGGTGCTGGGGGACAAGCGCTCGGACTGGAACAAGCGGGCATAGAGCACGCCGGACTGGTCGAAATCGATAAGCACGCTTGTGAAACGCTTCGCTGGAACCGGCCGTCCTGGAACGTGATCCAAGGTGATCTGAATGCCCTTGACGGGCGTCCGTTTAAAGACGTGGACATCATCTCCGGCGGATTACCCTGCCCTCCGTTTTCCATCGCTGGCAAGCAGCTCGGTAAGGGAGACGAGCGGAATCTCTTCCCCGCAATGATCCGCCTGGTGGACCAGATCCGGCCCCGCGCCGTCATGATCGAGAACGTGCGGGGCATTCTTGAAGCCGTATTTGAAGACTACCGGTTCTTCATCGCGGGGGAATTACAGAAGCTGGGTTACCAGACAGGTTGGAGATTGATGAACGCGTGTGATTTCGGCGTTCCTCAACTGCGGCCCCGAGTCGTTTTCATCGCTGTCCGGAAGGAATACTCCGAACATTTCGCGTGGCCGGCACCCAGTGAGGTGCCGAACACCGTAGGTGAAGTCTTGAGCGATCTCCTGGCGGCCAACGGCTGGCTGGGCGCGAAAGCCTGGGGACAGGCCGCGAATGAGATCGCACCAACGATTGTCGGCGGGTCGCACAAACACGGCGGGCCCGATCTGGGTCCAACCCGTGCACGGCGCGCGTGGGCAAGCCTGGGCGTAGACGGCCTGGGAATCGCAAATGAAGCCCCTGCTCCGGAATTCACAGGAATGCCCCGGCTAACCGTGCGCATGGTTGCGCGCCTTCAAGGTTTTCCCGACGAGTGGCACTTCGTCGGTGGAAAGACCGCAGCGTACCGGCAGGTCGGCAACGCCTTCCCTCCGCCGTTTGCGCGGGCCGTTGCGGCACGAGTCAGGGCGTGCCTTCAAAAGGCTCGATTGACTCGAGTGGCGGGATAACGGTATGGCGGTGAATCGCGGCACCGGCGCCCGGGCTAAGCTACGCGCCCACTTCCTGGCGAATATCGGCCGCGTGATGAGTTCCAAGGAACTGCGCAGGGTGTCGGGAAACACGAGCGAGTGGGCGCGGCGGATCCGGGAACTTCGTACCGAAGAAGGCTACCCGATTTTGACGCACAACGACCGGAGTGACCTCAAGCCGGGGCAGTACCTGCTGCTGGACCCCAAACCGCTTCCGGCGTTCGTCCGCGGAATCTCGAAGGAGACCCGGGCACTGGTGCTAGACCGCAACGGATTCACGTGCCAGATGTGCGGGGCAGTTGCCGGGGAGCCGCATCCGTTTGACCTCACGAGGAAGACGCGGCTCCAGATCGGACATATCATCGACAAGTCGATGGGCGGCAGCGACCATCCCTCTAATCTTCGCGCTATCTGTTCCGTGTGCAACGAAGGTGCGCGCAACCTCACTCTGGACCGGCCATCGCTACAAAAGCTGCTGGTTCAGGTGCGGCGGGCGACTGGAATCGACCAAGTGCAAGTCCTGGCTTGGCTTGTCAAGAAATATCCCGGGCAGACGGAGAAGCTGCTCCGGGAGGTTCTGTGACACAGACGTGGACAAGCTGACTCCGGATAGGCGCTCCGCCAACATGAGCCAGATACGGAGCCGGGACACGTCACCCGAGCTCGCCGTACGCCGGATCGTTCACGGCATGGGTTTCCGGTACCGGCTGCACGCCGCAGATCTTCCTGGCAAGCCCGACCTCGTATTCCCACGCCTCAGGAAGATTATCGAGGTGCGCGGGTGCTTCTGGCATCGTCACAAGGGCTGTATCGATTCTCACATCCCCAAGTCGCGGATCAGCTACTGGCAGCCCAAACTGACCCGGAACGTGCAACGCGACCGGAAGAACGAACGGCAACTGCGTGCGGCTGGATGGGATGTATTGGTGGTTTGGGAGTGCGACGTAAAGGACACTTTAGGCCTGCTCAAGGTTCTGAAGCGCTTCCTCAGCCGCAAGACACCGACACAGAAGTAGAGCCGCGGTGAGGCGCGTCACCTCTTCGGCGTACCGTAGACGCAATGATCGAGCTGGCTGGAGAGGTCTCCAGGAATTGCGTTGCGTTCCTTAGGAGGAATGCGGCGGCCCAGGCGGGCGGCAATTTCCATGATGCTGGGGACCGCGGCGCGCGACGACTCAGGCTTCCGTTCCGGCGCCATGCGTGTCGAGTTCTTGCTGGAATTCGCCATCGCGGTTCTCAGGATAGCATCCGGGACACCACTTTCCTATAATCGACAGGGAGACTTAAGGAGGCATTCGTGCACGTTCGACGCTCTGTTGTTGCCACACTGGTTATCGTTCTGATTGCGGCGCCGCTGGTGGTTTGGGGGTTCCAGGACGCCCGGCAGCCGTCGCCTACGCAGATCGCCACGCAAGAAGACCATCAGCGCATGATGGACCTGCTCGGGATCAAGGAACTGCGGCGGGGGGCCAACGGGTCGAATCCGCAGGCGGAAAACTACGCGAATTACGACGAATCGATTGCCAACCCGTATCCGAAGCTTCCTGATCCGCTGGTGATGAATGACGGCAAGACCAAGGTCACCACGGCCGAGATGTGGTGGGAGAAGCGGCGGCCGGAGATCGTCGAGATGTTCGATCGCGAGGTCTACGGGCGCATGCCCAAGAACACGCCCAAGGTGAACTGGGAGGTGACCGAGCAGAAGCGCGAAGACAACGGCGGCGTGCCGGTGATCACCAAGCAACTGGTGGGGCATGTGGACAATTCCTCTTACCCGGCGGTCACGGTCGACATTCAGATGTCGGTGAGCACGCCCGCGAATGCCCAGGGTCCGGTGCCGGTGATCATGGAGTTTGGGTTTCTCAATTTCAACGGGGGCGGGCGCGGCAAGGGCGCTGCGAAAGGGAAAGGCAAGGGTCCTACGGGGCCGACCTGGCAGCAGCAGGTGCTGGCTCGCGGGTGGGGCTACGCGACGCTTTCGCCGACCAGTGTGCAGGCCGACAACGGCGCGGGGCTGACGGCCGGCATCATCGGGCTCATGAACAAAGGCCAGCCGCGCAAGCCGGACGATTGGGGCGCGCTGCGGGCCTGGGGTTGGGGCGCGAGCCGGGCCATCGATTACTTCGAGACCGATCCGGCGGTGGACGCGGCGCAGATCGGCTTGGAAGGGCACTCGCGGTACGGGAAGGCAACGATGGTCGCGATGGCGGATGATCCGCGGCTGGCGATCGCGTTTGTGAGCTCGTCGGGCGAGGGCGGCGTGAAGCTGCACCGGCGCAACTGGGGCGAGCTTGTAGAGAACGTCGCGGGCACCAGCGAGTATCACTGGATGGCGGGCAACTTCATGAAGTACGCGGGTCCGCGGACCTGGGACGATCTGCCGGTGGATTCGCATGAGCTGGTGGCGCTGGCGGCGCCTCGGCCGGTGTTCATTAGTGCGGGGTCGCTGGAGGCCGGCGATGGATGGGTCGACGCCAAGGGGATGTTTCAGGCGGCGGCCGGGGCTGGTCCGGTGTATGAGCTGTTGGGGAAGAAGAGCATGGGGACGGACAAGTTCCCTCCGATTGAAACGGGGTTGATGGATGGCGACGTGGCGTTCCGGCAGCATAGCGGAGGGCATACGCCGGGTCCGAACTGGCCCACGTTTTTGGAGTTTGCGGGGCGGTATTTGGGGGTCAAGTAGCGGGATTTCGGACCGCGGAGAACCGCTTCCTGTGGTCGCGGCTTCCAAGGAGCGGTCCCTCCTCTTTACTGAATGTAGATGGTGACGTCCTGCGTTGCCCCGACTCCCGCCGATTCCAGGCGCAGCGTCACCTGGCCGCGCGGCAGGCTCCCGTTCACCACGAAATTCACCTGCGTCACGCCGACGAATTCCGGCGCGGCGCCCGCGAAGGACGGCTGCACCGTCACCGACCTCCCCCCGCCCGTCACGATGGCCCGCACAGGAAACGTTGCGTAGCTCAGCACCTTGTCCGACGCCGGAGCCCCCGTCACCAGCGCCGGAGCCGCCGGACCGAGTCCCGTCGCGAACACGACCAGGCCGTCGCCGTCGGCGGCCGGCGCATCGGCCGACACCAGCGCACCCGTGCTGCTGTTGATCACGATGGGTCCCAGCCCGCTCACATCGAAGATGCCCGCGCGGAACGGCTCCATCATCACCTCGATGGGATCGCCCGCAATGCCGTCGCGGATCACCGTCACCCAGGCCGACGTCCGGTCGCGCAGTTCCCAGGGAACCTGCACGTTGACCTGTTCCGCGGACACGAAGTACAGCGGGGCAGCGTACTCGTCAAAGAACACCTGGACGCCGCCCAGTTCGGTGGGCAGCGGCACGGCGCTATTCACCACGGTGTCCGCCGCCAGGTTCTGGCCGAATACCGACACGATCTCACCGGGCGCCACAGCGCCCTCGGCAAAGCTCGCTCCGTTCAGCGCTCCGTTGTCGGGAAGCGAGGGCGCGCCGTCATCATCGACCGACACCACCGCCAGAAACGCTCCGGAGTTCACGTAGGTATTGGTATCCTGCACGCCCAGGTAGAGGCGCGTGGCCCCTTCCGGCGCCACGACCGTGCGCCGCTCGCCGGCGGCCGTCGTCCCGTCGCCGACGTAGAACATCTGTTGCAGCAGCGGCTGCAGCGTCGGCTGCGCCCGCAGGTTCGCGTCGAAGTACAAGCGCACGGTGGTCGCCCTGGAATCCACCGTGTCGGCGGTGAACACACCCACCAGTGACCCCTCCGGCGCCACCAACCCGGAAAACCCGTTGGCCAGGCCCGCGGAGACCAGCGCGAACGATCCCGTGGGAGGCACCACCGCGCCCGTCGACAAGTGCACCGCGCCGCGGACGGTGAACTGCAAGCGCTGGCCCGCGTCGACGGCGATCGCCACCCGCCCCGGCGAGTCGAACGGAGCCGCATTGGAACCCAGCGTTGCGCCGTCCGGCTGCCCCGCCAGCGCCAGGTGCGCGATGCCCGGCACCACCAACGGGTTGGCCGAAACCGGCGGCGGCTCCACGGCTCCGGTGAACACCCGCACGTGATACCGGCCTGAATTATCGCGCGGGATCAGCGATTTGCTGCCCACAAACAGCCGGGTGGCGCCCTGCGGAGCCACGAACTCGCGCGGCCGCCCGCTCGCCGTGAACCCGTTGCCGATATAGAAGGTCTGCTGCAGCAGCGGCGCCACGATCGCCTCCCCGGCGCCCCCGGCCTGAAATTGCAAGTCCGGCGGCGTGGCCATCGCGTCGATGGTTGTTCCCAGAAACACGCCCACCAGGGCCTCCCGCGGACCGTTCATCCCCGACAGCCCGAACTGCGCGCTGAGCGATTCGTTGGTGGATTGTCCCTCCGGCGGAATTCCCTTCCCCCACAGGGAAGAATCCGTGGTCCCGTTCGCCACGAACCGCACCCGCTGCCCGCTGGCGAGCGTCACCTGCGCCACCACCGGCGAATTCTGCGGAGCGCTGGCCGTCGTCCCCATCGCCGTCCCCGCCCGCTGCCCGGCCAGCAGGATCTGCGTACTGCCCGGCACATCGAACTCCGCCGCCGGGGCCGCCGCGTCCCGCAGTACGTCCGCGTACACCGTCCCCCGCAGGGGCTCCTGGTAGGGTCCCGCCACGATGGCCAGGTAATACGTACCGGCCGCCAGCGTCTGCGCATCCAAGGTCCACACCCGGCCGCCGTCCGAGGATTCGGTCACCGAAATGTCCGCGAGCACCGTCCCCACCACCGCCACGTCCGCTCCCCGCCGCAGATAGAACGCCAGCGTGCTCTCGGCGCGCTCCGCGATCACCTTCACCAGAAGCCCCGCGGCGTCCTGCGGAACGTCGATCCGGAATCCCGAGGATCCATTGAAAACGTGCGAGGTAAACTGGGTCCCGTAGTTGAACGGAGCCGGCGCCTCATCGGAAAGCACCGTCTGCGCCGCCAGCGGCCCGGCGGCAGATCCCAGGCTCAGCAAAACCACGGCGATCGAAGATAACCTATGCATGCACAACCTCTCCCACCAACCCGATCCGGAACGCCGGCCGCCACACACGAGCCCGCACGTTGCGCAGCCCGGCCCGCCGCCCCAGTTCCTCGAGTTCCCGGCGCTTGAACGCCGCTTCCACCGAAATCGTCCCGTCGTGGACCGTCACCGGATCCCAGCCCAGCACCGGCCGGCTCCAGGCCATGAAGTAATAAGGAAGCGGGTGGCGTTCCAGGTCGATCACCAGCACCGCCCGCCGGGCCGCCGCGCCGAAGCCCCGCAGCAGTTCCGCCACTTGCTCGTCATTGTAATGATGCAGGAACAGGGAGCAAAAGACGAAGTCGAAGCTCGCGGGCTGGAACGGCAGGTGGAACGCGTCGGCCGCCACCCGGTCGCCCTGCCCCGCCCGCAGGTGCGACTGTAGATAGTCGAGCAGCGTGACGCGAGCCTTGGGGTACCACCTCCGCACGCACCCGGCCATGTCGCCGGAGGCCGCGCCCACGTCCAGCAGGGAAAAGCGGCCATCGGCCGGAGCCACGTCGGCCAAGAGGTGGCGCAGGGTCGAATGCCCTCCCCAGCGCCGGTTGATGCGTACCAGGTCGGCCAGGCTCCCGCACGCCTGCTCCTCCGGCAGCGAATCCAGGATCTCCGGCTTCAGCACCCGCCCGCCCAGACAATGCATGCGGCCCTCTCTCCTTCTTTATAGCCGCTCTGCCCGCCACCGGCCGTTCGAGCACAACCCCGCCAGCAGAGCTGCGACCGCAGAGAGCGGCCTTCGTTGGTCCGCAATCCCGGCCCCGCCGGCAAACCGGACCATAATAAGGACCCCGAGGACTATAAGCCGGTTTCTGTCCCCGGACCGAAGCCCGGAGGGGCAGCCATTCCTCTGGGCCGGAGATTGCTCCCCGGCTCTAGCGACCTACCCGGAAGTGGATAACGGAGCGGGCCGCTCCTCCTCCCCTATTTGGTCTTGCTCCGCATGGGGTTTACCCTGCCGGCACACTTACCGCGGCCGCGGTGCGCTCTTACCGCACCTTTTCACCCTTACCGGCTCCACCCGACGCCCCGGCGCTGTGGCCCGGACGCCCGGTGGAACCGGCGGTATATTTTCTGTGGCACTTTCCGTGAAACCCGCTTGTGAGCGGATCCCCCCGGCCGTTAGCCGGCATGCTGCCCTATGGAGACCGGACTTTCCTCCCGCCCGGGCGGCGCGAGGCTGCCCGGACCAGCGGCTGCCCGTCCGCGAGGTCCGTCTTGATTATCAGTGGTCGGCCGGCTCGCGGGCAAGCCGCGAAACCGCGATCACACACCATCCGGAGCTATTTCTCGAACCGAGCCCGCAGTTGCCACAAATTCCCCGCTGGTTTCCTCCCCTCTGTGTGAGAAACCGGGAGGCGCGCGTGGCCCGGGCCCGGGCCTCCGGCGAAACGAACCCAACATGTCTCTGATAACACGAGGACCGGCGTCTTTCAGGCCAGCAGGCAACACAACGAACCCAAGCCGCGCCGCCCGCACGGCCCCTGGAGAGGGCCCGGCGACGATGCCCGGGGCCCGCTCCGCGCCAACAAGACGAACCCAAGCCGCGCCCGGGCCTCCCGCCCGCGGCCACGCCCGGCTCAAGACCCTATTTCCTTCTTAATGAATCATGAAACAAAGCCCATCCCACAGTACTCTTCCAACGTGTGTTCGTGTATCCTGTGATCAGACCGGTGTGAGCAGACCGGCAGGATACGCGAAGTCAGGAGGAACGGGTCGGATCCCCACATACCCTCCCGCTGAGGTGACGCTTTTGGGTTGAGCGTCGCAGTGAAACAAGTTAACCTGTAAATGTTGTACCTGGAGAAGGAGAGACACTACATGGCACGCAGATTCGTCTCGCTGCTGTTACTTGCGCTCCTGGCCACGGCAGCTTTGTGGGCACAGGGCATTGACACGCAGGCGAACAAGGACGACTGGGAAGAAATCAATTTCGACTTTGACTCATCCGTATTAGTCGACGGATTCCCCAGCCTCCTGCGCTTGGCAGAATTACTACAGCAAAATCCCGGCTATCGCGTCCGCGTAGAAGGACACGCCGATGCCGTGGGATCGAATGACTATAACCAGCGCCTGGGCTTGGCCCGCGCCAACACCGTCCGTGATTTCCTGCTGAAGTACGGCGCGCAGGCGAATCAGATTACGGTTGGGTCGGCGGGCGAAACGCAGCCTCGCGTTCCCGGCGGCAGCACCACATTTACCCGCACCGACGAAGCCCGTTTCATGAACCGGCGCGTCGCCCTGACGGTGACCGACGCCCAGGGGAATCGAGTGGGGGAACCCGGCGGGGGGGTCGGACAGGCGATTAACGCCATCTCGCAGGAGACCGCCGACAAGATTAACCAGATCGCCGACTGCTGCGATCAGGTCCTGAAGCGTCTGGACCGGCTGGACGAAATCGCCGCGATGCTCAAGGATCTGGCCGATCAGAACGCGCAGTTGCGCCGCGACCTGGACGGCCTGCGGCAGAACCAGCAGGCCATCGAGTCGCGCGTTAACCAGCCGGCGCCGCAGGCGCCCAAGCCGCCCAGCGCCAACGAAGTGGCCAGCGCGGTGAGCAATCAACTCCAGGAGCAGCAGAAACCCAAGTTCCAGCTTCTGGGAGCCAACGTCGGCGCCGACAACAACGGCAACATCGCCTTCAACGGCCGCGGCCGGTTCTTCGGCACGCTCGGCGACCAGTACGGCGTGCAGGCGCAGGCGGAGTATTACTACATCCGCGGGCAGCGTGAAGGCCAGTTCGACATCGGTTTGGTCGACCGGCTGCATCCGCGCTTCCAGGCCGGCTTGTTCGCCAGCTTCAAGAACGTTTCGCTGGCCGGCAACCAGTCCAGCGGCACGCTGGGCCAGGGGTCGGTGGCCCTCGACTACATCTTCTCGCGCGGCAAGATCGGCGCCTTCGCCACCAAGGGATTCAAGCCCACGGCGCTCATCAACACCACGAACGGCATCGGCGTCAACGGCGCACTGCTCAACAATGTCCTGGTGCAGCGCTACCTGAACGTGGTGGACCAGGTGGGTGTGGCGGGCACCGTCGGCCTGATGGGCAACGTCTATGCGGAAGGCGACGTCGCCTATCTGCGCAGCACGGCCTCAGGCAACCGCATGGGCGGTACGCTGCGCTTCATCTTCCCGCTGAACGACAAGGTAGCCTTTACGCTGGAAGGCGGCGTCAACCAGACGTTGCTGCCCGGCAGCGGCACCCAGCAGGGACGCGCGGTGGCCGGCATCCAACTCGGCAACTTCATCCGTCCCAAGGAATACCTGGGCACCGACCACGCCATTCCCATGGACATCCCGCGCGTGCGCTACGAAGTCCTGACGCGCACGGTGCGCACCGGCAACTCGCCGCCGGTCGCCGACGCCGGTCCGGACCTGGGCAATGTCGAAGCCGGTACGGTGACGCTCGACGGTTCGCGCTCTTACGATCCGGATGGCGACCCCATCACCTATCAGTGGACGCAGGAATCCGGCACGCCGGTGGCACTGTCAGCACCGACGGCCGCCACCACCACGTTCACCGCGGCTCTCGGACAGGCGTATATTTTCCGCTTGACGGTGAAGGATGACCACGGCGGGCAGGACAGCAAGCGCGTGAAGATCTCCACCAAGTCGGCGGACCGCGTGCAGATCCTGTTCTTCATCTCGGATCCGAAGCAGATCCAGGCCGGGCAGTCTTCGACGCTGTCCTGGCGCGTGCTGAACGCCGATACGGTGAACATCAGCGGCATCGGCAACGTGCCGTCGCAGGGGACGGCTCCGGTGTCGCCCACCGCGACCACCACCTATAGCCTGACGGCCCGCAACAACGTGAACGAAGAGACGGCCACTGCCACTGTGGTGGTGACCGGATCGAAGTTCCAGTACTGCTTCGCCACGCCGGCCAATATCCGCGACGGCGAGACGGCCACACTCAACTGGTCCGCACTGGGCGCCGATTCGGTGACCATCTCGGGCGGCATCGGGACTGTGGGCGCCAGCGGCAACTACGCCGTGATGCCGCGCCAGAACACCACCTACACGCTGACGGCCAACGGCCCCGGCGGCACCGATTCCTGTAGCATCGCGGTTTCGGTGGGACGTGGCGATCTGCCGCGCATCATCCGCTTCTCGGCACAACCCAACCACATCGACTCGGGCGACACCTCGACGCTGCTGTGGGTGGTGGAGAACGCCGACACGGTCAACATCAGCACTCTGGGTAACGTGAGCCTCGGCGGCACGCAGGACGTTTCGCCGGCCGCCACCACCACCTACGTGCTGACCGCAACCAACATCACGGGCTCGGTGACCGCCCAAGCGGTGGTGAACGTCAACGTCATCCCGCCGCCGCAGATCCTGTCCTTCACGGCGGATCCGGCTACATCGAACGCCCCGGGCAGCCGCGTGACGCTCACCTGCGTCACCAAGGATGCCACGCACATCAACCTGGCGCAGGGCTTCTTCCTGAACTCCACCGCCACCCTGCCGGTCTTCCCGAGCGAGACCACCACGTATACCTGCGTGGCGACCAACTCCAAGGGAGATACTGTCACCAAGACCCTCGAGGTTCCGGTAGTGGTTCCGCCGGGACCGCCCGGACCGAGCGGCCCGCCGCCGACCATCGTGTTCGCCGGTGGCGACCATATCGACACCATCCTGCGGCTCATCACGCTGGACGCTTCGGGGTCCTTCGCGGCGCCGGGCAACGGTCCGCTCACCTACTTCTGGACGGTGCGGAACACCCAGGCAGCGATCACCCATCAGGACTCGCCCACGCCTGACGTACAGTTGGGCAACATCGCGGGTATCTACGTGTTCGACCTGACGGTGACTGATGCCAAGGGCAACCAGGCCACCAAGACGTTGTACGTGAACTTCAAGAGCCAGGGAGTGCCATAGGGCGCTCCCTACATCCCGGAAGTAGTGAAGGCCCCCCAGGAATGGGGGGCCTTTATTGTTTAGAGAGAGCGGTTTCGTAGATACCGTGGAGCGCGCCGCGGCGGCCAGCCGGACGAAGCGACGTGGCGCAAGCCCGTGGCTTGCCGCGCCGGGACTCGTCCCGGCGCTTGTGGCCGGTCAACATGTCATGCCGGCTGCGGAGGCGAAATCGCCCGTTGCGGCTCCCCGCCTCACGTTTCCCGCCGATGCGCTGCGTTTCGGGCAAAGCACGGGCGGGATGCCTCGGCGAGTGGTCGGGCCGGCACTCCGGGCACGACACTGTGCTGGACGACAAGCGCCGGGACGAGTCCCGGCGCGGCGAGCCATGGGCTCGCGCCACGTCTAGTTTAGCGGACCGCCGCGCGGGGTGGTTCACCGGGCTGGCAGGAGAACACCGATAATGTCTCGAAGTAGCTCGAATTCGGGTTGCAGGCCAGGCCCAGGGACTCGACAGGCGCAAGGTCGCGGTCGAGCATTTGTTTGAGGATCGCGTCCGACGGCGGGTGGAAGCCATGCAGCAGGAAGACGCGGCCCGCGGGGCGCTGCTCGACGTCGGCCGTCAGCAGGGCGGCTTCCTCCTGCAGACGCGCGCGGGCTGCGTTGCTGGCGAGGTCGCCGGCGAAACCCGGGTGGCGGTCGATTTCCTGGGGAAAGCTACTCTCCTTCACCGACCGGCGGGGCTGTAGGCGGTCCCAGTAGTAGTCGATCGGCATGCGGCTGAGGTTGGTGAAGACCACCGTATCGCCGGCACGGGTGTGGCGGGCGAGATACTCGGCGGCAACGCGACTGTCGCAGCCATACACGTAGAAGCCCAGCACCACGGCCAGCGCGGCGGCCGAGCCCAGCAGGGAAGCCTCGGCGCTGAGGCGGGCGCGGGGCGGTACGAAGGCGGCCAGCGCGACGCACATCGCCGGCAGGGCGATGATGGTGAAGCGCGCCCAGAAGACCGGCTTTATGAAGGAGACGCCGAACGGCACCAGCAGCGCCAGGGCGGCGATCAGTGCGGGCTCGGCGGCGCGCAGGCGGCTGGGCTGCTGCTGTTTCCACCAGGGCCACAGGAACGGGGCGAATACCAGGAACAGTCCGCCCAGCAGCAGGACGGCGTTCGCGAGATCAGGCAGTCCGGGCCGGGGGACCCAGGCCAGGGCGTTCTGGGTGGTCCCGACCTGGCGGAGCAGCACGGGTAGCCACAGCAGGGCGTAGGGAGCCAGCGACGCGCCCGCAGCGGCCAGCATTGGGCCGATTCGGCGCGTGCGGTGAAACACCAGCCAGGTGACGCCTTGGGCGAACAGCAGGAAGAAGAACCAGATGTGGGTGAAGGATCCGGCGATGTTGGCGGCGATATACAGGGCCCAGTCGCGCTTGTGGACCTGTTCGGCGCGGCTCAGGCGTAGGAAGGCGAGGGTCGAGACCGCCGAGGCGCAGGCCAAGAGTCCGTACATGCGGGCCATCTGGGCGGCGACCGTCGAGAGCGGGCTGGCGATGAACAGGGCCGCAGCGAACAGCGCCGGGCGGGCTCCAAACCATTCCCGTGCAGCAAGATAGACGGCGGCGGCGGCGGCCAGGCAGAACCCGATGGACAGCGTCCGCACCAGGACCTCGCCCGTGCCCACCAAACGAACCCAGGCGGCCAGCAGCAGGTAGTACAGCGGCGGGTGGATGTCGGCCCGGAGGACATCCATCATCGGGCCGAAGTCGCCGGCGATGGCGCGCAGGCTCCAGACCTCGTCGGAGCGGTAACCCAGGTTGCTGCCGTAGAAGTACAGGAACAGGGCGGCGCAGAGCAGCAGCAGCAGCGCTCGGGCGTGGGCGCGGTGGGACATCTATTCCTAAATTCGGCTGGCGGGGAGGGGGGCTATAGGGACTGACTTACCGCAGCTTCTGCTGTAAGTCCAGGAACGTAGGATACAGAAAGGATTGATGGAGAGCGTCCCCGGAGTCCGGCAGCGGGTAGAGCTTGAGCAGGTCGCGGGCTTGGCCGCGCTTCCCCGCCTGAAATAGCGCCCGGGCGTAGAGCACGCGGACGAGGCCGTCCCCGGAGGGTGGGGTCCGCCGGTAGAGCTGTTCGAGCTGGTTGAGGTCCGTGGGCAGAGGCTGGGGGGATCGCCAGACGTCGAGCTGTTGGGAGGCGAGTTGCGCGGCCGGTCCTTTCTGGGACTCCAGCAGCACGATGGCCTGGGGCGCGCGGCCCGTCGCATAGAGCCAGACGGCTTGCCGCCATCCGACTGCTACGTCATTCTGATCCGAGCGATACTTCAGGTATTGATCGAAGATCTCCTCGGCCTTGTCGAGGTTCCCGGCCAGCCAGCGGGCGTAGGCGGCCTTGAGCAGGTCGCTGCCCTGGAGCAGGTTGGGATCCTTCTGGTGAGCGTCCAGGAAGTACTTCTCGGCGGCGGCAAACTGGCCGAACAGGAACAGCGCCTCTCCTTGCGAATCGAGCGCGTTGGCTTCGGCGCCGGGGAACTTGGCGTAGGCGTCGAAGGCGCGGCGGGCCGCCGGGAGGTCGCCGGCGTAGGTCAGCGCGTAGCCCAGCAGGTTTTGCGCCTCGGCGTTGTCCGGATCGAGGCGGATCACCTCGCGGTAGAAGCGGACGGCTTCGTCGAAGCGGCGGGCGGCCAGCGCCTCCTCGGCCAGAGTCCGGACCAGCCGCGCGTCGTTGGGCAGTAGGCGGACCAGGGCGGTGAGCGCTTCGGTGCGGCCCTTCTGGTCGCCCCGCAGTGTGGCCGCGAGGACGCGCAGGTTGGCCTGGTCGACGGCGGAGCGCAGTCCGGACCGCTCCAGGGCATGGGTCACGGTTTCGAGCGCCTGCTGGGGTTGGTTGGCGGCCATCTGCCGCTGCGCCCAGGCGAGCCACGCGGCGCCGAAGTCGGGATCGAGCGAGACGGCGCGTTCAAACTCGCCGCGGCCCCAAGCTTCGACAGCGTCGGAGTTGGACGAGGAAAACGGCTGCGCGGCCGGATCGAGGGCCGTGGCCAGTTTCGTAGCGGCCTCGGCCGGGTTGGGCGCGTCCAGGGTCAGCGTGCGGACCATTTTGTGGGTCTGCGAGTCCTCGATCGAAAGATCAAAGTGGAGCTGGCCGCCGCGGCGCTCGAAGTAGCCGTGGACGAAGCGCGTGGCGCCGCCCTGGTAGCCGTCATGGACGGTGTTGGCGAGGAACGGGACTACGGCGCCCGCGCCGACCAGCTCCGACGCCATCATCGAAGGGACGGCGGTGGTGGCCCAGTCCAGCATCTGGTCGCCCGTGAGGTTGTCGACGGGCAGAAGGGCGAGGCGTTCGACGGCGCCCTCCGGCGTAGAGGGACCACAGGCGGCGAGAAGGCAGGCGGCGAGCAGAACGGGGACGAAGCGCGTCAGAGGACCTCGTATTCGGCGGTGAGAATCTGCTGGAACTCGGGCATCTCCTGCAGGGCGGCGAATTCGGGTTCCTTGGTGAAGCGGTCGCGGTCCTTGAAGCCGTTTTCGAGCGAGAAGCGCATGTATTGGAGCGCGCGGTCCACCAGGCCGGCCTGCGCGTAGGTGCGCGAAAGCATGAAGTAGTAGCGCGCCTTCTCCTCGACGCTGCGTTCCTGGAGCAGGACGCCGTTGGTGCCGCGGCGCTCGAAGACTTCCGGATCGATGGAGAGCGCATAGCCGTAGCACTGGAACGCCTCATCGTATTTCTTGCGAGCGAAGAAGGCGGTGCCCAGGTTGGTCCACACCGAAGCCGAGTAGGGCTCGATCCGGAGCGCCTTCTGATACTGCTTGATCGCGTTGTTGTAGGACTTGCGGGCGTAGTGCACGGTGCCGAGGTTGTTGATGGCCTCCGAGTAGGTCTTGTCCAGCTTGATGGCCTTCTCGTAGTATTTCTTGGCTTGGCCGAGGTCGCCCAACTGGTGGTAGGCGATGCCGGTCTTGTTGGCCAGCACGGCGTTCTTGTCGGCGCCGGGCTTGTAGAAGTCGATGGCCTCCCGGTACATCTTGCGGGCCATCATGATATCGCCGCGCATTTCGTCGGTGAGATCCGGGTTGTTGGCGGCGACCGAGCGCGGGGAGGGGGGTGGAACCAAGCCATCCGCCACCTCAACCGGCTGCTGCGGCTGGGGCACCTGGAACGCCAGACTAGCGGCGGCGAGCAGGGACACGACGTACATCATGGGTAGCGTCCTCCATCTCTTTCACCCACTGTAACACCTGTTTGGCTCGCGGGCGACCGTTGGGAATGGCGTGCTTGTGCGGAACCGGCGACAAGCGCCGGGACGAGTCCCGGCGCGGCAAGCCACGGGCTTGCGCCACCTACTTCTTGAACAGGTCGCGCAGGCGGCCCAGGAAGCCGCGCTTGGGCTTCCCTTCTTCCTTGGTTTTGGACTCCGCGGGCGTTACCTCGATGCTGCCGCCCGTCTTGGCGCGCGGAGGGGCAGCGCGGCGGGCGGCGGGCGCCGGCGCGGCGTTCACCGGAGCGCGGAGATTGCTCACCTGTGAGTGGTCGTCATTTTCGGGCTGGCTCTGCTGGACCGGATCCCAACTGGAAACCAGCGAGCTGCCATGGCTGTGCAGGCGGCAGAGCTGGACCGGCTGCGTGCCGGCGATGAAGACCTCGGAGCGAACCTTGGTGCAACCGGGCGCGGCCAGCTCGCCGGTTTCTTCGTCGATATCGACGGTGACAATCCCGTCCGGAGCCTCGAAGGAGCGCGTGTTGCGATACTGCGGATGCTCGTGGGCGCGCTTCATGAACTCCAGCCAGATGGGCAGGGCGCTATGCGCGCCTTCGAGCCGGAAATCGCGGTTGTCGTCGAAGCCGACCCAGACCGCCGTGATGATCTTCGAGGAGAAGCCCACAAACCAGCCGTCCCGCGAGGTGCCGGTCTTGCCGCCGCCCGGAGGCTTGTAGCCGCTGGCGCGCACCGCGGCGCCGGTGCCGGAACGCAGCACGTCTTCGAGGATGTTCTCGACCAGGTAGGCGACGCGCGGGTCGAGCGCCGGCTGGCGTTCGATGGTGGAGTGGAAGACCTCCGCTCCACCGCGCTCCCGAATGCTTCGGATGAAGCTGGCCTTGACCAGTTCGCCCTGGTTGGGGAAGACGGTGTAGGCCGCGGCCATTTCGAGCGGCGTAACTTCGTAGGCGCCCAAGGCGATGGCCGGGGTGGGCTGGATGTTGACGTTCAGGCCGGCCGCGCGGGCCGTCGCGGCGACCTTCTCATAGCCCACCAGTTCGGCCACCTTGACGGCGGGCACGTTGAGGGACTTCTTCAGGGCATCGCGCAGCGTGACCGGACCGTACTCGTATTTATCGCCGTGGTTCTTGGGCTCGTAGGGGTCTTGCGTCGGGTCGTACCAGAAGGTGGTCGGCTCGTCGATCACGGTGGAGGCCGGGGTGAGCAGAACACGGCTATCCGGATCGAGCGCGGTGTTCATGGCCGCCGCGTAGACGAACGGCTTGAAGGACGATCCAGGCTGGCGCTTGGCCACGGCGCGGTTCAACTGCGACTGCCCGTAGCTGCGTCCGCCCACTTCGGCCAGCACCTCGCCGGTTTCCGCGTTGATGGCTACCAGCGCGGTCTGAGCTGCGGGGAACTCGGGCGTCCCGTACTTCTTGTTGAGATGCGACCAGCGCTCGTCGGTTTCCTTGATGCCGGCGGCGACGGCGTCGACAGCGTCCTTCTGCAGGTCCGAGTCGAGCGTCGTATAGACCCGGTAGGGCTTGCTGCCGAACTGCAGGTTGGTGAAGCGGGCGCGCAGGGTGTTGGTCGCCAGGTCGACGAAGTAGGGGGCGTCGCTTGACTCGATCGCCTCGCGGCGCACGACGATTTCGCTGGCCGCGGCCTGGTCATATTCTTCCCGGGTGATGAAGTCGTCTTCGAGCATCGCCTTCAGCACCAGGTTGCGGCGCGTGACGGCGCGGTCCATGTGCCCGAACGGCTCGTAGATGGAAGGACCCTGCGGGAGGCCGGCCAGCAGCGCGGCTTCCCCCAGCGTGACTTCGCGCACGTCCTTGCCGAAGTAAACCTGCGCGCCCTGCGCGAAGCCGCGGATCCAGAAGCTGCCCTGCGTGCCCAGGTCGATCGAGTTGAAATAGTACTCGAAGATCTGTTCCTTGGTCAGCTTCTGTTCGAGGTGAATGGTGATCAGCGTCTGTGCGACCTTGCGGCGCCAGTCGCGTTTGGCGTCGCCCAGCCACAGGGTGGTAGCGAGCTGCTGGGTGATGGTGGAGGCGCCTTCCAGGCGATCCGTGGTGATGTCATGCCAGGCCGCGCGCAGGATGCCGAACGGGTCGAAGCCCGAATGCTGGAAGAAATTCTTGTCCTCGGCCGCGCGCACGGCGTTGACCATCACCTTGGGAATGTCGTCGAAGCGCAACAGGCGGCGCTTCTGGCGGGTCTTGTCGAACAGGTTGCTGATGGGCTCGGGCTCCAGCATATACTGGCCGCGGTCGGTGTGGTCGGTGGTCGAGATAATTTCGTTGACCCGCCCGTTATCGATCTTGATCACCGCGCCTTCCGAATCGAAGGCGTCCGGGCCGGGGTTGACTTCGATGGCGTCCGGGCGCAGGCGGAACCAGCCGACGCGGCTGCGGTTGTTATCCTCCGAGTAGCCGGCCTGGCGCAGATGCGAGGCGATCTCCGTGGTCTCGACGTGTTCGCCCACCAGCACCGGACGCGGCGCGGCGTACAGCACGCTCATATCGGCGAACGGCCCGGATTCCAGCTTCTCTTCGATGAGCGAGGCGTACTTCAGGTAGTAATGCGTGAAGACCGCGCCGCCGGTGAGACACAGCACCAGGCAGGCGATGAGGAAGCCGCGGCCCCACGGGTTGCGCGCAAAGCGCAGGAACAGGGATTTGTTCGAGACGCGAACTTTAATAGCCACCGGCGTACCTCGCGTGCGGAGTCCCGCACGTCCGCATCGGCCCGCGGGGGGCTACTTCTTGGAATCTTCGAGCGCCAGCAGTTCTTTCCAAATGTCCTCGTGCGGTTGCCAGTCCGGCTCGGTGTGCCCGGTGATCTGCAACTCTTCTACTTTTAGCGTACCGTGGCCGTAAGGACAAATGTACTCGGTGCGGGGGCGGCCCATCTGGAGCAGGTAGGTCCAGGAGCCGGTGGTGATGGGCATGCGCAGACGGCGGGCGCAGGTGCGGCAGCGGTAGCGCTGGTCGCGGATGGCCAGCCAGAGGAGTCCCATGGCCACGACCGTAAAAAACATCATGAGAGCGGTGTAGCCCAGGTTGTGCCCGAAGGGGTCCTTGACGACGCGGAAGAAGGGCTCGGGTTGGGGCAGCAGGGTGATCATGAGACGCAGGCCCAGGACGAACATGCCGACTGCAACCAGCTTCGCCGCTAAGTAGCCCCAGTATCTCATCACCTAGTAGACACCAGCCCGGTACTTCCGGTTCCTTCCTATAGGATGGCACAACTGTACTGCGGGAGACAGTACTCACTTACTAAAGACGTAAACGGTGCGCCAATGTTTCCTTTATCGGCGGGAATTGCCGGGGGGATGAGTTGCGGGGGGAGGAGTCGCACGATTGCTTGCTGAGAAAACGCTCCAGCCCAGGCACAAAAAGGCCCGGCGGAAATCGTGCCGCGTCCGCCGGGCTGGTTTTTCGTCTGTGCGACGAAGAGTATCTGTTTGGTTAGCGCCGCCGGCCGCCGCCGCCGGTACGGGCTCCGCCTCCGCCTCCGCTTGACCGGACCACGCCACCGCCGCCCCCACCGCGCACCGCTCCCCCGCTCCCGACCGATCGCGGAGCGCTGCGCACAGCGCCACCTCCACTCGACCGCGGTGCGCTGCGGACCGCGCCACCGCCGCCGCCGAAACTGCGCGGACTGACCGGAGCACTGCGCGGGGCGCTACGAACCACGCCTCCGCCGCTCGGAATCGCGCTGCGCGAGCTGCGCGGGATGGAGAAGGATCCGCCACTCGACCGGCTCGGGGCAACCGCTCGGTTCGGCGCCGACGAACGCGGCGCCTGCACATAGGAGCGTGGCTGCGACCGCGGCTGCACGATCGACGGGTTGATCTGTATCGGCTGCTGATTCCCGCCCGGCCGCGAACGCGACCCGGACGCGGACTGCGGGGACTGCCCGGGCGCGCTCCGTTGGATGCCCGTCGAGAAGCCGCCTTGCCCCAATCCGCCTGAAGAAAATCCGCCCGAAGAAGACCCGCCTTGCGGCGCGACAGATTGCGAGCCCGCTCCGCGCGAGCTGCGTGTATCCGACCGCGGTGCGCGCGACGGCATATCCGCGGCGCTGCGCTGCGAGCGGATGATGCCCGAAGCTCCCGGCGCGGCCGGCATCGTCCGGATGACCCCGGAGGAGCCTCCCGGGGAGCCGCCCGAGTTCGGCGCCGACGCGTTGAACCGCCTCCAGCCGCCGTTGGCCGGCGTCGTCGCCTGCGCTTGCGAACTCGAAGCCCCGCCCGCCCGCCGATTCGCCTGAACCGCACCCTGGCTGCCGTTCACCGCCGTACCGCCCGCGGCACTCGCGCGGCTGGGTTGATCGAACCGCCGCCACCCGCTGGCCGGCGTGGTCGCCGTCGTCTGCGGACTGGTGAACCCACTGGCCCGCCGGTTCGACTGAACCGCGGCCTGGCCGTTCGCCGCAGTGCGTCCTGAGACGTCTGCGCGGCCCTGCTGATCGAAGCGCCGCCAGCGGCCGGTCGTGGCACTGTTCACGGCATTCCCTCCGGCCGCCGCGGCCCGTGAGTTTACGGCCGTTCCCGCTCCGGCGGCGCGCGCATTTTCGACCACCGGACGCGATGCCGTGCGGCCGCCACCGGGCGCTACGGTCCCCGCCTGCGCGCCTCGCGCGGGACCGCCCGCTGCGGCTCCGCCTCCACCGTTCCCCCGGCTACGGCCACCGACGGTACCGGCCACCGCCGTACCCGCGCCTGCGCCAGTGCCCACATTGCCGCCGGCGCCGCCGTTCCCCGCCGACCGCCGGCTGCTGGTCACGAACTGCGTGTTCCCGCCGCGCGAGGCCCGCGCCACGGTGTTGGCGCTCACCTGCCGATTCGAAAACCGGCGGCTCTCGGCCGAAGCCGCGATCGGGATCTGTCCACGGACCTGCCCAGCCCGGTTGAGGTCCCCAGCCGACGTCCGCACAAAGTTATTGGTGTTCACGCGCCCGCGTCCGAAGTTATTGGCCCGGACGCTGGTCACGCCGTTGCGCCCGTTGACGAAACGCGCGTTGCGGTAGTTGTTAACAATATTGACGTTATTGATGATCGTGCCGCCGTAGCCATAGCCACCGTAGCCGTAGCCACCGTAGCCGTAGCCGCCATAGCCATACCTACCGTAGCCGTAGCCGAGTCCGAGGCCATAGCCGTAGCCGAGTCCATTGCCGTAGGCGAGTCCAAAGCCGAGGCCGTATCCGAACCCACCGTAGCCATAGCCTCCGTAGCCATAGCCTCCGTAGCCGAAGCCTCCGTACCACGGCTGGTAGATTTCATACGGCGCCAGCGGCACCCAGCCAACGTTGCCAAATCCGAAGCCCAGGTTCAGACCAACGCCGGCGTTGCCCCAGCCAAAGAAGCTGACCAGCCCCGGACTCCAGGAATACCGCGACGTATAGGCGCCCGGCCACCACGCCCAGCCGTAGGCCGGCGAGTTATACCAGCGGCCGTAATGATACGGGGCCCAGCCCCACGGATCGCCGCTCAGCCAGGTCCAGCCGTAGTAGTTGATGTTGACCCAGCTCCCCACACGATACGGAGCCCAGCCCGCGGCCACGTTCGGCACCCACACGTTGCCGTACGCCGGATCGTAAACCCAGTTGCCGTAGCCGTCCAACGCGTCTGCGCCGGTGATGCTGTTGTTGACGTACTGATAGCTCTGGCTCTTCAGCAGATCGTCATCACGAAGCTGGTTCCAGCGATCCCACTCGTCGCTGGGGATGGCCGAGGAGATCATGTACTCGGGATTCGTCGCGTCGCCCCGAGCCTCCATCGTCTGACCCGCACGCAGCGTCTCCGTCCCGCGCGGCGTGAAGATTTCGGCCTGCCCACTGCGCACGGTCACCTGCGTCGACCCGTCCGGGCGCACGTACACGCGATACGTGCCGCGCTCCTGGGGACGTACGGAAACCGTCGGCGTGCTGATCTCCACCAGCGCGCTGGTATCGCGCAGCACGCGGAACGTTGTCGTTCCTTCGGCCACCTGCACCAGGTAATCGCCGTCGCGCAAGTCGCCCAGGCGCACTTCGCTGGCCGGACCCACGCGAATCATGTTGGCGTAGTCGAACTGAATTTCGGCCCGCGAGCCCTCGGCCGTCAACAGGTGATCTTTTTCCACCAGCGGCGCGTTGGCCTCGGCCGCCGTCAATTCCCCGGTATCCCCGCGCCGCACGGATACGTCTCCACTAACGAGACTGATCCGCGCAACCCCCACCTCAGGAGCGGCGCCAGCGTCAGTTTGCACCGCGACCTGGGACTGTGCCTGGCTCCAGACCGGCGCGGCCAGCGCGCCCGCCAGCAAAACCGACAGCGTGAATCGCTTCATGGCAGTTCCCCTCCCAACTTCTTTAAGGGCACGCCGCCTGCCAAAATATAACTCTTTGTAAACTCAGCGATTCTGGATATGATGGCTGCTGATGCAGGTGGCCGAAAAGCACCAGACTGATGGGAATCCATCACCCGGCCGCTTTTTGGTGCGCTGGCTGGCAATGCCTGTACTCCTTCTTCTTATCGTAACGCTGTTTGAGTGGAAGCTGGTCCTCACGAATCAATTCACCTGGCTGGAAGGCGCGGACACCGCCAACCAAGTGCTGCCGTGGCTCCAGTTCCAAGTAGGGGAGTGGCACCGCCTGCATTTTCCTCTCTGGGAGCCCAGCGGATTCGCCGGCCAGCCGCTGTTCGGCCAGGGCCAGCCCGGTGCGGCCTACCCGCTCAACTGGCTGCTGTTCCTGTTTCCGACGCACGGCGGCTGGATCCGCCAGGATGCCCTGCACTGGTATTTCGTGCTGATCCGCTATCTGGCCGCGCTGGCCGCCTACGCCTTGTGCCGTGACCTGGGCCGGTCGCGCCCGGCTTCGGTGCTGGGAGCCGCCGTCTACGCCCTGGGCGGCTACGTCGGCAACACCATGTGGCCACAGATGGTGAACGGAGCCGTCTGGACCCCGCTGGCCTTCCTGTTCCTGCTGCGCGCCGCGCGCGGCCGGCATCCCTGGCCGAGCGCGCTGCTCTCCGGCTTCTTCCTCGGCATTGGCTGGCTGGCCGGACATCACCAGATGAACCTGTTTGTGACGCTGGCCGCCGCCGGCCTGTGGCTGTGGCTGATCCTGCGCAACGGCTTTGACGGGAAGCTGGCCAAGCTCGCCGCCGCGGCGATGCTCATGGTAGCCGCGGCCAGCGCCTTCCAGACCATCCCCATGGCCGAATACGGCGCGCGCGCGCTGCGCTGGACCGGCTCGCCGCAGGACCCGCTGGGACCCGCACAAACCGTCGCCTACACGGTCCACGAGCAGTATTCGCTGCCGCCGTCGTCCCTTCTCGGCATCTTCGTGCCCAATGTGGAGTGGTCCTGGCCGCCCTACATCGGTATAGCGGCGTTCGCCCTGGCGCTGCTGGGCGCCGCGATGGCCTGGCGCAGCTCGCCCCCGGTGCGCTGGCTGTCGGTGATCGCCCTCGCCGGGATCCTGTTCGCGCTAGGCCCCAACAGCGTGCTGCATGGAGTGCTGTACGCCGTCTTCCCGCTCATTGACAAAGCGCGCGTTCCCGCCGCCGCCACACTGGTCTTCGCCCTGGGTATCGCGCCGCTGGCCGCCTTCGGCCTGGACCTGGTCCATCGTCCCGAAAATTTCCCGCTGACCCGCCGCGCCGGTTGGTGGCTCACCGGCATCGGAGCCGTCTTCGCCACCGCCGCGTTCGTCTTCTTCACTACGCGCCTGGAGGTGGTCACCGACACCCGCACCGTAATCCCGGCCATTGGCGCGCTGGCGCTGGCGGCCGTGCTCGCGGCCTGGCGCGGCGGATCGCTTACCGTGCGCGCCGGATCGGTGGCGATCATTGGCCTGGCGCTGTTTGAGATCGCCAACGTCACCAACTACAACCTGCCGAGCGTCACCGTACCGGAACAGAACCCCTACCTGCGGCCGCTCGCCGCCTACTCCGAGGCGGTCGGCTACATCGCGTCGCAGGGCCAAGCCGTACGCATCGACTACGATGACCAGGCCATCCACTACAACCTCGGCGACTGGTACGGGCTCGAATCCATCAAAGGCTCCGGGCCCAGCGTCACGGCGAACCTGTGGCGCATGGATCTGTTTTCGCCCCGCGGCCAGGATTTCTTCGGCGTCCGGTATTACATCGGTACGACGCCCAGCCGCGCCAACCAGCTCGAGGTGTTCCACGGCCCGGACGGTTTCAACGTGTACCAGAACCCGACCGCGCTCCCTCGCGTGTGGGCCGTACACCAGGCGACCACCACCACCGATCCGCGCGAGGCGATCGCCGACGGCGAGGTCGATCCCCTCACTACGGCCTTCGTCGTCGATGGGGAGCCTCCAACGCTCGCGCCCTGCCCTGGAGCGGCCGGTGACGATGTGCAGATGCCGCTGCACGCCGCCAACTACGTCCAGATCCGCGCGGATCTCACCTGCCGCGGCATGGTGATCCTGACCGACACCTACTATCCCGGCTGGCGCGCGACGGTCGACGGCCAGTCCGCCGAGATTCACGAAGTCTACGGCGGCGTCCGCGGCGTGATCGTCGAGGCGGGCTCGCACGTCATCGAAATGCGCTACCGACCGTGGAGCGTGCTGGCCGGGTTGCTGCTCACCCTGGCCGCGGCCGTGGTCGCCGCCGTGAGCATGTGGAAATCCCGTGCGCAGGCTGGACCAGTCAGGGCCGCTCCTTGACAGTCGCGGCTCGGCGAGTGGTGCTGTGCCCGCCAGCGCGTTGGGTGGGCCGCCACGCACTGCGGGAGTTTGACAAGCGGCGCCGGAGCGGCTGAGTGGACTTCGCTGGAAAGGCGGCCCGACAGAGAGGCCGCCCGCCTACGCCAAGGCGCCGGCGGACACTCCGCAGGCCGCGGGCCTGCCCCACAATCTCACACAATCTCAATGCGTCATGGCGTAGACCACGTAGTTCACGCCCACGCGGTAGGCCATCGAAGCGAACTTTTCCGGATAAGCCGGATCGTCGGAGAACTCCCAGGCGTCGCCCAGATCCTGGTTAAGGAAGGCGCCCACGATGACGCGTCCGCGGTCGTCGAGGATGGCGCGCCAGTAGGGGTTGATGCCGCCGTTGCGCTCCCACATGCGGCCGTTCTCCACGATCTGGTAGCCGGGCACCTGGAGGCGGCCGTCGAGGTTGTAGACGGTGTGGAAGATGGGGTTGTCGTTGGGCAGGTCCTCGACGGCCGGGTTGGGGAAGATCTGGAGGATGCCTTGCATGAAGCTGTCCCACTCGATTTCGCCGTGGAAGTCGTCCACCACCAGGAAGCCGCCGCGGTCGAAGTATTGGCGCAGGCGCGCGGCTTCATCGGCGTTCAGGATCCAGTCGCCGCCGGAGACCACGTAGAGCCAGGGCCAGTCGAAGACGTCGTCGCTTCCGACGTCGACGATCTGCTCCACCGACCGTCCGTCGATGCGGGTGAGGCGGCGCAGGCCTTCGATGAAGTGGCGCTCGGAGGTGTTTGAGTCGATGCCCCAGGCGCGGTAGCGGAAGCGGTCATTGTTCGAGCGGTAGCGCAGGCGGGCGAAGGCAAATTCGGTTTCCTGCCAGGCGTCGGGCGGGTCGTCGGCCGGGCTCTGCATCTCGCGTTCGTACTGGGCCCAGCGGCGGTTGGAGGCGAAGCCGTAGAGGACACCACCGCAGATCACGATCGCGAGGAGGACTGCGGCGAGGCGGGGCGCGGTCACTTCTCCATGATAGAACGTGAGGAAGGCGGAGGCGTTGGGGTGCACGGAGACATGCAAGGGGCGTGAGTCCGGCGTGTGGACGCATGGCCGTGCCGGGCGGCCCCGGGCGGGCGGCGCGGAGATGGGGCGAGCGGGGCGATAGCGGTTCGTTGCGGAACGGCACGCGTTCGGCAGGAGGAAGAGGCGGGCTGAGGGCCTGCCCCACACGGGCCGTGGGCAGAAACAGAAAGAGGCGGGCTGGTTGGGCCCGCCTCATGCTCTGTGGGACTGTCGGGGACTACTTACTGCGGCTCAGCCGGCGGAAGTACTCGTGCACGGCGTCGGCGAAGCCTTCGGGCGTACGGTCAGTGGCCGCGCTGCGGACCTGGCCGCCTTGCTTCTCGGCGAGCTCAGTACGGAGCTGCACTTCGAGCGTCTCCAGTTGCGGCAGGATCGTGCGGCTCAGGCGCTCCTGAAGCTCGGGTCCCGAGGGATTGCCGAAGGTCAGGTCCTCAAGCGCGCGCTCGAGCTGCTGCGCCTGGTTGGCGAGTTCCGGGTTGTCGCGGTAGGCCTGGCGGATGGCCGACAGATCGCGCTGGGCTTCACGGGCGAGCTGGCGCGGGTCGACCGGAGTCAGGTCGCCGCGGTCATAGACGCCCTGCGGGTTATAACGGCCGTAGCGGCCGACGTTGCCGCCGTTCGGACCGCCGCCACCGTACTGGTTGCCGCCCGCCTGCTGCCCGCCCTGTTGACCACCCTGTTGGCCGCCTTGTTGACCCTGTTGACCTTGCTGGCCGCCCTGTTGGCCTTGCTGGCCACCCTGCTTCCCTTGCTGGCCCTGCTGTTGGCCGCCCTGCTGGCCACCTTGCTGCTGACCCTGCTGGGCGCCCTGCTGACCCTGCTGACCCTGCTGGCCAGCCTGGGCCTGAAGCTGCTCAAGTTGCTGGCGGAGCCGCTCGACTTGCGCCACCTGGCGTTCCAGGTCGCTCTGGCCGGCCATCTGCTGGTCGCCTTCGCGGAGCGCGCCGCGGGCTTCCTTGATGGCATCGGCCATGTCCTGCAAGGACCGCGTCACCGGCCGCTCATAGCCCTGGCGGACCCATTGGGGACCCTGGCCGGCGCGGAAGTATTCGGCGCCGAACTCGAGGCGGCGAACCGCTTCGGCCTGCTGGACCTCGCTCAGGCCGTCGCGCAGATGCGTCGAGGCGTCGGGCTGCGCCTGGGACAGGTCGCGGGACTGGCGCTGGACTTCGCGCTGCAGCTCTTCGAGGTCGCGCTGCATGCGTTCCTTCTGCTGGGCCACCTGCTCGGCCTGGTCGCGCGAGATGCCGTCACCGCCGCGCTGCCCCTGCTTCGAGGAGTCGTTGGCGCCGAGCTGCTGGTTGAGCTTCTCTTCGAGCTGGCGCTGCTCATCGGCGAGGCCCTGGGCGCGCTGGGCGAGGTTGTCGAGACCCGACGCCAGACCCTGGCGCTGCATCTGCTGGCCGGCCTGACCGGCCTGCTGGAGGCGCTCGGCGGCGCGGCGCGCGGCGGCGTCGGCCTGGCTTTGATCGCCCTGCGTGCCGGCGCGCTGCGCGTTGCGCATGTCTTCCTGGGCTTGTTTGACCTGGTCCAGCATGCGCTGCAACTGCTGTGCGGACGCGCTCTGGCCGCCCTGGCCCTGCTGGCCTTGCTGCCCTTGTTGGCCCTGCTGCTGGCTCTGCTGGCCTTGCTGGCCCTGCTGCTGGCCGCGGCTCATCTGCGAACTGCTGCGCGACTGCGAGTTGGACTGCGCCTGCATCTGCTCGATCTGGCGCTGCAACTGTTCGGCCTCGCGGCGGAGCTGTTCCTGCTCCCAGCGGCGGTCCAGCGTCTGCTGCTTGCCGTTCTGCTGCTGCTGGGCGAGCTGCTCCTGGCGCTTGGCCAGTTCCTGCAGCTTCTGCAGCGCTTCGTCGACCTGCTGCTGTTGCTGCTCGGCGGGCGAGCCGGCCTGCTGGGCCTGCTCATACTGGTTCTTCTCGGTGTCGAGCTCCAGGTCGAACAGGTTGGCGAGATCGCGCCCGGCGTTGCCGCCGCCGCCGCCACCGCCGCCGCCCTGGTTGCCGAAGGCCACCTGGATGTCGCGGTTCATCTGCTCGGCGCGCTGCAGGTGCTGAAGCGCCTTCTGCTCGGGGATAAGGGCGTCCTGCCACTTGCTGTCGCCCAGATTGTCGGCGGCCGGACCCATTTCATTGGCGGCTGCCTCGATCTCTTCGGTGAAGGCCTTAAACTGATCATTGGCGCCGTCCAGTTGGCGGGCCTGGACGCGGTGCGCGAGCGATTCGGCCTGGTCCTTCAGCTTGTTCTGCACTTCAGCCAGGAATCGGGCGCGCTCCTCGGTCGCGGCTGCTTTGTCATCGGCGCTGCCGCGCAGGGCGTTGTGCGTCAGGGTGATGATCTCGCGCTGGCGGCGCGAAATCTCGTTCTGCTCCTGCTGCTGGCCTCCGCCGCCACCGCCCCCGCCGCCGCTCTGGGCCTGGGAGTAATTCTTCTCAAACGGCTGCGCTTCGATGAAGCCGATCTCGCTGGCCGATTCGGTGCGGGCGTCCTTGGCCGTGGCATAGAAGGAGATCACGTCGCCCGGCACCAAGTGGAAGTCCTCCAGGTACAGCACGGTGTGGCCGTCAGCCACCAGGCCGCCCTTCTGCTGGAGCATGTTGACGGTCTTCTCTTCGCCGCCGTTGACCGAGTAATGGAAGTTGAGCGAGGTGAGGCCGAAGTCGTCGTCGGCTTCGACGTTGACGATCACTTCCTCAATGGGGTTGACGCGGGTATCGAGACCCGGCGCAGTGATGCTGATCTTCGGACCCTCGTCGGTCTGCGCTTCAATGAAGTAGTCCTGGCTGAGGCGCACGGTTTCGCCATTGTACTTGGCGGCGAAGTGGTACACGCCTTCCTTCTCGATGGGCACGTTCACGGTGAGGAAGTTGCCCTGGGTCTGCTTCATCTCGATTTCAGTGCCGTCCTGCATGATCACCAGACCGGCGGTGAGCGGCTTGTCGGTTTCCACCGTCAACTCGGCCTTGGTGCCGGCCACGGCGCGCAGGTCGCCGCCCGGATCCTCGACGAAGGGCTTGGCGCCCAGCCAGGTCGGGTAGTGATACGTCACTTTGATGTTCTTGATGCCGGGCAGGTCGACGACCTTGATGTTATAGGTCTTCGATTTCACGCCCGCGGCCTCCACGTAATATTCGAAGGCTTCCGGCACGGCGGCCATCAGGAATCCGTAGGCCGCATCGCCGGCGCGCGGCAGCATGATGGTCTCTTCCCACTTGGCCGAGTTCTCGTAGCGCGCCATCAGCTTGACTTCCGGCGCCATGAAGTTCTGCAGCGTGGCGACGATGTTGACATCCTCGCGGCGGCGCACGGTTTCATCGCCGGGCTCGACCTGGATGTCGTAATAGATGGGTCCGCCGACCTTGGGCGTGCCGGCCCACAGCGTGCGGGCGCCGACGCCCAGGAATCCGGGTCCGGCCATGATCAGCCACAGCAGCACGGCTACAGCGGCGCCGGCCGAAGCCGAGAAGGCGAAGATCGACTTGGGCGGGATCACGCTGGCAGGCGGCGCTTTGGGCGCGCGCGTGAGGGTGTCTTCGGCCAGCAACTCAAGCATCGGGTCCTGCGCTTCGCGGCGTTCGATATAAGTGAGCAGGCGCTGATTGAAGTCCGGGTAAGCGGCTTCGGCCTTGCCCGCGGCGCGGCGCTGGTTCAGCTTCAGCAGCGGAACCACCAGCCCCAGGGCGATGGCCACCGCCAGAGAGATGTACAGCATGACGCGCGCCACCACAAAGCTGGTGGCGGAGAAAGCGAACGCGTTGGTAATCAAGACGAGAGCAACGGTAGCGCCCAGCGCAACGCCGAACGCAACAGCTACTCCACGGCTCACCACCAGCATCCGAAGGCGCGTCTCGAGACCGCGCAGGTAATGGTTGAGTTGTTCGCGGGTGTTCATGCCTTTGTCATCGTCTCCTGAGGTTGAGCCGCAGTACGCAAGTACCGGTTCGCCACAACGGACTCAGCCAATGCTATCAACAACAATAACACCAATAGGATGGGCGACAGGCTCCAGGGTGTGGTGGAGTTGTCGATCCCGCCCGGAACGGCGGCGCCGGTGGCGGCCTCTGACGCCTGCTCACCCGTGACGCCGGTTCCGGCCCATAAATCTTCGGTTTCCTGGGGCATGATCGTAAGGTCCGATTCCTTGCGGTCCGCGTGGGCGGCCACCAGGCTGTGGCGGCCGGCGGCGTCCTTGACATCGAAGAAGCCTTCGCTTGAAAGGGCGAAGTTGGGCGCGGTGGCGGCTTCTTCAATCGAGAGCATCCGTTGACCGTCGGGTCCCAGCACTTCTGAAGTCACGCCTTCCTGGTCTCCTGTTCTTAACTCAACGTAGGAATCCACCGGAAGGTTGACCGGCTGATCCACACCGCCGCCTGCGAGGTAGCGCACGGCTTCATGGACAAACCCCACGAAGATCGGTTTCCGGGGCAGATCATTGGTGATGCCGTCAAAGCCGGAAGCGAAAGCCAGGACGCTGCCTTCGCCGAGCTTTCGCTCCAGAACCAGCGGCGAACCGTCGCCCAGCCGCGCCAGGACATCGGACTGAGCGGAGGTGACGGTGGTGGTGATGTAAAAGTTGACGCCTTCGAAACGCTCGACGCTCTGTAATGCCGGGTGCGTCGCGTCAACCTCGCCGGCGGTGAAGAAGCGGGCGCCCGCGCGGGTAGCAAGGTTCGAGCCCTCGATGGTTTCGCCCAGCAGCGGCGCCTGGTGCATGGCCACTGATCCGGTGCCCAGGATCTCAAACACGCCGTGGCCGCCCTGGACGTATTTGGTGAGCGCACTTTCGAGCGTCTGCGGCATCTGGCCGAGGTCGGAGAGCACGACCATGGCATAGCGGGAAAGGTCGGCGTTGGCGGCTACCGCGGGAGGCATGGAGTCGAGTTCGAACTCGGATTCCTGCGCGGCTTCGAGCGCGGCGCGGAAGAAGCGCTGCGCGTCGGGGCGGCGGCCGTCGTCGATGTAGAGCACCTTGCGCGGGTTGGTGCGCTCGACGGCGAAGGGGTAATAATCATCGGCCGGAAGGTTGTCTGCCGAATCAATGCGGATCTCGCACTTGTTGAAGCCTTGCGTGGCTTCGAGGCCCACGAACTCGACCGACCCGCGTCCGTTTTCCGGAACCTCAACGCTCTTCGACGCCACCTGCTTGCCGTTCAGCAGCAGGTTCACGGTGCGCGTGGCGGCCGGGGCGTTGAAGCCCGACACGGTCGCGGCGATACGCACGGTCTTGGTGTCATAGATGCGCTGCGGCGCGATGACGTTCTCGACGGTCCAGTTGGGCTGCACCTTGCCGATGGGGTGGAGCTTCAGGCTGGTGTCGGCGTCCAGGCGCAGGTCCATGAAGCCGGGCGGCAGGCCGGATTTCTGAAGATCGCTGATGAAGTGGACGTCGATGGGGACGTCGGCGGATTCGCGCAGGGTGCGGAGGTAGCGGGCCAACTCTCCGTAGGACGCCCGGCTATCGCTGGGATCGATGGCCTGCACGGCGGCGCGCAGCTCGCCCTGATCATTGATCTGCTGGGTCATCGCCTGGAGCGTTCCGCCCAGGGCGACCACCTGCGCCTTGGCGTTCGCCGGGAGGCTGCCGAGCACGGAGAGGGCTTCGTCTTTGGCCTGGTCAAGCCGCGTGGCCGTGCCTTCGTTGGTCCGCATGCTGAAGGAGCGGTCGACGGCGACCACGGTGAGGCGCTGATCGTTGCGCGCGGCGGCCGTGTCGCGGCGGATAAATGGGTTGGCGAACAGCAGCGCCAGCAGAAGCAGCATCAGCGCGCGCAGCAGGAACAGCAGGATGAAATCCAGGCGGCGGTGCTGCACGGAGCTGGTTTCGCGATGCTCCCAGAACATCAGCGAAGGAAACGGCTTGGGATCGTGCTTGGAGCGTTTGAGCAGATGCAGCCAGACGGGCAGCCCCACTGCCAGCGCTCCGGCCAAGAACCATGGTGAAAACAGACCCATATCGAACTTCCTTCCTTACACTACTTCCGTTACCTCACAGGCGGCCCGTGCGAACGGCCAGATACTCACGCAGGGCGGCGTCCAGCGGACGGCTGGTGTCACACAGAAAATAATCGATGCCGGAGCCGATGGCGCGCTGCCGCAGGTCCTCCAGGTGCGTGGCCATCTTGTCCTTGTACTCGTGGTTGGCGTAGTCGGGCGAAACCTGCATGGTGGTGCCGCTTTCGAGATCCTCCAGCAGCATGGGACCTTTGAACTTGGGGTGGATCTCATCGGGGTCGAGCACGTGAAACAGCACCAGCTCATTGCCGCGCGTGCGCAAGGGGCCGACCGCCTTGATGACGGTTTCCGGGTCCTCCCAGAAGTCGGAGATCGCCACGACGATGCCGCGTTTGCGCAGGAAGTCGACCAGGTGGGCGAAAGGCTTGGCGAAATCCGTGCGGGAGCGCTCGCCGACCTCAGCCTGGTCGATGGCGTGCATCAGGCGCATCATTTGGCCCTGGCGCGAGGAGGGCGCCACGAAGTTGCGCACGTCGTCATTAAACACGATGAGCCCGGTGGCGTCGCGCTGCAGGTGCGCCAGGTAAACAATGGACGCGGCCAGGTAGCGCGCGTATTCCAGTTTCTCCATGCCGCGCGAGCCGTACTTCATGGACCGGCTGGAATCGATCAGCACCGTGATCATGGTGTTGGTTTCGCCGCGGTAGCGCTTGAGGTACATGCGTTCGGAGCGGGCGAAGACGTTCCAGTCGACGTGGCGCAGGTCGTCGCCGGGGACGTAGGAGCGGTACTCGGCGAACTCCTGGCTGAAGCCGAAGTCGGGCGATTCGTGCAGACCGGAGATGAAGCCGTCGACCACCGTTTTGGCGATCAGATCCAGGCTGGAGATGCCCGCCAGAACGGAAGGATCGAGGAAGCGCTGCATCGACATAGCAGCTAGTCCTTCGGCCTGGGAATCGTGTCGAGCAGCCTCTTAAGGATGTCGTCCTGAGTGAGCTTGTCGCTTTCGGCCTGGAAGTTGAGCAGGATTCTGTGGCGCAGAATCGGGCGCGTGAGGGCGGCGACGTCGTCATAGCTGACGTGATAGCGGCGCTGCGTGAGGGCGCGGGCCTTGGCAGTGAGCACCAGGTTCTGCGCGGCGCGGACGCTGGCGCCGAAGTTGACGTACTTCTTGACGAAGTCCGGGGAGCTCGCGTCGGTGCTGCGCGTGGCTCGCACGATGCTGACGGCATAGCGCGCCACCGATTCGGCGATGGGCACCATGCGGACCAGCCGCTGGAAGTCGACAATCTCTTCGGGCGTGGTCACCGGCTCCACCTTGGACTGGTGGCTGGTGGTGGTGAGATCCAGCACCTTCACTTCGTCGTCGGCCGAGAGGTAATCGAGGATCACATTAAAGATGAAGCGGTCGAGCTGAGCTTCCGGCAGCGGATAGGTGCCTTCCAGCTCGATGGGGTTCTGCGTGGCCAGCACGAAGAACGGCGGCTGGATCTTATAGTGATTGCCGCGGACCGTACAGGACAGCTCCTGCATGGCTTCGAGCAGCGCCGACTGCGTCTTGGGCGGCGTACGATTGATCTCGTCGGCCAGCAGAATGTTCGAAAAGATCGGACCGGGCACGAAGGTCCAGGTGCGGCGCCCGGTGGTGGGATCTTCCTCGATCAGATCGGTACCGGTAATGTCAGAAGGCATCAGGTCGGGGGTGAACTGAATGCGTTTGAAGTCCAGTCCCAGGATCTGGCCGATGGTGCGCACCAGCAGCGTCTTGGCGGTGCCCGGCAGGCCGGTGATGAGGCAGTGGCCGCCGACAAACAGGCCGATGAGCACCTGTTCGATCACTTCGTCCTGGCCCACGATCACGTTGTGGATCTGGGCGACGATTCCTTCCTGCACCTTGTGAAAGCGTGCGATGCGTTCTTTGACTTCGCCGGTATCCAGCGTTTGAAGAGTAGGGGTTGTCGACATTACGGTTCCGTCTATTGTTCCACGTTTCTAGAATCTATTGCGCACTCAACTCCAACAGAAGCTTCTGGGCCGGCTTGTAGCTCGGCGCGGCCTCGAGGGCCAGATAGACCTGGTCGAGGGCTTTGTCTTTTTCCCCGGCGGCATGGTAAGCCTCGGCCAGTTCCAGGCGTCCACCGGCAACGTCCTGGTGGCCGGCGGCGATCATGGATGTATACTCGCGCACGGCGCCCTGCGCATTGCCCAGGTCCATGTAGAGCTTGCCGAGCATCTGGTGGGCCTGGTCGTCTTCAAGATAGATGTCGTTCAAGCGTTCGAGCGTGGCGGCGGCGCCCTTCTTGTTGCCGGCCTCGGTTTGCATCTCGGCCAGGCGCTTGAGAGTCGACGGCGTGCGGCCACCCACGGAAGCGTATTTTTCAAGCTGGGCGATGGCGTTGGCCTTGTCCTCTTTGCCGATGTAGGCCTGCGCCAGGAATTCGTAGACGCTGCCGGCTTCGACGTAATCCGGGTAGATGTCGCGGATCTCGGTACCTTCGGCGATCACCTGGTCCCACTGCTTCTCCTTGACCATGTCGGAGATCTTGAGCAGGCGTTCGCGCCAGTCATCGAAGCCGTCGACGGTCGTCTTGGTGCGGGCTTCCAGCCACGGGAAAAACTGCTTGTCGAACTCTTCGGGAGTGACCTTGAGCACTTCCTGGATCACGGTGGGTGTGTCCTTGACTTCAGCGTAGGCGTGGATCATGCCCAGCACGGCGTCATAGCCCCACTTTTCGACGATGAAGGTGATGACCTGGCCGCCCTGGTAGTAGCTGACCACCACCTGTTCCGGATAAGTGGGGTGGATGAAGCCGCGGTCGAGGTCGGCGATGGGCAGCAGCTTGTCCTCTTTGATGGCCTGGATTTCGTAGGGCGTCATGCGGTCGCCCCAGCTCGGCTCGGTGGCCGTTTCCTCGTAGACCGCCAGGCCTTCGGTGAACCAGCGCGGCGTGCGGCTCTTGGTCATGGCGAGCACGTAGACGTGGCTCAGCTCATGCCACATGGTGCTGGCCCAGTGGAATTCGCCGGGCTTGCGGCTGCTGGGCGAGTCCATGGCGACGACTTTGCCGAACGTCACGCCGAGCGCGCCCAGCCCCGGTAGGCCCATAGTCCGGACTTCGAAGTCGGGGTGGTCAGGGTAGACCTCCACCTGCACGGGTCCGTCCAGCTTGTACTTGTACTTCTTTTCGTAGGTGGACAGGGCGCGGTCGAATTCCGCCTGGAAGTAAGGATCGAGCAGCGTGGATTCCTTCTTGTGGAGCTTCAGAATGGTGGTGGGCGTGGTGAACGTATCGAAGTTCTTGTAGCTGTCCATCAGGGTCAGGGAGTTAACCACGATGGCCGCTTTCCAACCGTTGTTGTAGCAGGCCTCGAGTTGCTGGCGGGCTTCCTCGTCCTTGGCGAAGCGCATCAGGTTGATGCCCAGCTCGGCGCGCGCGCTCCACAGGTCGGGCTCCAGTTCGAGCGCCTTGCGGTAATACGCGATGCCTTCGTCATAGCGGCGGTTGATGACGAAGAAGTGCCCGGCGTCTTCGTAGAGCTGGGCGTAGCGCGGGTTGACCGCATTGAGCTGCTCGATCCACTCGGTGCCGGGCTTGTCTTCCAGCCAGTCGGCGATGGCCAATACCGACAGCGCTTCAAGTGATTCGTTGGAGATTTCGAGCGCCTTGTGGGCGGCCTCGCGAGCTTCCTCCGGGTTGTTGTCCTCCAGATGGATGCGTGCGATGAGGGCTTGGGCCTCGGCCAAGTCCGGGTCGACCTCGAGAGCCTGTTCGGCGAACTTGATAGCGGCGCCCTCGAAGTTTTCGCTCGCGACGAAGGCCATGCCGAGCAGCGCTTCGGCATCCATGGGGCTGATTTCAAGCGCTTCCTGGAACAGCGCCTGGGCGTCGGCCGGACCGTAGTGTTCGAGGAACATGCGGCCCCAACGGACGCGCACGTTGATGTCCTTCTCGTCGGCCGCGGCGGCAGCCTTGAAGGCTTCGTTGGCGCCGTAGTAGTCCTTGAGACCCCACAGTCCTTCCCCGCGGGTCACGTTGTCACGCGATTGCGACAACTTCTCGAAGCACGCCGTGGCGGCCGGGTCGCCGTGACGGCGGAGCTTCAGGCAATCCGCGGCAGGATTCGGTCCCTGCGCCCGCGCCGGCACCTGGCGGAACCAGTGGTGGCGGTCCGCCACCCACAGACTGGCGAAGACCAGGACGGCGATCAAGAATGCGTGAAGCTTGGTGATTCTCATGGCTTCAATGAGGTTCCTCGTTCGGTTCACTGGTCGAGGCCCGCCTGCACCTTGGCCAGATCCAGCAGAAGCTGGCGCATCTGGGTGGTATAGTCGCGATCCGAGATAGCCGCCTTGGTGTATTTCAGCTCGTCGATCTTGGTTTCCAGAAGATCCTTCTGTTTGAGGAGATCTTGTTTCTTGGGATCGTTCACGTAGGACGCCACGGAGCCCAAATGCAGGATCGGCACGCGGCCGGCAATCAGCCCCTGGCCGTTTTCGGCCGACGGGTCCTTCTCGCCCTCGCTCTTGCCGGTGTCATCCAGGACGCTATGCTCGGTCGACAGGCGCTTCTGCGATTCGTAATAGCTGGTGACCTTCTGCTGCGCGTACTTGAACGCCTCGAGCGCGCTCAGCGTCTGGTTCTTGTCCGCATCGGCGGCGGCGTCGCGGAAGGCTTCCACCCAGTAGCGGGCGAAGATGGTGGCGTTCTTCTCCGTACCGCTCTTGGTGGCCACGATCACCACACGCTTGTCCTTCTGCAAAGCGGAAAGCGCGCCACCGCTGGCACTGGTGGCATCGACGACAACGGTCTTGGCCGGGATCTTATTGAGCAGCGCGGCAAGTTCGGTGGCCGAGATGTCATGGCCAGGAATATTGAACTTGTAATCGATGTTGTCGTAGGTGCCGTGGCCGATCAGGAACAGGACAAAGGTGTCGTCGGCCTTGGCCGCGCCGGCGATCTCCTTCATCTTGGCTTCGATGTTTTCCTTCGTCGCGGCCGCGCCGGTGAGCGTCTCGACCTTGGCGTTAGGTTCGTTGGCCGCCAGCTTGGACATGTCCGTGGCCCAGCCGGTGAAGCGCTGGTCGTAATCGTCTTCGCCGCCCAGGCCGGCCACCGTGAGATAGAAGGTATTCGCGCTGGCCGCCAGCGCCATCGTGATCAGGAGAAAGAGAGTCTTCATATCACACCTGTTGTCCTTAGATTACGCCCCAACGCCGGCGCAGCAGCCACTCGATGGCGCAGATGGCCAGGAACGCAACGAAAATAGCCGGCATGTCCCACAGATCGCGGGTTTCCCGCACGGTGATGCCGGCCTGAGAATACGTGATGTCGTCGGCCAGCTTCTGCGCATCGGCGGGCGTGTAATATTGGCCGCCCGTCTGCGAGGAGAGTTTTTCCAGAAGCTGCTTGTTCTGCTCCACACCGAAATTTTCCGCCACGCCGTCTTCCCGTCGGAAGGTGAACTTGTCGCGCCCCAGTTCTTCGTCGCCGCGGCGAGCGACCACTTCCACGACATAGGAACCGGCCTTAGGCGCCTGCCAGTCCGCCATGAACTGGCCCTGCTCGAAGGGCTTCGGCACCATCTCCACCGTGTCCGTGACGCCCTCGCCCAGGATGGTGGCTTCGACCGTCGCGTCATTGGCGGGCAGGAAAGTCTTGTCCCGAACGTCGGCTTCCAGGCGCACGCGGGACTGGTCGGAGAGCACGCTTTCCGGAGTCGATCCCGTGACGTGTCGCGGCGTATCGGTGACCAGCCAGCGGAGCAACTGCTGGTAGAACATCTCGTGGCTCTTGTCGGAGACTTCCTGGAGCATCTGCCAGCGCCAGCTTCCGCTGGTGGCGAACACGGCCGTGCGGCCGCGTCCGTAGTTCATGGTCACCAGCAGGGGTGTGGCTCCGCCGCCGCCGTTCATGGGCACCGCGTCGGCCAGTTCCACCGCGCCGAGCTTCAGCGTGCCAATATCCTGAATGTTGCGGATGTAAGGCAGCTCTTCCCAGCGCTTGGCGTTCTTCTGCGGATCATCCTCGAGGCGGGTGATCATGCTGTTCATGCCATCGCCGGTGAGGCGGACATTGGAGGGCTGCCAGTGGAACGTTCCCTTGCGATCCGGCAGGCGGGTGGGGAGCACGTCGTTGACCGGCGTGGACTGCCAGCCGCCGTCGGCCAGCGCGTCCTTGCCGCCCAGGAACAGGAGACCGCCACCGCGGCGGTCGACGAAATCCTTCACCATCTGGAGTTGCGTGGGCGTCAGGTAGCCCGCGTCGACGCTGCCGAACATCAAGCCTTCGAACTCGAAAAGCTTTTCCACCGTGGTGGGGAAGCCGTCCTTGAGCTCCTGGCACTCGCCGTTGGCCATGTCCTGGTTGTTGGGGCAGACGTTCTGGCGGTACAGCTTGTTCGGAGCGGTGCGCAGAATGGTGGTCAACTGAATGGTCTTGTCATCCTCGACGCCGCGCTTGGCGAACTTGAACTCCCAGCGGGGCTCGCCTTCCAAATAAAGGATGCGCGGCGTGCGGTCATCGACGTTCACCAGTCGGGTGACAACGTTGTTGCGGATATTCTCTTCATTGGGCAGCGGATCGATGGAGGCCTGCAGGGTGCGCACCCCGGCGGGTCCGGCGTTGAACAGGACGTTTTCCACCTGCGTGGCGCCTTCCTTGCCGAGGGTGACTTCCTGGCTGGCCAGCACCTTGGTGGTGTCGCGGATGGTGATCTTCACCTTGTCACCGGAGTAGCCGTGGTTATGGAAGGTGACCATGGCCGAGAGGCGCGAATCGGGCAGCGCGCGCTGGGGCAGTTCGAGACCGCTGATCTCGATATCGTGCTCCATCTCCTCCCGGCCGAAGCCGATGGTGTGCACCGGGATCTGCTGGCGGCGGATTTCCGACAACGTTTCCAGGCCGACGCCGCCGGTGTTGTCGGCGCCGTCGCTCAGCACCACCATGGCGCCGATGGGAAGGCTGGTGGCGTCGTCCACCACCTGCTTCAGGCTGTCGCCGATGTGGGTGGCCGGGGCTTCTGCGTTCAGCTCCGTTAGCGAGTCAATCCGGTCCAGGTGGTCCGTCATGCGATAGACGCGCACCTGGAACTTGTCCTTCAGCTTGGTGAGCAGGCCGTCGTTCAAGACCTTCATGGCGTCCTCGCGGCGGGTCATGCCGTCGGAGTCGTTGGTGGCCATGGATCCGGAATCGTCCACCACCACGGCCACGATATTCTGCTGCGGCTTGAGCGTGGCCACGCTGAGCGCGGGGTGCCAGATCATGAACAGGATCAGGGCGGCCAACGCGGCCTGGCAGGCCCAGATGGCGGCTTTCTTGAGCCCCTCGATCCGATTGGATCCAGCTGAGCTGCGCCACACCAGGAAGCCCAGTCCGGCAGCGGCCAGCAGGATGCCGGCCCCCAGCATCCACAGCGGCCAGGTATTCAGGAACACGAAACTGCCCTGGCGGTACAGCGTCAGCGGGTACTTGAAGAGGAACTCGAACATTTCAGAAGGCTCTCACTAGTGTGTCAAATCATACATGACGTAGTTTGTCGCGATCCGGTACGCGAGATTTGCGGGCTCGGCCGGGTAACGCGGGTCGTCGGACCACTCTATCGCATCGCTGATGTCCATGTTGTGGCAGATGGCCACCATGATCCGGCCCTGGTCGTCATAGATAGCCCGCCACTTGGGGTCGAATCCGTCAAACTCGTAGCGCTTGCCGGAACTCAGGAACTGGGCGCCGGGAATCTGGTAACGGTCGTTCAAATCATATAAGACGTGAAAAACCTCGTCGGAGTTATCGACGTCGACAATTGGGCGCGTGGGAAACACCTTCTGGAGGTTTTCAACGAAGTTGGCCCACTCGATGGTGCCATGGAAATCGTCGGTCATGAAGAAGCCGCCGCGCTCCAGGTAGTCGCGAAGCTGGTCGGCCTCGTCGTCGAACAGGTGCCAATGGCCGACCTCTACTCCATACAAAAACGGCCAGTTATAGACGTCGTCGGAGCCGTCAAGTTCGATCACCTGCTCCACTGACCGGGTGTCGATCAGGGTCAGGCGGCGCAGGCCTTCGAGGAAATGGCGGTCGCCGCGGGGATAGTCCGTGCCCCAGCCCCAGACCCCGGTGTCCATGCCCGGGTGCAGGATGCCGACCTTGGTGTATTTGAGCCGCGCCCGGGTGAAATCGTGGGGTTCGCGGTAGTCCGGCGGGATGGGAATCTGGCCTTCGTGGTACTCGGTTTCAAAAAGGTCCGTGTAGTCCTTCCAGGGCTTCTGCGCATTCACGATACCCCAGGTGGCCACGTAAGCGAAGATGATGAAAACTACCGTGCGGAGCCGCATGAGGGACGCCCTAGAACTCGCCCACAAGCATAACACACGAGGTTCGAAATAACCGTTCTGAATCAATGAGTCAGGGGTTGCGGGCAGGTGGGGACACGCGCCGCGATGAGTCCCGGCGCGGCAAGCAGGAGTGCTTGCGCCACCTTAGTGCGTCAAGTCGTAGGTGGCGTAGTTGACCAGGATGCGGTGGGCGGTGCCGGCCATGTCCTCGGGATAGTAGGGGTCGTCGGAGTGCTCCCAGGCGTCGCCGAGGTCCATGTTGTGGCAGATGGCGACGACGATGTTGCCCTTGTCGTCGCGGATGCCGCGCCAGCGGGGGAAGGGGTCGCTGGGCTGTTCATAGGTGCGGCCCTGGTAGAGGGCAGCCAGGCCGGCCACCTGGACCTTTTGATCGACGTCGGACAGCATGTGGAAGATGGGGTCGTCCTGGGGAAGGTCCTCGATTTCCTTGTCGGGGAAGACCTTGTCCATGCCTTCCTTGAAAATTTCCCATTGGGCGAGGCCGTGGAAGTCGTCGAGCATCAGAAAGCCGCCGCGGTTGAGGAAGTCGCGCAGCTTCTTGGCCTCTTCCTCGTTAAGGGTCCACTGGCCGGGTTCGACGGCGTAGAGGAAGGGCCAGTTGTAGACGTCGTCGGTGTCATCAAGTTCGACGGCCTGCTCCACGCTGCGGACATCGATCAGCGTGAGGCGGCGGACGCCTTCGATCAGATTTCGGTCGCCACCGGGGTAATCGATGGACCAAGCCCCGGAGCGGCCGATGCCGAAGCCGCCGTAGTAAGCCTCGCGATACATGAGGCGCGCGGTGACCCATTCGTGCGGGACGTTCCAGTCGGGCGGGGTGGGGACGCGATCCTCGCCGGGGTATTCCTTCCAAGGTTTTTGTGCAAGCAGCGCGCCCCAGGCACAGAGAATCAAAAGGGTCGCGAGGAAAAACGTCCGCGGTCTCATTCCGCGCCCAGAATAGCATGCGAGGGCGTGATGCAACCGCGGAAGGACCGCTTCCTGCGGTCGTGGCACAGCTAGCGGCGCTGTGCACAGCCGCAGGAATTCAGGGAACAGGGATACGGCGGGCTTGGCGTAGCTATCGGCACTGTGCACAGCAACCTTGATCCCCAGCACGGCCCCGCTAGCTGTGCCGCGACCACAGGGAGCGGACTGCGCAGGTCCTCAATGCGTCAGGTCGTAAAGAATGTAGTTGGTGAGAATGCGGAACGCCTGCTGCGAGAACTGTTCGGGATAGTAGGGGTCGTCGGACCACTCGATGGCGTCGCCCAGATCGGAGTTGTGAACAATCGTGGTCACGATGCGGTCCTTGTCGTCGTAGACGGCGCGCCAGTGGCCCGGGCTGCCGTCGGCGCCGCGCTCGGAAAGATCATGGCTGCGCTCGTACTGCTGGCCGGGAATCTGCAACTGCTGGTCCAGCTCGACGAAGACCTGATTGATGGGGTCGTCCTGAGGGATGTCGACGACCTCGCGATCGGGGAAGACTTTGACCAGACCCTCCATGAACTGCTCCCACTCGGGGGTGCCGTGGAAGTCGTCGACCATGAAGAAGCCGCCGCGGTCGATGAAATCACGGAGTTGCTTGCCCTCCTCTTCGGTGAGCGTCCATCGGCCGACTTCGACTGCATAAAGGAAGGGCCAGTTGTAGACGTCGTCCGTGCCGTCCAGGTCGATCACCTGCTCCACCGAACGCGTGTCGATCAGCGTCAGGCGCCGCAGCGCGCCGGCCAGGATGCGGTCGCCCTTGGAGTAGTCGGTGGCCCATGCGCCCCAGCCTCCGCCGAATCCACCGCGGCGGCCACGCCGGAATCCGCCTCCGCCGCCGAATCCCCCGCCCCCGAATCTGCCGCTACCATCGCTATAGCGCAGACGGCCCCAGACCCATTCATGCGGTTCCTGCCAATCGGGCGGCAGCGGCGCGTTGTTCTGTCCGGGATACTCCTGGAATTCCTTCTGGGCGTAAAGGACCGCAACCGCACCAGCACCGAGCAGGAAGGTGAGAAGAGCAACAGCGCGCAGTCGCATGACGCGCCTAGAATATCATGAGATCCTGTGGCCGGGAATGGGGAGCCTACAGGACGTAGTCATAACCCACCCAGAAACGCGCTTCCGCACTGCCAGGGCGGACGCTCTGATATCCGGGCGCCGCCTCCAGACTAAACTCCGCATCGGCGTTTGCCGGCAGCCCGATATCCAACAGCAATGCCGCCACCGTGGCCGATCCCAAAGCGCCGCCGAAGCCGCACACCACGTTCCGCGCCGCGAAATCCTGCGCATTGACGCACTGCCCGTGCTGATTCGTGAAATCGAGCATCGGCAGACGATCGATCGAATCCCGCTCCCAGCGCTTGCCCCAATAGAGCGGATGCCGGCTTTCCGGAGGCTTGGGCCAATAGCTGAAGGCGGCGGGTGTTTTCACCAGCTCATTGGGCAGGGGTTTCTCCGGCGTCGAGCACTCGTAGACCACCACCAGCCGCTCCACCTTAGTCTCGGGATGCCGCAAGTGCAACGTGACGATGGTGTTCGGATGAAATACAGCGGAGAAGATGAGGAGTCCCAAGGCACGGTAGGTTTCCTTGTCCGCGAAGAAATGGATCACATCGAAGCGCGCCGAATCGCCGTAGCTGTGCCCCAGTGGCCAAGCGATGATCTTCAACCGCTCTGATTCGAGCTCCTCCGGAGCCTGCTTGCAGTTCGCCGGATTCAGGATGATGTGTGTTTGCTCCTCCACCGGCAACTCGCCCAGCAGCGGAGCGGTGAACTCCTCCAGCGAAATCATTCTTGCTAGTGTGACAGGTCGTAGAGCAGGTAATTCATGCCGACCCGGTAGGCGAGGTTGGCGTACTTGGCCGGATAGCTGGGATCGTCCGATAGCTCGAAGGCGTCGCCCAGGTCCATGTTGTGGCAGATGGCGACCACGATGCGGCCGGCGTCATCGCGGATGGCGCGCCAGTGGGGCTCGATGCCGTCCTGCTCGTAAGTGACGCCGCGCATCAGGGCCAGTTCGCCGGGGATCTGAAAACGCTCGTCGAGATCGTAGAGCATGTGGAAGATGGGATCGTCGATGGGGATGTCTTCGATCTCGCGGTCCGGAAAAACCTTTGTCAAGCCTTCGACGAAGACCTGCCATTCGTAGGACCCGTGGAAGTCGTCCACCAGCAGGAAGCCGCCGCGATCGAAGTAGGTGCGGAGCTGCGCGGCCTCGGCTGCGTTGAAGGTCCAGCCGCCGACCTCGACCGCGTAGGCGTAGGGCCAGTTGTAGACGTCGTCAGTGCCGTCGAGATCGATCACCTGTTCGACCGAGCGCGAGTCGATCAGCGTCAGGCGGCGGACGGCTTCGACGAAGTGGCGGTCGCAACGCGGGTAGTCCATGCTCCAGGTGAGGTCGCCGCCACGGCCGAAACCGAAGCCGCGGCGGCCGCCGGGAGCGTCGCGGTAGCGCAGGCGGCTCCAGATCCATTCGTGCGGCTCGTCGGCGTCGGGCGGCACGGGGAAATCGGAGTACTGGTTGCCGCGGTATTGCTGGAAGCGGCGCTGAGCATGCAAGAGCGCTACGGCGCCGAGCAGCGCCAGCCAGACCAGCAAGACGATCGCTCGCGTGCGCATGGTTCCTTCTAGTGCGTCAGGTCGTACATGACGTAGTTAATCAGGACGCGGTAGGCGATGGACGCGTATTTTTCCGGATACAGAGGGTTGTCCGACAACTCGACCGCGTCGCCCAGATCCATGTTATGGCAGATGGCCACCATCACGCGCCCGTCGTCATCCAGCACGCCGCGCCAGTGCGGCGTGAAGCCGTTCTTTTCCCAGGTGACGCCGCGGGCCACCGAGCCCCCCGAGGGGATTTGCACTCTGATGTCGACATCGCTCATCAAGTGGAAGATCGAGTGCGACTGCTTCAGATCAATGATGGGGCGGTCCGGGAAGATCAGCCTCATGACGGATTCGAACTGGTCCCACTCGGGCGGACCGTGGAAATCGTCGACCATAAGGAAGCCGCCGCGCAGGAGGAAGTCGCGGAGCTGGTCGGCCTGCTCCACGGTCAGGTCCCACATGCCGACCTCGACGCCGTAGAGGAAGGGCCAGTTGTAGATGTCATCGCTGCCGTCGGGCTCGGTCACCTGCTCGACGGAGCGGACGTCGATGGAAGTGAGGCGCTTCACGCCTTGGAGCAAGTGGCGGTCGCCGGGCGGGTAGTCCATGGACCAGTAGTAGCTGTCGCCGTACTCGAAGCGGTGGATGTCGCGGTACTTCAGGCGGCCGAAGATCCACTCAGCGGGTTTCTCCCAGTCGGGCGGCAGCGGGTAGCCGGCATTCTGAGGTTCGGCCACGATCTGGTATTGCTTGAAGGGCTTTTGCGCGAGCAGCAGGCCGTAGCAGCCGAGGACGAACGCGATGACCAGAGGGATGCGCCAGCTTTTTCTCATGCCGCGCCTCCAGAATATCGCGTTGGTGAGGTTCGCCTCTACTTTCCGCTTCTTTCTCTCGCCTACTTCTTCGGCGTGATCTTGACGATGGTCGCGGTGAAGGTCTTGCCCTTCTCCACCAGGAACTGGTGCGGCGTATTGGCCGGGACGTAAAGCTGGTCGCCGGCTTTCAGCGTGTAGCGCGTGGCGCCTTCGATCGCGCCGCCGCGCTTCTCGCCGGGGGCGCTGGCGCGGATGCCGGGCGCCGTGCCGCCGGCCAGGACGATTCCTTCGCCCGAACGCATGATGATGAAATCGGCCAGCTCGGTGTGAATCTCCACCTCTGAGGGGCCGTCGCGATGAATCACCAGCACGGAATCCATCAGGCGGGCCGCGCCCAGGTGCCTTTCCGGATCGATGTTGCCGGAGATCTGCTTGTCGACGGCGTTCGCCTGGTCGGCGCTCCAGTACATGGGAATGGTGGGGTCGGCAGCGTAGATGGCGGCCGCGGCGCACAAGGCCAGCACGGGGAGGAGTCTCATGGGCGCAGTATAGCGTTACTCGTAGTGCGCCACACACCGCACCACCAGGGCCGCGGCATTCAAGAACAGGACCTCGGCGGCCCGGCTCGCGCCGCGGCAGCGATACGCGCTGATGATGCCGGCCTACACGCTCTCGAGTTCGAAGTGCAAGGGAGGCGCCGCCTGGCCGCGCGTCCAGTACGGCCGGATGGCATCCTTGCCGGGCAGCGTTCCCGAGGTGCTCGCCCATCGATTCGACGATGCTCCCCGGCGAAACGTTGGGCGAAGGCACATGGTGTCCCGAATGGCAGACTTGGCCGCCAGGTATCCAAGGGGACCACTCCGTATGGTCGCGGCTTCCATGAGAAAGCCGGCCGAGTCAATCCCTAATTTGGGTGCAGACGGCGATGTGGGGGATTCCGCTCACGCACTATATTCTCGATTCGAAGACCTGGCGGGTGCGCGGGAATAAAGAGCTTCCGGCGGCGCTGGGGCTGTAGGCGGCTGCGCAGAGGCGGGCTGAGAGCCCGCCGCAGGCCACGGGCCTGCCCCACACAATTCTGCGGACCCAGGCTCTCCGTGCAGAAGGCACCCGGGCAGAAACCCCTTGACGGGCTGGCGGCCCTATGTTAGGTTTATAACACCTCGATGTTATAAACCTAACAGGAGCGGCGATGCCTTCTTCAAAACCCCCGCTTTCGCGGCGGGAACGGCAAATTCTGGACATCCTTTACCGGCTGGAGACGGCCACGGCGGCGCAGGTGCAGGCCGAGCTCGCGGGCGAGCCGAGCTATTCCACGGTGCGGACACAGTTGCGCGTCCTGGAAGAGAAGGGGCACGTGCGGCATCGCGAGGATGGGCAGCGGTTTGTGTATGCTCCGGTGGTCCCGCGGGACGCCGCGCGGCGGTCCGCGCTGCGCCATTTGATGGCGACGTTTTTTGAAGGGTCGGCGGAGAGCGTGGTGGCGGCGTTGCTGGGAGGCGAGGCGAAGCGGCTGTCGCGCACGGAGCTGGACCGGCTGTCGAAGATGATCGAGCAGGCTCGCGAGGAGGATGCGTCATGAGCGGATTCCTTTGGGATGTGATCGTGCGGGCGACCGTGCTCTTCGCACTGGGCTGGGTGGTGGTGGCGATGCTGCGGCGGCGGTCGGCGGCGGCGCGGCATCTGGTATGGGCGGCGGTGCTGGCGGGGTCGCTGTTGCTGCCGGCGTTGACCGGGTTGCTGCCGGACTGGCGGTCGGCGGTGGTGACCGAGGCGACGCCGGTGTGGATCCAGCCGGCGGCGGTGGTGGCGGGGACTCCGGCGGCGTATGAGCCGCAAGCGATCGCCCAGGCGGCGGGGCAAGCGGTTCCGGAAGAAGTGCCCGGGCCGGCTCCGCGGCGGAGCGCTCCGGTGCGATGGGACTTCGTGGCGGCCGGCGTTTGGCTGGCGGGAAGTGTGCTGGTCCTGCTGCGGCTGGGGGCGGGGTTGTGGCACGTGCGGTGGCTGCGGCGGGGGGCTCGGCCGGTCGCGATTCCGGTGGCGGTGCCCGCTCGTGTGGTCGTACTGGAGTCGGCCAGTGAGGCGACGATGCCGGTGACGTGGGGTTGGCGGCGTCCGCGGATCGTGCTGCCGAAAGGCGTGGCGGCCTGGTCCGAAGAGCGGCTGCGGCTGGTGATGGCGCATGAGCTGGCGCATATCGGGCGTCGGGATTGGGCGGTGCAGATCATGAGCGAGTTGGCGCGGGCGCTGTACTGGTTTCATCCGCTGGCGTGGGTCGCGGTGGCGGGACTGCGCGCCGAGGGTGAGCGGGCGTGCGACGACGTGGTGTTGGGCGCGGGGGCGAAGGCTCCGGATTACGCGGACCACTTGGTGGAACTGGCGCGGACGCTGGAGAATCCGGCCCGCGGAGGCGTGGCGGCGCTGGCCGTGGCGCAGCGGTCGCATTTCGAGAGGAGGCTGAAGGCGATGTTGCAGGCGAGTCTGAATCGGCGTCCGGCGACGTGGCGGGCGTGGGTGGCGACGGCAGTGGTGGCTGGGGCGGCGCTGGTGCCTTTGGCCGCGTTGGCTCCGGGGCAGGAGATCCGTGGAGTGGTGACAGAGCCGGGGACGAATCATCCCGTGGAGGGCGCCGAGGTGCGGATCAGCAAGATGCCGGAGCGGGTGCTCGGGCAGCCGATCCGGACAACGGCGGTGGGTACGGTGACGACCAATGCCCAGGGTGCGTTCCAGTTCGAGGTGCAGGACTTCGGCGAGTACGTGGTGATCGTGCAGAAGGAAGGGTTCACCGGAACAACGGCGATGTTTCAGGGCGCTCCTTCGACGCAGGCCAACGTGGTGCTGACCGAGGAGCATCCCTCGCGGGACGTGCAACTGCTGCTGGGGCGCGCCGGCGAGATCACGGGCCGAATCGTGGACGCCGATACGGGGGCGCCGGTACCCAACGTGCGGGTGAGCGCCGCTTCGCTGACCTATAACCGGGGCGTGCGCATCCCCTCGCCGTACGGAGTCACCACCACCGACCGTGAGGGCCGCTTTCACGCCGATGGCCTGGCTCCGGGCGATTACATCCTACAGGTACAGTCCTACATGTCCGCACGGGACAAGTTCGCCAAGGAGATTTCGCGCGCGGAGATCGAGAAGGTGGAGGCCGGCTACGCGGGCGGGTTCTATCCGGGTGGTCCGGCCCTGAACGATGCCCTGCCGATGACCGTGGTATCGGGAACGGCGGTGGATGTCGGCGCGATTCCGGTCCACAAGACCGGCTATTATCGCGTGCACGTGCGCGTGCCGGAACAGAACTGCCCGGCGGGGGCGAAGGTGCGGCTGATGCCGTACACGATGAATGAGCTCGGGGGGACGCAGAGTTCCGGGTCGAGCGACATCGCCTGCGGAGGGGAAGCCCTGTTGACGAATCTGGCTCCGGGATCGTACCGGGTGCACGCGCGGACTGTCGAGGTATCGCCGCAGGAACGCGCGCAGGCCGATGCTCCGGTTACGATTACGGACCGCAACCTGGACCTGACGATGACCCTGACGCTCGGCTATCCACTGGATGGCCGCGTCGTGCTGACCCAGGGCGCCGCGGAGCTTCCGCTCGACAAGCTCCAGGTGATGCTGAGGACCATCGACGGAATCCCGTTCGGGGAGGATCTGCAACCGGCCAACGTGGACGCCGAAGGCCGGTTCCACTACGTGAACCGGCAGCCCGGTCGCTGGCAGGCGAATGTCTTCGGGCTGTCGGGGGGCGCGTATGTCAAGGAGGTGCGCTATCGCGGCGGCGTGGCGCCGGGCAACGCGTTCGAGTTTACGGGCTCGGGTGCGCTGGAGATCGAGGTGGATACGCAGCCGGGCGTGGTCACGGGCTCGGTGAGCGACGGCGGGCGGGCTGTGGCGTCGGCCGATGTGACGGTGGTCGCGTGGCCGTATACTTCCACTGACCTCGCGACGACGATCCGGCACGCATCGACCGATGACGAGGGGAAGTTTCAGTTGCCGCTGCCGCCGGGGGAGTATCGGGTGTTTGCGCTGGCGCAAATGGATAAGGGCCGGCCGAATGAGCCGGGGGTGATGGAGCGGTTGCTGGGGCGGGCGGAGAAGGTCACGGTGGTGCGGGGCGGGTCCGTGAGTTTGGCGTTGGCGGTGTCGGATCCGGGGCGGTGAGGCCCGAGGAAAAGGCGGCCTGAGAGGCCGCCGCAGGCCACGGGCCTGCCCCACATGCACTGGTCAACCTGGCAGGTTAGGCAGGTGTTAGAAGTCGGCGGAATCGATCAGGGAGTCCAGTTCCGCTTGGAGAGTCGACTGGGCGCGGGTGAGCTGCGCTTCCTGGTCGCGCTGGGCGGCGATCCGCGATTCCGTGTCCGAGAGCTGGCGCGCGTATTGCTGCACCTGCGTGTCCTGGCCGGCGACGTTGCGCAGGCTCTGGATGTTTTGGCGGATGCGGTTCTCGTCGTCGTTCAGGGTGCTGAGCGTGGTGCGGACCTGATTGAGCTGCGCGCCGTTGGACGCGATCTCGTTCTTCTTGGCCAGGATGGCCTGGAGCTGCATGCGGCCCTGGGCGGTGAGCGCGCGGTTCTGGATGAAGTCGCTCAGCAGGTCCGGCGTGAGGTTGCTGATGCTGTAGGTCTGGTTGTAGACGCGCTCTTCGCGGACCGGGAAGGTTTCGGTGGCGTTGGCGCCCACCACCACTTCAAAGCGATAGGCGTCGCTGGTGGTTTCCTTGGGCTTGGCGTCGCCCAGCAGCTCGTAGCCGAAGCGCTTGGGGTGCTGGATGATGACCGTCTTGCGCTGGGGGTCGACGTTGGTGATGGTGTAGGTCTTCGTCTCCTGGATGGCGCTGCGCGTGGTGAGGACGCCGCGGCGGAAGTGGATTTCGCGCACGTTGGCCTGGGAGGAATCGAACTTGGTGGTGACGCGCGAGCCGAGGTCGACGCCGTAGCTGATCAGGCGCTTGTCGCCGGCCTTCAGAGTCTCGACCAGGGCTTCGCCGGCGTAGGAGCCGGCGTCGTAGACGGTGATGGGTCCGCCGTCGAGCGTTTTTCCGGTGGTGTTGGTGATCTCGGCCGAGTTCATGGGGTGCAAGCCGAAGCTTTCCGTGTAGATGAGCAGCTTGCGGGTGTCGACCTTCTGCTGGAGGAAGGGGAGCATGGCGGATTCGCCCTGCTTGACGGTGACCGGCTGCGGGAAGCTGTATTCGAACAGCTCGCCCAGGTCGCGGCCCGCGGCGGAGGCGGCGAGGGAGGAGGGTGAGACTGAGGCGATCGAATCGACGGAGGCCCCCTGCTGTCCACCGAATCCAGCCTGGACATCGCGGCGCGCTGCGGGGGCGAGGGCTTTCGCCTGCGCCACCGCCCTGGGCGGTGGAGGCGCACCGACGGCGCCTTCAAACACCGGCGGGGCGACCGGCCGGTTCTCGGCGAGCTCGGCGGTGGGGCGGTCGACGTAACGCGGCTCGTAGAGTTGGCTGATAAACGAAATCGGGCGGCCGGAGACCACCGAGAGATCGACGTTGGTCCAGTCGTCGCCGGAGGTGTTGTCGACGATCGCCCAGCCTTCGAGCGTTGGTTGAGGTTGATTGCCGAACAGCAGGCGGTAGCTCGACTTCCAGACGGCGGCGGGCGTCATGTAGCTGGCCGCGATCTGGCGCGAGGCGGTGGCGTTGCTGTCGATGTAGACGCTGCGGCGGTCGCGGGAGCGGGCTCCACTGAGAATCGTGAGATAGTCGCGCAGCATGCTCTGGAGCTTGGGATCGGTGAGGCGCACGGCGGTGGCGGCGCCCAGATCGAAGGTGCGGATGTCGCCCTGGTCGGTGAGCAGCACCACCAGTTGTTTTTCCGTGGCCGCGCCGTTGTCGCCCACACGGGTGAGGCGGGCGCTGACGATGGTGCCGGTCTGGGTGTCGGGGCCGATGCGGAGCTCTAGCCGGGCGCCCTTCATTTGATCCAGGAAGGCGGCGAGCGAGACCTGGTCGCCGACGGCGAAGGGGAAATCCTGGAGGCGGCGCTGGACCGGTTCGCTGGCGTCGTAGCGCACGCCGGTGACGGCGTTGCCCCCCTGGTCGACGATGGTGAGCGACTTGAGGACGTCATTCATGTCGCCGGCTTTGAAGTCGAGCTGGGCGGTTTCGCCGGCAGCCAGGGCTCCGGAGCGCTGGAAGTAGCCGACGCCGTGCTTATATAAGGTGACCTGGCGAATGGGCAGGTCGGCGGCAAAGGCCGTGGCGGCCAGGGCGAGTACCAACAGGGCTAGAGGTTTCATACGGTCAAGTTTCCTCTCACGTTAACGGGATGCCGTCAAGCGGCCGATCCTTTCTCAAAGACGTGTCTCAGAGACTTGGCCCCCAAGGACTTGGTCCCAGTGGGTTGGTCCCGGAGACCTGCTGTGGAGACGCCGGCACGGCCCCCACAGTTGGCTTGACACGGCCTGGGAGCTAGCGTCAGACTCGGTTTATGCTGCTTGTTTCAGTCTACCGAAACGGAGAAACTGCTTGAAAATTAGATTCATAGCGTTGCTGGCGGTGTTCGCCGGCACGGGCTGGGCGCAGTTGTCGGGCTATCTGGGTCCGGGCGTTCTGACGCGGGGCGCGAGCAACATCGGGCAGCGCTCCGGCCAGGATGTGGATCTTCGCTTTTATGCCAACGCGCAGGCCATCTACGACACAGGCCTCACGCCTGTTTCGGTGAATTCCTCGGGCAGCCTGACGAACGTGGGGGCCTTGGCCGGCGTTCAGGTGGGCCTGGGAGCATACGGGCGGCATCAGTGGCGGAGGGCCGTTCTAGGGCTGGACTACACGGGCAACTACCGGCACTATAGCGGCAATACGTTCTATAACGGTACGAACCAGGCGCTGGCGCTGGGCTACACCTATCAAAAATCGCGGCGCGTGGTGTTCGATATGCAGACGGTGGCGGGCACGGCGAACTACGCGACGAGCTTCGTGAGCGTCCTGCCGCAGGTCTATGACACGGTGGTGGACCAGACCACGCTGCTGTTCGACAACCGGGTCAACTACATACAGGGCGGGATGGACGTGAACTTTCTCCTGTCGTCGCGGACGGTATTCAGCGCCGGAGGGAGCGCCTACAAGGTAGATCGGCACTCCAAGGCGCTGATCGGGCTGAACGGCTATAACATTCACGGATCACTGCAGCACCGGCTGTCGCAGGTGACCACGATCGGGGTGACCTACCAGCGGATCCACTACGACTATCCGCGAGCGTTCGGTGAATCCAACCTGAATTTGTTCCAGGCGCAGTTTGCGCGGCAGTTCGGGCGTTCGTGGACGCTGTCGCTGAGCGGAGGCGTGTTCGTGTCCGAGGTGCAGGGCGTGCGGCGCGTGGCCGTGGATCCGGCGATTTCGCAGTTGCTGGGCGTGATGAGCACCATCGAGGTGTACTACCGCCAGAATCGCGTGCCGTCAGGCTCGGTGAGCGTGACGCACAACTGGCGCTACGCGTCGTGGAACGTGAACTACAGGCGCGGCATCAACAGCGGCAACGGCGTGTTCCTGACGTCGCGGCAGGAATCCTACGGGTCGACTTTCTCCTACACAGGTCTCCGCAAGTGGAGTTTTTCACTGAATCTGTCGCATTCCAAGCTGGCGTCGCTGGGACAGACTCTTTCGCAATACTCGCAGTATTACGGCACATCGTCGGTCAGCTACAAGCTGACACAGGTCATCAATCTTTCCGCATCCTATACGTACCGGCATGCGGACACGGCCAATAATTCGTTCCGGCGCAATAGCTCGCGGACGATGTTTAGCATTTACTTCAGCCCGGGCAATATCCCGATTTCGTTCCACTAGGGGGATGATGGGGGCGTGGACGCGATGAGCCGGCCCCGGTTGTTGATTGTCGACGACGAGGCCACGTTGCGGGGCCTGCTGCGGCGGTACCTGGAGCGGGCCGGCTATGAGGTGGTGGCGTTCGCTAGCTCCGAAGAGGCGCTGGCGGCGTTCAGCGCGGATCCGCGCGGGTTCGCCCTGGTGATCACCGACCTGACGCTCGACAGCATGAACGGCGAGGAGATGCTGGAGCAGATGCGGGCGCGGAATCCGCAGATCCCGGCGTTCATCGCCAGCGGGTATCCGTATGTGCCGCGGCTGGAGGGGGTCGGGTTCCTGCAAAAGCCGTTCCTGCCGAAGATGCTGACTGAGGCGGTGGAGCGCGCTCTGGAAGGGTGACCGCCTTCTGCGTTGCACTACAATTCCGCGAGGCCGGCCTGTCGCGGGCCCATCGGCGGCCTCGCGCCTTCTGATCCAAGCAGGACAGAATGTCCCAAGCCGCTGCCACGCGGACCGGCGCCCTTCCGCCCGACGCTCAGATTCCGGAGATACTTCCCACCCGGTTGGTCTCGCGGCTGGCATATGTGGCCGCCACCTTGAAGCTGGCCGGCCACCGGGCGGAGGGTCCCAGGACCGCCGCGGCGTTGGCGCCGCTCACCGGAATGCGTGCGCCCACACTCTACCGAGGGCCGCGGACGATGGCCAGTCCGGACTTTTCACCTGTCCGGACTTTCACCGAAGCTGCGGAGGGGCGGTTGGCGCTGCGTCCGTCCGGGGGGGGGCTGCGGTCAGGCACGCCGCGCCACGCGGCGACGGTTCTGCTGGGAGCGCAGCCAATGCTCGACGGGCTGGCTGCTCATCCGGAGAAGGGCGAATGGAGCCCGCGGTGGGGAGCGGACGGCGGCGCAGTATGGCGCCCTGCTCGATCAAGCGGGGTTCCGGATGACACGTGTGGCGCCGACGGTGTCGATTTGTGGAGGCAGTGGCGCGGTAGGCGTGAACGGCTCAGCTAGCCGGATTGCGGACCGCGGGAGACACGCGCCGGGACGAGTCCCGGCGCGGCAAGCACGAGTGCTTGCGCCACTAGTTGCGGCCGCAGAATCCCGGATTGCTGCACATGCCGCCGGGACAGCTCGGCATGGGGGCTTCCTTGGGGGCGCCGTTGGCGTGCGCCGAAAACGTGGAGTACTGCTGCTTCAGGTGATCCTGGCCGCAGGAAGGGCAGCTCACCTCCTCGCCACCGGCGCGGCGCACCAACTTCTCAAACGACGTTCCGCATTCTTCACAAACGTACTCGAAAATGGGCATGAGGTCCTCCCCGTTACTCGACTAGTGTCTTTGCTATTTTATCAACCCAGGCGCGCACTTGAGAAGAGGGCGCGGCGAAGTTGTTGACCAGGATGGAAAAGGCCAGGCGGCCGTTGGACCGGCTGCGGGCGTAGCCGGAAAGCGCCACGGCGCGGGCCAGCGTGCCGGTTTTGGCCTGGATGCCGCCGCCGTCCGAGACGCAGCACAGGCGGTTTGAGAGCGTCCCGTCTTCGCCGCCTACGGGCAGGAAAGACTCGAACAGCTCGCCCTGCTGGCTGGCGTCCATGAACGCGAGCAGGCTGGTGACGGCGCGCGGTGTGACCTCGTCATTGCGGGCCAGGCCGGAGCCGTCCTCGGCGCGCCATTCGGTGGGCGGGACGTGGATGGTCTGGAGCAGGTCGAGCATCTCGCGGTTGGCGAGCGCTGGCGTGCCGTCGCCTTGCGAGACATAGGCGACCTCGCGCAACATCAGTTCGGCGTGCAGGTTCTGGCTGACTTTGGCGAGCGCGCGGAGCAGCTCGGCGAGCGGCGGCGATTGGCGCACGGCCAGCAGCTCACCGGAGGCGACCGGCGGATTGCCCGCGGTGAGGCGATGGCGTGCGGTGGGGCGTCCACGGATGGTCACGCCGCGGTTGAGCAGCGCGTTATAGAGCGCGTGCGCAGCGTACAGGGCGGGATCGTCGATGGGTACGGTTTCGCTGACCGCGGCGCGCGTGCCGATGGTCCCGGTAAGCAGCAACTGGCGCGATCCGGGGACCCGGGCGATGTGCACCGATGCGCCACGGCCTTCCACCGTGGTGATCTGGTTGTCGATGGAGAAGTACTCGAGGTGCGGGCTGAGATTGATGCGGGCCAGGCCGCCGGACCGGGCTGCGCCGCGAATGCCGACGGCAATGATGTTGTCATTGATGGTGAGGGCGCTCACCGGGGCGCCGTAGTCGTTGAGGATGTCGTCAGCAGTCCAACTGGCGGGGAACGGCGACCAGAGGTAGCGGCGGTCGTCGCCGACAATGTTGCCGTCGACGCGGCGGAGGCCGGCGGCTACGGCCTGGTCGGCGAGCTGTTCAATGGCGGCCAGCGGATCGCCGTCGCGGGCGCCTTTCGCATAGGGATAAACGCGGCCGGACAGCGACGGGTCGCCGGAGCCCGCCAGGACAAGATCGCCGGAGGGTTCGCGCACCAGGCGCGTTTCGAACGTGTAGGTGGGGCCGAGGTGCGTGAGCGCCAGCGCCGTGGTGAACAGCTTCATGTTCGAAGCCGGCAGGAAGAGTTGGCCCTCATTGCGGGCGTAGACGGTTTTGCCCGTGGCGAGGTCCACTACGTGGATGCCGTACAGGCCGTGGACGGGCGCGGGGGCGCTGGCGACGGCGGCCTGGATGCGGTCGGCGAGGTCCGCTGCCTGGGTGGCGGTGGTGGCGGTGAGGGCGACGGCCAGGGCGAGGGTCCTCATGCGGGTCCCGGCGGGTGCGCATGTGCGCTGAGCCGCGCCTCCAGCCATATGAGCATGAGCACGAGGAAGACGACCGCCGAACCAATCAAGGGCACGGTCATGACGGTGTGGACGCCCCACAGCGAGGCGACCAGTCCCAGCAGCGCGGGCGAAAGCAGGCCGGCGCCCAGGGCGCAGGAGAACAGTCCGTTGTAGAAGCCCGGGTGGTAGTAAGGAAAGCGGTGGCCGATGCGTTCCACCACCAGCGGGTAGATGGGCGCGTAGGAGGCTCCCAGCATGAGAATCGCGGTGACCACGCCGAACAGGTTGTTGGTGGCAGTGAGGATGACGCAGCCGAAGATCGCGATGAGGACGCTGGCGGCGAGCAGCCGGGTGTGGCGCACGCGCGGCAGGATCCATTGAGCGAGCACGCGTCCGATCAGCAGGGCGAGCCAGTAGAGCGCGAGCATCCAGAGGGCCGCGGTCGGGCTGACGCCCAGTCGCTGGCTGACGAACAGCGGCAGCCATCCGGCGATGGACCACTCATTGCCGAGCTGGAAGAAGAGCAGGAGGCTGAGCAGGATCGCTCCGGTGTTGCGCAGCGCGGCGAACACAGCTCCCGCCGGAGGCTGGTGCGGAACGGGCTGCGGGGCGAAGGGCGTCTTCCAGTACATCCAGCCGAACAAGGCAGGGATGACGGCGAGCCAGGCCTGGATGGCGGGCGCCGAGTAGAGATAGAAGGTTCCCGAGATGAGCATCGCTTCGGTGAAGCAGCCCAGCCCGAACAGGATCCCGGCCAGGTTCACCGTCGCCACAGGATCATGGCGGTACATCGGGGAGACGGCGTGGAAGATGGCCGTGTGCAGCGTGCCGGCTGCGTAGCCGATGATCGCCATGCCGGCGACGCGCCACCAGAAGCCGAGAGGCGGCGAGACGAAGGCCAGATACACGAATGCCGCTCCGGCGATGCCGCAGGCGAAGGAGAGAGTCCAGCCGAGTCCCTTGCTTTCAAGCATGCGGGGGGAGACCCACACCGAGGCGACCAGTCCGGCGACCAGGCCGATGAAGTAGAGTCCGACCACGCCGTAGTCGGCCGAGAGGTGGTGTTCCCAGGAGAGCAGGATCGCGCCGGGGAACGACAGCAGCACGCCAGAGACGAAAAATCCGGCGAGGGCGCGGCGCGCACCTGCCACTTTAAGGATGCCTCCGCCGGCGGCGGTTGGGGCGGCGGCTTCGGGGGACTGGACCGGCATGCTGGGGGTCCGGGGTCCTTAGACGAGGCCGTTGTCGTCGATGCTGGCCAGCTTGATGTTGACCTTCATGGTCTTGCCATCGCGGTAGATGGTGAGCACGATGGTGTCGCCGGCGTGCTTACGTGCGGCCACGCGGGAGATGCCGTTGTCACGGTCAATGGGCATGCCGTCCACCTCCATGATGAGATCCCCGCCGACGTCCACCAGGTAGTTGCCGACGCGCACGCGGCGGGTCGATCCGCGGATCCCGGCGGCGGCGGCCGGACTGCCGCGCAAGACGTCGGTGACCAGGAGTCCGCCCTTTTCCGGAAGATTGAGGGCCTTGGCCCAGTCGCCGGAGAGGAACAGGCCGGAGACGCCGATGCGCGGCTGCGCGGGCCGCAGGCCGCTGCGGAAATCTCCGAGCAGCGACTTCACGCGGTTGATGGGCAACGCAAAGCCGATACCGACGCTGCCGCCGTTGGGCCCGTAGATGGCGGTGTTAATGCCGATGACGTTGCCCGAGGAGTCCAGCAGCGGTCCGCCGCTGTTGCCGGAGTTGATCGCCGCGTCGGTCTGGATCATGCCTTCCAGTTGCTCTTCCTCGCTGCGGATGGTGCGGTCGAGCGAGCTGACCACGCCGGTGGTGAGCGTGCCGGAAAGGCCGAAGGGCTGTCCGATGGCGAGCACCTTCTGGCCCACCTGGAGGGCGTCGGAATCACCCAGGCGGAGGAACGGAAGTTTCTTACCCTTGGCGTCGATCCTGATCAGCGCGAGGTCATTGCCGCGGTCGCGCATGAGGATTTCGGCCTTGTAGCGGGACTGGTCAGGCAGCGTGACCTCGACATCCGAGCTGCCGCTGATGACGTGGAAGTTGGTGAGGATCTGCCCGTCGGCGTTGATCAGGAACCCCGAGCCGAGCCCCTGCGCCTCGCGTGTGATCCCGAAGAAGAAATCCTGTTCGTAGATGGTGCTGGTGATGTAGACGACGCTGTTCTTCGAGGATTTGTAGACGTCAATATTATTGGTCTCGTCTGCGTCCAGGCCCGCGGAGTGGGCCACCGAGGGTCCGTAGAACACCGGGTTCACGTTCTGCCCCAGAGGCAGATGAGAACGGTTGGTGTACAGCACAAACGCGCCCACCAGCAGGGCTGCGATCACGATGGTTCTTAGTCTCATGGTTTCAGGCTCGCCGTCTCATGGTTTCGGGCTCGTCAAGCTTTCCGGCTTCGCAGCGCGTCGAAGACCCGCCGGGTTTGCTCGCGCGATTCCTCTTTGGTACCCGACGTGTCGATGACGAAATCGGCATACTTGATTTTGTCCTCGAGCGGCATCTGCCGGCTCAAGCGGTCCAGGACCTCCTGACGCGTGAGGCCGTCGCGCGACATGGCTCGCTCGATCTGCTGCTCCGGACGGCACACGGCTACGATCAGGCGGTCGTATTCCTTGTAACTGCCCGTTTCTATCAGTATCGCAGCTTCAATTACGGCGACGCCATCGGGATGGGTGCGGGCGTAATCGGCGAGCTGGGCGGCGACGCGGGCGTGGGCGGGCGGGTGGACCAGGGCGTTGAGGAGCTCCAGGCGGTCGGGATGGGAGAACACCTTGCCGGCCAGGACGCGGCGGTCGATGGAGCCGTCCGGGTGGAGGATTTCGCGGCCGAATTCAGCGACCACCGCTTCGTAGGCTTCGCCTGTAGGTTCGAGGACCTGGTGGCCGATGTCGTCGTAACGGATCACCAGGCAGCCGAGTTCGGCGAAGTAGCGGCCGACCGAGGTTTTGCCGGTTGCGAGGCCGCCGGTGAGGCCGACGGTCAGCATGGGGTGAGGTGGCGCAAGCACTCGTGCTTGCCGCGCCGGCACTCGTGCCGGTGCTTGTGGACGGCCGGGACGAGTCCCGGCGCGGCCAGCCACGGGCTCGCGCCACCAGGTTGTCCCATGCGCGACACCCCTGCGACCTCAGGAGCCCGCTGCTTGGCGGCGCTCGGAGAGAGCCACGGTGTTGGCCATCAGCATGGCGATGGTCAATGGTCCGACGCCACCGGGGACCGGCGTGAAGGCCGAGGCGGCGCGCTTGGCGTCCAGCGGGTGAACGTCTCCCACCAGGGCGCTGCCCTTACGGTCGAACTCCTCGGCGCGGCCCAGGGCCTCGGCTTCGGCGCGATCCGTAACGCGGTTCATGCCGACGTCGATCACCGTAGCGCCGGGTCCGATGAATTCGGTGGTGACCATGGCGGCTTTGCCGATGGCGGCCACCAGGATGTCCGCGCGGCGGCATTCCTGCGCCAGGTTCGGCGTGCGCGAGTGGCAGATAGTGACCGTCGCGCTTTCGTGCAGCAGCATCAGGGCCATCGGCTTGCCGACGATGTCGCTGCGGCCGATCACCACCGCGCGCCGGCCCTCGATGGGGATCTTGTAATGATGCAGTATCTCCATGATGCCGGCAGGAGTGCAGGCGCGCGGCGCAGGCCGGTTGGCCACCAGGTGGCCCACGTTGGTGGGGTGAAAGCCGTCGGCGTCCTTGTCCGGCGCGATGGCTTCGAGCACGCGGCGCGTGTCGACCTGCTTGGGCAGGGGCATCTGTACAAGGATGCCATCGATATCCGGGCGGTGGTTCAGGCCGTCGACCACCGCGAGCATTTCTTCGGTGGTGACGGTTTCCGGCGGCGTGAGTTTTTCGGAGAAGATGCCCAGTTCGGCGCAGGTCTTGATTTTGCTGCGGACGTAGATTTCCGAGGCCGGGTTGTGACCCACCAGGACGACGGCCAGCCCGGGGGGGCGGCTCAGTTTCTGAATACGGGGTTTGAGGCGATCCAGGATTTCGTTGCGGACGGCGACGCCGTCTAAGAGAAGTGCCATTCGGAGTGAGTTTAGCAGAGTGAGGGCGTCAGTCCCGCTTTATGCGCCCCGGTGTTGCTCTCCGCCGAAGGAAGCGCGGCAAAGAAAAGGAGAGGAAGAATGCGAGCTGACATGAATCCACAACTGGGACCGTAGTCGATTCATCAAGTGCGTCCAGAGGGAGCAGTACTCTACACGCCGACGAGCTCAGGGACCTGCGTCTCCTGCAACATCTCCAAAAACTCCTGCGCGGCGCGGTTGAACTTTTTCTTCTTGCGGTGGATCACGCCCAGCGGGCGGTAGAGCGACTCGCCCGCGAGGCGGATCGCGGTCAGCCGCTTCTGGCGAATATCTTCGCGCATGGCACGGTGCGGCAGGATCGCCACGCCCACCTTGTGCGATACCGCCTCCTTCACCATCTCGATGTTGTCGAAGTGCAGCACCAGGTTCACCTCAATGTCCTTCTCGCGGAAGAAGCGGTCGACGTGGTGGCGGATGGGGAGCTCCTCGTCAAAGCCGATGAACTCCACCCCTTCGAGCTCGGTCACGGGCAGGGGTCCACGGAGGGCGGCGGCGCGCTTGGCCAGGGGATGGTCGGGGGCGGCGGCCAGCACCATCTCCTCGCGGCGCCAGGGCATCACGTGCAGCTCGCGGTTCGGGACCGGGTAGCTGACCAGGCCGATATCGGCGCGGTCATCGAGCACCGCCGCGTAGACCTTTTCCGGACGCAGGTATTCGACCTCCAGCTCGGCCTCCGGGTGGCGTTCGGAGAACTGGCGCTCAAGCTGGACCAGCTCGCTGACGCCCACCGAGTAGATGGACGCCACGCGCACGGTGCCCGCCACCGCGTGCCGCAGACGGGCCAGGGAGTCGTCAAATTCGTCCTTTCTTTTCAATAGGTCACGGCAGAGATCGGCGTACAGTTGGCCGGCCGGAGTAACCACCAGCGGGCGGCGCGAACGGTCCAGCAGAGGGACCCCCAGGCTCTTCTCCAACTCCTGCACCTGCTGGCTGGCAGCCGACTGGCTCAGGTCATTGATGAGCGCCGCGCGGGAAAAGCTGCGCGTCTGGGCGATGTCCCTGAAAAGCTTCAGACTATCGAAGTTCACCGCCCCCAGACTACATCAGCTTTCCTAATAATGCAAGGGGGGCATTTCCCATTGACCTGATAGTATGAAATCGGGTAATCTTACAACATGCCTTATCCGCCTGCTCAGCAGGGGCTGTATCATCCTGCCTTTGAACACGACAACTGTGGGATGGGGTTCATCGTCAACCTGAATGGCGAGAAGTCCCATGATGTCATTAAGAAAGGGATCGAAATCCTGATCAATCTGACGCACCGCGGGGCCTGCGGCTGCGATCCGGATACGGGCGACGGGGCCGGCATCCTGATCCAGATTCCGCACCGGTTCTTCGAACGCGAGTGCCTGAGCCTGGGTTTCTCCCTGCCGGAGCCGCGGACCTACGGGATCGGGATGATTTTTCTGCCCGTGGAGAAGCAGCCGCGGCGGGTGTGCGAGGGGATCGTCGAGCGCGTGGCCGAGGAGGAGGGACTGACGGTGCTCGGCTGGCGCGATACGCCGGTGGACGCCGACGCCATCGGGCGCCTGGCGCGGTCCATGCAACCTTATATCCAGCAGATTTTCCTGCGCGGGCCCGCGGGCATGTCGCAGGATGATCTGGAGCGGAAGCTGTTCCTGGTCCGGCGGCGGTGCGAGACGGAAGTGCAGAACGCCGACATCCGCGAGAAGGAATTTTTCTACATTCCGTCGATGTCCTCGCGGACCATCATCTATAAAGGCCTGCTGCTGGCTCCGCAGATTCCGGCTTTCTACGAAGACTTGTCGGACCCCGAAGCCGTGAGCGCGATGTGCATGGTGCACCAGCGCTTCTCCACCAACACGTTTCCGACGTGGCGGCTGGCGCATCCCTACCGCATGATCTGCCACAACGGCGAGATCAACACCGTGCGCGGCAATGTGAATTGGATGAACGCGCGCGAGTCCGTGCTGGAATCCGGGTTGTTCGGCGAGGACCTGGCCAAGATCTTTCCCGTGATCCGCCCTAACTTGAGCGATACCGGATCGCTGGACAACGCCGTGGAGATGCTGACCCTGGCCGGCCGGGAGCTGCCGCACGTGATGGCCATGCTGATCCCGGAGGCGTGGGATCACGATCCGACCATGTCGGACGAGAAGAAGGCGTTCTACGAATATCACGCCTCGCTGATGGAGCCCTGGGACGGCCCGGCGGCGGTGGCCTTCACCGACGGCAAGTGGATCGGGGCGACGCTGGACCGCAACGGTCTGCGGCCGGCGCGGTATCTGGTGACCAAGGACGGCCAACTGATCATGGCGTCGGAAACCGGCGTGCTGCCGGTGAAGCCGGACAACGTCGCCTATAAGGGCCGCCTGCAGCCCGGCAAGATGCTGCTGGTGAACCTGGAAGAAGACCGCCTGGTGCCGGACGAAGAGATCAAGCACATGCTGGCGTCGCGCCAGCCCTACCGCGAGTGGCTGGTGGAGAATCAGATGACGCTCGAAGGGCTGCCGGAGCCGTCGCGCGTGCACGGCTTCGATCCCACCACGCTGCTGACGCGGCAGCGGGCCTTCGGCTACAGCGAAGAAGACCTCAAGATGCTGATGGCGCCGATGGCGGAAGGCGGCATGGAAGCCATCGGCTCCATGGGCACGGATACGCCGCTGGCGTGCCTGTCGGACCGGCCGCAGTCGCTGTTCAACTACTTCAAGCAGATGTTCGCGCAGGTCACCAACCCGCCCATCGATCCGATCCGCGAGGAACTGGTGATGTCGCTCACCAGCTACATCGGCAGCGAGCGCAACATCTTCGAAGAGACGCCGCAGCACTGCCACACGCTGAAGCTGATGCGTCCGATTCTGACCAACTACGACCTCGAAAAACTGCGCCGCGTGAGCTGGGGCGATTTCCTGGCGATCACCTTGCGCGGTGTGTTCCGTACCGCGGACGGCGCCGAAGGTTTGCAGCGTGCCCTGGACGGGCTGTGCATGCGCGCGTCACTGGCCATCAACGACGGCTACCGCCTCATCATTCTTTCCGACCGCGGCATCGATAAGGACCTGGCGCCGATCCCCAGCCTGCTGGCGCTGACCGCGGTCCACAATCATCTGCTGCGCGAGCGCAAGCGCACGCAGGTGGCGCTAGTGGTGGAATCCGGCGAACCGCGCGAGGTGCATCACTTTGCCGTTTTGATCGGCTATGGAGCCAGCGCGGTGAATCCGTACCTGGCCGTGGAGACGCTGGAAGACATGGCACAGAAGGGCCGCCTCAAGGTGGACTTCCCCACGGCGCTCAAGAACTACAAGAAGGCCATCGACAAGGGACTGCTGAAGGTGTTCTCGAAGATGGGCATCTCCACGCTGCAAAGCTACCGCGGCGCGCAGATCTTCGAGGCGATCGGGCTGAGCAAGAGCCTGATTGAGCGGTATTTCACCGGCACGGCCTCGCGCATCGGCGGCGTGGACCTGGAGGTGCTGGCCAAGGAAGCTTCGCTGAAGCACGATCACGCTTTCCGCCCGGTGACCGAATCGGAGACCGAGCTGGAAGTGGGCGGCTCCTATCATTTCCGCGTGCGCGGCGAGTTTCACCTGCTGAATCCGCAGAGCGTTTCGAAGCTCCAGCACGCCGTGCGCGAGGAGAAGTACGAGACGTTCCGCGAATACACCGACATGATCGACCAGCAGAGCAAGGATCTCTGCACGCTGCGCGGCCTGATGACGCTGAAGGAATCGCCCAAGCCGCTGAAGCTCGAAGAGGTGGAACCGGCCAGCGAAATCGTGAAGCGCTTCGCGACAGGCGCGATGTCGTTCGGGTCGATCAGCAAGGAAGCGCACGAGACGCTGGCCATCGCCATGAACCGCATGGGCGGAAAATCGAATACGGGCGAGGGCGGCGAAGACGAGGCTCGCTTCATTCGCGACGCCAACGGGGACCTGCGGCGCAGTTCGGTGAAGCAGGTGGCCTCGGGCCGCTTCGGCGTCACGGCGCATTACCTGGTGAACGCCGACGAATTGCAGATCAAGATCGCGCAAGGAGCCAAGCCCGGCGAGGGCGGCCAGCTTCCGGGCCACAAGGTGGACGACGTGATCGCGCGGGTGCGTTATTCGGTGCCCGGCGTGGGCCTGATTTCGCCGCCGCCGCACCACGACATTTACTCGATCGAAGACCTGGCGCAGTTGATCTACGACCTCAAGAACATCAATCCGAAGGCGCGCGTGTCGGTGAAGCTGGTGGCCGAAGCGGGCGTGGGCACCATCGCCGCGGGCGTCTCCAAGGCGCATGCCGACGTGATCCTGATTTCCGGCCACGACGGCGGCACGGGCGCTTCGCCGCTCACTTCCATCAAGCACGCCGGCATCCCCTGGGAGCTGGGGCTGGCCGAAACGCAACAGGTGCTGGTGATGAATGACCTGCGCAGCCGCACCATTCTGCAAACCGACGGCAAGCTCAAGACCGGCCGCGACGTAGTGATCGCCGCGCTGCTGGGCGCCGAGGAGTTCGGCTTCTCGACGGCGCCGCTGGTATCGATGGGCTGCATCATGATGCGCAAGTGCCACCTGAACACGTGTCCGGTGGGCATCGCCACGCAGGATCCGGAATTGCGCAAGAAGTTCACGGGCAAGCCGGAGCACGTCATCAATTACTTCTTCTTCGTGGCCGAGCAGGTGCGCGAACTGATGGCCAAGCTCGGCTTCCGGCGCATGAACGAGATGGTCGGCCGCGTGGATCGCTTGCAGATGAAGCCGGCCATCGACCACTGGAAGGCCAAGGGCCTCGATTACTCCGAGCTGCTCTTTAATCCGCAAGTCCCGTCGCGCGTCGGCCGCCGCTGCACCATCGCACAGGATCATGGTCTCGAAGCGGCGCTGGACGCCAAGCTGATCGACCATGCGCGGCCGGCTCTTGAAAACGGCACGCCGGTGGAATTCGTGCTGCCGATCCGCAACGTGGATCGCACGGTGGGCGCGATGCTCTCGGGCGAAATCGCACGCAAATACGGAGCCGAGGGCCTGGAGCCCGGCACCATCCACTTCCGCTTCAACGGCAGCGCCGGGCAGAGCTTCGGCGCGTTCCTGGCGCGAGGCGTGACGCTGGAACTGGCCGGCGACGCCAACGATTACGTCGGCAAGGGACTCTCCGGCGGCAAGCTGGTGATTTCCCCGGCCCCGGGGTCGACGTTCAAAGCCGAGCAGAACATCCTGATCGGCAACGTGGTGCTGTACGGCGCCACCGGCGGCGAGGCCTTCTTCAACGGCCGCGCGGGCGAGCGCTTCTGCGTGCGTAATTCGGGCGCCACGGCGGTGGTCGAAGGCGTCGGTGATCACGGCTGCGAGTACATGACCAAGGGCTTGGTGATCTGCCTGAGCGACACCGGACGCAACTTCGCCGCCGGCATGTCGGGCGGCATCGCCTACGTGCTGGACGAGACCGGCGACTTCGCGAAGTATCGCTGCAACCACGCCAGCGTGGATCTGGAAAAGCTGGAGATCGCCGAAGACATCGAGACCTTGCGCTACTGGATCGCACGGCATGCCGAGGAAACCGGCAGCGAGCGCGCCAACTGGGTGCTCGACAATTTCGAGCAACTGCGGCCGAAGTTCGTCAAGGTGTTCCCGCACGAGTACAAGCGCGTGTTGGGAGTCGCCCGCCAGGAGGCTGTCCTCCATGGGTAAGGTGACGGGGTTTGTCGAGTACCAGCGGGAGGTGCCCGAACGCCGGCCGGTGGAGGAGCGCGTCAACGACTGGTTCGAGATTTACAAGGACTTTTCGCTCGAAAAGGTGCGTGACCAGGGCGCGCGCTGCATGGATTGCGGCATTCCGTTCTGCCACACGGGCTGTCCGCTGAACAATATCATTCCCGACTGGAACGATCTGGCGTATCAGGACCGCTGGCGCGACGCCATCCGCGTGCTGCATTCGACCAACAACTTTCCGGAGTTCACCGGCCGCATCTGCCCTGCCCCGTGCGAGGCGGCGTGCGTGCTCGGAATCAATGAGCCGCCGGTGACCATCAAGGTGATCGAGCGCACCATCATCGATCACGCCTGGGAACAGGGCTGGATCGTGCCCGAGCCGCCGGCGGCGCGCACCAGCCAGCGCGTGGCGGTGATCGGATCGGGTCCGGCGGGCTTGGCGGCCGCACAGCAGTTGGCGCGCGCCGGCCACTGGGTGACGGTGTTCGAGAAATCCGACCGCATCGGCGGCCTGCTGCGCTACGGCATTCCGGATTTCAAAATGGAGAAGCCCGCGATCGACCGGCGCATCAAGCAGATGGAAGCCGAGGGTGTGGAGTTCATCACCAAGGCGCACATCACTTCGCTCACCGACCTGCGGCGCGAGTATCAGGCGATCGTGCTGGCGATGGGCGCCGAGCATCCGCGCGACCTTCCGGTGCCGGGGCGCGAGCTGAAGGGGATCCACTACGCCATGGATTTCCTGACGCAGCAGAACAAGCGCTGCGTGGGTGATGCGGAGGACGAATCGAAGGCCATCCTGGCCACTGGCAAGAACGTCATCATCATCGGCGGCGGCGACACGGGCGCGGACTGCCTGGGCACGTCGCACCGGCAGAAGGCGGCCAGCGTGCACCAGTTCGAGATCCTGCCGCGGCCGCCGGAGGACCGGTCGCCATCGACGCCCTGGCCGCTGTGGCCGCTGCAATTGCGCGTCGAAAGCTCGCACGAAGAAGGCGGCATCCGCGAGTGGAACGTCGCCACCACGCACTTCGAGGGCGATGCCGAAGGCCATGTGCGCAAGCTGCACGCGGTGCGCGTCGGATTGGCGCCGAAGTTCGAGCCGATCAAGGGTACCGAGTTTACGCTGGACGCCGACCTGGTGCTGCTGGCCATGGGCTTCACGGGCCCGGTGCGTGGCGGAATCCTCGAAAGCTCAGGGCTGGCGCTGGACGGGCGCGGCAACGTGCAGGCGACCAACTACGCAACGTCGATTCCAGGCGTGTTCGCGGCAGGCGACGTGCGGCGCGGCCAGTCGCTGGTGGTGTGGGCGATCGCCGAGGGGCGGCAGGCCGCAGCGGCGGCGGATGAGTATCTGGCGACGCTCTAGCGGGGGTCATTTCTTGGCGAACACCTGCGTATCCGTCTTTGGCGCTGCGCCTGTCAGTACGATGGCTCGTCCAAAAGAGACCCCTTCAACTTGAGATTGAACCCGAGTTTGTCGGTAATGCTCTGGGCAGACCGTCGCGGCTAGCCGGTTATCGATCTCGCCATGACGCGGCACCGGGGTTTGTGCTCCGGTCGCCGGATTCATATAGATGGAATGCCGGCTTCCCTCCCGCCGGAGCTGGCAGCCCTGCTCCTTCAGGTGCGCCAACAGTTCGTGGCGCTTCACGTGCGGGGTGCGCCGGCTTCAACCGAGAGTGGCATGAGTTCGACCAGGTCGGCCTCTGGGGCGGCGGCATCGGCGGAGGGTACAGGCAGCGCCTTGCCCTCCTCCAGGTAGAGCTGTGCCATGTCTTCGAGCGCGCTCGCGATCATCACGCGGGCGTCCGCGAGGTCGAAACCCTGGCTACACACGCCCGTGAAGTCGAGCACCTCGGCCACTACCATGCGATCCTCGCCTCGTGGCAGATAGTAGGCGACGTGATAGCGCAACATCAGCCATCATATTAGCGCGCCCTTGGCCGCCGCCGCCCGCCACAACGATGCTATCTTGGGCGAACGATGCGTGTTGCTCCCCGCTGCTTCGCCGTTACCGGCCTCGCCTACCTGCCGCCATGGAGCGTCAACGCGGGGTTCATCGTGGGCGAAGAGATGACGTTGGTCATCGACACCGGCGCCAACGCGGCCGCCGCGGCGACCCTTCACGGCTACGCCTCCGCCGTGCGCCCGTCGAACGGCTGGATGGTGCTCAACACCGAGCGTCACTTCGACCACATCGGCGGGAACTCGTTCTTCCGCGACCTGGGCGCGCCGATTTACGGTCATCACGACCTGGAACGTACCGAAGCCGAGTGGGCGGCGGAACAAGACCAATTCCGCGCCGCCATCGCCGACCCCGCCCGCCGGGCCGCGCACGAAGAGCGTGCTTTCTACCACGCGACGACGCTCGCCAATCCCGACCGGTCCGTGCTCGACGACATGATGCTCGACCTGGGTCGCTGTCCCGTAGAGGTGCTGCTGACGCCCGGACACACGCCGACCAACATCTCGGTCTGGGTCCCGTCGGACCGCGTGCTGTACTCAGGCGACTGCCTGGTGAACCTGTACGCGCCGGGCCTCGGCACCGGTGAGTTGGCCGGGCGGCAGTGGCTCGCGTCGCTGGACCGAATCGAGCGGCTGGCGCCGGAGGCGATCGTCCCGGGTCACGGACCCGTGGCGGCCGGAGCCAAAGAAGCCGCGCAGTTGATTGCGGCGGTTAGGGAGCGGGTGGGGGCTCGTCAGAACCGAACAGGCGCTTGAAGAAACCGCTGAACTGCAGGTGCGGACCCGGGCAGCGCGCCCACGGAGCGTAACTGATGACGCCGGTGTCGCGCTGCACCCACAGCGAAACGTCCGGCGCCGAGCCCCAGGCGTATTCAAACACGACGCCTGTGTCGCAGTAGTCGATGTGCTGCACGTCGGCCGCGGCCACGTTGGCGTATGGTGACGGCGGCGCCCAGTCTTCGAGGAATTTTTCCTTGGGATAGTAGCGGCACGGATGGTCGGCCGGGCACCACATGGCGTAGGCGCGGTCGTAATCCTTGGCCTGGACGGCGGCCAGGAATCTGTCGGCCACGCGTTCCTGGCTCCAGGTGCGGAAGTAGAAATAGCCGGCGGTTCCCAGGATGATGACGGCCAGCCCGCCGAGGACCAGGCGTTTGACCAGACGCCCGCGGCGTTCTTCCTTGACGCCGTAGCCCTCCATGAATCCGGACATGATTACTTGGCCGGGTAGGCGGTGTTGTAGGCGGCGATAGCCGCGTCAGTGATATCCAGGCCGTCGCGGAAGAAGGGAATCACACCGGTGCTGGTGTCCACAATCACATCCAGGCCTTTCTCATCGGCCAGCTTCTTGAGGACCTCCGCCATGCGTGTGCTGGTGAGGCGTAGCGCGTCGTCGCGTTGGGCGTTGAAGTCGGCCTGCAAATCCTCGCTCAGGCGATCGACTTCGGTTTGCTTGCGCTGGCCGCGCGCCTGCAACTCGGCGGCGCCGGAGTTGCTCAGCTTGCCTTCGCTGGCGCGCAACTGGGTGTCAATGTCCTGCAAGTCCTGCTGGGCTTTCTGCAGTGCCGCTTGGCGCGGCTGGAACTTCGCCTGTAGATCGTTGAAGGCCTTCTGGAACTCGGCCGATTCGATCACCGCACGCTGGAAGTTGATCACCCCGATCTTCGACGCTGGCGACGCTGTTTGCGCCATCGCCGCGGGGGCCATCAGCCCTGCCAGGGCGACCATCGCAAAAACAGACAGCTTGAAGGAACGCATGAGGGAAGCAAAACTCCTTTGTGGTTGTTTCCTACATCTTAACAGCCTGGGGCCGGTGAGAGCAGCCGGCAACCGGATGCCTCCGGTTCCGGGCCACGGCGCGGGTGGCGCAAGCCCGTGGCTTGCCGCGCCGCGATTCATCCCGGCGCTTGTCACCACCTGCGGTGTCATGCCGGGGATGGCTGGGAGCAGCGGCGAACTCACTCACGCCAACTCCCCCGTTCAGGTTTCCCGCCGGCCTGCCGGGGCCAGAGGCGATCCGCACCCTCAGCGCAGCATTTCGTCGAGCACGCGCCCGTTGGCGCCGCTGGGCAGCGCGACCCCCAGGATCGCCGCCAGCGTCGGTGCGATATCGTGCGGACCTGCATCGCGATAATAGTGCCCCGGGCGGATCCAACCGGGCGAGCCGTAAAACACCACCGGCACGTGCGTATCGTAGGTGTACGGTGTGCCGTGCGTGGTGCCGCCGGGCCTGCCGCCTTCCCAGAACGGATCGTGCAGCACCACCACGTCCGGCGACCGGCCCGGATAGAACCCGTTGCGCACGCGCTTGTCGATGCGGTCGGCGGGGGCGAATCCGTTGGCCAGGGCCGCCGCCGTGTAGACCCGCACGACGTGCGGCTGGGACCGCAGCGCCTCGGCCGCCACGCGCTGCATTTCGGCCGGATCGATGCCGGCACGCGCAGGCTTGAACGTATAGCCGGCATCGTTGCCCGCCGCGAGGTAATCCCCCGCGCCGAATCGAGCAGTGAGGGCCGCTTCGACGGCGGCGCGCTCGGCCCGCGCGTCGATGCGTCCGCCGGGCAGCTTGGGATTCCGCTCCGGCACAGGAGCCACGCCATGGTCGGCGGTGAACACCACCAGCACGTTGCCCACGCCCGCCTGTCCCTCGGCGGCGTCTATCAGCTCTCCGATCAGGCGGTCGACGTTCCGCACCATGTCGTGAATCTCCGGTGAATCGGGGCCCTTGGCGTGCCCCACGTAGTCCACCGAGGAATAGCTCACCGAAAGCAAGTCCGTTTGCGTGCCCGTGCCCAGGCGCTCGGCCGCCAACAGGCGCAGCGCGAACTCATGCACCATGTCGTCGCCGAACGGGCTGGCATCGATGGCCGCGGCCAGTTGCGGACCCGCGGCCGGCATCGTGCCGCCCACCCAGGTCTTGCCCGCGAACTGGTCCGCGGGATGGGAGCCGTTAAACTGCGTCACCCAACCGGGCAGCGCCGCGAAGTAGTAATCGCTCGAGACGAAGCCGCCCGAACGCCCGTCGAACCAGAACGCGCCGTCGGCCATGCGTCCGGCCGGCAGGATCGCGGCGCGGTCTTTGAGCGACACGCCGAACACCTTGCCGCCCTTGCCGGAGATTTTCAGCTCGTCGCCAATCGTCGACACCAGCAGGCGCCGGGGCGAGGCGCCGGCCCCGCCGCCCAGTGGCTTGGCCTGGTCGTCGGTGATGCTCTGGACGTTCTTGCCTGCTTCGCGATCCCACCAGGTGTTGCCGGCAATGCCGCTCACCGAAGGGGTCGCGCCGGAGAGCACGGTGGAGTGGCCGACGGCAGTCACCGTCGGGGCGGCTTCGTAATTGGCTTCGGTGAATACGGCTCCGCGGTCCCAGAAGTGCTTCAGGCCACCGGTGAACTCGCTGCCGAAGCGGGTCAGGTAGTCGTAGCGGAACTGGTCCACCACGATGGTCAGCACCAGCTTGGGCTGCGTCTTCGGAACCGTCTGCGCGGGCGCCGCAAAGGGCAGCGCCGCACCTAGCGCAAGAGCAAGACAAAACCGTCTGCGAAGCATCGTGCCCAGTTTATCAACCGGAGACGACGGATCCATGAGGATCGGATGTACGCCGTGTTATTGGCGGTTGTCCTGCGTTAGACGGCTGCGTGCCTGTTCCAGCTTGGCGCGTACGCGGTCGATTTCGGCGGTGTCCTTGTCGACCGGAGCACTGGCCTGCCAGCGCCGCAGCGATTCTTCCCAGGCGGCGATCGCTTCGCGCACCTTGGACTGCTGGATCAGCACCTGCGCGAAGTGGTCATGCATGGTGGGGTCATTGGGCATCAACTCGACCGCGCGGCGGATCTGCTGCTCGGCTTCGTTGTAGCGGCCCATGCGGAAGTAGACCCAGCCCAGGCTGTCGAGATACGCGCCGTTGCCCGGCTCCTTGTCCACCGCCTTCTGAATCATGCTGAGCGCTTCGGGAAGCCGCGTATCGCGATCCGCAAGCATGTAGCCCAGGTAGTTCAGCGTGCCCGGATCATCCGGCGAGATCGCCAGGCACTTGCGGAACTCCGCTTCGGCCTTGGAGATGTCCTTCATGTGCTCGTACATCGCGCCGCGTTGGAAATAGACCACGTAGCGCTCCATGTCGTCTTGGGAAAGCTTCTCGGCGGCGTCCAGCGCCGCGCCCATCTCTTTCCACTTGTGGCCCTTCTCCAGGATGCCCGCCAGCACCAATTGGAAGGCGCGGTCATTGGTCCCGTCCAGGAACTTGCGCACGGCCGCGGCCGCCTCGTCCACCTTGCCCATGTCGGCCTGGAGCGACGCGCGCGAAACGGCGATCTGCCTGTCATCCGGCCAACGCTTTACCGCGGCGTCAGCCTCGGCCTGCGCCTTGTCGAATTCCTTGCCCCCGCGATAGGCATTGATGATCTCCGAGGTCAGACCCGCGGCCAGCCCCGGATTCAAATCGATCAGCTCGCGGTAGGCGGCCACGGCTTCATCGGTATGCTCGATTTCCAGATTCAGGCTGGCCACTTGCTGCAGCAACTGGGTGCGCAGCCGGCCCTGAGCCTCGCTATAGGTGTTGCGCTTGGTGCTGTCAAGCACGCCGCCCAGCGCCTGGATCGCTTCCGGAATGCGCCCTTCGGCTTGCAGCAGACCCGCTTCGTTGTACTGGACCTCGATATCGTCCGGCTCGAGCGCCTTGGCCTTGTCGGCCGCCTCACGCGCCTTGGCCACGTCGCCCAGTTGCAAATACAGCCGCGAAATCTGGACCTGCGGCGAAGCGTCGTCGGGCGACGCCGCGGCCATCGCCTCATAGGCCGCGATGGCCTCCTGCCATTTGCCGGCGTTCACCAGATCCTCAGCCATTTTTTCGACCACCGCATCGGCGTCGGGCGGATTCAGGTCGAGGGCCTTTTTCAAGGTCTCGGCGGCCAGCTCGAATTCGCGCATCTGCTCATAGGCGCTGGCCAGGCGTTCCAGCGCGGCGGCGCTCGGATTCTGGTCGGCGGCCTTCTTGTAAAGCTCGGCGGCCTTGGCGTTGTCGCCGCGATCCAAGTAGACCGACGCCATGCCCACCAGCGCGTCTTCGTTATCCGGTTCGACGTCCAGCGCTTTCTGGAACGCTTCCTCGGCGCCGTCGCGATCCTCGATGGCGTTGAGCAGCCGGCCCAACAGCACCCAGGAATCGACGTCCTGCGGATCCAGCCGCGTCACCGTCTTGTACTCTTCGATCGACTGGCGCAGCATATTCGCATCCAGGCGATTGTTGCGCGTGTCGCTGGCCTGGCGCAGATAGATGCGCGCCAGCAGGCGGTGCGCCGCAACGTCGTCCGGATTCGCGGCAATCGCCGCTTGGGCTTCGGTGCGCCCGCGCGCCGGATCGAACTGCAGGTAGACCTCGCCCAGTTCCTCCGCGATCTCGCGCGCCGAGGGATCGGCCGCCAGCGCCGCCTTGTAGTGTTCGATCGCTTGATCGACGTACTCGGTGCGGTTCGCCGCGTCCGCGGCCAGTTGCGCGTACATATGCGCCAGCGTGTAGTTGTAATAGGCGGTGGCCTTGTCCGCCCCCTTCGCCGTGGAGGAGCCGCCTTTGTCCTGCGCCCAGCACAGACCGGAAACGGCCAACGCAATCAGAATCACCAGCTTGGGTAGTCGCATACGCCTCACAGTACTCGCCTGGTCTCGCCCGGCGTGACCCTTCACAGAACAGTATAGCGGTTGAAGTCGCCGGTCGCCTGCGTGCTTCCCCTCCGCCTATTCTGATGACCGCCGCTACGCTACGATCACCAGAAGTGGACACCTTGCCAGAAAGGAACGCACTGGTCGTCATCGCCGGTCCCACCGCCTCCGGCAAGTCGCAACTGGCGCTTCATCTGGCCGCGACATTTTCTGGAGAAATCGTCAACTGCGATTCACTCCAGCTTTATCGCGGCTTCGATATCGGCACGGCCAAAACGCCGCCCGGCGAACGCCGCGGCATCCCGCATCACTTATTTGATGTGTTGGATGCGCGCGCCGTCTACTCGGCCGGCGATTATGCGCGCGACGCGCGGGCCGTGATTGCCGGCATCGCCGCGCGCGGACGCGTGCCGTTCATCGTAGGCGGAACCGGGTTCTACCTGCGCGCGCTGGTCGACGGCCTCCCTGCCCTGCCCGCGCGCGACGAAGCGGTCCGCGGCCGCCTGATCCAGCGTGAACAACGGCGGCCTGGTTCGCTCCACCGCCTGCTCACGCGCCTCGATCCGGACGCCGCCGCGCGCATTCACGAACACGACATGCAGAAGCTGATCCGTGCGCTCGAAATCCGCCTGCTCACCCGCGACGCGCTGCCCGGCCCCGCCACCGCCGCCCCTCTCGCCGGGTTTCGCGTCCTCGAAATCGGATTGTCCCCGGATCGCGCCGAACTCGCCCAGGCGATTGCCCGCCGCACGCGTCACATGTTCGACGCGGGTCTGGTCGACGAGGTTCGTGCGCTGCTCGCCTCCGGGCCCACAGGTGAAGAGAAACCCTTTGAATCGCTCGGCTACAAGCAGGCGTTGCAGCACATCCGCGGCCAAAGGACGCTCGAAGACGCCCTCTCCTCCACCGAAATCGAAACGCGCCAGTACGCCAAGCGCCAATGGACCTGGTTCCGCCGCGATGCGCGCATGCACTGGCTGGCCGGTTTCGGGCACCACCCGCAGGTCGCCGCCCAAGCCACGGAACGGGTGCGCGATTTCCTCGCATAGAGCGGCTTCGTCGATACCGTTGAACCAGCCGGCGCCTCCCGTGCTTTGCCGAAGCCGTTGCGGGCCGTGCAGCACGGAGGTGCCTTCCTGCAACTTTCTTGTGACCCTCTCAATCCGATTGCTAGACTGAATCCATGCAACGGTGTGCAGGGAGCCTTCTGGCAGTGTGTTTAAGCGCCTCCGCTCTCCATGCCGGCAGCGCCGCCGTCCTGTCCTTCGCCAACGTCTCCGAAGCCTCCGTGCCCAACGCCGATAACCTCGACTGGATCGGCGAAAGCATCGCGGAAACCGTGCGCGAAGCCCTGGGCGCACACGGCGTGGTCACCGCCACGCGCGACGATGTCGAGGATGCCTACGGCGATCTGCACCTGCGCGCGCTGGCCGAGCTCACCTGGGGGTCCGCGCTCAAGGTAGGACAAAGCCTCAGCGCCGATAACGTCCTCTACGGCACGTTCTCCTTCGCTCCGAACCATCCGGAGGGCGCTCAACCCGCGCCCGACGAATCGCAAGGCACGCTCACTGTCCGCACGCGCATCGCTGTGCCGCGCGAGTTGCACCAGAGCGAATGGATCGAGGAGACCGGTCCGCTGGAAGACCTCGGCACGCTCGAAGCGCACCTGGCCTGGCGCGCGCTCGCACTCATTGCGCCGGACCGGGCGCCCGCGGAAGCCGACTTCCGCAGCCTGCGCGCCCCCGTCCGTCTGGATGCTGAAGAAAATTACATCCGCGGCCTGCTGGCGTCTTCGCCGGAACAGAAAGAAAAATATTTCCTGCAAGCCGCGCGCCTGGACATCCGGTTCTGGCGCCCCGGCTTCCAACTCGGCAAAATTCTGCTGGCCCGTAAGGAGTACCGCGATGCTGCCGATTGGTTTGCACAGGTGGACCCCAGTGACATGCACTATCGCGAAGCCAATTTCTACCTGGGACTGGCGCGCTTCGAGGCCGGCGACTACGAGCGCGCCGGCCAGGCCTTCGAGATGATCGCCCAGACCGTAGGCGCCGCCGAGGTCTACAACAACCTGGGCGCCTCGGAAAGCCGCCGCGGCCTGGCTCACGCGCTCGATAGCTTCCGCCGCGCCGTCGAAACCGACCCGGCCGACCCCGACTATCACTTCAACCTCGGCTACATGCTGTGGAAGACCGGCCAGTTCGAAGCCGCCGCCGACCGCTTCCGCGCCGTGCTCGACCGCGACCCCAATAACCAGATGGCCACCCTGCTGCTGGGCCGCTGCCTGCAGAAGGATGGCCTGCACAAAGGCGCCACTCGCGATGCGCGCTTTGAGACGCTGGAGCGCGTCAAGGACACCTACCAGGAACGCGCCTTCCGGCAGCGCATGGAATCGATCGAGGCGGCCGCCCAATGAAAGTTCGCATCCGCTGGTCCCGTCGCCCACTCCCGGCGGAAGGGGCCACGCTGGCCACCGCCGCGCCGCCCGGCCTCTCGGACAGAGCGGACAAGGTGGTGATGCCGGTACCCCCGCAACAGGTCCCGCCATCGCCCGCGCCTGATCCGGCTGAAGCAGAGGGCGAACCGGGTATAATCGGAAAACTCATGCTAGAGGCCTTCGGCGCTTCGGACCCAGGTTGTGTCCGTTCCAATAATGAAGACTACTTCCTGATCAAGCCTCTCACGGGCCTCTTCCTGGTCGCCGACGGCATGGGCGGAGCGCAGGCCGGCGAACACGCCTCCAAGCTCGCCGCCGAAACCGTCTGGGAATTGCTGGACGCCGAGAGCGGCGCCATCGATTCCCCCAAGATCGTGACCGCCTTTCAGAATGCCAACCAGCGCGTCAAAGCGGAGGCCTCCACCAATCCCGAGCTCGAAGGTATGGGCACCACTCTGGTGGCGGCCATCGAGCACGGGGGTGAGTTGCTGATCGCCAACGTCGGCGACAGTCGCGCCTACACTTTTAAGGACGGCAAGCTGGAAGCAGTCACGCAGGATCAGACCTGGGTGAACGAGGTGGGCCGACGCCTGGGCCTGGACGAAGAAACCCTCCATACGCATCCCATGCGCCACGTGCTTACCATGGCTGTCGGTGTCTCCGAGCAGTTGCGCGTCAACACCTACACGGTGCATCCCGAGGTGGGCTCGCTGGTGTTGCTGTGCAGCGACGGTCTGCACGGCGTGGTCCCGGACGCCGATATCCAGAAGGCCCTGGGCGAAGGTGCCACGCTCGAAGAGCGCGCCAGGAAGCTGATCGAGCTGGCCCGCAGCCGCGGCGGTCCGGACAACGTCACGGTGGTTCTGCTCGAATCGGTGGAAAAGAAGCCAGCTGCGAACGGGTAATCCGTCTCTCGCCTCCCGCGAGATCGATCTGCGGTACGGTTGTGGTAGCATCGTACGCTGTTCAATCACGAACAAGGGAGTCAGGAGCGATGGCTAGAGTATTGATGACGGCGCAGGTGCAAGACGGGGCGAAGTGGGAAGCAAGTTTCCGCACGCATGCAGACATTTTCAAAACGTACGGGCTGCTTGCGCCGGTGCAGTTCACCGTGTCCGGGAACGAAGTCGCCCTCTGTGTGGAGCCGGCGGACGCCCAGAAGTTCCTTCAGACCATGAGCGAGCCGCAAACGGTGGAAGCGATGAAGACGGACGGCGTCAAGCGCGAAACCGTGAAGGTGTACGTTCTGGACAAGAGCGCGTTCTGACGGCGCCGCCACTACGCGTAATATCCCGGTCTGGACCTCGCCCGACACTCGGGCCCGCGGCTCGTTGTGGTGGTGCTTAAATCGTTGGGAAAGAAGCCGGGCGTGAAGACCTAAAGCCGGCGATACTCAGAACAAAGCCGTGGGACACGGAGGCGGCATCAACGGCTTCTCGGCCGTCATCTGGCGAGCCATTGAGGAAGACGCGACCGCCATCGTGCTGTCAAACCAGCAAACCACGGGCGTCGTGGGCAACGCCGGCAAGGACCTTCTGGAGCTTCTGCTGAATGCCGAGTAGCCTCGGCCGCTACACCCGCAACAACTCCGTCTGGATCTCTCCCGTCACCCGGGCCCTCTGCTCGTCGACGAATACATCCACCTCGGACCGCACCCCGAATTCCGGCAAATAAATCCCCGGCTCCACGGAAAAACAAGTCCACGGAATCACCCGCCGCTCGTCGTGCGTTTCCAGGTTGTCCATGTTCGCGCCCGTGCCGTGGACCTCGGTGCCGATCGAATGCCCCGTGCGATGAAAGAAGTAGTCCGCGTACCCCGCCTCGCGAATCACCGCGCGCGCCGCGTCGTCCACTTGATAGCCTTCAAGCGGCTCCTTCTTCGCCACGGCTTCCTGGACCCGCCGGATGGCCGCGTCGCGAGCGTCGCGCACGATGCCGAACACCTTGCGCATCGGCTCCGGCGCCTGCTCGCCGCAAAAGCCGACCCAGGTCACGTCGTAGTAGACCCCATCCGGCACGTCGCGCTTGGCCCACAGGTCGATCAGCACCAGATCGCCGCGGTGGATCTCCGCGCACGCTTCCTCGGTCGGATCGTAATGCGGATTCGACGCGTTGGCGTTCACCGCCACGTCCGGACCGTGATCCGTCACCAGCCCCTCCTCGCGGAACCGCGCGAGGATGAACTGCTGCGTCTCCCACTCGGTGACGCGCTCGCCCGCCTGCTGCTTCGCCGAAATCCGTGCGAAGGCGTCGGCGCGCACGCGGTCCACGCGGCGTCCGGCTTCCAGATGCAGGTCGAGCTGCGCCGCCGTCCAGCGCGCTTCGAACACCTGCACCAGGTTCGCCGACGTCTCGACGTCCACGCCCAGCCCGCGCACCAGTTCCACCGTGCCCGCGTCGGCCATCGCCACATAGGGCACCGCGCAGTCCGGCGAATACTGCATGGCGATCCGCTGTGCGCCGCCCAACAGCCCGCGCAGCCCGTCGACCATCTCTTTCCACCCCGCGTACAGCCCGACCTTCCCCGGCAGCTCGCGCAGCGTCTGCGCTTCGATCTTATGCGCCAGTCCGCGCGGCTCGCCTTCGGCCGGCACGAAGTAATACCAGCGGCGCGTCACCATCGACCCCGGCGTGAACTGCAACACACGATATCCGATCGGGTCGCGGCGATGGTGGTCGAAAAACAGCCACCCGTCCAGCCCTTCCTCTTTTAATGCCGCCTGAATCTCCGCAAGTCTCATGCTGGTATCCGCCGCCACTCCACGCGCGTCTTGAAATTCGCCAGCCCGGCCACATCGCGTGTGTCCACCACCGTGAACGCGATCGCGTCATCCAGCCAGTCCTGGCTGAACCCCTCCGGGTATTGCGTGGCAACCGTCAGTGTATAGTCCTGGCGCGTCAGCAGGCAATCGAAGCTGAAGGCCACCTCGAACGTCTCCCCGGCGCGCACGCCCCCCAGGTCGGCGCCTTCGATGCGCGTGTTGGTGCCGAACACGTCGATCCCCAGCCGGTTGCGGATCAGCACGCCCACCACCGGACTTTCAAGATCCCGCTCCGCCTGCGCCCGCACGCGGATCGTCACCGGCTCGCCCGGCTCCAGGCTCCGTGTGGGCTGGCCGCTCGCGCCCAGCAGTTCGACCTGCGAAACGCGGCTCGCCCCGTCGCCGTGGCGATAGGAAGCGCCCACGCCGGTCACCAGTTCGCCGCGATCTTCCTCGCGCGCCTGCCGCTCCAGCACCAGCCCGACGTAGCGGTTCACCACCTCGCTGGGATGCCCGTAGGCGGCCACGCGCCCGTCCAGCATCAGCGCCGCGCGGTCGGAGAGCCGCTTCACCAATCCCAGGTCGTGTGAGACGAACAGAACGGTGACGCCGCGCAGCTTCAGCTCCTCGAATTTCTTGATGCAGCGGTTGGCGAAAATGGCATCGCCCACCGCCAGCGCCTCATCGACAATCAGGATCTCCGGGTCCACGTGGATCGCCGTGGCGAACGCCAGGCGAACATACATGCCGCTCGAATACTCCTTCACCGGCCGGTGAATGAAATTCCCGATCTCGGCAAAGCGCTCGATTTCCGGAAATACGCGCTCCATTTCCCGCCGGGGGATCCCCAGAATCTCCCCATTTAGGAAGACATTTTCCCGCCCGCTGAACTCCGGATTGAAGCCCGCGCCCAACTCCAGCAGCGCCGCGATCCGGCCCGAGGCCCGCACGCGCCCGCGCGTCGGCTCCAGGATCCCGCTGACAATCTGCAACAGCGTGCTCTTGCCGCTGCCGTTCGGACCCACCACGCCCAGCACCTCCCCGCGGTTGACCGAGAGGTTTACGTCACGCAGCGCCCAGAACTCCTGCGGCGCCGGAGCAGACACCAGCGGCAGCGTTTCCAGCAGCCGGTCGAGCGGCCTCCGGTACAGGCGGTAGGACTTCGAAACGTTCTGAATTTGCAGCAATCGAACTCAGTGTAGCAGCGCATCCCGGCCCTTACCGTCACCACTTCGAACCGTCCCGCCGGTGTGCCCGAACCTGCTACGCTACCCAAAGGGTGACGGTGGAGGTCAGGAATGTTTCGCTTCGGTTTTGTTCGATCGTGGGTGGTATTGTGTCTCCTGGCGGCGTCCGCGGCCGTCACGGCGCATGCCCAGATCTCGATCTCGGCCACGCCCCTTCAGCTCAACTTTAGCGTCGCCGTCGGCGCGGTCAGTCAGCAGAAGATCGTCCAGATCACCAGCGACACGCCCACCACCCTCTTTATCCAGGTCCTCTCCGGCGGCAGTTGGATTTCGGTGCAGACCGGGCCGGTCAACGTGAGCGGCATGCTCGACCTTCCGGTGAGAGCCAACGCCATCAGCCTCGGGCCGGGCTCCTACATGGGCAGCATCAAGATTTCCGTGCAGCAGCAGCCGCAGCAATCGGTCACCGTACCGGTCTACGCCAACGTCGGCGGCGCGTCCGCGCTCAGCGCCTCACCCAGCGAACTCACCTTCTCCGCCACCGAAGGCGCTTCCACCGGAAGCCCCGCGCAGTCGCAGGTTCAGATCCTCAGCAGTATCGGCGAGCTCGACTACACCATTTCGGTCGCCACCGATGTCGGCGGAAGCTGGCTGCTGGTCGACGCCAACTCCGGCACCAGCGGCGGCGATCCGTTCCACGTCGCCGTGAATCCCGCCGCGCTCGCGCCGGGAACCTACACCGGCGCCATCACCGTGGAAAGCTCAGACACCCAGGACGTGTTGCAGATCCCCGTAACGCTCACCGTCGGCAGCGGCGCCGACCTCAGCGTCACGCCCACCATGCCGGCCACGTTCCTGTATCAGATCGGTGATTCCCCGCCGCCCGCGCAAACGCTCACCGTCAGCGCCTCCGGCGGAGCCATCCCTTTCACCGTGGCCGAAAGCCCGGACGTGGCCTGGCTCAACGTGACCCCGCTCAGCGCCACCGCGGGCGACAACCCGGCTATCATTACGCTCACCATCAACACGGCCGGCTTGGTGGCCGGCGCCTACAGCACGCAGGTGGTCATCACTCCGCTCAACGGCACTCCTCTGCCGGCCATCCCCGTGCAACTGGCCGTCAGTGGCAATCCGCTGCTCCAGGTATCGAAAACCAGCTTCAGCTTCAGCGCGCCCTTGAACGCTGTGGCGCCGGAGGCGCAATCCTTCGATATCACCGCCGCCGGCACCGGCGCCACGTCGTTCACCGTCAGCTCCGGAGCCACCTGGCTGAGCGCGACGCCGCTTTCCGGCAACACTCCGGCCACCGTCATGGTGAGCGTGAACCCCGCCGGACTCGATATCGGCACGCACCGCAGCTCTCTCATCGTGCGTCCCGGCAACGGCGACCAGTACTTCCACGAGATCACCGTCTCCTTCACCATCGTCGATCTCCCCACGCTGACCGCCGGACCAGCCGGACTCCTGTTCAGCTATCAAACCGGCAGCAGTCCTCCACCCTCACAAGGCGTGGCCCTGCGCAGCACTGGCCAGCCCATCAACTTCGTCGCGTTTGCCGGCACCGCCAACTGCGGACCGGGCTGGCTCAGCGTCACCCCCTCGCAAACCGTGACACCCGCGACGCTCAACGTCAGCATCCTCACCGCCGGCCTGAGTACCGGCCTCTGCTCCGGAAACCTCGAGGTGCGCTTTGACGCCGGCCACGGACTGGAAAGCATCCTCATCCCGGTGACGGTGGCCATCAGCCAGAGCCCCGAACTGCGTCTCACCTTCGCCCAGGGCTTCGGCATCATCAGCGTCACCCGTGGACAGACCGCGCCCACCCAGGACATGACCCTCACCAGTACGAATCCGAACTCTCCGGTGAGTTTCACCATGTCCGCCTCCAGCAGCGGCGGGCCCTGGCTGCAGGTGCCTCCCAGTGGAACCACGCCCGCCAACATCAGCGCGCTGATCCTGTCCTCGGGTCTCTCGCCGGGCACCTACTCTGGACAGATCAGCATCGCTTCGCCCAGTCTGGCGACCAACTTCATTATTCCGGTGACACTCAACGTGCTGCCGGAAATCAGCGTGCAGGTGACGCCCCAGTCGCTGACGTTTTCCCAGGCCCAGGGCGGTTCGCCGTCTGCTCCGCAGAACATCTCCCTGGTGTCCAACGGAGGCGCCGGAGCTACGTTTGACGCCTCCATCAGCCAGATTTCGGGCGGCGACTGGCTGCTGCTCGACCGCACCAGCGGCGCCGCGTCCGGAGACATCAGCGTCAGCATCAAGTCCAACAATCTGCCTATCGGCAGCTACACCTCGCGCATCCTCTTCACCTTCACGAACGCTGTGACTCTGCCCATTCAGGTGACCGTGACGCTGAACGTGGTGAACGCGCAGACCATCTCCTCGTCTGTTTCGCAGCTCGTGTTCACCTACGATCGGGGAGGCACGGCTCCACCGCCCCAAACATTCACCATCAACGGGTCGCCCGGACCCAGCAACTTCACCGCGGGCACCACCTCCAGCGGATGGCTGTCGCTCAATGCCATGTCCGGCACCACGCCCGCACAGCTCACCGCTTCGGCCAACATCACTGGATTGGCCCCGGGCACCTACAACGGATCGATCACCATCACCGCGGCCGGAGCCGCCGGCAGCCCGCTCAATATCGCAGTGACGCTCAATATCACCGGTCCGCCCAAGCCGGTGATCGATTCGGTGACCAACAATGCCAGCAACGTGACCGGACCCATCACCGGAGGCGAACTCATCACCCTCAAAGGCACCTTCGTGCCCGCCACCGTCGACCCCGCGCTGTTCACCGTGACACCGCAGAACACCCTCAGCCCGCTGCTCTCCGGCGTGCGCGTGCTGTTCGACGGCATCGCCGGCGCGCCCATCTACATCTCGCGCACGCAGATCAATGTGATCGTGCCTTACGAGGTGCTGAGCCGCGCCAGCATCTCCATCGTGGTCGAATACCAGGGCATCCAATCGGACCCGTTCCAGATTGCCGTGGCGACCTCGGCGCCGGGCATCTACACGCTCGACTCCACCGGCCAGGGCCAGGCCGCCGCGCTCAATGCCAACGGGACCTACAACGGACCCGGCGCCAACAACACGGTCCCCTCGCCGCCCGGCGCCACCATCGTCATCTACCTGACCGGCGGCGGCCAGTCGAATCCGCCGAGCTTCAGCGGCACTGTGACGCCGAGTGACCAGCTCTACAGGATCCAAGGCAACCTCTCCGCCGAAATCGGCGGCCTGCCGGCGACCATCGAATTCCTGGGCGACGCCCCGGCCCTGGTCACCGGCGTGATCCAGGCCAACGTGAAGCCCGACCCCAACGTCCACGGCAACGTCTCGGTTCGCATCACCATCAACGGATCGACAACAGCCCTCGGACCCACGGTCGCGATCCAATAGGTAGGTAGACCTCCGACTGCGTGGGGGCGCTCGGAAGGCTGCACCCGCGGCAGTAGTATGTAGAGGAGGTCGACCATGCGATTCCGCCTTCTGCTCCTCGTCACCGCGGCCGCGTTCGCCGCGGCCCAGCAACCCCGCCCCGCGCCGCGCACGCCGGACGGCAAACCGGACCTCTCCGGTTTCTGGCAGGGCGCGCTCATGCGCGATTTCTTCCGCAGCACCGGCGGCCCGCCCTTCACGCCCGCGGGCCAGGCGGCCTACGAATACAACCTCACCAAGTCCATCAACCCCGAGGGCCTGTGCATCTTCGCCGGCGTGCCCCGCGCCAGCATCAGCGGCGTGCCCTTTGAGATCATCCAGACCTCCCAGCGCGTCGCCTTCCTCTATGAATTGATGACCGCCTGGCGCTCCATCCCGATCAACGGCGGCTCGCACCCTGACCGCTACGTCGACACTTACTTCGGCAACGGCGCCGCCAAGTGGGACGGCGACACGCTGGTCATCGACATCGTCGGCTTCAAGGACACCAAGTCGTGGATTGACGACGACGCCCACCCGCACAGCGACGCCATGCACGTCGTCGAACGCTGGAGCCGTCCGGACTTCGATCACTTGGAGCACGAAACCTGGGTCGAGGATCCCAAGTTCTACACCAAGCCCTGGACCTACAAGCGCGTCTTCACGCACATGCCTCCCGGCCAGCAGCCCATGGAATACGCCTGCGACGAAAACAACAAGAATCGCGACGAAGGAAAACTGCTCCCGGGTCCCAACGGAAAGCCCGAATTCTAAGGACCGATCTGAACCACAAATGTCAGGTCCTGGCCCTTATAGTGGCCTGTGATTTCCCAGCAACCACGTGTGGGAAGGGTCACCGAAGACGTGATGAAGGCGCTTTTGCCGAAGGCGCCGTTCGCGTCGTTAAAAATCAGCGGAGCCGAAGGGCCGTCCAAGCGCCGCCCGGTGATGGTGAGCGTGGGATGCGGCTCTTCCAGTCCCGGGAACTCGCTGCTGAACCAGACAATCTTATTTTGTAAGTAACCGCGGTCCGTGGGCCACGAATCTGTCCAATATCCGGGGAGGTTCGTCCACAACTTGTCCGTTCCGAACCAGTGACCACGCAGGTTGCCAGGCCCTGGCGATGCGGACTCCAAGGGTTTCGTAACGGGACAGGGGAACGAGTCGTCCGCCCGCAACTGGCTCCCGGCGAGCAGAAGGATGGGAACCGAGAGCACTGTTGCCAATCGCGAACCAGCCATGGGACGCCTCCTGCAATGCACTCTACCCCACCAGGCGGTCAACATCAACGCCGTCGGACGCTACTCCGCCTTCGTCAAATGCACGACCGTTTCAAAGTGAAATGTCTGCGGAAACAGGTCGACCATGGTCATAGACTCGATCCGATAGGCAGCCAGTAACCAGCCCAAATCGCGAGCCAGCGTCGCCGGGTCACAAGACACGATCGTCAACCGGGGAGCTCCCAGCCGCACCAGATCGGCCGTCACCGTCTTGCCCATACCAGCCCGCGGCGGGTCGGCCAGGATGAACTCGGGCCTAGCTTCCAGCCCCGCCAGGAACGCCTCTACCCGCGCATGCTGCACGTCCACGGCAACCCCGGCGCGCTGCAGGTTGAAGCTCAGGTCATGCGCCTCCGCCCCGCCGCCCTCCACCGCCGTCACCTTGGCGAACCGCCTCGCCAGCGGAACCGCAAACAGCCCGGCCCCCGAGTAAAGGTCCACCGCGGACTCGCCCGCATATTCCGCCAGCGCCGCATCCACCAACCGGTCGATCAGGAAACGGTTCACCTGGAAAAAACTCTTCGGACTCACGCGGAACGTCCCGTGCGCCGTCGGATAGTCGAGCGCCACCTGCGACCCGCACCAGTCATAGAACCGGCGCGCCACCGGCTTGGCCGAATCGATCACGTTCACTTGAATCTCGGTTTCGTTCGTGAATATCTCCAGCGACCGCACAAACCGTGGAAACTGCGGATCGCCCAACCGCCCGCGCATCGCGGCCAACGCCTCATTGAGCCGTGGCGACGAAATGGGGCACTCCCCCTCCACCGGAACCAGCTCGTGCGAGCGCGGCGCCAAGTACCCGATCTTCCCCTCCGCCACATGGAACTGAGCGCGATTCCGGTACCCGAACGGCTCACCCGACAGCACTCCGATCTCGCCGTCATACGTGATCTTGCCGACCCGCTGCAACTGTTCGCGCAAAATCTCGACCTTCCGGGCAAGCTGAAACTCGTACGGAGCGTGCTGGTAGTGGCAGCCCCCGCAGGTGCCGAACAGCGGACACCGCGGCTCCACGCGCTCCGGAGCCGGTTCCAGCAGTTCGCCCAGCCGCGCATGGATCTTGTCGCTGGTATCGACGCGCGCCCGCTCGCCGGGCAGCACGAACGGCACCAGCACCACCCGGCCGGCGCCTTCTTCCGGGTCAGGCGCGGCCAGCCGGGCAAGCCCTTCGCCGCCGTACACCCACTTGTCGATTCGTACTTCTTCAATAGACATCGATTACGATAGAAGTTCCCTCACACCCATGAAGAAGCGAGTCCTCTCGGGCATCCAGCCCACCGGCAACGTCCACATCGGCAACTATCTGGGAGCCCTGAAGAACTGGGTCAAGATTCAGTATGACTACGATAGCATCTACTGCATCGTCGACCTGCACGCCATCACGCTCTACCAGGACCCCAAGGAGCTGCGCGCGAAAATCCTGGAGCTGGCCGGCATCCTCCTGGCCATTGGCATCGACCCCAAGAACTCGGCGCTGGTGGTGCAATCCGCCGTGCCCGAACATGCCGAGCTCGCCTGGATGCTCACCTGCGTCACGCCCGTCGGCTGGCTCGAACGCATGACGCAGTACAAGGCCAAGAGCGAAGCGCAGGAATCGGTGGGCGACGGCCTGCTGCAATACCCCGTGCTGATGGCCGCCGACATTCTCCTGTATCAGGCGCACGTAGTCCCCGTAGGCGACGATCAAACCCAGCACCTCGAACTCGCCCGCGACATCGCCCAGCGCTTCAATTCGCTCTACGGTGACACGTTCACCATGCCCGAAACGCGCCTGCCGTCGGTCGGCGCGCGCATCATGGGCCTCGACGATCCCGAAAAAAAGATGAGCAAGTCCACGCCCGGCTCGGGTCACGCCATCGGCCTGCTCGACCCGCCGGACGCCCTGCGCAAAAAGATCATGCGCGCGACCACCGATTCCAACCCTGCGGTCGACCTCGCCACCATGGGTCCCGGCGTCCGCAACCTGTTGACGATCTACCAGGCCTTCACCGAAGCCTCGAACGACGAAGTGCGCGCCAAGTTCGAAGGCATGCGCTACGGCGACCTGAAGAAGCAGGTGGCCGAAGCCGTCGTCGCCGCGCTCGAACCGATCCAGGCCCGTTACCGCGAAATCGCCGCCGACCAGACCTACATCGCCGACGTCCTGGCCGAAGGAGCCGAGCGAGTCCTCCCCGCCGCCCGCGACACGGTCACCAAGACCAAGCGAGCCATGGGCCTCTTCACGCGCGAACCTTGACCCGTCGTAAGGCGGCCCCCCGCCGATAAGCGCCGCAACTCTCCCCTAGCCCGCATTTCTCACCAGGTTTCGGACGCAGGACGTGGCGCAAGCCCGTGGCTTGCCGCGCCGGGACTCATCCCGGCGCTTGTGGCCGGTCACGCTGTCATGCCGGAAGCGGCGGCGAAATCGCCGATTGCGTATCCCTGCCTCACGTTTCGCGCCGATGCACCGTAGAGCTTGTGAGAAATGCAGGCTAGCACCGTTTCGGGCCAACCTTCGGATCGCCGATCATCCGGGAGTAGTCCCGCTACAAGATCCGCTCTCCGTTGAAGATCCGTTGAGTGAGAGGATCATAGGTCCACAGGCACGCCTGAGCAAGTTCTCAAATCGATAGTGACGGGATCGCCCTACATGAACTCAGAAATCGCTCTCTAGGGACCGATCGAAATCACCGGCGTATTGCTGGACTGATCGCCGATGGTGACTTTGATCGGGTAGTCGCCGGGAGCCAGGTCCGCCGGAATGGGCAGGTTCAACTGCACCAGTCCGATAAAGCCGGGCGTGAGCCCCAGGAACTCGAACGGCACCGTGCCGTCGCCGAGCATGACCGTGACTGGTTGGGTGGCGGGCCGGATCAGCGGCGAGGCGGCCGCTACTTCGCCGGTGGCGATCGGGCTGTCGGGAATCCCCATGCCCAGCAGATAGACGACGACGTAGCCGCCCGGCGCCACCGGCGTCGCGGCGGTGTTGACTTCGTTCGGATTGAAGGTGCCCGCGACGTTGACAGCGACCGCGCGGTTCGCGCCGAATTGCAGGATGCCGGGCGAGGCCGGATCGATGTGGATGGTCACCGGGAGGCCGGCGACGCCGTTCACCGTGACGACCAGGACCGCGGCGCCAAGCTCGGTTTCATAGGGCACCTGGACGTTGATCTGGTTCGGTCCGGCAAAGGAGATCGGCATGGGCCGGCCGTTGAGCGTGACGCGGACGCCGCTGAGAGTGGTGGGCCAGGGCAACCCTTCGGGCGAGGCCGCCACCACGTCGCCGAAGTCGCCGTAGACCGAGATCAGCGTGCCGGGGGAATAGGACGGTAGGCCCGAGGCGCCGTTGACGACGCCTCCCTCGGAGATCACCGGGCGGATGGGCGACAGCTTGCGGACCAGATTGTTGCCGCGGTCGGCAACGTAGATGTCGCCGTTCGGGCCGAGCTTGACGTCAAAGGGGAAGTCGATGGGAACTTCGGCGAGCCGCGCGGCGGACGGCTCTTGCGCTAGTTCGACTGTATAAATGATGCCGGCCGGATCGATCACGCGGATCTGGTCGCGGCGGGCATCGCCGAAAAAGAGGCTGCCGTTGGCGTCCACGTCGAAGCCGCGCGGGTAGGCGATGCGGGCGAGCGTCGCGGGCACGCCGTCCAGATCGGAGCCATCGGCGCCTTCCGCGCCGTAGGCCTGGAAGTTCCCGTCGGGGAAGACGCGGTAGATGATGTTGCCGAAGGTCGAGATGTAGACGCTGCCGTCGGGTCCCACGGCGGCGCCCACGACGTCGGAGAGGTCGGCTCCGTCGTTGGGGAGGGTCTGGATGCTTCCGTCGGTGTTCAGGCGGCGGATCCTGTTGTCGATGACGTAGAGGTTCCCCTGGGCGTCGGCGGCGATCGCGTCGGCGAAGCGGAATCCATCGATGGTGGTGAGATCGCCGTCGGCGTCGACATGGCGGATATGGAAGCCGTTTTCGTCGATGAACCAGAATCCGCCGGCCGGGTCGATGACGATTTCGCCCGGGTCGATGGTGGACTCGGTCGCCGGAGCGGAATCATCGCTGGTGGCGTCGACGCCCGTGCCGGCCACGGTGCGGATGCTGCCATCGGGGTCGACGCGGTGGATGCGGAAGAAGTCGTCGTCGGTGACGAACACGCGGTCCTGGCCGTCGACGGCGAGATAGTTGGGGCCGACCGCCGTCTCGGTGGCCGGGACGCCGTCGCGGTACTCGGTTTCCCCGGTGTTGCCGGCAATCGTCGAGATGCGGTAGATGGGGTTGACGATGCTGGCCTGGTCGACCACCCGCAGGCGGACAGGAACTTCAAGGGGACTGCCCGCGCATTCGAAATCGCAGCGGAGGGTGAGCGTCGCCTCGTAGGTCCCCTGCGTCAGTCCGGCGGACGAGAAGGTGAGCGGGATGGCGGTGGGGATGCGGCCGGTGGTTTCCTCCAGCTTCACCCAGGGGGCGGCGGAGATGCTGGCGGTGAAGTCGGCTTCCCATTCCGGGTTTTCCAGGAACCGGAGCGCGAGCCGGTAGGGGATAGTGAAGTCGCCTTCCGGGACGGTCACCTCGATGGCATCGGGCAGGACCAGCGTGCCCTGCATTTCGCCTTGCAGGCGCGTCCAGGTGAGTCCGCCGTCGGTGCTGCGGTAGGGACCATTGCCGAGCGCGGCGAACATGACGCCGGGCTGGCTCAGATCCAGCGAGAATTGCGGCGTGCTGCGTTGGGTGAGCGACACCTGAAGGCGGGTGAAGGCTGTGCCGCCGTTTGCGCTGCGGAAGTAGGCGGACGGGACCGTAGTGGTGGGAGTAATGGCTTCCGTGTAAAAGACGACGCCGCCCAGGTCCACCAGGTGGCCCGTCGGTCCCGTTGGGCGCAGGTTCTCGAACGTCGCGCCGCCGTCGGTGCTGTGGAAAAGGCCGTCCAGCCCGGTCCACGGTCCGTAGAGGCCGGTCCAGACGTCGTTGGGATTGAGCGGCGAGCTGGCGATCGCGTAAGGGCGGTTGTTTTGCGACGGATCGGGCATGGGGGCCGCCTGCAAGTTGGCGCCGGTCTGCCAGGTGGCTCCTTCATCGCGGCTGCGGAGTACGGTGGCGAAGATCCCCAGGCCGGGCTGCACCGGCGCCACGTAATACCACACGGTGGGGTCGGCGACGTTGATGTGGAAGGCGGTGCCGCTCTGCCCTTTCAGGCCCGGCAGCGTGCTCTGGAGGGTCCAGGTGTTGCCCCCGTCGGTGGACTTGTAGATCTCCTCGTCGATGCGCAGGTAGACGAGTCCGGCGCGGCCGACGGCAGTGAACAGGCCGCGGGGCTGGCCGAGAGAGGGGAGTCCGGCATTGATCACGGTCCAGGCTTTTCCGGCATCGGTGCTGCGAAACACGCCGCCTTGGTCGAGGTCGGCTGCGGCCCAGACGGTTTGGGCGTCGGTCGGATCGGAGGCGATGCTGCGGAAAAAGCCATCTCCGGCGGCCATCTGCGCCGAGGCGTAGGTCTGGCCGTCGTTATCGCTGATCAGGACGCGGCCATGGGAAATGATGTAGACAAAACGGCCCGAGCCGGCGACCGCGGTGGTGGGAATGTCAAGGATGAACTGTGCCGGCGAAGGTGAGGAGAGGATCAACCCGCAAAACAGGATAGCCAGGAACTTGCATGAAGACACTTTCATCATCGAAACCGCTCAGTATAACAGGGGGAGGCGACCCGGCCGGCTCGGACTCTTGTCTCATGCAAGATGAGCCTGAACGGGAGCTCGGATTCTCATACAAGATGAGCCTGAAGGAGGGCAGGATCGGGATGCTAGGAATTGCGGATCAGCATGGACGATTCCGAAGCAGTGAGCCTGGGGCAGATCCGGGCGTTTTTGGCGGGCAGCGGGGAGGTTCGATTCGAGGGGCAGGGACGGGCCGAGGTGTACACCTGGGTAGAGCGTACGCTGGTGCGGCACCAGTACGCGAGCCTAGGGCGGGCGGACAAAGGAGCGGTGCGGCAGTATCTGGCTCGGATGACGGGCTTGAGCCGGGCGCAGGTGACGCGGCTGATCGCTGGGTATCGGAAGACGGGGCGCGTCAAGGCGGTCGAGTATCAGCGCGCCCAGTTCGCGACGTACTACACGGCTGCCGACGTGAGATTGCTGGCTTACGTGGACCAGGCGCATGGCAACCTCAGCGGTCCGGCGACCAAGCGGATTGTGGAGCGCGAGTAGGCCGAGTATGGGCAGGCCGTGTACGAGCGGCTGGCGCGCATCTCGGTGGCGCAGATCTACCGGTTCCGCAACACGGACGCATATCGCCAGCGCAACACGACGTATCAGCCCACGCGGCCCACGGTGATTCCGATTGGCGAACGGCGCAAGCCCCAGCCGCACGGCTTGCCTGGATACCTGCGCATCGACACCGTGCATCAGGGCGACCAGGACGGAGTGAAGGGCATCTATCACATCAACGCGGTGGACCAGGTCACACAATGGGAGATCGTCGCCGCGACGCCGCAGATCAGCGAATTATGGCTGATTCCGGTGCTGGAATCGATCCTGGCGCAGTTTCCGTTCGTGATCCGCGGCTTTCATTCCGACAACGGCAGCGAGTTCATCAACTATACGGTGGCCCGTTTGCTGGGCAAGCTTCTGATCGAGCAAACCAAGTCACGGGCGCATCACTCCGGCGACAACGGATTGGTGGAAGCCAAGAACGGTGCGGTGATTCGCAAACACCTGGGCTTCGCTCACATTGGCGCGCAGCATGCGGCGGTGGTCGATGCGTTTCACCGCCAGCATCTCAATCCGTACATCAACTTTCATCGCCCTTGCGCCGTGCCCAAAGTGATCGTTGCAGCCAACGGCAAACGCACTCGCATCTATACACGCTGGGCGACGCCGTTCGAGCTATTGCAGGAAGTGCCCGGCTGGGAAAGCTTCTTGCGCCCTGGCCTCACCCTGGCCGAGCTGGAAGCCTTCGCGCTACAGCAATCCGATACCGAAGCGGCGTTGGCCATGCAACGCGCCAAGCGGCAACTCATGAGCCGCATCGCCAAGCTCAGCGCGTAAGGCCCCCGGAGCGCTGTGGAAATGCCGGGCCATGGACAGCCATGGAAAACCGCGTCGCTCACGCTTTGCGGTTTCCCACCGCTGCCCACAGCCCTTGGAAATCGCTGCGCGATTCCCACATTCCCCACAGCGCCGACGATGATGTTTTTCCTCTTAAACTTCAGCCGAAAGGGCCCCACCTCCCACCACCCCTCACCGTCCCCCTTCAGGCTCATTCTTCGATGAGAAAATGCTTCGGCGCTGCCCCACCCTTGGCTTACACCTGCGAACACAGCGTATGATTTGCTGGGTCACCAACTGCCACGGCTTTCCCGCGTAGGGGCCCGGCCGATGACTTCCGGATAGACGGCCAACCGGACGTGGCCGGCGCGAGACAAGTCCGGCGGAAACAATCCACTGCCCCATCTCCCCACCACGCGCGATAATCAAAAACATGCCGACCACCCTGCCCCCCGTCGACGTCGCCGTCGTCGGCCTCGGAGCCGCCGGAGGCATCGCCGTCCTCCCGCTCGCCCGCGCCGGCCTCAAAATAGCGGGCCTCGAAGCCGGCACCTGGATGGACCCCATGCGCGACTACCACGCCGACGAAATCTACAACAACGTCCGCGCCCAGGTCACCACCGGCGACAAATGCCGCACCGAAATCCCCACCGTCCGGGCCAACCCCAACCAGCCCGCCCGCCAGGGCGCGTCCCACCCAATGATGAATGCCGTGGGAGGCACCTCCATCCACTATCACGCCCAAAGCTGGCGCTTCAACCCCTGGGATTTCCGCGTCCGCTCCCGCACCATCGCGCGTTACGGAGCCGCCGCCCTCCCTGCCGGATCCACCGTCGAGGACTGGCCCCTCGACTACGCCGAACTCGAACCCTTCTACGAAATCGTCGAGAACGAAATCGGCGTCTCCGGCCGCGCCGGCAACCTCCGCGGCCGCATCACCGGCCAGGGCAGCCCCTTCGAAGGACCTCGCCAGAACGAGTACCCCATGCCCCCTCTGCGCGACACCGGCTTCACCGGCCTCATGATGAAAGCCGGCCGCAGTCTCGGCTGGAGCCCCTTCCGCGGACCCGCCGCCATCAACTCCACCGACTATCACGGCCGCGGCCCCTGCGGCTATCACGGCTATTGCGACCGCGGCGGCTGCCACCTGCGCGCCAAAAACTCCACCGACATCACCACCATCCCCGCAGCCCAGGAAACCGGCAATCTGACGGTGTTTGACAACGCCAACGTCCGCCGCATCCTCACCGACGGAAAAGGCCGCGTAACCGGCGTGCTTTATTTGAAAAATGGCGAGGAATTTATCCAGCCCGCCAAAGTCGTGCTCCTCGGAGCCTACACCTACGAGAACGCCCGCCTCCTGCTGCTCTCAAAGTCCGCCGACTACCCCAACGGGCTCGCCAACAATCACGGCCAGGTCGGCCGCCACTACTTCTCCCATCAAATGGGAGGCCTCGCCGCCCTCTTCCCCTTCGACCTGAACACCTGGTACGGAGCGATCGCCCAAGGCGTGGTAATCGACGAGTGGGCCGACGACAACTTCGACCACACGGGCCTCGGCTTCATCGGCGGCGCGAGTATCCACGCCTACCACGAGCGCCACCCCATCTCGGCCGCCGCCATGAGCACCTGGAACAAGGCCCCGGCCTGGGGCTCAGCCTGGAAGAAATTCATCCGCGAGAACGCCGATCGCCAAACCCAGGCCTACATCCAGTGCAACACCTTCCCCTACGAAAACACCTACCTTGACCTCGACGACACCATCAAGGACCCCCACGGCGACCCGGTCATCCGCATCACCAGCCCCGCCAAGCCCAACGAGCAATCCGCCGCCCGCCACGCCGGCGAGAAAGCGCAGGACTGGTTCCGCGCCGCCGGAGCGATCGAAGTCGGCCAAGCCGGAGGCGGCTTCGGCGGCGGCGCCAGCACCCACGCCATCGGCGGCACCCGCATGGGCGACGACCCCGCAAAAAACGTAGTCGACCGCTGGGGCTTCTCCCACGAGGCTCCCAATCTAGGCATCGTAGGCGGCTCGGTAATGGGCACCATCGGCGCCCGCAACCCGACCCTCAGCTTCCAGGCGCTCGCATGGCGGACGGCGGAGCGGTTGTTGGGAGAGTTTGACGAGATTGCCTGAGAGAAACGGAACAGATTTCGTTGACTGGGCTGCCACGTATTCACCATTCAAGACTTCTCACGTGGTAATATATCCCATGAGTCAAGCAAGGGAAGCATTTCTCGAAGACGCGTTTGCTGATATCGACCGACCCGCGCACTTATCAGGAGTTGGTATGGTCATGGCGGAGCCGAACGAAGGGGTTGTTCCGGACCCAGACAAAATATCGGAATTGCGGAACGAACTGGCGCGCCTTCTTTCGTTGGCCAAGGTTCCCTCCAACCTTGCGCAGGGGGCCGACGTTCCGATATCCGCGTCCTATCAGCTCCTGTCGCACTACGTTCGTAAAGTGACCATGCACAGCTCAGGTCTTGGCCGGTTCGTACACGTGGAATTGCCGGGACGGGTCTCAGGGCGGAAATAAGGGAAAGCCTGAGTTCGACGGTGTGGTAGCCCAGTTTTCCCCGAGTTCTCTCCTGAATCGTTCGCGCAATTAACTCTGACCGATAGCTTTGTCTACTAGCGAGCGGAATTGTTCGGTTATGATCGTTCGAAACGCGAGATCTTCGATATGAAGCACATAGCTGATGTCGTTCTTTCCCATGTGCAGCATTATTCGGTGACCCAGTAGACCGAACACTGATGCTGTCGACGCTACCTCTCCTTTGACGATGATCTCTTTGCAATCGCAGTACTCGGCTTCCGCAAGGCTAAGGTATCGGCAGAACTGTGACACCGCTTGCTGTCGTTCCTCCTCAGATAACTCCGCAGAGTATGTTTCGGTGAGCGCCACGGCTACCCGCCCACCGACGTCGTTTAGTGCCTTTGATGTTGCCATTGTTTGACCATGCCGCCTTGCTGAAATGCGGGACGTGACGTGAAGGAAGCACGCAGTGAATTCCCAAAGAACGCCTAGGGCCTTAGCGGGTGGGGCCTGCGGGTCACGGCTCATCACGTCCTGGGTGCAAGACGACGCGCTCGTCACAATGGCCCTCATAAGCTCTTTTCGCGGGTCAGAGAGAATGTTTTGGAGCCAAGACATTGTGAAGGGATAGTATATGGCATATTGAGGGCCCCGGGAAAAACGGATCTTTCCCGGTCTTCGCACGGTTGCGCCACCAGTCCTACGACCCGTGCACGATCCTGAGAATCTCCACCTCATCCGCGGCGGGCGATACAGGACCAGCATCTTTTCGAATCCACGAACGCGAAAGACCCGCAACGTCTTCAAGGCAGGATTTTCGTACTTCGCCAGCCAGCCCATCTTCGGCTGCGTCGCGAGCAACCGGAATGTTTCATAAGCGGACAAAAGGAAGCAGTGGCCAACCTCGGGGCTCCCTTCCTTGGCAAGGTAAAGAGCCTGCGCGTCCAGGTCGAAGTCCGCACTCGGCCGGACGACGTATCGTCCTGTCACCGCTTAGCGTTCAGCCGCTCCTCTAGCCGGCGGTGCTTCTCTTCCCAGTAACCCGGCCCGGGTTCAAGCGATTCGCCCGAATGCAACCCCTCAAGTGCCAGCTTTTCGATCTCCTCCAACGCGCGCTGCTCGCTGCGAACCATGCTTTCGACGTAGCTCTCCACCGTAATACCCTCGGCTTCGGCGCGCGCCCGCAGCCAGGACTCCAACTCTGGCCGGATCGAGATACTCATGGAAAACCTCCTTGGAACTGGAAGGATGCCTACGCTTATTTAATCGCCGCAGTCAAAGACACCCAGGTGAAGCCGGATAGCGTTGATCGATCAGCCGGGCGACCTCTTCGTCTTCCAGAAACTCGCTCCTGTCCGCAGCGTCCAACCCAACCTGCACTTCCCGCTGGAACCAGACGTCGTAGTCCACCATTCGCTCGATCGCCTCATTTGGCAAGCGACTCCGCATCACGACCCTGCTGCGCCGCCAGACGATCCAGCTTCTGCTCGATTTCGCGCGAAAGTCGCACTTCCATACCTGCATTGTAACCGTCCCGCATCCCCAAAAGGGTCGCCAGAACCGCGCTACACTGCAACCAGGGACCATGACCATCCGCCTCAGCCCCGAGCTCGAACAGTCCGTCCGCCAGCTCGCCCAACGCGACGGGCTCGCCGTTGACGACTACGTCAACCGCATCCTGCGCGAAGCCCTCGGCCTGAACGGCGCCGCTGCTGACGAACCCGGCGCGCCACCCATATGGCAGGTACTCTCGGAAAGCATGCAGGACCTCCCTCCTGAAGACCTCGCCGCCCTCCCCACCGACGGCGCGACCAACCATGACCATTACATCTACGGCCTCCCCAAGAGGACGGAGTGAACCGGGCCGTCTTCGCTGACACCTTCTATTGGATCGCCCTGACCACGCCAACCGACTCCACCCATCAACAATCCCTTGCCACAGCCAAGCGTCTCGAAGCCGAACGTACCCTGATTGTGACCACGGAAGAAGTCCTGGCAGAATACCTGACCTATTTCGTCGGCCGCCCGGCTTCAACCCGCCAAGCCGCCGTCCGCAACGTCGAGCGCATTCAAGGTCACGCGCTCTTCCGCGTCCTCTGGCAAAGTCACGACTCCTTCCTCGCCGGATTCGCTCTTTACAAGGCGCGGCCGGACAAAGGATACAGCCTCACCGATTGCATCTCGATGGAAGCCATGCGCCGCGAGGGACTCACGGACGCTCTCACGAATGACCTGCACTTCACTCAGGAAGGCTTCCGCGCGTTGTTCCGGGCCAGCGGGTAAACTATCCCCCGGCCGCAAACCGCATTGGACCCGGCAGCCTCCGCCGAACGTTTCGTAGCCGATCACACCACAATTCCCCAGCAGCAGCAACACCTTACACCAATTCCCTTGCCGCGCCGCCCTACAATAAAGGTAGAAATCCTTCCTGGCCAGGAAGCGTTGCACTACGGTGGTACTCAACTCCCGGCGGCCTTTACCGCCTCGCGGCGCCAGCTCGCAGCATGGCGTCGACGGGAGCCCCAGCATGGAATCGGTTCCATCCGTCCGGCGGCCTCACAACCCGCCGGAACCCTTTGAGAGAGCCCAGGACGGCAAGACGGACCTGGAACGCCGCCTCGTGACAGGAGGCGCCGCAGCAAGGCGAAAGCCCGGCGAATCGGGCGCCATCCAGCGCCCCGGACCCCGCGGCTAGCCGCAGCTCAAATCGACTGGCGGCCGGAAACGCACGGCGAAAAGTCCGCGAAGCCCCGGCCGCCCGCAACGCCGCTCAATTTCCTTACAGGACCACTCCGCCTGCACATCCCCAGACGCCGCCGGCCGCGACTTCTCAGTAACTCACCGCGCAATAACCGCCGTTATTATTCACCCAATTCTGCTGAATCAGGTAATCCCGCGACCCCAGATGCATGTTCGCCACCGTGCCGTTGGGAGCCGTGTACGTCGTCCCGAACGTCCACGCGCACTTGTCCGCGTTCTCATACCCGCGCCGGTCGTACCACGCGTTCAGCTCCGGATCCGTAGCCGCCTCTTCCAGCTCATGCGCGATGATCGACGCCATCGCGTCCGCGCCCGGATTCCCGTTGGGCGAGTTGCCCTGCTGCGCCTCGCACGCCGACGGGCAGCGGTCCGGATTCCCGATGAAGGCGTACTTGATCGTGTGCTGCGAACTGAACGTCATGTACGCCGCCGTGTGCCAGCCGCAGTACACCGTGCAGAATCCCGAACTGGCCGTGACCTCTTGCGAGGTAAGCACGAAGTACACCCCGTTGTCGTCCAGGCTGAGGGCGCCGGAATTGATCGCATCGTAGACGATCTGCGCGATCGCCGAATCGGACAGGGAATTCCCCAAATACGCGGAAACCGTCGTCGCGCCGCCGAAGAACACATCGTCGGTCACCGCACCTGTGCCGCTCGCGTAGGTCGTGTTGATGTGATAGTAGGGCGAATGGCCGATGTTCTGCGCCAGTCCCTCCAGGATCTGCGTGGCCGAGGTCGTGCCCCAGGCGCCGTACCAGATGTAGTACATCTTGACGCCGTTGTTCATCACCGGACCGCCATGGTAGTCGATCCCGTTGCTCTTCGGCCGGCCGCCGCCGCCCCCGCCGCCCCCGGGTTTGCCGCCCTTGGCTTCGGGGTTGGCCGCCTGGTCCGGCGTCGGCGGGTGTTGCAGCGTCCCGATCCCCTTGCCGTTCGGCCGGACGTCCCTATCCGGGCCCTCCGCGCCCTGCACCCCCAGCACGACCATTCCGGTCACTAACGCCACGGCACAGCACAAGATACCCCTATTTATCATCATGAGCCTCTCATTTTTGCAGTACAGACAGCACTCCGCCAGTCTGCCACCGCCCCGGTCCCTTGTCAATGAAAGAACGCACGTCTAAGGAATCTACCGTACCCAGGCTCTACACCCGGCAAGCCATTCACCTGGAGTCAGATACACCCTCTCCATTCCTGCCCGGAGTCCAACGCCGTGCTACCGTTCAGCAGGAGCCAAACGAATGAAAGCAAATGGGTGGGGCAGGCCCTCGGCCTGCGGCGGCCTCTCAGGCCGCCACGTGCAGCAACGAAACGAACCCAGCGGCTGCCGGCTGCCAACCGCTGTGTTGCGAAACGAACCCAACATGTCGTTGAAAACAAACAAAGTCAAGGAAACAAACCGCCCCTGCCTGTGCCACAATACCCCAGGAGCATCCCCGATGAAGGCAGTCATGAAGCGCGTCTGGATCGCACTCCTGGCCCTCGCCGCCGCGGCCTCCGGCCAACAGGCCCCCACCGCCACCGCCAGCATCGAAGGCCAGGTCACCGACCTCTCCGGTCACCCCGTCGCCGGAGCCCAAGTCACCGTCGCCAGCGCCGAACCCCGGATCTGGCACGCCACCACCACCCCCGCCGGGACCTTTCGCGTCGAAGGACTCGCCGCAGGCGACTACCTCCTCCAGGCCTCGCTCAAAGGATACCTGGACATCTCCCTCGGGCGGCTTCCGGACGAAGGCCTGACCTTTTATGGAGGCCTCAGCCGGACCTCCGTCACTCTCACCGCCGGCCAGCGCCGCCGCGACGTCACCCTCAAGCTCACCCGCGCCGCAACCCTCTCCGGCCGCGTCACCGGCCCGGATGGCAACCCGCTCACGGATCTGCCCTCCGGCACTCGCCTCGCGCTCATGTGGGGACCGGCGGTCTACACCGGATTTATCCCGTTTGCCCCCATCGGCGTCCAGCCACTTAAAAAGGATCTTCAATTCACACTCTCTAACCTCGCCCCCGGCCGCTACTTCTTGATCGCCAATGTCGCCGGCAACGCCAGCCCGGTGGCGACCCCCGAGGTCTACGTCGACACGTTCTTCCCCGGCACGGCGCGCTTCGAAGCCGCGTCTCCCCTCACCGTCGCCGAGGGCGCCAACCTCCAGGGACTCGAACTGCGCCTGCAAAAGGAGCCCGTCTTCCACGTCCGCGGCACACTGCTGGACCAAGCGGGCCATCCCGCCAACGGCCGCATCCAACTGAACCAGCACGTTCCGGGCTCCGCGGGCTGCCAGCGCCTCCGACCGCCCGCTGCACGGACGCCAGGTCCCCCACCGGGAATCCGACCAGCTCCGCCGCCTCGTCCAGGTTCGGCAGGAACAGGTAGGCGCGTGGCAGCAGCAGTTCGGCCAGAGCACGCTGGCCGGGCGGGTCGAGCAGCGGCGCTCCGCGGGTGCTGATCATGACCGGGTCGACCACCAGCGGGCAGGGGAACTCGATCACGGCCGCGTTGCCCAGGGCTCCGGTCTTGACGGCCTGCGGTGGGATATCGGCTAGGACGGCTTCCACCTGCTCGCGGACCAGATCGGCGGGGAGCACCTCGACGCGCGTGACCTTTTCCGTGTTCTGCACGGTGATGAGAATGACGGCCGCCTCGCCGTAGACGCCGAAGCGGGGGAGGGTCTTCAGGTCGGCCTGCAGGCCCGCGCCTCCGCTGGGGTCGGAGCCGGCGATGGTGAGTGCGACAGGCAGCATTCTTTAGAGTGTAGCGGGTAGATGTTTTGATAGAATTCGCGGCAAGGAGGAGTTTGCCGGTGACTGTTCGGATCGGGATGGTTTGGATGGCGCTCGCGGTGTACGGTTGGGCGCAGCCGTACACGTTTCTGCGTGTGGCAGGCGATTTGGAGGGTCGTCCGGACGAGGGCGCGTTTCGCGTAGGCATCAACGCGCGTCCGGCGCTGGAGGGCGACTACCTGGTGTTCCGCGACGCCGGATTGAACAGCCGGGCGCAGTCGATCGAGGCCATCTGGTCGTATAACGTCGCCACCGGGGTGTTCGTCAAGCTGGCGGATATGGACACGCCGGCGCCGGGCGGGGCTGGCACGATGACTGGCCTGCTATTCGACTCCTCGCCGGTGTTGCGCGGCGGGATTGTTGCGTTCCTGGCCCGCGACCAGCTACAGAGCCCCTACAACCAGGGCATCTTCAGCGTGCCGGTGACGGGTGGTCCGATCTCGCGGGTGGCCAACTACAACAGCGCCGACCCGAGCGGTGGCGCCTTTCGTCTGTTCGATACGGCGGCCCGTCCGTACGGCGGCTTCACGATCGACGGGCGCGTGGGGTTCGGCGCAAACAACGCCAGCAACGTGACGGGCGTGTATTCGGCACTGCCCGACGGCTCCGGAGCGGTGTGGGTGGCGGACAGCCTGCATCCGGTGCGCCCGAAGTCGCTGTTTCCCGTTTACCAGTTCTTCAATCCGTGGGTGGACGGCGGCCAGGTGGCGTTCTACGGGCAGACGGTGATCGACAACAGCACGGGGTTCAACGCCATTTACACGTCGCCGGTTACGGGACCCACGGGCACTTTGGAAGACGGGTCGCCCAACTACGCGGAAGTGGTGACGTCCGATGATCCACTGCCCGGCGACAGCAATCCGAACTTTCATACGCGGCTGGACATCCCCAGCATCCAGATGCAAGGCGGCACCATCGCGTTTATCGCCGACGATGCGAACGCCGATCCGGCTTACCGCGGCATCTTCACGGTCCCGGCCGGCGGGGGACCGATCACCAAGATCGTGGCGAGCGACGCTTCCTTGCCGGGCCTGGGCCCGTTGACCGCCAGCGGCAGCTTCAACGGGTTCGCGATGAATGGTGGGCGGATTCTGTTCCGCGCGCAGGACCTGACGCCGGGGGCTCCCGGCAATCACGGTTTGTATCTCTGGGAGAACGGGACGACCACACGCATCATCGGCACCGGCGACATGCTGGACGGCCGCAAGGTGGACGTGGTCTTCGACGTGGGCACGCACGCGCTGGACGGGGACCGCTTCGCCTTCCTGGTGGGGCTGGCGGGCTACGGCCTGGCGCTGTACGTCGCCCAGCCGCCCGATCCGTCGGTGCAGATCAGCGGCGTGGCGAACGCGGCCAACTATGCCAACGCGTCGATTTCGCCGGGTGAGATCGTCACCATCTTCGGCCAGAAGATCGGGCCGGAGAATCTCACGACATTCGCGCTGGACGAGACCGGCCGCGTGCCGCGGGCGCTGGCCGGCGCGCGGTTCCTGATCAACGGCAGCCCGGCGCCACCGTTGTATGTGCGCTCCGATCAAGGCAGCGCGGTTGTACCCTTCCGGCTGGATGAGGCGGGTGCCGACATCATTGCCGTGTATAACGGAGCGGCTTCGGCGCCCATCCACATCCCGCTGACGGGGGTGCTCCCCGGGCTGTTTTCGGCCAACCAAACGGGCGCGGGTCCGGGTGCGATTCTGAACCAGGATTACAGCGTGAACTCGGCCGCGAATCCGGCGGACAAAGGGGCCGTGGTTCTGCTTTACGGCACCGGCCACGGGCAGACGGTGCCGGTGAGCTACGAAGGCGAGGTGGCGCCTTCCACGAATATTCCCCGGGTGGCGCGGAACGTGCAGGCCACGATCGGGGGCGTTGCGGCTGAGATCGCGTATGCGGGTCCGGCGCCGGGTTTGGTGGCGGGGGTGTTGCAGGTGAACGTCAAAATCCCGGACGGCGTTGCGGCGGGCACACAGGAGGTGATTGTGCGCATCGACGGTGTCGCCAGCCAGGCGGGCCTGACGGTCGCCGTGCGCTGAGCGATTCCGTAGATACCGTAGAGCGCCCCGCGGCGGCCAAGCTATTGAAACACCCGTTGCGAGCCGGGCGAAACCGATCTACGCAAAATCAAGAAATGGGCTAGCCTAGTTTCGGGGAGTGCCAAACGAACCCACCACATCATTGAAAACAAACAAGGTCGAGGGAACAAACCGCCCCTGCCTGTGGCACAATACCCCAGGAGCATCCCCGATGAAGGCAGTCATGAAGCCCGTCTGGATCGCGCTCCTGGCCCTCGCCGCCGCGGCCTCCGGCCAACAGGCCCCCACCGCCACCGCCAGCATCGAAGGCCAGGTCACCGACCTCTCCGGTCACCCCGTCGCCGGAGCCCAAGTCACCGTCGCCAGCGCCGAACCCCGGATCTGGCACGCCACCACCACTCCCGCCGGGACCTTTCGCGTCGAAGGACTCGCCGCAGGCGACTACCTCCTCCAGGCCTCGCTCAAAGGATACCTGGACATCTCCCTCGGGCGGCTTCCGGACGAAGGCCTGACCTTTTATGGAGGCCTCAGCCGGACCTCCGTCACTCTCACCGCCGGCCAGCGCCGCCGCGACGTCACCCTCAAGCTCACCCGCGCCGCAACCCTCTCCGGCCGCGTCGCCGGCCCGGATGGCAACCCGCTCACGGATCTGCCCTCCGGCACTCGCCTCGCGCTCATGTGGGGACCGGCGGTCTACACCGGATTTATCCCGTTTGCCCCCATCGGCGTCCAGCCACTTAAAGAGGATCTTCAATTCACACTCTCCAACCTCGCCCCCGGCCGCTACTTCTTGATCGCCAATGTCGCCGGCAACGCCAGCCCGGTGGCGACCCCCGAGGTCTACGTCGACACGTTCTTCCCCGGCACGGCGCGCTTCGAAGCCGCGTCTCCCCTCACCGTCGCCGAGGGCGCCAACCTCCAGGGACTCGAACTGCGCCTGCAAAAGGAGCCCGTCTTCCACGTCCGCGGCACCCTGCTGGACCCAGCGGGCAATCCCGCCAACGGCCGGATCCAGTTGAGCGCGCGCCTCCAGTCGGACTTCACGCACGCCGCCGCCGGCGAAGCCCGGGACGGCCATTTCGACCTCGCACGCGTGCGCCCCGGCGCTTACACGCTGATCGCCAGCGAGCCTCGGCCCACGCAGCCCAGCGAAGGCCCCGCGACGCCCCCACACGTGGCGGGCCAAGTCCTGGTGGACGTCAGCAGCAGCGACGTCGACGATGTGGTGGTGCGCTTTGAGGAGATGTCCCGCGTCGACGTGCACGCCGTGTTCGAGGGCGCCGGCGAGGACGCGGAGCGCCCCGAGGTGATCGTGGGCTTCGTCCCGATCGAGCACGGCTTCAGCGCGGCGGGCGTGGTTCGCACGCCGGATGAAGGCGGCGGCGCCGAGGCCGTCACCGTGTCCGCGCCTGCCGGGCGCTACGTCGCCAACCTCACCGTGCGTGGCGACTATTACGTGAAATCGCTCCGTATGGGGGGCCAGGACATCACACACAGCACCTTCTCAATCAGCGGCGGTGTGAATGTGATGGATGCGGTCGTCTCGGCTAAGGTGGCCGGATTAAATGGGATCGTGCGCGATCAAAGCGGCCAGCCCGCCGCCAACGTCCGGGTGCTGGCGTGGCTCGTTGGCAGCGAGCCCGACGGGTCGCTCGACACGCGCAAGACCACCACAACGGACCCCACCGGCCACTTCGCGATCCAGAACCTGCCGCCCGGAACCTGGCGGCTGCTGGCCTGGGAGCGCATCCCGCTCGGCCTGGAAGCCGTGCCCCTATTCCGCAACCGCTTCACCGCCCAGCAAGCCAAGGTCGAACTGGAAGAAGGAGCAAAAGCCACCGCCGATCTCGAGATCGTGCCCTTCGCCGCAGCCGAGGCGGCAGCCGCCAATCTCCCCTGACGTGGCGCAAGCCCGTGGCTTGCCGCGCCGGGACTCATCCCGGCGCTTGACGTCCATCCGTCGTCAGAGCCCCTACCGGATCAGGACCACCACCCGCGCGACGTCATCCTCGCCCCCTGTCACCGACCCGCTCAGCGCCGTCCGGCGCTCCACCGGCTGCGCGGCCTCCGGCGGGTTCGGAGCCGCCGAGAACGTGATCGACAACTCGGTGGCCGCATCCGGCACGGCGATCACGACGGGCGTGGTCGCCACCACCTGGCTCCGCGGAAAGATCACGGCATCGTTCCCGGTCACAGAGAGGTACCCAAGCCGAGAAGGCACAATCGTTAGCGTCCGATTCTCGATGTTGTAATTGAAGCCGGCCGGGGAGGCCGTTGCCGGGGCCGCCAGAGTGCCCGCCGTGAACCCGTTGCGCCCCTGCGCCTCGGGCGGCGGCCCGTCCAAGCGGGGCGCTTCCTCGATGGCGTCCACCGGTTTCCCCGGCGCGGGCGGAGGCGCCGCCTGCGCGACGGCAACCGGCTTCGGAGCCTGGGGCGGCGGCGCCACGCTGGTCCGCGCCGGAGGCGGAGGGGCTGGAGCCCGAGCCGCGGCCACCTCGGTCTTGGCGGCCTCGGCTTCCGGGGCCTGGGCCGTATCCCGCCGAGCGGTCTCCTGCCCTTGATTCTGCTGTTCGGGGACCGGCGCCGCCCCCGCGGGCCCATTCGCCGGGCCGCCTGCGACTACAAGTCCCGCGGCCGCACTCTGCCGCGTGGCGCCCGGGACGCCCCCGTCCGCGCCCGCCGAGCCATCCGCTCTTCCAGCGGCCGGCCCAGCGCGCGGTGGCGCGCCCTTCGCACCGCCTTGCTGTCCTTCGCCTCCACGCGCCGTAGGACCGCTCGCCGCTGCGCCCTGCGCCACCCCTCCCTCGACGCCTGCTCTTCCGTTCGCGGCCTCAGACCGGGCGGCTGCCGCTTTGGCCCGTTCGGGACCGGGCTCGCCGCCGCGCGCCGCCGCGCTAGCCTGATCCGCCGAGCCACCTTGATCCGCCGTACCACGCTGATCCGCCGTGCCACGCTGATCCGCCGGGCCACCTTGATTCGCCGAGCCAGGGCCTTCCCCGCCCTGACCGGCTTCCGCCGCGGGTGCCGCGGCCGGAGCCTGGTTCCGCGCCACCTCGACCGGCACCGGTCCACGCATGGCCGGTCCAAGCCACACCACCCACACAATGACGGCCGCGGCGACGGTCCCCGCCAGGCCGGCCCAAGGCCAGGGATGCCGCCACCAGGCCTCTGGCTCCGGCTCGCGGGGAGCCACGGCCCGCAGCAGCCGCTCGCGCACGCCGGGTGTCTCGATCAGCTCCTTCAGCTCCTGCTCCCGCGCCAACTCGTCAAAGAGATCCTGATCCTCCAGCGCGGCCTCGAACAGCAGCTTCCGCTCGGCCTCGGTCAACGAGCCGGTGGCATAACCGCCGATCAGTTTGCGCGCTTCCTCGCGTGTCACTCGTCCCTCGTTTCGCCCAGCTTCGCCAGCAACTGCTTGCGGCAGCGGAAGTCCCAAGTGTAGATCGTGTTGATGGCGCCTACTTTCAGGCGCTTCTGAATCTCCGGGAACGTCAGCCCTTCGAGTTTCAGCCGCATCAGCTCGCGGCAGCGCTCGCCCAGCCCGGCCAGCGCCGCCTCCATCCGCTCCAACTGCTCCCGCCGCGCCGCCTGCTCGAACGGATCGGCCTCGCGCGCGGCCAAGGGAAGATCGTCGACCGAGACCTGCGTGTGCTCGCCGCGCCGCACCGTCTTGCGCCGTGCGCCCATGATCTTCAACCGCGCGATCTGGAGCGATAGCGGCACCAGATCCTCGGCGCGGTCCAGATGCGGGTATTTCTCATGCAAGACCAACAGAACCTCCTGCGCCAGATCCTCGGCGGCCTCCCTCATTAAACGGGATGCCGCGAACCGCACAATCCTTTCCCGCAAGAGGTCGAGTATGGCGTCCCGGTCCACGGTTTTGCTCCCATTCATTGTAGACGCGCCCGCCGCCCGGCCCGCCGTGACAATTTACTGACGAATCCACGGCGCCGCATCGCCGTGTTTCTCGACCGGATGCTGCCAATGATGCCGTCCAACCAGGTTTCGGACGCAGGATGTGGCGCAAGCCCGTGGCTTGCCGCGCCGGGACTCATCCCGGCGCTTGTCGTCCATCACAGTGTCGTGCCCGGAGTGCCGGCCCGACCACTCGCCAAGCCATCCCGCCTGTGCTTTCCCCGAAACGCTCTGCGGGCCTGTGAGAAATCCGACTAACCTGCATTTCTCACAAGCTCTACAGTGCATCGGCGCGAAACGTGAGGCTGAGATGCGCAATCGGCGATTTGGCCTCCGCTCCCGGCATGACAGCGTGACCGGCCACAAGCGCCGGGACGAGTCCCGGCGCGGCAAGCAGGAGTGCTTGCGCCACGTCCTGCGTCCGAAATCTGGTGAGGAATGCGGGCTAAGACGTCTGCCGCCGCGCCCCCCGGGGGAGTCACCGCGCCGGTCCTGATGCTCACGGCGCGCAGCGAGGAGGGCGATCGCGTACACGGCCAGGACCTGGGCGCCGAGGACTGCGTCACCAGCCCCTTCCCCTGCCCGGGCCCCTGGCCTGCGTGCGCGCCCTGCTACGCGAACTTGGCCGCCCTCCTGCGGGCACGGTCAGGCAAAATCCAAGAAGGACTCTGACACCGGTAGACGGATAGAATTGCTTCTGCCCGGCCTGTCCTGCCACAATAGCCGCATGCAAGCTCGCGTCCTTGCCTTTGTCCTGGCCGGGGGAAAAGGCACCCGCCTGTCGCCGCTGACCAAAGAACGTGCGAAGCCCGCCGTGCCCTTCGGCGGCCGCTACCGGATCGTGGATTTCGTGCTCAGTAACCTCATCAATTCGGGGACCTATTCGATCTACGTTTTGATTCAATTCAAGAGCCAAAGTCTGCTACAGCACCTGAGCGAAGGCTGGGCCTCCACGGGCCTGTTGAAGGAGCAGTTTCTGATCCCGGTGCCGGCGCAGATGCGCGCGGCCGACGAGAACTGGTATCGCGGCACGGCCGACGCCCTGTACCAGAACATGAACCTGATTGAGCAGGCCGACCCCGACTACGTCGCCATCTTCGGCGCCGACCACATCTATCGCATGAATATTCGAGAGATGCTGGAGTTTCACGTCAACAAGCAGGCCAGCGCGACGGTGGCGGCCATTCCCGTGCACAAGAAGTTTGCGCACGAATTCGGGGTCATTGAGACTGCTCCGGGCGGCGCCGTTCTGGCGTTTCACGAGAAGAATCCGGAATCGCCGACCCTGCCTGGCGACCCCGAACGCGTGTACGCCTCCATGGGCAACTACGTCTTCTCCACCAAGACGCTGATGCAGGAACTACACGCGGACGCGGCGAATCCCGACAGCCTGCACGATTTCGGCCGCAACATTCTGCCGTCCATGGTGGGACGCGAGTCGCTGTACGCCTACGATTTCCAGACCAACCGGATTCCCGGCGACCCGTCCGATCAGGAACCCTACTGGCGCGACGTGGGGACCATCGAGGCCTACTACGACGCCAGCATGGACCTGCGCGCCGTCACCCCGGCCCTGAACCTCTATAACCGGCAGTGGCCGCTGCGCACTGCCGGCTACTCCGACGCTCCCGCCAAATTCATTTTCGACCAGCAGGGCCGCCGCGGCCAGGCCATTGACTCGATTGTTTCCGGCGGGTCGATTCTCTCGGGCGGTATGGTGCGCGGCTCGGTGATCGGCCGCAACGTGCGCGTGCACTCGGGGGCAATCGTTGAGGATTCCGTGCTGTTCGACAACTGCGACATCGGGCGGCGGGCCCGCGTCCGGCGCGCGATCCTGGACAAGAACGTGCAAGTCCCCGAGGACGCGGTAATCGGCTACGACCTGGAACACGACCGCCAGCGCTACCACGTCACCGAAAGCGGCATTGTGGTGGTGGAAGGTTACCGGTCGCCGGTAGAAGTAGCGTCCATGTTGCTGTGACTGCTACAATACGGAAGGTCGCAGCAACCTCCCCACCGCGGCCAGCTCGTAAGAATCGGGCGCGTAGCTCAATTGGCAGAGCAACTGACTCTTAATCGCTCAACCCCACTTTTTGCTGATCCGGAAAATCCTTCCAATATCTCCACAATAAGCTGGTTCAAAAGGAGATAGGAGCGAAGCGGCGACCGCTGAGTCCCTTGCGAAAACACGCGAACCCGGCGCGGACCAGACACAAAATCGACCACAGTCGGCGGCGACATAGGAGGCTCTTCGTCCGTAGGTCGACCGCGGCACTCGAAGCCGGGCGGCGGACTTTCGACTCGCGCAGGTGGCGCGCCAGTTCGGCTTCGGTGATGTCTAGTGCCGTAGGCTCCATCACGTTTCCTCGTCGCCTCATTCGGCGCGTCGCCGGTCCGCGCACACGCGGTTTATCTTCCAAGAAGCTTCGCAAAGTCGTCAACGGTGTAGCCTGCCTGCTCGATGATCGATCGCAACGTCCCCCGCTTGAGGTCGCGAGTGTGCCAGGGAAGCGTAACGCGCAACTCGGCTTTGTCGGGATGCTTCAGGTAGTAGTGGCTGCCAGTCGAGTGCTGTAGAAAGAACCCGGCTTTCGTCAGGACTCAAAACACATCTTTGGGCTTGAGCGCAGGGAGCCGCCGGCTCATGCGGGTTCGGTCACCAATACGCGGATTGCTTCGCTCACCGGCGCCTTGTCGGAAGGAATCGGCAGATGGTCCTTGCGCAAGCTCTCAATATAGCCGCGGATCGCGTCTTCGACCATGGCACGGGCTTCCTCCATCGTGTCGCCCTCGGTGACCAGGCCTGGCAGCGCCGGGCACCTGACCGTGTATCCGCCTTCTTCTGCGGGTTCGAACAGTACGGTGTAACTGTATTCCGCCATGGTCTCTTCTTCGATCATACTGCTTCCCTGTCGCCCTCGCTTTGAGGAGACACGGCCAATTGGACCTTCGGGGCCACCTCGGTGCCCCCCGGCCAGCCCGAGCCGTATCGTGATCATAGAAGCTGCGCTCGCTCAGGGCAACGCCAACTGTCAAGCATCCGCCACCTGTGGGTAGGTCCCCGCGCCCTTGACGACGGCGTGGAACCCGGCATAAGATTACTCACTGATGAGTATTGAAGACACCGTGATGATGGTGTGGCGTTGTCTGGATGAGACTTGCTACTTTGCATCAGACGAGATTCGTTGGGTAACGGACTGGCACGTCAATTGGGGTGGACCGTACCGCCTCCCTCCTGGGCTTACGATGCCTGACAAGGCATGGCGCGAACCGGTCATGAACGTCAGGCGCGCTTGCCGCGCTTGGTTTCGGTGTCACGTAGGCTACGTGCCGAAACATCTACACGTCTTGATCGAGATTATTCTGTCCACGAGGAACATCCCCCTCAAGCGCGCACGGGTCAACGGCACGCGTCGGGTCTGGACCTGGTATTACATGATCCTTCGCCAAAGGGTTGACCGCGCCCATCCCGGCTACTCGGCCTATCGGCAGGTCGTGATGTCAGAACTTGCCCTACTCGCCGCGGGATCCACATCGCTCGCTGAGGCCCGCCAACACTGCGAGGATGCCGAGGAAGACTACGCGGGAAGCCGGTCCGGACGCTTTATTTACGGGAAGTAATGGGCGGGGTGAGCGCCACGATGGTGGAGGCAACCATGGGACGAGGACGCACACCGCCGGGCGATGGCAGAACGCGACCGGACCACACCTGAGGACTGGCCGCGACGAACTGAGCCGGCGCAAGCACTCGCCAAGGGAGCGCAGATCGTGTTCTGGGCGGCGCAGCGATGGACCTCGATCGCCGAACAACTGAGCATCAATCTGAACACGGCCCTGAAGTGTCGGCGCTTCGTGGAACTGGGCGTGGATGGGTTGCTGGATGAGCCTCGCTTCGAGCCGCGCAAGCTGACTGACGCGTCCTTCGTCGCGAACCCACCGCATCATCATGTCCCGCGCACCCTGAAACTGCAGCGCTCCGCTGCGCGGGAATAATCGAAACCCCTGCAATCTCAACGCCCTCACTCCTGTCACTTCGTGACGACCACCGAAGATCCTGGAGCGACAGCTAACCTGCTCTTTCTAGGTTAGTTATGACTACGTGTGACGATTTGTGACGTTTGTGACGTAGTTTTCGTATAACTATGCGTATAGGGATTTGGTACCTTTATATTGCAATAGCTTTATATATCAATGTGTTACATGCGAAGAGGTACCAAAACGCTATTAGGGGAGTTTCCCAAATTCGCCGTCAATGCCGTCACTCCGTCACAGACTTGGAAAATGCTTGACTCGCCTGCACGTGCGTGTTACTGTTATTCAGTGCTGAGTAAGGTCTATCTTGGTGGCGAGGTGGCCAAAGCCATCGGGGTTCCGCATCGGACTCTTCTGACGTGGTGTCAGAGAGGTTTTCTCGACCCAATCTCGCCCGATCGCACAGGTGGGGAGTGGCGTGAATTCACCGTGGACGGAGTGGCCTACGCTGCCGTCTTCGCGTTCATCGCTGAGCAGGAGGGTCCTTCGATTGCCGGACGGATCATGGCTCAGATCGTCGATGGACAGTTCCGCTATTGGTCGAAGCGCCTGGTGCCTGCCGCGCTCAAGGGCGAAGAGATTCACATTTTCGCGAAGCGATTTCGGCGCCGTGGCGAGCTGCTGGTGGGAGCGCGACAACCTCTGGTCCGGCGCGGCCGGGACGACAGCTCATGGAACGCGATATTGGTCGGTGAGATGGATGCGCTGGCTGACCCGACAGTGGAGGGCGAATGTATCGGCGATCCCCGCTATCGCCGCCCTGGAGAGCGCGAATACGTGGGCGGTGAGGCCGTGCAGCATTCGATCATGGTGTTCCGCGCTGGTGCGGTAATCATCCGCGCGATACGGGCGCTGGAGAATCAGGCCGAATGACGCAAACAGAGAGCATAGAAGATCGTGGAAAGAGTCTTCCGGGTTCGACGGCAGCGCCCTCGCTCACGCCTCCTTATCCGCGTCGCTTCTTCTGCTTCTTGAGTCGGTCGCGGCACTCTGGATGCATCTTCCATGCCGCCTTGCGCTGCTTGTCCGTCACATCGATGCGACCACCAAAGGGACAATCCGGCGCTTGGCACCGAACGGTTACTTTGTTGCCCACCACGACGCTCGCAAGTTGCAGCCACAGCGTCTTCAGAAGGCTTTCAGGGGTGATGCACAGGTCAAAATCACCGTTCCGGCTGGTTCTAATCCAGCAATGAGTCGTGTCGCCGAAGCGAGGGGCCTCGGGCCCTTCCTCACAGCCGTGGACGCCACAGGCACGTCCCAACAAGTTCCGCCTCCCGAGCTTGATGTTGATGATCCGAACGACGGCAGCCCGCACAAGTCTCGCCGGTTCATCGGCGATCCGCTTGGACGCGCGCTGAAGGATGTTTCCTTCAGACAGTTGCTCGACACTGAACTCCGATAGACCCATGACCAGGGCGAGTTGCCGGCGGAGCCTTTCCTCCGAGAGATCGTGCGAATCGTACCAGAGTTCCATCACTGCGCGAAAATGGGCGGCTTCTCTAAGCCAGAGAGAGACACGGTCACCCTCTGCTGACTGCATGTTTGCGCTGCGGTGAAAGTGAGAAGCCGCATCTAATGAGCCCCACTTGGTTGCGAACTTCAGCGCGGCGGCCGGCGATTCGATCCTGGCGAAATGCTGCCAGAGGTCATCCGGGAGAATCACGTTCACGTATTCCCCGGGGAGCCACACCAGGTATTGTCCTTCCAGGACCTGGCCGTCCTCACTCACTTCGCGACCATCGACGATTTCCATTCCACCGGCAGAAATCAAACGCGGCCACACCTGGACCGGTTCGACCACTTCGCTGGCGGGTGGCTTCGCGGGTCGCTCTTCAGTCCTCGACTCTTTCACGATTACGTCCCCTCCTAAGTATCCTACTACGTCGTTCGCGATCGCGCCACACTTCTTATCAACCTCAAAGTACAGCGCTGGGCAACGGTGCCGCACTGGCCAGCTTGAGATCCCAGCCGGTCGGCACGCTCAGTCCGAGCCGAGTTGGCCGAAGCCCGCGTCTGCATGCGAAGTACCAGGAATTCGTCCGAGAGCTTGTCATACGCGCCGGGCAAGCCAGCTTCCTGTTTCACGGTTCGCGCCGCCTGCTGGATCTGATCCTGCGAAATGTGACCTAGAGGCAGCGGGAGCCCGCATTACGCCGCTCCCCGGTGGGAATAAGTAGTTTATATACAACGCGATAGGAGAGTAGAAATGAGGCCGTTGTCCGCGTTGCAGTGCGGCCAGAAGTCCCCTTGTCTGGCTTCTTCCATGTCCCAGTCTTTAGCTCTAGATTAGTCCCCTTCTAACGGGGTGCATTGGGGCCCCTCCTGTGCTATTCTTGAGTCCGCATGATTCCAGTTGCACCTACCAAATCAGCCACGATGTTGGCAGACGATCAAGCCCCCTGCTTGGACGAACGTCAAGCAGCACGCTTCTTCAGCGTCTCGTCGGAAGCCCTGCGCGCCTGGAGACGGCGCGGCAAGGGACCACGCTTCTACAAGATCGGCGGCCACCTGGTCCGGTATTCGGTCGCGGATCTCGTCGCCTGGAAGGAAAGCCAGCAGGCGCGCCGCGATACGTCCGGCACCGCCGGAGCGAGCTCGTCTGGGCCACGCCGGGTGTTCGGCAAACGCGCGGAGCGGTGACCCCGTCGGACGCTGCCTCGCTCCGCTGCCGACGTTGCGGTCCTCAAGGACGTTCTGCGGCATCCCGCACCTGCCACCGGGAGGTGCACAGGGAATGTGCGCGGACCGCTCAAGGGGGGGATAGGGGGGGCGAAAGTCACCCACGTGCGCTGCGAGACCCCGAGAAAGACTCGCGTGAGCGCGCGCAGGTTTTGAAATCGGTTCGACTCGTTCCCGAAGTAGTCGCGCTGACCGGCTACAGTCGGGCCAAGAATCCTTCGCCGGCCGCTCTGGCGCCGCGCCTCCGGCCACCAAACGGGCCCGCGGCGCGAACTCCGATTCTGGACGGGTTCCGGTCAGGTCCCGCAACGCGAGCACGTTCCCCGGGTCGGTCACCCTCTCCCTTTGAGGATGGCCGCCTCGTGCTCCGGCGAACAAAAGCGCTCGCCGCTCATGCGGCGCAGAATTCCGAGTGGTTTTTGACAGTAGTCGCAGTTACCCGGAATTCTGGAAGGTCCACGTGCAAACAGCGTCACCACCAGCGGCGTGGAGATCTCTAACTCCCCTTCGCCCGGAGAAGCTTCGTCGCCGGACTCACAGCCGGGCACGTCGCTGGATCCGGAAGCCGCGGGGTGTCTCGCCTGTTCGGCCTTTTCCGATGGGATCGGCAGCGGAGCGCTCACCCCGGCAGACACCGCAGCCAGACGTCCCTCGCGCCCTTCCCGGGTTGGTGCCGGGAGGCTCCAGGCGTCCTCTTCCGCAATCCGCTGGAGGGCCAGCGCCGACCGCCCTTCCTTGTAGAGACCGCCGTGCTCCGGGCAACAGAATTGATCCCCTTTGATCCTCGTAAGCAACCCGAGCGGTTGCCCGCAATGTAAACAGCTTCTGGACATATGAAGTACTACGTATGATTCGGTTGCCGGCATGCATTCGTTCATGTTTACGCGGGTTTACGCCGGCTCCCCCCTGAGCGTTCCAGAGAAGCGCCGGTTTCCCTGGGGGTGGCCGGGCGCGGTGAGGCGGACGCAATCCAGAACGATGAAGAGGTCGCCTCCGTCTCTGTCCAGAATCTGTCTTGCGTGTCAACGAGTTGGAGATTCTGCCAGGGAACAGCATGTGACCCGAGGTGACGAAGTTCCGGCCACATTGTCGAGCAGCCACCCCATCCGCAAGGGCAGAAGAATCTCCTACGGAGGCTATTGACACGCCGGGCCTGCGTGATAATTGCGTGACTCGCCATAGATTGATGAAGAGCAGTGCGGCACCCGCGTTCGTAATACATTCACGACAACATCAGAGTAATACAGAGGCGTGTGAAACCTAACCTTCTACTCGGACGTCTAATCCAAATCAATTAGAGATCCTGTAGCATCTGCTGCAAGGCTCCTTATCACCAAACTCCGTCAGGATGGGAAGATTCGCGAAGATGACTCATCACTGGCCGTGTGCAGAACCAGGAATCCGTGACGAGCACGGTCTTAATTTGGCGCGATGCTAGCACGGAGGGGCCGCGAAAGGACGTTCCATGAGCCTCTGGCCGGCCAAGGATAAGGAGCAGAGCTTCCGGCCTAAAGAGTGGGACGCAGGCGGTGGTGCCCGCCGCGAAGCTCGAGGCCATTGTGGATCTGGAGATGCCGGCGCCCGGCTGTTCCGGAGACGCCGCATTCTGGTGCAAGTTTTGCAAATGCGTGAAGAGGAGGGTCGGTTTGGCTGCATTGTTGGTGTTGGCTCCCGAGGCGGAGCAAGGCGGAGGAGCCAGTCAGAATATAGAACTCCCTTCAGAGGGCGGGCGGGTTGCGTGGTACGCTCTGTACACGCGCGCGCGGCACGAAAAGACCGTCCACGACAACTTGGCTGCCAAAGGATATGAGGTCCTGTCGCCCTCTTACAAGGTGCGGCGGCGGCGAGCAGACCGGACCGTAGACCTGGAACTGCCATTTTTTCCCGGCTACGTATTCTGCCGCTTCGACGCCTTGAAACGGCTGGCGATTCTCAAGATTCCCAGCATCGTGTTCATCGTCTCGCAAGCGGGCGAGCCGGTGGCCCTGGACCCCAAGGAGGTGGAGTCCGTTCGACGGATCGCGCAGTCGAAGATCGCCGTCCAGCCGTGGGCATTTGTGCGCAATGGCGTCAAAATCCGTGTTCGAGCCGGTGCGCTGGCGGGCACCGAAGGAGTTCTGGTGCGCGTGAAGAATCAGAACCGTTTGGTGGTCTTGGTGACCGCATTGGAACGAGCGGTGTCGGTCGAAATCGATCAGGATATCGTGGAGCCGCTCTACTGAACAGAGCGGGATGCGCGTATCACGACGTTCGCTAACGGGAGCGTAACACTGAATTTGGAGTGCGTCGGCTCATTCTGTCCAACATTTACTGTTGACAGTCGTTCAAGTGCCTGATAATATCAGGTCTAATTTTAAGCGTCAGCCACGTAGAAGACGCTTGGAAATAACTGCACAGTCGTTTCGGCCGCTGAATGCGCCGCTCGTGTGCCCGTTGTGTCCTGCCAGGGATCACGACGATGTATGCGAGGAAGCGGTAGCTTGGGCCAAAGCCTTCCTCTCCTTCCGGTGGCAATCCGTCGTAGAAAAATGGTCAGCTTTCGTCTCTCTCCCGACGAATACCAGCGCTTCGATGCATTCCGGGTCTCCCGGCGCATCGTCAGCCTGTCGGAGTTGGCCCGGGAGGCCATGGAAGCCATGGCCTCCCGCCGGCTCGATCAGGCAGTTCGTTTCAACGAAATGCAGGACCTTCGCAAGCGGATCCAGGCGCTTTCGCATGAGATCGAGAGGTTTGCGGTCCGTGTGGAGCGGCGGAAGCTCCAAGCCGTAGACGGAAAAGAAACATCCGCTGGCATGTCTTGAAGGCGTTTCGTGTTCCCGGAAGCTGTCGATTTATGGTGTACGGGATACACGGAGCGGACACCCACCACCGTGTAACAACGAGAGGGCTTAAGTTCAACAGCCCACTGACTGAGGAGTCGTACATGGCTTCATCGTTACTCCGGAGCAGGATGGTCAGCTTCCGCCTTTCTCCGGAAGAGTACCAGCGGTTCCAGAAATTAGGAAAAGAACACCACATCCACAGCCTGTCCGATTTAGCCAGGAAGGCGGTGGAGGCGATGGTGGCAGCAGACCAGCACACCGACCCGTTGGCGCTGGAATTGCACGACCTCCGCGCGAAAGTTCGCTCCTTGTCCCAGGAACTGGACCAACTGTCTTCGCTGTTGGAAACTCACAATTGTGATGGAAACCCGCAATGAAGGGTGAGCATCCTCTGCTGGCCGCATAGCGATCCACGATCCTTCAGCCCAAATCTTTCCGACCCCCTGATCCAGGATGGCAAGAGTGCCATTCCAGCCGCAGCCGTCGCGTTTTATTCCGTGCGTCTCCTCCTAATCAATCAGTTCTTTTGGCCGGATGCCGCTCCCACGGGCCGCTTCCTGCTGGATTTGGCCCGCGCCGTGGACGAGGAGAGGCTTGAAATAACCGCCATCTGCGGGGCATCCGGATACGGAACGACGGATGACTCGCCGCGTCCGCGCGTGCGCATCCTGCGGCCCTCCGGTACACGTTTTTCGCGAAATGCCGTGGGGCGTATCCTGTCGTACGGCTCGTTCCTCGCGGGAGCCCTGGTAACCGGCTTCTGCGTCAGCCGGCCAGATACCGTGGTCACGCTCACCACACCCCCGCTGACTTCCGTGTTCGGAAGAATGCTCAAGCTGATGCGAGGCTGCCGGCATTTTATTTGGGAAATGGATGTCTACCCCGACATCGCGGTGGACCTTGGCACGCTCGACCGGCGCTCCATGCTCGCCTGCGCCATTGGTGCGCTCGCAGATTGGTCCCGCCGCAATGCCGACGGCATCATCGTGCTGGGTGAAGACATGAAGGCGCGGCTGATTGCGCGGGACATCCCCGAGCACAAGATACACGTTGCCGAGAACTGGGCCGATGGCACGGAGATCACGCCTGCGCCGTTTCCCGGCGGGCCACTGGTGGTGCACTACTCCGGCAACTTCGGCCTCGCGCACGATATCGACACGATCGCGGACGTAATCAAGAGATACGCGAATGACGGCCGTTTCCAATTCGTGTTCGCCGGCGGCGGCGTTCGGCGTCAGAATATTGAAGATTTGTGCCGCGAGGAAGCCATCACGAACGTCCTGTTCCGCCCGTACTCCTCTCGTACGGAACTGGGGGCAAGCCTGGGCGAAGGACATCTCGGGCTGGTGACCCAGTTGCCTCAAACCTGTGGCTCCGTGGTGCCAAGCAAGACCTACGGCATCCTTGCGGCGGGTCGCCCCTTGCTCTACATCGGACCGCGCGAGGCGACGCCGGCACGGATCATTGAGCGCTTCCAGTGTGGATGGCAGGTCGAGCCCGGCGACGCGGCCGGGCTCGCCGATCTGCTGGAGAAGCTCTCGTCTCAGCGGGATTTGATCCTTGAGGCGGGTGTGCGTGCGCGCCAGGCCTTCGAACAGAACTACGACCGGCGCATAGGCACCGCCAACATCGTGACGATCCTCGGATTGAATCCGGCCTCAAGCCAGGAACGAATCCCCCATCCGGGCGCAACTCCCTACTCAGCGGCGCCCGAACCGCGAAAAACCGCCGCTGCGGGCTGACCATGTACTCGCTGCTCTTCCTCGGGTTCGTCTCCTTCGTTCTGACGCTGCTCCTGACCCCTCTGGTCCGGAACCTGTTCCGCCGCTGGGGCGTGGCTCACCGCGGCAGCGAAGGCGCCGCACATCCGATTCCACGGGTGGGTGGCATTGCCATCCTCATTTCGTATGTAGTCGCTTATCTCGTTCTGCTGGTTCTGCCTGCCCAGGCCGGATTCATCGTATGGGACTCTCTGGATTTTGTTCTGCGGCTGATGCCCGCCGCCGGCGTGATTTTCGTGGTTGGCCTGGTGGACGACATCAAGGGACTGGAGCCGTGGCAAAAGCTCCTCGGAGAAATCGCCGCGGCTGGTCTAGCCTACTGGGGAGGCATTCACCTCCAGGGCTTGGCGGGGCATGGCACCGAGGCTTGGTGGAATCTCCCCGTCACCATCCTCTGGCTGGTGGCTTGCACGAACGCAATCAACCTGATCGACGGCGTCGACGGACTGGCGGCCGGTGTCGGCCTCTTCGCCACCTGTACCACGCTGATCGCCGCGCTCCTCCAGGACAACACGGCGCTGGCCATGGCCACCATCCCGCTGGTGGGTTGCCTGCTCGGCTTCATCCGTTACAACTTCAACCCGGCCACCATCTTCCTCGGCGATTGCGGAAGCCTCTTCATCGGTTTCCTGCTGGGATGTTACGCCGTGGTGTGGAGCCAAAAGGCCGCTACGATTCTGGGCATGACGGCGCCCCTTTTGGCGCTTTCAGTTCCGCTGCTCGACATGGCGGTGGCGATTGCCCGCCGCTTTCTGCGCCGGCAGCCCCTCTTTGAGGGAGACCGCAACCATATCCATCACCGCCTGCTGAATCGGGGCTTCACGCCGCGCAAAGTCGCGCTGATCATGTACGCCTGCGCCGCCATCGGCGCGGTGGCGTCGCTGGTGGTGATGCAGCAGGGCTTCTCGGGTTTGATCATCGTGGTCTTTTGTGCAACCACGTGGGTCGGCATCCAACACCTGGGTTACGTCGAGTTCGGTGTCGCCGGCCGGCTGTTTATCGACGGCGCATTCCGCCGGCTTCTAAACTCCCACATCTCGATCGAGACTCTGGAGGACAGCCTCAGCGCCGCCTCCACGCCGGAGGATTGCTGGAGCGTTCTCCGCCGTGCCTATCGCGAGTTCGGCTTTCATCGGATCGAAGTCCAGATCGCCGGCCGAACCTTCAGCGAGTTGGCGGAGATGCAACCGTTGCAGTCCTGGAAAGTGACGGTGCCGATATCCGCCGAGAGCTACGTCGAACTGCATCGTGGCTTCGGTCCGGCGCAACAGCACCAAGTGGTCGCATCCTTCGTGGAGGTGCTGCGAAAAGGTCTTGAGGGGAAGGTCAGCCTTCTGGAGCGAATCGCCCATCAGGATGCGCGCGTCGGGATGAGCGCGGGCGCATGATACTGGCTCGTCCCTGGACTGCTTTATGATTCCGGCGTCTCTCATACTTTCACTCTTTCTGTTGCAGGCAACGCCGCAGACGACGGTGGATACCGGCTCCGGCGCGGCGCCTTCAGCGCCGGAAGAGGTCGGAAATTACGCCCTGGGCCCGGGAGACCAATTGGAAGTCTTCGTTCTCGATCTTCCCGAACTGGACAACCGTCACGTGACGGTCGACTTGCGAGGCGGCATTAATCTCCCCACTGTGGGACGCCTGGATGCGGCCGGCCTCACCACGGAACAACTCGAGGCCGCCATCGAAGCCAAACTCGAACGCTATCTGGTGCAGCCCGACGCATCGGTGTCCATCCTGGAGATGCGCAGCCAGCCGGTCTCGGTTCTGGGTTCCGTCCACAGCCCGGGCGTCTATCAGATCCAAGGCAGAAAGACGCTTTTCGAACTCCTTTCCATGGCCGGCGGTTTGACCCAGGATGCCGGCTATCAAATAAACATCACGAGAAACCTGAAGTGGGGCCGGCTCCCGTTGCCAGGCGCCGTGGACGACGCCAGCGGGCAATACTCCACGGCAACGGTCGCCTCGGAGGACCTCATCTCCGGAGCCAATCCGGCGGCGAACATCCTGGTGAAACCCGAGGACGTGATTTCGGTCCCAAAAGGAGAAATCATCTACGTCATCGGAGCCGTGCTTCGGCCCGGCGGGTTTGTAATGAACGAGAGGGAAACGGTGAGCGCCTTGGAAATCCTGGCACTGGCCCAGGGACTGGACCCGACGGCCAAAGGCGGGGACGCCAAGGTGATGCGCCTGGTCCCAGGCTCGATTGACAGAAATGAGATACCGGTGAACCTGTCAGGCATCCTGAAGGGCAAAGAGATGGATATTTCGCTTCAGAAAGACGACATCCTCTTCGTCCCCAGTAGCGCCTGGAAGACCTTTGGATTCCGCGCGCTGAATGCGACAGCGAACTCGGCAGGATACGCAATTTACCGCATCCCATAAAGCGTCACATGAGCGAGACTCCCCAGTTTCGGCGTCCCGGGAACGGGCTGGTGCCGGTGCCCGACCGCCCTCCGGTCCCGGCGACCTACACGGAAGTCCCGAGCTACGGGTCTCCCGATCCCGGCTTCGAGCCCGAAGGCAGCGGGCTCCTGGACTACTGGAGAATCCTCCGCCGCCGGAAGGGAACGTTGATTCTGCTGGCGTCTCTCGGAGCCGTTATCGGGTTCCTGGTGACTCTGCCTCAGACGCCCATCTATCAGGCTCGAACTTCTGTCGAGATCGTGGGGCTCAACCAGAACTTCCTGAATGTTCGCGAAGTCAATCCCATCAACGACACCGGAGCCTCCTCCGATTCCATCGATATTCAGACACAGATCCGCATCCTCCAGAGCCAGTCACTGCTGGACCTGGTGGAGGAGAAGGTTCGCGCTGCGACTCCCGCCGCCGCGCCCGAAAGCCGGGTTTCCGCTTGGCGGAAAGCCCTCAATCTTCCCGATCCCGAACCAGAGGACGCGAAAGCGCAGGCCATCGGCTTCGCCCGCTCCACACTTCAGGTCCGGGCCGCGGGTCAGACGCGCATCGTGGAGTTGACCGTCGATTCCCCGGATCCCGCCGTAGCCGCCCGCTTCGCCAACACTCTGTCGGACGAGTTCATCGACCAGACCCTCGATTCCCGGTTGAAAAACACAGAACACACCAGCGATTTCCTGAGCCGCGAGCTCGACGGGATCCGTATCCGCCTGGAGCAATCCGAAGACCGGCTCCAGAGATACGCTCAGCGCGCCGGGCTCGTGTTTACCAACGAGGATACGAACGTCTCCGAGCAGCGGCTAGGTCAGTTACAGGAAGCTCTGTCGTCGGCGCAGACGGACCGAATTCTGAAACAGTCGCGCTGGGAAACCGCAAGTTCCAGTCCTCCGGATGCCCTGCCCGACATACTCAACGACTCCACTCTGCGTGACTATCAGGCGAAATTGACGGATCTCAGTCGACAATTAGCGGAGCTGAGACAGACGTACAAGGATGAACGTCCGGAAGTCAGGCGTGTTCTTGCGCAGATTCCGCCTCTTGAGGACGCGCTCGAACGGAACCGCGCGGACATACTAAAACGGATTCGGAATGAGTACGATGAGGCCCTTCGCCGGGAGAAGCTGATCGAAGCTGACTATAGCGCGCAACGAAGTGTAGTGACCGGCGAGAGCGAGAAAGCGATTCAATACAGCATCCTCAAGCGCGAAGTGGATTCGAATCGCCAGCTATATGACGCCATGCTCCAGCAACTCAAGCAAGCGGGCTTGGCATCGGCCCTGCGGGCATCCAACATTCGGGTTGTCGATCCCGCCAAGGTTCCCGGCTCGCCCTACAAACCGGACGTGCGTCGAAGCTCGATGCTTGGGATGTTCGCCGGCTTGTTCCTGGCCGTAGGCTTCGCGATCGTGAGAGAAAAGGCCAACCGCAGTATTCAGGATCCGGGCGAAACGCCGATGTATCTCAACCTGCCTGAGCTCGGCGTCATCCCGTCAGAGAAGGGCAAGCCGCGGACGCGAACGATCAAGGCGGCGAGACCGAACGGGCAGCCGTCCAGTGCGGAGAATGGCGGCCCTGTCGCTGATCGGATAGAGCTTGTGACCATGCAGCGGAGGCCTTCTGCGGTAGCCGAGTCGTTTCGCGCGACGCTGGTATCGATCCTGTTTTCCGGCAGCAATGGAAGTCGTCCTCGCGTATTGGTGGTCACGAGCCCTAATCCGGGTGAGGGCAAGTCCACTGTGGTCAGCAACCTCGGCATAGCGGTTGCCGAGGTAAATCACCGCGTGTTGTTGATCGATGCCGATCTGAGAAAGCCCCGGCTGCACGATATCTTCAGTCTCAAGAACGACTGTGGACTGAGCGACATTCTGCGGTCCAAGACAGGCTCATTGGAACTCCCCGAGGGCGTCGTCCAGGAAACCGACATTGCTGATCTGTACGTGATTACCAGCGGACCCGCAACGTCCGCGGCTACGAGCCTGCTCTATTCGAACCGGATGCCGGAACTTCTGAAGACGCTTCGAACGGAATTCGAGACGATTCTAATCGATACACCGCCCATGCTACAGATCCCTGATTCTCGCGTGGTAGGGCGCCTAGCGGACCGAGTGGTTCTCGTCGTGCGCGCTGGAAAAACCACTCGAGACGCGGCCCAAGCGGCCTGTCAGCGATTCTCCGAAGACGGCATCCCAATTCTGGGAACAGTGCTAAACGACTGGGACCCAAGAAACTCCGCCAACGGATACTATGGATACTACAGTCGTTACTACGGCGGTGGATATTATGGACGAGATGGGACTTACGGCAGCGGAGCACCCAAGGAATAGGACGGAAACACTTACTGTGGAGAGTTCGAGCTTGTCAAGTCTTTTTTTGCCTCATTCTGCATCTTTTTACATCCGCAAACGGTCGGCTGTTACAGGGGAGACGCAGAAAAGGCGAGGACGCGGGCATGAGACGAAACGCCGATGTGGACAATGAGCGGACAAACGAGCTCGCCGGGTCGGCAGGCCGTGGAGAATCGCAAGGTGCCCCGGCCACGTGGGCCCTCTCCGGAGGGCCGTTTGATCCCTGAACCGTCTCCAGCCTCGCAATGGTACCGGCGCAGTACTCGCAGCAGGAAGCGGCAGAACAGCGAGCGAGCCTGAGGCGGCGGTAGCTCGACTCGAACAGCCCCCGCATCTGGCCCATCAATCTGACCCATGGACATGCTGGGACTCAACGCCTTCCACGGCGACCCTTCGGCGGCCTTCTTCTTCCGCAACGGCGAACTGGTAGCCGCACTCGAAGAGGAGCGCCTCAACCGGATCAAGCATTGGGCCGGCCTGCCCGTGGGCGCCGCCAAATGGTGCCTCAACGGAGCCCAGCCCGACTACATCGCGATCTCCCGCGACCCGAAGGCCCACCTCACCGACAAGGACCCGTTCGACCCCTGCCAACTGCGGTGGCACCGACATCAAAACGAATGGATGGATGCGCCGAAATTGATCCCGCGGTTCAGTTCATGGTGGATGCAACAAACGGAAGTGTTGAGTGTTCTCAACAGTTAAGGGTGTCCGACCCGCCTCCCCAGCTCCAGACTCAATGGATGAGCTAATCATCGAACCCGGCCGCACGGAACGTAACTACTGGCGCGACCTCTGGCGTTTCCGCGAACTCCTCTACTTTCTCGCCTACCGGGACATCCTGGTCCGCTATAAGCAAACCGTAATTGGCGTCGCATGGGCCCTCATCAAGCCCGCCCTGACAATGGCCATCTTCGTCGCCTTCCGCCGCATGACGAAAATCGCGCCCTCCGCCGTCCCCGACGTGCTCCTCGTCTACGCCGCCCTGCTGCCTTGGCAATTCTTCTCAACGGCCCTTTCAGAATCGTCGAACAGCCTTATTTCCAATTCCAACCTGATCTCCAAAGTCTACTTTCCACGGCTACTGGTTCCCGCCGGAGCCGTTGTCACTAGCCTCGTCGACTTTGGCATAACCTTGGGCTTCCTGGCTGTCTTGATGGTTTGGTACGGTTTTGCGCCGGGATGGCAGATCCTGCTGCTGCCATTCTTGGTCATGTTGACTTTCGGACTTTCCATGGGGAGTGGCCTGCTCCTGGCGGCACTCAATGTCGAGTATCGTGATTTCCGTTACATTGTTCCCTTCATCGTCCAGTTCGGGCTCTTCGTTTCGCCGATCGCGATCGAAACCAGCAAGGTGCCGTCCAAGTGGCGCCTAGCGCTCGCGCTGAATCCCATGACGGGGATTATCGACGCCTTCCGATGGTCTATCCTTCGGGGCCGGATCGCGCTCGACCCTGTTAGCATCTGTTTCTCGATCGCTCTGACCGCTCTGTTTCTCTGGTGCGGCATCTGGTACTTCCGGCGCACGGAGCGTAGCTTCGCCGACGTCATCTGAATCTGCATGAGTGACGCCATCATTACCGTTGAGAATCTCGGCAAGAAGTATCGCCTAGACCACCAAGTCGAGCGGAGGCGTTACAGAGCCTTGCGCGACGTCCTCGCGGAGCAAGCAAAGCGACTTGCTTACGCTCCCTTCGCTACCCGGCGGGCAGCAGGCTCCGCCACCCGGGCCGAAGAGTTCTGGGCCCTTAAGAACGTCTCGTTCGAAGTCAGGCGGGGCGAGGTCCTCGGCATCGTCGGCCGCAACGGTGCCGGCAAGTCCACCATTCTAAAGATCCTCTCCCGCATCACCGAGCCAACCACCGGGCGAGTACGACTTCGGGGACGTGTTGCCAGCCTTTTAGAAGTTGGTACCGGATTTCATCCTGAATTAACAGGCCGAGAAAACGTTTATCTGAACGGGGTCATTCTCGGTATGACACATGCAGAGATACAATGCAAATTCGACGAAATCGTCGCCTTTGCAGAAGTGGAACAGTTTCTAGACACGCCCATCAAGCGCTATTCATCGGGGATGTACGTTCGTCTCGCATTCGCTGTGGCAGCGCATCTGGAACCTGAGATATTGATAGTAGACGAAGTACTGGCGGTTGGAGATGCTGCTTTCCAGCGAAAATGCATAGGGACAATGGGGGCTGCAGCCAATGCCGGCCGCACTGTAATATTTGTAAGTCATAATATGGGTGCCGTAACTTCACTCACCCAACGTGCCTTGTACCTTGAAGCGGGGTCTATTCATTCATACGGTACCACTCCCGAAATCGTTTCGCTTTATCTGAAGAAATCACTAGAGGATCGAAACACCTCTGGAACCGGCCTCGCATCGTACCGCCGAAAGCGGCGACAGGCTCACGTCGTCAGCTTCAAAAGAATTACAGTCAATAACATTCGCTCGGACGCCCTGCCAACAATTACAATGGGGGAACCCTTCGAAGTCACCTGTGAACTCCATGTACAACAACGGGTCAACGGGGCCGTTCTAAACTTGTATCTAAAGACTTTGCAAGGCGACCGAATTGCCCTATTTGTGTCCACCGACCGAGGCTACCAGGTATTCCTCGATCCAGGCGACCATACTATCTCAATTCGAATTAGCGGGCTCCCCCTGGCGCCGGGAACGTATTTGGCAGACGTAGGCATCAACCCCTCGATGCACGCTCTCGCATACGATGCGATACTCAATTATCCGCTCTTCATTGTGGTAAACACTGGTACGGTTACGTATTGGCCGGACCGCCCGTGGGGTGTGTTGCACCACAGTAGCGTCGAATGGCGAGTGGTCCCGAAGCACGAGTCTACAGAAGGACGAGCCTTACTAACTTCCCGTTGATCTCGCGAGGGATTGCAGCGTCTGCGGGATTCCGGCGAGCGGATCGGTAGCAGTGTAATTCCATGTCTCCTCACTCACATACAAATGTCCAACCGATAAGTGAGATCTCTGCGTGCCGACTCAGCGGAAGCAGACACCTCGTGTCAGTCTTAAACCTTGGCGACCAGTGCCTGACAGGCATCTTCCCACGGTGTCCCGGCGAACGCATAACCAAGGGTCCATTGGAACTCGTGTGGTGCCCACACAGCGGCCTCCTTCAGTTAAAGCATACGTTCAGCCTTTCTGAAATGTACGGTCACAACTACGGGTATCGATCCGGCTTGAACTCGTCCATGGTGCGCCATTTACAGAGTAAAGTACGCACACTTGAGAGGACCCGCAAAGTCTATTCAGACGAGTGGGTGCTGGATATCGGCAGCAACGACGGGACGCTTTTGAAGGCCTTCGAGACGCCAGGCGTCCGACGGGTGGGTATAGACCCCACTGGAGTAAAATTCCGGCCTTTTTACCCAGACAACGTGCTCCTGATTCCAGAGTTTTTCAGCGCGGCTGCTTTTTTGAAGGCGTCGAATAACAGACGGGCGGCGATTATAACCTCGATAGCAATGCTTTATGATCTAGAGCGGCCGGCTAGTTTCGTACAGGAACTCGCGCAAGTTCTCGCGCCCGACGGCGTCTGGCATTTCGAGCAGAGCTATATGCCATCCATGTTGCGAACGGGCTCCTACGATACTGTCTGCCATGAGCATCTTGAGTACTACTCCCTCGCAGTAGTAAACAGGCTCTTAGCGGACAATGGCCTCCGTATTGTAAACGTACAAATGAATAGTATAAACGGTGGAAGTTTTGCCGTGACAGCGTGCCACGCTGGTGCGGACATTCGAAGCAACCACGCTTTGATTGATTGGATGCTTCAACAGGAGGAGAACCTTGAGCTTTCTTCGCCAAAGCCATTCCGGCAATTCGAGGAGCGGGTCTTCCGGCATCGTCTTGACCTTCGCCGTTTAGTAGAACAGCTGACGGCGGATGGCAAAACAATTCTTGGTTATGGTGCTTCCACAAAGGGTAACGTCCTCCTGCAGTTCTGTGGGCTAGGTCCTTCCGTGATTCCTGCCATCGCTGAGGTGAATAGAGACAAGTTCGGCGCATTCACCCCGGGAACCCTTATTCCGATCGTATCCGAGAAAGATGCCAAGGCCATGAACCCGGACTATTTTCTCGTGCTGCCGTGGCATTTCAGGGAGAATATTCTCAACCGGGAACAGGAATATCTGTGCTCAGGGGGTAAGTTCATCTTCCCTCTCCCGGAGATTGAGATCGTCGGAGAGTAGCGTGTGCGGCTCACAATATGTTGCTACAAGGCTACGACAAGTGAGCGGTCAACCGCAGCGCTGTGATCCGGTTGTTGTATGCCGAGTTCGCGCTTTTCAACGTGTCGCGTTGACCAGTCAAGACAGAGAAACCGGACGATAGGAATCCAGATAAGTTGGCTGTTGTGCGGCGAGATCCACAGTCAGACACCCCCGCGGAGCGGGTGATGAGTTGGGCCGCCTCAAAGGCGGCCGGTGGCTTTATCTAGGCTTTGGTGCAGATCTGACATTGGATCCTCCTTGGGTTGGTCATCAAGCCACTTGAGGAGGATCTTAACTCCTGGAACGGTCAAACCGTTTCAATTCTCACTGGTCGAACCAGCGGCTTACCAATTTCAGTCATAACTGACACATGACACGTGCCATCATTGTCGGATGCGAGGGCCAGGACGGCCAAATACTCTGGGAACAATTATCATCGCGAGGCTTTGCGCTTGTGGGCGTTGGGCGGCGTAGCGTTAGGGCGCACCTCACCGACTGGGCAGATCCAATCGACGTTGGCGATGCAGCGAGTGTGCAGCGGCTCGTCGGTGACTTTCGTCCTGAGCAGATCTACTATCTTGCTGCCCACCACTACAGTTCTCAGGATGTTGCGGCCCTGGACGCTTGCCTCTGGGAGGCGAGTTGGGGTGTGCATGTGACGGGTTTCCTGCACTTCCTGCGTGCGGTCAGAGAGGTTCAGTCAACGACACGCATCTTTTACGCGAGTTCGTCGCGCGTGTTTGGCAAACCGTCTGGTGAGCGTCAAAACGAGCAGACCTGTTTGAGGCCAGACTGCATCTACGGAGTAACGAAATACACAGGAATGATGCTGGCGGAGTACTACCGACGCGCCTTTGGAGTGCACGTCTCATGTGGAATTCTGTACAATCACGAGTCTGCGCTTCGTGGCGGTCAGTTCCTCTCTCAGCGTGTGGTAAGGGGGCTGGCTGCGATCAAGGCGGGAAGGCTAAGATGCCTGGAACTCGGTTCCCTAAGTGCACGAGTGGACTGGGGCTACGCGCCTGACTATACTCGTGCGATGCAGCTTATCCTTGATTACGAGCTTTCTGGAAATTTTGTCATCGCCTCCGGAGTAACTCACTCTGTCCGTGAACTGGTTGAGGTGGCTGCAGAAAGCCTCGAACTGGACTGGAAGGAAGTCGTAGTGGAGAACACCGCAATTTTGCAGCGGGACCCAGTGTGCCTGTGTGGAGATTCTTCTAAGTTGAAGAATGCGACGGGGTGGCAGCCGCGCGTCGGGTTTCGGGAAATGATAACGCTTCTGGTCGGCGCGGCGCTGGGGTCCCGTGAGTTGATATGCTAGCTACGATCCAACAGTGGTTGCGCAGCGGAGTCGGAACGCTCATGGTAAATTGGGTCTCTAACTGACGTGCGAGAGCCGATCGAGCTAGAGCCTGGCAGGAAACCGTACTCCCGCCTTGGGTCGTCCTTGAAATAGTAGCCATACTGTCACGTGCGCCGAGTCCTCCTTCCAACCGACGATCGGAACTGGGTTGCTAACTTCGCCCAAGGTTACCGCGAGCTTGGGTGGGACGTCACTACCGGGGCGTATAACTTTGACCTAGAGGCCTGCCGGCCAGATTTAATCCACTTCAACTGGCCGGAGGAGTTGACTGGCCGCCGTGTTCCGGATGCCGGACAGCTTATGGCAATGAGCGAGCGGCTAGACCGTTGGAAGAAGCACTCGCGCTTCATCGTCTCCGTCAACAACCTCTACCCGCACGGGCAATACGGGAACCCAGCTTGGCATCGATGTTACACGGCTCTCTATGAGCGAGCTGACGTCATCCACCACTTCACTCATGCGTCCAAGGACATGGTTTGTGCCGAGTATCCCTCTATTGCCACTCGCAACCACGTCGTACGTGTCGGCTTCAACTATGACCGCATGCTGCCCGCCGGGAGACGTGATCGGTCCGCAAGCCGGGCGTTGTTCGGCATCCAGAGCGACGAGATCGTGTATCTTGTTTTTGGTGCACTACGTTTTTGGGAAGAAATTCTTTTACTTCGTAAAGCCTTCGAGCTCGCGAGAGTTCGGAAAATGCGTCTGCTTGTGAGCGCGCGGTTCGAAGAGGCGGGTCCTCCCTGGCGGCAGCGCTGGCGCCGCCTGCGATGGCAGGGATGGCAGGGTCGAAACCATGTCGTGCGTGTGACTGGATACGTGCGAGACGAAGACGTTCACCGGGTGTTCGATGCCGCGGACGTGGTCGTGGTTATTCGTACGCAAAGCCTGGGTTCCGGCTTGCCGAGCTTGGCGATGACGTTTGGGCGGATGGTTATTGCACCCGATATCGGAGGCATCCCTGAATATGTTGCAGGAGCCGACAACCTGTTATACGACCCGGCGTCGGCAGCAAGCCTCGCGCGTGCGATTGAGCTTGCAGCGAGCATGGATCGCGAGCGGATCGGGATGAAGAACCGTGAGCTTGCTGCTGGTCGAACCTGGGATGGCATCATCAAGGCGTGCTTAGACTCACTGCCTGCCCTGCCGGTTTGAGCCCGTGCAAGTGCCTGAGCCCGCCACTGCAGCCCAAGTTGAGGCGATCCGCGATAGCGCTGTCGCGCCGCGACCTGTGTGTCAAATAGTATTGAGAACGGGTTACCGTACGGTGATATGTCTTCCATGCGAACCGAGATCGCGCAGGTTCTCGATCTTCGAACGCTCCCGTCAGCCTCGCCTCGACCGTCCATTGAGAACTGGCTAAGTGCCCAACTCGAATCCGGGTTGATCTCTGTAGTCATCCCCACGTGGAATCGCGGGGATCTCATCATCGAATCATTGGAGTCTGTCAAGGCACAGACCTACAGGCCGATCGAGATCCTAGTCATCGACGACGGGTCCACCGACAACACAGCTTCCACTGTGTGTCAGTGGTGGAACAGCCGGGCGGAAGAAGGAATCCGGCTGATTTACGACCGGCAGCCACACCGGGGCGCGCCAGCTGCGAGAAACCGAGGTTTGCAGATATCGACAGGCGAATTCATCCAATTTCTGGATTCAGATGACCTCGTCCATCCCTCTAAGTTTGAGGTGCAGTGGCGTGCCCTGGATGAGGGTGCGTACGACTTCGTCTGGTCCGGTACCGGATCGTTCGAGCGCGTGGTTCGGTTCGACGTCGAGCCCTTTAGCGGTAGACCATGCCAGTCGCTGGTTTCGGAGTTTATCTGGGCACCAGTATGGATAACGTCCTCCGGGCTCTACCGACGCAGCTTGTGTCTAGCTCTGGGCCCTTGGGACGAGTCACTGCCCCTTTGGCAGGATTGGGAATATAATCTGCGAATTGCGTGCCGCCAATCGAGAATCAGATACGCGCCTGGTGTCCTCTCTCTTCACCGTACGCATTCGAAAGGCCGCATTAACGACTCCGGCAAGACGCCAATTGGAATCGCTTGGCAATTCCGAATTGGTAAGCGGTTCGAGGAGATGGTTGACCAGAGAGGCGTCCGCGAGGTTGATTTGGCGTTCCGCCATTTGTTTCGCTCAATAGCATTGCGAGCGATAGAGTGTGATGTGCCTCAGGTCGCTACCGCCGCATTGAAAACGGCGATGAGTCGAGGATCAAGTCTACGACAATCTCGCGTTGCACTGGAGCTTCTGCTGTACAAGTGTGCTGGTCAACGGCTGGCTCGCCGCATTCTGCACATGGCATGAAGCGTTTTATCTCAGACTTGATCTGAAAGCACCCATAATTACGCAGCTGTGACGCGCGCTATCCTCTGCACCGCCCCGACATGTTTACTAGACTCGCGAGAAAAGCATTTCAGCGTAGCGTCTTATGCTATCCTGGCGGCTGGGTTCCATTTCTCTCACGGCCGCTAATTGGCAGGTGGATGCCAAAGCAGGCAGCATCAGAACGCCCAGGAATCCTTCTCGGACGTTATGAGCCCGCAGTGAGGTTGGTACTGGCGCGCTTCCTCAAAAAGTCATCAATCGTGTACGACGTTGGAGCGAACATTGGTTACACTTCGCTTCTAATGTCCGCGTACGCCTCCGAGGGAAAAGTATACGCCTTCGAGCCGCTTCCTAGCAATTTGGAGATCCTTCGTCTTATCGTGGAGCACAACCGACTGCAGCATATCATCATTCCTGTTGCTGTCGCGATTAGCAAAGCAAAAGGACAAGCCACCCTCCAGCTATGGCGCGACAGGACAATGGCCTTCCTGGACGAAGCCAGGGACAGTCAGGGACATGAGGGGATGGGGAGCCTTCGAGTGAACAGGACTACAGTCGATAGTCTAGTGTTTGACGAGGCGCTTCCGCCGCCCGAGTTTCTCAAAATTGACGTAGAAGGTGCGGAGGCCCTGGTAATGGAGGGAGCCAGACGAACAATCGCACGGTACAGACCCGTCTTACTCGTCGAGGTCCATGGTCCCATCAAGGCAGCGCAAACGTGGGATGCCATGGATCATCTTAGTTACGATTATCGATCCCTGAACAACGGTCGCGCTACAACAGTTCAATCGAAGAGAGACCTGTTATCGGTGTTCTCACCCGCGAACTGGACTCACCACCTGCTATGCTGCCCCAAGGGCCACATATGAGCCCTTATTTCTAGAGCAACGCGCTCGTGATGGGCCGCCAGTTCGTCAGCGCACCGACATTAGTTACGGTCAACTAGTCTCCTGTCCCCATGGTTCGCGCGTTAAGTCGTGAGGGGTGAGAGGCGAGAGTGCGTTGGGCATAGCGAGCGATACTGGCGAGGATCTGGTCGGCGGTCCTGGTCCAAACGAAAGGCTTGGGGTGCTCGTTGTGGACCGCAATGAACTCGCGAATCGCCGCTTCCAGTTCCTTCACGCTGCGAAATACGCCGCGACGAATCCGTTTGTTGGTGAGTTCCGCGAACCAGCGCTCGACGAGATTGATCCAGGAACCATACGTGGGCGTGAAGTGAACGTGGAAGTGGAAGTGGGGACGCTTGGCGAACCAGTTGCGGATAATCGCGGTTTTGTGCGTGCAGTAGTTGTCGACGATCAGATGAACATCGAAACCGGCCGGCACCTGCGTTTCGATCAGGTCGAGGAACTTGCGAAACTCCACCGAGCGGTGACGATGGCGCAGTTGGCCGATCACCCGGCTGGTCTTCAACTCCAGTGCGGCGAACAACGACGTGGTGCCATTGCGTTTGTAGTCGTGCGTGCTGCGCTCCACTTGACCCGGTTGCAATGGCAGCAGCGGCTGCGTGCGATCCAGTGCCTGAATCTGGCTCTTTTCATCGACGCAGAACACGATGGCATGATCCGGCGGATGCATATACAGGCCGACGATGTCGCGCACTTTCTCGATCAGCAACGGATCGGGCGAGAGCTTGAACGTAGCCGTACGATGCGGCTGCAAGCCGAAGGCCTGCCAGATGCGGCTGATGGTCATGCGACTCAATCCGGTCGTTTCCGCCATCCCGCGCGTGGACCAATGCGTCTCACCGCGGGGCTTGCTCTCCAAGGTTTGAATGACCACCTCTTCGATCTGGGCGTCGGTCACCTTGCGCGGTGCGCCCGGTCGTGGTTCGTCCTGCAGTCCGTCCACGCCCGCTTTCAAAAACCGCGAGCGCCACTTGCCGACCATGCTCACCGATACCCGTGTTTTTCGCGCCGCCTGGTGATTGTCCAGTCCCTCGGCGCAGGCCAATACCACCCGCGCCCGCCGCGCCAGAAGCGGTTGGCTGCGCGCCCGATGGGCCAGCGACTCCAGCCGTTCGCGCTCTTCCTCGGTCAAGGTCAACGGTTGCCTGGGTCTTCCGGTGCGCATCTAAGATCTCCCTAATCTTAAGACGACGCTCCCATAACTTACGTTACTTACTTCCGGGACACCACATTGGCAGGGTTGAGAAGATCGTCCTCGCCTTGAAGTAGGCTATATTGCACGGCGTAACAACATTCCAAAGGTAGCCTTCCGCTGGTGGTTGGCTCCGGTGCATGCCATGACGTCTCTTGTGAACGTTCTGCATCCCGGCCCGTGGAGAGTAACGGGTCGACGCCTGCAGAGGCTGGACGCGTAAATGCGCATTGCCCTCGTCTCTACCGGCCTCGGCCGGGTCGTTCGTGGCTTCGAGGCGTTCACTGAGTCGCTCTTTGTCAATCTTCGCAAGAGGCATCCGGAAATTGACGTCACTCTTTTCCAGGGCGGCGGGCAGGGCGGACCGCGGCGAGTCGTCGTGCCCAATGCGCACCGCAGCGATATTCCTGCCCGGTGGCTCGATTCGCTGTCCGCGGTGCTTCTGGAACAGCGGACTTTTGCACTTGCGATCTATCCTCGGCTGCGCGCGGGTGGTTACGACATCGTGCACTATAACGAAGTGAGTATGGGCAGTACGCTATATCATCTGCGACGGCTATTCGGCGGACGGTACAAGCTCCTTTATTGTAACGGGGCACCTTCTCCGCCGGTCCATTACCACCATCGTTGCGATTTCGCTCAGGTGCTGACCGAATTCCAATGCGCCGAGGCGTTGGCGTTCGGGATTGAGAGGGCGCACCTCTTCCCTGTTCCTTACGGCCTCGACTCAGAGCTGTTTCATCCCCAGCGCAAGGAGGTGCGGAGCGCGGTGCGCCGACAGATCGGTGTTCCGCCGAACGCGCGCATGATCCTCAGCGTGGCTGCGATCAAGCGCGAGCACAAGCGCGTCGACCATCTCCTTCGCGAGGCTGCTGCGCTACCCCAAGATGTCTGGGTGGTCGTGGCCGGTGCCCGAACGACGGAAACCCTGGAATTGGAGAGGCTTGCCGAAAGTATATTACCCAAACGCTGGCGCTTTGCCACTTGGCCACATGCCCGCATGGCCGAGCTCTACGGCGCTGCAGATGTCTTCGTACTTTGCTCACTGACTGAGGCCTTTGGGTTGGTAACAGTGGAAGCGATGCTCAGCGAGCTTCCTGTGATCATCCATAGCGGCTCCGTTTTTAGGTGGCTTGCGCGTGAAACGGCGGCGAAGACGATCGATATGGCAAGAGAGGGGGAGCTAACCCAGTCACTACGACAGGTCATGGCGGAGGACGCTCTTCATTCCACGCGGCCGGAGTTGAAGAAAACAAGGGAGCTTGCCGTGCAAAGGTTCGCTTGGGAGACGCTTCTTCCACGCTACCTGGAAATGTATCGAGCGGTGGTGCAGTAACACTTTTGCCCCGAGTGCGGATTGAGGGATCTGCCATTATGGCCATCCGGATCTCCACACTGTGCGCAAGCGCGGGCAGGCAGAGATGAGCGGAATCTCAGCATGGCTGAATGGATCTTCTTCGCAGTCAATGCACAGCCCTCCTTCATGACGCGGGCACTGGCTTTGCGGCTCGCCGAACGTGATGACGTCGTAATTGTCGGCCGGGCCGTCAGCGTGATCCGGAGCCTAGGCGATCTGTCGACTCTCGGATGGCGGGCGAGGCAAAGGCGCGAAGCGTCGAACCTGTGTCAGTACACTCCAATGCATCTGCCGGGACGTTTCCCTCTCCTAGGTGCCCAGATCGCCGCCGCGGGACGACGCCGTCTGGCGCGAGAAGTTGATTCCGTCTTGCCCCGACGGACGGTGCCGCGCATCGCCTGCTATGATTCTCCTCACCAGTATCGCATTGTGGGGCTGTTCAAGGAGGACCGAAGCGTTTACCTGGCCATCGATGACCGGACTGTGACGGTCTGGGGTGCGCCAATAGCGGGAGAGGTGGAAGCTGAGAGAAAGTTGCTGGAGCGCGTCGATCACGTCGTATGCGTTAGCGAAACTCTAGCGGCGATCCTACGGGAGCGGGCGGGTAGCCGGACTGATCTACGGATTGACGTGCTGACCAACGGATACGATGAGCGTCTATTCGATCCCCGCCGTGACTGGCCAGAACCACACGAGCTATCCCAAGTGCCTCGACCGAGAGTTCTGGTCGCTGGTCACGTCTCCGAACGGATCGATTGGGACGGGATCCGTGCTGTCGCAGAACTGCGGCCCGCATGGTCGTGGATCTTCGTCGGCCCAGCCGACCCCGGAATGGCCCAGCGCATCGAAGAACTCTGCCGCCAGGGACGTAGATGCGCGTTCATCTTTCTCCCGGTGCCCCACGAGCGCATGCCAGCCTGGATCGCGCATTGCGACGCATGTGCTGTGCCTTATCGGCTGAACCCGTTCACGCGTGCGAGCAGCCCGCTGAAAGCGATCGAGTATCTGGCCCTCGGCGCACGCGTCCTCTCCACCGAAATACCGTCACTCCGTGAATATGGCGCCGCCATTGCATGGGTCTGCGAGGGCCAAGGAGAAAGTTACGCGGGAGCCCTCGACGAATGCCAGAAGACCGATACGCCGGCCCAAAGGACTATCCGCCAAGCCGCCGTTCGAGCGGACTCTTGGAGCAGGAAAGCCGCGCACTTTCGCGAGTTAGTCGGGCGCTGAGCCGTGACACAAAAGATTGCCGAATACAAAAACAACCACAAACGTGTAGACGTAGAGCATTGCGACTTTTGCGGGCGAACTGAGTTCGTGCGGGAACTTGAGGTACGTGACTGGCTTCTTGTCAGGTGCTCGTTCTGCGGACTGGTCTGCACCAGTCCCCGTCTTACCAAGGAGGCGATAGATCGGCTATACGAAGCCGCTTACTACGAGCGCGCTGTCGATTACTATCGATCGCAGAGCGGCCCTCCCCTTGCGGACGATTTTGAGAAAGCCAAGTACGCCCTCCGCTGCACAAAAACACTTCCTAAAACGTCACTCGACGTCGGATGCGGCACAGGAAGGTTAGTGGAGGCCTTCCACCGCGTCGGCTTTGATGCACAAGGAATCGAACCAAGCCGCATCGCGGCCAACGTCGGCTGTGAACTCGGCCGGGATGTGAGACGTGTAGATATATCCGAAGTCCGCAGCGGCGCCTACGCCTGTGTTACAGCCTATCATGTGCTTGAACATACATACTCTCCGAAACGATTTCTGTCCCATTGTAATACAGTTCTTTCGCCGAATGGATTGCTCATCGTAGAAGTACCTAATTTCGCATCCCGCGCATCAAAGCAGCTGAAATCGCTATGGGAGCCACTTTACCCCGATACACATCTCTATCACTTCACGCCCAAGACCCTGGCGGCGTACCTGTCGGCAAGCGGGTTTAGAGTGACTTCATTCAGGCGAGTTGGCGGCGGCGGGCCAGCGAAGCACGTAGGAGATACCGGAGTGCTTAAGAAGCTTGGACATGGCGAAGACGTGGTGTGCAAGGCATTATCTACAGTCCAGGGCCTAGCATGGGAGTTCAGGCATTTCGTCTACCGTCTTCCATACGCTCGGGCCTTTGCCCGGCATGTTTATTGGCAGGTGATGGGGTTTGGCGAATTCATGCGATTCACCGCCATCAAGACAAACCGTACGGGATAGTGCGTTGTATCGAGCAGAATGAAACACGGGGCAAAAGACTAGACCCGCACGCGGTAATCAACTCGCCGACTGAGTTTCCCTCATACTAGCAGATCGTTCATCATGAAAGTGCCGAACCCCGCGCCCAACATTCTCGTCACAGGTGGTGCTGGCTTTATAGGGTCACACGTTGTCCGGCAGCTCCTATGCCTTTCCGCTCTCAGCGGTTCGGAAATTACAGTCCTGGACGACTTGTCTGGAGGATTTCGCGAGAATGTCCCTTCATCGCCACGCGTCGCCCTCGTAGTCGGATCGATTACCAACGTGGATCTAGTTGCTAATCTATTTGACGAAAAGAAGTATGACTACGTATTTCATCTCGCCGCTTACGCCGCTGAGGGGTTGAGCCACTTTATCCGTAACTTTAACTACACTAATAACCTCCTAGGTAGTACCAACCTCATCAATTCAGCGGTGCGAAGCGGCACGAAATGTTTCGTCTTCACGAGCTCAATCGCGGTCTACGGCGCCGCACAGACTCCGATGCTCGAGACGACAACCCCACTGCCGGGCGATCCTTACGGCATCGCCAAATATGCCGTAGAACTCGACCTTCGGGCAGCGCACGAAATGTTCGGCTTAAAGTACGTGATCTTTCGGCCGCACAACGTCTATGGTGAGTACCAGAACATCGGCGATAGATACCGGAATGTGATTGGTATCTTTATGAACCAGATATTGAAACAGGAGCCGATGACGATATTTGGCGACGGCGAACAAGTACGCTGTTTCAGTTACATTTCTGAGGTTGCTCCGATCATCGCGCAGGCTCCCTTGGTAAGCCGCGCGCAAAACGAGATATTCAACCTCGGCGCAGACCGTCCATACACTGTGAACGCGCTTGCTGAACACGTGGCCGAGGCGATGGGCGTTCCGGCAAATGTCGTGCATCTGCCGCCGCGCAATGAGGTGTTCGTCGCGCAGAGCGACCACAGCAAAATCCACGGTGTGTTCGGACGACCGGACCCGGTCACGCTCTCACAGGGATTACAAGCAATGGCGAAGTGGGTGCGTAGCGTAGGCGCACGCTCTAGCGTGGTATTCAGAAACATCGAGATCAGTCAAGGCCTCCCTCCATCATGGTGCAAATAAGTACCGGGATGGAACTGGGGAACCGCGCAAAGGGGGTGCTCCCGAAAATTGGAGTGATGATCCTCAATCGAGACGGGCGAGCATGGCTTGAACCACTCTATCAATCGCTGAGAGAGCAGCGGTATAGAAACGTGAAGGTATACCTCATCGATAACGCTAGCAGCGATGACAGCGTTGGCGTCACCCTGCGCTGTTATCCGGAGGTGTCGGTATTGCGGTTATCCGAGAACGCTGGCTATTGCATGGCATACAATCTGACGATGCCGTACGCATTCGAAGACGGCTGTGAATGGGTGGTCTGGTCGAACAACGACATCCTTTTGGAACCAGACTGTTTGCTTGAGCTTGCTAGGACCGCGAGTCAATCCGATAAGATCGGCGTGATCGGCCCTGCCTTCTATGCCTGGGAGGGGGCGGAGCCGAACTACTACATGAAAGGCAAGCACCCCGCTGCAATCCCGGCGATGCTGGGAGGGTCACGCAAGGCAATCGATGTGGATTGGGTAGAAGGCTCATTTCTAATGGTGCGGGCGGAATGCCTCCGCGATGTGGGGTGGCTGGATCCCTATTTATTCTTTTATTGGGAAGAAACAGACTTTTGCCGCAGGGCATTGACAAAGGGGTGGCGTGTCGTACTAGCTGCACGCGCGATCGCTCGGCATTATGCAGGAGGCTGGTCTTTAGGGAGCGGTACAAACGCGGACACCGCCAACGGACTCAAGGCCAGGAACCAATATGTCTTTACGCTAGCCGATCCGGCGCACAGCTTCTCCGCGAACGTCTTCAGGTGTATTCATCTATTCGCTGTACTTCTTAAGGCGGCACGGGTGAGATCTCTCGGGGGCGTGTTGCATGAAATCGATTCTTTCGTGCGAGTCATGGCAGACATACGCGAAGTCAAGAAGAAATGGCGCAGGGATAAGAGAGGCATTAATCCTGAAGCGACCACGGCAGGTTACGCACACATAGTCGTAGAAGCCATCCGAAGATCGTCGTGAGTGACCTGTGCAACCGGACGAAGCAGCAATATCCAATTTGCAAGCGACTGTAGTCGTTCCCGTACGGAATCGGCCAGAGCTTCTTTGTCGCACGCTCGCTACGCTGGTAGAGCAGGACCTGCAACCGTCGAGCTACGAAATCATCGTGTGCGACGATGGCAGCGCCGACGATATCGCGACGGCAGTCGGCAAGGTGCGTACTGCTGTCCGGATCCGCCTAGTGAGCCAGCCGCCGCGTGGCCCGGCCGCTGCGAGGAATCTGGGAGTGCGGGCGTCGTTAGCCCCTATCGTGGTGTTCATTGACAGCGATGTAATTGTCGACCGCTCCGCACTGCGCTGCCTCCTCGGTGGACTCAATGCCAATCCGCATTGGCAAGGGGCCGAGGCGTGTCTCGTTCCCACCGGAGGAGGGGCTGGCCCGCTCTGGGACGCGCCGAGCTCGGTGTGCGGAGGCGGATACCACACGGCCGCAATCGCCTATCGGCGAGAAGTCCTTGCGGCAGTCGGCGGTTTCGATGAAAGCTTTACGCTCCCGGCCTGCGAGGACGTGGAACTGGCGTCGCGCGTGCTGGCTCGCGGACCTATCGGTTTCGTACCGCAAGCCCGGGTGTACCATCCTAGGCGGAAGGTCACGGCCGCAGCCCACTGGCGCTGGCGCCGCCACTGGCGCTACGAAGCAATCCTCGCTGTCCGGTATGGCATACTCGCGTTCCCCGGAAAGCCATGCGGGCCGTTTCCGCGTTTGCGCGTGGCCTGCGCCGCCGTACTGACCCTTCCAGGAGGTCGGCTACTGAACGCCATTAGAGCTATGCCTGTCGATCCCGAACAGGCGGTACGGGCTGCGAGTTACGCGGTGTTCGACATCCTCTGTGGCTTGGTTGCACTCCCGGCGATTCTGTTCGCTCCAGTTCCGGAGAGATCGAACCATTTAGCTGACCATAACGCGCGCCGAATCGGAGGGGACGACATCAACCATCAGCAGAGGAACTTTGCGGTGATCATCGCTGCGCATAAGGAGTACGAAACCCTTGCCCTCTGCCTGAACGGTTTCCGCCGGATAACTGCCAAGCCTGAAGACGTCATCTTCGTCGACAACAGTTCAGCCGGTGCGCTCAGCGAAAAGATGAAGCAGCATCTTGATGGCATCACCGTACTGACGTTGCGGGAGAATCGGCTATTCTGCGGCGGTTACAATGCAGGGTTACGCCATGCCATGGAGCGGAACTACGCCTATGCGCTCATCGTCAACGCCGATTCTGAAGTCGTGAGCCCAGCGTTTGTAGAGATCCTGATTGACGAAATGCAGCGCCAGCCCCGCGTAGCCTTCGCCGGGCCACTTGTTTACTACCGACGGATCGGGGTCGCCCAAACGACCTGTCTCCGATTTCCCAGCGTGCTCCGTAGCATCTTGGTCTGGATTCCGTTTCGCTTTCTTCCTCAACTGATTTCGCGGCAGTCGGCCCGACTGCACGACGTCGAGTTTCTGAACGGCGTCTGCGTACTGTGCCGCGTGCGTGCTCTCGCCCAAATCGGACTGATGGACGAGTCGTTTGGTGCCTACCAAGAGGATGCCGATTGGAGTTGGCGTGCCAGTCGCTTGGGGTGGAAGAGCGTTTTCGTTCCTGTTCCGAGCATAATCCACCACGAGGAGGCTCACGGGTACGAACACCACTCATTCAAGAGCTTTCTGCTCAAGCGCAACGCGGTCTATTGGTTCCTCAAGGCCGGGAAACCGTGGTCCGCGCGGCTCTACGCGCATGCGGCGCTTTTGCTCGCAAGAATAAGGACGATTAAGGCAGGACGGGAGAAACGGCGTAGTTATCGCGCCTTTTGCGAGAGATTGCGCGCGGACTATAGACGGCTTCTGCGCGGAGAAACGCCAGCTCTCCGACTCGTCAGCTCACAGGACGGGGGGGGCCTCGGCGATAGCGAACAGTCGCGAGGTGTCAGCGGTGCTGCTTCATAGACTTACGCTCTTAAGCCTGTTTCTGCACATCTTCTCCTTGGCGGCGGCGCAGACGGCATATGGCCAGGATTTCTTAACACTGCGCTGGATCTCGCTTTTCGGCTTGACAGGGTTCGCCACTGCCGCTTGGGCGACCGGACCACGGGTAGGCATGAGCCTACCGGGCGTTGATAACCGTGTCGTCGCCTACTTGGCTCTGTGGGGGCTAACGGTGATGGCCGGGGCTTATCCGGCGTTCAGCGCCTATCGCTTCGCTGCGCACGCTATGATCGTCGCCTCCAGCTTGGTTTTTCTGCCCCGTCTACTCCGGCTGACCGATGGTCCGAGGCTATTATGGGCGCTCAAGGTCCTGGTATCTGTAATTTTGATCGTGTCCTACCTCCGGCCTGCCCGGTTGACCGCACTGGACGACCCGAGTCTCTTTCGCGGCATTTTCGGCAACCCGAACGCGTTCGGTCACATGGCGGCGGTTGGCACGCTGCTGTTCTTTCATGGTTATCTAACGCGCCGTGACAATCGAAGCGGTTATGTTCAGTTGGCGCTTGCGGGATTAGCCGTTGTCCTCATGGCGCGCTCGGGCGCGAGAAGCTCAGCTGCGGGTTGTGCGGCCGGCTTCTTGACCCTTACGGTGCTCTACCGCGCAAGAATGTCGCGTTATCTGATCGTCGGTGCGGCGGCTCCGTTAGTCCTGATGGTCGCATTCCCAAACATGATCGTTGGGCTCCGGCAGTTTATCCTGAAAGACCGCGCAAACGACCAACAGACTGATCTGATCCAGCGCTTGACGGCGACCCGGCAGGACCTATGGAAGAGCTCCCTCGACGGTTTTCGCCAGCGTCCCGTGCTTGGCTGGGGGTTTGGAGTCGATAGCGATATCGACTTGTCGGGCTGGGACGGCCAGTTGACGGCTCTGGGGTTCACAGGGCGAGACCCGGTAAATGATTTTACGTATACGCTGGAGACTGGCGGCATCGTAGGTTTTGGTGCTTATCTGTTCATGATTTCGGCACTGCCGTACAGCCTGCGCCCGCCGCGAGTGTTAAAGCGCGCAAGAAACGCGCCCTCGCGCAGCCACATGCAGGCGTTGAATGCATACGAGGTGCAGCGCGCCTTCTTCAGCCTGAGTGTTCTACTGATAGTACTGTTTGAGTTCGACGATACGGCACTCTCGGCTGGCAACTTTTTCGCCGCCTTGCTCTGGGTTTCCATGGGCGCAACAGCAGCGTTAAAGGCACTGCTCTGGAAGCCTATAAGGGCGCCCAAAGTACCTCATGCCTATCCGGCGAGCGCGGCTTATCTGCGATGATCGACGTTCCGTCCCGCGCTTTCGGCACGGAATACGCACTGCGCCCGGCCTGGTCCTGGCTTCAAAGAAAGTACGTGGGATGGTTCGGACTGGTCGATTTGCCGACACGAATCCGCGCAAGGGCAGTATTCTCAGCTCTGAAGCACGCCTCCTGCACTCACGTGCTCGATCTGGGGGCAGGGACAGGCGCCTTCTCCTTCTTCGTTACGCGCCACCCCCACTGCCAGGCATTGGCAATCGACATCGACGCGCGGCGCACAGCTGCGATCTCCTTGATCGCCGCAAAACTCGGCCGTGCGGGACTGGAATGCCGGTGCGCGGACGAACGCGTACTATTCGATCTTCCCCCATCTAACTTCACGGTGATTCTTGCCATTGAAGTGCTGCAATATCTCCCCGAGCTTCCAGCAGCGTTGCGCGCGATACGGCGATGTCTGAAGCCCGATGGCGTCCTGGTCGCACATGTTCCACTTCGGGATGCACTATTGCCTTACGAGCGAACCCTCTTCAATACCGAAGCGCTGAAGGTTCTACTGGTAAGATGCGGCTTCGATGAACCTGAAATCAGGCTCACATTCGGCCCAGCTTGCATGGCGCTGGTTGACATCTTCTCGCGTTTCGCCAAAAAGCCACTCGTTCTGGCGGCAGTTTATCCATTCCTGCTGGTCGCAGCGGCATACGCTCCGCGTTTCGACAAAAGCGGATCCGCTTGCCTCGTAACTGCAAGGGCCCAGCCAGATAGCCGACACGTATAGGGCCAACCGATAGGGGCGCAAGTACTCTTGGCCTGCAGAGCTAGCCTCCATAAACGCTATGCACTATGCTGAAGATCGCCATTCTAATGGACCACCCGAGCCCGCACATGGCGGACCTTCTTAACGCGCTGGCGCAGTACGACGGAGTATCGGCGCAAGTGCTCTATTTCCGGCCCCGAGCGGCCAACCGTTCCTGGGGTAATCCAACCGGAGAACTCCCGTATCAATTCGCCGACGCTACGGCGACTGCGCCTTCGCTTTTTAGTGCTACGATCGTAAGCCGAGCTGTGAGACGCACCCGTGCCGACATTTGGCTCGTAAACAGCTGCTACACCGCGATGGAGACGTGGTCGGCCGTCGCGCGACTCAATGCTCTGAATAAGCCATGGGTTTACATGAACGAGGCTTGGCGTCCGCGCGGCCGCGCGGACCTGGCCAAAATTTCCGTTTTACGCCTGCTTCTGAGGCGGTGCGCAGGTGTGATCGGGATGGGAGAGCTCGCGCGGCACGCCTACTGCACACTAATTGCGCGGGGCGTTCCCTCCGCTTCCGTCCCCTATTATCTGGCACTTGAAGAGTTCTTCGCCGCACAGACATCGGTACCCCGGGACGGTGAGCCGGTCCGCTTCGCGACATCCTCGCAGATGATCCATCGGAAGGGCTACGATGTCCTCTTCGAGGCCTGCGAGAAGGTACGCCCTCAGGCGTGGCGCCTAACTATTGCTGGCGACGGACCGCTTAGAAGTAAGTTGGAAGGTCACTGTCGCGCTCGCTGGGGCGAGGAGCAGGTCAAATTCTTGGGTCAGCTCCCATTCAACGAGCGCGTTCGCGCCTTTGAAGGGCATCATGTATTCGTCTTCCCGTCCCGCTGGGACGGCTGGGGGATGGCGCCGGTCGAGGCCATGGCTGCTGGACTGCCGGTAATAGCGAGTGACCGCGTCGCCTCCATGAGCGAATTCATCCGTAGCGGCGAGAATGGATATCTCGTTGCAAACGAGGATCCCAAAGCCTTGGCCGCAGCGATGCAGTCGATGATCGATACGCCGGAGCGCATCGCGCCCATGGGGCGAGCAGCGCGCAAAGCTTTGGCCGCCTACGCTCCCGCAGTCGGAGCTGCCCGGCTGCTGGACTTTCTTCAGTCCGTTCACGACGCGGCCGGCCAGGCGCAACAGCCCGTCATCGACAGATCTTGCCAAGTCGAATGCCGGCCGACATGGCGCGGCCTCAATCGGACTGGAACTTGGCGCAGAAGGACGGCCGCGCGGTTCCGCGCCATGGCCAAGAAGAGTTTTATCGATTTCGCCGTTATCGCGCGCCGGGACAAGTGTGCGCCGAAGGGCAACCGAATTCTTGCCTATCACCTGGTACTTCGGGAAGATCGAATGCGCTTTTCCGAACAGATTGCGTTCCTGCGCGATCACTATCGCCTGATGCCTCTCCGCCGCTTGCTAGAAGCCGATGACTGCGGCGCCGAAGCGCCAGCGGTGGCAGTCACATTCGACGACGGTTTCCGTGTTCTGTTGTCTGACGCCCTTGAGGTCCTTGAAAGATATGGCGTCAAGGCGACGTTTTTCGTGCCCACCGGCTTTTGCGAGAGGGCACGAGATCCGCGATCGGCCGCCGCGTTCAGCCGACGCGCGTTTTACTACGCTCGCCACCTCGAACCAATGACACCTGACGACCTCCTCCAACTCTCCCGATTGGGACATGAGATTGGCAGCCACGGTGTGTCGCACATAGGTATGGATGCTCTTTCGAGACCGGCTGCCCTTCGCGAAGTCCGCGAATCGCGGATGCGTCTGACGGAATGGTTAGGCTATGCGCCGGAAGGTTTCGCGTATCCTTACGGCAAAAGCCAGAGCTCGATATGCGAACCGCGCAATTGCATCGCTGCGGCCGGATATGGCTACGCGGTAACAACGCGCCGGGGTGCAGTGCGGAAGGGACTCGATCCTTTCCTGCTTCCACGCGACCATTCCGAAGGATGCTGGCGCGTCAGCGATCTCAAATACTTTCTCAGCAGATAAGCGGTAAGACCGGCCGTATGCGAATCCTGTTCGTCGTCCCTTCGATCAACCCCCACACGGGTGGACCGGCACAGTCCAACCTGCGGCGCGCTGCGGAGGTCGCTCGTCTCGGGCACTCGGTTGAGTTGTATTCGACCAAGTGGCCAGCCGTCGGAACCGCGCGCGAGAAGGTGTTTACGGACGGAGTAACCGTGACTACGTTCCCGCCCAACGCTCTGCCTGGCTTATCCCACGTGCCCTATAGCAGTGAGCTTGTTCGCGCCGTTCGCCGGAACATATGTCATTTCGATGTTTGCCACGCGTGCAGCTTGTGGAACCCCCTGATCTCACGCACGATGGGGATTCTCCGTCAACGCCGCATCCCCTATGCCCTCACTACTCACGGAATGCTAGATCCCGTCGTGCTCGGTAGAAACCGCGCGTTCAAGTGGCTCTGGGCCGCCGTATGGGAGCGGGAAAATGTTGAATCTGCTGACCTGATCCATTTTACTAGCGAGGCAGAACACGCGAAGGCCTGTGCTCTGGGTTGGCGGTTCCGCCGTACTGTAGTTGTGCCGAACCCGGTGGATATCGATGTCTCCACACAACTACCGCCTCGCTCCGCCTTCGAACGCGACTTTCCTTGTTTGATCGGCAAGGAAGTCGTACTGTTTGTCGGCCGGATTAATTGGGTCAAAAATCTGGACCAGTTGGTCACAGCGATAGCACGAGTGCACCAAGCTGCTAAGGACGTCGTGCTGGTTTGCGTAGGCCCTGACAATGAGGGTTACCGCTCCCAACTCGAACGCCAGGCCGAACGTTTAGGAATTCGCGAATCCGTGGTCTTTACGGGTTTCCTGGAAGGCGAACGCCTGCGTGACGCTTACGCGCGCGCAGACACAGTCGCCCTGGTCTCGCGAAAGGAGAATTTCGGGCTTGCTGCCGCGGACGCGCTCGCCTACGGGGTTCCCGTCGTGCTCAGTGACGGCGTCGACATGGGAAAAGAGTGGCCCGCACCTCCCGTCTGGAGAACCGCGCAGGATGCGGCATCGATCGCCCGGGCGCTAGATGCTTCGCTATCTCACGCGCGGACACGGGGGCTGCCTTGCTTGGTAGCTCGCAATCTGGCGGAGCGCGAATGGGGGGTGCCCCATGAGCGGACGCTCGTTGAGGCGTACGAGGCCATTTCGGCGGAGCGCATGGGGCGCAGCGTCGCGACCGACGCTAGGAGGACGGGCACGCGGTGATCCGTGTCACCGGGGTCACTCCTATCAAAAGCGAGGCCCACCACCCACACACAATGAGTAAGCCTGCTTCAGTCTCGGTGCTGATACCCGTGCTGAACGAATCGAGCAACATCGAAGAGTGCCTCAAGTCCGTTCACTGGAGCGACGACGTCGTGGTGGTGGATTCCGGAAGCATCGATCAAACCCAGGAAAAGGCGAGAAATGTAGGAGCCCGCGTCGTTGAGTTCACATACACTCCTGGAGGGCTCAAGAAGAAGAACTGGGCTTTGGAGAATGTGTCTTTCAAACATGCATGGATCTTGATCCTCGACGCCGACGAGAGGATTACGCCGGAGCTAGCTGCGGAGATTCGCGAAGTCACGAGCTCCGACGCCGGGCACAGCGGCTACTACATCAATAGGCGCTTTATGTTTATGGGCCGTTGGATACGCCACTCGGGATACTACCCGAGTTGGAATCTGCGCCTCTTCCAGCATGGCCGGGCGCGATACGAGTTCATCCCGGACTGCGGAACGGATACAGGTGACAACGAGGTCCACGAGCACATGCTGCTGGACGGGTCAGCCGGCTTCCTTAAGAAGCCGATGGACCACTTTGCGTTTCCCGATATCCGCACATTCGTGGAAAAGCACAACCGCTACTCGAACTGGGAGGCTCGCGTCGGGCGCGAGTACCTCGCGAGGGCGGGACCGATTGCGCCGCACCTTCGAACCCGCAGGCTTCTGAAGCGGGCGGCTCGCTCCCTTCCGTTCGCCCACCGCCTTCGCTTTCTCTACCACTACATTCTCCGCCTCGGAGTCCTGGACGGTCGCGAGGGATACGTCCTCTGCCGCCTGCTCGCGGAGTATGAATTCCTCATCTGGGCGAAGAGCATAGAGGCCCGAATCGCCGAGCGCAACCTTCGAGACACAGCACCCGCACGAACACACCGAGCACCGCGTTCGTCAAACACGCACGAGAGCTGAGATGAACAGCACCAAAGAGATCGCTGACTATCGCGATTACGGGTATCGAGACGCCCGCCCCACACACGCCCATGCTTACCTAGTCCCGGTGCTTACAAAGCTGCTCGCCTCCGGACAGCGTCGTGTCCTCGACTTTGGGTGCGGCAACGGGTCACTCACGGCGGCGATCTCTCGCGCCGATCTCCAGTTCGTCGGAGTTGATCTCTCCGAGACTGGAATAGCGGAAGCACGCGTCGCACATCCAGGCATCCAATTCATATTGGGCGATGTTACTGGACCGCTCGAGTCCCTGAACATTGGCCATTTCGACGTCGTCATCAGTTGTGAGGTTGTGGAGCATCTATACAACCCCAGAGCCTGGGCGCGTAACTGCTATGGGTTGCTCCACCCTCGCGGCACGCTAATAGTCTCGACCCCTTACCACGGGTATTTGAAGAACCTCCTCATTTCGGCCCAAGGCGCATGGGATCGTCACTTCACGGCGCTATGGGACGGCGGACACATCAAATTCTGGAGCTATCCGACACTGCGACAGCTACTCAGCGAGGCAGGGTTCGAACGATTTGAGTTTTACGGCGCCGGCCGCGCGCCGTACCTGTGGAAGAGCATGGTGATCCGCTGCTCAAAACCACGGTAAAGCCAAGACGCGTCGACGCGCTTCCTCGGGCTTGCCGCGCGATCCGGCCGAAGCCGCCCTCACCTCAACCCTCCGCACCCAATCCGCGATGCGCCCTCAGCACGGGATCGTAGCCCGCAACGCTCCGATACGTCTTCTTCTCCAGCTTCCACGTCCGCCGGGCCACCTGGGCCTGCGCCTCTTCAACGGAGGCTCTGCCCTCCAGCACGTCCCTTCGGACATGCTGCCCCTCGAATTCCGTCTTCTTCAACTTCAGCTCCGGCGGCCTCGACGCCAAGTATCCGGCAACACCCTTGGCCGGTCTTACCGGCCACCGGCCGCTCGCACTGGCCACTGTTTTCTAGTCCCTGGCCTCTATCGGCGTCGAAGCATCGGGGGGGCGCTTCGCAAATTTCATTCTCTGTCGTGGTGAGCATTTGTCGACTCTTACCTCCTCGCACCTAGCAGCCCGTGTCTAAAAACACTTCCCACCAGGAATGTTTGGGCTTAGAATCAGACATGGCGATGGGGACCAAGGAAACCCGACAGAAGCAGGAAGACTTGTTCTATGCCAGCGAGCAGGCCGAAGCGCCGGGGCATCCGTTTTACCAACAGCTGAACGCAGTGCTGGAAAAGGCGCAGTTCGACGCGTTTTGCGAGCGCCAGTGCGGGCAGTTCTACCACGCGAAGTTGGGCCGGCCGTCGCTGGCGCCGGGCGTGTATTTTCGGTTGCTGCTGATCGGATTCTTCGAAGGCATCGGCAGCGAACGAGGCATCGCGTGGCGCGTGGCCGATAGCCTGAGCCTGCGGCGATTTCTAAAGTACGGGCTGAACGAAGCGACGCCGGACCACGTGACGATTTCACGGACGCGGCGATTGTTGGACGAAGCGACGCATCAGGCGGTGTTCACGTTCGTGCTGACCGAGGTGGCCCGGCGCGGAATGCTGAAGGGCAAGACCATCGGTATCGATGCGACGACGCTGGAAGCCAACGCGGCGATGCGCTCCATCGTGCGGCGGGATACCAGCGAGAACTACATGGAATATCTGCGGCGCCTGGCCAAAGAGGCAGGGATCGAGCGCAGCGATGAGGAACTGCGGCGCGCGGACCGCAAGCGGAAAAAGAAAGCCTCCAATGACGACTGGGTCAATCCGCACGATCCCGACGCCGAAGTGACCAAGATGAAGGATGGCGCGACGCACTTGGCGTATAAAGCCGAGCAGGCCGTAGACCTGGACACCGGCGCGATCGTGGCCATCACCACGCACGGAGGCGCAGCGGGCGACACGACTTCGGTTGCCGAAACGCTGCCGGCCGCGGGTCAGGCAGTGGCCGGGCAGATCGACACGCCCACGGCTCAGGGTCAGTACAAGGTTCATGAACAAGGTCTGTGCGAAGTGGTCACGGACAAGGGCTATCACAGCGGTCCGGGCTTGGCGGCGATGCGGGAGATGGGCGTGCGGAGTTACGTTTTGGTGCCCCAGCAACCACGCCGGAAGTGGAAAGACAAAGCCGAACAACAAGCGGCTGTGTACGCCAACAAGCGGCGCGTGGAAGGCGAGCGGGGCAAGCAGTTACTGCGGCGGCGCGGTGAGTTTCTGGAGCGCCCGTTCGCACACCAGTATGAGACCGGCGGTTTGCGACGCGTGCATGTGCGCGGCCGCAGTAACGTCGCCAAACGAATCCTGGTGCAGGCGGCGGCCTTCAATCTCGCCCTGATTCTGCGTTCGCTCACCCGGGCCGGGACGCCCCGCGGCTTGGCGGACCGGAACACAGCGTTATTTTGCGCTCTGTGGCGACTTATGGCCGCCCTCCTGCCCCTCGTGACTCGTCCCAGGACGCAACACGGGCCAACTTTGCGCCTGGATCACCACAACACTCCGAAATCGGCCTTCTGAGCTTCCGCATTCATTTCTTGCAAAAAACGGGGTTCCGACACGGGCTGCTAGAAGAGCTTGCAAAGGATGCAGGCTTCTGCGCGATCGCATTTAGAAAGCCAATCGTAGAGACCGGATTTCCCAAGTTCTTTGACGGGCAGGGCTACCAACTGTTTGCGTCAAGAGATTGTCTCCAGGGAACTGAACTCCCCGAGGTGGAGCATGTCGCCATTCCGCGGGGGTATCTGACTGCACAGGGCATCCGAGTACAGCTTGCGCTTTGAAGTGACGACTCCGCCAATCGCCAATTGGGGAAATTCCCGCAACCGAAAGCGACAGCAAGTCACCAGCGGACACGTCCTACGCCGAGCGTGCTCTCGCTGCAGAGAGTGGACGAGGGGCTACCGCTGCGTTGGGGCAGCGTCGGAGGACTCCGGGGCTTGACGCTAGTATCGATGAGAGCAAAGTGAGCAAAGCGGTGAAGGGAATCATTCTGGCGGGCGGCGCGGGCACGCGGCTCTATCCGGCGACGGCAGCGATTTCAAAGCAACTTCTGCCGGTGTTCGACAAGCCGATGGTGTACTACCCGCTGAGCGTCCTGATGCTGGCGCAGATCCGGCAGATCCTGGTAATCTCGACCCCGCAGGACACAAGCCGATTCGAGGCGTTGCTCGGGGACGGAGCGCAGTGGGGCATGCAGTTTTCCTATGCGATGCAGCCCGAGCCCAGCGGCTTGGCGCAGGCGTTCCTGATCGGGCGCGATTTTGTGGGAACGGACCGGTGCGCGCTGGCGTTGGGAGACAACATATTCTACGGACACGACTTGCCGCGGCAATTGCGAACCGCAGCGGCACGGAGGCGCGGGGCGACAGTGTTCGCCTATGCGGTAACCGATCCCCAACGCTATGGCGTGGTGGAATTTGACTCCACGGGGAAAATCGCGAGTATCGTGGAGAAGCCCAAAGAGCCAAAGTCACGCTACGCAGTAACGGGGCTGTACTTCTACGACAACCAGGTGCTCGAGATCGCAGCCAGCATCAGCCCCTCCGCGCGAGGCGAACTGGAAATCACGGATGTGAACCGTCGATACCTGGAAAGGCAGGAGCTGCACGCTGAGGTTCTAGGCCGCGGGACGGCGTGGCTGGATACAGGGACGCACGAATCGCTTTTGGAGGCGGGGATGTTCGTGCAAGCGATCGAGAAGAGGCAGGGCCTGAAGGTGGCGTGTCCCGAGGAGATCGCCTATCGACTGGGATTCATCGACGCCGCGCAGCTTCAGGTGCTAGCTTCGCGCGCGCGTAACGGATACGGCGAATACCTGCTCGATCTGCTCCGCTCTCCTGTGTTCTGAATCCGACTTCCCTCAATCGCCAATTGGGGAAAACACCCCGTATGGTCAAGAAACTCGTCCTCAAGGGCCTGAGGGATAACGCTCTCTGAATCAGGCACGTGCGAGCATCGTCGAGAGGTTGGGGGCATGTTTTCGCGTCGCGACCGAGAGCGCGCGGCGTGGTGGCGACGAGTCGTTGGGGACAGCAAGACGGGCTTCGCTATGCGTCCGCTATGCGCGCAAGCCTATCTGAAGTTGCTCAGCAGTTGCTGAGTCCGTCAGATCATGGCTGCCGGCGCTGCCTGGAAACACTATTCCCAAAGACCTAATGCGCAGAGCGCGCAGATTGCGGCGAGACCCTTCAGGCCGCTTTGCGGTAGTAATACTTGAGCAGGCCGCCGAGCCGCTCCTTGCAACAGACCGGTCCTGCCATGCTCCCGATACGTTGGTCCGGAGCCGGGAAGAGCAGCACGTTGCCTTTGCCCTAGTGATTGCGTTCGGCATGATAGTAGGCAACGAACTCCGAGAGCGCACGTCGCAATGATGACTCTCCGAGCAGGATTATCTTCCAGAGACACTCCTCTTTCACCGTGCGAACCCAGCGTTCTGCGAACGCATTCAGGTTCGGGCTCTTCGCGGGCAGGTAGATGTTCTCGATGCCGTGCGATGCGATGAGCTTGCGGAATCCCGGACAGAATTTGGCGTCGCGATCCTGGATCAGCCGCTTATAGCCGTTGAGGAAGCCGACCCCTTCCATGGTCACATTCCGGGCCACCTGCGCCATCCAGTACTGGTCCGGATGGCGGGTGACGCCGGCCAACTCCACGCGCCGGGTTTCCAGGTGGATGAAGAACAGCACGTAGGTACGTGATCAAGCCGCCCAGCGTGAGCACTTCCACGGTGAAGAAATCGCACGCGGCGGTAACGGCCGCCTGAGCCTTGAGAAACTCGGCCCAGCCCAAGCCGCCTTTGCGCTTCGGCGCCGGCGGAATTCCGTGGCGCTTGAGGACGTTGGCCACGGTCTGCGGCGAGACGTCGTAACCGAGATTGGCGACCGTGCCGACGATCTTGTCGTAGCCCCAGTCGGAATTCTCTTTGACTGTATCGAGGATCAGTTTTTGGATCTTCGTATCGATGCGGGAGCGACCGGGCGCACGGCGCTTCTTTGAGCCATCGAACTTCTTCGCGACCAGGTCGTGGAACCAGCCCAGGATGGTCGCCGGTTTGGCAACCGTGGCGACGTCCTTCAGTAGTCTCCTGCCCAGGCGCTTGCCCATCCGGGCCAGCGTGATCCGCTCCTCGTCGGTCAGCCGTAGTTTATCGCCCATGTGATTACGGAGAATCTGGTTCTCCGCCACGGCGTACTCAAGGCGATACAGCAACTCCTGGTCGATCAGGCCGGTCAGGTGCGGAAGGATGCGAAATCCCTGCATGGGCAGTCGTGGCATGGTTTCAGGGAAGGAACATTGTAGCCCCAGTGACGCTGATCCTGCTCGCGGCGCGGCACCATCCCCGAGAAATGGGACGGCCACGCCGCCGAACGGATCGTGGAAGTCCTTCTCAATCAGGCCGTGCCATCCTCTGATCTCGTTTGCACGTAACTCTTTCTTGCACAATTACTCCCCTGGGGGCTGCGGGTCCGGATGAGAAGCTTCGGTCGCCGCGGCATCTCCGCAGCCGAGAAGAGCCACTCCTTCACCAGCCGCTGCCTTCCGAAGATCGGCATCAAGCGTGGCAAGAGGTAAGCCCTCCCGCTGTGCCAGCTCCAGATACGCGGCATCGTACACAGATAACCGGTGGGTCCGGGCCAGCCGCAGAACCGCGCCTTCCTCCGGAACGCGATCTACCCGGATTCGAAGCCGCGAAAGGTTCAGCAGGAACGCAGCGGTGTCCGCTTCCGCGATCCGGCGCCGGCGCTCGTTCACTACCAGAATGTTTCGCACCTCGAACCACCACAGGCAGGGTACGACTGCCTCCTTGGCGCGTATTTGCACGAAAGCCAAGCTCGCATCGGGATGATCTTCATCCTGAAAGGCCCAGCACGCCGTAATCGATGCATCGAGGACGAACGCCATCAGGGCTTGCGGCCCTCGTCACGGGCGGACAGCAGTTCGCCAACGGTGATCCTGCCGGTACGCCCACGAAGTTCCCGGATGCCGGCAAGGGCTTTATCGATCTCCTCCTGACGCCGGTCCAATTCGGGCACAATGCGGGCAATACGGCGCCCGTGCCGCGTGATGATCAGCGTTTCGCCCTGCTCCACATCGTCCAGGAGTTGGGGAAGATGAACTTTGGCTTCCGATGCTTGGATCTCGCGCATGGTGTCTCCGACTAGTCAGTTCGACCAGTCTGAATTCAGCATACCAGAGTTCTCCCAACCGGAAAAGGAGTTGAGCGCCTAAAGAAAGCGCCCGCAGATCCGTGGCCATCGTAGTCAAACCTAAACAGGAAGACCCCGGCCGGTCATGCGTTCGCATGCCTCCGATGCGGACAGAGGAGCACTGCCGGAATCTGCCCTAAATGTTGCGAGGCTCTCCGCATGCTGAAACTGCCCACTGAGGTTCAGTCGGCGGCCCCGCGCAAAAAAGTAAGCGTCAAGTGAAATAGCCCCGCCCCTGGCCGCGCGCCAGTCCCTCCTGCGCGGCCCTCTGGCAGTTTGACCTCCACATTGTGACCCACAGAGCCGGAGGTGTGCCCAGGACTTCCAAGGCATCCGCCAAATCACATCCCGCGCTTTGTGGGAGCGAGGATCTCGACTTTCGGAAAATAGCCGCGATAACGGGCGGTATCGCGGGTGAGCAGTGCCAGACGCCCGATCGCAGCATGCGCACCAATGTAGAAATCAGGCAGAGGCGAGGTCCGCGAGCCCCCGCGGCGGCGATATAGCAGGAAGCTCTTCCCGGCCAGGAAACCGGCATCCCAGGGAAGCGGTTCGCGCTGATACAAAGTTGTAGGCAGAGCCGCATCCAGAGCTTCAATGGTCGTATAGCCGATCGACACCTCAGCATAGATGATCGGATTGATGATCAGGGTCGTGTGCTCAGCGACTTCGGCGAGTGCGCGCGCGGACCAATCCCCCCAGCGCGGATCGTTCGTAGCGACGTCAAGCAGGACGTTGCTGTCCACGAGCACGCCACGGCAGGCGCTCACGCGGGCCCGCCAACTGGTGATAGCTTGTGTCACTTGCGCCGCGTTTTAGCGCGGGTTTCGCCCCGGGTGAGCGCCAGAATCTCGTCCGTGCTCAAGCGGGTGTCTGCGGTGCCGCGCAGGACATCCAGTGCCATGCGTCCTCGGACACTTTCACCGGGTGGGCGCCGAGCCTTGCGAATGCGGGCGTGATCCCCGGCCAACTCGAACTCGACTTTCGTATGCGGCAAAAGGCCCAAGCGGTTACGAATCTCCTGAGGGATGGTGACTTGCCCTTTGGTAGTAATCTGCATGGTAATACTCCTACCAGTAAGTGTAGTTCCACGCAACTGTGCGTGGCAAGGCCGCCAGACGCAGCACCGCACCCCTCCACCTACCTTCACCGGGATGAAGAGTGCCGGATTGCGCTTGGCCATATCCACCGCGTGCGCCTAGAGCTTAAAAGGCCCGCCGACCTTCTCGGTCGCGGGCCTTTGGTGCGTTTGCACGTCGAGGATTCAGGCAGCGCGCCGGCGGCGGCGCCAGAGTGCGAAGCCAAGTGCCAGTCCGCCCGTTCCGAAGAGGCTGATTGAACTGGGTTCCGGTACTATGTAGGCATCCGCGCACGTGGAGGCCGAATTGCTCGGGTCGTCGTACGACACGCAATAGTGAATCGGATTGATCAGCGGATCGCTCGCAATCAAGCTGGAGAAGTCGTCCAGATTCTCCTGGTCGGTGAAGCCTAAACTTATCGAATCAGCGTGGGTGGTCTCAAATGCGACACCTGGAAATACAAAGATGTAATCCACGCCGATGGCCGGCTCAGTGCCAGTCGCGTAGATCGTAGGGAGGCCCACGCCCGGCCAGTCAACACCCAAAACGAAAGCGTCAAACGCCGTCTTCTGAACCGGACCGATACCGGGATTCTCTGTGTCGGACAACGGCGTTCCGAAGGGATCCACCGCTACCGTTACGCCCTGCGTGATGTCCAGCTTTGATCCGGGGTTGTTGATGATCGTCGCGAACGTGATTGCACTCCCGTATTCACCCGCGAAAGCGCCTGTGGGACTCGCACTCCCGTTCCAGGAGTTGAAGTCGGTGACGATCATCTGGTTTGCTTGAAAACTAGTCGACTGGAGGTAGTAGTCCGGGGAAAGCGGGCTCCCCGCCGCGGGGCTGCCGGTGAGCAGCGCGACGATGGCGTTATCGACCCACCCGGTGTAACTCGGCGAACCGAAGTAATCCGGCGCCGCCGCGGGGCCGACGTAGATATTCGTGGCCGTGCTGACGCCGGCGGTCAACACTACGAGAGATAAACCTAGCAGTATCTTACGCATCTTGCCTCCGAAACGAATTTACCGAGGTGGACTAGAAACGATTACTGGGCCGTGCTCTTGCCGTGCGGGCAGTCGGATCCAGAGTGGTCTTTCCGCCTTGTGCCCCCGTATCTGTTCCCGCATCCACTCTCCCCCTCCGGTCTCTCCCGCCGGTGGGCGTTACCGCCCCTCCCCGTATCACCACCGTCGACTGGGCCGTCAGATCGTAATCCACGCTGCCGCGGGTTACCGAAACAACCGTCCGTCCATTTTGTTGCGTGAGCGTCAAACGAGAATTCGGCCTCAGCGTGATGGAAGATCCGTTTTCAAGCTTCAGAACAGCGGGCGAGGACTCCGTGGCAATTTCGTCGCCGCCGACGACCGGCCACGCGGTCACTGTGGACGCTCCAAACTTGGTTCCCGAAACCACTACCGAACCGGTGGAATGCAATGTTCCCAAAGGTGCCGCCCCCTGAACCCAGGTAGCTCCCAGAAGAATCGTGCCGATCAACAGACTGGAAAAACGCATGAGTCCCTCGCTTCTTGAGCATTTAGTGTATCCTATATTTCGGCAGGGACACAAGGATAACCCTAATGTAATCATGAGAGTAATACAAAACCCATGAGCCATTTTTGGAGGTACTTAGGTCCTCTACTGGGTACTGCTCTGGCTGGCTTCGCCGCTATCCAGATCGCGGCAACCCGGAATCCGGCGTGGGAGTCCCGACTCTGCGACTTCTCGGTTTGTTCTCCAGACGAGCTGGCTCAGCGGGCCTACCTTCAGTTCCTGGAGGGAAACGACGCTCAGGATCAGATTTCCGGCGACGTGAAGCGCGCGGTTCTGCTGGATCCGGCGTCCAGCTACCGATGGTGTGACTACGGGGAGGCGCTGCTGGATCAGGGCGACGCGGCCGGAGCCGAGCGGTGTTTTCGCCGGGCCGTGGAACTCGGGCCGCGCTCTTCGCCGATCCTTCTCCGTACGGCGGATTTCTATTTCCAGATTGACCAACCGCAGAAGGCGCTCGGTTACCTCAAGCGAATTCTCAGCGACATCAGCGAATACGATTCGATGGCGTTCAGCCTCTTTGACCGCCTGGGAGGATCGACAGAGCAGATTCTCGCGCTGGGGATTCCGGAGCAGGCCAGGCCGGCGCAGGCGTACTTTCGTTATTTGGCGGCGCGGGGAGATTACAATTCCGCCTGGAAGACCTGGACCTGGATCCGCCAGCGCGGTTTTGTGGATGAGGCTGTGGTGACGGACTGCGTCAATTTTCTGATCCGCACCAAGCATTACGCGCAGGCCCAGGCGACCTGGTCCGATTTTCTGGACGGAAAGGGTGGCGATTATCCACAGCGGAATCTGGTTTACAACGGCGGCTTCGATTCCGAGATTCGCCGGGTTGCGCTCGACTGGCGCATTGCTCCCCACGAGTTGGTCCGGACTGCGGTCGAAGGCGGCGAATTGCACGTCACGTTTCCGGGAACGGACAACGTCACGTTTCGCAACGTCACGCATCAGGTGGTGGCTCCACCCGGGCGGTACGTGCTGCGCGCAGATGTACGCGCCGAAGGCATCACGACCGATCAGGGAGTCTGGCTCCAGCTACTGGATGTGGATTCGCCGGGCCGCCTCAGTATCGGCACGCAGCCGCTGCAGGGCACTGTGAACCGGCGGACCGAGCAGCTCGCGTTTACCGTTTTGGGGGACACGCGCCTGCTGGAGATTCGCCTGGTGCGTGAGCCCTCCGAGAAATTCGACAACAAAATCGAGGGCGAAGTCTGGCTGGATAACGTCACAATCGCCGCTGCGAGGAACTAGCGGCGATGCCGCACACCCAGGCGAAAATCATCCCGTTCGCTGGAATCTGGACGCTGAAGTCGACAATGCTATGCAGCAGCATAGCCAGGATGGCGCCGAAGCAGGCCAGATAACTGTAATTCAAATCGACGTCGCCGCCACGGAACAGAGCACCGAGCAGTTTCCAGATCACGCCGCCGACCAGCGCCACCAGAATCGCGAATCCGACGATCCCCAACTCGGCTAGAAACTGCAAATAGTCGTTGTGGGCGGCGTCCACGCTCAGGGTGGGAGTCGTGACCTGGTACTTGCGGAAAACCGAGTCGTAGGAACCCAGGCCGGCCCCGAACGCCGCATAGTCATGGATGAGCGGGAGAGACTCGCGCCAGTAGGCCAGGCGCGTGTCGGCGGACACCTGTTCGGTGGAGGAAATCGATGCGAAGCGCTCGATAAGTTTGCCGGGAGGCAGGATGATGAACAGGGCGACAACGGCCACGCCCAGGACCCCGAGCGAGATCGCGCGAGAGCGCTTGGAGGGAAGACGCGGGCCAACGGATAGTACGCCCAGGACGAAAATGGTGCTCAAAACGACTAGAAATCCCATCCTCGATAACGAAAACACGATGCCGACCAGCATTAGAGCGGACAGTGCCAGCAGAACGGAGGAGACGATGGCTGGTCCCATGGGCGAGGAGTATCGCAGGTCCTGACGGCGCCAGACAGCCAGTGCCGCCATGAGGGCGAAGGGCACCAGCATTTCGAGCATCGCGGCGTAGTGATCGCGGTCGACCAGCGTGCCGCGGGAGAAACCGTCCGGCCAGTTGGCGGCGAGTTGAAACATGCCCAACCCGCCTTCCAGGGCTCCGAGGGCGATCAGGGGAGAAGTGACCACCCAGGGATGGTCAGAGAACCGCCAGCACAACTCGCGGAGCAGGAGAAACGTGGCGATATAGGCGAGATAACGGAAGAGCTGCTCCGTGGCCGCGGGTGGAAGGACGGCCAAGGGCGCGGAGTGCAGGTTGGGATCGATGCTCTGCACGCCCAGCAACAGTTCCAGGCGGCTCGGCGATAGGAGTTGCAGAATGCCTTCCGGTAGAGGGATCAATTGGAACGCCAGGTAGCAAGGCAGCAGGACGAGCGGTATCTTGATCCAGATCCTGAGCGGCGGGGCCTTCTCTCTCCCGGGTAGCCCGATCCAGTAGCCGGCGAAGGCCACGCCGATCAGCAGCAGGGAGATGTTCCAGTCAACGGTCCAGACTCCGCCTTTCCACAAGGCCGCGTAGCCGAGGGCGGCGCTGAGGAGCGCGAGACAAAGGATCGAGCGAATCATGCGGAGTCAGAAGTGAGCTTACCCCGCGCGGTCGGCTGCTTTCAACCGTCCTTCGTGGATCCGGCGTCGCTAGCGTTGGGAGTAGACCGAGATCAGCGCAATCACACCGATCAGAATGAGGATGAGAAAACTCCACTGGAGGATCGTGCCGCCGTGCTTCTTGAACCAGCCCTGGTCGAGGTCGCGGCGCCGCGACAACTCGGCGGAACCCGCGGCCACGAAATCGCTGCGCCAGCGCTCCAGGCGGCGGATCGAAACTCCGAGTTCCTCGCTCAGTTGCTCCGCCGGTTCTCCCTTCAACAGGCGGAGTACTGCGCTGGTCTTCTCGTAGCTGGAGAAGGCTCGATGGCCGGTGGAGCCGCGGTCCGATGCCATTGTTATCGATTTTGTGACTACCAGATTGCTTCATGAGACTATACGATAGATGCAGGTGGAACCACAAACTCCCCAGCTCGCTCCGCTGGACGCTGGCAGTCACACGAACGACGCTCTGGTGCTCTGGCCATCGCGGAATACGAACCCGAGCATTCAGTGCTCGGTACGTTTCCTGGACGAGCTGCGGGAGCTGGCGGCAGCCGGCTTCCGGCGCTATCCGTGGGGTGGGGTCGAACTGGGGGGAATCCTTCTCGGCAGGTTTGAGGCGGATTACACCGTCATTATGGGGTTCCGGGCCTTCGATTGTGAGCACGAATACGGTCCCGCCTTCGAGCTCACTGCGCGGGATTCGGAAGCCTTTGGCGCTTTAAAAGCGAGCATTCCGGCGGTGGGCGACCCCGCGGACACGGTGCCCGTCGGCTGGTTCCATACGGTGAGCAAGCGCGAACTCACGCTGGGCGAGCCTGACCGCCAACTGCATCGAACGTTCTTTCCCGAACCGCGTTCGGTAGCGCTGGTGCTGCGGAGGTCGAAGGCGGAACCGCCCGAGATCGGCTTCTTCGTGACCAGCAAGGGGGGGGAATTGGAGGCTCATTCGCCCGCCGAGGCACTTACTCCGGAAACCTGCCGGCGCGCCCGGCCGATCGTCGTACGCGCAGCCGTTTCGCCAGCCGTATCGCGAGGCGTTTCGCCAGGCGTGTCAATGGAGAAGCAAACAGCGGCGGCCGCCTCTACTCCGGAGCCATCCGCCCCTGCCGCCCTGGAGGCAGCACCGGGCGATCCGCTGCCCGCTCCGGTGGACCGCGAGACCACCCCTGCGTCACACGCGCCCGAGCAACCGCCACCCGGAGTCCCCATCGAGGAAACGCCGGTAGCAACTCCCATCGAAGCGGCGCCGGAGCTGGTGTCATCCGATCCCGAGCCTGTGCCGGTCGAGGCGGATGCTGCCGTCGAACCACCGGTGCAGCTCGCGCCCGTTCCTGAGACGCAGGCCGCGGCGCCTCAGGAACTGCCCGCTTCCCCGCCCCCTGCCGAGCCGCGATCCCGGCCCGCACCTGCTCCTTACTGGACCGGCGAGACACCGGCCGTTGCTCCCACGCCTGCCGCTGAGCCCACCGGGCTCGACCTGCCGGCTCCGGTAGCGGGCAGCCCGTACTCCTCCCTCGGTCTTCCGCATGACCCGTTCTCTCCGGTTCCGGACGTGCAGTTTTTCTGCCCGTTTCCGGAACACCGCGAGGCGCTGGCGAATCTCCTGCATCGCATCCAAACGCGCGCGGGATTTGTGGCGCTGATCGGCGCGGCGGGCACCGGTAAGAGCCTGGTGCTGGAGTGCCTGGTCGGGCTTCTGAAACAGAGGGATGTCGAATTCGCGTACCTGTACAACTCGAAGATCACGGTGGCGGAGTTCTACGAGTTGGTGGCGCACGATCTGGATTTGAAATGCGCCACCTCCAAAACGTCGGTGCTGATCGCGCTGAACGAGTACCTCATTCAACGCTTTTCCGAGGGGCTGACCACGGCGTTGATTGTCGACAACGCACAGAAGCTTTCCACCGACGTGCTGGAGGAGATCGAGCTGTTCGGGAATTTGGAGGCGCGCGGCGGTCGGCTGCTCCAGGTGGTGCTGGCTGGACAGCCCGATTTTGAGAGCCGCATTCAGACCGCCCAACTGCGGAGCCTGCATCAGCGCATCCTGACCCGGGCCCGGATCACAGCGCTTTCCGGATCGGAGACGCCGGACTACATTACTCGCCGCCTCATGATCGCGGGACTGCCTGAGCAGCGCATCTTTTCCCAGGATCTGATGGCCGAGATCCACCAGCATACGCGCGGCATTCCGCGGCTGATCAATGCGCTGTGCGGCCGGATGATGGAGCTGTGCGTGGCACGCGGGTCGACCGCCGCCGACCGCGAGATTCTGGAAAGCGCCGCCGCCGAGATGGCGCTCGAAAAGCCGACTTCCTCGTCGCAGGACCCGCGACCGCTGTACCACCGGTAGGTCCTAACCTGGGAAGCGGAATGCTGCGCGTTTGCGCACAATCGCGGCATCCTATAGAATCTAAAAGAGAAGCGAGGATGGCGATCTACAAGCGCGGTAAGACATACCACTACAGCTTCATCTTCAAGGGCCGGCGTTATCGCAAGAGCGCACATACCGGAAACGCCACGGTCGCGCGGCAGATCGAAGCGGCTCACCGGACGCAGTTGGCCAAGGGAGAGGCCGGCATCTTCGAGAAAGCTCCCGTTCCCACGTTCCGGGAGTTCGCCCCAAGATTCGAGGCGGCCATCGAAACAATGTGCCAGGACAAGCCGGCCACGGTCACGTTTTACAAGGAACGAATGCGCCGGTTGCTCGACTTTGCCCCGCTGGCGTCCCGTCCGCTCGATGCCATCGACGAAGAATTGATCGAAGCCTTGAAGAGACGCCGGACACAGCAGGTGTCGCGACTGGGCAGGCCGCTGTCGGTTGCATCCATCAATCGCGAACTCGCCACCCTGCGAAGATTGCTGCACGTCGCCCAGGAATGGAAACTGATCGATCGGCTTCCGAAGATCCGGCTGTTCCGCGGGGAGGAACCTCGAGAATTCGTGCTGAGCTACCAGCGGGAGGAACTCTATCTGCACATGGCGCCACAGCCCTTGCGTGACGTGGCGATGCTGATGCTGGACGCTGGCGTCCGCCCTGGGGAAGCCTGCGCGCTCGAATGGAAGCACGTCCGTTTGGAGCCTGCAGCCGGGGCCAAGTTCGGGCATCTGGCGATCGCCGGAGGGAAAACGAAGAACGCGAAACGCACGCTCAGTCTCACTGCGCGCGTCGCATCCATGCTGGAAGCGCGGAGGAAGTCGGCCAGGCAGAGCCGCTTCGTCTTTCCGGGCGATGCGGAGGGTGGACCGTTTCTGGTGTCCTCCCTGGACCATCAGCACAAGGAGTTCCGCGAGTTGCTGGGGTGGCCACAGGAGTTCGTGGTACACTCATTGAGGCATACAATGCTAACCCGTCTCGGCGAGTCTGGGGCGGAGGCTTTTACTATCATGCGCATTGCAGGACACAGCAGCGTCACAGTCTCACAGCGGTACGTCCACCCGTCGCCGGAGTTCCTGGAACGGGCCTTCGAACGGCTGGATACGATGAACGTGGCGCGGCGTGGAGCCGCTTCTGACACAAAATCGACCACAGCCGATGAAGCGACTGCAGCAGATCGCAAGCATAAGCCAAGCAGTATCAATACTTAGGGCGCGTAGCTCAATTGGCAGAGCAACTGACTCTTAATCAGTAGGTTGAAGGTTCGATTCCTTCCGCGCTCACCACTCAAAACGGCTCTACGCCATTCATGGAGTAGGCCTCAGGCTTGCTCGACCGATGGTGGCACGCTCGCCTGATCGGGCGTGTTGTCCGGCATCACCAGATCGGTGCACATGAGCCGCAACACCTGAGCCGCGTCCTGCGGCAGCCCGGCAATCCTGGCATCGCGGCCCGCTCCAAGCACCTCCGTGAGCAGGTCCTTCTTAAGGGCAATCCATCCGCCTGGCGTTTCGTAGCTGACCAGGAAATGCGCTTCCCGCCGACTCGCCAGCAGTTGCGCCCGGTCATAAGGCTCGGCCTTGTGTGCCTCCACAATCTGCCTGTCGGAAGAGCAGAAGTAGCGGGCCGGCAGTTCCGGAGTCGCCGCGTCTACCTCCGGGTCGTCCGCGGACACGATATATAGGCGCCCGGTTCTTGAACCGTCGCATGCCCCGGCGTTTGCATCGCGCCGCCTAAGCTCGCTCTCGATGCGGCCGTAAATATCTTCGGCGAACTGTTGCGGGTAGTCGTACAAGCGTTGCACTTCGCGGTCGATGTGGGGCAAATTCCTCCAGCCGTTCACCCAGGCGAGCTTGGCCGCGCCGGCGCCTCCATCGTCAAAGACATCCTCCAGGCTGAATCGCGCTTCGGCATCGTGCTGCAGGGCTTTGAGCGCCATGTGCTCGATGAGATGGGAAGGCAACCCGAAGATCACTCCGTAGGGAGAACAGCCGCCGTCCACTGGCCGGAAACGCGGGAAATCGTCACGCAACGGCTGGATCAACCGGTCCATCAGCGCACCGTACTCCTTTAGCAGTCGCACATGCCGCTGTCCGGGGGGCGAATAAATGGCATGCCTCTCGTGATTGGTCGCGATGAAAACGTGCTCGATCATGCTGTAAGCGCGCAACAGGTCGAGGCGATTCACAAACAGCTCGGGATCGGCAGATAGGCCCTGCCAGATGGCTCCTGCCATGTCGAGCCGCATGCGCTCTTCGCCGCTCTGCAATGCGCGGTCATAGGCCTTGAGCAGATCCACGAGACCGTGAACCAGCAGTGCGAAATCGAGCGCATTGGAGGCGCGCGTGCGCAGAACGACGCTTTGCTCGTTGAGCGGCACGCCGTCCTTTGTGCAGTAGTAACGGATCTGTGAAGTCAGATGCCCGCCCAGCATGCGAACATGGGCCTTCTGGATTTCGAGCACATCCGCTTCCCGAAGCGTCTCGGTGACCAGCCGCGCAACCTCGAAATAGGGCGCCAATTCATCGGTAATCAGGCTCTGCGCCAACGGAATCAGCCAGCGCGCATCGCGCACCATCGCGGGCTGACCGGCTGGTGAGCTTCTCCACAGCTCCTCCAGCACGCCTTGCACTTCCGCGAGCCGCCCGCCCGCGCCGTCTGGGTCCTCATCCCAGAGACGCATGCTCAGAAACTGGACACACCGAAGTACATACAAGTTGAAAAGCGTTTGCGCGTAATGCAGGCGGCCGTTGCGACCCGGCCAGCGCGTCTGCTGCCAGCAATAAAAGGCGCGAATCATCATCTCCGCCGGATGGATCAGGTCGTTATGCAGATCCTGAACCGGACGAGGTTTGAATCCCCCGGCCCAATGCGCTTCTTCCAGTCGGCCTCTGAGGCGAGTTTGGCTGGCGCTGACCGCGGTGTGCGCAAAGAAGCAATCCTCGAAATGGCGGGACAGAAGAGGCCGGTCCTGCAAGTACGGGAGCGGCTTTCGTTGGGCGTTCAGAACGCCCTCGATGCTTTCGACGATATCCTCGCGATGCGTCAGAAACAGTCGCAACAGCTCGACGTGTGCCTGAAACGGCGCCTGACCCGATGGCCCCCCCGTCACGCCGCGCCCCCACGATGAATCTGCATCCAATGGCGCCTGAACCGTGCAATCATTTCTCGATGTTTCTTCTGATCAAATCGGATCGCGGGGGCCTGCGCCGCAGCGCTTCACCGTCCCGGCCGCGCGGGTCGTCTTGCACCCTACACGCCGAGCATACCATCGCCTGAACGACGTGGATTTCAAGCCGGAAGGTGATGGATGGCGGAGGCCATGACCAGCCGGGAATCCGGGCGAGCGCTCAAATGGAAACCATCGGTCCGGCTCTGCGCCGAAGAGCGGAGATACCTCCGCGGACAAAGGAAAACAGCCAGATACTCCCAAAGATCAGAAAGGCGGCGACACGCCCGCCCCCGCCGGAGATGCCTCCAAATCCGCGGAACGCGAATGGAAGCTCACTGCCCAGCTCCAGCATCTGCTGCCCGCAGAGCAGAGCGAAGATCTCGAAAAGATGCTCCGGCCGGAGGGCTGCAACTTTAGCGATCCTGGATCCCAGGCCTGCGGCGAGTCCGTTACGATGGCCGGCACGCTGACCTCCGATCTCTGTGCGGCCCGGTCCACGGACGAACAAGCGCGAACGCCGTGTCCTTCCACCTGGATTATTCAGGTCCTCGACCTGGCTGGCGCTCTGAACGAAGAGACCATGAAGTATTCGAACGCGGTGCGCCGCAGCCGCGTCTTCATCTATGAGCCCCCCAGCGCGGTGCGTCATGGGTGGCTTCCGTCTCAGCCCGACCCGTTCACCCACTTGACGGGGACTCGCATTTATGGGAGGTCCAACATCGGGATGCTGCTGATCGGCCGGGGAGCCGGCGGTGTCGACGTGAAAAACGCACTTGGTCCTGAGACACTCGACGATTTCAACGCCAGACTCGACATGCAACTGGCCGACATCCAGAAAGATCTCCAAGCGTTCAGCGACACCACTTCCGACGAATTCAAGGACGCGCAGCAGGCCTTCGACCAAGCCACCGGCCAGGCGTCCCGGGATCGAGCCCTGGCCCAGGAAGGATTCCGTGAATTCACCGAGGCGGCCTGTGAGCGGGGCGTGACCCTTGACTCCGATACCGGGCAGAGGAAGAGCGAATGCGCCGCCCGCCTGGAGAACAATCTCAGACAGGCGGCCGATCCCGACGACAGCACCCGGAGAGCCGCGGAGGCTCGACTGAAGGGGCTCGCCACGGTCGCTGCGAAGTACTTTGACATGACGGCCTGGAGCAAGGGTTTCTATTTCATCGGGGGCTTGCTGATTCCGGACTCGGTCACCGAGAAAGGCCAGTTCGTCGCGGCGAAGAATCGACAGGAAGCCTGGATAACCGACCTCGCCGCTTTGGCTGCCTTGGGCGGCATCATTCCTGAAGCGCCAGGCGGCGTCGTGCCGGGTCCGGTTGTCGGCAATCAGGACCAGCTTCACCGGCCCATCAAGATGTTTCGCGGCACCACCGGAAACTGGACCGCGGGCGCCTGGCTCGCAGCCAACGTTACCAAACCTATCCCAATCCCCCAGGTCGGATCTGCTATTTTCACAGGTCTCGTCCAATGCGACGCCGTCAACGCCCCAGGCGATTCGGGAGCTCCGATCCTGCTCGACAACGGCAATCAGCCGCTGGCCATGAATATTGCAGGGGACAATGTGCGTCAGGTCTTCGGTGTGCCGCTTATCAACGTGCTCAGTTTCTTCGGCGTCAATTTCTAGCTGGAGCGTTTGCAGAGTTATCGTAGACCGCTCCCTGTGGTCGCGGCTCAGCTACTGGCGCGGTGCCCAGTGCACGTCCTTTGTGCAGAGCGCCGCTAGCTGAGCCGCGACCACAGGGAGCGGTCTACGCTTGCTGAGAAAACGCTCCGGCGTGAGCTTCGGTGCCTTCCGCGCTCGCCACGCAGATCATGGCTCCGCTCGCCGGCGCCACCGTTGATTGGCGGCCTTCACGCATCACCGTTCGCCAGCTCTGGAGCGGCACTATAATCTGAGCAATGCAGCGAAGCACGAAGAAGATCCTCACGACGCACACCGGCAGCCTGCCGACGCCGGAAGGCACGGCGGGAGAAGCGGCGGTACGGGAACTGGTGGAACGCCAACGCCAGGTTGGCCTGGACATCATCAACGAAGGCGAAGCGACGAAGGGCGGCGATTGGCTGTCCTTCGCCGACGATCGCTTTGGAGGGTTCACGAAAGGCGAGCGGAAGGGACCTCCGGTGGTGACGCTCGGTAAGGACCGCGAAGAGTTCGCGGACTTCTACCAGTGGGCCGCCGAGCGTGGCACCTTGTTCTTTGGAAACGGCCAGATCAAGACGGTCCGCGAGCATAACGTTTGCACCGGTCCCATCACCTACACCGGGCAGACGGTTTTGCAACGGGAGATCGAGCTGCTTAAATCGGCGGCCGGCCCGGCAGGTGAGCTGTTTCTCACCAGCACGGCTCCGGCCAGCCTGGAGGTCTACCGGTCCAACGAATACTACGCGAAGGAAGAGGACTTCCTGTTCGCACTGGCCGAGGCGCTGCGGGAAGAGTACCGGGCGATCGTCGAGGCGGGCGTCCTGCTGCAAATCGATGACGCGTGGCTGCCCGCGCTGTGGGACCGCATCGGTATCGCGATGGGCCTCGATGCCTTCCTGCGCCGGTGCCAGCTGCGGGTGGAGGCGTTGAACCACGCGCTGCGGGGCATTCCGGAGGATCGGGTCCGGTATCACTTCTGCTGGGGAAGCTGGCACGGGCCGCACGCCTACGATCTGGAGTTAAAGCACCTGGTGAAGATCCTTCTTTCGGTGAAGGCCCAGGCCTACCTGATTGAAGGCGCCAACGCGCGGCATGAGCACGAGTACGTGGTCTGGGAAACAACCAAGCTCCCGGAGGGAAAGATCCTGATCCCGGGCGTGATCACGCATTCCACCGATGTGGTGGAGCATCCCGAACTGGTGGCGCAGCGCATCCTCAGGTTCGCCGGCCTGCTGGGGAAGGAGAACGTGATCGCCGGCGCCGACTGCGGATTCGGCGGCCGCACGCATCCCCAAATTGCCTGGGCCAAGTTGCGCTCACTGGTGGAGGGTGCGAAGCTGGCATCCGCGGAGACGTGATATGGGCGAACTGGTAGACCGCGACGAAGAGCACCTCCGGCTGCTGAAATGGGCGTTCTACATCCTGGCGGGGATGAGCGCGTTCTTTTCGTTGTTCTCGCTGATCTACATCGGCATGGGCGGCATCTTCGCCTCCGGCGTGATCCCGGTGGACCAGGGACCGCCGGATGTGGCGAGGACCGCCGGGTTGGTCTTCCTGTTTGTGGGCATCGGCCTGCTCACGCTGGGGCTGAGCGGGACGTTCCTCACCTACCTGGTTGGCCGCAGCCTCGGTGAGCGCCGCCGCCGGGTGTTCTGCATCGTCGTCGCGGGTTTGTGGTGCCTCTCGCTTCCCTTCGGCACAGCCATCGGCGTCGCCACGATTCTGGTGCTGAATCGCCCCACTGTGAAGGCGCTGTTCGAGGGAGGCGCGCCGCTTTCGTCTGTTCCGCCCTCGCTGCCTGCCTGATCGGGTGTATCGCCGTCAACCGCTGAGCTATCGCACGAGACGGATTTCTACTGATGGCGCTTCCCAGACTCGGGATCGGACCGCTGCTCGCGCCCGCGCTGCCGGCGCGGTGGCCTTCCTCTGTTACGCGGACTTCAAATACAGGACAACAGCGGGGCTCTTCGCCGAAAACCATTTGCGCAGAATCGATGGCCATCGGGATTTCTGGGCCTTGGCCGCCATCCTGGGGCGTGAAGAAAGCACTCCGTCATCGAAGGGAAAAGAACTGTAAGAGGAAGTCCCCGCCGCTCTCGACCTTCAACTACGTCTGGGACACCCTCGTAGAATTTGTGTAGTACGGCATTCCTCTTGCTCTTGCCGCGAAGATGAGCTTAATATACTCAGCGGAGGCCTCTGGAAGATATGGCTCGACCAACCGCATGCGCTTCCTGGACGTCGCGGAGCATACGCAGTGCTACTTCTGCCGCATGCATGATCGCGATGGTGTGGGGATTCTCCGGTGAGAGTGCAAACGGCCAAGGGCTGAATCCATCACCGGCGTTTGAGGTGGCCACCGTCAAGCCGATCGGCGGCAGTGTACTTGCAACAAGGCCAACGAGAGCAGGCGGAAGAATCACCTGGACCACGGATCTCTATCATTTGATCAGTTATGCCTGGAATCTGGACTTTTCATTTATCTCCGGGGCAATTCCTCGAACTACACTCTTTCGAGTGGAGGCCAAAATGGATCCGGCCGCCACCGGCGATCAAACTCGCCTGATGCTTCAATCCTTACTCAAGGAGCGATTCAAGATGGCGGCTCATCTCGTCGCGAAAGAAGCCGATGGGTATGCTCTCTCCATAGGACCGAAGGGGCTCAAAGTGAAAGAGGCCCAACCGGAAGATCCGCCGCCTCCGTTGCCGGGATGGGTACGGAGCGACTCCGTCGCCGCGTGGGAAGGGGCAATCTCTGCCACGTTGCCAGCGGCTAGTGTCGTACGAGTCATCGGCCGCAGAGTCTCCATGATGAAGCTTGCTGAGACGTTGGGACGCGTGCTGGGTAAGGCCGTGTCAGATCAGACGGGAGTTGTGGGGGATTACTACTTTGCGTTTCGCTTCGCGAGGGACGACAACCCCGCAGCCGATGCTCCGCCTCTCGCCGCAGCGCTCCGGGACAACTTGGGCCTGGTACTAAAGAAGCAGAAGGTGCAGGTCAGAGCATTGGTCGTCGATAGCATGGAAGAGCAGCCGACTGAGAACTGATTGGGGGCGGCTGTGCTATCGTACGAGACGGATTTCTGCTGATGGCGCTTCCCAGACTCGCGATCGGACTGCTGCTCGCGCCCGCGTTGCTGGCGCAGTGGCCTTCCTATAAAACCGCCGATGCGCCCCGGACTCCGGACGGACAAGTGGATCTCAACGGACCCGCGCCGAAGACGCCGGACGGCCATCCGGATTTGTCGGGAGTCTGGGACCGGGGCATGCCGGCCAGTCCACCGGCGGGACAGGGGCGTGGGCTGGTCCCGTTCCAGAATCTGCCGGCCATGTTCCGGGATGGGCTGCCCTTCCGGCCGTGGGCGGCCGAGCTGCGGCAACAGCGGCTGGACGAGAACAGCAAGGACCATCCTGACGCGCACTGTCTGCCGCTGCATCCCTTCCAGCTTCACAGCCACCCGCAGCCGCGCAAGATCATCCAGGCGCCGGGTCTGGTGCTGATCCTCTACGAATCGAACGGCGGTCTGCGGCAGATCTTCACCGATGGGAGGCCGCTGCCGGACGATGACCCGCAACCGTGGTGGTACGGCTACTCCAGCGGCCACTGGGACGCGGACACGCTGGTGGTTGAGACCACCGGATTCCGGGACCTGGGGTGGCTCGACGAGCAGGGCACGCCCGTCAGCAGCGCCGCCAGGATGACGGAGCGGTTCCGCCGGCTGAACTACGGAACGTTGGAGATTCAGATCACCATGGATGATCCGAAGACGTTCACCGCGCCGTGGAGCATCACGCTCAAGCAGCGCCTGATGCCCGATACGGAGTTGATCGAGTTTGTTTGCGGGGAAAATAACACGAGCGTGCAGCACCTGGTTGGACGGTAGGCGGTGGCACGGTGAGGGGCGACAAGCGCCGGCACGAGTCCCGGCGCGGCAAGCACGAGTGCTTGCGCCACGCCTGAAACACTAGCGTGATTTTTCCCAGTACACTCCGTCGGAGTCGATGGGCAGAATCACCGTGTCGATCCCCTGGCGCTCGCGGTAGTCATCGATGGCCTGCCTGCAGGCCGGCACGGTGTGATAGTCGTCGACGATCACATAGCCGCCGGGCGAGAGCTTGGGGTAGAGGCTAGTGATGGCGTCCATGGTGGAGGAGTACATGTCGCCGTCCAGCCGCAGGATCGCCAGGCGCTCGATCGGCGCATGGGGGAGCGTGTCACGGAACCAGCCAGGGAGAAAGCGCACGCGATCGTCGAGGAGCCCGTATTTGGCGAAGTTGGCCCGCACCTGTTCGAGCGGGACCGCGAGGAAATCGGCGAATTCGTGGAACTCGCTGTCGCGGTCGGCTTCGTAACGCGGGTCCGGTTCGGGGAGGCCGGCGAAGGAGTCCGCCATCCAGACGCAGCGGCCGGGGTCGCCATAGGCGTCAAGCGCCGCGCGCATGAAGATGCCGACGCCGCCGCGCCAGACGCCGGTTTCGGCGAAGTCGCCGGGGATGCCGCGTTCGAGGACGCTGCGGATGCATGTGTGGACGTTATCCAGACGGGCGAGGCCCACCATGGTTTCGGCTTCGGCCGGCCAGTCGCGGCCGTTGGCTCGTCGGACGGGATCGAACTTCGCGCGGCAGAGCGCCAGACCGAACGGGTCCAGCAGGCGATCGATCATCGGCCAGAGGAGCCAGGCAAGCCGGTTGCGGCGGAGCTGCGAGCGCGGGATGCGGCGGTAGCGCTCCGGGGCGATGGAGCGGGTGAGCACTTTCTTGAGCAGGTCGAGATAGCGTTCGGCGGCGGCCTCGTTGTGGGTTTGCGGTGGGGCGAAAGTGGTCATGGTCAGTAGGCTCCCCGGGCCAGCAACACGGCCGTGACCGTGCGGGCCAGGATGTAGAGGTCCAGCCACGGGGACCAGTTGCGGATATAAAAGGTGTCGAGCGCTTCCTGCACCTGGAGGTCGCCTTCGCTGCGGGCCGAGACCTGCCAGAGTCCGGTGAGCCCCGGGAGCACGCGCGTGCGGAGCGTGCGGAAGTCCGGCGCGAACTGTTTCAAATGATAGTCCGGGAGCGGCCGCGGACCTACCAGGCTCATTTCGCCGCGCAGGACGCTCCACAACTGCGGCAGCTCGTCCAGGCTGGTGCGGCGGAGCAGAGGGCCGATCACTGGAAGCACGCGGGGATCGTCGCGGAGCTTGAAGTAGCGCTGCCAGGCCTCGCGGTCCTCGGGGTGCGATTCGAACCACGCTTCGAGGATGCGGTCCCCGTCCATGTGCATGGTGCGGAGCTTCCACACGGGGATGCGGCGGCCGTCGATGCCTTCGCGCATCTGGCGGTAGAACGCCGGTCCGCGGCTGACCGCCTTGATCCATAGCGCGGCCACGGCCATGACCGGAAGGCTGGCGAGGAACAGGGGCAGCGCGATGGCCTGGTCCATGAACGCCTTAAGCGCGTGGTTGCGGCGCAGCAGCAGGTTCTTCTTGATCTCGAAGCCCAGCATGCCACCCATGTGGCGGGCCGTGACCCAGAGGTTGGCGACGCCGGCGAGGTCCGGCACCACGATCACGCGTGCAAAGTTGAGCTCCTGGAGCAGAGCTCCGGCGTCGGCCTGGCCGAGATCGGCCAGACACACGATGGCGGCTTCGGCGCGTCCTTCGAAGTCGGCCGCCAGACGCAGCGGTCCGGCGACGGGGATGCCGTCGGGGGCGGTGTGCCAGGCGTCGGGGCGATTGTCGAGGAAGGCCACGGGCTGGATACCGAGGTGGCGTTCGCGGAGGAGCGTGCGGGCGAGGGCTCGTCCGGCAGGTCCGGCGCCGAGCATCACCACGGGAATCCCCCAGCGGCCGCGGCGGATGAGCAGCGCGCGGGCGGCGGTATCGGCGAGCGGGGGCAGCACCAGCGCGAAGACAAGGGTGGCCAGCAGCACGCCGCGCGAGAGGACGCCGCGGGCCACGAGGTAGTCCCAGGCAGCGAGTCCGCCGAAGACGGCGAGCGTGGAGAGGGTGCGGCGGCGGAGGCGTTCGACGGGTCCGAGGAGATAGCCGGGGTAGAGGCCGATCTGGTAGTGGAGCAGCGGCAACAGAAGAATGGCTGCGGCGACGCCGAGGTACTGGTCGAGGCCGATGTAGGCGGTGAACCAGGCGCTGAGGAGTCGGCGGAGGAGGAGGCCGAGGGCGAAGGAGGTTTCGAGGGCGAGGACGTCGGCGGCGCAGATGGCCCAGGGCGCCCAGGAGGAGGCGGGCGCGGCGGGGAAGGCGATGGCTGGGCGTGCGGCGGTGCTCATGTGGCGTCGGCCAGCGGGTTGGCGAATTCGACGCACTGCGCGAGTTGCTTCTCGAATTCGGATAGGATCACGTCGTGCCGGAAGGAGCGTAGCGCTTCGCGGCGGGCTTCTGCTCCGAGAGTCGCTCGCAGGTCGGGATTGGCGGCGAGATCGCGAATGGCTTCCGCCAGGCGCTCCGCATCGCCCGGGGGCACGGCGACACCGCACTTGGCGATGGCCCCGCCGAGCTCGCTTTGTGGATGAGCCGTGGCGACGATGGGCCGTCCGCTGGCCATCATGCCGAGGAGCTTGGACGGCAGGACCGAGTCAGCCGCGCCAGGAATTTGCGTCAGTAGCTGGATATCCGCCAGATTCAGGAGATCGTTCAGCCGGGCGGCGGGCTGCAACGGCAGGAAGCGCACGTTGGGCAAGGCCTGGGCGAGCGACTTGAGAGCGTCTTCCGCAGGGCCTGACCCGCAAATGACGAACTCCAGGTTGGGATGGCTCAGGAGCCGGCGGGCTGCCCCCAGAGCCGTTTCGACTCCTTGTTTGGCGCCGAGCGTTCCGGAGAACAGAACAACGATCGTGTCACTCGCGATGCTGAGTTCGCGGCGCAAAGGAGTGGCGCAGGCCGCGGGATGGATCTGCTCGGTGTCCACCCAGTTCGGGACCAGCACAGCGCGGTCCGCCGGCACGCCTTTCTGGAAAAGAGCCGTTTCCATTGCACGCGAGATGGTCGACACTTTGTCGAATCGGCGCAGGAGGAAGGCTTCGAGACGGCGCAGAGCATTTCGCAGCCACGGCCGGCGAAGTTGTCCCATGCCGAATGCAAGGTCGATTTCGAAATCCTGCACGTGTAGCCATGCCACCGCACCGGTGAGCCTGGCCAGAAGGAGCGACGGGAACGCGTTGAGCAGCGACGGCTCAATCACCAGGACCACGTCCGGTCCGCGGAACAAGCGGGATGCGATCGCCAGCGAGCTGGAAATAGCGAAGCTGGCCGCGTAGAAAATCCGCCGCACGCCGCCGGGTGTCGCGGGCAGCCAGATGGGGCAGCGAGTCACGGAGACGCCGTCGATGCTCTCCTTCTGGTAGCGCCCTTGCCGGTACGGAGCCTCCACTTTCCAGCGCGGATAGTAGGGAGGCGGACAGATCACTTCGACCTGGTGCCCGCGCGCGCACAGCCACTCGCACATCTCGGCGGTGTACTTGGCGACGCCGGTCAGCTCCGGGCGATAGAAGATCGTGTGGACAAGGATGCGCATGGAGAATCTAAAGGCACAAAAGCGTAACTGGTGTCGTCGGCGATGCCGCTGGAGCGTGCGGGATCGATAGGCGCCGGCTCGGTGCTGTAGCCGCAGTCAGCCAACAGTTGGAGGATCTCGTGCCGGTCCACACCCGCGTGAAATTCGACCACGAGATGCGGCTGCCACTGCCTGAGAACGGCGATCATTCCCCGCAGGACTTCCCCTTCCATGCCCTGCACGTCGATTTTGATGCCGTGAACCGCGTCGAGCCCGGAGCAGAGTTCGCTCCAAAGGTCGTCGAAGCGCGTCACGAAAATGGTTTCGACGCCCTCTCCGCCGCGGATGGTAGAGTCGGCCATCCCGCGCACGCTGCGAAGATGGCGAACCTCCAGGCCACCGCGGGCGCCCAAGGCCAGAGGCACCACTTCCAGGTGTGGAAGGCGGTTGAGATCGCGGGTCCGCGCCACGCAGCCGGCGGTGGCCGTGACCGGTTCGAAGGCGAAGACGCGGCCTGTGGGTCCGACCAGATTGGCGAGGGCGATGGCGGTGTAGCCGTAGTGGGCGCCGACGTCGAGCCACGTTTCACCGGGGCGCACGTGGCCGGAGAACCAGTCGAGCAGCGGGCGTTCGGTGGTGCCGAGGATGGCGCCGGGGTAGTCATGCCAAGAGGTATAGATGCGGCGGCCGGCGAGGGGTCCGCGAAGGATGCGGTGATTCCGCAGGCTGCGGGGGAGGGCGCGGCGGATGCGTTCTTTGAGGCTACGAGATAGCAACGTTGCCTCCGACGCGCTGCCGCGAATCCGCCGCCAAGGCATGCGGCGCAATGAACTTACGGATCACTTCTACCTGATGGGCGAAAGCAACACCAATCTCAAAGCGCCGTCGAAATGTCTCGACCGCTGCCTTGTTGAGAGCCTCGCGTTCGTTCCCGTCAAGTCGAAGCCATCGATGAAGCGCGTCGATCAGGGACTCTTCGGTGTCCTCGCAGATCATCCCCGCACCACCTTCGGCGACTTCGCGATAGATTCCAACGCGGTTCGAGATGATTACGGGCGTGCCACAAGCAAGAGCTTCCAGTACTGCTACGGGGAACGTCTCGCAGTGCGAGGGCAGAACGAATAACTCGGCTGACTTAAGAACACCCCATTTCTCGTCTCCGTACACGGGCCCCGGAAATGTCACCTGGGCCCCAATGCCGAGTTGCAGAGCCAACTTCTTGAGGTCCGACAGCCACTGCTCAACGTCAGGGCCGCACATGATCAGGTGAAACGTTGGATCAGAGCGAAGCGTACGGGCAAACGCCCGCAGCAGGATGTCGCAACCTTTCATGTAGCAGATACGGCCAAAGAACGCGATCACGCGTTTCCCGCGCAGCTCCGGAAACCGCGCCCGGAGGGCCGCCGTTGAAGAATCTGGCGGCGGCGCCTCGATTCCCAGTGGCGCAACAGGCTCCCCGCGGAGCTTCATAGGGAAGGTCATGTGCGCACGACGCCGTTCTTCTTCACACAGAAAGAGCACGGCCTCTGCATCTTTTAAAGATGGATGCACCAGGGGATGCCAAAACAGAGTCTTCTTGATGTGCTTCAGCGGATACTGGTCACGAAACCATGGGTCCAGCATCCCGTGCAAGATGACAAAATACGGCACACCCGCCCCACGCAGGGCTCGCCAAGCACCAACCAAGTGGTAGTGCCAAACACCGTGGATCACGGCAGCGTCGAATCGCCGGGCATTGTTCTCCAACCACGTCGTTAGCCGGGGCGAATACGCATAGCGAGTCATCCCCTTGCCGACCACATGCGTAGGGACGTTCCAGGCGGTGGCCGGCTGATACGGGCCCACCGCCAGCACTTCGACAGTGGCGCCTTGCCCTGAACGACTCGCGAACTGCCGGACGGCTTCGACAGGTCCACCGAAGGCGGGATCGAGAGTGTTGATGATGTGAAGAAGTCTCATTGCACTTGAGCAAGGCCCATCGCGGATCGGTCCTGCGTAAATCGGGAGAACAGGTGAGCAACGAAACAAACCGCCAACAGGACCAGGAGTCCAGTCAGCACCTGCTTGTACATCGAAAAAATGCCATACAGGAACCACCGGGGCACACAAGACAGCAGCAACAAATAGAGTGCGTAAGTAATGCGCGTCAGCGATCCTGCGACGAATCGTGCTTCGAGGGTGCCGATGGCCGCGCCAAACACGAGCAGCACGAGCAGGACACCTGTCGCGCCCCCAGCAGTATAGGGTTCGGCCAAGATAAAGAGTCCGCCGCCTGTCAATCCCATTCTTGATAGCGTCACCTGCAATTGTTCCGGACGATCAGCATTGAGCGAGCGAGGCAGAGTCATCCGGGCATATCGCAGAAACGTCTCCCCACTGTCGATCTCAAATACATTCGTTTCAACCAGTCCGATTACGACGCACAGCGTCAATGCGATGTCCCCGTTATTGGTCGGCTTCATGCGTAGAGTCTCGGAATCCGGGAATACCTGGAGAGAATTGCGTGTTGCTTCCAGCAGGGAGGACACTCCCAGCCCTTTGTCGGCCAAGCTCCCCCTCAATTCGCCCAACATGAGCATGAACACACACAGAGTGGCAACGCCTGCTGGCCACCATGCAGGGAGCTTTTTGAACGGGTTCAGCCCGTGCAAGACCCACGCCATCCCCAACAAGAATCCAAGCTCTTCAACCCGATTGCCGCTTCCGAAACCGCCGATGCCCAACAACACACTGAGCGTCAGAACGATGAGGTACCTAAGTCGAGTGGGCCTTTGCTGGCAACTGACGAGAGCGAAGAGGACACAAGAAATCGCTGCCGATTTGAAGACGTTGATCTGCAGCACGGCCCCGAGCATATTCGACTCGCCGTAGGGGGCGGAGAGAATGCTACGTTCGGGCAGCGACAGGACCCAAAATGGCAGGGTCAAGAGGACGGCCGGGATGAACGCGTTGTCTTTGACCGGAAACACGGCTGCAGGCCGGTACACGCGCTGTCTCTGCATCGCAAACGCGCTAATCCAGCCACCTGAGAAGGCAGCTGTTCCAATTGCGACAAGATGATTGGCTCGCGCGAAGATGTCAGGAGTTTGGAATGCGGTCGCGTGGTAGGCGATGAAAACCTGGGGGTAGACGATCGTCCAGAGAAACACAACTCCGACGTAGAAATAGAAGACCAGTGAAATCCGCGATAGGGAAAGGATCGGGACATGATTCAGCCGGAAGACTAGGAATGTCACGCCAGCGAAGAGAACCCATAAGGTGCCACTGACGGGCGACGGCAGAACAAGGCCGATCTGATAGAGGACAGTCAGCGAGACTCCGCCGAATACCATCAACATCGCCAGAGGTACTTCAAATGGAGTTCCATGGAGTCCGTGCACGCGGGCCTCCGGCGCCGTGACGATATGTGACCGGACGTTACTCATCGTGTTTGAGGCGCTCACGCGGAAGCCTTCACCGCGAGGAGCGCCTTCACTGAACCCGGGATTAACTCAAGATATCGATATAGCCGCCAAAGGAAGCAGCACACCGCATTCAAGCCGTAGTGCGTCCTCAGCAAATACTGTTCGCTTTGCAGCAACAGCAGGCGCTTTCGATACGGAATCTTGCCGGTCGAGGTCGCCTCCGCATGAAAGTAGCCACAGCTTGGCGCGACGACCGTGGTCCAGCCGCGGCGCGCGAGCCTCTCGCCTGCGATAAATTCCTCCTCATATAAGAAGGTCCCTTCGTCGAAGCCACCGATCTCCTGGAATGCCTCTACCCGGAACAGCATGAGCGCGCCGCAGATGGCGAAGACGGCCGATCCATCCTGCAACCGGGCCGGGTCCAGGAAGTGACGGCGGTACGCGGCTCGGGTGAAGGGCAGACGGATCAGTGGGCTGTAGAGGACGAGCTTCTCGAATAGAGACGGCCGCGTGCGGCAGGCCATTCTCGATACGCCATGCTCGTTCCCAGGGAGTCCTCCGCAGCAGCCGGCGCGCGGGGAGTTCCCGAGAGTATCGATCAATCCGGAGATCGTATTCTCTTTGACAATGACGTCGGGATTGACGAATAGAAGAAAGTCACAGCCCTCCGCGAGGAGATAGCGGGCGCCGACGTTATTTCCCCGCGAGAAGCCGACGTTCTGCGGGTTCACGAGAATCCTGGCGCCGGGGATCTGCGAGCAGAGATGCTGAATCGAGTTGTCTGTTGACTGGTTGTCTACGACAACAAGCGACGTTGGGATGAACCGGGACGAATTCAGCAACTCACGGACACAGTCCGCCAGCATCTCGCCCGCATTCCAGTTGAGTACGCAAATCCCCAGTTTCACTGAGCTACGATTGCGCCTCCCTTTGGTGGTAATACTTGCTGTAGTGTCCGTAGTAGTAGTAATACCCGGCACTCACTTCCTTATGAACCTCATTCAACACCACGCCCACCAAATTCGCCCGCAGACGGTTTAGGGTTGTGATCACGGTGCTCAGCGCCTTGCGGCTGGTGTCGCCGGCGCGCGCCACTACGATGACGCCGTCGACGGCGGTGGCCATCTGGAGCGGCTCGGCGAAACCCAGCAGCGGCGGTGCGTCGAGCACCACCAGATCGTATTCGCGGGTGGCCTCCTCGATCAGCTCCGCCAGGCCCATGCCCATCAGGTCGGAGGCGCGGCGCGTGGAGGGGCCGGCGGGCAGGACGTCGAGCCCGAGGGGATCCTCGATGCGGATGACGGCGTCGCGCCAGGAGATCTGCTGCAACAGCACGTTCGAGAGGCCGACGCTGTTGGGGACCTGGTAGAGGCGGTGGACGCTGGGGCGGCGCAGGTCGCCGTCGATCAGCAGCGTGCGCTTGTGCTGGTTGGCGTGGGTGGCGGCCAGGTGGGCGGCGACGGTCGACTTGCCCTCGGAGGGCGAGGCGCTGGTGAGCAGGACACTGCGCAGGCGGCGGTCGAAGTCGGTGAGCAGGATCGAATTGCGGAGGGTGCGGATGGCTTCCTCGTAGTTCGACAGGGCTTGGTCGGTGGGCACCTGCGCCAGGGCGCCGGCTCCGTTGGCCGATCCGTTGGCGTGGCCGTGGCCATTTCCGTTGCTGTTTCCATTGCTACTGCCATTGATGGACCCGGCCAGGGCGGCGTTGACGCTGGCGATGGGGCTCAGGCGGCGGCGCCAATCCTTGACAGCGGGCAGCGAGCCGATGACGTCGGTGTTCATGAGGCGCGAGACCTGGTCGGGGTCGCGCACGGTGTTGTCGAGTACGTCGCTCAGCACGGCCACGCCGACGGCGACGAAGCTGGCGAACAGGAACGCGAGCAGCACGTTGAGCCACAGGCGCGGGAAGACGGGGCGGAGGCCGGGCCGCGCGGGGTCGGCCACGCGGACTGAGCTGTTCTGGAAACTGGCGTTGATGCCGGCTTCCTTGATCTTGCGGACCAGCTCCTCGTAGAGCTGCTTGTCACTGTCGGCCTCGCGCTTGAGGGTCTGGTATTCGAAGCTGCGGGCGTTAATGTCGTCGAATTCCTTCTTGGTTTCGGTGACGGCGTCGGAGAGCATGGACTCGCGGTTGCGCGCTTCGCTGAATTCGGCTTCGGCGCGGCGGGTGACGTCGGCGCGGGCGCGCTCGAGTTGGGCTTCGAGCTCGTCGACGCGGGTCTTCGCCTTTTTGTACTCGGGGTGGTTGACGCCGTAGATTCCGCTCACGGAGGCGAAGTCGCTCTGCGCCTCGCCGAGGGCCTCGCTGAGCTTCTTCAGATCCTCGCCTTGCGTGGAAGCCTGCGCGGCGGCGAGCGTTCCCTGCTGAACGGAGTTATAGGCGGCCTCCTTGCGGACACGGTCGGTTTGGGCCTCGGTGTAGCCGGTGTTGAGCTCCAGCAGGCGAGCGGTGAGGATACTGGTCTTCTCCTCGGGGTTGATCACGTTCAGTTCGCGCTCGAACTTCGTCAGGGCTTCGCTGGAGGTTTCCATCTTGGCCTTCAGCTCTTCGAGCTGGCGCTCCATGAAGCTGCTGAGGCCGGCCGTGGCCTTGTAGCGGATTTCGTAGGAGTGCGCCAGGTAGCTCTGGGCGATGGCGTTGGCGACGTCGGCGGCGAGCTGGCGATGCTCGGAGCGATAGCTGATCTGGAGGATGTAGGTGTTCGGCGGACGGGTGACGCGCAGAGGCTTCAGGATCACGGGCGCTTCCAGGCTGGTGGCGGAATCGTCGACGGCCTCTTCCAGCGCCTCGGGCTCGATGTCGCGCAGGCGGTAGCGGTCGACGACGGGGCGCAGCACGGAATCGGATTCGATGAGCTTGATCTGGGTGGCCAGGAACTGGTCGGCATCGTTATTGAACGCCTGCGTGGATTCTTCGCCCAGCACGCCGGTGGGCATGCGGCGGTCGACGTCGATGGTGGTGGTGGATTCGTAGATGGGCGTCAGCCGCAGCGACACAATCACGGTTGCCAGCACCACCAGCGCCACGAACGCCAGCATCTTCCATCCCTGGCGCCGCAGGATCCACAGGTAATGCGCCAAGGGCACGTGCGCCGCGGCGGGCTCGAATTCGGCGTCCAGAATCGGCGGAGCGGCCGGCGTGGCGCGGTAGGTTTCCGGAGCGGCCGGCAAATTCGGTTCGTAGGGTCTCATGCAGTTAACGGCGCCAGATCAGGACTCCGGACGCCGTGGAGGCGCCGAAGCTGGTGATCCGGTCAATGATGCTCATCGTGGTGCGGCGGGTCTTATTGTCAGGCACGTAGAAGATGTCGCCGACCTGCAATTTCACGTCGGGCGCTTCGCGCTTCATGATTTTGTCGAGTTCCACGGGAATCTCCAGCGGTGTTCCGGATTCGTCGGGGCGTACGATGTAGGCCACCTTCTCGGCGTACGGCATCAGCCCTTCGCTGAGCGCCACCAGCTTCAGCACCGTGTGGTCGCCGGGATCGCGCACGGGGAACGCCCCGGGATGCTGCACGTTGCCCACGACAAAAATCTTGCCGGCTTCCGGCACGCGGATTTCTTCGCCACCGGTCAGCAGCAGATTCACCGTGGGGTCGGCATCGTTGATCAGTTGCTTCACGGAAAGATGGGTCACCTCGCCGGCGCGTGTCACCAGAACCTCGGTTCCGGAATCCTCCGTGAGGCCTTCGGCGCGCGCCAGCGCGTCCAACAGGGTGACCACTCCCTCCGCCTGAAACGTCAACGGCTTGTGCACGGCTCCCATCACCGCGATCGGCCGGCTGTGGTACTCGACAATGGTGACCTTCACGATCGGGTCCACCATGATCTGCCCGGTCTTGAGCGCCGCCGCGATGCGCGATTCAAGCGAGCGCGGCATCAGACCTTCGGCCGGGATGCCCTCGTCGAGCAGCGGCAGATGAATGCTGCCATCTTGCTCCACACGGACGGTGCGCGTCAGCTCAGGCGCGTCATAGACGGAGACGGCCACCAGGTCGTCGATGCCCAGCTTCTGGGCCGGCAGATTCGCCTTGCCCACCTCCTCCATCACCGGCCGGATTTGCGCGAACAGGCACACCCCGCCCAGCACGAATAGAACCGCTCTGGTCACGCCCGCTCCAGAAGATTCGCGAGCCGTTCGACGCGTGAGCTGAGCTCGTTCAACTGCGCGTCCAGGGGATTTGAGCCAAGCGAATCCATGAGCTTGGCGCGAGCGAATTCGGAGAGGCTGCGCGAACCCGAAGAGGCTTCCCGCAAGCGCTCGTATTCTTCCTGGGAAAGACGAAAGAGGACGATTCTTTTTCTAGGATTATTGACGGCCATGGGTAACTACCTTGACTGGAGTGGATCGCGGGCCTGGCTCCGGATTGCCGGCGCCGGGCGGAACGAACCGCGAGGAAGCTTGGCGGACCAATTCGAGGAAATGTGTGTTTCGACACGAACGCCCATCGGAGAACAGTGTCGGGGGAGGAGCTATCGAACCGGACTATGACCTGCGCAGAACTCTTCGTGGCTCTACAGAGGGCTCAGGGGAGGAGCGTATTCCTAGTGTATGCAAACGGTGACCGATGTCAAGAGAAAAACCGGAGCTGTAGGGGCCGTACGCATAGGTTCCCGTGCGGGGCCCGAACCTCTCACTCAATAATTCCGGCTTCCCGGGCGGCTTCCACGGCTCTTTCGTCGTTCGGGTACCAATAGCGAACATGGCAGCCTTCGCAGGCCCGATCGATTCCGTTGAGCGCCTGCCAGAGACCGTCTTTGTCGTGGGCCTCGACGGCTCGCATGGCCACCTCCCCGGCGTCGTGAAGATTGCGGGCGCGGAGGGCGAAATCCGCGCGGTGGGCGTCCACCAGCGCCTGGACCGCGGCCGGCTGGTTTTCCACCCCGGGATTTAGCGAGCGGTCGCGCGGCCGGGCCGCCCGCAGGTTCGGCGCGCTCAGGAGATCCTGCACGTCCATCAGGACCTGCGCGCGCTGCCCGACGTCGTCCCACTGCGCATCGGTCCGCGGCGCGATTTCTCGAATTCCCTGGTCATCAGAAATCTTCTGCACGGACTGGAACAGGAAGTCGCCGCTGGGGTCAACCATCGAATGCATGATGTCCTTGATGGTGGCGGGTCCGCGGGCGGCGGCGATCGCGCCCACTAACAGCACCACGGAGAGACAGGCGGCCAGTCTGCTTCGTCCAGGCTGGTCCGGCGACGGCTGGGCGAAAACGCCGCGGCGGAGGAGCAGATAGTTGGCCGCGAGCAGGACCAGCAGCGTCAGCTTGCCCCAGAACCACGGATTGTAGGCGTATTCCGCAGCCTTCGCCCCGAACAGAAGGATGCCGCAGAGCGCGGCGATCGTCAGACTGATCCGCTTGGGCCAGCGCAACGCGGTGACCAGGTCCGTGATGGCATCCCTGCCCGGACGGAGGCCGAGCAGGCGCTGATCAGTGACCAGGATCAGGCCACCCCAGACCACCAGCGCCAGGATGTGCAGCCACAGGAGAACCGGATAGGCGTAGGCCGACTCTCTGATTTGCGAGAAGAACCCGGTCTCTTCGATGCGCTGTAGGAAAGGCATGTGCGAGGCCTCAGGAGTAGCCGATGAAGATCCCGCCCAGCGGCACCAGCGCGAATAGCGCCAGCGACAGGATAGCGACCAGGGGCGCTTCGCGGTCGCGGGCCGCTGTCCGCCGGACGATCCAGTAGTAAAAGACGATGGCGGCCACCAGCGCCACCATTTTGAAGCGGAACGCCACGTTTTCGTAGTACAGTTCCGGGTCGATCGAAAAGAGCAGGAGCCCGGTCAGCACGGCGAGCGTGAGTCCGCCCAGAGTCAGCAGCGCGGTTTCACGCCACACCAGGGCCGGACTTCTGCCGCGCATTCCCACACGGAGCAACCGCAGGTTCATAACCGCCGCGGTCCCGACGCCACAAACGATGCCAACGAGGTGCAGGCTCTCCAGTAGCGGCAACGCGAGGCTGCTCTGGTGGAAGGGATTGTCAATCAGCATCGGGTTCTCAAGTGCCGGCATCCCATTCTGTCAGTTCGAGGGCGGCGTGCTCAAGTCGGCAGGTTGGCCGGCGCTCAGAGTCCCAGCGCCATTTCCAAATCCTTGACGTGTTCCTCCTCCATGACGATGATGTCCTGGAGCACGCGAGCCAGTCCGTACTCGCCCAGGTCCAGGGCGGTGCGGATCCGCTCCTTGTAGCGCGCCACGGCGGATTCTTCGCCGGCCAGGTCCTGGCGCAGCATCTCTTCGGCGTCAGCCGACGTTTCCACCTTGGCGATGCTGGTGGTGGGCTCGCCGCCCAGCGTCGCGATGTGATCGGCGAGCGTGGTGGCGTGCTGCATTTCCTCGGTGGCGTGTACCAGGAGTTCCTCCTGGACCGCCATGAACCGTGCACCCGTGATCACGGCTGCGTGGTTGACGTATTGAATCGCACTGGCGAATTCGTCGGCCAGATCGTGATTCAAGGCCTCGATCAATTGTTCTTTGGTCATTGTGATCACCTCAGAATATCTCGGAAAAGAAGACCCGCACGCCCAGCAGCAGAGCCAGGCCGGTGAGGAACGCGGCGAAGTGCAGCAGGCTCCGGCTGAGGCTGGCGTGGTGTTTTACCTCCGGAATCAGGTCCGCCGCCGCGATGTAGACAAAGTTCCCGGCGGCGAAGGGCAGCAGAAAGGAAACGTCGAATACGCGGGAGGAGGCGTAGGCGATGAGTCCTCCGGCCAGAAACGTCAGGGCGGATAGAAGATTGAACAGCAGAGCGCGGCCCGGCTTCCAGCCGCCGTGGACCAGCACGGCGAAGTCGCCCAGTTCCTGGGGCACCTCATGCGCCGCCGCGGCGAGCCACACGCTGACGCCCACTTTGATATCGATCAGAAATGCTCCGGCCACCGCCAGTCCCCCGATGAAGTTGTGCAATCCATCGGCCACCAGAATCAGGTAGGTCAGGGGCTGATGTTCGCACGGTGTCTGGTGGCAATGATGCCAGTTCAGGAACTGCTCCAGCGCGAAAAACGCGGCAAAACCTGCGACGACCCAAACGTAGAGGGAGAGTTCGTTGCCTGACTGGCTGACCGCCTCCGGGATCAAGTGAAAGAACGCCCCGCCCAGCAGCGTTCCCGCGGCCAGAGCGACCAGCGGGAGCAGCAATGACCGCAACCGCGCCTCCGGCAGGAGGAGCGTCACCGCCCCCACCAGCGCGATTGCGCTCATGAGCAGACCGCCGGCCACGATCCACCAAAGCGTCGTCATCAACGATCGCCCGTGTTACGCGTGATGGTCCTTGTGAATCTTGATCGTCTCGTAGACGCCGAAGATCCAGCCGACAACGCACAGAGCGCCGACGGTAATCGTGTATGCCAACAATGCACCACCAGACATATCGCTACCCTCCTCTTGCTGGCAACGCAGCGACCGGGACCTCCGGCCGGCGCGCCGAGTCTGAAAGGCGTCAGGCCACCACCACCGGGATCGGCGGGAAGCTGGAGGGCGCCACGGACGGCGCCTGAGGTTTCTTCCGCCCCCGGTGCTCACTGACCGCCTTGATTGTGTTCAACACATCCTCATAGTCGATTTCTCCAAATCTCTGCTCCACCGCCTCAATGATGTCGTTCAAGGCCAGGATCCCTTCGATCCTGCCGTCCGCCACCACCGGAAGCCGGTGGACCTTGGCGCGCCGCATGGCCGCCATGGCGGTGTGGACATCGGCGTCCGGCGCACAGCTCTGTACGCTGCGCGTGGCCACCTCCCCCACCGCAACTTCCGCCGCGAGCCGGTTGCGGGTACCCAGTGCGATACAGATGTCGCGGTCGGTGATGATCCCCGCCAGCTTGCCGTCCTCGACCACCGGCAGGGCGCCGCAGTCGTGGGTCCACATCGTTGCGCTGGCCGCGGCCAAGTTCGTGCCGGGCCCGCAGCATTGCACGTCCTGCGTCATGATGTCCCGTACCTTCATGGGGCGCCTTTCCGGATCCCGGGCGCCTTGCGCGTCCCCGGCTCTTATGTTGATAAGTGCACGCTGCGTGCCGAACGCGGGACGACGGACTAACCGCCATAGAAACCAACCAGGACGATGACTCGCGCCGCTGCCCAACCAGGGCCATCGAGTGTGCGAATTCACGCATTCCGGGCGTACAGGCGGCCAAGGTGGGGCGATTTCGACCACCGGAACGCGCAGCGGTGAAGCGGGAGGGAGCCCCCCCGCGACCCGTTACACTGAAACGGTGAGCCTGTTCGACCTGCTACTGGTCGCCATCCTGGGCTGGTCGGTCGTCTCGGGATTCCTGGCCGGATTCGCGCGCGCCGGCGTGGGCTTCTTCGCGGCGATCGGAGGCATCCTGTTCGGCTTCTGGTTCTATGGGATCCCGGCCGCGCTTTACGCCACCTGGATCGATTCGGACGCCACCGCCAACATGCTGGGCTTCTTCACCGTGTTCTTTATCACGGTGGGGGCCGGATCGCTGGTGGGGAAGCTGTTCTCGAAGCTCTTCAAGTGGACCGGGCTCTCGTGGCTGGACCGCATCCTCGGGGCGGGCTTCGGCGTGGTGCGCGGAGCGCTGGTGGCGGCGGCGTTCGTCACCATCGTGATGGCGTTCACGCCGCGGCCGACGCCCAAATGGATGGTCGGCTCGCGGCTGCTGCCCTATGCGGTGGAAGCCTCGGAGCTGGCCTCCGACCTGGCCCCGCGCGCGCTCAAGGACGCCTTCGCCGATAGCCTGACGGAGATCCGTACCGCGTGGGCTGAGGAACTGGACAAGGCCCGCCGCCGGGCTCGCGGCGACGCTGATCCCAAGGGTCCCCCGCGCCGCGTGGAGCAATGAAGCCCGCCACCCTGGTGATCTTCGATCTGGACGGCACGCTGGTGGATTCGAAGAAGGATCTGGTCCGGTCCGTGAACGCGATGCGTGCGTGGCGGGGCCTGGGTCCGCTCTCTGACGAACTGGTGGCGTCCTACGTGGGCAACGGTGCTCCGGTATTGGTTCAGCGCGCTCTGCCGGACGCGGGCGATGAGGAGCTTGCCGACGCTCTGCGCTATTTCTTCGAGTACTATCGCGAGCACATGCTGGATGAGACCACGCTCTACCCGGGCGTGCGCGAGGGGCTCGACCAGTTGCATGACCAGCACGCCGCGATGGCCGTGCTCACCAACAAGCCAGTGCGCTTCAGCGTGTCGATGATCGAGAACCTGGGGCTGGATCTGCACTTCTTCCGGGTTTACGGCGGCAATAGTTTTCCCGTGAAGAAGCCGGATCCAGCGGGGGTGATGGCGCTGATGGCGGAGACCGGGATTCCCGCGGCACGCACGCTGATGGTGGGCGATAGCGCGGTGGATGTCCTCACGGCGCGCAATGCGGGGGTCCACGCGGTGGGCGTGAGTTGGGGGTTCCAGCCGGAGACGTTTGCGGAAGCTCCGCCGGATGTGGTGATCTCGGATATGCGGGAACTGGTTGCGCTGGTGGGCGCCACCTAAGCAGCGTGCGGGACGAGCCGGATTTCGACGATGGGTGAGGTGACGATCGGGCCGTTGTAGCTCGGGTGGCGGAACTCCATGTGCATTCCCCGCCCCAGGTACGCGGTCTTGATCATCGATCCGCCCCAGTTCGATCCGGTAATGCGGCACAGGACGGGCTCCGGGCAGAACTCGGGGTGACCGCTGATCCAGGCATCGCCGTCGCGGTGCAGAACGATCCGGTAGCCGCGGTTGCGCGTCACCACTTCGAGTGTGGCCATCTCCGGCAGATCACGCAGGTAGACACCGCCTTCGATCTCGCTGCGGATGATGTTGCGGTTAATCTCGTCGCTGAGGTTGTGATGCGGCCGGAACATCGCTGCTCACATTCTACAACTGCTGTTTGGATGGCAATCGGTCCGGGAACGTGGCAACCTGGTTAACCGATGAACAAGACTGATGGACTTCAACCCCGATAGACGACCGGTTCCTTCCACTGTGGCGGCGAGGGAGCAACCGGACGGTCCGGCTGGCTGGTTTCCGGCGTGGGAGGCGTCTTCGGTTGAGCAGCTTCCTTTACGGGCGCCCGCAGCTTATTTTGGCTTCGCTCCGCCATGGCTCTTACGCGGTCGTCGGCGTCCTGCTGGAGTTGCTGGAGCGCAGGGACGAAACTCCGGTCGCCGGTTTCGCCCATCACCCAGGCGGCGGAGGCTCGCTTGCCCCGTTCGGGAGCTTCGGCCAGTTCCAGCAGACGCGAGGCGGCCTCGGCGTCGCCGGCCCGGCATAGCCCGAGAAGCGCGTTGGCGGCGACGCGGTTGCAGGGGTCGCCAGCGGCCTCCCGCAGGATCTCCAGCGTACGGGAGTCGCGCCCGCCCCACAGTGATTCCAGAGCATTCGCGCGGACGCGGTCGTCGCCTGCATCCATCAGGCGCTTGGTTCGGGGAAGATTCCGGTTGGCGCGTCCCAGCATGAGGGCAGCCTTCGAGCACACCGTAAGGTCCGCATGGCGCATGAACTGGATCAGGAAGGGCGCCAGGCGGGAGCAGTCCGAGATCTTCTCCACCAGGGCCAGGGCGCGCAGGACCACGGAAGCGGGCGCCTCGCCCACCTTGCCGTTGGCCTGCGCCAGCAGCCGCCGCAGGAGTTGCACGTCCAGCAGCGGGTCCACGGCGGCCACCTTGACGGCTAATTCCAGGGCCGCGGGCAACGGAAGAAGGTCTTCGTCCAAAAGGGGGTCGAGGAACACGGCGTCGGTTGCGATCAGTCCCGCCAGATATTTCAAGCCCGGCGTGCTTTCCTTCGCGTCCAACAGAACCCGCACGCCGGCGAGAGCGAACTGGGGCGGGTTTTCTCTTCGCAGGTTCTGGATGGCGCTGATGGCTCGCGACGGATGCGCGCAGAACGTGGCCAGCGCATGCTGCATCCGCGCCACGATCAGGTGGCTGCCGGCAATGTGCTCCTGCCCGAGAACCGCAAAGATCGACTCGAAGTCCATGCAACTTTCCCAGCGCGGCGGAGCGCGCTGCTGCCCTTCCCTCCTGATCGGCCAGGCGGGCGGGAGTTTTAGGCGGGCGGGAGTTTTAGGCAAAGATGTGCCGGCGCGCTGCGATATACTGAAGGCTTCTTTCGAGGAGTTCCACACGATGAAGACCGCCGTTACCTTCTAGTTCGCGCGCCTGCGTTCCCTCGCGGCGCACTTCGGCCCCCTTGCCCCTGTACGCAACGAGGTTTGTGTGGAGAATCCCATGAGTCAACCCGTTTCTGAAGCGGTCGCACCGGTCAACTGGTGGCGCGACCTGCGCGATGCCGTTCGCGGCACGCATCACGATTTCACCTCCGGCAGCATCAACCGCGCCATCATTCTGCTGGCCGTGCCGATGGTGCTCGAAATGTGCATGGAGTCGCTGTTCGGCATTGTCGACGTGTTCTGGGTTTCCCGGTTGGGCGCCGAAGCGATCGCCACGGTGGGGCTGACCGAAACGGCGCTCACGCTGGTGTTCGTGATGGCCATCGGCCTGAGCGTGGGCGCGACGGCGCTGGTGGCTCGGCGTACCGGCGAAAAGGATGAGGCCGGCGCGGGCGTCGCCGCAGTACAGGCGATTCTGGTGGGCCTGGCGATTTCGATCGCCGTGGCGCTGGCCGGAGCCTTGCTCGCTCCCCACTTGCTGGGAATTCTGGGCGCGGCGCCCGAGGTGATCCGCACGGGCACCAATTACACGCGGACGATCTTCGGCGGCAGTGCGACCATCTTCCTGCTGTTCCTGATCAATGCGGTATTCCGCGGCGCAGGCGACGCCGCCATCGCCATGCGCGTTCTGTGGGTGGCGAACCTGGTCAACATCTGTCTCAACCCGTTCCTGATTTTCGGCTGGGGGCCGTTCCCTGAGCTGGGCGTGACCGGATCGGCGGTGGGGACGACGATCGGGCGCGGCATTGGCGTGCTGCTGCAACTGTGGGTGCTCTGGTCCGGCCGCGGACGCATCACCGTGCGGCTGCCGCAGATCCGCGTGGATCTGGAAGTCATGCGCCGGCTGGTGCGGCTCTCGCTCACCGCGATGTTTCAGTACCTGGTGCAGATCGGCGCATGGATCGGCGTGGTGCGCATCATCTCGACGTTTTCAAGCGAAGCGGTGGCCGCGAACACGATCGTGATCAAGGTGATCCTGTTCGCCATCCTGCCGAGCTGGGGCATGAGCAATGCCGCGGCCACGCTGGTGGGGCAGAACCTGGGCGCCGGGCGTCCGGACCGCGCCGAGCAATCGGTCTGGCGCACGTGCCTGTTCAACGTCGCGTTCCTGGGCGCGGTGGGGCTCTTCTTCATCGCCTTCGCCGAGCAGGTGGTCGGCGCCTTCAGCACGGACCCGGCCGTGGTCCCGATCGCCGTGTCCGGCTTGCGGCTGCTGAGCTATGGGTACCTGTCCTACGCGGCGGGCATGGTGGTGACCGCGGCTTTCAACGGCGCGGGCGACACCTTCACCCCGACCGTGCTCAACCTGATCTGCTTCTGGCTGTGCCAGATTCCGCTGGGCTACGCGCTGGCAATCCCGGGCGGGATGGGTCCCCAAGGAGTCTTCATCGCCATCCTGACCGCGGACACACTACTGGCGGTGCTGGCGATTCTGTGGTTCCGCCGAGGGAAATGGAAGGGCGCCGTCGTCTGAAAGGTGACTGGCGGTGCCCTTCGAACTACTTGCCGCCCTTTACGTCGACGCCGGGACGATGCACTTCGTAAGGAGCGCCTTCGCCGCCCGAGGATCCGAGAAAGAGCTGCGTGCCGTCCGGCAGCGTGAGGTCGCGGCCATTGGCGCGATGGGAGCCGTCCTTGGACTGGTAGCCGTCGATATTGATCTTCTGGCCGACCTTGAGCGTGTTTCTGGTGATGCCGCGGCGCATCAGAATGTTCGGGCTGCCGGCTTCAATGGCCCAGTTCTGGACGGCGCCGTCCGGCATCTTCACGTCGACGTGGATCCAACTGTGGGGGTTGATGAGTTGGACGCGCGTAACGACGGCGTTCTCGAAATGCACCGGCTTATCGGCGTCAAACTCCGCGGCAAAGGCGTGGTGGGCACGCATCGGCGCCGGCGACAGCAGCATGGCGATCCCGGCCGCAATGACCGCCCCAACAGTGAACTCGGCTCGCATACGGTTAACCTCCCAATACTGACAGCATCTCATAAACAGACCACGTTCGGCATATGCTTTATAGCTGGTCATTGCTTCAGATCTGCCGGCGGGTTCCCTGAAATGTAACGGTCGTAGACTTCCTCGCCGGGCGGGATCTTGCGGGTGATGTCGATGTCCATGGTCTCGCCTTCCCAGTGCTTGACCAGTTGCTCTTTGCGCAGGTGCCCGTACATGGTTTCCTCCACCATCTGCACGCAGCGGAACTCCATGATCTGGGCGTTGGGCTCCAGATGCTTGTAGAGCGGCATGCGGATGGTCCAGGGACGGGTGAAGACTTGCGGATCCTCCATGGTGGCTTCGTACTGGATCACGTCGGGACCCATGGGGGTGAAGCGCTCGGTGACGTGCAGGCCCTCGCTGTGAAAATTGCCGGCGCGGTCAAACCAGGTGGCGTCGGTGAAATCGGAGACGTCGGTCACCAGCGTATCGCCCTCCCAGCGGCCCGTGGCGTAGCCCATGTAGAGCACGTTCGGGTAATCCTCCATCTTGTTCAGATGGATGGTGCGCTGGGCGTTGGCGAACTCGAAAATCATGTTGACCTTGGTGGCGCTTTGGATGATCTGGAACGGGTAAGGCATATACATGCCTCGCGGGATGCCCGGCTGGAAGCACTTCAGCTCGGGATCGCGGTCAATCCAGTGCTCCTGATTCTCTTTCTTGCGCTCGGCTGCCCAGGGCTTGTAGGGGATGTCTTCGCCGTCCACGACGCCGAGTCCCGGCGGCACCCAGCCCATGGTTCCCAGCGCCAGCACCGGTGCGGCCAGCACCTCAGTGCCGGGCGTCAGACCCGGCTGGCCGACCATCGGCCGCGCTTCGTGAGTTTGCAGGTCCCAGTTGGCGGTATTGTTGGCCTGCCAGACGCCGTTGAGGTTCGGCTTGCCGTCGATGCGGGCGGGCCCCTTCTGCGCGTTGCCTGAACGGGAGGGGTTCTGGGCCAGCAGCAGCGAGACGAGCACGACCGTGACGCCGGCCACCGCAACAGGAATGATCCAACTCTTACTGATCGGGCCCTTACTGATCGGGCCTATGCGTCGCATCTCCAAGAAACTCCCTTCCGCGGCTGGCTGCCCACTCCGCGCGGCGGAGCCGAGCCGTGCACAACCAGTACAGGTATACACGCAGGCGTCTCGCTCTGTCAACGCAACAATGGCATATGGCGGGTTCGTTGACCGCCGCTGCGAGCGATGCTATCCTCACCCATGCGAGGCCTGATCAGGCCGAGGAGGTTGTAGATGGGTCGCCGATATCTTGTGTCCCTGGGAGCTTTGGTTGGCGCCCCCGCACTGGTGTGGCTGGCGACGGTCTCGCTGTCCGGGCAGACGCAGGCCGTTCCGCGCACGGCTTGGGGCGCGCCGGACCTGCAAGGAACCTGGTTCGTTACCGAGAGCGTTCCACTGGAGCGGTCGGCGGCCAACGCCGGCAAGGAATTCCTGACCGACGAAGAAGTGGCCGCGCTGGATGCCGACAAGACGGTGGATCCCGGCCGGAACGCGCGCTCGGCCAACAGCACGCAGGACGTCAGCGGCGCCTATAACGCCGTGTTCAACTCAGTGCTCAAGACCAGCAAGCGGACTTCGATGATCATCGACCCGAAGGACGGCCGGATTCCGTACAAGGACCCCGCAGCGCGCGGGCGTGGCGGGTTCTTCGGAGGTGGCGGAGGCCGGGGAGGCGGCCGCGGCGGGGCTTCGACCATCAATGACAATCCGGAGACGGTAGCGCAGTCGCCGCGCTGCCTGGGTGTGCCGATGCCGTTCCTGCCGCTGAACACGCTGTTCGCGCAGGGGACCGTGATGCAGATCGTGCAGTCGCCGGAGTCGGTGGCCATCTACATGGAAGACGACCACGCCGGCGGCGGAAATCGCATCATCTATCTGGACGGGCGGCCGCATCTGCCCGCCAAGATCAAGACCTACCTGGGCGATTCGCGCGGGCACTGGGAAGGCGACACGCTGGTGGTGGAGACGACCAACTTCTCCGAGGGCTTCCGCGGCGCGAACCCGGACACTTATAAGATGACCGAGCGCTTCCGCCGGGTGGGCCCGAACGATCTGACGCGCGAGATCACCTTCGAGGATCCGCAGACCTGGACGCAGCCGTGGACCATCCGCATCGACCTGGGCAAGACGAATGACGATCGCCACATGATCTTCGATTCGGCGTGCCACGAGGGCAACTACGGGATGACGGGCATCCTGGTCGGCGCGCGGCGCGAGGAGCAGGCGGCGGCTAAGAAGTAGCAGCGTTGCGGACCTGGGAAGACCGCTCCCTGCGGTCGCGGCTCTGCTAGCGGTGCTCTGCCCCGATCACCTCGAATTGCACACAGCGCCACTAGCTACTCCGAAACCGCTAGCTGAGCCGCGACCGCAGGGAGCGGTCTTCCCAGGTCCGCAACGCTGCCACTGACTACGCGTGCTGATGCGTCTCGACGCGGAACGTGTTGTTCGACGTGTGGTCGCCCGCCAGCCAGCGCTTCAGATCAGCATGGGCCGTCGCGCGGCGCTGCTCGGCTCCGTCGGCCGCCGCCGGATTGTCCACCGTCAGTTCCAGAATCATCCCGTTCGGATCAGTGAGGTAGATCGACCGGCAGTAGCCGTGTTCCAGCACATAGAAGTTGGGCTCCTTGATCCCCGCCTTCCGGAAACGCTCCTCGACCCCTGCCTGCGTGGCGGCGTCGACGTTCAGCGCGATGTGGTGGAACGGCGAGGGCGGCATGGCCGGACCGAACAAGGCTGCATCCTCGGGGTCGGCGAACTGGAAGAATGCGAGCGCGCCGCCCTCGGCCAGGCCGAAGAAGCAGTGGCAGTAGACGCGCTCCTTTCCGAACAGTTCGTCCGCTTCGCACCAGGTGGCTATCATGGGCATCCCGACCAGGTCTTCGTAGAAATGGCGCGTCGCTTCCATGTCTCGGGTCACGTACGCGTTGTGGTGCAGACGTGTAGGCAGATGTTGCGGCATAGGATTCTCCAGCGGAGGGAGAAGCACTTTGTGCACCATCGCGAGAAAGCTGGAAACACAGGGGTTTGGACCCCATGCGGGGTTTGACGTAGCGGGAAGACACACAGTCCGGCTGCGTGCGCGGGCGCACGTGCGGGAAATCGCCGGGCCAGAGGTGAGGCTGTATACTCGGGGAGATGATCGGCGTCAGTTGGATCCGCGAACAGGGCATGCAGGACGCTCTGTTGTGCGCCTGCCTGCGGGATCGCGGACTGGAGGACGTGCCGCTGTGGCAGCGTTCGTTTCCCGAACGCGACGCGGCGATCCGCCACTGGAACGAGCTGACGCCGCTGCGCGACGGTCCGGTGAATCCGCAGCGGGTTGAGGTCGGTGATCGCGCGGCGATGAGTGTGGAGATCAAGCAGCGGGCCCGGTCGCTGGGAGCGGCGGATGCCGGGATGACTGCTCTGCGGCCGGAGTTCATCGAACTGGGTGTCGACCTGCCACACCAGAACGTGATCGCGATCATCTGCTACGAGGACTACGCCAAGGCGCTGGAAGGTCCCGACGCCGTGGATCTCGAGGCCATGCGCACCTACGCCAAGTGCGCCGACATCGTCACCGAACTGGCGCGCCACATCCGCGAGGACCTGGGCTACCCGGCGGTGGCGCATCACAACGGATCGTTCCAGATCCAGGCCATTCCGGTGTTCTACGAGGTGGGCTTCGGCGAACTGGGGCGGCACGGCAGCCTGATTCACCCGGAACTTGGCTCGAATTTCCGCCCTGGGTTCGTCACCACGGACCTGCCGCTGGCCTACGACCGGCCGCGCGAGTTCGGCGTGCAGGACTTCTGCCTAACCTGCAACCTGTGCCGCAACAACTGCCCGGGCGACGCCATCCCGGACGACTTCATCCTGACCAACGGCATCCGGCGCTGGCTGACGGACATCGAGAAGTGCTATCCGATTTCGCGCTTCCGCGAATCCTACTGCCACATCTGCGTCGATGTCTGCCCTTACATCTTCAAAGAGAACGGCGACGAAGCGAAGCACGGGATGTTTCGCGAATACATGAAGACGCGCAAGGAGGAAGGCTATAAGACCCCCAAAGGGGAGCGTTAGCGCGCTCTCCTACCGCACGCTCGACGGCAACGCGCGCGCCAGGTCCACGCCGCCGGTCCTGAAATCGCTGGCAGAGGCGGCGCTGGCGGTGCTGGCCGATCGTGGAGAGCGGACGGCGTCGGGCTGGCGCTTCGCAACAGCGACACCGAACGGGATGCGGTTCGAGATTGCCTTGACGGGTCCGGGGCTGGCGGACACGGTGCCGGATGCGATGGTCTCTCCGCCCGACATTCCCAAAGACCCGCAGTGGCGCGGCACGCATCGACTGGTGGTCGCGCCTCCGAACATCGCGCTGGATCTGTGCTGGCGCGACGGGGACCCGCTGCGGATCATGACCTTCAGCCGGGGGGATTGGGAGGCGCAGCTCGCGGAGCTGGCGCAGTCGCCATTGCGATGAGGGGGCCTCGGCTCTATGCATGGTTACTGACGCTGGCGGCCGGCAGCGGCGCCGCGGCGCTGATCTATGAGGTGGTCTGGTTCCAGCTTCTGGAGCTGGTGCTGGGCTCGACTGCGGTTTCGATCGCCGTATTGCTTGCCACGTTCATGGGCGGGATGTGCCTGGGCAGTTTGCTGCTGCCGCGACTGGTCGCCGTCCGCTATGCTCCGCTGCGGGTGTATGCCGCGATTGAGGCGGGCATCGGTGTGCTCGGCATCCTGGTGCTGCTGCTGATGCCGCTCATCGGGAGCGTGTACACGGCCTGGAGCGGCTATGGCGTCCAGGGATTCCTGTTGCGCGGCGCGGTGGCGGCCGTCTGCCTTCTGCCGCCGACCGTGCTGATGGGGGCAACCTTGCCGGCACTGGCGCGCGCGGTGGATGCGAGCCCTCGCGGCGTCTCCTGGCTCGGGTTCTTCTATGGCGCGAACATCGCGGGCGCGGTGTTCGGATGTCTGCTGGCCGGCTTCTACCTGCTGCGCGTCTACGACACGTCGACGGCGACCTTCGCGGCGGTCGCCATTAACGCGGCGGTGGCGGCGATCGCCCTGGGGCTGGCTCGGCTGTGGCGTCCGGAACTCAGTACACCCGAGGAACCGGCCACGCGTGCGGAGAGCGGCGGGAACACCCTGGTCTACGTAGGCATCGCACTGTCGGGACTCTGCGCGATGGCGGCCGAAGCCGTGTGGACGCGCCTGCTCGGCTTGCTGCTGGGAGCGTCGGTCTACACGCTCTCGATCATCGTGGCCGTCTTCCTCGTAGGCTTGGGGATCGGCAGCGCCGCCGGAGCGCTCGCCTGCCGCGTCATCGCCCGGCCGCGCGCCGCGCTGGGCTGGTGCCAGTTACTGGCCGCGGCGGCCATCGCCTGGTCGGCCTATAACCTGGGAGCCGCGCTGCCCTACTGGCCGATCAATCCGGCGATCTCCACCAGCGTCTGGTTTAACTTCGAACTTGACCTGGATCGCGCGTTGTGGGCTCTGCTGCCCGCGACGCTGCTGTGGGGCGCGAGCTTTCCTTTGGCGCTGGCCGCCACACCGCCGCGGCGCGACGGGGCTCGGCTCTTTGCCGGCGTCTATGCGGCGAACACGCTGGGGGCGATCGCCGGAGCGCTCGGCGCGAGCCTCCTGCTGGTGGGTTCGATTGGCTCGCAGCACACGCAGCAACTGCTGATCACCGTGTCGACTATTGCCGGACTGCTGCTGCTGTTCCCCGCCCGGCCGCGCTGGACCGCGGTCGCCGGATCGGTCGCCGCGGTCGCGTTGAGCGCCGTCCTGCTACGCGCGGTTCCGCCGCTGGACGGCCTGCTGGTCGCCTACGGCCGGTTCGCGGCCACCTGGGTGGGGCAAGGCGAGGTGGTCTACAGCGGTGAAGGCGTGCACTCCTCGGTGGCGGTCTCGCGGTTCCCGAACAACGTGCTGACGTTTCACGTGGCCGGCAAGATCCAGGCATCGAACGTGCCGCGCGACATGCGGCTGCAACGCATGCTGGGGCACTTGACGACACTCACAGCAGCGGACCCGCGGTCGGTGCTGGTGATCGGCTGCGGCGCGGGCATCACGGCGGGCGCTGTGTCGATCGATCCGCGGGTCGAGCACGAGACCATCGCCGAGATCGAGCCGCTGGTTCCGCAAGCCGCCGCCGCCTACTTCAGCGGGCCGAACTTCGATGTGTTGAAGAATCCCAAGGTGACGGTGCGGATCGATGACGGCCGGCATTATCTGCTGACCACAGATGAGCGCTTCGACGGCATCACGGTCGATCCGCTGGACCCGTGGGTGAAGGGCGCGGCCAGTCTCTACACCGAGGAGTTCCTTACGGCGATGAAGCAGCACCTCAACCCCGGCGGCACGGTGACCATGTATATTCAGCTTTTCGAGACGAACCTGGATGCGGTGAAGAGCTCGGTGGCCACCTTCTTCGAGGTGTTTCCCAACGCGACCATCTGGGGGAACACGTACCAGGGCCAGGGTCACGACATGGTGCTGCTGGGGCAGGTGGAGCCGCTGCACATCGACCTCGACGAGATGGAGCGGCGGCTCGAAGAGCAGCGACTACGAGCGTGTGCGGCAGTCGCTGGCCGAGGTCGGGATGGACTCTGCGGTGGACCTGTTCGCCACCTACGCGGGCCGCAAGCGCGACCTGACGGGCTGGCTGCACGGCGCCGTGATCAATCGCGATCGCAATCTGCGGATGCAGTACCTGGCCGGGCTGGGGCTGAACCTGGATGAGGCCGCGGCGATCTACTCGCGCATGCTGGCGTTCCGGCGGTTTCCGGACGACTTGTTTGTGAGCAAGGAAGGCCGCGTGGACGTGCTGCGGGCGATGATGCTCGATCCGTGATGGCGTCCGGGGGGCGGAAGAGGCGGCCTGAGAGGCCGCCGCAGGCCACGGGCCTGCCCCACACGGAGCTGCCTGCGCCCAAGTGGGCAGCCGGTGGACGCACGTATGGTTTTAGAGGCGCGCCTCGATCTTATCCGTAACCCCGATAAGCATGGGGGCCATTTCGTCACATGAAGTGGCACACGACCGGTTCACATACCGGTAAACGTCCATCGTGCTGTCACCCTTGCGGCTTACCTAGGACACCGCTCCTTGCCTTGCAGCGGGGTGGGCCCCAGCTCTCCGATGGAGGAGCGCTGCGGGCTCTTGCCTACAACGTACGCGGCGCGCGCTGCACCGCGGGGCGAGGTGAAGTCGCAAGTGTTTGGGGATGGGGCAAATAAACGTGACGGCGAAACGGTGATGGCAGCGGGCGTGCCCCGCTATCGCTCGCCGCAGGCGTCCGACCAGCCCTCGCGGCAGGCGAGCGCGTAGAGCTTCGCGGGCTCGCGTTCGCGGATCTCGCCTTTGCTGCCTTGCAGGATGATGGGGAAATCTTCGAGCGACGGTGACGCGTTCGCCAGACGGCCGCCGGTGGTGGTCAGCGTCGTGACGTTCTGGCATGCCGCCTGGAAGCCGAGTTCGCAGCCACGACGGAACGGTCTGAGCGCACCTGCGGGGTCCTGCCGGCGCAGATCCTCGCCCGACCGCGCCAGTGCGACGTGCAGCAGGCCCGCCTCGTTGCACGCCCAGCCCGAGCCGCGGTCGCAGTCCGTCAGTTCGAGGTCGGCCAGGTAGGGACATGCGTAGGCGCGTCCGTCCTGGCAGGCCTGGCGCCAGAACGGCAGCCACTGGCCGGGATGATCGTCGCCCACGCCTTGCACCGCGCTCAGTCCGGCGAACACCACCGCCCAAACCGACATGTACGCCAGGTTGCGGCGGCCGGGGGACAAGCTCCGGCCAAGGGCCGCCGGATCGAGCGCGCGCAACCAGCGCGAACGCACCGCGCCGTCGATGGCCTTCACCGACAGGTTCAGCAGCGGGACCGGCAACAGCTTGTCGTAGAACGTCGGCATGCCCGCGCTGCCCAGCATCTGGTACAGCGCCACGGTGCTCAGTCCGTAGCACGCGCCATAGAAGATGCGGCCCAGTTCCGTGCGCGGCGACGTGGACGGATCGTTGAACAGCAGATGCATTCCGAGGAAGACGGCGATGGGGATGTAGGAGTCGTAGAAAAAGTAGATGCCGGTGACGGCGAAGTAGATCCGGCCGAAGAGGTAAGTCGCAACCACGGCGGACATCGTCATGGAGGCCACGCCGAAGAGGAACTGCCCCGGCAGGCTCACCAGGAACAGCATCAGATACATGTGCGGCGGGTAGAACTGGGTGCTCGCGATCTCCGGGCCCCAGGTGTGGCCGGTCGCGCCGGATGCCAGCAGCCCGAGGGCGAAGACCGCCAGCGGGAAGGACGACGGATTAAAGATGTGCGCGCGGCGGCCGTCGCGGTTCCAGCGGATGCCCTCTTTGGCGGCGAATCCCAGGGCCACCATCAGGAACTGCAGGTAGAACCAGTCCGGCTTGAACCACAGAAACAGGTTGATGCTGAAGATCACCGGGAACGGTGCGAACCCCAGCGTGTAGCTGTCGCGCCGCGACCAAGCCAGCAGCATGTCGAAGGCGTAGGCGAACAGGAGTTGCGCCAGGATCAGGTGCGCGAAGGCATACACCGGCGGCCAGTACCAGCCCCAATAGAGGAAGACCGCCAGTTGGGCGGACGCCTGCACGTAGTGGTGCTTGCGCAGGCTCACGTCGAGGGTCAGGGTCCGGGCGCTGCGACGGGCGGCGGCCCAGAGTGCGGCGGTCCACAGCGCGAGCAGTGCGGCGGCGGTTAGGATCGACGCGAGGACGGCTGGATTCTCACGGACCGGCGCCAGCAGCGCCAGCGCCGCTAGTCCACAGGCGAAGGCGGCTGGCAGGAAAAGCGTTCGACTGCCGCCGGGAGCTGGTCCGGACGGGGATGCGCCGTGAGGGGTCGCGATGTCGGCGGGAGAACCCATTCGATCCACACCAATCCTAGCCCGGATTTCTGACGGGGCGCTTCGACGCGTGGTTTCGCGGGGGCCCGGAGCTGAACGCCGTGCGGGCGACAAGCGCCGGCACGAGTGCCGGCGCGGCAAGCCACGGGCTTGCGCCACCTACGGCAGCGCGAAGACGTAGACTGCGTTGACGCGCGTGGGCCGCAGGCCGGCCAGGCGATTGACCGCGCCGCCCACCAGCGAGTTCCCCGTGCTCACCGCGACGTACTGCTTGCCCTTTACGGCAAAGGTGATCGGGTAGCCGGAGATCTCGGAGCCCAGGTTGATGTCCCACAGCACCGCGCCATTTTGCTGGTCGAAGGCCCGGAAGTGGCCGTTCGTGTCGCCGGTGAACACCAGCCCGCCTCCGGTGGCGACCGACGACATCATCCCGGCCCGCTGGTCATAGCGCCACAGCGTCTTGCCCGTCTCGACCGAGATCGCGAACAGCGTCCCGGCGTTTTCGGTTCCGGGCGTAAGCTGCGCCCGCGAGTTGAACGCGTAGGCCGAGTTCGGATTGTTGATGCTGGTGACGTTGAAGCAGGTGTTCTGCAGGCCGTAATACATGGCGTTGGTCAGCGGACTGTAGGCGCCGGCCTGGAATCCCTTGCCTCCGTTGGCCGAAGGACACACGAAGCGGGTTTGCCCATCTTCGGTGAACAGCGTTTCGGGATTGACGGTCACCTTGCCGGTGGCCCCGTCGATCGTCTGCACCACGTTCTGCATCACCGTGGGCCGGGCCCATAGGAACTCGCCGGTCTGGCGGTCCAGCGTATAGACGATGCCCGTCTTGCCAGGGATGCCAGTCAGCACCTTGCGCCGCTCGCCAGGCCGCAGCTTGGGATTGATCCAGGTGACTTCCGAAGGATCGGGCGCGACGGCCGTATCGATCAGGAGCCGCTCGAACGGATGGTCCAGGTCCCAGTTGTCGACGATGTGCTGGTAATACCAGACGATCTTGCCGGTGTCGGCATCGAGCGCCAGCGTGGAGTTGTGATAAAGATACTGCTTGTCATTGCCGGCGAGCTTGTATTTCGGCGCGGGCGAGGTCACCGACGTGCCCACATACAGCAGGTTCAGCTCGGCATCGAAGCTGGGGACCATCCAGGCGCCCACGTGGCGGCGGCCGTCGTCGGGGACATCGCCCCAGGATTCGCTGCCCGGCTCGCCCGGACGAGGAATGGTCCGCGTGCGCCACAGCTCTTCTCCGGTGGCGGCGTCATGCGCGGTGATGATGCAGGCGTCCGGCGTGGGATTGCGGAACTGGCAACCGCGCGAGGAAAAGATCTTGCCGGCGGCGACAATGGGACCCGCGGTCTGCTGCGACGGCGTCTCGCGGTAGTCGAGTATCCGCTTCTCCCAGGCGAGCTTGCCGGTTTCGGCGTCCAACGCGAACACGAAATCGTCGCCGCTGGTGTCGATGATCGTCTTGCCGTAAATCGCGATGTTGCGGTTGATGTCCGGCGATCCGATGAACTGGCGCAGGTTGTCGGGCAGCTTTCGGCGATACTCCCAGATCAGGTCACCCGTGGCCGCGTCGAGCGCCTGGATGTAATCCAGCGGGTTCGGCAGATACATGACGCCGTCGTGGACCAAAGGCGTCGCTTCCTGGATGCCGTCGCCCATGCCGCGCGTCCACACCAGCCGCAGGTTGGCAACGTTGGACCGGTTGATCTGGTCGAGCGGGCTGTAGCCCCAGCTATCGAGGGTGCGGCGCCACAGCAGCCAGTCCGCCGGATCGGGCTCGGCCAGCATCTGGTTGGATACGGGGGCGACCGTGCGTGCCGGCGCTGTCTGCGTGGCTTGCTGGGCGAAGCCCGTCAACGCGGCCAGCAACGCGAGCAAGACGGATTTCTTCATACATACACCATTCCATCAAGCCGCCGAGCTACTGTGGCAGCGGGACCGCGTAGAGCTTGAACTCGGTGGCCTTGGCGGCCTGCTCGGGATCGTTGCGCATTTCGAGCTTGCCCTCCATCACCCAGGCCATCCCGCGCGTGGCGGTCACCGCCGGCGTGCTCGCGGGAGCATCCTTGAGCGTCTCGATGGTGGCTGCGTCACCGGCAATGGTGACCAGATCCATCCGGCCCGGGCCTTCGGCCAGCAGGAAGCGGCCACCACCCAGGGATCGCATCCCGTCCGGACGCTCCAGCATGCGCGACGGCGTCAGCTCGGTCACGGCGGTCGCTTTGCCGTCCGCGCCCAGGTCCAGCCGCAGCAGCTTGCCCTCGCTGACGCTGTTGACGATCAATTGGTTGGGCTGGGCTCCAAAGGCGAGTCCGTCGGCGCCGGTCAGCAGCATGTCGTCGGAGGCCAGTTCCAGTTCCGCGGCGCCCGGCTTGAGCATCCACACGCGCGCGGCGATCGTATCGGCGAGGTAGGCGGTGCCGTCGGCCGCCACGGCAATGTCGTTACACAGCTTCATCTCGCCGGGGATCGGATATTTGCCCTTCAGTTCGCCGCTGGCGAGATTCAGGGCCAGCAACGCCGGGGGCTCCGGCCAGGTTCCGTCCGTATTGTTGGAGCAGACCCACAGCGTGTTCGACGATTCGTCGGCGAACACACCCAGCACCATGCCCATGCCGTTGGTCTTGGGCGCAACCCATTCCACGGCGGTCGTCTGTCCAGGCGCCACGCGGTAGATGGAGCCCAAGCCCGCGCTGCCCATAATCAGCGTTCCGTCCGAGGTCGACGTGAGGCTTTCCGGAAACATCTTCGGAACCGAGAGCACGATTTCGGTGGGCTCCGGCGCGGCCTTCTCCGCAGTGGGTTCACTCGATCCACAAGCGGCAGCCAGGGCAAACGCGATCACGGTGGCGCTCACCGCCAGCGGCAAGCGCAGCGGCCGGGAAACGATCAGGGGCATGAGGGGCGTCTTCATAACTTCACCATCATACGCCACCCCCGCGCTCGGCCCCGCTCTACTCTTGTCTCATGCAAGATGAGCCTGAAGCGGGGCTCGGATTCTCACACAAGATGAGCCTGAAGGAGGGGATGATCGGGATGCTGGGGATTGATCATCAGCATGGACGATATCGGAAGCAGTGAGCCTGGAGCAGATCCGGGCGTTCCTGGCAGCCAGCGGAGAGGTGCGATTCGCGGGGCAGCGGCGGACCGAGATGTACGGGTGGGTGGAACGCACGCTGGTGCGGCACGAGTACGCCAGCTCGACCGGGCGGGCAAGGGAGTTGGTGCGGCGTTATCTGGCGCGGATGACCGGATTGAGCCGGGCGCAGGTGACGCGCCTGATCGCGAGGTATCGGCAAGACCGGGCGCGTAAAGCGGTCGACGTATCAGCGGCCCGGTTCCCCAAGCGCTACACGCGCGCCGACATGAGACTGTTGGCTTCGTGGACAAGGCGCACGGGAACCTCAGCGGTCCGGCCACCCAGCGGATTCTGGAGCGCGACTACAGCGACTATGGCGAAGCCGTCTTCGAGCGCTTGGCGGCCATCTCGGTGGCGCAGCTCTACCGGCTGCGCAACCGGAGCGTACCGCCAGCGCAACACCACCTATCAGCCCACGCGGCCCACGGTGATCCCATCGGCGAGCGGCGCAAGCCGCAGCCGCACGGCCGGCCGGGATACCTGCGGATCGACACCGTGCATCAAGGCGACCAGGACGGAACGCAAGGGTCTATATCACATCAACGCGGTGGACGAAGTGACGCAATGGGAGATCGTGGCCGCCACGGCGCAGATCTGCGAACCTGGCTGCTGCCGGTGCTGGAAGCGATGCTGGAGCAGTTCCCGTTCGGGATTCGCGGCTTCCATTCCGACAACGGCAGCGAGTTCATCAACTACAGCGTGGCCAAGTCTACTGGACAAACTCCTGATCGAACAGACCAAGTCGCGGGCGCAGCATTCCGGCGACAACGGCCTGGTGGAATCCAAGAACGGAGCGGTGATTCGCAAACACATCGGCTACGGCCATATCGCCGCGCAGCACGCGGAGGCCATCGACAGTTCCACCGCCAGCATTTCAATCCGTACGTGAACTTCCATCGGCCTTGTGGCGTGCCCGAGGATCGTCACCGAAGCCAACGGCAAACGCGCCGCGTCTATACAGCGCTGGGCCACGCCGTTCGAGTTCTTGCGCGAATTGCCCGATCTGGCGCAAGCCACTTGCGGCCGGAGTCACGCTGGCGGAACTGGAGCGCTTCGCGCAGCAGCAATCCGACACCGAAGCCGCGCTGGCCATGCAACGAGCCAAACGGGAACTCTTGGCCGGCCTCCGGCAAATAGAGGAACGGCCTCACAGAGAGCGGCTGTGGAAATGACGGGCCATGGACAGCCGTGGAAAACCGCTCGCTCAAGCTTTGCGGTTTCCCTCGCGCCCACAGCCCTTGGAAATCGCTGCGCGATTCCCACATTCCCACAGCGCCGACCACGATGTCTCTTTCCTCTCAAAACCTACCCGAGAAAGGACCCCTCCGGCCGATCGCCTCGCCCCCGCCTTCAGGCTCATTCTTCGATGAGAAAATGCTCTCTCGGCAGCTCGGCCCGCTAATCTTCATTCATTCGCTTGCCTCGCGTCGCGCGACTGTGAGGGGTGGGTTCAGCGGTGATGAGCAGCCCGCGCTGAACGCGGAGGTGGGTCCCAGCGCGCTGGTGGTGGACGCCGCGATCCGCAAGGTGGACACCAACGGGATCATTCACACGGTGGCGGGCAACGGCGGGGCGCTGTTCTCCGGCGACGGCGGACCGGCGGTGGACGCGCAGGTGACCCCCGACCCTCTGGGCGGCGGCGGAGTCCTCCGGTGACGGAGGACCGGCCGCTAAACCCCCATTTCTCACAGGCACGCAGAGCGCTTCGGGCAAAGCACAGGCGGGATGCCTCGGCGAGTGGTCGGGCCGGCACTGCGGGCACGACACTGTGATGGACGACAAGCGCCGGGACGAGTCCCGGCGCGGCAAGCCACGGGCTTGCGCCACATCCTGCGTCCGAAACCTGGTGAGAAATGCGGGCTAACGCGGGCCTGGGCAATCCAGGCGGCATGGCGTTCGACGCGGCCGGCAACCTTTACATCGCCGATTCGACGGCTCACCGCATCCGCAAGGTGGACCCGGCGGGCGTGATCACGACGCTCGCTGGCAACGGGAACCTCGGCTTCTCGGGCGACGGTGGCCCAGCCGCCAGCGCCCAATTCTACGGGTCTTTCCGGGTGGAGAATGAGAGACAGGTTCCCACCTGCCGCCAGTGGGCGGCCGCGAGGAGGCAAAAGAGGCCAGGCGTGGCCCGCTCTGCCGTGCGGCCGTTGACACCAAAGTCGTTAGCCTGTAACATCTAAAGCGGCTCACACGGCCCTGTCTGGAGAGGTGTATTCGATGCTCTGTCGGTTTAAGCGTTCCCTGGTTCTGATGGCGTCCGGCGCCGCCCTGCTCACCCTGCTTCTGCTGCCCGAACCCGGGCAGGCGCAGCAGGCGAAGGCATATAAGGCCCCGCGCACCAAGGACGGCAAGCCGGACCTGAACGGGATCTGGCAGGCCATGAACACGGCGAACTGGAATATTGAGCCGCATTCCTCGGATTATCCGGTGGATCCGAAGATGGGGTCGATGTTCGCGGTGCCTCCGGGGCTCGGCGTGGTGGAAGGCGGCGAGATTCCTTACCTGCCTGGAGCCACGGCCAAGCGCGACGCGAATTATAAGGACCGGATCCATCTGGACGGGGAGAATAAGTGCTACATGGGCGGCGTGCCGCGGTCGACTTATATGCCGTATCCGTTCCAGATTATTCAGGGCCCGAAGACCATCATGATCGTCTACGAATACGCCGGTTCGGTGCGCACCATTAATATGGAAAAGCCCACCGAGCCTCCGGCCGAGAGCTGGATGGGTTGGTCCAACGGGCACTGGGAGGGCGAAACGCTGGTGGTGGACGTGATCGGGCTGAACGGTGACACGTGGTTCGACCGGGCCGGCAACTATCACAGCGACCAATTGCACGTGGTGGAACGCTACACAGCGCGCAGTCCGGAAACGCTGATGTATGAGGCGACCATCGAGGATCCCAAGACGTTTTCGCGTCCCTGGAAGATCAGCATGCCGCTGTACCGGCATGTGGAGCCCAACGCGAAAATTCTAGAGTATAAGTGTGTGGTGTACGCAGAAGAGTTGTTGTATGGGCACCTTCGTAAAGGAGCCCAGGAGAATGAAAGCAAGTAGCGCCCTAGACCCAGAAGTCACCCGAGATAGGGGAGGTTCTTAATGAAACACCGCTTGTTCGTCAGCACGCTCACCATGGCCGCCCTGTTCGCAGTGGCCGCTATCCCCGCCCTGGCCCAGTCCACTTACAAAGCCCCGCGCACTCCGGACGGTGTGCCGGATTTGACGGGCAACTACCAGAGCACCAGTTCCGTGCCCTACCAGCGGCCCCCGAACCTGGGCGCCAAGGAGTTTTACACGCCCGAGGAAATGGCGCAACGGGCGGCTGCGGCGGCGGCGCGGGCGGGGGCTCCGCGCGACCCTGGCGTGCACTATGACACCTCGCAGTTCGGGCTGACGGCGGCGGCCAGCGGAACCGTGCCGTTCAACCGGACCTCGATCATCTCGGGTCCGACGGGCCGGATTCCCGATCCGTTCCCGGCCGTGGCGGCAAAGCTGAAGACCGAGCAGGCCGACCGCCGCGAGCACCTCTACGACGGTCCGGAATACCGCGGCAACGCCGAGCGCTGCATTTACTGGGGCCACGAGGGCGTGCCGATGCGTCCGGTGGGCTACAACAGCACCTTGGAGATCGAGCAGGGCGAAGGCTACGTGGCGCTGATGCACGAGATGATTCACACCGCGCACGTGATCCCGACCGACGGCCGCCCGCACCTGGATTCCAAGATCACCGGCTACTTCGGCGATTCCGTGGGCCACTGGGAAGGCGACACGCTGGTGGTGGACACCACCAACTTCAGCGACAACCCGGCCCTGGGCAACGGCGCGGACCACAATCTGCACGTGGTGGAACGCTTCACGCGCACCGGTCCGGACACCATCATGTATCACTTCACGGTGACCGATCCGTCGGTGTGGGAACAGTCCTGGTCGGGCGAGTTCCCGCTAGGACGGATCGACGGACAGGTTTACGAGTACGCCTGCCAGGAGGGCAACCGCGGGATGTACAACATCCTGGCCGCCCAGCGGCAGGCCGAGCAGGAAGAAGCCGCCAAGGCGGGCGGCAGCAAGTAAGAGTCGGAACGGCGCTTGCGGGCGGTTCGGGCCGCCCGCGGCGCCACAAGCCAGGTCAGGAGTTGAGATGGGGCGCCAAACAGTAGTGTTGCTCATGATCGCGGCGGCGATTCCGCTGGCCGCGCAGTCCAAATATAAAGCTCCGCGGACGCCGGAGGGTGTGCCGGACTTCTCGGGAGTCTATCTGAATCGCACGGGTGTGCCGCTGGAGCGGCCGCAGAACCTGGGCGACAAGGAAACCTTCACGCGCGAAGAATTGGAAGCGCGCGAGCAGGCGGCTGCGGGCCGGGCCGAACGGGCGGCGGCGTCCCGCACGGTGACCAACACGGCGCACTACGACCTGGAGCAGTTCGGACTGGATTCGGGCACCACGGGCATGGTCGAAAGCCTGCGGACATCGCTGCTCACGGGCAAGACGGGCCGCATCCCGGCGATGCTGCCGGATGCCAAGGCTAAGATGGACGCGCAACGGGCGGCGGCGCGCGGGCATGAGTACGACGGTCCGGAAAACCGCGGCATGTCGGAGCGCTGCATCCTGTGGAACTTCGAGGGTCCGCCGGTGCTGCCCGGAGGCTACAACCCGAATCTGCAGATCATGCAGGGCGAGGGCTACGTCGCGGTGCGCTATGAAATGATGGGCGGGGCCCGGCTGATCCCCACCGACGGGCGCGCGCACGTGGATTCGCACGTGCGGCAGTATTACGGCGATTCGGTGGGCCACTGGGAAGGCGACACGCTGGTGGTGGAGACCACGAATTTCAACGACACGCCGGCCATGGGCCGCGGCGCCGACCATAACCTGCGCGTGGTGGAGCGCTACACGCGTACCGGCGAGCATGAGCTTACCTACCAGTTCACGGTGACCGATCCTTCGGTGTGGGAAGAGTCGTGGTCGGGCGAGTACACCATGGAGAAGACCGACGCGCCGATTTACGAGTATGCCTGCCAGGAAGGCAACTACGGGATGCCCAACATCCTGAGCGGAGAGCGGGCCGCCGAGCGCAAAGCGGCGGCTGGGTCGGGCAAATAAGCGCCGGACCGCTAAGATGGATTAGAGACAGGGAGGATTACCAGAATGCGTACCAAGTTCATGATTGCCTGTGCCGCCACCGGATTGCTTCTGGCCGGACTGCCTGCCTGGGCGCACCATGCCTTTGCGGCGGAGTTCGACGGGGACTCCCCGCTGGTCCTGAAGGGCAAGGTCACCAAGGTGGAGTGGATCAATCCGCACTCCTGGATCCATTTGGATGTGGCCAATCCGGACGGGTCGGTGACGTCGTGGATGGTGGAAGGCGGCAGCCCGAATTCGCTGTTCCGTATGGGCTTCAGTAAGGCTTCACTGCCGGAAGGCACGGTGATCGTGGTGGACGGCTACCGCGCCAAGGACGGCTCGAATCGCGCCGTGGGCAAGGACCTGACGTTCGAGGACGGCAAGCGCCTGTTCATGGGCGGGTCCGCGCCGGGCGCGAACGGTCCGGGCAAGTAACCCCAAGGAAGACCGGAGCCGCCATGGCTCCGCGGCTGTTTCGGAAGGTTTGATGAGCCATCGAGTATTCATTCTGCTGGCGGCCGCCGGCGCCCTGTTTGCACAAAGCGGGCCGCAGCGGATTTCAGCGGAGGCCCCGCCGGGATGGAACCTTCCGCGTACCCCGGATGGCGCGCCTGATTTGCAGGGCGTCTGGACCAATACGACCGTCACCCCGCTGCAACGTCCTAACAACATCAGCCAGGCAGTCTTCAGCGAGCAGGAGGCGCAAGCCTTTGAGCGCGAGATGGTGGCGCGCAACAACGCCGACGTGCGTGGCGCTACCGCCCAGCAGGACGTCGGCACGGCCTACAATGCCTTCTGGTATGACCGAGGGAACCTGGTGGTGCCCACGCTGCGGACCTCGCTGATCATCGATCCTCCGGATGGCAAGGTTCCGGCGCTGTCGGCGGCTGGTGAGGAGTGGCGGACCAAGCGCTTCGCCGAACGGCGCGAGCACGGTCCGGCCGACGGCCCCGAAAGCAGGTCGCTGGCCGAGCGCTGCATCGTGTGGCCCAACGGCGGACCGCCCATGGTCCCCAGCTTTTACAACAACAACTACCAGATCCAGCAGGGGCCGGGCTACGTGGCGATCCTGATTGAGATGATCCACGACGTGCGCATCATCCCCACCGACGGCCGCGCGCACGCGCCCGCCAACATGCGCTTCTGGATGGGCGATCCGGTGGGGCACTGGGAAGGCGACACGCTGGTGGTGGAAACCACGAACTTCACGGATGAGACCAGCTATCAGGGGTCGGGTCCGGAAATGAAGCTGGTCGAGAAATTCCGCCGCGTGAACGACGACGTCCTGATGTATGAGTTCACGGTGAACGATCCGAACTTCACGCGGCCATGGACGGCGCAGATTCCGATGACGCCCGCCGAGGGCGCCATTTACGAATACGCCTGCAACGAGGGGAATGAGGCGATGGCCGGGATGCTGGCCGGGGCGCGGGCCGAGGAGAAGGCCGCCGCGGAGAAGGGCGCCGGTCGATAGGGACTCCGGCAGAGACGAAAGGGGAATGAGGATGCGAACTACAGTTGTTCTGGCCATGACGGCCGCCGCACTGGCGCTGAGCGCCGCCGTGCCCGCATGGGCGCATCACGCGTTCTCGGCCGAGTTCGACGCCAATAAGCCGGTGAAGTTCGCCGGACGCGTCACCAAAGTGGAGTTCATCAACCCGCATTCGTGGATCCACGTCGACGTCAAGAACGCCGACGGCACGGTGACCAACTGGGCGATTGAGGGTGGGAGTCCGAACACGCTGTTCCGGCGCGGCATCACCAAGAATTCTTTGCCTGAGGGCACCGAAGTGGTGGTGGACGGCTACCAGGCCAAGGACGGCTCGAACAAAGCCAACGGACGCGATGTGACGTTCCCGGACGGCCGCAAGATTTTCCTGGGCGGATCGGGCGCGGCAGAGCAGCCGAACTACAAGCAGTAACTCTCAGGCCGCGGCGCGCGGCCGCACGGAGCTACGCCGCCAAGCCAGGACAAACGTCGCGATTCCCAGCAGCTCTCCAGACCAGAACAGCGGCCACTGGAAATGCACGGGCAGCTCGCCTGCCAGCATTCCACGGAAGTCCCACATAAAGGCGGTCATGATCAGCGTGCAGGCCGCCAGAAACCCGGCCCAGTCGCGCGGGCCGAGCGTCAGCGGACGCCATAGGGCCAGCGTCCCGCCCACGATCAACGAGAGCGCGACCACCACGGGCGACCAGACGGGTCCCACCCAGGGCAGCGGCAGCAGGAAGAGCAGGTCCCAGGTGGTGAACGACGCCGGCCAGCCGGTCAGCAGCCTCAGGAACAGATAGAACGTGATGTCCCAGACGCCGAAGGCGACGGCATAGGCAGCAGCCGCGGCGCTGCGAGTGCGCGTGCTCATCAGGGCTACGGCGGCCAGCATCAACAACGTCGCAGCTTCGCGGGCGATCTCCATCAGGAGCATGCGGAAGGCCTCGGGGGCGCGGGTCTGGAGCAGTTCGCTGTCGATCAGCGGGAACAGGTCGTTCATCGGGCGGCCAGCCATCAGTTCGTGCTGCAGGGGCGTGTAAATCGTGCGGCCATAGACCACCACCGACGCCTCCAGGTAGCCGAAGGCGATACTGAAGAGCACAAGTCCGGCGAAAGCACGGGGGAAGTTGGGCATGCTGGTCGGCTGAGGGACAGCGCACCCAGTATTCTACTCGACCCGTGGGCACTGGCGAGCGCGCTCGAGGGCGGCGTCGTGGCCGGGCTCGGGATGGACTTCGATATCGGGGCGGACACCGCTCGTGTCGTTCGCGTCGCCGTTGGCGCGGACGAAGCGCGCCGAGGAAACTTGCATCGCCAAGTGGGACTGCGGGAGGCGGAACGTGTAGGCTTCGCCGAATCCGCCCGCGGCTGCACCGGTTTCCTGACCCACCAGCGTGGCCAGGCGATAGGTCTTGATCGCGTCGGCGAGCATCACCGCGCTGCCGGAGGTGCCTGGTCCGGTGAGGAAGCAGACCGCGCCGGAAAAGAACGGCTGCGCGGGTTTCGGCGCGCGGGGCTCGGTTTCGAGCGTCACCGTGCTGCCATCGGGAGCGAGCAGCAGCTTGCGCCCCATCGGGACGAGGTATTGCACGCGCAGCCAGCCAAGCGGCGGGCGGATCAGGGAATTGAGAAACGACTTGTACTCGGCGCTCATGCGCCACTCCTTGCGCGCTTCCGTGCGGTAAGGCTTGGCGGTGATGTAGCGGAGAAGCTCGTCGGCCATGCGTGAGTCGCCGCCGGGGTTGCGGCGCAGATCGATGATCAGCGCGCCGGGCCGGTCGCGGGCGATGTCGTGGAACACGGCGGCCGCGTCCTTCTCGAAACGGTCGAGCGCGCCGCCCATGGAGCGGAACTCCACGTAGGCGGTCTGCGGATCAAGCAAGCGGTAGGCGAGGTTCGACTGCGGCGGACGCAGATCCACACCCTGGGCCTGGAGCCGCGCGGAGAAGGCCTCCTGCGTCATGCCGTCGACCGTTACGTCGTGCTCGCGGCCATCGGCGGAGGCGACTCGCAGCGTGTAGGGAGCCTCGATGCCCTCCAGTGTCAGCAGGTCGGCGAACATCGAGGCCACCGCGGCGGCGCGTTCCTGATCGCGCGCGCCGCCGAACAGGTCCATCCATTCCGCCACGAGCGCGTCCGTCTCGAAGCCGTTGATCGACAGCACCCGGTCGCCCGCGGCGAGGCTCGCGCCGGCGGGTTGGAAGGATGCCGCGATCAGGTGGCGGTCCCCGTCGACGGAGACGCGGACAGGGAACAGCAGCGCGCCCGCGCCGCGCTCGCGGCGGATCTCTTCTGCGGGCGGGTAGACGACGGTGTACGGGTCGCCCAGATTCGCCACCAAGGGCGCGATGCGCTTCCACCAGGCGACGCGCGATAGAGACGGCGGCAGCTCGTCGAGCAGGCGCTGACGTTCGGACTCGATGGACGCCGCCGTGCGGTGGGCATAGGGCTCTGGGTGCACACTTTCGAACGTGGCCAGCAGCGTGTCGAGCTCGGCCGTGGCCTCGTCTCGGCTAATCTGTCCTCCTACTACCTGCGTGGGAACGGCAGGCAGAGGCGGCACGCGAATCGGCGCGCAGGCTACGAAGACGACCATCAGGGGCAGCGTGCAGAGAAGCTTCATCATACGCCTTGACATCCTACATATGCGTTGCTAGGATACACCTAGCGCGTCGAGGCGTCAAGACAAAATGAGCGGAACCAAAACGGACTTACTGCAAGGAACCCTGGACCTGCTGATCCTCAAGGTGGTGGCGTTGGGGCCGATCCACGGGTATGCGATCGCGCAGCGGATTCAGCAGATCTCAAAGGATGTGTTGCAGGTGCAGCAGGGGTCGCTGTACCCGGCGCTGCACCGGCTGGAGAATCGCGGGTGGCTGAAGGCCGACTGGCGCGACACCGAAACCGGCCGCGAAGCGAAGTTCTACAGCCTGACGAAGAAGGGCCAGCAGCAGCTCACGGCGGAAGCCGAGCAGTGGGCGCGGCTGTCCGGTGCGGTCGCGCTGATTCTGCAGACGACGGAGTAGCCATGTTCGGGCGCGAGAGGCATGAGCGGCAGATCGATAAGGAGCTGCGCTTCCACATCGAGCGGCAGGTGGCGGACTATGTTGCCTCCGGCATGACGCCGGAGGAAGCGCGGCGGCGGGCACAGCTGGAGCTTGGGGGGCTGGAGCAAACCAAGGAATCCTGCCGCGACGAACGCCGCGGGCGCTGGATCGAACAGTTTGTGCAGGACGTGCGCTACGGCCTTCGGATGCTGGGGCGGGCGCGTGCCGCGGTGGCCGTGTCCGTGCTGGTGATCGCGCTGGGGGTGGGTGCGAATATGGCCGTGTTCAACATGGTTGACGCCTTCTTGTGGCACCCGCTGGCATTGCCCGACTTGGACCGGATCGTGCAGATCCTGGGGACCGAACAGGGGCGCACAAGCTCAGACTCCTTCGCGCCGGCCGACTACCTGGACTGGAGTGCGGACAGCCAGACCTTCTCCGCCATGGCGGCATGGCGGCAGATGACCGGCAATCTTTCCGGCGAAGGCGATCCGGAGGTGATTCGTGCGCTGAGCGTGGATGCCGGTTTCTTTCCCGTGTTCGGCGTGGATCCGCTCCTGGGGCGGACGTTCGCCGCCAGCGACGGTCCGGACGTGGCGGTGATCAGCTACGGGCTGTGGGTGCGCCACTTCGCGTCCGACGCCGCTGTGTTGGGGAAAACCATCGACTACAGAGACCACGCCTACCGCATCGCGGGTGTGATGCCGAAGGAGTTCCGCTATCTGCCGGAATCCGACCTGTGGGTGCCACTGGCTCTCACACCGGAGGACCGGGCGAACCGCACGAACGCGTCCCTGAGCGTGGTGGGGCGGCTGAAGGCTGGGGCGGGCATCGAACAGGCGAACGCGGACCTGGCCACGCGGGCAGCGCGGCTGGCCGCGGAGTTTCCACAATCGCACGCGGGGCGCGGGCTGCGCGCCCTGGGGCTGGCCGAGCAGATCAACGGCGACAGCGGAGACGGAGACGGGAAGCCGTACATGTACTCGCTCTGGGCGGCGGCGCTGCTGGTGCTGGTGATCGGGACGGCGAACGTCGCGAACCTGCAACTGGCGCGCGTATCGCTGCGGGAACGGGAGCTGGCGGTGCGGTCGGCACTGGGCGCGGGGCGGCTGCGGCTCATGCGCCAGTTGCTCACCGAAAACGCGCTGCTGGGCGTGCTGGCGTGCGTGAGCGGAACCCTGGTGGCGTACTGGACGATCGCGGCCATGCGCGCCAGCGTTCCGGCGGACCTGATCCCGTTCATCGGCGGGTGGGAGCAGTTCGGCGTGAACCTGCGGGTGCTGGCCTACGGATTGGCGGTGGCGGTGGGGGCGGGGATGCTGGCGGGGATCGCGCCGGCGCTGGCGGCTTCGGCGCGTGCGCCGGGTGCTCGGATGCAGGAGACAGGGCGATCCGTCTCGGCAGGCCGGCGGCGGCATCGGCTGCGCAGCATGTTCGTGGTGGTGCAGGTATCGCTCTCGATCGCGCTCTTGACGGGAGCGGTGGCGGTGGCGGTCGGCGCCCAGCGGATCGCCGAACCGATCGCCAACACGGACCCACAGTCGGCGCTGACCTTCAAGCTGATCCTCCCGATGTCGCGCTACGGGCCGCCGGAGCGCATTCAGGCGTTCCAGCAGCGGCTGGTGGAGGCGACGCAGCAGATGCCGGGCGTCCGTTCGGCCGCCATCGTCACAGCGCTGCCGTATTCCGGGAACGGATACGGCGCGACGTACGAGGTGGAAGGCAAGCCGCGGCTGGCCGGGTCACGCCCTGCGTTTCTTTTCCAGCAAGCCGTGAGCGAACAGTACTTCGAGGCGATGCGGATTCCGCTGGTCAGCGGCCGCCCGTTCGGCAGGAGCGACGGAGCGGATGCGCCACCGGTCGCGATCATCAGCGAGCTGATGGTCAAGCAGGCCTTCGGCGGCCAGGATCCGCTGGGGCGCCGGATCCAGCTTCGCTCGGATACCAGCGACAGCCGTTGGCTCACGGTGGTGGGCGTGGTGAAGGATGTCCGCCATTCGGCCTTGAGCATCATGCTGCCGATGGTTTACCGGCCGTATTTGCAGGCGCCGATGCGTCAGTTCGACGTGATCCTGCGGCCCGCGGGTCCCCCGATGCAGATGGTGAACAGCGTGCGGGCCGCCATCGCCAAGCTGGATCCGGCGCAGGCCGCCTACGATTTCGGAACGCTCCAGGATGTCTACTATAACCAGACGATGGGCGAGACGATGTCGGCGCGCATGATCGGCGCGATGGGCGGACTGGCGCTGTTGCTGGCGGCGATGGGCGTGTTCAGCGTGGTGGCCAGCGCGGCGGTGGAGCGGCAGAAGGAGGTCGCCATCCGCATGACGTTCGGCGCGCGGCTGGCGAGCGTGGTGTGGATGGTGGTCCGGCAGGGCATGGCGCTCACGGTGGCCGGCGCGGTGCTGGGGACGGCAGGCGCAGTGGCGTTCTGCCGTCTGCTGGCCGCGGCGATCCCCGTGGTCGAAGTGCCGGGTGCGGGCTTGTTCGCCGCGGTGGCCGGGTTCCTGGTGGCGATCGCGATCCCAGCCTGCTACTTCCCTGCCCGCCGTGCGGCGCTGGCCGATCCGGCGGCGGTGCTGCGCGAGGAATGACGCTGCGGTATACCTGTCTTTGAAGAGGACCCGCCATGACCGCCGCCGCATTCCGCAAGATCGCGCTCAGCCTGCCTGGCGCCGAGCCGGGGTCGCACCACGGCGTCGAGGATTTTCGCGTGGGCGGCAGGATCTTCTGCACCCTGGCCTACGTCCAGCAGGGAGCTGGCGTGCTGATGCTCACCCCCGAGCAGCAGGCCGGGATGGTGGCTGACGCTCCTGCGATGTTTTCGCCGGCGCCGAACGCATGGGGCCGCGGCGGAGCCACGCTGGTCCACTTGGGCAGAGTGACACCCGCCATCCTCAAAGGCGCGCTGGAGCTGAGCTATCGGAATCGCGTGGCGAAGAACGCTCCAGCCAAGCGCAAGCGGACCGTTTGACTTCCCCCGGCACGCCCCCGTAAGATCGGAGCGTTATGCGACACGAATGGGTAGCGCAGCGCGCCAACGATCCGATCCGCACACAGATTCACTACGCCCGCCAGGGGCGCATCACCGAAGAGATGGAGTACGTGGCGCGGCGCGAGCGCCTGTCGCCCGAACTGGTCCGCGACGAGGTCGCCCGCGGCCGCCTGATCATCCCGGCCAACGTCAACCACAAGAACCTGGAGCCGATGTGCATCGGCGTCGCCTCGGCGTGCAAGATCAACGCCAACATCGGCAACTCGGCCACCACGTCGAATATCGACGAAGAGCTGGAGAAACTGCGCTACTCGGTCAAGTACGGCGCCGACACGGTGATGGATCTCTCCACCGGCGGCGACATTCCGCGCATCCGCCAGGCGATTATTGACCACTCGCCCGTGCCCATCGGCACCGTGCCCATCTACGAGGCTCTGGCGCGCGTGCGGCGCATCGAGGACCTCACCATCGGCGTGATGCTCGAAGTGATCGAGGAGCAGGCCGAGCAGGGCGTCGACTACATGACGATCCACGCCGGCGTCCTGGTCCAGTACATCCCGCTGACCACGCGGCGCGTCACCGGCATCGTGAGCCGCGGCGGCGCAATCCTGGCCCAGTGGATGGTGAAAAATCACAAGCAGAATTTCCTCTACGAGCACTTCGCCGACATCTGCAAAATCTTCCAGAAGCACGACGTGAGCTTTTCCCTGGGTGACGGATTGCGGCCCGGGTCGCTGGCCGACGCAAGCGATGCGGCGCAGTTCGCCGAGCTCGAAACGCTGGGCGAGTTGACCAAGATCGCCTGGGAGCACGACGTGCAGGTGATGATTGAGGGCCCGGGGCACATCCCGATGGACCAGATCCAGATGCAGGTCGACAAGGAAAAGGAGCTGTGCTTCGAGGCTCCCTTCTACACGCTGGGTCCGCTGGTAACGGACTTCGCGCCGGGCTACGACCACATTACGTCGGCCATCGGGGCGGCGATGATCGGGTGGCACGGCGCGGCCATGCTGTGCTACGTGACGCCCAAGGAGCACCTGGGGCTGCCGAATCGCGAGGACGTCAAGCAGGGTCTCATTGCTTACAAGATCGCGGCGCACGCCGCTGACATCGCTCGGCACCGGCCGGGCGCGCGGGACCGGGACGACGAGCTGTCGCGGGCGCGATTCGCCTTCGACTGGAAGAAGCAGTTCGCGCTGTCGCTCGACCCCGAGACCGCGCAGGCGTATCACGACGAGACGCTGCCGGAGGAAGGTTTCAAAGACGCGGCCTTCTGCTCCATGTGCGGGCCGAAGTTCTGCTCCATGAATCACTCGGCCAAGACGCAGGAGTTCACTGAGGCGGATGCGCAGGCGGTACTGCACAACATCGAAGCTGTGCCGGAGCCGGTGCGGGAAGAGGTTCAGGCCGCGGGGGATTGAGCGGCTGCAACGGGGGCTCGGCTTCGTCGTGGACATGCGCCGGCACGAGTGACGGCGCGGCAAGCCACGGGCTTGCGCCACGTCTAATGCCGGAAGTGCCGCACGCCGGTGAAGACCATCGCCAGGCCAAGCTCATCGCAGGCAGCAATCACCTTGTCGTCGTTCACTGACCCGCCCGGCTGAATGACAGCGGTCACCCCCTGGCGCGCGGCTTCCTCCACGCCATCCGGGAACGGGAAGAATGCGTCGGAGGCGACTACCGTTCCGTGCAACGGCAGCACAGCCTTCATCGCGCCGACCTTGACGGAATCCACGCGGCTCATCTGGCCCGCGCCCACGCTGATCGACTGCCCTGCCCGGGCGTACACGATCGCGTTCGACTTTACGTGCTTGCAGACCTTCCAGCCGAACTCGAGCGCCGCCCACTCCTCGTCCGTCGGCGCCCGCTTGGTGGCCACCGTGGTCTGCGAGCGCTGAAGGTGATGCACGTCCGGCGTCTGCGCCAAGTACCCGCCGGTGATCGATTTCACCACCAGCCCAAGTTCGTCTGCGGCGACCTTCAGCAGCCGCAGGTTCTTCTTGGCTCCCAGGATTTCCAGCGCGCCCGGAGCATAGTCCGGCGCCGCGACCGCTTCGACGAACGTCTTGGCGATTTCCGCCGCGGTCTCGCCGTCCACGGTACGATTGAACGCCAGCACGCCACCGAACGCAGAAACCGGATCGGCCTGGTGCGCGCGGAGGTAGGCCTCCGCCAGTTCTTCTCCCTCGGCACAGCCGCACGGGTTCGTATGCTTGATGATGGCCGCCGCGGGCCGGGCGAACTCCAGAATCAGTTGCCAGGCCGCATCGAGGTCCACCAGATTGTTGTAGGAAAGCTCCTTGCCCTGCAACTGCTCGGCCCCGGCGATGCCCGTGTTCCCCAACGCATAAAGCGCAGCCGACTGGTGCGGGTTCTCCCCGTAGCGCAGTTCCAGGCGGCGAGGCGCGCGCACGTCGAGAATCGCGGGGACCGCCTCGCCCGCAGGCGGAATCTCCGCCAGGCGGCCGGACACTGCGCGATCATACGCGGCAGTGGTAGCGAAGGCCTGTTTCGCCAGCCGCCAATGTGTCTCGGGGCTAAGCGAGCCGCCATGCGTCTTCATCTCGTCGACCACGGCCGCGTAGTCGTCCGGCGAAGTGACCACGGCCACGTCCTGCCAGTTCTTGGCCGCGGCCCGGATCATGGTGGGTCCGCCGATGTCGATGTTCTCGATCAGTTCCTCAAGCGTTGCGTCCGCCTTGGCGGCGATCTTCTCGAACGGGTAAAGATTCACGGCCACCAGGTCGATACGCGGGATGCCGTGCTGCTCGATGGCGCGCATGTGCCCGGCGTTGGCGCGCATGGCCAGGATGCCGCCCGATATCTTGGGATGCAGCGTCTTGACGCGGCCATCGAGCATCTCCGGGAACCCGGTCACGTCCGCCACTTCACGCAGCGGAGCAATGCCGGCTTCCTTGAGCACGCGGAACGTGCCGCCGGTGGAGACGATCTCAATTCCCATCTGGGAGAGAGCGCGCGCGAACTCAACGACGCCCGTCTTGTCGGTAACGCTCACCAGAGCGCGTTCTATCTGAGGCATGGGAACTTTCATTGTGGCACGTCATTCTTACGGATCATATGCCTCCAGATGCGCCTCCGGCGCATACGGGGCGCCGTGTTACTCTCATCCTTTATGCGACTCGTAACCTTCACCCGCGACGGCGCCGCGCCACAAGCCGGAGTCGTGCGCGGTGAGCAAGTCTTCGGGCTGTCCACCGACATGCTCTCGCTTTGCGCTTCCGGCGTCATCCCCGAACCCACGGGCCCGGGCCACGATCTGGCCTCGGTGACGCTGCTGGCGCCCGTTCCCCGCCCCTCCAAAGTGGTCTGCGTGGGCCTCAACTACCGGGATCACGCCCTGGAATCGCACTCGGAGATCCCGTCGGTTCCCACCATCTTCAATAAGTTCCCCAACGTCGTCATCGGACCCGGAGCGCCCATCGTCCTGCCCAAAGCCTCCCGCAAGCCGGACTACGAAGGCGAGTTTGCGTTCGTCATCGGCCGCGGCGGCCGGCACATCCCCGCCGACCGGGCCTACGAACACGTCTTCGGCTACACCATTATTAATGATGTAAGTGCGCGCGATTTCCAGACCGCCACCACCCAATGGCTGATGGGCAAGACTTTCGATACCTTCTGCCCCATGGGCCCGTGGATCGTCACCAAGGATGAAATCCCCGATCCACATACGCTGGATATTTCTACCGAAATTGGTGGCGAGATTCTACAGAGATCGAACACACGCGAGCTGATGTTCGGCGTGCCGCGCCTGATCGAATACGTTTCTACGGCCGTCACGCTCGAACCAGGCGACGTGTTCGCCACGGGAACGCCGGCGGGGGTCGGCTTCGCGCGCCGCCCGCCGCGCTGGCTGCGGCCCGGCGAGGAAGTGATTGTGCGCATTTCCGGGATAGGCGAACTTAGAAATCCGACTGTCGCCGAAGCGTAAGACTCTAGTATTATAGAAAATAACGCTTCGTCCGGCGGGCGGATGTACTCCTTCTTACACGATATTCGCTTTGGCCTGCGCATACTGCTGCGCACACCCGGCGTTACGTTTTTGGTCCTGCTGGCGCTGGCGCTGGGAATTGGGGCGAATTCGGCGATGTTCAGCGTGGTGGACGCGCTGCTGCTGCATCCGCTGCGCTATGAGGACCCCTCAACTCTGATGGTCATCTGGGACCGTGACGCGCAGGGGGCCATCCACAGCACCTCGGCCGGTAATTACCTCGATTGGCGCGAGGCGCGCTCTTTCAGCCAGGTGGCCGGCTGGGCGGCGTCGAATTACGTGCTGAATTCAGGCGACCGTCCGGCGCAAATCACCGGCGCGCGCGTCACCGGAAACTTCTTCGATACCCTGGGCGTCAAGCCGCTGCTGGGGCGCACGTTTGTGCCCGGAGAAGACGGGCTGGATGGCGCTCAAAGCGTCAGCCACCTGGCTGTGATCAGCTACGGACTGTGGCAGGGAGCCCTGGGCGGCGATCCGAACGTGCTGGGCCACCCCATCCGCTTGAATGACGCGCCCTACGACGTCATCGGGGTGATGCCCGAAGGATTCGAGTTCCTCATCCGCGGTCATCAGGTGTGGGTGCCCGCCGTGCTCGATCCCGCCGAACGCGACTATCGTTATATCACCGTGCTGGCGCGCCTGGCCGCGCCGCGGCCGCAAGCCGCCGGCGAAATGGCGGCCATTTCGCAAAGCCTGGCCCAACGATTCCCGGAGGCCGACCGCGGCTGGACCGCCCAGATCGACAATTTTCAGCAGTGGCTGGTGGACCGCACCATTCGCACCCGCCTGCTGCTGCTATTCGCCGCCGTTGGCCTGGTGCTGCTGCTGGCGTGCAGCAACGTCGCCAGTCTGTTGCTGGCCCGATCAGCCGCGCGCCAGCGGGAGATGGCGTTGCGCGTGGCACTGGGAGCCACCCCCGGACGCATCATCGCGCAGGTCCTGACCGAGAGTGTGGTCCTCTCGCTGGCCGGCGGTCTCGTGGGCCTGGGGCTGGCCGCGCTGCTGATCAGGGCCGCGCCGTCCTTCGTGCCGGCCAGCGCGATCCCCACCACCGCGCCCATCGAACTTAATACACTGGCGATCGTCTTCACCCTGGGAATTTCCGTGCTAACCGGCATCGTGTTCGGCCTCGCCCCTGCGCTGGCTGCCTCGCGTCCGGACGTTCGGGAGACGCTGCAGGATTCCAGCCGCGGCTCCACCGGCGGCCGCGCACGCCAGTTGTTCCGGCAAGTGATGGTCTCTCTGGAAGTCGCCGTGGCCCTGATGCTGCTGGCGAGTGCCCTGCTGATGGTGAAGAGCATGCAGCAACTGGCGACCGCCGACCTCGGTCTGAACATCAATAACATCCTGGCCTTCCGGGTGTTCCTCCCCGCCACGCAATACGACTCGGACCGCTCGCTGCGTTTCAATCAGGACGCGCTGGAGAAGGTCTCCGCGCTACCCGGCGTCCAGGAGGCGGCGCTGGCCACCCGGCCTCCGTTGATGCATCTGGGGATGGAGATCCCGTTCGATCTTTCCACCACACCGCCGCGCCCACTGGCCGAAATGCCTGGCGCAGGCTACGTCTCCATCTCACCCGACTACCTGCGGACGCTGGGCATCCCGCTCCAGCGCGGCCGCGATTTCGATAACACAGATACCGCCACAGCCCCCAAAGTGGTGATCGTCAGCGAAGCCTTCGCCCGGCGCTACTTCCCTTCCGCGGACCCGATCGGCAAGCGGCTACGCATGAATGAGCCCAGGCTCGGCAGCAACGGCTTCAGCGACACGTTTAACGCCGAAATCGTGGGGGTCGCCGGCGACGTCACACTGGACCAGGTGGGCGCTCCGCCTGAGCCGATCGTCTACGCCCCCATGGCGCAGAACATCTGGTCCACCGCCCACTGGCTGATCGTGAAGACCGCGGGCGATCCGGACCGGCTGGCTCCCGCCGTCCGCGACACCGTCGTCAGCATGGCGCCCGACCAGCCCTTCGGCGAGATGACCAGCATGGAAGAGATCTTCTCCACGCAGTTCGCTGAGCCGCGCTTCCAGTCGGGCTTGATGGGCGCCTTCGCCGGACTCGCGCTGGTGCTGGCCGTGGTCGGCATCTACGGCGTGAACGCCTACGCGGTGACGCAGCGGCGCCGCGAGATCGGCGTGCGGATGGCTCTGGGGGCGACGCCTTCAGACGTAGTTCGCGACCTGGTGCGCCAGGGCATGAAGCTCACCGGGACAGGCATCCTCCTCGGGATGCTCGGCGCGCTGGCCATGCGCACGGTACTGAGCAGCGTCCTGCTGGACGTGAGCGCCACCGATCCGCTGCCGCTGCTGGGAGCCGCCGCGCTGCTGGCCATCGTGGCCTTCACTGCCTGCTACCTCCCGGCACGGAAGGCGACGCACGTCGATCCCGCTCTGGTGCTGCGCGAAGACTGACGCGGAAGATTCCGCGTGAGGAACGGATCAGGGAGTGGTAAAATTGTTTCACGTCCTGCTGGGACGTCGTCTAATGGTAAGACTGCAGACTCTGGATCTGCGTATCGGGGTTCGAGTCCCTGCGTCCCAGCCACTTCCCTAATTCAAGCGCCTAATTCAAAGCCCCCGGCCGTCCACGCCGCCGCACCGGCCGAGGCCCGCTCCATCGCATGTACACGGTCCGCAGCGTCAGCGCGGCCAGCGCCGGATTCACGAAGAAGATGGCCGCGCGACCCAGCGTCTTCCAGACAGCGGCCAGCAGCAGCGGCAGACCCGGCGGATACCGGCTGATGAAGTTGCCCGCCGCGGTCTTCCGCCAATGGGCCCCCAGGAACTGGACCGGCGAGGCCGCCTCAAACGTCACCCGCCCGTGGTGCGCGGTCAGTTCCGCCTGGCTGAAAGTAGCCGTCGAAGTCCGGACTCGCGTGGTCGCCTTCGACGTGCATGGCCAGCCAGAGAAAATGTCCAGCCAGAAGCACGGCCAACCCCGTAAGCACCTGCTTCCTGTTCATTGCCTGTGTTGACACCGCCCCGGCAGGCGAGTGTTACCCCGGCCCGGAACGTTTTGCACGAGCTTTACATAAAACCCTGCCGCGGGTTACAAACGGTAGGAGCACTATACTGGAACGCGGGCTCTCACTTCAGAATGAAAAATCCCTGGCTCTTCCGCACGGCGCTGCTACTGGCCGCCGGCTCCTTCGTCATCGTGGTTTCCGGTTCGCTGGTGACCACCAACGCTACTCTGGCCGAACCCGCCCAAGGACTCCACTTCCTTTCCACCGGACACCAGCACGGAGCCATGGGCCTCGGGGCGATCACCCTGGCCTTCCTGGTCTGGGTGTCGCTGACGCAGAAACGCGTGGCGAAGCTCGGCTGGACGCTTTCCGCCGCGATGGTGCTCGAAGGTCTGCTGGGCAGTGCGAACCTCGTTCCGGGGCCGCCCCATCTGATGGGCGCGCTGCACGCCACGCTGGCGCACGTCGTGAGCGGAGGGCTGGTGGTCTTCGCACTGCTCCTCTCCCCTCTTTGGGAGCGGCCACCCGAGCACGTTCGCGACTACGGCTGGCCGTCCATGCGGTCGCTGGCGATTTTCGTACCGCTGCTGGTGCTGTTGCAGGTGGTCCTCGGCGCGGCATTCCGCCAGCAGATGCTGAGCATCATGCCACACGTGATGGGAGCCATGATCGTCTCGCTGCTGATCCTGATGCTGGCGGCCTTCGTGCTGCACCAGTTCCCCGAGCACACCTCGCTGCGTCCCGCCGCCCGCACGCTGATGGTGATCACCTTCGTGCAGGTTTTTTTGGGCATCGCCGCCTTCACCGTGCGCAGTTTGCCGACCCAGGAAACCGCAGCCACCCTGATCATCGCAGCCGGGCATGTGCTTACCGGAGCGCTCACGCTGAGCGCCGCAATGGTGCTGGGCGTTCTGATCCGGCGGCACGTGCAGCCTAAGGCGTAGGATCCACTCAGAACGAGGACCGCTCCCTGCGGTCGCGGCTCAGCTAGCGGCGCTGTGCCTGGCCGTCGTGATGCGGGCAGAACGCCAAAAGCAGAGCCGTGATAGCCCGGGAGCGGTCCTCCTCCTGTACTCCACGCCTCGTCAAGCCGGCGCCTGCTCCAATCGCTGCATCTCCGCACGGACCTTCGGCAAGCTGTCCGGGTACTTCTCCTTCAGGTACGCGATTAGCTTCTCCCGCACCAGGCAGCGCAGATCCCATTGGACGCTGGAATCCGGAGCGCTCAGCAGCGCTCGCATCTCCATGGTCCGCTCGGTAGCGTTGGTCACCACCAGTCCACACACCTTCCCGTCCCACATTCCCGAGTTTTCCAGAATCCGCCGCAACTCCGCCCGCACCTCCTCCACCGGCACCGAATAATCGGCGTAAATGAAGACCGTCCCCAGCAGATCCGTCGACGCGCGGGTCCAGTTCTGGAACGGCTTCTGGATGAAATAGGAAAGCGGGACTACCAGCCGCCGCAGGTCCCAGATGCGCACGACGACGTAGGTCGTGCTGATCTCCTCGATGCGCCCCCACTCGCCCTCGACGATCACCACGTCGTCGATGCGGATCGGCTCGGTGAGCGCGATTTGGATGCCGGCCAGCAGATTCTCCAGCACCGGCCGCAGCGCGATGCCGAGCACCAGTCCCGCCGCGCCCGCCGACGCGAACAGCCCCGCTCCGATGCTGCGGATGCTGGGGAACGTCATCAGCATCGCGGCCAGCGCGATGACGCCGATCACGAACACCGTCACCCGATGCATCACCTGGAACTGCGTGCGGATGCGGCGCGCGTTCAGGTTGTCGGCGACGTCCAGCCGGTACTCGCCCTGGACCACCTCTTCGACGGCGCCGACCGTCGCGATGCACAGCCAGGCTCCGGCCGCGATCAGCGCCAGGATCAATCCATGGCGGATGTCGCCCTCGTTCTCGCCCGGCAGCGGCGAGCTGGGCAGCGCCGCCAGCATGATCAGCACCGGAATGATGACGCGCGAAGGCGGAGCCAGGCGAGCCACCACCACCTGGTCCCACACGTTCGGCGTACGGTGCGCCACGCGCGCCAGGATCGGGAAGACGATGCGGTGCAGAATCAGTCCCAGAAGGTAGGCGCCCGCCAGAATCGCGGCCGCCCACACCCAGTCACGCCAGTTCTCGATGATCTGTTCCATCCTTCGATTCCAACACAGGACGGGCCCTCGCCCGCCGCATACGCCAGACGGCCCTTGATCCCCCGGCCCTCGCTGCGGGACCATAAAGATGTGGACGCTTTTGTTCGCATCCTGACTGATCGCCTTGTCCGCGGCCGGTCTCGCCTTGGCGCAGACCCAGAACGACCCTGTCGGCCTGCCGAAGCCGTGCCGGGCAGCCCGGTGATTCCGCGTTCTCTCCTTACCTTGATGCTTGCCGCGGTGGCCCTGGCTCCGGCGGCGCTGGCGCAAAACGACCCGGTCACGCAGCTCGACCGCAAGCTGGCGTCGGGTGAGGCCACGCTCGAATATGACGACACCTGGGGCTACCTGAAGAGTCTCGTCAAGGCGCTGGACATCAACCCGGACACGCAGGCGCTGGTCTTTTCCAAGACCAGCTTCCAGCAGGAGCTGATCAATCCCAAGAAGCCGCGCGCCATCTATTTCAACGACAACGTCTACCTCGGCGATGTGCGCGACGGCGAAGTCTTCGAGCTCGCCAGCATCGATCCCAAAGAGGGCGTCCTCTTCTATACGCTCGACATGAAGCGCGCCGACAAGCCGCGCTTCGACCGTCGCGACATCTGCGAGCTGTGCCACAACACCCACGTCTTCGTCGCCTCGGTTTACCCGGGCGTCGACGGCAGCCCGGCCTTCGTCAGCACCAGCAGCCTCTTTTCCAGACCGAGCACACCACGGCCTTCGAGGATCGCTGGGGCGGCTGGTACGTCACCGGCACGCACGGCGGCATGAAGCACCTGGGCAATGCCGTGGCGCACGATCCGTACCGCCCTCTGGAGCTCGAAACCGAAGGTACGCAGAACCGCACGAAGCTTGACGACAAGATCGACGTCAAGCGCTACCTGGAGCCCACCAGCGACATGATCGCGCTGATGACGCTGGAACACCAGACCGGCGCCAGCAACCGCATCACGGACCTGAACCGCGAACAGCCCAAGGGCGCGGCGCTGGACGAGGCGGTCGGCAAGCTGGTCGACTACATGCTGTTCGTCGACGAGTTCCCGCTCACCAGCCCGATCGCCGGCGTGTCGACGTTCACCAAAACGTTCCCCCAGCGCGGCCCGCGTGATTCGAAGGGCCGCTCGCTGCGCGACTTCGACCTGAAGACGCGCATGTTCCGCTACCCGCTCTCCTACATGATCTACACGCCGCTGTTCGACGGCCTCTTCCCCGAGGCCAAGGAGCGCGTTTACCGCCGCATCTACGATGTCCTCACGGGAGCCGATGCGAGCGAGAAGTACGCCAAGCTGTCGGCCGCCGACCGCCAGGCGATTCTCGAGATCGTACGCGAGACCAAGCCGGGCCTGCCGGACTACTGGCAGGCGAAGCAGCCCTAGTATTTTGACCGCATGGTTCGGTGCGCGTGTGGGCAGGCCCCTGACCTGCGGCGGGTTCTCAGCCCGCCTCTGCCTTCTGCCGCAAGTCATCCGTTCGGCAAGTTCTTCACGCGGTCACAGTACCAGCCCAGCACTGGAGCGCTTTCACCGTTATCGTAGACCGCTCCCTGCGGTCGCGGCCAGCTAGCGGCGCTCCGCCCGGGCCACGGCTTGAGTGCGCAACGCCAGTAGCAGAGCCGCGACCGCAGGGAGCGGTCTACCCTCACCGAGAAACCGCTCTAGCCCGCACTGTTCACCGGCTTTCGGGCGCAGCGACGTGGCGCAAGCCCGTGGCTTGCCGCGCCGGGACTCATCCCGGCGCTTGTCCCCTGTCAACATGTCCTGCCGGCTGCGGCTCCGCAATCGCCCATTTACGGCTCCCGCCTCACCATGTCGTCCTATACAACCGCGCGCCAAACCCCTTCGCGACCTCTTCCAGCCCCCACGCCTCCGGATCCTCGCGAATATCGTCCGCGCCGAAATCCGTGTCGTACATCAGAATGTAGTGGATGCCGCGCTGGTCAAGCTCGTAGGTCGCCGCGCGGCGCATTGACGGCGGCGCGGGCACGTCCAGGTCCTCCGGCTTGTCCACCACCGTCTCCCACGCGCCCGCATCATTCATGACCTGGAGCGACAGCCGCACGCTGTTCGAATCGGGCGAAGTCTCGATGCGCACCTGGTCGACGGTCTGCGCCGAACCCAGGTCGACGTCGACGTACATGCCCGGAAACGGCGTCTCCCATGACCGCCAGCGCGTAGCCGGCGAATTGTCGAAGGCGAGCTGCACGTCCCACGGGTTCGGCCACGCCCGCAGTTGCCACTCGGGCGCGCGCGGCAGCTCGGTCTCGCCGTTGTAGATCCGTAGCTCGGTCACATTCCACATGTCGATGGGTGCGCCGTCGGCCGATTGCAGCACCCGCAGGCGGCGGACCTGCCGCGCCGGGAAGCGGAAGACGCGCGCGCGGAACGGCTGTGCGCCCAGATCCCAACCCATGTTCAGGAGGTCGCGCAGCACTTCATTCGAGGCCGATTGAAAACCCACACGAATCTCGCGGCGCGTGTAGGAATCGGGAATGCTGTTCACCGCCAGCACGGATTCGTCTTCGGGGACGTGGCCCTCCACCATGCGCGCGATGCCGTAAGCGGGAAACACCTGGTTGAGGTAGTCGTCCTGCGAGGTGAGCCGCAGCGCGGCGCGGTAGGGCAGTGAGTCGATGCGCCAGGCGTAGGGACTCGCATAGCGCGGAATGATCGACGGCCAGGACGTCGCGGCGTGGAACACGATCAGGGCTCCGAGCGCGGGCGTCCAGTTGCGGAAGGCGAGCGCCAGCGCCAGCGAGAAGAACGGCAGGCAGGGGATCAGGAAGCGCGTGCCGACATTGGCGAAGTAGGTGGACAGCACGAACGCCCCGGCCAGCAATAGCCGTCGTCCCGCACGGTAGCGCAGGGCGAGCAGTGCCAAGGGAAGTAGCAGAAACACCGGTCCGATCAGCCCGGACGTATTCAGTCCGCCGATGGTGACTTCGGTGGGTAGCGTCCAGAGATTCTTGACTTCGTAATGCCGCAGGTAGGCCGCGTACTCCTTTTCGAACATCACATGCACGTACTGGTTGCGGAAAATCGAGTTGGCGAAGGGCGCCACGGGATTGTCATAGAGCAGCCAGTTGCGCGCCACCCAGGGTCCGGCCATCAGCAGTCCGCAGCCGGCCACCAGGAGAACGGGCCGCAGTCGCCGCGCCTTCCATGCCACGAACAGCAGCGCGTAGACGCCGATAGTGAACGCCGTGTACTTGGCCGCGAAGGCGTAACCCGCCAGCAACCCGACGGGGATCAGCAGCCGCCAGTCACGGTCGCTTTCCCAAATTTCGAGCCAATAGAAAACGCCGAACACGATCGCCGCCGCGCCCACGTCGACATACGCGGAGGCCGCGCTCTTGCCCAGCACCGGACTCATAAAGGTGAGCAGCGCTCCCGCCGCCCCCACCCACGGGTAGCCGATCCGCCGCCCGTAAGCCAGCACCGCCAGCCCCAACACCACGGCGAAGGACAAGTGCAGCAGCGCCGCCGCCGAATGCCGCCCGATGACGAACGCGGGCGCGAACAGCAGCTCCACGCCCTGCCCGAGCATCGCGTAGAAATTCGTGGTGACCGCCTCGAACCCGCGATGATTCAGGTAACGCGCGATGATCCCCAGGTGATACGACGACCCGTCGGGGCTGTGCTCCGGCGCCCACGCCGGAAACAAGTACAGCGTGAAATACGCGCCCGCGCACAGGCCGATCAGGACCTTCAATACGCGGCTCATGGGATTCAGCGGCATCCCGCGGTCGCGCCAGGCGCCGGTGCGGATCGCCGCGACGATCACCACTACCAGCACTCCCACCAGAACCGGCCAGTAGGCGATCTGCGCGGCGAAGATCGCAAACAGCGCCAGGTGCAGCGACGCCGCGCCCAGCAGGAACGCCAGCGGAAAGCGTTCGCCGCGCCGCAGCGGGGCGTCGAGGCGGTCCAGAAACAGGGCCCCGGCCGCGTAACAACCCGCCACGGTCAAGCCCGCGCCCAGAAGTGCCGCCAGCGCCTGCTTCATTACTGCGTGAGTCCGAGCCTCGTCAGAATCAGGCCGAGCTTCGCGCCGTCGGCCGGAGCGGTCCACACCTTGTCGACCTCGGCCGACACCACGTTCTCGGCATCGGGCATCACCCACTCGGGCGGCACGGGAGCCTCGAAGTGCTCATCGCCAGGCTTCGCGTAATGCACGGCGTCCAGCTTGTGATCGTTCACGAAGTACGACACCGTCACCGGACCGGTCTCCTTGAACGTCACGTCGGCGATGGTGAAGTCGATCACGTAGCGCAGGTTTTGATTACCGCGCGGCGTCACGCGCACGGCCGGACGCTGGTTGGTCCAGCGCCAGTTGCCCGCCGGACCGCCGATGTCGCGGACGATGTGCGCGTCGGCATCGCCATCGGCCATTTCGACGATGCGCGAAACCCGGTAGGGTCGGAAGTTTTCGAACGGCTCGCGCTGCACCGGCGGACGATACGGCTCCGGCATGTCCTGGCAAGCGGACAGCAGCAGGCCGAAACCGGCGAGCAGAAGGGGGGCGCGCACTTTCGTACTATAGCGCGCCCCGCCCGCTTACGGCTGCGAAACCGCCACCACCAGGCGCGTGACGTTGGCCTTCACGCCACCCTGTGTGATGACGACGTCCAGCTCGCCCGCCGAGGCGTTTTCCGGCACTTTGAAGTTGATCTGGTAAAGCCCCACGCCGCCCGGCGTCAGGCCCCAAAAGATCAGCTCCGCGGTCTGCCCGTCGACGGTCACCGCGGGTTTCACCTTCGCGTAGGCCAGCGGATCGCCCGGCGAAGCGACGCCTGAAGCCACCGCGGGATCGGTCGCGCCCATGCCCACCAGGTAAATGGTCAGCGGCTCGCCCGGCTTGGCCGGATTCTCGGGCGTCACCAGCGAATAGTCGGCGTGCTGCGCCACCAAACGCCCGTCGGCGAAGGCCACGGTTCCCGGAACCACGGGCACCAGGTCGACCGTCTCCGGCAGCGTGAACGCATCATTCACCACCACCAGCGCCGCGTAGGACTGGTTGGCCGCCAGCTCCGCCGGCAACTGCGCCACCAACTGCCCCTTGCTGACGAAGTACAGCGGAGCGTTCTGCGGACCGATCAGAGCCTCCGTGCCGCTGATCGCCGCGGGCAGCGGTACCGCGGCGGCCGATTCGCTGGCAGCGGCCATGTTGTCGCCGTAAATCTGCGTGACCGTGCCGGGCGCAAGCGGCGCGCCCAGCACCGGATTCAGGTTGTGGATCAATCCGCCGGGAGCCAGTCGCGGCGGGTTGGCCGCATTCTCACCGACGTCACCCGTGATGTCGACCGTCCCCGGCGTGAGCGTGCCGAACGTGCCCGTCAGTGTGACGGTGGTGCTGGCCTGCGCTGCTCCCGGTTGCCAGGTGGCCGAGAACACGCCCGTCCCGTCGCCGATCAGCGTCAGCGGCGGATCGCCGTTGGAAAAGGTCGCGACGACGTTCCCGTTGCCGATCACGTTCGTGCAATCGTCCAGCAGGGCGGCCCCGATCGTCTCCGGCCATCCCGCGGGCGCCGCGAAGTTGTTGGGGATGCCCGTGGGCGCCACCACGAGTTGAGTAGGCGTGCAGCCGTCCGCCGCGCGCCCGGGCGCGTCCGCTGCCACGGGCGGGCGCACGATCACCGTGGAGATCGCGCTGCGCACCTGGTCGCCAATGGCCACTGTGATCGCACTGTGATAAATCCCCGGAGGCGGAACCTCGGTCACCGCGGTTTGCAGCACCACCGGCCCGCTGGAACTCGAGAATGGTCCCCGTGGCGGGCATGACCACCAGGTTCAGTCCCGGAGGGGAGCTCGCCGCGGCCTGGAAGGTCACCGGTGTTGTGCTGCTCACGTCCAGCCGCACTTCGGGCGAGGTGAGAGAACCCATCAGCAGCGGCGCCACCGGCGTTCCCGCCGTGACGTTGACCACCGCCACGGCGTACTGCGGCGAATTCCGCGCCTGCGGATCGGCAATCTCCAGCAACACGTATTTCGCCCCTGTGGAAGCCGTCGCGCCGTCCGCCAGTGTGAGGTCGAAACCCGAAGGTCCGCCTACGGTGGCCGCGCCCGTGGTCTGCGAAAGCTGCACCACACCGTCGCCGCGGAGCACCCGGGCGCTCCAGTTCACCGTGCTGCCGGGATCGCCCAGGTTCAGCACGCGGATGGCTTGCGTCTGCGACGATCCCTGGTTCTGCCGCGCCGGGAAATAGGCTCCGGTCAGCCCCAGCGAAATCAGCGGACCAGGGCCGTTCACCACCAGCGTGACCGGAATCTCCTTGTTCCCGGCCGCCGACTTCACCACGATCGCGTCGGCGTAGGCGCCAACGGCAAGCCCCGTGGAATCCACCTGCACGCGCACCAGTGTGGGATCGCCCTTGGCCTGCCCCGCGGCGGGCGTGAGCGACTTGATCCACGTACTGCCGTCACGCACCGACGTGGTGAAATCGATGGGCGCACCGCCGCCTTTGTTCGAGATCAACAGCGGCTGCTCCACCACGCCCGGCGCGGCCGAACGCGTGCCGAAGCGCAGCCGCGACGGAGCCACGTCCAGCGCCGGCGCACCGGCGGTGATGTCCAGGCTCACCATCACGAACACGGGCGCGGCGTTGCCGATCCCCACCTGGACACGCGCGTTATACGTCCCCACGTCCAGTCCGCCCGGGTTCGCGCGCACCGCCACCAGCCCGGGGGTCATGCCGCCCGTGGAATCCACCGACAGCCACGCCGGCACTGGACCGCTGGGCGTCAACCCGGTGGGCATCGCCGTGAACGCCGACGTGCCGGACAGGCTGCTGACGGTGAAGTTCTGCGGACCAGGGCGCGGCCCGCCCATCATCGCCGAAAAACTCAGCGCCGCGGGCGAGACGTCGCCGCCTTCCAGCGCGAATTTATAGACGCTGGTGAGCATCACGTCGTACTTGCCGCCGCGGTTGGAGCAGCACCGCACGCCGCCGTGGCCCTGGTCCAGCGTGACGTGCGTCACCACCTGCGCGCGAAACTCGACCACCCGGCCGCCGCTCATCACCTGCGACCCCGCAATGATCGCCAGATTCGGAAAGGGACAAGTGAGGGTGGTGTTGAACGGTCCGTTCTCTGTTTGCTGCTCATGCGGGAACCCGCCGTCGCAGGTGGCGCCGGGCGCCAGGCCGCTGGAAATTTCCAGGTCCACCCAGAAGTCATGGGATTCGTTTCCGGGCTGGGTGGTCTGGGCCCTTCCTGTAAAGGTTGCTCCCAGGGTGGAGCCCGCCATCGGCATCACGGCGCTGCCCGCCAGGGTCCCGCTCAGGGTGGCTGGCTGCATCAGCGCGACGGTGCCTGAGAAATTCACCGCCGGACAGCCTACGACGCCGGCCGGGACCATCAGTTGCGAATTGGTGACATCGCCGGAAATGTCGAAGGGCGCCTCGAAATCGGGGCACGCCCGGCTAATTTGTCCAACGTAGGTGACGGGTTGCCGCGTGCCCACGTAACTGAGGTTCGCTTGCGCCGCGAGCCATGGCGCGCACCCCAGGAACGCAATCAAGAAGCCCCCGCGTCCGATCGCTTTCGGTCTGTTCATTGATTTCCCCCGTGAAAAGAAAGTTAACAATTCATTCTTCCAGCGAACAGTACGAAGTTCAACCACGGGCGGATTGGGTACAATGGGCGGTCCACTCACCCTATGTTTCTGGCCGCCGTACTGTTTCTTGGAATCCTCACGATGTGGGTCCCGGCCCGCTGGGCGCTCACCGGGTTCCAGGTGGCGATCTTCGCCCTGGCGGGCTGGCGCATCGCGGCAAGGATCCGTGGAGATCGTGCGCTCCACGTGCATCCCATCACCTGGCTGCTGGGCGCCGCCACGGCCTGGGGACTGTTGCAAGCCGCCGCCGGCTGGACCGTCGACCAGTATCGCACGCTCGACCAGGTGCTCAACTGGATCACCAACACCGCGGCCTTCGCCCTGGCCGTCGAGGCCGCCGCCGAACCCCGCACGCGCGAGCGATTCCTGGACGCCACGCTGCTGTTCGCCCTGGCGCTCAGCGTTCTGGGAATGCTGACTGTGTTCTCTTCCCCGCCCGGCTTGATCGCCTGGCGCTTCGACGTGGGCACGGACCTGCCCACCCTGGGTCCCTTTGTCTACCGCAACCAGTACGCCGCATTCATCGAAGCGATTCTGCCGCTGGCCATCGTGCGGGCGCTGATCGACCGCCAGCGCGGGCTGCTCTACGTGAGCGCCAGCGCCGTGCTGTTCGCCTCGGTGGTCGCGGGCGCCTCGCGCACCGGGACCATCCTCTGCCTGGTCGAGATCCTTCTGCTGCCGGTGCTGGCCTTCGCCCGCGGCATCGTCTCCGGACGCCGCCTGGCCCGTGTGATGCTGGGCAGCGCCGCCATCGTGGCCACTTTAGCCGTGGTCGCCGGATGGGACTTCGTCTGGAACCGGCTCCAGGAACCCCATCCCTACGCGCTGCGCGCCAACCTGGTGCGATCTTCCGTGGACATGCTGGCCGACCGCCCGCTCACCGGATTCGGCTTGGGAACCTGGCCCCAGGCCTACCCGGGCTACGCCCTGTTCGACGACGGCCTCTTCGTCAACCAAGCCCATAATGACTGGGCACAATGGGCGGTGGAGGGCGGTATCCCATTCTTCGTGCTGATGTTAGCAGCGGCCACCTGGGCCGTGCGCCCGGCCCTGCGCTCGCTCTGGGGCGTGGGAATCCTGGCCGTGTTCCTGCACTGCCTGGTCGACTACCCGATGCAGCAACGCCCGGCGCTGGCCGCTTTCTTCTTCGCCATGCTCGGCATGACGGTGGCCGGCGGCGACCGCAAAGACCCTTAGGATCTAAGTGCTCACCTTCGCTTAGGACCTTCCTAATCTTTCCTCTACGAACGACCGAAGAGAAGGGTGAGGTTGGCACTTGTATGCGCCGGTCTCGGAAGGCACTGCGAAACATGCACATGAAGCAACGGATGTTCGGGGGCGGACACGGTTCCGCCGTTCTTCTCGCTGTTCTGCTCGGGACACGCGCGTTCGCCCAGGTGGCCGACGGGAACCTGGTAGGTACGGTCTATGACACCACCGGCGCGGCCATCGCCAATGCACACGTTGAGGTGCTGAACCTGGCCACGGGCGTCACAACGGCAGGCGATGCCGATGCGGCCGGCCAGTATCGGATCAACAATCTTCTGGTGGGCGGCTACACGCTCACGGCCTCGGCCAACGGATTTCAGGCCGCCTCGCTCAGCCCGGTGGCGGTGGAGCTCAGCAAGACCACCACGGCCAACGTGACGCTCGAAACCGGCACCGTGGCCTTCACCGTGGAAGTGGTGGGGACGCCGATTCTGATCGACACCACCACGGCGCAGATCGAAAACATCTACCCCACTCGCATGGCCTCGGACCTGGCGATCGCGGCGAATCTCAACGGCGGCTATCTGAACCTGTCTCTGCTGGGCGCCGGTGCGGCCAGTTCCGGCGGCGTGGGCGGCGGCACCGGACCGTCGTTCGCCGGCCAGCGCCCCCGCACCAACAACTTCACCATCGAGGGCACGGACAACAACCTGAAGGACGTCACCGGTCCCATCGTGACCCTGCCCAACGACGCCGTGGCCGAATTCACGGTGCTGCAAAACCAGTTCAGCGCCGAATACGGGCACTCCTCCGGCGGCCAGTTCAACGCCGTCATGCGCAGCGGCAGCAACGCGCTGCACGGACGCCTCTATGAGTATTTCCAGAACCGCAACCTGAACGCCCTGGATCATGCCTTCCTCAACCAGGGCATCACCAGCAATCCGCGCTATGACGAAAATGTGGTGGGCGGATACCTGGGCGGCCCCATCAAGAAGAACAAGCTGTTCTACTTCACGAATTTCGACTACAACCCGATGGGCCTCGCCACCACCAGTCCGAATCCCAAGTTCGCGCCCACGGCGGCCGGCTACGCGCAGCTCGCTTCTATGCCGGGTGTTTCGCAAACCAACCTGAGCGTGCTACAGAAGTACGCCGGGGCGGCGGCACAGGCCACGCCCGGGCTCACCACCAACGTGCAGGGCGTCGATATTCCGCTGGGCAACGTGGCGGTCCTGGCGCCGAACTACGCCAATTATTATCGCGGCCTGGGGTCAACGGACTACAACATCTCGGACCGCGACCAGCTTCGCGGCCGCTTCGTGACCAATCGCACGGATGCCATCGACACGGGCGCGCAGCTCCCTTCGTTCTACGGCACGCGTCCGGAGCGCGCCTACCTTCTGGCGCTCTCTGAGATCCACACCTTCACGCCGACGCTCACCAACGAGATTCGCGTGGCGTACAACCGCTACAACCGGCAGACGCTGCCGTCCTCGCAGGTCTTCCCCGGCATGAATGTGTTCCCGAACATCGTGATCCGCAATGACCTGGGCTTGCAGTTCGGCCCCAATCCGAACTCGCCCCAGGCCACCACGCAGAACACCTACCAACTGGTGGACAACGTGACCTGGATCAAGGGCCGGCACGACCTGAAGTTCGGCTTCGACGGGCGCGACCTGATCTCCTCCATCGACTTCATTCCCGGTGTGCGCGGCGACTACCAGTACAACACGCTGGACCGCTACCTCACGGATCTGGCGCCGGACTACCAGGCCATCCGCAGCTCCGGCAGCAAGCCCTACTTCGGCAACACTCAGCAGTTCTATCTCTACCTCAACGACAACTGGAAAGCCACGCGCCGCCTGACGCTGAACCTGGGCCTCCGCTGGGAGTACAACGGCGTCTCGAAATCCATGAAGGAGCAGGCGCTCAACTCGATCGCCGACGTTCCGGGCGTCATCACCTTCCGCGCTCCCAAGGCGCAGTTGACCAACTTCGCGCCGCGCATCGGCTTCGCGTATTCGCCGGGCAACGGCGGGTCCACGGTGATCCGCGGCGGATTCGGTCTGGCCTATGACCAGATCTTCGACAACATCGGCAACAACGTGCGCCCGCCGCAGGCGCAGTCGACCGCCTATGTCTACGGCAGCGACGCGCCGAACTTCCTGGCCGGCGGCGGCATCCCCACTTCCGACCATGGGGACACGCTGACCCAGGACGATGCCCGCTTCCTGACCTCCGGCTACGTGCCGAATCAGCAACTGCCCTACGCCGTCAACTGGAACTTCGGCGTGCAGCATGTCTTCGCCAAAGACTACGTCGTAGACATCCGCTACGTGGGCACGCGCGGCGTGCACCTGCTGCTGCAATCGCAGCTCAACCGCGTGGCGACCGTGACGGCGGATCACAACCTGCCGACGTACCTGGCTCGCCCGTCGCAGGACGCCCTGGACGCGCTGCCGCTGACGCTGAACATGCTCAAGAGCGAATACAACCAGAACGGCAATCCGCTGGCTCAGTACGGCTTCAGCTACTACCCGATCACGGCCTACAAGCCGCAGGGCAATTCGATCTATCACGGCCTGCAGATCGATGTGACCAAGCGCCTCTCCCACAACCTGACGTTCAAGACCGGCTACACCTGGAGCCACGCCATGGACGACAGCACGATGGAAGTGAATCTGACCACCCTTGCGCCGCGCCGTCCGCAGGACTTCAACAACATCCGTAATGAGTGGGCGACCTCACTGCTGGACCGCCGCCAGCGCCTGACCTTCACCTGGACCTACGACACGCCGTGGTTTGGCAGCAGCCGCAACTGGTGGCTGCACAACGTGGTGGGCAACTACACGTTCACCGGCGTGTACACGGCCGAGTCGCCGCAGTACGTGACGCCGCAGAGCTCGACGGATTCGAACCTGAACGGCGACAGCGTGTCCGACCGGGCCATCGTCAACCCGAACGGCGTTGTGGGCACGGGTAGCGACGTGAAGGCGCTCAAGAATTCAGCCGGCCAGACGGTGGCCTACCTGGCGAACGACCCCACGGCGCAATACATCCGCGCCGGGCAGGGCGCCTACGCCAACTCCGGCCGCAACCTGCTGCCGACCTATGGCATTAACAACTTCGACGTGAGCATCATCAAGAACTTCAACGTCGGAGAACGCTATCGGGTGGAAGTCCGCGCGGACCTTTACAACGCGCTCAACCACTCGCAGTTCACGCCTGGTCAGATCAACAACGTCCTTCCAACACGGCATGACGGCGTGAATTTCTACCTGGTTCCTGGAAACCCGTACTTCGGGCAGTTCAACCAGGTCTATCCCAGCAACTCGCGCCGGATGCAGTTGGTCGCGAAAATCAACTTCTAAGCAATCCTGCGAACCGTCAGAGGAACTTGTGCGGGGGCTCCGGCCCCCGCCTTTTTTGTGGGCCGGGGGCTCCGGCCCCTGCCTCTTTTGTGGGCCGGGGGCTCCGGCCCCCGCCTTTTTTGTGGGCCTGGGGCTTCGGCCCCCGCCTTTTTTGGTGGGCCGAGGGCTTCGGCCCCTGCCATGGCGGTCAGCCGGGTTTGCCGGGAGTCCGGAAGAGAAGGACGGAATGGCCGTGGAAGTGCGGTTTCCGCTACGCTCAGGGTATGCGGCATTTCCTTGCACTTGCACTCCTGCTGACGCTGGTTGGTTGCAGCAGCCAGTCCGACACCGCCTCCGGCCTGAAGGACGATCTGAAGGAGCCCTTGAAGACTTACGACCTCACCGGCGAGATCCTCGCGCTGGACGGCTCCGGCTCCGTCAAGATCGCCAAGATCAAGCACCAGGCGATCGGCGACTGGATGGGCGCCATGACCATGGAGTTCCCCGTGCTGGACGCGGATCAGTTCGCCAAGCTCAAGGAGGGTGAAAAGGTCACCGGCAAGGTCTATGTGCGTGGGCTGACGTTCTGGGCGGGGGACTTCCAGGAGGCTCCGGCGGATGCAGAGGCCGCGCCGGCGGGTGGCGGCACGGCGACCGCGCCGTCCACGGCGCCTCAGTGACGCCGGATCAGCCTGCCGGGATCACTTCGGCCTTGATCTGCCCGGCAGCCGAGGAGGCGACCTCGAGATCATAGGCCGTCTGGAGATTCATCCACATCTGGGCGGAGGTCCCGAAGTAGCAGGCCAGGCGCATGGCCGTTTCCGCTGTGATCGCTCGCTTTCCATTCGCGATCAGACTTACGCGGCTCAACGGAATCCTGGTGTCACGCGCCAGCCGGTTCAGGCTGATGCCGCGTTCGGCTAACTCGTCCCGTAGCATCTCGCCGGGGTGGATGGGACGCGGTCTCTTCGTGCGGGGCATACGGATGTCTCCTTCAATGGTCGTCCGTCAACTCGGTTTCCCACGCAGCTTCCTCCCGCCAAACGAAGCACACGCGGTACTGATCGTTGACCCGGATGCGGTACTGGCCCTGGCGGTCACCGGCGAGCTTCTCCAGGTGATTGCTTCGGATGTTCGCCAGGTCCTGCAGTGTCACGGCGGCGTCAAGCCAGCGGAGGCGCTTCCGCGCCGCTTCAGCAATGTGACGAAACTTCCGGACCGGGACACCGCGGTAGACGTTCCCGGTGTCCTTGTCGTGAAAGCTCCGGATCACACCCCCATGCCATCACGCTTGGCGTAATGCCCTGAGCGCAATACCCGGCTACCGGAAGATCTTGAAGATGGCGTTCAGCGGGTCGTAGAAGCGGTCGGCTACGCGCTCTTTTAGCGGGATGATCGCGTTGTCTGTGATGGTGATCTCTTCCGGGCAGACCTTGGTGCAACATTTCGTAATGTTGCAGTAGCCGATGTTGAAGTCGTCCTTGAGCGCCTTCAGTCGGTCACCGTTGTCGAGCGGATTCATCTCCATCTGCGCGATGTGGATCAGGAAGCGCGGGCCGATGAATTTGTCGTGCATGTGGTGGTCGCGCAGCACGTGGCAGACGTCCTGGCACAGGAAGCATTCGATGCACTTGCGGAACTCCTGGGGACGGTCGACGTCGGCCTGCTGGGCGCGCCAGGTGCCGTCGGGGGCATCAGGCTTGCGCGGCGAAAAGGTCGGGATGGTCTTCTTGACCCGGTAATTCCAGGAAACGTCGGTGACCAGATCCTTGACGTGCGGGAAGGTCTGCATGGGCTCGACCGTCACCGGCTGGGTGAGGTCCAGCGTGTTCAGGCGCGTCATGCACATGAGCTTGGGCCGGCCGTTGATTTCGGCCGAGCAGGAGCCACATTTACCGGCTTTGCAGTTCCAGCGGACCGCCATGTCGTTGGCTTGCGTGCCCTGGATGCGGTGCACCACGTCCAGCACGACCATGCCGGCTTCGTAATCGGTGGTGTAGTCGACGAAGGCGCCTTTGCCGCGTTCGCCACGCCAGATGCGGAAGGTTGCTTGGGGCATTTAGAGAGTCCTCGGTTGGGGGGGAGCAATGCGGGTCATGGAAGAGGCGGCCTGAGAGGCCGCCGCAGGCCGCGGGCCTGCCCCACACGGCGCTGCGCATAGGGCCGTCATGACTTCTGCTCCTCGATAATCTGCTTCATCTCGTCGGTCTGCGGGACGACGGGGATGCGTTCGATCTGCGGGCGCCCGTCGGGGCCGCGCTGGATCTTCAGGTTGTATTTGGCCCACTCGGGGTCCTTCTCCGGATAGTCGTCGCGGAAGTGACCGCCGCGGCTTTCCTTGCGCTCCAGGCCCGCGATGGCGACCATCTCGGAAATGGCCAGCATATTGTCGAGATCGAGCGCCGTGTGCCAGCCGTTGTTGTATTCGATGTTGCCGGTGATGCCGGCCTTGGCGGCGCGCTCGCGGAGGCCTTCGAGTTTTTCGAGCGCCTCCTTCATCTCGGCTTCGTTGCGCACGATGCCCACCAGGCTCTGCATCACTTCCTGGAGATCGCCCTGGACGGCGAAGGGATTTTCCCCGGCGGCGCCGCGATCAAAGGGGGCCAGCGCGTGCTTGGCCGTTTCCTCGATGTCGGCCTGGCTGACCTTGCCTGCCGGGTGGTCCTTGGCGTAGATGGCCGCGTGCTCGCCGGCTCGCTTGCCGAAGACCAGGAGGTCGGAGAGCGAGTTGCCGCCCAGGCGGTTCGCGCCGTGGAGCCCGGCGGCGCATTCGCCCGCCGCGTACAGGCCTTCCACGGTGGTGCGCTGCGTGTCGGCGTCCACCTGGATGCCGCCCATCATGTAATGCACGGTGGGACCGACTTCCATGGGCTCCTGCGTGATGTCGAGGTCGGCGAGCTGCTTGAACTGGTGATACATACTGGGCAGCTTGCGTTTGATGTGGGCCACCGAATCGGGGAGCTTTTCGCGCAGCCAGGCGATGTCCAAGAAGACGCCGCCGTGCGGGCTGCCGCGGCCCTGCTTCACTTCGCGCACGATGCAGCGGGCCACGTGGTCGCGCGTCAGCAGCTCGGGCGGGCGGCGGGCACTCTTGTCGCCCACCACGTAACGCCAGCCTTCGTCCGGGTTGTCGGCGGTCTGGGGCTTGTAGGCGTCCGGAATATCGTCGAACATGAAGCGCTTGCCCTGGTTGTTTTTGAGGACGCCGCCTTCGCCGCGCACGCCTTCGGTAACCAGGATGCCCTTGACCGACGGCGGCCACACCATGCCGGTGGGATGAAACTGGATGAACTCCATGTCAATCATGGCCGCGCCGGATTTATAGGCGAGCGCCTGGCCGTCGGCCGTGTATTCCCAACTGTTGCTGGTGATGCGGAAGCTGCGGCCGATGCCACCGGTGGCCAGCACCACGGCCTTGGCGTGGAACACCATGAAGCGGCCCTTTTCGCGGTCGTAGGCGAACGCGCCGATGCAGCGGGGACCGTCCATCAGCAGCTTGACGATGGTGGTCTCGGCGAAGACTTCGACGCCGTCCAGGTGCATGGCGCGGTCCTGCAGCGTGCGGATCATTTCGAGACCCGTGCGGTCGCCGACGTGCGCCAGGCGCGGGTAGCGGTGGCCGCCGAAGTTGCGCTGGTTGATACGGCCGTCCTTGGTGCGGTCGAAGATGGCTCCCCAGGCTTCCAGTTCCCGGACGCGCGCCGGAGCTTCCTTGGCGTGGTGCTCGGCCATGCGGCAGTTGTTCATGTACTGGCCGCCGCGCATGGTGTCGGCGAAGTGGACGCGCCAGTTATCGCGGTCATCGGCGTTGCCCATGGCCGCGGCCATGCCGCCTTCGGCCATCACGGTGTGGGCCTTGCCCAGCAGGGATTTCGTGACGACGCCGGTTTTGGCTCCCAGGGCGGCGGCTTCAATGGCGGCGCGCAGACCGGCGCCGCCCGCGCCCACCACCAGGACGTCGAATTGATGAGTCGGGTATTCGGCCATGGTTTAGAAGAACCTCACGTCGTGGAGGATGCCCATGGCGCAGAGGCGGATGTAGACATCCACGCCCCCGACGTAGAACATCGAGATCCAGGCCCACTTCATGTGGTGCTTGTTCAAGTGCGACACGCACTCGTAACACTTCTTGCGCGCGGGGGCGTCAGAGAGCACGTCGCGCGCGCCGCCCATCAGGTGGCGGAAGGAGTGGCAGCCGAAGGTGTAGAGGCCGATCAGGATCGGATTGAAGAACATGATCACCGTGCCCAGGCCGATGCCGAATTCGTTCTGGCCGGTGGCCGGGTTGGGGAACCAGAGGGCGTTCCAGGCGTCGTAGGTGAGGATGCCGACGAAGATGATCGCTAAGTAGAGGAAGTAGCGGTGGAGGTTTTGCAGGATCAAAGGAAACTTGCGCTCGCCCCAGTAGGTGCTGCGGGGCTCGCCGACGGCGCAGGAAGGCGGGTCAGCCCAGAATCCTTTATAGTAGGCGCCGCGGTAGTAATAGCACGTGAGGCGGAACCCGGCCGGCGCCCACATGATGAACATCGCGGCCGAGTAGGGCAGCAGGGTCGGCCACCAGGAAGGGGCCACCTGGCTGAAGATCAGCGGCGAATACAGGGGGGCCAGGTAGTTGGTCCCGGGCACTTCGTAGCAGGGTTGGCCCGGTCCGCATTGAGGAACGAGGACGGCGTAGTTGGCGTAGATGAGAAAAACCAGGTAGCCGAGGAAGATCAGCAGAGGCTCCACCCACCATTTGTCAGGGCGCATGGTGGTGCCGAATCCGCGCTTGGTTAGCGGGACGTCAATCGAGGACATTCAAGCTCCTTCAAAGATCGCAAACAGCCGGGAAGAATCAGGATAGCAAGGGGCGGGGGGTGGATGCCAGCGCCGGACAGGTGGGAGGGGTGGATTGAGCGGTCGTTTGTTTTCAATGACATTTGGGTTCGTTTCGTCACGAGCGCAGTGACGGGAGGACGAGCGCGAAGAGGTTCGCCTGTTTCCGGGCGGGCGAGATGATGGAGGGGGGCGCATCGGCATGCGTGCCTACGCCACCTTTTATTTTCAATGACATTTGGGTTCGTTTCGTTGCTCCCTGCTCTTCCTGAGTCCCAGGCGGGAGGATCTCCTCCGGGGTAACGCTAACAGGAAGAACAGCGGCGGAGGACCGGAGCGCGGGCGCATGTGCTGATGAAGTGGGAGGAAATCGCCTGGCGACAGCGGGCACTGGGCGCGCGGTTCCCGCCCGGTTCACACGGACCGGACATAGGCCGATAAGAACGCAGTAGTCTAAATCATCCTCGCAAGGAAGTCTCCGGATCAGAGTTTACATGCGAAGAATGAGCCCCATGCCGTCTGGACCCGCGGAAATGGACGCCCTGATCGAGGCCTTGGAGGCGCGGGACGCCTACACGGCCAGCCACGGGCTGCGCGTGGCGCATTACGTTCATGCGATGGCCCAGGAACTGAGCCTGCCGGAGGAAGCCGTGAACGCCTTGACGCTGGCGGCGCGCGTGCATGACATCGGCAAGATCGGCATTCCGGACGCGATTCTGCTGAAGCCGGGTCCGTTGACGGTGGAGGAGTCCACCATCATCCGTTCGCACACGCAGGTGGGCCGTAAGATTTTGGCGAAGATCCAGGGTTTCGGCACGCTGCTGGCGGTGGCCGAACTGCATCACGAAAATTACGACGGCAGCGGCTACCCGGTCGGGCTGGCGGGACGGGACATTCCTTTCCCGGCGCGGATCGTGCGGGTGGCGGACGCCTATGACGCCATGATCACGAATCGTGTGTACCGGCCGGCGCATGACAGTGAGGCGGCTTTGGATTTCATCCGGTCGCGTTCCGGGGCGTACTTTGATCCGGTGGTGGTGGCGGCGTTCGAGGTGATCGTCAAGGCCAGTTCGATGGAGCAGAGTATTCGCGCGCTGTCAATGTTGTGCTCTTCCGGCGCGGGGGCGGCGCCGGAGATGGGCGAGGGGGTAACCGACGTCGAGGTACTGCGGCCGGGGGAGTAGACGGCGCGGCGGACGGCAAGCGCCGGGACGAGTCATGCCTATTGTCTGGGCGCGGCAAGCCACGGGCTTGCGCCACCTTAGAACTCCAGGTGCAGGATGCCGCGTTCCAGGGCGATCGTTACGGCGTGCGTGCGGTCACTCGCGCCGAGCTTGGCCAGGATATTCTGCACGTGCATCTTGACCGTGCCCGCGGCGGTGCCCAACTGATGGGCGATTTCCTTGTTGGCCAGCCCGCGCGCCACCAGGCTCAGCACTTCCACTTCGCGCGGCGTCAGGGCCACCTGCGGGAAATACTCGCTGAGGCGCTCGGCGACTTCGGGAGGCATGAGGCGCTTCCCCTGGTGCACGGTGCGGATCGCCTGGGTCACTTTGCTGTGGACCATCTCTTTCAAGATGTAGCCGCGCACGCCGGCTTCGATGGCGCGGTAAATATCCTGATCGCCGTCGTAGCTGGTGAGCGCGATGATGCGCGCGTCGGGTGACTCGCGGCGGATTTCGCGCGTGGCCGCCACGCCGTCCATCTCCGGCATGCGTAGGTCCATCAGCGTCACGTCGGGATGCAGTTCCTTGAACTTCTCCACCGCCTCCCGGCCGTTGCCGGCTTCGCCCACCAACTGCATGTCCGGTTCATTGGCGAGAATCGATGCGATTCCCTTACGCACCAGCGGGTGATCGTCTGCACAAAGCACACGAATCACCGGTTCCGTGTTCACTTCACGACCTCCAAGGCCCGCCCGGCCGGCAGGCTCACGCACACCTTCGTGCCGCCTCCGGGCTGCGAGACCAGCTCCAGCTCCGCCCCAATCTGCGTCGCCCGCTCTTTCATTCCGATCAATCCGTAATGGCCTGCGCCGGGTCCCCCGTTTTCCCGGTCAAATCCCACGCCGTCGTCCTTCACCGAAAGATACAGCCCTTCGGACGAGGATTGCAGGCCCACCTCGATCATGTGCGCGCCGGAGTGCTTCACCGAGTTGTTGACCGCCTCGCTCATGATCCGCAGCAAATTGTACTCTACTTCGGCGGGCAACTGCTTCACGTCCGGATCCAGCGACAGCTTCAGGCGCACGTCCTTGGTTTCGGTGATCTCGCGCGCCGCCCGCGCGATGGCTGCCGCCAGACCCGAATGCGGACCCGGCATGGCGCGCAATCCGGCCACGGACTGGCGCGTCTCGCGCAGGCACGTGGCCGCGTCCTGAATGATGTCGTCCAGCGCCTCGCGAGCCTCCGGCGCGCGAATTCGCGCGGAGAACGCCTGCAGCGCCATGGTGATGCCCGAAAATCCCTGGATCAGCGTGTCATGCAGTTCGCGCGCGATGCGGCTGCGTTCGGACAGGATCAGATCGTAGCGCTCGCGCAGGCGCCGGATGTGCAGTTGGTAGGAGCCCCAGGCGAGCAGCCCGGTGAGCAGCGCCACCAGCGGCCAGAAAAACGCTCGTTCATAGAGCCGCGGCGCCAGGGCGAAGGCCACCGACGCACCGTCCTGGTTGCACCCGGAGCGCGTGGTGCAAGCCACCACATCGAAGCGGTAGCTGCCCGGCGGCAAGTTGGTATAGAAGGCTTCGCGCCGCGCGCCCGCATCCACCCAGTCCGTGTCATAGCCCTCCAAGCGGTAGCGGAAGCGCACGTCTTCCGGGGGCACGAAGCTCAAGCCGGCATAGTGGAACTCGATGTTCTTCTGTCCGGCCGGCAGACTGGAAATCTTCACCGGAGGCGTGCTTTGCCCGTCCACCACCGGATTCTCGATGGCCACCGGCGGGGGCGGCAGCGCGCGCGCCCGGAAGTCCGGGTCAAAGGCGATCAGTCCGCGAATGGTCGAAAACCACAGGCTGTGACTCTTGGTGATCCACAGCGAGGGCTGCACGCCCAGGCGGGATTCGATCACCCGCTGCGAATCGGTGGGGGTGTAGGGGAAGCTGTTCAGGCTCTTGATCTCGCCCCGGGCCAACTGCAGCAGTTGCTGGCGCGGCACCCAGAACACGCCCCGGCTGCAGGTCATCCACAAGCGGTCCAGCGCGTCCACCAGGATGCCGTAGATTTCGCCGTCGTACAGACCCACGCGGGAATTGAACACGGTGATCTTGCTGCCGTCCACCAGACGCAGGCCCGCGCCGTTCAGGCCGACCCACAAGAATCCGTCCTTATCGCGATAGAGCGCGGTGGCGTTGCGCATGTACACGCCGTCCTGCGCCAGATCGTGAAACCCGCCGGCGCGCGCGATAAACACACTGTCTTCGGTGGCCAGCACGATGCGCCCGTCGCGATCCTCATTGATGGCGCGGATGGCCTGCCGCGGACCGCTGAGGTCAGCCACGAAGCGTCCGCCCTCGAAGTGCGCCGCACCCGCCGTGGTGCCCGCCCAGATGACCCCGCGGCTATCGCGGAACAGGCTACGGACATCCGCCGACGGCAGTCCGTTGGCGGTGGTGAAGGTGGCCGCCACGCGCCCGTCGCGCACGCGATTCAGGCCGCGCGTGGTGCCCACCCATAAGGAGTGGTCGGCATCTTCGATCAGCGTGTGCACGGAATCGGACGCCAGCCCCTGGCGCGTGGTGAGGGTGGTGAATTGCTTCCCGTCGAAGGCCGCCAGGCCGGCGTCCAAGGTGCCGGCCCACATGATGCCCGCCGCGTCCTGCAGGATCGGACCGGCTTCATTGCTGGGCAGGCCTTCGGTCACCGTGTAGGGTATGGTGCGCCCGTCGAAGAACTGGTTCAGCCCGCGCTTGGTGCCCACCCACAGGCTGCCTTCGCGATCCTCGAAGATCGCCTGGGCGGTGCTCTGCGACAATCCTTCGCGCGGATAGAAGCTGTCGAACGTCTCGCCGCGCATGCGGCTGAACCCGCTGCGGGTGCCGATCCACAGGACGCCGTCGGAGCCCTTGGAAAGCGACAGAACGAAATTGTCCACCAGCCCGTCGCGCACCGTGTACAGCTTCTGCTGGCCCGCGCGCATCCGGACCAGTCCGTTGCTGGTGCCCACCCAGACGGTATCGCCGTCGCACACCAGAGCGCGCGTTGATCCGGTTTCGGGAATCGCGGTGAGCCGGAGCGATTCGAACGACCCGCCCGATCCTTTACTGAGGCGCGCGTTGTCGTTTCCCACCCACAGCACGCCCTGTGCATCCTCGCAGGCGGCCCACGCGCGCGGACCCGCCAACCCGTCGGCTACGGTAAACTCGGCCACCGCACCCTTCGGCGGACCCTTCGCCTTCGACTCGCCGGCGGGCGCGGCATTCGGGTCGATGCGCACCACGCCGCTTTCCGTGCAGCCCCAGATCACACCGCCCGCACCCGGCGTGATGCACTGCACCAGGTTCGCGGGTAATCCGTCCTCGGTGGTGTAGTGCGTGATGCCCGCAGGGCTCAGCGTCCATACGCCGTCATCCATGGTGGCGAGCCACAGCTTGCCGGAAGGGTCTTCATAGGCGTCGCGCGCCCAGTCGTGTCCCGGCAGGCCTGGGTAGATCTGGTCCGCTGAAGTGAAACGCACGCCGTCGAAGCGCACCAATCCCGTTTGCGTCGCGAACCACAGGTAGCCCGAGCGCGACTGCAAGATCCGCCACACCGGACCATCCGGCAAGCCCTGCTGCATCTGCCAGATGCGATGCACATACTGAGTGAGCGCGCGGTCCGGCTCAAGCGCCTGCACGGTTTGCACCAGGAGCAATCCGGCGGCCGCCCAAAGCGCGGATTGAACAGGAATCCGAAAGCGCTTCATGGACATGCGATTCTATTCTCGCACCGGAATCAGTAGTATGCACAGCCCGTCGTACGGAAAACTGCTCTAGAATCAAAGACCGTAGCCGTGCCGGACCAGCTAGCCATCCTCGCCCGACTGTATGCCCGCCCGTCGCGGGCCCTCAGCGCGATGCTCGACCATGGCCACCTTTTGTTCACCATCGTGGCCGCGGCTGTCGTGAGCTGGCCGATATCCGCGATCCCGCAACTGATCGCCGTGGCTGCCGTGTTTGTTCCCGTGTGCGTGGTGGTCATCGCATCCTGGGACGGATTGGGCAGCGCCACTACCGCGCTCGGCCGCGACTATTCGCCGCTGCTGGCCTGTTTGCTGATGTGCTGGACCGCGGCGCACATTCCCGCGGCGCTCATCACGCTGACCGCGCCCGCGATTCTGGCGCCGTCTCTTTTTCTTCCGGTCATCGCGGCGGTGCGGCTCGCCGCGCTCGCCTACTTCCTGATCCTGGCGGTATTCGCGGTGCGGACCGTCACGGGAGCCAGCGCCGCGCACGCCGCCGGAACGGTCCTCGGCGGAGCCATCGCCGCTACGCTCGCGATCTTCGCCTATGGCATCTTCGGCGGCATGCTGCGCTACCTGGCCTCGCCCTTCATGCTGATCTGGTTCTTTATTCTGTTCCGCCCGAACCTGAACCTGGACTTCCTCTCCGGAGGCCTCCGTTCGCGCCAGAATTTCCGCCGGCACCTGGAAGCCTCCACGCTCAACCCGCGCGATTCCGATGCGCACTATCAGCTCGGTCTCATCTATCAGCAGCGGCGGAACTACACGGAGGCGATCGCGCGATTTGAGAAGGCGGTGGAGATCGATCCCACCGAAGCCGACCCGCACTATCAGCTCGGCCGCATCGCGCGCGAGCAAGGGCGGCATGAGGACGCGCTGCGGCACTTCGAAGCCGCCGCGGCCATCGATCCGAAACATGCCTCAAGCGAGGTGCTGCGGGATCTGGGCGCCACCCATCTGGAACTGGGGCATGTGGAGGCGGCTCGGGACCAGCTTGAGAAATACGTGGAGCGGCGCGAGTACGATGCCGAGGGGCAGTATCACCTGGGGCAGGTTTATAAGAGGCTGCACCGGACGCAGGAGGCGCATGCGGCGTTTGAGAACGCGGTGGAGGCGGCGCGGACGGCTCCGCCGCATATCCGGCGGCATGCGGCGCGGTGGTTGAAGCTGGCGCGGGCGGAGTTGCGCTGACGCGCCGTGTGGGGCAGGCCCCAGGCCTGCGGCGGCCTCTCAAGCCGCCTTCTCTCCCCAGCCGCAATCCCGGCCTCCCGGCCCGCTCCCTCCGGCGGCGTACTCTTTTTCTTATGAGCACTCCAAGCTTCGATGTGTCCCCGGTCGGCTACGTCCGTTCCTCCTTGCGCGAGCGTTCCGGCGCGCCGCGGCAGGGATGGGAGGACGCGCCGAACCCGTGGCTCGAAATCGATGCTGCGTTCGCCGATTGCCTCGAAGGACTCGAAGCCGGTCACCATGTCTGGGTCCTCACCTTCCTGCATCAGGCGCGGCGCAATACGCGCCAGGTCTACCCGCGCGGCATGGGGCGGAGCCTGCTGACCGGCGTGTTTGCCTGCCGCTCGCCGGATCGCCCCAATCCGATCGGCCTGCACCGCACCAAGATCCTGAGCATCGAGGGGACGCGCCTTCACGTGGAAGGCGTGGAGGCGATCGATGGCACTCCGGTGCTCGACATCAAGCCGGTGCTCGATCATGGCGGGGGCGCGTAGGAGTACGGGCGGGGGCGATCCCTGTGCTCGCGGCTTCCCGTGCCGATCCCCTGGGCGCTGATCGCATCCCGTCCGGGCGCCGCCTTTTCATCCCATCTCGGCTAGCCCGGATTTCTCACGAAGCCACTAGCAAAAAGCCGCCGACTCTGGCATAACTGAGTTTCCACACAAGCAGTTAAGGCCAAGAGAAAGGCGGCTTTCGCTATGACAGAGTGTACCCAAAGCAGCTTCGAATTCCAAGCGCATTATTCGCGGGCGGTGAAGGCGCAGTTTGAGGGGGGAACGATGACCTCCGACGCGGGCGGATTACTGCTGCGAGAGACCGATCGGCGCCTGAATCTGCTGCCGCGGTTGGCGCAGTGTTTTTTGGACGGCCGCAACCCGGCGCGCGTGCAACACAGCGTGGCCGAGATGGTTTCCCAGCGCGTCTACGGATTGGCACTGGGCTACGAGGATCTGAACGATCACGAGCAACTGCGCCAGGACCCGGTGCTGAAGCTCCTGGCCGGCCAGCCGGCGCTGGGCGAAGCGCTGGCCGGCAAGAGCACGCTCAACCGGCTGGAGTTGAGCACCGGCGCACCACACCGCTACAAGAAAGTCACCTTCTGGAAGCAGGGCCTCGATGAGTTGCTGGTGAGCGTGTTCCTGGAAGCGCACGCCGCCGCTCCCGCTGCGATCGTGCTGGATGTTGACACCACCGATATCGCCTTGCACGGAGGGCAGGAAGACCGCTTCTTCCACGGCTACTACGATCAATACTGTTATCTGCCACTGTATATCTTCTCCGGCGAGCATCTGCTGTGCGCCCGCCTGCGGCGCGCCAACATCGACGCCAGCGCCGGAAGCCTGACGGAGATCCAACGCATCGTCACGCAGATCCGCCAGGCGTGGCCGGAAGTGCGGATCACCCTGCGCGGCGATTCCGGCTTCTGCCGCGACGAACTGATGCGCTGGTGCGACCAGCACGCTGTGGACTACGTGTTCGGCTTAGCGCGCAATCCGCGCCTGCGCGCGCGGGTGGAAGAAGCGCTGGGCCAAGCCCGGCAGCAATGGGAGCAGACGCACAAGCCCGCGCGGGTCTTCACCGAGTTCTTCTACCAGACCACCACGGGCTCCTGGTCCCGGCCGCGGCGCGTGGTGGCCAAGGCTGAGCACATCGACGGCAAACAGAATCCCCGCTTTGTGGTGACTTCCCTGGCGGCACAAGATTGGCCGGCACAGAAACTCTACGAGCAACTCTACTGCGCGCGCGGTGACATGGAGAACCGCATCAAGGAACAGTTCACGCTGTTTGCGGATCGGGCCAGCGCCGAGACCTTGCGCGCCAATCAACTGCGCTTGTACTTCTCCGCGATGGCCTATGTGCTGCTGTGCGGCCTGCGCCGTTTGGGGCTGCGCGCTACCGAGTTGGCCACGGCCCAGGCCGCCACCATTCGTCTGCGGCTACTGAAAATCGGCGCCTTGGTCCGCGTTACCGCGCGCCGAGTATGGCTCTCCCTGCCGCGCAGCTATCCCTGGCCGGAGTTATTCGCGCGCGTGCATGCCGCGCTGATCGAGTGAAACTCCGTCCCTGGTCTTTGAAAACTTCTCTTCCCTCCAGCAGTCGTAGCATCCCCGCGCCCGCACTCTACAGGTAGTGTGCCGTTTTTCGCCTTCTTCACTCATCACCTCTTCCGTTGCTCCTCGGCCATGCTCCAGCCCATCGCTGGTGAGAAATCCGGGCTAGCCCGGATTTCTCACGAAGCCACTAGCAAAAAGCCGCCGACTCTGGCATAACTGAGTTTCCACACAAGCAGTTAAGGCCAAGAGAAAGGCGGCTTTCGCTATGACAGAGTGTACCCAAAGCAGCTTCGAATTCCAAGCGCATTATTCGCGGGCGGTGAAGGCGCAGTTTGAGGGGGGAACGATGACCTCCGACGCGGGCGGATTACTGCTGCGAGAGACCGATCGGCGCCTGAATCTGCTGCCGCGGTTGGCGCAGTGTTTTTTGGACGGCCGCAACCCGGCGCGCGTGCAACACAGCGTGGCCGAGATGGTTTCCCAGCGCGTCTACGGATTGGCACTGGGCTACGAGGATCTGAACGATCACGAGCAACTGCGCCAGGACCCGGTGCTGAAGCTCCTGGCCGGCCAGCCGGCGCTGGGCGAAGCGCTGGCCGGCAAGAGCACGCTCAACCGGCTGGAGTTGAGCACCGGCGCACCACACCGCTACAAGAAAGTCACCTTCTGGAAGCAGGGCCTCGATGAGTTGCTGGTGAGCGTGTTCCTGGAAGCGCACGCCGCCGCTCCCGCTGCGATCGTGCTGGATGTTGACACCACCGATATCGCCTTGCACGGAGGGCAGGAAGACCGCTTCTTCCACGGCTACTACGATCAATACTGTTATCTGCCACTGTATATCTTCTCCGGCGAGCATCTGCTGTGCGCCCGCCTGCGGCGCGCCAACATCGACGCCAGCGCCGGAAGCCTGACGGAGATCCAACGCATCGTCACGCAGATCCGCCAGGCGTGGCCGGAAGTGCGGATCACCCTGCGCGGCGATTCCGGCTTCTGCCGCGACGAACTGATGCGCTGGTGCGACCAGCACGCTGTGGACTACGTGTTCGGCTTAGCGCGCAATCCGCGCCTGCGCGCGCGGGTGGAAGAAGCGCTGGGCCAAGCCCGGCAGCAATGGGAGCAGACGCACAAGCCCGCGCGGGTCTTCACCGAGTTCTTCTACCAGACCACCACGGGCTCCTGGTCCCGGCCGCGGCGCGTGGTGGCCAAGGCTGAGCACATCGACGGCAAACAGAATCCCCGCTTTGTGGTGACTTCCCTGGCGGCACAAGATTGGCCGGCACAGAAACTCTACGAGCAACTCTACTGCGCGCGCGGTGACATGGAGAACCGCATCAAGGAACAGTTCACGCTGTTTGCGGATCGGGCCAGCGCCGAGACCTTGCGCGCCAATCAACTGCGCTTGTACTTCTCCGCGATGGCCTATGTGCTGCTGTGCGGCCTGCGCCGTTTGGGGCTGCGCGCTACCGAGTTGGCCACGGCCCAGGCCGCCACCATTCGTCTGCGGCTACTGAAAATCGGCGCCTTGGTCCGCGTTACCGCGCGCCGAGTATGGCTCTCCCTGCCGCGCAGCTATCCCTGGCCGGAGTTATTCGCGCGCGTGCATGCCGCGCTGATCGAGTGAAACTCCGTCCCTGGTCTTTGAAAACTTCTCTTCCCTCCAGCAGTCGTAGCATCCCCGCGCCCGCACTCTACAGGTAGTGTGCCGTTTTTCGCCTTCTTCACTCATCACCTCTTCCGTTGCTCCTCGGCCATGCTCCAGCCCATCGCTGGTGAGAAATCCGGGCTAGCGCGGATTTCTCACGGGCTCGCAGAGCGGTTCGGGCAAAGCACAGGCGGGATGCCTCGGCGAGTGGCTGGGCCGGCACCCCGGGCACGACACTGTGATGGACGACAAGCGCCGGGACGAGTCCCGGCGCGGCGAGCCATGGGCTCGCGCCACGTCCTGCGTCCGAAACCTGGTGAGAAATGCGGACTAGCAGGGTCGCGCTCGTCAGCAGCGATCTGAGCGGAGCGGTCTACGCTTGCTGAGAAAACGCTCTAGCGAACCTCGCGGATCAGTTCCAGCCGGTCGTTGTCCATCACGATGCGAGGTCCCCGGAGGGGCTCGCGGCAGGCGGGCATGGGAGCGCCCGCGTAGTAGTTCAGGCCGAGCACGCGGTCACGGTCCACCGATTCGTCGATGCAGGCGCGGGCGACCTCGGGCTGGTTCACGCGCCAGAAGCCGCGCACCGAGACCTGCTGGTCGAGCGGCGGGAACGCGGTCCACTTGAGATAGCCGACGGCGGCCACCGCGGCGAGGGCCACCACCAGCACCGCCAGCTCCGTTTGATCACGCCAGGCCAGGAACCAGACGACGCCCGCGATCAGCAGGAATGGCCATCCCAGCGCCAGGGGCGGGTCGGTGTGGGTGAGTCCTACGTTGAGCGCCTGGGGCAGGATGGCGGCGATGACCGGCACCGCGGCCAGCAGCGCAGCCGAGGCGCCCAGCCACCAGGCGCCGCTATGGGTCGCTTTACTCAAGCCCACCGCGAACACCACGGCCAGCGCGGGCAACAGCGGCAGCACGTAGCCCGGCAGCTTGTTGCTCGAAAGCGAGAAGAACACCAGCCCGACCAGGACGAACGCCATCAGAAAGCGGACACGGGAGTCTTCATAGGTGCGGCGCTGCGCCAGCAACGCCACCAGCGGCGTGAAGGGAAACAGTCCGGCCAGCAGCACCGGCACGAAATACCAGAACGGCTGGACGTGCTGCAGGTCCGAAGAGAAGTAGCGCATCACATGATGCTTCCAGATGAAGTCCTGCCAGAACACGGAGCCGTTCTGGATCCAGCACAGGAGGTACCAGGGAGCGGCGACGGCGGTGGCCGCCAGCAGGATCGGCAGCCGCTTGCCGCGCGCCACGGCGAACGGCAGAGCGAACAGCGGCAGCGGGACGAGTCCCTTGGCCAGGATCGCCAGGCCCAGCAGCGCGCCCGAGATGTAGCCGTAGCGGGCGATCTTGGGGTCGCGGCTGTAGACCGCCGCCGGTCCGAACAGGGCGACCAGGATGGCCGCGTTCAGAGCGGCGGACATCGGCAGATCGGTCACGGCGGCAAAGCTGTAGGCCACCCAACCCGCTGACACGGACAGGATGGCGGTGGCCATGAGCGCGATGCGGGTCGAGAATTCCCGCTCCAGCGTGCCATAGAAAAAGATGAGGAAGGCCAGGCTCGCCAGGGCGACCGGCAGGCGGGCGGCCCACTCGCTGGGGAATCCCACCAGCGTCGCGGCGGCGGTCATCCAATAAAGCAGCGGCGACTTTTCGAACCACGGCTGGCCGTCGAGGTGGGGCGTGATCCAGTCACCGGAAGCCACCATTTCGCGCCCGATGGAGGCATACCGGGGTTCGTCCGGACCCAGAAATCCCACGCTGCCCAGGTTGGAAAGGTACAGCAGAAGCAGCGCCAAAATCAGCCAGTATTTCGACAAGCCTTCAGTATAGGGGGTGGGCGCAACTACTTCACGGCGACGGTGGTTCCGGGTAGGCTCGACCACGTGCCGACGATCAGTTGGATGGGCACGTCGGGTCCGGACAGCGTGTCCGGCGACACGATGGCGTTCACCTGCAGGACGCCGTTCACCAGTCCCGGAGCGGTTCCGGCGTAGATCACCTGCGCGGGGACCTTGCCCAGCCGCACGTAAACCGGCGCGCGCGCGCCCTGGAGGTCGGAGCCGGTGACGACGCCGTCCGGGAGCGACCCGTTCATGAGTCCCGCGCCGGTGGCGTAGATCACGATCGCCTGGCCGGCCGCCACGGGATTCGCCGCCGAGTTCTTCGACCCATCCTGATTCAGCGCCGCGATCTGCCCTTTGCCCGTGGAATCCGAGGTAAACATCGCCGGGAACGTCTCCACCACACCGATGCTCTGCGAGGCGATGATCTGGCCGTTTCGTTCGATCTGGACCTTGGTCGATCCGTGTCCGGCGACCGCGGCCGGGACGATCGCGCTGGCCTGGTCTGCTTTCACGTAGACCAAGGGCGCAGGCTGTCCGTCGAACAGGATGCGCGTTCCTTCGAGTTCGGTGGTGAAGCGCCCGTTGGAATCGATCTGGTAGGTCGCCAGCGACCCCGGTCCGATGGTGAGCCCCGAGAAAATGGTGACGAGTTCGCCCGGCGCCACGCCCGCCACCGGGCTGTCGGCCATGGGATGGACCGCGAAACTGCCGGCGTTGAAGACGGTGAAATCCAGATGCGGGCCGAAGTGGCCGGTGACGCTCTTAGCGCCGCTGATCACCAGGTTCCGCGACGCCCCGCCGCCGGAAAGGTCGCCGGACCAGTACTGCAGCTCCGATCCGAACGATCCGCTGGCGCTGATCTCCACTTCCGTGCCCGCGTCGTAGAAGCCGTTTCCGGACGGCGGAGACACACGCAGCGAACCCGACCCCGTGGCAAACGTGCTCAGCAGATAGCTGGCGCGGTACGTGGCCATATAGGTGACGGGACCGGCGGGAGCGGTCACCGGGTGGGACGCCTCGCCGCCGTCGCTCCAGTTGTCGAACGTGAAGATGGCTGTGCCGCCGGCTCCGGATTGCTGCGGCAGGGCCACCAGGGCATGGTCGGTGCCGGGGTCCCAGGCGAACTTGACCGGCGTGCGGTAGGCCGTGCCGTCGATCAGAATCGACAGGCCGCGCGGTTCCGAATCGATCAGCGCGGTGGGTGGGGTGATGAAGTTGGCTACGAATTCGGCGTTGGTGGTGGTCACCTCCACCACGGCCTGCCCGGTGGAGAATCCGTAGCCGTTGCTCGAAACCGACGGCCGGCCGCTCCAGTTGAAAAACTCGGCTGTGCCGCGGGGAGTCGCCGCGATGCGCAGCGGCAGGCGCTCCGGATAGTTCCCGTCTGCCGCGGGAGGCTCCAGCGTGGCGTCGCCAGTGCCCCTCCCCACGCTGATCTTCACCGGATGCAGGCGCTGGAAGTTGGCCGCGAACACGGTGGTGTCGCCGGAGGCGGTCACGTCGTGCGTGCGCTCGCCGCCATCGCTCCAGAACGCGAAGCGGTGCAGCGGATCGTCGCCGGTTTCCTGGGGCGCGGAGATCGTATGAGTGCTGCCCGGGGCCCAGTTGAAGGTCTGCGGGGCGGGGCTCTCATTGCCGTCCACCACGATCGTCAGTCCCGCGGGAACCGTAGTAACGGTGGTGCCGGACGGGGTCATCCCGTAGAGGCGAACCACGCCGTCGATGTCGCCGGCCGAAAGCGCCGTGCGCTGGCCGATGGGAATGCCTACGGGCACAGTCTCGATGGTGTCAAACTGATTGATGGAGAACGCGGCGGCGGGGTAGTGCATGATCGAGTCGAAATCGTAGTAGCCCAGGTCACTGGTGAGCGGTGGGGCGCCTTCGAAATTCGACAGGTAACGCTTGTCGATGTTGGGATACAGAAGCGTGATGTAGGTGTTGCGGTCAATGCGCTCCTGCTCGTGCAGCAGACCGAAGGCGTGTCCGATCTCGTGGATCAGGCTGCCGCTGGGGCAGTCGTCGGGGACCGAGACGATCTGCTCCTGGCCACGCATGCCGATGAACGACGAGCAGGCTCCCGTGGAACCGGCGCGCTGGAAGCGCACGTAGTTGGCCTGGCCGCCGTGCGCCTCGATGTGCAGCGGCGTGTGCGAGGTCCAGTGGTCGATGGCCGCGGTGATGCGCCCCGGGTCGGGGATGTCGGCGTCGATGGTGTAGTAAAGGGTCGCGTTGGGCCACAGCGAGGGGAGGCCCGTTCCGAACAGGTAGCCCGCGGAGGCGCGTGCACCGTCAGGGAGCCCGGAGGCTTCCGCCAATTCTTCCGCCGTGCCGAGCAGAATGTCGCCTTGCGTGACGGCGTACCCGTCGCGGATTTCATAGGTGATGATGCGGTCGCCGGCTGCGAGGATGTGGATGCTGGGCGAAGACTGGGCGGAGGCAACTGCGGCGATCGCCAAGGCCACTAGGAGAGATCCGTAGCGTTGCACGAATCTTCATCTTGTCACACGCGGACGGCGCAGACTCTAGGAATTCGGGGGCCCATCTATCGCGCGGGCTACTGCACTTCCCCGCTCCGCGCGGCCACGTACTGCACGCGGGCGCGCAGAGTCACATCCTTCCGCGTGGACTGGAGCTCGAGTTGGTGCGCCTTGCCGTCGCGCTCCTCCTTGGGGTCGGCGAAGATGCCGGCCGGACCCTCTTTGGGGGAATCGTAGGCGGCCCCACCCGCCAGGTGCTGCAGATTCCGGTTCGCCTTGACCCGGCTCCAGGCCGCGAGGATCAGGCTTTGGCGCTGCCGGCCCCCTGCGCGGCCTCGATGGCGGCGGAGGCCGCGCAAAACTCGCCCAAGCCAGGGAGCGGGATGTTGCGCAGCGGCGGGCAGGGGTCCCCCAATTGCGTGCCGACAGGGTCGCGCAGGGCGAGACTGTCGACTCCCTGGCGCAACTCGTCGGCCGAGCTGGTGAGATCCGTCACCAGCGCCTGATCCTGCGGGCGGAGCACCTGTGCGAGAAATTGCGCCAAACTCTAGCCTGCATTTCTCACAAGCTCTACAGTGCATCGGCGCGAAACGTGAGGCAGGGATACGCAATCGGCGATTCGGCCGTCGCTCCCGACATGACAGCGTGACCGGCCACAAGCGCCGGGACGAGTCCCGGCGCGGCGAGCCATGGGCTCGCGCCACGTCCTGCGTCCGAAACTTGGTGAGAAATGCGGACTAGCCCTGGACTAGCCCGGGCTCGCTGAGCGTTTCGGGCAAAGCACAGGCGGGATGCCTCGGCGAGCGGTCGGGCCGGCGCTCCGGGCACGACACTGTGATGGACGACAAGCGCCGGGACGAGTCATACCTATTGTCTGGGCGCGGCAAGCCACGGGCTTGCGCCACGTGCTGCCTCCGAAATCTGGTGAGAAATGCGGGCTACCGCGTGCCGCGCAGGCTCAGGATCAGTTGCATGACCAGCCCCTCGATCTGGGTGGCGACGTTGCGGTAGATCGTGTCATTGCGGCCGATGGGGTCGGCCACCTGCCAGTCGATCACGTGGGCTCCGGCCATGGGCAGGCGCTGGCCGCTCATGTTCACCACTACGTCAAAGGACTGCTTGGCCACCAGTTCGATGCCCTTGGGATACTGCCCGTCCATGGGGACGTTTTTCTCCAGCATCACCTGGAGGGTTCCCGGCTGGATGATGCCGGCCGGACTGAGGCCGGCGCTGTGCGCCTGAATGATGTCGCCTCCATAGGCGCGCGCGAAGGCTTCCGCCATCTGGCTGCGGCAGGAGTTTCCGATACACACAAACAGGACGCGGCGCGGGGCCGCTTTCGAGCCGGCCTGTGGGTGCCCCTTGGGGGCGGGCGCCGAGGGACCTTCCGTAGTCCAGTTCCGCGGGCCCAGCCGCGAACTCCCTCGCATACTCGGCCGACCACCCCTTATGCCCCCTGGCGGTACCATTCGAGCGTCCTCCTCAGACCTTCCTCTATGGTAAACCGGGGGGCGTGGCCCAGGTCCCGCTCGGCGGCGGCCGTGTCGGCCATCGAATCCCGGACGTCGCCGGGACGCGGGGGGCCGTATTTCGCGGCGATCCGGACCCCTTCCATGCGCTGCAGCAGGTCCCAGATGAAGTTCAGGGTGCAGCGCCCGCCGTTGCCGGCGTTATACATCTGGCCGGCCGCGGCGGGCGCCTGGGCGGCTTTCCAGCACAGTCCGGCCACGTCGTCGACGTAGGTGAAGTCGCGCGATTGTTCGCCGTCGCCGAAGATGGTCGGCTGGGTGCGCGCCAGCAGGTGCTTCATGAAGAGGCTGAGCACGCCGGAATAGGGGCTGCTGGGGTCCTGGCGCGGGCCGTAGACGTTGAAGAAGCGCAGCGCGACGGTTTCCAGGCCGAAGCAGGAGTGAAACACCGACGCGTAGTATTCGCCCACCAGCTTCTGCACCGCGTAGGGCGATTTCGGACGCGGCGCCATGGCTTCGGTTTTGGGCAGTTCCACGGTGTCGCCGTAGGCCGACGAGGATGCGGCGTAGACCACCCGCCGGACGCCGGCCTCCCTGGCCGCGTGCAACACGTTGAACGTCCCGTCGATGTTCACGGTATGCGAGGGCACCGGATCGTCAATGGAACGCGGCACGGACGGGATCGCCGCCAGGTGGAAGACCGTGTCCGCGCCCTTGAGCAGCGGCGGCAGCGCGTCCGCGTTGCGGATATCGGCGCGATGGAAGTCGATGCGGCCGCGCACCTCGGCCAGATTGGATTCGTGACCCGTGAGCAGGTTGTCGATGACAGAAACCGAGCCGTGGTCGAGCAACAGCCGCACCAAAGACGACCCGATGAAACCCGCGCCCCCGGTCACGACAAAACGCATTCCGGAAGCCATGAATCATCCAGTGTAGCCGTCCGGAACGGCCCGGCGCCAGCTTGTCGGCCTGCCAGGAACCCGGCCTACTGAACCGGAATCGTCACCGGCTGGCTTTGCTGGCCCGCCACGGAGAGGACCAGGGGCGTGGACTCCGACGGATGGACTCCTTCCGGCACGTAAGCGTTCACCTGGTAGAGCCCCGCAAACCCGGGAGCGAGCCCGGCGAACAGCACCTCGGCTGGAACGCCGTCGATGGTCAGCGTAACCGCGTTCGTGGTCCTGGAAAGCGGGTCCGCGGAGGCCGCTTGCCCGTCGGGCGCGGGCGGATCCACCGCACCCAGTCCGGCGCAATAGATCACCAGCACGTCCCCCACACTGGCCGGATGGTTCGCGTCAACCAGGAACCCCTCGCCGGTCGGTTTCACGGCCAGGACGGCCGCGTCGGTTCCCAGCAGGAACACGGCCGGCTGCGCGTTGGCGATCACCACCACCTGAGGCACGGAAATCGCATCGCCGTTGATCACCACCAGTTGCTGGGTGGTGTTCACGGGCACATCGTACGGCACGATGGCATTCACCTGGCCTTCCGAGGCATAACTTAACGGCAGTTCCCGCCCTCCCAGGATCGCTTGCGTCGGGCCAAGCTGCGTGGTGAACGGAAGCCCGGCGGGCTGCGATATCCCGTTACTCAGGTGGCTGCCATAGATGGCGATGAAGCCTCCCGGCGCCTGCGGCTGGGTGGGCCCGGCGTGCGCCGGACTGACCACCCCGCCCGAACTGATGATGGGCACGCCCGGGTTGTCCTGCAACTGGCCGCCGATGACCGCCTTGCCGCTCAGGGGCAGCGCCGCGTCCTGCGCCGTGATGGTGATGGTAACCTGATCGCGCACGTTCTGCGGCTGCCAGGTACCGCTCCAGCTACCGTCTCCGAGCGAAATCAGGGAGAGCGCAGCATCGCCGTTCGAAAACGTTGCCAGCACGCTGCCGCTCTTCAAGGGATCGCCGCAATCATCCACGACCGCCGCCGTGATCGACACGGGCCAACCCACGGAATTCGAGAACCCCGCGGCCAGCATCGTGGATACCGGCAGCAGCTTGGTGGGCGTGCAGCCCGCCGCCGTGCGCAGGGGAGGCGCGTCGGCCGCCGCCGGGACCATCACCAGCAGCACGGTCACGTGGCGCACGGTGCCGTCTTCGGTAAAGGTCAGCGCGAGGTCGCCGCGGTAGACGCCCTGCGCCAAGCCGGTGGAGTCTATGCTCACCATCAGGTTCGCCGGCCGCGCCGAGGTGATGGTTCCGGTATTGGGCTCTACGGAGAACCACCCGTTGCCCTGGTCAAAGAACGTCGCCGTGTGAAACGTCAGGACCCCGTTGGAGGGATTGGTCACGGTGACCGTCTTGGGCGCTGGTTTCGCGCCGCCTACGGTGCCGACAAAGATCAGGCCCGTGGGCTGGATCCTGGCCCCCAGCATGGTGGTGGAGGAATACACGGTGAGCACCACCGTGGCCACCTGCGGAGAGTTGTCCACCTGCGGCGCGGCGAACTCGATCGATCCGTAGTAGGTTCCCGCCTGGAGTTTCGACGGATCCACACGCACCGTCACCGCCGCCGAAGATCCGGCCCCGGCCCGGCCGCTGGTGGGCGTGGCCGAAAGCCACGAGGCCACGCCCGGCTGGGTCTCGGCCGTCACGGAGAAGTTCAGCGCGCTGGAGCCGGCGCCCAACACCTGGATGGTCTGCGGCCCCGGCGTGGCGGCTCCCTGCACGGCCTCAAAGCGCAGGCCGGTCTGGGAAATCTGGATCGCCTGCCCGCCGGAGCTCACCGTCAGCACCACGGCCACGGGCACGGTTTGTCCGGAGGGCGTGACGGACACGGTCACCGTACCGGCATACGTGCCGGCGGGCAGATTCCCGGCATTGATGCTCACGCCGATGCTGGCGCTGCCGAACGCGCCCACCGAACCGCTGCCCGGGGAGACGGACAGCCATCCCTGTCCCGACTGAACGCTGGCGCTCGCCTGGAAGTTCTGCGGTGTCGGGCCGCGGTTGGAGATGGCGATGGAGCGGGTCTCGGGCGCTCCTCCTTGCGTCACGGAGACGCTGATGCCCCCCGGAGAGATATCGACACCGGAGACGGCCTCGCCCGTAACCCGGATGGAGGCTGGAAAAGGGAAAGGAGGGAGGGCTTGGGAGAATCCTTCCACTTCGATTTGGAAACCGAACATCACCGTAAACGAGTAGTCGCCGGGAGTGGTCGGCGTGCCGCTGATCTGCCCGTTGGGGTTCAACGTCAAGCCCGGCGGCAGGCCGGTGGCCGTGAAGCTGTAGGTGAAGACGACGCCTTCAAGCCCCTCCAGTGCGGAGAAGTCCAGGCCGAGCGCCGCACCGAGATCGAAGAAGTAGGGGACTCCAACCATTCCCTCCGCGAACGGGGGGATTCCTTCCTGAGCGTTGAGCCCCGTGCAGCACACCAAGAACAGAACGCAGCACAGAAGGATGCGCTTCCATTTCGGTTGCCTGGTCCTCATGTTACAACCCTCCGATTTTATAGTGCCCGGACTACCGTGATCAGCGACAGGCCCGGCCAAGGCAACAGCCGGTCCACCCGCCGCCAAAACCACACCGTCTTATCCCACACCTTCAGCATCGGCCGGTTCATTTTCCGCCGCACCAGTACCTTGCCGAAGATCCACCAGCTCAACGACCCGATCTTGTTGAACTGCCGCTCTTCCACCACCTCAAAACCCGCGGTCTGCAGCATCTCCCGAAGCTGCGGCCGGGAGAACCGCCGCTTGTGTCCCATCCCCTTGTCCAGGGACCCGAACAGCCCTGGCCCATATGGTACCAGGACCACTGCCGACCCACCCGCCTTCAGCGTGCCTCTCAACGATGAGAGTACGGTGGCCGGGTCCTCCGTGGATTCGAGCAGATTCACGCACAGGGCACTTTCGAATTGCCCGGCCCAGGGGGCGTAGTCGGCGGGACGCTCCGGGTCCAGCTCGCAGACCTGCACGCTGGGGGTGCGCAGGAAGCGGTTTCGCAGGGCATGCAGGTAGAGAGGGTCCTTCTCCACCGCCACGTAATTCAGCTTGCGGCTCATCAGGCGGCCGGTGAGATTCCCCAGGCCCGCGCCGATCTCGAATACCGTGGCGCCCAGGTGCGGACGCAGCAGGTCAGTCATCCAGCTCAGATACTGCGGCGTTCCGGTGAGGGAGTTGAGCAGGCCGCGGCCGTAGTTTTCGGCGTACAGGTCGTCGATGATCCAGAAGTAGAGAATCACGCCCAGCGCCTTGGCTCCGTCCTTCCAGCCGATCTTCTTGCCCTCTTCGTAGGTGCGCCCGTGGTAGCTGATGGGGACCTCATAGACGCGCAGCTTGCGCTTGGAGACTTTCATGGTGATCTCCGGTTCGAAGCCGAAACGGTTGCTGCGCACCGGGATGCTCTTGAGCAGATCCGTGCGGAACACCTTGTAGCAGGTCTCCATGTCGGTGACGTTCAGGTTGCTGAACATGTTGGAGACCAGGGTGAGGAACCCGTTGATCATGGAATGCCAGAAGGGCAGCACGCGGCGCTGCTCGCCGGACATGTAGCGCGATCCGAAGACGGCGTCGGCGTGGCCGTCCAGCAGCGGCCGCAGCAGGCGGCTGTATTCGCCGGGATCGTATTCGAGGTCGGCGTCCTGGATCAGGCAGAAATCGCCGCGTGCTTCCTGGATGGCGCGCCGCACGGCGGCTCCCTTGCCTTGATTCACTTCCTGGCGGAACAGGCGGATGCGCGGCTCCTCATCGGCCAGCCGCTTGAGGATGGCGCTGGTGCCGTCGGTGGAGCAATCGTCCACGATGACCAGTTCGCGATCCATGTCCTCCGGCAGAGGGGAGCTCAGCACCAGGGCGAGACTTCGTTCCACAACCGTGCGTTCGTTGTAGACCGGAATCAGGATTGACAGAAGCATGCAAGTCCCCCAGTATAATCAAGACTTGGCACCGAAACCCCATACCCAACCCGCGGGCGTCGTCCTGGAGACGGATCTGCCCAACTTGAAGCTGTTCGCGCGCGGCAAGGTGCGCGATGTTTACGAGGACGGCGACCGGCTGCTGATCGTCACCAGCGACCGCATCTCGGCCTTCGACTACATCCTGCCCACGGGCATCCCGGAAAAAGGACGCGTCCTGACGCAGATGACGCTGTTCTGGCTGGATTTTCTGAAGGACCTGGTTCCCAACCACTTCCTGAGTTCGGATACCGGCGGACTGCCGGCCGAGCTGGCCGGCCGGTCCATGTGGGTCAAGCGTGCGGACATGTTCCCGGTGGAATGCGTGGTGCGCGGCTACCTGGTGGGCTCCGGCTGGAAGGATTACAAGAAAACCGGAGCCGTGTGCGGCATCCAACTGCCCGCCGGCCTGCGCGAATCCGATCAGCTTCCGGAGCCGATTTTCACGCCGGCCACCAAGGCGACCACCGGCCACGACGAAAATATCTCCTTCGAGCAGATGTGTGAAATCGTTGACCCGGCCGACGCCGCCAAGCTCCGCGACCTCACCATCGGGATCTACAAGAAGGCGTCCGAGTACGCCCGCGCGCGCGGCATCATCATTGCCGATACGAAGCTCGAGTTCGGCAAGGTGGGTGGCGTGATCACGCTGGCCGACGAGGTGCTGACGCCCGATTCCTCGCGCTTCTGGCGTGTGGAGGACTACGAGCCTGGCCGCGCCCAAGCCAGTTTCGACAAACAATATGTGCGCGACTACCTGGAATCGATCCAGTGGAACAAGCAGCCTCCGGCGCCGCCGCTGCCCGCCGACGTCGCGCAGAAGACCAGCGAGAAGTACAAGGAAGCCTACACGGCCCTCACCGGCCTCACGTTGGATTAGCCCGACCGAGCCCGCTTGGCCGGCTCGGCGAAGATCAAGGAGACCCAGATGTTAGCGAAGACGGTAACGAAGAACAGTGTTCGTTCGACGCGCCAGCTCTCGTGGGCGTGTCTCCTGCTGGCTGCGGGATGCCTGCCGCTGGCCGCGCAATCAGCTCCGGCCCCGAAGGACTGGACCGCCGCCGAGGATCATCAGAACATGATGGACCAGCTCGGCATCAAGGCGCTCCGCCCCGGGCCGAGCGGAAATGAGCAGGCGCCCAACCACGCCAACTACGACGAGGCCACGGCGAATCCCTTCCCGCATCTGCCCGACGTGCTGACGCTCAAGGACGGCCGCAAAGTCACCACGGCCAAGATGTGGTGGGACCAGCGGCGTCCGGAGATCGTCGAGGACTTCGATCGCGAGGTGCTGGGCCGGGTGCCGAAGAACGTTCCCAAGGTTACCTGGTCGGTCACGGAGACCACGTCGGATAAGGTGGGCTCCCGCGCGGTGGCGGGCAAGCGCCTGGTGGGCCACGTCGACAATTCGTCGTACCCGGGGATCGACGTGAACATAGAAATGATCCTGGTGACGCCGGCCGGCGCCAAAGGACCCGTGCCCGTGATGATGATGTTCGGGCGCGGGCAGTTGCCCGGGTCGACAGCGAACGCGGGCCGGGCCGGGAAAGCCGGCAAGGCAGGGAAAGCTTTCAAGGGTCCACCGGCGGGCTCCGATCCTCCGGCCACGGAGCAGCTCATCGCCGCAGGCTGGGGTTATGCGTATCTCAACCCCGGCAGCGTGCAAGCTGACAACGGCGCGGGCCTGACCAAGGGCGTCATCGGACTGGTCAACAAGGGCCAGCCGCGCAAACCCGACGACTGGGGCTCGCTGCGGGCGTGGGCGTGGGGCGCGAGCCGTGGCTTGGATTACCTGGAATCGGACAAGTCGGTCGACGCCAAGCGCGTCGGCATCGAAGGCGTCTCGCGCTACGGCAAAGCCGCGCTGGTGACCATGGCCTACGATACGCGCTTCGCCGTGGTGCTGATCGGCTCCTCGGGCGAAGGCGGCGCGAAGCTCCACCGGCGCAACTGGGGCGAAGCGGTGGAGAACCTCACCGGCACGGGCGAGTATCACTGGATGGCGGGCAACTTCCTGAAGTACGGCGCGTCGGATGCGACGTTCGGCAGCATGAACGCCGGCGACATCCCGGTGGACGCGCACGAGCTACTTGCCCTGTGCGCCCCGCGGCCGACCTTCATCAGCTATGGCGTGCCGGAGAAGGGCGACGCCAAGTGGCTCGACCATCAGGGCAGCTTCATGGCGGCGATCGCCGCGCAGCCCGTGTTCCGCCTGCTGGGCGCGAAGGACCTGGGGCGGTCGGACGACTACACGAAGGAAAAAATGCCCGCGGTCAACGTCAGGCTGCTCGACGGGCAGCTCGCCTGGCGGCAGCACGACGGCGGCCACACGGATGGTCCGAACTGGAAGTACTTCATCCCCTGGGCGGAAAAATTCCTCGGGCAGCCGTGAACCGCGCGCTGAGAGCAGCGGCGTTCGTAGTCGCGTCCGCCGCGTACGCCCAGGTCCCAGCCGACCAGCCGGTTGCGCGCACGGATCAGAACTCGCTCACCGCCCACGCGCAGTTGCTCGAAAAGCGGAGCCGCGGGCAGATCGACGTCTACTTTGAAGGCGACTCGATCGTCCGCCGCTGGGGCGCCACCGACTACCCTGAGATGCTCGCCAACTGGCAGCAGAACTTCTCGGGGTGGAACGCAGCCGACTTCGGCTGGGGCGCCGATACCACGCAGAATATCCTGTGGCGGCTCGACGAGGGCGAGTTGGACGGCGTCCATCCCAAGGTGATCGTGCTGCTGGCGGGCACCAACAATATCGGCTCACGGCGCGCCGCTGCCGACCCGCAGGCGCTGGCGGCGGACGTCACCCGCGGCATCCAGGCGATCCTCCGCGTGATGCGCGTCAAGGCGCCGGAGGCCGTCATCATCCTGACTGCGATCTTTCCGCGCAACGACAACATGGCCTACCTGCCGGTGATCGACCAGGTGAACGCCGGCCTCGCCAAGCTGGCCGACGGGCGCACGGTGCGGTTCCTGAACATCAACGGCAAGCTGGCCGACCCCGGCGGCACGCTGTTCGAGGGGATGATGAACGCGCGCGACAAGCTGCATCCCGCGCTTCAGGGATACCAGGTGTGGGCGGACGCGCTGAAGCCGATCCTGACAGAGCTGCTCGGCCCACCGGCGGCCGAAGACCACGCACCGCCGCCCACCGGCAATCCGGCCGCTGCCCGCTAACGCAGCAGAGCGGACGCGTGCGGGACCGCTCCCTGTGGTCGCGGCACAGCTAGCGGCGCTGTGCCCGGTTTCACGACTCTTGCGCAGAACACCGCTGGCTGTGCCGCGACCACAGGGAGCGGTCCTCTCCGGTCCACAGTGCCTTTGGAGCTTGCCAGCCGCCGGCCCTCAAAATCATCCTCAAACTGCCCCTTGACAGCCTTAAACTAATGTTTTAATCTACTGTTTAATCCGCCGCTTATGAGTGTTCCCACCGCGCCTCCCAAGAAGCGAGTCCCCCCACAAGCCGGCCTCTTCTCTCTGCTCAAGCCGTACGGGGGCCTGATCGCCCTGCTCGTCGTCCTGACCATCACCGGCAACGGACTGAACCTGGTGGTGCCCCAGATCATCGCCCGCGCCGTCGATGCGTTCGGGCAGAACACGCTGGTGCTCTCCACTGTGATCTGGCAGTTCTCGATCGTGGCCCTGTTGGTGTTCACGCTGACCTACTCGCAGTACGTCGTGCAGACCTACGCCTCTGAGCGCGTGGCGCGCGACCTGCGCACGCGCATCGCCGCCAAGGTTTCCGTCCAGCCCTACGCCTACGTGGAGCAGGCCACCCCGGCGAAACTGCTCACCAACCTGACCTCCGATGTCGACGCCGTCAAGATGTTTGTGTCGATGGCCATCGCCTCCATCATTTCCTCCGTGTTCCTGATCATCGGCGCGGGCGTGCTGCTGCTTTCGATCAACTGGCGGCTGGGCCTCAGCGTGATGGCCATCGTGCCGCTCATCGCCATCACCTTTCAACTGGTGCTGCGCAAGGTGCGTCCGCTGTTCCGCCGCGGCCAGGAAGCCATTGACTGGCTGAATCGCGTCATCAGCGAGAGCATCCTGGCCTCGGCTTTGATCCGCCTGCTGAACACCCACCAGATCGAATACACGAAATTCCTCGAAGCGAACACCGAAGCGCGCGATATCGGCCTCACCATCCTGCGTCTGTTCGCGGGCATGATCCCGATCATCACCTTCGCCACCAACCTGGCCACGGTCACCATCCTCTGGCTGGGCGGCAACTTGGTTGTCGCCGGGAACATGACCCTCGGTGACTTCACCGCCTTCAACTCCTATCTGGCGATCCTCATCTTCCCCATCATTCTGATCGGCTTCATGAGCAACGTCATCGCGCAGGCCACCGCCTCCTTCATGCGCATCGGCATGGTGCTGAACGTTCCCGAGGCGCCCAAGATCGAAGGCCTGGTGCGCGACCTCCGGGGCGACGTCGAAATCCGCAATGTCTCGCTGGCCTTCGGCGAAAAGACCGTCCTGCGCGACCTGTCCTTCTCCATCCCCGCCGGGTCCCGCACCGCCATCATCGGCCCCACGGCCGCGGGCAAGACCCAGCTTCTGTACCTGTTGATGGGACTGATGCCGCCGACCTCCGGCAGCGTGCTCTACGACGGCGAACCCATCGGCGCCTACGACAAGGAGGCGCTGCACAAGCAGGTGGGCCTCGTCTTCCAGGACAGCGTCATGTTTAACCTTCCGCTGCGGGAAAATATCGCCTTCAGCGCGACGGTGCAGCCCGAGGATCTGGACCGCGCCATCGCCACCGCGGAACTCGGCGGCCTGATCACCAGCCTGCCGCAGGGCCTGGAAACCGTCGTCTCCGAGCGCGGCACCAGCCTCTCCGGCGGACAGAAGCAGCGGGTGATGCTCGCCCGAGCGCTGGCGCTGAATCCGCGCGTCCTGCTGCTGGACGATTTCACCGCGCGCGTGGACCAGGCCACCGAGCGGTCCGTTCTCGGCAACGTCCACCGGAACTACCCCGGCATCACGCTCATTTCGGTAACCCAGAAGATCGCATCCGTGATGGACTACGACCGGATCATCCTGCTGATGGAAGGCGAGGTCCTGGCCACCGGCACGCACCAGACATTGATGGAGGCTTCGCCCGAGTATGTCCAGCTCTTCCACTCCCAGCGCAGCACCAGCCACTATGAACTACACGCTTAATACCGGTGGACGCCCCAAAGCGCCGGCCTCGGTGTGGAGCGGCATCAAACGCTTCCAGCCGCTGCTGGCCGACGAGAAGAAATACCTGTGGGCCGCCGTGGTGGCCATCACCCTCAGCTCGGTCGCGGCCCTGGTGGCGCCGATCCTGATTGCGCGCACCATCGACACCTACATCGCCGCGGGCGACGCCAGCGGCCTCACGCGCAACGCCCTGCTGGTGCTGGCCATCTACGCCGCCGGCGTGTGCGCCAGCTACGTGCAGATTCGCACCATGGGAAGCGTGGGCCGCCGCATTCTGTTCCAGGTGCGCAACACGCTCTTCATCAAACTTCAGGATCTACCCGTCGCCTTCTTCAACCAAAACAAGTCGGGCGACCTGATCTCGCGCCTCAACAACGACACCGACAAGCTCAACCAGTTCGTCTCCCAGGCCCTGATGCAGTTCATGGGCAGCATTTTCCTGATGACCGGCGCGGCCATTTTCCTGCTCACCTTGAGCATCCGCCTGGGATTCGCCGCTCTGCTGCCGGCCATCGGCGTCTTACTCTTCAGCCGCGCCACCGCCGCCTGGATCAAGGCGAAGAACATGAAAAGTCTCCAGGCGCTCGGCGGGATGAGTTCGGAGGTGCAGGAGAGCCTCAACAACTTCCGCGTGATCGTGGCATTCAACCGCAGTGATTACTTCCGCACCAAGTTCAACGCCGCCAATGAGCGTAACTTCGCCGCTTCGCTGCGCGCCGGCTTAGCGAACGGCATCCTGATGCCGCTGTACGGATTCGCCTCGCACGCCGCGCAGCTCCTGGTTGTCGCCTACGGAATCTACCTGATCGGCAACAATCTCGCCACCATCGGACTGCTGATCGCCTTCCTGCTCTACGTCCAAAATTTCTACGGGCCGCTGCGGCAACTCGCCACGGTGTGGGCCTCCTTCCAGATGGCGCTGGCCGCCATCGACCGCATCTCAGACGTGCTGGCGCTCGAATCCGACATGCCGGTGATCCCGGCCGCGCCGGCGGAGTCCGAATCGGTCCTCGAATTCCGCGATGTGAGCTTCCACTACCCCGGCGGCAGCGACGTTCTCCGCAACATCAGCTTCGATCTGGAAAAGGGCAAGGCCTACGCCCTGGTGGGTCCCACGGGCGGCGGCAAAACGACCACCGCCCTGCTGATGGCCCGGCTCTACGATCCATCGCAAGGCTCGGTCCTGCTGGGCGGCCGCGATATCCGATCCTACTCGCCCGAGGAGCGCACGAGCAAGGTCGGTTTCATTCTGCAGGAACCGCTGCTGTTCAGCGGCACCATCCGCGACAATCTTCTTTACGGCAACGAGAAATATAGCCATCTGTCGAGCGACCAGTTGCGCGAAGTCCTCGAAGAAGCGAACCTGACGCGCCTCCTGGCGCGCTTCCCCGAGGGGCTCGACACCAAGGTCGACACCGGCGGCAACACCATCAGCCTGGGCCAGAAGCAGCTCATCGCCTTCATGCGGGCCGTGCTGCGCGAACCGGAGCTGCTGGTCCTGGACGAGGCCACCGCCAACATCGACACGGTGACCGAGGAATTGCTGCAGGACATCCTCACCAAGCTCCCCGCGACCACCACCAAGGTAATCATTGCTCACCGCCTGAACACCATCGACAACGTGGACCAGATTTTCTTCGTCAATTCGGGCGAGATCACACCGGCCGGGTCGCTCGAACACGCCGTGGACATGCTGCTGCACGAGAAGAGGGAGCGCTAGCGTTGGCCGAGCGGCGTCTCAAAGCGGACCGGGTCCCGGCTCCCAAGCCACTGGATGACACCCGGACCCGTCTTCTGGACGCCGCCGCCGAGGTCTTCGCCGACCGTGGCTTCGAGGACGCCACCATCCGCGAAATCTGCAAGCGCGCGCAATCGAACGTCGCCCTGGTGAACTACTACTTCGGCGACAAGCTGGAGCTGTACACCGAGGTGTTTCGCCGCTCCCTCCAATGCGGGGGGAAACCGGCTCCTTCGCTGCCGGACGCGACCGTCGAACCGGAGGCCGCGCTGCGCCAGATGATCGGCGCGATGATGGAGCGGGCCTTCGAGAAGTGCGACGATGCGAATCTGCGCTTCCGGCTGATGCTGCACGAATTCGCCCGGCCGAGCATCGCCACTATCCGCGTGGTGGACGTCGTGCTGCGTCCCGTCTACGATCGCCTCTGCGAGATCGTCGGAGCGCTGCTGAACCTGCCGCCGGATCACGAGACCACGCGGCTGACGGTGCACGGCATCCTGGGACAGGTGGCTCACTTTTCGCACTCCCGACAGATGCTCAACACGCTGTGGCCGCAGTTGCAGATGACCCCCGAGCGCCGGGAGATGGTGGCAAAGCACATCACCGAATCCACCCTGGCCTACCTGCGCGCGAATCGCGCCGAACGTGAACGCCGGCCCTGATAGAATCACGCCTTCATGGCCGGCGCCCCTCTACTTCCGCTACCACACGATGCGCGCCACAGAAATCCGCGATTTTATCCTCGCCCGGTTGCGCCAATACCGCGATTCGGGACTGGGAGAGAAGCCGCACCCGGAGGCCGCCGCCGAAGGAAGCGTGACGGCCGCCCGCGCGGTCCTGGCGGAGGTGCGAGCCTTGCGCGCCACCCTGCCCCGGCTTATGGGACCAGCACCAGATCCGTCTTCAACCGGGCCGCAGCGCGGTACTTGAACAGCGCGCGATACGTGACCGTGCGGAGGGCACGCCGCGTTCCAGGTTGCGCCCGCGGGCGCGTCGCTCGGCTTCGCCGGGGATGCCCGCGGCCGGAAGAGTCACTCGCCTGTAAATGTGTTCCGCAGTGCCCCCCGGGAGAGAGGTTTCCCCGATACCGTAGTCCCCGCCGACGCGCGGCAACGCGTTGGAGAAGCCGCTTCTGGCGGATGGAAACCCGTCTGGGTCCAGTGCTTTGAAGTGGTGGGCCCGACAGAACTCGAATCTGTGACCTCCTGCGTGTCAAGCAGGCGCTCTAACCAACTGAGCTACGGGCCCGTGGGATGCTCCGCGCGTCGCACCTCAGACAGGCGGGCGAATCTCAATATAGCATGGCACGCGGCTATAATCGAAGGCAGAAAGCGCCCCGCATGGCGCTGGAGAAACCTCCCGCGCGCCTGCCTGGCGTTCGCGCCGGCGAGCCCCGTAGGCCGCTGCTAGAATAGGTGGGATTCCCGTGAAACAGATAACGCGTTGGTTGCTCACCATCTTCATCCTGATCGCCGGAACGGCCCCGGTCCACGCGCAGCGGGACCTTGCCGGCGAAGTCGAAATCCGTCAGGCGCTCAAGCGCCTGAATACGCTCGGCAGCGTCATGATGATCGCCGCCCATCCGGACGATGAAAACACCGCCATGCTGGCCTACCTGGCCCGCGGGCGCGACGTGCGCACGGCGTACCTCGCCCTCACCCGCGGCGAGGGCGGCCAGAACCTCATCGGCCCCGAGCAGGGCGACGAGATGGGCATCATCCGCACCCAGGAACTGCTGGCCGCCCGCCGCATTGACGGGGCCGAGCAGTTTTTCACGCGCGCCATCGACTTCGGGTTCTCCAAGACCGCCGACGAAACGCTCGCCCAGTGGCCGCGCGACAAGATCCTGGGCGACGTGGTCTGGAACATCCGCCGCTTCCGGCCGGACATCGTGATCCTGCGATTCACAGGCACGCCGCGCGACGGGCACGGGCATCATCAATCCTCGGCCATCCTCGGCCGCGAGGCTTTCGCCGCAGCGGCCGACCCCACGCGCTTCCCCGAACAGCTCGCCTATGCCGAGCCGTGGCAGGCCAAGCGCCTGCTGGAGAATTCCTTCGGGCGCGGCGGACCCGGCGGACGTGGTGGCGGGCGTGGCGGCCCCGGACGCGGTGGTCCCGGCCGCGGCGGACCCGGACCCGGCGCACGAGGAGGTCCGGCCCCGGCGCAGCCAGCGCAGCCTCCAGCGGAAGAAGGCGTCACCGTGGACCTGGGCGCCTATTCGCCCACACTCGGCTACTCCTACGGACAGATCGCCGGCATGAGCCGCAGCCAGCATCGCAGCCAGGGTATGGGCTCGGCCGAACGCCCCGGCTCGCAGGAAAACACGCTCACCACGCTGATCGGCGACAAGGCGACCACGGACCCGTTCCAGGGCATCGACATCACCTGGAACCGGCTGCCGGGCGGCGCGCGCATCGCCCCCATCGTGCAGAACGCCCTCGACTCCTTTGCGCCGGCGCATCCGGAAAACCTGCTGCCGCTGCTGGCGCAGGCCCGTCCTCTGATCGCGGCCATCGACGACCCGCTGGCGCGGCAGAAGCTGAAGGAACTGGACGAGCTGATGGCGCTCGCCTCGGGCGTGTGGCTGGAAGCGCAGGCCGAATCCTTCGCGGTGACGCCGGGCTCGGAGCTGAAGATCAATGCCACGGCCATCGCGCGGCTGCCGGTGGAGGTGACGCTCGCCGGAATCCGCCTGACCGGGATGCCGGGCGCGCCCACGGTGAACGTAGCGCCCACGGTATTGGTGACCAACCAACCCAGCCAGTATCCGGTGACCTTCCGCATCCCCGCCAACCAGCCCTACACCCAGCCCTACTGGCTCGCGCAACCGAAGGAGGGGACCATCTACTCGGTTCCCGACCAGCGCCTGGTCGGCAACCCCGAAAACGCGCCCGCCCTCGAGGCGCACTTCCGCCTGCGTATCGCCGGAACTGAGATCGAGCTGACCCGGCCGGTGCAGCACCGCTACGTCGACCGCGTCTATGGCGAGCTGATCCGGCCGCTCGAAATCGTGCCACCGGTGGCTATCGACCTGGCTGAGAACGCTCTGGTGTTCCCGGATACGAAACCGCGGCAGATTGACGTGCCCGTGCGTTCGAACAGCGGCAAGCAGGCTGGCGACGTGCGGCTGGCGCTGCCCGCCGGCTGGACCGCCACGCCCGCAACGCAGCACTTCGAGCTCGGCTCGACCAATGAACAGGCCACCGTATCCTTCCAGCTCGCGCCGCCGCAGGGCAACGCGACCGGCGAGGTGCGGGCCGTCGCCACGGTGGGCGGTGTCGAGGTTTCGTCCGGCACCGAGCGGATCGACTACCCGCATTTCCCCATCCAGACGCTCTTCCCGCCAGCCGAGGTCAAGCTGGTGCGCGCCAATGTGACGAACCTGGCCAAGACGGTCGGCTACGTGATGGGCGCGGGCGACGACGTGCCCTCCGGCATCCGCCAATTGGGCGCCGACGTGACCTTGCTGTCGTCACAGGATCTGGCTCGCGGCGACCTGTCCAAATATGACGCCATTGTCACCGGCGTGCGCGCCTTCAATACGCGCGAGGATCTGCGAGCCAACTACCAGCGCCTGTTCGACTACGCCCAGAACGGCGGGACGCTAGTCGTGCAGTACAACGTGGCTGAGGGCGGTCCGAACAACAACCCGCTGGAGCATGTCGGGCCGTACCCGATGCGCATCAGCCGCGACCGCGTCACGGAGGAGAACGCCGCCATCACGTTCCCCAACCCGGACCTGAAGCTGCTGCACGCGCCCAACCAGATCACGCAGGCCGACTTCAACGGCTGGGTGCAGGAGCGCGGCCTGTACTTCGCCGACCAGTGGGACGATCACTATAAGACGGTCCTGTCCGCGCACGACACGGGCGAGGATGCACTGCCCGGCGGGATGCTCTACACGCCTTACGGCAAGGGCGTCTACATCTTCAGCGCCTACGACTGGTTCCGCGAGCTGCCGGCCGGGGTGCCGGGTGCGTACCGGCTGTTTGCCAACATGCTGAGCGCCGCGAAGGTGCCTTAGCCGGCCGGCGGGGACCCGCCAATTCGGCCACCAGCAGGGGACGGCCCCTCATCCACTGGTCAAAATGATCTGGATGTCAGCGGTTTCACCCTGTATAATGAGCGGAGTACCGTTCCACGCCTCGAAGGAGGGCTTGTATGAAACGCCACGTTGCATCCCTTGCTGCCGCCGCGATGACTTTTGGTCTCGCGTTGCCCGCCGCGGCCCAGAGCGCCGACGCGAGCAAGCTTCCGGGCGGCACGTGGGAATCGATCGCCAAGCTGCCGAATTTTGTGGGCGTCTGGGAGACTTCGCGTGGCCCAGCGCCCGCCGCGGCAAGAGGTGGTGCTGCACGAGGAGGCCCGGCTCGCGGTGGAGCCGCTGCCGGACGCGGCGGGGCTCCTGGCCGTGGCGCGGCTGCGGGTCGAGGACGCGGCGCAGGCGGTGGACGCGGCGGCGGGATGCTGCTGACGCCCGCCTACCAGAAGATGGCCGACGACTACCGCAAGAATCCTCCCGGAGATTCGCAAGCCGCCAACTGCGTGCCACCCGGCATGCCCGGCATCATGGGCCAGCCCTATCCCATGGAGTTCCTCTTCACGCCCGGCAAAGTCACCATCCTGATCGAAGCCTATGAGCAGTTCCGGCACATCTACACCGATGGCCGGCCGCTGCCCGAGGACCCGGACCTGACCTTCAACGGCACCTCCATCGGCCATTGGGACGGCGACACCCTGGTGGTGGAATCGGTCGGTTTCACCGAGGCCACGCCCCTGAACGGAGATGCCATCCGCCACAGCGACAAGATGCACATCACCGAGCGCATCCGCCTGGTGGAGCCCGATCTGATGGAAATCGCCACCACGATTGAGGATCCCGAAGCACTCCAAGAGCCCGTAATGCGCACGGCATACTTTGCGCGGCACGCCGACTGGACCCTGGCCGAGTACGTCTGCCAGCAAAACAACCGCAACTTCGTCACCGAAGATGGCAAGGCAGGTATCGATCTCACGCACCCGTAGCACACTCTCTATCCCGAGGCACACACTCTAATGAAACTCGCAAAGTTCGGAAAATTGGCGGCGGTCACCGTCCTGCTGGCGGCGGCGGCCCTGGCCCACCACTCCTTCACGATGTTCGATTTCAACACCGAGAAGACCCTCACCGGCACCATCAAAGAGTTCCAGTGGACCAATCCGCACACGTTTACCTGGATCGACGTGAAGAACGATCAGGGTGTGGTGGAAACCTGGGGCATTGAGGGTATGAGCCCCAACTATCTGGGCCGGCGCGGCTGGTCCAAGCACACGCTGAAGCCCGGCGACACGGTGAGCATCGTCATCCATCCGCTCAAGACCGGCGAGAAGGGCGGCACATTCCTGCGCTGCACCCTTGCCGACGGCAAAGAGATGGTGATGTTCGGGAACTCCGCGGCGTACGCGAACAAGCAGTAGCCGGGGTTACTTCTCCACCGGCTGCTTGCGGGCGTTCCACTCGCTCATGGACCCGTCGTACATGGCTACGTCATAGCCCAGATACTTGAGCGTGAAATAGGTTTGCGACGCCTGCATGCCGCTGTTGCAGTAGGTCACCACTTTCTTGCTCGGCGTGATTCCCGCCGCCTCGTAAAGGTTGCGCAGCGCGGCTTCGGCCTTGAGCGACGAGTTCTGCTGGCTCACCTGGTCTTCCATCCAGTAGAGATTCGTCGCGCCCGGAATATGCGACCCGCGTTCGCCGCTGTAGTTCCCCGCCGCGCGCACGTCCAGCAGCGTGGCGCTCTTGTTCTCCGCAATCTGATTCACGGAGGCGAGCTGCGCCACCACGTCCGGCTTGGCCTTGGGCATCAGGTTGCCGGCCTTGGCAGCCATCACATCCTTGGTCACGGTCTTGCCGTCGGCTTTCCATTTCTCCAGCCCGCCGTCGAGCAGCGCCGTCTGGTCGCCCAGACCCAGGTAGTCCAGCGTGAAGTAGGCACGCGTAGCCGGCAGCACCGACCCGTCGCTATACACAATGACGTGCGAGTTATTCGACACGCCTGCCGCCGCGAAGATCTTCTGCAGGTCGGCCACCGGAGGCAGTTCATTGGGGATGCCGTCGCGGTTGATCGCAATCGATCCCAGCATCACGAACTGCGCGCCGGGTACGTGGCCTTCGTCGTAAGCCGCGCGGTTGGCCGCCACGTGCAGGATCACGAGATTCGAGTCCTTCAGATGCTGCGCCAGCCAGTCCGTGGATACCAGCATGTCGGAGCGCGTCGCGGCACCGGCCACGGCGCACAGGGTCAGAAACACTCCCAAGGTTTTCTTCATACGGGTTATTTCCCCTTCAGGTTCTTATAGTACGCCTCAATGGGCTGGAATGGTCCGAACTTGTGTTGCTCAAGCGGGAACGGGTCGGCGAACGGAGGAAAGCCCGCATCCACCGGCTTGGTTGTTTTGTCCGGAAAGTCGCGGTCGAGATTCGCCATCTCCGGCCGCGGCTTGGAGTTGATAAACGCCGCCACGTCGAAGGCTTCGTCGTCGGTGAGGTCGGCCTTGCCCAGCGGCATGCGAGCCTTGATGAAGCGAGCCGCGGTCAGCACGCGATGCATCCCCGCGCCGTCGTTGAAACTGTTCGGGCCCCATAGCGGCGGGAAGACAAATCCGTCGACCAGGTCGGCCGAAGCCTGCAAGCCCTGCCCGTCGTCCTGGTGGCAGGCCGCACAGCGTTCCTTGAACACGCGCTCGCCCGCGGTGAGGCTCGCCGCGCGATTCGGCGTTTCAAACCCGGCCGGCTCGTCGGACTTCTGCCGGGCCTTGTCCGAGGCCTCAAATTGCGCCGTGAGCGTCCGCAGATAGGCGACCATCGCCATCATCTGCGGGCTGTCCGCCGGCAGCGGCTTGCCGTTCATGCTGCGGCGCATGCAGCCGTTGATGCGGTCCTGGATGGTGGAATCCTTGGCGCTGCGCGCGGAAAAACGCGGGTACTTTCCCAGGGCGACGGCCAAGCTCAGCGTGCCCGGTTCGGCTCCGGTCTCAAGATGACAGGACGCGCAATCCAGCCGGTTGCCGGTATAGCGCATTTCGGGATCGGACGCGTCGGGGCCCAGCAGAACGGTGGTCTCGCGCAACAGCCGCTTGCCGTACTCCTCGGTCGCGAAGGCCGGCACGGCACTCTTGGCGGAGCCCTTCGTGGGCAGCGACCCGCCACCCAGGGCGACTGTAGTGGCGATGATCGCCACACCCGCGGCGGCGCAAACGATCAGCGCGGTTCCCATCCCGCGGCGTGGTGTCGGCTCGTTCATTCGTGCTCTTTCTGATCGTCCGGATCCACAGCTCGGAGCCGGCCTCGATCATAGTCTTGCACATTTGCCTGGAACCGGTATTTGGGCTTCTCAATCCACGCCCGCAGCGCCGGCGACACCAGCCATGCCGCGAAAAACACCACCGCGAATACCCCCGCGGCAAGCACCACGCCGTCCATCAACCCGAATCCGCCGCCGTGCATCATTGGGCATCTCCCTGATACAAGGTGCGCACGTAAAACGCGGAGGCTTGGACCTCGTCATCGGGCAGCTTCAGCGACCACGGCGCCATCTCGGTCCCCGGGACGCCATCGCGGACCGCCCTCTGGCTTTCGGCCAGCGTCGGCCGCTGCAAGCGGAAATTCGTGGGAGCCACCGGAAACCGGTCCGCGGCCGTACCGTCGCCCGCGCCGTTATCTCCGTGGCATTGCGCGCAATGGTCGCGATAGACGCGCGCGCCCAGGTCGAGAATGTCGCTAGTCAGTTGCGGCTCCGGCTGCGGCGCATGGAACCCGCGGACCACTGCCGCCACTGCCGCCCGGTTCGTCTCCGGCAGATCGCGCCAGGCCGACATCGCCGTCCCCACGCTGCCGTTCCACAACGCGCCGCTCAGCCGCTCCAGCGTGTAGTCGTGCTCGGCGAGGTTCGCCGGTTTCGGAAGCAGCCCCGCCGCGCCTGGGCCGTCGCCTTTGCCCGTGTCACCGTGGCAGCTCGCGCAATCACGAGCGTACACTTCCCTGCCCAGGTCCAGATCGTCCGACGCCGCGAGCATCGGCACGTCGCCGCCGCGCCGCGTCCGCGCCGGATTCGTGTTCAGTTCTGCGTCGAAGGCATAGCGGATCACATCCTCCGAACAATCCCCGCAAGCCGACCGCGCCCGCGCTTCTCCGTCGGCTCCCGCAAGCTCGCGCGCCCGGCCCAGCGTTTCCAGGTACGCCAGCAGGTCCAGCGCATCCTGCCTCGGACGATCCGGCGCGCCGTCGAAGAAGTACGCGAACGCCGGCATCACCGAATCGCGCACCACGGCCCGCGGCTGATACAGATGCGAAAGCTGCCAGTCGGCCGACCGCACGCCGCTCTCGCGCGCCAGGTCCGGGCCGATGCGCCGCGTGCCCCACAGATGCGGATAATCGAAATTCGTCTCCCAGGCAAGCGTCGCCGCGCCGAACCGCGCCGTGTCGTTCGGCAGATAGCGGACCTGCTGCGTGTGACAGTACGCGCAGCCCTCGCGCGAATAGATCTGCCGCCCGCGCAGTTCGCTCGCGGTCAGCGGCAGTGGATTCTCCGGAGCCATCGTCTCGATCTGCTGCTCCAGCACCGCCCCGGGCCATACCCCCAGCAGCAGCACCGACATGGCGAAGAACCCCAGCCCGGCCACACCGGCTACCACGTAGGAGGTCCGCAGCACGCGACCCGGTTTCATACCACCTGCTCCGGAGTCAGGCGGGGCGCAATCTCCTTAATCGGCTCCGCCCCGATCGTCTCCTCCACCTCACGCAGCCCGCCGCCGCGTTTGCCTGTCACCAGCCCGCCCAACAGCGTCAGGAAGCCGGCCGCGATCGGTACGAACATGAGCGTGCGCACCAGCCAGAACGGCTTCGCAGCACGCACCGAATCGAGCCACGGTGCGCCGGACTGCCACGACCGCGCTTCCACCAATCCGGCCACGGTCAGGTCCAGCACCATTACCACCACGCCGGCGGTCAGCAGCCAATACGACCAGTTCAGCAGCATCGGGTTATAACGCGCCCACGGAATCCGCTGCCACACGTGAATGATTCCCCCGGCGGCGATGAAGCTCGCAAACCCGAGCATCGCCAGATGCGAGTGCCCCACCACCCAGTCGGAAAAATGCACGCGCTGGTTGATCGCCATTTGCGCCTGCATCGATCCCTGGATGCTCACCACCAGGTAAAAGACCGTGCCGAGCGCCACGAACCGTAGCGCGGGGTCACGCGGCAGCATCCCTGCGCCGCGCAGTGACAACAGCAGATTCGTCACCACGATCACCACGTCCACGCCCAGTAAGGTCGAGGCAGTGATGGCACCGATCTGCGCGCTCATCGGGATCACCGAGAACACGTAGTGATGCGTCCCGTTCAGCGGATAGAGAAAGAACAGCAGCCAGAACCCCAGCATCGAGAGGAAGTGGCTGAAGATCGGCCGCCGCGTGGCCGCCGGAATCACGAAGTAGGCCACGGCCAGCGCCAACGGCGTGACGTACAGGCCGATGGCGTCGTGAATCCAAAGTCCGCTGAACGCCGCACCACGAGCCCCCGGAACCAGCTCCGGCACGAAGTTGCCCATCGGGTAGGCCAGCAGCGTGAACACCAGTGACCCGATCACATACCAGCTCGAAACATAGAGGTCCTCGATACCGCGCGCGAAAAACGGCGGCAGGAACTGGATCGCCGCCAGCACCAAAGCCAGCACCACGAAGGCGTCGACAATCAGAGGGAACTCGGCCCATTCGAGCGGCTGGCTGAACCCGGCCAGCACCAGCACCCAACCGGGAATTACCACCGCGAAGTTCCACAGCCCGAACAGCCACTGCCCAAGACGCGCGCTGAACACCGGACGTCCGGTGAGCACCGGCACGGCGTGATACAGGAACGCGAAGAAGGCGTTCGCCAGCCACCCGAACATGATCCCCTGCGTGTGGTCGTAGCGCAGCTTCCCCCAGGTGAGCCACGGCGAATCGCCCAACTGCCCCGGCGCGATCAGCTCAGACGAAGCCAGCACCCCGAAGCCGATCGAGACAAATAGCATCACGATCGACGCCAGCCCGTGGGCGTAGACCAGCGCGGTTTCGACGCGCGGTCCGGGTGGGGACATTTTGACATGCTCTATCATGAGTCTTGAGTTCGAAATCGCATTGTAGCGCCTGAGAGGTGATTATGAACAAGATCCTTTTGACAACCGCTCTGGGACTGGCGCTGGCCTTCGCCGCGTTCTCCCAGCCCGCCGGCCCCAAGCATCACGTGGTCTTTGAAATGACCCAGCCGGAAGGCCAGACGTGGGACTCCCTGATCACCCATGTCAACAACATGCGCGAAGTTCTCAACAAGGAGGGCGGCGTCGAAGTGGAAGTGGTGTTCTTCGGCCCGGGCCTCAACATGCTGCGCAAAACCAACACCAAATACGAAGAGCGCTTGAAGGCGCTGGCCGACGCCGGCGTGACTCTCTCGGCCTGTCAGAACGCGATGCGCTTCATGAAGCTCAAGACCGAGGACCTGTTCCCGTTCGCCAACCAGGTGGATTCCGGCATCTCACAGATCGTGCGGCGCCAGGAACAGGGCTGGGCCTACATCAAGCACTAGAGAGCGTTTACAGCGTTATCGTAGACCGCTCCCTGTGGTCGCGGCTCAGCTAGCGGCGCTCTGCACAAAGGACGTGCGCCGGGCTCAGCGCCAGTAGCTGAGCCGCGACCACAGGGAGCGGGCTACGCTTGCTGAGAAAACGCTCTACGAGTAAGAACTCGGACCGGCAGCTACCCGTTGAACGAGTTCGGTTCGATGATGATCTTCAGCGACGTATCGCAGGCATTGTCGAACAGCTCGAACGCCTCGCGGATGCGGCTCAGCGGGAAGCGGTGCGTCACCAGGTCGTCCACCGGCACGCGGCCGGTCGCGATCAGATCCAGCGCCTCGGCCATATCCCGCGGCGCCGCGCCGTAGCTGAACAGCACCGACGGCTGCCAGGTCCAAAAGCGCGTCAGCGGAATCTCCAGCTTCTCATCCGGTCCGTTCGCTGCAAAAAACATCACCTGACCGCCGCGCGTCACGCAGTCGAGCGCCTGCCGGGCCGCCACCGCCGCGCCCGTGCACACGATCACGCGGTCCGCCATCGGCATCTCGTCGCCCGCGAACCGCACCTCCGTGGCGCCCGACCGCTTGGCCGCTTCCAGCCGCTGCTCATTCCGGTCCACCGCACAGATCGGACCCGCGCCCAGTTCCTTCATCAGCCGGATGTGCAGCAACCCCGCCAGGCCGCTGCCCAGCATCAGGACGGACTGCCCTTCCAGTGGCATCATCTTGCGGACGCTGCGCACCACGCAGCCCAGCGGCTCCACGAACGACCCCGCCTCGAAGCTCATGCCCTCGGGCATCGGATACAGCCCCAGATCCAGCCCCGATTCGAGCACCTTCACGTACTGCGCGAACCCGCCCGGATCGATGTGCTTGCGGTGCATCGCCTCACAGGCCGTCTCGTTCCCGCTGCGGCAGGCCCCGCATTGGAGGCACGGGAAGTGATGCGTGATCACCACCCGCTGGCCGCTCTCGAACCCGCGCACGCGCTCGCCCACCTGCACGATCCGTCCCGCGATCTCATGCCCCGTATTGATGCCGCCCATGCGCCGCGATTGCGGTTCGCGATACCAGCGCATCGTGTCGCTGCCGCAGATACCGCAGGCGATCACCTCCGCCAGCACCTCTTTGGGTCCGACCTCGGGAACCGGCCGCTCCACCACGCGCACATCTTCGTTGGTGAAGTAAAGGCCGGCCTGCATCGTTGCGGGAACCGTCATACAGTTAGCGTCCACGTACCTTCTTGAACACTGCTAAAGCTTTCTCCGGAGTCGCATCGTCGTGCACCACCGCGCGCAGCGCTTGGACCATCGCCACGGGATGCTCATGCCGCCACACGCGCCGCCCGAAATCGATGCCTTTGGCGCCCTTCTGGATCGAATCGTAAGCCAGGCGCAGGCTGTCTTCGGTGGGATCCACGCCCTTGGGAGCCTTGCCGCCGGCCACGATTACAGGCACGCCGCTGGCCTCGATCACGCGCTCAAACCCCTTGCCGCAGTTGTAAGTCTTAATCATGTCGGCGCCGTGCGCCACCAGAATGGCGCTGGCACGGGTCAGAAAATCGGAGTCTTGCTCCAGATAGCCCAGCGCGTCCCCGACCGCCACCACGCCCAGCACCGGCATCCCCACCTTGCGCGCCTGCCGTGACATGGTCGCCAGGTTGTCCAGTGTGCTGGTCTGATACTTCGTCCGCAGGTACACGGAAACCGCCGCGCCCGTGCCGCCGGCGTCCTTCACACCGGCCGCATCCAGGATCAGCTTCTCGTTGGCGATACTATCTGGCTCGTTCAGGAAGCCGTCGAGATACCGGAATTGCTCGAACTCAGCCGGCGAGGCCTTGCCTGACGCCGCCTTGGCTTTCACCTGCGCGTAAGTTTTGTCGAAGTCGCGGCCCGTGCGAGCCTTGTAAGCCGCCTTGGCCGGTTCCTGCAAGTACCCCGGCACGGCCACGTCCATCGTGCTGCTGCACCCGGAGGCGCGCATCAATACCGGCTTCTTCAGCTTCGAGTGGAACCAGTTGCGCATGATGCCCGGGTCGGTCATCAGCACGTCCACGTAAGGCAGCAGCGGCTTCAGCACCTTGCCGGGCTTCTCCAGCCCGCTGACGACGCCGAAATACCGGTGGTCCGCCGCTAGAACGACGATCCGCTCAGACTTCTGAAACAGTTTCGCTAGACTCAATCCATGCTCCCGTTGCACGCGGTTGGGGGCGCTATCGGGGCGCAAGCGTGCTTATTACATGGTACTCGTTCGCCGCGGGGCGGCGGCATTGGGCGTCGCCCGCCTACCGGGCCCACTTCACCGAAAGCGCCTCGATCCGCCGCAACGCCTCCTGGATATTCGCGAGCGAATTCGCGTAGCTGAAGCGCAGGTACCCCTCGCCGTGCGCGCCGAACCCGCGGCCGTCCAGGCACGCCACCCCGGCCTCGTTCAGCAGCATCGCAGCCAGGTCCTTGGAAGGAATGCCCGTGCCCGTGACGTTCGGGAACGCATAGAACGCGCCCGCCGGAACCTGGCAGCGGAACCCCGGGATCTTGTTCAGCCCCGCCACAATCGCATCGCGCCGCACACGGAACTCGCGGACCATCTTATCGACGTCGTCCTGCGGACCCTCCAGCGCCGCGATCCCGGCCCGCTGCGTGAAGCTCGCCGTGCAGGAATTCGAGTTCACCATCAGCTTCACCGTGGCGTCCACCAGGCGCTCCGGCATGACGCCGTAGCCCAGCCGCCAACCGGTCATCGAATACGTCTTCGAGAACCCATCCAGGATGACGGTCTTCTCCTGCATGCCCGGCATGCTGGCGATCGACACCGGCTCCCCGTCGTAGGTGATGCGCGAATAGATCTCGTCGCTCAGCACCGTCACGTCGCGATCCCGCAGCATGTCCGCCAGCCGCCGGATGTCCTCGGCGGGAATGATGCCGCCCGTCGGATTCTGCGGCGAATTCAGCACCACCAGCTTGGTCCGCGGCGTCAGCTTGGATTCCAGAACGTCCAGGTCCAGCGTGAACCCGCGCTCCTCCACCAGCGGAATCCCCACTGGCGTCGCGCCCTGGAACCGGATCATCGATTCGTAGATGGGAAACCCGGGATCGGCGAAAATCGCCTCGTCGCCCGGGCCCACCAGCGCGATGATCGTGAAATACATGATCGGCTTGCCGCCGGGCGTCACGCACACGTGCTGCGGACCCACTTTGATCCCGCGCGTGCGCGACACATAGTTGGCGATCGCCACGCGCAGGTCTACGTCGCCCTGCGTCGGACCGTACTTGGTCCAGCCGTCGGCCAGCGCCTTCTGCCCAGCCTCGATGACATGTTTCGGCGTCGGGAAATCCGGTTCGCCGATCTGAAGATGAATGATGCTCTTGCCCTGCGCTTCCAGGGCGCGAGCCTTGGCCAACACTTCGAATGCGGATTCGACCCCAATCCGGGTCATCGCGTCGATCAATTGCATGGAGGTTACGCCGTTCTAATGCTCTGCTGATAAAGGAAAGCCGGAACGAGCCGCAACGCTCATTCCAGCTTGTGAATACAGTCTTCCGCGGGCCCGTCTCTACATTAAGGCCGTGGGCCGCCGCGTCCAAACCACGCTGCCCTTGTCCTTGGAGATCGTCTCTACGTCCTTCACGTAAGCGGTGGCCTGCGTCAGGATGTGGTGCAGGTCATTGCCCACGCTGATCAGCGGGAAGCCCTTGTCCAGGAACTCGCCCACGCGCGCCGTGCCGAACAGGAACAGCCCCAGGATGACGTTGTTCTTCTTGGCCGCCGCGCGCAGCTTGTCGGTAGCCTCCATCAATTCCGGAGACGTGTACATGTCCGGGAACTTGTACTTCTCATACAGGCCCATCGACATGCACAGGTCGTTCTGGCCCAGGAACAGCAGGTCGACGCCCGGCACCGCCGCGATCTCTTCGATGTTCTTGATGCAATCGGCGGTTTCCACCTGCAGCGCGCAGATCACGTTGGCGTTTGCTTCGCCCGCGTAACCCAGCAGGCCGGCGCGATTCATGCTGCGCTGCGGGAAATACACGGACCGCGTGCCGACGGTCGGATACCGGCAGCAGGTCACCGCCTGGCGGGCTTCCTCGGCGGTATTGATGTACGGCACCAGGACGCCGTCAGCGCCCATGTCGAGCGACTGCTGAATGCCCGCCCGGTCGCCATAGCCGCCGACGCGCACCAGCGACTTGGCGCCACCCGCCGCGATACCTGCCAGCATCGCCGACAGCGTAACGTAGCTCATAGGTCCGTGCTGCGTATCCACCAGCAGCCAGTCATATCCGCTGTGGGCCAACTGTTCGGCCACCGTGGGACTGTGCGAATTCAGGAACAGCCCTAACTTGGGGCGTCCCTCGCGCAGTTGCTTCTTGAAATCGGCTCCACTAAGCACTTCACTCATTACGATTTGTTCTCCTGATTCCGGACACCGTATCCGGCAGCCGGGGCGCACCAAGCGATTCGGGCTGGGCGCAGAACATGAGACTGGCTGTCCGGGATTCCATCAAGTATACACTGCCGGACCCGAGCGCCGGCTAGCACGTGGGTGCACGACATGGAAGTGAGATTAGAACGGGTTTCATTTTTGTGGCCCTATACCGGGGCCGCCGCGCGGCGGTCCAATCTGAATTGGCCCGGGTGGACGGCCAAGACCGTCACCGAGACGCGCGCGAGCAACACGAGATGCAACGGGCCGTGCAGTTGGAACTGCCGAATGTGGTGGCCAACCCCTCCTGATTCTCCCTATTCAAATGGAGGGGCCCGGCATCCCCGGGGTGAACAAAGCGACGGACGGCCGCAAGGGCAAGACGGACGGCAAGCTGTATCCCAACGACGCCCCGGCTCAGAACCAATGGCTCCGTCTTCACCGGACGTGCTGGCTCGACAAGCGCAAATCGGCGCGCCGCCTAGTCTTCACTTCTGTATCGTACCCGCCGGGAGCTTCCGCTGCATGCGCGATAGGGCGCGGGGGTGCGCTGAGAATCCCACCTGTTGCTGCGCCATTTCACGGGGCTCGGACCCGTTCGCAAACCTCGCGTGGACCGTGGAAGCTTGCGAACCAAGCGCATAGCGCCGGCGGCCGGAGTCATCGCAGATGCCTCGCGTTTGGCCCCGAAAATGCCACGCTTAGCGGCATGCGCATACTCGTCGTGCTCTTGCTGACGGGCGCCCTGATGGCCCAGGCGCCGAAGCTGGAACCCAACGCGACCGTGAAACAGGTAATGCAGGAGATGACCATTCCTGCCTCCACCGCCCTCTTCAATGCCGGCCTGGACGAGCCTCCCAAGGACCAGGACTGGGCTGAGCTGAAGGTGCAGGCGGACCTGTTGATCGAGTCCGGGAAGCAGCTTCTGGCGCCGGGCCGTGCAGTGGATCAGGACGACTGGGTCAAAGCCGTCGAGAAGCTGACCGGCGCGGCCAAGGCGGCGCAGCAGGCCATCGCGGCCAAGGATCTCGACAAGCTTCAACTCGACATAGCCGACCAGCTTCTGATGGCTTGCTCCGGCTGCCACGAGAAGTACATCAAGGAGTAGCCCATATTTTCGGCGGACTGGCGGGGGGGCCAGTTTCTCAGAACGGCTGGCGCATGCTTTCGATAATCTGCTTGACGATGCGGTCGGCCGGGTAGTGCTTCACCAGTTGGTCGCGGCCCCAGCCGAGGGCGTGCGATTCGATGAAGGCCAGCCGCGCGGCGGTGCGGGAATCGTCCTGATTGCCTCGGATCACCTGCTGGCAGCGCTTGACGTAGAGGTCCAGGGCTCGGGGGACCGTGGCGGCGGCGGCGCGCGAGAGTTCGTCGGCCAGAGCGGCGGCTGAACGGAGCGCGTTCGACGCGCCGACGCCCGCCGTCGGCAGGAACGCGGTAGAGGAATCGCCGCAGAGCACCACGCGGCCTGCGAACCACTTGGGCGCGCGAATGTCGAACATCGGCCAGGCGTAGAGCTCCGCCGAGGCATCGTCGAGCGCCTGCCGGACCACGTCTTGACGTCCGGCCAGGTCCGCGAGGGCCGATCGGATGGCGGCGCGGGCGTCGTCTTCTGCGACTGGTCCCGCGGCCTCGTTGGGCAGTCCCGCGACGAACATGCAGCGGCCCGGCACCGGATAGGCGCCCAAAAAGAAGCCGCGACCCCAGTATTCGCGGACCAAGTCGTCGGCGAACAGCCCGCTGCGGCCCCACCAGGTCCAGACCGTCCAGTGGGTGTCGAATTTTTCGGGCTCGGCGAACGCCAGCGCGCGCACGTGGGAATGGATGCCGTCGCAACCGGCGAGCAGGTCGGCCTCTTCGTGACGACCGTCGCTCAGCCGCACGCGCACCGCATCCGCCGTCTGCTCGACCGCTTCGACGCTGACGCCCATGCGGATCTCGACACCGTCGCAGGCTTGGCGCAGGATGTCGATCAGGTCCGAGCGCGGCAGCGTGATCATCGGGCCGGCGTTGTCGGCCAGGATGGAGAGGTCGACGTGCTGGAGGATTTCGCCCGCGCCGTCGGCGATCTCATAACGGCGGGCTTCGACACCCCGGTGCACGTATTCGTCATAGACGCCGAGCCCGTGTAGGACGCAGCTTCCCAGCGGGTAGAGGCCGATGCCGTAGCCGATATCGCGGTAGGCTTGCGCCTTCTCGATGATCAGCGGCTGCCGCCCTTGCTGGCGTAGCTTGGCCGCCAGGGTGAGCCCGGCGACGCCGCCGCCAACGATCAGAACCCGCATACCCGATTCCTACCGGAGAAGGCTCAGCCCGACCCACATCGGTTTCCAACCAGATGCCGGCAGTGCTCGGTAAATCTTCTCCATCCGCTCCCAGTCCGGCAGCAGGTCGAAAGTGCGGGCAGATGCACCGTGCCGGCGGCCACTTGCTGGCGCTGCACGGGGCTGCCCACGAAACACTGGATGTACGAGCGCTCGCCGTGCTCGTCCCGGCAGGAACCCGGCCAACCCACATCCCAGCAGGCTGACGGTGGCGGGTTCGGGAACGCCTACTGGTTCTGTTGCTACGTCTAACACAACCTGCTCACCATCGTCGGTCGTCAAGCTCTGCATGTTCAGGAATACATGCGTGCTATCGAAGCTGACGTCGGAGCCACTGAACCCGGAGACATTCGTCGCCGCATTGGTCGTGACGCTGACAATCGTCACCGGCGACAGCCCGGTCAGTGTCAGAAGATATCCGTTGAACGAGGCCGCAGGGAATAGTACCGAACCGCCGGCGACGTTCGTCAGGATAATCTGCGTGCCAGTGACGGTGTAATCGTGTTGGTCAAAAGAATTAACGGTAAACCCGAGGCCCGTGACCGTTCCCGAACCCAAGCTCTGCAAAACAGTCCCGCTATCCGGATACAGGTAATCCGCCGACACGTCCTGGCCCAGCAAGTCCGCATAAGCGGGCACGACCGTCAAGATCGCCGCAAGCAATAATAAGTTTCGTGACATCCTACCTCTGATTTCAGCTAGCATCTCAAATCTTGACTTTGCCCTCAAGCCACCCGCGGATGCTATCAAATACCTGCTTGCGGTTGCTTTCGAGCATCATGAAGTGGCCGTTGCCCAAAATTCCTTTGTCCTTCAGATTCAGCGCTTCGGCTTGACAGCCGGCCTGCTTGAGGAACTCTACCGTCGGGGCTGCGTTGCGGCCGGAGCGCTCCGCCACCACGTAGGCGATGGGGATGTTCTGGAGGTTTTTCAGCTTCCGGGGCGTGCCCGCCTGGAGCTGATACGCGGGAACGCCGTTGGCCGCGGGCACTTCGCGCGTCTTGAGTTCGGAAGCGTCGGCGACCGGCGGATCGTAGGCCAGCGGGATCGCCGTCAGGCCCCACGGATTGCCACGCCCGAAGGCCGCGCCGCCGCCCTCCACGTTGAGGATCGCCTTGACCATGCCCGGCCGCGCGTTGGCCGCGATCCAGCTCCATGGACCACCGGCCGAGTGCACCATGACGATCGACGGCCCGATCTTGTCCAGCAGGTCGCCCGCGCCGCGCGCCCACAGCTCCTGCGTGGCGGGCGTGTCGGTGGGGATTGACCCCTGCCCGGCCTGGAACTGGTCGATGCGCGGATCGCCCACGTCGCCCGTGCCCTCCCAGCGCCGGTTCGGGTCGACCGCCGCACGCTTGAAGTCGCCGGTGACGCTGGCGTAGTTGAACACCGGCGAGATCGGACCCAGCGCATCGGGATGGTAGATCGAGCGCCCGTGCCCCGGCCGGTCGATCACATACGTGTCGTATCCCGCCTGGACCCAGTAATGCGCCCAGCCGGCCGCGCCGCCCACACCCATATAATGCGTTCCCTGCCCCGCGCCGCCGTGTACCAGGATCACCGGGTAGCGCGACCGCTTCACCGCGGGCTTCAGGAACTGCACGTAGGTCTGGCCGACCAGGATGGTCCCCTGGTCGATTTTCTTCTCACGCATGCCGACCCAGAAGAAGCCCTGGTCGGCGAGCTTCATCGACTGCGAGACGCCCTCGCCCTTGGGCGGCCACGGCCGCGACCGAGCGTTGTCCGTGGACACGTTCTTCCTGATCCAGTCGACGATGGGCCGCAGCGTTTCGCGATTGTTTTTCTCCAGCATCATGGCGTGGCCGTTGCCGTGAATGCCCAGATCCTTCAGGCGGATTTCTTCGGCCTTCACGCCGGCTTGCTTCAGGTAGGCCACCGCGCCTGGATTCACGTTAATGAACGACGCCTCGGACGTGTATACGGCGATCGCGCAGTTCTGCCAGTTCTTGAGCTTGCGCGCGGGTTCCTCCTGGACGGTGTAAGGACCCACGTTCAGCGCGGCATCCTCGGCAGTGGGCTGCACCTGCTTGGTCTTGATCTCCGATGGATCGGCCACCGGCGGATCGTATTCCACCGGCAGCGACGTCAGTCCCCAGCGATTCGCGCCGGCGAAGGCGTTGCCGCCCGCGCCCTCCACCACCACCAGTCCCTTCACCATATAAGGACGCACTTCGAGTACGTAGAACCCGAAGGGACCGCCCGCCGAGTGCGTCATGATGATGACCGGCTGCCCGATCTTGTCCACCATCTCCGCGCCGTCGCGCTGCCAGACCAGAACCTGCGGATCGTCGCCCGTGCCGGGTCCGGTGCGATAGGCGCCGCCTTGGCCGGCGACCAACTGGGTAAGCTCAGGCGTGCCCACGGCGCCGGTGCCCGGCCACTGGTTGTGCAGCTTGGCATTGTCCGGTCCGCCGAAGAATCCGCCACCGCCGCCGCGTCCACCGCGTCCGCCGGCTGGGGCGCCGCCGCCCGGACCTCGTCCACCGCCGGGTCCACCGCCGGGTCCGCGCCCACCGCCGGGTCCGCGCCCACCGCCGAATCCGCCGCCTGCGGCATTCGCCCGCTGCGGCGTGAACAGACCGGAGATCGATTCCAGCGTCTGCGGCCCCGGCCATCCGCCGTGCAGATCGGGATGATAGGGAGCGCGCCCGTGCCCGGGGCGATCCACCACGTAAATCATGAAACCCTGCTCCAGCAGCAACGTCGACCAGCCCCGCCGCCCGTCGGGTGTACCCATCCAATCCGTGCCCTGCCCACCTCCGCCATGGACCATGACAATGGGATACGGGTACTTGATCTGCGCCGGGATCTGATACTCGACATACATCTGCTGGCCGTTCACCACCGGGCCGTTGCCGAGATCGACCCGATGCACGCCGGTCCAGAAGTAGCTCCACTCGGCGATATCGAGCTGCGGGAGCTTTTGCGCCGCCGACTGCGCGGCCAGTTCCGCAGGACTGGTCATCAGCGCGGTCATGCCGGCGGGCAGCGCGAGGCCGGCGGCCAGCAGTTCGCGGCGGCTCAAGCCGGTCTTGGCAGCATCGTGTTCGGGCTTGGTCAGTTTTTTGATGGACACCGGTTCTGTTGCTCCTTAGGAAAGGTCAGCGCGAAACGCCACCTTTTGGGATACCACTTCCCGAGTGGGGAGTCCACCAAGAGGGCGGCTCACAGGACTGGGGTGGACCGCTCCCTGCGGTCGCGGCTCTGCCAGCGGCGCTGTGCCCGGTGGGAGCCAATCGCTTCGGCTTAGGACTAGCCAGCGGCGCTGTGCACAAACTCCGCGCTTCCGCGCGCTGCGTTTGAAACCGCACTTGGCGGGGGTGGCACGCTCAACCTAACAGGTCGAGGAGCTTCTTGCGGAGGGCATCCGCGGTGCGGGCGTCGGGTGCGACCACCAGGACGGTGTTGTCGCCTGCGATGGTGCCGCTGATCTCGGGCCAGTCGGCGTTGTCCAGTGGCTCGGCGAGCGAGTTGGCGCTGCCGGGCGGGGTCTTGAGCACCAGCAGATTCTGGGCGAGGCGGACGTCGAGGAGGAATTCGCGGAGGGCGGTGGCGAGGTCGGGTCCGGTGGGTGCGGCTTCGGGCGGCAGTGCGTAGCCTTCGGCGGTCTTGATGAGGCCGAGCTCGCGGATATCGCGCGAAAGCGTCACCTGCGTGGCCCGGACGTTGAGTCGGGCGAGGGCGCGCGCGAGTTCGTCCTGGGTGTGGATCCCGCCGGCGCGGATCAGCTTCAGGATTTGGCCGTGGCGGTAACTCTTATTCATGAGTAGTCGTGGCGCGTGCACTCGTGCGTGCCGCACCGGGACTCGCCCCGGCGCTTGTGGAATCTGTAAGGCAAGGGTCGAGACGAGTCTCGACCCGGCAAGCTGAGAGCCTGCGCCACCTTCATCGCAACGCTTCCAGACGCGTTTGCGCTTCTTTGATCGCGGCTGCGACGGATTGAGGTCCGGTGCCGCCGCGGATCTCGCGGGTCTTCATCCCTTCGCCGGGTTGGAGGAGAACCGCCATGGCGGGCGTGAACTCAGGGGCGAACTGAGCGAGCGCTTCGGGCGTCCAGTCGGCGGGCTTCTTTCCGTTGCGCACGCTCTCGAGCACCAGGCGGCCAACGATCTGGTGGGCGCTGTGGAACGGGGTCCCGTTGCGGGAAAGAGCTTCGGCGAGGTCAGTGGCGACCACCCAGCTTTCCTCAGCCGCGGCGGCCGGACGCGCGGGGTTGAGCTTGACGGATTCGATGACGGCGCGCGCCATTTCGAGCGACCCGCTGAGTTGGTAGGCGGCGTCGAACAACGGCTCCTTATCTTCTTGCATGTCGCGATTGTAGGTAGTCGGCAGGCCCTTGACGGTGAGGAACAGCGAGCTGAAATCGCCGAAGACGCGGCCCACCTTGCCGCGGATCAGCTCGAGCGAATCGGGGTTCTTCTTCTGCGGCATGAGGCTCGATCCGCTGGTGACACCGTCGCCCAGTTCCAGCCAGCCGAATTCTTCGCTGGAGTAGAGAATCCAATCCTCGGCCAGGCGGCTCAAGTGGAGCATGGTGGTGGACGCGGCGTAGAGGAAGTCCAGGGCGAAGTCGCGGTCGGCCGAGACGTCCATGCTGTTATTGGTCACCGTGTCGAAGCCCAGTTCGCGGGCAATGGCTTCGCGGTCGAACGGAAAGCCGCTGCCGGCCAGGGCTCCGCTGCCGAGCGGCATCACGTTGACGCGCGCGCGGGCTTGGCGGAGGCGTTCGTGGTCGCGGGCGAACATTTCGAAGTAGGCGAGCAGGTAGTGCGGCCACAGCACCGCCTGTGCGCGGCGCAGGTGCGTGTAGCCGGGGACGACGGCTGACGGGTCGCGGCGGGCGCAATCGAGCAGGGCTTGCAGGAGTCCGTTGAGGTGGCCGAGGACGATGTCGATTTCGCCGCGCAGCCAGAGGCGCGTGTCGAGCGACACCTGCTCATTGCGGCTGCGGCCGGTGTGGATCTTGTCCGCCACCTTGCCTGCGCGCTCCTTCAGCTTGCGGATGACCAGCGTGTGGACATCCTCGTCGGTGGCTCCTTCGTAGAAGGCCGGGTGCTGGGATTCCTCGCGGATTGCGTCGAAGGCCGTAACCAGTTGCTCGCGCTCGTCGGCTGTGAGGATGCCGACGCGCTCCAGGGCCCGGGCGAACGCCTGCGAACCCCGGATGTCGGCGTCGATCAATCGGCGGTCGAAGTGCAGCGAGCCGGAGAAGCGCTCGAAGACTTCCGAGGGTCCGGTTTCGAAACGTCCGCCCCAGAGCTTCATGCGGATTTCTTGGCGGCCTGCTGGACGGAGGCGCGCACCTGGATCGGCAGCCCGATCAGGTTGATGAAGCCGCGCGCGTCCTTCTGGTCGTATTCGGCGCCCATGGTGAAGCTGGCGATGGCGTGCGAGTAGAGCGAATAGGGCGAGGTGCGGCTCACCGGCTGGATGCTTCCTTTATAGAGGCGCAGCGTGACTTCGCCGGTGGTCGACTGGCTGGCGGATTCGAAGAACGCGTCGAGCGATTCGCGCAGCGGCGTGAACCACAGGCCGTTGTAGACCAGCTCGGCGTAATCGAGCGCGAGCTTCTGCTTGTAGTGCGCCATGCTGCGGTCGAGCGTGAGCGATTCGAGCTCCTTGAAGGCGGTCATAATGAGCGTGCCACCGGGAGTCTCATAGCAGCCGCGCGACTTCATACCGACGAAGCGGTTTTCGACCAGGTCGATGCGGCCGCAGCCGTGCTTGCCGCCGATCCGGTTCAGCTCTTCGAGCAGGGAGAGCGCGGTGCCGGTCTTGCCGTTCACCGACACGGGACGGCCGGCTTCGAAGCCGATGGTGACGTCCTCCGGCGTTGAGGGCGCATCCTTGGGATGCGTGGTGAGCATCCAGACATCGTCGGGAGCGGCGTTGGCGGGGTCCTCGAGCACGCCGCCTTCGTGCGAGATATGCCAGATGTTGCGGTCGCGGCTGTAGATCTTGGCTGTCGACTGCTGTATGGGCACCTTGTGTTTCGCGGCGTAATCGATGGCGTCCTCGCGCGAGACGATGTCCCACTCGCGCCAGGGTGCGATCACAGGCAGGTGCGGAGCGATGGCCTTGTAGGTGAGCTCGAAGCGGACCTGATCATTGCCCTTGCCGGTGCAGCCGTGGGCCAGCGCGTCGCAGCCGGTTTCGAGCGCGACTTCGGCCTGCTTCTTGGCGAGCAGCGGACGCGCGATGGAGGTGCCGAGCAGATACTTGTGCTCATACTCGCCGCCGGCGCGGACCAGGCGCCAGCAGTAGTCGGAGACGAACTCCTCGCGCATGTCGGCGACGTGGCATTCGGAGGCTCCGGTGGCCTTGGCCTTGGCTTCGAGTCCGGTCAGCTCCTCGCCGCCCTGGCCGATATCGCCGCAGACGGCGACGACCTCGCAGCCGTAGTTCTCCTTGAGCCACGGAATGATGATCGATGTGTCAAGCCCGCCGGAGTAGGCGAGCGCTACCTTCTTGGGTTTGTTCATGGGGTGATGTTGTCCTTGTTGCGAGCTTAGCTCAGCAGTGCGACCAGCAGCGCCTTCTGCGCGTGCAGGCGGTTTTCGGCTTGGTCGAAGGCCAGTGAGCAGGGCGCTTCGATCAAAGTGTCGGTGACTTCTTCGCCGCGGTGGGCCGGGAGGCAGTGCATGAACACCGCGTCGGGGCGAGCCTGCGCCATGAGGGCTTCGTTCACCTGGTAAGGTTCGAAGGCGACGCGGCGGGCGCCGGCTTCCTCTTCCTGTCCCATGCTGGCCCACACGTCGGTGTAGACGGCGTGGGCGCCGGCGACCGCTTCGCGCGGGTCCCGGGTGACGGTGACCTTGCCGAGGCGGCGGGCGGTGGCGGTGATCTCCGGGCTCGGTGCGTAGCCGGCGGGCGTGGCGACCGCGACCTCGGTTCCCAGGCGGGCGAGCGTCAGCATGAGCGAGTGGGCTACGTTGTTTCCGTCGCCGACGAAGGCGAGCTTGAGGTTTTCCCAGCGGCCGAAGTGCTCCTTGATGGCTTGCGCGTCGGCTAGCGCCTGGCAGGGATGGTAGAGATCGCTGAGGGCGTTAATCACCGGGACGCTCGACCAGCGGGCGAGTTCGTCGATGGTCGTCTGCGAGAAAACGCGGGCCACGATGGCGTGGGTCCAGCGGTCGAGGTTGCGGGCCACGTCTTTGACGGGTTCGCGGGCGCCGATGGGTCCGGTGGAGGAGACAGCGTCGCCGCCGAGCTGCTTGATGGCGAGCTCGAAGGTCATGCGGGTGCGGAGCGAGGGCTTTTCGAACAGCAGGCTGAGGTAGCGGCCGGCCAGAGTCTGGGTAAAGCGTTTGGGGGTGCGCTTGATCTGCGCGGCGAGGTCGAGCACGCGCAGGAGGGCGTCCGGGGACAGATCGAGGTCCTGGGCGAAGTGTCCCGCCGGGGGCGGGGCGATGTGCGGTGCGGCCATGGCGTTCTCCACTTGGTCTGGGCGGTCTACCGGGTCCGGTGTATTTTTATTCAGCCGACTGAATAATGATACATCCGGCCCGGGGCAGGGTGCAAGGGGCACCGCGTTTGGCAGGGCGATCCTACGGCGTAATCAAAGCCGTCAGTACCAGACTGAGCGTGGGTAGGGCAAGGGTATAATCAACACGAGCAAGGCGGATTTGCCGGCGCGTACTTTTGTTCCCACTTCCAGTACCGCTCCATTGGCGAACTATCGGTTCGAGCCCCCGGGAGCTACGGGATCTCACTTTTCATGGCTGCAGGACAGAGCCGGAGCGACCGGGCAACCGGGACGGCAGCTGGACAAAACGGCAGAGACCATAAAGCATTTCATGCGAATTTCCCTCGACTGCAGTCCCCTGATCATGCGGAGTGGAGGAATTAAGACGTATCTCTACAACCTCGCTCGGGGCCTGCGTGCAGCACGAGGGGACCAGGTAGCGTTGTTCCCCTTCCTGGATGTGCCGGCCGCACTGGATCATGACCGGTCCGCCCTGCCCAGAGGAGGAACGGCCGCGCGGATTGCGGCGCTGATCCTGTTGAATCGCGGCCTGCTGCCGGCGCGTTGGCTGGTGCGCCGTTGCGATCTCTTTCACGCGTCGAACCAGGTGCGGCGGCGTCCCGGCCATTCCAAGCTGACTGCCACCATCCACGATCTCACCAGTTGGCTTTCACCCGAGTGGCACACATCCGCGACGATCCATGCGGACCGGGAAAGCGCGGAGCAAGTCTGGAAACGGGCGGACGGGTTGATCGCCGTCTCTCATCGCACCAAACAGGATGCCGTGGAAATCCTGGGGATTCCGGCAGAGCGGGTCAGGGTCATTTATCACGGTGTATCGGCATCCTACCTGGAAGCGGGTTCCGCTGAGGCCGCCGAGGCGCGCCAAGCCTTCACGCTCCCGCCGCATTACGTCCTATTTGTGTCGACCATCGAGCCACGGAAGAACCTGGACCGCCTGATCACGGCGCACCAACGTCTCCCCGCCACACTGCGCGCGGAGTATCCGTTGGTGGTGGTGGGCCCGCAGGGTTGGAAGAGCGCGGACACGATGCTCCGGTTGCGCGGCGGCGGCGATGTGCGCTATCTCGGTTACGTTCCGGAGGCGTGGATGCCGGGGCTGTTCGCCGGCGCCGCGCTCTTTGCCTATCCATCTCTCTATGAGGGATTCGGGCTGCCGATGATCCAGGCGATGGCGACCGGGACTCCCGTGCTGGCGGCGCGGGCCGGGGCGCTGCCCGAGATCGGAGGCGAGGCCGCCGCCTTCGCCGATGCCCGCAGTTCGGACGAGATGACCGAGGTTCTGCGACGTCTCCTCGAGTCGCCGGATGAGCGCCGGCAACGGTCCGCTCAGGGCCGCGCGCGCGCGGCGGAGTTTCGTTGGGAAACCTGCGCAAACGAGACATGGCAGTTCTTTGAGGCGGTTGCGGGATCGCACGGATGAAGCGCATCGGCGTCAATGCTCTGTACCTGCTTCCCGGGATCGTGGGGGGCACGGAGGTTTATCTGCGCCAGCTGCTCGCCGCGCTTGCTGAAATTGACGCAGCCAACCAGTACTTCGTCCTGACGAATCGCGAGACCGGCTCCGGCCTTGTTCCCAGGCGGCCCAACTTCCACTGCGTGCCCCAGGGCGTGCGGGCCACCTCGCGTCCGCACCGGATCCTGTGGGAACAAACCTTGCTGCCCGGTCGTGTCTCGCGTCTGAAGCTGGACGTACTGCTCAATCCAGGCTACACAGGTCCCCTGCTCTGCCCCTGCCCGACCGTCACCGTCTTTCACGACCTGCAGCACCTGCGTCACCCGGAAAACTTCAGCCGGTTCGAACGGCTGGCGCTGCGCTCGCTGCTCTGGGGATCCGCACATCGCTCGCAGCGCCTGATCGCGGTGTCGGAAGTGACCGCCGCCGACCTTGTTGCCAGCTATGGCGTCCCGCAAACCAAGGTCAGCGTGATTCGGCACGGGGTCGACCTGGTCTTGTTTTCCCTGGATCGTTCCCGAACCGAACGCTTCATTCTTTGTGTTTCTGCCCTGCGCCCGAACAAGAACCTGGAGCGGCTCATTCGGGCATTCGCAGGATCGGGCTTGGATCACGAATTGCTTCTGGTGGGTCCCTCAGGAAGCTGTGAAGGTGCGCTGCGTTCACGGGTCGCGGCCTTGAACCTGCAAAGCCGCGTGAAGATCACGGGGTGGGTATCGTCCGACGAGTTGCTGCGTCTCTACCGGGGCGCTCACGCCGTGGTCTATCCGTCGCTGTTCGAGGGGTTCGGGTTACCGGTGCTGGAAGCTATGGCGGCCGGAATCCCGGTCGCCTGCTCCGATATCGCACCGTTACGGGAGCTGGCGGGCGACGTGGCGCTGCTGTTCGACCCTCACAATGAGGACGCGATGGCAGCAGCGCTACGCCGGATTTGCGAAGACACGGAGTTGCGGTCGCGGATATCCGCCGCCGGACCTGCACGCGCCCGTCTATACACCTGGCGGCGCGCGGCTGAGCAGACGCTCGCGACGCTGCTGATGAGCGGCCGCGATACAATCGCGCGATAGAATCTAAGGACAAGAACCGCCAAATCACTGTGGAGCATTTTTCCAAAGACATAGTCGAAGACGCGCGGCGAGCCGCGGCGGCGAATCCGGAGGCCAGCCGCGCGCGCGAGCGGTATGCCGAGCTCACGCGGGACTTCAAGCCGACAGGTCCCACCCAGACTGCGGGCTTTCACCGGATTTTGCAGGAATTGGAGGCTGACGCCGGGCTTCTTCCTCCCGTACCCCCCACCGCACGGGGACGTCTGGGCCGCGGCCTGATCCGGCTGCAGCTCCGTGCGCTCTGGTGGCTGCCTCACGCCATCCTGCGGCGGGATCAAGCCCTTCGCGCAGCCCACGCGGCAATGGTGGAAATGGAGGCAGAGTTGGCCTCGCTACGTGCCCGTGTTGAACGCCTGGAGCGCGAGCGGCACCCCGGTGCTGAGTAGATGCCTCGTTCGCGCACCCGCATCCACCAGTTTCACGCCGTCCTGGCGCCGGCCTCAGCGGTTTCGAACGAAGTGATCGCGCTGCACCGGATGCTCGGCATCGCCGGCTACGGCCCGCGCGTCTTTGCAGAGACTGGATCGAACCTCGCGGGCGTGACCGTGGAATCATGGACTGCAGATGCGGCGGACTGCGACTTGTTGTTGGTTCACTACTCGCGCGATTCGACCCTGCATGACGCCGTCTTTTCCTGCGCGTGCCCTAAGGCGATGCTGTTTCACGATGTCACGCCTCCGTCGTATTTCGCAGCGGTCGATTCCACACACCGGGAACTCGCCGAGCGCGGACTGGACTCCCTGCCAAGGTATGCTCCGGCGACGGCCGCCGCTGCGGCGCACTCGGAATTTAGCGCGCACACCCTCTCCCGGGCCGGATATCGTGATCCCGCGGTGCTCCCCTATCTTCTGGACGATTCGCTGTACGAACTCGCGCCAGATCCCGCCGTGCTGGGGCTACATGCTGGCCATCGTTTCCGTCTGCTCGCGGTCGGGCGCGTGGCTCCGAACAAGTGCCTGGAAGATTGTCTGTTTGTCCTGGATTACCTGCAGAAGTTCGAGAATCCGCGATGGGGCTTAACCATCGCCGGTTCTCATCGCGGTTTGGAGAGTTACCGGCTCAAGCTCGAAACCCTATGCGCAGATTTGCGGCTCCAGAATGTCGCGTTCACGGGCGGAATCTCACAGGACCAACTGCTGGCGTACTATCGCGTCAGCGGCGCGTTGCTGTGGATGAGTGAGCATGAGGGCTTCGGGGTGCCGCTGGTGGAGGCCATGCGCCTGGACCTTCCGGTATTCGCCTTCGCCGCGGGGGCCACCCCCGAGGTCCTGGGCCAGAGCGGCGTCCTGTTTCCAGAAAAGGACTGGACCGCTGTGGCGGAGGCTATCGCGCGAACCACACGGGACACCGGGTTGCGAGAGCGCATTCTGGAAGGGCAGCGCGCACGCTATCGCGCATTGGCTCCGGCGGCAGTTCGGCCGCAATGGAGTACCTGGGTTGACGAAGTTCTGAGCGGCGTTCGATGACCATGCGGGCAGCGGCTGTTACTGCGATGCGGGCAGGGCCACCAGATTCCGCAGGCGGTCGCCTTCGATCTCCGCATCGGCGCCGGAAGCCTCGCCCGTGAAGCGTTCCGCTTCTTGGATCCGGTAGCCGAGCGATCGCAGCAGGGCCAGCATACGTTCCGGCTCCTCCTGACTCACGCGGCGTAGCGCCGGGGGATTGTACTCGGCGATAACGACCGGGTGATGAGTCTCGAGGATGCGGCGCATCCCGTCCAGAACCCGCGCCTCGTATCCTTCCACGTCCATCTTCACCAGGTGGATCACCGTATCTTGCGGGATCAAGTCGTCGAGTTTTCGAACCGGGATGCGCGTCGCCGCGGTGGCGTCGGCCCCGGCGCCGACCCAGGAGCCGCCGTAGTTTCCCGGCTCCGCATCGCGGAACAGCAGCGCTTCTCCGTTGCTATCGCCGCAGGCGGCCTGGGTAACGGTGACGACGTTTTCGAAGCGGTTCTCACGGCAGTTCATGCGCAGTAAGTGGCAGGCGAACGAGTCGGGTTCGAAGCTGAAGACTCGGCCGGGACCCTGGCCGGCAACCGCCGCCATCCGCATTGAGTAGTAGCCGAGATTGGCTCCGATATCGACGCAGTTCATGCCTGGACGAAGCAGGTGGTTGAGCGGAAGCTCCAGATCGCGTTCGAATACGCCCACCGCGATCGGAATCCCGACGAAGGTGTCGCGCAGGCTGAAGAAGAAGCGGAGCCCGTTTGAGGTCTCCGTCATCACGATGCAGTCGTGCCCGGGGCGCAGCAGAGATCGATCCAGCACACGGGCCTGGATCTCCGGCAGACTCGCCAACGCCTCGATGCCTTGGGCGCGGGTCGCCGCGCCGGCCAGCAGGCGCTCCAAATCGTCAAGGGGGCTGCTCATGCCTTCTCGCCGACGACAATCAATTCGTTCCGGAACTCTGGGAATCGGCTGAGCAGGTCCACCCGCCATTGCGGCATGCGGAGGAAAGGATCCACGAAATAACGCTCCCACAGCGAATTATAGAGGACCTCGCAAAAGCTGCTTTCGATGACCTTTGCCCCGGCCGCGCCCAGCAACGTCTGCAGGTCCGCTTCGGAGTAGAAGCGCACGTGCCCGCGCCATTCATGAAAGACCATGGCTGCTGTGCCCTCTACGGGTTCGTGCAGATACGTTCCGTTGGTCAGGTAGTTGAGGAACCCGCCGATCAGGAACGCGTTATCGGTGCTCATCAGAAGCTTGCCCCCCTTTTTCAGCACGCGACAGGCGTCTTCCAGGATCATGCGCGGGTGGTAGAGATGTTCGATGACATGGCTGAAGATAACCAGGTCCACCGACTCGTCTTCCAGCGGGATGCGATCGGTCATGCCAGGCAGCGGTTTGCAGACCTGCACCAGGGGATCGAGGTTCAAAGGAATCAGTTCGATTCCGGCTTGATCCAGTAGTTCAACTTCGTCCGGCGCCATGCTCTGGTTGAAGGTCGCGATGACGCGGCATGTGCGCTTCAGAAAATCGCGGATCGCGCGATCAATGGCGAACGGGTACGCACCCAGGTCCAGGACCACAGGCACAAGAGGTGGCGGAGGGAGATGACGGTCGATGGCGCGCAGCGTCAGCCATGCGCGGTGCGCCTGACAGATCAGGAAGCTCGGGTCGTTCTGGAAAACCTTCGGGTCCGGCGGTACCCCGTCGAAGGGTAGTCGAGTCGTGTGTTCCGCATAATCCAGGAACTCCTTGGGGGGAAGGTCGAGCCATCGGAGGGAGTCGTCTTTAATAGAGACCCAGGTGCTATCACCAAACACGGTGGCGAGTTTCGCCTGTCCGTACACATCCAGAAAGGACGGCATATGGCTTCAATTCCACCAAATATGCCGAGCTGCTGGCAATCTGCCAAGATCCAAGGACGGGTCACCCGACGGCCCTTCAGTCGTCTATGCTGGAAAGAATGCTGTCTGCGACTTCGGGTCTGCCGGTCCACACCGTATGAGCGCTCCTGCTGCCGGCTTCGATTTCATTCAACGCATTCAGGAAATACTGGCGACCGGGGATCCCGCCCAGTACGAAGATGCGCTTACTTTAGCTGCGCAACTGCCCGGGCCTTCTGGAGTGGAGGATAGGGAGCTGGCCGCTACCCTATTCGCGGTCGCCTTCCACGCCGAGGCGACAGGCGACTACCAACGCTGCGCGGATTTGTACTCCAAGGTGGTGGCCTGCAAAGTGTCGGATCCCAACGTCGTCGCCGGAGCCTGGTTTCGGTTGGGCTTATGTCATGAACGCCGGACCAGTTACCGCCCGGCCCGGGACGCGTTCGAGGCGGCGGTACGAACCGCCGTCGACTGGTCCCACATGACTGGTCTGGCCCACTGGCACCTGGCCGAGTTGCTGGTCGCCGCCGAGGAATACGGTGAGGCGCTGCGCCATCTCGATTCGATCCTGGCCATGGCGCCCCATCCCGAGCTGTCCCTAAGGCTGGTCCGGTGGCGGCGTGCTGAGCTACTGGTTTCCGAAGGAAACGGAGAGGCTGCCGAAGCCGAACTTCACCTCCTGATTCAGGAACAGCCGGACGACACGATCGCGGCAAAGGTTTTGCGCCAACTCGCCGAGCTTCACGACGCGGGTGGTCGCCGCGATCAGGCGCTGGAGTACTTTCGGCGCATGTTCGCCCACCAGCACGCCTCTGAAGACTGGAAGAAGGCTGCGGCCCGCCGGATCAAGGCGATCGGCCGTTCCGGGCTGGGACAGGTCCGATCCTGAACGCATCACCGGAAGCTACTGTACAATCTACTATTAGTGGAAAGGCAACAACGCTGGACAATCGAAGAGCTTGAGGGAACTCTTCAGCGGGCACTGGGTCTGCCCGTCGAGGAGGTTGCCTCCTCCGTTCAGCCCGCCCGGCCGCGGGCTCAGGGCCCGTTGTTCCGTGAATTGGGCCGCTTACGAGTGGGTTTAGAGGAATTGCGCCGCAGCAGCCACGAAATTGGGATCCCCCCGCGCGGATACCCGCGGCATTTGGATCTTATCATGCGCTCGATTTCTGCTCTGCTCCCCTGGTATACGCGGCCTCTTCGGGAACACGCTCAGCACACCGAGCGGGTGCTTTCGTCGCTTTACCACGTGGCCATGGAAATGAGCGAGCAAATTGACCGCTTGGCCGAACGTAATGCTGACTCCCTATAGAGAGCGTAGATGCGAATCCACATTCTGACAAACGCCCTCGACTACGGCGATGCTGTCAGCACGCATTGCGTTCTCCTGCAACAGCGAGCGCGGGAATTGTCGATTCCTGCTTCGCTATACGCCGAGTACAGCCACCCCTCGCTCGCGGACCAATGCGCGCCGCTGGAGTCCCTACTCCAGGAGGCTACGGCCGATGACATCCTGATCCACCAGCTTTTTAATGAGACGGCGCTAATTCCGTTCCTCGAACAGTTCCCGGGCAAGCGCGTCATGATGTATCACAACATCACGCCTGCCAGGTACTTCGCCAAGGGAAGCCCGGCGTTCGAATCCTGCAGCCGAGGACTGCGCCTGGCGAAAACGCTCGCGCCGCACTACGATCTGGCCCTCGGGATGAGTGAATTCAGCCGCCAGGAGCTGGAACGGATGGGCTACACACGTACCGGTGTGTTCCCACTGTTGATGAATCTCCCCTCATCTTCCCGGATGCGGACGGTGACGCAGCCCCGGAAGGGGGCCTCCACTTTCCTGTTCGTGGGGCGCATCGCGCCGAACAAAGGGATCGAGAACCTGCTGCGGTTTCTGAGCGCCTATAAAGGCAAAGTCAAGAGCGCAACGCTGACGCTGGTGGGCAACGATAACCAGCATCCGGATTACAAGCAGCGGCTGGTTGAAGAGGCCGCGCGTGTGGGCTTGGAGGTCGGCCGGGACGTCGAATTCCGTGGGAAGGTTTCCGACGCCGAACGCGATCTGGCGTATCACTCCTCCGACGCCTTCATCTGCCTGAGCGAACACGAAGGCTTCTGCGCCCCTCTGATCGAGAGCATGGCGGCCGGGCTACCCACGTTTTGTCTAGATCGTGCGGCGTGCGCCGAGACCATGGGCGGAGCAGGTGTGGTGCTGCCGAACCTCGACTTTCCGGCCATCGCCGCCACCGTCGCCGATGTGCTCGGCCGCTCTTCGCGGCGCGCGGAAGTGCTGCGGACCCAGCAGAAGCGGCTAACGGACTTCAGCCCCCAGAACCAGCGGGCGGTCCTGAAGGAACTGCTACGCGAGGTCTCTAGCCTGCCTCCGGCTGAGCGTCCCAAGCCGGCCGTCAGCGTGGTGATCAACACCTACAATCGCGGCTGGCATCTGGACCGGTGCTTGCGAGCCCTCCAACAGCAGACCTGGAAGTCGTTCGAGGTCGTGGTGGTGAACGGCCCTTCCACCGACGATACGGAGAGCCGCCTCAAGTCCTGGGAAGGCACGCTCCGCCTAGTGCTTACCTCGTCCCGCGTGCTTTCGGTTTCGCGCAACCTGGGCATCGCGGCTAGCCGGGGCGAGATTGTCGCCTTCATCGATGACGACGCCGTTCCGAATCAGAACTGGTTGGCGGAGCTGATCCCTGCGTTTGCGGATCCGGGCGTGGGCGGCGCCGGAGGGTTGGTCTACCGCATGAACGGCCGTGACGTCGAGTTCCGCAACGGCATTCTCGATCGCAAAGGATGGGTGCGATGGGACGAACCGCTTCCGGGGTTTCACTTTGACTGGGAAGAAGGCTATCTCAATACCGTTTCAGGCAACAATTGCGCGTTCCGGAGGTCGGCCCTTTGCCACATAGGCGGCTTTGACGAACGCATCGAGTACTACCACGACGAAGCTGACGTAGTAATGCGGCTGGCGCTGGCCGGGTTTCGCACTGTACATCGGCCTCGCGCCGTGGTCTATCACGAAGCCGCGCGCTCGCACAATCGCACGTCGCGCCATAACTTGGCCTGGTACGCGGTTCTGAAGAACACCCTATATGTGGCGCTCAAGAACTACCGCGGTCCGTCGCGCGCAGAGCTGGCAAGCCAAATTGTGCGCCACCTCATCGAGCATAGGCTGCGTCCGCCACTGCGCTGGCGCCGGGACCGCGAAGTGACGTTTGGGGAACTTGCCCGCATCGAAGGGCATTGCATTCGGGGAATCGCGGTTGGCCTGATTCGCGGATTCCTGGCAGATTCACGTCCTGGCCAGCTTATGGAACCCATCGGGTCGCTTGAGGAATTTCCACGCGAGGAATCCGCGCCACTCGCGGTCTGCCTTCTGACGCAGAATCTGCCCGAGCAGGCGCCCGGCGGGATCGCGACCTACACGGCGGCGCTGGCGAAAGGACTGCGCGGCCTGGGAATCGAAGTTCACGTGGTGAGCCGGGGCGCTGCGTCCGGAAAGCCCGACCGCCGCGACGGAATCTGGTATCGCCAGGCCGGCGAAGATCCGTTGGATGTAGAACTGCCCGAGAACGTGCCCACTGTGGCGAAGAACCTGCTGTATGCCAACGGCGTCCGTCGCAAGCTCCAGGAGATCCTTACCGCACGCCGCCTGGACTTGGTTGAATCGCCATCCTGGGACGTCGAAGGGCTGCTGCTGGCGATGGAGCGGAGACTGCCCGTGGTGGTCCGCTGGCATTCGCCCTTGTTCAAGGTCATGGAGACGCAAGGCTGGCAACCCACTTCTGATCTGGAAACCTGTTGCCAATTGGAGGCACTTTGGACGCGCCACGGCAGCGCGGTTTCCGGTAGCACGGAAGGAATCCTCAGCACGATCGCCGAGCGCTACGGCGTCGTTCCGGAATGGACCGCACGGATCCCGCTGGGACTGGACTTCGAGCCCATGGACAATGTGACGCCGCGCGTGAATGGCCATACCGCGTCCCTCCGGCTGCTGTTTGTCGGGCGCCTCGAGAGACGCAAGGGGATTCACACGCTGCTCGACGCGCTTCCTGCGGTCCTCACACGCCTGCCGAACGTGGTGGTGGAGATCGTCGGAAGCGACCCCGGAAATCCCGGCCATGGCTACTGGCACGAGCGCTGGGGCGCCATGCATCCCACCTTGCGAAGCCGCGTGCATTTTCACGGTGAGTGTTCCGGCCAGCAGTTGCGGCAGTTCTACCAGGATTGCGACTTGTTCGTCGCGCCGTCCCTGTACGAGTCCTTCGGGCTGATCTACCTCGAAGCGATGGCCTACGGCAAGGCCGTAATCGGCACTGAGGCGGGCGGCATTCCCGAAGTAGTGGCCCATGGCGAAACCGGCCTGCTGGTTCCCCCCGGCGATCCCGACGCTCTCGGGGCCGCCATGGTCCGGCTGATGGAAGACCACGCGCTGCGGCGGCGCTACGGCGCGGCGGGACGGAAGCGATTCGAACTTGAGTTTTCGGCGCAGGCGATGGCCGAACGGACCTTGGCGTTTTATCGGGATGTCCACCAGGGTTGGCGGTCCGCCAATCCTCCGGTTTGGACCGGGCGCCCTTTGGACGCCTTCCGCGCCCCGTCCACCAGCATCACGTGGATGCCAGAATCGAGCCACCTCTGGCTCACGGCGCCGAAAGGCGCGGCGGAAACAATCTGGTGGGGCCCGTATATCGCGTTGGAGGAGGGCATGTATCGAGTGGAGTTTGTCATCCGGGCCGAACCGCCTGCCTCGGCGGAGGAAGCGATCGCCATCGTTGACGCCTTCAATATCGAGGCCGGCTACATCGAGCAACATACCCTCCACGGTCGCGACCTCCATGGCGGGATGGCCATCGCGGATGTCTTTTTCCGTGTGCCGGCACAGGCCGGGGGCAAGTATGAGTTCCGCGTCCACACCTCGGGCGCCGTGGACATCGGCGTGCGGGAGATCGTGGTCCGCACCTGGCCACCGAAGCCCGCTGCCCTGCCGGCGCAACCACCGGCATGGGCCTGGACTCCCAAGCGGTCGCCGCTGCGGAGCGCGTTAGGCTGAGAATCCCATGATAAGACGGTGGAAAGAGATGTACTCGTATCGCGAGCTGCTGATTGAATGGACATACTTGCAACTGCACCAGCGGTACCAGGGTTCCGTGCTGGGATTCTTCTGGACTCTGCTATACCCGCTGCTGGCGTTCTTGAGCTTTAGTGTCATTTTCTCCATCCTGAACAACTGGGACCTGCGGGATTTCGGGTTGTATTTCGCCAGCGGCTATGTGGCCTGGATGTTTTTCGCCAACGCCTCGCAGCAGGCAGCCGATTCCCTGCCCGGGCACGCGTCGTTCATTACGCGTGTCTATGTCCCGAAGGCTCTGCTGCCGCTGAGCGCCATCGCCATCCATCTGGTGGACCTGCTAGCCGGGCTGGTGATCATCTACGCGCTGATGCCACTGCTGGGCGCTCCGTATACTCTCGCCCTCCTGTTTCTGCCGGTGTCACTGGTTTTGTTGGTAGGATTCGTCGCCGGCGTCGGCCTGCTGTGCGCCACGGTGAACGTTTTTCTCCGGGATTTCCGCCACCTGCTCAGCTCCGTTCTGTTTCTTTGGTTTTTCTTTTCTCCGATTCTGTGGAAGCCGGACGCGATGCCACCGGAAGTCCAGCCACTTCTGCTCGCCAATCCCATCACCTCGTTCCTGCTCCTTTTTCAGGACCCGATTTGGAGGGGTGCCGTTCCCGACGCCTTCACCGTGCTGCTCAGCCTGGCTTGGGCGGCCGCTGCCCTGACAATCGGTATGACCATGTTTTTCCGGTCTGAGCGCCGTTTTTATTTTTACCTGTAGTTTGACGGCGACCATGCACAACCCACAATCAGATACTCCACGGATCGAGTTGCGCAACCTCGGCGTGTGTTACCGGCTGTTGACGGATCACGAAACCACGATAAAGGGCCGGATTCTGGCCAGCTTCGGCGCGCATGGCAGGCACGAGCAATTCTGGGCGCTGCGTGGAATCGACTTGAGCGTCGGACCGGGGGAAGTGCTGGGCGTGATCGGCCGCAACGGGTCCGGAAAGAGCACGCTGCTGCGCGCCATCGCGGGACTGTTTGATCCCACCGAAGGATCGATCGAAACCAAGGGTGAGATCCAGCCATTGCTGGACCTGATCGGTCCGTTGAACGCCGAACTGACGGGGCGCCAGAACGTCTACCTGCATGCCGCAGTGCACCGGATTCCCCGCGAGGAAGCGGAGCTGGAGATTCCGAAAATCGTGCAGTTTTCGGAACTGGGGATGTTTTTCGACGTGCCCGTCAAGACGTATTCATCGGGAATGCTGGCCAGGCTGGCCTTCAGTCTGGCGACGCAGCTCCACCCTGAGATCCTGCTGATCGATGAGGTCCTTGCCGTGGGCGACGAGCAGTTTCAGAAGAAGTCCTACTTCCGCATGCTGAAGCTCATCGAACGCGGCGGCCTGGTCGTCATGGTGACGCATAACACGCAGATCGTTGAGAGCCTTTGCACCCGCGCCATTCTTCTGGAGGGCGGTAAGTTGGTCGAAGACGGGGAGCCTTCGAGAGTCGCAAGCAAGTATCGGACGCGAGGTGCCTCGTAGAACCTTCGCTCGTCGTTCCGCGTGCTCCTGCGCCTGAGGACAATCCGTTCCCCACGCGAGTCGGCTAATAGTTGTCGACAAATGTTCGCCGTTCAAGACTACTAAAGGGGACCCAACGCGTCAATGGGACACCCTCCCCTCGGTATCCGTCCGTCCCTTCGTGTCGTCCGTCCCTTCGTCCTGCCGATGCTTTTAATCGTGATATACTGCAACATCCAATTCGCGGAGGGGAGAAGTGGCCGCCAATGTGTCATACGAGAAGCTTCACTGAGTTCTGGCGTTCGCCCGTTCTATGGGTGATTTGGGCAACCGCTATTGGGCCACAAGGGGCCTCCGCACAGGCTGTTGTGCCTTTGGCTTCTCACGACAATCCTAGCGTCTCCGCGAGACACTTAGCGGATTTCGGTAAGCTGCCGCTCAGTTTCGAGGAAAACCGCGGACAGGCTGGCCCTGACCCCAGATTTGTGGCTCGTGCGCCGGGTTACGATCTCCTGATCTCGCCTACCGAGGTGGCTCTGGTACTCCGAAGGCCCGTGGTGCCATCTGAGTCTCGGATGGAACGAAATCTGTCATCCAAGACAGCCGCGCCCCCGCTACACCGCTTCGAGACGGCCGTCGTTCGCATGAAGCTCGTTGGGGCAAACAAGGAAGCCAGAGTCGAGGGGTTAGAACGCCTGGAGGGCCGCAGCAACTACTTTATCGGGAACGATCCGGCAAAGTGGATTACCGACGTGGCCCGCTTTGGGAGAGTACGTGTCCGTGGTGTTTATGACGGAATTGACTTGATCTACTATGAAGCCCACGGGGCGTTAGAATACGACTTTGCAATAGCTCCGGGTGCGGACCCTGCGCAAATCGAGTTGGCTTTTGAAGGGGTTGACGATTTGCGGCTTGATGCCGAGGACTTGGTCCTCCGAACAGCCCTCGGTGATGTCCGGCATCTTCGCCCCAAGCTCTACCAAATGAAGGGCGAAGAACGAATTAGAGTAGAGGGTGCCTATCAACTCGTTGGCTCAAGGCGGGTAGGCTTCGAGCTTGCGGAGTATGATTCCCATCTTGCACTGGTGATCGATCCCGCGCTGAGTTACTCCACTTTTATGGGGGCAACTCTCAGCGGCCTCTCCCCTCAATCAGTTGTTGACATCAACGGTAACGCATACTTCACAGATTTTTCTCCTACATCTAACGGCGGGGACATCGTGGTGACGAAGTTCGATCCCAACAGTGGAACCTTCGGCTATATAACCACTCTAGGGGGTAGTGGGTCGGATTCTCCAGGCGGGCTCTCGGTTGACAGTGATGGCAACATTTACATTACTGGCTGGACGGATTCCGCGAATTTCCCGACGACACAGGCGTTCCAGGTTGGCTTTGGTGACTCCGGAGGAAATTGCCCCAACGGCGCCGACGCCTTCGTTACAAAGCTTAACTCCACTGGTACAGCTCAGATCTTTTCAACGTTTCTTGGCGGCTGTGGCCGCGATGAAGGAAGCGCGATAGCTTTGGATCCGAGTGGCAACGCGTACGTAACTGGCAATACCTTTTCTGAGACTTTCCCGACGGTCAGCCCGTTTGAGCCGAACAATAGCGGTGACCAAGATGCATTTGTCGCAAAGTTCGCGGCAGATGGCTCGGTGATCTATTCGACTTATCTTGGGGGCGGCGGGGACGATGCGGGTAACTCAATAGTCGCTGACAATGCAGGCAATGCATACTTGACGGGTTCGACGACATCAGATAACTTTCCTGTAATGAATGCGTACCAGTCAAATCGTGCTCCCGGCACTTGCGGCTCCCTGGGTGTAGTATGTTATGACGTTTTTGTGACTAAAATTAACGCGATAGGCACCAGTCTGCTCTATTCGACATACATTGGCGGCAATAAACACGACTTCCCTACCGGTATCGCCATCGATTCTCTTGGGAGCGTATATATTTCTGGGGACACGCAGTCGGCTAACTTTCCGACGGTGAATGCATTTCAGAATTCGCTCATTCCTGCATCCTTCGAAGGAGATAATGGATTTGTAACCAAGTTTAGCTCAAACGGTTCGACACTACTCTATTCGACGTTCATTAACGGCGCGAGAGTAAATGGAATCACCGTAGACAGCTCAAATAGCGCGTACCTAGTTGGCGCGACTCTCGACAGCAGCTTTCCGCTTGTCGAATCGTTGCAAGGCTGCACTGCTGACGGGAAAGACGTCCTCCTCTTCAAGATGAATTCTCTTGGGACGGCCCTGATATTTTCTACCTTCTTGGGTGGCAACGAATCCGACGTCGGATATTCGATTAACCTTGACGGTCAGGGAAACGTGTGGATATCCGGTATAGCATATTCAGGTCCCCATACTCCAACGGCGCCACCAGGCACTTTTCCGCTCGTAAATCCGTACACGGACAGGTTTGGACCATTCTTAGCTAAGATTTCAGATTACCCGCTATCGACGTGCACAATCGGTTTGGCTCCGCAATCAAGCGCCGCAGGCGCTAGCGGTGGTCAATTCTCCGTAAACGTTAACACGAGCATGCCTCGGTGCGGATGGGTTGGAAAGAGCAGCGTGTCCTGGATAGCCACGACGGGTGGCGGGTGTGGAACGGGCGGTGGGTTACTTGGCTACGCTGTTGCAGCAAATACGTCTAGCCTCCCGCGATCGGGAACGATAAATGTAGAAGGGCAGACGTTTACGGTAATGCAATCGGGGAAGTCATGCAACTTCTCGTTGACAAGCCCGGGCCAGTCCTTCACCGCTGCGGGTGGATCCGACTCTGCGTTCCTGATCGCGGGTGCTACCGACTGCGCCTGGGCAGCGACAAGCAACGCGGCATGGATCAGTATCACTTCGAGCACCTCTGGCAACGGGAATGCAGCCGTCGATTATTCAGTGCAGCCGAATCTCGATCTCGCGGAACGGATCGGTACGCTCATTATTGGCGGGCAAACGTTCACGATCACACAGTCGGGCGGCGCTGATAACCGAGGGCCGACTGGAGTTTTTCGGGATACAAGCAGTGCCATTCGCCTGAGCCAAGAGGGCTCGGGAACACTCTATAACGCTGGCGGCGTGTTTGCGAGCGATCCTACTTTAGCTCAGAACGCTTTTGGAGATAGCTACGCGATCGCCCGGGACACGTTCGATGCCCTATGGGTGAACCTGTTCAGCGATACCTCGCAGACATGGGGCAGCTGGGCGTTCGCAGGAGGAGCGGTGCAGGGTGTTCCGGCCATCGCCGTGGCCACCAACGGCACGGCCTACTTCTCGGCCAGGGACAGCTTCAACGCTTACTGGATTTGTAGCTACACGAACGGCAGCGGCTTCGGCAGTTGGCAGAACCTAGGGGGCGTCTTCTCCACCGATCCGGTCATGGCCGCCGCGCCGGATGGTTCTTTGTACCTGGTCGGCAAGGACCAGTATGACGCGATCTGGAGCGGCCGCTACGTTCCCGGCTCCGGTTTCGAGGGATGGCAGTTCGGCGGGGCCGTCGTCCAGGGAAAACCGTCCGTAACCGCCGGGCAGGATAACGCCGCCTACATTGCGGTGCGCGACTATTTCAACGCCGTCTGGATGGGGCGGGTTAGCGGCAGTACTTGGACGGGTTGGTTCCCTGGCGGCGGGGTCGTCAGTGCGAACCCTCAGGTGGCGACGGCGCGCAACGGCCTCAACTATGCTGTCGTCTTGGATCCTTCCGGTGGCGTCTGGTATCGAGCGTATCAAGAGGGTACGGCGAATGGCTGGCAAACGTGGACCTCCACCGGCGGCGTTTTGCAAAGCGCATCTCCTGCGGTGAGCGCGGGCGAGCTCTTCATTGCTGGACGCGATCTCAACAACGGCCTGTGGTGGTGGGACCAGTCGGGTCCAACCTGGACTTCGATCGGAAATACGGGGGTAGCGGCGGGCCCCCTGGTTGCGGCTCCGCACTGAGCAGGGGCCGGCTGGAGTCCGGATGAACCGCGAATACGTGGCGTCAGGGCTCGGGAGGCTTTATCGTGCTCCCTCGATCGGGCCTGCGGCAAGGCCCAGGAAGCCCGCGTAGGTCCACTGTCCGGTTTCGGTTCGATACCACCAGATCGCGGCGTTGGTGTCGCGGCCTACCAGGAAAGCTCCTCCGGTTCCGCCCGCTACTCCGACGTCGGTGAGCAACCCCCCCGTGTACTTCCAGCCCTGAAAGCCGTCGGTCGTGCCCTCGGTGTAGATCTGGAACCACACTCCGTTGGAGGGCTCGGTCGCCGCCACGTAGATCTGTCCGGCCGCGGCCGCCGTGTGCGGGTCGGCGCCCAGGACGCCGCCGCCCGGGAACCATCCGTTCCAGGACTCGTGCATCACGCGGCCCATCCAGAGGCTGCTGGAAGTATCGCGTACGGCAATGTAAGCGGCGTTATCGGAGCCTGCGGCCACCGACGGCTGGCCCTGCGTGACGGCGCCGCCGAAACGCCATCCTTGAAACCCCGCGCCGGAGAGATACCGGCCGCTCCAGATCGCACCGAAACTGTCCCGCCCGACAACGTAGATCGAACCGTCCGGCGCCGCGTCCATAGCCGGGTCTGAGGCAAAGACGCCGCCCAGGTTCTGCCATCCGCCAAAGCCGTTCTGCGGGTCGTAGCGATTTATCCAATACGCGTTGCCCGTGTCCCGGGCGGCGAAGTAGGCAGTGTCTCCGGCCACCGTGACAGCGGGCATGCCTTGGACGGAGCCGCCCGCGAACGCCCAATTCCCCCAGTCCTGTTGGTCCGCGTCAAAGACATTCACCCAGACGGCATTGAAGGTGTCACGCCCCACCGCGAAGGTGTCGCCCATGGAGCTCTGCGCCACCGACGGATCTGAAGCCAACACGCCGCCCGCACCCGGGGCCTGATAGGAGGAATACGCGGTCAGGCGGAGGGTGCTGTAAATGTCGCGCCAGCCGCCGGTGGGTGTGCGATACCCCACGTTGTAGCAGACGCGGTGCAGGGAGCCGAGCGTTGGTCCGCGCTCCAGGTAATAAAGGCAGCCTTCCGGCCCCACCCTCACGTCTACCGGAAACGAAATACCGGTGGCGAAGATCGCCGTGCTGGCGTCGCTCGGGTCTAGCTCACGGATCCATCCGCCGCATAGATCGGCGAAGAAGTAGTGACCCTCGTAGGCCGCTGGAAACTGGCTGGCGGAGGGAGCATAGAAGGCTCCGCCGGCGATGGCGCAGCCCGTTGCGTTGTCCGCACCGTGCCCGTAGGCGTACAGCGGGGTCTTGTACTGTGGGTCTTGTGTGTAGCCCTCGGTGGCCGGCCAGCCGTAGTTCGCACCAGCGACGCCATCGTCGATCTCTTCCCACAAATTCTGCCCGACATCGTTGATGAACAGACGTCCGCTCAGCGGATGAAAGGCGAACGTGAAGGGGTTCCGCAGGCCCAGAGCCCAAATCGCCTGGCCCTGACCGGTAGCCGTCAGGAAGAACGGGTTGTCGGCCGGAATGCTGCCGTCGGAATTGATCCGCAGGAGCTTGCCCAGCGGGTTCGCCAGGGTTTGCGAGTTCGACCCGTTGCCGTTTTCGCCCACGCCCACGTAGAGCTTGCCGTCCGGACCGAAGTGCAGCGCTCCGCCGTTGTGATTGGTGGCCGCAGAAAGGTCGGGCAGCTCCATCAGGACCACTTCGCTGCCGGTGGCCGCCACGTCGCCCTGGGCCGTGAACCGGCTGATGCGATTATGAGCCGCCGGCGCGGGCGTCGTGTAATAGACGTACACATAGTGGTTCACCGCGAAATCGGGGTCGAAAGTTACGCCCAGCAGGCCGCGCTCACCGGACGAATCGACGCTCACGGTCAGGAATGGCGTGGATAGCAGCGCGCCGTTCTTGATCACCCGAAGCTCCCCCCCTTGGGTGCACACGAACCAACGTCCGTCCGGGGCCAAAGCCATGGCCGTGGGCGCGGGGAGTCCGGTGGCCACCCGGGTATCTTCGAAGTCGGGCTTCAACGAGGCGGCGTCGAGGAGATGGGCGCAAGCCAGAAGTGCGCAGAAGCAACCCTTCCAGGCGTGTCTGGGGACAAGGACCATGCGTGTTCAGTATAGTCGCGCGGCCGGGAGACATCGCAAGAAGAAGCGGGCGAAGAGCGCACGCTCTTAGCGCGGGGAGCCGACTACCGGTCCCGCCGCAAGACCAGGGTAGCCCACCAACTTCCACCCGGACCCCGTCGAGTCGAACCACCACAGCGAGTTTCCGTACGGATCCGTTCCCGCCAGCAGCAGCGATCCGCCCCCGGTCGCCGTGATCGATTGGAGCACCCCCGAAACGGGGACCCAACCTTGCCATTGGTTCCCGGTTCCGTTCAGAAATGAGTTGTACCAGATGCCGCCTACCGACGTCAGCGCGGCGACATAGACCCGGTTGCCAACCGAGGCCAACTCGGGATTCGTCGTCACCACGCCGCCACCTGGCTGCCAGCCCACCCAAACCGCCGCACTATTGAATGGCGCCATCCACAAGGCGTTCCAGGGATCGCGGATGGCGATGTAGGCTGTACCGTCGGCGCCGGCGGCGATTCCAGGCTTGCCCGTGGCCACCGCTCCGCCCGGCTGCCAGCCGGAGAAACCCGCGGTGCGAATGCCCGCCCACATGGCCCCGAAGCTATCCCGGCCCGCGATGTAAATGCCCACCGTAGGGCTGGCCGCCATGACCGGATCCGTGGCGAAGACGCCGCCCAGGTTGATCCAGCCCGAAAAGCCGGAGCCGGGCGTGTAGGTATTGATCCAGTAGGCATTGAAAGCGTCGCGAGCGCCGAACGTGAGCGTACTGCCGATGGCTGCCGCCGCCGGTGTCCCCTGCACGGTTCCTCCGGCGAACTGCCATCCGTTCCAGGCCTGGGTACGCGCGGTGTAAAAGTTGATCCAGATGGCATTGAACGTATCGACGCGCCACCACGAATACGTCGCCGCTTTCGTTCTGCGCCACAGCCGGGTCGTTTGCAAAGACGCCTCCCAAGCTCTGAACGGCTCCCGCTGGAGAGGTCACTTCAATGCTCCCGTAAACGTCCCGGAACGCCGCCCAGGGCATCCCGGTGGCAAACACCGTGGCGGCGACGTCCATAGCGCCGCTGAGTCCTTGAGCCGGCATCACCGGCGAGACAGTGGGGTAGTCCGAGGAGGAGGTCCACCCGGCTGCATAGGCATTGCCGGAAGCGTCCACGGCGATCCCATAGAAATAGTCCGGGATAGAGCCGCCGGCGACCGTGCTGAACATCAGCTTGCCGCCGCTGGGGCTCAGTTTGGCTAAGAAACCGTCGAAGTTGCCCCCGTAAATTTGTGTGGCGTTGACCAGCGGCAAAGGAGGAATCGAGACGGAATCGTTCCACCCTGCGATGTAAGCGTTCCCCGCCGGATCCACGGCAATCCCCTGCGCCACGCTTTGGGACGGACCGCCAAAATAGGTGGAGTAGTTCATGCCGCTATCGGTCAGGTTGAGAACGAAGCCGCAGTAGGTCCCCTGGCGGGACGCATAGAGGGCGTTCACGACGGGGAAGTCCATCGAGGAGGTGCTGCCGGCTACGTAGGCGCTCCACCCCTGCCCCCCGGCTGTCCCAATGGTTGCCACGCCGAACGCTTCGTCGTAGCCTCCGGCACCGAGGTAGGTCACGTAACGAGGGTTCGTTGTGACCGGAGGCAGCACGGCCAGGAATCCGTCGTAGATGCCGCCGCCATAGGTTTTCTGATACGCCGAAGTTGTTGTGGGCAGATCAGTAGACGCGGTCACACCTGCGGCGTAGACGTTGCCTGCCGGGTCCACCGCGATGCTGCGCACTCTGTCCTCGCCCATGCCTCCGATGTAGGTGGTCCACTGCACGCTGGACCCGTCCAACGCAAGCTTTGTGACGAACCCGTCAAAGTTCTGCACATAGTTCTGATACGTCGTCGGAGAGGGCAGATCCGAGGACCCCGAAGCTCCGCCCACGTACAACGCGTCTGTCGCGAGCGCCAGGCCGTTGATTTCGTCCAGGCCCGTTCCACCCAAATAAGTAGAAAACACCAGACCCGTACCGCTGGCATTCAACCTTGTCACAAAGCCGTCCGAGGTGGCGCGCAACGTCGATTGGAGCGCGTTCAGCAGGGGGAAATTGGTGGATAGTGTGGTCCCGGCCACCAGGACCTCGCCACTGGAGGTCACCGCAATCGCCCGCGCGTGCTCATTGTCTCCGCCTCCCAGATAGGTGGTCCACGCCAGGTTATTGGAATTGTCAATCTTGAGCACAAAGGCGTCCAGGGAGGTGGGACTCGCTGTTGTGGTCTTCTGATACCCGTTGGGGAATCCCATGATGACGGGAAAGTTCGTCGATGCCGTTTCGCCAGTCACGTAGAGATTGCCATGGCCGTCCGTCGCAATCGCCAGACCGCTGTCATCGTTTCCGCCGCCGATCGTCGTCGAGAAAACGACGACCGGATCGATGATCAGCGCCTGCTCCGGCACATAGGGCCCGAGTGCGATCCGCGCCTCATTGCCCTCCAGGCTGTAAGCGCTCGCGATCTTTTCCCGCCGGCCACCGGCAAGTTGATACGCCGCGGGACGACGGAGACGGACCTCCGACTCCCCGCTTTGAATCCGCAGATCTCCTGTGGACGCGTCTTCTACCAGCCGGGCGCCTTCAAACCGAATTCGTGCGCGGGACGGATCGGCCCCCGGTTTCACCACCCAGTCCCACTCAAGATTCCCGTCCCGGCTGTAAAACACGATGTCGATACCCGGGTAAGCTTCGCGGTACTCCACGCGGCCGAAAGTCGGGATTCCCACCTTCCATTCCGCCGGCTGATCTCCCAGCAGGTAATTTACACGAGCGGTTTGAGGCTCCTCGCTCTGCCATTGCCCCTCGGTGCTGGCGCCGACCAAGTGCGCGCGCCATTGGGAATCGGGACCGGCTACCACCACTTCGCCCGGCAGAAGTAAGATCGTCCGGTCCGGGGTACGGGACAAGAACACCACTTCGGGCGAGGCTTGGCCCCGATTGGGCTCGAAGCGCAGCGGCCAGGGACCATCCGGGGGCGCCTGTCCCGCGAACGTGGGGGTCAAACCCAGTAGAACCATCGATACGGAGAATAAAACACGAGCGGTCACTGCGGCCTACCTCCGAAGGAACTAACCTAACCCCACCTCAACCAGAGGATAACGCCTCTCATCATACAGGGCGGTCGGACCAGGATGCTACAGCGCTGACGGCTTTACCGTGAGGGTGCGTACGGAGCAGCCTCGCTCGGAACATTCCTTCGGCAAAATACGGTGTTTCGCACATTGTGGCTGCCCGCGAAAGGGGGTATTTGTGGATTATGCCTGTTCGAGGGCTCGCTGCTTTTGCTCTTGTCACCGCCCACGTATTTGCCCAAGGCATCGCCGAACTTGGGCCCGCGCCGGTCCCGCCGGAACAAGGTTCAGAGTCAATCCAGTCGGCGGCCCAAGCTGGCCCACCGGCACAGTGGTTCGATATTTCCAACCGGCAGGCGGCGCAGTATCTTTACGCCAGCCTCTACGCGCCGTTCCAGAATGTCCCTTACGGTTGGACGGGTAACGTACCGTCCTGTAGCGCCGGCACGCTGGCGCAGGACTACCTGGACGCCGCCGCTGAACGTTTCAATCTCTTCCGGGGACTTGCCGGGGTTCCCGCCGGAATCTGGTTCGACAACGCGGTGAATCATCCTCCCGATCAGCAGGCCGCGCTGATGTTCTCGGCCAACCAACAGCTCAGCCACAGCCCTCCCTCCACCTGGACCTGCTACACGGCCGCCGGCGCTTCCGCGGCCGGACATGCAAATATCTGCATCAGCTACAACTTTCCGACCGATCCGGGTTGCGTGACTCGCTATGTTGACGACTCGGGCCAAAACAACGACGCCGTCGGTCACCGCCGGTGGGTGCTCTATCCGAATACCCGCGTTTCTGGCACCGGCGACATTCCCCAGAACGGGTCCTACTGGCAGGCGAATGCCTTGACTGCCTGGGACAGCAATCTTGGGGGAACCCGTCCGTCCACGCGAGACGCCTTCGTCGCCTGGCCGCCGCCCGGCTACGTTCCCTACCAGCTCATCCCCAGTTCGACCCGCTGGTCATTCTCTTATCCTGGCGCGAATTTCAGTGGCGCTACCGTCGGTATGACAGTGGGTTCGGCGTCATATGGCGGCGTGCTCCAACCGGTGCAGAACGGCTACGGGGACAACACCCTGGTCTGGACCTTCAATGGACTCACGCTGCCGCCGGCCTCCGATACGACGGTCACCGTCAACGTGAACAACGTCCTGGTCAGCGGACAGCCGCGGAATTTCCAGTACCAGGTCATCGTGTTCAATCCGATGACTCCCACGATTTCCCTCACGCCTACGGCCGTGTATCGTGACACTCAGGGAGCCGTCTTCCTGGCTGCGGCGACGTCGGCACCCGCTTATCCGGCCGGCGGCATCGTTGCCAGCGCGCCGGCCGCGGCCCAGACTACGTCGGGAGATACGGTGGTAGTGGCGCGCGATGCCTCGAATGGACTCTGGCTCAACATGTTTTCTGCCGCTTCGAACTCCTGGGGCACGTGGTTGTTCGCCGGAGGAGTTACGCAAGGAGACCCTGCCGTCGCCGTTTCGACCAACGGCACGATCTACTTCGCCAGCCGCGACGCGTACAACTCCTATTGGCTGCGAAGCTACACGCCGGGTTCTGGATTTGGCTCCTGGATCCCGCTTGGCGGCGTGTTCGCAACGGATCCGGCCATGGCGGCGGGCCTCGACGGGTCGATCTATATGGCCGGCCGCGACGGGTCGAACGCTATCTGGAGCGGCCAGTTTCTTCCCGATGGCGGATTCCAGGGCTGGGCATTCGGAGGGGCGGCCGCTCAAGGAAAGCCGGCCTTGTCGGTGGGGATGGATGGCGCCGCCTACATCGCGGTCCGCGATCTGTTCAAGGGAATCTGGATGGGGCGGGTGCAGGGCAGCTCCTGGACCGGTTGGTACTGGGGAGGCGGGGTCGCCAGCACCGACCCGAAGAATGTACGGGTGGGCAACCACAGCTATACAGCCATCCTCGACCCGGCAGGATCGCTGTGGTCACGGCCGTTCCTGGAAGGCTCCACCAGCGGTTGGCAGGGAACCTGGACCCCGCACGGCGGGGTTCTGACCACGCTATCGCCAGCAGCCTCCGGCCAGGACCTGTACGTCTTCGGAGCCGACACTTCCAACGGAGTTTGGTGGTATCGTCCCAGCACCTCCACCTGGACTCACGTGAATGGCAGCAATGCCAGCGGAGGACTCGCCGCGGGGATTCGGTGAAATGGGTTCACGGTCGCTGTGATTCACGATACGCCCAAAACATGTTGCCGCCGTTACGTTCGCCAAGGTCGTTGACGTAGCCATTCGCTCTGTGTGTCCGCGCCACCAGGACCGATCCTGCAGGTATACCTCATTTTCTGCTTGATCTTGCACGACACCCCGCGTGGGTTCACCGCGGGCTTGCTGAAAGCCCTCCCGTTGCCACTCCGCGGCTCCCGATGTTGGTCCACTGGTTACCCGTGGCCTGATACCACCACAGCTCATTGTTGCCGTCGGGCCCAGCCACGTATAACTCTCCTCCGTTGGCCGCCGGCGCCGCGCTCTGGAGCACCCCACCTGTCATGATCCAGTTCTGCCACCCCCCCGACGTCCCTTCCGTGTACCTGCGATACCACACCGCCCCGCCGCCGTCTCGCACCACCGTGTAGATGATTCCGTTCCCGGAGGCCGCCACCTGCGGGTCGCCGTTCATGACTCCTCCACCGTGGCTCCAACCCAGCCAAGTGCTCCCCTGCACCCGCGCCAACCATAGCGAGTTCCAATCGTCCCGTACGGCTACATAGAGCGAGTTATCGGTCCCGCACGTCACCGCCGGATTCCCCTGGATGATTCCGCCGCCAAACTGCCATTCTTGGAAACCCGAGCCTGGCACGTACCGCCCATTCCACAATGCCCCCCAGTCATCCCGCCCCACGATGTAGATCGACTGATCCGCACATGCCGCCACAACCGGGTCAGTCGAGAAGATCCCCGCCAGATGAGTCCACGAGCCAAACCCGGTTCCCTGTGTGTAGCTGGTCAGCCAGTACGAGTCCCAGTTGTCGCGAGCCGCAATGTAGGCCGTCCCGCCCGTCGTAACTGCGATGGAGGGCATGCCTTTGGTGATACCGCCGCCATACGTCCACGAACTCCAACTCAGCGTGTTGGCGTTGAACACGGTGGCCCACAGGGCATCGTAGTTGTCCCGCGCTACAACAAACGTGTCACCACTAGCGTTCTGCGACGCGTTCGGATCGCTGGCGAACACCCCACCGCCGTTGTACAAGGTCGCTGAACCTTGTCGCGTCATCCGAATGCTGCTGTCCGTATCCCGAAAAACTGCGGTCGGCGTACGATTCGGCCAGACAGTAGTGAACGACCAGGTGGCAGAACTCGTCGAACCGACGCTGTCTTTCGCCACAATCTTCCAGTAGTAGTTTGTCGCACCGTTGAGCGTGCCCGGGTTGTAGGTGGTCTGGGTCGTGTTGGCAACGAAAGACGGTGGCGACGAAGCGCCAAAATAGACGTCATAGGATGTGGCTCCGCTGCCGGCCATCCAACTCAATGTCAAGACGCTCGATACTCCAGTGGAACCGTTTACGGGGAAAAGATTGCTCGGCATACCCGGGGCCGCCAGCGTGCCCGTGAAGTTTACAACGAGATTCCCAGTGGGAATGGTGACGGTCTTCGGCGACTGGGCGAAACTGTACCTGTCGTGAGATACGGTCAGCGTGGCTGTACCGTTGCCAGTCACGTTATAGAAAGAATATTTCCCATCCGGAGCGCTTTTTGTTGAGCCGAGAACGGGTTCGGAGATCGTGGCCCCCTCAATCGGGTTACCCTGACCGTCGGCGATCGTGCCGCTGATCGAGCTTTGTGTTCGGCTGACCTCTCGGGACGCCACTGCGCCGGGCACCGTCGGCAGGGCCCCACCGTTGGCGATCGGCGGAACGCTTTCCGCGGGAATCATGAAAACCGCGATGTCCGTAGCCTGTTGATCGCTGCCGCCGGTGACGATATCAATTCTGGCCGTTCCGTCATGACTGATGGTAACCGTCGGTTGCGCAAATGTAGGTTTGGTCCACCAGCCCCCCCCGACCTTGATGTACGTTGCCAGAACATAGGCCGAGGGTTGCACGCCGGTAACCTGGACTTCAAGCGAGTCTCCACTGCCCTGCGGCGGAACATAAGTGAACTGGACTGCGACAGGTCCGGGAATGACGCCATTGCAGTCTACTGTCGCGCGCTGCCCGGTGAAAAATGCGTCCATGCCCGCCTTAGTGAGCCCGTCCTTGTCCCAGATCCCCCAGTGAGCACCCTGCGGCCCCTCAGACGCGGCTTTCCACGTTTCGTCGAAAGCCTCGAAATAAAAGGACGGGATATCGTTCGCCCCAGCCCAGGTGAGGTATTGCAGGGCGTACAGATTAGCGTTCGCAGCCGACGGCACGGCGGCTCCCACGGCATTGCCGGCCGATGGCCACCCTGTCTCGCTCACCGCAACTGGATGCACTCCAGCAACGGACACCAACTGCTGATATTGTTCCGCGAGCGAACAGACGGCATTATCGATCGATGTTCCCTCCCAATACGGGTAGAAATTGGCGAAGACGATATCGCTGGCTGTAATGAGATTCGGGTGTGCAATGAATGTGCCCCAAACGTCCGCTGTGGCTACAGGGATATTCGCGGGGATGGCTTGGCGCACCTGGTCCATATACGCGAGCAACTGGGCCTCACTGACGTCGTTCCGCAAGATCGCCTCCGAGCCTACAACGGCGACGTCGACGAGTCCAGCAGTCGCGTTCGCGATAAGATTGTTGATCTCCTGGGTGTTTCTTGCCGTGTCCTTGGATATCCAAGCATTCGCAGCTACCTTGAGGCCAAACTGCCGGGCGATTGAGGGAACATTCTCCAGGCCTTGCGTGCTCGAAAAAGTCCGGATCCATTTCGTGTATGGTGCGGCAATTTGGAGTCGGGCTGTGATCTGGCTGTTCGAAACCTGCGAACCGAGGTTGGGGCTTTGGCCATCCAGATACGGGCTGAAGTTTATGCCATAGACCGTTGATGCCTGACCATGGGCAATCGCCGGATAGCCCAGGACTACAGCCGCCGCAACCTTGAACAACTTCGGGATCATGGTTGTATCGCTCGGGTCTTCGTGCTTCGAACGCGTGTATGCGGGCTAGCCCGACTTGTGCGGGTCGTTTACCGGACCTGATGATATCACCTTGGTGCCCCAGCCAGTTCCAATCGCCCCGTACCGCCACGCAGAGCGCGTTGTCAGTGCGGCACCCGGGAGCCCTGATGGTAGCCGAAAGTTCCCGGAGGGCTCGCAAACTTGCTGCAAAGCTGGATCTTCCGCCCAAGAAGTGGGCAAGGCTGCTTGCGTCAACCGCTGCAGAGAGTTTCCCCGCGAGCGAGTGCGAGCGCGAATCCGTCGCCTCACCCACTCATCTTGGGCGGCCAGTTGGAACGGACGGGTCCACCCCAAGGGGCGCGGATGAACGGCACATTTACGCTAGAATTGTTCCTTGTCAGCCATCAAAGTGACCGTAGTTATCCCCACGCTGGGAATGGGTACCGTGTTGGCCGACTGTTTACGGTCACTGGACTTGCAAACTTTCGATGGTTTCGAAACGGTAGTGGTCGACAATAGCGGGGAGGGGCGAGTGCGATGTGCGGACTCCCGGGTCCGGGTGATCGTGAATCCGCGAAATTTGGGGTTTGGGGCCGCCCTGAACCAGGCAGGGCGGCAGTCCAGGGCGCCCTATTTCGCGACCATCAACGATGACGCAGTCGCCGATCCACGCTGGCTGGAGATGCTGGTCGCCGACGCGGACGCCCACCCTCAGGCGGGTTTGTTTGCCTCCCAAGTGCGGCTGGCCGGCACAGGTCTGTTAGATTCAGCCGCCATGCTGCTGGCCTCTGACGGCTCCAGCAAGCAGCGGGGCCACCGGCAGGCGCCGGAACGTTTTCAAGAGGCGCGGGAGGCCTTGCTTCCCAGCGGATCTGCCGCACTGTACCGGCGGATCGTGCTGGAGGAAATCGGCTGGTTCGACGAGACGTTTCACCTTTACTGCGAGGATACCGATGTTGGCTTGCGTGCGCGGTGGGCCGGATGGGAATGCCGCTACGTACCCGAGGCAGTGGTTGAGCACTGCTATTCACATTCGTCGGGGCGGGCTTCACCGCTCAAAGCCTACCTGGTCGAACGAAATCGGCTGTATCTGGTAGTGAAGAATTTCCCCTTGCGCATGCTCTGGCGCGTTCCGCTTGCCGCCATGGCGCGCTATCTGTTCCACCTGAGAGCCATCCGGACCGGTGACGGAAAGAGCGCCGAATTTGCCCGGGACGGCCACTCCGTTCTGCTCCTGCCGTGGCTGGTGATCCGGGCGCACCTCTCTTTGCTGGCGCAGTTGCCCCATCTGCTCGCTTCGCGCCGGCGCATCTTCCGCGCGCGTCGCCTGTCGAGCCCGGAATTCCAGCGTCTTGCCACGCACCACGCGATCTCGATTCGCCAGGTGGCGGCGCTGTGATTCCCGGAGGCCGCAGCGAGGTGATGATCCTGATTCCCGCGTTCGACGAGGAGGAGTCGGTGGCGGGTGTCGTACAGGAGGTGCGCACCGTCCTGACGGACGCGCCAGTGCTGGTGGTGGACGACTGCTCGCACGACGGCACCGCGCTGCTGGCTGAGCAGGCTGGAGCGCAGGTGCTGCGCCTGCCCGTGCACCTGGGACTGGGCGGTTGTGTGCAGGCCGGTTATCAACTCGCCTTCGAACTCGGTTTCGACTACGTTGTCCGCGTGGATGGCGATGGTCAGCACGATCCCGCCGATATCCCGCGCATCCTCGAAGTCCTCGAACGGGGCAATTGCGAAATGGTGATTGGCTCCCGCTTTGTCAACGGCTCAGGCGGACACAGCACATTTCCCCGCGCGATGGGGATCGTAGTATTTCGGGCGCTGCTGCGACTGGTCTTAGGGAAAACCGTCCGCGATCCCACGTCAGGTTTCGTGGGCGTGAATCGCACGGCGCTTGGCTTGTTTTCCCGAAGCTTTCCCTTGGAGTATCCTGAGATCGAAGCGCTGGTGGTTTTGCAGCGCAAGCGCTTCCGATTCGCCGAAGTTGAGTGCCGCATGCGTCCCCGGCGCGCTGGCCGCAGCTCCATAACAGCGCTGAAATCGCTGTATTACGTAGTCCATGTGCTGCTCGGCGTTTTCGTTAACGTCTTGCGATTCGAGGGCGGGTCCAAATGGCACCGGACATGATTGATACTGAGCGGCTCCTGAACGCCATCACGCTGTTCAGCCTGCTGGCGCTGGTGGCCGTCCTCGGCTCCGTGCGACGTTCCTGGATACGGGTAGAGTATTCGGTGAGCTGGCTTCTGGCCGCGGTTGTGCTGCTGGTGCTCAGCCGCTGGCGGGCCCTGGCCGGGTGGCTCGGGACATTCCTCGGAGTTGGGAACGTCGCCATCGCTCTCCTCATCCTGACGGGAGCGGTGTTCCTGGTGGTGCTGTATCGTCTGTCCCTGCTGGTCTCCTCGCTGAAGGACTCCAATATCAAGCTCGCGCAACGAGTGGCGGTTTTGGAGTTCAGATTGGAAATGCACCATGAGAAACCGGAGCCGCCGGCCGGCTACTAAGCCACCGGAGGCGCCCGCCAGCGCTTTCGGACGATTTCGCTGGTGGCCTTGGCTGGCAGCCCTGCTCGGACTCGGCGCGGTTTTCGGCGTCTATTGGCCTGCACTCCAAGGGGGCTTCGTGTGGGACGACCAGTTTCAGCCCTTCTTCCGGCCAGAGCAGCAAGCGGCTCCTTTCACCGCCTGGATTGCGGGAAACCGGCCCCTGCTGATGGCCACGTTTTGGCTGAATTACCAGGCCGGCGCCTTGAACCCGGTGGGATATCACGTGGCCAACGTGCTGCTTCACTTCTTTACTTCCGTGCTGGTGACGCTGGTGCTCGCGCGCATCCTTGCCTGGAGCGGCGTGGAAGGAGCCTCCCGCGCGCTGCTTGCTTTGTTCGGCGGCGCGATTTTCCTGCTGCATCCCCTGCAAACCGAATCTGTCGCGTATGTGACCAGCCGTTCAGAGGCGCTGAGCGTATTGTTCTTCTTCGCGGCCTACGTTGTTTTCCTCTACCGGCCGCCAGGACCGGTCACCATCGGCCGCATTCTGGCGATCGGCGCTCTGGTCGCTGCAGCGCTCAGCACCAAAGAACACACGCTCACACTCCCGCTACTCCTGCTGCTTACGGACTTATTTTGGAATCCCGAAGGACCGCGCCAGAACATCGCGCTCTACGCGACCATGGCCCTGGCGGGCATCGCGGGCGGGGCGTACGTTCTCAAGATTCTGGCAGCTTCGCAATCGGCGGGCCTCAACGTAAACAACCTTTCTCCGGCGACCTATTTCTTCACCCAGTGCCGCGTAATCTGGCGCTACATTCGACTCTTTGTCTTTCCGTTTGGGCAGAATCTGGATACGGAAATGCCGGTTTCCGCAACGCTGGCCGAGCACGGCGCGATTTTCGGGCTGCTCGCCTTGGCTGGACTGCTGTGGGCGGCCTGGCGCTTCCGCCACCGGTTCCCGCTGGCCTCCTTCGGGGTGTTCGTGTTCCTGCTGCTGATCGCACCAACCTCGTCGATTATCCCGATCACCGACGTGGTGGCCGAGCGCCGCGTCTATCTGCCGTTCATCGGCTTGGTGCTGGTGTGCCTGGAACCCCTTCGCGAGCGTGCGGCAACCACGGCCATCGGAACGGCTACCGTCGTACTGGCGATGTGCGCGGCGCTCACGTTCCAGCGCTGCCAACTCTGGTCCTCGCCCGTGGCGCTGTGGCAGAACACCGTCAAACAGTCTCCGAATAAGGTGCGTCCGCGATTCCAACTGGCCTACTCGTATTACAACCTGGGACGCTGCCGGGACGCCGTGGAAAACTTCATCGCGACGACGCGTCTGGCGCCACCCTCACAGGCTTTGCTGATCGATCTCGGCCTTTCTTTTTCCTGTTCCGGCCGCCGTGAAGAGGCGCTACGCGCTCTGGAGGACGCGACGCGTGTCAATCCCAACTACGACATGGTCTACGTCTATCGCGGCGAAGTGTACGAGGATCTGAATCAACCCGAGGCGGCTTCCGCGGAATACGCACGAGCCCTGGAGATTAACCCGGCGAACGCGGAAGCACAGGCCGGCTTACAACGAGTCACGCGGTGACCTCCGCCCATACTGGAGCACATGGGGCTCCGGCCTACCCCCTCTAGGCAAGTCAGGGATAAGGTACGCTATTAAAAACGATGGAGGGTGCAACAAGGGAGTATCGGGGGATGGCAACAGGGGCTGTAAAACATCGAGGATTCGTCTGGCTTGTTCTGTTTTTGGTGGCAACTGCGCTCTTTCTTTGGATTCCCGGGAGCGTTGCCCAGGAGAGGCCGGCTTTCCGTCCGCAACAGGTATCGCCATCGGTCTATCGAAGTCCTGGAGATCGTCACAAGATCGAGGTGCACGATCCACTGCTTGCGCAGGCTCTGGTGGAACAGGGTGCGCGTCTGATCTCCGATCGCGGCGCCGTCAGACTACTGGAAGTCACCTCCCGCCAGCACGACCAATTGATCGCGTCGCGAACCGACGTGGATAGCCGCGACGATTACAACCGCATTCTGCTGAATTCCGGCGCCATCGACACCACCAATCTGCGGCCCGAGGCCGAGGAAGCCGGCGGCGAACGGCTTTACCTGATTCAGTTCGCGGGCCCGATTCTTCAGGAGTGGCGCAGCGCGCTGGACAGCTCCGGCGTGCGCGTGGTCAGTTATATTCCCTACAACACTTACCTTGTGCTCGGGACCACCAATGCCCTTCTTCAGGCATCCGAAGGTCCGGGAGTGCAATGGGCTTCGCCGTATACCTCGCAGCTCAAGGTGGCCGCCGGGATGAATGCCGCGTCGGCCGTGGGCAGGCGGCGTGGGGCGGCTGCGGCCACTGAGCCTGCGCTGGTGGCGATCCAGTTGGTCGAGCAGCCGCAACTGAACAACCTTACCGTGACAATGATCAACGCCGCGCGGAATCCGTCCAGCTACTTCAGTCAGGACAGCGCGCTGGGCTACGTCAACATCGTTGCCGCCCTCGATGCAGCCGCGCTGGAAGGCGTGGCGCAACAACCGGACGTCGTTTCCATCCAACCTTACACGCTGCCCGGGAAACAGGACGAGGTTCAGAGCCTGATTGTCGCAGGCCAGATCTCGGGAACCGGGCCAGCGGCGGCCAACTATCTTTCCTACCTGGCCAGCAAAGGTTTCACGCAGGCGCAGTTCGATGCATCCGGGTTCGTCTTGGACATCACGGATTCGGGGCTCGACAATGGCACCACCGCTCCGGGACATCCGTCGCTCTACCGTAACGGCGACCCGATGCAGGGCAGCCGCGTGGTCTACTCGCGTCTGGAGGGAACGCCAAACAGCGGCAGCACGATCCAAGGCTGCGACGGACACGGGGCGCTCAACACGCACGTCGCCGGCGGCTATGTTCCCGATTCCCTTCTGGACTTCCCGCATCGCGACGCCAACAACTTCCGCTACGGCATGGGCGTGGCGCCGTTTGTCCGGCTGGCAAACTCCGTGGTCTTCGATCCCGACAACTGGACGTCGCCGGACTTCGAGGACATGCTCTCGCGCAATTACCATGACGGCGTTCGCATTGTGAACAACAGTTGGGGGGAAGGCGCGTTAGGCCCCGCCGGGCTCTATAACTCGGACGCGCAGCGCTACGACGCGCTGGTGCGCGACGCGCAGCCGGCCAGCGCCGCCTTTCCTACGGCCGGAAATCAGGAAATGGTGATCGTGTTCGCGGCTGGCAACAGCGGCCCGGACACGGCTTCGATCCGGCCACCGGCCACCGCCAAAAACGTGCTGGCGGTGGGTGCTTCGGAGAATGTGCGGGCATTCGGTGGAGCGGACCGCTCCGGCACTTCCGACGGGGACGCGAACAACCTGACCGACATCGCGTTCTTTTCCAGCCGCGGTCCCACGGCCGATTTCCGCGCGAAACCCGATCTGCTGGCTCCCGGCACCCACGTGACGGGTGGTGTGCCCCAGAACGCTCTGGCTAACCCGGCGTTTTCCGGCACCGGCGCGGCGAATCCCTGCTTTCTTACGAACAACGACGGCGTCTCCGGCGGCGTGAACAGCGCATTCTTTCCGTCCAGCGGGCAGCAGTATTACACCGCGTCTTCGGGAACCAGCCACGCTGCGCCGGCCGTCGCTGGAGGAGCTGCATTGGTCCGCCAGCGGTTCATCAATGCAGGGCAAACACCGCCCAGCCCGGCCATGACCAAAGCCGTGTTGATGAACTCAGCCCGCTACCTGGCGGGCATCCTGCCGGAATCGCGTCCGGGGAACGCGCAAGGCATGGGCTTGATGGACCTGGATTCGTTCTTCGACATGTTTTCAACGCCGACGGTCTTTAAGGACCAGGTCCCGGGCGACATCTTCACCAGTTCCTTCCAACAGCAGGTGGTCACCGGCTTCGTGTCCGACGCCAGCAAGCCGTTTCGCGTGACGCTCGCCTGGTCCGATGCTCCCGGTTCCACATCCGGGGACGCCTTCGTCAACAACCTGGACCTGGAAGTGACGGTGGGCGGGTACACCTACAAAGGCAATGTGTTCGTGGGGGCGAATTCAGCGGTCGGGGGCGCGCGGGACACGCGCAACAACGTGGAGAGCGTCATCCTGCCGGCGGGCGTCTCGGGATCCTTCGCCGTGAAGATTACCGCGACGACGATTGCCGGCGACGGCGTGCCCAACAGCGGCACCGGGCTCGATCAGGATTACGCGCTGGTGATCTACAACGGGACGGAAGTCGTCGCGCCGGTATTGACGGCGACGGCGGCGGACATCGTGGGGGAGTCCTGCGTCGTCAACAACGGGGCCGCGGATCCGGGAGAGAGCGTTTCCCTGGCTCTGTCCTTGCAGAACGTCGGTACGGCGGCCACGGGCAATCTTGTGGCGACGCTCGAAGCCTCCGGGACCGTTCTTTCCCCGGGCGGTCCGCAGAACTATGGCGCGATGGGCATGGGCACCACGGTCGCCCGGACGTTTACGTTTAACGTCGCGGGGGCGGTATTGTGCGGGTCACAGCTCAATGCCAAGATCGATTTGCAGGACGGGGGCACCTCGCTCGGGTCTATCATTCTGAACAACAAGACCGGAACGCTGGAGCCTGTTTATAGCGAGGGCTTCGACGCCGATATGTTTAACTTTCCTTCCGGCTGGACCGTTTCCGCGGCTGCCGGTGATCTCGGCGACTCGTGGCGCGTCAGTACAGACGTTCCTGATGCTGGACCAAACATGGCCCGGGTGCAGGAGACCAGCTCTGTCTCCGACTATCGTTTGGACAGCCCCATATGGATGGCACCGAGCGGGCCTTCGACGTTCCAGTTCCGGCATCGTTTCGAAACTCAGGCAGGGCACGATGGCGCTGTGCTCGAGATCTCGGTTGCGGGGGGTGCTTTCACCGATATCATCTCCGCAGGCGGATCGTTCGTCACCGGGGCTTATACCGTGGTGCTGGCGGGAACAAGTCCGATTGCCGGCCGTCCCGCCTGGAGCGGATATATCCCGGGCTACCTGACCACGGAAGTGAATCTGCCACCCAGCGCCTGGGGACAGCCGGTGCGCTTCCGGTTTCGCATGACCAGCGACGATGACAACCCCAGGGGAGACTACGGTTGGCGCGTGGATACCGTGTCTCTGAACGCGGGCCGCTGCTGTGTTCCTTCGGCGTCCCCCGATCTGACGATTTCCAAGACGCACACCGGCAATTTCTCGCGAGGCATGCTGGCCGTGATCTATGACATCACGGTCACCAATAGCGGCGCAGCTCCCACGACCGGCCAAGTGGCGGTGACCGAGTCGCTTCCCCCCAGCCTCACGGCCACTTCCGTGGGAGGACCGGGCTGGATCTGCACGCAGCCGGCTGGACCTTGCACCCGGAGCGACCGGCTCAATGGTGGGGCGGCGTACCCGCCGATCGAGCTGACCGCCGATGTATCGGGAAGCGCACCGACCAGCATTGACAACACCGTGTCCGTATCGGGCGGCGGAGAGACAAACACGTCCAACAACACGGCGACCGATACGGCGTCGGTGGCAGGTGAGTTGCAAACCACGGTTTACAGTGAGAATTTCGACGAAGTGACGTCTCCGAATCTGCCCGCCGGCTTCACGGCTTCGACGGCTGCGGGGAGTTGCTCCTGGCGCACTATCCCAGGGGGGTACGACGCCGGCGCAGGGGTTGATCAGGCCTTCGTCTATGGGTCGGCAAGCGTTTCCGACTGCCGGCTGGACACACCGTCGATCAGCCTGCCCGATGCACCGGCGCGGCTCATCTTCCACAACAGTATCAATACCGCCGATGGGGACGATGGCGGCGTGCTGGAGATTTCGATTGCGGGCGGAGCGTTCACCGACATCCTGGCGGCGGGCGGGTCATTCCTGGGAGGCGGCTACAACAGCACGCTGGACAATGGGTCCGGCAATCCGCTGGGCGGGCGGGCGGCCTGGAGCGGCAACACCAGCGGCTACTTTACGACGTCGGTGAATCTGCCCGCCGCCGCGATGAATCAGGCGGTGAAGTTCCGGTTCCGGTTCGGAACCAACAACGCGAACGCGGCTCAGGGATGGCACGTCGATTCGATTGTGGTGACCGCGGCGGCCGCTGCGCCGGACCTCATCATTACAAAGACCCACACCGGCAACTTTTCGCCTGGACAGTCGGGTGCCACCTACACGATCAGTGTGAGCAATAGCGGCCCTGGAACCACCAGCGGAACCGTGACCGTCACGGAGTCTCTCCCCACCGGGCTTACTGCCACCGCGATCAGCGGGTCCGGTTGGAATTGCACGCAGCCCGCCGGGCCTTGCACGCGCAGCGACTCGCTCGGTTCCGGCGGAAGTTATCCCGCGATCACGCTTACGGTCGACGTGGCCGGAAACGCGCCGGCCAGCGTGACGAACACGGTGACGGTCTCCGGCGGAGGCGAGTTCGCCACCAGTAACGACACGGCTACCGATCCCACCGCCATCGGCCCCGCTCCGCAGCTTCAGATGACCAGCACCCACTTGGGGGCCTTCTACCGCGGCCAGGTGGGAGCGACGTACTCTCTCAGCGTCTTCAACAGCGGCCCGGGAACAGCCCATGGGGTGATCACGGTCAGCGAAACGCCCCCGGCCGGTCTGACGATTACGTCTATGGGCGGCGCGCCCTGGGTTTGTACGGCTCCCGCAGGCCCGTGCACGTGGACAGGAGATATGCAAGCGAACTTCGGTATCGCTCCAGTCGTCGTGACTGTCAACGTCGCCGCCAATGCGCCGACCAGCGTGACGAATCAGGCGACCGTTTCCGGAGCGGGTTCGGCGCCCTACACCGTGTCGGATGTGACCACGGTTTTGACCTCGCCGTGCACATACTCGTTTACACCGCAGAGCGCGGCAGTGAGCGCCGCTCCGCACTCCGGGGAAGTCACGGTGACCACTCAATCTGGATGCCCGCGCGTGCCCGTCAGCGATGCGGCGTGGCTTACGCCGGGCTCGGGGCCCTGGGGAACCGGCAGTGGCCCGGTGAGCTACGGCGTGGCGGCGAATGCGTCGTTCACGTCCCGGACCGGACATTTGACGGTGGGCGGGGAGTCGTTCACCGTGACGCAGGCGGGCGCTCTCCACGCGGAACCTGCTGCGGCGTTTCGCGCCACTGACGGGAGCATGCGGCTGACGGTGTATCCGTCGGCTTCGCTCTACAACTCCGGCGGGGTGTTCGCGAGCGACGTGGCGGCCTTGCAGACTTCCGCTGGTCTGGTTGTGATGACGGCGCGGGACGGCTTCAACGGCATCTGGGCGAACTCCTTCGACGTGTCTACAAAGACCTGGGCGGGCTGGATGTTCGGGGGCGGCGCGGTCCAAGGCGTTCCGGCCATCGGGGTGAGCCCCCACTCCAACAGGATCGTGGCGCGGGACGCCTATAACGCCTATTGGCACCAGACGTTCGTGCCAAACACCGGCTTCGGGAGTTGGTTTAACCTGGGCGGGGTCTTCGCCACCGACCCGGCGGTGGGCGTGTGTCCGGACGGCTCGATGTATCTGGTCGGCAAGGACCAATACAACGCGCTGTGGAGCAAGTGGTTCGATTCGTTCGGCGGGCAGGCGCAATTTAAGCTGGGCGGCGGCGTCGTGCAGGGGAAGCCGTCGGTGAGCTGCGGTTCCGACGGGGCGGCGTACATCGCCGTCCGCGACAACTGGAACTCGGTGTGGATGGCGCGCGTGAACGGGTCGACATGGACGGGCTGGTTCAATGCCGGCGGCGTTACCAGCATCGATCCGCAGACGGCGGCGCTGGGCGGCAGTGTGGGGGTCGTCATTCTGGATGACAACGGAGCCGTGTGGCGCAACACGTTCCAGGAGGGCTCCGAAAACGGCTGGCAGGGCTGGGTCTCCGTGGGCGGCGTTTTGCAGGATATTTCGCCCTCCGCCGTCAACGGGGAGCTGTACTTCACCGGCCGCGCACCGAATGAGGATCTGTGGTGGTGGCGGCAATCGGGAAGCCAGTGGACGTGGATCGGGAATACAGGGGTTGCGGCCGGGAACCTGGCCGGCTCACCACGATGATGAGGCGTGAGAGGAGCCCGGAACTGCTGGGAGTCGCGCTTTGACACCACTCCCATCGGTTGGGCTGAGGAAGCCAGCCTGCCTCGTCTTGGTGGTCCTCCTGGCGGCATTGCGGCTGCGCGCGGATCCGGCCACAGTAACGTTCACCGCGTCTCCGGATCCGGCGACTTATGGGTCGGCGGTCACCTTGACCGCGACGGTTTCGCCGCCCCAAGCCACCGGCAAGGTGACATTCTACGATGGGGTTGCTGTGGTGGGCATGGCTATACGCGCCGGAGCAAAAATAGACCAGTGAGCGCCGCGAGAGCGGCGTGAGCGCCGGAGGAAAACCAGACCACCGGCGAACTGGTTCCATCAAACATTTCCACAGCGTGGTGTTTTATGGAACACCGGGAGGTGTACACCGTGGAACTGTATGCGCGCGTGCGGCGGGCGGTGCTCGTCGACCAGATGAGTGAGCGGGAAGCGGCCCGGCAGTTTGGGCTGGCCCGCGAGACGGTGCGGAAGATGCTGCGCTACGCGGTGCCGCCGGGCTACCAACGGCAGCAGCCGGTGCGGCGGCCGAAGCTGGAAGCCTGGGTGGGGAGCATCGACCAGATCCTGGAGCAGGACAAGGAACAGCCCCGCAAGCAGCGGCACACGGCCAAGCGGATCTTCGAGCGGCTCAAAGAAGAGCACGGCTACACCGGCGGCTACACGATCATCAAGGACTACGTGCGGGTGAAGAAGCTCAGCCAGCGGGAGATGTTCGTACCGCTGGAGCATCCGCCCGGCAATGCGCAGGCCGACTTTGGCGAAGCCCAGGTGGTGATCGCCGGGCAAGAGCGCAAGGCGCACTACCTGGCAGTGGACCTGCCGCAGTCCGATGACTGCTTCGTGATGGCGTTTCCGGCGGAGACCACGGAGGCCTTTCTGGAAGGACACAATCACGCCTTCCGCTACTTCGGCGGCGTGCCGCGGACGATTCTGTACGACAACACCAAGCTAGCGGTGGCGCGGGTCCTGGGCGATGGCACGCGGCAGAAGACGCAGGCGTTCAGCGAGCTGCAAAGCCACTACCTGTTTCAAGAGAAGTTCGGGCGGCCCGGCAAGGGCAACGACAAGGGGAAAGTGGAAGGGCTGGTGGGCTACGCGCGGCGGAACTTTATGGTGCCGGTTCCGCGCTTTGGCAGCTGGGAGGAGTTCAACGAGCATTTACTCCAGCAGTCCCGGAAGCGGCGTGAGCGCAAGCTGCGCGGACACCAGCAGACCATCGGGGAGCGCTTCGTCAAAGACCAAGAGCAGTTGCTGCCACTGCCCGCTGCACCGTATGAAGCTTGCGAGAAGCGACTGACGCGGGTGACGTCCATGGCATTGGTGCGCTACCGGACCAACGACTACTCGGTGCCAGTTCACTGGGGCCACCGCGAGGTGCTGGTGAAAGGGTTCGTCGATGAAGTGGTGATCTCGGCAGGGATCGAAGTCATTGCCCGCCACGCCCGTAGCTACGAACGCGAGGACATGATCTTCGATCCACTGCACTACCTGGCGCTGTTGGAACAGAAACCCAACGCCCTGGATCAGGCCAAGCCGCTTTCTGGCTGGCCTCTGCCGGAGGGTTTCAGCGAGTTGCGACGGCTGATGGAGGCACGCCTGGCCAAGAAGGGCAAGCGTGAGTTCGTGCAGACGCTGCGGCTACTGGAAACCTTCGCCATGAGCGAGGTTGCCGCAGCGATCGACGATGCTCTGCGGCTGGGCACGATCTCCTTTGATGCCGTTAAGCATCTGCTATTGGGCCGAATCGAGCAGCGTCCGCCGCGGCTGGACCTAGAGAACTACCCGCATCTGCCCTTGCCGAATGTGGCCACCACCTCGGCCTCCGATTACCTGGCGTTGTTGGAGGCGCGGTGATGGACACTCCGCAAGTGCTTCTGGAGCATCATCTGAAAACGTTGCGTCTGCCGACGTTCCTGCGCGAGTACGACAAAACGGCACAGCAGTGTGCCGCCGACGGTGTGGACTACCCGCGCTACCTGCTGCGGCTGAGCGAACTGGAGTTGTTGGATCGCGAACGGCGGTCGATCGAGCGGCGCATCCGCCAGGCCAAGTTCGATGTGGTCAAGACGCTGGACAGTTTCGAGTTTCCGGCCATCCCCTCCTTAAATAAGGCTCTGGTGCTGGAGCTGGCGCGCGGCGAGTTCATCGAGCGCAAGGAGAATGTGCTGGCTCTGGGCAACTCCGGCACGGGCAAAACGCACATCGCCTTGGCCTTGGGACTGGCGGCATGTCAGAAGGGATACCGGGTGCGCTTCACGACCGCTGCTTCGCTGGCGCACGAGCTGATCGAGGCCAAGGATGAGCGGCGGCTGATGCGTTTTCAGAAGATGCTGGCGGGCTTCGAACTGCTGATCGTCGACGAGCTGGGCTTCGTGCCGCTGTCCAAGACCGGCGCGGAGCTGTTGTTCGAGGTCTTCAGCCGGCGCTACGAACGCAGCTCGACGCTGGTGACCAGCAATCTGCCCTTCAACGAATGGACCGAGGCCTTCGGCTCCGAGCGGCTGACCGGGGCGCTGCTGGACCGGCTCACGCATCACGTTCACATTCTAGAGATGAACGGGGAAAGCTACCGGCTCCAGGACAGCAAACGGCGGCGGGCGGCCAAGTCTCGCTCCTGATCCCCGTCCGGACGCGGCGCCGATTTGCAGGGTCGGCTTCCGCTCCGGCCTAAGCGCGCCCCGCTACGCGGGCCGCAGGCCTCCGCTCCAGCCGCCCCCGCAAATCCCTCAAAGTAAAACCCCAGATCCCCCTGGCCTGGTCCACTTTCTCTCCGCCCCGGTGGTCTGGTTTTACTCCGCCCTTGACACATGGCTCCGTTGGTGGCCGGGACCGCGGTCCTGAGCACTCGTTTCCTGCCCTCCGGGAACCCTTCGCTGCGCGCGTTCTACTCCGGTGATGGGAGCTACACCCCGGCTACATCAGCCCCGCAGAGCCTTTCCGTGAACGCGCAGCCGGTCACGGCATTTTCTCTGGAGACGCCGTGGGCCAGTACTGCCTTCGGCGTGCAAAGTATCGCTAAAGCAGACTTCAACGGTGACGGCATGACCGACGTAGTGATGGCTCCTCCCTACAATACGGGCTTTGATCTTGCGTTCGGGATTGGAGATGGCACGTTCACGCCTCCGGCACTGGTCGCGGCAGGCAGCAACCTCAGCGCCGTGGCCACTGGGGATTTTAATGGTGACGGCATGGCCGATGTGGCGGCGGCCAGCGCCGGAGCCGGCGGTGTCTATGTCTTGCTGGGGAATGGCGGTGCTTTTGGCGCGGCGGCCTTTTTCGCGGCCAGGCCGGGATCGCGGCATGTTGTGGCCGCCGACTTCAATTCCGACGGCATTCCGGACTTGGCCACCGCCAACGACGTGGACAACAGCATTAGCATTCTTACCGGCGCGGGCGACGGGACGTTCAGCGCTCCCTGGAGCCTGGGAGCCGACCCGAGCCCCCGCTTCCTGGCGATCGCCGACGTTAATGAGGACGGCAAGGCGGACGTGGTCATCGCCCACGCGGGCAATTTTGGCCTGAGCTACTTCCCGGGCAATGGCGACGGTTTGTTCGGGGCTCCTGTCAGTCTCAATCAGGCCGGCGGCGTCTGGGCGGTGGCCACGGCGGACTTCAACGCTGACGGCCATATCGACCTGGTGGCGATTCGCAACGACAGCCAGGCAAGCACCAAGAATGCGCACGTGCTCCTTGGCAGTGGAGGCGGCTCGTTCTCAGATCCGGTTGTCGTTCCGTTATCGGCATGGCCAGCCGCGGTAACGGCTGGCGACTTCGACGGCGACGGGAAGGCCGATTTCGCCGTGGTCCACAGTGCCGGCTCTTCCTTTGCGTCGGTAGTGCGGGGGAACGGCGACGGCACATTTCAAGCTCCTCTCACGCTGGACACATTCACTTCTGGGTCCACGCCGGGCGCCATCGCCGCAGGGGACTTCAACGGAGACGGCCGCGCCGATTTTCTGGCGTCGAGCGGGAGCAGCAACTTCACCAAGGTGATTCTGGGGGCGGCCCCCACCGATCTGTCCGTGCAGGTGACTCACACCGGCAACTTCTACCAGGGGCAGACCGGCGCCACGGTTTCGATTGTCGTGACTAACCTGGGCCCCTTGCCAACCATCGGAACTGTGTCTGTGAGTCCGACCTGGACACAGCAGGCGTTGCCGGTGGTCAGCGAGACCGGGCCTGGCTGGTATTGTCTGGGAGCGAGCTGCACGCGGCACGATCCGCTGGCGCCGGGCGATCATTACCCACCGCTGACGCTGACGACCAACGTTCCGGCGAACGCTCCTGGCTCGGGATCGGTAACGGCAACCGTGTCGGCGGTAGCCGAAGCAAACCCGGCCAACGATTCGGTCACGGACACGATCATCATCGTGCAGTACCAGACCATCAGCTTCGCGCCCCTGCCGGACCGCGCCTACACCGATCCGCCCTTCATGCTGCTCGCCTCAGCCAGCTCGGGACTGCCTGTCGCGTTCAGCGCCACCGGCAACTGTTCGGTAAACGGAAACCTGCTCACCATGTCCGGACAAGGGCAATGTTCGGTGACCGCCAGTCAGTCCGGGAATGCCTTGTTCTTCGCCGCGCCGAACGTGGTCCGCACGTTCAACATGCTTCCCGGCAGCGCGAGCGTGACGCTCGCGACATCGCCGCAGTCCCTTGTTTTCGGCATGCTGACGACCTTTACAGCAACGGTCACGCCACCTTCGGCCACTGGCCTCGTTACCTTCCTTGATGGGGGTGAGATTCTGGGCATCCGACCTGTAACGGGGGGTACGGCGACGCTCCAAGTGCCGATTCTGCACACCGGGGCGCGGCGGTTCCTGGCCCGCTATTCCGGGGACGCCAACGTTGGGGGCCGCGATTCAACCCTGACTGTGCGGCAGGTGACGTCGGTCCCTAGCTCGGGATTCGTCTCCGCTCCAGATGTTCCGGGCAATTGGTGGATCGCCAGCGGCGATTTCAACGGCGATGGCAAACTCGACCTCGCCTCCGGACACTCAGGCGTTTCGATCTGGCTGGGGCAAGGCGACGGGACGTTCGTGACCGGTCCTGCCTATCCCGGCGTGCCCGATCCTGGCCGCCTTCGCGCCGCCGATATGAACGGGGACGGTTTCACAGACCTGGTCACTTCCAGATACATCCTTCTAGGCAACGGGGACGGGACGTTCGGGAATCCCATCGATCATCCGGGCACCGGATTGGGTCTGGAGATCTCCGATTTCAATCGCGACGGCAAACCCGACGTCGTTGTGGCGAGCGGCGCCAACTGGGTCTACGTTTTCCTGGGCAACGGCGACGGCACGCTCGCGGCTCCGGTGCAGTACACCACCGGGTTCAACGCAGACGGGATCCAGGTTGCCGATTTCAACAACGACGGAAGGGTCGACCTCGCAGTCGGGAACCAGCTCTATTCGTCAAACCAGAATCTCACCGTTCTCCTCGGACTGGGGGATGGAACTTTCGGGCCTCCCGTCCACTACTCTGTGGCGCTCGGTCCAGGTATCTTGAGCGCTTCCGATTTCAACCAGGACAACAACGTAGACTTGGTCAGCGCGAACTCTCAACGCAGCGCCAGTGTATTTCTGGGGACCCCCAACGGCAACTTCCAATCGCCGCGGACCTACGCTACGGGCGAACTCAATTCGCCGCTTACTCTTGTCAACGACGACCTGGATGCCGTCGATTTTACTGGCGATGGCGCGGACGACGTGCTGGCGTCGGAAGCGCAATCATCGTTGGTTGCGGTGCGGCTCCTGCAGGGCAAAGGCGACGGAACCCTTCAGGCGGCACGTGAAATCCCGATCCCGCCGTCGGTGGGCTTGTTTGACCAGGTGGTGGGGGACTTTAACCGCGATGGCCACGTGGACCTCGCTGTCAGCCGCAACAACACCATCCAGATTCTATTGGGCGCCGTGGTCCCCGTGCTGTCCGTGGAACAGACCTCGCAAGGAACCTTCCTTCAGGGTCAAACCGGCGCGATCATTACCGCGGTCGTGAGGAATCAGGCCGGCGCAGCCGCCACCAACGGAGTGATGACCGTGACGGAGTCGGTGCCCGCCGGTATGGCTCTGATGTCGATGTCGGGGACGGGATGGAGTTGCCCGGGGCTGTTCTGCACGCGCTCCGACACCCTGGCGCCCGGGTCCAGCTATCCTCCCATCACCATGCAGTTCACGGTCGGAGCCACAGCCGAGGGTTCCCTCACGAATCAAGTCGCGGTCTCCGGCGGAGGCGCACAGACAGCCAAAGACCTAACCCCAGTCTATGTACAGCCACCCGCGAGCTGCCCTATCCAGGTGCTCGCCTCCCTCACTTTCGGCACCGGCGGCGGCCACTACTCGATGACGGTGGGGGGCGCTCCGGCCTGCATCTGGACAGCGGTCTCCTGGTCTCCGTGGATTCGACCGATTCTGTACGCGAGTGGCCATGGCGGGGAAGGCTTCTATTTCAACTTCGACCGGAATCTGAGCACCTCACCACGAGTGGGCTACATCATCTTCCGTGGCGCGACCGTGCGCGTGGATCAGACCGGTCAGAGCACTCTCCGCCAACCCACCGCGGTCTTCCGCGACAGCTTCGGCGGCATTCGCCTGGGCGAGCAGGGATCCGGCGTCTTGTACAGCGCCGGCGGGGTGTTCGCCAGCGACCCGGGAGCATCGCAGAGCCCCAACGGAAACACGTTTGTGGTGGCGCGGGATACCTTTAACGGTTTGTGGGTGAATACCTTCTCAGCCGCGTCTAAGACCTGGGGAAGCTGGTCCTTCGCCGGAGGCGCCGTTCAGGGTGTTCCGGCCATTGCCGCCAACGACGCGACGGCCTACTTTTCGGCGCGCGATTCCGGCAACGCTTACTGGCTACGCAGCTACAGTTCCGCATCCGGTTTTGGTGCCTGGATCCCTTTGGGTGGCGTATTTGCCACGGACCCGGTGATGTCGGTGGCGCCGGACGGATCCGTGTACCTGATCGGCAAGGACTTCTTCAATGCCATCTGGGCCAGCCGTTATGTGCCGGGCAGCGGATTCCAAGGGTGGAAGCTGGGAGGCGCGGTGGCCAAAGGCAAGCCCTCTGTCACAGTGGGCGACGACAATGCCGCTTTGATCGTCATTCGCGACAACTGGGATGCCACCTGGCTTGGCATCTTCGACGCCGGCGACAATTGGTCGACCTGGCAAAACGGCGGCGCGGTGACTTCCCAGGATCCGCAGATCGCCGCCAGCGACGACGGCCGCGCCTTTGTCCTGATCCGTGATGGACAGGGGAGCACATGGTATCAGCCCACTCAGAGGGGGTGGATCGGCGGCTGGATTCCAGTTGGCGGCGTTCTCAATTCGTCCTCCCTTGCAGTGAGCGGCGAAGCATTTTACTTCGCTGGGCGCGATCCGGGGGACAACCTGTGGTGGTACTCGAGCAATGCATCGAGCTGGCAGTTTGTCGGCTATCCGGAACTGGCAGGAGGAGGCGCCACGGCAAGCCCGCGGTAATCAAAGATGCGAAACCGTATCGGCATTACGTTTCTGTTGGGAGCAGCGCTCACTTGGGCGGCGACTCCATCCACCGTGACGCTTGGTCCGGTGACCAGTCCGGTCGTCTACGGTACCCAGGTTACGCTGACGGCGACAGCAGCACCGGTGGGCGCCACCGGCAAAGTCACCTTCTATGACGGCGTATCTGTGCTGGGAACGGCTCCGCTGGCAGGCGGCACGGCTACATTGGCCACCAGATTCATCCCGGCGGGTGCGCACGCGCTGCGGGCGCGCTATCAAGGCGACGCGAGCTTCGATCCGTCGGTCTCCGGCACGGCATCGTTGCAGGTAAACCCCGTTCTGGGGCAGGGCTTTGCCGGTCGCGACTGGAGCATCCCGAACCACTACGCAGGTTATTCGGCAGTGACCGGAGACTTCAACGAGGACGGTCTCACGGATGTCCTGGTTGCAAACTACTACACTGGCGATTTCACGCCCCAATTCGGCGACGGAGCCGGTGGCTTTACGCCCGGATCCCCCTATGATGTTGGAACGTATCCGATCAGCGTGATTACCGCCGACTTCAATGAAGACGGCCACTTGGATCTGGCCGTCTCCAGCAACGAGAGTGGCACCATTCTCGTCATTTTGGGAGCTGGCAACGGGACGTTTTCGCCCGGTGGCCTGCTGGTGGCGGGAACCAATCCCGCCTCACTCACTTATGGTGATTTCAACGGCGACGGGCATGTCGATATCGCCGTGGCGAACCGGTCCAGCAACAACGTCAGCGTCCTGCTAGGGAATGGGCTCGGGGGATTCGCATCATCGGTTTCGTATGCGGGGGGCACGTACCCGGTGCAGGTGGCGGCAGCCGACATCAACGCAGATGGCATCACGGATCTGGCGACGGTGAACGCTGGGTCCCAGGATCTGTCGCTGTGGCTGGGCCTGGGGAACGGGATCTTTCAGGGAGCACAATACGTGCCACTGCCCGAACCTCCCCAGGCGCTCACCTTCGGGGACTTCAATGAAGACGGGCTAACGGACATCGTCGTGGCCATGGGCGCATCATCGGGCGTGCTGTTCGGTCTCGGCGGCGGCGCCTTCAACTATGTGTCCGTAGGTTCCGGCGGCCTGCCTGTGTCCGTCGCCACAGGAGATTTTAATGCCGACAGCCATCTGGATTTCGTGGTGTCCAACGGGGCCATTCGCCTGTTTAAGGGCGACGGAAACGGCGGATTCGTGGAGGCGGTGTACGACCTGGGAGTGTCCGCGTCCTCCTATCTCCTTACGGGCGAGTTCAACGGCGATGGCCGGATCGACTTGTTCTACATCGACCGTCTCCTGCTCGGCTTGCCACCCAGTGACGTGCGCGTCACCAAGACGCATTCCGGAGACTTCTTCCAGGGGCAGACCGGCGCCACGTATACGATCACGGTGGACAATCTTGGCCCGTTCCCGGCCGCGGGCCCGTTCGCCGTCTACGACACCCTTCCAGCGGGCCTCACGCAGGCCCAGTTCTTTTTCGGGACCGGCTGGACTTGCAACATCGGTGTGCCCTACTGCAAGCGGAACGATACTCTTGCCGCTGGTGCGAGTTTCCCGCCGATCACAGCGGTCGTGAACGTTTCCGGCTCGGCTCCTCTGTCTGTGACGAACACGGCCCAGGTTTCGGGAACCGAGTATGGCGATTCCAACCCATCCAACGACACCGCCGCGGATCCGACGCTCATCGTCCAGAATCAGGGCATCTTCTTCGGCACACTCCCTGACCGGCTTCTGTCCGACTCTCCTTTTCAGGTGAGCGCGACCGCGACGTCAGGCTTGCCAGTCTCTTTCAGCGCCGGTGGCTCGTGCAGCATCGCGCAGAACGTCGTGACGCTGAGCGCCCAGGGGCAGTGTTCCATCACCGCCAGCCAGGCTGGCAATCAGCAGTACTTCCCTGCTCCGGACGTGGTCAGCAGCTTCCAAATTGTGGGGGCGAGCTCTTCGGTGCAGTTGACCGTTCCGGCGAGCCCCAGCCTCTTTGGCAGTGCTACTCTTCTGACCGCGAACGTCACGCCGGCCGACGCGACCGGCAAGGTGACATTCTACGACGGAGAACGAATCCTCGGAATTCGCGGTGTCCTAAGCGGCGCCGCAAGCCTGACCGGGCCCCTCACGCGGACCGGCCCCCGGAAGCTATGGGTGCACTTTAGCGGCGATTCCAACTACGCCCCCAGTTCCTCCACGAAGGTTGCCCACACCGTGATCACGACGCCGGCCTTCCGCTTCACCGGACAGAATTTCGCCACCGGGTTGCAGCCTCCCGCGGTGATCGCCGGCGATTTCAACGGAGACATGCAGCCGGACATCGCCGTAGCCGGCGGATACACCACGGAAGGCGTCTATCTGAGCACGGGCGGCGGATCGTTTGGGGCGCGCATCGCGTTTCCCGGGACGCAATCGACTTCCGGGCTGGCCGCGGCTGACGTGAACGGCGACGGAAAGCTCGATCTGGTGGTACGGCGCACTTACCCTTCGCCGGAGACCGCCGTGTACCTTGGCAACGGAGACGGCACCTTCAGCGTCGCCGCCTCGACGGTGGCGCTGATAGGTCCTCCTCTGATCGCTGACATGGACAACGACGGTGACGTTGATATCGTAGTTCCGCAGGCCAAATCGGTGGGCGTCGCGTTGGGCAACGGCGACGGCACGTTCACCGTCAGTCCCGCGATCGATCTCGGCGCTGGCTTCGCGAACGCCACGCTGGGCGATCTGAACGGTGACGGATTTACCGATGTCGTGGCGGTCCTGACCGACTACTCCCTCAACCCCACTGGCAAGGTGCTCGCCCGGCTGTTCGGGAAAGGCGACGGAACGTTGCTGCCGGCGATCAAGACGCCGATCGACACCGTAGGTGATACGGCCGCAGACTGGTCGTCGCTAGGCGACTTGAACGGGGACGGGATTCTCGACCTGGTCATTGCGAACGCCAGCACATACGTTGCGAACCTGGCCGGGGTTTCGGTCAGCGTCGCACTCGGGGTGGGAGACGGAACCTTCAGCACGGCGCGGACGTTCCGGAGCAATACGAGTTCCCCCGCGCAGTCCGGGCACGGGAGCGCAATCGTGTTCGCGGACCTGAATGGCGATGGCAAACAGGACGTTCTGACAAACCACACTTACAGCTCTACGGGAGCGGTGCAAGCGTTCCTGGGCCTGGGGGATGGCGGCCTGGAGCCGGGAGCGTTGGAGCCAGTTGCCGGAGTGCGGGCGCAGATGGAGGCCTTGGATTTCAACGCGGACGGTCGCGTCGATCTGCTCAGTATCGACGGCAACAACTTCCGCATCCTCTACGGGGACACCGGCTCCCTGCTCCGCGTCTCCATCGACCACGCCGGCACCCCGTACCAAGGGCAACCCATGACGTTCGACATCACCGTGAGCAATGATCCGGCCGCCGCTCCCTCCGCTGGGCCGGTGACCGTGTACGATAGCCTGTGGACTGGCCTGTCGATGTCGCTGTCGGGCGCAGGGTGGACGTGCCAAGGCACATGTACACGCGCCGACGTGCTGGCGCCGGGCGCGAGCTACCCGCCGATCTCCGGAACTACGTATTCCAACGTCACCTCGCCCGTTGTGAACGAGGCCACGGTATCCGGCGGATCCTCCATGTCGCGGCAGGCGTTGGACGTGGTCGATCTGCTGCCGCTGCCGGTCTGCACGCTACAGGTGAATCCGCTGAGTGACAGCGTTCCTGCCGCCGGGGGCAGTGGATCGATTGCGGTGACCGCTCCGGCCGAGTGCACGTGGTCCGTGAACGCGGCGTCCTGGCTGACAGTTACGTCGGGGTCGGGCGGTAGCGGCAACGGAACGGTCGAATACACCGCGAGCGCGAACCTTTCGCCCGACGCTCGCATCGGCTGGATCAACGTTTCGATTCCGGGATACGTCACCGTACAGCAGACCGTGAACCAGGCCGGCAGCCCCAATCGGATGGTGACTACCGTGTTTCGGGACGTCTACGGCGGCATTCGCGCCGGGCTTTACCCATCGACGGCTTCCTACAGCGCCGGCGGCGTGTTTGCCAGCGATCCTCGCGCCGCTGACGACCTGGCGGGCAATACCTTCGTGGTGGCGCGCGATACCTTCAATGCCGTCTGGGTAAACGTGTTTCACATCCTGACGCAGACTTGGGATGACTGGGGCTTTGCCGGTGGCTCGATCCAGGGCACGCCAGCGATTGCCGTGACACCGTCAGGCAAGGCGTTCTTCGCCGCACGCGACGCCTACGACGCCTACTGGGTGAACACCTTCCAGCCTGGAGTCGGATTCGGGACGTGGCGCAACCTGGGCGGAGTATTCTCCACCGATCCTGAGATCGCCGCTGCCGCCGACGGTTCCCTGTACCTGGTGGGCAAGGATCACTTCGGCGCGATCTGGAGCGCGCACTTCACCACGGATTGGGGAACCTGGAGCTACGGCGGTGCGGTTGTGGTTGGATCGCCATCGGTGACGTGCGGCGTCGATTCGGCCGCCTACGTTGCCGTCCGCGACGCCAGCGGAGCGGTGTGGATGGGCAAGGTTGTCGATAACGTCTGGGACGCCTGGTCTCGAGGAGCAGGTGTGTTTCCCAAGGACCCGCGTATCGCCGCGTCCGCAGGAGGGGCCGTTTATGTGACCGATCTGGATGCCTCCGGGGCCCTCTGGTACCGCGGTTACAGCGGTGGATGGTGGGGAAACGGCTGGACCTTCGCAGGCGGAGTCCTCGCGACCGCCACTCCCTCGGTGCGCGGACTCGAGCTATACGTGGCCGGGCGCGCGTCCCAGGACCTCTGGTGGTACCGTGCCAACGGTCCGGTATGGACCTACGGCGGCAATCATGGCCTGGTTACAGGAAACCTCGCCGGCGTTCCCCACTGATTCGGTTCACACCACCTGCGTCAGGCCCCCCTGTTCGGGCACGTCGCCCATAGTACTGGCCGTCGGCCAGTCGACCTTTGGTTTGCTGCAGCTTCGCGCTGGGCGAGTCACACGGCGCCAAGCTGCGATCTTGCGGGCCGGCCACCTTGTCTTGCCGTGGTCGTTTCTCCTTCCTGATGGTCGCGGATCAGTTGGACCCGCAGGTCCATGGCTCCGTTCTCCTTCCACGGCGTCGCTTCTTAACTTGCCCGTTTCTCGGATTTCAACACGTCCCCCTCCTTCAAGTCGCTGTCACCCATGTCCTTGGAACAACTGTTACCCGTGTACCCCGTTTGTGCCCACCTGAAGCGTCCCGGTGCGTCACCGCGGACGCTGCAGGAAGCGCCAAATTGATTTGACAGGATCTCCGGGTCCGAAATATACTGAAGCCCTGTCCCAAAAAATAAGTCCGCTTTATGACAAATCCCCCGGAGAGGTGCTGTCTTGAGATCAAAGGTTTTTTGTCTAGCCGTGGTGTGCTCTGCCTCCGCCGTGTTCCTGCCCGGATCTGTAGCTGCGGACTGTGCGGGATGCCTCATGCCGTTAGCGTTACGGCAACGATGAGCCCCGCGATGGCGGCGGGGACGTATTCGGGGCAAATCGTATTGCCGGGCGATTCCATCGGCCCACGGCGTCATCTATACGGCGTCCGCGGGAAGATCCTTGGGGAGCTTCGGCGCCGAAGCCGACAGATGGGGCGAGCCGTCCGAAACGAAGGTTGACTTCCCTTTTTCTCTTCAGTACCATGCCTGAAGCTGCATGCAGGCATGCGGCCTGTTGCCGGTGTTCTCCGCGGGTGCGGCGCCCTATTTTAAGGTGCTCGATGACTGCGCCACCGCGGTGCGCATCCGGGCCACAGCGAAGTAGCCGACTCCATCGTTCCGAAGAGACGCGAGATCATAACCCATGCGCTCCAATTCCACGCTCCGATTCATTTCCTCCAAGATGATCCCCCTGGGCACTCTCCTGTTGCTGGCGGCAGCCACGGGTCAAGCGCAGGTGGGTTCGTCAGGACCCGACTGGCGCTACATCAGCGGCGGCGCGGGTGGCACCAAGTATTCGCCGCTCGACCAGATTGACGCCTCCAACGTGGGGCAACTCAAAATTGCGTGGCGCTGGAAATCGGAGAACTTCGGGCCACGCCCGGACTACAACTGGGAGGTGACGCCGCTGGCGGTCGGGGGCAAGCTGTTCTTTTCCGCTGGATCGCGGCGTGCCGCCATCGCCATCAACGGAGCCACGGGCGAGACACTCTGGACGTATAGCTTGGACGAAGGGGAGCGAGGGGATCGCTCCCCGCGCTCCAACAATCGCGGCGTGGCGTATTGGGCCGATCAAGCCGGGCGCGGCCGCGTGCTGTTGATCACGCGCGGTTATCAACTGGTCGCCTTGGATGCCGACACCGGCGTTCCCGTGCAGGGCTTCGGGACCAACGGGATTGTCGATCTGTGGGTCGGGCTGCTGGAAGGAACCGGGCGCAGCGTCGAGCCCGGGCAGATCACGGCGACGTCTCCGGCCATCGTGGTGGGCGATGTGGTCGTGGTGGGCGCGTCCTTGCCGTCCGGCGGGTCGCCGCGATCGAAGACGAATGTCCCGGCCTTCGTGCGCGGCTACAGCGCGGTCACAGGCAAGTTGCTATGGACCTTCCACACCATCCCGCAGTTGGGCGAGTTCGGGAACGATACGTGGAAGGATGATTCCTGGCAGTACACGGGCAACACCGGGGCTTGGGCGCCCATGGCCGCGGACCTGGAACTGGGCTACGTGTACCTGCCCATCGAGATGCCCACCGGCGACTACTACGGCGGGCACCGCCCGGGCGACAACCTGTTCGCCGACAGCCTGGTCTGTCTGGACGCGAAGACGGGAAAACGCATCTGGCACTTTCAGATGGTCCACCACGATGTTTGGGACTGGGATCTTGCGTCGCAGCCGGTTCTGCTGGACGTGAACGTGGGCGGCCGGACAGTGAAAGCAGTGGCGCAGGTCACCAAGCAGGCTTTCACGTTCGTATTCGATCGCGTGACGGGGAAGCCGATCTGGCCGATCGAGGAGCGCCCGGTTGCGCCCTCGACGGTGCCGGGCGAAGTGAGTTCCCCAACACAGCCGTTTCCCACCAAGCCGCTCCCGTTCGACCGCAACAGCATCAGCGAAGACGATGTGGACGATCTGACGCCGGAGATTAAGGCGGAGGCGCTGCGCATCATCTCGCAGTACAAGACCGGACCGGTCTACACGCCGCCGATCCTGCAAGGAGAAGACGGCAAGCTGGGTACCTTGATCGTGCCGCACAATCAGGGCGCCGCCAATTGGCAGGGCGCCGCCGCCGATCCGGAAACCGGCATGTTGTACGTTCCCTCCGAAACCACCTGGTGGGCCAGTGCGATGATCCCGGGGAGTGAACGCGGCAGTGACATGAATTACGTCGGTTCGTTCGTGCGCGTCGAAACGCCGCTGGGTCTACCGCTGGTGAAGGGGCCTTGGGGCAGAATCACGGCGATCGATCTGCACACGGGCGATCATACCTGGATGGTGCCCAATGGACACGCTCCGCAGTACGTGGCCGACAATCCCGCGCTCCAAGGTGTGGACCTGAGTGGCGTGGGCCAGCCGGAACGTGCGCCGCTCCTGGTGACCAAGACGCTGCTTTTCGCCGGTGACGGAAGCGGCATGTTTTCCTCGGGTCCGGGCGGGGGCGGCCCGCTGTTCCGCGCTCTGGACAAAGCCACGGGAAAAACGCTGCACGAGATGGAACTGCCCGCCAATGAGACCGGCATTCCGATGACGTACCTTGCCGGCGGCAAGCAATATATAGTGGTGGCCGTCGGCAACCGTGATCACCCGGCGGAACTGGTGGCCCTCGCGCTGCCCTAGAGGCGCATAGTAAGTAGGAGAGGAGAATCCATGACCAACCCCTTGAGTGAGCGAAACCGGAGAAGTCACGTGATTGCCGGCCGGGAGGAACGGAGCCGGCCGTGGGATCGCCGTAGCTTCCTGAAGGGCCTGGGTGCGCTTGGGGCCGGCTTATGGGTCGCTCCGTCCGCGGACGCGTTCGCCCTGCCGGAGGACAAGGTCAAGGCCGTTCGCTACTTCTCCAATCCGGGCGACGCCACCGGACGCCAGGGGCAGCCGATGGTGAACCAGTCGACGAATGTGGTGATGATCGAGACCGAACGGGGACTGGTCGGCATCGGCGAGGGCGGCGAGCCGAGAACGATGGAAGAGTGCGCCAGCATGCTGGTCGGCCTGGACCCGTTCCGCATCGACAACCTGTGGCAGCGCATGATGCGCGGCTATTTCTACCCTGCCGGGCGCGAGAAGCTGCATTCGCTGGGCGCGCTCGACCTGGCGCTGTGGGACCTCAAGGCCAAGGCGCTGGACGTACCCGTGTGGCAGTTGCTGGGAGGCAAATCGCGAAACTACGTGGAGTGCTACGCCACAGCCTATCCGGGGCGGCGCGGCGGCACACTGGAAGATGCGGCGCGTGCCTGTGTCGAAGCTGGCTTCCGTACGTATCGCTACGCCACAGACAACCCGCGCCAGCGCGAAGTGGACCGCTTCAAGCTGGTCCAGAAAATGTACGACGACTGCGTGCTGTTGCACAAAGGCGCGGGCGACGGTGGCTGGGCCATCGACTTCCACACCGAACTCGATCCGCCCGACGCGATCAACCTCGCCACGCTGCTGGAGCCTCTGCATCCTTATTTCTGCGAAGACCTGATCCGCAGCGAGGGCGTCAAGTCCTACGAAACCATCCGCGAGCGCACTCGCGTGCCGATCGCCGTGGGGGAACAGTTCGGCTATAAGTGGGACATCAACACGCTGATCGAGCAACAACTGATCGACTACACGCGCGTGACGCTGCCCAACGTCGGCGGCATCAGCGAGTTCATGAAGATCGTCGCCCTGGCGGAGACCCACTATATCGGCATGATCCCGCACTTCACGGGTCCGATCTCAGAAGCCGCGCTGGTGAACTGTCTCGCAGCCACCTCGATCACGGCGTTGATGGAGATGTTGGGCGACGGCAGCCGCACTTGGCCCTACCTGCCCCGTGGGTATGACTTCAAGGACGGGAAGCTATGGCCCAACGACCGGCCCGGTCTGGGCGTAGAGGTCGACGTGAGCAAGCTGATCCAGATCGGCGCCTATGACACCTATCGCGCGGGCATGCTACTCAATCAGCGGCCCGATGGCTCGTTCACAAACTGGTAGGCGCCGGAGTTTGCATTTCCAATCACCACATGCCTCCTTTTCGGAAATCCCACTCAGTGTCTCTTGTGAGTGAGGCGCGGGGGCGCGGCGTAGCGTTCCCCAGCGGACCCGAGGGCGGCCGCTGGCCCAAGGCCTTGCTCTACTGAGTCATCAGCCGTTTTTGGTTTTCGATGTACAGGTCGCAGACCGCCCGCCGCAAGCCTTCCTTAGCGGCTGGACCTGCGTCCTCGAAATTGAGATAGGCGCGGGCGGTCGCATCGTACTTCGGCCATTTCGCCAGCTTCGCGCCGTTGGGATCGCCCGTCTTGGCGAAGTTGGTCCAATACGCCTGCATGATCGCGGCGTAATCTTTGTCCGAGTCGTTGTAGCCGTTCCGCCTCTGCCAAACCGGCAACGTGCCGAACACAAACGGAATTTCAGAAGCGTGCGCGGCTCCCAGCGCCTCCTTCCCGTGCACGGTGCGGGAGAACTGATATTGGTAGCCCGTGTTACCCGCGGCGGTGTGCCAGTTCAACTCCTGAACAGTGCCGCAGCGAAACGACGTGTCCGTGGTCCACTGCGTCAGTATGCTTCCGTAGGTAGGGTCGGCCGCGGGTTCTGCATCGCCGTTTAAGCCGTACGCGGCCAACGCCCGATCCGCCAAGGGGCCAAAGCGCTGCGTGATGGTATTGCGCAGATCGGCGGCGGTGGCGATGCCCCGGCCTCCCTGCATCTCCTGCGAATTACTGCCGATCAACAGTGCGACCTTCTGCTCGCGCCCTTCGGCGAACGTCTTCTGGGGCGATTCGGGAAGCACCCAGCCGTCCGTGCTGATCGAAAGTACCGGGCCAGCCCCTGCTCCGGGTCCCGCGCCCCGGCCCATCTTCGCCAACAATTCCTCGAAGGAAAGCGCGCGCAACTTGGCCACCGCCTGATCGCCGCTGATCCCGAACTTGGCGGCGAACGCCACGCCGCGTTCCTCCGCTTCCTTGCGTGACGGCGTAGCTCCTACCGGACCGCTCTCCGCGATCACTCTTCGGAACAGTCCCTTGGTCAGCGGCGAAGCGATCAGCGCGTTCACGTCCGCGGCTCCCGCCGATTCGCCGACGATGGTCACATTCGCCGCATTGCCGCCAAACCGGGCGATGTTCGCCTGCACCCATTGGAGCGCGCGGATCTGATCCTGCAACCCGTAGTTCCCGGTGGAGTGGTGCGAAGACTCGGCCGTGAGTCCCGGATGGGCGAAGAAGCCGAAGATGCCGAGCCGGTAGTTCACCGTCACCAGCACCACGCCGTGACGGGCCAGCGTATCGCCGTGGAAGAGAGCTTCGATCCCCGACCCGGCGGTGTTCCCGCCTCCATGAATCCACACCATGACGGGAACCTGTGACGTCATGGGCCACTGCGGGGTCCAGACGTTCAGTTGCAGGCAGTCCTCATCGTGAGCGAATTGCTTGTTGTCGTTCTGATGGCACATGGGCCCGAACTCGGTTGCATCGCGCACGCCCTGCCAGGGCTTCTCCGGGATGGGCTCCTTCCAACGCCGGTCCCCGACTGGAGGCTGAGCGAACGGGATCTTCTTGAAAACCGCGACACCGTCGGCGGTCAGACTGCCGCGGAGCTGGCCGCTGTTGATGGTGACCGTTGGATCCGCCGCGTTGGTTTTTGCCGGGGCTTGCGCCGACACGGTTGCCACCCAGGCCAGCGCCAGGCAAGCGATGCCCGCCGCGCGTTTCGTCAGAGTGATTTCGTTCATGGTTTCCATCGGTGTCCTCATCTCGTTCTGCTCCTACTTGACACAAACCTTCTATTTGCCAGATCCCGCCATCAGATCCAGAATTCCGTTTACGATCGCGGACTCCGCGCAGCCGGGTTTCAACCGCGAGCTCAAAACCTCAAACGTATACATGCCGAACCCTGCGTCGTGCGGGATATAGCCGGAGGGCGCCGACCCGTTGGTCAGCGTCGCCATCATGGTCCGCGCGTACGGCGACTCGTTCTTGAGACGCTGCGCGATGGGGTTGAAGACCTCGGCATTGACGGCGCCGATCATGATGTCGCCCAACTGCAACAGCCCAAGCCGGATTGGCACCGGGCCCGCGTCCTTGTATTCTCCGGGGAAGCCCGCGCGCCCTTGATTCGTTCGTTGTCGTCCCGGGCAACTGACCGTCTTGAAGCGACCGTCGATCTGAACCGTGGATTCCATGCGGTCCATGCTGCGCATCACGTGCATCACCTCTTCGCCCAGGAACTGCCCCATGGAGAGGATCATCTGCTTCTGCTGGTTCATCAGCTTCATTACCTCCGGGTCTGTGCGATCCAAACCCTGGCCGCCGGGCGGCATGGAGTTGCTGATGTCGATTCCGCGCGACGCATATTCCTTGATGCGGATTTCGCGGAGATCGTACGTCTGCTGAAAATAGATGGGGTTCTGGTCGCCGGCGGCGCCGCTGGACCACAGTGCCACAACCTTGTCGTCATAGGAATCCTCGATATATTTCGAGGTGGTTCCCGGAGCATCGCCGCTGACCAGATCCAACTGCCCCACCGCCACCGCGTGCATGGCGTAGTTGTAGTAGACCGCGATGGGTTCGCCCGTCAGGCTTTCAAACTTGATGACCGCGACGGTCTTGTCCGAAGGTCCGTCGTAGTTTGGACCCTCCCACCAGCGGCGCGTCTTTGGATCGATGATATTGCGGTTGACGTTGATGTAGGAGACACCCGTGCCATAGCCCACGCGCGCGGGTTGGAGCCGCTGCTGGGCCAGCCGCACGGACTCCACGATCTTCTCCACATAAGGCCCCGCCGGTTGGCCCGGCACGCTATGCGAGTGCGTGGCAGTCAGAAATACGTTCTTGGCGGGAATCCCCAGTTCGCTTTCCACCTGCTGGGTGACGTTCTGCCAGATGTTGTTTGGTGCGGACCCGGCATCGATGGAGATTAACGCGGCCGACGTGCTGCCGTTGTCCATCACAATCGCGCGCGAATGAATGTGGTCGAGGATGCCCAGGTAGTTGCGCGGAAGTGCGTCCTCGGCGGGGGTGATGTCTACCTTCGCGGCGCCCACCCGCAGGCCCGGGCTCTGCGCGAAGCCCGCGGTGGGAATCCCCAGGGCGGCGACCAAAACAACTGCTGTAGCGGAAACTCGCCTTCTTCGATCCTTCATATACGCTCCCTTATTTCTTGAACAACATCGGCGCGCTCTCATTCAGAAGATAGCGCCATACGCTGAATACGTGGCCCCCTGGGTGGTCGGCCCACTCCACTGGGATGCCCTTCTCCCGCAGCAAGCTCACCAGCTTCTTCCCTGGCGCAAGCATCCCGGCCTCATTCTGCCCGCAGCCGAGAAATAACAGATGCAGCGACTTCCTGGCCACCGCGGGATCGGCCAACAGCTCTCTCCAGGGCGCCTGCGTCGCCACATCCGCGCTGGCCGACTCCACGCCCAGTGAACCGAAGCCCCCGCTGTAGGCCAGTACGTAGTGAAATAACTCCGGATGCGCCAGCCCGATCGAGATACTCTGCATCGCGCCCATGGACAGACCGCCAATGGCGCGATGATCCGCATCCGTGTAGACGCGATAGTTCGTATCCACCGCCGGGATGATCTGCTCCAGCAGGTCCCTGGCAAACAGTTTGTAGTTGCGCAATCCTTGCTCCGCAACCGGCGGAACCTCTTTATACGGACCAACAGAGGCGCTTTGAACCGGGTGCCCGTGCGGCATCACCACGATCATCGGTTGCGCTTTGCCGTCGGCGATCAGATTGTCCAGGATCAGATTCGCGCGCCCATTCATCACCCAACCCGACTGTGTTTCTCCGTTGCCGTGCAGCAGGTAGTAGACCGGATACTTCGCATTCGACTTGTCATAACCCGGCGGTGTGTAGACCCAGTAATAGCGATCAACGCCCATGGTCTTCGATGGGTAGAGAACCATCCGCACTTCGCCGTGCGGCACCGGACGCGCGTCATAGAAGGCCGGGGCGTCCCCCGGAATTTCCACCAGGCTCGAGACGGCGGCGGCTCCCGCCGCGCGCGGCATCAGGCTAATGTTCGAGGGATCGGGCAGATCGACGCCTTGTACACGGAAGTTGTAGATCCAAATCTCCGGAGGCAGCGGACCAATCGTGACGTTCCAGACACCGTCTTCTCCCTTGGTCATCGCCTGCGAGCGCTTGCCCTGCAGCACCTCACCGGTAAGCTCCACCTGCTCGGCTCGCGGCGCGCGCAATCGGAAGGTGACCGTGCGGTCCGCGTGCACCTCGGGCGAACGCACCGCGGCGGGTGGACCTTGCGCGGCAAGCGTCAGCGCGAAGAGACACAGAACGGCAAGCTTCACTTCTTAAAGACTCCGAGGTCGAACGCGTCGGCCATCGCCTGATTGCCCTTGTCGTTGGGGTGGATGTGGTCCCTCGAATCGAATTCCGCTTTCAGGGTTGCCGGGCTCTGTGGGTCGCGTAGCGTTGCATCCAGATCGACCAGTGCGTCGAAGTTCCCCTTCGCCCGAATCCAGCGGTTCACGGCCACCCGAATCTCCTCGCCGCGCTCAGAGTAGGTGGGCACACCCTCGGCCGGCGTGAGCGTGGCTCCCATCACCTTGATGCCCTGTGCATGGCAGCGGTCAATAATCTGCCGGTAACCCCAGATCAGTTTTTCGGCGGTCAACGGGTTCGGCCCGTTTGGCCGGGTCCGGATGTTAATGTCATTGATCCCTTCCAGCAGGATCACCCATTTGACGCCGGGCCGCGTGAGGACGTCGCGATCCAGACGTGCCAGCGCACTGATTCCGGCGCCATCTCGCAGCACCTGATTGCCGGAGATGCCCTGGTTTACCACCGCCACGTGCTGGGTCGCCTTGTTCTCCTTCATTCGCTTCGCCAGCAAAGTGGGCCACGCCATATTGGCATCGGGAGTGGTCGCGAAGCCATCGGTAATGGAATCGCCCAGCGCGACCACGGTAAACGCATCGCTGGGCGCAACGACGTCGACAGCCGCCAGCCAGACATAGGCGCGCATGGTGGCCGCCTCCGGCATATTCGAAGAGGCGGCGACATTGCCCTTGGAAATATAAGCCGTGTGCAAACCGACGTTGTGATTCGCGGGCATGCCGGTATCCCGCGGCAGGTAGAGAGACACCGCCAGATCGGACAAAGGAGCAATCTCCAGATCCACCGGATCGCTCGTCACCACGGCTCCCGTTGGGATCGTAAACGTGGCGCTCCCTCCGAAGGTCAGGGCGCGATCCGTCCCTTCGACCAGATCCCCGCCGCCTTTGTGGATCGCGACGTGGGCGGCGCCGATCTCCAGCGGCTGCGCGCCCACCATGTTCGACAATTCCACGCGAGTCCGGCGCCCGCCCTCACTCACCCGCGTGATCATGCGGACCGTCTGGTCGGCGAACGACGCCGGAAGACTTGAAGCCTCCGGACCCTTCGTCCTGGCCGGACGCCGGGGACCCGCCGGGGCAACCAACATCTGGGCCGTCGTCCACGTCGTCACCCAATTGTCCAGCCCCTTTTGTGCGGGAGCCAACGCCACGGCACTGAGTGCCGCGATGGCAACAGCCAGGAAGCGCCGAATTTTCATTTCGCCAGCACCTTCTGAATCGCTTCGTTAACGATTCCGGTCATCACCTTGTAGCCGTCGGCGTTCGGATGCAGGCCGTCCATCGAATAGGAGTCCTTCAGCCAGCCTTTCTCATCCACGGTCGCGGTGTAGTAGTCCGCATAAACGGCGCCCACCTGCGCAGCGTAGCCCTTCATCCAGGCGTTCAACTTCAGAATGTCCGCGGCAGGATGACTGTCCGTCATCTTGGTGGGTCGAAACCCTCCGCGCCCACCCCGGCCCGCAGCGGCTGGAGGCGCGTTCTGGGCGCGGAGGAACGGATAGTCGCTCACCGGCATCACCGCGCAGAGGACCACCTTGATCCCGTGATGCTGCGCCAGCTCGGTCATGGCCATGATGTTCTGTTGAATCATCTCCGCTGTCTCGGGGCCCGTGTTGCGGGCGATGTCATTGGTCCCGGCCAGCACCACCATGGCGGCGGGCTTCAGTTCGATCACATCCGGATACATCCGGACCACCATCTGCGGCGTGGTCTGCCCGCCGATGCCACGGTTCACGTACGGCTTGCCGGGAAAATACTCCTCCAGATTCCAGAAGTCGGTGATCGAATCGCCCATGAAGACCACGCGGCCGGCGGGCACGGATTGCTGCTTCAACTTCTGGTTGTCGGCATGATAGCGGCTGAGTTGATTCCAGTCCTGCAGTTGGTCGGCAAGGCCGCGCGCAGTATTGATCAGGCAGCAGTTCGCGCGGGGGGGATTAAACTCCTCCGCCAGTTGCGCCAGCGCTGTATTTGCCGCCAGGGATGCTGCCAAAACGAAAATCGGGAATTTCATAGGCTCCTCAAACGCCGCGCAACCTGTATTGACATGTTGAGCATCTGCGTGCTCCCAGGTTGGCAAACACATCGAACTATAAACCGCCGATTTCGATAAGTCAAGACGTTGCGCGCTCATTCCGCCAACCTGTATTATCAGATTGTGCCCGAGCCCGGTCCTGGCCCAAAATACGAAATCATCCGCCAAACGCTCGCGGATGCGATTATTTCCGGAGAATATCTACCGGGCGCCCGGCTTCCCAGCGAATCGGAATTGGTCAAGACCTTCGGCGCCTCGCGTCCCACCGTGAATCGCGCCCTGCGCGAGTTGCAGATGACGGGCGTGATCGAACGTCGAGCCGGCTCGGGCAGCTACGTGCGAGCCGACGTTGCGGCGCGCGGCTTCGCCTTCGGCCTGCTGATCCCCGAGTTAGGCCGAACGGAGATCTTTGAGCCACTCTGCCGTGGCATGGCCGAAGCCCAACACGGCAGCCAGCACGTCCTGCTGTGGGGCAGTTCCTTCGGCGACGAAGCCAACATGGAGCAGCAGGCCTCCCAGGCGTGCCGCCAACTGGTGGCCAAGAAGGTGTCCGGCGTGTTCTTCGCGCCGCTGGAGCTGACCCCGCAGAAAGACGCCATCAACCGCGCCATCGCGGAGGCACTCGACCGGGCTGGGATTCCCGTGGTTCTGCTGGATCGCGATCTGGTCTCCTATCCTGAGCGCAGCCGCTACGACCTGGTCGGCATCGACAACCGCCGCGCCGGATACGCGATTACCAAGCACCTGATCCGCTGTGGCTGCCGGCGGCCCGTATTCGTCGGCCGTCCGGGCTCGGCGCCCACTGTGGATGCGCGCGCGGCGGGTTACCGCGAAGCCATCGCCGCTGCGAACCTGGAGTTTCCAGGCCAGGCCTTGAGGATCGATCCCGAAGATCGGGCGGGCATCAAGGACCTCTGGGACCGCCTGCGTCCCGATGGTTTCGTCTGCGCCAATGACTTCACTGCCGCTCACCTGCTACGGACCTTGACCGACTTGCGCCTGAAGGTGCCCGGCGACGTCCGCATGGTGGGCATCGATGACGTCAAGTACGCTAGCCTGCTGTCGGTTCCCCTGACCACCATCCACCAGCCGTGCGCCAGCATGGGCGCCGTGGCCATCAGCGTCATGCTCGACCGTCTGCGCGAACCAAAGCTCCCCCCGCGCGACATCCTTCTGAACTTCGAGTTGGTGGTGCGGAACTCGTGTGGCGCGCCCAAGCACGGGAAGCCAGTAGCCGAAACAGATTGACAGCCGCAGCGCGAACGCAGATACTAGCGATTGCGTGAATCCTGACTGCACTTCCAATGGCGATCTGTCTATACAGGCCGGCCTGCCCCGCACCGTTGTCCTGGGGGAGGTATTGTGGGATCTCTTCGAGGACTCCCGGCGATTGGGCGGAGCTCCCCTCAACTTCGGCGTCCACGCCCGGCGGCTGGGCCATCCCGTGACCCTGATCAGCGCCCTGGGGACGGATGAACTCGGGGAGCAGGCATCAGAGATGATCGCCAGCCTGGATCTGGACACCCGCCTCCTCCAAACCACGCCGCTGTTCCCCACCGGGACCGCGGAGGTGCACCTGGGATATGGCGGCAAGACACAGTTCACGATCACGCGTCCGGCCGCCTACGATGCTGTCCAGCTCTCCTCTGCCGATCTGGATGGGCTCCGGCAGCGCCAGCCGGGCTGGTTCTACTTCGGCACGCTTTTCGCATCCACCCCGCCAGGCAAAAGCGTCCTCCATCGGCTTTTTGCGGCGTTGCCCGCAGCCACCAAATTTTACGATCTAAATCTCCGTCCGGGATCCGACTCCCCGGACTTGGTCGGCGAGCTACTAGGGTCGGCAGATGTCGTGAAGCTCAACGAAGAGGAGTTGGAGCGGGTCCATCACTTCACCGGACTCCCGGCGACGGTCGAGGCATTCTGCCGCGCAGGGTCGGACCGCTATGGATGGCGCGCCGTGGGCGTCACGCTGGGAGACCGAGGGTGCGCCATCCTGGCCAACGGGCAATTCGTGGAGGCCGCCGGTCACCCCGTGGACGTCGTGGATGCGGTGGGGGCGGGCGATGCCTTCGCGGCCGCCTTTATGCACGGGCTCAGTCTGAGGTGGCCCGCAGCCGGGATCGCCTCCTTCGCGAATCGCGTAGGCGCTCTGGTGGCCAGCCGCCACGGCGCAATTCCCGACTGGACCATCGAGGAAGCCGTCCAGTTATAGGCGATGCGCAACCAGGTCCAACTCATCACCTACGTCGACCGCCTGTCGGGCGGCGGTTTTCGCGCCCTGCAAGGTCTTCTTGACGGACCCCTCCAGGGCCTGTTCGGCGGCGCACATCTGCTGCCGTTCTACTGGCCCATCGATGGCGCGGACGCCGGCTTCGATCCCATCGATCACACCCGGCCCGATTCGCGCCTGGGATCGTGGGAGGATGTCCGCGCTCTGGCAGAAGGCCGCGACATCATGGCCGACCTGATCGTCAACCACGTCTCCAGCCGTTCGCCGCAGTTCGAGGATTTTCGCCAACACGGCGACGCGTCGGCCTATGCGGATCTGTTCCTCACATACGGCCGCGTGTTTCCCAACGGCGCCTCCGAGAACGAATTGCTGCAGATCTACCGCCCCCGTCCGGGGCTGCCGTTCACAAAAATGCGTTTAGAGGACGGCACGGAGAGGCTGCTGTGGACGACGTTTACCGCAGAGCAGATCGATATCGACGTCGGTTCCGCGGCCGGGCGCGCCTATCTGGACCAGATTCTGCGCGAATTCGCAGCGTCGGGAATTCGCGCCATCCGCCTGGACGCGGCCGGCTACGCCATCAAGAAGCCCGGCACCAGTTGCTTCATGATTCCGGAGGCGTTCGACTTTGTCGCCGGACTCACCGCCCGGGCGCACGCACTGGGGATCGAGGTTCTGGTGGAGATTCACGCCTATCATCAGGATCAGATCGCCATCGCCAAACAAGTGGACTTGGTCTACGACTTCGCCCTCCCGCCTCTGGTGCTGCACTCTTTGTACACCCACAATGCGGCTCGACTGAAACATTGGCTCGCGATCAGTCCGCGGAATTGCGTCACCGTTCTCGACACGCACGACGGTATCGGCGTGATCGATGTCGGCCCCGGCCGCGAGGGCTCGCAGGTCCTGCCCGGGCTATTGACGACAGAGGAGCTCGACAGTTTGGTCGAGACGATTCATGCCCGCAGCCACGGCGAGAGCCGCCAGGCAACCGGAGCCGCCGCCAATAACCTGGATCTCTACCAGGTCAACTGCACCTACTACGACGCGCTGGGCCGTCGCGATGAGGAGTATCTTATCGCGCGCGCCCTGCAGTTCTTCTCGCCGGGAATTCCGCAGGTCTATTATGTCGGGCTGCTGGCTGGCGCCAATGACATGGGGCTGCTAAAGCGCTCGGGCGCCGGGCGCGATATCAATCGCCACTACTACACCTCAGGCGAAATCGAGGCCGAATGCGAGCGCCCTGTGGTCCAAGCTCTGTTCGATTTGATCCGCTTCCGTAACGCGCACCCCGCCTTCCAAGGAGAATTCGGTCTGCTGCCGGGCGCTGATCATGAGATTCACATCGAGTGGCGAAACGGTGGAGCGTGGGCTCGCCTGGAGGCGGACTTGAGCACCGCCACGGCGGCCATTATGTGTTCCAGCGAACGCGGGGAGCGCCGGCTTGCACTCGCCTCCGGCGTGGCCCGGGAGGCGGCCCGATGACCATTCCCGCAGGCGTCCAGACCCGCGCACCCGGCGCCCGCAACCTGACGATGATCAAGGCGCTGACCTACGTCATGTTCGCGATGTTTGCCATGACCACCGACTCGGTCGGCATCATCATTCCGGAGATCGTCAAAACATTTCAGCTGAGCCTGACCGCCGCGGGAACGTTTCAGTACGCCACCATGGCGGGCATCGCCGTGGCTGGATTCCTTCTCGGCCACCTCGCGGACCGGCGCGGAAGGAAAGTGACCATCGTGGCGGGACTGACGCTGTTCGCGGCTTCGTCCTACCTGTTCCTGGCCGGCAGCTCCTTCTTGTTCTTCTGCGCGCTGATGGCACTCTCCGGCATCGCGATCGGGATCTTCAAGACGGGCGCGCTCGCTCTGATTGGCGACATTTCCAGGTCGACGGCCGAGCACACCTCGATCATGAATACGGTCGAGGGTTTCTTCGGAGTCGGTTCCATTATCGGTCCCGCGCTCCTCTCGCAACTCTTGAACCGGCAGGTTCCCTGGCAATGGCTTTACGCCATTGCCGGCAGCATGTGCGTCCTGCTGATTCTGACCGCGCTCGGCGTTAAATACCCACGCCCGGCCGCGGCGGCCGAGGACACGAATCTCGAAGCCGTCAAGACCGTCACGAAAAATCGCTTTGTGTTGCTGTTTTCGCTGGGGGCCTTTCTCTACGTTGCCGTGGAATCCGCGATCTATGTGTGGATGCCAACTCTGTTTTCGGGCTACGCCGGACCAGGGGAATGGATCGCCGTTTACAGCATCTCCATCTTCTTCCTCCTGCGGGCCGGCGGGCGGTTCTTGGGCGCATGGATGCTGATGCGGCTTTCGTGGCGCACGGTCCTTTCCGTTTGCAGCGGCACGATCCTGGCGTGCTTCGCGGCGAGCATCGCGGGCGGCGTCGGGTGGGCCGTCTACGCTCTGCCCTTGTCGGGACTTTTCATGTCCGTCATCTACCCGACTGTCAACTCGAAAGGGATCAGTTGCGTGCCCAAGTCGGAACACGGCGCGGCGGCGGGCGTGATCCTTTTCTACACGTGCCTGTCGGCTGTGTTGGCGCCCCTGGCGATGGGCGCCATCAGTGACGCCATGGGTGGCCCAATCTACGGATTCGCACTCGCCACCGGATTTGCAGCGCTGCTGTTTGCGGGGACGCTGCTGAACCAGATCTTCGATCCCACCGGCGGCACTCTGGGACACGCGGACGAGACCGACTACCAGCAAGTCGCATCTACCTGAGGACGTTTGCGGTAACCGCCCTCGGCGGCGAAGCGTGCGTCGTCGTGGGTGGTCCAGCGGCTTGCCCACTTCAAAGCCTGCGCGCGCTCACACGTACCTTTCTCGGGTTCTCTGCGACAACAGACGCAGGAAGGTGCGCGCCATCTTGCCAAAGAGAGTCTCGACGCTGAACCTGGCCCAAGCCGCTGTCACCAGGTGAACACAGTAGCCCCGCCGGAATGGCGAGTCCGGCCGGTTTGGACGCTGGGCTCGCGCACAGGCCGTGCTTCCGGACGAAGCATCGACGGGAGATGGGGTTCGGGGCCGCTAACCTCCTCAACCTGCGCGGCGCCATGGCGATTCATGATCGCGGCGGCGGCATCGACCTTGTCCTCCGGCCCCGTCGCGAACACGAGCGTCCATCCTTTGCGAACTCCCTGTGCGTAGGCCTCCGCTTCCGGCTTGGCAGCCCCGATCCGCATGAGCTCTCGAACGAGGTCCACCTCGAATTCGATCCGCGCAATACTTGCGAACCCCGTAACAGCAAAGTCCAACGGTTCGCCCAGAGCACGAATTTCGTTCCGCGGAAGCCCGAGGGCTTCCATCTCAGCGATGGCTTCGCCCCTGGGTCCCGGGTCTGCAAACAGTCCAACTGCAGTCTTTGGCATCACCAACCTCCCTCCTTACTGGAGTCGTTGCGCTTCAGCACTCAATAGGACACGGGCAATCCGCCTGCCGTTTCCTTTCCGCAAAGATCCGAGCACCATTCAAGATGCAGTTACTTTGGTCTGCATCCACCGATACGATCCTGCGCCATAAGTCTTCGTCCGGGACACGGCCCGGGCGCTGGGTTAAATCGCACATCAGGGTCGCATGGCGCGCCAAGAGGTGCCGCACCGGAGCCGGTCAGCCTGCGCAGATCGGGACTGCTTGCGAAGGTCACCCAGCGAGGCTGGCGGTGGCTCCTCCATCTCCCGGTAGGTGGCGAAGCGATCATTCCCGATCTGAATCGAGATGTTAACCGAAAGTCACTCGTCTCCCTTTGCGCCAGCGCCTACAACGGGCTCGATAGCTCAGGCGTTCCGCAGGAATTGGATGAGATTCTGAGCCGACTCATCGGGCTGGCTACATTGAAGTCCTTCCCGGAGAAGCGCCAGGGCGCCGGAGAGGTTGCCTGCCTCGACCTGCATCCGGGCGAGTTCGATGGCCCGCCGCGCGAGATTCCCCCCCGCTCTCCGCGAGTAGGCGTCCCGTTTCAGCTCTGGAAGATAGCTACGGGCGATCTCGATCACACCGCGCGAATCCGCGATCTGCCGGCCGGATGGCATAAGGCGAGCGCTTTCCGATTCGCTGCTAATCCGGAAGAATGCCAGTGGCTGAGGGTCATACCAAACGCGATAGCTCGCAGCCAGCCGCTGCCACATTTCCCAGTCGAAGGCTGACTTGGCCTGCGGGCAATATCCACCGCAGCGTTCGTACGCAGCACGGCAGACCGCAATGCCCGGGGTCTGCAAACGGCAGGAGCAAGCGATCCGGTCCAGCCACCCTTCCAGCAGCCCTGGCGTTTCGCGTTCGAGAAACGACAGCTGGAGCCGCTGGCCGCTTTCGTCGACATAGTTCTGGCGGCAGAAGGCCGCTCCAAGGCCTGGCACCTGCGAGATGCCACGATGGAGAGCCCGGTAGAAGCCGGGCGCGACCCAATCGTCGTCGTGCAGGATGTGAACCCAGGCTCCCCGTGCCCGGCGCAAACACACGTTGAAGATTTCCGGCTGACCGGCGTGTTCCAGATGCCGGTAGAAACAGACCCGATCTCCGGCGAGGGCGTGGACCCGTGCCTCCAGCTCTTCTTGGACAGAATCATCGGGCCCATCGCTTACCACCTCGATCTGCATCTCCAGCGGACCGGGGGACTGCGCCAGCACGCTGCGCAGTGCCTGCTCCAGGTAACCGAGTCGCCGGTGCACCGTCAGCATCACGGACCACATAGGCCTTCGCCTGCCCGGCACCGGATCGATCGTGGGAAACACGACAGGCCCGCATGCGGCCTCTTCATCCGCTTTCATCACGCCCAGGCGCACCAACTGCTGGCTGTTTTCGAGCCGCAGGGAATGAGCCGGATCGTAGAACGTGAGTGACGGTTGCTCCCGAAGCCCCCGCTCGTACTCCGAGTACAGCATCGCCTGATTGGCGTGCTCTTTGCGCCGGACCTCTTGTGCCACCAAAGCGGGAAACGACGAGAAGTATTTGAAGTGGAGCAGGCACCCACGCGCGGCGGCGATCCGTTCGGCGGGCAGGTTCGTCCAATGCTGACCCCCCGACAGGATGCAGTCGTCGTCGTATTTCAGCAAAGGAACCTTACTCAGACAGTAGGCGGACTCACCAAAAATCCGCTGGCGGACTCCTCCCCAGTACATGGTCAAGTTGCGGTACGGTCCGGCATGGTCCTTGCGGGTGTGAAAGAAGTCACGATCGAAGTAAGGACAGACCTCCTCGAACGGCTGGCCGGGGGTGTAGTGCGTGTCCTGGAGCGGCAGGCTGGAATACAGGTCGAGGTGCACCGCCGGGAAGGCCCGCTTCCCCTGCTGGTCCAGGCAGCGGCAGAGATCCTGGATGCTGGAGCGCTCACAGTCGGGGTAATACAACAACTCATCGGCATCCACAATCAGGCACCAACGGTCGCGGCCGTACAGACGAAGCAGGGGCTCAAACCAGCCCGCGCCGAAATTCGCCTTGCGGAAGGACAGATCGGATTGCCAGAGGTAAACGTCTCGCTGCTCCAGCAGATATTCGAGACTGCCATCCGTGGAGCCGTTGTCCACGGCCAGAAACGCGCCGATCCCCTTGCTGCGGTAGTAGGTAAGAAAGTACGGAAGCCGCGGCAGCTCGTTACGCAGGGCCACGCAGCCCAGGATCTCGCCGGGCCGCGGATGCAGCGGCTTCGCATCTTTCCGCTGGAGCCGGTAGTGGTGCAGCACGGCCTCGGTGCCCTCCTGCGCCTGCAGGACGCGGACGAACTGCTTGTGCAGCCTGGAATCGTCCGGACAATGTTCCAGCGTCCGCTGGTAGACCTCCCGCGCCTCCTCCATGCGCATCTGCGACTCCATCAGAGCGCCCAGCAGAACCGCCGCCTCCGCGTGATGGGGGTCGAGGGCCAGGACCTCGCGGTAACCGGCGATCGCGGCAGCCAGCGTGCCCTTGCTATGCCAGGCGCGCGCCAGGAGGAAGCGGATTTTGGCAGCCTGACTGGACGCATCGGCACTCATGGAAGTTGCTATAGCTACGTTACAATAAGGAAGTTTGTGCCGGGGCCCGCGGTTTGCCGTACGCCCCGAACCGCACGAGCATCGCACCCATGGCCGCCCCCTACTTCCGCCTAAGCGTTCCGTCCGTAGTTTATGAGCAGTTCGACGACGAGTTGGTCGCGATCCATCTCGACAGAGGTTCCTATCACAGCGTGTCTGGGGCCGGAACAGAAGCCTTCCTTCTCCTGGTGAAGGGCGCCACCGCGGAAGAGTTGGGCCAGGCACTGGCGGCAAAGTATGCGGCCGATGCCGCAGAGATTACCACAGCGCTGGCACCGTTCCTGGAGCAACTCCTCGAAGAGCAGCTCATCGAACCCGTCGAGACGCCCGCCGCCCGGGAACCCCTCCGCATCGGCGGCGATGAGCGTGGACTGCCTTTTGTGGCGCCAGTCCTGCAGCCGTTCCACGACCTGGAAGGGCTGCTGCTCCTCGATCCGATCCATGAGGTGGGTGAAGAGGGCTGGCCCGCGCCGCCTTCCCATCCGTTACCGGAATGACCTCTTACACGCGACAATTGGTGCACAACCTGGTCGCGAGGAGGCGCTTCCCCGGCCCGAACTACTATGAAGTGCTGCGGTGGCTGCATGAGGATCTCCGGCCGGCGAACTACGTGGAAATCGGCGTGTCCGAGGGGCGCTCCCTGATATTGGCGGCTCCGCCGACCATCGCGCTGGGCGTGGACCCCGCCCCCAAGGTGAACCATCGCTGGCGCACCCAGACTCAGATCTCGCCCATGACCAGCAGTGACTTCTTTGCCCAACACACTCTGCGGGACTTCTTCGGCGCGGATCACTTCTCCCTGGCCTTCGTCGACGGCCTGCATCATTTCGAGCAGGCGATCGACGACATCTTCAACCTGGAACGCTACGCTGAGCCGGAGTCCGTCATCGCCGTTCACGACACGGTGCCGCTCAACGAAAGCACGGCAGCCCGGGAGCAGCACACCTTGTTTCATACGGGCGATGTCTGGAAGGTCCTCCCGTATCTTCGGCAACACCGGCCGGACCTGGAGTTCGCCACGGTTTGGACGGCTCCTTCCGGCCTTACGCTGATCCGCCGTCTGCAACGTTCCCGCACAAGATCGGCGCAGGAGACCGAAGAAGTGGAGCGATTTCGGGAACTTTCCTGGGACTTCTACAAGCGGCATCGCACCGAATTTACGGAGACGATCCCGAATGACCGGGACGCCGTGAGACGATGGCTGGGCAAGAGCCTGGCTGCCGCTCCTGCAGCGCGATGATCAGCGTCATTATTCCGGCATACAATGGTGCAGATTTCCTGGGGGAGGCACTCGCCTCCGTGCAAGCACAACACTTCCCCAATACGGAGGTGCTCCTGATCGACGATGGCTCCGACGACGGACTCCAGCCGCCGGCCGGCGTGCGCTACTTCCGCCAGGACCGTCGCGGGCCCGCCGCGGCGCGAAACCACGGCATCCGGCAATCGCGCGGCGAATTCCTGGCGTTTCTCGACATTGACGATCTGTGGGATTCTGGACACCTTTCGCGGCTGCATGCCGCGTTGTGCGGAAACCCGGAGGCCGGTATCGCGCAGGGGCGCATGCGGCAACTCTCCGGAGATCTGATCAGCGGTCCCTACCGCATGCCCTACATCGGGAGTTGCCTGTTCCGTCGCGCGGTGTTCGGGATTTGCGGATTGTTTGACGAAACCTTGTTACTCGGAGAGGATCACGATCTGATCTACCGCTGCTGGGAGAAAGACGTCGTCAAAATCCACGTGGATGAAGTGTCGTTGATTTACCGCAGGCATGGTGGAAACACGTCGCGCGGGAAGAATTTGCAGTCCCATGTCATGGTGCTCAAGCGCCGTATGGACCGTATTCGCTCCGGCGAACTGCGTCCTGCCGAGAAGCGGCGCTCCCCCTTCCGGGACTATATTGGCGATGTCGAAGGAGCAAGGCAGTGGACCAACTGGTCAGCGTGATCATCCCGGCCCACGATAGCCAGCGTTACATCGCCGAGACGCTGGACAGCATCCTCGCCCAGCAGCATCGGCCTTTGGAAATCGTGGTGGTGGACGATGGGTCCGCCGACTCGACGGCGCAATTGGTCCGCGAGTACAGTTCCGAGGTCCGCCTGATCCAACAGGATCAGCGCGGGCATCCGGCCGCGCGGAACGCGGGGATTCGCGCCGCCCGGGGCGAATGGCTCGGCTTCCTGGATCACGACGATCTGTGGAGCCCGGACAAGCTGGCCCTGCAGCTCGACTGTTTCCGCCGCCGGCCCGAGCTCGATCTGGTGTTCGGGCACATGCAGAATTTCTTCACGCCGGAGATGCCGCAGCAGGAGCGCCAGAGAATCGCGGTGCCGCTGCGGCCTCTGCCAGGGTTGCTGCAAGGAGCCATGCTGGCGCGCCGCCACGCATTCGATCGGGTGGGACTGTTTGACGAGCAGCGCGGCATGGGCGACTTTCTGGATTGGTACGGCCGTGCCCTGCTGGCCGGACTGCGGACGCAAATGCTCCCGGAAACCGTGGCCTTCCGGCGGATTCATGCCGCCAACTATCAGCGCACCCATAAGCACCGGCGCCACGAAATTTTTCGCGCCGTAAAGGACCTGCTGGACCGGCGCCGGCGAATCCCGGATCAGGCAAGGGAGGGCGGTCACGAAACAGGTCAGAGCTAGGTTGCGGCCCACGACCGAAGGTCCATCATGGCCGCCGAAGGCAACTGCCGTGCGATGGGATCACGGCCAGTTGCGGCGGTTGATTCTCGGCGGCGCCAGTAGCCGCGTGAGCGGAAGATGCCACGTATCCTAGGAGGGAGTGCGGACGCGGAGGGAGCGCGGAAGGAACGCCCGATGACCGACACGCCAGCCATCTCTGTTCTGATTCCCTGGTGTGGCCGCGATGAAATCGAGTGGACGCTGGCCGCGAACACTCCTGCATTTCGCGCCAGCCATGCAGAGGTGCTGGTCCTGAACTGCGCGGGCGACGCGGACCGCCTCCGCCACCTGATTTGCAGCTCTGCAGCCACGGACGTACGCCAACTGGACATTGCTGCACCGCGCTTCAACAAGTGCCTGGCCTTGAACGTCGGCCTATCCCATGCCCGAGCGGACGTCGTGTTCACGCTGGACGCCGATGTCGTCCTCCTGGACAACGTTCTGCTGGAACTTGCCCGCGCCGCCGGTGACGGCGCGTTTGCGACCGTCGAATGGGTGTATGAGTCGATGCCGGGCAGACCCCGACCGGGTCTTGTGGGGGACCACACCGTCGCGCTGGTCAATCACTCCAGCCTCGAGTTCGTCCTTAAGAACGGCCGCCGGATCCAGCATCCGATCAGCAGGCGGGACTTCCTGGACAACGGCCGTGTCGGCCCCGGGCTGCTGGCGGTGAAGAAACAGGACCTGCTGGAGATTCGCGGTTACAACGCGGAGCTGCACGGATGGGGTTGGGAGGACGACGATGTGTTAGTGCGGCTGCAAGCCGTGCTGGGCCGGAGCCGCGTGCAGTTCGGGAAGGTCCTGCACTTGAGCCACGGCGATGACCAGCGCAACGTCGAGGGATCCCGCACCCAATCCGGTCAGTTCAATTTCATCAAGTGCTGCCGCAATTACAATCGAGGACTTTTTCTCGGGACCTATGACGCCGATCTTGCGCGCATGTCGGAACGAGTCACGGAGAATAGTGCTGAGCCGGCCGCGCCCGGGGCAAATACGGTTGACGCGGTGGAGCAGGAATCCCCGGCGCCGGCCATCCCCGGAGATTGTGGCCGCCAGGACGGAGTTGCAGGGACCGCCGCGCAAGAGGATGGACGGCCGGTGCCCACTCTCGCCGAGCTCCTACTGCATGCGGCCTTAGCCCGCCTGCCGCTCCGCGAGCGCCGGATTCTGTGGGTCGGCCGTTCCCGGATTGATGGCTTGCACCAGGACACAGTTCCGGCTGGGCAGCGGTATCGCGATGACTTTCGGGATTCTCTGCCCTCGCCCGAATACGATGTGGTCGTTGACAGCGACATCGGCAGTTGGACCTGTTGCCAACGGCACTGGAACACAGCCACGCGGAACTATGTTCGCCTGTTGGCCCCGCATGGTGTGCTCCTGACGCCCCAGGGCGGGGTGGGGAATCCACCGCCCAAAGAGGCCACGGTGTTGACCACGGCGGCTCTCCGGCCTCTGGCGTGGGCTGTCGGACTCGAAGTTGCGGGCACCGGACAAGGGATCCATACGCTGCGCGTGGCGGCTGCCCCGATCGGGCCGGAGCGCCGTGTGGAGCAGCGGAATCCGCTCCCAGGCTAGGTTCCATGGTGGCTGGGGACGAACAACAACGCTTCTACGAACGCTTGCATGCGGGTTTCGCATCCGCTGTGGCTCGGGCAGGCGAAGAAGTTCGCGAACTCCGTCTGGCGGGGACGTCGCTTTGCCTGCGTTTCGCGGGAGCGGCACTGCAGCCCGCCATCCTGGACGCTTTGGCGGATGCGAGTCCGTTTCCGGCGGAGAATCCCGCCTCCGGACCGCGCTGTGAAATCCACATCTGGGATTCGGAGAGCACGCACGTGCCGCCGCCTCCGCCCCCGCGGCCTCGCTGCGATTTGACCGGACGCGGCGAGATCTGGGGATTTACTGGCGAGCGGTACCGGTCGTCGTTCAGTTGGGTCGAAGGTTCGGTCAGCGTCATGGACCGGCAAGCGCGGCGGGCGGTCTATTGGCTGCCCTCGCACCGCAACCTGCCTCCCTGGCTACTGGCCGCGCCGCTGCGCACCATCTTTCATTGGTGGATGGAACTCAACGGGAGGCAGTTGGTGCACGCGGCGGCAGTCGGGCAGGCTGGCCGCGGCGTTTTGGTGCCGGGACGCGGCGGAGCAGGAAAATCGTCCACCGCCATCGCATGTCTGGAGAACGGCCTTGATTTTGTCTCCGACGACTACCTGGTCTTGGCACTCGATCCGGAACCCCGTGTGTTCCCGGTGTACGCCACAGCCAAGCTCGATGCCCGCAGTCTGGCCCTCGTACCCGAAGTGGTTAAGCGCTGCCGCATTCTGAGTCGACCCGGTTTTGACAAAGCGGTGCTGTTTCTTCGGGAGGCATACAGGGACCAACTGTGCGAGAGCCTCCCGGTCCAGCAAGTCCTGTACCCGAAGATCTCTCCCGCGGGGGAGACGTCTGTGGGGCGCATCGAGCCACGGGAAGTGGTTTGGGCCCTGGCAAGCGAAACGCTGGCGCACCTGCCTCACAGCGGTCCGCAAACCGCGGAGTTCCTGGAACGCGTAGTGCGGGAGCTCCCGTCCAGAGCGCTTCTCTTGGGCACGGACCGGTCGCGCATCCCCCCGGCCATCCGCGAATGTCTGGCTGCGGCGCCTCCGCCATGCGAAAAAGCCGTGCCCGCGGACCCTCGGCCGTACATTTCACTGTTCGCGCACTTCCCGAAGCCGGACCAGCGCGGGATACGGGCGCTCGCTTCCGCCGTACTGGCGCAAGACTACGCAAGAACGGAGCTTCTAGTGACGGTGGGTGGCGCTAGTCCCGGATTTGTGGAGGAAACCGCGAAGCTCCCCGGTCTGGTCCGCGTTCTGCGGTTCGCGGATCCGGTGTGCCCCGCGGTCGCGTGGAACCGGGCGATTCGCGAGGCATTCGCAGACTACCTGATGTTGCTCGAACCGGGCGATCGTCCTGCGGACGGCGCGCTGGAGGCCGTGGGCAACTGCGCGCAACGAAACCCAGCGGCAGCCTGGGTGCGTGGCAAAGCCAGCGTCCCGGTAAGCGAGCCCCTTCGGGGGACCCTCGTTCGGAAGAGTGCGTTCCTACAGTGCGGGCTGTTCAACGCTCGATTTGAGGGACGGGAGCAACAGGAATGGCTCGCGCGCGCGATCCACATGGGTTTGTTCGGGGCGAAGGTAAACCTCGTCAGCCTTCAACGTGAGGGGAGTTCCCCGCAAAATCGTATCCCGCAGAAGAGCGGCGTACAATCATAGCGGTCCAAACTTCATTCCATAGGGAATGATCGAGCTGGCATTCCGGTGCATCCTCCCGCCCGCCGCCTTCCGGGCACCTCAAAAAAGACGCTTGCCCCGGTGCGCGGCAGGGCCGGAATCGAACGGAGCACGGAGCCTCCGCGCTTCCCTCCGTCTTCATCATGAGGTGAGCTTAACCCGGAATGCCGCTCAGTTCGCAGCGGATCGGCATGCTTCTTCGTTGACGCAGTACAAGAACCACGGGCCGAACTGTCGCAGAACTGTTGCAGATGAGCGGGGAGGAGGGGACTGGGAGAGGAGGTAGGCAGGCCTGTCCTCTGCCGGCGGTGTTTCGTTTAAGACGAACGACTCCGGGTGCTGGGACGCGACCAATACGTTCAGGTGCATAAATCCCTTCGATGCGATCTGAATCCGCGTTCGGGGGTGCGTCTCAATGAGCCGGCTAAGATAGGCTCCGGCGGCGCGGTCGGCAGGTGGGAATGCCCAGAAGGATTCTGCCTGGATGCGCATCAAGTCGTGGAGAGAGGCGGCGGCGAAGAGGGCGAGTCCGGCCAGGCCGGCAGCCAGAGGCCGGCGCGTGTGCCGCGCGAGAGCTCCGATTCCCCAGCCCGTGAATGGCACCAAAAGCATCCCCCAGGCCACCGTGTCCCTCCAGGAGGGGCCGGTTTGCGCGGCTCGCGCCAGGAGCAGCCCGGCGGACAGAACCGCAAGCGGTGCGAACGCGACCCCCAAAAAGCCGCGTATTCGCGAGTCACTTCTCCAGACCAACAAGGCGAGGGGGATCGCTCCCAGCAGATTCAGGCACCGTGCATTGACGCGGACGAACTCGACGGCGGGGTTCTTGACGAAGACTTGCTGGAGTGAAAATACCTGCGCGTCGCGCATCACGACGGATACAGGACTTACCTGGAGCAGGAGGTCCTGCACGACTTCGACGACGGGAAATCCCAGGAGGATCGCGCTGAGCATGACCAGATCCCGCCGCGGCGTTCGGGGATTCCGCCACCACGCGGCTGCAAGTACCGAGGGCACGAACAACCAGCCTTCGAAGCGGACCGTACAGGCGACAGCGAGCACAATCCCACACCAGAAGAGATCGCTGGAGCGTTGTGTGCGCTGCCAACGGGCCAGGCATGCCATTGCGCTCACCAGGAAGAATGCGAACAGGATCGAAGATAGAGGTGCGAGGCTCAGCGCAATTCGCTGGGAGAAGACTGCGGCAAGGGTCACGGAGATGAGAGCGATGCGGCGATTTTGAAATAGCTCGACCGTGAGCCAGGCTACAGCGGGGATGCAGGCCAGCCCGAATACGCCGGTGATGATTCGTGGCGTCAGGACGAGATCGGGAAACGCGCGCAGGCCCATGCCGACGACGACCCGATAGAAGGGGAGCCAGGCCGGCGACTTGACGGAGCCATCTTGCGCCCACTGGTACGCGTCGAGTGTCCTGCCCGCTTCATCCCAACTGATCGAGTAGAAGCCGCGTTCGAAGAACCAGAACTGGAGCGCGGCCCCCAGCGCGAGGGCCGACACGATGCCGACCCAGAACCGCCTGTGACCTAATGGGGTGATCCTCGTATACTAACCTGAATCGGCATCGGTGCGTTCACACAGTTCGCTCGAACAGGAAAGGATTTGAAAGCCTTAGGAGCCTCCGCCAAACGAGTTCGCCATCAGGCGTATGCCAACTGGATTCATGATGCGTGGGCCCTTGGGATTGTTTACGAGCGGAAGGTTCCACTTGAGCGTTCCCAATGACCCGGGATCCTTCACCGGCAACGGGCGGCGGATCGAGTGCGGAACATTGGCTGATGAAGAACTAGCGCGGCTGATCCGCGTCGCCGAACAGCGATTCCGCTGGCCGGAATCGAGCCAAGGGCACAGTATGACGATGCGCGCCGAAGAGCTGGCGATGCTGGTGAACGGCCTGGATGTGACACACACGCGGCAACGCAACTGGTATCGCAAAAGCGCGTAAGAGCTCTGGAACATTTTGAGGGATTCGCGTACTGTGGATCATCTCCCCCATGGCGGCCCTCGATGCCAGCGAATGCCGACCTGAAGAGACGCACTGGTTGCTGTGCGGGAGCATTTCGGCAGGTTGGTTGGGCATGCAACGGCGTGCGTGCCGCCAGGTCTCGCTGAACGCTCCCGCACGCCTTCAACTGTGCAGGAAGTACTGACTCCGCGCTAGGTCCTCAGATCCGGGCACCCGCTCCGGCGCTTCTAGGCGAGGCCGCACTTGGGCCCTGTTGCGGCTGGAAGGCTCGGACGTGGTGCGGGCACGGGACTCACCACCCAGGCGAGCCGTGTCCCTTCTGCTCCAGAATCGCTAAGTCTTGGGCTTCAGAAAACACTTTGTCAACTGCCTCCTGACCCGCATGTTCCGTAGCGAACTTCTTGAACGCGGCAACAAAGCGGGCGACCTTGGCAGGGGAGAATCCCGCCTCTTCCATGGCAGCGACCAAGCCGATCTCGCCCCTGGTGCCGCCCAGCCATGCGAGCAGCCAACCAACCGCTCCGCCGAGGCCGTGGCGGGCATGGTCCACGGTTTCGGCAGCGTGTGTGTGAAGCAAAAGTTCTGCCCCTGGGATCGCCTTAACCAGTGCGCGGAAATCCTCCGCTCCGGCCTGTTCTCTCAGCGCCTCCAGCAGACCTGCTGTAGCCGCCCGTGTGCCCGCCTCGCTTTCGCCAAACTCCTGCGACGCTACCTGAATGAAATCGTCAATCATCTCCATCTGGCTCATCCTCCATCTGCGCAGCTTATCAAGTCCGGCTCCAGGTTCGCGCCCTTACAGCAACGCCGGAGTTCCGTTGATGTTGTAGCGCAGGGGTTCCCAGAGTGGCTTGTAGGAATGCGCAAAGAACGTAGAGCGGTTTGCCTCAAGGTAGCGTTGCGCCCACTGCATGGCTTCCGCTTCTGTTGGCTGCTTATGAACATCGCTGTTGTCCGGCTCAGTCGCAATGGGCCCGACGCCAATCTCGGTGATCCTGACTGCCCATCCTCCGTCAAGCGGCCACACGTCTACTTCAAACGCGGGCTGCCCTTCAGCGTTGAAGAAGTAGCCTCGGGTTCCATCAACGGTGTCTGGCATGCGGTCTCCTTCCATGGAAGAGTCCATCACCTGCCGGAAGGGGTGTCAAGCGCGGCGGGCCCAGAGTGTGGACAGATTCCGGCTTGGCGGGGCGATGTGGACATCTGTGTGGATATGCCCGCTGGCTGCTGTCCACGCACTGAAAATACCTATTGACTTGATTGGATTTGTTGGTCGGGGCGGGGAGATTCGAACTCCCGACCCCCTGCGCCCAAGGCAGGTGCGCTACCAGGCTGCGCTACGCCCCGACCTCTCGATTGTAGCAGCGCCCCTTCAGTAGTCGTGCTATCCTGAGTCAAAGTTCTGGTAGAGGAGCGAGGATCATCAGTAGCTGGCGCGAATTTCCGAGGCATTCGGAGCGTCCGGTGAAAGGGACCGCATCGCCGAAATCGTAGCGCGCGTGCCTGCGCGTCGCGGTTGGTGGATCGGGCTAACACCTGCCCACTGTCATTCGACCTGGACCTTCGGGCCGGATGGAGCGCTATCGGGAAGTGGACCACACACCCTCCCTGGTTGTCTCCGTGCAGTGGAGATAGCGCGCCCCTGAAATCCCACGATCGCTATGAACGTATTCGAGCTGACGCGGGCGCTTGTCGACATTGAATCGGTGACGCTCAACGAAGAACGCGTGGGGAACTTTCTGTTCGACCACCTGACGGCGCTCGCCGGGCGCACCGGCGGCCGTGTCGAGCGGATGGAGGTCGAGCCGCACCGCTTCAACCTGCTGGCGACCTGGGGCGACCCCATCGTGACGTTCTCGACCCACATCGATACCGTGCCGCCGTTTTTTCCCTCGCGCGAGGACGCCGATCACATCTGGGGGCGCGGCGCCTGTGATACCAAGGGCATCCTCGCGGCCATGATCCATGCCCTGGGAGCCTTGGTCACTTCGGGCGTTCGCGGCCTCGCTCTGTTGCTGGTGGTCGGCGAGGAGCGCAACAGTCTGGGAGCCATCGTCGCCGCGCAGCACCCCCGCGGCAGCCGCTTCTTGATCAATGGCGAGCCCACCGAAAACAAGCTCGCCCTCGGATCAAAAGGCGTCCTGCGCTTCGAGCTGAATGCGAAGGGCAAAATGGCGCACTCGGCGTATCCTGAACTGGGCGACTCCGCCATCGACAAGCTGCTGGACGCACTCGAGCGCGTGCGCCGCATCGAGCTTCCCACGGACGCCGTCCTGGGCCCCTCGACGCTCAACATCGGTACGATTAACGGCGGCCGCGCTCCCAACGTGATCCCCGACGAAGCGCAAGCCGAGCTCATGTATCGCGTGGTCGATTCCGGCGACTCTATCCGCGCGGCTGTGGCCAAGGCCGCGGGGCCCGTGGAGGCCAAGGAGGTCCTCTTTATCCCGGCCGTGCACCTGGGCTCCGTACCAGGATTCGAGACCACCATCGTGTCCTACACCACCGATATTCCGGCCTTCGAACGCAAGTGGGGCGAGCCCTATCTGATCGGCCCCGGCAGCATCCATCTGGCGCACACCGCCGAGGAGCGAATTCCGAAGCGGGAAATCACCGAAGCGGTCGAGCTTTATCAGAAATTAGTGAGGCAGTTATTACGATGAGTGAACGAATTCCAGTTGGCATCCTGGGAGCCACCGGCATGGTGGGCCAGGAATTTGTGAGTTTCCTGCGCGACCACCCGTGGTTCAATCTGGTTTGGCTGGGCGCCAGCGACCGGTCCTCCGGACAGCGCTATCACGAGGCCACCACCTGGCGGCTGGGTGGCGAAACCCCTGCCTACGTGCGCGACCTGATGGTCTCGCGCGCCGAGCCCCATGGCGCGCCCAAACTGATGTTTTCGGCCATGGACGCCTCCGTAGCCGGGGAAATTGAGAAGGCGTTTGCCGCCGCCGGGCACACCATCGTTTCGAACTCGCGCAACCATCGCATGGACCCCGACGTGCCCCTGCTGGTCCCGGAAATCAACGCGGACCACCTCAAGCTGCTCCCGCATCAGAAGCAAGCCCGCGGCTGGAAGGGGCAGATCGTCACCAATCCCAACTGCTCCACCATCGTGCTGGTGATGGCCCTGGCGCCGCTCCAGAGGTTCGGTATCCGGCGCGTGATCGTCACCACGATGCAGGCTCTGTCGGGCGCGGGTTATCCGGGCGTGGCCTCGATGGACATCAACGCGAACGTGGTCCCTTATATCAGCGGCGAGGAAGACAAGCTCGAAACCGAGACGCAGAAGATCCTCGGGCAGCTTGCAGGCGTGAAGATCGAGCCGCTGACGGCCAAGGTCAGCGCCACCTGCAATCGTGTGCCGGTAGTCGACGGCCATCTGCTTTCGGTCTCCGTCGAATTCGAAAACAAGCCTTCACGCGACGACGTCCTGAGTGCGTTTCAGAGCTGGCGCGGCATTCCCCAACAGAAGGGATTGCCCAGTGCCCCGCCCTGCCCCGTCATCTATATGCCGCAAGCCGACCGGCCGCAGCCGCGGCGCGACGTCGAGCGCGAAAACGGCATGGCCGTGTTCATCGGGCGTCTGCGTGACTGCCCGGTGTTCGACTTCAAGTTCATGGCTCTGGGACACAACACCGTTCGCGGCGCGGCCGGAGCCGCCGTGCTGAATGCCGAAATCATGAAGACGGAGGGATACCTCGACTGAGGTTGTCATGATCGTCATGAAGTTCGGCGGGACGTCGGTCGAGTCCGCCGAAGCCATCCGCCGCGTGGCGGGCATCGTGCACGCCAGAGCGGACCGCCATCCTGTGGTGGTGGTGTCCGCCATGGGCAAGACCACGAACAAGCTGCTGGCCATGGCGGAAACCGCCGTCGCTGGCGCGTTGCCCGACGCCCTGGCTCAGTTGCAAGACCTGCGCGACTTCCACCTGCGCGAAGCGGCTGGCCTGGGTGTCGACAAATCTCTGGAAGTGCAGTTCGCCGAACTCGAAGCGCTGATCCGCGGCCTCGGGGTGATGGGCGAGTTTACGCCACGCGCCACGGACGCCGTTTCGGCGTATGGCGAGCGGCTGTCCAGCATCGTGGTGGCTGCGCAGTTCCGCAAGTGCGGGATGGAGACGGCGCACGTCGATTCCCGCTCCGTGATCGTGACGGATCGCCGGCACACGCAGGCCGCACCTCTGTTCGCCCAGACGCACGCCAGGCTCCGCGAGATTGTGGCTCCTATGGCCGAACGCCAAGTGGTGGTGATGGGCGGATTCATTGCAGCGAGCGAAGACGGCGTGACTACGACCCTTGGGAGAGGCGGCTCCGACTACACGGCTTCGATCGTCGGCGCTGCCCTCGGGGCCGAAGAGATCCAGATTTGGACCGACGTCGACGGCATGCTCACCATCGACCCTCGCATCCTCGAAGGCGGCTATCGCGTCAAGGTGTGCTCCTTCGCCGAAGCGGCCGAGCTCGCCTATTTCGGAGCCAAGGTGCTGCACCCCGCCACCGTGCTGCCCGCCATCGAAAAAAACATCCCCGTGCGGATCTTGAATTCGCGCCGGCCGGACGTAGGCGGCACGCTGATCGTCAAAGACCCGCCGGCTTCACCCAGCCCGGTCCGCTCCATCGCCTGCAAGCGAAATATTGCGCTGGTCAACATCGTGTCGACACGCATGCTGATGGCGCATGGATTCCTGCGGCGCATCTTCGAAGTGTTCGACCGCTTCGAGACACCCGTCGACATGCTCGCCACATCTGAAGTCAGCGTCTCGTTGACCATTGACAACGTTGCGGCTCTGGACCAGATTCGCACGGAGCTGGCCGCCTTCTCTGAGGTGACCGTGCAGCGCGACCAAGCCATCGTCTGCCTGGTGGGCGATAATCTGCGAAGATCGACGGATGCGGCCGCGCGCGCCTTCACGGCGCTCGACGGCATCAAACCGCGAATGGTCTCCCAAGGCGCTTCGCAGTTGAATCTGAGCCTGGTGGTGGACGCCACGGATTTGACCCGCGCGGTAGAATCGCTGCACCGGGAGTTCTTCCGGTCGCCTGATCCGGAGGCATTTGAGTGAAGCTCGCTATCGTCGGTTACGGAAAGATGGGAAAGCTGGTGGAGCAGCTCGCGCCCGAATACGGCTTCGAGATCCACGCGCGCATCGATGTGAATGACGATCTCTCCGCCGCTAAGGGCGCCGACGCCGCCATCGAATTCTCCACGCCCGAAGCCGCGCTGGCCAATATCGAAGGGCTCGCGGCATTGCAGGTGCCCGCGGCGATCGGAACCACGGGCTGGCTGGAGCACATGAGCCGCGTGCGTGCGACGGTCGAGAAGCACAACACGGCGATGGTGTGGGCTGCGAATTTTTCGATCGGCGTGAACGTGTTCCTGAAGGTGGTGCACGAAGCGGCGCGATTGCTGGCCAAGGAGGACGCCTACGGCGCGTGGGCCTGGGAGATCCACCACGACGCGAAGAAGGACGCTCCTTCCGGTACGCTGCTGGCGCTGGTGCGCGAGATGAAGGCGGCCGGATACACGCGCTTCGTTGATGAGAGCTCGAATCGCGCGGGCAAGCATCCGGGCACGCATGAGATCGGCTTCGATTCAGCGGCTGATACGATCACGCTGCGGCATACGGCTCGCAGCCGGGAGGGATTCGCGCGCGGCGCGCTGAAGGCCGCGCAGTGGATCCAGGGCAAGCGGGGCGTCTTCGAATTCAAGGATACATTGGGGTAAGAGGTACACGGTTATGACCAAGTTCACGGGATGCGGCACTGCGCTGGTGACACCGTTCCGCAAGGATGGGTCGCTCGACGAAGAAACGATGCGCAAGCTGGTCCGGCGCCAGATCGACGCCGGCATCAACTTTCTGGTTCCCTGCGGGACCACGGGCGAAAGCCCCACGCTGACGCATGCCGAACACCTGCGCGTCGTCGAGATCACGGTGGAAGAGGCCGCGGGAAAGACGCCGGTGCTGGGCGGCGCGGGCGGCTACAACACCGCCGAAGTCTGCTCGCTCGCCAAGGAGCTGAAGGCGATCGGCGTCGACGGCATCCTCTCGGTGACGCCGTACTACAACAAGCCCAACCCCGAGGGACTCTATCGGCACTACAAGGCGATCGCCCAGGCGACGCCGCTGCCGATCATTGTTTATAGCATCCAGGGGCGTACCGGCATCAATGTCGACCCGCCGACGATGAAGCGCTTGGCTGAGATCGAAACCGTGGTCGGCGTGAAGGAAGCCTCCGGCAACATTGCGCAGATGGCGGCGATCGTACATCAGCTTCCCGAGGATTTCGTGATGCTGAGCGGCGACGACGCGATCACCATCCCGGTGATCTCGCTGGGCGGGCGCGGCGTCATTTCCGTAATCTCGAACGAAATTCCCGCGGAGATGACGAAGCTGGCGCAGCTCGCGCTGGCGGGCGACTACGCGGGTGCACGGGCGATCCAGCGCCAATGGTTCGACCTGATGACGCTCAACTTCTGCGAGCCGAATCCCGGGCCGGCCAAGGCAGCCATGGCCATAATGGGCTTGCTGGAGCCCGCGTGGCGCTTGCCGATGGTGCCGCCGTCGGACGCGAATCAGAAGAGGATTGAGGCGGTGTTGCGGGCGCTGGGCCTGGTGAACGCGTCTCGGGGGACGCATGCAGACTGAGATCGAGGCGCTGTTCGACAACAAGCCTGACCGCTACACCGAAACCCACTTCACACTGTTTGCCCACTTCAAGGAGGCGCTGAATGCCGGCGAGGTGCGTGCGGCCCAACCCGACGCCGCCGCGCCCACGGGCTGGCGGGTGAACGCGTGGGTGAAGAAGGGGATCCTGCTCGGGTTCCGCATGGGCGGGATTGTCGACATGTCCGTGGACCCGGCGCGCCAACCCTTTTTCGACAAGGCCACGTGGCCGGTGAAGCAACTCACGGCGCAGAGCGGCGTGCGTGTGGTGCCGGGCGGGTCGAGCATTCGCGACGGCTGCTATCTGGGCAAAGGCGTCACCTGCATGCCTCCCATGTACATCAATACGGGCGCGTGGGTGGACGACGGCACCATGGTCGATTCGCATGCGCTGATCGGGAGCTGCGCGCAGGTGGGCAAGAACTGCCACGTCTCGGCCGCGGCGCAGATCGGTGGCGTGCTGGAGCCGGTGGGCGCGCTGCCTGTGATCATCGAAGACGACGTGCTGGTGGGCGGCAACTGCGGCGTCTACGAAGGAACCGTGGTGAAGCGGCGCGCGGTGCTGGGGAGTGGCGTGATCCTGACGCGGTCGACGCCGGTCTACGATGTGGCGCGCGGCCAGGTGCTTTCGGCCAAGGGCGATGATCCGCTGGTGATTCCTGAAGACGCGGTGGTGGTGGCGGGGTCGCGGGCGATTACCAGCGGCAAGGGCAAGGAATGGGGCGTGTCGCTGTACACGCCGGTGATCGTGAAGTATCGCGACAGCAAGACCGATGCCCGGGTCCAGTTGGAAGATCTGCTGCGGTGAAGAACCGGGCGGCCTGAGAGGCCGCCGCAGGCCGAGGGCCTGCCCCACAGGGAGAACAGAATATGAAGACACGCTTCGGATTCCTGGTAGCCGCTTGGGCGGTGGCGACGTTGGCCGCGGCGGGACCGGAGTTCACGGCCGACGGCAAGTTGACGCGCCCGTCGGATTATCGTGAATGGATCTACCTCAGCTCCGGGCTCGGCATGAACTACGCTGACAGCGCTCGCGAGGCGAACGATCCGGTGTTCGACAACGTGTTCGTGGAACCCGCCGCCTACCGCGCGTTCCTGGCCACGGGCAAGTGGCCTGAGAAGACGATGTTCGCCTTGGAACTGCGCCAGTCCGCTACGGAGGGCTCCATCAACAAAGGCGGGCGTTTCCAGAAAGACGTGAACGCGCTGGAAGTCGCCGTGAAAGATTCGGCGCGCTTCCAGGACGGCTGGGGCTACTTCGGCTTCAACGGCAACGCCGCGGCTGCCTCCAAGTTCGGCCCGGAGGCCGGATGCAACGCCTGCCACAACGCGAATGGAGCGGTGGAGAATACCTTCGTGCAGTTCTACCCGACCCTGCTGCCGGTGGCTCGCGCCAAGGGCACCCTGCGCGAGTCCTACCTCAAAACCGAAAAGAAGTAGTCAGAACGCCAGCCGCAGGGTGAAGCGGAAGGTCCGCCCATCGTTGAGCGTGTTGTTGATCTTGCCGAAGTTGGCCGACGCCAGATTGCGGCCCGGCTGGTCAAACTGCGGCGTGTTGAAGAAATTCACGGATTCGGCCCGAAATGTCATGTTCCAGTCGTGGGGCAGCGTGAAGGTGCGCGACAACGACGCGTTCATGTTGGCGATCTTGCCTTTGCGGAACGTGTTGCGGCCCAGGTTTCCCGCCAGTTCCTGAGGCGCGTTGATGAAGCGGAACGCCGAGGCCGGCAGCAATTGCGCCGACGTATCCGGATTGCCAACGATCTGCCCGAGGATAGAGGGGTCCAACAGCACCGGACGATCCTGGTTGACGCCGTCCAGATTTCCGACGTTCAAGCCGTCCGAACCTGACTGGACCGTGAACGGAGTGCCGCTCTTCAGCAGATACACGGTGGCCAGCGACCAGCCCCGCGTGAGCCCGCGCAGAAATCCGCCCGCTCCGCGGCCCGTGTCGTAGGATGCCTGCAAGAGGAAGGAGTGCGGCTGGTCGAAATTACTGCGGGCCTTCAGATCCTTGGACACGTTAATGCCGTCCTGGCCGTTCGCCTGGCGCGCTTCCGAGCCGGAGGCCGTGCCCGTGTAGGTGGTGCCGAGGTCCATTGCCTTGCTGAACCAGTAGGACGCGTTGAGGCTCAGGCCATGCCAGTTCGGCCGCGAAAAGCTCACGCGGGCGGCGTCGTAGTAGGCGACCGACGTGTTCAGGATCAGCAGGTGCTCATACTCGTTCGGGTTCGGGCGCCGCTCATTGATGGTGTTCGAGATCAGCGGAATCCCCGGAACCGGCTGGGCGCGATTCAGCGACCACGCATTAAACAGCTTGATGGAGCGGCTGCCGACGTAACCCAACTGGATGTGCCACTGCGGTTTGACGTCGAACTCCCAACTGAAGTTGTACTGGTGCGAATACGGAGTGGACAGATCCTTGCTGACCTCGTAGACCGTGGAGGGTTCGTTGGGATTGATGGTGGTCGAAATCCCCTGGAGCGGATCCACCAGGTTCGGCGCCGGGACGTTGACGCGCAGCAGGTAGGGCAGGTTCAGGCGATCCTGCCCGTAGGTGCCGGGGTAGATCTGTCCGAACATGGTGCCGTAGGCGCTGCGAAGCACGCCCCAGCGGCCTGGCAGACGATAGGCGAAGCCGAAGCGCGGGCCGAAATTGTTCAGGTCCGAGTGGAAGTTCAGGTGGCTGCGCCCGGTGACGTCCACCGGCAGCGTGAAGCCTTCCCAGCGGACGCCGTAGTCGATGGTGAGGGCGCTGGTCGCCTTCCAGATGTCGCCGACGTAAGCCGCCATCTGAAAATTGCGGAAGCCGCGGTAGGTGGTGCCGATGGCTTGAATGTAGGACGACGGCGTGCCCATGCGCAGGTTGGTGATCGCGTCACGGCCGAAGTCCGGGCGGAACTGCGTGATGCCCAGCGCGCCGTCCGGCTCCTCACCGTTGTATTGCAGCCGCATCAGGCTCGCGCCGGCGGAGAGCGTGTGGTTGCCGGTCACCTTCTGGACCGACGTCTCATAGCGGAACATGTTCTGCGTACGGTTGAACGGAACCTGTGGGAACGGTCCCTGGCGCTGCAATCCGGTCACCGGGATGGTTCCCAGTGTGCCCGGCGCCGCCAGCAACTGTGCGCGCTGCCGGTCAAAGCCGGCCGTCAGGTTCAGGATGGTGTTGGGGGTCCAGGTGTGGTTCCAGGTGATGCGCGCTCCGTGCGATTTGGTGCGCGTGTTGGGATTCATGCCCCGGACAAACTGGAACGCATCCACACGCTGCCCGGTGTAGTTGTAGCGGAGCACCAGTTGGTCGCGGTCCCCGAGGTGCTGCGTGATCTGCCCTGACCCCGTATCGGTGTTGATCAACTGGGGAGCGTTCAGGTTGGTGGCGCGAATATTGATGTCCGTCCGGTTCGGCGTCAAGTCCGGATAGCCGTCCAGGATGTTCTGGACGATCGCATAAAGCTTCGGGTCCATGGTGAGCGGCGTGCGCTCGGACGGCAGCGGGATCAGGATGTTTCCGTTCACCTGCCCGCGGTTCTTGTCCTGCGAGCCCGTAATGTTCAGGAATGCGCCGCGCCAGAGCGCGGTTCCCAGCGTGCCTCCGTAGACGTTATCGTGCGCGGGCTTCACGCCGCCCACCTGAAAGAATGACCTCGCCTTGAAGATGCTGTTTTGGTGCGTCCAGTACAGATTCCCGTGCGTGCCCACGCCGCTCTGCGGCGTCACATAGATGGGACGCTGCGGCGCGTTGCCAAACTCGCTACCAAAATAGCGATTCGCGGGCAGGAACTGTTCGACGATGGTCGCCGTCATACCCAAGCGGGCGTTCACTTCCTGCGCGGCATTGTTGTTGACCAGATTGATGCTGCGGTTCTGGTTGCGGGGGGCCTCGCCGCCGGCGGTATCGGCCTGGCCCAGGAGGTTGAGCGAGCGGCGATCCTCCTGGCTCACCGAATCCCCCGCGGCATTGGCCGGGGGTTTGGGCCCGGCCGCGGGAATGTCGTCGGCTGGCGTGTCTGCGGACCCTTCGGCTTTACGCGCGGGCTTCGCCGGTCCGGCAACGGGACCGGTGGCGGGTTGTTGGCCGTACAGAACTGCTACAGAAAGAATAAAAGTGGGAAGGAACCTGGAGCCCCAACGATCCGGCATGTACTTCCTATGCTACACTCCCCACGATGCGAGCCCCTCGAGCATTCGTCTGCCTGTTGCTGGCCGCGGCCCTGTTGTGCGCACAGGGTCAGGGCAAAGGAAAGGGGAAGGGCGCCAATCCCTTTGCCGGAATCGACTGGAACGCGCCGTTTCCCGCGCACAAGGTCATCGGCAACGTCTACTCGGTGGGGTCCGAGCAACTGGGCTCGTTTCTCATCACCACGCCCGCCGGACACATCCTGATCAACAGCGATTACGAAGAGACCATCCCGGTGATCCGCGCGGGTGTGGAGCAGCTCGGCTTCAAGTTTTCCGATATCAAGATTCTGCTGGGCAGCCACGCCCATCCCGACCACATGTCCGGAGATGCCCTCTTCAAGGAGCTGACCGGTGCGCGCGTGATGGCCATGGAACAGGATGTTCCCGCCCTCAAGGCGATGCGCCCGGGCGGCAAGGAACATCCCGTCGACCGCGTGCTGCACGACGGCGATACGGTGGAACTCGGCGGCGTGGTCCTCACCGCGCACCTCACGCCCGGGCACACCAAAGGTTGCACCACCTGGACGCTTCAGACTATGGAAAACGGCAAGACCTACGACGTGGTGATGGTGGGCAGTCTGAGCCTGAACGCCGCCGTGCTGGTGAACAACCCCAACTATCCGGATATCGCCGATGACTACCGCAAGGCGTTCGCCACCATGCGCACGCTGCACGCCGACGTCTTCCTCGGCTCGCACACCGGCTTCTATCAGATGAAGGAGAAGTACGCCAAGCTCCAGCAGGGCGGCCCGAATCCCTACATCGATCCCGCCGGCTATCAGGCCCTGATCGATTCCTCGGAACGCGCCTTCAACCAGCGCATGGCGGAGCTGACGGCCGGGCCCCAATAGTCCAGGTTCACACGCGCAGCATGGACGCGGGAAGGAGCGGTACCGGCTGTCTGGGGTCTGCCGGTACACCGAGCGCTCCTCCCGCGAAGGCAATCAGCAGCGCCTCCATTAGAAACGTGGCAGGAACTGCCGCGCCAGCCGCCGCCGCGTGGCTCCTCTGACGCGGCCGACAGCAAACTCAGGCGTGCGAACCGTGCACGCGCAGTCTGTACTCGCAATTCAAGAGCCGCGCCTGAAGTGTTGAAAACAGACCCACCCAGCGGGCGGTTGTGTCCGAAACTGGAAACGTGCTGTCCGCGCGCGGTCAGGGAGCGCCGGGACCCGGATCAGCATGTGATGGCCCGGCAGGCGAGGATGCGGCTGGCGGCGCTCCCGGGATGGCCACGGAAACCGTGCCCGTTCGCCCGCTGATCTCGTCCTGAACAGCGATGCGCAGCAGACCCGGCTCGGACGCGAGAGCCACCTTGCGTTGAATCGTGAACCCGTTGAGCATGCCGTCGCGGAACGAGTCCTCGGTCAGGTTGAGCAGGATCTCCTCAATGGTGCCGGACATCGTCTCAGTCTCTGAAAAATGCGTTGCGAATTGGATGGTGGAAAGCCACCTTCCATCTATCTGGCGGAAGTACAGGTCGTGCAGGTCCACCGTCAGGTTGATGTCGTAAAGGCCGGGCGACTCCTGGTCGCTTCCGCCGGAGGCGATCAACCCCACGCCAGTCGACTCCAGTTCGTTGCGCATCGCGGCATGCAGCAGATTGTCGCGATCCATCTTGGTAGCCGTCTTCACATCCGAGGCGAAGTAGCCCCGCCGGTATTGCAGGTCGACCCCCTTGCGATCCACCTTCACCGAAAGATTGTGATAGTCGCCGTCCAGCTTGTCGTCGCTCGGCGAAAATGCCATCGAGTAGGTGACCTCGAAGTCCCGGAACACCTCGTTCATGGCCTTGGCCATGTCATTGGTGGCATAGAAGGCGCGTCCGCCGGTCCCCTTGGCGAGCATGTTCATGGTGTCGAGACCGGTGTTGGTCAGGTTCGAGCCGGCAGTGAGGTCCAGCTTCTGGCCGGAGGCGTTGAACCCGCTTTTGAGCCCTCGGGGATCGATCGGATAGACAGCGATGTTGGCCGCATTCAGGTCCTTGATCGCGTACTGAATCTGCAAGCCAATATTCAACGTTTCGATCTGCGAGGCGCCCACGCGCTCATTCTGCAACATGGTTAACGCCGGGAAACTGCCGGAAACCCAGATGAGCTTCTTGCGTCCGGGAAGCCCACGCAAGTGATCGGCGGTTGCCCGCAGCGCCGCCAGCGTGATCAGCGCCCGGTCGCGAATGTTGTACCACTGCATGGAGAGCGCCGCCGTCTTGGACATCTGGTTCAACTGTTGGGTGGCGGCCACCGAGGCGGCGTCGTTCCCCAGCACGGCGGCCGTCCCGGCCGTATCCGCCAGGCTCGTCGCCGAAAGATTCACCGATTGCTGCGCGGTGGTCTGGGCCACGGCCGCACGCAGGATGTCCGGATCGTCGGTGAAGTCCTGCACCACCTTCAGGGTCTTCACCAGCGCGTACAGCGCCATGCGGTCCTCGGGCCCGATGTTACTCAGGTAGCCCAACACCTGACCGCGCACCCAGGCCTGATCCTCCACCTCGGTGTTGAGCATGTCCCACAGGATCACGGTCGCCTGCGCGGGCTCCTCCCCTCGCGAATTCAGGCGATTCGAGACCGCGCCGGCCGGGAGCGGCTCCACCGTGCTCGAAACGCGCCCGGTCCGGACGTTGAACGCAGCAATGTCCTGGCGCTTGCCGTTATCGTAGACCGTGAAGTCGTCCTTGGTGAGCCCCCGCACGGGACCGTGCGCATCCCGCACCACCACGTCCACCTGCACCAGGCGCGTGTCCACGCGGATGACGTCATCCTGACCCACCGCCACTGCGGCGATCGTACAGAGCAGGGCGATCTTGGGGAACATAAATCTGGACTACTTGGCTGCCGCCGGAGCCGGCGTGAAGGGAATCCGGACGCGTCCGGCGTTGCCCGTGGCCTTGTCCTGCACCACCACCATAAACTTGCCGGCATGGTCGTCGGTCTGGATCGACTTGCCCACGTCCAGTCCGCTCTTGATGGCCTGCTGATATTGTTCCTGGCTCCAGTTCAGGTTGAAGGTCTCCGTGGTGCCGCCTTTCGCGCCCTCAATACCCAACGCCATCTCGAACGCGCCTACGAACATCTCGCCCACCGGCTCAAGCTTCAACTCGGAGACGGCCACGCGCACCACCAGTTGCTGGTAGCCCGGCTTATCCGGCTGGGGATTGGAGACACCCATCAGCGTGATGCCGGTGGCGTCCAGGGGTTCGGCCATGTAGTCGCCGATGGCGCTGGCCAGTTCGGGCGGCGGCGGATGTTTTTCGCCCCAGGCCAGATACTGCTTGCGGTAGGAAATGGCAGCATGATCCGTTTCGGGTTTCTTCGCCAGCTTCACTTCCAGCTTGTGGGTTTTTCCGTCCAACTGCTTCTCGTCGACATAGAAGCCCAGCGTGTAGCTGTAGGAGCCCAGGCTCACCACTTCCTGCAAGGCCGGAGTGATGTTATTGGTATTGAAATACGACTTGCCGCCCGTGGCTTCCGCCGCGTTGCGAAAACCTTGGATGCCGGCCATGCTGTTCAACTGGTTGGTGGTGACGACCTCCAGCCCCTTTTGTGCCGCCAGGGTGTCGCCACCGTTGTCGGTGGCGGTATTCAGAGCGGCCCCGGCGCCGCCGGGATCCACGGTATAGAGTGTGACGCCGTCATCGGTCAGCATGTCGACGAACGTTTGGTGCTGCTTCTGGTCATTGCTGCGGCGCTCGACTCCCGCGCCGTAGGTGAGCGGGAAGTTGCTGGCGATCCACAGCACCTGCTTGCGGCCCCGCAGCCCTTCCAGGTGATGCGCAATGGACTTGAACGCCGGATACGTAATGTTCACGCGAGGCTGGTTCTGCAGGCCCTGCATCGGTGTCAGCCCGTCGGTGAGCGCCTTGGCCAGCGCGGCGTCCTCGGCAGCGGGTGTGCCGCCATTCTTAATTACTTTCGCCACGCGCACCAGCGCCGCGGCGTCTTCGTTGTAATCCTGCACCATTTGCAGACCAAAGCCGATGGAATAGAACCCGATTCGTTCGTCCGGCTTCAAATTCACCAGCAGATCCAGCACCTGATTCCGGATAAAAGCCTGCGCCGAAGCGTCGACATTGATGCGATCGTAAACCACCACCGTGGCGGTCTCCTGCACCTGTCCCAGAGAGTTGATGCGGTTGCTGCCGATGGCGGGTCCGATCTGCGTGGGAGGATCGAACTTACCGGCTTCGCTGACCTCGAACAGGGTGATGTCGACTTTCTTCCCCTTGTCTTCCAGGGTGAAGTCGTCCTTGGTGAGTCCCTTCACCGGACCGTTGTCATTGCGGACGACCACGTCGGTGGTAACCAGCCGCGCGCCTGTTTGGAAGCTGACGTTCTGGGCCGCCGCCAAGCCGGCCAGGGAGAGCAGAGCGATCCACTTAAACATGTAAACTCCTAAGTCTTCCATTCTTGCCACGGACGTACGCGGCGCCCCAACGAGCCCTACAATTATGCCCCACGATGCTGTGGGACGCCATGCCGCCCCCGGGGCTTCGCGTGGGCCTAAGTTGGCCCGCACCTGTTTGTTAGAGGACTGCCTCGATCAACCGCGGACCGGTCTCGGCTGCTGCTGCGTGAAATTGCGCTACGAACTCGCCTGCGCTGGCCGCCCGCGTCGCCGGCACGCCTAAGCCGTTTGCCAGATGGACGAAATCGATCTCCGGCCGTCCGATGTCGAGCATCGCGTCTGCCCTCGGCCCCGCCGGCGACGATCCGGTCCGTCGCATTTCGACATCCAGAATACGATACCGCCGATTGGCAAAGATCACCGCCACCACGTCCAGGCTCTCCCGCGCCATGGTCCATAACGCTTGCAGCGAATACATGGCGCTGCCATCGGCTTCGAGCGCCACCACCTTGCGATCCGGACAAGCAACCGCAGCGCCGACGGCGGCCGGCAGCCCGTAGCCGATCGAGCCTCCGGTGAGCGGCAGTTGGTCGTGATCGGCGGCTGAGTGCAGGTGCTTCAGAACGGGCAAGCTGGAGGAGACCATCTCGTCGACGACGATCGCTCCCTCGGGCAGCAGCGCGGCCAGTGTCCGTCCGATCGCGTCGGGCGTAAGCGGTCCGTCGGTGGGCGCCGCGACTGTCGGGCTGTCGAACGATGCCCCCTTGCGCGCACCGCACTCCGCGGCCAGCGCCGCCAGCGCCGCGACCCCGTCCTGCTCGCGCGTGGCGAGCGTGACCACGGCGCACGAATCCGGCACCGGCGAACTGGGCGTGTTCGGATAGCGGAAGAAGGAGACGGGCGTCTGCGCCTCCACCAGCACCAGGTGCGTGAGCCCGTCCAGCGCGGCAGACGCGTCTTCGGGAAAATAAGGTAGCCGCGGCACCGGGAACCGCCCGCGACCGATCGCCAGACGCGGCGCTGCGCGGTCGGCGAACACGCGCACTCCGGTGGCAGCCAGGCGTCCTGCCGCGGCGACCCCGGCCGCGCTCATCGCGGTTCCCCCCAGCAGCAGACCCGCGCGGTTCGGCGCACGCAGCGCGTGCGCGACATCCCGAACCCGATCGCCCGGCGCCGGGCAACGCTCGGGACGCGCGACCACGGCACCCACCGGACCCGCCGGCAGCCACGAATAATCCGCGGGCACGATCAGCATCGCGATCTGCGCGGGAAGCGTCACCGCCGCGGCGATGCTCTCCGAGGCGAGCCGCCCGAAGTTGGCCGGGCTGTCGACGGTCCGCACTTCGTTCGAGACGGTGCGGGCGAAGGCGGCGATGTCGGCGCTGAGCGGCGCGTCGTAGTCGCGATGCCCCGTGGCGTGCTCGCCGACGATACTCACGATGGGCGACCGCGCCTTCCGCGCGTTGTGAAAATTCGAGAGGCTGTTCGCCAGTCCCGGCCCCAGGTGCAGCAAGGTCGCGGCCGGCCCGCCGTGCATGCGCGCGTAAGCGTCGGCCGCCGCCGAACACACGCCTTCGTATAAACAAAGGATGCCGCGCATCCCGGCGACGCGGTCCAGCGCCGCGACGAACTGCATCTCCGAGGTGCCCGGGTTCATGAAGCACACCTCAATGCCGTTGGCGGTCAAGGTTTCGAGAAGGCAGGCGGCGCCGGTCATTTTCTCACTCCGAAATAAACCGGTCGACCGGTTGGTTTCGCATCCTGATATGATACCCTCCATTGAGGTAGCCTCCACCCGGTTCGAGTAGCATGCACGATACTCTGGTGTACTCCGATACAGCGGCCGTCCGCAAGGGCGAAGAGATTGATGCCGCCGCCCTGGCCCGGCATCTGCACGGCAAGCTCCCTGGCGCGGCGGCGAATATCGAGATCGAGCAGTTCCCCAGCGGCCACTCGAACCTGGTCTATCTGATCCGCACGGCCGGCCGCGAATACGTGCTGCGCCGCCCGCCGCTGGGACCCGTCGCGCCCAAGGCGCACGACATGGCCCGCGAGTTCCGTGTGCTGGACGCCGTGCACCCGCACTTCCCGGAAGCTCCTGCCGTGGTGCTGCTGTGCGACGATCCCTCGATCATCGGCAGCGCCTTCTTCCTGATGGAGCGCCGCCGCGGCCTGGTCATCCGCGATGCCGTGCCGCCCGAGTTGGCCGCAAACCCCGATCACGCGCGCGCCATCAGTGAAGCGCTGATCGACTGCCTGGTCCGCCTGCATGCGATCGACGTGACCCAGCCCGGGCTGCGCGACTTGGGCAAACCCGAGGGCTTCGTCGAGCGCCAGGTGCGCGGCTGGGCCGAGCGCTGGCGCCGCGCCCAGACCGATCCCCTCCCGCACATGGACCGCGTCATCGCCTGGCTCGGGGATCGCCTGCCCGCCTCGCGCGAAGCCACGCTGGTCCACAACGATTTCAAGCTTGACAATGTCATGCTGCGTCCCGCGGGCGACGCGGTCGAAGCCGTGCTCGATTGGGAGATGTCCACACTCGGCGATCCCCTGGCCGACCTCGGCCTGACGCTGTGCTACTGGACCTGGGTCCACGAAGCCGCGGAAGGCGAGCCGCTGGCCGCCACACCCGGCGTCACCGCGCAGCCGGGCTGGTGCACACGCGACCAGTTCCTCGAACGCTACGCGCGCCAAACCGGCCGCGACCTCTCGTCCATCGGCTATCACGAGGTGCTCGGCGTCTTCAAGCTCGCCGTCATCCTGCAGCAGATCTACTTCCGCTTCCAGCGCGGCCAGACCACGGACCAGCGCTTCCGGCATTTCGGCCGGCGCGTCGCAGCGCTTGCGAAACTCGCCGCGGCACTGGTGGAGAAGCAGCCTTGAGCCGCGTCTATCTGGTCCGCCACGGGCAGGCGGGAACACGCAAGCAATACGACGCGCTCTCCGATCTTGGCCGCCGCCAGTCGCGACTGCTGGGCGAGCACTTCGCGCAACAGGGAATCCGCTTCACCGCGGCCTACAGCGGATCGCTCGCGCGCCAGGCGCAGACCGCCGACGAAGTCCGCTCCGCTTACACCGAAACTGGCGGCGAGTTCCCACAGATCGCCGAGCACCCCGGCTGGAACGAATTCGACCTCGCCGACGTCTTCCGCGCCCTCGCCCCGCAGCTCTGCGCCGAAGACGACGACTTCGCCCGCGACTATCAGGAACTGGTCACCGCCGCCCGCGCCGCCGCCGACCAACACGACGCCGCCGTCAACCGCCGCTGGTCGCCCTGCGACATCAAAGTAGTCGAAGCCTGGCTCCACAACCGCTACTCCTACGAAGGCGAATCCTGGGCCGACTTCCACCGCCGCGTCGCGGCATGCCGTGAACACTTGACGGACGCCGCGCACGAGGACAGCATCCTCGTGTTCACCTCCGCTACGCCGGTCGCCATCTGGACCGGCCTGTCCATGGATATCTGCGACGCCCGCGTCATGCGCCTGGCCGGAGCCCTGCACAACGCCTCCTGCACCGTACTGCGTCTCACCGGCAGTGAGCTGCGCCTGCATTCTTTCAACGGAACGCCGCACCTCGCCACTCCCGATCTGCGAACCTACCGGTGACCCCCAACGACATGACCTTCGAGTTCACAGACAAAGTCAAAGACCTGCAACAGCGCCTCACTGCGTTCATGGACCAGCACATCTACCCGAACGAGGACCGCTACAAGGAGCACTGCACCGGACCCGATCGCTGGCAACCCGCCCCCGTCATCGAAGAGTTGAAGCCCAAGGCGCGCGCCGCCGGCCTCTGGAACCTCTTCCTGCCCGCAAGCGAACTTGGCGCGGGGCTCACCAACCTGGAATACGCGCCGCTGTGCGAAATCATGGGGCGCTCGCCCATGGCGCCCGAGGTCTTCAACTGCTCGGCGCCGGACACCGGCAACATGGAAGTGCTCGAACGCTACGGCACGTCGGAACTCAAGCAGCGCTGGCTCAAACCGCTGCTGGCCGGCGAAATTCGCTCCTGCTTCGCCATGACCGAGCCCAGGGTCGCCTCCTCGGACGCCACCAATATCGAGTCGAGCATCACGCGCGCCGGCGCCGACTACATCCTGAACGGCCACAAGTGGTGGAGCTCCGGTGCAGGCGACCCGCGTTGCAAGGTCGCCATCTTCATGGGCAAGACCGACCCCGCCGCGGCCAAGCACAAGCAGCAGTCGATGATCGTCGTGCCCATGGACGCACCCGGCGTCACCGTCAAGCGCATGCTCACCGTCTTCGGCTATGACCATGCCCCGCACGGCCATGGCGAGGTGATCTTCGACAACGTCCGCGTGCCCGCCGCCAATCTCCTGCTGGGCGAAGGCCGTGGCTTCGAGATCGCTCAGGGACGCCTGGGCCCCGGCCGCATCCACCACTGCATGCGGCTCATTGGAGTCGCGGAACGGGCGATCGAGTCGATGTGCCAACGCGTGAAGCAGCGCGTCGCCTTCGGCCGCGCGCTGGCTGAACAGGGCACCATCCGCGCCGACATCGCCACCTCGCGCATGGAGATCGAACAGGCCCGCCTGCTCACGCTCAAGGCTGCTTATATGATGGACACCGTCGGCAACAAGGTGGCGCGATCCGAGATCGCCATGATCAAGGTGGTTGCCCCAAACCTCGCCCTGCGCGTCCTCGACCGCGCCATCCAGGCCCACGGTGGCGCGGGCGTCTCGCAGGATTTCCACCTGGCCGCCGCCTGGGCCGGAGCCCGCACCTTGCGCCTGGCCGACGGTCCCGATGAAGTGCATCGCGAAGCCGTCGCCCGCTACGAACTCGCCAAATACGGAAACTGACCAATGGACCTCACCCTCACCACGCAACAAACCACCTTCCGCGACGAGCTGCGGGCGTGGCTCGCCGCCAACGTGCCGCCCGACTGGGAAACGCACCGACTGCACGATTCCATGGAAGACCGCTTCCGCTTCCTGCGCACCTGGCAGAAACGCGTGTTCGAAGGCGGCTGGGCAGGCGTGTCATGGCCCCGCGAATACGGCGGACGCGGCGCCGGCCTCATGGAACAGGTGATCTTCACCCAGGAGATGGCCCGCGCCGGAGCCCCTCCGCTCGCCAACGTGCTCGGCCTCGCGCTCATCGGACCCACCATCATCGCCTACGGCACTGAAGCGCAGAAGCAGCGCTACCTGGCCAACATCCTCAGCGGCGATGAAATCTGGTGCCAGGGATTTTCGGAACCCAACGCCGGCTCCGACCTCGCCAGCCTCCGCACCGATGCCCGACTCGACGGCGACGCGTTCGTCGTCAATGGACAGAAGGTGTGGAACAGCTACGGCTGGGCCGCCGACTGGTGCGCCCTGGTCACGCGCAGCGACCCCGATTCGCAGAAACACAAAGGACTCACCTACCTGCTGGTCGATATGAAAAGCCCCGGCGTCGAGGTCCGCCCTCTGCGCCAGATGACCGGCGAATCCGAATTCACAGAGCTCTTCTTCCGCGACGTGCGCGTGCCCAAAGAAAATGTACTGGGCCAAGTGGGCGACGGCTGGAACGTGGCGCTCGGCACACTGGCGCACGAACGCGCCACGCTGGGTGTCTCCGCTCAGGTCGCCATGCGCCGCCAGCTCGACCGCCTGATCGAGCTCTCGGACCAGATCCGCCGCAACGGCCACACCGCCGCCGAGGACCCCGTGGTCCGCCAAAAGCTCGCGCAGGCGCACATCGAAAACGAGATCCTGCGCCTGAACCACATGCGCGCCGTCAGCAAGATCCTGCAAACCGGCGCACCCGGACCCGAAGGCTCCATCCTGAAAATCGGCTGGAGCGAAGCCAACCAGCGTTTCCAGGCCACCGCGCAGGAGATCCTGGGACCCTACGCGCAACTCAGCGAAGGCGGCGATCTCGCCATCGACAACGGCGCGTGGGCCTACTCCTATCTGCGTTCGCGCGGCAATACCATCGAAGCCGGCACCTCGGAGATTCAGCGCAACATCGTCGCCCAGCACGTCCTCGGCCTCCCCAAGAGCTACTGACATGAACTTTGGATTGAGCGAAGAGCAACAGACCATCAAGAACACGGCGCGCAAGTTCCTCGCCGCGGAGTGCCCGCTGGCCGAAGTCCGCCGCCTGATGGAGACTGATGCCGCCTACGACGCCGCCCTGTGGTCCAAGTTCGCCGAGCAGGGCTGGACCGGCATCATCTTCCCGGAAGCCTATGACGGCTTCGGCCTCGGCCTGGTCGAAATGGCCGCGCTGTTCGAGGAGATGGGCGCGGCGCTGGTGCCCGGACCGTTCCTCAGCACGCTGCTCGCCGGCGCGGTGATCGATCGTGGCGGCACGGACCAGCAGAAGCAGCAGTATCTCGCCCCCATCTGCCGCGGCGAGTCTCGTGCGACCCTAGCACTGCTGGAGCAAAGCGCCTCCTGGGATTTGGACGCCGTCGCCCTCGAAGGCCGCGCCCGCCACGATGGCGGTTGCGTGCTCACCGGCGACAAGCTCTTCGTCGGCGATGCCGCCGTCGCGGATCTCCTGCTGGTCGCCGCACGTGTCGGCGGCGAACTGGCCGTGTGCCTCGTCCCCGAAGGCACGCCCGGCATCGAGCGGACCGCGATGCCGGCGGTCGACCGCACCCGCCGCCTCTATCGCGTCACCTTCTCCGGAGTCGAGGTCGCGCCGTCGGACCTGATCACACGCAACGCCCGTCCAGCCCTCGAAGCCGCGCTCGACGTCGCCACCGTGGCGCTCACCTCCGAGATGGTCGGAGGCATGCAGCGCCTGGTCGACCTCACCGTCGCCTACGCCAAAACGCGCAAGCAATTCGGCAAGCCGATCGGCATGTTCCAGGCCGTCCAGCACATGTGCGTCGATATGCTGGCGCTGCTCGAAAGCTCGCGCTCGGCCGCCTACTACGCGGCGTGGGCCGCCAGTCACAACGATCCCCAAGCGCGCGCCGCCGTCAGTGTCGCCAAATCTTACGCAAGCGAAGCCTACCGCGACGCCGGCAACCGTTCGATCCAGATCCAGGGCGGCATGGGCTTCACCTGGGAAAACGACGCGCACCTCTACTACCGCCGCGCCAAGGCATCAGAACTTCTCTTCGGCGACGCTGCCTTCCATCGCGAACGCCTCGCCCGCACGCTGCTCGACAGCCGCCCCGAACAACGCCGCAGGGACGCCGCCGCCGACTAATGCTCTCCCCACACGAGTCAACGCTTGTGGGGCAGGCCCCCGGCCTGCGGCGGCCTCTTAGGCCGCCTCTTCACGCCGCCGTGGCGCCAACGCCAGTCGCCACCACCAAGGACCACCGCCGATGCCGGTAATCCAGCCCTTCAACCAATCCGGCATCACGCGCGGCCCCGACGGCATTGCCCGCTACGAAAACCGCCCACGCTCCGTTGTAGAAATGTTGCGCACCACCGTCGACCAAGTCCCCGACTGGGAGTTCCTGGTCGAAGTCGGCGGCCCCCGCCTCACCTACCGCGAAACCTGGGACCGCGCCGCCCGCGTCGCCGGCGGCCTCCACGGCCTCGGGATCCGCCGCGGCGACCGGGTCGCGATTCGCCTGGCCAACGGCGTCGACTGGTGCCTCGCCTTCTTCGCCATCCAGATGGCCGGCGCCGCCGCCGTCCCCGTGAACACGCGCTTCACGCAATCCGAAATCGACTACGTGGTCACCGACTCCGGCAGCAAATTCGTTTTCCTCCCCGGCGAGCCTCTCCCCAGCGGCCCACCTTTCGTCACCGACGATCTCGAAGAGCAAGAACTCGCAGCGATCTTCTACACCAGCGGCACCACGGGCTTCCCCAAGGGCGCGATGACCAGCCACGAGAATTTCCTGGCCAACGTGGAAAATTGTACCCGCGCCGCCGTCGTTCCGTTCCCAGAGGGAATGCGCGGACTCGTCTCCGTGCCGCTGTTCCACGTCACCGGCTGCAACTCACAGTTGCTCATGGGGGTGCGCCACGCATCGGCGGTCGTCATCATGCCGGCTTTCGAGGTGCAGTCCTTCCTCGCCACCATTCGAGACGAACGCATTGACGCGCTGGTCTCGGTCCCCGCCATCTACTGGCTCGCCATCAACCACGCGAACTTCTCCGGGCTCGACACCTCCCACGTCGCCCGCCTCAGCTACGGCGGAGCGCCCATCGCCCCCGACCTCGTCCTGCGCATCACCGAAGCGTTTCCCAACGCGCGCATCGCCAACGGATTCGGCCTCACTGAAACCTCCGCCCTCGCCACGCTTCTCCCGCACGAATACACGCGCCAGCGCCCCGAGACCGTCGGATTCCCCGCCCCCGTGGTCGACCTGCGCCTCAACGAAGCCGGCCGCGATGGCGATGTCGGCGAACTCCTCATCCGCGGCCAGAACGTCGTCCGCGGTTACTGGAACAAGCCCGAGGCCACTGCCGAAACCTTCGTAGACGGGTGGCTCCACACCGGCGACATGGCGCGCATCGACGCCCAGGGCTTCGTCCAGATCGTCGACCGCAAGAAGGACATGGTGAACCGTGGCGGCGAAAACGTCTACTGCGTCGAAGTCGAAAACGCGCTGGCCGGGCACCCTGCCGTCTTCGAGGTCGCCGTGATGGGGGTGCCGGACCGCATGATGGGAGAAAAGGTCGGCGCCGTCGTGGTGCCCAAGCCCAACTGCGAGGTCGACACCGGCGAGCTGCTGGAGTTCGCCCGCGATCTTCTGGCCGATTTCAAAATCCCGCAATACGTCGTGATCCGCCGCGAACTGCTCCCGCGCAACCCCGGTGGCAAGATCCTCAAGAAGAGCCTGCGCGATTCGGTTGCCTGGACCCAAGCAGCGCGAGGCGCCCGATGACTCCGCTGCCGGTGCAGACGCTGGAAGCCCTGAAGGAATTCGAAGGTCAGGAAATCGCCGTCACGAAGTGGATCGAGATCACCCAGGACCGCGTGGACCAGTTCGCCGACGCCACCGAGGACCATCAGTGGATCCACGTCGACCCCGACCGCGCCGCGCGCGAATCGCCCTACGAATCCACCATCGCCCACGGCTTCCTGACCCTCTCCTTACTGAGCCGCTTCATGCGCGAAGCCGTACGCCTCGAAGGTATCCGCATGGCGATCAACTACGGACTGAACCGCGTGCGTTTCCCCGCCCCCGTGCGCGTTGGCTCACGCATCCGCGCCCGCATCGTGCTCGCCACCATCCGCGAGCTCGACGACGCCGTGGAAGCGGTCTACTTGATTACCATCGAGGGGGAAGGCTCGAAGAAACCCTGTTGCGTCGCCGAATGGCTGGCGCGCTACTACCGTTAATGCCGATCCCACAACCCTGGCTCGATCGTCTTGCCCTGCCGGCCATCGCCGCGCCCATGTTCCTTGTCTCCGGACCCGACCTCGTCGTCGAAGCCTGCCGCGCGGGCGTCATCGGCACGTTCCCCGCTCTCAACCAGAGGTCGCCCGAAGCGTACGAGGCATGGCTCGCGGAAATCGGCGAACGTCTCGCGCCGATCCCCAATGCCGCGCCCTTCGGTGTGAACCTGATCGTCCACAAGACCAACGCCCGCCTGGAGCGCGACCTTGAAATCACCGTCCGCCACGAGGTCCCGCTGGTCATCACGTCACTCGGCGCCGTGCGCGGCGTGGTCGACGCCGTCCACTCTTACGGCGGCCTGGTCTTCCACGACGTCATCCACATGCATCACGCGCGCAAAGCCGCCGACGCCGGTGTCGACGGACTTATCGCCGTCTGCGCTGGAGCGGGCGGCCACGCCGGCACGCTCAGCCCCTTCGCGTTCCTCGCCGAAATCCGGGCTTTCTACGAAAAAACCGTGATCCTCTCCGGAGCCATCACCAACGGCCGCCAGATCGCCGCCGCCCAACTGCTCGGCGCCGACCTCGCCTATCTCGGTACGCGCTTCATCGCCACCCGCGAGAGCCTTGCGCCCACCGCGTTCAAGGAAATGATCGTCTCCGCCACCGCGCGCGACATTCTTTATACGCCGGCCATCAGCGGCGTCCACGGCAATTTCCTGCGGCCCTCCATCATCGCCGCCGGCGGCGATCCCGACCATCTGCCCGCGCATCCCGGCATGCGTTCGGGCATCGAAGAGGAAGCCAAGGCATGGAAGGATGTCTGGTCCGCGGGCCACGGCGTAAGCGATATTCAGGACATCCCCACCACCGCCGGCCTGTGCGCCCGTCTGCGCCGCGAATACCGCGACGCTCTCGCGCCAGCCTTGCCTGTCAACCGGTCGACAGGTTGACCCTCACGCTATACTGGCAGAAGTCTCGCCGACCATGCTCAAAGACAAAGTAGCCCTCGTCACCGGCGCCAGCCGCGGCATCGGCCGCGCCATCGCCGAAGTCTTCGTCCGCGAAGGCGCTCAAGTTGTCATCTGCGGACGCAAGCCCGAAACCATCGAACCCGTCGCCCGCGACATTGGACCCGCCGTCACACCCATCGTCTGCCACGTCGGCCGCCGACCGCAGATCGAAGCCATGGTCGAACAGGTTACCCGCGACTTCGGCCGCATCGACATCCTCATCAACAACGCCGGCACCAACGTCGCCCAGGCCCCCTGCCTCGAACTCACCGAACCGATGTTCGACAAGATGGTGGAGATCAACCTCAAGAGCGCCTTCCTGCTGACGCAGTTGATCGCGCCCGGCATGTGCCAGCGCGGCTCCGGGTCCATCGTCAACATCTCCTCGATCTCCGGCCTCCGCCCGCAGTACGAAGGCTTGCTCTACAGCATGACCAAGGCCGCGCTCCTCATGCTCACCCAATCCTACGCGCTTGAGCTTGGACCCAAAGGCGTGCGCGTCAACGCCATCGCGCCCGGCCTCATCCAGACCGCCCTCAGCGAATATTTTTGGAAGGACGACGCACTCCGCGAGAAGCGCATCGCCAGCCAGCCGATCCGCCACCTCGGCCAGCCCATGGAAATCGCCGAAGCGGCGCTGCTGCTCGCCGGCGACCGCGGCTCCTTCATCACCGGCCAGACGCTCGTCGTCGACGGCGGCCGCCTCCTCTCCGCCATGTAAGGGAACCCATGAACGCACTCGTCACACTCACCCAGCAGAACGGCATCGCCGTCGTCACTATCGACAACCCGCCCGTCAATGCCCTCAGCCCCGGCGTCCCCGAAGGCATCCGCACGTCGATCGAAGCCGCCGCGAAAGACCCCGCCGTCCAGGCGATCGTCGTCATCGGCGCGGGTTCCACCTTCATAGCCGGAGCCGACATCAAGGAATTCGGCAAGATGACGGCAGGCGAGAAACCGCGCGGCACGTTACTGCCGCTGCTGCTCGCCATCGAGGACTCGCCCAAGCCCGTAGTGATGGCGATCCACGGCCAAGCCTTCGGCGGCGGACTCGAGGTGGCCATGGCCGGCCACTATCGCGTGATCGCGCCCGGCGCGCAGGTCGGCCAGCCCGAAGTGAAGCTCGGCATTATTCCCGGCGCGGGCGGATCGCAGCGCCTTCCGCGCCTGGCCGGCGTTGCCAAGGCTGTTGAGATGTGCGCCTTCGGTGAACCCGTCAACGCACAGCAAGCCCTCGAAACCGGCATCGCCGACCGCATCATCGAAGGCGACCTCCTCACCGGCGCCCTCGCCTTCGCCCGCGAGATCGCCGGCCGGCCTGCGCCGAAAACCCGCGACCGCAGCGAAAAACTCGCCCAAACCGACCCCGCCGTTTTCGCCAAAGCCCGCGAGACCGCGCAGAAGATCCGCCGAGGCCAGCCCGCCCCCCTCGCCGCCATCGAAGCCGTCCAAGCCTCCACCCTCCTGCCCTTCGACCAAGGCTGCCAGCTCGAAGCCAAGCTCTTCACCGAGTGCCTCTTCTCCCCGCAATCGAAGGCCCTCATCCACGCCTTCTTCGGCGAGCGGACCGTCAACAAAATCCCCGGCGTCCCCAAGACCACGCCCACCTTCGACATCCGCCGCGCCGCCGTCATTGGAGCCGGCACCATGGGCGGCGGAATCACCATGAACTACGCCAACGCCGGCATCCCGGTGATCCTCAAGGAAACCTCACAGGAAGCCCTCGACCGCGGCATCGCCACCATTCGCAAGAATTACGCGAACTCCGTCCAGAAGGGCCGCTTCCCGCAATCGGTCATGGACCAGCGCATGGCCCTCATCACACCGCAGCTCACCTATGACGGATTCGACCAGGCCGACATCATCGTCGAAGCAGTCTTCGAAGGCATGGCGCTCAAGAAGCAGATCTTCGCCGAGATCGACGCCCTCGCCAAGCCCACCTGCATCCTCGCGTCGAACACCTCCACGCTCGATATCGACGAAATCGCCTCGGCCACGCACCGCCCGCAGATGGTCGTGGGCCATCACTTCTTCAGCCCCGCGAACGTCATGCGCTTGCTCGAAGTGGTGCGCGGCAAGGCCACCAGCAAGGAAGTCCTCGCCACGTCGATGGCTCTGGCCAAGCGCCTGAAGAAGGTGGCCGTGCTGGCCGGCAACTGCCGCGGCTTCATCGGCAACCGCATGCTGGGCCCCTACGGCCGTGAAGCCCAGTTCCTGCTCGAAGAAGGAGCCTCGGTCGAAGACGTCAACCAAACCCTCTACGATTTCGGCTTCGCCATGGGACCGCTCGCGGTCTTCGACCTCGCCGGCCTCGACGTCGGCTGGCGCATCCGCAAGGAGTTCCAGCATCTCGAAAAACCCGGCGTTCGCCGGCCACTCGTCGCCGACCGCCTCTGCGAACTCGGCCGCTTCGGCCAGAAGACCGGCCGCGGCTACTCCCTCTACGACGAAAGCCGCCGCCCGCATCCCGACCCCGAAACCGCCGCGCTCATCGAACAGGTGGCCCGCGAAGCCGGCATCGAACGCCGCTCGATCTCGCGCGAAGAGATCCTCGACCGCTGCATCTACGCCCTGGTCAACGAAGGCGCCAAGCTCCTCGAAGAAGGCTTCGCCCTGCGCTCCGTCGATATCGACATCGTGTACCTGAACGGCTACGGCTTCCCGGCCTGGCGCGGCGGCCCGATGTTCTACGCCGACACCGTCGGCCTCCCCAAGGTTCTCGCACGCATCCAAGAGTTCGAAGCCCGCCAAGGCGCCGATCTCTGGTCGCCCGCTCCTCTGCTAAAGTGGCTGGTTCAGGAAGGCAAGAGCTTCTCCGACTTCGATCGCCGCAAATCTCTCGAAGCCTCCGCCTGACCGCACAGGACCATCATGAAACCGCAGCCGACCGACATGGCGGGAACGCGCGCGCTGTTGAAGAACATCGCCTTCGACGACCTGCTGGGCATCGAAGTCGCGCGCCTGCACGCCGACGGCGTCACGCTGCGCTGCAAGGTCCGCAAGGATCTCCTCAACAAAGCCGGAGCCCTCCACGGCGGCGTAACAGCCACGCTGGCCGACGCCGCGGTGGGGATCGCCATCCATCGCCACGTCGCCGGCAAGCGCCCCATCAGCACGGTGGAGATGAAGATCAACTACTTCCGCCCGGTGCTTGAAGGCGGCATCGTCTACGCCCGAGCCCGCCTCCTCCGCATCGGCGCGACCCTCTGTGTCGGCCAGGTCGACCTCACCGACAACGCCCGCCAGCAAGTCGGCACGGCGCTGGTGACCTACATCTTCCTCGACCGCCGCGGATAGCGGCCCGCGTGCCTGCGGGATCGCGTGCGAGCTTCTAGCTATTTCCTGCGAAAAGAGAACACCTGCCACCACTTCCGCCGGCGCGGCACCCAGAACTCAGAAGATTGCTTGTACTTCACACCGTCAGGCGTGGCTTGCTCGCTGATTTCCCAACACTCGATGCCGCGATCTTCTCTCGATGGATAGTCCCGAAGCGTCTGAGCGCTGCTTGGCCATGAGTGCGCGGGGAAGAGATCCGCGGCGTCCGCGAACGCGCGCACAACGTCCATTCCCAGCTTGCAGGCGCTGTGGTGGAGGACAACCATGCTCATGATCGTGTCGCGAAAGTCGTCCCGCCCGCCCTCAATCGCGAGCGCAGTCAGTCCCTTGTGCACAAGTTCCGGGGAATTCTTCTCGACTGCCCGCTCCGCCATCTTCCACGCGTACGAAAGAAGTAGACGCCTCCCACGACTACCGAGCGCGTCGGCAAGTGCTTCTCTTTCGCTTGCGCTCGACGTGCGAAAGATGTCACAGAGCGCGCTGGCGGCTTCGTACAGTCGTTCCAGTGTGGGCGCGTTGGGAAGCACGCTACTTGAATTCAACTCGTGGATGAGAATGTCAGGGTCCTGACTCATTTCCCCACAGCCCGCAAATACGCGAGCACCGCCGTCAATTCCGGGTCACTATACTCCCCGATCACCGACGCGTGCCGCCACGAACTCCCTTCCCGCATCTGAAACTCCCCAGGCGCCACCGTCCGCCGCACCGGAGGCGGCACCGTCAGGTCATAGAACACCGCCGTGTCGCTCTTCACCGCGACCACCAGCGCGGGCATCGATTCTCCACCCACCGTCGCCGTCACCACCCGCGGCGTAGCCAGCGACTTCAGCGCCGCCGCATTCGCCGGGACCTCGAAAATCGGCGCAGCCACCGGAATCCCGTAGCCACCCTCCTCGTGACAAGTCGAGCAGCGCCCAAACCCACGCACCGCATCGGTAAACAGGGCGCGCCCCCGAGCGGCCTCAGTGGACAACTTCGCCGCAGCCGGCACGGGCGCGCCATCCCGCCCCCCGATCTGCGGATTCGCGACCCCATTCAAGCTCGCCACATAAGCGATGATTGCCGTCAGGTCGGCCGCCGCCAAGCTCTGCCCGAACGCGGGCATGCTCGTACCCGTCACGCCGCCGCGGACTGTCGTAGCGATGAACTCCTGCGTGAACCCCCGAGCCGCCAGCCGCGGAGCCCCACCGCCAACCCCGCGCCCGCCATGGCAGTACCCCGACCCGCACGTCTGCGAAAACGCCTGCGCGCCGCGTTGCAACACCTGGTTCAGGTTCTGCGCCCCGGCCACCGCCGCGGCCAAGCAAACCAGCACTGCCGTTCTCATCGCGTTCCCTCCGGCAAGGCGAACACCACCAGCGTCGACCCTAATCGAAACTCCTGTTCCGGGAACAGCGCCGCGGCGGCGGCCCCGACCACAGTCTGATGCCATCCCGAAGTCGTCGCGATGTACTGCCGCCCGTTCACCGCGTAGGAGATCGCCGCGCCACGATGTCCCGCGCCCGTCTGAAAACTCCACAGCTTCTCCCCCGTCTCGGCGTTCAGCGCAAAGAAGTGGCCCTCGGGGTCGCCCGTGAACACCAGGTTCCCGCCCGTCGCCAGCATCGACGATAGCAGCACATACTTGTACGGCATCGACCACGCACGTTTCCCGGTCACCGGATCCCACGCATCCACGTGACTGAACGTCGACCGGCCCTCGGGCAGCTTCATCGGAAAGTCGCCGTTCATGTAGTTGCGCCCTTCCTGCGCCGCCGTGTCGTTGGGCGTAATATCGGTGCAAATCTCATTCACCGGCACATAATAGAAACCGGTCTCTGGCGAATACGCCGTCGAATTCCAGCTCTTGCCCCCCGCCGCACTCGGGCAAAACGATTTTGTCTCGCCGAGCTTCGGCTCGTTCCGCCCCACCAGCGTCCCGTCCTCGGTCACGCCCGTGATCCAGTCCGACAGCTCCGGAACGTTGAACGAGCCCAGGTACTCGCCCGTCTCCCGATCCAGCACGAACGTCAGCCCGCTCTTGTTCATATGGACCAGAATCCGCCGCATCCGACCGCCCATCTGCCGGTCCATCAGCAGGACCTCATAGGCGGAATCGAAATCCCACACATCGTCCGGCACTTCCTGGAAATGCCACTTGAGCGCACCCGTGTCCGGGTCCAGCGCCACCACACTCGCCGTGTACAGGTTCACGTCGTGAGCCTTGTTCACCCCCGACCCCACACGCTCCGTATCATAGAAATCCGCCGCCGCATTCCCCGTGCCCCAATACAAAAGGTCCAGCTCCGGATCATACGACCCCGTCAGCCACGGCGACCCGCCGCCATACCGCCAGCTATCGCCCTTCCACGTCTCATTGCCCGGCTCGCCCGGCTTCGGCACCACGTACCAGCGCCACGCCAGGCGCCCGTTCGACGTGTGCAGCGCCGTCAGGTACCCGCGATGCGCCTCGTCCCCCCCGTTGCCGCCGATGATCACCTTGTCCTTCACCACCAGCGGAGCCCCCGTGATATTGCAGCCACATTGCTTCGGATCGTCGATCGACACCTTCCACACCTCGCGCCCCGTACGCTGGTCCAGCGCGACCATGAAGTTGTCCTTCGTGCCGAAAAACACTTTCCCGTCGCCCACCGCCACGCCGCGATTCTGGATGAAGTCGTAGTGCGACCCGGCCAGCCCCGGAGCCGGATCGCCATAGCGGTAATGCCACTTCACGTCGCCCGTCGCCGCATCCAGCGCGAACACGTTCAGCCGGGCGCTGATCAGATACATCACGCCGTCGATCACCAGCGGCGTCGAATGCAGGTTCTCAGCGTAGTCGCCCGTCTGAAAAATCCACGCCGGAGCCAGGCTCCGCACATTGCCAGCATTGATCTGGTCCAGCGCGCTATAGCGCCACGAATAGGAAGTGCCGCCGTAGCTCGACCAGTTGTCCCGCGTAGCGGCGGCCTGCTGCGCCGCCAGCGGCAGGCAGAGAGCGAGAAGCGTCAAGGTTCGCATCGTGTCTCATCATAATGGAATTCAGGTGGCGCGAGCCCGTGGCTCGCCGCGCCGGCAATCGTGCCGGCGCTTGTCGCCCATCACGGTCTCATGCCAAAAGCGCAGCGCTCAGCCCCCGCCTACAGTTCCTCCACCACCCGCAGCGCGCCCCCCTCTGCATCACGCGTCACGATAAACGCCCGCACCTCCCGCGACGTCCCCTCGGTGGCCCATTGCTCCTCGCGCAGCAGCCAGTCTTCCGTACCGTCCTTATTGAAGTCCCCGCGCGCCAGCAATTCCAACCGCTGCTCGAACCCCGGCGGATGCGCCACAATCGCCTCTTCCCCATCCGCCACCGGCCCGGCCCCGATCCCCAACTCCCCGGGCAACGCCACCGCATCCAACCGAGCGTCCGTCAAATACGACCGCACCGACGGCCGCGCCTCCTTGATCGCCCGAAGAATCTCGCACGTCAGCGCGGCATTTTTCAGATACACGTAGTCGACGTTCGTTGTCGGCTCAAAGCCCTGCGCCAGCAGATCGATCGCGCTCTCGCACCCACTGGCCGCCGCGCGATCGTCGCCCCGCTCCACCGGCACGGGCTCCTCGAACGGACGCGCGAACTCCGCGCCCAGATCCGCGTCCGCCGGCAACTCCAGCAGCGCCGCCGACCACCGCACCGGAATCGAAGGCTCGCCTCCGCCGCATCCAGCCAGCACCACCGCAACCAGGAGAACAGAAAGCATCACACCTTTCCCGGCCCCTGCGTTGCGTCGGCGATATTCTCCGGGTCTCTTGGCCATCGCTACGGGATAGCGTAACACCGGCCCGCGCCCCGAACGAGATTGACACCCGCCTCCCTCCCGCCTAGCATGAGCAGACATGAAGCCGCTCGCCGCCTTCCTGCTGACTGCCGTGACGCTCGCCGCCCAAGCCCCGCCCGCCGACCGTTACCTCACCGTCAACAACCTTCGCCTCCATTACCTCGACTGGGGCGGCGACGGCCAGCCCTTCCTCATGCTCCACGGCATCGGCCGCATCGCGCACAACTTCGATCACATCGCCCCCGCCTTCCGCGACCGCTATCACGTCCTGGCCATCGACATGCGCGGCCACGGCGACTCCGCCTGGTCCCCCGAAGGCGCCTACCTGGTCGAGGACTACGCCAGCGACCTCGAACAATTCGTCGCGCAACTCGACCTCCACAACGTAGTCCTGCTCGGCAACTCCACCGGCGGACGCGTCGTGCAAGTCTACGCCGGCATGTATCCCGAGCGCGTCGCCAAGCTGATCGTGGAGGACGTCGGCCCCGAACGCCCCAGCCAGATCGCCAACGCCCTCGGCCGCCGCGTCGCGCAGGAAGAAGAAGGCTGGGCCTCCGAAGACGAACTCCTCGCTTCCATCACTCGCAACAGCAGCATCTCCGAAGCCCTGCAACGGACCTACGTGAAATACGGCAGCAAGCGCCGCCCCGACGGCCGCGTCATCTGGAAGCGCGACCCCAACGTGACCCAGGGCTTCGTCGTGACCGACCTCTGGCACTTCGTCAGCAAGATCCAGTGCCCCACCCTCTACATCCTGGGCGGCGCAAGCAACATCGTGCCTGCCGAAACGCAAGAGAAACTCAAAGCGACCCTCCCCAACGTGCAGATCGTGACACTCCCCGGCCTGGGCCACTACCCGTCGCTCGAATCCCCATCGGAATTCCTCCGCGTCGCCAAAACATTCCTCGAGTAATCGGGTCCGAAACTGAGCCGCGACCGTCAGGGAGCGGTCTTCACAATTTGCCGTCAGCGTCAGCGTTCCGGACAATGAAAACGTGCGACACCGGCCCCCCATTTCCCGTCTCCCCCTCCTCTTCCTAACCTTCCTGACCTCCATCGCCGGAGCCACCCTCCCCCCGCCCGCCCTGCAAATCTCCACCGAACAAGCCCCCGCCGGCGGCTGGACCCAGATCAAAATCTTCGCCGCGAAGCCCACCGCCATCCCCACCGGCCGCCTGACCCTCAACCTGGACGCCACGGTATTCGGACCCGGAGCATCCGTCGGCCTCTTCGGCGCAAACGGCGACGCGGCCGGATCGGCGGCCACCCGGGATGCGCAAATCGAGATCCAGTTTTCCTCCGCCTCGGGCGGCATCGGCCAGATCGCCGGCCTGCCGGTCGTCGTCCTCTCGGTCCCCGTACTCGCCTCCGCCGCGGGCCGAACCGTCACCGTCACGGCAACCTCTCCCGACGCGAGCCTCTCCATCGCCAGCGGCTCGGTGACCGTCAGCGGCCATCTCTCCATCGGCAAAATCCCGGCGGGAGGAGGAGTCGTCCCCGCCGGAACTGTCGTCCCGGTCACCGGAACGGGCTTCACCCCTCAGACGAAGGTGACCATGGACGGCGTGGCCATCGCGTCCACCCGATTCGTCTCTTCCGAGGAGATCGACATCACGCTCGCGGGCGCGGCGGAGTTGGTGGGCAAGCACGCCCACGTTACCGACGGAGACGAAGCGTTCGACTACTTCTGTTTCCAACCTGACGGTCCGCTGGACGTGGACCCCGCCGTCTCCACCGACCTCCAGACCGTGCAGCCGCTGTTTCCGCTGCTGGCCGGCACAGGTCTGTCGACCGTCGCGTTCGACTCGTATGGCGCCATCGCCGTAGAGAATCCGAACGCCGCGGCCGCGGTCGTGAACGTTTCGAACCTGGCGACCTGTTGCGGTCCGTCGACCGCCCTGCCCGGCGCCAGCCTGACCGTTCCAGCGGGCAGTTGGGCCGCGCTCTCCAGCCGGAAGGCATTGTCCATGCTGAGCTCGAACGTGCCAGTGCGGGTGGTTTCGATGCACTCCTGCTCCGCGCCCGGTCTCACGGGGCCCGTCTGCTCCGCCGCGGCAGATCCCTACGACACCAATACGCGTGGTCCCGTCCCGCCCGTCATGACCCCGGCATCGCTGGCGTTCCGGTGGCAGAAAGGGGCCCCAGCTCCCGGCCCGAAGACGGTTTTGTTCACGCGCGGAGACTCGGTAGTCGTCACCTTCGCGGCGTCCACCACGTCCGGCGGCTCATGGCTTGTGGTCCCCGGCGGAAATGGCACGTCCGCGGAATCTTTCGCCGTCTCGGTGGACCCGTCTCAACTCGACGCCGGTACATACCAAGGTTCCGTCCTCGTCAAGCAGAGCTACGGTCCGTCCGCGGAATTGCCGGTGACCCTGACGGTGACGGCCGCGCCCGTGCCCGTGCTCTCAGCTGGCCCCGCCGCCATCGACTTCACGGCCACCACCTTCACCTCGCCTCCCACCACGCAAACCGTGGTCCTCACCAGCGACGCCGGGCCCGCCCCGTTTTCCGTGAACCTCGCGGCCGGAACGTGGCTGAAGGTTTCCCCCCTGAACGGGACCACACCCGCTACGCTCACGGTGACCTGGGATCCGGCCGTCACCTCGCAGTTCTACTACCAGCAGCGCTCCTTTCCCGCGACCATCTTCATCGACGGGCCCGGCAACCAGCTCAGCATACCGGCCACCTTCAACGTCAGCGGAGTGCAATTCGGCCTCATCAGCCACGGCCCCAACGGCATGGTCTTCTCCGGACAGACCGGATCGGCCATCTCCGCCCAGACCATCTATGTGGCGCCCCAGGGTGACATCACGGCAACCACGGACCAGCCGTGGCTCGCCGCGGCTTCATCCTCCAATTTTGCGGTTGCCGTCGCCGTAGACACGGCTAATCTCCCGCCCGGCCTCTATCACGGCACGGTCACCCTCGCCGAGCCCGGCATTCCCTCGATCGACGTGCCCGTGGTCCTCGCCCTTTGGAGCGTCCCGCCGCCGCTAACCATCTCCGTCCACAGTTTCACCTTCGTCTACCGCCTGGGAGAGCTTCCACCGGATGCCCAGCCGGCCATCGTGGACTCCGGCGGCGTGCCGGTTTCTATATCGATCGCCGTCGGCGGGGAGTGGCTTTTCGCAAATAACCAGAACGACAATCCCACGCCAACGCAGATCTATGTGGGGGTGGGCAATCCACCACGGATACCCGGCGAGTACCAGGGCTCGTTCACCATCCGCTCCCCCGGCGGGGCCGTCTACGTGCCGGTAACCTTGCGCGTAGAACCCGGACCCGTCACGCCGCCGGTCATCTCCCAGGTGGTGAACGCGGCCTCCGGGATCGCGGGCGGCGTTTCCCCCGGCGAGATCGCGACCATCCGCGGCTTCGGCGTCGGCGCGCCCGGCGCCGCCAACCTGCAAATCGAGCCGTCCGGCCGCTTGGCGACCCAGGTCAATGGAACCGAGGTCACCTTCGACGGCCAGCCCGCGCCATTGCTCTACACCTCCGCCAACCAGACCAACTTGATCGTGCCCTATGAAGTCGCCACCCGCACGACAACGCGCCTGCAAGTCTCCTACAAAACGGATGACGACAGCCGCCACACCGCGGAGTGGGTCGTGCCGGTCGTGAACTCCGCCCCCGGAATCTTCACCCTCGACGCGACGGGCACGGGCCAGGCGGCCGTGATCAATGAGGACGGCACAGTGAACAGCGCGGCAAACCCCGCCCACCGCGGATCGGTGATCTCGATCTACGCAACGGGAGAAGGACAGACCGCGCCCGACGGCGTCACGGGAAGCGTAGCCGGGTCCGCCGCCACCGCCCATCCCCTTCAGCCCGTCACGGTGACGATCGGCGGAGAAGAAGCCGTAGTGCAATACGCCGGCTCAGCCCCGGGCGAAGTCGCCGGCCTGCTTCAAGTGAACGCCTTCGTCCCAGATAAGGTCACGCCCGGCCCAGCCGTCCCCGTGACCCTGACCATCGGCGGCGTCCCGTCTCAGCCAACCGTCACGATCACCGTCGACTAGGGCTTGACCACCTGCTCCAGCCATGTGGGGCAAGCCCCCGGCCTGCGGCGGCCGCTCAGGCCGCCTCTTCCACCGTCCCAGCAAGTGGCTCCTAATTCGCCAGCGGATCCGGCCGCATCTGGAACTTGACCAGCTTACTCGTCGTCCCTTTGCCACCCTCCATATGAAATGGAGCCCGCGTCGAAATCGGCGTATAGATCCCCTTCCCCTTCCAACCGCCGTTCGGATCGTCGATCCGGCCATCCAGCCCCTTGGCGTAGTAGCCCATCGGATACGGCACGCGCAGCGTCAGGAACTTGCCGTCCGCCAGCACCAGCAATCCTTCGGAAAGATTCCCGGTAGCCAGCGGCACATCCTTGCCCATGCCCAGCATGTCGAACCGGTCGACGAAGTTGTAGTAAGCCGAGTCAGCCGCGCCGTTCTCCACCGCGCCCTTATAGTTCGGACCCGGGAACGGATAGAGCGTCCAGCCTTCCGGACAATGCTGCCCCGAAGCCGCCGCCGGACCATTCAGCGGACCCTTGCACTTCGAACGGTCGAAGCTCGCATAGTGCCCGCTCGACAGCGGAGCCCAAACCACGCCCTTGCTATCGACGTCCATCCCGCGAGGCGAGAACCCCTGCACCGGCGCCTTCGGGTTATCCCACGGCACCTCGTAATACTCGGCCAGCGCGGTCTCCGGCGGATGCGCTCCCGGAACAAAGCGAACCAGCGCGCCCGGCATCCCCAGCACCGAGCCCCACACGGACCCGTCCGGCGCCGGCGCCACGCCGTAGTACGACACGTTGATGCGCTTGTCCTTGGCCGGGTCCGCGGGCGCATTCGGCTCCGTGTACGCGTCGCGCTTCCCGTTCCCGTTGTAATCCAGCACGAACGCGCTCCAACCCTGCGCTTGCTTCTCGTCGTGCGTCTTGTCCCAGACCTTCGTGTCAAACCACCCTTCGATCCCGTTGGGGCCGAATGACGACCACAAGACGCCGTTGTCGTCGAAATTCACGTGCCCCCACGTGAAGCAGGTGTCGATCGTAGTCGTCTCCTTGGTCTTCGGATCGTACAGCTCCAGACCCCGCTGCCCGGAATTGATCGGCATTAGCTTCGCCGACGGATGATCCGACCCCGCGCGGCACCAGTCCGGCGTCTGCGGCTTGCGAACCCGCGCCGCCGCCCACACCCGAGCCTGCTGGTCCATCGAAAAACTGTGGACCGTCGTCTGGCTGTTCCAGATCGCTTCGTCGCCCCAGTAAGGCGAGGGCGCCGCCGGCTTCGTCGCAAACGAGCTCGGCGTCTGCGGATCGCGCACCCGCATCTGCACCTTGCTGACCGAATTCGTCTTCGGATCCAGCACCGTCAGGTAATCCCCGCTCTCTTCCAGCGCCCCGTAGATCGGACCGTTGGCGTTCACCGTCGGATTCCGCTTGTCGCTGGCGATGGCGTCATGCAGGTACACCTTCGGGTCGGCCCAATCCCACAGCGTGACCACCACGTTCCGCTCCTCGCCCTGCGGACGCGAAGGCGCGGCCGAAGGCAGCTCACCTTTCGCAATCCGGTCGCTCCAGTCCGCGTACATCGCCAGGGCGCGGTCCTTACCCACCTGCGTGAAGCGAGCCGCCATGCCGCCGCCGGCCTGCCCGGCTTTCACCCGCAGATCCCATGCCGCCTTCGAATCCGCCGTCTTGCTCAGAATGCTCTCCGGAATCTCGCGCGTAGCCTTGTCGCCCATCTGATGACAACCCGTGCAGCCATCCGTGTTGACGATGTCCCGAATCCATTGCCCCTGGCTCGCGACCCGCGGTGCAATCCCGTTCCCGCTCGGCCCCGTGCCCGGAAAATCGCTCTTCGGCGGCACCTGTAGCAAAGAGAACCAGTACAGCGCGGGATAATACTCTACCGCCGCCTTCTTGTCCGGAGCCACCACGGCCTTCAAGTCAAGATTCTTGCCCGGTGCGGACTTCACCTTGGGCGAATCCACCAGCCCGTAGCCGCGCACCCACACGTTGTAGTTCGCCTTGGGCAGATCCGGCACCAGGTAGCGCCCCTGATCGTCGGTCACCACGATGCGGACGAAGTTGGTTCCCAGATCGCCCGTCTCGGCGATCACCCAGACGCCGGCCTCAGGACCGTTGCTGCTGGTCACCACGCCGCCCAGGTCGCTGGCCCCTACGCGCACCGCGGAGCCCCTCGACTGCGCCAGAAGCATTCCGGCCACAATGATCAGGGCCGCAGCCCCCGCGATTCCCATTCCCAGCAAGGTTTTGTTGCCAATCATCGTCACGCCTCCTCTAAGGTCGAATACCGGCTGATCGTGGTCATCATACACCGTCTGCCACCCGCGCACGCGCCCGCTGACCCGGCCATCTGGCATTCGACAGCAGGCTGCATACAGCGTTACCCTTCTATTGAGGACCTATTTGCCCATGCCCCTGCGACAGTTCCTGCTGGCAGCCGCCATTTCCGCGGCTGCAATTGCCCCCGTAGCCTCCGCACAGTGGTTCGACTACCCGACTCCGAACGTACCCAAAACCAAGGACGGTCAGCCCGACCTGAACGCCCCCGCGCCTCGCCAGGCCAACGGAAAGCCTGACTTTACCGGCATGTGGGGATGGGACGCCATCGTCCCCTGCGGGAAAACCTGCAACGACAACCAGATCTCGACCGAGTTCATCAACATCGCCTCGAAGCTGGTCGCCATCGATGGAAAACCAGTCGAAACCGGCGGCGGAGCGGGATTTGGACGAGGCGCTGCGGGGCGTGGACGGGGAGCCGCCAACGGCGGGCCGGGCCGCGGAGCAGGCAATGGACCCGGTCGTGGAGCCGCAAATGGCGCCGGCCGTGGCGCTGGCCGCGGAGCCGGAGGCCGCGGCGCCGGTGGTGGTTTCGCACTCTTCGGCGGGGCCCAACTGCCCTACACCGACTGGGGACGCTCCGTAGTCGACGAACGCATGGCCGGCGGCGCCAAGGACGACCCCAACGTCCACTGCATGCCACGCGGCATGCCCCGCATCTGGACCGACGACTACTATAAGCGCGTCTTCATGGTCCCGGACACCATGATCATCCTGACCGAGCGCAACATGCAGTATCGCCAGATCCACATGGACGGCCGCGCGCTACCCGACGATCCGTTCCCCACCTGGAACGGCTACTCCACCGCCAAGTGGGACGGCGACACGCTGGTCGTCGAAACCATCGGCTTCCGCGACGATCTGTGGCTCGATTCCAACGGCAATCCCCTCACCAACACCGGAAAGGTGACCGAACGCATCAGCCGCCCGAACTTTGGCACGCTGACCGTCGAGATGACCATCGAGGACCCCAAGGCCTACACGGCCCCCTGGACCGTCCGCCTCACCCAGCCTCTGGTGCTCGACAGCGAGATCCTCGACTACTACTGCCTGGAAAACGAAAAGGACGCCTTCCACATGGGCTCGTCCTGGACCCAGCAGCAGGAGGAAAAGAAATAGTCCCGCTGTGGGGCGGGCCCCCGGCCTGCGGCGGCCTCTCAGGCCGCCTCCTCCACGTGACCTGTTTCATCGGAGACAGCAGAGTAGCCCGCATCTGCAAGCCGGCCGCTAGCGCACTTTCTCACTAGGTCTCGAGCGCAGAACGTGGCGCAAGCACTCCTGCTTGCCGCGCCGGGACTCGTCCCGGCGCTTGTGGCCAGTCACGCTGTCATGCCGGGAGCGGCGGCAAAATCGCCGATTGCGTATCCCTGCCTCACGTTTGGCGCCGATGCACTGTAGCGCTTGTGAGAAATGCAGGTCTAGCCGAGGGCTAGTCTGGATTTCTCACAAGGACGCGGGCGCAGCCATGTGGCGCGAGCTCTCAGCTCGCCGCGCCGGGACTCGTCCCGGCGCTTGTGGCCGGTCACGCTGTCATGCCGGGAGCGGAGCCCAAATCGCCGATTGCGTATCCCTGCCTCGCGCGCCGATGCACTGTACCGCGTGTGAGAAATGCGGGCTAGCGCTGGGCTAGTCTGGATTTCTCACCAGGTCTCGAGCGACAGGACGTGGCGCAAGTCCGTGGCTTGCCGCACCGGGACTCGTCCCGGCGCTTGTCTCCCAGAGTGCGTGCCCGTCCGCCAATACGCACCCCCCCGAGAAACAGCCACCCTACTCCTCGCGCAGCACCTCTAACGGCTTCTGCCGCAGAATCCGGAAACTCGCCAGCCACCCGGCCACATTCGCCAGCACCGCGGTCAACACCACGCAGACCGCCGACGCCACCCAATCCACATGCACCTCAGAATCCAGCAACTGCGTCGCGATCATATTGGAGAACCCACCCGCCAGCAGCGCCCCCAGCAATCCCGCCACCGCGCCCAGCGTCAGAAACTCGATCGAGAAAATCCGTCCCACATGCCGCTTGGTCGCACCCAGCGTCTTCAGGATCACCACCTCGCGCACCCGCCGGAACCGCGTCCCCGCCACACTCGCCGCCAGAATGATCGCTCCCGCCAAAATCGCGAACCCCGACAGGAAGCGGATCACCAGCGCGATCTGATCGATCACCTGCTGCACAATCGCCAGCGCGTCGGCGACGTTCACCACCGTGATGGTCGGAAACGCGCGGTAAATCGCCCGCTGCGCCGCGCCCACTTGCGCGGGCTCCATCCGCACGCCGCCGTAGAACACCACCGGCAGCCCCTCCAGCGCCGGCCGGTTGAACACGAAATCCGCATCCGGGGTGTAGCGCATCGTCTCGGTCACATGCGTCGCCACCACCCGAGCCTTCACAATCTTGTTCGAAATATCGAACTCCAGCTCTGACCCAGGACCCACGCCCAGCCATCCCGCCACGCGCTCGTCAAGGGACATCACCGGTTCGGTCGTATTCTTGTCCCACCACTTCCCGTCGATCACCCGGATCCCGTCGCGCAGCTCCGGCTCCCACGTCACCGACCGCGGCCGCGCAAACCTCCGGTTCATCCCGCGGTCTTCCCGGCTCGCCAAATCCTGACCGTCAATCTTCAACAGCCGAGCCGACACCGAAGCACCCAACTGCGGCTCCGTCAGCACACCCTTCTGCTGCGCGATCAGCGCCTTCAGCGGCTCCACCTGGTCCTCAGTCACGCCGATCAAAAACACGTTCGGTACATCCGGCGGAGCCGTCGCAATAATGTCCGCCACCAGCGAGCTCTGCACCAGGTACACGCTCAGCGTGAACATCACGCCCAGTCCCATCGCCACCAAAATCGCCTGAGCCTGGTTCCCTTGCCGGTAGAGATTCGCCAGCCCCTGCCGAGCCAAGGAAGGCAACCGGAACGGAGGCCGCTTCAAGAACACCCGAAGCCCCCGCAGCAGCGCCCACGCCACCACGCCCAGCGCGGCCAAACTCACGGTCAATCCCAGCGCGAAATATCCGCCCACCTTGGGCGACCCCGCCAGCCATCCCGCAATAGCACCCAGCCCCGCCAGGATCAAGCCGCCCAGAACCAGCGCCCCACGGCTTTCGCGCAACCGCGCGCGCCACGGCAGCCTGGCTTCCGGCATGTCCCGGCGCAGAATCAGCGCCGGCCGGATCTTGCGGATCGCCAGCAGTGGAGGTACCGTGAACAGCAGCGTGGTCAGCACGCCCACCAAAATTCCCTGCACGGCCGCATCCGCATGCCACCCCGTCGCCGCCTTGATCTCGAAAATCTGCGAAATCAGCGAAGGAAACGCCTCCTCCACACCGCGACCCACCAGCACCCCCGCGATCCCGCCCAGCAATCCCAGCAGCAACGTCTGCAAGGTGTAAATCCGAATGATCTCGCCCGACGTCCCGCCCAGAGACTTCATCACGGCGATGTTATCCATCTTCTGCTGCACGTGTGCGTGCATGGCCATCGCCACCCCGATCGCGCCCACAATCAGCGCAATCAAACTCACCAGACTCAGAAACGTGGTCGACCGCTCCACCCCGCGCGTGATCAGCGGATGCGACTCGGTGGAATCCGCTACCATCGCCCCCGGCAGCGCCGCGCGAATCTCGTCCCGCGCCTCCAGCACCGACGGACCGCCCGGCTCAATCTTGAATAGATACCGCTCCGCCGCCCGGCTGCCCACCTGCATCAGGCCCGTCCGCTCAAACCCCTCGCGCGAAATCATCATCCGCAGGCCTACGTTCAGACTGCCCGACATCCGGTCCGGCTCCGACGTCACCATCGCGGCCATGGTGAACTCCTCGCTCCCCAGCCGGATCTTGTCCCCCGGCTTCACGCCCAGCCGGATGAATACGTCCTCGCCGGCGATCACGCGATCCGGCCGCAGCGCTTCGGTCAGTGGCATTGCGGGCGAGATCGCCAGCGTCCCGTAATACGGATACTTGGTGGGGTCCACCGCCTTGATTGAGACCAGCACCGGGACCGCGTCGGGAGCCTCCGACGCTGCCATCGAAACCGTCTCGGTCACCAGCGTGCGATCCACGCCCTTCGCCGCCAGCGCGTCCAATAGCGCCACCTGATCGTTGCCCGGCTCGGCGAACTGCCGAGCTGTCAGATCCGCGGCCATGATCGTGCGCGTCTCGCTGGTCAGCATGCTGCGCACGCTTTCGCTGAACCCGCGCACGCCGCTTAGCGCGCCGACGCCCAAGGCCACAGCGAACACCACGAACACAAACTTGGCCATGGAAGACCGCGTCTCCCGCCAGGCGATCCGCGAAGCCGTGCGCAAAGAGAGCCTCATGACCGCGAGCCCTCTACTTTCCGCCCCACGCCCGACGCCTCGCGCAACTCGTCGCCGGTCACCACCCCATCGCGCAGCGTCACAATCCGGTCCGCGCGCGTAGCCAGCGCCTGATCGTGCGTCACCAGGATCAGCGTCGTCCCCTCCCGCTGATTCAAGGACAGCAGCAGCTCCAGCACATGCGCCCCGTTCACGCTGTCCAGGTTCCCCGTCGGCTCGTCAGCCATCAACAGTGGAGGCCGTCCCATGAATGCCCGCGCCAGTGCCACCCGTTGCTGCTCGCCGCCGGAAAGCTGCACGGGGTAGTGATCCAACCGGTCCCCCAGTCCGACCCCCGCCAGCAGGTCCCGAGCCCTCGCCGTGCCGCTGGCCACATCGCCCCCCGTCAGCTCAAACGGCAACAGGACGTTCTCCTCGGCCGTCAGCGTGGGGATCAACTGGTAGCTCTGGAACACGAATCCGATCTTGCGCCCGCGCACCAGCGCCAGCTCGTCCTCGCCCAGGTTCGTAATGTCGACACCATCCAGGATGATGTTGCCCGAAGTCGCCGAATCCAGCCCCGCCAGCAGCCCCAGCAGCGTGCTCTTGCCGCTGCCCGAAGCGCCCATGATCGCCACAAACTGCCCCGCCGGAATCGCCAGATCGATCCCTCGAAGGATTTCAACTCGATGACTGCCCGTGTCGATAGACTTGGTGAGCTTCCGCGTTTCGAGAATTGCCACTGGTTCTATTATGCTGGTTCTAGTGAGGCGGTATCTTTTTGGACTCCTGCTGGCCGCGCTGATCGCCGCGCAGGCCGCCTGTTCGAGCGCCGAACCCGAAGCGCGCGCTCCCGAACCCCAACCATTCGCCGAAACCGCCGCCGCACCGGCCCCAGCCCCCGCCCCCGCCGACGACACCCGCAAAGTCCTGGTGGTCTTCGGCGACAGCATCAGCGCCGGCCTCGGTCTCGACCCCGGCCAGAGCTACCCCGACGATCTCCAGCGCCGCTTCGATCAAGAAAAGATCCCCTGGCGCGTAGTAAACCTCGGCATCAGCGGCGACACCACCGCTGGCGGAGCCGCCCGCATCGGCTCAGCGATAGCCGCCGGACCCTCGATGATCCTCATCGAACTCGGCGGCAACGACGGCCTCCGCGGTCTCCCCCTCACCGCCACGCGCGCCAATCTGGAAAAGATGATCGAGACCTTCCAAAAGGCCCGTATGAAAGTGGTGCTCGCCGGCATGACCCTGCCGCCCAACTACGGACCCGACTACATCCACGACTTCGAGCAAATGTATAAGGATCTCGCCGCGAAGTACAAGGTCCCCCTAATCCCCTTCCTCATGTCCGACATCATTACCGAGGACCTGCGTTACTTCCAGCGCGACGGCATCCACCCCACCGCCGAAGGCGCGGAGATCGTCTCCGGCACAGTCTTCAAGACCCTGAAGCCTCTCTTAAAGTAGCGTTCGGGATCTGTGTTCATCTGTGTCCATCTGTGGCCAATTATTCTTCTTCTAAAGCGCACACATCCCGCAGACTCCGGTAGTCCTCCGCGAAATCCAGCCCATACCCCACCACGAACTTATCCGGAATCGCGAACCCCGTATAATCCACCCGCACGTCCGCCGTCCGCCGCTCCGGCTTGTCCAGCAGCGTAGCCACTTTCAACGCCCGCGGCCGCCTCTGCCGCAGCACCCCCAGCAGGTAATCGAGCGTCACCCCGCTGTCGACAATATCCTCCACCACGATCACGTCCCGGCCCTCAATCGACGTATCCAGGTCCTTGGTCACCTTCACTTGGCCCGAGGTGGTCTTCCCCGCCCCGTAACTCGAGATCCCCATGAAGTCGATCCGCGCCGGCGTCCGCATCGCCCGCGCCAAATCCGCCAGGAAGAAACACGCGCCCTTCAGGATCCCCACCAGGTACACCGGCCCCTCCGGAAAATCGCGATCGATCTCACCCGCCAGCTCCCGCACACGCACAGCAATCTTGTCAGCGGACAGCAACACTTTCGGCGTGGGCATGAACCGTCGATTGTAGTACGATACCAGCAGGAGAAGCTTTCACTCTGGGAATCCCGCGGAAACTGCCAACCCCTGATCCATCCCTCTGGCGCGAGGCCGTACAAGCTGCCGACGACAAGCAAGCCAAGGACATTCAGGTTCTCGACCTGCGCGACGTCACGTCCTTTGCCGACTACTTCATCCTCTGCACCGGCGCCAACGCGCGCCAGAGCCAGGCCATCTGTGACGAAGTCCAGCAGCGCCTGAAGAAGCTCGGCGAACACGCCAACAGCATCGAAGGCTACGAGAACGCCGAGTGGATCCTGATGGACTACGGCGACTACCTGGTCCATGTCTTCTCGGAAAAGGCGCGCCAGTATTACGACCTCGAACGCCTCTGGCGCGACGCCCGCCCCGTGGCGCTCTAAGATCGCCCGGCCGCCTGCTACAGCTTGTGGGGGGAGCCGTCGCTGTTCACCACCATCTCGGAGCTCTTCCCGTTCTTCCGGATTTCCGCTTCAAAGCTCACTACGGGACCGCGCGTCACCTGCTCCACCCGCGTGACCTTCCCTCCCGTGGCGGCTATCTCGATCGATTTTCGCGCGCCCCCCGGAATCTCTCCGAGCTCGACTTCCTCCTCCACTTCGATAACGGTTCCCGCCCCGTTCATCAGCAGGTCGCGTGTGCGCCCGTTGACCTTGGTTTCGACCTCGTAGACCGTTTGACCATCCTCCACCTCTTTGGACAGCCCCACCAGCGTGGCATTGGCCGTTTCTTTCTTCACGGCGGCTTGCGCCGCGGGCGGCAGATCCCGCAGGTTGACCTTCCCCTCGGCGGCCCACACGTATCCGGTGAACGCGATTGCGACGGCAGAGAGAGCAATTTTGTTCATGGCAACTCCTTCTCCATAGATAGAGTCTGCCGGGGCACTCTGAAGATCGGCTGAAAGCGTAGTTTGTAAGGCGGCGCCCGGCAAAACCTGCTAAAAAATCCCGCCCGTCCGCCGATACGTGGCTTATGGCAGACTTCTACCTCGACTGCAGACGGATGCCCTGCCCGGCCCCCATCGTCAGGATCAGCCACCAGATGGAGCGCATGCTGGCGGGACAAACGCTCGAAGTGGAGGCCACCGACCCGGCCTTCCGCGCCGACCTCACCGTCTGGCTAGCCATGCGTGGCGAGCGCCTCCTGCACATCGCAGCCGAGGAAGCGCACGTAGTAGCGTTGCTGGGCAAGACCTGAGGTGGCGCGAGCACTCGTGCTCGCCGCGCCGGCACTCGTGCCGGCGCTTGTCGCCCGGCACAGTGTCATCCCCCATTCACCGGAGCGCCGCGCGCCCACTACTCAATCCCCAACAGCTCCTTAATCCGCGCATCCCGCTCCGCACCCGCCTCCCGCCGCAGCAGCACCCGCAACTCCTGCCGCTCGGGCGTTAGGTTCGTCGTCCGGTCCAAAGCCTCCGCCAGATGCCCCTGCAACCCCGCATTGTCGAATCCCTTCTCCAGAGCCGCCTCGAACTGCGCGATCGCCTCCTCCACCTCGCCCCGCTTCAGATGAATGGTCCCGACCGTATCCATGACGTCCGCCGATTCCGGCAGGGTCGCCGACGCCAACTGCGCCCTCTCCAACTCCAGGTCGAGGTCCGCCCCGGGCTGCTCCGACTCCATATACGCCAGATTATTCAGCGCCACCGGATGCCCCGGATTGATCTCCAGAACCCGCGCATACTCCACCTGAGCCTCGCTCTTCCGCCCGGTCCCATCCAGCAACAGCGCCAACTGAAGGTGCGCGTTCACGTCCTCCGGCGCCACCGCCGACGCCTTCCGGAAGTACTCCGTCGCGGCCTTCACGTCCCCCTTGCGCCGATACGTCTCCGCCATACGAAACATCAGCGACGCATCGTTCGGATCCCTCTCCAACAGCTCCCCGAACAGTTGGAGCGCCTCGTCATACCGCTCCGCCCGCACCAGCAGGTTCCCCAACGCCACCCGCAAATCCTTCCGCTCCGGCTCCCGTTCCACCGCCTGCGCCATGTTCAGGATGGCTTCCTGATCCTTGCCGAGCGACATCAGGGACTCGACGCCCCCCACCATACCGCGTATGTCGTTCGGATACTGCTCATGCAGTTCCCGGAAAATCACAATCGCCGACTCATAATCCCCCGCCTGAAATCTCTCGTAACCCTTCTCAAAAAGCTGGTCCGCATACGAGGAGTCCTGCGCCTGCAAATACCCCGCGCCCACCGGCAACAACACCGCCGCCACCGCCAGCACCGCCGGCAGCGCCCGCATCCTCCACGACAGCCTCCCCGCCAGCTTCACGCTCATGATGTACTCCATCCGCGTCCGCAAATTCGACCCCGTAATCCCCGCATACGCCGACGCATGCGCGAACGCCGTCCGGCAGACCTTCGAAATCCCGCGCACGTAATCCTCGGGATCCGCCCCCGCAGCCAGCACCATCTCGTCGCACGCCGTCTCGCGCTCGGCGAGCATCCGCCGTTCCATCCACCACACCAGCGGATGGAACCAGAACACGCCCGCCACCACCCGAGCCACCGCGGCCCACAAGTTATCGCGCCGCCGCACGTGCGCCAGCTCATGCGCCAACACCGCGTCCAGCTCCGCCGCCGAAAGCTCCTCCGACAGCCCCTCCGGCAGCAGCACCACCGACCTCCACCAACCCAATGCCCCGGGAACACACCCCGCGTCCACCACCCGCAGCCCGACCGATCCCCGCACCTCCAGCCGCCGCCGAGCCTCCGCAAACGCCGACCGCTCTTCCTCGGTAGCCTCCCGAACCGCAGGCACACGCCGCAGAACGCGCCGCCCCCACAGCCCCAGACACAGCGCCGTGCCCACGGCCCACACGCCCAGCAGCACCGGCTTCCAACTCCACGACCTCGCCCCGTCCACCGAACCGCTCGCCACTAAACCGTCCCCGACCTCCGACCGCGGCATCAGCGGCGACGCCAACTCCCGGACCACCGGCATCGCCGCTACCCGCACCTCCGCCGGCACCAGCCCCGCCACCCGAGCCCCGCCCTCCAGCAGCCAGCCCGTAGGCACCGCGAACCGCAGCAGCGCGACCAACAAAATCGCGTACCGCACCGCCGCCCCCCGCCGCCGCAGCGCGAACACCACCGCCAGCGCCACCACCGCGGTCACCGTCGAAGCCATCAGGTGCGAGGTCATTTCCCCTCCTCCTTTTTGGCATCGCTTTTGGCCTTCGTCTTCGCCAGCACATCCTCCGCCGCCCGGATATCCGCCAGCGACAATTTCCCCGACTCCGCCAAATGCGCCATCACCGGCCCCACCGACCCGCCAAACAAATCCAGCAGATCGTCCACCAGCCGCCGGTACACCGCCTTGCGCGTCACCACCGGAGCGAACACGTGCGCATTGCCGATCTTCTTGATCCGCCGCACGGCCTTCTTCTCCTCCAGCCGGTAAATCATCGTCTGCACCGTCGTATAGGCGGGCCGATGCGTCTCCGGCAAACTCTCCTGGATCTCGCGCACCGACGCGGTGCCCAGTTTCCAGAGCTGTTCCAGCAACTCCAACTCGAACCGCGTGACTTTCGGTCTTGCCATGTCTACTCTCTCCCTTGCGCGGGCATCCCCCCGCCAGATATCAGTTCTCGCTCGGTCTATGAATCCGATCGATCACCAGCACCGGCCCGTCGCGCTTTTCCCGCCGGAGTCGAAGACCCACGGAATTCACTGCGGCAAACGTGGAGGAGAAAGCCGCCGCCGTCCGCCGCACAACCTCGGGAGGCGCCCCCGCCGGAGCCTTCCCGTTTCCGCCCACGTCAACATACGGGACCCGGAAGTCAAACTTCCCCACCAAACCGGTGTTGTCGATCACCAGAGCATTCACATCGGGACGCATGGAGATCTGCGCCGCAAAGTGCGCCATGGTTTCTCCGGTGACAATCGCGTCCTCGTCGGTGCGCTGCAGGGAGTACTTGCTTTCGGGATCGCTGGGTGTCATCTTTGCGCCGGACTCCTGTTGTTCCAGCAGATACACGGTTTGCTGCGTGGTTTCTACATGGGCCACCAAACCCAAGCGCTCGCGGAACAGGGCAAGCAACGGAGCGGCAATTTCTTCCTGCGTCATCTGCCCGGCGCCCTCTGCCTTGGCGTCGAAATCATAGAGATCATCCAGCCACGAAGGAGCGCCGTGAATCGGCGCGGAGTTCTTGAGTCCGAACGCCAGCCGCAACAGGAATTCCAGCCTGGCGTTGTGGCACACAAAGTAACCGCCCGGCAGCGTGTCGCAACGCACTTGACCGTCCGGCGCGGACGGCTTGATGGTCGCGACATCGAACGCGGCCACCGCGGATTGCTCCTGCCCTGCCGCTGCGTTCCTCACGCCTGGACCGGCAGAAACGGCGAGCGCGCTGAGCGCAAGCCACGTAAACCGTCCGGCTTTACGTTTCACCATGTCCCTACTAATCACGTTGTCAACTCTACTACAGCATTAGGCGCTTGGCAAGAGAAAACATGCGCCCCCAATCCCACCCGCCGCCCGCGCTATACTCACGCCAGAATGGACCCCGCACTCCAGCCCCACATCGCCACCCCCTACACCTCCATCGACGACGTCATCACCGCCTTCACCGCCATCGAGCGCCACTTCATCGCGCGCCAGGACCGCCGAGCCGTCTTCATCTCCGCCTACAACACCATCAGCCAGGGCATCGCGAAAGCCATCGCCGCCAAGCAATTCCACGACCCCGCCTGGGTCCACGCCTACGGCACCACCTTCGGCAACCTCTACCGCCAGGCCCTGCTCGCCTACGAAACCGGAGGCACGCCGCCCGGTGCCTGGCAGGTCTCTTTCTCCGAATCCCAATCCGGCCGCACGCTGGTCATCCAGGACCTCATCCTCGGCATCCACGCCCACGTCAACCGCGACCTCGCCTTCGCCCTCGAATCCGTCGGCATCGACCCCAACCGCCCCACCCGCTACGCCGACCACACCAAGGTCAACGACGTCCTCGACGCCACCACCAACGCCTTGCAGAACCGCATCGCCCAACTCTACGCCCGCGGCCTCGGCGTCCTCGACCGCCTCCTCGGACCCATCGACGAACTCGCGGCCTCCTTCAGCGTCCACGCCGCCCGCGAAAACGCCTGGCACCTCGCCGTCGGCCTGGTCGCCTCCCACGGAACTCCAGCCCACGCCGCCCTGGCCGCCAACATCGACCGTCAGGCCAAACTCCTCTCCCGAACATTTTTGATCCCCAACGTCACCCAACCCTGGCTCATCGACGCCCTCCGCGAAGTCGAGCGCGCCCTGGGCTGGCTCTCCATCCTGGAGAACCACTCCGCCGGCCAAACCGTCTGACGCCACCGCCCCACTCTGCCCACATCCCCGCCCCCCAGCAGCACCCCGCTAGCTGTGCCGCGACCACAGGGAGCGGTCCTCTCCGGTCCACCATCGCCCACATTCACGCCACTCGACCAGCCACAACCCCCCACCCCTCAACCACATCCCTCACAATCCACCGCGATCCCCACCCAGCCCCCTTTACCCTGCCACCGAAAGGAGGCATCCCATGCCAACGCAACTCAAATCCGAAACCGCCCGCATCAACGGAGCCAAATCCCAAGGACCCAAAACCGAAGCCGGCCGCGCCAAATCTTCTCAAAACGCCCTCAAGCACGGCCTCACCGCCCTCAAATTCGTCCTCCCCACCGAGGACCGCGACGAGTTCTACCATCTCCGCGACGCCTACCTCCAACGCTTCCAGCCCGCCGACCCGGTCGAGCAGCGCCTGGTCGAAACCCTGGTCCTGTGTGACTACCGCCTCCGCCGCCTGATCACCATCGAGACCAACCTCCTCAGCAACGAAATGGCCCACCACGGCCCCAACCCTGACCCGCTCCTCATAGACATGGACGACGAAGACCGCTTGGCCTGGACCTTCCACCACCTCGCGGCCAACACCCCCACCCTCCAACTCCTCGCCCGTTACCAGGGCCAAATCGACCGCGCCTACCACCGCGCCCTGAAGCAACTCGATCACCTCCAGCAGGTGGCGCAAGCCCGTGGCTTGCCGCGCCGGGACTCGTCCCGGCGCTTGTCCCCCAAACCCAACGCCCCCCCAATCAAGCCCACCACCCCGCCCAGGTCCGCACTCCCCTCCACCGCCCCCTGCCCACAACTCCTCCCCGACAAAACGAACCCAACCCCACCCCAACCCCCTGAAAACCCAACCTGCTAGTCTTGTTAAATAACCCACGAAAGGAGGCGCCATGGCGACCTTTCGCTTCCAACTGAACGGCGGCCAGGCCACCGTCGAATCCTGGGACCCCAACCAGCCCCTGCTCTATCTCCTCCGCAACGCCTGCGGCCTGCACGGACCCAAGTTCGGCTGCGGCCTCTCCCAATGCGGAGCCTGCACGGTCCTGGTCGACGGCAAAGCCACGCGCTCCTGCGTCACCCCGATCAATCAGGTGGAAGGCCACGCCGTAACCACGCTCGAAGGACTCGGCTCGCCCGAATCCCCCGACCCCCTCCAGGCCGCCTTCATCGCCCAACAGGCCGCCCAGTGCGGCTACTGCGCCAACGGCATGATCATGACCGCCCGAGCCCTGCTCAACGGAACCGCCCGCCCCACGCCCGACCAGATCCGCCGCGAGCTGGCCGGCAACCTCTGCCGCTGCGGCACCCACACCCGCATCCTGCAAGCAGTGCTCCTGGCCGCGGCCGCCGAAGGAGGTGCCGCATGACGCCCACCCGTCGCGATCTCCTCAAAGCCGGCGGCGCACTGATCGTCTCTTTCTCTCTAGGCGGACCCCTAACCCGCCGCGCCCGCGCCCAATCGACAGAACCCAAAACCCTCGACCGCGCTCAAGTCGACGCCTTCTTGGCGATCCACGACGACGGCTCCGTCACCATCTACTCCGGCAAAATCGACTGCGGCACCGGACTCCGCATCGCCATCCCGCAAATGGTCTCCGAAGAACTGGGCGTCCCCATCACGCGCATCCGCATCATCGATGGCGACACGGCCGTCACGCCCGACCAGGGTTCCACCGGCGGATCCTCCGGACTCACCCGCGGCGGCACAGAAGTCCGGCGCGCCGCCGCCCAGGCCCGCCTCACATTGCTGAACATGGCGGCCACGCGCCTCAACACACCGGCCGCCGCTCTCGATTTCCTCGGCACGGAAATCCGCCCGCGCACCGGAGGCACAGGAGTCACCATCGCCGATCTCACGGGTGGGCGCCGCCTCAACGCCCCCATGGACCAGAACGTCCCCCTCAAGGACCCGTCCAAATACACGGTGGTCGGCCAACCCCTCCCGCGCCCCGACCTCCCGGGCAAGGTCACCGGCCGCCACACCTATGTGCAGGACATCGTCGTCCCCGGCATGCTGCACGCGCGCGTCATCCGTCCACCCATGGTCGGCGCGACCCTCGCCTCGGTCGACGACAGCGCCCTCCGCGCCATCCCCGGAGCCCGCCTGGTCCGCGTCCGGAACTTCCTCGCCGCCGTCGCGCCCGATGAGTGGGCCGCCATCCGCGCCAGCCAATCCGTCCGCGCCACCTGGACCAACCCCCAGCCGCTCCCCGGCAACAACGGACTCGAACAATACATCCGCAGCGGCCCCCGCGGCGACGATCAAACGCCCATCAACCGCGGCGATACCGCCACGGCGCTGCCCACCGCGGCCAAGACGATTTCGGCCACCTACATGTGGCCCAACCAGAGCCACGCCTCTCTCGGCCCATCGTGCGCGGTGGCCGACGTCCGCCCCGGCGGCGCCGCCACCATCTGGACCTCCACCCAGGGCCCCCACGCCGCGCGCCAGAACCTGGCCCGCATCTTCGACCTCGACGAAGCCAACACCCAAGTGGTGTTCGTCGACGGCGCGGGCTCCTACGGCGGCAACGGCAATGACGACGCCGCGGCCGACGCCGTGCTGATATCGAGAAGTATCGGCGCACCCGTGCGCGTGCAGTGGATGCGCCACGACGAGCACCTGGGCGATCCCAAAGGACCCCAGCAGTTGCTCGACGTCCGCGCCGGCATTGACCAACAGGGCAACATCGTGGCCTGGGAAACGGAAATGTGGGTGCCCGCCAACAAGCCCGGCGGCCGTCCGCTCACCGCCGCCCAGATGGCCGGCATCCCGCAGCCCCAGGGCCAGGGCGCGGGCCTACTCACCCAGAACGCCGACCCGCCCTATACCGCCCCGAACGTGCGCGTCACCGTGCACAACGTCCTCAACACGCCGCTCAAAATTTCGAACATTCGCGCCCCCGGCAAAATCGCCAACGTATTCGCCGTCGAAAGCATGGTGGACCGCCTGGCCTCCACCGCCGGCATCGACCCCATCGAATACCGCCTGCGCGGGCTCGATGACGACCGCGCCATCGAAGCCATCACCCGCGTCAAAGAGCTCTTCGATTGGCAGACGCGCCCTTCGCCCAACCCCAACACGGGCGCCGGCCAAACGCGCGAGGGCCGCGGCATGGCCTACGTCCACTACAAGCAATCGGAGAACTACGTGGCGCTGGCCATGGCCGTCGCCGTCAACCCCCGCGAAGGGACCATCGACGTCCAGCGCATCGCCTGCGCCCACGACTGCGGCCTGGTCGTGAACCCGGACGCCCTCCGCAACCAGATCGAAGGCTGCATCCTGCAAACCCTCAGCCGAGCCCTCTATGAAGAGGTGAAGTTCGACGACCAGCGCCTCCTGAGCGCGGACTGGAACAGCTACCCGATCCTCCGCTTCCCCCAGGCTCCGCCCGTCGAAGTGGCCCTCATCGACCGCCCCAACCTGCCCCTGTTCGGCGCAGGCGAAGCCGCCACAGCGCCTGTTGCCGCCGCCCTGGCCAACGCCGTCTTCGACGCCACCGGCGTCATGATCACCCGCGTCCCCTTCACCCCGGACCGACTGAAGCTGGCCCTGGAGGCCGTGTAAACCATTGCCCCGAACCATTTCAATCATGACGGCCACGCCACACACCGCCCGCCCGCTAGTCCGCATTTCTCACCAGGTTTCGGACGCAGGACGTGGCGCGAGCCCATGGCTCGCCGCGCCGGGACTCGTCCCGGCGCTTGTCGTCCATCACAGTGTCGTGCCCGGGACGCCGGCCCGGCCACTCGCCAAGGCATCCCGCCTGTGCTTTGCCAGAAACGCTCTGCGAGCCTGTGAGAAATCCGGGCGAGCTGTGCCGCGACCACAGGGAGCGGTCCCCCCAAGTTCACAATCCCAACCCCGTCAACAACCTACCCACCCCGCGAAATTCTTGAAACCACTTGCGCCCGTCCCCCGTCCATGCCACAGTAGTAACAAATCGGGCTGGGGGATTTCGATGAAACTACAAGCGATTCTGATCTGTGCCGCGCTGGCGACATCCAGCGCCTGGGCACAATCGATCATCGCCGCCAAGTCGGGCTTGATCCATGACGTCGACGGTGTCGTGATGCTGGGCGAAACCGTATTAAAGCCGCAAGCCACCGAGTTCCCGATGGCCGGCGAAGGCGAACTCCTGCGCGTCGGCGAGGGCCACGCCGAGATCCTGCTGACGCCCGGCGCCGTGCTGCGCCTGGGCAGAGACTCCGCCGCGCGGCTGCTCTCCACCCGCCTGGACAACACCCGCATCGCCTTGCTTGCCGGACCCGCCCTGGTTGAAATCGACGCCCTGCTCGATGACAACAGCATTTCCGTCGTCGCCAACGGCGGCGCCGAGGTCCGCTTGCTGAAGCACGGCCTGTATTACTTCAACGCGGATACCGGCCAGTTCCGCGTCTACGACGGCAAAGCCGAAGCCGCGCGCGATGGCGAGCTCGCGTCGCTCAAGAAGGGCCGCACCGTGCAGCTTACCGATGCGCTCGATGTCGCCAAGTTCGACCGCGACCAGAAGGACGATCTCTACTATTGGAGCGACTACCGCTCCCGCATCATGGCCATCGCCAACCAGGGCGCGGCCCAGAGCCTGGGCTCCCGGGCTTCGCTCCAGTCCAACGTCTGGTATTGGAACCGCTCGGCCTCCATGTACACCTTCCTGCCGGCCTCGGGCACGCTCAGCAACCCCTTCGGCTACCGCTGGTATAGTCCCGGCACCGTGTGGATCGTTTACACGCCGCCCCTCAATACCGGATTCGCCAATGCCAGCAACGGAGCCGGCAACAGTTGGGGCGGCATCTCGACCACCTCGAGTGGGGCCCAGGCGTCGTCGGTTGCGGCCAGCCCTGGTATCGTGGTCCGTTCGTCCGCACCGGCCGCGGCGGCCGCCAGCGCTCCCGTAGCAGCCCCCAGCGGCGGTCGCAGCCGCTAAAATCCCAGCCGGGCATGTGGCGCAAGCCCGTGGCTTGCCGCGCCGGGACTCGTCCCGGCGCTTGTCCCCAGTGAACATGACATACCGGCTGCGGCTGCGAAATCGCCCATTCCGGCTCCCCGCCTCACGTCGCCCGCCGATGCGCTGAGAGCTTGTGAAGGGAGCGGTCGCCCCCTCTCCGCGCACCGGCAGCCATTGCGTTCACATCCCACTCACACCTCAGTCCGCGAACCCAATCCGTTGAATCCCCGCAGGAACCCCGCGAACATCGCAGCCCGGCCGCGCCCGCTTCCCGCCGGCTCCGCTACCCTTCAATCGAGGAACGAGAGGCGGATTGAGGTCCCCGACCGCGCTTGCGTTTGCGTACTCGCGTGCCCGCCGTGGCGGCGAAAAAATAGCTCGCCAGCACGCCGCCCAGCAGCAGCTTGACGGCCTCGGCCCCGGCGTAGATCTGCGTCAGCGTGCGCAGCCGGGCGGCCACCGAGAAAGCCGACTCCTCCGGCAGAAAGTCCGCCTGACGCCCGCGGAACATCAGTTCCGGCGTCACCCCCAGGTGCTGGAACAGCACCAGCCCCAGCATGCCGCAAACCATCGCGATGGGCAGAAACCGCCGCTGCGAGCTGAGCGCCAGGATGACGACCATCCCCACGGCGATCACCATCTGGGCGTTCTCCCAGGTCGACAGATAGCTGCGGTTCTGTTCCGAGACGACGTAGTCCATCACCAGCCGCGCGTCGGATTCGCCGATCTTGGTGAACAGCACTTTGGCGCCGTCGCTCGGGTCCGTCAGCAGGTGCTCGGCCCAGCCCGGGTTCTGGAGAACCAGAATGGAGACCAGTATGCCGCAACCCAGCCAGGCGCCGATGAGGAAGGTGGCGATGCGCCGCGTCAGCATCGCTTACAGTGTGGCACAGCCATGTTTCAGAAAAGCGAGAAGGGGAGCCGAACTCCCCTTCGCCGCGTCGATCGGGTTTACCTCTGGAATCGTGACTTCTTGGTCCCCTTCGGATCGGGGCCTTCCCATGGTACCCGACCCGCCAAGGGCCGCGCTACCCTATCCCCCGCCAAACACCCCGCGCCCCAGCGCGGCCACCTCATCCCTCACCTTTCTCTTGCCGGCCTCACTTTTCTGTGGCTGGCCTCACCTTTCTGTTGCTGAATGGTGTACTGCGTGTTATAGTACACACGTGATTCCGTTCCGGCTCACTTTTCAGCCCGGCATTTCGCTCTATGAGCAGGTGGTCTACGCCGCCAAGAAAGCCGTGGTCTCCGGACAAATGCGCCCCGGCGAGCCGTTCCCCTCGGTGCGCGCCCTCAGCAAGGCGCTCAAGATCAATCCCAACACCGCGCACAAGGTGGTCACCCAGTTGTTGCACGATGGCCTGCTCGAAGTGCTGCCCGGCATCGGCACCGTGGTGGCGCAGCCGGCCGGATCGAGCGCCGCCGAACGCAGCCACTTGCTGCGCCATGAACTGGAACAACTGGTCGTCGAAGCCAAGCACATCGGCCTCGATCTCGAAGACGTGCTGCACGCCGTCGAGCAGCACTGGCAGCGGCTGGATCACTCGGCCGCCCTTGCGAACGGGAGGAAAGCATGAACCCAGTCATCGCCACCGCGGCTCTCACCAAGCGCTACCGCAAGACGCTGGCGCTCGAGAACCTGAACTTGGTCCTCGAAGAGTCGAGCGTCTACGGCCTGGTGGGCCCCAACGGCGCGGGTAAGACCACCGCGCTCAAGATCCTCATGAACCTGATCGAGCCCACGTCAGGCTCGGCTCAGGTACTGGGCGTCGGCACCCGCGGCCTCACCGGCCGGGCATTCGAGAAGATCGGCTACGTCTCCGAGAACCAGGACCTGCCCGGCTGGATGACCTGCGGCTACCTGATGCAGTATCTGAAGCCCTTCTATCCCACCTGGGACGACCAGCGCGCGCAGGAGCTGCTCGACATCTTCCACCTGCCGGCGAACCGCAAGATCCGCCACCTGTCGCGCGGCATGAAGATGAAGGCGTCGCTCGCATCCTCGCTCGCCTACCGGCCCAAGCTCCTGATCCTCGACGAACCCTTCAGCGGCCTCGACCCGCTGATGCGTGAGGAGACGATCGAGGCGCTGGTGGATAGCGCGATGGAAACCAGCATCCTGATCTCCTCGCACGACCTGGCCGAAATCGAAAGCTTCGCCACCCACATCGGCTACATCGACCAGGGCCGTCTGCAGTTCTCCGAGGAACTGACCGCGCTGTCGGCGCGCTTCCGCGAAGTGGAGGTCACCATGGACGTGCCCGTCTTGCCCTCGCCCTGGCCGCAGCACTGGATGCGCCCGGAAACCTCGGCCGCCGTGGTGCGCTTCATCGAAACGCAGTTCGACGAAGAGCGCACGCCGGCCGACGTGCGCCACGTCTTCCGCAATGTCTCGCAGATCGCGCTGCACCCCATGCCGCTGCGGTCGATCTTCGTGACGCTGGCCCGCGCGGCGCAGCAAGCGGTGCCGGCGCCCAGTCCGCGCCCGGCGCCGCTGTTTGCCGAATTCGAAGGCGCTGCCGCCATCGGAGCGGAGCCCCACTAGCTGAGCCGCGACCGCAGGGAGCGGTCCCGGTGCAACAGGAGAACCCATGCAACACACCATCCAACAGGCACTCCACATCTTTCGCAAAGACGCCCGCCAGTTCCGCTTCGAAGCCGCCACGCTGCTCGCGTTGCTGGCGCTGATGACGCTGGCCGGCGCACAGCCCTGGTCCGAGGTGGAACGCGGAAGCACGGAGCCGGCCGAGATGTTCTCCGTGCTCGCGGCCCTCGCCGCCTGGTTCCTGGTGGGCCGCGTAATGCACGCCGAGGCCCTTCCCGGAGACCGCCACTTCTGGCTGACGCGGCCCTACCAGCGCGGATCGCTGATCGCGGCCAAGGCGATCTTCATCGCGGCATTCGTAAACCTCCCGCTGTTCGTGGCGCAGACCATCATTCTGGCCGCCGACGGCCTGCTGGGCGGCAGCATCGCGGGCCTGCTGTGGAACCAGGTGCTGGTGACGCTGGTGGCCATCCTGCCCGCCGTGGCGCTGGCCTCGCTCACGCGCAACATGGTGCAGTACGGACTGGCCAGTATCCTGGCCGGGGCGCTGTTCGCCATCACGCTCGACGGCGCCTTCGCGCCGAACCCGTTTCAATGGGTGCGCTACTCGATCGCCGTCCTGGGAGTGGCCGCGTTGACCATCGCCGTGGTGGCCATCCAATACCTTCGCCGCAAGCGGCGCTGGTCGCTGGCCGTGGCCGCGCTCGGCGGCGTCACGACGCTGATCGTGCTTGTGGCCGTGCCCTGGAGCTTCGCCCTGGCGCTCCAGACCATGGCGGGCTCGGCGCCCGACGGGTTCTCGGCGCAGCTCGGCGAGCCGCTGCCCCCGGTGAACGCGGACGGCCAGCGCGTGCCGCCCAGCCTGATCCGCATCCCCTACCGCATCCCGGAACTCACCGACGGGCGCTACCGCGTCGATGCCGTGCAGGAAACCTTCATCGCGCCCTCCGGCAACGAATGGCAGCCGCGCCTCGTGTTCCCCCGGACGCAGCGCATCCAGTACACGCCCGAAGGACTGGTGCACGAATTCTGGGCCGACGGTGGCTACCTGCGCTCCTGGGGATCGGCGCAGGTGCGCCTGCGCACCACCTTCTACGTCACTGCCTTCGGCGAGGACCACGTCACGCAGGTGCCGCTCGACGGGCGTCCCACCGGCATCGCCGGACTGGGCCAATGCGGCAACCTCCCACGCTGGGCAGAGTACGAGTTCGTCTGTCGCGCCGGCTTCCGTCTGCCGCACGGCATCGCGGCCTTCCACCCGGGCTCGGAGGAAACCGGCGGGGCTTCGGCCACCTATCAACCCGAGCGATCCTATTCGCCCTTCCCGGCCACGATCACCATTCTGCCCGTGGTGACGCGCCGCCCCTTCGAGGTCGTTGCGGACGGCCGCTATGTGCCCTTCCAAGGCGCGCAGGCGGCCATCACCGTGCGCCAGCCGGTGGCGCACTTCCGCTATGACCTGGATGTTCCGGGAGTGCACATCATCGACTACGGCGGGCGCCGCCTGGTGAACCCGGAGCCGTGAGACTTCTAGGGAGCCGGGACGCCGGCAGCCTGCGCATCCAGGAATGCCAGGAACCCGGCAATCAGCCGGAACGTGCTGTAGTAGGTCGGCTGATCGATGGCCCCTCGCACGTCTTTGCTCGTATGCCGGAGCTTCATCTCGGGCGTGGTCGAAGTAAAGTCGATGGCTGGAATACCGTCCCTCAGAAAGACGGACGAATCGCTGACCGTGCCCGGGAAGTCGACTCCGTACACCGGGATGTCCAGAGCCTTGACGACAGCGGCCAGAGCGCTCACCAGCCCCGGGTCGGCCTGCGCTTCCCAGACGTAGATCGAGCCCGGCACGCCCACTCCAATCACGTTGACGTTCGCCTGGATCCGGAACCGATCCTCCAAGGAGAGCTGCTCCCAGTAGCCCCGGGCGCCCACCAGTCTCTTTTCCGCGTCCGTGGTTGCCAGAAACACGAACGTCAGCGTGCGCGGGACGGCGGACAGGCTCTGATACAGCGAGCTGAGTATCGCGGCGCCGCTCCAATTGTCGACGGCGCCCTCGCCTGCCTCCACTTTGTCGTAGTGCGCGGTGACAACAACTTGGCGATCGGTGGAGCCCGCAAGCGTGCAGATGAAATTGGGTAGCTTCGAGTCCTTCACCACCTGCTCGGTGAGCGACGCACCACATCCGGCTTCCATGAAGAGCGTGCGAATCGCATCGGCGCGTTGCGCATTGTTCTTCTCCAGCCGGTTGAAACGCGCTTCGACCACAGTGGGATCGATGACGCCGAACCGCACGCTCTGCGCTGCCAGCTCGATGCCCGTGAGCAGCAACAAGAGTGTGATGTTGCGCGCCACGTCAGTCGTAAAACTCCGGCGCCTTCTTCAACGTGGCGTTGGCCGCGCGGTCATGCTGGATCCACAGCTTGGCGGTGTGCGTCTGGAGGAACGTCTCCATGCGCTCGCGCGAGGCGCGGGTTTCGTCCTGGCTGAAGTCGATGGTGGGGATGCGGTTGAGCGTGCGCTCTTCGGGGTAATGATAGAGATCGCCGGAGAGCACGATGGGGCCGGTGTGCTCCAGCTTCAGATAGAGCGACTGGTGGCCCGGCGTATGGCCCGGCGTGGAGATCAGCACCACGGTGCCGTCGTTGAATACGTCGTAGTCGCCGTCCAGAATCTGGGTCTTGGCGTCCTTCAGCTTGGCGTATTGCGCGGAATCGCTGTACTGATCGGTGGAGCCGTTGAACATGGCTTCGTGGTCGGCGCGTTGCACCAGCCAGGTGGAGCCGGCAAAGGAGTTCGCGTTGGCCGTGTGGTCGCCGTGATAGTGGGAAAGAGCCAGGTACGTGATCTGCTCCGGCGTGTAGCCCACGGCAGCCAACTGCGGCAACAGCGGCTTGGTGGAGGTGTAAACGCCCGCGGTGGCCGGCGAGCCGTCGGCCGGGAAATCCGCATCCGGGATCTGCCCGACGTCCCACATGAGCGTCCCCTGCGGGTGCACGATCAGGTAGCAGGGCGTGGCGAATCCCTCCGTGGCGACTTCTTCGGGCTTGAGCCCGAACGCGTCGGTGCCGACGCCGTCGATGCTCCCGCAGTCGAACACGTAAAGCTTGGGGCCCGCGGCGGACGCCGTCTCAGCCTCCTTGGTTTCCGTACTGCCGCACGCCGCCAGCGTCAGCGCGGCCGTCACCGTGATCCACAAGGTTGCTCTTGCCATGGCCTCGATCATAGCTCACCTGCCCGACTGCGGCGCGGGGCACGGCAGGATCTCGCCGTACTTCTGGAAGAACTCGCCCGGCGCGGCGCCCAGCAGGCGTTCGGCCAGCACGGCGTTGACCAGCATGTGCGCGACCACCGCGGCCGGAAACGGTCCGGCCAGGATGCGGTCCAGGGCGCGATCAATGCGGGCGCGGAACTGGTCCCAGGCTTCCCCGCCCGGCGGCGCGAAGGCGAACCAGTTGTCGAGCTTGCGTCCGGCCCACTCGGGCGACCGCGCCTGGATCTCAGCCCACAGCAAACCTTCCCACTCGCCGAAGTCCATCTCGGCCAGCTCAGGGATAACCACGACGTGTTGCGCCTCGCAGCGGATGTGCTCAGCAGTCTGGCGCGCGCGCTGCAGCGGACTCACGAAGATGGTGGAGACGTCCAGATCGCAAAGTTTGGCGGCGGCGGCCGAGCGGCCGGCGTCAGTGAGAGGAGGATCCATGCGCCCGATGAAGCGCCCGCGCAACTCGGGCTCTTCGTGGCGCACCAGGTAGATGGTGGACACTATCCGGAGTGTAACGCGCCGCCGGCCTATGCCAACTTGGCCGCATGTCCCCAAGCTGCGTCACGTTGCCAACCTGCCCCACCGGGTGCGGCGAACTGACCCGTTTACGGTGTCGCGTTTGCCGGACGCTCAAGGGCATACGGTGGTAACGGGCTTGCTAGGCTGAAGAGACAGATGCGTAACCTCGTTCCCCTACTGCTATCTTCCCTTTTTCTTTCTCTCACAGCGAACGCTCAGGACTTCCCTCCGACGATTGACTTGCATCAGAAAGTGCAGCAATTGATGGACGGAGTCCGCGTGGATGCGCTCACCGTGGACGCCACGGGCAACGTTTACATCGCCGGACTGACGGGGTCCGCCCCGGCCGGCGCCGTGCAGATCGGACCGCAGGGCTCGGCCGACATTCTGGTGCTCAAACTGAACTCGACCGCCGACCAGGTGCTGTACCAGGTCACCATCGGCGGCACCCAGGACGACACGGTGAAGGCGATCCGCGCCGATGCGTCCGGCAACCTGTATTTGATCGGCAGCACAACATCGGACGACTTTCCGTTCAGCGCCACGGTGGTGCCGGAGACCTCGAACCCGATCGGCGGCATGGTGCTGAAGCTGAATCCGGCCGGCACGGCGCTGACCTACGCGCTGGAGCTGGGCGCGCGCATTCAGCCGCTGGCCTTTGACGTGGACTCGACCGGCGCCGTCTACATCGGCGGCCAAGCCCCGGCGCGCGACCTGCCCAAGACGCCCGGCGTGCTGATGCCTTCGCCGCTGATGGACGTGGACCAGTCCGTGTATCTGGGTTTCGTCGCCAAGGTGAACACGGCCGGCAGCGCGCTGGATCTGGCCACGTATTTCGGGCCGCAGCAGGATTGGGTGGAAGGCGTGGCGGTGCGGCCCAACGGAATCGTGACGCTGGGCGCGGGCACGATGGCCGTGCTGAATCCGGGGCTTTCCCAGGTGATTTCTCAGAGCGACGTCGGGATCAAGCCGGGCACGCTGCACTTTGACGGCACCGGCAACATCTACGTGACTGGCTCCAGCCAAACTACCGCCGGCTTCGTGGTGCGCAAGTACGCGCCGACGGGCGGCGCCGCGCTGCTGGATAAAGAGCTGGCAAAGTTGTCGACGACGAGCCTGCCGCGCGCGGCGGTGACGCCCGCCGGGCGGATCTACGTATTCGGCGTGCCGACGGAGCCGAGCTTTGAGACCTTAAACGCGACACAGCCCTGCCTGGCGAACATCGCGCCGCCGGGCGGCAGCGCGGGCGTGCGGGATCCCAGCCTGGACGGTGGCCTGTTCAACAACACGGGCAGCGACAACGCGCCGGGAGACCAGGCGTTCCTGATTCTGGATACCGACGGCACGCTCCTGCATTCGACCTTCATTTCGACGGCGATTTCGAACGCCGCCGTGGCGCCCTCCAACGGCAGCATCTACGCGGCCGGCGTGCAGACCATCTGGGGCACGCCGCACACCACCTGGCGCGGCATCGTGCGCTTCAATCCCAACCTGATTCCGGAGACCAAGGTGTCGCCGTCGTGCCTGGTGCACGGCGCGACCTTCGCCGTGGTGCCGTTCAGCCCGGGCGCCATCATGACGGTGTTCGGCAGCCATCTGGGTCCGGCCACGGGAGCCCAGTTCACGCTGGACGCAAACAACAAGGTCGGTACGTCACTCGGCGGCGTGAGCATGACCGTGGGAGGGACGCCCGCCGTGCTGCTTTATGCGCAGGACCGGCAGATCAACTTCATCGTGCCGTGGTTGACGCCTTCCGACGGCAGTGTGGCGCCGGTGTGCATCACCTACGACGGTGCGACGAACTGCATCTCGGTGGCGACCACCCCACTCACGCCGGGCGTGTTCATGTACGGGAACGGGTCGGCGGCGGTCAATCAGGATTATTCGATCAACCAGCCCAGCAGCCCGGCGCCGCGCGGGTCAATCGTTTCGGTCTATATGACAGGCACGGGGCAGATTACGGGCACACCCGTGGACGGCGGCGTTTCGGGTGCTCCGCTGCAATACGTGGTGGCGGACGTGAGCGCCATTTATTCGCCTTCCGCGGGCGGCTGCACGCTCTTCTCTTGCTCGGATTTCCCGAACAAGATGGATGTGCCGGTGCAGTTCGTCGGCGCGGCTCCGGGATATGTGCAAGGCGTGACGCAGATCAACCTGATGATTCCGGCGGACATGCCACCGGGCGACAACCAGGTTTTCATTCTGTCCTTCCAGTTGCCGGAGATGAAGGACCCGGTGATCGCGCAGGCGCGGTTGTCGGTGAAGTAGGTCCGGAGCGGACATGAAGCGAGGGTTGCTGCTGACGGTGTGTGCGGCAGCCCTCGCGCAAACGCTGCCGCCCGGCGGGAGCCGATCTGGCGCAGCGGATCCCGGCGATCGCGAGGCGGCGGGCGCCTACATGTAATCGCTGTTCCTAGGCAACGCGACGATCAACATCGCCAAGCCGGATCGCGACGGGAACCTGTACCTGGGCGGCTTCGCCACGCGCGCGGACCCTATCTGACGGGGGCGGGGCTGCTGGACGGTCCACTGGTGGACGGGGCGGTGGCGGGACTGCCGTTGCAGCGGGTGCTGACTCCGGTGACGGCCTCTTTCGCCCCGCTGCAGATTCCGTGCATGTTCTTCTGTCCGCCGCCGCCGCGGCCGTATCCGGCCGAGGTGCTCTATGCTGGGTCGGCTCCGGGACTGGCGATGGGCGTGGTCCAGGTGAACATTCACGTTCCTCAGAAGGGGGGCTTGGATTGCAGTCCTTCACGATCCGCTTCACGCCGGCAGGGCAGGCGGTGGCGTTCGAAGCCGGGGGCTCGCTGTATCTCGGGGTGCAGGATAGCACTGTACAATAGGCCGAGATGAGATTCGTAGAAACATACCGGGCGCAGGTGGGCGAGGCGCTGGCGGCCATCGACCTGGAGCGGGTGGAGCAGGCGATCGAGTGGTTCCGTGAGGCTCGGGCCGAGGGGCGCATGATTTTCGTGGCGGGCAACGGCGGCAGCGCGGCCACGGCCTCGCACCTGGTGTGCGATCTGGTCAAGGACGTCAGCTACGGGCGGGAACAGCGCTTCCGCGCGATGGCGCTACAGGACGCGATTCCGACCGCTACGGCGTATTCGAACGATGTCCACTTCGACGAGGGGGTCGCCGAGCAGCTCCGGAATTTCGCGCGGGCCGGGGACGTGTTCATGGCGCTTTCGGGCAGTGGGAATTCGCCCAACCTGGTCAAGGGCATGGAGTGCGCTCGAGGGCTCGGCTGCCGGACGCTGGCGCTGACCGGTCGGGACGGGGGCAAGCTGGGGGCGCTGGCGGAGCTGAATATCCAGGTGGCGGTGCCGCACATGGGCCGCATCCAGGACGCGCACCACGTGGTGTGCCACATGCTGAGCTACGCCTTTTCCGAGACCCCGTAGGAATCCGGTTCCACGAGGAGGCGGCCTGAGAGGCCGCCGCAGGCCACGGGCCTGCCCCACTACAAAACCTGCTTGGAATGTTTGCGCTATAGTAGGGAAACGAATCCTTTGGACGAGGTGTCTAACGGCTATGGCATCCACGGTGTGGAAGGGGCATCTGACGTTCGGGCTGGTGTCGTTTCCGGTCCGGCTCTATAGCGCGGCGCGCGGCGAGAGCATCCACTTCAATCAGCTCCACAAGCACGACGGCTCGCGTGTGAAGCAGATCCTCTATTGCCAGGCGGAGGACAAGCCGATTCCGCGCAGCGAGATCGTCAAGGGCTACGAATACGAGAAAGACCATTACGTGGTGGTGGAGGACGAGGAGATCAAGAAGGTCGCCCCGCCGTCAGCCAAGGTGATGGAGATTCTGGAATTCGTGGAGACGGCGCAGGTGGATCCGATTTACCTGGAGACCTCGTATTACATGGCTCCGGACGAGGCCGGCGAGAAGCCCTATGCGCTGCTGTTCGAGGCGCTGAAGCAGACCGGGCGCGTGGGCGTGGCGAAGATCGCCATGCACAACCGCGAGCACATCGTGATCCTGCGGCCGGGCAAGAACGGCGTGCTGATGCACACCATGTACTTCAGCCACGAGATCCGCAGCGTGGACGAATTCCGCACCGACACCAGCCTGGTGAAGGAGAAGGAGCTGGCGCTGGCCGCCAACCTGGTGGAGGCGCTGGCGGCCGATTTCGAGCCCGACAAGTACACGGATACATACCGCGACAACCTGCTGAAGATGATCGAGGCGAAGAAGCAGGGCGAAGAGGTGGTGGCGACGCCCGAGCCGCAGCAGGCAAAAGTGGTGGACATCATGGAGGCGCTGAAGGCCAGTTTGGCCGCGGCGAAGAAGCCTCCCCAGTCCGCCGCATCGGAGGAGCCCGCTGCGGAGGCGCCGCGGCCGGCTCGCAAGCGGGCTCGAGGGTAGGGATCAGGCTGGCCAAGCCGAGAGATATATTCGAGGCGGTTGCGCATGTCCTCGGCGGTGTGCCATTCAGTAGGTTCCGCCAGGCGGCGCAGTTGAGAACCGATGGAATAGCGTTGCTGGTATCCCGCCACGATGCCACAATGGTCCCGCCCGGTGGCCAACCATTCGCCGTGGATCCTGCGAAAGTGACCAATGTTGAACGTGTCGAGCACGCGCTCCCGGCGCTTGTCGCCGGTCAACGGGTCATGCCGGCTGCGCTGGAGAGATCGCCCCCTGCGGCTCCCCGCCTCACGTTTCCTCCGATGGGCTGAGAGCTTGTGAGCAGAGCGCTTCGGGCAAAGCACAGGGCGGGATGCCTCGGCGAGTGGTCGGGCCGGCACTCCGGGCACGACACTGTGATGGGCGACAAGCGCCGGGACGAGTCCCGGCGCGGCGAGCCATGGGCTCGCGCCACGTCCAGGGCTAGACGAAGGGCTAGACGATCCGCTTGCCGCCCGCCACCACGGCGCGCGTGATGAGCTTCTGCGAACCCATGCGCTCGGTCTTCTCGTTGTCGACGAAGGCGAACGACCCTTGCGCCAATTCCAGTACCGTGACGTCGGCCGTGGCCGCGGTCCGCAGCGACCCGTACTCGTTCAGTTCGCGGAACGTGCGGGCAGCCTTGCTGGTGGCGCACGCCAGCACGTCATTGAGCGGCATTCCCAGCAGCAGGAATTTGGAGAGGACATTGGGCAGGTCGAATACCTGCTCGGTGCGGCCCGGCACGTTCAGGTCCGAGGAGATGGTGTCGGGCGGGAAGTCCTGCTTGAGGCCGCTCTCGGCCATGCTCCAGCTCCAGTGCCCATTGAGCCCGTGGCCAAGGTCAAACAGCACCCCGCGTTCGCGCGCCTGCCGGACCTCCGGCAGGATCCGGCCGTTTTCGTCCATGATCCCGTGCGGCGTGGGCGCGTACATGTGCGTCAGGATGTCGCCGGGGCGCAGCATCGCCAGGATCCCGGGCAGTGGGTGGGCCGTGTCGCCCATGTGGATCATGATCGGGATCCCCAGCGGGTCCGCGACCGCAACCGCGCGGCGGAGCACCTCCAGGTCGTGGTCCGCGGCGATGCCGCGCGACAGCCGCGCCTTGAGTCCGATGATCCAGTCGCGATGCGCCTTCACCGCCGCGCTGGCCTTGGCGACGTCGCCCTGCTCCATTCCATCCAGAAACTCGCCGCGGCCATTCGGACTGTTGCCCAGCCGCCCGATGTTGAGCAGGATGCGCATGCGGTTCGGCGCCTTCTGGGCGATCTCAATCAACTGGTCCACATTGTCGGCGCCGCGCGAACCGCCGTCGACCATCGTGGTCACGCCGGTTGCCAGGAATTCGGACGGCGGCAGTTCCGCGTCGCGCGCATGCACGTGCACGTCGATCAGCCCGGGCACCACCAGCTTGCCGCTCGCATCGATCGACTCCGTGGCCGCAGACGCAGGGATGCCGGGGCGGATGTCGGCGATGGCGCCTCCCTGGATCGCGACGTCGGCCATGCGGTCGATGCCCTGCCCGGGGTCGATCACACGGCCTCCGCGGATCACCAGGTCATAGTCCGGCGCACTGGGTCCGCCGCACGCGGCCAGAAAGGGTGCGGCGGCGGTGGCCTTCAAAAACTGTCGTCGATCCATTGTGGCTGGGGCTCCCTGCGCGCTTGGAACTGCGCTTCCGACATTATAGGCGACGCGGTGCGCCCGGCTACTGCCGGCTACCCCCCCCGACATTCCCCCCGACATTCCCCCCCACGTTCGCGCGTAACCGCGAGAGCCAGTGCAGCACGTTCAGCACGAAGCGCGGGTTCTCCTTGGCCTCCGGCGCATTCATACCCATGGGCCGCCGCTGCGCCCCCTGCAATTGGGCGCTGAACATGGCCGCTTCGCTGAACACCGCTACACGGCCTTGGCCGTGCTCGAGCAGCGCGCCCCGCAGGTAGCCGGGAATGGGCGTCGCATCAGCGGCCCCCGCGTTCCCCATCTGCGTTTGCGCCACCGCCTGATCGCTCAGCCGCAGCAACGCCACGTGCGGACCGCTCACGCGGAATGCCGAGCCGAGAAAATCGGCCACCGCATCGACGCCTTCAGTGACCGCGTGCCGGCCCAGCGATCCGTCGGACTTGCGGTAGATCAGGCTGCCTTTGCGATTGCCGTCCGGACCGTCATAGGTGTAGGCATTGGCGAACTCGATGCCGAACAGTGTTGCGAGCCCCTGGTTCGCCGCGGGCCACCACCGGTGGTCGGCCACCAGCATGAGCGAGCCTCCCCCGCGCACCCAGCGCTCGACGGCAGCCGCCTCTTCGGCGGTGAAGGCCGAAGAACCATCGGGCGTACCCTGGGGGCTCGATGCGTTGGCGATCACCAGGATATCGGCCGCCGCCAGGGATTGGTCCGTGAACGCCGCCTCCGATCCGGACACGCGGTAGCCGTCGCGGCGGAGCAGATTGGCGAAGGTCTGATAGCGGCCGTCCACCGTATGGAAGTTGTTGTGTGCCCCGTCGATCACCACCCGCGGACCGTCTCGCTGATAAGAAGGCGGCCCGATGGGCGGTTCGAAAGTAAGGTCCGGCACCTGCTCGATCTGCTGCGCCGCGCTGGCCAGCGCAAGCAGCGCCACGAGCACGGCGGAAATCGAGACGTATCGCATGCCGTTCCCTTCCCGGACGGCGGGGCCGGCGCTCTGCGGCTACTCGGGGTCGCAGACGTCGACGATGCAGATGGACTCAAGCGTGCGGCCCATCGGCGGCGCCGGCAGTCCCTGCTCCGTCAGGAGCTTCCGCAGCAGCAACCCGGCTTCCGGATGCGCAATAGCCGACTGTACGCCCACACGCACCAGCCCGTCGGCGTAATCCACCGGCTCCCACGTATGCACGGCGAGCTTACCGCCGCGGTTGTCCGTGTTCCCGTAGTCGTGCACGTCGAGCTTCGCCCCGGCGTCGTACAGCACCTGGATGACGTCCGCGCGCCCCTTGTGCGCCGCGCCGTGCATCGCCGTGCGGCCCGTGTCGGCTTGAATGTTGGGGTCGACGCCCAGCTTCAGCAGCAGTTTCACCGCCTCAAGAGTCGCCTCAGGCGACCACTCATAGGTGATGCCCTCCACCCAGCCGATGCCCGCGGCCACTTGCAGCGCGGTCACGTTCAGCTTGGTGGCGATCTTCGGATCGGCGCCGTGGTCCAGCAGCAGCCGCATCAGGTCCAGGTCGCCCGACTGCGACGCGCGCAGGAAGGCCGTCGCGCCTTCTTCGTTCAGCCACTGGTTGGTGAACACCGTGCGGGTCTGCGTGCTGTCGGTGATGCGGGCGTTCACGTCCGCCCCGTGGTCCAGCAGGACCTTGATGTATTCCAGGTGGTCCATGTCAGGCTGGCGCACCGGATAGTCGCCGCTTTCGATATTGCGGTTGTCGGTGGCCAGATAGAGCGGCGTCCAGCCGCCCTTGTTGGTCAGGTTGACGTCCGCGCCGCGGCTGAGCAGATACTCGCCCAGCTTGTAATAGCGGTTCTGCGTGGCTACCAGCAGCGGGCTCCAGCCGTAGGTGGTCGTCTGGTTGACGTCGGCTCCCGCGTCCAGCAGGACCTTCACCGAGTCCAGGCTGTTGGCGCGCGCGGCGTAAACCAGCGGCGTCAGACCGCCGCCATCGAGCACCGGACCGCGATTGCGCCGGCCGAATCCCAGCACCGCCGCGGCGGCATCGCTCTGGGTCTCGGTCTGATCGCTGCCATCGTCCGCGGCCTGCGCCTCGGCTTGACCGGCTCCACCACGACCGCCACGGCCGCCACGGCCGCCGCCCTGCGCCGCACCGCCGCGTCCCCGGCCGCCGCCGTTGCCGGCATTGCCCAGATCGCCCAGCCCCAGCGGATTCCCGGCCTTCAGCGCCTCGCCCAGTCTCGCGACCTGCTGGCGCGGATCGTTGGCCTTGCCCAGCGCCGGACCGCGCCCGCGCTCGGCCGGAGCCGCCATCGCCGCCAGGTCGCCCCCGCGGTCGATCAGCAACTGGATCGCCTCCGCGTGGCCCTCGTCGGCCGCCCACATCATGGGCGTGGTTCCGCGCAGCTCTTCCTTGGCGTTCGGATTCGCGCCGTGGTCCAACAAGACCCGCATGGCATCAATCGCGCCCGACCGCGAAGCGATCATCAGCGGCGTCCGGCCCTCCGGAAGCGGCTCGTTGGCATCCGCACCCGCTTTCAGCAGCGACTCGATAATCCGCGCCTTGCCGTTGACGCAAGCCAGCCACATGGGCGTCGATCCCTCGCGGTTGGCCGCGCTGGGATTGGCGCCCGCGCCCAGCAGCAGGTCCACCAATGCCTGATCGGAGTGGAACACGGCCCAATGCAGCGCCGTGGCCCCATCCGCCTGCGGAGCATTCACGTCGGCCTTCTGCGCCACAAGTTGCTTCACCGCGGCCTGATCGCCGCGCATGGCCGCGTCCGCCACCGGAGCCGCCCCGCCGGCCGCCCAGGCAGCCGCGGACAGCATCAGAAACAGAACTCCGCTTCCTACCACACTGGCGCTTCCCAACACATTGGAAACGATGCGCTTCATAGTGTCCCCCTACAGGTTCTCCAGGTGTCCGATGCTATCGCCGATGCTGTCCTGATGGATGTCGTACATGTCCAGCAAGCTCAGCAGCAGGTTGCCGGTGGGCACCTGCTTGGTGGGATACGCCAGGTGCCGGTTGCCCTTCAGCTTGCCGTTCAAGCCGCCCACCAGCACGTGCGGCACGTCATAGTGCACGTGCTGATTCGAGTTGCCCATGTTGGACCCGAACAGCACCAGTGAATGATCCAGCAGCGTGCCGTCGCCGTCCTCGGTCTTCTTCAGGTTCTCGATCAGGTGGGCGAGCATCGCGATGTGATACTGGTTGATCTTCGACAGCTCAGCGATGCGCTTCGGGATCTTCGCCATGGTGCGAGGTTCCGTGGAAGCTGGCCGTGGGCGCTTCGCATTCCGGATACGTGCGGCCGGTCAGGTCGCGGGCGAACAGCAGCGTGCCCACACGCGTGATGTCGGCCTGGAAGGCCAGCGCCATCAGGTCGAACTGCAGCTTGATATGTTCGTCGAAGGTCTGCGGCACGCCCACAGGAACCGACATGTCGGTGGGCGCCACGGTGGACGCCTCCATGGCGATCGCCAGCCGCCGCTCGATCTCGCGAACGTTATCCGTGTAGTTGTCGATGCGCGCGCGATCCGCAGGACTCGACTCGCTGCGCAGGCGCGACAGGCTCCCGGTGAGCGAATCCAGAATGCTCCGGTCCACCCTGCGGCGCTCGGCGCGCTGCTCGGCCGTGGTGCCGTCGCCGAACATGCGCTCGAACACGACCTGCGGATTCAGCTCCATGGGCAGCGGCTGGGTGGGCGTCGCCCAGGAGATCGTGTTGGTGTACGCGCAGCTATAGCCTTCGCCGCAGTTGCTGGAGTTCGCGCCTGGATCCTCGACGGCCAACTGCATGGACGGCATCAGGTTCGCCTGGCCGATCTTCTGCGCGATAATCTGGTCGATCGTCGTTCCGGCGCGCACGTCGGCGCCCGTGGTCTTCTTGGGCTTGTCCGCGCACAGGAACGCGGCGGCCACCCAGTGGTCGGCTCCGGTGGCGCCCGGAGGCGGCTCGGCCGACCGCGAATGCAGCCCGCTCATGATGACCGTCTGGTCGCGGAACGGTTCCAGCGGCTTCCAGTTGAAGGGCAGCTCGGGTTCGAGCGCGCCTTCCTTTTCCGGAACCCAGTAGCCCGGCGCGGCGCCGTGGGGCACGAAACAGCCGACGAACCGCGGCTTGGGGGTGGCGGCGGTCTGGGCCAGCGCGGTGCCGGCCGGAATCATCGCATCCAGAAGCGGCAGGGCCAGGGTCGCGCCCGCGCCCCGCAAGACAGTGCGACGGGAAATATGCTTTTTCGTGATGAACATGATTGCTGCCTTTCTCTATAACTCGAACTCGTTGCCCGGACGCGGTCCCCTCCGCGCCCGCCTGTGACTTAGCGGGATGCCGTCTGCCGGGCGCTATCCACCGGCTTCCGGTTCATCTGGAACGGATCGCTCTGGACAATGCCCATCACGACCTTCGTGAAGTTGTACTGCGGAGCCGCCTCGCGCACGATCTGCCGGATGACCGGCATGTCTTCGTACTCGACGCCACGGCCCAGCGCATAGATCATGAGCTTCTCGGTGACCACGCGCGCGAACTGGTCGGAGCGCTTCACCAGCCACTCCCGCAGATCGGCCACGCTCTCCACCTTGGTGCCGTCCACCAGCACGCCCGACGCGTCGATCGGGCTGCCGCCGTCCAGGGTCCGCCAGGTGCCCACCGCGTCGAAGTTCTCGATCGCCAGCCCCATCGGCTCAAACAGCGAGTGGCAGGAGGCGCACACCGGATTGGTGTGATGCAGCTCCATGGTCTCGCGCATGGTCGGCTTGTGCGTGTTGCCGGTGATGGAGACCGCTGTCTCCTTGATCGCCGGGACGTTTGGCGGCGGATCCGGCGGGCTCACGCCCATGAAGGTTTGCAGGAACCACTTGCCGCGCGTCACGGGCGACGTGCGCGCCGCGGCCGAGGTCACCGTCATCAGCCCGCCCTTGCCCAAGAGGCCGCGCCGGAAGTCGAGGTCCGCCGGCAGCTCAACGCGCCGGAACTGCGACCCGTAGATGCCCTCGATGCCGTAGTGCTTGGCCAGCCGCTCATTGACGAACGTGTCGTTGGCCGTCAGCAGGTCCAGGATGCTGCGGTCGTCCCGCGCGATGCTGGCAAAGAACAGTTCGATCTCGCGGCGGTAGCCGTCCCGCAGGTTGTCGTCGAAATCCGGGAACATCTCGACCACCGGCTCACTGGCCTTGAGCGACCGCGTGCCCAGCCACTGGCCGGTGAAGTTCTGAATCAGCGACTCGAACTTGGCGTCCGCCATCATGCGCCGCACCTGCTGCTCGAGCACCTTGGGATCGCGCAGCTTGCCCTGCGCCGCGACGTCGACCAATTCGTCGTCCGGCACGCTGCTCCACAGGAAGAAGGAGAGCCGCGAGGCCAGCGCCAGATCGCTGATGCGATACGTGTCGCCGGGCTTCAGGTCAGCCGGCTCGGCTTCCAGGCGGTAGACGAACTCGGGATCGGCCAGGATGCGCTGCAGCGCCACTTCCACGCCGTCATCGAAGGAGCCTTCCTTGCGGCCGATCTGGTAGAACTCCATCAACGAATCGATATCGGGCTGCGTGGCCGGACGCCGGAACGCATGCTTCACCAGCGTTCCCAGGATCTGCCGCGCGCAGGGCGTCTCTTCCGCCTTCGTGTCCGGATAGCACGTAAAGATCTTCTCCCGGCTGGCGGTCTCCACCGCGCCAGTCGCGCCGAACGGACCCTCCACCCACACCTGCCCGACGTGCGGATAGAACAGGAAGCCCGGAATCGAACCCGGCGTGTTCATGGTCCGCTCAAACGGCCGGTCGAGTTCGGTGGCTGGAATATCGTTGGTCGCCAGGAACGTCACGCCCACCGTGTGCAGTCCGGCGCGGATCGGCACCTTCGGCGTCGACTTCCCGTTGCCGGTGGTGTTGGAAATCTCCTTGTCCCAATCAAACAGGTAGACGCGCTCGCCGTCGACGGTCACTTCAAGCTTCTCGCCCTTCACACCGCCCAGCACCGCCTGGAAGTAACCCGTGACGCCCTTCACCTTGAACGAATACTCGCCGTCAGCCGGGAACTGATACTTAATGAGGATGCCGCCGCGCGTTCCGAACGGCAGCCCTTCAATGTGGTAGTTCTGCGCCGTATCGGCGGGCACTTCGAACACCGCCTGCGTGGGAGCGGCCACGTCGCCGATCGCCAACCGGCTGATCTTGCCCGCCGCCGAAAGATACGCTTCCAGCAGCGCCGGCGACAGCGTCAGCGCGCCCGCGATGTTATCGAAGCCGCGCGTCGAATCATCCGACGGCAGGAACTTGGTCGCGTCCACGCGCAGATCCAGCACGTCGCGGATCGCATTCGTGTACTCGGCGCGATTCATCCGATGCAGACCGGGCGCGGGGAGATAGGTCTTCGCGCTGCGGTCCATCTCGTTTTCCATCCACGTGATCAGCTTGGTCATCTCCGGCGCATCCGGACGCGGCATGCCGGCCGGGGGCATCATCCCCGCGCGCAGCTTGCGGACCACTTTCTCGCCGATCTCGGCATGCTCGCCCAGGTTCGCCAGATCCAATTTATCCAGCTCCAGGTTGGCGGTCTTGAGCGTCTTGTTGTGGCAGCCGACGCAATACTCGTCGAGCACGGCGCGTTGCTCAGCTGCTGCCGGAGACAGTTGAGAAGGCGCAGTCTTGTCAGACTGGCCGGAGAAAAGAGCCACCGAGATGAGCACAGCACTAGCGATCGTGAGCAGTAGCGATTTCACAGGTCCTCCCGCCGGGAACGTCGTCGTTCCGTATGTATCACAAAGCGTTGATCATAGCATTCTGAGCCTCCGGATTCTAGGGGGGGCCCACGCTGGAGCTCGAACTTCCGTGGGTGTATACTGAGCGGGAATTCCAACTGCTAGAAAGGGACGACACTGGAGGTGCTATGAAACAAGGCCTTTTCGCCGCATCCGTGGCCGCCATACTAACGCTCGCCGCGGGCCTGCCGGCCTCGGCGCATCATTCTTTTACCGCCGCCTATGACATGCAGGCGCCGATCACGGTGCACGGCACCATCAAGCAGGTGCGCTTGCAAAATCCCCATTCCTGGTTCTTCCTGGAAGTGAAGGATGAGAGCGGCAAGGTGCAGGAGTGGTCCTTTGAAGCCGGCACGCCCAGCGGCATGATCCGCAACGGCTTCAAGAAAAACGTCATCAAGCCCGGCGCCGAGGTTACCATCAAGGGCTTCCACGCCCGTGACAAGGGAAAGAACGTCGGCATGCTGCGCGAGCTCACCCTCGCCGACGGCACGGTCTATGGCATGTTCGGACCGCAGCAAGGTTCGGGCCAGTAGAAGGGGTCCCCCATGAAACACTTTCTTGCGACGGCGGCCATGGCCGCGACACTAGCGTGGTTCGGCGCGGCTCCCTTGGCTGCGCAGTCCGCGAAGAGCACATCCAAGTCCGAGGTGCCGCGCATCGGCGGCCATCCCGACCTCTCCGGCGTTTGGTGGCGCGGAGCCGACGTCGGCGGACGTCCCGCTCCCGGCACTCCCGGCGTCACGGTGGGGGGCGGACGCGGCGGACGTGGCGGCGCCCCACCGGCGACGTTCCCCAGCCTCTACACGCCCGAGGCGCAGGCCCATGCCAAGACGCTGGTCGATAAAGACGACCCCACGCTGCGCTGCATGCCCACCGCGTTCGGAACGCTGAACGTGAGCATGTTCGACGTCGGCGCGGTGGCGCAACTGGTCCAGACGCCCAAGTTCCTCGTGGTGCTGACGGAGACCTACCACGGCTTCCAGATCATCCCCTTCGACGGACGTCCGCACCGCGAGGACGTGCCGGCCTCCTACCGCGGCGACGCCATCGCGCACTGGGACGGCGACACGCTGGTGGTGGACAAGAACAACTTCACCGACAACACCTGGATTTCGGCGGAAGGACGCGTGTCTTACCATTCCGACGCGCTGCACATTATTGAACGCTACACGCGCAAGCCGGATAATACCCTCGAGATCGAAGCGACGCTCGAAGATCCCAAGGTGCTCACCAAGCCCTGGGTGGTTCCCAAGCAGACGCTCTACCTGGCCCCCTTTGACCAGATCATGGAACTGAACTGCACGGGTGTCGAAACGCAGTCGCTGATGGACGCGGCCGCGGAGCTGAACGCCGCCAACAAGTAATCCCCCATTAAAAAACGAGGGGCGAATCCCGCCCCTCGTAGTAGACGTTCACGGCTGGTGAGCCGCGGTGTCAGGTATGGACCTGGGGAGGTCCCTCCATGTGGCGCGGCAACGAGCCGGAACCGTAAGCGCCCAGGACGAACACCACCACCCCAACCACCAGGCTGTTGGCGGCCATGCCCCTCATGAGCGTGTACGCGTAAATCCATGGCGACGCGAACATCCAGGCGCCGAACAGCATGTTTAACACGCTGAGCGCCCGGCCGTGCGCCGGATTCGCGTAGCGGATTGCGGCGAAAACCGCGATCAAAGCCCCGAAGAACCAACTATTCCACGCCGCCGCGCCGCCACTGACGTGGTAGATCCACGGCGAGAAGAACAGCCACAGGCCGAACAGAGCATTGATCCCGGTGGTCGCCTTTAACGATCCTTTGGAAACTATGTTTGCCATGTGCTTGATTCCTTTCTTTCTGGCTTTTCTACCCAGTAGACTGGCCGGCGCAAAGCGCTGTTACGCCCGCCGCGACACGCCGACCGCCAGGTCGGCAAGAATTACCGGCGCCAGCACCAGGCAGGGGACCACCATCGCGGCGCTGTGCCAGCGTTCCAGGAGCAAGGCGCCCCCGGCCGCGCCCGCCAGATACGCCGACCAGATCGAGGCCAGCCACATCGCGTCAAACATCGGCCGCCGCCGGACCGAGAGCGCCACCACCCGGCGCACGCGGCGCAGGGACATCCGGCGCAGCTTCCGCGTCACCCACACCAGCCACGACGCCAGGCGCACCGCGAGCTTGGTTAGCGTGCCCGTCACAAATCCGGTGAAGACTCGAAACTGCCCGAAGTAGGTGATGGTGGCGTTCTGGAAGCCCATGGCCGACGCCACCAGGAAAACCCGCAACGGTGCCGGCTGCGCGGAGCCCAACGCGAAGAGCGCCAGCAGCAGCCATTCGAGGCTCAGCGGAAGCCAAGCCCGCACCGGCCGGCCGCGCGCGGCCACCACCTCCATCAGGATGCGGCATGCCAGCAATCCCGCGAAGAACGCGCCCACGGTCCACAACCGCTCCAGCACGGACGCCGTGTGATGTTCGGCCAATCCGACGCCGGCCGTAATCGAGTTGCCGCTCATGTTGGCGACATACACCTGGCCCAGCGTCAGGTAGCCGACGGCATCCACATAGCCGGCGATCGCCGTCAGCGCCACGGCCAGTCCGGTTTGCATCCGAATGCGGTAGGGCATCGTTGCTCGGCCGCCTGCCCCTCCGGCCCCGTGCCGGTTCAGTAGAGGGGCAACCAATAGTTGTCGTACGGCCCGTTAGTCTTCACCGCGACCGTGAGCAGGTTGTGGACCTCGCGCGCGCCCGCCTCCAAAGCGTCGTCCCCGGCGGCGGTGCGAGCGCTCCAGTCATGCACCTTTCCGGAAAGCGTCACCACGCCGTGATCGACCGCCACGGACACGTTCTTGGGGTTCACGAAGGGGCTCCAGAACAACTCGTCGTGCAGGTCTTCGGAAATGGCATCGTCGGATTTCCAGGTCCACGCGCGGTCGTAGTTCAGGGAGTTGATCACTTCCTTCACGCCGCTGACCCGCGACGCATCGCGCGAGGCGCGCTGCTTTTCAAACGACGTGCCCACCGTGCCGGACAGGTAGATCCTGCCCGAATACGCACGGATCGTGATGTCCCAGCGGTTCAGATAAGGATCGTCATGGAAGGCTTCCGCCACGCGCGCCGCCAGGTCCGTGCCCGCGGTAACGCCCGGGGGCTGCACCTTCAGATAATTGATCACGCGGCGGACGCCGGCCACGTTGCGCGCATCGCTGGCCGCCGCTTGCCGGGCGCTCAGATTGTCCACGGTTCCGCTCAGCGTGACCGTTCCGTCGGCAACGTCCACCTCGGGATGAAAGGACTCCACGCGCGGATCGTAAATGTAGGCGTCCTTCACGGCGTTATGGATTTCTTCATCGGTGCGCGCGATGTAGTTGGGGTTGCGCTCCATACGCTCGCGCGCCCACCACTCGATCTTGAGCCCGTCGCGGTCCACAGAGTTCACTCCGGCCACCCAGGCGTCCTCGTAGGCTTGCGTCTTCTCCCGCAGGCTTCCCACGACGCCGGAGAGCGTGACGCTGCCTTGATTCACGGCGACGTTGACCAGCAGGTCGTCCACGCGCACGTCGTTCTTGAGCCGCTCTTCGATCTCGGATTGAATCTCGTCATCCGGACGATGGTCGGACCATACGGTCTTGATCTGGTCATGCACGGCGCGTACGCCGCGGACGCCTTTGGCCACGGCGATCGCCAACTGCCCCTCCTGCCAGGAATCCACTGTGCCGGTCAGCGTCACCTCTCCGTTCTTGACCGCCGAGCCGATGTCATAGGATCGCGTGGCGGGATCACGGTCCAGCGCCTCCAGCACGGCCTTGTCGATATCGGAGTCCGTCCGGTCCGGCGCGGGGGCGACATCCAGGCGGTTGACGACGCCGCGGACGCCCACCGTGGATTCGGCAATGCGCACGGCCCGTTCCTTGGCCAGGATCGAATCCACCGTGCCGGTGAAGGTGACGATGCCGTCCGCAGTGGTGACGTCAATCTCATTGGCGTCCACGGCTGCGTCCCGCCAGAATGCTCCTTCCAGCGCATGGGTGATCTCGGAATCGTCCACATTGCGGACGTCCTTGGCCGGGTTGACGGCCTGACTCTGTCCGAACGCGGGAAGACCGAGCACGGAAAGGAATGACAGGCTGAGCAAGAGCGCGCCCCCCCGGGCGGTGGGAAAGAGTCGGGTTTCTTTCATGGCTACCTCCTATTCAGGCGACCGCCGGGGCCGCGTCCTGTTACAGGTGCGGTGTCCTGCGCGGTCCGAAACAACCGCGGGCGAACGCGAGTCCAACAGAAGGAGTCGACGGGGCTCTGCGGCCCCCCACGAACGAAACCAGAAGAGATACAGAGAAAGGCAACCTATGTGCGATTACTCGCTTCACGGCATCCCCAACCGGCTCGCGGTGGAAGGGGAAGAACTGGTGTTCCACAGGTTCGACACGGGCACCATCGGCCTGACGGCGTCCGGCGCTCCGGGCGCCTGCAATGACCGCCGCCACGGCTCCGGCTGGCGCGGCTGGCTTCGCCGTTTCTTCGAGGCGCCGCGCGACCCCGCCGTCGCCGTGTGCATCCCGCCGGGAGCGGAGCTGCGACTCAAGGGCGTCCCCAGGGACCTGCAACGCCAGTGGCGCATCGGCGAGGAGGAGACCGTCCGCTTCACGCAGCTTTCGGCGGCGCCCTACATGCATCGCGACGCGCTGCGTCTGCCCCACGGCGAGGAGGTCCTGCTACAGCGCATCCGCGAAGCGATCCGGGCGCAGGTGATCTCGCTGGGCGGCGATCCCGAACCGGTGGAGCGCACGCCGGAAGTCATCGAGTCTCCGGTCACGCCGGGCAGCCGGCGCATTCGATAGCACGCACCGGTGCCGGAGCTGGCGGACGTCGCCGGCGAAGGCGATCCACGGCGTGGAGGCGGAGAGCGCGCCTGCTCGACGGCGTCGCGGAGCGCGAATGCTCCAGGTACGCCTGCGCGACAAGCGGCTAACCTGGTTGCAGCGGCACGGGTAGTATCTGCCGGCGGCTGTCTCCGAGCCTCCGCCCGCAGGACCAGCGCCCGCAGGACCAGCGCCCGGAGGACCAGCGCCCGCAGGACCAGCGGTGGTCGCGCGCTGTGGCGCAAGCACTCCTGCCTGCCGCGGCGGGACGCATCCCGGCGCGTGTCGCGCATCACAGCGTCATGCCACAGCATCACAGCGTCATGCCACAAGCGGCGGCGAAAAATCGCTCACCGCGACGACACGGCTCCGTTTCCCGCCGCTGCGTGGAACGCTTGTGAGAAATCCGGGCCCAGCCAACGTTCACTGCGTTCTGGCCGCGAGCCGCACCAGACCGGCGCGGTAGAATCTGGAAAGCGGAGGAATGGCCGAGTGGTTGAAGGCGGCGGTCTTGAAAACCGTTAGCGGGGTGACTCGCTCGGGGGTTCGAATCCCTCTTCCTCCGCCATCTCTGTGGTCTGGCTCTGTGGTCTGGCGGACCGCGCCTCGAGAGGGTCCCCACCGCTACGCTGAAAGCTTGTGAGAAATCCGGTTCAATCCTCTGCACCGGCGGTACGAGTCTCCGGCAAGCGGTAATCGCGAAAGTCTTCCCGTAACGCTCGCTTGTTGAACTTGCCCACGCTGGTTTTGGGCACGGCCTCGATGAACACGATGTCGTCGGGCAGCCACCACTTGGCCACGCGTGAGGAAAGGAATTCGATCAATTCCTGCTTGGTCAGGTCGCCGCGGTACTGCTCGTGCGGCGCCACGCAGGCCAGCGGACGCTCCTGCCACTTAGGATGGAACACGCCGATCACGGCGGCCTCGGCCACTTTGGGATGCGCCATGATGGCGTTTTCCAGGTCGACGCTCGAAATCCACTCGCCGCCGCTCTTCACCAGGTCCTTGGTGCGGTCCGTGATCTGGATGTAGCCCTCGGCATCGATGGTCGCCTCGTCGCCGGTGCGGAACCAGCCGTCGGCGAATGCGTCGGCGCTGCGCGGGTCGTCGTAATAGCTGCCGGTGATCCACAGGCCGCGCACCTGCAATTCGCCGCGCGTGGTTCCGTCCCAGGGCAGCTCCTTGCCGAAGGGATCGACGATACGGACCTCGACGCCGGGCAATGGCGTTCCGTGGCGTGACAGCAGGTCGAGCAGTTGCGGCTCGGGCAGCGACTCGAGGTGGCTCTTCACGATGTTGACCGTCGCCAGGGGCGTGGTTTCGGTCATGCCCCAGGCCAGCATCACGCGGATGCCGCGGCGATGGTAGAGCTCGACGAACTGCCGCGGCAGCGCGGAGCCGCCCACGCCGATGGTGCGGAGGCTCGAAAGATCGTGCGGGTGCGATTCCAGGTAGTCGTGCAGCGCCATCCACAGCGTCGGCACGCCGGCGGTGAGCGTGACGCGCTCCTGTTCAATCAGCCGGGCGATGTCCGCAGGTTGCATCCGCGAGCCCGGAAAGATGAATCGCGCTCCCGTCATGACGCCGGCCACCGGCATGCCCCAGCCGTTGACGTGGAACATCGGCACAAGCTGGAGCACCGTGTCGCGCTCGCTGAGCGCCGTGCTATCGGCCATGCAGCATCCGTAGCTGTGCAGGAAGATGGCGCGGTGGCTGTAGACCACGCCCTTGGGATTTCCCGTGGTGCCGGAGGTGTAACACATCGCGGCGGCCGCCTTCTCGTCCATCTGCGGCCACACGTAGCGCTCGCCGGATTCGGCGGCGAGCAGAGCCTCATAGTCGAGCGCGCCGTCTACCGTGCTGTCCCCCGCATCGCCCAACACGACGATCTGCTTCACCGATTTCAGCTCGCCGCGGATCGATCGCAACACCGGAATCAGTGAGGCGTCGACAAACAGAGCCTGGTCCTCGGCGTGATTGATGATATAGGCCAGCTCGGCGGCGCTCAGGCGCGGATTCAGCGTATGCAGAACATAGCCGGCGCATGGCGCGCCAAAATACAGCTCCAGGTGGCGATGCGTGTTCCAGCAGAGCGTGCCGATGCGGTCGCCGGGCGCGAACCCCAGCCGCCCCAGCGCATGCGCCAGGCGATGCACGCGCGCATGAAACTCGGCATAGCAGTAGCGATGCATCGTCCCTTCGGCCGTGCGGCTGGCGATTTCCTTGCGCGGGTAGAGCTTCGCCGACCGCTCCAGAATGTGCGGGAGCGTCAACGGGTAGTCCATGGTGAGTCCCATCATCGGCTGCAACCTCCGCGGCAGGTCATTGTAGCGCTTCTGCCTAGGTCGCCGAAGCGGCTTGCAGGCGGCGCATGCCGCGCAGCCAGCGATCGTAATCGCCCGCCTTGCGACGCACGTATTCGGCGACTTCGGGATGCGGCAGAATCAGGAACCGCTCAGCCGCGAGCCCGCGCACCACTTCTTCGGCCACCTGCCCGGGTTCGAGTGCGCTTTCGCGCAGGAACGCGCCCACGCCTTCGAATCCGGCGCCCTCCAGCATATTGGTGCGCACGCCCTGCGGGCACAGCACCGAAACGCGGATGCCTTGATCGAAATGCGTGATCGCCAGCCACTCTGCCAGCGCCACAGCCGCGTGCTTGGTGACGGCATACGGCGCCGACCCGATCTGTGAAAGCAGGCCCGCGGCCGAGGCGGTCTGCAACAGGTACCCGCCGCCGCGCGCGATCATACCGGGCAGCACCGCCCGCGCGGCGAAGATGTGCGCCATGACGTTGACGTCCCAGATGCGCTGCCAGTCATCATTGGCGACCTCGACGCCGCCTTTCACGATGATGCCCGCGTTCGAGCAGAACAGGTCGATGCCGCCGTGTTCCACCTCCGTGTCGCGCACCAGGCTGACGACGTCCGCTTCGCTGGCAACGTCGGTTTGCCGCGCCACGGCGCCGGTCTCGCGCGCCACCTGCGTGGCCGCGGCACCGTCGAGGTCGGCGATCACCAGAGCACGCGGGCGTTCGGCGGCAAAGCGGCGGGCGAGGGCGCGGCCGATGCCGTTCGCTCCTCCGGTGACGATGACGACTTTGTCCTGAATGGTCATGACGTGTGGACCGGCATCCAGCATAGTACGCGCACGCCGCCTCCGGTTCGGCTTCGCTGCCGCATGGTATCTTGCATCCATGCGGAAGTTGTCCATGTTTGCTGCATCCGGGGCTATGTTGGGGGCCATGCTGGTGGCCGCGTATGCCCAGAACGCCGATCCCATTCCTCGCGATCAGGCCCGGCCCGGCGACCAGCGCTCGTTCCAGACCGCTAGCGGCCAGACCATCACCGGCGTGGTCCTGAACGAAGGCTTCACCGACGTTCAGCTTCGCGACACGATGGGCAAGATCCGTCTGCTGCGCAAGACCGATGGCGGAGGGGTGCGTGAGGTCACCTCGCAGACGGACTGGCCCACCTATCATGGAGTGCCCGGCGGCAACCGCTATTCGACGCTCACGCAGATCGACCGCACCAATGTTTCAAAGCTCGCTCCGGCGTGGGTCTTCCCGATGGCGAACGTCACGCAGGTGGAGAACACGCCGCTGGTGGTGGACGGCGTCATGTACGTCTCAAACGCCAACGAAGTTTACGCGCTCGACGCCGGCACCGGGCGCGAAATCTGGCATTATCGCCGCCCGCGCACCCAAGGGCTCACCGGCAACGCGCGCATCGGCTTCAGCCGCGGCGTAGCTTGGGAAGGCGAGCGCATCTTCCTGCTGACGGACAATGCCCACCTGATCGCGCTCGACCGCACGAACGGCGAGCTGCTGTGGGAAACCGAAATGGCCGACTGGCGCCAAAACTATAACGGCACTTCGGCTCCGCTGATCGCCGGCGGACTGGTGATTTCCGGCACGGCGGGCGGCGACGAAGGCGTGCGCGGTTTCGTCGCGGCCTACGACCAGGCCACCGGCAAAGAGGTGTGGCGCTTCTGGACCGTCCCGGTTCCCGGGCAGCCGGGCGCCGAGGAGGTGGCCGATACGTGGCGCGGCAATGAATTGCACCGCTCGGGCGCGACGTGGATCACCGGCACCTTCGACGCTGCCCTCGGACTGGTCTACTGGCCGGTGGGCAACCCGGGTCCGGACTTCGACGGCAAGAACCGTCTGGGCGACAATCTTTATACCGATTGCATCGTGGCGCTGGAAGTGGCCACCGGCAAGCTGCGCTGGTATTACCAGTTCACCTCGCACGACGTGCACGACTGGGACGCCATGGAGCCTCCCGTACTGGTCGATGCGGACTGGCCCGGACCCAATGGACAGACCCAGCCCCGCAAGCTGATGCTGCACGCCGACCGCAACGGCTTCTTCTACGTGCTGGACCGCACCGACGGCGAGCTCCTGCTGGGCAAAACATTCCTGAAGAAAATGAACTGGGCCGAGCCCACCATCGGCGCCGACGGCCGTCCGGTGCTGCGCGAGCTCCCCGTGGACGCCAACGGCGGCACCTATGTCTGCCCGGGATTCCAGGGCGGCACCAACTGGTTCTCCACCTCTTATAATCCGGCCACCGGCCTCTACTACTTCAACGTGCTCGAACGCTGCAACGTCTTCGTGCCAAATGCCGGCGAATGGCAGGCGGGACGTGGCTACATGGGCGGCGCGGCGCGGCCGGCTCCGGGCGAATCGTTCGAGAAGTCGCTGCGCGCGATCGATATTCACACGGGCGAGACGCGCTTCGAAGTCCCGCAAGTGACCGGCACCGCCACCGCGTCGGCAGGCGTGATCTCGACCGCGGGCGGCATCGTGCTGTTCGGCGAAAACAGCGGCTCCTTCGTCGCGGCCGACGCGGCTACGGGGAACGTGCTGTGGCAGTTCCCGACCAACCAGGTGTGGAAGGCGTCGCCCATGACGTATATGTTCGATAACAAGCAGTACGTGGCGATCGCCGTGGGCCAGACAATCACGGCTTTCGCACTGCCGTAGCCAAGGGGCTGTGCGGTGCGTGCGGCGCACCATGGGGGAGACCATGAAACTCACGATCCTGTTCGCCTGCGTCACGCTCGTCCTGAGTGGTCAGAACGGAGGCATCGGGGGCCGCATTCCGGACCCGCCCAAATCGGCAGGTCCGCCCAAGCCCGCTCCGCGCCTTCCGGACGGCAAACCCGACCTGGGCAACGGGCTGGGCGCGTGGAACCCGCGGACGGTGGCCAACCTGGCGGGCACGGGCCGCCAGGGCCCCGGGCGGTCGCCGGTCGCGAACCGCCTGCCCGAGGTGCCGTTCCTGCCAGAGGCGAAGGCTGCCTTCGAGCAAGCGCAGGAAAACCTGGGCCGGGAAGATCCGGAAGCGCGCTGCCTGCCTCCTGGAATTCCGCGCATGTACATCACACCGTTTCCGTTCCAGATCTATCAGCTCCCGGACCGCGTGCTGTTCATCTTCGAAGGCGCCGCGCACGTCTGGCGCATCGTCTATATGGACGGCCGCCCGCACACCGAAGATCCCAACCCAACGTATCTGGGCGAATCCATCGGTCACTGGGACGGCGACACGCTGGTGGTGGACACCATCGGCTTCAACACGAACACGTGGCTGGACCAGGACGGCCACCCGCACACCGAACAGCTCCACACCATCGAGCGCTTCACCCGCACCAATGAGATGACGCTGCACTACGAGTTCACCATCGACGATCCGGGCGCCTACAGCGAAGCGTGGGGCAACAGCGTCGAGATCCCCTGGGCGCCCGGCGGCGAGCTGCTCGAATACATCTGCCAGGAGAACAACGCCGACGTGCAGCACCTGGTGGGCAAGTAGCGCCCTACCGAAGCGGCACCAGCAAGCGAAAGGAGGGAACCCGGAAGATACCCCTCGCCACGTTATCCAGGACCGCCTCCCGCGCGCGCGGCGTGCGGCGCAGAAGATCACAGCTCTCGGCAATGACGGCTTCGCAGGTGATTAACGCCGCCGTGAACGGTTCCGCCGCGGCCACAGGGGTGAACCGTACCCGACGCGCGCAGACCCTCCCGGACCCCTCTCGAAGGAGTACGTTGGCTTACTTGCCCGCCTCAGCCTCAATTTCCTTGAGCAGCTTGATGCTGTCCGCGGTGGGTGAATCCGGCAGCGTCTTCACATACGCCCAGATGTCGCCGAGCTGCTGATCGCTCAGGGTCTTGGCGGAAAACGTCGGCATCTGCTTGGTGCGCGGATTCCGCACGTAAGCCGTGAACGCCACCTGCGCCATCTTCATCGGCACCAGGCGCGCGCCCGATCCGTTCTGGCCGGAGAACCCATGGCAGGCGTAGCAACTGTAGTCGATGAACAGTTGCTTGCCCTTCGCCGCATTGCCGCTTCCTTGCCCCCAAGCCGAGGTCACCAGCAAGGCCATGGCGGCCACCGGCGCGAGCAATCCAAAGAGGAGTCTGTTCATGACGGGTTCCTTCCTTATTCTGAGATGCCTTCGGGCCGGTTTCGATTTTACATCATCCGGGCTGGCGGCTCAGCGTGGTAATCACTTGCTAGCCTGGGGGGCATGCGTCACCTCGCACCACTGCTCCGTTGCGCGGCCAGTCTGACGCTCGCCGCCGCGCTGGCCGGCTGCGGATCCTCTCCCCCGGGGCCTCTGTGCAATGACGCGCGCACGCTGTGCGTCTCCGCTGCCGCGACGATCTCGAATCCCATGCGGATCGACGTGAAGACCGCGAACCTCCCCGGCCGGTTTCAGTTGGTCTGGCAGATCGACGACAGTACAGGCCAAATGCTGGGCGGCTCCACGCCCGGTGAATACGACTCTGAACGCGACCAGGACGCCTCCGGAACCTTCCACATTCAGGACTTCCTGTTCATGCGCGCCGCCGCGGACCACGGGACGCTCGTCCTGCACGCCCGGGGAGCCCCGGATACGGAGGACTTCGCGGAGCTGCGCGTCCCCGTGCGGCTCCCCACCGGGTCCAGCGAAGTGACGACGCTCACGCCCGAAGACCCCGACGCGCTGCGCGCCGCGCTGGTCGAGTGGACAGACCAGCCGCACCGCGAAGGCGCGGTGTTCGATCCTCCGCTGAAGCTGGTCCCGCAGCGCACCACCATCATGCGCATCCCGCCCGACGCGCAGATCGGCGCAACGGCCGAAGCCGCCCTGCGGGCGCATCCCGGCCAGGCTGCGTTTCACGTCAAGGACTGGACCCAGGAAAACGGCACGGCACAGGTCGAACTGAAGGGCGAAGGCTGGGCCGGCGTGTCGTTCTACCTCCTGGAGGTCGAGTACCTCGTGCGGCGCTCGCTGCTGGCGCTACCGGGCATCTCCGCGGTCGAGTTCGGCGGTGCGGACCGTTAACCCGGATTCTCACCAGGTTTCGGACTAGGGACGTGGCGCAAGCCCGTGGCTTGCCGCGCCCAGACAATAGGTATGACTCGTCCCGGCGCTTGTGGCCGGTCACGCTGTCATGCCGCAAGCGGCGGCCAAATCGCCGCTTGCGTATCCCTGCCTCACGTTTCGCGCCGATGCACTGTAGAGCGTTTTCGGGCAAAGCGCAGGCGGGATGCCTCGGCGAGTGGTCGGCCGGCACTCCGGGCACGACACTGTGATGGACGACAAGCGCCGGGACGAGTCCCGGCGCGGCGAGCCATGGGCTCGCGCCACGTCCTGCGTCCGAGACCTGGTGAGAAATGGGCTAGGCGGGGCTAGGCGCGCCCGAGGCGGATATACTGGAGGCAGGTTGCGCATGATTCGGCCCGCTTCAGCAACGCGATCCTGCCTGCTTCTGGGCTGGATCCTCCTTTTCGTTCCAGTGGGACGGGCGCAGTCCGGTCCGGAACCGGCCGCACACGCCGACTTTCACCACGCCCGTTGGGGCATGTCTCTGGACCAGGTCCGCGCCGGCGAAGCCGCGCCGCCCACGGAGGAGCGCGACGCCGCGGACGAGCACCTCCTGATCTATAAGGGAGCCGACGCCCTGGCCGTCTACAGCTTCGTCCAAGGCAAGCTGGTCCGCGCCCGCCGCATCTTCACCGCCGAGCATCCCACGGACGTGAACCAGTTCATCGCCGACTTCCGCGCCGAAGAGGCCCACTTAGTGGACGCCCACGGGCTGCCGCAGCAGGACCGCGCCGTGTGGATCGACGATTCCCTGCAGGAAGAACGCATCGCCTACCTGGAGCAGGATCGCGCCCGCGCCACCAGCATCCTGACCTCGGACCGCTTCGCCGGCGTGGCGGTTTCGCTCGGGCAACTGAAGTTGTACGCCGAATGGTGCGGCGAGCGCACCGAGGTGGTGCACAGCCTCACCGGCGCGGATTCACACGTTACGCACCTGGTGGAGTATCGCAGCGTGGCGCAGCCGGTCGATCCTGCCTGCGCGGCTGACATACGCTGACATGCATTGATGCGTTTCGGGACCGCGTCCGGAGCATGCGGCCTCGCTGCCCACCGGATGTTCCGGCTTCTGGTGCTCGTTGCCGATGGTATTCGTTGATTGCGAAGCCCTGCGCCAGGTCCAGGCGCCGGTGGAATGCCCCATCCACGATGGCTACAGCTCCGGAAGGAGCCCTGGCGCGGCAAGCACGCGTGCTCCACCTCACGGCGGAATGGTGAAGTAAAATGTCGCACCCTCGCCAGGAGCCGATTCCACCCAAATGCGCCCGCCATGCCCCTCGACAATGTTGCGGCACAGCGCCAGGCCGATCCCACTGCCGGCCTTTTCCGGAAACAGCCGCTTGAACGGCTGGAAGATGTATTCCGCGTAGCGCGCCTCCACACCAATGCCGTTGTCGGCCACGGTGAACTGCCACCACCCGTCCTGTTCGCCCGTCAGCCGGCTGGCCGAAGCGTGGATGCGTGAGGCGCGGTTCACATGGCGGTACTTGATGGCGTTGCTGAGCAGGTTCTGGAACACCTGCGGCAGGGCGTTGCGTTCGGCGCGCAGGCATGGCAGCGGCTCACAGGTGATGAAGGCGCCGGACTCCTCGATCGCCAGCCGGATGTTGGCCATCGCGTCGTCGAACGCCCGCTGGGCGTTGATCTCCATCCGATCGAGCGTGCCGGTCTCCTCGATCGACCGCGTGTAGTCCATCAGGCCGTGGATCAGCAACTGCATCCGCCGCGCGCCCTCCACCGAATACTGGATGTACTCCTGCGCCGTCTCGTCCAACTGCTGGGCGTAGCGCGCCGCCAGCAACTGGTTGAAGCCGATGATGCAACGCAGCGGCTCCTGCAAGTCGTGCGAGGTGACGTAGGCGTAGCGTTGCAGGATCCCCATGTAGCGCCGCAGCTTCAGCGTGCGGTCATGCAGGTGGCGTTCGAGCTCGGCATTGAGCTCCCGAACCTCCTCTTCGGCGCGCTCACGGTCGGCCAGTTGCCCCCGCAGCCACGTCTGCACGTGCGCCACCTCCTCCCGGCGCAGCACCACGGACGCTTCACCGGCGTCCTGTTCCGGATCGCGGCCGGGCTCCTCAAGCGACATCACTCCGGTGACATCGTCGATCCGGTGCACGATGAAGTCCAGCGCTCCGTCCAAGCCGAACACCGGCGTGTTGACCGGACACCAGGTACGTACGCCGTCGTGCGACGCCCCGGCCGGGACACGATAGCGCGTCGGCGGCATCGCATCCACCACGCCCAGCCGGCGGACCCGGTCGAGCGATTCCGCCAGCGCAGGCGACGTGTCAGGGTCTTCTGAAGACGAACGGATTACCTCCAGCACCGCATGGCCTACAAGCTGATCCCGCAGCAGGCCGGTGGCCGCGCAGTAGGCATCGTTGGCCGCCAGAATCGTAAAGTGCGCATCCAGCACCAGATACGGATTCGGCGTCGCCTCGAAAAGAAGGCGGAAGTCGGGCGACGCTCGCGTGCCTGTAGTACGGACCATGAAGCGGCCTATGTGTCTACACGTTAGTTGTGGGAGATGCGAAATCGTCTCAGGATTACGGGCCTCGGCAGAGGATGGGGCAGAGCTAGTCCCGAGCTAGTCCGAGCTAGACTAGGGAAGCTCGATCGTTACAGTCTGCGTGGCCCCGGGCGCCAAACGGATGGTCACCGGCGGAGGGGCCGCTTGGGGATCGTTGGGTAGCGCGAGGGGCAGAGCGGACGGCCGTGTGGCGGACGCGCTGTATTCGCCGGGCGCCATCCCGGTAATGCGAAACGAGCCGTCCGCACCGGTGGGCGGAGAACTGCGCAGGATCGGAAACAACCCGACGCCGCGAGAAACCACCTGGACCCGCGCCCCCTCCACGGGGTGTCCGTGGTCGAACACCATTCCGGTAATCGTGGCCGTCCGGTTGTCGAGCAGAATTTCGAGACTGGCGCCCCCTCCCTCGAACGGTGTGACCCTGCCGTCCACCAGCGGACTGCCGCCACTACGCACTTCCTTCAGATAGAATCCCTGCGGAATCTGCATCAGGCGAAGCGTGTAGCTGGACCAGAGTACGTTGGCGATGGTGAAGCGCCCCTGGTCGTCGGTGTTGGCCGGCGCGAACGTGCTGGGCAAGCCGGCGATGGTGGGCGTCAGGTCCACCCGGACGATCGGGCCGCGCTGGGGAAACGGGACGCCGTCCGGCAGCACCACGCGACCGCTCACCTGCCCGGCGGGGGTCAGCGTCATCGCGACCGGCAAGTTCTCTTCTTCGACGCGCACACGCTCCAGCGCCCAGTGCGACTTGGATTCGGTCCACAGCGCGAACCAATACTCGCCCGGCTTGAGATTGCTCACCATGAACTCACCCGCGCAGGCGAGCTTGGACCGCGGCGGTCCCGCGGCTCGATGCTCGCGCGCCACACCCGAGGTGAGGAACGCCATGAACAGCCAGGTGTCGCCCGGCCGACACTCCGCCGAGCGCACGGTGACGCGCGCATGGACGTAGGGAATGGTCGCCGCACGCAGCGTGCCGGCGTTGGCCAGCCCGCCCGGAGTGACGCGCGGCGGCTGGAGCGGTACGTCGAAATCGTCGACGCCCTGGTCCACGGCGCCGAACTCCTCCTCGGAAAACGGCCCGGCCACGGGATCGCGGCCCTGCGGAGCGATCTCCACGTTATAGAGCCCGGCCGGGAGATCGGCCACCGCAAAGGATCCGTCCTCATCGGTCTCGGTGTAGAGCGAGTCGCTGCTCAGGCCGCGGGAAACCGCCAGGCGGATGTGCGCCAGCGGCCGGTTGTCCTCGCTCGCCACGATCCGGCCGGTGAGGCTCCCAGGCCGCGTCATCGCGATGCGCACCGGGCCGGGCGCGTAACGCTGGTCGACCGTGACCGGCTCCTCGACGGCTCCCGGCACGTCGTATTCCGGATGCGTGCCGCTGTAGCCCTCCAGATGCGCCACCACGTAGAACGCACCGAAGTGATCTGTGCGCAGCTCGAATTCGCCATTGACGCTCGTGAAGCCGGTGGCCAGGACCGTCCGCGTTTCCTTGCCGTCCTTGGTGCCGTATTCCACCAGCGAGACTTCCGCCCCGCCGATGCCCGCGTTGTTGAGGTTGGGATCGTAGACCGTGCCGCGGACCGCGGGCGGCTCGGCTGCCTGCCCGGCGCAGCAGGCGGCCGCGAGCAGGCAGAGGCTCCAGACGCGCGGGCTCATACGATCATTATGGTAGCGTCGACGCCGCGCGGGCGCCTGGGGGGGCGCACTTTGGCTGAGACCGCTGGCTGACGCGCGCCGCTCAGTAGAAGCGTTTCAGAGCCGGAATCGTGAACGAGCGGCTTCTGCACAGCGCCAGGCCCACCGCGAACGGAACCCAGGTCGGCGGCTCGGGAACGGCCCCCACGTTCAACGTGACCGTGTTGCTCCTCGACAGCGTCCACACGTAAGTGCCGGGAGTCGACCCCAGGCTGGCCAGAGTCGCGCCCGAGAAGGTCGCATCCCCCCAGGAGTTGGGTGTCCAGATAGATGGCCGACCGGCACGTCCAGAAGTCCGACGAGTAGGGAAAACATAATTCGAGCCGGTCGCTATGCCACCGGCAACCCGCGCCAGCGGGAGGATCGAGCGGCAGTTGATCGACTATATCTGTCTACGTCGACTGGGCCTTCTGGAAAGGCGCGGAGACATGCGGGGCGGCGGATTGATAGGCGGCCAGTTGCCGTGCACAGAAAGAACACTCGCCGGTGTGCGCCACAATGCTGTCGCGAACCGCGGCGTCGAGGGTGTTTTCCACCATCGCGTCCATTTGTTCGTAGGTGACGTGTGATTCGGATGGTTCCGGGAACAGTATCGGCGAGCCGCACGGTAGTCCGGCAAAGCCGGGGAGATTGAGCACCACACCCACGACAGTTACGATGTCGTCGAGACGCGCAGGTCCGCCCAGATAGGTCGACAACCCCCGCAACAAGCGATTCCACCCACGCGAGGTTACATCGGCAAAAGCGTGCCGTTCGGGAATGGAGCGTGAAGCGATCAGACGCGGGTCCTTCAGGATGGCTGCGATCCTGGCATCACGCGCAAGCTCACGATCGCGATCCTTCTCCTGACCGCAAAGCCATACCCCCGCTTGATCTCCTTGGGCTTCCTGCCATCTGGCCCATCCCGGCTGCGTACCGAAGAAGCGAAAGAGACGGCCCTTGATCTCGTACCACTCAGGACTGTAAGACGCGTTTTGGTCTGGCAGAGGCATGCTCCTCGCTGGAATAGGCGCGCGGATTCCTAAAACGCTTTGGTGCTTGTTTCCCGCTCTTCATCCACCATGGTCTCCGCCGCGATGCCGGAGAAAATCACGATGGTCACCACGCCCAAGACAAAATACCCCACATACAGAGCGACGGAGGCCCAAGACAACCACGTGGGCAAATTAACCACGAGATCCGAGGTGTTCACTACCCAATCCTCCCCCTTCCCCGAATTACAAAGGCTGGTCGATTGTATGGGTGCCGGCAAAGAAAGTCAACCCTGGTTGTGCCTGTGTGTTGTGCCTGTGTCCGGAAGTTCTCCAACTTCTACACCTCGGCCGTCCATTTGCCCACGCGGAACACGATCATGGCCTACCGCTGACTCGATCACGAGCACCGCAGGGCCGCCCGAGTGAGGCCCGGCCAACAGCGCGCAGAAAGCTCACTGTAGACTGATTCTGTGACCCGCATTCTCGCCATCGAGTCGTCGTGCGACGAAACCGCTGCCGCGGTGGTGGAGGACGGCTCACGCATCCTGTCTTCGGTGATCTCCTCGCAAATCGCCACGCATGCGCGCTACGGTGGCGTGGTGCCGGAACTGGCCTCGCGCGAGCATCTGCGGGCCATCGTGCCGGCGGTCCGGTTGGCGCTGGAGCAGGCCGGCACGAAGCTGGGAGACCTGGCGGCGATCGCGGTTACCGAGGGGCCGGGCTTGGTCGGGTCACTGCTGGTGGGCATCATCTACGCGAAGTCGCTGGCGCTGGTGCACGGGAAGCCGCTGATCGCGGTGAATCACATCGAGGGGCACATTCACGCCGTCGCGAGCCAGCATCCGGTGGAGTACCCGGCGCTGGCGCTGGTGGTGAGCGGCGGGCACACGCATCTATTCGAGGTCGGCGAAGGATTCCGCTATCGGCTCTTGGGCAAGACTCGTGATGACGCCGCGGGCGAAGCATTCGACAAGGTGGCCAAGCTCCTGGGCTTCAGCTATCCGGGCGGGCCGGTGATCGACATGCTTGCGCCGTACGGGAATCCGCGGGCGGTGCGCTTCACGCTGGCCCACATGAAGGGTAACGCGCTCGACTTCAGCTTCAGCGGGCTGAAGACGGCGGTGCTGCGCTGGTTTGAGGCGCGCGACATGGCGGCCGAGGTCGCCGCGCGGCGCGCGCTGCTGGCCGGGAACTCCCAGCCGCCGGCGGAGGAATGGCTGAAGGTGACGCCGCAGGAGACGCTCGACCTGCTGGCATCGTTTCAGTACACGGTGATCGAGGAACTGCTGCGCCGGGCGCGCCGGAGCGCGGAGGAGATGGGCGCGTGCAGCTTGATCGTGTCCGGTGGGGTCGCGTGCAATGCTGGACTGCGGCAGGCGGCGGAGCGCGCTCGGCTGCCGTTCCGGGTGTATTTCCCGGAGCCGGGCTTGTCGACCGACAACGCCGCGATGATCGCCGCCGCGGCGTTTCCGAAGCTGGCACGGGGGGAGTTCGCAGGGCCGGAGTTGAAGGCGCGGGCGAATCTGGCGTTGGCGTGAGGGATGCCGGACGGTTGTGGGACGGCTCCCTGCGGTCGCGGCTCAGCTAGTGGCAGTCGGCCCAGTTCACGGTGTTCGGGCGAAGGCGCACCGGCGCTGCGCTCGCAATACTCGATCGCTGCGCACAGTGCCGCTGGCTGAGCCGCGACCACAAGGGAGCGGTCCTGACGCAGCCGCCATCCCCCGGCGTGGCGTAGAATACTCCCATGCCACGCCGCATCCTTGTGCTGTCCGCTTTGCTGGCGAGCCTCGTGCACGCCGCCGTTACCCGCGTGGAGGTCACCGAGCGCGCCGATACGCCCGTTGCGGGCTTCGAGCGCATCGCCGGCAAACTGCACTTCGCCGTCGACCCGCAGCTGCCCGCGAACCAAATCATCGCCGACCTTGCGCTGGCGCCAAAGAACGCACAGGGGCTGGTCGAGTTCTCCTCGGACTTCCTGGTCGTGCGCCCCAAGGATGCAGCGAAGCGCAACGGGACCGCGCTGCTTGAAATCGCCAACCGCGGCCGCATCCTGATGTGGGGCACGCTCAACACCGGCGCGAACAGCGCCATGCGCACGGCCAAGGACTTCGGCGACAATTTCCTGCTGGAACAGGGATTCACCCTGGTATGGGTGGGCTGGCAGTTCGACGCAGCCTCGGCGCCCGGCACCTTCAAGGTCTACGCGCCGGTGATCCAGAACGTGACCGGGCCAATGCGCATCGAGATCCTGCCGAACACGCGCAGCACCTCCGATGCCCTGCCCTATCCGGTGGCCGAGCCTAACTCGGGCACACTCACCGTTCGCGGCCAGCCCTACGGTCCACGCACAGTCATCCCGCGCGGGCAGTGGAAGTACAACGCCGACAGCACGCGTGTCGAGTATCCCGCGGGCTTCGAGCCCGGCCGCATCTACGAGTTCGTCTATACGGCCAAGGATCCGGTGGTGGCCGGCGCGGGTATGGCCGCCGTGCGCGACTACATCTCCTATATCAAGCAGAACGGCGTGACGCAGGCCGGCGACGTGCAGCGCGCCATCGGCTTCGGCATCTCGCAGAGCGGCCGCCTCCTGCGCAACTTCCTCTATGACGGCTTCAATGCCGACGAGCAGGGCAAGCAGGTGTTCGACGGCGTGTGGGCGCATGTGGGCGGAGCGGGCCGCGGCAGCTTCAACCAGCGCTTCGCGCAGCCGGGCCGCGTCACCGGCCAGTTCACGGGCTCGTATTACCCCACCGACATGGCGCCGTTCACGCCGGTCGACATGCTCGCAAAGTCCACGCAGGCAGGCGTAGCGCCGAAGCTGATCCTGACCAACGGGTCGCACGAGTACTGGGGCCGCGCCGCCGCGCTGAACCACATCCTGTCGGACGGTTCGAAGGATCTGGACCCGCCGTCGAACGTGCGCATCTACTTCATCGCCGGCACGCAGCACGGCGGCGGAGGTGGCCGCATGGACCCGAACGTCCAGAACCAGACAAACAACATGGAGTGGACCTTCTTCATGCGCGCCACCATGGTGTCGATGAACGCGTGGATCACGAAGAACACGGCGCCGCCGGCCTCGGTGTTCCCGCGCATGGATAAGGGCCAGTTGACCTCAGCCGCCAACTTGCGCTTCCCCGCGATTCCCGGCTTCGCGGTGGTCAACTACGTTTACGCCCCACGCAAGCTGGACTTCGGTCCGGACTTCCCCACCAAGGGCATCGCCACCTACGAACCCGCGCGCGCCGGCGGGCAGTATCCCATCCTGGTGCCGAACGTGGATGAGGTGGGCAACGAAACGTCCGGCATCCGGCTGCCGGAACTGCGCGAGCCGCTGGCCACCTACACGGGATGGAACCTGCGGTCGGTGAAAGTGGGCTCGACCGACCAGCAGTATTCGCTGATCGGATCGATGGCGCCGTTCGCCCGCACCAAGGCCGACCGGGAGAAGTCGGGCGACCCGCGCCCGTCGATCGCCGAGCGGTATTCGGGGCGCTCGCAGTACCTGACGCGCGTGGAGACGGCCGCGCACGAACTGGCGCGGGAGCGATTCCTGCTGGAGGCCGACGTGCCCGCCGTGGTACGGCTGGCCGGGCGGCACTGGGACGCGATCATGAGTCCGGCGGTTGCCAAGTAGCGAGCCTGTTACCATCGGAGGGAATGCATCCACAGCAGGAACTCCCCAAAAGCTTACCCGGAATTCGCAACCTGATCGCCGTGGGGTCGGGCAAAGGAGGCGTGGGCAAGACCACGGTCTCCGTGAACCTGGCCATCAGCCTGGCGCGGCTGGGCCACACGGTGGGGCTGCTGGACGCCGACGTCTATGGTCCCAACGTGCCGTTGATGATGGGGTCTACGGAAACGCCCATGGGGCACGCGGAACGCATCCGCCCGATCGAGCAGTACGGGGTGCGGGTGATGTCGATGGGGTTCCTCAACCCCGGCGACAAGCCGCTGGTGTGGCGCGGTCCCATGCTGCACAACGTGATGCAGCAGTTCCTGCGGAACGTCGACTGGGGCGAGCTGGACTACCTCATCATTGACCTGCCGCCGGGCACCGGCGACGTGGTGCTGTCGCTGATCCAGACGGCGGTCATAAGCGGGGCGGTGGTGGTGACCACGCCTTCGGACGTGTCACTGGAGGACGCGCGCAAGGCCATCAACATGTTCCAGCAGGTGAAGGTGCCCATCCTGGGGATCGTCGAGAACATGAGCTACCTGATCGCGCCGGGCAGCGGCGAGCGCATCGACGTGTTCGGCCAGGGCGGCGGCAAGCGGACGGCGGAGAAGATGAATGTCCCATTCCTGGGTGAGCTGGCGCTGAACCCGCAGGTGCGCATCGGCGGCGATACGGGAACTCCGGTGAGTTCGCGGGCAGAGGTCGACGAGCACTCCTCGCCGTTCCTGGAACTGGCGCAGCACGTGGACGAAGCCTGCGCCGGGGCTAAGCCGGGCGGTCCGCGGATCACCGTAGAGGATTGATTCCAGACGGCTTGTGCGCCGTTGGGTTCGCGGCGAACGATGCCGGAGCAGGGCGGTAGGTACGAAGAACTTTTGGCCCCAGATGGACACGGGTGCACACAGATTACGACGGCGGATTGCGGCGATGCGGTGCTGAAACGGGCGGTTTCCGGACAGGGGAATAGGCGGCCTGAAGAGGGCGACGGGTCAGGCCGAGCACAGGGCTAATTAGTCCAGGGCTAGTCCTTTCTTTGATTTTGCATAGAACGCGATTGGCAGGTGATCCCCGCCCGGATTCGCCGTCGCGGCCTCGAACGCAAACTCGAGCACCCGGCGCGTGATCAGCGGACCCACCAGCGCATCCACGTGCCCGCGCGCGGCGGCGTAGCGCGCGTCCAGCCAGCGTTCGTAGTCGGCCCGCGTCTGCGCGATACGCTGCTCCAATTCGGCCGGGACTGGTTCGCCGGACGCCTTGTACCGCTCCAGCTCCCGCCCATGGACCGCCTGCACCGCCGCGTCGCCTTCCATCACGCCGATGCGCGCCGTGGGCCAGGCGAAGGTGAAGTTGGGATCGAATCCCTGGCTGGCCATCGCGTAGTAGCCGGCGCCCGAAGAGTGGTTGAGCGACACCAGCACCTTCGGCACCGTAGCGCAGGCCATGGTTTCCACCATCTCCGCGCCGGCGCGGATGATGCCCGCCGATTCGGCCTCCGAACCCACCATGAATCCGGAGACGTCCTGCAAGTAGAGCAACGGCAGGTCATGGCGCTGCGCGTCTTCGACGAAGTACGCTACCTTGCGTGCCGATTCCGGATACACGATGCCGCCGATGCGCGGGCCCGCAGCCGTCTTGAGGAACCCGCGGCGGTTGGCGATCACGCCGATGGCGCGGCCGTGCAGGCGCGCGTTGGCGCATAGAATCTCGGGAGCGTGCTCGGGCTGGAACTCAAGGTAGTCGTCGGCATCCACCAGACGCGCGATCACCTCTTCCATCTCGTAGGGCAAGCGGTGATCGGCGGGCAGCACGTCGTACAAGCCTTCCGCAGGTTTGGCGGGCGGCGTGCCCCGCGGAACGGGCCGTGGCGCAGGCAGTTCGCGTATCTTCTGGCGGATCAGGGCCAGGCACGCCGGATCGTCCTTGGCCGAATAATGCGCCACGCCACTGATCCCGGTGTGCAGCGATGCGCCGCCCAGCGATTCGGCATCCACCACCTGCCCGACCGCACCCTTCACCAGGTTCGGTCCGCCGAGCCCCATGAAGCTAGTGCCCTCCACCATAATGATGACGTCGGACAGCGCGGGCAGATACGCGCCGCCCGCAATGCACATGCCCATCACCGCGGCGATCTGCGGAATCCGCAGCCGCCGGCGCATCAGCGAGTTGTAGTAGAAAATCCGCGCGGCGCCGTATTGGCCGGGAAAGATGCCGTCCTGATACGGCAGATTCACGCCCGCCGAATCCACCAGGTAGACGATCGGCAGGCGGTTGCGCATGGCGATTTCCTGCGCCCGCAGGATCTTGTGAATGGTCTCGGGCCACCAGGCGCCGGCCTTCACCGTGGCGTCGTTGGCCACCACCACCGTGGGCCGCCCTTCGATGCGCGCCAGACCGGTGACCACGCCCGCCGACGGCGCCTGGCCGTCGTAACGATCGTGGGCGATGAGGAGTCCAATTTCCAGGAACAGTGACCCGGGGTCAATGAGCTGCGCGATGCGCTCCCGGGCAGTGAGCTTTCCTTCCGCGTGCTGCTTGGCGGCCTTCCGGGCGCCACCGCCTTCCCGCAGGCGGTCTTCCAGCTCTTGAAGGCCGGCGACCAGAGCACGCATGTGATCGGCCGGAGAACGAGTGACCATCGTATTCTAGTATCCATGTTCGGCATCCACACGCGCGCGCTCAAAGCGACGTGGACAGTGTTCCTGTTCCTGTGTGGCGTCGGACTGGTGTACCTGATCGGGCACACGCTGGTGGTCTTCACGCTGGCGATCTTCCTGGCCCACCTGATCGGCCCCATCGTCGAACGCGTGGAGCGCTATATGCCCAAGCGGCTCTCGCACGGCATGGCGCTGGCCATCGTCTACCTGGCGCTGCTGGGCGTCGCCACGGCGATTCTGATTCCCGTCATCTCGGAGGTCGGCCAGCAGGCCGCGACGCTGGCGGGACGCCTGCCGGAGGCCCTGCAGAAGGATCCGCTGGAGCACATTCCCCTGCCCTCCTGGCTGGAAGACCGCCGCGCTACGCTGACCCAGACCATCCGCGAACGTGTGCAGCAGTTGGATGAGGCGGTCCTGCCGGCGCTCGAAGCCGTCGGCACGGGAATTCTGTCGGGGCTCGGCAACGTGCTGGCCGCCGTGCTGATTCCCATCCTGAGCTTCTTCTTCCTCAAGGACGGGAACGTGATGCGCCAGGCGATCGTCGAAGGTTTCCCGCCGCGGCGGCGGCCGTTGGTCGATGACATCCTCAAGGACCTGCACCTGCTCCTGGTCCAGTACATACGCGCGCTGGTGGTGCTGGCGCTGCTGGTGTTCGTAACGTTTGTGGCGTTCTTCGGGATCACGGGCGTTCCCTACGCATTCCTGTTGGCCACCATCGCCGCGCTGCTGGAAGTAATCCCCATTGCGGGTCCGCTGGTGGCCGCCGTGGTGATTGTGGTGGTAGCGGGATTGTCCGGATACCCGCACCTGCTGTGGCTGATCGTGTTCCTCGGCGTATTCCGGCTGTTCCAGGATTACCTGGTGAACCCGCACCTGATGAGCACCGGCGTGGAGATCCATCCCTTGCTGGTGCTGTTCGGAGTCCTGGCGGGCGAGCAAGTGGCCGGCATTCCCGGCATGTTTTTCTCCGTACCCGTGATGGCGGCGCTGCGGATTCTGCTGGTCCGGCTGAAGAAGCAGCAGCAGGCCGTGGAGCTGGCGGTGCGGACTCGTGTATAGGGCTGTCTTCCTGACCCTGCTCGCCTGCGGACTGGCGCAAGCGCACGTGGTCAGCATGAGCAGCGGCGAGTTGCGCGTCACCGGTCCGCGCTCGGCCACCTACGAACTGCGCATGCCCGCCTACGAAATCGAGAGCGTGAGTGACCCGGCCACCGCCCTGTTCGACGAGGTGTCCATTGCCGGCGCGCAGCGGACCTCGTCGGAGTGCGCGCGGGAAGACGACCACGACCTCTGCACCGCGCAATACGAGTTCGCAGAAGACATCGGCGACGCCGTGGACGTCCGCTGCACGCTGTTCCGCATCACGGTGCCGAACCACGTGCACATGCTCTACGCGGTGAAGGGCGAGGAGGGCGATCAGCAGGTCTTCGACCAGTCCTCGACCGAGCGCGAGATGCGATTTCACCCGCCGTCTGCCCTGGAGCAACTGACCAAAGACGCCGGCGGCGGCGTGCTGCGATTGCTCGGGTCGGTGGGCGGGCTGCTGTTCCTGGGCGCGCTGGTCCTGGCCGCCCGGTCCGGCAGCGAGGCCGCGGTGCTGGCCGCCGCGTTCGTCGCCGCCGAGTGGGTGGCGAGGCCCGTCGCCGGACTGCTGCCCATCGGACTCTCGCCCGAATTCCTGGAAGCCGCCATGGCGCTGACCGTTGCCTACCTGGCCGCGGAAATCCTGTTCCTGCCCGACGGCCGCGCGCGCTGGGCGATCGTGCCGTTGCTGGGGCTGGTCCACGGACTGCCGTACGCGGCGTTCCCGGCGGCGTACCTGGGCGGAGCCGTCGCCGTGCAGGTGGTGCTGATCGGCGCGCTGGCGGTCGCGGCGCTGCGGATGCCCAGGGCCTGGATGCGTCCCGCGGCGGCGGTGCTGCTGGTCGCCGGAGTGGCGTGGTTCGGGCGCCTACTGCTGGGGTGAAGCCTGCGTCCGCAGTACGGCCACGATCACGTCGGGGTCACGTATGTAGGTCGCAAGCCGCGTCTGGATGGCCGCCGCCAGACTGGTCGGCGTGAGACCCGCGGCGGGCAGGTCGCCCAGCAGCGGGATCACGATCATGCCGTCCGGGCGAACCGTCCGGTTTTGTGTGAAGTCCGGCTCCCGCCACACCATCACTCTCAGAATGTCCTGCGGACGGATTCGGTAGGTATCGGGGTCGAAGGTGTCGGGATCGATGGGCACCGTGCCCGGCTCACCCTGAGCCACAGCCATTGCGCGTGCGAACTTCTCCTCCATGTCGCCCAGCTTCTCACGCGCCTTCCGCACTTCCGGGTGGTCCTCCGTGTATTGCGTCCGCAGGCCTGCCAGCTCCTGCTTCGCGAGTTCCACCTGCTCCTTGAGAAACTGCGTCGTCGCAAACCGGACCGACTGATCGTCACGCACGATTTGCGCGGGCGTGAGTGGGGGAATCTCCTCCATGCGTTTCCGGGCCGCCTCATCGGAACGGGCTTTCACCGCTTCGCGGTACACCTTCAATCGGGCGGCAAGCGTCTCGCGGGCGCGCAACATTTCGGGATGATTGTCCGTGTATTGCTCACGAAGGCGATCCAGATCGTCCTGGGCGGCTTCCACCTGAGCTTGCAGGGACCGTATCGTATCGACGGAAGGCGCGGGTGAATGCGCCAGCAGTTCGTACGGAGTCACCGAAGGAGTCTCCGGAGGCGCCAGCGCGGCGGCCTGCGGCGGTAACGGCTCGGCCTGCGTCCAGTTCACGGTCAGCGCGAGGCATAGCAACCCGAAGCACGCCGCCAGGACCGCGGGCCAGCGCGGCACGCCCTGCTCCTGCCCGACGCCCACCAGCCGCCGAATCCGGAACAGCAGCGATCCTCCCGTCCCCGCCACAGCCACCGTCGGCGCGCGAAGCTTCTCGAGTTGCGTGAGGGCGCGGGCGTAGACCACGGCGTCGCCGCAGCAAGCGACCGCGGCGTCGTCGCAGCACAGTTCGCGCTCATGGCGGATGCGGTTCGAAACCCACCACACCGCCGGGTGATAGAAGAGCACCGTCTCGACCACCATCTGCCCGAGGTTCACCAGGTAGTCGTGCCGGCGGATGTGCGCCAGCTCATGGGCGATGACGGCTTCAAGCTGCTCAGTGGAGAGTCCCAGCAGCGTGGCCGAAGGCAGCAGGACCACCGGCCGCAGCCAGCCCAGGACGCTGGGACTGTCGGTCGCGGCCGTGAGCAGCGCGCGAACGGGACGCCGCAAGCCGAGGCGCTCGGCCAGCCGCGCGACCGTCTCCTGGATATCGGCGCCCGCGGGTTGCGCACAGTGGCGCAGCGTCCAGACGTGGCCGCCGCTCCAGGCCAGGCGTAGCGAGAACAGCATCACGCCGGCGAACCACGCGGGCAGAACCCAATCCCGCGCCAGAGGCTCCACTGCCGCAGCCGCCCCGATCGCAGCCATCGACCCGGCAACCGGCAGCACCGCGCCATCGGCGGCCTCCAGCGGCGCGTACAGCACCGCCATCGTCACCACCGGCAGCATGGCCATCAAGGCCAGAGCCGCACAGCAGGCCAGATAGCGCACGTTCGGCGAACGGCGCCGCAGCGCGGCCAGCACAACGGCAAGAAGAGCGGCGACCAACGCGCCCTGCCACAGAAAGTGCAGCAGCGCGGAACTGAGGGCGGAAGCGATGACCGGCATGGGAACAGTATGACGATCTTCTTCGTCAGCGTCAACGAATATTTTCGTCACCCGGCAGGCGGCCTGAGAGGCCGCCGCAGGCCACGGGCCTGCCCCACTTACAAGTTATGCGTGATGCTGTGTTTCCGGCTGTAGTTGAAGTAAATGATCAGCCCCAACGCCATCCACCCGAACAGCCGCGCCCAGTTGGTCCACCCGAGCCCGAACATCAGCACGACGTTGAATCCGATCCCCAGGAGCGGGATCACCGGCACGAACGGTGTCTTGAACGGACGATGCATTTCCGGATGCGTGCGCCGCATGACCAGCACGCCGGCGCAGACCAGCACGAACGCGAACAGCGTGCCGATACTGGTCGCCTCGCCCAGGATCTGGATCGGAGCGAACGCCGCCAGGGTCCCGGTAAGCGCCATGAACAGCAGGTTCGAGCGCCAGGGCGTGCGGAACTTGGGGTGAATGTCGCTGAACAGTCTGGGCAGCAGACGGTCGTGCGACATCGAGTAGAATACGCGGCTCTGGCCCAGCAGCATCACCAGGATCACCGACGTGTAGCCCATGATGATGGCCAGCTTCACGGCCGGCCGCAGCCACATGTAATCGGTGCGGTCCACCGCCACGGCCACCGGTGCGGCGCTGTTGAGCTCGGGATACGGCACGATGCCGGTCATCACGTGCGCGAACAGTACATAGAGGATGGTGCACACCGCCAGCGATCCGATGATGCCGATGGGCATGTCCTTCTGCGGCTTCTTGGCCTCCTGCGCCGCCGTCGATACGGCATCGAATCCGATGAAGGCGAAGAACACAATGCCCGCGCCGCGCAGCACCCCCGACCAGCCGAACGATCCCATCTCGCCCGTATTCGGCGGAATGAAGGGCGTGAAGTTGCTCGGATTGATGTACGCCCACCCGAGCGCAATGAACACCAGCACCACGCACACCTTCAGCGCGACGATAATCGCGTTCACCCGCGCCGACTCCTGAATTCCCACGATCAGCAGCAGGGAGATCATCACCACAATGAACATGGCCGGCAGGTTGATGACGCCCTCGATCACCGTGCCGCTTTCGGGCAGCGTCACCGGCTCGAACGGCGAAGCCGCGAAGCGCGCCGGAAGCGCGATGCCGAAGTCCTGGAAGAAGCTCAGCACGTACTTCGACCAGCTTACGGCCACCGTCGCCGCGCCCACGGCGTATTCCAGCACCAAATCCCAGCCGATGATCCAGGCCATCAGCTCGCCCATGGTCGCGTAGGCGTAGGTGTAGGCGCTGCCCGCGATCGGGATCATGGTGGAGAATTCGCTGTAGCAGAAACCGGCAAAGGCGCAGCCGATCGCGGCCAGCACGAAACTGAGCACCACGGCCGGACCGGCGTTATTCGCCGCCGCGATGCCGGTCAGCGAGAACAGCCCCGCTCCGATAATGGCTCCGATCCCCAGCGCCACCAGTTGCACGGGACCCAGCGTGCGCCGCAGCGTTTCGCCCTCGGCATCCTTGAGCAATGCTTCCACGGGCTTTCTGGCAAACAGGCTCATAAGTGTACGAGGATAGCAAACGGCGGAGGGAAGAATCGCGCGGGCGCGAGCGCGCCAGCAACCGTCGCCGTACCGTGGTCTCGTGCGAGAATAGCAGGCAGCGGGGTCCACCGAAACTCTGCTCCGTTGGCGCTGGAAAAGAGCGGCTATGCCTGACGAAAACGACCAATTCGCGACGAAACGTGACCTCGCCCAGCTTCGGGCGGACCTCGTTGCCCATATCGATCAACGCTCCGACGAGCTTGTCGTCAAGATGCGCGACATGCAGACCGAGGTCCTACGCGCGTTTCACAACGTGGCTCGCCCCATGGAAATCAAGACCCGGTCCCAAGAATAGCGCCTGACTCTTCTGGAAGAGCGCATCTCCGAACTGGAGCGCGGCAATCGCCCCGCTTCGTGAGAAGATCGGCCTGCTCTCTCAGGACGCGCGGCCGGCGGGCTTGCCGATGCGGCGCAGATTCTCCACCTGCCCCACGTTAATCACCGGAGCGTGCGCCAGCAGGTGGTCCTCGAACCCGAAATCGGGTTTCGGAAATTCGTTATGCCGCAGATACCACTTGTAGGTTTCCTTGAGCCCGGTGACGAAGTCGGTGGCCTTGAACTTCAGCACCCGCTGCACCTTGGCCGTCACCTGCGTGATGGGAGGCATGTCGTAATAGACTCCGAAATACAGCTTGGGGCCCATCGGATGCCCGCCGGCGCGCAGGATGTATTCACGAGGAATGCGGACGAACTTCACCGGCTTGCGGCACACCTTGCCGAACGCCTCCACCGCCTCGGTCTGCGAAACCGGGCGCGCGTTGGCGATGTTGAAGGCGTGGCCCACGGCATTCGGCTCGTCCATGCACTTGAGCGCCGCCTTGATCAGATCGCGCACGTAGACGAACTGCATCAGCCGCCGGCCGTCGCCCGGCAGAATGATCGACCGGCCCGCGCGCAGCCGGTCCCAGAAGAACGCCTCGCGATAGTAAGGATTCCCCCGCCCCGGACCGTACACGTACGGCGGCCGCAGCGTCACCGCCGGCAGCCCGATGCGCTGGTGCAGGCGGAACAGCGCCCGCTCGCTCATCGCCTTATTGCGGACGTACAGCTCCGCGGCGTCGTCCGGAGCCAGCGCGTCGCCCTCGTGATGATTCAGGCCGTCGCCATAGGCCGCCACGCTTGACATGAAGATGTAGCGATGCAGATTGTCGCCCGCAGCCCGCGCCGTCGCTTCCACGTGGCCCGCGGTGGTGCCGCGCTCCCAGTCATAGACGTGGTCGAAAACGACCTCGAAATTCGACCCGGCCAGCGCCGCGCGCACGGCATGCGTGTCATTGCGGTCGGCCTGCAGATTCTTTACGCGGCGTCCGAGATCGTGCTTCGCCCTGCGGTGCAGAATGGTCACCGCGTGGCCTGCTTTCAGAAGCTCGGCCACCAGTGTGCGGCCGACGAATCCCGTGCCTCCGATTACCAAACAATTCATGTGAGACGACAACCTAGACTCAGTCGTAGTATTCCAAGCCGAGGTGGGTGATCAGGTCCTCTCCGCGCAGGTATCGAAGTGTGTTCTTGAGCTTCATGAGCTGGATGAAGATATCGTGTTCGGGATAGAGACCTGGCGCCGTCATCGGAGCCTTGAAATAGAACGACAGCCACTCCTGAATGCCGCGCATGCCAGCCCGCTGCGCCAGATCCATAAACAGCGTCAGGTCCAGCACAATGGGCGCCGCCAAAATCGAGTCGCGGCACAAAAAATTCACTTTGATCTGCATCGGATAGCCGAGCCACCCGAAGATGTCGATGTTGTCCCAGCCTTCCTTCTGATCGCCGCGCGGCGGGTAATAATTGATGCGCACGGCGTGATACAGATCCTTGTACAGCACCGGGTACAACTTCGGTTGCAGGATCTGGTCCAGCACGCTCAGCTTGGTTTCTTCCTTGCTCTTGAAGGAGCCCGGATCCTCCAGCACTTCGCCGTCGCGATTGCCCAGAATATTGGTCGAAAACCAACCGGAGAGACCCAGCATGCGCGCCTTCAGCCCGGGCGCGATCAGCGTCTTCATGAACGTCTGCCCGGTCTTGAAATCCTTGCCGCAGATGGGCAGGTTGCGCTCGCGGGCAAGCTCCAGAAGAGCCGGCGTATCGGTGGTCAGGTTGGGAGCCCCGTTGGCGTACGGCACGCCGCTCTTGAGCGCGGCATAGGCGTAAATCTGGCTGGGAGCGATCTCCGGATCGTTCTGCATCAGCCCGCACTCGAAGTCCTTCAGCGTCTGGTGCACCTGCCCCGGCTTGTGGAACACTTCGGTGGACCCGCACCACACCATCACCAGCCGGTCACAGTTGTTGGCCTTGCGGAACTGCTCGATGTCTTCCATCAGCATCTCCGCCTTGTCCATCTTGGTGCGGCCTTCCTTCACGTTCGGACCGTTAATGCGCCGCACGTATTCCGGATCGAACACCGCCTTCATCGGCTTCACGGCCGTCAGCGCGTCCTTCAGGCTCTCAATCTGCGTGCGCTCCAGCACCTGCGCGTTCAGCGCCGATTCGTAGGCCGTGTCTTCGTAGATGTCCCAGCCGCCGAAGACCAGGTCATTCAGCCCGGCCAGCGGAACGAAATCCTTAATCAGCGGCGTGCGGCCGTCGGTGCGCTTCCCCAGCCGGATGGTCGCCAACTGGGTGAGGGATCCGATGGGCTGGGCCGTGCCCCGCCGCACCGCTTCCACTCCGGCAATGAACGTGGTGCTTACGGCGCCCAAGCCGGGAATGAGAACACCTAGTCTTCCGTTCGCGGGCGCAATCTGGACGTTATCCTGAGCCAAGCTCGACTCCTTATCAAACTGACCTTCCGGGTTCGGCTTCTTCTTCCGCGGGGGGATCGATTGGCGGCGAAGCAGCGCGAGGGGCCATTCTGTTACTTACGTTATACTAGCATTTCGATGCAGAATCGCGCGACTGTGCCCATTTCCGCCATCCTGGTGGACGATGAGCAACTGGCATCGGAAGAGCTCGCCTACCAGCTCCGCCAGTTCCCCGACGTGGAGATTATGGCCACTGCTTCCAACGGCTTGGAGGCCGTGAAGCTGATCGCCGACCTGGAGCCGGACCTGGTCTTCCTGGACGTTCAGATGCCCGGGTTGGACGGCATGGGCGTCATCCGCCGGCTGAAGGAAAAAAACATCCCGCTGCCCTATTTCGTCATGGCTACCGCCTATGAGCAGTACGCCGTCGAAGCCTTCCGCGTCGAAGCGCTCGACTATCTGCTGAAGCCGGTGGAGGCCGAGCGCCTGGCCGAAGCCGTCGACCGCGCCCGCAAAGTGATCGTCGAGCGCGCCCGCATCTCCCAGCCCGAGCCGCTGCCCCTCAAGCCCGCGCTCCAGCGCACCAAGCTGCTGGTCAAGAGCAACCACCGCAACTTCATCATCGACGCGCAGGAGGTGGTCTACGCCACCATCGACGACGGCTTGATCACCATCGTGGCCACGGCCCTCGAAGGCCAGTCGAATTACCGCACCATTGAGGAACTGCAGTCGAACCTGGACCCGGACACCTTCTGGCGCGTGCACCGGTCCTACCTGGTGAACATCCACCGCATCAAGGAAGTGATCCCCTGGTTCAAGTCCAGCTTCCAGCTCCGCATGGACGACAAGAAGCAGACCGAGATCCCGGTGAGCCGCGTGCAGACCAAACGGCTGCGCGCGCTGCTGAAACTGTGACCGCCCCTCACAACAATATGAACCGCTACCTGGAGGACCTCTCCCCCGGCGACACCTTTGAAACGCCCGCCGTCACCGTCACGGAGGCGGACATCCTGAAGTTTGCCCACGAGTATGACCCGCAGCCGATGCACAACGATCCGCAGGCGGCCGCGCGCGGTCCCTTTGCGGGCTTGATCGCCAGCGGGTGGCACACCGCGGCCCTCGTCATGGGCATGATGGCGCGGGCCCGGCCCCTGGGGGACGTGCCCATCCTGGGGCTGGGCGTCGAAGAGATCCAGTGGCCCCAACCCGTGCGGCCAGGCGACACGCTACAGGTCCGGATGGAGGTGGAAAGCGTGAAGCCGTCGCGCTCGAATCCGGACTACGGCATTGCCGGTATCCGCGCCACGGCCTTCAACCAGCGCGGCGAGATCGTGTACGTGGTGCGCCCGAACTGCTGGGTCCCGCGGCGGCCCCGGTAGGCTCGTCTTTCGGCGACCGGATGTGGATCGCACTCTCGCGCTCCCACAGCGTGCCCAGCCGCGCCATGGCCCGGCTCTTGAACAGGCGGAACTGCGTGTCGGTCAAACCCATATGCTGGCAAATCCGGCCCCGGCTCTGCTCCATTACATAGAACCGCACCAGGATTTCACGGTCGCGTTCGGAAATCCGCTGCAGGATCTGCGCCGCCAGAACGCGCTGCTCCTGGCGTTCGGCGATCTCTTCCGGACTGGGCTCGGGTCCGGGTGTGGACAGCACCACAGTCCAGTCCAACTCCCGCTGGCGCCGCCGCATCTTGCGCCCGATCTGTCCGGCCACGCGCCGCCGCACCACGCCCGCCACGTAGGGAATCAGCGAACCCGGATCGCGCAATTCGCCCCGCTGGATCGGTTGCAGCACGGCCAGAAAAGCCTCGTGGAGTTGGTCCTCGGCTTCCTGTGCTCCAAGCTTCTTGAGCAAATAATAACGCGCCGCACGGGAAACCAAGTGATAAAGTTCGGCCATCGCCTCGGGATCGTGGTGCTGAATGCGCTCCACCAGTTCCGTCCAGGAGGCATCCCGAATGGGAGTTTCCTGGTCCCCCAAAAGCAGGGACCCGGGTGCGCCCTTGGCCGCCGTTCGCATGATCGCCTCCCCCGGGCTGTCTGAAATTTCAAAGGTCCTGCGCCCGTCTGCAAGCAGGCACCGGCACATTACTGGGCTGCACCCGTTAAACCCGGTTGGACCACACCAAGTCCTCGGACACGCGCCGAGTACCGCGGTTGAGTATACCTCATAATAAAAACAATTACTACCCGTATTTTTGCGGGGTTTTACGGGAGGGATTGACAACGGGCCGGCCTCAAAACGGGCGCTTGGAAGAGGGCTGCTTCCGGCGGGGCACAAGAGCGGCCCGGCTTGCTATGCTGAAACGTAGAGTAGGGAAGATACTCAAACACTGGAACGTTACTTGGAAGGAAAGGAGTCCACTCGATGGAGGATGACAACAGGCTGTCCTTTTTCTGCCTTGGCTTGGGTCTCGGAGTGGCAGTTGGCGTGCTTTTTGCCCCGAAATCCGGCGTCGAGACGCGCGGCTACCTGAAGGCGAAAGCCGAGGAAGGCGGCGACTACGTCAAGCGGCGCGGGGAGGAGTTGCGGACCAACGCCACCGGCGCCATCGACCGCGGCAAGGAGACCTTGCAGCGGCGTAAAGACAATCTGACCGCGGCCATGGAAGCCGGCAAGCAGGCTTACCGCGACGCCACCAGCGCGTCGGAAGCGGACTAGGGGCCCGGCGAAACTCCGGCGCGGGCGGGAGGGCCCGCGCAGGGCGAGGCGTATGGATCAATCTACATTGCTTGAGATCATGGCCGGCGCTGTGGTGGTGTCGGCCATCGCGTTGCTGCTGCAATTGGCGACGCTGTTCGGCATCCTGCGGGTCGTCCAGACCATGCGGGACCGCGTCCTGCACATGCTCCCGAAGGTCGAGGGCCTGGTGGACGCCTCCCGCGTGGCCGTCGACGAGAGCCGCGCCGGCATCGCCGAGGTGCGTGAAAAATCGAATGAGATCCTGGACCAGACCCAGAAGCAACTGCACCAGGTGGAAGGCTTCCTCGCGGAGACCACCGAGCGGACCCGCAAACAGTTGGACCACGCCGAGGTAGTCATCCAGGACGCCCTGGAGCGCGTCGAGGAAACCGTGGCCCTGGTGCACAAAGGCATTCTCAAGCCGGTGCGCGGTATCACCGGCATCGTTTCCGCCGTGCGGACTGTCCTGCAGGTACTGACGCGCGGCGACCGTCCCAGCCCGGACCGGGTCACCGTGGACGAAGAGATGTTTATTTGAGCAGGAGGTAGCGGTGGCTCGCTGCGGCGCATTCCTGGTGGCCCTTCTGCTGGCCTCGCCGGCTTGGACCCAGGAATCTGCCCCGCAAGAATCTGCTCCGCAAGCCCTCGACGCGCAAGCACCCACCCTCGCCGCCGATCCCGCCACTCATCCCCTCGATCCGCTGCCCCTCACGCCGCCCGACACCGGCACGGATGCGGCCGATATCGCCGAAGCACTCCGCACCGCCGGTCTCGACCCGGAGCAGTGCTACCTGGTCCGCGACCTCAGCCTGCCCAAGGACGACATCAAGCTGTACTTCAACGACGGCTACCTGATCTTCACCAAGCCCGTCGCCGGCGAGCGCCTCTCGGCGATCTTCGCGGGCACCTCCGAGATGGCCGACGGCGAGATCCTGCTGCTGCCGCCGCGCCGCGGCGAGCGCCAGTCGCTTGCCAAGTACACCCGCACCCCCAACCTCGACGAGCATTTTCATACGGCTCTCTTGGCCTTCACCGACGGCTCCGGCCAGGCCCTGCTCGATGAGATTGCCGCCGGAGGGCGCGGACGCCCCGACCCGGAGGCCGGCGCGATTCTCGCCGAACGTTGGACCCCCGCCATCACCAATCTCAGCCACAGCATGAGCCAGCGCCTGGTGAACGACCTGCTCTCCCCGGTCCGCATCGGCGGCGGATTCCTATACCTGGCTCTCAGCAGCGAACGCCTGGGCAATTTCGACGTCATCTATGACCCTCTGGGTGACGACCAGATCCTGGCCGGGCAGCTCAAGCAACGCGGCGGCGTCAATGGCTACGACGTCTGGACCAGTTTCGAAGCCCGCGAATTCCGCACCGGCGCGGCCAGGCGCGAGCAGCGGCCCTTCCGCCTGGATCACTACCGCATCCAGGCCTTCCTGGACCAGAACCTGTGGCTTGACGCCACCACGCGCGCCACGCTGATTGTCGGCGAAGACCCCGTACGCGCGCTGCTGTTCGGCGTCTCGCGCGCGGAAACCGTCTCCGCCGTGCGCATCGACGGCCAGCCGGTGGAGGTCCGCTTCCAGGATTCGGCGCGCGGCCGCGCTCTGAGCCTGGACGAAAACGACATCTTCCTGGCCGTGGCGCCCGAACTGCTCGCCCCCGGCAGCTCGCATGAGATCGAGTTTGAGCACGCCGGCTCGGTGATCGTCGACAGCGGCAGTGGGGTCTACGCCGTGGGCGCGCGCTCCAACTGGTATCCGCGCGGGGATATGGCGTTCGCTGATTACGAGATCGAGTTCCACTACCCACGTGACCTGACCCTGGTCACTCCCGGTGAAATCGTCGACGACCGCACCGAAGGCGCAATGCGCATCACGCTCCGCCGCACGCCGCCCATTCGCGTGGCGGGCTTCAACCTCGGCAACTACGCTCGCTCCTCCATCGTTACTGATGGCGTCACCGGCGGCCTCACCGTCAACGTCTACGGCAACAAAGGTCTCGATCCCGCCCTGGCGCCCCGTCCAAAAGCCGCCGTCATCACCGCCCCGCGCTTTCCCCGGCCCTACAATCGCGGTGGACGCGGCGAAACCACCACCACCATCCTGCAAACACCCGTCCCGCCCGATCCCCTGGCGCGCCTGGAAGCCGTCGCCGCCGACGTGTCCGCCTCCCTGCAATACTTCACCAGCATGTTCGGCCCTCCGCCGCTCAAGACTCTGACCGTCTCCCCCATTCCCGGACGATCCGGCCAAGGCTTCCCCGGCCTCATCTATCTCTCTACCCTGGCCTACCTCGATCCCGAAGAGCGCCCCGAAGCCTCCCGCAATGCGCGCGATAAGACCTTCTTCTCAGACCTCATGGCGGCCCACGAAGTGGCGCACCAATGGTGGGGCAACATCGTCACCGCGGGCAGCTATCAGGATGAGTGGCTGATGGAGGCGCTGGCCAACTACTCCGCCATGCTGTGGATCGAAAAGAAGAAGGGTTCGCAAACCGTCGAGCAGATGCTCACGGATTTTCGCGGCGACCTCGAACGCCGTGGCGCCGACGGCGATGCCGTCGAGGCCTTCGGACCCCTCACCTGGGGCTATCGCCTCGAATCCGCCCAGGACGCCGATACCTGGCGCACCATCACCTACGAAAAGGGCGCCTGGATCTTCCATATGCTCCGCCAGCGCCTCGGCGACCAGGCTTTCTTCCGCATGCTGGCCGCCTTGCGCGAGCGTTACCAGGGCCGCCCGGTCACCACCGCCGACGTGCAAAAGCTGGTGGAGGAATTCCTGCCGCCGCGCACGCCCGCCGACACCGCCGAAGTCTTCTTCGAAAACTGGGTCTACTCCACCGGACTGCCCGAGTTGCGCGTGCGCTACAAGACCAGCGGCAAAGCCCCCTCCCTGCGCCTGTCCGGAACCATCGAGCAGGAAGACGCCCCGTCCGGATTCTCGGTGGAAGTCCCCGTGCGGATCGAATTCGCCAAGGGGGCTCCGCGGACTGTCTGGGTCCGCAGCGGCGACGGCCAGACGGCGTTCTCGGTCACGCTGCGCGCCGCCCCCACCCGCGTTTTCATCCCCCCAACCGCCGTCCTCAGCAGGTAGCGCGGGCACTCCTGCTTGCCGGGCCGGCGCTTGCCCCGCAACCGTCCCACCTCAATCCTTCCGCAAGCTCCCCACACCCCGCCGGTGCTTCGACCCCGGATCGATAATTCCCCGGTAGTCCACCCAGTTCGACGCGACCACATAGACGCCGAAACTGATCGCCCCGAGCGAGAACACGATCACCACTGCCAGCGCCACGTAGTACGCCGCGGGAGCCGGGTCGGTCGGATTGAAGAAGGTCTGCCCGAACGTCCCGCCGAAGTTCATCCCGAAGAAACCGGTCATCATGGCGCCCATGCCAAGAATCAGGCTGAGCACCGCCACGCGATTGATGGCGTCCGTGTTGCGGTACTGATAGTGCCGCTGCACGGAAGCCTCCAGCGATTCCACCTCGCCCTCGATTTCGTCCTTCATCGAGTTTATGCGGTACTCGCGGCACTGCATCTCGAAGTGCTCGGCTTCTTCCTCCTTGTTCGCCAGCTCGTGGAAGTGCCAGTAGTTGGAAAACTGCAAAAAGTCCGCGCGCAGTTCTTCGGCCAACCGGACGTTGCCGGGCGTCAGCCGGCCGTCCACCAGCGTCAGCCGGCGCGAAGCCAGGGCCGTCCGCTCAGCGAAATCCAGCAGCGTCGCCCGGTAGAACAGCGCCACCAATGCCATCAGGTAGTAGCGCGAGTCGAACATGCGATGAATGAGGAACCCCTCGCCGAGTTGGTGATCCTCGCAATCGAACGTCCCCACCGCTGCCGTGATGTTGCTGTAGCTGGTGAAGCCGTAGTAGGTCCCCTGGTGCGCCCAGCGCCGGTAAAGCTGCGCCTTCATCCGTTCGCCCAGAAACCCGCGTTCGTAGCGGAAATCCGAGCCTTCCTGGTCCACCCACAGCAAGCGGCTCAGCAGCACCTGGTACGCCTCGGATTCGATGTAGCCTTCGGACAACGTTTCCGGGTCGAGTTGCAGGTAGGTGTAGACGATCATGCGCTCGTCCAGCACCGGCTCAAACTCCTGCGCCTCGTAATCGGCGAAGTAGATCAGTTGCGTGATGGTGGCGGCCAGCGGCGGCTGGAACCCGACGATATCGCAGCGCTCGAAGCGTTCCTCGGCCACCACCTTGCGCCCGTTCGCCGACTCCAGCACCAGCGCCAGCCGGTTGGGAAAGCGGCCCTCGCGCAGCGCCCGTCCGCTCGACGGATACACCTTGCGCATCATTTCGTTGATCCACAGCGCCTGGCGCGTCGAAATTTGATGAGCCTGGACGCCGATCGACAGCACGCCGATCCCGTTGGCGAACAGGAACAGCCGCAACTCGGTGACGTCCACCGCCGCCGACCGACCCTTGGCGTCCTCGCCCTCGAAGATCACCCGCGTGCCCTCCGGCGGCCGCATCGTGTAGCAGTGCAGCAACGCCTCGCGGCTCCCGGCCTGCCCCGTCGAATCGAAGAACACCCGCCGCACAATCGGATGGAAGAACACCATGTCCTGATACGCGGGTGATTCCAGATCAAAGTGCGTATACGTCGACCGCTCCCAGGCCAGAAACGGAGCCGTGTGCGACGCGATCCACTCGTCCAGCCCGTCAATCCACTGCGTGCGCTTCTTCCAAACGTGCCCATGCGCTTCGAGCACCGCCTCTCTATCGATGGAAAACGGAAACAGGAAGTAGGTGTGCAGATGTTGCGCGTTCACCGGCATCAGGCCGATTATAGACGTGGCGCGAGCACTCGTGCTCGCCGCGCCGGCACTGATGCCGGCGCTGGTCCCCGTGCACAGACGAATCGCCCCCTTGACACGGACCCCCACCCGCCCTATGATCGTTCTTCGATATATCGAACAACGATGCCCAAGCGTAAGCTCGATCCCCTGCCCTCCGCCGCCTTCCACATTCTCCTTGCCCTCGCCGACCGAGACCGCCACGGCTACGGCATCATGCGCCAGGTCGCCGAGGAAACCGGGGGCAAGGTGCGGCTGGGCCCCGGGACGCTGTACGGGTCGATCAAGACGCTGCTTGAAGAAGGACTCATCGAGGAGCGCGGCGAGAGCGCCGACCCCGATTTGGGTGATGAGCGCCGCCGCTACTATCGCCTCAGCGGCGCCGGCCGCGCCACCGTGCGCGCCGAAGCCGACCGCATGGCCGCGGTCCTGCGCGTCGCCCGGTCGAAACGCGTGCTGAAGGGGGCGCATGTCTGAACGCATCTACTGCTGGCTGTTGAAACTCTACCCGCGCCACTTCCGCGCCGAATACGAACAGCCCATGCGCCAGGTCTTCGCCGACCGCCTGCGCCGCGAGCCGCGTCTGCGTCTGTGGCTCGACGTCCTCGGCGACCTCGCCCTCTCCCTCCCCCGCGAGCACCTGCGCGCGGCGTCCGCCCGCTTCGCCCGAAGTTCCCGCTGGATCTCCGAAGAAGCCCTGCGCGGACCGTTCCCGCGCCCGTTTTCCCTGCGCAGCGCCATCGCGGTCGCAGCCGCCAGCATGCTCTGCATGGCCGGCCACCCCGACCCCGACGCTGCAAACCTGGCCGTTCGTCTTTCTCTTCATGGCGTCCCTCACCTTCTGGCGGGTGTGGCAGCATCACCGCAGCCTTCGCCAGTTCGAGCTCACCGTGGAGGACGCCCGCGTGGTGACGCGCTACGGCCACCAGCCGCCGCAATCCGTGAACCGCCGCGACGTCGTGCGCCTGATCCACCGGCCGGGCCTCGGCTTCCGCCTGGAGACGGCGGACCTCTCCCAGTCCCTCTGGATTCCGGCTCACGTCCCGGGCTACGACGCTGCCCTCCGCCGTCTCACCGCGTGGGCGCCGGTCGAAGAACGCGATCCGCCTGCTCCCGGCAGTTCCAGCTTCTGGGACCACCAGGAAATTTTCTACGTATGGTTCCTGGCGATGATCTGCCGTCCCGTCGCGCTCGCCTATCCGCTGGCCGCGCTCATGATCGTCGTGTGGACCGGCCAGCTCCGCGACCCGCTCACGCCGCGCTCCACCCGGCTGGTCCCCTTGGTCCTGCTGCCACTGCTCGCGGTGCGCCTGTGGATCTGGCCATGAGTGATCGCCTCTACGCCCGGCTCCTGCGCCTCTACCCCCGCCGCTTCCGCTACCAATACGCGGAAGCGATGCTCCAGACCTTCCGCGACCGCCTCCGCACCGAGCCCACGCTGCACCTCTGGCTCGACATCCTCCGCGACCTCGCCATCTCCATCCCGCGCGAGCACCTCCGCCCCGCCGCCGCACTGGCCGAGCCCGGTACTTATCGGTTCTCGCGCGAAGCGATCCGCCGCCAGATGACGATCGGCGGCCACGGCATGCTCCGCTGGCAATCGTTCGCCGCACTGGCGCTGTTCTTTCTCGTCGGCAAGCTGGGCGACGCCGCGCCGGTCCCTCTCACGGTCGTCACGCTGCTGCTCGCGGCCCTGCTCACCTTCGGCCTGTGGCGCGTCGCTCGCCGCTACCGCCGCTATCAATTGAAGCTCACCGCGGACCGCCTCGAAGTCGTCTTCGAACGCCCCACGCCCCGCGAAGTCACGCACCACGAAATCACCCGGATTTTCCGCACGCCCGGCTTTGGCGTCGCCGTGCAGGCCAGCGCCCCCCGCCGCTCCCTGTGGATCCCCGAAGCGCTCACCGGCTTCGATGACGTCCTCACCCACCTGGCGCAATGGACCACCGTCGAGGAACTCCCCAGCCGCCACCACGGCCCCATCGGCTGGGCGCGCATCCTCCACTCCCCCGCCTTCCTGCTCGCGTTCCTCCTGGCCCTGATGGTCCGCACGCCGGCCTACGTCATAGCCGTCACCATCGTAGCCGCCGTCCCGCACATCTGGATGCTCAGCCGCATGCTCAAGCAGCCCCTCCGCGCCAGCATCTGGCCCTTCGGGATGCTGTGGGTGCTCGCCCTCCGCCTGGCGCTCACGTTCCTCGTCAACCGCTAACCCCGCCCTTTGCGACAATAGAGTCTCATGGTGTCCTACGGCATCACCTACGCAGCCGGCTGTCTGGCCGGGGCCGCCGCCGTCACGTATTTGCTCGGCTGGCCCTGGGCTGTGCCATTCTACATTCTGGCTGCGTTCTGTTTGAACTTCTTCCGCGACCCTGACCGCCAGCCTCCGCCCGGACCCGTCGCCGTCTCCCCGGCCGACGGCAAAGTCGTCGCCATCCGCGAGAACGACGCGGGCGGACACAGCGTCAGCATCTTCCTCAACATCTTCGACGTCCACGTGAACCGCACCCCCATCCCTGGAACCATCACCGCCATTCAATACAAGAGGGGCTCATTCCTGAACGCCGCCAACGCCCGCGCCAGCGAAGCCAATGAACAGAATGTCTTCACCGTCGAGGGCGACATCGGCGGCGCCCGCACCCGCGTGGTCTTCAGCCTGATCGCCGGACTCATCGCCCGCCGCATCATCTGCTACAAGAAGTCCGGCGACATAGTCGGCCCGGCTGAGCGCGTGGGCCTCATCAAGTTCGGCTCCCGCGCCGACGTTTTTCTCGGACCCGAGTGGTCCCTCCTGGTGGCGGAAGGCGACCGCGTCAAAGCCGGCTCCAGCGCCCTGGCCCGCATAAAGGAACCCAAATGAGGAAATTCCGCGACCGCCTCATCGATCCGCGCTCGCCCGACCGCCGCCCGCGCAAAGCCGCCTACGCGCTGCCCACGCTGTTCACCGCCGGCAACGTCTTCCTGGGCTTCTACGCCATCATGGAAACCTTCCGCGGCGCCATGCAGGCCACCGCGCAACTGGCCAACGCGTCGGAGCACTTCGCCGCCGCGGCCGTTTCCATCGGCGTCGCCGTGTTCCTCGACGGACTCGACGGACGCATCGCCCGCATGACCAACACCGTCAGCGATTTCGGCCGCGAGATGGACTCACTCGCCGACGTGGTCACCTTCGGCATCGCTCCCGCCGTACTGGCCTTCGCCTGGGGCATCGAATTCACCAGCGGCCCGCCCGATCCCCTCACGCTCGAACACATCCGCCGCGCCGGCTACTTCTTCGTCTTCTTCTACCTGCTCTGCGGAGCCATGCGACTGGCGCGCTTCAACGTCCAAACCAACCCCACACTCAAGAACCCCGGCCGCCCCGGCAGGAAATACTTCGCCGGACTGCCCATCCCCTCGGCCGCCGCCATGGTGGCCTCGGTGGTCTTTGCCGCGGGCAGCACGCCGCTGCGCACCTGGGGATTCTCGGTCGCCTGGCTCGCGCTGCTCGGCCTGCTGTCGTTCCTCATGGTCAGCACCTGGCGCTATCCCAGCTTCAAGGACCTCAACCTGCTCCGCCCGCGCTCGCCATTCATGTTCGTGCTGGCCGGATCGCTCATCTATCTCATCTGGACCGTGCCGCAGCCTGTCCTGCTGGCCATGTCCGCCACCTATGTATTGAGCGGCATCATCCTCCGCATCGGCGGCATCGTCCGCCGCCGCATGCGCCACACGCCGCAACCGGAGCATCAAGTTGGCTAGCACGCGTCCACGCCCGTTGATCGCGCTGGTCGGTGGCGACACACTGCTCGCCCGCGAAATCCGCGATTTGCTCGAATCCGGCTCGCCCGCCCCGCGCCTGGAACTGATCTCGGCGGCCGGAGACGGCACCACGTCCTTCGGTGCCCAGGACGATGAACCCCTGGTCCTCACGCCGCTCAGCGCCGAAAGCCTGGAAGGAGCCGACGTGGCCCTGCTGGCTGGTTCGGCCGCCGCCAGCCGCCGCACGCTCAAGCTGAACCCGCCAGGCGGACCGCGCCTCATCGACCTCACGGGCTCGCTCGAAGATCAGCCCGAAGCCCGCCTGCGCGCGCCCCTGGCCGAACCCCCGCAGGCCACCCCCAGCGACACCCACATCCAGGTGATCGCCCACCCCGCGGCCATCGCCCTGGCGATGCTCCTGGGCCACCTGTCGCCGCTCGGCGCGATCCGCCGTTCGGTGGCGCACATCTTCGAACCCGCCAGCGAGCGCGGCCAGCGGGGCGTCGAAGAGTTGCAGAAGCAGACCGTCGCCGTGCTGTCGTTCCAGAAGCTGCCCACCGACGTCTTCGATACGCAGCTTGCCTTCAACCTGCTGGCGCGCTACGGCGAGGAAGCACTGGAGCCGCTGGAAGGCGTGGAACAACGGGTCGAGCGCCACCTCGCCTCGCTCCTGCATGCCTGGCCCGGCGTCCCGATGCCGTCTCTGAAACTGATCCAGGCGCCGGTCTTCCACGGCCACAGCATTTCCGTCTGGGTCGAATTTGACGAACGTCCGTTCCCGGCCGCACTCACCGGAGCCCTCACCGAAGCGGGCTTCGACGTCCGCCCCGAAGAGCCGCCCTCGAACGCAGCCATCGCCGGCATGAGCGGAGTCAGCGTGGGCGCCATCGCCGAGGATCAAAATAACCCGCGTGCCTACTGGCTCTGGCTGGTCGCCGACAATCTGAAGCTCGCCGCCGAAAACGCGGTGGCCGTGGCCCGGGAGGGCCTGTGAAAGTGGACAAGGAGATTCTGTGAAGTACATCGCCGTCCTGCTACTCGCTGTCCTTACCAACTGCGGCTACCACGTCGCCGGCAGGACCGACCTGCTGCCGCAAACCGTGCACACCATCGCCATCCCCGCCTTCGGCAACGCCACCATCCGTTACAAGCTCACCGATCGCATGCCCCAGGCCCTGGCCCGCGAATTCATCACCCGCACGCGCTACCGCGTCGTGAACGACCCCGACCAGGCCGACGCCGTCCTCCGCGGCACCATCCTTTCCTACAACAACTTCCCGACCGTCTACGACCCCAAAACCGGCCGCGCCAACGTCGCCGACCTGCGCGTCAGCCTCCAGGTCACGCTCACCGAACGCGCCACTGGAAAGGTGCTCTATCAGCGCCCCAGCTTCGACGTTACCGAGCGCTATCAGATCAGCCCCGTCGCCGCCGAATACTTCGAGGAAAGCGACTTTGCCCTGCGCCGCGCCAGCGAGCAGGTGGCCCGCCAGTTGGTCACCGCCGTTCTCGAAAATTTCTGATGACGCCTGACCAGTTCCTCGCGCGCCTCAAGAAAACCGGACCCGAGCCCGCCTACCTGTTTCTCGGCCCCGAAGCCTACGAACGCGAGCGCTGCCGCCGCGCCCTGATCAACGCCGCCCTGCCCGAAGAAGAGGAACGCGCCGAAGGCATCACGCGCCACGAACTCGATCAGACCTCGCTCACCGAAGCCATCGACGACGCCCGGTCACTGTCGCTGTTCGCCCAGCGCCGCGTCATCTGGCTGGGCCGCGCCGAAGCCGCCCTGCCCCGTGGCCGCGCCGCCGCTGCCGAACCCGACGACACGCCCGCCTCAGGCGATGCCACCGCGCTCGAGCAATACCTGCGTGAACCCGCCCCGGGAACGGTCGTGGTTCTCGACTGCTCGCGCTACGATTTCGACGGCGAGGACAAAGCCAAGCTCCAGCGCGTCGAGAAGTTTTACGCAGCGATCGCGGCCAAGGTGGAATTTCGCCCTTACGCGCCGGAAGCCGCCCGCGCGCTAGCCCAGCGCTTGGCTAAGGAGCGCGGCCTGCAACTCGGCCTGGCCGAACTCGCCCTGCTGCTGGACGCCACGGCGGGCGACGCCGGGCGCCTTGCCAACGAAATCGAAAAACTGAGCCTCTACGCCGGAGACCGCAAGGTGACGGCCGAAGACATCCACGCCCTGGTGCCCGACGCGCAAGCCACCAACATCTTCGCCCTGGTAGAGGCCCTCGGCCGCGGCGACCGCTCCCGCGCCCTGGAACTGCTCGACACCCTGGCCCGCGAAGGCGAATACATGCCCCTGGCCCTGACCTTCCTCGGCGGCCAGTTCCGCATGGCGCTGGCCGCGCGCGAAGCCGGCCTCCGCGGAGCCAACCAGATCCAGGCGCACTTCACCCGCCTGGGAGCCCGCATCTGGCCCGCCCGCGCCCGGCAGGTGGAGCAGACGGTCTCCGGATTCCCCAAGGAACGTTTGGAACGTGCAGTGGAAAAACTGTTTGAAGCCGATCGTGACCTACGCGACGCCCGCCCCGACGACCGGGTGATTATGGAAGAAATGATCCTGGCGCTTACCGCACGCTGAGCGGGACTGGGGCGGCCGGCCGGCCGGCGCCCGTTCCAAACCGATGCGCTGCGCTGTCCCGACCCCTACGCTACACTATCGGCAAATGCGCTCCAGAATCCTGCGCACAATTCCCCTCGGCCTTCTGCTAGCCGCCTGCGTCGCAGGGCAACCTACACCCACACCGGACCCTATCCAAACTCTGGTCAGCCGCCTCTCCCTCGACCAATACAAAGCGACCATCCTCGGCCTCACCCAATTCGGCGACCGCCTGCAAGGCACCGAGCGCAATCGCCAGGCCGTCGATTGGATCGAGCAGCAACTGGAGTCTTACGGCTGCACGAACACCGAGCGCATCCGCTATGAGTTCCCGTCGCAGGCTCCGTCCCAGAGAACCCTCGGCGCGAGAGCGAACCCGAACCGCGTCCGCCCGCGCCGGCCACCCGTGCGCGGCAACCGCCGTCCGGAAGGCGTCAACTCTGACCCGAACCGGCAGCCAGACGTCGCACTCCGCGAGCGCAACGCCGAGCGCACCAAGGCCGGCCCGCGCGAAGAGGTCTACTGCACCAAGATCGGCACCACGCATCCGGACGAGATGTACATCGTCAGCGCACACATGGACGGGCTCGGCTACGGCGAAGCCGCCAATGACGACGGCTCGGGCACCGCGTTGATCCTGGAGCTCGCCCGCATCCTCAACGGCCCCGACGTCACCACCGAACGCTCCATCCGCTTCGCGCTGTGGAACAACGAAGAGACCGGCGAGAACGGAGCGCTGGCGTACATCGACCAGCGCCGGGACCGCCAAGGCGTCGAAGATCCCCCGGGCTCGGGGCAGTACCCGGAGCCCAAGTGGCTCGGCATGATCCAGCACGACATGCTGCTGTTCGACCACGGCATGCCGGGCAGCGACGGCATGGTCAGCGACTACCAGCGCCTGGAAGCGGACGTGAACATCGAATTCCAGGCCGGTGCGGCGTTCAGCACGGGCGCGGCCGAGCTCGCCTGGGCCTGGCAAGCGGCGAACGAGCAGTACGCCACCGACTACCCCGCCACCGTGGGCAGCCACATGGCCGGCACCGACTCCATCGTCTTCCAGGACCTGGTCCCCGCCATCAGCGTCCGCGAACTCGAGCGCCAAGCGCAGATCGAAGCAGGCTGGGACCCGACGCATCACCAGCCGCTCGACGTCTTCTCCCACTTCTCGGACGACGATTTCCGCCTGGGCCTCAACGCCGCCCAGACCACGCTCGGCGCCGTCGCCCGCCTGGCCGGCGCGACGCTGAAATAGAACGTCGTGGCATAATAGGACCAACTTCGGACCCGCGTCCGACTTCCGCGATCCAGCCGTACACGTTCAGAGGAGTAGCATGTCATTACGGATCGCGATTCTTATCTTCTTCTCCACGCTCGCCCAGGCCCGCACGCCGCTGCCGGACGTCGCCTTCGCCGTCGCGTTCGAACAGGACGCCGCAGGCAATCTCTACGTCGCAGGCAACACTGCCGGAGATCCCTCCCAACCCTTCGCCGCCAAGCTGACGCCTGACGGATCGCAACTGCTGTACCTCTTGAACCTGCCGGCGCAAGGCCAGGCCCGCGCCGTCTTCGTCGATGCGTCTGGAACCGCCTACATCGCTGGCAGCGACGGCGCAAGGCACCCGTACGTCGCCAAGGTCGACCCGAACGGGGCACTGATCTACTCGACTGCGCTCACGCAAGCGCCCGGTACCGCTGTCGACTTGGCCGTGAATGCCGCGGGCGAGATCTACGTGACCGGATCCGTCAGCGGCGACTTCATGACCGGTGAGGATATTCCGCCCAGCGACGCGTTCCTGGCCAAGCTCGACCCCTCGGCGCACCTTCTCTGGGTGCAGCGGACGATCGGCGGAGCCGCTGTGGCGCTGGACCCCGAAGGAAACGTGTACACGGCAGGGTCGCGCTTCGGCAACAGCGATCCGCAGGTCACACCCGGCGCATTCCAGTCCACACACAACATCCGGCCGTGCGGTGGGACCGGCTTCGTCGGCTTCGCCTGCTCCTACCAGCATCTGGCCAAACTCCGCCCGGATGGAACCCTCGTCTACGGGACCTTCCTTGCAGGCGACTACGGAGCGGCCCCGTTGGCGATTGCCGTGGATCAGGACGGCAACTTGTACGTCGCCGGGAACACGAATTCGCGGGATTACCCCGTAACCGAAGGTGTCCTGGGTGCGACCTATCAGGCGACCGATCCACCGCGGGGACCCTGCATTGCCGTACACGGATGCATCTATCCTCCCCCTTCGTCCGGCTACCTGAGCAAGCTCAACGCCGACGGCTCGCTCGGGTTCTCTACGTATCTGAATGGCACGCGGTCCGACACCGTCAGGGGCCTCCGCCTGCACACCGGCACCGCCTATGTCTCCGCCGTGGCGGCCTCCGCCGACTTCCCGGGCATGAACGGCAACGTCCCGCAGGCCTGCTTGCCGCAATTCCTGTTGCTGCCCGTGAGCAGCGACGGCCAAAGCAGCGGTGACGCGCACCTACTGGACGTGCCCGCCGCCCCCTTCGTCATCAACAATGACGGCCAAGCAGCCATTCTCACCACGGCGGGCGACCTGGTGCAGTTCGATCCTTCGGGCCCCGCCGCACCGGTGGCGTGCCTGACCGACACTTCGGCGTACCACCACCTCGACAGCGTCGCGCCCGGCCAGCTCGTCTCCCTGTTCCGTCGCGACCTCGCTCCACAGACCGAAGCGGCCGACTACCCGAACGGTCCCGCGCTCCCCACCTCGCTCGCCGGGATTCAGGTTACCTTCGACGGCATTCCCGCGCCGCTGCTTTACGCCTCGCCCGAACAGATCAATGCCGTGGTCCCCTTCGAAATCGCAGACCGGGATCAGGTCACGATGGAAGCACCCCACGTCACACGCAGCTTCGGCGTCGTGCCGCGCCTGCCCACGGCTTTCCTCCAGCCGTATGTCCCAGACACCTGCCTGGGATTCTCCACCGTTGCGGTGACCGCGGTTCCGCTCGCCCGGAATCAGGACGGCTCGATCAATACCTGCGAGGACCCCGCACCGCCGGACTCCGTCGTGAGCCTGTACATCGACGGAGGCGGCATCCCGACGACGCCAACGCCCTCGGGCAGCATCGCTGCGGAAGCGGCGCCCGTCGACTTACCGGTGGAAGTCACCTACGCCAAGGATCGGACGCTGGAAGTCGTGAGCCTTTCCCTGGAGCCAGGTTCGGTCACCAGCATCTGGCGACTCGACATCCGCGTCCCACACTTCTCGCAGAAAACGCTCATGTCGTATGTTGCCGTGACGCTCGACGGCTATCTTCTGCTTGACCCGCAGCTCATGGTCTGGGTGGACGCCGAGTAGGCGCCACCGGCCATCGCAATCGCTCTGCTTAGTCGTGCACTACAATGTAATACATGAAGACCGAAGTCCACAGTTGGCGCTTGTCTTCCGAGCTGAAAGCTGAGCTGGAACGGGAAGCTGTGCGCCGGAACGTGCCTGTCTCTTCCGTGATCGAAAGCGCTGTCCGCGAGCACCTGCACGCACGGAAGCAAGACGACGAAGCCGAGCAGTCCCGGATCGAGTCCGCTGTTCAGCGCTACATAGGCGCCATCGCGGGAGGCAACCCACACCGTTCGGAGAGGGCCGGGGAACTCATCCGCCAGCAGATGCGGGAGCGCCGTGCGCGCTAACGCCTTGGCGGACACCGGAGCCCTGCTCGCTATCCTGGACCGCGACGACCGCTGGCATCGTGTCTGTTCGGAAGCCTTCCGGCATCTGCGCAAGCCATTACTGACCTCGGAGGCCGTGCTCACGGAACTGTTCTACTTTGTTGGCCGATCCCGGATGGAACTGGAAACAGCCTGGGCCTTCCTCCGCACGGGAGCCGTCTATGTCTGCCCGATTCACGATGAAGAGATGCAATCCCTACGGACCTTGATGGTGCGTTATGCGGACCGGCCCATGGATTTCGCCGACGCCACGCTCGTCCATCTCGCGCGCCGTGAAGGTGTCTCCACAATCCTGACCGTCGACCAGGCGGCTTTCAACACCTATCGCATCGAGGGACGCCGCCGGTTCCAAGTTCGGCCCGCCGAAGCTCCGTAACGACCGCTATTGGAGGGGCAGGTCCTCCTGACCGTTCGCGCTCTCGGTATCCGGAATCAGGCTGGCGGCGGCGACGCGGTCGCCTTCCTCTACGTTCACCAGCCGCACGCCCTGCGTCGACCGGCCGGCCTGGCGGATGCTCCCGGACTCGATGCGGATAATCTGCCCCTGCTCGGTGATAATCATCAGCTCCGAGTCATCCTTCACCGAGAGAATACCCACCACCTTGCCGATGCGCTTGGTGGTCTTCATATTGATGACGCCCTTGCGCCCGCGAGCCGTCAGGCGGTAATCGGTGATCGGGGTACGCTTGCCGTAGCCGTTCTCGGAAATGGACAGAATTAGGCCCTCTTCGCCGACCACCTGCACGCCCACCACGTAATCGTCTTTATCCAGGTCCATGCCGCGCACGCCGCGCGCCGGCCGGCCCATGGCGCGAACATCACCCTCGGCAAAGCGGCAGGCCATGCCCTCATGCGACCCGATGAAGATATACTGCTTGCCGTCGGTGAGCCGCGCCGCCAGCAGTTCGTCGCCTTCGTCCAGGCCCATGGCGATGATCCCGCGCGACATCGGATTGTCGAACTCCGTCAGCTCGCACTTCTTGATCACGCCCTGCTTGGTCACGAACACGATGAACCACCCGGGCTCAAAGACGCGGATCGGCATGAACGCCGTCACCGTCTCGTCATCCTGCAAGCTCACCAGGTTGGAGATGTGCTTCCCCTTGCCCGTGGTGCCGGCGTCCGGGATGTTGTAGATCTTCAGCCAGTAGACGCGGCCCTTGTTGGTGAACACCAGCAGGTAGGCGTGCGTGGAGGCGATGATCAGGTGCTCCACCACATCCTCGGCGCGCGTGCCCATGCCGATGCGGCCCTTGCCGCCGCGCGTCTGCCGCCGGTAGGTGTCCACCGCGGTGCGCTTGAAGTAGCCGCCGCGCGACACCGTCACCGCGACGTCCTCTTCCTGCACCAGATCTTCGATCGTGATCTCGCCGGTGTCTTCGATCACCTGCGTGCGGCGTTCATCGCCGAAGTCCTTGGAAACGTCCTTCAGTTCGTCGACGATCACCTTCCGCAATGTCTTTTCCGAGCCCAGGATCTCCATGTACTCGGCGATACGCTTCTGGATATCGGCCAGCTCGTCGACAATCTTCTGCTGCTCCATGCCGGTCAGGCGTTGGAGCTGCAGCTCGATGATCGCCTGCGCCTGCCGCTCGGTGAAGCGGGGACCCCGGGGATCGGCGTCCACCAGCTTGGCGTACGCGGCGGCCTCGGCCGGCGTGATGAAGTCCATCAACGCGTCGCGAGCTTCCTTGGGACTCCCCGATGCGCGGATCAGTGCGATCACCGCGTCCAGGTTGGTCAACGCACGCTGGAAGCCGAGCAGGATATGCTCGCGCTCGCGCGCCTTGCGCAACATGAAGTCGGTGCGCCGCCGGACCACGTCCATGCGGTGCTCAATGAAGTGCTTCAGCGCATCGATCAGCCCCATCTCGCGGGGCTGCCCGTTGACGATGGCCAGCAGGATCACGCCGAAGTTCACCTGCAACTGGGTGTGCTTGTAAAGATTGTTGAGGATCACCTCGGCCTGCTCGCCGCGCTTCAACTCGAAGACGATGCGCATGCCGTCGCGGTCGCTCTCGTCCCGAATCTCGGAGATCCCTTCGATCTTCTTCTCGTTCACTAGCCCCGCGGCATGCTCGATCAGCCGCGACTTGTTCACCTGGTAGGGGATCTCAGTGACGATGATCGCCTCGCGGTCCCGCCCCATTTCTTCGGTGGCGGCCTTGGCGCGCAGTTTGAGCGACCCGCGTCCACGGGCGAAATACTCATGAATCCCCTCGCGGCCCAGAATGAAGCCGCCGGTGGGGAAGTCCGGACCCTGCACCACCTCGGCGATCTTCGCCAGCGGAGTGCTCGGATTCTGCACCAGCAGAATGCACGCCTCGACGATCTCCTTCAGGTTGTGCGGCGGGATCTTCGAGGCCATGCCCACGGCGATCCCCTCGCTGCCGTTCACCAGCAGGTTCGGCACGCGCGTCGGCAGCACCTCGGGCTCGGTTTCGGTCTCGTCGTAGTTCGGCTTGAAGTCGACCGTATCCTTGTCGATGTCTTCGAGCAGGGCCGCCGCAATCCGCGACAGCCGAGCCTCGGTGTATCGCATGGCCGCCGGCGGGTCACCGTCGACCGATCCGAAGTTCCCCTGCCCGTCCACCAGCGGGTAGCGCAGCGAGAACGGCTGCGCCATGCGCACCAATGCGTCGTAGATGGCCGAGTCGCCGTGCGGGTGGAGCTTGCCCATCACGTCGCCCACCACGCGCGCGGCCTTCTTGGTGGGCCGGTTAAAGTGCAGCCCCATCTCATGCATCATGTAGAGCGTGCGCCGGTGCACGGGCTTCAGGCCGTCGCGCACGTCGGGCAGCGCGCGGCCCACGATCACACTCATGGCGTAATCGAGATAGCTGCGGCGCATCTCGTCTTCGATGTTGATGGGGATCAGGTTTTTCGAGCCGCCATCGCCGCCTCCCAAGGGCAACTGATTACCAGGGGGCGGAGTGGTCGGGTCCTGAGGATCTGCCAAGTGTTGTGCTCCTAGTTAAGGTTCCGCGGCCGGGTCCGCGGTCTTCCACCGCGGCAGGGGAGGTTGTGCCGCTTACTGCTTTAATTTTAGCAGGTTTCGCGGGCTGGGACCACGATTTTGGGGGTTCTGCAGCACGCGCGGGGCTAGCGGTCGGAAGCCGCCCAAACGATTGATGCCGTGCAAGATCCGCCCTTTTCGTCCCAGTGGAAGAGGCCGGTTAGCGTGGCGGTCGCCCGAGCGTCGGCCAGGCGTTTCAGCGTGCCCGCGAGACCGTCTTCCATCTCGATCTTGCGGACGGGAGCATCAATGACGACTCGACCGGGAAACACGGGAGACACACCAGAACTCCAACGGCGATCTTGAGCATCCGCACAATCTGAATTCTAGCGCCAAACTGCGAACCGAATTCCGAGATTATGGCCCGAGATCTGCCACTTCCTTCGGGAGAGGGAACGTTTACGAAGGCCCGCGAGCTCGCGGCGAAGACGCTCCGCAGTATCCTGGTACAAGCAGGGCTTTCCCAATGACCTACACGGTGATCTACGAGAAAACGTCGACGGGCTACAGCGCCTATCTGCCCGACCTGCCCGGCTGCGTGGCGGCAGGCGCCACTATAGATGAAGGGAAGGCGCTCATCGAGGAGGCCGTTGAGATGCATCTGGAGTCGCTGCGCGACGATGGCGAGCCGATCCCCGAGCCCACGACGCTGGCCGGCACCGTTGCCGTTCCCGTGTAGCTCCCGCGTGAGCTACCCTGAGAACCAGCTATGAAAACGCTGATCGCGATCACCCTTCTTCTCACCTCCGTCACCGCACAGGCCCAGCTTGCCACCAAGAAGACCATTCCGCTGGCCGCCGCCAAACAGATCGCCGCGGCTTGCGAGGCCGAGGCCCGCAAAAACAACTGGACCATGGTCATCACTGTGGTCGACGACGCCGGCAACATGGTCTATCTCGAAAAGATGGACGGCACGCAGCTCGGCAGCGTCCAGGTGGCGCAGGATAAGGCTCGCTCAGCGGTCAACTACAAGCGGCCCACCAAGGCGCTGGAGGACGCGGTCTCGGGTGGCCGCAACGTCGTCATGACGCTGCCTGGAGCGCTTCCGGTGGAAGGCGGCATTCCCATCATGATCGACGGCCAACTGATCGGCGCGGTGGGCGTCAGCGGCGGAAGCAGCCCGCAGGATGCGCAGGTGGCCGCCGCCGGTGTGAAGCTGGCCGAGTCGATGAAGTAGGAATTTTCCCGGAATCCGGCACAATAGGGGCTTGACAAGGGCAACCCGATACCTAGAATGGGGTTATCTGGTTCTTATGCCCGTCTGCGAGCATAGCCGCACCGAGTTCATGATGCGCAGGGATGGAGTCGACTACGTTCGGTGCCTCGACTGTGACCAGGTCTTCGAATCTGACGATCTGGAACAGGTATCGGTCTACGACGAGACCGAAGAGGAACCGCAGCGCCGCAAAGCGTCGTAGTCCCACCCGCCGCCGCCTGACCACCGCGTCCACGGTCGAGCGGGAAGCGTGTGCCCCGGCGAGCCGCGGCGCGATTCCCAACAAAAAGAAGCGCCGGACCGAAGCCCGGCGCCACACTTCTCGGCTTTCTGCGGATTCTACTGTTCGAAGTAGCCGGCGGCCAGTTCGGGTTTGTGCTCCAGCGCCTGGCGCCAGTAGGTGCGCGCCTCGTCCACCTCGCCCTTGGTCTTCAGCGCGTGGCCCAGGTTAAGAAGCGCCTCGGCGAAGTCCGGACGCTCGGTGAGGGCTTCCTGATACAGCTTGATGGCGTCGTCCACGTTCCCCGACTTCTGCAACAGAAGCCCGGTGTTGTAGAAGAGTTCCGGCGTGCGCTCTCCCGATTCGATCAGCTTGGCCTGCAGGTCCAGGGCCCGCTCCAGGTCTTCGCGTTCGACCGCCATCGCCGCCAGCCCGCGCAGCGCGTCGATCGAATTCGGATCCGACTCCAGCACGCTCTGGAAGGCCTTGGCGGCGCCGTCATGGTCGCCCGTTTTCCACTGCGCCAGACCCAGGTTGAGCTGCGCCTCCGGCCACGGAGACCGCTTGCGCACGCAGTTCTCAAACGCCTCGGCCGCGCCGCGGTGGTCATTGCGCTGCAAGCGCAGATACCCCAGGCGGAACCAGGCATCTTCCCATTCCGGATTGCGCGCCAGAAGCTTCACGTACAGGCGCTCGGCTTCTTCCTTTTCGTCCTGCTGTTCCAGGACACTGGCGAGGTTGTAGATCACGTCCGCCAGGTCTGGAGCGATCTGCAAGGCGCGATCGTAGGATTCGCGCGCGGCGCCCAAGTCACCCAGTTCCTGACGCACGATGCCCAGGTTGACGTGGGCCTGCTTGGCGTCCGGACGAATGCGCACCGCTTCGGCGTAGGCCTTGGCCGCTTCCTCCAGCTTGCCCGACTTCTGCCGCGCCACGCCCAGGTTAAACCAGCGTTCGAAGTGGTCCGGCGTGAACTCGGTGAGCTTCTCGCAATAACGGCTGGCGGCTTCGTAGTCGTTGGTGTGGAACGCGCAGGTGGCCAAGCCTTCCAGCGCGGCCTGCGAGAACGGCCGCAGAGCCAGCAGGCGCTCGGCGTGCTGCTGGATCGCTTCGTGATCCTTGCGCGCCATGCCGATGGTGATCAGGTTCACCAGGCACTCTTCCGATTGCGGATTGCGGTCCAGGATGCTCTTGTAAAGCTCGGTGGCTTCGTCGAACTTCCACAGCAGTTGCAGCGAAACGGCCTTGCCGAACAGCGCGGTTTCGTGCTCGGGATGCTGGCGCAGGACGTTGTCGAAGCAGGCGATGGCCGGCTCCGGCTTCTCCTGGTGCAGCAGGCAGATACCCAGGCCGAGGTTGGCTTCCTCGCGCTCCGGCTCGCTTTCCAGCGACTTCTGGAAGCAGTCCGTGGCATCCTGCCAGCGGCCCAGCTTCTCCAGGCAGATGCCCAGGTTGAAGTTGGCCGTGGGGTGGCTCGGGGCCAGTTGCAGTAGTTTCTCGTACGTCTTGGCGGCGTCCTCGTACTGCTCCAGCTCGAACTGAAGGTGGCCCTTGGCGGCGTAGATTTCGGCGGTTTCCTCGCCGTTTTCAATCGCCGTGTTCAACTCGTGCAACGCTTCGGTGCGCTTGCCTTCCAGGTGCAGGGACACGGCACGGGCCAGCAGCGGGGAAACCGCCTGGCCGTTGGCGCGTGCATCCGTTTTCGTTTTGCGTCCGCTCATAATAGTTACCAGCTCCCAGTTGTGGTCGAAATATCGTAAGGCGCCAGGTACGCGCAGAGCCGTCCCAGCACATCGTACTGATGCGTCAGTTGCACCCAACGAACGCGGCTCTGCTCTCCGCGCAAGGTGAAGAATCCGATCCCGCCGCGCTCCAGGCGTGTCTCCGTCCAGGCGTCCACCATCTGACCCTGTACGGCCACCGAGAAATCGTCGCCGTGGACGTCCAGGCGCACCCGGTATTGCATCTGTTCGCGTGCGCTGATGGGCACCGGCGTATCCACGCGATCCACCGCCTGCCCGTCGATCACCGCGTAGCGCTGCAGCACGATCTGCGGCAGCGGACCGGGGCGCACCATCACCAGCCGCACCACGTAGTAGTTCTGGAAGTCGACCGCGCGCACCACCCAGCTCAGCGCACGATTATCGATCATGCCCAGAAACTGCATCTGGTAATCGGTCAGGCCCATGGACGGCTTGTAAAGCGCCAGCGGACCCGGCCGCACAAACCCGGTGGCATCGAACGACCACTCGGCCGTGGCCCCGCCCCGGCTAGTCCACTCATCCAGGCCCTGGCGGAAGTCTTCGTCAAGCGCGATGGCCGCGCGGTTCAGCACCGATTGCTTGAGATTCGCGAACTGCGTGTTCAGCACCTGTTTGACCTCGCCGGGAATCGCGGGCGAGGACTCTGGAGCCGACACCGCCACCTTCGGCAGCGAAGGATGGAACACGACCGCGATCAGCAGCGGAATCGCGAACAACAGCATCTTCAGATCGCGCGGTGCGTTGCGCCAGAAATCGGCGGCCGGCTGCAGCAGCGCCGCGGGATGGACCAGCGGCAAGCGATAGCGCCCGCGCCGGAACATGTCCGCGATCGGCTTGTCGGCCAGCGGTTCCAACCGGCTTTCGGGCAGAATCGGCTCACTCGGAAGCGCCTGCGCTGTGGAGGCGTTCACTGTCCGCAGATTCAGCGGAGCGTTCACCGCGTGCGTCCACTTCCGGTACGGCAGCGCGTGCAGCCCTTCCGCCTTCGTGCGCAGGGCGAAATCCACGTGCGCCTGCGGCGCAAATGTGGGCTTCGCGACGGGAGCGCTGCGGGAAAGATTCTCCGGCTCGGCCGTGGCGGGCTGGATCCGCTGGACGCCCGGCGCCGCCGCGGTCGCCATTACCAGCGCCCTCAGCCCCGCCGTGTTCGGTTCCAGCGCCGCGGCCGGAGCCGGAAGCGCAATTTCAGTCGGACGCACCGGAGCGGATTCCGCCGCCTCGGACGGCATGGGTTCCGGCTCGCTCACGCGCGTGGCCGCGGTGCTCAGCGGCACACCCGCCAGCCGTGCACTCGTGTTCAGCGCCCGCAGTCCGGAGGCCACCGGCGCCCAGGTTTCGCCGATCGATCCCGCCGCCGCCACCAGCCGCGGCCTGCGTGCGTCGATCTTAAAGACCAGCCGCTTTACGCGTACCGTGCGGCTGAGGCCGTAGCCCGCGCCCTGTGCGCTCACCAGCGGCAGCCGCCGCAGCGTTTCCGCCAGCTTCAACTGGTCGAACAGCAGCCGCTCGAGCACGTCGCTTTCCGGCGCGACTTCAAGCACCAGACGGTTCACCGGTTCGATCACCGGCGTCACCGCCTGCAGTTCGCCGCGCGGATGTGCGTTCGAGATCGCAACAGGACCGATGTTCACCGGGAGGGCGATGCGCCCCGCCTCCGGCACAGAGAACAGGAACACAGCCGAATGTTCCGGATGCCGCGGCACCAGCGTCCGCTCGGTCGGCTCCGCTAACGCCGCTTCGAACCCGAGCACCGCGCCGCGCGCCTGGAACCCGTCCCAGGTTGGCACCGCTCCGGCCTGCGCCAGCGGACGCATTTCGATCACCTTCGGGTCACGGATCGGCGTCCACGGCTGGAACACCATTTCATACTCGAAGGGATCCGCTGCCACCAAGTCCGGCAGTTCGGCGAGCGAGGGAGGCAAGGTCTGCGCCATCAGTCCGAACAGTCCGGGAACGGAATCCTGCCCGGCGGAAGCGGGCGCGGGCGTGGGTTTGTACGCCGGATTCAGCAGTGCTTCGAGCGGATCGGGCTCCTCAAAGCCTGCCGGCGGGGGCACGGACGGCCCGAGGATGTTTTCGATCGGCTCCGGCGGGCGGTAGGCGCGGATCGCGTCATGGGTTTGGTGCAGGCGCTCCACGGCGAGCCGTTCCTGCTCCTGCCAATACGCGGCTTGATGCGCCTTGGAGCAGAACTGGCCCTGCGTGAGTTTACGATAGAGCGGCAGCTTTCCGTCGCAAAAAAGACATCGCGTGTCGTCGGCCCACGGCATCGTCCCCATGGTAAGGGCGCTGGGAAACAAATACTACGCGGTGAACCCCTTAAGGGACCCTAGGGTTATGTCTTAAGCACTGGCGAGGCCGGCGTTCCAGTCCCGGGGAGACCTTAGGACCATCCAGGGAGATTCTTGGCCGGGCGCGGACCGCTTCCTCCGGTCGCGGCTCAGCTAGCGGCTCTGCCCTCCAGCGTAGGGTTGCAAACAAAGCCAGTAGCTGAGCCGCGACCACAGGGAGCGGTCGCCGCCGGTCACACACCCCAGCAATAGTCCTCGACGGCCTTCCCCACCGACGAATCGCGCTCGGTCAGCCGCATCAACTCCAGCCGCAGCGCGTCAATCATCGCAAACCAGCTCGCCTCGATGACGTTCTCCGAGATCCCCACCGTGGCCCAGCTCCGCTTGTGATCCGACCACTCCACCAGCACCCTCACCCGAGCCGCCGTGCCCTTCTTGTTGTCCAGCACGCGGACCTTGTAGTCGGTGAGCACGACCTTGGCGATTTCCGGATATAAAGAGGACAAGCACTGCCGCAGCGCCAGGTCCAGGGCGTTCACCGGACCGTTGCCCTGCGCGGTGGCCGAATGCACGCCGTCCTGCGCCTTGAGCGTGACGGTGGCGGTCGACCCGTTGTGGCGCGTGGTGGTTTCGTAGCTGACCACCTCGAACAACTGCACGCCGGGGTTCAGCGCCTGCCGGACCACCAGTTCGAAGGTGCCTTCGGCGGCTTCCAGTTCGTAGCCCTGGAACTCCATCTGCTTGATGCGGTCCAACAGCTCGCGCCGCGCGGCGTCATCCAGGCGGTCTTCCAGGCCATGCTGCTTGAGTTTATAAAGGACGTTGCCCTTGCCCGAAAGGTCGCTGAGCAGCACCCGCTGGCGGTTGCCGACCGTTTTCGGGCTCACATGCTCATACGTCGCCGAATCTTTGAGGACCGCGCTCACGTGTACGCCGCCCTTGTGCGCGAATGCGCTGTGGCCCACGTAGGCCTGGTCATTGCGCATCGGCAAATTCGCCAGCTCGGCGATGAAGCGGGCGGTCTGCGTGAGGTTCGCCAGCCGCTCTTTGCCGATGGTGGTGTGGCCCATCTTCAGCTCCAGGTTGGCGATGATCGTGGTCAGATTCGCGTTGCCGCAGCGCTCGCCGTAGCCGTTGGTAGTCCCTTGGACGTGCGCGAAGCCCTGGTCGATGGCGGCCAGCGCGTTGGCCACCGCCAGTTCACAATCATTATGCGTATGGATGCCCAGCACGCCGTCGAACCTCGACCGCACGTCGGCGCAGATCTCCGACAGCCGGCTGGTCAGCATCCCGCCGTTGGTGTCGCACAGGCACAACACGTCGGCTCCGGCTTTCTTGGCGGCCTCGATCGTCCGCAGGGCGAAGTCGCGATTCTTCTCATAGCCGTCGAAGAAATGCTCGGCGTCGTAGACCACCTCGCGTCCGTGGGCTTTGAGATAACGGACCGTGTCAGTGATGATCTCCAGGTTCTGCTCTTCGGTGATGCCCAGGGCGCGATGGACGTGCAGGTCCCAGCTCTTGCCGAAGATGGTGACCACCGGCGTCTCGGACGCGATAAGCGCATTCACACTGACGTCGTCCTCGACCTTGTTGCGCGCAAAGCGGGTGGCGCCGAAGGCCGTCAGCCGGGCGTGGTTCAGGCGCAGGCTCTTGGCCTGCTCGAAGAACTCCTTGTCCTTGGGATTGGACCCCGGCCAGCCGCCCTCAATATAGTCGATCCCGAGCTCGTCCAGCTTCTGGGCCACCAGCAGCTTGTCTTCGGCCGAAAAACTAACGGCTTCGCCCTGCGTGCCGTCGCGGAGAGTGGTATCGAACGTAAATACGCGCATAAGTCCTTCTTAAGTTATGGCCACAGATGGACACAGATGAACACAGATTTTCGGATCTTTAGTCTTATCTGTGTTTATCTGTGTCCATCTGCGGCCAATATTGTCTTACGTGGCTGCCGGTACGCCGGCTTCCTTCTTCTTCTTGAGGAACGTCATCATCTTGCGGAGCTCGGCGCCGACCTTCTCGATGGGCTGGTCCTCCTGGGCTTTCCTCATGGCCAGGAACTTCTTCCGCCCGGTCTTGTTCTCTTCCATCCACTCCTTGGCGAACTGCCCGGACTGGATCTCGCTCAGGATCTTCTTCATCTCCTGGCGCGTCTGGTCGGTGATGATGCGCGGCCCGCGGGTGTAGTCGCCGTACTCGGCCGTGTCCGACACCGAGTAGCGCATGTAGCTCAGACCGCCCTCGTAAATAAGATCGACGATCAGCTTCACTTCGTGTAGGCACTCGAAGTAGGCCATTTCGGGCGCATAGCCGGCGTTGACCAGCGTTTCGAAGCCGGCGCGGATCAACTCGCTGACGCCGCCGCAGAGCACCGACTGCTCGCCGAAGAGGTCGGTTTCGGTCTCTTCTTTAAAGGTGGTCTCGAGGATGCCGGCGCGCAGGCAGCCGATCCCGTAGCCGTAGGCCAGCGCGTTCTTGAGCGCATTGCCGCTGGCGTCCTGGTGAATCGCGACCAGTCCGGGAACGCCCTGTCCCTCGGTGAACACCTCGCGCACGCGGTGCCCGGGGGCCTTCGGAGCGATCATCGACACGTCGATGTTGGCCGGCGGCTTGATGAAGCCGAAGTGGATGTTGAAGCCGTGGGCAAACATCAGGGTCTTGCCCGGCGCGAGGTTCGGCTCGATCTCATTCTTATACAGCTCGCCCTGGATGTGATCCGGGACCAGCACCATGATGACGTCGGCGGCTTTGGTGGCGTCGGCCACGGAAAGCACCTTCAGCCCGACGCCTTCCGCCTTGGCCTTGCTCTTGCTTCCCTCGCCGAGCCCCACCACTACGTCCACGCCCGAATCCCGCAGATTCAGCGCGTGCGCGTGGCCCTGGCTCCCGTATCCGATGATCGCGGCAGTCTTGCCCTTCAGCAGCGAGAGGTCGCCGTCTTGTTCGTAGTATCGTTTGACCATTCTGGTGTGTATTTACTCCGTGGTATTGAGAACTTCCTGGTTCTGGTCCGACCCCACATCCAGGTGATCCTTGCGCACCGGCGGGGCCAGCTTCAGTTTCTTGGGCTCCATCGACACGGCGACCACGCCCGAGCGCGTCACCTCGATTTCGCCATAGCGCTCCATCACGCGGATGAAGGCGTCGATACGTTCGGGGTCGCCCGTGGCTTCGAGCGCAAATCCGTCCACCAAGCTCTCCACGGCGCGGGCCTGAAAAATTTCGGCTTCCTTGAGGATCGCCGCCCGGTCTTCCTTGGTGGACCGGATGCGCACCAGCGCCAGTTCGCGCCGCACGGCCGGGCCCTCGCTCAGGTCGGTGGCCTGCAGCACGTTGATCAGCTTGTTGATCTGCTTGATTACCTGGGCGCACTGGTTCGGCTCGACGTCCACCACGATGCTCATGCGCGAAAGCTCCGGATCGAGGCTCCGCGCCACCGTCAGGCTTTCGATGTTGTAGCCGCGGGCCGACAGCACGCCGGTGACGCGCATCAGCGCCCCGGGCTTGTTTTCCACCAGCAGCGAAATTAATTGCAGCATTCCAGTTCCTCTAAATCCGGCCTCAGGCTTCCACCGGCTGTGCCGGAGCCAGCACCATCTCATTGATCGCCCCGCCGGCCGGGACCATCGGGTAGACGTTCTCAAACGGAGTCACCTGCACGTTCAGCAGGTACGGACCCGGATCGCGCACGGCCTCTTCCAAAGCGCTGCGCAGTTCGCTGGGGCGCTCCACTGTGCGGCCGCGGAACCCGTAGGCGCCGGCCAGTTTTTCCGGATCGGGGAACGAATCCAGCTTCACCGAGCTGAGCCGGTTCTTATAGAAGAGCTCCTGCCACTGCCGGACCATCCCCAGGTATCCGTTATTCATGACAATGATCTTCACCGGCAGCGCGTGATTCGCGATGGTGGCCAGCTCGGGAATCGACATCTGGAAGCCGCCGTCGCCCACCAGGGCGAAGACCAGCTTGTCGGGCCGCGCAAACTGCGCCCCGATGGCCGCCGGCAGGCCGAAGCCCATCGCGCCCAGTCCGCCCGAATTCAGCCATAGCCGCGGATGATTGAAGCGGATGAACTGCGCGCCCCACATCTGGTGCTGGCCGACGTCGGAGGCGACGATCGCTTCCCCGCCCGACAGTCGGTCGATCTCGGAAACCAAATGCTGCGGCTTGATCGACTCGGTGGAGATCTCCGGCTCCAGCGGATGCTCCGCTTTCCAGCCGCGGACCTGCTTCCACCACTCGGTGCGCGACGCCGCGTTGGCCGGCTTCATCTTTGATGCCAGGCCGCGCAGTTCCTGGTTCAGCTTCTCCAGCACCTTCTTCACATCGCCCACGATCGGGATGTCAGCCGTGCGATTCTTGCCGATCTCGGCGGGATCGATGTCCACGTGAATCACGCGGGCGTTCGGCGCGAAGGCCGCCAGGCGACCCGTGACGCGATCGTCGAAGCGCACGCCCAGGGCGATGATCAGGTCGGTTTCGGTCAACGCCATGTTGGCCGCGTAGCTGCCGTGCATGCCCGGCATGCTGATGAAGTTGGGATGCGTCGAAGGCATCCCGCCCAGGCCCATCAGGGTACACACGGCCGGGGTGTCCACCAGTTCCACCATTTCGCGCAGCTCGGCCGAGGCGTCGCTCGCCAGAATCCCGCCGCCTGCGTAGACAATGGGCCGCTCGGCCTCCCAGATCATCTGCGCCGCGCGCCGGATCTGGCCGGCGTGGCCGTCCAGGCTCAGTTTGTAGCCCGGCAGGTGGATCTCCGAGACCGGGTGATAGTGGCCCTGGGCTTGGAAGACGTCCTTGGGGATGTCCACCAGCACCGGACCCGGCCGGCCGGTCGACGCGATGTGGAACGCTTCGTGGATCAACTGCGGCAACTCGGCCAGCGTCTTCACCAGGAAGTTGTGCTTGGTGCAGGAGCGCGTGATGCCGAAGGTGTCGGCTTCCTGGAAGGCGTCGCTGCCGATGAGCTTTGTCGAGACCTGTCCGGTGATGGCCACGATCGGGATCGAATCCATGAGCGAATCCACCAGCCCGGTGACCAGGTTCGTCGCACCCGGTCCGGAGGTCGCGCAGCACACGCCCACCTTCCCGGTGGCCCGCGCATAGCCCTCGGCGGCGAAGCAGGCGTTCTCTTCGTGCCGCACCAGGATGTGCTTGATCTGGTGGTCATAGAGGGCATCGTACAAGGGCAGCGTGACCCCGCCCGGGTACCCAAAGAAGCATTCGACCTTTTCCCGCACCAGACACTCGAGCACGATCTCGGCGCCACTCATCAACTTCGACGAAGCCATGGTTGTCTCCTCACTCAACTGCGCACAATACAAAAAAGCCACTGTCCGGAGAGTCTCTTGTCTCCCCGCCAGTGGCCAAGTTCCGTAACGATTACGAACGGGCCGTTCAGGCGGGGCCGGCTACACCGACCCCAATAATGGTAATGCTCTGAACGCGACCCATCACTGCAATGATAGCAGCAAGGACAGAGCGATGGCGTTGCGTAGGAGCCTGGTTGGGTTCGGTCAACGTCATCGCCGTCACTTGGATTCAGTCTATCGGGTAAGCAGGGCAAATGCAAGAGGGGGCAACCATAAGACTTTTTTATCACTCCATTATGTTTGCTCTGCTTCCGCAAGCCCCCGGCCGGAATTCTGTATTGCGCGAAGCGCCCGCTTCGCAAGCGTCCGCGGCCTCGTTACGGCCCCAGCACCAACGGATGCACGTTCCCGCGATTGAGCGGCACGTCGCCCGTATCGTTGCCGAACACGTCGCCACCGTCGTTGACCCACCAGTAGTCGTGATCGTTCGAGACCCAATAGCTCTCGCCGGTCTCCTGGTTCTCCCCGTATTCGCCTCCGCGCATCATCTTGGACCAGCCGTCCAGTGGATCCTTGCCGCTGGCCGACGCCGACGCCCCCGCCGAGCGCAGGTAGCGCGAGAACACGCGGTCCATCTGGGCGCTGTACTCGCGCATTTGCCGCTGCGTCTGTTGGAAAGCCGCGTTCCAGACCTGGAAGAACTGCGGCGAGAGTTCCAGGCTCTCAAACGCCGTGGTCACCGCCTCGCGTGCCTGCGCCTGACTGGCGTCATCAGCCGGAGCCAGCACCGCGGCAAATAGACGCAGCCGCCACAGGCCCGGCGTCCCCGGCGAGGCGATGTAGTTGGTCTCGGCAAACGCCGTTCCAGCCGTGAACCCGCCGTCGTGGCGCTCCAACAGGAACCCGAGCGTGCCGCTGTCGAAGGGCATCGCGAACCCCAGCGACGTGGGCATGTTCACCCGCCGCGCCGCTCCGCGATACGTCACGCGAACCGCCCGATACCCGGGCTGCGATTGCAGGAATTGCGGCAGCACGATGCGCTCCACCGTGGCCGCACCCGGCTGATAGCGCCCGTACTGGAATTCCATGAACGACAGCCAATTGTGCGCCAGCGTGAAGTAGCTGCGCCCGTCCGGCGAGGTCGCCTCGATGCGGAACTGGCCCAGGTCCGGAGCCATGCCCGGGGATCCAGTGACCCGCCAGCCCGCGGGCACTCGCGTATGCATCATCCCGTCCGGACTGCTCCAGGCCACGTAACGCAGCCCTGGCTCGCTCCGTTCCGCGGCCGCAACCGGACCCGCTGCCACCGCCACCGCCAACGCCCCTATAGTGGCCGGCAGCCACCCGCCCCGCACACCGAATCCCATCTTGGTTCATCCCTCCCCGGGTTCATCCCTCCCCGGCGCTCATCGGCAACGTTCGTGAATCTTTGACCAGTACTATTCACACTCGCGGTCCACAGACCGATAATGGTTGCCAGGGGCGCCGCCCCCGATCATGAACGCTTCACGTTCCACCACCCGCCGCGAGATCGTCACCGTCACGGCGATCCTGAGCCTCTGCCTGGCCCTTGCGGCCGTCATCATCCTGGCTCCGCCGGAGATTGCCGAGCCGCTCACAGCCGGTCTGGAGGCGATTGTGCTCACGGTTGCCATGATCTCGGCCGGCTCCCGGGCCTGGCTGATCTTCCGCCGCGGCAGCATGATCCTTGGCGGACTGCTCTGGATACTCGCGGTCGTCCTGATGCTGCTGGCCCTGCCCGTCTGGGGATCGCTGGCCGCGCAACTCTAGAGCGTTTGCAGCGTTATCGTAGACCGCTCCCTGTGGTCGTGGCGCAAGCACTCCTGCTTGCCGCGCCGGGACTCGTCCCGGCGCTTGTCGTCCATCACAGTGTCGTGCCCGGAGCGCCGGCCGACCACTCGCCGAGGCATCCCGCCTGTGCTTTGCCCGAAGCGCTCGGCGTGCCTGTGAGAAATCCGGGAACCCGCATTTCTCACAAGCCTCTCAGCGCATCGGCGGGTAACGTGACGCATGGAGCCGCAAGGGGCGACTTCGCCACCGCAGCCGGCAGGACATAATTGACTGGGGACAAGCGCCGGGACGAGTCCCGGCGCGGCCAGCCACGGGCTTGCGCCACGGCACTCGATCCGGCGCTGGTCGTCCACCGAACCCGGCATCCCTCAGCGGCTCTTCCTGACCCGTGCAAGCCGGCCCACCCCGCAACACCGCCCTGCATCAGCGCTTGACACCATCCCGCGCGGTGACTAAACATGGTACCCATGAACCGCCTCACCCTCGTTGGTATTTCTCTGATTTTGACCGGAGTGGCCCTGTTCGGACAGGCCGAGCCCGTAGTCGGCGTGGACGACCCCACCAAGCTATTCACCGATTCCGATCCCGTGCTGAACCGCAACAAGCAGGCTGCCATGCACATCGTGATCGATCTACTGGCCTACGGCCACTGGAACGAAGCCGACAAATGGCTCACCGACCGCTATATCCAGCACAACCCGTGCTGCGCCTCCGGCCGCCAGACCGTGGTCGACTTTTTCGGCAAGGGTGGCGGCGGCGGCCGCCCGATTCCCGCCAACCCCAAGGACTGGTCCACCAAGATCGTCGCCGTAGTCGCGGAAGGGGATATGGTGGTGGTGGCCAACCGCGTCGAACGCCCGGACCCGCGCAACCCCGGCCAGACCTACACCACCACGCACTTCGACATGTGGCGCTTCGTCAACGGCAAGGCTGACGAGCATTGGGATGAAGGCGCGATCAACGCCGGCCGCGGCGGTCCGGGCGGCGGCAAGGGCAAAGGCAAAGGCAAGTAGCCGCGCGACCTCCGCAACTTCCGAATGTCAGCGGGCGGGTTCCAACTCGCCCGCGCTCCCACCCGGCGTCACGCCGTCACCGTTCAGGGCCCGCTCACAGCTTCGGAAAGAACCGCCCGGTGCGCCGCTTGTAGGCGTCGTACTCGGCCGCCAACGGGCTGTCGGCGAATTTCCCTTCTTCGAATCGCGCGGTGGCGTACATCCCTGTGGCGGCTGCTGCGGCGCCCGCCAGAGTCAGCACGCCGGGAAACATCAGACATCCAGCGAGCAGCGCCAGCAGGTAGCTGGTGTAAAACGGATGCCGGAGGTAGGCATAGGGTCCCCCAGTGAAGACGAACTGAGGCGTATCCCGGCTGCCGAGGTAGGAGAAAAAGCGCCCGGAGATCGCGGCCCGGGCCCAGCTAAAGAGCGCAAGGGAGGCCAGCAGGCAGGCGAGTCCCGGAAGAACCCCCCAGATCTGCACGGCTTGGTTGGTGGTACCAGCAATCGAAAGGGCGATGCCGCCGCTGAACAGAATGCCGAGTTCGCGGCGGCGGTCCCATTGGGGCTTGAACGTCGCGAGGGCGCCGAAGAACAAGACCGCCCAGGTGATATAGACACCCCCGTGTGCGAGTTGTAGGGCGGAAATGGCCACCAAGACAGTCTACGCAAATCAGGTGGCTGGAGTTCCCGGCCGGCCCCAGTCCGCCTAGCTCACGCCCGGCGAGCCCACGCCTGGTTTTAGGGAGCGACCACCCCGGCGTCCTCCGCCTCACCGGGCTGCTCCTCCACCACCCGCAGCCCCATCGGCGCCGTGATCGAAACCGGCCGTGGACTCACCAGCACCTGCGCCAGCCACGGCGCGAACAGGTGCGACTCGAAGTGGACGATCTCCACCGTCAGCGTCTCATCGTCGGGCCGCTCCGGCGTCGGCACGCGATGCCGCACGACCACGTTCTCCGCCGTCAACCCCAGGAATCCTTCAGGGACCGGGTTCGGCGCTGCCGGATCGCCGTAGAGCACGATATTCACCACCGGCCGCGGACCCGCCCACTCATGCACGGTCCCCCAGCGCACCGCCGTCCGCACGCGCTCCACCAGCGACTGATGCGCGAATAGCACCTGCCCGCAGTCCAGCACCCCGATCAGCAGGGCGAAGAACACCAGCATCACCAGCGTTCCTTCCACCATCGACTGGCCGCGTTCGGATCTGTGTTTGGCGGCGTGCATCGGCTACGGCTCGCTCTCCGTTGGCGCGTACGGCCCCACAAACGGAAACTCCACGCCGGGCCGCCCGTCGAAGTTGAACTCGCTGAACAGTGCGTCGACGGTGTAGTGCTTCAGGGCCACGCGCACGGCGGACGGCTCGCCTCCGGGCCCGTTGATCCACTGGACGTCCACCTGGTCCGCCGTCAGCCCCGGCACAACGGGCACGGCGCCCGGCTCCGGGCGGGAATCGCCGTAGACCACCATATTGCGGATCGCCTGCTTGCCGGCCTCCACGTCGCGCGGCGTGGCGCCGCGGAAGGTCCGCACGGCCGCATAGCGACCGCCGTTGCCCACCGCCGACACCAGCTCGTTATAGACGTAAAACGTGTAGCCGAACTGAAAGGTGCCCCCCAGGCAGGCCACCATCACGCCGGCCGAAAGCGCCAGTTCCAGAATCGCGTGCCCGCGCTGTTTCATCCGCTTCATTCCACCAACCTCACCGGACGCGCTCGTGCCACGCTGTGCGCCGGGACGGTCAACGAATCCGGACCGCCCACCGCCCGCAGGAAGGTGATCTCCACCTGGTTGTCCGGAGCCGTCACCCGGGCCCACTCCACCGCCGCGGGATCAGCCGGCGAAGCGCTCCAGCGTTTGCCGTCGGCGCTGAACTCCACCTGGACGCCGGTGAACTCCTGGGTCCCCAGGTTCCAACGGATGGGCAGCCGCGTCACGGCCTGCCGGGCCTGATCCATGCCCGCTTCGGTGCCGTCCAGCCTGGCAGCCGCCGTCATCGCCGCGGCGTCGGTAAACACTTGTGCCTCATTGCGGGCGATGTAAATCCGCCCGAAGTCGAACGCCATCCCCACCATGGCCATCATCAGCAGCATGGCCACGCTCATGGCGACTAACACGAATCCCTGTTGACGCGCACGCATCCTCTTATTTCAACGGCAGAAACGGGGATTTTGTGTAGGGGAACGCGCCTCAGGCCCGGGCCGGCTCGCTGATCTTCGCCGGACCGCCCGGACGCGCCAGCACCACCACCCCGACAATCGCCAGCGCGATAGCGATCCACTGCGTGATCGACAACGGCAGCCCGAACGGCAGCGCCTGCTCGTGGAAGCGCGTGAATTCGATCCCGAACCGTGCAATCGAGCTCAGAACCAGATACATGCCGATGATCTGCCCGGTCCGGTGGGGCTTGGCGAAACGCCACCACAGGAAGGCGAACAGCAGGAACTCCGAACCGAACTCGTAAAGCTGCGAAGGATGCAGCGGGACCTCCAGGGGCACGCCGGTCAGCGCCGTGGCCGCCGGATTGTGGAACTTCACGGCCCACGGCAGGTCGCATTCGGTGCCCCAGCAGCAGCCCGCCGCGAAGCATCCCAGCCGCCCGATGGCGTGCCCGATCGCCACCCCCGGCGCGAACACGTCGGCCGAGGCCAGCAGCGGCAGATTCTGCTTCCGCATGTAGAAAAACGCGGTGGCCAGCGCCAGAATCAGCCCGCCCTGGAACACACCCGCGGCTTGCAGGGTCTCAAAGGAGAAGATCCGCGACGGATTCGCCATGTAGGCGTTCCAGTCGAACAGGATCATGAGAATCTTGGCGCCCAGCATCCCGCTCAGCGCGACATACACCGCCAGGTTCGTCACCAGTTCCGGATTCAGGCCGCTGCGGCGCGCCAGTTTGACGGTCACCGCCAGTCCGGCCAGGAATCCCAGCGCCACCAGGACGCCATACGTTGGCAGGTAAAAACTGCCGATCTCAATCAGTTTCGGGTACACGCACCCTCAGCGTAGCACCCGCGCAATCACTGGCTCAATCTGAGGATCTGCGAAGAAAGTTGCAGGAACGCCTGCCGCAACTGGCTCTGGTTCGTCGAGAACACAAAGTTCCCCTGCGGCTGGCTGGGATAATTGACGCAATTCGAGTTTGAGGCGCATGTGCCGTAGAGACTGGGCGTATTGAAATTATCGCCGCGCGGGTCATTCGCGATGCGCTGCATCAGGGTGTAGTCCGGGGGATCGGTGCCCTGCCCGCCCAGTCCGATCACAAACATGTAAACCGGCAAGTTCGCATTCGAGCGCGCCCGGTAGGCCGCGTTGTCGGTGGCGTTCAACGCCGCCGCATGATAATTGTTCCACTTCTGCGTCGTGCTCCAGCCGCTATCGAACCGCACGTGCCCGCCCGAGACCTGGACAGACTGATAGGCGTTGGAGGGACTGAGCTGGTTTCCGAAGACGTCCGTCAGCGGCATCCACGAAAAGTCTGAAACGTCCTGGTGATTGCTATTGAAGCGGCAGTTCGGAGTCGTGCTGTTGGAATCGATGTAGGTACCGCCGTAGTTCCCGTTGGGATGGTAGGGATTGAAGAGCGCGAAAAAGTAGCGGCCCTGGCCGGGATCGCTGGAATACAGCGCCCCCATCGTTCCGGTTGGAATGTCGGGCATGTATCCGGTTCCGCCGTTATTCATTTGATGTGAACCAAGCCAGTTCTTGTGGTCTGAATATTGGTTGGTGCGCCATCCCCCCGAGGATTTTGACTTGCTGTTGCTGTCATAACACCCGTTGATGTTACTAAGGCCGAACGTTCCCGTCGGATTCGGCGACGTCCCGGTGGGAAACGCGCCATCCCACCAGTTCAGCGTCAGCGTGTTCGGCAGCCCGTCGGACTCGAACAGGATCAGGTTCAAGGCGCCCGGCAGATTCGTCTTGTAGAGTTCGTTGTAGGCCTCGGCGATCGCCTGCGCGCTGCCCGTGCCCCCCTGGCAATCGATGGTGTCAATCATCCCCGTGCCGCTGCCGAAGCTGTTGGAGTACCCCAAGGTCGTCTGGAAATTCTGCGTGGGCGCACTGTGCAGATAGCTCCCGTCGCTGAACGACAGCAGCCCGATCCGGTCACGGCCCACGGCAAACTGCCCCACGAACAGCTTCGCCGCGTTCTTCATGGCGGCGCAGGCGCCGCCGGAGGCCATCGACCCCGACCGGTCCAACGTCAGCATGATCACCGCGTCTCGCCGGCTGGCGTTACCCGTGCTCGAAATCACCGTGGAGTCAAAGTTCAGCCAGCGCATGAAGTAGGTCGGCACCGTGGTGGTGGCCGTCACCGTGACGTTGCGCAAGTTGGGGTTCACCGGCGAATCGTACACGGTCACCGTGCTCTGGCTCATCACCGTGCCGCTCGTGGCCCAGTTGCCCGGCGGAAAATTCGAGTAAAACCAGTTGACCGCGTTCTGCTGCGCGTTGGCGGCCTGGGCGGCCGTGGTCTGTCCCAGGTTCAACGCGCGCGCCGCGGCCAGCGCCGCCCCGTCCACGGCCGATTGCAGCCGCGACTTGCAGGCGTACAGATATCCCGCGTCGATCGCCAGCCCTACCATCGGAATGATCACCACCAGCGACGCGGTGCCGATGATCAACGCCGTTCCCCGCTCGCCGCGCCGCCGCACTGTTTCCCGCGCCATGCTCGCTCTCCTCCTAGAAGAACCACCGGGCGTACACGCCGCGCCCGGGGAAACTGCCCAGATTCAGATCCGGGCTCTGGAAGTAGACTTCCACCATGTACATCGCCTGCCCGTCGCTGAGCGGCGTCCGCCCGTTCGCGTAGGTCTGCCACAGCGCTTGCATGTTGCTTTGTTCGGTGGAAGTCAGCCGCGCGCCCGAGGCCGTCACCGGATTCTGCACCACGCCGGCTGAACTGCGCGCCGCCGTCGGCGTGCCCACAAAGCTCGGCTGCTCGCTGATCAGCGTGCTGTTGCCGAACCGGATCTGCTGCGTGAATACGAAGCTGTCGTGGTTGGTGCAATTGGATGCGCCCACGGCCTGGCAGTTGGGTTGCGTGGTGGAGCCTACCCACATCACCTGGCTGACCCAAACCACCCCGCGGCCGCCGTTGCCGAGGTTGTCGGCCTGGTTGCCGTTGTAGGAACTGCCGATCTCCAGATCCAGCCCCGTGGCCAGCCGCGCCGCCACCACCTGCATGTTGTAGGTGCTGAAGTCGGCGCCGTGAATATACATGTCGTCCAGGTCGCGCGCGATGTGGTTGGCCTGGATGCTGCGCACCACGTTCATGCCCGTTACGAAGGTGCCCATCAGCAGCGGGATGAACAGGATCGCCACCAGCGCGAATTCCAGAATCTCGTGGCCGCTCTGCCGCGCCTTCCGCCGTCGTACTGGTGTGGTGGTACGCATGAGGCTCACTCCGATACCGTCGTTACGCCCGCCGGGAAGCCACCCAGGATGTCGGAGGCGTACACCGAAAGCGTCACCGGATTGCTGTCACGGAAGAACGGGATGCCGCCACCGTAGCTGCCGCTCAACGGCGCCATCCATCCGAACGTAATGTTCTGAACCGAAACCTCGACGATATTGCCCGGCAGGTTGCCGCCCGAGGAGATCGCCGTGTACGGATCCTGCTGGGTGTAATACTTGACAAAAATGTGCTGCGGGCTGTCGGTGGTGGTCACCATGCCCATCGCGTACTGCTGCACGACGTTGGCCACCGAGGCGTCTTGCCCGATGCTGTTGCCGCTCGCGTCATTCTGCGTCTGGAAGGTGATGGCGTAACGCGCGCCCTCCCGCACGGCATTCTGCAGCGTGCTCCAGCGGAACAGCATCAGGCCGAAGTCCAGGAAGGCGAAAATCAAGGCGAATGTCGGAAGCAGCGTGAACGCCGCCTCGATCATGGAATTTCCGCCGGACCGCCGGCGTCGCCGTAAACTCGAAGCTCTCCGCGGTTTCATCACTCACTCTCATCGGCAAGTACCAGACGCCGATCCGGTACTACCTATAGGAATGCTAGGTCACTCCGGCTCCCGAATCGATTAGGGAAGGGCTCGATTTGAACGATGGGTTTACCGTAGTACGGTAGGTGGATCTTCTTAGCTCGAACGGTACGCGGTCCAAGTCCACCCGCCGCGGCTCCGCGTCACGCGCCCCAGGCCGAAGGCGGGCAGGTGCGAGGTCCCCACCAGGCATCCGCGCCGCGCGGCCTCCTCCAGCCACCGCCGCCGCGCCTCCACCACCTGTACCGGCAGGTGATCCGTATCGCCGATCGCCTCGGGATCCTCCACATGCAGCGGGTCCACCACCGTGTCGGCCAGGAACAGGAACTCGTCGCCCCCCGATCGCAACTCCACCACCAGGTGCCCCGGCGAATGCCCGAAGGCCGCCCGCGCGATGACGCCCGCCACAACCTCGGTTTCCGGCTCGATCACGTCCAGTGCGTCTGGCTCCAGCCCATCCAAAACGCGCCGCGCCGAGACGCGCATCTCTTCTTTGAAGGCGTCGCTGGCGGACATCTCCTCCATCGCCGCCGCCGACCGCCAGAAATCCCGCTCCACCCGCGAGACCACGTGCCGCGCGTTGCGGAACACCACCCGCCCCGCGGCATCCACGCAGCCGCCCGCGTGATCGGAATGCAGATGCGACAGGACCACGGTCGACACATCCTCCGGCGCGACCCCCTCGGCCCGCAGCAGCTCGACCAGCCGGCCCGCATCCCCCGGATGCGGCTCGACCCCCGTCCCGGCATCGATAAGCACGCGCTCGCGCCCGGTGTCGACCAGCAGAGCGTGGTACGGCAGATCGACATCCCCGGCAGGCGCCGGCGCGCGGTTGGCAAAAAACATTGCCAGCGGATAGCGCCCCACGGCATCGCGCAGCACGGTGCATTGCAACTCGCCGACCCTGAACCGCGCGGGCATTGGTCCATTATCGGCGATCCATCATCCGCAAACCCATGGTCCGGAACATCGTCCGGAACATTGTCCGGAACACTATCCGGAACATTATCCGGAGCATTGTCCGGAGCATTATCCGGAACATTATCCGGAGCATGGATGCGCGACCATAGATTCAGGTGTCATCAAAACAACCCCGCCCGGAGTCTCAGGTTTGGTGAAGCTGTTCTTCCTTGTCGTGACCCTCGGACTGGGCGCCGCTGCCGCCCAGACTCTTTCCGGACCCGGCGCCTGCGCCGCGGACTCCCAGGGCAACCAGGTGTGCATTGACACGCAGCCGGACGACCATACCTGCGGCTATCTGGGCTCCAACCCGTTCCCTGGCGGCGGAACTCCTGGGCCCGTCTACTGCCGCGACGTCGTCATTCGGAAGACGACGCCCGGCGGAGATCCCCTCTACACGCGCGTCCTGGGCGGCGAAAGTGACGAAAGCCCGTGGCGCGTGGTCATCGACCCGCAGGGCAACGCAGTCGTACTCGGGACGACCTACTCCCGCCAATTCCCCACGCTGCCGGACGCCGTGCAACCCGCCTATAGCGGTCCCGCTCCCCCCACCGCGGTCACTTCGGACGGACTCCCGCCCGGCGGCGACCTGTTTCTTTCCATCCTCGGACCAACGGGCGATTTGCTCTATTCCATGTTCCTCGGGTCCCCGGAAAATGACACGTTGCTCGGCCTGCATGTGGCCTCCAACAGCGAGATCGACGTTCTGGTGGACGTCGGCGCATCCGGGTTCCCCGAGGTTCCCGCCCGGACCCCCGCCTCGCCCCGAGGGCCAGTGCTGTTCACGTTCGACACGAATGCGCATAACCTCGTCCGGTCCACCTACCTCCCCATCGCACCGCCCGGGCGCAGCGCCGCCTTCTATGCAAATATGCGCATGGATGGCGGAGTCATCGTCATCACCCAGACTGGGCTCTATACCTTCCGCCGCGACGGGCAACAACGCACTTTCGTCTCGCTGGATTCCTTCCACTTCGGCGATGTCCCGGGAGCCACCACGGACCCGGCCGGCGACATCTGGCTGGTGGGCGCAGTGGACGGCCTGCGATGGGTCGTCACGAAGCTGGTGGCCGGCACGGCCGAGGCCTTCCGCTGGACGCTGCCCATCGGCTACCACGGCGGCCCCTTCTACAACACCTATCTTTCAAAGACTCCCTTCTTCGGACCGGACGGTCTCACGTATCTGAGCGGCAGCACGCTCATCCTCCGGGCCTACCACACCACCACCGGAGAACTCGAAACCACGACGCCGAACGCACTCCTACAGACTCCGTGTATCGACAACTCCTACACCGGCTACGTCGCCGTGCTCGATCCGAACGGCGATGTGAAACTGCTGAGCTATCTGCCTGCCCTGCCCTTGTCCTTCGCGGCAACACCGGAAGGAGCCGTCGAGGCCGTCCTCGGCGACCCCGCCAACACGCACATCACGCTCGATCTGAGCGACCGGCCCAAGGCCGCCTGTGTCGTCGACCTGCTCGGCCGTGTGAACATGGGACCGCCCGTCTTCGGCGTCGGCCAGATCGTGCGCCTGCGCGGCGGCGGCTTCGGTCCGCAAACCCCGGCCGCGGCTGCCCTGGAGGATGGCGTCCGCTTCCCCACCGCTCTGAACGGCCTCTCGGTGGACGTCGCGGGCATCCCCGCGCCGATCCTGTCCGCGGCGCCGGGCGAAGTGGTCTTCGCCATTCCCTTCGCCACCCCGGAAGGCGACTCCGTCCCGGTCACCATCGCCGATCAAGGCCGGCCAGCGGCTGCCTTGCCCATGGCCGTCCGGACCGCGGCCCCTGGTCTGGTGGAACCACTCTTCAACGCGGACGGGACCCTCAACTGGTTCGATGGTCCGGCCGCGTGGGGCTCCACCGTGACGGTCTATCTCACCGGCGCGGGACCCTACTCCCCTCCGCTGGGAGACGGCCAAGTCGCGCCCACCGATACGGCTCACGGGCTACAACTCCCGGTGAGCCTCTCCTTCCTGACCACCGGGCCGGACCCCGAGCCCGGCGTCGTCCTCTACGCCGGACCGGCCCCGGGCTTCGTCGGCCTAACTCAGGTCAACATCCAGCTCCCGCCGCAACGGCCGGTTGACTCGATCGTGCCGCTCCTCACCGTCAACGGGCTCTCCGCCTCCTTGCCGGCGATCTGGGTCCAGTGACCAAACGAACCCAAGGCGCCTGCGACCCCCACGGCGGTCCCCACCCAAAAATCACCAAACGAACCCACCGAACTCCTTGAAAACAGGCGAATCCCAGCGAACAACGCATGCCGGAAACCGGGGACCCTGTGCTACCATCCAAATAGAAGCATGCGTTTCGGACGCGTCATCATCCTCGCCGGCCTCGCCCCACTGCTCAGCCTCTCGGTTGTCGCAGCAGTCGTGTCCACCACGGCCCAGCCGGCCGAGCAGGCCCAACCCGGCAAGCGGACCCTGGTCGATTTCCTCCGCTCGGTGGCCATCCTGGTCACCCCGGCCGAAAGCGCCACCGTCTCGAACGCGTCCCCCCAGGCCTCGCCGCAGGCCGTACTCGCCTTGCATGCCCTGGCCGCGACGCCCCTGCGCCACTCCCTGTGGATGCTCGCCAGCGCCGCCGCGGCGACGCTCCCCGCGCGCCTCCCGCAACGAGCCCCGCTCCGCTGCTGAGCCCTCCTCCTGTCTCTCGCTTCGCCCTGTAGCCGGAAGTAGACTGGAGGTCACATGAATCCGTTTGAAAAACTCCTTGCCAAGCTGTTTGGCACCAAGCACGACCGTGAAATTAAGAAGATGCGCCCGCTCATCGTGGCCATCAATGAGATGGAGCCGCGCATGCAGGAGCTCTCCGACGAAGAGTTGGCCGCGCAAACGGTCGCCTTCAAGGAGCAGATCGCGCAGGGCGCCTCGCTTGACGACATCCTGATCCCGGCCTTTGCCACCGTGCGTGAAGCCGGCAAGCGCTTCGTCAACATGCGCCACTTCGACGTGCAGTTGATCGGCGGCATCGTGCTGCACCGCGGCAAGGTCGCCGAAATGAAGACCGGCGAAGGCAAGACGCTGGTCGCCACGCTGCCGGTCTACCTGAACGCGCTCGAAGGCAAGGGCGTCCACGTGGTCACGGTCAACGACTACCTGGCCCGCCGCGACTCGGAGTGGATGGGCCGCATCTATAAAGGACTGGGCCTCTCGGTCGGCGTCATCGTCCACGATCTCTCCGACATGGAGCGCCGCGAGAGCTACAACACCGACATCACTTACGGCACCAACAACGAGTTCGGCTTCGACTACCTGCGCGACAACATGAAGTTCCGCATCACGGACTGCGTGCAGCGCCCCCACAATTTCGCCATCGTCGACGAGGTGGACTCGATCCTCATCGACGAAGCCCGCACCCCGCTGATCATTTCCGGTCCCAGCGAGGAGTCCACCGACAAGTATTACAAGATCAACCGCATCATCCCCAACCTGATCCGCGGCGAAGTCATCGAAGGCAAGGAGGCCGGCCAGCACTGGACCACCGGCGACTATACCGTCGATGAAAAGCACCGCAGCGCCGCGCTCACCGAAGAAGGCGTGCTGAAGGTGGAGCGTCTCCTGGGCCTCGGCAATCTCTACGAAGCCATCAACATGGAGACCAACCATCACGTGCAGCAGGCGCTCAAGGCCCACGTGATGTTCCACCGCGACCGCGACTACGTGATCAAAGACGACGAAGTCATCATCGTCGACGAATTCACCGGCCGCCTGATGCCCGGCCGCCGCTGGTCCGACGGTCTGCACCAGGCCATCGAAGCCAAGGAAGGCGTCAAGATTCAGCGCGAGAACCAGACGCTGGCCACCATCACCTTCCAGAACTACTTCCGCATGTATAAGAAGCTCGCCGGCATGACCGGAACCGCCGACACCGAAGCGGCCGAGCTGAACAAGATTTACAACCTCGACGTCACCATCATCCCCACCAACAAGCCGCTGCGGCGTCTCGATTTCCCGGACGTGGTCTATCGCACCGAGGAAGAGAAATTCCGCAACGCGGGCAAAGAGATCAAGGAACTCCACGAAAAGGGCCAGCCCGTGCTGGTGGGCACCGTGTCGGTCGAAAAGTCCGAAAAACTGGCGGCGATCCTCAAAAAGATGGGCGTCCGGCACGAGGTGCTGAACGCCAAGAACCACGAGCGCGAAGCCTTCATCGTCGCCCAGGCCGGACGCAAGGGCGCGGTCACGGTGTCGACCAACATGGCCGGCCGCGGTACCGACATTCTGCTGGGCGGCAATCCCGATTCCATCGCCCGCGAACGCCTGCGCAAGGAAAACAAGGACCCCGACCAGATCTCCAAGGAAGAATGGGACGCCGTGTTCCTGTCCGCCAAGGAACAGACGGACAAGGAGCACGACGAAGTGGTGGAACTCGGCGGCCTGCACATCCTGGGCACCGAACGCCACGACTCGCGGCGTATCGACAACCAGCTCCGCGGCCGTTCCGGACGCCAGGGCGACCCCGGCAGCGCGCGCTTCTACCTCAGCCTGCAAGACGACCTGATGCGCATCTTCGGCGGGACGCGCATGCAGAACCTGATGCTCAAGCTCGGCATGGAAGAGGACGTGCCGATCGAAAGCAAGATGATCAGCAAGCGCATCGCCGCCGCGCAGAAGGCCGTGGAGGCGCAGAACTTCGCCGCCCGTAAGCACATCCTCGAATACGACGACGTCATGAACAAGCAGCGCCAGGCCGTCTACGGCATGCGCCGCGCGCTGCTCGAAGGCCAGGACCAGCGCAAGCGCGTCGACGAAATTATCGAGGGTATTCTCGGCTCCTTCATCGATGCCCGCATCCCGGAAAAGGCCCGCCAGGACACCTGGGACTTCGCCGGTCTCGAGACCGACATCCTCACCCGGTTTGGCGTCCGTATCCACACCGCCGAGTTGGAAGACCTGGAACGCGGCCAGGTGGAAGGCGACATCCTCGACCAGCTCCTGGCCAAATACAACGAGAAGGAAGCCCTGATCGGCTCCGAGCTGCTGCGCGAAACCGAGCGCATGCTCATGCTGAACGTCATCGACAACCAGTGGAAGGACCACCTGCTGTCGATGGACCACCTGAAGGAAGGCATCGGCCTGCGCGGCTACGGCCAGAAGGACCCGCTGGTCGAGTACAAGAAGGAATCCTACGTCCTGTTCCAGGACATGATGGACCGCATCGAAGACGAGACCATCCGCTACCTGTTCTTCATCCAGCGCGTGGAGCAGGGACCGGCGCAGGCCGAGTGGACTGAGGGCGCCCCCGAAGAATCGGGCGAACCCGAACTGGTGGGCGTCGGCAGCGGCCAGCGCGCGCAGGAGTCGCGCGAGGCGCAATCGTCGGTGCTGGATTTCACGCGAAATATCCAGCGGAAAAAGGAAAAAGAGCTGGCCGAATTACAGTTCACCGGCGGCGAATCCTCGAAGGCGAAACAACCCGTGCTGGCCCAGAAGAAGGCGGGCCGCAACGACCCGTGTCCGTGCGGTTCGGGAAAGAAGTACAAGAAATGCTGCGGCGCCTGATCGCCCCCCCACCACCACGTCCCGCCCTGGCTGCCAGACTGTGCGCGGACACCGTCATTGCAAGCAGAGCGCCGCTAGCCCGCATTTCTCACCAGGTTTCGGGCGCAGGACGTGGCGCAAGCCCGTGGCTTGCCGCGCCGGGACTCATCCCGGCGCTTGTCGCCGGTCAAGGTGTCATGCCAGTTGCGCTGGCGAAATCGCCCCTTGCGGCTCCCCGCCCGACGTTTCCCTCCGATGCCCTGAAAGCCGGTGAGAAGTGCGGGCTAGCTGAGCCGCGACCAGAGGGAGCGGTCCCCGCTAGGCATCTTGCGGTCCCCAGAACACGAGGCTCCCTACAGCCAACCCCTGTCCAGGCAACCCCTGTCCAGGCAACCCCTGTCCAGCCAACCCCTGTCCAGCCAGCCCCTGTCCAGCCAGCCCCTGTCCAGCCAGCCATGTGGGGCAGGCCCCCGGCCTGCGGCGGCCTCTCAGGCCGCCTCGCGCTCCTGGCCGCGCTCCTACTCCTCGCCCTCCCCGCCACCGCGGCGATCTTCCCCGACACCCTGGGCGACTACACCCGCGGCCCGGCCACCACCCTCACCGCCCCCGACCAACCCCTCTACCAGGAGTACGGGCTCCGGGCCACGGAGCGGGCCGACTACACCTCGCCCACGGGCGACAAGTTCACCGCCGAAGCCTGGCGGCTCCAGGACTCCACCGGCGCCTACGCCCTGTTCCAGGCTCAGCGCCCGGCCAACGCCACTGACTCCGACGCCGCCGATCTGGCCGCCAAGGTCCCGGACGGCACGCTGCTGGCCCACGGCAACTACGTCTTCCATTTCATCGGGCGCACGCCGGACAAGCCCGAGCTCGACCGGCTTTACTACCAGCTCCCGCAGCTCGAGCAGTCCGCGCTGCCCACCCTGGCCGGGTACCTGCCGGCCCAGGACCTGATCCCGAACTCGCGCCGCTATATCCTGGGGCCGGTCTCGCTCGAACGCTACGAGCCGCGCATCCCGCCCTCGGTCGCGGCCTTCTCCCTGGGCGCGGAAGCCCAGCTCGGCCGCTACCGCAGCGGCGATTCCGAACTCGCCCTGCTGATCTTCAACTACCCCACCCCGAGCTTCGCCCGCGAGCGCCAGGAGGAGTTCCTGAAGCTCCCCGGGGTACTGGCGAAGCGTACTGGACCCCTGGTGGCCGTGACCGTCCAGCCGGCCGATCCGGACGCCGCTGAACGCATTCTGGCCCGCATCGACTACCAGGCCAATATCACCTGGAGCGAGCCCCCCGAGAAAAAAGATGAGGCTGTCGGCTGGGGCCGCCTGATCATCAGCGGATTCGCTTTGGCGGCCCTCATTGGCGTAGCTAGCCTATTGGCAGGATTGGGGTTAGGTGGCATCCGGTCGCTCGTCCGCAAGCTCGGCTGGAGCTCCGGCCCGGACACCGTCACTGTACTGCGCATCCGGGACAAATAAATCCCGGCGTTCCGGCGCCTTAGACTGAAACAAGATGCCCCCGGCGCGGTTTTCAAACAGCTTTTCCACAACCGGCGCCAACGCCCTCTGGAGGTAAAGCTTCGTTTTTATAGCAGCTTACGGACTTTTCGCGAGTCGGTAGATTTTTCCTTGACTTCACCGGCTCGACGTCCTAAGATCGCATCACAACCAGGTTTTGGCGGTTGCGATGCCGTCGAATCTGATTCTCCCATGTACATCGCCCTGCGAAAGCAGGGTAGCGGCGAATGCTCACCTCCGGGTGGGCATTTCCGCTGTTAGACCCTGTTTCCCGCCCGCTTCCCGCCCACTTCCCTCTGTTCGGCGCCTCCTGCTACCATGACCCCATGCCCTCCTACACCGACATCGCCGCCACGCTGACCGGCGCCCTCGCCCTGAAGCAGTCGCCCATCGCTGTGAGCTTCGCCGCCGAAGTCCCGGCCGGGGTCAAGACCTTCCCCGGGATGGTCCCGGCCGGCTGCCGCTTCTGGCAGGAGGCCGCCCACGGGACCTTCGCCACCGTCTCCAGCCAGCACGACCTGTGCTCCATCGGCATCCACACCCACAACCTGGAGCAGACTGGCGCCACCTCCCAGGACCTGGGCGACGCCCTCAAGGTCTTCGCCGACCTGGGCTATGTCCGGGCCGAGGACATCCCTCAGATTCCGGTTTTACAATCGAAGTCCAAGGTAGTGATCTACGGGCCTTTAGCCGAAGCCACAGCCGAGCCCACGGTGGTACTGCTGTTCGTCCAGGCGGACCAGACTCTGATCCTGTCCGAGGCCTCCCAGCAGCTCGAAGGCGGGCAGCCCCCGGCCATGGGACGCCCGGCCTGCGCGGTGGTCCCGCAGGCGGCCAACAGCGGCCGCACCGCGCTCAGTCTAGGCTGCTGCGGCGCCCGGGCCTACCTGGACATCCTGACCCCGGAGGTCGCGCTCTACGCCGTTCCCGGTCCCAAACTGGCGGCCTTCACCGAGCGGGTGGCGGCCTTGGCCAAGGCCAACGAAATCCTGACCCGGTTCCACACGATCCGTCGGCGGGACGTGGCGGCCGGCAAGCACCCGACGGTCCAGGAATCGCTGACCGCCATGGGGTAGTGGCGCAAGCCCGTGGCTTGCCGCGCCAGGACTCATCCCGGGCGCTTGTCGCCGCGCCCGAGGCGCCGGCCCAGCTTTCCCGCCAACCCCGGGAAAACTTGGCCAACTGCGGTCCGCAACGTAAACTGCCTGGGCTGGCCCTTCCGGAGTCCCGTGCCCGGCACTGCTGGTCCCAGCTCCGGCGTCCGCCGCGATTCGGCGGAACCACCCGCCCCGGACCGGCGTCTATTGACCCGTGCGCCATCGCCTCGCACCTGTTCTCGGCCTCCTGGTTCTGGGAGCCGTGTGCATGCCAGGCCAGCCGGCCGCGGTCCCCGGGTTGGACGGCGAGGCAGTCCGCCACTACGTCGCCCGCACCGCCGAGCGCCTGGCCGCGCAACTCGACCCCGCGCCGCCCTCCTACAAGATCTCGTTGGTCGACGGCGGATTCGAAGGGGTGACGGCCGAGGCCGCGGCCATCCCCGGCGGCTACATCCTGGTACCGGCAGAGCTTATCCGGGCCGCCGATTCCGAAGCCGAGTTCGTCGCCGCCCTGGCCCACGCCATCGCCCACCTGGCCGCCGGACACGCCCCGCGCACGCCGCTGGTGATGCCGTCCACCGGCCCGCAGCTTCCCCTCCCCCCGGTTCGCCGGACCTTCGCTGACCGCATCCACTTCACCGAAGAAGACGAGCGGGTCGCCGACCTCCTGGTGGTCCGGATGCTCGCCGGCGCGGGATTCGATCCCCGCGGGCTGGCGGCCCTGCTGACCCGCACCGAAGCAGACCACGGGCGCGAGCGCCTGGCGGCCGTCCAGACGCTCCTGGACGCCCAGCCTGTACGGGAGTATCCTGAAAGCGCTGACTTCTCCCGAATTCAGGAGGAATTATGGCAGCAAAAGTGACGATATTCCTGTGCTTCGCGCTGGCCGCCGGAGCCCAGGACGTGAGCTCCTACACGATCCAGAAGGAGCAGGCTCTGGGCGCGAGCCTCGCCCAGGACGTGCGCCGGCAGTCCACTCCGTTCGAGAATCCTGAGGCGCAGGCCTACGTCGAACGCATGGGCGCACGACTGATCGCGGCGCTGCCCACCGATGCCCCGCCCTTCACCTACCATTGGGAGCTGATCCAGGACCAAGCCAGCTACCTGGAGCCGATGGGCTTTCCCGGCGGCTACGTCATCCTTCCCTCCAGCCTGTTTCTCGACGCGCAGAACGAATCCGAGTTCGCCGGAGTGCTGGCCCACACGCTCGCGCACATCTATCTCCGGCACGGCACGCGGCGGGGCGCCGGTGCGCAGTTTGCCAGCTACGCCACCATTCCGATGATCTTCCTGGGAAGCTGGAGCGGCTACGGGGCACGCCAGGACGCGTCGCTGGCCATCCCGCTCGGCATGCTGAGATTCCAGCAGGAGTTTGAACACGACGCCGATCAGGAAGCAATTCAGATGCTCGCCGCAGCGGGCTTCGATCCCCACGGACTGGCCAGCTACATCGAGCGCATGCAGACCGAGCCGCAGGGCAACACCGCCCGCATGCTCTCGCGCTTCCCACCCAAGGCTGAGCGCGTGGCCGCCATCGAGCAGGCCATCGCCGCCCAGCCTCCGGGGTTCGCGGCTGTGCAAGAGGAGGTCCGCCAGACACAGCCTCCCCCGCCCCCGCCCGAACGCCGGCCGACGCTGAAACGCCCGGGTGATAACCAGTAGCAGGCTTGTGCTACCATCCGATTTGTAAGAGCCTGCCAGACCCTCGCGGAGAGGTGGCTGAGTGGTCGAAAGCAGCGGTTTGCTAAACCGTCGTACGGGCCTAAACCTGTACCGAGGGTTCGAATCCCTCCCTCTCCGCCAGCATCCTTCCCCAGTTTGCGTCGCCTCTAATTGAAGCTCTGGCCCGCACTTCTCACCAGGTTTGGGACGCAGGCTGTGGCGCAAGCCCGTGGCTTGCCGCGCCGGGACTCGTCCCGGCGCTTGTCGCCCGTCACAGTGTCCTGCCGGGAGCGGCGGCGAAATCGCCCCTTACGGCTCCCCTCCCGACGTTTCCCTCCGGGAGGGGCGGCCCTCACTGTTTTCGTGGGTGGGGCGGCATTTCGCGCCGGGGTGACATGGTGATGGGCGGCAGGCGTGGGCACGATTGCCGCGACCCGTCCTCCGCCCCTTCCCCTCTAATGCGGCCCGAACCGGCTCACCGCCTTCGACAGCAAATCCGCAAAATTCGCCCCGCTTTCCGACCAAAGCTGCCGCCGCTCGAGCGGTAGCGCGTTCTCGATCTCCCCCACCAGCGTCAGCAGGCTCCGCAGATTCGACTCATGCATCCGCAGCGCGCCCTCCACATCCTCATACGGCAGAAAGATCGCGTCCAGCCCGAAGTCGATCCGCAGGTGATCCGCGTTCTCGTTATCGAACGCCGGCCCGAACGCCATCAGCCGCACGGACCACGGCCGCACCGCCCAGTCGCCTTCGTACTGCCACAGGTCCCAGGCCGCCTCGACCTCCACGCAGCAGTCCGCCTGCAAAAACTCGCGCGCCGCGGCCAGCATCTCGCCCGGCTCCGCGCCCGGCTCGAAGATCCGCTCAAACACCGGCGGCTCGGCAAACTCCACCGCGGAAACGCGTAGCGCCAATCCCCGCTCGGACAGCTTTGAGAACGGAAACGTGTCCAGCAGCTTCGCAAAGTGCCGCAGCATGTTCGATTCGTTGAAACCGCGCACCCAGCAGGAAAGATAGAGGCGATCACTCACGTCCATGATTGTATCCCGGCGATTGTATCCCGGCGATTGCATCCCGGCCCGGCTGTTACCCTGAGAATGCGTGATCACGGACCTGGTGCAAATCCGCCGCCTCGGCGAGAAAAAACACGATGAAAACCTGCGCTTCCGGCGCTGGCTCAAGTCGCACGTCTACGTTGAGCGCCAGTTCCGCCGCGCCGCCGAAGAGGTTCACGAAGCCATCGACTGCCGCACCTGCGCCAACTGCTGCCGTGTGCCTGAAGTCGAACTCACCGAACGTGACACCGAGCACCTCGCCAAACACCTGCGTATCTCCCGCCAGCGGTTCCTCGATGACTACACGGCCCAAGGCGAGGACGGCACGCTGATCCTGCGCAAGACCGAAACCGGCTGTGTGTTCCTTTCGGGCAACGACTGCATGGTCTACGAAGCCCGCCCCGCCGACTGCGATCGCTTCCCCCACCTGCTGCGCGGCGCCGGCTCCATCCCCAGCCGCATGTGGACGCTGGTCGACCGCGCCTCCATCTGCCCCATCGTCTACAACTGGCTGGAGAAGGTGAAAGGCCTCACCAAGTTCACCGCCTAAGTCCGGCACACCCAGTGTGGGGTAGGCCCGTGGCCTCCTGCGGCGGCCTCTCAGGCCGCCTCCGCGGCTCCACCAGCGCGTTCATCTCCGACCAGATCGCCTGAATCTCCACCGGCGCATGATCTGGAGCCTCCGCATCGCGCCACCGGAACACGTCGACGAAATACGCGCCGCCGTCCTCATCCCCGCGCAGCGTCACATGCGGCGCATCCAGAGTCAGTCCCAGCCGCCGCCCGCGTCCCAGTGCCTCCCGATCACCCGAGCAAGCGCAGCCTCGCCCCCGGCCTTGGCATGAAACCTGACCATCACGGTCTCCGGCTGCGCCGCCGGCTGCTGCCCAAGCAGCACGCCAGCACCGCGCATCGAACCCGTCTCATCATCACCTCGCAATTCCCGTAACCGTCTCCAACAACCCGCCCGGGCCGAACTGAAAGACGTTCGTGCCGCTCATTCGCTCCGCGCCATCCACCCCCAGCGCCACCCAATCGGCCAGCGCCGTCCCCTGGCAGTGCCGAACCTCGCCGCGACGCTCCATCCTGATCCCGGGCATGAAACGCTGCGAAGCCCCGATGTGCGCCACGATCTCGCCCGCGCCTTCGAGCGCGCTATAGCGGTCTCGAAACCAAACGCCCGGCGCCGCGATCCGGTCGAGCGTGGCTTCCCTGGCCCCCGCATCCGGCTCGGTCCACAACGTCAACCAGGCATCGACCACCTCTGTCGCACCCGCATTCACCAGGTTCGCCACCGCATTCGAGAACAGCGACAGATGGAAGCGCCAGCCCTGAACCATCAGGTCGCGCACGTTCGGATCGCTCAACTCGTGCGTCACCGCGACCAGCGTGCCGCCCCCCTGCGGCTCCAGGCGAATCGTTACCCGCGAATCCTCCGCGGCCGTAGGCGGATTCGTCTGCAAGCTGAAGGTGAACACGAACCGCTCCGGCGGGACCATCTCCAGCACCTTGCCCACGGAGACAAATCCGTTCGAATGCCGGATGCTCAACTCACCGCCGGGCCGCGCGTCGATCGTCGAGCCCGCGCCCCACCACAACGCCCAGCGATCAGCCTCCGTGAAGAAGCGGAAGACCGTCGCGCGGCCGGCCTGGATCACAACACTCTTTTCCATTTTGTGATCGAGAGCCATCACTTCCTCCTCTTTGACCTTTTCTTGGACTGCGGACGCGGACCCCGCCGCGATTGCTCCAGCTCCGCGGCGAGCTTCAGCTTCCACAGCGCGTCGTCCCACATCCGTTCGAGCATTTCGGCCACCGGACCCAGCGATTCCCGGTTCGCCTTGTAATACCGGAACCGCGACTCCCCGCGCATCTCCACCAGCCCCGCTTCGGCAAGCTGCTTCAATTGCAGCGAGACCGCCCCGAAAGTGACATCCGGCATCGCGCGGTGGATCTCTCCGGCCGTGCGCTCCCGCTCCCAGGTGAGCCGTAGAATCTCCCGCCGCCGCGGACTCGCGACGACCGCAAGCAGTTCGGCGGGCATCATGACAACAGTTTAGTTACAACTAAACTATCTGTCAAGGCGTTTGTGTGGCGCAAGCCTGCGGCTTGCCGCGCCGGGACTCATCCCGGCGCTTGTCGCCCCGCACAGCGCCATCCCCGCATCACGCCCCCGACAGCCGTTCCAACGCCGGCTCCAGCACCTGCGGACGTGTGAGCACCCCCTCGAACAAATCCCCCACCCGGTCGAACCGAGCCAGCGCATTCCCCAAATGAAACTGCAGCGGATCGAGACGCGCAGTCACCTCGCTCCACTTGAGCGGCGTAGCCACCGGAGCCCGAGGATACGCGCGCACCACGTAGGGAGCCGAAATCGTCTTCCCCTGGGCGATCTGCGCCCAGTCAAAGTACACCCGCCCCTTCTGGCGCTTCGCCACCGCCCGCGGCGTAGTGAACAGCTCCGGCCGGGCATGCACGGCCATCGTGGCCAGCAGTTCTGCAAACCCGCGCACCTGCTCGTAGCTATAGCGCGGTTCCAAGGGAACGAAAATATGCATCCCGTCGCCGCCGGTCGTCTTGGGAAAACTCTCCAGCTCGGCCCGGTCGAGCATCCCCCGCACCAGCAGCGCCGCCTCCACGATCTTCTGGTAGCCGCACTCCTGCGGGTCCAGGTCGATCAGCAGGTAATCCGGATGCTCCAGCGACTCCATCCGGCTCATCCACGGATTGTGATCGATGCACCCCAGGTTCACCAGAAACAGCAGCGTCGCGCGATCGTCCCCGATGACATGCCGGATCTCGTCCGCCATCCCCGTCCGCAGCCACTTCGGAAAACTCGCCGCGACTTCTTTTTGAAAGAAGAAATCCGCGGCGATCCCGTTTGGATAGCGCTTGAGCGAAAGCGGCCGGTCCTTCAGATGCGGCAACAGCAGCGGAGCCACTGCGTCGTAGTAATTCAACAAATCCCGCTTCGTGTACCCGTCATCCGGATAGAACACCTTGTTCAGATTGGTGAACTTCAGCCCGTGCCCGTCGATCGTCACCATCGCCTCGGCCTGCGACGGATCGAGCAGCGGCTGGCGCGCGGCCGGCGGATCGCTCCCCGGACGCACACACTCGCTTGGATCGATGTCCGGACGCAGACCCACGAACACCGGAGCCCGCAGCCGCCCGTCGTTGGTCCACTGCGTGTACTTCACCTCGCACACCAACTCCGGCCGCACCCACGTCACATCGCGCTTCGGTAGGTTCTTGTCCGGCGCCAGCGGACACTCCTCCACGCCCAGCGGAGCCAACTTCGCATGAATCACCGCCATCGCCTTGCGGTCAAACCCCGTCCCGACGTTCCCCGCCCACGTCAGCACGCCGCCGTCGAACACCCCCAGCACCAGCGCCCCGAAATGTTCCCGCTCGCCCTCGGTGAAGCCGCTCAGCACGAAGGAGTCCGACGTCGTGACCTTGTACTTCACCCAATCCGCCGTGCGCCGCGACTCATAGAAGCTCGCCCGCCGCTTCGCCACGATCCCTTCGATCCCCTGCTGCTGCACCGCCGCGTACAGCGCCGCGCCGTCTTCAAAATCGTCCGAATGCCGGACCGTCTCCGACACCGTCAGGATCTCCTTCAGCACGCGCTTGCGCTCGTCGAGCGGCACGCCGCGCAAATCGTGACCGTTCAGGTACAGCAGGTCGAACACGTAGAGCACCACCGGCTGATGCCGTGACAGCGTAGCCGCCGCGCTGGCATCGGCCACGTGCATCCGCGGCTGGAGCCGTTCGAAGCTCGGCACGCCGCGCTCATCCAGCGCCGCGATCTCCGCATCCAGAATCGCGTCCCGAGCGCGCACCTGATGCGGCAGAACAGACAGCTCCGGATATTGCAGATCCATTGCATTGCCGTTGCGCGAAACCAGTCGCGACCGCCCGTCTTGCAAGTAACACAGCGCCCGCACGCCATCCCACTTGACCTCGTACAGCCACCCTTTCCGCTGCGGTGGCGGACCCTTGCCCAACTGCGCCAGCATCGGCGTGATCGACTTCGGCATGGGAGCCTTGCGAGCCCCCTCCGGCAGCGCCACCTCGGCGTCCGCCGGAGGATCGCCACCGCTCAGGCCCTGTGCGATCTCCTCCTGCGTGCGCCCGCTCAGCACGCTATAGGCGTGCGCCTCCGTATCCCATCCAGGCTCCGCCGCTGCATCTTTCTTCTTCAGCAGCAGCCACTCATTGCCCGCCTTGCCCTTCTTGATGCGTACGATCGCGAATTCGCCGCGCAGCTTCTCCCCATGCAGCCGGAACTTGAAATCGCCGCGCGCCAGTTGCGCTTCGGCCGGAGCGTCGCCCAGCAGCTCATACGACCCGCGATCCCACAGCATGACGCTCCCGGCGCCATAGTTACCCTGCGGAATCACGCCCTCGAAGCCGCCGTATTCGAGCGGATGGTCCTCCACCATCATGGCCAGCCGCTTCTCGCCCGGATCGAGCGTCGGCCCCTTCGGCACCGCCCACGACTTCAGCGTCCCACCCACCTGCAGCCGCAGATCGTAATGCAGATGACGCGCATGATGCCGCTGCACACAGAACGCCGCGCCCTCGCCACCCTCCGAAGGCGGAGGCTCCGGCGTCCGGTCAAAGCGCCGCTTCTGCGCATAGCGGTCCAGTGGCATGCTTGACTCACCTTACTCGATTGCACGCCGCGCCCGCCGCAACAAGGGAACAGGAAGGATGGAATGGAGCGGGAGACGGGAATCGAACCCGCGACCAACAGCTTGGAAGCCTGTGCGAACTGTCCCGGAGTCTCTGCCACTTTGAACTTTTGTGGTCGCACGGTGGACAGAATGGAACGCGCGACTGGCTGCGGCGGTCGATGGCCCGGCCTGAGGTCGCCCCGCCTGACTAAGCCCGTCGTCGGGCACCGGTCGAAGCCGGCGCGACTCCGGCACGCCAGCGTCTTCATATTCCTCGCAGTTGTGGCAGCATGATTCTTCTGCTGCATCGTTCCAGGTGTCCTCGGGAACTCGGCAATTCGGATCATCGAAGCAGCGACGAAGGCCCGAATGTGATGGGATTCTCTAATCCTAGAGCTGAGTTTCAGCGAATAATGACACGGGGAAGGGAGCCTTTCAAAGCAATGCAGAGTTCGGCATTCTGGACCGCCGTTTCCAGCTGTATTCTCGCCGTCACCACAGTTTTCCTGGCGCGGATCACCTATGAGACCAACCGCAATAGCATCGCCAGCCAGCAAGCACGACTCAGCTTTACGGGCGTGATAGGCCTCGATTTGGGTAATCCACCTAGCACGCTGGCTGCGGCACCGACTGCCACCGTGAGTCCTGACGGCGGGCAGGGTGCGCCAAGTGGCAGGGCGGTCGGTAATCCCGCTAATGGCATTACGTTTCCTTATACGATCGGCTGGCGCAACAGCGGTACGACTCCAGCCAACAACGCTTTTTCCAGAATCAACTATCGCCCAGCGAGAGATGCAATGACCAGGGACAGTAAGTTCGACTTTTCGGACTTCAAAGGCGCTGAATCTACGCCCTTCGTACTTGGACCTGGCATGAGTACAGTGATGCTCCCGGTAGGCGTTTCCCTTCAAGACATCGAAGATGAGGAAGCTGGCAGGCTCCATCTGTAATTTACGGCTGGGTCGCCTACGATGACATCTTTGGTGGTCCAAAGCACCTCACGGAGTTCTGCTCCGAGCTTGTAGGTTTCCGCTCCGCGACGGGCGGTGATCCAAATGTCACGCAAGCGTCCGTGAATAATGCTGTGAGGACTTGTCCTCAACACAACTGCTACGACGAGGGTTGCCTCGACTACTCCGAACGCATTGCCGCGAGCTTCTAGCAGCCCGTGTCGGAACCCCGTTTTTTGCAAGAAATGAATGCGGAAGCTCAGAAGGCCGATTTCGGAGTGTTGTGGTGATCCAGGCGCAAAGTTGGCCCGTGTTGCGTCCTGGGACGAGTCACGAGGGGCAGGAGGGCGGCCATAAGTCGCCATAGAGCGCAAAATAAGGCCGTGTTCCGGTCCGCCAAGCCGCGGGGCGTCCCGGCCCGGGTGAGCGAACGCAGAATCAGGGCGAGATTGAAGGCCGCCGCCTGCACCAGGATTCGTTTGGCGACGTTACTGCGGCCGCGCACATGCACGCGTCGCAAACCGCCGGTCTCATACTGGTGTGCGAACGGGCGCTCCAGAAACTCACCGCGCCGCCGCAGTAACTGCTTGCCCCGCTCGCCTTCCACGCGCCGCTTGTTGGCGTACACAGCCGCTTGTTGTTCGGCTTTGTCTTTCCACTTCCGGCGTGGTTGCTGGGGCACCGAAACGTAACTCCGCACGCCCATCTCCCGCATCGCCGCCAAGCCCGGACCGCTGTGATAGCCCTTGTCCGTGACCACTTCGCACAGACCTTGTTCATGAACCTTGTACTGACCCTGAGCCGTGGGCGTGTCGATCTGCCCGGCCACTGCCTGACCCGCGGCCGGCAGCGTTTCGGCAACCGAAGTCGTGTCGCCCGCTGCGCCTCCGTGCGTGGTGATGGCCACGATCGCGCCGGTGTCCAGGTCTACGGCCTGCTCGGCTTTATACGCCAAGTGCGTCGCGCCATCCTTCATCTTGGTCACTTCGGCGTCGGGATCGTGCGGATTGACCCAGTCGTCATTGGAGGCTTTCTTTTTCCGCTTGCGGTCCGCGCGCCGCAGTTCCTCATCGCTGCGCTCGATCCCTGCCTCTTTGGCCAGGCGCCGCAGATATTCCATGTAGTTCTCGCTGGTATCCCGCCGCACGATGGCGCGCATCGCCGCGTTGGCTTCCAGCGTCGTCGCATCGATACCGATGGTCTTGCCCTTCAGCATTCCGCGCCGGGCCACCTCGGTCAGCACGAACGTGAACACCGCCTGATGCGTCGCTTCGTCCAACAATCGCCGCGTCCGTGAAATCGTCACGTGGTCCGGCGTCGCTTCGTTCAGCCCGTACTTTAGAAATCGCCGCAGGCTCAGGCTATCGGCCACGCGCCACGCGATGCCTCGTTCGCTGCCGATGCCTTCGAAGAATCCGATCAGCAGCAACCGAAAATACACGCCCGGCGCCAGCGACGGCCGGCCCAACTTCGCGTGGTAGAACTGCCCGCACTGGCGCTCGCAAAACGCGTCGAACTGCGCCTTTTCCAGCACTGCGTTCAGCTGTTGGTAAAACGGATGCCCCGGCGCTTCGGCCTGCTCGCTGGCATAGAACAAGTCTTCCTGCTTCTGTCGGGTTTCCTTGGTCCCCATCGCCATGTCTGATTCTAAGCCCAAACATTCCTGGTGGGAAGTGTTTTTAGACACGGGCTGCTAGGCGACCCCGAGCCTGCACCGAGTTGCCCGAAAGAGCGCATTCTTCATCCGGGCATTGAGACGGGTCCAGTGGCATGCTTGACTCACCTTACTCGATTGCACACCACACCCGCGCGTCGGGAAGGATCACCAGATTGTCTGTAATTGAGCGGCGCGAATCCGTCCGTCACGACTAATCAGCGGCAATCCGAGAACCAGAGCTGTCGCCGCGATCAGGCGGTCAGGAAGATCCGGGACCTCGGCGCGGGGAACCCGCGGCAGTGCGTCAGCTACCTCGCGGTCCAACGCCTTGAGCGCGAACGGATCATCCGGCCCATCTAGCGCATCCGCCAGAATCTGCCGCGCACGCGCCGGCAAGCGCCCTTTCTCTACCAAGTACGTGATCTCCACCAGGCAGATCGACGGCACATAGATTGGATCGCCGTCGCCGGTGGCGGCATCCAATGCAGCCTCCGCCACCTTCGACAAGCGGGGGTCCTTCAGCAGATACCAGACAACAGCGTGAGTATCGACAACAACGGCCGCCATTAGCCAGCGTCTCGCGGGAAGTCTTCCCACATCTCCCGGCGCATCTCATCGATGTCTTCCGTCGAAATGGAAATCCCCATACCGGCCCAGAGTCCCTTGCCACTCTTACGGAAATTTCTTCGCGCCGGGATGGCGGCCGACTCCGCACGCAGCCGTTCAGCGTGTGCCAGCAATTCCTGCTGCTTGTCCGGCGGCAAAGCCCGCACCACTTGGATGAGCGCCTGTTCGATGGCCATACCCGATCTCTTCTCCTCCATTATGTCCCAGGAGGAAGTTATCGGTCTCACAGAATGGGAATGGAGCGGGAGACGGGAATCGAACCCGCGACCAACAGCTTGGAAGGCTGTGACTCTACCACTGAGTTACTCCCGCCCGGGGAGGATCTCAGTGCTATTCTAACCTACCCGCCATCGCCCGCCCGCGCTGCCGCACGATCCACCCCGCCTCACCGGGCAATGTTATGCTGAGCCACGAAGATGCCCTCGCCCGCCCCGTCGACGCCCGTGCGCGCCCGCCTCAGCGCTCTCCTCACCTTCGCCGCTCTGCTGGTGATCTTCTTTTCCTGGGCCTTCGTCGAACCCGTATTGCGCGCCCACCCGATCGGCGGCCGCATCCTCGCGTTCCTCGAACGCCCCCTCGGCGAGTTCGGCAACCTCTCCATTTCTCTCCTGTTCCTGATCGAGGTCATCCTCTTCCTCATCCTGCTGGGACTCCTCGCCGGCCGCACGCGCGTGCTCGTCCGTTCTTTGCTGGAACGCCGCCCCCAACTCGAACCCGGCCACCGCTACGCCATCGAACGCTCCTCCGGCTATATCGTGTTCGTGCTCGGCTGCATCATCGGCCTCCAGTCGGCCGGCATCAATCTCAGCAGCCTGGCCGTGCTCGGCGGCGCCCTCGGCCTCGGCATCGGACTCGGCTTTCAGGAATCGGCCAACAATTTTCTGTCCGGCCTCATCCTGCTGTTCGAACGTCCCATCAAAGTAGGCGACCGCGTGGAAGTGGGCAACCTGGACGGCGACGTCGTCCGCATCGGCAGCCGCGCCACCTGGATCCGCACCAACGCCAACATCATGGTGATCGTGCCGAACTCCGAGTTCGTCACCAAGCAGGTGATCAACTGGACCGCCACCGACCGCCAGGTCCGTTTCAGCCTGCCCGTCGGCGTCTCCTACAACGCCAACCCCGTCGAAGTGAAGGAAGCCCTGCTGGCCGTCGCCCGCCTGAATCGGGAGGTGCTCGACGCGCCTGCCCCGGACGTCCTTTTTAAAGCGTTCGGTGACAGTTCCCTGGACTTCGAACTGCGGGTCTGGACCATCACCCAGGTGCGCACCCCCAACATCCTCCGCAGCGACCTCTATTTCGCCATTTTCGAGGAGCTCTCCCGCCGCGGCATCGAGATCCCCTTCCCGCAGCGCGACCTGCACATCCGCTCGGCCGATGTCCCCCTCAAGATCGAAGGTCAGTCACCGGCCAACGGCCCCAGTAACCCGCCGGACGCCCCCATTTAGAGCAGCACTCCACGGCCCCGCCCAGCCTCCGTGCGATGCTGCAAGTGGCGCAAGCCCGTGGCTTGCCGCGCCGGGACTCATCCCGGCGCTTGTCCTGACGAAACGAACCCAAATGTTACTGAAAACAAAAGGTCGGAATCAGCGAACCCGCCCGCCTCATGTGGTGCAGGCCCCCTGCCCGGCCCCTTGCTTGCGGCCTGCCCTCGGAAGCCCCGGCGAAGGTGGGCGGTCTCTCAGTCCACCTCCCTCAAGTGACGAAACGAACCCACGCCGGAACGGCCTGCCCGCCGAAGCCTGGCGAAGGCGAGCCCCGGCGGCTAAACGAACCCAAGCCGACCCCGCAAACTCCCTGCAACCAAACGAACCCAAGCACGCCCCCGAACCTCTGGCGTCCGCCCACCATTCTGGTATACTGGACCCTAGCCCACCAGCGCGGCGTGAGTTTGTCTGCGCCGTGCCTTCCCCTCGGCTGGCATCCCTGGCAGCGGGAGCGTGTGGCAATCTGGACAGGTGGCCGAGTGGTTAATGGCAGCAGACTGTAAATCTGCCGCTCCTTGCGAGCTACGGAGGTTCGAATCCTCCCCTGTCCACCAGTTTTGAGTTTCATCCGCCCCGCGGCCCATACGGCGCGGGACAGCCGCCCGGCGAGTCCGGACGGCACAGCAGTTTTGTAGGGCCGTTGTAGCTCAGTTGGTAGAGCGCGTCCTTGGTAAGGACGAGGTCATCGGTTCAATCCCGATCAACGGCTCCAGATTTTTGGGTGCGCATCCCGCCACTCCCGGGGGCGCAAGTCGACTTAAAGAGGGGCACATCGAGAACACATGGCGAAGGAAAAATTTGATCGCAGCAAGCCGCATTGCAACGTGGGGACCATCGGGCACATTGACCACGGCAAGACCACGCTGACGGCGGCGATCACCAAGACGCTGGCCAAGCACAACCCGAAGGTTTCTTTCCGGAGCTTTGACTCGATCGATAACGCTCCTGAAGAAAAGGCGCGCGGCATCACGATCGCCGCGGCGCACGTCGAATACGAAACCCCCAACCGGCACTACGCGCACGTCGATTGCCCGGGCCACGCCGACTACATCAAGAACATGATCACGGGCGCGGCGCAGATGGACGGCGCGATTCTGGTCGTGGCGGCCACCGACGGCCCCATGCCGCAGACGCGCGAGCACATTCTGCTGGCCCGCCAGGTGGGCGTGCCTTACATTGTCGTCGCGCTGAACAAGGTCGACATGGTGGACGATCCGGAGTTGCTCGAGCTGGTCGAACTGGAAGTGCGCGAGCTGTTGACCAGCTACGGGTTCCCGGGCGACGACCTGCCGGTTGTACGCGTCAGCGCGCTGGGTGCGCTGAATGGCGAGGGAGATTGGGAGAAGACCGTCGACGAGTTGATGGAGGCCGTCGACAAATACATCCCGCAGCCGGCGCGCGACAAGGACAAGCCGTTCCTGATGCCCATCGAAGACATTTTCTCGATTCAGGGCCGCGGCACGGTGGTCACCGGCCGTATCGAGCAGGGTACCTGTAAGGTCGGCGAGGACATGGAGATTGTCGGGTTCCGGGACACGCGCAAGACAGTGGTCACCGGCATCGAGATGTTCCACAAGCTGCTGGACCAGGCCGAGGCGGGCGACAATGCGGGCCTGCTGCTGCGCGGCATCGCCAAGGAAGATGTCGAGCGCGGGCAGGTCATCGCCAAGCCGGGTTCGATCAAGCCGCACACCAAGTTCAAGGGCAGCGTCTACGTATTGAGCAAGGACGAGGGCGGCCGGCACACGCCGTTCTTCAAGGGCTACCGGCCACAGTTCTACTTCCGGACCACGGACGTGACCGGAGTGGCGCAGTTGCCCGAGGGCATGGAGATGGTGATGCCGGGCGATAACGTCGACCTGGTCGTGGAACTGATTACGCCGGTCGCCATGGACAAGGGCCTGCGCTTCGCCATTCGCGAGGGTGGCCGTACGGTCGGCGCCGGGACGGTGACCGAGGTGATGGAGTAGGAGTAGAGGAACATGCCACGCGAACAGATTACGTTCCAGTGCACCGAGTGCAAGCGCAAGAATTATACGGGGATGAAGAATAAGAAAACCACCACGGAGCGGCTGGAGCTGAAGAAATTCTGCCCCTTCTGCCGCAAACACATCCCCCACAAGGAGATCAAGTAACGGGAGGCGGCAGGCAACCGCCGCTTTCCGCTAAACTGAAACTGGCCATCAGCCACTGGCCACTATGCAGGGGCGTAGGTTTAACGGCAGACCAGCGGTCTCCAAAACCGCGAGTGGGGGTTCGAATCCCTCCGCCCCTGCCACCGTCTTGCGCGCCGCGTAGGGGCGGGCGCCGATGAATCACGTAGAGGCAATATGAGCGACTCGACAGCAATGACCAAGGCGGCAGCATGGCCGGCCCGGACCAAGAAGTACGTCGGCGAACTGCGCGACGAGATGAAGCTGGTCACCTGGCCGTCCTGGAAACAGGTGCGCGCCACCACCGCCGTGGTGATCGTGTCCGTGTTCCTCTTTGCCGCTTACTTCTTCGTGGTCGACAGCGCCGTCGGAGCCGTCATCAACCGCCTGTTCGCGTCCCTAACCCAGTAAGGTCTCAGGAGCCCATGCCAGAAGATCACATCCCCGAACAAGCGGAGCAGGACGAGCAAGCGGACATGCCTTCCCTCGAAGACGACGGCTCCGCCGCCGGGGACGCCACTAGCCCGGAGCCGGACGCAGAGCCCGCCGCGGAAGAAGCCGCCGAGGAAGAAGCCGCTGAGCCAGCAGCCGCTGCGGCAGAAGCCTCCGGAGAAGAAGCCGCCGAGGACGCTGCCGGGGACGCCGGGTCATCGATTCCCCTCGTCACCGACGAGAGCACGAAAAAGTGGTTTATCATTCACACCTACTCGGGCTTTGAGCAGAAGGTGGCCGATTCGCTGCGCAGCCGTGGCGAGGCCTTCGGGTTCTCCGACCAGATCGGGCAGATCCTGATCCCCACCGAAGAGGTGGTGGAACTGCGCAACGGCAAGAAGGTCACCAGCAAGCGCATGCTCTATCCGGGCTACGTGCTGGTGGAGATGGAAATGAACGACGAGCTGTGGCATGCCGTCAAAGCCACGCCGCGCGTCACCGGATTCGTGGGCGGCGGAACCTCGCCCGTGCCCCTCACCGCCGATGAAGTGAATTCGATCCTCTACCGCCAGGCCAGTTCGGCCGAGCGGCCGCGCCCGAAGCTCAGCTTCGAGCGCAACGAACAGGTCCGCATCATCGACGGCCCCTTCACCAACTTCTCGGGCAAGGTCGACGAGGTCAACACCGAGCGCAACACGCTGCGCGTGATGGTGACCATCTTCGGCCGCTCGACCCCGGTGGAGCTCGATTTTCTGCAAGTGGAAAAGATCTAGGAGTCAGCAATGGCAAAGAAAGTAACCGCCCAGGTGAAGTTGCAGATCCCGGCAGGCAAGGCCACGCCGGCGCCGCCGGTCGGCACCGCGCTGGGCCCCCAGGGCGTCAACATCATGGAGTTCTGCAAGGCGTTCAACGCCAAGACCTCCGCCAAGGACCAGGAAGGCCTGATCATCCCCGTAGTGATCACCATATACGCCGACCGCTCCTTCACCTTCATTACCAAGACCCCGCCGGTGCCGGTGCTGATCAAGCGCGCGGTCAACCTGGCCAAAGGCTCGCCCGAACCTAACAAGAACCGCGTGGGTTTGCTGAGCCTGAAGCAGGTGGAAGAGATCGCCAAGATCAAGATGCCGGACCTGAACAGCTTCGATCTGGCCGGCGTCATGGCGCAGGTGAAGGGCACGGCCCGTTCGATGGGCGTCGACGTCGAAGGCGAGACGCTCTAACGTCCCCGGCTGCAGGCGCGCAACACTTCCCTACTCGTGGACCGCGCCGTCTGGTCTTCCCAAGCCGGGCTGGTGCGAGAATAGGGGCAAGGAGTCCTCAGTGCGCTTGAACTACGGCATTCTTCCAGCATTCCTGCTGGCCGCGGGTGTGATGCTCGGCCAGCCGGCGGATCACGGCAAAGCTTCCCCGGATCACATGGAGCATCACTTTGATCCCGCCGAGTCCGCCAAGAGTTTCGACGACCCGGCGCGCGACGCGTGGCAAATGCCGGACCGCGTCATCGACACGCTGAAGCTCAAGCCTGGGCAAATCGTGGCCGACATCGGCGCAGGCACCGGCTATTTCTCCGTGCGGCTCGCCAAGTCGGCCGCCGCTCCCAAGGTGTACGCGGCCGACATCGAGCCGGAGATGGTCAACTACCTCCGGCAGCGTGCGGACAAGGAAGGCTTGCGGAACATGATCCCCGTGCAGGCCGCCGCCGACCAGCCCAATCTGCCGGAGCCCGTCGACCTGGTGCTGATCGTGGACACGTACCACCACATCGGGGATCGCCAGGCGTACTTCCGCAAGCTCCAGAAGTCCCTCAAGCCGGGAGGCCGCGTGGCCATCATCGACTTCAAGCCGGATTCGCCCATGGGTCCGCCCGCCGAATTCCGTTTTCCGCTGGAGCGCTTCCAGTCGGAAATGAGCCAGGCCGGATACAAGCTGACCGCTCAGTATGACTTCCTGCCGCGGCAGCAGTTCCTGATCTTCACGGTGGCCGGCGCTAGCTCGAAGTAGGCCCGGCCGCCTCTACTTAATGGCGACCGCGTTCGGCGGCGAGGCGATCCCGCCCTCCACGTGCAGCGGCGCCGACACCACCATGAACTCGTAGCGCCCATCGCGCGCGCAGTCCTCGGCCAGCGGAGCCAGCACGAACAGCTCGCCCAGCGGCAGTCCGAGCAGCGGCAGCGCCCGGTAGTGCATCAACCCCTCATCGCCGAAGTTCATCGGCAGAGACTCGACCGCCGGACAGTCCGTGCCGATCGCCGCGACCTGGTTGTCCCACAGCCAGACAGCCATCCGCCGGCTGGCTTCGATCCCCGCGCCGGCCAGCTTGTCGAACGGAGCGATGCCCTGCTTCCCTTCGGGCGTGAGCGCCTCATACGCCTCCATCCACCCCGTGCGGACCAGCAGGATGGTTCCCGGCTGGAGCGTCACCTTCTGGGCATCCAAAGCCCCTTGCAGGTCTTCGAGCGTGAGCACGTCCTTGGTGAGCGGCTCCACCGGCCGCCCCTGGGCCTTCCGATAAGCGAACGCATCCAGCAGCACGCCGCGCCCCACCACCTTGTCGGCCCAGTGGTGAATGCCGAGCTGCTGGTTGCCGCCGCGCACCTGGTCCACCGGAACGCCGTTGTAGAAGCGCTCCGCGCCCGGATGTCCCACGTGCCCGAGCCCATCCCACTGGCTGCCTTCCTGCGTGTTGAAGCGCTCCAGGATGTCGTCGTTGGCCATGGGCCCCAGGGGGACCACGGTATGCGCCAGCGAAGCGCGTCCGAACAGCGGCGGCTTGGCGAAGCCGAGCTTCGCATCCAGGCGGAAGACCTTGCCGGTCTGGACCAGCCTGGCCGCCTCCACCACGCCGGCGGCGTTCAGGAAGTTGAGGCAGCCGATGCCGTCGCTATCGCCAAAGACACCCCAACTCGACTCCGGCGGCGCGCCGGGCTTCACGGGCAGTTCGTCAAACTTGGGTATTTTGCTCATAGGTTCCCGGTCATTGTAGCGAAACGCGCCGCTCGCGAGCCGCCGTGCGTTCCCTTGCGGTCCGCACCCCGCAAGTTCTTCGACGCCAACCGCATGCGCAAGCAGGGCGGCTCACAACCGCGCGCTCTGCCCTTACAAATGGATCGCAGGACGGTCGCCCCGCGCCGTGGAAGGCGGTATCTTAGTCCACATGGCAATTTCGCGACGCAAGATGCTCAAGCGGGGAGCCGCGGCGGCCGTGGCCGGCATGCCGATGGTCCCGCAGGTGGCGACAGGTCAGGCTCCCGCGCAACTCACCGGAACCAACGCCGGCCGGCGCTTCAAGGCGTTCGTACGGCACGGCACTGGAGCCTCGGTCGAAGAGATGCGGCTCCTGGGCATTCAGCCGCGCGAAGTGCTGGTGCGCACCGAGGCGTCGGCGGTCTGCTACACCATCGTCGGCGGCGCGCTGGCCACCACGAACGTCGCCCGCGCGTCCATCCCCAACCATTCGGGCATGGGTGTGGTCGAAGAGGTCGGCTCCGAGGTGCATCGCGTGCAGAAGGGCGACCGCGTGGTGGTCCCCGGCACGCCGCAGTGCGGCGTCTGCTACCAGTGCCTGCACGGGCGCGCGGACTGGTGCCAGTTCCTGGATACCGCTCCGGCGCATCCGCTGGCCGAGATGTCCGACGGCACGCAGATCTTCGAGCAGGCGGGCTTGGGCGGACTGAGCGAGCTGATGGTGGTGCCCGAAGAATACTGTTGCCCGGTGTTCACCGATCTTCCCGGCGAGCAGTTGACGCTGCTCGGCGACACGGTGGGCACGGGCCTGGCCGCAGCGCGCGACCTGGTGCAGGTGGAGCCGGGCTGGAACGTGATCGTGCAGGGCGCGGGCCCGGTGGGCATGGGTGCGATCCAAGGTGCTCGGCTCATGAACGCCGGGCAGGTGATCGTGATCGAGCCGGTCAAAGCCAGGCGCGACATCGCCATGAAGGTGGGCGGGACCATCGCCATTGACCCGAACGCCGAGGGCAACGGACTGGTCTCCAAGATTCAGTCGCTGTGCAAGGACACGAATGACCGGCGCTTCGCCGGCGGGCGGCACTCGGGCCCGGGGTTCGTCGCCGTGCCCGACGGAGCCGACTTCGTGGTCAACGCCGTAGGCAGCGACTGGTTCCCGCCCAAGGTCGAGGTGGGACCCGACCCAACCGCGATTCTGCCCCTGCAACAGTGCTTCGATTTCACCCGCGCGGGCGGCCACATCGTGATGCTGGGCGTGGCCTGGCGCGGCAACGTAAGCTTCAACGCGGCGAGCTTCTCCAACCGCGGGCGGACTTTCCATTCCGGCCAGCAGGGTGGCCTGAACATGCTGCGCGACATCCCACGCTACGTGAAGATGATCGAGCAGGGCAAGATCGACATGGCGCCGATGGTCACAAAGACTTACCCGATTGAGCGGACCCTCGAAGCCATCCAGGCGGTCGGCGACCGCACGGTGCTGGGCGCGGTGATCACGTTCGCCTAGTGCGTCTCCTAACTTTTAGTCTGCTGCTGTGCGCCCTGTCTTTGGCCGCGCAAACGACGCCCGGCCTGGAGCAACTGAACCTCTATCTGAACCAGATCGGCACGGAGCAGACCGCGCGCCGGGCGCAAACGGTCGCCGCGATCCAAACGCGCGAGGCGGCAGAGCAGCGGCAGACCGAGGTTCGCCAGAAGATCCTGGACTTGATCGGCGGCCTGCCTGAGCATCCCAGCCCCATGCCCGTGCAAACCTTCCGGACCATCCAGGAGGACGGCTTCCACATCGAGGTGGTCGCCTATGAAGGTGAGCCGAAGTTCTTCGTGACCGCGCTGGTGTTCGTGCCGGATGGCCCCGGCCTGTTTCCCGCGATCATTGAGACGCCGGGCCACGGCGCGGGCAAGCAGGCCGAGTACGCCTGGGCCGCGAACTTCGCACATGCGGGCATCCTGGCGCTGGCCGTCGATCCTCTGGGGCAAGGCGAGCGCATGCAGCACTGGGACGCGGAGACGGGCGCATCGAAACTGGAGCGGCTGGCCGACCACGAGCACGCCAGTCTTTCATCGCAGCTTATCGGCGATCACATCTCGCGCTACTTCATCAATGACGGCATGCGCGGCATCGATTACCTGACGCAGCGCCCGGACGTGGACGCGAACCGCATCGGAGCGTTCGGCTGCTCGGGCGGCGGCACCATCACGGCGTACCTGGCGGCGCTCGACAACCGCATCCACGCGGCCGCGTCGGCCTGCTTCATCACGTCCTTCAAGGCGCTGTTCCCCACGCAGGGTCCGCAGGACGCTGAGCAGACCATTCCGCACTTCACCGCCGAAGGCCTGGACTTCGCGGACTGGGTGGAGTTGGCCGCGCCCCGTCCCTACGCGATCGTGTCCACCACCGAGGACATGTTCCCCTACGCGGGCGCACAACAGACCTACGACGAGGCCAAGCGCTTCTACGGCCTGTTCGGCGCGACCGACCAGTTGCACTGGATAACGGGTCCGGGCGGCCACGGCAACCTGGGTCCGATGGCTCCGAAGATCCTGGAGTTCTTCGCCACGAACCTGAGCACCGGACGGCCCGTGCCCGAGTATCAGCGCTATCGCCCGACTGATCCCGAGGCGCTGATCGCCACGCCCACCGGACAGGTGACGTTGTCGCTCGGCAGTGAGATTGCCGAGTCCCTCAACCGGCAGCACGCGCCGGCGCTGCTCAAACCGCGCACCTTAGAGGACCCGGAGCAGCTGCGCGCGGAGATCCGCGCGACATCCGGCATGGTGGCGCAGGCCGCCGACGTTCCGGCGGTCACGGTCACGCAGAGGGAACAACGTGAGGGCTTCCGCCTGGAGACGATGAGCTTCGCGATGGAGCCCGGCATGGAACTGGGCGCGATGGCTGGCAGTTCCAGCGGTGATTCTACTGTACGCGCATCAGCGTAATCCAATAGTGGATTTCTATCGTTCCAGAACAATTAGGTCTTGTTTCCGTGTGCGGTTTCCGCTACATGTAGGAAACACATGCATACGCAGGTTGGCATCATCGGAGCGGGACCGGCAGGGCTGCTGCTGGGACAACTATTGCACTTGAAGGGGATCGATTCGGTGATCCTCGAGAGCCGCGATCACGACTACGTCATTGACCGCGTGCGGGCCGGCGTGCTCGAACAGTTCACCGCGGACCTGATGACCGGGATGGGCGTGGGCGACCGCCTCCACCGCGAAGGCATGCGGCACGACAGCGTGTACCTGAGCTTCGGCGGCAAGCGCCACCACGTCCCGCTGGCCGAGTTGACCGGTGGCAAGGCGATTTACGTGTACGGGCAAAACGAGGTTGTGAAGGACCTGATGCACGCGCGCATCGCCACCGGCCGGCCGCTGCTGTACGAGGCGCAGAACGTTTCGGTGCATGACATCGATTCCGCGAAGCCGAAGATCTCCTACGAGCACAAGGGCCGGCAGGAGGAGCTCACCTGCGACTTCATCGCCGGCTGCGACGGGTTTCACGGCATCTGCCGCCCGGCGCTGGCCGATGTGGTGACGTTCTACGACCGGTCCTATCCGTTCGGCTGGCTGGGCATTCTGGCCGAGGCTTCGCCGTCGTCGGAAGCGCTGGTCTACACCTACCATGAACGCGGCTTCGCGCTGTTCAGCATGCGATCGCCGAAAATCACGCGGCTGTATTTCCAGGTGCCGCCGGAGGAGGACATCGCCAACTGGCCGGACGACGCCATCTGGGAAGAGATGCTGAAGCGCATGACGACTTGCGACGGATGGCAGCCGAACGTGGGTCCGGTGCTGAACAAGAATGTGACGGCCATGCGGAGCTTCGTCACCGAGCCGATGAGCGCCGGCCGGCTGTACCTGGCGGGCGACGCGGCCCACATCGTTCCGCCCACCGGCGCCAAGGGCCTGAACCTGGCGGCCGCCGATGTGCTGCTGCTGGGCCGGGCGCTGGTGGCATTCTATGCCACCGGAAAGTGCGATCTGCTGGAGCACTACTCCTGCACCGCGTTGAAGCGCGTGTGGCGGGCACAGCGCTTCTCCTGGTGGATGACGCAGACCCTGCACCGCTTCCCGGACGAGAATCCCTTCGACTATAAGCGCCAGTTGTCGGACCTGGACTACATCACCGGTTCGAAGGCGGCGCTCACCAGCCTGGCGGAGAACTACGTGGGCCTGCCGATGGACGTCGCGATTTAGTTAGGGCGGTTTCAGCATTACTGTAGACCGCTCCCTGCGGTCGCGGCTCAGCTACTGGCGTTCTGCTCTCAAGACCATTACCGGGCACAGAGCTGCTGGCTGAGCCGCGACCACAGGGAGCGGTCTACACTTGCGGAGAAACGCTCTAGTTCGCGCCCGCCTGCACCCGTTTGAGCTGCTGAATGAAGCGGCGCAGGGCCGGGGGTACGTTGCTCCGCCGCCATAGTCCGATAAGATCGGCGTAGGCCGGCGGGCCGGCCAGGTCGCGATAGACGCAGCCACGCACGCGCAGGTGCTGGCGGAAGGATTCCGGCACCAGCGCGACACCCAGTTGTCCGGCCACCAGAAAGACGGCGGTTTGCAGCAGACGGGTCGGTTGCAGACGGGGCTCGGCGATGCCGCCCGAACGGAGCGTGTCCAGAACCAGTTCGTGAAAGCCGGGAACGGACTGCTGGCGGGGAATCAGGAACGTTTCCGATGCCAGGTCGCACAGGCGGACTTCATCGGTGGACGCGGGAGGATGGCCAGTGGGCAGGGCCACAATCAGGCGTTCGCGGGAAACGAGCAACGAGTCAAGAGCAGGGTCCTGGATGGAGAGGAACAAGAGACCAATGTCGATGGTCTCCTTCCGCAGAGCCTCCACCTGTTCTCCCGGCTCCATTTCGCGAATGTCGATCGTGATGCTCGGGGACTCACGGCGAAAGTTGCGGAGGATCTGCGGAAGGACGCTGCAAACGGCCGTGCTGACCACGCCGATGACCAGCGAACCCGCGTCGCCTTGCCCCACGCGAGCGGTTTCCCGCGCAGCCTGGTCCAGTTGCTCCAGAATGCGCGCCGCGCGGGTGAGGAAGACTTCGCCGGCGGCGGTGAGGCGGACGCGCCGGTTGGTGCGCTCGACAAGCTGGGTGCCCAATTCCTCTTCAAGCTGCTTGATCTGGTGACTAAGCGCGGGCTGCGCCACGTTGAGCAGGAGTGCGGCCCTGGTGAAGTGAAGCTGCTCGGCCAGCACACAAAAGTAGCGCAGGTGGCGTATTTCCATGCCGGTCAATCATAGCAGGCGCTCCGCAAGCCGGCGCGGGCTTCACGGTCTACTTCTGCGCCTGATCTCCCAACGCCAGTCCGCCGGTAATGCCATCGACCTGGTAGCCGGTCTGGATCTTGCGGATCTTGGCGATCTCGGCCGGCGTGGCGGTCTTCGGGTCAACATTCGCCTGGGCGCAGGTGAAGCCGCGGAGCGTGCATTCCGAGGTGATGTGCGCAATGCCGCGCTTCTTCATCTCCGCGGCCATGTAATTCATGATGTCCTCGTGCATGACGATCGCGTTGTTGGGGCGAAAGGTCCCGACGCCGATCGCGTAGTCGATGGGCATCAGCGGCTCCACGCTTGAGCCGAACGCGCCGTCGTTTTTCTTGCCCAGGTCATGCGCCCCCAGGTCTGCGCCTTGCTCCACCAGGTACTTCACCAGCTCGATGTGGCCCAGGTTGGCGGCCACCATCAGCGGCGTGATGCCGTAGTTGTCCGCGGCATTCACATCCTGCCCCATCCCGACCAGGAGCTTGACGAGTTCCAGTCGCTCGGCGGGAGGTTTTTCGCGGTGATAGCCGTTGATGAATCCGGTGCCGCAGGCGGCCATCAGGACCGTCTCGCGGTCGTCAGAAATAATATTGATGTCCGCGCCGTAGGACAGCAGCAGCTTCACCAGTTCCAGGTCGCCGGCGAGGGCGGCGCGCATCACTGCGGTGGCGTAGACGATGCGGGGCGAACCCTCGCGCATGCGGGCGCGGGGAGTGGAGTTGATGAGCGTGTTCGGATCGGCGCCCCTCTCGAGCAGCTTCTTGATGAGCGGCAGCGGGTCGCGCGTCTGCATCCAGGGGAAGTTGGGAGCCGTTTCCATGTTGCGGCGGTCCACGGCCCAGAACAGCGGGGTGAAGCGTTGGGCGTCCTGCTGGTTCACCTTCGCGCCGCTGTCGATCAGGAAGTCCGCCACATCGTAGCTGCCGTCGAACAGGGCCAGGGAGAGCGAGTCCTTGCCGTCGGCGCCGCGGGCGTTGATATCGGCTCCGGCGGCGAGCAGCAGGCGGGCGGAATCGAGGGCGTCTTCGCGGGCGGCGAACATCAGGGGCGTCAGCCAGCCGCTGGAGAATTCTTCGAAGTCGCCTTCCGGCTTGTCAGGGACCGGAGTGGCGCCTTCAAAGCCGCGTCCCGATGCGGACGGGACGTAGTAAGAACGCACGTTCACATCCGCTCCGCGCTCGATCAGCAGCTTCACGACATCGGGATGTTTTTCGGAAATGGCCCACATGAGCGCCGTGGTGCCGCCCCAGGTTTCCTGGCCGTTGACGTTCGCCCCGTTATCCAGCAACGCGCGGACGGCTTCGACCTTGCCGGTGCGAGCCGCCATCATCAGCGCGGTATCGCCGGACATGGTGAGAGGAGCGTTGGGATCGGCTCCGGCGGTGATCAGGCGTTCGACCATCGCAGCGCTGCCGTTCATGGTGGCCAGCAGCAGAGGGGTCGCGCCGGCGACGTTGGCCGCGGATGCCTTGGCGCCAGCCTCAATCAGGACGCCGGCCAGTTCCAGGTCGTCGCGCTGGGCGGCCCAGTGGAGGGCGGTGGTCCCGTCCACCTGGGGCGCGTTCACGTCGGCCTTCTGGGCCAGGAGGCTGCGAACAGCTTCCCGGTTTCCGCGCTGGGCCGCGTCTGCGATCTGGCTGCTGGATGCGCCGAATGCGCAGGCCGCGGCCAGCGCCAGGGCGAAGCAGGATGGGAATGCGAGTCTCATGTCAGTTGTCCTGATTTGTTCCGCGCACGCGGGCGAGCCATTCGACGAGCTGCTCCAGTTCTTCGTCCGACAGCTCGGCGCCGCGCTCGCGCATGTCGACCAGCGTGGCCCGCCACTCCTCGGTGGGCTTGCGCGCGTTTTCCACCCGATCCTGGCCATGGCAGCTCATGCAGGCCCGGTCCATCAGGCGGAAGGCCTCGGGATCGGAGAAGAACGTGTTGATTTCCGGCGGAAGGTAGCTGCGGGGGAACGGCTTGGAGTCGGGACCGAAGCGCTCCGCCAGCCAGTCAAGCAGCAGGTTCTGGTCGGCTTCGGCCAAATTCGCCGCGCCCGACTTGTGCTTGTCAGCAATCAGCTTCTGCCAGCCGGCGCGGTCGAGCGCGTAGAAGGCATAGTCGTCGATCCCGTGACATTCGGTGCAGTTGGCACGGATGACGGTCCACACGGGACCGTCCGGGCGTTCGACTTTCGGGCGCGCGACGCGGCGTTGTCCCGCCAGGGGCAGAGCCAGCAGTAGGCCGATCAAGAGAAAGCGGCGCATGGGACTAGAGCGACAGTGGCGTCGTGCTGGACCCGAACGCTTTCTGCGTGCCGCTCTCGCGCCCGGCGGCGTCGTATTTCGGAATGTCCTCGATGCCGTACTTGTGCAGCAGCGCGAGCAGCATGTTGGAGGTCCGCTCGGTGTTGTCCGGGAACACGATGTGGCGGTTGCCTTTGAAGGTGCCGTCCAGGCCGCCCAGCAGGATCACAGGGACTTTGATGTGCGCGTGCCGGTGCGAGTTCCCCATGTTGCTGCCCTTATAGATCAGGATGTGGTCCAGCAGCGTGCCGTCGCCGTCCTGGATTTTGGCGATTTTCTCGGTGAAGTACGCGAGATTTTCCACGTGATAGCGGTTCATCTTGGCGTAATTCGCGACGTTATCCGGCTTGTCGCCGTGATGCGACGATCCGTGCCAGGCGCCGTTGAAACCGGATTCCGGGAAGCTGGAGCCCGACAGATCCTTGCCCAACATATACGTGGCCGAGCGCGTCAGGTCGCCTTCGAAGGCCAGCGCCAGCAGATCATACATGAGGCGATAGTGTACGTGCTTGTTCTCCGGCAAGCCGAAGGGGATCTCGTCCGAGGGCTCCTTCACGGTGGATTCCATGGCAATACGGATACGCCGCTCGATTTCGCGGATGTTTTCGAGGTACGTGTCGAGGCGCTGCTTGTCGCCCGCACCCAGCGGCCGCTTGAAGAAGGCGATCTCTTGCGCCACCGAATCCAGAATGCTGGCGCTCTGCTTGCGGCCGAGGCGGCGCTCTTCCGGACTGGTGCCGTCGCCGAAGAGCCGCTCGAAGGCCACGCGCGGATTCACTTCGGTGGGGAGCGGGGTGACCGGCGAGGTCCACGAGACGCAGTTGGTGTAGGCGCAGCTATAGCCCCAGTTGCAGTTGCCGAAGTTGCCGTCCTGTTCGACACCCACCTGAAGGGACGACAGGATCGTGCTTTCCCCGTACTTCTTGGCCACCAACTGGTCGAGCGTGACGCCCAGGTAGGGGCTGACGGCGTTGCGGCGCGGGCGCGCGGCGGACAGAAGCACGGCTCCGCGGGCGTGGTCGCCGCCCGGCTCTTCGGTGGTGGCCATGGCTTCGGGCATGTCCAGGCCGGTGATCAGCGTCACCTTGTCGCGGTAGGGCTCCAGCGGTTTGGTGATGAAGGAAAAGTCGAAGTCCTTGCCTTCCTGGAGCGGGCTCCAGTAACCGGGGGCCGCGCCGTGCGGATGCCAGATGCCGAGGAAACGGGGGACGGGCGCCGCCGCGGTCTTCTTCGTATCGGTCTGCGCGGGCACCATGCTGTCGAGCAGAGGCAAGCCGATGGCGACGCCTGCGCCGCGGAGAAAGGTTCGCCGGGGAATGAACTTCTTGGTCAGGAACATTTGGACTCCTAATTGTCTTCCGCCTGTTTCACCCTCATCTGGAAGGGATCGCTGTTGACGATCCCCATGAGGATCGCCATGAACCGGTCATCATCCTTGTCCGCGTTCCGCACGATGGAGCGGATCACGGGCATGTCTTCGTATTCGACCCCGCGGCCCAGGCCGAAGGTCATGAGCTTCTCGGTGATGGTGCGCACGAACTGCGGGGAGTAGGTCATCAGGTGCTCGCGCAGTTCGACGGGGCCGTTCACTTTGGCGCCGTCCCACAGCGTGACCGCTGCGTCGATGGGCACGCCGCCTTCCCCGCCCTGCTTGGTGCGCCAGGAGCCGTCGGCGTCGAAGTTTTCGAGCGTGAAGCCGATGGGGTCCATCAGTTTGTGGCAGCTCGCGCAGGGCTCGTTCTTGCGGTGCAGCGTCATCTGGTCGCGCAAGGTCATGACCTTATTATCGGCGTTGCTGTCTTCAAGCGGCGGGACGTTGGGCGGCGGCTCAGGGGGCGGCGTGCCCAGGATGTTCTCGAGCACCCAGACGCCGCGCTTCACCGGAGACGTGCGGAAGTTCTGCTGCCAGGTGAGGGCGAGGACGCTGCCTTGGCCGAGGAGGCCGCGGCGGAAGTCCAGATCCGGCCCGAGCTCCACACGCCGGAAGTGCGAGCCGTAGACGTTCGGAATGCCATAGTGCTTGGCCAGCCGCTCATTTAAGTAGGTGTAGTCGGCGTCCAGCAGATCCAGAACGCTGTGGTTCTCCTGGATGATGCTTTGGAACAGCAGCTCGGTTTCGCGCCGGAAGCTCTGGCGCAGCTCGTCATCCCAGTTCGGGTAGAACACGCCATCGGGCGAGGTCGAGGGGAGGTTCCGCAGGTAGAAGAGCTGGTCTCCGAAGTTCTCCACCAGCGAGTCCGCCTTGGGATCGGCCAGCATGCGGCGCACCTGCTTTTCGAGCACCGCGGGCTGGTGCAGCTCATTGCGCGCCGCTACGTCGAGCAGCTCGTCGTCGGGGATGCTGCTCCATAAGAAGAAGGAGAGGCGCGAGGCGAGTTCGAGGTCGGTGATGCGGTAAGGCTGGCCGGCGGCGACGCTCGCAGGTTCGCGCTCGGCGCGGACCAGGAACTGCGGGCTGGTCAGGATGCGGCGCAGAGCGAGCTCGATGCCGTCCTCAAAGGTTCCCTCGGCGCGGCCTTCCTGATAGAAGCCGAGCACCCACTCCATGTCCTGGTCGTTCACCGGACGGCGGTAGGCGTGGCGCATGAGCGTGGTCAGGATCTGGCGGGCGCAGGGTCCTTCCTGCTCCGCAGTCTCGGGGTGGCAGGTGTAGACCTTGCGCAGGCTGCTGGAATCGGCCGGGCGCGTGGCGGTGAAGGGGCCGCGAATGCGCACGGATCCGACCACGGGGTGATACTGGAGCTGCGGAATCGTATTGTCCTCGAGCGATTTGCGCTCGAACTGGCGGATCAGGTCCAGGCTGGGGCGGTAGTTTTCCGCCAGGAACGTGATGCCCACCAGGCGGGAGCCGGCGCGCACGGGGACGGTCACATTGATCTCGCCGTCGCCGCTCGCGGAATTGGCGGCCGTGAGGCCGACACCTTGATAATCCTCCAGTGCGACCAGTTGGTTATCGATGAAGAATGCCAGCTTCTCGCCGGGGATGAATTTGCCTACGCCGAAGTTCGCCACAGCGAACTTGTATTGGCCATCAGCGGCGAAGACGTGGCGCACGGCCATGCCGCCGCGCGTGCCCAGAGGCAGGCCTTCGAGGCGTTCGGTTTGCGAGGTGTCGCCGGGAGCGATGTAGGCGGCTTCGGTGGGGGATTTCCAGAAGCCCACGGCCAGGCGCGCGACACGGCCTGCCGCCGAGCTGTAGGCTTCGAGCAAGGTCGGGGAAATGGTGAGCGAGCCGGCGATGTTGTCGAAGCCGCGGGCCGAGTCGTCGGGCGGCAGTAGCGCGGCGACGTCCACTTCCAGGTCCAGCAGGTCGCGGATCGCGTTCTTGTACTCGGTGCGGTTCAGGCGGTGCAGGACGACCGAGCCGGAGTGGGGATGCGCGGCGGCGGCCTGGTCCATGCGGGTTTCGAGCCAGTCGCGCACGCCTTCATATTCGGCGAGCGGCGGGCGAGGCATGCCGGCGGGCGGCATCATGCCGGCGCGCAGCTTGCGGATCACGGGTTCCCAGATTTCGGGGTGAGCGCCGACGGCGTTCAGATCTGCGGTCTGGAGGGTGAAGTTGGCGGTCCTGGTCTTGTCGTTGTGGCAGCCGACGCAGTAGCGGTCGACGAAGGCGCGGGCGGTTTGCGGGGTGGGCGCGGAGGACGGAGCCGCAGCGCGTGGGGCGGGCTGTTGGCTGGAGGCCGATTGCTGGAAGCCAACGATCGCCGCGACCGCCGCCGTGCCTGCCAACAGGAGCCTGATCTTGCCGGGTAGCTTCATCGTGGGATCACTCCTTGTGGGCGGCGTCGCCGAAGTGCTCGTGGTGCTGGGCGTGTTCGCTGCGCTGGCGCTCGAAGCGCTTGTCGGCGGCACGCTGGTGGGCGGCGCTCAGGTTGGCGGCGCGGCCGGCCTCCGAACTCACTCCGCACAGGGACACGAGCCGTTGCAGATTGGAGCGTCCACAGAAGGGACAGGACACCTGGGCATCGGCGGTCCGCTGGAGATGCTCGAACTGCTGCCCGCATTCAAGGCAGTCATACTCAAAGATCGGCATGCATCCCTCGCCGTCCGGATGCGGCACAAACGGTAAACACGGAACCAAGCATGAGGACCCTCAACATTGATCTCCTCGATCTGCCAGCCAGTCAAGCGGTCGGAGCGGAGGCCTCTCACTCCGCGCAACACCATGACTACTCTACACGTTAACCGAGTCGAGGGCAAGGAACAATAGTTTGTGCTTCTGGAACCAGACGGATCCGCTATTGCAGAAGAGGCGCGGGGACGGCGGAAGGCGGGTGGCGGGGACGGAGCATTCCCGTCACCGCCGCAAACGCAGTGGAGGCAGGCGCCAGCAGGGGAGTTCAGGGTTACAGCGCGTCGTAGCGCGGCGGGACGACGTGATTCTCCATGTACCGGACGCAGGCGGCCGCAACCTTGCGAATGACGTCAAGGGACAGGGATTCGTCCGTGTTCACGGTCCACAACTCATCCGCCACGCGCAGATAGCGGCGTAGGACCGTCAATTCCTCACTGAGCTCGAACGGTTGCTTGTGCGGCCACTTATCTTCCTGGTAGCGGCGCTCGTCATCGATGGCGGCGTAGACCCAGGCCCGTGGCGTGGCCCCCTTCCGGGCTTCCCCGTCCCGCCGGACACAGCCTCGGTTCTCCATGCAAGCGACAGCCAGGGCGGCCAGCTTGCGAATGGCGGAGCGGCCCGAGTAGTGGGCGGCGGTGTCGTCGGGTTCCTTCTCCAGGTCTTCGAGCTGGCGGTAGTAGCGCCACATGTAGGTGAGGTACCCGCCGGCGCTGTGATGGTATTTTCCCCAGCGCCTTTCCTGATAGACGCGTTCGCCGTCGATCAGTGCGATTACTTCCTCCCGGGTCACCTTAACGTCATTCTCGAGAGTTGGGTGGGTGGGGCGCATTTCCTGGTTTCTCCTGTGAGTTTTTTTGGGCTAACAAGAACTGCCCTGATCCTATACCACTCTCGTACAGAGCGACAATGGGAGCCGAATCGGGGCGCCTGCCCGGCACAGCGGCGGGTAGCAGTCCTGCCACTTCCCGGCAACACGGGGCGCAGTGCAAGCGCGCAAGGCTTTGATCGCTGTGGGAACCACCCGATGGAGCCGGCCTTCGCGCCTGCTCATCGGGTGGCGTGGCTTCTTTCGTCCGTATCGGTCACTCGATTTTGTTCGCCTTCATCGGCGGCAGCGTGTCTTGCGCGGGCAGTTCGCCCACGTCCCATCCGCCCCCCAGCGAGCGGATCAGGCCGACAGCGCCTTCCAGCTCGGACGTCTGGACTTCCACTTCCGCCAGCCTGGCATCCAGGGCCGTGATCTGGGCGAACACGACGTCCAGATAGCTGGTCAGGTCGCCGACGTAGAGCTGCATCTGCAAGTCCTGGGTCTGAACGGCGGCCGTGGTCGCTTCGTGGCGTTTCTGCTCCTCGCCGCTCAGAAAACGCAGCGTGACCAGAGAATTTTCCACCTCGCGCAGCCCGTTCAGGACAACCGAACGATATTCGTCGGTCGTCTGCCGGTATTCCGCGTAGCTGCGCTGCAGCTCGGCGCGGAGCGCACCGCCTTTGAACAAGGGCAACGCGCCGCTCGAACCATAGCTCCACAGACTGGTGGCAAGGTTGGTAAGGCCCAATCCGGGGCTGGAAAAACCGGACAGAGCGCTGACGGTTATATAAGGATAGAAGGCTGCTCTGGAGATCCCGATGGAGGTGTTCGCCGCCGTCATGCGGCGCTCCGCCGAGGCGATGTCCGGCCTCCGCTGTAAGAGCTGGGACGGGACTCCGATGGGGATCTCGGGAACGTGCACCTGGAAGGTGTCTTCCGGGGCAATCTTGAAGCTGCTGGGCGATTGATTGGTGAGAATCGCGATGGCGTTCTCCAGCAGAGCGCGGTCCAGTCGAATACTCAGCTCCCGGGCCTCTGTGCTGCTCAACTGGTTCTGGGCTCGGGTCACGTCCGAGCGGGGCGCGATTTCTCCGTTGAAGCGCAGCTGTGTAATCCGCAGAGCGTACTGGAACTGCTCGATCGACTGGCGCAGGACCGCATCCTGCACATCGAGGCCGCGCAGACGCATGTAATCCGCCGCCAATTCCGCTTGGATGCTCAAGCGGGTCAGAGCAAGGTCCGCGGAACTGGACTGCGCCAGTTCCTTGTCCATCTGCTTCTCGTTGCGGATCTTGGACCAGATGTCCGGCTCCCAGGACGCCTGAGCGCCGCGGGTGATGTCATTGCCATAAATCGGAGAGTTCGGTGCGCGGAACAGAGCCAGTTGGGAATTCTTGTTGCCGCTGGCCGCGGTCACCAGGTTCAAGTGCGGCAACAGCGGTGAATTCGCTTTTGTAATGACGTAGCGCGACTGGGTGAAGCGCTCGGCGGCCGCCTGCACATCAGGATTCGCCGTCGCGGCCTTCTGCTCCAGATCGCTGAGCTGAGGATCGCCAAACAACGTCCACCAATCCTTGCGCAGCACACCGTCTTGCGGCGTGGCGATCTTAAAGACACCCTCGCCACTCCACTGCGTGTCGAGTGGAGGTTCTGGAAGCGGATATCTCTGCGGCCTGTTGCAGGAAGCAGCCAGCAGGATCGTCGAAATGGCTGCGCCTACCGCAAGCCGGTGTCTTGGAAGCCTCATTTACATGCCCTTACCTGACTTGGACTTTTCCTCCGGCACCGCTGCCGTGTCTACTCCGCCCTTATATTCGGGGACCGCGTTGTACCCGGGGGTGGAGTCCACGATTCGAACCGTCTGTCCGTCCAACAAACCGGCCGAAGGAGTGTTGACGACCCGGTCACCGGCCTCGATTCCGTTGAGGATCTCGACGTCCGACCCCAGGTTACGCCCGACTTCTACGTTCTTGAGCTTGATCTTGTTGTTCGCATCGACCACCGCCAGTTGCTCTCCGAACTCCTGGAAGATCAGCGCATTCTCCGGCACCAGCAGGGCCTTCGATTCAGACGGCACATGGAAGTGGACCTCGGCGTAGGAGCCTGGCCATAGCTTGTTTCCAGGGTTGTCCATGACCAGCTCCGTGGTGACCGTGCGCGAGTCCTTGTCAAGCGCCGAGGCATCCGTCAGGAAGCTGGCGTGAAACACCTCGTTTTGGTGCTGAGGAGCGGTCACTTCGGCGGTGACGCCGTCCTTCAGCATGCTGATATAGTCCTGCGGCACGTGGACGAAGATACGCAGTTTATGGACGTCCGCTACAGTGAACAGCTCCGTGGGATCTCCCTTGTCCCCGAGCGGTCCGCCCACCTCGCTGACATAGTCGCCGACGTTTACGCTACGAGCGGTCACGATGCCGTCAAACGGCGCCACGAGCGTTTTAAAACGCTCCAGCGCTTCGAATTGAGCCAGGTCCTGCTTCGCCGTTTCCAACTCGGCGCGCTGCATGCGGGCGTTGGCGGCCTGCACGTCCACCGACTGTTTCGAGACGGCCTGCGTGCCTTCCAGGTTCTTGTAGCGCTTGGCCGTAAGTTCGGCGATACCGAGCTTCGAGTCGGCAAAGTCCACTCTCGCTTTGGCCGCCTGAAACTGCGCGTCCAGCTTCGGCACGTTGATGGTGGCGAGGATATCGCCGCGGCGAACTACCGCGCCGTAGTCCGTGTACCACATGTTCACGTAGCCGGACACCTGGGCGTAGATCGGAGCCTGATACCAGGCCATCACATCTCCCGGGAGATCGAGATTCTGCATCGCGTCTCCCCTTCTGGGGATGATGATGGCCACAGGATCGGTCGTGGCTTCCTCTGTCTCCTGTTGAAGGTCAACCATGTCCTGTGCCCGGGACTTGATCCCGTTCACGACAACCAGGGCGGCGCCGCCAAGCAAAAGCACTCCTAGCAGGAAAAAAACAATGCCTCGGACTTTATTCATGGTGATGATCCCCCTCTTCTTGTGTTTCGATTGCTGTTCCTGTTTCCATAGCCGGTGTCTGGTTGCGGTGCATAATTGCAAACACGCAGGGAACAAACAGCAGCGTTGCTACGGTCGCCAAGATAAGGCCACCGATCACCGCTCGGCCGAGCGGAGCATTTTGAGAGTTGCTCATGGACATGGGTAACATGCCGACGATCATCGCGAGCGCCGTCATGATGACGGGCCGGATGCGGCCAAAGCCGGCTTCGACGGCGGCGCGGGCGGAGTCGCCGTGCGCTTCCAGCCGCTCTCTGGCGAAGGCCACCACCAGGATGGAGTTGGCCGTCGCGGTTCCCATGCACATGATGGTCCCGGTCAGTGCAGGCACCGACAGGGTCGTGTTGGTCACAAACAAGGCCCACACGATGCCGGCCAGCGCGGCCGGGAGAGCCGTAATGATGATGAACGGATCCAGCCAGCTATGAAAGTTGACCACGATCACCAGGAACACCAGCATGACCGACAGTCCGAGGCCGGTCAGCAACTGGATGTACGCGCTGTTCATCGTGTCCGCCTGGCCGCGGACTTCCATCAGAGAACCCTGCGGAAGCTTGCTTTGGTAACCCTCGACGATATCCGCCACATCCTGAGCGACGGCGCCGAGGTCACGCCCTTCGTTCGACGCATAGATGTCGATCACCGGGAGAATGTTGTAGTGCGAGACTTCGCCCGGCGTTCCCACGCTCCGGATGTTGCCCATCGCGCCCAGGATCTGAGGCGTATTGTTGTCCGGGTTGCCATTTCCGGCGGTAACCGGGATGGTCTCCAGCGCATTCATCGAAGTCAGCAGCTTCTGCGGCGTATAGATGTTGATCAGATACGACAGGCCGGTTTCCGGATCCAGCCAGTAGGACTGCTCCACCTGCTGGCTTCCGGACAGCGACACCAACTCATTGCTGGCCACGTCGGCTTCCGTGGTTCCCGTTCGCATGGCGTATTGCCGGTTGATGTCCAGGAACAGCGTGGGCGTCGTCATGGTCTGCTGAATGGCGACATCCGCGATGCCGTTCACATGCCGCAGATCCGCCACCATTCCCTTGGCAAACTGATAGTTGTCTTGCAGATCGATACCGGAGATGCGAATATCCACCGGAGCAGGCAGGCCGAAGTTCAAAATCTTCTCGGTCAGCTCGGCCGGCTGGAAGGTAAACACCGTGCCTGGGAATTTCTCCCCCAGGCCTTTACGTAATTTCACGCGGTAGTCCCACACCGGCGATTGCGGATTGTTCAGCGTAATCGTCAGGTCGCAGTCCTGCGCACCAATCGAAGGCGTAGGGATGAACGCCTGATTGTGCGGTCCCACAGGGAGGCCGCAGTTGTCCAACACGTCCTTCACCTGCCCGGGCAGCAGCCTCGAAATTTCCTGATTCACCAGCACTGATTCACGGGCCGCCACTTCAATACGCGTGCCGATCGGGGCGCGCATGTGCATCTGCATGGTTCCGCCCTTGATCTCAGGGAAGAAACTGCGGCCGAGATACGGAATTAGCAGGAAGGAAGCCAGTGAGGCTCCCAGGAACAGCGGAATAAACAGCTTGCGGCTGGCCACCGCCGCTTCGAGGACCACGCCATAGACGCCGCGGAATTTCTGAAATCCCACGTCAAAGGAGCCCAGCGCACGGTTGAAGAAGCTCGGTTTGTAATCCGGATTCTTGCGCTTTTTGTGCTCCTCAATTTGCGGGCCCAGCATCCAGTTAGCCATGGCCGGCACCAGGGTTTGCGAAAACAGGAACGACGGCATCATGGCAAAGATGATCGCCAGAGCCATCGGCATAAAGAGGAACCCGGCCACACCACTGAGCTGGAACAGCGGTAGCCACACAATACAAATGCAGATGGTGGAGACCAGCGTGGGCAGCAGCATCTGCCCCGCCGCATCCACAATCGCGCTGGCAAGCGGTTTGCCATGCTCGATGTGAATATCGATATTCTCAATCATGACGGTGCCGTTATCCACAAGGATGCCGACGGCCAATGCCAAACCTCCCAGCGTCATCACGTTGATCGTCTGACCGGACACGTGGAGCAAAATGATCGACGTCAGCATGGAGAGGGGGATGGCGGTCGCCACGATGAGTGTGGAACGCCAGGACCCCAGAAATAGCAGCACGACAAGGCCAGTGAGGCCCGTGGCCAGCGAGAGCTCGCGCACCACGTCGTTCACCGAGTCCTTCACGAAGGTGGAGGCATCGGTCAGGACCTTGATGTCCACGCCTTCCGGCACCGTCCGGAGCATCTGCGGAATAAGGTCCTTCACGCCCTGGGTCACATCCAGAGTGGATGCTTCGGCGCCCTTCATGACGACGATCATCACCGCCTGCTTGCCGTCCACCAGCACGGCGTTGGTTTGCGGGGGACCGCCCTGGTAGACCCAGGCCACATCCCGCAAGCGAACCATGGCATCCCCGATTTGTTTGATGGGGATGTTATTCATTTCCTCCATGGTCTGCGGGACGGCATTGGTCTGCACCATCCAGTCGATCTTGCCGATCTTCTGGTCGCCGGCGGGCAAAACGATGCTCTGCCCGTCGAAGGCCGCCTTGACGTCCATGGAACTCAGCTTGTGGGATCGCAGGCGCTGCTGATCGAGCGTCACCAGAACAGTGTTCGACTGGCCACCGTAGGGGTGGGGGACCACCGTTCCCGCGATCGTGACCAACTGCGGGCGGAGACGCGTAATACCCAGGTTATAGAGCTGGGCCGGCGTCATATTGGTCGACGTCACCTGCAACGTGATCACGGGCACCGATGACGCATCGAGCGACATAATCATCGGCGGGGAAATATCCGGCGGCAACTGCTGCACGATGGTCTGCGAGATGGAGTCGACCTCCGCCTCGGCCTGGGCGATATCAGTCCCATCCTGGAAGTACACGCGCACGACGTTGCGGCCAAAAAATGAGTCGCTTTCGATGTGCTCTATGTTTTCCACCGTGGAGGTGACGGCGCGTTCGTAGTAGTACGTAATACGGCCGGAGACATCGTTGGGGAGCAGGCCGATATAACTCCAGACGGCCGCTACCACCGGAATGTCGATCAGCGGGAATACGTCGGTGGGGGTATTCAGAATGGCCTGGACACCATACACGATGATGAGAATCGCGAGAACAACGAACGTATACGGCCGCTTAAGAGCGAAATTTGCAAGAGCCTTCATCGATACCTATCCTCTACGGCTCGCCAGCCGCCATTCGAGTGGTTATGGGAACACGGCCACACGACAAGCTGGCGATTGCATTGAAGTGGTAAGCCGTTCTCCAGATGGGGTTTCCGGACGAGATGCAACTGGCTGTGCCCAAACTTGGTCCCATTATGGCAGTGGGAATGTATGGACTGACATCCCTGCGGGCGGCTACTTTTCCACCCGATTTTCAGGGGGGGGTGGCTTGTGAGCCGGCAGCCGGGGCGCAGCGTTTGCTGGAAGAGTCCGTGCACGCGGGGTTGGTCAGCCTCGCAGGATGCGGCCGCGCGATCGGGTCGCGCGGCATGACGCGCGGCATGACGCGCGGCATGATGCGCGGCATGATGCGAAGGGATCGATATGACAAGATCGGGGATTAAATGCAACCGTTTTTTCACGCCTCTGTCTTCCGCAATTGCAATGTCCGCGCCGGCTCGATCCGCAATGGGCCGCGCACCGCCGGCAACAACGGGCGCGATTCTCCGGGGCGCGATTCTCTGAGAGGAGCCGCGCCGGCCCATTCGCCCACTCATGTGATCATGCCGTTCCTTAAGGCGAACCGGACCATGTCTCTGGCGTTGTGCAGGTTCAGCTTCTCCATAGCCTTTGCCCGGTGCGCTTCCACGGTGTAAACACTTAGCTCCAGCAAACTGGCGATTTCCTTGTTGGTGTTTCCCTCAGAGACCAGTTGCAGCACTTCGCGCTCGCGCCGCGTCAGCAGATCCACCGGATTCCTCACGTGCTTGCGGTAGTCCAGCAAGACGGCGTCAGAAACGGCGGGACTGATGTAACCCTCGCCGCGAGCCACGGCGCGCACGGCGTCGACAAAGTCGTCATCGTCGGCGTCCTTGACCACATAGCCGCGCGCTCCCGCGCAGAGCATCTCCCGCACGTAGACGGCGTCACGATGCATGCTCAACGCCAATACCCTGGCTCTTGGACAGACCTGACCAATGCGCCGGGTGCCCTCGATGCCGTTCAACTCAGGCATGGAGACATCGATCACCACAACGTCCGGCTGCAACCTCTCCGCGAGTTCGACGGCCTCACGGCCATTGCTGGCCTCTCCCACGACTTCAAGATCCGGCTGCGTGGAGAGAATCAATTCGAATCCTCTCCGGACGACCCTGTGATCGTCGGCCAGCAGAACCTTCGTCTTTTTATCAGCAATTATCATGCTGCGAGTTTTCGTCTCCCGTTGAACTATGTCGCTCTTTTCGCGGGTCCAGAGGTGCTTCCACCGCCATCTGCCGCCCCTGCCTGGCGTCAGGACACAAGCCAAGCTAAGTACACGCGCGGATCTGATCCATGCCCTGAGCTGCCGGCGCTGTGCTCACCACCAGCCACACGCGCATCGAATGGACACGCATGGATACAGCCGCATGGGAGACTCCCGAAGGAGCACGCCGTTGGTCAGCGCTTCCAGAGTGATTCGGCACAGGTGCGGCTCAAGTAGTAAGCGAATCGAGCTACACAATCAGACCTGTATGTGACTTCGATCTAGGCGCGTTGCGGAGACTGTTCCGTTAGATCAGCGCAGACCGGTAACCACCGGGGCCGCGATTGGAACGAGAAACACGACTGTAGCCGAAATCCAGGTCATCACGCGCGAAGGCGACGCTGGGACATGGAAGGCATTTTTGAGAAAGATCAGGCCGAGTGGCCGTGCGTTCAAGCTCTCACGGATCACTCGCAGCCGATGCTGCCCTATTATTATGAGTTAGGCGGCACTAATCTATCGATCCCCCGGGCAGGGGGCAAGGGCATCCCATCTAGAGGCGATTAACGATCGTTAGCTTTGGCGCGCAGTTAGATGACGCCCTCGGATTTGAGGGTCCGCAATTCGTCTTCCGTGTAACCCAGCATGTCCCCGTAGACCTCGCCGTTGTGCTCCCCGATACCAGGAGGAGGACAATCAAGGCGCACTGTTGAACCGGAAAAGACGATAGGCACTCCCGGACCATACACGTCGGCTTCGGGCGCCGCGGGATGCTGTAAACGGACCGTTTCCCCCCGGGCGATCACGTGCGGGTCGCGTACGGCCACGGCCGGGTTTCGGACTTCGGCGGCCGGCACCCCGGCTTCGGCCAAAACGGCGACGATTTCGGCTGTTCGGCGGACGCGCGTGAAGCCGGCCAGGATGCGGTCCACAGCCGCCACGTTCCGGACTCTGGCGTCGCGAGTGCGGAAGTCCGGGTCCTGGTTTAGATCCGCGCGGCCGACTGCGCTGAAAAGAGCGGTTGCGAAGGCGTCCGTGGGCGCGCAGATCGCCACGAAGCCATCGGCCGCCGGATAGACGCCGAAAGGCGTCAGACGAGGCACGGTCTGTCCAGTTCGCTGCGGCACTCCGCAGACCTCCAGCAGGTCGAAGGGCTCACTTGCCACCAGCGACGTCATCGCGCCGAGCATGGAGACATCGATGTGCTGGCCGATCCCCGTGCGTTGGGTCTGGTGCAGCGCGGCCAGCAAACCGATCACCCCGAACAGTGGAGTGCACAGGTCGGCGAAGGGAACACCCATGCGCACCGGTGGATCACCGGCGGCCCCGGACGTCATCATCGCGCCGCTCAAGGCCTGGATGATGGCGTCCATCGCTTTGCCCGTGCCGGTCTTGCCTGCATCGGCTTCGTTCGGCGCGCCGAATCCGGTGATCGAGCAGTAGAGAATCCGCGGATTGACGCGGCTCACTTCGGCATAGCCGGCGCCTAAGCGGTTCAGCACGCCGGGGGTGAAGTTCTCGACCAGCATGTCCGCCCGCGCAACCAGTTTTTCGAAGATCGCGTGCGATTCGGGATGCTTCAGGTTCAGCGTCACGGCCTTCTTGTTGCGAAGCCGATTGATGGCGGAAACCGAGATATCGTCCGGGTCCTGCCTGGTCAGGTGCGGACCGCCTTCACCGAGATAGGGCGCATTCGAACGGCAGCTATCCGGTCCGGACGGATTCTCGATCTTGATCACGCGGGCGCCCAGGCCAGCGAGCAGAAATGTGGCGTAGGGTCCCGCCAACGCCGTGGTCAGATCCAGAACCGTGATGCCTTCAAGCGGACGTGGAGCGGAGTTCATAACGAGTTCCTTCGGTAAAACAGGACGCGATCGCCTTCCCATGCAAACTGGGCGTTCAAACCGGCCCGGATGGTGATGTCGCGGACGTAGGCAGCCACGGCGCAGCCGCGATCATCGTAACCCAACACCTCCGGCTGGGAATTGCGGTTCACGAAGCAGGGCAGGAAGCCGGCCGTTTGAACGCCGCTGCTGTCGGCTTCGCAGAATGCGATGATCGCGTTCTTTGCCTCGGGGTGAAACGGATAAGTGACATAGTCGGGATCGGGCTCGAATCCGAATAACCGGCGGCGCCGTTCGGCCCACGCGCGGCGCTTCGGACTGGCGTTCCCGTCGATGTTCAGTGCCCTGGTTGCGATGGCAAAGTTGCCGAGCCCATGAAAGATCGGGCGGTTCCGATACACTTCCATGCCCTGCAGAATATGGGCGTGGTGCCCGACCACGACGTCCGCGCCGGCGTCAATCGCGCGGTGTGCGATCTGGCGTTCGTAAGTGGCGACGGTAGCCGGCGTGTGTCCCAGCCCCTTGTGGAGCGCGACCGCGAGCACATCCACCGCCGGGCGTAGAGCTTCAATGTCCGCCACCATGCATGCGACCGTGCCGGGGTCCGCCATGGCCTCTTGAGTGCCGGGTCCGGCGGGCGACGCATAGGCGGATTCGTCAGGCGCCGCCACATGCACGTAGGCGCAGCCCGCACGGTTGTCCTCCGCCCAGGACTCCGGAGGCCCGACGCAGTTGTAGCTGAGAATGCCGCAGCGCAGGCCACCTCTCTCGACCAACGCGGGCCGGCGGGCCTCTCGAAGATTCATTCCCGCACCCGTGGTGACGATCCCTAAGCGTCGGAGTTCCGCCACGGTGTCTTCCACCCCGTTCGGTCCGGCATCGGCGACATGATTGCCGGCGAGCGTAGCGGCGTGAAAGCCGGCACGCGCCAACGCGCCGAGGTTGGCAGGATCGCTGGCGGGCGCCGGAACCTCGGTTTCGATCTCCTGCCCCCGCCGGGTGTGCGGCACTTCCACCTGCCCCACCAGCAGATCGCAGCCCAGAAGCCACGGGCGAGCGAGGTCGAACAAAACGTCCGGCTCCGGTTCGTCCAGAATCAAATCGCCGACAAACTGCAGGAGCATCCGTTCAGCCACGCGCCAGCCTCCCGGAAGAACGCGTTGTATACAAGCCGCAGTGCAAAGCGGAGTACACTGCTACACTCAAGAGTACGTGAATCGACCCGTGAAAACGTCGCGGCCCATGCGCGATGTAGCCTACCATCACATCCAGCGTAAGGTTTCGTCGCGGGATCTGCGCGCCGGCGCGCCGGTGTCCGACGTCGCCATCGCCAAGGAACTGGGGATCAGCCGCACTCCCGCGCGCGAAGCCATCCGTCAGCTGGTGAGCGAAGGACTGCTGGAATCTGTGACCGGCCGCGGTGTGGTGGTGATCACGCTGGACCGTGACGATATTCGCGAACTCTACGAGATGCGGGAGGCGCTCGAGGGCCTTGCGGCGCGCACGGTGGCGATGCGGTCCCTGTCGGCAGATGAGATGCGTGATTTTCGTTCGATCGCCGCCGCGATGACCACCCTGATCAAGGAGCTGACGGCCAGCCACAAACCGGCGTTGGACGAAAAGCAGATGGAACGATTCGAAGTGGCCGACCTTGCGTTCCACACTTACATGATGAAGCTGGCGGGGAATCGCAGGAACCAGAAGGCCGTGTCCGGCATCCGCCTGCTGATTCGCATCTTCGCAGCCCGGCGCAAGGGGCACAGTCTTGCCGTGCTGAAGCGCATCAATAAGGATCATACGGATCTGATCGCAGCCATTCAGGGCGGTGATCCCGAGGCGGCGGCGCAGTGCATCTACCGGCACGTGGCCAGCAGCCGGAAGGGCCGCCTGGAAGAGTTCGACCAGCGTGAGCGCGAGGCCGCTCTTCCGCAAGACGTCGCTGCGTTCCTGGCCGAGATCCAGGCGGAATTGACGTAGGCTGTTCTTCACTTCCGCCCCACCTGATCCAGAAACTGCGCGGCCTTCGCACGCATCGCGTTTGCGTCCCAAAGACGGGAATCCACCATGTCCGCATGGATCGGGAACACCGGAATTCCGGCGTCTTCGAGGGCCATTTCGATGAAGCGGGTCCCGGTTGCGGAAGGACGCGTCCCCACCGGAGTGAGCACAAATGCCGCGTCGATGCGGTTCGCGCGCGCCTGCTCCAGCATCCACTCATTCGCCCATGGCGGGTTGTGAAGCTGCTCATTCATACTTACGGTGCGGCTGGCCAGCGCGAGCAGCGGATCGTCCAAGCCGTAACGAATGTAGCCGTCCGGCCCGAATGCCAGATACATCGACCAGACGAACACCGCGCCGTGCGACTCTTCAAAGGCGGTATAGAAATCCAGATCATGCCACAGGCCGGCGCCCACCCACATCACACGCAGGCGCTCTTGGGGGCAAGCGGCGATGCCCTGCCTGGTGCGGTTCAGCACCTCGTCGCGGAAGGCGCGCGCATGCGAGACCGCCCAGTCCGAGCCGCGCTGCCACTGCGCCGCCATCACATTGGTGATTTGTTCCTGCATCCGGACGGGCGTCCTGGGCGCAGCCGCGATCGCCTGCTTCGCCTCTTCGAAATACTCCTCCTGGCGATTCACTTGTTCCATGAGGCGGCGCAGCTTGTCCAACTCGAAGCGCCGCCCGGAAATGCTCTCCAAAGACGCGATCAGATGCTCGAATTGGCGGGCCATGAAGGCCAGACGATGATCCTCATAGAGCTCCCGCCAGGAGTGGCGGCTGAGTTCCCACCAGCGCGGAGGAAGGTGGGTGGCGGCGGGCGCGTCGAGTAGGATCAGTTCCGCGCCGACGTGCCGGGCCCAGGTCTCAAAGACCCGTTGCACGCAGTCGCAAGTCAGCCTTGCCGCTAACAGAGCCGGCTTGGGGAGCCCGCCCCACGGCGCTTTCCCGGGCTCGCCGAGCACCGCCGACGCCATTGACAGGCTGCAATACCGGCACAAGCCTGCATGGAATCCCGCTTCGTTCAGCTTGTCCAGATAGTAGGGAGCCAGCCGTTTGGCGGAAATGACCGCCGCCCACCATTGATTGCTGACCACGGGAACGCCCATCATCTGAAATAGCTCGAGCGGCGTGTCGGCTTGGGCGATCGCGAAGGGCGCGCCCTCCTCAAACACGCGCCGGCGGAGCGTTTCGAACCACGTCCTCTGCCCTTCCCGGGCGGCCACAGTCGATGCAAGTTGCTTTTCCGCCATGACTAGCCTCGCCGCAGCTCCTCGATGAAGCCCGCGATCTCCTGCGCTCCACTCTCTCGAAGGAGCAAATGGGGGACATTCCGCGACCGGGCAAAGGCGGCGTGCCGGGGGTACTCCCATCCGCGGACATCGTCCTCGATGGGGAAGTAAAAGATGACGCCCTGCACCCCGCCCCTCCCGATTTCCTGCCGGAACCACGCGTCCGCCTGCTCGGGGGGATGCACGCGAGGACTAACCGCGTCGTAGAAATACTTCTCGAAGATCGCCACGACGGGATCGCCGCCGGTGGGGATGTCCTGGTCACCGGCCGCGCGCGCGCCGCGCCAATCGTCTTCGGCGACCACGTAGCCGCCAGCTTGCTCCACCGCGCGGTGCAGCGCCGCGGGGTCCGGCGCGTAGTCAAGCGGCGCGCCCTTGATCAGGATGCGCGGGCGGGCTTGCACGGGCGCGGACTCGAGGTCCCGCAGTTCGGTCAAGGTGCATTGGACGAACTGGTCCCGGCTCTGTGTGTAGAATCGCCCGATCATGCCGACGGCCAGGGACCCTTCGAGGCATCCTTCCTGCCGCCGCCGCAGAATCTGGCGCACCACGGCACGTGCCCGGTTGCTCTCCTCGATGGCGCCCAACAGGCTGCCTTCCGAGGCGGAAAAGTCGCGCATCATCTGACGCGTCCGTTCCAGCCCGTATTGGTAGGCGTCCGCGGTCCGGGTGTGCAGGAGGTTGTAGAAATAGAGCCTCGGCATGTGTTGCGCGTAACCAAGCCGGGAGACTTCGCGCAGGTAGAGGTACAGCTTGTGCTCCTGCTCTGAAGTGCGCGGAATCACGACCGCGTCCAGGTGGCTCCACGCTCCGGCACAGAGCCGGTCAAAGATCACGCGGAACCTTCGCTCGAAGACGTCCTCCATGAAGCGGTCGGCGTAGGGCGTCGGACCAGGTTCGGCGTCGAGCAAGCAGGGAGAGTAGCCTGTGGCCCGTAGAATCTCCCAAGGGACTGTGTTGGACGTGATGCCGGCGATGCGATCCATTGGTTCTACCCGCCGTATCCAACCTGGACACCGGCAGCCGTCCTGGTCCTCATCCGCTGGCTGTACGCGCGAAGCACCAACAGATCCACCAGGGAGAGCAAGGCTGCCACGGAAACAAAAATCCATCCGGCGGTGAAGCCTCCGGTGGAGTCTCGCAGATACCCGAGCATCTGGGGCCCGAGGTAGCCAAAGATGCCGCTGCCGAGGCCGAGCACGCCCGCTCCCTTGCCGACCTCCTCTTTGGGGAGCAGCGAGCCAACGATCGCGTAGAGCTGGTTGGTGGCGGCGTGGCCCAGCGACACGATCAGCGCCACGGCAACGCGGAACGTGACCAGATCGTGAGACATCACGGCAGCGCTGGCGGGGATCAACAGAACGGACAACCCGATCATCATGTTCCAGCGTGAATACCGGTCGCACAAGTATCCGAACCCGAGGTTCAGCACCATGGCCACCAGGTAGCTGGCGCTGATGAGATTGGCCGCGGCGCGTGCGTCCAAACCGAACACGGTCTCCACTGCGTACGGCACGAAGAACGTCACGCTGAACCCGCCCATATTGATGAGGCCGAGCAGGACCATGCCCCAGATGATGGGATTCCGGAGAGCCGGCAAAGAGCCGCCCGCGGTGACGGAGTGTCCGTGCGGTCCGGAACCGGCCGTGCCCGTGGCGTTGGGAGAACTGGGGGAACGATACAGCAAGGCGAAGAGCAAGCCGCCGCCGAGCGCGATGGCGGCGAAGCCCAATATGCCCCCTCTCCATCCCAATTGGTCCGCCAGACTGGTTCCAAACGGTGCGCCGATCACCGAAGCCAGGGCGGCCATCGCGCCGAGCGTGCCCATGGTGCGGCTGCGATATTTAGCGGGCGTCACGATGGCCATCGCCGTAAACACGCTGATGAAGGCCGTGCGGTAGCCGATGAGCCAGATCGCCCGGCTGGCTAGCGCGAAACCGTAGCTCGCTGCCTGGCCCAGACTCACCAGTCCGATCGCCGACACCACGAGCCCGGCCAGCAAAGCCGGCTTCTCCCCGATCCGCGCCGCCAGCATTCCCGCGGGTAGGCTTACCAGCAACGCGATAATCCCGTACATGCCCGTGAACAATCCGATCTGGGAGTACGAAGCGGAAAGGTCCTTCTGGATGGCGGGCAACAGCGGCGAGAACCCGAGGCTCGACATCTGGATCGCCATCATGGCCAGGATGACGGCGGCGACGGAAATCGCCCAATGCCGGCCGCTTCCCATGTCCTGTGGATTATGCCGTGACTGCATCACTAGAGAAGGCGCAACGCGAGAATGTACTGGGCCAGTATACACGACGGATACAACGTGGTTGCTACGGCCCGGCGCGACTGTTAGAATTCTCCCACGGTTCCTTGATCTATGAGATACGCCATCCTGACAACCGCCGCCACTCTTATCTCGATTGCCGCGGCGCAATCCAGCCCCGGAGACGCGGGCCTCATCCCGTTCGGCACGAAGTTGGATCCCATGGCGCAGGTCCGCGCCTCGCAGCAACTTGCCGAATCGCTGGCCGACCCGGACAGCCCGCAATGGCGCGCAAAAGGCGACCAGCACCGCAGCTATCGTTTCCCGGGCACCGGCGCCGAGATCGGCTATCGAATCTACGTGCCGACAACCTGGGACGGCAAAACTGCGCTCCCCTTGGTCCTGATGCTGCACGGGGCCGGCAGCAATGAAAGCATGTATCTCGACCAGAACAACAAGCAGCTCCTGCATCTGGCCGAGGAGCACGGCTACCTGCTGGTCTCGCCGTTAGGCTACAGCCCATTGGGAGCCTACGGGACCTGCCTCCGTCTGCCCGCCGTATTCGGTGATGCGGAAGCAGCGGCGCAACAGCGCACCACCGCGTGCGTCCAAAACGCGGAATCGCTGGAACGCAGCGAGCAGGACGTCATCAACGTCCTCGCTATGGTGTTGAACGAGTATCCGGTCGATCGTGGCTCGATGTTCCTCACCGGCCATTCCATGGGGAGCGGCGGCACGTGGTATCTCGGCGCCAAGTATGCGGACTTGTGGGCGGCCATAGCTCCGATGTCGGGACCGTTCGTGGAGGAATCCACCTATCCGTGGGACCGCATCCGCACCAAACCGATTTTCATGACGGAGGGGACGGGCGCCACTCCGTCCCTCGAAGGAAGCCGGCGGATGCAGGAATGGATGAAGGCGCGCGGCTTCAAACTCGAATACATGGAAGTGGACGCTAACCACGGCGGCATGGTGCCGCTGGTTCTGCCGGCCGTCTTTGACTTTTTCGACCGTTACAAGTGATCACATGAATTCAAGACACCTGACCCTGCCAGCGATGGCCCCGCTTTTACTCTGCGCCCTCCTTGCCTACCCGGCGGACGGACAACAGTCGCCGAGGGTGATGATCCCGGACTCTTCATGGAACTGCGGCATGCCGGACGGCATCCCGAACCCGGAGAGCGGAAGCGTCATCTTTGAAGTGAATCTCAAGCTCGACAGAGTCGCCGGGATCGGCAAAACGCCGTACGGTAACCGGCGGGTCGCGGTGGCCGCGGAAGGCACAGTGGCCGGCCCGAAGTTGTCCGCGTCCGTCATGACCGGAGCGCTAGACTTCGAACTGACGCTCGCCAACGGCGCGATTGAGATTGAGCAGATCCTCGTATTGAAGACCACCGACGGGACGTACATCTATGTTCGCAACGCCGGCACCGGCGCGGATGCGAACGACGTTCGGGTCGTGATGGATTTCGAGGCTCCCAACGCAAGCGACTATGCGTGGCTCAACACCGGCAAGTACGTCGCCCGGCGGGCGCTGAATGCCGCGGCGAAGACCATGACGTTGCGGGTCTACGACGTCTCCGCGGTCCAGACGAACGCGGCGAGCGCGATCAAGATCGCGAAGCCGGCGGGCGTCCCGGCGCAGCCCTGGGATGCCCGCAAGAAGTCCGCTGGCGAAGAGCAGGGTGACATGCTGATCCGGGAAAACGTGACGTTGAGCCCCAGCCAGAGGGTCGGCGCCAGCAAACACGGCAACCGCAATATCATTCCGATCACCGGCGGCGAACTGAGCGGGCGCATCACGGGAGCGGTCCTGGCGGGAGGCGCCGATTATCAGAATCTCACGCCGCCGGCCACCATTGATGCGCGTTATTTGTGGCAAGCGAGCGACGGAGAGATCATTATCGTTCGCAACGCCGGCCCCTTCGGAGCACTCGTGCCCACCTTCGAGGCGCGCGTCGACGGACCTTATGCGTTCCTGAACACAGGCCTGTTCCTAAGCTCGAATCCGGGCCCCGGGCAGGGCGGCGTGGGTATCACCATGTACGAGAGCAAGAACTAACCTCTGGGAGACAACATGCAACTGAAAAAATGGATCCGCGTTTCGATCTTGACGATCTCCGCCGTATCGATCGTCTACGTTTCCGGTTTGATGGCGCAAAGCGCGAAGGGCGTCGAGATTGTCAACGCGCCGGAGAAGGGCGCGCCACCGTCCGGGCCGGATAAGGTTGTGGTGGAGCACGACCCCGGGCTCGCCACGCACACCATCTATCGCCCGGCTGAGCTGAGCGCCGCGAAGTATCCGCTCCTGGTTTGGGGCGAAGGCGGCTGCGCCAAGAACGGCCTGACGTTTCCCGAGTATCTCTCGGAGATCGCGTCCCATGGATTTGTGATCGTCGCGGACGGCCCGCCGGTGATGCGTCCCCCGGGTGAAAAGGGTGCTCCCGGTAAAGGCAAGGCCGGCGCGCCTAAGGCCGCGGCCAAAGGCAAGGGCAAGGGCAAGGGCGGCCCCGGCGCAGCCAAAGGCAAAGGCCCCGGCCCGGGTGCGCTCGGGAACATGACTGACGGCTCCGCACTGATCGCGGCGATCGACTGGATGCAGAAGCAGACTGCCGACCGTTCCAGCCGTTTCTATAACAAGGTCGACACGGAGCATGTCGCCGCGATGGGCATGTCCTGCGGCGGCCTCATGTCCTATGGCGCTTCGAACGATCCGCGCATCGCCACGGTGGGCATCTGGAACAGCGGCCTGATCACACCGGATGAGAAGATCTTCGCGGGCCTGCACTCCCCGGTGATCATCGTCACCGGCGGGGAGAGCGACATCGCCTACGCCAACGGCAAGCGCGACTTCGAGACGATGCCGGAACGCATTCCCGTGTTCTATGGCGTCTATCCGTCGGTCGGCCACGGCGGCACCTACAGCCAGGACAACGGTGGACCGTTCGGCGTCACGGCGGTGGCCTGGCTCAACTGGCAATTGAAGAACGACACCAGCGCCAAGGGCAAGGGCTACTTCATTGGCTCGGGGTGCGGACTGTGCGGCGATTCCAACTGGCAGATCCAATCCCGCTCGATTCGTTAGAGCGCGGCGAATGAAAAGTTGGCTGCATTCGACCCATGGTTCTTGGGATTGGGCAGCCTGGGCGTGCTTGCGATCCACGCGCAGGTCGCGCACGTCGCACCGGGCCCGCTCGGGTGGTTTCGAGCAGGCTCCGGTGTCGAGCTTCCCAAGGAGATGACGTTCGAGGACCCACTCGGGCGGCTGGGCGTGTTGAACGCGGATGGCCCCGTCACGACCAAGGGCCATCCGTTCTTCGAGCCGCTGGGGCCCAACGGCAGGGCGTGCGTCACCTGCCACCAGCCCGCCAACGTGTCGGTGAATGTGATCCAGGAGCGTTGGCGCGGCGATTGACGGCTCAGACAACCCCAGCCTGCCGCAGAATCTCGAATCGTCGCACTCCCTGTTGCTCAAGCGGAGATTGTTTCGCATCGGGCTGCCGTGGCCGCCGGCCAAAAACCCTACGCCTGAGTTCACCATCGGCATCGTTCGCGATCCGACCGGCGTCAATCGCGATCCAGTGTGGGGGGTGCAGAGCGCCACGCCTACGGCTTAGGTGTTTCGCCGCCCGCGTGTTTGTGGCGGCATCCCGCTGCGTCCGGTGAAGACCTCCGTGCTCCTGGAGATCAACCGCACTTGCAACACGATCCTGCCGGCCGAGGACGGTATCGAACCTCCTCCGCGCACGTTCGTTCGCGTGCAGCGCGCCGTGGAGTACTTCCAGGAGTCCGGCGCGTCGCGTATCGAAGTTGTCGCCTATCGGGGTTCCTCGCGGCTCTCGACCGGAACGGTGATGGGGGAAAGAGCAGGAATCGCCGCGGACCGCGCTACCAAGGTGCGCGACATCCTCACCGGCCTGGGTGTTCCCGCCGGGCCCGTGAACGTGACGCTGGTTACGGACCTCAAGGATCCGGACGGCGTGAATGACCCGTAGAGCCGGAAAGTAACCTTAGCGCGCGGCACACTGGTAGGACTCCGCCATCTCAGCAGGGCCCTTGTTGTACCGCGGATACTCCGGATAGGAGCACATCGGCAAGCTCTTTTCGCCTGCGGTCACTTTGATGGACTTGCCGGGCGCCTTGCCGTTCTCCACCCAATCGACCAACAGCGCGAAGCGGTCGAACGTATTCGGGACCGGCTTCGCTTCGAGTTGCTTCCCATCGCCGTCCGTCGTGTAGTTGGTGCCGGAAAGGCCGTGGCCGGTCTGCGGAAGCACATAGAGCCGGGCGAAACTGTCGACCATCTTCCGGCCCATCTTGTCGAGCACCGACTGATAATAGTCGAGCTGCGATCCCGGCGACGCGAGTGTGTCGTTGCTGCCGATCGCCACGATCATCTTTCCGCCGCGCTTCTCGAAGCCGGAGAGGTCGGGATCGGTGGAATCGAGCCACCGAGAGAGCTCGGCACGGCGCGCGGCGAATTTTCCGCCTTCGGTGTAATCCAGCGCGTTGGCGTCCAGATCCCGCATCAGGAAGCCCGTCACCCCAAGCTGGCCGATCCATCCGTACTGGCGAGCGTCCCCGGCAGCCCCTTCCTGGCCCGCGAAGCGCGCGTTGGCGATCAATCCACTGCCGCTGGGATCCGTATTGGGCAGCCACATGCCGAAGGTCTTGACACCGTTCGCCAGCGGCGCGGCGAAGGAATAGCGGCTGTAGACGAACTCCAGAGTGGCGATCTGGCCGTCGGTGAGGCACGCGGCCGCGCTGGTGTCGGCCGGGTTCGGGTCCACATTATTGGGGCAGCGCTTGGCGGCCCACGGGTGCCGGCCGGACTTGCCCTGCTTCACGTCGAAGATGGCGCGGCAGGCCATGTAGTTGTTCATAATGCCGTCCACCAGGCCGTCGAGCTTGTCGCACTGCCGAATAAACTCACCGCGAATGGCGTTGACCTTCGCCGTGGTCACCCAGTTCGCCGCGGGCTTCTCTTCGATGCGGATAAGCGCGGGCGCGAGCATCAGCGAGGAGAAGTTGACGATCGGCACGTTCGCGGCGATGCCGTCGTAGTCGGCCGGATAGCGCTGCGCCACGGTCAAAGCTTCGCGGCCGCCTTGAGAGGAACCGACGTAGTAGTTGTACTTGGGACGCTCCCCGTACATGCGTTCGATCAGGACCATCGCGGCATCGTGCGTCTTCTTCATCTGCGCGTAACCGAGATTCTTGATCGCTTCGTCGTTCAGCGCCCAGTCGTCATTGGGATTGGGACCAGCGGGGCCTTTCGCCGCGCCGGGGCCGCGACCTTTCGCGAAACCACCCGGACCTTTCGCGCCTCCCGGGCCCTTTGCCGCGCCGGGACCCCTGGCGCCGCCCGGACCGCGACCCGGAGGTCCACCGAACCCGAAGCCCGCCTGGTGCCCGGAATCGCTGCCATACGTCACCAAGCCTTGCGCGAACGGACTCGCTGGACCACGGGTAAGCCCCGGGATCGTTCCGTTCATTCCCCCACCGCCCAGTTGCGCGGAGCGCCCATTCCACGCGGCAGGAAACGCGACCTGGAAGTTGATCGGCTTGGCGGTGGGAGCCTTATCCACGGGAGCCATCGCCCCATTGACGGTGCAGGCGCCGGCATTCCACTGCGGTTCCTCCAGCTTGACGCCGGACACCGGCTCGCCGATCGCTGAAGCCGGAATACTATCGCCGAGCTTCGCGGCAGTGCAGTCCGCTTCGGTAATGGTTTTCGACCCCGAGGGGGCCTGCGCGCCCACTCCAGAAGACCAGATCAGCGCCGCAGTCCCCGCGGCAGCAATCATCCACAAACGCGAATGCTTCATGACGACCTTCCTACTTCAACCCTTTGTTGGACACGTGCCACTGCGGATCCTGGCAGAAGCCACAGTCTGCGCCCACGAACATCCTGGCCGATTCCTTGTCTCCCTTGAACTGCCACTCCAGCATGGCGACGGCGACCTTCGCGAACTCGCCGCCGTTGGGCTGGCTATAGGTGCCGCCGTGGCTGACGCCGTCCCGGTACATGTGCAGCGCGGGAACCTTGGTGACGCGCTTGAAATCGTCCAGGCCATTCTCATAGGCGATATCGGATTCGTCGCCGGTTACATAGAAAATGGGTGAGTGCAGCTTTTCCAATTGATCCTTGCGCACATCCTCCATGGCCGGGGCGCCCGCCGCCAGGGGCATGTTCAGGATGCCGCTGTTCCAGATGCCGATCAGCTTGATGCGCGGATCCTCGGCGACCGCATACGACTGAATCCCGCCGCACGACATTCCCATCACAGCGATCTTCGAGGTGTCGAGCTTGCCGTAATACTTGCTGTCCCGGCGGCCGTTTTCGGCGATCGCCCAGTTGATGGCGTCGATCAACTGCGAGGACTTGGTGGCCGGCCCGGCCGCGTTGGCCTGCTTCGCGGCGCCCTTGCCCGCCGCAGGTGGCGCCTGTTTACCCGCCGGCTGCGCCGCCCGCGGCGGACCGATGGCGACGGCCAGGAACCCGTGCGAGGCGATCTCCGCCAGGAAGTTGTGGTGCGCGTTGCCATTATTCGCGCAACCGCCGTTGCCCCAGGCGATGATCGGGAGCTTCTGGCCTTGCAGCCTGGACAGGTCGGCGGGGCGGTAGACCGTGTGGGTCCGCAAGCCTGGATCCTGCTCGGACGTCGCCGGGAACGGTCCGGTTCCTTCGCCCCACGCCAACGCCGCCATGCAGACAAATGCGATCAGTAATATTTTCATCGAAACCTCCTCTGGGCCACTCGTGTCCAGACCGTATCCTGCATTCTACTAGAGAACATCCTGTGTTGCTTACTGGCGCAGGAACGGAGCCAGGGCTGATGGATACCCCCTGTATACATCGCCCCTGGCCGCTCTTATTTCCCTGTCGGCTGCCGTGGGTGGGCGCGTTAGGGAGGGTCGCGGGAGCCTGAGCGGCTTCCCGTTATTGCCGGGGAGGCTGGCGGTTGGCCGGATTGCGGCGCACGGTGGGGCGCGTCGGGCTGTAGTGGTCGGCGAGCTGTTGCGGGTAGAAGCCGTAGGCGTTCCGCACGTCGTCTTCACTCAGCATCTGCCCGTTCCATTCGTCGAATTCCTTTCTCATCCGCGCGAACACATCGGCCTGCTTGCGGTATAGGTTCGCGCGTTCCAGCGGATCCTTGACCACGTCGAAGAGAAACTCGTTCTCGTTGATCTTTAGGAATTTCATGTTGCCGTCGCGCATCGCGTGCTGGGAGTTGGCGTGGTACCGCCAGTAGACCTTGCGGGAGACCGGAGAGCCTCCGGTGAGCGCGCCGGTCAGGTCCATTCCGTCGCTGGGATACGCCGGATCGATTTGACCGCCGGCCATGGATACGAACGTCGGCATCCAGTCCATGGACATGCAGACCTGCTGGCTTTCACTGCCCGGCGGAATGTGCTCCGGCCAGCGCACCACCGCCGGTATGCGTAATCCCCCTTCGAGGAGTTCGGTTTTCTTGCCCGTGAACGGCCAGGTGTCCGAGAACCGCTCGCCACCATTGTCGCTGGTGAATACGACGACGGTATTATCGGCGATACCGGAAGCTTCGAGCTGCTCCAGTATCCTTCCAATGGCGAAGTCCATGGCGCGGACCATCTTTCCGTAGGTGGCCAGGTCGCCCGCCTCGAAGCCGGATAGCCCGCCCTGCAAAGCGGCAGCTTCGTCCTCGGGACCTTCCCAGGGCCAGTGCGGAGCATTAAAATGGACGCTTGCCAGGAACGGCGTTCCGCTGGCAGCCCATTCCCGAATGTGCAGGTTGGTTTTCTCGGCGATGAGGTCGGTCAGATAGCCGTGCTCCTCCACCCTCACCTCGCCATCCCACAGGCCCACCGGTGAATTCGGACCGCCGTACTTGTGGGTGAAGTAGTCCAGCGCGCCTTCGGCGAATCCCCAGAAATGGTCGTAACCATACTTGGTGGGACCAAAGGCCGGAACGTCGCCGATGTGCCACTTGCCGATCAGCGCCGTGCCGTAACCGGAGTTCTTCAGGGCCGACGCGATCGTGGGGTGTCCGGGCGGCAAGCCGGTATTCACGTTGTTTCCCGGAATCGGTTCGTAGAGTCCGACCTCCAGCCGGTGCTGGTAGCGTCCGGTAGCCAGGGCAACCCGGGTGGACGTGCAAACGGCGGAGTTCGCGTAGGCATGGGTCATCCTCACGCCTTCTGCCGCAAGCCGATCGATGTTCGGCGTCGTGTACTCGCGCCGGCCGTAGCAGGAAACATCCGCGTAGCCCAGATCGTCGGCCATCAAATATACGAAGTTTGGCTTCTGCTGCTGTGCTTGCGCGGTTCGCGAAAGGATGGCGAAGGGCGCCGCGGCGACGGCTGCTTGCAGCAGTCCGCGGCGGCTCGGGCGAAGCGTGTCGAGTTTGCTATTCATCGCCAGCGACGCCTCCCTTCGTGGATTCGGGCGGCCTCGCGCCACCCGCGGGAAGTAAGTTCACGGAACACCTCCTGAGTTTTTGGCGACAACGTTGTCGTCTTCGAAACGGTAGCGCAAACGTCTGGCAAAACAACTCGCTTGCCGAACATTCGCATTTTGGCGACAGAAGCGGCTGACACCGATTTCCCACCGGGGAGTCCTATTGAAACAGGCGCGGGGCAAAGTCCTCAAGACAGCGCCGCCAAGTCAGCCATTCGTGGGCCGTCCCGGGCGATTCAAAGTAGACGTTGTTGATCCCTGCCTTGGTCAGTTGCTCGCTGAAGTTCTTGGTGTTGGGGCCCTCGACCGATCCGATGCCGAGAAACAGGACCTTCATCTTCTTGTTGAAGGCCTTGGCATCGGCGAACACCCCGCCGTTCGAGGTCTTGGGATCGAACGTCGCGCCGCCCCCGCCGCTGTTACCACTGAAGCCTCCCAGATAGGCGAATTTGTCCAGGTTCGGAAGTACCGTCAGGAAGGACTGCATGCCTCCCATGGACAGTCCCGCCATGGCGCGATTTTCGCGGCCGGGCAACGTGCGATACGTCTTCTCAACCATCGGGATGAGATCCTTCAGCATCATTTCCGTGAACGTCGTATCCCAATTCGAGGGGAATCCACCGCGTCCGCCGCCCCGGCCCGCGGGCGGCGAGCCCACTCTGGTCAACGACCCGCGGGCGAAATAAAGGCTGGCATCCTGACCCGGCTTCACGGCATTCAAGTTCTCCATCACAATGACCATGGGCTTGGCCTTTTTCCCGGCGATCAGGTTGTCCATGATGGCGTCCACGTGCCCCTGCAGGTGCCATCCCTGTTCGTTCTCTCCCCAGCCGTGCAGTAGATACAGCACCGGATAGCGAGCGCGTGCGTTGGCATCGTAGTCTGGCGGCGTGTAGACGTAGGCGCGGCGCCACGTTCCCGTGACTTCGGAATAATACCGGCGCTGGCGCACTTCACCGTGCGGCACGTCCTTCAGCGCATAGAAGTCCGCATCCCCGGCGGGGATCTCGATGCCGCTGTTGTCCCAGCCCGAACCGAAGAAGGTGTGGGTGGACGGGTCCGCGGTCACCACGCCATCGACCACGATCGAGTAGTAGTGGAAACCGGCCACCTGCGGTGGGATCGTGACGGTCCACAGGCCGTCTTCGCCGCGGGTCATGTCGTGCGCGCCGCCCAGCCGGACCTGGACTTTCTTGGCGTCCGCGGCCTCTACGCGAAAGCTCACGCTGCGATCCGGGCGCACACACGGATACGGCGCTCCGGGGATATTGAGTGAAGATGGCTTGCAATCACCAGGCTGTCCCCAGCACAACGCTGAGCCGAGAACGGCAAGTGTAACTACGTATTTCATGAAGACCTCCTTATTGACGCGGCCCGTAGTAGGGAGGCGTCGCTCCGAGTTCCAGAGCGCCCAGATCCGGTGCTGCTCCGGCATAGCCATTGGTGACGGTGGGCAGGACGACGCCATGGTCCACCGCGGCCGACCCCGCCCGCAGGCGGAAATCCAGATCTTCGGCCTTGTAAAGCTTCTGCAAGCTGGACACATCCTGGGCGTCAAGCCGCGGGACATTGGCGAACGTATCGTAGCCGGCCAGGGCGCTATGGGGGTCCTGGCCGGTGGCCCAGCCGTAGGCCGCCGCAATCATCCACAAATGAGAGTGCTTCGTGACGTCCTCTCTATCGGTCCGGTCTCCAGGGTGGTCCCGGGTCCTATTCCTTGTTCGTCAGACCGCGCGCCATCATCCATTCATGCAGGCGCTGCGTCCAGCCGTCCACCGGCAGTCCCCGCTTGCTCATGCCGAATCCGCCGCTCACCTGGTCATACACATGCATCTCCACCGGCTTGCCCGCTTCCCGCCAGACCGCGAACAGCGCCAGGCAACCCTTGGTGACGTTGAAATGCGTCGAACCTACAGCGATGAACAGCGGCGGCGCATACTCCGGCACCTCGACGTCCATCAGGGAAGGCCCGTAAAGCGTGACCAGAAAATCCGGATAAGCGTCGGAGCGCTCCGCGAGCGCCGTGCCGATTGCCACGCCGCCGCCCGCCGAGAAACCCATGATGCCGACGCGTTCAGGATTGACATGCCACTCGGCGGCATGTTCGCGCACCATGCGCAGGGCCTGCTGCGCATCACGCACCGCCAGTTCGAACACGCGGGACAAAGCCGCGTCGTCCGGCGCCGGATTGGCGTTGGCTTTCGGCATGTCGATTTCCTTACGCGCCTCGGCGCCGCCCGGCGGAGCAAATCCCCGCGGTGGTCCCGAAGCGGCGCCCGCCTGCAGGGTGCGGTATTTCAACACGAACCCCGCGATGCCCTTGCTGTTCAGCCATTCGGCCACCTTGACGCCCTCGTTGTCGTAGCCCAGCGCGCGCAACGCGCCGCCCGGCGCGATCACCACGGCGGTGCCGGTTGCGCGCGATGGATCGGGCAAATACACGGCCAGTGTCGGATCGCTGACATTCGTGATGACGCGACCGCCGCCCTTGGTGGTTGTCACGGACTCCGGCACTTTCCAGTCTTCCGAACCGGGGGCCTTGCCGGACCACAGCCGCAGTTCCTGCGCCGAACCGGTCGCGACGCCTACCAACAACACAAGCGCGATCTTGATTCTCAATCAGGAACTCCTTGTGACACTATATTCCATCGCGACTCCTTTATTGACGCGGCCCGTAGTGGGGAGGCGTCGCGCCGAGTTCCAGAGCGCCCAGATCCGGTGCTGCTCCGGCATAGCCGTTGGTGACGGTGGGCAGGACGACGCCATGGTCCACCGCGGCCGATCCCGCCCGCAGCCGGAAATCCAGATCTTCGGCCTTGTACAGCTTCTGCAAGCTGGACACATCCTGGGCGTCGAGCCGCGGGACGTTGACAAAGACATCGTAGTCGACCAGGACGCTGTGGGTGTCCTGGCCGGTTGCCCGGCTATAGTCGGCCAGCGTGGCAAACTCGCGGGTTTCGAGTTGCGGGCGGAGGCCCGGACCCGCCGGCGCCATGGCGACGTCCATTGGCGGCGAGTTCCAGCGGAATGACACGTCGGCGCCGGGGTTCGGACGAAAGCCGTTATAGTCCGACGAGGTGTAGTTCGTGTTGGTCGTCACACTGAAGATGGTCGGGTTGGAATTCTCCCCCAGCATGAGATTGTTTCGCCAGTGATTATTCTGCGGATTCCCGGACGTCTCCGAGAGGATCGTGTTGTTGTAGAACAGAACGCCCGCCGACCCGCCGGTCAGCCGCGTCGATCCGCCGGGCAGGTTATAAGCGATGTTTCGGATCCAATAGACCGGCCCTCCCAGCGCAGGTTGATTACAGAAGGCGTGCGACGGGTGGTTGATAAACATGTTCCGCATGATCCGGATGTTGTGCATCCCGCCGTCGGCCTCGATGGGATTGTCGTGGGAGTTGGTGATGTAGTTGTTGTAGAAGTCGATGGACACCGGCCGGCGGTCCCAGTAGTCGCGCGGAGGATAGTGCGGGCCGTCCGCGATGTCCGAACCGGAGGCGACCGACCCGTCCGGGTTCCCATAGGTCTCGATGTCGATGCCGTCATGAAAGTCCGCGACGTAGTTGTAGGCCACCACATGACCCGGACCGTAGACCTTCACCGCCACATAGGACGCCATCTTGGGCGGGAAGACTTGTCCGTCCACGCCGTCGAACCTGCCCCATAGCTGAGGACCGGCCCAGCCGATCATGTGGTTCGGATCGTTGCGGCCGTAAAACCAGTTATCCGCGATGTAGAAGTTGCTCGACCCGGAGTAATTGGAGAAGATGCCTTCCCCCACGTCCTCGAAGCGGCTGTTCTTCACCGTCAGGCCTTTTGACCCGATGAGAAACTGCGTCCCGGCCAGGATGCCGACTTCAGCATTCCGGAACGTCAGACCCTCGAAGTACGTGTAGTCCGCCGCCCGCACGTCAAACAGCGCGTAGTTCCCCGCCCCGTCGAAGATCACAGGACCGTCGCCGGCCGCCTTGATGGCGATCGGCATGTCCGGCGTGCCGTCCGCGGTGAGATAGTAGGTGCCGTCGAGCGGAGTGGTCCGGTTCACGGAAGCGTCATTCGTGTACTCATACCGGTTGTATTTGTACTCGCCCGCGTGGACCAGAATGGTGTCGCCCGGACGGACGCGAGGCCGCCCGGCCGTGGCCCAGTCCGTGCCCGCGCAGGTGTAGTTGTAGGCGCACATCAGTCCTTCAAAGGACGGCTCCATCTTCTGACCGGTGAATCCGTGTGGATACACGTGGAATACACGACCGCCCTCATAAGGCATCGGCTCGGCGCGTGTGGCCACGGTGACCGTGTGGCTGCTCTCACCGCGCACGCCGTCCGGATCCGCTAGAACGAATCGGGCTTCGTAAGCCGTGTCCGGTTCCAGATCGAGAATGCTGCCGGCGAACATGTTCGGCGTGATCACGTCCAGTTGGGAGCCCTGGGAGATGCGTTCGTTCTTGAGCCGCAGCAGGGGCAAGGCGTCGTTCCAGGCCGTCTCCCCTTTCTTGCGGTAGAACACGGCGACGGACGCGTTGCGGTTGTCGTCGCCCTGCACAAACCATTCGAAGCCAAGATTGATCAGCGTGGGAGGATCAATGACAAACTCGGCGGCTGAGATGGCATTGGGGTTCGGTGGAGGCCCTTGGCCCCGGCCACCGCCGAACCCACCGCGGCCCTGAAAGCCGTACGCAAAACTTGTCGTGAGCAGACCCACCACGAGGATGCCCGCAGCCTTCGTCCCAGTGCGTCGCCGCGCGGAAATTGTTGTTGTCGCCATTCGTCAGGATCTCCTTGAGAAACTCGCGCCAAGCCCCTTCGCTCGGGAGCCCCGAGCATTCAGCGGCACCACAGTGTATTGTATACAAGTATTCTCTGATTGACGCGTCGCCTCTGGCTGGCGGCTTCGGATCAGGACATTTGGCTTGATGAAACCGGGAGGACAACGATGAAGGCATCTTATGTTACGAGAGTCTTGGTGGGTATAGCCACCGCGATCTTGTGCGTATCTGGGAGCGCGCAGCAGCAGGCCGGAGGACAGAGTGCGACTCCGGCCAAGCTTTACAACACCGCCAAGCAGAAGCTGCTTGATGGCAAGCAGGTTTTCAGCTTCACGCAGTCAAGGATGGATATTGAGGGCTACTGCGAGCGGGCCAAGCATTACGACTATACGTGGTTCGAGATGCAGCACAGCACGCTGGAGTTCAAGGATGTCGAAGCAATGATCGGGGCTTGCCCCGGCGCGGGCGCCGTTCCCATGATCCGGCTGCCGGATGCGCAGGAGTGGCACATTCAGCATGCCACCGACATCGGGGCATTGGGCGTGATCATTCCCACCGTGGATGATCCGGAGCGCGCGCTGGAAGCGGTCAAGTGGTCTCGCTTTCCTCCCGTGGCGCGGCGTAGCTCGGGCGGGGGCCAGGCAGGCCGGATTTGGGGGCGGGATTACCGTCAGACCTTCAACGACAACATGCTGGTCGTGGTGATGATCGAGACTCCCACCGGTGTGGCGAACGCCTACGACATCGCGCGCGTGCCGGGCGTCGATGTCGTGATCATTGGCAACGCGGACCTCAGCTCGTTTACCGGGTGGGCGCAAAATGACGATCGCTATCAGGCCTTGATCACGAAGGTTCACGATGACGTATTGCGGGCCGGCAAACTCTTCGGCCAGGCGAACGCGCGGTACGCCACGGGCCATCCGCTCAGCGCGGACGCCCACTTCTTCCAGAACGGTCCGTCGAACGACGGCTGGACGCCGCCGGGCCGTGGAGGCCGCGGAGGGAACGTGAACGCTCCTCCGGAAGGGGAAGAAGAAGGGTTGGGAGCGCCGGCCCAAGGGCGGGGCCGAGGCCGCGGCAAGCAGTAGCCATTCGCCGCAAGTTCGCCTTTTGGCCGCACTCTGGTAACTGCACGCGGTCTTCCCGGTCCCACACGAACTCAGCGTGCTGGCACTGGAGAATGCACGGCAGTTCTACGAACTGCTGTTCACGGCCAGCGCGGCGGCCGCTCTCGAGGTTGCGGCAGAACGTACCAAGGCCAGGCCAAACAGGCCTTTTCGCAATGGCGAGCACTCCTTCGCAAGTCTGAGAAGGACGATTCGCCTGATTTGTAAGCGGCGGGTCGGGGGTTCGACCCCCTCCGCCGGATCGGGTACGCTGAGAGCATATATGTCTCAAGCCACCTACGATGACGCCAACCTCATCCTGAAGCTTTACGAACTGCGCCGCGAGGACAAGATGCGGGCCGCCCGCAACTGGTTCGTCGCCAATTTCAAATGCAAGACGCTCGCCGAGATGCAGGCCCTGTGCCCGCCCGGCTCGGAGCCCAATGCCTACTTCCGCCAGTGCGCCAGCTACTGGGATATGGCCGGGTCCTTCGTCAACGCCGGCGTGCTCAATGCCGACCTGTTCTTCAGCAACACCCGCGAAATCCTGTTGGTGTGGGAACGTATCAAGCCCCTCATCGGCGAAGTCCGCGCCGCCTTCCAGGACCCGAATTACCTCGGCAACCTCGAAAAGGCCGGCAATGCCTGCGCCGAGTGGGTATCCAAGCACAGCGGCGAGGCCGCCTACAAAGCCTTCACGGCGCGGGTCGGCTGACCGGGCGCGATGCGGCACGAGCCGGACCATTTCGGCGATCAGGAACTCACCCTGATCTACATCGCCAAGCGCCTCAAGGAGGCTCTGGCGCTTGAGGAGGTCCTCACCCAGGCCGGGTTCGACTATCTGGTCGAGCCCGACCGCTACAGCGGCGGCATTATCTTCCGCACGCAGCGCGTCGGCGCGTTCTTCTACGTCGACCCGGACGCGGCCGAGTCGGCCTACCAAACCATGGAGCGGGCCGGCTATCGGCCCTACGAGATCCCTCCCGAGGACCACTGACCCGCCCCTGCCGCCCGTTCCTCACGCCGTCCTGCTGCGGACCGCGGCCGCGTCCGCGCCGCTTGCCGCCGGCGCCCAAACCTTAATCCAATCTTTGATATAGAATGAGTGTCCAGAAAGATACGGGCGGAGGCGCCCAACCGGGCACAGCCTCTATATATAATTCTGCAGTCTGGTCGCAGTCTGGTCTTGGATGCGAACACTAATCATCGGAACGATATTTGCGCTTCATGTTGCGGGGCAGTCCCCTGGCCTGGTCAACCTCTCGAAGCTACCCATCACCTTTGAGCCCAACTACGGCCAGAGTGACCCGCGGGTGAGGTTCCTGGCGCGCGCGGGAAACCTGACCGTATTCCTGACAGATCGTGAGGTGGTGCTCACGCCGCGGCAGGGTCCGCCCGTGCGAATGCGGCTGGCCGGTTCGCAGATGCCGCGAACGATAGAAGGGCTGGAGCCAACCGGAGGACGCAGCAACTATCTGATAGGGAACGATCCGGCCCAGTACCGCACGAACATTCCCAACTTTGGGAGCGTTCGGTACAAAGACGTCTACCCCGGTATTGATATCGTCTACCATGGCAGTCCCCGGCTCTTGGAGTTCGACTTGGTCATAGCCCCGGGCGCCGGCCGCCGCGACCTTGAAATCGAATACGAGGGGGTCGAGTCACTGCGTACTGACGGGGGCGCGTTGATCTTGACGACATCCGCGGGAGAATTCCGGCTGGAGCGGCCTCTCGCACGCCAGGGCGACTCCGAAGTAGAAGTCACCTATCGCGTCAGCGGCCCCAGGCGAGTGAGGCTGGAGATCGCGCCTCACGACCCAGCCAGGCTGCTCGTGGTTGATCCCGTGCTGCGGTATTCGACCTATCTAGGCGGCCAATCCGACGATTCAGGCGGGGTTGTCGCCGTGGACGCGGGCGGCACGACCTACGTTGCGGGAGCTGTCTACTCCCCCGACTTCCCCACCGCCGATCCGCTTCAGGCGAGTATCAAGGGGGCTCCCGACGCGTTTGTGGTCAAATTGAATCCGGCGGGCGACGCCCTTGTCTACTCGACCTACCTGGGAGGACACGCCTACGATATCGCCGAGGGGCTCTCGATCGACGCGAACGGGAGTGTCTATCTCACCGGCCTTACAGATGCCATCGATTTCCCTACGGTCAATCCGATGCAGGCGGCCAGCGGGGGAGGTACGGACGCATTCGTCGCGAAGCTGAACGCGTCCGGCTCTGCGCTGGTGTATTCCACGTATTTGGGTGGAATCCTGACCGACGCCAGCCTGGGAATCGCCATCGATAGCGATGGCAACGCCTATGTTACCGGCCACACCGCGTCACCGAACTTCCCCACGACAAACCCCATTCAAGCCAGCCGGGCAAGTGAGGTAAACGCGTTCGTCACGAAACTCGACGCCTCCGGCTCCGCACGCGTTTACTCCACCTATTTGGGTGGGATCGAGGAGTCCATCGGTTATGGAATCGCGGTGGACCAGCAAGGCAACGCTTACGTAACAGGCCAGGCTAGCGCGGGCTTCCCTACGACCGTCAATGCGTTCCAGCCCAACTTGGCGGGATCCACGGATTTGTTCATCAGCAAGCTGAACCCATCGGGCTCGGCGCTGGTTTACTCCACTTACCTTGGTGGGAGTAGCACGGAGATCGCCGGGACCCGAATCACTTTAGATAGCGATGGGAATGCCTATATCACCGGCGCTTCGTACTCCAGCGACTTCCCGGTGGTAAACTCCATAGCCGGGAGTCACCAGCCAGGCATCTCTGATTCTGACGCCGTCATCGCAAAACTGAACGCGGCCGGCTCTGCGCTGGTGTACGCCACGTGCCTGGGCGGCAGCTTCAACGACTACGGCGAGGCCATCGCCGTGGATGGTGGAGGGAACGTGTATCTGACCGGGTATACAACCTCCACTGACTTCCCGACGGCGAACCCGGTGCAGGCGGCCTACGGTGGCGGCATCCCCCGCACCCATGATGCCTTCGTTGCCAAGGTAAGCGCATCCGGTTCGGCACTGTTGTTCTCCACCTACCTGGGCGGCAGCGAGAATGACGAGGGCTACGGTATCGCGGTGGACGCTTCGGGAAACCAGCTTGTAACCGGTGCCTCCTTCTTTGCGGGATTCCCGACAGTGAACCCGATCCAGTCCAACAACGCTGGCTACTTCGACGCCTTTGTTCTCTCTCTGTCGGGGAACTCGCCGACCGGTGTGTTCCGCGATGCGTCCGGTGGCATGTGGTTCAGCTCTCCCTTGTCTTCCCAGTTGACCAGCCTGGGCGGCGTCTTCGCGAGTGATCCGGCGTCTGCCCAAAACGCGCGCGGCGACACCTACGTGGTCGCGCGTGACAACTTCGGCGCCATTTGGCTGAACGTCTACGACACCTATACCCATCAGTGGGACGGCTGGCAATTCGCTGGCGGCATCTTCCAAGGGGTGCCCTCGATCGCGGTGATCGCCGATACCGCCTACGTCGTGGCCCGGGATCAATACGATTCCTACTGGACTACGACCTTCATGCGAGGCGCCGGCTTTGATGCGTGGACCAATCGTGGCGGCGTCTTTGCGGTCGATCCGGTGAGCGCCGCGGCAGCGGGCAGCAACACCGTGTACATCGTGGGTAAGGACGATTCCAACGCCATCTGGACAGCGGTGTGGAACGGCGGCTTCTCGGGCTGGCAGTTTCAAGGAGCGGTCGTAGCGGGCAACCCGGCGGTATCGGCCGGAAGCGACGACGCCGCTTATATTGCGGTGCGCGATACGTTCCACGGCGTGTGGATGGGGCGGCAGGACGGTACGGTGTTCAATGGTTGGCAGCCTGGGGGCGGCGTGATCGCAACCGGACCCAAGATCGCCGCGGCCGGGGGCAACGTTTACGCCGCGGCGCTGACCGCGTCGGGAGCCGTGTGGTACAACGTCTTTCTGCAAGGCACTGGGAACAACTGGCAGGGCTGGCAGTCGCCCGGCGGCATTCTCCAGGATCTCGCCGTGGCGGCCAGCACCGGTCCACAGTTGTTCCTCACCGGCAGCGACCTTTCGAACCAGTTGTGGTGGTATGAAACGCCGGGAGCGGGCTGGCGGTACATCGGATACCCCGGGCTGCTGGCCGGGCCACCGGCCGCTGCTCCCAGATGAGTCCGGCCTGGGCCTGGGCAGGCAGGCCGGGCCGGCCTACTGGCCCACGTTCGACTGCGCCGGATTGCGCACCGGCAGATTCACTACGTTGCTGGTGTAAATGAACTGCGAAATGGTCAGCTGCGCGTACGAGGCGAAGACGCTCATACCGGGAGACAGTTCCAGCACCACTTTGTAAAGCCCCACAGTACCCGGCAGTAAGCCGGCTGAAATCACGTTGGCCGTCGAGCCGCCCGCCAGCGACGAAACGAACTCGTTCGGATCGTTCACCGTCGGACCGTCATATTGTTCGCCCGTCACCGCGTGGTCGGCGGCCTGCTGTGGGTAGACCTGCCCCAGACCGGTCGCGTAGACGTAGATGCTTTCGCCCGGAATGGCCGGGTTCAGCGTCGTTACCGGGGCATCCCGCACGTTGGCGCAGCACAACTCGCCGCTGGTGCTGGACAGGATCAGAAACACACTGGTGCTGTTGGCACCCGCTGCCGAATCGCCGGTATACTTGACGCCCTCCCCGGCGGGTCCGGCAATCTTGGCCCGCAGTCGAATGCGGTGGAAGGACCCCACTGGCACGGCCACCACGGGCACTTCCGTGTCCGAATTGATCAGTTGGACGAACGCGTCGCGGACCGAATCCAGCGTGTCGTCGGCCTTCACCGTGTAAGCGAAGGTGCGCCCGGCAATCGTGATTGTCCCGACGTCGCCTTCGTTAACGCTTCCGTCCACGGTGATGGTGCCGGTGGCGTTGCTGGTGGCATGGTAGGCGACCACCTGGCGCGGCTCCTCGCCTTCCATGGCGAAGATGCCGGGGTTCTGGTTGTCGATGGGCACGGCGATGGCCGTGGTGGCGATCACGCTGCCGTCGGACTTTTGAATGCGCAGGTAGAAGCTTATATTATTCGAGCCCAGGACCTCGAAAGGCACCTGCGCGTTCACCTGCCCGTCGGAGACGAACAGCAGCGGCGACCGGATCCCGTCGAAATAGGCCTGCACGCCGCCCAGGTCGCGCGGCAGGGGATTCTGGCTCAGATCGGCGGCCGCGGTTGTGTCCGCAAGACCCTGGCCCAGCATGCTGACCAGCGTTCCGGGAGCGATCACGGTCGCGTTCTGGCCGCCTTGGAGCGTGGCGCCGGAGGCCGCAGCCTCAATGCCCGCGCCATCGTTGGTGGCAATGGCGATCGTGATGTCGTTCCCCGCCGTACCGGCCACCTTGGCCTGGAGCTTCACCACGCCCAGCAGAGGCTCATACTCGGCGAACACCACCGGGTCTCCGGTGCCGGAATTGATGGTGGTCGCGATGTTTTCCATGATGCTGGTTACCGTGTCGTTGGCTTGCACCGTGTAAGTGTGGTCCACGTCATTGATCGTGACGGTCGCCGTGTCGCCCGCGGTGATCATGCCCTGCCCCAGCGTGCCGTCGGCGTTCGTAATGGTAGACAGGCGCACGGCCACCGACCCCAGAGCGAAAATCTCGCGGCTGGCCGAGTTGCGCACACCGTTGATTGGAATCAGCGGCTCGCCGGCCGTGAAAACCAGCACGCGGCGGTTGCTGGGATCCGTGACGTAGAGATTGGTGCCATCGAAGGCCAGCGACGTAGGCGTGGGAATAATATCGGCCGCCGATTGGCGCAGCAGCGGGTGGAACAGGTCGGTATAGCTGGTGACGCCGCTGGCGAACTCGTCCACCTGCCCCAACACCGCATCGGGCGCGGGCGCGCTCTGCGTGGGGATCTGGTTATAGACCAGCACGCGGTCATTGCCGCCGTCGGCCAGGAACAGCCGCGTGCCATCGGACAACGCGTAGCGCGGGAAGTCCAGCGTGCGGCCGCAGCGGGCAGGATAAAGCGTGTCGCCGGTGGTCGCATCGGTCTTCGGATCGCCGTTCGCGTCCAGCAGTGGATCGCACAGGTTCTGGACGTCGTTGGCGAGCGAGCCGGTGAAATCCTTCTGGCCGATGACGACGTCGGCGGCCTTGCCGTTGGTGGTGGGGATCGAGTTCCAGATGAGCACCCGGTTGTGGCCCAGGTCCGAGACGTAAAGCCGCACGCCATCACTGGTGACCGAGACGGGATTGAGCAGCGTGTCGGCGCGGGCCTCCACGGTGGCCAGCGTGAGGTCGGGTTCGACGGCCACGTTCAGGTTCGCCTGGCCCACCACGACGTCGGCGGGCTGCTCGTTCTGCGTGGGGATCGAGTTCCAGATGAGCACCCGGTGGTTCTGCGTATCGGCCACGAACAGCCGGCCGTCCTGGATCCAGACGCCTTGCGGCGCGCGCAGGCTCTTGGCGTCCACCGCCACCGCCTTCACGCTATCGAAGCTGGACTGCCCCAGCACGACATCCGCCGGCGCTCCATTGGTGGTGGGAATCGTGTTCCAGAGCAGTACGCGGTTGTTGGAGGTGTCGGCGACGGCCAGCACGGTTCCGTCGGTGGCAACGGCTGTGGGAAGCCGCAGGCCGTCCCGGGTAAGGTTGTAGTCCACGCTGGTGAAATCCGGCTGGCCGAGCACCACGCTGGCCTGCCCCACGCACACCGGACAGCGTCCGCTGAAGGCGGGGATCTCGTCCAGGGGCTTGGGGAAGCCGGAGACGTCCATGATGAGCACGCGATGGTTCAGCGGAGTCAGCCCCAGACGATTGGTGCCGGTGATGAACAGCTTGCCGCCGAAGTAGGCCAACCCGCCCACACCGCCCAAAATGGAGTCTGTGGCTCCCGCCTCCTGCGCAGTGAAGGTGGATTGTCCGATGACCAGGCGGGCGCCTTGTCCAGTGACAAAGTTCGCCGCGAGGCTCACCGAGACACACAGTGAATATAGGGCACAGTACTTAAGCATTTGAAACGAGGGAACGCGGGTTGTTAGAACAGTATACCAACTAGGCGTTTAATCTCCAGGCACGCCGGTTGCCACAGGTGCACGAGAGCGAAGTGAGAGTTGAACGGGTTTCATTCTTTGTGGCCGTATGCCGAGCGTAGTGAGACGCCCGGCCTAGGAGCGCTGGCAGGGCGGTTTCGTGGATACCGCGGACCCGCGCCGAAGCGGCTCAATCTGCTGGGGAAACCGTCGCTGGCCTCACGAAACCGCGCTGCGCTATACCAAAGAAATGCCGAGGCTGCTCAAGAGGCTGAATCCGCGTGTGGATGCGCCGCCGTGGCGTGCCGGCCCGGACCGCAGGCGGCGTCCGCCAGCTCGCAGCCGCGGTGCTCGAACTGGATGGTGGTGTGGCAGATAGAGAACTGCGCGTCGAGCATCCCGTTCACCTTGCGCAGGATCGAGTCGCTTTCCGACGGAGGCACGTCGGCGATCACCAGGTGGGCGCTCAGGGCGCGGTCGCGTGAGCCCAGGCTCCAGATGTGGAGGTCGTGCACGCCTTCGACGCCGGCCACGCCGCAGATCCGGCCGCTGACGTCCTCCAGGTTCAGGTCCTTGGGCAGGCCCTCCAGCAGGATATTGAGGGAATCCTTGAAGATGTCCCAGGCGGTCCAGATGATCACCACCGAGATCAGGATGGAGAGCAGAGGATCGACCGCCAGCCAGCCGGTGGCGCGGATGACCAGCGCGCCGATGATGATGGCCACGCAACTGGCCGTGTCGCCGATCTGGTGGAGGAACGCCGCGCGGATATTGAGGTCGCCGCCATGGCCATGCAGGCCCCAGGCGATCACCAGGTTCACCACAATGCCGACGCCCGCCATCCACAGCATGACGTCTTCCTGGATCGGCTCGGGAGTCAGCAGGCGCTGGTAGCTCTCCCACAGCAGGAAGACCGAGATCGCCACCAGCATCAGGGCGTTCAGGAAGGCGGCCAGGACGCCCGTGCGCTGGTAGCCGTAGGTCTTGACGTGGTCGCCGGGACGGGCTTCGAGATAGTAGGCCGCGACGGCCAGCACCAGTCCGAAGGCGTCCGTGAAGTTGTGCCCGGCGTCGGAGAGCAGCGCCAGGCTGCCGGACCAGAATCCGGCCACGGCTTCGGCCGCGACAAAGACGATGGTCAGGATCAGCGAGGCGATGAGGATCTTGCCGGTCGCCCGGCCGTGGGCGTGCGCGTGGCGGTGGTTGTGATGAGCCCCCATCCTAGTTTCATCGTAACGCCAGGCGCGCGGAGAGGGAAGAGGTCACGGAGCCCACGGGTTGAGGACGCCGATGCCGCAGTCTGCGAACCCGGCCGTGTCGCGGGTGGCCACGGTGGCTCCATGAGAGCGGGCAATCGCGGCGATCATGGCGTCGAACTGCATAATGGGCCGCCCGAGTCTCTTCCGCCCGACAACGATCTCAGGGACTAGGCGTGCAGCGGCCTCGTCAAACGGCAGGATTCGGCCCTGCATGACCGTGATCAGCCCCCCGCAGGCGGCATGCAGCGCGTCGCGCCGCTTCCCGGCAGGCAGCAATTCAACACCCATCAACAGCTCGGCAATGGACACAGTGGTCGTGTACATGTCCGGCGATAGCTGCCCGCTCATCCAGCGTGCGACCTCGCGCGCGGGGACGGGCTTGGTTGGCTCCGACAAGACGCTCGTGTCGAGAATGACCATGGCCGCTACTCACCGAAGAGGTCGCGCTCGCGGATCGGCTCGCGCGGCGGAATAGCAAGCTCCATGCCACCCAGCGGCTCGAAGTGCCGGCGGATTGCGTCGAACAGGTTGAGGGTTTCGGGCTCAAGCGTCGACTTGAGGATGGCGCGGGCTTCCTCTTCCATGGAGTGGCCGTGTTCGGCCGCTCGGATGCGGAGACGGGTCTTCAGGCTGTCGTCGAGCTTGCGGATGGTGATGCTGGCCACGCATCAATGATAGCATTGATGCGATTGCAGTGCAATCATTGCTATCACTACTGGACGAGGCCGCGGATGGCTTCGAGCTCCTGGCCGGCCTCGGCCCATTTGCCCTCCGAGGAGAGCGTCCGGTAGCGGTCTAAGTGGTCTCGAATCTCTCCGATACGGGGGTCCTGACGGGGCGCCGTGGACACCTGGGCCGAGCCCTCGTTGGGTTCGTTTCGTACTGGCGCGTTTTGGGAGACCGACGGGGGTGGAGCCTGCCCCTGCATCCTGGCCAGCATGGCGAGCCCCTGCTGGTAGGTGTCCGCGTAGACAAGATTACCACCGGCGGCCAGGACCACCTTCTCGATCTGAGGCATACGCGCCTGAGCCGCTTGAATATAAATCGGTGCGACGTACAGGAACGTCTGGTCGATGGGCAGCACCAGGATCTGGCCCCGAAGGACCTGGGAACCTTGTTGATTCCAAAGGGAGAGGTCCTTGGAGATGACGTCGTTCTGATTGATCAGGGCCTCGATCTGGAGGGGGCCTTGGATGATCTCCTGCTTGGGGAGCTGGAGGAACACGACCTCGCCCAGGTGTTCGCCATCACAGCGGGCCACCATGAGGCCGATCAGGTTCTGCTTGTTGCGCGGGGTGAAGGGGATCGTCAGCAGGAATTCGGGCCCTTCCTCGCCCGGCAGGGTGGCCACCAGGTAGGTGGGCGTCATGTCCATGGGGGCGCCGGCCTGGCCGCCGGTGTAGGTGGCGAGATCCCAGAGGTCGGCCCGGTTATAGAAGGATTCCGGGTTCCGCATGTGGTAGGTGCGGTAGATTTCGGCCTGGACGCTGAACAGGAACTCGGGGGCGCGGGTGTGGCGGCGGAGGCCGGCGGGCATCTCCGAGGCCGGGGTGAACAGGTCCGGGAACAGTTGCTGGTAGGCGCGGATCAGGAGATCGTCCGGGTCAAAGACGTACAGGCGGACCTCGCCGCTGTAGGCGTCGATGGTGGCCTTGACCGAATTGCGGATGTAGTTGAACCCCTGGCCGTAGCCGAACAGGCCGCGCGCGTAGGGGTGCGCGTCGCTCATGGTGTAGCCGTCGATGATCCAGTCCAGACGCCCGTCGTCGGTGATGACCATGTAGGGGTCGGCGTCCCAGGTGAGGAACGGGGCCAGTTCCCCGAGGCGCTCGCTGACGCTGCGCTTGATCATCATGCGGCTTTCATCGGTGAGCGCGTCTGAGAGCACGATGTTCCAGTCGCCCATGGCCCAGGCCGCGGTGAGGCGCAGGGGGAGCGATCCGATGGGGAAGCCGCCCTTGCCTTCGTAACGCGTGCTGACGTCTTCGGAGCCGGAGGGGTAGTTGAACTCGGGCTGGGTGGTGCGCACGAACACGGGCTCGCGCGATTCTTCGCCGTAGTAGATCTCGGGGCGGTCGAGCTTCAGGCTGGGGGTGAGGACCTCGACCGGCGCGTTGCGGATCAGCAGGTCAGGCAGGCCGGAGGGGCTGATGCGATTCGCTTCGGCCAGGGCGAGGCCGTAGCCGTGGGTGTAAATGGTGTGAGTAATGACCCAGCGCTGCTGCGCGGCGCCGATCTGGCTCAAGTCGAGCTCGCGCGGGGCGAGCAGCGTCTGGCGCATCTGGCCGTCAATCTGATAGCGGTCAACGTCGGTATCGGCGTAGGCGTAGGGGCGCAGCGGCTGGCTCTGGCTGAGGGTGTCATGGAAGGCTCCCCATTCCCAGAGGCGGACGTTGTCGAGCATCACCTTGTTGCGTTCGAAATCGATGGGCGCTTCCTTGTGGGCCTGGAACTCGACTTCGCGGGTGCGCTCGCTCAGGCGGAAGGCGTGGCGCGTGGCCTCGATGTGGCGTTCGATGTAGGGGCGCTCGAGGTTCAACTCGTTGGGGCGGACGTGCAGGGAGCTGACCAGCGGCGGCACGATGATATCGATGACCAGAACGATGGCGCAGCCGGCGGCCAGCTTGCGGCGTCCGAGCAGGACGAGCGCGGCGGCGAGCAGCGCGGCTCCGGCCTTGGCGATCTGGAGCGGGAGTCCGATGTTCTGCTGGACGTAATCGATGCCGACCATAAGTTCGCCATGGTCGGAATAGAGCATGCTGTAGCGGCCCAGCCAGAAGTTGACGGCCAGGAACACCAGGAAGAGGGCGATGAGGCCCTTGAGCATGTGGGTTTCCAGGCGGCCGAGACGCTTGACGTCCTCCCATTCGATCTGCCCGCTGCGCCACAGTTCGGGGAAGCGGATGCGGAGCTGCCAGGCGCGCGCGGTGGCGTAATAGACGACGGCTCCGGCGGCGGTGAGCACGGCGAGGAAGCCGGCCAGGCTTGAGTAAAAGGGGAGATCGAAGAAGTAGAAGGTGAGGGGCTGGTTGAAGACCGGGTCCTGCCAATCCGAGGGGACGCCCTGGCCGCCCAGGTAGCGGGCGACGATCCAGCCGTCGACGGCGGCGGCGGAGAGCAGCAGGGAGAGCACGAAGATGCCGCCGGTGGCGATCCAGGCGTAAAAAGGGTAGTCGCGGAGGCGGGTGCCGGCGTATTTGAGTCCGCGGGCGTGGGCCAGCCAGAGGACGGCGAAGACGACGGCCCATTGGACGAGGCCGGGGAAGAGGCGGTAAGACCACATGCGGAGCCAGGTGTTGACCTGGTCCATTTCGCCCCACCAGTGGTAGTCGATGATCAGACTAGCGATGGTGCGGCTGAAGAAGAGAAGGATGACGAGGCCGGCGAGGATGAAGGGGAGCTTCGGCCTGCGCGATGCTGCGGGACGCGGAAGCACGTACCTAGGGTAGCGCATTGGGGTGGAGGGGGCGGGCTCCATACGTAGTTCCACGGGAGACCGAGGCTATTCGCAAGCTCAAAATGCCGCCCCCACCGTTCAGGCGGTCCAGGTCAAGGTTCGGCCTGTGATGTAATGAGAATTGCATAAGGTCATTGATGCCAGGTGCACTTGAGTTCCTTCTCCAACGCGACTTGATCAATTCGCGTCTGCCTGCGGTTGGCAAGGGACAATGGGAAAGCTTGTATGAGCGACTTGAGGAGGCAACCCACTCACTTACGATCTGGTGCGCCCTACTAGGACATGGGACTGTCACGCGCGCGATGGAGAGTGACGGCTGGGACCTAACAATCGATGACTATAGGCCGGGCTTCAGCCAGGGCCGGCGCAGCGGGCGTAAGGTCACGACCTACCATTCTCGCGGCAGCTCGGATGGTATACGGCCGATCATTCGCTTCAGAACGTTCGCCGGAGCGTTTCCAGACTACTTCGAAATGGACGAGGAATTTCGGCTTTACCACAACTTGGCCGAAGACAAGAAGCGAGGGCTGCTGCTGACATTCGACGTGTCAGGGAGAGAGATCGAGGTTGTCAGATTCAAGGACCACCTAATCCAAGCCCAGATGAAGTATCTTCGCCAGTTCCAGGCAGGAACCAGGCTACACCTCGCTGTTTTCTTCGACTCAAGGCGCTACTCGAGGCTCGCTGTCGCTGATGTACCCTCTAACGAACGGGACCGGGTCGAATCTCACGATGGGATACGTTGGCGAAGAAACGTTGCCGTGTGTGATTTCAACCCTGGTTACGTTTCATTTTCGCGGCTACTCGCGAAGGTCATTTTGGCGCCTCCTGGGCGAGCGCAAGCTGGAATCTGGCCGTTTGAGCGGGACAACTCGCGTCGAGATGTGAATTTCATCGTTGGAGTGGATGGCGACGGAAACGATGTAGAGCACACTTCAGATCCCGATGCCCTCGCGAACTATTTTGGCGCGAACCCGGGGGCGCCTCATTATCTGACGCCCGTGTATTTCCGTCGCGAAGTGCTCGGGAAGTATTTTGCGGAACCCGAGCGATATCGCGTCAGCGACGGGCGACTGAGATGTCTTGACTTATGGAGCTGCCAGATCGACAACGATCTCGACTCGTATGTTGTCGTCTTCCTCGGAGACCTTGGACGCGACCTACCCTACGAGGAACGTTTGCACTGGCGCCAGTTCAACGTCGCTCCGGAAGGCCGCATAAGTGAGACGAGCTACCGCCGAAGCTTCCTTGGTCAATTTGCGGACGCGAGGTCCCCCGATCACGTCTTCCGTCGAGAGTATACCGAGACCAGCGAAGAGTGGCACAGGGTCCACGCGTGGCCGTTATTTTTGGCTCCAGAGGTCGGCGATTCGCACCTTTTGGATGCGGTGCGAGTTCCGGTCACGAACTCTCAAGTGGAGCTGGACGAACAAATTGGATACCTCACCAAGCTTCTTGTGGACTCGCTCAATGAAAAGGAGCTGGCAGCACACGCCGACGACACCCTCGAACATGGGGCGAAGGGAATCAAGAAGCTCGACGGGTTCTTGATGAAGACACAGTTCCCCGATCGCCGGGGCGTCATCCAGCTACTGAGAGATTTGCAGGAATTACGCTCAACGGGCTCAGCACATCGAAAGGGCTCTGGGTACGACAAGACCTGCACAAGACTGGGTGTAGATTTAACGAAAAGAGCTGACACCATGCGTCTCCTGCTGACGCAGGCCGGCGATGCACTTCGCGCGATTCGGCAACACTACTGCGGCAACGAAAAACCGACATCCCGGCACTTATGAGGCATTGCGATTCGGGACCCGATATAGGTCCGATGATGGAGGTTGGTGACCAGACCCGGCATTGTAGAATCAAATCGAGATGTATCTTCCTTCCGCCGTCACCAAGCAGGCCGAAATCGACGCGGCCATCGCTCGCGTCCAGGAGTCCGCCGGGCCGGACGTGGTGCGGATTCGCTACGAGATCGGCGAGGACTGGAGCGGCCAGTGGGCCATCTTCTTCCGCATCGTGCTCGCCGATGATGCCGCCCGGGGCCGGCTGCGGGAGGTGGCGACGAAGGTCGAGCGGGGATTGGCGCAGCAACTGGACTACCCCGGCATGGGCGTGTTTGCGTACCACAATTACCGAAGTGTATCCGAGCAGGCGATGTTGCAGGAACCTGCATGGGCCTAGCGGACGAATTCCTTGAGGACGCTCATTTTCTGGCTGACAAGGGGGTCGCGGATCAGCGCCAGACGCTGATGCGGCGTTCGATCTCGACGGCGTACTACGCCGCGTTCCACCTGTTCATCGAAGATTTCGTGGAGCATTGGGAATTTCCGGATCAGCGCGCCCGGCTGGGCAGAATGTTCGGGCACGGTCAGATGCGGACCGGCTTTACGCCGAAGGACAAGAACAGCCCCACGCCCGTCGAACAGGCGCTGCAGGACGTGATCAAGGCTTTTACCCAGCTCCAGAAAGATCGGGAACGGGCCGACTACGATGGCGGGTGGTCGCTGGTGGACACGGATGTGAGGGACGCCATCCGGCTCGCGGAAGACGTGTTTTCGAAGTGGAGGGAGATCAAAGATGACGACATCGCGCGGCACCATTTACTCTCGATGTTCGGCGCAAGGTCGGCCTGAATCAGGCACACGCGGGTTGCGGGGCTTGAGGACGCTCGCATCGCGCAAGCCAGCCGGCACCCGGAATTCAGGGTGAACTGGGATTTGGTGCAGTCCTGGTCCGAACAGAGCCGGTACCGGAGGCAACCGGCAGAGGCCGCTCATGGCTTGCTGAACGCCATCGGGGAGCGGCGGCATGGAGTCATTTCATGGATAAGACTGCACTGGTGAGTCACGATATCGAAAGGGGCAGAGAGGTCGTGGACGCCCTGGATCGCGCGAAGATGAGAATCGCCGTGGCACTCTGGGCGTATTCGTCTGAATATGAAGACTGGCGACTCATGGTCTCAGGACGCCAACTTGACGCCTTGGACCTCAGGGATGCGTACCGGCGCGTGAATGACTCCCTCACGTCCGCAGGACTTACTCCGGACAAGACGCCTCCGATATTGATCCTCTCGATGAACGATTCCTTCATCAGGACGCTCCGTCAGACGTTCGGCAAGACCAAGCCCGCCGAAGGGATGCGACTTGGTGGCCAGATGATCGGCGATCGCTATCTGGAGGATGCCTATGTATATCGGATCTCATAGATCAAGACAGCCGTCGCCGGGCTGTCCCGATTGAACACACCAACGAGATCACATCGGTGTCCACGACGACGGCGCTCATGCCGCTTGATCGGTCTTAGAGTGTCCTCGCCACTCGCGCAGGGCCGCCAGGAAATCGTCGATATTTTCGTCTTCGGGCCAGAAGTCACCGAGCAGTTCCCTTGGATCAGAGGTCGGGATGGTGCCTTGCGCCTGTTTCAGCTCTTGGATCGACGGATGACCGGCGGATGCGTACTTTTCTTCGATCGTCTGGCCCACGCCCTCAGTGTACAGGTCACGAGGCATTCTGAGGGAAAGGGAGCCGATGATGATCCGCACGGTAGAAGCAGTTTATGAACACGGCGTCTTGCGTCCCCTCACGCCCGTTGCGCTGGCCGCATCGCAGCGGGTGAGGCTCATCATCGCCGATCCGGGCGAGGGCAGCCAGCGCGACATGGCCGTGGTGGAACGGGCGCGCGCCGAGGTCAGAGCGCTGACGTCGCAGCCCACGATTGAGGAGATCCGCGCGGCTTTGTCGTCCATTCCCGGGTGCGTTTCCGAGGATGTGATCGCGGAGCGTGGGGGCTGATTTCGGCACTCTTGCGGACGACTGTGGGTCAGGGGGAGATGAGCGGCAGGTTGTCGACTCTCGCGAAGGCGACGTCGCGCGTTACCAGGGTTGCGCCGAGGGCAAGGGCTGTGGCTGCCACCCACAGGTCGTTCTCATCCAGGGGCAAGCCCCGGCGCTGCTGCGCGAGTTTCACGCTGGCGTAGAGCTCTCCGGCTTCGGGTGGGATCGCGTGACAGGGCAGCGCGGACAGGAGGGCATGCGCTTTCGCTTCCAAGTGTTCCCGGCGGCGTCCCTGGGGCAGGCGGTTTATGCCGAACAGGATTTCGCCCCGCACGATCGGGCAGGTAATTACCTGATCCTCGTCCGATACGGACTGGAGCCAGATGACCAAGTCTCCGTCGTCGCGCATGATGCGGCTTACGGCGTTGGTATCGAGAAGGTACGTCAAGACGTTGGCAGGGGTCAGAACAGGTCTTGCGTTTGGACGGGCATGCGGCCGGCGGCGATGGCGGCATCGAGTTCGTCGACGTCTGCGTCGCTTAGGTGGGGCGGCGATTGCATCGCGCGTAGAAGTGCGGCGGCGGAGCCTCGCTTCGGTTCCGGGGCAGGTTTGACAAGGGAACGCAATCGATCGAGAGTGAGCTGCTCGATGCTCTTCTGTTGGGCCGCGGCTATGGTGGCGAGGTCGCGCGCGAGGTCGTCGGGGAGTTCGATGGTCAGATTCGCCATGATGGTTTGCCGTTGCCTTTATTGTGGCCTATCGCACGGGTGCGCGCCAGCAGATAGTCTGGCAGATGCTGCCGACGCCGGATCATTCCGGGGACGCGGCGCATGGATCGGGTTGGAACGACCAGACTACATTGTAAAATCAACGCAGATGTATCTTCCCTCCGCCGTTACGAAGCAGGCCGAAATCGACGCGGCCATCGCTCACGTCCAGGAGTCCGCCGGGCCGGACGTGGCGCGGATTCGCTACGAGATCGGCGAGGACTGGAGCGGCCAGTGGGCCATCTTCTTCCGCATCGCTCGGCCGTTCGGAGCAGCCCAAGGGCGCCCGCGCCCGCCAGGTCATCGCCGTCGATATCTGAGACGGTTTCTTAAGGTCCGTCACAAAGATGCGAAGACTTAGATCCCCTCGGACACGTCGCGCTTTACTGTCCTCCCTGGGCGCCGAACTTCGCACCTTCGGCTGTCCGCCTCCAGGTGAAGTATTCGTCCAGCACCTTGAGCGAATCGAGGCTCGGCACCGGTCCGGCGTGGGCGGTTTGTGAGAAATACATGGACACCGGATCGGAATCGTTATAGGCGGGCCAGGCGGGCACGCCGGACCCGTTCGGATCGCCGGTCTTAGCGAAGTTGGTCCAGTAGGTCACCATGAGCTCGGAAATGGCCTTGTCCGACTCGGTGGCGTTGGGGCGCAGGTGCTGGAACACGTAGGCCAGTTCGGAGCCGTGCGCGGAACCGCGGCCGGCTTGGGGGGAATCGGCCGGGTAGTCGGGGTGCTGATCGAAGTAATAGAGGTACGCCTTGTTTTTGCCCTGCTTGGTCTGCAGGCGCGCCCAGCTCCAGGTTTGCCAGCCGAAGGCGGCGTCGCGGGTCAGGTCGCGAGCGGTCTTGGAGACTTTGTCCGGAGCGGTCGGATACGCCTTGAGCAGGCTCTCAGCGCGGGGTCCGTAGCGATCGCGCGTGGCTTCCCGGTAGGCATCCGGCGTCGCGGGCACGCCGAAGCTCAGGCCTTCGTCGGAGTTGTAGCCCACCAGAATGGGCGTGTCATTGAAGCGCTTGGCTTGATACAGCTTGTACTGGTCGCCGGGAATCACGTAGCCGTCGATGATCGGCCAGAACCCGCCCAGGCCGGTGGGGGACGCGGCTTGCACTCGATCAGGCGGGAGCTTGCGCAAATCGGCGACGGTGGTGGCGCCGGCCTTGGCAGCGAACGCCTGCCCGAGGTTTTCGGCGTCCTTCAGCAGCATCATATTCTCGCCCGGCATGGTGGGCACGCGCGGAGGTCCGAACGATCCGCCGCTTTCCGAGATCGCTCCCTGGAACAAGCCCTTCGCCAGCGGCGAGGCGCACAGCATGCTCACCGCGATGCCACCAGCCGATTCGCCGAAAATGGTGACCTTCTGCGGATTACCACCGAAGGCCGCGATGTTCTTCTTGACCCACTGCAAGCCGGCGATCATGTCGAGCACGCCGTAGTTGCCGGAGACGTGCTCCTTCGATTCGGCCGACAACCCGGGATGCGCCAGGTATCCCATGGCGCCCACGCGGTAGGCGACGCTGACCACCACGACGCCTTTCCGCGCCAACTGCTCGCCGCTGTAGAGCGGCGTTGACGTTGCGCCACCCGAGAATCCTCCACCGTAGATCCACACCATGACCGGCAGTCGTTCGTTGGCGGACTTGGCCGGTGTCCAGACGTTCAGGTAGAGGCAGTCCTCGCTGACGGCGGGGCCCTGCTTGCCCTTGGCCGCAGGTCCGCCGCCGCCGCCCTGGATGCACGGAGGGCCGAACTTGTCAGCGGTACGCACGCCGGACCATTTCGCGGCGGGTTGCGGCGCGCGCCAGCGCAGGTCGCCGACGGGCGGGGCGGCGAAGGGGATGCCGCGGTAGACGGTCATCCCGTTTTCGGTGGTGCCTTCCAGTTGGCCGGTCTCGACGGTAGCGGCGGCGGACGCCGTCATCGAAGAAGTGGTCAAGGCGCAGATCAGGCCGGCTAGCAGCGTTGCGGAACGGGGTCTCTTCATGATGATGTGGTTCCTCCTGGAAAGTTACGGCCGCCCGCCCGGCAGGGGCGGACTGTGCGGCTCGGGGGGTGGCGGATCGATGCGGCTATGTTCCAAGATGGGTTCCTGGTTCTCGCAGAAAGCTTCGAGCAGTTCGGTGTCCGGCATCAGCATCAGTGTGGTTTGCATGGTCCAGGGCTTGCGGTACGCCTTGGGATCGTCGATCGTGATCGCGAGGTCCATGTGTCCGAAGTCGGCGCGGTGGAATCGCTCGATGACGTGCAGGGCGTCACTGCTCGGTCGGCCCTTCGCCGTATCGATCCAGCCGCCATCGCGGAAGCCTCGGGAATCGACCACAAACGTATCGCCCTTCCAGGTTCCCGTCGAGTAGCCGAGCCAGGTGGGGGCATCGACGGGCGCCGGCGGCCGGCCGTCCGTGAACACCTGGCGAAAGATCATGCCGACCAGCGATTCATAGAGGATCGCGGTGACGCCGGGCGTTTGCAGAATCTTAAAGGGACCGCCGCCGAAATTGATGCGCGGCACTCCCGGAGGCATGCAGTAGCCGTCGGGATCGTCGACGTGATTGCGGCTCACGCGCTGCCGGGCGATGGCGGCGGCCCACGGGGTCATCTGCACGGCGTCTTCGGGAAGATCCTTGGCGAGGTCGAAATAATAGCTCTGCACAAAGCAGCGATCGCCGTTATAGATGCCGCACTTCGCCGCCCAGATGCCGGACAGGTCCGGCGTGCCGTCAGCGAGCTTCGGTGCGGGAGCCGACAGATCAGGCGAACCATCGGGCAGGCGCGGGATGCCCGGCGTCGGATAGTTCAGCCACTGCGCCGCCAGCGGCATCGCGGCCACGACGAAGACGGCAGTGAACCCTGCATGCATATCGAGCGGCTCCCAGAATCTTACCTCACATCCGGCTCGGAGGCGAACCCCCGCACGTCCAGGGGCGCAGAGCGTGCCGTAGAGCGTTGACTTCAAGGTGGTTCGCGGGTACCATCGGTATCGATCATGCGCTCCCCGCTCGCCTGCTCCCTGATCGCCCTGGTGGGTGTTCCCGGTCTATTCCCAGTGTCCGCGCAACAGTTACCCGCCCGTGTCGCGGGCAAGCCGAATTTCACCGGCCTGTGGCAGACCATGAGCGAGGCGAACTGGAACCTGGAGCCGCATTCGGCAGCGCCCGGACCCCTGTGGGAAGCCGGATCCATCGGCGCCGTGCCGCCCAGCCAGGGCGTGGTCCAGGGCGGCGTCATCCCTTATCAGGACAAGGCGCTGGCCAAGCGCAAGGAAAACTTCGAAAACCGGCGCAAGGAAGACCCGGAAGCGAAGTGCTATATGCCTGGAATTCCGCGCGCCAATTACATGCCTTATCCGTTCCAGATCATCCAGAGCACGGACAAAATCCTGTTCGCCTATGAGTACGCCACGGCCAACCGGACCGTCCACATGGACAAGGAGTATCCAGCCCTGACCGATACCTGGATGGGCACCTCCAACGGCCACTGGGACGGCGAGACGCTGGTGATCGACGTTACCGGCCAGAACGGCCTCACCTGGTTTGACCGCGCCGGCAACTACGCCAGCAATCGCCTCAAGGTGACCGAGCGCTACAAGCTCGACGGAGCGAACCTGATCCGCTATGAGGCCACCATCGAGGACCCTGGCGTGTTCTCGCGCCCCTGGAAAATTAGCCTGCCCATTTACCGCCGCATGGAGCCGAACGCGCAGATGCTCGAATTCAAATGTGTGGAGTTTTCCGAAGAACTGCTGTACGGGGATCTGACCAAGAAGTAATTCAGGAGATGCTCGCCCCATGACATTCATGACGAACCGCAAGCTCACGATGCCACTAGTCTCCGTCACCTGCGCCCTGGCCGCGCTGGTCATGCTGGTGTCGGTTCCCGCCGCCAGCCAGACCGCGGCCAAGAAGTCTACCTACAAGGTCCCGCGCACCCCCTGGGGCGATCCCGACATTCAAGGAATCTGGCCCGCCACCGACATGATAAACACACGTCTGGAGCGGCCCAAACAGTACGGCGACCGCCTGTTCCTCACCGAGGAGGAGATCGCCCAGCGCGACGCCCAGCAGGAAGCGCGGCAGAAGGGGTTCACCCAGGGCGGCCCGGGTCCGGCGAAGGTGTCCATCAACCCGCCCGGCTACTGGCTGGATACGCCCAAGGGGTCCAGGCAAACGTCGCTGATCGTCGACCCGCCGGACGGGCAGATGCCGGACCTGACCCCCGAGGCGCAGGCCAAGCACGAAGCCATGATGAAGATGCGCCAGCGCCAGAAGCAGAACCCCAACCAGAGCTATACGGACCAGAGCCTCTACGATCGCTGCATCAGCCGCGGCATCATGGGATCGGTCCTGCCGGTGATCTACAACAATGGGAACGAAATCATTCAGACGCCCGGCTACGTGGCGATCTTGAATGAAATGATCCACGAGGCCCGCATCATTCCCCTCGACGGCAGCCCGCACGTGAATGGCGCGGTCAAGTCCTATATGGGCGATTCGCGCGGCCACTGGGAAGGCGACACCCTGGTGGTCGAAACCACCAACTTCCTGGGCGACAAGAACGGCTTCGTGGGCAACGGCGGTGGCGATCCGCACAGCGCGGACATGGTGCTGACCGAAAAGTTCACCCGCAAGTCCGGTGACGTGCTCCAGTATGAGGCCACCATCAACGACCCCAAGACGTTCGTCAAACCCTGGACCGTGTCTTTCCCGCTGAACCACGACCCCGAGTATCAGTTGTTCGAATACGCCTGCCACGAGGGCAACTACGCCATGTCGAATATGCTGAGCGGCGCCCGCGCGGACGAGGCAAAAGCGGCTGCCGAGGCCAAGTAATAAGGAACAAGGTAAACCCCATGCGAACCAGAACTCTCTTACTGTCGATGGCCGGATTGGTCCTAGCCGGCATTCCGGCGTGGGGCCACCACTCCTTTTCGGCCGAATTCGACGCCAACGACCAAGTGGAGCTGCGCGGCCGCGTGACCAAAATGGAATGGATCAATCCGCACGCCTGGATCCACATCGACGTGAAGGACTCGAGCGGCAAGGTCACAAGCTGGATGGTGGAAGGCGGAAGCCCCAACATCCTCCTCCGCCGCGGCTTCTCGAAAACCTCGCTGCCGGAAGGCACGGAAGTGGTGATCCACGGCTACCGCGCCAAGGACGGCTCCAACCGCGCCAACGGGGGCTCCATCGAACTGCCCGACGGAAAGAAGCTGTTCCTGGGAAGCTCGGGCACGGGCGCTCCGCCGGATACAACGGGCGGGAAGTAGCGTCTGCCCTGGCCTCGAATTCTACCAGCGACCCGGGAGCGTTTGGACGAGTTGGATCGTGAAGGTCCGAACGGTATTCCTTGGGAGGAAGAGAAACGGGCCATATGGATCTCGATCCCGCTAAAGGGACGGATCTGGGTGCACTACTCGGTGGCCGGGGCCTCTGCTGGTGGGCCGGAGATCACGTTCAATCGGCGACTCTGGAAGAAAAGCAGAGATTCGAAACCTTGCAGAATTGGGCGCAGGGAGCGGTCTTGACCTGTGGTGCATGGGCGTTCCCGCCCGCTCAGCGGCCGCCGACCACTCCCTTCCACTTGCGAAGGATCAACTCTACGAGGCTCAGGAGCACAGCGAAGCCCAGCAGGCCGGGCCACAGGCTGAGCGTCGAGGCGATGGAGCGGCCTGTGCCCGCGAAGACGTCCGCTGGCTCAGGCTCGAAGCGGCCGCCGGTGAATTCAGCCACCTGCTTGAGCAGTTCAACATTCGATCCGTAGTCAGCCAGCTCGGCTTCCGGACGATAGAGGCCGGCTTCCGGGAACGCCCGCGAGTCTTCGATGGGGCGGATGCGGAACAGACCTTCGCGTGCGCCGATCTTGATACGGCCTTCAAACGTTCCGGCGGCGACCTTGCGCACCGGGACGGGCTCCTGGAAGTTATCGGGGCCGAAGACAAAGATGGGCGGAATGGTTTGCGGTTCGCGGACGCCACTGCCCAGCCGGTAGTCGATCACCAGTTCGCCGTTGGCGCTGTCAAACTGCATAGTGGCTTCCCCGCCCTGCGCGTGCGGCAGGAGGTCGCGGCAGAGGTTGGTCCAGAAGGTGTTGTAGCCGGGCCAGGTGACCCAGTCGGCGGCCCAGCGCGATTTCGCGTCGGAGGCGAAGACGGCGGAGCGGCCCAGGCCGTATTGCCAGCGCGCCAGCAGCGGGTCCTTTTGATCCAGCAGCAGGATGGTCTCGGCCGTGGGCTTGGCGATGAAGCGGACGTAGCCCTTGAGCTGCGGGGCCGAATCCATATTCACGCCATTGAGGATTTCGGCGCGCCGGACGACCTGCGGCGCCAGGTTCTTTTCGACGGTGGTGGAGCCGGTGTGCTCCAGCACGTCGCGCAGCAGGATCTGCTGGAGCTGCTGGAGATCCGTGAGGAAATACGACTTGCCGTCGGCCGCCATGGCGACCTTTTCCAGGTAATTGCGATTCACGTCCTGGCCCAGGCCGACCGTGGAGATGGTGATGTGCTGCGCCTGCGCGGTCTTGGCCACGGTGATGCTGTTGCCCTCTTCCGAGATGCCGTCGGTGAGTAGCACGATGTGCTTGTAGGTGGCGTTGATCGGCTGGATGCGCTTATGCGCCTCTTCGAGCGCGGGGGCGATCTGCGTACCGCCGTCGGGCGTGATGCCGGCGATCAAGCGGTTGATCAGGAGCTTATCGTCGGCGCGGCGCAGCGGAACGGCCCACTCAAACGTGTTGTCGAAGATCAGCACGCCCACCGTGTCGATGGGGCGCAGGTTATCCACCACGCCGATGGCCGCCAGGCGCGCCATGTCCATCTTGCGGCCTTCCATCGACGAGCTCTTGTCAACGATCAGGACCACGGCCGTGCCTTCGGGCGAGCGCGGCGGGGCGAGTTTGGCGGGCAGCGCCTTTTCGAGATCGTCCTCGGTCTTGCGCTCCTCGTTATAGGTATTCTTGTCGCCGCCGACGATCAGCAGGCCGCCGCCCAGACGGACGTACTCTTCCAGATCGGCTTTGGCCGCGGGGGGGATGCCTTCGAGATCCCAGTTATTGAAGATGACGAGCTGGTAGTCGTTCAGGCGAAGGTCGGCCAGGCTGGCGGCGTTGTTGATTTCGAACTGCGCGCCGGAGAGGGCTCCCAGCAGATGCTCGTCTTCCGCCGCGGTGTCGCCGGAGAAGTAGAGCACCTTGGGTCGGCGCAGGACCATAGCCTGATCGAAGCTGACATCGCCCAGTTCGGCCGAGCGGACGGCAACGGAGAGTTCCAGTGCGCCAGGCGTGTTGAGGCTGGTGTGCAGGCGAATGGGGTTCTCACCGGCGTTGAGGTTTACCTGGGACTGGCCGAGCATGCGGCCTTCGGCAGCGAGCTCGACTTGCGCAGCGCCGGCGGAGGGGGTGGAGACAACCAGGTCGATCGGAAATTGTTCGCCGGTGAAGGCCAGCGTCGGCAGGCTGACGGATTCCAGGCGCAGCGCGGGCTTGGCTCGGCCGGCCAGCGCGAACGTGTCAATGGGGATGCCGAGCTGCCGGGCTTGCCAGGCGGCTCGCGCCATGCTGCCCTTGTTCTCCTTGCCGTCAGAGATCAGCGCGAGGCGCGGGACCATGCCGCTGGGCAGCGTGACGAGGGCTTCGCGAACCGCGGCTTCCAGGTCGGTGGCGCGGCCGGCTTCGCCCGAGGTCTGCACCAGCTTGGCGACATCCTGGCGCTCGGCCGGCTGCTTGTCGCGCGTGGTGCGGGCGAACGGCAGCACGTCCATCCAGTGGCGGCCGCGCGCACCGGAGATTTCGCGCGTCAGTTCGCCGGCGTGTTCCAGGTCGGCTTCGGAGGTGCTTGCGGAAGTGTCCACCAGCACGGCCACGGCGAGCTTGGTTTCGTCCACGGTGAGCACGGGGCTGGCCAGCGCCGTGAGGATCAGCACGAAGGTGAGCGCCTTGAGGACCAGGCCAAGGTGGCGCGAGGTGCGCCGCCACTCATACGCCGCCCACAGCAGCGGCAACGGCGTGAGATACGCGATCCAGAGGTGCTCGAAGGTCACCAGGCTCTCCTCATGATGCCTTCCTCCAGAGGCTCGTGGATTGCGCGCCGTCCGCGGCCGAGGCGGATTTATCGGGACGCAGGCGGAAGATGCGGCTGCGGCCGAACAGGATCCAGTCCGTAAGCAGGCCGAGACCGCCGAGCAGCGCCAGCCAGGGCCAGACGTCAGTGGGTGGCGCATCGGCGAGCGCGGCGCGCGGCACTCCCTTGAGCGCAGTGGGCGGCGGCTGCCAGGGAACGTCGGCGACATTGGGCAGCGTGAGCGAGTAAACCATCTCACGGTCGCCGGTCTGCACACGCACGGTGCCGGGGGTTCCGGAGAAGAAGCTGAGCGAGCCGTCTTCGAAGGTAAAAGGAAGCTCGCGGTCCATCTCGTCGAGGACTTTTACTTGCGTGGGGTCGGTGTTCTTGTCGAGCGCCACGTTGACGGTGCCCACGGTGCCGGCCTCAAGCTCCCACCGGCGATAGGAGCCCGGGGCCATCCAGCGTAGGATGTTCGCGACCAACAGCGGCGTGGCCAGTTCGTAGCGCATGGACGCGCGGCCGGGGTGGAAGCCGATGACGACCTGCTTGGCCTTACCGTCGCGAGCCACAATGACGGGTCCAGCGGCGGCCTGGGCGATCGTCATGTCTCCGGCAGCGGGAGTGAATATTTCGGAGGATTCCAGCGTGACGTCTCGCGTGTAGAGTCCGGCGCCGAGCGTGGTGTCGGTGCTCCAGCGGTCAAGCGCTACGTTCGTGGCGGTGGAGCGAACCGGCACAGGCGAGCCGTTCGCCGGCGGTGCGATCCAGACCGTGTTGGCGCGCGGCGGCATGGGCGGCGCGAAGCGGTCCAGCACCACGATGTCGGCTTCGGCGGCAGGATCGTAAGAAGAGGTCGGCAGGAATTCGACCTCCACCTGCGGGTTGGTGGAGAAGAGCGGGCGCAACGCGGCGGGCTCGTTCGAGTAGACGCGGACCTTGACAGTGGCCTGCGCCGGAAGTTCGACCACGGCGCGGTCATCCTGCGGGAAGGCGTCGCGCGTGTTGAGACGCGCCTCGACGTAGCCGGCGGCTTTCTCCTGATACGTGAAGGTGGCCTGCTCTTCGGCTCCGGGGCCCAGGGTCATACGGCGGGCGCCGGCGGGAGAACGCGCGAACTGCACGGCGAGGTCGACCGTAGCAGGCCGCGTGCCGTAGTTGCGGACGGCCACAAAGATGTCCCAGCTATCGGGGGCCGTGGGCGAGCGGCGCATAGCGAGCCTGCGCAGGCCGACGTTTTCCTGTGTGTTGCCGTTGCCAACGGAGATGACGCGGAAGTTTTCCGGGACGGTGGCGAGCTCGGCTTCGGCCTGCGGCACACGCGCGGCGCCGACGAAGACGATCTCGCCGGGATGCTGCGATTCCAGCTTCTGGGCGCGCTGGGCGAAGTCGAGCGCCTGGACGAGATTCAGCGCGGAGGCTCCGGCTTGCGACTCTTGGATGGCGTCCTCCACCAAACCGCGGTTCGACTCAAAGACGGTGGCGGGCGTGGCCAGCGCGTCCGCACGGATCAGCATCACGCGGTCATGCGTGGGGAGCGCGCGCACGTAGGCTCGGGCGTTGGCCTTGGCCTGGTCCATCAGCGTGCCGTTGGCGGCCACGGCTCCCATCCAGGCAGAGGTGTCGAGCACCACCACGTGATCGTTCCCGGCGCCGTCGAAGACGCCGAACTGCGGTCCGGCAATGGCGCTCAGCAGCAGGGCGAGGCTGAGGAGCTGGAGGATGAGGCTCCACGGCTGCTGGATGCGGCGGCGGTGCTTGAATTCGGTGCGGACGTCGGCGGGGGTCCAGAAGCGGAGGGTGGCGACGAGTTGGCGGCGCTTGGAGCGGTCGAGGAGATAGAGCGCAACCACGCCGGCGGAGATGGCCGTGACCAGTCCGAGCAATTCACCAATTCCGAGGTTGAGAAAATTCATCGCCCTGATGCGGGGTCACCCGGAAAGGGGAGACCACAGCCCCACTATTCTCGCAGACTTCAGGACGTTTGCCTGAGTCGGTGGGGTTACTTGGGGTTGGCTCGGCCTGTGTTGTCGGGATCGGAATATGTGAGAGAAACCCGCTAGCTGAGCCACGACCGCAGGGAGTGGTCTTGACAGGATGACTTACCTGATCACGTTCGCATGCTACGGCCGACGGCTGCACGGGTCCGAGGAGGGCTCGGTGGACCGGCAACACAGCGTGTTCGGGTCACGGACATTGGGGATCGATCAGAGTCGCGCGGCCGAGGAGTCGGGGACGATGGATCAGCCGCCCTATGAGATGGACCGGGTAAGGCGGGACTTGGTGCTGGCGGCTCTACGCCAGCGGTGTGTAGAACGCACGTGGGACCTGCTGGCGGCGCACGTGCGCTCGACGCATGTGCACGTTGTGGTCGAAGCGGAGGCTCGGCCGGAACGCGTCATGAATGATCTGAAGGCCTTCGCCAGCCGGGCTTTGAATCGTGCCGGAGTCGATGCGGCGGGGAGGAAGCGGTGGGCGCTGCATGGGAGTACGCGGTGGCTGTGGTCGCGCACGAGCGTTACGGACGCGGTTCGTTATGCCGTGGACGGGCAAGGGGCGGCTATGGCCGTCTTCGTGGGTTCGCGAACCTGAGAGGACCGCTTCCTGCGGTCGCGGCTCAGCTAGCGAGTGTCGTTCAACGCAGTCGGTTTGCGACATCCGCGATACGACAGACGTGCGAACTTCCTCATCTATTCCAGCGGTCGCCCGATCTTATATTTGAACGACTGCTCGTAGACATACGCCGCGGCGGCGGCGTCTTCCACCGCGATTCCCAGCGATTCGAACACCGTGATGCCCTGCGCATCGTGATGCGCCGTCACATCCTTTAACTCCTTGACGTTCGACCAGTCGTAGCCTTCAGCCAGCAGCAGATCGCCGGCTTCGATCTTGGCCTGCTCCAGGTTGTCAACGGCGACCAGAGAAGCCTGCTTCACCAGGTCCGTGGGGATCTCGCGGCGGTTACGGATGTTTGAGCCCATGGCGATCACCAGCGTTCCGGGCGAAAGCCAGGAGGTTTCGAGCACCGGGTCCTTGGCGGTGGTCGCGGTGACCACGATGCGGGCGTCGCGCACGGCGGCTTCGGCCGAGACTACGGCGGTGCAGTCATGCTGATCGGCGAACTTGCGGGCGTGGTCGGCGTTGCGGCTCCATACATGGACCACGGAGATCGGGCGGACGGCGCGGATGGCGTCGAGCTGCGTGCGCGCCTGTTCGCCGCTGCCGATCAGGCCGAGAATCTCCGCGTCGGGCTTCGCCAGGAGCTGGGCGGCGTAGCCGGAAGCGGCTCCCGTGCGGATCAGGCTCAGGTTCAGCGCCTCAATGAAGGCCAGCGGCTTGCCGGTTTCGGCGTCGTAGAGCAGCACGTACATCTGATGCAGTCCGCCGTGGCGCAGGTTGGACGAGTAGATCTTGGTAGCGAAATATTTGTTGCACGATCCGGCCATCTGGTGGAGCACCGAGCCCGTGGGCAGGATCAGCCGGCGGCGGGGCTGATTGATCGCGTTGCCGTCGCGCAGGGCATCGAAGGCCACGCGCATCTGCTCGACGGCGGCCGGCATGGAGAGAAGCTTTAATACGTCGTTTTCGGTGAGATGGAGCACGAATTGGATTGTAGCCGAGTTCAGAGGGGCAGTGCGTGAGGCAATGCCCGGCGCAGCGTTTCGAGCTTGGCCAGCGCGGCTCCGGAGTCGATCGACTTCGCGGCCAGGGTCATCCCAGCGCGGCGGTCTGCGGCCAAGTCAGCGGCCAGCAATCCCACGGCGGCGTTCACCAGGACGATATCGCGGCGAGGCCCGGGCTCGCCTGCAAGGATCGCGCGGGCGATGGCTGCGTTGGTTTTCGCGTCGCCGCCCTTGAGCGAATCGGCGGAAGCGCGTGGGACCGAGAAATCCTCCGGCGACCAGACGCGCTTGGTGACGCCATCGGAGGTCACTTCGAAGACGTCGGTTTCCGTGGTGGTGGTAATCTCGTCCAGGCCGTCACGGCCGTGGACCACGAAGACGCGGCGGGCGCCGAGGTAGGTGAGCGCTTCGGCCAGCAGTCCTGCCGTGCCGAGCGACGGCGTGCCGATCACCTGCGCCTGCGCGCGCGCCGGGTTCGATAGCGGCCCCAGCAGATTGAAGACCGTGCGCATCTTCAGTTCGCGGCGCACGGGCTGGACGTGCTTCATGGCCGGGTGGAAGGCCGGGGCAAAGAGGAATCCCATGCCGATGTCGCGGATGGCGTGCGCGGCTTCTTCGGGACTCGCCGTGACGCGGACGCCCAGGGCTTCCAGCACGTCCGCGCCGCCCGTCGCGCTCGAAATCGACCGGTTGCCATGCTTGGCGACGTGTGCGCCGGCGCCCGCCATCACCAGGGCTGCGACGGTCGACACGTTGAACGTGCCCGAAGCGTCGCCGCCGGTTCCGCAGTTATCCACCACGTCGCCGCCCGCATCGACCCTCACCATGTGCTCGCGCATCGCGCGGGCGAAGCCGGCCAGTTCGGCCGCGGTCTCGCCCTTCATACGCAGAGCCACCAGAAAGCCCGCGATTTCGACTGGCGACGCCCGGCCTTCGAGTAGCACGGTCATCGCCTCCCGAGCCTCTTCCGTGCGCAGATCGGCACGCTCGGCGACACGATGCAGGAAGGGGAGGAGGGCCATGATATCCTAGGGATTCCCAGCTTAACATTGCGATGAAGATACACGAATACCAGGCCAAGAGCCTCTTGGCGCGCCACGGAGTCCCTGTGCCAAAAGGGGAGCTGGCGCGATCCGTTGAGGAAGCCGACCGAGCCGCGCGGACGCTGGGGGGCAGCGTGGTCGTCAAGGCGCAGATTCATGCAGGCGGACGCGGCAAAGGCGGCGGCGTCAAGGTTGCCAAGGACGCACAGGAAGCGCGCGAGATCGCCAATCAGATGCTCGGCATGACGCTGATCACGCACCAGACCGGTCCCGAGGGTCGCGTGGTGCAGCGGCTGCTGATCGAGGAGACGCTGCCGATCGCGCACGAGTACTACCTCGGCATCGTGCTGGACCGCGCCCAGGGCAAGTTCGTATTTATGGCGTCGGCCGATGGCGGCGTGGAGATCGAAGAGGTCGCCGCGAAGACGCCAGAGCGGATTTTGAAGGAATCGATCGACCCGGGCATCGGCATGCAGCCGTTCCAGGCGCGCAAGCTGGCGTTCGGCATGGGGATTCCGGCGGCATCGGCGGGCGCGGCGGCGAAGGCGATTCTGGCCTTGGCCAAGGCGAACGCGGCGCTCGACGCGTCGCTGGCCGAAATCAATCCGTTCATTCTGACCAAGGACGGCGCGGTCTACGCGCTGGACGCCAAGATCAACCTGGACGACAACGCGATGTTCCGGCACAAGGACCTGGCCGAGCTGCGCGACCTGAACGAAGAGGACCCACTCGAAGTAGAGGCCTCCAAGTTCGGGCTGAATTACATCAAGCTGGACGGCAACGTGGCGTGCATGGTGAACGGCGCCGGCCTGGCCATGGCGACGATGGACATTGTGAAATTTGCCGGCGGGGCTCCGGCGAACTTCCTGGACGCCGGCGGGGGAGCCAACGCCGAGCAGATCCGCAACGCATTCCGCATCCTGGTTTCCGACGCCGCGGTGAAGGCCGTGCTGATCAATATCTTCGGCGGCATTCTGCGCTGCGACACGCTGGCCACCGGCGTGGTGGCGGCCGCTAGGGAACTGTCCGTGAAACAGCCGATCGTGGTCCGCATGGAGGGCACTAATGCGGAGCTGGGGCGTAAGGTCCTGGCGGATTCGGGGCTGAATTTCACGGTGGCCAACGGGATGCGCGACGCGGCGGAGAAGGTTGTGGCGCTGGCCAACTAAAAGAGCCTCGCGATAGGAATCGATGAGCGTACTGGTTAACGAGAATACCCGCCTGCTGGTGCAGGGCTTCACGGGCAAAGAAGGCACGTTTCACGCAGAACAGGCGATCGCTTACGGCACCAAGGTGGTGGGCGGAGTGACGCCGGGCAAGGGCGGGCAAAAACATTTGAACCTGCCGGTGTTCGATACCGTCAGGGAAGCCGTGCGGCAGACCGGCGCCAACGCGTCGGTGATTTTCGTGCCGCCGCCGTTCGCCGCTGACGCCATCATGGAAGCGGCCGACGCCGGTTTGCCACTGGTGGTGTGCATCACCGAGGGCATTCCGCAGGCCGACATGGTGCAGGCATGGTCGGTACTCCAGCGGCATCCCGAGACGCGGCTGGTGGGTCCGAACTGCCCGGGCGTGATTTCGCCGGGCAAGTGCAAGATCGGGATCATGCCGGGCCACATCCATAAGCAGGGCCACGTGGGCGTGGTGTCGCGGTCGGGCACACTGACCTACGAAGCCGTGGGACAGTTGACCGGGCTGGGGATCGGCCAGTCGACCTGCATCGGCATCGGCGGCGACCCGATCATCGGTACGCAGTTCACGGATGCCATCCGGCTGTTCAACGAGGATCCCGACACACACGCAATCGTGATGATCGGCGAAATCGGCGGGAACGCGGAAGAGACGGCGGCGGCCTACATCCAAGCGAACGTGAAGAAGCCGGTGGTGGGATTCATCGCCGGGCAGACCGCGCCTCCGGGCCGGCGCATGGGACACGCGGGCGCGATCATTTCCGGCGGCAGCGGCAAGGCGTCCGATAAAATCGCGGCCATGAAAGCGGCGGGGATCGACATGTGCGCTTCGCCGGCGGAGATCGGCGAGAGAATTCAGCGTAAGCTATAGCCGCAGATGAACGCGGATGAACGCAGATAGAGAACAATAAACGACAACTATGGAACGTACCTTTGCCATCATCAAGCCTGACGCCGTGGCGGCGGGCAACTCGGGCGAGATCATCGCCATCATTCAGAAGGCCGGCTTCCGCGTCGTGGGCATGAAGATGAAGCGGCTGAGCCAGATCGAAGCTGAGAACTTCTACGGAGTGCACCGCGAACGGCCGTTTTTCGGTTCGCTGGTCACGTTTATGACGGAGGGTCCGGTGGTGGTGCTGGTGCTCGAAGCCGCCGACGCCATCAAGAAGTGGCGCGAGACGATGGGCGCTACCAACCCGGCGAATGCCGCCGAGGGAACCATCCGCAAGCGGTTCGCCACCAGCATCGAGCGCAACTGCGTGCACGGGTCCGATGCGCCGGAGACGGCGGCCGTGGAGATTCCGTTCTTCTTCAGCGCCGCGGAACTGCTGTAGAAACCCCGAGCGTGGGGCATGCCCGTGAAACGCGGGTCGGCCCGCAGGCCATCCATCCGCGAGTCAACGTCCAGGAGCGGCAGGACGGCGGCGTTTTCCGCGAACGCCATCTCCAATTCCTGGAAAGCTTCCTTACGCTGACCGAGCGGCCGATGCGGGCCAGGAAGCGCCCTTCCAGCACCCGCAGCCAGGGCAGGTGAGGACGCCATGATCTGGGCCAGCCGGAACTGTTCCGGCGCGTCTTTGTAGGAACCGAGCGTAGGAACCGAGCGCCTTCTTCACCTCGCTTACCGTGGCGGCCACGGTGTGTTTGGAAACCAACCTACAGTTCCAGGCAGCACGGACCATCTGGTCATCATCGAGATAGCGTCCGGGGTTCTGGGTCAACGCCAGAAGCACGTGAACAACCTGAGGACCCCGGAGAATCGTTTCCGATGTCGCTTGCATCGTCGGTGGTCCCGCGGCCGGTTCGTTTGCGCTGAAGTACGCGTTTTGAGCAGGGGCGTTTCCCCAACGTCCCATTTCCCCGGGAACGCCGGGTTTCTCACTAAGCGGGGCTTCTCCGGCGTTCCTCTTTCTGTTTGTAGTGGGGAAGGCGGGCCTGTCCTTCGGCGGTTCGCTGTGATCCAATGTTATGGATTTCCCACGTAAGGAGGTGCCAGGAAGATGATGAAGATGAAACTAGTGCCGGCGATCGCGGGCCTTGCAGTCCTCGCCGCTTGCTCCTCGACTCCCACGGTCCAGGGTGTGCTGGGCGATGCCCAGAAGGCCATGGGGAGCGTTACGTCCATCCAGTATTCCGGAAAGGGCGTCAATGGAAACTTCGGGCAGGCGCTGACCGCCGGCAAGGAGTGGCCGCGCCGGAACTTGAATGCCTACGAGCGCCTTATCAACTATGAGCAGAAGTCGTCCAGCGAAAGGATCGAGTTCGCCGAGGAGGTGTTCGGTGGGCAGCTACAGAATCCGATGGTGAACGGGAACACGGCCTGGAACATGGCTCCGGAGGGTCCACAAGGGCAGGCGGGCGCGTCGGCCGAAGAACGCCAGCTTTCCGTCTGGCTCACGCCGCATGGATTCCTGAAGGCCGCCGCCGAGGCCAGCGACGCCACAGTGATGCCGGCCGCTGACGGGAACGGCAACGTGATTTCCTTCACCGCCATGGGCAAGTATCCGGTGATGGGCACGGTGGACGACGACGGTATGGTGACGCGCGTCGAGACCAAGGTGCCGAATCCGGTGCTGGGCGACACACCGCTGGTGGCCACCTATAGCGACTACGCCGGCTGGAGCGGGATCAAGTTCCCGTCGCACATCGTGGTGGAGCAGGGCGGCTTTCCGGTCTGGGATCTGACGATCGATAACGTGAGTCCGGAGGCGGAGGTCAGCCTGCCAGTGCCGCTCAATCTCACATCCGCGCCGGCCGCTGGAGTGACGGTGACCAGCACGCGCCTGGCGCCCGGCGTGTGGCACCTGACCGGAGGGTCGCATCACAGCCTGGTGGTGGATCAGGGCGATCACATCGCGGTGGTGGAAGGTCCACTGAGCGACGAACGCGGCATGGCCGTGATCGCCGAAGCCAAGAAGCTTGTGCCCAACAAGCCGATCCAGTACGTGGTGGTGACCCATCACCACTTCGACCATTCCGGCGGGCTGCGGGCGTTCGTGGCTGAAGGGGCGACCATCGTGACGCATGAATCGAATAAGGACTACTTCGAGAAGGCGTTCGCGGCGCCGGCCACCATCATGCCGGACACGTTGGCGAAGAGTCCGAAGCCGCCCACGATCCAGACCGTGAGCGACAGCTACACGGTGGGCGAGGGCGCCAACCGGATCGAGGTCCATCAGATCGACGGGGATTCGCACAGTACGGAGCTGCTGGTGGCGTATCTGCCCGGTCCGCGGATCCTGGTGGAAGCCGACGCGTATTCGCCGGATGATCCCAACGCGAAGCCCAAGATGCCGCCGCCGAACGCTGTGAACCTCTACGACAAAATCATGGCGATGAATCTGGGTGTGAACCAGATCGCTCCGATCCACGGACGCGGGGCGGTGCAGATGGCCGAGTTCCGGAGGTTTGTGGGCAAGTAGCGGGGTTGGGGGAGCAGTTGCTACTCTGCTGGGCCGCGCGCGCATCAGCAAGCGGTGTCTAGGACCGTTCGACTGCCCGGGGAAACAAGAGCGGGGCGGCAGCGGGCGAATGGAGCCGCCCCGCGGTGCGCGGGCTTGCTTTTGCTAGCCCGCCAGCTTGACGGTCACCGGGGAAGTGAGACGGAAAGTAAGGAGGCTTTCCGCACCGATCACCGCGGGCTCGCCGTGGGTCGCCAGGACTACGCCTGTGCCCGCGCCAGCCCCGCTGGCGGCGCCGATGGCGGCGCCTTTGCCGCCTCCGGCGATGGCGCCAATGGCAGCGCCAATGCCCGCGCCAATCCCGATCTTTTCGGCATCCTTCTTCTTGGTGGCAGGAGCCGTTTTGGCGAGCGTACTGGTCTCAATGGGGACCTCCTCGCCGCCGACGCTCAAACGGGCGAGCCGAACAGTCAGCGAGGCAACGCCCTTCACTCGTCCGCCCTCGTCGGAGCGTACGACGACGCCTCCGACTTCGGCGCCTTTCGGAGCGATCTGTTTGCCGTCCACCATCAGGGGTTCGGCGAGCGTCGCGGTAAACGTCGCGCCGTCGTTGAACGTCTTTGTGGATATTGCCGTTGTGGTGCGTACCTTGATCGAAGTTCCTGAAGGCAGCGTTGCCGTTGGCGCAGGGGACCAGGGCATGCCCTCGGAACTGCATCCGGTGAGCCCGATCGCCGCTGCTGCTGCGATCGCCGCGATCTTCCAGCGAGTCGTCTGCATTTTGTTTCAGCCTCCACCCAACCAGATGGCGCTCGGCGCAGGAGTGTTTCGGCGGCGTGCGGGACGTTCTGTAAGATGTAGATGGGACGATAGATGTTGACCACCGGCAGGCACGCGACCCGGCGCCAGTGGATGGGATTGTCCCTGGGAGTACTGATGGCACTGGAAGGCGAGGCGGCCCAAGCCGCGGGCACGGCGCTGCTGGCCGATCCTCTATATAAAGAACACGACCCGGGTCCGGGACATCCGGAGCGGCCCGAGCGTTATGACGCCGCGGTGGCGGCGCTCAAGCAGAGCGGGTTCGAGCCGTCGCTGCGGATCGAGCCGCGCGAGGCCACCGAGGACGAGATCGCGCTGGTGCACGGGCGGCGTTACATTCAGCTCGCACAGCGTGAGATCGCCAGCGGAGCACGGGAACTGAGCACCGGGGATACCATGGTGAGCCCGCAGTCGCTCGACTGCGCCCTGAAGGCGGCCGGCGGGATCATGAACGCCGTGGATGCGGTGATCGAAGGGCGCGCGCGGAACGCGTTCTGCATCGTGCGGCCTCCGGGGCATCACGCGCGGCCGAATCAGGGGATGGGGTTCTGCATCTTTAACTCGATCGCGGTGGCGGCGCGGTACGCGCAGCGCAAGCACGGCCTGGATAAGGTGCTGATCGCCGATTGGGATGTGCATCACGGCAACGGCACGCAGGATGTCTTCTACGAAGACGGGTCAGTGTTCTTTCTGAGCACGCACCAGTGGCCGTGGTATCCGGGGACCGGTCCGGCGGATCAGACCGGCGATGGGCACGGCCGCGGGACGACGATGAACCGGCCGTTTCCGGCAGGGTCGGGGCGCGAGGAGATCCTGGGGGTCTTTCGCGAAGATCTGCGGCGCGCGGCGGACCGGTTCCGCCCGGACCTGGTGATGATCTCCGCGGGATTCGATTCGCGGCTGGGGGATCCGCTGGGCGGGTTCACGCTGACCGATCGCGACTTCGAGGATTTGACGGCGGTGATGGTGGAGGTCGCGGGCGAGCATGCCGGAGGGCGGCTGGTTTCGGTGCTCGAAGGCGGCTATAGCCTGGCGGGTCTGGGTGCGGGCGTCGCGGCACATGTGAGAGGATTGGCGAAGGGGACGGTATGAAATCGCAGCGTTTTCTGATTCGTTTGCTCTGGCTCGGCTGCGCTCTGCTCTTGATTACGGTGGCGGCCATGGCGCAGCGCGGCCGCCGGGGAGGCTTCCGGGGTGGCGGGTTCGGATTTGGCGACCGGCCGCAGGCGCAGAACGACGTCACGTTTCCGGAAGACGGCGGCTTCCATTTCCTGCGCATGGAGTACACCGATTCGGCACAATACCGCGGCGGGTTCCGCAGAGTGTCGCGGCGCGGGGCCGCCAACGGCTGGTGGGCGCAGGATTACCCGGATGCCGAGAACCACTTCAGCTTCGGGCTGCAACGGCTCACGCTGGTGAACGTCGGCGAGCCGGTGCACTACGCGCTGACCGACGACGAGATCTTCGAGTATCCGTGGCTATACGTGACGCAGTCCGGCAACTGGGAACTGAGCGACGAAGAGATCATGCGCATGCGGGAGTACGTGGACCGCGGCGGCTTCATCATGAACGACGACACCTGGGGCGCCTACGAGCAACAGAACTTTGAAGACGCCGTGAAGCGGGCGTTTCCCGAGTGGCCGATTGTCGACATGGGCGAGGACGACCCCATGATGAACGTGATGTACAACATTCACGACCAGGACCGGACCTACATTCCCGGGACGCGGCACTTGTACGGCGGGCGAGTGAGTCTGCCGGCGGGCTCGCAGCCGCGCTGGCTGGCGATTCACGATAACAAGGACCGGGCGGTGGTGGCGATCAATTACGACACTGACATCGGCGATGCGTGGGAGTACGCCGACGATCCGAGTTATCCGGAAGCGATGACGACGCTCGCCTATCACTACGGGATCAACTATCTGATCTACGCGATGACGCACTGAGGGATCGCGGACCCTTGTAGGAGCGCTCCCGCGGTCGCGGCTCAGCTAGCGGCGCTCCGCCCGGGCCACGGCTTGAGTGCGCAACGCCAGTAGCAGAGCCGCGACCGCAGGAAGCGGTCCTACACCTCACCGAGAAACCGCTCCTAGCCCCTCCTAGCCCGCATTTCTCACCGACGTCGGACGAAGCTGCGGGCCAAGGCCTCCGCTGAGAGGTGCATGCGGCGAGTGAGTGGAGGCCCGGAGGATGACACTCTGTTTCGGGACAAGCGCCGGGACGAGTCCCGGCACGGCGAGCTGAGAGCTCGCGCCACATGGCTGCGCCCGCGTCCTTGTGAGAAATCCAGACTAGCGGGTGTTGCAATCGCAGGAAGCATTCTGGAACCTCACGGGCCTTCCCCGGCATGGGCTGGGATTTTCAGGACTTCAGGCTATCAGCCCTTCAAGAATGTCCCTCGCTGGAGTTCGTCGAAGGCCTGATAGAGCTCCTGTTGGGTGTTCATGACGATGGGGCCGCGCCAGGCTACCGGCTCGCCCAGAGGTTTGCCGGAGACCAGCAGGAAGCGGACGCCTTCGGGTCCGGCCTCGACTTCCACGTCGTCGCCGCGGTCGAACAGAATCAGCGAACGGTTGCCGGCTTCGGTGACCGCGGGGGCTCCGCCGATCACGTCCGTGCGCACGGGCTGCGGATCAGACGCGTTGGTGAATTTTCCCGATCCGGCGAAGACGTAGGCGAAGGCGTGGCGCGTGGTCTCGACCGGCAGCCGCTTCTTGTGCAGCGGCGGTACGGAGACGTCGATGTAGACGGGATCTGCGGCGATGCCGTCCACCGGTCCCGACTTGCCCCAGAAGCTGCCGCAGACAATGCGCACGGCGGTGCCGTCGTCATCGGTGATCACTGGGATGTCGGGCGCCTTCACTTCCTGATAGCGCGGCGCGGTCATTTTGAGAGAGGCCGGCAGGTTGGCCCAGAGCTGGAATCCGTGCATGCGCCCGCCGTCGTCGCCCTTGGGCATTTCCTGGTGGATGATGCCGCTGCCGGCGGTCATCCACTGCACGTCGCCGGCGGCGATGGCGCCGCGGTTGCCCATGCTGTCGCCATGTTCGACGGTGCCCGCGAGCACGTAGGTGATCGTTTCGATGCCGCGGTGCGGGTGCCAGGGGAAGCCCGCGAGATACTCGTCGGGATTGTCGTTACGGAAGTCGTCAAGCAGCAGGAAGGGGTCGGTGTCGGTCGAGTTGCCGAAACCGAAGGCGCGGCGGAGATGCACGCCCGCTCCTTCGAGAGTGGGTTTGGATTGGACCAGTCGCTTCACGGGTCGGATGGACATAATCGAAGTCTACTCCTGTATCCCGTTTGGATGCTCTGCAGTGAAAAAGGGTTCAGAAGGAGCGGAACGCGGTCAGGTGAAGAACAGGACGATGCGCGACATGCGGCGTCCCAGGCGCGCCCAGGGCTGATTCACCAGGCCTCCGCCGCCGCGGACGGACTGATACAGCGCCACGGCGATCCACACCAGCGCGACCGCCAGCAGGCCGACCGCGAAGTATCCGGCCAGTGCGGCGAGCAGCAGGGCAAAGACGGCCGTGATGGCTGCGGTCAGGATGCTGAGCTTGGCTCGGGTCATCTCGATCGTCAGCATATCACGTTCTTTGCGGCGCTTACTTCACCTGGAAGCTGATCATGCGGGTGAACACGTCGTTCACCCGCACACGTGCCGCATCCAGGCCGAGGGCGGTGAACGGGACACTGTTTGCGCCCGACTTGAGCTGGAAGACGGTGTTCAGTCCCGCGGGAAGGGACAGCAGAATGTAAGGGGGAATGGTGAAGGCGCCCGCGCCGGCGGGCACGTTGCAGCGCGCCCGGGCCCCGATGGTTTCCGCGAGGTCCAGGTAACTCTCCAGCACCAGCGTGAAGGTCCCCCACCCGCCACCTCCCTTCCAGGTGACCGTCAGTCCGTCGGCTCGCGTCACCACCAGGGCCCCGACGTTGGCCGGGTTCGGGCTGGTGATCGTGGGCAGAATTGGGATCGTGGTCCGGGCGGTGAACGGACCCACGTCCGCGCCACCGGTTCCTTTGAGCGTGTAGGCGCCGGACTCCAGAAAGGCTCCGTCCGGGCTGAGGGTAAACGTGCCGCCGGCCGGCACGGTGACGGTCCCTTCCGGGCCGGCCACGGTGAAGCCGGGGCCTGCGTCGATCGGGGTGAAGCCGGCGAGCCCGTAGTCGCCGTTGAAGTGGCCGTTGCTGACGGCGCAGGCGCCCACCGGCAGCTCGTCGTTATAGGAGATCACGAAAGGAGACGAGCCGGGAGTGAAGGCAACCCGGAAGAACTGGAAGGTAGCCTTGTCCTTGAAGCCGAAGCCGCTGGTGATGGGGCTGGGGTTGTTGGGGGCGCGTTCGAGGTCGAGTTCTCCGACGGCCAGCGGCTGCCCGGTGAAGTCGCCGGGATCAATGCCGGTCAACAGCGGCGAGTTGGGAGTGCAGGTGCGGCCCTGCCGGGCAATAGGGATCGAGGTGGTGTTGCTGACCTCGAGACCGATCTGGACACCGATCTGGATAAGGAGCGGCACGGCGCATCCGGTGGGGACATTGCCGGGGACGGTGAAGACGATCTGGTCCTCGCCGATGCAGCAGCCGGAGCGGCCCTGGTAGACGACGGGCGCCTGGACGCCGCCGATCCACAGCGTGAGCGGGAGGTCCGGCATGACTTGGCCGAGGCCGTCGCCCGCGGCGTCGCTGCCGCTGACCGGGCCGAGTCCGGTGGCCCAGAGGGTGAGCGTGTCGCCGGGGTTGGCCGCGCCACAGGCCGTGTTGGGTCCGCCGCAGTGGTCGCCTGGAATCGCCGAGACCAGGCTGTAATCGGGGTAGGTCACGATGCCCGGGCCTTCGCCCGTAGAGTCGATGGTGAAGATCGCCGGGTTGCTGGCGATGACGCTGTGGTTCACCAGTGGGCTGGCCTGGCCGTTGTAGGTGACCGTGAATGCGACCTGGCCGGTGGGCGTGTTCGAGGGCAGCAAGGCCGCCACCTGCGTATCCGAGGTGTAGTAGAGCGGCGCGTCCAAGGTCGCGGAACCGATGGTGAGGGTGATCGAGGTGCCGCTGAGGGTCGTGGTCTGGAAGGGGTCCGGGGCGATGGCGAGGGTCGCGGGGCCCAGGCCGGTTCCCTTGATGACGAAGATGGAGCCCTGCGCGATCTGGGCATTGGGTCCAGCGGAGATGTTGCTGGCCGCGTTCTGGATGTCGGCGATGGCGGGAGCCGCGTAGAGGTGAGGCGCCAGCGCGGCGATCAGGAGGAGACAGGAAGGCCCCGCTCGCCGGGGATGCGCGGGGCTGCTTGGATGGAGGGGCGGCAGGTTCACTCAGGGATCCAGGTAGTAGCCTTCGCGGGCCCGGGCGGTGAAGCCCGGGCGGTTCACGGTCACGTGGATGCGGCGGTAACCGGCGGGCCCCGGGGCGGGGGCGAAGCCCAGGCTGTATTGGTTGTGGAGCTCGGCCTGGATGCCGGCGAAGATGCCATCGAGCGACTGGCTGCCTGCTTCGAAGTACACGCCGCCAGTCTCGCGAGCGGCGCGCTCCAGGGCCGGCGCGGGAATCTCGCGGGCGCGGTCATTATCGGCGAAACGGATGGAGTAAATCAGGGCGTCGGCTCGCTGGGCCTCTTCGATGGCGGCGTCGAGCGATACTTTGCTGCCGCCGTCGAGGCCGTCCGAAGTCAGGATCAGAGCCTTGCGGCCGGCCTCAGAGCCGCGCATTTCGCCGGCGCCAAGGTAGATGGCGTCGTAGAGGCGGGTGGAGGCCTGGGCGTCCTCCCTGGGGATGACGCGCGGCGCGGGACCCGGGATAGTGACCGGCGCGGCCGGTCCGGGAAAGGAGAAGCGAGGCCGGGCGGGGAGCTGGCCGGGGTCCTGGAAGTTGGTCTGAAAGCCGAGCTGGCGGCCGTGCCCACGGCCGTCGATGCGATCGAGGCTGTCGCCCAGCACCTGAAGCGAAGAGGTGCGGTCGGCCATCAGCTCCACGGACGATTCGAAGCGGATGACGATGGCCTGGTCGAGATCGGCGCGCAGGATCTGGCGCAGGAACTTGCGGGCAGCCTTAATCTCATCGCCAAGCTGGCCGCGGACGCTGCCGCTTGAGTCGACCAGCAGGCCGAGCAGCAGCGGAGGGTCCGTCTGGCGCGAGAAATACTGGATGGGGACGGGCGAGCCTTCGTCTTCGATGGTAAAGTCGTCGCGCGTGAGATCGGTGACCACGCGTCCGGCGGGGTCGCTGACGGTGGCCAGCACGCTGACCACTCGCACGCCGGTGGAGAAGCGGACGTCCTGGGCCAGCAGGACCGCCGGCGCTGCGCCGTAAGCCAGACGGACGAGCAGACGCCGTCGCGTCAGCATTACGACGGGTAGTAGCCGTCGCGGGCGTGGACGGTGAGCCCCTTGCGCTTGGTGGTGACGCGCACGCGGCGGTAACCGGATCCGGTGGTGGTGGGCGTGTAGCCCAGGCTGTACTGGTTGCGGAGTTCCTCTTCGATGCTGGAGAAAACGTCGTCCAGCGACCGGTGTTCAAAGGTGTCGAAGTAGGATCCGCCGGTTTCCTCCGACGTGCGCTCCAGCACCGCGACACCTTCGTCGGAGCCGCGCCCGGGGTTGTCGCCGCTGAAGCGGATGGAGTAGACCAGCGTGTCGGCGCGCTGGGCGGCTTCGATGGAGTTCGCCAGCGATTCCTTGCTGCCGCCGTCCAGGCCGTCGGTGACCAGGATCATGGCCTTGCGGCCTTCCTCCGGGCGCATGACTTCGTCGGCGCCGAGAAAGACGGCGTCATAGAGGCACGTTCCGCCACTCAGGCTCACGCTGCGCCCGCTGCCGCGTCGTCCGCCGCCGCCCGGGATTCTGCCGCCTCCGCCGCCGGGGTAACCTCCACCGCCGGGGTAACCTCCACCGCCAGGGTAGCCTCCGCCGCCGGGGAGGCGTCCGCCAGGCATCGGGAAGGGGAAGCCGCCTCCGCCGCCCGGGAACTGACCGGGGAACTGGAACTGCGGCTGGATTTGCCTGCCGGATGGCGGCGCACTTTGCTGCTGGAAGTGCGGGAAGGTGAAGCGCGAGGGTCCGTGGATGTCCTCCAGCGCCTTTTCGAGCTTCTGGCGCGAGGAGGTGAGGTCCTGGAGCATCTCAATGTCGTTGTCGAAGTGGATGACGAAGGCGCGGTCCTGATCCTCGCGCAGCACCTGGCTGAGGAACTTGCGGGCGGCCTTGACCTCGTCGCCCAGCACATCGCGCACGCTGCCGCTGGAATCGATCAGGAAGCCGAGAATCAGGGGCAGGTCGCTTTGCGTGGAGAAATAGCGGATGTCCTGCTGGACGCCGTTTTCATCCAGGACGAAGTCATCCATGGTGAGGTCCGGGACGATCTTGCCGTTGCGGTCACGGACGGTGGCCAGAACGTTGACGACGCTGACGCCGGTGGAGAAAGACGGCTGGGGATCTGCGGACGTGGGGTCCTGCGCGAACAGGGCACGGGCTGCGGGGAGTCCGGCCAACCCAAAGAGAAAATGGCGGCGAGAGAACATCGTTCCTCCCTGCAACAACCGACGCGGCTGGGGGGCGCCGGGTTACAAAGTCATGATACTACCGGTTTGGAGCGGAAGCCATAGGGCACGCTACTCCACCAGAAACACCCGGACGTCCATGACGTTGGTCCCGGTAGGCCCCGTCTTCACCAGGCTGTTGAGCTTCTCAAAGAACGGGTAGGAATCGTTGTTATGGAGGCTGGCGCGAGGGTCGAGCCCCGCCGCGGCGGCGCGGGTGAGCGTTTGGGGATCGGCGATGGCTCCGGCGGCGTCCGTGGGACCGTCGATGCCGTCGGTGCCCGCGCTGAAGACCGTGACGCCGGGGCATCCGTCCAGCGCCAGGGCCGCGGCCAGGACGAACTCCTGGTTGCGTCCTCCATGGCCGCTGCCGTGCACCGCGACCGTCGTCTCGCCGCCGGAGAGCAGGCAGGCCGGGCGGCGCACGGGTTGTCCGCTGGCCACGACCTCTTTGGCGATATCGACGTGAAACACGGCGGCGGCGCGCGTATCCCCTCCAATCAGGCTGGACAGCGCAAGCGTGCGGTAGCCGAGCTGGCGCGCCTTCTTCGCGGCGGCGGTGAGCGCGGTCCGGTTGCTGCCGACCACAACATTATTGACGCGCTCCAGGTGGGGATCGCCGGGCTTGGGTGTTGCCCGGATCGCCGCGTGCGGGACGTAGACGCTGTATTTCGCCAGCACCGCTCGGGCGTCGTCATCGGTGGTGGGATCGCCTACGGTGGGTCCGGAGCCGATGACGTCCAGGTCGTCGCCGATCACGTCGGAGAGGATCAAGGCCAGCATCGTGGCGGGGAAGCCGAGGGCCGCCAGGTGGCCGCCCTTGATGGCGCTCAGGTGCTTGCGGACACAATTGGTTTCGTGGATGGTGGCGCCGGCGCGCAGCAGGCGTGCGGTGACATCCTGCTTCTCCTGGAGCAGGACTCCTTCGGCGGGCAGCGGCAGCAGGGCGGAGGCGCCTCCGGAGACCACGGCCAGGATGAGGTCGCGCTCGCCGGCGTTGCGGGCGATTTCGGCGATCTCGCGGGCCCCGGCGACGCCCCGTTCGTCGGGGATGGGGTGGCGCGCGGGATTCAGACGGATGCGGCGCGTGCGGGCGGTGACGCCGTCCGGCACGTTGACCACGCCTCCGGTGATACGGCGGCCCAGCAGTCGTTCGAGGGCCGAGGCCATGGCGGCGGAGGCTTTGCCCGCGCCCACGACGAAGACGCGGTCATAGGCGGACATGCGGTAACGGCGGCGTCCGCAGATGAGGGTCCGGCCGTCGAAGCGGAGCTTGGCGAGGACGGCGTGCTGCGGGTCGGCCGCATCAAGCGCGGCGCGGAAGATCTGGAGGACGTCTTTTCTGCTCACCTAAAACAGCCCCAGGTGGAGGATGCGTTCGACGGCGATGCCTGCGTCGTCGCTTTCGATGGTCACGCGGAAGTCGGCGGCGACGTAGCCGGTCTGGCGCGCTGCAAACAGTTCGCGAAGCTTCTGTGGATCGCGCGCCAGCGGTCGGTGGGTGAAGCCGGCGATGCGGCGTTCCACGGTCTCGAGCGGGCAGTCCAGCCACACGCTGACGCCATTGTTGCGGACCATCTCGCGGTTCTGCTCGCTCTGGAAGGCGCCACCACCAAGGGCGACGATGCGCGGGCGGCCGCGCTCGACCTCGCGGACCTGCTCGCGCAGGGCGGCGCTTTCGGCGGTGCGGAATTCGTCTTCGCCGCGGGTATCGAAAAGTTCGCTGATGGTGGAGCCTTCGCGCTGCTCAATCTGGTCGTCCAGGTCGATGAAGTTCCAGCCCAGGTGGTCGGCCAGCGCGCGTCCTACGGTGCTTTTGCCGCTTCCCATAAAGCCCACCAGATAGATTCCCGGGGTGCGTTTCAGTTTGAGGATCATGAGCCAACAGTTCCGCGGCGTTTGGGGAAAGGCGCGCGCGACGGCCATAATAGTAGCATGCAGCAAGGCCTCTTGCCGCTGTTCCCGCTTCAGGTGGTGCTCCTGCCGGGCAGCGAGCTACCCCTTCACATTTTCGAGGACCGCTACAAGGAAATGATCGGCGAAGTCCTGCGCGACAAGCTCGAGTTCGGCGTGGTGCTGGCCAGCGAGAAGGGCATCGTCAACACAGGCTGCACGGCGACGGTGGCGCGCGTGCTGCGGGAATACGAAGACGGACGCCTGGACATTTTGACCGTCGGGCGGCGGCGGTTCGAGATCCTGCTGGTGAACGATGAGCGGAGCTTTTTGCGGGGCGCGGTGGAGTTTTTCGACGACGAGGAGGCGCAGCCGGCGGCTCCCGACCTTCTGGCGAGAGCCATTGAGAGCTATAACGCGCTGCAAGCCGTCTCTTCCGACGATCCGTTGAGCAGCACCGAGGCCGCCGATCCGCAGTTGAGCTTCCGGCTGGCGCGGCCCGTCCCGGACCTGGCGTTCCGGCAGATGCTGCTGGCGACGCGCAATGAAGCCGACCGCATCCGGCGGGTGGCCGAGTTCATGCCGGATTTCGTGATCCGCCAGCGCCGCATTCAGGGCGTGAAGGACGCCGCGCCGCGCAACGGGTTCCGGCCGCACTAAGGCGGCGCACTGCTTCATGAGCACTCTGATCTTCGATGCGGACGACACGCTGTGGGAAAACAACATCTACTTCGAGCGCGCCTTCGATGCGTTCTGCGACTTTCTGGATCATTCGCGGCTGACGCCGCCGCAGATTCGCGACGCGCTGAATGAGATCGAGCTGGTCAACGCGCAGATTCACGGCTACGGCTCGCTGAATTTCGGCCGGAATCTGCAGCAAGCCTACCATCACCTGGCCGAGCGGGCCATCCGGCCGGACGATCTGGAGCGCATCATGTCGTTCGCCGAGGAGATCATGGAACAGCCGATCGAATTGATCGCGGGCGTCGAAGAAACGCTGCGCAGCCTGGGCCCGCGGCACACGCTGGCGCTGTTCACCAAGGGGCATCCCGACGAGCAGCGGATGAAGGTGGACCGGTCCGGGCTGGGCGCGTATTTTGCGCACATGGCGATCGTCAAGGAGAAGGACGCGCCGGCCTACGCGGCGCTGGTGTCCGGGCAGGGGTTCGACGTGGGGTCGACGTGGATGATCGGGAACTCGCCGAAGTCGGATATCAACCCGGCCATCGAGGCGGGATTGGGAGCGGTGCTGGTGCCACATGAGCGGACCTGGGTGCTGGAGCGGGCGGAACTGCGGACGCCGGCCGGGGCGCGGTTCTTGCGGGTGGAGCGGATCGGGGATTTGGTGCGGCACTTCTAGCCCGCATTTCTCACCAGCTTGCGGACGCAGGACGTGGCGCGAGCCCATGGCTCGCCGCGCCGGGACTCGTCCCGGCGCTTGTAGCCGGTCACGCTGTCATGCCGGGAGCGGAGGCGAAATCGCCGATTGCGTATCTCTGCCTCACGTTTCGCGCCGATGCACCGTAGAGCGTGCGAGAAATGCAGGCTAGCAGTAGGCTAGCAGCGCTCTGCACAAAGGACGTGCGCTTGGCACAAGCGCCAGTAGCAGAGCCGCGACCACAGGGAGCGGTCTACGATAACGCTGCAAACACTCTAAAGCTTGCGCTACATTCTACGCCGGCAGACCTTCGACCACCGCTAACTGCGAGGCGGTGGGGATGATGCGGTTCAGCTTCCATCCGGAGGCCGCGAACAGTGTGCGGAATTCCTCCTCCGTGCGCTCCTGGCCGCCGCCGAACAGCATCATGACCAGGTCCATCATCTTCGCCGGGGAGAATCCGCTGCCTGCGGGGACCACCGCATCCACCACCAGCAGCCGGCCTCCCTCGCGCACACCGGCGCGGCAGGCGGAAAGGATCCGGGCGCACCGCTCGTCCGGCCAGTCATGCAGGATGCGCTTCATGATGTAGGCGTCCGCGCCGGGCGGGATGGTCTCAAACATGTCGCCTTCCACCAGACGGATGCGGTCCGCTACTTCCGGCTTCAGGCGGCCGGCGATGGTCTGGATCACCTGCGGCAGCTCATAGAGCGTGGCGGTCATGGCCGGGTAGCGTTCGAGCAGCGTGGCGAGAAGCAGGCCCTGGCCGCCGCCCACGTCGGTGAGCGATTCGATGCCGCTGAAGTCGTAAGCGGCGGCGACCGCCGGAGCGTCCATGGAGGAGTACGCGGTCATGGCGCGGTTGAAGTGCTCGCCGTCGGCAGGGTTGGTGCGGAAGTACTCGAAGGGGGACAAGCCGTAGATTCGCTCGAACGACAGTTGCCCGGTACGGACGGTTTCGTCGAGCGACTTCATGCTGCGTGCCCGCCACTCGTCGGCGTGGAAGACGGCCAGATCGCGCACGGAGCGGGGCGAGTTGGTCCGCAGCACGTCCGACAGCGGCGTCTGCGCCCAGGTTCCTTCGGCGGTGCGCGTGAGGATGCCCAGGCCTTCGGTAGCGCGCATCAGGCGGTCGAGCAACGCGGGCTTCGCGCCCACCAGCGCGGCCAGTTCCTGCGCGGTCCTGGGACCGGATTCGAGATGGTCGGGAACGCCCAGTCTGGCCAGGGCCGCGACGGCGGCCGCGGCCAGCTCACCCATCAGGATCGCGGTCACCTGCGCTTCGGGCCCAGGCGTGTTTGGGGACGGCGCGGACTCAGCCATAGGGCTCAGGCCCGGCTAGCGGGATTCGAGGCCCTGGTTGATTTCGATGCGCGTGCCGGCCGGATCGGTGACCATGGCGATGGGCGTGTCTTCGCCCATGGGACGCTCACAGGTGATGTCCATGCCGGCCAGCTTCTGGCAGTATTCGTTTACGTTTCGCACGTCGAATCCGATGTGATCGAGGGCGCGGCCCTTGGTGGGGGCGGGAGCGTCGTCCACGCGGCGGAAGAAGAGCCGCGTACCCGGGATCGACGGGATCATGCGGTTGCCTTCCTGTTCCATTTCGGCGCCGAAGGCTTTGGTATACCAGGAGTGCAGGGGGCCGGGGTCGGTGCTGACCAGTTGGATGCCGTAGTTAGCCACAGGTACGGTGAGGGTTTTGTCCTCGTGGAACTCGACTTTGATCCCGTCAGGGAACAGGGCGGTGAAAATGTGCGGCGAGGTCGCACTCTCAGAAAGGATTCCGACACCGGCCCGGGCCAGGCGATCGCGTGTGCCGCTGTAGTCCCTCACCGCGAAGGCGATGGAGTCGACGCTGGAGCCTTCCGTGCCACCCTCACCCTTGCCCTGGGTAAGGATCAGGAAGGTGCCGGGAAACTTCAGGAACTCGAGGGGTGCTTTGCCGGAGACCTCGGCGCCCAGCACGTCCACCCAGATTTTCTTCTGCGCGTCGACGTCCGGGACCATCAGGTGGTGGTGTCCCATGGTCACGCCAGCCGCGTTAAACGGGGGGACCTGAGCCAAGACAGGAATCGCGACGATACCGAGGAGAGCAACTAGCTTCATCCTCTATAGCTTAGCACAGGGCTGTCGAATTGGTCCGGAACGGTAGTGCATGCATTTCTGTTGTCAGAATGAGCGCACTACCCGCCGCCGCCAAGGCTTCCGCCTCCGCTCTGGCCTCGGCGGATAGTCGGCGGGCACGGCGCTCCGCCGTGGGTTCGTTTCGTTGCTTGCCACTTTCCCCTTCCGTAGCCAATTTGAGCATTTGCTGCGTTCTTAATAGATAGCAGCGGGGGAGGCGGTTTCTGGGGCTGGGGCGGTGGGCTAGTAGTGACAAGCGCACCTCGGCGGTGCTGGCTTCGGGGAAAGTCACGGCCTTTGACGGGACGATCGCTTCGGGCGGCATCGCCAAAAACATCGTCAAGATTTTCTCAGAGGCTCGCAACCTGGCGCCACAAACAAAGTGACTGTTCTCCGCGCCACTCACACGCCCGCCGGGGCGATGGTGGCGGCGCGGATTGGGGATGAGCTGCGCTGGGCGAGTTCTTTCCGGAACGACTGGTGGCGGAGGAGGATCAGCGGGCTCCGCGCCTGCGAATCGGGCTTTGCTGACTCTACGCCTACTTGCAACGGTAGGTAGGCGTGTTCGGAGTTGTCATGTCCTATCTGAAAATGTTCCAGAAGCCTCTACGAGGGCGATCCGATGCCTCGTGTTTGCCTTCTCGGTCCCGCTTTTCCCGCTTTTCCCTATACATCTGAAGCACGCGCCGTATATGGCGGTCCCTGCGCCATAGCATCCGTGATTTCACGAGATCGTAGTCCGCGCCCAGCGCAGTGCTGATTACATCCATGTTCTCTCGTACGAGCTTCGCGCCACCCTCCCAGGTGGTCTGTAGGGGTGGATCGAGATCGATATCACGAGCCGCCTCCACCAATTGCGAGATGCCCCACCATCGTTCCGGTTCAGATAGCGATGCTGCCGCCGTCAGTTCAGTGCCTCGCTCCCGATGGAAGGATAGTAGGAAGTTGGGCAACTTCAAAACAACGACTACATTCCCGAATCATTCCGGGAAGTATTCGCTCGTTATAATCTGCGCGTGGAAGTCAGAAAAGAGCCAAGGCAGTTGTTCTTGAATGATTTCGGAGAAGTTCCCTCTAGAATCTGTCTTCATTCTGTCCACATCTTGAGTATCGCTTACACGCCGGCGGGGGCGATGGTGGCGGCTCGGATGGGGGATGAGCTGCGCTGGGCGAGTTCTTTCCGGAACGACTGGTGGCGGAGGCGGGTTAGCTCGACCAGGGGACTCCAGACGCGGTGGACCTGGCGGTGCTTGATCAACAAGTGCCAGATGCGGTTGGAACGTTTGTAGAGATACGACATGGCGAGGTAGGGCGGGACGGCTCGCCAGTCGGTGGGGCGGCGGCGCCAGATGGACGTGTGCGAGAACAGGCGCTGGTAGAGCCAGCCGTAGCCGTGATCGAGTTCCTCAGGCGTCATGTGGCGGGGGCGGAAGACGCAGTGGGCGGTGTCATAGAGGCTCCAGTTGCGGTGCAGGAGGCGGCCTTCGCTTTCCATCTGGCGGAAGAGCGGCGTGGCGGGGTAGGGCGTGAGGATGTGGAACGTGGCGCATTCGAGGCGGTTTTCTTCGACCCAGTGGGCGGTGTGCGCGAAGACGTCCTTGTGGTCGTGGTCGAAGCCCAGGACGAAGCTGCCGTTGACCTGGATGCCGTGGTCGTGGAAGATGCGGACGCGGCGGGCGTAGTCGGCGGCGGCGGGGGTCTTCTTGCGGGCGTCGGAGAGGTTCTGGTCCGTCAGGGATTCGAAGCCGACGAAGACGCCGGTGCAGCCGGCGAGCGCCATGTCGCGGATGAGGGTGGGATCATTGGTGACGTCGATGGAGACGGCGGCGGTCCAGATGCGTTCGAGGGGGCGGAGGGCGGCGGAGAGGGCTCGGAGGTAGTCGGGTCGCGAGCCGAGGTTGTTATCGATGAAGACGGCGTAGGGGCCGCCGGCGGCGAATTCGGCGGCGATTTGTTGGGGGTCGCGCATGCGGTAGGGCATGCGGAGGCCGTCGGTGGAGAGATAGCAGAAGCCGCAGCGGTTGTGGCAGCCTCGGGTGGCGATGAGGCTGGTGGGGGTGAGGAAGGCGGTGGGGGGCAGGAGGTGGCGCGCGGGGGCGGGGTCGTCGCGATAGTCGTTGGCGTAGCCGGCGTGGTAGCGGGGCAGGAGGCGGCCGGAGTCGAGATCGGCGAGGATGCGGGGCCAGAGTTGCACGCCGTCGCCGAGGGCGAGCGCGTCGGCGTGGGGGGCGCATTCGTCGGGGGCGGAGAGGACGTGGAGGCCGCCGAGGATCACTTTGCTGCCGCGGGCGCGGTAGAAGCGGGCGAGCTCGAAGGCTCGGGTGGCGAAGGTGAGGTGGACGGTGATGCCGACGGCGGCGGGGAGCGGGTCGGCGGGCGGGGGTCCTTGGAGGAGGTTTTCGTCCCAATAGCGGGCTCGCCAGGGCGGGGGCGTGGCGGCGGCGAAGCTGGTGAGGGCGAGCGACGGGGTGAGGACGTGCTTGCCGAAGCTGGCGTTGGGGTCTTTCGGATAAAACGGATTCAGGAGAAGAGCCGTGTGGGGTTCGATGGGCGCGGCGGGGAGGTGGGGGTCGAGGTGCGGGGGGTGGAGCATTTCGGGAGGGCACCAGCGGCGGCGGAGGGGGTGGCGGAAGGGGGTGGAGGGGTCGATCATTAGGAGTACTCTATACTACAAAGTACTCGTCAGTCAACGAAATTGTGCGGGGAGATAGCGCTTGCCGCAACTCAGGATTCAAGTTGCTTAAGGGCGAGACTCACTACTCTGCGGAATTCACCCGCGGGCCAAACCGTACTCTCCGCGGGACCCTCATAGCCGTGCCGCCAAATGAATGTTTCAGAATCGCCGTTCTCTAAAAGGATCGCCCGCCAACTGTCCGAAAATGACATGCCTCCCGGCAGCACTTCAAAATGGTCCAGTCGGCCGTGTGCCGCTATGATTTCGTCGGCGTTCTCGCCGTATATCGAGTCCATGACCAAATCGAGTGCCTCCGTCGGATCTAGCGCAGACAAGTACTTCGAAGATCGTGAGCCGGTATTCCCGGCGATTTCCCTCAGGATGGGAAACGCTGCGTTCAATACCTCAAGTTCGGTGGGGTCGCCGACCAAGTGACTCTCCACCCAAAGCCAAACGCTTCCCCACCGCTGTTCCCAGGGTAGTGACAGAATCGCGTGGCGCTGTTCCTCCGACGCTTCGCTGTAGGGCCGCGAACGCTCGGAGAGAACGGTAGGGACATCCCATTCGACGGCGAATCTCCAACGGGAGCCAACCCTCCCACATAGCGAAGCCGGACTACTCATCAGATTTGCCACTCGATCCATAGTACGTAATCTACACACGAGTTTGAATCTCGTGGAACGCTGCAAACAATTGCTTGTAGAATGTGATCCATGCACTGTAGAGGGTTTCTCACGGCCGTCATCGTTGTTCCGAACGCGACGTGCTTGTGACATGGACCTGACAGAAGCCACGGCAGGACGGTTTGCGCGGCTGGCGCTGGACTGCGTTACTCGCGAGTATCCGAACAAGATTGCGCATGTGCTGAATTCCGATGCCGATGCGCTGCCGCCGCGGCGGTTGACGCCTGCTTTCTATGGGTGCTTTGACTGGCACTCGGCGGTGCACGGGCATTGGCTGCTGGTCCGGTTGGTGCGGCTGTTTCCGGAGGCGGGGTTTGCGGGGGAGGCGCGGGCGGCGCTGGGGCGGAATTTGACGGCGGCGCATGTCGAGGCGGAGGTCCGGTATTTGCGGGGGGACGGGCGGGCTTCGTTTGAGCGGCCGTATGGGCTGGCTTGGCTGCTGGCGCTGGGGGCGGAGTTGCGCGGGCCGGATGTAGTGGGGGAGGGGGTGTTGGGGCCGTTGGAGGATTTGGTGAAGTCGCGCGTGCGGGAGTGGCTGCCGAAGCTGGGTTGGCCGGACCGGTCGGGGCAGCATGCGAATACGGCGTTTGCGATGGGGCTGATGCTGGATGCGGCTCGGGTGGCGGGGGATCGCGGGTTCGAGGAGTTGCTGGCGCGGCGGGCTCGGGAGTTTTATCTGGGCGACCGGGGGTGGGCGATGGGGTGGGAGCCGTCGGGTGAGGATTTTCTTTCGCCGGGGCTGTGTGAGGCGGACTTGATGCGGCGGGTGTTGGAGGAGGGGGAATTTCGGCGGTGGGCGGCAGGGTTTTTGCCGGATTATATGAGGGGGTTTCGGCCGGTGGTTTCGCCGGATCGGAGGGACGGAAAGCTGGCGCATTTGGACGGGCTGAATCTGAGCCGGGCTTGGATGCTGCGGGGGGTCGCGGGGGCGCTGGCGGTCGGGGATTTGCGGTCGGGGTTGATGGAGTTAAGTGATGCGCATGCCGAGGTTGGGGTCGCGGCGGTGACCGGGGAGCACTATGAGGGCGGTCACTGGTTGGCGACGTTCGCGGTGTATTTGCTGACGAGCCGGGGGTAGGCGGACTGGTCGGGACCGCTCCCTGTGGTCGCGGCTCAGCTAGTGGCGCTCAGGATTGAAGAGCGTTGTGGGCAGAGATGCGCTTTACGCGGACGTCTCTGCTTCGGCCGGCGGATCGGGCTCGGCTGGAGTTTCGCCGGGCTTCGGGGCTTCCTTGCGAGCCTGCTCGAACAGGAAGTTCAGCGTTTTTTCGGTGCGGATGTGGCCGGCGATGCGGCCCAGGCCGCCGTCCTTTTGCAGGCTCGCGCGGGTGACCGCTACCGCTTCGCGCTTCTGGCGGGCGATGCGGGCTACTTCGCGGTCGACTTCTTCCTGCGTCGGGCCGATGGCTTCGCGTTCGGCGATCTTGTCGAGCAGTAGCGACGCCTTCACATCGCGCGTGGCGCGGTCCTTTTGCGCTTCCTTGAGCTTGTTCCAGTCGAGCTTGAGCTGACGCGGGTCGACGCCCTGCGCGGCGAGCTGGCGGAGCTGGTTTTCGACATTCATCTCGATCTGGCGGTCGACGTAGGCTTCGGGGATCGGGAAGTCGTGGGTATCCACCAGCTTGTCGAGCAACTGGTGCTTGGCGGCGTCCTGAGCCTGGTGTTCGCGCTCGCGCAGGATGGTTTTGCGGACCGTCTCCTTGAACTCGTCGAGCGTCTGGAAATCGCCCAAATCCTTGGCGAATTCGTCGTTGAGTTCGGGCAGTTCCTTGCGGCGGACCTGCTTCACGTGGGCCCGGAATTTCACGGTGCGGCCGGCCAGGGCTTCGCGGTCGTAGTCTTCCGGGTAGGCGATCTCGAACTCGCGCTCCTCTTCGGGCGACACGCCGCGGAGGTTTTCGCTGAAGGCGGCGAGCGTCGATTCGTCGCCGATCTTGAGCATCAGTTCGTCCTGCTGGATCTTTTCGTCGACGCCCTCCAGGCTTTCAAGCGACACGACGGCGTAGTCGCCGTCGGCCAGCGGGCGGGGATCTTCGTTGACGTATTCGGCTTTCTGCTCGCGGATGCCGTCGATGCGCTGGTCAATGTCGGCGTCGGTGACTTCGGGCTCGCTGTAGGTGACGGTGATGTCGCGGTATTCTTCCAACTCGAACTTGGGGGCCACTTCGAAGTCGGCCTTGAAGGTGAGCGGCTCGCCGGAGTGGAAGTGGACGTCGCGCACGTCGGGGCGGCCGACTACTTCCAGATGCTCCTTGTCGACAGCCTCGCGGAAGAAACGCGGAACCAGGGCTTCGATGACTTCCGAGCGAATGTCGCCGGCAAAGCGGGTCCGCACCAGGCTGGCCGGGGCCTTGCCGGGGCGGAAGCCGGGCAGGCGCACTTTCTGCTGGATCTTGGCGACGGCGCGCTCAGTTTCCGCATCGACCTCCGCTACGGGGACGGTGATATCGAGGGAATGCTTGCACCCTTCAACTAAGGCCACGGGGGCTTGACTCCTCTTGTGGGATTGGCCGCCAGGCGGCGGGCCGTGTTTCATCGCCGGCTGCTCATGCCGCGGCCGGGTTCCGTTGGGGCCGTCCACGCGGGACGGCCGGGTTTCATCGTTCAGGCCGCCTGAAGAGGCAGCCCGGGAAGACCGCGGGAACCGCCCGGTGGGGGCGGCTCCCTATGCTTTGAGTCTATACCTTATTAAACAGCCGCGGCTCTTAGTTGGCGGCGGCGCCGACCTGAGCCGCATCCTTCAAGGAGTTGGCCTTGTCGGTGGCCTCCCAGGAGAAGGTGTCCTCGGTGCGGCCGAAGTGGCCGAAGGCGGCGGTCTTGCGGTAGATCGGACGGCGCAGCTTGAGCGTGTCGATCATGGCCTTGGGGGTCAGCTCGAAGGTCGCGCGGACCAGTTCCACCAAGCGCTCCTCGGGAAGCGCGCCGGTGCCGAAGGTATTCACCATCACGCTGACCGGCTCGGCCACGCCGATCGCGTAGGCGAGCTGCACTTCGACGCGCTTGGCGAGGCCCGCGGCCACCAGGTTCTTGGCGACGTAGCGCGCCATGTAGCAGGCCGAGCGGTCGACCTTCGTCGGGTCCTTGCCCGAGAACGCTCCGCCGCCGTGCCGGCCCATGCCGCCGTAGGTGTCGACGATAATCTTGCGGCCCGTCAGGCCCGTATCGCCGTGCGGTCCGCCGATGACGAAACGGCCGGTGGGGTTGATGTGATACTTGGTCTGCGAGTCGACCATGTTGGAGGGCACGATCGGATCGATGATGTACTTCTTGACGTCGGCGCGGAGCTGTTCGGTGGTGACGTCGTCGTCATGCTGCGTCGACACGACCACGGCATCGATGCGCTTGGGTTGACCCTCGACGTACTCCACGCTGACTTGACTCTTGGCGTCCGGACGCAGGTAGGTGAGCTTGCCGGTACGGCGGATGTCGCTCTGCTGCTTGACCAGCTTGTGGGACAGCATGATGGGCAGCGGCATCAGCTCGGCGGTTTCGTCGCAGGCGTAGCCGAACATCAGGCCCTGGTCGCCGGCGCCGCCGGTGTCCACGCCCATGGCGATGTCGGGCGACTGGGTTTGCAGCGCGTTCAGGATGCTACAGGTCTTGGCGTCGTAGCCCATCCTGGCGTCAGTGAAGCCGATGTCGGCGATCACTTCGCGGGCGATTTTCGGCACGTCCAGAATGCTGGTGGTGGTGATTTCCCCGGCCACCAGGCACAGGCCCGTGGTTACCAGCGTTTCGCACGCCACACGGCCCGTGGGGTCGTCCTTTAAGACTGCGTCCAGTACGGCGTCCGAAATCTGGTCCGCCATCTTGTCGGGGTGACCTTCGCTCACCGATTCCGACGTGAAAATATGTCTCATTCGTTCAGACACGCTGTTCTATCCTCCAGGGAAAATCGCCAAGGGTCTTCTTTATCAGGGGAAAACCAAACAGACTAGTATAGCATGGGCCCCTAAATGGCAGGCTTGGCCTTGGTTTCTCATACAAGATGAGCCTGAGCAGGGAGCCGCGCCGGCCAGCCGCACCGCCGGCAATGGAAAAGCCTGCCCCCGGGGGGGAGGAGGCAGGCTTGGTTCCGGACGGGGTGAGGTCGAAGGAGTTCACGAAGCCGAACCCGGAGGTGTACTTTCCCTGCCCGTTGGCGGACACCGGAATCTGCGGGTTGCCCAGACTGGGCGCCGGGTAGAACGGGCGGTTGAAGACGTTCTGGAATTCGACGCGCACTTGCAGGGAGACGCGACCTTCCGGACCCATGCCGGCCGGCGCGTCGACCCAGGCATTGGGATTCAGCACCAGCGTGGGGTGGGATCGAAGCCGCTGGCGAACAGCGGCTGACTGGGGTCGCGGTTGAACAGAGTCGAGGTGCCGCCCCAAACCGCGGGATTGTTGGTGAGGCCGCGGCCCAACTGCTGGAGGATCTGGTTGTTTAAGCTGGGCCTCCCGCCGCTCTGGTAGCGCAGCACGCCGCCGAAGGTCCAGTCCTTGAGCACCTGCCGCACGATCTTCATCAACCTTAACGACCCGTTAAATACCCCAAAGGCCAGTATTGGATTTGGTCAATAGGACCGCGGGGCCTTTGACGCTAATTTGATTGGAGGGTGGGCAAACAGGTTGATCGGTAGGCTTGTATCCATCTGGGCAGCAGCGCCGGGCCGCGCTAGGCTAGGGGAGTGCCACCGGAACTCGACGCCTTCGATCCGCTGCTGCGGGACTGGTTCGTGTCCCGATTCCGGGGGGTCACCGAGCCGCAACGGCTGGGGTGGCCGGAGATCCGCGCCGGGCGCGACGTCCTGATTTCGGCTCCCACCGGCTCGGGCAAGACGCTGGCCGCGTTCCTGACGGCGATTGACAGCTTGGTCCGGCAGGCGCGCGAAGGGGATCTGCCGAATGCCACGCAGGTTCTCTACGTCTCACCGCTCAAGGCGCTCAGCAACGACATTCATAAGAACCTGGACGTGCCGCTGGCCGGGGTCCGGGAACTGGCCGCCGGGCCGGGCATTGATCTGGGGGCGATCCGGACTGCGGTCCGCACGGGCGACACGCCGGCGCGCGAGCGGCAACTCATGCGCCGGGAGGCGCCGCACATCCTGGTCACGACGCCCGAGTCGCTGTACATCCTGCTGACCGCCGAGGGTCCACGGAAAATGCTGCGATCGGTGCGGACCCTAATTGTCGACGAGATTCACGCGGTGGCCGACGATAAGCGCGGGTCGCACCTGGCGCTGTCGATCGCGCGACTCGAAGCCTTGACGGGGGCGCCGCTGCAGAAGATCGGGTTGTCGGCCACGGTGAGTCCTATCGAAGAGGTGGCGCGGTTCCTGAGCCCGGCCGCGGGGATCGTGCAGGTGGGGCATCGCCGGGCGATGGACCTGGCGGTGGAGGTCCCGCGCGACGAACTGACGGCTGTCGCCAGCAACGAGATGTGGGACGAGATCTACGATCGGCTGGCCGAGTTGGCGCGGGAGAACCGGACCACGCTGGTGTTCGTCAACACGCGCAAGCTGGCCGAGCGCGTCAGCCATCATCTGGGCGAGCGCCTGGGCGAGGGCGCGGTGCTGCCGCATCACGGGAGCCTGTCGCGCGCGCTGCGCCTGGAAGCCGAGCAGCGGCTGAAGAGCGGAGAACTACGGGCCGTGGTGGCGACCGCTTCGCTGGAGCTGGGGATCGACATCGGCACCGTCGACCTAGCATGCCAGATCGGGTCGCCGCGGTCGATCGCCGTGGCGCTACAGCGCATGGGTCGCGCCGGGCACTGGGTCGGTGCACTGCCCAAGGGCCGCTTCTTCCCCACTACGCGGGACGAACTGCTTGAGTGCGCGGCGCTGGTGCGCGCGATTCACGCGGGCGAGCTGGACCGGCTGGAGATCCCGCCCGCGCCGCTCGACATTCTGGCGCAGCAGATCGTGGCGGCGTGCGCGTGCGAGGAATGGTCCGAAGAGGAGCTGTTCGCGCTGGTGCGGCGCACGTATCCCTATCGGGAGCTTGCCCGCGCGGACTTCGAGGCGATCGTGGCGATGCTCTCGGAGGGGATCGCGACGTCGCGCGGGCGCAGCAGCGCGTATCTGCATCGCGACCAGGTCAACGGCCGGGTGCGCGGGCGACGCGGGGCTCGGTTGGCCGCCATCACCAGCGGCGGCGCGATTCCGGATACGGCGCAGTACCAGGTGATCGCCGAGCCGGAGGGCACGGTGATCGGGTCGCTCGACGAGGATTTCGCGGTCGAGAGCATGGCGGGCGACGTGTTCCTGCTGGGCACAAATTCGTGGCGGATACGGCGGGTGGAGACCGGCCGGGTGCGGGTAGAAGATGCGCACGGGTCGTCGCCGACGATTCCGTTCTGGCTGGGCGAGGCTCCGGGGCGCACGCGGGAATTGTCGCGGGAGGTGTCGCGATTGCGGGCGGAGTTGGCGGACGTTGTGTTGACAGGCGGTGGACCACTCCCTGCGGTCGCGGCTCAGCGTGAGGATGCCGCTAGCAGAGCCGCGACCACAGGGAGCGGTCTTCCTGAGTCCACTTCACTCCAGGCGCAATGCGGCCTCGACCGGCGCGGCTGGGAACAGGCCGTCGCCTACGCCCGAGCCGGCGCCGCCGCCCTAGGCGCGATGCCCACGCAAGACACCATCGTCGCCGAACGCTTCTTCGACGAAGCCGGCGGGATGCAGCTCGTGATCCACTCCCCGTTCGGGGCCCGCATCAACAAGGCCTGGGGACTGGCCCTGCGCAAGCGTTTCTGCCGCACCTTCAACTTCGAGTTGCAAGCCGCGGCGGTCGACAACGGACTGGTGCTCTCGCTCAGCGACCAACACTCCTTCCCCCTCGAAGTCGTCTTCAGCTTCCTGAAAACGATCACGGTCGAGCACGTCCTGACCCAGGCGCTGCTGGCCGCGCCCATGTTCGGCGCGCGCTGGAAGTGGAACGCCGCCCGGGCCCTCGCGGTGCCGCGCTTCTCCGGCGGGCGCAAAGTCCCGCCGCCGATCCAGCGCATGCGCGCGGACGATCTGCTGGCCAGCGTCTTCCCCGACCAGGTGGCGTGCGCGGAAAACCTCACCGGCGAGATCCGCATCCCGGATCATCCACTGGTGAAGGAGACCATCGGCAACTGCCTGCATGAGGCGATGGACCTCGACGGGCTGCTCGAGATCCTGGACCGCATGGAAGAGGGCACGCTGCGCACCGTGGCCGTCGACACGCGCGAGCCGTCGCCGTTCTGCCATGAGCTGCTGAACGCGAATCCTTACGCGTTCCTGGATGACGCTCCCTTGGAAGAGCGCCGCACGCGCGCGGTGCAGTTGCGGCGCACCCTCGGTCCGGAAGACGCGCGCAACCTGGGTGTGCTCGACCCGGCGGCGATCGCGCAGGTGGCCGAAGAATCCTGGCCGGTGGTCCGCGACGAGCACGAGTTGCACGACGCGCTGCTGACGCTGATCGTGCTGCCGCCCGTGGCCGAGTGGCAGCCGTGGTTCGAGGTGCTGCACGGCACGGGACGCGCTTCTCTGGAAGACGGCCGCTGGGTCGCGACGGAGCGGCTCGCCTTGGCCCGCACGATTCCGGGCGAGCCCGCGATGCTCGCCACGCTGCGGGGGTGGATGGACTCGATCGGTCCAGTGACGGCCGAAGCGCTGGCCGCGCGGCTTGGCGTCCCGCAGCAGGCCGTCGACATCGCGCTGGCGCAACTCGAAGCCGAGGGACTGATCCTGCGCGGGCACTTCGCCACCGAGGCGACCGAGTTCTGCCACCGGCGCGTGCTGGCGCGCATTCATCGCATGACGCTCGGCCGGCTGCGGCGCGAGATCGAACCGGTGACGTCGGCCGACTTCATGCGCTTCCTGACGCGCTGGCAGCATGCGGCGCCCGGCACACGGCTGCACGGAGCCGACGGACTGTTTCAAGTCCTGCGCCAGTTGCAGGGCTACGAGATTTCGGCCGCGGCATGGGAGGCGTCGGTGCTCCCCCAGCGCGTGGCCGACTACGATCCCGAGCTGCTCGACCGGTTGTGCCTGGCGGGCGAGGTCATGTGGGGCCGCATGTCGCCGCATCCGGCGCTGGAGGCCGAATCGGGCCGGCGGGTGCGGCCGACACGCGTCGCGCCGCTCGCCATCTTCTTAAGAGAGGATGCCGCGCAACTGCTGCCCCCGGCGCAGAACCAGATGCCGCTGCTCTCGCACGCGGCTCGCGACGTCTACACGGCGCTCGAATCGCGCGGCGCGTCCTTCTTCAACGAGCTCACGCGCGCCAGCGGACGCCTCGCGAGCGAGGTCGAAGACGGACTGTGGGAACTGGTCGCCGCAGGGCTGGTCACCGGCGACGGCTTCGAGAACCTGCGCGCGTTGATCGATCCGAAGCGGCGGCGAGGGGAGGGGCGGGGACGGTCGGCCAGGCCGCGTCATGCAGTAGGGCGCTGGGCTTTACTGGACCGCACGCACACGGCGGTCGACACCGAATTCTTCGCCAAGCAACTGCTCGACCGCTGGGGCGTGGTCTTTCGTGACGTGATCCAGCGTGAGACGTTGGCTCCGGCCTGGCGCGACCTGTTGCAGGTCTACCGCAGGATGGAGGCGCGCGGCGAGATCCGCGGCGGCCGCTTCGTCTCGGGCTTCGTGGGCGAGCAGTTCGCGCGGCCCGAAGCGCTCGACCTGCTGCGGCACATCCGGCGTTCAGAGAAGACCGGCGAGACGGTGACCGTGGCCCCCGCCGATCCACTGAACCTGACCGGCATCATCCTGCCCGGCGCGCGAACGGGGACGTTGACGCAGGTCCCGCTGCGGCTCATCGATGGTACGCCGAATCAGATCCTCGAGCAACAAGTCGTGTTAGCGCGCACAAAGTAGCGGCTCCACAACTTCCTCTTGACAAGGGCATCTTTCCGCGGTATATAATATAGATGAGGGATGCGTGAGCGTCGCTCAACTACATAAATAAATTAGGAGCATAGTGATGTTGAAAACGATTAAAGAAGTTCAGAGTGAGTATACTCGGGTCCTTAGTGGCCTTGCACCTAGCGGATACAGCCCTGTCGTAGCCCTCCTTGACAAGAACGGCCGGAAAAAGAGGAAGGATGCCGCTGCCCACAATTGGGATCCTGCTTCGGGGCAAGTATCGGTTACGTTCATCAGAAAGGAATCTCCTTCGCAAGAACGGACTTCCCCGCCAAGACCGTCTCCAGAATCAGTCTCGTCTGTGCTTCCGCCAGCACTTACCGAGGCGATTCGAGCGCTGGATTCCGCCGAGCGTCGAGGTAGCTTTGTTGCTCTCAAGTGGTTTCGCGATCAGTTCCTCCCCGGTCATGGTGCTTCTTGGGCAACCGCGCCGGGCGCTGGGCATGAAGTGATCAAAGACGCCATCGAGCGTGGGATTTTCTTCACCAGCAAGATCCCAAACCCGAAATCACCTGCCCATCCAACCACCGTCATAAGGCTGAACCGCCAGAGTTCAGATGTGCAGCAGGTCCTCAGTTCTCAGCCATCAAAAGCTGCACGGAGCTTCCATCCGGTGCAGATTGCGGGTGAGCCGATGTCGGCTACGGTCATTCGCGATCGCCGCTGAGGCAACTATATCTTGGCGACGTACTTCCTCGACACGAGCGCTCTTGTGAAGCTGTACGTGCGTGAGCAGGGTACCGAACAAATGCTGGCGCTCGCCACGCGCTCGGACGAACCGCGGCTGGTGATTCTAGCGCTTGCACGCGTTGAGCTTCGCTCGGCAGTCCGCAGGAGAACTCGCGCCGGGGAGGTGTCGACTGATGCTGCGGATGCCATCCTGGCGCTATTCCAGGAGCATCTGGAGTCGGTCTTCATCATTCAGCCGGTTACGGAACCCGTCTTGGAACGTGCACTTACGCTCATTGACGCACGTGTTCTCCGCGCCTATGATGCTGTCCAGCTCGCTGCCTGCCTCGCCTTGCCGTGCGAAGATCCAGCAGATCCGCCCACCTTTGTATGCGCAGACCGCCAACTTCTTGAAGCGGCAAAAGCCGAAGGTTTTCCAGTCCTCGACCCGGCAGCCTAACACAATAGGCGGCGCCATCTCGGTCCACCAAGAACGTTCTTTTTTTGATATCTTCAAGGGCGCACGCCATGACAGAATCTATCTCCGTCACCATTAACGGGACCCCCTACACCCACGCGGTGGAGCCCCGCCTGCTGTTGATCCATTACCTCCGCGAGGTGGTGGGACTCACCGGACCGCACATCGGCTGCGAGACATCGCTGTGCGGAGCCTGCACAGTGGAGGTCGACGGGCAGGCCATCAAGAGCTGCTCGCGCTTCGCCGTTCAATGCGACGGCGCGAAGATCCTCACCATCGAAGGCCTGGCCGTGGACGGCAAGCTGCACCGCATGCAGGAAGCCTTCTGGAACGAGCACGGCGCGCAGTGCGGCTTCTGCACGCCGGGCATGATCATGGTGTCCAAGCAGATTCTCGACCGCAATCCCGACCCTTCGGAAGCCGACATCCGTCACGGTCTCGAAGGCAATCTGTGCCGCTGCACCGGCTACCAGCACATCGTCAATGCCGTGCGCGCCGCGGCCAAGGCAGCAGGAGCATAAGTATGGCCACCACCATCATCAAACACGAAACTTTGATCGGCAAGCGCATCCGCCGGCGCGAGGACCCGCGCCTGATCACCGGCACCGCCACCTACGTGGACGACATTCAGAAGCCCGGCATGCACCATGCCGTGATCGTGCGCAGTCCGCACGCGGCGGCGAAGATCAAGTCCATCGAGACGCAGGCGGCGCGCGCGATGAAGGGCGTCGCGGCGGTGTTTACCGGCAAGGACATTGCAGAAGTGGCCCCGCAGCCGTGCGGCGCTTCGCTCCCGGGACTGCGCGTGCCCGTGCACACGATTCTGGCCACGGACCGCGTGTACCTGGTGGGTCACCCGGTGGCGGTTGTGGTCGCGACGGACCGCTATATCGCACAGGACGCGGCCGACCTGATCGAGGTCGACTACGACGTGCTGCCGGCGGTGGCCGATCCGGAGAAGGCGCTGGCGGCGGGTGCTCCGGCCGTGCACCCGCAGTGGCCTGACAATACCGCGTTCACCTTCCACCAGGAGGGCGGCGAGGCGGAGAAGGCGTTCAAAGAAGCCGACGTCGTGGTGAAGCAGCGCATCGTCAGCCAGCGCCTGATTCCGTCCTCCATGGAAACGCGTGGCGTGGTGGCTGAGTGGCACGCCGCCGAGCGTTCGCTGACTCTGTACACCTCCACGCAGACACCGCACGGGATCCGCACGCTGCTGGCGCAGATGCTGGGGCTGGCCGAGAATCGCGTGCGCGTGGTGGCGCCCGAGGTCGGCGGCGCCTTCGGCGCCAAGATCAGCATCTATCCGGAAGAGGCGCTGATGGGATTCGTGGCCCGCAAGCTAGGCAAACCCGTCAAGTGGATCGAGTCGCGCCGGGAGAATTTCGTGGCCACCATCCACGGGCGCGGCCACGTGGACTACTACGAACTCGCGGCCAAGAAGGACGGCACCATCACCGGCATCAAGGTCAAGATCCTTCAGGACCTGGGCTCGTTCTTCACCCTGCTGACGCCCGCCATCCCCACGCTGAGCGTGCTGATGCTCCCCGGGCTCTACCGCACCAAAAATATCGTGGCCGATATCGTCGGCGTCTTCACCAACTGCACACCGACCGACGCCTACCGTGGCGCGGGGCGTCCCGAAGCCACGCACGGCATCGAGCGCATGGTCGACATTCTGGCGGCCGAGCTCAAGATGGACCCTGCCGAGATCCGCCGCAAGAATTTCGTCCGCAATGAGGAATTCCCGTTCCCCACGGCCACCGGCCTGGTGTACGATTCCGGCGATTACGCCGCGCCGCTCGAAAAAGCGATGGAGATGGTGGACTACGCCACGCTCCGCGCCGAACAGGCTGAGGCGCGCAAGCAGGGCAAGTTGATGGGCATCGGCATGTCGACCTACGGCGAGATCTGCGCCATGGGTCCTTCGCCCGCCACGCCGGCCGGCGGCTGGGAGAGCGCCACCGTGCGCATCGAGCCCTCGGGCCAGGTCACCGTCATGACCGGCGTCTCGCCGCACGGCCAGGGCGAGGAAACCACGTTCGCGCAGATCACCGCCGACGAGTTGGGCATCGACATCGACGACATTATCGTGTTGCACGGCGACACGTCGATTGTGCAGTACGGCATCGGCACCTTCGGCAGCCGCGCCACGGCGGTGGGCGGTACGGCCCTCTACTTCGCGCTGCAGGAGCTGAAGGCCAAGATCAAGAAGTTCGGCGCGGTGCTGCTCGAATCCGAGGATGTTTCCTTCGTCGGCGGCGGGTGCGCCGACAACCAGACCGGCAAGAGCGTAACCTTCAAGGAGATCGCCGCGGCGGCGTATCGCGCCATGAAGCTGCCGCCGAATACCGAGCCGGGCCTGCTCGCGCAGTATTACTGGGAGCCGCCCAACTTCACATTCCCCTTCGGGGCGCACATCGTGGTGAGCGAGGTCGACAAAGACACCGGCGCGATCGCCATCCGCCGCTATGTCGCGGTCGACGACTGCGGCAACATTCTGAACCCGCTGATTGTCGACGGGCAGGTGCATGGCGGGGTGGCGCAGGGGCTGGGCCAGGCGCTGTGGGAGCAGGCCGTCTACGACGACAACGGCCAACTCATCACCGGCGAGTTCATGGACTACGCCATGCCGCGCGCGCACCTGATGCCGTGGATCGAAAGTGGCCACACGGTCACGCCGACGCCGGTGAATCCGCTGGGCGTCAAGGGCGTGGGCGAGGCCGGCACCATCGGCGCGTCGCCCGCCATGGTGAATTCCGTGGTCGACGCACTGTCGCCGCTCGGCGTGCGTCATATAGACATGCCCATGACGCCGGAAAAGATCTGGAAGCTGGTGACCGCCGGGAGGAACGCATGATTCCCCAGCAGTTCGAATACGCCGCGCCGAAGACCCTGGACGAAGCCCTGGGCCTGGTGGCCAACGGAGCCAAGCCCCTGGCCGGCGGCATGAGCCTGATCCCCATGATGAAGCTGCGCCTGGCCGCGCCGGAGCGCCTGGTCGACCTGGGCCGCATCAAGGACCTGAACTACATCCGCGAGGCCGGCTCGTCGATCCACATCGGCGCCACGGCTACGCATCACGCGGTCGAGACCTCGGGGCTGGTGCGCGGCAAGTGCCCGCTGCTGGCCGAAACCGCGGGCGCGATCGGCGACGTACAGGTGCGCAACATGGGCACCATCGGCGGCAGCGTGGCGCACGCCGACCCGGCGGCGGACTACCCGGCGGCGCTCCAGGCGCTGGAAGCGCAGTTCGTGCTGAAGGGGTCCGGAGGCGAACGGACGGTGAATGCCGACGACTTCTTCGTCGACACCTTCATGACCGCGCTCGAACCGGAGGAAATCGTCCGCGAAATCATCGTGCCGGTGGACGGCGAAGGCACGGGCACCAGTTACCAGAAGGTCCCGCAGCCGGCCAGCGGCTTTGCGATCGTGGGCATCGCCGCGCGCGTCCGGAAGCAGGCAGGCAAGCTGTCGATGGTGCGGATCGGCATCACCGGGCTCGGCAATCGGGCGTTCCGGGCCACGGCCGCTGAACAAGCGCTGGAAGGCAAGGCGGGCACTGACGCCGACATCCGCGCCGCGGCGGCATTGGCGGCGCAGGGCGTGGAGGCGAATGCCGACCTGCACGCCTCGGCTGACTACCGCCGACATCTCGCCACCGTCTACACGGCGCGGGCACTCACGGCCGCGCTGGGACGGATCGCGTGAAGATCGCCGGATCCTACACGGTTCCGCTCCCGCCCGAAGAGGCCTACCGCCGCTTGCAGGACCCCGAGGTCCTGGCGAAGTCCATGCCCGGCTGCGAGTCGCTGGAGGCGGTCGGCGACCATGAGTACCGCATGAAGATGAAGATGGCCATGGCCAGCCTCTCGGGCGCCTTCGACGGCAAGGTGCGCATCGCCGACCAGACGCCGCCCGATAGCTTCCGGCTGATCGTCGAGGGCACCGGCAAGCTGGGATTCATGAAGGGCGAAGGGTTGCTGAAATTCACACCCGCAGATGCGGGTACTGACGTTTCCTATGAGGGGGACGTGCAGGTAGGCGGCACCATGGCCGCGGTAGGACAGCGCCTGATCGATGCGACGGCGCGCATGATGATCAAGCGCTTTTTCGATAAGATTGCGGCGTAATTACGGTTAAAGGATGGCAGGAAGCGCCGCCATGCACAGCCAGAACGCCTTCAGCTCGCGCCCCAACTCCACCAGCTTCTCCAGGTCCGACGGCTTGGGGATATAGCAGTTGGCGTGCAGGTCGTAGGCCCGCTGAATATCTTCATCACGGGTGGACGTCGACAAAATCAGCACGGGAATGCGCCGCAATTCCGTGGCCCCTTTGATTTCGGCCAACACTTCGCAGCCGTCTTTGCGGGGCAGGTTCAGGTCCAGCAGCACGAACGTGGGGCGTGGACTGTCTTTATAGGGTCCCTCCCGGCGGAGGTATTGCATGGCTTCCTCGCCATCCCGCGCGATGCGCAGGTTGCCCGGCACGCCGCTCTCCTTGAAGGCTTCGCGGATGAGCCTGACGTCTCCCGGATTATCCTCTACAAGTAGTACTTCCACAAGATCACTATCACAAAGACTGACGCGGCCTGACATAAAGAGACACCGAACACGGTAGTGGAAATCCCGTGTGGTTAATCTCAACTGGAAGCGGTCATGGGGCGTGCAATCTTAGCGGGTAAGGTGAAACAGAAGGTGGAGCCATTGCCCGGGGTGGACTCGACCCAGATTCGTCCTCCATGCCGTTCGATGATCCGCCGGGCCAGCGCCAGGCCGACTCCCGTGCCGGCGAATTCCTCCTGGCCGTGCAGCCGCTCGAACATCTGGAAAATCCGCTGGGCGTGCGCCGGATCGATCCCGATGCCGTTATCCCGCACCAGCAGCACGTGCATGCCGTCTTCGGTTCGCGCCGAGATCCGGATCTCCGGGAGAATTCCCGGCCGCCGGAACTTGATCGCGTTGGCCAGCAGGTTCTGCATCACCTGGGCGATCAGTCCCGCATCGGCCACCACGGAGGGCAACTCGTCCACCGTGATCAGCGCGCCGCTCTCCTCCACCGCCGACCGCAAGCTGATCTGCGCCTGGTCGACGATCGACTTGGCCGGAACCAGGCTCAGCTCCAGCTTCTGCGTGCCCGCGCGCGACAGCCGCAACAGGTCCTGCACCAGTTCCCGCGCGCGACGCCCGCCATCGAGAGCGAATCTGAGGAACTCGTGGGCGTCGCCGTCCAGCTTGCCGCCGGCGCGCCGCTCCAGAAGCTGGAGGTAGTTGGTCACCATGCGCAGCGGCTCCTGCAAATCGTGCGAGGCCGCGTAGGTGAAGTTCTCCAGCTCCTCATTGGTGCGGCGCAGGTCCTGGTTGACGCGCTCCATCTCCCGCTCATGCAGCTTGCGCTCGCCGACGTCGCTCACCAACGCCAGAGCGTAGCTGCCTTCCTCGGTTTCCACGTGATTCAGGCCGACCTCCACGGGAAACTCCGTTCCGTCCTTGCGCCGGCCCACCAGGCACATGGCGGTGCCCATCCGGCGCTGCCGGGGTTTCTCGAAGTAGGACTTCACGTTCTCCGGGTGTCTCTGCCGGTAGCGCTCCGGGATGAGCCGCCCCAGGGGCTGACCCAGCAACTCCTCCCGCACGTAGCCGAACATCTCTTCGGTTTGCTGGTTCACCAGGATGATCTGCTGCTCCTGGTTCACCGCCAGAATCGCCAGCGGCGCCACCTCGAAGAAGGCGCGCAGGCGCTCTTCGCCGGCCGCGCGCTCGCTCTCCAGCCGCCCGCGCAGACGCGCCTCGGCCTCCCGGCGCTGCTCGACCTCCTGCGTGAGCCAGCGGTTCACCCCCAGCAGTTCGCGGACCTTCGGCAGCGCTGCCGCGCGCGGGATGGCCCGCACCAGCACCACCGCTGTGGCCGCCGCCAGGACCGCCGTCAGCCCCTTGGCGATGCCCGCCAGCAGGTAAGCGCTGTTCCATAGGTTCCACACCGCAAGCAGGCGCGCCGTGCCCGCCGCCGTCAGAAACGCCGCGAACAAATAGGCCGTGGTCCCGCTGACGCTCATCCGCCGACGGGCGTAGTACAGCAGCGCGGCCGGGATCGAATAGTAGGCCAGCGTTGTGACGATGTCGGAGATCGCATGCAGCCACAACAGCATGGGCTGCCAGCCAAACGAAGCTCCCACGGGGGGATAACTTGATTCCAGAAGGGTCTGAAAGAACTCGCGCATCGCAGTCACGCTAGAGCGTCTTCTCAGCAAGCGTAGACCGCTCCCTGTGGTCGCGGCTCAGCTACGGGCGCTGTGCCCAGTGCACGTCCCTTGTGCAGAGCGCCGTTAGCTGAGCCGCGACCACAGGGAGCGGTCTACGATAACGCTGCAAACGCTCTAATCCAGAAGTGGACCCGTGAGCGTGTAATTCTCCCGGTTGTAACGTCTCTAAGTAAATTTTCCCGGCCCTGTGTCAAATGGCCCAGGCGGCCTAGCCCCGGGCGGCCGAGGTTGCCCCGCTGGGCTCTCTCCGGATGTGCACCGGGACCGTGAACAGGAAGACCGAGCCGTGGCCCGGCGCCGGCTCCACCCAGATCCGCCCGCCGTGCCGCTCGACGATGCGCTTGGCGATGGCCAGCCCCACGCCCGAGCCGGCGTACTCTTCGATGCCATGCAGCCGCTCGAACATCTGAAAGATCCGTTCGCCGTGGCGTTCGTCGATGCCGATGCCGTTGTCGCGCACGGCGAACACCCAGTCCGGACCCTCTCTCCGTGCGCTCACGTGGACCTCCGGCCGCGAGCCCGTCTCCTGAAACTTGATCGCGTTCGCCATGAGGTTCTGCAATACCTGCGCCAGCAGGCCGGCGTCAGCGACGATCTCCGGCAGCTCGTCCGCGGTAATCTCCGCGCCGCTTTCCTCGATGGCCAGCAGCAGGCTGCCCCGCGCGGTTTCAAAAACCGTGGAGGCCTCCACCGGGTTGAGTTTCAACTCTTGGCGCCCGGCCCGCGACAGCCGCAGTAGATCCTGAATCAGCGTCTTCATGCGCGCCGCGGCGTCGGTGGTGTAGTGCAGGAATTCGCGCTCGCTTCCATCCAGGCGGTCCGCCAGGCGCCGTTCGAGAAGTTGCAGGTAGTTGGTGATCAGCCGCAACGGCTCCTGCAAGTCGTGCGAGGCGGCGTAGCCGAAATGCTCCAGTTCCAGGTTGCTGCGGCGCAGTTCCTCGTTGACCCGCGCCAGTTCGTCTTCGTACCGCTTGCGCTCGGTAATGTCGCTGACCATGCCGATCGCCATCCGCAAGCCGTCCCACTGTCCATCCTCGGCAGGCATGTCGACGTAGCTCAGCCCCACCTCCACCGGGAACTCCGTGCCGTTCCGGCGGCGGCCCGCCAGGCTCAAGCCCTTGCCCATCGTCCGCCGCCGCGGATCGGTAAAGAAACGCTCGCGGTGTCCCTGGTGCGCCTCCCGGTAACGCTCCGGGATCAGCAGGCTCAGCGGCTGCCCCAGCAGTTCCCCGCGTTCATAACCGAACATCTCCTCGGTAGCGCGGTTCACCAGTCCGATCCGTCCCTGGGCATCCACGGCGACGATCGCCTGCGGCGCCGCTTCCAGGAAAGAAGTGAGCTGCGCCTCGTGGATCCGCAATTCGTTGTTGGCGCGCGCCAGCGCCTCCCGGGTGCGGGTGCCTGCCGTGATGTCGCTCACCAGCGCCAGCGCCAGCGCACCTTCCGGCTGATCGACAAAGCTGACGCTGATCTCTACGGGGAATTCCGAGCCGTCGGCCCGCAGCCCCATCAACTCCCCGGCGCCGCCCAGCGTGCGCGGGGCCGGAAGCTCGAAAAATCTCTCGTACGCGGCGCTGTGCGCGTCGCGGAAGCGCTCCGGCATCAGGTCGGTCACCGGACGGCTCAGCAGATCCAGACGGGTGCGCCCGAACATCTCCTCAGTGCGGCTGTTCACCATCACGATGCGCCCGTCCCGCGTCATCGCGATGATAGCCTGCGGAGCGGCCTCCAGGAATGCCCGCAGCTTCTGGTCACTGGCTGATGGCATTGCCGCTCCCCTCGGCTCGCCCCGCGCCCCTTCGGGTTTATCCGGACCTTTACTCACCGCGCGACTCCTGGCGCGCTCGCATCCCCCACGCCTGGCCGGATCCGCGCGGCAGCCGCATCGTGCGCCGCGCCATCCCAGCGGCCGTGCCTGCCATATGGCAGGCCCCCTGGCGGAGAATTCACGGAACACATGCCTTCTTTAAGTGCGCTATTTCGCCCAGTGTTCTCTCGTAAATTTACGCAATTCTATAAAGGAATGTTGCCGTGCTTTTTCCGCGGTACGGAATCGACCTTTGTCTCCAGCAGCCGCAGTGCTCGAATCACGTGACGCCGCGTCTGGCGGGGCTCAATGACGTCGTCGATAAAGCCGTGCTCGGCGGCCACCCAGGGACTGGCGAAACGCTCGCGGAACTCCTCGATCTTGGCCTGCCGCGTGGCCTCCTGATCGGCCGCGGCGGCGATCTCCCGGCGGTAGACGATGTTGACCGCGCCCTCGGCGCCCATCACCGCGATCTCGGCCGAGGGCCACGCCAGGTTCACGTCGCAGCGCAGGTGTTTCGATCCCATGACGCAATACGCCCCGCCGTACGCCTTGCGCGTGATCACGGTGATCTTGGGCACGGTGGCTTCGGCGAAGGCATAAAGGAGCTTCGCCCCGTGGCGGATGATGCCGCCAAATTCCTGCTCGGTGCCCGGCAGGAAGCCCGGCACGTCCTCGAAGGTGACCAGCGGAATGTTGAAGGCGTCGCAAAAACGGACAAAGCGGGCGCCCTTGGTGGACGAGTCGATATCCAGGCACCCGGCCAGAAACGCCGGCTGGTTGGCCACGATCCCCACCGGACGCCCGTCCAGGCGCGCGAAGCCCACCACCAGGTTCCTGGCCCAGCGCTCCTGCACCTCGAAGAAGCGTCCGCCATCGACCACCCGGCGGATCACGTCCTTCATGTCGTAAGGGACGTTGGACGCCGTGGGCACCAGCGTGTCGAGCGCTCCATCCTCCCGATCGGCGGGATCGGTCGACGGCGCGCGCGGGGGATCCTCGCGGTTATTTTGCGGCAGGTAACTGAGCAGCTCGCGGACCATCTGCAGGCACTCGGCGTCATTCGCCGCGAGGAAATGCGCCACGCCGCTGGTCGTGTTGTGGGTTTCGGCGCCGCCCAACTGCTCCTTGGTCACGTCCTCATGCGTCACCGTCTTGATGACGTCCGGACCAGTGATAAACATGTAGCTGGTGCCGTCCACCATGAAGGTGAAGTCGGTGATGGCGGGCGAGTAGACCGCGCCCCCGGCGCAGGGTCCCATGATGGCCGAAATCTGCGGGATCACGCCGCTGCCCAGGGTGTTCCGTAGAAAAATTTCCGCGTAGCCGGCCAGCGACAGCACGCCTTCCTGGATGCGCGCGCCGCCGGAATCGTTCAGGCCGATCACCGGAGCCCCGGTCTTCATGGCGAGGTCCATGATCTTGACGATCTTCTTGGCGTTGGTCTCTGACAGCGACCCGCCCAGCACCGTAAAATCCTGCGCGAAGACACAGGCGGGGCGGCCGTGGATCAAGCCGTGTCCGGTGACAAAGCCGTCGCCGTCGATCACCTGGCTGTCCATGCCGAAGTCGCGCGCGCGGTGCCGCACCAGCTTGTCGGTTTCGACGAACGTGTCTTCGTCCAGCAGCAGGTCGATGCGCTCGCGGGCGGAGAGTTTTCCTTCGGCATGCTGGCGGTTGCGGCGCTCTTCCCCGCCCCCGGCCTCGGCCGAGGCATGGCGGCGGTGCAGCTCTTCCAGACGGTCGGACATAAGAATCCAGGGTAGCGTCTTTGGGATGCGCAACGGCGTGCGGACGTCTTGGTGGAGATCCATATCCTAACAACATGGAGTCCAGGGACACGGCCGCTCGACAAACGCAGCAGTTCCACGAGCGAGAGCGCTTGCAGCGTTATCGTAGACCGCTCCCTGTGGTCGCGGCTCAGCTACTGGCGCTGTGCCCAGTGCACGTCCTTTGCGCAGAGCGCCGCTCGCTGTGCCGCGACCACAGGGAGCGGTCTACCCTTGCTGAGAAAACGTTCTAGCGGACAGGCTCGCGGCGGCAACCGATCCCGAACGCAAGCGGATAAAGGAAGAACCGGCCCGGCTCACCTTTGGGTGATTCTCACGTCGGGGTTGCACTGGATCTCGCGGCGATTCTGAGAGATGCCATTCACGCTCGGCCCGGAACGGCGGCCCGGCACGATACCGTGAAGCAGCCGTAAGGGGTAAGGGAGCCCATCGTCCCACTGCCCCGCGACACCGGGTGAGTACTCGAGTCACCGCCCGGCCAACGCGCTGTAAGGGATGGGCGACAGCCGCCAGTCGCTGGCGTGCCCCGCGATCCGCCGCGGGTTACTAAGCGGATGAGAGGCCTCTCCAGAATTATGCCGGACACCGCTCCCTGACGGTCGCGGCACAGCGAGCGGCGTTGTGCTCAGATCACGGCGATGGCGCACAGCGCCACGAGCTGTGCCGCGACCACAGGGAGCGGTCTCCCCCTGTCCGCAACCCGCACTGCAATCGTGCGTCTACTCGAACTGATACAGCGGAATTGCGGGCGGCGGTTCCGTCGCCTCGGCCGTGCCGCCTTCGCCCTCGGATACGCCGACGGTCTCTTCCACAAGTTGACGGCAGAAGATCCCGCTCTCGCCGAGGAACACCTCGAACTCGGCGGGCCGCGCCAGCGCGCCCTGAATCAGCGCCTCGCTCAGCGGATCCTCAATGTACTTCTGGAGCGCCCGGCGCAGCGGCCGCGCGCCGTAGCTGCGGTCCCCACAGGTCTTCTCCAGGATGTACTTGGCGGCGTCCTCGTTCAGCCGGATCTTGATCTGCTTGGCCACCAGGTTCTTGTTGATGTGTTCGGTCAGCAGATACATGATCTTCAGCAGATCCTCGTCGGTGAGCGAGGTGAACAGAATGGTTTCGTCCAGGCGGTTCAGGAACTCGGGGTTGAACGCCTTCTTGACCTCGCCCATCACCTGGTCCTCGATCTTGGCCGGCACACCCGTGCCCGGAGCCGAGAAGCCCATGGGGCTCTTCTTCTCCAGGAACCGCGCGCCCAGGTTCGAGGTCATGATGATGATGGTGTTCTTGAAGTCCACCGTGTTGCCCAGTCCGTCGGTCAACTGGCCGTCTTCAAACACCTGCAGCAGGATGTTGTAGATGTCCGGATGCGCCTTCTCGATTTCGTCCAGCAGGATGATCGAGTAGGGCGCGCGCTTCACGCGCTCGGTCAACTGCCCGCCCTCTTCGTAGCCCACGTAGCCCGGAGGCGAACCGATCAGCTTGGAGACCGAGTGCTTCTCCATGAACTCGGACATATCGAAGCGGATCAGCGACTTTTCGCTGCCGAACAGGAACTCGGCCAGCGCCCGCGCCACTTCCGTCTTGCCGACGCCCGTCGGTCCCAGGAACAGGAACGAACCCGAGGGCCGCTTGGGCGACTTCAGACCCGCGCGCGAACGCCGGATGGCGCGCGCCAGGGCGCCGATCGCCTTGTCCTGGCTGATCACGCGGGTGTGCAGCTCTTCTTCGATCCTGAGGAGCTTCGAAACTTCCTCTTCACGGATCGCCGTCATCGGCACGCCGGTCCAACGCGCGACCACCTCTTCGATGTCGTCCTTGGTCACCACGCCGGTCGAGGTGTCGTCCAGGTTGTACTTGTCGCGCAGCGCGCGCAGGTTCTCGCGCTCCTTGCGCTCTTCGTCGGAATAGAAGCGCGCCTTCTCGAACTCGTGATTCGCGATGGCGTTCTCCATGCGGTGCACGATGAACTTGATGCGCTTCTGGATGTCGGCCACTTCGCCCGGCAGCGTCGTCTGGCGCAGCTTCACTCTGGCACCGGCCTCGTCGATCAAGTCGATCGCCTTGTCCGGCAGGAAGCGGTCCGGGATGAAGCGGGAGGACGTGTGCACCGAGTTCTCGATGGCTTCGTCGGTGTAGGCCACGGCGTGGAATTTCTCGTAGCGTTCCTTGATGCCGAACAGGATGCGGATGGCGTCCTCTTCGCTGGGCGGCGGGACCTTGACGGCCTGGAAGCGGCGTTCGAGCGAGCGGTCCTTCTCGATTGACTTGCGATACTCGGCCGGTGTGGTGGCACCGATGCACTGGATCTCGCCGCGCGACAGCGCGGGCTTCAGAATATTCGCCGCGTCGAGCGACCCTTCGGCCGATCCGGCGCCCACCAGCGTGTGCAACTCGTCGATGAAGATGATGGCGTTCTGGTTCTCCATCAGTTCCTTCATGATGGTCTTCAAGCGCTCTTCGAACTGACCGCGGTACTTGGTGCCCGCGACGATCAAAGAGAGGTCCAAGGCAAGGATGCGCTTGTCGGCCAGGAACGACGGCACGTCGCCGTCGGCAATGCGCTGGGCCAGTCCCTCGACGATGGCGGTCTTGCCCACGCCGGGTTCGCCGATCAGCACCGGGTTGTTCTTGGTGCGGCGGCACAGGATCTGGACCACGCGTTCCAACTCGTAGTCCCGCCCGACCAGAGGATCCAGCAAGCCGTCCATCGCGGCCTGCGTCAAGTCGCGGCTGAATTCACTGAGCAGAGAGCTTTCTTTGGGCCGGTTAGAAGACACTTTTTCCGAGCTCGACCGAGCGATCTCTTCGCGGACCTGGGACAGGCGCAGCCCGCGCTCATGCAGGATATCGGCCGCGAAACACTTCTCTTCGCGGAGGAGCCCGAGCAGGAGATGCTCCGTTCCGATGTGCTTGTGATTCAGCCGTTCGGCCTCCTCGGCGCCATAAGCCAGCACACGCTTGCACTCATGGCTCAAGGGCAGGTCGACGGAAGTCGACACCTTCTCACGCAACGTGGTGTGTGCCTCAATCTGCTTGCGGATGGACTCCACCGACGCCGTCGAGCGCAGGAACCGGTTGGTCAGCGCCTTATCCTCGCGCAACAGGCCCAGCAGCAGATGCTCGGTCTCGATGCACGGGCTGCCAAACTGGCTGGCCTCGTAGCGAGCGAAAAATATGACCCGGCGGGCCTTCTCGGTGTAGCGTTCAAACATAGTTTCTGCCTTGTTCAGGGGTCGGGGCGAGCGGGGGAGACGTCAGTTGCCCGCGGTCGAGCGCCAGAACACGGTCGGCGCGCCGGGCAAATTTCAGGTTGTGCGTAACGTGAATGGAAGTCAGCCGGCGGGCGCGATGCAGGTCCTCAATGAGGTCCATGATCATCTCTCCCGTCCGGAAATCAAGGCTGCCGGTAGGCTCGTCGGCGAGCAGGAATCCGGGATCTCCCACCAGCGCCCGCGCCAGCACCACGCGCTGCTGTTCGCCGCCGGAAAGCTCCCCCGCCCTATGTTCTGCGCGGTTGCGTAGCCCAACCTCATCCAACCTCGCTAACGATACGGGCTCCGCTTCATCCCGGGCCACCCCCCGTATCAGCAGCGGCATCATCACGTTCTCCAGGGCCGTGAACTCAGCCAGCAGGGAGTGAATCTGCCAAACGAACCCAAGCTCCCGGTTGCGGAATTCCGCCAATCGATCCCCAGGAAGCTTGCAGATGTCATTCTGCCCGAAGTATATCGCACCGCTCGTCGGCCTGTCCAGACCGCCAAGTAGATGCAGTAGCGTGCTTTTGCCTGCTCCGGACTCGCCCACCAGGGCGAGCGTCTCGCCGCGCTCCACTTCCAGGTTCAAACCGGTGAAAATCACCAGGTCCGCCGCCCCGGAGCGGTACACCTTACGGAGATCTACGGCACGAATCGCGGACATGGCTCCTTATTCTATTCTTATCGACGGCGCTCTTCTTTTACGACGCCCCCTGCGCCCTTTTGGATGCAGTTCAGGCGAAGATTTCCGCCAGGGGCATCTCCAGCGCCGGATTTTCCGTGCACAGCAGGCCGTCCTTGGCCTCCCGCCAGCCTTCCTGTGGCGTGATCGCGTAGGCGCATTTGGCCGACGGATCCAGGACCCAGACGTAGGGAACCCCCATGGCGAGATAGTCGTCCACGCGCTCCCGGACGCGCTTCATGCGGTCCTCCGGAGAGAGGATCTCGATGCAGAGGAAGGGAGGCTTGGTGAAGATCTGCTCTTCGGTCTCGCCCACTACGACGCAGACGTCGGGGATGCGGAACCGGGTCGGGCTGACCTGCACACGCTGCTCCGGGAAGACTTCGATCCCCCACTGCTTCTCGCGAGTCCCGAAGTAGAGAATCAAGGCTTTCTGTATGCTGCTGTGGTCACGTTCGCCCAAGTTCCGCTCCTGCACCTCGCCGTCGACATAGTCGCAGTCGGGCCGGTACACGGTCCGCAGGTACTCCTCCACGGAAATCATCGTCCGGGACGCCATACACCCAACGTAACATGCCACCGGAAACGTTCCTGCTCCGGAGTGCCTCCTAAATTGTGGACGGAGGTAGGCAGCCAAACATTTCTGTTACAAAATGTTCTACCCTATGGAAGGAGACGTGCACCCCACCAGAGCGGGTGACGCCGGAGGTTGGCGATGAACCGCCTTAGTTTCCGAGCAGTTGCGATCGTACTGTACGTCGTTGCCCTGGGTTATTCCGACTCAGGCACGGCCCTGGGTGTCACACTCGCTGTCACCCCTCAGCAACTTACCTTTGACAGCGTCTCCGTCGGCTCCACCAGTGCCGCGCAAACCGTCAATGTATCGTCGGACACACCCACCACGGTCACCGTCGTCCAGGTTTCTTCGTGGCTCAGTGTCTCCCCCAGTTCCTCCAACATCAGCGACACGCCCACGGCCTTCTCGGTGCGCGTGAATGCGCAGAACCTGGATCAGGGCACCTACCAGGGCTCGTTCACCGTGGCGCTCAGCGGCTCGCCGACGCCCAACCAGGTGACGATCAACGTCCAGGCGACCGTGACCGGCCAGTCCCTGCTGTCGGCCAATCCCAGCAGCCTGTCGTTCACCGCGCAGGCCGGCAGCAGCGTCGCCTCGCCTTCGAGCACCACGGTGGTGATCTCCAGCAGCGCCCAGACGCTCAACTACACGCTCTCGGCCAACGTCGCCTGGCTCGGGCTGACGCTCAACGGAGGCACCACGGGTGGACCGGGCTTCTCGGTCAGCGCGAATCCGGCCGGCCTGTCCCCCGGCAACTACAACGGCACGATCACGGTGCAGAGCACCACCACCAATGACACGGTGCAGATCGCCGTCAGCCTGGCGGTGAATGCCAACGCGACGCTGACGGTGACGCCCTCCATGCCGGCGCCGTTCCTTTATCAGCAGGGAGGCTCGCTGCCGGCCGTCAAGTTCCTCAACATCGCCTCCAGCGGAGGGCAGGTGGCCTTCAACGTCTCGCAATCGCCGTCCACCAGCTGGCTGGTGGTCACGCCGCTGAGCGGGTCGGCGGGCGCCGCGCCGGCCACCCTGACTTTGAGCGTGAGCCCGCTGGGGCTTTCCAGGGGCGTCTACACCACGAACCTGATTGTCACGCCGGTCAACGGATCGCCGCTTGCGCCGGTGCCGGTGATGCTGGTGGTCAGCGCCAATCCGCTGCTCCAGCTTTCCAACACGATGCTCACCTTCGCGGCTCCGTTCGGCGGCGCGGCGCCCTCGGACCAGTCCGTGAACGTGACCGCGGTGGGCACCGGCGGACCGGTGGGCTTCAATTTCTCATCGAGCAATTCCTGGCTGAGCGCGTCGGCTTCCAGTGGAACCGCGCCTTCCTCGTTGATGGTCCACGCCGATCCCTCCGGACTTACCATCGGGAATCACACCGCCATCATCACCTTGACGCCCACCAACGGCGATCAGTACTCGCTGACCATCACCGCGACCATCACCATCACCGACGTTTCCGAACTGACCGCCGGACCTTCCGTGCTGCGCTTCAGCCATCAGATCGGACAGAGTCCGCCGCAGGCCCAGAACGTGCGCCTGGATACGGTCGGGCAGCCGACCACCTTCACGGTCCAATCCGGCACGACCAACTGCGGCAGCAACTGGATCACCACCAACACGTCCGGGAACATGACGCCGGCCGTGCTCAGCGTCTCCGTGAACGTGAGCGGAATGCAGGCCGGCATCTGCAGCGGATCCGTCACGGTGAGCTTTGACGCCGGTTCGACGCAATCCTCGATCACCATCCCCGTCACCGTGGATGTCAGTACGAATGCCCTGCTGCGCGTCAGTGTGCCGCAAGGCTTCGGCGTGGTCACCGTACAGCAGGGCAGCGACGTCGCGAACCAGACCATCACGCTGACCAGCTCGGATCCGAATACGGAAGTGAATTACACGGTCTCGGCCACCAGCGGCAACGGGCAATGGCTGTTTGCTCCCGGCGCCGGCAGTACGCCGCGGAACGTGAGCATCGTGTTCCAGACCAGCGGCCTGGCAGCCGGAACCTACATGGGAGAAATCCGCATCCAGTCCGATACGCTGCCCAGTGCGGCCTTCACCTTCCCCATCCGCCTGATGGTTGTGCCGAATATCACCGTGGCGGTCACGCCCAATCTGCTGGTGTTTGAGCAGCCGGAAGGAGGTCCGTTGCCGACCGCGCAGACGGTCACGTTGACGCCTTCGGCCGACGGCGCAACCTTCACCGCCAGCATCACCTCCATCAGCGGCGGCGATTGGCTGGCGCTGGACCGGACCAGCGGCTCGGCCAGCGGAGCCATTTCTTTCAGCATCAAGCAGAATAGCCTGACGCGGAACTCCTACCAGGCGCGCGTGCGGCTGGTGTTCCAGCAATCCTCCACGCAGCCGGTGGACCTCACCGTAATCCTGAACGTGGTCCAGTCGCGGACGCTCAGCACTTCGGTGGATTCGCTCCAGTTCACGTATCAGTCGGGCGGCGCTCTGCCTGATTCGCAGACGTTCATGGTCACCACCACGGGTACGTCCGCGGACTTCAGCCTGGGCACCGTGTCGAGCGGCTGGCTCTCGGTCTCGCCCATGGGTGGCACCACGCCCAAGGAGATCACTGTTTCGGTGGATCCGGGGTCGCTGTCCTCGGGGACCTACAGCGGGTCCATCACCGTGACCGCCGCCGGCATCGCGGGCAGCCCACGGACCATCACCGTGACCCTGATCGTCACCGGACCGCCGCCCCCCAGCCCCATCACCATCACCAACAATGCGAGCTACGTGGCGGGTATCATTGCGCCGGGTGAGATCCTCACCATCAAGGGCACGAACCTGGGACCGCCCACGGCCGCCAGCTTCAGCGTGACCAGCGTCGGCACCGTCGCCTCGACGTTGGGCGGCGTGCGGGTCCTGTTCGACGGGATTCCCGGCACCCCGATCTACGTCTCCACCACCCAGATCAACGTGACGGCGCCCTATGAAATCAGCGGGCGGCTGCAGACCACCATCGTGGTCGAGTACCTGGGAACCAAGTCAGCCGGCATCACCGTGCGCGTGGGCGACGTGGCTCCGGGCATCTACACGCTGGATTCCACCGGCCAGGGACAGGCCGCCGCCATCAACCAGAACGGCACCTTCAACGGACCGCCGGGCGGAAATACCACGCCCGCCGCGGCCGGTTCCGTGATCGCCATCTACGCCGCCGGGGGCGGCCAGACGAATCCGGCCAGCATCACCGGAGCGGTTACGCCCACCTCGCGCCTGTTCCCACTGCCGCGAACCGTGACGGCGACCATCGGCGGTTTGCCCGCCAAGGTGGAATTCGCCGGTGCGGCGCCCGGTATCGTCACGGGTGTGATCCAGCTCAATCTGCGCCCGGACGCGAACGTCCACGGCGTGGTCAGCATCGAGATCAGCATCGACGGGATCACCAGTCCCGGCGGACCGACGGTGGCGATTCAGTGACGGTGGCGATTCAGTAAGGCTCAGCGCCGCGCGGCGGTTATTTCCGTGGCAGGAAGGATTCCGGACTGAAGAAGACCGCTCCCTGTGGTCGCGGCTCTGCTAACGGCTTTTCTGGCTTCTAGCCTGCATTTCTCACTGGGTTTCGGGCGCGGGATGTGGCGCGAGCCCATGGCTCGCCGCGCCGGGACTCGTCCCGGCGCTTGTCGTCACTCACAGTGTCGTGCCCAGGTGCCAGCCCGACCACTCGCCGAGGCATCCCGCCCTGTGCTTTGCCCGAAACGCGAAACGTGAGGCAGGGATCTGCGATCGGCGATTTCGCCGCCGCTCCCGGCATCACAGCGTGACCGGCCACAAGCGCCGGGACGAGTCCCGGCGCGGCAAGCCATGGGCTTGCGCCACGTCCTGCGTCCGAAGCCTGGTGAGAAATGCGGGCCAGCGCGGCGCGACACGCTGCGCCGCAAACGGGGCGTTCCAGCTGATCGAGACTTTCCGCATCCAGTAAACCCGCCTCCCGCGCCCGCTCCAGCGCAAGGCCCCGAACAGTGATCCGGAGCCAGCGGGGGTCTCTGCCGGAACCCGGCAGTCTACGGCATCGAGGCTGGCCATATCCCGCTCGACGGCGACCAGTGGTCTGTTTCGACCCGTGTGGGAAAGTCCGCCAAGCTTGGTGCGCCGCGGCGGCCTGGGCCGAACACCGGCCGCGGGTGGGCGCTCGGGGGGGGCTAGAAACCGGGGCCGCCGGGGCCGCTACTTGGACGGCCTTTGCCACCCTTGCGTCTGTTCTTGCTGCGCGCTTCCTGTTCCTTGAGCAGGACCTCGTACTCGGCGCGTTGCTCGTCGTTGAGCATGGCGCGGATCTTGTCGGTCTGGCCTTTGCCGATAGCGGCCTGTTCGGGGACGATGCGGCTCTGGAGCTCGTTGAACTTGGCGCGAGTCTCATCCAGGATGATGCCGAGATCGGTGGTCTGCTCCTCGGTGAGATTGAGACGCTTCTGCATGAAGTTGAGGACGTTGCGGCGGTACTCTTCGGGGGTGGGCGGCGGACGCCGCTCCTTATTCCTGTTCTTGGTGACGCTGGCAGTCTTGTAGGTGTTGTAGGATCGCTCCCCAACCACCCCAAGGACGGCGCCGCTGGCGAATACCAAGGCCATGTACAGCACGGCCTTGCCGGAAATTTTCACGGCAGGTCTCCAGCCGGCAGAACCTGCGTGTAGTCGTTGGCGTGTTCGGCGGCCAGGATGTCCACGTACGGGCCGGAGTAGAACACTTCGTTGGTCTGCTGACTGGGGGCGAGGACGACACTGAGCAGTATCGAGACCGCCAGAGTAGCCATGACACAGATTTGCGCCCACCGGCGGAACACGGACGTGGCCGTTTCCGCGCGGCGCGCCTCAATCTTCTGCCACAGGCCGGGCATGAAATTGGGGCTGGCATCGGGATCAGAGACTGCAGCCCGATATTCGACCCAGAGAGCGTCGAGCTTGTCATCCATGCGATTCATTCTATACCTCCGCCCGCGAAACTGCACGGCCCCCCGGCAGCACATCGCCTCGTTGTCCGGACTTCAGCCTTACTCCACATACTCGATCCACACCGTACTGCCGACAGGTCAATCCGCGGCGCCGGGACCACCACTCCCCCAGCTTCCGCTGGCTTCGCCGGCTTCGTAGGCCTTCAGCACGCGCTGGCGGGCCCGAAACAAGCGCACCTTCAAAGCGTTCTCATTCACGCCGTACACCTTCTCCAACTCCTTGAGCGACAACCCCTCAACTTCCTTCAACGTTAGCAAAATCCGGTCCTCTTCGGAGATCATGCCCAGCAGAGACTGGGCCAGTTCCCGCACCTTAGTCCGCCGCTTTTCTTCTTCGTTGACCTTGCCGCCGGCGGCTGCGTCGGCCAACATCACTTGTTGTTCGCTCAAATCCGACATGCGGCTTTCATGGCGGCGCCGCTGCCGCCGCAGATAATCGTACGCCGCGTTGACCGTAAGCCGGTACAACCACGGCTCAAACACTTCCGCGGTTCGAAGCTGGTCGAGCGAGAAGTACAGACGGAGGAAGACTTCCTGGCCCACATCCTCCACGTCTTCGGGCTTGCCGATGAGACGCGCAATGGTCCCGAGGATCCGCTTGCGGTACGCCTGTACGACCTGGTTGAATGCACCATCGTCGCCACTTCGAGCCTTTTCTATCAGTTCGAATTCAACCAGCATCGACACCCTTTACGGGTTGTGCACCGCTACCGGTGAAAGTCGAATTCGGAACTATACAAGTGGAAAGGCGCACCGGTACTCTGCTAGGTTACAACAGTTGGACGGGGAAGCATCCGAAGCGACAGGGGTGGAGGGGGAAAAGTAAGGTAAAAAATGCAGAAAGAGCGACCGCAGCGGGCCGCTCGGGTCCTGTTTCAGGCTATCGCCCTAACGGGCAGGGCCATATGGCCCAGCGGCGGTTCAGGCCGCTCCGCGCAATCCCTGGAGGCGCGCAGGCGGACGCCGGGTTCCGCCCGCAGCCAGGCGGAGGGACGGTCCCAGAGCGCGGTACCGTTCCAGAGATGATATCAACTCATCCAAAACTACCTTGCGATTCCGTAGGTAGGTGATCTGGTCCCGGATGGCGCCGGGTGTCTCGGGGAGTTGTGGAATCATAGCCTTAGTTTGGGGTACTAGTAAGTCTTCTTACAATACCCCCATATGGGGGTATTCCTGCTGACGGTGGTCGGTGGCGTGCGCTTTGGCATGAAAACCAGCACACACACGCAATAAATTCATTACTTCTTTGCCAGATCTATAGACAGACCGGGCTTGGCATCAGTACAATCCCTGGTGCGGGACCCGTTCCTCCGACGGGAACCGCCCAGCGGGAACCGGTGCGGCATCGGCTTCATGGCGACTCTGCCTCCGGTCTATCCTAGCCCGGCTCCCGCTGGTACCCGACCGCCTGCCTGCTTCCGCTGGAACCCCATGTTAGAATTGCAGTTTCAAGATGGATTTTCTGGAGGGGCTGAATCCCCGGCAGCGTGAGGCCGTGGAGCATGCCGAAGGGCCGCTGCTGGTTCTGGCCGGCGCAGGAAGCGGCAAAACCCGGGTGATCACGCACCGCATTGCCCACCTGACCACGGCCTATCGTGTGCCCGGGTGGGCCGTACTGGCTGTTACCTTTACCAATAAGGCCGCCGGGGAGATGCGGGACCGGGTGCGGTCGCTGCTGGAACGCGCGGGACTGGGCGAGGGCGGCTCGCCGACGGTGGCCACGTTCCACTCCTTTTGTGTCAGGATGCTGCGGCGCGAGGGGGCTCCGCTGGCCGAGCTGCGGCGGGGGTTCACCCCGCTGTTCACCATCTACGACGACGACGACCAGATTGCCGTGCTCAAGACGGTCTACAAGAGCCTGGGCCTGGATGACAAGTTCATGCAGTACCGGGCGGCGCTGTCGCGCATCAGCCACGCCAAGAGCCACAAGCAGACGCCGGAGGATTGGGCCAAGGCGGCTACCGATCCGGTGACCGAGCGGCTGGCGGTGGTCTATGAGCGCTACCAGGCGCGGCTGCTGGAATCGAACGCGCTGGATTTCGACGATCTGCTGCTGGAGGCGGTACGGCTGCTGGCGCACGACGATCCGACGCGCACCCGCCTCAACAATCGTTACGAGTTCCTGATGGTGGACGAGTATCAGGACACCAATCGTACGCAGTACGAACTGATGCGGCTGCTGGCCGGCGAGCGCCGGAACGTGACGGTGGTGGGCGACGAGGATCAGTCGATCTACGGCTGGCGCGGGGCGAACATCCGCAACATTCTGGACTTCGAGCGCGATTTTCCGGGCGCGGTGACGATCCGGCTGGAGCAGAACTACCGCTCGACCAAGAACATTCTGGAGGCCGCCAGTGCGGTGGTCGCGAATAATAGCGAGCGCATCGGCAAGTGGCTGTGGACCGAATCGGACTCGGGCGAGCCGCTGACGCTGTACGAGGCTCCGGATTCGGGAAACGAGGCGCTGTGGATCGCCGATACGATCGAGACGCGGCTCGCGCGGAATCCCGAGGAGCACGTGGCGGTGCTCTATCGCACGAATTCGCAGTCGCGGCAGATCGAGGAAGCGCTGCGGCGCTATGGGCGCAAGTACGTGGTGGTGGGCGGGTTCAGCTTTTACCAGCGGGCCGAGATCAAGGACATGCTGGCGTACCTCAAAGTCCTGATGAGTCCTGCCGACACGCTGAGCCTGCTCAGGATCATCAATACGCCGGCGCGGGGGATCGGGCGCACCACCGTCGAGCAGTTGGAGCAGTATTCGCTGGAGCACGGAGTTTCGCTGTGGCAGGCGATCGAGCGGAGCCTGGAAGAGAAGCGGTTTGCGGCACGGGCCGAGTCGGCGCTGGCGACGTTCCTCAAAATGATGGAGGAGCTGGCGAACGGGATCGAGACGCGTTCCACTAAGGAAACGCTGGAAGCGGTGCTGGAGCGCACCGGGTACTCGAGTGTGCTGGAGACCGAGGGGACCGATGAGGCTCGCGGGAAGCTGGGGAACCTGGAGGAGCTGCTGAATGCTGCCGCGGATGCAGGCGAGCGGGGCGAATCGCTGCGGGACTTTCTGGATCACGCGGCGCTGATTTCCGATGCCGACAACGTGGACCAGCGGGCTACGGTCTCGCTGCTGACCATGCACAATGCCAAGGGGCTGGAGTTCCCGGTGGTGTTCATCGCGGGCATGGAAGAGGGCTTGTTTCCGCACAGCCGGTCGATCGATTCGGAAAGCGGCATGGAGGAAGAGCGGCGGCTCTGCTACGTCGGGATGACGCGCGCCGAGAAGAAGCTGTATTTGAGCTGGGCCCGGTACCGGCGGCGGTTCGGGGGCGGGATGCCGGAGGCCTCGATCCGGTCGCGGTTTTTGAAGGAAGTTCCGGCGACGCTGCTGAAGGGCGTGCGGGGCGATGCGGGGCACGTGGACCTGTTCGCCGAGCAGCACGCGGTTCGCGAATCGGCGCAGCGGAACCTCTATACTGGGAAGACTTACAACTCGGTGGCGGCGATCCAGCAGTTCTTTTCTGGGCAGGGGGCTGGACCGGGGAGTGGACCAGCGCCGGGCGGCCAAAAGGCGGCAGCACCGCCTGCTGCGGCGGCGAAGGCTCCTGGGGCCAAGCCCGCGGCCGCGGCTGCGGGGAAAAAGCCGGGGCGTAAGCTCGGTCCGGGGTCGACCATCGACCACGCCAAGTATGGGCGGGGCACGGTGATGCGCCTGGAAGGGTCGGGCGAAGACGCCAAACTGACAGTGAGTTTTCCGGGATACGGACTAAAGAAACTGATCGCGAAATACGCGGGAATCAAGGTCGAATGAATACCAAGCACGTTACCGATACAGAAGAACGCAAGAAGCTGAAGCGCGCGGCGCGGAAGAAGGCGGCTCCGAAGAAGAAGCGGGCCGCGGATGTGGCGCGCGGTGAGAACAAGAAGAAGGTTCGGAAGATGGTCAAGGGGCAGCGTAAGCGTTAGTCCGCGGACTGGCGCGGGATCGCTCCCTGACGGTCGCGGCTCAGCTGGCGGCGCGTTGCCGCTTCTGAGGCGAACCCAATTCATGCGGCGGTTTTCTGCAACCACCAAAGTGGCGTGAGCCTCACTCGGACCAAGTCGATTGACGAGCTGGTGGCGGCGAGCGAGGCTCCCGCCACCCGCCTGCGGCGCAGCCTGGGCATGTGGAGCCTGGTGGGGCTGGGGATCGGTTCGGTGATCGGGGCCGGGATCTTCACGCTCACCGGGACGGCGGCGGCGGGGATCGAAGTCACGGTGCCTTCGGTGCTGAAGGCTCCGGTGCTGGACTTGATCATGAACGGCGGCAGCGCCGTCGGAGTGCAGGGGCGGCCCGGCGCGGGCCCCGCAATTTCACTCTCCTTCGTGTTGGTGGCGATCGCCTGCGGCTTCGCGGCGCTGTGCTACGCCGAGCTGGCATCCATGATTCCGGTGGCGGGCAGCGCGTACACCTACGCCTACGCGACGATGGGCGAGATCTTCGCGTGGATCATCGGGTGGGACCTGATTCTCGAATACGCCGTATCGAACATGGCCGTGGCCGTGGGGTTTTCGGCGTACTTCAACGACCTGCTGGAAAACGCACTGGGTCTGCGGCTGCCTGAGGCGCTCTCAAATCCGCCGTGGGTGGCGGGCGAGCCTACGGGCGCGATCTTCAACCTGCCGGCGTTCCTGCTGATCATGACGCTGACGGTGATCCTGGTGCGCGGCGTGCGCGAGAGCGCGCGGGCGAACAACATCATGGTGCTGATCAAGCTGGCCGCGATTCTGGTGTTCGTGTTCGGGGCGGCTCGAGCGATCAACACGGACAACTGGCATCCGTTCATGCCCAACGGGTTCAGCGGCGTGCTGACCGGCGGGGCGATCGTGTTCTTCGCCTACATCGGCTTCGATTCTGTTTCGACGGCGGCCGAGGAGTGCCGGAATCCGCAGAAGGACATGCCCATGGGGATCCTGATCACGCTGGCCGCCACCGCGCTGCTCTACGCCGCCGTGTCGCTGGTGCTCACTGGCATCGTGAACTGGCGCACGCTGGATAACGCGGCTCCGGTGGCGAACGCGCTACGCGATCTGGGGTTCAACAAGCTGCGGCTGATTGTGACGGTGGGCGCGCTGATCGGCATGATTTCTTCGCTGATGATTTTCCAGTACGGGCAGGCGCGCATCTGGTTCGCGATGTCGCGCGACAAGCTGCTGCCGGGGATCTTTTCGCGCGTGCATCCGAAGTATGAGACGCCGGATTACAGCACGTGGATCGCGGGGGGAATCGTCGGCGTGGGCGCGGGGCTGCTGGACATCGGCACGCTGGGGGATCTGACGAATATCGGGACGCTGTTCGCGTTCGTGGTGGTTTCAGTGGGGGTGATTCTGCTGCGGCGGGCGCAGCCGGATCGGCCAAGGGGGTTTCGGGTGCCGTTAGTGCCGCTGCTGCCGGCGATCTCGATCGTGTGCTGCTTTGTGCTGATGCTGAGCCTGCCGCTGGAGACGTGGATCCGGTTCGTCGGGTGGCTGGTGATCGGGTTGGCGATTTACCACTGGTACGGGAGTAAGCGGACGGGCGCGGCTGGCTGAGCGCCTACGGGCGTTGGGCGCTTGATGCTTTGACCGGCGACATGCGCCGGGATGAGTCCCGGCGCGGCAAGCACGAGTGCTTGCGCTACACGGGCTTCTCGGGGCTCCAGTAGGGTTCGGGCGCGGGGATGAATTGGATGGGGACTTCCGGGATGAAGTCCTTCAGCCACTCGGCGCAGTATTTCATGCCGGCCTGCTCGGAGACTACGTGACCCAGGATGATGAGAGCCTTCTTTTGGCCGGCGGTGTTCAGGTCCTGCGTGTATTCCACCAGTTCCCACTCGTTGGTTTCGCCGATGACCAGCGCGTCGATGCCGGGCTGCGTTAGGATCGGGATGCCGGGGTTGAGGCTCACGTTGCCCCAGCTTGCGGCGAGGCGGTTGACGGGCATTTGTGGGTCGCCGACGACACGCATGACGCGGATCTTTAGTTTGGCCTGCATCTGCTGCGCGAGTTTTGCCAGCGGGACTCCTTTGAAGACGAACTGGCGGGGGTTGGCGGGGTCGGCGTTCGCTTCCCAGCCGAGCTCGTGGACCATGCCGGTGGCGATGCCGTCGGGGCGGTGGGCGTGCCAGTGGTCGTGGAAGTGGAACACGATCATGCCGTGCTGGTTGAGGTAGTCGAGCTTCTGGTGATAAAGGGCGTTGTCGGCCAGGGTTTCGGTGCGGTCCTGGTGGGTGAAGAACGTGGGCTCGTGGGTGATCAGCATGTTCGCGCCGGCGGCGTCGGCGCGCTGGACTACGTCGAAGGTCGCCATCATCGTTGTGGCGATGCCGCGGACGGGGGTTTCGGGTGAGCCGGCGATGATGTTGTCGACGGTCTGGGCGCGCCAGGGGATGCCGACGTTTTTCTTGATGCGGTCGATCACTTCGCCGGCGGTCAGCGGGGACTGGGAGACGGCCAGGCGGGCGGTGGAGAGGGCGGCTCCGGTAAGGAGGAAGCTGCGTCGCGACAGAGGCTCCATAGCCACTCAGCGTAGCATCCGGTGCGTTGCGGCATGGCTGGAGCCTTGAGAGTTTTGTTGGGTGGCGGGGTTCGGGGTCGGGCGGGTGCTGCGGTTCGATACGCGGGCGATGCATGCGGCGCGGCGCGAGCGGGGGATGACGGGTTGCCGGAGTTTGCGGAGAACATGCTGAGGAATCTGGCCGAGGGTCCGTTGATCGGGTTTCCGCGGGTCATGATGATTCCGCAGTGGCTGGGGTGTTCGGCGGCGCGGTTTGTGCGGGTGCGGGAGAAGTAGGCTGCGGGGGGCGGTTGTGGACCGGCGAGGACCGCTCCCTGTGGTCGCGGCACAGCTAGTGGCGCTGTGCCCAGCGCACGTCCTTTGTGCAGAGCACCGCTAGCTGTGCCGCGACCACAGGGAGCGGTCTACGCTTGCTGAGAAGCCCTCTCGATCGCCCGGATTTCTCACCGGCTCGCAGAGCGTTTCGGGCAAAGCACAGGCGGGAGGCCTCGGCGAGTGGTCGGCCGGGACCCCGGGCACGACACTGTGATGGACGACAAGCGCCGGGACGAGTCATACCTATTGTCTGGGCGCGGCGAGCCATGGGCTCGCGCCACGTCCTGCGTCCGAAACCTGGTGAGAAATGCGGACTAGCCTGCATTTCTCACAGCTCTACAGCATCGGCGCGAAACGTGAGGCAGAGATGCGCAATCGGCGACTTGGCCTCCGCTCCCGGCATGACAGCGTGACCGGCCACAAGCGCCGGGATGAGTCCCGGCGCGGCGAGCCATGGGCTCGCGCCACATCCCGCGTCCGAAACCTGGTGAGAAATGCGGACTAGTGTAGACAAGGGCCGGTGCGGAGTTCGTCGTAGAGGGCGGGTTTGACGGCGATCCATGCGTTGGTGGTCCGGGTGGAGGAGAGGAGCTGTAGGTTCTTCTGGCCCACCAACTGGGCGTCGAAGAGGGAGTTGATCACGTAGACCTGCGTGCCGGGACGGTCGGCGTCGGGGCCGACTACGGGTTCGAGGTTCTCTTTGCCGGACGCGATGCGGTAGAAATTCAGCGGCGATTCGTAGAGCCACACTGAGGTCACCTGGCGGACGCCGTGCTCGTGGTTGAGGCAGGCGAGGGTCCCATAGAGCTGCTTGGTTTCCGCGTCCCAGGGCCATTCCTTGAAGTGATCGAGGCGGAGACAGAAGAGGAAGTAGGCGGCCAGCGCGACCAGCGACGTGAGCAGCGCTCCGCGGAGGACGCGGGCGAGGCGCGAGAAGGGCGGCACCGCGGCGAGGGCTCCGGCGGCCAGGATCAGCAGCACGGGCGCGTAGAGGCCGGTGCGCTCCTTGGGCAGCATCAGTCCGAGGAACGTGTGCGCGGCGGCGTGGATCGCGAACGCGGCGGCGACGATCAGCGCGAGCGTGGCGGCGAAGCGCGGACGGCGTTCGGACCAGAGTGCGGTGCGATCCGTGCGATGGATCCAGAGGTAGACGGCCCAGGCAAGAGCCGTGAGCGCGACGGCGGGCAGCAGGAGCGGCTGGAGGAATCGGAACGCCGCGAGCATGAGCGTGTTGGCGAGCTCGGGGTTGAGCTGGTAGAGCGTGGCGCCGGACAGGCTCGTGAGCGATTCGGGAAGACTTGCGGCTCCCCACCACAGTTCGGCGCGGGGGAAGCGGCGGAGGGTCCATAGGGGTCCGAGGAAGAGGATCGCGGCTGCCGGTAGGGTGGCGGCGGCGAACAGGTGCAGGCGCGGGATCGTGTGCGCGCGGTGCGCGGCATAGACGATCGCGCAAAGCGTGGCGGCGGCGATCAGGGCGAAGGAGAAGTTTGCCGTGAGGGCCAGAGCCGAGAGCGCGGAGGCCGCCGCGATGCGGCGCGCGGTAAGGGGATCGGCGGAGGGGGCCAGTTGCACGACGGCCAGTAGAAGGAAGCCGAGGGCCATGCCGTAGCCGCGCGCGGCCACCAGAAAGTCGCCGACGAAGGGGTTGAAGACCAGGCACACGAACAGCACCCATTGCACGAACCAGGAATCGCTCAGCAGGCGGCAGAGGCGGTAGGCCGCATAGAGCAGCAGCGCCGCGCCCAGCAGCGCGGGCAGGCGGACGGTGAAGTGCGAGAGGCCGAAGATGGTGGCGGTGAGGCGCATCAGGGCGCTGTTCAGGATGTGGTTGTTGGCGGCGGGGAACCAGTAGGCTCCGCTGACGCGGTCGGCGAAGTGGAGGTAGCTGTCGGCTTCGTCGATGGTGATCGATTGCAAGGCGGCGCGAGCGACGGCCCACAGGAAGGCCACGGCGGCGGTGACCGGCAGTAGATAGCGGCTCACTTGCTGGTCCTCAGGTGGGGGAACTGGAGGCAGACGCTCGCGGCGAGATGGACCTGTTCGGGCGGCACGGCGATCAGGGCGTTGGTGGTGGGCGCGCGGTAGATCACGGTGAGATGTTTGGCTTCGACCACGCCGGGGACCAGCAGGGGATCGATGGCGTAGGCTTCCATGCCGGGTGCGGCGGTGTCCTGGTCATGCACTTCCGCGAAGCTGTGGAAGCCGCCGGCGGCGCGGTAGAAGTTGAGCGTTCCGACGAAGGGCCAGCCGGCCGCTACGCGGTCGAGGTGGTCGTGGTCGTGCATGCAGGAGAGGACGGAGTAGAGCCGGTCGGATTCGGCGTCCCAGTACCACTCCTTGAAGGAATCGAGGCGCAGGCAGACCAGGAAGTAGGCGGCCAGCAGGACCTGGGCTCCGATGGCGGCGATGCGCAGCGTCCGGCCGCGGGGGGCGAGCGCGGGGACCGCGGCGATGGCGGCTACGGCGCCGGTGAGCAGCGGAACGAAGAAGAGGGCGGTGCGGTCGCGGGGAAGCAGGAGGCCGAAGCCGTAGTAGGCGATGACGTGGAAGAGAACGGTCGCGGTGGCGATCGCGGTGAAGAGTGCGGCCAGGTGGAGGTTGGGGTGGCGGGTGCGGCTTCGCCAAAGCCAGGCGAGGTAGAGCAGCGCGGTGAGCGCGGCCAGCGGCAGGACGGCGAGCTTCAGGTTGGTGAACAGGCGCACGACGGTGGGGTTCACCAGTTCAGGATTGATGCGGTAAAGCGTCGCGTCGATGACCGTTGATGCCGTTTCGACGAGGCTGGTGGAGCCGTACCAGAGTTCGCCCGAGGGCCAGTCGAGCAGGATCTGCGCGGGGAGCAGGAGGACGATCGCCGCGCCGGGAAGGATCGCGGCTGCGAGCACGCGTCTGGAAAGATGTTTGCGGGTTTCATAGAGCAGCGCGAGGAACGTGGCGGTGGCGGCGAAGGCGAACGAGAAGTTCGCGGTGAAGCAGAGGCCGAGAGCGGCGGATGCGAGCGCCCACACGGCTATGAGCGGGTGCCGGTGAGGGTCGCGCTGCCAAACGAGAATGGCCACGATGGCGAGCATCAGGAACGCCAGCGCCATCCCATAGCCGCGGGCGGCAACCAGGTGGTCGAGGATGAAGGGGTTCGCCGCCAGCAGCAGGAACGCGAGCAACTGGAGGCGTGAAGAATCGGTGAGCAGGCGGCAGAGGCGGTGCGTCACCGCGAGGTAAAGCGCCGCGCCGAGCACCGCGGGCAGGCGCGCGGTGAATTCGCTGACGCCGAACAGAGTGGTCGCCAGCCGCATGCCCAGCGTGTTGAGCAAGTGGTTGTTGGTGCCGGCGATCCATTGGAAAGGGTCGGGGTGTTGGACGAAGGCGACGAAGGTGGTGGCTTCGTCGATGGTGATGGCCTGGTGCGCGGCGCGGATGACGACCCAGACCATCGCGGCGAGGGCGGCTAGCGTGACCGGCTGTTTCATTCGTTGGAGGAGGCGGCGGAATAGTAGCCGTCGCGGGCCTGGACGCGCAGGCCGCGGGTGTGAACCGAGACGCGCAGTTTGCGGTAGCCGGATTTGCCGGCCGAGGGCGTGAAGCCGAGACTGTATTGGTTGCGCAGTTCTTCCCCGATGCGTTCGAAGTTGGCCGCGAAGCTCTGTTGGCCGGTCACTTCGAGGAGCGCGCCGCCCGTGTCTTTGGCCAGGTGTTCGAGAGCCTTCTTGCCGGCGCGCAGGTTTTCGGTGGCGGGAGAGGCGACGTTGAAGGCGAACACTTCGCGATCGTAGGAGCGGATGGGATAGAGCAGGGTGTCGGCGCGCTGCGCGGCTTCCACGGCTTCATCGAGCTTGGCGGCGCTGGCGGTATCGACGCCGTCGGAAAGAATCACCAGAGCCTTGCGGCCCTGCTCGCGGGCCAATACCTGGGTGGAGGCGGCTCGGATCGCTTCAAATAGAGCGGTGCCCTGGGCGCGCGGCAGGAGGCGTCCGGCTTCGTCGCGAGGCACGTCGAGGCGCGCGAGTCCGGCTTCGAGTTCGGCGCGCGAGGCGGTGAGCGGCTGAAAGAGGTCGACGCGCTGGTTGAAGCCCACGAGGAAGGCATGGTCGGTTCCGGCGCGGAGAAGTTCAGTGAGAAACGCCTGGGCGGCGCGGCGCTGCTGTTCGATGACCGTGCGCTGGCTGCCGCTGATGTCGAACAGGATACCGATGGTGAGGGGCGTGTCGGCCTGTTCGGCGAAGTAGCGGATGTCCTGGACGTGGTTGTCTTCGGTGAGCTGGAAGTCGTCGCGGGTGAGTCCGCGGACCAGGTTGCCGTCGCGGTCACGCACGGTGACGAAGACGTTGACGACGCTGACGCCGGTGGAGAAGGTCGCCTGGGCGCGCGCCTGCCGCAGGGGCCAGAGGGCCGCCGGGAGCAGCAGCAGATGGCGGCGGGTGAGGATGGGCACGGTTCCTGGTCCTAGTATCCACTCTCGGGGGCGGTGCGGCTCGTTCCGGAGTGGGGCGAGCCGCGGGCGGCCCAATAGAAAGTGCTTTACAGCGCGAAGTTGTTGTGGTAGGTTGAGGGTGAAGCTCCCGGCGGGTATCCTTCTCCTTGTTTCTCTTGACTGGCGGGATTGGTGCCGGTTTCGCCGCTGCTTGAAGCGGCGAGCGCGGGCAGCCGGGCTGATCGTTATCCGACCAGCAACCGCCGGGGCTCTTTCCCTGCCCTTTTGCGAACCTTCGAGGACCGCTCCCCGCGGTCGCGGCTCAGGCCAGAGCGGTTTCGCAGATACCGTGGAGCGTGCCACGGCAGCCAAATCCTTTATACAACTGTTGCAAGCCGGGCGAAACCGATCTATGCAAAATCAAAAAATGGTCTCGCGGGGCTGTGCACCGTGGGGCGGTTCGCGAGCAGATGAGACGGCGGACTGAGAGTCCGCCGCAGGCCACGGGCCTGCCCCACACCGCCAACAGACTAGCGGCGCTGTGCCCACCGTGGTGATCCGGGCGGTCCGCCTGTCGCTGAGCCACGACCGGGCAGAGCTAGCGCGGGCCGATGGCGAAGCAGTAGAGCAAGCCGGCGCCGCCGGTCGACACCAGGTTCTGCTGGCTACAACCGCGGCTGGCGTGCGTCGAATTCCAGCTTCCGTTGGCGCCGCCGGTGCGGTCAAAGTGGCCGAGCTGGGCCGAGCCCATGCCGTCGGCATCGCTGGTCCAGTTCGAGCAGGTGTGGTCCATGCCGTCGGTGTAGGCGGTGCCGTCGAGCTGCGATCCGGTGAGGACGTCGTGCTGGTTGGGCTGGTCGCCGAAGCCCTTGGGCTGGTTACCGTGCTCGTCGAGCGCGGTCACCTTGGTGAGCGTGTTGCCAAGCCGGGCGAGTTCAAGAGTATCGCCATGCAACTGCCCGAGGTTCGGGGCGATGGACTGGCCCTTGGCGTTATACCAGGGACCGGTGCCGATGCGGTCGCGGGCGTTCACGGCGCCCGGGCCCTGCGTGCTGAGGTAGGCGTGCCAGGTCATGTTACCGCCGCCCGCCTGCGTGGCGAGCATCTGGCAGTGGGCGTCGGCCCCGGCCAAGCCGCCGTAGTTGGCGCCGTCGCCTTTGCCGACACTGGTGACGAAGAACGACATGGCCGGGGGCGGTCCTTTGCCCTTCCCTTTGGCGGCTCCGCCTTTGCCCTTGCCCTGCGCCATCAGCATGGAGGCCGCGGCCAGAGTCAAGCTGAGGCCGACAACTGCGATTCGAAACGTACGCATGGTGTTCTCTCCTAACTTGATTTGGTTTGGTCGCGACTCCCCGTTCGGCCGCGTTGGTCCTACGAGCGTATCATACCGGTCCGCGCGTGGCGGGATCGGTGTTGGGTTCGTTTCAGTGGGGCGGTTGTTTGTTTTCAGAGACATTTGGGTTCGTTTCGCAAAGGCAGGGGTCAGACGCCTGGGTTCGCTTTGTCGCCCGGGGAGTTGTGTTGGTACGGCGTTGCATGATGGCTCCGCCCTGAGAATGCCGTGAGGCGGGGCGAGCCGGTTCGGACTTTCGGCGCAAAGATTGCGTAATATTCGAAAAAAAAGTGCGCGGAGCATGTGACGGCACGTGCCGCGTTCGGGGAAGAAACGCCCAGGCTTTCGGATGCTTCGGGTTAGAGTGTCACGCTGGATTCGGCGAAGCGGATTGGATCACGCGCAGGATGTCCGCGCCGAAGCGGTCGGCGCGGCGCTCGCCGATGCCGGGGACTTCCAGCAGTTCGGCGCGGTTGCGCGGACGGTGGCGGCAGAGCGCGTTGATCGTGGTGTCATGCAGGATGACGAAGGGCGGGACGCCGTGTTCTTTGGCGAGGTCGCGGCGCCACTGGCGCAGGGCCTCGCGCAGATCGGGGTCGACGTCGGCGAGCGCGGCTTTGGCCGCGGCAAGGCTCGCTGCGCGGCGGCGCGTGGGCCGCGAGGTGGGCGCCGCGGCGACGGCTTCCGGGCTCATCCAATCCAAGATGACGCCGCACTGGTCACAGGCGTCACAGGTTTCCCACTTGGGAGTTTCGCCAAAGTGCAGGCAGATGCGGCGATGGCGGCAGCCGGGCTCTTCGACGAAGCGCTTCATGACGCGGTAGCGCTGCCAGGAACGCTCGCGCTCCTCGGGGTCCTGGGTCTGTTGGATGAAGTGCGCCAGCAGGCCGAGGTCGCGCTTCTGCCACAGCATGACGCAATCGGCGGGGAGTCCGTCGCGGCCCGCGCGGCCGGCCTCCTGATAATACTGTTCGAGCGACTTGGGCAGCGAGAGGTGCACGACGGCGCGCACGTCCGGCTTGTTGATGCCCAGGCCGAAGGCGATGGTGCCCACCAGCACGCGCTTTTCGCCGGACATCCACAGCTCCTGGTTGCGCTGGCGCGCGGCGGCGTCCATCTTGCCGTGGTAGGGGACCACGGGGAGTCCGCGGACGGTCAGGCGAGCAGTGATCGTTTCTACCTCTTTGATGGTGGGCGCGTAGAGGATCAGGTTGCCTTCGTCGTATTGTTCGAGCGCGGCGGCGAGCAGCGGGTCCTGCTCATGCGAGGCGCATGCGCGGACGATGTAGCGCAGGTTCGGGCGGTGGAAGCTCATCGCGAAGCAGGCGGGCTCGCGCAGGTTGAGCTGCGCCAGGATATCGTGGCGCACGACGCGCGTGGCGCTGGCAGTGAAGGCGGCAATGGGGACTTCCGGGAAACGCTCGCGCAGCGCGCCGAGCTGGCGGTATTCGGGGCGGAATTCGTGGCCCCATTCCGAGATGCAGTGCGCTTCGTCAATGGCGAAGAAGCCGACGGGCACGCGTTCGAGCCACAAGAGGAGGTCGTTGCGGACGATGCGTTCGGGAGAGATGTAGAGCAGGCGGTATTCGCCGCGCTGGGCGCGGGTCATGACGTCCTGAAGCTCGCGGCCGCGCAGGGTGCTGTTGAGGAACGCGGCCTCGACGCCGATTTCATGCATGCTGGCCGCTTGGTCCTGCATCAGGGCGATGAGCGGGCTGACCACCACGCAGGTCCGCTGCATGGCGACCGCGGGGAGTTGGTAGCAGAGCGACTTGCCGCCTCCGGTGGGCATGACCACGGCGGCGTCGCGGCCGGAGAGGATCGCGCGGACGATGGCTTCCTGCTTGGGGCGGAATTCGGTGTAGCCCCAGTGCTGGCGGAGGAGTTGATGGAGGTCGGAGGTCACAGGTAGTCGTCCAGAACGATGGTGGCAAATTCCGGGATGCGGCGGAAGACAGGGTCATTGCCGATGAAGGCGGTGGCGTGGACGCGAATGGCCGTGGCGGCCTGGAGGGCGTCCGCAATGCGCAGGTTGTGACGCGCACGGATGCGGGCCGCGAGGTCAGAGATCTCAAGGTCCGGCGAGAACCATTCCAGGTGCGGATAGTTCGCGAAGAGAGAGCGAAAGCGGCTGGCCCGGTCCTCGTCGGCGGCGCGGTAGGCGCCAACCAGGATTTCGGTCATCGTGATGGTGGAGGTCACGCCACCGTGACGCGGCTGTTCGATCCATTCGAATACTGATTCGGCGAGCGCGACGTAGCGCGGGTTGGCTTCGAGGTAGTAGATGAGGACGTTCGTGTCGAGAGCGACGACACGGTGGCCGGCCAGGCCCGCCCGGAGCCGGCTTACCAGTCGTCCCGCTCCTTGTTGAGATAGTCGGGTCCATAGAGCCCTTTCCCGAGTCCGCGGATCGCTTTGCGGAACGACTTGGGCTTGGGGTACAGATAGACGCCGTGTGCCGTGGTGGTCACCAGCAGCTTGTCGCCGGGCTTCAAGCCGAGCGCCTCCCGGGCTTCGCGGGGGATCACGATCTGGTTTTTCGAAGAAAGTGTGGCTTCGGCCATCGCTTTACATTTTAGCAAGAAGTAAAGCGGTCACCCACGCTCGATCTGCTCGCGAAGATCGGGCGGGTACAGGGATTTCAACTCAGGATGCGTTTCGGCCAGGCGAATGAGATCCAACTCGTCTTTCTTCCGCTTGGTGAGCCGGCGCTGTGGATCGCTGTATGCCCAGAGCTTGCCTTGGGCGACATCCTCCAGGCAAGCTACGTTCACCGGGATTCCCAGGACGGTGTCCGGTCGCGCCCGCTCAATAAACGACTGGTAGCGATCGTCCGTGGTGAACTGAATCCGAAGATCGCTTACAGGCGTCTGCGCGTTGAGCGAGTGTGGATGCTCCTCTATCTTGAAGCCGTCTTCACGGAGCTTCGCAGCCAGGGCGGGAAGGTTTGCTGACACCACCACCAGATCCGCACCCAAGGTATAGACTGGCTCGACGTAGCAGTTGACCGCCAGCCCGCCGATCAGGCAGTAAGGGCCGCAGGACTCGCACACCGCGATCACGCGGGCGAAATCGGTTGCGCCCCCCTGCGTGGTCAATTCGTAGGCCTCCAGCGCGGTCACAGCTTCACTCTATCCGACGCCCGGAGGACCCGCAACTTACGGCAGCGCGAACACCACTACTTTGCCGCCGGCGACGCCGCCCACGTACTGTTTGCCGTTCTTGCCGGCGTAGGTCATGGGGTCGGCGTTCATGTTGCCGTCGAGCATAGCCGACCACAGTTCCTTGCCGGTCTTCGAGTCGAAGGCGTGGAAAACGCCGTCGTTGGACGGGACGAACAGCAGGCCTCCGGCTGTGGCGGTCGGGCCCGCGCTCCCCACGTTGCCCACGTCCTGCTTGCCTTCCGGCAGCCGCGTGTTCTTGCCGAGCACCACCTGCCAGGCGATGTCGCCGGTGTTGGCGTCGATGGCGAACAGGCGTCCCCATGGTGGTTTCTGGCAGGGGAAGCCACCGGCGGTGAAGCCGTTGTACGGACCCGGACCGTTGATGCTGCCGCGGTCCATGGGCAGCGGCGAACCGTCGGTGAGATTGCCGTAGTTGCCGCCCGGCACCTTTTTCTCAATCCAGCCGGAGAGCGCCGCGTCGTGCGTGGTGACGAACACGTATCCGTCGGTGGGATCGGCCGCGGTGCCGCCCCAGTTCGGTCCACCGTTGCCCGGGAACTGCAAGCCGGTCTTCGGCGGCGCGCCCGCCTCGTGGAACGGGAACGGCGTGAACGGACCTTCGTTGACGAATCCGCCGGCGCGCTCCCACAGATCCTCACAGGCGGCGACGTGCTCGGGCGTGGTGTCCGCGGCGGTGACGAAATCGGTCTCCTTCTTAAAACTGTTGCGAGCCAGCGGCGGCGGCTTCACCGGGAACGGCTGCGTGGGCGAATACCACTCGCCCGGCACGTCGCCCTTCGGCACAGGCCGCTCCTCGACGCCGAAGATCGGCTCGCCGGTTTCGCGGTTCAAGATAAACATGAGCGCGTTCTTGCTGATGATGGCCAGCGCCGGGATGGTCTTGCCGTCCTTGTGGACGTCGAAGAGGCTGGGGGCGGCGGGCAGGTCGGTATCCCAGAGGTCGTGGTGGACCACCTGGAAATGCCACACGTACTTGCCGGTGGTGGCGTTCACGGCCACCAGAGAATTGCCGTAGAGGCCCGCGCCGGGGCGATCGCCGCCGTAGTAGTTGCCCGCCGGACCGCCCACGGGCATGAACAGCAGGTCGCGCTCTTGGTCGACCGTAAAATACCAGCCCCAGGTGTTGACGCCGGCTCGCTGCTTCCAACCATCGTCGAGCCAGGTGGCGTGATTCGGGTCGCCCGGCTGCGCGATGGTCTTGAAGTTCCAGAGATGCGCGCCCGTGCGGGCGTCGTAGACCTTGGTGTCGCCCAGCGGACCGTCGCTGCGCTCGCCGTTGTTGTTGCCCATGATGATGAGGTTCTTGTAGACGTAGGGCGCGCCGCCCCACTCGATCTCAATCGGGACAACACCCTCTTTCCCGAAGCCGGGATCGATCTTGCCCGTATTGGCATTGAGCGCCATCATATCCGTGCCGGAAGTAAAGAGAATGCGCGGCGGATTCTGCCCGTCACCCGGCCAGTAGCCTACGGCGCGGCCGGCGATGCTGCCGGCGCCCTGGTAGGTCCAGATTTCCTTGCCCGTATCGGCGTCGATGGCGATCACGCGGTTGCCGGCAGGCACGTACATGACTGCGCCGACGACGATGGGTGTGGCCTCGGCGTTGACCGCGCCGCCGCGGCCACCGCGCCCGCCTCGTCCACCCTTGGCGGCGCCGCCCTTACCAGCGCCCTTTCCTTTCGCGGCTGCCGGGCCGGCCTTGGCCGCGTTCGGCGGTGGCGCGGCAGGGGGCGGCGTGTAGGTCCAGGCAGGCTGAAGCTGCGCGACGTTGGTGGTGTTGATCTGGGTCAGCGGCGAATAGCGGTCGCTGGTGAGATCGCGGCTGTACATGGGCCAGTCTGCCGCGGGAATGCCCTGGGCAGCCGCGGCTTTCGATTTCGCTGGAGCTTTGCCCTTGGTCTGCTGGGCCGGTCCGACCTGAGCAAGAAGTGCGGCCAGCATGGCGCCGCCTGCCAGAGTCATCATCCACTTGGAGCGAAAGGTCCACTTGGAGTGCATCACGAGATTCCTCCTGGATCGGTCCCGCGGCGGAAAATGCAGCGTTTCGGCGCGGGTCTGGTTCAGTATAACAGCCAGGCATGAATCGGCCCCGCGATCGTGGTGCGGCATGGACGGACGACTTACGTCCGCAGAACCGCTCTCCCACGACCCTCCTGGCGAGGAGGCCGGCGAGAATCCGGAGTGGCTGGCTTCCCGGGAAGTACACGACCCAGTAGGCAGGCCGGAAAGCCGGTGGAACGATTTTCTCACCAGATCTCAGCGCATCGGCGGGAAAGGTGAGGCGGGGAGCCGCAAGGGGCGATTTCGCCACCGCAGCCGGCATGACATGTTGAGTGAGGACAAGCGCCGGGACGAGTTCCGGCGCGGCAAGCCACGGGCTTGCGCCACTTCCTGCGCACGAAACCCGGTGAGAAGTGCGGGTTAAAGAAGACCGTGACAAAACGATCCGCGATTTCCAGACCTGCCGTCGCCAGCAGGTCAGGCAGATTGAATCGATGTCAGCGAGCTTTCGACGGGCCGCATCCGGTCCAAGGATCTGGCCGCTGCCAACCTGGGCTATGGTCCGGCCAATCTTCCGATCCGGCTGGGGAGGCCAGAAGGGATCCCGATCTGGATGGGCGCTTCTCCCTACTCGATCGGCGCCGGGCCGTAGTAGCCCTGGCGCGCGCGCACCACGGTCTGGCCCGCGCCCGTGGTCTTCACGCGAATGTCGATGGGGTGATACTTGCCGTCGGCCACCAGCGGATCCGGGCGGAACAGGATGTTGTACTGGTGCCGCAGCTCGTTTTCGATATTGGCGAAGGCCTGCAACAGCTGGTCCTCGTTGTCCGGGAAGAAGACCAGACCGCCGGTCTCTTCGGCGAAGTATTTCAGGATCTTGTCGCCATTGCGCTGGAGGTGCGTGCGGTTGGTGGAGATGGCGTAGACGATGGTGTCCGCTTTCTGGACCATCTCCAGGGCCTGATCCTTGCTGTAGTCGCTGAGCGTGTCCTCGCCGTCGGTGAGCAGCACCAGCGCGCGGCGGTACTTGTCGCGCGGCTGGTCCTTCATGAGTTTGTCGCGCGAGGCGTAGAACATCGCATCGTACATCGCGGTGCCGCCGCCGGCTTGCAACTTGCGCACCTGGCGGAGCAGCTCACCTTTGTCCGTCGTCAGATCCGTTCGGAGGGCGGCTTCGGAGTCGAAGCTCACCACGGTTGCCTTGTCTTCGCCGGGCCGCATGATCGAACTCAGGAAATCCACTGCCGCGCCCTTCAGGAAATCAAAACGGTCACGGATGCTGTTGCTGGTGTCCACCAGCAGGGCGATGCGCAGCGGGAGATCGGTTTCGGCCGTGAACTCGAGAATGTTCTGGCGCTTCTTGTTGTCCTTCACTTCGAAGTCGTCACGCGTGAGTCCGCTGACGAACCGGCCCCGGCGGTCGGTCACGGTGAACAGCAGGTTGACGCGCGTCACGTCGAGAGTGATGGTGTTGGCGTCAAAATCCTCGACTGGCTGGTCGGCAACCGCGTCTTCATGTGCAGGCGGCGGAGGTGGAACCGGGCCGGACTGCTGCGAGATCAGGGCCACGGGCACGGCCAGCGCGCCCACGATCAGAACCATGCCGGAGAATTTCGAGAACGGAAGCTTCATGAGTCTTTTCCTATCGCAGAGGCGGCGGTGCGTAGTAGCCGTGGCGGGCGCGCACGATGTGATCGCCCGGAGCATTCACGCGAATCTCCACCTCGTGAAACTTGCCGTCGGCCACCAGCGGCTCCGGCCGGTAGAGCACGTTGTACTGGTGCCGCAGCTCATTGGCGATATTGACGAAGGATTGCGCCATATCTTCGGCCTTGAAGGGGAAGAAGGCAACGCCGCCGGTTTCCTCGGCATAATACTTGAGCACTTTGTCGCCGGTGGTGTCCTGGCGCGAAATATTGGTGGAGATGGTGTAGATCACCGTCTCGGCCTTGTTGGCCATTTCCAGAGACTGGCCGCGGGTCATGTGGCTCAGGTTGTCTTCACCGTCGCTGAGCACAATGATGGCGCGGCGGTATTTTTCGCGCGGCTCATCAGTCATGAGCTTGTCGCGCGAGGCGTAAAAGATCGCGTCATAAAGAGACGTGCCGCCACCGGGCCGCAGGTTGCGCACGGCGGTGATGAGTTGCTCCTGGTCATCGGTGAGATCCACAGCGAGCTGCGCCCGCGTATCGAAACTGACGATGATGGCGCTGTCCTTGCCGGGGCGGATGGTGGTCTTGATGAAGTCGATGGCGGCTTCCTGCAGGAAGCGGAAGCGGTCGCGTATGCTGTTGCTGGTGTCGACCAGGATGGCCAGGCGCAGGGGCAGGTCGGAATCGGCGGTGAATCCCAGGATCGGCTGCGGGACCTTGTTTTCGGTGATCTGGATATCGTCTTTGCTCAGGTTGCTGACAAAGCGGCCCTTTTTATCGGTCACCGTGAACAGCAGGTTCACGCGTGTGACGTCGAGCGTGATGGGCGTGTCGGCCAGCGCTTCGGGCACCGGGTTCTGGTCATTGGTGGGAGCAATGTCCTGAGCGAAGCCCGGTCCCTGCGCAGCCGTGGCCGGGCACACAAGGAACAGGAATAGGAGCGCAGGCGTCAGATACTTCATGACTACTTGAATTATAGCCCCGCGAGCCAGTTTTCCAGCTCCGCGGGCAACGGCGCTTCCACGGCGACGCGCGCGCCCGTGGCGGGGCTGTCGAAGGCGATCCTCCAGGCATGCAGGAAGAGACGGGGCGCGGGGGGAGCTCCGTAGAGGCGATCGCCAGCCACCAGGTGGCCGATGCTGGCCAGATGCACGCGGATCTGGTGGGTGCGTCCGGTGCCGATCTTGACTTCGAGGTAAGTGAACTTGTCGAAGCGCTGGCGGACGCGAAATTCGGTGAGCGCCTCGCGGCCGGAGCCGAGGCGCGCGGTCATGCGGGTACGGCGGACCGGATCGCGGGCGATCGGTTTGGTGATGCGTCCGGTCTCGGCGTTGACCTTGCCGTGCACCAGGGCCAGGTAAGTTTTCTCGACCGTTCGGCCGGCGAATTGCGCCGCGAGCGCCCGGTGCGCGGCATCCGTGCGGGCCACCAGCAGCACGCCGCTGGTGTCTTTGTCGAGGCGATGGACGATGCCGGGGCGCAGGTCGCCGCCAACCTCCGACAGCGCCGCAAAGCGGTGCACCAGGCGGTTCACCAGCGTGCCTTCGTGCCGGCCGGCGCCCGCGTGGACCACCAATCCGGCGGGCTTGTGGACAGCGATCACCGCGGCGTCCTCATAAAGGATGTCGACGGGCAGATCCTCGGGCGTGGCCTTGAGTGGGGGGAGATCGGCGGGGGAGACCTCGACGCGCTCGCCGCCCTTGAGCAGCAGGGACGCGCGGGCGGGGGCGCCGTCGACGAGTACGCGTCCCTGCTTGATCCAGGTCTGCAGGCGCGAGCGGCTGTATTGCGGCCAGTGTTCTTGCAGATAATGATCGAGTCTCTTTTGCATTTTTCCGGGAGAGAAGGGCTGCTGAACAGGGGAAGACCGCTTCCTTCGGTCGCGGCTCAGCTAGCGGCATTGCGTGCACATCGACACGGTGCGTGAATCGAGGTTGAGTGTGAATCGACACGGTGTGTGAATCGAGGTTGTGTGTGAATCGACACTGTGCGGGAATCGACGCTGTGCGTGAATCAACATTGTTGAGCAGAGAGCCGCTAGCTGAGCCGCGACCGAAAGGAGCGGTCCTCCCCCGGTCCACATCCCATTCTCTGCTAAGCTCTGTCCGCCCTGCCCGCCGAGATCAGATACACGCCGATCTGCGCCATCAGGTTCGGGAACATCGAAACCTGCCGCGTTCCCGAAATGAAGATGCGCCGCTCAACGGTCCAGCCTTCGCGCACAGTCAGCGCTTCGAAGTCGCGCACGGTGAGGAAGTGGATGTTGGGCGAGTCATACCAGTCGTGCGGGAACAGCTCGGTTTTGGGCGCGCCGCCGCTCCACAGCGTGGAGAGCCGCACGCCGTAGTGACCAAAGTTCGGGAACGCCACGATGCCGCGTTTGCCGACGCGCAGCATGCCGCGAAGGACGCGCAACGGGTCGCGCGTTTCCTGCAAGGTCTGCGAGAGGATCGCATAGTCGAAGGCGCCTTCCGGGTAATCCTCCACCGCCGATTCCAGGTCGCCCTGGTAGACGGAGACGCCGCGCGCGATGGCCTTCTGCGCCTTCGGGCCGGAGAGCTCCACGCCGCGGCCGTCAACTTCCTTGTTTTCCCGCAGCCAGGCCAGCAGCTCGCCTTCCCCGCACCCGAGGTCGAGCACCCGCGTGCGCGGCTCAATCAGTTCGCCGATGATTTCAAAATCCCGGCGTACGTAGACATTACGCACGCGCGGCGGCCTCCCGGGCAGTGCTGGCCAGGAACCCGGCCACCACCGCGGTCTGCTGCTCCACTTCCACCAGGAACGCATCGTGGCCGTAGCGCGACTCCAGGTTGCAGTAGGCCACATCGCAGTTGCGGGCGCGCAGGGCGCGGGTGATCTCAAGCGACTGGTAGCTGGGATAGAGCCAGTCCGAAGTGAAGCTGATGACCAGAAAGCGGGCGCGCATGCCCTCGAACAGCGCCGTGAGCGAGCCGCGCTGCGTCAGGTCGAAGGTGTCCATGGCGCGCGTGATGTAGATGTAGGAGTTGGCATCGAAGCGGTCGACGAACTTGTAGCCGCGGTAGTTGAGGTAGCTTTCCACCTCGAACTGGTCCGGCTTGCGCAGGCGGCGGCCGAACTTTTCGCGCATGCTGTCATCACTCATATAAGTGATGTGGCCCACCATGCGGGCGACGGCCAGACCGCGCCCGGGGGGCTTGCCGCCATAGTAGTTGCCCTCGTTCCAATCGGGATCAGCCATGATGGCCTGGCGTCCAACTTCGTTGAAGGCGATCTGCTGGGCGCTGTGGCGCGCCGTGGTGGCGATGGGGAGCGCCGCCGCCACCCGATCCGGGTACGTCACGGCCCACTCCAGCGCCTGCATCCCGCCCATGGATCCGCCGGCCACCGCCAGCAGACGCGGGATGTCCAGGTGGTCGATCAGCAGCTTCTGGACGCGTACCATGTCGGCGACGGTCACCGCGGGGAAGCTCATGGCCCATGGACAGCCGGTTTCGGGATTGACGGAGCCGGGTCCGGTGGTGCCGCGGCAGCCGCCCAGGACGTTCGAACAAATCACGAAGTACTTATCCGTATCGAAGGCCAGGCCCGGACCGATCATGTTGGCCCACCAGCCGCCTTCGCCCGCCGCATGGGCGTCGCCCGAGAAGGCGTGCGTCACCAGGATGGCGTTGGTCCGCTCGGCGTTCAGCGCCCCGTAGGTCTCATAGGCGACCTCGATGGGTCCGAACGTCACCCCGCAATCGAGTTCCAGACCGGGGAACGTGCAACTGGCAGCCTCCGTAATCATGGGAGTAACTTTCAGTGTACTAGGGGGCGCAAGGGCCTTGAAGTTGCCGAACGTTGCAGAAGCTGCCGCCAACGCCCCTTGCGTCTCATGTTGGCTGCTGATCGATGCGGTGGCTCAGTGGACCATGCAGTTGAAGCAGTGCGAGCGTGTAGGCATCTCAAGCCCAATCTCGGATATAAATCGCCAGCATCATCAAAGAGCGAGCAATCTCGGACGCGGATCCTATTTTCAGGAGCCTGGTTCAGGAGTCTGGCTCACCCGTTCGAGCATCGCGTCCAATTCCGGCGAATCCGGCAAGCGGATGCCGAAGTCGGATTCCAAGCACTGCCGCAAGGAGGCGGGATCGGTGAGCGTGTGCTTTTCCGTCCCGGCGCGCGTGTGGACGGAAAACGCGTTCTCGCGCAGGGCGTAGCGCGCCCGGGGTGTGGCCCGTGCGGCGATCAGCGACTGGCGGAAGAAGGAGCTCGGGTGGTGGCACAGATACCAGTTCGACACTTCGTAGTCGCTGGGGAATTGCGGTTCCAGTGTGAAGCGGTAGAGCGGTTTCCATTCGCCGCCCAGCGATAGCTCCAGGACGAACGCATCGCCGGCGGGTGACAGGCGGTGCGGCTCGTGCGGCGTGGGCTGCTCGACGTGCGCTTCCAGCCGCAGCGGCGCGGTCAGGACGTTGCCGCCGAAGCCGACATCGGCGAGGTACGACTGTCCGCCCACTTCCACGCGCAGCAGCATGTGGCTGCGCGGACCCATGGGAGCGCCGGGCGCGGCGTTCCACAGCACCCGCGCCGCCAGGCTGGTCACCGGGAATCCGCACGCCTCGAGCGCGTGGCGGAACAGCGTGTTGTGTTCGAAGCACCAGCCGCCGCGCCGTTCGGCGATCAGCTTGGTTTGGAGCGCGCCCACGCCGAGTGGTACCGGCCAACCCAGCAGCGGATTCAGATTCTCGAAAGGGATCGCGGCTGGATGCAGGGTGTGGAGCGCCTCCAGCGTATCCAGCGTCGCCGTGCGCGGGCCGGTGTGGCCGATGCGTTCGAGATAGGCGTCGAAATCGAACTGCTCAGACATGAGACCTTTACCGAAGCTTGTCCTTCGCGAAGTGTACAGACCAGCATGCCATTAGCGACGCCGCTTGGGCGCGACTGCTAGAATAGGCACGCATGCAGGTGGTCCAAGCGGGGAAACATAAGCTGCTGTTGTTGGAGCTCGATACGGAATTCATCGAGAACATTGCGCGGCAGGCGGGCTTCGAATTCAAGCTGGACGATCAACTGCGCCGCGTGGTGCTCGACCTGGAGGCCGAGAACCGCCAGGCGCCGTTGTTGCTGTTCGATGCCGCCGACCCAGCCAACCTGGGGTGGTTCTCGCGCTGCCAGTTCTACGTGGACGCGCGGAGTGGCACGGTACTGCAAACGCCGATCCAGCTCGCCAACCAGCGCGACACCAAGGGCCGCGCTCTGCCGCACGCCATCCGCGTGCAGATCAACAAGGAACTGCCCGTTACCTTCCGCCTGCCGAATAAGGCTCCGGTGACCGAGCAGACCATTTACGCCGTGCTCTATAACTTCCTGAACGCGCTGCTGAATACCGGCGTTGGTGTGTGCGGGGGCAACGGCGTGGTGAAGCCGCTGGCCGGGCGCACTGAGCCGCAGGGATCGCGCAACTAGCCCACAACTAGCCCGCATTTCTCACAAGCTCGCAGAGCGTTTCGGGCAAAGCACAGGCGGGATGCCTCGACGAGTGGTCGGGCAGGCCTCCGAGCATGACACTGTGATGGACGGCAAGCGCCGGGACGAGTCCCGGCGCGGCAAGCCACGGGCTTGCGCCACACCTACCGAAAACCGGGCGTTCTTCCGATAGAGTTCTAGGTACTTTTGCGCCATGAAACTCCTGATCGCGATCCCGGCCCTGAACGAGGAACAGAGCATTCGGAGCACCGTCGAGCGCTGCCTGGAAGCGCGCCGCATGATCCTGGAAAACTCGCCGGTGACGGAAGTGGAAGTGACCGTGGTCAGCGACGGCTCCACGGATGCTACCGCCCAGCGCGCCCGCGAATTCGGCAGCCTCATCAACCTCATCGAGTTCACGCGCAACCAAGGCTACGGCGCCGCGATCATGGAAGCGTGGTCGCAGTCGGAAGCCGACCTGCTGGGATTCCTGGACGCGGACGGCACTTGCGATCCGCAGTTCTTCGCCGCGCTCTGCCGGACGCTGGTGGACCGCGACGCCGACGTGGTGCTGGGCTGCCGCCTCAACAGCAATAGCCAGATGCCGCTGGTGCGCCGGGTCGGCAATACCGGCTTCGCCTGGCTGCTGTCCTTCTTCTCATCGAAAACGGTTCGAGACACCGCCAGCGGGATGCGCGTGGTGCGGCGCAGCGCCTTGCGCCACCTGTACCCCTTGCCGGCCGGGCTGCACTTCACGCCGGCCATGAGCGCCAGAGCGATGTTGAGCGACGCCACGCGCATCGTCGAAATCGACATGCCCTACGCCGAGCGCGAGGGTGAATCAAAGCTGCGGGTCATCCGCGACGGACTGCGCTTCCTGCGCGTCATTTTCGAAAACGCGCTGCTCTACAAGCCCAGCCGCATCCTGGCCACGGTGGCCGCCGCCTGTGTGGCCGTGGCCTGCGTACTGATGCTCACGCCGCTGGCCGGGTATCTCCGGACCCGCAGCGTCGAAGAGTGGATGATTTACCGGTTCCTGGTGAGTTCGCTGGCCGGGCAGGTGGCGCTGCTGCTGCTGGGCGCCGCGCTGATCCAGTCGCGCATCGCGGCCATCGCGATGCATGAGGAAGTGCGCCGGCTCAGCCGTCTGGCCGGCGGGCTGCGCTCGCGCTGGTTCTGGCCGGTGGTGGCCTCGCTGGTGAGCGCGGGAGTGGTATTGGTCTGGCCCAGCGCCGTCGACCTCTGGAATACGGGTCACACGGCCGTGCACTGGTCGCGGTTCGTGGTGGCCATAGGCTTCTTCAACGCCGCCGCGGTGATGGGCGTGGTGTGGGGAATCGATCGCGTGCTGGACCTGGTGGAGACCCGCGTCCGCTACCTGTGGATGGATCATTCAGCCGCCTTCGGTCCGCGCGCCCGCGCCGCCGAACGTACCGAGGAGACCCGGGCCTGATGGGCGCGGCGCAGCGGGATCGTCCGCCGCACCGGGTCCGCCGTGATTTCCGCCTGCCCGTTCTGCTGTGCAAGCACTCCGGAAGGCGGCGGTTGTGGTGGGCCGCGATGGCGCTGGGAATGGTGGCGCTGCGCATCGCCCTGCTGCCGCTGCTGCCCGTGCCCAGCCCGCAGGTCCACGACGAGTTCAGTTACCTGCTGGCGGCCGACACCTTCGCGCATGGACGCGTGGTCAATCCTCCTTTGGAACCGGCGGCCTCGTTCGAATCGCCGCACATCCTGCTGCATCCCGTGTACGCGTCGAAATACCCGCCGGGACAGGGGCTGGTGCTGGCGTTCGGCCAGGTGGTGCTGGGCGATCCCTATTGGGGAGTGGTCCTTTCCTGTGCGCTGATGGTGTTCCTGTTCTGCTGGGCCGCCGATGCATGGCTGCCGCCGCAATGGACGCTGGTCACCGGAGGGCTCGCCTGCACACTGTTCTTCATCCGCTATTACTGGTTCACGAGCTACTGGGGAGGCGCCGTAGCGGCATGCGGCGGAGCCCTGATCGTGGGGGGCGTGGGGAGAATCCTCGCAGGCCGCTATCGGGGCGCGCGCGCCAGTCTGGCTGCCGGCGCCGTGCTGCTCTATGTGTCGCGGCCCTACGAGGGCGCCATGCTGTGCCTGGCCGTGCTGGCGATCCTGGGGGTCCACCTCGTCCGCCTGGGGGCAGACCAGCGGAAGACGCTGTTGCGCCGCGTCGTGCTGCCGAACGCACTGCTGGTGGCGGCGGCCGTTCCGGTGTTCCTGGTCTATAACACGGCCACCACGGGCAAGCCCACGGATCTGCTCTATCTGGTGCACTCCCGCCAATACATGGAGACGCCGCTGTTGTGGTTTCTGCCGCCGCAGCCGGCAAAGCCGCACGCCAGCCAGAACACGCAGCGGACCTCGGACTGGGAGCGGGAAACCTACGAGCACCTGCACAACCAGCCGATTTACACCGCGCTGACGCTGCAAACCATCTTCATCGTGTTCGCGATGGGGCTGCTGCCGTTTCTGGGATTCGGTCTGCTGCTCGCCGGGATTCCCTGGGCGCGCTCACGAACCGGCAAACGGTGGCTGGTGTGGCTGTGGCTTTTTGGCCTCCTCACCATGTACCTGGAGGTCTGGGTGCAGGAACACTACGGTGCGCCGTTCACGGCCGTGGGGCTGATCCTGATCGTCGCCTCCGGCCGAGCGTTGTGGTATCGCGCGGCGGCCACCCGCTGGGGAGCGGCCGCGGTCGCCGCCGCCATGCTGGTCTTTTTCATTCCCCTCGGCATCACCTACGCCGGCGCGCTGGGCTCCCGCCCCACCGAACGCGCCAAGCTGGTGGCGAAACTGAAAGCCATGCCCGGCCGCGACCTGGTCTTTGTCTCCTATGACAAGGATTGGGACTTCCTGAGGGAATGGGTCTACAACAACGCCGATCCGGACGCGAGCGAAGTGGTCTTCGCGCATCTCCGCACAGCGGCGGAAAACCAGGCCGTGATGGACCGCTTCCCGGGCCGCAGCGCATGGCTGCTGCGCTTGGGACCGCAGCAGACCGACGTCCACCTGGCTCCCTACGACGCCTCTTATAGCCAGGCTACGGGGGCGGACTCGGCCGCGTTGCACCAGTAGCCGCACCGCGCGGCGCGACGCGGGCGCCCTGCGTACACTGGTGGCATGGCAACCTTCCCACTCATCGAATACGAGCAGGCGTCCCCTGAAGTACGCGCGGTCTACGACGACATCATGGCCGTGCGCAAGACGGACTGGATCAATAACTTCTGGAAAGTGCTGGCGCATGACCCGGCGGCGCTCGCGCGGACCTGGGAAACGGCCAAGGCGGTGATGTCCTCGGGCGCGCTGGATTCGCTGACCAAGGAGATGATCTACGTCGCGATCAGCATGAGCAACCAGTGCGACTACTGCATCGCCTCGCACATCGCAGGGGCGCGCGGGAAGGGCATGACCGAGGAGCAGTTGAAGGAACTGATCGCGGTGGTGGGCTTCGCCAACGCCAACAACCGCATCGTGGCCGGGTTGCAGGTGGAGATCGACGAGCGGTTCAAAGTTTGAAGCGCGCGGTCTGAAAGCGGGTTTCCCTGCACTGGGAATAATGTTAGACTCGGCCTGAAGTTGGCGGATTGCGTCCTCAGGGCGCGTTCCGCGCGACATCTTTCGAAGACTAAGGAGTCCTGCAATGCGCCGTGGAGTTCTCGTATTTCTTGCCAGCGGGATGGCCGCGTTGCCCCTTGTGGCGCAGGCGCCCGCCGGCTGGACCGCTCCGAAAACCCCCTGGGGAGACCCCGACCTGCAAGGCTGGCTCACCAACATCAACATCAATGGCGTGCCCTTCGAGCGTCCCGAACAGTTCAAGGGCCGGAGCCTGGACGATATCAGCGACGCCGAGTTGGTCGAGATCCGCAAGGCTGCGCAGGAGCGCATCATCGGCAACTTCGAGGGTCCCATCCATGGACCCGACCACTGGTGGCAGGACGACTTCAACCTGGTGGAAGGCAAGCAGGCCTGGCTGGTGGTGGATCCGCCCGACGGCAAGATCCCGCCGTTGACGCCGCAGGCCAAGGAGCGCAACGCGGCCCGGCAGGCGGCCCGCCGCAATAGCACGCACGGGCCGGCCGACGGTCCGGAAGACCGCAGCCTCTATGACCGCTGCATCACGCGCGGCTTGCCGGGTTCGATGATGCCGGTGATCTACGGCAACTCCTACCAGATCGTGCAGGCGCCCGGCGTGGTGGCGATCCGTTATGAGATGGTCCACGAGGCGCGCATCATTCCGATCAGCGAGGGGCCGGCGGGCGAAGAGCCGCATGTGAGTGACGACATCCGTTCCTACATGGGCGACGCGCGCGGCTACTGGGACGGCGACACGCTGGTCGTCGAGACCACCAATTTCAAGGAAGGCACGGCCTACCGCAACGCCAACGCCGATACGGTCAAGATCATCGAGAAGTTCCGCCGCACCGGACCCAAGACCATCCGCTGGGCGGTGACCGTGAACGATCCGGACACCTGGACCCAGCCCTGGACCTTCGCCATGGATCTCACCATCGACGACAGCCAGCCCGTTTTGGAGTACGCCTGCCACGAGGGCAACTACGGGCTCCGCAACATCCTGACCGCAGCGCGCGCCGAAGAAGCCGAGGCAGCCGCGAAGAAGAAGTAAGGAGATTCGGAACTCATGAAAACCAAGCTCTGCTTCCTGATGGCCGCCATGCTGCTGGCCGCGGGCGTGCCCCTGGCCGCGCATCACGCCTTTTCGGCCGAATTCGACGCTGACCGGCCGGTGAAGCTGACCGGCCGCGTGGTCAAGATGGAGTGGATCAATCCGCACGCCTGGATCTACATGGACGTGAAGGGCGAGGACGGCAAGATGAAAACCTGGATGGTGGAGACCGGCGCGCCCAACGCGCTGATCCGCCGCGGCTGGACCAAGAATTCCGTGCCTGAGGGGATGGAGATCACCGTGGAGGGCTACCAGTCCAAGGACGGCGCTCTGCGCGCCAACGGCCGCAACGTGCTGCTGCCGGACGGGCGGCAACTGTTCGCCGGATCTTCGGGTACCGGAGCGCCCGGCGAAGTGCCGGAAAAGTAGCGGCGCGTTACCGGCGGCGGTCCGCTTGCTTGCTGTTGTCCATGGCGTCTTCGAGCGTGGATAGATGGCGCTCCACCGCCTCCGCGATCAGGTCCTGAATCTTGCGCCCGGACCAGGCCGCAGCCAGCTTGGCGCGCCGATGCAGATCATCGGGCAGGCGTACCGTGGTTCGGGACGATCCGCTCTTGGAAGCCTTCTTTTCCACCATCACACATCCCTTGCGCCGCGGCTCTTGACTATTTTTACGCAATTACGCATAATTCAATTTGAACTCTGTTTCCGTTCAGTATCGCAGGTTACAAGCCTCATGAATCAGAACTTTCGGAGAGTTTTGTACTAGTACATTTCTACAACGGTGATCCTCACTACGCGCGAAATTGCAGAACGCTGGGCCAGCCGCCACGGGGCCGGGTACGTTGCGCAGGTCCGAAAGCCCCGCGATGGGCGCGCCCTAACCCTGAAAGTTGAGTGTTCGTATCAGGGCGAGACCTGCGTATTTACGGGGATGTTTCCCTCCCTCCGTCAGCTCCAATCCGCGCTGGCAGACCTGTCGGACTGGGTTTCCGAACTCGATTCCTCACAATCCAAACCGGAGTAATCCGCTTTGCGGATTATTTAGAATACTCCGGCTGGGAAAACAGTTGCGTGGCCGCCAGGGCGGCCCCGTCTCGCATGGCCCGGAATTTCTCCCAAACCACCGATGGGTGGACCTCAGGAAGATAGGTCGCCTGCGAGGAGAATCCGCAGTCGGTTCCTGCGATCACGCGCTCGCGGCCCACCAGGCGGGCGAAGCGTAGAATGCGTTCGGCGATCAGCTCCGGATGCTCCACGATGTTGCTGGCGTGGGTCACTACACCAGGGATCAGGATCTTGTCCTCGGGTAATCGGATTGTCTCCCACACGTGGTATTCGTGCTCATGGCGGGCGTTCGCTGCCTCGAAGGAATACGCTCCCGCGTGGACCTTGAGCATCATCGGCAGGACGGCGGCGAGCGGCGCATCGTGCACGCGCGGACCCTCGTTGATCCCGTAGCAGGTGTGAAACCGGATGCGCTCCGGCGGAATGCCGCGCAGCGCGTGGTTGAGCGATTCCACGTGCAGTTCCGCCGCGCGCTGCCGTTCCGCTTCCGTCCCCGAAGAGTAGCTGTAGAGATCAGTCAGGAATGGATCGTCGATTTGCAGCAGGAAGCCGGCGCCGGTGATGGCCAGGTACTCGCTGCGCATGGCGTCCGCCACGGCAAGGAGGTACTCCTCTTCGGTCGCATAAAACCGGTTGCGGCCGACCCCGCTGGGCGCCACCGAAGGCAGGAACGCGTCCGCGGCGGCAGTTCCCGCGAGCGCGGATTTGAGATTCCCGATGTCGTGCTGGATGGCGGTCTCGCCGCGGTAGCGCACCGGACCGGTGCATACCAGCGGCACGATCGGCACCACGGTCCGGCCGAGCATCGCGCGGCTGAAGTACTCCTCGTAATACTCGGGGAACGCGTCGATCTCGGCCTTCCACTCGCGCGGCCGCGGTCCTGGCTGGGCTTCGAACCCCTCCAGCCGCTCGCGGACGTAGGCGAAGAAACCCAGCTTGCTCTGCTCGCCGTCGCTGGGGATGTCGATGCCGCAGCCGGTCTGCTGGCGAACACACGCGGCCACCGCGTCCCGCACACGGGCGTCGTAGCCGGCGGCATCCGTGAGCTCGCCCGCCGCCTTGACCTTCATCAGGTCCAGCAGGGCAGCGGGACGAGCCAGGCTCCCGCAGTGCGTGGTGAGAATGCGCCCCCGTCCCGCGCCGCTCATCTAACGCGACGGGAATTCGAGGTTTTTCGAGAAGAACGGCACTACGCTCTCTTCGAACCGGTTGCGAACGTGGTTCGTGTGGTCGCCTTCGTAGGTTGCGTAGGTGTGCGGCACACCCAGACGGTTCAGCGCGGCGTCCATGTCGCGATTGCTGTTGAGCAGCGTGTCTTGCAAGCCCACGTCCATCATGATCGCCTTGTATTTTTTCAGGCTGAACGTGTATTCGTCGACGAAGGCCAGCGGCGAATTGGCCCACCACTTGGCCGCGATCTCCGGCCGCACTTCGCCGTTGACCACCGGCAGATCGTAGTAGTCGGGCGGATTGTTGGGATTCGGCGCCCAGGCCGCGGCCAGCGCCGGCATCGTCCCGCCGCCTTTGCCTTTCCCCTTGCCCTTGGCCACAGCCTTGGGCGGAGCCTTCGGAGCCGCTTTCGCCTTCGCCTGATTGCCGCCCCGCCCGAACCTCGGGTTGGGATTATTCAGGAGGCAGCAGGAGCTCATCGGATACAGCACCGAATACACGTCCGGATACTTCATGCCGATGCGGAACGCGCCGTAGCCGCCCATCGAGTGCCCGGCCAGACCGCGGCTCGCTCGATCGGCTACCGTGCGGTAATGGCTGTCGATGTAGGAGACCAGATCTTCAGTGACGAATCCCTCCCAGTTGCCGGTGGTCGGCGAGCTGGAATACATGCTGCCGCTGTGCACGGTGAAGGAGTCCGGCAGCACGATCATCATCTCCTTCGCGCCCGCGGCGAAGGCCTTTTCCGCCGACTGCGGCACGGTCATCAGATTCCAATAGGCCTGCGCGCCTACGCCGTAGCCGTGCAGGAAATACAGCACCGGATAGCGGCGGTTCGAGTCAGTGGCGTAGCTGGGCGGCAGGTAGACCAGGACGTCGCGATCGGCCGAATCGCCTTCGAGATTCCCTTCGAGCGACTTGCCGTGGACGGTGATCTTGTCGAGCTTGCCCTTGAACGGTTCCGTGGAGCCTTTGAATGCCGGCCCTCCCGGATTCTGGGAAAACATCAGGCCGGTGACGCCCATGAGGAGCGCGAAGGTGATCGATAACGTAGTAAGGAGCGGGAAACGAGTCGTTTTCATGCGTATCTCCTGAGACTGACCCCACACAGTCTACACTGCACGGCCATGGGGCTCAAGCAATCGCCTGGCGGTTTCCGGGGCGCGGCGGACCTCAGCCCGCCGAATTCCCCTCCTCATACGACTGCAATAGCGCCATTGTTGTTTCGCGCTTGTGGAACCGAGCCCAGTTCAGGGCGGTGGCGTGATACTGCTGATCCCGAATGGCGGGATCGGCTCCGTGGTCCAGCAGAAACCGGACCACTGCGAGGCGCCGTTCGTCCATGCCGGCCAGGAGATGGAGAACCGTGGCGCGCGTGTCCAGGCCGGGGACGATCGCGTTGATCGCGGCTCCCTGCTCCAGCAGAAACGCGGCCGTCTCCAGCCTTCCGTGCACGCAGGCGAAGCACAGCGCCTGGCTGAGGATATTGGGGCGGGTCCGCTCGCAGCGGATGGGTGATTCGCCGCTCCGCTTCCATTCGAACCCGTAGGGGTCGGCCAGCGCGCCGGCGCCGGGCTTGAGCGACCCGTCGGCGGCAAACCACTCCTTCACCAGGTCGAGGCGGCCCAGGCCCGCGGCGAACCGCAAGTCGAGCTTCGCCCCGCGCGCGCTCAGCAGCTCGGCGATTTCGGTAAAGGCGAAGAGCATAGCGTAGCCCATGGGCACGCCGTCGCCATCCACGCCGTCCACCGCCGCGCCGGCGTCCAGAAGCGCCTCCACCACGCCGATCGCGCCGAAGCTCACCGCCGAGATCAGCGGGAGGCCTTCTTCGCAGTCGGCCACGGCGCCGGCCGCCAGCAGCGCCCGCGCCAGCTCATAGCCGTTGCTCTCCTGATTCGTCCCTCGAAAAATGCCTTCGGAGATACAGAACAGGGGGATGGAATCGTTCGGGATCTGCGGGGGCGCCGCGAACCCGGGCACCCATCGCGGACTGGCGGCCGCGGGGTCGTCCTGAAGTAGCGTGCGCAGCTTGGCGAGGTCGCCCACCCGCACCGCGGAGATCACCGCTTGCACGGCCGGGTCCAGATAGAGGTAGCTTTCGTACTTGTTCCAGAACGCGTAGCCCTCGGCGTTCGCCACCAGCAGCCGCGCATCGGCCTCGGAGATCGACGCGGCGTCGGGATCGTAATTCTCGAACCGGTTCTGCGCGTGTGCCGGCTTCAGCAGACGCCGCTTGGTCTCGCGATCTCCAGCAGCAAACTCCGCACGCAGCCGGTCGACGCGCCCCTGGACCTCGGTGAGCTGCTCGACGTGCTGCTTCAGCCGCGGCCAGCTCGCGAACCCGTATTCGCGGGCGAGCACCAATTGCGCATCGCTCAACTGGGCATTGGCCGTGTCAGGGGGCTGCGGATGGTGATCGCGAAACCGGGCGGAGGCGTCTGGGGTTCCCGCACGCAATTCTTTGAGGAGATCCTTGGCCTGGCGCCTCAGGTGGTCCAGGTTGGGCGTAGAAGGGAGATGTGTCATGGACGAACGTTCCTTTCGTTACGCCTGATGTCCGCTGTGACAGGCCGAAAGAAAGTTCGCGACTTGCTGTTGAAAAAGTACTGCGAGTGGACTCAGTCCTTTCCGCGGACGGGAGGCGCCTCTAACGCCTCCCCGAAAATACCACCTGAGTCCTCGCCGGGGCAACCGCCCGGCGCCAAACAAAAGCGGCGACCTGAACCCGTGACAGAGAGCAGATCGCCGTGCTGTGTTACGAAAACGGGAAGCGATCAGGCGCGCTTGCGGCGGTATAGGACGCCCAGCCCGTCCAGACCCAGCCCGACCAGAGCGAAAGAGGCCGGTTCGGGAGCCCTACGCCGAGCGGGTGAACTCCAGGTCGATCTCCACCTGCACCGCGTCGCTCACCATCGGCACTCCGCCGGGAAGCTCCATGTTCCAGCCCATGCCGAAATCGCTGCGCTTGAACTCGCCGCGCGCCTGCGCGCCGCGCCGCTTCAGGTTCCAGGGATCGGTGACTTCCTCGGAGACGTTCAGAACGTTGAGCGTCACCGGCTTGGTGACACCGCGCAGCGTCAGGTCGCCGGCCAGGGCGTAGCCGTCGCCGGACTTGCTCACGCTGGTGGATTTGAAGGTGATGGTCTTGAACTGCTCTGCGTTCAGGATGTCAGGCGTCTTGATGTGGCCGTCGCGCGCCGCATCGCGCGTGCCCAGGCTCTCCACTTCGATGGTGGCGTCGATCTTGGTGGCTCCCGGATTGGCAGGGTCGAAATCGATGGTTCCGGTCACGTTACCGAAATCGCCTTTGACGAAGGCAATATTCATGTGGCGGACCTGGAAGTGCGCGGCGCTATGTTTGGGGTCGATCTGGTAGGTCATTGTTCTGTTCTACACGAGAAGGGGGTCGGAGCGCCACGGGGCCTTCCCCAGCCCGTCCCGCCGCCGCGCCCGCAGTCGCGTTAAGATCATGCCATGGCCGCGCTCTCCGAACAGCGCCCGACCCCGCTGGTCGACCTCCGCGACGTTCACGCGGGGTACCTGGAGCCGCTGCTTGAAGAAGAAATCGCCGAGTGGCGCGACAGCCTGGACTGGGATTTCGCCCCGTCCGCCGAACTGGTCCGCCGCTTCATCAGCATGCGCGCGCTCACCGGCTACGCCCTGGCCGGCCGCACGCACGCCGCCGGCTACGCCTACCATGTGATCGACGAAGGCAAGGGCCTCATCGGCGGACTGTACGTCGCCCGCGAGCATCGCACCACCCAGAACGAAAACGCGCTGGTGGCGGCCGTGCTCGAAGCCATGTGGCGCACGCCGGATACGCGCCGCGTGGAGGCGCAGCTGATGATGCTGACCTCACCCATGGCGCGCCCGGTGCCCTTCCCGCAGTGGTTTCATCCCTACGCGCGCAAGTTCATGGAAGCGCCGCTGGCCGGCATCGGCGGCCTGCCCGCGCACCAGCCGGGTGTGGTGATCGCGCCCTGGTGGGAGACCCGCCAGGAGGACGCCGCGCGGCTGATCGCCGAGGCCTACGCCGGACACATCGACAGCCAGATCAATGACCAGTACCGCTCGTCGATCGGCGCGCGCCGCTTCCTGATGAACATCGTGCAGTACCCGGGCTGCGGATCGTTCTTTGCGCCGGCGTCCTTCGTGGCTGCGTCCGGGTCGGGAAACGGCCTCAGCGGCTTGTGCCTGGCGAGCCTGGTTTCGGGCGGCGTGGGGCACATCACACAGATCTGCGTATCGCCCTCGCAACGCGGCACGGGGCTCGGTTACGAACTGATGCGGCGGTCGCTGAAGGCCCTGGCTGAGCACGGCTGCCATACGGCCAGCCTCACCGTAACCGCCGCCAACCATTCGGCCATCCGGCTCTATGAACGCCTGGGTTTCCGCAATCGCCGCGACTTCGCGGCCTATGTTTGGGAGATGCGCTGAGGCGTTTGGGAGATGCGCTGACAGGACCCTGCTACGCTAGGTAACGTAGCGATGGCGTGGTTTACTCGAAAGAAATCGGGCGTCGAAGAGGATACTTCTGACCAGGCGAAGCGTGTGCGCACCGAGGGCCTGTGGCTCAAGTGCGAGAGCTGCACCCAAGTCATCTGGAAGAAAGCCCTGGACGAGAATCTCCAGTGCTGCCCGAAATGCGACTTCCACTTCCGCCTGGGCGCGCGCGAGCGGCTGACGATGCTGTTCGACGGCGAATACCAGGAGCATGACAGCGACTTGGCCACCACCGATCCCCTGTTGTTCGTCGATTCCAAAAGCTACCAGCAGCGCCTCACCGAAGCCCAGGACGCCACCCAGCTCAACGACGCGCTGCTTTCGGCCACCGGCAACCTCGATGGCCGCCGCGTCAACGTCTGCGCCATGGAACTGAAATTCATCGGCGGCAGCATGGGCGCCGTCGTGGGCGAAAAGATCACGCGCTCGGTGGAACGCAGCGCGGGAATGAAAACGCCGCTGGTCATCGTCTCCGCATCCGGCGGCGCGCGCATGCAGGAAGGGCTTATCAGCCTGATGCAGCTCGCCAAGATTTCGGCCGCGCTCATGAAGCTGGACGAAGCGCGCGTGCCCTACATCAGCATCCTGACCGACCCGACCACCGGCGGCGTCACCGCCAGCTTCGCCATGCTGGGCGACCTGAACATCGGCGAGCCCGGCGCGCTGATCGGTTTCGCCGGCCCGCGCGTCATCGAGCAGACCATCCGCCAGAAGCTCCCCCATGGATTCCAGCGCAGCGAGTTCCTGCTGGAGCACGGGTTTCTGGACGCCGTGGTGAAGCGCAGCGAGATGAAGGCGTTCCTTGCGCGGTCCCTCAAATTCTTCTGTGATCAGTAACCGATGATTCAACTCCAGGGGGCCGGCAAGCGCTTCGGCCACAAACTCCTCTTTGAAGATTGCAACTGGCTGGTGACGCCCAACGAGAAGACCGGCCTGGTGGGCGGCAACGGCACGGGCAAGACTACGCTGCTGAAGATCCTGTGCGGCATCGAATCGCTCGACTACGGGTCCCTCAGCGTCACCAAGGGCATCACCCAGGGCTACCTGCCGCAGGACGGCCTCTCGCTTTCCGGCCGCTCCATCTTCGACGAATGCATGAGCGTGTTCGACGATCTGCGGTCCATGGAAACCGAGATGGAGGAACTGCACCACAAGCTGCCCGAGCTTGACCCGGCGGGCGAAGAGTACGCCGCGGCCTCCGATCGCCTGCATCACATTGACACCGAATTTCGCAATCGCGACGGCTACGCCATCGAGGCGCAGGTCGGCTCCGTGCTGAACGGCCTGGGGTTCCGCAAGCAGGATTGGCCGCGCTACACCGACGAATTCTCGGGCGGCTGGCAGATGCGCATCGCGCTGGCGAAGCTCCTGCTGCAGAAGCCGAACCTGCTGCTGCTGGACGAGCCGACAAACCACCTGGACCTCGAAGCACGCAACTGGCTTGAGTCGTATCTCACCAACTACCCGTTCGGCTACGTGCTGATCTCGCATGACCGCTACTTCCTGGACGTGACGGTGAACCGTACTGTCGAAGTGTGGAACAAGAAGGTCTGGTTCTATACCGGCAACTACGAGACCTACCTGAAGCTGAAGTCCGAGCGGAAGACACAGCTCGAAGCGGCTTACCGCAATCAGCGCGAACGCATCGAGCAACTGGAAGCCTTCATCAACCGCTTCCGCGCCCAGGCGACCAAGGCCAAGCAGGTCCAGAGCCGCATCAAGGAACTGGAAAAGATCGAGCGCATCGAGATCCCGCCGGACGAGGACACCATCTATTTCCGCTTCCCGCAGCCTAAGCCGAGCGGGCGCATCGTGGCCGAATTCAAAGACGTCGCCAAGAGTTACGGCCCGACGCACGTCTTTAGCGGAGCGAGCTTCATCATCGAGCGCGGCGACCGCGTGGCGCTGGTGGGCGTCAATGGCGCCGGCAAGTCGACCCTGATCAAGCTGCTGGCAGGGTCGGAACCGCTCACCGCGGGCGACTACACGCTGGGGCACAACGCCACGCCCGACTACTTCGCGCAGGACCAGTACAAGGTGCTCGACCCGGAGCGCCGCCTGCTCGACGACATCGGCGATGCCGCGCCGCGGTCCACCCAGACGCAACTCCGTTCTCTGCTCGGCTGCTTCCTGTTCAGCGAGGACGAAGTATTCAAGAAGATCGGCGTGCTGAGCGGCGGCGAGCGCAACCGCTACGCGCTGGCCAAGATGCTGCTGGCGCCGTCGAACTTCCTGCTGCTCGACGAACCCACCAATCACCTGGACATGCGCGCCAAGGACGTGCTGCTCGAATCGCTTAGGGAGTACACGGGCACGGTGGTGTTCGTCTCGCACGACCGCTACTTCATCGACAACCTGGCGACGCGCGTGTTCGAGATCGAGGACGGCCGCGTCGACGTTTTCCCGGGCAATTACGAAGATTACCTGTGGCGCAAGTCCGGCGGCGCGCAGGCGGCCGAGGCCGCGAAGCCGGAGCCTGAACCCGAGCCGGTCAAGCCGCCCGAGCCCCCGAAGAAACGCGTCAACCCGATCAAGCTGGAAAAGATCAAGAGCGATCTTCAGAAGGTGGAAGCGGAGGTGGCGACGCTCGAATCCGAGATCGCCCGGCACGAGTCCGCGCTGGCGGATTTCAAGAGCACCGAGGAGACGCTGCGGCTGACTGAACTGGTCGCCGCGCGCCGGGCGGAGCTGGAAGGCCGCGTCGCGAAGTGGGAGGAACTGTCGGCTGAGCTCGAAGAGATCGCCTGACGCGGCCGCGGCAGCCTACCCGATCGCCACGTTCATCCGTCTGGCCTCGATGCGGAAGTCCTGGAACCGATGACGCAACAGCGCCTGCAAGCAAAGGGGTCCGATGACCACGGCGGCCGCCGCCGCCGGGATCCACGCCGGGAGGTCCAACCGCAGGAAGCGCAAGAATGGGGCAGCCCACACAGTGAGCAGAATCACAACCGCTTCCGCGGCCACGATCCGCCAGAGAAGGAAGAACCACACCTGCGCGCGGCGTTTCAGGGTGAACTCCGTGTTGGAGTCCCAGGCCGAGACAACGAAGGCGAACCCTCCATGCGGCTGCGAAACCAACCGGGACGGCACTGTCAACAGCGTCAGGCCGAACCCGAGGGGGAAGCCGACCAGGAAGGTCCAATCCACCAGCGGCACGGGGGAGCCGAACGCGACGATCACCATCAACGTGGCGAGGACAAGGTACAGAAAGAACGCGGCTCCCGTCGCCACGGCTAGCGGTGCGTAGATGCTCTTCGAAACCCGCAAAGCTTCGCCGAAGGAAAGCTCCACAGGAGGCAGCTCGCTCCACCCCGGACCACGCCCTGCATCGACATCGTTTAGACGCATCGCAACCTTCCCGACCGCTTCGTTTGGCGAACCTCCACGACTTCGCCGTTCCCGGAACCACCGGACCGCCGAGCGTGCGAGGCGAGAGTACCAAAGGATAGATCGGCAGCGGACATCCCGCTGCTTTATAGAACCGGGTTGCGGCCCGAGCGGGCGAGCGGTCGCAGCGGGTTCCGCGAGGGAACTACTGCGATACCGCCTGTGGCCGGCGGGCCTCGATGCGGAAGTCCTTGAAGGGGTGGCCGACCAGAAACCTCACAACCGCCGGTCCGACGAGCAACACCGTGAGAAGCACCACCACCTGCCACGGTAGTGCGACCTGCATCGCTCCTCAAAGGATACGGAGGGGCATCAACAATACCCAGTTCAACGCAAGGTCGTGGCGGCCAGGCGCCAGAAGACGTAAAACCAGACGTGCATCCGGCGACGGAAGTTGAGTCGCCCGTCATCGGCACCGGTGGCGACCACCAACGCAAACTTGCGGTAAGGCTTCGAAACCAGCCGCTGGATCAATAGAAACAGCGTTACTCCTAACACGCTCTCTGACCAGGTGATCAGGAATGGAAGGTCGTTGAGTGTCGCAATGGCACTTGCCTGTCCATACAAGGCCACAAGAACCAAGCCCAGAACGAAATTGGCTGCCTGACCCACCAGAAACATGGGCCAGTAAACCCGCCAGAATGCGCTGAGAGCCTCGCGATACGAAAGATCGATGGCCGGCAGATCCGCGCTCAGCGCTTTCCAACCGCAGGGGCACTCGCCGGCTCCGAACAGCACAGGACTCCCGCAAGCCGGGCACGTCATGCCGCCTGATCCTCGCCGCCGCCCAGCTTGGCGAACGCCCACCACGCCAGGGTCCCCACCGCCGGCATCGCACTCACCACCACGAACGTCTGCTGATAAAGCTCACGGTCGAACCATCCGCCGAGCACCGGCAAAATCACCGCCACCAGCGCCGACCATGACCCCGCGGCGATCCCCGCCACCATCGCCGTCTGCCCGGCTGGATACTCGCGCGCCCCCGCGCGCAGCGACACCACGATGTATCCCGCGGCGACAAACATCGCCCAGAAGAAGATCCCCATCACCGCGGCCACCGACCCGGCGAAGGTCACCGCGGCCAGCGGCAGGCTCAACACCGCCAGCGCGGCGTAGATCGGCAGCGGATGGCGCTCGGCCTGAAAGCGGTCCGACAGCCAACCCCAGAAGAAATACCCGACCTCCCACCCCAGCGGCGGGATCCACAGGATCGTCCCCAGCTCGGCCTGCGTTACGCCGCGCACGCGTTCCAGGTACAGCGGCGCCAGGTACAGGATCGGCCCGAGCCCGAACGCGCCCACCGCGTAGGCCGACACCAGCCGCCAGAAGCGGCCCTCCCACGGACGCGGCCACAGGATTTTCGGCCGCTCGCCCGCCGCCGCGGGCAGGTACGGCGCACGAGCCGTCATCCACCACGCCACCAGCCACAGCGACCCCAGCACTCCGGTCACCACGAACGCCGCTCGCCAGCCGAACGCCACCGCCACCGGCACCACCATCAGCGGAGCCAGGATCGCGCCCAACGACCCGCCGCTATAGGACAGGGCCAACCCGCGCGCGCGCCGGTCGACCGGCAGCGACTCCATCGAGGTGCGGAAGCCGCCGGGGAACGTCGCGCCTTCGCCCAAGCCCAGCAGCCCGCGCGCCGCCGCGAATCCCGCGTAGCCCCCCATCACCGCGTGCGACGCGCTGGCGACGGTCCACAGGCCCACCGCGGCCAGCATCCCGCGCCGCACGCCCAGGTAGTCCAGCAGCAGCCCCCACAGCGGATTCGCCACCATGTAGGCGTAGGAAAACCACGCGACCACGGTCGTGTACTCCTCCACGTTCATGCCCGTATCGGAGAGGATGGTGGGCGAGAGCACGGCCAGCATTTGGCGGTCCACGTAGGACAGCCAGGAGCACAGCATCATGACCCCGCTGGCGGTCCACATGCGCCAGCCCGGGGCGTATTTGACGGCCGTTGCGAGCGTTGCCACTTTGGTAGAATAGCAGGCACCTATGCCCTCGACATTGGAAATTCTGAACGCCAAGATTGAAGCGAAGCACCTGTTGAAGCACCCCTTCTACCAGGCCTGGAACAACGGCGAGCTGACGCTCGAAGACCTGCGGGCGTATTCCCGCCAGTACTTCGCGCACGTGCGCGCCTTCCCGGCTTACCTGAGCGAAATGCACGCGCGTTGCGAGGACCTCAATTCGCGCCGCACCATCGCCGCCAACCTGGCCGACGAAGAAGCCACGCAGCCGACGCACCCGGAGCTGTGGCTCGACTTCGCCCGCGGTCTGGGCGAGACGCCGGAAGCCGTGCTGGAGCACAAGGCCGGACCGGGCTTCCAGCACCTGATCGACACCTTCCGAACCGCTGCCAAGCAGGATACGGGCGTGGCCGCCGCCGCTCTCTATTGCTATGAGAAGCAGATTCCCGCCGTCTCCGCCACCAAGATCAAGGGACTGAAGGATAACTACGGGATCATGAGCGACGACACGCTGCGCTACTTCGCCGTGCACGAAGAAGCCGACGTGGAGCACGCCGCCCAGTGGGAAGAGCTGCTCGAACGGCACCAGATCGCGCCGGAGCAGGCGGCCGCAGTGGCCGACCGTGTTCTGGACGCCCTCTACGGCGCCCTGGACGAAGTCTATTCCGGCTGCGCCTGCCAGAGCGTGAACTAAGAACCGGCCACCGCTCTCTCTGGTCGCGGCTCAGCTATTGGCGCGCTGCTCGAAATCGGGCTGGTACGCAGAGCGCCGCTAGCTGTGCCGCGACCGCAGGGAGCGGTCCACCCAAGTCCGCCCGCCTACCCCGCAGCCCCGATCGCCCCCCGCAGATCGAAATCCTCGTCCGCCGCTTCTTCCGGACGTACGTGCACCCGCCCCCCGATCAGCTTCCGCGCCGTCAAATGCTCGGCCGCGTGATTTACGGAATCCACCGCCAGCAGCCGACCTTCGCGGTAATAGAACACCGAAAACCTGCCGGTCTCCGGATTCCCGCGCAACGCGGTCTGATCGTAGCCGGTGGAAATGCCCGCCATTTGCAGGTGCAGGTCGAACTGGTCTGTCCAGAACCACGGCGCGGCTTCGTACGGCTCCTCGCGGCCGGTGAGCGCGCGCGCAACGTTTGTGCCCTGGTCCACCGCATTCTGCACGGACTCCAACCGCACGCGAGCCTGCGCGAACACGTTGGGATACTCCGCGCAATCGCCGATGGCGAAGATGCGAGCGTCGCCGGTCCGCAGCCGCGCGTCCACCGCAATGCCGTTGCCCACGAGCAGCCGCGCTGCGCGGGCCAGGTCGACGTTGGGAGTGACGCCGATGCCGATCACCACCAGGTCAGCCGGCACGCGCCGCCCGTCGTGCAGAAGCACCTCCTGGACCTTGCCCTCCGCCCCGCGGATCTCCTCCACCTGCGCGTTCAGCAGCACCCGCACGCCCTGGGCCACATGGCGCGCGCGGAAGTAGGAGGAAACCACGGGCGCGGCCACGCGCGCCATCAACCGGTCCTGCGCCTCAACGACGGTCACGTTCCGCCCCAGCGTGCGCGCCGCCGCGGCGACTTCGAGGCCGATGAATCCCCCGCCGATCACCACCACGTTCTCCGCGGCCTCGATCTGCTGCCGGATCTCACCGGATTCCGTCAGCGACCGCAGATAGCAGACCCCCGCCAGCGAAGCTCCCTGGAGCGGCAACGCACGATTGCTTGCGCCGGTAGCCAGAACCAGAGCATCGTAGCCGACCCGCCGCGCGCCCACCACCACGCGCCGCTCCGGCGTTTCGATCGAAGAAACGCGCTCGCCGGTGATCAGTTCGATCCGCTGCGACTCGTAGAAGGAAGCCGGCCGCAGGATGGCATGCCGCTCCTCCTGCTTGCCCAGCAGCATCCCCTTGGAAAGCGGCGGCCTCTGATAAGGAAGGTGAGGCTCATCACCAATGAGAGTGATGGGTTCCTCGTATCCCGCCGCGCGCAATGACGAGGCGACCTGGAAACCTCCCTGCCCCGCCCCGACAATGACAACCCCCATTAGGTCAACACCCGCACAGCCCTAAACGCGCCCTTCTGTCCGCGACCCCGCTAGCTGAGCCGCGACCGCAGGGAGCGGTCCTCTCCGGTCCTCGATCCCGCGCCCTAAATTTGCGTCTCCGGCGTATGCACCACCAGCCCGTCGAGCCTGGGCGTCACGCGAATCTGGCAACTCAGCCGGCTATTCGGCTTCCTCTCCGCCGCCGTCGACCCGAGCATCGCCTCCTGCTCATCCCCAATCGGATCGAGCAAGGACAAAAACTTCTCCTCCACGTACACATGGCAAGTAGCGCACTGGCAATTACCGCCGCACTCGGCGACGATGCCGTCGATGCCGTTCTGGATGGCGCCCTCCATGACGGAGTCGCCCTCGGGCACCTCCACGGTCTGCGAGTCCCCGGAAAAAGAAATGTAAGTGATCTTTGGCATGGCGTAAGCGAAACTTACAGTATCGCCCATCGCCGCACGGGGCACGCAATGGAGGCACTCAGAAGGGCAGCACCCGGCCCGCGGCCTCGATCCGCGCCAGCGGAACCGGCTCCAACTCGACCGTCGCCCGCCCGCCCACGTCCACCTTCACGGGCTTGGCCTCGCCCGCAAACTGATCGCAGAACGCCGCGACGCCCGCCAGCCCCGCATCCATCTGCGCCCAAGCCACGGCGCGATACTCGCCCGGCGCCAGGTTCTCCACCCGGAACGCGCCCTGCGCATCGGTAGCCACCACGTGCACCTGCGCATCGCCGTTGCGCGACGGCCGCCATACGGAGACCCACACGGCAGGGAGCGGCTGGCGCTCGGCATCGCGCACCACGCCGCTCACGCCGCCCGCGCCCGGGGAAAGCGTCACGTCGATCTGCCCGCCGAAGCCTCCGCTCAAGTCAGCCGTGCCCTTGCTCACATCCTGTCCGTTGAAGACGATCGATTTCACGTACGCGCCCGCCGGCAGATTGTCGACTCCGACGCGATACCGCCCCGGCGCGACCGCAACAATCCGGAACCTTCCGTCGGCATCCGACGTCGCCAGCGGCGTGCCGATCGGCACGCGATCGGCCGCGTTGAGCGTCACCTGGATCGCCCCTACGGGCGAAGTATTTCGCGGCTTCGGCACGATCGCGGGAGCAGCCGGAACGAAGGCCGCGGCTCCGGCCGCCCCGGCAGGAGCATCGTCGGCAGCCGCGGCCGGCGGCGGAGGCACAGCGGGAGCCCCGGCCGCGTCCGGGCGTGCCGCCTGGCCCGCACCCGGCGGAGGCGGAGGCGGAGGAGCCCCATTCCTCTCCGGCAAGTTCGCCACCGGCCGCACGGCGCTCACCGCTACACCCGCATTCGCCACCGGCTTCTCCAATTGCACCCGGCCCGTCACGGGAGCCGCACGCAGCAACCGCAGCTCCAGCCCGCTCATATCTTCGTCCCGAACCTCGACCGTCATCCGCCCCTGGTAGCTGTCCTCCCGAAAATCCGGCTGCGGCTCCAGAAAGTAACTCCCGGGCGGGACCTCCTCAAACTGGAATGTACCGTCCGCAGCCACCAGCGACAAGTACGGCTTGGCCGCCAGTGCCAGGTCAGACCGCGTCGCCCCGCGCATCCACATCGAAGCCCGCGCGGGAGGCGCATCCCCGCCCCAGTCCACTTTCCCGCTCACCCGGAACAGGTCCACCCACGGCATGTGGATGTCAACGCCCTGCGCCTCACGCCCCATCGCCACGCGCACCGCCAGAGCCGTCTCAAAGGCATCCGACTGCGGATAATACGTGCGCCGCAACGCCCTCTGCGCCGCCGGACCCTGCCCCGCCCGGCCGCCGATCCGCAGACTGGTCGCCGCCACCTCCGCGACCAAAAAATACTGGCCGGGCGGCAGCGGAGCGATCCGGAACACGCCGTCCGCCGCCGACGTGGCCATCACGCCCGTGGGCATTGTCCGCCGCACGCCGTCCGCATAACTAGCCCGCACCGCCGTAACCGAGGCGCCACTGACCGCCTCGCCATCCTGATTGAGCACCCGACCGGAGATCGACCCGCCGGGCAGCAGTTCGATATCGAGCCCGCCGCGCGCATCCCCGGCCGCGACATCAAACGCTCGCGGCGGCGCGGATGCAGCCGTCACCGGCATGCCGTAGAAGCGCCGCACGAACCCGTCGCGATCGGCGTAGACCACGTAGCGCCCGGCATCCACCGCGATCGCGTAGCGCCCCTCGCCGTCCGTGGTCCCCATGAAGCTCGGATTGTAAGGATCCGCCGGCGACGGAGCCTCGCCTCGCGTGACGCGCACCGAAACCGCAGCGCCCGCGATCGGCGACCCGTCCCGTGCGCTCACCACGCGCCCTTCGATGCGCCCCTGCTGCGCGATCGCCGGCAGCGCGCACAAAGCGACCGCGACCAGCACAGACAAACGAGTCCTGTTCTCCATTGTTATGGCCTCCGTGTGGGGCAGGCCCCCGTCCGAAGGATGTGTGCGGCGGCCTCTCAGGCCGCCCCTTCGTGGAACCTGGGAACCCGCCTATCGAATGGTCCGTGCGTCCGGACCGACGCGGATCACCAGGCGTCCGTCCGCGCCGACGGTGGTCGCCGGCCTGAGAATCGGGTCAACCGTCCGGATCGCCTGGAGCGTTGCCAAGTATTTCTCGACCGTGACCAGCTCACCGACCTTCAGCGGGACGGCCTGCTGTACTTTCTCGCGGACCTCGGGCGGCAATGTGTCCAGTTGGAGCCTTCCTAGCGGCTTTCCGAAGGGCGATTTGACGTCGGGGTAAATCATCTGCGCCGCCGAGTCGGCGAGGGTGAAGTTGACCTCCACCTGCGACACCACCGGGACCGGCTGCCCGTTGAGCAGCGTCGGCCTGTACTCCCACTGCTTCACAGCCTCCATCGCTGCGGGAACCAGCATGGGATGGCCGGAGACCACCTGCATTGCCTGTATCTTGCCGTCGGTTCCCACAACAACCGCCAGCACGACCGCGCCTTCGACGCGCGCCTGCCGTGCAATGGCCGGGTACTCAGGCCGAACCTGCGTGACGATATTCCTCGCCAGTACTCCGCTGGAGATCCGCTGAGCATTTGCCGGCGTCCCCGGCGGGCGCGGGGCCACTCCGCCCACCACGCCGACCTGCACAACGGTTCGCACCCCGCCCAGCGTGATTAGGAGCCGCTGCTCGACTTGCCCGCCCACGGGCGGAGGCGGCGCCAGAATCACCGACACGTGCTCGTCCAGCTCGCGCACGCGATTCTGTGCCTGCTGTAACTGACCCATGTCCGCCACCGTGTCGCCCACCCGGATCGGTAGCACCCGCTCGATCTGCGCACGCAGCTCCGGCGCGATGTTCGACGCATAGTCGATCTGCGCCACCATCAGCGGGAACGGGTTGATGGGCACGGTCACGCCGGCCCGGCCGCCCCGCCCGCCCGCACCCGGCGGCGGAGGAGGAGGCGGGGGCGGCGGCGGCGGAGGCGGAGGCGGAGCCGTCACCATCCGCGGGCCGCCCGGCTGCTCGCCATACTGAATCGTGATCCGCACCGACGGCGGCGGCGCGGGCTGCGCCGAATAATGCCACTCCAGCACACTCGCAATTGCCCCCTTGCGCAGATCCTGCGGACCACTGATCACCCGCGCGTCGCTCACTTCGCCCTTATCGTCGAGCGCCGCCTCCAGCAGCACCTCGCCCGTGGCGACCGTCCCCGAGGGAAAATGCAACGCCGGCCGGTGCAGCAGCGCCGCGCCCGCGTCCACCGTGATCCCGGGATCGTCGCTCTGCTGCGCCTGGCTCACCAACGGGAACAGCCAGACCGCCACCACCACGGTCACCAGCGCCGTCGCCGCCGCCGCGCCCGTCCGCACGGCCGATCTTGTCTTCGACATGGGAACCTCCTTCAACATCGCCGCCACGCGCACCGCGAGTTGGCGCTTCTTCAGGAACAAGGGAGCCGGCGCCACGTCCGGCAAAAGCTTCTGCTCGGCGACGGCCACCAGCGCGTCCAGGTACGCGTCGCGGTCGCGCGTGGCCTCCACCACTTCGGCGTCCACCACCTGTTCGCGAGCCAACTGGATGCGGCTCAGCGCAAACCACACCGCCGGGTGAAACCACAACGCCGCGCGCACCAGTTCCTCGCCCATCACATAGAGCCAGTCCCCGCGCAGCACGTGCAACAGCTCATGCCAGGCGATCGCCTCGCGCGCCCCCGCCGGCAGCTCCAGCACCCGCTCGGGCAGCACGATGACCGGCCACCACACCCCGAACGTCACCGGACCCGCCACTTCCCCGGAGACATACCAACGCGCCCGGTCGAGCAGAAACGGCACGGGAGCCTCGGGCAGCAGCCGCGCCCGCCGCCGCAATCGCCCGAGCCGCCACATGCCTGCCGCCAGCCACAAGAGCCGCGTCACGGCGCCCGCCGCCAGCAGCCACCACACATGATCCGCGAGCCACGCGGTCAGGCTAAACGCGGGCACGGTCCGCACCACGTCTCCGGCAAACACCACCGTTTCGGTCGCGACGCTCACCGCCGCCACGGGGACCTCCGGCGCCGCCACCCGCGGCTGCAATACCGGCAGCAGCAGAGCGACCAGCAGCACGCCCTGCCAGAAATACAGCCGAGCCTTTGCCTGCCGCAGCGCGAGGCTCGCCGCCGCGGCCACACCCACCAGCAGCGCCACCTGCGCCGCCCACGCCCATAGGTTGCTCATCGCTTCTTCCCCCCGTCTTTGCCTTTGCCGCCTTGCCGCGACGCCGCGATCGTCCGCCGCACCTCGTCCAGTTCGTCCGCCGTGAGCTTGTCGTCCTCCACCAGGTGCAGCAGCAAGGGCTCAGCCGACCCGTTGAACACGCGGTCCAGAAAATCGCGCACCATGGCCCGCACCACTTGCTTCTCCGGCTGGCTGGTCGAATACACGTAGGCCTTCTCACCCTGGCTCTTCTTGAGGAATCCCTTCTGCTCCAAAATGTTCAGCATGGTCATGACCGTGGTGTAGGCGATCTTGCGGCGCTTCAACAGCGCCTCATACACCTGACGCACCGTCGACGGACCCAGCTTCCAGACAACCTTCATGATTTCCAGCTCCTGGCTGGTGAGGGGGGACTTCGCGCGACTCATACTAATCTTTTAGTACGATATCGCTAGGATGTCAACGGGAAAATTTCAGGCCAGCAGCCGGACCCACTCCGCCGCCCGCCCGCGCACGTCGCCGTCTTCGGGAAACAGGTCCGCCACGATCGCCACTGCGTCCGCTCCGGCCTCGATCGTCGCCAGCGCCCGCGCCCGCGTGATTCCGCCGATCGCCACCAGCGGCCGCACGGTCAGTGGACTCAGCCGCCGCAGTTCCTCGAGCCCCACCACCGGGTCCGGATTCTCCTTGGTCCCGGTAGCGAACAGGGGACCCAGCGCCACGTAGTCCACCGGCTCGGCAGCCGCCACGCGCAACTGCGATTCGTTGTGCGTGGAAAATCCCAGAGGCAGGTTCCCGATCACGCGCCGCGCGGCCATGGGAGGCAGATCTTCCTGGCCCACGTGCAGCGCCGCGTCGAACAGGCTCGCCAGGTCCGCCCGATCGTTCACCACCAGCGTCGCGCCCGCGGTGCGCGTCAACTCCGCGATCCGCTCCAGCCACGCGAACGCCTCGCGCGACAGGGACGCCTTATGCCGGAATTGCAGGATGCGCGCGCCGCCGTCGAGGATCTCCGCGGCCACCCGCACTGGATCGAGCCCCCGCCGCCGAACGGCTTCGGTGTCGAGAATCGGATAGAAGCGCGGCACCCTCATACTGCGACAGTTCCCCGCAGCGCGCCAAGCATCCGACCATAGTGGCACAGTGCGGACTCGTGGGAACCGCTCCCTATGGTCGCGGCACAGCTAGCGGCATTCCAGTGAAGACCGCGCCGCTCTGCTCACAATGCCAATTCCGTAGTCAGAGCCACTAGCTGAGCCGCGACCACAGGGAGCGGTCCTCTCCGGTCCGCGACCCGCGTCAAAACACCGAAATCAACTTCGTCTCGGTGCCGATATACAGCGGCTTGGTGGGCGTCTCCCACGGCGGCAGATTCACCAGGTGCGGCTTCAGCACAATCAGGATCTGCCCGCTATCCCGCACCTGCACATTCTTGCGGAAAAACTGCCCCACCCACGGAATGTCAGCCAGCAGTGGAATCCCGGAGACCGTGTCGGAAGCGCTAGCCGTCGCGATCCCCGCCACAATCCCCCACTCGCCCTGTTTCAACCGCACCAGGCCGTCGAACTTGCGATTCGAAATGATCGGGATGCCGTTGGCCTGCGTCGCCCCCAGCACGTTATATTCGGCGCTCACCGTCAGCGACATCTCGCCGTCGGCCTGCACCACCGGCGTCACTTGCAGGATCAGCCCAAGGTCGGTGTACTGCACCTGGGGCGTGCTGCCGGTGGTGCCGCCGTTCGGACTCCCGTACCGGCCCGTGACGATCGGATAGCGGTCGCCGATATGCAGCGTCACCTGCTGGCCGTCCAGCGCGATCATCTGCGACCGGAGCAGGCTGTCGGTCGAAGCCCGGCTCAGCATCGCGAATGCCTGCGCGTCGGCGATCCCCACGCCCAGCAGCGTCGCCCCGCCGCCGAAGGTAGCGTAATTCCCCGACCCGCCCACCGGCGCTCCCGTCCGGTTGAAGAAGTCGCCGAAATTGACGATCGGCGCCGAACTCGGCAGTGACATCCCATAGGTCAGCGCCGAATTGCGGAACGCCGAAATAAACTCGATCTCGATCTCCACCTGCGCCCGGTTCCGCGAAAGATCGCTGATGATTTTGCGCGCGCCCATCACCTTGGCTTCCTGGTCGCGGATGAAGATGACGCGCCGCCCGGCGTCCACCGCGATACGCCGCAGCTCCATGGTCTGCTGGATGCCCGAGGCCAGCTCCTGCGCGTCCTGCACGCTGATGCGCTCGGGAATCGGGATCGCCACCGACACCTCGGGGACACTGTTGTTGCGGTTGTCCATGGTGTCGTTGAAGACTAGCGCCTGGGTCTCGTTCAGCGGCACGATGAAAGAGTTGGTGATGGTCTCCAGAATCCGGATGGCCTCCTCCATGCTCACCTCGCGCACCCGGAACGGCATCGCCGCGGCCGACTGGTAGTCCGGACCGAACAGGATCGTGATGCCGAACGCCTCCCCCACGGCCTCCCACAGCGGACGAGCCGTGCCCCGCAAATCGAAGCTGAACCGCTCGGCCGATTCGCGCAGCCGCGGCGGTTCTACCCCCCGCCGCCCCTCGATCGCATCCGAAGGACTCAGCTCCTCGGTCTCGATCCGGTACGCCATCCGCTCGCCTTCTTCGGTGGGTTCGGTCACAGTCGAGATGGCCGACCCCATCACCCGGGCCTGCATCGCCATCTTCTGCGCCAGGTACTCGGCGTTATTGGGAGCCAGAGCCGAGGCGTGCGCATAAAGGAGGTAGGCGTTCAGCGAATCCCCAGCCGCTTCGGACCGCTGCGCTGCGTGGAACAGCTCCTCGGGATCGTCCTCGGCCCCCAGGCACGGCGGAGCCGACAGTCCCAGTAGGATCCACACCAGCGCGACACACTTCACCACCCAGAATGACGCTTGCCCCCTGCCCAGCGTGCAGGAAAGTCCGCAGTAAACTTGTAGGCCCCTTCGGCCGATAGATGGACCGGAGATAAACCATGGCTACGTTTGCGCCCGTCCGGTCCGCATTCCATCCCGCGATTCCTCAGAGTTTCAAGCAGTTGGGGATCCCCGAGTCCCTGGTCCTCGACCTCGTCCTGCGCCGCATGCTGATCGAAGGCTACTCCAGCCTGGCCGGCCTGGCCCGCTCCCTGCGTGTCTCGATCCCCATCATCGACGCCGTCTTCAAGCACATGCGCGGCCAGCAGCTTGTGGAAATCAAGGGCATGACCGGTAATGACTATAACTTCATGCTCTCGCAGGCCGGCAAGCAGCTCGCCGGCGAGCGGTTCCAGGTCTCGCAGTACGCCGGCGCCTGCCCCGTCTCGCTCAGCGAATACCATGCGGCCACCAAAGCCCAGTCCGCCAAAGTGCACGTCGACCGCCGCACCCTCCGCGGCGCTTTCTCGGACCTGGTGGTCAGTGATCGCATGCTGGACCAGCTTGGCCCGGCCATCATCTCCCAGACCTCCATCTTCGTCTACGGACCCACCGGAAACGGCAAAACCAGCCTCGCCGAACGCATGCTGCGCGTCTATCAGGACGCCGTCATGATCCCCCACGCCGTCGAAGTCGACAGCCAGATCATCAGCGTCTATGACCCCGTGGTGCACCACCCCATCGAAAACGACGACGAGGAAGTCGACCCCCGCTGGATCATGTGCAAGCGCCCCTGCATCCTGGTCGGCGGCGAACTCATCCCCAGCATGCTGGAACTCCGCCTGGACGAATCCTCGGGCATCTACGCCGCGCCGCTGCAGATGAAGGCCAACAACGGCATCCTCCTCATCGACGACTTCGGCCGCCAGCTCATGAGCCCGCGCGACCTGCTCAACCGCTGGATCGTCCCGCTGGACCGCCGCGTCGACTACCTCATGCTGCGCTACGGCGTGAAGTTTCAGATCCCCTTCGAGCTAATGGTGGTCTTCTCCACCAACCTCGACCCCTCGGACCTGGCCGACGAAGCCTTCCTGCGCCGTATCCACAACAAGATCTTCGTGGATGCCGTCGACCCCGCCGCCTTCGACCAGATCTTCACCCGCGTCGTGCAGGCCCGCAACATCCAGGCCGAACCCGATAGCGCCGAATACCTCCGCCGCCTCTGCCTGCGCGAGGGCCGCACCGAGCTGCGCGCCTGCTACCCCGGCGACATCTGCAACATCCTGACGTCCATCGGGCGCTACGAAGGGCGTCCGCCGCTCATGACCAAGTCGGAACTGGAGCGCGCCACGGCCCTCTATTTCGCCAAGAACTGAGGAGCCCCGGCGCCCGCACTAGATTTTCGCGCCCGGATACCGCTTCCGCATCCACTTCACGAACGACTCCGGGCACGCCATGGTCGAAAGCCGCCCCTGCCTGACCAGCGCCCAGTCGTCGAACAACTTCGACCCCTTGATCTCGGCCAGCGCCGTGGCCGGTTCCAGGCGCCCGGCAAACTCCAGGTCCGCCACCGCCGACTTGGGGTTCTTCGGATCCGGCCGCCCGTCGCCCCGCACCACTGCCAGTCCCACCACGCCCGAAACACCCCCGGAGTGGTAAATAAAGACCTTGTCCCCGGTCTTCATGGCCAGGATCGCCCGCACCGCCTGCGGATTCGTCACGCCGTCCCAAACCGTGCGTTTCTCTCGCTCCAGATCCTCTACCGAGTATGTACCCGGGTCGGTCTTCGCTAGGTAATAGATCATGTGGTGCCTGGTCCTATAACTGGGTTCTGGTACCAGCGATACTGGACACACTCGTATCGGCGGTGTCTTATCAATAGTATAAGTCCCACTTGGGACCGACCACGTTGTACAATGAGGACAGTTTGCCGAGTTGTGAACCGAGCGGAGGAACAACTATGACCCGTGGCGCAAGCCTAGCCGTACTGCTTGCGAGCCTCGCCCTGACGAGTGCGCCGGTGTGGGCCCAGGACCGAGTTCCCGGGCGCGCCGACGGCGTCGTTATGGCCGACCCCGGCGCCTACCGCATCGGTCCCCTGGATGTGATCCGCATCGCCGTAGCCGCTGAGCCTGGATTGACCGGGCTTCACGTAGTTCGCCCGGATGGCATGATCAGCCTGCCTGCGGCGGACGCTAACGGGACCGCCGACATCCAGGCGGCTGGCCGGACAACGGGGGCCTTAGCCGCGCATCTCGGCCAAGCCCTGGGCGCCTACCGCGGCGTGTCCGTGAAGGTTCTCCAGAGGAATCGTAAGAGGTACAGGATCCCCCGAGGAGTCCTCCAGCCTAGCCCGGCGAACCCGGAAGGTTCGCCCACAGAAAACGAAATGAAGGAGAAGTGATGACAAGAACCGCAAGACTAGCCGTATTGCTTGTGGTCCCAGTCAGCATGGTGGCTTGGGCGCAAGACGGGTTACCGCAGCAGTTGGGATCGCAGGCTCCGCCGCAGCAGGTTACCGATGCGAATCCGCCGGCCCCCGGTATCGACAGCCTGCCCGTGGGCGTCGACATCAAGACCTATGAAATCGGGCCGCAGGACGTCCTGAAGATCGTCGTCTGGCGCGAATCCACGTTCTCCGACACGCACGCCGTCCGGCCCGATGGCAAGATCACTATTCCGTTGGTGGGCGATGTGCAGGCCGCCGGCTTGACTCCGGAACGCCTGGCGGCGCAGCTCAAGCAGGCGCTGGCCACCTACATCCAGACCCCCGAGGTGACCGTGTCCGTGCTCCAGGTCAACAGCAAGAAATACACGGTCACCGGAATGGTTCTGCGCCCCGGCCCCTACCCCATGCCCACCCCCATCCGGGTCTTTGACGCTCTGAACCTCACCGGCGGCTTCCAGCAGTGGGCGGACCAGAAGCACATCGTCATTATCCGCACCGAGCCCGAAGAGCGCTTCGAGTTCAACTATAAAGATTTTGCTACAAAGGGAAAGCACGCGGAGCAGAACATCTATCTCCAAAACGGAGATACGATCCTCGTGCACGACTAGCCGGAGGAGTCAAAAACCATGCAGCCTTCTGAAGGATTCAACACACCCCGACGGACACTCGATGTCGAAGACTACATCGACGTACTGCGCCGCCATAAAGGTTGGATTTTCGGCCCTTTCCTGCTGACGCTGGTGGCCAGCGTCGTGGGAGTCTACCTGTGGCCCAACAGCTATCAATCGCAGGCCGTGGTGCAGATCGTTCCCCAGCGCGTGCCGCAGTCCATGGTACAGCCGGCGGTGAACCAGGAGATGGTGGACCGCATCAATACCATGGCCAATACCATCTTGAGCCGCGTGGCGCTCACCACCATCATCCGCAACTTCGACCTTTACAAGCGCGAGCAGAGCCGCATGCCGATCGAAGACGTGATCGAGCGAATGCGCAGTAACATCAAGATCGCCCCGGTGCAGAGCTTCACCGGGTCCAGCCAGGCCCGCGTGCCGGCCTTCGCCATCACCTTCACGTATGAAGACCGCCTGGCGGCGCAGCGCGTCGTTCAGGAACTGGTGACGCGCTTCATCGACGAAAACACCCGCGACCGCAATAGCGTCACCTACGAAACCCAGCAGTTTCTCGATGACCAGACCAACATGGCCTTGCGCGAGCTGGAAGAAATCGAAAACAATCTCACCCGGTTCCGCGTGGCCAACAACGGCCGCCTGCCGGACCAGTTGAGCGGCAATATGCAGCAGTTGAACGCCCTACAGCAGCAGGGCAGCAATCTGCAAGGCACCGTCAGCCGCCTGGAAAACGAGAAGTTGGGGCTCGAAACCAACATCCGCATCGCCAGGGACGAAATCACGAACTTGCAGCGGGACGCCAAGACCGTCACCCAGCAGGAAAGCAAGAACCTCAAGCTGGAGGAAGTCAACCGCGAAATCGACCAGTGGGACCGCAACATCGCCGATCTCGTCAAGCTGTACACGGAAACCCACCCCGACGTCAAAATGGCCCGCGCCCGGCGTGAAAACGCCGTGAAGCGCCGCCAGGCGCTGCTCGATGAAGAGGCCGCGGCCAAAAGGGACGACGCCCCGCCCACCACCGCCATCGTCAATCCCGCCCTCCAGCGGCAGATTCGCGAATACGAAGCCCGAATCACACAGTGGGAGGCCGCCATCCACGCCGACGACCTCCAGATCGATGCCATCAACAAGCAACTCAAGCAGAACAGCGACAGCATCTCGCAGTTCAACGCCCGCGTCCAGGCCATCCCGGCCGGCCAGCAGGAATACCAGGACCTGCTGCGCGAGGAAGCCATCGCCCGTGGAAAGTACGAGGACATGAACTCCAAGCTCGGGCGCGCCCAAATCGCGTATGACATGGAAGGCCGCAAGCAGGGCGAAACCCTGGCCCTGCTGGACCCGCCCTCCCTGCCCATCAACCCCACCGCGCCGAAACGTGGCATGGTGGTTTCGGTCGGCGCCGGTCTCGGCGTCCTGCTCGGCGTGGTCATCGCCGGCGCGCGGGAAATGAAGGACACCTCGCTGAAGAACCTCAAGGACGTCCGCGCCTATACCCAGATGGCGATCCTCGGCAGCGTGCCGCTGCTCGAAAACGACTTCGTGGTCCGCCGGCGAAAACGGATTGCATGGTTGGGTTGGACCACCGCTTGCCTGGCCGCCGCCGTAGCCATGGCCGGCTCCATCGTCTACTACTACGGGAGCCATAGCTAAACTTAGCATCGGAGAAATGCCATGAGCAGAGTTCACGACGCCTTACGCCGCGCCGAACAGAGCGGCCTGATGTCTTCGCCGCCCCCGCGGTCCAGCGCCGAGGCGCGCCAGGCCGTCGCGGTCATGGAGCAGCCCGGACCCAATATGTCCGGACTCCTCGAAATGATCCAGGAAATCCCTTTCCGCGTCGCCACCGACTCGCTGCTGATTGACGCCGCACGCCCGCACGAGCCTCCCATGGAGGAGTTCCGCACGCTGCGCACGCGTCTGAACCACATGAAGTCGCTGCAGCCCATCCACACCGTGGTGGTCACCAGCCCGTCGCCGGCCGAAGGCAAGTCGCTCAGCGCCGCCAACCTCGCGCTGGCCCAGAGCCACCTGGCCGGCAACATCACGCTGCTGGCCGACTTCGACTTCCGCCGCCCCATCGTGCACACGCTGTTCGGCATCGACCGCAGCCCCGGCATCACCGACTATCTGCTGGGCAAGTGCCAGTTGCACGAAGCCATCCGCAAGGTGGCCGGCACCGACCTCTACATCATGCCGGCCGGCGAGGCCGTCATCAATCCGCTCGAGCTGCTGAACCTGCGCGAGGTCAAGCACCTGCTGGACCGGCTGCCCTCGGTGTTCCAGTGGGTCATCATGGACAGTCCGCCGCTGCTGTTCGCCGCTGACGCCAACCTGCTGTCGACGCTGAGCCACGGCACGCTGCTGGTGGTCCGCATCGGACACACCACCGTCGATTCGGTCACCCGCGCCATGCAATCGCTGTGCAACAACAACGTGCTCGGCGTAGTGGTCAACGGCGCACGCCGCGGCGAACTCTACAGTAAGTACACCTACTATCACTCCTACTACACGCCGAAGGAAGACGAACTCGACGAGGAAGAGGACGAGGAAACCGCGGCCATCGAAGCGGCATCGGAGGAAGCCGAAGACGCCGCCCCCGTGGCAGCCGAAGGATCGGCCGAGGCAGCGGAACCAGCCGCCGAGTCATCCGAAGAAGAACGCAGCTAATAACGTATGGGGCAGGCCCGCGGCCTGCGGCGGCCTCTCAGGCCGCCTCCCCATGCGTTCGCTCAACCCGCCCGCAGCACCAGTGCAGAATTCTTGCTCCCGAACGCGATGCAGTTCGCCACCGCGTACTCGAACCCCGCCCGCCGCCCGGTCTCCGGAACATAATCCAGGTCGCACTCCGGGTCCGGCACCTCCACATTCGCCGTCGGCGGCAGCACACCCTCGCGCATCGCCAGCAGCGTAGCCGCCACCCCTGCCGCGCCGCACGCCCCCTGCGGGTGCCCGATCAGGCTCTTCAACGACGACCCCGGCAGCCGGTACGCATGATCCCCAAACGCCAGCTTCACCGCCCGCGTCTCGATCCGGTCATTCAACTCCGTCCCGGTCCCGTGATAATTCAGGTACCCGACCGCCTCCGGCCCCACCCCGGCATCGGCCAGCGCCAGCCCGATCGCCCGCGCCGGCTCCTCGCCGCATTCTTCCAGCCGCACGCGATGAAACGCCTCGCATGTCGACCCATACCCGGCGATCTCGCCCAAGATCGCAGCCCCCCGAGCCCGCGCCCGCTCGCGCTCCTCCAGCACGAAGAACCACGCCCCCTCGGCGATCACGAACCCGCAGCGGTCTTTTGAGAACGGCCGCGACGCCCGCGCCGGCGCATGATTCCAGGCCTGCGACATGATCCGCATCGCCATAAACCCGCGCAGGATCAGCGGAGCGATCGGGGCATCCACGCCGCCCGCCACAATCGTGTCCAGCGATCCACAACGAATGGTCTGCGCCGCGTACCCCAGCGCGTCGGTCGACGACGTGCACCCGGTGGTCAGCACGTGGCTCGGCCCGCGGAAGCCGAAGCGCATCGACACCTCGCTCGCCAGCGTGCCCATGGTCGAGGTCGGCACCACGTACACGCTGCACTGCCGCCAGTTCCCGGTGTGATAGAGGCGATACTGCTCCTCGGTGAACTCCACGCTGCCGCCGCCCGAGCCCAGCGTCACGCCGATGCCGCGCAACTCCTCACGATCCATCCCCTCCGGCTCGATTCCCGCCTGCTCCAGCGCTTCCTTCACCGCGGCAATCGCCAGCGGCGTCGTGCGCGCCACATGCGGCCGGTCCTTGGCCGAAACATGGTCTTCTTCGCGAAATCCGCGCACCTCGCCCGCCACCTTTACGGCCAACTCCGAGGCGTCGAACCGCGTGATCGGGCCGATCCCGCTCACCCCGCAGCGCGTCGCCCGCCAGAACGCGTCCGTCCCGATCCCATTGGGACTCACCACGCCCATCCCGGTAATGACCACCCGGCGTTGCATGTCCTGTAAGTATAGGCGGTTTGACCGTGTGGGGCAGGCCCGTGGCCTGCGGCGGCCTCTCAGGCCGCCTCATCTGTCACGCTCACGGCCAACTACGATAACAATCGTTGACATACGATTTGGATCGGAGTACGCTACCCCCATGGCCCGATCCCACCCCAAGCCCCCCTCCCCGCCGCTGCCCACCGGAGCCGAGCTCGACATCCTGGCCGTCCTCTGGCGCCTCGGCCCCGCCACGGTCCGCGAAGTCCACGAAGCCCTCAACCGCGCCAGCGGCAAGACGAGCGGCTACACCACGACCCTCAAGCAAATGCAGCTCATGACGGAGAAGGGACTCCTCACCCGCAGCGAGCGCTTCCGCTCCCACGTCTACGAAGCCCGCGCGCCCAAGGAGCAAACGCAGTCGCAGATCGCCGCCGACCTCCTCCGCCGCGCCTTCGACGGCTCCGCGCGCAGCCTGGTGCTCGGCGCGCTCACCGCCCAGCCCGCCTCGCGCGAGGACCTGGCTGAAATCCGCAGCCTGCTCGACTCCATCTCCCCCTCCCCGCGCAAACGCGAATCCCCCGCGAAGCCCCAAACCCGAAAGGCGACCTCATGACGCTCGATGCCCTCGTCAATCAACAGTGGGTCCACGACCTGGGCTGGACCCTCATCCAGTTCCTCTGGCAAGGCACGGTGATCTCGGTCGCCTATGCGATCCTCCGCGCGCTCATCGCCCGCTCCGTCACCGCGCGCACCCGCTATACGTTGGCCTGCGCGACCCTCGCCGGGATGACCGCCGCCCCCATCGCGACCTTCCTCCTCCGCCCCACGCTCGCCCTCGACGCCCCGCTCACCGCATGGCCCCTGCCCTCGCCCGGAGCCTGGGAACCGCTGCTGCCGTGGCTCGTCGCCGCCTGGTTCGCCGGAGCCGCCGTCTTCTCGCTGCGCCTCCTCGGCGGCTGGCGCGCGACGACGCGACTGCGCACCCACGGCGTCCGCCCCGCGCCCCCCGAGTGGCAGCAGAAACTCTCCGATCTCATCCACGAACTGCGCGTCTCCCGCCCCGCGCACCTCCTGGTCTCGTCACTGGTCGAAGTCCCGACCGTCGTCGGCTGGCTCCGCCCCGTCATCCTGATGCCCGTAGGCGCACTCACCGGACTCCCCGCCGCGCACATCGAAGCGCTCCTCGCGCACGAACTCGCCCACGTCCGCCGCCTCGACTATCTCGTGAATATCCTGCAAAGCATCGCCGAAGCGATTCTCTTCTACCACCCCGCCGTCTGGTGGCTCTCCGACGAAATCCGCACCGAGCGCGAGCTGAGCTGCGATGACATCGCCGTAGCCGCCTGTGGCGACGCCCTCACCTACGCCCGCGCCCTGGCCGAGCTCGAATCGCAGCGCCCCGCGCATCGCGAACCCGCGCTCGCCGCCACCGGAGCGCCGCTGCTCATGCGCATCCGCCGCCTCATCGGACACGCGCCCTCGGCCTCGCACACGCTCCCCGGACCCGGCGCGGCCCTCGCCATGAGCGTCCTGTGGCTGGCCGGCATCGGCGCGATGGTCGCCCACGGAGCCCCCGTCCCACAGCCCACGCCGCGCCCCGCCGCTGCCCAGTCGATGCCCGCCATCCAACCATCGCCGCAGCCCGCCCCAGCGCCTGTCGAAACCGCCCAAGCCCGCCGCCCGATCCTCAACACCCTTCTGTTCAGCCCCTACGGGCCCGCACCCAAGCCCCAAGCCGCGACCGCGCCGGAACCAAAGCCCGCCTCCCTCTCCGGCACCATCACCGACGCCGTGACAGAGCTTCCACTCAAGAAAGTTCAGGTTGTCGTCCAAGACCCGCCCAACCGTTACGGCACGATGACCGATGACGCCGGCAAATTCAGCATCGAGGTCGCGCCGGGCGCCTATATGATTAGCGCCTCCCGAATCGGATATCTGAGCGCCACCTTCGGAGCCCCGGACGGCCTCTTGGCGCGAAGCCGCGTTGAAGTCGATGCCGGCCAGGCCCGCACGGACATCGATTTCAAACTCCGCCCCCACGGCGTCATCACCGGACGCCTCGTTAACGCCGACGGCGAACCCGTGCCGAACATGGTCGTCGCCCCAATGACGATTCGCTACGCCGGCGGGCAGCGGCGGCTTCTCCCTGCCGGATCCTCGATCACAGACGATCGCGGCCAGTATCGCGTGATCGGCCTCACGCCGGGCACCTATTACGTCAGCGCCGCGGATCGCGCCTCCGCGGTAGCCGCCGGCCAATCCACCGCCGCCGTCGTCACGACTTACTATCCCGGCACGCTCGACCCGCAGAGCGCCCTCACGGTCGCCGTCGCCTCCGGCCGGACTACCGAGGGCATCGATCTGACCATGGTCGATGCACAGACCACCTCCGTCCGCGGCCGTGTCGAGAACCTCACCGGGATCACGGACACGCCCATCTCGCTGACCCTCACGTCGGCCAGCGAATTCCGCTCCCTGAGCCCCATTCAGACCACGGCCGGACGCGACGGCCGATTCGAACTCCGCGGCGTCCTGCCGGGCAGCTACCTTCTCAGCGCCCAAATGCGGCGCACCATGAATCACCTTCTGCGGGCTTCGGTTCCCATCGTCGTCGGCACCGATCCCCTGGATAGTGTCGCCATCACCCTCACCGCCGGTCTCGAAATCTCCGGGACCGTGCGGCTGGAACCCGGCAGCGACGCCGCCCTCGATCTGCACAGCATCTCCTTGCGGCTCGGGCCATCCGACGGCGTCATCGTTGCCGGCGACATTCCGCCCGTCGTCCAACTGGCCGAAGACGGCAGCTTTGCGTTGCAAGCGATCAATCCGGAACGCTACCGCATCATGCTGAACCCAATGCCCGCCGGCTACTACATCAAGTCAGCCCGCGCCGGCACCGTCGACGCGCTCGAAACCGGCCTGGATCTCACGCAGGGCGCCGCTGGACCGCTCGATATCGTCCTCAGCCCCAACGGCGGCTCCATCAGCGGCGTGGTTCGCGACGACCGCGATCAACCCGTCTCTCCCGCCATCGTAGCCCTGATCCCGGACTCGCCTGTCCGCCGCACACAGTCGCAGTGGTATCAGCAGACCGCGGCCGAAGCTTCCGGAACATACTCCTTCAACGGACTCACGCCGGGCGATTATCGCCTGGTCGCCGTGCCGCGCCTGCTCCCCGGAACGCTCACCGATCCCGCGTTCCTCCGCCAGGTCGACCCTCAGGCCACCAAGGTCACCATCCGCGAAGGCCAGGCCGAAACCGTCAACCTGAAGCGCATCCCGCAGCCGGAGTAGCCTCATGAAGCCAGCCACACTGCTGCTCTGCTGCACGGCGCTCCTCGCCGCCCAGCCGACCACGGCCGGGCTCGCCGGCCGCGTCACGAACGAAGCCACCGGCGACCCGCTGCATCACGCCAAGCTGACCGTCGAACGCATCCGCCCCGCGCCTGCCACCTTCACCGCCGAAACTGCCGGTGACGGCACCTACGCCCTAACCGGACTCGCACCCGGTACCTACAAGATCACAGCCGAGCGCATGGGTTTCCTCTCGACAGCCTACGGCGCGAAGGAGCCCGGCCAGCCCGGCTCCCCGCTCACCATCGAGGCTGCCGACACCGCCGCCGCCGACCTCGTCCTCACCCCCGAAGGCGTCATCGCCGGCCGCGTCCTCGATGCTGCCGGAGACCCCGTCTATGCCGCCCAGGTCGACGCCATGCACATGGCCTACGTCAACGGCCACCGGCAGCTCGTCACGGCTCCTTCGGCCAACCGCCTGAGCGCCACGAACGATCTCGGCGAGTACCGCATCTTCGGTCTCGCCCCAGGCCGCTACTACGTCCGCATTGTTCCGCGCCGGTCTGAATCGTTGATCTTGTCGCCCCAGGCGATCAGCACACCCGACACCACCACCTACTACGCCAGCACCCCTACCGCCGGCGATGCCCTGCCGCTCGACATCACTGCCGGGCGCACCATCGAAGGCGTTGATATCCGGCTTGCCCGGCGCCCGGCCGTCTCCGTCAGCGGCACCGTCCGGAATCTCACCGGCGCCATGGGCACGATCGCGATCGCTCTCTTCCCGGACGGACTCGGCTCGGCATCCGCCGCCACCAGCGCCGGCCCGCAGGGCGGGTTCGTCATCCCCGGGGTCGCTCCCGGCCGTTACTGGATGCGCGCCAACCTCATCACTCAAAGTGGCGCCGCCGGGAACGTGAACGCCTCCACCAAACTCGCCGTCGACGTCGGCTCTCAACCCATCGACAACCTCATCCTCACCCTCGACAACGGCGCCGACCTCACCGGCACGGTCAAAATCGAACTCGGCCCCGACCCCATCCGCGACCTCGCCGCCCTGCACCTCTCGCTCGACCCCGCCGAGCCCTCCCCCATCGATCACCTCTTCCCGAGCCCCACCACCCAACTCACCGCCGACGGCGTCTTCGCGCTACCCGCCGTCCGCCGCGACCGCTACCGCCTCTCCTTCCCCAACCTGCCTCCCGGCTACTACGTGAAGTCCGCCCAAGCCGGCGATCTCGACCTCCTGACCAACCCGCTCGACCTCACCGAATCCGCCCCCGGGCCCGCCCCTGGAGCATTGGAGATCGTCCTCAGCGGCAACCCCGGCCGCGTTGAAGGCACGGCGCCGGCCGGAGCCACCCTCGTCCTGGTCCCCGACCCCGAACCCCGCCGCGCCCTCGCCTCCTGGTATCACGTCGCCCGCACCGACCAGAACGGCGCTTTCGTCCTCCCCAACGTGCCCCCGGGCCCCTACCACCTCTACACGTTCGAGGCGATCGAAGAGGGAGCCTGGATGGACCCGGAAATCCTCCAACCCCAGCAAGACCGCAGCATCGCCGTCGAAGTCCGCGAATCCGTCATCCAAACCGTCGCCATCACGCCTTGAGCTCCGTGTGGGGCAGGCCCGTGGCCTGCGGCGGGCTCCCAGCCCGCCCTCGCCCGCGTTTGCCCGACCCCCCAATGGCCCCCAACCTGCATCTCCCCCCACCGGAACAGGTAACCCGTTGATGAACGTCCAACCCCGTAGCCAAAGCGTCACACCCAGTGCCGATTCCCGCACAGGAGCCCGGCGCACGCGTCCGATCGCCCCGCGACTCCGTACTCTTGGAAAGGAGCGGTTCCCCCGCCGGATAAGGTAGAATGACCCTAAGTAGCAGGTTCCCCCCTTATCTTTTGCAAACCACGCGGTGCAGGATACAGCGTTGGATACGGACTTGGATGCATCCTTGCCGTGTAGGGGAACATGCTGCTCAGAGGCGCAGAGTGGAAAGGAACCCGGTTTAGATGGCGCTGTCCTTACCCGGAAGCGTGCGGAAGATACTTCCGCGCAGGTCCGGATGCCTGCGCGTGCTTTTGTGCGGTCTTCTGAGCGTGGGCTCGGTGTGGGCCCAGCAGCAGGCACCCGCCCCGCAACAACCCAAGCCGCAGGCTCCCAAGCCACAGAACCCCTTTGAGGCGGTGCCCGAAGCCGGCCAGCAACCCGCTCCCGCCAACCCGCAGAACCCGTTTGAGAACGTCCCGGAAGCCGGCGCGCCCAAGCCCGTCCAGCCCACCAACCCCGATATTATCGACCTGATCGAGTTCCGCGGCGTCCGCCGCATCCCGCAGGACACCCTGCGCAGCATGATCTTCACCCGCCGCGGCGACATCTATAACTCCCAGTCACTGCACCGCGACCTGATCACCCTCTGGAACCAGGGCCGCTTCGACGATATCCGCCTCGAACGCGAACGCAGTGACACCGGCGGCTGGATCGTCCGCTTCGTCATGACCGAGCGCCGCATTGTCCGCACCCTCAAATTCCAGGGCAACAAATCGGCCACCGATTCGGAAATCCTCGAACGCTTCCGCGACCGCCGCGTCGGCCTGAGCGTCGAAGCCATGTACGACGACAGCAAGCTCTCCCGCGCGCGCACCGTGCTCGAGGAGCTGCTGGCCGAGCGCGGCCGCCAGTACGCCACCGTCACCGCCGACATCCAGGACCTGCCGCCCACCTCCATGGCCATCACCCTGATCGTCGACGAAGGTCCCAAGGTCAAGGTCGGCAAGATCGAATTCGAAGGCAACACGGCCTACAGTGACCGCAAGTTGCGCAGCGAGATGAAGGTGCTGAAGCCCACCGGCATCCCCCATTCCATCTACCTCGAAAACCTCTTCCCCAAAACCTACGATTCCACCAAGCTCGATATCGACGCCCAGTTGATCGGCCAGTTCTACCAATACCAGGGCTACTTCACCGCCCGCGTCGTCGACACCAACGCCGATGTCATCGATGGCGGCGGCGGCCGCTTCCGCCTGCCCCTCATCCACCCCAACAAGGTGGGCAAAAGAGCCAACATCTCGATGACCGTTGAGGAAGGCCAGCAATACCACCTCAACAACATCAACTTTGTCGGCGTGAAGCTGTTCCGTACTCCGGAAACCCTCATGCGCCCGGTCTTCGCCATGGACCAGGGCGACATCTTCTCCACCGAAAAGCTCCAGAAGGGCTTCGAGGAACTGCGCAAGCTCTACGGCGGCTACGGCTACATCAACTTCCTGGCCGAGCCGCAGCCGGAAATCGTGCCCGGCACGAACCTGATCGACTTAACGCTCAACTTCGATGAAGGCGACCAGTTCTTCGTCCGCCGCATCGACTTCTCCGGCAACACCACCACGCGCGACAAGGTCATCCGCCGCGAGCTGCTGGTCGACGAAGGCGACCCCTACAGCACCCAGCTCTGGGAGCTGAGCATTCTGCGCCTCAACCAGCTCGGCTACTTCGAAACGCTCAAGGCCGAAGATTCGGTCGACGTCAAGACCGACAACCGCACGAACACCGTCGACCTCACCCTGCGCGTTCAGGAAAAGGGCAAGAACACGGTGCAGATGAGCGGCGGCGTCTCCGGCATCTCCGGCAGCTTCCTGGGCTTCTCGTATTCAACCAACAACTTCCTCGGACTGGGCGAAACCCTGAGCCTGTCTTCGCAGGTCGGCACGCGCTACAACGACGTCAGCTTCAGCTTCACCGAACCCTACTTCCTGGACCGTCCCATTCAAGTCGGCTTCACCGTCTCGATGAGCCGCTTCAGTTACAACCAGGGCCGCGAAGCTTCCATCCTGGCCGGCGCCAACCTGATTCCGCTCTACAACTCGCTGGGCACCAATAACCTGCTCAACTACGTGCAGAACTCGCGCGGATTCTCGATCTTCGCCAGCTACCCGCTGCGCCGCAGCTTCGCCCGCTTCGGCCTCAGCTATGGCTACAGCATCCAGGGCATCCAGACGCTCACCGCTTCGGCCACACAGTACTACCAATACATCAACTTCCAGAACATCAACGGCCCCAACCAGCTCCAGGGCATCCGCACGTCCTACCTCCAGCCGTCCTACAGCTACAACTCCACCGATAACCCCATGATCCCCACCCGCGGCACACGCTTCCAGGCGTCGATGCAATTCGCGGGCGGATTCCTCGGTGGCGGCGTCAATCAGATCCTGCCAACCTTTGACGTGGCTCACTTCCGCCCGGGCCTCAAGCCGGGCCATGTCATCGGCATGCACCTCTATGCCGGCTACGTCACCGGATTCGGCGGCAAGGTGGCCGCGCCCTTCAATCGTTTCTTCATGGGCGGCCAGAACGACGTCCGCGGCTTCCCGCTCTATACGGTGAGCCCCATCGCCTTCGTGCCCACCCAAGCCACCGTCAGCGTACTGAACAGCGACGGCACGCCGCGCCAGCAGAAAGGCATCGTCGACACCACCACCGGAGCCACCGGACTGGTCAACGCCACCCAATCCATCCCGGCCTACCAGATGATCTTCCCCGGCGGCGATACCAAAGTCGTGGCCAACTTCGAATACCGCATCCCGATCTTCGGACCCGTCACCCTGGCCGCCTTCTTCGACGCCGGCATGAACCGCCTGTCCAACTCCAGCCAGTTGACGCTGAACCCCAGCCGCATCACCGATCTGAACCAGAAATTTCCCGAGGCCGCCTTCCAGTCGAAGGCTGTGATTTCCCGCGGCACCCAGCTTATCCGCACCTCCACCGGACTTGAGCTGCAGGTGCTGATGCCGGTCTTCAACCAGCCCTTCCGCTTGTATTGGGCTTACAACCCGACGCGCGTGCAACAATACATACAGCCGCCGATCGTGGCCGACCGCAGTTATTTTCCGAACAACGCGTCGTTCGTCAACTCGATTCTCACGTTCGGACAGCCCATCCCGTACTTCGAGAAGAAGTCCGTGTTCCGCTTTACGATCGGGCGCACGTTCTAGGGGGACCCACCGGCCTCGCGCGGGCCGGTTTCGGGAGCGTTTGAAACATGCATGTTAGGATGGAAGGAAACCGCTTCCAGCTTCAACCAATAAAGATGAGGAGTTTGTTGTGATCAAGTACATTGCTACCAGTCTGGTATTCGCCGGGGGACTACTGATGGGGCAGACGCCGTCCAAGGTCGGCATCATCAACCTGCAACAGGCCATTGTCAGCACCCAGGAAGGCCAGGCCGCCCTCGCCCGCCTCCAGCGCGAGTTCGTGGAGCCCAAGACCAAAGAGCTCGAAGCAATGCAGAGTGATATCCGCGACCTCCAGGACAAGCTCCAGCGCGGCGGCAATACCATGTCCCAGACGGCCAAGGACGATATGCAGAAGCAGATCGACCAGAAGACCAAGCTCTTCAACCGCGCCGTCGATGACTACGAATTCGAAAGCCAGGAAGAGCAGCGCAAGACGCTCGACGACCTGACCACCAAGATGCGCGGCGTCATCCAGACCTACGTGGCCGCCAACGGCTTCGCCGTCGTCTTTGATACCGCCAACTCCGGCCTGCTGTGGCGCGCCGATTCGCTGGATGTCACCACGGCCATCATCGACGCCTACGATAAGGCGCATCCGGCGCCCGCCGTGAGCGCCGCTCCGGCCCCCGGCAACGCGCCCGCGGCCAACGCGGCCAAACCCACCACGCCCCCGGTGAAACCGGCCGCTCCGGGTACACCGGCTGCACAGCCCGGCGCACCGGCCACGCAGCCCGGAACACCCGCAGCCAAGCCCTAGGTGGCGCAATCTTCAGCTTGCCGGGTCGAGACTCGTCTCGACCCGTGTCCCCATAACCAGGAGCGCGCGCCGCGCCCCTACATCACCTCTTCAGACCAGTTCTCCAGCACCGCCTTGGCCTTCGCCGTGAACTGATCCGCCAGCGCCCCGTCGATCAGCCGGTGATCGAAGGTCAGCGCCAGGTACATCGTGGACCGGATCGCGATCGCGTCGTCGATCACCACCGGCTCCTTCACCACCGAGCCCAACCCCAGAATCGCCACCTGCGGCTGGTTGATCAACGGCGTCGCGAAGATGCTTCCGAAGCTTCCGAAATTGGTGATCGAGAACGTGCCGCCCTGGATCTCTTCCGGCCGCAACTGCCGCGACCGCGCCCGCGCAGCCAGGTCCACGATGGACCGCTGCAATCCCACGATATTCTTCTCGTCCGCATTGCGGATCACCGGCACAATCAAGCCGTTGTCCAGCGCCACCGCGATCCCCATGTTCACGTCGCGGTGATAGATGACGTTGTCGCCGTCGATCGAGGAGTTGACGATCGGGTACTCGCGCAGCGCAGCCACCGCCGCGCGGCAGCAGAACGGCAGGTAGGTGAGCCCGAAGCCGTACTGCGCCTGGAACTGGCTCTTCACCCGAGCCCGCATCTTCACCACCGCCGTCATGTCCACCTTGTGCACCGTGGTCACATGGGCGGACGTGCGCTTGCTGAAGATCATGTGCTCGGCGATCTTCTTGCGCATGTTGCTCATCGGCTCCACCCTCAGCGCCGGAGCCGCGCCCGGCATCTGCGGCAGAGGAGCCACCTCACGCGGCGGCTGCGGCACGTTCACCGTAGCCTGCATCGTAGCCGGAACCTGCGCGGGCGCCGGAGGAGGCGGCGGAGGCGGTGCAGCCTGAGCCTGCGGCGCTGCATAGGCCGGAGCCTGCGGCGGCGCATACGATGGAGCCTGCGGAGCATACGACGGAGCGGCAGCCGGAGCCTGCGCCGTGGCGCCGCCCGCCATGTAGACCTCCAGATCGTGCTTCGTGATCCGCCCCCCGGCGCCCGTCCCGCGGACCTTGTTCAAATCAATATCGTTCTCGCGCGCCATCTTCCGGACCAGCGGCGAAAGCGGTCCCATCTCGTCGGCGACAGCCGGCGCGGCGGGAGCCGCCGGTGGAGGCGGCGCAGCTTGTTGGGAAGGTGGCGGCGCAGCCTGCGCCGGAGGCGGAGGAGCCGCCTGCTGCGGAGGAGCAGCCTGCGCGGGCGGAGCCGCCGCGGCGCTCACGCCCGGACCCGCTCCATTCCCCGCTCCATCGCTGATCCGGCCGACCACCGTATTGATCCCGACCGTCTGCCCCTCTTGGACTAAAATCTCCTGCAGCGTGCCGCTCGAAGGCGACGGGATCTCCGTGTCCACTTTGTCTGTTGAAATCTCGAACAGCGGCTCGTCGCGTTCCACGTGCTCCCCGGCCTTCTTCAGCCACTTGGTCAGGGTTCCTTCGACAATGCTTTCGCCCATCTGGGGCATCACTACTTCGGTCATGCTGTCTCCATTATGACTATGCTTCTATCAAACACGCGCCCGAACGCTCGCCCCAGCGCGTCTATGGTTTCCCCGCGCGTGGCCCGGCAGCCGAGCGCACGCATCGAAGTCACCGGTTTGGTCAAACCGCACGGTACGATGTACCGGAAATAAGAAAGGTCAGTCTCCAGGTTCAGAGCGAACCCATGCGAGGTCACCCAGCGCGAAATATGCACGCCGATGGCGGCCACCTTCGAACCGTTGACCCAAACCCCGGTAGCCCCCGCTTCCCGGCCCGCAACGATCCCAAACCCGGCCAGCGCCTCAATCAGCACCTGCTCGATCCCCCGGACATAAGCCACCACATCGCGCTTCCACTCGCGCAGATCAACGATCGGATATCCCACAATCTGCCCCGGGCCGTGATACGTCACATCCCCGCCCCGATTCGTATGGTGAAAGTCGATCCCCGCCCGCTCCAGCAATTCCGGCGCGGCCAGCAAGTTCTCCCCATGCCCATTGCGGCCCATGGTGACCACATGCGGATGCTCGACAATCAACAACTGGTCGCCAATCTCCCCCCGCTTGCGCCGCTCCACCAGCGATTCCTGGACAGCGAGCGCAGCGGCGTAAGACTGGCGGCCGAGATCCGTCAGGACCGCTTCCTTCGGTCGCGGCTCAGCGAATGGCGCTCTGCCCTCCACGTTCAATTCAAGCAGATCGCCGCTAGCTGAGCCGCGACCGCAGGAAGCGGTCTTCGCCCAGTCCGCAATGCCGCCCCGGTCCGCAACCGCACCGGCCTCTGGCGTCTGCCCGTCAAACATTGATCGCCATTCCGTACACAGCGTTGAACGCCTCACCCACCGCCTCGTAAATCGTCGGATGCGCATGGATCGTATGCATCAGCGTCTCCACGGTCGCCTCCGCTTCCATCGCCAGCACGCCTTCACCGATCAGTTCAAACGCCTGCGGGCCGATAATATGCATCCCCAGGATCTCGCCGTACTTCTCGTCGGCCACGATCTTCACAAACCCGTCGTGCTGCCCGAGGATGGTCGCCTTGCTGTTCGCGCTGAACGGGAATTTGCCCACGCGCACCTTGTAGCCCTGCGCCACGGCCTGCGCCTCGGTCAGCCCCACGCTGCCGATGCCCGGCTCCGTGTAGGTCGCGCCCGGAATGCGGAGCTTGTTGACCGGCGTCACGTCGATGCCCGCAATGTGGCCCATCGCCACCATGCCCTCGGCCGTGGCCACGTGCGCCAACTGCGGCGTCCCCGCCACGATGTCGCCGATCGCGTACACGCCCGGAGCACCGGTGCGCTGGTATGGATCCACCTTGATGAACCCGCGGTCGAGCACCACGCCGCTCCCCTCGATGCCGATGTTCTCCGTATTCGGCTTCCGCCCGATGGCCACCAGCAGGCACTCAGCTTCGACGGTTTCCGCCTGCCCGTTGGCCAGCGTCACCTGCACCGTCACGCCGTGGTCGTGCACCTGCACGTTCTCCGCCCTGGCTCCGGTCTCCACGCGAATCCCGGTCTTCTTGAACACGCGAGCCAGCTCTTTTGAAACCTCCTCGTCCTCCACCGGCACAATCCGCGGCAGCATCTCGAAGACTTGCACCTTGCTCCCGAAGCGGTGGAAGCAGGAAGCGAACTCCACGCCCACCGCGCCCGCGCCCAGGATCGCCAGCGACTGCGGAACCTCGGTCAGGTCCAGGATCTCGATATTGGTCAGCACGCGCCGCGCATCGGGCCTGAGACCCGGGAGCATGCGTGCCTCCGAGCCGGTCGCCAGCACCACGTTCTTGGTTTCGTAGAAGGTGCTCTGGCCGTCGTTATAGACTTCGACCTTCCCCGGCCCCGCCAGCCGCCCCCACCCGCGCAGCACGTCGACCTTGTTCTTCTTCATGAGGAACTCGACGCCCTTGGCGTGCTTGGTCACGATCTGGTTCTTGCGTTGGATCACCATCGGGTAATCCAGCCGCGGGTTATCGCAGTGGATGCCGTCGGCTTCCGGATGCTGGAAATGCTCCCACACCTCGGCGGTGTGCAACAGGGCCTTAGTCGGGATGCAGCCCACGTGGAGGCACACCCCTCCGAGCTTCGTGTCCCGTTCAACTATGGCGGTTTTAAGGCCGTACTGGCCGGCTCTGACGGCAGCAGAATATCCACCGGGGCCGCTCCCGATGACGATCACGTCGTAGGTCATGACTAGGAATCTTTCAGTTTAACAGGCAGGGTAGGTCCACCGTTAGTGATGCATGAGGACAAAGGTTCGTCGCGTTTGTTTTCAAGCGCTTCTCATCTCCCCGCTTCGGCCGTCCTACACCTCCCTGCGACCCTGACCCAGGATGGCCTCACAATCACAGTCCCCAGCAACAAAACGAACCCAACCGGACTCTCGGGATCTGCGTCCATCTGCGTCCATCTGCGGCCCATTCCTTTCCCCGCGACGAAACGAACCCAAGACCTCCTTGAAAACTCTCCCCCGGCCCCATACCCCCGAAAATTCTCTTGACTACTTCGCCTTTTCTTCGCTATCATCCCTGTAGGCGAACATAAGACGAAAGGAACAGCCTATGGCATCGGAGATTCAAGTCGGCACGGCAGGCTGGTCGTATCCCCATTGGAACGGCCTCGTGTACCCCAAGACCCACGGCTCCGGCTTCCATCCCCTGGAGCTGGTTGCCCGCCACACGGACCTGGCCGAGATCAACAGCTCTTTCTATCAGCATCTTAAGCCGGAAGTTGTAAAGCTGTGGATCAAGAAGGTGGCCCGGAATCCAAAGTTTCTCTTTACCGCTAAGCTGAACCAGCAGTTCACCCACCGCCGCATCTTGAATGACGCCGACGTGGCCAGCTTCAAGGAGGGCCTGTGGCCTCTGCTGCGCGCCCGCAAGCTCGGGGCGCTGCTCATGCAATTCCCCTGGTCTTATCGCTTTACCGAGGAAAACCGCGAGTTCTTCATTCGCCTTCGCCGCGCCTTCCACGAGTTCCCGCTGGTGGCCGAGATGCGCCACAGCTCCTGGCTCGCCGAAGAAGCCGTCGGGACGTTCCTCGATTACAAGGTCGGGTTCTGCAACATCGACCAGCCGGTTTACACACGGGCCATGCCGCCTTCATCGCTGCTGACTTCAGGGGTCGGGTACGTGAGACTGCATGGCCGCAATCCCCGCAACTCGCTCGGCGCCTACGACCCGGCTGCGGTTCGCACCCGTCAGCACGACTACTTGTATACGGAAGCCGAACTGGCCGAATGGGTTCCGCGCATCGAGCATCTCGCCCGCTTCGCCGAGCGCGCCTTCGTGGTGTTTAATAACGATGCGGGGGCTAAGAGCTTCGTGAACACCCTGGAACTGCGCGCGCTGCTCGGCCAGGGACACTCGACTGCTCCTTTAAGTCTTCGTCGTAAGTATCCGGTGGAGCTCGAACATTTCGGCCCGCACCACGTCGAGCAGCAGTGCCTGTTCCCCGCCGCGTAAGGTGGTCGTGCTTGCCGCGCCGGGACATCCCGGCGCTACGCAGCAAGCCTAGAGGGTTTGCAGCGTTATCGTAGACCGCTCCCTGTGGTCGCGGCACAGCTACTGGCGCTGTGCCCAGCGCACGTCCTTTGTGCAGAGGGCCGCTAGCTGTGCCGCGACCACAGGGAGCGGTCCCGACAGGTGCACACCGCCTCTACTCGTAAAGAAAGCCCGGGTAGCGCACCACCGGCCGCCCGGAACGCTTCTTCGCGATCAGGTAAAGTTGCTCGCCCCGCAGCGTAGTCGGGTATTGGTTGGCCGCCAGGAACGCGCGCATGCGCTCTTCGGTGCCGTAGCCGGGGATGACCTCGCTGAACAGGTTCTCCACCTCGAAGCCCGCCGATTCGGCGGCCTCCTGAAGCTCACGCGGCGTGTACTCGCGCACGTGCGGGATCTCGGTGTCGGCGAACTCGCCGCGTGGGTCGGCGAACTTGGAATAGAGCTGCGGGTTGCCGCTCTGCTCGAGCACCCGGGCGACGGCCGTGAAACTGACCACGTTGGGCGTGGTGAGGATCAGCGTCCCGCCCTCTTCGAGCACCCGGTGCATCTCGATCAGCATATGCATGGGGTCGCGCAGCATGTGCTCGAAGATCTCGCAGGCCAGCACGGTTTCAAAGTGCCCGTCGGGATAGGGGTAGCGGTCGCGCTCGGCGTCGAACAGGTCGACCTTGCAGCGGAAGACCACCTTCCCGCCCACGGAGGCCGACTTCTCATCGACCCTCCCGAGCGGTCCGAAGTACGCCCCGCGGACCTCTTTGTAGCCCAACACGCACTGGAGCGCGGGCGTCATTTGCATGTAAGCGCCCATCTCCAGGATGCGGCCCGAAGACCGCGGCGGGGGCACAAAGCCAAGCGTGCGCCCGATGCGCGGGATATGGATTTCGAGGTACCGCCGGGCGTCGTCGTCCGGCTGGTCCATCGCGCGGACGAAGCTGACGATCTCGTCATAGCGATGCGGCGGTGGCACGTTCTCCACCGCCGCCGCATGATCCAAGCGCGAGAGCCGCGCGTCGAGCTGCTGGAGCCACCAGCGCAGCTTCGCGACCCAACTGGGCGCCGCAGCCCCCGGCAAGCGGAATTACTCCGCCAGCGATTCTTCGCTCGTGTCTTCGGAGAGCCCGCCCGCATAGAGCGCGCGCGTCTCGTCGTCGTAGCCCGGAATCGCGTCGAGTGGCACGGCCTCCTGCTCGGCCGCCATCTCTTCTTCCACATCCTCGCCGGCGATCTTGACGGCCCGGTAGTGTTCCATGCCGGTGCCGGCCGGGATGAGGCGTCCCATGATGACGTTTTCCTTCAAGCCCCGCAGGTGGTCCACCTTGCCGTTGATGGCGGCTTCGGTGAGCACGCGCGTGGTCTCCTGGAAGCTGGCCGCGGAGATGAACGAGTCAGTCGAAAGCGAAGCCTTGGTGATGCCCAGCAGCACGGTCTTGCCCGTGGCCGGCGCACTCCCGGCTTCCACCACACGCAGGTTCTCTTCCCGGAACTTGAACTTATCGACCACTTCTTCCGGAAGGAACTCGGTGTCGCCGATGTCCTCCACCTTCACCCAGCGCATCATCTGCCGGGCAATCACTTCGAGGTGCTTGTCATTGATGTTGACGCCCTGGAGCCGGTAGACTTCCTGGATCTCGTTGACCAGGTAGCTTTGCAGCGCCTTCTCGCCCAGCACACTCATGATGTCGTGCGGGTTGCGTGGGCCGTCCATCAGCGGGTCGCCGTGGCGGACACGCTCGCCTTCCTGCACGTTGATGTGCACGCCGCGCGGAATGGCGTATTCCTTCTGCTCGCCGTCGTCGCCGATGATGATGATCTTGCGGGTGCCCTTGGAGATTTCGCCGTACTTCACCACGCCGTCGATTTCCGTGATCACCGCGGTTTCGCGCGGCTTGCGGGCTTCGAACAGCTCCACCACGCGCGGCAGGCCGCCCGTGATGTCCTTGGTCTTGGTGGTGGCGCGCGGGATCTTCGCCAGCACGTCGCCGGCGTGGACCTCATCGCCTTCGGCCACGGTCAAGTGGGCGTGCATCGGCATGAGGTAGCGCTTTTCGTCGTGCTTGGTGCCGCCGGTGGCGCGCACCTGAATGGCCGGGACGCGCTTCTCATCGGCGAAGTCCATCACCACCCACTGCGAGCGGCCGGTGATTTCGTCCACCTGTTCCTGCATCGTCAGGCCTTCGACCAGGTCCTTGAAGTGGACCGTGCCGCTGACCTCGGTGAGGATCGAGAAGGTATAGGGATCCCATTCGAGAAGCACGTCGTTGGCCTTGACCTTGGCGCCGTCCTCGAACAGCACCTTCGCGCCATAGACCACCTGGTAGCGCTCTTTCTCACGGCCCTTCTCGTCGAGGATCGCGATGATGCCGTTGCGGTTCATGACAATCAACTCGCCGGCGGCGCTCTTGACGGTCTGGATGCCGTGGAACTTCACGAAGCCGTCGGACTTGGCGTCCTGCTTGGACTGCTCCGCCGAACCCGTGGCCGCGCCGCCGATGTGGAACGTACGCATCGTCAACTGCGTACCGGGTTCGCCGATGGACTGGGCGGAGATGATGCCCACCGCTTCGCCGCGTTCCACCAGCCGGCCGGTGGCGAGGTTGCGCCCGTAGCAGAGCTGGCAGACGCCGCGCTTGGATTCGCACGTGAGCACGGAGCGGATCTTCACGCGCTCGATGCCGGCCGCCTGAATCTGCGCGGCCAGATCCTCAGTGATTTCGTTGTTCACGTGGACGATCACGTTGCCTTCGTAGTCCAGCTGATCTTCAAGCGCCACGCGGCCGACGATGCGGTCGCGCAGAGGCTCGATGATTTCGCCCGATTCGATGATGGGTTCGACGTAGATACCGTCGCTGGTGCCGCAGTCGGTTTCGGTGACGATCACGTCCTGGGCCACGTCACAGAGGCGGCGGGTCAGGTAGCCCGAGTCGGCGGTCTTGAGGGCGGTATCGGCCAGGCCCTTGCGGGCGCCGTGCGTCGAGATGAAGTACTGCAGCACGTTCAGGCCTTCGCGGAAGTTGGCGGTAATCGGGGTTTCGATAATCTCGCCCGAAGGACGCGCCATCAGGCCGCGCATCCCGGAGAGCTGGCGGATCTGCTGTTTCGACCCGCGGGCGCCGGAGTCGGCCATGATGTAAATCGGGTTGATGTAGCGGCCGGTGCGGTCGTCCTCTTCCATGGTCTTGAACATTTCTTCCGAAACGCGTTCGGTGACCTTGGACCAGATTTCGATGATCTTGTTATAGCGCTCACCGTGGGTGATGGCGCCTTCCTGGTACTGCGCTTCCACCTCGATGACGGCCTTCTGGGCGTTGTTGACCATGCCGGCTTTTTCGCCGGGGACGATCATGTCGTCGATGCCGATGGAGATGCCGGCGCGCGTGGCGTACAGGAACCCGAGGCTCTTCACCTTATCGAGCATGTTCACGGTGACGGCCAAACCGAACTTCAGGTAGCAGTACTGCACCATCTGCGTGAGGCCCTTTTTCTTCAACAGGCCGTTGATGAAGGGCATGTCGTCCGGCAGCACGTCGTTCAGGATGACGCGGCCGACGGTGGTGTCCATATACTGCTTGCTGAACTCGATCGGCTCGGTGTGCATCAGATTCTGGCTATCGAAAGCCTTGGTCAGATCGATCACCTTGCCGGTGTAGCGCAGGCGGATCGGCGTCAGCGTTTCGACCTCGCCCATTTCGAGCGCGATCAAGACGTCGTCGATCGAGGCGAACATGCGGCCTTCGCCCTTGGCCCCGGGGCGGGCTTTCGTGAGGTAGTAAAGGCCCAGCACCATGTCCTGCGTGGGGACGGCGATCGGAGCGCCGTGCGCGGGCGACAGGATGTTGTTCGAGCTGAGCATCAGCGTGGCCGCTTCGATCTGCGCTTCCGGCGACAGCGGAATGTGGACCGCCATCTGGTCGCCGTCAAAGTCGGCGTTGAAGGCCGTACAGGTCAGCGGGTGCAGCTTGATGGCCTTGCCTTCCACCAGCACGGGCTCGAAGGCCTGAATGCCCAGGCGGTGCAGCGTGGGCGCGCGGTTGAGCAGAATGGGATGGTCTTTGATGACTTCTTCGAGGATGTCCCACACGACGGCGTCCTGCTGCTCCACCAGCTCTTTGGCCTGCTTGATGGTCGTGCAATGGCCGCGCTGCTCCAGGCGATGGTAGATGAAGGGCTTGAACAGCTCCAAGGCCATCTTCTTGGGAAGACCGCACTGGTGGAGCTTCAGCTCGGGGCCGACCACGATCACCGAACGGCCCGAGTAGTCGACGCGCTTGCCGAGCAGGTTTTGACGGAAGCGGCCCTGCTTGCCCTTGAGCGTATCGGAGAGCGACTTGAGCGGACGGTTGTTGGCGCCGCGCAGCACGCGGCCGCGGCGGCCGTTATCGAACAGCGCGTCGACGGCTTCCTGCAACATGCGCTTTTCGTTGCGCACGATCACGTCGGGGGCATGCAACTCGATCAGCTTCTTCAGCCGGTTGTTGCGATTGATGACGCGGCGGTAAAGATCGTTGAGGTCGGAAGTGGCGAAGCGGCCGCCGTCCAGCGGAACGAGCGGGCGCAGTTCCGGGGGGATCACGGGGATGACGTCCAAAATCATCCACTCGGGCTTGTTGCCGGACTTGCGGAAGCTTTCGGCCACGCGCAGGCGCTTGGCGAACTTCAGCTTCTTTTGCTGCGAAGCTTCGGTCTTCATGCGCTCGCGGATTTCGAGGCTCAGGGCGTCGCAATCGACCTGCTTGAGCAGTTCCTTGATGCCCTCGGCGCCCATCATGGCGACGAACTTGCCGGCATACTCGGTGTCCAGTTGGCGCTTGCGCTCATCGCTCATGACTTCGGCGCGCTTGAGGTCGGGCACTTCGCCGGGATCAACCACGACGAAGGCTTCAAAGTAGAGGACGCGTTCCAGCTCGCGCAGGGTAATGTCGAGCAGGTAGCCGATGCGCGAGGGCAGGCCCTTGAAGAACCAGACGTGCGAGCAGGGGCTGGCCAGTTCGATGTGGCCCAGGCGCTCGCGGCGCACGCGGGAGAGCGTGACTTCCACGCCGCACTTGTCGCAGATGACGCCGCGGTGCTTCATGCGCTTGTATTTGCCGCAGAGACATTCCCAATCGGCGATGGGGCCGAAGATGCGGGCACAGAACAAGCCGTCGCGCTCGGGCTTGAAGGTGCGGTAGTTGATGGTTTCCGGCTTGGTGACTTCGCCGTGCGACCAGCTCCGGATCTTTTCCGGGGAGGCCAAAGAAATCCTGATGGAGTCGAAGTCCGCGATCAGATTTGCGCGGTCATACGGTGATGAACGATACATAATAATCTCCTCAGTGCCTCCTTGGGTTAGTCCGCCGCGAGCGCGGTTTCCATACCTTCGCGCGGAGCCTTCATCAGCTCGACGTCCAGGCACAGTGACTGCAACTCGCGAATCAACACGTTGAAGCTTTCGGGAACTCCGGGCTCGGCCGCGGCTTCGCCCTTCACGATCGCTTCGTAAATCTTGGCGCGGCCGTAGACGTCGTCGGACTTCGCCGTCAACAGCTCCTGCAGCACATAAGCCGCACCGTAGGCTTCCAGAGCCCAGACTTCCATTTCGCCGAAGCGCTGACCACCAAACTGCGCTTTACCGCCAAGAGGCTGCTGCGTGATCAGCGAGTACGGGCCGATCGACCGGGCGTGGATCTTGTCGTCGACCAGGTGGCTCAGCTTGAGCATGTAAATGTAGCCGACCGTCACCGGCTGTTCGAACGCGGCGCCGCTCAGCCCGTCGTGCAACTGGATCTTGCCGGAGGTGGGCAGATGCGCCTTGGTCAACTGCGCCTTGATGTCCTTCTCGGTGGCGCCGTCGAACACCGGCGTCGCGAACCGCAGACCAAGAGCGTGCGCGGCCCAGCCGAGGTGGGTTTCGAGAATCTGGCCGACGTTCATACGGCTGGGCACGCCTAGCGGATTCAGAACGATTTCGACCGGCGTACCGTCGGGCAGATACGGCATGTCCTCTTCCGGAACGATGCGCGCAATCACACCCTTATTGCCGTGGCGGCCCGCCATTTTGTCGCCGACAGAGAGCTTGCGCTTCATGGCGATGTAGCACTTCACCTGTTTGATGACGCCCGGAGGCAATTCGTCACCTTTGCGGAGCTTGGCGATGCGCTCTTCGGTAATCTTTTCCAGAACCGCGATCTGGCGCGAGGTCATTTCCTCGATTTCGTCCACCTGCTCATTGAGGCGCGGGTCCTTGTCCTTCAGCTTCATGCGCTTCAGGTCGCGGGCGCGGAGCTTTTCAATCAGATCGCCGGTGAGGTCGGTGCCCTTGGCCAGCAGCTTCTTGTTGGTCTTCTCGTCGTGGAGGTCGGCCAACAGCTCTTTGCCTTCCAGCAGGCGGCCCAGGAGCTTGGCGCGCTCGTCATTCAAAATGCGCTTTTCGTCTTCCAGGTTGCGGCGCAGACGCTCTTCGCTGCGTTCGAGGATTTGCTTCGAACGCTCATCGAGTTCGGCGCCCTTGCGGGAAAACACCTTGCAATCGACCACCGTGCCTTCGATGCCCGGCGGGCAGTAAAGCGAGGCGTCCTTGACGTCGCCGGCCTTCTCGCCGAAGATCGCGCGCAGCAGCTTTTCTTCAGGCGTCAACTGCGTTTCGCCCTTGGGCGTGACCTTGCCCACCAGGATGTCGCCCGGCTTCACCGTGGCGCCGACGCGGATGATGCCGCTCTCATCCAGGTTGGTGAGGAAGCCCTCAGCGATGTTGGGGATGTCGCGGGTGATTTCCTCCGGACCCAGCTTGGTGTCGCGGGCGTCGACTTCGAACTCCTCGATATGGATCGAGGTGTAGTAGTCTTCCTTGACCAGCTTCTCGCTGACCACGATGGCGTCCTCGAAGTTATAGCCGCGCCAGGGCATGAAGGCCACCAGCACGTTGCGGCCAAGAGCCAGCTCACCCAGCTCGGTACAGGGACCGTCGGCCAGGGTATCGCCTTTGACCACGCGCTGGCCCTGGCTCACGATGGGCTTCTGGTTGATACAGGTGTTCTGGTTGGAGCGCTTGAACTTGACCAGCGGGTAGATGTCGGAGCCGACTTCGCGCGACATCTGGCCTTCGTGGCCGCTGCCTTCCACACGCACGATGATGCGTTCGCTATCCACCGAATCGACGATGCCGCCGCGCTTGCACAGCACCACGGCGCCGGAGTCGCGGGCGGTCACCTGCTCCATGCCGGTGCCCACGTAGGGAGCCTCGGCGCGCAGCAGCGGGACGGCCTGGCGCTGCATGTTCGACCCCATGAGGGCGCGGTTGGCGTCGTCGTTCTCAAGGAACGGGATCAGGCTGGCCGCCACCGAGACAAGCTGCTTCGGGCTGACGTCCATGTACTGGATCTCTTCGACGTGCTTCAGGATGAAGTTGCCGGCCAGACGCGCGTTGACCAGCTCCGGGACGATGCGGTTCTTCTCGTCCAGGCCGACGTTGGCCTGCGCCACCAGGTACTTGTCTTCTTCCCAGGCCGACAGGTAATCGCAGTGCGCTTCAACCTCGGCGGGCTGCTTCTTGGCGGCCAGCGCCTTGTTCATCCTGTCGACTTCGCCACGCGAGAGCACCTGGCCGACCTTGAGCTCGGTGTCGCCGGGGTTGAGGATCTTCACCTCGTCGATCACCAGGCGATCCTTCACACGCCGGTAGGGGCTTTCGATGAAGCCGTAGTCGTTGATGCGGGCAAAGCAGGAGAGAGAGCTGATCAGGCCGATGTTGGGACCTTCCGGCGTCTCAATGGGGCAGATGCGGCCGTAGTGCGTGGGGTGCACGTCGCGGACTTCGAATCCCGCTCTTTCGCGGGAAAGTCCGCCTGGTCCCAGGGCCGACAGACGCCGCTTGTGGGTGATCTCCGACAGCGGATTGGTCTGGTCCATGAACTGCGAAAGCTGCGAGGAGCCGAAGAATTCGCGGATGGCAGCCATCACCGGCTTGGCGTTCACCAGGTCATGCGGCATGGCCGTGGACATTTCCTGGTAGACGCTCATCTTTTCCTTGATGGCGCGCTCCATGCGGACCAGGCCGATGCGGAACTGGTTTTCGAGCAGCTCACCCACGGCGCGCACGCGGCGGTTGCCGAGGTGGTCGATGTCATCCACACCGCCGATGCCGCGGCGCAGCTTCAGCAGGTAAGTAATGGTGTCGATGAAGTCGCCTTCGTCGAGGATCCGGCGGTCCATGGGGTTCTTGCCCTGGTTGGCCGGGTCCTGGAGCCAGGATTCGGGCGCCTGCTCGGGATTCTCGTGAATCTTGATGTTGAACTTCATGCGGCCCACGCGCGAGAAGTCGTATTTGCGCGGGTCGAAGAACATGCCCTGGAACAACTGCGTGGCGGTGTCGACCGTGGGCGGATCGCCGGGACGCAGCTTGCGGTAGATTTCAAGCAGTGCGTCGTTCTGCTGCTTGACCCCGTCCTTCTTGAGCGTCATCGAGATGACGTTGCCGACTTCGTCCAGATCAGGGAAGAAGATCTCGAAGCTGGTGATGCCGGCCTCCATGATCTTGCCGACGATGGTAGGCGTCAGCTCGTGATTGGCCTCGATCAGGATCTCGCCGGTGTCCATGTCGATCACGTCGGCGGCCACGTAGGCGCCTTCGAGGTCGTTGGCTTCCACCTGCACCTGGTCCACCTTGTGCTTGAGGATGTCCTTATAAACGCTATTGGTGATCTTCTTGCCCTGCGTGGCCACGGTTTCCCCGCCCTTGGTGATGGCGTAGGAGAGCTTGTGGCCGATCAGCGCCCGGCTGACCTTCCACAGCAGCTTCTTGTCCTTGATGGTGACTTCGCTGCAGTTGTAGAAGGCGCGCAGGATGTCGGCGTCGGTTTTGAGGCCGAGGGCGCGCAGGAACACCGTGCCGTAGAACTTGCGCTTGCGGTCGATGCGGACGTACAGCAGGTTCTTGTTGTCGTATTCGAACTCCACCCAGCTTCCGCGGTAGGGAATGATTTTGCCCAAATAGTAGCCCTGGGCCTGCTGCCGTTCGAAGAACACGCCGGGCGAGCGGTGGAGCTGGCTGACGATCACGCGCTCAGTGCCATTGATGATGAAGGTGCCGTTTTCGGTCATCAGCGGGATTTCGCCGAAGAAGACCTCCTGCTCCTTGATGTCGCGGATCGTCTTGTTGCCGGTTTCCGGATCCTTATCGAAGACTGTAAGGCGGATGGTGACCTTGAGCGGAGCGGCGTAGGTCATACCGCGCTCCTCGCATTCGGCCACGTCGTACTTGAGTTGCAGTCCCACGGGATCGCCGCAGCGGTTGCAGAAGGTGACGATGTTGCGGTTGAAGGTGCCGCAGCGCGGGCACAGGATCTCGCCCAGGTGGAAGGGGTCCGTCTGGATGGTCGCGCCGCAGGCCGGATTGCGGCAGGTGGAACGGAGGTGGTGCAGCCCTTTCAGGTTGCCGCACTTGCACTCCCAGTTGCCGATGGCGTAGTCGACGAATTCGAGCTGACTCAGGCCGCGGAAATCGGAGATGGGAAAAACGCTCTTGAAGACGCTTTCCAGGCCCGTATCGTCCCGCTCACTCGGCAGCAGGTCCATCTGCAGAAAGCGCTCATACGACTTCTTCTGGACCTCAATGAGGTTGGGGATCGGGATCGACGTTTTGATCTTCGAAAAATCGACCCGCTCGCGGCGGGTCACGCCATTTTCCTGAGTTTGCATGATTCAAGTCCTCACGTTCGAACGAGCAGCGAACTTCTGTTTGAAGCCAGCGGACGACATCCTTTGAAACATCTCTTTCAACGGGCGTTCCAGTCTTCCAACGGGCGTTCAAAGCTGGCGGCACCCAATCCGCCGGCCAAAACAAAAAGGCCCGGGTGCAGACACACCTCGGGCTGATTACATTCGCGCAGGGCAAAGCCACGCGGCGAGTTCAGACGAACTGCCGAGCAATTCGCGGGAAGCAAAAGTCACTATAGACGGTCCGGCGCTCTTCCGGTTTAATCCAATCATAACAAACGCCGTTTGTACCGGTCAAACGGCGCTTGCGGCAGGATGCCAAGGCGGGCGGTGCGGCCCGCCCGAAACCCCCGCTCTAAAACCAGAGAGCTACTTGACCTCGACAGTGGCCCCCGCGTCGACGAACTTCTTCTTGATCGCTTCGGCCTCGTCCTTGGTCACGCCTTCCTTGACCGGCTTGGGCGCGCCGTCCACCAGGTCCTTGGCCTCCTTCAGGCCCAGGCTGGTGACCTCGCGGACCGCCTTGATAACGTTGATCTTGTTGGCGCCCGCCGCAGTGAGAACCACGGAGAACTCGGTCTTTTCCTCGGCCGGAGCTGCCGCCGCCGCACCGGCGGCCGGAGCCACCGCAACCGCCGCCGCCGCGGCCGATACGCCCAGTTTCTCTTCCAGCACCTTCACCAGCTCCGACGCTTCGAGCAGCGTCAGGCCCTGGATCTGTTCCGCAATCGCATTGATGTCAGCCATTTTTTTGTACTCTCGACTCCCTGTTGTTATCTGCTTCCGCCCGGCCCGCAAAGGGCCGCGGCGCGTTATCCGTTAAACTTGTTTTCCTTGACGCCCTGATCCACCACCACCGCCAGGTTCCGGCCCACGCCGTTCATGGCCGTGACCAGTTGCTGCGCCGGCGCGTTGATCACCCACAGCAGCTTGGCGAAAAGTTCATCGCGCGAGGGCAGCGTCGCCAACGACTGGATGCCGGCGACGTCCACCACGCGGCCTTCCACCAGGCCCGCCTGGAAGGTGAACGACGGATTCTCCCGGGCGTAGTTGCTGAGCGCCTTGGCCAGCGCCACCGGATCGCCCGAGGTGAAGGCCAGCGAGCACATGCCCTTCAGGTCCTTCAGCAGGTCGCCGGCGGGAATCCCCTCGGCGGCCTTCTCGGCGATGCGGTTCTTGACCACCTTGTAGCTGGCGCCCGCGCCGCGGACCGTCTTGCGCAACTCAAAATCCTGCGACACGGTCAGCTTCTCGTAGCCGGTGAGGAAGACGTTCGAGGCCTTCTCCAGTTCGGCGCGCAGCGCCTCCATGTCTTTCTGTTTTTCGGGTTTCTTTTTCACGTTGCCTCCGGATCAGATCTGCTTCGCGTTATACGGCGTCACATCGAGGGGCACGCCGGGCCCCATCGTGGAGCAGATGGTGGCGCTCTTCACGTACTTGCCCTTGGCCGCCGTCGGCTTGGCCTTGACCACGGCGCCCAGCAAGCTGCTGGCGTTCTCCACCAACTTGTCCGCCGCGAAACTGATCTTGCCCACCGGGCAGTGGACCACACCAGTCTTGTCCACGCGGAACTCGACCTTGCCGGCCTTAACTTCCTTGATGGCCGTGACGACGTCCTGCGTCACCGTGCCGGTCTTCGGATTGGGCATGAGCCCGCGCGGACCCAGCACCTTCCCGAGCTTTCCGACCGAGCGCATCATGTCGGGCGTGGCGATCACGGCGTCAAAATCGGTCCAGCTTTCCTTCTGGATCTTCTCCACCATGTCGTCACCGCCCACGAAGTCGGCGCCGGCTTCGGTGGCTTCGCGCTGCTTGTCGCCGGAGGCGATCACCAGCACCTTTTTCGACTTGCCCAGGCCGTTGGGCAGCACGATGGTGCCGCGCACCATCTGGTCAGCATGCTTGGGGTCGACGCCCAGGCGCAGGTGCAGTTCCACGGTTTCGTCGAACTTGGCGAATTTGACCTTCTGGACCAGAGGAACGGCTTCCTCCAGAGCGTAGGGCCGGGCTTCAATCTGTTTGGTGGCGGCAGTATACTTCTTGCCTAGTGTGCGGCTCATAATGTGAATGGTCCTAACGGCCGCTAGGGACGCAAATACCCTCGGGCCTCCCAAAGTGGTTCAGCGTAGAGTGTAGCAGAAGCCGGGCGGCTTGCGCAAGCTGCCGGTTCTCCGGGCCACGCCGGCTCGCAACGATTGTTTCGACAGCTTGGCCGCCGCGGCGCGCTCTACGGTATCTACGAAACCGCGCTGGCACCGCCGAAAAGCGGAAATGCGCCCGCAAGGGGGCTCACTAGCCCGAATTTCTCACCAGGTTTCGGGCGCAGGACGTGGCGCAAGCACTCCTGCTTGCCGCGCCGGGACTCGTCCCGGCGCTTGTCGCCGGTCAAGGAGTCATGCCAGTTGCGGTGGCGAAATCCCCCCCTTGCGGCTCCCCGCCCGACGTTTCCCTCCGATGCGCTGAGAGCTGGTGAGAAGTGCGGGCTAGAGCGTTTGCAGCGTTATCGTAGACCGCTCCCTGTGGTCGCGGCTCAGCTACTGGCGCGCCGTGCCCGGCGTACGTCCTTTGTGCAGAGCGCCGCTAGCTGAGCCGCGACCACAAGGGAGCGGTCTACGCTTGTTGAGAAAACGCTCTAGAAGCGCACCGGCGTGGGTCCACAAACAGCACGACCCGGGCGCGCGGCCCGGGTCGTTCGTCAATTACGAAGATCGTAAGGTTGTTATTGCTGTGCAACCCGCCTGCGGGCAAAACCTGCCCCCAGCAGTCCGATCCCTAGCAGGACAAACGTCGATGGCTCCGGCACGGCCACGTCGAGCACCACATTATCGAGTACCGCGCCGGCATAGCCGGTCGTGCCGCTCAGGTCCGTGAAACGCAGTTTGCCCGAGGTCGGGGCGCCGATCACGATCATTTCCGTGACCGTCTGGTTCGTCCAGGTCGAATCCACGACGTAGGTGTTCGAGAATAGCGAACCGCTCGGGCCAAGGTCGACCTGGATGGTCGCGTCCTGCAGGCCGCCGCCCATGACGGTGTCGTTCCAGCGCACCAGCGAGAACATCAGAGTGTAGGTGCCGGCGGAAGCGAAGTTGATGTCGTTGGTGGTCTCGATAGTGCCACGCGCTCCACCCCCGCCGGTGGTATCCAGACATCTGTTGCTGGCCGGCGTAACGCAGATCCAGGAATAATACGATGGACCCTTAATATCGTAGGAGCCGCTCAGGAGCGAAAAGACTGTGCCGGTGATCACGCCGGTCGTGTTGGAGAAACCATCGGTCGCCCCCTCAAAATCTTCTGAAAGCAGTGCCCCCTGAGCGCCGATGGACGCCCCGAGCGCAATCGCGAGCACTGCAACAAAACGTTTTCCTTTGTTCAAGATACTACCTCCGATGTGTATAGGCAGACCTTCGACGGGACCGCCCTTCGTGGAGCAATGGTACCACAAAGAATTTGGACTTTCTAGGGGATTTCTTGGTCTAGTACTGGCCTAGGGAGTTTGTCTTCCTATGACTCCAGGCCGTCTTCCACTCAACTTCGGCGTCCCCGGTCCGGGTCGCGAGCGCCGCCCTGCATGAGAAGAAGCCACTTTTCATGCAGTTAAGAATCACTCAGGGACGCGGCGGGCTCCCTGCGGCTCGGAAAGGACCGGGATCGTTCCCCCGGCCGCCGAGGGGACAAGCGCCGCGGCGGCTGGCCTGAGAAACAAAAAGCGCGCGCCGGACCACTGAAAGTGAGCCTCCGGCGTGCGCCTGGTTGGAATCGAATTCGGATACTTACTGCTTCTTGAACACCATCTCCTGCGGACCGCCGCGGCCCTGGGTCTCCAGCTTCAGCTCGGTCTTGCCGTTCAGCATGCCCTTATACTCGCGCGTGAACTGCTTGCCGTTGAAGTCGTTGACGACCTTGAAAGAGACATTGTTGCCGTCAACCATGCCATCGGAGATGTCGGTGGCGCCGCGCCCGCCTTCCATCTTCCCGGTGAGCACCTTGCCGTTCGCCTTCAGCACCAGCTTCTGGGTCTGCGGACCGTTCTTGCCCTGCGTCTCGGCGGTCCAGGTGCCGTCGATATCGGCCGCCAGAATCACCATCGCGGTGAAGGCCAACAGAGCCGTCAACAAAACGAAATACTTCTTCATACTATTAAGGATCCTCCCTGTAGAGCGGGCCAGTCACTGCGCCCGCCGAGTGACAAGATGACGGCTGCCGGGTAAAAGGTTACATTTATGGACTTTAATCCCATCTGGCGAATCGGCCCCGGACCGGCCGCCCGGTAGTTTCATGGGTTTGGAAGGAATCCACGGGCCGGGGCCCCGGCGACGCCCGCCGCGCGCTGTGCTAGCGTGGGATGTCGTAATGGGGACTTCCGTAAATTTGGACCGTACGCGCAGCGAGATGCTGGCGCACCTGAAGACGAGCGGCATGGTGGTGTTCCATAGCCTGCCGCGGGCGCTGGAAAGCGCGCTGACCGCCGTGCCCTGGGACACCGACGCGCATCCCGATTTCCGGGAGTTCGTGGCCGCGGCCGAGGCGGCAGGCGTCCACATGCTCACCATGTACGCGCGTGAGTTCAGCGCCGAACTGCTGGAAGACGCTCTCGACCGGCTGACGGACGCCGAACTGGAACGCGACGAGCGCCGCTTGATCGAATCCCGGCTGCGCGAGCTGCAAGCCTACGAGGGCTTCATCTGCCAGCTCGAACTGGCCTTCGACCACGGCGAGCGGGTCTACGTTTTCGACCAGCGCACCGATTGGTACGACGACCTGCTGGACCTCATGGACGAAATCGATGACGCTTTCAATGAGGCGCCCGACGACAATCCGTTGGGCGGCTACCTGTCCAATAACTAAAGGGACCCTGGCCATTGAAGTGGACGCTGGCGCTGACGGACCCGGAAGGGGTAAGCGAGCTGGAGCGCGCCCTGCGGCTCCCCCCGGTGGTGGCGCGCGTGCTGTGGGCCCGCGGCTACCGCTCCTATGAAGACGCACGGCGGTTCATCGCGCCCTCGGTAGCCGACCTGCACAACGCCATGCTGCTGCGCGACATGGACCGCGCCGTGGCGCGCCTGCGCCGGGCCATCGAAGCGGGCGAGCAGATCCTGCTCTACGGCGACTACGACGTCGACGGCACCAGCGCGGTGGTGATCCTCACCAAGGGAATCGAGCTGGCCGGCGGACGCGCCAGCTACCACGTCCCGCACCGGCTGCGCGACGGCTATGGGATGCGCAGCGAAGTGGTGGAGGATGCCGCCGCGCGCGGCGTTTCACTGATCGTCAGCGTGGACACCGGCATCCGTGCGAACGCCGTGGTGGAGCACGCCACGGGCCTGGGCATCGACGTGATTGTCACCGACCACCATCTGCCGGAAGCCGAACTGCCGCCCGCCGCCGCCGTGGTCAACCCCAACCGGCCGGATTGCGAGTATCCGGAAAAGAATCTGTGCGGCGCAGGCGTGGCGCTGAAGCTGGTGGACGCGCTGATCGACGCCATGGGCTGGACCACGGCGCGCCGTGAGCGCCTGATCGATTCGCTGCTGAAGCTGGCGGCCATCGCCACGGTGGCCGACGTGGTCTCGCTCACCGGCGAGAATCGCGTGATCGTCAAGCGCGGACTGGAAGGCCTGCGCGACGTGCGCAATCCGGGGCTGCGCGCGCTGCTGGATGTTTCCGGTTTCGAAGCCGGCACAGCGCCCAGCGCCGGACAGGTCGCCTTCCGCGTGGCCCCGCGGATCAACGCCGCCGGACGCATGGCCAGCGCCGCCGACGTGATCGAGATGTTTTTGACCGACGAACCGGCCAAAGCGCGCACGCTGGCCGAAGCGTTCCACGAACTGAACAAAGACCGCCAGCAGACCGAGCGGGAGATCGCCGACACGATTTTCAAGCAGTGCGCCGAGCAGCCGGTCACCGACGAGGACGCTGCCCTGGTGTTCGCCGGCGAAGGCTGGCACCGCGGCGTGGTGGGCATCGTAGCCAGCCGCGTGGTGGAGCGCTATCACCGCCCCGCGTTTGTCATGGGGATCGAGAATGGGCCGGACGGCGTCAAGGTGGCCCAGGGATCGGGCCGCAGCATCGCTGCATTCCATCTGCTGGACGCGCTCGAATCCATGCCGGAGCTGTTCACCAAGTTCGGCGGGCATCGCCAGGCCGCGGGCGTGACGCTGGACGCCGCGCACCTGGACGAATTCCGCGAGCGCTTCCGCGCCTACGCCGCCGCGCGCCTGACGCCGGATGACTTCATCCGTGAGCTGTCGATCGACACCGAGATCTCCGGAGGCGAGATCGACAACGGCACGGTCGCCTCCATCCTGCAACTGGCGCCGTTCGGCTTCGGCAACCCGGCGCCGATGTTCGTGGTGCGGGATGCCGAGGTCGCCTTCCCGCCGGACGTCAAAAATGAGCGCCACCTGTTTCTGCGGCTAAAGCTGGGCGGGCGCACGTTCCGCGCCAAGGCCTGGAATTTCGGAGAACGCGTGAGCGAGTTCGCCCCCGGCGCGCGCATCGACCTGGCGGTGCAGTTCGAAGACGACGCCTACTCCGCCGCGCGCGGCTACGCGCCCTGGCAGATGATCGTGCGCGACGTGCGGCCGGCGGAGACAACCGCGGCCGCCGAACACGCCTGATCTCGCAGACCGATCGAATGTCCTGAATCAGAAGGTCGTCCCACAACCGAGGACCGCAACCATAGGGCGTGGTCCTCGATCGCGGTCAACCTCAGAACCGCGGACGCTCGCGCTCGTAGGGCGTCTGCAAATACTTCTCGGCCTCTTCCAGCGCCCCCGCCGTATCGTCGCGCGTACGCGCCGCGAGGCGATACTCGTTCACCGCGCGATCCCTACTGCCGGTGATGTCGAAAATCTGCCCCAACTTGATGTGTGACCAGACCTCGACCCAGGCCGGCTGCAGATCCCCGGCCAGCGCATCGCGGAACTTGTTGGCCGCCTCTTGCAGATTGTTCTGCGTGAAGAACACCTCGGCCACGCGGAACAGCGCCAGCGAGCTGTTGCGCTGCACCTGCAGCGCCTTCTCGTATTCCTTGATCGCCTCCAGGTACTCGGCGATCTCGAAGAACTGCTCGCCCCGGCGGATCGAAACCGCTACGCGCATGTCGTCGTCATAGCGCAACACCTGATGGTCCGGGTCGAGCACCACGCCCGTAGGCTTGCCGAACGTCTCCACCACGAACTCCGAAGAGGTGCCGGCCACCTCCACGGTCTTCTCTTCCGGATTCCCCTCGGTATCGATGCGCAGGGTCACCGGCATGCGGAACAGGTCCAGATCCTGGCTGATCTTGCCGTTGATGCGGAACCCTTCCGAGGTGCGGAACACGGTGTACTCCATCTGGAATTCGGGAGCCCCGTTGGACTCGATCCATTGCAGAAAGAAGCCGTAAAGATTCTCTCCCGAAATCTCCTCGGCCAGCTTTTCGAAGTCGGTGGTATCCATCACCTGCCAGCCGAAGCGGTCCGGAATCAGGTGGAGCAGCGCCTTAAACTTGTCGTCGCCCATGATGCCGCGCAGCATGTTCAGCACCGCGGCGCCCTTGCCTTCGGTGATCGCGTTGAACTCCGGCGAGTAGTCTTCCAGTCGCGCGGCCTGGATGGCCGGAGGCTGCTCCACCGTCAGCGCTTCCACGTAAGTATCGTGCACCAGTTGGTTGCGCGCGGCCTTCCCTTCGGTCTCCTCCGTGTAGAGGATTTCGGAGTAGCGCGCCAGCCCGTCCTGCCACCACAGATGATTGCGCGAGGAGGCCGAGACCAGCATGCCCCACCACTGCCGCGACAACTGATTCGACACCAAGCGGCGGTTCACCACCGAGCCCAGGGCGGTCGGAGAGAAGAAGAGCACGCCCGGCGCCGCGTAGCCGCCCGGAGCCCCGTTCTCAGTCTCCACCACCATCATGTCCGGGCTTTGCAGCGGACCGAACAGGCTGGAGAAGAACTCTTCGGCGCGGCCGATCTCCGCGGCATAGGTGTTCGCCAGATCGCTGGACCCGTGCCCGAACCAGGTGGTCTTGATGCCGCCCGCGGTGAAGGCCTGCGGCTCCCCGCGAATCACGCCGAAGCTGCCCGGGAAGGAATTGCGGTCGTAGTGGAAGCGCACGGTGCGTTTCCCGTCGCTGGTATCTTCGGTGGTGGCCACACCGCTGCCGGCCACGCGATAACCCTGCGGGATGGTCACGTGCAGATCGCAGGAGAAGCGGTCCGTGGTGTAGCCGCTCACCGGGAACCAGCGCGCCGGGTACATGAAGAAGGCGTAGTCGGGATGGATGGCGGCGAACTTGATGCCCCACACCGGCGATTCTTCGCCACCGGTGAGCCGGCCCGCGTAGGTGAAGGTCAGCTTCGAAGGCTGGCCGCCCGGAAAGGGCTCCGGCGCGAGGATGCGGATGCTGTGGCTCTGCTCCATGCGCTGTCCGCTCACCGCCTCGCCGGCGCCGTTCTCGATTCGCTGGACCTCCATCGCATTATTGAGCTCGAAGGTCACCTGGGAGGTGCTCTCGGAGGGCGTGAACGTCACCTCGACATTGGCGCGCAGCGTCTGGGCGTCCGGGTCGACCTCGGCGTTGATCACGTACGATTGAACGTCGATGGCGGCTTCCCCGCCCTGGGGCTGCGCCTGCGCCGGCTGGTCCGGAATCTTCAGTTCCGGCCGCGGCCCGCGGATCTGCGCCTGCGCCGTTCCCAGCGCAAAAGCCGCCAGCGCGGCTACCAGTCTTAGACTTCTACCTTCCATGAACTGTCTCCGTTAATCACTGCCTCGGCCCAATCGGCTGCCGCCTCCATGGGGTCGCGTTCGCTGGCCAGCGTTCCGGCCACCTGGGCGAGCGCCGCACGCATTCCGGCCCGCGCCTCCGGGTCTTCCAGAAGCCGCAGGCTTTCGGCCACCATCCGGTCCGCCGTCATGTCGTGCTGAATCAACTCCGCCACTACCCGGCGTTCGGCGACCAGGTTCACCATTGACAGGAACGGAGCCTTGACGAGCCACCGCCCTAAGTACCAACTTAACGCGTTTACGCGGTAAAAGGTCACCATGGGGACTCCGAGCATGGCCGCCTCGATGGTGACGGTGCCGCTCGCCGCCAGCGCCAGCTCTGCTTGTGCCAATACGTCCCAGGTGTGGCCCTCAATCACTTGGATGGCCGCGGCCCGGATTGGTTCCACAAAACTCGTGTTATGAGCGTTAAAGCCAGCCGGTAGAGCCAGTACCGGAGCCACCTCCTGGCGCTCGCGGATGCGCTTGACGGCCTCGATCACGTAGGGCATGTGGCGGGCCACCTCGCCATGGCGGCTGCCCGGCAGCAACGCGAGAATGCGGGCCTCCACGGGCAGGCCCAGGCGTTCGCACAGTTCGCCCCGCGAAAGCGACGGCTTCACCAGCCGGGCCAGCGGATGTCCGATGTAGGACGCCGCGACGCCGCGGCTCTCGAAGAACGATTCCTCGAAGGGGAAGATGCAGAGAAGCCGATGGATGGTCCGGCGCATGGGCTTGACGCGGCCCTGGCGCCAGGCCCAGGCCTGCGGGGCGATCAGGTAGACCACGCGGATGCCCTGCCGGGCCAGCTTCTTGGCCACCCGCAGGTGAAAATCAGGCGAATCCGTCAGGATCGCCAGGTCGGGTTTCTCGCGCGCGGCGGCGGCTGTGAGCTTGCGGAACTCGCGGTAGATCCGCGGCAGGTGGGCCAGCACTTCGACGATCCCGACCACGGCCAGCGACCGCTGGTCGACCACGGGGCGGACTCCGGCGGCCTGCATGCGCGGCCCGGCGCAGCCGAACATTTCGATGTCCGGATGGCGCTGTTTCAGGATCTCCGCCACGCGCGAGGCGTACAGGTCGCCGGATGCCTCGCCCGCCGAAATCAGCACACGCATCAGCCCTTAGTCTACTGCCCGCCGCAAGTAGGATTCCTCGCCCGCCCTGTCAACCAACGGCGGACCTGCGGTGTATAACCGGTAGAGACCGCGCGCAAGGCCGGCGCGGCGCTCGGAATCCTCGGAAAGGGGCTTGTGTTGTCTCTTATGATGTTCGCTGTGATGGTGCTGCTTCTCTTACTCCTCGTGACCGGTGTGATCGCGCTGATCGCCGCCTGGCGGCGCATGGTCCGCCGGCAAGCCAAGCGCGCCGGATACGCCTCGGTCGGCGAGTTTCTCCGCGCCGCCCCGCGCTCGGATGAGGAAAAGCGCGACGCCGTGGACATGGCCATCAAGGGACTCATCATCTGTGTGGTCGGCTTGGTGTTCCCGCCACTGATCCTGTTCGGCGCCTTCCCGCTGTTTTACGGCGCCCGCAAGATCGCCTATGCATCGATGGGTCTGGGGCTTGTCGATGACCCGTTGGATGAACACCCGCATCCGCCGCACCCGTGAGGCGGCGGGGGCCCGAAGATGCGGCCACGGCGGACCGCGGCAACGCCGTCCCCAACGCGGAGGCAGCCGAGGTGCGCGCCGTCGTGCACTCGGTCCGGAGCGGAGACCGCGAGGCCTTCGCCCGTCTGGTGACGCTCTATCAACGCCGGCTCTTCGGGCTTGCCCTGGTCATGGTCCGCGACCCGGCCGCGGCTGAGGAGATCACCCAGGACTCTTTCGTGAACGCCTTCACACACCTCGGCTACTACGATGCGCACCGCCCCTTCTATCCCTGGCTGGCGACCATCGCCCATCGGCGGGCCCAGAGCTGGCTGCGGGCCCGCGGGCGCACCTCCGCCCACGAAAGCGATCCGCTCCCGCCCGAGCCCGGTGAGCCGTCGCCCGAACCCGGCCCCCTGGAGGAACTGCTCGCGGACGAACGCGGGCGGCGGCTATGGCAGATGGTCGCCGCGCTCCCTTCGGGCGAGCGCACCGCGGTCACGCTGTACTACCGCCAGGAGATGAAAGTGGACGAGATCGCACGCGTGCTGGGCGTCACCAGTGGCACCGTGAAGACGCTGCTGTTTCGCGCCCGCCGCCGGCTGCGCCAGACCTTCCCAAGTAACGAGGAGCAAGCATGACCTGCCACCGATTTCTCACCCTGATCGATGCCCTGCCGCGCGCGGAGTGGACCGCCGCCCAGCGTGAGGCGATCGAGCGCCATGCGGGCGAATGCGCGCCATGCCGGTCCGCTCTGGCGGCGGCCGACGCTCTGGAGGCTTCGTGGGCCGGCTGGCCGGAGCCCGATGCACCGCCCGGACTGGCCTCTTCGGTGATGGCTCGCATCGCCCGCTTGGAAGATAGAACGGACACCGCAGCAGCGCAGCCCGCCGACGGTCGCGCCTCAGCCAACGGGCTCGCCTGGACCAACGGGCTCGCCAACGGTGTGGCATGGAGCGCGGCGGCCGCCGGATCCATCATCGGCCTCGGGGCCCAGGTCTACGCGTTGCTTTCAGGTTCGTCGCCGCGCGATCTCGGCTCCTGGGGAGCGGGTGCGTGGTCCGGCCTGGTTCACCTGTCCCAATGGAGTTCCGTCACGCAATTCGTCCCGGTGGGGTTGGTGCTCTACCTGTGGGGGTTCCTCATGCTCCTTCGCCCGGGCGGTCCCACGGACCGGCAGCCTTGAGGAAGGCTCGGGCCGTGCGGGCCTGAGCTACCATGTAACCCATGAAGATCGCAATCTTAGGCGCCACCGGGCGGGCTGGTACCCGCCTCATCATGGAACTGGTCACGCGCGGCCATCAGATTACCGGCATCTCGCGCCATCCGGAAAAGCTGGACGCGGGCGCGGGCGTCACCGCTCAATACGGCGACGTGCAGAAGCCTGACGAGCTGGCCAAGGTCCTGGCCGGACACGACGCCGTAATCCACAGCGTCACGTTCGCCAACACGGATGAGGCCAAGGTGGTGGCGGCCGTCAAGCAGGCGGGCGTGAAGCGGCTCCTGGTGGTGGGTGGCGCGGCCAGCCTGGAGGTCTCGCCCGGAGTCGCACTCATCGATACGCCGGGCTTCCCGGAAGAGATCAAGCGCGAGGCCGGCCCCGGCCGCGACTTCCTGGTCGCGCTGCGCAAGGAAACGGACCTCGACTGGACGTTCCTGTCTCCCGCGGTGATCTTCGCCCCGGGCGAGCGCACGGGTAAGTTCCGCGTGGGCGACGACAAACTCATGACAGCCCCCGACGGTCCCAGCCGCATTTCGATGGAAGATTACGCCATCGCCATGGCGGACGAGATCGACAACCCGAAGCACTCGCGCCAGCGGTTTAGCGTGGCGTACTGAGCGGCGAACTGCATAAGGGTTCTGGAGCGTGAAGGCAGGCAGACGACTATGGGGGGACCGCTCCCTGTGGTCGCGGCACAGCCAGCGGCGCTCTGCACAAGGACGTGCGCTGGGCACAGCCCCAGTAGCTGAGCCGCGACCACAGGGAGCGGTCCACGGTAACGCTGCAAACGCTCTAGCCCGCACGTCTCACCGGCTTTCAGCGCCTCGGAGGGAAACATCGGGCGGGGAGCCGCAAGCGGCGATTTCGCCACCGCAACTGGCATGCCACCTTGACCGGCGACAAGCGCCGGGACGAGTCCCGGCGCGGCAAGCCACGGGCTTGCGCCACGTCCCGCGCCCGAAACCTGGAGAGAAATGCGGGCTAGCCCAGGGCTAGCCCAGGGCTAGACCATTTCTTGATTTTGCATAGACCGGTTTCGCCCGGCCGGAACAGTTTGTTCAACCACTTGGGCGTGCGGCGCGGACTACAGTATCTACGAAGCCACTCTAAGCGGTGGAACGCGCCTTCCAGATCAGCAGCAGCCCGAGCACCAGCAACGCCCCGTGCACGTAGAGCAGGAAGCGCTGGGGGTGCAGCCGCCGGTTCAGCGCGCGGCCGGCGGCGGTGGCCACCAGAATCCCGGGCAGCGATAGCAGAAAGTTGTGGTTCACCTCAGAGGTCCACAGGCCGGTGAACCAGTAGCCCGCCATGGTCACCAGGCCGGCCGGGAAGAAGTACGCCTGCAGCGTGGCGCGGAAGTGGACCGGCGTCCAGCGGCGCAGCGCTCCGTAGACCACCAGCGGCGGACCGTTGATGCCGTAGGCGCCGCCGAATAAGCCGGCCGCGAAGCCGAACAGCCACGCCAAGCGGTCATCGTGGAGCTTCCGTCCGCTGCGGTGATCCATTAGCGAGTACAGAGCGAACAGGGCGATCACCACGCCCAACCCGGTTTCGACCAGCGGCCCCGGCACCCGCTTCAGCGCCCACAGTCCCAGCGGGATCCCCACCAGCGACGCGGCCATCAACCGGCCCGCGCTGGCCAGGTGGATTCGATGCCAATCCTGCACCACCACGATTCCGGCGATGACGATCGAGGCCAGCACGGCCAGCGGCACGGCCCCCTGTACGGGCATCACGAAGGCCAGCATCGGCACGGCCAGCAGCGCCTCGCCGAAGCCGAACGCCGACCGGAACAGACTGGCCACGAACAGCATCCCAATCACCGCGGCCGTCGTCCCATCCAAAGAGAACATGTCTGCCCAGTATCGCCCGCGGCGCTCTTGCGAAGCCAACGGCCTGCGATCTTTTTGTCGCCGTGCGATCCTTTGAGGAAGATGTCCTGGAGCCGCCTGGAGAGCCCGTTCTACTGGACGCTGTTCGCCGGCGCATTTTTGGCGATGGCCGTGTGGGAATCGGCGCGCGCCGAGCGCAGCTTGATCACGGCGGCCGGACGCCGCTGGAGCATGCACGCCCTCCTGCTGGTGGTAGGGGCCTCGGCCAACACCCTGCTGCTGCGCGTCACGCCGGTGTTCGCGGCCGTCGCGGCCGAGGGCAACTCGTGGGGACTCCTGAACCGCTCCGCGATCCCGTTCTGGATCCGCGCCGTGGTCACCGTGCTGGTGCTCGACTTCGTGAAGTACGCCGTGCACTGGCTGATGCATCACGTCTCCTGGCTGTGGCGCATCCACACCGTGCATCACTCGGACCCGGATTTCGACGTCTCCACCGCCGCGCGGGCTCACCCGCTGGAGATCGTCACGCTGCAAGCCGCGATCCTCGGCGCCGTGGTGCTGCTGGCCGCGCCGCCTTCCGCGGTGTTGGCGGCCGAGTTGATCGCCGTTTTCTTCAGCTTCTTCGAACACGCCAACGCGTCTTTGCCGGAGGCCTGGGATCGCCGCCTGCGCCGCTGGTTCATCACACCGGACGTGCACCGCATCCACCACTCGGAACGCCTGCGGGAGCAGTATCACAATCTGGGCGAGATCTTTTCCTGGTGGGACCGGTTACTGGGCACTTTTCAAGAGGAGCCCACGGCCGGGAAGCAAGGGCTGGTGGTGGGAATCCGCGGCTATCAGACGCCCGCGAGCCTGGGGCTCGGGTTCATGCTGACACAGCCCTTCCTGCCGCTGCCTGAGCAGCAGGAATCCGACGAACGGATCGAAGGGTAAGCCTACTTCGTGCGACGGCTGCGCAGAACCAGGATGATTCCAGCCAGCAGCCCGGCACCGGTCGCGGCGGAGCTCCCGTCAATCTCAGGAACCGGGGTGGGCCCGGCCAGAGCGGCTCCGGCGACGGTCAACAGCAGAATGGCGATACCAAGGGTCTTCACGAGTGGTCCTCTCCTGTACGAATTGCGGCTACGACTTGCGGCGGCTACGCAGCACCAGGATCGCACCGGCCAGCAGCCCGAGGCCGGTCACGGCGGAGGTCCCGTCGATTTCCGGAGCATCAATGGCCACCGCCAGAGCGGCTCCGGCGACGGTCAACAGCAGAACGGCGATACCAAGGGCCTTCACGAGTGGTCCTTTCCTGTGCGAATTGCGGCTACGACTTGCGGCGGCTACGCAGAACCAGGATCGCACCGGCCAGCAGCCCGAGGCCGGTCACGGCGGAGGTACCGTCGATTTCCGGAACATCAATGGCCGCCGCCAGAGCGGCTCCAGTGAAGCTCAGCAGCAGAACAGCGATTCCAAGGGTCTTCACGAGTGGTCCTCTCCTGTGCGAATTGCGGCTACGACTTGCGGCGGCTCCGCAGAACCAGGATCGCACCGGCCAGCAGCCCGAGGCCGGTCACGGCGGAGGTCCCGTCAATCTCAGGAACCGGGGTGAACCCGGCCAGAGCGGCTCCGGCGACGGTCAACAGCAGAACGGCGATACCAAGGGCCTTCACGAGTGGTCCTTTCCTGTGCGAATTGCGGCTACGACTTGCGGCGGCTACGCAGAACCAGGATCGCACCGGCCAGCAGCCCGAGGCCGGTCACGGCGGAGGTCCCGTCGATTTCCGGAACATCAATGGCCGCCGCCAGAGCGGCTCCAGTGAAGCTCAGCAGCAGAACAGCGATTCCAAGGGTCTTCACGGGTGTGTCCTTTCTATTTACAGTACCGGTCTATTTACGGTGCCGACTGCGCAGGATCAGGATCGCTCCGGCCAGCAGACCGACTCCGGTTGCGGCGGAGTTCCCGTCGATCTCCGGAACGGTGGCACTCGCCAGAGCGGCTCCGGCAAAGCTCAGCAGTACAACGGCGATTCCTAAGGTCTTCATTGCGTGTGTGCTCCACCGACTTCGGCCGGCGTCCCGGATCACCAGCCGCCCCGGACAACAGATCCGCGGCCGCTACGGCCGAGGCTCCGTAGATCTTCAGTACCGGCGTAGCGCCTGCCACGGCGGGGTCCCGCCAATCCCAGCCTCGGGCGAGGATTCCCCGACTCCTATAGCATCCTTCGTTGCAGAACGAGTTGCGTCGCCTACCGGCGCCGCGCGCGCCACACCAGCAGAGCTCCCGTAAGCAGCCCAATGGCGCTGGTGGCCGTGCCGCCATCGATTTCCGGGACAGGGGACGCCTGTGCCATTACGAAGCTGGCGCTGGCCAGCAAAACCGTCACGATTGCGAGTGTTCTCATGGAATGGACCTCCGTTCTTATCTGCCTAATTTTAGGCGGCGCCGCGGATGGACTCGTCTCCGCTACTTACGCCGGGCGCGGATCACCAGCAGCGCTCCTGACACCAGGGCGACAGCCGCAGCCGCCGAACCACCATCAATTTCCGGTACAGGAGTGCCGGCCAGAGCAAATCCGGCCGTGCCAACAAAGAGAAGCAATAAAGTGCGCATCTGAATCACTTTAATCGGGCCTCCGTAGTCCGGCAGTATATCACAACGGGACAGCTACCAGAACTGCCATGCTCCGCCGAGCAGGACGGTGACCGCCAGCAGGGCATTGGCCACCGCATGGGCCAGCACCGCCTCGCCGATGCGGTTACGCCGCCGGGCCACCCAGGCGAACAGGATGCCTGCCAGCGTGCCCTCCATCCACTGGCCCCCATGCATCAGGCCGAAGGCCACCGACGACAGAACAATCGCCAGCCAGCCAACGCTGCGCAGCGCCACGGCCTCGAAGTCCGCTGACACCAGCCGCCGCAGCAGGAATCCGCGGAACGCCAGTTCCTCAGCCACGGGCACCGTCACGGTGGCGGCCAGCGCGCGGCAGATGATCCACAACGTTGCCGGTAGTCCGGCGGCTCCGGCCAAGGCCGCGGGCATGGACTGCGCCGGAAGCCCGCGTCCGAAGCCGATCCACAACAGGTAGACGGCGACGCCGGCAGCGGCTCCCATCCACCCGCAGCGCCAGTCGAGATCCCGGTAGACGCGGCGGAAGGCCCACAGCGCCGCACCCGCCGCGATCAGCCGCAACGGGTAGGCCCACTCGAAGGCTCCGGTCATGGAGCCCGAGAGCATGCCCGCCGCCAGGATTGCCAGGAACGGCACCAGGTAGGCCGCCGTCGGATTATGCGCCGCAAGGGCGGCCGGCTCACGCCGCGGCGGATGCAGCGAGAACCAAGGCAGGCGCCGGGCCACGACGGCCAGACCGAAGGCGACCCCGTTGAAGGCGATCCAGCCGGCCTGCGAATGAAACCCGCCCTTGGCGATCTCGACGGCTCCCGCATCGCCGATCAGCAGCAGCGCCGCGATGCGCACGGCGTTCAGCAGGTAGAGCATCACGACGCCCGCCGGCAGCAGCAGGAAGGACTGGGGAAACCGCATCTCCTTGCGGGACAGCCACAGCCATACCGCGCCGAATACCAGGATCAGGCTGGCGCCTTCCAGCCCCGAACACTGTTCATTAATGGTCACCGCGAACCGGTGGCCGCTCAGGCGCAGCGCCGCCGGATCTGCGGTGAGGTCCGGAATCAGCGGGCGCAGGATGGCCCGCACGATCTCAAACGTCAGCCCGGCAGCCGACCGCCACAACGACTGGCTCACGCTCCAGGCCACCAGCGCCAGTACCGTGACCACGGCCGCGTAAATCCACACGGTGCCGGTTGCGCGCAGCAGGCCCGCCCAGAACGGCGGGGGAAAGAACGCCAGCGCGGCTGAGCCGATGGCAATCAGCCCTATCGCCACCCACAGCGCCACCACCGCACCCGAACTGGCCCGCTGCTCATAGAGCGGGCGCGCCAGCGCCAGAAACACGACCAGCGACCCGGTGTGCGTCACCAGCAACCGCCAGCGGAACGGGATCGCCACCTTCTCCACCACACCTGCGAGCGCCTCGCGGTATCCCATCACCGCGAACGCCAGAAACGCCGCCGTGAACCCGACCACGCCCCGCAGAACCCACGGACCAAGGATCCGGACGCCGGCCAAGGCCCCCGTCTGCGCGGTGATGGAAGCTCCGTCCAGCCACATCGAGATCGCAACCAGCTCGGCAATGAACAGCGCCGCGAGCGCGGCCAGGCGTATCACCGCCTGGCGTATCCGGACCGCACGGTCCGGCAGGACCACTGCGTCGCTCACGGGATGGATGCCGGCGGTACTCATAAGGTGGGTGAATCGTCTCCCAACAGCGCCTGGCGCACGATCTTGATGGGCGGGAATCCTTCCCTCATAAAGCGGTTGTGGAACTCCTCCAAAGAGAACGCTGCGCCTTGCTTCTGCTTGTAGTCCTCGCGCAGTTTCAGAATTTGCAGCTTGCCGAGAGTGTAATACAAATACGTCGGGTCGGAGGTGCCGCGCTTGGTTTCGCGCTCGGCCGTTTCGCGCGTCTGGTAGCCTTCCTTCTGGAAGAACTCGACGCCCTGCTCGAAGGTGCGCTGGCCGGTGTGCATCTCGATGCCGACGATGTAGCGCGCGTCGCGCAGCAGGGCGTCCTGCAACTGGCCCAGGCGCAGGCGCGGGTCGCCGTCGCCATAGCCTTCGTCGAGCATCATCTGTTCGGCGTAGTGCGCCCAGCCTTCGGCGTTGGAATTCGCGCCCAGCAGCTTGCGCACGCGGGAGGGCACCTGCTGCATCCACAGGAACTGCACGTAGTGGCCGGGATACGCCTCGTGGATGGCGGTGCTGGCGATGGTGCCGCGGTGGAAGCTGCGCAGGAACTCCTCGACGCGCTCCTGGGGCCAGTCCTTCTCCGGCAACGTCACGTTGAAGAACGCTTCCTTGGCTTTGGTTTCGTAGGGACCGGGAGTGTCCATGGAGGCGAAGGTCAGGGCGCGCATGAACGGCGGCGTCTCTTCGACGATGGGCAGAACCTCGGACGGGACGGTGACGATGTGATGCGCTTCGATGAACTGCTTGAGCCCGTCCAGGCTGTTGCGGAAGGCATCGAGCAGGCCGCCGGCCGGCGGATGATCGAGTTCCAGCTCGCTGAGGATCTGCTGCGGCGTCTTCTTCGGGTCGATCTGCCTGGCCGTTGCGGCGAAGGCTTCCTGATTCTTGCGCAGGTCGGCATAGCCGATCTCCAGCAGGCGGTCGAGCGGGATGTCGACCATCTCCTCATAGCGAAGTTTGCGCGTGTAGTTGGCCTCACCCAGGCGGAAGTCGCCCTCCGAGCGCGGGAGAAGGTTGCTCTTGAGCCACTGTTCGTAGTCCTGGAGCGCGGCGATCACGGCGGCGTTGGCCTTCTGGAATTCGGTGAGGAGGTCGGGATCCTTCACGGCTTTGAAGGCCAGAGGGACATCGTTCTCAAAGAACGCGATGTTGCCGGGGAGTTGCTCGATGGCGATCTCGGTGTAGATCCGCGGCGGGTTTTGCAGGTTGATGCGGGCGGCGGCCAATGCTCCCGGCATCGCCCGCTCGCGCGCGATCAACGAGCGCAGGCGCTTGTCCGGCGAGGCGAAGGAGCGGCTCATGATGGAGAACGCGCTCATAGTGATGCCGCTCGAGTAGCGGTCTGGATCGCGTTGCCACATCCGGATGGTTTCGAGCTCCAGCAGGTTCGCCTGGATGTAGTTGATCACCAGGTCGCGGTCGGGCGACGGCGGCTCGTGCGCGAATTCAGCCAGGAATCCGGACAACAAGCCGATGCGCGCTTCCACGCCGGCCCGCGAATAGTCCTCGAGTTGGCCGTCGTAGTCGTGGACTCCGGAGAAGGTGGCCGTGGTGGGGTTGTGGGGAAAATAGTACTCGTCGAAGAATCGGTCGTATACAGACTGTGCTGTCGCGGTACTTAGGAAAGTAAGCATAAGAAGAAGCGTCCGCACATCCTCAATTTACACCGCTTCGCGGGCTCAATTTACACCGCTTCGCGGTCTCCCTCTTCACACCGCGTCGCGGCCTCCCTCTAAAGTGCGGCAGGCTTGCTGCGGGATTGCGGCCGGTTGCCGCGGCGCGCCCCTGGAGCAGGGACGGATATATACTGGCCTTAATCCTGCGCTGAATGAGTGGAGGGAAGGTTGTATGACACGGCTGCTGGGATTGTTGATTCTCTGCGCCGCGCTGGCGGCGGCGCAACCATTCATCTACGTACGCGGCATCGTGGACGGTGCGAGCCTGCTGCCGAGCGGGATCGCGGCGGGGGCGATCGCCCGCGGGTCCATCTTCACCATCTACGGGCGTAACCTGGGGCCGGCGGCGACGGCCAAGGCGGAGTCGTATCCAGTCGGCGCTACGCTCGCCAATGTGGCGGTCACCGTGTCGCAGGGGGGCACGACGGTGAACGCGCTGCCGATCTTCGTATCAGCCGGACAGGTGAACGCGATCATGCCCTCCAACGCGCCGCTGGGCAGCGTGGCCGTGCGGGTGAGATACAACAACACGCCGAGCAACTTCATTCCGGTGCGGGTGGCGGAGAACAGTCCGGGCCTCATTTCCGCGCGCGGCACAGGACTGGGGCCGGGCGTGATTCAGAACTTCGTGACGCAGTCCGAGCAGCCGGTGAACACGCTGCAAGTGCCGGCCAGGCCCGGCCAGGTGGTGACGCTGTGGGCGACCGGGCTCGGCGCGGTGGCCGACGATACGGTGGCGCCGACTGCCGCCGACCTTCCAGCAGGCGTGGAGATCTTCGTGGGCGGCCGGGCGGCCAAGAAGCTGTATGCGGGCCGCGCTCCGTGCTGCGCGGGAACGGATCAAATCGTGTTCCAACTGCCGGACGACGCGCCGCTGGGCTGTTGGACGCCGGTGTACGTCCGCGTAGCGGGAAGGGCCGTGTCGAACACCGTGACAATGGCGATTACCGCCGACGGCTCGCCGTGCCAGCCGCGGACGCGCGCGGGGGCGGCCCTGGTGGCGGGAGGCAAGCTGGGCGTGCTGGCTCCGTTGCGATCGGAGATTGTGCAGCCGGATCCGGTGCGCGCGCTGACCCTGCGCAGCGACTTTCTGATTGCGCGGTTCGGGCAGGAGGCGGGCGGCGCCTTATCCTTTAATCCGCTGTTCTCGCTTCCGCCGGCGGGCTCTTGCACGGCGTACGCCGGCTCAGGCGACTGGTTCACGGCGGATCCTCTGTTCGATGAAGATCCCGGGGTGAAGACCTTGTCCGCGGCTCCCATCACGGTGTCCGCGGGCGACCGGCAAGCGATGTTCACGACGCCGTTTTCGCCGCTGGCGCTGGGGTACCTGGGATCGATCAACCCGAGCCAATCGACGATGGACACGACCATGTTGACCGGTGGAGCCGCGGTCACGATCCGTTCGGCGGCCGGCGCCGATGTGGGGGCGATCGAAACGGCGGTGACGCTGCCCGAGGATCCGGTGTGGACGAATCGCGACAGTCTGGAGGAGATCGACCGGTCGGCGGGATTCACGGTGAATTTCACCGGCGGCAGCGGGCAGACGATCGCCGTGGTGGGCGGCAGCGTGGACCTTCCGACCAACTCCTCGGCAGTGTTCGTGTGCATGGCGGCGCCCGGAGCGGCTTCAGTCACTGTGCCGCCGGGCGTGCTGACGAATCTTCCGCCCGGACGCGGGAGCACCCTGGAATCGAAGGCGGTGGTGTTCCTGGTGGCGGGCGGCGCTTCCACTTCGTTTACGGCAGGCGGACTGGACACGGGTGTCGCCGCGCCGGTGACGATCCACGGGAAGGCGGTGACGGTGAAATGAGACGGCTCCAGAGTGTACTCTTTGTGGCGATCGCGCTGGGCGCCGTGGCGCTGGGGCAGCAACCAGGCGGCAACTTCCTGGGGATGAGCATTGCCAACCAGATCCAGAACATGCAGCAGTTGCTGGGTCCGGGTCCGAACATCGTGATTCCGGAAGTGGGTTCGATGCCGGGCGGCGGCAACTGCACCATCAAGGTCACGGTGCGGGATGCCAACAATGCCTCGCGCTACTACACGGCGACGTATCCGTTGATTTACGACTGCAAGGACATCGACGTCAACATCAGCGGCAGCCCGATCGTGGTCAAGGTGACGATCAAGATGAAGGAGAAGGGCGGTTCGATCTCCGAGGATCTGCAGAACCTGGGCGACTTCCTGAAGTTCATCCACGGCGGCTTCACCTTCAACGCCACCATCCAGCCGCCGGTGGCCGCGGAGCCTCGCGCGGCGACGCCCACCATCCCGGTGGTGCGCGATCTGCCGCTGGCGCCCCCGCTTTCGGCGGGCGCCAATCTGTACGGGGTGAACGGGTGCGACCCCGGGGTTTCCGTACCGCTGTTCCGGGTGAACCACGGGGCGAACACGGTGACGCGCCTGGACGGGTGCAGTTGGAAAGTGACCGCCACCATCCCGGTTGCTTCGCGGCCCTTGCAGGGCGAGCTGACTCCCGACGGCAAGACCCTGTTGGTCACCAGCTACGACAACGCGGTGACCTTTATCGATACGGCGACCAACAAGGTGGCGGGAACCTTGCAGACGCCCAATGCCTATCCGGCCGGGATCGCGATTTCCCGCGACGGAGCGATCGCCTGGGTGACGAGCTTCATCGATGACGTTCCCTCCGTGCTGGTGATCGACATCGCCAACCGGACGGTACTGAAGACGATCCCGCTGCCGGGGGCTTATCCGAATTCGATCTTCCTGAGCCCGGATACGACGCTGGCGTACGTGCTGTATCCGTTGACCAACGAGGTGTCGATGATCGACACGCTCACCAGCACGGTGGCGGCGACGATCAACCTTTCCGGTCCGGCGGGAATGACCTTCAATCGCACCGGGACGCGGGCATATATCTCCTCGTGGAACGTGCCGGGGTCGATCTACGTGATGGACACGGCCACGTTCCGGGTGATCGACAGCATCAGTACCGGAGGTTCGCCGGGGAACGTGGTGATGACGGCCGACGGGCGGTTCCTGGTGGTGGAAGATTACTACTCGACCAAGTTCTGGACCATCAATCTGGCGACGAGGGAGGTGTCCGAGGCAGACGCGGGGATCGAGAGCGCGGGTTTGGTGACCCTGCCTTAGCGGGCGGGAGTGGCGGCGGTTAGGAGGAGCAGAGGCGGTCGATCTTGGCGGCGAGGATGACGTCGGCTTCCGAGAGGCCGTCGATGGTGTGGGTATAGAGGACGGCGCGGACGGAGCCCCAGCGGAGGTGGAGGTCGGGGTGATGGCCTTCGGCTTCCGCCACCTCGCCGATGCGGTTGACGAAGGCGAGGGCGGTGGCGAAGTCGGGAAACGGGAAGGTTCGCTCGAGGTGGTGGCCGGCGATGACGGTCCAGTGGGGGAGTTGGGCGAGGTAGGGGGCGAGCTGGCCGGGGGTGAGCGGCGGGGTGCCGCGGCGGCAGGGCGGGCAGTGGCGCGAGGCCAGGGGCGGGGGTTGCGGCATGTGCTCAGGATACTGGAATCCGTTGGGTGGTCCTTGGTCGACCCTTTGTTTTCAATGGCTCTTGGGTTCGTTTCGTTGCTGGGGGAGGATACCGGACGCTGGCTGGGGGAAAAGAAATCGGCCACAGATGAACACGGATGCACGCAGATGCCGAGGGCGTGGGTCGCCCGTGTTGGGTTCGTTTCGTCGCTGGTGGAAGGCGGCCGGGGGCGTTCCCCACGCGGATCGGTTCGCATACCGCCCCTGTTTTCTGACTGTGAGTGCGATTGAAGGCCGTGCTGTTTTCGCAACTGCGGCATTTGAGGGGAGAAAACAACGCGCGCAGATTCGTGACTTGCGGTTTACGGTGATCTCGGGGCTTACAATAAAGCTGGGACATGTTCAAGAGCCGCACCGTTACGGGGCATATTGTTCGCGGCGCGCTGGGATTTGGGTTTTTGGCCCTGGCGCTGCTGTATGCGGAGCCGCTGGGGTGGTGGGCCCTGGCGCCGGTGGGCGCGGCGCTGGTGCTCTTTCGGGGATGTCCGCTGTGCTGGACGATGGGGCTGGTGGAGACGGTGATTTCGCGCAAGGGCGGTGCGGGGTGCATCGACGGGTCGTGCGCGGGCGATCCGTAAGGCATCTCCTCCGTTCGAAGTGCACGGAATCGGCGCTGCCAACGTCTACGGATGGCAGAGGCGCTGCATGAATCGTTTCCTTGCTGTAGTTACTACGTTCTTCCTGTGCGCATGTGTGGGAGCGGGCGCGCAGCCGCGGCCGGCGTTCTAGGTGGTGAGCGTCAAGCCAGTCCCGCGGCCGACGCCGGAGACGGTCCGGGACGGCACCTCGCGGGTGACCTTCGAGGTCACCGGGGACCGCGTTCTGATCACCGGCTACACGCCGTTGGCGGTCATCATGAGAGCGTTTCAGGTGGAGGCCCGTCAAGTCGATGCCGGGAACTTCTCCGGCGCTCAGTTCTACGAAATACAGGCGAAGCTTCCGGAAGGAGCCACGCGCGACCAGATCCCGGAAATGCTTCAGACCATGCTTGCCGAGAGATTTAAGCTCGCCTACCACCGCGAGACGCGCGAATACCGCGTGACGGCGCTGACGGTGGGGAAGGGCGGCGTGAAGCTCCAGCGCCTGCCCGACGATGCCAAAGAGGCGTCTACGTCCGAGCGCCTCGCCGGCGGCATCAGTCGAACGACCACGATCGGCCCCGTGTCCTCTTTGTTTGCCGTGATGAATTCCTTTGGAGGGTTTCCCCAGATGGTGGACCAAACCGGGCTGGAGGGAATGTACACGTGGGTGCGGTATCTGCCTCCGGCCGCTTTGGGCATGACGTACCAAGAGCGCGTGCAGGAATCCTTCCGGGCCATGATCGAAGGCGAGGAACGCACGGTTCCGAAAGAGACCATCGTCATCGACCATCTGGAAGAGATGCCGACGGAGAACTGAGCGCAGGATCACGCCGGCAGCCGGCGAAACCGGACTATGCTGAGGAATGGGCCTGCCCACCTCACTCCAGGAAGGTTTCGCGAAGTGGACCAGCACGTTTGCGAATCTGCGGCGGGCGTTCGGCGAGATGCTGGTGGAGGAAGGCGACGCCGATCTGGCCGCGTTCCTCGACTGGTGCTTCGGTGAGGCGGGTCCGCCGGCGCAGGCTGCGCTTTCCCCACGCTACTGCCAGGCGCTTTCCATCGTCTTCCAGCTTCTGGATATCGTCGAGGAGCACACGTCGAATCAGGTGCGGCGGCGGGTGGATGATCCGCGCTGGCATGAGGGCGAGCCGGGGTTCTGGTTGTGGAACCTGCGCGACCTGAAAGAGCGAGGCTTCGGCGAAGAGGACGTGCGCGAGGCGATGCGCGAGGTCTCGGCCGAACCGGTGCTGACGGCGCATCCGACGGAAGCCAAGCGGGGGACCGTGCTGGAGCATCATCGCACGATTTACCTTCTCTTGGTGGAGCGCGACAACCGGCTGTTTACCGAGGTGGAACTTGCGATTTTCGATCAGCGGTTGAAAGCCGCGCTGCAGCGGCTGTGGCGCACGGGCGAGATCCGGCAGGAGCGACCGGAGATCGAAAGCGAGATCGACAGCGTGCTGCACTACCTGCGCCACGTGTTTCCGGAGGCGGTGGAGCTGCTGGACCTGCGGTTCCAGCATGCGTGGCGGACGGTGTTCTCAAGCGACCCTCCGCCGCTGCCCGGGCTGGCGTTCGGAAGCTGGGTGGGCGGGGATCGCGATGGGCATCCGTTCGTGACGCCGCAGGTTACCGGGCAGACGTTGGACCGGCTGCACGAGGCGGCGGGCGTGGTGGTGCAGCAGCGGCTGGCGCAGTTGGGCGCGAACGTGAGCGTGGCGGAGGCACCGGCGCGGGTTCCCGAGAGGCTCGCTGAGCGGATCGCCGCGCTGGCCACGGGGATGGAGGAGAGCGCGTCGCTGCCGGCCCTGGAGCGGAATCCGGGCGAGCCGTGGCGGCAACTGGTGAATCTGGCGCGGCTGCGCGTGGGGCAAGAGGGATCACCCAAAGAGTTGTTAGGGGATCTGGCGCTGCTGGAAGAAACCCTGGAGGAGTGCGGGGCGCGGCAGGTGGCCGCGGTGGACGTGCGTCCGGCGGCGGCGCAGATGCGCACGTTCGGCTTTCATCTGGCCGCGCTGGATATCCGGCAGAACAGCGCGTATCACGATCGCGCGATCGAGGGGCTGCTGAAGGTGGCCGGGTTTCCGCGCACCGATTACCGGACGTGGGGCCTCGAGGAGCGGCTGGAGTTTTTGAATCGCGAGTTGCGGTCCCTGCGGCCGTGCGCGGGTCCGTGGGCGGCGCTGGGGGATGAGGCTCGGGCGATGACGGGACTGTTCGGCGTGCTGCGGCGGCATCTGGATGCGCATGGGTCGGCGGGGATCGGTCCGGTGATCGTGAGCATGACGCGCAGTGAGGCGGATCTGCTGGGCGTGTATTTGCTGGCTCGCGAGGCGGGGTTGCTGGTGGAGACCGGCGACGGCGGGATTGCGTGCGAGCTGCCGGTGGCTCCGCTGTTCGAGACGATTCGCGATTTGGAGGAGAGCGGGTCGATTCTGGACGCGTTCCTGCGGCATCCGGTGACGCGGGCGACGCTGGACCGGGTGCAGTCGCGGCTGGGGCTGGAGCGGCCCGAGGTGGTGGTGATGCTCGGGTATAGCGACAGCAACAAGGACGGCGGGGTGCTGGCGAGCCAGTGGTCGCTGTATGCGGCCGAGCGGCGGTTGACCGAGGTCGCGCTGAAGCACGGGGTGCGGCTGGTGTGCTTTCACGGGCGCGGCGGGACGGTGGGGCGCGGGGCGGGTCCGATCCATCATTTCCTGGAGGCGCTGCCGGCGGGGTCGCTGATGGGGCGGATGCGGATGACGGAGCAGGGTGAAACGATTTCGCAGAAGTACGCGAACCGGCTGACGGCCACGTATCATCTGGAGCGGCTGCTGGCGGGGGTGACGCGGACGTCGCTGCTGCATGCGCGGGAGAAAGCCGAGCGGGCGGGGGCGCATCCGCTGGAGACGACGTGGGACAAGGTGGCTCGGCGGAGTTTCGCGGCGTATCGCGAGTTGGTGGAGACGGACGGGTTCGTGAGCTTTTTCCGCACGGCGACGCCGATTGATGCGGTGGAGCAGGCGCAGTTGGGATCGCGGCCGTCGCGGCGGACGGGGGCGCAGTCGCTGGAGGATCTGCGGGCAATTCCGTGGGTGTTCAGTTGGAGCCAGGCGCGGTTTCATCTGCCGGGATGGTACGGAGTTGGGTCGGCGCTGGACTGGCTGCGGCGGGATTTTCCGGAGGAGTGGGCCGCAGTGCGGGCGCAGGCGGTGGAGTGGCCCACGCTGCGTTACCTGCTGCACAACGTGGAGGCCAGCCTGATGATGGCGCATCCGGAGATCATGACGCTGTATGCGTCGCTGGCGCCGGACGCCGCGGTGCGCGGGCGGTTTCTGGATCGGATTTTGGGGGAGTACCGGCTGGCGGTGGAGGTGGTAGCGGAGCTGTTCGGGGCTCCGGCAGAGCGGCGGCGGGCGCGGCTGGCGCTGGCGATCGAGTTGCGCAAGCATGCTCTCGATCAGCTCCATCGGGAGCAGGTCCGGTTGTTGCAGGCGTGGAGGGAGCGTGGGGATGAGGAGACGCGGGCGGCGCTGCTGCTGACGGTGAATGCGATCGGGATGGGGCAGAAGATGACGGGTTGAGCTGGGCTCGGCGAGGGGTGTGCGCGTCCGGTGCGGGCGGGCTACTTCCCATCCACCGAGAACGCCAGCAGCACATTGCCTGGCATTCCACCGAACTGGTCGTAGCCTGAGTCAACCAAGACGAGGCCGCCTGCCACGGCGACTCCGGTCGCATCGATGGATCCGCCGCGCGCCGGTTTGCCGTTGACGGTGGGGAACTCACGGGCCGTATCGAAGTCCCAGATCACGCTGCCATCGGTGGTGGAATAAGCGCGCAGGTGGCCGTCGAGGGCGCCGGAAAACACGGCTCCCGGAATGGCGGTGACGGCCGCGGATTGCGCGGGCGAGCAAATGGCCTGCGTGGTGGGGCACGCCGCCGGCTTGGCGCTCCAAACAATCATGCCGGACTTCAGGTCGATCGCATGCAGGCCGCCGCCTTGCTTGGGGTCGAGCGCGATACGGCGTCCGTTTGGCGCCGCGGCGTCGGGGACGGTGTCCAGTCCGACGTCGGAGATCGCAACATAAATGTTCTGGTTGTCCGCCGCCGAACCCCATTGGCTGCCGCCCAGCAGGCCGCCGGCCCCGGCGCGGGTCTGCCAGAGAATTGCGCCCTCGGCGTCGGGATCGAGCGCGTGCACCATGCCGGACTTCTGCCCGATGACCAGCGCGCGCTGGCCGCCGCCAAGCTCGGCGTCGCTCAACTGCACGAGAATGGGCGGCTGTCCGAAATCGAAGTCGGGACCGTCCTCTTGGGGACAGTTGTCGCGCGTCCGGCTGTTGCAAGCGCTGTTATACGCGTCTCCCTCGGTGAACTGCCGGGACCAGAGCATCTTCCCGGTCTTCAGATCGAACGCGAGGACGGCATCGCTGGTGGTGGTCACCGGGTCGGAGTAGTTGTCGCCCGTCGCCACATAGAGCGCTTGCTTCTGTTCGTCGATGGTGGGCGTCGACCAGACCGCGGCGCCGGAGGGTCCGTGCCGCTTCGCTGTTCCCTTTACCGGCTCCGTAATCGTGGGGCTCTGCCAGATCACGACGCCGTTCGCAGCGTCCACCGCGACCACGCTGCCCTGGAACGAGCAACACGGCACGCTCGGATCCACCACCAGCGACTCCTCCAGGGAAGAAAATCCCTGGTAAACGACGCCTTTGTAGAACACCGGGGTCGCCGAGGCACTGGCCAGCACGTGGTTCGGGGGCCGCGACTTCCATAACAGTGCGCCGGTCTCCGCACGGAACGCGTACATAACGGCGCTGCGGTCCGTGAAGAAGATCGCGGGAGCCCCAATCGCCTCTCCGACCGCGACGCCCGAACGAATCCCCGCTGTCGCCTTGGCGGACCAGTGGACGCACCCGCTGGCCGCGTCGAGGGCGTACACGTCGCCCGCCAGCGTGCCGAAAAATACGCGGTTGCCCACTACGGCCGGCTGGCCGCGCCCCGTCGTCACCGGACCCAGATTGAACGCCCACTTGAGCTTGAGCCTGGGCACGTCAGCAGCGGTGAGCCCCGCTGCCTGATACCGCGCATTCGTGACGCTCGGGCTCCAGCCGCCCCAGGCGCTCGCATCGGGTTTGCTGTCGAACGCCGGAGCGCTCGCCGGGCAGTTCTTTTCAAATGCCGGCTTGGCGTTCGCGTCGCCCACCGGCGCAATGTACACCAGCAGGGAAAGCAGTTCCTGCGTGCCTAAACCGCTGGCCTGCGTTTTCATCGCGCCGTTGGTCAGAGCCGCGAAGATCGCTTGCGCCGTCATCTGCTTGATCGCGTCCATGGACGGCGCGCGTCCCGTGGGCGCCTCGTGGCAGGACGCGCAACGCTCCTTAAACAGCGCAGCGCCGTCCTGTGCTTGCGCCAACCCCGCCATCGTCAACATCAGCTGAACCGCGTATCGCATGTGTACCCTTGCAACTCTACCTGGCAAAGGAGGCCGTCTGGTCCAGAGCCTTGCACGCGGCCTCATAGCCCAGGTTGCACGCCTGACGGAAGCGGGCCTGGGCCAGCGGTTCATTTCTTGGCGTTTCGATTCCCTGCCGGTGGATGATGCCCACGTTGAAACATCCCGGCGCATAACCCGCCTGGCAGGCGCCTTCCAGAATCTGCCGCGCCTTGACCATGTCCCGGGGGACGCCTTCCCCGGAAATGTAACTCTCGCCCAGCGTTCCGCAGCCGCGCGCGAACCCGGCCGTGCAGCTTTGCTGGTAGAGGTCCGCCGAATATTCGAGGTTCCGGCTCACTCCTTTGCCCACGTTATACAGTGACCCGAGCATGAAACAACTCGTCCCGTCTCCCGCGCGGCAAGGTTGCAGCAACACGTCGTCTCCGTCGGTTTTCACCAGGTTCACAAGACTATCGCAAGCGCTGGTGAGGCCGATATCGCAGCCGTGCCCAAAGCTCCGCGCCGCGCCGATCGGATTGCGGGGGAGTTCCTTGCCTTCGTTGAGCAGCGTTCCCAGATCGAAGCAGCCGCGCGCGGAGTTGCGCTGGCACTGGGCATCCAGGGTCCGGGCCAGGACCGCGCAGGCTCTGTTCTGCCCCGCGGCGCAGGCTTTTTGCCAGACGGCGGGCTCGGCGCCCGGATGTTCTCTGCCGAGAAAGCCCGTGCCGATCATGAGTCCAAACAGCGCCACCCAGATCCCCATGAATCCAAGATTCGCCTGCTGCGGAGTCCAGGTTGCGAGCGCCTGGAGTGGACGGAGTCTTCCTTCGGTCACCCAGTTCTGGCGGGCGAACCAGGCACTGAGGGCGATGCTGGCGCGATCCAGAGCCCGCACGCTCAGGTTGAGCAACGGCACGCAGAGCAGCTTGTCGTAAAACGTCGGCGCTCCTATGCCCTCCAGCAAGGGAACCAAAGCGAAGATGCCGGCCCCGTAGGCTGCACCGAAGATGAACTTGCCGAAATTCTTGCGGGGAGACGTGGCCGGATCGGTCACCAGGAGATGCAGCCCCAGGAAGATGGCCGGATGAATGTTGGTGTCTATAAACAGGTAAGTACCGGTGGAACCGGTGTAGACGACGTTCAGCACGTACAGCGCCGCCGCCGCGGACAAGGTGACCAGCGTCACCGAGAACAGGGCCTGCACGATGAGCCCGAGCACGAAAATCTCCATAAAGAAATTCGGCGGGTAGAGGAAGGTGGTGGCGATCTCGGCTCCCCAGGTGATGGGCGTGGTGCGCGTGGCGATCAAGACGACGGACGTCACAAAGAGAGCCAGAGCCGAGGGATTGAAGATATGCGTGAGCTGCCCGTCGCGCTTCCATCGGAGGAATTCCTTGCCCAGCACGATCATCGCGACCATGACGAACTGCAGGTAGAACCAGTCGTCGCGAAACCACAGGAACAGATTCATGCTGAAGATGATCGGGAGCGGACCGAAGCCCAGGATCCAATGGTCCCGGCGGGACCAGCAGACCAGCATATCCAGCGCGTAGAGAAACAACACCTGCGCGAGAATCAGCGGGATTTCGTGATACACCTCCCGCCAATACCAGCCCCAGTAGGCGAACACGCAGGAGTGCATGATCATCTGCACCCAGTGCACGCGCCGCGGAACGAATTCGTAGGTCAGGGTTCGGCCGGTCCGGGCAACGGTCCACCAAAGTAGGCCGCACCCGGCCAACAGCAAGCCCGCGGCTGCCAGAAATGAAGTCTTCAGTTGGGGATTGGCGCTCACACGCGGGAGCAGCGCGAAAGCGGCGAAGAGCAATGCCGGGAGGGCGGGGAGCCAAAAAGGCGGGGAGGGACGCTTGCCGTCCCGCCCGGACGGGGCGTCCGGCCGCGACGGGACGCGCCGGGCGGAAGTGCGGGCTCCGGCACCCTTCTTGACGGACTTCATTACTCCTCATTGTGAACGAAAACGGTGAACGAAACGCCGGCGTCTCAGGTACCGCGGGAAGACCGGAAGCCGGCCCGGCAGGAGGAAAATCGCCCTCCTGCCGGATCGGCCCGCATGGGGTCAGAACGTGAACCGCACCACCATCTGGCCGGAGCGCGGCGAAGTTCCGGCGCCGTTCAGCGTCGTGATGCTGCCGAAGCCGAAGTTGTTGATCGAGGTGCCGTTGTAGTTGGTCGTCGAGACCGGGATATAGGGGTTGAAAGTCGACGGTTGCGAAAGGAACGTGCGGTTAAAGATGTTCTGGAATTCGATCCTGACGAACAGGTTGTATCTGCTTTCCGGACCGAACCGGAAGTTGCGGCCGAAGTTCATGGATTCCTGCGGCTGGCGCTGCCAGCGGAAGTTGTTATAGTACGGCGCCGTGGCGCCCCACTGTCCGCCCGGTGCGTCGGTCCAGGCCCCGGTATTGAAGGCCTGGACGTGCTGCGGATCAAAGCATTTGCAGTTGGGATCGCTGATGGTAAACCGCGGCTGTCCCGTCAAATTCCAGAAGCTGTTGCCGAAGCAGGCCCCAAAGCCACAAGACCGGCCCAACTGCGAGGTGAGGAGATTCAGCGAACTGGGATTGCCGAGCAGCGCACCGCTCTGGTAGCGGAGAACCGCGCCCACCTGCCAGTCCCGCACAACGCTCGACAGGACCTTCATCCCACGGCTGTCGGCCAGGAACCCGGGCGTGTTGTAGGTGAAGGAGATCACCGTCGCCAGAGGATACACATACTGGTTGAGCTGCTTGTTGTTGTTGTAGTTGTAGATGTCTGTAGTGAGAGCCTGACCGCCCAGGAAGTAGGTACTGTCGGAGGCCGACCCAATCGCACTTCCTTTGGCCCACGTGAAGTTGGCGTCCAGCGTCAGCCCGTGGGAGTACCGCTTGGTCACCTTCACCTGCATCGAATCGTACCAAGTCTTGCCCATGGGCGGTCCAAGCCATGGTGGCACCCCACTCCACTGCGGCGTTCCGCGGAGAGCCTGGACCAATTGCTGGCTCGCGGGGAAACCGTTATAGACCGCTGGGACGGTGGCTGTCCCATTGACATCCACCGTGCGGAATGCCGGGAAGCGGGACTGTACCGCCGCGCTACTCACCTGACTGGTGAGCAGCGCCCGGTCTCCGGGATTATTCATGTCGATTCCCCAGTTCGTCATCAACGACTGCGGCGTCAGCGAATTCGATGCGATTTGACCCATGTTGGGGGCTGGGAAGTAGGCGCCGCGATTGCCCACGTAGGCCACCTCGACCACCAGGTCCTTCATCACTTCCCGTTGCACCGCGAGGCTCCAGGTGAAGACGCGTCCGGGGCGGTTGTGCGGATCGAAAAAGATGAAGGGTGAGTTCGGCGCGCCGATGCCATTGTTGTAGAACGGGTATTTGTCCTGGTCCAGATTCGGCCACACCACCGGGATGTTGCCGAAGGGGTTGCCGACCGCATAGGCGTTGCCACCCTGGAGGCCGTTCTGGGCCGGGTTATTGGTGTTCTGCAGCGGGCTGATGCCGTAGCCGTTGGGGTTGATCTGATAGTAGTCCGCCGCGCTGTACAAGACGCCGTTGGGCGCTTCGGCCACGTCGTATTGGATGCCCGCACCGCCACGAATCACGGTCTTGGTATCGATCTGGTAAGCGCCGCCCAGGCGCGGGCCGAAGGCGAAGCCATAGTTGTGTGAGAACTGGCAGTTGCAACTGGTTCCGTAGACCACCGCGCCATTCCGGCCGAGCTTCTGGTCTAAGGTGCCGAACGATGCGTTCTGCATGCGGCCGTATTGTTCCTTCATGTAGGTCTGGAAGTCGTAGCGCAGCCCGTAGTCCAGAGTGAACTTGCGGCTCACCTTCCAGGTGTCCTGCACATAGAAGCCCATGGAGTGATACCCGAGCCGGGCGCTGTTGGGGGCATTCAGGCTCAGCACATTGGGCAGACCGGTCAGGAAGCTGGCGTAGGAGAAACCGGTCGGGTTCGTCGCACTGAGGCCCAACGTGTTTTGGTAGGGATCGGCGGTTTGGGCACCGTCAAAGCCAAAGTTTCCGTTCACGCGCCAGAGGCTCGGTGTGGGGTAGCCCTCCCCTGTGTATTGGCCGCCCGCTTTGAAGGTGTGGTTGCCGCGGACCCACGTCAAGTTCGTATCGGCGGTCGGCTTCTGTTCGTAGGCGATGGCGCTGAACGTCGCTCCGAGGGAGCCGTTATAGCCGCCCTGTTGGTTGGAGAAGATGCCCCCGATATCGGGGAAGATCTGGTTCGCCTGGTAGCCCTTCAGCCCAATCGTGCTCTGATCGAACGGCGGGGCGATGTGCGGCTGCGACGTCTGGAAGTACCCGATCCCGATATGCAGAAGCAGGGTCGGCGTGATGGTCTGGTCGTAGCCGATGCGCGTGGTGTGATTCCAGTTGTTGGTGTCGGCGTTGCCCAGATACCGCGGCAGTCCGTTCACGAACGGCGAATAGTTATTGATCTGGGCGTAGTAGGCGGAGATCTTGATCGTCGAGCTGACGTTTTGGTCGAACTTGAGGGACAGGTTGGTGGTGTGCGTGGGGACCGTGTAGCCCGGGACCGCGTAATTGTTGACCGTGCCGGGACGATTCGCCACCGGCAGCAGCTTTTGCACCGCCAGCGCCACCGGATCCATGGCGGTGAGCGGCATCTGATTGCCGGGATAGGGCGAGCGAACCTGGATGCCGTTCACGAGCTGGGTGCTGTAGGGGTCATAGATCTGGCCCTGCACCAACTGGTTCCCCAACGGATCCACCGCCGGCATGCCGTTCGCAATCTGCGTGATCGGGTTGTAAGGATTGCAGGTTCCGCCGGTCCCGTCGATCGTGCCGCCGACGTAGGAGTTACACAGCGCCGCGCTGAAGTCGCCGGAGCGGTAGGCGTTGGTGGGAACCGTGATCAGTCCGTTCGAAGTCGCCCGGGCCTGACGAAACTGCTCGAAGTTGAGGAAGAAGAACGTCCTGTTCGACCCGTCGTACACTTTGGGGATCAAGACCGGTCCGCCGATCGTGAAGCCGTAGTCGATTTGGCGGACGCGGTTCCGGACATGTTGCCGGGCGTCCATCGACGACGTGCAAAAATTCGTGTTCTGAGCGCACCGGTCGGTGAAGGGCAGACCGGCGTTGAAGGCTTCGTTCTTCACGTAGTCAAAGCCGGAGCCGTGGAACTGGTTGGTGCCGGACTTCATCGTGTAGTTGAAATAGCCGCCGGCCGCCTGGCCGTACTCCGCGGCGAAGTTGCTGGTTTGAATCGCCACTTCCTCAATGGCGTCCAGGCCGGCCTGACTGCTTTGCTGATTAATTTTCCAGATGTTGCCGGTGGCGTCCTGGCCTTCGATACGAATCGTCTGGCTGTTGGCGGGCATGCCGTTCACGACGATCCCCTGGCCAAACCTCTGCGTGCCGCCGAACGAATAGGAGGTGCCCGGCAGGAGGACGATCTGTTGCAAGGGATCGCGAAGGCCCCCGCCCTGCCCGACGGTCAAGACGGGCAACACGTCCAACCGCTGGGTCTCGATGACATGGCTCATTTCGCCGCTTTCGGTCTTCAGCAGCGGCGTCGTATCGGTCACGGTCACCGTCTCGGTCACCGCGCCAACCTCCAGCTCCACGTCGATGCGCGTGTCGGTGGCGGTCTGCACCTGCAGGTTCGAGCGGACAAATCGTTTAAACCCTTGGGCCTCCACCGTCAGCTCGTAGTTGCCGGCCGGGAGGCGTACGACGTAGTTTCCGGTGTTGGAAGTGCCGCTTTGAAAAATCGCGCCGGTGTCCACGTTCCTGACGTTAATAGCCACGTTCGTCACGGCGGCACCCGAGGGATCCACCACGGTTCCGGTGATGGACCCAACCTGGCCGAAGGCGGCTAAGGCAAATAGATTGAGGAACATCAATGCTCCGGCAAAGCGCCCGGCAAGTCTTGGAGTCGTTAGTCTGGTCACGGCAATCCCCTGAGTGGTCTTTGCGAAATTTTAATGAAAAACCGTCAAGGAAGCTTACCCGAAAGGAGACGCTACGTCAATCAATTCCATTGATAGTCGAAATCATTAATTCTATGGGCCGCCCCGGCGGGGGAGAATCCGCAGGTCAGGCTGCGCCCGCTGCGGGCCGGCGCTCCACGAAGCAGGCCGAGCCCGGGCCAACGCGGCTGCCAGAAACGAGGTCTGCGGAGGAGGGTTTGTGAGGACGCGCGGGAGCAGCGCGGAAGGGGTAAGAAAGCGGTCAGGAGGAGAAGCAGCGCGGGAGGTCGAAATGGCGAAGAGGGACGCTTGCCGCCTGCCCGGACGTGGCCCGCCAGGCGGCGTTGCGAGCTCGGGCTTCATCGCTGGACTTTAACCTGCATTTCTCACAAGCTCTACGGTGCATCGGCGCGAAACGTGAGGCAGGGATACGCAATCGGCGATTTCGCCGCCGCTTCCGGCATGACAGCGTGACCGGCCACAAGCGCCGGGACGAGTCCCGGCGCGGCAAGCCACGGGCTTGCGCCACGTCCTGCGTCCGAAACCTGGTGAGCAATGCGGGTTAGAGGAAACGCCGGCGGCCATGCCACCGGCGCCTCAAGACCCTGCTTGGAAGACCGCGGGCCAGTCCAGCCGGGGAGCAATGCCCACCGTCCGGAGCGGCCCACAGGTTCAGAACGTGAACCGCGCGACGAGCTGGCCGGAGCGCGGCGAAGTTCCGGCTCCGTTCAGGGTCGCGATACTCCCGAACCCGCTATTGTTGATCGTGGTGCCGACATAGTTCGTGGTGGCGATAGGGAGATTGGGGTTCGCCAGCGACGGTGTCGAAAGGAAGGTGCGGTTGAAGATGTTCTGGAATTCCGCCCTGACAAACAGGTTATATCTTCTTTCCGGACCGAACCTGAAGTTCCGGCCGAAGTTCATGGCTTCCTGGGGCTGCCGCTGCCAGCGGAAGTTGTTATAGTACGGCGCACTGGAGGACCACTGGCCGCCCGGGGCGTCGGTCCAGGCGGCGGTATTCAGCGCCTGGGAATGCTGCGGATCAAAGCATCCGCAGTTGGGATCGGTGATGTTCAGCCGCGGCTGTCCGCTCAAGTTCCAGAAGTTCGTACCGGCCGGACCGAATGCCTGGCTGTTCCGCGCAAGCTGGGTGGTCAGGAGATTCAGCGAGGTGGGATTGCCGACCAACCCACCGCTCTGGTAGCGGAGAACCGCGCCCACCTGCCAGTCGTGCACCACCTGCGACAGGAGCTTCATCCCACGGCTGTCCGCCTGCAAGCCCGGCGTCACATAGGTGAAGGAAATCACCGTCGCCAAAGGATAGACATATTGGTTGAGTTGCTTATTGTTGGAGAAGTTGTAGATGTCGGTGGCGAGGGCCTGGCCGCCCAGGAAGTAGGTGCTGTCCGAAGCGGACCCGATCACACTGCCTTTGGCCCAGGTGAAGTTCGCGTCCACCGTCAGTCCGTGGGAGTAGCGCTTGGTGACCTTCATTTGCATCGAGTCATACCAGGTCTTGCCCATAGGAGGTCCGATCCACGGTCCGAGACCGCCCCACTGCGGCGTCCCGCGGATCGCCTGGATCAATGGCTGGCTCGCAGGGAAGCCGTTGTAGACCGATGGGACCGTGAGCGTCCCATTGACAGGGACCAAGCCGAATTGCGGGAAGCGGGCCTGGACCGCCGCGCTGCTGACCTGACTGGTGAGTAGCGACCGGTCGGTGGGGTTATTGATGTCGAGTCCCCATAGGTTTTGCAGGGAGTCCGGCGTCATGCCGTTCTGCGCGATCTGACTCATTTGCGGCGCCGGGAAGTAGGCGCCGCGGTTACCCACGTAGGCGACCTCCACCACGAGGTCCTTCATGACTTCCCGCTGCACGGCGAGGCTCCAGGTGAAGACGCGCCCGGGACGGTTGTGCGGGTCGATGTAGATGGCGGGCGAGTTCGGCGCGGCGATGCCGTTGTTGTAGAACGGGTACTTGTCCTGGTCCAGATTCGGCCACACCACCGGGATGTTGCCGAAGGGGTTGCCGATCGCATAGGCGTTGCCGCCCTGGAGACCGTTCTGGGCCGGGCTATTCGTGTTCTGAAGCGGGCTGATACCGTAGCCGTTGGGGTTGATCTGATAGTAGTCCGCCGCGCTGTACAGGACGCCGTTGGGCGCCTGGGCCACATCGTACTGAATGCCCGCGCCGCCACGAATCACGGTCTTGGTATCGAGCTGGTACGCACCACCCAGGCGCGGGCCGAAGGCGAAGCCATAGTTATGCGAGAAGTTGCAGTTGCAACTGGCTCCGTAGAGCACTGCGCCGTTGCGGCCGAGCTTCTGGTCGAGCGTGCCGAACGAGGCGGCCTGCATGCGCCCGTATTGCTCCGTCATGTAAGTCTGGTAGTCGTAGCGCAGTCCGTAATCCAGAGTGAACTTGCGGTTCACCTTCCAGGAATCCTGCACATACACGCCAATGGAATGGTAGCCGAGCTTGGCGTTGTTGGGAGCGTTCAGGTTCAGCACATCCGGCAGGCCGGTCAGGAAGCTGGCGTAGGAGAAACCGGTCGGGTTGGTCGCGCTGAGGCCCAGGGTGTTCTGAAAAGGATTGGCGGTTTCGGCGGCATTGAAGGTGAAGTTCCCGTTCACGCGCCAGAGGCTCGGGACCGGGTAGCCCTCTTGCGTGTACTGGCCGCCCGCTTTGAAGGTGTGATTGCCGTGGACCCAGGTCAGGTTGGTATCGGCCGTCGGCTTCTGTTCGTAGGCGATCGCGCTAAACGTGGCTCCGAGGGAGCCGTTATAGCCGCCCTGCAGCCCGGAGAAAATGCCCCCGATATCGGGAAAGATCTGATTCGCCTGGTAGCCCTTCAGTCCGATGGTGCTCTGATCGAACGGCGGGGCGATGTGCGGCTGCGACGTCTGGAAGTACCCGATTCCGATATGAAGCAGGAGGGTCGGGGTGATGGTTTGGTCGTAGCCGATACGCGTGGTGTGATTCCAGTTGTTCGTGTCGGCATTGCCGAGAAACCGCGGCAGGCCGTTCACGAACGGCGAGTAGTTGTTGATCTGGGAATAGTACGCGGAAATTTTGATCTTGTCACTGACGTTTTGGTCGAACTTGAGGGATACGTTCGTGGTGTGCGTGAAGCGCGTGTAGCCCGGGACCGCGTAGTTGTTCACCGTGCCCGGACGATTCGCCACCGGCAGCAGCTTTTGCACCGCGAGCGCCACCGGATCCATGGCGGTGAGGGGCATCTGATTACCGGGATAGGGCGAACGAACCTGAATGCCGTTCACCAGTTGGGTGCTGTAGGGATCATAAATTTGGCCCTGCACCAACTGGTTCCCCAACGGATCCACCGCGGGCATGCCGTTCGCAACCTGCGTGATGGGCCGGTACGGAGAGCAGGTTCCGCCTGTCCCATCCAGCGTGCCGCCGACATAGGAGTTACACATCGCCGCACTGAAGTCGCCGGCGCGGTAAGCATTGGTGGGAACCGTGAGCAGTCCGTTCGAAGTCGCCTGCGACTGACGATACTGCTCGAAGTTGAAAAAGAAGAACGTCCGGTTCGACCCGTCGTACACTTTCGGGATCAAGACCGGCCCGCCGAACGTGAACCCGTAGTCCACGCGGCGCTGCCGGTTGCGAACATGCTGCCGGGCGTCCGTCGACGACGTGCAAAAGTTGGTATTTTGGGCGCACCGGTCGGTGAAGGGCAGGCCGGCGCTGAAGGCTTCATTCACCAGGTAGTCGTAGCCCGAGCCGTGGAACTGATTGGTGCCGGACTTCATCGTGTAGTTGAAATACCCGCCGGCCGCCTGGCCGAACTCCGCGGCGAAGTTGCTGGTCTGAATCGCGACTTCCTGAATGGCGTCCAGGCCGGCCTGGCTGTTTTGCTGCGAGATTTTCCAGATGTTGCCGGTAGCATCCTGGCCCTCGATGCGGATGGTCTGGCTATTGGCGGGCATGCCGTTCACCACCACAGCCAGACCGTTCCGGTAGTTGGTGCCGGGGAGCAGGACAAGCTGTTGTAGAGGATCACGAATGCCCTGGGCACTGCCCCCGATGGTCAAGACGGGCAACACGTTCAACTGCTGGGTCTGGATGACGTGGCTCATCTCGCCACTCTCGGTCTTGAGCAGCGGCGTGGTGTCGGTCACGGTGACCGTCTCGGTCACGGCGCCGACCTCCAGGTTCACGTCCAGGCGGGCGTCGGTTGCGGTCTGCACCACCAGGTTCGAACGGACGAATCTCTTGAAGCCCTGGGCTTCCACCGTGAGCTCATAGTTGCCGGCCGGAACCCGGACGACATAGTTTCCGGTGTTGGAAGTGCCACTCTGAAAGATCGCGCCGGTATCCACGTTCCGGACGTCGATGGAGACGTTCGTCACCGCTGCGCCCGACGGATCAACGACGGTTCCGGTGATGGACCCGGTCTGGCCGAATGCGGCCAGCGCAAACAGGCTCAGGAACGCGATTGCGCCCAAAAGCCGCCCGGCAAATTTCGCGGTCGTCTCTTTTTTAATCACTGAAGGCCCCCCACGGTCTGAAGCTTAGAAAGCTCTGCTCCAAAGCCTATCTGAAAGCAGACGCGGGGTCAATCGATTTTTGTTTGATACAAGAAATCAACAGGGGTGATAATTAAGTTGCCTTAAGTTATCTTTTGGCGGGTCAGAGGCGGAGCGCTTCTCAAAATGTGTTCTGGATTTACTATTAAAAATAGTTAAGCGGCTCTGCCCGACTTTCGCATTGCGGCTTCCAAGCGCTGCCGGTCCGCTCGCAACCCCAGGCAGAAGAAGCCCTGGTTCCGAAGTACAATGAATGTCTGTTGGCCTGGAACGGAGGCCAGAAGTGATTGCCGTGCCACTTAGAACATCCAGGAACCCGCCCGTACGCTCCAGGTTCTCGCGACGGAGCCTTGTGTTGGCGGCTTTCATCGCGCTGCTGGGCGCCGTTGGATGGTGGTATTCCCGCCGGGCGCCGAGCACGAGTGAGGCCGATTTGGCGGCAGGCGCCTACGCCGATCCGACGGCATGCGCGCTGTGCCACTCGGACATCGCCGCCACGTACCAGAAAACCGGCATGGGACGGGCATTCCACCGCGTGGGAGGGAATAAGGGGGTGGACGATCCGGCTCCCGGAAGGCCCTACCATCATGCGGCTTCGGACAGCTATTTTGCGATGATCGAGCGGGATGGCAACCTATTTCAGCGCCGTTGGCAGATAGGACCCGACGGCAAGGAAACCAACATCGACGAGAAGCGCGTGGACTATGTGCTGGGTTCCGGCAACCACGCGCGAACGTACTTACACCTGACCGGCAAGAACACACTGCAGCAGTTGCCGCTGGGCTGGTATGCGGAAAACGGCGGTTATTGGGCCATGAACCCGGGTTATGATCGTCCCGATTACGCCGGGTCGGTGCGTCCTATTTATTACGAGTGTATGTTCTGCCATAACGGTTATCCTGGAATTCCGAATGGCCAAGAGAAGGATCTGTCGCAAACGACCTATCTGCAACCCCTGCCTGAGGGGATCGATTGCCAGCGATGCCACGGGCCCGGCCAGAATCATATCGACCGGGCGTCGGAGGGCGCCGCGGTGGAGGTGGTTCGGGCCGCGATCGTAAACCCAGGCAAGTTGACTCCGGAGAGAGCGATGGAGGTTTGCCTCCAATGCCATCTGGAGACTTCCAATCAGAAACTGCCCACCCACGTCGTGCGGCTCAATCGGGTCCCGTTCTCCTATATACCGGGTCAGCCCCTGGGCGGCTACGAGGTGGCTTTCGATCGCGAGCAGGGGAACCTGGATAACTTCGAGATCGCCCAGGGCGCCTACAGGTTCCTTGAATCGCAATGCTTCCGGAAGAGCGAGGGGAAGCTTCTGTGCACCACGTGCCACAATCCTCACGACATACCCCGCGGGGAGCAGGCAGCCACGCACTACAACCAGGTTTGCCTCAGCTGCCACCAGTCCGTTACCCAGGCGTCAGTGAAGACATCAGGGCAGACCATCGGGCGCAGGCCCTCACACCGCCGAAGCGGACTGCGTCAGTTGCCATATGCCCAAGCGCCGGACCGACGACGCGATCCACGTGGTGATGACGGAACATCTGATCTCGCGGCGCCCGCCGGCGGGAGACTTGCTGGCGGAAAAGAGCGAACGCGCGGAAACGGGGAGCAGTTCGTACCGCGGCGAGGTCCTTCCCTACTATCCGTCGAAGCTCCCCAAGACGGCCGACAACGAACTGACCATCGCAGTAGCGCAGGTCCGCGAACAGAGCAATCTGACGAAGGGTCTGCCGCTGCTGGCCGCCGCGATCGAAAAGTATCAGCCAGACCAGCCGGCGTATTATGCGGAATTGGCGCAGGGCTACCTTGCGGACGGAAAGACCGCGGCGGCGATCCAGTTTTTCGAGGAGGCGGCCAAGCGCGATCCCCAGTCGGCAAAGCGGCTGATCGAATGGGCAGATGCGTTGATGAAGGTCGGTCAATGGACGGTGGCGGAGGAGAAGCTACGGCGCGCCACCGAGCTGGCGCCGGATGACCTGCGGGGCTGGGGCCGGCTGGGGTGGGCGTTGTGGCAGCAGAATAGAGCCGAAGAAGCGCGCGCGGCGTTGGAAAGGGGGATCGGCCTTGATCCCGAGGTGCCGGAGTTGCACAACGATCTTGGTTTGGTCCTGTGGGGCACCGGAGACCAGGCGGGAGCGGAAAAAGAATTCCGGGCTGCCATCCGCATCCAACCCGGCGTGGCGGAGTGGCGATTGACGCTGGGCCGGGTGCTGGCGTCGCAGGGCAAGACCACGGAGGCTCGCTTCGAACTGGAGCAAAGCCTGCGATGGAAGCCGGACTTCGCCGAGGCCAGGGTCGATTATGCGCGCGTCCTGGCAGACATGAATCGCCCGGCGGAGGCCGAGAAGCAAGCCAGACTGGCGGTGGAGAGCGATCCGCGTTTGGCGGCGGGCCGTGAGCTTTGGGGTTCGCTTCTGGCCGAAAAAGGCGATCTTGCCAGCGCAAACAGAGAGTTGTCGGAGGCCGTTCGGCTGCAGCCGGGGAATGCGCGCGCGCAGGTGGAACTGGGAATGCTGCTGGCGCGCCAGGGGGATCGCGCCGGTGCGATTCCACATTTAGCGGCCGCCGCGCAAGGAGCGGACCCCAACATCCGCGCTGCCGCGGAGCAGGCGCTGCGCGCGCTCAACGGAAGATAACCGGACTCCACTCCGGCAACGCCGTTTGTGACCCAATCGGCCAGGCGCGAGACTCTGATCTGCATTCCTTGTGGTTCGTAGTGCTATGGGGTGAGCGTGTATCGATCCCGTGGATAGAGAACCGCCGGTTGGACGTCAGGGAGGCGCCACCGATCCTCCAGTGAGGTAGACGCCCTCACCGCGTACCCCGACGAACGCGAGCCAGTGCCCCGGCGTGCCGACGGCTTCGGGCACTGCCACACCTTGAGGATCGATGAACGCCAGCGTGCGCGAAGCCATCCTTGTGGCGCGCGCCCCCCCTTCCTCGTGCCGGTGGCCAGGCACCGGGAACGACCGGGGCTCTTTTCGAGCCAAGCCTCGGGCAACGGGCTTGCCGTTCAGGTCCGGCGGCTCTTCCTGCGCTGTTCATCGGCAGTTTATGTGCTGCACCATACACTGAGGCTTCGCTAAAGTGATGCAACCTTACAAAAGCATGCGGCCTGGCATGGGTTCTGTGGCGCTATGGATGCTGCTAGTGGGCGGAATCGCTCACCTGGCTCGCGCACAGGAGCTTCTCACACTTGATGCCGCGGTGAAGGAGGCCATCCTCCACCATCCCCGAGTGGAAGCAGAGACGGAACGCGTGGCTGCGGCGAATGGTATGGTCCAGCAGGCTGGCCTCCGTCCAAATCCCCGCCTGTACATCCAGAGCGAGAACTGGAACGTGGGAAGCCCGATCCAGCCGGTCGCCTCCACGTTCACCGACCAGTTCTTCTATGCATCGCAAGTCCTGGAAACCGGCGGCAAGCGCCAGCGGCGCATCGAACTGGCCCAGGAAAACACGGTGGCCGCCCAACTGGATCGCGAACTCGTGACGCGCCAGATCGCCGCGCGTGTGAAGATGGCGTACTGGGCGGCGACAGGCGCGCAGCGCGTGGTTGATCTGCTGCGCGATAGCCAGGAAACCTTCCGCCAGGCGATCACCTACCATGAGATCCAACTCCGGGAGGGCGCCATCGCCGAAGCCGACGTGATCCGCGTGCGGCTGGAAGGCGACCGCGTCGCGGTGGCCGTCGAAAACGCGGCGCGCGAGGCCGAGAGCGCACAGATCTCTCTCCTGCGCGAGATGGGCCGCGGCCGGTTTGATAAAGTCCGCCTGGTGGAGGCTCTGGACCGCCAGCCGAAACCCGTGGTTGTGAATGTGGAAGAGGCGGTCGCCGCGCGGCCGGAGGTGCGGCTCGCCCACCAGGCGGTCGCGAAGGCCCAGGCTGCCCTGCGGCTCCAGCAGGCCATGGCGCGGCCCGATGTGGAGGTCCTATCCGGCTACAAGCGCACGGTGGGATTCAACACCTTCATGTGGGGTGTGCAGGTCAATTTGCCGTTCTTCAACAAGAATCAGGGGAACATATCCGCAGCGTCGAGCGAAGTTCGCGTGGCGGAGGCGGAGCTGGCGGCGGTGCAGGCGCAGGTCCGGGCCGATGTGGAGCTGGCCTACCGCGATGTGCAGAATCGCCGCGACCGGCTGGCCGCGCTGATGGCCGGATCATTGCAGCGCTCCGAGGAGTCGGTGAGCATCGCGCGCGCCGCCTACCGCGAAGGCGGAACGGATTTGCTACGGCTGCTGGATGCCGAGCGCCTGCATATCGAATTCGAAGTGCAGAGCGCCCGTCTGCGCGCCGAGTATCAGCAGAGCCTGGTGCTGCTGGCGACGGCTTTGGGGGTGGAACCATGACAAGGTGGATGCTGGCGGGAGCGGTGATTCTACTGGCGGGATGCGGTGCGGATCCGGCGGAACTGGACGTGGCGCCTCCATTCGCGCCGGAGCATGCGGCGAATAGCGTCAGCATCTCGCCGGACGCCCAGGCCGGCAGCGGCATCAAGACCCTTGTGCTGAGCCCGCAGGCGATCCCCGAAGTGATCCACGCCACGGCGCGCCTCACCAACGACGAGAATCACACCTGGCGCGTGGGCGCGGTGGCCGAAGGACGCATGGTCCGTGTGCAGGCGAACCCGGGCGACATCGTGAAGAAGGACCAGATCCTGGCCCAGATGCACAGCCATGACATCCACGAATCGCGCGCCCTATACAAGAAGGCTCAGGCGGACCTGGCCCGCGTGCAGGGAATCGCCGAATACCAGATGCGTCTGCGGGACCGGGCTCAACGGCTGCTCGACCTGAAGGCCGGGTCGGTGGCTCAGCTCGAGCAGGCGGAAACCGAATACCGGAACTCGCAGACGGACGTGCACAATGCCGAGATCGAACTGGAGCGGACGAAAACGCACCTGACCGAAGTGCTGGGCATCCCGGCCGATGAATCCGATGTGCCGCAGGACACCGATGGGGAAGACAACGACCTTATCCCGGTGCGCGCGCCGGCCGCGGGCGTGGTTCTGCAACGCAACGTGACGCCCGGAACCGTGGTGAGTCCGGCCAACGACCTGTTCCTGGTAAGCGACCTGAGCACGCTGTGGGCGATCGCAGAGGTGAACGAAGAGCACCTGGCGAAGCTGCACATCGGCATGCCCGTGCGGATTTTCGTGCAGGCCTACCCGGACACGCCGTTCATGGGACGAATCGGGAAACTGGGCGAGCTGTTGGATCCCGCCACGCGAACGATTCAGGTGCGCATCGATCTGCCGAACGCAAAGGGCCGGCTGAAGCCGGAGATGTATGCGGACGCCGAAATCGAACTGGGCCACAGTGCGCCGGCGCTGGTGGTTCCGGTGGCGGCGGTACAGGATGTGCGCGGCGAGTCGGTGGTGTTCGTGCAGACCGCGCCGGACCGCTTTGAGCCGCGTCCGGTCCGCACCGGGAAGACGTGGGATCAGTCTTACGAGATTCTGTCTGGCCTGCACGCGGGTGACACGGTGGTGGTGGACGCCGCCTTCGTTTTGAAGTCCGAGTTCCTGAAGGCGTCTCTCTCGGAGTAACACATGCTGCGCCGTATCCTCAACTTTCATCTGGAGCATCGCTGGCTGGTGCTGATCGGCGTCACCGGGATCGTGGGGCTCGGCGTCTGGTCGATGCTGCGGATTCCGATCGACGCGTTTCCGGACCTGACCAACAATCAGGTGACGGTGATCACCGAAGCGTCCGGCATGGCACCGGCGGAGGTGGAACAACTGGTCAGCTATCCGATCGAGGTGTCGCTGATGGGCACGCCGAACACGCAGACGGTGCGGTCCATTTCAAAGGCCGGGCTGTCCGTGGTGACGGTGATCTTCGACGACTCGGTGGCCACGTACTTCGCGCGGCAACTGGTGAACGAGCGATTGCAGGAGGTCCGCACGAGACTGCCCGACGGCCTGGAACCCACGCTGGGTCCGGTGGCGACGGCCTTCGGGGAAGTGTACCAGTACATGCTTGAAGGCGAGTCGCAGACGCCCATGGAGTTGAAGACGATTCAAGACTGGCAGATCCGCAACCAGTTGCGTACCGTGCCGGGCGTGAACGAAGTGAACACCTGGGGCGGCGAGACGCAGCAGTACCACATCGAGCTGCAACCGGACCGGTTGCGCGCCTACGGCCTGACCCTGCGCGACGTTTACCAGCGGGTGAAGGAGAACAACGCCAACTTCGGCGGCGGATATATCGAGCACGCCTCGCAACAGTACACGCTGCGCGGAATCGGCCGGGCGCAGTCGATTCCGGACCTGGAGAATATCGTGCTGGTGGCGCGGGAAGGCACACCCGTGAAGCTGCGCGACGTGGCATCGATCCACATCGGGCCGATGCAACGCCAGGGCGCAACGATCCACGACGGCCGGGGAGAAACCGTCTCCGGCATGGTGATCATGCTAAAGGGAGAAAACGGCAAGCAGGTGATCGAGCGGGTGAAGGAGAAAGTCGCCTCGCTCAGTCTGCCTCCGGGCGTCTCGATCCGGCCGTTTTACGATCAGGCCGAAGTAATCGACCGCACCATCGAGACGGTGAAGCACAACCTCATCGAAGGCGGCATCCTGGTCGTCGTGGTGTTGCTGCTGTTCCTGGGCAACATGCGCGCCGCGTTGATTGTCGCGGCCGTCATTCCGCTTTCCATGCTGGTGGCGTTCATCGGGATGAATGTGTTCGGCATCAGCGCCAATCTGATGAGCCTGGGCGCCATCGATTTCGGCATGATCGTGGACGGCGCGGTGGTCATGATGGAGAACTCCATGCGGCGGCTGCAGCATCCGGAGGGAATCGGGGCGGAGGAGGCGTATGAAGAGATCCGCCACAGCGCCTACGAGGTAGCCCGCCCGATCGTGTTCGCAGTAGCGATCATCATCGCCGTCTACCTGCCGATTTTCTTCCTGGAGGGGCTGGAAGGGCGCATGTTCCGGCCCATGGCCATCACCGTGTGCTCGGCTTTACTGGGCGCTCTGGTCTTTGCCTTGACCGTGGTACCGGCGGCCACGGCGCTCACCTTCCGACATGGGATGAAGGAGCACAAGGAACGCTGGTTTGAAGCGCTGCGCCGGCGCTATCAGGGTGTGCTGGGCGTGCTGCTCCGGCACCGCGTGGCGACGGTCAGCGTGGCCACGTCGCTGGTCGTCGTGAGTATCGCGTCGCTGGCGTGGATCGGAACGGAGTTCATGCCACGGTTGGACGAAGGCTCCATCCTGATTGAGACACGCAAGCTGCCCGGGGTATCGCTGACCGATTCGATGGCCATCAGCACGCGCGTGGAGCAGATCGTGCGCAGCTTCGAGGAGGTGCGCGGCGTGGTGACGAAGATCGGGCGTCCGGACCTGGCCACGGAGGCAATGGGGATCTATCAGGGCGACGTGTACGTGCTGCTCAATCCGCAAGAGGAGTGGAAGAGCGGCAACACCAAGGAGCAGTTGATCGAGCGCATGTCGGCCACACTGGCCAAGGTGCCAGGCGTCGCCTACAACTTCACGCAGCCGATGGCGATGCGCCTGGACGAGGTGATCTCCGGCGTGAAGGGGGACGTGGCGATCAAAATCTTCGGGGAAGACCCGCGAGTGATCGAGAAGCTCGCCGAGCAAGCGCTCCGCGTGGTGTCTTCGGTGCGCGGCGCAGCGGATCAGCAGATGGAGATGACGACCGGTGTGGCCGAGCTGCACATCGAAATCGACCGGCAGGAGCTCGCCCGCTACGGGGTGAACGTCTCCGATGTCCGGGAAGTGATCGAGACGGCTGTGGGTGGCCGCTACGTCAACGACATGATCGATGGGGAACGCCGCTTCGCGATCGTGCTGCGGCTGCCGGACCGGTACCGGCGCGATCCGGCGAGTCTGGGCGAGGTGATGCTGAACGCGCCCGGAGGCGAACGGATCCGTCTGGCGCAGGTCGCCCGCGTGGCGCTGCGGCAAGGTCCCGAGCTGATCACGCGGGAGCACGGCCAGCGCCGCATCGTCGTACAGACAAACGTGCGTGGCCGCGACCTGGGCGGCTTTGTCGCCGACGCGCAGGCCAAGATGCAGCGCGCCGTGGTGCTGCCCCCGGGCTACTCGATGGAATGGGGCGGGCAGTTTGAGAATCAGGAGCGCGCCACACGCCGGCTGATGATCGTGCTGCCGGCTTCGATCCTGCTCATCTTCGGTCTGCTGTTCGCGACCTTCCAGTCCGTGTCGCAATCGCTGCTGATTCTGCTGAACGTGCCGTTCGCGCTGGTGGGCGGCATTGCGGCCCTGTGGGCACGCGGATTGAACCTGAACCTGTCGGCTTCGGTAGGCTTCATCGCGTTGTTCGGCGTCGCCGTGCTGAACGGGATCGTGATGGTGAGTTACATCAACGGCCTTCGGGAGGAAGGAATGTCGTGCCTGGAAGCGGTGGCAGCGGGCGCGTCCATGCGGCTGCGGCCGGTGTTGATGACCGCGCTGGTGGCGAGCCTCGGCTTTGTGCCGATGGCGATCGCCACGTCGGCCGGGGCCGAGGTGCAGCGTCCGTTGGCGACGGTGGTGATCGGGGGGCTGGTCACGGCGACGCTCCTGACGCTGCTGGTGCTGCCGGTGGTGTATCCCTGGTTTTCGCGGCGAGATCCTCCGGGAGAGAGCCGGGAGGCCGTGCTGGAACCGGAGGAATTGCCGGTAGGGGTGGCACAATGAGGACAGATTCGAAGCGATGCGCTTGCTGCTGGTAGAGGACGAACGGGACGCCGCCCGGATACTGGCCAAGGGGCTGCGTGAACACTCCTACGCGGTGGACGTGGCGGAAAACGGCCCCGATGCGATGGAGAAGGCGAGCATCAATTCCTACGACCTCATCATTCTCGACATCCTGCTGCCGGGCATCGACGGGTTGGAGGTTTGCAAACGTCTGCGGCGGGCCGGGTCGAACGTCCCGATTCTGCTGCTGACCGCGCGCGTCGGCGTGAGCGACCGGATCACCGGCCTCGATTCCGGCGCGGACGATTACCTGACGAAGCCGTTCGATTTCGGCGAGTTGCTGGCGCGCGTGCGGGCGCTGCTGCGGCGCGGCTCAGAGCTGCACGACACGGTTCTCACGGTGGGCGATCTCACCATCGATACACGCTCGCATGTGGTCCGGCGCGGCGGTGCAGCCGTTTCTCTCACGGCCAAGGAGTACGCACTGCTCGAATACCTGGCGCGCCGGAAGGACGAGGTGGTTGGGCGCGCGGACATATCCGAACATGTCTGGGAGGAAACCTACGATCCGTTTTCGAATCTCATCGAGGTGTACGTGCAACGGCTGCGGCGCAAGATCGATTGCGGCGGCTCGCCGCTACTGCATACGCGCCGCGGTGAGGGATATGTGCTGAGCGCCGAACAGGACGTCCATGTTTAACTCCGTTCGCCTCCGCCTGACCTCCTGGTACGTCGGCGTGCTGACGCTGGTGCTGGTCGGCTTCAGCATTGGCGTGTACATGATCCTGGCGCGGAACGCCCGCGCGGCCGCTGACCGCGACGTGGCGGCCGCCATCGACGTGCTGCAACGTTCGCTGCGGCACGAAATCGAGGAGCATCAAGGCAAGCTCAAGGGCGAGGAATCGTTCGTGGACGTGGTCGGAACGGTGTACCGTGATTCCTTCCCGAGCGTGGGTGCAGGCGTGTACGAAGGGGCTCGCCTGGTGGCCGCAAAGCCCGGACCCCGGGGCGTGATTCCGAAGCCGGCCGTGTTCCCGGACGTGGCGCTTTCCTATCGCAATGCGGCGCGCAACGGCGAGCCTTGGCGAATCGGCGCCTTGACCCAGCAGATCAAGGATGCGGGCAGCTACCAGTTCGTGGCCACGTCGTCTTTGGCGCCGGTGGAGGCCGGACTGGCGAATCTGCGCCGTGCGTTCTTTCTGGCCGTGCCACTCGCGCTGGCCGCGGCGGCTTTGGGCGGATTCCTGATCGCGCGGCGAAGCTTCGCCCCCGTGGTGGCAATGTCGGATACGGTCGACCGCATCAGTTCGGTGGATCTGCACCGGCGCGTGACGGTCGCAAATCCCAAGGACGAACTGGGACGACTGGCCTCGACCTTCAATCGCTTGCTGGAGCGGCTCGAAGGCGCCTTCTCGCGGCAGAAACAGTTCATGGAGGATTCGTCGCACGAATTGCGCACACCGCTGTATGTGGCGCACGCGGCCGCGCAGGTGACTCTGGAGGCGGAGCATCGCTCCGAAGCCGAGTATCGCGACGCGCTGACGACCATCGATCAGCAGCTCCAGCGGCTGAATCATATCGTGCAGGACATGTTCGTGCTGGCTCGGGCCGACGCCGGCGTGTATCCGATCGAGCAGAAGGAGTTTTCACTGGACGAGACGGTCGCCGCGTGCATCCGCGCGGCGCGGCTGCTGGGACGCCGCCGTGGCGTGATGGTGAGTGGTCCACAGTTGGAAGAGATGCCCTGCCGGGGGGACGAAGGCCTTTTCCGGCAGATGCTGATGAACCTGCTGGATAACGCCGTGAAATTCACGCCGGAAGGTGGACACGTCGAGGTGGAGGTGAACGCCAGGAATCCCTCCGTTTACACGCTGCTCGTGCGGGACAGCGGCCCCGGCATCCCCGAAGAGGCCCGAGCAAAGATCTTCGACCGCTTCTTTCGCGTGGAAAAGGCCCGGTCGACGTCCGCGACCGACGGGAATTCGGGCGCCGGGTTAGGGCTCGCCATCGCGCGGTGGATCGCAGGACTGCACGGCGGCTCTCTGGAGCTCGCGGATACGGGTCCACAGGGCAGCACGTTTCGGGCTATCATCCGCAAGTCGCCATCCCTGTCCGCCGGTAAGGCGGAAGCTCCTTAGCCCGCACTTCTCACCGGCTTTCAGCGCATCGGAGGGAAACGTCGGGCGGGGAGCCGCAAGGGGCGATTTCGCCGCCGCAACTGGCATGACACCTTGACCGGCGGCAAGCGCCGGGATGAGTCCCGGCGCGGCGAGCCATGGGCTCGCGCCACGTCCTGAGTGGCTCAAGTCTCGCCGGATCGAACGTATCCATACGGGCAACCTCATGACGGGCAACCTCATGCCTGGATGTGTTGTCCGGCCCACAGGGCGGGAATGGTTCCGCAAAGCGCGGCGCCCTGTGCTCCTTACTTGCTGGCGATGGGATAGCCTTGCCAGACGTATTCCAGGGCCTGCGGCAAGGTCTGCGTAATCACCTTGCGATCCACGTGGCCCGCGTTCTTGGCGTAAACAAACTGGTAGTGATAACCCTTGCTCTTCAGGACAGCAGCCAGCCGTTGGTTCGCGATCACCCAGTTGCGGCGATCGGCCGACGCGGTATTCGCCCCGATGTCATTCTCCGATACATGCATCCAGATGCGGAACGGCCTGGCCGGATTGTCGGGAAAGAAGTGTTCCAGGTATTCCCAGGCGCCGTGCGGCGCATCCGGACCGTTCCTCAGATCCACGAAGGTACCGGAGTAGGACAGCACCCTATGGTAAAGCTCCGGCTTGAACCAGGCCATGGTGAGAGCCATCGCGCCGCCGGAACTGCCGCCATAGGTCATACGGCCCTCGGGGTTCTTGGTCAGCTTGACCCCCGTCTCTTTCTCCACACGCGGCAAAACTTCGGTCTCGACGAAGTCGGCGAACAAGGGGGATACCGTGTCATATTCCAGGCTGCGCTCGGGACCGCCGTTGGCGACCATCACCGCAACCAGTGCGGGCAGACGGTGGCCGGCAATCATGTTGTCGAGGATATTCGCCAGTTGACGGTCACGCAGACCGTAGGAGTCGGCGGAAAAAATGAAAGGCGCCTCCGTGCCGGGCACATATTGGCTCGGGATATAGACCGAAACCAGACGCTCGAACGGGCCGTTGATCCCTGGATAGATCTTGCTGTTGGCAGAGTTCATGTAGAATTCGACCAGCTTGCCGTGAGGGATCCCCACCTTCTGGGTTTCTTCCGGTGCGGGAGCGTAGTCCGGTCCGATCGAGTAATCTCCATCGCCGGCGCCGGCGGTCCAGGCAGGTAAGGCGGCGAGCTTCGCGATCTCCGCGAGATCTGCGGGTGTTGCCGTCGCCCGGGGCGGACCGCCCTTTGCCCCGCCACGGCCCTTAGGCGCAGCTTGCGCCGGGGCCTGGGCCGAAACGTGGAACACACCCACAGCGGCGAGTAAAACGAACGCGGCAGCACTGCTTAGAAACCGTCGATCCATGACAATTCTCCTTGCAATCGAAGGCGCCCATGCCAAAATGCCCGCTGAACGCCACTAGGAAGTCTACCAAAGGAGCGGTCGGGGGGCGAGCCAACGCTCGTCATCGCATCGAACCGTGGTTCGCCAGTAGCGTTCCCAACGCCCGGGTGCTCCCATTCGAGATTCACCGCCGATACCTTCGGCAACAGCTTGAGATAGACTAAGACCCTTATGCAGATGAACCAAGTGATTCTCCCATTCCTGGTTGCAGCCACGGTTTTAGCCCAGTCCCCTGATACGGGCACGGCTCACAAGGCTGCCGCAATGGCGTTGGTGAATTCCAATAACAGCGGAGCCGCGCGTCTTGCCTGTCCGGCCACGATCGGTGCGGTGTCGACCGCAAATCCGCCGGGGGGCGGTCCGGCCAGAGGCGCGGGCGCTGCGAAGGGCCGCGGTGGTGGCCGCGCAGGCGGACGTGGGCGCGGACCTGCCGCCGCGCCGGCGAAGGAGAACTGGTTCGCCGAAGGAGGCCAGGTTTTCGACAACCTCTATATGCTCACCACTAAGACGAACAGCGCCTGGGCCGTGAAAACCTCGGAAGGGATCATCCTCATCGACACCTTGTTTGGTTACGCCGCACAGGACGCGATTGTGGACGGCTTGAAGAAGGAGGGTCTCGATCCGGCAGACATCAAGTACATCGTCGTCAGTCACGCGCATGGGGACCACGATGGCAGTGTCAAGTTCCTGCAGGATACCTACCATCCCCGGATCATCATGGGACCTGCGGATTGGGAACTGTCCGCGCGCCAGGCCGATCCTCCGCGCAAGGATATCGAGGCCACGGACGGACAGAAGCTGACTCTGGGCGATACCACCATCACCATCTACATCACTCCCGGCCACACCGGCGGCACCCTTTCCGTGCTGGTTCCGGTGAAGGATCACGGGGAGCCGCACGTGGCCATGGAGTGGGGTGGAACGGCGCTGAGCGGCAACACCTCACAGGAAATGCTGCAGTCCTATATTAAAAACGCTGGCCGCATCAAAGATATCGCCGGGGGCTTGGGAGCGGATGTGATTATCGGCAACCATACGGATTACAACGACGCGCTGGCACGGTTGGAGCGCACCAAAGCAAGGAAGCCCGGAGAACCCCATCCGTGGGTGGTGGGCAAGGGGGAAGTCGAGCAGTATCTCACTGTGGTGGAAGAATGCGCGAAGTCCTGGCTTGCCATCGATAACGGGCGGCCGTAAGAGCACCGGCAGCCTCAAACGGACGATTACTGCACAAAGGCCAGTTCGCCAAACCGCTGCGGAATGTGAGGCCAGGTTTGCTGTTGCGGGTCGGACCACATTCTGCGGTCCGATTCCACCCAGTCCGGCGACGTGATCGAAGCGCGCGTGCGAGGCCAGCGGTTTCACCCAGTCAAGGCCATACGGATCCATTGCTGTGCGGGAAAGGCCTCTCAATCGCGAGTCGGCTTATCGCACGGCGCGCCTGCGAGAAATCCCGCGGCCATGTCGGCTGCCCCTACGGCACCAAGCCGAACGATATGATGTTCGAACCCGCCGCCAGAGCGACGTACTGCTTGCCGTCGAACATGTAGGTCATGGGCGAGGAGCGCCAAACCTGGCCGGCGGGCCACTGCCACAGGAGCTTACCGGTTGTGGCGTCGGCTGCGCTGAACAGCCCTCCATCTTCGGCGAACAGGACCACGCCGCCCGCCGTCGACAGGACACCACCCCAGGAGTTGGCCGGGCCCGTCTGCGGCAACTCCCAGCGGGGAGTTCCGGTCTTGATATCGAACGCGCGCAGGATCTTCTGCCCACCCTCGCGGCGCCAAGTGCCGCCCATATAGCCAGCGCCTGCCTTCCACGGGACGTCCCGCTTGACGAAATTCGCACAGTCTTCAAGGGTCTGCACGTAATAGAGGCCGGTCGAGGGATTGAAGGACGTCGAATACCAGTTGGTGCCACCCTCCAACGCCGGGCAGACGCGGGTGCCCTCGGCCGTAGGCTCCTGGTTGGGATTGACCACGGGACGTCCATCGGGTCCGATCTCTTTCGCCCACGTCAGCTTGTCGACGAACGCCTGGGCCAGCAGGAGTTCGCCCGTCAAGCGGTCAAACACGTAGAAGAAGCCGTTGCGGTCGGCGTGCAGCAGCAGTTTCCGCGGCTGGCCCTTCCACGAAGCATCGACGAGCACGGAGGGAGCCTGTGCATCGTAGTCCCAGACGTTGTGGGGCGTGAACTGGTAATACCAACGCAGGTTGCCGGTCTTGCCTTCCAGCGCGACCACCGAACTGGAGTAGAGGTTGTCGCCGCCCCGTTCGTCGCCCACCATATCGTTGCCGGGGTTTCCCGTGGCCCAGTAGACGAGGTCGGCCGCGGGATCGTAGGATCCGGTCATCCAGGCGACCGCGCCGGGGTGTTCGATCTGGTTGCCAATCCAGGTTTCCGACCCCGGCTCGCCCGGACGGGGAACGGTCCAGAATCGCCAGACCTCTTTCCCGGTAACCGGATCGAACGCAGCAATGAACCCTCGCGCGCCTTCGTCGCCGCCCGCCGTGCCGGAGATCACCAGGCCGCCGGCCACCAGAGGCGCCGACGTGGCGTTATAGTTCAGGTGCCAATCCGCCATCTCGGTGTCCCAGAGCAACTGGCCGGTGAAGCGGTTCAAGGCGATGATATGGGCGTGATCGGTGACCATGAAGAGGCTGTCGCCCAGGATGGCCACGCCACGATTGATGCCGCCGGAAGCGTTTCCCACCAAGCCGCGCGTCCGGGGCTGCTGAAAGTGCCAGACCTCGTGACCGGTGCCGGCATCGAGCGCCCAGCATTCGTTCGCTGCCGTGACGTACATCAAGCCGCCCACGACAATGGGAGTTCCTTCCAGCCGGGCGGCGTTCGGGAAATTGAACACCCACTTCGGCGCCAAGCGCTCCACGTTGGACGCGCTGATCTGCGAAAGCGTACTGTAGCGATTCCCGGACACATCGCCGTGATACGTCGGCCAGTCCGTTTCTGAGGTGACCATGCGGAAGCGGTCGCCCGAAGGCCGCAGCAGAAGGACGTGCCCATCGTCGGTCCTCATCTGGAGCTCGAATGAGTTCTGATTGATCACCACTCCGTCGACCATGCGGCCGTCGGTGGTGGTGATGGTCTTCCGGACCACCGGCGGACCGCGACGGCCGGGGGGAGGCGCGAGGCTTCGCAAGAAGGCCACCAGCGGGGTCATCTCGGCGGGCGGGAGCGCAAACGCCGGCATCCCGCGGCTTGGCGATCCAGTGGTGATGAAAGCCGGCAAGTCCGGGCCGGGGCGCGAGGCGATGCCGCGGACGATCGAGGGTCCCAGTTCGCCGCCACCGCCGTCCGGGCCATGGCAGCGGGCGCAGCGGCTATCGAAAACCTGTTTGCCGGCGGCGGGGGCTTGGGCCACGGCCGTCTGGCCGGCGGCAAACAAGCCGGCCAGGATCACGCACAGAGCAGTTCTTTGCATCGTCCTTAATTCCTGCGGAAGGGGCCCGCGCCAGCGTCGGTCGACTCCATTTCCTTGTGCAGATCGCGCGCCACGCCGACCGCCATCAGTTCCAGCGGCTCTGTGCCGTTATTCTCGATCGAATGGACCTCGCTCAGTTGAATCGGGATCGCGTCGCCGGTTTGGATGGCGGCGGACTGCTGTTGTCCGCGGCCTGCCAGGGACACCGTGCCTTGGCCCGCCATCACGTAATAGAACTGTGCGATGCCACGGTAGGAGAAGGGACCCACCGAGGCTCCAGGCGGGAGCACAATGTGGTCGACGAACGCCCAAGCCGTGCCGAACACGTCGGGACCGAGCGCGCGCCGGTATTGCGTGGTCCCCTTGCCGCCGTGGAAGGAGTTCATGTTGCGCAGCAGCGATCGATCCAGCCTCATATTGATGAAGACCGGCGTCGGATCGAGAGCCACGTCTTCGCGCTTGTCTCCCAGGTCGAAATTGTCGTATTGCCCCTTGAGGAGCGACACATTAATGTTCAGCCACTGGACCGGCTTGTCGGTGGCGTTGTAGATGGCATGGGAGTGGCCCAGTGTTGCAGGCGCGCCGGCGGGACCTTTGAGCACGGACGTGCGCCCGTCGATGGTGAACTGCGCCTCGCCGTCCAGGATCACGAACATTTCTTCGCAATTGTTATGGAAGTGATGGCCGATCCCGCTGTGCGGGTCGATCACGCCGCGGTGCAGGAACAGGAGGTTGGTGTCCAGGCTATGGTAGTCCAGCAGCGCCGTGAACGCCATCTTGCCCGCGCCGGCATGCACGGATGTCGACGGCCGGTACTTGGAAGGGTCGGTGTGCACGATGCGTGATGCCAGGGGCTCCAGCGCGTTCAGGGGTGCAAGGTACAGTAGGGCGCCGCCGATCACGGCTGCGAATCCAACCAGCGTAGTGGTCTTCATGGAACCTCCTTCATACTTCATCAAATAACAAAATGTCGTAGTTCGTGTGCCGGAGCGTCTGCTCAATCAGGCCCCAGACTTCCTGGTGGATGTCGGAAGCGATCCACTTCTGGCGCAGTTCCTCGCCTTCATAGCGCAGCACGAAGCGGTAGTTGATGCCCTCGGGGGCATGACCCACGAAGGCTTTGCGAAGCTTGACGATCTTCACGTCCAGGTATCCCGGAAACTGTGCGGCGGCGGGCTTGAAGTGGTTCTGGAAGTCGCGCAGCATCTGCTCTTCTTTCGCGAGGTCAACCGACATGTCGACGTGGACCTGAATCATGCACTCCTCTTCCTTGCAATCATTGGTAGACCGCCGGCGCCCCTGGAACAGCCACCTTCACTCGATACAGCCCGGTGACGGCTGTAATGTAGAGCGACTTGCCGTCATCGCCCCAGGCGCAATTGGCGGGCGTCTCCGGAGTCTTGATCATCCCCAGGTGCTTGCCCTCCGGCGAATAGACCCAGACTCCGCCCGGTCCGGTGGCCCACACGTTGCCCAGCGCGTCGATCTTCATGCCATCCGGGACACCCGGGTCCGGCGAGTGGTTCACGTCCGCGAATACACGGCCGTTGCGGACCGTGCCATCGGCGGCGACATCGTAGCGCATCCACATTTTGGGTTTTTCGGAATTAGCGACGTAAAGGGTCTTGTAGTCGGGCGAGAAAGCCAGACCGTTGGGGCGATGCAGATCGTCGATGATGAGTTGCAGATTGCCATCCGCGAGCCGGTAGACGCCGTTGAACGCGAGTTCCTTGGCGGGATCCTCGTCCCCCTGCGGCAGTCCATAGGGCGGGTCAGTGAAGTAGAGCGACCCGTCTTTGTGGAACACCAGGTCGTTCGGACTATTCAGGCGTTTACCTTCGTAGCGCTCGACGACGGTGGAAACGTTCCGGTCGCGAGTAATGCGCACAATGCGGCGGTTGCCGTGCTGGCACAGGACCACGGCTCCGTCCCGGTCTGCCGTCATGCCGTTGGGGCCGTTGAAGCCGCCCGGAGGCAGGTGGATGCCGTCATAGCCGCCGGGGCGCAAAATCTCCGTGACGGCGCCATCCGGGCTCCATTCCCGCACGGCATTGCCGATCACGTCGCTGAACCAAAGCGCTCCGTAGGGACGCCACAGAGGCCCTTCTGTAAAGGTGAAGCCACCGGCCAGTCTTTCGATTGCGGCGCCGGCGGGAACAAGGGAGTCAAACGCTGGATCGGTTCGCAGGAAAGGACTCACAGCGCGTAGCGTATCACAAGAAGCACGTCCCAGGGGCTTGGAAGAGATATCGCAAACGTATGTGGTGCAAGACAAATTCCGACAGCCGCCGACGCCCCTCACCGACGGATTTAAAAGGCGGCCGCGATCATTCCGGACTGATGCGCAATTGCTTAAGAGGCCATGCTCAGTAACGGACAAGTCACATGGGTGCAACGCCCTGGTCCCCCCAGGCAGGGATACTCTCGATTTGGCGGTTTGTGGCTGCGCGGTCGCTGGAGTGGTTCCGGGCGCGAGGGGAGGCCCGGCGGCGGGGGATGACCGTCTTGCAGGTCGAGGACGCCGTAGAATGGGCGGTCCATGACCTGCGTGAACTCTAGCCGGCATTTCTCACAAGCTCTACAGTGCATCGGCGCGAAACGTGAGGCAGGGATACGCAATCGGCGATTTGGCCGCCGCTTCCGGCATGACAGCGTGACCGGCCACAAGCGCCGGGACGAGTCCCGGCGCGGCAAGCCACGGGCTTGCGCCACGTCCTGCGTCCGGAACCTGGTGAGAAATGCGGACTAGAAGACGGCCTTCGCTTCCACGTAGCCGTGCGGCATCGGCGGCTGAGGCCTCGATCTGAAGACGTTAGCCCGGATTTCTCACAGGCTCGCAGAGCGTTTCGGGCAAAGCACAGGCGGGAGGCCTCGGCGAGTGGTCGGGCTGGAACCCCGGGCACGACACTGTGATGGACGACAAGCGCCGGGACGAGTCATACCTATTGTCTGGGCGCGGCGAGCCATGGGCTCGCGCCACGTCGAAACCTGCTGAGAAGTGCGGATTAGTAAGCCGCGCTGACGGGGCGGTAGTCGCTGGCGGCTTCCATGGGGACTTCATGGGGGGCGGCGGCCGGTGGGGCGGCCTTTACGTCGCGCCAGGCTTCGGCCAGGGTGCTGAGGATCGATTCGACCTCGGCCAACGGGCTGTCCGATTGCTCGGCGTTGGCGTCCAACAGACGCTGCTGGAGGTAGGCGTAGAGAGCCGTCAGGTTCTGGCTGAGCTCGGGGGCCTGGTTGTGGTCGAGCGACTGGATCAGCTCGTGGAGGATGTCCCAAGCCTTCATGAGCTGGCGCGAGCGGGGGCCGATTTCACCAGCGGCGAGGTGGCGGCGGGCCGCGCCGACGGATTCGACGGCGCCGCGGTAGAGCATGTTAATGAGCTTCACCGGGTCGGCGCTGAGCACTTCGGATTCCAGGTAACGGTCGTAAGTTGTGTAGGCCATGATGTTGCCGAGGTTTCTAACCTCTGCTCAACTCTTCGGCCATGCGGAGAACATATTCGGCAGGAATTTGCTGAATCACCTCGCGAGTCTCCTTATTTACGATGCGGACCACGGGATGACCCGTGGCGCGGTCGAAGGAGAAGGACAGTTCGTGGTCGTAACCCAAGAGTTCAGCGGAGTTTACGGCCCGGACGGCGCGGATGAGCGTGCGTCGGTCCTCGGTGACCTGGGCGGGCGTGGAAGGCTCGGACGGGGCCGCGAGCGTGGTATTTAACGTATTGTGAATCGTGGATAGTTGCATATCGCACCTTTAGAGGGGCTGGCAGCCTTCTCTGGTCATGCTTATCGGTAGGAGTACCCTGAGTTTGAGTCGGGACTGTCAGATTTTACTGATGGGACGGTGCCAGGTCCTCGATGATACCCTGCGGCGACTATGCGCAATTTCCTATGGGGTCCGCTCAAAAGCCGAGACACTGGCGACCTGTAGAATCCGGTAGAGTCCGGCGGGCGGCGGGGCTGATACTAGTGAGGAGGGCTTGCGTGACGAATGATTCCTTCGCCGCACCGCGCGACGACCGGTACTTTGAAGATTACGTGCCGGGCCATGTGACGGAGTTCGGCTCCACCACGGTCAGCGAACAGGACATTATCGAGTTCGCGGCGAAATTCGATCCGCAATATTTTCACGTCGACCCGGTGCGGGCCGGCGCCAGCCGGTTCGGCGGGATCGTCGCCTCCGGGTGGCACACCGTTGCGGTCACGATGCGCTTGTACGTGGATCACTATCTCTCCCATACCGCGAGCATGGCATCGCCCGGCGTGGATGAGATCCGGTGGCCGAACCCGGTGCGGCCCGGGGACACGTTGCGCGTGCGGGTCACGATCCTGGATGCGCGGCCTTCGCGTTCGAAGCCGGATCGTGGCATTGTCCGCACCAAGCTGGAAGCCTTCAATCAGCGCGGCGAACCGGTGCTCAGCATGATCGGCATGAGCATTCTCAGCCGCCGCCCGCGGGGTTGAGCCGGATGGCCGGGCTATTTCCGATCCACGGAGAACGCCAGGAGCACATTGCCTGACATTCCGCCGAACTGGTTGTAGCCTGAGGGGATGAATCGCAGGCTGCCGCCGCGGATGGCACGAGAAGGGGTATTCGGCCGTCGTGGATGCGCCCAACAGATGCCAGGATTCTCGCGGCCGGCTCCGGGAGCATCGATCCACTTCACAGGCAGAGCGGCGATATCATGGGGCCTACCGGATGCTGACGCGATTCCTGCTTGCCTTCCTGGCTACGTCCTGCGCCTTCGGCGCAGATTTCGTTGGCAACATGGTCTGCTCCACCTGCCATGGCGCCATCTATCGCGCCTACATGCGAACTCCCATGGCGCAAAGCAGCGGAAAGGTGGGAGGGCAGGTTGAAAAGGAGAGCTTTGACCGCGCTGAATTTCGCGATGCCGGTGGCGCGTTCTCCTACACGGTCCGGCCGGATTACCAGTTCGAATTTTCCCAGCTTGCCAAGCAGAGCGCCCAGCCACGCATTACCGGGCTCCGCGACCTGGCTTACTTCGTCGGCAGCGGCTCGGCGGCGCGCACCTTTCTCATCGATTCCGGAGGGTTCCTGTTCGAGGCGCCCGTCACCTACTATCGCAACTCCGCTTCCTGGAAAGCGTCACCGGGATTCGACGGCTTTGACTATCCCTACCTCACGCGGCCCATCGCACCCGGCTGTTTGCAGTGCCATGCCAGCGGCATTCAACCGGACGCCGGGACGCTGAACGGTTACCAGGCGCCGCCCTTTCTCGAAAACGGCGTCGCGTGCGAGCGCTGCCATGGCGCGGGCGGCGACCACGTCGCCAACGGCGCGAAGATGGTGAATCCGGCGAAACTCGCTCCCGCGGCCCGGGACAGTATTTGCGCGCAGTGTCACTTGTCCGGGGAAGTGCGCGTGTCGAAGACCGGCAAGAGCGATCGCCAGGCTCTGACGCCCGGTGCGCTTCTGACCGGCGATCTCGCCGTGTTCGTACGCGCGGGTTCGCCCTCGGATCTGCGGGTAACCAGCCACGTGGAGAACCTGGCGCAAAGCGCCTGCAAGCGCGCCAGCGGCGACAAATTGTGGTGCGGCACCTGCCACGATCCGCACATGACGCCCGAGCCCGCCGCGAAGGCGGCCTATTTCCGGGGCAAATGCCTCTCCTGCCACCAGACTCAGGATTGCCAGGCGGCTCAGGAGACCAGACAGGCCAACGGCGACGACTGTATCGCGTGCCATATGCCGCGCGGTCCGGCGAGCGATGTCCAGCATGTCGTCTTCACCGATCATTCGATCCGCCGTACGCCCGGGGGCGCGGGCGTTACCCCGAACCCAAACGCGGAACTGGAGCCCTTTCCTCCCTACACGGCCACCACGCGCGACTTGGCGTTGGCCTACGCCGTGGTCGCTCTGCGGGACCGGAACGCCACGGATCGCGACCGCGCGTTCCCGTTGCTGCAGCAGGCTGCCGAGCAAGGTACTGCCGATGCAACGGCACTCGTGTACCTCGCCGAGTTTTATCGCGACGCCAACGACGACGCCCACGCACTTCCGCTCTACCAGCAAGTCTGGCAGATGGACCGGACCCAATACGCGGCGGCCGCGGCGCTCGGAGCCTACCAAATGCAGAGCGGCAATCTAACAGCGGCGATCGAGCTGTGGAGAGAAGCCCTGGCGTTGAATCCCGCGATGACCCTGGTGCGCGTAAACCTGGCGATCGCGCTAGTCCGTACGGGGAATCCGGACGAGGCGAAGGCAGTGCTCGAAAGAGCTCTGGAACTCAACCCCGCGTCGCCGGAAGCGAGAGATCTGCTGGCCCGAATCTCGGCCCCCGTGAAGTAGAAACGGACGGCAGGCGGGTTTGCACCGCCATGCTCATATACTGAGGGAGTATAGACATAGGCCCCCTGGCACGCAGGTGGCGAGGCAGTCCGGTAGCGAGTCAGTCCGATTTACCCTGACGACCTCGCAACGGAGTCCCTGGAATTACACGCTAGGATTGAATCGTGTTCAATGTTCGTGGGTTGTTATGTGTGGCGTTGATGGGTTGTGCTCCCCTGGCGGTGGCGCAGGCGACGGAGGCTGTCGACCTGCACCAGGCGGTGGCCTTGGAGAAACTGGCCGGGCAGGTGGCGGACCGGCGGGTGGTGTTCATCGGCGAGACGCATGTGCGCTACGATCATCACCTGAATCAGCTCGCGCTGATCCGGGAGCTTTATCGGTCGCATCCGGTGATGGCGATCGGGCTGGAGTATTTTCCGCGGTCGAAGCAAGCGGACCTGGACGATTTCGTCGAGAGGCGGATCGATGAGCAGGAGATGCTGCGCGCGACGGACTACTTCACTAACTGGGGCTACGATTACCGGCTATACGCGCCGATTCTCGAGTTCGCGCGGGAACGGGCGATTCCGCTGGTGGCGCTGAATGTGCCTCGTGAGGTGGCCTCGGCGGTGGCCAAGGTGGGGGTGGCGGGGCTCTCCGAGGAGCAACGGGGCGCCGCGCCGAAGGACATCGAGCCGGCCGACGACGCGTATCGCGCTCGGCTGCGGAAGGAGTACGACGCGCACGGGGCCTCGCCGCCCGGAACCTTCGACCACTTCGTGGAGGCGCAACTGGTGTGGGACGAGGGCATGGCCGAGAGCGCGGCGCTGTATCTGGACGCGCATCCGGAGATGCCGATGGTGGTGCTGGCCGGGTCGGGTCATCTGAAGTTTGGGTCGGGGATTCCGATGCGGTTGGCGCGGCGGACGGGGGCTTCGTATGCGATCGTGCTGAACAACGAAGACGGGATGACGCCGGCGATGGCGGACTACGTGATGCTGAGCCAGGAGCAGGATCTGCCGGCGGCGGGGATTCTGGGGATCCGGATGCATGACGAGGATGGCACGTGCAGCATCAGCGAGGTGGTTCCGGGAGGGGCGGCGGAGAAGGCGGGATTGAAGAAGGGCGACACGCTGGTTTCAGTGGACGGTGTGGCCGTGCAGAGCAGTGGCGATGTGAAGCTGGCGCTGTGGGACAAGGCGCCGGGGGATCGGGTGAGGATGGTGGTGGTGGTGAAGCATTTTTTTGGCGACGAACAGAAGCCTTTTGATGTGGAGTTGGGGACGGCGCGGTAGGGCGGTTGCGGCTCGCGGAACGGGTGCGGGTGTTCCGGGCGTTATACTGCTAGGGGCGACAAGCGCCGGGATGAGTCCCGGCGCGCCAAGCACGAGTGCTTGCGCCACCTCATTCCTGTGTCCTTTGACGCGATTATTGTGGGCGGCGGCCATAACGGACTGGTCTGCGCCGCGTACTTGGCGGGCGCCGGGCGGAAGGTGCTGGTGCTGGAGGCGCGCGAGCTGGTGGGCGGCTGCGCGGTTACCGAAGAGATCTGGCCGGGGTTTCGGGTTTCCACGGCTTCCTACCTGGCGAGCCTGATGCAGGAGAAGGTGGTCCGCGAGCTGGACCTGGCTCGGTTCGGCTATGTGGTGGACGCCAAGGACCCCGCCTTTTTCTCGCCGTTTCCGGACGGACGGCACCTGTTTATGTGGCAGGACCGGGCCAAGACCCTCGAAGAGATCGCCAAGTTTTCGCAGCGCGACGCCGAGGCTTATCCGAAGTACGAGGAGTATCTGGAGCGTCTGGCTGTCGTGGTGGAAGGGCTGCTGCTGACCACGCCTCCGGACTTTCCGCCTTCGGGCGTCGGGGATTTCATCGAGTATCTGAAGCTGCTGGGGCGCGTGCGCGGGCTGTCGCGCGCGGACCTGGTCGGGCTGGTGAAGATCTTCACGCAGAGCGCGTCGGAGCTGCTGGATGAGTGGTTCGAGTCCGAACACATCAAGGTGACGCTGGCTACGGACGGCGTGATCGGGGCCAATGGCGGTCCGCGGTCGCCGGGGACGGCCTACATCCTGATGCATCACTGCATGGGCGGCGTGAACGGGCATCGCGGATTGTGGGGATTCGTGCGCGGGGGCATGGGCGCGGTGTCGAACGCGATCGCGGATTCGGCGCGGGCGCGCGGGGCGGTGATCCGCACGTCGGCTCCGGTGGCGAAGATCCTGGCGAAGGACGGTCGCGCGCGGGGCGTGGTGCTTGAGTCGGGCGAAGAGATTCGGGCCAACGTGGTGGCAAGCGGCGTGGATCCGCGGCGGACGTTCCTGACGCTGATGGACGCGGGCGATGTGGACGCGGAGTTTCTGGAGGGGATCCGGCGGTTTCGCACCGAGGGCACTTCGCTCAAGATGAACCTGGCGCTGCGTGGGCTGCCGGAGTTCAAGGCGCTGCCGGGCGCGCCGGGTCCGCAGCATGGGGCGACGATGCACATTTGCCCGTCGGTCGAATACATTGAACGGGCGTGGGACGACGCGAAGTACGGGCGTCCGTCGCAGTCGCCGCTGATCGAAATGACGATTCCGACGATGTATGACCGGACGCTGGCGCCGGAGGGGCATCACATCATGGGGATCTTCCTGCAATACGCGCCCTACACGCTGAAGGACGCGACCTGGGACCAGCTGCGCGAGCCGTATACGGAGCGGATTCTGGACGTGATCGAGGAGTATTGCCCGAACATCCGCGACGTGGTGGTGGAGCGGCAGACGCTTTCGCCCTACGACCTGGAGCAGCGCTTCGGCATCACCGGCGGCAACATCTTTCATGGCGAGATGGGGATCGACCAGATGTTCGTGATGCGTCCGCTGGCCGGTTGGGCAAGTTATCGGATGCCGGTGAAGGGACTGTATCTGTGCGGGTCCGGCGCGCATCCGGGGGGCGGGGTGATGGGGGCTCCGGGGCACAACTGCGCGCGGGAGATTTTGCGGGATACGTAGGGGCTCAAGCGCTCTGGCGCTTCCTGCGGATCGGCGCTGTTCCTTTGCGTTTGTGCCAGCGTCCGCGTACGTCTGAGGGGTTGGGGGAGCCCGGGTCTGACACTGGAGGGGTGGATAAGCGCGGGGATGCGTCCCGGCGCGGCAAGCCACGGGCTTGCGCTACAGCGCCGCCTGGTTGTCGAGACTGCGCCAGAGGTACCAGCTTGCCACTGAGCAGTAGGGGCGCCAGGGGGCGGCGATGCGCTCCATTTCCTCCGGCTTGGGGAGCTCGGCCAGGTCGTAGGCCTTCTTCATCGCGGCGCGGATGCCGAGGTCGCCGGTGGGAAGCACGTCGGGGCGGCGGAGGGCGAAGATCAGGAACATGTGAGCGGTCCAGACGCCGACGCCTTTGACCTGAGTCAGGTGTTCGATGACGGCGGTGTCTTCGAGGGTGATGCAGGAATCGAAGCGGACCGCGCCGTCGCGGGTGAGGCGGGCAAGGCCGCGGATGTAGTCGAGCTTCTGGTTGGAAAGACCGAGGGCGCGCATACGCGTGGGGCGCAGGCGGAGGATGGATTCGGGCGTCAGCGGGTCGGCTTTGGCGGCGGTGGTGAGGCGTCCGAAGATGGTCTTGGCGACTTTGCCGCTGAGCTGCTGGTAGACGATCGAGCGGACCAGGGTTTGGAAGGTCGGCTCATGGTATTGGATCACATAGGCGCCCACGCGCTCGATGATGGAGCCGAGGACGGGGTCGGATTTCTTCAGGTGGCGGATGGCGGATCTCATTGAAACCCCTTTTCCGGTGGGGCGTCCTACAGTATAGATATGGCCAAAGTATTTTTGTGCGCCCCCCTGCTGGTGCTGCTTGCGGCACTGGCCGCCAGCCCGCAGCAGCCGGCGGACCAGGCGCCGATTGACGACTCCTCGCTGATCAAGGTCGACGTCGACCTGGTGAACGTGCTGTGCACCGTGCATGACAAGCACGGGGGATTGATCGGGAACCTGGAGAAGAACAACTTCCGTCTGTTCGAGGACGGCAAGGAGCAGGAGATCAAATACTTCACGCGCGAGACGGACCTGCCGCTGACCATCGGGCTGCTGGTGGACACCAGCGGGAGCCAGGAGCGGCTGATCGAGGTGGAGCGGCGGGCGGCCAGCCAGTTCTTCGAGAAGGTGCTGCGCAAGCAGGACCTGGCCTTCCTGATCAGCTTCGGCAAGGACTCGGAGCTGTTGCAGGATTCCACGAGTTCGGCGCGGCTGCTGCAGGACGGGCTGAGCGAGCTGCGGCTGAATGCGAACGTGGGCGGGTTGCAGCCGGGTCCGGTGCCGACGTTGCAGAATACGGCCGGGACGGTGCTCTATGATGCCATCTTCCTGGCATCGGACGAGAAGCTGCGGCAGGAAGTGGGGCGCAAGGTGATTGTGGTGATCACCGACGGCCAGGATTACGGCAGCAAGATGTCGCGGAACGACGCTATCGAGGCGGCGCAGAAGGCCGACGCGGTGATCTACAGCATCTATTACTCGGACGGAATGTTCGGGGGCTCGGACGGCGACCTGAAGCGGATGTCGGAGGAGACCGGCGGGCGCGTGCTGAAGGTAGACAAGAACCATTCGCTCGACGACATCTTCCAGGAGATCCAGGACGACATGCGCAGCCAGTATGCGATCGGATACTCGCCGACCAATGGCGTGAAGGACGGCAGCTACCGCAAGATCGAATTCAAGATGTCCGACAAGAACTATAAGGTGCAGGCGCGTAAGGGGTACTACGCGATCGAGAACGATTTCTAGCGCGGTGCGGTGCAACGAAGGGCTTCCGGCCGCGTGCTAGGCTGGGGACTTGGTACTCACCGTCCTTGCCTGAATCCCGGTGACCGCGGCCTTCCTCAGGCCAAGCTCACCGGACGTGTCTCCCCATAGACAGCGGTTCAGGTAAGGAGCATCTTCCATGAAAGAACCAGACGATCGGGCACGCGTGTGCCTGAGCAGCGGCGAGCGGGCTCGCGTGCTGTGGCGGGATCGGGAGCATGAGGCGGTGGTGGCGGGCGCGCTGCTGTATGGCGGCTGCAATCTGCCGGTGACGGGCGACTGGGTGCGCGTGCGGGCGGTGGAGGACGGGCTGGTCTGGATCGCTGGGGTGGAGCCGCGGCGGTCGTGGATCGCGCGGCGGGCGGCGGGACGGCGGGCTGACGTTCAGGTACTGGCGGCCAACGTGGATCGGGCGCTGATCGTGTGCGGGCTGGACGGCAATTTCAACGTCCGGCGGCTGGAGCGCTCCCTGGCGATTTGCCACGAAGGCGGCGTGGAGCCGGTGGTTGTTTTGAATAAGGCCGATGCTTGCGCGGACGTGGGGGCGGCGGTCGAGCAGGCGCGGGAGGTGGCCGTGGGGGCTCGGGTGCTCGCCGTGAGCGCGCGGACCGGGGCGGGATGTGAGGAAGTCGCTGCGTTGACGGGCGCCGGCGTGACGGCGGTGCTGCTGGGGTCGAGCGGCGCGGGGAAATCGTCGCTGGTGAACCGGCTGGTGGGTGAGCAGGTGCAGGCGACCGGGGAGGTTCGCGAATCCGATGCGCGGGGGCGGCACACGACGACGCGGCGGGAGTTACGGAGGCTGCCGTCCGGGGGATGGTTGATCGACACGCCGGGGTTGCGCGAGATCCAGTTGGCGGTGAGCGAGGAGAGCATCGAGGCGGTCTTCGACGATATCGCGGGGCTGGCGGGGGAGTGCCGGTTCCGGGATTGCTCGCATGCGGACGAGCCGGGCTGCGCGGTGCGTGGGTCGGTTTCCGGCGAACGGCTGGAGAGCTATCACAAGCTGGGGCGGGAAGCGGCGCGCCTGACGGGCGAGGTCCGGGAGAAGGAGCGCTGGCGGGCGGCGCACAAGGCGCTGCGGCGTTTCTATCGCGACCGCGGACGGTAAAGCGGCTGCTATAGTGTGGGTCTGTCTCCACACGCATGAAGCTGCATCGCAGGTGGCTGCGGCGGCTGATCCCGCCGCGGCTGCTGAACCGGATCAATCACGTTTCGCACCTTGAGGACCGGCTGTTTGAGCTGGAGGCCCGGCGGGCGCAGTTGGCCGCGGTCGTGCTACGCGAGCGCTACGGCGACCTGTTCGCCGAAGAAGCCGGCTGCGAGTTCCAGATCTTCTCGCAGAACGGCGAGGACGGGATTCTGCTGTGGCTGCTGCGGGAGACCGGGGCTCCAGTGAAGCGGTTTGTGGAGATCGGGATCGAGAATGCCCGGGAGTGCAACTCGGCGGTGCTGGGATTCGTGCTCGGTTGGGACGGGCTGATGGTGGACGCCGATCCGCTGAGCGTAGCCGCGGCGGAGCGCTTCGTGGGCCGGATGCTCGCGGGGCGGACGAATCACGTCGAGGTGCGGCAGGCGTTTGTCACGCGGGAGAACATCGCGGGACTGGTGGGCGGCGGCGATCTGGGGGTGCTGTCGATCGACGTCGACGGCATGGACTACTGGCTGTGGAAGGCGGTGACCGCAGTCAGGCCGCGAGTGGTGGTAGTGGAGTACAACGCGTCGCTCGGTCCGGAGGAGGCGATCACGGTTCCGTATCAGGCTCGATTTTCCGCGGCTGAGGCGCACCCGAGCGGGTATTATCACGGGGCGTCGCTGGCGGCGCTGGAAAAGCTCGGGCGGGAGAAGGGCTACGCGCTGGTGGCGGTGGATGCGGCGGGGGTGAACGCGTTCTTCGTCGATGAGGCGGTGCGGCCGAACTCAGTGACCGTGCGCGGCGCGACGGAAGTGTTCCGTCCGCACCGGATGCGCGGCCGGGTGCATTCGCCGGAGGAGCAGTGGGCGATGGTGCGGGGGCTGGATTGGGAGCGGGTTTAAGGCTTGCTCAAACGGACGGGTGCGAAAATCAGTGCCCGCGCCAGGGGCTGCATTGTCCTGGGCGCCGGCCTCTCATGAATGCTCAGGTTCAGTCTCTGGACTCAGGCTTCCGGCGCCTCACTTGGCTTTACATCTCGCTTTTTCCAGACCTCGTACGTAGTCAGCTCCAGATCAGCCATGCCGTCGGGGCGAATGCGAAAAATATTTCTGGTCACGGTTTCTGTAGATGGCATCCTGGCGACGAAGCTGAGCGCCTCACCATCCCATGTCACCTCGGTGACTTGAAACTCTTCGCCGTCGGATCTGCAGAATCCCGAAACTTGAAACTGATTGTTCGAGACTGAAAAGATGAATGCAGCGTCCGAATCCTCATCCGATGTAATCCAAGTCCCGACAAGCGCGTGATCAGGAAGAAAAGAAGTCATTTAAGTATAGACATTCTTCGTGTAGGAGTTTTCACGCATGGGGGTGCGTTTATCAGGCCTCCGGGCGTGCGATTCCGGGCGGTGCGGGCCGGACCGACGCTCAGTACTTCGGAACGCTCGGGTCGACCTTGTCGCTCCAGGCCAGGATGCCGCCGGTCATGTTGCGGACCTTCTTGAAGCCGAGCTGCTTGAGTTGCTCGACCGCCTTGGCGCTGCGGCCGCCCATTTTGCAATGGGCCACGATCTGCATCGCCGTGTCCAGTTCGTTGACGCGCTTCTGGAGCTCGCCCAGGGGGATCAGTTTGGACGTGGGGATGCTGCAAATCAGGTACTCGTGCGGCTCGCGGACGTCGAGCAGCAGGAAGTTCTCGCCGGCGTCCAGCATGCGCTTCACTTCGACCACGTCGACGTCGCCTTCCATGGCTTTCACCTCCGCCGGACCCTCGTGCTGGGGCAGGCCGCAGAATTCCTCGTAATCGATCAGCTCCGTGATCGTAGGGTGGTCGCCGCAGACGGGGCATTCGGGGTTGCGCCGCAGCTTCAGCTCGCGGAAGCGCATCGCCAGGGCGTCGTAGAGCACCAGGCGGCCCACCAGGGGCTCGCCCACGCCCAGGATCAGCTTGACTGCTTCGGTGGCCTGGATCATGCCGACCAGGCCGGGCAGGATGCCGAGGACGCCGCCTTCGGCGCAGCTCGGAACCAGCCCGGGAGGTGGCGGTTCGGGATAGAGGCAGCGGTAGCACGGCCCGCCGGGGTAGCTGAAGACGGTGGCCTGGCCTTCGAAGCGAAAGATCGATCCGTAGACGTTGGGCTTCTTCTGGAGTACGCAGACGTCGTTGACCAGGTAGCGCGTGGGGAAATTGTCCGTGCCGTCGATGATCAGGTCGTAGGGCGCGCAGATTTCCATGGCGTTCTCGCTGTTGAGGAGCACGTCATAGCGGTCGATCTGCACGTTTGGGTTGATGTCGGCGATGGTTTCCGCCGCCGAGTCGAGTTTCTTGCGGCCGACGTCCTTGGTGCCGTGGATCACCTGGCGGTGGAGGTTGGTGAAGTCGACCACGTCGTAGTCGACCAGGCCGATGCGGCCGATGCCGGCTGCGGCCAGATACATGCCGAGCGGGGCTCCCAGGCCACCGGTGCCCACCAGCAGGATTTTGGCGTTCTTGAGTTTGACCTGGCCCTCCATGCCGACCTCGGGCATGATGAGGTGGCGCGAGTAGCGCAGAATTTCGTCCTTGGAAAGCGAAACGGGCGGAGCGGCTGTCGCCGAACCCCGCCCGGTGGCAACTTCTGTTGCGCCTCCCGCAATACTTGGGACGATGGAAAGCGTGTCGGACGCCGCCACCGTGGTGGCGTCTTTCTTCAAATACCGGATATCTTCGTCGTTCAGATACACGTTGACGAAGCTGCGCAGCTTGCCTTCATCGTTGAAGAGCTGCTTGCGCAGGTCGGGGTACTTCTGGGTGAGTGCGCCCAGCACTTCCCCTACGGTGGCGCCGGTGAGCTCCACCGCATCGTTCTTTTCAGCGTATTGACGCAGAGGCGTCGGAATCAGGACTTTGGCCATGTCAGTTCTTCTTTCTCCGCGGCGGTTTGGTCGGCATTCGGCAGGAAGCTGGCCGCATGGTCGAACTTGCCGCCCTTCACAGATAGTACGACGAACGAATACCAGGGGCAGGAGTTCTCCAGATCGGTCTTCGAGAAGTAGGCATCGCAGTCGGGATGCGAGTGGAAGATGCCGATCAGGTCGAGGCCGGCGGCGCGGGCGCGGCGGTCGGCTTCGAGGAGATCCTCGGGGCGCAGTTGGTAGCGCTCGCCTTGCTCGCCGGCGTAGGAGTTTTCCATGGGTTCGGCTTGGGTGACGTGCTTGGTGTCGCCGTCAATGGAGCCGATCATGGCGCCGCAGCATTCGTTCGGAAAGGTTTTTTCGGCGTGGGCTACCATCGTGGTCCACGCTTCTTGGGTTACTTGGATCATCGGTCTTCCTTGCCCGGGCATGCCGGACCGCCCGGGGACTGCTTGTGGGCGCTGCCGCCGATGAGTGTTGCGGCAAAGCGAAGAGGCAGGCTGAGAGCCCGCCGCAGGCCGGGGGCCTGCCCCACAACGGAGGTCAGCGCGTTAGTCATTCCAGAAGGGCTCGCTCAGGTATTTTGTGGCGCCGTCGGCCAGCACGGTGACGATCACGCCGGGGCGGTCCGCCTTCACCAGTCGTTTGGCGATTTCGCAGGCGGCGTGGACGTTGGCGCCGGAGCTCATGCCCACCAGCACGCCTTCATGGCGGCCGAGCCAGCGGCTCATGGCGTAAGCGTCCTCGGTTTCCAGCCACAAGTTGTCGTCGGCCAGGGCTTCATCGTAAATGCCGGGGACGATGTTGGTCGGCATGTGCTTCAGGCCTTCCAGGCCGTGGAATCCGGACGACGGCTGGGCGGAGATGCACTGCACGTGCGGCATGTCGCGCTTCAGGCGGCGTGCGTTGCCGGTGAACGTTCCGCTGGTGCCCATGCAGGCGACGAAGTGGGTGAGCAGGCCGCGGGTCTGCTCCATGATTTCGACCGCCGTGCCCTCGAAGTGCGCTTTCCAGTTCGCCGGGTTGTTGTACTGGTCCGGGTAGAAGTAAAGATCGGGGTCGGCTTCGTAGATCTTCTTGCAGAGGCGGATGGCGCCATCGGAGCCTTCGCCGGGGTCGGAGAAGACCATCTCGGCGCCGTAGTTCTTGAGGATCTGCTTGCGCTCATGCGAGGCGTTTTCCGGCAGGCAGAGGCGTACGCGGTAGCCCTTGATGGCGGAGATCATCGCATACGCGATGCCGGTGTTACCGCTGGTGGCGTCCAGCAGGATGCGTTCCGTGGTGAGGCGGCCAGTGCGCTCGCCGTCCAGGATCATGTTCAGAGCGGCACGGTCCTTGACCGATCCGCCTGGGTTGAAAAATTCAGCCTTGGCGTAGATTTCGACGCCGGGGAACTGCTCGTCGAGCTTGGCCAGACGGAGCAGGGGGGTGCTACCGATCTGCTCCAGGATCGAAGAGGCGGGCGGTATGGTGACGGGCTTCGGGAAGGCGAGCGCCATGGGGGTAATGTCCCTCTCGATTGTAGAATTCTCCCTAATCTCTGTCAACATTGGGGAGATCGCGGATCCATGCGCTTGGTTAGATGCCGGAAGGAGGCTTAAGTTGCACGATTCTTTGATCCGGTGGGCATTGGAGCGACTTGGGTGGGGCGGCATCTGGTAGACTGAACGGTCGTGATCCCGCCGGAGGAGTTTCGTAAAATTGCCGGAAGCTGGCTGACGGGGGTCGCGGTGGTGACCACCGTGGACGCTCGCGGGAAACCCCACGGGATGACCATGAACGCCGTCAGTTCGCTGTCCCTGGAGCCGCCGCAGTTCCTGATCTGCATTGACCGGCGCGCGCGGACGCTGGACGCCATCCGCGAGAGCGCGTGCTTCTGTATCAATTATCTGTCTGAGGAGCAGCAGGAACTGGCCAGCCATTTCGCGCGTCGGGGCGGGGACCGGTTCGCCAAGCTGGAGTACCACGCGGGCAAGACCGGGGCTCCAATTCTGGAGGGAACCATAGCGCATGTCGAGTGCCGACTGCGGGCGGTGCATCCGGGTGGGGATCACGGGATTGTGGTGGGCAACGCGGTGCATGGCGAAGTGCGCCACGGAAGTCCGCTGGTGTACTTCCGCGGCGGGTATCACAAAGTCGGGGGGTAGGTTTCCCGGCTGGTGCGGTAGACCGGCGGCAAGCGCGCCGGGACGAGTTCCGGCGCGGCAAGCCACGGGCCTGCGCCACCAAAATGATATTGTAAGAGCCGTATGCGGACGCTTTCCTTACTCTTTTGGATTGGCGGGGCGATGGTTGCGGTGGCGCAGGATCCGCTGGTGATCGCTTCGCAGGGCAGCTTCTTTGTGGGCGGCGAGAGCAAGAAGCTGGGGACGCAGGGCAGCATCACGGTCAACCAGATGTACGTGCAGTTCCAGAAGCCGGTGAATGCCGAGGCGCATGCTCCGGTGGTGATGGTCCACGGCTGCTGCCTGAGCAGCAAGACCTGGGAAACCACGCCGGACGGCCGCATGGGCTGGAGCGAGTACTTCGTGCGCCAGGGGCATTCCGTGTATCTGGCGGACCAGGTGTCGCGAGCGCGGTCGGGGTTCGACGCCAGTACGATCATGGCGGTAAAGGCGGGGTCGGCCAAGCCGAGTGCGCTGCCGAACATCTTCCAGGCGACTTACGAGACGGCCTGGACGATATTCCGCTTCGGGCCGAAGTTCGGCGAGACGTATCCCGACGAGCAGTTCCCGGTGGAGGCGGCCGAGGAGTTGTACAAGCAGATGATTCCGGATCTGAACGGGCTGCTGCCGTCGCCGAATCCGACCTGGACGAATATGGCGGCGCTGGCGCGGCAGACCGGCGGCGCGGTGTTGATGGGGCACTCCGAATCGGGATTCTTTCCGGAGGAGGCAGCGCTGATCGACCCGGTGGGGGTGAGCGGCATCATCTCGATCGAGCAGAGCTGCCGCACCAATCTGAAGAAGGCCGAGTTGGAGACGCTGACACACATTCCGGTACTGGTGATGTTCGGCGATCACCTGACGGGAGCGCAGGGCGGTCCGGCAAACTGGCAGATGAATTATGAGAGCTGCCAGACCTTCGCCAAGCAGGTGAACGGCGCCGGCGGGCAGGCGGAGATGTTGTATCTGCCGGATCTGGGGATCAAGGGCAACAGCCACATGCTGATGCAGGACCGCAATAATCTCGAACTGGCCGACCTGCTGCTGAAGTGGATCCATGAGCGGGTGGAGAGGCGTTAGAGCGCCTCGTCGACGCGCATGAATTGGCAGGCGGCGAGGGCGGCGTGCCGGAGCATCCTACCGGCGACGGAGCGGAACGCTTCGGCATACGCCGGCGTGGCCAGATCGCCGGTGCGCAGCACGAGCACCAGAGGGTCGGGGGTAGTCCGGTCCAGCTCCTGCTCAATGTATCGTCCGGTGTTTTCCGGGTGCATGACCAGGTTCAGCGCACGGGACGCGCGGCAAAGGAACGGATAGCGTCGCCGGCGAATCCAGAACGTTTCGCGCGAAGTGGTGACGGGCACCATCCAGAACGGCCGGTCTGTGGACGAAGGGTCGGGGGTGAGGTAGTCGCCCGGAGAGGGGCGGTAGGGTGATCGCGGGGCGCTGCGGTAGTCGGGAAGCCAGGCGGTCGCGTAGGGGTCATCCCAAAGGGGCAGCGAGGGGATGCCCGGCTCGATGCTGAGGTCGTAGCGCAGTCCCGCGCCGCGTAGGCAGCGGATGGCGGCGTTGCTGGACCAACGGTCGCCGCCGCGCGAGGCCAGCGGCACGTGGCCGAAGGTTTCGCGAAAACCGTCGATGGACGCGGCGAGGCATTCCTGCTGCCAGTCCTCACTGAAATCGTTGAACCACCGGCTGTGACGCGGATCCCAGCGCCAGAAGTGCGGATGGATGCCGGCAAGGTCCGCGGCGCGCTCAAGCGACGCGATCAGGTCGGGGAAGGCACGGAAGAAGTGATCGCGGCGGCCGTAGGCGAGTTCGACTTGCGGGTCGCTCCGGAAAAACCAGTTGAAGCGGGCGGGGGCCTGCGTGGCGGTTTCGCAGTTCCTGCGCAAGGCTTCCAGTTCCGGAAGGGCGAAGGTTGTACCGTGGCAGGCTGCGTGCGGAGGAGCGTGGCGGGCGTCAGGTTCGACATCGATCGCGAGAAGAATGGGGCGGGGCATGGCGCGTGGACCGGCGGGCGGGTGCTACTGTCGCGGGTGCTACTGTCGAAAGATGCGGCGGCTGATCGGCGTCCTCCTTCTGCTGTGGCCGGCGTGGCAAGGGCTGGCCGAATCCGTTACACGGACGCCCTTTGCCGGCATCACCTATATTCATCGTACTGAGCCCGAGCACACGGGGACTCAGCCGCGTCCGGTCACGATGAACGTGGTGCTGATCGACCTGCGGACGCCGGGGCTGCGGGTCGCGGTGACGGCTCCTTCGGGATCGCGCGAGACGGTGCGGCAACGCACGGTGGATTTCCTCACCGAGCTGCATGCGCAGGTGGCGATCAACGCGCACTTCTTCCTGCCGTATCCATCCAGCGACCCCGAGGCTTTCCTGGTGGGGCTGGCCGTATCCGCGGGGCGCGTGTACTCACCTTTCGAAGCGCCGTCGCAACCGTACGCGATCGTCTCCGACGCTCCGGCGCTGAATATCGACCGGGAGAATCGGGCGGCGATCGTCACGCGCAGTCCGGACGATCCGGAAGGCGTGACGGTGCGCGAGCCGGTGGAGTTGTGGAATGCGGTGGCGGGGTCGGCGCAGGTGGTGACCGCGGGGGTGAAGACGATTCCGGTGTACCTGGACGAGGCGCATCGCGAGGGAGCACGGCGGGGGGCGCTGGTTCCGGGTGGTCCGGGCTCCTATTCGAATCGTGACTCGTGGTACGAGCGGGTGAACGCGCGCACGCTGATCGGACTGACGCGAGACCGGCGGACGCTGGTGCTGTTCACCGTGGACCGCGGCGGCGGGAGTTTGGGGATGACGGTGGGGGAGGCGGCGGACGTGCTGATCCGCGATTACGGCGTGTGGGACGCGCTGAACCTGGACGGCGGCGGGTCGACCACGCTGGCCATGGAGGATCCGGAGACGGGGGTGGGGATGGTGGCGAATGTGCCTGCGGAGGGTCCTGGGGGGAGGGCGGTGGGAAGTAATCTCGGGGTGATTGTAGACGAGCGCTGATCGCGGCGATCGGCTGTGAGGTTACTGGGAGATATCGACCTGGACGTTGAGATCGTGCCAGTCCGGGAGCACGCCGGGGCGGGTGACCTTTTCGATGGGGCTGATCATTTCCTTCGACTCGTAAGGGCCCAGGTCAGGCATGGGGAAGGAGAACTTGGACATCGGCGGCTGGCCGGGCTGGGTGTCGCGGGTGCGCAGCGTGACGTAGACGGTGACGCCGGCGAGCAGCGCCGAGGAGTGGTTCACGACCAGGTAGTGAATGGAGGCGTTGCGGTCGCGGTCGGTGACGAAGCGGAATCCGGTGACTTCCACGAATTTGGAGAGCGGGTGGGACGGCGGCGCGGGCTCCACGACAGTCTTGGCTTCGGCCGTGACCGGCGGCGGGGGCGACCCGGCGAGCATCCCGGGCATGAAGTAGAACGCGAGTCCCAGCGATCCGGCGATGAGCGTCAGGGCGACCAGGAAGCTGACCACCCAGCCGGGCAGGCCGCGGCGGCCCGGGGCCTTCGCCGCGCGCTGCACCAGCGGCGCGGAGATGCCGGCAGCGGAGAGCGACGTCAGCTCGTGCGGCAGCGTGGGTCCGGCCAGCGTGATGCGAGCCGTGGTTTCGCCGCCGCGCAGCGTGGCGTCGGGGGCGGCCGGCTGGATGCGGGCGGCGACGGTTTCGGCCGCTTCACGGTGCAGTCCGCCAATGGTCAGCCGGGGCCGGTTGAGTTCGGGTAACGGACGCTCGGGCGAGCCGGGTTCGGAGGGTTGGGGTCCGACAAGTCCGCGGAGGTCCGGGTTAGGCGCGACGGGATCCAGGACAGCCGACGCGGTGGCGGTGACGGTAGCGGCGGCGGTGGCCAGGGCGCGCTCGCGATGGCGCGGCTGGGAGCCGGGAGCGGCCGGTGCGGCGGCGGCCGGGACCAGCGGTTCCGGCGAGCGCTTACGGAATCCGGCGGGCGGAGCCGGTTTGGGGCTCAAGTTGGCCAGATGCGAGAGCGACACGTAGCCCGGCTGGACGCCTTCGATGAGCGCCAACAGCGGGTCGGGCGGCGGTTCCGGCGGTGGTGTGAGATCGAGCAGCAGTTGGGAATCGCCCGGCAGGAGCGGACTGGCCGCTTCCATGGTTTCGGGCTCGGGTGCCGGCAGAGGCGGCGGCGGCCACTGCGCTGCCGTGGGCAGAGCGGTCGCGGCGGCGGGAGCGATGGCCGGTACTGCTTCGGCGGGTTCCAGGTCCGCGTCACTGTCCGGGTCCAGGTCTGAATCCGCGTCCAGATTGGGGACTTGGGCGTCGACATCTGCATCCAGGAGATCGACATCGTCCAGGACGTCGGCGGCGGCGGTGAACGCGGCTGGTTCCGGAAACGCGGCCGGGACCGTTTCCGCGTCCACGATGGGGATGTCCAGTGCGTCATCCTCGTCGGAAGACGCGTAGCGGGTGGACGCTGGGATGACGACTTCGGGCGTCAGGGCGACGGGTTCGGGCTCACGTTTGGGTTCGGGGACGGCGGAGGGTGAAGCCGTGGATTCCTGCGCCTCGGCGTTGGGGTCACAGGCGGGGCACTCCCGCACGGTCGGGGCGATCTCGCGTCCACACTCCGGGCAGATCCAGTGGAACATGGCCGCTCCCTACCTGCCCTGCCCCGGCTCGCCGGCTATGCCGGCAGCGTTTCCCGTAACTCGAATCTCAGTTGAACAGTACGCCATGCCAGTCCTTGCTAAGTAGAATCGGCAGGGTGACGGCGGAGCGGCATGAGGGTTTCCCCTGGGAATCGCTCTAAGGAGCGACTTACGACCGGAGTGCGGCGCGCACCGGAGGCATTAGTCTTCGCTGTGGGCCATCTGGTTCGAGACGGCGAAGTACTGCAGAAAGCGCTTGCGACTCTTGCGCCCGCCCGGTTGCTGCGGCCGCCGGTCCAGGAGATTGCTGACGAACTCCGTGCACTGCTTGGCGATGGCCGTCTCCGGATCGAGGAACGCGCCCGCGGTGGTGGCGCGGCTGACGGCATAGTAGTCGTTGGCGAAGACGCCGTCGACCTTCATGCCCAGCACGTCCTCGACCTGTTCCTTGGTGAACAACGGCTTCTTGGGGACGCGGTTCAAGACCAGCGAAATGCGCGTGTCCAGGCCCAGGTTGCGCAGAAACGCCAGTTTCTCGCGGGCCAGGTGCAGCGAGGGAATTTCGGGCGTGCAGACCAGAACGATGCGCTTGGACTCCTGCATGACCTCGAGCGAGTAGCGCTCCAGGTTGCCGGAAAGGTCAAAGACCACCGCATCATAGTTGCGGCGCATGAACTGGATCAGGTTGCGGATCTGGGTGGGCTCAATGCGCAGGTTGGGGTTGACGCGGCCGGCGTGCAGGACGTCCAGGTTGCCGTCGGTGGTGACCAGTTGGGGCCACAGAGCCTCGTCCATGTGCAGGGAGTGCTCGACGGCGTCCACCACGGAATATTCATTGTTCAGCTTCAATAGAAAGCGGAGCATGCCGCTGTTGAGGTCCAGGTCCGCCAGCAGCACGTTCAAGTTCTTGCGGGCGGCCAGCGCCGCGGACATGTTCAGGGCCAGGGTGGTGGTGCCGACGCCTGCCTTGGATGGCAGAAACGCCAGGATCTGATCCGTCGATTCGTACACCGGAGGCTTGCGCTGCAACAGGGCCTTGACGTTGCGCAGGGTGTCGATCAGGGAATGGCGGTCAAAGGGGTCGGCCAGGAATTCACGCACGCCGACGCGCATGGTCTCGCGCAGCAGGGGGGCGTCGCAGACCTGATGGATGGCAATGATCTGGAGACCGCTGGCTTCCGTTTCCAGGAACTTGACGACTTCGCCGGCGCGGGCCACATCCTCGAAACTGAGGAAGACAGCCTCGGGAGCGTGGGCGCGCAGGGTTCGGATCAGATCCACGGCCGCCGGGTAGCGATCCATAGTGCGGCAGACCGTGACTTCGTCGCTGAGGCCGCCGACGGCTTCCTCCAGCCGCTTGGCCAGTTCCGCATCCGGGCTAATGATGATGGTGCGCAGCAATCGTCGTCCCTCACTTACGAGCCTACGAGTCTTATCGGACATGGGCAATTATCCGTCCTCCCGATTTCGACCCGGATAACTAGCCTAAAAACCAGGAGATTTCATTTAACCTGTTCTCGGAGAAACACCTTAGTTCCAACTAACCCGATACGGGGGAGGTGGAGGCCAGCCCGGATTTCTTACGTGCTCTCCACACATCGGCGGAGAAGGCTGGGGCCGGCGCCTTGGAAGCGATTTTCGACGGTCGCGGGTGACACGGTGAGGGTCGGCCGGCCCCGGGATGAGTCCCGGCGCAGCAAGCACGGGTGCTTGCGCTACATGATCGGGCAGAGCGCGTTTCAGGGCCGCGACGGTGAGGGAGCATGTGCGACCTGGGAACGGGTGGGCAGCAATCCCATCCAGCGGCGCAGGCCGGAGGGCTTCCGTTCGCGGCCCTGCAGCTTGTCGGCAAAGGCGGCGAACTGGCGGCCGAGACGGGTTTCCTGGTCGAGCCACGCGCCGGCTTCCACGGCGCGGGAGATGGTCCGGTAGTCGTTGTCGAAGACGGCGGAGACGGGCACCCCGAGCACCTGCTCCACCTGCTGCGGTTTGCAGGCAAGGTCGTGCCCTACGCGGTTCAGGAGCACGGACACCCGTGATTTGAGGCGCTTGGCCGCCAGAACCTCCAGACGCTCGCGGGCCAGTTGCAGGGAGGGCACTTCGGGCGTGCATACCAGGAAGATCTCCTTGGACTCTTCGAGGGCCTCCATCGAGTAGCGCTCAAAGTTGCCGGAATGGTCCAGGCAAATGGCGCTGTAGCGGCGGCGGGCGAAGGAGAACAGGGCCTGGAACTCGTCGGCGTCAATGTGCGCGTTTGGATTCATGCTGCCGGAATCCAGCACGTCGACGCCGTTGCGATGCCCTACCAGTTGGGGCCACAGACTCTCGTCCAGGTTGGCGGCGTGCGAGGCGGCATCCACCACCGAATAGTCGCCGCCGAGCTTCAGCAGGAAACGGAGCATGCCGCAGGCCAGGTCGAGGTCGGCCAGCAGCACGTGCGCCTCCGGGTCGCGGGCCAGGGCGGCGGCGGTGTTCAGCGCCAGAGTGGTTGCGCCGACGCCGGGCTTGGACGGCAGAAAGGAATAGATGCGGTCAGTGGTGCCGAACGAAGGGGGGCTCTTGCGTACCGCTTCCTGGAGGCCCTGGATGGTCCGCGCCAGGGTGTCCTGGTGGAAGGGCGGAGCCAGAAAGTCGCGGGCGCCGGCGCGCATGCTCTCACGCAGGATGCCGGCGTTGGAGACGCCGTCGAAGGCGACCACCGGCAGGCCCTCGGCTTCGGCTTCCAGCGCCTGAATCACCAGGCGGGCAAAGTCGGGGCGGTCAAAACTGAGGAAGATCGCGTCCGGGAGCTGCGACCGGAGGATGCGCGACAGCTCCAGCGCGGAGGGGTAGCCCGGAACGGTGGCTACCACCCGAAGCACATCTTCAAACTGCTGTAGGGCTTCGGCCAGTTCTGCCGCCAGATCGGCGTCCGGGGAGACGATCAGGGCGCGAAGCCGGGTTGGCGTGGACATTGGTCCTCACAGTTGCTTATCGCCAAGGGGAGTAGTGTCTTGAGGGGCTCAGCGACATGAACTCGGTTCGCGTTGTATACAGGCCGCTGCGGCTGGTTTATGATGAGTGCTGACCATGAGCCGATATTGGGGACGGATTGTCTGGGCCGTGATCGCGATTGCGGCGGCTGTCTGCATGGGAGTAGTGGCGGCCAACCGCGGCGAGCCAGTGAACAGTACCTGGCTGGTGATCGCGGCGGTGTGCACCTACCTGGTCGGTTTCCGGTTCTATGCAGGCTTCATCGCGGCCAAGGTGATGACGCTCGACAACAAGCGCGCCACGCCGGCCGAACGGCTGCGCGACGGGCACGACTTTGAGCCGACCAATAAATGGATCGTCTTCGGGCACCACTTCGCGGCCATCGCCGGGCCGGGTCCGCTGGTGGGACCGACGCTGGCGGCGCAATTCGGCTACCTGCCGGGCTTCCTGTGGATCGTGATCGGGTGCGTGCTGGGCGGGGCGGTGCAGGATTTCGTGGTGCTGTTCTGTTCGCTGCGGCGCAACGGGAAGTCTCTGGGACAGATGGCGCGCGAGGAGGTCGGGAAGTTGGGCGGCTTCACGGCGCTGATCACCGTGCTGCTGATCATGGTGATTTTGCTTGCCGTGATCGGGCTGGTGGTGGTCAACACTCTTAAAGGGAGCCCCTGGGGCTCGTTCACCATCGCCGCGACCATGCCCATCGCCATCTTCATGGGCCTGTACCTGCGGTTCTGGCGGCCCGGCAAGGTGGGCGAGGCGTCGGTGATCGGCTTCGTGCTGGTGATGGCGGCGATCTTCGGCGGGCAGGCGGTTTCGAATTCGGCCACGCTGGCGCCGCTGTTCACTTACTCGGGTACGACGCTGGCGTGGGCGCTGATCGGCTACGGATTCCTGGCGAGCGCGCTGCCGGTGTGGCTGCTGCTGGCCCCGCGCGACTACCTGAGCACCTTTGTGAAGCTCGGCGTGGTGTTCATGCTGGGCGCCGGGATTATCCTGCTGCGGCCGGATCTGCAAATGCCGCCGCTCACGCGCTTCATCGACGGCACGGGTCCGATCTTCGCCGGCAAGGTGTTTCCGTTCTGCTTCATTACGATTGCGTGCGGGGCGGTATCCGGGTTCCACGCGCTGATTTCTTCGGGTACGACGCCCAAGTTGCTGGCGCGGGAGCGGCATGCGTATGGGGTCGGGTATGGGTCGATGCTGCTCGAAAGCTTCGTGGCAGTGATGGCTCTGGTGGCCGCGTCGTCGCTCAACCCGGGCGTGTTCTTCGCCGTGAATTCGCCGGCGGGCGTGGTGGGGGCGGCTCCGGAGGCGGCGGTGGCGACGATTACCGACTGGGGCTTTCCGGTGACTACGGGCGAGATGGCGACTTTGGCGCAGGATGCCGGGGAGCAGTCGCTATTCAACCGGACGGGTGGGGCTCCTTCGCTGGCGCTGGGGATGGCTCGCATCTTCATGCAGACCGGCGGCGGGCAGGCGGTGATGGCGTTCTGGTATCACTTCGCCATCATGTTCGAGGTGCTGTTCATATTAACCACGCTCGACGCCGGCACGCGCGTGGGGCGATTCATGCTGCAGGACCTGCTGGGACACGTGTCTCCGAAGCTCGGCCAGACGGGGTGGGTGCCGGGCATGCTGGCCACCAGCGGGGTGATCGTCGCGGCGTGGGGGTACTTTTTGTATCAGGGGGTGATCGATCCGCTGGGCGGCATCAATTCGCTGTGGCCGCTGTTCGGAATCGCCAACCAGTTGCTGGCCGCGGTGGCGCTGTGCGTCGGCACCACCATCCTGGTGAAGATGCACGGGGCGCGCTATATGTGGATCACCTGCGTGCCGCTGGTATGGCTGGTAGTGGTGTGCTTCGTTGCGGGCTGGCAGAAGATTTTCTCGCCGCTGCCGGCGCTGGGGTTCCTGGCACAGGCGAATCAGTTTGCGGCGGGTCCGCAGACGGCCGATACGGCGACGCTGGTCTTCAATGCCCGGCTGGATGCGGCGGTGACGGGGATCTTCCTGGTGCTGGTGGCGACGATTCTGGTGGATTCGGTCCGCGTGTGGGCGGGGATCCTGCGGGGGACCGGGACGGTGCGCACCACCGAGACGCCGTTCGTGCCGACCCATCTGGCCGAGGAACAAGTATGAGAGCGCTGTGGCAGCGGGTGGTGTGGGTGTTGCGGGGCATCGTCGATGAACTGACGGACCAGAACGCCTACCGGCGCCATTTGGCGGCGCATGGGGTGGCCGATTCGCCGGAGGCTTGGCGGCGGTTTCAGGACGAGCACTGGCAGGCGAAGTCGCGGCGCGGGCGGTGTTGCTAGCCCCTTGCTAGCCCGCACGTCTCACCGGGTTTCGCAGGACGTGGCGCAAGCCCGTCGCTTGCCGCGCCGGGACTCGTCCCGGCGCTTGTCGTCCATGACAGTGTCGCGCCCGGCGCGCCGGCCTGACCACTCGCCGAGGCATCCTCCTGTGCTTTGCCCGAAGCGCTCTGCGAGCCTGTGAGAAATCCGGGCCTGGAACGGGTCGCCTTGTGCGCGCAGGACATGCGCCGGGATGAGTCCCGGCGCGGCAAGCGCGAGCGCTTGCGCCACCTTACGCGACGGCGGCCATGGTCCGTGGTGGACGCGATTCGGGCTGGACGCTGCGGCGTGGCACCGGTTCCGACGCGTTGAGATACGCCTGGACGAAATGCGCGTGCATCCGGGAACAGGCCGGCGCCGGGTAGATCTGCACGAAGAGCGGCGCCACGTCCTTTTTTCTCAATCCTTTACAGACTTGAGCCAGCTCGCGGGCGGTGTTTTCGGTGCACTGACGGCAGCCTAAGCCGACCTCAGAACATTGCTCGGGGGAAGTGCTTTCGTACTCCGACATACGGAGTTCTAGTATCAAGTACTATCCCTTTTGGGCCAAGTGTTTTGAGGTGGGTTTAGGAAGACTTCTTTGAGGGTATGTGATTACCCTCATTTGGGGTTAGGTCCTGGGACGGTCCGAAATGGAACTCCCGGCTGGCTTCGACGGAAGTACTGATGGGTATGCGTGCAGTCTGGCTATGGATCGTTGGTTTGGCGGGGATTGGGTTCGCCCAGAATGCGCCGCCGCCCCATCTGCCCAAGCCACTTCCCCGGGTGATTCCGCGGTACACGCCGCAGCAGCGGGCCGTGACGGAGGGCGGCGTGTGCTCCATTCCCCTGGTTCCGATGCGAGTGCCTCCGGGCGTGCGCTTCCCCATGAAGCGGGTTACGCCGCGCACCGGAGACGCCATCGCCAAAGTGCCGCCCGCGCCGCCGTGCCGGAGCGATGCGGAAGTCGTGCCTCCGCCGGCTCCGACCGCGCTGCCTTCTCCGTCTCCGCAGGAGCCCGAGCGCTAACCTGGATTCCCGGTGGATCTGCCGGGAACCCGAGCGGGGACGCTGCGTGGGGCGATTTCTGCCGCTCCGGGTGTGACGCGGTGATGGGCGACAAGCTCCCGGCACGAGTGCCGGCGCGGCAAGCGAAAAGCTTGCGCCCCTCCAGGTTGATATCATGGCTGTTGTTAGGTCCCATGCGTTGGCTGTTGCTTCTCGTCCCTGTCGTCGTACTCGCAGCCGAACCTGAATTCCGGTTGGAGACGCATCCCGTCGCCGGTGGTGCGGAGTTGCTCACCGTCTTCTCCACCGTGCCGGAAGGCGCGGAGATTCCGCTGCTGAGCCTGCTACGCGACACGCTCGGCGATGACGATCCGGATAACGACCAGTTGCGCCAGATCTGGGTGCTAACCTCGGCCTCGCCCACGCTGCTGCAGCGCGCCGCGGCGGCCATCCCTTTTTTCTACTTCCACCCGAACCTGGGCGTCAGCGCGGGACACACGCCCGGCGCGGTGCTCGACCTGGCTGACACCAGCCGTAGTGTGTGGACCACCATCGCCGCGCAGCTTGCGCAGGTGCTGGCGATCGATTCGAACGGCGCGCTGATTCGCGCCTCCACGCGCCGGTATCGCGCCAACCTGGCCGACCTGCGGCGCGTGCATCTGATTGAAGGGCTGGCCGTGCTTTCGCAGGTCGAGTCGATTCCCGAGGTCCAGACCATTCTCAGCGAACCCGAGTTGCTGGAGATCCAGGCGCGGCTGACGCTGGCCGGGCAAACGCTGGGTGGGCTGGTCACCGCCGAGAAGCTTCCCGAGGCCTACTTCAAGAGCCGCCGCGAGACCGAAGAAACGCGCGGGCACAACTGGGAGTTCCTGCGGCAGAGGGCCGAGGCCAACGGGCTGTACTTTGATCCGCTGGGGCTGGGCAACGGGAGCACGCACGCGCTGCTGTGGGTGGCTCGCGAGGATTTGCAGGGTCCGGTGCAGCCGTTTGACGGGAAATTTCTGGAGATCGGCGATCCGTACACAGACGACAGCCTGAAGAAGTGGAAGGGGCTCACGTCCACGCGTTACTACGATGAGTGGGGTCGCGAAGTGAAGCCGGGCACCCCCGGCGCGGTGGCGCGGGAGCTGATTCCGCTGGCGCTCTACGGGCTGGATTATCCCAAGGTCCCGCTGCTGCTGGTGGATTTCCGGGCGCCGTTCGCGCCGAAGCGGCGCGAGATGCTGAGCCGCGTGACCACGGATACGCTGACCGGCGTGCTGGGGATCACCAAGTGGGGCAACTGGCCGTACATGGCGGGTTCGTGGGGCTTCAACTTCTGGCGCTCGCGGCAGGGCGCGACCAACGACCGGAACGAACGCCTGCAGGCGTACTCGGCCGTGCGGCGGTGGCTGGCGCTGGATCATTCGATCGATCCCGCCCTGCGCCTGGAGCTGCAGAAGCGGCTGGAGTCCATGGGCGTGAATCCGCTGGAAGACAACGTATTCGAGGAAGCTGAGATCGCCCTGGCGCAATACGACGCGCTGCTGACCTACGCCGACGATCCGGAGGGCCTGCCGGCCGACCTGCGGCGGGATCGCGACGCGGAGCTGACGGCCTTCAAGCACGGCGCACCGGCGCGGGTGGGGCTGAAGCTGGCCAAGTGGGCGACGCTCGGGATTTACTCGCATCAGGAAGACACCGGCGGCGGCGAACTGGTGGCCGCGCTCGACAACGAGCGGAGGGCGGAACGCCAGGTCCGGTTCCTGGAAGCGGTGGTGCGGTCAAGCCCGCGTCCGGAAGTGGTCTGGAACATGGACGAGGTCAAGCGCGCGCTGGATGAGCTGGCGGCGACGGGCCTCCCGGGGAGGTCGGCCAAGGTGGTGGAACGCATCATGAGCCAGACCAGCGACGCCGAAACCCGTGCGCTGTGCCAGCGCGCGCTGGTGAGCCTGCGGGCCGCCGCGGCGGCTGAATAACGTGGTTGCCGCGCGCCACCTGGCAGTGCTGTTCCTGTTAGGGACCGGCATGCTCGCGGCGCAGATCAACCGCGTGGTGGTCCTTAAGGTGGACGGGCTGCCGCCACGGCTCATCGAACAGTATCTGGACGAGCCCGCCGCGCGCCAGGGCCGGGAAGGACGCAGCCGGCTGCCGTGGATCGAGCACGTGTTCGTCGAAGGCGGTGCCTGGGTCGAGAATTTTTACGCGCGGGGGATGAGCCTGTCGGCGCCTTCGTGGTCGCTGCTGGATACCGGACGGCATCTCGAGATTCGCGGCAACGTCGAGTACGACCGCTACACGCTGCGTCCCTACGACTACCTGAATTTCTTCCCGTTCTACTTCAAAGCAAGCGTCGGCAACCGGGTGGACATGACCGGCGTGGAGCTGCTGGATTCGGTGGGCGTGCCCCTGATGATCGACCGGTTTCCGTACGGGGGGTGGTTCCAGGGGATGCAACTGCTGCAACGGGGCGTGGTGTGGCGCACCTTTAACCGCGCGCTGACCCGCACGCTGGCCGCCGCTTCACCGCGTGATTTTATCGATGAGTGGCAGCTTGGCTGGGACTGGTCGGAATCCTTCTTCCGGCAGAACGAAGAAGAACTGACCCAGGCGCTGCTGGATCCACGCGTGAAGTATCTGGAGCTGTTTTCGGGCGACTACGATCACGTGGCGCACCTGACCAACGATCCGGTGACGCAGTTTCACGCGCTGGAAGGCCTGGATGCGCTGGTGGGACGGCTGTGGACGGCGATCGCCGCGAGCCCGCTGGCGGAGAGGACCGCGCTGGTGATGGTGTCCGACCACGGCATGAACACCTCGCCCGACCTCTACAGCCAGGGCTACAACCTGATCGACTGGTTCACCAGCCGCGCCGGCGGGGCGCATCACGTGCTGACCAACCGGCATCCGATGCAGGAGTTCAAGCTGAAGGGGCTGGACCCGTTTGTTTCAGCGGTGATCACGCCCAGCACGCAGTCGCGCTACATGGCGTCGGCCGGCGACCGGTATCCGACAGTGATGCTCGATCTGGACGGCAACGAGCGGGCCAGCATCGGCCTGCGGAACAACACGCTCAATGTGCTGCACGTTCTGCTGGACCAGATCATTAATCGCGAGGCGGCGGGCGCGACGCGGGTGGCCGCGCTGACGGCCTTCTTCCAGGTGCTGGACGGCGTGCGTGAGGAGTGGGGCCGCGATCTGGACGCGCTCCAGCAGGAACTGGCCGCCCTGGACGAACAGATCGCCGCGCAGCAGGCGCACGTGGACGCGCAGCCGAAGAAGTGGACGGACGAAGAGATGGCGCAGGGGCTGAATCAGGAGGCGAATCGCGCAGCTCGTTTCCTGGATACGTGGAAGACGGAGCGCGCAGCCTACGGGGCCTACGCGGGGGCGATCACGCGGCTGCTGGGCCTGACGCCGGCGGACTTCGATCCGGGCAAGTTCAAGATGACCGAGCTGATTCCGGCGCGCTCGCTGGGTCCGCTGAATTCGCTGTGGGATTTGCAGAACTATGTGACGGGTCCGGCGGCCGGGGGATTGGTCCTGAAAGACGACGGGTCGCTCGACTGGGAACGGAGCTTTGACCGGATCGATTACTTCCCTGCCCTGAGCGCGCTGCGCGTTCGCAACAACGTGCAGGCGGACGTGGCTCCGAAACCGGTCGATTTTATCGCCACGCGGATTTCGCGGGAGGCGCTGGAAGAGGCGCTCGCGGCGGAGGATCTGCCCGAGCAGGGGGCGGTGTGGGTGTGGGAGGATTCCGAACACCAGGCACTGATACTGGCGCGGGCCGGGGAACTGCGCTATCTTCCGATCGCGAATCTGAGAGCTGCCGCGGACGGCTCGGTGACGTTCGAACGGCGTGACTGGGCCGCGGGGTTTCCGCTGCGGCTGTTCGAGGATCCGCTGCTCGAGGTGCCGCGGGCGTGGCTCGACGGCTGGCACCCGGAGCGCGAGTGGCTGGAGGCAACGCATCGCACGCGCTATTCGAACGGCGTCATCGGGCTCACTGAACAACTCCTGGACCTGCGGCCGCTGGCCGAGGATCCCTACCTGGCCCGGCAGCAGCGGCTACGGCGGACGGATCTGCTGGTGTTCGCCAACGACCATTGGAACTTCAACGTGCGCGGTTTCAATCCGGGCGGCAACCACGGATCGCTGCTGCGCGTCTCTACCCAATCTGTGTGGATGATCGCCGGCGGAAGCCAGACCGGATTACCGCGGGGGATTCAGATCGAGACGCCGTATGACAGCCTGAGCTTCGCGCCGACCCTGCTGAAACTCCTGGGCCGGCCCGAGCCCGATCTGCCCGGTCCGGTGGTGGAGGAACTGCTGCCTTCCGCGGAACTACCCTGAGAAGGGAGGTTCCGTTGAAAATCGACATCCGCGAATTCCAGGTGCCCGAGAAGGACAAGGTCCATCTGGCGAAGTGGCCCACACGCATCAAGCCGGTCTACGACTCCAAGCAGCATTACCGCGAGCTGCTGCGGGAGCACGTGCGAGACCTCAGCGGGCTGCAACAGCTTCAGTACGCGGCCAACACGTGGGCCGTGCTGCTGATCTTCCAGGCCATGGACGCGGCGGGCAAGGACGGCACCATCAAGCACGTGATGTCGGGCGTGAATCCGCAGGGCTGCCAGGTGTTCAGCTTCAAGCATCCCAGCGCGTCGGAGCTGGAGCACGACTTCCTGTGGCGCACGACGCGCTGCCTGCCGGAGCGCGGGCGCATCGGCATCTTCAACCGGTCGTACTACGAAGAGGTGCTGATCGTGCGCGTGCATCCGGAGATCCTGCGCAGCCAGGGGCTGCCAGTGAAACTGCTGGATCAGCGACCTGTGTGGAAGCAGCGTTACGAATCGATCCTGGGCCTGGAGGAGCACCTGTGGCGCAACGGCACGCTGGTGCTGAAGTTTTTCCTGCATCTTTCGAAGGACGAACAGCGCAAGCGGTTCCTGGCGCGCATCGACGATCCCAACAAGAACTGGAAATTCAGCCAGGCCGATATGGCAGAGCGCCGCTTCTGGAATCGCTACATGGACGCCTACGAGCAGTGCCTGTCGCATACCAGCACCGAGCATGCTCCCTGGTTCGTGGTGCCGGCCGACGACAAGAAGAACGCCCGCCTGATCGTTTCGAGCATCGTGAGGGAATCCCTGCGGAGGCTGAAGATGAAGTATCCCAGCGTCAGCGACGATCATCGCAAGGAACTGCTGTCGATCCGGGAGCGGCTGGTCAAGTAAGGCGGAAAGGGCACGCTGGACGCTTTCAACATTACCGTGGACCGCTCCCTGTGGTCGCGGCGCAGCTACTGGCGTTGTGCACGCAACCCCTGTCCCGGGCAGAGCACCACTAGACCATTTCTTGATTTTGCATAGACCGGTTTCGCCCGGCCCGGAACAGTTTGTTCAACGACTTGGGCGTGCCGCACGGACTACAGCATCTACGAAACCGCTCTCTAGCTGAAGCCGCGACCGCCAGGGAGCGGTCTACGGTGGTGTTGAACGACCTGGTCCACGCTAAACTGGGGCGTTATGGATCAGGAGCAGTTGCGCACGCTGCTGGAGCAGGTGCGCACAGGAGCTGTGGATGTGGACGCCGCCCTGGAGCGCATGCGGCATCTGCCGTTCGAAGACCTGGGATTCGCCAAGGTGGACCATCACCGGGCGCTGCGGCACGGGATTCCGGAGGTGGTCTTCGGCCAGGGCAAGTCCGCGGCGCACGCTTCGGCCATCGTGCACGCGCTCCTGCAGCAGGCGCAGAACGTACTGGTGACGCGGGCTTCGGCAGAAACGGCCGAGCGCCTCAAATCCGAGCACGATGACGCCGAATTTTTCGAGTCGTCCGGCGCCGTGCGCATCTGGCGGGACCGCACCGTGCGCGGCAAGGGCAAGATCGCCGTGGTCTGCGCCGGCACCAGCGATCTGCCGGTGGCCGAGGAAGCACAGGTCACAGCCGAAGTCATGGGCAACGAAGTAATAGCGATCCACGATATCGGCGTGGCCGGGATCCACCGCCTGATGCAGAATCGCGAACGGCTGAGCGAGGCTCGCATTGTGATCGTGTGCGCCGGGATGGAGGGCGCGTTGCCGAGCGTGGTGGGCGGGCTGGTGGCCGCTCCGGTGATCGCCGTGCCCACCAGCGTCGGCTACGGAGCCAGTTTCCAGGGCCTGGCGGCGCTGCTGGGGATGCTCAACAGTTGCGCCAGCAACGTCACGGTGGTGAATATCGACAACGGTTTCGGCGCCGGCTACGCGGCCAGCCTGATGAATCGCTTGTAGGAAGCGAGTGTTACAATCGTCGCCTGGGGGAACGCGGGACCATGATCGTCACCGTACAACAACACATCGTTCAACAACAGGAAGCGTGGTATCCGGAAGCGCGCGGCGTTTTCTCCTGGCTGCTGTCGGGCATCACACTGGCGACCAAGATGATCCAGGCGCGCGTGCGGCGCGCGGGACTGCTGGATGTGGCGGGTTCAGCGGGCGAGACCAACGTGCAAGGAGAGGTGCAGCAGAAGCTCGACGTCTACGCGAACGACGCACTGCTGCATTGCCTGGGCGTGCGCGACGCGGTGGCCGTGCTGGTTTCGGAAGAAAATGACAACCCGGTGACCTTCGACCGTGCGCGCGAGACGGGCAACTACATCGTCATCTTCGATCCGCTGGACGGGTCCTCGAACATCGACGTCAACGTGAGCGTTGGCACCATCTTTTCCATCTTCCGCCGTCCGGACAAGGTCGCGGCCGACTCGCACGCCGGCGTGCTCCAGCCAGGCTACCGGCAGGTGGCCGCGGGCTACGTGGTCTATGGGCCGTCCACGGTGTTCGTTTACACGACGGGGCGCGGCGTCTACGGATTCACGCTGGACCCCAACATCGGCGCTTACGTGCTGAGCTACGAAAAGATGCGCATGCCCGACCAGGGCAGGTATTATTCGGTAAACGAAGCCAACGCCCACACCTTCCCGAACGAGTACCAGCTCTACCTGGATCGCCTGCGCGACGGCAAGCTGGGCGCGTCCTACAGCTCGCGCTATATCGGGTCGCTGGTGGCCGACTTTCACCGCACGCTGCTCAAGGGCGGCGTGTTCCTGTATCCGCCCACCAAGAGCCACGCCACGGGCAAGCTGCGGCTCCTGTATGAAGCGAATCCGCTGGCGTTCATCGCCGAGCAGGCCGGCGGGGTCGCGCTGGATGGCTCGCGGCGGATTCTGGATATTCAGCCGGAGGACATCCACCAGCGGACGCCTCTGGTGATCGGCAGCCGGGTGGAGATGGAGGAGTTCCAGCGCTGCACCAAAGCCAGGCCGGCTTCGGTGGCTTGAGGAGCGCCAGGGGACAGGGCGGCGACGATTAACGGGCCGGCAAGCGCGGGGATAAGTTCCGGCGCGGCAAGCGCACGAGTCTTGAGCTACGGCCTATGCCGCGCCTGCGTACTTCACCTCTTGGGCATACACGTGGAAGCCGAACAACGGAGCTTCCCGGCGGCCGCTCCAGCGGCTCATCCGCCACTCCACGCGCAGGTGCTTTACGTCGGGATGCCGGTTGAGATTCAGGTGCACCGAATACGTGCCGCAGTAGGACTTGGGCGGGAACATCGCTAGTTCGCGCCATGCGGACCCGTCCGCGGAACCAGCCAAAAACACCTCCAGAGTTTCCTGTTCGAGGATGCGTTTGATTCCCAGCGTGAGCAGCAACAGCCTGCCGCTCTGCCGCAGGGGCACGATCGGTCCCACACCGTCCTGGCGGGACTCGGTCTCTGGAAGAAGGAACGCAGGCAGCATACAGCTAACCTCCCTTCCGGCTCGCGCAGCAGCCTCCTCAGGCGAACGAAAGCGTGGCCAGCCGCGCTTCAGCCTCCCTTAGCGTCTCATACTTTTTCGGGAAACAGAAGCGGATCCATCCCGCCCCCAGCTCCGGGTGGGCGAAGAAACTCGACCCGGGTACGGCGGCGATTCCCACCTTCTCCACCAGGTGACGGACGAAGGCCACGTCGTTGGCCGGCGCGCCCGGCAGGCGGGTGAAATCGCCGATCTCAGCCATCACGTAGTAGGCTCCGCGGGGCCGCGAGCAGCGGAAGCCGGCGCGTTCGAGCATCGCCACCATCCAGTCGCGGCGTTCGGTGTAGTGTGCGGCCAGCTCGTGGTAATAGCTTTCGGGAAGCGAGAGAGCCACGACGCCGGCAGCCTGCAAGGGCGCCGCCGCGCCGACGGTGAGGAAGTCGTGCACCTTGCGGACCGATTCGGTGATATCGGGGCTCGCCAGCACCCAGCCCACACGCCATCCGGTGACCGAATACGTCTTGCTCATGCTGTTGACCAGCAAGGTGCGGTCGCGCATGCCGGGGATGGTCATCATCGGGATGTGTTCGGCGCCGTCATAGAGGATGTGCTCGTAGATCTCGTCAGTGATGGCCACGGCGTCGAACTCCTGGCACAGCCCGGCGATCAATTCGAGCTGCTCGCGATCCAGCACGTGGCCGGTGGGGTTGCCCGGCGAGTTGATGATGATGGCCTTGGTGCGCGGTGAAAAGGCGCGCCGCAGCTCATCCGGATCGAAGCGCCAGTCGGGCGGATGCAGGCGCACGAACTTGCGGGAGGCCGAGCACAGCATCGTATCCGGGCCGAAATTCTCATAGAACGGCTCGAAGATGATCACCTCCTCGCCGGGATTGGTGATGGCCAGCAGCGAGGCGATCATGCCCTCGGTGGAGCCGCAGCACACCGTGATCTCGCGTTCGGGGTCGATCTCGAGCCCGTAGACGCGCCGGTACTTGGCGGCGATCGCATCGCGGAAGGGCTTGGCGCCCCAGGTGATGGCGTACTGGTTGATATCGTCGGCGATGGCCTGGCGCGCCGCTTCCTTCAGCACCTCCGGTGCGGCGAAATCCGGGGAATCCCTGGGCAAGATTGACGGCGTTGTGCTTAGCCGCCAGGCGCGTCATTTCGCGGATGACGCTCTCGGTGATCTCCAGAGTCCGGTTGGCGCGGAAGCGCGCACGGCGGGTTGGTTCGCCTAGGGGGTGGGTCGCCACGCCTCTATGATACTGAGGGCGGCGTGCGTCTTATCGGTTATGCTTACCGGTCATGCTTATCGGTCATGCCTATCGCACGATGGGCAGTTGCCGGCCGACCGGCGGAGGCGCAGGAGGAGCCGGCTTCCGCGCGCGGCTTCCGATTTTCACCGACGCCCGGAAAATCGCGCCCACGGGAATGACCCCGCCGAGCTTGTGGGCCGCCACCGCCGCCAGTCCCATGGAGGCGATGCAGCCGCACTGTCTGCAGTCGGGCTTGCCGCCGAACTGGCAGGGCGTGATCTTCGTTTTCAGGTCCGCCGAGATCGTCTCGGTGGTGAGGGCGAACACGCAGTCCTGCGGACTGTGCGGAGGTTTCAGGAACTGCTCGACCAGCCCCTTGGGCATGTCCAGCTTGGGATAGCGCTCGCGCAGGTCCAGCATCTCGGCTACAGCTCGCGCGCGTTCGTCCGGCGTTAGGATTTCCGGGAGGTCGTCACCGATCTGCGGTGTGAACATGCTGAACCACACCTTGCGGACCTCTGTCCGCGGCGTCCAGAATTTCAGGAACTCCTCCAGGTAGCCCGGCCGCTTCATCATCTGACCGGTGATGGTGCAGTGGATGGTGATGCGCTGGCCAACGATGTTTTTGAGGATTCTGTCGTAGGTGGCCGGCGTGCGGCGCACGTCGTGCTCGGGCTGCAGCCCGTCGATGGAGACGGTCGCGTTGAAGTGCGGCAGGGTGGCCCAGTAATCCGGCAGCTTGCGGAACGCGCTGGTCACCAGTTGCACGTGGATCCCGCGGTCGATTAGCTGCGGGATCATGGAGTCCAGTTCGCGGTGGCGCACCAGCGGATCGCCGCCGACGAGCGACAGATGCAGCGGCCGGTAGCGGTCTGCGATTTCCAGGACTCCATCGACCAGTTCCTGGCCTTTACGGTCACTCAGGCTCCGCAGGGTGACGCCCCCGCCCAGATGGCCGTCTTCGTAGGCGTAGCAACCGGGGCAGCGCAAGGGGCACTCCCGCGTAATTTCGATCGATAATGATGGGGGCTCGCCCTTCAGGATCTTACCCCAGGCCCGTATGACTTCAGATGTCCGCACCGCAGTCCTTCCACTTCAAATGTACGCCAACTACAAGGCTAGAGTTCTCACCTGGCTGGAACGTTTCTGTAAACCTTCCCAACCCAGCGGCGCTATAATTGGCGCGATGCGCCGTGTCCGCTCTGGCCTGCCTCTGGCGATGATTCCCATGGCCTTTCTGCTGGCCTCCTGCGGCGGCAGCCAGCCGGTTGTCGTGCCGGACGTGTTCCGCGCCAGGTTCGTCACCAGCGAGGGCGATTTCGTAGTGGAGGCGCATAAGGACTGGGCGCCGCGCGGCGTGGACCGCTTCCACGAACTGCTGCGCATCCACTACTTCGATGAAGGGCGCTTCTTCCGCGTGGTGCCCGGCTTCATCGCGCAGTTCGGCGTCCATAAGGACTACGACGTCCACGGCCAGTGGCGGGAATTCGTACTGGTGGACGACCCGCCCAAGGAGAAGAATCTGCGCGGCACGCTGGCCTACGCGCAGTCGGGCAGGAATACGCGCGCCACGGAGATGTTCATCAACCTGGTGGACAATCCCAAGCTGGATGAGGAGAACTTCGTGCCCTTCGCGCGTGTAGTCGAGGGGATGGATGTGATCGACCGGCTCTATTCGGGGTATGGGGACTACATTCCGGAAGGCAAGTACATTGATCCGGGGCGGGTGGAGAACGGCACGAACGCCTACCTGGTGCCGCGGTTCCCGGAGTTGGATTACATCAGGCGGACGGAGATCCTGGCGCAGGACGGCAGCAAGTAGGACCGCTTCCTGGTCGCGGGTTCCAGGAGAAAGCCGCGACCGCGGGGAGCCGTCCCGCAATCGCCCGCAAACCCCACGCTATATTCAGAAGTAGATGCGGCCGCCGATCCCCGCGCTCCCCTCACAGATCGACGAAATCCCCGATCGGCCCGCGGTGTTCCTCCTGTGGGCCGCCGAGGGAGCGCCTTACCTGGCGCGCACCACGCTGCTGCGCCGCCGCCTCCGCCGCTTGCTCTCGCGCGAAGAGCGCCTTTCCCGCGTGCTGCGCCTGGGCGGCGTCATCGAACGTATCGAATACTGGCCCGTCGGCTCGCAGCTCGAAGCGATGCTCACGCACCTCGAGCTCGCCCAACACCACTTCCCCGATGACTGGCGGAAGATCACGCGCCTGCGCCCGCCCGCCTTCGTCCGCCTGACGCTGCATAATCCCTTCCCCCGTACGATGGTCACCACGCGCCTGGGCCGCGGCCTGTTCCACGGACCCTTCCCCAGCCGCGCCGCCGCCGAACGTTTTCAGGCCGAAGTGCTCGACCTGTTCCAGCTCCGCCGCTGCGAAGAGAACCTCGCCCCGTCGCCTGCGCACGCCGGCTGTATCTACGGCGAGATGAACCGCTGCCTGCGTCCCTGCCAGGAAGCCGTCTCACCCGCCGAATACGCCCACGAAGCCGGGCGCGTCGAGCAGTTCCTGCGCACCTCCGGAGCTTCCCTGGCCGATGCCGCCGAAACCGCCCGCGACCGCGCCAGCGCCGCCATGGAATTCGAAGAGGCCGAGCGCCTCCACCAGCGCCTCACGCGCATCCACGAAGTCGCCTCCGCCGCCGGCGAGCTGGCCCGTACGCTGGACCGCCTGCACGGCGTTGCCATCGCGCCCTCGGCCGAGCCCGATTCGGTCGAACTGCTGTTCCTGGCCGGCGGCCGTTGGCAGGAACCGCGCCGTCTTGGGCTGGACGAAGTCGCCGGCGCCGGAAAATCCATGGATCACCGGCTACGCGATCTCTGCCAGGACATCCAGCCGGGTTCGCCGGACAACATGACACCCAGCGTGGAACACCTCTCGATCCTCACCCGGTGGCACGGGTCAAGCTGGCGCGACGGCGAGTGGATCGCCTTCGACTCCTTCAGCAAGATTCCCTACCGCCGGCTGGTGAACGCCATCGGCCGGATCGCCGCGCGTACGCGGACGGTACACTGAAGAGGCTGCGGACAGCGGGGGACCGCTCCCCCTGGTCGCGGCTCAGCGAGCGGCAATCTGCGCTGGACCACCCATCCGGGCACATCGCCGCTGGCTGAGCCGCGACTGGAGGAAGCGGTCTTGGGTAGTCCGCCGCGCCCGGGACCCGATGAACCTCCTTCCCCACTGGTGGCTGCACCTTCGCGGCTGGTGGCCGCAGCGCCTGCGCCAGCAGGTGACCCGCTCCGGCGTCGCCTACACCGCCACCATGCTCTTGGTGGCCATCGCGGCCTTCATTTCCGCCAATAATCTACTGTTTTTAATTTTGGCGGCGATGCTTTCCACCTTCATGGTGTCGGGCTTCATCAGCCGGCTGGGGCTGGCCGGACTCGAGCTCGATGTCTCGCTGCCGCAGCACACCCCGGCCCGCCGCCGCGTGCGCGCCATCGTGCGCCTGAAGAACACCAAGCCCTGGATCCCCTCCTTCAGTATTCGCCTGGAAGGAGCCGCCGAAAGCGGCTTCGAATCGATCCTCTATTTCCCGGTGATCCCCGGCGGCACCACGGTCGAAGAAGGCGTCGACGTCCGCTTCCAACGCCGCGGCGCGCAGCGTGAACGCAGCTTCCAGTTCTCCACGCGCTTCCCCTTCGGCTTCACCGAACGCCGCGAAAACATCACCATCCGCCACGAAATCCTGGTGTATCCGTGTCTGGACCCACAGCCCGGATTCGAGACTCTTCTGGCCGCCGTCACCGGCGACATGGAAGCACAGCAGCGCGGACGCGGCAGCGACTTCTACCGCATCCGTCCCTATGAGGCGCTCGAAAGCGCGCGCCACGTGGATTGGAAAGCCACCGCCCACACCGGCGACCTGCAAGTCCGCGAGTTCGCCCGCGAGCAGGACCGCAGCATCGTCATCTACCTGGACCTGAACGTGCCCTACGAAGCCGACGCCTGGTTCGAACGCGCCGTGGAGTGCGCCGCCTTCCTCGCCTATGAACTCGGCTCCCGCGACGCGCGTGTCCGGCTGCTCACCCAGGAATTCGATGTAACCGCACCCGAAGCCGGGGACATCTATACTATCCTAAAATATTTGGCTTTGGTGTCCCCGATGAGGGGGAAGGACTCGGTGGCTCCCGATGACACAACTAGTTTCCAAGTTATTTTTACTGCGCACCGTTCACGCGTCACGGCACAGGGTTGGGGCACAACCAGGGGTATGGGCTCTGTGGTGCTCAGTCTGGATGATCTGCCTGGCGCTTCCGGCAGCGGCACAGCAACAGCAACAGCAACAGAACCCTCCAGCGGAACCCGCCAAACTTGAGCCCGTTCCGCAAGCCATCACCGTCACGGACACGGTGCAAGCCGAATCGCCCGCTTCCATCGAAGTGATCGACCAGCAGAGGCTGCAATCGATTCCCGGCGTGAACCTCGACGACCGTTTACGGTCCATCCCGGGCTTCAGCATGTTCCGGCGATCTTCGAGCATCGTCTCGCATCCCACCACACAGGGCGTGAACCTCCGCGGACTCAGCTCCTCCGGCGCCAGCCGCACCGTGCTGCTGTGGGACGGAATTCCAGTGAATTCCCCGTTCGGCGGCTGGATTTATTGGGAACGCCTGCCTCCCGACGTGATCGACCGCGTGGAGATTTCGCGCGGGGCGACCACCAGCATTTGGGGCGACAAGGCCATGGGCGGCGCCATCAACATGTTCACCGCCCCGCCCAAGCCCCTGCATCTGATCCTGGACGCCAGCGGCGGCAACGTCGGCACTGCACAGGTCGGCGGCGGCATCCAGAATACCTGGAAGGATAAGTGGGGCGTCTCCGCCTACTCCCGTGGCTTCCGGACCAACGGCTACTACATCGTCCCGGATAGCATCCGCGGCGCTACCGATGCGCGCGCCAACAGCAATTTCGCCGATGGCGTGTTGCGCCTCGACTACCTCGGCGCCACCGACCGCGTCTTCCTGCGCCTGGATACGCTTGCCGAAGAGAAAGCCAACGGCACCAAGGTTCAGAAAAACTCCACCGGGCTCGGCACGCTGGCCCTGAGCTGGGCGCATCAGTACACCAACGACAACACCTGGTTCTCCGTGTATCACTCCCGCGAAGGCTTCCATTCGACCTTCAGCTCGGTGGCCGCGGACCGCAACTCCGAGCGCCTGGTCAATACCCAGAGCGCCGAATCCGAAGCCACCGGCATGGCCGGCCTGTGGCGCCACAACACCACGGCCTGGAACAGCGTCGTGGGCGGCGACTACACCCACCTGGACGGCTACAGCACGGATCACAGTCCCTTCACCGGCGCGGCCAACACGGCCGGCGGCACCCGCAACTCCACCGGCTACTTCGGCCAGTTAAATATGAACCGCGGCCCCCTGCAGATCTTCCTCGGCTCGCGCTTCGACTACCTGGGCAACGGCCGCGCCTACTACAGCCCCAGCGGCGGATTCGCCTACGGCCACGGGATCTTCCGCCTGCGCGGATCGGTCTACCGCAGCTTCCGCTCGCCCACGCTCAATGAGTTGTTTCGCCCGTTCCGCGTCGGCACCGTGCTCACCACCGGCAACACCCAACTGAAGCCGGAGCGCTTGTTCGGCTCCGAAATCGGCTTCGATATCCTGGGCGAACGGCGCCACATCAGCCTCACGCTATTCCGCAACTCGCTCGCCGACGTGATCACCAACGTGACGCTGGACACCACACCGTCGCTGATCACCCGCCAGCGCCAGAACCTGGGCGGCGCGAAATCCTACGGCGCCGAGCTGAGCATGCAGGAAAGCTGGGGCGCGCACTGGCAGGGCATGCTGTCTTATATGTACGTCAGCTCGCAGTTCGATATGGGCCTGCGCGTGCCACAGGTGCCGCATCATACCGGCTCGGCGCAGCTTACCTGGTCGAATAACCGTGCCATGATCTCCGCCGGCCTGCGTGTCTTCTCCAGCCAATGGGAGAACGACCTCAATACCCTGCTGTTGGGCGGATATGCCACCGTGCAGTTGGCCGCCAACTATCGTCTGGTCAGCTCGCTCTATGCCACCGCGCAGGTCGACAACTTGACCGACCGCCAATACCTGACGGGTTTGCCCGGCATCCCGCAGACCGGCGGACCGCAGCTCTTCCGCCTGGGGCTGCGCTGGGACGGATCTCTGCGGCGCTAAGCGGGGACCGCTCCCTCTGGTCTCAGCTACTGGCATTGTGCCCGGTACACGCCCCCGTGCACAGCGCCGCCAGCTCAGCCGCGACCGCAGCGGTCCCCAGCCGCCCGCGCTACTTCTGCGAAGCCGCCAGCGCCTGGTCCAGATCCCACAGGATATCGTCGCTATCCTCGATCCCGATCGACAGCCGCACCATGTCCGTGCTGACGCCGCACTTCGCCAGGTCCGCCTCGGACAACTGCTGATGCGTGGTCGACGCCGGATGAATCACAAGGCTCTTGGCATCCCCGACATTTGCCAGGTGGCTCAGCAACTTCACGTTGTTGATGAACTTCTTGCCGGCTTCGATCCCGCCCTTGATGCCGAACGTAAAGATCGCGCCTGCACCCTTCGGCAAATACTTCTGCGCCAGCTTGTGATACGGACTCGACGCGAGCCCCGCATGGTTCACCCAACTCACCGCCGGATGCTTCTCCAGGTGCTGCGCCACGGCCAGCGCGTTGGCGCAATGCCGCTCCATTCTTAGTCCCAGCGTCTCGATCCCCTGCAGGAACAGAAACGCGTTGAACGGGCTCATACATGGACCCAGGTCCCGCAGCCCGTCCACGCGGCACTTGATAATGTAGGCCAACGGACCGAACGTCTCGCGGAACTTCATGCCGTGATAGCCCGGGTTGGGTTCGTTCAGCATGGGGAAACTGCCCTGGCTCCAGTCGAACTTGCCCGAATCGATCAGCACGCCGCCGATCGAGGTCCCGTGCCCGCCGATAAACTTCGTGGCCGAATGCACGATGATGTCGGCCCCGTGCTCGAACGGCCGGCACAGGTAGGGCGTGGCGAACGTGTTGTCCACCATCAGCGGAATGTGGTGCTCATGCGCGATCTTGGCGATCGCCTCCAGGTCCGGCACATTCATGCGCGGATTCGAGATCGTTTCCGCGTACAGGCACTTGGTCTTGGGCGTGATCGCCTTGCGGAAATTCTCCGGATCGTCCGGATTGACGAACGTGACATTGATCCCCAGCCGTCGGAAGCTCACGTCGAACTGCGTGAACGTGCCGCCGTAAAGCGTCGAGGATGAAACCACCTCGTCGCCCGCCTGGCACAGCCCGGTGATCCCCAGGAACTGCGCCGCCTGTCCGCTCGCGGTCCCCAACGCCGCGATCCCGCCTTCGAGCGCCGCCATGCGCTGCTCGAACACATCCGTGGTCGGATTCATGATCCGCGTGTAGATGTTGCCGAACTGCTGCAGCCCGAACAGACTCGCCGCATGGTCCGTGTCCTCGAACACGAAGGACGTCGTCTGATAAATGGGAACCGCGCGGGCACCCGTCGCCGAATCCGGCTGTTGGCCGGCATGCACGCTACGCGTGTGGAAACCGTAGGAACGCTGGTCATCTGCCATGGCGAGCATGGTAGCAGTTTGCGGGATTATCGCGCCAGAGGGCGCTACCTCGCACGGGTCTTCTGCCAATCGATGCGCCACTTGCCGCCCTTGAGCGGCGCCCACGCCAGCGCCTTCCGCGGTGTCCCGCGCGCGTGATGATACAGCGCCGCCGTGCGCTCATAGAACCCGCGCGTATGCGGCGAATCGCGGAACCCCAGTTGGACGATATCCAAGTGGTGGCAGAACTCGTGGCACAGCGTGCTCAGGAACGTCCCGAACGACGTCACCCGCTTGTGCACCGCCGTGCGCATCCACACCCGGATCTGCCCCGTCGACGGATCGTAATCCCCGAACAGCTCCGTCTGGTAGCCCTCGCGCACCCGCAGCGGACGCGACGCCAGCACCTTCACTCCCGGAGCCGCCACCCCATAGAACCGCGCCGCCTCCCCCAGGAACGCCCCGCAAGCCGCCGCCACCGCCTTACGATCATCCGCTTCGAGCGCCGCCTGAATCCCTCCCGCCGCCGACCGCAGCGAATCATCCTCCGGCACGCGCAGCCCCACCAGCCGGTCGCTATCGTCGAATTGCGCCCGCAGCGCCTTCCCCCGCGGAGGACCATCCGTGAACATAGAAGTGGCGCAAGCTTCAGCTTGCCGCGCCCTTACTGCTTCCCCCCCATCGCGAACAGTGACCCGGTATAGCGCACCTGCCGCTCGCCCTGGCTCAGTTCCAGCAGCACGCGCCCGTCGGCTTGCGAAACCCCCGTGCCCACCAGTCTTTCCCCCGTCGGGGCCCCCGCCTGTGTCGCCTCCACATCATAGAACCGCCACCGCGGACCCCCACCCGCTGCCTGAATCTGAAAACATGCGCCCACGTTCCGAAAATCCGCCTCCGGAGCGAACGCCACCGTGCGCCCTCGCAGCGACCCCGCCGCGCGCGCCGACTCGATCCACTGCGCCGCCGGACCCTCGGCGTCCAGCGTCCCCATCAGGTCCACGTGTCCGCCGCTATACGGCACGCCCGTCAACTCGCCGTCGAAGTGATACCGCGGCGCCGCGCCTCCCAGATCGACCCTCAGATCCCCGGAGAACGCCGCCGGATCGAGCAATCCCCCCAGGTTCGCCAGCCGCACCTGCGTCCCGTCCCACAGCAGCCGGGTCTTCAGCGCCCGCGCCGTCCAGCGCCCCGCCGCGAGCGATTCGATCGCCACCACGCCATCCGCCCGCCGTGCGCGCAGCCACGCCGGAGCCGGTGGAGCCGACCCCAAGCCCAAGGTCCTCGCCAGAAATCCGCGCTGCCGCGACAACGCCGGCTCCAGCAATCCTTCCAGCGCCGCCGCATCCACCTCGCCCAGCACCACGCTGAACTTGTGCGGACGCGCCGCCGCCGGCTCCCAGCGGTACGATCCCGTAAACGCCACCCCGCCCGCCGACGCCTTCACGTCATTCACCGCCACGCCGCGCCCCGACAAGCTCACCGCCGCCGACTCGATCTCCACCGGCGCCGCCAGCCCGTCAATCTGGATGCGCGCATCGCGCAGCTTCGATTCGCCGGTCCACTCCTCGCGCGGATTCCCCTGCACATCCTGATTGCGGTAGCGAGCCCAGCCTTCCCAGGTTCCCTGCGGCGTCTGCTCAATCACCGGAATCGCCGCCAGCCCGAAGCTGCGCATGGAAGCCACGCTCAGGCCCTGCGCCGCGATCCGCACATCCAGCGCCCGCGGAGCCGCCAGCGTATAGCTGCCGCGCACCTCCGCGCTCTGCGTCTCGCCGATATGCACCACGGCCGGCGCCATGCGCACCGCGCCGCCGCCTATCTCGATCTGCGCCTCGGGCGCGCGCAGCGGCTCCTCATCGGGCAGCGTCAGCGTCGCGTCGCTCAACGTCACCCGCCCGCTGATCCCCTCGCGCTGGTTGAACGCCGCCGATCCCGACATGGACCCGCCCACCGTCAAATTCTCCGGCGGCGACCACCCCATATGCCGCCCGATCTCGAACAGCGTGGCCAACGGCACCTCGCGGAAATCCGCGCCCGCGTCCCATAGCGGATCCTTCAGGTAATCCCACACGCGGAAGCGCATCACCACCGGCGGCTCCGGCTCGCCCGCCTTGGCGCGCGTGCTCTCCAAGTCGAGCCGCTCCGCCCCCAGATCCATGAACCCGTGGAACCCCACCTGCCACCCGCCGCCTTCCTTCGGCAGCAGATCCCAGCGATGGATATCGTCCACCTGCAAAGAGCCCTCGATATTCAGCCGCTCCGGCGGCCCGTTCAGCCGCGCCTCCAGCGCCACCGCTCCATGCACGCCGAACCCCAGCGGATCGATCAGCCGCAGCGTCTCTTCCAGTGAGCTGCGCTGCAACTCCACGCGCAGATCCAGCCGCCGATGCTCCGCCGCCGACGTGCCGCTCACAAAGAACCGTCCGAAATCCTGCGCCGACCGGTCCGTGCGGGACGGCGCTCCGCCGAACCGCAAATCCAGCGCGCCGTTCGACCCGTGCGCGACATCGAGGTCGGCGTCATTGAAGTAGAACACGCTCTTGGTGTCGCCGAACTTGAAGTTCACCCGCCCGCCGCGCATGCGCACGGCCGGCATCGCCGCTTCGGTCTCGCCCGCGCGCTCCAGCAGCAACTGGAAATTCCACTCGCCCGCATCCGTCTTCACCAGGTTGATGGTGGCGTCGCCCAGATTCAGGCTCGAAAACTCGAACTTGCGGCTCAGCAGACCCAGCAGGCGAACGCTCGCGCCCACCTCGTTCATGTAAGCAAACGGCTCGATCCCGGCGCGCGGGTCTTCATGGATCGTCACGCGCTCCAGCGTGAATCCGGGACTCGGAAACACCCCCGGAAAAAACGTGAACCGCACGTCGCCCACCTCCACCTTGCGGCCCAGCCCGCCCTCCAGCGCCTGTTCGATCCGTGCCCGGAACACCCCGGCAGGCAGATACGGAACAGCCACGGCCATCGCCACAAACAGCAGCACCAAGCCTGGTAGAACGCGGCCCAGCAGAATGCGCTTCTTCATGAGACAGGCTTCAGGCGCCGGTAAGCCTCCGGCGTGTCGATATCCGCGAAGATGCCCTCGTCTGCGACATCCAGGTACTCGGTGCGCGCCACATGCCGATGCACCACCTCGCGAGCTTCAGATGTGGGCTCCAGCGCCAGAAACTCGTCGATGGCCGCCCTGGCTGCCACCACCGGATGACCGCGCCGGTCACCCTTGCGCGGGATCACGAACAGCGTGCCGGCTGCACGCCGCCGGAACCGGTCGATCAGCCTCACCACGGTCTCTTCCCCCACCGCCGGACAATCCACGGGAATAAAGGCCGCCCCTTCGACCTCGGCCGGCAGCGCCACCAGCCCCGTTTGCAGCGAACTCAACTGCCCGCGCTCCGGCGCAGGATTGATCTCCACCCGAGCCCTCTGCGGCACGTGCGGACGCAGCGCATCGGCATTGTGCCCCAGCACCACGATCACGGAATCGCAAGCCATCCCTAGCACCCGGACCAGCCGCGCCAGAAACGTTTCGCCCTTATATTCGAGCAGCGCCTTGGGACTTCCCATGCGTGTCGATGCGCCCGCGGCGAGAATAATCCCCGCGATCACTTCAGCAGGGCCTTCAGCCGCTCATGCGCGAACACCGACTTCGAAAGCTGGCGCCAGTCGGCGTCCGGCGACCGCCGCATCGCGATCATCTCCGCCACCACTGAAATCGCGATCTCCTCGGGCGTCTCGGCGCCGATCTCGAAGCCCATCGGTGCGAACACCTTGTCGAAGGCCTCGCGCGGAATGCCGTCTTTCTCCAGTTCCTTGACCACGGAGATCGTCTTGCGCTTGCTGCCGATCATCGCCACGTAGCGCGCCGGCGTGGTCACCGCCCAGCGCAGCACCCGCATGTCGTCGCGATGCCCGCGCGTCACGATCACCAGATACGTCGACCCGTTCACCGTCAGCTTCGGAAACACCTCTTCATATTCCTCAGCGTAAGTGGCCTCGGCCTCGGGAAACCGCTCCGCATTCGCGAACGCCTCGCGATTGTCGATCACGCTGGTGGCGAACCCGGCCAGCGTCGCCACCTTGGAGATGCTCTTCGAAACATGCCCGCCGCCGAAGATCAGCGCCCGCGGCTGCGGGATCACCGGCTCCACGAAAATGTTGAGCTGTCCGCCGCAGATCAGTCCCTCGTCGTAGGCCGCATCCTGGCTCAGGCTGAAATTCAGGTGCCGCGGCTTCTCCGTCTCGATCACCTCGCGCGCGGCGGTCCACACGTCGGCCTCCACGCACCCGCCTCCCACGGTGCCCATCATCGATCCGTCCTCGCGTACCAGCATCTTGGCGCTCTCGTAGCTGGGAATCGATCCGTTCACCTGCACGATCGTGGCCACGGCGCATTTCTGCCCCGCTCTGCGCAGCCGCACGATTTCGTCGTAGAGGTCCATTTTCTAATGATTATAGCCCGGCCCCACCGAACTCACAGCGGCAAGATCACCCGCCGCCCGTCACCGCTCCCCGCCAAAACTGGACCGAACGCGCCGTGACCCCTTGCGGATGCTCCCGCGCGATCCCCTCCAGCGCTTCCAGAAACGCACGAGCCTCCGCCTCCAACCCCAACAGCCAACAGCACCGTAGGATCCGCGTGATGCGCAGGTGATTATGATTGTTCGGCGAGAGCCAATTCTCCGCGCGCTCCGCAAAATTCGCCGCCCGCTCCACCCCCGGCCCATCGCCTAAAGCCAGCCCATAGAACCGCAGCATCCGTTCCAGCGACCCACGCAAGTTCGCCACCAGATCCGCCCGCACCCGGAACGCCGCGATCGTCTCCCGATCCAGCACCGGCGCCAGCGGGTTCACCGGACTCGGCTCCGGCAGCGGAAACAGCCACTGGATGAAATCGTGCACCGCCTCCAGCCGCGCATCGGACCAACCCACAATGTCCTCCCAGCGCCGCCCGTCATGGTCCACGCCCGATCCGCCATAGAAGTCCAGAATCCGCTGTTCCATGCCCACCAATTCTGCCACGCCCGCAGCCCGCCATCGCCCCACCAGCACAAACGCCGCTAGCCGGGCCGCGACGGTCAGGGAGCGGTCCCACCGCAGTCCGAAACCGTCCGCCCGCGCCCCAAGACGTTATGATGTGGAGAATGACCGGCGCCTGGATCAGCGTCACCGCGGCGGCGGCCGCCGCCTCCGCCGGCGCCATGACCTATGCCGTGCGCGGCCGCTCCTCCCGCCTGCTGGACAACAGCGTCTACCGCGGTGACCGCTCCCGCCCGCGCCTGGCCCTCACCTTCGACGACGGACCCAGCCGGGCCACCCCCGCCCTCCTCGAAGTCCTGGCGGAACAAAAGATTCGCGCAACGTTCTTCATGTGCGGCCGCAACGTCCGCCGCTACCCCGCCATCGCCCGCCAAGTGGCTGCCGCCGGCCACGAAATCGGCAACCACACCGACTCGCACCCGTATCTCTACTTCAAGTCCCCCGAGTTCATCTACCGCGAACTGGCCCTGGCGCAGCAGACCATCTCCTCGGCCGCCGGCGTCACCCCGGTCTGGTTCCGCGCTCCCTACGGCGTCCGCTGGTTCGGGCTCGCCGGTGTCCAGCGCCGCCTCGGTCTCCGCGGCGTTATGTGGACCGTCATCGCGCATGACTGGCGCTGGCCGGCCTGCCGCATCACCCGCCTGATACTGCGCCGCGCCTCCAACGGCGCCATTCTCTGCATGCACGACGGCCGTGAAGTCCGCTCCTCCCCCGACATTCGCGCCACCATCGAATCGGTCGAGCGCTTCGTCCCCCGCCTCAAGGAACGCGGCTTCGAGTTTGTTACCCTAAGCGAGATCCTATGTCCGAAGAATTGATCGCCCGCGTCACCGGCGTCATTGCCGAGACCCAGCGCCTTCCCAAGGAGTCCGTCACCATCGACAAGACCTTCGAGGAGCTCAACATCGATTCCCTCGACGGCATGCAGATCCTGTTCGCCGTCGAAGGCGAGTTCAACATCGACATCCCCGACGAAGAGGCCCATAGCATCCGCACCGTTCGCGACATGGTCGAAGGCATCGAAAAACTGCTCGCCGCCCAGGGAGCCCAGCAAGAAACCTGATGACGCGGCGCGTGGCGGTCACCGGCATCGGCGCAGTCTCCCCCTTCGGGCACACCTTTGCCGACCTGTGGCGCAACCTCGCGCAAGGCTGTAGCGCCATCCGCCCCATCACGCTGGTTCCCCCGGGCACTGTCCGCTTCCCCAACGGGGCCGAGATCCCCGGGTTTGACCCCCTCCGCTATTTCGAAGAAAAAGACGTCGGTCTCCTTGACCGCTTCACCCAAACAGCCGCCGTCGCCGCACGAGAAGCTATCGGGCAGTCGGGCATCTCGTTTCCCCCCGAACTGGCCGAGCGCACCGCCGTAGTCCTCGGCTCCTCCGGCGGCGGCAAGGCGACCGAGGACGAAGGCTTCCACCAGCTCTACAAACTGGGCATCCCGCGCGTATCTCCTTTAACCATTCCGCGCTGCATGCCCAACGCCGCCGCCAGCCGCGTCTCGCTCGAACACGGCATCACCGGACCCGTCTACACCGTCTCCACCGCCTGCTCCTCGGCCAACCACGCCATCGGCCAGGCCTTCTGGATGGTCCGCGGCGGCCAGGTGGAAGTAGCCATAACCGGAGGCAGCGAAGCGCCCTTCTGCACCGGATTCCTCAAAGCGTGGGAGGCGATGCGCGTCGTCGCGCCGGACACCTGCCGCCCCTTCGCCAAGGATCGCCGCGGCCTCATCCTGGGCGAAGGAGCCGCCGTCCTGGTTCTTGAACCCCTTGAACGGGCGCAAGCCCGCGGCGCCGCGATTCTGGGAGAAATCGCCGGCTTCGGCATGTCCTCCGACGCCCATCACATCACCCAGCCCGCAGCCGCCGGAGCTGCCCGGGCCATACGATCGGCCTTAACCGACGCAGGGATCGCGCCGGAAGCCGTCGGCTACATCAACGCGCACGGCACCGGGACACCGGCCAACGACGCGACGGAAACCCAGGCCGTCCACACCGTCTTCGCCGGTCACACGAAGAACCTCCTGGTCAGTTCGACCAAATCGATGCACGGCCACGCCCTGGGAGCCGCCGGAGGTCTGGAAGCCGCGGCCACCCTCGGAGCCCTCCTGCACAACCTGATCCCCCCGACCGCCAACTTCACCCAACCCGACCCAGCCTGCGATCTGGACGTAGTCCCCAACACGCCGCGCCCGGCCGAAATCGAGTGGGCTCTCTCCAACTCCTTCGCCTTCGGCGGCCTCAATGCAGTCGTAGCCTTCCGCCGGCACCAACCGTAGCGTTGGGTCGCTTACTCCGCATCCGGACCGGACAATTGGCAACGACCCCGCATTTCTCTCTGGGTTTCGGGCGCAGGACGTGGCGCAAGCCCGTGGCTTGCCGCGCCGGGACTCGTCCCGGCGCTTGTGGCCGGTCACGCTGGCATGCCGGGAGTGGCGGCGAAATCGCCGATTGCGGTGCCCGTCTTACGTTTCCCGCCGACGTCCTGAGAGCCTGTGAGAAATCCGGGTTCACTTCACCCAGGGCCAAATGCTGGAACCGTTGCGGTCCCCTGGCGGTGCGCAACTGCGCGACGCAGTTCGGCTCTCAGGCGTCTGGCGTCGGCTCTCTCTTCCGGCCCCAGTTTCGACTGCTACCGGAAACCCTGAGCCTGCGGCCTTGCCGCCAGCCCGCGTTGCGGACAGCGTGCGGGCCATGCGGTCTTTGCTTCTAGTCCGCATTTCTCACCAGGTTCGGGCGCAGGACGTGGCGCAAGCCCGTGGCTTGCCGCGCCGGGACTCGTCCCGGCGCTTGTGGCCGGTCACGCTGTCATGCCGGGAGCGGCGGCCAAAGCGCCGATTGCGTATCCCTGCCTCACGTTTCGCGCCGATGCACTTAGAGCTTGTGAGAAATGCAGGCTAGCCCACGTATAGCCCGGATTTCTCACAGGCTCGCGGAGCGTTTCGGGTAAAGCACAGGCGGGATGCCTCGGCGAGTGGTCGGGCCGGCACTCCGGGCACGACACTGTGATGGACGACAAGCGCCGGGACGAGTCCCGGCGCGGCGAGCCATGGGCTCGCGCCACGTCCTCCGTCCGAAACCTGGTGAGAAATGCGGACTAGGAATGTTCCTGCTGGCAGTGCGCCTCCATGCGCAAGAGGACGGCCGGGCCGCTTTCCACCGCAGCACCGGATTGGTGCAGGGTGCGGGTGTTCAGCGGACACGGCTCGCCGGCCACTCGCTGATTTTCTCCCGAAGGCCCCACGCGAGCTGAGTGGGATCGCTGTGGGGATTTTCGTTGACCCAAGAAACTAGTCCGTGCTACGCTCATCTAGCTAAGAATTCTTGGTATGGGCCGCAAGCCGCAAAAGAACGACTCCCTTCCCGGATCGCTGGACATGCTGATCCTCAAGGTCCTGAGCCGTGCGCCACTGCACGGCTACGCGATCGTGCAAGCCATACGGGCGTCTTCGGGTGACGAGCTGGTGGTTGAAGAGGGGTCGCTCTATCCCGCTTTGCAGCGCCTGGAGTTGAACGGCTGGATCGACGGGGAGTGGGGCGTCTCGGCGGCGAAACGGCGGGCGCGGATCTACAAGGTCACGGCCAGCGGCCGCAAGCAGCTCCGGCACGAGACCGAGCGCTACCGGCAATTGACCCTGGCCATCGCCCGCGTGATGGAGCTGGAGTAAATCGATATGTGGACTCGGCGTCTTCGTTATTGGTGGAATCGCAGGCAGCGGGCGGCGGCGCTCGAAGAGGAGATCGAGCTGCACCTGCGGGAGAAGGTCGAGGAGCTGCGCGGCCAGGGCCTGACGGAAACCGACGCCCGCGAGCAGGCCCGGCGCGCCTTCGGGAACCTGGCGGGCAAACAGGACGAAGCGCGCGAAGTGTGGATCGCGCGCTACTGGTGGGAGCTGCTGCGGGATGCACAGGTCGCCGTGCGCACCTTCCGGCGGAGCCCCTGGCTGACGGCCACCATCGTGCTGACGCTGGCGCTGACCATCGGGGCCAACACGGCCCTGTTCAGCGTGGTCCGCGCGGTGCTGTTCAAGCCGCTGCCCTTCCCGGACGCGGACCGCCTGGTGTGGATCACCGCGTCGCCGCCGGGACAGAAAGACCACGTTCTGGACCGTGACCTGCTCGCCTGGCGCGAACGCAGCCGGACGCTGGAAGCCGTGGCCGGGTTCAACCCGGCGGAGGTCACGATTCAGGACGGCGATCTCGCGATGACCATCGGCGCGGTGTACGTCTCCGATCGGCTGGGCAGTGTGCTCGGCGCCGCGCCGGCGCTGGGGCGGGACTTCGAGCCCGCGGACTTCGTCCGGGGATCGCCCAGCGTCGCCTTGATCAGCGACCGGCTGTTTCGAACGCGCTTCGCCGCCGATCCCGCGGCTCTCGGCAAGATCCTGCCGCTGGAGGAAGGAGCGGCACGCGTCATCGGCGTGTTGCCCCCCGCGTTCCGTCTCCCGCTGCCCTCTGCGTTCGGACCGCAAACCGAGCCCGACGTGGTGCTCCGGCTGCCGTATGCCCTGGGTTCGCTCGGCGGCGGAGGAGCCGTGTCAGTCCAGGTGATTGGCCGGCTGAACCCCGGCGTCGGCGTGGAACGGGCGCAAGCCGAGCTGGCCGGAATCCGCGGGGAGACGCCTCCGAACTGGAAGGTGGCCCCGGCGCCGGTGCGCGTGATGCCGCTGCACCAGCGGATTGTCGGCGACGTGCGTACACCGCTGCTGATCCTGTGGCTGGTGACTGGGTTCGTTTTGTTGGTAGCCTGCGCCAACATCGCCAACCTGCTGCTGGCGCGTTCCTCGTCGCGACGCAGCGAACTGGCCGTTTGCGCGGCGCTGGGAGCCGGACGCTGGCGCATCGTGCGGGCATTGCTCACCGAAACGCTGGTGCTCTCCTTTGCCGGAGGAGTCTTCGGCATCCTGCTGGCGTGGGCCTTGGTGCGATCCCTGGTGCCGCTGGTGCCGTTCGAAGTGCCTCGCCTCCACGACGTCGCGGCGGATTGGCAGGTGGGCGCGGCGGCGTTCGCCATCTGCACGTTGACCGGTCTGGTGTGCGGCCTGCTGCCGGCCTTCGCCGGCGCGAGCGTGGCTCCGGGCTACGCCCTGAAGGAGCAGCCGAGCTCGGGCGGCCGGCGAGTGACGCAGATCCACAGTCTGCTCGGCGCCGGCGAGTTGGCCCTGGCGCTCCTGCTGCTGCTGGGCGCCGGGCTCTGCATCCAGAGCCTGTGGGTCATGAGCCGCACCAGCGCGCTGTTCGCGCCCGAGCAGGTGCTGGTGGCCGACGTCCGGGCCGGGGGAAAGAGGGGCTTCAATCCCCGAGTCGTCACGGAGACGTTGGACGGGCTGGCGCCGGTCGCGGAATCGCTTCCGGGCATCACTTCGGCCGGCATCTGGAAACGTCTGGCGGAAGCTCCGCCCCCCGACGACAGCACGGCATCGGGGGACGAGGCGGAGTCTGACGACGCAGAATCGGACGGCGCGGATAGCCCACAGCCGATCGAGATCGTCGCGGCGAGCCCGCATCTGTTCGAAGCAAGCGGGGTCCGCCTGCTGGCGGGCCGCGGCCTCGACGCGCAGGCTTCCGACGACGGCCTCGGGCCGGCCGTGGTCGACCAGGCGTATTTGCGGCAGTTCCCCGGCCGGTTTTCCGATCCCGCCAGCGCCCTGGGCCAGACCGCGTCACTGGGGCCGGTAGACCGCACGATCGTGGGCGTGGTGAGCGACTTCCGCCCGCGCCCGGACGCCGCCGGCGAGCCCCTGGTGTATCTGCCGCTCGGTGGCCGGGGACCAGCCACACCCGTGGCGCAGATCCTGGTGCGGACCTCCGGCGACGCCGCCCGCGCCGAAGCTCCCTTGCGCGCCGCACTCGCGCGCGCCGGCGTGACGGCCACCAGCATCGAAACCCTGGACGACCGCATGTCGGCGGCGATCGCGCCGCGGAGGTTTCAGTATGCGCTGCTGGGCTCGCTGGCGGCGATCGCGCTGTTGCTGGCGCTCATCGGGATCTACGGCGTGCTGAACTTCGCCGTCACCGAGCGCACGCAGGAGATCGGCATCCGCATGGCGCTGGGAGCGAGCGCGGGCGTGGTGCAAAGAATGGTGCTGGCCCGCAGCGCGAAGATCGCGCTGGCCGGGATCGTGGTGGGCTCGCTGGGCGCTCTGGGGTTGCTGCGGCTGGTGCGGAACATGGTCTACGGCGTGGAGGGGCTGGATCCGCGGCTGTTCGCGGCGATGTCCCTGCTGCTCGGCGCGGGCGTGCTGCTGGCGGCATATCTGCCTGCGAGGCGGGCCGCCGGGCTCGATCCGCTGCGGGCAATTCGCCACGAATAGCCCCGGATTTTCACTTGCCGGCTGTATATACTGTGGAACAGCGCCGGAGGTGTTATGAAGAAATTCATCGTCGCTGCCTTTCTTGTCGCATCCCCAGGGATGGTCGGGCAGGTTTTGGGCGTGGGGAATTTTATCCACGTGGTGGCGGACCTGGACCGGGCCATCGAGTTTTATCACGACGGGCTTGGGCTGGAAATGACGGGTCCTCCGGGACCGCGCGCGTTTTCGGCGAACGCCGTGGTTTCGAGCTTGTACGACGCGCCGGGCGCGCAGAGCCGGGTGGCGAGCTTCCGGCTTCCGCAGTCGGATATGGCGCTCGAAATCGTCGAGTTTCAGGGCTTGAACGCAACGCCCGTGAAGGCGCGGTTTTTCGATCCGGGAGCGATCACGTTGACCTTGCCGGTGGAGAATCTGGAGGCGGTGAAGACCCAGCTGTATCCAATCAAGGGGCTGGAGTGGGTGAGCGCGATTCGCAACCTCGAGGCGACGGTGCGCGGTCCGGACGGGATTTTCGTCAGACTGGTGACCCGTGGCGGGCCGCCGTTGGCCCCCGCCGAGGTGGCTGCGGCCTACACCCAGGTGGGGTTGACCGTCGTTGTGGCGGACGCCGACCGGGCAGCACAGTTTTATGGGGATGCCCTCGGGTTTACGGGCCGCACCGGACGCCTCCCCGCGCGAGTGACCGAAGCGAGGATGCAGGTTCCGGGAGATGGCTTCCCGGTGTACTTTTCAGACCTCGATTATGCCGACGCGAAGGCGGTGCACTCCGCGATTCACGATCCGGGGTCGGGCGTGCTGCGGCTCCGGGTCAGCGATTTCGAGGCGGCGGTGGAGGCGCTGAAGGCCCAGGGCGCTACCGTGGTTTCGGCGGGCGGAGAGCCCGTGAATCTGGGGCGGAACCGTGCAGTGATCCTGCGCGACGTGAACAATCTCTTCCTGCAGATCCTGGAATCGGCTCCCGCGGCGGCGGCTCGGAATTGATCTATTCTCCAGGCGCGACCGGGGTGGCCGCTTCGGCGGGGCGCTTGGTGACGATCTTCACCCGAGCAATGCGGTTGCGGTCCATGTCCTGCACCGTGAAGGTGTAGTTCTCGTGCGTCACTGAATCGCCCGGCGTGGGGATGTAGCCCAGGCGCAGCAGGATGAAGCCGGCCAAGGTTTCAAAGCCCGCATCGCCGGGGAGATCGATGCCGTATTGTGAGGCCAAGTCCAGGATGCTGGTGCTGCCGTCCACTTCGATCACCGGGGCGCCGACGGCGGGCAGCACGCGGCGGACGTCGTGCTCGTCCCCGATCTCGCCGAAGATCTGTTCGAGGACGTCCTCCATGGTGATGAGTCCCGTGATGCTGCCGAATTCGTCGACGACCATGGCCAGGTGGGTGTGGCGCTGACGGAACTCGTCCACCAGTTGGTTGAGGGGCTTTGTCTCGGGCACGAACAGGACTTCGCGCAGGAAGCGCCGCAGCAGGAAGGGGCGCGCGGGGGTGCCGGCGTCGCCCGCGGTCTTGCGCTCGCGCCAGGCGCGCATCAGGTCCTTGTAATGCACGATGCCGACGATGTTTTCGGAGCGGTCTTCATAGACCGGCAGGCGCGAGTACTTGTGTTCGAGCGTGATCAGCAAGAGCTGGTCGAGGCTGGTGTCGACCGGAACGGAGACGATGTCGACGCGCGGGGTCATGATTTCGCGGGCGTAGACCTCTTTCAATCCCAAAAGTTTTTGGATGGCATCCTCCTCGAAGCCTTCCAGGTGCCCGGAGCGCCAGCTCGCTTCGATAATGAACTTGAGTTCCTCGGCCGAATGCCCGCCGCTTTGCTGGCTGCGGATGTGCAGCATGCGGGAGAGGCCGGCGGCGGAGCGTTCGATCACGTAGACGAAGGGCAACGAGATGCGCTCGAAGACCAGCAGCGGCGGGGCCGCCAGCAGAGCTAGCTGATTCGCTTTATCGAGCGCCAGGTTCTTGGGCACCACTTCGCCGACCACGACGTGAAAGAAGCTGGTGACGAGGAACGCCAGGGTGAAGCTCGCGCCATGCAGAAAGACGTCGCGCGCCGGCGTCATGAGAGGCTCGAAGAGGCGGAGGATGGCCTCGTAAACCGTGCCTTCGCCGGCCCAGCCGAGCGCGAGGCTGGCCACGGTGACGCCGACCTGGGTGACGCTCAGCAGGCGTTCGGGGTTCGACAGGATGCCGAGAGCGGCCTTGGCCGAGACGTTGCCCTGACGCGCGAGCTCCTCCAGCTTAGATCGCCGGGCGACGACCAGCGCCACTTCCGCCGCTGAAAAAAACGCGTTCAGCGCGATGATGGCAATCAAGAGGATGAAACGGAGCGACATTTCCCGCTACAATCGAGCCGTGCTCTTTCATACGCCAGTACTACGGGCGATCAATCTGAGCATAGCGGTTTTATTGCTGTTGGCACTAGGCGCCGTCTACTGGTACGCGTGGCGGCCCTTGCCGGAGACCTCGGGCGATCTGACGGCTCCGGTGGCGATGGAGGCTACGGTGGCGCGCGACGCCCTGGGCGTTCCGCACATCGCCGCGGGATCCTGGCAAGACGCGATCTTCCTGCAAGGCTTCGTCACGGCACAGGACCGCATGTGGCAGATGGACGTGATCCGGCGGCTTGCGGCCGGGGAACTCGCCGAGGTGTTCGGCGAGGAAATGCTCGATTCGGACCGGCAGATGCTGCGGATGCGGCTGCCGCAACTGGCGCTGGCGATCGAACGGCGGATGACGCCCGAGGCCCGGGAGATCCTGGCGGCGTATGCGCGCGGCGTCAACTATTACCTGGAGACGGAGCGCGCGAAGCTCCCGGTGGAGTTCACCATTCTGGGTTACCAGCCGCGGCCGTGGCGCGTGCGCGACACCATCCTGCTGGGGCTGAACCAGGACCGCATGCTCACCAACAAGTGGGACGAGGAGCTGCGCAAGCTGCGGATGCTGGAGAAGGGCGACAAGAAGAAGGTCCAATTCCTGTTTCCGGCGCGGACGGGGCTGGAGGTGGCTCCGGGGTCCAACGCCTGGGCAATTTCGGGCGCGCATACGGCGTCGGGCAAGCCGATTCTGGCCAGCGACCCGCACCTGGAGTTCAACGTACCGTCGGTGTGGTACATGGTGCACCTGAAGGCGCCGGGGCTGGATGTGACGGGCGCGTCGCTGCCCGGGATTCCGGCGGTGATCATCGGGCACAACCAGCGGATCGCCTGGGGGCTGACGAATCTCGAGTACGACATGCAGGATCTGTTCGAGGAGCAGCTCGACCAGCGCAATGGGCAGTATGCCTACAAGGGGCGCGTGGAGCAGGCGGTGATCGAGCGCACCGCGGCGGCGGTGAAGGGGCAGCCGAAGCCCACTGAAGTGGTGACGCTGGTGACGCGGCATGGTCCTCTGTTCGTGACCGACGAAGCGCGCAGCTACACGCTGCATTGGATGGCGGCGCAGTGGGCGTCGGCCCCGCCGGGACAAGACCGGGAGTGGGATTTTCCCTTCCTCGACATGAATCGCGCGGGGAACTGGGAGGAGTTCAACGCGGCGCTGCGGCGCTTTCCGGGTCCGGCGCAGAACGTGGTGTATGCGGACGTGGACGGCAACATCGGCTATCACGTGGCGGGGCAGGTTCCGCTGCGTCCGGCCGGGTGCGGCGGCGACGTGCCGTCGAACGGGCAGACGGGCGAGTGCGAGTGGACGGGCACGATTCCCTATGACGAGCTGCCGCAGGCGTGGAATCCGGATTCGGGGATCATCGTGAGCTCGAACCAGAATCCGTTCCCGGCCGACTACCAGTATCCGGTGGCGGGGTACTTCGCGACGCCCGACCGGGCGCGGCAGGTGCGGGCGCGGCTGGAATCGCACGAAGGCTGGAAAGCCGAACAGATGCTGGGCATCCAGAAAGACGTCTACTCGGCCTCGATGCACTTCCTGGCCGGGCAGGTGGTGGCGGCGGCGGAGCGGCAGCCGCCGCACAATGACCAGTCGCGGGAGGCGATCGAGGCGCTGCGCGGGTGGAACGGGCAGATGGAGATTGGAGAGGCGGCTCCGATGTTGGTCTCCCTGGTATTCGAGCAACTGCGGCAGATGGTGGCCGATCGCGCGGCGCCGAAGGGCCGGGAGAACTACGGCGGGCGGCTAGCGGTTCCGGTGATCGACAAGCTTCTGCGGGAGCGTCCGAAGGACTGGTTCGAGGATTACGACGAGCTGCTGATGGAGGCGCTGGCGAAGGGCATCGACCTGGGCGAGCGCATGCAGGGATCGCGAGTTTCGCGCTGGAATTACGGGCAATACAATCGCATTCAGGTGCAGCATCCGGTGTTCGGACGGATTCCGTGGTTGGGGCGCTATTTCAGCATCGGACCGGTGGACATGAGCGGGTCGCCGACCACGGTGAAGCAGATGACGGGCAGGATCGGTCCGTCGTTCCGGATGGTGGTGGATTTCGCGAATCTGGACGAGTCATGGGCGAACGTGCTGACGGGCGAGTCGGGGCATCCGCTATCGCGGCATTACAAGGATGAGTGGGACGCGTACTACGCGGGGTCGAGCTTCCCGATGCAGTTTGAGAAGGTAGAGGCGGCGGACACACTTCGGGTGCGGCCGTTGTAGCCGCAGATGGACGCAGATGTTCCGTCATGAACGCGAATTGGCGTTCCCCGGACTCCTTTGCTTGCCGGTTGGTCGTCGTGCCGGCGGGCTTTGTAAGGCCCGCAGGCGGGTATGGAATCGATTCCACGCAATCGTCCGCCGATGCCGGGCCCAAACCGGCGCCAGCGGAAATTGTTTTCACCGCTTACTGCAAATTCTTCCTGGCCAGGAAGGTACTGCTGCCTTCATTATACGGAGCGGGGTGCAAGCGATCCGGCGGAAGTCATTGAAATGCTGGAGAAAATTGGATGTGATCCGCTCTGGCAACCGGGGCAGGCGGGCTATAATGGCAACTCGATTCCATGTTCCTCTGGAAGCCCAGGCCTACTGCCGCACAACTGGCCGAGGCGCGCCGCATGCTGATCGAATTGGAGCGGCTGTTTGCAGCGGGCCGGGAGACGCAGTACGCGGCCAAGCTGCGTGAAGTGCTGGCCGGCGGTGAAACGGAGCTACAGAAATGGCTCACCTCCGGCGACTTCTGGGGCGGGATGGGATCCATGATTGACTGCGCGTTTTGCCGTCCCAGCGGCCTCGGATTCGACGTAGACAAGCGCCACCGGCGCGCATTCATGGAACTGATCGTGATGCTGGGCCAGCATCAACTCCGCTCTGGAATCGTTCAGGGCGGAATCAAGGCGCACATCAAGAAGTGGACGACGGCCTTCGACGGCTGGTTGCGAAAGGCCTGATTTAGATCCAGCGTCCGGTGGAGCCAGGGTGACGGGTCAGGGCTTCAGGAAGGCTTGCACGGCTGCGTCGATGCCCGGCTGGGGATTGTCCCAGACAAATTCCTCCTTGATGAGGCCTTCGATATCGGCGCGTTTCCGGTCGAAATCCTTCTCCACCAGATAGAGCACCTTGCGATCCGTGCAGCGGAGCCAGCCCCACTCCATGGTGACGTTGGGGTTGAGTTCCTGGGTGTGCTTGCTTTCGACAATGGCGATGGCTTTGCTGCAACCGAGAAGGTAGAGCTCGATGTTGCGGAACAGTTCGGGGTGATACTGCTTGTCGGACGCCAGGTGGGGGGTGAAGCCGGCAACGGTGACGGCGGCGCGCACGGTATCGATTACGGTCTGCAACTGCTGGTCGAGCGGCCCGGGAGGGTTGGCCGGGTACTTGGTCATGATGAAGACGGACTTCTCGTAGGGAAACTGCGCGAAGAACTGCTTGAGACCTGCGAAGTGGCCGACCTGGTGCGGCGGCCAGCGGACCAGTTCGGACACCAGACCGTCGATCGCATCTTTTGCGTTCCGGATCTGGCGCTCCAGATCCTGACTGAGTTCGTCGCGGCGGGCCGCGTTCCCACCGGACTGGAGCAGGTCCATCCGGTAGTCTTCCGTTCTCTTGATGAAGGCCCGCTCGTCGCAGATTTCCTTCAGGATCTCCTCGAGGTCACGCATTGGTGGCCTCCCGGGACTGAAGCACGGACTGGAGCGAGCCGATGATGCCGTCCAGTTCCTGAACGCCGTCCCCGCTGACGGCGCTTTTCAGGCGCTGGAGCTCCTTGATGGTGGATTCGAGCATCCAGGCTTCGCTGCGGGCGCCGGCGATGCGGCCGGCAAAGGAGCGCGACTCCTCCCACTCGCCGGCGATGGCGGCCAGGTGGAGCGCGGTGGCCAGTTCCCAGTAATCGCTGCGTTCGGGATCCATGCGCCTGGCCAGGGCGGCGCGCACGCGGGGCACCAGGGTGTCGAGTTCCTTTTGGGCGGCATCGCCGCCGTGGACCAGGAGAAGGTTCACCAGGTTGACGCCGGGATAGTAGTCGGAGGGTTCCTTTTCGAAGCCCTGGCGATAGCAGTCGATCGCGTGATCCATGTCGGCTGGGTCGTTGGTCACAGCGAAGCGATCCTTGTAGATGCGGCCGAGAATGCCGAAGGTCTCGCCGTCGCCGCCGGTTTCCTGGACCATCTGTTCCATGATGCCGATGGCGCGCTCGCGGTCGCCGGACTGGTTGCGGCGATTCAGCGCGAGCGCGAGGATCTGGCGAACCTGCGCGGCCTGGCGGACGCTCTCCGGCAGATCATCGGCGAAGCGGATGAGATCGTCCCAGGCAGACAGATCGCGGTAGCGCTTGAGGACGTCGAGGGCCGCGGCCGGGTCTTGCGGAGCGGTGGTGCGCACCATCTGCTCGGCTTCCTTGGCGGCTTCCTCGCGGACGCGGAAGGTGCCCTTAATGGCGAATTTGGCAGACTCGTTGTAAACGCGCGGCTGGGGCACGCGCGGGCGGAGATCCTCGGGGAGGTCGACGCGATAGCCGGGATAGAATTCGAACACCGGACTGTCGTTGCGCCGTTCTACGAGTCCCTGCTGAATGACGGAGTGGAGCACGGTACGGAGGCTTTCGGCGTCGGAGTCCGTGAGGCGGCCGGAGTCGTCCACATGGTAGGTGAGAACGCGGGAATGGCTGATATTGAAGGGAACGTGGGCGCCGGCTTCGCCCATCAGGATGGCCAGGCCGCGCACGGCGGCGTGGCGGATGCCGAGCTCGTACATGACGTTGGCGTTGCCGCCGCCGACGTCGGCGATGAAGACGTCGCAGGATATGGCCAGGCGCAGGATCGATTTGTGGACGATGCCGCCGGTGTGATCCTCATCGGCGCGGATGACTTCGCATCCCGCCTGCGTGGCGGCGGGCTTGATGGCGCGGGTGTAGATGTCGTCGTAGTCCACCATGCGCCCGGTGGCGGGGTTGTGACGTTTTCCGTAGGGCGTGGTGACGTAGCAGGTTGGCACCGGTCCTCCTCGGCGCGCCCCCCGTGGGTGGCGGCCTGTCCATTCTGCCACAGTGGCCGTGGCTGTGGACCGTGGCCAGTCGCGATATACTGAATCCATTCGCCGGGACCGCCAGCCGCGCCTCTGCGGGGCTGTTCCGGACGTGCTGTCCATCCGGCTCTCCATTGAGATGAGAAGCCACAACCGAGATCCGACGGGAGGTTCCAGACAATATGAAACACACCGCAATTTTTCTTAGCCTGCTGGCGTTTTCCGCCAGCGCGTGGGCGCAGGGCGCGAATGCCGAGATCGAGAAGGCGCTGCTGGCCGCTCCGGCGCAGCAAAGGGAAGGCGCGACCGTAGTAAAGTGGAAAGCCGACCACACCTACGACACGCTCAAGAAGGGCACCAACCGGCTGGTGTGCTACGACCGGTCCGGCCTTCCGGGGCAGCAGCCGTTTTCGGTGGAATGCACCAGCATCGCCAACCTGGATCGCGAGGCGCAGAACATGAAGTTCGAGGCCATGGGCGACAAGAAGCAGGCGATGATCGACGCGGCCGAAAAAGACGGCACGCGGGTGAAGCCGGAGTTCGGGTCGGTGTGGTATCACCTGATGGGTCCGGACAAGGAGCACGCGCGGGAGCACATGACGATCGCCGTGCCGATGGCGACCGCGGCGTCGCTGGGGCTGCCGGATAATCCCAAGCAGGGCGGCGTGTGGATCATGAATCCCGGCACGACGACGGCGCATCTGATGACGCCGGGCCGCTAGGAGAGTGCATCGCCCGGGTGGGGCGGGTTTGGTCGAGCGGCGGCCTGAGCGGCCCCCGCCGACACCCCGTTTGGTCTGGGGCCTGCCCCACACGGTGCAGAAAGGGCCTGTATGAAGCGGGTTTGGATTGGTCTGGCGAGCGCCGCCGTGCTGGCGCTGGGCGCGGCGCTGGCCGCGGCGCCGGCGGAGCAGAGCTTCACCGGCGTGATCACTGACAGCATGTGCGCTCGTGGGGATCACTCACAGATGAAGATGGGGGCCAACGACGCCGAGTGCACCGTCGCCTGCATCTATGCGCACGGGGCCAAGTATGTGCTGTTCGACGGCAGGGAAGCTTACACACTGAGCGACCAGAAGACACCGGAGAAGTTCGCGGGCCGAAAGGTGAGAGTGATGGGCACGCTGGATGCGGCGGCCAAGACAATCGCGGTGGCATCCATCGCGGAGGCGAAGTGAAGCGGTGGCACGAGCACCATGCAGGCATACATGGCTGTCGCTCGGCTCATCAACAAAATTGATAGCTACAATCTAGCCCAGAAGCTGCACCGGGTACCCGGAACGCGATAGGCTAGCAAGAAACCATCTCCATTGGAGTTCATGAGTGAGCAAGAATCTTGAAGAAGTGCTCGCCGCGGCCGGCGGGATTTCGCACTTCTTGTACAACCAACAGACCGGCCCCAACGTTTACCCCGGAGTACCGGCCGAATACACGAACTGGCGGGACGAGCAGAAGGCCTGGCAGCAGACCTGCGTGCTGTTCAATCAGTCCTATCACATGGCGGACCTGCAGATCGAGGGTCCGGATGCGATGAAGCTGTTGTCGTATCTGGGCGTGAACAGCTTCGCGAACTTCCCCGTGGACCGGGCCAAGCAGTTTGTGCCGTGCACGCCGGCCGGGTTCGTGATCGGCGACGTGATCCTGTTCCACCTGGAAGAGAACCTCTTCAACATGGTGGGCCGCATTCCGGTGCTGAACTGGGTGCGCTACCACGCCGAAACGGGCAACTACAACGTGAAGGTGGAGCTGGACGAGCGCACGGCGGCCCGCAAGGACCAGAGCCGGCGGCGCAGCTACCGCTTCCAGGTGCAGGGTCCCAACGCGGCCAAGGTGATCGAGAAGGCCAGCGGGAAGCCGTTCCCGCAACTCAAGTTCTTCCACATGGGGTGGATGGAGATTGCGGGCAAGAAGGTCCGGACGCTGCGCCATGGCATGGCCGGGCAGCCCGGGCTGGAACTGTTCGGTCCGTGGGATGAGGGCGCGGCCGTGCATGCGGCGCTGGTCGAAGCCGGCAAAGAATTCGGGATGCGCCTGGTTGGCGGGCGCGCGTATTCGTCGAACACGCTGGAGTCGGGCTGGATTCCGTCGCCGCTGCCGGCGATTTACACCGGCGAGGAGCTGAAGGCGTACCGCGAGTGGCTGCCCGCGGACAGCTACGAGGCGAGGGCCTCGATCGGCGGGAGTTTTTATTCGGACAACATCGAAGACTACTACCTGACGCCCTGGGATCTGGGCTACGGCGTGGTGGTGAAGTTCGACCACGACTTCATCGGGCGCGCGGCGCTGGAGAAGAAGGCCAACGGTCCGCACCGCAAGAAGGTGACCCTGGCCCTGGATACCGACGCCGTGCTGAAGGTGATGGGAACGGCGTTCGCCAAGAAGGACCGGGCGAAGTTCATGGAGTTCCCGAGCGCAGTCTACTCGATGCATCCCAACGACCGGGTGCTGGTGGAGGGCAAGACGGCGGGGCTGTCGACGTGGATCGGCTACAGCTCGAACGAAGGCAAGATGCTCACGCTGGCGATGGTGGAAGAGCAGTTCGCCAAGCCGGGCACGCAGGTGACGCTGCTGTGGGGCGAGCCGAACGGGGGGTCGAAGAAGCCGACCGTGGAGCCGCACGTGCAGGTGGAGATTCCGGCAGTGGTGAGTCCGGTGCCGTACGCCGAGGTGGCGCGGGAACATTACGCGCCGGCGGGGTGGCGGGCGAGTAGCTTGTCGTCGGTGTAGTGGGGCATCCGGCAGGACACAACCAAACGCGGCAGCCGTCCCGATTTTGTTGGGGCCAGAGGCCGCGCACGGACTGTCCCGCTCCCGGATCTTCTCATCCACGGGCAACTGGTGGCCGCAGGCAGGCCGTCCCATTCCTTGGAATCGGCACTCGCGGGAGCGGCGTCAAACAGGCCTCCGAACCCCGCCCCGAGCTCGCGGAATCTCCCGCCCGCTGGGCTTCGCGCGCACTGGAGCGGGGGCGCCACTGCGACACGGTCTACCGAACCTATTTTGCGCGTCCCTTGAATCCCTCGGCCAGCATCGGAATCTTATACACCGTCATCGCCGTCGCTCGCACACCCTCTCCGAACTGGACCGGCTCGCCGCCGAGGCTGGTCGCCCCCATCCCGCCGACGTACAGCGTCTTCTTGTCCGGACCGGAGAAGGCCAGCGTGATGGGCGGCCGAGGCGTCGGAATCACGCCCAGGTATTTGCCCATGTTGTCGAGCACCTGCACGCCTTGCATCGAACCGGCGTTTACGGTGACATACAAGCGGCCATCCGCATCGATCGTGATGCCGTCGCCGTTGGCGCCCTCTCCCTCCAGCTTGCCGAACTCGCGCTGATTGGTCGCTTTCCCGTCCGGGCCGATGTCGAACACCACGATGGTGCCGCCGTTGGTCACGTAGAGCTGTTTCTCATCGGCGCTGAGGGTGATGCCGTTGGTGCGCAGGCCCTGATCGATGCGGGTTACGTTGCCCTGCGGGTCCATCGCGAGGGCGCCGCCGCCGGTGAAGTACACCCAACCGTTCTTGGCGACCGTGAGGTCGTTGATGCGTCCCAACCCGGCGCCGTCGGCCATCTTGTCGGCCAAGATCTTGCGCTCCGGCGTCAGCACGGCGATGTCGGTCGCCTCCGTACACGCCGCGCGCTTGACCGCATCGGGATCGGTGCAGCTGCGTTCCACAGCGTAAATCGCCCCGTCGGGCCCGATCGCCAACGCGCCGGGACCATGCGAACTGGCGAGGAGAATGGTCGTGTTGTCGTTCGCATCGATCTTGATGATGCGATTCGACTGTTCCTGTGCGAAGATCAGTCCACCGTCGTCGGTGCCCACCATGCCGTCCGCGGTTGCTTCGCCCTGCCACGCCATCTTCCACTCCTGGCCGGCGGCGATCACGCCGGGAATCGCCGTGCTGGTCCCTTCTTGAGGCGCAACAGGCGGCTTGGCACACGCGGCGCATAAAATCGCGATGGCGAAGAGTTTCGTTTTGGACATGCTTATGATTTAAGCACGCCTGACGGCTGGCCGCTGCGCGGGCGGCGGCTGCATTCCGGCGGGCGATATCATTGTGAGTTCCTGGACGGTGGCGCTGAGCCCCGCCCCAACAGCCCGCCGTGATCTGCGATCGTGAACGTCGTGTGGCATCACCTCTCACCGGCGGCTCTGGTCATATTGGTTGGGCGCACCGGGCGTGGGAACTTTGTAGGTGACCGGAGCCCTGCTGGCATGCGCCCGGGTCAGTCCGCGGGTGAGGGTGATACCGCTGCCGGAAACCTGCGCGCCCACGGCGTGCGCCGACCGGAGCGGCGCGACGACCGTGATGGTGTCGCCGCCTCTGCCACGGGCGGTGGAGGCGACCACCGCCGTCTCCTGCTTCGCGCCACTATCGATCGTAATGCTCTGATCCGCGGTAAAACCATTTGCATTGGTGACAGGGATAACGGTCGCCCCGGCGGCCGTGGCGGCGTCCATCGTGGCGGCGCCGGCCGTGCCAACCGTCGCGATGACGGCGGTCTCGAGGCCCGCGCCCGCATCAACGGTGATCGTCTGCCCCGCGGCAAAGTTCGCCACGCTGGCGACCTTGATATTGGTCGCGCCGCCAGCCGTGGCCGACGACAGCGTGGTGGCCGGTTGCACCTGGAAATCGCGGCAGTTGCTGTCGGTGTCGGCCCCGTCCGGGAAGCGGCCCGCGCTCCTGTTGATCGCGATGGGCGGAGCGCCACGCCCGAAGCCACGACCCGGGCCGGGTGTAGGCACGTAGCAGCCACTCTGCCCTGCTCCGGAAGTAGCCTGGTAACCCTCAGAGGACCACGGGTCCACCAGGCCGCCGTAGTTCAGGCTGTCCGCCACCCAGCCAGCGGCATCCCGCAGCACCATGTTGCCTGCGGCCGGGGAAAGCTCGGGCCCACCGAACCACTGGTTGGGCGCCGGAGTCCCTTGGTAACCCGCGTTCGTCGCCCGAGCATCCTGCACCACAGCGTGGACCGGCGTGGCTCCGCGTCAGGGGACGGTCCAGCGTGATGCCCGTACCAAGAGGCTGGACCGGTTCGTTGCTGGAGTGCGCAAAGGCCGCCGCCGGCTGGAAGCTGATCCCCGTCCCGCGAACGCTGAAGGGCAGGTTGGCCGCATGGCTGAACCGCAGCGGAGCGGCCAGGTCGAGGCCCGTGCCCTGATCCACCACATTCTCGCGATTGAGATGCGCCCGCACGAGGGCCGGCGTGAAGTTGACGCTCGCGCTTGTCTGGCGCGCAGCCTCGACGGCCCTGATGGTCACCGTTTCCTGGTTCGCCGGGCTGCCGACGGTAAGCTTGTCGCCGGCAACGAAACCGTTCGCGTTGCGAACCATGATCGTGGTCGCGCCGGCGCCGGCATCCGCCGAGAGCGCCGTGCGGCCCGCCTGCGTGCCCACGCGCGTGACCGTAACGGTCTCGATCCCATGACCGGCGCTGTCGATATCCAAACGGATCTGGTCACCGGCCGAAATGCTGGCGACTGACGTCACCTTTATGTTGGTTGCGCCGGCGGGCGCGTCCGCTCCCAGGAAGGCTTGTGTGCCCGGCTTGCCGATTGCGGTGACCGTGGCCACTTCGTACCGCTCCTCGGCTTTCGCGACCGTAGGATAGGTAGCGCCGTAGCCGAGCGCAATCTTTTCGCCCACCGCGAAGCCGGCGACGCTGGTGACCGGCACGTTGGCCGACCCGGCGGGGATCGTGATCACGGGACCCTCGGGAAGCGGCTGCCATAGCGTCGTTACGTTGCCGGCCGCCGTCCCGACCCGTGTAATCGTGCGGGTCTCTACATCGGAGCCGGTGCCGATGCTGATCGTATCGCCCACCGACATACCTGTCGTGCTTCGGACGTAAATCGCGGTATCTCCCGCGAGCGCCGGGGCCGCCAGCCCGGACCCGGCAAGGCCCAGCAGGTAGAAGCCGCCCGCCGCGAGCTTCGTCCCGGGGGGAATCGTCACCGCTGAGAAGACAGCCTGCTGGGTCGGGTGCTGGGTGAGTGTCCAGCTGCCGATATCGACGCTGCGGTCGCCGGCGTTGTAAAGCTCGATGAACGAGTCCGTGGCGTTGCCGGGCGCATCCGCGCTGACGCGGAATTCATTGATCTTGATCGGGCTGACGTTGCGCACCTTCTCGGCGGTTGTCTCCGATTGCGTCCGGCTGCCGGCCGCGTTGGTCCACGAGACGTTGCCAACCAGGTCGCCGTTAAACGCCGCCGGCCCAGAGGTGACCGTGAACGTCGCGCTCACGCTCGTACCCGGCGCCACCGGATCCGCGATAGCCGCCGACGTTTCCGTGGTCCCCCGAACCACGGAGATCCACCGCGCGGGCGCGGAGATGCTCAGCTTGACGTTCCCCACGGGTGCACCCGTGGTATTAGTGAACGTCACGGTGACGTCCTGCGAGGACCCCGGCGAGAACGTCTGGAGCCCCGGCGGTGCGGCCGTTGCCGCCGCCGGTGCCAGGCGCAGCCGCGCCACGTCGTATTTGGCAGCCACCACGTTGGCCTGCACCAGTTGGTCGGTGGCGTCGGTCGGGAAAGTGCCTGGAGCCGTCATCGCACCTTCATAAAAGGTGCCCTGCGACCCGTTGCTGTTGTCGCCGCCGTTGCCCAGGAGGATCGCCCCCTGTTTGCGCATCGGGTCATAGGTGTGGTCGACGCGCGGTCCGTCGAACATGACCGACAGCCCGCCCCGCTGAGCGTCGCCGCCCAAGGAGGTCCAGTGGTGCGGTTCGCCCTTGGCGATCGCGGTTACGAATCGCCAGGTGATGTTCGGCAGACTATCGCAGAGTTTGGTCCCATTTGAGGTGACACACCCGACCAGGTTGTTCTCCTGGTCCGTCATGATCCAAGGGCCGGGCGAATTCCCGTGATACCAGGCGGTGGCGTCGCCGTAGTAGGTGGTTTCCATGGTGCCGTTGCCGTCGTCGCGGCTGTCGATCTCGGCATTGCCATAGTCAAAGCAGCACCCGGAGTTGTGATGCCGGCCGTTGATCACCCAGTATTGCCCCTCGGCCTGATCATCGACCGCAGTGCCCTTTGGATCATCCTGACGGAGGCCCATGCCCGGCGCGATGAAGACGCCGTAGGCCTTATGACCCATGATCGTAACCGGCGCCATGTCGGCGACCGGGAGGTTGTTGAACCCGCCCATCGCCGGGCCACTGAAGCCGCCGCGGGGCGCCTGGGTCAGATCGTTGTGGTTGGGAGACTGGTCATAGATGACGGCGACCCAGCAGTAGGTGTCGGCGCAGAACGCATCCTGCGCGTCCGCGTCGGCGTACCCGCCCGCATCCGGAACCGGCGAGGCGGCGGGCGGGACTACGCCGATATCCAAGGTCCTGCCATCCGACTGGCGCAGGACTTGATACAACGGGCCGTTGTAGGAGGCATACAGGGCGCGCGTCGTGCTGTGGGCGGCCGCGCAGGGGTCCCCGGCGGCGGCGTAAATGTCACATGGGCCTTGCGGCCTGGGCGGAACCGCAGCGCGTCCCGCCCCGCCCTGTCCGGCCATCGTCAACGCGGCGCCGATCAGCGTAAGCGCCACTGCGAGCGTTTGCACAAGATGGATTCTCTGTTGCATGTTCATCGTATTTACCATTGCCGCTCTTGCATCGCGCAATCATTCTACATCCACCGCCCTGGCTGGATGTGAATCAGTTGGATCTCCCGTTCCTCAAGCAATCCGGGAAGTGGGCCTGGTGAGTCAGGGGCCGTTATGGCGGCTTCGGTGGGCGTGAGCGTTCTTGACGCCAGGGAAGTGGTCCAGCGGGAAGAGGCGAGGCGCCGAACCCCAGACGGGCTGCCCGGCGCGCCGCTTCCAGCGATTTGCGCTTGCTATCCGACGGACCCCACCTCTGTATCCGCCCACATGGACCGGTAGGCCTGACTCCAGGCCGGCTCCCGCACAATGGACCGTCACCAGGATGTGGATGTCTCGCCGTGTTCATCCTCGTGTTTCCGGCGCGGCGGACCATAGGGACGGAGTTCGGCGGGCCGGGGATGGCGCCGACTTCTTCTACCGGGACCGTGCGGTAATCCTTCGAAAGCAGTGGCCGCGTTGCGGCGTTTGTGATCCTGGTGTCGGCCATCCTCGTCTATGAGCCCTTCGTGGTGTCGCGATATGGCGGCGGGGGATCGAGTGGTCCTGCGCAATCCCGTGGCCGCCGTGGGCCAGGATCGCTTCCAGCGCCCTTCGCGCCTGGTGCGGAAGATCGTGGTCACGGTGCTCTGCAACCTGATCCTCTTTCTGTTGGCGTCTCCATTGAGCTTACTTCGATAGACTGCATGCATGAGCATCCAACGCGTCCTGATGGAGGTGTTCTACCGGATCGGATTTACGCCGTGGGTGGGACACGCGCAGCCGGCAGAATTGACCCGTCTGGTAGAGGGCCCTGGCGCGTTGCCGGCGGGCCGGGCACTGGACGTCGGGTGCGGCACCGGCGACGCGTCGATTTATCTGGCACAGCGCGGGTGGGATGTCACCGGTGTGGATTTTGTCAGGACCGCGCTCCAGAAGGCTCGGCGGAACGCGGAGACCGCGGGGGCGCGAGTGCGGTTCGTGCATGGGGACGCGACGCGGCTGCGCGGGCTGGGGATCGAACCGGGGTTCGGACTGGCCGTGGATAACGGGTGCCTCCACGGGATGTCGGCGGCGCAGCGCGATGCGTACGTTCCGGAGTTGTCAGCGCTGGTTTCGCCGGGCGCGCGACTGGTGATGGCGGCGTTCGCCGAGGGGAACCGGAGCGGTCCGCGGGGGATCAACCGGCCGGAGGTGGAGCAACGGTTCGGGCGGGACTGGGAGTTGCTGTCGGCGGAGGCGGACACGACGGTTTCGAATACCAAGGACCAGATCACGGTGTTTGCGCTGCGGCGCCGGTAAGCAGTCAGAAAGGCGCGGCGGTGTAGACGACCTTACCGCCCACCATGGTTAGAAGAGATTCAATCCCACCGATTTCTTCCACCGGGACCGTGAGGTAATCCTTCGACAGAACGGCCAGGTCGGCGAGCTTGCCTACCTCCAGCGACCCGCGTTCCGCCTCGTCGAAGCTGAACCAGGCGCTGCCCATTGTGTAGAGGCGCAGGGCGGCTGCACGCGTGGGGATCTGGTCCGCCGTGCGCGTGGGGACGCCGGTGACCGTTTTGCCGTCGAGCATCCATTGGAGGCACGTGAACGGGTTGTAGCTCATGACGCGGTGGGCGTCCGTGCCGGCTCCCACGTGGACGCCGAGGCGGATCGCCGTGTTGATGGGCGGGTTCGGGGCCTCGTTTGAGTTTGCCGCGCCGGGGCGGGCGCTGAAGTAGGTGGCGTCCTGCATGGTCCAGCCGACGCCCAGCGCCTGCATGCGGCGCAGCGTGGCTTCGGAGGCGTCGTTCAAGTGCGCGATCGACCAGCGCAGGCCGGCGATGGGCACCTCCTGATTGACGCTTTCGAAGATGTCGAGGAGCTTCCCGACTGAGGCGTTGCTCGCCCAGTGCATGGTGATCGCCATGCCGCGGCCGGCGGCCCAGCGGAGGATCTGGTAGTACTTTTCCGTCACCTCGGGGCTGGGATCGTTGTTGTTGTTCATGGCCAGCGTGATGCGCTCGCCCAGTCCGTTGAAGCGCAGGAAGTCGTCGCCGAAGCGCATGGGAAGGAGCTGGGTGAGGTCCTGGAACTCCTCGAACTCACGGCCGTCGGTCTGGCCGTTCAGGGCGTAGGCGACGCGCACGGTCATGCCGCCTTCGCGCCACACCTGCTGGACGGCCTGGTAGTCGGGCGGGAAGAGATTGTTGCCGCCGGGGTCCACCACGCCGGTGATGCCGAGGCGATTGAGTTCGCGGAAGAAGAGGCGCGTGCCTTCCACCTGCTGCGCGAGGGTCGGTTTGGGGAGCAGGTCGAAGAGCGGGATGATCGCGCCGGTGACGGCTCCGGTGGGGTTGCCTTGAGAGTCCTGTTCGAAGCGGCCGCCGGCAGGGAGATCGGATTCGGCGGCGATGTGCAGGGTGCGGTAGGCCGCTGGGGTGAGCATCGCCCAGCCGTAGCCTTGCTGGACGTAGACTGGATGGTCGGGCGCCGCGGATTCAAGCTCGGCTTGGGTGGGGCGGCGGCGTTCTTTGAACTGGTCGGGGGTCCAGCCGCCGGCGACGATCAGCCAAGTGCCCGGGGGCTTGGCGCGGGCGGCTGCGCGAATACGGTCGAGGGCTTCGGGGAGCGAGCGGGCGCCGATCCAGTTCACCTCGGTGGCGAAGCTGAGGGCGGCGCGGATGGCGTGCATGTGCGAATCGATCAGGCCGGGGATGACGGTGCGGCCGCCGAGGTCGATGACGCGGGTCGAGGGTCCGGCCTGGGCCTGGATTTGAGTGGTCGGGCCGACGGCGGTGATGCGGCCGTTGCGGATGGCGAGGGCTTGCAGGATGGAATCGGCGGGGTCCACCGTGAGGATCTTGCCGTGGATCAGGATGGTGTCGGGCGGCTGGGCGCGCAGGGCTGCAGCCAGGAGGAGAGTGGTCAGGGCGAGTTTCACGGGGCGCTCCTGAGAATCATGATTTCATAGGTAGAGCTTCACAAGTCAGACAAGGGGGATCGGCGGGACCGGATGCAGGATATCCGCGAGAGCGCCGATAGAAATGACGCGTGGCTTTCAATCCATTTGACCTGACGGGTCCGCAGTTCCTGGTGTTTTACTCCCTGGTGGGCGTGATGCTGGTGGGCGGGCTGGCGCTGTATCGCTATATGACGGGCTCGGCGGGCGCGGGCGAGGTGGCGCTGAGCGATCCCTACGCGATCGCGTGCCTGCGTGGCGGCAAACAAGAGATGCTGCAACTGGCGACGCTCGTGCTGATCGAGAAGGGGCTGCTTTCGGTCAACGGCGAGCGGATCGTCCGCGAGAAGGATTGGCCCGGGGAGAAGACCACGAATCCGCTGGAGGCGACGCTGCTGCGGGAGTTCGGCCGCAGCAGCCTGCCGAAGAACGTCTATACCAGCCAGCCGGTGGAGGCGCAATGCCGGCAGGTGTCACAGTCGCTGGCGGCGCAGGGGGCGTGGATCAGCGACGAGGATGAGCACCGGATCTTCGTCTACCGCTGGCTGGTGATTGCCGCTCTATTGGCGGTGGCGGGTGCGAAACTGGGGCTGGCGATCGCGCGGGGGCGGTCCAATGTGTGGTTCCTGATTCTGGAGGCGGCGGTATTCGCGGCCGGGGCGTACTTCGTCTACCGGCACCGGCGGACATCGCGCGGAAGCCGCTATCTGCGCGACCTGCGAACGCTGGTGGAGCGGTCGCGGGCCTCGGGAGAGGATCCCGGCAAGAACGAACTTTTGATGCTCGGGGCGGTGCTGGGCGTGTCGGCGCTGCCGGCGGTGCTGCAATCCTACTCGGTGTCACTGTTCCGGCCGAACGCGGATGCCGGGGGTGGCGGGTTGTATGTGGGCGGCGATTCGTCGGATGGGGGCGGAAGCGGCTGCGGCGGCGGAGGAGGATGCGGTGGCTGTGGAAGCTAGACGCCAGACGCCAGACGGTGGACGCCAGGGGCCGGCGCCGGGGGATCGCGTGGGGCTTTCGTGGCGGCCGGCGCTGGCGGCCGGGATTCTGGCGCATCGGACGCGGATTGACGTGGTGGAGGTGATCGCCGACGATTACTTCGAGGCGCCGCGGGCTCGCATCGCCGCGCTGCGGACGCTGGCCCGGGAGATGCCGGTCTTTCTGCATGGGATCGGGCAGGGGCTGGCATCGACCGCGCCGGCCGACGAGCGGCGGCTGGCCAAGATGGCGGCGCTGGTCGACGGGGTGCGGCCGGCGGGGTGGAGCGAACACCTGGCGTTTGTGCGCGGGGGTGGGATCGAGATCGGGCATCTGGCGGCTCCTCCGCGGAATCAGGCGACGGTGGAGGGGGCGTGCGAGAACATCGAGAGGGCGCGGCGGGTGGTGGGGTCGGCGCCGGAGATGGAGAATGTCGCCACGCTGATCGACCCGCCGGGCAGCTCGCTGGACGAGGCCGCTTGGGTTCGTTCGGTTGTTGAGGGGGCCGGATGCGGGTTCCTGCTGGATCTGCACAACGTCTACGCAAACGCTGAAAACTTTGGGTTTAGCGCCACGGAGTACCTGGATCAGGTGCCGCTGGAGCGGGTGCGGGGTGTCCATGTCGCCGGGGGGCGGATGATGCCCGAGGGGCGCGTCCTGGACGATCACCTGCATGAGGTGCCGGACCCGGTGTATGAGCTGCTGACGGAGTTGGCGGCTCGGGTGGCGCAGCCGCTGACGGTGGTGCTGGAGCGGGACGGGGCGTTTCCGGCGATGGGGGAGCTGTTGGAGGAGATGGATCGGGCTCGGGCGGCGCTGGCGCTGGGGCGCGCGAGGAGAGGTGAGGCTTGAGGACCGGGGCGGCGTTTGAGGCTTTCCTGGCTCGGATCTATGTAGACGGGGCGGCTCGGGAGGAGTTTCTGCTCGACCCGCGGGGGGTGGCTCGGCGGGCGGGGTTGAGCGAAGAAGAGGCGGAGGCGCTGGAGGGGATCGACCGGGTGGGGCTCGATATGGCGGCAGGGAGCTTTGCGCGGAAGCGGGAGAAGTGGGGGATGCGGCGGTAAACGTTGCTCTCAGCGGGATTGCGGACCTTAGAGGACCGCTCCCTGCGGTCGCGGCTCAGCTAGCGGGGCTGAGCCACGACCGGATGGTGGGGAACCTTAATGGAGGTACTTCTTGAAGTGGTCGAGCGTGCGCTGCCAGGCTAGCTTGGCGGCGGCGGGGTCATAGCGGGCTCCGGTGTCGTTATTGAAGCCGTGGTTGGCGCCTTCGTAGAAGAAGGCCTCGTAGGTCTTGCCGTTGGCCTTGAGGGCGGCTTCATAGGCCGGCCAGCCGCCGCCGACGCGGGTGTCGAGCTTGGCGTCGGCGTAGTTGAGCAGCAGAGGGGCCTGGATCTTGGGCACGTCGGCTGCGGCGGGCTGGGTGCCGTAGAAGGCGACGCCGGCGTCGAGGTCGCTGCCGAGTTCGACCGCCAGGAAGTTGACGATGCCGCCGCCGAAGCAGAAGCCCACGCAGCCGAGCTTGCCGTCGCAATCCGGGCGGGATTTCAGGTAGTGGGCGGCGGCGATGAAGTCTTGGCGCATCTTGGCTTGGTCGACCTGGCGGAAGACCTGGGCGGCTTTCTGCTCATCGCCCGGGTAGCCGCCGACCGTGGTGAGGCCGTCGGGGGCGAAGGCCATATAGTTTTCAAGCGCCAGGCGGCGGGCGATATCCTCGATGTGCGGGTTCAGGCCGCGGTTTTCGTGGATCACCAGGATGGCCGGGAGCTTGCCGGTGGCGTTGGCCGGGCGCGCGAGCACGCCGGTGATGCGGCCGTTGCCGTTGGGCGACTGCACGGTGGGCCGTTCGATCTTGAGGCGCGGGTCATCGGGAGCCACCTGCTGGCCCATGGCGAAGTTGGGGCGCAGGGCATCCAGCATGGCGGCGGCGCTCATGGTGAAGGCGAACTTCTTGGCGCCGTCCAGAAACGAGCGGCGGTCGATATCGCCGTGGATGTATTTGTCGAAGAGGTTGAGCACTTCCTGCGGGAAATCGGAGGCTTTGAGGCGTTCGTGGGACATGAGGGTCTCTCCTTCCTTCTGGGAAAGATAGCACGGCGGGGTGCGGGGCGGCGGGTGGGTAGTGCGCTAAAAGTTGGTTGATCCCTCAGAAGAGATCCTGTTGCGGGTCTGGAGGCGGATAGAATAGCCCAATGATGATCCATCGGTTGGGATGCGCAGCTACTGTTCCCACGTAGAAGTGCGTGTCGTACTTGTGGATCATCTCCGTTTCGTACCTCTCCCTGAACGCCTCTTGCCACCGCTCACCGTAAGCTATTCGCCACTTCCTGAAAGACTGTCCCATCTCCCAGTCAGTGCACATGAGTCGGTGTGTTGTACACTCCGATTCGGGGCAGCGGAACTCATAGTAGAACTTGAATGGAATCTTCTCCAGTTCCTGCTCGGGAGCGTGCGCAAAGAAGTGTTGTTGGCGAAGCATTGCGAGTTGCGCCTCCGTCCACGGATCAGGGTCTGGCGCGATCCTCAGTCTGTGAATCACTCCGGGGCGGATGATCCCGAGAGTAGGACTCTGATTGGCGTCCCGTTCCTTTGTCAGACAACAAAGGCAATGCGAAATTCTGGGCAGGACAATCTCTTTTTTGGCCCTCCACCCGCTAGCCGTGGAAACGATGCTTATACCGCCGTGCTGTAGGTGATAGCTTTCTGGCCTCGTGTCGCTCGTAGCCTTGATCAAGTCGAAGTCGACCCAATCATATTTCCGAAAGCGCTGCTCTTCTGGCAATAAACGCCACGGCACCGGGTAAATTCTAAGCCACTCGCCTTCGGCAGTAATGGCTGCAGTACAGGAGGATTCAATCCCGGATTCGTCTGGAACCGGATAAGTGCGGACGACCACAAGCGCACGCTTCCTTACACCTTGTGGCATTACGCCATTATAAGTCGAATCCGCACAATCCCATGTTTTCGAGCGCAAGGGCTAGTCGATGACGGTGGCATTCGCGGGGGTCAATTTCCGTGCACATTATAGCTACGGGATGCTCGAATCCATTGAGAAAAGAATGGAGATTCAAAAAACAGGCGACCACGTTGGAGTCGTACCAGGTCCAGATTACGTCCCGAGTCCCAGTCTCGATAGCCTTTGCTCTAATGTCGCGGGGCACTCCGAGTTCCGGCACGTGAGAGTACACCATCCCGTGCCGCTCCAGGAGTTGCGTCAGGTTCTTCTTGCTGAGTTCGGGACGGTACATGCTCACGGGATTCTGCCGCACGTCGATAACCGTCCTTACCCCATGCTGCTGAAGCTGGGCAAGAATCTCGTCTGTCTTTCTGCCGCTATACCCGAACGTAAAGAAGTCAGCCTCCTCCGGTGACCGGGATTCATTCCACTGTGCCTTGCTTGCTATTTGCTGCTTAACCGGAGCTGTAGGGAGGTTGAGGCGATTCGCTTGTGGCACGCTTCAGTTTAGCGCCAGTTCACCCCATTTGCCACTTCAAAATGCCGTGTTCATCCTTGCTTCGCTTTAGGCCGATGTCCTTCTCCATCTGGTGGACCCACTTGTTGTTTGGAAACTTCTGGGGCAGCTTGGCAATGGTCCTAATCTCGGTCCAGCTCAGCGGCCCCTTAAGCCTGAGTGTTTCGCCGATGGCGTCTCGGAAAACCTCGTACGTTAGCATGGACTCGCCACTCTTGCGGGGACGGTCCCAATAAGGAGACTTGCAACTCGGACAGGTGGTTGGCTCACGTTTCGAGTCTCCGCGCGGAATCCACTCGTGGTTGCATCGTTCGCAACGATAGCCCATGACGGTGATCGGTACTCGGGACATCTTTCACTCCTCACCTCGGTATCACCGTAGTTACGAGAATGCAAGTAGGATTATACTTGACCGATATCCGGAACTAATAATATACCAACAAAGTGGCGGATAAAGAGACCCCGACAACGGCTGGAACCGCTATCGGGGTCGAAATCCGCGCGACCGCTCCAGATGTGATCCGCGATCGCCGCTGCCATGGCTGGAGTCATGCGCAGGGACTTGTGGATGCGTCCGAAGTTGTACCAGCAATACCAGAGCGCGACCGTGCGCGAACGGCTGGAGGCGGCATGATCCGATGGGCACCTTCACTTTCCAGACCGCCACCAGGATCAACCAACTTTTAGCGCACTACCGGCGGGAGGGCGGATGGGCAGATATAATTCCCTTCATGAAACACCGATTCCCCTGCGTCGCGATGTTTGTCGTGGCTGCTCCGGTTTTGCTGCCGGCGGCCGACATGGTGGAAGGTAGTCTTACAGCCAACGGTCAGGTGGTGCCGTTGCGGTCGGTTCTGGTGGAGCCCAGTCTGGGCGAGGTCACGCTGCTGATGACCGAGGAGCCGTTGCCGGCTGGATGCGGCGTCTACGACGTGTTTTCCCTGACCCCGGAACATCCGGTAAGAGGCATGGCGGTCACGCTTTCCAAAGACACCCGCCAGATCGAGAAGGCCGGCATCAATGTGCTCTTCCATGAGAGCTGGGACGGCCGGCTGGGCACCGTCGGGCAGCCGGAGATCCAGATCGAGCAGTTTGACGAGAACGTGCTCAAGGGCTCGCTGCAGGTTGCAGAGGGTTCGCTGGGGGACGACAAGTTCGCCTACCAGGTGCGCTTCGAGGCCGGCCTGGTGACGAAACGGGCGCCGATTGACGCGACCGTCACAGGCGCGGGCAAGTCGGCAGCGGCGCAAGCCTACGTCGCGTATTACCGGGCCATGATGGCCGGGCAGATCGAAGAGGGGAAGAAATACGCGATCACGGAGGACGCCGATCAGATTACTGGCGACAACATCGAGTTGTTCCTCGAGTTCTTCCAGGACGGGCATCCGCGGGAGGCTGCGATCACGGCGGTGGAGGAGAGCGGGGATGCGGCTAAGCTGACCGTGACAGGGGAGCTTGGTACTTGCCTGGAGACGGACACGGGTACGGCGGCGGTCGAGATGGTGAAGGACAGCGGCGGGTGGAAGGTGAAGTCGGAGAGCTGGGAGTTTTAGGGCGGCTGCGGACCTGGGCGGGACAAGCGCCGGCACGAGTGCCAGCGCGGCGAGCACGAGTGCTCGCGCCACGTCGAAAATAATGGATCTTGGAGGCCGTGAGCGGCGTATCTTGCTGGTGAACGCGCTCATGACTGAAGGACTTGCAGCGGAGGCGGCTATTCCACGATCCGTTACGGTGGATCCGGAGGGGTTCACGGGGGTGGTCCGGGAGCACCAGTCGATGGTGTTCAGCATGGCCTACGCCTGCCTGCGGAACCGGGCGCTGGCCGAGGAAATCGCCCAGGAGGTCTTCCTGGAGTTGTACCGGAAGCTGCCGCAGCTTGAATCGCCGTCGCATGTGCTGCACTGGCTGCGGCGGGTGACGGCGCACCGGCTGATCGACCATGGACGGGCGCGGGCGCGGCGTCCGCAGGCGGCGCTGGAGGATGTCCCGGAGCCGTCGGTGGCGGCTCGGGAGAGTGATCCGCTGCTTTCCGAGATGTTGCAGCAGTTGGTGGCCGCGCTGCCGGAGCGCGGGCGGCTGGTGGTGATCCTGCGGTTCCAGGAAGAGATGGAACTGGCCGAGATCGCCGAGACGCTGGGGATTCCGGTGGGGACGGTCAAGAGCCAGTTGCAGAGGGCGCTGGCGCTGCTGCGGGACAAGCTGGCCCGGCGCATGGGAGAAGCGCCGGCGGCGGGAGAGGTTACGTCGTGATGCATTTGGAAGACGAACTGAAGAGGGCGCTGCGGAGGCAGGATCCTTCGCCGGGGTTCGCCGCGCGGGTGGCGGCTGTGGCGGCCGAGGAGGTTCGGGAGCCTTGGTGGCGGGCGTGGCCCCAGCATTTTCAAGTGACCCCGCGGTGGCGCATGGCCTGGGCGGCCGGGCTCGCAGCGATGCTGACCGTCGGGCTGGTGGTGCATTCCGAGTATCAGGAGCGGAAGGCGGAGCGGGCCGGGCGGGAGGCGGTGCTGGCGCTGCGGATCGCGGCCGAGAAGCTGAATTTCGCGCGCAGCAAGGTGCTGGAGTTCCAGCAGCCGGACGCAGAGCAGGAGAGGTAGGTGTCATGAACAGACTGCGGCTGGTTTGGATCACGATCGCGATGACGGCGGCGCCGCTGGCGGCTCAGATCCAGATCTCGGGGCTGGACCGGCTGGCCGAGCGCGCCACGAATTCGACCACCATCGATCTGGACGCGAACGTGATGAAGATGGCGGCGGCATTCCTTTCGCAGCAGGACAAGGACCAGGCCAAGGTGAAGACGCTGCTGGGAGGGCTCCAAGGGATTCACGTGCACAGTTTCGAGTTCGAGAAGAAGGGCCAATATTCGCAGCAGGACGTGGAGTCGATCCGGTCGCAGTTGCAGGGTCCGCAGTGGTCGCGGATCGTTTCGGTGCAGGAGAAGGGGGAGGACGCCGAGACCGCGGAGATTTACACGCGGATGGTGGATGGGAAAGTGGCGGGCTTCGCGATCATCACGGCCGAGCCGAAGGAGTTGACGGTGGTGGCGATCGAAGGCTCGATCGCGTTGGAGGATCTGGCGGCGCTGGGAGGGCAGTTCGGGGTTCCCCAGATTCCGGTTTCCAAGGGCAGTTCCAAGGACAAGCAGAAAGGAAAGCAGACGAAATGAAGACGCTGGTTGCCGCGTTGGCTTTTGCGCTGGCTCCCGCCTGGGGGCAAGCGATCGAGTTCAACTTTGATTTCTTCAATGATCTGGCCGCCAAGGCCAAGAACAAAACGGAAGTGACGCTGGACGGGGACATGCTGAAGGCGGCCATGGGGTTGGCCAAGAGCAAGATCAAGGATAAGGACGCGGCGGGGATTTCGCTGGACGGGATCACGCGGGTGCTGGTGCGGAGCTTCGAGTTCGAGAACGAAGGCGCGTATCAGGATAGCGACCTGGAACCGCTGCGGCGGCAGGTGGGCGCGGGGTCCGGATGGTCAAAGATCATCGATGCGAAGGAGGACGGCGAGCACTCCGAGATTTACGCACTGACCCAGGGCGGGCAGTTCGGCGGGCTGCTGATCATCGCTGCGGAGAAGAATCAGTTGACGGTGGTGAACGTCCAGGGGACGCTGCAACTGGCGCAGTTGGCGAACATGCAGGAGTTGGTAAAGTCCAGCATCCAGTTCGACATGACGAAGATGCAGGGCCAGTAACGGGGCTGGCAGACAAGCGCCGGCACGAGTGCCGGCGCGGCGGGCCAAGGGCCCGCGCCACCTGCGCTACTCTTAAGGATCTATGCCCCTCTACCAGGCTGTGATCCTGGGAATCATCCAAGGCCTGACCGAGTTTCTTCCCGTGAGCAGTTCCGCGCATCTGGCTGTTACGCCGTATTTCACGGGGTGGCGCGACCAGGGGATCCAATTCGACATCGCGCTGCACTTCGGCACGCTGCTGGCCGTGGGTGCGTACTTTTTCCGCGACTGGGTGCAGATCATCGGGCAGGCGTTCGGCGTGCGCGCGGGCCACGACCCGTCAATCGAGCGGAACCGCGGATTGCTGTGGCTGCTGGTGCTGGCGACCATCCCGGCGGGAGTGATCGGGCTGCTGTTCGAGGATCAGGCCGAGGCGGCGGGCAACAACATGTATCTGGTCGGCTCCATGCTGATCGTGATCGGACTGTTCATGGGGTACGCGGACCGGGTGGCTCGGCTGAAGCGGGACGTAGGGAATGTGAACATGATCGATTCTTTGGTGATCGGATGCGCGCAGGCGCTGGCCGTGATCCCGGGGACGTCGCGGAGCGGCATCACCATCAGCGTGGGGCTGCTGCGGGGCCTGGACCGCTATGCGGCGGCCCGGTTTTCCTTCCTGCTTTCGACGCCGATCATTGCGGGGGCGGCGGCGAAGAACTTCCTGGACATTTACAAAGAGGGCGTGCCGGGCGACATGAAGATGGCGTTCGTGGTGGGGATCATCACCAGTGCGATCGTCGGCGGGCTGACGATCCGGTTCTTCCTCGAATACCTGCGGCGGGCCAGCTTGCAGGCGTTCATCGTCTACCGGGTGGTTTTTGGCATAATAGTGATTGCTCTGGCTATCTTCCGCTCATAGCGGCAGATGGCATTCTTAGGACCTACTCGCCACAGGCGGCTCAACGAGGCGCTTGCCTTCGTGTATCTGCTGGCGGGATTCTTCGTTTTCCTGAGCCTGGTCTCCTATTACCCGTTCGATCCGTCGTGGAACACGGCCGCGGGCATCGGGCAACCGGTGAACCTGACGGGCCATGTGGGCGCGACCCTGGCCGACCTGCTGCTGCAAGGGCTGGGGCTGGCGGCCTACATCTTGCCGGCCCTGGCGCTGGTGCTGGGGTGGCGTTGGCTGCATTCGGCTCCGATTCGCGCGCCGTGGGTGAAGCTGTGCGGCGCGGCGTTGTGGACGCTGGCGACGTGCACGGCGCTGGCGCTGCTGCCGGAGTGGCGTCCGATTGCCGGCGTGGTGAGCGCCGGGGGGTTGGCGGGACTGGCGCTGGCCGGGTTCCTGGTGGGCGCGATGAACCTGGCGGGCGCGGTGATCGTGACGCTGGCCTGCTGGATCCTTTCGCTGTACATGATCTCGACGTTCGAGGTGGCGCACGTGCCGGGTTGGGTGGCGGCTCCGTTCCGCTGGGTGCGGCTGGTGCGGGAGCGGTTCGCGGCGTGGCGGGAGCGGCGGGCGGAGATGGCTCGCGAGAAGGCGGCCGAGCGGGCGGCGAGACGCGAAACGCGGGAGATGGCCGAGGCGATCATGCGCGGGGAACCGGGGCGCGGCGAACCGGGGCGGGGCGAGCCGGCCACGGCCAAGCGAGGATCCAGGGTGGTGGTGTCCGAACCGGCGGGCGATGCCGAGCCGCCGTGGGAGACCGGGATTCCGCCGATTGTGGATCCGTTGGGGGATGCACCTGCGAAAAAGCCGGCCGCGACCAAGGCGGCCCCCGAGCAGGTGGAAGACATCCCGATCCGCGAGTTGGAACTGCCGCCGCAGCCGGAGCTGATCGGGCCGAAGACGGACGGCGATCCGGCGCCTTCGCGCAAGGAGGACATGGTTCCGGCAGCCAAGCGGCGGACGCAGTTCCAGTTGCCGCCCACGGAGCTGTTGCAGGAACCGGCCGAGCGGTCAGCGTGGGATAGCGCGGAGCTGAAGGAGATCGCGCTCCAGATCAAGAGTAAGTTCGAGGAGTTCAACGTGCGCGGGTCGGTGACGCAGATCAATCCCGGCCCGGTGGTGACTACGTTCGAGTACAAGCCCGAGGCGGGCGTGAAGTATTCGCGCATCACCACGCTCACCGAGGACCTGTGCCTGGGGTTGCAGGCTGAGTCCATCCTGATTGAGCGGATTCCGGGCAAGCCGACGGTGGGCATCGAGGTGCCGAACACCAAGCGCGAGGTAATCGCGCTGCGCCAGATTCTGGAATCGGACGAATTCACGAAGCAGGCGTCGCCGCTGACGGTGGCGCTGGGCAAGGACATCAACGGGCGGATCAAGGTGGCGGCACTCGATTCGATGCCGCACCTGCTGATTGCGGGGTCGACCGGATCGGGCAAGAGCGTCATGCTGAATTCGCTGATCATGTCCATCCTCTACAAGGCGACGCCGCACCAGGTGCGCCTGATCATGGTGGATCCCAAGCGTCTGGAGTTCGGCTTGTATGAGGGGATCCCGCACCTGCTGACGCCGGTGATCACCGACGCCAAGAAAGCCACCAACGCGCTGCGCAATGCGGTGCTCGAGATGGAGCGGCGGCTGAAGCTGCTGGCGGCGCTGGGGGTGCGCAATATCGAGCAGTACAACAAGAAGGTGCGGCAGTTGCAGGCGCAGCCGCGAAACCTGTTCGCGGAAGAGGCGGGCGAGGAGGAGTTGGAGCAGATTCCGTACGTGCTGATCCTGATCGACGAGCTGGCGGACCTGATGATGCTGGAGCGGGCCAACGTCGAAGAGAGCGTGACCCGGCTGGCCCAGATGGCTCGCGCCGTGGGGATGCACCTGGTGCTGGCGACGCAGCGGCCCAGCGTGGACGTGATCACAGGATTGATCAAGGCGAATTTCCCGTCGCGGATCAGCTTCCGCGTGGCGACGCGGGTGGATTCGCGCACGGTGCTGGACGTGATGGGAGCCGAGCATCTGCTGGGCAAGGGCGACATGCTGTTTCTGCCGCCGGGGTCATCGCGGCTGGTGCGCGTGCACGGGTCGTATGTGAGCGAAGGCGAGACGAACGACGTGGTGGAGTTCTGGAAGAACCAGGCGGCGCCGGACTACGACCAGAGCTTCCTGATCGCGCCGCCGTCAGACGACGAGGAGGGCGAGGAGTTCGACGGTCCGGAAGATCCGATGTACCAGGAAGCCGTGCGGGTGGTGTGCGAAATGGGCAAGGCGTCGACCTCCACCTTGCAGCGGCGGCTGCGGCTGGGATACGGGCGCGCAGCTCGGATTCTGGACATGATGCAGCGGGACGGCATTATCGGCCCGCCGGACGGGAGCCGTCCGCGCGAGGTGCTGAAGGCGCCGGATTGGTTGCACGAAGTGGAGAATCAGCTAAGATAGGGGTTTCCCACACTATGCGCAAACTGCTCCTCTTACTCTGTCTGACGATGCTGGCGTTCGCCACCCAAGTGCCGCGGAAGGTGGCGGACGTGACGATCGATCCTCCGCTGGGAGGCAAACCGATCCGCATCCAGAGCTATCTCGGCAAGACGCTGGTGATCGCGATTCTGAACACGGAGTGCGGCACGTGCGCACAGTCGGTGGGCATCCTGAACCAGATTCAGGCCGAGTATAAGGCGAAGGGCGTGCAGGTGTTGGGGGCGGCCGTGAACGAAGGCGCCATTAGCTTGATCGGTCCGTTCATCCAGCGCTACCGGCCGAACTTTCCGATGGGCGTGCTGACCCGCGATGCGACGCGGCGGCTGGCGGATTTCACGGATGAGGAGCGGCCCTATGTGCCGATCTTCATCTTTGTGGATAAGAGCGGGACGGTGCGCCTGCAGGCCTACGGCGAGTCCGAGTTCTTCAAGGACGAAAACTCGTCGACGCGCAAGGCGCTGGACCAGCTCCTCGCGGCCAAGTAGGCGGCGCCGGGCGGGATGGCGATGCGGGCATGCTAGCATCGACGCATGGTCCTCACTAAAGACGAACTGATATCTTCCTTACAGAATGAAGTCCGGGTCTGGCTGCATTTGTGCGGCAAGATCGAGCCGTCGATGCTCGATTACCGGCCGACGCCGAAACAGCGCAGCACGATCGAGCTGCTGCGGTACATGAATAGCATGGCGCCGCTGCTGGTGGACGCGGCTAAGAGCGGAACCTTCAACATGGAAAAGTTCCAGGCGATGACCGACGCCGCGTCGAAGCTGGATCTGGCCGGCGCGGTGGCGGGGATCGGCAAGCAGTCCGAGTCGCTGGCCGCCGAGCTCGGGTCACTGTCGGACGCAGACTTCCGGGTTGAGATCGAGATGTTCGGGCGCAAGACGACCCGTGGATCGTTTCTGGTGAACATGGTGCTGAGCGGGTTCGCGGCGTATCGCACGCAGCTTTTCCTGTATCTGAAGGCCTGCGGGCGGTCTGATCTGACCACGGCGAACCTGTGGGGCGGCATGGACGCCGCGGCGACAGCGTAGCTTCCGTGTACTGGAGCAAGCTCTTCATTCCCACGTTGCGGGACGATCCGGCGGAAGCCGAGGTGGCCAGCCACCGTTTGCTGCTGCGGGCGGGCTATATCCGGCAGCTTGCGGCCGGAGTCTACAGCTACTTGTATCTGGCGCAGCGCGCGCTGCTGAAAATCACCGCAATCGTGAGGGAAGAGATGGACGCGATCGGGGCGCAGGAGGTATTTCTGCCTGCGCTCCATCCGGCCGAGGTGTGGCAGGAATCGGGACGCTGGGATGTGATGGGCGAGACCATGTTCCGGCTGAAAGACCGCTTCGGACGGGACCTGTGCCTGGGGATGACGCACGAGGAAGTCATCACCACGCTGGCGCGGGGCGAACTGCGCAGCTACAAGCAGCTTCCGCAGATCTGGTACCAGATCCAGACGAAATTTCGAGACGAGCCGCGGCCGAAGAGCGGACTGCTGCGCGTGCGGCAGTTCACCATGAAGGATTCATACTCCTTCGACATGGACGCGGCGGGGTTGGACGCGGCCTACGAGAAGCATCGCGCGGCGTACTGCCGGATCTTCGACCGGTGCGGGCTGGAGTACATGGTGGTGGAGGCGCATTCAGGGGCGATGGGCGGCAGCCAGTCGCATGAGTTCATGGTGGCCTCCGATGCGGGCGAGGATTTCGTGGTGACCGGTCCGGGGTACGCGGCGAATTTGGAGAAAGCCGTGAGCGTGGCGCAGGCTCCGGCGGTGGCCGATCCGGAAGGGGAGTGGGAGCCGGAGGAGTTCGCGACACCGAACGTGAAGACCATCGCCGAGGTGTCCGAGTTCACGGGGCTGCCCGCGACGTCGCAGATCAAGAGCCTGGTGATGGTGGCCGATGGGACGGTGGTGCTGGCGCTGGTGCGCGGGGATCACGCGCTGAGCGAGGCAAAGCTGGCGGCGGTGCTGGAGGCGGCGGAGGTGCGCACGGCGCTTCCGGAAGAGATCCGGGCGGCGTTCGGGGCCGATGCGGGATCGCTGGGTCCGGTGGGCGTGACCGGCGTTCGCGTGCTGGCGGATGAGGCACTGCGCGGCCGTCGCAACATGATCTGCGGGGCGAACCGGAACGACTTCCATCTGCGGAACGTGACGCCGGAGGAGGATTTCCAGGCCGGGTTCCACGACTTGCGGCAGGTGGCCGAGGGCGATGCTTCGGTGATCGACGGCGCGCCGCTGCGCGTGGTGAAAACCGTGGAGGCCGGGCACATTTTCAAGCTGGGCTATAAGTATTCGCAGTCGATGGGACTGCACGTGACCAACGAGGCGGGCGAGGAGATCACGCCGATCATGGGCAGCTACGGGATCGGGATCGAGCGGATTCTAGCCGCCGCCGTGGAACTGTATCACGATAAGGACGGCATGGCGCTGCCCGCGGCGATTGCTCCGTTCACGGTGGTGATCACGCCGGTCCATATCGCGGATGCGGCGCAGCGGGAAGCGGCCGGGAAGCTTTACGCGGAGGCGCGCGCGGCGGGGATCGATGTGCTGCTGGACGATCGCGATGAGCGGCCGGGCGTGAAATTTAAGGACGCCGATCTGGTGGGGATTCCGTTCCGCGTGACGCTGGGCAAGAAGCTGGCGCAAGGGCTGGTAGAGGTGGTGGAGCGGCGGACCAAGCAGTCCTCGGACGTGGCGGTGACCGAGGTGATTCCGCGTCTGCGCGAGCGTCTGCGTTAGCCCGGCGTTTCACGCTACGAGGCGGGACGAACGCCGGGATGAGTCCCGGGGCGGCTGGCCACGGGCCTGCGCCACGCGGGGGTCACGGAGTTGCTTCGGGCTGGCAAACGTCGCGGGTCCAGGTGGCTGCTTCGCGATAGAGCGCGGCGACGGTGGGCTCGCGCAAATCCAGTCCGGCGGCTAAGGCAGAGACGGCGTCCCAGTCGGCGCGTTCGTAGGCCAACACCAGCCGGTACACGCCGGCGACGCGCTCTTCGCCCGCGCCGTGGGTGAGCAGGGTTCCCTGAATATCGTCCGGCAGGGGGAGGCTGCGAAGGATTTCTTCCAGCGGGCGGCCGACCATGGCGTCCAGCAGCGAGAACATGCCCATCAGGAACAGGTCTGAGCAACGCACAGCGAGTCCGGTTTCGGGCGCCAGCAGTTCGGCAAAGCGGGCACGCAGCACGGCGGTTTCGACCAATTCATTCGGCCTGCCGGAGGCCAGACCGTGGAGCGCGGCCAGCGACACGAATTTCCGCAAGCTGTCTTCGCCGGCGAGCACCAGGGCCTGTTGGATGGAGCGGATGCGGGTGCGGGTGGGGAAGGCGGCGGAGTTCACGTAGTGCAGCAGCCGATAGCAGAGAGACGTTTCCTGTTTGATGAGGTTCTCGATGTGGGAATAGTCGATCTGCGGGCGCTGCATCTCCGCCATCAGACGCAGGAAATGGGTCTTCTGCGCAGGGATCTCTTTCTGCTCCAGCACGACGGGCCGGGCAAAGAAGTAACCCTGAAAATAGGTGAAGCCCTGATCGCGGGCGATCTCGAATTCCTGGCGTGTCTCCACCTTTTCGGCGAGGAGGCGGATGCCGGCCGGGGTGTAGGCATGGATCATTTGGCGGCGCTGGCTCTCGGTGGTCATGCGGAAGTCGACCTTGATGATGTCGGCGAGATCGATCAACGGGGTGTTTTCCGGAGTCGCGACGAAATCGTCCAAAGCGATCAAGTAGCCACGCCGGCGCAGGCTGCGACAAGCTTCGAGCAGAGCGTCGTCGACGGGGACTGTTTCCAGGATTTCGACGGCGAGCGCGTTGGGCGGAAGGAGCGAAGGCAGGTCGCCAACCAGGAGGCCGTGGGTGAAATTCACGAAGGCGCGCTTGCCGCCTAATAGAAAAGATGCGCCGAAGGTGAATGCGGCGTGCGCCAGGACCCGCTGGCTGGCGAGGTCGCCGTCTTCGCCGTCGTAGGAGCAGGTGGCGCAGGAGCGATAGAGGAGTTCGTAACCGAACAGGTTCAGCGTGCGATCGAAAATCGGTTGGCGGGCGAGGAAGACATCCGTAAGCGGAGCGCCGGGCTGGAGCATGCTGTTTGCAGCTCCTTCATGATCCGCTGTGTTCAGGACCGGGTTCACTCGGGGAACATATCGGCGGGAGAGCAGCGGGCTTGAGCGGGAAGGTGGCGGGCTGTGGAGCGGACGTACTGGGGGCCTGCCCCACAGCGATCAGGTGAGAGTGCGGAAGCAGTCGGCGGCAGGAATAGGCGCGGCGATGTCGCCCAGGCCGTAGAGCTGGCCGATCAGCTTGTCCCAGCGTTCCGGGGTCATGGAGCCGAGCCCGCTGGAGCGAGCGTCGTCGGTGAGGATGAAAGGCTCCTGTTCAGCGGCGACTTCGGCGAAGGTGTCCATGTCCATGGAGGGGTTCAGGTCGTGCATGTGCTGGTTGGTGGGCTTGGGATTGTCAAGGTAGGCCTGCCAGCCGTCGCGGACGGCGCGCACCATGGAGCGGGCGGTTTCAAGGTTGTCACGCAGGAGAGCGCCGCTGGTGGCAAGCACGGTGGTGTAGGGGTTGTAGCCGACGTCAGCCACGGGGAAGACCACCACGTCGGCTCCGGCGCGCTTGGCTTGCAGGGGCTCAGACATAATGAAGCACTGCTGGGCGAACATCTTGTCACTCAGGAAGGAACTAATGTCGCCGCCGGGAGAGGGCACGACCTTCACGTTGTCGAATCCGTATTCCTTTTCGAGCAGGCGCGCGTAGGGGAGTCCACTTTGGATGGCGAGCGTGCCTTCCTGGAGCACGTCCTCGATGGTGACCAGGTTGCGAGAGGCGTGCGCCATGATGCCCTGCGGGCAATCCTGGAAGACGGCGAACAGCGCGACCACATCGTTGCCGCGGGCGCGCGCGACCACCAGTTCGTCGGCCGAGACGATGCCGAACTCCGTGGACCCGGCGCCGATCATCTGCACGGTGGGCGTGCCTGCGCCGCCGGGGAGGATCTCGACGCTCTTCAGTCCGTATTCGGCGTAAGGGGCCGCGTAGAAGCCGCCGAACTGCGGATCGGGCTTCCAGTTCAGGGCCAGGCGCGTGGCGGGGGATTTGCTGCACGCGGCCAGGAATCCGAAGGCGGGGATGGCGGTGAGGAACGCTCGGCGCTTCATTGCTCTTATTATGGCCGCAGATGAACGCGGATGAACGCAGAGGGTTGGGGTGGAGGATCAGCCTTGCTCGGAGGCGTGCCAGCGGCGGAGCGTTACTGCGCTGATCAGGTTGATTAGGCCGAAGAGTGCGAGGCCCAGGACGGAGGCCAGGAGAACGGCGGCGAACACCTTGTCGACGCGCTGCTGCGTGCGGGCTACGTCGACTACCGAGCCCAGTCCGGAGCCGCCGATAAATTCGCCCACGATGGCGCCGATCACTGCGAGGCCCGAGGCTACGCGCAGGCCGGTGAGGATTTGCGGGAGCGCGGCGGGGAAGCGGAGCTTGAACAGCGTCACCAAGGGCGAAGCGCCATAGAGGCGGAATAAGTCGCGCAGGGCGGGATCGGTAGAGAGGATGCCGGTGAGCGTGTTGGCGATGACCGGGAAGATCGAGACGACGAAGGCGGAGGCGACCACCGTCTGCATGCCGTAGCCGAACCAGATGACGAGTAACGGGGCGATGGCGATGATCGGGACGGTTTGGAAGAAGACAGCGTAGGGGTAGAAGGCTCGTTGGATAGCTCGCGAGGAGGAAAGCAGAACGGCGCTGGCGATTCCGGCGATGGTGCTGAGCACGAAGCCGAGCAGCGCGCCGGCCGAGGTGGTGAGCAGCGCTCCGAAGAGCTCGCGGCGATCGGTGACCAGGGTGGCGAAGACGGAGCTGGGCGCGGGGACCAGGAAGGCGGGGACGAGTCCCTGGCGCACGATCGCTTCGAGGGTGATCGCGACGATCAGGAAGGGGATCAGCGGCGGGAGGATGCGGCGGAGCATTATTCTTCTTCCGTCATTCTTCTTCCATGGCCCCGAACAGGTGCTGCATTTCCTGGCCGAGGTGGGCGTCGGAACGGAGCTCGTGGGTGCGCTCGGGGGGAGGTCGATGCGGCGGTCGAGCTTGACGGCGCCGTGGCGGCGCGCGAGCACGACGGCGCGGTTCGCCAGGAAGGCGGCCTCCGAGATCGAATGCGTCACGAAGATGACGGTCATGCCGAGACGGCTCCACAGGTCGCGGAGCTGGACCTCCAGGTTGAAGCGCGTGATCTCGTCGAGCGCGGCGAAGGGCTCGTCCATCAGCAGCAGGCGCGGTTCGGTGATGAGGGCGCGGGCGAGCGACACGCGCATGCGCATGCCGCCGGAAAGCTGGGCGGGGTAGCGATCCTCGGCTTCGGCCAAACCGACTTGGGCGAGAACGCCGCGGGCGAGCTTGTGGCGTTCGGCCCGAGGAGTCCCTTGTAGTTCGAGGGGCAACGCGGCGTTGTCGAGCACCGTGCGCCAGGGCAGCAGGTGCGCGTCCTGGAAGACGAAAGCCGTATGGGGATCGGGTGGGTCAAGGAGGATCTTGCCGGCGTCAGGCTGATCGAGGTTCGCGATCATGCGCAGCAGAGTCGACTTGCCGCAGCCCGAGGGGCCGAGCACGGCGAGAAACTCGCCCGCGGGGATTTCGAGATCCAGGCCGGCGATGACCACGTGATCGCCGAACGCGCGGCGGATGCCGGTGAGCCGGAGCGCAACGCCGTGGGCCGATGCCGTGAGCGAGGTCACGGCAGAATAGCGATGATGCGCGTGGGGCCTCCGGTGCCGCCTTCGATCTTCATCGGCAGGGCGATGAGCGTGGCGCCGGTCACGGGCAGGCTATCGGCGTTGGCCACGTCCTCCAGGCCGTAGATGCCGGCGGCGGTGAGCACCTGGTGCACGATGAAATCGGTGGACGGCCCGTAGTCCATGCTGGCGGTATCAATGCCGACGCCCTTGATGTTGCGCTCCACCAGAAGCTCGGCGGCGTCCTGCGCGATACCGGGGAAGTGCAGGTGCGTGGTGTCGCCGGGCACGTCGCTACCGATGTACTGCTTCTTGTCCGGCCAGTATTTGCCCCACCCGGTGCGGAAGATCACGATGCTGCCGGCCGGGATCATGCCGTTGACCTGTTCGAAGTCGAGCAGGTCCTGGCGGGAAGCCCGGTAGTCCGTGTCGGCGGCGGCTTTGGCGGAGACGTCGACCACCACGGCCGGTGCGATGAGGTCGGAGACGGGGATCTGGTCCATGGTCTTGCCGTTTTGGGCGAAGTGGATGGGCGCGTCCATGTGCGTGCCGCCGTGCTCGGCGGAAGCGAAGCTGCCGGCGGCGTACCAGTAGCCGCCTTCGGTCATACCCCACCCGTCCTTGGTGTGACGGAAGCCTTCGGCGTTGGGCCAATAGATGGTGTCGGCGTTGTAGGCGTAGCTGAGGTCGACCACCTTGCTCGTGTCGATGGCGTTGCCCGGAGACGCAGGCGGCGGAGCCGCGCATGCCGCCGCGAAGATGGCACAGAGAAGGACGGTGTAGATTCGCATACTCCTGGCATTCTACATCGCGGGAGGTGTGCAAGCGCTGCGCACCGAGGCAGCTTCAGCGGCCACGCGCCAGCTTCGGCGTCAGGATCCACTTCAACACGCCGCGCGGCGGTCCCACGCGGTTGCGCGTGGTGACGCGGATCAGGGCCCCTTTCTTGAAATCCAGCGCGATGGCGCTCTCCAGCAGGAAGCGCGTGAAGTTGCTCAGGTGCGGCTCATGGCCGGCGACCAGGATCGCTTCTTTCTCCTTCATGGCGCCGAGTTGCTTCCACAACAGGTCGGGGCTGGCGCCGGGCAGCAGGTTCGGCGTTTCGACCACGGGTGCGCCGAATACCTTGGCCGCGGCAGCCGCGGTCTGCTGGGCGCGCAGCAGCGGGCTGGTGAGGATCACCTGCGGGTCGACTTTCGCGCCGCGCGCCACGGCCAATACGGCTCGCAGATCGCGCTTGCCTTTGGGGGTCAAGGCGCGGTCGGCTTCAGGGATGCCGGCGCCACGCGGCTCGGCGTCGCCGTGTCTCAAGATGAAGATCTCCATAGTCTGTCCTAATTCGATTCGGGCTCCGACAACCACGCGCTCCACCAGCGGAGGGCCGCGGGGTTGAAATGGCGTTTCCAATAGCGCCGGAACTTCGCTTCCCTGCCCGGCAGCAGCCCTTCGACGGCGGCGATGGCCTGCGGATCGTCTCCCAGCAGTTCGCGGGCGGTCACACAGTCGTTGATGTCGCCCAGTGCGTCCTGCAAGCCCTTCATGTGCTGTAAGCCGCGTTCCAGATCCTGGGCGTGGACCCCGTACAGCGGCGCGAAAATTTCGAGGGTATAGCGCAGGCGCTTGGCGCGAAGGCGAAACTTGTGCATGGCCTCATACGCGGCGCCGGGTGCGGCCGCTTCTCCGCCCGCCGCAAACAGGTCGCGGATTAGGGCAGGCAAGACCAGTTTCGCGTTCCCCGGGGCGTCGCCCGTGGCATCCCAGTGACCCTCGCCGTGCTCGTCCGGTTTCAAGCGCTTCTTCCATTCGTCCGCACGATTCCTGGGCCAGCGGCTGAGCGCGCACACCAAGTCCTTTTCCGCTCCCAGGCGTTGCTGCTCCAGTCTCGCGACGGCGGGCGCTTCGGCCAGGCCGGCTTCCTGCAGCAGATGGATGACGACGTCGCGGTTGCGCACCTCGCCGCAGTGCTTCATGAGTTTCCTGAGCTGCCTGCGGGCCTTCCTGGCATGATCCGGATCGAAGAACTGCCCGAAGCCGCGGACGCATTGCGCGAAGCGCCGGATGGCGACGCGGAGGTCGTGGATCGCTTCGGGGTCCTTGGGTTTGGCGGCGGCGCGTTTCAGCTCCTGCTGAAGCTTCTTCAGGCGCGACCGGGTTTGGGCGCGGACGAAGTTCCTCATCGCCGGGTCCTCACGGTCAGCGGGAGTCCGTAGACCTCCTGAAACACGTCGCCCACGCGCTGGGCGTGCCACTGTTCGTTGTCCACGTCGCGGTCCGAGTAGAGGCGCAGTTCCACACCCGCGTCGCTGACCAGGGTTTCGACGCGCTCCACCTTTTGCTCCTGGCTCTGGTCGAGCGCCACGGCGAGGCGCAACAGGGGCGCCAGCAGGGTGACGGCGCGGCGGTCCTCGGGCGGCATCATCTGGAACATTTCGTGCGACGGCTGGGGCATCGACTTGCGGTGATAGCGGCACAGGTTGGAGATGGCCAGGCGTTCTTCCGGGGTGAAGCCCGGAAGGTCGGAGTTCATCACCAGATACATCGAGTGGCGGTGGTGGCGTGATTCGTTGACGTAGTGGCCGATGTTGTAGAGGTGCGCTGCGGCCTCCAGCAGACGTCCGCGGGCGAGCGGCAGGCGATGGACGTGGCGCAGGCCGTCAAACAGCATGTTGGCGACATCGGCCACCTTCAGCACGGGCGTGAACAGGATGCCGTACTTGCGCACCATGGCGCGCACCACGCGGCGCTGGTCGGGATCGAGACGTGCTTGTTCGGCGCCGCCGATGCCGTGGGCGAGGTCGGCGATGATGCCGTCGCGGACACCGGCAGTGGAGTAGTAGAGGCTGGGCAGGCGCATTTCCTGCATCACCAGGTGCAGGACGGCGGCTCCGGCCACGATGATCTCCGAACGCCGCGGACCGATGCCGGTGACGCCGGCGCGGTCGGCCAGGGTCATGGCGGAGAGCTTGCGGTAGAGTTGGCGCACCTGGGCTGCGGTGGCGCGCAGGCGATCGGCCTGGTCGCGGCGCGAGCGGCGGACGCGGTTCACCGCGCACACCACGGCGGCTACCGTGGAGGACGTCCCGATCATGCGATTCACCTTCTTGCCGCCGAAGCGTGTAGCGGGACCGGCGATCCGCTCCTGCACGTATTTTTCGAGGCGCGCGAGCTCGTGGGCGTCGGGAGGGTCGCCTTTGAGATAGAGTTCGGTGAGGCGGACCGCGCCCAGGGGCTTCGAAAACGCTTCGGCGAAGTGGCCGGCTTCGCTCAGGATCAGCTCCGCGCTGCCGCCGCCGATATCCACCAGCAGCAGCCGCTGGCGCGGATGCGGCCACTGCGCCTGCACGCCCAGGTGCACCAGACGAGCCTCTTCCAAACCGGAGATGACCTCGACCGGCGTTCCCAGGATCTCCGAGGCCCGGTCCAGAAATTCTTCGCGATTGTTGGCGTCACGCAGGGCCGCGGTGCCCACGGCGCGCACGCCGGCCACGTCCAGATTGCGAAACTCGCCGGCCATGCGCATCAACACCTGGAGGGCGAGCTCCATGGAAGACGCCGTCATGCGCCCTTCGCGGAACACGCCCGCGCCCAGGCGGACCACTTGGCGGTCGGCGGCGAGCACCTGCATGGGCTGGCCGGGATTCATCTCGGCAGCGAGCAGACGGATCGAGTTGCTGCCGATATCGATGGCTGCGTAACGGGACATAATTGGAACTGGCGCGCGGCTGTCACACAGCAGTAACACGCAGCGGCGCGCCCAATCGATATCATAGGGTGTTTATGCAAACCTTTGTGCCCAACCGTTCGCCCGGACGGTTGATTGTCGTGGAAGGAATCGACGGGTCGGGAAAATCGACGCAGCTTTCCCTGCTGGCCCAGTACCTGCGGCTGCGCGGGTTCGCCGTGGCGTTCAGCGAATGGAACTCGTCGCCGCTGGTGCGGGAGACGACGCGGCGCGGCAAGAAGAAAGCGATGTTCACGCCGACTTCGTTCAGCCTGATCCACGCCACGGATTTCGCCGACCGCCTGGAGCGCTACATCCTGCCGCTGCTCAAGGCGGGCGCGGTGGTGTGCGCCGACCGCTACGCCTATACGGCATTCGCGCGCGACGTGGTGCGCGGCGTCGACCGCGCGTGGGTCCGCAACCTGTACCGCTTCGCACTGAAGCCGAGCCTGGCGTTCTATTTCAAGGTCCCGCTGGAGGTGGCGCTGGGGCGCATTCTGGGCGGGCGGCACGCGCTGAAGTATTACGAAGCCGGAATGGACCTGGGGCTCAGCCGCGAACATCGAAGAGAGCTTCCGTTTGTTCCAGGGGCGCATCCTGGCCGAGTATGAATCGATGATCGAAGAGATGGGATTCCACGTGATCGACGCCACCAAGTCGATTGAAGCGCAGCAGCGCGAGATGCGCCGCATCGTGCGGCAGGAGTTCGGACCCGGCCGGCCGGCCGGCGTACTGGGAACGGGGGCAGGCCTTGCAGGATTACACGCGTAGACCGGCGCTTTCCTACTACCGCACGGCGCTGCCGGACGTCGACTACAGCGAGTTGCAGGGGAAGCTAATCGTCATCGAGGGTCCCGACGCGGTGGGCCGCAGCACCCAGGTGCAGCGGCTGAAGCCGTGGCTGGAAGAGCTGGGCCACGCGGTGCTCGATACGGGCATGGCGCGGTCGGCGCTGGCGGGCAAGGGGATCAAAGAGGCCAAGGAAGGCAATACGCTGGGTCCCATCACGATGACCTTGTTCTACTGCACGGACTTCGCGGATCGCCTGGAGAACGAAATCATCCCGGCGCTGCGGGCGGGCTTCGTGGTGCTGACAGACCGCTACATTTTCTCCATCATGGCGCGCGCCATCGCCCGCGGCGAGGATCGGACGTGGATCGAGCGTACGGCGGGCATCGCGCTGGTGCCGCACGCGGTCTACTACCTGCGCGCGGAGGTGAAGGACCTGATCCCGCGCGTGGTGGTGGGCAAGGGCGCGTTCGATTACTGGGAAAGCGGGCTGGACCTGGGGTTCGGCCCCGACATGTACGAGAGTTTCATCCGCTACCAGAGCCGGCTGATCCGCGTGTTCGACCAGATGTCAGGGCCGTATGCGTTCAAGGTGATCGACGCGGCGCGATCGGCGGACCAAGTGTTCGCCACGCTGAAGTCCTCCATCACGGAGGCGCTGGGAGATGCCCGCGGCGGCGGCCCGTCCGGCCCGGCGGCGACGGGCGCGGTCCTCCGGCGCCTGAGGGAATCGCGCGGCGCCGGGCGGACGCTTTATCCTGGTAGCAGAGGATGCCGTCTCGCATCGAAGATTACGCGCTGATCGGGGATTGCCACACGGGAGCATTGGTTGCACGGGACGGGTCCATTGACTGGCTGTGCCTGCCACGCTTCGATTCCCCCGCCTGTTTCGCGGCGCTGCTGGGCGACGATAGCAATGGGCGTTGGCAGATCGCGCCGTCGGTCAAGGTGCGGGAAACGCGCCGCTCCTACCGCAGCGACACGCTGATTCTCGAAACCGAGTTTGAGACCGAAGGCGGCCTGGCCACGCTGGTTGACTTCATGACGCCGCGCTCGGGCGCAGTCGACCTGGTGCGCGTGGTGCAGGGCCGCCGCGGGCGGGTTCCCGATGCACATGGACCTGGTGATCCGCTTCGACTACGGCTCCATCGTTCCCTGGGTGCGGCACGCATCGCGCGGCATTCGCGCCACCGCGGGTCCGGACACGGTGAACGTGCGGTCGGATGTGGAAATGCGCGGCGAAGATTTCCGCACGGTGGCCGACTTCACGGTTTCCGCGGGCCAGGCGATTTCCTTCACCATGAGCTGGTCCCGCACGCACGACGTCGAGCCGGAATACCGGAGCTGGCACCGGAGCCTGGCGGAGACCGACCGGTGGTGGTCTGAGTGGGCCGCTCGCTGCACCTATCACGGCGAATGGCGCGAGGCGGTGATGCGCTCTCTGCTCACGTTAAAGGCACTGACCTACATGCCCACGGGCGGAATCGTCGCCGCGGCCACCACGTCGCTGCCGGAAAAGATCGGCGGCGTGCGCAACTGGGACTATCGCTTCTGCTGGCTGCGGGACGCGACGTTCGCGCTGTATGCGCTGATGGCCGGCGGGTATCAGGAAGAAGCCCGGGCGTGGCGGCAGTGGCTGGTGCGGGCCGTGGCCGGGACGCCCTCGGAGCTGCAGATCATGTACGGGCTGCGCGGCGAGCGGCGGCTGGTGGAGCTGGAGCTGAACTGGCTGACGGGCTACGAGGGCTCGGCTCCGGTGCGCGTCGGCAATGCGGCATACAAGCAGTATCAACTGGACGTGTACGGCGAGGTGATGGACGCGCTGCACTTGGCGCGGCGCGCCGGGCTGGGCTTCGACGAGGATTCCTGGCACGTGCAGCGGGCGCTGTTGGGGTTCCTGGATACGGCCTGGCAGGAGCCGGACGAAGGCATCTGGGAGGTCCGCGGACCGCGGCGCCACTTCACGCATTCGAAGGTCATGGCCTGGGTGGCGCTGGATCGCGGCGTCAAGGTGGTGGAGCGGTGGGGCATGGAAGGCGAAGTGGAGCGCTGGCGCGCGCTGCGGGATCAGATCAAGGAAGAGGTCTTTCGCGAGGGATTCGATGCCAAGCGGAACTCGTTCGTGCAATATTACGGATCGCGGGATCCGGATGCGAGCCTGCTGATGCTGCCGCTGGTGGGATTTGTGCCGGCCAGCGACCCGCGCATGCAGGGTACGGTGGAACTGATCCAGAAGGAGCTGCTACGCGACGGCTTCGTGTACCGCTACCCGGGGAACGAGGAGGTCGACGGGCTGCCGGAGGGCGAGGGCGCGTTCCTGCTCTGCACGTTCTGGCTGGCCGACAACCTGGCGTTGCAGGGCCGGCGGACCGAGGCGCGGGAAATCGTGGAGCGGATGATGTCGCTCCGCAATGATACGGGCCTGCTGCCGGAGCAATTCGATCCGCGGACGCGCCGGTTCCTGGGAAATTTTCCGCAAGCGTTCTCGCACGTCGGCCTGATCAATTCCGTGCTGAATGTGCGGGCGGCGGATCGCGCGGCGGGAGAGCGGCGGCCGGCCGCGCCGGCGCGCGAGGGGTAGTCAGCGCAGCCCGATCACCTGGAATCCGGCATCGCGGAAGTGGCGGTCAAAGGTGAATGCCGTGCGGATCTGGTGGCGGCGCATCAGGGCGAAAGAGATGCAGTCGGTGAAGCTGATCTCTTGATCGGCGTACTTCTTCATCCAACGGATGGCCTCAATCTCGTCCTCGCGGGTGGAGGCGATCACGTCGACAGCCGGTGAGGCGTAAACCTCAGCGACGCAATCGGCGGCGTAGCCGTAACCCGTCAGTCGAGCAAGCCCAGTAGCGAGTTCGTCGAGCACGTGGTTGCTGGTCAGAACGGGACGCCGGAGCGTCGGCCACAGTGCGGCGGCCTCGCGGTGATATTGGTCCTTCTTGCGGTAAAACGCCAGGAACGCTCCTGTGTCAGCGAAGATCATCGCCGAGGGGTCCGTAGAGGAACTCGTCGATCCGGGTGGAGAGGTCCGGTGGACCGTCATCGTCGAAGGCTCTCAGATTGTCGAGAAACGGGTCGCCGGTCTTCTTGCCGCGCTTCTTGGGCGCGGGCACGGCGATCTCCTTTTCGACGGCGCGGCGGACGAATTCGCCGAAGGAGATGCCCTGTTCGCGCGCCTTGGCCACGGCGCGACGCTTGAGCGGCTCCGGCATGACAATGGTAGTGCGGTCAGGCATAATTATGCATACATAATAGCATAACAGCCTGCAAGCGGCCCGGAATCAGCGGGTTGCAACTAGGCCTTGAGCGCCGGCTGGGCTTCGCCCACCGGTTCTGGCTTGGCCTTCTTGGTGCGGTCCTTGCGCTCGAACAGCCCGCGGAGGCGCTCCATGTAAATGTAGAAGACCGGCGTGATGTAGAGCGTCAGGAGCTGTGAGACCACCAGGCCACCGACCACGGCCAAGCCCAGCGGACGGCGCGCTTCCGAGCCCGCGCCCAAGCCCAGCGCGATCGGCAGCGTGCCCATCAGCGCCGCCATGGTGGTCATCATAATGGGGCGGAAGCGGACCAGGCAAGCTTCGAAGATCGCGTCGGCCGGCGGGGCGTTGTGCAGCCGCTGGGCTTCGATGGCGAAGTCGATCATCATGATGGCGTTCTTCTTGACAATGCCGATCAGCATGATGATGCCGACGAACGAGTAGATGTTGAGCTCGCTGTGGAACAGCAGGAGCGTCGCCAGTGCGCCCATGCCCGCCGAGGGCAGTCCGGTGAGAATCGTCAACGGATGGATGAAGCTCTCATAGAGGATTCCCAGCACCATGTAGATCACCAGGATGGCGGTGATCACCAGCACACCCATGCCGACCAGCGAGGACTGGAACGCCGCCGCCGTGCCCTGGAACGCCGTGCGCACGCCGGCTGGCAGCGTCTGGCGCGCCATGGCTTCGATGGCGTTCACGACGTTGCCCAGCGAAACGCCCGGGGCCAGATTGAAGGAGATCGTCACCGAAGGCAACTGCCCCAGGTGTGTCACCGAAAGCGGGCCCACGGTGGTGCGCGCGTTGGCCACCGTGTTCATCGGGATGAGCTTGCCCGCGGCGCCGCGTACGTAAATCATATTCAGCGCGTTGGGGTCGAGCTGATATTCGGGCTTCAGCTCCATGATCACCGCGTAGTCACTCACCGGGGAGTAGATGCTCGAAATCTGGCGCGAGCCGTAGGCGCTGTAGAGCGCGTTCTCGATTTGCTCGGCCGAGACGCCCAGTGCCGAAGCGCGGTCGCGGTCGATATCCACCACCACCAGCGGGCTGGAAATTTTCAGATCGCTGTTGACGTCGGTGATGCCGGGGATCTGCTCCATGCCTCGCTCGAAATCCGCGGTGGCCGTGTAGAGTTCCTGAAGGTCCTGGGACTGGAGCGTGTACTGATACAGACTGCGGCTCTGCTGCCCGCCGATGCGGATCAGCGGCGGATTCTGGAACACGGTACGCACACCGGGAATCGAGTTGGCCGGGCCACGCAGTTGTTCGATGACTTCCTCGGGCGTGGCCGTGCGTTCCTCGCGCGACTTCAGCCGGATCTGGAAGCGTCCGCCGTTGGCGCCGTTGTAGCCGTTGGTGCCCACGTTCGAAAAGAACGTTTCCACATTTGGGTTCGCCGCTACCTTCTGAGCCACCTGCTCCTGCAAACGCGCCATCACATCGAAGGAAGCGTCTTCGGCGAACTCGGTGGAGCCGGAAATCTGGCCGGTATCCTGGCTGGGAATGAAGCCGATGGGCAGCTTGGTATAGAAGTAATAGGTGGCGCCGACGGTGCCCAGGAACACCAGCACGGTCGCGAAGCGGTGGCGGATCACGCCGGCCAGCGTCCACCGATAGGCATCGCGCAGCGCGTCGAAGAAGCGCTCGAACAGGTTGTAGACGAAGCCGTGCTGCTCGCTGGGCGGCTTCAGGAACCGGCTGCACATCATCGGGGTGAGGCTCAGCGAGACGAAGCCTGAAATCAGAATCGCCACGCTGATCACCACCGCGAACTCGTGGAACATGCGCCCGACGATACCGCTCATGAACAGAACCGGGATGAACACAGTGGTGAGCGAGAGCGTCATCGAAACGATGGTGAAGGCGATCTCGCGTCCGCCGTCGAGCGCCGCCGCCAGGCGCGGCTTGCCCATCTCCATGTGCCGCACGCAATTCTCCAGCACCACGATGGCGTCGTCCACCACGAAACCGGTAGCCAGCGTCAGCGCCATCAGCGAAAGGTTGTCCAGCGAGTAGTCAAGCAGCTTCATCGCCGCGAACGTGCCGATGATCGATAGCGGCAGCGCCAAACTGGCGATCAGCGTGGCAGACAGGTTCCGCAGGAACAGGAAGATCACCAGGACCACCAGCACCACGGTCAGCAGCAGCGTGTTCTTGACGTCGTTGACCGATTCGCGGATGGAGGTGGAGCGGTCATAGACCATGTCCAGGTTTACGGCCGGCGGCAGTTCTTCGCGGAATTCCGGGATCAGCGCCTTCACGCGATCCACCACGTCCACCGTGTTGGTGCCGGGTTGGCGCTGCACCTGGAACATGATGGAGCGGGTGTCCCCGACCCAGGCGTAGTTCTTGTCGTTCTGGACGCTATTGAGGACTTCGCCGACCTCTTCCAGCCGCACCGGCGATCCATTGCGGTAGGCGACGATCAGCGGCCGGTACGCGGCGGCGTCCATTACCTGGCCGTTGGCCTGAACCGTGTAGGCCTGCTCCTTGCCCCACAGCGTGCCCGAGGGAAGGTTGGCGTTGTGGTTCTGGATGGCGCTCTGGACCTCGTCAATGCCGATGCCTCGGGCGGCCAGGCGATTCGGGTCGAGTTGCACGCGCACGGCGTACTTGGCGGCGCCGAACACGTTCACCTGCGCGACGCCGTCCACCTGCGAGATGCGTGGCGCGATCAGCGTGTCGGCGTACTCGGCGACGGCTGTCGGCGAGACGGTGGCCGAGTTCAGCCCCATGAACAGCACGGCGCCTTCGGCCGGGTTCACCTTCTGGAGCGACGGCGGATCCGGCATGCCGTTGGGCAACCGGCGGCTCACCTGGGAGATGGCGGCCTGCACGTCCTGCGCCGCTGCATCAATGTCGCGGTCCAGGCCGAATTGCAGTGTGATACTGGTGCTGCCGCGGACGCTTGAGGAGGTCATCTCCTCGATGCCCGGAACCGTGGAGAACTGCCGTTCCATGGGCGTGGCGACCGAAGCCGCCATGCTTTCGGCGCTTGCGCCGGGAAGATCGGCTCGCACTTGGAGCGTGGGATAGTCGATGGTGGGAAGATCGCTGACGGGAAGCCCGCGATACCCGACCACGCCGAACAGAATGACGCCCATCATGAGAAGAGCAGTCATCACCGGGCGCCGGATGAACAGTGCGGTGAGGTTCAAACGCTAAGTCCTCGTCTTTCAATAGTAGCTAGTGTGTGTCGGGGAGCGCCACTGCCCTTCAGCGGACGGCCCTTCAGCGCATCTCGAGGCGAGCCGCCTGCACGTCCCGGGTGGTGGTCAACGTGTAAACGCGGGCGAAGCCTTCGGCGCCCAGGGTGGCAAGCGACGCGTGCAGGTTCTGTGCCTGGACCTGGATGACGGCAGGATCCACCACGCGGTCGGCGCGGGACTGGTTCTGGCGCAGCGATTCCTCCAGCGGCAGGTCGAAGACGATCGCCACAGCCGGCGCCTCGTGTGCGGCAGCCAGCGCCAGCAGCGACCGGCGGGCTTCGGGCTGCACGTTGGTGGCGTCAATCACCGTCAGGCGACCCCGGGCCAGCCGCTTGGCGGCGATCAGGTGCAGGATCTCGAAGGCGTCCTTCGATGCGCTCTGGTCGTTTTCGTCGTCGGAGACCAGCGCGCGGCAGGCGTCGGAGGAGACCACCGCGGTCGGCCGGAAGAGGCGGCGCGCGAACGTCGACTTCCCCGCCCCCGAGGGCCCTACCAACAGCACCAGAGACGGCTCGGGAATCTCGATGGTCACCTCTCGAGTATAGGCGCGCCCTTGCCGCCCAGATGGTCTATAGTGGATCGGAACACTTATGGCCACAGCCGCGACACACACCGAAACAAAGCCGGCGGTCTCCGCCTACGCCTGGTACGTAGTGGGCGTGCTGACGCTGTGCTACACCATCTCCTATATCGACCGCCAGATCCTGGGCACCTTCGTCGGCCCCATCCGCGAGGCCTTCTCGATCACCGACGCGCAGTTCGGAATGCTGCAAGGCCTGGGCTTCGCCATCTTCTATACCTTCATGGGGCTGCCGTTGGGGCGCATTGTCGACCGAACCAGCCGCCGCAACCTGATCGTGGCGGGCATCGTCGTCTGGAGCTTCTTCACCGCCTGGTGCGCCAACGCCTCGAGCTACGACATGCTGTTCATCGGACGCATTGGCGTGGGCGTGGGCGAAGCGACGCTGGGTCCGGCGGCCATGTCGATGCTCGCGGACATCTTCCCGGTGGAGCGGCTGGGACTGGCCACCAGCATCTTCTATATCGGCAACCTGCTGGGCGCGAGCCTGGCCCTGATCATCGGCGGCGCGGTGCGCGAGGCCGTGGCGGGCACGCTGGTTTCGGTGCCGGTCTTCGGACCCATGGAAGGCTGGCGCATCGTCTTCCTGATGCTGGGCATCCCAGGCATCATCTTCGCGCTGCTGGTGTTCACCATCAAGGAACCCGTGCGCCGCGGGTTAATGCGCGGCGCGGACGGGCAAGTCTCCAAGCCCACCATCGCGCAGGCCGCCCGGGAGATCGGCAAGCGCTGGCAGTCGGTGGCGGGCATCTCGCTGGCGTTCTCCTGCCAGGCGGGGTGCAACTACGCGTTCACGGCCTGGGCGGTGGAATACTTCCTACGCGTCTATAACTGGCAGCCCGGGCAGACCACGCGCGCCCTGGGATTCCTGCTGGTGACCTGCGGGATCGGCGGACTGTACACCGGCGGCTGGATCTCGGACCGCTGGCAGAAGCGCGGCATCACCGACGCCACGCTACGCATCGCCATCCCCAGCGCGCTGGGCGTCCTCATCTTCTTCCCCGCAGCAATGCTGGTGCCCACGCCCGGGATGAGCCTCACGCTATTGGCGCCAGCCCTGTTCTCCGTCGCGCTGCCGATGGGCACGGCCGGAGCCGCGTTCCAGAACATCTTCCCGAACCAGATCCGCGGACAGGTGAGCGCGCTGTACCTGTTCATCCTGAACATCGGCGGCCTGCCGATCGGCAACTATATTCCGGGCCTGCTGACCACCAGCGTGTTCCACGACGACCAGAAGCTGGGCGCCGCGGTCGCGCTGACCATCGGCGTCTGCGGCACGCTCATGCTGGCGCTGATCCTGGCGACGCGCGGTCCGTACCGGCGGCACTTCGCGATGATGCATGGTGGCGCAAGCTCTTAGAGCGTTTTCTCAGCAAGCGTAGACCGCTCCCTGTGGTCGCGGCTCAGCTAGCGGCGCGCTGCACAAAGGACGTGTACTGGGCACAGCGCCAGTAGCTGAGCCGCTACCACAGGGAGCGGTCCACGATAACGCTGCAAACGCTCTGACCATTTTTTGATTTTGCATAGATCAGTTTCGCCCGGCTTGCAACAGTTGTATCAACGATTTGGCTGCCGTGGCACGCTCTACGGTATCTACGAAACCGCTCTGCTTGCCGGGTCGAGACTCGTCTCGACCCTTGCGGACGGTAGCAGGACAAGCGCCGGGAAAAGTCCCGGCGCGGCGAGCACGAGTGCTCGCGCCACCTTACGGCCCGTCTGCGGCGGTCGCATCCTCGCGCCGCGACTCGTGGGCGTAGTAATTCTCGCTGATCAGGTTCTCGTAGACCTTGCCCCCCACCCCCGCGGCCGACCCTCCGGAGGCCGCGCTGCCGCCGGTGAGCATCACCACCACCACCACGCGGTCATGCCCGACCTCGGTGAACGATCCGAACCACCCCATGTGCGTGGGCGTGCGCGTATCCGTGCAGGTGCCGGTCTTGCCGTAAATCGGCGTTTCCGGATCGAAGCCGATGCGGCGCGCGGTGCCGTACTCCACCGCGCCCATCATGCCGGGCTTGATATCGAACGCCAGGTTCTCGATATCCAGCCGCCGCTTGATCTGCGGAACGAACGTGGCGGCTTCTTCCTGGCTCCTGGGGTATTGCAGATAGTAGAGCGTGCCGCCGTTGGCCACCGCGCCCACCAGCGCCGCCAGTTCCAGCGGCGTGAGCGTGATGCCGTCGCCGAAGCTGGTCATCATGCCCATGCCGCTGCGCGGAGTCGTTTCGGGCAGGATGCCGGGCTTCTCTTCCGGGATCAGGCTGGCCTTCTCGCCCAGGCCGTAAAGGTGGGCATAGTAGCTCATACGCTCGAACCCGAGTTTCTCGCCCAGGCTGGCGAAGTACTGGTTGTTGGACTTGGCCAGCGCCTCGGTCATCGCGAACTTGGTGTTGCCGTAAACGCGGATCTGCGTCAGGCGGTCCACCACGGATTCGCTCAGCGCCGCCAGCGCCACCGGGATCTTCACAGTGGAGCAGGGCTGGTAGCCCACCTCATAGGCGCGCTTCTGATTCACGATGGTCAGGATGCGACCGGTGTCTGCGTCGGCGACCACCACGGCCCCATTCAGGCGGCCCAGACCGGCCAGTGCCGCCGCGCGGGCGGCCGGATCGTCGCCCTCCGTGAAATCGCCCTCGGCCGAATCGGCGTAGTTGGGCGCGCGCCACGGGCTGCGGCGAACGGTGGTCTTCTTCTTGGTGGTCGTTTTCTTCGCCGTGGTCTTCTTGGCGGTGGTCTTCTTCGCCGACGAGGACTTCGATTGCGGAGCGGCCACGGGAGCCAGAGCCGCGAACGCGGCCACAGCGGCAAGCAAAACGAGGAAGCGGGCTAACGTGGGGCGAGGAAGCGAAGGATGGTTACGCTGCAAATCTTAGCCGTCCTACAAGAGATTGGCCCTTAAGGGAACCTACAAATTCGTATTGTCAAACATGCGCCGGATGCGGGTCAACCAGCCCCGGATCCAGCCCCGGATGTGGACGGGCTTACTGCACGCTCTCCCGCGGCACCGCCGTCACCGCTACTGACTGCGCGCCGCCCTCTGCCACCTGAACCGTGGCGCCGTAGCGCTCGAACCGCCGCTGATACTCCGCGGTCTGGGGAGCGTCCATGTCCACGTCCTCCCAGGCAAAGACCAGGTACTCGCCCGGAACCACGTTTCGCAACCGCACCGTGCCTTTGTCGTCGGCCAGCACGACCCGATAGAGGCCAGTCCGCCCCTTGGGATCCTTCGGCACCAGCGTCACGATCGCCCGAGCCGCGGCGCTGGCGCCCTCCGCGCGCGCCGTCACCACGAGTTCGGCCGCGCCCGGCCCGATCACCAGGTCCAGCGACGACGCATCGCCCGGCTGCAGGTCGAGCCCGGACTCCAGCACGTCCTGCTGCCCGAACCGGGCCTCCTTTAGATAGAAGCCGTCCGGCAATTTCGAAACGGCCAGCCAATAGCGCCCCGGAGGCAGATTCTTGAGCGTCGGATTGGGATTCGCCCCGGTGATCTGCTCAGTGTCGGCAGCCGACAACGCGTCCTCCTGCGACGCCACGTAGACGGTCGCACCCGCGACCGAGGTGTCGCCTTCCACCTGAACCCGCACTGGAATCCGGGGGCCCGGGTCAACGCGCAGAGCGAGGCCGGTCAGGTCGGCCTGGCCCACGGTCAAGGTTCCCTCCAGGCGGTCCGCCGAGCCCTTGGGGACCACGGCCACCCGATAGGTGCCCGGGTGCAGGTCCGTCAGCAGGAACCGTCCCTCATCGTCCCGGATGCCGTAGGTGCTCACCGGCTGATGGCTCGCATGGCTGCCGCGGCTGAAGACGATCAATGTGCCGTCCGTCACCGCTGTGCCGGAGTCGCCCCGGAGGACCGTTCCCTCCACGCGGAACACTCTGGTCTTCTGCAACCGGATCAGCGTGCGCGTTTCGACGCCCGGGCGCACATCCAGGCGCGCGGCCGCGGCCGGGTCGTCCGTGCCCGGGTAATAGGTCTGCACCAGCGCTTCCCGCGGCTCTCCGGAAGCCGTGCCGATCACGGGCGATTCGGACGCTCCGGTCCGTTGCGGCGTCGCCACCACGAAGTAGGGACCAGGGCGCAGGTCCGGGACGCGGAATTCGCCGCGGTCGTCCGTCTGGATGCGCGGAGCACCGGGAAACGCAGGCAACAACTGCGGCTTACCGAGCAGCAGCCGCTCCACCAGAACTTCGACGACAACGCCGCGCACCGGATCGCCGAAATCGTCCTGCACCTGACCGGTGACGATCCCCATGGGCGTCATCGAGAGCGTGATGGCAGGCGCGCCGGTGGGCAGCGGGACAGCCACGGGCGTGGCCCCTAGAGCGTTCGGCCGGGTGGTCCCGAAGTACGCCTTGAGATAGCCGCGAGCCTCCGCGGTCAACGTGTAGCGGCCCGGGGCGACGCCGTCGAAATGAAAGGCTCCCGCTGCGTCCGTCTTCATGCGGGCGCCGGTTCCCTGCCCCAGCGGCGCCAGGGTCACGTCCGCGCGGACTACCGGCTGGTGGCTCAAGTTGTCGAGGACCTTCCCTTCGACCACCGATCCGTCGGGGGCGGCAGCTTGAAACGCAGCTTGAAACGGAGGATAGGGAGCCGCGATCGCGAGACTGGCGCCCGCGCACGCCAGCCAGAGGAAGCCCCCTGACGACCTCGCGGTCCAGCGGAGGAGGGAATTTGCCATGGGCGCATCGTATCAAACTGGGCCGTTGCCCGGACCGCCGTTCCAGCACGAAAAGGGAGGCACTGCGCGCCCGCCGCCGTGGTAGGCTGATGTCTTGACTGCCGCCATGCAAGCTGCCCCCCGGGAAGTCATTATCCGTGACCTCGAGGGCCGTGTGTCGAACGTCGTTCTGGAGGAGGACCGCATCACGCTCGGCCGGTCCAGCGCCGCCACCCTCTGCTATCCGGACGATGTCGGGCTCTCGCGCCAGCACCTGGCGCTGACCCACAGCGGCGAAGGTTGGACCGTGGAGGACCTGGGAAGTAAGAACGGCACGCTGCTCAACGGCATGCGGGTCGAAAAGCCCCTGCCCTTCCGCCCCGGCGACAAGATCGCCGCCGGGCACCTCACCATCGAATTCGCGGGCGCGGCGCCGCAGGAAGAGAAAACCGTCGTCTTCGTGGACAACGAAGAGCAGTTTTCCACCTCGGCCACCACGGTGGTGGCCAGCCTGGACGTAGTGCTGGGTCCGCAAGGGGCGGTCGACCTCAAATCGGTCGACCTGAACAAGACCCACATCATGCAGGGCAACCCGCAGATGTGGGCGTTGATCCGCGCCGGACGCGAGTTGGCCGGGCACCGTCCGCTGGCCGAGCTGTTCGAAGTGATCATGGATCTCTCCATGGAAGCCGTGATGGCCGGCCGCGGCGTGCTCATGACCGTGGAAGACGGCGAGCTCAAGGTCCGCGCCGCGCGCGGCGAAGGCTTCCAGATCTCGCGCACGGTCCGTGACCGGGTGCTCAAAGAGAAAGCCTCGCTGCTGGTGCGCGACGCGCAGCTCGACCAGGGCCTGCGCGAGCACATGAGCATCGTCGAACAGAAGGTCCGCAGCATCCTGACCGTGCCGTTGCAGACCAACGATCGCGTCATCGGGCTGATCTATCTGGATTCGCCCAACATGATCCGCGAGTTCACCCGCGAGGACCTGAACCTGCTCACCGTGATGGCGAACGTGGCGGCCATCCGCATTGAGCACGCACGGCTGAACGAGATCGAAGAAGCCGAGCGCCTCATGGCCAAGGAGATGGAGCAGGCCGCGCTCATCCAGCAGCGGCTGCTGCCGGCCAAGGCGCCCGAAGTGGAGGGCCTGGATATCGCCGGCAAGGCCGTGGCGGCGCGGTCGGTCGGCGGCGACTACTACGACTTCATCGAGTATCCGGACGGACGCGTCTGCCTGGTGGTGGGCGACGTGGCCGGCAAAGGCATGCCCGCGTCGCTGCTGATGAGCAGCCTGCAGGCCCGCGTCCACGTGGTGATGGAAGAGCCCGAGCATCTGGCCACCAAGATGGCCAAGCTCAACAAAGGCACCTGCGGCAACTGCCCGGACAACCGCTTCATCACCTTCTTCATGGGCGTGGTGGATCCCAAGACCGGCGAGGTGGTCTACACCAGCGCGGGCCACAACCCGCCGCTGATCATCCGCGCCGACGGGTCGCACGAGATACTGCCCGGCGGCGGCGTCATCCTCGGGATCCTGCCCAAGGCCACGTACAAGGAAGAGCGCGCCCAGTTGGAACGCGGCGACATCCTGGTGCTGTTCAGCGACGGCGTCACCGAGGCTCCCAACCCGCACGACGAGGAGTTCGGCGAGCAGCGCCTGGCCGATCTGGTGGCCAAGCTGCGCGAACAGCCGGCGGAGGAGATCGTCGACGAAATACACAAGGCCGTGCACGTGTTCACGGAGGGCGCGCCGGCCGCCGACGATATTACGGTCGTGGTCGCCCGGCGGCTGTGACTACAATAGAAGCAGCCCCTGAATGCCCGCCCAAATCGATCTCGCCAAGGTAAGCGTCCGCCAGTTCGCCGAACAGTTCCGCGCGGAGATGATCCCGCTGAGCAACTCCATCTCCTACTTCTGCGCCTCCGTTCCGATGACCGAGGAGGACTTGCGGGAGTACCTGGAGGAGCCCGTGGCGGCGCTGCCGCCGTCGGTGAGTAAGGCGCTGCCGAAGATTTCCATCCTGCTGGTCCCGTACCTGGAGCGCGCCCAGGCGTCGCGCGACGGCGTCAAACCCAAGACCGGCGCGGCCGACTACGTGTGCGTCGAAAAGCCGCCCCAGGCCAAGGCCAACGCGGCCACGCTGCTCAAGCTGGGCGACGAAACGGTGCTGGCCTTCGCGCTGAAGGATCGCGAGGTGGCCGAGTATCATTACCGCTTCTATCACCAGCTCGCCTCGGTGCTGGGCGAGCACTGGCATGAACATATCGAGGCGCGCTACTCGCGGCTGCTGCGCGAGGAGCTGAACGCCGAAGTGCACGGCGAAGTGGATGAGGCCAGTTGGCGGCTCAAGCAGACGCTGCGCCGCGGCAAGGGCTCGCCCCCGGTGAAAAACTTCGCCAAGTACGCCCGGCAATCCTTCGTCGATACGCTGACGCTGTACCTGCACGGCATCTGCTGCGACATCGACGTGGAGACGGGTCCCCGGCAGCTTCCCAGCCGCTACCTGCGCAAGCGCCTGGTGCTGTTGCAGGAACTGTTCCCGCCGCCGCAGGGCTACGCAGTGTTTCCTGAAGAGCTGAACTCGTAGCGCATTCACGCATCTCGCCGTTCGGCATATTTTCACTCACGCGTTTTACACGCTTGGCGAGTTATGGTATGCTCGCTCGACATCAAGTCAGCTACAGACTGACTGCTTCCGTTGTAACGGGCGGAAGCGAGGCGGGGATCGACAGTTTTGTGTGCGGTATTGTTGGGTTCACTCACCTAAGTAAAGCGGGTTCGCGGGAGCGCATCGAGGCGGTGACGCGCGCGCTGACGCATCGCGGTCCGGCGCAGCAAGGCGTCTGGCAATCCGCGGATGTGTCGCTGGGCGTGGTGCGCCGCGTGGCGGCCCCTGGCTCGGGAGAACCGATAGAGGATCCCGAGATCGGCGCACGCGTGTGCTTCGACGGCGAGATTCACAATCGTGCGGAGCTGGCGCGCGAGCTGGGGATCGAGGTGCCCACGGGCAATTCCCTGTGCGACGGAGCCTTGGCGCTGCGCGCCTATCTCGCCTGGGATGAGGAGGCCTTCGCGCGCATCCGCGGGCCGTTCGCCGCTGCCTTCTGGCAGCCGGCGCGCAAGCGCCTGATGCTGGCGCGGGACCGCATGGGGGTGCGACCCCTCTATTTCGCGCGCCGGGCCGGCAATCTGTATTTCGGCTCCGAGATGAAAGCGATCCTGCTGCATGCAGAGATACCGCGCGAACTGGATCTGGCATCGCTGGCCGACTACCTCTCGTTCAACTACGTGCCGGGTCCGCGCACGCTGGTGGAGGGCATCAAGAAGCTGCCGCCCGGCACCTGGCTCCGCTGGGATGCGGGCAACGTCACCACGGGCGTCTACTGGCGGCTGCAGATGCACCCGGATCCGAACGTTACCGCAGCGGGCGCGAGGCAGGAGTTGGACGGGTTGCTGCAAGCGGCGGTCAAGGAGTCCCTGGAGGGCGCGAATCCCGCCGCCGTGTGGATGGGCGGAGGCGTGGAATGCACGGCGCTGCTGAAGTACGCCGCGGCGACGGGGACGCCGCTCCGCACCTACTCGCTGGTGTTGCCCGGGAGCAGCGCGCGGCACAGCGCGTATTTCCAGGAACGGGCGCGGGCCGTGGGGGCGGAACATCGCGATCTGGAGCTGGAGGAGAAGATGGCTCCGGTGCTCGATGAACTGGGCTACTACAGCGACGAACCGAACGCCGATCCGGCCGCGTTCCCGGTGTGGCTGCTGTGCAAACGGTGCCGCGAAGAGACGACGCTGGCGCTGACCGGCCGCGGCGCCGACGCCCTGTTCGGCGGGTCCCCGGCGCATGCGGCCGACCGCCACGCCCGGCGCCTGCGGGGACTGCCTGCTCCGGTGCGCAAAGCCGTGGCGCGGCTGGCGCGCATGCTGCCGGTGGGCGGCGAAGGGGGAGGGCGGAATTACCGGCTGGTCCGCACGCTGGAGGGATCGCTGCTGGATCCATTGGAGGCGCACTTTTACTGGGAAGGCGCGTTTTCGCGCGAGGAACAGAAGTCGCTGCGCAGCGGCTGGGACATCAACGTGGATGCGGCTCCGGTGCCGGTGCCGGCGGGCACGCCGGGCGGCTTGAACCGCTTTCTGTGGATCGATCAGACCTACGGTCTGCCGGATACGACGCTGCAGACCTTTGATCGCGTCTCGATGGCCGCGGACTACACTGTGCGGATGCCGTTCCTGGATGCGCGCATCGTGGACTTCGCCGCGCGCCTGCCGGAGGACTTGAAGACCCGGGCGGACCAGGCCAAGTTCCTGCTGGCTGAACTGGTGAAGGACCAAGGCGCCGTGAGCCTGCAGCAGCCCCGGCTGGACGATTTCGAGACGCTGGTCCACGGCTGGTTCCGCGGCGAACTGCGGGAACTGCTGCTGGACACGTTGAACGAGCAGGCGGTGCGCGACAGCGGCATTCTGGAGTGGCCGGCGGTCGACAATGTGGTTCGCGCCCATCTGGAGCAGCGTGCTAACCTCGGTTATCACCTATGGGGACTCGTGGTTCTGTTCCTCTGGATGAGGCGGTGGGGGATCTCGGGACCATCCCGATCCGGGGCAACGCCAGCATCCGGCAACATCTGATCGTACTGGCGGTGGCCTCCGCCGTGTTCCTGGGCTGCATGGTCAGCCCGCCTTCCCTGATGGACGATGTGGACGCCGTGCAGGCGCAGATCGCACGGAATATGCTGGATTCCGGCGACTGGGTGACGGCGCGGCTGGACGGCGTCGTGTATCTGGAGAAAGCCCCGCTGAAGTACTGGATGATGGCGGTGGCCTTCAAGCTGTTCGGTGTGCATGACTGGGTCTCGCGGCTGCCGGTGGCGCTTTCGGCCGTGCTGCTGTGCTGGCTGACGTTCCGCATCGGCGCCTGGGCGTTTTCGGCGCGGGCGGGCGTGTATGCGGGGCTGGTGCTGGCCACCTCAGTGGGCCTGTTCCTGTTCACCCGCGTGCAGATTCCGGACGTGATCCTCACCACCACCATCACGCTCGCGATGTGGGGCTTCCTGCGTGCGCTGGACCCGGTGGAGCCGCGGCCGGGGACGTGGGCTACGGTGATGGCGGCGGCGATCGGCACTGGACTGCTGCTCAAGGGTCTGATCGCGGCGGTGTTTCCCATAGCGGCGGCGGTGCTGTATCTGCTGGTCAGCGGCGAGTGGGAATCGCGCGAGACCTGGCGGCGGTTGCAGGTGTTTCGCGGCACAGCGCTGGCGCTGGCGATCGCAGTTCCCTGGCACGTGCTGGCCACTCTGGCAAATCCTCCTTATTTCGACTTCACCATGCACAGTGGGCCGGGCGAATATCGCGGCTTTTTTTGGTTCTATTTCTTCAACGAACATATCCTGCGGTTTTTAAGCCGGCGCTATCCGGTGGACTATAACACGGTGCCGCGGCTGTACTTCTGGCTCTTCCATTTGTTGTGGCTGTTTCCCTGGAGCGTGTATCTGCCCGCGGTCTGGAAGCTACGGTTCCACGGCGGCGTGGACCGCGCCACGCGGCTGCGGATGCTGTGCCTGTGCTGGACGGGTTTCCTGCTGGTCTTCTTCTCCTTTTCTTCCACGCAAGAGTACTACTCCATGCCGTGCTACCCGGCGCTGGCCTTGCTGATCGCGAGCGCGCTCACCGAACCGCAGGCGGCGCTGTGGGTCCGTCGAGGGCAGTGGGCGCTGGCCGGGGTGTGCGCCCTGGCGGCGGTGGCCGTTGGGTTCGTTTTGTCACAGGTGTGGAACCTGCCCGCGCCCGGAGACATCTCGCGGGCGCTGGTGGTGCAGGACACCGAGGCTTACACCCTGGCGCTGGGCCACATGGGTGACCTGACGATCGCGGCCTTCGCCTATCTGAAGACACCGCTGATCCTGGCCGGCGTCGCGTTCGTGATCGGCGCGCTGGGGGCGTGGCGCGCCCGGGTGGCCGGAGCGGTGATCATGATGGTCCTGTTCGTCCACGCGGCGCGGATGGCGCTGGTGGTGTTCGACCCGTATCTCTCGTCGCGCCCGCTGGCGGAGGCGCTGAACCGGGCTCCGGCCGGAACCCTGATTCTGGACAATCAGTATTACACGTTTTCTTCTGTCGTCTTCTACGCGGAGAAGTACCACGGGCGGCGGATTTTGCTGCTCAACGGGCGGGTAAATAACCTGGAATATGGGTCTTATGCGCCGGATGCTCCCCGGGGACTGTTTCTGGATGACGCGGAGTTCGCGCGGCGCTGGGAGTCGGGGAGGCTTTACTATATCTGCGTCGAGGGTCCGGAGGCCCCGCGGTTGCGGAAACTGGTCGGGGCGGAGGCGCTGCATCAGGTGGTGGCGAGCGGGGGGAAGTTTGTGTTCGCCAATCGGGAGGTCGCGGCGGCAGGGGGGATGCCGGGGCAGGGTGGACCGTTGCCTGCGGTCGCGGCACAGCCAGAGGGGTTGTGAGACGTGGCGCAAGCACTCGTGCTTGCCGCGCCGGGACTCATCCCGGCGCCTGTCGCCCCTCGCGGTGTGATGTCGCGGGGCGCCGCAATCGCTGACCGGGAAGCCTGCTTCACGTTTCCCCCTGAACTCGGGCGGCCTGAGATGCCGACGCAGGCCCGCGGCTGCATCGGCGCTACCTTAAGCCGTATTTCTCACAAGCTCTCGGCGCATCGGCGGGAAACGTGAGGCGAGGAGCCGCAAGGGACGATTTCGCCACCGCAGCCGGCGTGACACCTTGACCGGCGACAAGCGCCGGGACGAGTCCCGGCGCGGCAAGCCACGGGCTTGCGCCACGTCTTGCGCCCGAAACCGCGGTAAGCGGTGCGGGTTAACCCGGATTGATTACAGGCTCGCAGAGCGCTTCGGGCATAGGACAGGCGGGATGCCTCGGCGAGTGGTCTGGCCGGCACTCCGGGCACGACACTGTGATGGACGACAAGCGCCGGGATGAGTCCCGGCGCGGCAAGCCACGGGCTTGCGCTACATTACTGTCCGTCGGGATTGGTCGGCGGAGTGCCGGTGCCGTTGCCACCTTTGCCGCGGCCTCGGCCCTTGCCTTTTCCTTTTCCTTTTCCTTTACCCTTCCCTTTGCCACGGCCTCGGCCGCCTTGTCCGCGACCACCGGGGAACTGACCCCCGCCAGGTCCGCGGCCGCCCGGACCCTGCCCATTGCCCGGTCCTCGTCCGCCCGCCGGTCCCTGGCCCGGGGTCTGATAGTAAGCGGCGTCGTCCTCCGATTGGGCGCCGGCCGTGGTTGCGATCAGCGCCACCGCCGCGGCGCCGGCCGGTACCGCCAGCAGCTTCTTGAGAAACTCGCGGCGGCTTTTTCCATCCTTGCTGGACATCATGGTCGTCTCTTTCTCCCTTCGAGTGATTGAACCCGGCTCCGGGTGGCAAGTGTCGGCGGACGCGCGGCGTTTTACAATCTTTAACAGAAGCTGGGCGCAACTTGGGGGATCGCGGCGGGTTCTGGAAAGCAGGTCTAGGTATGTCTGGTCATTCTTCTGATCGGGTGGTGCGGATCGGGCGGCGCGACATGCTGGCCGGACTGGCGGCCCTGGGCCTGGGCCTGAGCCCACGCCTGCGGGCGCAGGATACGCAGGACCCACACGATGCGCAGGACGGGCAGGACCTGCTCTTCACCACCGGTGTGGACGTGGTCAGCGTGCTGGCCACGGTGCGCGACAAACAAGGCCGCTATGTGGCCGATCTGGGGCAGTCCGAATTTGAGCTCCTGGAGGACGGCCGCGCACAGGCGGTCAAATATTTCTCGCGCCAGACCGACATTGCGCTCACGCTGGGCATGCTGGTGGACACCAGCGTGAGCCAGAAGCTGGTGCTGGAAGTGGAGCAGAACGCCGGCAAATCGTTTTTCTGGCAGGTGCTGCGTCCCTCGACCGATGCGGCGTTCCTGATCCGCTTCGACGTGGACGTGGAGTTGTCGCAGAATCTGACGACCTCGCACCAGGACCTGGACAAGGCGCTGGATGCGCTGGACCTGCCGCCGGCCAAGACCACCCGCGGAACCCTGGCAGCGAAGCTGGGCATCGGGACGGCGCTATACGACGCCGTGTTCCTGGCGGGCGACGAGGTCATGAAGCGGCAGATGGGCCGCAAGGCGATCCTGGTGCTGTCCGACGGCATCGACTACGGCAGCCTGGTCTCGATCGAAGAGGCGATTGAAGCCGTGCAGAAGGCGGACACGACGGTGTATTCGATCCACATCTATGACGGGTCCGTGGTGCGCGACGCGCCGCCGCGCGGAGGGCTGGGGATCGGGTTCGGGCGCCGGCGGGGTGGCCGAGGCGGGCGCGCACCGGACCGGGATGCCGCCGCGGCGAGTCTCGGCGCCGGGGTGGAGGCTCTGCAGCGCATGGCGGAGGAGACCGGCGGGCGGTACTTCGAGATTTCCGAGGACCGCGGGCTGGGCGACGTGTACGAGGAGATCGACGAAGAGCTGCGGAATCAATATAGCCTGGGCTACGTCTCAGACAATGCGGCGCGGGATGGGGCGTTCCGCAAGATCGACGTTCGGACGAAGCGGGACGGGCTGACCGTGCAGGCGCGCGCCGGTTACTACGGGCCGGAGTGATCGGGCCTAGACCATGGTTTCGGCGAGCATCACCCAGGCGGTGAGGCACAGGCCGATGCTGGCGCAGAAGGCGACCAGCCGCGTGAAGCCAGTGCCCATGAATTCGAACCGGAGGAGCAGCGAGAAGGCCAGTCCGCCGTACATGATGTAAGGGTCCACGGGGCGGTCAAAGAAGTTGGTGAACACCAGCGCGAAGAAATAAAAGAGCAGGGGCAGGTTCGTGTCGTAGCGCTTACGCATGAGCAGGACCACGCTCACGAGCGCGAGACCGATCACCAGCAGTGCGGTGATATTGATGGGCGTAGGTTCGAAGTACATACCCGGGCTCTTTATCGACAGAAGGCGTGGGGAACGTTAGGGGCTCCGGCGGGGCGCGGGTAGGCGTCCGGCCGGGCGACGAGTCGCTATGTTTCTTGGCACCCGTGGCTTGGCGCACGTGGCTTGTTCGGGGCGGTGGGCGGTAAAATAGGACTCGCCCCATGAAACCCGCCCGCTGGATACTCCTGTTTGCCGTGATCGTTGCCTCGGGGGCGTGCGGGCGATCGTCGCCCGGCAACGTCGCCGCCACGGTCAACGGCCGTTCGATCACCTACGCCGAGCTGGATAAACAGGTCCAGTTCATGCAGTTCGGATCGCCGCCGGAAAGCATCGACGACGACCAGGCGGTGCTGCAGCGGCTGGAGGTGTTGCGGGCGATGATCGACAACGAAATCATGCTGCAGCGCGCCGAGCGCGAGGGGCTGCTGGCGGTGGACACAGACGTCGAAGCCAAGCTGAGCGAGCTGCGGTCGCCCTATACCGAAGAAGAGTTTCAGTCACAACTGAACGAGCGCAAGATGACCATCGACGATCTGCGGGCGCAGTTGCGGCGCGACCTGAGCGTGCAAAAGATCCTTAATAAGGAGACCAGCTCGAAGATCACGATTACCGACAAAGAGATCCGCGATTTCTACGAGACGAACCAGGCCAGCTTCAATCGCGCCGAGCCGCAACTGCACCTGTCGCAGATCCTGGTGACGCCGGTGCCGGATCCGAACGTCCGCAATCTCAAGGGCGATAACGCGATGGACGACGAAACGGCCGAAAAGAAGGCGAACAGCCTGTTTGCGCGGCTGAAGCAGGGCGAGGATTTTGCGGAACTGGCGGCGAACTACTCCGAAGACCCGGATTCGACCACGGCGGGCGGGGATCTGGGGTTCATTCCGGAGTCGGCTCTGGAGAAGGCCAACGTCGATCTGCGGCGCACGATCATGGATTTGACCCCCGGCGAGATCACGCCTGTGCTGAAGACGGCCGAGGGCTACCGCATCCTGAAGCTGATTACGCGCGAGCCGGCCGGGCAGCGCGACCTGAGCGATCCGAACGTGCAGCAGACCATCCGGCAGACGCTGATCAATCGTAAGGACCAGCTTCTGCGGGCGGCGTTCTATGAGGTGGCTCGCAATGATGCGGAGGTGAAGAATTACTTCGCCGATAGCATCGTGGAGCACGACCAGGAGTAGGCCCCGGGGGCGTCCGCACGCCTGGCCCACGTGATAGACTCATTCGTCGGAGTGGCTTTATGCGTTCCTTTCTTGGGATTACCCTGCTTCTGACGTCGTCCGGATTCCTGTTCGGACAAGCTAAGCGGATCGACGATGCCGCGCTTAAGAACGCCGCAACAGCGGCGTCCGGCGGCGAGTGGCTCAGCTACGGGCTCACGCCCGGCGAGACGCGGTTCAGTCCGCTGAAGCAGATCGACGCGTCCAACGTGAAGCGGCTGGGGCTGGCGTGGTCCTACGTGGTGGGCGACGGCGGAGGCGATCAGGAAGATACGCCGCTGGTCTGGAACAACACCATCTTCGGGGTCACCAACTGGAGCATCGTGTTCGCCGTGGACGCGCGCACCGGCCAGGAGAAATGGCGCTGGGATCCGGAGGTGAACCAGAAGGCTACCGGCGCCAGGATGTGCTGCGGCGTGGTGAATCGTGGGCTGGCGCTGTATCACGACAAGGTCTACGTGCCAGTGAACGACGGGCGGCTGGTGGCGCTGGACGCTGCTACGGGTCAGCCGGTTTGGGAAGCTCGCGTGTGCTATCCGCAGTATGAGCAGACGCTGACCATCGCGCCGCGCGTCGCCAAGGGCAAGGTGATCGTCGGGGCGGCGGGTGGCGATCGTCCGTCGCGCGGATTCTTCGCCGCCTACGACGCCGATACGGGGCACGAGGCGTGGCGCTTCTACACCGTCCCGGGCGATCCGGCCAAGGGTTTCGAGTCGAAGGCCATGCGCGAAGCCGCGTCTACGTGGGACGGCGACTGGTGGAAGCTGGGCGGCGGCGGATCGGTGTGGGACGGCATCTCCTATGATCCCGAGAGCGAGCTGGTCTACGTGGGCACGGGCAATGCAGAGCCCTGGCCGCAGGCGCTGCGCACCAAGGACGAAAGCACGGGCCACGACAACCTGTATGTGGCGTCGATCGTCGCCGTGGACGTGAACACCGGCGAGCTGAAGTGGCACTACCAGATGGTGCCCGGCGACCAGTGGGATTACGACAGCGTGCAGCAGATGATCCTGGCGGACCTGAACATTAACGGCCGCACGCGCAAAGTAATCATGCAGGCCAACAAGAACGGGTTCTTTTATGTGCTGGATCGCCTCACGGGCGAGTTCATTTCGGCCCAGCCGTTCTCGCGGGTCACCTGGGCGAAGGGGATCGATCCGAAGACCGGGCGGCCCATCATCAACAAGGAAGTGATGTACGGGAAGAATCCCGTGCCGGTTTCGCCGGGCGGCGGCGGAGCACACAACTGGTCGCCGATGTCGTTCAATCCGCAGACGGGGTTGGTCTATATTCCCAGCCGTGGGTGGGACACGTTCAACTATGCCACCAACTTCGACTTCCACGTGGCGGACTCGGCTGGTGTCGGACTGACCGGGCTGCGGACGAACACGGCCGGGCTGGAGCGCATGCCGGCGGGTCCGGCGATCGGTCCGGAGCCGCTGCCGGGCGGGAATTACAGCACACTGGTTGCCTGGGATCCGGTGAAGCAGGAGGTCCGCTGGCGAGTGCCGGTGGGCAACAGCCGCTATGGCGGCACGCTGAGCACGGCCAGCAACCTGCTGTTTCAGGTGGCGCCGAACGGGAGCCTGATCGCCTACGCGGCCGACACGGGCGAGCAGCTCATGGAAATCGTGACAGGGCTCAGCACGGGCATGGGTCCGCCGATCACGTTCCTGGTGGACGGCAAGCAGTACGTCGCGCTGATGGGCGGCAACGGAGGCACGGCGAGTCCGGGACAGAACGGGACGGCGAAGGCGTCGCAGCAGAAGCCCATGCTGCTGGTGTTCGGGCTGGACGGCAAGGCTGCGCTACCCAAGCCGGGAGCCGCGCCGCAGACGCCCGCGGCGGATCCGCACAATCAGTAAGCGCGAGCGTCACTGCGGTAACTCTTTGCCGGATGCGCGAAGTGATGGCGGCGCGGGGTCCCGACGACGCCCATTCGGTCCTATTCGATGCGCCGGGCAGCGGCCTTGCGGCCCGCCGGCTGAGCATCGTCGAGCTGGAGCACGGGCGCGAGCTGCGCATGCCGTTCCTGGACCGGGGCGTCGTGGACTTCGCCTTGTCGCTGCCGCCGGACGGCGCAAGTCGGTTTCCGCGTCAACAGCGGCCGGAACGCGGTCAGCCGGATGCGGCAGCGGCTGCTGGACTGTGCCGATCCGCAGCCTTTCGACCGCCGGGTGCTCGATCAAGTTCCTGGCCGCACCAGGGAGCGTCCGGTGGCGCCGGTTGGGAAGCTCTACCGGATTCGTTGCTGGTGATCCGAGCCGCGGTTCATACGGCGGGCGGCTCCACGTCCCAACCGCGTTCGAGCCGCGGGCAGCGTTGGCAGGGCACAGGGAGACGGCAGGTCACGAGCGTGCACCCCACGGTCCAGCCCTGCAACGCTGAGAACGCCGGCTTCCAGGTCCGCGAAATGGATATGATGATTCACAACCCGCGCGGCGTCTCCACCATCCTGTTCCTGGCGCTGCCCGCCGGTTGGGACGGCGTGCGGATGGACCGGTCCGCGCCGCGCTCGCCTTCTTGGAGTGGATGGAGCGGCTGCCCACGCGCCACCTGACGGCCTGCTTCCTTACCGTCCACGCCGTTCGGAAGTCCGGTGGCGTAGAATAACCGTATTCCGAGATCTAAGGTGAACCTATGAAATCGATTCTCTTCCTGCTGGCCACTGCCGTGGCCTTCGGCCAGTCCGCGAACAAGTGCGCGGGCTTGTCCCAGTTCCAGATGCCCGGCGCGGCGATCGAGATCAGCCGCGCGGAGATGGTCCCGGCGGGCCGTGCGCCCGGCGGTCGAGGCGGCCCCGGCGTCGAGCTACCGGCACATTGCCGCGTGAACGGCATCCTGGACAAGCGCACCGGACCTGACGGCAAGACCTACGGCATCCGCTTCGCCATCGCACTGCCCGATAACTGGACCGGACAATACTTGCAGCAGGGCGGAGGCGGCTTGAACGGCACCGTGGGCGAACCCATCGGCGGCCAGGCGGCGGGCACGGAGCCGGCCTTGCGGCGCGGCTTCGCGGTGGCCTCCAGCGATACGGGACACCAGAGCTCCGGCGGCGGCTTCGACGGCAGCTTCATGCAGAACCAGCAGGCGGCGCTGGATTTCGAATTCGTCGCCATCGGCCGGCTGGCGGTGCTGGCCAAGCAGGTGATCCAGACCTATTACGGGCGGCCGGCGGCGCACTCCTATTACGTCGGCTGCTCGACGGGCGGCCGCGAGGCCATGATCATGTCGCAGCGCTATCCGCTGTACTTTGACGGCATCGTCGCGGGGTCGCCGGCCATGCGCACCGGCCATTCGAACCTGGCGACCCGGTCGGTTACAGTGGCGCTCAACTCCGTGGCTCCGAAGGGCGCCGACGGGCGGCCGGGACCGGCGCTCTCCGACGGCGAGAAGAAGGCATTCATCGCCAAGCTGCTCGAAGTCTGCGACGCGCGCGACGGCGTGAAGGACGGCATGGTGTTCGATGCCACCGGCTGCCAATTCAGCCCGCGCGACCTCCAGTGCGCCGGCGCGAAGACCGACAGTTGCCTGTCGCCGGAGCAGGTGGCCGCCATCGAAAAAGGCTTCGCCGGGCCCATGGATTCCCGCGGACGCCAGATCTATCCCGGCTTTTTCTATGACACGGGGATCACCGCGCAGGGCGGCGGCATTCCGGGCCTGCTCAACCCGGGCCCCAGTCCGGTGGGCCGCCCGGTTTCGGCCACCACGCAGGACATCGATGCCGAAGCCGCGGTGGTCGAGAACAATCCCGTCTCGCGCATCGGCGACAGCTATACGTGGATCAACCTGGACAGCTTCTCCGCGCACGGCGGAAAGCTGATCTTCTACCACGGCCTGAGCGATCCCTGGTTCTCAGCCAAGGACACCATCGACTACTACCAGCGCATGACCGCGGCCAACGGCGGCGAAGGGAAGGTGATGGATTGGAGCCGCGTGTTCCTGTCGCCCGGCATGGGCCACTGCGGCGGCGGCAGCGCCACGCTGGACAGCTTCGACATGCTGAGCGCTTCGGTCAACTGGGTGGAGAAGGGTCAGGCTCCGGAATCGGTGATGGCCACCGGACGCGCTTTCCCCGGCCGCAGCCGGCCGCTGTGCGCCTACCCGGCCCACGCGCAATACAAGGGCTCGGGCGATCCGGAAAACGGCGCCAACTATTCGTGCCAGCGGTGAAGGCCGCGGAATTTTGCCGATAGAATGGAGTGGGTTTTTCATGGAGCACCCAAAAACATCACTCTTGATCGCGCCAAACTCGATCGCGCCAAACTCGATCGCGCCAAGAAGGCTGGGCGTTCTCATCTTCGTCCTGGCCCTGGCCGCGCCATCGCTCTTCGCGCAACCCGCGAGTCGCCCTTCCGATGTGCTGGGACTGGCTTCGGTGGGCCACCAGGTTTCCGACCTGGAACGGTCCATCAAATTCTTTGAAGCGATCGACTTCAAAGTGATGGACGGCCCCGGCGACTGGACCGTCGACGAAGAACTGAACAAGCTGGGCAACACCCCAGGCGCGCAGTCGCGGACCGCCGTCATGCAGGTGCAGAGTTCGGTGTCCGACACTCCCTTCACCCTGGTGCTGCGCCAATACCGCGGCGTCGAGCGCCAGGACTGGAGCAAGGTCAACTCCTGGGACCTGCTGTCCAGCCACATTGACCTGACCGTGGACGGCAGCGTGAGCGCTCTGCTGGACAAGCTGGAAGCGCAGAACATGCTGAAGATGCCCGAGGTGCAGGGTCTGCCCAATCCCCGCCACCAGGACGGATTCCGCCGCTTTGCCTTTATACAGGACCCGGACGGACTGGTGATCGAGTACTTCGGCAAGCCCATCCCCAAGCCCGGCGATCCACCGCCCGCGCCCACCGTGTCCAACTCCTCGGCCACGGGCGGGAACATGGACCGCCTGGGCAAACAGGCCGGCTTCAACCACTACGCCTTCAACATCATTGATCCGCGGAAGGCGCAGGATTTCTACGTGCAGGTGCTGGGCGGCGACTATCCGCCGCTCGAAACCACCGAAGGAGCTCAGGTGATGCTGCACGGCTGGTTCCCGCAGGCGAACACCGGCAAGAACCTGCGCGTGGAGTTGATCTATTTCGCCCTGAACAAGGGCAAGAAGGCTCCGCCGGTGAAGTTCCAGGACATCAATGCCAACTACGCCGGCTTCCAGGTCAGCAACATTGAATCCGCCTATGCCCGGGCCAAGCAGCACGGCGCGATCACCGTCTCCGAAGGCGGCATTATCGACTTCCACGGCGGCCGGGCGGCGCTGATTCGCGATAACGACGTGGGCGGCTACATCATGCTCTGGCAGCCTGGCCGGTAAAATACCGGTGCGCTGCCTTTGCTAACGAATTAGGGTACGCTGGTAAGTCCGTGAGCCGGACCCACGCGGCCCGCAATCTGAGGAGGATTTTCGATGAATCGCATCACTGTTCGATGGATGACGTTGGCAGGACTGCTGCTCGCCCCCGGCCTCAGCTACGCGCAAGTCTCCTGCACGCGGCAAGGACTGCAGACGGCCGTGGATCTTTACCTGGCCGCGCAGACCTCGGGCGACACGTCCGGCATGCCGCTGGCCAACGGCCTCGGCTATATCGAGAACACCAAGCTGATGGACATCAACCAGGGCTTGATCAAGAAGGCGATGAAGATCGACCACCGGCGCAGCCTGCTGGACACCGCCACCTGCCAGACGTTCACCGAAGTGATCGTGACGGACCCGAGCGCGCCGTATGTGCTCGGCACGCGGCTGCGCGTGAATCACGGGTTGATTGCCGAGATCGAAATGCTGTGGACCACCACCGGCTACTGGTTATTCAACGTCGGCAATTACATGAAGTACTCCTCCGAAGAGGATTGGAGCCCGATCCCGGCGGACCGGCGCGATACGCGCGACACTCTGGTGGGCGCGGCCAACGCTTATCTGGACGCGTTCCTGGAAGGGAAGAAGGATATGGTGCCGTGGGGCTATCCCTGCAACCGCACCGAAGGCGGGATGCACACCGGCAAAGGCGCGCCCGATGATTCCTGTGACGTCGGCGTGCCAAGCGGCGTGAATATTTCGAACCGGCACTTTGTGGTCGACGAGGTCCTCGGCTCCGTGGTGGCTTTCTGCACCTTCGGCGCCGGCAATCCCAATGGCGGCAGCGGAGCGCCGGACACTCACTTGTTCCGCGTGGAGAACGGCAAGCTGCGTTACGTCCACACGCTGACGCACCTGTTGCAGGCGAATGGTCCGGGTGGCGGGCGCGGTGGCAGAGGCGGCCGGGGCGGCCCCGCGCCGGCTAAACAGCAGTAGTGCAAGCACTCGTGCTTGCCACGCCGGGACTCATCCCGGCGCTTGTCGCACATCACAACGCCATGCCGCAGGCCTCGGCGAACTCGCTCACGCAGGCACCCGCCTCAGGCCGCCCGCAGCGAACTAGCCCGCATTTCTCACCAGGGTTTCGGGCGCAGGATGTGGCGCGAGCCCATGGCTCGCCGCGCCGGGACTCGTCCCGGCGCTTGTCGCCGGTCAAGGTGTCAGGCCAGTTGCGCTCGCGAAATCGCCCCTTGCGGCTCCCCGACTGACGTTTCTCTTCGATGCGCTGAGAGCGAGTGAGAAATGCGGGCTAGCCCTGGGCTAGCCCGCATTTCTCACCAGGTTTCGGACGCAGGACGTGGCGCAAGCCCGTGGCTTGCCGCGCCGGGACTCGTCCCGGCGCTTGTCATCCATCACAGTGTCGTGCCCGGAGTGCCGGCGCGCCCACTCGCCAAGGCCTCCCGCCTGTGCTTTGCCCGAAACGCTCTGCGAGCCGGTGAGAAATCCGGACTAGTTTTCTCAGCAAGCGTAGACCGCTCCCTGTGTGGTCGCGGCACAGCTAGCGGCGCTCTGCACAAAGGACGTGCGCTGGGCACAGCGCCAGTAGCTGAGCCGCGACCACAGGGAGCGGTCTACGCTTGCTCTGCCACGTGGCTGGTGAGCCGCGCAGCTTACTTGCGCAGTTCGGCATTCGGCAGCCGGAACGCCATGAACTGCGCTTGCCGGCGACCCTCGATCTCGCCGCCCACGGCGATCACGATGTACTGCACACCGTTCACCATGTAGGTCATGGGACCGCCCGTGGCCTGGGCAGGCATGTAGACGCTGCCGACATCCCGCCCGGTCAACTTATCGTAGGCCTTCAGATACGCGCCCACGCGTCCGTCGGCCAGCGTGGCCGTTCCCTTCTCACCGGCGATCAGCAGCGTCTTGGTCACCAAGGTGATCGCCGCGCCACCGCGGCCGGTCTTCGGGATGGTCAGGCCCTTCAGCGCCGGATTGTTCTTGACGTTGTCCGGTGTGTCGCCGTGCGGCGCCTGCCACAGAATGGTCCCGGTCTTGAGGTCAATCGCCGAAATCTGCGCATACGGTGGTTTCAGCAGCGGCAGCCCCTTCACCGTCAGCGATCCCTGTGCGCCCTTCGCGCGCCCGGAAATATAGCCGACATCGGACCGGTTCCCAGCGGGCACCACAGAGATCCCCAGGGCGCCTCTGCTGGAGCCGACATAGACAACGCCTGTTTCCGGATCAATGGACCCGCCCATCCAGTTGGACCCCGACAGCGAAGCGACCAACGTCGCCCAGGGACCTTCTGCCGTGCTCAGCACCGGCGGCGTGAAGATGGGACCCATCTTGTAATTCTTCACAATCTCCAGAGCCTCTTTGTGCAGCTCCGGCGTGAAGTCGATCAGCACGCTCTCGTCAACACCCTGATTTTCATAAGCGGGCGGAGCCGTCGGGAACGGCTGCGTGGGCGAATACCACTCGCCCGGCACGGTCCCCTTCTCCACCGGCCGCTCCTCGATGGGCCACACCGGCTTGCCGGTCTCCCGGTTCAGCACATAAAGGAACGCCTGCTTGCTGGGCTGCGCCACCACCGGCACGCGCTGGCCCTTGATCTGGACGTCGGCCAGGATCGGCGGCGAAGGATTGTCATGGTCCCAGATGCCGTGATGGACGAACTGGTAGTGCCATTTGCGCTGGCCGGTCTGCAGATCCAAGGCCACCAGGCTTTCGCCGAAGAGTCCGTTGCCGGGCCGTGGGCCGCCGTAAAAGTCGCCCGTGGGCGCCTCGACGCCGAGATAGACCAGGTTCCGTGCCTCATCAATCGAGATCTGCCCCCACACACCGGTGTTGCCGGTGTAGGACCAGGAATCCTCCAGCCACGTGTCCAGCCCGAACTCGCCCGGCTTTGGAATGGTATGGAAGATCCACTTGCGCTTGCCCGTGCGGACATCGTAGCCGCGGACATAACCCTTCACGTTCGTCTTGCTGGTGGGCAACCCTCCCGGACGGTGCGCCGCGCCCACCACAATGATGCCGTTGCCGATCACGGGCGTCGAATGGATGCCGATTTCGCGGCTGAGCGGGTCGATCTCCTGGTCGTCATCCGTCTTGAGGTCGACCACGCCGTCCACGCCGAAGGTGGGAACGCGCTCCCCCGTCTTGGCGTTCAGCGAGACCATGCGATAGCCCTGCGTAAAATAGATGATGCGTTTGTCGTCTCCGTCGGCCCAATACGCCAGGCCGCGGCCGGACAGGCGCCGGGGCGAAACCTCGCCACGCTGGCCCTCGTCTTCGCGATGAATCCACAGTTGCTCGCCCGTGGCGGCGTCCAGCGCGATCACATCGCGCCGGCTCCCCGCCGTGGAATAGAGGACACCATCCACCACCAGCGGCGTCGCTTCCAGATTCGTCTCGGGCGTGGGGCCCATGTTGGCCGTGCTAAAGACCCAGGCGGGCTCCAGCTTATAAAAATTGCTGGCGTCGATCTGGTCCAGCGGCGAATACCGCGTGTTGCCGTTATCGTTGCCGTAGGCTGGCCAGTTCTGGTCGGAGGCGCCTTGCTGCGTGGTGGCGGGCGTTGTCCACAGAGCCAGAAGGGCGACCGTGGCGCCCAGGATCTGCGCAACCTTCAGGAATCGTTTGGTTCTGGCGAGTGACATCGTGGCTCCTTCCATAACACGGCAGATTATAACGCATGCCGCGGCGCCCCGCCCGCCGTCACTCAGCCCGCAGCGCCTGCGCGGGATCGATGCGCATCGCGCGCCTCCCGGGAAGGTAGCACGCCCCGAGCACGGCCAGCAGAATCACCGCCGGCGCGACCGTCATGGTGAGCGCATCCCGCGGCTCCACCTGATAGAGGAAGGACTTGACCAGCCTGGTCAGCATCCATGCCCCACCCGTGCCCAGCACGATGCCGAGCATCGCCAGCCGGGCTCCATAGCCGAGGATCAGCGCCAGCACGGACGACGGCCGCGCGCCCAGCGCCAGGCGCACACCGAACTCGTAAGTCCGCGCACGCACCAGGTAGGCCACCACACCGCCCACCGCTGTGATGGTGAGCAGCAGCGCGAGCCCGGCGAAGACCGCCAGCGCCACGGTCAGGAAACGGAGCCTCGCCAGCCTCGCCCCGATCTCGCTCCGCATGGTCCCCACGGCGTTCGTCGAAAGGCGGTTGTCGATGGAGGCCAGCCGCGCGCGCAGCTGAGAGCCCAACGCGGCGGCGTCCATACCCTCCTCGACCCGCACCATGATTTGGAGCGCAGAAGCCCGGTTGCTCTGGGAGTGGGGCACGTAGAATCCAGCGGCCAAGTCCGACTGGAGTGCGAAGCCGACGGTGTCCCCGACCACGCCCACGATCTGCCGTACCTCCGGCTCAGTCTTCCCGGATACCTTGTAGGAAACCGTCGACCCCACCGGATTCTCTCCCGGCCAGAGTTGGTCGGCTGCCTTGCGGCTGATGATGGCCACCGGCTGGCTGGTGGGCGTGTCGTCGGCGGTAAAAGCGCGCCCCGCCAGAACCGGGATTCCCATCGCCTCAAAGTAACTCCCAGAGACGGCAGAAATCTATATATTGTCGCCAGGGCTGTCAAGCGTCCGTTCGACCGCCGCGTTCCTGCGCGCCGGGGACTCTGGCATACTGTGAGGGCGCATTCCGCGAGCGGCACATTGGTAATGTGTGAACTGGTGCTGACCAGGCTCGCGTCCCGCCGGCGGCTATCCGGCGAGCCCGTCCTGCACGCCGTCCTGACCAGGAACCGATGACCAGTAGCCGATGACCTACGAACTGAGACGCGAAACCTTCCTGCCGCGCCCGATCGAGGAAGTCTTCGCATTCTTCTCGGCGCCGGAGAATCTTGAAACCCTGACGCCCCCCTGTCTCGGTTTCCAGATCCAGACTCCGCAGCCAATCAGCATGGCCCCAGGCGCCATCATCGAATACCGCTTGCGCGTCCGCGGCGTCCCCGTACGCTGGAGGACACGGATCGAAACCTGGGACCCGCCGCATGAGTTCTCCGATGTGCAAGAGAAGGGCCCCTACCGGCTCTGGCGCCACACGCATGGTTTCCGCGCGGTGCCTGGCGGCACCGTGGTAGAGGATGTTGTACGCTACGCGCTTCCGTTCGGGCTACTGGGAAGACTGGTCCACTGGTTGCTGGTCAGACGCGACCTGAACAACATCTTCGACTATCGCGCGGTGCGCCTGGCGGAGTTGCTCGGCGCAGACCGCCAACCAATCCATCTTTAAATGAAGACCGGCGCACCCGCCCGCGCGGCCCTTGGCGGCAACGCCCTCCGGCGGCGCGCAGGGGTTGGCTTCCCGCGGTTGCATGCAGTGGCCAACACCGGCGAAAACCGCGACGCACGGCGACTCCCTCCGGACATTCTCCGGACATCCTCCGGACATCCCCGGAACAGGGCCCCGAACGGGGGCCTTGCGCTGGGAGTCTCTACGTTATATCTTTTCATGTGAATAAGCTGGGAGGACTAGGTATGCAATCGTCGAAAAAACCGAGTGCAAGAATACAGCAGATGTGGTGGCGCCTGCCGCTCCTGCTGGGGTTCGTCCTGCTGGGACCCAGCGCCTCTCTCGATGCAGCGAACGTCGGAACCAGCCTGGTGGAAGCCGCCCGGGCCGACGATCTGCCCGCTGTCCTCCAGTTGCTCAAGGACAAAGCGGACGTGAATACGCCGGCCAATGACGGCTCCTCGGCGCTGCTGTGGGCGTCCTTCCGCCGCAATGAGGAGATGGCCAAGGCCTTGCTGGCCGCGGGAGCCACGGTGGACGCCGCCAACCGCTACGGCGTCACCCCGCTGCTGGAAGCGAGCCGCAATGGCGACGTCGCCGTGATGCGGACGCTGCTCGATGCCGGAGCCGACCCCACCCGTTGGCACGCCGAGGGCGAAACGCCGCTGATGGCGGCCGCGCGCACCGGACGCGTGGAAGCCGTCCAGCTCCTGCTCGATCGCGGCGCGTTCATCAATGCCACTGACCCGTTCCAGGAAGAGACCGCGCTCATGTGGGCGGCATCCGAAGGCCAGTTGGACGTGGTGAAGACGCTGCTGGCCGCCGGCGCGGATCCTAACTTGAAGGCGCACGTCTCCACGCTCACCAAGCGCAAGGACGCGGACTTTCCCTCCGGCGGCTTTACGGCCCTCATGTTTGCCGCCCGCAACGGCCATGAGGACGTGGTCAAGGCGCTGATGCAGAACGGCGCCGATCCGAAGCTGACCAACGCCGATGGATTCACGGCCACCATGATCGCCGTCGTCAATGACCGCTTCGACCTGGCCAAGGAAATGTTCGACCTCGGCGCCGACCCCAACGATGGGTCCTTATATTTCGCCGTCGACATGCATGACCAGACCGTCGACACGCGCGCGCAGGACGCCACGCGCATGCAACCTGACCATCCCAACCAGTTGACCGCCCTGACCCTGGCTAAGGCGCTGCTCGACCTGGGAGCGGATCCGAACAAGCAGTTCACCGGCGCCATGCATTCCACCTCCATGTGCTGCCCCCCTACGGTCAACAGCTCGCCGTTTTACCGCGCCGCATCGGCGGCCGACGTCGAGGTCCTGAAGCTCCTGCTCGCCAATGGCGCGCAGCTCGAATGGAGCCCGCCGGAAGTCAAGGCTGAGCCCGGCAAACCGCCCGCCCGCGGCTTGAATGCGAACGTCGGCCGCACGCCGATTATGGTCGCCATGCGCGGCGGTGGTGGTCCCCCCATCCAGGGAGGTCCCGGCTATACGCGCTCCGGACCGCCCGTATTCCGCGAAGCCGGCAGCCGCGATCCGCTGGAAGCGCTGCAACTGCTGCTGAAGGCCGGCGCCGATCCGAACGCCAAGGCGCCCGACGGCTCGACGCCGCTGCATCAGGCCGTGCAAGCGCAAAAGGTGGATATGATCCACGCAATCGCCGAGGCCGGCGGGAAGCTCGACGCGGAGAATAAGGATAAGCTGACGCCCTTGGGCCTGGCCGAGTCCATGGCGAAGAAAGCCGCCGCGTCGAAGGGCCCGGTGGATACGGGCGCGCCGAAGGTGGATCGTCCGGAGAAGGATGAGCCCGAGGCGCTGGTCGCGGCGCTGCGGGAGCTAATGCACATGCCGGCGCTGGTGGCCCCCCTGGAGCCTCCGGAAGACCACAAGAAGCAGAGCAGCGCAAAGGAGAAGGCAAGCACCACCGTTGCGCCCGCCACCAGGAGCGGCCAATGAGGGCTCGCGGGAGCAACGTCGGGAAAAAGGTCGGGAGCATGACCAGGCGAGCGGGCATCACTGCCGCCGCATTGGCCTGCTTCGGCCTGGCCGCGGCGCTGGTCGCCCAAAACCGCGGCGCCAAGACTGCCGAGTCTCCGGCGAACGCGACCGAGGCGGCGCAGTATCGCGCCTGGGTCGACAAGTACTGCGTCGGCTGCCACAACGCGAACTATGCGATGCCTGAGGAGAATCCCGTCAACCTGGAAGCAGCCAGCTTTGACGACCTGCGAGGCTCGGCCGAGACCTGGGAACGGGTCCTGCGTAAGCTGAGCGTGCGGGCCATGCCGCCGCAGGGCATGCCCCGCCCGGCCGAAGCCGACTACGCGGGCTTCACCAAGTGGCTGTCCGCCTCGCTCGACCACGCCTGGGAAGGCCACAGCACGCCGGGCCGCTACGTGGTGCATCGCCTCAATCGCGCCGAATACGCCAACACCGTGCGGGACCTGCTGGCCGTCGATCTGGACGTGTCCGCATTGCTGCCCACGGACGGTGCCGATTACGGCTTCGACAACATCGCCACCGCGCTCAAAACCTCACCGCTGCTGCTGGAGGCCTACGTGAACGCGGCGCAGCGCGTGGCGGCCATGGCCGTGGGCGATCCGGAAGTCCGGCCGACCACCACCGAACACATCATCAGCCGCGAGTTCAGCCAGAACGGCTACATTGAAGGCCTGCCGCTGGGGACCCTGGGCGGCACCGTGCTCCATCACGTGTTTCCGGCCGATGGCGAATATAACTTGTCCGGCCGCCTGATACGCGGCGTGGCGGAAGGCTACACGGGCGTCGAAGGAAACGACATCCCCTACACGTTTGTCATCACCGTGGACGGCACGGAGGTGTACTCGGCGCCGGTGGGCGGCCCCAGTGACCATGAGGTCCAGGCGGATGACTTGAACGTGGCGCGCGACATGATCGACAAGCGGATGGCGGGACACGCGCGCATCACGGCAGGTCCGCACGACGTCGGCTTCACCTGGCGGGAGCGGCCCTTCGTGCGGCAGGATGTCTGGCAGCCCACCCGGCGCGACAGCCAGGAGATCCACAATGTCAGCGGTAATCCCAAGCTGCGCTCCGTGTCCATCGAAGGTCCGTACCACGTGCAGGGCGTCAGCGAAGGGCCCAGCCGCAGACGGCTCTATGTGTGCCATCCGTCCTCCTCGGCCGCGAGCGCGGGCAGCGGGAAATCGGACGACACCAGTTGCGCTGAAAAGATCCTCTCGAACCTCGCCCGCCGCGCCTACCGGCGGCCCGTCACCGCGGCGGATGTCGAAGCGCCCCTGTCCTTCTACACGGGAGCCCGCGACAGCGGCGGCACCTTCGACGATGGCATCCGCGCCGGCGTCGCGCGCGTTCTTTCCAGCCCCTACTTCCTCTATCGCATTGAGAAGGACCCGGCCGGGGCCGCCCCGGGCACGGCGCATCCGGTCACGGACATTGAGCTGGCCTCGCGCCTGTCCTTCTTCTTGTGGTCCAGCATCCCCGACGAAACACTGCTCGACCTGGCCGAGGCCGGGGGACTGCGGAAGCCCGGAGCTCTCGAAGCGCAGGTGCACCGCATGCTGGGCGACGACAAGTCCGACGCTCTGGTTGAAAACTTCACCGGCCAGTGGCTCCAACTCCGTAATCTGGAAGCAAAGGTCTCTCCGGACCTGCTGATGTTCCAGGAATTCGACGACAACACCCGCAAGGCGTTCCGCAAGGAGACGGAGATGTTGTTCGGCTACATCCTGCGCCAGAACCGCAGCACCCTGGAGCTGATGGACGCCGACTACACGTTCCTCGACGAGCGGCTGGCCAAGAACTACGGCATCCCGGACGTCTACGGCCCGCAGTTCCGGAAAGTGAAGCTCACCGATCCCAACCGCCGCGGCCTGCTGGGCCAGGGCAGCATTCTGGCGATGACGTCGGTGGCCACCCGCACCTCGCCGGTATTCCGCGGAAAATACATCCTGAGCAACTTCCTCAATACGCCGCCGCCGCCGCCGCCGCCGAACGTCCCCTCGCTCGAAGAAAGCAACAAGGGCGAGGCGGCGACGCCGAAAACGGTGCGCGCGCAGCTCGAACTGCATCGCAAGAACCAGCCCTGCGCGGGCTGCCACGCGGTGATCGATCCCGTTGGATTCGCGCTCGAGAATTTCGATTCGGTGGGCGCGTGGCGCGCCAAGGGTCCCGACGGGCAGCCGCTGGACGTAGCGGGCACGCTGGTGGACGGAACCCAGGTCAACGGACCGGTGGCGCTGCGAAAGGCGATTTTGAGCCGTCCCGCCGCGTTCGTGACCGTCGTCACCGAGCGGATGCTGACCTACGCGCTGGGCCGCGGCCTTCAGCCCAGCGACATGCCGGTGGTTAGGAGTATTGTAAAGAAGGCCGGGCAGAACGATTACCGGCTGTCCTCCATCGTCATGGGCATTGTGGAAAGCGCGCCGTTTCAAATGCGCACCAAATTAGAACCGGCTGAACCTGCCAGTCAGCCGGCGGAAACTGCCAGCGTTGCACCACCAAACAATAAGGAGTAGACATGTTTATTACAAAGAAGCACATTTCGCGCCGCACCTTTATGCGTGGCTCCCTGGGCGCCACCGTCGCACTGCCGTTCCTGGACGCCATGGTTCCGGCGCTCTCGGCGGCCCCCGTCACCCCGTTCCGCTTCGGCGCCGTCTACCTCCCCAATGGCGTGTTCCCCACCACCTGGCATCCTGACAAGGCAGGAGCCGACTTCGAGTTCAAGCCGGTGATGCAGCCGCTGGAGCCGTTCCGCAACCAACTGGTGACGGTCAGCAACATGAAGGCGCCGTGGGGCTCCTCCATTCACCTGGGTGCCAGTTCGTCGTTCCTGAACGGCATCGGGCCGGTGGTGGACCACGATGCGAAAGGCGACGCCTTCGGCGAGCTCCACTCGAAGAAGACGGTTGACCAGTTTATTGCGGATCACGTGGCGGGCGATACGCCCTTGCGGTCGATCGAGGTCGGCACCGAGGATATGGGCACCGCGGTCGGCGCCTGCGACGGTTTCGCCTGTACCTTCTTCAACACGCTCTCCTGGCGCGACGATTCAAGCCCGCTGCCGGTGGGTATCAACCCGCGCGTCACCTTCGAGCGCATGTTCGGTGAAACGGATTCGGCCGAGCGCCGCCTGGCCCGCCTGAAGCAGAAGCAGAGCCTGCTCGATTCGGTGACCGAGGAAACCGCCAAGCTGAAGCGCTCCCTGGGCGCGGCCGACCGGGCCATCCTCGACGAATACCTCACCAACATCCGTGAGGTGGAGGACCAGCTCGACCGGTTCGAAACCCGCCTGGGCGCGATCACCGACAATCCGGAAGCCCCCCTCGGCATGCCGGACGCCTTCGACGATCACTTGAACGTCACTTACAACCTGATGCACCTGGCGTATCAAGGCGACATCAGCCGCGTGTTCACCTTCATGCTGAGCCATGAAGCCACCGACCGCGGCTACGCCCACATCGGCATTCCCGAGCAGCACCACACCATCTCGCACCACGGCAACGATCCGGAAAAGATGGCCAAGTACGCCAAGATCGCGACGTATCACATCGTGAAGTTCGGCGAGTTCCTCGATAAGCTGAAGGCGACCCCGGACGGCGACGGCACGCTGCTCGATCACGCGGCCCTCTACTGGGGCAGCGGCATGAGCAACGGCAACGCGCATGACCGCAACAATCCCCCCGCGGTGATCGTAGGCGGCGCGCACGGCCGGCTGAAGGGCAACCGCCACCTCGTCACGCCGGACGGGACTCCGACCTCGAACCTGCTGCTGTCGATCGCCCGCTTGGGCGGCGCGGAGATCGAGAAGGTTGGCGTGAGCACCGGCCCGGTCGATCTCTAAGGAAACCTCACTTCCACGGAAAGGGCGCGCCGTTCGCCAGCGCGCCCTTTTTTCATGCACGGTCGCCGTTGTAGGGCAGGCCCCGCACCCGGGAACGCCGGGGAAGCGATGTTCGCACGTCTCACGGGCTTCGGGGGCAGAACGTGGCGCAAGCCCGTGGCTTGCCGCGCCGGGACTCGTCCCGGCGCTTGTGGCCGGTCACGCTGTCATGCCGGGAGCGGCGGCCAAATCGCCGATTGCGTATCCCTGCCTCACGTTTCGCGCCGATGCACTGTAGAGCTTGTGAGAAATGCAGATTAGGCATGGGTTAGGCAGCACCAACCCCAGGACCCGCGCTACACTGCCCGAGTGCCCGACCTCACCGTAGTCGCCGCCGTCCTCGAACGCGACGGCCGCATCCTGATCGCCCAGCGCAAGCGCACCGGCCGCCATCCACTCAAATGGGAATTTCCGGGCGGCAAGGTGGAACCCGGCGAAGCCCCCGCTGCCGCCGTCGCGCGCGAGCTTTCAGAAGAGCTCGGCATCACGGCCGAAGCGGGCGAGCAACTCGACGCCTACGACGTCCGCTACGCCGAGGGACCCCTCACGCACCTGCTGTTCTATCGCGTGACGGTGTTCACGGGCGAGCCCCGCAATCTCGATTGCGAGCAGATTCTCTGGGAACGTCCTGAGCTCCTGCGGGACTACGACTTCCTGGAAGGCGACCGGCGCTTCCTCGAACGTTACAACCTCTAGAGGGTTTTCTCAGCAAGCGCAGACCGCTCCTGTGGTCGCGCGGCTCAACTACTGGCGCTGTGCCCAGCGCACGTCCTTTGTGCAGAGCGCCGCTAGCTGAGCCGCGACCACAGGGAGCGGTCTACGATCACGCTGCAAACGCTCCAGCCGCAGAAAAACGCGGACGGAGAGGAGCACGCGGAACTCATCCGCGCTCCTCTGCCGCCATCACTCCGCGGGCTTGATCGCCACCGCCCACGGTGCCGAAACGCGCGTGCCAATTCCTACCGTCACGCTCTGCTCGGCGCCCGAGCCCGTATTTGTGAGCACAAACACGACCTCCCATAGCCCGGGTGTCTCCATCGCTCTCACCGACGCCAGCTTCTCGATCACCCCGCCGGCCCGCACCTGCACGCCTTCCGGAGCCAGCATTACGCCCGGATCGGCAAGTCCTCCCACAATCAACGTCACCTCATCGCCCGCGCCCACCGCGTGTCCGAGTGAGATATCGGCCCCATCCGGAGCGAGGGCTTTCAGAATGCCCGGCGGCTGATCGTCGATCTGCAACAGCACCGGCTGGACCGTCGCGCCCGTCGGCGACGACAACCGAACCTCTGCCAAGCCCGTTTGCACCCCGGCCGGCACTTCCGCCGTCAACTGCCCGTAAGCCCCGGCGACGAAGCTGGTGCGCTGTCCGCCGATGCTCAGCGTCCACCCGCCGAGATCCTGCGGCAAGCCGGCCGTCTGGATGATCACGCTGCCGCCCGCCGGAACCCCGGCGAGTCCCGTGGCTCTATTCAGAATCGGCGTCCGCAGGGAAACAATGCCGCCGTCCTGCACCTGGAGCACGCTGTTGGTCACCAGTTGCAGGCCGTTCAACACCGTCAGTTCCACCGGACCCCGCACCGTGCCCGGACCTACCGAAACGTTCAGCCGCAGCCGCGTCGGACTCACCACCCACAACTGCCGCACCACGATGTCGCTCGACCCGAAGCCGATCACCGTCTGCCCGTCCACGAAACTCGTGTTCACCGCATCGATCTGCAGCATCGCATCCGTGCCGGCCACCAACTGCCCGGGCTGCACCGTCGAGATCGTTACGTCCGGAGCCGCGTAGGTGAACACCGGCGGCGCCTGATCGCTGCCCAGCAACTGCCAGGACGTCTGCCCGCCCGCCGTCATCGCCTCCACCACCGCCTGATGGTTGCCGGTGGCCGGTGGCGCGCTCACGGTCAGTGACCCGTCTTCGTTGGCCTGGACGATCTTGCCCGGCACGCCGTCAAACAGGAGCTTGGTGGCCGCCGCCAGATTCGTGCCCGTGATGGTAGCCAGCGCCGCGCCCCGCACGTCTGTCGACGAATCCACCGAGGAGATCTGCGGATGTGGCGAAGGCAGCACACTGAACGCGCCCGGCAACACGTAAAGGTCCGTATCGGTGGTCACCGCCACCGCCACGCGCGTGGCCTGGTCCACCTCCAGCGCGTCGGCCACAATCAGCCCGAAGCCCTGCTGCCAATACGTCAGCGTGTCCGGTTCCAACTGCGCCGGTCCTCCGATCACGCTGAGATTCAGCCCCGGCGCCAATTGCGCGGCTCCCGCAACAGCCGTGCCCGGACCGCCGAACGCCAGATACAGCCGGTCTCCGGAAACCAGCGGCGGCGCATGCACCGGCACCCCGCCGTCCGGTCCCAGATACGAATACGTCTGGACGTTATAGATCGCCGGACCCTGCGGCCGCGGCGCCAGGCTGATACTGATCTGCTCAGCCGTATCCCCGGCGTCGACGTGCACCGGCTCGGCCTCGGCCCACTTCCGCGTCCCCGGATAAAACAGCGTCTCGACCTGCGTGTAGGCCAGGAACTGATTCCCGTCCAGATCCGTGGGCGGGATGATGGCCGCCGGCAGTCCCTCGCCCTGCTGGGCCGGCGGCAGCGGATGCGCGTAGACGTAGTAGTCGCCCGGCGGCAGCCCTTCAATCATGTAGGTGCCGTCCGGATTCGTCATCGTCCCGATCGTGGTTCCGTCGGCCGAAACCGCCACCACGCTCACCAGGTTCGCTCCGCCGTGATCCTCGGCCACGATCCGCCCGGCGATCGAACCGGTGGTGGCCACAAACTCGGGCGTCGGATACAGCAGCGACAGCCCCGCGATGTCGTCGGCCGAAAGCGGCTGCGGCTTGCTGGTGGCGCGCGTGATCTCGGTGGACATCACCGCCGAGGTCAGCGAGTGCTGCAACCCCAGCGTGTGCCCGAACTCATGCACGATGGTGAGAAAGAAGCGGTCCGAGTAGCTGGCCTGGCTGTAGGCCGTCAGGTCCTTGCGCAAATGCATCCGCGAGCGCAGAATCGGGGCGAACCCCGGACTGTTCGCCTCTCCCAGAAAGTGCACATCTGTGTAGGTAACCGGCCAGCTCTGCGCCAGAATCCCCGGCGGCATCTCGTCGTCGAACACCACGTCGATGCCCGGCGCCTTCTGCTCCCGCCCGATCTCGGTCACGCCGCCGAACTGCAGCCGCAATGCCGAAGTGGCCACGCCGTTCCAGGCATCCGCCGCCGCCCGGATCTGGCTGACCAGCGCTGTGAAGTTGTCACCCGCCACCATCGGGTCCGGACCCTGGTTGGAGATGAAGTAGGACACCACGCCGCCCGGCAGCGCATTCAGATCGAATCTTTCGCGAATCGGCTCATACGGACCCTTACCGTTCACGAAGAACACCCAGTGGTAGTAGCCCGAGGCGATCGACGACACGCCCGCCAGTAAGGCGGCTAAGGTCAAAACTCGCACGGTGCTCCGCATGGGATCTCTACTCGCCCCCCAGCGCCTTGCCGATGGCCGCCCGCAGATCGTTCAGCGTCAGGCTCACCGGCTGGTCCTTCACCAGCCGGCCGCTGGCGTCCAGCATCGCCTCGCTCGTGCTTGGCCGGATCAGCACGGGGTTCCCGCCGGCGTCCTCGCGGACGTAGAACAAGCCCTGCGACAGCCCGATGATCTGCGTCATCCCCGACTTGCTGGTCCACAGGAAGACGACGTACTCCTGGCCCACCACCAACTGCGGCGCGCCCGCCACGGACTGGTTCACGCCGTTCAAATACCCGCCCGGAACCGCCACGTCCACCGAAGAGCCTGGCGTCGCCTTCAGGTTCTCCACCACGTCCAACTGGTAGTGCGTGTAAATGTCGGCGCCCCGGTAGGCGGCAAACGAGCGCACCACCTTGGCCCGCACGATCCCGGTCGACTGCTGGATCATCTCGGTCAGGCTCAACTGCGCCAGCGTGGTGGCCCCCAGGGGAGCCGTCACCAGCATCGCCACCAGCAGTTGTCGGGTCCAAGAACGCATACTTCCCTCGAAGCATCTGCAAGCACTCGCCATGCCGAACTTAACTAACTAATTTAAAAGAAGTTATAACCGTCCAGCGGAGCCCCTTTGCGGACCTTGGACACAGGCCTTGAGACACAATGGCACAACCATGTGGCGCGGGCCCCTGGCCTGCCGCGCCGGAGCCGTGCAGCGCCTCGCCGTATCCGTCTGAGCCCCGGTCATCGCCGCAAACGCCATCCTACCCCCCTCGCACGAAGCGATAGATCTCGAACACCGGGCGTCCGTTCCGGTCCGCCACTGTCCGCAGGACTTCCTTGCGATACCCGGCGGCCTCGGCCGCTTTGGCCAGCCGCTCGGCCGAGCCATGGAAAACCTCCCGGTCGGGCACATGCCCCACCACGACGCCGGGCGAACCCTCCAGCAGATAGTCGAGGTCGCGGCGTTCGGCCTCGGTCAGCGCAGCGGGATCCTCAGGAGCCGTGGTGACGCGCAGATTCAGCCGCCCCTGGTGCAGCAGCCGCAGCGAATCGAAGATGCCCCAGTCGGCCGCATAGACCGGCTCGGGCGAGGCGTCGTCAAACCCGTCCGAGAGCGGGAAGATCGCGTCCGTAAACGAATCCCAGCTCCCGTAGCGCTCCAGTTGATAGACGTGCTGGTTGATCACCAGCAGATTCATGACGATCACGCCGCCCGCGACCACCGCGCCCAGCCGCCAGGGAATCCGCGCCAGCGCCACTGCGGCGAACAGAATCGGGAACGGCCACAGCAGGATCACATGGTGCGCCGACCCGCCCGCATCCCGCGTCATGGCCATCATCAGCCAGGCGACCGTTGTGAACACCAGTGAAAACCACGCGGCCCGCGACCGCCACCACAGCGGCACGGCCAGCAGCAGCGCGCCCAGCACGTAGTAGAACCCGGTTGCCCGCCGCGTGCCCGCAACGTCATGAATCCAGGCCGCTACCCGTCCGTGCACGTCGGTCATGGGCCGCGGGTGCCCGGCCGCCTCCTCGGCCACAATGTAGCCCAGCAGCGCGTTCCCGTTGGCGGCGCTCTTGAGTTGAAAGGATTTAATGTAGAACGAATCCATGTCGAGCCGTGCGTTTTCACTCACCGTGGGAAAATCGTGGCGCAGGTTGTAGACCACCAGCGGCAAAGCACCCACCAGGAACCCAGCCGCCGCGACGCCCAGGTTCCGCACCGACAGCGCCCGCCAGACCTCCCGCCAGAAAACGGTCACCGCGCCCGCCACCAGTCCCGCCAACTCCCAACTGAAGATCGCCTTGTTCCAGAGAGCCAGCCCAAAGCACAGGAACCCCGTACCCAACAGCAACTCCCTCCGCCAGGGGGCCGTGTGGGGCAGGTTCGCAGCCTGCGGCGGCCTCTCAGGCCGCCCCTCGGGTGTCGAAACGACCCCAAGCGCCCCTTCCCGGGACCCAAAGCGGAACAGCAGCCAGCAGCCAGTCACAAGCAAAACGTGATCAATAGCAACCGGACCCCAGTCAAACGTGTCGGTCAGCAGGAACACCGGGTCGGTGGCCAGCAGAAAGGCCCCCAGTAGAGCAGCGCGGCGGCCTGCCGCGGCTCGCGCCAAATCGAAGAAAATAAATATGGTCACCGCTCCCAGCAGGACCGCCGGCAGGCGTACGGCCCATATCCCGGACCCGAACAAAGCCAGGATCGGGGCGAACACGAAGGCCTTCAGCGATCCCAGGTACGTCATGACCATCACGGGTACCTGGCCGTGCCAGATTTTGGCGGCTAAACTACTGCCAACATTGGCATAAAGGGGAGCAGCGAAGAGCGCTTCGTCATTCTGCAGCCCGGCCAGGGGAATCAGCCAGACCCCCAGTGCGATAAACACGCAACAAGCGGCCACACCGGGGCCGGCTGCTTTGAATGACATGCTAGAATCCGGGACGAGTAGGCCCCTCGTATGAGAGTTTTCGCGGGCTACCGAACCAGTATAACGATAACCCGCGTGGAGTTCTTCCGTGTATGCAAATTTTACCGGATCGCAGGTTCCAGAGGCCAAATCTGTGCTTCCAGGTGGCCCGCAGGTAATGTTCCTGGCGGGCGGAACCGATAAGATTGCTCACGCGGGCGAATGGTTCAGCAAGGACAAGGGTCGATGGCAACGAAATTGCTTGCAATTCGCCCGTGCGTTGTGGTAATGTTCTTTGAAAGCTGGATGGTTTGAACGGCCGCAAGTCTGAACGAAGAGGCTGCCACCCGATGCGGGTAATCCCGATCCGGATGGTGAGATTCTTCCGAGTCGCCCCCTAGGCCGGGGCCAAATGCCAGTGGCTCCGATGTGCCACCTGGCAGATTCGTAAGTTCCCCGTTCCGTGTTTCCATACCCCCCTGTAGCAAATTGCGCCGGGCAGTGGTGAATCTAAGCGCCGCTGGCTGGTGAAGGATGCGTAAGGAAGTCAGCCCAAAGGATCTCGCAAAGTGCATGAACCTTTTTGCTGGGTGCTGCGTCTAATCCCGTAGCCGCGATGGACACGTAGCTGGAACAAGAAGTGAAGAGACGCTAAGAACGAACCAAAAAGAAGAGAACAACAAGACAGAGAGAGACAGGAGACAGGCAGACATGACGAAGAGTGAACTAAACAAATTCAAGACCACCTTGGAGGCCAAGCAGGCAGAGCTGGTCGCTTTCGTGCGCAACCGGGAAGGCATCGCTATCGAGAAGAGCCCGGACGCCTTGGATGAGGTGCAACACGCCGCGGAGCGCGAACTCGCCATCCGCAACCTGGACCGGGAGTCCAACCTGTTGCGGTTGGTCCGCGCGGCCCTGCGCCGTATCAATGACGGCAGCTTTGGCGTGTGCGCCCATTGCGAAGAAGACATCTCCCCGAAGCGCTTGGCCGCGGTGCCGTGGACGGCGTTCTGCATCCAGTGCCAGGAACTCGCCGACCGGCAAACCGGTGACGGCGCGGGCGACCTGGACGAGATGCTGGTCAACGCAGCCTAACCATCCACCATCGATCAGGGCGCGGGCCGTAGCGATCGAGCCGCGACCGCGCCCTTGGTGTATCTGTGGTGGGGCAGGCCCGTGGCCTGCGGCGGGCTCTCAGCCCGCGTGCCGAGGCGTCACGGAAGGCGGTAGTTTCGCCAGCACCCGGATGTAGGAGATCATCCGCCCGGCCCGTTCCCGGTCGCGCCGCCAGGAGTAGAACCGCGCCGCGTCGCAAAACGTGCACGCGCCCAGGGTTTCGATCCGTTCCGGCGCAACGCCCGCCACCATCAACTGCGCGCGGTTGACATCCGCCAGATCGATGAGCCCCGCGCCTGGCTTCCCGAACACCTGCGCGACCTCGGCGCCGACCTCATAGCAGCACCCGCCGATCCCCGGTCCGATGGCCGCGACCACGTCCTGCGCCGCAGTACCATACTCTGCACGCATCCGCGCCAGCGTTTGCCCGGCGACACCACCGGCGGTCCCTCGCCACCCGGCATGCACGGCCGCCACGGCGCGCCGCCGCACGTCGGCCAGCAGGATCGGATAACAGTCGGCCGTGCGCACGGAAACCGCCCACCCGGGACGGTCCGTCGCCAGCGCATCGCCCTCCCCGGCACAGCCGGTGGGGCTCTCCGCAACCAGCGACCAATTGGAATGAACCTGTTTGAGGCTCGCCATGCCCTCCTGATCGAGGGGAGCGTGGCGCGTGCCGAAGCCGTGCTCCAGCCAGTCGAGTTCGTCGAGCAGGCGAGCCGTCAGCACGGCGCTACTTCATCGCCGCATCGAGTAGGATCGAGAACTCGCGGCTCTTCTCGCCGACGCGCGTCTTGAGATCGGTCAGTTCGCGCTCGATTCCCTGCAGCCGGTCGGCCAGATGCAGACACGTGAGCACCGCCACGCGCATCGCGTCAACGCCGGTGGCGCGCTGCGCCACGGCGACCTCGGTCATCAACTCGTCCACCGAGTTCGCCAGCGACTCGACGTCGCTCACATCACCTGTGACCGCAAGGTTGTAGGGCTGATTGAAAATGGTGACGCGCACCGTCTTGGGCCCCCCGGCGCGGGACCCGGCTGCGGAATCCATGGGCGGTCTCCTCCCTACTCATTGTGCCCCATCGGCCCATCCCCGGTAAGCAGAAAGCCGCGCCGCCGAGAACATACTCGCTGTGCCGCGACCGTCCGGGAGCGGTCCCCACCAGTCCGCTACTGCCCGCTGAGCAGATCCATCTGCCCTAGCAGCTTTTCGATGCGCCCGCGCACCTGCTTGCGCTCCGAACGCAGCCCGTCCAGCTCCATGCGCAACCCGTCGGCATCGCCCGCCTGCTGGCGCAGACGCTCGACCTCGGCTACCGCGGCGGTCGCGGCTTTGCGCGCGGCATCGGCATCGGCCAGAGCGGCGTCACGTTCGGCGCGCAGCGCCGCCACCAGCTCGGCGGCACGGCGGATGCGGTCTTCTAAATGATCGAGTGGATCGGCTTCCGGTTCCATCTCCGGCTTCATGACGTCCTCCGGAGGTGGCCTCAGGCGGATTCGCCGCCGGCCGCCTGCGCCTGCTTCACCAGCGCTTCGAAGGCGGGCGGATCGTTCAGCGCCATGTCGGCCAGCATCTTGCGATTCAGATCGATGCCGGCTTTCTTGAGGCCGTTCATGAACCGGCTGTAGGAGACGCCGGCGGCGCGGCAGGCCGCTCCGATGCGCACAATCCACAGCGAGCGGAAGTCGCGCTTCTTGAGGCGGCGGCCCTTGTAGCCGTAGCGCAGCGACTTCTCCACCGCCTCCTGCGCGGACCGGTAGAGCTTGCTCTTGGTGAGGAAGAAACCCTTGGCCAGGGTGAGTGTCTTGCGCCGGCTATTGCGGCGCTTACTGCCACGTTTGACTCTCGGCACGTTTGTCTCCTTCTAATTCTTGATCGCGCAAAACGGAGCGCAGCGCGTTGTTGAGTCCCTTGCGGGCAGGTGCGCGCTGCACCCTTTGCGCTTCCCAAAACAGCATCAACGGCGGAACAGGCACGTGCGGTGGCACTGTCCGCTCGCGGGGCGGCGGGAAATCCCGCTTGCCCGTCAGTACGGAAGCATGCGATGGATCTCGGGCGAGTTAGCATCGTCGGCTATCGCGCTCTTGGTCAAACGCCGCTTCCGGGTGCGCGACTTGGAGGTCAGAATATGGCGGGCGAATGCATGCCGGCGCTTGATCTTGCCGGTGCCCGTCTTCTTAAACCGTTTGGCCGCGCCCTTATGGGTCTTCAACTTTGGCATAACCGTCCTACGGGTTCGCGCACTTTTCCGTTTGCTTCCGGTCCAGTTGGCGATGTCCCAGGTGAGTGCCGCCGAAACGGCGACGATTTGAGGATAGCACAGCTCCTGGGGATCACTCCAGCCCGGCCGGGCGATTCGTGCTCCCGGCCCGATTATCTACCTGCCGACAGGTTGATATGTGCTAGCATGGCGGAGTACTGGAGCACGCACGCCCTATGAAACCATCCCTTGCCACCGCCAAACTGCTGGCCATCGCCGCCGCCATGGCCGCCCTCAGCGGCTGCGCCATGAAAGTTGGCTCCACCGAATTCGCCGCACCGCGCGAGGTCGCCGGAACCACCTGCCAGACGCCGCCCGTGCTGCATTGTCCCGACGCGGATTGCCCGGGCACGATGGTCGTCGAGCAGGGACCCGCGGTGGAGCCCGCCACCGGCCGCAACTTCTTCCTCGACTATCCCTGCGACCTGAAGCGCAATGAGAAGGTCACCTTCATCCTGAGCCTGCACGGCGCGGGCTCCTACGGGAACTGGCAGCGGCACTACTTCCCGATCGTCGACTACGTGAACAAGTACCGCCTGGTGGTGGCCACGCCGAACTCGCCCACGCGCATCTGGAGCTCGGGTGACGACGAGTATCTTCAAAACATCGTCAACCTGGTCTACGGCCAGTTCGGCGAGCAGAACATTCGCGCGTTCTGGCTGGTGGGGCACTCGCAGGGCGGGATGACGTCGAATCGCCTGGTGCGGACCGACTTCTTCCAGCAGCGCGTCGATGGATGGCTGAGTCTCTCCGGAGGCAGGCTGGGTCCGACGCCGCCGATCCCGGCGAGCTACTTCGCGGGCGCCGCGGGTGGGCGGGGTGGAGCAGGAACCGCGGCAGGACGCGGAGGCGCCGCGGCCGGGGCCGACGCTGCGGGACGTGGCGCCGCTGGCGGTGCTGTCGGCCGTGGCGGTGCTGCCGCCGGTGGACCGCCCGCCGGCATACCGGGGGCCGCGGCGCTGCGCGAGCTGCCGCCGGGCAACTTCTCGTTTATCTTCGAGACCGGCGAGCACGAACTGGGTGACCAGCCGATCCCTGCTGAATCGCCGTGGGCCACGAGGCTCGGCTGCAAGGGGCGCGTCGAGGAAGCCAAGGTGGTCGACACGCGGCCGGGCTACGTCTACGACTCGACCCGCCAGGATCCCGGTTCGGATGCCTGGGGCCGTCTGCCGCGGCCCGGCACGGCCGAGGTCTTCGAGTATCCGTCCTGCGGCGGCGGACGCATCGTCGCCGACGTCGTCCGCGTGGGCAAGGGCCACACCGAAGGACTGGAACCGCAGGTCACCGAGAAGCTGATTCAGTTGATGCTGTCGGCCAAGAGCTAACCCGCATCGCTCACCAGGCTTCGGACGAAGGACGTGGCGCAAGCCCGTGGCTTGCCGCGCCGGGACTCGTCCCGGCGCTTGTGGCCGGTCACGCGGTCATGCCGGGAGCGGCGGCCAAATCGCGGATCGCAGATCCCTGCCTCACGTTTCGCGCCGATGCACTGTAGAGCTTGTGAGCAATGCAGGCTGACCCGCGTCGCTCGCCGGAGTGGGTTTCCACCGAGCGAGGTGGTGCAAGCCCGTGGCTTGCCGCGCCGGGACTCATCCCGGCGCTTGTCGCCCGCCACGGCGCCCTGCCCGCAAGCGGGGTAGAGACTCAGGTTTCCCACCGATGCGCTGAGAGCCTGTGAGAAGTGCAGGCTGGTCCTGGGCTAGTGCGGACCAAGTGGGCGGCTAGCGCGCGGTTTCGTTGGAGCTTCGGGCCTGACGCTGCGAAAGACCACAAGCGCCGGGATGAGTCCCGGCGCGGCGAGCACGAGTGCTCGCGCCACATCACCTCACTTCGATCTCGACGGCGCGTGTGCCCGGCGGCCCGGCTACGGTATGCGCTTCGCCACCGGCGAACAGCATCCACTGGCCCGGCTCATCGAGCCGTTTGCCGCCGGCCGTCAGTTCTCCTGAGACCAGGATCAGCACCGCCGGCAGCGCATGCCGATGCATCACCGCGTCCGGCGTGAGTGCGACGTCGTAGGCCTGGAACGCCCGGTTCTCGCGCGCCAGCGTCCGCCCCGGACCGGCGTCGGCCGGATTCGCGGTCCAGCCGCCTGGGCGTTGGTTCTCCACCAGCACCAGATGATACAGCTCGCTGCCGGCGTTCTGCACGGCGTGCGCGCTGGCGCGGCCGGTGTACTGTCCGGCTCCGGTGCGGCCCGGCGTGCAGGCCGGACCCGCAGTGCTCCACTCACCGCCGGGCGGCTTGGCCTTCACCGGCGAACCGTCGATGCAGACATAGATGTTGTCGTGCATGTGCTCGTGATCGAGCGACGTGTCGCCGGCGGGGATGCGCACGTCGAGAATGCGCAGCGCCTCGCCGGAGAAGACCAGGTGATGGCGCGGCTCCTGGTCTACCGGCACCAAGTCAACCGGCACCGGGTCAACCGGCACCTGCGCCACGGCGGCGGCGGTCCACGTCAGTAGACAGACGAGCAGCGTTCGCATGCGACTCCCCTACCGCACGGCGGCATCCTCGATGGAAGCCGCGCGGCGCAGGGCTTGGACCCAATCCTCCGGGCGGCCGAGATGGCGCGAGTGATCGACCAACGTATATTGGCCGTCGCGCTCGAAGGCGAAGGCCGGGAAGCCACCGCCGTTCACGCGATGGAGCAGCGCGCGGCTCTGCGCGATGTGTTCCTGCGTGGCCGCTCCGGCGGCTTGTTCGAACGCGCTGCGAAAGGCGGTCGGGTCTAAACCGATGTCCACGCCAAGTTCGGCCAACACCGCGGGCTCGGCGATGCGGCGGCCTTCGACGAAGTGCGCGCGTTGGATGCGCCGCAGCATCTTCTCCACGAGGGCAAGCTCGCCTCCGAGGGCCGCTGCGGCGAGCATCGCCGTGATGGGCGGCTCGGAGTCGAACATGACGCCGTCTTCGTAGAGCAGTCCTTCGCGGTAGGCCTCGCCGAAGGGCTGGCCGGTGAGCTCGGCAATACGCAGGTCATGCTTGAAGACGAACTGGCGCAGCGCGGGCGTGAGCGGCTGGCGGTTCGCGCCCGCCAGCATGCCGCCGGCGTGGAATACGAGCGTCCAGGCAGACTCCGCGGCAGCCGCCTGGAGTAGCGGCGCCGCGCCGTAGCACCAGCCGCAGAGCGGATCGTAAATGTAGTGCAGCAGGAGGCTCATTGATCACCGGTCGACCGGTAGGGTAATGGTGCTGATATGATACATTCCATTGAGGCTGACCGCCCGGGCACGCTCTTCAGCTTAGCACCGGGTGGGGTCCATAAGAGAGGACACGTTTGATGCGGGAAGCAGTGGTGGTGGCCAGCTCGCGGACCGGGCTGGCGAAGTCGTTCCGCGGATCCTTCAATATGACGCGGCCGGAGGAGCTGGGCGCGGCTTGCGTCCGGGACGTGCTGCGCAAGGCGCCGCAGTTGGACCCGGGCGAGGTGGAGGACATCATCCTCGGCTGCGCGGTTCCGGTGGGGCCGCAGGGGCAGAACATCGCGCGGCGCGTGGGTGTGCTGGGCGGGCTGCCGATCACCTGCGGCGCGACTTCGGTGAACCGCTTCTGCTCGTCGGGCCTGCAAGCCGTGGCGATGGCCGCGCAGGAGATCGTGATGGGCGGCGCCGATGCCGTGATCGGCGGGGGCGTTGAGAGTATCTCCATGACGCCGCGCGATTCGGACCCGCACCCGGGGTTGAAAGAGACCAAGCCGGGCCTGTATATGGTGATGGGAGACACGGCGGAGGTGGTGGCCAAGCGTTACGGGATCAGCCGCGAGGTGCAGGACGAGTATGCGCTGGCCAGCCAGCAGCGGACGGCTCGGGCGCAGCAGGAAGGTTTCTTCGCGGGGGAGATCGTGCCGCTCAAGACCACCATGGCCGTGTTCGACAAGCAGTCGGGCGAGCAGGTGGACACCAAGGAAGTCTGCTGCGATCGCGACGAGTGCAATCGGCCATCGACTACGCTCGAAGGTCTGCTGGGACTGAAGCCGCACTTCGATCCGCACAGCGGACAGGGGACGGTGACGGCCGGCAACTCGTCGCAGCTTTCCGACGGCGCCTCGGCCACGCTGTTGATGTCGCGGGAGCGGGCTGACCAACTGGGCGTGCCGTACTCGCTGATCTTTCGCGGATTCGTGGTGGCGGGGTGCGAGCCGGACGAGATGGGGATCGGTCCGGTGTTCGCGGTGCCGAAGCTGCTGGGGCGGCATGGGCTCAAGGTGGACGACATCGACGTGTGGGAGCTGAACGAAGCCTTCGCCGTGCAGGTGGTCTATTGCCGCGACCGGCTCGGGATCCCGATGGAGAAGCTGAACGTGAACGGGGGGTCGATTGCGATCGGGCACCCGTTCGGAATGACGGGGTCGCGGATGACCGGGACGCTGGCCAATGAGATGGCCCGGCGGCCGGGGGCGAAGTACGGGGTGGTGACCATGTGCATCGCGGGGGGGCAGGGCGCGGCGGGGCTGTTTGAGGCGGTGCGGTAGGGGTGGTCTTTTCTTTTCAGGGACTTGTTGGGTTCGTTTCGTCGTATCGCAGGCGGGGCGAGGTACCTCGTTGGGTTCGTTTTGTTGCTGTGCGAAGGGTGGACCGCCGGGGACAAGGGCCGGGATGAGTCGCGGCGCGGCAAGCCACGGGCTTGCGCCACTTTGGTTTCGTTGCTGCATTCGTTTCGGCCTGTGTTCGCCCCGAGAGGTCCTTTCCTCCCTCTACGTAGCAGACAGCTCCGTGGGTAGCGCTGGTTTGCCGGCGCAGGTGGCCGCGTGGATTCGGGTTATTCTTCGCGTAGCGCGGTCATTGGATCGATGTGCGCGGCGCGGCGCGCGGGGAGGAATCCGGCGAGCAGAGCCACGGCGAGCAAGACGGCGGCGGATGCGGCGAGGGCGCCGGGGTCCTGGGCGGAAATCCCGAACAACACCGTGGACAGCATGCGCGCGGCGGCCAGGGCCAACGGGACTCCCACGGCGATGCCCGCCAACGCCATGGCGCCGGCTTCGCACAGGACCATTCCCAGCACCTCACTACGGCGGGCGCCGAGGGCCACGCGGACACCGATCTCCACGGTCCGTTGGGCGACGCCGTGCGAGATCACGCCGTAGAGCCCGAGCGAGGCCAGCAGCAGGGCGGCGCCTCCGAAGAACGCCGCGAGCATGGCCAGCAGGCGGTCATTGGTAAGCACGCGGTCCATGCGCGCGTCCAAGGTTTGCGTTCGGAGAGAGAACTGGCGGCCGGTCGCGGCCAGCACCCCTTCGGCGGCGCGCGCGACGGCCTGGGCTTCGCCCTGATAGCGAATGTCGGCGAGCGGCGTGGCGCGGGTGGGCTCCTGCATCAGCGGCGTGTAGACGGCCAGCGGCTCGCGGCTTCGCGGATTCCAAAGGCTGGCGCTGTTGACCACGCCGACCACTTCGAGGCGCGGCCTTCCGGGCAGTCCGACGATCTTGCCGACCGCGGTTTGGGGGCCGAACAGGCGGCGGGCCAGACTCTGGCTCACGATGGCCACCGGCGGCGAGGTCTCGTCGTCACTCCAGCGGAACTCACGACCCGCGAGTAGGCGCATGCCCATGAGATCGAAGAATGCGGGGCCGACGGAATCGACGGCGGCTTGCGTGGCTTCGGTTTGCGTGGAAGCGATGGACACAGACTGGCGGTATTCGGAAGCGGTGACGGGTCCCTGGCTCGAGAAACTCACCTGGTCGACGCCGGGCAGCGCCGCGAGATTGGCGGCGAGCGTCCGGTAATAGGCAGCGCGGTTTTCGATGGCCGTTCCCTGCTGCGCGAAGAGTTGCATGGTGAGGACGTGGTCCGGGCGATACCCGAGGTCGAGCGCGCGCAGGCGCTGGAGGCTCTGTGCGAGCAGGGCGGCTGCGGTGACCAGCACCAGTGACAGCGCGACTTGCCCGGCTACCAGCAGCCTGCCGGATCGTCCGCCGGGGCCACGGATGGCGTGAGAACGACGACGCAGGACGGTGGCCGGATCCGCGCGCAGAACGCGGCGGAGTGGCGCGAGTCCCAACAGCAGACCGCTCCCCAGGGCGAGCGCGAAGGTGAACACGGCCACCGGCAGGCCGGGTCGCGTGTCGACCTGGAGCGGAGCGTAGCCGAAGTAGACCAGGCCGATCAGAAAACGTGTGGCGGGGAATGCCAGCGCGTATCCCAGGAGTCCGCCGGCGGTGGAAAGCAGCAGCGTCTCAGCGAGCAGGGACTGGAGGAGGCTCCAGCGGCCGGCGCCGAGGGCCGCGCGCAGGCCCAGTTCCCGGGCGCGGGCGCTGGTGCGGGCGAGCATCAGGTTGGCGAGGTTGGCGCAGGCGATCAGCATGAGCAGGGCGACGCTTCCCATCAGCAGAAGCAAGGGCCGGCGGAGGCGGCCGCGCAGGTAGGAGCTCCCGGTTCCGGCGGGGTCGAGCGTGACAAGAACGTCGCGGAAACGGGCGCGTCCGGCGGCATCGAGCGCGGCCGGCAGACTGCGCTCGCGGAGCGCGGGCCACAGAGCGGCGAGGCGGGCGCGTGCCTGTTCTATCGTGACACCCGGGCGCAGGCGTCCGTAGGCTTCGAGGGAAAACGCCGCGGGATCGTGGAAGCGTGTGGATCCGGAGTAGCCGAGGGGAGCGTAGGCGTCCGGGGCGGAGTCGATGAGCAGTCCGGTGAAGGATTCGGGCGCTACGCCGACGATGGTGACGCGGTGACCGTCGATGAAAAGATCCTGGCCGAGAACGGCGGGGTCGGCGTGATAGAGCTGCCGCCACGCGCGGTAGTCGAGCACGGCCACCGGAGCGGAGACTCCGTTGTGCAGGGCCGTATCGGCGGGCTGCAGCAGGCGGCCGAGCGCGGGTTGCGCGCCGAGCGCGTGGAAGAAATCGCCCGCGACCAGGCTCACGCTGGCGGCGTAGGAGGCGGCGTTCGCGCGATACGTGACCATGCCGCCTTCGGTCCAGGCGAAGGTGGCGGTGAAGAGACCGGTGGAGGCAAGCGAATCGAAGAGCGCGACCGGCAGAGGGTCGCGCGTATCGGGCGCGGCGGGGAGCGTGGTGCGAATCGCGACGAGTTGCCGGGGGTCAGGTACGGGGAGCGTGCGCAGCAGAAGCGCGTCGACAAAGCTGAAGACGGCAGTGTTGGCTCCGATGGCCAGGGTCAGCGAGAGGATGGCGGCGGTGGTGGCGGTCGGCGTTTTCGCCAGGGACCGGAGAGCGAAACGCAGCGTCGCGGGCGATGGCATGGCTCACCTCAGTGTAGATCGCGCCCGGCGGGGACGGGCGATGATATCGTGATCCTCATGCGGCTTCGCGGAGCGATGGTTTTTGTCAAAGATTTCCCGCGCATGCGGGCGTTTTATAGCGAGATGCTGGGCAGGCAGCCACTGAACACGGAGTGGACTGACAAGTGGGCGCACTTCGATGCCGGTGGAACAGGCTTCGATCTGCACGCGATCCCCGCGGAGATGGCCGCCGGAATCCAGATCGCGTCGCCGCCGAAGTCGCGCGAGCAGACCGCGACGAAGCTGCTATTCGAGGTCGCCGACGTGGCGGCCGAGCGGGCGCGGATGGAGGCGATGGGGATCCAGATGCTCCAGCGGCCGTGGGGGGAGTTGGACGGCGTCGATCCCGAAGGGAATGTATTCGGGATTCGCGCGGCGGGGGAGGACTAGCCTGCATTTCTCACAAGCTTTAGAGTGCATCGGCGCGAGACGTGAGGCAGGGATACGCAATCGGCGATTTGGGCGCCGCTCCCGGCATGACAGCGTGACCGGCCACAAGCGCCGGGACGAGTCCCGGCGCGGCAAGCCACGGGCTTGCGCCACGTCCTGCGCCCGAACCTGGTGAGAAATGCGCGCGGGGCAACCGCAAGCCGTCGCCGCCCGTCACGCCACCCGGGCGCCGGCGGCGATCTCCGCCGCGCTGGCCAGCCGCTCCACGCCGCGGCACAGATCCACGAGCTGCCGCGCCTGCGCGGCCGGCAGAACGCCGTCGGCCAAGTCCAGGAACTTGGCCTCCAGTTGGGCGTCAGACATCGGATTGTCGACGCTGCCCACGGCATGCTCGACGAAGACCTCCACGTGGCGGCCGTCTTTGAGCACGATCGCCACGCGCGCCTGGTCTTCGACGAGCGACGTATCGACGGTAGTCGTCACGCGGTCACGCAGCGCGACGATCGCCGCGTCCCGCACCTTGCCGTCGCGGAACTGCTTCTCGCCCGCTGCGCCGTCGGCGATGGCCACCGCCGCCGCGAAGTACACGCTGAACTTGCCTTCGAGACCCGTGGCCGGCGTCTTCTTGCCGGTGAGTTCCAGCACCAGCGGATGCACGCTCAGATCCACGTGATCCACCGCGGCGGGCGTCAGGCCGTACTGCTCGCGCAAGCGGATGCAGCCGTCGATGATGGGATGGATGACCACGCCGCAGGCGAACGGCTTGTAGCTGTTCAGCGAAATCTCGTAAGTCTCTCCCAGGTGTTCGGTGATCTCACGATAGTCGTGCTGCGTGCTGAGTGTATTGGCCCAGCCGGCTTTGGCCTCGATCGCCTGGTCCGAACTGGTGAAGCCGCGCGCGGCCAGCAGCGCCGCCGTCAATCCGTTCTGCGCCGCGCGGCCCGGATGGAAGCTCTTGGTCATGGTCCCGAACATTTCCTTGAGGCCCACGGGCTGCGTGGCGGCCAGGCCCAGCGCCCACACCATCTGCTGTTCGGTCAGCCCCAGCAGGCGTCCGGAAGCGGCCGCGGCGCCGAACACGCCCGCAGTTCCCGTGATGTGCCAGCCCGCGTCGTAGTGCGCCGGATACACCGCGTTGCCAATGCGGCACTCGACTTCGGTTCCCAGCACCAGCGCGTGCAGAAAATCGCTGCCGCTCACCGGACGATACTCGGCCAGCGCGAGGATCGCCGAAGCCACCGGGCCCGCGGGATGGATCACGGTCTTCAGGTGGGTGTCGTCGAAATCCAACACATGCGAGCTGATGCCGTTGAGCAGCGCGGCATTGAGAATGTCGAAGCGCTCCGCGCGCCCCAGCAGCGACGCCTGCGCCGCGCCCGCGAACGGAGCCATGGCCGCAACGGCGAACTGCACTGCATCCTGGCGCGATCCGCCCACCGCGCATCCCACCCAGTTGAGCAGCGTTCGCACGGCTTCTTTGCGAACCGCGGCGGGGACATCGCCGGGCCTGGCGGTAACAACGTACCGCGCGAGCGTCCGCGTGACGGCGACCCCGGCCTCGGCTTCCGGCGGAACGGCGCTCTGCCCGCGCGCGTTGCCGGCAGATCCGGCCAGTCCGGCGAGCGCCATCGCGCGGAAGAAATCTCGGCGGTCGAAAGATGGCATAGCGGCCTCCGTCCATCTACGATACCTGCTGCCGCGTTGGTGCGCGAGGCGTCTCCGGACGGCCGCGGCTCCTCAGTTGCGGAACACAATCGCAGCGTCCTCCCCAAGTGCCGTGTTTACAACCACCCGACCACTCTCATCCGTTTCCGTGCGCCTCTTGGCCTGCGTCGTTCTGACACAAGCCGGCCTGTCTGCCCAAGCCCCGTCGATCCGCGACTGGCTGGCGGACGTTCAGGCCCACGTGCTCGCCTCCACAATCGATGCGGCGGGCTACGTCTACCTTGCCGGATTCACTTCACGCAACGACCTGCCCACCACCCCCGGCGCCCTGCGCCCGCACGCCGGCACCCCCGGCTGTCTCGTGCGCGAATGCCAGGAGTCCTTCGTGATCAAGATCAGCGGCGACGGCCAGCGGCTGATCTACGCCACCTACGTTGCCTCCGATGGCGACTATGCGGAATCCATCTCCGTCGACGCCGCGGGTAACGCTTACGTCGCCGGATCGGCCGTGTCCACTGACCTCCCAGTGCTGGCCGCTGCCTACCAAAGCGCGCCCGGCGCGGGCTTCGCCCTGGCACTCAGCGCGGACGGCACCCGGCTGCTCGCGGCGACCTACCTGAACGCGCGGCCCGAGCGCATCGTCGTCCACTCCTCGGGCGACGTTTTCCTTGCCGGAAGCCGGGCCGGCGACGCGTTCCTCACCACGCCCGGAGCTTTCCAGCAGGCGCCGCAGGGAGAAACCGACGCCTTCGTCCTGCGCCTGGATGCGGCGCTCAGCACCGCGCGCTATAGCACGCACCTCGGCGGGAGCAAGACGGATGCGGCGCACGCGCTGGTGGTCGACAGCCAGGGCTCGGCCTACGTCGGCGGCAACACCAGCTCGACCCTGCCCGACGGCCGGTTCCCCAACACCAGCACCTTCGCTCCCGGCGGAAGCGTCTTCGTCACCCGCCTCAGCCCGGACGGCTCGCAGGCGATCTTCTCCACCGTCTTCTTCGCCGGAGCCGTGCGCGACCTCGCGCTCGACGAAACCGGCGCGATCTACGTCACCGGCCTCACCACGAATGACGTCCCCTACAAACCCAGCGACTTCTTCATGCCGGGCCACGGCATGTTCGCCAAGCTCAAGCCTGACGGCAGCGACTTCCTCTTCGCCGCGCGCATGCCGGAGCCGTATGTTGCCAGTCTCAATCTCCACGGACTGGTGGCCGCCCCCGGCGGTCCACTCGTCTGGGATAGCAGCTACGTGCAAGTCCCCACTACGCCGGACGCGCCGCATCCTTGCACGGACGCGCCCGGCGAGCGAACCTATGCCTTCCAGCTTGCCGCCGACGGTGCGACGCGCGTATTCGGCTCCTACTTCGACCAGCTTCTCGCCGCGAACGCATCGTTCGTCTGGTCGTTCAGCGCCTCTCCCGATCGCCTCCTGGATCGCACGCCCATCGGTCCCGCGCCCGGACCCGCGCTCACCTGCGTCGCCCACGGCGCGACGTTCTTCTCACAGCCGGTCGCACCGGGCGAGCTGGTTTCGCTGTTCGGTCCCGCTATCGGACCGGAAGAGCCCGCGGGCCTCAAGCTGGACGCATCGGGTAAGGTGGACATCTCGCTCGGCGGCGTCAGCGTGTACTTCAACGGAGTTGCCGCGCCGCTCACCTACGCTTCGCGGGACCAGATCAACGCCGTGGTCCCGTTTGAAATCGCGGACTGGCCGGTGACGAATGTAGTGGTCCTCAAGAACGGCACGCCGCTCGCGCCGCTGGAGATGCCGGTGGTCCCTGTCAGTCCGGGCGTGTTCGCTCTCGTGAATCAGGACGGGACGCTGAACAGCACCGCGCATCCGGCGCCGCTCGGCTCCGTGGTGACGCTCTACCTGACCGGCGCAGGCTTGATGACGCCCCCCGTTGAAACGGGCGCGGTCGGAACCGGCTCGTCCTCCATCGCGCGCCGCGTGTCCGCCTACCTGTATGAACCCGGCTTTCCCGGCGTCGGGTTCCCGCGCAGCGCCCCGGCGGAAGTGCTCTACGCCGGCGACGCGCCCGGCTTGGTGCAGGGCGTGGCGCAGATCAATCTTAGGCTTCCGGAGAACTCCACCGGGTCGCGCCTCCAGATCTTCTTCAGCGGCGCGGAGTCTTACACGCTGCTCTACGCTCCCATCGCGACCAAATAGGTTGCCGACTGGGCGATAATCAACCATCATGCATATCACCCGACGCCACTTCGGCGGACTCCTGCTCGCCGGCACCCAGGCGCGCAGCCTGTTCGGCGCCGCCAACCGGATCGACGACACCCTGCGCGCCGGCATGGACGCCCGCGGCATCCCGGCCGTCGTGGCGATGGCGTGCGACGCCCACTCGATCCTTTATGAAGGCGCGTTCGGCGTGCGCGACGCGCAGACGGATGTGAAGGCGCAGCTCGACTCGATCTTCCGCATCGCCTCCATGACCAAACCGGTCACCTCGGTGGCCGCGATGCAGCTTGTCGAGCAGGGAAAGCTCGCCCTCGACGAACCGGTGGGGAAGCACCTGCCCGAGCTCGCCCACCCGCAGCTCCTCACCGGGTTCGGCCCGGACGGCCAGCCCACCCTGCGCCCGGCAACCAAGCAGATCACCTTGCGCCACCTGCTGACGCACACATCCGGCATGTGCTATCCGCAGTGGCACGAAGCGATGTTCAAGTACACGCAGGCCACCGCCGGAATCCCCGTGGCGGCCGTCGCGCCCGTGGTTCCGCTGATGTTTGAGCCCGGCACGCACTGGCAATACGGCTACAGCGCGGACTGGACCGGGCGCCTGGTGGAAGTGGTCAGCGGCCTCGCGCTCGAGCAGTATTTCCAGCGCAACATCTTCCAGCCCCTGGGCATGAGCGACACCACCTTCATCCAGCCTGAAGCGAAGTTTGACCGCCTGGTGGCCACCTACAACAAGACCGCCAGCGGCATGCAAGGCGCTCCGCGCGTGCAGCCCCAGCCGCCCACGGCCTACAACGGCGGCGGCGGACTCGTCTCCACCGCGCCCGACTACGTCCGCTTCATGCAGATGTTCCTCAACTACGGGCTCGGCGGCGTAACCCACGAGGTGCTCAAGGGACGCACCATCCAGATGATGGGCGAGAACCAGATCGGCGGACTCACCGCCGGCAAGATGCGCAGCTTCCAGCCGAACATCTCCGCCGACGTCGACACGCATCCCGGCGGAGCGGACAAGTGGGGCCTCGGCTTCCTCATCAATCCCACCCGTCTCGAAGGCCGCCGCGCTGCGGGCAGCCTCGCCTGGGCCGGCATCTACAACACGTATTTCTGGATTGATCCGCAGCAGCGCATCGGCGGCGTCATCATGATGCAGTACCTGCCGTTCTTTGATCCCGAAGCAGTCGGTCTGCTGGCCGATTTCGAACGCGCCGTTTACGCCACCGCCTAAAATAGCCGCAGATGCACGCCGATCCACGCAGAGCAAAAACTTTGGTATCTGCGTTCATCTGCGTTCATCTGCGGCCAATACTCATCTATGCTCCCTGACTACGAGAAACTCGGCGCCTTCTACCTGGGGCGCAACAAAGCCGACGGCAGCCTGCTGCTCTACGATTCAGCCGACCTGACCACGCACGCCGTCTGCCTCGGCATGACCGGCAGCGGCAAAACCGGCCTCTGCGTCGGCCTGCTGGAGGAAGCCGCCATCGACGGCATCCCCGCGCTGGTGATCGACCCCAAAGGCGACCTCGCCAATCTGCTGCTCACCTTTCCCGAACTGCGCCCCGAAGATTTCGCACCCTGGATCAACACGGAGGAAGCTCGCAACCAGGGCCTGGAGCCCGCCGAGTTCGCCGCCCGGCAAGCCGCGCTGTGGCAGAAGGGCCTCGCCAGTTGGAATCAGGACGGCGCACGCATCCGCCGCCTGCGCGATGCCGCCGACATCTCCATCTACACGCCGGGCTCCGATGCCGGCATTCCGGTGTCGATCCTCGCCTCCTTCGCCGCCCCGCCCGCCGCCGTCCTCGACGACCGCGAAGCCCTGCGCGACCGCATCAGCGCCACGGCCACATCGCTGCTCGGCCTGGTGGGCATCGACGCCGACCCGGTCCAGAGCCGCGAACACGTCCTGCTGTCGAACCTCTTCGACCACGCCTGGCGCGCCGGCCGCGACCTCGACCTCGCCTCGCTCATCGCGCAGATCCAGAACCCGCCCACGCAGAAGATCGGCGTGCTGGACCTCGAATCCTTCTACCCGGCCAAGGAGCGTTTCGGCCTCGCCATGGCGCTCAATAATCTGCTCGCCTCGCCCGGCTTCGAAGCCTGGCTCACGGGCGAGTCGCTCGATATCGGCCGCATGCTGTGGACCGGCGCGGGCAAGCCGCGCATCAGCATCCTGTCGATCGCGCACCTGAGCGACGCCGAGCGCATGTTTTTCGTCTCGCTGCTGCTCAACCAGGTGCTGGCCTGGGTGCGCACGCAGTCCGGCACCACCAGCCTGCGCGCCATCCTTTATATGGACGAAATCTTCGGTTATTTTCCGCCGGTGGCGAATCCGCCGTCGAAGAAGCCGCTGTTGACGCTGCTCAAGCAGGCGCGCGCGTTCGGCCTGGGCGTGGTGCTCGCGACGCAGAATCCGGTCGATCTCGATTACAAAGGTCTGGCGAACATCGGCACCTGGTTCCTCGGGCGTCTGCAAACCGAGCGGGACAAAGCCCGCGTTATCGAAGGCCTGGAGGGAGCCGCCGCCGAATCCGGAGCGGCGTTCGACAAAGCCGCCATGGAGCGGACGCTGGCCGGGCTCGGCAAACGCGTCTTCCTGCTGAATAACGTGCACGAGCGCGCGCCCGTGCTGTTCGAGACGCGCTGGGCGCTTTCCTACCTGCGCGGCCCGCTGGCGCGCAACGAGATTCGCCAGCTCACCGAAGGGCGCACCGCGGCATCACCTTCCACCGCCACCACCACCGCGGCCACGAACGCCGACGCCGCACCCGTTCTGCCCCCGCAGATCGAGCAGTACTTCTTCCCCGTGCGCGGCGCGATCCGCGACGTCGTCTACGAACCCGTCGTCATCGGAGCCGCCCAGCTCCACTTCATCGACACCAAGGCCGGCGTCGACGAACTGCGTGAGATGCTCTTCGCCGCGCCGGTCACCGACGACGCGATCGGCGCGGACTGGGACAATGCCGAAGAATCGGACGTGGCGCTCACCGACCTCGAACGAGCCGGTGAAGAAGAGGCGCGCTACGCCCCGCTGCCCGCCGCCGCGGCCAACCCCAAGAGCTACGCCGCCTGGCAGAAGAGCTTCGCCACGTGGCTCTATCGCATGCAGAAGCTCGACCTGATGCGCTCTCCCAGCCTCAAGGAATGGTCGCGGCCGGGCGAGGCCGAACGCGACTTCCGCATCCGCCTCCAGCAGGCCGCCCGCGAGGAGCGCGACCGTCTCCGCGCCGCCCTCGAAACGAAGTACGCGCCCAAGCTCCAGGCGATCGAGGAGCGCAAGCGTAAAGCGGAGCAGCGCAAGGAGGTGGAAAAGCAGCAAGCCAGTTCCCAGGTCGTGACCACGGCCGTGACCTTCGGCACCACCCTCCTCGGAGCCTTCTTCGGCCGCAAGGCGCTCAGCGTGACGAACCTCAACCGCATGACGCGCACGGTCCGCGCCGCCGGCCGCACGGTGAAGGAGCGCAGCGATATCACCCGGGCCGAGGAAAACGTCGCCGCCCTCGACCAGCAGATGCAGGATCTCAACCAGCAGTTCGAAGCCGACGTCGCCGCGCTCGACACCAGGATCGACCCCGCCACCGAAGAGTTCGAGGTCGTGAGCGTACGCCCCAAAAAGACCGGCATCACGGTCCGCCTGGTCGCGTTGGGTTGGCGAGCCTGATCTCAATGCCTTGTGGGGCGGGCCCGCGGCCTGCGGCGGCCTCTTAGCCCGCATTTCTCACAAGCTCTCACCGCATCGGCGGGAAACGGTGAGGCAGGGATACGCAATCGGCGATTTAGCCGCCGCTTCCGGCATGACAGCGTGACCGGCCACAAGCGCCGGGACGAGTCCCGGCGCGGCGAGCCATGGGCTCGCGCCACATCCTGAGGCCGAAACCCGGTGAGAAGCGCGGGTTAGGCCGCCTGGTCGGCCGCGCAATACCCGCCCACCAGACGCCTCACCCCAGCAACTGCGCCACCACGCTCCGCCGGTGCCGCGCCGACCGGTGCTCGAACACATAAATCCCCTGCCACGTTCCCAGCGCCATGCGTCCCTCGACCACCGGAATCGACAAACTCGTCTGCGTCAGCGCCGACCGGATGTGCGACGTCATGTCGTCCGGACCCTCGATGGTGTGGCGGTAATGCGGCGCGTCCTCCGGGACCAATCTCTCGAAGAAATCCGCCATATCCAGCGTCACGTCCGGGTCCGCGTTCTCCTGAATCACCAGCGAAGCCGACGTGTGCTGGATGAAGAGCGTCAGCAGTCCCGATTCGACCCCGGTCGAAGCCACCCATTGCGACACCTCGCGCGTGAACGGATACAGACCCTTGCCGCGCGTGGCGATCTCCAGTGTGCGGGTGTGGTGAGGCACACCCCATTACAGCGCAAAAAGGCCCAAAACTGCGATCATGGAACTCATGTTTCTCGGGCACTTCGCGCTGGGATTCGCGGCGAAGGCGGCCGCCCCGCGAACCTCCCTCGGCACCCTGTTCGCCGCCACCCAGTTCGCCGACCTGCTATGGCCCACCTTCCTGCTCGCCGGCTGGGAGCGCGTGCGCATCGACCTGGGCGCGACCGTGGTCACGCCGCTCGACTTCATCTCCTACCCCTACAGCCACAGCTTGGCCGCGGCCGTCCTCTGGGCGCTGGTCTTCGGCGGTGTCTACTACGCGATCCGCCGCTACCGCCGCGGAGCCCTGGTGGTAGCCGCGGGCGTCGCCTCGCACTGGTTGCTCGACGCGATCGTCCACCGCCCCGACTTGCCGCTTTATCCCGGCAGCGCCACCCGCATCGGCTTCGGCTTGTGGAACTCGCTCGCCGCCACGCTTGCCGTGGAGGGGGTGCTGTTCGCCCTCTGCGTCTACGTCTATCTCGCCGTCACCCGCGCGCGGGATCGCACGGGCTCACTCGCCCTGTGGGGCCTGATCGCCTTCCTGCTGCTGATCTATTTCGGCAACCTGTTCGGTCCACCGCCGCCCAGCGTGACGATGATCGCCTGGGCCGGCCAGGCGCAGTGGCTGCTGGTTCTGTGGGGCGCTTGGGCGGACCGCCACCGCATGCCCGCCGACGTTGCCCCCGCCATTCCCGGCTGAATGAGCCCCGGCTACTCGACCGTAACGCTCTTGGCCAGATTGCGCGGCTGGTCCACATCGCACCCGCGCCGCACCGCGATGTGATACGCCAGCATCTGCAAAGGCACCACCTCGAGAATCGGCAGCAGCAATTCGTTCGTCGTGCCGATCGTGATCACGTGGTCGGCCGTCTTGGCCACTTCCTCATCACCCTCGCAGGCGATCGCCACCACCAGCCCCTCGCGCGCCTTCACTTCCTGGATGTTCGAGAGTGTCTTCTCATACAGCAGCCGGCTCGATTCGCTCCCGAAGTCGCGCGTCGCCAGCACCACGGCCGGCAGATTCTCGTCGATCAGCGCGTTCGGACCGTGCTTCATCTCGCCGGCCGGATAGCCCTCGGCGTGGATGTAGGAGATCTCTTTCAGCTTCAGCGCTCCTTCGAGAGCAATCGGGAAGTGAATCCCGCGCCCCAGGTACAGGAAGTCCGTCGACCGGAACAGCGCCTTCACCAAGTCTTCGTAAATATGGTCGCGCCGCAGCACGTCTTCCATCAGCGTGGGCAAGTGTAGCAGTTGCTCCACCAGCTTCACTGACGTGGCCTCATCCAGCCTGCCGCGCTGCTGCCCCAGATACATCGCGAGCAAAAATAGCGCCGTCAACTGGCAGGTGAACGCCTTGGTGGACGCCACGCCGATCTCCGGACCCGCGTGCGTGATCAGCGTCCCGGCTGCCTCGCGCGTGATCATCGACCCCACCACGTTGCAGATCGCCAGCGTCTTTGAGCCCTTCTGCTTGGCCTCGCGCTGAGCAGCGAGGGTGTCCGCCGTCTCACCCGACTGCGAGATCACCACGGTCAGCGTTTCGGGACCCACGATTGGGTCGCGATAGCGGAACTCGCTGCCGTAGTCGACCTCCACCGGCACCCGCGCCAGCCGCTCGATCATGAATTTGCCGGCCAGCGCCGCATGCCAACTGGTGCCGCAGGCGATGATGCGCACCTGCTTGAACTCCTGGAACTCCTTGGCCGAGATATCCATCTCGTCCATGAAAATACGGCCCGTCTCCTGGCCCACGCGACCCAGCGTCGTGTCCCGCACGGCGCGCGGCTGCTCAAAAATTTCCTTGAGCATGAAGTGCTTGTAGCCGCCCTTTTCCGCCATGATGGGGTCCCACAGGATGTGCGACACCTGGCGCTTCACCGCGCGGCCGTCAAAGTCAGTCAGCGTCACGCCGTCGCGGGTCAGCACGGCCATATCGCCGTCGGCCAGAAAAAACATGTCGCGCGTGTGCCCCAGAATCGCCGGCACGTCGCTGGCGACAAAATACTCGCCTTCGCCCAGCCCCACCACCACCGGAGGACCGTAGCGCGCCGCCACGATCTTGTTCGGGTCCAGGCGCGAGATCACACTCAAGGCGAATACCCCGGTCAACTGCCGCACGGTGTCCCGCACGGCTTTTTCCAGGTTGCCGTCGAAATGCTTCTCGACCAGATGCGCGATCACTTCGGTGTCGGTCTCGGTGACGAAGTGATGCCCTTCGGCCATCAACTGATGCTTCAGTTGCAGATAATTCTCGACGATGCCGTTATGCACCACCACGATGTCGCCCTTGCAGTCGCGATGCGGATGAGCGTTCTCCTCGGTGGGCCGCCCGTGCGTCGCCCAGCGGGTGTGGCCCACGCCGTACGGACCATCCACGGGATTCACGCGCAGCGCCTCTTCCAGGTTGCGCAGCTTGCCCGAGGCCCTGCGCACCGCCAGCCCGTTGTCCCGCTCCAGCACCGCCAGCCCGGCCGAATCGTAGCCGCGATACTCCAGCCGCTTCAGCCCGTCGACGATAATGGGCACCGCTTTGCGCGCCCCGATGTAGCCCACAATGCCGCACATAAATGTTTAGTCCAGAAACTCGACGCGATAGTCCTCGATCACGGGATTGGTCAGCACCTCGCGCGCGATCTGCTCCACCTCGCGCGCCGCTTCGGCCTTGGCGCCGGCCGCCATCTCGATCTCGAAAAACTTGCCTTGCCGTACGCCCGTCACGCTCTTGTGCCCCAGCCCGTTCAGCGCCCCCTGGATGGTTTGCCCCTGGGGATCGAGCACGGTGGGCTTAAACGATACGTAGACGCGAGCCTTCATGGTTCTCCTTGACTGATGTTTCGCGGGAGCGCAGGTAATGATCGACGGGGATGACGCTGCCATTTACCGCCTGTTCTCCTATTGTAGTGGGTTATCATGACCTAGAAGGGAAGCGCTATCATTCAAGTTTCCGTCCTGGCATCCTCCAGCGCCGGCAATGCCACCTTGGTGGCTACCTCCCGGACCCGTCTCCTCATCGACGCCGGCCTCTCCCGCAAGGAAACCACCGAACGGCTGGCCGCGTTGGGCATTGAGCTTCGCTCGCTCGACGCCATCCTGATCACCCACGAGCACTCCGACCACACCTCCGGCCTCCCGGTGATGGCCAAGAAGCGCGACGACATGCACATCCCGATCTATGTCTCGCGCCTCACCGCGCCGGCGGTGAATTGGGGCGAGGCCGTGCCCAACCTCGAACTGTTTCAGGCCGGGCAAAGCTTCACCATCGGCGATATCGAGGTCACCAGCTTCACCATCCCGCACGACGCCGCCGATCCCGTGGGGTTCAGCCTACGGGCTGAAGGCATCAAGGTGTCGATCGCCACCGACCTCGGGTATCTGCCGGCCTCGGTGCGCGATCACCTGCGCGGCTCCGACGTCCTGCTGCTGGAAGCCAACCACGACCTGAACATGCTCAAGGTGGGCCCCTATCCCTGGAGCGTCAAGCAGCGCGTCATGGGCCGCATGGGGCATCTGTCGAACGACGCCGCCTGCGCCTTCCTGCGCGAGGACCTGGACAGCGCCACGTCGACGCTGATCCTGGGCCACCTGAGCGAGCACAACAATCACCCGGTGCTGGTCCGCCAGGCGGCGATCGAGGCGCTGGACCACCGCAGCCTCTTCCGCCCCCGCCTGCTGATCGCCGAACCCGGCCAGCCCACTGAAACCGTCGTGTACTAGGGCGCGCCGGGACCGCTCCCTGCGGTCGCGGCTCAGCTACTGGCAGTCTGCACAGATCACGTCTGACGAGCACCGACGCTGTTCACGCAGAGCGCCGTTGGCTACTCCGAGACCGCTAACAGAGATGGGACCGTCAGGGAGCGGTGTTCCCTGGCCCGCTAACCGCCGGGGCCGGCTGCCCTTCCATTTGACAATCCAATGGACTTGCCGTACACTTCATTTGACGCTCCAATGGAACGCAAGCTCGACATCCTCCAAGGCACGCTCGACCTGATGGTCCTCCGCACGCTCTCGACCCTCGGCCCGCAGCACGGCTACGCCATCGCCAGCCGCCTGGAGCAGTTGGGCGAGGGCGCGCTCCAGCTCAACATGGGCACCCTCTACCCCGCCTTGGTGCGCCTGGAGCAACGCGGATGGATCCGCGCCAAGTGGGGAATCACGGACAACAACCGCCGCGCCCGCTTCTACGAACTGACCGCCGCTGGCCGCAAACAAATGCAGGCCGAGCGAGACCAGTGGCAGCAGATGGCCGCCATCATGGCGAAGCTGCTCGCCGACGAGGCTTGACCCATGACCCTCCGCTCCCTGTTCGACCGCCTCTTCCGCCGCCGCCGGCTCGACCGCGCAACGCAAGCCGAGATGCAGTTCCACCTCGACATGGAGATCGAAGCCGGCCTCCGCCGCGGCCTCACGCGCTCGCAGGCCGAGCGCACCGCGCGACTCAAAGCGGGCGCCGTCTCGACCGCCATCGAAGAGGTCCGCGACCAGCGCCGCCTCGGCTGGCTCGAAGACGCATTCACCGACCTCCGCCAGGCCTGGACCGCGCTGCGCCGCCGCCCCGGCTATCTCCTGCTCGCCCTCGGCGCACTCGCCTCCGCGGTGGCCGTCAACACCCTGGTCTTCACCATCCTCTACGACGTTCTGCTCAGCCCGCTCCCTTATCCGCACCCGGAACGCCTGGCGCGGCTCTACGAATCGAGCGCCGCACAGCCCAAGTTTCCCGTATCGTTCTACCAGTTCGAGCAGAACGTTCGCTTCAGCCAAACGCTCGAAGCGCAGGCGCTCTACACGCAGGGCGACCTGCAACTCACCCACGACCAGCGCTCCGAAACCGTCTCCGGCGTCGCCATTACCGAGCAGTTCTTTCCCCTGCTCGGCGCGCCGCTGTTCCTGGGCCGCAACTTCACGCATGAGGAGATGACCGACGCCGCCCGCGTCGTCATCCTCAGTCACACCTTCTGGACCACACGCTTCCACGCCGACCCCGCCATCGTCGGCAGCACCCTGCGCCTGGACCGCGAACCCTGGACCGTCATCGGCGTCGCGGCGCCAGGCTTCGAGCACATCGGCGGCGACTACCGTTCGCCGCTCCAAGGGGACACCGTCGCCGTCTGGCGTCCCATGCCGTTCGACAGCGTCTCCGTGAGTTGCTCCCGTGGCTGCCACTTTACGAATGCCATCGTCCGCCTGCGCACCGGGGTGACGTTCGCCGCCGCGACCCAGGAGCTGAACGAGATTCTCGCGACGCTCGCGCGCGACTTCCCTAACAACTATGCGAATCGCTCCGCACGCCTGGAGCCTTTGAGCACTGAGGTGGTCGGCGCCTCGCGCACCACCGTGCTGGTCCTCGCCGCCGCGGCCGGATGCGTGCTGCTGCTGGCCACCATTAACGTCGCTGGGCTCTCGATCGCCCGCACGCTCGCCCGCCGCCGCGAACTGGCCGTGCGCGCCGCGCTCGGGGGCGGGAAGTGGCAGCTTCTGCGCGCCGTGGTCGCCGAAAACGCGGTGCTGGGGCTGTTCGCTGCGGTCCTCGGCCTGGCCGTAGCCGCTGCGCTCCTGCCCGCCCTGCGCGCCCTGATGCCCCCCGACTTCCCCCGTCTCCACGCCCTCGTGCTCCACTGGCCCAGCGCCCTGTTCGCCGCCGCCACCGCGGTCGGCGCGAGCCTCCTCGCCGGACTCGCCGCCGGTCTGCGCTACGCCGGAGCAGCCCCCGCCGACGCCCTGCACGAAGAATCGCGCACCTCGTCCGGCTCGCACCGCAGTATCCGTCTGCGCGGAGCCATGGCCGCTGCGCAAATGTCGCTCGCCTGTGTGCTGTGCTTCACCGCGATCCTGCTGCTGCGCAGCTCCCTCGCCCTCGGCGCGCGCGACCAGGGCTTTGACCCTGCCGGCGTCCTCACCTTCGAGCTTTCCTTTCCCCGCGGCGTCTACAACGACGCCCGCATGACCGCCTTCTTCGCCGAAGCCGGCCGCCGCCTGCGCGAGATCCCCGGCGTCACCGCCGCCGGATTCGGCACCAGCGTTCCCTGGACGGGGTATGACGAGAGCACCTACCTTACGGTTCCCGGCTACACGCCGCGAGAGGGCGAATCGATGCTCGCCAGATACCAGTCCGCCAGTCCCGGCTTTTTCAAGGCCCTCGCCACGCCCATCCTCGAAGGCCGCGCCCTCGATGATCGCGACACCGCCCAAGCCCCGCGCGCCGCTGTCATCAATGAAACCCTGGCCCGCCGCTTCTTCCCCGACCGCAGTGCGGTCGGCCGCACCATCAACTTCTTCGGCTCCGCGCCCTGGACCGTCGTCGGCGTCATCGCCGATATCCGCGACACTCCCTCCGACCTCACCACGCCGCCCGCCCTCTGGATGCCGCTCGCGCAGCAACCCTTCCCCCTGGTGCGCGGCGCGGTACGGACCGCACACGACCCCGCCGGCGTTCTCCCCGCGGTGCGCGCCGCCATGGCCGCCGTCGACGCCGAGCTGCCCGTGGCCGACGTCCGCACGCTCGCCTCCATCTCCGCCGACGCCCATGCCGAGCGCCGCTTCACGCTGTGGTGGTGCGGAGCCTTCGCCGCCCTCGCCCTGGTGCTGGGAGCCGTCGGCATCTACTCCCTGCTCGCCTATAGCGTCCAGCAGCGCCAGCGCGAGATCGGCATCCGTCTGGCCCTCGGCGCCTCGCGCGGACGTGTGCTGGCGGCCCTGTTCGGAAGCGGCCTCGCCCTCGCCGCGGTGGGCATCGCCCTGGGACTGCTCGCCACGCCCGCCGCTGGACGAGCCCTCGGCAGCCTGCTCTACGGCGTCTCCACCACCGACGCGATCGCGCTCGCCGCGGCCGCGATGTCGATCCTCCTCGCCGCCCTGATCGCTAGCCTCGCCCCCGCCTGGACCGCCTCGCGCACGGACCCCATGTCCGCCCTGCGCGAGCAGTAAGGAACCGGCTGCTTGTTCCGCGGCCACCCGAGCCTGCGGGCAATTTCGCTCTCGCCCGGACCACGAACCCGCGTCCCGGTGGTGCGCTAACCCTTGCGCTAACCCGGGTTCTCACAAGCCCTCAGCACGGCGCGGGAAGCGTAAGACGGGAAACGCAATCGGTGATTTCGCCGCCGCTTCCGGCATGACAGCGTGACCGGCCACAAGCGCCGGGACGAGTCCCGGCGCGGCAAGCCATGGGCTTGCGCCACATCCTGCGTCCGAAACCTGGTGAGAAATGCGGGCCTAAATAGCGCACTACCCGGCGGCGAACTGCTCGTGGCGACGAAACGAACCCAACCCACCTCCACCCGGTTGACACGACCCGACCACAGTCATACCCTGGTTAAGCACGATAGGCGAACAAAAGGCGAATACTCAATGGCGACGCTGTCCCCCGCCCTCCTCCTCGGCTGGCACCAAACCCAACCCCCCGACACCCTCCCCGCAGCCGGCCGCGACTTCCCCCGCGGCCGCATCGCCGAACTCACCGGCGCCCGCTCGGCCGGACGCACCGCCCTGCTCCACGCCCTGCTGGCCGCCGCCACCGCCCGCGGCGAATACACCGCCCTGGCCGACACCCGCAACGCCTTCGACCCCCAGTCCGCCGCCGCCGCCGGCGTCCGCCTCGACCGCCTCCTCTGGATCCGCTGCTCCGGCAACGCCGAACACGCCCTCCGCTCCGCCGACCTCCTCATTCACGCCGGCGGTTTTGGCGTCGTCGCCCTCGACCTGGCCGAAGCCTCCCCGCGCGACCTCAACCGCATCCCGTCGACCGCCTGGTTCCGCTTCCGCCGCGCCCTTCAGGACACGCCGACGATCCTGGCCGTCCTGGCCGACCGCGGCCTGGCCAAATCCTGCTCGGCGCTCACCGTCAAGCTCCCGCCCCGCCGAGCCGTCTTCACCGGACGCGCGCCCTTCCTGCTGTTAAAGGAGGCGGTCTGAGTCATGTTCGCCTGCATTCACGCGCCGGACGCCGGCGCCATCGCCGCCTCCTTCTCTCCTTTCGTCGAACGGATCGACGAACGCACCGCTGTCTTCTCGATTACGCTAAGGCAGGCTCCCAGCCTGCCCGCCGAAGCCTGCGCGAAGGCGGGTCCGCCCCCCGCACAAACCGCCATCGCCGCCACCATCGAAGCCGCCATCCTCGCCGCCCGCCACTTCCCCGGCCACACCGTCATCTCCCCGGGCGAGGAAGCCCGCACCCTCGGTCCGCTGCCACTCTCCGTCCTGCACCCCGACCCCGAACTCTTCGAGACGTTCTCGCTCTGGGGCATCCACACCCTGGCCGACCTCGCCCGCCTCCCCGAAGACGATCTCGCCGTCCGCCTCGGCCCCCGCGGCACGCACCTCCAGCGGCTGGCCCGCGGAGCCCTCGAACGCCCCCTGCGCCCGCACCTCACGCCCACGCCTTACGAGGAATCCGCCGAACTCGACCACCCGCTCAAGCTCCGCGAGCCCCTGATGTTCCTCGCTGCGCGCTTCCTCCACGACATCGCCGCGCGGCTCCGATCCCAATCGCTAGCCGCCGCCGCCATTCGTCTCACGCTCAACCGCGAGGAACGCACGCTCGCCCTCCCCTTCCCCACGCGCGACGCCAAGCTCCTCCTCAAACTGATCGAGCACTCGCTGGAACGCCAGCCCCCCGCGGAACCCGTTGAACGGGTGCATCTGGAGTTGATGCCCACGCAACCCCGCCGCCTCCAGCACGGTCTCTTTCTCCCCGCCGCGCCCGAGCCCGAAAAGCTCGAGCTGACGTTAGGCAAGATCCGAGCCCTGGTCGGAGAGCCTAACGCCGGCTACCCCGAGCTCTTCGACACGCATCGCCCCAACGCAGGCCACCCCAACGCCCTCGGCCTCAGCCCGCTCGCGTTCCGCCACTTCCGCCCGCCGCTCGCCGCGCAGGTCGCGCTCGACGCCGGCTATCCAAAACATTTGCACACAAAAAGGTTTCGAGGCCGGATCGTGCAACTGGCCGGTCCCTGGCGCACCAGCGGCGACTGGTGGCAGCCGGATACCTGGGACCGCGACGAATTCGACCTGGCCCTGGACGACGGCGCTCTCTATCGCATCTATAAGGACCGTCCCAGCGAGCAGTGGTTTGTGGAGGGTATTTATGACTAACGAAGACCGCTCCCTGTGGTCGCGGCTCAGCCAGCGGCTTCCCGCCGTCGATGCACGAAACGTCAGCACAGCGCCAATCTCCGACGCACCCTCCAACCCGTCCTCCACCTCCGATCCGTCCGGAAACCCGCTAGCCCGGATTTCTCACAGGCTCGCAGAGCGTTTCGGGCAAAGCACAAGCGGGAGGCCTCAGCGAGTGGTCGGGCCGGCACCCCGGGGACGACACTGTGATGGACGACAAGCGCCGGGACGAGTCATACCTATTGTCTGGGCGCGGCGAGCCATGGGCTCGCGCCACGGCCTGCGTCCGAAACCTGGTGAGAAATGCGGACTATCCCACACCTAGCAGGGCCGCGACCAGAGGGAGCGGTCTTCCACGGTCCACCATCGCCCCCTCGTCCACACTCTGGCGTCTGGCGTCTGGCCCCTGGCGTCTGATCCATGTTCGTCGACTTCCACACCCGCTCGGCCTTCAGCTTCCTCGAAGCCGCGTCCCTCCCCGAGGACCTCGTCCAGCGTGCCCACGAACTCGGCCACTCCGCCATGGCCCTCATGGACCGCGACAACCTCTGCGGAGCCCCGCGCTTCTACATGGCCGCCAAGAAACTCGGCGCCACCGCGTATATCGGCGCCGAGATCACCGGCGAAGACGGCGACCGTTACCCGCTGCTCGCCGAAAACCGCACCGGCTACCAGAACCTCTGCCGCCTCATCACGTCGATGAAGCTCCGCGCCCCCAAAGGCGAAGCCGCAGCCTCGCCAGAGGAGCTCGAACAATACTCCCAGGGCCTCGTGTGCCTCACAGGCGAAGGTCCACCCACACGCGAGCGCTACGAAAAGCTCACACGCCTCTACGGCCGCGCCAGCATCTACGTCGAGCTGCAACGCCACTTCCACCGCGACCAGGAAGCGCGCAACCAGGCGGCCATCACACTAGCCCGCGCCATGCGCCTCCCGCTGCTAGCCACCAACGGCGTCCGCCACGCCACACCCGCCGAACGCGAGCTCGCCGACGTTCTCACCGCCGTTCGCCACAAGACCACGGTGATGGCCGCGGGCCAACTCCTGGCGCGCAACGCCGAACGCTACCTGAAATCTCCGCGCGTCATGCAGCGTCTCTTTGCTGACGTCCCGGAGGCTGTGCACGAAACCGCCGAGCTCTCCCAACGCCTCAACTTCACGCTCGCCAACCTGGGCTACGAGTTCCCGCGCTACCCGGTCGGTCCCGGCGAGACCATGAACTCCTTCCTGCGCCAGCGCACCGACGAAGGCGCGCGCCAGCGCTTCCGCCCCTATCACGAGAAGGCCCAGCGCCAGATCGAACGCGAGCTCGCACTCATCGAGAAACTCGACCTCGCCGGCTACTTCCTCATCGTCTGGGACATGGTCCGCTTCTGCCGCGAGCAAAACATCCTCGCCCAGGGCCGCGGCTCGGCCGCCAACAGCGCGGTCTGCTACGCGCTGGGCATCACCGCGGTTGACCCCGTCGCCATGGACCTGCTGTTCGAACGCTTTCTCTCCGAGGAACGCGGCGAGTGGCCCGACATCGACCTCGACCTCCCCAGTGGCGATCAGCGTGAGCGCGTCATTCAATATGTCTACCAACGCTACGGCGAGCGCGGCGCCGCCATGACCGCGAACGTGATCACGTATCGCGGGCGCTCCGCCGCCCGCGACGTCGGCAAGGCGCTCGGCTTCCCACCCGAAGTATTGGAGAAGTTGTCCCCGCTGATCGCCCGCTGGGGCTGGCACGACCCGCGCGACAACGCCCAGCACCAGTTCGAACAGGCGGGCTTCAATCTCGACGACCCGCGCATCCGCAAGTATCTTGAGCTGTACGTGGCCGCGCAGAACCTGCCGCGCCACCTCGGCCAGCACTCCGGGGGCATGGTGATCTGCCAGGGCCAGCTCGACGCCGTGGTCCCTTTGGAGCCCGCCACCATGCCCGGCCGCGTGGTCATCGAATGGGACAAGGAAGATTGCGCCGACCTCGGCTTGATCAAAGTCGACCTGCTGGGCCTGGGCATGATGGCCGTGCTTGAAGAGTCGCTCGACCTGATCGAGACGCATTACCCCGACCGCCCGGTCGACCTCGCGCATCTGCCGCAGAACGACCCCGCGGTCTACGGCGCCTTGCAGAAGGCCGACACCATCGGCATGTTCCAGGTGGAGAGCCGCGCGCAGATGTCCTGCCTGCCGCGCCTCAAGCCCCGCAAGTTTTACGACATCGTGGTGCAAGTGGCCATCATCCGCCCCGGTCCGATCGTCGGCAAGATGCTGCAACCATACCTGCGCCGCCGCCAGGGATTCGAGGACGCAGCCGGCCTGCACCCGTCGCTCGACGCCGTGCTGAAACGGACGCTGGGCGTGCCGCTGTTCCAGGAGCAGCTTCTGCGCATCGCCATGATCGCCGCAGACTTCACCGGAGGCGAAGCCGAAGAGCTGCGCCGCGCCATGGGTTTCAAACGCAGCGAAGCGCGCATGAAGGAGATCGAAACGCGCCTCCGCAGCGGCATGACGGCCAACGGCATCACGGGCGAAACGCAGGACCGCATCGTAGCCTCCATCACGTCATTCGCGCTATACGGCTTCCCCGAATCGCACGCGGCAAGCTTTGCCCTGCTCGCCTATGCGAGCGCGTATCTGAAATGTCACTACCTGGCGGCCTTCACCGCGGCGATCCTCAACAACCAACCGATGGGTTTTTATCACCCCGCGACACTGGTGAAGGACGCGCAACGCCACGGCCTCCACTTTCTTCCCGTAGACGCGACGCGCTCGGCCTGGAAGTGTACTCTGGAGCAGACCACCGCTCCCCGTGGTCGCGGCTCAGCTACTGGCGGTCTGCCCGGATCACAGCTGTTGGGCGCAGCGCCGCTGGCTGAGCCGCGACCACAGGGAGCGGTCCCGAAGGGTCCGTCATCGCCCCCCTCAGCGAGCGGCGCTGGCACCCCGCAAAGCCCGGCCGCAGACGATAGCCGCTGGCTGAACCGCGACCGCAGGGAGCGGTCCCATCCCTGGGCCGTGCGCCTCGGGCTGAACTACGTCCGCCACATCCGCCAGGAAACCGCCGAAGCGATCGCCGCCGCCCGGCCCTTCTCCTCCATCGCCCAACTGGTCCACCGCGCCCCGCACATCCGCAAGAACGAACTCCGCATGCTGGCCGAAATCGGCGCCTTCGCCCCGCTGGGCATCGACCGCCGCACCGCGCTATGGGAAGCTGAGCGAGCCCTCCGCCCCGCCGGACCATTGTTTGAATCCGTGGAGATGCCAGAGCCGGCGTCTCCACTGGCCGCGATGACCACCCTCGAACGCCAGGAGGCCGACTACTACGGCACGGGTCTCACCATCGGCCCGCACCCCATGTATCTCTACCGCGAGGGCCTCCGCGCCCGCGGCGTGATCGCCGCCGCCGACCTCCCCCACGTCCCCAAGAACCGCATGGTGAAAGTAGCCGGCTGCGTGATCTGCCGCCAGCGCCCGGGCACGGCCCACGGCTTCCTGTTCCTGAGCCTGGAAGACGAAACCGGCATCGCCAACGCGATCGTCGAACCCGACTTGTTCGACACCTACCGCGAGACTCTGGTAAAGGCCCCCTACCTATTGATCGACGGCCTGCTGCAAAACCAGCAAGGGGCGATCTCCATCAAACTCCGCCGCGCCGAGCCGCTGCACCTGGCCGCCTCCGAAGTCCCCTCGCACGACTTTCATTGAATGCTGTAGTCTGCGGCTCCGCCACGAAGACTGTAAACCGTTCTAATGTTTCCTTTCTAATTCTGAGTAACCTAGCGGGATGCCTCGGAGAGTGGGCGGGCCGGCACTCGGGGCACTGCACTGTGATGGACGACAAGCGCCGGGACGAGTCCCGGCGCGGCAAGCCACGGGCTTGCGCCACGTCCTGCGTCCGAAACCTGGTGAGCAATGCGGGTTTAACAGGGTGCCCCACGCGCCCTCGGCTTGAACGCCTCCGTAAAGCCAGACTTCAGCAGTTACCCGGCGGGTTCCCGTATCGTATACTGTAAATTACGCTCCAAGCGCTCCCGGCCCACCCAGCCTCGGGCATGTTCGAGCCTGCGCTCGGCGTCAAACGAAGAACTTAGGAAGACACAGTCATGAATCACCCAGCGTTGGCGAAGATCCTTGATAAGAACAAGCGTGCCGATGCGCACCCGGAATTCCGCCCCGGCGACACCATCCGGGTGCACGTCCGGATCCGGGAAGGCGACAAGGAACGCCTCCAGGCGTTTGAGGGCACCGTCATCGCCCGCAACAATACGGGGATGAGCGAAACCATCACCGTCCGCAAGGTCAGCTTCGGCCAGGGCGTGGAACGCATTTTCCCGCTGCACGCGCCGGTGATCGATCACATCGATCTGGTGCGTACCGGCAAGGTCCGGCGCGCCAAGCTGTATTACCTGCGCGGGCTGCGCGGCAAAGCAGCCCGTTTGCGCGAACGGACAACGGCGAAATAGCGTCCGTATTTCTGGATGCCCACCAGCCGTCACGAGCGTGCGCTGCGGCGCGCCGGATACCTGAGCATCGCGGGCGTGGATGAAGCCGGCCGCGGAGCGCTGTTTGGACCCGTCTTCGCCGCCGCCGTGGTGCTCGACCCGGACCGCCCCATCCGCGGGCTGGACGACAGCAAGCAGCTTCTGCCCGAACGCCGCCAGGTGCTGGCCTCCCGCATTCGCGAACGCGCCGTGGCCTGGGCCGTGGCCGCCGCCGACGCCTATGAGATCGATCGCATCAATATCCTCCAGGCCGGACGCCTGGCCATGAAGCGCGCCGTCGAACGCCTCACGGTCGCCTGCGACTACCTGCTGATCGACGCGCTGCGCATCGACGTCGACCTGCCCCAGCTCCCTCTGATTCACGGCGACTCCCTCAGTTTCTCCATTGCCGCCGCCTCTATCCTGGCCAAGACCAGCCGTGACGCTGCTATCGAAGCCTGGGATGCCGTGTTCCCGCAATACGGACTCAAGCGGAATAAAGGATACGGCACGCCGGACCACCTTGCCGCGCTCGCTGAGCACGGTCCGACAACGATCCATCGATACAGCTTCGAACCAGTCCGCTCCCGCTGCGTGTACTGGTCCTGGCCCGGCTATCCGGTTCCCCAACAGGGCGAGTTGTTCGCATGTCCTTGAGCCAGGAATCGGCCTCCTACCCTACTCCGGCGCCCCAGCCGGCACCGCGCAAGCGCCATCGTTTGCTGCGGATCTGCTTTGCGGTCTTCACCTTCGAGATCGGCCTCTTCCTGCTGATCTTCCCCTGGCGGGATTCCTGGACGTTCAACTACTTTCAGGGGTCCTCGCAATTCCTGGAGACCATCTGGGACGATCCCTATTTCCGTGGCGCAGTCAGTGGTTTAGGGCTGGTGAACGTCTACCTGGCCATCGTCGAGTTCCTGCGCGCCTTCCGTCGCGATCTATAAGTATCTCATTCAAAGATACTTACTAGAAACGTCTCCGCGCCACTCCCCGCACTAGTACCCGTCTCCGCCCGCTTTCTCCCTGTCAGCCGTTAGAACCAGCTAAGTCCTGGTACCCAATTTGGACTTAGGAAAAATCCTATGCGATGGTACTTAAGTTCACGTTTATCATTAAGTTGTACCTCTTAGATCTTCCTGCCAAGGAGTACTAGAGGCCTCGCTGCCACGCGGGGTATATGTCGGAATCGAGGTTTTATCGCATGTTGAGAGCAAGCTGGTTTCAGACGGCTTGTGCGATTGTCTGCTCTGTGACGGTGTTCGGGTTCCTGTTGGTGGCGCCCATCATGAGCGGACCTGTTGCACATGGTCCGTGGCCGTTCCCGCCCGATGACGACGGCGGCAATATCGTTGCACATGGCCCCTGGCCGTTCCCGCCCGATGACGACGGCGGCAATATCGTTGCACATGGCCCCTGGCCGTTCCCGCCCGATGACGACGGCGGCAATATCGTTGCGCACGGTCCGTGGCCCTTCCCGCCCGATGACGACGGCGGCAATATCGTTGCGCATGGTCCGTGGCCCTTCCCGCCCGATGACGACGGCGGCAATATCGTTGCGCACGGTCCGTGGCCGTTCCCGCCCGATGACGACGGCGGCAACATCGTTGCGCACGGTCCGTGGCCCTTCCCGCCCGATGACGACGGCGGCAATATCGTTGCGCACGGTCCGTGGCCCTTCCCGCCCGATGACGACGGCGGCAATATCGTTGCGCATGGTCCGTGGCCGTTCCCGCCCGATGACGACGGCGGCAATTTGGTCTAAGTCTTTCCACGAGCAAACATCCCGGCTCTGCTCCTTTCGAGGGGCAGAGCCGGTGTCGTTTAGAGCCCTTCTTCCCTCCGCCCAGATCTCTTCCCTCCCAACTTCTTCGCCCTCCCGCCGACCTCTGAATCTCCGGCCGGAGGAGCACTCCATGGGTGTGCGACACAGAAGTGAAGATTCGGCGGCGCGCCGATGCTCCCAGTAATCCTGGAAAGGGGGCGTTGAGGTGGGATCGATCCCCCGGCTGATGGCAGTGACCGTTGGGGTTCCACAGCGGCCTCTTGCACTGGTGATGGAGCCAGCGCGCACATCGCCCAGCCGGGCCAATTCAGATTGGACCGCCGCGCGGCGTCTTCCTGTTCCGTCCGCAAATCGGGAATGCGATGCCCCTCCTCTGCCGAGCATCAGCACCTCACTACCAACCCGGCGCCTCTGGTATCCTGAATCCTTCTGGAGGCAACTGATGAGAGCTCTGATGACCGTTGCTGCGGGCCTTCTGCTGGCAGCCGCCATTCCCCTGGCCGCGCACCATTCGATCGACGCCGAGTATGACCGCACCAAGCCGGTCACCGTCACCGGCACCGTCACCAAGGTCGAGTGGATGAATCCGCATATCTGGTATTACCTGGATGCCAAGGGCGCCGACGGCAGGACCGTCAAGTGGCAGTTCGAGGGCGGACCGCCCAACGCGCTGCGCCGCCAGGGCTGGAAGCGCAACTCTCTGAAGGTCGGCGACATGGTTACCGTGCAGGCGGTGATGGCCAAGGACGGCTCGAATACGGCCAACACCAGCACGATCCGGTTGGCCGACGGCACAGTGGTGCTGGGCCGCGACCCGAACGACGACAACCGCGGCAAGGGCAAGTAAAAGAGCCAAGTAGCGCTTCAAACATTCGTCGCCGATACTGTTTGATAGCCTCCGTGCGATCGCGCCCCCAGGGGACGTCTCCGGACCAGGGAAGACCGCTCCCTGTGGTCGCGGCTCAGCCAGCGGGGCTCTGCGCACTTCGACGTTCCGGACAGGCGGCCGGGCAGCGCATTCGTCCGCGCGCCGATGTGCAATCTCCGCACCTATGCACGACCACCGCGTCCCTGTGCGTACCCGCCGCGATCCGTCCGCCCCGGCGCTGGCTACTCCGCGACCGTTTGCTGCTGTGTCCCGTTCCCGTCAGTTGTGCAGAGCGCCAATAGCCGAGCCGCGACCACAGGGAGCGGTCCTCTCCGGTCCACGAACCGCCAAGCAGGCGCGCTACGCCTTCAAGTGCGCCGGGTTCGTCCGCGGACGCTGCTTCTGCACGCCCTCGAACACAGCGTTGAAGTCGCGGAATAGAGCCTTGTAGTTCTCCGGATTCCGGTAAGCCTTCTTCTGGTAGCCTTCCGTCAACTCGGCCAACTCCTCCACCTGCGCCCACCCGTCGGGCAGCGCGTAGGCGTAGTAGGGATACTCGGCCGGCACGTTGCGCGCCAGGACGACGTGGATCGGCCGCCCCAGCTTGCGCGCCGCGTAGACGCGATGGATGCCGTCGTTGATCAGCAGCACCGTGCTCCCGCCGGGCTCGTGCGACTCCTCGATCACCGGCGGCAAAAAGGGGATCGCCTCCTCTGCTCCCTCCGGCCAGAACAGCAGCGCGCCGCGCAAGGCGAACACGTCGATGCCCAGCGGCGCGAACGCCTCGGCGATATCCAGGATCGTCTGCACGCCCTCGCGCAGCACGTAGCGCTGCGCTGGAGTCAGCGCGCCGGTGTCAAACTCCGCGACCTCGAGGGTCGCGTCGCGATACACCTCGGCGCGGTCGAAGCCCCGCAGGCGGGTGGTCTTGAGGCGGCTGAGAAGCTCGGCCTCGGGCAGCAGCTCATACTTTTGAATGCGCATGGTATCCGAAGAGCGCGCCGAGGCGCGCGGGGGTCAGTTCGGCAATCGAGCCGAGCGTCAGGTTGGGCGCGGGCGCCTCGCCGTTCAACACGTCGACCAGCGCCTTTCGTTCCTTCTGCGGCCGGTGCAGCAGCCAGACCGTCCGCAGTCCGATCTGGATGGCCGGCCGGATGTCGTTCGCGTAGGTGTCGCCGATCATGACCGTCTCTTCCGCCTGCGCATCGAGCGCCCGCAGCGCGTGATGGAAGAAGCCGGGATCGGGTTTGAGCAAGCCGGTCTGGAAGGAGAGAAACTGCGGCTGCGCGGCTTCGCTGGGGAACTCCTGGCGGAAGTGCTCGTAGAAGGGCGGCCAGATGTTCGAGAGGTACGCGCGGCGGATGCCGGCCGCGTCCAGCGCCGCGATCAGCTCGCGCGCGCCGGGCAGCACGAAGGCCTCTTCCAACTGCGCGTTCCACAGCTCGATGCAGGCCGCTTCGGCTTCCGGTTCGCCGACCTTCAGTTGACTGGCGACGGCCATCGCCAGTTCACTGGGATCGCGGAACGGCGAGCGGAACAGGATACGTTCGAGCACTGGAATCGCGGCCGTGTCCAGACCCAGCATCTCCGACAGGCGTCGCGTGGGGCCGTACGGCGGGCCTTCGATCAAGGTCGAACCGATGTCAAAGAGTGCGATCACGCTTTCTCCGCCGCCCGCGCAGCCTTCATCTCAAACTCCTTGCGTGCCAGCTCGCGCCCCACGTAGATGGCGTGCGAGATCTCGGACACCGCCACGTCGCGGGCGATCTGCCGCTCAATCTCCTCGGCCGTCTTGCCGCGGTACTCGCCGATCTTCATGCCGCCGAAGGAGTGCTCGACGACCAGCTCCCAGGTGCCGCGGTCAAAGGTCATGGTGAACTCGCCGTTGGGGTCCATGCGCGGGCCGTGCTTGCCCGTGGAGGGATCGTAGACTTCGTCCGACTCCTTGCTGGTGGCGATGCGCTTGGCTTTCTCGAGCGACGGCAGGTCGATGCTGATCGAGTGACTGACCACGGTGATCGGCCCGGGTTCCATCTCCGCGATGCCGGCCACGTGACGTTGGATCGCGATCAGTCCGTAGACGTTCTCCGGCCAGGCCTCCATAGCGTTGTGCGAGCGGAAGGTCGCGGTCAACGTCAGATGGCCCTCAAACCTTCGGAAGAATGCCGTGACGAAGCACGGCGTGTCCGAGCCCTCGGGCAGGTCGCGCGTGTTGTCCCACAGCGTGATGTAGGCGTGGCGCGAGTCGGGTTTGTCCCGGAGGCGCTGGGCGGCGATCTCCAGCGAGTCGCGGCCGAAGTGGGCGCGCAGCCGGTTGCCGTAGGTGTAGCCGAGGTCGGGGTGCTTGGTGGGATCGAGGATGCGCTGCTGGTAGCTCTGGAACTTATCGAGCGTGAAGCCGTAGGAGCGCAGGATCTCGTCCGGCTCCTCGCGCGGGTCCTCGACCACGATCTTGACGTTCTGCAGCTCGATGCGGCCTTCGGGTCCGGTGCGCTTGGCGACGATGTTGCGGTGTCCGAAGCGATAGAGGCGGAAGATGAGTTCGCTCCAGGCCTCCATGGGCGTGTTGCGGACGATGGTGTGCGCGCGCGCCTCCGAGGGATAGCGCGTCACCGTGGGCTCGGGGATCGGCGGCGGCTCGATGCGCTCGGTGGTGACCGGCTCGGGCGGAGGGAGGTTCGCGAAGGTGTCGTGGAGTGCGGTCTTGGTAGCCGCGTCACCCAGGTCGCCGAGTGTGGTGAAGCCGATGGGGTGCGGGAAGTGCTGCGGCTGAACGCAGCCGTCAATGGTGCGCGTCGTGTTGCGGATGCGGAAGGTTTTCGCGCCCAGGAACTCGACCTCTTCGAGGCCGTGCTCAAAGAAGTTCAGCAGCCATTCGCGTGAGCCGGAGAGGTTCTTGCCCACGATCACGATGTGGCGGATTTGGGGGTTCCAGAGGAGATTGCGGAGCATCTGCGGGAGGCCGTTGCCGTAGAGATTGGCGATCACGGCCAAGCGCGAGGTGGCCGGGTTGAGGTCGACCGCGGCCTCCGCGAGGATCTTTTGGGCGGCTTCGACTTTGGACCAGAGGGTGGTCAGAGCTACGTCGCCTTGCGGGTTGACGAGGGTCAGGCGGTCGGCGTAGTAGCGGGGTTCGAAGACCACAGGGTATTTTAGCAAGCGCGCGGGGACAAGCGCCGGCACGAGTGCCGGCGCGGCGAGCCACGGGCTCGCGCCACTCTATGCGCCTGTTCTGATGATCTGCGACGGGTCGGCGCCCACGCGGCCCGAGCCGTCCTTCTTCGCTGCCGCCAGGTGGAAGTCGAAGTGGATGGTCGGCATGTTGGGGATTGGCGAGTTGGGATCGTGCGCCTGCACGCCGGCCACCAGCGAGGCCGCACTGCCGAAGACCGTATCCGAATCCAGGTGCTCATCACCTTCGAGGTAGAGCGCCGTCACGCACTCGCGGTAGCCCGGTGCGCCGACCAGGAAGTGGATGTGCGCGGGCCGGTAGCCGTGGCGCTTCTGCGCGCGGATCATGTCGCCGACGGGGCCGTCCATGGGAATCATGTAGCCCAACGGCGGGATGGTGCGCACCCAGTATTCGCCCTTGTCGTTGGTGTAGAAGTGGCCGCGCAGATCCATTTCCGAGGGGTCGTGCAGTTGCAGATCGTAGTTGCCGGTTTCATCCGGTTGCCAGATTTCGACCGAGGCGCCCGGGATGCCGTTACCCGCCGCGTCGAGCACTTTGCCGTAGAGCACCACCTCTTTGCCGGGGCCCGGTTCCTTGACGATGGAATCGCCCAGGTTCATGTGGGGCGAGTCCTGGCGGTAGAAGGGGCCGAGCAGGCTCGACTGGGTGCCCTTCTCAGTGGCGCGGCGATCATGCAGCGCGTTGATCAGTGAACTCATGCCCAGCGTGTCCGACAGCAGAATGAACTCCTGACGGTACTGGTCGCACTTTTGGCCGACGGCGGTGAGGAACTTGATGCCTTCCAGCCACTCCTCGGGCGTGAGGTCCACCTCGCGGGCCCAGTCGTGCAGGTGGTGCACCAGGCCCTCCATGATCTGCTTAAGGCGCGGGTTGGGCGTGGAGGCCATCTGGTCGATGGCGGCTTCGGTGATGGTATTTTCGTCGATCGCTCGCATGGGATGATTGCCTTCCTAGGAAATTGTGTCACATTAGCCGCCGGTGCTGCGTTAGCCACCGGAACGTGCGGCTTGCGCTTCGGGTTCCGGCTTCGCGCTGCCGGTGAGCGGCCACATCTTGAAGAACTCGGCGTAGAAGATGAGGAACGGGAACGTCACGCCGAGCAGCGCCGAGGCCAGCCAGCGCTCATAGTCATTGCCCGGAGGTCCGATGGCCAGTTCGCCGGTGACCGCGGGGCAGAGGGCCCCGTACAGCATCGCCAGCAACGTGCCGATGATGGCCGCGGCGGCCGTGTTGGCGACGCCTTTCAACGGCTGCTTCAGCGACGCGAACAGCGAGTTGTGCAGCATGTTCAGGACGACGATGGTCCCGAAGATGAAGGGAACCGGCACGCGGATCAGGAACAGCATCGGGTCCATGCCCATCAGGTCGACGCCGATGTAGTAGGCCAGGCCGCCGATCACCAGGGCGAGGATGCTCCAGACGATGCCCAGCGTGGGCTGCTTCATCAGGGAAGGCGAGCTCGATAGCGGCCACAGGTCGAAGTGCAGTTCGAGAAACAGGACGCCGATGGCAGTGACGTAAAACACGGTGGCCGCGTTTGCGTTGAACAGTCCGCCGGGGTCGAGCGAGGCCACGTAGACCGGGGCTCCAGCCATGAAGTCGTAATTAAAGAAGACGCGGAACAGGGCGTAATTGAGCGCGTAGCAGACGGCCCACATCAGAACGCCCGCGGCGACCGGGTTCTTGATCCAACTGGTGAACGGCCAGCCGCCGAACATGATCGCCATCCAGAACATGACCACCACGACGACGATGCTGCATTCCATGAGCATGGGCGCGGGTGGGCTGACCGCGCCACCGGCGATCTGCCAGTAGACGGGTCCGATGACGGCGGCGGCGATGGCGCACACCAGCACCAGCAGGATCCCTTTGCCGGGCTGCGACAGACCCGCGGCGAAGGCGGGGTTGGCGCCCCAGGAGACCCCCACCACGATTTCCATGGGGATCAGGCAGATCAGCGCGTAGCTGACCCAGCCTGCGAAGGTTTCGAAGTCAAACAGCGAGATGAGGCCCAGCGAGATCGCGACGACGATCGCCGTGGCGACGAGGCCAAGTGCGGGCTGTTTCATTTTGCCTCCCGTGGCGGTGTGGAAGTCCGAGCCGAGCCACTATACCACACGACCGCGGGAGGCCAAAATCGCCATGCTCAGGAGGGGCAAACAAAGCGGGCGCTTCGTGGCGGTAGTCCGAAGCGCCCGTCCCGAGGTTCGGAGAATCGCTAGCGTTGCGCCGCGAACGAATCGGCTTGCGGGGTTGCCGCAATCGATTCGCCGGAGATCACCAGCTCCACGCGACGGTTTCGCTGGCGGCCGGCGCGAGTGTCGTTGCTCGCCACCGGGTTGCTTTCTCCGAAGGCTTCGGCGGTGATGTTGGAGGGGCTGACGCCCTGCTCCACCAGAAACGAGCGGACGCTTTCGGCGCGGCGCTCGGAGAGGTCCTCGTTGTAGTCACTCGATCCGGTGCTGTCAGTGTAGCCATCGACTTCCAGATCGAGTTCGGGATGAGCCAGGACGATGCCGGCGACCTTGGCCAGCTTCACCTGCGCGTCCTGCTTGAGCGTGGCCTTGTCGATGTCAAACAGGACGTCGGACATGTTGACGATCAGGCCGCGGGCGGTCTCGCGGGTCTGGAGCACGGTATTGAGTTGCTGCTGGAGCTCGGCGCGAAGCTGATCATGCTCCTGCTGGAGTTTCGCCGCTTCACCGCGGGCCTGCTGAGCTTGCTGTTCGGCGTCCTGACGGGCGGCCAGAGCGGCGGCGCGGTCGGCTTCGGCCTGCTGGCGCTGGAGCTCGGCCTGGCGGGCATCCTGCTCGGCTTGCAGACGAGCCTGCTCAGCGGCGGTCTTCTGGTTGGCGGCGATCTGGGCCTGCTGCTGTGCTTGCTGGGCTTGCTGCTGGGCCTGCTGGCGCTGCTGGGCTTCGGCAGCCGCCTGGGCGCGAGCCTGCTCGGCGTTCAACTGAGCCTGTTGGGCGGTCGCCCGGGCCTGCTGGGCATTCGCCTGGGCCTGCTCGGCCTGCTGCTTCGCCTGAGCCTCGCGGGTGGCCGCCGCTTCACGTTCCTGCGACAGGAGTTGCTGCTGTTTATTCTGGATCGCGATCAGGCGAGAGTCCTCGGCGGTCTGCACCGCTTCGCGCGCCATCATCTTGGTAGGCTTGCTGCCGGCGTCCTTCTGCTGATAGGTCTCGGCCTGCTGGAGTTGCGCCTGGGCTTTCTGGAAGGTGTCCTTCGCATACATGTCGGCCCCGGCAAAGCGAGCCAACTGGACGGCGTTGCGAGCCTCATACAGTTCCAGAGGAACCTTGGGATCGGTTACCCGAGTGGTCACCGCGCTGGGGTCCACCGTAGAGGTGTAGGAACCACGCTTCAGCAGTTCGTATTTGGCCTGCACGACTTCGACCTTGCCGCGCGTGTCGGGCCGGACGGCGTTTTCCATGACGACCACGTCGCTCGGCTGCGAGACGGCGAAGTACGGTTCGGCGGTGACGATCAAGCCGAAGGACTGAAGCTCAGTGGTGACGTCGAGTTTCGACCGATTGCCGTTGAGCAGGACCTCTCCCAGGTTGGTCGCGCGGCCCTCGGGGGTGATGGCCCACATGACATAGGTCAGGTACTCGGGACCGAATTGGGTGGCGGGTTTGAGTTCGTCAAACTCGACTTCGATTTCGATGTATCCCTGCTTGCTTTCGACCTTGGCTTCGCCGCTGGCCTTGGGCAGGAGGGCGGTTCCGTCAAAGTCAATCGACGTGGCGCCGCTACGATGGCGGTAGTTAATGGCAGTGGTGGTCCGGCCGACCACCTCCACGCGGTACAAAGGCGTCCCATCCTGAGCGGTCTGCTGCACGTGGCTCTGCACCGGATTAGGGGCTTGCGCCACGGCCGTGGGAATCAATGGGGCAGCCGCCAGCAAGAGTCCGGCGGCAGGCGTCCATACTTTGGTGTGTCGTAGTTGCATACTGCCTCCTGCGTACGCAGTTGCAACGCGCGTTCCATACCCGCCTTTTTCGCGGTTTTCTTCACCTGGATGGGAAGAGGCTGCAACAATTACATGGAACCTTGCAAGATCTGCGCGTCCTATTTTCCTTGAAACGCGGAGCCCGGCAAGTGAGTCTATTCCCCGATCCGCACGCGCTTCCACTTCTTGCCGGCGCGGACCGTCAGTGTACCGTTGGGGTTGATATAGTTCTCCGCGCAAGGGGAGCCGTCGATTTCGATGGCGCCGGATTTGAGCAGACGCTCGGCTTCGGTGCGCGAGGGGGCGAGGCCGGTGGCGACCAGCATCTTGGGGATCGAGATGCCTTTCGCCGACAGCGCCTCTGGGGGAAGAGCGACGGTGTCGATGTCCGACGGCACGCCGCCTTGCTGCACTTCGCGGGCGAAGTCTTCGCCGGCCTGGCGGGCGTCGGCTTCGGAGTAGAAGTCAGCCACGATATGCGCCGCGAGTTCCTTCTTCACGGCCATGGGCTCGCGCTGCTTGAGCGCGCTAATTTCGGCCAGTGGCAGGTCGGTGAGCAGTTCCCAGTAGCGCCACATCAGATCGTCGCTGATGCCCATGACTTTGCGGAACATGACCTTGGGCGGTTCCGTGATGCCGATGTAGTTGTTCTTGGACTTCGACATCTTTTCGACGCCGTCGGTGCCTTCGAGCAGCGGCGTGGTAGCAACGATCTGCGGTGGCTGGCCGTAGTCGCGCTGGAGCTCGCGGCCTACCAGAAGGTTGAAGCGCTGATCCGTGCCGCCGAGCTCCACGTCGCATTTGAGCGCCACAGAATCGTAGCCCTGGGCGATCGGGTAGAGGGTCTCGTGCATCGAAATTGGCAGGCCTTCCTTGAGGCGCTTGGTGAAGTCGTCGCGTTCGAGGATGCGGGCCACCGTGTATTTGGCCGTGAGGCGGACGACGTCTTCGAACTTCAGCGGATCGAGCCACTCGCTGTTGAAACGGATCTCGGTCTTCTCCGGGTCGAGGATCTTGAAGACCTGCGCTTTGTAGGTCTCCGCGTTTTCGTTGATCTGCTCGCGGGTCATGGGCGGGCGGGTGATGTTGCGGCCGGTGGGGTCGCCGATCAGGCCGGTCATGTCGCCGATGAGGAAGATGACCGTGTGGCCGAGGTCCTGGAAGTGCTTCATCTTGCGCAGCAGGACGGTGTGACCCAAATGAAGGTCGGGCGCGGTGGGGTCAAAACCGGCCTTGACGCGCAGAGGACGGTTGGCCTGGAGGCACTGGGTCAGGCGGTCCTTGAGGTCCTCTTCGCGGATGATTTCGGCGAAGCCCTTCTTGAGGTAAGTGAGTTGTTCGGAAACGGGGAGCACTTCAGTTATTGTAGGGCCCCTCGCCGGTGGCGACGCGCGGGTCAGACCGTGGATCTACGTCGCCGCCGGTGAAGGGTTCCCAAGGCTCAACCTGAACACCTCACTGGCATCGAACGGGAGCGGAAAAGCCCCCGGCGCCGGCCGGCCTGGAGGTGACTACTTTTTGATCTCGTCGTAGAGGCTGCCGAAGAAGTTAGCGTTCATGTTCCAGCCGAGGTCGTCGGTCTTCACCTGGCTGGCGAGCGTGTCGCGCGTGGCTCCAGCCTTCACCGCATCCTGGGCGCGGGTGATGAGCGTGTTCCAGCGGTCGCGAAAGGCCTGGACTTCGGCCTTGCTCTTGGGCTCGCCGCGGCCGGGGATGGCCATGTCCCAGTTGAGTTTCAGCACGCCGTCGAGGGACTTGTTCCAGTCGAGGGCGCTGCCGCCGTTGGCGAAGTCGACGATCGGATTGTTGTCGGTGATCTGGTCACTGACCATGACCACGCCCTCGGCAGGGAAGTAGACCATGGTGTCATCGCCGGTGTGGCCGGGTCCGTAGAAGTGGGCCTCGACCTTGGCGCCGCCGAAGTTAAGCGTGTAGTCCTTGGCGAAGGTCTGGGTGGCGCGGCCAGGGATGTCCTTGGTGCGGGGGTCGCTGGCCTCGAAGTCCTTGAGGGCCTGGAGGTCGATGACAGTGGCGCCGGCGTCGATGAACTGCTGGTTGGTCCCGACGTGATCGGGGTGATGCTGGGTGTTCATCACGTACTTCACGGGCGCCTGCGAAACCGAGCGGATCTCTTCCATGAGGCGCATGTAGTTTTCGCCGCCGGGGTTCTTGGTGTCGACGACGATGATGCCTTCCGGCGTCACGCGGACCAGCGTGTTGGCGCCGCCGCCGGTGATCATATACAGGTTCGGCTTGAGCTGGCGGATTTTTTCGACCGTCTGGCCGGCACGCCCGCCCGGGCCGCCGCGCCCGCCCTTACCGCCTTTTCCGCGGCCTCCCGGAGGTCCCTGGGCGAACAGAGCAACGGAGAAGCTGGCGGCAAAAGCAACGGCAACAAGAAGTTTTCGTGACATGGTCCCTCCTCGGTCAGGATCGAGTCCACTCTAGCATGCTTTATTCGGGCGGGCAGCGAAATGGCCTCCCCGAAGCGCGCGGCTCAAAATATTGGCGCAGCCGCGAAACAGCCGGTCCACGGGCCGAGTCGACCGGTTGCGCAATGGCGCAGATTTTTCATCACAGCGCGAACCACCTGGCGAGGGTGACGCTCGCCTTGGCGGTGCTCGGGGCGGGCGGTGTCTTGTGGGCGGCCTACCGGATCAACAGCGGCGCCTTCATCACGGATGTGGACGTGGCCAAGCAACAGCCGGTGCCGTTTAGCCACAAGCACCACGTGGGCGACGACGGTATTGATTGCCGTTATTGCCACACGTCGGTGGAGACGTCGGCGTTTGCCGGGATTCCCCCGACGGAAACCTGCATGACGTGCCACTCGCAGATCTGGGCGAACGCCGAGATCCTGGAGCCGGTGCGTGAGAGTTTCCGGACGGGCCGAAGCCTGGAGTGGGTCCGCATCCACGACCTGCCGGACTATGTCTACTTCAACCACAGCATTCATATCCATAAAGGCGTCGGGTGCGCGACCTGCCACGGGCGGATCGATGAGATGCCGCTCACCAGGAAGGTCAACACGCTGTACATGCGGTGGTGCGTGGAGTGCCACCGGGCGCCGGAGAAATATCTCCGGCCCAGGGAGGAAATTTTCAATATGGCGTACCAGCCACCGGAGGATCAGGCCGCGCTCGGGCAGCGGCTGATGGCCGAATACCAAGTGCAGAGCTTGACCGACTGCGTCACATGCCACAGGTGACAGTGTATGAACCCGAAAATCAGTCAGGACCCGAAGGTCAGTCATGAAGAGCTTCGCAGGCGCTTGGGCCAGGAAGGCGGTCCGCGGTTCTGGAAAAGTCTGGAAGAACTCGCCGGAACCGCCGAGTTCCAGGCCTTTGCCGAAGATGAGTTTCCGAACCGCACACCGGATTGGAACGACGCCACCTCGCGCCGCCGCTTTCTGACGCTGATGGGGGCGTCGCTGGCGCTGGCCGGGGCCACGAGCTGCACGAAACAGCCGGACGAGGCGATTGTGCCGTACGTGCATCAGCCCGAGCAGGTGGTGCCCGGCAAGCCGCTTTACTACGCGACGTCGATGCCCGCGCGGGGGATCGCCGAGGGCGTGCTGGTGGAGAGCCATCTGGGGCGGCCCACCAAGGTGGAGGGCAACCCGGCACATCCGGGCAGCCTGGGGGGCACCGATCCCGCCATACAAGCAAGCGTGCTGACGCTCTACGATCCGGACCGTTCACAGACGGTGCTGCACAACGGCGGCATCAGCGGGTGGGGCGCGTTCCTCACAGCGATGACCAACGCCTTGCGCGACAGCAACGGCCGCGGGCTGCGGATTCTGACCGGCACCATGACGTCGCCCACGCTGGCGTCGCAGATCACGGAACTGCTGGCGATGTATCCGGAGGCGCGCTGGCATCAGTACGAGCCGTGCGGGCGGCACTCAGACCGGGCCGGAAGCATGGCGGCGTTCGGGGCTCCGTTCAACACCGTCTACCGGTTTGACCGGGCTCGGACCATCGTTTCGCTGGACGCGGATTTTCTGGATTCGTGGACGCCCGGGCACTTGCGCTACATGCGGGATTACGCCGGCCAGCGGCGGAGCGCCGCGGCGAATCCGGCGGGTCCCGCGCCACGGCTGTACGTGGCCGAGAGCACACCGTCGCTGGCCGGCGGCATGGCGGAGCATCGGCTGCGGATGCGTGCCGGCGAGGTGGAAGCGTTCGCGGCGGCGCTGGCGCGGAATCTATCGGTGGCGGCGGAGGGTCCGGAGCTGATGTCACCCGCTCTGGATGCGATCACGCGGGACCTGCAGGCGAACCGCGGCGCGGGTGTCGTAGTGCCCGGCGAGTTTCAGCCGCCGCGCGTGCACACGATCGCACACGCGCTCAACCAGACGCTGGGTAACGCGGGGCAGACGGTGCTCTACACGGATCGGGTGGAGGCGCGCCCCGTGGATGAGATCGCGTCGCTGGCGGAATTGGTGGCGGACATGCGCAGTGGGGACGTCCAGACGCTGGTCATCCTGGACGGGAATCCGGTGTACGACGCTCCGGCGGACCTCGACTTTCTGGGCGCTCTGCAACAGGTCCCGCTGCGGGCACACCTGGGTTTGTTCGCCGACGAAACCGGCGCGTGGTGCCACTGGCATGTTCCCGAGGCGCATTACCTCGAATCGTGGAGCGACGCGCGGGCTTACGACGGCACAGTGTCGCTCGTGCAGCCGCTGATCGCACCAATCTACGACGGCAAGACGGCTCACGACGTCCTGAACGTGCTGCTGAACCGTGCGGATCAGAGCTCGCACGCCACGGTGCAGAATTACTGGCGCGGGCAGCATCCTGGGCAGGACTTCGACGATTTCTGGCAGGTGACGCTGCATGACGGCGTGATGCAGGGCACGGCGTTCGCCGAGCGCACACCGCCGCGGGCCGCGATTCCACCGGCCGCGCCGGCTGCGGAGGCGGCAATGGAAGTGGTGCTCCGTCCGGATCCGGTGATCGGCGACGGGACGCTTTCGAACAACGGGTGGCTGCAGGAATTGCCCAAGCCGCAGAACCGCCTCACCTGGGATAACGCCGCGTGGATTTCGCCGCGCATGGCGGAGGAGCAAGGGCTGGCGACCGGGGACCGCATCGAGGTCTCGCTGGACGGGCGCACGGTGCAGGCGCCGGTGTGGGTGTTGCCTGGACTGGCAGACGGCTCGATCACCGTGCACTTCGGCTATGGGCGGACGCGCGCGGGCCGCGTAGCCAACGGAGTCGGCTTCGACGCCTACCGGCTGCGGTCCTCCGGGCTGCCATGGCGAGCCGCAGGAGCAACGATCGCCCGGATCGACGGCCATCACGACTTCGCCAATACGCAACATACGCAAACGATGGAGGAGCGCAATCCGTTCCGTGTGGCGACGCTGGCCGCGTATCAGGCCAATCCGGAGTTTGCGCGGCCCGAAGAGCAGCGCATCACGCCGGGGCTGACGCTGTTCCCGAACTGGCAGTATCCGGACTACAAGTGGGGCATGGCGATCGACCTGACGGCCTGCACGGGCTGCCAGGCCTGCGCGGTGGCCTGCCAGGCGGAGAACAACATTCCGGTGGTCGGCAAAGAGGAGGTCGCCAAGGGCCGCCACATGAACTGGATTCGCGTGGACCGCTATTTTTCCGGTTCGCTCGATGATCCCGAGCTCTATTTCCAACCGGTCCCCTGCATGCACTGCGAGGACGCGCCGTGCGAGCTGGTGTGCCCGGTGGCCGCCACGGTGCACAGCAAAGAGGGGCTGAACGAGATGATCTATAACCGCTGCGTGGGCACGCGGTACTGCTCGAACAACTGCCCCTACAAGGTGCGCCGCTTCAACTTCCTCCTCTATTCGGACTGGTACACGGAGAGCCTGAAGGGCGTGCGCAATCCCGATGTGACGGTGCGCAGCCGCGGCGTGATGGAAAAGTGCAGCTACTGCGTGCAGCGGATTGAGCACGCCAAGATCGACGCCGAGAAGGAAGACCGCAAGGTGCGCGACGGCGACATCGTCACGGCGTGCCAGCAGGCATGTCCGGCGCAGGCGATTGTGTTCGGGGATCTCAACGATCCCGACAGCGAAGTGTCGCGGCGGAAGCGGCAGCGTGACTATCCGCTGCTGGAAGAAGTGAACACGCGGCCGCGCACCACGTATCAGGCGCGCCTGCGAAATCCAAATCCGGAGTTGGAGAATGACTGACCGCGAACGGCAGGAGGAGCGGGGGACCATCACGGCTCCCGATCCAGGACCCGAGAAGGTCATCGGCCCAGGGCACGACTTCGGCACCGTCACCGACAAGATCAGCGACGTTGCACTCCGCCCCATGCGCCGCACGCCGCGGCAAATGTTCATAGGGTTCGCGATCGCCTTCCTGTTCGTCAACGTGCTGCTGGTGGCCGTCACCTATTTGTTCGCCAAGGGGGTCGGCATCTGGGGCATTGTGATCCCGATTGCGTGGGGCTTCGCGATCGTCAACTTCGTGTGGTGGATCGGCATCGGGCACGCAGGCACTCTCATCTCGGCGATTCTGCTGCTGTTGAAGCAGGATTGGCGGACGTCCATCAACCGCTTCTCGGAAGCCATGACGCTCTTCGCCGTGGCCTGTGCAGGGATGTTCCCGCTGTTGCACCTGGGCCGGCCCTGGCTGTTCTATTGGCTGCTGCCGTATCCCAACACCATGTGGATGTGGCCGCAGCCGCGCAGTCCGCTGATCTGGGACGTGTTCGCGGTCAGCACGTACCTGACTGTCTCCATCCTGTTCTGGTTCACCGGTCTGATTCCGGATCTGGCGACGATGCGCGATACGGGAAAGCGCGTCTGGCAGCAGAAGATATTCGGCATGCTGGCAATGGGCTGGCGCGGATCGGCCAAGCACTGGGCGCGTTACCAGAAGGCTTACCTGCTGCTGGCCGGCTTGTCGACGCCGCTGGTGGTTTCGGTCCACTCGGTGGTGAGCTTCGACTTTTCCATCAGCATGCTGCCGGGCTGGCACACGACCATCTTCCCGCCGTACTTTGTCGCCGGCGCCATCTATTCGGGATTCGCCATGGTGCTGACGCTGGCCATTCCCGTGCGGTCCTGGTACGGGCTCCAGGACCTGATCACCATGCGGCACATCGAATGTATGGCGAAGGTGATGCTGGGGACCGGGTTGATCGTCGCCTACGGGTACGCCATGGAAGCGTTCATGGCGTGGTACAGCGGCAACATCTATGAACGGTTCATGTACTGGAACCGCGCCTGGGGCGGGCACTACTGGTGGACGTTCTTCCTGCTGATCTCATGCAATATTCTGATCCCGCAAGTGCTCTGGTCGCGGCGCGTGCGGCTGAACGTGAAGGCCGTGTTCCTGGTTTCGCTGGTGGTCAACGTGGGCATGTGGCTGGAGCGCTTCGTGATCGTGGTGACCAGTCTGGAGCGCGACTTCCTGCCCTCAAGCTGGGGCCAGTATTTCCCCACCGTTTGGGATTGGGCGACGTTTTTCGGAACCATCGGCTTGTTCCTGAGCCTGATGTTTCTCTTCATTCGCGGCTTGCCTGCGATTTCGATGTTTGAAATGCGCGAGGTGCTGCATCACGAGGTAGGAGAGCCAAGCCATGTTCACGGAGACTAGGGCCCCGGGTCCGCCGCTGCACGGCTTGATGGCGTCTTTCGCCACGCCGGAGCAGTTGGTGGCTTCGGCGCAGCGAGCGCGCGAGGCAGGCTACCGGCAGATGGACGCCTACACGCCAATGCCGGTGGACGGACTGGCCGAGGCGGTCGGGTTCCAGAGCAACGCGGTCCAGCGGCTGGTGTTCTTCGGCGGCCTGGCCGGAGCGGCGGGCGGATTCGGCCTGATGTGGTGGATCACGGTGATCGCGTTTCCGCACGTGGTGGACGGGCGTCCGCTGAACAGTTGGCCGGCCTACATCCCCATCACCTTCGAGTGCATGGTGCTGATTGCGTCGCTCACCGCGGTGATCGGGATGCTGGCGCTGAACGGGCTTCCGCGGCCGTATCATCCGGTGTTCAACGCGCCGCAGTTCGAGCGGGCGTCGAGGGACACGTTCTTTTTGTGCATCGAGTCGACCGATCCACAGTTCGACCCCGGCGGAACGCGCGCGTTCCTCGAAGAGCTGGATCCGCTGGAGGTGATGGATGTGGCTCCGTAGCGCCATCGCAGTGGCCTTCGCGGCGGTGCTCTGCGGCTGCCGCCAGGACATGCACAACCAGCCGCGCTACAAGCCGTTCGCCGGAACGAATTTCTTCGGCGACGGGCGCTCGGAGCGGCCGGTGGTGGAAGGCACGGTGGCGCGCGGGCAACTGCGGATCGACAAGGCGCGCTACACCGGCAAGGTCGACGACAAAGAAGTGGAGACGTTCCCGTTTCCGATTTCCCGGCAGGATCTGCTGCGCGGCCAGGAACGCTTCAACATTTACTGCTCGCCGTGCCACAGCCGGATCGGCGACGGCAACGGCATGGTGGTTCGCCGCGGATTCCGGCAGGCCGCCAGTTATCACACCGACAAGCTACGCGACGCTCCGGTGGGGCACTTTTTCGACGTGATCACCAACGGGTTCGGCGCGATGCCGAGTTACGCGTCGCGCGTGGAACCGGATGACCGGTGGCGCATCGCCGCCTACATCCGCGTGCTGCAGTTGAGCCAGAACGCGAGCGTCGCGGACGTGCCGCAGGATCAGCGCGCCGCCCTTGCGGCCCAGCCCGCGCCACCGCAGCCGCAGGAAGGAAAACAATGACGCCACACGAGTCCACCGCCGCGATCCTCCGCAACTGGCAGCGCCGGGCGCTCCTCGTAGGAGGAGTGGGCGTAGTCGCGGTGGTGGCGGGCTTCCTGCTCGACCGCACGGAACTCCTGCGCTCCTATCTGTTCGCCTACGTCTTTTGGACCGGGCTGGCGATGGGATGCCTGGGCATCCTCCTGCTGCATCACACGGTGGGCGGCAAGTGGGGCATGATGATCCGGCGCTTATGCGAGGCGGGCGCGTGCACGCTTCCCTACATGGGCATCCTGCTGATCCCGATCCTGATCAGCATCCCGGCGCTGTACGTGTGGGCGACACCCGAAGGGGCGCAAGACCCGGTCGTGGTGAAGAAGGCAGCCTACCTCAACATCCCGTTCTTTGTCGCGCGATCCTTCTTCTACTTCGCCATCTTTACGCTGTACGCGCGAAGGCTGACCGGCATGTCGACCCGTCTGGATTCGAGCGGCGACCAGCGACTCATCGGGCAGATGCGGAAGTGGAGCGCACCGGGGCTGGTGGTCTTCGTGTTCACCGCGTCGTTCGCGTTCGTCGACTGGGTGATGTCGCTCGAGCCCGACTGGTTTTCGACCATCTACGGCGCCATGTTTCTCATCGGGCAGGTGCTGGCCGCCTTCGCGTTGACCATCGCGATTGTGGTGATGCTACGGGAACAGCCGCCCTTCGAAGGGCGGATCACACCGCAGCACTTCCACGACCTCGGCAACATGATGTTCGCGTTCACCGTGCTGTGGGCGTATCTGTCGTTTTCGCAGTTCCTGATCATCTGGGCCGGGAACCTGCCGGACGAAATCCCCTGGTACATACGCCGGCTGAGCGAAGGCTGGGGCGGCGTCGCGGCGTTCCTTATCGTGTTCCACTTCTGCGTTCCGTTCGTGCTGCTGCTGCAGCGCGACGTCAAACGCCGCACGGGGATGCTGTTGAAGATGTGCTTCTTCATGCTGGTGGTCCGCATGGCGGACGTCTACTGGCTGGTGGCGCCGGCGTTTTACGGCGATCACATTCAGATCCACTGGACCGATCTTGCGGCCATCACCGGACTGGGAGGATTGTGGCTCGCGCTGTTCTTCCGCCAGGTGGGACTGCGCACGCTGCTGCCGGTGGAGGACCGGCGCGTGGAGGGCGCACCCAAGGAGATGGTGGTGTATTGAGATGGCGGAAACCCTGCAACATCCCGCCCCGCGGCATGAGACGACGGACACCCGCATCGCTCCGGTGGTGTGGGGCGGCGTCGTGCTGGCGGTGGCCGCGGCGCTGACGGCTGCGGTTGCTTACGGCGTCTTTGATTACCTGGCCACGCGCCCCGTGCCGCAGTCCAATCCGATGGCGGCCGAAGAGCAACAGGTTCCCCCCGAACCGCGCATCGAAGAGCACCCAACAATCGAGCTGCGTGATCTGCGCCAGGCGGAGGATCAGCGACTGGACAGCTACGGCTGGGTCGATCGCGACAAGGGAACCGTTCACATCCCGGTGGACCGCGCCATGGAGTTGCAACTGGAACGCGGATTCCCCACCCGAAAGGAGCAGACGAAATGAAGTACGTGTCGGCCACGGCCGTCCTGCTGGCGCTGGCCGCGGCGCCGTCGTTCGCGCAGGTCTACGGAAAGCCAAAACTCCTGGACGGCATCGGCATCGATCAGAAAATGGGCGCGCAGGTTCCACTGGACATCCCCTTCGCCGATGAAGCGGGCCAGCGCGTGACGCTGCGGAAGTACTTGGGCAAGCCGGTCATCCTGGCGCTGGTCTATTACCAGTGCCCGTCGCTGTGCAGCCGGGTCCTGAGCGGCGTGGTGAGCACCGTGAAGGGGCTGCCGCTGACCCTCGGCCAGGATTATGAAGTGGTCACGGTGAGCTTCGACCCACGGGACGAATACACGGTGGCCGCGCAGAAGAAGGCGAACTACATGCAGGAATACGGGCGAGCGGGGGCCGATCCGTATTTTCACTTTCTGACAGGTCCGGAAACGTCCAGCCGGGCGCTGGCCGACGCCGTGGGCTTTCATTACGCCTTCGACGCCAACAACAACCAGTACGTGCATCCCAGCACCATCATCCTGCTGACGCCCGAAGGCCGCGTGGCGCGCTACTTCTACGGCGTCAATTATCCGGCGCGCGACGTGAAGCTCGGCTTGGTGGAGGCCTCCGGGGGAAAGATCGGCTCGCCCGTCGACCAGGTGCTGCTCTACTGCTTCCACTACGATCCGGCGAACGGTAAGTACGGATTCGTGATCATGAACGTACTGCGGGTGGCCGGCATCCTGACGGTGGGACTGCTGGTGGGATTCATGCTGATCATGTTCCGCCGCGACCTGCGTTTGGGGCGCCGCGCGCCACGGCTCCATGAACGGAAGGAGGCCTAAGCGGATGGGCGCCCTTTCCCTCTTTCCCGCGCGCGCTTCGACCTTCGCCGGTGAAACCGACCTGCTGTACTCGTTCCTGGTGCTGATTTCCGCGGTAATGACAGTGCTGATTTTCGGCGCCGTATTCTTCTTCGCGATCAAGTACCGGCACCGTCCGGGCAGCGAGCGTCCGCGCCCGATCCACGGATCGGTCCCGCTGGAAATCGCCTGGAGCGTGATTCCGTTCCTCGCCATGCTGATCATGTTCGGATGGGGGACCAAGCTGTACTTCGAGAGCGCCACGCCGCCGGCGAACACGCTGGATATCTACGTCACCGGCAAGCAGTGGATGTGGAAGATCCAGTATCCGGACGGGCAGCGCGAGATCAACGAACTGCACGTGCCCGTGGGACGTCCGGTGAAGCTCACGCTGGCGAGCGAGGACGTGATTCACAGCTTCTACATCCCGGCCTTCCGCGTGAAGCACGACGTGGTTCCCGGCCGTTACCAGACCATCTGGTTTCAGGCCACCGAGCCCGGCCGCTATCGCCTGCTGTGCGCCGAATACTGCGGGACGAATCATTCAAAGATGGGCGGCTGGGTGACGGTGATGAATCCGATCGACTATGAGAGCTGGCTCACGGGCGTGGAACGCGGCGGCTCGATGGTGGCCCAGGGCCAGCGCCTGTTCTCCGATTACGGCTGTGTGAGCTGCCACGTGACGGACCGGCAAGGTCGCTGCCCGCCCCTGACCAACGTGTTCGGCAACGCGGTGCAATTGGCGGACGGACGCACGGTGACGGCGGACGAAGCCTACGTCCGCGAGTCGATTCTGGATCCCAGCGCCAAGATCGTCAAGGGATATCCGAACAACGTCATGCCGGTGTTCCAGGGGCAGCTCAGTGAAGAGGAACTGCTGCAACTGGTGATCTACGTCAAGAGTCTGTCGTCGCCGGCGCCCTCGGCAGCGGCCAACGCGGGAGCAACCCCATGAGCACCACTCTTCCTCCGCAACCTCGGGTGGAGGTGCGTGAGACCTATCTGAACGCGGCCTACGGCTGGAAATCGTGGCTGCTGACCACGGACCACAAGCGCATCGCTCTTCTCTATCTGTTCTCGATCACGGTGTTCTTCTTCATCGGCGGCGCGTTCGCCGTGGGGATGCGGCTGAATCTGACGACGCCCGGAGGCCTGTTCGAGCCGGACACCTACAACAAGCTGTTCACCATGCACGGGATCATCATGATCTTCTTCTTCCTGATCCCGTCAATTCCCGCCGTGCTGGGGAATTTCCTGATCCCGCTGATGATCGGCGCCCGCGACCTGGCGTTCCCGCGGATCAACCTGCTGAGCTGGTACATCTACCTGGTGGGCGGCGTGTTCACCGTGGCGGCGGTGGCCAAAGGAGGCGTCGACACCGGGTGGACGTTCTATGCCCCGTTCAGCACCACGTACTCAAACACGCACGTGGTGTTGGCCGCGGTGGGCGTGTTCGTGGCCGGGTTTTCTTCAGTGCTCACCGGGCTGAACTTCATCATCACCATTCACAAGATGCGCGCGCCAGGGATGACCTGGGGCCGCCTCCCCCTGTTCGTGTGGGCGCACTACGCCACCAGCCTCATTCAGGTTCTGGGCACACCGGTGATCGCGATCACGGTGGTGCTGCTGGGCCTGGAGCGCATCCTCAAAGCGGGCATCTTCGATCCCAACCTGGGCGGCGATCCGATCCTGTTCCAGCACTTGTTCTGGTTCTATTCGCACCCGGCGGTTTACATCATGATCCTGCCGGGTATGGGCGTGCTCAGCGAACTGATCACCTGCTTTGCACGGAAAACCATCTTCGGCTACAACTTCATCGCCTTCTCCAGCCTGGCGATCGCCCTGCTGGGATTCCTGGTGTGGGGACATCATCTCTTTGTTTCGGGTCAGTCCATGTACGCCAGCATGGTGTTCTCGCTGCTGAGCTTCGTGGTGGCCGTCCCCTCGGCGATCAAGGTCTTCAACTGGACCGCGACCATGTATCGCGGCTCGATTTCCTACGAAACGCCGATGCTCTACGCCTTCGGCTTCATCGGCCTGTTCACCATTGGCGGGCTGACCGGTCTGTTCCTGGCCACGATGGCGATCGACGTCCACGTGACGGACACCTACTTCGTGGTGGCGCACTTCCACTACATCATGGTGGGCGGCATGGTGATGGCGTACCTGGGCGGCATCCACTTCTGGTTCCCCAAGATTTCGGGAAGGATGTATCCGGAAGGGTGGGCCAAGTTCGCCGCCCTGGTCGTATTTGTGGGATTCAATCTGACATTTTTCCCGCAATTCATTCTGGGATATCAGGGAATGCCGCGGCGCTACGCCACCTATCCCGCGGAATTTCAGGTGCTGAATGTGCTTTCGAGCGCCGGTGCTTCCATTCTGGGCGTGGGCTACCTGATCCCGATGGTCTACCTGGCGTGGGCCTGGTTCAAGGGCCCCAGGGCGCCGCGCAATCCGTGGAACGCGCGCGGGCTTGAATGGGAGGAGGCTCCGTCCCCGCCTCCCGTGTTCAACTTTGAGCAGATTCCGACGGTGACCCGGGACGCGTACTCGTACCATCTGCCCGCGGCCAAAGGAGGTGACCTTGTCGAGTAGCGACCTGACTGCGGCGGGCAATCTACGGCATCATTTCGACACGCCGGAACAGCAATTGGAGTCCTCCACGCTCGGCATGTGGGTGTTCCTGCTGACCGAGATCATGTTTTTCGGAGGCATGTTTCTGGCCTACACGATCTACCGCGGCATGTATCATGACGCGTTCGCCTCCACCAGCCAGTACATGAACGTGCCCCTGGGTGCGACCAATACCGGGGTGCTGATCACCAGTAGCCTGACCATGGCGCTCGCGGTGCGGTCCGCCCAACTTGGACGAAAGAAGGCGCTGATCGTATTCCTGGTGCTAACGGTGGTCCTGGGCGCGGTGTTCCTCGGCATCAAGGGCGTCGAGTATCACGAAAAATGGGTGGAGCATCACGTGCCGGGTCCGGCGTTCGCTTACACGCCGGCGCGGTTCGCGCGGCCTGCCCAGATTCTGTTTTTCCTCTACTTCGCGATGACCGGCATGCACGCCCTGCACATGGTGGTGGGCGTGGGACTGCTCTCCACGCTGCTGGTGATGGCGGCGCGGAACCGCTTCAGCAAGGCCTGGTACACGCCGGTGGAATTGATCGGCCTGTACTGGCACTTCGTGGACATCGTGTGGATCTTCCTGTTCCCCCTGCTGTACCTGATCGGACAAACGAAATGACACATCAGGTGGTTCCCGTTCGTCTCTACGTCACCATCTATGTGGCGTTAATCGTACTGACCATATCGACCACGGCCATAGCCGAGATCGATCTGGGTGAGTGGAATATTGTGGCGGCGATGACCATCGCCGTGGTGAAGGGATCGCTGGTCGTGTGGTTTTTTATGCATCTGCGCCAGTCGAGCTCGCTCACCAAACTGGTGGCCGCCGCGGGCCTGTTCTGGTTCGCGATCCTGATCACGTTCACGTTGAGTGATTACCAGAGCCGCGGCTGGCTGCCGGGCGGGCACTGGTTTTAGGCGAACGTCGCCTACTTGTCGTAAGGCCAGCCGGTGCCTTTTGTTCCCGGACCGTCCACCGCCTGAATCAGGTCGATCTTGCCCTCGCGGTTGAATTTGAACAGGTGAACGTCCAGCCAGTCGTCGCGGAAGTTGGTGATGGCGGCGACCACGCCCAACTCGACGTCGGTCACCGGGAAGCGGCGGCGCGGGTGAGTCATGACGGCTCCGTTCCAGGAACAGTCGCCCTTGGCCGTGGTGAGCGTGCCGTTCTCCCAGCGATTGCAGGGCGTGGCGAAATCCGGACGAATGCTGTGGTCGACGAACATCTGATAGTAGCGGTCGGCCTGGGCATTCATGGCCTCGCGGGTGAGGCGCCGGGCAGGCGGCAGCAGGGTTTCCCAGTCCTGATCCTTGGTGTCCAGTACGCCCTGCGGCTTGAAGGCGAAGTCGCCTTCGCGCGCGATGATCGTCTCGATCTCGGTGACGCTCCCACGTGCGGACTTCAGGCGCACGGCCATCAGCACGGGACCCGTCTTTCCGCCCGCCGTCTCTTCGATCACGGCCTGCGTCAGGGTGCTGCACTGGCGGGTATCGACGATAGTGCGCATGAGTTGCCCTTTGCCGCCGGTCTTGAAGAGTCCCTCGCCGGGCCTGATCTCCGCCGCGTTTTCAGTGATGCGCACATCGGCCGCGGTCGGCAGTGCCGCTGGAGTGTGGGTTTCCACCGCCCTGAAGTAGTCCGTGGCGAAGGCTTTCAGCGTAAACCGCGTGCATTCCTGGGCCTGCAACGACGCGCAGGCGAGCGCTGCGATGAGTACCAAGCCTTCATGTCACTCTCCTACTGACAGCGGGTCCGGCGGCGATACCGGTTGTGGCAATTGGCGCACGCCGTGTTGAGGACGTCAGACGCCTCGAACATGTTGTCGATATTCTTGGACTGCGCCGCCTTGTAGGCCACGCGGCCGGCTTCCCGCAGTTGATCCACGAACATGATCCAGTCCGGAGCATTGATGGGAACCGCTTCCCCGTTGCTGCACGTGCGGCCGGGGGTCATCAGGAGATCGGACGCATCGACGATCGTGAGCGCGCTGTTCTCCACGGCCTGCCAACCGCCGAAGACGCCGTCCAGCGGATCAGTAGCGGCGGAAGGTTCTGATGCGGGCTTGATGGTCGCGGGATCGACGCGCTGGGTGGCGAAGACGACGTTCGAATCGGGGAAGAACAGGCCCCGCATGAGTTGGTTGAGGTTCGCGGCGGGCGCGGCGGCGGGCGCGGGCGCCTGCGCCAGGAGGTAGCCGGCGCAGAGCACGGCTCCGGCCAACGGAAGGATTCTCGCCACACATCGTGCGCGCATTCGGACCTCCTAAAGTTGAGAAGCTCTGCTCCAGGTTACAGGATTTGCCCCGCCCCAACGAAGCTTCGGAATTGCGGAGCCCACCGAGTCCGGGCACGTGTAATAATTCCGTGCCCGCTACGTCTTGCTCCTGAGGATCTCGGGCCGATGAGTCACATCCTTTGGCGAGACATTTATCACGCGATGCGCCGCCTGGTGCGCGACTGGCCCTTCACCGCTGCCGCTATCGCGATTCTGGCGCTCGGGATCGGAGCCAACACCGCCATCTTCAGCCTGGTGAATGCGGCGCTGTTCCGCCCGCTGCCGTTCCGCGATCCAGACCGGCTCGTCAACGTCTACCAGAACGTTGGGGAAGACCGCCTTCCGCTGGCCACATCCTACCCTGCCTACCGTGATATCGCCGCCCATACCGAGGTCTTTTCCGGCGTAGCGGCGGTCGTTCCCTACAACGTCCAATACCAGGGCACGGACGGGATCCATCCGGCCGTAGTCGAATTCGCGACGTCCAACTACCTGGCCGTTCTCGGCCTCACGCCCGCCGCGGGACGCTGGCTCGACCCCGGCGAAGATCAGCCTGGCGCCGAGCCCGCCGCGGTCCTCGGCTACCGCGCCTGGACCAGCCGATTCGGCGCGGACCCGGCCGTGATCGGCAGCACCCTGCTCATCGAAGGGGTTCCGGTCACCGTCGTGGGGATCGCGCCGGAAAGCCACCGCAGCACAATCAACGCCGGCATCGTCACCGACTTCTGGCTGTCGATCTCCTCCCTGGCCGCGGTCGGCAACGAGACCATGGGTCCGCTTCTCGCGCAGCGGCAGGGAACCATGTTCCTGTTGAAAGCCCGCCTCCGTCAGGGTGTCACGCCGGACCGCGCGCAAGCTGCCATGGATGTTCTCGGCGCCCAGCTCGCCGCCGACTTCCCGGGCGAAGACCCGGGACAAGGCATCTCCGTTCTCACCGACGACCAGGTTCGGGTCCACCCGCGGGCCGACGCCCTGCTGGTTCCCGCGGCCACGATCCTGCTGGCCGTGGTGGGGTTGGTGTTGGCCATCGCCTGCAGCAACCTGGCCACCCTGCTGTTGGTCCGCGGAGCCTCCCGGACCAAGGAAGTGTCGGTTCGCCTCGCCCTGGGCGCCTCGCGGCCGCAGCTCATCCGGCACCTGCTGACCGAGAGCGTCCTGCTGGCGCTGGCGGGCGCCGGCGCAGGATACGTACTGGCCGGCTGGGGAATCCGGTGGCTTAGCACGCTGAACCTCCCCATCACCATGGATTTCAGCCTCGACCAACGCGTCCTCGCCTATACCATTGCCCTGTCCCTGATCACGGGGATTACTTTCGGACTCGCTCCGGCGCTCAAGTCCACTCGTATCGATCTGGTCTCCAGCTTGCGCGATGAAGGCGGCGCCCTCTCGCTGGGCCGGCGTTGGTTCAGTTTAAAGAACGGCCTGCTCGTGTTCCAGGTGGCCATGTCCTGCCTGCTGCTGGCCGGAACCGCGATGGGACTGCGAGCCGTTGCCGTCACCCAGGCTAACGACCCACGATTCGCGGTCCAGGGCGTCGCCTTCTTGAGCGCCACCGCTCAGTTCGCCGGATACACGCCACAGCGCACCGAAGCGCTATACGCCGAATTCCTGGAACGAGTCCGCGCGATACCTGGCGTGGAAGCCGCCGCGCTCGCCAGCGCGCCGCCCGGCAACGGCGATCGCAGCGACCCGCTCCTGATTGACGACTACGAGCCGCCTCCTGGAAGCGACGTCGTCGCGGCCTCGGTGCTCGCCGGCCCGGGCTACTTCGAGACACTCCGGATCCCGCTGCTCTACGGGCGTCGATTCGATGCCCGGGACCGCAGTGATGCACCCGCCACGGCCATCGTCAACGAAACCATGGCGCGGCGCTACTTCGGAACGATCAACGCGGTGGGCAGGCGCTTCGCGCTGGCGCGCACACCCGGCACGCCGATCGAGATCTCCGGCGTGGTGCCAGATACGCTCACCACCGGCCTCAACGAACGGCCCGCGCCTCTGTTTTACCGCCCCATCGCGCAAGTGCCCGTCCCCGCGGCTACGGTCCTGGCGCGCACTTCCCGCGACGCCGGCGGACTGGCCGGCGCCATGCTGCGCGATTTCCGGAGCATAGACCGGGATCTGCCGGTAACCGAAGTCGCCACGCTGGCGCAGCACCTGAAGGATTCGCTGCGTCCGGTGAGAGTCGTCTTTGCCGCCCTGGGGGGACTGGGCTTGCTAGGCCTGGTTCTGGCCAGCATCGGACTCTACGCGGTTGTCGCCTATGCGGTCGCCCACCGGTCGGTGGAAGTCGGTATCCGCATGGCCCTGGGAGCCCGGACGCACCAGGTGGTCTGGCTGATCGCGCGCGATGTAGCCGCTCTGATTGGCGTCGGCATCGCGCTGGGCATCGGGCTATCCTGGGCCGCCACGCGGCTCTTGCAGGGAACCGGCTCGGTGGCGCCCGCCGTCAATATCGACTCAATCGACGCCCCGACCGCTGATCCTCTGACGCTGGCGGCCGTAGCGCTCCTGATCGCCGCAGCGGGATTGTTGGCCGCCTTTCTTCCCGCCCGCCGGGCTGCCTACGCCGATCCACTCGCCGCGTTGCGCCACCATTGACGTCTCCTGCTGGAAAAGCCAACGGGAACTGCCAACTCGGGAGGCGCCCCGCGTTGATATCCTCGCGCTGTCGCACCAGATGGGCGGAGCCCGCCGGTGCAGGAGCCGCCGTCATCGGCACACGTCTGCTTGGGAGACTACCGCACACGTGACCCGTCCCTGCAAGAGCTTGGCCGAGCGTGCATCCGGCGGCCAAGGTCCGCCAATCGGCGGGGGCCACGCGGCGCCTTTTGTGCTAAAACGGAAGTGGTCCAATGATCGGGACTTGACCGCAAATTATTGATCGAGCGATAGGTTGCCGTCTTATGAAGCGTTTCCTTGTTGCAAGTGCTCTGCTGGTTCTGATCGCCTCGCTGACGTTCGTGGGAACCCGGGCGGTGGGTCAGACTCCGGCCGATCCCGGACCGGCGCCCGATCCCCATCGCGCGCTGCTCGACCGCTACTGTGTGGGCTGCCACAACGCGCGCGCCAAGATCGGCGGGCTGGCGCTCGATACCCTGGACCTTCAGACCCCCGCCCATGACGCCCCCACCTGGGAGAAGGCGCTGCGTAAGCTGCGCGGACGCCTGATGCCGCCGCCGGGCATGCCCCAGCCACCGCAGGCCGAAATCGATTCCTTCGTTTCCTGGATGGAAACCAGCCTGGACTCGCACCCGCAGGGTCCCACGGCGGGCCATGTGCCGATCCAGCGGCTGAACCGCACCGAATACGCCGCATCCGTGAAGACTCTGGTGGGCGTGGACGTCGAGGAAAAGGAAGTCCTGCCGACCGACATCGCGGTGGAAGGCTTTGACAACATCGCCGCGGCGCTGAGCGTGTCGCCCGCCTTCCTGGATCAATATGTCACCTCGGCGCGGCACGTCGCGCATACGGCGGTGGGCGATCCTCATCCGCGGATCTCCGACGTGAAGTACCTGGTCAGCCAAAACCAGGACCCGGACGTTCCCATGCCGCCGGGCACGCGCGGTGGAGTCAAGTTCAGCCACAATTTCCCGGCTGACGGCGAGTATCGCATCAGTGTTCTCGACCTGGCGGTGGGCCTCTACACCGGACAGGTAGAGAACGAGACCACGCTGGTCATGATGATCGACGGCAACATCGTCTTCCGCGGCAACATCGGCGGCCCCGAGGACCTGGCCCTGGCTGAGCGCGAAGGAGCGGACGGGCGCGCCAAGATCATGGAGCGCTTCAGCAAGATCCCCGTCCAGGTGAAAGCCGGCGTGCGCGACGTGACGGTGGCCTTCATCGACCGCGCGCACTACGAATCGGATGACAACGTCGCCAGCGGACGCGGCGGGTTCGGCGGCAACAACGGCCGTATGGCGCGCCTGACCGACGGCATCGAAGTGGTCGGGCCTTACAATCCCACCGGCATTTCGGAAACCGCCAGCCGCAAGCTGATCTTTGTCTGCCATCCGGATCAGCCGGCCGAGGAAACCAGTTGCGCCCGCCAGATCACCGAAAACCTGGCTCGCCGGGCCTACCGCCGCCCGGTCACGGACAAAGACATCGCCCGGCTGATGCCGTTCTATGAGGCCGGCCGCGCCAACGGCGGCAGCTTCGACAACGGGATCGAACAGGTGACCGCCGCGATCCTGGCCAGCCCTGACTTCCTCTATCGCACCATCCGTGGTCCGCAGGGCGCTTCTTCCAACGCCGCATTCCCGTTGACCGACCTCGAACTGGCCTCCCGCCTATCCTTCTTCCTATGGAACACAGGTCCGGACGATGAGCTTCTCACACTCGCCGCCGGGAACGGCCTGACCAAGCCCGGCGTCCTGGAGGCCCAGGTGAAGCGCATGCTGGCCGACCCGAAGGCGTCCAGCCTGATCACCAGCTTCGCCACGAAATGGCTGGGCCTGGACGAACTCGATTCCGTGCAGCCCGATCCAAAACTGTTCCCGGGCTTCCCCGAGCAGCTGCGGCGCGACTTCGTGACCGAGACGCAGGACTTCATCAGCAGCATCTTCCTGGATAACCGCAATGTGGTGGACCTGCTGACCTCCAACGACACCTTCCTCAACGAACGGCTGGCGCGGCACTACGATGTATCGGGCGTCCTCGGCGACCAGTTCCGCAAGGTGACGCTCACCGATCCAGCACGCGCCGGACTGCTGGGTAAGGCCGCCATCCTGATGAAGACCTCTTACGCCGACCGGACGTCGCCCGTGCTGCGCGGCGCCTGGGTGCTGGGAAAACTGCTCGGCACGCCGCCCACGCCGCCCCCCGCGAACACGGCCACCGACCTGTCCCAGAAGGCCGGCGAGACACCGAAGACGGTCCGGGCGAGGCTCGAGATGCACCGCGACAAGGCGACCTGCAAGCAGTGCCACGGCGTGATTGATCCCACCGGTCTGGCGCTCGAGAACTTCAACGCCATCGGCGAGTGGCGCACCCGCGATCAGGAAGCTAAGGCTCCCATCGACGCCAGCACCGTGCTGCCCAACGGCGTGGCGATCAATGGTCCGGTGGAGTTGCGCCAGCAGTTGGCCTCGCGGCCGGCCACGTTCGTTACCACGCTGACCGAGAAGCTGATGATGTATGCGGTCAACCGGCCGCTCGAGTACTTCGACATGCCGCAGGTCCGCGCCGTGGTGCGCGACGCGGCGAAACAGAACTACACGCTCTCATCGATTATTTTGGGGATCGTCAACACCGATTCCTTTCGGAAACAGGCTCCTGCGCCCGCCCCCACCGAAGGGGCGGCGGCCGAGTAGTGGGTTATTAGGAGAAGTCATGTTCCTTACGAAAAAGCATCTTTCCCGCAGAACGGTTCTGAAGGCAGCCGGCGTCAACCTGGCGCTGCCGCTGCTGGACGCGATGGTTCCCGCCGGTACGGCGTTGGCCCAAAGCCCCGCCGCGCCCAAGATCCGGACCGGATTTTTCTACCTTCCCCACGGCGCAGTCATGTATAACACTTCGCATGGGGCCGAGGCGGATCGCTGGATGTGCAGCGGCGCGGGCGCCGATTTCAAGCTCAGCCCGATTCTGGCATCGCTTGAGCCGTACAAGAAATACGTCACCTCGTTCGACCACCTGGAGAACGCGGCGGCCGCCGGCTCGGTGCACACGCTGAACCCGGCCACCTGGCTCAGCGCGCATCGGCCGGAGAGCGGCGCGGGCGCGAACATGTCCACCACGCTCGACCAGGTGATGGCGAAGATGATCAGCCAGGATACGCCCCTGCCATCCCTCGAAGTGGCCTCGGAAACCACCCGGCAGGCAGCCGCGGGAAGCGGCGGATCCTACACGACGCTCTCCTTCCGCGACGCGCATTCGCCGCTCCCAATGGAGTACAACCCGCGCAAGATCTTCCTTCAGATGTTCGGCGAAGGAGACAACGCGGCCGAGCGCCAGGCCATCAGCCAGCAGACCAGTAGCATCCTGGACCTGCTGGTGGACCGCACCAAGGAGCTCCAGGGTGAACTGGGCGGCAGCGACCGCGCGATCCTCGACGGCTACCTGGACAGCGTCCGCGAAATCGAGCGCCGCCTGGACATGGCCGGCGCCAAGGATCTCTCCGCGCTCGACATTCCCGACGCGCCGGTCGGCCCCATCGACGAATTCGACAAGCAGGTGAAGCTGATGTTTGACCTGATCGCGCTCGCGTATCAGGCCGACCTCACCCGCGTGGTCTCCTACATTATGGTGGCCGAAGGCACCAACCGGACTTACAACCACATCGGCGTGCCGGACGCCTTCCACCCGGTTTCGCACCACGCCAACGACGTGGATCGTCTCGCGAAGCTGGTCAAGATCCAGACCTGGCACGTGGAGAAGTTCTCCGAGTTCCTGAAGAAGATGGCGGCCACGCCGGACGGCGACGGCACGCTGCTGGACCACGCCATCTTTATGTATGGGTCGAATATGAGCAACAGCGACCTGCACAACAACTACCCGATTCCGAATATCGTGGTGGGCGGCGGCAACGGCAAGATGCATATGGGCGGCCAGCACCTGGTACTGCCGGAACGGACGCCGATCGCCAACGTGCACCTGACGCTGCTGCAAAAGGCCGGCCTGGAACACGACAAGTTCGGCGACAGCACCGGCGAGATCACGGAACTCTAGCGAGGAGGCCGCGTGAATCGCCGACATTTTCTAAAGGGAACCGCGGCAGGGGCGCTCACGCTGTGGGCCTCGCCGCGCGGGGCTGCGCAACAAGCGGGCCGTCTGACGGACAAGCTGGCCGTGCTCGACGGAGGCGGCGCGAACGTGGTCGCGTTCTCTACTGCCGGGGGACTGGTGGTGGTGGATAGCGGCGCTCCGCAATCCGGCGACGCCCTGATGGCTGCGCTGAAGAATTTCGCGCCGGGCGCGAAGATCCAGGCCCTGTTCAACACGCATTACCACCTGGACCAGACCGGCAACAACGAAGCGTTCGCGGCCGCCGGAGCGAAGATCATCGCCCATGACCGGACGCTGGCCTGGATGTCGACCGATTACTGGGTCCCGGCCGAGGATCGCTACCGGAAAGCCCGCCCCAAGGCAGCCTGGCCCACCGAGACGTTCGAGGCCAGCGGTTCCCTGGGCTCTGGAGCGGATGAGGCCGGCTACGGCTACCTGCAACTGGCGCACACCAGCGGCGACATTTACGTTCACTTCAAGGCGGCGAACGTGATCGCGGTGGGCGATGTCGCCTCCCCGGTGCGCGATCCCGAGCTCGACTACTTCACCGGCGCCTGGATCGGCGGCCGCGTCGACGCCATGGACACGCTACTGGCGCTGGCCAATGACCAGACCAGGATCGTCCCCGCCTACGGACCGGTGATGACCAAGGCCCAGTTCCAAGCCGAGCGCGACATGATGGAAGAGGTCCGCAAGCGCCTGTTCACCACGGTCCGCGAAGGCGACGGGCCGGACGACATGCTGGCCAAGGGGGTTCTCAAGGATCTCCCCCGCACCTGGAAAGATCCGCACAAGTTTCTGTACGACGCAGCCAAGGGGCTTTGGGCGCACCACAACAAGCTCGACCCGAATGTGGTTTAGGAGACTTCCTGTGAAACGTTTGATCCTCGCGGTTTTATGTGTGGCTGGCGCGGTCGCGCCGCTGCTGGCCCAAGCCCAAGCAGAGCAAGCCCAAGCAGAGCAAGCCCAAGCAGGGACTGACTCGCTCGCCAACCTGATTCAAAGGGGAGACCGCAAGGCGGCGCTGGCGAAAATCCAGGCCGGGGCCGACGTCAATCAGGCGCAGCCCGACGGCACGCGTCCCATCCACTGGGCCGTCTACCGCGTCGACTACGACCTGCTGGCCGCGCTGATCGCCAGGAAAGTGGACGTGAACGTCAAGAACGCGTTCGGAGCCGCGCCGATCGCCGAAGCCGCTGAGCTGGGCGACGCCCGCATGGTGAAGATGCTGCTCGACGCCGGCGCCGGACCCGAGGGCGCCAACGCCGACGGCCAGACCGCCCTGATGCTGGCGATCCAGGCCGGGAGCGTGCCGGTGGTCCAGATGCTGATCAACGCCGGAGCCAACGTCAATGCGATCGAGCAGTTCCACCACCAGACGCCGCTGATGTGGGCCGCAGCCAACGAGAACGGCGCGGAAATGGTCAAGCTACTGCTGGCCAAAGGCGCCGACACGAAGGTCCGCGCGCTCTATAGCGACTGGGCCAGCCAGATCAGCTCCGAGCCCCGCGCGCAGTATCGCCCCACCGGCGGCCTGACGGCCCTGCTCTATGCGGCGCGCAGCGGCTGCTACGGCTGCGTCGAGGAATTGCTGGACGCCGGAGCCGACCCGAACGTGCCGACGCCCGAAGGGGTGACGCCGATGATGATCGCCATCGACAACCTCCACAACGGTATTGCCAAGCTCCTGCTGGATCGCGGCGCGAATCCCAAGGTGTGGGATTGGTGGGGCCGCACGGCCCTGTACATCGCAACCGACTGTAACTCCGCCTACGCCAGTTGCGGGAAGGACGCGCTGGGGGGTGGCCGCGGCGGACGTGGCGCGGCTCCCGCGGCTTCGCGTGGCCCGGGTCCGGCGGTTTCCAACGTGGAGTTGATCACGGCGCTGCTGGACGCAGGCGTCGACCCTAATCCGCAGCTCAACATGCATCGCCCCAGCCGCGGCGGCAATAGCGGTCGCTTCATCGACCCGTTTCTGAACACCGGATGCACGCCCTTGCTGCGTGCGGCGATGGGCAACGACATCGAAGTAGCGCGCCTGCTGCTGGATCACGGCGCGAACCCGAACATCGTGGCCATGGGCCTGACCCCCTTCCTGATCGCCGCCGGAGTCGGCACCGGCGGGCGCGGAACCGGCCTTGCGGCGCAGACCAGCTCCGCCCGCGCGGCGGATTTCGAGCTCACCGACATGCTGCTGGCCCACGGCGCGAACATCAATGCGCAGATCACCGGTACGCTGACCTACTCGATGCGCATCTCCCGTTCGCCCTCGGCGAATGAAGGCATGACGGCGCTGCACTCGGCCGCGCAACGGGGCAGCCTCGAACTGGTGCGCTACCTGCTCGACCACGGCGCGAATCCGAAACTGAAGGACGCCGAGGGCCGCATGCCGATCGATCTGGTCGGTGGCGGCGCACGCGGCGGAGCACTGCCCCCGCCACCCGCTGCTGCCGGCGGACGCGGAGGGCGCGGCGGCCGGGGTGGCCCCAGTCCGGACGACATCGCGGAGATCCGCACGCTGCTGGAGAACGCAGCCGCGAAGAACTAGCCTCGCGAGTCGCAAATTCAGCACCGGGGGGACCGCTCCCTCTGGTCGCAGCTCAGCTATAGGTGCTCTGCCCGGATCACCGCTACTGCGCACAGTCCCGCTAGCTGTGCCGCGACCGCAGGAAGCGGTCCTCCATTGTGGGACGAACCGCTGGCTACTTCGCGTCCCGCCAATTCTCCCCCACCCCGACGTCCACCACCAGTGGCACGTCGAGCTTCCGCACGCCCTCCATCTCCGCTTTCACCATCGCCCGCAGCTCGTCGACCTCGCCGGGCGGAGCCTCGAACACCAGCTCGTCGTGGACCTGGAGCAGCATCTGCGCTTCCCTGCCCGCCAGCTTCCCAGCGATGCGGATCATCGCCACCTTGATCATGTCCGCCGCGGTCCCTTGCAGCGGCGTGTTCACGGCCGTGCGCTCGGCAAATCCGCGGGCGTTCGGATTGCGACTGTTCATGTCCGGAATCGGCCGTCGCCGCCCGTACAGGTTCACCGACACGCCCGCGCGCCGGACCTCGGCGATGGTGTGGTCGATAAACCGGCGCACGCCCGCGTAGCGTTCGAAGTAGGCGCGAATGTACTGGTCTGCCTCGCGCCGGTCGATGCCCAGCGCCTTGGCCAGCCCGAACGCCGTCTGCCCGTAGACGATGCCGAAGTTGACCGCCTTGGCGCCGCGCCGCTGGTCGGGCGTAATCATCAAAGGCGGCACGCCGAACACCTCCGCGGCGGTGCGCGTGTGAATGTCCTCGCCGTTGCGGAACGCCTCCACCAAAACCTTGTCGCCCGACATGTGCGCCAGCAGCCGCAGCTCGATCTGCGAGTAGTCGGCCACCACCAGCTTCCAGCCCGGACGCGGGACGAACGTGGCGCGGATCTCGCGGCCCAACTCGGTCCGGATGGGGATGTTTTGCAGGTTCGGATTGGAGCTCGAAAGCCGCCCTGTCGCCGCGCCGCACTGGTTGAAGGTGGTATGCACGCGCCCCGTGGCCGGATCGATCAGTGCAGGCAGCGCATCGGCGTAAGTCCCCTTGAGCTTGGCGAGCTGCCGGTATTCGAGCACCTTCCCCGCGATCTCATGCTGCTCGGCCAAGCCTTCCAGCACCTCGGCGGCGGTCGAAAACACCTTGCCCTTGCCGGTCTTGGTGGCCGTGGGCAGCTTCAGCTCCTCGAACAGGATCTGCGCCAACTGCGGCGGCGAGTTGATGTTGAACGGCTTGCCGGCCAGCCCGTAAATCTGCTCGGACAGCCGCGCGATCTCCTCTTCCATGCGCTGGCTCATGTGGCGGAGCTGCTCGGGGTCGACCCGGATGCCGGTCTCCTCCATCCCGGCCAGCACGCGCGCCAGCGGCACGTCGATGGTACGGTAGAGCTCGCTCATACCCGCCGCCTCCACCTCCGGCGCCAGCTTCCGGTCGAGCGACAAAACGGCGTCGGCCTGCGCGGCGGGGTCGGGATCCCAGGCGCGTTCCAGGAACCGCTCTGTGAGCGCGGGCAGGTCGGCGGCGCCCGGGTCGGCCGAGATCAGGAAACCTTGGAGCATGACGTCATCCTGCAGTCCGGGCGATTCGCCGAACCGCCGGACCATCCCTTTCAGGTCATGGCACACGGTGGCCTGTAAAGGGATCGCGTCGATCATGACCGACCGAGCCACGCCCGGCGCCGAAGACAGCCCGACCACCGTTGTCTCCATATGTTCGCCGATGGCCACCGCCAGCGGCGCTCCCGCGGGCAGCGTGGCGAGCCATGTCTGAAGCTCGGCTTCGGACCCGAGCTGCTGGTAATCGACCGGCCCCGGCGCCACCTCCGACGGACCCAACTCCCGCAGCAGGCTGTTGAACTCCATGGTGCGGTAAATCTCGCGCAGCGCCTCCTTGTCGGGCTGGGCGATCTTCAGCAACTCCAGGTCGACGTCGACCGGCGCCTCGCAATGGATGGTCGCCAGTTGCTTGCTCAGCCGGATCTGCTCCACGTGGTTCTGCAGACTTTCGCGATACGTCTTGCGCTGCACCTCGGCGGCGTGTTCGATGGCGCCCTCCACTGACCCGTACTTGGTGATCAGCTCCTTCGCCCCCTTATCGCCGATCCCCGGCGCGCCCGGAATATTGTCGACCGAATCGCCCTTCAGCGCCAGCAGGTCGGCCACCTGGTCCGGCCGCACGCCCATGTACTTTTCGGTTTCCGCCTCGTCGTACCACTGGTCGTTCTTCATCGGATTCAGCATAAGGACATGCGCGTTCACCAGTTGCAGCATGTCCTTGTCGCTCGAAACGATGGCGACCTCCATGCCCTGCTCCTCCGCGCGCCGCGCCAGCGTGCCGATAACGTCGTCCGCTTCATAGCCCGCGCTTTCAAGCACCGGGATTCGCATCGCCTCCAGCGTCTTGCGAATCCAGGGGATCTGGTCCAGCAGATCCTGCGGCGTCTCCGTGCGGTTCGCCTTGTACGCCTCAAACGCCTCGTCGCGGAACGTCTTGCCCTCGGTTTCAAACACCGCGGCCAGGTACTCGGGCTGGTATTGCGAAACCAGCCGCCGGACCATGTTGTGAAATATGTACACGGCCTCTGTGGAAATCCCGCTCGCCGTGCGCATGGGCGGTGCCCCGGAGCGCGCCCGGGCATGATAGGCGCGGAAGATGAACCCAAAGGAATCAATCAGGAAGAGGCGGGACACGTCTTCTTAAGTATAGTCGGCAGGGCAAGCCCCCACTTATGGCGGATCGGACACAGCAAAATGGCCTAGTGTGGCAGATTTGCCACATATCAAATTTAACAAGTCTTTTTGTTTCAGGGCACTAGGAACCTCGACAAGCGGCTGATACAATTGCACAAGCCATGCCGATGGTCCCCATGGAGTTGTTTCTTGCGATTTGAAACCACCGTCCAGCGGCCCGTGGAAGCGACCGGAGTCGGTCTCCATTCGGGTGTTCCCGTCCGCATCCGGATTCTACCCGCCCCGCCGTCCACCGGCATCGTCTTCATCCGCACCGATCTCGAAGGCTTCCGCATCCCGGCAAGCTGGCGCTACGTGCAGAAGGTCAGCTACGCCACCAGCCTGATGCGGCAGGGCGTGCTGCTCTCCACCACCGAGCACCTGCTGAGCACCTTTTACAGCATGTCGATCGACAACGCCTTCGTCGAAATCGATAACCTCGAGGTGCCGATCCTCGACGGCAGCGGCAAGCCCTTCGTCGAACTGATCCGCCAGGCGGGCATCAAGCAGTGGCGGCGGCGCCGGCGCTACCTGCGCATCCGCCGGACCGTTTCCGTGGAAGGCGGCGGCAAGCGCATCACTATCATTCCGTCTGATCGCTTTCTACTCACCTGCGACGTCTACTTCCCGCATCCTTTGGTGGGGCGCCAGATCCTGGAGCTGGAAGTCACACCCGAGCGCTACGCCAAGGAAATCGCCCCGGCGCGGACCTTCGGATTCCAGCATGAACTCAACCAGATGCGCGACATGGGTCTCATTCGCGGGGCGTCACTTGAGAACGCGGTGTGCTTCGACGGGGAGTCGATCCTGAACGAAGGCGGTCTGCGCTTTTCCGACGAATGCTGCCGCCACAAGGCGCTGGACCTGATCGGCGACCTGGCGCTGATCGGCAAGCCGCTGCTGGGCCACGTGATCGCGGAGAAAGCCGGCCACGCGATGCACTTCGCGCTGGTCAACCGCATCATGAGCGACCCGACGCTCTACGAGATCCTCAGCTTCGACCAACTCGCCGGACGGGTGACCGAAGCGCTGGTCTCCTGATCCGCCCCCCGTGCAGATCGCGACGGAGGGGACTCCGCCCGTTCGTCTTCGTGTCAAGGCGGCTCGCAAGGCAGGCTCACGCCAGTCCCCGCAGTCTGAACTCGCTGTGTTCTGAACTCGCTGCTTGGGTTTTTGCCAGCATCTGATATATTCGAGGCTGTCCCATGGCGCAGTATGCAGAGCTTGAGATCGCACTCCGACGGCATGAAGCGGACGGGTATCCGGTTGAGTTACGATTCGTGGCCGCCAACAGTGACTCCGAAGAGCGCAATCCCGCCAGCGGCATCGCCTACGCGAACATCCTTCCAGAGCAACTCCTGGACTGGAACCCGTCTGAGTACGGGAAGGCGTTGGGCAAGGCCTTATTCGCCGACGAACGAATCCGGCTAGGTTTGGCGAGAGCGCGCGCCTCCGTGCAGGCCATCGAGGACGGCGCGCTGCGGATCTGGCTCTATATCGACCCTGTCGCAGAGAAGGAACTGCACCAGATCAAGTGGGAGACTCTCTGCGATGCAGACGGTGAGCCGCTCTTCCACGGCACCAAGATCCTCTTCTCCCGTTATCTGGCGAGCAGCAACTGGCAAACGGTCCGCGGCAAAACAGACATGAAGGCGTTGATCGTCATCGCGAATCCGCCCGCGCTGCGCGACGCCTATCACCCCGAGCAGCACGACGCGGACCGGCCAGATTCCCGGCCGAGACTCGCGCCCATAGACGTCCCCAAGGAACGCGAACGCGCCGAGGCCGGATTCAGGAAAGCAGGCATCCCTTTCCAGACCCTGGCTACCGGGATCGAGGGCTTAGGACCCGCCACGTCGGATCAGATTCTGGACCTCCTCGACAGCGGCTTCGACATTCTCTACCTGGTTTGTCACGGCGCGCTGGCCAGGAATGGCGAGCCGGTCCTTTACCTGGAAGAAGGTCCGTTCTACGCTTCCAAGCTGGTGGGCCGCCTCCGCAACTCCAGGATCCAGCCGAGGCTGATCATTCTGGCTTCATGCGAGAGCGCGGGGGGCGAAGCCACCACCGCCACGGGTACGCTCAGCACGCTGGGGCCGCAACTGGTGGACGCCGGGATTCCCGCGGTCATCGCCATGCAGGGCAAGGTGAAGATAGCCACCGTCGAGGTGTTCATGCCGGCCTTCCTGGGAGAACTCGCCAAGGAGAGCGGGCAGATCGACCGCGCGGTAGGGGTGGCGCGGGAACGCGCGGCGAGTGCGGGCTGCAACGATTATTGGATGCCGGTTCTGTTCCTGCGCCTCAAAAGCGGACGGCTCTGGTACATCCCCGGATTCCAGTCCCCGGACGGCGATTTTTCTCAAATGGAGTCGATCTGCCGGTTTGTCCGCGCGGGCGAATGTGTCCCGATCGTAGGTCCGGGGGTGGGGGAACATATTTTCGACAGCCCCCGCAAACTGGCGGCGACCCTCGCGCGGCAGGAGCATTTTCCCCTTCATTCCTACCAACAAACCGACATCGCCAAGGTCACTCAGTTCATCCTGACGCAGCATTCTCCAGAACACGCACGCAGCCTGGTGGTAGGCAAAATGATCGAAAGCCTGCAGGACAATGCCAAGCGCATCCTGGGAGAAGAGGCGAACGGAGACGACCTGTTGGATCGTGTCGTCCGCACGTGTTCCGCCGATGAAAACGATCCCATGACGATCGTCGCAAGCCTCAATGCCAAGGTTTTCGTCAATGCGTCCAGTGATTCCACGTTGGAGAAGTTCCTGCAACAGGCGAAGAAGGATCCGGTCCCACTGCTGGTGGATTGGCGGGATGAGCGGGAAAAGTTCAGACAGTTCTACCCGGAGACTACGGCGCAGAAGCCCTACGTGTACTACGTGTTCGGCAAGGCTACCGAGAAGGACAACTGGGTTCTGACCGAGGATGACTTCTTCGACTACATGATGCAAACCGCCAAGTACGACCTGATGCCCGGCGTCGTCAGTGACGCTCTGGTGGCCGGTTCGCTGCTTTTCCTGGGTTTCCACCTGGACGACTGGACGTTCCGAGTCCTGTTCCGGATGATCCTGGCGAAGGGAGGAAGCGAACTGCTGCGCAACTATAACCACGTGGGCGTGCAGGTGGACCCGGGCGAGGCGACGTTGGGCAACGTGCGAAAGGCGCGAAAATACATGGAGCGATATTTCCGCAACAGCAAGATCGATATCTTCTGGGGCACCCCGGCTGAGTTCCTGAGCGCGCTGAAGCTGCAATTGGAGAAAATACCGGCGGCATCCGCGGCCCCTGCAATGAGGATTTGACCTATGGCAGTACCGTTCGTGGACCAAAATCCCTATGTCGGCCCCCGGCCCTTCCAGAGGGGCCAGCCCCTGTTCGGCCGGGATCGCGAGGTTCAGGAACTGCGCTACCTGCTGACTTCCGAGCGCATCGTGCTGCTGTATGCGCCCTCCGGCGCGGGCAAAAGCTCGCTGGTGAACGCCGGCCTGATCGGGAACCTCGAATCCCGATTCGATATTTGGGGACCCACCCGGGTTAGCGCCACTCCGCCCGCCGGGGCAGCGAATCGCTACGTCTGGAGCGCCATCTCCCTTCTGGAAGACAACCCCAACATCGACGCCGGCATCGGTTGGCGTGACTACCTGGAGTCACACAGCCCGGAAAAACGTCCGCTGATCATCTTCGACCAGTTTGAGGAGATCTTGCGGGTGGATCCGGTGGACCAGAATGGAGAGCGGCGGGCCTTTTTTGAACAGACCGGGAATTTGCTGGCGGACCCGGGCGTCTGGGCCTTGTTCGTTCTCCGCGAGGACTACCTTGCACCGCTCGATCCCTACGCGCGGCTGATCCCTTCCCACTTCCGCAATCGCTACCGCCTGGACCGTCTCACCCATGCCGGCGCCAAGGACGCCATCGAGAAGCCCACGGAACAAACCCGGCGCAAGTACGCTCCGGGGGTTGTCGACGCGCTGGTCAACAATCTGGCAAAGACCAAGGTCCTTCCAGCGGAGGGTCCTCCGCGCGAGGAAATCGGAGAGTATGTGGAGCCCCTGCAGCTTCAGGTGGTCTGCTTTGATCTCTGGGAACGCATGCGGGAGGACGACCTGAGCATCGATCCGGAAGACGTGGGCGATGTGAGTGAGGCGCTCTCGAACTACTACGCCACGTGCGTGGCCGCGGTCGCAACGCGGGAAAATGCAGGCGAACTGGAGATCCGCAAGTGGTTCAACGAGGTGCTTATTACTCCCGACGGAGTTCGGAACCAGGTGCGCCGGACGCAGGATCGAGTGGGAGGCCTGGAATACCGTTTTGCGAAGGCTCTCGAAGATACCTATCTGGTGCGGAAGGAGCCGCGCGGGGGCGGCGATTGGTATGAGCTATCCCATGACCGGCTGATCGGACCGGTTCGCGACAACAACAACAGGTGGTTCGACAAGCACCTCCAAAAGGTGCAGAAGGTCGCGGCTTTGTGGTGCGCGGAGGACGAGGGCCACCGTTCCCGCGGCCTGCTGTTCGAGGGCGATGAGTTGCGGGAGGCCCAGCAGTGGGCCCGACGAAACGTGCTTACCGATGATGTGAAAGTCTTCCTTGCTGCTTCCGAACAAGCGCAGACGGCCAGAAACGCCGCCGACAGGGAGCGCCAGTTGCGCGACACACGCGCGTGGCTGATTGTCGTTTGCATCGCGTTCCTCGGAGCTGCCATCCTCGGCTATGTTGCGTGGCAGCAAAGCGAGCAAAAACAAGTCGCCCTGGACCAAAAACAGGATGCTCTAGACCAAGCAACAGACGCCCTGAAGCAGGCCAAAGAGGCAAATGATGATGCGAACAAGGCGCTTCTGGCCCTGGCGGCCGGTGTTGGCAAAGATCAGAATTTGACGGACCTGGCCAAGGATATCCAAGGTCAAGAAGTGAAGACCGACCCCACGCCAGCCGAACGGCCTGAAATATGCAGAACCTATGGCGGCTACACAGCCGCTAAATGGAGAACGGACTTCCTCCACGAAACCAGGCCCGGACTATGGCACGTCTTTGTGGCGAGCGCGGGCCCCGTGGAGGCAAACGCGGACAAACTCGTTCAGAAGTTTCGGAACGACTTTCCCCAGCTCGACTTCGACAAGATGGACACTGTAAGCGCGTCGGGAGGGAATCACCAGTATGCCGTTGTGGTCGCCAGCGGTCAACCCGCGGCGACGGCTCGGATGATCTCGAACTACGCCAACGAATGCGGCGTTGCCGCTGGCGCATTCCCGGCAAGGCAGCCGGCCGAGTAGCGTGGTGGAGGGATCGACAGACGCAGGACGGCAGGATGCCGGTTCGGTCCACACAGGCACTCGATTTTCCGGGACGCGCGAGGCCAAGGAGTGGGCCGTCGCCGCCATCGTCCGGGAAGCCGCCGCGCAGGGCGTCCCGCTGTCGGAACTGGAACGCAAGACGCTCTACTTCTCCGAAGGCGGCTGGACACTGCCGGATATGGCCGAGGTCAGCGCGACCTTCGACGCGGAGTACGACAGCCAGGAGTACGAAGCCAAGATCGCCGGCTTGATCCGGGCTGCCCTACGGAAGGGGGACCAGCAGACCTGGCGGGACGCCGCCGCGATCCTGGGCGAAGAGGACCACTACATCCTGGTCATGATGGAGCAGGCCGGAGGGCAGCCGCCGCGAGAGCGCACAGTCAGCCGCTGGCGGGACCGGGCGCTATTGTGGGCCACCGCACTCGCGACCGTCTGCGGCTTCCTGCTTGTGCTCTACCTCGGCGACCGGTTGGGGCTCTGGTGAGGCGCGCTACTCCAACTCGCGCAGCAGAATGGAGACCAGTTCCTCGCCGCCGAGCGCCGTCTTGCTCACGCTCATCCCGACCAGTTTAAAGCCCGCGGCGCCGGCCTCATTAAGCTCTTTATCCATGGTGGACGTCTTCTTGGTCGCCAGCAGCCGGTAGTCGAACCGCTTTGCCCCGCCCGCGGGGTCGCGCTCCAGGATCACAGTGACCTCGCGCCCGCCGAACGTCGTGGGAAAGACCGTCTGCCCGCGGTACAGGAATCCCTCCGCGCCCGCGTCCTTCAGCTCCTTCTCCATGGTCGACGTCTTGGAGGTGGCCAGCAGCTTGTAGGAAACCGGGTCCGCGGAAGCTCCCGCCTTCACCATGATCGTGACCACTTCCTTGCCGGCCAGCGTCTCGCCTCCCATCACCGAATCGAAGCGGTAGCCCGCCGCGGCGGCCTCGTTCATTTCCTTCTCCATCGTGCCGGTCTTGTTGGTGGCCAGCACGCGGTAGTCATACGCCGGATCCGCCGCCAGCGCACTCCCGCCCAGCGCCAGAAGCGCCAGGACACTCCCTGTCCATCGGTTTCGCATGAATGCCTCCCGTTCAGCACTAGTATCCATCACTCGCCTGCGCCCAGTAGAATCGAATACATGGTAGAGATCACCTGGCTCGGCCACGGAACCTACACGCTGCGCCTCTCCACCGGCGAAGTCATTCTCGTCGACCCCTGGATCGACGGCAACCCCGCTTACCCGAAAGGCCACACCCTGGACCGCGTCGACACGATTCTGGTCTCGCACGGCCACTTCGACCATATCCATGACGTGCTGCCGCTGGCCGCGCGCTTCTCGCCGACGATCGTGGCGATCTATGAGACCGCGCGGTGGCTCGAAACCAAGGGAGCCAAGAACACCCTGGGCATGAACAAGGGAGGCACGGTCACCGTCGGACCGATTTCGGCCACCATGACCCACGCCATCCACAGTTGCGGCATCCTCGACGGCGACCAGATCGTCTACGGTGGCGAGGCCGCAGGCTACGTGGTGCGCCTGCCCGACCGCCGCGCCATCTACTGCGCCGGCGACACCAACGTCTTCACCGACATGCAGCTCATCGAGCGCCTCTATCACCCCGAACTGGCATTCCTGCCCATCGGCGACCTCTACACCATGAGCCCGCGCGAGGCCGCGCTCGCCTGCCGCATGCTCACCGTGCGTAAGGTAATTCCACTACACTTCGGCACCTTCCCGCCGCTCACCGGCCGTCCGGAACAGCTCGCCGATCTGATCCGCGACCTGCCCGGCACTGAAGTCTGGGCGCTCGAACCCGGCCAACCCGTCCAGTGGTAACACGCCAGCGCGTCATCGTCATCGCGCTGGCGATCCTGCTGCGCCTGCCGTTCCTCAACCAGCCCGTGCAGGGCGACGACCTCTATTACCTCTACGGAGCCGAGCACGCGCAGATCGAGCCGCTGCACCCGCTGCACACCGAGTACGCCTTCCAGGGCCGCATGGTCGACATGCGCGGGCACACCCACCCGCCGCTCAATTCCTGGATCCTGGCGGCGCTGCTGGCCCTGTTCGGCGGCGTGAACGTACTCGCATTCCATGCCGTCTACGCGCTGTTCGGGGTGGCGGCCGCACTGGCGATGCTGTCACTGGCCCGCCGCTTCTGTGAGCGTCCGCTGTGGGCCACACTGCTGTTCCTGGCCGTACCCGCGTTCGCGGTCAGCGGCAATACCTTTGAGGCCGACCTGCCGCTGCTGGCCTTCTGGATGCTGGCGGTCGCGTGGTTCGTGCGAGCCGTCGATGCGCGCTCGCCGGGTTGGCTGGCGCTGGCCGCGGGCGCGGGCGCGCTGGCCGCTCTGGACGCCTACCAGGCCGTCCTGCTTACACCCATCCTGGCGGTCTACCTTTATCAGCGTGACCGCCGATGGCAGCCCGCCTGGGCGGCCCTCTTCGCCGCGCCCGCCGCCGCCGCCGCGTTCCAGATCTTCGAGCGCGCCACCGGCGGCGCGTTGCCCGCCGCGGTCCTCACCGGCTACCTGACCATCTTTGAAACCCTCTACTTCAAAGCACGCAGCGCCGTGACGCTGCTGGGCCATGCCGGCTGGATCGTCTCACCTCTGGTGGTGCTCGCGGCGTTCCCCTCACGCAAGTGGCACTGGGCCGTCGCCGCAGCAGGCGTTGGGTTCGCCTTCCACAACCTGGACCCGCTGTTTTGGGGCTCCATCGCCATGGGCCTGCTGCTGATCGCCTCCGCCCCCCGCGACTTCCTGGGCGCCTGGATCTGGATCTTCTTCGCCGGGGCCCTGGCCATCTTCTTCGCCGGAGCCGCCCGTTACCTGCTGCCGATGGCCGCCCCCGTGGCGATCCTGGCCGCGCGGCGCGCCGGCCCACGACTGCTGGCCGCCGGCTTCGCCTTGCAACTGGCGCTCGCGCTGGCGCTAGCCCAGGTGAACGACGCCCACTGGTCCCAGGTCCGCGACTTCGCCCAGGCCGCCATGCGCCAAGCCGCGGGCCATCGCGTGTGGGTGAACGGCGAATGGGGATTGCGCTTCTACGCCGAATCCGCCGGAGCCCTGCCGCTGCTGCTCACCACACAGCTCCGCCCGGGCGATATCATCCTCACCAGCGAAGCCGGCAGAGCCGCCCGCGTGAACGAACCCACCGCCACGCTGCTCGAATCCGAGATCGCTCCCGCCATCCCCCTGCGCATGATCTCGCTGGCCGGCGGCTCCGGCTACTCGACCTCCGGCAACGGGCTCCTGCCCTTCAAGATCTCCCGCGAACCGATCGACCGCCTGCGCGCCGCAGCCATCGCCGAGCGCGACCCCACGCTCAGCTACCTGGAACCCACGGCCCCGGCCGCCCGCAAACAGGCCGTTTCCGGACTCTACGAGGACGGCTGGACGGCGAAGGAAGCCGTGGTGGTGCTGAAGACGCCGCCCGATCCGCACGCGCTGAGCATCTCCTTCTATGCCAATACGCCAGGACGCACCATCGAACTGCTGGCCGATGGCATGCTGCTGGCCCGCCAGACCTACGCCGACCCCGGCGCCTACACCCTCGAAGCTCCCTACCAACCGGCGGCGCCCACAGTGACCGTATCGATCCGCGTCGATCAGACGCACACCGCCCCGCCCGACCAGCGCGAATTGGGCGTGGTACTCACCGGCGTCGGGTTCCGGTAAGGCGGCCCCGAACCGCCTCGGGAAATACCCGGTCGCCGCCCTGCAATCAGGGCGCTTCGATCCTTTACTTCCAATGAAATAAGATGGTACGCTCAAGTCTTAATGCGCACAGTCGACCTCATTCAAAGGAAGAGGGATGGTGAAGAACTGTCCCCCGAGGAGATCGTTCTCCTATTTGATGCGTACATCCGCGGGGAGCTGCCCGATTACCAGATGGCCGCCTTCCTCATGGCCGTCTACTTCAATGGCATGGACGACCGTGAGGTGGATACGCTCACCGAACGCTTGATGAGCTCCGGCGAACGCCTGGATTTATCGAGCGTCGAGGGAGTCAAGGTCGGCAAACATTCCACGGGTGGCGTGGGCGACAAGACCAGCCTCATCGCCGCGCCGCTCGCCGCCGCCGCCGGGGTTACTGTGCCCATCATGCCCGGCCGCGCCCGCGATCAATTCGGAGGCACGCTCGATAAACTCGAGGCCATTCCCGGCCTGCGCACCAATCTCACTCCCGACGAATTCCGCGCGCAATTGAGCGAGCATAAGCTCGCCTATGCCACCACCCCGGAAAATCTGGCGCCCGCCGACCAGCGTTTATTCGCCCTGCGCGCCGCCTCCGGAGCGGTGGAATCCATCCCCTTGATGGCCACCTCCATCATGTCCCGCAAATGCGGCGAGGGACTGGACGCGCTGATCCTGGACGTCAAGGTTGGCGAAGGCGCGCACATGAAGAAGCAGGTGGACGCCCGCCGCCTGGGCCAGATGATGGTGGCCATCGGCCGCCGCCTGGACCGCCGCGTGCAAGCCCTGATCACCGACATGAATCAGCCGCTGGGCTTCGCCATCGGCAACGCCCTCGAAGTGATGGAGGTGTCGCAGACGCTGCAGAACGTCGGCCCCACGGACCTTACCCGCCTCTCGCTTGAGTTGGCCGCCCGCATGATTCACCTGGGCAAGGTCACCGAGACGCTGGAGGAAGCGCGCGAGCTGGCCCAAAGCAAGCTGCTGGACGGTTCCGGCTACCGCAAGCTCCGGGACGTGATCCAGGCGCAGGGCGGCGACGCCCGCGTGCTGGACCGCTTCGAACTGCTGCCCAACGCCACCGGCGCACGCGAGATTACGTCACCGCGTCCGGGCTACGTCACCGCCGTCGAAGCCAAGGAGATCGGCCTGGCCGCGGCCATGATCGGCGGCGGCCGTGAGCTGCCCAACACCGCCATCGACCCCGCGGTGGGCGTCATCCTCGAAGTGAAGGTCGGCCAGAAGATCGATGCCGGCGGCGTCCTGTGCCGCCTCTACTACACCACCGACGAACGCGTCGAAGACGCCGCCCAGGTGGTGGAAGACGCCTTCCGCATCTCGAACAACGCCCCCGAATCGCGCGAACTGATCCTCGAAGTGGTCGGCTAGCCGGGCACGGCGCGATGCAGCGGTACACGGGTCTGCTGGGACTGGCCGTCATCGTGGGCGTCGCGTATTTGTTCTCCCGCAACCGGCGCGCCATCCAGCCGCGCGTGCTCTTCTGGGGACTGGGCCTGCAGTTCACCTTCGCCTTCCTGGTGCTGAAAACACCTCTCTCGGGGGTCTTCACCGCCATGAGCACCGGCGTGAACAAAGTGCTGGGCTACGCGGCGGAAGGCAGCAAGTTCGTCTTCGGCGACACGCTGGGCGCGCAAAGCGACCAGTTCGGCGTCATCCTGGCCTTCCAGGTGCTGCCCATCATCATCTTTATCGCGTCGCTGTTCTCCGTGCTCTATTACCTGGGCGTGATGCAACTGTTCGTGCGCGGCATGGCGGTCGCCATGCAGAAGGTGTTCAAGACCAGCGGAGCCGAAACCACCAGCGTCGCCGCCAGCATTTTCATGGGGCACACGGAAGCGCCCCTCACTATCCGCCCGTTCCTCGCCGGACTCACCGAAAGCGAGCTGTTCACCATCATGACCAGCGGCATGGCCCACATCTCCGGCTCGGTCATGGCCGCCTACGTCCTCATCGCCCACGTGGAGCTGCGCCACTTGCTCACCGCGGTCATCATGACCTCGCCCGCCACACTGATGCTCGCCAAAGTGCTGATGCCGGAAACCGAAGTACCGGAAACCGCGGGCGAGGTGAAAGTGGAGATCGAAAAGCCGGGTGTCAACGTCATCGACGCCGCCTCGCGCGGAGCCGCCGACGGACTGCTGCTGGCCCTCAACGTCGGAGCGATGCTGATCGCCTTCATCGGCCTGATTGCGCTGCTCAACGGCATCCTCGGCGCCATCTATCCTGGCTTGTCGATGCAGGCGATCCTCGGCCGTCTATTCGCACCCGTGGCCTGGCTGCTGGGCATTCCGTGGAGCGATTCTCCGGAGGTCGGCAACCTGCTGGGGACGCGGCTCATCCTGAACGAATTCGTCGCCTACTCGGATTTGGGCAAGGTCGGCGCGACGCTTGATCCGCGCTCGGTGGTCATCGCCACCTACGCGCTGTGCGGCTTCGCCAACCTGAGTTCGATCGCGATGCAGGTGGGCGGCATCGGCGCTCTGGCTCCGTCGCGCAAGTCCGACATCGCGCGCCTGGGACTGAGGGCGGTCGCGGCCGGCACCATGGCCAACTTCATGACCGCCTGCATCGCCGGCATGCTGCTATGAGCGCGGCCGGGCCCAAGGTAGGCATCGTACTCGGAAGCGGCCTGGGCGGCTTCGCCGACGCGCTGGAGGATCGCCGGGAGACTCCCTACAGCGCCATCCCCAACTGGCCCACGTCGAGCATCGTGGGGCACGCCGGCAAGCTGGTCACGGGCCGCGTTGGCTCGACCGGCGTGATCGTGCTGTCCGGCCGCGTGCATCTCTACGAGGGCTACAGCGCGCAGCAGGTGACCTTCGGCGTCCGCGCACTGGCCCGCCGCGGCGTCCGCAGCCTGATCCTGACCAACGCAGCCGGCGGCATCAACCTCGCCTACAAGCCCGGCGACCTGGTGCTGATCAAGGACCATATCAACCTCACCGGCACGAGTCCCTTGATCGGACCCAACGACGATGTCCTGGGCCCGCGCTTCCCCGATATGAGCGAAGCCTACTCGCCGGAATTCCGCAAGATCGCGCAAGCGGCGTCACCCACTCCGCTACACGAGGGCGTGTACGCCGGCGACGTCGGCCCAAGTTTTGAGACGCCTGCCGAGATCCGCTACCTGCGCGCGATCGGTGCGGACCTGGTGGGCATGTCGACGGTGCTTGAAACCATCGCCGCCAACCATGCCGGCATGCGCGTGTTGGGGATCTCCTGCGTGACGAATATGGCGGCGGGCATCCTTCCGCAGAAGCTGTCGCATCAGGAAGTGCTCGAAACCGGTGGGCGCGTCAAGGAGACGCTGATCGCGCTGCTACGTGCGGTGGTGCCGAAGCTGTGCCATACCTGACAGCGGAAGACCGCTCCCTCTGGTCGCGGCCCTGCCAGGTGTGGGATTCCGCATTTCTCACCAGGTTTCGGACGCAGGGCGTGGCGCGAGCCCATGGCTCGCCGCGCCGGGACTCGTCCCGGCGCTTGTCGTCCATCACAGTGTCGTGGCCGGGGTGGCGGCCCGACCACTCGCCGAGGCCTCCCGCCTGTGCTTTGCCCGAAGCGCTCTGCGAGCCTGTGAGAAATCCGGGCTAACCTGGGCTAGCGGGGGGCTAGCGGCACTGTGGGCGGATCGGCGCTGTGGACCGATCAGCACTGTGGCGCGCAGAGCGTCACGGGCGGGCTGCTATAGTTGAAAAAGAGGTCCCGGTGACAACCACCCCCGCAGCTCCTTCGGCGTTCGACGAATCCTCCCTGGTGGCCCAGGCGCGGGCCGGCGACACCGCTGCGTTCTCCGAACTGGTAGGGCGCTATGAGCGGAAAATCTACCGCCTGGCGAAGAACATCACCCGCAACGACGAGGACGCCGAGGACGTCCTGCAGGACGCCTTCCTCAAAGCCTACGAACACCTCAGCAGCTTCCAGGGAAATTCCAAGTTCTACACCTGGCTGGTGCGCATCGCGGTCAACGAAGCCCTGATGAAGCTGCGCAAACGCAAAAGTGACCGCACGGTGCCGCTGGACGAGCCGGTGGAGTTGGGCGACGACGTGGTGACCCGCGAAATCGCCGTGTGGGACGACAATCCCGAGCAGCGCTACTCGCGCGAAGAGATGCAGGGAATTCTGAACACGGCTGTGGATTCGCTAAAGCCAGATTTTCGCACCGTTTTCGTGTTGCGGGACATCGAAGAACTGAGCACGGAAGAGACGGCCGACGTGCTGGGTATTTCGGTTCCGGCCGTGAAGAGCAGGCTGCTGCGGGCGCGTTTGGCGCTGCGGGAGAAGCTAACCCGTCTATTTAAACGACAAGGGGGCAACGCGCTTGATTACTTGTAAAGAGTTTCTGCAAGAGTTGAACGAGTACCTCGACGAGGCGATAGACCCCGCGACTAAGGAGCACTGGCAGGCGCACGTCGATGAGTGTCCCAACTGCTTCGTAGTGGTGGATACGACCCGGAAGACGCTCCAGGTATACAAGGGGATGGAGCCGCAGGAGCTGCCGGGAGACGTCAAGAAGCGCCTTTGGCAGGCTCTGGAGAAGAAGATGGCGGCAAAGCAACAAGCCCAAGGTTAGCTCCCTCCTCCTCAATTCCCTCCTTACCCGCAGGACAGACCCCCTTCCAAAACGGACACTTCGCACATTGTTCGCCGGGCTTCATCGCGAATTCCAGGGATTGCTGCGCCTGGAGGAGCGCGCGAACGGCGCTTTTGGCTTGTTCCAGGTCGGCGGGTGCGATGGGAACGTCCACTTGGACGTTCGCTCGCAGGTAGTGGAGGACGGCCCGGGTGGCGGGACGTCCGGTGACGCGTTCGAGCGCCAGCGCGTAGAGCTTGAGCTGGAGACCGTAGGAGAGGGCGGCCGGAGAGGCCGCCGCAGGCTGGGCGCCTGCCCCACTCTTGTAGTCCACCAGGATCACTTCGCCCGCGTCCTCGAACCAGAGGTCGATCTGGCCGCGCAGGATCATGTCTTCCACCTCGAACACGACGTCGAATTCGCGTTCGGCGCGCGCGGCTTGGGCGGCGCGGAGGCCCAGGCCGCTTTGTTCGAAGACAGCGGCCAGTTGGCGGGCTTCCACGGATTCCACCGGTTCCCCAGCCAGAGCCTGGTGGACCGCCAGGCCCAGTTCGATGGCGCCCGTGCCGGGCTGCTCGGGTTCCGGTTCGAGTCCCAGGTAGCGGCTGAGGTAGTAGCGGCGGGGGCAGGCGGCGAACATCGCGACGGAGGTGACGGAGGCGGCGGTGTCGTGTTGGCCGGACGCCGGGGGCCAGGGGCCAGGGGCCAGCGGTCCGGATTGAGGGGAGGTGGCGACGGGCGCGAGTTCGGGCGGGCGGGGAGCTTCGTCTGCGATCACCGTGGCGGGGATCGCCGCCTGGGCGAGTTTCTGCCACTTTGAGGCGTTGTGCGTGCGCTCGGAGTAGGAGAGCACCAGCCGGTCCTTGGCGCGCGTCATGGCGACATAGAGTAGGCGATTTTCTTCCGCGTGTTCGCGCTGTTTCTTCGCCTGCTTGAGCGATTCGTGCACGGGTCCGGAGACGCCTTTCCCGGCTGCCCCCGGGTGGCGCCACTTCACGCCGAGGCCGCCGGTGGGCGAGAACAGCAGCGCGGGTGAGCGGTTCTCGCTGCCCTTGTGCAGCGCGCTTACGAACACCACCGGGAACTCGAGCCCCTTGGCCGCGTGGATCGTCATCATGCGGACCACGTCGCCGGTTTCGGGCGGGGGCGCGTCGGCCAGCGACTCCGAGCGGCGCAACGCTTCGAGATCCTCCAGCAACTCGGCCAGCGGACGTGGGCGCACGCGGAACTCGCGGCGCAGCCGGGCCAGCAACTTCTCGACGTTCGCCTGGGCGCGCTCGGGCAGGTGCTCCGTGTAGCCGCAGGCGTCCAGCGCGCGAGCCACCAACAGGTCGGGCGGAAGGAATCCGGCCAGCCGGCGGAGGCTGCCGAAGCGTTCCGCGAACAGTGACCTCCAAGCCTCGTGGCCGCCCTGCTGCGCCAGCGCCAGGATCTCCTGGTCGCGCAGGCCCACCAGCGGTCCGCGCAGCACACCGGCGAGCGCGACCTCGTCCAGCGGATTGACCAGTGCCGCCAGGAACCCCATGAGGTCGCGCGTCTCGCGAGCCTCCAGGAATCCGCGCCCGCCGCTCACCAGGAACGGGATGCCGAAACGGTCGAAGGCTTCCTCGAAAGGCTCCATGGCGGAGTAGGTGCGGATCAGGACGGCGATGTCGCGCCAGGCGAATTCTCCTCGGTCGTGGAATTCGCGGATGCGGGCGGCGGCCAGAGCTGCTTCGACCGCGGCTCCGTCGTCGCCCCGGCCCACCAGCAGTTCCACCGGCGCTGCCGGCGCGGGTGCGAATGGAGCCAGCGGTTCCAGCTCGCGCGGCTCGATGCCTTCCTGCCCTTCCAGCGCTCGGCCCACCGCTTCGAGGATCTCGCGGCGGCTGCGGTAGTTTTCGCGCAGCTCGTCAATTTCGGCGCCCGCCTCGCGGAGCTGCGCACGGTAGTCGCTGAACACGTCGGGATCGGCGTAGCGGAAACCGTAGATCGACTGGTTGATATCGCCCACGGCAAACGGTGCGTGCGGACCAGGTCCACCAGGCGCCACTGCATCCGGTTGGTGTCCTGCAGCTCGTCCATCAACACGTGATCGAAGCGCGCGCGGGTTTCGCGGCGCACCTCTGGATTGCGTTCGAGCAGGTCGACGGTGAAGGCTTCGAGGTCGGAGAAATCGACCGCGGCTTCGCGGCGCTTGCGGTCCAGATAGGCAGTGCCGATGCGCGTCAGGGCTTCGCGCAGAAGGGCGTCGAGTCCGGCGTACCAGGCGGCGAGCCACTCGGCGGTGAGTTGTGGGAGAAGTTCTTTCTTGAGCGTGCGGAAGCCGGGATGCTTGACGCTGCTGGTGCGCGCCTTGCAGGCATCCAGATGCCTGAAGTGCGCGCGGGAGAGGGTCGCCGGCAATGCGAGGAACCCGGCCGCCCACTCCTGCGCCATCTTCCCTTGGGTGCCGGCGACGGGGCCGCGCGCCAGCTCGGCCGCAATGCGGCGGGCTTCCTGTTCCACACTGGCCTGCGCAGCGGCGGCAGGGATCGCAGTCACGGCGGCCACGCGCATCGCCTCATAGACGTCCAGTAACGCGGCGGCCAGGTCGGGTTGGCGGCCGGCATCCTGCGTCGACAGATCGACGGCTTCGAGCAGACGGCGCATCTCTGCCGGGCGCTCAGTGAACAGCGCGTCCAGGGCCTCTTCGGCGGCTTCGCGCTGCAGACGCTCAGCGGGAGCCTGTTCGAGCACCGTGAAGGCGGGCGAGAGGCCGGCTTCGATGGCATGCTCCTTGAGCAGGCGGGCGCAAAAGGCGTGGATGGTGGAGACCCAGGCGCGCTCGATGGACGCGCGCAGGTCGGGACGCGCGGCGAAGCGTGTGATGAGGCGCTGTTTGATTTCGATGGCCGCTTTTTCGGTGAAGGTGATCGCCAGGATGCGGGTGGGGTCCACGTGCTGATGCTCCACCAGCCAGGCGAAGCGCTCGATGAGGACGCGGGTTTTGCCGGACCCGGGGCCGGCTACGACGCAGACGTCCTGGCCTAGGCGTTCGACGGCGCGCTGCTGTTCGGCGGAGAGTTGGGGGGTCATGCGCGCGCGCCTCCGGAGGGGGTGGGGGGCGGCGGCGGGCGGTGGCCAAGCTGTTGAAACAACCGTTGCGAGCCACTGAGAGCCGTAATGGGCGATTTTGTCGCCGCAACCGGCAGGACATGTTGACTGGGGACAAGCGCCGGGATGAGCCCCGGCGCGGCAAGCCACGGGCTTGCGCCACGTCCTGCGCCCGAAAACGCGCAGGTTCGTGCTGTGAATGGGTGTCGAGTTGGAGTGGACCGGGTTTCAGGTGCGCGGAAGAGGCGTCCTGAGACGCCGCCGCGGGCCATGGGCCTGCCCCGCCTAGCCCGCATTTCTCACCAGGTTTCGGACGCAGGACGTGGCGCAAGCCCGTGGCTTGCCGCGCCGGGACTCGTCCCGGCGCTTGTCGTCCATCACAGTGTCGTGCCCGGAGTGCCGGCCCGACCACTCGCCGAGGCATCCCGCCTGCGCTTTGCCCGAAAACGCTCTGCGAGCCTGTGAGAAATCCGGGCTAGGCACAGTCAATGGCCGCTGGCTGAGCCGCGACCGCAGGGAGCGGTCCCCGTGCGTCCGGCACACGGCCCGCGTCACGCCCCACCCACCTTCTCGACAGCCGCCGCCGACTCGATCCGGCAGATATCGCGGAAGTCGCACCAGCGGCACTTGTCGCGGTCGGCCGGATGCGGTGCGATGCGGCCTTGCGAGATTGCCTCGTGCGTGGCCTGCGCCGCTTGTTCGGCATCGCGCATCAGCTCCCGCAGGGCCGCTTCGGTGCGCTGCTCACCAACCTGCTCCAGCCCCGCAACCGAAGCGTGCCAGCCGTCCCAGTTCACGCCCTTCTTCAGGCCGCAGTAGAGCATGCCGGCGGGCTTCAATCCGAAGGCGCGCTCGGCGGCGGCCAGGTACAGTCCGCCTTGCACCTGCTCGCCCGATTCTGTGCGCTCGATACGGTCCTTGATCTTGTCGCCCGCGCTGTACTTGTAGTCGATGACCAACGCGCGCCCGTCAGCCGACACCTCCAGGCGATCGATGCGGCCGCGGATGGCCAGGCCCGGGTGCAAGGCGAACGTGAACTGTTCCTCGGCGCGCGCGCGCCAGCCGGGCAGGCTGACCTGATCGTCTTCGAGGAACGCCGTGAAATGGCGCAGCAGCTCAAGGCGCACGGCTTCGGCGCGATAGGTGAGCGGGATGCGGTGGTCCGCGCACTCCTCTTCAAAGACGCGGTCGAGGACCGCGGCGCCCAGCAGCGGCGTATCGGCGAGCTCGGCCAGGGCGCGGTGCAGGATCGAGCCTTGCAGCAGCACGTCCAGGCGGTCGCGCGGGGCGGCGGGGCGCTCGTGCAGCTTCAGGGTGTAGCGCGCGAAGAATTGGAACGGGCACTGGAGGAAGCTTTCGATCGCCGACGGGCTGAGGGTGTTGTGGACCGGGGGGGATTGCTCTGCGCCGGTAGAGGCGGCCTGAGCGGCCACCACGGGCCGCGGGCCTGCCCCACCCCGAACCACAGTCTCCAAGGCAGGAGCGGGAGAACGGCCGGCCAGGAAGAAGGACGGCAGCGTTTCCTGACCCTGTTCGTCGTAGCGCGGGTAGCTGAGTATGGTTTCTTCGGTGGCTCGCGTGGTGGCGATCCCGAACAGGAACGGCTCCTCCATTTGCTTCTCGGCCAGCGCCGCGGCATCGCGCAGGATCGGATCGATGCGGTGGTATTGCGGGAAGTGGCGCTCGGTCAGCCCGCAGACGAATACCAGGGGAAGCTGCCACTGGCGGGCCTCGTAGGCGTCCATCACGTGGACCACGTCGCGGCGCTGGTCGGCGAGGCGCAGCGGTTCGAGCGCGAGTGTGGTCTCGGCCTGGCGCCAGAACACGGCCAGGGGACAGGGCGCGTCGCCCAGTGCGGCGGCCGTGGCGTCCAGTGCTTCCTCGAAGGCGCTCATCGCGGCCGACGTCGACCGCCACACGTGGATCTGGTCGCGCGTGTCGTGTCCGGTGGGCTGCGGGGTGGGCAGCAGCGCGCGCAGCCGCTTGAGATGCGCGGCCCACTCGGCCGGCGCAAGTGTGCCGCGCGGCGTGAAGTCGGCCTTCGAGAGGAGTTCCGGGATCAAGCCCGCGTCCGGCAGCGTTTTCCGCAGGGCGAAGTCAAGCGCGTCTCCGGCGGGCGTCGCGCCCAGCCCCGAGACCGGCATGCGCAGCGCCGGGAGCAGCAGGGCGTGGTCCCAGCCGGCCAGCCACGCGCGCACGATCTGCGCCAGGTAGGCCACGGCCGGGTGCGCGGCCAGCGGATCGGTGAAGTAGAAGCGTGCCGGGATCGCGTGGCGGTCGAAGGTGGTCGCCAGCAGCGGCGCGTAGGGATCCCGGACGCGCAGCACCACGCCCATCTCCCGGAACGGACGCCCGCGTGTGACTTCGTCCCGGATGCGCGCGGCGATGGCGGCAGCTTCCCGTTCGATGGTGGGGGCGGTGAACAGCGTTTGCCGGCAGTCACGAGAGCTGCCCGGGAGGCCGGTGGGCGGCATACCGGGCCGATCCCCGCTAGCCGTGCCGCAACCGGAGGAAGCGGTCGCCGGGCGTTCCTCAAACCCCGCCGCCAGCAGCGCCCGCCGCGCCTCGGCCGCACCCGGCCACTCCGGCAGCGTGACGGTGACGGGCGCCCGCGCGCTCAGCGCCACCACGAACTGCGTCTCGGCATCGGACAAGGTAAAGAAGCCGTCCAGAACCGTCTGGCGCGCCGGAGCCCGGTCGGCGGCGGGCCGCAGGCGTTCCTGGCGCCACCCCATCCCGCGCGCGCGCAGCGTGAGGCCGATCGCCGTGTGCAGACGCACGATCTCTTCGGGAGCATCGGCCGGCAGAGCGTTCGCGAGCACTCCGGCCAGCGCGGCGGTGAACCCGGGAAGCCCGGCCACGCGGGCAAAACGCGGCAAGGGCAGCCGCTCCAGTTCCTGCTCGATCAGCAGGTGCAGCAGCGCGAGAGGCGCCGCGGCGAGTGGCGACCACTGGTCGACGAACTGGCCGAGCGTCTGGATCGAGGACGTCCGGATGGGTGCGCCCGAGCGCACCAGCGTGTGCCGCAGGTGCTCGGCCATCGTGGCGGTCGGCACGAGGAGGAGCGCACCGGGACGGGAGTAGAAGTGGGCCAAGGCGGCCCGCGTCTTGCCGGATGCGGGCGGACCGGTAACAAGAACGTTCAAGTTCCTACTATACGGGAGCCGCCGGGAGCACGCCGTTCGGGATGCGGCGCGCGGTCAGGGGGCGACCTCAGGGGTCATTTCCTTCGACATCTTCTCGAACTTGGCGCGCTGCTCCGGATCGAGGATCTCGATGATGCGGCTCTTGCCGGTGGAGCGCAGATCTTCGATCTGCTCCCTCAGCCGCAGGTCCTCGATCTGATCCTGCACGCTCTGGTAATACTCGCGGTAATCGTCGAGCACCGTGGCGAGCTTGCTGGCTTGGTCCGGTGTAAGGTTGAGTTCCGCGCGAAAGTATTCGAGAACCGCGTCGTCGCCTGTTTCCCTGGCGGTGGAAGCGGCGGTCGTGCTGCCGCGGTGGAGCTGGTCATGCAGGCCGTAGCGCATGCCCACCATTCCCGTGGCCACGCCGGCCAGAAATACCAAGGTCAGCGTACCGGCGATGCGCGGGTTGAGCATCACTTACCGCCCGTGGTAGGTCACCAGGTTCATCAGCACCGCGCCGCGATTGGTGTCGGCACTGGCCATGGTGGGCATCGCCAGGACTTCGTCCGGAAAGTCGGCGGCAGGTAGCATGGGGTAGGTTTCCCGGACCACGTCGCGCGCGGCGGAAGGCTGCGGCGGCGCCACCAGTTCCGAGTTCACCAGATAAGCGCCCATGGTCAGCAGCACCGCCAGCGAGGCGGCGGCCAGACCACGGCCAAACAGGGAGTTTGCGAAGGTCTCCCAGATGGAGACGGGCTTCCGCGCCTCGATGCGCTCCCATACACGGGCGCAAAAACCGGGGCGAGGCTCAGCCAACTCGGCTTCTTCGGTATTCGGGAGGGGAGCGCGCAAGGTGGCCAGCAGGGCCGCCTGCTCGCGCATTTCGCCGATTTCCTCAAGGCATTCACTGCAGGATGCCAAGTGCGCTTGCGCCGGATGCGATGCGGGCAGCCCGGCGCCGGATAGAACTTCTTCGAGATGCTCTTCAATCAACCGATGCATGGCTTCTTTCCCTCAGTCACCAACATCTGTAGGCGGGTTTCTTCAGCGTTGCATGCCCGCTGTCGATTCATTTCGTCCATTTCAACACATCCGGGTTCGAGCGCGCTACCGAGCACGCCGTCCCCGGCCCCCTTCTTACTTGCCCGCGCCGCGGGCCTTGCCCATCCTCTGGGCGGCCTTCAACAGCTTCTGGCGCGTGCGGAATAGCTTTACCTTGATGGTGTTTTCATTCAGGCCGGTCATTCCGGCCAGTTCTTCCACCGAATGTCCCTCGACCTCTTTGAGCAGAATCAGATTGCGATCCTCCTCCGATACCTTCTCCAGCAGCTTCAGCGCCAGCTCACGGTTCGCCAGCCGCTGATCCACCGGCGCACGCGTGTCCACGGCCGGCTCGGCCGCTTCCATGCGCTGCGCGTCTTCCTGGCTGAAATCGCTCTCATAGACCAGCTTGCGGACGCGCTTCTTGCGCAGGTAGTCGTAGCACTCATTCACCGTGATCTTGTAAATCCAGGTGAGCAGCGAGCTGCGGAAGTCGAAGTTCCCGATGGAGAAGTAAACCTTGGTGAACACCTGTTGGGCGATATCTTCGGCGTCGTTGTGGTTCCGCAGAATGCCATAGATGATGGAGAAGATCTTCGACTGATACCGCTCCACGATCTCACGGAAGGCCAACTCATCGCCGCCTTGCACGCGCCGGATGAGCGCCCCCTCCTGGCTGTTCTTGTGGTCCACGCGCGACCTGGCCCGCGTCTTCTCTCCCACCGCCGGATACTCTAGGACTCCAGTTAGGCTCGCCATGACACTCTTACGACGTGGCCCGCCAGGGAGGGGTTTCAGCTTTCCCACGATAGCAGGGGCCGGGCGGGCGCGCCAGCGCTAAATGACGTACGGAGTGGGCCAAGGGCGTCCTGGGAGGTTCCCGTCAAACAGCGGGGGGCTAATCCGCATTTCTCACCAGGTTTCGGACGCAGGACGTGGCGCGAGCCCATGGCTCGCCGCGCCGGGACTCGTCCCGGCGCTTGTCGTCCATCACAGTGTCGTGCCCGGGTTTCGGCCCGACCACTCGCCGAGGCCTCCCGCCTGTGCTTTGCCCGAAGCGCTCTCTGAGCCTGTGAGAAATCCGGGCCAGAGCCAGGCCCCGGCGGCGACGGCGGACACCCCAAGCCAGGACGCCCAGCCCCAAGGCCAGCAACGGCAGTGTACCGGGCTCGGGAACCGACCGATTAACCACGGAGACGTCGTCCAGGTTGAAATTGCTCGGGCCGCCCTGATCAAAGTCGTCGAACCGGATGGTATGGTCGCCGCCGTCTCCGTACGCGCCGGTGGCGATGCTGACGAGGGTGTAGCTGAGATAGGTGGCGATGTCGGCGTTAGTCGCGGTAAACAGCGAGGCCCACCAGCAATCGACAAGGCCAAGGAGGAGCAAACGTCGGCAATCCCAATCCACAGGTAGAAATCCACGGCTGGAACCCACGGACAATGTCACGCCACTTTGTTCCAAACCCCCTGTCTGAGCATTACTCGAGCCGCCGAGCCAGATCCACCCACAGCCTCCGTGGGGGCCGGCTGTGCCGCCGGCGTCTGAGCAAGAGCCGGTGGTTGCAGTGGGCGTAACCGTACGTCGTATCTGTATCCGTCCATCCGGGTTTGTGCGGGGAAACACGAGGTGCGGGTGGAGCGTGGAAGAGGGCCGGCGAAAGCGCAGAATCGAATCTAGACCAAACTGGTCGGGCATAGTATACTGTCGGTAGGAGTGCGTACACAGGAATGATTCAGCTCACAGAAACAGCCGTTGGCAAAGTCAGAGAGATTCTGGATACCCAGGAGCCCAAGCCGGCCGGGCTGCGCATCGCGGTCGTTGGTGGCGGCTGCTCCGGGTTCAGCTACTCGATGGCGTTTGAGAACACGCCGGGGATGCTGGACAAGACCTACAGCTTTGACGATCTCAAAGTGTTTGTGGATCAGGCCAGCCTGCTCTATCTGGACGGCGCCGAAGTGGATTATGTCGAGAGCCTCGAAGGGTCGGGCTTCAAGTTCAACAACCCGAACGTGAAGTCGACCTGCGGCTGCGGCAGTTCCTTCAGCGCGTAAGTTTCCCGGCTTCCCGCAAAAGCCCAAAAGGCGCTCCTCACTTCCAGTGAGGGGCGCCTTTTTCCGTTCTGGGATGCCGAACAAGCGGTGAAACGTCACCACGGAATGAGTGCGTACAAACGCAAGAAGGGCCGGAGCAGCGCTCCAGCCCTTCGAGAGAGAACTCTGTCAAACAGTCTTTACTTCTTGTTCATCCGGCGACGGCCAGCGAAGCCGAGGCCCAGAAGACCAAGACCCAGCAGCGAGAAGGTCATCGGCTCGGGGATGGCCTGGCTGTTGGTGAACTGGCTCAACGAGATGTTGTTGTACGTCAAGTCCTTCTGGATGTAGACCACGGACGTGCTGGCGAACGTGGCAGACTTAATCAGCGACGGATCTCCGTTATTCCACGTTCCGAAGAGATTCGCCAGCTCATGACCTGCCGGACAGGACTGGTTCACGAAGGCAGTATCGCAAGCAATCTCACCCAGAATCAGATTCGAGCCGGGGTCGCCGCTTGGATGACCATTGAAGTCGATACCGTTGATGTTCGTGGCAGTGTACGTGAGCAACAGATCCCCAGTCGGACCAGGTGCAGCAACCTGAAAGTTAAGCAGCACTTCGCTACCAGTCACGCTGCTGCTGATGATGCCGACAGTCGCGGTACCAGGAAAGCTGCCAGATGTCCAGGAAACCCCGAAGGTGCTGAAAATCGTACCCGGAGCTCCGCCGTCATAGCATACATTCCCAGCCCCGTTGATCGACAACACGTTGGCACTGTTCGCAGTCCCCGTGCAGACCAATGCGGCGTGCGACAGCGGGGCTAACCCCATCGCCACTACGCCTAGGATCAAAACTCTCAATGAATTCTTCATCTTTTTCTATTTTCCTCCGACTCCATACTCTGAAGCCCTACCGCTCCTGCTAGCTCCAGGACTTTCACAGTATACGGTCCATTCCGGACGCCTGTCAAGCTTCAAAGTCGGGGATTCACCGTATTCCCCAAATCGATCTTCCCCGCGCCCGTTGTTCATAGACAGTTGGAACTAAACTGCTTAAGTAGGGTCCCCGGGCCCTTTAGTACTAGTACTTCTAGGAGAATCCGGTGTCAGCGCCGTGGGGACCTTAGCCCTCCATCGTAGCCTCATCGAGGCGGGGCGGACCTGTACAATATTAGGGCAAGACGACATTCGCGTCCTCCGGAGCGCGTCCTCCGGAGAAGTCTGCGTCCGAAAACTTTTGTATGCGACTCGAAGCATTAACGACCGAGGGCGCCAGCCCGGCAGGCGAAGCCTTGGACCGGCTCCCCGCCACGGACCTCCTCCAGGTGCTGAATGCCGCCGAATCCACCACGGCCGCCTCGGTGAAGCTGGCGATTCCTTTTATTTCCAAGGCGGTGGAAGCAGTTCTGGAAACGCTGGGCCAGGGCGGCCATCTCTATTATGTCGGTGCCGGCACCAGTGGACGCTTGGGCGTGCTGGACGCCGCCGAGTGCCCCCCTACGTTCGGCGTGCCGCCGGATCTGGTGCGCGGGGTGATCGCCGGGGGTCCGGCAGCGCTGGTGCGGGCCGTGGAAGCCATTGAAGACGATGCAGCCGCCGGCGGAGCCGATCTGGAAGCCGCCGGGTGCCGGGCCGGCGATGCAGTCGTGGGGATATCGGCCAGCGGGCGGACCCCCTACGTGCTGGGCGCCGTGGCCAGGGCACGCGAGTTGGGGGCGGTCACCTGCGGGATCAGTTGCAATCCGCAAACCGAGCTGTCGGCGGCCGTCCAATACCCGATCGAGGTAGTAACGGGACCCGAGGTGCTGGCCGGGTCCACCCGGCTCAAAGCCGGTACCGCCACGAAGATGGTCCTGAACATGATCTCGACCGCGGTGATGGTCCGCCTGGGACACGTCTACGGGAATCTGATGGTCAACGTCCAGCCGACCAACGCCAAGCTGCTGGACCGGGCGCGGCGGATCGTGGCGCAGGTGGCCGGGGTCCCGGCGGATCGAGCGGCGGAGTTACTCGAGCAGGGAGGTAGCGTGCGGGCGGCGATTGTGATGGGCAAGAGGGGGGTCGGGCGGGAAGAGGCCGAGCGGTTGCTGGCCGCCGCCGGCGGACGGCTCCGGGAGGCGCTTTCTGGTCAATAAATTAGTGGTGCAGGGCGGCACGCCGCTCGAAGGGTCGATCGCGGTGAGCGGCGCTAAGAACGCCGCGCTGCCGGCCCTGGCCGCCTGTCTGCTGACGGCCGAGCCGGTCACGCTCGACCGCATTCCGCAGGTGCGCGACATCGGCACGATGCTAGACCTGATCCGGCACACGGGCGCCGGGGTTTCCACCGAAGGCGGGTGCGTGCGCATCTGCGCGGGCGAGATCGCCGAGCCCGAAGCTCCCTACGACCTGGTCAAAACGATGCGCGCCTCGAGCCTGGTGCTGGGCCCCCTGGTCGCCCGCTGCGGCCGGGCGCGCGTTTCTCTGCCCGGAGGCTGCGCCATCGGCGCCCGGCCCATCAACCTGCATGTCTCGGCCCTCCAACGCCTGGGCGCCGAGGTCACCCAGGAGCACGGCTACATCGAAGCCCGCGCCCCGCACGGGCTGCACGGAGCGCAGGTGACCTTCGACCGCATTACCGTCACCGGCACCGAGGACCTGCTCATGGCCGTCGTCCTGGCGCGCGGCGAAACGGTGATCGAAAACGCGGCGCGCGAGCCCGAAGTCGCCGACCTGGCCGCACTCCTCAGCACCATGGGCGCGAACATCGAAGGCGCGGGCACGTCCACCATCCGCGTCCAGGGCGTCGACCGCCTGCACGGCGCCTCCCATACCATCATCCCGGACCGCATCGAAGCGGGCACGTTCCTGATCGGCGGCGCGCTCACCCGCGGCGACCTCTCGGTGACCGGCTGCGTCCCGGACCATCTCCGCGCCCTTCTCGCCAAGCTCGAACAGGCCGGGGCTGAGGTGCAGGAGACCGCGCCGGGTTCGCTGCGGGTGCGCGTGCCGGGGAAGCTGCGGAATGTCGACATCACCACCGAAGAGCACCCCGGCTTCGCCACCGACTTGCAAGCGCAGTTCATGGCGCTCATGACCCAGGCCGCCGGTATCAGCTTCATCACCGAAACGATCTTCGAGAACCGCTTCATGCACGCCCTGGAGCTGGCCCGCATGGGCGCCAACATCCGCCTGGAAGGCCGCCAGGCGATCGTCGCCGGACCCACGCGTCTCACCGGCGCACAGGTGATCGCCAGCGACCTGCGGGCCAGCGCGTCGCTGGTGCTGGCCGCGCTCGCCGCCGAAGGCGAGACCGTGATCGACCGCGTGTATCACATCGACCGGGGCTATGAGAAAATCGAGGCGAAGCTGGCGGGCGCCGGCGCCCGCATCAGGAGGATTTCGTGAGCGTAGCGCATAAGCAGCACAACCCCGGGTTTCTGGCCTTGGTCAACGACGCCAAGTCGCGCGTCAAGGAAGTGGACATCGAAGGCTACCAGAAGATGCCGGCGGGCGGTCACGTGCTGATCGATACGCGCGAGGACAACGAGTGGGCCGCCGGCCACGCCGCCGGAGCCGTCCACATGAGCAAAGGCATCATCGAGCGCGATATCGAAACCGAGATCCCCGACAAGTCGACGACGATGGTCCTCTACTGCGGCGGCGGCTACCGCTCGGCGCTGGTCGCCGACGCGCTGCAAAAGATGGGCTACACCAACGCGATTTCGCTCGACGGCGGGTGGCGGGCGTGGAACGCGGCGGGGCTGCCGGTGGAGAAGTAGCGCGCTTGAAGGTCGCGATCTCTCTGAACGACGCTCTCTTAAGAGCGGCCGACCAGGCAGCGCACAAAAGGGGAGTGACTCGCAGCCGCCTGTTTTCGATCGCCTTCGCAGACCACCCGCGGGGCCAGCGCCAACGCGAGATGCCGGACCAGTTGACGGGTTTCGGGCGCAGGACGTGGCGCAAGCCCGTGGCTTGCCGCGCCGGGACTCATCCCGGCGCTTGTCGCCGGTCAAGGTGTCATGCCGGTTATGGTGGCAAAATCTCCCCTTCACGGCTCCCCGCCTGACGTTTCCCTTCGATGCGCTGAGAGCTGGTGAGAAATGCGGGCTACGGCGCGCGGCTCGGTAGGATGAAAGCGTTACAGAGCCGCCACCGTGAGGGAGCGGTTTCTAGACTGCTGCGGTGAACCGCGCCTACTTCGCCGCCGGGCCGATCCCGAAATCCCACACCCGCGTGTCGCTCAGCTCGCCTTCTGTGAATTCGATGATGGCGTACTCGCCCGGTTCGAGCGGCTGCTGCGGGTAGATCTTGTAAAGCCGCGTGTCCACCTGCCGCCGGAACGTTTCAACCGTCTGCTGCTCGTAGATCATTTCGTTGGTCTGCGGCAGAATATTGACCTCCTGGATGACGCGCACTTTTTTCTTGTTCTTCAGGCGCACCAGCGCCAGGCGCTCCTCCTGCTCCAGGCGGAAGTAGAACTCCGGAGCCGGATCGTCGATCCGATAGGCCGACGCCTGGCTGGGGATCTGCACTGTCGTCTTGCCGGGAACCAGCGGCACCGGCACCAGCACCTTCAGGATCGAGCGCGTCCCGCTGTTGTCCAGCTCGATCTCGGCCGGCTTGAGCGGGACCAGCTCGCCGTCCTTGATGTGATACACGCCGGTGTTCATCGGCACGCGAGCCACCTCGGCCCGCTGCGACTTTAGAGCGGCATCTTCGGCCGCGTCAGCCGCGCGCTGGGCCGCTTCGGCAGCATCCTTGGCCGCCGCTTCCTTCTTGCTGCGCTCCAGGTCGACCAGCTCCAGCGGAATGTCCTCCCACTGGCTGCGCTCAGCGCTGAAGTAGTGGACGCGGTCGTTCTGCACCTCGTATTCGCGGACCACCTGGTAGCTGCCGTCCTTGAGGTACATGCGGAAATTGGCGGCAAACGCCGCCGAGGCCGCCAGAAACAGGATGAAGATGCGCAGCAACATCGGCTTCTACCTCTATTATAAGTGGCGCAAGCCCATGGCTTGCCGCGCCGGGCACTCGTGCCGGCGCGTGTCGCCCGCCTCAACGTCAAACCGGAAAGTAAGCCTTCCCCAAGCCCACCGCTATCATGGACTAGATGCCCCCGGATCCCATGCGGCCACCCCAGATGAGATTGGGCCTGCACACCTCCATTGCGGGGGCCCTCGAACGCTCGGCGCTGGAGGCGGCCGGGCTGGGAGCGAACACCTTCCAGATCTTCTCCTCCAGCCCGCGCCAGTGGAAGGCTTCCGTGCCGAGCCCCGCGTCCATCCGCCTCCTGAACCAGGCTCGCGAAAAGCACGACCTCCACCCGCTGGCCATCCACGACAACTACCTGATCAATCTCGCTTCGGCCGACCCCGCCATCCGCGCCAAATCCATCGAAGCCTTCCGCGGCGAGCTGGAACGCGCCATCGCCATCGGCGCCGAGTACCTCGTCGCCCACCCCGGCAACTACAAGGGCCAGTCGATCGAGCAGGGCATCTTCTGTTTCCTGGAAGGCGTGGCCGAGGCCGCCCGCGGGCTGACTTTCGGCAAGCTGATGCTGCTGGTGGAGAACACTGTGGGCGCGGGCGCGCAGCTCGGCAGCCGCTTCGAGGAACTGCACGTCATGCGCGAGTTCGCCCCCAAGATGACCGATCTGCCCGTCGGCTTCTGCCTCGATACCTGCCACCTGCTGGCCGCCGGATTCGACATCGCGCAGGAAGCCGGCCTGGAAGAGACCCTGGCTGAAGCCGACCGCCTCCTGGGGCTCGCCAACGTGCGCGTCATTCACGCCAATGATTCGAAGGGCGCGCTCGGCTCGCACCTCGACCGCCATCGCAACATCGGCGAGGGTCACATCGGGATCGATGGATTCCGCCGGATTCTCACGCATCCCAAGCTGCGCGACAAGCCCTTCATCCTCGAAACGCCGGTAGAGGAGGAAGGCGACGACCGCCGCAACCTCGAAAGGCTGAAGCGCCTCAGCGCGGCGGCCGAGCCCGCCGCCAGCGGAACGCTCGCCTCGCCTGCCGGTGCGCGGACCGCAAGGCAATCGGCATCCTTCGAGCCGGCCATACGCCCGGGCGGCCGTGCCCGCAAGGCCGCCGCAGCATCCACCGCGGCCCGCCCACGCGCCCCCAAGCCGTGATGTCGCCCGCCCGCGCCATCGCCTTCGACGTGTTGCAACGCGTCGCGAACGGCGGCTATGCGACCGACCTCCTCCGCCGCGCCTCGGCCGACCCTCGCGACCTGGCCCTGGCCGAGACGATCGTGCTCGGCTGCCTCCGCTATCAAGCCCAGCTCGACCACTTGATCGCCGTCTTCAGCGGACGCCCGGCCACCAAGCTGGATGAAGAAGTGCGCATCGCCCTGCGCATGGGGATCTACCAACTGCGCTACCTCGACCGCATCCCCGCGCACGCGGCCGTCGCCGATAGCGTCGAACTGGTGAAGCGCGCCCGCAAGCGCTCGGCCGCGGGACTGGTGAACGCCGTCCTGCGGAAGGTTACCCGCGACCCCGTCACGTGGCCGGACCGCGCCACGGAACTGAGCGTCCCCGCCTGGATGCTGGAGCGCTGGGATCGCCAGTATGGCGCAGAGACCGCCACGGCCATCGCGCGCGCCGCGCTCGCCGAGCCCGAAACGCCGGTCAATCCCGAAACCGGCCGCCGCCAGGACGTCGGCGCGCAGTCCATCGTGCCGCTGCTCGCCCTCGAACCCGGAATGACGGTGCTCGACCTGTGCGCCGCCCCCGGCAACAAGACCGCGCAGGCACTCGCAGCAGGCGCCCGCGTCGTGGCGTGCGACCGTTACTGGAAGCGCCTCGCCGAGGTCCCAGCCGAAGCCGCGCGCGTCGCACTGGACGCGTCCACACCACTTCCCTTCTCCACGAAATTCGACCGCGTGTTGGTGGACGCACCCTGCTCCGGCACTGGGACGCTGGCGCGCAATCCCGAGATCAAATGGCGCCTCCGGCACGACGACCTGCCTCGCTTCACGGCCCTCCAACGAGCGATCCTGACCAACGCGCGAGCCGCACTGAAGTCCGGCGGCCGTCTGATCTACGCCACCTGTTCGCTCGAGCACGAAGAGAACGAGGAGATCGCTCCAGGTGGCGAGGTCCACGTGCGCCTCCCCGGCCGCGACCCCGGCGACGGCTTCTTCGCGGTGTTGGTGGCGCAAGCTTAAGCTTGCCGCACACGTCCGCGCCGCCCCACGCCAACGGGGTCTGCAAAGTAGCATACTACATAGGGTCCGCCGAGTACGATGAAGCCATGCTCCGCACCTGGATCGGCCTCACCTGCCTCACCGTCTCCGCCGCCTGGGCACAGCAGGCGATCGTCTGCCCGGCCAACGCCATGATTCGCGAGACCGCCTCTGCGCCGGGTTGGGAGACTGGCTCGACGAGCCGCATCGCGCCCTTCGAGCGGATCTCGATCTTCGACGGTCCGCCGGCCGAATTGGCCGATCTGGCTCCCTCCGCTGTACAGCGGTTCGGCACACACATCGCCCAGAGCTGGAATCTTGCGGATTACACCAGGTCGAAGCTCTACCTGGTCTGCCGCTATCACGGCACGGACGTGACCTTCACCCGCGTCCTCCCGCCAGGCGTTCAGTCGTGCTCGTTCTCGTTCACGCTCGTCGACGGCGAGTTCACCGGCACCTCCTCCATGAGTTGCCGCTGAGCCCGCGGGGCTGCGTGCTACCCTGAAGGAAACCGCACGAAAATGGCCGAAATTCTGCCTTCGATCCTCTCCGCCGACTTCGCCCGCCTGGGTGAGCAAATCTCCCAGCTCGAAGCCGCGGGATGCCGCATGCTGCACATCGACGTCATGGACGGCCACTTCGTCCCCAACATGACCCTGGGTCCACCGGTCGTCAAATCGCTGCGCGCCTGCACGCGCGCCGTCTTCGACGTCCACCTGATGATCGAGGACCCGGACACCTACGCGCCGCTGTTCATCGAAGCCGGCGCCAACCAGGTGTCCGTCCACCAGGAGGTCTGCCGGCACCTCGACCGCACGCTGCGCATGATCCAGGACCATGGCGCGCGCGCCGGCGTGGTGATCAACCCCGCCACTCCGGTGAACACCTTAGACGACGTGCTGGAACTGCTCGACTACGTCCTCATCATGAGCGTCAATCCGGGCTTCGGCGGCCAGCGCTTCCTGCCGCACTCGCTTAAGAAGGTCCGCGAGCTCGCGGCGCGCCGGAAGGCCCTCGGATTGCAGTTCCCGATTGAGATCGACGGTGGCGTCTCACGGGAAAACATTCACGCCATTGTGGATGCCGGCGTCGAATGGATGGTGGCCGGGTCGAGTGTATTTCACACTGTGAATCCTCCGGACGCTTTCCAGGAGCTCAGCCGGTTGGCGCGCGACGCCGGGGCGATAAGAGTATAGTGTGGTAAAAGATACTTAAGAGCCGAACTCGCTGAGGTAGATCTATGAGCATGCGTTTCCAGTCTGTTGTGATGTGTGCCGCGCTGGCGGCCCTGGCGCTCACCCTGAGTTCCTGCGCCTTCAAGCACCGCAAGTACGACAATCCGATCGTGCAGGACACGGACCAGCCGGACAAGATCCTGTTCGATAAAGCGGTGGATGACATCGAGCACGGCCGCTATGAGATTGCCCGGGTTGAGCTGTCCACGCTCATGAACACCTACGAGACCAGCGAGTACATGGCCAAGGCCAAGCTCGCGGTGGCCGACGCCTGGTTCCGCGAAGGTGGCGCGCGCGGCTTCGGGCAGGCTGAAGCCGAGTACAAGGATTTCATCCTCTTCTATCCGAACATGGAAGAGGCGTCCGAATCGCAGTTCAAGATCTGCGACATCCACTATAGGCAGATGGAGAAGCCGGACCGCGATCCCAAGCAGGCCCTGGCCGCCGAGCATGAATGCCGCCAGTTGCTGGTGCAGTTCCCCAACTCCACCTACGCCGACAACGCCGAGCAGCGCCTGCGCAACATCCAGGAAGTGATCGCCGAAAGCGAGTTCCGAGTGGGCGACTTTTACCGCAAGCGTGGCAGCTTCAACGCCGCGGCCAACCGCCTGGGCGGCGTCGCCGATCAGTATCCGCTGTTCAGCCGCGCCGACGAAGCGCTGTGGGGCGAAGCGCAGTCCTACCGCCGGCTGGGTCCGGTGTTCCGCGCCCAGGAAGGCGACTCGCTGGTGCGCATCGTGCGCGACTATCCGCTGAGCGAATTCGCCGACCTGGCCAAGGCGCGCCTGGACGAGTTGGAGATCCCGCTTCCGCAAGCCGATGAACAGGCGCTGGCGCGCGCGCAATATAACCTGGAGCACTTGGAAGAGCCCGGCCTATTCCACAAGGCGTTCGGCTTCATGCGGCGCGGCCCGGATACCTGGCAGGCCTCGCAGATGGGAACTCCGCAGATGGAACTGCCCACGCCCACGGTGCCACCGCTGGTGCCGCGGCCCGGCGGCGGCCTGGCCGGATTCCAGGGCGAGGTGACGGCGACGCCGGTCACCGATACCTCGGCGCTGGACAATAATCCCGACGCCCGTCCGGCCCAGCAACAGCCGGCCAACGCGCAACCGGCGAACGGACCGCCCGCGCCGCCGGCCCCGGCCAAGCCGTAGCCATCGTGACAACCCGCACTGCCGGTCGAGCCGGCGCTGGCCAGGCAATGCAGTATGCTCGCACTCGCACTTCACACAAGCTCTCGGCGCAGCGGCGGGAAACGTGAGGCGGGAGAGTTGCAAGACGCGAGGTTGCTGCCGGTCGGGACGTGACACTGCGGCGGGCGGCCAGCACGAGTGCTTGAGCCACCGCCTGCCACCGCATGATCCGGCGGCATTGTGGAGCGCGCCCGAAACCCCGTCCACCCCCACTCCTGGTGGCGCAAGCCCTTGGCTTGCCGCGCCGGGACTCATCCCGGCGCTTGCCGCCCAGCACAATGGCATGCCCGCACCGGCGGCAAAATCGCCCCCCGCAGCGCCCCGTCTCATGCTTCCCGCCCCTGCCCAGAGAGCGCGTGAGAAATCCGGGCCTGCATCACCACCCACCGCGAGCCCCACCGCCAGCCCCGGACTCCCCGCATGAGCCTCATCCTGCTCGCCGACGACAGCCCGCACGCCCAGCGCATGGGCGAGCATATCCTGCGTGAGGAGGGCTTCGAAGTATCCTGCGCCACCGACGGCAACGGCGCCCTCCAGGCGCTCTCCTCCAACGACCCGGATCTCGTCATCGCCGACGCGTTCCTACCCGGCCGCAGCGGCTTGGCGCTGTGCCGCCTGGTGAAGCGCTACCGCCCGCACGTGCGCGTCATCCTCACCGCTGGGCTGCTGGAGGAATTCAACGAAGCCGAAGCTCGCGAAGCCGGCTGCGACGCGGTGCTGCGAAAGCCGTTCGAGGCATCGGCGGCCGTGGCTTTGATCCGCCCGCTGATCGAGCAGGCCCAGCGCGACCGCGGGTCGCTCGCCGCGCAGGGCGTTCCCGTGGCCGCCGTGCCAGTCTCCGATGCGCCCACGGCTCCGTCCACCGGGCCCGATCCGGCCCGCGTGCAGGCGGCCGTCGAAGAGGCGCTGCGCCAGGCGCTGCCCGGCCTGGTCCGTGACATCACCGAGAAGGTTCTGGTAGCCTTAGGTCACTAGGCACTTCCTCGCCCTGTAAACATCCACCGTTATGCCTGATAACAGTTTTGACGTTGTATCGAAAATCGAGCTGCCGGAGGTGAACAACGCCGTGCAGCAGACGCTCAAGGAGATCCAGCAGCGCTATGACCTGAAGGGTTCGCACTCCTCCATAGAGCTCAATGAGAAGGACCACAAGATCCTGCTGCAAAGCCAGGATGAATTCAAGCTAAAGGCCGTGATGGAGGTGCTGGAAGGCAAGCTGGTGAAGCGCCAGGTGCCGCTCAAGGCGCTGGACTTCGGCGTCATCACGCCGTCCGCCGGGTCCAGCGTGCGCCAGGAGATCAGCCTCCAGCAGGGGATTCCCATCGAGAAGGCGCGGGCGATCGTCAAGACCATCAAGGAAAGCAAGAAGAAGGTGCAGGCGTCGATTCAAGGCGACTTGGTACGCGTCTCGGGCAAGGACCGCGATACGCTCCAGGACGTGATGCGGCTGTTGAAGGAGACCGACTTCGGCATCGACATGCAGTTCACCAACTACCGGTCCAACTGATGGCCCGGCGGATCGAATCGCTGTTCCTGGCCGGGCCGGCCGGACGTCTGGAAGCGCTGCTCGAAGAACCGGAAGAGGGTGAACCGCGCGAGGCCGCGCTGGTCTGCCATCCGCACCCGCAACACGGCGGGACCATGCACAACAAGGTGGTCTACCGCATCGCCCGGGCGCTGCGCAGCCGTGGCGCGGTGGTGCTGCGCTTCAACTACCGCGGCGTGAACCTGAGCGAAGGCGGCTACGCCCACGGTGAAGGGGAGCTGGAAGACGCACGGACGGCGCTGGCCTACCTCCGGGGGCGCTATCCGGCGCTGCCCTTTACTCTGGCCGGGTTCTCGTTCGGCTCACGCATCGTGCTGCGACTGGGCTGCGCCGGAGCGGCGGCGGGCGATGGGCCGCGGCGGGTGATCGCGGTCGGCTTCCCCACGGTGTATCAGGATCGCGCGTATCTGGAACACTGCACCGTTCCCCGCGTCTTCGTGCAGAGCCCGCGGGATCAGTTCGGTCCCGCAGTGGAATTAACAGCGCTGATCGAATCTTTACCGGAGCCAAAACAGCTGATTTGGGTGGAAAGTGCCGACCATTTCTTCGCGGGGAATTTGGAGGGATTAGAAGCAGCCGTTGCAGACTTGGATGGGCCGGGCTGAATCAGATCCACGGCAGCGCGGCAAGGTAGGGCGGACAGAAATACGAAGGGCCGGAGAGAATCTCTCCGGCCCTATTCTGCAAGTCGATTGCGGAGCGCTTAGCGCTTGCGGAAGCGCCGCATAAAGCCGGCACCCAACAGGCCCAAGCCCAGCAGGCTAAGCGTCGTGGGTTCGGGGACGCCATCCACCGGCGGAGGCGGAGGAGTAGTGCCGCCCTTGGCGAAGGACAAGTTGTCCAGCGTGTAGACTTCCTGCAGGCCAATGACGCCCGGGGCGCCCGGTTGCTGCGTGGCGATCCGAATTGCGTAGATGGACATGTCCGAACTCACGGTCACGCCAAAGAAGCCAAACCTGAAGGACGGGGTGGCAAAGTAGCTCAGCGTCTGGACCGGCGTCGTCGCGCCACTTCCGTCGCCATAAGGCGACAAGAAGACGCTAATCGCCAGACCGGTGCCATAAGAGTTCGGCGACAAATCGAAATAGCCGCCAATCGAGGTCGTAGAGCCACCCTGGTACGCGAAGTCAGTGTGCTTGTTGTAGGTCAGGGTATCCGACCAAACGCCGGCCGTTACGGTGCCGACGCCGTCCATCCCCACCACGCTGGCAACCGACAGAGACGAGCTGCCAAACCCTTCCGTGGCAAGATTACCGGCGCCACCCGTGCTGGAGTCGGCGAGCCAAGCGTTGTAGTCTGAGCAGGTGCTCTCGCTTCCGATCGCAACCTGGGGGCATAAGTAAGTGCTGATCGTCCCGGCGAAGGCTGAGCTGGCGGCAAATGCGCCGGCAACCGCGAGGACAGTCATCAATCTCTTCATTTTCGTTTTCTCCCTCCGACCTGTGCGGCATCCTTAGAATTAAGCTGCCCGCTACCGCACCGGTAGACATAGGAAGTGTACACCAGAAGTCCTGGGCTTTGCAAGAGCGGAAACGTACGAAAGTCATGGACAACAAGGGGCAAATGTAACCGTACGTTGGGTACGGGAGGCGGTTTCCCCGGGGTTTGGCCCGGGCTTTGTACTAGTCTCAAGCGGAAACCTTCCCATCCCAGCTAGGGTCTGTCCCTGGCAAGTACCAGCCTGGGTTCCAGTACGACCCTGTGGAAAATTTTGGCATTCCGCTGATGCCGCTGGGCTTGCTGACTCCCGGGGGAATATGACCAGCGGATTGCCGGTTGCTCTGCGGCCCGTTGGAGGCGCGACAAATTCAGATTATTCCTGGATGACTTCGGAGCGTCCTAAGTCCACAAGGCATCCGATTCGTAGGGGAAATGCGGGTACGCGTGGTCCTAACGTAGAGAGTAAAAAATGTTTTGGGGCTCGCGCCGCGGGGGGGGCGGAGCCTAGGCGCCAGCCAGGCGCAGTTCGCGGCGCAGACGGCGGGTGGCGCGCTCGCTGATCAGGTCGGCGACTTTGCTGAGCAGCCCGGGGATGTCCTCGGGCTTGATGAGCAGCGATTTTTGCCGGCTGACCGGAGCAGGACGGTCATGGTAGGAGGTAATAAGGGCCGTGGCGGGCTTGTAATTCATATTGCGGGCGTGGGCCAGCACATGGCGGCCGGCTTCGGGCGATTCCAGGTTCGGATCGCTCAACACCAGTTCATACTCGCCTTCTTCCAGCTTTCCGACGGCTTCGGCCGCGCTGGCGGCTGTTTCCACGTGGTACCCGCACTTCTCGAGTACCGTCTGGAGCGTGAGGCGGGCAGCGGGATCGTCGTCCACCAACAGGACTCGCGCCAGACCGTAATCCCGAGTTTGGGATACAAAGTTCATCATCTCTACCGATTTCAGTGTACCTCAGAAGCCCGAATTTCGATCCCCGCGATTTTCGTAGTACTGCCCAGTATCGCCTTATCTACTTATGGAAATAACGGTTTACGCGAACACGCGGGCAAAGATGCGGTCGACGTGGGCCAGTTGCCGGGCGACCGAAAAGGCCTCCTGAATCTTTGCAAGGGGAAGATAACGAAGGATTTCCGGATCGGCCTCAATGGCCGCGCGGAAGTCGCCGCCGCTTTCCCAGGCCTGCATCGCGTGTGTTTGCACCACTTTATAAGCTTGCTCGCGCAGCATGCCGGCCGCGGCCAGGTCCAGCAGCAACTGTCCGGAAAAGATCAGGCCGCGGGTGGCTTCCAGATTCTGGAGCATACGCTGCGGGAAAACGCGCATGCCGTCTACCAGCCAGATGGTCTTGGCCAGCAGATAGTCCGTGAGGATCGCGGAATCGGCCAGGACCACGCGCTCCACCGAAGAATGCGAGATATCTCGTTCATGCCACAGGGCGATATTCTCGAAGGCGGCTTGGGCGTTGGCGCGCACCACGCGGGCGAGGCCGCAGATCTGCTCGCAGGTGACCGGATTGCGCTTGTGGGGCATGGCCGAGGACCCCTTCTGGCCGGCTCCGAACGGTTCTTCGGCTTCGCGCACTTCGGTGCGCTGGAGATGGCGGACTTCGAGGGCTATTTTTTCGAGTGTCGCAGTGAGAACGGCGAGTGCAGCCACCCAGGCGGCGTGGCGGTCGCGGGAAATAATCTGGGATGTAATGGCCGGGGATTTCAGGCCCAGGCGGGCGCAGATACGCTCCTCGGCTTCCGGGCCAATGTGGCCGTACGTGCCGACTGCGCCGGAGATTTTGCCGACCCGGAGATCCTCGGCGGCGGCTTCGAGGCGCGCGATATTGCGCTGCATTTCGTCGTACCAGGAGGCGATTTTCAGACCAAAGGTGATCGGTTCGGCGTGAATGCCGTGGGTGCGGCCGATCTGCACCGTATCCTTATACTCGTAGGCGCGGCGCTGGAGCGAGGCCGCCAGGGTACGCGCGGCGGCCAGCAGCAGGGCCGAGGCCTGTTTGAGTTGGAGGGCCTGGGCCGTGTCCACCACGTCGTTCGAGGTGAGGCCGTAGTGCAGCCAGCGCGAGGCGTCGGCGTGACCGGCGGCGGCCATGCGCTCGGAGACGGCGGTGGTGAAGGAGATGACGTCGTGCTTGACCTCGCGTTCGATGGCGTGGATGCGGTCAACGTCGAAGGAGGCGTGGGCGCGGAGGAGACTGGCGGCCTCGGCGGGGACTTCGCCGGTTTCGGCCAGGGCCTCGCTGGCGGCCAGTTCCACGGCCAGCCATTGGTCAAAGCGGTTCTGGTCGCTGAAGATGCGGCCCATCTCAGGGCGGGTGTAACGGGGAATCATGGGAAGAAACCATGGTGGCGGGGGGTGGGGGTGGTTGTCAAGGAGCCGGGCCGGGCGGCAGGCCGGGAATGCTGGTGCTGTGTTTTCAGTGAGTTGCTGGGGGGCTTGGGTTCGTTTCGTTGCTGGGGGTCGGGACCGGACCTTGGCGGGAGAGGGTTTGGCCGCAGATGCACGCGGATGAACACAGATGCCGAGGTTTGGCTTGGGTTCGTTTGGTTGGAGGGTGGAGGGGGACCGTTGGGTTCGTTTCGCCGCTGGGGATGAGATCGGACCGGAGAGGAATTGGCCACGGAAGCCGAGCCTGAGGCGTCGGGCGGGGGCACTGCGGGCGGGGGCACGGCGGGCGGGGGCACGGCGGGCGGGGGCACTGCGGGCGGGGACACTGCGGGCGGGGACACTGCGGGTGGGGGCACGGCGGGCGGGGGCACGGCGGGCGGGGGCACTGCGAGCGGGGGCACGGCGGGCGGGGGCACGGCGGGCGGGGACACTGCGGGCGGGGGCACTGCGGGCGGGGGCACTGCGGGCAGGGGGCACTGCGGGCGGGGACACTGCGGGCGGGGGCACTGCGGGCGGGGGCACTGCGGGCAGGGGGCACTGCGGGCGGGGACACTGCGGGCGGGGGCACTGCGGGCGGGGACACTTCGAGTGGGGACACTGCGGGCGGGGGCACGGCGGGTGGGCGCACGGCGGGCGGGGACACTGCGGGCGGGGGCACTTCGAGTGGGGACACGGCGGGCGGGGACACTGCGGGCGGGGGCACTTCGAGTGCGAGTTTGTGCGACAAGCGCCGGGACGAGTCCCGGCGCGGCGAGCCATGGGCTCGCGCCACCTCCGGGATACACTGTTCATGATGACTTTCCGATGCTGCCTTCTTGCTCTGGCGGGGTTCTCCGCTGTTGGTTTTGCTCAGAGTTGCGCCGATCTGGCGAAGGTGACTGGGGAACGGCTGCCCAACCCCACCACCGTGATCGAATCCGCCGCGGTGAATTCGGCGAGCGAGGCGCGGGGGAACACGCCTGCGCTGCCGGAACATTGCGAGGTGCTCGGTAAGATCAATGAGCGTACTGGCATGTTCGGGCAGAAGTACGCGATCCGGTTCCGGCTGCGGCTGCCGGTGGAGTGGAACGGCAAGTTCTTCTTTGAGGGCGGCGGCGGGTCGAACGGAAACCTGGGGACGGCGTTCGGGAACCTGCAGGGCCAGCGGCGGGACAACGCGCTGCAACTGGGCTACGCGGTGGTGGTCACCGATTCGGGGCATGACAACCGGGTGAACAACGATCCGACCCGCAACGGGACGGTGACGTTCGGCTTCGATCCGCAGGCGCGCGTGGATTTCGGTTACAACTCCTACGACCAGGTGACGCAGGTGGCCAAGGCGCTGCTGAAGATTCACTATGGGCGGGCGCCGGAGCGGTCGTATTACGTGGGGTGTTCGGAGGGCGGGCGCGAGGCGATGATGATGTCGCAGCGGTTCCCGGAGTACTTCGACGGGATTCTGGCGTGCGCTCCGGGATTCCAGCTGGCCAAGGCGGCGGTGTACGGGCATTCGTGGGACGTGCAGTCCTTCGCCGAAGTGGCCGAAGGGATGGGCACGTTCGACCGCAACGGGCAGCCGCTGCTGAACAAGACCTTCACCGACGAAGACCTGGACCTGGCGGCGCAGGCGATCCTGGCGGCGTGCGACGGATTGGATGAGCTGGAAGACGGCATGATCCAGAACTTCCCGGCGTGCACCACGGCGGTGGTGGAGCCGAAGCTGGCCGCGGTGACCTGCAAGGGTCCCAAGCGCAACACGTGTCTCTCGGCGGCGCAGGTGACCGCGCTGAAGCGGGTGTACGCGGGAGCGACGAACCGGCAGGGCAAGCCGCTATATTCCGACTGGGCGTGGGATCGCGGGTTGGGCGGCAAGTCGGGGAACGGCTATAACCTGGGGTGGCGTGTGTGGAAGATCGGCGCCTACGACGCCAACGCGAATTCGGCGATCATCGCGACGCTGGGCAGCGCGTCGGCTTCGGCGCTGTTCACCACGCCGCCCACGCCGGTGCCGTCTTCAGGTCCGGGTCCGATCGCGTTCCTGCTGAATGTGGACCCGGTGCGCGATGCGGTCAAGCTCACGCGCGTCGAGGGCGAGTACACGCAGTCGGTGCTGGAGTTCATGCTGGCGAGTTCCACGAACTTGACTCCGTTCGAGAGTCACGGGGGGAAGCTCATCATCGTGCAGGGGGTGAGCGATCCGGTGTTTTCAATCAAGGACACGATTTCGTGGTGGAACCAGGTGAACGAGGTTAACCAGGGGTCGGCGGCGGACTTCGTGCGTCTGTTCGCGGTTCCGGGGATGAATCACTGCTCGGGCGGTCCGGCGACGGACCAGTACGACGCGTTCGGGGCGCTGGTGGATTGGGTGGAGAAGGGGTCGGCTCCGGACCGGATTGTGGCAACGGCGGGGCAGAATACGCCGTGGCCGGGGCGGACTCGGCCGTTGTGCGCGTATCCGGCGCAGGCTCGGTATTCGGGGTCGGGGAGTGTGGAGGATGCGGGGAGTTTTGTTTGTAGGTAGAGGCGCTAGCCACCGCTAGCTCTTCCGCTAGTCCACCGCTAACCCACCGCTAGCCCCACCGCTAACTCCTCCGCTAACCCGGATTTCTCGGCACGGCGGCGGGAAGCGTAAGACGGGTACCGCAATCGGCGATTTCGCCGCTCCCGGCAGGACACTGTGACGGGCGACAAGCGCCGGGATGAGTCCCGGCGCGGCGAGCCACGGGCTCGCGCCACATCCTGCGCCCGAAACCCAGTGTGAAATGCGGCTAGAGAAGCGGCGCGGCTACGCGCTGAACTTCGGTTGTGGGGATGACTTCGACGTCCTGCGTCGCTTGCGCATCCTTGTCGATCTGGATCTTTTCAGACTGGCTTGTGAACAACGCGCGGAATTGCGGGCTTGTGGCCGCGTTGTTTCCGTCGTCTTCCCAAGCCGCTACGGAGTAGGCGCCTGGAGTGAGGCCCTCGAAGCGCCATGCGCCGCTTGCATCGGACTGGATGGTGACGGCTCCTTCCTGCAAATTGGACCGGTCCGGTGATTGCGGCCACACGGCTACGGTCGCACCGGCGACGGGCTTGCCGTCTTTGTCGCGCGCGATGCCGGAAACCGATGCCGCGCCTTTGGCCACCACGATTTCGAGTTGCCCGCCCGCGGCCGCGGTCAAGTCCAGAGGGGAGTGGGTGACGTCCCTCCCTTGAAAGTGGACCGACTTGAGATACATCCCTTCGGGCAGTGGCGCAAAGCTCAGGCCGTAGACCGAGCGAGCTACGGAGTGGATCGCGTAAGAACCGTCGTCCTGCATGCGGCCTCCGCGGTTGTTGACGGCCGGGATTTCGTACTCCAGCAGGCCGAGGATCGGGCGCGAGGGCGTTCCCGTGGTTGAGCGGGCCGTGCTGTCGATCAGGTCCTGAAGCTCGCCGCCTTCCACGTGGACGGAGGCAGTCAGCTCGATATTGGGCCGCAGACGGAGGACGGCGTCGTCGATGTCGCGGTCCGTGATGGTGACTTCGAGACGCCCGAACATCTCGGGCGCCGGCGGAGCGGGCGTGCCATCAGGATTCACGTTTTGGCGTCCGGGCTTGGCCTCGATGATTTAAGTGCCGGGCAGCAGGTGGCGGAATTCGAAGACGCCGTTGGTGGAGCGGACCGGCTGCACGCTGCCGACGTTGGTGAACATGCTCTCGTCTGCGGCGCGAATCGTGAGGGCGGCGGACGGGACGGGGTCGCCCGCTTGGTCCACGGCAGTGACCTGGATCTTGTAGATGCGCGCGCGGCGCATCTCGAACTTGAGGCCATCGACGTTGGCTCCGGCAGCGATGGTGAAGGGGGTCGCGGCGGCGGGGTCGATCACGCCCGGCCAGTAGGTGGTCACCAGGGTTTCCGGTTCGCGGATTTCGCGACGCAGGTCGAGAGCGCGCCACTGATTCTCGCCGGCGGTCATGTAATAACGGCCGGGTGCGAGGCCGGCGATGCGGAAACGGCCGCGGTCGTCGGTATCCACCTCGCCTTTGACGGTGGCCTGACGGACTCCGCGCACGTAGAGGTAGCTCCGGATCTGCACCTGCATCCCTTGTACAGGGTCGCCTTCGGGGTTCACCACCTGGCCACTGACGACCGCGTCCGGCGCAAGATGGAAGTCGATGGTCCGCACGTCGCCGGGGTTGAGGATCAGGATTTCGTCATAGTCGTCGCGGACGAAGCCGGTTTTCGCGGCCGACAGCGAATAGCCGCCTTGGGAAAGGTCGGCTGTGAAGTGGCCCTGACCATCGGTTTCCGCGGTGAGAATACGTAGCGGGTTCGCCGTGCGGATCAGGCGCAAGGTGGCGTGGGGCACCGGCTCTCCGGCGGTGGTGAGGACGCGGCCTTCGATGCCGGTCCTCGGTTCGTCGGGCGTGGGCCCGACGGGCTTGGCCGGTTGCTGGGCGGCGGCCAGAACGGCGCTCAGCAGTAGGGAGCTGAGAACGGCGCGCATAGAGGCAGTGTACTGCGCGGGTGTGGAGTTCGGGGATCCATGGATTTCTCACGAGGTCGCTGCGGGGAACGTGAGCCGGTGCCGAACCGGCGAGCGATTTCGTCTCTGCTGCGGCGATGACGTCGTGCTGGGCGGCAAGCACCGGGACGAGTCCCGGCGCGGCGAGCCACGGGCTCGCGCCACCTGCTGCGCCCAAGGCCCAATCGAGATATATGGGCTACAGCGTGCTGATGTCGAAGACCTGCATGCCGCGGGCGGCGGCGCCACGGCGAAAATGTTCGGTGATGTCGTCCTTGCCGCGGGATTCGAGGTTCCATACTGTCACGGCTGCCACGGGTAGCGACTTGGCGCGGGCGAGGTTTGCGGCCTCGTCGAGAATGCGGTCGTTGACGGTGCGGTAGGACTCCTCTTGATCGGGATCGCCGGGGAGCGTGATCAGATCGCTGGGGGCGGCCAGTGTGTCGACCATGCGATCGAAGCGTGGGCCCCAGTCGCCGGGGCGGTCTGTGACGGAGAGTTCGCGGAAGCGGTCGCGATCGAAGGCCAGCACGATGCGGCGATCGAGTCCGAGGCGGCCGGCGGCTTCCTGTCCCAGGAGGTCCGCGCCGCAGGCGGCGGAGGAGACGACGGCGGTGACGTTCTGTTGCCGGAACAGCTCCCTGATGCGGCGCCTGACGCGGGGGGCCTTGTGGCGGGGGAAGCGAACGGCGGTGGGGTTGTCGGGATCGATGCGCCGGCCGGCCAGGGCCACGACTAGGGGCTGTGGCTGCTCCTGCTGATGCGGGATCACGTGGTCCCAATACGCGGCCGGGTAGTCGATGGGGCCGAAGTGCCAGAGGTCGATCTGCCTGGCGGCGGCTTGTCCGATCTTGCGCAGGTGGGGGATGTTGTGGACAGCGTCGAGTTCGCCGATGTCCCCGGTGAAGTGACCGCCGGCGCCGATCGAGTCGAGTCCTTTCAGGGTGAGGTCGGCGTCGTAGCGGACATACAGGAACTGCTTGGGTACGCCGCCGGCATTCACCATCCTGCCCAGCTCGCTATCGATGCGCGCGCCGAAGGTGCAGTGGCCGACGGTGCGGCAGGCGATGTCCTGGTCGACGACGTTGGCTCGCAGCAGCGTCTGGATGACGGCAAGGGCCTGTTGGAGACGGTTACCTTCGGGCTTGGCGAGCGAGGCGGTGGGCTGGTCGGCGCCACCGGAACCGACCGAGACGACCAACAGGTCGCTTTCGCCGGCGGGCCACTCCAGTTTGTATTCGGGCAGGGTGGCCATGCGGTAGAGCTGGAAGGCGGGGTTGTTGTAGGGAGTGACGCCGCCATCGACGAAGATGAACTTGCGTTCCTGCTCTTTCGTGTCGGCGTGGCGGGGGTTGAAGCCCATGGGCTCGGGCGGGAAGTAGGTGGGCGCGGCGGTGGAGGCTCGCACCAATTGCCAGAGGCGCGCGTTTAGATTGCAGTCAACCGCGGTGGGGTCATTGTACAGCGCGTGGGGATTGCTGCTGAGGGGCCAGGGGGAGTCCGTAGAGGCGTTTCGCAGAACGATCAGCAGCAGGCAGTTGAGGTTTTCCGGACAGAGGTTGGTCTCCTCTCCGAAGACGCGCTGGAGCATGCGGGACAAGGCTTCGGAGCCGTAGCGGCTCTTGAAAAGACCGGACCACTTACGCTTCTTGAACATCTGCCCGCCTTCGTCCTGGTAGAGGCCGATGAGTTCGGAGACGCGCATGCCGCGGGCCAGGCCGGTGGCGATGATGGCTCCGGTGCTGGTGCCGCCGATGTAGTCGAAGAAGCCGCACAGGCGGAAGCGGTCGCCCTGGCCGGTTTCGTGGGCCAGGCGGCGCTCCAGCTCTTCGAGGATGCCGAGGGTGATGAGTCCGCGGATGCCGCCGCCGTCGAGCGCCAGCAGGCGCCGGGGCCGCGGGTGGGAGTAGCGGCCGGCGAGGCGCCCCCAGGCAGTGAAATCGGCGGGCATGTCTTGAGGATACCCGGGTGGCGCTCCGCGGGTGGTTTTCGGCCGGGGGAAGAGGCGGGCTGAGAACCCGCCGCAGGCCATGGGCCTGCCCCACACGGACTCGGCTTCTACTCGGTCTTCTTGATGACGAGGCTGATGTCGTCGGGGTTGATGAGGTCGGGGACGGTCCAGCCGTTGAGGTCGTACTCATCCATGCACTGCTCGGCGAAGCCGCGGTATTTTTCGGCTTTGCCCATGGCTTCGGCCACCATGAGGACCTCGAAGCGGATGCTTTCGTGGTTGCCGAAGTAGTTGCGCTCATAGAGCTCGTGGCGGCCGCCGAATTCGGTGCCCATGGCGTCCCACATCAGTTTCATGAGCTTCACGCGATCCTCGGCCGAGTAGCCGTTGGAGCCGCGCGTGTACTGGTCGAGATACTTGCGGATTTCCGGGTTCTTGAAATCGTTGGCGTGCGAGGGCAGATAGATGAGCGCGCTGGCCAGGACGTTTTCGACGATTTCCTTGAGCTTGGGATAGAGCGTGCTGGCGGCGACGCGGTAGGCCAGGCCGGCGTTGAGATTCGGCAGCACGTAGCCCGGGGTCCAGGGCGTGGTGGCGCGGGCCATTGCGTCGGTGAGCGCCCAGAACAGATTGCGCCAGGCCAGCACTTCGCCCACCTGCGCCTGCACGCCGCGGAATTCCTTGGTGCCGGTGCATTCGACGGCCTTGAGCAGCAAGCCGGCGATGAAATCGAGCTTCACGGCCAGGCGCACGCAGCCGTGGAACATGAAGCGCGGCAGGAAACCCGAACGCGGGAAGAAGTTGTTGACCTTGTCGATGTCGCCGTAGGCGAACACGTTTTCCCAGGGGATGAAGACTTTGTCGAAGACGATGATCGAGTCGTTTTCGTCGACGCGGCTGGAGAGCGGGTAGTCGAAGGGGCTCCCCACGGCCGCCGCGGAGAATTCGTAGGACGGGCGGCAGATCAGCTTCACGCCGGGCGCGTCGGTGGGCACGATGCAGACGAAGGCGAAATCCTTGGTCTTGATGGGGAGCGCGCCGTTGTTGGCGATGAAGTTGTAATGCGTGAGCGCGGAGGTGGTGGCGACGACTTTGGCTCCGCTGACGATGAGGCCGCCGTCGGTCTCTTTTTCGACGTGCATGTAGACGTCGCGGACCTCTTCGAGCTGCTTCTGGCGGTCGACCGGCGGGTTGACGATGGCGTGGTTCACGAAGGTGCACTCCTCCTGGACCTTCTTGTACCAGCGGCGGGCGTTCTCGTCGTAGGGCGCGTAGAAATCGGAGTTGGCGCCCAGGGTGGCGAGGAAAGCGGCCTTGTAGTCGGGGCTACGGCCCATCCATCCATACGTGACGCGAGCCCATTCGGCGCAGGCGTCGCGGGCGCCCACCATCTCTTCGGGGGTGCGCGAGGCGCGGAAGAATTTGTGAGTGTAGCCTCCCGAGCCGGTGTCGGTATCCATGCAAAGAGTGCTCTTGCGCTCGTCGTGAAGGGCGTCATAGAGGCGCGCCATCATGCGCACGGTGTTGCGGAACGCGGGGTGGGTGGTGATGTCCTTGACGCGCTCGCCATAGATCCACACTTCACGCCCGTCGTGCAGGCTTTCCATGTACTCGGCTCCGGTGAAGGGGCGCGTGCGCGCGGTTCCAGCGGGCGTCGGGGTGTTCTCTACAGTGGCCATTTTTGCTCCGTGGGGCATTTTACCACTGTGTCAGGCCAGCATCCTCCAGGGAGATACCAATGTGCTTGCCCAAGGCATGGCGGGCCGCCTGCAGTTTCGTGGATTTCGTCCCGTGATCCGGATCGAGCATGCGGCGCACCACGGTCTCGCGAGCACCCAGGCGGCGCGCCAACGAAATTGGTGATGCGCTTCTCACGCATTGCCAGATAGAGTGCGAGCTTACGCGCGATTAAACCGCTCTAGAGCGGTTTCCCGGTGAGTGTAGACCGCTCCCTTGTATGTTGGAACCACGGAGTTCAGCACGGCTCCGTGGGGACGGAGCCGTGCGGGCGGCGCAGGATCGAACTGCTCCCTGGTCTGGGATGAGTACCAGCCGAACCGCAGCGGGATCTGCGCCGTCTGTCTCCGATTGAACCCGAACAGTCGCTGGGGCCGGCTTACACCGAGCCCGTATATGCAAGGAAGGGAACAACCGTGCAACCAGATTCTAATGTACACGCTTGGGCCGGGATGGATGTTTCTAAGGAGGCTGTGGATGTGGCCGTGGTGGGCCACGGGACGGTGTTGGCGCGCTGGCGCTGCCGGCGTTCGCCGGACGCACTGCAGGAGGCGGCGGAGCGGTTGCGGACGCTGCAGGTACGCGGCGTCATCGTCGAGCCGACCGGAGGGTTGGAACGTGTGGTCGGCACGAGCCTGGAAGCGGCCGGCGTAGCCGTGCTGCGGATCAACGCGAAACGCATTCGTGATTTTGCGCGGGCCCACGGTATTCTGGCCAAAACCGATGCCCTGGACGCCTATGTGCTGGCGCTGTTTGGCGAGCGCATGCAGCCGGAGCCGCGCCCCTGGCTGGATGCCGATCGCCAACAGTTGGCCGACTGGATCGCCCGCCAGCAACAGTTGATCCAGATGCGCACGCAGGAACGAAATCGTTTGCAACAGACGACCGTGCCACAGCTGCGTGACAGCATCACCCGTATGCTGCAGTGCTTTCAGGTGGAGTTGCGGGAGTTGGAGCGGCAACTGCAGGCTTGGTGGAAACAGCATGGCTCGGCCTGGCAGGAGCCCGAGGCGCGTTTGCGCAGCATGCCCGGGGTCGGTCCCAAGACCGCCCGCGTGCTGCTGGCCTACCTGCCCGAACTGGGCACGCTCAATCGTCGGCAACTCGCTTCTCTGGCCGGGCTGGCTCCGTTTGCCCAGGACAGCGGTCAGTGGCGCGGCCAACGCCATATCCGCGGGGGTCGCGCTCCTGTCCGCCTCGCTCTGTATTTGGCCAGCTGGACCGCCGTCCGCCGCATCCCCAGCTTGCGTGCCTTCTATGAGCATTTGCTCCGCGCCGGCAAGCCCCGCCAACTGGCTCTCATCGCCGTGGCCAGAAAGATGCTCCTCATCCTCAATGCCATGATGCGCTCGGCCCGACCTTGGCAGGACTCCCCAGTTTCCGCTTGACTTCTTACACAGTCGCTGCGGTCGCGGCTCTGCTACTGGCGTTGCGCACTCAAGCCGTGGCCCGGGCGGAGCGCCGCTAGCTGAGCCGCGACCGCAGGGAGCGGTCTACGATAACGATGAAAGCGCTCTAGCTACTTTCCGTCGCAAAATAGAGCGTTCGGAGCTTGACGGGGGAAGAAACGCAGGGTCGAGTCGGAGCCGAAACATTTACTATTGATCCTGTTCGGGAGGACCCGCACAATGGGTCATGATCCGACGCAAACAGCAACGACAGCCAAGCTTGTGGGAAGGCGTGGTGAATGAGGAGATCCGGGCGCTGTGGGAGCCCTGGATGGTAGAGGTCGACAAGCTGCTCGACGACGACGAGTTAATCGACGCGGTCTACGAGGCGCAAGGCGAGCGGCACAAGCACAGCGCCACGCGGGGGCGCTCGCAAACGCCGGCAGACGTGGTGTTGCGGCTGCTGTTGCTCAAGCACGTGCGTGGCTGGAGCTTTTCCGCCTTGGAGCGGGAAGTGAAACTGAATCTGGCCTACCGGGACTTCGCGCGGATCGGTCTGGGGCAGGTGCCGGATGCCAAGACTCTGGCGCGCATCGCGCAGGTCTTGGGCGGCGAGGTGATCGCGACGTTGCATGAGCGGCTGGTGCGGATCGCGCAGGAGCGCGGTGTGGTGCGCGGGCGCAAGATGCGCGTGGACACCACGGTGGTGGAAACCAACATTCACCACCCCACCGATTCCAGTCTGCTGGGCGACGGTGCGCGCGTGCTGACGCGCAGCATGAAGAAGATCGAGCAGCACGCGGGCAAGTTAAAACGCAAGGTGCGCAACCGCATGCGGAGCGTGCGGAAACGCGTGATCGCCATCGCCCTATCCGGCCGCCACAAGGGTCCCGAAGGCGAGGAGAAACGCAAACGAGAATACCGCGCTTTGCTGCGTCTGACGCGGCAAATCCTCAATGATGCCAAGCGGGTGATGGAAGAGGTGGAAGAAAAGCCGCGCTCAAAGCCAAAGCTCGGGGGAATGGAGAAAGCTCTGGCGGCTATGGTCGGACGGGTCCGGCAAGTGGTTCGACAAACCGCCGCGCGGGTCTTGCGCGGGGAGACGCAGACGCCCGGCAAGATCGTGAGCGTGTTCGAGCCCGATACCGAGATTATTCGCAAGGGCAAGGCCAGCAAGCCCACCGAGTTCGGCAAGCTGGTGCAGCTGACCGAAGCGGAGAACCAGATCATCACGCACTACGACGTGTTCCCCCAGCGGCCCAGCGATCGCGGCCTGTTATGGGGCGCGGTCCAGCACCAGCAACGGGTTCTCGGACGCACCCCGCGTCTGGTGGCAGCCGATGCCGGTTACTATGCGCAGGCGCAAGAGGCGGCGGTACATAAGGAAGGCGTGAAGTGGGTGGCGGTGCCGAATCGCAGCACGCGCAGCGCGGAGCGGAAGAGCTTGGAAAAACGCCGTTGGTTCAAAAAGGCGCAAGCCTGGCGCACCGGCTGCGAAGGCCGGATCAGCGTGCTCAAGAGGCGCCACGGATTGCGGCGGTGCCTCTACCGGGGCATCCAAGGGATGCAGCGCTGGGTCGGTCTCGGAGTGATCGCCGACAACCTGATCAACATCGGGAACGCTCTGGCAGCGCGCGGATAAGCCGGACCCTCCCCGCCGTTCCGGCTGCATCCGCGGCCGGAGCGAGGCGGCCAAGTGGATCTTGCCGCCCCCTACCCAACCTCTCCCATCAGTCCTTTTCTCTCTCCCAACAGGTCATTTTGCGACGGAAAGTAGCTACCGTCGTCAAGGCAAGCGCCAGTTCTCGAGGATCAGCTTCGCCCCGGTCCTCTGAATGGCCTGAAAATCTTCGGTGTTCCCCGTCACCAGAGCTAGCCCAAGCCGAATCGCCACGGCCGCGATCAAACAATCCGGCAACTCGAGAATCGAGCCTCGTTTCCGCGCAGCGGCCTTGATGATCGCGGCTTCGTAGTAGTCGGCTGCGGCCGGCGTGATCTGCTCGTTCTGGTTCAACCAAGCCAGCGCTTTTTCCAACTGAGCGGACGCGCCCTTGAATTCAAGGCCGAACACGATCTCATGGACGGTAACGCTGGTGAACGTGAAAGCTCCATGCTGCCGGGCGTAGTTGGCGGCGTGGCTGGTGACTACCTGGTCATACCCTTTCAGATACTCGGACAGGATGTCCGTATCCAGGAGAACCTTGGGCATTTAGAGCGTGGTTGACGGACTGCTGGGGCGTCGCCTTTCCTCGTAAGCGAGTTGGACCACCTCATCCAGCAGGGCGGCATCTTCCGGGCTGCCGAACAACCCAAGCCCTTGTTCAAAGACCGTTGTTTCAGGGCGGCTCACGGCCGTGGGACGGTGCCGGTCGAGCCACGCATAGAGCTCGGCCCGTTCCTGAGGCTTCAGGCCGTCAATGGCGCGTTCGATGTCCTGTAGCGAATTCATGGCTGGAGCCTCCTTCTTCTCCCACAGTACCGGATCTAGGGGGTTCTGTCACGCTTTTCAACCAGCCATGCCCTGGCCCGCACGGCCACCGTGGGCCGCGCAGAGAGTTTTTGCAATCCCCTGCCCCGGCCGGTATCGTTGAGAACACCGTGGGCAGTAGGAAGAAAGAACGTTTGGGACCGGTCACCAGAGACCAGGGGCTGTCTGCCACGTTCTGTATTCGACTCCAATGGGTAGCTCGTGAGTTGCACGCTCACCGATACGCTATCAGATATAGGACCTTCCAGCACTCCATCCGCAGCATCGCACATATTCAACACGGCCCTTCTCGTGCTACGCTCCCCTGCACCACCAGCCCTGCGCCTGACCGTACGACAGCGCAGGGAGTTGGAGGAGATCCGGAACCAGCGGAACACGCCCCAAGGGATCGTCTGGGGGTCAATATCGTGCTGGGATGGACGACAAGCGCCGGGACGAGTCCCGGCGCGGCGAGCCATGGGCTCGCGCCACGTCCTGCGTCCGAAACCTGGTGAGAAATGCGGACTAGCCTGCATTTCTCACAAGCTCTACCGTGCATCGGCGCGAAGCGTGAGGCAGGGATACGCAATCGGCGATTTGGCCGCCGCTCCCGGCATGACAGCGTGACCGGCCACAAGCGCCGGGACGAGTCCCGGCGCGGCAAGCCAGGGGCTTGCGCCACGTCCTGCGTCCGAAGCCTGGTGAGAAATGCGGGCTAGATTCAAGCACTGGACCGGACGCAACCCGTCCTACCCCTGCGCCCCGGCTTGCCCGAACGGCAAACCCACGATTACACGCGGCATGGCACGACCACATTGTTTGCCGCGCTGGACGTCAAGGCCGGCACGGTCATTGCGCAGTGTCACAACCGGCACCGGCATCAGGAGTTCCTGAGCTTCCTCAGAAAGATCGACCAGTCCACGCCGCGCCGTTTGGCTCTGCGCCTGATCCTGGACAACTACGGCACCCACCAACATCCCGCTGTCCGCCAGTGGTTCGCTGCCCACCCCGTGGCACACCCGCCGCTGTATGGTTGTTCTTAGTTCGTCACCATCAGCGTGGCTACGTTCGCCTGCACGTCGCCCTGCTTCACGACCACGTCCAGGGGAGTGCCCGTGCGGGCGTTGTCCGGGACCTTGAAATTGATCTGGAACAGGCCGACGCCGCCGGGGGTGAGTCCGGCGAAGAAGATTTCGACCGGTTGGCCGTCAATGGTCAGGACCGGCTGATCCACGGGGACCGCCAGGGGGTTGCCGGGCGAGGGTGTGCCGGAGGCGACGGTGGGGTTGGTTTCGCCCAGTCCGATCAGGTACATGATGAGGAACTCACCGCGCTTGGCCGGATGCGCATCGTCGACCAGCGTGTAGTCAGCGTTGTGTTGGGCGATCAGGCGGCCGTCGGAGAAGGTGGCGATGCCGGGCTCCACCGGGACCACATCGATGAGGTCGGGTACGGTGAGCGCGCCGTTGGCGCTCACGACGATCGAGTACTGCTGGTTGGCGGCGAGTTCCGCGGGCAGTTCGACGTTCACCTGGGTGGGACTGACGAAGTAGAGCGGGACCTCATAGGGTCCGATGATGACGCTGGTCTCCTTGTAGTTGGTGAGTAGCGGCACGGCGCCGGTGGATTCGGCGACGGCGGCCAGACCGGAGCCGTAGACCGAGGCGACCAGGCCCGGCGAGAGCGCGCCCCCGGTCTTGGGGTTCAGGTTGTTCACCGTCCCATTGCGGTTCAGCACCGGGACGGTGTTGGGGCTGACATCGCCGATCAGCAGCGAACTGGTGGCGGTGAGACCGGCCGCGTTGGCTCGCACAGTCATGTTCACCTGTTGCATTGACGTGCCCGGCTGCCAGGTGGCGGAGTAGACGCCGGCGCCGTCTCCGGTAAGCGATAGCGGCGGGTCGCCGTTGGAGAAGCTGGCGGATACGGAGGCGCCGGTCACCGAGCTGCCACAATCGTCGTTCACCTTCAGGATGACGGACGCCGGCCAGCCCGCGGGCAGCGAGAAGTGATTCGGCAAGCCGGTCTGCGTCAGGGCCAGACGCGAGGGCGCACAGCCGGCCGCGGCGGCGTTCTTGGGGATCGCCGGGGCATCGGCCGCCCCTTGGGCGACGATCACCGTAATGTTGACGCTGCGGACTTCCCCGCTGCGGCCCAGATCGATCTCGCCGTGATAGATGCCGGGGTTGAGCAGCGTGGGATTGACCGAGATGGTGAGGTCCGTGGTCTGGGTGGAAGATACGGCGCCGGAGACGGGGGTGACCGACAGCCAGCCCTGGCCGTCGATGGTGGATGCGGCCGCCTGGAAGGCCACCGGGACCACGCTGCTGGCGCTGATGGAGAGTTTCGCGGTCCGCGCCGTGGGGCCGGGCGGCACGATGAAGAGCACGCCGGTGGGGTCGAAATCGAGCAGGGTCGGCGCCGACCGGGAAGCTACTTCGAGCACGACCGTCACGTACTGGGGCGAATTCAGCGCGCCGTTATCGGAGACCTTTACCAGCGCGTAGTAGGCGCCGGCAGTCAGCGTGGACGCGGCCGGCAGCAGACGCAGGGTCAGCAGCCCGGGCGCCGCGGGCGTCACCGGGTCCGGCGACTGCTCCAGGCTCAGCCATTCCCCGCCACGGGTGATCTCCGCCTTCCACTGGAGCATGCTGGTGGCCGTGCCGCGGTTGATGACATGCACCTGGCGGGTGGTTGCCAGGCCGTTCCCCTCGCGCGTGCGGAAGCGCACGCCGTCCACGTCCAGGTCGAGCACGGGACCGGTTCCGGAGACGAAGAGCGTCACCGGCACGTCGATGGGTTGGCCGGACCAGACGAAGCGGATGACGTCGCGATACTGTCCCAGCGCCAGTCCGGTGCTATCCACCTGCACGCGGACCAGCAGGGGCTGGCCCGGCGTGGTCTGCCCGGAGTTCGGCGAAACCAGCGTGATCCAGCGGCTGGCGCCGGTGACCAGCGCAGTGAAGGGGACGGGACCTCCGCCGCCGCTGTTGCGCAGCACCAGGGACTGCTCCTGTTTGCCGGGCTTGGCGAGGACGGCGGAGAACTTGAGCGGGTTGGGCGTGACCTCAAGCTGTTGCGGCTGGCTCTCAACGTTCAGCGTGACGCCGACCGTGAAGGGATCGCGTGTGGGGTCGTTGGCCGTGTTGATGAAGATGCGCGCCGGATACGTGCCGGCGGCCAGCCCGCTCTGGTCGACGCTGACCGTGAAGCGCGCGGGCACCTGTCCGGCGGCCGGATCGACGTGCAGCCAGGTGGGGGCCGCCGCGCGCAGGGCCGCGCTGCCGGCGCCGGTTTCGAGGTCGATCTGGTAGCTTGACGGCTTGCTGCCGCTCGGCACGATGGTGACCGATTGCGCGGGGGGCGGATCGCCGCCCTGGAGCGCCGTGAATTCCAGGTCCTGGAGGGAAGGCTGCAAGACCGGGGGCGCGCCGGCGACGTGCAACGTGAAGGTATTCACCAACGTGGTTCCGAAGTTGTCGATGAGTTGGATGGGAATCATCAGGTCGCCGGGGATGGGCGGCGTCCCGGTGAGTCCGCCTTGCTTGGTGAGGGTGAGTCCGGTAGGCGGCAGTTCCACGAACTGGAAGATGTAGGGGGGCTGTCCGCCGTCCGCCATGATGGCGATGCCGTAGCTTTGTCCCGCCGTTGCGTCCGGCAGCGCCAGGGGCGTCGTGAACCGCAGCGGATCGCCGATCACGATGGTGATCATGCGTTGGGCGAAGTTCTCCATCGAATCGGAGACCTGGACGACGGTGTCATAGACACCGAGCATGGTCGGCGTACCCACGATCTGCCCGTTGGGGTCCATCATCAGGCCGGGAGGAACCGCGCCACCTTGGCCAAAGGAGAAGTAGTAGGGAGGCGCTCCGCCGGCGGCGTTGACCTGCCCGGAATAGGGGATGCCCGGCTTGCCATTCGGTAGCGACGTGGTGGTGATGGCGAGGGGGGGATTGTTGACGATCAGGTCGTACTGGTACCCATCGACAAAATTTTGCGCGTCATGCACGATCGCGTGCACGGAATACATCCCGGCATGCGCGGGCTGGCCCGTGACGTGACCCGCGGCGTCCGCGGTGAGATTCAGCGGCAGGCCCGTTATGTCCCACGTGTAAGGCAGCACGCCGCCCATGGCCTGGAACTGAAAATTGTAGGACTCTCCCACCACGCCCTGCGGGAGGGACATGGTCGTTATCATAGGATCGCTGGCCAGCAACAGGGGTGCTGCGGCCAACAGGAGCACCAGAAATCGTGTCAATCTCGTCATTGGGGAACCCTCACGAGCGCAGACATTGCTTGCATACGGGATCGGCGGGATCGCCCGGTGACGCCGGTGGCGCCTCCAGGGAGACATCTTCAGCATACCCCGATCTGGCGGAGGGTTACTCCACCACGGTCAAGTGACTCTTGTTCGCCGTGGCGTCATCCTGCTGGACGACGACTTCCAACGGAACTCCGGTACGCGCATCGGTGGGCACCTGGAAGTTGATCTGGAACAGGCCCACGCCGCCGGGCGTGAGTCCGGCGAACGCGATCTGGACCGGCTGCCCGTCGATGGTGAGCGTGGGCGGAACCAGGGGGACGGCCAGCGTGTCGCTGGGCGACGGGGCTCCGGAAGGCACCATGGGATCGGTGGCGCCGAGTCCCACTAAGTACATCACCAGATACTCGCCGCGTTTGGCGGGATTCTGGTCGTCCACCAGCGTGTAGTCGCTGTGCTGGGCGATCAGGCGGCCGTCGCCAAAGGCCGCTACGCCGGGCGCCACCGGCACCACGGTCACCGAATCCGGGATCGTCAGGGCGCCGTTGGCGCTGACTACCACCGGATACTCCTGATTGGGGTCGAGCTCGGCCGGCAACTGGACGTTGATCTGCCCGGGGCTCACGAAGTAGAGCGGCACCTTTTCGTAGGGGCCGATCCGGACGCTGGTCTGCTTGTATTCGGTCACCAGGGGAACGGCACCGGTCGACTCGGTGACGCCCGCCATTCCGCTGCCGTAGAGGGACGCCACGACGCCCGGCGACAGCACGCCGGCGGCGGGATTCAGGTTGTGGGCCGTCCCGTTGCGGTTCAGCACCGGCCCGACGTTCGGGCCGACGTCGCCGATCAGCAACGTGCTGCTCATAGCCAGTCCGTCGGCGGTGGCGCGGACGGTCACGTTCACCTGCTGGCCGACATTGCCCGGCTGCCAAGTGGCCGAGTAGGTGCCGGTATCGTCGCCCAGCAACGAAACCGGCGGGTCGCCGTTGGTGAAACTGGCGGTCATGGCCGCCTGGCGCACCGGGCGTCCGCAGTTGTCGTTGAGGTTGAGGATCAGGGTGGCGGGCCAGCTGGCGGGGACCGCGAAGTGGTTCGGAAGACCGGTCTGGGTGAGCGCCATGCTGCCGGGCACACAACCGGCGGCAGCGGTGCGTGCGGGCGGGGATGCCGCCGGCGGGGCGCCGCCTTGATCGAGGGCATCGGCGACGATGAAGGTGATGTTCAGGCTGCGGACCGCATTGGCGCGAGCCAGCACGATTTCGCCGCGGTAGATGCCGGCAGCAAGCTGGGAGGCGTCGGCGGTCACGGTGATCTCCGCGTTGGTGGTGGACGACACGGCGCCCGAGGCGGGCGTGACCGAGAGCCATCCGTCGCCGTCGATCATCGACGCAGCCGCCTGGAACGCCACGGGCGCCGCGCTGCTGGCGCCGAGCGTGAACTTGGTGGTCTGGAGTTGCGTGGAACCCGGCGTGGCCTGGAGCACGGCCCCGGCGGTCTCAAAATCGAGCAGCGTGGGCGAGGTGCTGGGAACCACCAGCAACATCACCGAGAGATACTGGGGCGAGTTCAGGGCCATGGTGTCGGAAACGCGCACCAAACCGTAATACAGACCAGCCTGCAACGCTTCTACGCCAGATTTGAGACGCAGCGCGAAGGTGCCCGGATCGCCGGGAATGGTGGTGCCGGTGTTGGCCGGGATGTCCAGCCAGTCCAGTCCCTGGAGGATCTCGGCGGTCCAGTGCAGCGTGGTGCCCTGGTTCCCGCGATTGATCACGTCCACGCGGCGGGAGGTGGCGATGCCGTTGCCCTGCCGGATGCGGAACTGGACGCCGTCGACGCTCAGGTCGAGTTGCGGTCCGGGGGAGGAGACGAAGGTGCGCACGGGCACATCCACACTCTGGCCGCCCGAGCTGAAGCGGATGGCGTCACTATACTGGCCCACGGAGAGCCCGGTGGTGTCGACGCGAACGTGGACCAGAACGGGATTGCCCACCGCCGTCTGGGTGTCGTTAGGCGTGATCGACTTGATCCAGGAGCTTCCGCCGACCACGGACGCGGTAAACGGGATGGGTCCGCCGCCGCCACGGTTGCGGATGGTGATGAACTGGTCCTGGGCGCCGGGATTTTCGACCTGCGCCTCGAACTTGACGGGCGTCAGCGGCACGTCGAGGTCGGGTGTCTGGCTCTCCACCAGGAAGGAAACGGTGACGGTGGCCGGAGCCAGCGTGGAGTTATTCGGGGCGGCGATGGTCAAGCGGGCGGCATAGGGGCCGGCGGCCAGGCCGGCGGGGTTCACCGCCACCGTGAAGCGGGCGGGAATCACGCCGTCGGCCGGGTCCACGGAGAGCCAGTCCGGGGTGGCCGCGCGGGGTCCCGGTCCGCTACCGCTACCCAGGGAGTTGGCCGGGATGGTTTCGGCTGTCACGGCGTAGGCGCGCTGCTGCGCGTCGCCGGGCACGATGGTGATCGACTGCGCGGGGGGCGGGTCGCCGCCGGCCGCCGCGGTGAACGACAAGGACGGGGTCGACGTCTGGAACGGCGCGCCGGCCGCCGAGACGGTCAGCTCAAACACCTGGGTAATGGAACGCGCTTTTTGATCGAGAACCTGGATGGTGATGCTCAGAGGGCCGGGCGAGGGCGGCATGCCGGTGAGCAGCCCGTTCCCGTCGATCTTGAATCCGGGGGGTTCCAGGGCGCCGAACTGGTAAACGTAGGGAGGCGTTCCACCGGCGACGGAGATGGCGGCGGCGTACGCCTGGCCCGCTACGGTTGAGGGGAGCTGGGCGTCCGAGAGGAAGCGGAGCTGTTCGACGATGGTCACCGCGTACTGCTTGCTGGCGTGATTGTTATCGGCGTCGGTCACATCCACGCCGAAGGTATACTGGCCGGCCGTGGTGGGCTTGCCGCTGATGGCGCCGTCGGAAGCGATGGCCAATCCGGGAGGAGGCGCGCCGGAGCTGAAGCTGAAGGTGTAGGGCGGTGTGCCCGAGGTCGCCTTCACGTGCGCGGCGTAATCGTCTTTGACCATGCCGTCCGGGAGGCTGGCGGTGGTGATGCTCAGGATGACCGGTGCGGGGTCGATGGTGAGCGAGAGCGGCCGCGAGTCGGTGGCCTGGGCCGCATCCGTGACCATGACGCTGATGGTCGAGGTTCCCTGCGCCGTGGGCGAGCCGCTGATCAGACCGGATGCGTCGATGGTGAGTCCGGCCGGCAGACCCGTGGCCGACCAGGTGTACGGCGCGGTTCCGCCGGAGGCCGCCAACTGTTTGCTATAGGCTTCGCCTACGGTGCCGTTGGGCAGGGACGTGGTGCTGATCTGGGGCGGTCCGGCCTTGATGCTCAGCGTGAGGGGAGCCGTATCGGTGAGCATGTTCGCGTCGGTGACCGTCACCGAGACGTTGTAGCTGCCCGCCGTGGTGGGCGTTCCGCTGACCAGGCCGCCGGAGGAGGCCGTGAGCCCCGCCGGCAGACCGGTGACCATCCAGGTGTACGGCTGCGTTCCGCCGCTGGCCGCCAGTTGCTTGCTGTAGGCTTGCGACACGGTGCCGTCCGGCAGGGAACTGGTGGTGATGCTCAACGCAGCCCCGTTGATCTTCAGCGTGTACGGGGCGGTCTTGGAGTTGCCCAGATCATCGTCCACCTTGACGGAAACGTTGTAGGTCCCCGCCGTGGTGGGCGTGCCGCTCACCAGACCCGCGGAATTCGACATCAGCCCCGGCGGCAGACCGGTGATCGTCCAGGTGTAGGGCGAAAATCCGCCCGAGGCGGAAAACTGGACGTTGTAAGACTGCGAGACCGTGCCGTCGGCGAACGAGGACGGGGTGATCACGATGGCCGCCTGATCGACGACGAAAGTCAAGGGCTTCGAGTCCTGATTCATCATCGAGTCCGTTACTGTGACGGTGACCGGATAGGTCATGGGCATGAACGGCGTCCCGCTAAGCTGACCGGTCTGGGAATCGATCACGATGGCATCCGGAAACCCGGAGATGGCCCACGAATAGGGTCCTGTGCCGCCGGTGGCGGCGAGTGTGAAGCTATAAGCCTGCGCGGCTACGGCGTGCGGGAGTGAGTTGGTGGTGATGCTGAGCCCGGACTGAATGGTGAGGGAGAGCGTCGCCTCGTTCGAGATCTGCGAGTCCTGCACGGAAAAATCGACCATGGCCGTGGTGGCCGACGTGGGCGTGCCGCTGATCAGGCCGGAGCTGTTCATGGTGAGCCCGGCCGGGAGGTTGGCTTGCATCCAGGTGAGCGGAGGGATGCCCCCGGTGGCCATCATCTGGAAGCTGTAGGGCTGCCCGATGGTGCCCGTGGGCAAGGAACTGGTGGTGATGGCGAGCGCGGGCTGGATCGTGAGACTCAGCATCTTCATGTCGCTGGTCTCGCCATCGTCCGCCGTGATCGTGACCATGCTGGTCCCGGCGCTGGTGGGCGTGCCGGAAATGATGCCGCTGGGCGGGTCGATCATCAGACCCGCGGGCAGCCCCGTGGCCGACCACGTGGGGCCTCCCCCGCCCAGGCTCTCGAGCTGGAACTCGTAATACTCGCTCACGGCGCCGTCCGGCAGCGAAGTGGTCTGGATGTGCACGGAGCCGAAACCGATGTACACGTACAGGGTGGTCATGTCCGAGCCGACATCGTCGGTGACGGTGACGTTGACCGGATAATCCTCCGGCGAGCTCATGGTGGGCGTGCCGCTGAGGAGGCCCGAATCGCTCAGGCTGAGCCCCGGGGGGAGTCCTCCCATCTGCGTCCAGTGGGCCGTTCCCGTCACGCCGCTGGCGGTCAACTGGACACTATAGGGATCACCGACCGAGCCGCTCGGCAGCATACTGGTGGTGATCGTGGGATTGGCGAGCAACGACAGGGGTGCCGCGAGAAGGAGAAGACAGAGATTTCGCGTCATGCAATTATAGCTTCGGGATGATGTTCAGAATAACAGAGTCCTACCCATTCGGCGCTTTTGACATCCGTGCGGCGGGCTGTAGAATGTAGAGCGGCACATTGGGAGGGAACTCATGTTGCGGAGACTTGTCCTATTCACGCTCGCCTGCACTGCGCTCGCCGCCTTTGCCTGGGCTCAGGAAGGCCACCCGTTGACGGGATCCTGGCACGGCCAGTGGACCCCGGCGGGCGCGAAGACGAATAACATCGTCATGTTCCTGAAGTGGGAAAACCGGCAGATCACAGGGACCATCAATCCGGGCCGCGCTGGGATCGCCATCACTGGTGGTACGTTGGACGCCGACAAATGGATGGTGCATCTGGAAGCCAAGACCAAAGAAGGCGAGCCTATTGTGATCGACGGCAAGCTGGACGATATCGGATCGTACAATCGCACCATTACCGGGACCTGGATGCAGGGCTCGGCCAAGGGCGATTTCAAGCTCACAAGGGATTAGGCGGCGATGGTGACCGGGAAACGGCCCTTGTTCTGGTTGTTCGCGATCCTCTGTGCCCTGCCCCTGGCCGCGCATCATTCGATGTCGGCCGAATACGACGACGGCCGCGCGGTGACGCTCAATGGCGCCGTTAGCAGATTCGCCTGGGCGAATCCGCACGTGTGGGTGTTCCTGGACGTGCCCGGCGCGGGTGTGGAGGGCGAGTCCACCTGGGAAGTGGAGCTGTCCAGCCGGCTGGCGCTCGAAAGCAACGGGTGGACCTCGGAATCGCTGCACGTGGGCGATCTGCTCACAGTGGAAGGCGCGCCGGCACGCGACGGCCGCCAGCGGGTGCACGGGAAGATCCTGACGATTTCCGGCGGGGCCCGGCTGATGGACGCTCCGCCGCCGGCGCCACGGACCGGTTCGCGCGGCGAGCAGCCCGCGCGGCCGACGCCGCGCTGGCCGGACGGGCATCCGCGCCTGGGTCCGGAGCCGGGCGGCACGGGTTACTGGGCGAACGCGAGTGTCGGCGGTATGTGGGATATGCCGGCGGGCGAGATCGCGATGAACGGCGAAGGGCTGCTGGCGAACATCGCCGACGCGGACAAGGTGGCCCCGTTCCTGCCCTGGGCGCGCGGCCTCTACGTCTACCGGCAAAAGAATTTCCTGAAGGATGACCCGATGGCCGCCTGCCTGCCGCCCGGCGGGCCGCGCCAGTTCCAGGCTCCTTACGGCATCCGGTTCCTCGAAGAGCCGGCGCGGAAGAGGATTTTGGTCATGTCGCAGGGCGGCAACCGCAACTGGCGGCTGATTCCGCTGGACGGGCGTGAACTGCCCGACCCCGAGGAAGTGACCGGCTCCTACTTCGGCTACTCGACGGGGCGCTGGGAGGGCGACACGCTGGTGGTCGATTCGACGGGCTACGTCGAGCGCTTCTGGTTTACCAACGGCGGGCTGCCGCACACCGAGAGCCTGCACCTGACCGAACGGCTGTCGCGCCCTGATTTCAACACGCTAAAATACGAGGTAACCGTGGATGATCCAGGCGCTTACACGCGTCCGTGGTCGGCGAGTTGGACGCTCGAATGGATCGCCCGCGACGAACAGGACGAGTACTTCTGCGACGACTACAACCGCGAACTGGAGCACGTGAACTAAAGGAGAACCCATGAAACTGAGCACGCTCGGTCTGCTGACAGTCACTTTCGCGACGCTTACGGTGGGGCCGGTTCTGGCCCACCATTCGTTTTCCGCCGAGTATGACAGCAACAAGCCGGTCCAGATCAAGGGCTGGGTCAGCAAGGTGGAGTGGATGAATCCGCACGTGTATTTCTACGTCGACGTGGAGGACGCTGACGGGAATCTGACGAACTGGGCGTGCGAGATGGGTCCGCCGAACGGGCTGCAGCGCAGCGGCTGGAACAAGAACACGATCCGGATCGGGGACGAATTGATTGTGGACGGGTCGCTGGCCAAGGACGGCAGCAAGCAGATCAACGCGCGCACGGTGACGCTGGCGGCTTCCGGCAGGCGGCTGGGCGCGGCGTCGAGCCAGGGCGATGAAAAAGGCCCGGGAAAGAGCGGCGCCCGGCCGAAGGGCCAGTAAGTGCGGCCGGTCCTCTATCAAACGGTCTGCTTGGGGCTGGCGATTGCGGTCGCCGGCGCGGTTCTGGTGGCGCAGGAGCCGGAGATCAACCTGAACTCCGGACGGCTGTCGGCTACCCCTAAAGGCAAGGGCAAGGGACGCGGCAAGGCCAAGCGGCCGGCGCGGCCCACGCCGTATCACCCGGACGGGCGTGTGAACCTGGGTCCGCTGCCCGGCGAACAGGGCGTCTGGGAAGGCAACGCGGGAGCAACCTTGGCCATCAACCCTCCCGGCGGCCTGGATAATCCGGCCATGTATCTGCCCACGAACATCCATGTGGCCGACGTACCGTTCCTGCCGTGGGCGCGCGCGGTCTACGAATTCCGCCAGGCGGAGACCACCAAGGATGATCCGCACGTGCGCTGCAAGCCGTCGGGGGGCCCACGCATGTATCACACGCCCTACGGCACGGAGTTCATCGACGTGCCGGAAGAGAAGCGCATGTACATCGTGGGGGTGGGCGGGCCGCATACGTGGCGGACCGTCTACATGGACGGGCGCGCGCATCCGGAGCATTTGAATCCGACCTTCTCCGGGCACTCCATCGGGTGGTGGGAAGGCGACACGCTGGTAGTGGATTCGGCCGGGTTCAATGAGAAGTTCTGGCTGACGCGTGAGGGGATTCCTTCGACTTCCGAGCTGCACCTGATCGAACGGTTCACGCGCACCGACTACTACACGCTGATGTACCAGGCCACGATCGACGATCCGGGGGCGTATTCGGCTCCGTGGACGGGGGGCTGGTATATGACGTGGCAGGAGGGGCAGGAGATGTATGAGTACGTCTGCCAGGAGAATAACCGCGATATCGAGCACATGTTCGGGGGTCCGCGGAACTGAGGGGCACAAGCGCCGGGACGAGTCCCGGCGCGGCGAGCACGAGTGCTCGCGCTACATTACTCCGCCATGCAGGCTTCCGGGCGCCACGTCCCATCGCTATCCGGCAGCTTCTTGAAGTGCGAGCTGGTGATGAAGTCCGTGGTCAGATACATGGGATCGTGCACCGCCGCGGTGACAATCAGCCACGTGTCCCCGTTGTCCGCCGTGTGGACGTCGTAATACTCGGTCAGCACGGCGTCTTCGCTATACGGCACGCCGTTCTTGCGCAGGTAGCCGGCGCGCATCTGGGTGGTGACCGTTTTGAGGTCGCCGTGCGGGGCTTCGCCGCGGCCGGTCGCCGCGCGCTCCCACTCCGCGGTCGTGTAGCCTTGCCAGGTGCGCTGGCCGCCGGCGGGGGCGTCGCCGCCGAAGTGCAGCAGGCGCGTCTGGGTGCCGGCTTCGGTCTCGATCTTGAGCGTGGTGGGATTGTCCCAGGAGATCCGCAGGCGCCCCGGGTCGCGCATGAGCGCGGCGGCTCCGTAGGACTTGCAGGCGTTGCCGGCGGCGGTATCGGCCGCGGGATCCCAGGTGTTGGCCATCGCCCGCGCGGCGCCGTTCAGCGGCACGCCCAGGAACTGGCCCTTGGGCGGCGTCACCATGCGAAACATCCAGTCTTCGGTGACCACCGAGACCCACTTGCCCGTGAGGTCGATGGGAGCCGACGCCTGCGCCGTGGGCGGCGGTCCACCCCGGCCTCCGCGGCCGCCTCGCCCGCCGCCGCGGCCCTGGGGGAAGGCCGGCAATGCCAGTAACAGAATCAGGATCGCGAAGCGCGTCACGTTACTCGACCACCTCGCCGGGCCGGTCGCCCCAGCCGAAGCCGTCCGAGAGGCGATGCAGCGTCACCAGCGCGGCGCGCGTGTCACCGGGCGTGCGCGACGGGTGCACCGTCACTTCCACTTCTTCGCCGGCCTTGAGCGTGGTGCGCTTGATCCCCTGCTGGCCGAGCGAACCGGCACTGCGCCATTCGAGCGACCAGCGCACGGTCTTGCCGTTTTCGTCGATTACGTCAATGTGCAGGAATGAGTGCGGATTGCGCAGCAGAAGCTGGGCGATTTTGCCCTTGAGCGTCAGCGTCTCGTTACCGTCATAGGTGGCCCCCAGGGAGTGGTGCGCCGGCAGGGTCGAAACCAGACCAAGGAGTCCGAGCAGGAGCAATACGAATATTTTGCGCGTCATAGGATGAACACCTCTATTTCTTCTGGCTGAGGCTCTGGTACACCGCCTCAATGAACTTGTCCGTCGTCCAGGGACCCGTCTTCGACCCGTAGATGCCGTCGTAATCCATCGTCGGCCGGGCCGCTTTCACCTGCGCCAGCGTCATGCCCTTGTCGATCAGCGCCTGGATGCGGTCGCGCACAATGGCGACCATGTTGCGGTAGTTGGTCAGGTCGCCGGTATCCATCACACGGCCGTGACCGGGAATAATCATGGTGCCGCCCTGCGAGCGGAACTCCGGGATGCAGATGTCCAACAGCATGTTCAGGCCGTTCAGGATGCCGTCGATGCTGCCGCCCTTGTCGAGATCGAAAATCGGGTAGCTGGTGGTGTTCAGAATGTCGCCGGCGGCGATCACGTCGGAGAAGCGGAAGTAGACCATGCTGTCGCCATCGGTGTGCGCGTTGGGCACGTGCAGGATCTCGACGCCTTCGCCGTTGAAGAACTCGCTCAGCTTGTATTTGGGCGTGCGGTAGGTGAGCGTGGGCCACTCGGCGACGTCCACCACGGTTTCGTCCTCGCCCTTGCCGGTAGACGCGCTCATGCGGATCAGCACGTTCTCATGCGAGATGATGTTGGCCGATGGCGCCACGCCTACGGGCGGAAACGTCACGCCCAGGATCTTGGAATCGGCCGGTAGCTCGCTCAGCTTCGAGTTGCCGCCGATGTGGTCGGGGTCGATGGAGGTGTTGATGATGTAGCGGATCGGCTTGGGCTTGGGCGGCGAGGCAATGACGGCGTCAATCTGCGGGCTGGACCAGCCGAAGGGCGTTTTCGGGCATCCGATGCCGGCGCAGTGCAGCGCCTGGGGCGAGAAAGCGATGCGGGTTTCGAGGTCGAGCGCGACTTTGTTGATGCGCCCGGCCATGGCCTCACTGCCGGAATCCACCAGCAGGATGCCGTCCGAACCCACCGACATGGCGATGTTCGCGCCGGCGCCCACCAGCATGTAGACGTTTCCCTGCACCGGCAGGATGTGCAGGTCAGGGTCGGTGGACAGTTCTACCTGGGCCAGGCAAGGCAGGGCGAGGGCGATCAGAACGGGAACTACCTGTTTCATCGGCGAACGGGGATGTGTCCTTCCGTAACACTTTCACATAGAGGGAGTTGTAGGTGCAAGTGCCGTTTGGCGGACCGCTTACGCGCAGGGCGAGGCACGTTTCTCTTGCGAGTTGTCGAACATCGAGGTATCATTGTCGATGTTCGAGGTATTGCCCATGCCCAAGCCCTCCAGCCTGCTGCAAGGAACCCTGGATCTCCTGATCCTCAAGACCATCGCCCGCGAGCCGCTGCACGGCTGGGCCATCGCCAAGCGCATTCAGCTTCTCTCCGGCGACGTGTTGTCGTTCGGACAGGGCTCGCTGTATCCCGCTCTGCACCGCCTGGAGCAACAAGGCTGGGTCGACGCGGAATGGAAAGATTCCGAGTTGGGCCGGTCCGCTAAGTTTTACGCGCTCACGCGGGAAGGACGCCAGCAACTCGCGGCGGAACTGGCGACCTGGGACCGCTTGTCTTCCGCCGTAAGAATGGTGATCGAGAGGGCCTGACTCCATGAGACCCCTGCGAATCCTGAGAAGGCGAATGCGCTCCTTGTTCCACAGGTCGCGGCAGGAAGACGAACTGCGCCGGGAAATGGAGTTGCATTTCGAACAACTGGTGCGCGAGCAACGGGAATCCGGCCTGAGCGAGCGCGAAGCCCGGCTGGCGGCGCGGCGCGAGTTCGGCAACGGCGCGCTGCTGGGAGAAGCCGCGCGCGCGACTTGGCGCTGGACGTGGCTCGAAGACCTGGCCAAGGACGCCGCCTTCGGACTGCGCCTGCTGCGCAAGTCGCCCGGGTTTACGGCGACCGCCGTAATATCGCTGGGCCTGGGGATCGGCGCGAACACCGCCGTCTTCAGCCTGCTGAAGCAAGTGGTCCTCGACACGCTGCCCGTGCGCGATCCGGCAAGTCTGGTCTACGTGAGCCGGCGTACGTTCGAGACGCCGATGCTGGGTGCATTCTCACGGCCTCTGCTTCAGGATCTCCAGGACGCCAAGGGTCTTCCCTTCGAAGGCTTTCTGGGCGTCACCGGGGTTGGACAACGGACGCTGCTCACCGCAGAAGGCGCCGAACCAGTATCGGTGTCCGTGGTCTCCGGAAACTACTACGACCTGTTGGGCGTACGTCCCGCGCTGGGGCGCTTGATCAGCCCGGACGACGATCGCAGGATCGGCGAGCATCCCGTCGCCGTGCTGAGCTACCGTTTCTGGGACCGGCGCTTTGGCCGCTCCTCCTCGATTCTCAACCAGACGATCCGCCTGGACGACCGCGTGTTCACGATCATCGGCGTGGCAGCGGCGGGCTTCCACGGACTCGCCAGCGGGAGTGTGTTTGACATCGAGATTCCGATTTCGATGGCTCCCTACCCTGCTGCCCTGCTGGAGAACCGCGGTGACTGGTGGCTGGACATCTACGGGCGGCTGCGGCCTGGAGCCGATGCCGCGAGCGCCGGAGAGACCCTCACTCCCGTGCTGATGCGGAACTACGAGATCGCCGGGCGAAGGCCCGTGTCGGCATACCAGCGCCGCATCCGCGAGTCCGAACACATGCAGGCGACTCCCGCCGGGCGCGGGCTCGGGACGCCCCCACAGTGGAAGCTGGCGCTGTGGGTCCTGGCCGCCATGGTGGCCGCCGTCCTGCTGCTGGCCTGCGTCAACATCGCCCATCTGCTGCTGGCGCGCGCTTCGGCGCGGGAACGCGAGCACAGTGTGCGGGCCGCCATCGGGGCCGGACGGGGCCGCCTGATCCGCCAGCAACTCACCGAGAGCATGCTGCTGGCCGCGCTGGGCGGCGTCTGCGGCGTGGCCGTCGCCTACGCGATGACCAGCACGCTGGTCCATCTGATGGTCACCGACCAGGAGCACTCCACGTTGCAGGTTTCCCCGGACTTGGCGCTGCTGGGATTTAATTTCGCCGTCGCGCTCGCGGTGGGGGTGCTGTTCGGGCTGGCGCCCGCCTTGCGCGCCTCGCGCCCCAGCCTGATGGAAGGACTAAAAGGGACCTTCTCCACGCGTGTGGGGCGCCTGGCGCCGCGCAAGCTGCTGATCTCGATTCAAATCGCCGTCTCCGTAGTCCTGCTGATGGGCGCCTCGTTGTTCGCGCGCACGCTGGCGAGTTTCCGCGGTCTTGACGTTGGATTCCGCACGGAACGCCTGCTGGAGTTCGGGCTGAACCCGGCCGGGTATCCTGCCGACCAACTGGATGCTTTCTACCAGCGGGTTCGCGAGGAGATCGGGGCGTTGCCCGGCGTGGAAGCGGTCGCCGTCGGGCGCCAACCCATCCTGGGGGGACGTCAGTGGGGCAGCGGTATCAGCATCGAGGGGCGCGAGGTGCCGGAGCAGGAGCAGTCTTTGCCGCGGCGCGACGCCGTAAGCTCCGGTTACTTTTCGGTGCTCGGCATGCCTCTGGTGGGCGGACGGGAGTTCACCCAAGCCGACGACGCCAGCGCACCCAAGGTAGCCTTGGTGAACGAAACCTTCGCCCGCCACTTCTTCGGAGGAGAGAATCCGATCGGCAAGCGTATCGGCGAGGGTGGTCACCCCGCGGACACGACCATTGTGGGCGTTGTGCGCGACTCCAAATACTCGCGGCTGCGCGAAGAGCCGATGCAATTCTGGTGGGTGCCCTACCGGCAGGTCGGTCTGGACCGCGTGGGCAACGCGCTCACGCTGTTCGTGCGCACCGCCGGCGATCCGGAAGGCTTGATCCGCGGTGTGCGCGCCGCCGTATCCCAGGTGGACCCGCGCATGGCGCTGTTCTCCGTGCGGACGGTGGAGGCGCAAATCGACGAAAACTTGCAGATCGAACGCCTCATGGCAATCCTCTCCTTCTTCTTCGGCGGCGTAGCGGCGCTCCTGGCGGCCATCGGGCTGTTCGGCGTGCTGGCGTATTCGGTCGCGCGGCGCGAACGCGAGATCGGCATCCGCATCGCGCTGGGGGCCTCGCCCTGGGAGGCAAGTTGGGCGATCCTGCGCGAAGTGGCCCTCTACGTCTTTCTGGGGCTGGCAGCCGGTCTGGGGGCCGCTGCCCTGGCCGGATCGCTTGTGGAGGGATTGTTGTTCGGGGTCCAACCGCGCGACCTATTGTCCATGGCGGGGGCGTGCGGCGCGATGGGGGCCATTGCCTTCCTGGCAGGCTTCATTCCCGCGCGAAGAGCGGCCTCGGTGCCTCCGGCCATCGCCTTCCGGGCAGAGTAGCGTTACTTGCGCAACTTCAGCCGGTAGTCCGGATACAGCGTCTCCGCCCCACCGCGCGCCGCTTCGGGCGGAATCCAGCCGGCGGCGTCGGCCAGGTGCGCCGTGGTGCCGGGCAGGAAGTGGGGGACGGCGGTGGACACGTTCTCTTCGCTCACCGTGCAGGGATAGTAGGTGAGCGCGGTGTGGTTGTTGAGGACGTAGTTGGTGGTCTGGATGAAAGGTTCTTCCAGCCACACCGGATCTTCCAGGATCATGGTGACCAGCAGGATGTCGCCGTGGCGATCGATGAACTCGGTCATCTTGGCCTTTTCCGAAAAGCTGGCGCCGTTGCGGCGCAGGTAGCTGGCCTTGATGTGATCGGTGGTCACCTTGAGCGTGTTGCCGATCCATTCTCCGGTGGAGAAACCCGACCAACTGTACGGCGCATACTCGGGCGGGTGCGGCCGGCCGTCCATATAAATGATGCGGTCCAGCGAGCGGAGATATTCGATGTGGATGGCGCGCAGTTCGCGGCCGATGGGGTCGTATTCGTCCCACATGCGCACGCTGCCCAGGGCGCGCCACTGGTAGGGGGCCGAGTGCGGCCGGCACTGGAACTCCGGCAGGCTCCACTCGGAATGGTCGTGCGAATCGGCCTTCATGCGGCCGGCGTCGTTGAGCGGGATGCCCTGGTAATCGCCCAGGGGCGGGCCGCCGGAGCGTTCGTAGGAATCCTCATGGACGGTCTCCTGCCAGACTCCGGAGAAGTCGGTCAACTCCAGCGCGGGGGCGCCTTGCGCCAGGACATAGGCGGGAATCAGCAGGAACGCGGCGAAAATGGCGACGGTGCGTCGGGACATCAGACCTCCGCCGATCACTTTGGCACACGGCGGCGGAGGTTTCAACTGCCGCGTGGCGGGGTGGGGCGCGGCGCGAACCTAGTGATGGTGATTGCGTTCGTACTCGGCCTGCGCGTGCTGGTACTCCTTGCGCACCTTGGCATTCCTGGCCTTCTGCGTGCGGATGCTGGATTCCCGGGAGGAGTCCGAGTCAATGGCGAAGGTGGAGATTTCCTGCTCCAGCTTCTGGCCGTGGCATTTGGGGCAGGCGGGCGGCTCGGGGTTGGCGATGTGGCGCAGGACCAGGGCCTCGAAGTGCTCGCCGCAATCAGAACAGACGAAGTCGTAGATGGGCATGGTGCCGTCCTCGATCAAATCAAAATGTCGCGACCGGGTTGACCGGTGAACCGGTTCCCCCGCGCATCGGCAGCGGAGCCGCCGTGAGGAGGAATTCCCAGCGGTTGCGCGCCGCGGCGGCTTCCGCCAGAGCCTCCAAATCACAATTATCGAACAAGTGGACGCCCAGGTACAGCAGCGCGAAGTCGTGAATCGCGCCGCGCAGGTTGGAGGGCGACACGTACTGTGGATGGTCGCTGCCCATGACGGCAACGTCGCGTTCCTTAAGCCAGGGGATCACCGAGGGGTGCAGGCCCGCCGAGCGGCCTCCTTCGGCTCTTCCGCGCAGCCACGGTCCTTCGGCCTTGCGTCTGGCCCACACGCCGGTGCGGACGAAGATCGCGTCGCCGGGGCCGACCTTGACGCCGGCCATCTTTTCCCAGGCCTCGATGTCTTCCACGTAAATCGGCGTGCCGGGTTCCAGATACGGCACGCCCTTGAGTCGCGGGATGTCGATGAGGATGCCGCGCGTGAAGATGCCGTTCTTGACGTTGTGGATGGAGTTTTTCGAGTGGCCCTCGGCCAGGACTTTGTCGGGGTCGGGCTTGTAGCCGTTGTAGAAGACGCCGCCCGCCTGGATGTGAGCGAGGGAATCCAGGTGCGTGTGGGCGATGCCGTGATAGTTGACGCTGATCTCGTCCGAGCCGGTGGAGAGCATGTGGAGCTGATACGGGTTCGGGTTGTCGACGGCTTCGACCGTGTCCGCATCCGCGGCCAGCGATACGGAGAATCCTTCGGTGACCAGCGCGGCGGCCTGTTTGCGCTTGGCGGGCGTGATCAGGTTGAGCGCGCCGATCTGGTCATCGGCGCCCCAGCGGCCCCAGTTGGAGAGTTCGGTTTTCCAGCGCTCGTATTGCTCGGGGGTGACGTCGCGGGGGTTGGGGGTCTGCGAGGTCAGGATCGCGGCGGCGAGCAGCATTCCGAGGGTGATGCGAACAGAGAGTCTCATTCCAGCTCCTTCTGGGAGGAGATTACAACACCGTGCGGCGGCGGAAGCAAGGCGTGCAGCGGGCGTTCCCATTTGCTGCCGTCAATCCAGGGAATTGTTATGGGTTTCCGGAAAAGCGCCGCAATATTCGCAGGCATGCTCGTCCTGATCGCGTTCGCTACGAGCGTGCGAGGCACCAGCTACTCAGTGATCATTCCCGTAAAGGCGAAGGGTTCAGGCCCACTGTTCCGGATCCAGCGGGACGGCAAGTGGGGGTACATGAAGCGGTCCGGGCTGATCGCGATCGCCCCACAATTCGACGATGTGCTGGATTTCTTCAGCGGCCTTGCCGCCGTGCGAGTGGGCGACGCGTGGGGCTACCTGAAAGAATCCGGCGAGTTCGCGATTCCACCTCAATTCGAATTGGCGTCCGACTTCGAAGACGAACGCGCCAGAGTCAAGCAGAACGGGCTGATGGGCGTCATCGACATGAATGAAACCTGGATTGTACCTCCACAGTATGAGGAGGTCGGTCCCTTTTCGGATGGACTCGCCCAAGTGTGGGTAGACGCCAAACGCCAGGGCAACGATCGCATCGTATGGGTGTACGGCGGCCGGCACGGATACATCGACCGCGCGGGCAAGGTCGTGATCAAACCGCAATTCGACTGGGCCAAAGATTTCTCGGACGGGCTTGCTGCCGTGGGAACGGGCGGCAAGAGGGACGCCGAGGGTAACGTGACCATGATGAATGGGGTCAAGTGGGGATTCATCGATGGCGAGGGGAAGATGGCGATTCCCTTCCAATTCGACGAGGTGGGCCCTTTCTCAGAGGGTCGAGCGAGGGTCTGGAGTGAATCGGAAAAGAAGCTTGGCATGATCGACAAAACAGGCAAACTGATCCGCCCGTACGAATTCAAGTCCATCGAGCCGTTCTCCGGCGGTCTGGCGCCGGTGCGTGGTCCAGAGGGGCCGGGATACATCGGCCTGGACGGATCCTACGTCATTCCAGCGCAGTCCTGGGATTTCGGGAGCGCCTACCAGGGATTCGGCGCGTTTCAGGAAGGCCTGGCAGCCATCAACGGGGACGGCGGCATGGGATTCATCGACCGGTCCGGCCAGATTCGAATTCCGTTCCGATTCGAGTACACGACCGGATTTTCTGAGGGTCTGGCGCCAGTTCAGATAGGAGACCAGTGGGGCTACATCGACACCATGGGAGCTATCGCGATCCCTCCCCAATTCACGCGCGCGATGCCATTCGTCGACGGACTCGCGCTGGTCGCGACGGGTGACTTCTGGTCCTACATCGATTCCACGGGCTCCCTGGTGCAAGGCGACGTCTGGCGCCCGTGGTGAGATCCATAGCAGTGCGGAGAGGGCCAGGGGGTACACTGACCTCATGTCCCCCGAAGAATTCCGCGCTGCCGCGCATCAGACTGTCGACTGGATCGCCGACTACCTTCGCGACGTGGGGCAGCTTCCCGTGGTCCCCGACGTCGCGCCCGGGGCGCTGATCGACCGGTTGCCCGCTCACGGGCCCGAGCAGGGCGAACCGATGGAGGCGATCCTCAACGACTTCCGCACCCTGATCGTGCCCGGCATGACGCACTGGAATCATCCGCGCTTCCTGGCCTATTTCGCGATTTCCGGCTCAGGGCCGGGCATCCTGGGCGAGATGCTGGCCGCGGCGCTCAACGTGAATCACATGCTGTGGAAGACTGGCCCCGCGGCCACCGAGCTGGAACAGGTGACGCTCGGGTGGCTGCGGCAGTGGCTGGGCCTGCCCGACGATTTCTTCGGGATCATTCACGACACCGCGTCGACGGCCACCATGCACGCGATCCTGGCTGCGCGCGAGGTGGCCGCTCCGGAAGCTCGCCGCACGGGGCGCACGCCGCCGCTGGTGCTCTACGCCTCCGAGCACGCGCACTCGTCGGTGGACAAGGGCGTGCTGGCGCTGGGCACGGGGCTGGACAATATCCGGCACGTCCCCGCGGACGGCGAATTCCGCATGCGGACCGACGCACTGGAGGCGATGATCGCCGAAGACCTCGCGGCCGGGAAGAAGCCCTTCTGCGTGGTGGCGACGGTGGGGACCACGTCGTCGGGCAGCATCGATCCGGTGGCGGCGGTGGCCGAGGTCGCGCAGCGGCATGGGCTGTGGCTGCACGTGGACGCGGCGTATGCGGGACCGGCGGCGGTGCTCGACGAGTATCGCCACATCCTGAACGGAGCGGCGCTGGCGGATTCCATCGTCGTCAATCCTCACAAATGGCTGTTCACGCCCGTGGACCTGAGCGCGTTCTACACGCGGCGTCCGGAGGCCATGCAGCGGGCGGTGTCGCTCGAAGACGCACCTCCGTACCTGACCGCCGCGCAGCAGGACCGCGCCGTGAATCTGGCCGACTACAGCCTGGCGCTGGGCCGCCGTTTCCGCTCGCTGAAGCTGTGGTTTGTGCTGCGCTCCTACGGGCGGCAGGGGATCGCGGAGGTCCTGCGGCGGCACATGGGGATCGCGCGCGACCTGGCCGCGAAAATCGAGGCTGATCCGGATTTCGAGATGGCCGCGCCGCTGGCGTTCTCGCTGCTGTGCTTCCGCTACCGCGGCACGGACCAGCAGAACCGCGTGTTGCTCGAACGGCTGAACGCCACGGGCGAGGCGTTTCTTTCCGGCACCACGCTGCGGGGGCGTTTCGTGCTGCGCATGGCCATCGGGAACGTGGCTACGACGCGGGAAGACGTGCGCCAGGTATGGGAACGGATCAAGGAGCTGTCGTCAGCTCTTCCAGCGACCTGATCTCGCCGCGCAGCGCTTCCAGGTCGCGGCGCACGGCGTCGAAATCCGAGCGCGCGGCCGCATCCACGATGCCGCGGGCGCACTGGTCCAGTCCCGAAGAAGCGATCTGGCGGGCCGCGGCCCGAATCATCTGCGCTTCGGCGGTCAGCGTGGCGGCGTCGCCATGGTCCGCCGCCGCTTCGATCTTGCGCATGCGGTCGGGGGCAAGCTGGAGAAACAGCCGCAGCATGCTCCGCAGCAGCGCCTGGTCTTCGGAAAGCGCACTCACGCTGAGACGCTGCACGGGCTCAGGCGGAGCCGCGGGAACCGGTTGGGCCTCCGTGGCAACCATGTGCTTCTCGATGGCATCTATCAGTTGCTCCACGCGGATCGGCTTCGAAAGGTAAGCATCCATGCCGGCTTCCAGACAGCGTTCGCGGTCGCCGGACATGGCGTGGGCCGTCATGGCGATGATCGGCAGAGTGGCCCAACTCGGGTTGCGGCGGATGATGCGGGTTGCTTCCAGGCCGTCAAGCACCGGCATTTGCAGGTCCATCAGCACCAGGCCGAAGGGCGCGGAGGCGTGTTCCAGCTTGTCGATGGCCTCGCGGCCGTTGTTGGCCAAGTCGATCTCGAAGCCCTTCTTGCGCAGCATCGCGAGCACGACGCGCTGGTTGACGGGGTTATCTTCCACCAGCAGCAGCCGTCCGCGCGTGGGTACGGGCGGTTTCGCGGAGACCCGCGGCCGCGGCGCCGGCGCCGCTGCCTCCTGGTCCGCCAGCGCGAAGGGGATCTCGACGGTGAACGTGCTGCCTTTGCCCAGTTCGCTCTGGACGTGGATCGCGCCGCCGTGCATCTCGACTAACCGCTGGGTGATGGCCAGCCCCAGACCCGTGCCGCCGTACTTGCGGCTGATGCTGGAATCGGCCTGGGTGAATTTATCGAAGATCAGCGCCAATTTGTCGGGTGGGATGCCGGCGCCGCTGTCGGTGACCTCCAGCTTGACCAGCACGCGGTCGTCCAGGGTGGGGGCCACCGATTGCCGCACGCGGACCCAGCCGCTTTCGGTGAACTTGATGGCGTTCGACAGCAGGTTCGAAATAATCTGCCGCAGCCGCAGCGGGTCGCCGGCCACGGAAAGGGAGGCGCCTGAGTTGCACTCGAAATGCAACTCTATTCCCTTCTGCAACGCCTTGGGCGTCTGCGCACGCACGCAATCCTCCACCACGCGCTTCACGTTGCAGGGCACATGTTCGAGCTGCATCCGGCCGGCTTCGATCTTCGATAGGTCGAGAATATCGTTCAGCAGGTCCAGCAACGAGTAGGCGCAGCGCTGGGAGATTTCCAGGTTCTCGCGTTGTTCGGGGTCGAGCTGGCTGTCGAGCACCAGGTCCATCATGCCGAGCAGCCCGTTCATGGGCGTACGCAGCTCATGGGACATGTTCGCCAGAAATTCGCTCTTGGCCTGACTGGCGGCCAGCGCCGCGTGCATGGCTTTTTCCAGCTCGGCCGTGCGCTCGCGGATGCGCTCTTCCAGCAGTTCCTGATACTGGCGGATCTGCTCCTGCGAAGACGCCAGAGCCGCGATCATGCGGTTGAAGCTGAGCCCCAGGTTCTCGATTTCATCGCCTGTGCGGCTGACCTGGATCGGGTCCAGGCGGCCTTCGCCGACGCGCGTAATACCGGCTTCCAGCAGCATCAGCGGCCGGGCCAGGACGCGGATCGTGAAAAAGGAGATCGCCGCGGCCACCACCAGCACGGCGCCCAGCATGACCAGCACCTTGGCCCAGCTCAGATCGCCATTGCGGGAGTCCCACCACAGGCTGATGGCGACCACCCACGACAACACAGCTCCGGTGAATACCGAAAACCGGCGGGCCAGCGAGCGAAACTGCCTGCTCGGATGCTTCTCCACAATTCCATACTGACCGGCTTCCCTCAGAGTCACCATTGGCGAGACACCTTAGTACTGGGCGGTTTTCGCAAGTAGACCCCTCGGAGGTAGATCTTCAGCGGCCGAAGTCCTGTAGCTTCAAGCGCGGACCGGCTGCTATGCTGTGACCAATGTCCGCCCGCCTGGCCACTTCGCTGTGCGGTGTTCCCCTTAAGAATCCCGTGTTGGCGGCCTCCGGTACCTTTGCCTATGGCGTAGAGCTACGCGATCTGGTGGATCTATCCGCTCTGGGGGGCATCGTAGTCAAGGGACTCTCCCGCGAACCCATGCTGGGGAATCCGCCGCCGCGGGTGTGGGAAGCCGAAGCCGGCATGATGAACTCCATCGGCTTGCAGAACATCGGCGTGCGCGCGTTTGTCGCGGAAAAACTGCCGCAATTGCGCGACGCGGGGACCGCCATTTTCGCCAACGTCTTTGGTTACGCGGTGGAGGATTATGTGGAGGTGCTGCGCGTGCTGGAGGACGCCGAGGGCCTGGCCGGCTACGAGTTGAACGTCTCCTGCCCCAACACCAAACACGGCGGCATTTTCTTTTCGAGCGACCCATTGCTGCTGGGCGAGGTGGTGGGCGCCGCCCGAGCCGCCGCGCGCCGTCCGCTGATCGTGAAGCTTTCGCCCAACGTGGCGCGCATCGAGCCGGTGGCGCGCGCCGCGGCCGAGGCCGGCGCCGATGCAATCTCACTGGTGAACACGTTCGTCGCCCTGGCCATCGATCCCGAGACGCGCCGGCCGCGGCTGGGAGCGGGGTTCGGCGGACTCTCGGGTCCGGCTATCAAGCCGGTGGCGCTACGGCTGGTGTATGAGGCAGCGCAGGCTGTCTCGATTCCGGTGGTGGGTCTGGGCGGGATCGCCACGGGGCTCGATGCCGCGGAGTTCCTGATCGCCGGGGCGCGTGCGGTGGAGGTGGGCACCGCGAATTTCTGGGACCCGGGTGCCGTGCCGCGCATCGCTGATGAGCTGGACCTGTTCCTGGCGGAGCAGAGTATCGCCAGCGTGGCCGAACTGGTGGGTACCCTGGAGATGCCGGGCGCCGCTCGGCCGCAGCCGTCCGAACCGGCGTGCAAAACAAACCCATGAAGAAAACAATCTCGACCAAGAACGCTCCCGCGGCCATCGGGCCGTACTCGCAAGCCACGATCCTGAACGGATTCGTGTTCGTGAGCGGGCAGATCCCGCTGGACCCGGCGACGGGCGAGTTGGTGGAAGGTGGCATCGCCGAACAGACGGCGCGGGTGATGGAGAACCTGAAGGCGGTGCTCGCCGCGGCTGGGTCGTCGATCGAGAAGGTGGTGAAGACGACGATCTACCTCAAGGACCTGCGCGACTTCGCCGTGGTGAACGACGTCTACGGGCGGTATTTCGCCGCGGACCCGCCGGCGCGGGCGACCGTGGAGGTGGCGCGGCTGCCCAAGGACGTGCGGGTGGAGATCGACTGCATCGCGGAGGCGTGACCTTTTCGCAGGGGTTACGTTCCGAGTCAGAGGCTCGCCCCACGATGGAGGACCGCTCGCTGCGGTCGCGGCTCAGCCAGGGGCACTGTGCCCGGTACCGGCAATGCGGGCAGAGCGCCAGTAGCTGTGCCGTGACCAGGGGGAGCGGTCGCACTCCGGATGCAGAGGTCAACTGATGACTCGGGATTGGTGTCGTGGCCGCGTGATTCGTTGGCATGGTGGGGAGGCCCGTGGCCTGCGGCGGCCTCTCAGGCCGCCTGTCCCACCCACACGAAACTCCGTCCGCTCCAACTCTTCACGCGGTCAAAGCGCTAGCCCTGCGCTAGCTGAGCGCTATTTCTCACAGGCTCGCAGAGCGCTTCGGGCAAAGCACAGGCGGGAGGCCTCGGCGAGTGGTTGGGCCGGCACCCCGGGCACGACACTGTGATGGACGACAAGCGCCGGGACGAGTCCCGGCGCGGCAAGCCACGGGCTTGCGCCACGGCATTTCTCACAAGCTCTACAGTGCAATCGACGCGAAACGTGAGGCAAGGGATACGCAATCGGCGATTTCGCCGCCGCTCCCGGCAGGACAGCGTGACCGGCGACAAGCGCCGGGATGAGTCCCGGCGCGGCAAGCCACGGGCTTGCGCCACGTCCTGCGCCCGAAACCCAGTGAGAAATGCGGGCGAGTGGAGGGCTAGGGGTGCGAAGCGTTCCCGTCCAGAACAAACGTGTACATGCGAGCCGGAGCCGCACCGCTTGGGCCTCGTCCGCCGGGTCCGTTCGGGCCGCCGGGAGGTGGTCCGCCGCGGCCGCCTGCGGGTGGTGCTCCACCGCGTCCGCCGAATCCTCCCCCACCGGCGCCGCGTCCGGCCAGAACCGAGACGTACTGCTTGCCGTCGAGTTCGTAGGTCACCGGCGTGGCCGCGCCCGGAGCTGTCATCGCCTCCCAGAGTTTCTCGCCCGTATCGGCGCGGTAGGCGTAGAGCGTCCCGTCCGGCCCCGCGTGGAACACCAGGTTGCCGGCAGTCGCCAGTGTCCCGCTGCCTGAGCTGCCGCGGTAAACCACGCGCCAGCGTTCCTTCTGCGCCACCGGATCCCAGGCCGTGAGAAATGCCGTGTCCGGCTCGGGCTCGCCCGGAGTACGCGGCAGAGCGCCGGGCCGCGCGATCACGCCCAGGTTGCCAGCGTTTTTCACGTACTGATAGTCGGGATTGTTGGCGTACTGAAACCCCACGATGCTCACCGGAAAGTAGGCCAGGCCGGTACCTGGATGGAACGACATCGGCTGCCAGTTGTGGGCTCCGGGAGGTCCGGGGAACAGGAGCACGGGCTCGGCCCCATAGCGGGCTTCGGGCGTGAAATTCGGACGGCCGGTCTTGGGGTCGAGCCCCGTGGACCAGGTGACGCGCGCAAACGGCTCACCGGAGATGAACTCGCCCGTCACGCGATCGATCACGTAAAAGTAGCCGTGCTTGGGAGCCTGCATCAGCACCTTGCGCGTGCGCCCGCCGATTTCGAGATCAGCCAGGATGAAGGGCTGCACGGCAGTGTAGTCCCAGGACTCGCCGGGGACCTCCTGGAAATACCAGGCCAGGCGGCCGGTGTCGGGCTTGATAGCGAGGATCGAGGCCAGGAAGAGATTGTCGCCACCCTGCGGGCTGCGGATGTTGCGGTCCCAGGGTCCGCCGTTGCCGGTGCCGACGTAGAGCAGGTCGAGCTGCGGATCGTAGGCCATGGCGTCCCAGGCGGTGCCTCCGCCGCCGCCCGCCTTCCACCATTCGCCGGTCCAGGTGCGCGCGGCCCACTCGAGCTCGGGATGCTCGAATCCCTTGGAGGGATCGCCGGGGACGGTGAAGAAGCGCCAGGCGAGCGCGCCGGTATCGGCGTCGTAAGCCGAGATGTAGCCGCGCACCGCGCTTTCGGCGCCGCCGTTGCCGATGATCACCTTGCCCTTCACGACGCGCGGCGCACCGGTGATGGTGTAGGCGTCGTCAGGGTCGATGGAGGTGAACGCGTCCCACACCTTGCGCCCGGTGGCCTGGTCGAGCGCGACCAGGTGGCCGTCAATCTGCCCGACGAAGACCTTGCCGTTGGCGAGCGCGACGCCGCGATTCACGGGTCCGCAGCAGATGCGCGGGCCGCCCTGGCGGGGGATCTCGGGATCGTAGCGCCACTTGAGCTCGCCCGTGCGGGCGTCGATGGCGAAGACGACGCTCCAGGGTCCGGTGGCGTAGAGGACGCCGTCGACCATGAGGGGCGTCGATTCGAGATTGCCCTGAGTGTTGACGTCGGTGGTCCAGGCGAGGCCGAGGCGGGAGACGGTCTGGGCGTTGATTTGATCGAGGGGGGAGTAGTGGGTCTCGGCGAAGTCGCGGCCGTAGGTGGGCCACTCGGCGTCGGCTTTCGGAGTTTGCGCGGCGAGCGTGGCGGCGAGCAGCGCGGCCGGGAGGAGGATGCGGGTCATACGTGGCTATGGTAGCGGATCACGAGAGGCGTCGGCCCAGGAACGCAGGGCACACGCCATTTCGTGGCAAGTGCGGCCTGATACTCTCAGAGATAAGTAGGTGAGCATGAAACTCACGACGCGCGAAATCGCATCGCTATTTTGGACATCCCTAGCCGCTCTTCTGTGCATCTACGTTCTTTCACAAAAGAAGGGGATCCTGAGCAGCTTAATCCGGGCGGCTCTGAGATGGAAGCTGCTGGGAGTTCTGACACTGGGCTTGGCGTATACGGCTGGTGTCGTATTCGTGCTTGATATCTTCAACATCTGGAGCCCAGATTTGTTGAAAGAGACGCTCTTGTGGTTTCTCGCTTCCGGCATCGCCCTGACTTTTTCCGTCTTCCGCACAAGTGACGATCAGGCATATTGGCGGCATGTCTTCCTCGATCAGTTTCGAAGCGTGGTGCTCCTGGAATTCATCATAAGTACTTATACATTCCCCCTTATTATTGAATTTGTGCTTTTTCCTGCAGCATCAGCGATAGCGATCCTCTATGCTTGGCTACAACACACTAAGGAGCACCCATCTGTCACTCGGTTTCTCGGTGGGGTGCTGGCGGTAGTTGGGTTCGGGATATTGGTTTCGGCCGTAGCCGAAGCGTTTTCCTCCCCGAGCCTGCTCCGGGTCGACGGAATCCTGCACTCGGTCTTCTTGCCACCGACGCTGACTGTGCTGTTCGGTCCATGCATCTACCTCGTGAGCGTGCTCGTTGCTTATGACGACTTGTGGATGCGCCTGGGATTCGGAGCCAACAGCAAGAAGGTAGCTTGCCTGGGGATGTTGAAGATCCTTCGGCACACGGGTCTACGCCGTTCAGCTGTGCGTCAGCTTGTGAGGGATCACGCATTGGAACTGATTCAAGTTCGAAGCCTTTCTGACCTTGACAGACTCATCACCCCTCCGCCTGATCCTCTCGGCCGAGATGCCCCAGCGCCTCATGGGAGTCCCTGCTTCGATGTCGAACAACTCCGGCGAGCAGCTTCACCGGACTTTCCTTTTCTTGGCTGGAAATGGTACAGCGACCTGACAGAGTTCATGGGGACTGAACTACTGAGGCTGCCGAGCACCGGGATCATTGAATCTTCCTTGACCTACACGATATCTGGCCGGCATAAAAACTGCGCTACGGAAGCACGACTCTCGGGAAGCATCCTTGCGCCGGGAGACGAATCTGCCGTTAAAGCAAGATTTTCGGGGGTGATAGTGCACTGGCTTGAGGCGATGGGATTCGACAGGAATCCGGAACTGGAGTCAGCAGTCCAAGCGCTCAGAGCCTACTCGTCGGTGAGCAGTCTGCTGTCAATTGAATTCACCGTAGAGGAGCGAGGTGAGATAAAGCAGCTAGATGGACGAAAATACTCCTCAACCTTCATGTCTCTGGTTCTTCGTTCTGGGCCGTGCCGCGAAGGTTGATATGTTGGCAAGTATTGACAACGCTTGCCATCTAAGCAAGAATCATATTGTCATGCCTGCCACGATGAACATCTCGCTCCCTGAGTCGATGAAGAAGTACGTCGACCAGCAGGTGGAGACGGGCGGCTACGGCAGCGTGAGCGAATACGTGCGCGAACTCGTCCGGCGAGACCAGAAGGAACGCGCGCAGAGCAAACTGGAGGCTCTGCTCCTGGAAGGCATCGAGAGCGGCGAACCAATCCCCGTCACGCCGGAGTACTGGAAGAAACTCCGCCGTGACATCGTCGCGCGCCGGGCCAAGAAGAAGCGCTGATGCTGCCGATTGTCGTCCTACCGGCGGCTCGCGACGATCAGCTTGACCAGGTCGAGTACTTCGACGCCGAGGCCGGCGAGGCCGTGGCGGACCGGTTCGTCCGGCAGTGCGAGGCCGGTTTCGCGCGTTTGTCACGTTTTCCCGAGAGCGGAACCCGTGTTCGCTACCGGCACCCCGCGTTGCGCGACTGCCGCTTCATTCCGGTTCCCAAGTTTGCCGATCACTTGATCTTCTACCGGCTGCACGAGGGTCGCGTGGAAATCGTGCGGATTCTCCACGGCGCGCGCGACATCGAGGCGGCACTCGATCCTGAGTAGCCACCGGAATCCCACGCTATGATAGAACTCTCTTCAGGAGGTCTTCGCCGTGAAATTCGCTGTTCTTGCCGGCTGCGGGCTGCTGCTCGCGGCGCTTCCCTCGCTTGCCCACCACTCCTTCGCGGCGGAGTATGATTCCAACGCCAAGGTCACGTTGGATGGCGTGGTCACCAAGGTCGAATGGATGAATCCGCATGCTCATTTCTACCTGGACGTGAAGAGTCCCGACGGCAAGGTGGTCAACTGGAACATGGAACTGGCCAGCCCGAACATGCTCTCGCGCAACGGGTGGAAGCGGAATTCGCTCAAGCCGGGGGATTCGGTGCACGTGACCGGCTCGCGCGCCAAGGACGGCACGCCCACGGCCAGCGCCGCGATGATCCTGCTGCCGGATGGGCGTACGCTCACGTTCCTCGCGGCGCCGGATGAAAAGGGTGGACCTTCCAAATGACGCGGCGGGTTCTTACCATTCTGTTCGCGGTCGCGGCTCTGGGTGCGATGGTCACCCTCACCGCGCAGGCTCCCGGCGGACGCGGCGGAGGCAAAGGAAAAGGGAAGGGCAAGAACGCGGCTCCGGCGCCGCCTGCCCCGCGGCTGCCCGGCGGCACCATCGACCTCTCGGGCGTGTGGATGGGGTTCGGCTCGAACGCCGGTGACATCACGCGCGGGTTGAAGCCGGGCGAATCGGTCGAGATGCTGCCCTGGGCCGAGGCCAAGATGGCCACGCTCAAGTCGCAGGAAGATCCGCAGGGTAACTGCATGCCCTCGGGGATTCCGCGCGGGAACCCGTATCCGTGGCGCATCGTGCAGTCGCCTACGCACGCTCCCGCGACGCACATTTTTATGTTGTTTGAGGGGAATATTCACAGCTTTCGCCAGATTTTCATGAATACTGAGCATCCGGAAGACCCCGATCCGACGTGGTACGGGCACTCGGTGGGTCACTGGGAAGGCGACACGCTGGTGGTGGATACGGTCGGGTTCAATGACAAGTTCTGGTTCGACTATCTGGGGCATCCGCACACCGAACAGCTCCACACGATTGAGCACTACACGCGCAGCAACATGAACACGTTAAATATAGAGGTAACCATCGACGATCCGGGCACGTATAAGAAGCCGTTCACCACCCAGGGCACGGCCCGGCTCATGCCCGATGGCGAATTGATGGAGTACATCTGCCAGGAGAATAATATCGACCTGGTTCACGTGGACGCTCCGGCGCAGTTGCCCTAAGGGGCGCTGTGGGGGAGAGAAGACCGCTCCCTGCGGTCGCGGCTCAGCTAGCGGGAGCGGAGGACGGTTGACCGGGAACGGACCTCCGTCCGCTATGCGGGAGGTTTCGTGCGCACGAAGCGTCACGGCGGAGTACTCATGCTCGCGCTTGGCTTGGCGCTGGCTGCCGGGCTCGCCTCAGGACAAGCCGGGTTCGAGATCTCCGGCACTGTCGAGGAGCCTGCCCCCGGCGCATGCTCCGGAACGCTGTGCCGGTCCGGCACAGCGACCGGCGTACCCGGCGCCGAGGTCACGCTCTCCGAATTCGTCACCGGCGAGGACCGCTTCGTCGTGCACCGGAAGGTCGCGACCGCGCTGACCGACGGCGCTGGCGCGTTCCGCTTCCGGCTGGACCGCGCCGGCAATTACTACCTGGAGGCCACGAAGACCGGCTACGCGGCGATCGGCGGGAGCGCGGATCAGCCCGATACCGCGGAGGGCCCGGTGTCCATCACCGCCGAGCAACCTCAGGTGACAAGGGCGTTCCAGATGACGCGGCCGGCCGAACTGACCGGCAACGTGATCGACGAAAACGGCGACCCGGTGGCCGACCTGCCCCTTTTGCTCTCGGCCGGCCAGGGAACGCGTGGCGTCCAGGTCACCTCGGACGCCGAGGGCAAGTTCACAGCCTCGCGGCTGCTGCCCGGCGCTTATACGGCTCAGGTGACGGGGCGAACGCAGTTCGTCCCCAACATGACCCAGCCGTTCCGCGAAGAAGAGTGGAAGAAGGTGGGAGAGGACTGGGAACACTCCTACTGGCCGGGCGGGGGCGATCTTGCCTCCGCGCTTCCCCTGACGGTGGCTCCCGGCGCGGTGGCAAGCATGGGAACCATCCGCGTTCGCCGCGTTCCTTACTATCGGGCGCACGTGACCATGGGTTCGGACGCCTGCGCTTCCGGCACGCCGCCCAGGTTCTGGGCCGTGCGCGATCTGGGCCCGCAGGCTTCGGCAGCGGAGCTGCGGGCGCTCCCTTTCGGCTTCGCCCCTGTCCCCGGCCGCACCTGCTCACCGGAGTTTCTGGTGATCAATCTCCGCCCGGGGAACTACTGGTTCACGCTCTTCGGAGAGGACGGCAAACCCGGACGGTGGGCGCTGGCGCACGTGGAGATTACGAACGCCAACGTCGAAGTGCCCATGACGCTGATGCCGACGGTGACGGTTCCCGGCCGGCTGGTGGCCGCGGAGGGCTCGGAGTTGCCTTCCTTTAAGAACATCAGCGTGCGATTGGGAGCCGACCTGGATGGGCTGGCGACGTCGGCGCGGGCAGCCGTCGGCGAAGACGGGACCTTCGCCTTCCAGGACGTGCAGTGGCCGCGGCGCACGCTGATCTTTGAGGGGCTCCTCTCGGCGTTCCCGGGATCGATGCTGCAGCCGGCGCCCGGGCTGACGCATTACGTGGAGGCGATCCGCTACAACGGCGTCGAGTCGACGGACGGCGTGATCACGCTCGCGCCGGGCGCGGAGTTGCAGATCGTGGTGGACGACCAGCCGGCGTCACTCAGCGGGACCGTACAGAACGGGAACTCGCCCGCGCCGCTGGCGAGCGCGGTGCTGGTGCGCTGGCCGATCACAAGAATCAATCCCCTTGCTCCGTACCAGTTCACAGTGCGGTCCGATGGCGACGGCAAATTCACCTTCACGGGATTGCCACCGGGCGAGTATCGCGCATTGGCCGTGCCGTTTGAGGGACTCGCCAAGCTGGGCGAGCCGGGAATGTTGACGCAGCTCGCGGCAAGCGCGGAGCGTGTGGAACTCGATCGCGGCGGATCGCAGACCGTCAAGCTGAAGCTGGTGGACCCGGGACGATGATCGCGCGGCTCACCATCGTTCTGGCGCTGGCGGCGGGCCTCGCGTGCGCGCAGCCGGAGTGGGAGATCTCGGGTACGGTGGTCGAACCCGCGCTGGATGCCGTCCCCCTTCGCGGCGTCAACGGGACCGGCGTGGCCGGTGTGGAAGTGACGCTGTCCGAGTTCGTGTTGGTGGACAGCGTGGTCACTCCCAAAGCGGCCGCGACGGTCTACACGGATACAGCGGGAGCCTTCCGCTTCCATCCCGAGCACCCTGGCAACTATCTGCTGGAAGCCCGCAAGGAAGGCTACTCCGGCTGGAGCGCCGCCGGCCCGGGAGCCGACCTGACGGACGGCACGCAGGCATCGGTCACGCTCGCCTCCGCAGCGCCGAGCGCCACCGTGCAGATGCAGATGACGCGGCCGGGCGAGCTGAGCGGCCAGGTGATCGATGACGACAGCCACCCGGTAGGCGGACTGCGGCTCCGCGTGGCCTCGGCCATCCGCCGGGTTCCCCTGGATCTGGCGACCGGCGCCGACGGCTCCTTCCGCGCTTCGGGCTTGATGCCCGGCAGTTACATGGTGGAGATCGGGCCGACTGGAGAAGCCTGGCAGCGGAGGAGCTTCCAGAATTTCACAGAGGAGGATGTCCGCACGGTCGACCTGGACTGGGAAGCGAGTTACTGGCCCGGCGCCGGCGACCTGCGCTCCGTGACACCCGCGGTGGTCCGCCCGGGGGCATCCGTGAACGTAGGGACCATCCGCGTTCGCCGGGGACCCTACTACCGGGCGCACGTGTCCGCGCCGCTCGGTGAGTGCGGGACGCCCGGCGCGGGCGCGACATTCTCTCTCCTGGGCGATCCAGGGCCCACGGCTTCGCTGCTCGAATGGAGGAAGGCGCAGAGCATCCACTTCGGATCGGAGCAGTGCGGGAAGGAGTTCCTGGTCCCCGGCCTGCGCCCCGGCCGCTACTGGTTCGCGCTGTCGACCGCGCAGGACGGCAAGCCGGGTTCGTGGGCGCTCACGCCGGTCGAGATCACGGACCAGAACGTCGAGGTGGCGATGACCCTCATGCCGGCGGTGAACGTCACCGGACGCGTGGTGGCGGCCGAAGGGTCCGAGCTGCCGCGCGGCCCCGTCTCCATCACGCTGGGGACCGATATCGTCGGGCTGCCGGGCTTCGCACCGCCGGCGAAGATCGCCGCAGACGGCGCCTTCGCCATCCCCAACGTGTACTGGCCTCGGGGGGCGCTGCACTTTCAGGGACTCAGCTCGGCGTTCCCGCTGGCGCCAGGGAACGGCTCGACTCATTACGTGGAAGCGATCCGCTACAACGGGGTCGCGTCGGCCGACGGCGTCATCACGCTGGCGCCGGGTGGGGAGTTGGAGATCGTGGTCGGGGATCAGCCCGCCTCGATCACCGGCAAGGTACTCGACGGCAGCACGCCGCAGCCGGGAGCGCTGGTCGCGCTGGTGCGGTGGCCGCTCACGCGCGCCGATCCACTGCGGCCCTACCAGCTCAACACCAATAGCGGCGAGGATGGCGCCTTCCAACTCGCGGGCGTGCCGCCGGGCGAATATCGTGTGCTGGCGGTCCCGACGGGCGCCGCGCTGGGCCTGGGCGAGCCGGGCGTGATGCAGCAGCTTGCTGAACGGGCCGAGCGCGTCCTGCTCGAACGCGGCGGATCGAAGTCGGTCGAACTGAAGCTGGTGGACCCGGGACGATGATCGCGCGAGCGACCATTCTGCTTGCGGCTGCGGCGCTCGCCTGGGCGCAGGAGCCGGTGATGCCGCGGGCCGAAACGACGCCGGATGCCGAGGGACACTTTGTGCTCGGCAAGCTGGCGTGGGATCAATTGGAATTGGCTTTGCTCGGTCTCAACGGGCCGCGGCCTGGGCCGCCCCCGGAGATCCCAGCGGGCGCTATTACGTAGAGTCGACCCGCTACAATGGGCAGCCTCTGCCGGACGGGATCTTCACTCCGGTACCGGGCGGGCAGGCGGTGAGCCTTACTTGCCCTTCCCTTTGCCTTTGCCGCGGCCGGCTCCCGGAGGCGGACCGCCCGGCGTAACGCCGTTGAGGCGCGCGTACACGACCATCTGTCCGTAGTGATCGTAGGTGTGCAGTCCCAGAAACGCCGCTGCGGCGGCGCGCTGCATCGTCCCGCGCCCGAACGGCGAAGGCACATCCTCCAACGCGTTCTGCGCGGTGATCGACTTCATGGCGCGATGCGCCATGGCGAGGGCTCCCTGGAAGTAGGTGATGATCTGCTCCTTGGTCTTGAGCGAATCCGGACCGTTATCCGTGGGGCCGAGGTCGACCGGGGGCTTCTCGCCACCCAGCACGGAACTGCTGATCTGATACATGACGGTCGAAAGGTGGCGCACCTGCAGGGCGAACGTACGCACACCGTCGAAGACGCCGTTGGGCGGCGTGCCCGTGGCCGGGGCGAAGTTGTAACGGTCGGCAGGCATCTTCTGAGCCAAGCCCAGCACTTCGCGTTCAATGGTGGATACCTGGCCGTCAAACACCTCGGCGAGTCCCTGGGCAAACGTGGTGGAAGCAGCCAGCAAAATCAGCGTCAGAATTGTGCGCAAGACATCATCTCCTTGTCCGCCCATTGTACCCGGAGAGCCGCCGAATTCACGACGCCTTGACATTCTACATATCCCCGCTTACCATGGAGCCTGACATGTAGGATGTCAAGGCGTGGAGGTGCTGATGTTTTCCTTGTGGCGCAAGTGGAAAACGGAAAAGAAGCTCGATGCCGAGCTTCAGTTCCACCTGGACCAGGCGGCGGCGGACTATGTGCGCGGCGGCATGGCTCCCGAGGAAGCCCGGCGGCGGGCGCGGATCGAGTTCGGCGGGGTGGAGCAGATAAAGGAAGAGATCCGCGACGTGCGCGGCATGCCCTGGATCGAGGATTTCTTCGCCGACCTGCGCTACGCGGCCCGCACGCTGCGCCGCAGTCCGGGATTCTTCGCCATGGCGGTGCTGTCGCTGGCGTTGGGCATCGGGGCGAACACGTCGATCTTCACGCTGTTCGACGCGCTGCTGCTGCGGCCGCTGCCGGTGGACCATCCCCAGCGGCTGTACAGGCTCACCTTCGGACTGGGCAGTGATGCGGGGGCCCAGAACGACTTCCTCAAGTTGGTGCGCACCAACGCACAGACGGTCTCCGGCGTGTTCACCAGCGCGGGCGGACGATCGCCGCTGTTCCTGGCTATGAACGGATCGGAATACCGCGCCATCGCCGGCTGGGCTGGCGGCGGTCAAGGCGTTCTCGGCCTGCGCCCGGCCGCGGGCCGTTTGCTGACCGTCGATGACGATCGCCCTGGAGCCCCACCGGTGGCGGTGATCAGCTACCGCTACTGGCAGAGCCGCTTGGGCGCGGATCCCGCTGTGATTGGCAGGACGTTCACTACGAATGGTAAGGTGTACACGCTGGTCGGCGTGGAACCGCAGGCGTTTCTGGGACTCTCGCCAGGCGAGGACCCGGATGTCATCTTTCCCCTGGCGCCGTGGTTCGGCCCCCGCCGCCTCTACATGGATGCGATGGTGCGGCTGAAGCCGGGCGTTACGGAGGCGCAGGCCGCCGCCGAACTTAATGCCCTTTACCTGCCGCAGATCGAGAGGCGCGCCTCCGGCCGGCCGGCCAAGATACGCGACAAGATTCTGGCGGAGCGCATCACGCTGAACTCCGGCGCGACCGGGTTTCAAGGATCAACGCGCGGGCGGTTCGCCGCGCCGCTGCGCATCCTACTGGGTGTGGTCAGTCTGGTTCTGCTACTGGCGTGCGCCAACCTCTCGGGGCTGGCGCTGGCCCGCGCCGCCAACCGGCAACAGGAGATTTCGTTGCGGGCTGCCATCGGAGCCCGCCGCAGCCGATTGCTTCGGCAGTTCCTCACCGAGAGTCTGCTGCTGACCGTGCTGGGAGGCGCCGCCGCAATGATGCTCTCACGAGGCTTCACCAGGCTTTTGATTTCGATGCTCGCAAATGGCGGCGAGCTCCGCTTGCCCACCACCACAGACTGGCGCATGTTGGCCTACACCGCGGGCGTGCTGCTCTTCACATGCCTGATGGTGGGACTGGCGCCGGCCCTGCACGCTGTGCGCGTGGACGTCAACCGCGGCATTCAGGAAGGACGGGGACGGCGGCGGGCGCGTCTCGGGCGATCGCTCGTGGTGGTGCAGGTGGCCATCTCGATGGTGCTGCTGGCGGCGGCGAGCCTCTTCATCGGCACGCTGGTCAACCTGTATGCGGTGGACGCGGGCATCCAGCGCGATGGGGTGCTCGCCTTCGGCGTGGAATCCCCGCAGCAGACAGGCCGCGGACGGGCACGGGAGAGTGAGATCCTTGCCGGCGTACGGGAAATGCCGAACGTGAGCTCAGCCGCCAGCGCCAGCTTCCTACAGATTGGAAGCTACGGATTCTACTCCGTGAAGATTGAGGGTGGGTTGCGGGACGCCTCCAACGCCGACGTGAACTTCAACAAGGTCTCCCCCGGATTCTTCACCACGCTCGGGACCCGCCTGGTTGCCGGCCGCGACTTTGCCACCACCGACGACGCTGCGGCCCCAAAGGTCGCGATCATCAGCCAAAGCCTGGCTCGACACTACTTCGGCGAGCGCTCGCCGCTGGGCGCGCACATCAACGGGGAGGAGATCGTCGGCGTGGTGGAAGACGCCAAGCAGAGCGATCTGCGCCAGAACTCGCCCGAGACGTGGTACTCCGCGCTGGCGCAGAATGAGCAGACGCGCGCAGGAGTTTATCTCGTGCGCGTCCAGGCAGGCGATCCGAAGGAGATGATCCCGGCGGTGGAGGGTATCGTCCACGGCGTCGATCCCCAGCTACGACTGACCGCCGTCGAGACGGTCTCTGAACACGTCTACCGCTCCCTGCTGAACGAGCGAATTTTGGCCGTCCTCGCCGGATTCTTCGGCATTCTCGCCATGCTGCTGGCGGGCGCGGGCATCTTCGGCGTGATGGCGTTCCAGGTTAGCCAACGCACTCACGAATTCGGAATTCGGATCGCCTTGGGAGCCACCCGTGCCGGCATTCTTGGACTGGCGCTGCGTGATGCCGGGATCATCCTGGCGCTCGGGGTCGCACTGGGAGCCGCCACTGCGGCCGCCGTCACGGGTATCGCCAAGGATCTACTCTTCGGACTCACGCCGACCGATCCGGCCGCGTTTCTTTCCGCGGCAGTACTGCTGATCTGTGCGGGCACCGTGGCCGGGTACATTCCTGCCCGGCGCGCCGCACGCTCAGATCCAATGACGGCGCTGCGGCACGAGTAACGCCGATTCCCACGCGTCTCTAGTGCAGGAACCGCCGGTCGCGCCGAAGAATCGCCGGGACATCCAAGTCGTCGAACAACGGTTCTGACTGTCCGTTCGTCTGTCCGTTGGGATGCTGCGCTGTACCGGCCGACGCCGCCATCGTGCGCGGGCGTTCCTCATTCACCGCCGCCTCCGTGGCTTCCGGCTGCTGCTCCGGTTGCGGCGCTTCGGCGGCGATCGGTTCCGGCTCCGCGGCCACGTGTACCGGCTCGGGCATGCGTTCCGGGACGGCCTGCACCGGCACGGCTCGTCGCTCGATGGTCGGCAGATTCTCCCGCTGGAATCCGGTGGCGATCACCGTCACCTTGACTTCGTCGCCCATGTTTTCGTCGATCACCACACCGAAGTTGATCTCGATATCGTCGTTCTCGGCGGCGTTGCGGATCAGCGAGCAGGCCTGGTTGATCTCGTGCAGTTTCAGGTCGCGGCTGCCGGTAATGTTGATCAGTACCCCGCGGGCGCCCGATACGCCCCCGGCCTCCAGCAGCGGACAGCCGATGGCCTTCTCCGCCGCCGCGACGGCCGCGTTTTCGCCACTGGCCGTGGCCGTGCCCATCATGGCGTAGCCCATGCCCAGCATAATGCTGCGAACGTCGGAGAAGTCGCGGTTGATCAGGCCTGGAGTGGTGATGATGTCGCTGATGCCCTGCACCGCCTGGCGCAGCACGTCGTCGGCGAGATGGAAACCGTCAGCCACGCTGGTGGTTTCAGGAGCCTGCTCCAGCAGCCGGTCATTCGGAATCGCGATCACCGTGTCGACAACGCTGGCCAGCTCGGCCAGTCCCAGGTCGGCCTGCTTGCGGCGCTTTGTGCCTTCGAAGGAGAAGGGTTTCGTTACCACCGCGACGGTGAGCGCACCCAGTTCCTTGGCGAGCGATGCCACCACCGCCGCAGCGCCCGTGCCCGTACCTCCCCCGAGCCCCGCGGTGACGAACACCATGTCGGTGCCGTCCAACAGGTCGATGATCTTCTCTGTATCTTCGAGCGCGGCCTGCCGCCCCACCGCCGGATTCGAGCCCGCGCCCAAGCCGTTGGTGATCTTCGAACCGATCTGCAGCTTCGTCGGTGCGGGCGAGGCGCTGAGCGCCTGCACGTCCGTGTTGAGCACCACGAACTCCACGCCGCCCAAGCCTTCCTGTAACATGCGTGCCACGGCGTTCGATCCGCCGCCGCCCACACCGAACACGCGAATGCGCGTCTTCGGCGCCGCCTCTTCCTGAATCACGAATTTTGTCGCATCCAGTGCCATGTGTAGCCTCCTGATTCTCCCGTGCCGGCCGCTGCCGGTCTTTACCGCATCACCAATCCCATCAAGCCCCCGGCGCGCCGCTGCGGCGGTTCGTGCAGCTTGAGTTTCGCCGAATACATCGCTAGACCGGCCGCCGTGGTCCACACCGGACTGTTGAGTTCGTCCGGCCAGTCTGCGATTCCCTTTGTCATGCCGAGACACGCCTGGCAATCCAGCTTGCGTTCGGCCATATCCCACATGCCGGGTAGCAGCGAACCGCCACCCGTCAGAATCACGCCTTCCAGAAGACTGCGCTCCATGCCGGCCCTCTGGATCTCCGCCTGCACGAACCGGAACAACTGGTCCGCACGCGCTTCCAGGATTTCGATCAACTCCATGCGACGTGCCTCGCGCGGAGCCCGCCCTTCCGGCGATGGGACCTCGATCAGCGTCGACTCCGACGTGAGCCCCAGCATCGCGCAGCCGTACTGCTGCTTGAGGCTTTCGGCGTCTTCGTAAGCGATCTTGAACATCCATGCCACGTCGCGCGTCAGGTGATCGGAGGTGACCGGTACGTTCGAAGCCAGCACCAGGCGCTCGCCGTCGTAGATCACCATGCCCGTGGAATCGATCCCCAGGTCCACCACAGCCACGCCGCGGGCGCGCTCCTCCGGCAGCACCGCCGCATAGGCGGCAGCCATCGGCTCGTAGACCGTCTCCTCCACCGCGATGTGCGCCGTTTGCGCCGCGGTCACCACGGCCTGATGCTCCTGGACCGACGTCGTAATGATGTGGACGTTCGACTCCAGCCGCGAGCAGACGCCCTTCACCGGCTTGCGGTATCCGGCGCGCCCGTCCATGGTGAAGTCCTGCGGCAGCGCGTGCAGCACCATGCGATCGTGCTCCAGGCGAACGTCGGCGGCGATCTCCACCGCGTAGGCCAGATCGTCCTGATCGATCTCGCGCGGGCGGCCGAATTCGTACAGGCCGCGGCTCTGCGCTCCATGAATCGAGCGTCCGCCCATGCCCACCGTGGCGGCTTCCACCGCCATTTGTGCACCGCGTTCGGCATCCGCCACGGCCGCGCGAATGGATTCGGTGACCGCTTCCTGATCCGTAATGCGGCCCTTCTGCCACCCGGTGGAAATCGCGAGCCCGTAGGAAAGGCAGCGCAGGTGGTCGCCCTCGAGCGCGCAGATCACGCAGCGCGTGCGCGAGCTGCCCGCATCCAGACCCACCGCGAGCTGTACTTTCGCTGGCATCCTAATCGACTACCGTGATACGCGTTTCCAGGCGCAGATCCAGCACCGAGGCGCCCGGCAGACGCGTCTGGATCTCGTCGTAATGGTTCAGGAAGTTGCCGTAGCGGACCGCGAAGTTGCGGTCCCCCAACATCAGCTTCAGAATGCGATCCTGGTACGGCTGCGACACCACGATGTTGTCGCGGTCCTTCACGTTGACCTCCGAAATCGCGGCCGCGTCTTCGCCCAGCGCATCGATCAGGGCGAGCATGCGGCTGACGCCCGCGCGCCGGTCGACGACGGAATCGTCCGCCGAGACACCGGCCAACAACGGCAGATCGAAACGATCCTGCGTCGGCGGCAGAATCACGCCGTGTGCGTCGATCATGCCCACGCGCGAGGACGGGAGCCGCAGGAAGGCTACCGGCTGGCGCTCGTCCACATTCACCAACAGGCGGTTCGGCCAAACACGCGAAACGCTGGCTTCCTGGACCCAGTCCACGGTACGCAACGTCATCATGCGCTCGTCGAGCGGAACCAGGTACACGCTACGCCCCAGGTCCTGATTGAAGACCGATTCGATGGCGCGGCGCGAGGCATGGTTGGCGCCGTAGATTTCAAACGTGGCCCGGGCATCCGGGTCTGCGCTGCCGTGCAGAGCGAAACGCGGGTCGCGAATCAGGAACTGCTCCGTAAGGTGGAACGCGTACAGCGACGCGCCCAGCACCACCAGAACAGCGACGGACCAGGCCACGGCGCGCGGCGTCGAAATCTGCAAGCGCCGCTTCGGCCGCTTCGCGCCGGACGGCGCCGCCTTCGACCCCGCCGCCGGGCGCACGGGTTCGTCGGTGGTATCGCCCATGCCGGGCAGCATCTCGGTTTCCGCGTATGCTTTGCGCGCCATGCTACTCTCCGCTCCTCAACCGCTCCAGAATCTTTTCGCCGGCCGAGCTGACGTTGCCGGCGCCCAGCGTGAGAATCGCGTCGCCCGGTTCGGCGATCCGCTCCACCGCCTGGATGCCCGCCTCCAGCGAGCCCGTGTAGTGCGCTCCGCGGTGGCCGAATGCTTCGAGCCGCGCCACCAGCGCCTCGGCCGTGACGCCTTCGATCGGCGTCTCCGAGGCCGCGTAGATGTCGGCGATGTGGACCGTATCCGCCTGGTGGAACGCGCGAGCAAAATCGTCCATCAGAGCCTGCGTGCGCGAGTAGCGGTGGGGTTGGAACAGCACGTGCAGTTTGGCGTAGCGGCAAGCGCGCGCGGCGGCCAGTGTCGCGCGGATTTCCGTGGGATGGTGGCCGTAGTCGTCGATCACGGTCACTCCCCGCTCGGCGCCCTTCACCTGGAAGCGGCGGTCGACGCCCTGGAACTCCGCAAGCGCGGCGCGCGTGGTTTCGACGTCCACTTCAAGAGCCAGCGCCACACCGACGGCCGCCGTCGCATTGCTCACGTTGTGCGCGCCAGGCGCCGGCACGCGGAAGCAACCCAGGTCGCGATCGCCAAAGGTGAGATGAAACTCGCTGGCCATGTGGCCGGTGGAGCTGTGCGTGATCCGCAGGTCGGCCGGGGCGCTCGCGCCATAAGTGATCACGCGGCGGTTCACCGCGGGCAACATCCTCTGCACGTTTTCATCGTCCAGACACACGATAGCCGCGCCGTAGAACGGGATCTTGTTGACGAACTCGGTGAACGCCCGCATGATCTGGGCGAAGTCCTTGTAGTGATCCAGGTGCTCGCGGTCGATGTTCGTGACCACGGCCAGAATCGGCGCGAGCTTCAGGAAGCTGCCGTCGCTCTCGTCGCTTTCGACCACGAGATACTCGCTCTTGCCGACCCTCGCGTTCGAGCCGCGCATGGTGGCCGAGAGTCCACCCACCACCACCGTAGGGTCCAACCCGGCGTGCATCAGGATGGTGGCCACCATCGAAGTGGTGGTCGTCTTCCCGTGACTGCCCGCGATCGCGATGCCGTACTTCAGGCGCATCAACTCGGCCAGCAACTCGCCGCGCGGGATCACGGGGATCCCCAAACGGCGCGCTTCCACGACCTCGGGGTTGTCCGCCCGGACAGCGGAACTCACCACTACGGCCCGGGCGCCCTCGATGTTCGCCGCGGCGTGACCTTGATGGATGCGGGCCCCGCGCGCCGCCAGCCGTTCCGTGATCGGCGTGGCGCGCAGGTCTGACCCGGTAACCTGGTAACCCAGCTCCAGCAGTACTTCGGCGAGTCCGCTCATGCCGATCCCGCCGATACCGGTGAAGTGCACGGGCTGGGGCTTAAAGAACATTTTAATAACGTATTGTTTCGGCTTTGTGAGCCCGTGTCAATGGGCTGCTTCCGAACTTTCCTTCACTGGAGAAACCCTTCGAGAACCTCGGCTGCGCGGCGCGCCGCACCCGGCTTGGCGAACTGCCGGGCGGCCTGGCCCATGCGTTCTAGAGCGCCCGCCTTGCCGGCCAGCCTCGTCACTTCGTCCACCAGGCGCCGTCCACTCATCTCCGCGTCCGGCACCAGTTGCGCCGCCCCGGCGCGCTGCATCGCTTCCGCGTTGCGTAGTTGATGCTGGTCCGCCGCAGTGGGCAGCGGAACCAGAATCGACGGCTTGCCCGCCGCTGCCAGTTCGCTCACCGCACCCATGCCCGCGCGGCTCACCACCAGGTCCGCCGCGGCGAAGGCCGATGGCATGTCGTTCAGGAACGGCTGCACCTCGCCTTCCACGCCGGAGAATCGAAACTTCCCGGATACGTCCTCGTACGCCGCCGAACCCGTTTGGTGGATCAGCCGCACCGATCCTTTCGGCCACAGGGGCCAGCTCTCCTCCGCCGCGCGATTCAGCGTCCGCGAACCCTGGCTGCCTCCGGTGATCAGCACCGTGAGCCGCTTCTCGCGACGCGGCGTCGGTTGGATAGCGAAGAATTCCTCGCGCACCGGCAGTCCGGTGACTTCGGTCCCCCGCCCCGGAAACCACTTCGCTGTTTCCGGAAAACTCACCAGCGCACGCGCCACGAAGCGGGCCAGCTTGCGATGCGTGAATCCGGGCACCGCGTTGGGCTCCATCACCACCACCGGAACCCGCTTCCACAGCGCGGCCAGCAACACTGGACCCGCCACGTAGCCGCCCATCGAAAACACGGCCGCGGCCTTTTGCCGATCCAGCACGCGCGCCGCCTGCCAGATGCTGTAGGGCAACTCGGCCAGCGACTCCACCGCCTTGCGCCAGCCCACGCGATTCAGCCCGCCGATCTCGATCCAGTCGATCGGGAACCCGGCCGCCGGTACCAGCTTCGCTTCGATGCCGCGCTGCGTGCCGATGAAGTGGACCGAGTGCCCCCGCGAGCGCAATTCGCGGGCCACCGCCAAAGCGGGAATCACGTGGCCCCCGGTGCCACCGCCCGCCATGACAAACGAGCCCGGCTGCGGATGTTCGCTCATCCTTCATGCTCACCCACACTCAGCAACAGTCCCAGAGACGCCAGCGTGCTCAACAGCGAACTGCCGCCGAAGCTGATCATTGGTAGTGGGAATCCCTTGGTGGGTCCCATATCGAGCACCACGCTCATATTGATCAGCGCCTGCACCACAATCGACACGGTGATGCCCAGCGCCAGGTATCTTCCGAAGTCGTCGCGCGAGACCAGAAACAGCCGCGCGCCGCGCCACAGGATCACCAGGAAACCCACCAGCACAGCCGTCGAACCCCACAATCCCAGCTCCTCGCCCACCGTCGCGTAAATGAAATCGGTGTGGGCCTCAGGCAAAAACATCAGCTTCTGCTTGCCCTGCATCAGGCCGACCCCCAGAATTCCGCCCGTGCCCACGGCGATCTTCGATTGCAGCGGCTGATAGGCGGCCTGGCTGGTGCCGCCCGTTCCCGTGACAAACGCGATCACGCGCTCGCGCCGGTAGGGCTTGACCAGGATGGCGCCAATGCCCAGCAGCAGACCGATGGCCAGCGCGCCCGCCATAAAGCGCCGATTGAGCCCGGCGATCCAGAACACCACCAGCGCCGTCCCCACCGGGATCATCGCCGTGCCGAGGTCGGAGACCACCACCAGCACCGCCAGGATCGCGATGGCCAGCGCCGCCTGCTGCAAAGTGCGCTTCTGGTTGATCATCTGCTTGCGGCGCGCCAGGAAGTAGGCCAGAAACAGGATGAGCGCGGGCTTGGCAAACTCGGAAGGTTGCAGCGACCCGATGCCTCCAAAGCGGAACCAACGATGCGCGCGCCCATCGACGAAATACACCAGCACCAGAGCCGCCAGCACCGTGCCCAGCGCCGTGAACGCCCATGTGGGCGTGTTCAGCAGCCGGTAGTCGAGCTTCCGGAAATACATCAGGACGCCGAACGACAACACCGCCCAGGCCAGTTGCCGCAACACGAAGTAGTACGGCGGATAGTTGTAGCGGATCTCGGCCACTGCGCTCGAAGCGCTGTACAGCATCACGATGCCGAAGCCGACCATCGCGACGATGGTGAAGAACAGGATCCAGTCAGTCTTCAGTCTCGCCATGCGGATCCTCCCAGCTCGCCTACGAGCTGCTTGAATTCGCGCCCGCGGTGTTCGTAGTTTTGGAACTGGTCGAAGCTTGCGCAGGCCGGCGCCAGTAGAACCGTGTCTCCGGCACGGGCTCGCCGGTGCGCCTCGCGCACGGCCGCGTCGATGGTTGCGCAAGGAATGGTCGCTACCCCGGCAAGCTGACCCGCGATCTTCTCCGCAGCCGCGCCGATCAGCAGCGCCGCGTGCGTCTTCCCTTGCAGAGCCGCGGCCAGGGGTGTGTAGTCGCTGTTCTTGTCTTTGCCGCCGAGGATGATCCACAGCCCGCCGTCGAACGCGGCGATCGCCTTCAAGGCAGCATCCACGTTGGTGGCTTTCGAATCGTTGTACCAGGCGACGCCGTTGAGCTCGCGGACGAACTCCAGGCGGTGCTCGACACCGGGGAAGGTCCTCACCGCGGCACGGATCTGCGCGTTCGTGGCGCCAGCCTGCCGGGCAATGATTGCCGCAGCCATCACGTTCTCGATATTGTGGGTGCCTCGCAGTGGGACCTCGGCGGTGGCCATCAGAGGCTCGCCCTGAACCAGAATCCGCCCTCCGTCAAGCCACGCTCCTTCCACTTGGTGCGTCGCACTGAACCAGACCGGCGAAGCGGCCGCGCCGCGCGCGTAGCCGGCCGCGGCCGGATCGTCCGCGTTCAGCACCGCAACATCCCCTGCCCTCTGGTTCTCGAACAAGCGGCCTTTGGCCGCGGCGTAGCGCTCGAACGTGTGATGGCGGTCCAGATGATCCGGCGTGACGTTCAAGCATGCGCCGATGTGGGCGCGGAAGGACTCGATCGTCTCCAATTGGAAACTGGACAGCTCCAGCACATTCCACTGCCCTTCCCGCGAGGACGCGACCAGCGAGGCAGGTGGCGTGCCGATGTTCCCACCCACCTGCGCGGCGATGCCGCATTGTTGCAGGATGTGCCCGGTAAGCGCCGTCGTCGTCGTCTTGCCGTTCGAGCCAGTGATGCCGATCACATCGCCCTTCCAGAACCAGCTCGCCAGCTCCAGGTCGCCGATCACGCGAATGCCACGCGCGCGGACGGCTTCGACCACCGGAGCGTCGGTGGGAACGCCGGGCGACAGCACGACCAAGTCCGCGGCGGCGAAGGACGCGTCCACCTGTGGATGCACGGCGACGCCCAACTCAGCGAGCTTCGCATCGGCCACCGGATTTTGATCCACCGCGATCACCTTCGCTCCCTGTTCGACTAACAACTCCACCGCCGCCACGCCGCTTTTCGCCATCCCCACCACCACCACGCGCGCCCCCCGCAGATCCTTCATCGAAGCTTCAACGTAGTCAGCGCGAACAGCGCCACCACCAGTCCCGCGATCCAGAACCGGATGATAATTTTCGATTCCTGCCATCCCACGTGCTCGAAGTGATGATGCAGCGGCGCCATCTTGAATACGCGTTTGCCGCGCAGCTTGAAGCTGCCCACCTGCAGGATCACGGACATCGCCTCGGCCACGTACACGCCGCCGATCATGGGCAGCAGCAGCTCCTGTTTCAGCAGCACTGCCACCGTCCCCATGGCTCCACCCAGCGCGAGGGACCCGACGTCTCCCATGAACACCTCCGCCGGATGCGCGTTGAACCACAGGAATCCGAGCGAGGCTCCGGTGAGCGATCCGCAGAAGATGGTCAGTTCGGAGGCACCCGGCGTGCGTGAAATCTCCAGGTAAGTCGCGAACTCCGCGTGGCCGGAGATATAGGAGAGCACCGTCATTGCGCCGGCGGCAATGATCATGAGGCCGATCGCCAGCCCGTCCAGACCGTCGGTGAGATTGACGGCTTCGGCCGAGCCCGCCAGCACCAGTCCGATGAATCCCAGGAAGAAGACAAACGCCAGCGGAAACGTGATCGGATTGTCCAGCCAGGAATGCACCAGCAGGTCCGGCTTGAAATTCTTGAAGAACGGCACGTTCATTTCCGTCGAGTAGTTCCCGCGATCGCTCATCGCCAGCAGCAGCATGCCGATCACCAGCCCCACCACCAGCTCCAGTCCGAATTTCTGCCGCACCGTCAGTCCCAGATTCCGCTTGCGCCGGACCTTGGTCATGTCGTCCCAAAATCCGATGGCGCCATAGAGCACCACCGCGGCCATCGCCACCCACACCGCGGGCGTGCGCAGGTTGGTCCACAACAGGGTGGGCACGATGATCGCGACGCAGATCAACAGGCCGCCCATCGTGGGGGTGCCTGCCTTTTTGTGATGCGACTGCGGACCTTCGGCGCGAATGTGTTGCCCGATCTGAAACTCCTGCAGCCGCCGGATCAGCCACGGCCCCAGCAACAAGGAGAGCAGCAGCGCCGTCAGGCTCGCCATCGCCGTCCGGAACGTGGCGTATTGAAATACGCGGAACGGCGTGTACAAAGGAAAGAGCTGTTCGAATCCCAGCCAATACAGCATCGCTCAGCCTGGTCCTCCCTCATCGGAGGAAGCCAGAAACTGGTCCAGCGCCTGCTCAACATGCACTCCGCGCGAGCCTTTGAACAGCACCGCGTCCCCGGGCTGCGCTATCGAACGGACCCACTGTCCCGCCTGGGCTGCGTCGTCGAAAAAAAACGCGGCGTCGGCCCGAAGGCCAGCACGCTTGGCTGCGTCCAACATGTGACAGGCCGCGCCGCGTATCCCTACGAGCACATTAATCCCGCACACCGCGGCGTAACTTCCAACGTCGCGGTGCAACGGCTCAGCCCAGCGGCCGAGTTCGAGCATCTCCCCCAGAACGGCGATCCGGCGTTGCGCCGGCGTATCGCGCAACACCGCCAGCATGGCGCGCGCCGCGTCCGGGTTGGAGTTGTAGCAGTCGTTATAAATAAGGATGCCCCGATGCGTGAGGCGCTCCCCGCGCATCTTGCCGGGCCGCATCGCGGCCACCCTTTCCGTCAGGCGATCCGGCGTGATCCCGTAGACGCCCGCCACGGCGATCCCCGCCAGCAAATTCGAAACCCCGTGCCGCCCCGTCATGGCGCTGGTGAAGCGCACCTCGCCCACACGGAAGCGGACTCCTTCGAGCCCGTACTCGACGTGCTCCGCCCGCACCCGCGCGCGCAGGGACTGGCCGTAGAACACCGTGCGCCCCGCGTGCACCTTCGCGAATGCGGCCACGTGGTCGTCGTCGGCATTCAACACGGCGACGCCTTCGGGACCCAGCGTCTCCACCAGTTCCCGCTTGGCCGCGGCGATCCCCTCAATCGATTCGAAGCTCTCGATGTGCGCCCAGCCGACATTGGTCACCACGCCCGTGTTCGGCCGCGCGATCTCCGCCAGCGCGCGGATCTCGCCCGCGTGATTCATGCCCAGCTCGATCACCGCGATCTCGGCCGCCTCATCCATACGCAGCAGCGTCAGCGGCAGCCCGACGTGGTTATTCAGGTTGCCCACGGTCTTCGCCGTCTGGTGGCCTTCGGCCAGCATCTCCGCGATCACATCCTTGGTGGTCGTCTTGCCGGCGCTGCCCGTGACACCCACCACCTGTCCGGCCCACTCCCGGCGAGCCGTCCCGGCCAGCGTCTGCAACGCCTCGAGCGCATCGTCCGCTTTCAGGACCCGTTCGCCCGCGGCGCGATCCGCCACCGCAGCCACAGCTCCTTTGGCCAGCGCCTGATCCACATAGGCGTTGCCGTCGAAGTTGGGACCGCGCAGCGCGAAGAACAGGTCTCCCGGCTGCACCGTGCGCGAATCCACGCTCCAACCCGTCACTGTGGCGTCTGTCTGCATCTCCCGTCCCAACGTTTGCGCCACCCACTTGAGCGGCCGATTCATTCTTTGCCCGATCCTCCTCGCAAACCGCCTCGATACCCGAAAGATGCCAGCACGTTCCGCGCTGTTTCTCGATCGTCGAAATGAATCGTCTCTTTCCCAAGGATCTGGTAATTCTCGTGTCCCTTGCCGGCCAGCAGCACCACGTCGCCCGCCTGCGCCTGCCCGATTGCCTGGCGAATTGCCGTCGCGCGGTCCGGTTCGGCCGCCTGCGGCGTATCGAAGCGCCGCAGACCGACCATGGCGTCGTTCATGATCGCCAGCGGATCTTCCGACCGCGGATTATCCGACGTCAGCACCACGTAGTCGCTCAACTCAGCCGCGGCCATGCCCATCAGCGGACGTTTGCTGCGGTCGCGATCGCCTCCGCAGCCGAACAGCGTGATCACCCGTCCTTTGGTCAACGCCCGCGCCATCAGGATCGCGTTGCGCAGGGCGTCGTCGGTGTGGGCATAGTCGACCACCACCAGGAACGGCTGCCCGGCGTCGACCCGCTCAAAGCGTCCCGGCACCGCGCGGCAGCGGGCGATCCCTGCGGCGATCGTCTCCAGTGGCAGGCCGTAGCTGATGCCGGTGGCCGCCGCAGCCAGAATATTCGACACGTTGATGGCGCCCACCAGCGGCGACGTCACCGGCTGGCGCGCGCCCCGCCACACCAGGTCAAAGTGCAGCCCGTCGAAGCCCGACCGCACGCCTTCCGCACGCAGCCCGGCCTGAGCGGAAACCCCGTACCAGACGGTATTCGTCTCCGGACCCGGCGTCATCTGCGCCGCGGCCGGATCGTCGGCGTTGAGCACCGCCCACTTCGGTGCGGGCCCCTCCGCGGGCGCGAACAGCAGCCGCTTGGCCGCCGCGTAGGCGTCCACGGTGCCGTGGAAGTCCAGGTGGTCGCGCGTCAGGTTGGTGAAGACCGCCGTGTGGAAGTGGAATCCGCTGACGCGGCCGACGGCCAGTGCGTGTGAGGAAACCTCCGAAATCAGATGTGTTCCTCCACGCGCTGCCAGTTCGTCGGCGAAGCGCGCGATGTCCAGCGACTCAGGCGTCGTATTGACGGCCTTGCGGACCTCTCCTGCCAGACGGTATTCGATGGTGCCGATCACCCCGGTCACCGCTCCCGCGGCGGTCAGCATGGATTCTATTAGATAGGATGTCGTCGTTTTGCCGTTTGTTCCCGTAATCCCCGTGAAGTGCACCCGTTCATCCGGCTGCTGGTAGAACGCCCGGGCCGCGGCTGCCAACGCCTGCCGCCCGTGCTCCGCCTCGATCCACAGCCCGCCGAATCCCTCCGGGGCCGGCAACTCACTCACCACCGCAAGCGCACCGCGAGCCACGGCATCCTGCGCGAACCGCCGCCCGTCCACGCGCGCTCCTGCGAATGCGAAAAACACAAAATCCTTCTCCACCCGGCGCGAATCGTACTCCACGCCGGCCACCGCAAGGGGCGCCACCTCCGGAGCCAACGGTGCGCGCAGCCTCGCTTCCGCCAGCAGCTCACCCAGGGTCATGGTTCGAACTGGACCCGTACCGGCTCCCGCGGACGCAGCTCGGCCCCGGGCGGCGGCTCCTGGGTCCGCGCCAGTCCGTTGCCCAACAGCACTACGTCAACGCCCGCGGCCGTCGATTCCCGCATGACGGCCCGCACCGTCTTGCCCCGGAAATCGGGCACACGCGGCCCTCGCGCTACGGACCGCTGATCTCCTTCGTCAAAAAAAGGCCGCTGGCTCGCGGAAGATTTCCTCCCTTGAGCCAGCGGCGGAGTGACGGAGGATACAGCCCCTTCAGCGGACTCGGCGCCGTCCAGAAGCGGAGGCGCATCACTCAAGCCCGCAATTGCAAGATCGTTTCCCACCGGCAGCGTGTCCACGTCGCGGCCGCCGGCGTCCGGCAGGTCCTTGGGAACATCCAGCATCCGCAGCGCGTCGGTTGCTACCGCGCGGAACACCGGCGCGGCGCGCACGCCGCCGAACCCCGTGTTGCCACCCGTGGTCCCGTTCAGCGTCACTGAGATCACGATGTGCGGATTCGCCACCGGAGCGAATCCCAGAAAACTGGCGTTGTAATTGTGCGTGTAGGCGTGCAGCGCGACGTCGTAAATCTGCGCCGACCCGGTCTTCCCGCCCGACGTGTAGCCCGGCAGCACAGCCCGGCTACCGGTGCCGTGCAGCACCACGCCTTCCATCATCTGGCGCATCAGGATCGCCGTCTCCGGCTTCAGCACGCGCTCGCCCTTCTCCGGCATGAAGCGCTCGACCGGCTGCCCCGGCCGCTGCCGCGCCATCACCAGGCGAGGCCGCACCCGCACGCCGCCGTTGGCGATCACCGCCCCGGCCAGCGCCAATTGCAGCGACGTGACCGACACCTCATGACCCATGGCCACCGAGCCGATGGAGCTCTTCGTCCACTTGTCCGGCGGCCACAGCACACCGGAGGACTCGCCCGGGAGCTCGATCCCGGTCTTCTCGCCGAACCCGAATTTGCTCTGATACTGATACAGCGTCTCGCCGCCCGTCGCCAGCGCAATCTGAATCGCGCCGATGTTGCTTGACTTCGCCAGTACGTCGGCCATCGAAAGCGAGCGGTAACGGTTATGATCGTGGATCAGCCGCCCGTAAAGATTGATGATGCCGTTGCCGCAGTCGATCATCGTCTGCGGCGTTAGGTTCGTGGATTCCAGGGCCGCCGACAACGTGATCACCTTGAACACGCTGCCCGGCTCGAACGGCGTCGAGATGGCCAGGTTGCTGCGCGCGCCCGGCGCTTCATTGCCGCGCCCCGGCGGCTGGTTCGGATCGTAGGACGGGTAGTTCGCCAGCGCGAGGACATCTCCCGTGTGCGGATCGACGGCCACCACCGAACCGCTCTTCGCCCCACTGGCCTGCACCGCGTCTTCCAGTTGCCGCTCGGCCTCATACTGCACGTTCGGGTCGATCGTCAGGGTGAGGTCAGCGCCCGGCTCCGGGTCCCGCGTCAGCACGGAATCGTAGGGGTCCTGCCGCGAATCCGTGTACATCAGCGCCCGCCCGGGCCTGCCCGCCAGATCTTCTTCGAAGGTGAGTTCCAGCCCCGCATTGCCATGTTCGATGTCGGTTTTGTCGACGTATCCAACCGACCCCAACACATGCGCCGCCAACGACCCGCCCGGATAATAGCGCCGCATCTCCTGCCGGAACTCGACGTATTCCAAATGCAGCGCGCGCACCCGGGCCGATTCCTTGGGCGTCAGCTTGCGCGCCACCCAGAGGAAGCGCTTGTGCCGCGCCTTGAACGATTCCATCTGGGCCAGCAGACGCTCTTCATCCAGGTGCAACGCATGCGAGAGCACCCACGCCGCCTGCACCAGATCCGGGATCATCTGCGGATCCACAGCCACGGAATCCGCCTCCAGCGTCTTAGCCAGCGGCTGCCCGGTGCGATCCAACAGTGCCCCGCGCAGCGCCGGAATCTCGACTTCCTTCTGCTGCTGGCTCTGCGCGATCGCCAGCAGTTCGTCATGCTCCACCACCTGAAGCCACACCAGCCGCGACAGCACCACTCCGGCCCAGACCAACAGGACCCAGAGCACCCACTGCAAGCGGCGTGCGGATTCACTCAACGGCATGACGCGCTCCTCTCTGTTGCGCCTACTTGCGATCGCCCTTGGCCTTGGGTACGGCGGCGAACTCGGTGTCGTCCCGCGTGTCCAGATACACCACGCGCTCCGGATCCGGATCCACGAAGCGCTGCATCTTCGCCAGCTCCTGCATGCGCGCCGGCGAAAGCAAAGCGGCTTCGTCCAGCTCCAGCGCCGCGCGCTCGGAACTCAGACGCTGAGCCTCTTGCCGCAGTTCCTCGATCTGGTAGCCGGCCAGCAGGCCATAGGCGCTGGGCATCAGTACGAAAATGATCAGCACCACGGCCGCCGCCACGGAGCCGATCAGCTTCCAGGCCCTATCGCCCGCGGCCGGATCCACTTCCCGCGCCACACGGCTGTTGTCGATCCGTTTTACGTAGAAAAAGATGTCCTCATTCGCAAAAGACCGTACGCGCGCGCCCTCTCCCTGGGTGCGTGCGCCCTCCCGGCTCCGGTCCATGCCGCGAACGAAGTATCTGCCAAATACCGCTGCTAGGGTCGCCATGAATTCAATCCTTCAACTACGGCTAGAGCCTCTCCAGCGCGCGCAGCTTCGCACTGCGCGACGCGGGATTATCTCGCGTTTCCTGTTCCTGCGGCCGCACGACGTGGCGGGTAAGCAATCTTGCTTGTCCGGCCTTCGCCATGGCCTGAAATCCCTGCTTGACGACGCGATCCTCGAGCGAATGAAAGGTGAGGATGACGGCGCGCCCTCCGGACTTCAGCAAGTCCGGAATCGCCTGCACAAGCGCCTCCACTTCCTCCAACTCGTGATTCACGGCCATGCGCAGCGCCATAAATGTCTGCGTGGCCGGATGCAACTTGCCCGTACGGGGCACGACCCCCTCGATCAGCTTGGCCAACTGATGCGTGGTGTTGATGGGCCGCGCCCGCACGATTGCTCTGGCTATTTTCCGGCTCCTCCTTTCCTCGCCCAGCCTGTAGATCAGGTCGGCGAGTTCCTTTTCCGATTCGTAGTTGACGAGGTCGGCGGCGGTCCCCGGCGCATCGCGCGACATGCGCATGTCCAGGGGACCGTCCGCCATCAGCGAGAACCCTCTCCCGCCTTCCGTCAGTTGCTGCCGGGAGACTCCCAGGTCTGCCAACAGACCGTCCAGTCGAGGAATCCCTTCCCGTACCAGCACCTCTCCCACCATGGAGAACAAACTCTGATGGAACAGGATCCGCGCCGCGCAATCTGCCGTATTCGCGCGCGCCAGCTCCAGACTCTCCCCATCCCGATCGCAGGCCAGCACCACGCCCGTGGTCAGCCGCCGCGCGATCGCGCCCGTATGGCCCCCCAACCCGCAGGTCGCATCCAGATACACGCCGTCCGGCTTCAGCGTCAGGTACTCCAGGCACTCGCCGAGCATCACCGGTACGTGCATACATATCCGCTACGCCAATCCCATTTCCTCGAGCACCGCCAGATCGCCCGCCATGTGCGTCTTGGCTGCCGCCATCCGTTCCTCGTACACCCGGCGCGTCATCAAATTGATGCGCCCCTTGTAAACGTCCAGCCACACCGGCTGCTTCCCGTCCAGCTCCAGCACCTCGCGCAACGAAGCCGGCAGCAGCAGCCGACCGTTTCCATCCACGCCCGATTCCCCGCCGTGCGTCTTGGCCAAAAACGCCATGCGCTCCGCCGCCGCGGCATTTTCTTTCGCCGACTGGAACAGATTTTGGTTGGCAAGCCATAGCTCCATCGGGTATAGTCGAGCCTGACGAAGATCTAGCGTCGTTATGAACACCCGCGTCACACCGCAAGCCGCCAGATACGCCTGGAACCGCTCCGGCAGTTTCAGCCGGCCCTTGTCGTCGACACTGGCCTGTACGACTCCTAGAGGTGGCTCGACCCCGGTTGCCATCGCGTTGTCGTTGTCTTGGGCCACAGGACACCACTTTCATCCACTTTAGACCACATCAGTGTACCGGTACTGTGAGAATTTGGCAAGAAGTTTTTGTCAGCACAGCACTTATCGCCTTTTCTTCTCCATCTAAGTCCTCCGGAGAGAACCGGGACTCCTTGCCCACTACTTTCATCTAGGGCCTTGGCGCAGCACCGAATAAACGGGATCTGACGACGTCTGAGCGCCGGGATTTGCGCTTTTCCGGACCTCCTGGGGATGCCACGGGTCGGCGGTCCGCCAGCGACCCGCGGGCAGAAAGTCCAAAAGTCGGCTTTCCGGCGCGTGCAGCTCAGTAGAATGAATGCGTTACAGAGCCGCAGCCGTGCGGGAGCGGTTTCTACCAGGGGCTGCTGGATGTTGGTGGCTGGATGTTCGTGGCTGGATGTTCGTGGAAGATGAGCAGTAAGTTCAGGAACACGCGACCGGTGGACCCGTCTGGTCTCCAGTGGCCGCGGGAGCACGACTAAGCATGCGAGCCGAAGCACGGCGCCGTTCGCTCGCACTCGCCCGCGCCAGCGGCCTGGCGGTAGCGGCCATCGGCACGGTCGCCCTGATCGGGTGGATGTGGGGTGCTCCTGGCCTCACCACGCTCCTTCCCGGCTTGGCCACCATGAAAGTGAACACTGCCCTCGGGCTCGTCTTGTCCGGGATCCTGCTGGCGATGGCGCAACGGCAACCGCTCGCGCGCCCGGCCGCCGCCGCGTTCGAATCCCTGGCTGCCCTGATCGCCGTCCTGGGCGCCCTGACGCTCAGCCAGGACCTGCTTGGATGGAACGCTGGCATCGACAATCTCCTGATTCCGGACCTGTACACGGACGCCGCCAGCTTCCCTGGACGGATGTCGCTGGCCTCCTCGGCCGGGTTCATGATCACCGGCTCCGGCCTGTTCCTGGTCCACCGGCGCCGCGCCCGGCTGGCGATCGACATCCTGACAGTGGCGCTGGCTCTGCTGGCTCTAGTGGGTCTAACCGGCTATCTTTACCACGTCCGGCAGCTCTACGAATTTCGCCCCTTTGACACCCTGGCGCTGCACACCGCGCTGTCCTTCCTGCTGCTGGCGGTGGGCATTTTCTGCGGACGCCCGGAAGGGGGCTGGATCACCCTGATCGCCGCCGACAACCTGGGAGCCGCGCTGGCGCGCCGCCTGCTCCCGGCCGCGGTGCTGGGTCCGCTGGTGCTCGGATGGCTGCGCCTGGAGGGCGAACACTCCGGCCTCTACGGCAACGATATCGGAACGGCGCTGTTCGTGGCCGCAACCGTCCTGTTGCTGGGAGCCGCCGTGCTGTGGAGCGGACGCGCCATCACCCGCATTGACCGCAACCGCCAGCTCGCGCATCAGGCCTTCCTCGAAAGCGAGGAACGCTTCGGCGCCGTGGCGAACGCCGCGCCCATTCTCATCTGGACCGCCTTCCCCGGCGGGGACCGCAGCTACATCGCCAACCGCGCCTGGATCCGCTTCAGCGGCCTGGAGATAGACGCTTCCCCTCCGGCAAGCTGGGCCGCCAATCTCCACCCGGACGACCTCGATTCCTGCCGCCAGGCCCTGGCCCGCGCCCAGCGCGAGCATGCCCCCTTCACCGCCGAATACCGCCTGAGGAACGGCAGCGGCGAATACCGCTGGATGCTCGACACCGGCACGCCGCGCTACGCCGAAACCGGCGCATTCGAGGGATTCATTGGCTGCACGCTGGATGTGCAGGAGCGCAATCAGGCCCGCATCACCCTCGCCCGCCAAGCCTCCGAACTCCGCCGCGCCAATACCGAACTGGAAGAATACGCCGTCGTCGCCTCGCACGACCTTCAGGAACCGCTGCGCCAGGCGCAGGTCTTCGCACAGCTTCTCGAACGCCGCTATCGCGGCCGCCTGGATGCCGACGCCGACGAATTTATCCGCTACCTGGTCCACGCCGTCCAACGCATGCGCCAGCTCATCGCCGACCTGGTGACGCACTCCCACATCGCCATGCAGAAGGAAGCGGTCTTCGAGCCGGTGAGCGCAGCCAACGCCGCCGAGGAAGCCCTGCACCGCTGCCAGAACCTGATCGAAGAAACCGGCGCCGTGATTCACCGCACCCCACTCCCGGTGGTGAACGGCAACCCGGCGCAGATCGAGCGCCTCTTCCAGCACCTGATCGCCAACGCGATCACCTACCGGTCGGCCGAAGCGCCCGAGATCCATCTGACTGCCGAAGCCGCCGAGGACGATACCTACGTCTTCGCCGTGCAAGACAACGGCGTCGGCATCGCTCCGGAGTACCACCAGCGCATTTTCGGTCTGTTCGAACGGCTGGACGCAGGCTCAGGCCAGCGCACCGGCATCGGGCTAGCCCTCTGCAAGCGCATCGTCGAAGGCCACGGAGGCAAGATCTGGGTGCGTTCGGCGCCCGGCGAAGGTACGACGTTTTACTTTTCGCTGCCGGCCGCCGGCGCCGCCTTCTCAGCCGCCGGAGCCCCCTGATCAGGATGCGCGGTCAGTGCGAACGTGAAGTCCATCTCGTCCTTGGTCCCGATCAATCCCAAGGCCGCTTTGGGCGGCTTCAGCCCGTAGTTGGTCAGCTTCACCACCGCCGATCCCTCGATGCCCAGCGCCCCGCCAGGTTCGGGCGTCAGCGTCACGTTCACAAGCGAAGGCTTTCCCAGACCGCGAATCGTCAGCACACCAGCCACCTTGAAATGGGTCGCGTCGATGGCGGCAATCTCTCCGGATTCGAACCGGATTTCGGGATATTTCCCGGCCTCCAGCATCTCTTCGAGCGCGTAGCGCTGGACTTCTTTGAAGTCGTCCTTACTCAGCCACGCGTCAGTCAGCCGGATCTCACCGGCGGGGATGGTCAACCGCACCTGGGACGCTTGCGGCTTCGCCGCGTCATACACCAGGGACCCGGAGAAGGATGGGAACACGAACACGTGCACTTTGCCACGATAGAGGCCGGTCTTGTAGACACGCAGCTCCATTTTCGATTCACCGCCCGCCTCGATCGAGTAAAGCTGCTGCGCCCAGACGGGCGCGGCCAGCAACAGACAGGTTGTGATGCGAATCCCGTGCTTCATTATTCTCTAGATGTGCTGCGACCCAAAATGTATTCCAGAATTTCACGAGGGGGTTCGGGCATTGATCCGCGACTCCTGTTCACGACCATGCGTAAAGTTTCCTTCTACCTCCTGATGCTGGCTCTGCCGGCCGCCACCTTCGCCCAGAAGCACGAACTGGGCCTCACCTTAGGAGGGCTCCTTTCCCAGGATCGCGGAACGCCGCCCACCGACGCTCACCTGAGCGGCGGCACCGCGCTCCAGGCCAACTACGGATACCGCTTCTGGAGCAACGATCGCGTCGCCCTGCTGGGCGAGGTCCATTTCCTGGCCAACGGCCAGCGCAAGATCTCCTCCTCCAACCCTGCTGCCACGCGCGACGTCGCCACGGCCTATGTCACGCCCGGCATCCGCGTGAAGTTCGCGCCCAATGCCGCCGTCGCCCCATACTTCGCCATCGGCGGCGGCTACGCGCTCTATGAGCAGAGCTTCTTCCAGCAGAACGGCGCCGGCAATCCCGCCCAGCGCTTTCTGCATCGCGGCGCCTTCGATTTCGGCGGAGGCATCGACGTCAAGTTCTGGCGCTGGATCGGCCTGCGTGCCGAAGTGCGCGACTTCTACACCGGCAGCCCGGCCTTCAACCTGCCCACGGGCCCCCGCGGAGGCCAGCACAACGTGGTCGCCGGCGGCGGATTCGTCCTCAAGTGGGGCCAATGAAGCCCTGTGGCGCAAGCACTCGTGCTTGCCGCGCCGGGACTCATCCCGGCGCTCGCCGCCCCTCACGGCGTCGTCCCCCAGCCGGTGGCGAATCGCCCCGACAGCGCCCCGCCTCGGGTTCCGCCGATGCGCCAGGAACCCGTCAGGATACGCACCCCCGGCGTCCTTCAGGCCGCCGTTTCCCCGAACCGCAGCATCCACATCCAGGGCGTCCAACCCCGTGACAGTCCGTCGGCGCGCCTGCCCACACCTGGCTCACACGCCCGCACCGATCTGCCGATAGTAGCGCATGCCTCAGCCTGCGCTCCGGGACCAACTGAAGCAACTCGGCCTCGGCCGGATGGCGGACGCCATCGAGCAGCGAAGCCAGCCATCCATAAGGTTGCTCCCGGGCGAGCCCAGTACACAGCGCATAAGCCGGCTGGGAGGTCATCCGAATCTGCCCGCCGGCGTTTCGTGGCCGCTGCGTAAAGACGGACAACCGCTAGCGTTCGTCGCCCAACTGGAGGTGTCCACGCTACCGCGGATTCCCAACCTGCCATTGCCGTCCAGCGGATTCTTGTTTTTCTTCTATGACGCGATGTTTTTCGCCTACGACGTGGAGGAAATGCGGTCGGGACTCGAACCCGCCGATGCGCAGGTCGTCTACGCCCCGCAATCGCTCGCCGCAAACGAACCGCGGGAACCCCATCCCGCCCTCGCCGAGGAATTCCGCTACCCGGGATTCGCTCTCGAAGCCGCCGTGGAGATGTCGCTTCCGAGCATCCACAGCGGGATTCTCCGCGAGTACGAAGCGACCCGCGAGGAGACCGAAGCCTACTTCGAGCTTTTGGCGCCGTGGACCTGCATCCACCGTATGGGCGGGCACCCGGACGAAACGCAGGGTCCGATCATCCTGGAAGGGCAGTTCGTCTCCACCGGCATCTATTGGGGCGACGGCAAAGGCTACTTGGAAGCCCGCAAGTGGGCCCTCGAGGCCGGAGCCGCCGATTGGCGCCTACTGCTGCAAGTCGGTTCCGAAGAACGTGCCGGCATGTTCTGGGGTGACGCCGGGCGCATCTACTTCCTGATTCGCGAAGACGATCTGCGGCACTCCCGGTTCGGGAAGATATGGCAGAGCATGCAGTTTGGCTAGTCCGCATTTCTCACCAGGTTCGGGCGCAGGACGTGGCGCAAGCCCGTGGCTTGCCGCGCCGGGACTCGTCCCGGCGCTTGTGGCCGGTCACGCTGTCATGCCGGGAGCGGCGGCCAAAGCGCCGATTGCGTATCCCTGCCTCACGTTTCGCGCCGATGCACTTAGAGCTTGTGAGAAATGCAGGCTAGACCCCTACTTCACCCCGCTCGCCTGCCGCGCCGGCAGGAACTCATCGCCATCCTTCCAGGTCGGCATGGCGTCCTGATTCGCCACATCGATGCCGATGAGCAGCCCAAACTGCGCGTACTGCTCCATGCCGGCGAAATCCCAGTCGTCTTTGTACTCATCCGACGGCTGATGGTAGCGCTGGTCATTGAACTCGGCCACGAGCTTCGCGCCTTCCCCTTCGGGCTTGCCCACGATGTCCTCGCCTCCGTCGACAGAAAACGAAGGAATGCCCACACGCGCAAACGAGAAGTGATCGGACCGGTAATATAAGCCCGCCTCGGGACGCGCGTCCGGACTGATGGCCAGATCCATGCGCTGCGCTGCCTGCTGCACGATGGGGAAGATCGTGGTGCGCTCCGCCCCGTTCACCGTGACATCGCGGGCGCGCCCATAGGGCAGGAACATATCGAAGTTCAGCCCTGCAGCGATCTTGCCCGCCGGGATCACCGGGTGCTGGCCGAAGTAGTAGGAGCCGCGCAATCCCTGCTCCTCAGCCGCGGCGGCCAGGAACAGAGCCGACCGCCGTGGTTTCTGCGGTAGCTCCGCCCACACGCGGGCCATCTCGAGCAGCATGCCGGTGCCGGTGGCATTGTCGGCGGCGCCGTTATAGATGTTGTCGCCGTTCACTGCTTCGCCGATTCCCAGGTGGTCCCAGTGTGCACTGAAGACCACGGCTTCGTCGACTTTCGCCGGATCGCTGCCCGGGATCCGCGCGACCACATTGCGCGTCTCCACCTGGCGGATCATGGCGGGCACGTTGCCACGAATCCGCAACGGCAGCTCCTGCGCTTTGAACCCGCGTTGATTGGCAGCCGCGAGCATCTGGTCCGTGGTCATCCCGATCGTAGCGCCGATCTTCTCTCCCACGTCCTGCGTCACCCAGCCCGCAAACGCCAGCGCGGGCGCGCCCTCGGCCAGCGCGACTTCCTGCTCCTCGGTCCCCCAGGACGAACGCACCACGTCCCAGCCGTAACTGGCGGTCGGCGTCGTGTGAATGATGAGCGCCGCCGCGGCCCCCTGCCGCGCGGCCTCCTCGAAGCGGTAGGTCCAGCGGCCGTAGTAGGTGAGCGCCTTGCCGGTAAAGAATGCCGGATCGTCAGAGGGAGGCTCGCTGGTGAACATCACCACCACCTTGCCCTTCACGTCCACGCCCGCGTAGTCGTTCCAGTTGTACTCCGGCGCCACGATGCCGTGACCGACGAAGACGGCCGGGGCGTCAAAGGAAGCATTCGGGATCTGCTTCTGCGTGACGCCCACAAACTCGTCCAGCCACTTGAGCGTGAAGGGCGAGCCGCTGGAAGGAATCGCAGTGATCACCGACGAAGTCTGCGGAGCGACGCCCACCAGATTGAAGTTCTGGAAGTAGGTGCCGTTGTCGCCTGCGGGCTCGGCGCCGATCAGCGCGAATTGGGTGGCGATGTATTCGGTCGCCAGCCGCCCGCCGCGGGATCCAGGCGCGCGCCCTTCGAGCAGGTCGTCGGCCAGAAACTTGACGTGGGCACGGATGTGCTCGCCGGAGACCTCGGGCATCTGCGACTGGGCAGTGTCACTGCAAGCAGCGGTGAGAAGAAGAAGCGAAAGAAGGAAGGGGGAAGGAGTCTTCATAAGCTAGTGGCGGAGTCCTTTCTCGACCTGAGCCTCGCGGATCTGACAAGCCAGGCACAGGTCCCGGCCGCCCTCGCGGGAAGCGAGCTTGGACATCTTAGGGATCTTCTGTCGGCAGGAGTCGCAGAAGCGATCGCCGTCTTTTTCCATACCGATAGTATCGCGGGATACAGCCCGGATGGTAAACTCGGGAAATCGGGCCGTGGCGCAGCCTGGCTAGCGCGCTTGCTTGGGGTGCAAGAGGTCCCGGGTTCAAATCCCGGCGGCCCGACCAAACGTTTCAAACAGTTACCTTCCCCAATGTTCCTGGACTCCGCCCCTGGAGTCCAAACCGGAGTCCAGATCTGGACTCCAAGAGCCCCTGCCAGCCGTCGGGCCGCGGCCCCGCGCGACTCAACCGCTTCCCCAAACTGCGCGTGTTTTTTCCTACAGGGCTCTTATCCCCTCAGAAACCCGACAAACCCGACATTCGCACCTCAAGTTGTTGATTGTGAGATGGTTTTCGATGTCGGGTAGGGGCGATTTCCTGCCATGGAACCCGACATCGCACCCGACAAGGACGGGAGAACCGACGCTTCTTGAATGAGGACACCAGCTCCGCGCGCCGGATAGATTCCAGACTGGGGCAGGATTTATGACGTTGGAAAACGACGCCGACGACGCGCCATCGCGCGGTAGCTCTCAGACGTGCACGCGTTTGTGTCGCAATGGACCACACCTCGCACGCGATCGATCCGAGTACCTTGACACGGTAGAGGTCACAGATTCGAGTTCTGTCGGGCCCACCACAACTTTTCAAACACTTAGCCTCTGTGCGCCGCGCCGTCTGAACCGCCCCGGGTTTACCGGAGGCGAGTTGATCTGAGTTACGCCACCAACGCTGGACATTCCAGCGAGGCATAGTAACGTTGTTCAGCTTCGGCCGGCGGGATGTCGCCAATCGGCCCCATCAACCGGCGATGGTTGAACCAATCGACCCATTCGAGGGTAGCGAACTCCACAGCCTCGAAGGAACGCCACGGTCCCCTTCGATGAATCAGCTCGGCTTTGTAGAGCCCGTTCACCGTTTCCGCCAGAGCATTGTCATAGGAATCGCCGACGCTGCCCACCGAAGGTTCGATGCCCGCATCCGCCAACCGTTCGGTGTACTTGATCGAGACATACTGGCTGCCGCGATCGGAGTGATGCACGAGTCCAGCTCCGCTCACCGGTCGGCGTTCGTAGAGAGCTTGCTCCAAGGCATCTAAGACGAAACCGGCGTGCGCCGTGCGGCTCACTCGCCACCCTACGATTCTCCGGGCGTAGGCGTCGATGACGAACGCTACATACACGAAGCCCGACCAGGTAGCGACATACGTGAAGTCGGAAAGCCACAACCGGTTCGGCGCCGGAGCATGGAACTGGCGGTTCACGTGATCCAGAGGACAGGGCGCCGCTTTGTCCGGGATCGTCGTGCGGACCGTTCTGCCGCGAATCACTCCTTTTAGGCCCATTTTGCGCATTAACCGCTCCACCGTGCAGCGCGCCACGGTAAAGCCTTCTCTGAGAAGCTGCCGCCACACTTTACGCACGCCGTAGACGCCGAAGTTGGCATCGAACACCCGCTGCACCTCGATCTTCAACCCCTCATCCTGTTGCGCGCGCGCCGACATCCGCTCCGGATCGCGGCGTTGCGCGGCATGCTCGTGGTACGTCGATGGGGCGATCGGCAACACGCGGCAGATCGGCTCGACCCCATACGCTTCTCGATGATCCTCGATGAACCCGATCATGGTTTGGACCGGCGGTCGAGCTCCGCCGCCGCAAAATACGCCGAGGCCTTGCGCAGAATCTCGTTGGCTTGCCGCAGCTCGCGGTTCTCCCGTTCCAGAGCTTTCATCTTCTCGGCAACCTCTGTGGGAACCCCGGCGCGCGTGCCCCGATCCACTTCCGTTCTCCTCACCCATTCATGGAGCGTCGGCGCGCTGCAACCAATCTTAGACGCCACCGAACAAACCGCTGCCCATCGCGATGCGTACGCTCCGGCGTGTTCCAGCACCATCCGCACCGCCCGCTCCCGGACCTCGGGCGAATACTTCTTTGCTTTCTCTTTCGTCATGGCTCCACCTTCTCAAGCATTGGAGCCTCCGGTAAACCCGGGGCGGTTCAGTCGGGCCCCGTCCGAGGTCCATTTGAGGTCCAGAAAACGCAGGCCCTGGACCTCACCACCACGTGGCTGAAAGGAACATGGGCTTCTCAAAATACTCAAAATCCTCAAAACTCCATGCCGCCCCACGCCGGGACTGCTACCCCGGCGCACCCTTGACGGCTCCGGGCCGTCGGGTTCGATTGCGGCGCCGGACATAGAGGCCGTTGACCGAAATCACCCTCGGTGGCGCGGGTGAGAAGATCGCCGAAGCCGCTGCTGTTTTCGGTCGGCTGCGCGGTGAAGACATGCTGCTCCTCATTTGCATGGCTATCCTAGCGCGCCGGGCCCTCCGCAACGCTCCCCAGTGACTCTGCGTCCCCGTTGAGAAGGCGGTCTAAGGATCGGCTGAGGGGTTGTTGTCGTGATTATGCGGGTTTCGTGAAAAGCAGAATCACCTTGCCTTCGGGCGGAACGTAGACCTCATATGGATCGCTAGGATCATAGTCGCTCGGATCATCGTAGTAAGTGCGCCCGAGGAATTCCGCTCGAACGCTTTTCACATCCTCCTCGGTGAACTGCAACTGAGCATAGAGATCAGCTTGTTTTGTTTGGATCAGCTTCCGGAGGGCATCTACCTTGTTTCCGGTAGCGTAGATTTCGGAGAAGCCGCTAGTTGTGTCCTTGTCTGAGGGCTGTATTATGCGCAAGTTCGTACCGACGGTGAAACCGTATTCCAGATTGAACTGCCGGCACAGTTGACGAGACGCGGGAAATGCATCACCCCAGAACGAAACGCGTAGGAGAACTTCATGACCGTTGTATCGCTTCGGCGTGAGCCGAAAAGCCTTCAGGGCACGTGCCGTCTTCGAGAATGCCTCCTCGTCCGTCTTGCTCTGGCTTTGCTCAGGCTGTTTCGGCGAGAAGTGCTTCTTGAAATCGCGGGAGAGCTTTTCAGCCAGATCTTCAGGTGTCGAGAATGTATCCACTGTGTGCCGTTCACGAAGTTTGGCCTTGAAAGCAGTGAGACGTTTCCGGGTCCGAGTGTCGTCATCCATGAGGGATACAGGAAACGACGCGGTGTCATCGTCGGCAAGGTAGATCAGGATCTCCTTCTTCAGCTCGACGGCCTTCTCATATTCGAGCAGTGTGAAGGGTTGCTTGGATTCTGGATCGATCGAGCCAAGGCGGTAGGCGATAACACCAACGTAAATGTCACACTGTTCTACTTCCGCGAGGCAGGTCTCTAAAGGCCCTTCAGTGCGTGCTCCAAACTCCTCCATCCCACGCACTTCCACGTCGAAGCGCTTGAGGGAATCCCACACTTCACGACGATAGTCTGCCAGATCCCGGTAGGTCGAAGAGATGAAAACGGTCTTTGAAGACATCGGAACTTCCAAACAATTATAGATCCGCACCCCCACTGACCCTGTGGCGACCCGGTGTGGACAGATCCTCGCTGGGGGGAGCGATGTGGATACCGGACTTGGCGCGGTAGGGAAGAAGTGACGAAAGGAGATCTGGAGATGCAGAAGGGACGGTTCTACTGAACGCCCCGTTTGGCCACCCTGTCCGCGTGCCCGTCGGCATCAGCGTTCCCCATCCTTACCCCATATTTCCTCGTCCTTGGACGTGGGGGTCCCCTCAGAATCCCCCCAACGAGGGGCCACGGACCCTTGCGCGGAACTGCCGAATTGCTCAGTGAACGCAAACGGCGTGAGCCGATGCAATCAATCCAGCACGGCTCATGGGCATTTCGACTTGCCAACATGCGCCGAGCGGTTCATACTCACGTTGAGCACGGTCCCCAGTGGGCCTCGTCTCAACTCTCGCGCAGCTCCTCATTCATGGGAAGCTCAGCGTTTGAAGAAGTCTTTAGCGTCCAAAGGCGTGGCCTGCATTAGCCGTCCCAAGTGCGGCTCCAGTTCTTCCATTTTCCGCTTCATCTCCCACGCGATCTGTCGATAGCTGAAGTGGCCCTTGACTCCTGATCGGAGCCGTACAATGTACTCGGCCTCCGCGAAATCCATTTTGAAGAGGACTCGGACTCTTGCGGCAAAAGGAAGCAGGTAGTGGGAGGACGGCTCGCTGACGTCTGACAACTCACGAAATGTGTTCTGGAGGAGCAGTTCAAAGCTCTGCTTCAGTCCCACGTCGCCTAGAATGGCGGGTGTCTCATAGCCGAGGCTCGTTCCGTATCCCTGTCGGAATTGTTCGCATCGTCTATGGCGATGAAGATCGCGGTATGCCCCGATATCCATAACGATATCGAACGCAAAGCAACCGCCGCGGAAGTGACGAAGGATGTCATCCTTGCGACCGCGGGAGCGCAGTGCGAGATCGATTACTTCATTCCGGCGCGCGGCGTTCCAGTCGCAGACTAGCTCATATAAGTCACGAAATGGATGATTGGTCACCGGGTATAGCAGCGTCGCCGTAATCTCGGCGTGGGGATCGGTCGGCTTTAGTAGGTCAACACTGTTGCTGTTGCCAGCTGTCAACAGGGCCTGCGGAAGGTTCTCGCATGCCCACTGTTCTAGGTCCTGCCGCGCTCTCATCAAGTGATGGTTCGCGTCCAGGTGGCGCGCCAGCGTCGGAGCGATAGGTCCGTTCTCGACCGTTCCCCAGGAGCACGTCGGCGGAGCCGAACACGCCTCAGAGATCTCGCCCGCGATCTCCCGCACCTCTGAGTAAGGCGACACTCTTAGCCGCCGGACCTGCTTCTCGAGCGTGCGGATGCTTGTGACTTGGCCGACCCCAGTTGGTATTCCCAAAAACAGCGCGTACCGCGCAACATCGAAGGCGCGGGCCGAGATACTTCGTTCACGTGCTTCGGAGCTCATATCGGCTGGCAATGGCAATGTGTCACGAAACCACTCGGAGAGGTGATCGTGGATTTCACGGTATGCGCTAAGGAGACGCGATGTTGCCCTCCGGTAGCGCTTGATATCGGTTTGAGAGAAGCCGGGCGGAATGACGATCCCAAACCGTGCGAAATCCTGATAGCGAGATGATCGTGCCTGGCCGTCCCAAAGTTGTTCATCTTCGATCTCGATCGCGGCGAGTTCGGAGAGTCCCTCAAAGCACAGCACTACATGACCAAGATCGGCAATCGACGCATGTCCGTACTGAAAGTAAAAGTTCTCCAAGAAGGAGGCGGAATCATGGGATCGTACCCACTCGATGGACTCGCGGATCGACTCTGAAGAGCGGCTATAGCGGGCCAGCGCATACGCGCATTTCTCCGCCGCCATTGGACCCACTGACAAGACGCGAGGAGTTCTGGCCATTGTTAAGATACTATGATAGTTTGCTCAAGGGGATTCTCAGTGAAGCTTCCACTCAAGAAACTTCATCCGGACGCAATCGTTCCCGCGTATGCTCACGGTCCCCGGAACGATGCGGGGATGGACCTTCATGCGGTTGCCACAATTCTACTCAAGCCGGGCTTGATCCGGACTGTGCCAACGGGCATCGCGATCGAGCTACCGGCAGGTTATGAGGGCCATATTCGTCCTCGGAGTGGCTTGGCATTGAAGTATTCCATAACCGTTCATTCTGGAACTGTCGATCCGGGTTATAGAGGCGAGATCCAGGTGCTTCTGACCAATATGGGTGAGGCTGATTATATGATTGAGAAGGGCGATCGTATTGCACAGCTGGTTGTGGCCCGATACGAGATGGTGGAATGGGAAGAAGCGGAACTCCAGGACTCAGCTCGCGGCACTGACGGGTTCGGCTCTTCCGGACGCTAGAGAACGAGCGCGTACAATTACCGAGCCACTTTCGCCTTTCCGTTCTTCCCAGTCCCGCCCGCGAAGGACAAGCTCAACACCGGCTCCTTCCAGCCCGCCCGTCATTGTTACCATATTGTGACGAGCCTTACGACGGATGCCCGCATAATCCTGCACCGAAGTACGACGGGTTGGGGATCGGAAGGGGATGGCATTCGTGAGGTTCGCAGATAGTTTGCGGATTCCATTGGCAATCACGATGCAACTGCACTGCTGTACCCGGACTTCGAGGACCAGAAATGATTAGCCGCGCGCCGGAGACTGTCATCGCTAGTCACATCCAGAACGGCAAGTGTGGCCTTATTCCATGAAGACCCTTAGACTCGTGCAGATCGGAGACGTGCACTACCCGGACAGCCGCCACGAGCGGCTGGGCGATCTCAAGGACGAAGCGTTTCCACCGACAGTTGCGGAGTCAGTCCGGCTAACACCCCTTCAATGCGTGGTTCGCGCGCTCGCGGAAGAACAGGAGCGCTCCCCCAAGGCGCTGCTCTTCTGCGGTGATCTAACCTCTCGAGGCAGCCTGCAAGGCTACAAGGATTGCCTTGATTACCTTTCAGAGGTCTTGCGGCTGCCCACCTGGAGGTTGAACCGCGTGCATGCTGTCCCTGGAAACCACGATGTCGATCGTGCCGGAATCGACGTAACCAGCGGGAGTCTCTTCCGCAAATTCGATGGCTTCAAGCAAGCTTGGGAGGACATCGGCCTGCCTATACTAACGGTCGAGGGACCTCGTGACTCAATCGTAAGGGTGGGAAAAGTCGGGGCGCATATCTTCTCACTGAACTCCTCACTGGGATGTGGGGAAAAGCGTCACCTGCCGGCCAACATCAAAGACCAGCTTTGGGACCTTCTGAGTGCCTACATTAAGTCAGTCGGGTCTGACGCGGCGTTTGAAACCATCGGGGAGACCCTTGACACGCCAGGTTTTGGACAGGACGATATCAATAGGATTTGCGCTGCGATTCGGCAAGGGAAGGAATCGCTGATGCCGATCGTGCTGTCTCACCACAACATACTGCCCCAGGCTCTGCTTCGAATCGACATGTACACAGAGGCTCTCAACTCCGGGTTGGTCAGATCTCGATTCGCGCAACTCTCCAAGCCAGTTCTCTATTGTCATGGGCACATTCACGAAAACCCGATCGAAATCGTTCAACAAGTACCAATCGTCGGTTCCTCTGCCCTTGTCTGCATCTCAGCGCCCGAATTGCGTCGTGGATTCAACGTATTGCAAATCGAGTACGGCTCCAAGAATATTCCGCTGGGATGCCGTCTCTTTCAGTACGTGCTGAGGCTAACGGACGGGGAGGTACGCCACACTGAGCATAGGCTCCCTTTCTACAAGCCTGATCAACTCAATCTTCGGAGAGTTGGACACCCGCTCCTGCCTCGAGTTCTGTCGAACCTCCCAGAAAACGATGTACGCCTTCCAGATCTTCATGCTCAGCTCCGCAAGCAAGATGAGACCATTGACGCCGCGGACCTTGCGGACTCGTTGAAGGAGGGACAATGGCTGGGTTTTGTGCAGTTGTCGGACGACCAATACGAAGCTGAATTCTGGACGGTTCGGAGGATCGTTCGCCAATGACGTCAGTGAGCCGATTATCCCCGTTTCGTCGCGACAGGTTCGAACTCGAAACCTCCAAACACCTCTATTTTCTGCCGCCGAGCGTATTTTCAATTCTGGAAGGAACGAAGTCTACCTATGTCATCGGGAGTCGGGGAACTGGCAAGACGACGCTTCTGAACGCCCTCAACTGGCAGGAGCAGATTGGTAACCGCCAGTTGCAGGATCAACTTGAGGGAACCCTCCTCACTCGTCGGTACATTGGCCTGTACCTTCGGATGCCCACGTACTTGGCATCGGCATTTGATCGGTGGCCAGAACAGTGCGACCCCGAGTTTCGGGGCTATCTTTTTGGCCTCTATGTGGATCTCATCTGGCTTGAGAGCCTCATGGAGGCCGTTGCGCGTTTCGTCGCCAATAGAATCTTCAAGATCTCCCCTTCCGCGGAGCACGCTCTTACATCGAGAATTCTCTCTAGATACAGGCTTTTTGATGATCATCGTTCGGACCGCGTGAGTCTTAAGCGATTGGCGACGATTCTCAGAGAGCTTCGCGAGGACCTCGCGCGCTATGCAACGGCAAGCGTGCAAATAGAGCTTTCTCAGTTGATGAAGTGCTTCCCTGTTGGGCAAGTCGGGGAATTTGGACGGTTTGTTGCGGGAGAAATGGAGAAGTCGTGTCGAATCGCAGTTTCGGGGACCGAGGATAGCGAGCGATGGTCCTTTAAAGTATGCATCGATGAGGCCGAGTGTGTCAGTCCGCTCCAACAGAAAGTTCTCAATACCGCTGTTCGCCTAGCGCAAGCTCCTGTGAGCTATGTGATCTCATACGCTCGGCCGATGGAGGAGATGACCTCCACTCTCATACCCAATATCACGCTGCAGCGAGCTGATCGCGAAATCATTATGCTCGACGAGAATGGACGACTCAGGATTTCTGGGGCTTGCCGAGGGTGTCGCGAATGTCCGAATTGGGCGGCAGCTCGGTTCAGCGCGATTCACTACTGGAACTACTCTCGGCCCACTTGACATCAACCAGCTCCTTCAGGGCATCCTGCAGACCTCTGAGGGTCCGGTTGCGAAGGCTTTGTTAAATCATGCCAAAGCACTCGCGAAGGATATCGATCCCAGTGTCCTCGATGAGCACGGACAGGCTTTGCCAATATACCAGGCGTACATCATCACGAAGCTCGACCTTGTTCTTCCGAGCAGTCATGAAACGGCCGAACGACGGGCTCAAGCAAGTAGAGAACTTAGGAAGCGCATGGTGGCCGCTTACTTGTGCATCTGCCAGGAGGTCAAACATGAGGCCAAGTATGCCTCAGCAGAGATGGTCATTCAGATGAGTGACAATTGTATCCGGGACTACCTCGATCAAATGCACGAGATCTTTGTGGTGTCCGAACTACCTCTTGCCGAGTTCATTGAGAAGCGGATTCCCAGTAATCTTCAGGATGTAGCGCTAAAGCAAGCCAGCAAGAAAAAACGAGAATATGTTCCGGCATCCGGAGTCGCCGCACCGTTAGAGACACTAAGGCTGGTTGAAGCGCTCGGCCAATTGACGACGCGGATCCAAACCAGCCTCCACGACAACCGAGCACTAAGGTCGAGCGAGCGCGGTATTTTCGTCCTGCGAGTGGGACCCGAAGGTTCCGGGGATCCGGTTGCCAAGCTGATTACGCAGGCATCCGAAGCGGGCTTCTTGCGAGTTCTGGAACAGGGAACTAGTCAGTGGAAGTTTCGTGTTCATACATCCCTGGCTGCTGCATTTGGATTCTCGTATCGCGGCGCGTACTATGACACACCGATCCGCGCGACAGATCTCGTCGCGCTTGCTAGTGTCCTGTTTCTGAAGTTCGTTTATGTTTGCGGACTTTGCGGAGGATGGTGTTAGCCGAGGCAGTCCAGATGAACGGTTGAGGATCGGCGTTGTTGGCGCGGATGTAATCGCGGATGGCTTTTTTGAGGGCGGCGACGCTGGAGAAGGTGCCTCGGCGAATGCGTTTTCGAGTGATCTCGGCGAACCAACGTTCGACCTGGTTCAGCCAGGACGCGCTGGTGGGCGTGAAGTGGGGATGGAAGCGGGGGTGAGCGGCGAACCACTCCTGGACAGCGGGATGTTTGTGGGTGCCGTAGTTGTCCAGGATCAAGTGCAGAGCCAGCCGACGCGGCGTGGACTTGTCGATCTTTCTGAGGAAGCTCAGGAACTCCAGGTGCCGGTGGCGGGTGTGACACTGCGCAATGATTGTTCCGGCCTTCACGTCCAGAGCGGCAAACAGCGTGGTCGTTCCGTGCCGGGTGTAATCGTGGGTTTGCCGTTCCGGCAAGCCGGGGCGCAGGGGCAGGATAGGTTGCGTCCGGTCGAGCGCCTGAATCTGACTCTTCTCATCCACGGCCAACACCAGGGCCTTGTCCGGTGGATGCAAGTACAGCCCCACAATGTCGCGGACCTTCGGGACGAAAGCTGGATCGGTACTGGACTTGAACGTTTCCACGCGATGTGGTTGCAAGTGATGGCGGCGCCAGATGCGCTGCACCGTAGCGGGGCTCACCTTTTGGGAGCGCGCCATGGAACGGACGCTCCAATGCGTGGATTGCTTGGGCTGCGTGCGCAACGTAGCTTCCACGATCGCGGCTTCCTGCTCCTCGCTAATCTGCTTGGGCCGTCCTGGCCTGGGGCGGTCTTCGAGAAGCCCGATCACGCCCTCGGCGGCGAATCGTCGCCTCCACAGCAACACGGTGGGCACGCTGGTGGCCAGATCCCGCGCTAATCCATGGTTGGAGCGCCCCTCTGCGGCGCCCAGCACGATGTTGACTCGCAACACGATCCCTTGGGGCGTGCTCCGATGGTTTCGAATCTCCTCCAATTCCGCGCGCTGTCGCGCGGTCAGGCGTAGAGCCGGTGCGGGGGATCGTGGCATACCGTCAGTATGCGCTCGACCAGAATATTAGTAAAGCTATTTCAGAGACAGGACACTAGCGAGGCAGATCAGAAACGCAGAGACGCCCTCATCGAAGAAGTGGGCACGCTACTGTCGGGAGACCTGCCTCCTCTACCTCTATTCGATGAACCCGGGGGGACACAGTGAAATTTCGGCAGCGGCATTTGTACGGGGAGTCTTATGCCAGCGATGAAATTACAGGACTCGTTAGGGGCGAGTTCGATGTAGGTCTTTTTTCCCCTAGCTGGGACCACCGTAGTGACCTAGTCACCTCATGCGTAGGCATATCCGTGCATTTCGCGCTGGTCCTCCACTTCCTAACCACGGACGAGTTCGGCCACCAGCGGCGACACAGAGAAAATGTACTAGGGTACCTCGGATCTCACGCCGCTCACGTTGAAAGCATCAAGGGAGACTCGATACAGATCGAGCCACTATGGAAGGAACTTTGGAACAGTCTCCAACAGGTCGCGCATGATAGAGGTCAGCCGCTTCGACTTCTTGTCGATCTTTCGACCTGCCCTCGTTATTTGGGGCTTGGCCTGATTGCAGCAGGATTGAAAACTGGACTCGTTTCAGAAGTGACTGTACTGTACGCCGAAGGCATCTACAAGCTTGGCCAAAGCCTACCGGCAGCGTCAGACTTCCCGTTCTCGGCCGGGCAGTGGAGAACGGTACCGGTCCCGTTCTTGGATGGACGAATCGATCCAATGAGGAGGAGGCTCTTCGTTGTTTCTCTCGGCTTTGAGCCCGCAAAGACGTCACGAGTGCTTGCCAACGAGGATCCGCATCGGATATGTCTGCTTTACCCGATTCCCGGAGTTCAGCCACACTACGAGACGGAGGTGCGAGATCGGAATGCCTCACTCGTCGAGAAGTTCCTTGTTAGGCCCGACGATATGATCACCGCGCCAGCCGGCGATGCGATTGCTGCCTGGAAAGCACTGGATTCGAGGAAGTTCGAAAGTCTCGATACGGAGGATCCCTATTATCTGTGTTGCGGGACCAAGCCTCATGCGCTTGCATTCGCGTTGCGCGCACTGTCCCTCGGAGAACCGACCGTGCTTTACAACATTCCGGAGAGGCATTCCTTTGTTGACGTTGAACCGACGGGGAAGTGCTGGCGCTTCAACATCAAAGATGTGTCCGCCCTGCCGCGCTCAGGTCGGTTCAAGGGGCATCCTGCTGCGGTGGAGGTCCGGTAGGACGCGCTGACCCGATCCAACGCACTTGCTAGATTTGAGCTTGGGCGGAAAGACAAACAAGTATTCCTCTGCGGGCATCCGGTGTTCGGGTTGGGGACAAAGGCGGCTGGACCTCGTGACGACCGAATAGACTGGCGGTGCGAACAACTCGAACACTTCGGGGTGAAGTGCATTGCTCACGATCACCATGGCTCCGCGGTGCGCAGCGTCCTGACAACACCCTGCCAGCCGCTTCTGGTCCGCCCAGGAGAAGTTTTTCTCGTTGTAGCGAATAAAGCCGTTGTTGTTGTGGGCCACCGTATAGGTTGGGTCACAATACACCAGATCGCCTGATCGGGCCTCAGCTAGGGGATCTTCGAAGTCAGATGTGCGCAGTTCGCAGTAGCGAAGTGCCTTTGCTGCATCTGCGATCAGACCGGCCTCCCACAGAGGCGCCGGTGTACGTTCACCGCCGCCGAACGGAACGTTGAATTCCCCTTGCCGATTGAGCCGGTACATGCCAGCGAAGGCTGTCCTGTTCAGATAAAGGAAGCGAACAGCTCGATCCAGCACGCGGCCGCCGACTTGTTTCCGTAGCCTGTCGTAGGTGCGTTTGTTCACAGGGAGGGCGCGGATACGCTCCACGAGATCTCGCGGATTGTTCTTCACCTGTCGGTAGGTGTTGATGAGGTCGGGATTGATGTCGGAGAGAACCGCGCGCGACGGAAGGAGGGCAAAAAACAGGGCCCCGCCTCCAAGGAAAGGTTCATAATACGTCTTGATGTCGAAGTGTCGCACATAATCGATCAACGTCTGCGTGAGCCAGCGCTTGCCGCCGGGCCACTTGAGAAAGGGGGGCACTGGGCTGCGGCGAGCTGCCATTGCGTTCTGAATTACTCTGCTCACTCAGAAGATGACCTCGGACGTTTTCGCTAGCGCAGGAGGAACCGAAGGCTGCTCCCGTAGATCTGACCCGAACACCTGATCATAGCGTCCAATAGCCCGCAAATGTCGTCCGTTCGGCATCGTCCCCCCTCCGCACGGAGACTCGCTGTGCCTCGACATGACTCCCACCCCCTGCGGTTGAGGAAAGCCAGCTTCTCGCACTCGGTGCGTGTGCTCTATTGCGTCTTGTGCGATTCAAAATAGTCTGTTGACGACTGAACTCGCCGGATGCTACTGATAGGGCGAACGCTATTGAAGCGTTCTCTTTAGCAGCATCCGAGCGATGGGACGCTCGTTAATCCCTCTCCCTCCTCCGCCGTACTCGACGTGTCTCGAACCAACCAAATCCCGTTCTACGCCGCGGACAGCTCGTCGGAAGGGTTCCGTTCACTGGAGGTCGCTCTGGCCATGATTGCGGCCGGCACTGCGAAACCGTCCTACGGACGGAAGGGACAACTGCGGGCGATCTGGCGACCGCAACAGGACGACGGCACTCCGGTAGAGACACGCCCGCCCGGGGGCAAACCATACGTCCAGTGGGAACACTTACCGGACGGTCATCGCTGCCTGCGGCACAAGCGTCTGGATCGCCTGGACGAGAACGGGCGGGTCGCATCTGGTCCCGACGACTTCCTGCGGGTGGTAGCGGACTGCATACGGTGAAATCGGCACGCCGCCAAGTCGGAGCGCGGCACGTTGCGCGCATGCGCGGCATCCTCCGGCCTCGGCGGCGGCCTCAGGACGAGCGGCCAGCCGCCACGCGAGTTCTGGTTCCTTCCCGGCGAATCCGGGCCGCGGGTGGGATTGCGGCACAACTTCGCTAGTGATAGCGCACCAAAGAGGTGGTCAGGGTGGTCGGTGGTCACCTTGAGCGGAAGTTATTGAAAAAGTGAGCACGGCGCCTTCAATCTCGTCCGCGCTGGCGCGGCGAGATCGGTGGTCGGTGGTCACCCTGAGCGGAAGTGATTGAACAGGTGGTCGGTGGTCACCCTGAGCGGAAGTCGTTGAAAACGTGAGCACAGCACCCGCAAACACGCCCGCCCTGGCGCGGCGTATCGAGATTTGGCCCATCGAACGGCTCCGGCGGTTTCCCCGGAACGCCCGGACCCACCCGCCGGAGCAGGTGGCGCAGATCGCCGGGTCCATCCTGGAGTTCGGCTTCAACGCGCCGATCCTGGTGGACTCGAACGACGGGATTATCGCCGGCCACGGGCGCCTCCTCGCCGCGCAGCAGTTGGGACTGACGGAGGTTCCGGTGGTCGTTCTCGACCACCTGACGGAAACCCAGCGCCGGGCGTACATCATCGCGGACAACCGGCTGGCCGAAAGCGCCGGATGGGACGAGGAGGTGCTCGCCGCGGAACTGGTGGACCTCGAGCGGGAAGGCCTGGACCTGGCGCTGGTTGGCTTCTCCGACCAGGAACTGGAGGCGCTGCTAGCGGATTCCGGCGGCGACGCCGCGCCGGTGGGCGAGGATCCGGTCCCGGAGCCGCCCACGCAGCCGGTCACCCGCCCCGGCGACGTCTGGTTGATCGGCCCGCATCGTCTGATCTGCGGAGACTGCCGCGACCTCGGCGTCATCGAGCGGCTGATGGACGGGAAACGAGCGAATCTGGTGCTGACTTCGCCGCCCTACGCCACGCAGCGGGAATACGATCCGGCCAGCGGCTTCCGGCCCGTGCCGCCAGACGAGTACACGGACTGGTTCCTGCCGATCGCCGCCAACATCGAGTCGATTCTGGCGCCCGACGGCTCCTATCTGCTCAACATCAAGGAGCATGCCGAGGACGGGGAGCGCAGCCTGTACGTGAAGGACCTGGTGCTCGCGCACAAGCGCCGGTGGGGCTGGATGTTTGTGGACACGTTCTGCTGGCGCAAGACCGATAACGGCGTGCCGGGCGGCTGGAACAACAGATTCAAAAACGCATGGGAGCCGGTTTACCACTTCGCGCGCGGGAACATCAAGTTCCGGCCGAAGGCGGTCGGGCACGTCTCCGAGGACTGCTTCGATTACTCGCCGAACAACCCGAAATCGACCTCCGGCAGTGGCCTGCTGGGCACCGGAGCGCGCGGATCTGCCGCCGGGAGCACCGGGGCGACCGACGACGGCCGATTCCGCGGCGTCGCCCGCCCGAGCAACGTGATCGAGGCGGCGACGGAGAGCGGCCAGGGGTCGCATTCGGCTCCGTTCCCGCGCCCGCTGGCCGAGTTCTTCATCCGGGCGTTCACGGACGCAAGCGATGTAGTGTGCGATCCGTTCCTCGGCAGCGGGACGGCGATGGCGGCGGCGCACATGCTGGGCCGAACCGGCTACGGCTGCGAGATTTCGCCGGCGTACTGCGACGTGATCCTGGGCCGGATGATTTCTCTAATATCAGAAAAACCGGTTTTGGCCGCCACCGGCCAATCGTTCGAAGATGTTGCAGCGGAACGCGGCGTTTCTTCGGAGGACGCCATGAACCCGCGCGGGCTGGACTCACGGGCCATCCAGCACACGCCCAACGGCGCGCCCTACTACGGAAGGAAGAAAGCAAGTTGAGCGGCGCCCTGGCAAAGACCGAGATCCGGCTGTCCACGAACTTCGAGGTGCGCCCGATCGATGGCCTGATTCCGGACGTCCGCAACTCCCGGACGCACAGCGATGAGCAGGTCGGGCAGTTGTGCGGCAGCATCCTTGAGTTCGGGTTCACCAACCCGCTGCTGATCAACGCGCAGGGCGTGGTGATCGCTGGCCACGCGCGGTTGGCTGCCGCCCGGAAGCTGGGGATGACGGAAGTGCCGGTCCTGGTGCTCGACCATCTCTCGGAGACGCAGCGCCGGGCACTGGTCCTGGCCGACAACAAGCTGGCGCTGAACGCCGGCTGGGACATGGAGATGCTCCGTGTCGAACTGGACGCGCTCGCCGAGGAAGGGTTCGATCTGGACCTGGTCGGCTTCTCGGACGAGGAATTGGAAGAGATCCTGCGCGAGCCGGAGGGGACCAACGAGGGTTTGACCGACGAGGATGCGGTCCCAGAGGAGCCGGATCAGGCAGTTACGCAGCCCGACGACGTGTGGGTCCTGGGCTGATCACCGTCTGTTGTGCGGTGACACTGCAGATATGCAAAAGGTGCAAAAGGTCCTGGCTGGTGGGCTGGCGGACATGGCTTTCACCGATCCGCCGTACGGGGTTGACTACGAGGGCAAGACGGCTAAGAAGCTGAAGATTTCGAACGATGCACTCGGAGGCAAGTTCTATGATTTCCTGCGGCAGGCATGCGCGAACGTCCTGGAGGTGACCAAGGGCGGCGTCTACATCTGCATGTCCTCCTCGGAGTTGCACACGCTCTACCGGGCATTCACCGACGCGGGCGGGCATTGGTCCACCTTCGTGATCTGGGCCAAGCACCACTTCACGCTGGGCCGGTCGGATTACCAGCGCCAGTACGAGCCGATTCTCTACGGCTGGCGGGAGGGCACGGATCACTTCTGGTGTGGCGCCCGCAACCAGGGCGACGTATGGGCGATCAAGCGGCCGGCGTTGAGCCAGGAGCACCCGACGATGAAGCCAGTCGAACTGGTCGAGCGCGCGATCCGTAACAGCAGCAAGACCCGGGACACGATTCTCGATGTGTTCGGCGGATCGGGCACGACGCTGATCGCCTGCGAGAAGTCCGGGCGGCAGGCGCGGTTGATCGAGTTGGAGCCGAAGTATTGTGACGTCGCCGTTCAGAGGTGGCAACAATACTCGGGCCGCGAGGCGACGCTCGAAGCCGACGGGACGACGTTTTCAGAACGGGTGGGGTGCGCGAAAAGCGCGATAAGCGCGGAAAGCCCCCGGAACGGACCTGCTGGAGGTGCGCGAAAAGCGCGAAAAGCGGGATAAGGGGTCACCGCACGCCGCTGGCCTCTGGCCGGAGAGCGAACACGAGTGGCAGCGTGAGGTGGACCGGTGCCTTGGCGAAGTGGCCGAGTTGGAATCGCTCCTGTTCTCAGGTCACCCGGACATCGAGGGATTGGTGCTCGCGCTGGCGGACTGGACGGCGGAACTGACGATTCTTCGGGGGATGCGTACCAAACGAAAGCCGCCGCCGGATCGATTGAAACCGGCGGCGGCAGGGGGCGGGACTGAGTAGCGTCTACTTCCCGCGCTGGTAAATGCGCTCGCCTTTGTCGTTCTTCGAGGACTCGATGGTGACCTTGTACTTCTTGGCGGCGGTGGAGATGAAGCCCCTGATGCTATGGGCCTGCCATTCGGTCGCCTTCATCAGTTCGGCCAGGGTTGCGCCCTTGGCGCGGGCGATCAGTTCGAGGACCTTCGCGCCCTTGCTCTCGGCGCGGGGTGCGGTGGCGGTTTCCTTGGTCCGGGCGGTGGCGCGGGTGGCTTTCGCGGCCTTCTTCGGCGCGGCGGCCTTGGACTTGCCGCCCTTGGCCGTTTTCTGGCCCTTGGGCGCGTCCTTGGCGCGGGTGGCACCCTTCTTCGAGGAGGCCTTCTCCGGCGCGCCCTGCGCGCCCCGTTCCGCAACGTTGGCGGCTGTGTTGGCTTCTGCGTTCGTCATTTGGTTCTGGTTTCCTTTTCTGCGCTTGCTTGGCGCATGACGATGAATCACTCCGGTTCCGGGAAAAGGCAAGGGAAAAGTGCCCGACGCAAGCTCGGTTGGCGAACGTTCGGCGATGAGCCTGCGAGAGTACGCACGGCATCGCGGCGTGGCGCTTTCCGCCGTACAGAAGGCGATCTCCTCGGGCCGGATCTCGACGCTCGCCGACGGGCGCATCGATCCCGCAGCGGCGGATGCGGCGTGGGCGCAGAACACCAACACCTACGCTCCGGCGGTGACGCGCGGAGAGGAGGACCTGCCGGGATTCGGCGCGAGCCAGTACACGAAGGCGCGCGCGGTCCGCGAGCACTACCAGGCGCGGCTGGCCAAGATCGACTACGAAGAGCGCATCGGGAAGGTGATTCCGGCCGACGAGATGAAGGTCGCGGCGTTCAACTTCACCCGGCTGATCCGCGACCGGCTGATGAACATTCCCGACCGGGTCGTGGGAGCCGTGCTCGCCGAGGTGCGCGTGGCCGCTGCCGCAACGGGCGTGAACGTCGAGAGCATCGCTGCGCTCGACATGTCGAAGGTGCACGGGATTCTGGCGACCGAGGTCCGGGGCGTATTGGACGAAACAGCCGATGCAGCAGAGCACTGAGGATATCTACCGGGCGTCTGCCGCGGCCGGCCTGCGTCCCGAGCCGCTGCTCACGATCTCCGAGTGGGCGGACGAGTATCGGGTGCTCTCGCAGCGCGCATCGGCCGAGCCAGGCCCGTGGCGGACCGAACGAACGCCGTACCTCAAGGAGATCATGGACTGCCTCTCCGCATCGTCGGCCGTAGAGCGGGTCGTGTTCATGAAAGGGGCGCAGGTGGGTGCCACCGAGTCAGGAAACAACTGGATCGGCTACGTGATTCACCACGCGCCGGGTCCGATGATGGCCGTGCAGCCGACTGTCGAGATGGCCAAGCGCAACTCCAAACAACGCATCGATCCTCTGATTGAAGAGTCCGAGATCCTGCGCGAGCTGGTGCGCGATCCGAGGTCGCGCGATTCGGGGAACACGATCCTCTCGAAGGAGTTTCCCGGCGGCGTGCTGGTGATGACCGGCGCCAACAGCGCGGTGGGCCTGCGCTCGATGGCTTCGCGCTACCTGTTTCTGGACGAGGTGGACGGCTATCCGGGCGACGTCGAAGGCGAGGGCGATCCCGTGAACCTGGCGCTGGCGCGCACGCGCACGTTCGCCCGCCGGAAGGTGTTCATGTGCTCGACGCCCAAGATCACGGGCGTGAGCCGGATCGAGACGGCGTACGAAGAGAGCGACCGGCGGCAGTACTGGGTGCCGTGCCCCGAATGCCGCGAGTACCAGGTTCTGAAGTTCGTCCAGATTCGGTGGCCGAAGGGAAAGCCGCAACAGGCCGTATACGTCTGCGAGCACTGCGCGGCCGAGCTTCAGAATCACCAGAAGCAGTGGATGCTGCCGCGCGGCGAATGGCGCGCGAACGCAGCGGGCGACGGCCGCACGGCGGGGTTTCATCTGTCGAGCCTGTACTCGCCGGTGGGCTGGTTCTCCTGGACCGACGTCGCCTCGCACTTCGAGCAGGCCCAGAACAATCCGCCGCTGCTTCAGGTGTTCGTGAACACGGTGCTGGGAGAAACGTGGCGGGAGGTCGCCGAGGAGCCGCCGGATTCCGAAAAGCTGTGGCTGCGGGCGCAGTTGACGCCGCGGCCCGAACCGCTGCCGGACGAAGTGCTGTTCGTCACGGCGGGCGTCGACGTTCAGGCGGATCGCCTCGAAGTACAGACGCGCGGCTGGGGACGCGGCAAGCAGTCGTGGCTAATCTCCTACGACGTGGTGTCGGGTCGGCCCACGGACCGCGCGGCTTGGGAGTCTCTCGATTCCGTGCTCGCGCGGACGTTCCAGCATTCCGCCGGCATCGACATGCCGGTGATGCGCGTGGCAATCGACTCGGGCTACGCGGCGCAGGAGGTGTATGGGTGGGCTCGCCGCCAGCGTCCCGGCTGGGTGGTGGTCACCAAGGGATATGACTCGGGCGTCGCGTTGCTCGCGCAGCCCAAGACCGCCGACGTGATGAAGAGCGGGAAGCGCCTGCGCCGCGGCGTCAAGGTGTGGCCGGTCAACGTTTCAATGATGAAGTCGGAGCTGTACGGCTGGCTGAAGCAGGAGCCCCCGGCTCAGGGCGATGCGTTTCCGGCGGGCTGGCTGCACGACTACGACGCCGGCCAGGAGTTCTTCGAGCAGCTCGCCTCGGAGGTGTTTCAGTACCGCATCGTCCACGGATTCCGCAAGGGCGAGTGGATCAAGAAACGGGAACGCAACGAGGCCCTGGACACGTTCGGCGAATGCCGGGCGGCGGCCGAGCATTTCGGCATCAGCCGGTTCTCGGAGCGTGACTGGCGCGCGCTGGAGCGGCATCTGTTCCCCGAGGGACGGATCACCGTTTCACGAGCCGAGGAGAACATCGCTCCCGATACCGCTCCCTATATCGAGTCCGTGGCGCCCGAAGCGCCGAAGCCGCAGGGCACGCGAAAGCCGCGCGTGATCCGCAGTCCGTATCTCTAGCCATGGCATACACGCAATCGAATCTCGACGCCTTGAAGGCCGCGCTGGCGACGGGCGAGCTCGAAGTGCAGTTCTCCGACGGACGGCGTGTGCGCTACCGCTCCATCGCGGAGTTGCGGGAGGCGATCTCCGTTGTCGCGGCCGAAGTCGCCACGGCTTCCCCGGCGCGGCGGGTGCGCGAGGTCCAGATCAACATGGAGGACGGACTGTGAATGTGCTGAAGCGCGCCATAGCGGCGTTCACGCCCCGTGAGCGGGCCACGGCCGACTACAAGGGCGCATCCACCGCGCGGCGTCTCAAGGGTTGGATTCCTTCCGAGAGCGGCGTCAACTCGATGCTGCTCGGGGAACCTGGATCTGCTGCGGGCCCGCTCGCGGGCGCTGGTTCGGGAGAACGCCTGGGCGGCGGGCACGCTCGACCGGTTCGTGGCGAACGCCATCGGCACCGGCATCAAGCCGCAGTCGAAGCACCCGGACGAGACAGACGCGCGCCGAAGATCGAAAGCAGCCTGGCTGCGGTGGACGGACGAATCGGATTCGACCGGCATGCTCGACTACTACGGCCAGCAGGCGCAGGTGTGCCGCGCCGAACGCCAGGACGGCGAAGTGTTCATCCGGCTGCGCCCGCGCAGGCTGTCGGACGGCCTGACGGTGCCGTTGCAGCTCCAGGTGCTCGAAGCCGACTACGTGCCCGTCAACGAGAACCGCGAAACGGGCACGGGAAGCGTTCGCGGCGGCATTCTTGTTCAACCGCATCGGGCGGCGCGAAGGGTACCTGATGTACCGCGAACACCCGGGCGAGATGTTCGGCTTTCAGAACGGGATGCTCACGACTGTTCCGGCATCGGAGATCCTGCACGTCTACCGCCCGCTGCGTCCGGGCCAGCTTCGCGGCCAGCCGTGGCTCACGCCGGCCATCGTCACGCTCTACGACCTGGAGCAGTACGTGGACGCCACGGTGCTGCGCGCGAAGCTCGCGAACCTCCTGGCGTTTTTCGTCAAGAAAAGCGGCGAGGAGACGGAGACGTTCAACGAAGACGACCAGGGCGACGGCACCGCACTCGCGGGCGTCCAGCCGGGCTCGGTGCATTACCTCGATCTGAACGAAGACGTGGTCTTCAACCAGCCGGTCGATCCGGGTTCGGACTTCAAAGAGTTCCTGCGTTCGATGCTGCGCTCGGTCGCGACCGCCCTGGGCGTCACCTACGAGCAGTTGAGCGGGGATCTGGAGGGCGTCAACTACTCGTCCATTCGGGCGGGCGTGTTGGAGTTCCGCCGGTGGTGTGAGGCGTTCCAGCACCAGGTGATCGTCTACCAGTTCTGCCGCCCGGTGTGGAAGGCGTGGATCGAAGCCGCCGTGCTGGCCGGTGTGCTCAACGCGCGCGAGTACGCGCAGCACCCGGAGCGGTACCTCGACGTCGAGTGGATTCCGCCCAAGTGGGACTGGGTCGATCCAAAGAAGGACCTCGAAGCCGCGCTTGGCAAGGTTCGCGCCGGGTTCACCAGCCGCCGCCGTGTCGTGGCCGAACTCGGCACCGACGTCGAGCAGATCGACCGCGAGCTTGCGCAGGACAACGCGCGCGCCGACGGCTTGGGTCTGAAGCTCGACAGCGACGGGCGCCAGCCGTTGAGCCAGCGGAGTCCGGCAAACAAGGCGCAGCCGCCCAAGGACGCCCGCGATAAACAGGAGCCGCTGGTACAGTGACACGCCAACTCGCACAGCGTCCTTCTGACCTCGACTACGGGGCGAGCGTGCTCGCGCGGATCGGCGCGCGCCCGGCGTTGTTGAACATGGCGACGCTCGGAAGCGGCGACGAGCGGAAGCCGTACCAGGTCGCCGAGCGGGTGGCGCTGATCCATGTCGCGGGATTCCTGACGAACGATGCGCAGTGGTGGGACGAAACCGATTACCGGGATATCCAGAGCGAGGTGCGCCAGGCGGCTGCCGACCCGGAAGTGGACGGGATTCTGCTCCTGGTGAACTCGCCGGGCGGCGAAACGGAGAACGCCTTCGAAACCGCAGCCGTCGTCGCGGAGGCCGGGAAGCAGAAACCGCTGTGGGCGGTGGCGGACACGATGGCCTACAGCGCTGCGTATCTGCTCGCCTCGCAGGCCGCGCGCATCTACGTCCCGCCGATGACCGGCGGCGTCGGCTCGGTCGGCGTTTACTGTGCGCACTTCGACGTATCGGAGTTCCTGAAGAAGAGCGGAGTGCGCGTAACGCTGATCTCGGCGGGCGAAGGAAAGACGGACGGGAATCCCTACCAGCCGTTGAGCGACGGCGCGAAGGAGCGCCTCGCGGGCGAAGTCGAGCGGCTGTACGGAATGTTCGTCGCCAGTGTGGCGCGTGGACGGAAGCTTTCAGAAGACGCCGTCCGCAAGCTCGGCGCTTACTGCTACGAGGGACCGCAGGCGTCACTCGCCGCAGGCTTGGCGGACGCCCCAGGCACGGCCGACGAGGCGTGGATGGAGCTTGCGCTCGCACGCCACAAACAAGAGATGTCAATCAGCACGGCGGCCTCCGCCGTGACTTCAACAAGGGAGGTCGGAACCATGTCCGACGTGAAGCACACCGAGGGCGCGCAGCCCCCGGACGCAGACAAACTCCTGGCGGAGGCGCGGCTACAGGGGCGCGCGGATGCCGTGGAGATCGTAGACCTTTGCCAGATCGCCGGCAAGACAACGCTCGCGGCGAAGTTCCTGGCCGAGGGCAAGACCGCGGCCCATGTTCGCGAGGCGCTGCTCAACCAGCAGGCCGACGCGGCGGGCACGGAGATCGCCGGCCATTCGATGCCCACCACGGGCACCAAGGTCGGCCTGGACGCGGCGTCGAATCCTCTGATTGCCGCCTGTGAGAAGGTCGCCGCGCAGATGGCGGCGATGGGAGGGAGGTAACCCATGTCGGTAATGACGGAAACGAATCGCGCGGGCGACTGGCTCAAGCACGAACGCGACGCCCGCTACAGCCGCGAGCAGATCACGATCCTGGCCGGGCTCGGGCGCAGACCGTGTGCTCAAGTCCGGGATGGTCCTGGGCAAGATCACGAAAGGCGCCGCGACTCCGGCGGCTGTCGCGGGAAACACCGGCGACGGCACCATCGGCGCGGTCACGGTGGGCGCCGCCGCCAAGCCGGGCGTCTACCGGCTGACGTGCATCGAACCCGCCACGGACGCGGGCAAGTTCGCGGTCGAGGACCCGGACGGGATCGAGGTGGGCGTAGCAACCGTGGCCGTCGCGTTTTCCGGCGGCGGGCTGGGGTTCACCATTGCCGACGGCGCGGCCGACTTCGTGGCGGGTGACGCGTTCACCATCACGGTAGCCGCGGGATCGGCGAAGTACGTCCAGATCGAGGACGCGGGCACGGACGGCAGCGAAGACGCCGCCGGTCTCCTGCTGCTCGACGTCACGGCTCCCGACGGCGTGGATGCACTGGCGGTGGCCATCGTGCGCGACGCCATCGTGAGCGTCAACGGAATCACCTGGCCGACTGATTTCGATGCCAACGAAAAGGCCGCAGCAACAGCCCAGCTGGAAGCGCTGGGAATCCTTGTAAGGGAGGGCGCATAACATGCCGGTACCTGATTTCTTCACGGGAGACGCGTTCAATACCATCAGCCTGACGATCGGGGTGAACCGCATCCCGAACATGTACGGGCGCATCCGCGAGCTGGGCATCTTCCGCGAGGAAGGTGTCTCGACGCGCCAGGTGGCGGTCGAGGAACAGAACGGCGTCCTCAATCTGCTGCCCACCAAGGCAGTGGGCGGGCCCGCCACGCTCGGCACGCAGGGCAAGCGCAAGGTGCGCAACTTCGGCTGCTTCCACATCCCGCACGACGACGTGGTGCTGCCGGAGGAGATCCAGGGGATTCGGGCCTTCGCGACCGAATCGTCCTTGGAGACCCAGGCGACGGTCATGGCGCGCAAGCTCCAGACCATGCGCATGAAGCACTCGATTACCCTCGAACACATGCGCGCGTCCGCTCTCCGGGGCGCGGTGCTCGACGCCGACGGCTCGACGCTGGTCGATCTCTACACGGAGTTCGGCATCACCCAGAAGTCCGTCAGCTTCGTGCTCTCGAACGCCGCGACCGAGGTGCTGACCAAGATCCTGGACGTGAAGCGCCACATCGAGGACAACCTGAAGGGCGAAGTGATGTCGCGCTTCCACTGCCTTTGCTCGCCCACGCTCTTCGACGCGCTGGTGACGCACGCCAAGGTCAAGGACGCCTACGCGAACTGGCAGGCCGCGGCGGCCCGGTTGGGCGGCGACATGCGCACGGGCTTCGAGCACGGCGGCGTCATGTTCGAGGAATACCGGGGCACGGCATCCGACATCGATGGCAACGTGCGCAAGTTCATCCCGGACGATCAGGCGTACTGCTTCCCGCTGGGAACGCAGACCACGTTCGTCAACTACTTCGCGCCGGCCGATTTCAACGAAACCACCAACACGCTGGGCCTGCCGATCTACGCCAAGCAGGAACGGCGCAGGTTCGACCGGGGCTGGGACATCCACACGCAATCGAATCCGCTTCCCTTGGTCCTGCGGCCGGAGCTGGTGGTGAAGATCACCAAGGGGTAGCGTGCCTGCTGTTGATTTCAGCGGCTTGAACGCGGCCTGCTTGCGGACGTTCGGCGAGCCGGTCGTGTTCTGGCCGGGCGAGGGGAACGAGACCGAGGCGACGGCCATCGTGTTTCAGTCGAGCCGCCCCGAGGAGTCGAATCCCGGCAACGTCACGCGGTTGTTCGTGCTGGCTTCGGCGTTGCCCGATACGCTGGCGCGCAATGCGACCGTCCGCGTGCGCGGCCAGGACTTTACGATCACGGACATCGAGCAGGCCACCGATGACAGCGTCGCGGTCCTGCTCCGAAGGAAGTAGCGATGGAGAATCCCGATGTGCTCGTTGACGCCGTCCGCGACAAGCTGAAGGCGCTCACCGAACTGGTCGCGCTGGTCGATGGCGACCAGAACCGGATCGTGAGCTACGAAGACGGCGACGTGGCGGTCGGAGCGGCGGTTTACGAGATGCAGAGTCCGTCGATCGTCGTCGCCTGGCTCGGCAACGACGAGGCCGAGGAAGGCAATGCGAAGTTCGTTCACCGGATCGCCGTCTACTTCCGTCTCGGAGCCCAGCGCCTGGGCGCGGCGTTCCTGGCCATGTGCAACTCGGTGGCCGCCGGGGATTCGCAGAAGTTCACCGAAACGGAGTTCCATCCGTCGTTCGTGCTGCGCGGGCTCCCCGTATTCTCGCGCGAGCAGGATGAGGATGGCACCGAGTATCCGGTGGTGACTATGCGGTTCGAAGACATCTCGGGTTAGGAGGACTTGTGGAGTACCTACGCGATTACGTCTGGATGCGAAAGGCGGCGGGCAGCCGGAACAGGTCCAGACCGACAACGATACGCTCGCACGCAAGATGGCCGAGGGTTTCCGCCAGTGCGATCCGCCGCCGAACGCGCGAGAAGAGGAGGACTAACTCCATGTCCACGGCAAACATCCGCGAGGCGCGCACGGCGCTCGCGTTCCGCAAGCAGGCCGACATCTCGACGCTTCCCACGGCGGCGAACTTCTGGAGCTTGTCGAAATCGAATCCCACGCTCGCCACCGTGGAGCCAAAAACAGAGGACGACGCGCAGGATCTGGGCAAGGGCGACGAGTTCGCGAACAACGTTTATCCGGTCAACCAGGACGCGAACGTCCAGTTCGAGAAGTTCGCCACCAGCGAAGTCGGCGCGTACCTGGCTGCGTTCGGACTCGGCGCGTTCACCCAATCGAGCCCCGACACCGGCGCCTACCAGTACACCTGCACGCCGCTCGATCCCGTCGCCGACGGCATCGAGCTTCCGTTCACGGCGTACCTCGAAGCAATCCGCCAGGGCGGCAGCGCGGTTGTCGATCGCGCTCTGGTAGGCTGCATTCTCTCCGAGTGGGGTTTGCAGTTGAACTCCGGGCCCGGGCGCCAGAACGCCAAGTTCACGTTCACCCTCGCCGGATCGGGCCGCGTGACTTCGCCGAGCGGCGTTGTCATCCCCGCCGCCTTCGTTGAACACGGCCTGAACGCGGGCAGTGCGGCGATCACGATCCTGGGCAACAACTACGTGACGCTGAAACGAGTCGTCTCGCTCGAGTTCGGCTGGAACAACAACCCACGCCTCGACCAGGGACTCTATCCGGGCTCCGGCACCAGCGCGCAGGGTTTCCAGCTGCGCGGCCGGATGGAAAACGGCGACCGCGTCCTCACCTGCAACTTCAAGGTTCGATTGGAGAGCACCTCGGACGAGCTGCCGAACCTGCTGGCCCAGACCGAAGGCACCGCGGCGTTCTCGCTCACCGGCGACCTGATCGCCGGCGCCACCAGCCACTTGTTCCAGGTAACGCTGCACCGGGTGCGGATCTCCTCGGCCATCGTCGATGACGACCAGGGGATCGTGACCGTGTCGGTCCAGCTTCGCGCGCTGAAGCACGCCACGAACGGCCTGATCACCGTGGTCGCCGTGTGCGCCCAGGACAACATCGGCTCGGTGGCGGCCTAGATCATGGCAGACCGCCGAGTACGGGTCTTCGTGAAGAAACAGATCCGGATCGACCACCTGACGCTCCAACAGCGGCAGATGTTCAAGCTGGGCACCGTTGGTCTCGCGTCGCGCAAGGACGAAATCTCACGGGCTCAGAACGCTCGCGGTGGCGCGGCGAAGCCCCTCACCCGGCGGTACGCGATCTACAAGAGCAAGGTCTCGAAGCTCGGCGGGCGCGGCAGGAATGTTCGTGACCTGCGGTTCACCGGGGCCATGATTCGCGAGTGGAGCGTGCGCACGGTCAGCAACAGCAAGGCATTCGCGGGCTGGAGCACGCGCAAGGGACGCATCAAGGCGCGGGCCAACAACCAGATCGAAGAGTTCGTCGCGTGGTCTCCCAACAATACCCGCGACGTGGTGCACGCGGGCAACCAGATCGTGAACGAGAACAGCAAAAGGCGATTGTGTGAGAGATTCTTCAATGACTGAACCAACAACCGAACGAAGATCGAGATCCTGATTCCACTGATGGACGGGCGCAAGCTCGCGGCGCGCTGGCCCACGGACCAGGAATGGCTGAAGCGCCAGAAAGCCCGGCGGCTGATCACCCGGCCCGCCTCGGGCAGCCGGGGCGCGACGGAGACCACCATCCAGGGCGGCGACGAAGCCGACCTCGACCTGCTGAAAGTACTCACGGGCGCGCAGGACCTGGAAGACTCGGCCGAAGCCGCACTGCTGCTACAGAGCCTGAGCCAGACGACGGTCACGGGCGTGGACCGCGCGGGCGATGGCTTCGAGGTCGGCATGGAAACGTTCCTCGGTCCCCGCACCTTCAAGATGCGCCGGCCCAGTGCGGCGCAGATCAAGCACTTCCGCACCAACTTCGCCCGGCCCATCGACCTGCCCTACGGCCAGCAGGAGACGCGCATCTCCTTGACCATCGCGGCTGAGCTGTTTGATCAACTCTGTGACGACCGCGCCGCGCCCATCATATTTAAGGCGCCCGCCGTAGGCGCGCTGGTGAGCGAGATCGAACGCATTCTGGAGCCGAGCCGCCCTTTGTAGACGGGGAAGCGCCGCACAACTTCCGCTGGTTCGCGCGCCTCTCCTATTACAACGACCGTGGCTGTTTGCAGCCGCCGCCCGGCACTTCGGACAAGTGCCCGGACGCGCCCAGCCGCACCGAGCGTTGTGCGCAGTGCCCCGCCGCGACCTACGAGGCGATGGAGCGCGGCGAGGCCGGACGCCTGCTGATGGCGGCGCTCGAATGGCGCGGGTTCCTTCACGACGGATTGCAGGTGCGGCCCGAGGATATTCCCGCGGACGAGTACTTCGCGCTGCGCGTGCTGAAAGACGAGGAACCCGCATCCACCAATGGCGAATACCCTCCAACTGGTCCTCACGGTCGATAACCGGCCCGGGAACCAGGCGATCGGCCAGTTCAACCGGTCGCTATCGTCGATCGAGCAGCAGGCGCTGCGCTCTTCGCAAGGCGCCTCGCGCGCGCTGGGCTCCATCGACCAGGCGGCGGTGCGCGTCGCCGCCAGCGTCCGCCAGTCCTTCGGCGGGCTCGCGCGCATTCTCGGCGGGCTGAGCGTCGCCGCGCTGGTTAAATCCACCTTCGACATCGCCTCGGGTTTCGAACGCGCCCGCATTGGCCTCGAAGCCTTCCTGGGCGACGCGCAGAAAGCCACAGCCCTCTTCAACGACATCCAGCAGTTCGCCGCCACCTCGCCTTTCGAGTTCAAGGATCTGCTCGAAGGCACCAATCGCCTCCTGGCCTTCCAGTTCCGGGCCGAGGACCTGCTGCCCACGCTGCGCGCCGTTTCAAGCGCTGTCGGCGCGCTGGGCGGCGACGATCCGCGCGGCAAGCTGAACGACCTGATCCTGGCATTGGGCCAGATCAAGGCCGCCGGCCGCCTGACGGGCGAGGAGCTGCGCCAGCTTCGCAACGTCGGCGTGCCCGCGCTCAACTACCTGGCGAAGGGCTTCGGCGTCACCACTGCCGAGATCAACAAGGCCATCCGCGAAGGCATCGTTCCCGCCGATGCGGCGATCCGCGTGCTGCTGCGCGGCATGCGCGAGCAGTTCGGGGCGTTTGACGCAGCAGTTTCGAAAACGTCCTCGGTCGCCGTTTCGAACTTCAAGGACACCCTCCAGAAGCTGGCCGACGATGCCGCGGGCAGCTACCTGCCGGCGATCACCGACGGCATCAACAAGCTGCGCGCGCGCCTGGACGAGTTCGGCCAGTGGGTCAAGAACAACCAGAGCACCATTCGGTCGCTCGCCACGGGCATTGCCGAGATCGGCACCGCCATCGTCACCTACAAGGTCGTCACCGGGCTGTTTGCGGTGGCCGATGCGCTCAAAGCCGTGCGCGCCGCCACGCTCGGGAATCCGTGGGCGCTGATCGCCGCGGGCCTGGCTTTCGTTGCGGTCGAAACCTACAAGACCAATAAAGCGTTCACCGACCTCAAGCAGAACGAGCTGGACGACTCGATGGTCCGGGGCCTGCTGCGCGACGGGAAAACGGCCCAGGAGATTGAGGATCTGGCGCGGAAGGCCGGTGTCGGAGCCGAGCGGATGCAGGCGGCGTTCGAGCGCCTGGGTGGGAACCAGGACTGGTCGGCGGTCGCCCGCCAGACGCTTGAGTCCGCCGGGTTCATCGTCGAGGGAACGCAGAAGGCCACCGTCGCGATCGAGAAGTTCGACACCACGCGCGGCGATGCAGAGCAGGGCGCCAAGCGTGTCTGCCGATGGCGAAAAGCGGGCGGCGGAGATCCTGCTGAAGGCCCGCACCGACGATCTGACGGGTGTCGCCCGTGTGATCGAGGAATACCGGCAGTACCGCGCCGAGCTTGGACTGACAGAGAAAGCCCGGCGCGATCTCACGGAAGCCGAGTCGATCGAGGTTCGGCGGACAGCCAACACGGAAGCCCGCCGCATCAACGACGAAGCGATGCGGCAGATCGAGGCCGAGAAGCAGTACAAGCTGGATGCCGCGACCGTTGTCTTTCAGCACCAACTGGGGCTCGACCGCGACATCGCCGAACGGCGTTTGGAGAACGCGCGGGACTCGATCGGCGTCAATGAAACCATCCTGGCGGCGCGCCGCGACCGGGAGTTGCGCGCTGTCGATAGCGTCAACGCCGTCACCGTCGAACAGAAGATCGCGGTCGAAATGCGCAAAGCCGAGATCGAACAGCAGTACCTTCGCCAGAGCGTGGAGGTGAAGAAGCTGCTGCTCGATGCGGACATGGCCATCGAGTTGGCGCGTGCGGAGAACAACGCCGACCTGCGCCTGGCGATCGAGCAACGCTATGCGATCGCACGCCGGCAACTGGACCTCGCCACGCAAGCAGACATCGATGCCGCACGGGAAAGTGCCGCGAACCGTTCCGGGCAGATCATCGTCGATCAGAACCAGCAGGTCTTCGACAACTTCCAGCGCCAGGCCGAGGCCGCCTTTGATACGCTCACCAGGAACTCGCAGAACGTGTGGAAGTCGGCCACCGACTTTTTCAAGAATATCTGGCTCACCGCACTACGGCAGATCGTCACGTCGCAGATCGCGCGGCTGTTCTTCCAGCTTGCCGGAGGCGGTGCCGTTCCATCGACGGGCACCGCAGCGGGCGGTGGCGGCGGATTCCTGCGAACCCTCGGCGGGGTGCTCGGACTCGGCGGCATCCCCGCGTTCGGCGCGGCGAGCGTCTCCGGTGGTCCCGGCGGCACGGGCGGTTTTGCCGGGCCGGTGCAGCTTGGCACCAATCCCGTTTCTTCTACTCTCGGCACAACGGCACAAGCCGCGGCGGGCGCGAAGCTGTTCGGCTTGCCAGCATCGAGCGCCAGCATGCTCGCCCTGGGCGGATCGGCGCTGGGCCTCGCCGGTGCGTTCAAGCTCGGCCAATCCGGCAGCACGCTCGGGCGCTCTCTGGCGATTCCCACCGGAATCGCGAGCGGGATGCTCGGCTTTGGTGCGCTCGCCTCGATCTTCCCAGCGCTCATCGCAGCGGGCCCTATCGGGTTTCTCGCGGCGGGCGCCATCGGCGGCACCATCGGTCTGATCAGCCTGCTCCGCGATTCGGCCGAGGAGAAGATCGTCAAGCGGGTCCGCGAGATTTACAAAATCGACATCCCGCGCCGGTTCGCCAAGGACCCGCTGCTCGCGATCATCCGCCAGCAGTTCGGCGGCAACGTCGATCTGGGACTGCGCTCGCCTGCCGTCCGCGAGCTGATCGAGTTGTACGCGATGTCTACGGGCCAGAACTCAGCGGGGATTGTCGCGCGCGCGGTGCCGTCGGTGTTCGCCAACCAGGGCGGCACTCTGACGCAGGTGCCGACGTATCAGAACGGAGCACCGGTGATGGCGGGGAGCACGGCGAGCGTCTCCGCATCTCCGCAGCCGGTGGTCCTGCAACTCGATGGGCCCGCCACGGTCGCGCTCCTGCGCGGCGAGGCAGTCACGGCGGTCAGTGCCAACCCGCGCGTCGTTTCCCAGGCCGCCGTCGCCGGCCAGCGGCAGGGCTCGGGCCGCCGCGAAAGCGCCGCCTCTACTTTGAATCCCGCGTTTCTCACCGCATAAACCCATGCCCGGTAGCGTCTCCGCAGCTTCGCCCACCTTGGTCATGCCGTACTCGCTCTGCGCCCAGTTCCAGCAATCGCGCGAGTGGGCCATCGACATGAACATTTACCGCGACGGGCGCGTGCAGCGCGCGGTCCTGGTCGCGACCAGCCGGAAACGGTGGTCGCTCACGAAACGCCTGACCGCAACGCAGCTCGACGCGCTACGCACGTTCTTCACCGACCGCATCGGAGGCTACCAGGAGTTCTACTTCTACGACGTCTGGGAAACATCGCCCGTGTTCACCTACGACCCTACGGGTTCGGCTGCCGTGGGACGCTACGCCGTCCGCTTTGATGGGCCCTGGCGCCAGAACCTCAACCTTGGCCGCCACTAACACAACGCTCGGGCTGGTGGAAGTGAGCTAACGGTGCCCGACTACATCGGCAACATCGAAGTCCCAGCAGTCTCGCCCTCCGGCACGTTTCCCATCGAACGCTACTGGCCGTTCTTCATGGCGATCGAGCCCGACATCGTCGTCCACCAGTTCGGCGCCGGAAACGCCAAGCGCGAGCAGCGCTTCTATCTGAGCGCGGGCGTGCGGCGTTGGGAGATGAACCAGGTGATCGGTGAGGACGACCTGGTGACGCTCATGTCGTTCTGGGAATCGCATCAAGGCTCGTATCAGCCCTTCACCTTCTACGCGCCGAGCGCCAGCCAGACGTTTGCCGCCTACAACGCCCAGTTCGAAAATGAGCCTCTGGTCTGGGAGCACCTGCCGGGCCAGCAGGTGCGCGTCACCATCCGGCTGCGCGAGTTGAAGGGCGGGGCGACACCGTCCTATTCGTTGAACGCCACCGTGACTCGCTTTGTGGCGGGCACGCTCGGCTCGGCTCTCACCGCGCAGTCGCAGTCCCTCGTGCCACTCGTGCACATCGTCCCGCGCAAGGCCGGCTATCCCGACAACATCTACCTGAGCAACCAGCGTGGTACCGTCGGCGGACAGCTCTACCAGGAGCGGCTGCTGCGCTGGGAAGGCATCCAGCAGGTCGCCGTGGGCGTACCTGGCGTGTCGGCCGAAAGTGACGACGTGACGCTCGTGTTTGGCAACGCCGACCGCGTCATGCGGCAACTCGCGGCCGACGTGCAACTCGACTACGCGCGCGTCGAGTTCTCGCTCCTCCATTCACTGACGAAGATCAAGCTCGACCTGTGGGCAGGACAGGTCGTGCCCGGCGGCTGGCAGTCGAACACCGGACCCGAGTTCACGCTCAAGTGCTCGGACTTCCTGTCGAGCCCGCACCTGCTCGCTCCAGACCGGATCATCGACCGCAAGTGTCCCAAGCTTTTCAACGACGGCGTCGCCTGCCCGTTCGCCTCCGCGGGCGCGCTCGATCTCGTCGCACTTCCCCACGGCCACATCGTCCTCCTGCGATCGCGGCTACGAAACCCCCAACGGGTGCCTGGCGCACGGCATGAAGCGCTACTACGGCGGCGTGTTCGTCGTCCCGCAGGCCTTGCGCTTCAAGGACAACTCGACGGGCTTCTTCGGCATCGGCCGCTCGACCATCACCAGCGTTTCGCACATCGCCGATTCGGTCTTCGGCCATCCGCTGCCCGAGATTTACACCGACATCGAAATGCCAGTGAACGGGCTGATCGTCACCGGGCGCGACGAGGGCGACTTCTATCACGCGCTGATCGTGGTGGGCGAGGGACCGCTGACGGCTTACGGTACGGGCCACAAGCTCGACGGCCAGTTGAACCACGGCCCCGGCATGCTCGGGCTGCGCGAGGTGCTGGGCGCCGATCCTGCGGGCGCGGGCGACTTCTTCTCGCTCGACTACAACGGCAACCAGACCGGCGGCGACTGGCGCAAGGTCTACTCCGGCAACTCGACGTTCCTCGACAACTTCGCCGCGGGCGTCGCGTTCCTCGCGATCCGCCGCACCGATGAGAAGGGCCTGCAGCTTACGCGGCTCGACGAGCACTCGGCCGAGGCGATCATCCACTCGGGGCTCGCCGGATGGACCTGGACCGCGCCGGGCTCGCGCACGCTCACCGCGCCCTTGACCAATCCCGTGTGGATCGCCGTCAACCGCTACCTGCGGTCGCTGGGGTTGAAGAACGCGTCCGCCGCCGTGCAGGAAGCCGCCTTCGACGTTCCCGCCGCGATCGCCGCCGCGTCGGTCTGCAACCAGACCGTTTCGAAGCTCGTCGGCGCGGGCTCGGAGACGCAGTGGAAGTTCATCGGCAAGATCGAGGACCAGCGCCCGCTGCGCGACTGGCTGAACGACATTCTGCTCAACTGCCTCGGCTACTACTCCTTCGCCTTCGGCAAGCTGCGCATTGGGATTCGCAACAACTCGAGCTCGATCGCAGCGTTCACCTCCGGCAACATGCTGTGGCGCAGCCTCCAGCTTGAGCCGCTCGGTCCGCAGTTCAACCGGCTGACCGCGACCTTCGCCGATCCGCTCCAGGACGTGGTCACCGGCGACAACCAGTTCGTGCCGAACACCGCCACGTTCCAGGACGACGACTACGCGCAGGAGCTGGGAGCCGGGACCAAGGCCGTCTATCTCGACTCGCAGATGAACCTGGTGGGCACGGCGAGCCTGTCGCAGGCCCAGCGCTTCGCCAACACGCGCGGGCGCGAGGAAGTAGGCGGCGTCAGCGAAGCCGAGCGCAAGGCGGCGCGGCGCGTCCGTTGGAAGAGCACGGTCCTGGGTGCCGACGTGGGCCCTGGCGACGTGGTCTCGATCACCGACGACGAGATGCCCGGCGGCTTCGGAGAGGTGCGCATTACTCGGATGCGCTTCCTGCCCGACTTCTCGGTCGAGTACGAAGGCCGTACCACGACCGACTCCATGTATGACCTCGTGGCCGGTCCCAAGCCCGCCGATGTCGTGCCGGGCCCTGTGCCCCCGGAGTCGATGCCCTATGAGACAGTGGATCAGGGTAGGCGGCACCGGCACTCCGGTGGGTGGCGTCAGCGGCGGCGGCAATAACCCGCCGGGCGACGCGGCGATCCTCAACGTCTTCGTCGTCGACACCACGCCCGATGCCGACGGAGGCCCGCAGAAACGCATCACCGTCAGCTACCTGGCGCCCGATCCGCTCGGCACCTTCGCCGGCGTCTGGATCTATCTCGATGCGCCCGACACGGCTGGCGCCCTGACGCTCGCCGACGGAACCGTGCCCGCCGACGGCACGCACCCCGAAGGCGGGATCTTCGAGCCCGCGCTCATCGGCTTCTTCCCCTACGATGCGGCTTCTCCGCAGGCCACCTTCAACTACAAAGCGCCGCCCGATATCCAGAACTGGCGCGTGTACCTCGTTTCGGGCTCGGGCCGCGCGCAATCGAAACCCGTGCAGGCAGGCGAAACCGGTGAATCGCCCAGCCACCAGTTCGTGGCGCTGCCTCCCGCCGGTCCCACCTCGGGCCGCGAGTTCGCACCGCTGGTGCGCGAGGTGGCACTTGCCGACCTCGGCTGGGCGTCGAATCCCGAGCAGATCACCGGCGAATCCGGCGACCAGTCCTGGCGCGTGGCCATCGAATGGGAATGGCCCAGCGACGATCAGAACTACCAGGCCTTCGGCGGCGTGAACATCGTGCTCTCCGATGGCGCGACGCAGGTATACATCGGCAATGTGGACAAGGGAGCCCCGCCGTTGTGGATCTCCGCACCCCAGGTCCTGAAGCCCGGCACCATCGACTACACCGTCTTCCTGATCTCCTACGACGTCCGCGCGACCAACAACTCGCTGGTCGAGCGGCATCACGCCATCCGTCGAGTTCACCGTCACGCGCCAGCTTGGGCCCACGGGCCGGGAGTACGCATCGGTCGTCACGCCCGATGGCGTCCACAATCTCGTGACCGCCGTCCCGGTATCGGGTGCGGACGGAACCTCTCTGCTGCGCGTCACCGGCTACTGGACGCCGCCCAGCGACCCGCAGTTCGGCGGCGCGGAGATCGTCGCCAAGAAACCCGACGGCAACTACTATAAGGTCGCCGCCGGCCGCATCTCGCCCATCGAAGCCGACATCTCGCAGCCCGCCTCGGTCCAGTCCTGGCGCTTCTACGTTCGTTCGATTGATATCAATGGCCGCCGCAACTCGATCAGCGATACGGTCACTCCCTACATCGACATCAGCGTCGGGAACGCCAACGGCCAGTTGAATCTCGGCAAAGCGCTCACCTCCAGCTTTTCGAGTGAGTTCAAGGTTGAATCCGGCGCCTTCCGCATCAACCAGCTTTCGGCCAACAGCGTCCTCACCGGCATCCTGCAAGTCGGCGGTGGCGGCGGGAAGGTGTCGATCATGAAGGTGTTCGACACGCTCGGCTCCCTCATTGGTTGGGTGGGCGACGATACCGGATCGAGCGGCTACGTCGGCGCCTGGTTCAAGCAACTGCGAATCGGCGGCGCGTCTCCGGCCTCAGCCAAGATCACCGCCGACGCCAGCGGCAACCTCACCATCAGCACGTCCCTGATCGTGGGCACGCTCCCCTCAGGCCAAGTTGGTTCCGGCTATCCGGCGAGCTCCATCGGCAGCGGCGCGCTCCCGGTGGGCGTGATCTACGCCGGCACGATCAACGCCAACCAGGTCAACGCGGGCGGCTTCTCGGGCGTCTCTCTCGTCCTCACGTCGAACGGCATCATCACCACGATCAACAACCAGAACGACGGCGGGTTCGGCTACTACGGCGTTTCCGTTTCACACGATTCCGACTGGCTGGCCTCGCGCCTCTACCCGGCGGGCCTCTTCCTGCGCAACCCGGTCGGCGTGTATGTGGTGCGGCTCCGTGGCGACAACTACGACGGCACGGGCTACAGCGGCGTCCTGAGCATCCTGGACCGCACGGGCACCTCGGCCATCGAGATCGACGGGCGCCCGGCGCCCAACGGGGGCGTCACGGTCTACAACCGCCAGGTGGGCGCCTACGAGTTCCGCGTCCAAACGTACCTGGTCATCAACTCGCTGCGCCAGTTCGTGGGTTCTGGAATAGACGTCGGCTCGGGTGGCATCAGCGGCGGGGGCTACAACGTCTACGGCGGCTACATCGGTCAGACCAAGAACGTCGTCGGCTCGTTCACCATCGACGGCCTGCCGTACACCACCCTGGTCTTCCGGGGCGGAATCTTCGTCAGTTACGCATAGAAAGGATCTACCATGCAGTTTCGTTGCACTTCAATGAACATCGCTACGCCGCCCGATGAGCCGACGCAGCGCGTCTCCATCCAGTTCGCCGACAGCCAGGGCGCGGGCTCCGTGAACCTGACCCTGCCCCGCGACGAGGCCGAGCAGTACCGGCTCGGCGACGGCTACACGGTCACGATCGAAAAGGAGACGCGGTGAGGATCGAGATCACTCCGAACCAGCGCGACCTGATCCTGAAACGCCAGCGGGCGTTTGACCAGGCGCAGCAGCAGGCCCGCTCCGCGGCCGAACTGGCCGGAGCCCTGTCCGAAGGGTTGACGGATCTGGTCGCCACGTTCGCCCTCGACGCCGGCGCCGCCCAGGACGCCGCCTTCGAACAGTTCACCGTCACCAAGGAGCACGGCAAGGACGTGCTCGTGCTCACCGAGAAACCGCAGGCCGCGAGCGCGGAGGCAGACTGACCATGCCCAACTTCAATCTCTACAAAACGACCAACGACGGCCTCTTCCCCAAGGTCGGCGGCGTCCCGGCCTGGAAGCTGAACGTCCCGGCGAACCCCTGGGACTGGATGATCGACATGCTCGCCTCCTTCTACCAGGCGTTCTACCCCTTCGACAACATCCCCACCAGCACGGGCGCGATCGCCGTCGGCGCCAGCCCGTTCACCTACACTGCCGGAGCCGACCCGGAGGTCGTCTACATACGTGGCGGCTCGGTCTCCGCCATCAAGCGCAACGGCGTCACCGTCGCGACGGCCTCTCCCTGCACGGTGTTCCTCCCGCCCGGCGGCCAGGTCCAGGTTACCTATTCCTCTGTGCCCACGATGGTCGCGGACGTGGGCGGCATCATGAACAACGCGGCCGGCGTCACCGCCGCGATCTCTGTCGGAGCCAGCCCGTTCACCTACACCGCCGGAGGCCGTGTCGAGATCATCTACATCACCGGCGGCTCGGTGTCGTCCATCACACGTAACGGCCAGCAGATCGCGGCCGGAACACCGGTTACCGTGGTCGTTCCGCGGGGCGGATCGTTGACCGCGACGTATTCGTCGGCCCCGACGATGGTCAAGGATAGCTAGGAACTCTGCTCCCCCTTGCGGCAAATCAGGCTGGTGGTCGAGGGCATCCGCGGCATCGAGAGCAACGCCGTGCCCGAAGTGCGCCTGCCGCAGGCCACCAGCGTGCGCGACATCTTCGCCCACTGCGACGACGCGCCGATCAGTGACGACATCGACGTGCGGGTGAACGTGGACGGCGAGGAGTACGCGGTCGTGAGCATCGCCGACGGGACCACGATTCCCTCAACGGTCGCCGACGGCAAGGACCTGCCCGCGATCCCGGCGGATACGCCAGTCATGATCGACGTGCTTGGCGTGGGGGCGACGTTTCCAGGTTGGTGGTGCGGGTGCGGTTCTAGCCAATTAGCCCAGACAACGCCCAGGGTGCAAAAGCTTCCACCTACGGCCGCCCGTCGTAACCTAATCTTGTGCGAGGTTTCGCGCCGTTAGCGCTCTAAGCGCCCAACAGTTCCCGCGCGTGGACAGCGTAGAGATACGGCGACTTAACATCGAGTTGTCGGCCAGCCCCAAGTGCTGCGTACACCGCATTGGCCAGCCCAAACAACGGTGACGCACCTGGAACGGCGGCCAAAACCGCGCAGAATTTCCCTAAGATCAGATCACCCCAGCCGGCTTCGGTCATTCGGTTTTGGATCTCGTCAACCTCATCCTGAGCCTCTTCGAGTAACAGTTGGAGTCGTCGCTCTCTTAGCGCCTCATCATTGATGTCTGCTATGGTCGTTAGCTGCTGCTCTATGTTTCTTCGAAAGTTTCTAAGCTGTTCTCCATGTCGAGCCCTGAACTCTGCGACTTGGCGGACGGTTAGACCACGCTTAGGGCCGGGCAACAAGTCATCCAAAACTTGGACGCGCAACACATCGATGCGGCTCGTCGCTGACTCGTGCGGGCTACTTCGGGTGAACTGGGCTAGATACTTCTCGTCATCCGTAACTGGCGCGTAGCCGAGGTCGGGTAAACGGCCTAACGTCGCTGCCAAGTACACCATGAACTCCGTCGCCGTGTCGCGTTCGACCTCCATCCAGGGAGACTCGGCTTGACGTGTTAAACCCGTTTTCGCGAGCTCCGACTGGAGCGAGTAGAGTTTCTCCACGTGGATCAAGAATCCCTTTGTAGACTCGAATCGGCGCCGCCTCTCGCCGAGCTGATCTGCACCCAAGGAGTCCAGATACTCCATGAATGCGGGTACAAAACTCGGCACCCGATCGAGGTGCCACGATGGGATGATTTGCGTGACCAAGCCCTCACGTATCAGTTGTCGCGTGATCTTTTCGTGACGATCAGGATCCTCGATGAAGTCCTGGGGAGTGATTGTTGCGATCTCATCCCAATACAACAGAGTCTGGATCAGCCACCGAGAGCGCGGCAACGCAATGTACGGAAAATACAGAACTTTCGATGTCAGCATGCCGGGCCTGTCGTCTCCGTGGAGCTAACGCGTTCAGCTAGGAATCAGCAACGAATCATCCTGGTCCTTCCAGCTTGCGAAGCTACTATACCAGTAGGGACACTCGCCGATCAAGGCGAGAGGTTGTTTGTTCGCGTACCAGAGCAGCGGAGGCTGCGGGGTCCACCTCGAAGGACGTTAGCCACTCTGGGCTGCGTCCTTCGCGTGAACCGCTGCTTTCAGGGTCTGCATCCGACTCAGGACGAGTTCAGCGGGAACGCGCTTCCAGATTCCTTTGGAGCCCACCACGTCAAAGAGCGCGATTACGCCCCATTTCATTCATTCCTACGAGCGTACACAGATGGAGCAGATGGCGTGTGGCAAGCCTCGCGGTCGCTTACGCTCTCGGGCTTCGAAATGCTTGGTAAGCCACCATGCCTGACTCCATCTCCAAACTCCAGCCCCACCGCACCGTCCACCTCCAGGGCTTCAGCGACTTCGGCGCGGCCGCCGCGGTCCACCACGCCCTCGACGCCGGCTTCACCGCCTCCGGCATCTTCCGCGACGCGGCCAATTCCCCGCCGACACGCCTGAGACCATCACGTTATCGCACTAGCTCCATGAGCTTAGCGTAGCTGTCCACTACGTCGAACTTCACCTGGTCGGAGGTGATCTTAGCGAAGAAGCGCCGGGCGCACTCGATTTTGCCTTCCTCTATCTTGCGCAAGTCCAGAGATGACAGCGAGCCCTTCGTTTCCGCGATGAAGTAGACGTGCTTAACCGCGCCCTGCTTGAACGCGATCGCCCAATCCGGGTTGTAGTTGCCTATCGGCGTCGGGATGAAGAAGGCGCGGGGCAGCTTCGCATAGACCTCGACCTCGGTGCCGCTGTCCAGCTCTCGGACGAACCTCCGCTCTATTTCGGAGTCCGTAAACACGTAGTCGTAGATGTGCCGTTGCGCCTGGAACGCCTTGCTGAAGTCGTCCCTCGGCTTGGCGGCCGTGAAGATGTCCGTGCCATAGGCGTCGTCCACCGGACTGTACGACAGGTGCTCGATAATCACCGTCGCCTTCTGTTCGTTGGTGATCTGGGCCGCCTTGCGGATAAAGTCTTCCGGGTTGGTCCGGTATTGGGCGAAGGCTGCCGGCCGGATGCGTTGCAAGACAGCACCGATGGTGGCGCGCGTTAGCTTGGTTTCGGAGGCGATTTTCCCGATGAGGTCGTACTTCACCGCGGACTGGACCGATGTTGTCAGTTCAGGTGTGGAAGTCTCGGTGACGCGGAAGGCCTCACCCTTCTTCAAGGCCTCGTAGCTCGCCGCGTCCGTTTGCTCCCCGTGCTGCACGGTGTACTGGAGCGGGGTTACCTTCAGGTCACGATCAATCGCGGCTACACATTTCTGAACCAGTTCATCCGTCTCGAAGTGGACAGTATAGGCGGCCTTTCGGTTGATGCGTCCCCACAGGTCCTGGAACTCCTTCTTGTCGAAATTGGAGTTCAGCGGGTTGCCCTTGGTCTTGCGGTCATCGTCAATCCCCGGAAGCTGGGCCTCGCTGAAGACCGTGTCGATCAACTGGAAGACCTGGGTGGCATAAGGCTCCAACTCGGCCGGTAGCGGTGCGAGAGTCCCCTCGCGCTTCGCCTCGTGGTACGCCGCCGCGACGCCGTCGGCATTGTCCGTGTAGTCATTCTTGACCAGGTACCGATAAATGATCTTGGCCATCTGCGGCGTCACGGTGACCTCGCCAGCTTCGGTCCGAAGCACCTTGCCCGTGAAGTAGACCTCGTCCGCCTTGCGTGGCCGTGCCGACAGCGACTCGCTAATGTCCTTCTGGAGCCCCGCGACGAAATCCTTATAACTCTCGCTCGCGACCACCGTAAGCAGGTTGACGCGATGAACCGTGGCCGGATCGTCCATACGGTCGCCGTGTTGGTTCACCGCCAGGCGCAGGCCCCGCCCAACCTCCTGCCGCCGCGAAACCGTATTGTCGCTGTGCTTCAGCGTGCAGATGACGAACACGTTCGGGTTGTCCCATCCCTCCCGCAGAGCCGAGTGCGAGAAGATGAAACGTACCGGTTCGGCGAAAGACAGCAGCCTCTCTTTGTGCTTCAGGATCAGGTCGTACGCATCCACATCGTCGGTTTCCTTGGTGCGAGCCGACGTGCTCGGATTCACCAGTCGCTTGCTCCTCTTGTCGATGGAGAAATAGCCGTCGTGCGTGCGAGCAGTCTCAATCCCCCGTAAATACCGGCTGTAGGGCGTCTCCTCCAGCATCGGGATCTCGTTCAACTGAGCGTTGTACTCTTCCTCGAAGGCCTGCGCGTACTCGCCCGCCTGTTCACCGGCATCCGTGTACGAGCGGTATTTCGCCACCTCGTCGATGAAGAACAGGCTCAGGACCTTGATTCCCTGCGCGAACAACTCCTGCTCCTTCTCGAAGTGTGCCTTAACGGCCTCGCGAATCTGAATCCGGCGTAGCGTGGCCTCGGTCACGTCACCGGTCGCCTCTCCGGCTTGCAGGACCACTCCGTTGGTAAAGCTCACCGTGTCGTCCAGGGCATTGATATCCGACACCACGAAGCCCCGGTACTGCTCCAACCCGCCCGAGAGGTCGAAGAGGTTCCCATTCTTGCCGACCTTCTTCGTCGCGCGCTTGATCCCCATGCTCTGCCGAGTCTCGATCTCGATCCGCGCCTCGGGCGGCTTGCTGGTCGAAACCTGAATCGACTCCAGGTAGAGATACGCGTTCGTTCCGGCCAGCCCCTTCACCGAGATACCGCGCACGGCGATCTTCTTCACCAGCTTCTGGTTGAACGCGTCCAGCGCGTCCAGGCGGTAGACCTTGTTGTGTTCCTGCTTGTGTGTCGCCGAGTACCGCAGCACCATCAATGGATTGAACTCCTTCAGCGACTCCAGGGTCCTGGCGCCCTCCATCTTCTGCGGCTCATCCAGGATCAAGATCGGGCGGTTCCGCGCGATCACGTCGATCGGCCGCCGCGACTGGAAGTCGTCCAGCTCTTCGTAAATCCGCCGGGCATCCTGACCTCGGGCGTTGAACGCCTGGACGTTGATGACCATCACGTTGATGCCGGCGTCCGAGGAGAAGCTTTCCAGATTGTGCAGTTGCTTGGAGTTGTAGATGAAGAACCGGGTTCGCTTGCCGTACTGCTCCAGGAAATGCTCCGCGGTGATCTCCAGCGACTTGTGGACGCCCTCGCGGATCGCGATGCTCGGGACCACCACGATGAACTTGCTCCAGCCATAGTGCTGGTTCAGCTCGAACATGGTCTTGATGTAGCAATACGTCTTGCCCGTGCCGGTCTCCATCTCGACGTCGAGATTGAGGTCGCACACCGGCGTGCGCTTCAGCGCGTCCGACACGGAAAGGTTCTGCCGATGCTGGACGGATTGGATGTTTCTCAGGACTTCGGTGAACGGGAGAGCGAGCTCGGCGTTCTTGAACCCCGTCTCGCCCGGGTCGATCTGGAGTTGGCCTTGCGCATCGTAGCCACGGCCCGGGTCGATGCGATACACGATACCCTTGCTCAGCGGCTGACCCTGGAAACAGTCCACGACGGCAGCTACCGCGTCGTCCTGATACGCTTGCTTCTTGAACTTGAGCTTCATGGCAATCTGGAGACGAGCATCAGATGGACCGGACTTCCGTCGAAGGCGAAAGTAGCTTGAAAATCTGTTCGACGTTGATCTTTGCGCTGTCGCTGCCGAAGCTGCCGTCGCGAAACACCGCCCGGAGCGGCTTCCGCTTGGCGATCTCCTTAACGAGTTCCTCACGGACACCTAGCTCGAAGCAGGCGGCCAACGCGTTGCCGTCCACGAAGAAAACCGAAAGCCCATCAATGGTTTCCTGCGCGATGGGCAACGCCAGGTCCACGCCCCAGTCCACTAGTACCTGGAACAGGAGGTCCTCGGGGGTCCTGTCGGGTTTGATATTGTCCACTTGTCCGAGGAGGTCGGCTTGTTTGGATTCGTCCGGTGTGTAGTACACGTCTTTCATGTTGGAGCTATCGACCTTGAGAACCCGGAACCCTACGTCAAGGTTAGGCTTGGTAAGGGAAGCTTCGGCTTGGCGCTTGCGCCCTGCCCTCCGGATGCGCTCTTTCGTTACTTCCGCGATGGTGGAATACGTTGGTATTGAACATTGCTCCGCTAGCTGAACTAGGATGAACTGTCGTGCGCCACCGTCCACGCTGTTCGCCTCAAAGACGGCTTCCGCGGTCGGACCAGATCCAGCGAAGAAATCGAGGATAAGGCCATCGGGGCCCGCCCCAACGTCGATCATCCGCTTTATGAGGCCGACTGGTTTCGGCGTAGGGAAGACTTCCACGTCATCAAACAGCGCGAGCAACTCCTTCTTGGCCGAGTCATTCGTTCCCACTTCATCGGCCGTCCATAGAGTATGCGGAGTCAGCCCATCTTTCGCTTCTGACAGGAACAGCTTAAGACGAGGAACATTCGTGCCCTTTTCTCCGAACCAAACTCGGTTATCGCGAATCAGCTCGTTGAGTCTGGGTTCAGAAACCGACCAACAGCGCCCCGGTGGTGGCTCAACAACTCTTCCGCCTGGAGTTGTGAAGCTGTAAAATTGGTCCTTTGTTGCGTGACCTGCCTGCGCGTTAAGAGATACGGACTGCCAGGGGCCTCTTGGGTCCTTGTCTGGATTCGTGTACCTCGCTCGAACTTCATCGGTTGCCGGGAGTAGGTTCCGAACACTTTCGAATGAAGCCTTGTCCCGCGCCACACATACGATGTACTCGTGATTGAAGGAAAATACGCGGCGGTTCTCTCTCGTGGTCCGCATCTCCCATACGAATACCGCAACGAAGTTGCCTTCTCCGAAGATCTCGTCGCAGATGCGCCTGAGGTTGGCAAGTTCCGTTTCGTCAATTGAAATGAAGATAGCACCGTCGTCGGCCAGCAGGTTCCGGCTCAGCTTGATTCTCGGGTAGATCATACTAAGCCAGTCAGAGTGGAACCTTCCGTTGGCCTCTGTATTCACGACCAGACGATTACCGTTGTGGTCCTTCTGGTTGGACCGTTCGAAGTACGTGTTCGCACTCTCTGCGAAATCGTCGTCATAAATGAAATCGTTACCCGTGTTGTAGGGCGGGTCGATGTAGATCAAACTCACTTCTCCTAGGTATGTCTCCTGAAGTAGCTTCAAGGCGTCCAGGTTGTCCCCTTCGATGAAGAGGTTTCGTGTCGTATCAAAGTCCACGCTCTCCTCACGGACGGGGCGGAGTGTCTTCGCAATCGGAGCGTTCGCTGCGAGCATCGCGTCGCGCTTGCCCGGCCAGTCCAGGTGATAACGCTCCCGCTGGCCATCCGCCAAGTGATCCGAAAGCTCCTGCCGGAGCCGGTCGAAGTCCACGGAGCGAGTCATCTTTCCGTGCTCGTCGCGTGTCTCCGTGACGCAATTGGGGAACAGCTCACCGAGCCTCTGGATGTTCTCTGCCACAAGGTCGGGGGTGTGGAGTTTGAGCTTTTCCATAAGGTTCCTCTATTGTTGCTGAAGCTGGGCGAGTTCGGCGCGGCGTCCCCGAAGAGCGGCATTCAGCTCCACCTTGCGGTTGAACTGGATCTCCCGCTTGAGGCGCACTTCCAGTCGGCGACACTCCTTTTCCTTGGCGCGGACCTGGTTAGCGCGCTCCACCATCGCCTCTAGGTCTTCCCCGGCGCGCGGCGTCAACGCCAGCGGACTCTCCCGCATGTGCTCGTGCAGCATGGCCTCATACAAAGTGGCCATGTCCAGGACAACGGGCAGTGGTGGCCGGGGAGCATCGGTAGATTGCCAGGGAGTCTCGAAATATACGTCCACCACCGACTTCCGGCTGTCCGCTTCACTCGGCCGCTTGTACGTCGCGGCGAACCGGACTTGGCCGCCGAATCGGATCTCGAAGAACAGGCGGGAGGGCATTGCTTTGTCCATGGTCCGCAGAATGTGTTCGCTGAACCTGGGACTAACCTTTCCGGTCTTGAGAGCGATCTCAAAGATCTGGATTTCCTGGACTGGTTCCTTCGGCGGCAGGTTCAGGGTCTCTGGCGAAAGCTTGTACTTCCAGGTAATGTCGCTCACCAGCGCGACGAATCGGTCCCGCACAGCCCGGCCCGGTTTGGCGAAGCCGTAGATCTTGCTCTTTGGCAGCGCGCGGTTGACCTGGGCCTGAGGCGGGTAGGCAAACATGGGGGTCAAGGGGCCAGGCTTTCCCCTGTTGATTCGTGGACGACCAGGAACGCGATCAACTCGAAGTCGTCAATGCCGGCGATGCGGTCCACTAGAGCCGTTGTCCTGTGGCCGGTGAACAGGCTGTCCAGGTCCTTCTCGTCCTTGGTTTCCACGATGGAGCCAATGGCGCGGGAGAGGAGCTCGGAATACGGCTGCATGTCGCGCCCGTCCTGCGTGGCGAGATTGAAGGGTTGGTAGGCGCCGGAGATCGGTTCGCTGACGCCTTTCGCGGCTGCCCGGACCAGATCCAGGAGCGGTTTCACGTCGGTGTGGGGAATGACGACATCGCCGCCCCGACCCACGTAGACCAAGTAGTAGGGGTGGAGGCGGTTGAGCTGTTCGCGGTTAACGCTCTGATGGCGATTCCTCAGCGCGAAGATGGCTCCGGGGAGCAGGCCGCGGGATGGGTCGGCCGGGACCACGGCGTGCATACCCGTTGGGATGCCAGCCAGATCGCCATTGGCCTTGACGTAGTTGACCAGATCCATGCGGAAGTCGTTTAGGCCGAGGTCGGTGATGGAGACGCCGGTCTTCAGGTCTTCGAGCTCGATGACCTCTTCCTGGAGGCGCCGGAGCTGTTCCTTGCGGTAGGCGAGGTCGTTGGCGCGGGCGTCCAGGGGGTTATCGTCGCCGGTGGCGGTGACGTCGGCGATCACCATGCGGCTCTCCACACGCTCCTTCAGGTTGATGTATTCGTCGAGCGTGATGTCCGGCCAGTAGTTGACGAGCTGTATGCAGCCGTTCGTCGATCCGATGCGGTCGATACGGCCGAAGCGCTGGATGATCCGAACAGGATTCCAATGGATGTCGTAGTTGATCAGGTAGTCACAGTCCTGAAGATTCTGGCCTTCCGAGATGCAGTCGGTGGCGATCAGGAGATCGATTTCGTTGGGCTCGTCGGGGAGCAGGGCGGCTTTCTCCTTCGACCGCGGAGAGAATAGCGTCAGGAGGGACTGGAAGTCGTACCCGCGGCCCAGCGTCGATTTCGGGGTCCCGCTGCCAGTTACACGGGCGGCATGGATTTGGTACTGCTTCAAGAGGCTCGGCGCCAGATGCTCGTAGAGGTAATTCGCTGTGTCAGCGAAGGCCGTGAACACGATGACCTTGCGGTTGCCGGGGTTGATCGGCGAGGCGAGCTTGCCCAGGATGTGACTTTTTAGATGTTGCAGCTTGGTGTCGTCCTGCGGTGAGATCTTGCGCATCTCGTCGAGGAGCGTTTCGATGATCGTGAGGTCGCCGCGAAGGTCGTGCTCCCAGGCTGGAAGGTCCATGTCGGCGAGATCGATGCGAACCTTTCCGCCGATGCCTTCGTCGTCTTCGTCCTGGCCGGGGAAATCGTCGTCTTCGTCGGGCTCAGTGCTTTCGAAGGCCGGGGACCAATCCGTGAACTGTGTGCTTCGGCCGGTTTTCTGGAAGTTTTCAATTCTGGCAAGCGTCGCCAGATGGAAATCCTGGAGCCGCTGGAGAGTGAGCCGGAAGGCTTCGACCGAACTTTCCAGGCGCTTCAGCAAGTTTACGATCATGAGTGCCTGGAGACTTCGCTCCCGATCCTTCTGCTTCAGCGTTCCTCCGCCGCCCCGGACCTCGGTGTCATAGAGATCCTCGTACCTCGGCATGCGGCTGGGGAGGATGTAGGCGATTGGCGCGTAGACCCCGAGGTTCAGCAGCGAGAGATGGGCGAAGATGTCGTTGAAGCCGATGACGTCGGGTCGCTTGGTGAGCGCACAGTGGAACGAGAGGGGCTTGAGTCGTTCCGGGAAAGAACCGACGTCGTCGAGATTGTAGAAGGTCTGGATGTGACGCCGGGACCGCGCGATGGTGACCGAATCGAGCAACTCGAAGAAATCAAAGTCCAGGGACTCCAGGATGGCGCCCGGCGTTCGCTCCTCCGGCGGGAGTTTGGACCACGCGTTGAATGCGGTCTGCGCCCGGCGGAAGATCTCATCGACGGGCCGCTCCGTTCGGAGCTTGCCGGCGAGGTTCTCTGAGTCGCCTTCGTGGGCTAGGGCAAGCTGATTCTTGAGGTCGTTGAACCGGTTGTTTACGGGCGTCGCGGACAGCATCAGGACCTTGGTCTTGACGCCGTCCCGAATGACCTGATTCATGAGCCGCTGGTAGCGAGTCTCACGGTCCTTGAACGCATCGTTGTTGCGGAAGTTATGCGATTCGTCGATCACCACAAGGTCGTAGTTGGCCCAGTTCACGCGGTTCAGGGGCAAGCCGAGTGAGTATCCACCACTACGCAGAAGATCCGTGTGGCACAGTACGTCGTAGTTGAATCGGTCCTTTGCGAAAGGATTCGTTTTCAGGTTGCCGCGGTAGTTCACCCAGTTGTCCGCCAGCTTCTTGGGGCACAAGACCAGGACGGACCGATTCCGCAATTCGAAGTACTTGATGACCGCCAGGGCCGTGAACGTTTTGCCAAGACCCACGCTGTCCGCCAGGATGCATCCGTCGTAGGTCTCCAGCTTGTTGATGATTCCAGTGGCCGCGTCCCGCTGAAAGTTGTAGAGCTTCTGCCAGATAAGGCTGTTGGCGTAGCCCGTAAGGTCGTTCGGCAGCACATCCGCAGTGATGTCCTCCAGGAACTCGTTGAAGATGTTGTACAGCATCAGGAAGTAGATGCGCTCCGGCGAGTTCTCCTGGTAGACGGACGCGATATGGTCGCAGATCATGTCCGTCACGTCCTTGAGCTTGTCCTTGTCGTTCCAGATTTGCTCGAACAGGTTGACGTAGATCGCGGTAATGGACGGTTCATCCATCTTGTTGACTATGTTCGAAACCGCATTGCCCTGTTGGTAGCCAAGATCGACCGCGGTAAAGCCGTGGAGGGGCATGTAAACCACGTTGGTTCCGGGCGTGTTCAGGCACGCGAACTGCTGCATCGGCGCCTCAGTGCGGTTGGAGCGGAAGGCCGCCTTTCGGCGCATCCAATCAGCACACTCCCTGGCGATGGCTCGCTGCGTCAGCCTGTTCTTCAGCCGCAGCTCGAACTCGCTTCCATAGAAGCCGCGCTCACGTTCCAGCTTCGGGATGTGGAATTCCCGATGTTCCCGGCGGACCCTGTCGGTTACCTCGGCCGGAACGAACGTGGGGGTCGTGAAGATGAATTCCAGCGATTCGATCTTTTCGAGATCGGCCTTCAGGGCTTCGTAGGCGTAGATCGAAAAGCAAGAGGCCGCGATTTTCAGTTTGGCTCCTGCCACAAGGGAGCATTTGAGGTTGTCGCCCAGCAGCCGGTTGATATTGTCGATGATTTCCATTCGCGCCGTCGTTCTCGAACTCGGTGCCCGTCGAACCAGGAGCCTACGGTCATCCGAAACCTCGCGGGCCCTGCGGAAACCTTCAATGCTACCAAACGCTCACAAGCAGGGCCTACGTGGCCGGTCTTCGAACATTTATCGGCAGGAATGGCTCAAAAGTTCAGCAGCCGAGGTGCAGCCGGTTTACAGAATGTTGCGCTTACTGCCGACCTTTTGGTAGAAACGAACGTAATCCGCGGGAAACATTTGCTCCTGCATAGGATTGGTGAGGCTACATGGGTCATACTCGGCTTGGCAGACTTCCGCGCACGCGGGAATGGCAGGACGTGGTCGGCCTGGTCGGGGCCGGCGCCGCCACTGCTGACGTTGCTGCTGCAACCCTGGACGCGTCCAAACGCGGACTGGAAGATGCGGCCCGCGACCCCGCGCTCATCCACTCATTCTGGCTCCTTACTCAACTCCCCCTCTGTGCCCGCAGGGAAGACCTCGTCGCAGAACTCGCCAAGTTAGGGGTATCCGTCGCTGATGAGCCTACTTTGATGGAGTTGGTCGGCGGCTTCGCTGATGCGGTGGATGATCATATCTACCGGACGGGTGGTCGGACAGACCTGGGCGAGATGGCCCAGATGGGTGCCGCGGAGAGTCTCGCCGCCGTACTGGGTGAGAGAACCACAAGTCTTTTTGGGGCAACAGCCGAAGACGTCCAGCGCGAGCTTGCCCGTCTCGGGACGCCAGCCAATTTTTCAGTGCTCGCACGTACGTTCTTCGCACGGTTGACGGAACGGTATCTGACGTATTTCCTCAGCCGTGAGCTGTCTAACACGCTCGAGAGCGTCAATGCGAACCGGCAGTTCCGGGAGGCCCTCGCCCTTCATTGCAGGCAGGCATCCAAGATAGTCGAGCAGTTCGCGGCGGAGTGGTTCTCAAAGGCGAATTACCAAGGCGGCATCACGCCGCGCAAAGCAGCTGGATTCATCGGTCACGCCGTCACCAAGCTCGGAGCTGAACTCCAAAAAGGGGGGGGTGGTGGGGAAGGTTGACCACATCATCCTGTGCGGTGGGTCTACGGCTCCGCGACGAGCCAGGGAAAACCAGATTGTCCGGTTGAACCTTGGTGGAGAGGAGCCGAATGTCGATCTCGAGATTGTCGACATCAGCCGTCGTCTTTCCAGCAACGTCCCGGACGTTCTCACAGACCTCGTTGAAATCGCCAGCTATGTGTACTGTGCGGACCAGGCAATAACACGCGGTGGAGAGGGTGTCCTCACCGTCGGTGACCGCTGGCGACGCAATCTTCATTTCCACATTCCGGTTCGCGCGCCGTCGGTGTGGTCTACCAAAGAGATCGTAGGTGTCCTACAGAAAACCTTGTCTTTGCTGTCCGACGATTCGTACACCTTTCGATTCTCGGAGAAGCTCGATGCCACGCCGATGCAGCAATACTTGAAGTTCGAAGGGACTGCACCTACCAACCAAGAGCTCGATGAAGTCCTACTATTCTCCGGTGGCGTGGATTCACTGGGCGGTACCATACAGGCGGCGGTGACAGAAAAGCGCCGAGTGGCTCTTGTAAGTCATCGATCAAATTCAAAGATCTTCAGCCGTCAAAAGACGCTGGCGAATGGACTTCGCGCCAAGTGTGTGCCAAACCCGCCCCTTCACGTTCCAGTCTGGGTGCATCAACGCGGCACGAAAGGGCACGAATACACACAGCGAGCGAGAACATTCCTGTATTCATCCCTCGGTGTCGCGGTTGCACGGGTTTTTGGATTGAACCGACTTCGCTTCTACGAAAATGGCGTCGTGGGATTGAACCTTCCCATAAGTGAGCAGGCCGTGGGGTCGCGGGCAACCCGCACGACGCACCCGCAGGTTCTGGCGGGTTTCACTGAGCTGTTTAGTCTACTGGCTCAGCAGCAGTTCACTGTCGAGAACCCGTTTCTTTGGATGACGAAAACTGACGTGTTCAACCTGATCGGCGATGCAGGTTGTGGCCACCTTATCGGGGACAGCGTCAGTTGTATGCATACTCGGGAACAGACTTCCGAAAAACCCCATTGCGGCCGTTGTTCTCAGTGCGTAAGCAGGCGATGTGCGGCGCTTGCCAGCCGCTACGCCGCGAGTGACCCGGCCGATCAATACACAGTAGATTTCTTGACTGGCGATCGCTTGAAGGAGAAGGACTACACGTTGGTTGAAAGCTTCGTGCGCACCGCAACTGATATCGGCAACATGAGCGACCTTGCGGTCGTAGAACATTACGGGGAGGTGAGCCGCGTGCTGCGGCACCTTCGGCCTCTGACTTCCGATCAAGTGGCAACCAAGATTATTCAGCTCTATAGGCGCCACTCCTCGGAAGTAGCAACGGTCATGGACGAAGCGATAAAAGCTCATGCAACCGACATTCGGGAGGGCCGTTTGCCGAAAGCCTGCGCGATCATCCTTGCCCTTCCAGACACGTACAAGGTGGTCGCAGCGGATGCGTCGCCGGAGAATACCAGCACGAAAAGCGCCCGTCCGCCGGAACAGCGAGCCACCTCTCGAGAAGGTGTGCGCGGTCGCGGCGCCGGGCGAAAAGCTGATGAAAAGGGAAACAGGCGCACTGCCCAGTTGGTAGAGTCCATTCCGGACTGGAAAGATCACTTGGTGGAGGTCTGCGACGTTTTAGACCGGAAGCGTGTTCCACTACCTCCTCTCTCCGAGAAATGGAGGAAGAAAGGTTGCAGCGACTGGGGGGATGTCTTGACTGTAGATAAGGAGGGCTTGGTCAAGGCTCTCCAGCACCGACTGGACTGGGTTGAGCAACATCCACTCCGAAAGTCGTGAGCAACGCGGCTAAGTGAATTTGCCGCGATTAGCCGCAATTAGCCGCACTGGGCCCGCTCCGAGCTAACCACCGTATTAACTGTCATTTACAGCACACTGTTTCCCGGCAAATTCCGCTTCTGCGACAACCAGAACAGATGAAGCAGGAAGTGCAGCACGTCGTAACCGAGCAGTCCGCAACAGATGTACTCGCGCAACGGATCATGGGCTGGAAGGCGATGCCCGACCGCTTCGTAGGAACCGCGCGCTCATGGCTGGCAAAGTGGCGCTTCCAACCGTTCGTCAATGTTGAGGATGCTTTCAGGTTGCTGGAGGTTGGCGCGAGTAGTTACCGGCTCGAAGCGTCCCCAAGGCGAACGTTCGCAGCCGAAGTCCGGGTTGGCAATGCCACCGGTAGGGCCACTGGGGTGTCCCCGGCGCGCACGATCTCCACTGCCCTATGCCGGGCGCTCGGGATCGACGCACCAGATGATGGCGCCGTTCCAGCAGCACTGAAACGGCGGACGCCCAAGCAAGAGAGGAGCCGGAATGACCGTGTCTGAGGCACGCAACCACAGTCCGGCGAGCCAAGGCAATGCCGTCGGACGCATGCCTCCGTCCTGGGGCCAGCCGTTGACAGAGGATGACTACGCGGTTCTCGAGGCGTCCTGGATCACGCGAGAACTCGCGGACGCCGCCATGCTTCGGCGCGTCGATGAGTACGACGGTCGTGAAATCGTTGGCCAGAAGGGGAAGCGTGACTGTGCCGGCATACTGATCACGTACTACTGGCCAGGCGAAGCTTGCGCTTTCAACCATCGCATCCGACGCGACAACCCAGACTGGACCGTCGGGAAAGATGGCAAACCGAAGACCGAACGGAAGTATCTTGGTCCCCCCAACGGCGCAAATCGCCTCTACATCCCGCCGGGCGTCGCGCCGGAGCAACTCGCCGATCCACAAATTCCGATCGCTGTTGTAGAAGGCGAAAAGAAGGCACTCGCCCTCTGGCGACTCGCCAACCATGAGGTCGAACAAGCTCGATTCATCCCGATTGCGATCGCCGGCGTCTGGAATTGGCGGGGCAGGACCGGAAAGACGGGCGGGCCCAAGGGAGAGCGCCTCGATGTCACGGGCCCGATCCCTGACCTTGACCGAGTCGAATGGAATAAACGAACGGTCTTCATCGTCTTCGATGCTAACGTCCATTCGAACGACAGCGTCAAGTGGGCCCGGAAAGGCATCTGCCGGGAGCTTGCCACTCGCGGCGCCAAGGTGGATCTTGTTGACCTGCCGCCAGACTGCGGCGTGAACGGAATCGATGACTTGCTGGCGGCGTGGGGGCCCAAGAGAGTCCTCGAACTCTTTGAGGAGAGCGTAGCCGGAGCCCGGCTCGAAGTCGTCCTGCCTCCCCAGTTTCAGGCGCGGCCGGACGGTTTGTTCCGGGTAACGGTCAAGGGTGGGGGACTCACCCAGGTTCCGTTGACGAACTACGTTGCGACGATTGCCGCCAACATCCGCATCGACGACGGCGTAGAAACGAAGCGCGAATTCGAGATCGCGGCTGAACTGCTGGGGGGAAAGCTCCGATTTACGATCCCCGCGTCGGAGTTCGCCAGGATGGAATGGCCCATCGAGCGCTTGGGCGCTGCGGCGATTACGTACCCCAACCAACGCGACTACGCTCGCGCGGCCATCCAGTCGCTGTCCATGACGGCAGATGAACGCTGCATCTACACCCACACCGGCTGGCGCAACCTCGACGGGCATCGGCTTTATCTCCACGCTGGCGGCGCCATCGATGAGGCCGGGATTGTGCCGGACATTAACGTGCGGTTGCTGGGCACAACCAGCTGCTACGAATTACAGCTCCCGGCGGACGCCCGCGCGCTTGCCAGGGCCGTGAGAGCAAGTCTCAAACTCGCCGATCTAGTCCCGCCCCCCGTCGGTTTTTCGTTGTTAGCAGCGACCTATCGCGCCGCGCTGGGTGACGCCGATTTCGCTGCGCATCTGGCCGGAGCCACCGGTGCGTTCAAGAGCGAGATCGCTGCCCTGCACCAACAGCACTACGGCGCCGGCATGAATCGGCTTCATCTCCCCGGCTCGTGGTCGTCAACCGGAAACTCTCTGGAGGCCATGGCGTTTCATGCGAAAGATGCGTTATTTGTTATCGATGACTTCGCTCCTCAGGGGAGTAGCGCGGACATCGCGCGCTACCATGCGGCGGCCGACCGGGTTTTCCGTGCGGCCGGGAATCGCGCTGGCCGCGGACGGCTGGATTCGACGGCCAGACTACGGGAGCCGAAGCCACCGCGCTCGCTGATCCTCTCAACCGGAGAAGACGTTCCACGTGGGCAGTCCGTTCGCGCCCGTCTCTTCATCCTGGAAATCGCCCGGAACAGCGTCGACCTCGCGGCACTGACGGAACGGCAGAAGGAGGCGCGGGCGGGCCTGTATGCCGAGGCGATGGGCGGCTTCGTACGGTGGCTGGCTGGGCAATACGAGATCAGGCGGGCTTGGTTGAGTCAGAAGACCTCCGAGCATCGCGCGCGTGCTATCGGCACCCTGGCCCATGCCCGCACGCCCGAGATCGTGGCGAACCTTCAAGCCGGATTTGAGCTGTTCCTGGAGTTCGCCGTGGATTCCGGGGCCATCGATAGCGGCGAACGGGACCGGCTCGCCCTTCGCTGTTGGGATGCGCTGAAAGACGCCGCGGCGGCGCAATCCAAGCACCACCTCGCAACCGAGCCGGCGGCACGATTCCTCATGATCCTAGGTTCGCTGCTCGTGTGCGGCCGCGTCCATCTTGCAGCGCGCGACGGCGGACGCCCAGATCGAGCGCCCGCGTCTTGTGGCTGGAGGCAGGACAACTCCGGCTCCTGGACGCCGCAGGGGGAGCGCGTTGGATGGGTGTCGGAAGAAGACGTCTACCTGGAACCCACAGCGGCATTTCGCGCTGTCCAGCTCCTCGGCCGTGATATCGGCGACACCCTCGCCGTAACGGAGCATACGCTGAACAAGCGGCTGCACGAAAAGGGCTTGCTTGCTTCGATCGACAAGAGGCGGCAAACGCTCACGGTCCGCCGGAAGATCGGAGGTTCGACGATACCTGTGTTGCATCTTCTCCGGAGCACGATCCTGGCGGAAGCCTCCGACGCCGACGAGGACGCGGAATGAGGGTACGGATGTCGGGTTCGTGTCGGGTTCGATGTCGGGTAGACCGACAAACCTCCCGACACTTAAGGCCCGCTGAATCAGTCGCTCAGCTTACCGATGTCGGAAATGTCGGGTTAGTTAGAGGAGAGAGCGCCCGGGGGATCGAGAATTCCAGCAGTTCGCCATGGCGCGGGCGACTTTGGGGGCCGCAAGATCGCAGCCAACTCCTTCACAACAGGGGACTTGAATGATGTCCGGAGCCGAAGGTACCCTTCAGGCGCTGGCCGGAGGCCTGAAAGTGAAGGCGCGAGTCCAACATCCGCAAGTGAAGCCACGGAAAGACCGCGAGGGCTGGCCGTGGGTGTTCCGGTACTGGTTCGACGAAATTCAGCCCGATGGCAGCGTCAAGACGCTCCGGAAGTATCAATCCGTCGGGCCGAGCAAGGGCGAAGGCGCCCTCTCCAAGAAGCAGGCCGAAATCGAGCGCGACCGGTTCCTTGCCAAGCTGAACGCGCCCACCGTAGACGCCGCCGTCGAGCAGGTTGCGGCGACCGGCGTCGCCCTCTTTGGCGAAGTCGCCAAGATGTACGTGGACGGCTACCTCGGCCGTGAAAAGCAGATCGCCAAGCCGACGCGGGCGAAGGAAACGTTTTATCTGACGTCATACATCATTCCGCGGTGGGGGAAGCTTCGTCTGAACCAGATCCAGCCCAAAGCAGTGGAGGATTGGCTCCACACGACTTTCGATTCGTGGTGGACCATGCACGGCGTGCGCGCCATGATGAGCCGCGTCTTCTATTACGCCGAAGGTCACGGGTTGTGGGAGGAGGGCAAACGCAGCCCGGCCAGCAAGGCGAAGCTCGGCAAGAAGCATCATAAGTACGAACGCAAGATTCTTTCCTTCGACGAGACGGCGCGGGTTCTCGCCAGAATGGACGACCCGTACCGTCTGATCATCGAGACCTGCATCGCCACCGGCGCGCGGATTTCTGAGGTGCTCGGTCTGATATGGAAGAATGTGAACCTGGACGCCGCTACGATCAAGATTGAGCAGCGTGTCTGGCACCAGGACGTCGGCCGCCCGAAGAGCGAAGACAGCAAGCGCATTCTGGGAATCGGCGATCTAGTGGAACGTTTCAGGGCTAAAGCCACGGAGGTTGGAGCCACGCCGCAGGCATTTGTCTTCCAGCAGAAGCGTGCGCCGGGAAAGCCGCTGTGGGACTCGGGTGTCCGCGATGCTCTTCACCAAGCAGCCGATGCAGAGAGATGCGATTTCCCAGGTCTCGGACCGCATTCGTTCCGGCGTGCGAATATCACGTGGCGGCAGGAGGTCGGCGGCAGCGCCATCGAAGCATCCAAGATCGCCGGCCACAGCGACCTGGAAATGACCGGCCAGTACACCTTCGTTGCTCCCGAGCGACAGAACGAATTGACGCGGCGGATTCAGCAGAGGCTGGCGGATGCCACGGAGAAGCAGGTCGGGCAATCCAGGGAACCAGGATTGCCGCCCGAGCCTGCTCCGGACGCGCACGCGACTCTCAACGAGTTGCCGCCAGCAACGTCGCGGCTCCAATAACCCATGGGAGTCGCGTGGCCTCTCGACCTTAGAACGGCCATGTGAATTAACATGGCCGTGCTAAACGAGTCCCATCCGGAACGAAGCCACCTGGCCATCTTCCTTTATTGATCGTGTCGTGCAGGCGTTTCCTGCCTTCGAGTGATCCCCGGGGCTTTGGGCGTTCCACCTGAATCTGCTTTCGGCATCGTTTCGACTACTTCGGATGAGTTTCGATTATTTCGACTGTGGTACCATGGGCTCAGGAGACGAGTGATCGTGCCCAATCTACCAGTCGCGCTGCCGGAGTCCGAGGAAGGCCAGATCCGGGAACTGCATCGAATGCTTCAACTCGGTTCGCCCGCCTTGGTCGGGACCGACGGGGAGCGCCTTGAGTTGCCGAAGGCTGTATACCTCCTGCTGAAGGACATTGCGCGCAACATGCAGTTGGGACGGGCGATCGTCTTGCTCCCGGAGAACCAGCAGCTGACGACGCAGCGTGCCGCCGACCTGCTGGGTGTTTCCCGGCCGCACCTCATCAAGTTGCTTCAGGCCGGCGAGCTTCCCTACCACAAGGCTGGCAGTCACCGGCGCGTCTACCTGAAGGATCTCGCCGCCTATCAAAAGCGGCGTGATGTGGAGCGCAAGGCGGCTCTCAACAGCATCGCCAAAGAGGCCTTTGAGTCCGGCCTTTATGATCGCACTGGTATACCTGAGGGTGGCGAAGACGAATGAGAGCCGACTTCCGGGTCGTGCTCGATGCGTGTGTGCTCATTCCGATGCCCTTGGCTGATACGCTCCTCCGCATGGCCGAAGCGCCACGGCTCTATCTGCCGCAGTGGTCGCAGATGATCATGGAGGAGGTGACGCGGAACCTGATCGAGAAGTGGCGGATGGAGCCGGAAAAGGCACGCCGGCGCGAAGGAGAACTTCGGCGGCATTTTCCAGAGGCGTGGGTCGAAGGCTTTGAACCGCTGGTCGAGACCATGACGAACCACGCAGGTGATCGTCATGTGCTGGCCGCCGCAGTTCGATCCGGCGCGGAGCTGATCGTCACCTACAACCGGCGCCACTTTCCAGCCGGATCCTTACAGCCATGGGATATCGATGTACAAGGGCCCTCCACATTCCTGCGTGGACTCTACGATCTCGATGCGGGGCTGTTCGTCGGCAAGCTGCATGAGCAGGCTGCGGCGATCGGCGTGCCACTGACCCGCCTCCTGCACAGCTTGGCGAAGAACGTTCCAAGCTTTGTTGATTCCTTCCGCGAAGAGCAGGGTATCGATTTTGCCGGAGGCACTTCGCAGTGAGCACGAAAAAGGCGAAGCCAATCTTCCAACTCAAGATCAGTCTGCGTGATATCGAGCCACCGATTTGGCGTCGCGTTCAGGTGCCGGAGGACACCAAACTCCCGAGGTTGCATCGCATTGTCCAGATCCTTTTCAACTGGGAGGATTACCACCTCCACGACTTCATCGCTGGCCGGCGTGTTTACAGCGTTCCGGACCCGGACGACGCTTTCAACGAACGCACGGTTGTTGACGAGCGTGGCGTCCCGATCTCATGGATCACCAAGCGAGTAGGCGACACGTTCGAGTACGTTTACGATTTCGGCGACGACTGGCACCACGAGATTTTGCTCGAAGCGATTCTGCTCCCCGAGCCTGCGTCCTTCTATCCGCGTTGTATCGATGGTGCAAGGAACGCCCCACCGGAAGATGCCGGCGGCGCGGGCGGCTATGTCGATTACCTGGAAGCACTGGCAGACCCACAGCATGACGAGCATGAGAACCTGCTGGCGTGGCGCGGCCCCTTCGATCCAGAGGCATTCTCAATCGACGCAATCAATGCGTCTCTCAAGCGGGCGTTTCAACGGCGCGCGGCACAGCGGAAAGCCACCAAGGGCACGGGCAACAATCCCTCAGCCGATCAGTTGATGAAGGTGGTGCTGGCAGCCCTTGATAGCAAGGTTGGGGTTGACGTTCCGAGGAAGCGGGTTGCGCCGGGCACCACATTGCCGCTCGAACTCACCGACCGGGAACGCGAACTCGTCATCGAGCACAGCTTTGCTCCTGACGAGCTGACCGGTCCGTTGCGGATCGTTCCGCCGCCCGGCAAGCCCGCCGTTGTTCGTTACACGCTTCAGGACCTCGATGAACTCGCCGGCTACGTGGCCTCGGAGTCGAATCACGCCACGGATCGCAAGCTCCACAAGGAATGGGAAGGGATCTACGTGAAGATCGCGGCACTGCTGGAAGCCTACACCGACGAGTAGTTCGGAGTTGAGAAATCTAAAGTAGTAGTTTATCATTCTCATGTGAGAACCGTCCCCCGCGCTATCGCTCCGATCCTCTCGGAAGCCAGCCGCCGGTTTCCCGCCGTCGTGGTGACCGGGCCACGCCGCGCCGGGAAAACCACCCTGCTACGCCGACTTTTCCCGCGCGCAACGTATGTCCTTCTGGAGGACCCTGACGTGCAAGCTCGTGCCCGCTCCGACCCGAGGGCTTTGCTGGAAGAACTCCGGCTGCCAGCGGTGCTCGACGAGATCCAGAACGTGCCGGAATTGCTGGCTTACATCCGAACGCGGATAGATCAGGAACCTCGCAAGATGGGCCAGTGGCTCTTCACGGGATCCCAGGAGGCTCCGCTCATGCAGGGAGTCAGCGAGTCGATGGCGGGACGCGCGGCCATCTTGCAACTATTGCCATTCAGTCTGGCGGAGACGAATCGCGTGAGTCTTCTGCTGGGCGGCTACCCGGAAGTTCTCAGCGATCCCAAAGGGCGCGGATTGTGGTTTGGCTCCTACATTCAAACGTACCTGGAGCGGGATGTACGCTCGATCATCAATGTCCGGGACCTTGCGACGTTCCGGCGCTTCCTGGCATTGCTCGCCAGCCGGCACGGGCAGATTCTGAACAAGACGGACTTGGCGGCTCCGCTGGGCGTCTCGGTACCGACAGTGGGTGAGTGGCTGCACGTGCTAGAGATCACGGGCCAGATCATCCTGGTTCCGCCGTACTTCGAAAACTTCGGCAAGCGCCTTCTCAAATCACCTAAAGTGTATTGGGGCGATTCCGGTTTAGCGTGCTATCTCCTGGGGATCGCTACGCAGGCTGAGCTCGACCGCTCGCCATTCCTCGGGCCACTGTTTGAAGGATATGTGGCCGCGGAGATCCTCAAGAGCCAGATCAATCAAGGCCGGCGGAAGGAACTGTACCACTTTCGCGACCAGCAGGGTCTCGAAGTGGACTTCCTGTTTCCAGATGGCCGCGGTGGCCTGTGGATGGTGGAGTGCAAGGCGTCCAAGACTGTCATGCCCGGGATGGCGGGACCGTTGGCGTCGCTGCGCCGTTCCATGACGGGGCAGCCTACGCTCCGCCAGTCCGTCGTGCACCGCGCGTCCGCAACGGCACCGCGTAGCCGCGGTTTGTCTCCAGGAGTGGAAGCCCTCGATGTTGGGACTTTCGTAGGGGCTCTCGGGGAGGCCGCTAAGCGTTCCACAAACGCCAAATCCAGGACGAAGCGGCAGAACTGAGGAGTCCGAACGGAGTCCAAACCGCCCGAAGTGGCGTTCTGGCGTCCATTTGGCGTCCAAATTGGGTGGTATCAAGTCTTTTGTTTTCAGTGAGGGCCGCCCGTAAGTGATTGATATTTTTTGCTTGGGGTGCAAGAGGTCCCGGGTTCAAATCCCGGCGGCCCGACCAAACGTTTCAAACAGTTACAACCCCAAACGTTCTTACACACTCCTTCTGGAGTCCAACCTGGAGTCCAGATCTGGACGCCCAGAGCACTCCCAGCCGTCGGGTCGTGGCCCTGCGCTACTCAACCGCTTCCCCAAAACTGCGCGTGTTTTTTCCTACAGGGCTCTTATCCCCCAAGAAACCCGACAAACCCGACATTCGAGCCCGAAGTTATTGATTGTGAAATGGTTTTCGATGTCGGGTAGGGGCGATTTCATGCCATGGAACCCGACATCGCACCCGACAAGGACGGGAGAGCCGAAGAATCGAACAGGTCCATCGTCAACTCGTCAGAACCGCCGCATGCCGGGGCGGTCCCAGAGTAGAATAGGGGCATGGTGCAACAGGTCGATGCTGTATACGAAAATGGGCTTTTGCGTCCGTTGGAACCGCTCGATCTGGCAAATTCGCAGCGTGTGCGAATTACCGTGGCTACGGCCGAGGCCGGCCGCGCGAAACGCGACCTGCAACTGCTTGAGCGCGTCCGGGCAGAAGTCGCTGGCATGACGAGCATCCCGTCCCTGGAGGATGTCCAGCGAATGCTTTCAGTGATTCCCGGTTCGCTCACGGAGGACTTTGCCGCCGAGCGCGAGGACCGGTAGTTGGCGAACTACTTTCTCGATACCAGCGCCTTCGCTAAGCGCTACCATCCCGAGATCGGCACGCCGGTCATCATGACGATGTTTGCAGAACCGGAGCGCCACGTTCGAGTCTCGACCCTGATCCTGCTTGAGGTTCAATCGGTTTTCGCGATGAAGGTGCGCAGCGGCGTTATCAGTCGCGCTCAGGCTGGCACGCTCCGGGCGCGGATGCTGCTGGATATGGCCGCGGACGACTTCGAAGTATTCAACCTTTCGGCCGAGCACTTCAACCACGCGGAACGCCTGCTGGGCCGGTATGGCTTTACGCACCGCCTCCGGACGTTGGATGCTCTCCAACTGGCGGTTGCGTTGGACCTCAGGGAACAAGACTATTTGGACCATTTTGTGGTTTCGGACAAGGCGCTGGCGGCAGTTGCATCGGCGGAGGGATTGGCCGTCATCGACCCCGAAGTTGTATAGACAGCCAGATTCTTCCTCGCCGTTGTGCGACGGGTAAATTCATGGCGGACCAACGCGATCTTCAAGCGAGGCTGGCCGCAGCGCTCGCGGACAATCAGCGGCTGCGTGATGAGATCCGCCATTTGAAGGCTCTGAATGGCGTTCCGCCAGCGGATGGAGAACAGGACCAGCCGGATAGAACACCTTGCCTGCCAACCCCTGCCGACATCGCCCGAATGGGCACGCTGACCGACAACCAAGCCAAGGTCACTCTGTTCCGGTCTCTATTCCGCGGGCGCGAAGATGTTTATGCGGAACGATGGCGCACGAAGGATGGGACCTGGGCCTACAGGCCTTCGGGGAAAAAGAACTGGACCGCCTTGCTGTCCAGTCGTCCGGAGGATCACAGAAAGGTTGATCTTCAAACGCGTATCCTTTACCCGCTAACGGACGAAGTCACGCGCCAACATCTCACGGGTAAGAAAACGATCGGCATCTATCCTCTCCTCGTGGACGAGACGTGTTGGCTACTCGCCGCAGACTTCGACAAGACGACATGGAAGGACGACTCGCTAGCATTCATCGAGACCTGTAAGGAGGTCGGCGTGCCAGCATATCTGGAGCGGTCGCGATCCGGGAACGGCGGCCATGTTTGGATCTTCTTTGAGGCGCCCGTTTCAGCCATCCTCGCTCGAAAAATGGGCTGCGCACTTCTGACTCGTACGATGGAGAGGCGTCATCATCTGGGTCTCGATTCCTACGACCGCTTCTTCCCGAATCAAGACACCTTGCCCAAGGGAGGGTTCGGCAACCTGATTGCGCTCCCCCTCCAATGGATGCCGAGACAAAACGGGAACAGCTTGTTTATCGATGACGATCTCCAACCCTACCCGGATCAATGGCAATTGCTCCTCTCCGTTCAACGGGTCGGCGCGGATCGCGTCGAATGGATCGTCAACGACGCGGCTCGGCGCGGCCAAGTCATGGGTGTGCGGATGTCGGTGAGCGACGAGCTTTCCGAGGACGCGCCGTGGACTCTCTCACCATCCCGGAATAAGCGTGACAAGCTCATTCCAGGCCCCTTCCCTAAAATTATCGAGATCGTGCGCGCAAATCTCGTATTCATACCAAAGGCGGGGCTTCCGGAGGCGATGATCAATCGCATCCTTCGCATCGCCGCGTTTCAGAATCCTGAGTTTTACAAAACCCAGGCAATGCGCCTGTCGACTTGGGACAAACCCCGCGTCATCTTCTGCGGCGAGGAACTCGTCAAGCACATAGCCCTGCCGCGAGGGTGCTTCGACGAGATCGTCAAGCTTCTCAAGGATCACGGAGTGGGTGTCGAAATTCGTGACGAGCGTTCGAAGGGAAACGCGATCGATGTGGCCTTCACAGGCACACTCCGTGACGATCAGGCAGGGGCCGTCCGGCAAGTACTCAAACACGATGAAGGTGTCTTCTGTGCTCCCACGGCCTTCGGCAAAACAGTCGTGGCTGCCAAGTTGATCGCCGAACGCGGCGTGAACACGTTGGTCCTGGTCCATCGACAGCAGTTGCTGGAGCAATGGCGCGAGCGGCTCGCCGTATTCCTGAACTTGCCCGCGAAAGCCATCGGTCAGGTCGTCGGAGGCAAACAGGCTCGAACAGGAGTCATTGATGTGGCATTGCTCCAAAGCCTGCATCGAAAGGGCGAGGTGAAGGACCTCGTCGCTGAATACGGCCAGGTGATCGCTGACGAGTGTCACCATCTCAGTGCGTTCAGCTTTGAACAGATCATGAAGCAAGCCAAAGCGAGATTCGTCGTCGGCTTGACTGCCACCCCATCGCGGAAAGATGGCCACGATCCGATCATCTTTATGCAATGCGGTCCGATTCGATTCAACCTGAGCGCGCGGGAGGCGGCCGCACGTTCACCATTCCGGCATTTGGTGTCGCCGAAGCATACGGATTTCCGGGTGCCTGGGGACGGCACGGATCTCACGATCCAGGATGTATATCGATCGCTGGTGACAGATGCAACGCGCAACCAGAAGATCGTCGCGGACATCTCGGCAGTCAGTAACGAGGGCCGAATGCCCCTGGTTCTAACCAATCGGACGGATCATCTCGAACGGCTGGCGGTGGGGCTGTCTGGAGTCGAGAATGTGTTCATCCTCAAGGGCGGCATGGGAAAGAAACAGCGTCAGGCCGTCGCCGACCAACTTGCTGCAATTCCGGATGGCGTGCCACGGATTCTGCTCGCCACCGGGAGCTACATCGGGGAGGGCTTCGACGATCCCAAGCTCGACACGCTCTTTCTGGCGATGCCCATCTCCTGGCGTGGGACCCTTCAGCAATACGTCGGGCGTCTGCACCGGATCCACCACGGCAAGAAGGTCGTTCGCGTGTTCGATTACGTCGATGGGCAAGTGCCCATGCTCGCGCGAATGTTCGAGAAGCGGCTCCGGGGATACCGGGCGATTGGATATGAGATGGAATCCGAGGCGGTTGATCCAGGCCAACGCCGCCGGCTGATCCGCGACCGCCGGTCCGTCCCGTTTGGTCCGGCCGGCCGCCCGGACAGCATGAACGCGATATAATGTCCCTTTAATCTCACCAGGCCATTCGATCGAATTGCGCCGAAACGAGTTGGGAGGAACTCGCCATGCCCCGGAAACCGACCCCGCAGACGAGCCGTCCGAAGCCACGCCATGTGGCCGCGTTCGGCGCCGCTTTGACCACCTTGGCCGCCGCGCCGGCCGCCCAAGGCAGCGTGATCACGTTGACGTTTTCGCCGGCCTCGGTGCCTTTCGAAGGGACGATCGCTGCACCTCCGGTGACCGTCAAGCTGCTGGACTTAGGCGCCACCATTTTTTCGTTCAAGTTCCTCAACAATACCTACTCTAAGGGGCTGATCGGCTCCAGGCTAGAGAAGGCCGGGCTGTCCAACACCCTGTTCCCCATGGGTCCTTTCGGACTCACGACCACCAACGGCCCGGGCCTGGATGGCACGAGAACCATCGCCTTTGTGACCCTGGCGAATCAGGCTGGGTGGTTCAGGTTCGATTTTGGCGGCCTCGGCGGCGATATTCTACTTCTGGCAGCGGCTTACGAAACCACGCCGGAGACGCCGATCCACATCGGCAGCACCGGGGACGCCGTTCCCGAGCCCGCGACCGGGGCTCTGGCCGGTCTGGGATTGCTGGCGATCGGGGCCAACGAGATCCGGCGCCGGCGCAAGGCCGCGGCCTCCAAGTCCAACGCCGCCGGCTGATCCGCGACCACCGCTCCGTCCCGTTGGGCGCGGCAGGGTCGCGCAACGGCCCGGCCAGTATTAACACGATATAATGCCTCTTTAGTCTCACCAGGCCGTTCGCATCGAATCGCGCCGAGACGAGTTGGGAGGAACTCGCCATGCCCCGGAAACCGGCCCCGCAGAAGAGCCGTCCGAAGCCGCGCCATGTGGCCGCGTTTGGCGCCGCTTTGACCACCCTGGCCGCCGCACCCGCCGCCCAAGGCAGCGTGATTTCGCTGACGATTTCGCCGGCCACGAACCCTTTTCAAGCGGCGACCTCGGGAACCGCCCGGCTGATCCGTCTGCGCGATTCGGGCGGAACCGTGTTCGCCCTTGGCCAAGCCAACGATAGTTACGGGAAGGCGTTGTTCGGACTATTCCGAATCGCCACACAGTCCGTTACCGTGTCCCCCTCTTCGGCCTTCGGGAACATTCGCATCATCTCCAACGCCTACCTCCAGCACAACACCAGCCTCCTGAGTGGAACGCACACCTTCGCCTTTAAGACCGGCTCCAATCAAGTGGGGTGGCTCCGGATCGACATGGGCGGGATCGGCAACGACATCCACTATCTGGCAGCGGCGTACGAAAACACGCCGGGCATGTCGATCCACGTGGGCGACACCGGCGTTCCCGAGCCTGCGACCGGGGCTCTGGCCGGTCTGGGGTTGCTGGCGATCGGGGCCAATGAGATCCGGCGCCGGCGCAAGGCCGCGGCCGCCAAGGCCAACGCCGCCAGTTGATCGCTGACCACTCCCTAGTCCCGCTTGGCCCGCTCGCGGTAGAGCTGGGCGTCGACGGCCCGCTCGATGGCCGCGCGGTCCAGGTCCATTTCCAGAAATTCCGCCAGGTTCGCGGCGGCGCGCGCCGGGTTGGCCAGGATGTCCGCGTAGCGCAGGACCAGCACGGGAACCGCATGCGCTTCCAGCACTCGCTTGGCCGTGCGCAGTTGCTGCGAGAACACTTGGCGCAAACGTGTGGCATCGAGATTCGCACCCTGGCGCTCCAGCCGCTCCAGCATGCGGGTCTGTGAGGCGAGGATCTCGTCCAGGTCCCGCTCGACCAGGATCACGCGATAGGGCGTGGCCTGCGGCAGGAAAGGCACCAGCGGCGCGACCACCTTCAACGCCTTCCCGCGCGCTTCGTCGAGCCACCGGTTGTCGGTCACCAGGCGCCGCACCTTGTCCAGCTCATAGTAGCCGCGCGGGTTGCTTTCGTCGGCCGCGCGCGATTCGTCGGTGAGCGGGGCGAGACCTCCGGCGGCCAGCATCTGCATCAGCATCGAGGTGCCGGAGCGGGGGAGTCCAGACACGACAGTGGCGAAGGGGCCGGTGGATGGGGCAGGTGGCGCCTCTGGACTCAGCATGAGAGGCGGCAGCAGGTTGCTGGCGGGGATCTGCGGGAGCTCGGGCAACTGGGCGTCGATGGTGGCGTTGCTGAGCGGCGGCAGGTCTGGCAGGACTCGCGCGCGCGCGACGCGGCGGCGTTCGTCGCGGATCTGGGCGGCGCGCGTGCGGTGCGTGCGGCTGCGGCGGACGTCGATGCGGCTGCGGTCATAGATCATGGCCAGGCGCGTGTGCGCTTCGGCGAAGTTGGGGTTCTGCTCGATGGCCCGTGCGAGCGCCGCGATGGCGCCGTCGATATCGTGCGTGCGGTGGCGGGCGATGCCCAGGAAGAAGTGCGCGGGCGGGAAATGAAACTTGAGGCCGGTGGCGAGCGTTGCCTGCTCCAGCGCTTCCTGGTCGCGATGCTGCTGGATGTAGCAGCGGCACAGGCCCACGCGCACGTGCGGGTCCTCGCGGGTCCATTTGCGCGGCGCGCTCGAAACAGGCTTCTGCGTCGCGGGCGCGCTTCAGCGCCAGATACGCGTTGCCCAGGCGGAGCTGAAACCCGGCATTGTTGGCTTCGGCGGGGTCCACTTTGCGCAGATGCCGCAGCGCCTTGGCGTAGTCCTTGTTCGCGATGGCGACGCTGCTGGCCAGGTAATCGAGCGTGCGGGGATTGCCGCGAGCGATGGCGCGCAGGTTGCGGATGGCGTCGCGTTCGGCTTCGTGAAACAGGTCGGGCGGCGTGGCGCGGCTTGGCCCCGGCGTTCGTCGGGTTCGCCTTGCGCCATTGCGGCGGCGCTGGCGGGCGATGGCCGCGATCTCGGCCAGGCGGACCTTGGCGCGTTCCGACGCACGGCGCCAACGCTTGTTCAGGTCGGCAACCAGCGCGCCCATCTCGCGCGTCGCGCCCAGGGTGTGCAGGCAGGTGGCGAGCTGGATACCGAAGCGGAATTCGAGCGGATAGACGCGATACAGCTCGGCCAGCAGGGGCGCCGCTTCGCCGTAGAGGCCGGCGTCCATGTAGGAGAGCGCCAGGTTGTAGTCGAGCTCGCGCTGCGTGCGGGCCACGGCGACCTTACGATCGTCGGCGGGCCGTTCGATGTAGCCCAGCGCCGCGAGCTGCTCCAGGGCCTCGCGCGATTGATTCACGTCGAGCTTCCGTCCGGGCGGATGCTGGCCGTCCCGGCCCGGCACCTCATCCCAACTGGGTATCGGGAGAAGGTTCGGCGGCTGCGACGAAGGCATCCAGCAGCGGGCGACCGTCCATGTCCTCGCCCGGCGGGAGGCCGAACAGCGCCAGGATGGTGGGGGCGATGTCCAGCACGCTGGCGCCGTGGAGCAGCTCGTCGGCCTTGATATTGGGGCCGTGCAGCACCAGGATGCCGAGGTCGCGATGCTCGGCCGCGGGTCCGGCCGGCTCGGCCGGGATGGCGTGGGGGCGCAGATGGTCGGGGTGAAAGCCGTGGTCGGACATGAGGATCACGTTGGTGTCCGGTCCGGCGAGCTCCAGCAGCCGGCCGAGCATCATGTCGTGATACACGTAGGCGGCGGCCACCACGTTCTTGAAGATCTCGTAGTCGCGTTCGGAGACGAAAGGCTGCCGCGGCGGGTGGTATTTCATGAAGCCGTGGCAGAAGTGATCTATGGCGTCAAAGTAGACGGCGCTGAAGTCCCAGGGGTCGGTTTCGAGCAGATGGGTGGCGCAGGATTGGATGGACGTGCAGTCGGCGAGGGTGCGCAGCAGCATGTCGAGCCGCCGGTCCTTGTCCTGGTCGATGCGGTCGCCGTGGGGGACGAAGGGGAGCACGTGTTCCGGGGCGAGTTCCAGCGGATGAAAGCGAAGCTCGGCGAGTTCGGCGGCCATCTCCGGCGGGTGCACGGTGCCGGGGGCCATGGGCCACTTGAGGTCGGTCGACTTGGGCGCGCGCTGATAGTGGTTGGAGACCATCACGCCGTCGATGGGCTCGGCCGGATGGCTGGGCCACCAGCCCACCACGTGACAGCGCTTGCCGCTCTGGTTCAGGATGTTCCAGACCACCTTGGTCTTGCGCGAAAGATTCGTCACCGGCTGGACGTCCTTGCCGTCGGCGGTGGGTTCGCTGAATCCCAGGACGCCGTGCTTGAAGGGACGCTTGCCGGTGGCGATCGAGGTCCACAGCATGGGGGAGAAAACGGGGGAAAGGGTGGTGAGGCTCGCCAGGACGCCGCCTTCGACCAAACGGCGGGTGTGCGGCATCAGGCCGCCATCCATCAGAGGATGGATCATCTTCCAGTCGGCCGCATCCCAACCGACCAACAGCACTTTCGATGCGGACTGCATAGGCGCAATTTTTCAGGATACAGCGGATTTCTCCGTCGCAAACCTTCTACCGAGGCCCGCGAGGTTCTGGCGAGGTGCGCGCCATGATGAGCCGCTTCTTCTACTACGCAGAAAGTCACGGGCCGTGGGAGGAGGGCAAACGCAGCCCGGCCAGCAAGGCGAAGCTTGGAAAGAAGCACCATAAATACGAACGTAGGATCCTTTCCTTCGACGGAACGGCGCGGGCTCTCGCCAAAATGGATGACCCGTACCGTCTGATCATCGAGACCTGCATCACCACTGGCGCGCGGATCTCCGAGGTACTTGGGTTGAAATGGAAGCACGTCAACCTGGAGTCCGCCACGATCAAAATCGAACAGCGCGTATGGCACCAGGAAGTCGGTCGGCCCAAGAGTGAGGACAGCCGTCGAGCCCTCGGCATCGGCGATCTCGTTGCAGGCTTTCGGGCAAAGGCGGCAAACGATGGCGCAAAGCCAGACGAGTGGGTGTTCTACCAAAAACGGGCGCCCGAAAAGCCGCTCTGGGACTCAGGTGTCCGCGACGCGCTACATCAGTCCGCAGAGGCCGAAGGTTGCGACTTCCCTGGATTCGGGCCGCACTCCTTCCGACGCGCAAACATCACGTGGCGGCAGCAGGTCGGTGGAAGCACCATTGAAGCCTCCAAGATCGCCGGCCACAGCGATTTGGAAATGACGGGCCAGTACACGTTCGTCGCGCCCGAACGGCAGAACGAGTTGACGCGCCGCATTCAGGAGAAGCTTGCGGAAGCCGCCAAACGGACCGAAATGGGAGGGTATAAATTGAACTGTGTAAACGGCCATCGAAAGGATCAAACTAGGGAGACCCGATGGCTATCGACCTCAAACTCATCGACAAGTTGCTGGCGGACTACAAGAAGCCAGAAGACATCATAGGCGCAAACGGACTGCTGAAGCAGCTGACGAGAGCGCTGCTGGAGCGCGCGATGCAGGCCGAGATGACCGAACACCTCGGTTAATCCGGCTATTGTACATCGGCTCGCGCCTTTGCTCCACGCTTCCTTCAGACCCCGCCTCACGACGACGCCCTTGCGCTTCGCTATCACTTCACCTCCATCAGGTTGTGAAGGGGACTTTCACCCCCAAGCTGTCGCACATGCTCGGCACACAACAAAAAGCCCCCGGCCGTAAGCCGGGGGCTGTTGCTCATGCAGCTTAGGTGCTGCTCATCGGCTGACCTGGAGGCTGGTTCCACCACCTGGGCCGCCACCTCTGGGGCCACGAGCACCGTCGCCGTTGGAGACCACCTTGACCCACAGTGCATCCTTGTCCTTGAAGTACGAGGTGTCGCTGGCCTTGCGCAGCGCATCCAGGCTGCTTTGCTCCGCACCCGAGGCCGCGGTGGTGAATCCCGGCAGCTCGAAGATCACCCACGAGCCGGCATCCATTTCCGTCAGGGTGAGGTTCACGTTCGGCCTTTCGGTGGTCAACTTGATCTCAGTACCGGCTCGTACGTTGCCCGCGTTAAAGCTGTACTCTCTGCCATTGCGGCTGAGAACGACTGGCGGCTGCGCAGGTCCACGACCTCGACCACCAGCACCCACGGTTATGGGGGCCACTGCGCCGGGAGCACCAGCTCCGGCTCTCCCGGGAGCCGCGCCAGGACCGGCGCCGCGACCAACGGGACCGCCCCTGGCTGCGCCAGGACCGCCAGGACCTGCGCCACGACCACGGCCACCGGGGCCGCCGCCAAAACTCAGGCGTCCAACATCGCCCTTGCACACCGCCGCGTTCCAGGCGGGTTTGATCTCACAGGCGTCTGCGTCGGTGGCGATGCTGTCGTTGGGGCCGTCGTTGAGGAGAATGTAGGAATTCGGGACACCGCCGACCGAGCCATCCAAGTCATGGATGGCCGCGGCCTTCCAGGCCACACCGTTCAGATTATCGTTGCCCCACTTGCGCTCCATCGGCGGGAAATACACCGGCTTGGCGTTGATGAAATGCGCGCGCTCGATGGAGTTTTCGGTGCTGACCCCGGCGCTGGTATACATCAGGTAGGAGAGCGCTCCCGTCTTGCGTGTGGCGTTGTCCTGGTAGTTCCGGAAGGTGACATTCTCCACGTCATGGCGGTAGTCGTAGTACTCGTAGCCGCGGATCGGGAAATCCGGCATCATGGGCTTCGGCAGGCTGCGGCCGTAGGCCTTTTCCGCGTCCGTCCTGGGGTTGCCGATGTTCTCGGTTTCGCCCACGAACAGCGAGTCAATGACCTTTGACGTAAAGGCGTCGCGACCAGCCGAGCCAGACGCATGCGTGTAGCCCATGGCGTTGTCGGCCACCTTCACATTCTTGAATATGTGCAGCTCACCGCGGCCCCAGATGCCGCCATTGCGATTCTTGTACGCGATGAGATTCTCGAAGACGGTTTCCACCCCTTTGCTGTTCGCGTCTTGGGGATTCTCCTTGGGCATATGCGCGTTGCCGGTAACACCGAAACGGCCCTCGGGCCCATTCACGTTCCGGTCGAACATGAACGAGTCGTAGTTGGAGTGGGCGGTGTTGCCCTTGAATTCGCGGAATGGCGTCCGGCGCGGCCAGGTCTTCGCGCTGATCTCCGAGCCTTGGAACTTACCGATCGGGTGCTCCGGCAATGACATCCAGAAGCCTGTCACGTCGGAACCCGCCGCCACGTTGTCCCGGTAGACGTTGTCCGGATTGGTGATCCAGTAACTCGACACCGTGTTGTCGGAAGGGATCAGGACATCCTTGGAGGCCTGGCCATTCGCTCTGATGGCCTGGCGATCATCATAGTTGGCGCTCTCTCCGGCCGCGGCGAGGACGGTCGGGACACAGGGCTTGGACGTATGACACTTGGTCTGGATCGCCAGGTTGTGGACAAACTCGTTGCCGTGTTCGATGCCGTCTTCCATGAAGAAGCAGTGACCGACAGTGTTGTAGGTTACGTTGTTCTCGACCTGCAGGTAATTGGTGCCATGCACGGTCACGCAACGGTTGTAGGTGTCGTGGATGGCCGCGTTCCGGACGTACTGTCCTTTTGCATCGCCGATCAGATGCCAGTGGATCGGATACCGGGCAAGAGTCAGGTTCTGGCCCATGCGATTGAACTCGACGCCCTCGACAAACATCTTGCTCCCGCTCATCGCCATCACGTGCCCACCGAAGAAGGACTGTTCCGCGTCAGCCGAGGCCTGGAGTTTGATATTGCGCGTCAGCATGCCGACTTCGCCACGTTCATCCACGTCGAAGGTGATCTTGCCGAAGTGCATGTACTCCAGCGGCTTGTCGAACGTGATCGTATTCCCACGGATGGCGGTAATGGTTCGTCGCTCTGCCTGCCTGGGATCGAAATCCGTCGACGCGAGGACGATCTCCTCGCCGGCTCGCCAGTCAGCGGCGTTCAGGACCTCGATCGAGTTGCTGCCCGCTTCGGCGGTCTTGGCCAGCTTGGTCCAGGTGCTCTTTTCCGGACCGTGCAGGTTCAGAGTTCCGCCCATGAGCATGATCCCGCGGTCACTGCGGTCGTTTCCGCCCATGCCGCCAAAATCTTCGTCTTTGATATTGTCCGTGAGGGTGATGGTCGCCTTCCGTGTGTGGGGGCGGGCTTCCGTGCCAATCTCCAACTCCCCGTGCACCATGATCCACTCGGCGGTCAGTTCGAGATCTTTGTCGTCCGCGAAGCTCAGTTTGCCGTTGATCGTCAAACCGTGCAGGGCCGGCGGACTCACATCGAGGACAACGTCCATGTCCCTCCCAATGGTGACAGTGGCGGCCTTGCCGGGCACCTTCTGGTCAGGCCAAGTGGACGCATCCGACCAGCGCTTCGCGCCAGGCGTGGAAGAAGCCTTTTGCTGGGCCTCAAGGGTGGCGTATCCGCCGAGGCCTAAAAAGGCCGGCACCAGCATCGAGAGGATCAAGAGTGGGTGTTTTCGCATCGTTAGACCTCCGTGATCGATCATGTTCCGCAACTTTCTCCCGCGAGGATTGAAGGACGTGTAGCAAGGGACAATTCTACACCTATCGTGGCCGGACAATATCCTGTGGTTTCAAAGTATTCGCCAGCGGATGGGTTTTGCGGAACGCAGAGCTGAAGGGATCTGGGCACGGCGGTTCGGAGGCCAGACCATCCAACGCGCAGGTGTAGCGCAGATCCTGCCACAGCGCATCAGCCCACCGAATCCCGCAGGTTTCCCTGTGTGTCTCGCGAACCTGCGTCAGATTACCGAGTTCGCGACGCGCTGCCCTGCGAGCCTGCTCCGGTGTCATCCCGGCTTCACGCTCAAGATGTTGCGCAAGCAGCTCTTCATGGGTTCGCAGTTCCTCGTCAAGCCGTTCACCCCCCCGCAGCGGCGCTCTCAGACCAGCCCAGTGCGTTCCTCAATCGGGATAGCCAAATACGCAGCCGATTCATGGCTCCATCTCCAACAGCCGGCTGACCATCGCGACTGTCTCAGACCACTTGCGCGCCTCCACGGCCAATTGCTTCCGGCCGGCCGCCGTGATGCTGTAATACCGCGCCCTGCGTTTGGCTTCGCTCATACCCTATTCGCTACTGATCCAACCGCGTAGTTCCAAGCACAGCAGGGCCGGATAGATGGTTCCCTGATTGAGACTCAGGGAACCTTTCGCCACTTGCTCGATCCGCCTGGCGAGGCCGAATCCTTGCAGGGGCCCATAGGAGCCAGCGTCTTCAGCCCCATCAGATCGAGCGTGCCATACGGAACTTCAGATTTGGCTTTGCTCATGTTGTCTCTCTACAGCAGACTACACGACTTCATGTAGATAGCCAACATGAATGTGGCCCTTGCCCCGGGCACGCCACGGCTGGGAGGTCCCAACTGCGCCATCAGCACGCTTTCCGTCAGATCGACAGTTTGATCTCTACTCGATCTTGCGGCCCGGGAGGTCCCGCCCGTTCTGGTGCAGCACCAGGCCAGTGACCTTACCGGCCTCGTTGCGTTCAAACGTGAATCGCGCCGCGACCACCGTCAGATGAAACTCCGTTTCCGAATCCGGGTAGATCTCAAATCGAGGTTGATTGGTGGCTTGCTCAAACAGTTGCGATCCCTCGCGCGTGATCTTGACCGTAAAGTTCGGCGCCAGTTCGTAGACCCCGACGTAGCTCTCCAGAATCTCCTCGGCCGGACTCACGCCTTCCCGTTGCGCCGTCAGCACTGAGTCAGGCAAGCCGATGCGCATCGTGGCCACTTCCCCGCTCTGGTTCCGCAAAAACTTCAAGCTGATCGATGGGTTTGTCTTGTCAAGGAACTCGGTTTCCGATTCCGGAGCCAGCTCGTGCTTATCGGGGAAACCAGTCGTCTTGGCATAAAGGCGCCCCTTGTCCAGTGTGATGTCCACCGAGGTCTCGGGGTTAACCACGTAGGTCCCGACGTATTGCGCCAGGACCTGGGCCGCCACCTCGACTTGGGCCAGTTGTTGGGGAGCCGCAAAGCTCGTCAGCGGGATCGCCGGAATCACAGCGTGCAGGGCCAGTTCGCTCAGGTACTGGGTGGAATTGGACAGGACAACCGTGGCAAGCCGTGCCGCCGGGAGAATCGTAATCGCCGCCTGGTAGCCGCCCGTTGCGCCGTCGTGGAACAGAACCCTGCCACCGATTTCGATCCATCCCAGATGCTGCTGCATGGTGGGGGCGTCGCTGGGGCGCGTCACGCTCAGCATCAGAGCCTTCTCGGCGGGGAAGATCTCTTCATTCAGCCAGCCCTCCGCGAAGGTCAACATATCGGCAGCGGTCGATCGGATCGCGCCGGCACCCTTTAGAACACCCAGATCCCACATCGGAACCTCGGCCATGGCCGCTGCCGTGGAGTAGGGTTTTGCAGTGCGGCTCAGTTGCTCTCGGCTAACGTAATGCCGGTGCTGTCCATTCCCAGAGGGTCAAGAATCCGCGTCCGCAACAGTTCTTCGTAGGGCACTCCGGCATGCAGTTCCAGAATGTGTCCCAGGAGCCCGACGCCCACGTTCGAGTACTCCCAACGCTCGCCCGGATCACGGGGCAACTCATAGGTGGACAGATACTCGTAGAGCAGCTCAGGCGTGTAGTCGGCGTATGGATTGCTCTGATCTGCCGGCGCGATGTTCGTTGGTATGCGCGGCAGGCCCGAGGTATGCGTCGCCAGGTCCACCAGCTTAATCTCGATTCCGTTGTGGCTCGGCACGGTGACGCCAGCGGGGAGATACATCGCGATCGGATCGTCCAGTAACATCTCCCCACGCACCACCTCCTGCGCCAGCAACAAGGAGGTGAACAACTTGCTGATCGAGCCGATCTCGTAGATCGTGTCCGGCCTGACCCGGGCCTCCCCGCCTTTCTCCAGCGTGCCGCGCGTCAGGTACCGGCGGCCTTCCGGAGTCAGCATCCCTGTGACGATCCCGACGCTGTTGTGCGCCACATCGATCCGGTTCTCCATCGCCGCTTCCAACTGAGCGGCTACAGCATCGGCATCGTAGCCCGGTGGTGCCGGCGCCTTCTGTGCAAGAGCCGTCCCCAATATCATTGTCAGCCCGAGTCCGAGCTGGTGAAAACGTAACTGTTTCATATCACTCCTCCAAAGCCGTTCGTATTTCTTTGTGATTCCGGGCACACCTCCGGCCCGAAGCTTCACAACACCGGATTTCCCGTGCACGATTCAGTCAGGCGCGTTGGCGCCGGCCGCGCCGCCGGCCGTCAAAAATCCCTCTTCTGCGCGACCATCGCACTCGCTGAAACGGAGGCACCGATCAACAGGATCAGCCAGCCGATCTCCATCCAGGGCACCGCCGGTGAGCCCACAAAGCGCGTCGCCAGGGGCCCCGCCGCGCCTGCACCGAAGACCACCGCCAAGCAAACCACCCACCGCCCCGCAGCCTCGCTGACCAATGGCATCAGCGTCCCCAGCGGCGCCAGCAAGGCACACAGGAGCACGCATCCCAGTACGCTGGCCAATGCCATCGCCCCAAACGGAACTCCTCCGCCCCACGCCAGCGCAACCAGGCTGTCGCCCAGCAGCAACGCGAAGAATACCAGGACCGCTGCGCCGCATCCGGCGGCATAGCGGGTCCATACCAGATCGAATCGCGAGACCGGGAGAGTCAGCGTGTAGTACAGAGATTGGTGGCGCCCCTCAAACGTGGGGGTCCGGATTCCGGAATCTCCCATAAAGATCCACATCACCAGTGCCGTGAAAACACAGATCCGGAGGTGTGCCAGGAACGCGACCCGTGCCTCTGGCGTCATGGCCGCTCCGGCAAAGCCAGTGTCCGCCCCGGTCCTGGCATGCAGTATCGCCGTCATGATCAGGTCCGCCACAATCAGCACCGGAGTGAGCAAGAAGACGAGCCCGGCCCCGCCGCGCATGATTTCCAGCCAGTGCCGATACCACGCGGCCCAACGCTTTTCCGCGGAACCCATCAGAACTCCCTCCGCGGCGCTCTACAAAGCGTGAAGCTGATCGCCGCTCCCGCCAGCGCGACAATCAACGTCAGCCACAGCCACGGTACGTGGCCGTACGCGGTGTACTGCACGACGAACATCTGAGCGGGAAGGGCGCCGACGACGAGGAGTAGCGCCGCGATGACAAACCACCACCAGCGCTGCGTCACCGTAAGGAGTGCTGCGACGAAGGCGACCCAGGCGACAGCCAGCGGGATCCCGGACACAAACGACTCGATCAGCTCGGGCCAGGGAATCGGTCGCTCCTGCCAAGCCAGGGTCACAGCGTATTGACCGAGTCCGAACACCATGCTGAGAACAGCAGCGAAGAAACTCGCCGCCAGCCGCGTTCCAATCAGCCGCACACGCGAAATGGGAAGGGCCAACGTATAAAAGACAGAATGGCCCCCCGGATGCGTCGTGGAGACGTATCCCAGGCCGGCCGTGAAAAGCCCGGCCAGGACGAAGTGTATCCAGACCTGCTCGGCATAGGAGCTCCACGCCAGCAGCTCGCCACGCGTCATCGCGTGAGCCGCCTGAGCCACCAGCAGGTAGCGCCCCACAGGATCCGACTCCCTCAGGTCCGTTACCGCGCTGAAGTCCACGCTGAAGGGGGACGCTTCCCCAAACAGCACCAGCGCCCCCACCAGGATCACCAGGCCCCAGCGGACCTCCAGCCAGTGCCGGTACCAGATCATGCGTGCTCCATCTGCTCAAAGAAGACTTCTTTGAGCGTGGCGGGCTCGGACTCCAGCAGCTCGATACCAGATCCGGCCAGCATGCGGTTCAACTCCTCGGCGTCCTCCGGCGTGTAGCCGGTCAGGAAGCGGCCTTCGCGCCGAAAATGGGCCATCGATAGCGGCAGCGCCACATCAGTGGACCCGATCACGCAACGAACCCTGCGGAACTTCTGCTTCACGTCGTCGATCTCACCCTCCAGCACACAGCGGCCGTTCCTGATCATCACGACATAATCGGCAACCTGCTCTACCTCGGGCAGGTGATGCGTGGAGAAGAACACCGTCGCACCGCGCTCGGCCACCATCTCCACCAACAGGCGCAGCGCCTGCTGCATGCCCAGCGGGTCCAGTCCGTCAGTAGGTTCGTCCAACACCAGCAGCTCAGGGCGCCGGCACAAAGCAAGTAACAGTGCCAGCTTGGCTGTGGTTCCTTTCGAGAGTTTGGGGCAACGCGTTTGTAACGGGATTTCGAACATGGCGATCAGGCGCTGCTCCATTTCGTGATCCCAGTTGGGATAGAACCCGCGCGTCAGCTTGATCATTTCGCCGGCCTTGGCGAAGGGATAAAGGTCCTTGACCTCCGGCACGAAGGCGACCTTGCGAAAGATCTCATGCGAGGCTCCGGCTGGCACGCCCAGAACTGTGGCCGACCCCGAAACCAGGTGCGCGAATCCCATCAGGATGCGCATGGTCGTCGTCTTCCCCGACCCGTTCGGCCCCAGGAATCCGCAAATGGACCCGCGCGGCACGTCGAACGTCAACTGGCGCGGACCTTAGTCCTTGGTCAGGTCCCGGACCTCAATCGCCGTATGAATCGCGTCTCTTGGCCGCATCCCCTCCGCGCTCATTTCTTGACCTCCTCCCTGGATTCCGCCAACTCAGATTCCACCAACCGCCGGATCGCGCCGTCGTCCAGCCCCAGGTCGCGCAGTGCGGCCACCGCCCGGCTCACCACGCCTCGGCTCCGTTGCATGGCGTGCCGCGCCGCACGATCCTGATTCCCATTGGGATTCCCGGCGATGAACGCCCCGGCTCCGTGCCGCAGCACAATCAGACCCGCATGTTCCATCTCCCGGTAGGCCTTGGCCACCGTGTTTGGGTTCATCACCAACTCCTCGGCGACCTTCCGGATCCCCGGCAACTGATCCCCGGAGCGCAACGCACCGATCTCGATGGCGTGCCTGACCTGCTCAATCAACTGCAAGTACATTGGCACGCCCGACTGCGGATTGATTCGGAACATCGACATCTGGATGCTTACTGTACTACTACAGCAACACTGTCTGCGCGGACAGTCAATGGGCTTAGGCTTGCTCTCCACCGGCCAGACCATGATCTGGAGTACTTCGTGCCACTGGCCGTCAAGATCTCCTTCAGCGAGCTCGCCCTGGCCAGGCGCGGCGGCGCCGAGCACACCCTGATCAACTTCATCGGCGAGATTCGCGGCGGCAGCCCGGTCACGGACCTGCGTGACAAGGTGGACGTCAAGTTCACCGACGCCACTGCGGCCGAGCTCGACCAGCGTCCCATCACCTGTGACGCCGGCTTCACGGTCTTCCCCGGCGACTACAAGATCAAGTTCCTGGCGCGGGACGCCGAAACCGGCCCCATCGGCACCTGCGAACCGTCGTTCACCGCTCCCAACCTGAACAAGGAGGTCGAGTGCCCGCCCATCAGCAGCGTGGTGCTCAGCAGCCAGCGTGTCGAACTCCAGGACGCCCTCTTCGACGCCACCCAGGACAAGAACAAGCGCGCCGTGCAGCAGTCCGTGAATCCGCTGGTGCAGCAGGGCCAGAAGCAGATCCCCAGCGTGACGCGCGTCTTCAGCAAGACCAAGCCGATGTATGTCTACTTGCAGGCCTACCAGCAGGAAGCCGACCCCGTCGAGCGCCGCTGCTGGCCTACGTCACGTTTTACAGCGGCACGGACAAGGCACTCGAAATCGATCCGGTCACCGTCGCCGAACGCGTGGACAACCGGCTGAACACGATGCCCATCAAGCTCAGTTTTCCGCTCGGTCAGCTCGCGCCTGGAGAATACCTGTGCCAGGTGACGGTGCTCGACCCGAACGCGCGGAAGCGGCGTTCTGACAAAGCCCGGTCATGGTCGTTCCGTAATTCTGCTCGTGGTGCTGGAACGACCGGGCCACCGCACTGCGCGAGACGCTCACCGTTTCGGCCATCTGGGGCAGCACTTCGTCGCACTCACGCGTGGAAACGCCACATCAATGCTCCCAACATGTATTGGCCGAGGCCGCGATCCTGGCGCAGCATTTCGTACGCCGGAATCTTCACTTCCCCGTCGGCCTTGTGACGCAAACGCGGACGCTTCACTTTCACTTCCCGGTCGGCCAGCTAGATTTTGCCGGCCTGCCGCCCGTGCCAGCGGATCTCTCCGCTGGGCTTGCCCGGCGTGCGGGTTCCGGCGAGTTGTTCCGCGCTCAGCATCAGGATGGTTTCCAGCGTCTGCATCTGGATCTGGTGCATGATGTGGCTCACCTCCTGGCTGGCGCTTTCGATGAGATTCACGGTCGGCAGCAGGATCTGCCCATTGGCTTGGCAAAACTGCTCGACGATGGCTGCCGACTCCTTGGCGGCTCGCGTCACGATCTGGTATGGCTTCTTCACGGCGGTTGGCTCCTTTTAGGATTCAAGGTTTGGCGACCAGATTCTTACAACCTGGCGCCGCCGCCGTTACCAACCTTCAATTGATGACTACCGGCTAAAGCCGGTAGAATCCTTTGGCGACTGAACGTCGCATTGCGGCTGAAGCCGCCTGAAGCGCTCCCGGCTCCAAGCCGTCTCAAGGCTTGGTGGGCGCGGTGATCTTGAACGACTCATCGTCTTCGTCCCACCGCTGGTTCTCGATGTAGGCTTTGATCGTTGCCTCGTCCACCGCGCCCACCGTCGCGCAGAAGTAGCCTCGCGCCCACATGTGCTGACCCCAGTATTGTTTGCGCAAATCGACGAACTCCGCTTGCAGGTGTCGCGACTACCGGCCCTTGATGTACTGCGCAAATTTTGCTGGCGACAGCACCGGCGGCGCTGACAGCAGCAACTGGATGTGATCCGGCGATACGGCTCCGCGGACGATCACCACGTTGCGGGCCGAGCAGATCTGTCGGATCAGGTCGCGCGCACGCTCCGCGATCCTCCCGCGTAGGATCTTCTTTCGGTACTTCGTGCACCAGATCAGGTGATATTTCAGGTCGTAGACCGCGTGCGCGCTATGCCTGTATTCCGCCATCCTCCCTATTCTCGTAGGGATTGGGCGGCTTAAAGCTGACCGCCTGAAAGACGGTGGGATTAGACCTGGCGGACGGAGCTAAACCAGCTGAGCCGCGACCGCAGGGAGCGGTCCCACGTTCAGCCGCACTCCCTCTAAGGAGCACTCAGCTCCGCCCGCAACGCCGCACGGTCTAGCGCTTCCCCGTGCAGGTAGACCTGCGAAATCCGCCGCGTGTTGTTGATGTCGTCCAGCGGGTTCGCATCCAGCACCAGGAAATCCGCGCGCTTCCCTGCCCCGACCGTCCCCATATTCTCAACCCCGAGGATCCCAGCCGACGTCTTCGTTGCCGCCGTGATCGCCTGCGCGGGCGTCAGCCCGGCCACCACCATGTCGGCGAGCTCCTGGTGCGCGTCCCAGCCGGCGGTGTCACTGGAATCCGTGCCGAAGCCGATGCGGATCCCTGCCGCATTCAGCCGAGCCAGGTTGCGGGCCTGGATGCCGAAGAAGTCGCGCTCCGCCTGGGTGGGTTTGGGCGCGTCGCGCATCTTCTGCGCCTCGATGGGCGGCAGAGTTTCGGCCGCGGCGGCGATGTCCTGGAGCGTAGTCTCGCGCAGCGGCAGGTTGGGGATCACGAATACGTCGGGGTGCGACGTCAAGAGCTGCACGAATTCGTCGTCGATATCGCGGTCGCGCACGCCGTGGGCGAAGCCGTCGATTCCCGCGCGCACCAAGTCCTTGGCGTCGGCCAGGTAATAGATGTGGGCCACGACCCGGAGCTGGTTCTTGTGTGCCTCCTCGATGATCGAGCGGTAGAGCGCGGGCGTGAGCTTGGGCACCGTGCCGTTGCGGTCGTCCACCCAGATCTTGACCCACACGACGTTCTTCGCCGCCAACTCGCGGACCGCGGAGCGCGCTTCGGGGTCGGTGGAAACCCCGTAAGCGATCGGCCGCCAGTACTCGCGGCCCGGACCCGCGTTGGGCATGGCCATGCCGCGGCCGGCGCTCCACAGCAGGGCCGCGCCGGGGATGGGATGGTCGCGGATCGAGAAGGCGGTGTCGCCCGGGTCGATGCCCATGCTGACGGCCCCTGAGATGCCGTAGTAGGCGTAACGCGTCAGGTGATCGGCCAGGTTGTCGCGCGAGTAAGTGGTGGCGCTGGTTTCGCCGGTCTTGAGGATGGTCCAGCCGGGGTGGGTGTGGATGTCGAGTAGCGCGGGCATGACCGTCTTGCCCGTGAGGTCGACGTGCGCGACGTTGGGCCCCACCTCGATCTGGCCGCGCCGGCCGACCATCCGGAAGTCGCCGTTCTCAACCAGGAAGGCCGAATCCTCGATGGCCGGGCTGCCGTCGCCCGGAATCAGCCGGGCTCCTTCGAACAGGACCCCGGAGCCGGCTTCCGCGGCCGGAGCGGGCGGCGCATCCTTCGAGCAGGCTGCCAGAAAGAGCGAGCAGGCAAGTACGGCGACGGTCCGATGGGTGATGGCGGGGTGCATGATGTCTTCCTTTCGCCGAGCCCGCAGGCGTTCTTGGGCAAGGCAGCCGACCTGACCATTCTGCCACTCCGGGGCGGCAAATCAAGCGGGGGCCGAAGCGTTGCATAATGGACGGTTGGCATCCTTCGCCAGCCGGTACATGAACATGAGCGAAACTACTTCTAAAACAGGCATCCTTCACGTTGCCAACAAGGTCAGCCACGGCGCGATTCTCGTCGTGGTCCTCGATCTCATTCACTTTGCGGTTTTCTCGTTGGCGCCCGTGGTGGCGCTATTTGCGCCCCTGGTGGGAATCACGCAGTGGGTCTATCTTGCGCCGATCATCCTGCAAACTTGGATGGAGGGCGACAAGAAGGCGGTCAAAGGGATGGTCCTGGTCGGCGTGGTGGTGCTGTTGATCAGCGTGATCTACCTCTTGACCGGCAACTGGGGGGAAGAGGCATACTTCTCCGAGTAAAACAAAAGGCGGCAGAGGAACCTTTGCCGGTGTTCCTCTGCCGCCAGTGTTTTTAGGCCGTCTTCGCTAGGCGAGCTTCGCGGGGAGCATGCGCACGCGCTGGCCCGTCGCCGCGAACACGGCATTCAGCACGGCCGGACCCGCCGTCGGGGTGCTGGCCTCGCCGATGCCGCCCGGGGCGGCGGTGCTCTCCACAAGGTGCACCTCCACCTGCGGCATCTCGTCGATGCGTAGCGGGTCGTAGTTGTGGAAGTTGACTTGGACCACGCGTCCGCGTTCGAGCGTGATCGCCTGCTTGAGCGCCGCGCTCAGACCGTAGACGATGCCGCTTTCGATCTGCTGCGTCACGATGGCCGGGTTCACCACCACGCCGCAGTCCACCGCGCAGACCACGCGGTGCACCTTGATCTTGCCGTTTTCGACCGAGACCTCGGCCACCTGGGCGTTGAAGCTGCCGATGTTGTTGACCACCGCGACGCCGCGGAAGCGTCCCGCGGGCAGCGGCGTGCCCCAGCCGGCCTTTTCGGCCACCAAGTTCAGCACGCCCAGCAGGCGCGGATTCTTGGCGAGCAGCTTCCGGCGGAACTCCACCGGATCCTTGCCCGTGGCGTGCGCCATCTCATCGACGAACGCCTCCATAAAGAAGGTGTTCTGCGAGTAGCCCACGCTGCGCCAGTAGCTCACCGGAATGCCGACATCCGGCGAGTGCAGTTCGACGCGCACGTTGGCGATGTCGTAGCGATGGTCCTCGATGCCCTCGGTCGACGTGGTCGGACCGCCGAACGGCGGGCAGGCGATGCGCGCGTGGAACGCCACTGGCCAGCCCTCGGCATCGAGCCCGGCGGCGAACTTCGTGTAGGACATCGGGCGGTAGGTGTCATGCTGGAGGTCGTCTTCGCGCGACCAGGTCAGCTTCACCGGCGTGCCCTTCATGTGGTTGGCGATCTGCACGGCTTCGTGGATGTAATCCTCGCCGCCGCGGCGGCCGAAGCCGCCACCCAGATACTGGGTGTGGATCGACACCTGATCCTGCGGGAGGCCGGTGACCTGCGCGGCAGTTTGCAGAGCCACAGTCTGGATCTGCGAACCCACCCACACGTCGCAGTGGTTATCGGTGACCAGGACGGTGGCGTTCAGCGGCTCCATCGGCGCGTGCGAGAGGTAGGGCGCCTCGTAGACCGCTTCCAGCTTGTGCGCGGCCCCGGCCAACGCGGCATCCACGTCGCCGGCGTTGCGGCGCTGCTGGCCCGGCTGCTGGCACATTTCGGCGAACATCTTGCGAAGACCGGCGGTGGAGTTGCCCGCGCGCGGACCCTCGTCCCACTTGATCTTGAGCGCCTTGCGGGCCTGGAACGCGGTCCAGGTATTGTCGGCGACCACGGCCACGCCGTTGTCGATGGCGAAGACGTCCTTGACGCCGGGCATCGCCTTGGCGGCCTTGGCGTCGAAGCTCGCCACCTTGCCTTCGAACACCGGGCAGCGCTCGAGGGCGGCGTAGAGCATGTTGGGCTGCCGCATGTCGATGCCGAACGGCGCGGTGCCGTTGGTCTTGAGCGGCGTATCCAGGCGTTGGGGCGAGGTGCCGACGTAGCGGAACTCGGCGGCCTCCTTGAGCGCGGGTCCGCCGGCAGCGTCGCCACCACGACCACCACCACCAGGGCCGCCGCGGCCACCCCCACGTCCGGCCGGAGCCGGCGGCGGAGCGAGCTTCGCGGCATCGGCCGCCAGGCTGCCGTAGCTGAGGCGAGCGTTGGTCGCGGTGTTAATCGCGCTGTTGTTCTGGGTGCGGACCTGCGACACCGGCACGTTCCAGCGATTCGCGGCGGCCTGCGCCAGCATCTCGCGCGCAGTGGCGGCGGCGCGGCGCAGCGGGGTCCAGCCGGTGCGGATGCTGAGGCTCCCGTAGGTGCCCATCATCGGCGCGCCGTACTCGGGACGCACGCCCGGGAACTCGGTGCGGATCTTGGACCAGTCGGCTTCGAGCTCGTCGGCCAGGATCTGCGAGATCGAGGTGACCACGCCCTGACCCATCTCCGACTTATGAATGCGCAGCATCACCGTGTCGTCGGGATTCACAAGGATGAAGGCGTTCAGCTCGGGAGTGGCCGTCTGCGCTTCGGCCTGGCCGTTGCCCCAGTGGAAGCCGACCATCAGCCCGCCGGCTGCGGTCGCGGTGGTTTGGAGGAATGCGCGGCGTTTCATGCCAGCACCTCTTTCTCCGGCGCCAGCTCAGCTTCAGCCTTGAGCTGCGCGGCGCGATGGACGGCCCGGCGGATCGCGACGTAGGTGCCACAGCGGCACAGGTTGCCGCGCATGGCCTCGTCGATATCGGCGTCGCTGGGGTCAGAGGTCTTGGTCAGCAGCGCGGCGGCCGTCATGATCTGGCCGGACTGGCAGTAGCCGCACTGCGGGACATCGTTTTCGATCCAGGCGCGCTGGACCGGATGGCTGTTATCGGTGGAAAGTCCTTCGATGGTGGTGACGTTCTTGCCCGCCACCGTCGAGATGGCCGTCTGGCAGGAGCGCACGGGCTGGCCGTTCAGGTGGACCGTGCAGGCGCCGCACAGCGACATGCCACAGCCGAACTTGGTGCCGGTCATGCCCAAGGCGTCGCGCAGGACCCACAACAGGGGCATCTGCTCGGGGACGTCGACGCGTTGGGACCGGCCGTTGAGGGTGAAAGTGATTGCTGCCACTTGACCTCCTTAAGGTTTGGTCTCGCTTCAGTATACAGTCGGGGGGCTGGCAGGCGCGAGCGGCTACAACCCCCGCGGGACCAGCGTGAACCCTTCCACCTCCACCTTCAGGCTCCGGCTGGTGTGGCTCGCCTGGTGGAACGCCAGCTTCAATTCGTCGAACCGCTCGATCAACGTACGTGCCGGGACCGGAAATCGCAGCACCTCGCGGCCGCCGCTGCTCAGCGCCGCGTGCCCCAGCGGGAACAAACGGACGCGGCCCAGGCGCGAATCCAGCACCGTCAGATCCAGCCACGCTGAACCTGGAATCAGGTCCTTACTGATCACTGCCACCTCAATGCCGCTGCAGCAACCGAGATCTATGGGCTTCTCCAGCCGCTGGTGTGCTTCCATCAACAGCGGAAACCCGTCGGTGCTGGAAAAAGAAAAATCCAGCAGGCTGCCCTCGGCGCGGAACGAGGTCTCCTCCGGCGGGCGGCTGAACGGCCGGCGGAACAGCCAATACTCGCCGGTGAACGGGATGGTGTGCGACTTCGGCTCGCCCGCCTTGTGCTGCGAGGGCTTCGGGATCACGAACTCCGGGTGCTGGTCGGGCGGGCGTTCGGCCAGCAGGATGACGCCCGGGAAATCGCCGTCGGCGGGTAGACGCCGGTCGATCTTCGGCGCTTCCTTTTGATTGGCCAGGCTGGACGGGCCGGACCCGTCTCCCGGCACGTCGCTATCGCCGCCCATCGACCGGAGCACCGTAATGCCCAGCGCCAGGATCAGCGTCAGGATCACGCCGAGCACGGCGTTCGGCAGGCTGGTGGCGGACCGCGGCGTGTGCGCTCCAATCACGATGGCCAGCGCGGTGATCACCGCCGCGCTCAAGGCGAGCAGTGCGGCCGCCGGCAGGCGGTAGTTTCCTCCGATGGCGAAGATACTCGCGTGGACGGCGGCCGAAGCCACCAGCGCGATGACGGTGCGCCAGCCCAGCACGCGCGGCGGCGTGAACTTGCGAGAGCGCTTGCGCGCGGTTGGGGCGGTCCATTTGGCGACGAGGACGCGTGTGGTGCTGATCACCATGATGAGACTCGCGCCCAGCGAAATCGGGGAGAAGCCGGAGGCGACGAACATCGCTGGTGCGTACCAGACGGCCACGGAGATCGAGCCCAGTGGGTCGCGGATCTGTCCGTGGACGCTGGCTTTCCGAACCACCAGATAGGTGACTGCCGTGATGGCCGCGGCGGCGAGCCCGGCGAAGGTCACGTAGAACAGCGCCTGGCCCACGATAGAGCTGATGGGGGCGATCGCCAGTCGCGGCACGACGGAGTAAAACCACACATACCAAGCGGCAGCCGCCAGGCTGAGCACCTGAAGCCACTGGGTAAGCCGTCGCTGGGACCGGCGCGACATGCGATTCGATCATAGCAACACGGCGTCAAGGATTCCGAGCGCGTCGGCCGCCTGTGCGTGCGTCAGGATATAAGACGGCAGCAGGCGCAGCGTTGTTCCCTGGGTGCAGTTGACGAGCAGCCCCCGCGCCAGGGCCGCTTCCACGAACGGGTCGGCAAGCTGGTCGAGCTGGATGCCGAACATCATCCCCCGCGAACGGACGTCGCGGATCTTGGGATGCCGGGCGCGCAGGCGGTCGAGCCCCGCGCGGAGTTCGGCGCCGATCTCGCGGATGTGCGGCAGGAGTTCATCGAGCACCGCGAGGAACTCGAGGGCGACGCGGCAGGCGAGCGGGCCTCCGGCGAAGGTCGAGCCGTGGGCCGCGGGCGGGAAGGTCGCGTTGACCGCTTCGGTAAAGAGGACCGCGCCCATGGGAAGTCCTCCGGCCAGCGGCTTCGCGACGGTCACGATGTCGGGGCGAATTCCGGACCACTGGTGCGCGAAGTGCCGGCCGGTGCGGCCGAGACCGCACTGCGCTTCATCGGTGATCAGAAGCGCACCGTGGCTCTGCGTGAGATCGCGGGCGAGGCGCAGGAAGCTGTCCGTCAGCGGATGGATGCCGCCCTCGCCCTGCACCGGCTCCAGGATCACGGCGGCGGTTTCGCTCGTGACAGCGTCGCGTAGAGCCGCTTCGTCGTTCGCGCCAACGAAGGTGACTTCGGCGGAATAGGGGGCGAAGGATTGGCGAAGACCCTCCTGTCCGGTGATCGCCAGCGACCCACGCGTGCGCCCGTGGAACGATCCTTGGAGCGCCACCAGGCGGCTCCGGCAGGGCTGATGGGATCGCGCTAGCTTCAGAGCCGCCTCATTGGCTTCGGCGCCGGAGTTCGTGAACAGCACCCGGTCGAGCCCGCTGATGCGGCACAGCGCGGCGGCCAGCGGTTCGGCGTACGGGTGCGCGTACAAGCCGGACGTGTGGATCGCCCGGCGGGACTGTTCGGTGATGGCGGCCGTGATCCGCGGGTGGTTGTAGCCCAGGGCGTTGACGCCGATGCCGGAGACCAGGTCCAGGTAGCGGCGGCCGTCGCCGTCGAAGACATAGCAGCCGTCGCCGGAGTGAATCGTGAGCGGCAGCCGCCGGGGATTGGGGAGCAGGTGCGAGTCCATGATTCGAGTCTGGCGTTGCTTCACTCATATGTCTAATATCTGAAGTAGACCACAACGATATTATTTAGATATGGAACAGCCCGACCTTCGCCAGCTCCGCTACTTCCTGGCCGTCGCCGAGGAACTGCATTTCGGGCGCGCGGCCGAGCGCGTGGGCATCGCGCAGCCGCCGTTGACGCAGCAGATTCAGCGGCTGGAGCGCTTGCTCGGCTGTGTACTGCTGGTCCGCGGTCGCAAGACGCGCCTCACCCCGGCGGGCGAGGCTCTGGCCGAAGACGCGCGACGCCTGCTGTCCCAGGCCGAGGAGGCTTTCGAACGCACCCGCCGTGTGGCCCGCGGCGAGGCGGGACAGTTGCGCGTCGGCGTACCGCCCTCCGTGATGCTGACCGATCTGCCGGCCGCGGTCCGCCGCTATCGCCAGCGTTACCCGGAGGTCCGCTTCACGCTGCGCGAACTGGCGACCAGCGCTATCCAGGAAGAACTGCGCGCGGGCCGGATCGATCTCGGGTTCCTGCGCGAGGCCAGGCTCGACGGCGCGGCGCTGTTCCTGACGGAGGCGGTCCTCATGGTGCTGCCCGCCTCCCACGCCCTGGCTCGACGCAGGACCGTGCGGCTACGCGATCTGCGTGGCGAGCCGTTTGTCTTCTTCCCCAAGGCGCTGGGGCCGGCCTTCCACCAGCACCTGGTGGACGGCTGCGTCGCCGCGGGATTCACGCCGAACGTGGTTCAGGAAGCGACGCAGTGGCAGACGGTCGTGTCGCTGGTCGAAGCCGGCATGGGCGTCTCGCTCGCCCCCGAATGCGTGACGCGCTTCCGCAGGAAAGGGGTCGTCTACCTGCCGGTCCCCGGCCTGCGTACGTCAGTCTACGTGAGTTGGAGCGGCGAAGCGCCCTCACCGGCCGGCGCGGCGTTCCTCCAGACGCTCGATCGCCGCGTCGTGAGCGCGGCTCAGAAGTAGCAGCGCCGCGGAAGCTCCGATGCCCGCCAGCAGCATGTCCTTCTGCGTATCCCAGACGTCGCCCTGGGTGCCGAGGAAGGCGTCGGCCGCGGACCCGGTCAGCTCGGCCGTAGCCCACTCGACCAGCTCGTAGAGGGCGCTGATCCCCAGACAGACTAGGATGATGATCGTGGCCAGCCACCCGCCGCGCCGGACGACGCGGTGACGCAGGAACAGCTCGCGCGCGACGATCGCCGGCACGAAACCCTGCGCGAAGTGGCCGATCCGGTCGTAATGATTGCGAGTGAAGCCGAACGCGTCCTGCATCCAGAACCCCAGCGGTACGCGCGCGTATGTGTAATGCCCGCCGAGCATCAGGATCAGCGAGTGGACGAAGATCAGCGAGTAAGTCAGATTGGTCAGCGGAAATCGCCGGTAGGTGGCCGCCAGCACTCCAATGCCGATCACGGCGGGGAACACTTCGAGCACCCAGGTGAACGGATCGTAGGCGTGGTAGGCCGAGACGGCCAGCGCCACGACCCAGAGAGCGACGAGCGTCCGGTGCAGAGCCACGTTAGCGGATGAAGGTTACCGCACAAAGCTGAGCCTGCGCCACCGCGTCGAATTCGTGATGGTCGGTGGTGAGAATCGCGGCGCCCAGCCGCCGCGCCACGGCGATCGCGAAGCAGTCGGCCAAAGAGACGCGCTTGTGTGTGGCTTTGATTCGTCCCGCTGTTTGCCAGAATTCGGGGTCCATGTCTTCGCGAAGCCGGAGGCCCCGGCTCAGCATGTTCTCAATCACTTTCTTTGCAACGTCCACACCATCCCTGCGGCAGCCGTCGTAGTAGACCTCACAGAGGTTCACTGCGTGCACGGCACAGACGTTTCCGGCATCTTGCAGGACTTCCTCAACGGTGTCGGCGCCAGGTTCGTCGCGCAGGTAGGCAACGCGTGCACCAGCATCGAACACGTAGATCATTCGTCGTTAAAGCGGCGATTTTCCCACTCGGTGTCTTCCCGCTTCCGCGCCAGGAATTCCTCCGTGGGGCTGAGCACGTCCCTGTACTTACCCCGCAGTTCCCGGAGCAGACTGGAGTTGCGCGGGTGCGTCGCAGGTTCCCCCTCCAGGTGCTCGCGGAGCTGCCGCTTCTCCTCCGGAGAAAGTGCGTCGACCTCGGCGATGATCCGTTCAAGCGTGGGCGTCATTCGCGTAACCTCGCTACTCGAATTCTACCAGCGAAAGCAAAAGCGGCAGGCGTTTCCACCTGCCGCTTCGAGACTAACGCTGAAAACCGCTTAGTACCGGTAGTGATCCGGCTTGTACGGACCCTCGACCGGCACGCCGAGGTAATCCGCCTGCTCCGCCGTGAGCGTGGTCAGCTTCACGCCGATCTTCTCCAGGTGCAGCCGCGCCACTTCTTCGTCGAGCTTCTTCGGAAGCGTGTAGACGCCCGGCTTGTAGGTGTCCTTGTTGGCCCACAGGTCGATCTGCGCCAGCGTCTGGTTGGAGAAGCTGTTGGACATCACGAAGCTGGGATGGCCGGTGGCGCAGCCCAGGTTCACCAGGCGGCCTTCCGCCAGCAGGAAGATGCTGTTGCCGTTCTTGAATGTGTACTTGTCCACCTGCGGCTTGATATTGGTCTTCTCCGCACCCGGCTCATTGTTCAGCTTGTCGACCTCGATCTCGTTATCGAAGTGGCCGATGTTGCAGACGATCGCCTGATCCTTCATCTTGCGCATGTGGTCGATGGTGATCACGTCCTTGTTGCCGGTGGTGGTGACGTAAATGTCGGCGCGGCCGAGCGTATCCTCGACCGTCGTCACTTCGTAGCCCGCCATGGCGGCCTGCAGCGCGTTGATCGGGTCGATCTCTGTAACGATGATGCGTGCGCCGAAGCCGGCCAGCGACTGCGCCGAGCCCTTGCCCACATCGCCATAACCGCAGACCACGGCGACCTTACCCGCCACCATCACGTCCGTGGCGCGCTTGATGCCGTCGGCCAGCGACTCGCGGCAGCCGTACAGGTTGTCGAACTTCGACTTGGTCACCGAGTCATTCACGTTGATGGCCGGCACCAGCAGCTTGCCTTCCTGCTGCATCTTGTAGAGCCGGTGCACGCCCGTGGTGGTCTCCTCGGAAACGCCGCGCCATTCCTTGGCCAGATCATGCCAGTGATGGTTGCTCGAAGTGTGGACCTGCTTCAGCAGGTGCTTGATCACCTTCTCTTCGTAGCTGCCGGAGGGCGAATCCACCCAGTCCGAACCGTTCTCCAACTCGTAGCCCTTGTGGATGAGCAGCGTCGCGTCGCCGCCGTCGTCGACGATCAACTGCGGACCCTTGCCGCCGGCGAAGCTCAGCGCCTGGTAGGTGCACCACCAGTACTCTTCGAGCGTCTCGCCCTTCCAGGCGAACACCGGAATGCCGGCGGCGGCAATGGCCGCGGCCGCGTGGTCCTGCGTGGAGAAAATGTTGCAGCTTGCCCAGCGCACGTCGGCGCCCAGGTCCTTCAGGGTTTCGATCAACACCGCGGTCTGGATCGTCATGTGCAGCGATCCGGTGATGCGCACGCCCTTCAGCGGCTGCGACGCCGCGTACTTCCGGCGGATCGACATCAGGCCGGGCATCTCGGATTCGGCGATGGTAATTTCTTTGCGGCCGAAATCGGCCAGAGACATATCGGCGACCTTGTAAGCGAGGTCGGTAACAATCGGCGCGACGGTAGTGCTCATGCTGTGTGCGGGTCCTTTGTAAAGGGTTGTATCGTAAAATCTAGATACGTCGATATAATACTAATTAGCGGCCCATGGCGTCAATCCTCAAAACTCTCCGGCTTCTGGCCGACCCCAACCGCGCCCGCATCGTCCTGCTGCTGGAACGCGAAGAACTCTCCGTGGCTGAGCTGCAAGAGATTCTCGGCATGGGACAAAGCACGATCTCCACATACCTGGCCCAGCTCAAGCAGGCCGCCCTGGTGGAGGACCGCCGCACGGGCAAGAACATCTTATATAGCTTGAAAGCTCCCGGCAAGGGCCTGCCGAAGGAGACCCTGGCCGTGCTGCGGGCCGCCGTGGCGGAGGTCCCCGAAGCAGCCGACGATACAGACGCGTTGAAGCTGGTGCTCGCCCGCCGCAAGGACAAGATGCGCGCCTACTTCGACGGCCTGGCGGGCCGCTTCGGGCGCCAATACGTCCCGGGCCGGAGCTGGCAGGGGCTCGCCGAGACGCTGCTGATGCTGATGCCGCCTCTCGTCATCGCCGACCTGGGCGCAGGCGAAGGCACCGTGTCGCAGCTACTGGCCCGCCGCGCCAAGCGCGTCATCGCCGTGGACAACGCCGAGAAGATGGTCGAGTTCGGTTCGGAGTTGGCGCGCAGCCACAGCGTCAAGAATCTCGAATATCGTCTGGGCGACCTGGAACGCCTGCCCATCGCCGACGCCGAAGTCGACGTCGCCTTCTTCAGCCAAAGCCTGCACCACGCCCAGCACCCGCAATGCGCCATGGCGGAGGCGCACCGCGTGACGAAACCCGGCGGCCGCGTGATCGTGCTCGACCTGCTGAAGCACAATTTCGAGGAAGCGCGAGCCATGTACGCCGACCTGTGGCTGGGGTTCACCAAGGTCGAGCTGCAGCGCATGATCCGCGCGGCAGGCTTCGCCAACGTGTCCACGGCGATCGTCCACCGCGAGACCGAGGCGCCCCACTTCGAGACAGTGCTCGCCGCCGGCGACCGATAGTCCCCGTAACAAACTGCTGCTAAAATGTTTCCGTGGATAAGCTGTGGACGCCTGTGGAGGTTCGCTCCAACTGCGCGGTTTCACGGGATTTGTATTAGCGGGGTCAGCCCCCCGGATTCCACAGACTTTTCCTCGCTGTAACCGCAGCGAAACGTACGGCTAAGAAATCGCTTCGCCTGCGGCGCGTTCCGCGGTAAGTTTGACAGGTCGCATTCATGCCAGCACTCGACCTCACCTTCGAAAGAGGCCTCCCGGCCAGCTTGGACACCGAGCGCTTCGTGCTCGGCAGCATCCTCTTAAATGACACGTATTACCTCCAGGTGGCCGGCGCGCTCGACCCGGACGACTTCAGCCTCGAAAAGCACCGCCGCATCTTCGCCCGCATGAAGGATCTCTACGACCGCGGCGAACGCATCGATCGCGTCACGCTAGCGGACGAACTGATCAAGCAAGGGCAACTGGAATCAGTCGACGGCTTGGCCTACCTGGTCTCGCTCGACGACGGCCTGCCCGAGATCTCGAACCTCGACAGCTACATCCGCATCGTCAAGGATAAATCCACGCTGCGCCGCATGATCTTCAGCGCGCAGAAGGTGATCGACCGCTGCCTCATCGGCGAAGAGGAGCCTGACCAGATCCTGGCGTCGGCCGAGGAAAACCTGTTGAAACTCGGTGAATCGCGCACCCGCGACGAACTGGTTTCCCCGCAGGCGGTGATCGAAAAATTCCCCGGCGGCATCGGCGCTTTCCTCGACCCCAGCCAACGCGTCCGCGGCCTCTCCACCGGCTTCGCCAAGTTCGACGAGATGACCGGCGGCATGAACGGCGGCGAACTGATCATCCTGGCCGCGCGCCCCTCCATGGGCAAGACGGCGCTGGCGCTGAACATCGCCCAGCACGTCGCGACGCACCCGCAGATGCGCAAGCCGGTGGCGGTGTTCTCGCTCGAAATGTCGTCGGAGAGCCTGCTGACGCGCCTGCTGTGCGCCGCCGCGCGCGTCGACCAGCACAAGTTCCGCGCCGGCTTCCTTAATAAGGACGAACGCACCAAGCTCCAGTACGGCCTGGCGACGCTCACCGAGAGCCCTCTGTTCCTCGACGACACGCCCGGCGTCAACCTCATGGACGTGCACGCCAAGCTCCGGCGGCTCAAGAGCCAGCACGGCCTCTCGCTGGTGGTGATCGATTACCTGCAACTGATGAGCAGCCGCGGCCGCAGCGAGAACCGCAACCAGGAGGTCAGCGCCATTTCGCGCGGACTCAAGCTGCTGGCCAAGGACCTGGACGTGCCGTTCCTGGTGCTCTCGCAGTTAAGCCGTGCCGCCGAAACCCGCCCCGGCGACCACAAGCCGCAGTTGAGCGACCTGCGCGACTCCGGCTCCATCGAGCAGGACGCCGACCTGGTCATGTTCATCTACCGCGAGGAAGTCTACAAACGCGACCGCGAGGACCTGAAGGGCATGGCCGACCTGATCATCGCCAAGCAGCGCAACGGCCCGATCGGCACCGTGCCGCTCCGCTTCCTGGGCCAGTTCACGCGCTTCGAGAACCGCATCGACGATCTGCCCGAGGAGCCGCCCGAGTAGGTCACTCCACTGTGGCCAGTGCGTGTGCCTTGAGATAGAACGTGCCAGTGGATCGCATCCAACTTGTCATCGATCCCGAACTCCGGAAGGAGCTGGACCAGCTGGCGAAGCGTCGCAAGGTGAGCCGGTCTGTCTTGGTGGAGGAAGCCCTGCGCGACTTCCTGAGACGCGAACGCACTCCACGAGATGGAAGAGTAGGAACGGCGGGCGTACGAAGCGCACCCCGATAACGTGGCAGAATGCGAAATCCGGGAACGCGAGGCCGTATGGCCGGAGGAATAATCTGCGGCGAAGTTCGGTTCTGCCGGTTGCGCGCAGTTACGAGCGCGGACGAGTTTCGAAGGAGCCAACCAGACAGACTAACGTAGCTGCTCGCAGAGCTTGAGGCCTCGGTCAAGGAGATCACCGATGTTTCTCTTGGGAGGGCCGATGTTCACGCGTTTGCCCGGGCGCTCTCGGTCCGCCACATAAATCGGCTCCCCAGGAGCCCAGATCGGATCAATGTCTGCTCCTAGCTGAAAAGTCTCAGCGGCTCCGTTCACGGTGTATACGCGGCCGTCGGTTTCGAAAGTAACGGCCGTTTGGACTCTTCCGCCTCGCTCAATCTTTTGGCACCGCAACGTGCCGGAATCGACTGTCAACGGCCAGCTAGCGCCAAAGTACGCTCGAGATACCTGCATCGATCCGGGAGTCGACGAATTCTCGCCTTGTGGCCCACGACTTTCGTTGTCAGTCGCGCAAGAGGGGAGACAACTGAAAATACCAATGAGACCCAGGTAGAACCACGCCTTCACCTAAACTCCGCCTGCAACTTCTCCAACTCCGCCGCGCCGGGGCACAGCTCCTCATACGGAATGTCCCGCAGCGGCGTCTCCGACGTCTCTTTCATCTCGTGCAGATCCCGCGAGAGAGGGTCGACATACAGCAGCCCGGTCACAATCTGGTTCCCGTGCGAACTCTCGTGCGCGTCCAGGAAGTCGCGGACCTTCACCCGGTCCGTGGGATCGTAGCCCGTCGGCACCGACGTGAAGTGGATCACGCTGCCATCATGCATCGTGACCGCAGTCGCGCCGTTGGTCCCGATCGCCGCCAGGATCTCGCGCTGTGGCGGCACGAAGTCGGCCTTCGTCGCACGCATCGCGTGCTGGCGCGTGTGCAGGTAGCTCTTGGTCGAGCCCTTGTGATCGTTGAACGTCACGCAAGGCGAGATCACGTCGATCAGTGCGAAGCCCTGATGCGAGAAGGCCGCCTTGAGGATCGGAACAAGCTGCTCCTTGTCGCCGGAAAAACTGCGGGCCACGAACGTCGCGCCGATCGACAGCGCCATGCGCACCGGATCGATCGGAGCCATCAGGTTCGGCTCGCCGCGCTTGCTCTTCGATCCCACATCCGACGAGGCCGAAAACTGGCCCTTGGTCAGCCCGTACACGCCGTTGTTCTCGATCACGTAGACCATGCGCAGGTTGCGGCGAATGGCGTGGCACATCTGGCCCAGGCCGATCGAAAGCGAGTCACCGTCACCGGACACTCCGATGTAGGTCAGATCGCGGTGCGCGGCGATGGCTCCCGAGGCGATGGCCGGCATGCGGCCGTGCGCCGAGTTGAAGCCGTGCGCGCCGCCGACGAAATAGGTCGGCGTCTTCGACGAGCAGCCGATCCCGCTCAGCTTGGCCACCATGTGGGGAGGCGTGGACAGCTCCCACAGGGCGCGCGTGATTGCGGCCGTGATCGAATCGTGGCCGCAGCCGGCGCAGAGCGTCGACATTGACCCTTCGTAGTCGCGAATCGTGAGCCCCAGTTGATTCTTCTGGAGCGTGGGGTGCGTGGCGATCGGCTTGGTGATCGAGGGCATGTTGTTTGGACGGGGCTAGAGCTGGCCGAGAATTCCCTTCACGACGTGGTGCGCGCTCAAGGGGAATCCCCCGTACACCAGCACGCTGCGGAGCTTCGATTTCGGTACGCTCGTCTCCAGAGTCAGCAGCGAGCGGAGCTGCGCGTCGCGGCTCTGCTCCACTACAAAACAGAATTCGTGTTCGGCCAGGAACGCTTCCACCTGCTCACCGAACGGGAAGGCGCAGATGCGCATGAAATCGGCGGGCGCGCCCTGGCGGTCCAGGATGTCGAGCGCCTCCCGCACTGCCGGATCGCACCCGCCGATGCAGATGACGCCGAACTTCGCGCCGTCGCGCCGGATGATCTGCGGCGGCGGCACGAACTTCGCCGCGGCGGCGTGCTTCTTGCGGAGGCGGTCCATCACCTCCTGATACTCGTCCGGAATCTCCGTGTAGCCGCCAAACTTGTTGTGGCCGGAGCCGCGGATGAAGAACGAGCCCTTCTCGCTCACGCCGGGCAGCGTGCGCGGCGCGACGAAATTCTCGTCTTCGTCCGTGTAGCGGCGGAACTTCGGTCCGTCTTCCAGGTCCGCTTTGGTGAGAATGCGGCCGCGGTGCGGGCGATAGCTGTCGTCCCAGTGGAGGCGCGGCACCACCCAGTCATTCATGCCGATATCCAGGTCGCTCATCATGATGACCGGCGTCTGGAACTGATCGGCCAGGTCGAACGCCTTCACCGTGAAGTGGAAACACTCATTCGGATTCGCCGGGAACAGCAGGATGTGGCGCGTGTCGCCGTGCGACGCGTACGCCGCCAGCATCAGGTCGGCCTGCTGCGTGCGCGTGGGCATGCCGGTTGACGGACCCACCCGCTGCACGTCCACGATCACGGCCGGCAGCTCCGCGTAGTAACCGAAACCGATAAGTTCGTTCATGAGCGAGATGCCGGGCCCGGCGGTTGAGGTGAAGGAGCGTGCTCCGTTCCAGGTGGCGCCCAGCACCATGCCGATCGCGGCCAGTTCGTCCTCCGCTTGGAGGATGAGCGCGTTGCGCTTGCCGGTCTGCGGATCGCGCCGGTACGTATTGCACAGTTCCGTGAAGGCGTCCATCACCGACGTGGCGGGCGTGATCGGATACCAGGCCGCGACGGTGCACCCCGCGTACAGCGCACCGAGCGCCGTCGCGTAGTTGCCGTCGATCAGGATCTTGTCGCCGTTCTCCGCCATCCCCTCCAGGCGAAACGGCAGCGGACACTCGAAGTGTTCCTTGGCGTAGTCATAGCCAAGCTTCAGGGCCTTGTGGTTCGAATCGCGCAGCGCCTTCTTGCCGGCGAACTTCTCGTCCAGCAAAACCTCGATCACCGCCATGTCGATATCCACCGCCGCGGCCAGCGCACCGGTGTAGGCGATGTTCTTCATCAAAATACGCTCGCGCGAACTCTGGAACTCGCGGTTGCACATCTCCGCCAGCGGCACGCCGAGGAAGGTGATGTCTTCGCGATTGAGCGACGGATCCAGCGGCCACGACGAGTCATATAAGAGGTAGCCGCCCGGCCGGACCTCCTTCACGTCCTGCGCGTAGGTCTGGCCGTTCATCGCCACCATCAGGTCGTAGTCGAGCGCGCGCGCTCCCCAGCCGTCCTTGTTGACGCGGATCTCGTACCACGTCGGCAGACCCTGGATGTTCGAAGGAAACAGATTCTTGCCGGTGACCGGGATGCCCATGCGGAAGATCGCCTGCATGATCAAGCCGTTGGCGGAGGCGGAACCGGTCCCGTTTACATTAGCGAGCTTAACCGCGAAATCGTTTACGCGGGTACGGAGGACGTCGTGCATGGGGCTCCAGCGTAGGGAAGGATGAGGTCGAATTTCTGCATATCCCAGGCTGCCGTGGGGCAGCGCTCGGCGCACAGGCCGCAGTGGACGCAAACGTCTTCATCCTTCACCATGGCTCGGCCGGTCTGGGGCAAAGGACCAGAGGCATACAAGGCCTGGTCCAAATTGATGGCGGGAGCCGAGAGGCGCTGGCGCAGGTCCTCTTCGGTGCCATCACGCGTGATGGTAAGGCACTGCACCGGGCAGACGTCCACGCAGGCGTCGCACTCGATGCAGAGCTTCTCAGTGAACTTGGTCTGGATGTCGCAGTTTAAGCAGCGTTGGACCTCGCGGGCCGTCTGCTCGGCCGTGAAACCCATCTCGACCTCGATGTTGAGCTTCCGGAAGCGCTCCACCAAGTCGACGTGCTTCATCTTCTGCCGCGCCGAGGGATTGTAGTCGTTGTGGTAGCTCCACTCGCTGAGGCCCATCTTCTGGCTGACCAGATTGGAGCCCTGCGGAGGCCGCTCGGTGACGGGTTCGCCCTGGCAGTGCTGGTGAATCGAGATGGCGGCACCGTGGCCGTGCGCCACCGCCCAGATGATGTTTTTCGGCCCCCAGGCCGAGTCTCCGCCGAAGAAAACGTCGGGGCGCGTCGACTGGTAGGTCGTCTCATCCACCACCGGCATGCCCCACTTCTTGTCAAACTCGATGCCCAGGTCGCGCTCAATCCAGGGGAACGCGTTTTCCTGTCCGATGGCCAGGATCACGTCGTCCGCGGGCAGGAACACGGTATCGATCACCTTGGACTTGCGGGCGTCGGCGTCCCACTCCAGCCGCTCAAACTCCATCCCTTTGAGCACGCCGTTTTCAACCACGAAGCGCTTGGGCGAGTGGTTGATGACAATCTCGATGCCTTCTTCCTCGGCGTCCTCCAGTTCCCAGGGCGAGGCCTTGAAGAAGCCCCGCGGCCGGCGGGCCATCACCTTGATCTCCTTGCCGCCCAGCCGCCGCGACGACCGGCAGCAATCCATCGCCGTGTTGCCCACGCCGATAATCAGCACCCGCTCGCCGATCTTGTCAATGTGCCCGAAGGCGATCGATTCCAGCCAGTCGATGCCGATGTGGATGCGGTCGGTTTCATGCCGGCCCGGCAGATCGAGTTCCTTGCCGCGCGGCGCGCCTGTGCCGACGAACACCGCGTCGTAGCCTTCGTCCAGGATCGAACGCAGACTGGTGACCGGCGAGTTGTAGCGGATGTCGACGCCCATGTTCAGGATCACGCCGACCTCGTCGTCCAGCACCTGCTCCGGCAGCCGGAACGACGGGATATTGGTGCGCATCAGCCCACCCGGCTTATTCTGCTTCTCAAAAATGGTGCACTCGTAGCCCAGCGGGCGAAGGTCATTGGCTACGGTCAGCGAGGCCGGCCCGGCGCCCAGCAGCGCGATCCGCTTGCCGTTCGATTCCGTCGGGATCTTGGGCAGCAGGTGGCTGATTTCGCCTCGCAGATCGGCAGCCACACGCTTCAAGCGGCAGATGGCAACGGGGTTGGGTTCCAGGCGCCCGCGGCGGCAGGCGGGTTCACACGGGCGGTCACACGTCCGCCCAAGTATCGCCGGGAACACATTGGATTCCCGGTTCACCATGTAGGCGTCGGTGTACTTGCCCTGAGCGATCAGACGGATGTACTGCGGCACGTTCGTGTGCGCAGGGCAGGCCCACTGGCAATCGACTACGCGGTGGAAATAATCAGGGTGACTAACGTCGGCGGTCTTCAGAAGCACTCCCTGAGACCCCAGTTTACAACACGTGGAGTGAAAAGGGTGTGGGGGACCGCAGTGGAAGCATGGCATGGACCAGGTGAAACACCCGAGGGGACTCACTGGTCGTACTCACTGATCCTCTAGGGGGGGACCGGAAGGAGTCCCGGTGTTTGCGATCGATCACGCTGCTACCGCGCTGCTGGTCAAGCGAAAGTACCCGGCTGTCTCGATGGTGGCGCTGCTCGTCTCCGTGCAGGCGATGGAGATCCTGTGGGTCGCCTTCAATTACGCGGGCCTGGAAAAGACGACTACCAACACAGAGATCCAGACCGTTGCCGACATCCATCTCGCCTACATGCCGTACTCGCACTCGGTGCTGTCGGCGGGGTTGTTAACCGCGCTGGCGTGGCTGATCGTCGCCAAGGGACTGAAGAAGCCGGTCGCGGCCTGGGCAGTGGCGATCGCCATCGTCTCGCACCTGGGGCTGGACCTGTTGACGCATGCTCCGGACATCGCACTGGCCCCGGGGCTCGACCATCCCAAGCTCGGATTGGGGCTCTACAGCCGGGCGCCCTTTGTGGCCTTCGCCGTCGAGCTGGTCTACGGCATGGTGTGCTGGTACGTCTACCACGGCAGCCGCGCCCTGCTGGCGGTGATCGTGCTGTTTAACATCGCGAACCTGTCGTTGTTCTCCGCGTCGATTCCCGGACCGGAAGTGTTCCTGGCGGGAAGGCCGTTATGGATCGTCTCGGTCATCGCCGTGCAGATCGTGGTGACGCTCCTGCTGGTGGGTTTCCTCAGCCGGCCACGAAGAGTCGCGCGGGCATGAAAGTGTGTCCGCCGAATTCGGTTTGCTAAAATCGTTCGGAAAGTGGCGATTTTTCGTCAGGAGGTCCGCCATGAAGAAGATCTCGCGGCGGCTGTTTGTCGAGGGCACCTCAGCCGGCCTCGTCGCAGCCACTGTACCGCTCACCGCGCAGAAAGCCAAGGCCCAGGCGCCCGCGGCCGCGCCTGCTTCCGAGGTGCTCGCGGACGTGCCCCGCACCACCATCCAGATCACCGTCAACGGCGACCAGCGCCAGGTGGAAGTAGAGGACCGCTGGACCCTGGTGGAGCTCCTGCGTGACCACCTCGATCTCACCGGCACCAAGATCGGCTGCGACCGCGGCGAATGCGGCGCCTGCACCGTGCTGGTGGACGGCAAGCCCATGTACTCGTGCAGCCAGCTTGCCGTGTGGATGGATGGGCGCTCCGTCCAGACCGTCGAAGGTCTGGCCCGCGGCGAGCAGCTCGATCCGCTCCAGCAGGCGTTCATCGAGCATGATTCGCCGCAGTGCGGCTACTGCACCTCCGGCCAGTTGATGGCCGCCCGCGCGCTGCTCAATGAAACGCCCAAGCCCACGCGTGACCAGGTGCGCGCCGCGATGACCGGCAACCTCTGCCGCTGCTCGAACTACAACCACTATGTGGAGGCCGTGATGGCGGCCGCCGGCACTCTTACAGAAACCGCCGACGGAGGCGCGGCATGAACCCGCTGAACACCGTAGGCCATCGCACGCTGCGCATCGACGCGCTCGAACGGGTCACCGGCAAGGCGCAGTACACCGGAGACGTGAAGCTCCCCGGCATGCTCTACGCGCGCGTGCTGCGCAGCCCGCATCCCCACGCGCGTATCCGCAAGATCGACGTATCACGCGCCAAAGCCCTGCCCGGCGTGCGCGCCGTGCTCACCTATGCGAACTGCGACGTGGTCTGGTCCAGCGGGGACCAGCAGAATCAGCGCAAGGTCTTCAATAATCCCGTGCGCTACACGGGCGAAGCCGTGGCGGCGATTGCGGCCGTCAACCGCCACATCGCCGAAGAGGCGCTCGCTCTGGTGGATGTCGACTACGAAGTCCTGCCCTTCGTCCTCGATCCGGAAGAGGCGCTGAAGCCCGGCGCGCCGCAGATCCACGAGGGCGGCAATATTTCGCCCGACCGCCAGCGCCGCCATGAGCCGTCCGTCGAACGCCGCGGCGATATCGACGCCGGCCTCGCTGCGGCCGACCACGTCCTCGAGGACACCTACCAGACCGTCCACCACAACAACGCGCAGCTCGAAATCCGCACCTCGCTCGCGCAATGGGAAGGACCGAAGCTCACCGTGTACGCCTCCACCCAGGGCATCGCGATGTGCCAGCGCGACCTCGCCCGCGACCTCGGCATGGAGGAAGCCAACGTCCGGGTTATCTGCCACTACATGGGCGGCGGATTCGGCAACAAGAACCAGTCGCAGGATTACGACCTGCTGGCCGCCCTGCTCGCCAAGGAAGCCGGCGCGCCGGTCAAAGTGGAGTACACACGCAAGGAAGACTTCGTTGCCGTCCACGGCCGGTGGGCCACCAAGAACTCCTATAAAGTCGGGGTGAAGAATGACGGCACGCTGACCGCAATTCAGCAGACTTCGATCACGAATGCGGGCGCATACCGCAAGAGCTCGTGCGATGTGGCGGGTCCGGAAGTGTACGCCGTCCCGAACCTGGAAAAGATCACCACGCCGGTCTACACCAACACCGCAGTGGGCGCGAATTACCGCGCGCCCGCCTACCCGCAGGGCGTCTTCGGCATCGAGTCCCTCATGGATGACGTAGCCTACTCCCTCAAGATGGACCCGGTGGAATTCCGCCTCAAGAACATGACGCGCAAGTTCCGCGATGAGACCGCGTACACCAGCTACGGGTTGGAGGATTGCGTCCGCAAAGGCGCCGACGCATTCGGCTGGAAGCAGCGCTGGAAGGCGGAAGCGGGCGCGGGCGATGGCCCGGTGAAGCGCGGCGCGGGCATGGCCATGGGCATGTTTGGGTCTTCGTTGGGCCGCAGCAGCGCGCTGGTGCGTGTCGATTCGAAAGGCAACTACTTCCTGCACGTGGGCGTCACCGACATCGGCACCGCGGCCAAGACCACCATGGGACTGATCGCGGCCGAAGGCCTGGGCGTACCGCTCGAAAAGGTGACTGTCATCTGGGGCGACACCGATACCTGCCCGTATTCGGTGGGCGAGTCGGGCAGCCGCACCACAGTGCAGACCGGGCAGGCGGTGGTGGAGGCCGTCGCCGACCTGAAGGCGCAAATGGCCGCCAACGGGCTCCCCAAAGATGGCGAGTTTCTCACCGCCATGGCGACGCCGTCGCCTGCACCCATGCGGGACGCGGCACGCTACTCCTTTGTCGCCCACTTCGCCGAAGTCGAAGTCAACGTCGAAACCGGTCACGTCGCCGTGGTGAAATTCACCGCGGCGCATGACAGCGGACGCATCGTGAATCCGCTCACCGCGCAAAGCCAGGTGCAGGGCGGCGCGATCCAGGGGATCGGCATGGCGCTGCATGAGGAGCTGCGTTACGACCCGCGCTCCGGCCAGGTGCTGAACGCCGGCTACTACGGCGCGCGCATCATGACGCACCTGGACGCTCCGCCGGTCGACGTCCTGTGGATCGAAACCGACGATCCCTACGGCCCCTACGGCGCCAAGACGCTGGGCGAGCCGACGATCATCCCCAGCGTGGCTGCCGTGGCGAACGCCATCCACAACGCCATCGGCAAGCGCGTGAAGAGCCTGCCCATGACCCGCGAAAAGATCCTGGAGGTACTGGCATGAAAAGCTTCCGAAGCGTGAGCCCCGCGGACCTGAATGCTGCCGTGCAGGCGCTCCAACAAAGTCCGAACGCGGCTGTGGTGGGCGGCGGCAGTGACCTGTTGGGCATGGTGAAGGAGCGTCTCGTCACCCCGGACACCCTGGTGAACCTGCGCGCGGTTGACGATCTTGACCGTTTGCGGCCTACCCAGGCCGGCATGCGCATCGGCGCAATGACCTCGCTCGACGTGGTCCATCGCGATCCGCTTATTCAGCGCGCTTACACGGTGCTCGCCGACGCGGCGGGCGCGGTGGGCACGCCGCAGATCCGCAACGCGGGTACCATTGGCGGCAACCTCATGCAGCGTCCCTGGTGCTGGTATTACCGCAACGGCTTCAAGTGCTACAAGAACGGCGGCAATACCTGCTTCAGCGTCAGCGGTGAAAACGAATTCCACGCCATCTTTGGCGGCGGTCCGAGCTTCATCGTGCATCCTTCCGACACCGCCCCCGCGCTGGTGGCGCTCGACGCGAAGTTCCGCATCGCCGGTCCGTCCGGCGAGCGTGAGATGACGGCCGGGGAGTTCTTCACGCTGCCCTCAGTCAACCCGGCGCGCGAGACCGCTCTGGCCCCCAACGAAGTGCTGGCCGGGGTCCAGCTGCCGCCCGTGAATCCCGCGCTGCGCAGCAGTTACCACAAGGTGCTCGACCGCGAATCCTGGACCCACGCCGTGGTCAGTGTCGCCGTGGCGCTGGTCATGGATGCTCCCTTCTGCCGCTCGGCGCGCATCGTGCTGGGTGGCGTCGCGCCGATCCCCTGGCGGGTGCCGGACGCCGAAGCAATGCTGGCCGGCCAGCGGATCACCGAAGACTTGGCCGCGGCCGTCGCGGAGAAGGCTCTCGAAGGGGCCCGGCCACTGGCGAAGAACGGCTACAAGGTGCCGCTGGCGAAGTCGGCCGTGAAACGCACGCTGCTGGCCATGGTCGCGGCGTAAAGTGCCGCGTCGCGAGCGTACCCAAGTCGGGATCATCGGAGCCGGGCCCGCGGGCCTGATCCTGTCTCATCTGCTGCATCTCGAAGGCATCGAATCGGTGGTGCTCGAAATGCACACGCGCGAATATATCGAGGAGCGCGTGCGCGCCGGCGTGCTGGAGCAGGGCACCGTCGACCTGCTTTGCGAAACCGGCGTGGGCGACCGCCTCCAGCGCGAGGGCTTGGTCCACAAGGGGATCTACTTCCGCTTCGCCGGCCGCGAGCATCACTTCGATTTCGAGGAACTCTGCGGCCGCACCATCACCGTTTACGCCCAGCACGAAGTCATCAAGGACCTGGTGGCCGCGCGCCTGGCCGCCCACGGCTGCCTCCTCTTCGAAGCCCAGGACGCGCGCGTCGAAGACATCGACGGCGAACGCCCCCGCATCCACTACCGCCACGCCGGCGAGGAACGCGAACTGGAGTGCGACTTCATCGCCGGCTGCGACGGCTTCCACGGCGTATGCCGCCCTTCGCTCCCCGCGGGCCTGCTCACCGAGTACGACAACGTGTTTCCGTTCTCCTGGCTCGGCATCCTGGCCCAGGCGCCGCCGTCTTCCGAGGAGTTGATCTACGCCAACCACGAACGCGGCTTCGCGCTGCTCAGCATGCGCTCGCCCTACGTCTCCCGCCTCTACATTCAAGTGGACCCGGAGGAAGACATCGCCGCCTGGCCCGACCAACGCATCTGGAGCGAGCTGCACACGCGCCTGGGCGAGCCGCACGGCTGGAAGCTGATCGAGGGCCCCGTGTTCCAGAAAAACATCGCGGCCATGCGCAGCTACGTTGCCGAGCCGATGCAGCACGGCCGCCTTTTCCTGGCCGGCGACGCGGCGCACATCGTCCCGGCCACCGGCGCCAAGGGACTGAACCTGGCCGTGGCCGACGTCGTGGTCCTCACCCGCGGCCTCGCCGAGCATTACAAGCAGGGCCGCCGCGAAATCCTCAACCGGTATTCCGAAATTTGTCTCCGCCGCTGCTGGAAAGTGCAACACTTCTCCTGGTGGATGACCTCCATGCTGCACCGCTTCCCCGGTGAATCGGCCTTTGATCACCGCCGCCAGTTGGCCGAGATCGATTACGTCACCAGCTCGCGCGCCGCCGCCACCGCGCTGGCGGAAAACTACACGGGGTTACCCTTGGAGATGGAATGAACCTGCGAGCCAGGCGCGAAGAGCAAGGCTACGTGCAGGAGGTCGACGACCGCGACGGGAAATGGGTCGGCTGGCCGGGGATCGTCCGCCGCGTCGGCGCGGTCTTCTGCGGCCTGATCCTCTTCAGTTGGGGGCTCGGCCTGCTCGGTCTCCGCCTGCGCGATGGTCTGTGGATCACGGGCGCAGGACTGGGCGTGGCATACGCCGTGGTCCGCATGCGCCGCGCGCAGCGCAGGAAGCGCCGCTACGACATTCAATGATCCGCGCAGGCGCTACGATGACAGATGGCATGAGCCGCGACAACACACACATGGTGTCCCGCCCCAGAGGTTCGTCGCACAATCGAAGTCCCCTCCCTGTGGTCGCGGCTCAGCCAGCGGCACTGTGCGCCACCGACGTCTTGCCGGGCAGAGCGCCAATCGCTACTCCGAGACCGTGGTCTTGTGGGGCAGGCCCGCGGCCTGCGGCGGCCTCTCAGGCCGCCTCTTCTCGGGCGCCCGGCGCGGTCGCCCACCCGTTTCCTCCCGCAATCGACGGCGGCCCCGCCGAGCCGCGACCAGAGGGAGCGGTCCCTCCCGCATACTCTGCGGTGAATTTGCGAGTCGGGACACGCGGCCAGTAACCATGCCCGCCGACACCCTCATCATCGGAGGCGGCCTCATTGGCAGCTCCATCGCCTGGCGGCTCGCCCAGCGCGGCCTGCGCGTCACCGTCGCCGATGCAGGCGACCTCGGTGGCGAAGCCAGCCCCGCGGGCGCGGGCATGCTCTCGCCGGGAGCCGAAGCCGAACGCGCAGGCGCCTGGCTCGACCTCGGCGTCGAGAGCTTGCGCCTGTACGCGCCGTTCGTCGACGAACTGCGAGCGGAGACCAGCCTGCCCATCGACTACCGCGTCGCCGGGTGCCTGGTGATGGACGAAGCCGGCCGCGAAGCCCGCGCCGCGCTGCATCGCGCTGCCGGCATCCGCGTAGAACAACGAGCCGACGGCTTGTTTTACCCCGACGACGCCCAAGTCGACCCCGTCCAATTACTGCGCGCCCTCAAGTGCGCCGCCGAAGCACGTGGCGTCCGCTTCGAGCAGCGTCAGGTCGAGCAACTCGAAGCCAGCGAACACGGAGCTGTCGTCATCGCCGCCGGAGCCTGGTCGGGCGCCCTCCACCTCACGCACCACAACAAACCCATAGCGCTGCCGGAGACCGAACCCGTAAAGGGCCACCTGATCGGATTCCAGATGCCCCCGGGCACGGTCGGCCCGTTCCTGCGCCGGGGAGCCGCCTACGTGCTGCAACGCGCCGACGGCCTGCTGATCGCCGGATCGAACGAACAGCGCGTGGGCTTCGACCCGCACATCGACGACGCCGTCTGCGCCGACCTGCACCGCACGGCCACGGCCCTGGTACCCGCCCTAGCCGGAGCCCAGCCTACCCGCCGCTGGATCGGCTTCCGCCCCGCCCTGCGCCACCGCGAAGGACCTCTCCTGCAACATGTGGAAGGAACAAACGTGTGGCTGGCTTACGGCCACTTCCGGAATGGAATTCTGCTGACGCCGGTCACCGCAGCCCGCATCGCAGGCGGGGTCGTTACCGGCTCTCGATAGTCTTGAGCCGCGCGTCGATCACTTCTTCCACGCGCCGCAGCTCAGACCGCCAGAGATCGCGCATCTCCTCCAGCCGCCGGTCGACCTCTGTAAAGCGACGGTCGATTTCGGCAAACTGCCGATCCATATGTTCCCGCAGATCAGTCAACCGCGAATTATTGATAAGGATCCCTACCAGTACGGCGAACACCGTCGGTCCGGTGGCGAGCGCGATGGTCAGGAGTTGGGCGTCGGTCAGCATCCGCTATCTTCAGACGAGTACGAAACAGCCCGCGGAAACCTCCGAGGAAATACGACGCCTACCGGAGCCCCGTCACCTGCGGACGCACCGGATCCTTGTTCAGATTCCGCGGACCCCCGCGCCGTCCGCGGCCCGGCGTGCGCGCCCGGTCGCGGCGCTGCAACTCCTGCCACTGCTCGGCCGTCAGCACCGCCCGCAGCCGCAGCGTCATCTCGGAAACCGCCTTGGTCAGCTCCGCGCGAGCCTCCACCAGCCGGTCGATCGCATCCTTGCCCCGCTGCTGGTCGACCAGCGTCTCGTTGAACACGTCTTCGAGATCGTTCTCGGCCTTCTCCACCGCGGCCCGCGCATCGACCAGCCGGTTGCGGTAATCGTGCACCACGTCCTGGATCTGCCGCTCCTGAAGCTCCGTCAAATCCAGCCCACTGGTGACCGGGTTGTCCCACCACCCCAACCCCGCGTTCCGAGGTTGAGCGACCGCCAGCGCCGCCGCAGCCAGCAGCACCCAGCAGGCCCTCATTCGGTGGCCTCTTCCTCGAACAATTCGCGCAGCGGACCCGCCGCGCGCGGCTCCACCGGCTGGATCGAATACGGTTCGCCGTACCACACCGGATCCGCCTGTTCGGCGGTCACCGGAGCCCGGGGCGGCGCCGCGCGCTCACTCGGTTCATAGAGCATCACTCCAGCCGCGATCAGCATTGCCGCGGCAGCCAGCACCGGAGCCCACACCCGCCGCCAGTGCCACAGCGGCACATGGTCCATCCGCGCCAGCACCTGCCGCCGCTGCGCCGCAAGCTGCCAGTGGGAGACGCTCGGAGCCGCAGCCACGGTGGCGCGGCGGTCCTGCACCTGCTCCCAGCGAGCCGAGCACGCCTCGCACGCCTCCAGATGCGCATTCGGTTCCGCTTCCAGCCCATAGAGCCGGGCGACCAACTGGTCGTCTGTCAGATGGGGTCCGTTGGCTGGCGAACTCATGGGAGACCTCCATAGAGGTCACGCAGCTCGCCGCGGAGCTTGGTCACCGCCCGATGCATGTGGGCCTTCACCGTTCCAACGTCCAGGTCAAGCAGCGTTCCGATTTCCTCGAGACTCAAATCTTCGAAATGGCGCAGCGTGAAAACCGCCCGCTGCCGCGCCGAAAGCCGGCCCAGGGCAGCCATCAGCCGCCGGTGGATCTGGCGCGCGAAATAGCGCTGCTCGGCGCCCGGTGCGCCCGACGCCGCCAGCCGCAGAATGGTCCGTTCGTCTTCCGGAGACGGACGCTTGCGCCAGAACTGCCAGCGCCGCGACCGCAGCCGGTCCACGCACGTATTCACCGCGATCCGCGTAATCCAACGGGCGGGATCGACGGGATCCACGGTGTGCGCACGGCTCAGGAACCGGTGGGCCTTGAGAAAGGCGTCCTGTGTGGCGGAATCGGCTTCATCGCGGTCCTGCAACATGTGCTGGCACAGGGAGTACACGCGCCGCTGCTCGGACGCCATCCAGGCGTTGAACTCGCCCAGGATCGCTCCCTGGACGCACGATTCGGCCAAGCGGGGTCCGGCCATCAGGCCCATCATACCGTCCTGACGGGGTAGCGTGGAAAGAGGGTTACAAACAGGTGGCGCAAGCCCGTGGCTTGCCTCGCCGGGGCTCCTCCCGGCGCGTGTCGTGACCTTGCAACGTCAAACTCGGGACATCCGCAGGACCCGCCCAGGCGCTGACCTTCTACTGGGCCCCGAACGCCGCGTGCGCCGGCACCAGCGCCCGGCTTTCCCTGGGCGGAGCCGGCCGCTTGGGACGAGCCTCCTCCCGCGGCGCGACTTCCGCCGCCTGCCGCTCACCCGACCGGTCCAGCGACTTCGAAATCGCCAGCCGCGAAGCCGGAGCCTCGCCATCCCCGTTCGGCAGTACACCATGCGCCAGCGTCGCCGTCGCCAGGTTCGCCAGCGACTCGGGACTGCTGCTGGTCGTGCCACCGTCCTCGATCAACATCTCATGCTCCATCCAGGTCGACAGCGGAATATTGCGGAAAAACACGCGTTCCTGCATCACCATGCTGCGCCGCGCCAGAGCTTTGCTCTCCCGCACATAGCTCCGCTCTTCGAACCGGAAATCCTGCATCAATTCGTCGAGCGCGGCCCGCCGCGTGGCCTCTTCGGTCGCCCGGATGCGCTCTTCCATGTGGGCCTTGTGCGAGTTGATGATCGCCCGCGCCTCGGCCAACGATTCCCGCTCCTTGGCCAGAGCGACTTCCATGCGAGCCTGCATGATGTAAAAGGAGAGCAGCGCGCTACCCCCGGCGACAAACACGGGCAAAAACAGCCACAAAAACGCTTCCATGTGCATAGGCATGACCTGACTCATGAAAACCATCGGCGGAGTATGAGAAGAAAGTTAGGGTCGTAGGAGGAAAACCTGGGTGGTAGTAGAGTGACCCTATGCGGTCCGCCCTCACTCTGCACGGATGGTGACCGCCGGGTCCACCCCGGCCGCCCGCAGCGCCGGCCGCAGGCTCCCGGCCAGCGTCATAGCCAACGCCAGTCCGGCCGCCGCAATATAGATGACCGGATCCGCCGGGTTCACCCCGAACAGCAGCGCCTGCAGACTGCCCGCGGCAAGGTACGCCAGTGGCATCGCCAGCGCGATCCCGGCCAGCCCCAGCCCGAGCCCCTGCCGGAGGAACATGGCCAGAATGGCGCCCGGCCGGGCTCCCAGCGCCAGCCGCACGCCAACCTCCTGGGTCCGAGCCGACGCGGCGAACGACAGCAGCCCGTGAATCCCCACCGCGGCCAGCAGCATGGCGATCCCCGCAATGCTCCACAGCACCCGCAATTGCGTCCGCCGCGGAGCCGTCTCGCCCGCGACGATGTCCGCCAGCAGCCGCACATCGGAAACCGCCTGATCCGCGTCCGCCCGCCGCACGATTTCCCGCAGCGGACCCGCCAGCGCCCGAGCCTCCGCATCACTTCGCGTGCGCACCAAAAGGTCCTTGGGCATGTGATACGTCAGCCCGTTGTTCGGTACCTGGTCGTAGGGCAGGTAGATCTGCGGCTCGCTGGTCTGCTCCAGGCCACGCACCGCCACGTCGCCCACCACGCCCACCACCGTCCGATCCCAGAACGCAATGTTGACGCGCTGCCCGATCGGATCCTCGCCCGGCCACAGCCGCCGCGCCAGGGACTCGCTGATCACGGTGACAAAGGGTGCGTTCCAATCGTCGCTTTCGGCGATGTCGCGGCCACGCCGCAGCGGAATCCCGATTGTCGAGAAGTAATCCGGCGTAATGAACCGGATGCTGCTCTTGACCTCGGGCGCGACATCCGTCGATACGCCTGGAATGGTCGCATCAAAGATGCCGCCGCCGAACACCATCGGCAGGAATCCGGTGTACGCGGCGGAGAGCACTCCCGGCAGCGCGCGAGCCTCGGTGAGCACCTGCCCGTAGAACCGCCGCCGCGGCGTCGACGTCGCGTATTTGGGCATTGGCAGATCCGTGCGTAGCGTCAACACTTGCTCGGCATGGAACCCCGGATCGACGTTCTGCACCCGCCACAGCGCCTTCATGAGCAGGCCGCCGCCCAACAGCAGCGTCACCGTCCCGGCGACCTCGGCCAGCACCAGCGCCGAACGCAGCCGCTCCGCCGGACGTCCCGCGCCGCCCCGCGCCCGCAGGTCGTTCATGTCCGCGACGCTTGCCCGCAGCGCCGGCCCCACACCAAAAATCACGTTGGTTCCCAGCGCCACCACCGCCGCGAACGCGAACACCCGCCCGTCCAGCTCCAGAGGACCGCCCAGCGGCAGCGACTCCGGTACCAGCAACCCCAGCGTGGGCATCGCCAGCAATGTCAGCAGCAGCCCGCAGGCGCCGCCCGCCGCCGCCAGCACCATGTTTTCGGTGAGCAGTTGCCGGACCAGGCGTTCCCGTCCTGCGCCGATCGCCGCCCGCACGGCGATTTCCCGGCGCCGCGCCATCGCGCGCGCCAACAGCAGATTCGCCAGGTTCGTGCAGGCGATCAGCAGCAGGCACGCCGCCGCCGCGAACACCGCCCACACCATCACGCGCGACTGCGGCGCGATCAGCGCGTGCAGGGCCACCGCCGTTGCCGACAGACCCTTGTTCTCCCTTGGATACGCGCGTTCGAGCTGCGCGCCCACCCCCGCGATCTCCGCCCGCGCCTGCTCCACCGTCACGCCTGGACGCATCCGGGCCAGAGCCAGCAGATAGAGGTTATCGCGCTCCTCCAACTCGCGCGGCCCGAAGCGCAGGTTCAACCAAACCTGCGTGCCGCGTGCGGGAAAGTGGAACGCGGCGGGCATCACCCCGGCGATCGTGTAGGGCTGATCATTGAGGCGGATCGTCTCCCCCACCGCCCGCGCCGGATCGCCGTACAGCGTCCGCGCCAGCGCGTCGCCCAGCATCGCCGTCGCCGGCGCACCAGCGCTAGTGGCGTCCGCGCCATCGGGGAATCCACGCCCCGCCTCCGGCTGCACCCCGAGCGCCTCGAACACGTCCGGCGTCACCGCGAACCCGTCCAGCCGCTGCGGCTCGCCTTCGCCCGCCAGGTTTACGGGGAACGCCGTGTAGGCGCCGACGGTCTCAAAGCTCCGGGTCATCCTGCGCCAGTCCAGGAAATTCGGCGGCGAGGTCTGGAAACACGGCAGTCCCTGTGCGGCGCTCGACTGGCACAGGACCACCAGCCGGTCCGGATCCGGAAACGGAAGCGGCCGCAGCAGCACATGGTCCAGCAGCGTGAATGCCGCGGTCGTCGCGCCGATCCCCAGCGCGGCCACCAGCACCGCGGTTCCCGCGAACCCCGGCGACTGCCGCAGCGTGCGCACGGTCCACGCCAGGTCCTGCCGCAGCAGATCGGCATGCACGCGCACGGCATTGGTCAGGATGTCGAACACCGCCGCGGTCCACACCCCCAGCGCGTTCTCCTGCCGCCGCCGCGCGGCGAATACCGCGCACATCTCCTCGCCATACTCGGCGCGGAAGGAAGCCGGCAACAGCCGCAGCAGCAGACGGTAAACGCCCATCACGCCCTCCCCGGCGCAAAGCCGCTCTCGCGTGCGAACTTCACCAGTTGCGCCAACCGCTTGGCCTCGGCGCGCGCGACCTCGACGCCGAATTTCGTGATCCGGTAATAGCGCCGCCGCTCGTCGTCATCCTCAGGAGCCGGCCGGCTGCGCGTCTCGACAATGAGACCCTGCTCGAGCATCCGCTGAATCGACCGGTACAACGTTCCGGCGCTCAGCTTCAGCTCGCCGCCGGTCCGCGCGGCAATGTCCTGGATGATGGCGTAGCCATGCCGGTCCTCTTCGGCCAGCGCAATCAGGATGTGGAAGGTAGCCGAGGGCAGCGGCAGCAGCGATGCAGAGTCCATGTGCCGATTATAGCCACAGTGGATATATTGTCAATGGCTATATTCTCACCGGACTGATTTTCCGTGCGGGGCAGCGCGCCGCTAGCCGCGACCGCAGGGAGCGGTCCCCTCCGGTCCGAACTCCTCAGCCCGCTTGCGACCCGTCCAGCTTCTGCCCGCCCAGAATCCCCGTGAATCCCCCGAAATCGAAGCGCCCCAGCGCGGCGAACGCCGCCCCCAGCCGGAATCCGAACGCCGCCCCGCCGCCCTCATATTTCCCCAGAAACGCCGCCGCCCCTGTCACGCGATCGAGAGCCGCCAGCGACTCCCCCGCCAGCGGGTCCGGCGCCTCATGCCACGTCGCCCGAATGCCCGGGTACAGCAGAATCTTCTTCCCCGCGCGCCGCGCCTGCATTGCCAGGTCGAGGTCAGACCAGTAGTGCCCGTAGCGCTCGTCAAAGTAGCTCATGCTCCGCACGAACACCTTGCGGACCATCAGCGCCTCCAGCCCCGGATACTCCACCGCGATGCTTTCCGCGTCCAGGTCCAGCGTCACATCCGGTAGCGCCGTCCCACGTGAAGCAGCCGCCGTCAGCGCCGCCTTGTCCGGAATCTTGTGCACGTGCGAAGCTGCGCCTCCAGCCGGGTCCACCAGTAGCGGACACACGCCGATCACGTTCGATTCCGGCTCCAGCCGGTCCGCCAGCGCCGCCACCGTCTCCGGCTCCACCTCGACGTTGGGCGAAAGATACAGGATCAGCTCCCCCTTGGCCGTGCGTGTAGCAATGTTCATGGCTCGCGCCGCGCCCAGATGATGCGGCAGTCGCAGCATCTGGAGGTTCGGGAAGGCCATGTCCAGGCTGGCGCTGTCATCCTGGCTGGCGCAGTCCACCACCAGAATCTCCATCCGCTCGCGACCCGCCGACCGCTCCAAAGAATCCACCGCCCGGCGCAACGCGTCGGCCTGGTTATACGTCACCAAAATTACGGAGACGCGCGGGCCTTGCGGCTCCTCATTTTCGACTGGCTGCGGAACCGGCTCTTTTTGCGGAGATCGTGGAGGCATGCGGGCAGAGTCGATGATAACGCGAACCCGCGCGCAGCCGCTGGGCGAGCATGCGGGACTACAATCAATACATGCGCTGGGTTGTCAACTCACTTGGATGCCTGTTGGTTGTGGGTTCGGTGCTGGCGCAGAGCACCGCACTGGAGCCCGCCAAAGCCGCTGCCAAAGCCGTCCCCCAACCGTCCTCCCAAGCCCCCGCGATGCCCCTGAAAGTGGCGGTCGCCGGGACCGATTTTTGGGTGGATAGCGGCCTCGACCTGCGCGCGGGCGATGAGATGTCGTTCGCCGCCGAAGGCGTCCTCGAGCTGGCCGATGGCAAAAAAGTGAACGCCGCCGGAGCCTCGCGCGGCTTCCGCGACCTGCTGCGCGCCTACCCGGTGAACGCCGCCGGTCAGGGAGCCCTCATCGGACGCATCGGCGACGAGGATTCGCAGCCCTTCCTCATCGGCCCCAGCACGCAGTACGCCGCACAACGCGCCGGCCGCCTCTTTCTGAGCGTCAACAAGGCAGGTAGCGACGCGCCCTCCGGCAGCTTCGACGTCACCATCGACTACGTCAAGCGCGCTCCCGAAGTCTCCCCGGCCACGGACTACAAGCTGGCCGCGATCACCACCGAAATCGTCGACCGCTTCCCCCGCCGCGTCACCGACGCCGACGGCAACGCCGGCGACAACACCAATTTCCTGTTCGTCGGCTCAGAAGAAAAAGTGATGCAGGCCCTGAAGGCCGCCGGCTGGGTGGAAGTCGACCGCAGCAACGGAGACGCCGTCGTCAACGGCATCCTGTCGGTGCTCAACAAAGAGGCCTACCTCACGCTGCCCATGAGCGAGTTGACGCTATTCGGCCGCTCGCAGGATCACGGCATGGCCCACGCCGAGCCCATCCAGGTGGTGGCCACGCGCCATCACTTCCGCATCTGGAAGGCGCCCTTCGCCGTCGATGGCCAGCAGATCTGGGTCGGCGCCGGAACCCACGATATCGGCTTCGACCGCGACAACCGCAATAACGGAGTCACGCACAAAATCGACCCGGACGTCGACGCCGAACGCGAGTACATCGGCAAGACGGTGCAGGAAACCGGCCTGGTGGTGAAAGAGGACTACGTCACGCCCTCGAATCCGTCGAAGGAAGCCCTAACCGCCACCGGCGCCAGCTTCCACTCCGACGGCCGCATGCTGGTGATCTACCTGGTTCCCGACCCGGTCTCCTCCGAGCAAGCGCCCGCCGTGACAACCTCCGCCCAACCCCTCGCGCCACCGCCGCCCCCGACGCCGGGCGAGCACATCCCCGACGCGGCCACCGAAAGCATCTTCCCGCCGATCCAGTGAGGTGGCGCGAGCACTCGTGCTCGCCGCGCCGGCACTCATGCCGGCGCTTGTCGCCCGCTAGAACTCACACCCCCACTCCCGCCAGCCTTGCGATCGCCAGCGCATTCGACTGCCGGTTCGCCCCTGGCTTCAACCGGTAATCGAAATCCAGCGGACTGGCCGGGTCCCGAGCCGCCATGTGCACATTCTCCCCGTGCAACTCCGCCGCAGCAGCAATCTCGGTCAGCGCCAGGTCGTGCGTCGACAGCCCCCCTACCGCCCCGGCCTCCAGCAGAGCCCGCACCACGGCCTCGGCCGCAATCCGCCGGTCGTGCGAATTGGTCCCGCTGAAAATCTCGTCAATCACGAACAGCACCGGCCGCGGACTCGCCAGCGTGTCGCGGATGCGCTCCACCTCGGCCAGGAATTTCGACTTGCCTTCGAGCAGCGAATCCTGCGCCCCGATCGACGCGCACACATGTAGCGGCGTCATCCGCAGCCGCGCCGCGCGCACCGGAGCCCCCGCCTGCGCCAGCACCGCATTGATTCCGATCGACCGCAGCAGCGTGCTCTTACCCGACATGTTTGACCCGCTGATCACCAGGAAGCGCGTCTCCGGCCCCAGGTCGACGTCATTCCGCACGCACACGTCCTCGACCAACAGCGGATGCCCCAACTCCTCGGCGCAAAAGCAGGCGTCCTCCTCGGCGGGCGCCATCTCGGGGAACACATCCCCGGGATGCTCGTGCGCGTGGCAAGCCACGGAGTTCAGCGCCTCGAACTCGGCCCACGTGTCGAGCCACTCCCGGAACTGCGCCGCATGTTGCATCCGCCAGCGCTCCATCCACCAGGCCAGTTGCGTGCCCAGCATCAGGTAAATGGAGAGCCAGTACAACCAGTCAGAGTCGCGCGCCCGGACAAAGCGCATCAGTCGCAGGAGGCGCCGCAGCGTGCCGGGTTCCGACCGTGCCTGCCCGGCGAGCTCCGTCAGCTTGGCCGAGGTGAACGACTCACGCCGCAGCAGCGCCATCCCACTCTGCAGAATCCCGACCTCCGGAACCAGCGACCGCCCGTGCTGCAAAATCGCCCGCACCCGCTCCTGCGCCCAGAGACCAATCGCCCCCTGGAGCGCCGCCAGCCCCAATAGCACCGGAATCCCCTGGTTCCAAGCCACCACTTGCGCCAGCATCAGTGCCAGCAGCGTGATCAGCGCCCCGCCGGACGCCGCGGCAAAAACAGGCAGCATGCCCGGAAAGCGCGCGGGCGGCGCATCCAGCCACTCGGCAAACGCCGTCGCCTTACACTCGCTGAACTCGTGCTTGCCCAGCGTGACGATCTCCTCGCGCAGCGCGGACCGGTCACGCAGCTCCGCCACCGCCTGCTGCCGCGCCACGATCTCTTCCGCTGGCGCCGGATGCAGCAGATACGCGGCCAGCCGCCGCCGGCCGATCTCGGTGCGCGCCGTCGCCAGCAGTTCGAACAGCGACCCCGAGCCCAGGATGTTCAGGTCGTGCTCATAGAGGTGCCCCTCCTCGCCGTATGCCTCGCCGCTGTAGCCCTTGCCCGCCCACTCCCCCGTCAGCCGGGCCACGCCGCGCTCGTAGAATGCGAGCACGCGCGCCAGCCTCTCGCCCTGACGCTGGTAACGCGTGTAACGCCGCCCGGCGAAGAGCATCACCGCCAGCGCCACCGGAAAGGACCACAGGAGGCCGTTCACAGCCAGAAGGAAACCGGCCGCCAGGGCACCGAACACGAGGAAGCGAGCCTGGTTCTGCCCCGTCCCCGCCTCCAGCGCAGCGGCGCTCAGTCCCCGAATCTTCTCCTGATAGGCGTCAAGCACGGACCCCGGCGGCATGACTTCAGCGTAGCTTGTGGGGCAGGCCCACGGCCTGCGGCGGCCTCTCAGGCCGCCCTCTCCGCAAGTTCACAGCATTGAAGCGCCCCAGCTCTCCGCCCGTTCACTGCCCGGCCCGGTGTTTTGTCCGCGCCTGTAGACCGGTCACGCCCGCAGCTCTGTTTCCCGCGCGCGTCAGCGAGCGGTCTACGAAGAGGCGGCCTGAGAGGCCGCCGCAGGCCACGGGCCTGCCCCACAGCGCCGCTACTCCGCCGCCATCTTCCGCAGCCGCTCGGCATGCCTGAGCGCCTCCGGAGTAATCTCCTCACCCGACAACATCCGCCCGATCTCCCGCGTCCGCGCCGCCGCGTCCAACTCGGCCACCGAAGCTACCGTCCGCCCCCGCTCCGCATGCTTCTCGACGAAATAGTGATGGTCCGCGAACCCCGCAATCTGCGGCAGGTGCGTCACGCACAGCACCTGGCTCCACCCGGCCAGCTTCTTCAGCCGCCGACCCACCGCCTCCGCCGCGCTCCCGCCGACGCCCGCATCCACCTCGTCAAAGACCAGCGTCATGGGCACGCCCGTCTTCTTCCCCGACCCCGCCGTGCAAGTCTTCAACGCCAGCGCCACGCGCGACAACTCGCCTCCGCTGGCGATCTTCTCCAGCGGCTTCAGCTCCTCGCCCGCATTCGGCGCGATGCGGAACTCCACGCGGTCCGCCCCCGCGGCCGACCAGGCCGCCTCCTCCACCCGGATCTCCACCCGCGTCTTCTCCATGGCCAGCGCCGCCAGTTCCTGCTCCACTTGCTTCGCCAGCCTCCGCGCGGCGTCTTTCCGCTTGGCCGAAAGCTCCCCGGCCGCCGCCTCATACCTCCTCGTCAGCCCCTCCACTTCCTTGCGCAGCGCCGCACGCCGGTCATCGGAGGTCTCCACGGCCGCCAGCTCGCGCCGGGCTTCCTCCAGAAACGCCAGCACCTCATCCACCGACGACCCATACTTGCGCTTCAGCTTCTCGATCGCCGCCAGCCGCGCCTCCACCTCATCCAGCCGCCCCGGATCGGCCTCCAGCTTGCCCAGATACCGTCGCAGCCCGTGCGTGGTCTCCTCCAGCGCGATCACCGCCGGCGCCAGCGCCGCCTGGACCTCCGCCGCCTCCCCGTCAATCCGAGCCAGCTCGTCCAGCTTCTTCCGGATCCCGCCGATCAGCGTCACCACGCTCTGCGGATCCTCGTGCAGCGCCCCATACGCCGCCCCCGCGATTTCCTGCAGCCGGACTACGTTCCGCAGCACCCGCCGCTCATTCTCCAGCTCCGCATCCTCGCCCGCGCGCGGCATCACCGCCTCGATCTCCTTGCGCTGGAACTGCCACAGATCGGCCAAGCGCAGCTTCTCCTGCGCTGAGCGATCCAGCTCCTCCAGCTCTTCGGAAACCCGCCGCCAAGCCGCGAACGCCTCGCCCACCCGCGCCACCAGCGCCCCCGACCCCGCGAACGCATCCAGCATCTGGCACTGCGTATCAGTCGAAAACAGGTGCTGCTGGTCGTGCTGCCCGTGGATATCGGCCAAGTACGGAGCCAGTTCCCGCAGCAGCGTAGCCGTCGCCGGACGGTTACACACAAACGCCCGCGACTTGCCCGTAGACTGGATCTCGCGCTCCACCAGGATCTCGCCGTCTTCCGTCTCGATCCCCGCCGCGTCCAGCAGCGCCGCGAGCCCCGCCGAGGGAGCCGCCTCGAAGATCCCCGACACCCGCGCCCGCGTGGCTCCGGTCCGCACCATGTCCGCCGAAGCCCGCCCGCCCAGCAGCAGCCCCAGAGCGTCCACCACGATCGACTTCCCGCTGCCCGTCTCGCCCGTCAGCAGGTTCAGGCCCGCGTGAAACCGCACCCGGACCCGTTCGATCACCGCGTAATTTTCGACCGCCAGCTCCAGCAGCATCCGATCACGATTATAGGAGACCCGCCCGCTCCCGCACTCAAAACATTTTTTCACTTGCATGTTTGATAGTGCCCTCGGCTACAATGGCAAAGGGAGCAGCACGCGCGCGCCCGACGACCGACATCCTCAGCGGCCGCGCTTTCTAACGGGAGAGAAAGGGACCCAATCTGGTTTGATCGCGCCACACTGGAACGGCATCCTGCTACAGGTGAGCTTTTTCGATCTCGTAGCCGAGTCTGCCTCCAAACCCGTACCGCTCGCAGTGATGCTGATCCTGCTCGGATTCTCACTGCTGTCCTTCACCATCATTTTTTCCAAGCTCGGCCTCTTCCGGAAGGGGCAAGCCGCCAACCAGCGCTTCCTGCGCGCCTTCCGCAAGTCCTCGCGCCTGGACGCCGTCGCCGCCGCCACCGAACAGTTCCGCGCCGCGCCGCTGGTCACCGTCTTCGACTTCGGCTATAGCGAGGTCTGCCGCCAGGTGGCCGCCAAGTCCACCGTCACTAACCTGATCGCCCTCGAACGCAGCCTCCAGCTCGGCATCAGTGAGGAGCTCGCGCGCCTGGAACGCAACATGAACTGGCTCGCCACCACCGCCGCCGTCTGCCCCTTCATCGGCCTCTTCGGGACCGTCTCCGGCATCATCGAAGCCTTCGTCAACCTGGGCCTCAGCGGCGCCACCAACATGCGAGCCGTCGGACCGGGCATCGCCGACGCCCTCTTCGCCACCGCCCTGGGCCTGTTCGCCGCCATCCCCGCGGCCATCGCTTATAACTACCTGGGCAACATCATTCGCGACATGGGACAGAAAATGGAGGACTTCTCACTCGAATTCCTCAACCTGACGGAACGAAACTTCGAAGGGCTCTAATATGGAAGAAGGAGCTCCATGGCGTTTTCCGGACTAGGATCGGGCAGGAACGGGGGCCGTGGCCGGCGCCAATTCGGCGGGAATCTGTCGGAGATGAATGTGGTGCCCCTGGTCGACGTGGTCCTGGTGCTGCTCATCATCTTTATGGTGACCGCCAGCGTGATGGAATTCGGCCTCGAAGTGGACGTCCCGGAGGTCAAAAGCTCGCGTACTTCGGTGAAGGAGCTGCCGGTGGTCACCATCGACAAAGCCCAGGCGCTCTACCTGAATGACAAGCCGGTCAACCTGAACGTGGTGGGAGATGAAGTCATGCAGCGCTTCCCTGGTGAGGACAGCGTCTACGTGCGCGCCGACCGAGCCACGCCCTGGGAACTCGTCGCGCAGGTGATCTCGGTTCTGGGCGACGCCAAGCTCAAGGTCCTCACTGTTACCAAGAAGGAGGACATCCGGCCAAAGAGATGAGCGCGCACGCCCACACCCTCGCCGCCCACCACGTGACCGAAGAGTCGCTGAAGAAATCCTTCTACGCCTCCGTCGCGTTCCATGTCCTCCTGGTCGGCGGCGCGCTGGTTTACGTCCTGTGGAACAGCAACCCGGATGCGTTCGGCGACCCGAATGCCGGCGGCACCGTCGTGGGCGTCCAGGCCGTGGATCGCATCCCGCTGGTGACGCGCGGGCAGCAGAACCCGGTGGCCAACGACACCAAGTCGAACGTGCCCCAGACGCCTCCGCCGCCCAAGCCGGAGACCAAGCCCAAAGCCGAGCCCGAGCCCAAGGAAGCCGTTCCCCTGAAACTGGAGCAGAAGCGCACCCAGGCCGAAGTCGACGCCTCGCGCTCCCAGTTCCGCCCCTACGAAGAACTGGCGCAGAACCAGCTCACCCTGCCCAGCCCCCAAGCGCTCGCTGACCCGCTGTTCGCGCTTTCCGGCTCCGGCGACCGCATCGGCGAAACCGACTCCACGCTCGGCACCCGCTTCGCGGCTTACGGCGCGGAGGTCAAGAAGCGCGTCGCCCGCGCCTGGCGCACCCAGGATGTTCCGGCCAACATCAAAACTGCTCCCGTCGTGATCGCGACCTTCGACATCCAACGGGACGGCCAGGTCACCAACGTTCATCTGCTGCAGAAGAGCGGCATCCCGACGCTGGACCTGTCCGTCGAGCGGGCCATTCTGGCAGCCGCGCCGTTTTCGCGGCTGCCCGCGGCGTTTGAAAAAGACACGGCTACGGTCGAATTTCAGTTCGAGCTGAAACGATGAAAACCAGACACCTTCCCCTGCTCGTGATTCTGGCGGCGCTGCTCTCAGCCGGCGCCGTGGCGCTTCTCGCACAAGGCACGGACATCTTCGACAGAATCACCAAGGGCGATGCGCCTTCCATCGCGGTGATCGATTTCCGCGGCACCGGCCTCACCCAGCAGTACATGAACGCCTTCAACAACACGGTCTGGGACGACTTGGACGACTCGGGCGTCTTCGAGATGCGCGCCAAGACCTTTTACCCGTTGGAGGTCCCCCAGCAGCCCACCGATTTCCGCCCGCCCACCATCACGCCCGCCCCCAAGGCCGGCGAGGACCCCATCATCACCCCTCACGGGCCCTGGCTCACGGACTGGAACGGGCCGCCGGTGAACGCCACCTATCTCGCCTTCGGCTTCGTCGCCGAACAGGCCGGCTCGCTGGTGCTTTACGGCAACCTGTTCGACGTCCAGCAGCCCAACCCGCAGGCCGCGCAGGTGTTCGGCAACCGGCGCTACGTCGGCTCGCTGGATCAAGCCGGCGCCGTTAAGGTCGCGCACCAGTACGCCGCAGACATCCTCGATCACATGGGCGTCACCAGCCTCTCCGGCACCAGGATCTACTTCGTCTCGGACCGCACCGGCAACCGGGAAATCTGGTCCATGGACTACGATGGCCAGAACCAGAAGCAGATCACCAACTACAAGTCGAGCGCCTGGGACCCGGCCGTTTCCCCCGACGGCAAGCTGATCGCCTTCCGCCTGCTGGTCAACGGCAAGCAGGGCAACCACTGGGAGATCCGCCTCCACTCCACCGAAACCGGCCGGCGCCTGGCCTTCTCCACGCCGCAGGCCTCCAGCATCAGCAGCCCGTCGTTTTCCCCGGATGGCCAGCGCCTGTTCTTCAGCGTGTCGGTCGAATACGACGGACCCCAGATCGTCAGCACCAACTTGAGCGGCGGCGACCTCCGCCGCATCTCTCACATCAACGCCATCGAAGTCGAGCCTGACCTGAACCCCAAGACCGGCACCGACATGCTGTTCATCTCCGGCCGCACCGGCAAGCCCCAGCTCTGGCGCATGAACATCGACGGCACCAATCCCCAGATGCTCACCACCGGCGAAGGCGACGTCGCCAACCCGTCCTGGAGTCCGGACGGCTACCACGCGACCTTCTCCTGGACCCGCGGCTACGACATCGGCGGCTTCAACGTCTTCGTGATGGATGTGGCGGACCGCGGCTACGTACAACTGACCCACGGGAACGGCTCCAATGAGAGCCCCAGTTGGGCCCCCGACGGCCTGCACCTGACGTTTTCCAACGAACAACGCCGCGTGAAACAGATTTTTACGATGTTGGCCAACGGCACCAAGGTCAAGAAGCTGACATCCCAAGGCAATAATAACCAGCCCGTATGGGGCAAGGCGATAAACTAGTACACCAAGGAGACCAGAGGCCAAAGAATGCGAATGGACACAAAGCGCGCCAGCGTGATGATTGCGGCTGCCATGGTGCTGTTGGTAGCGGCGGGATGCAAGAAGAACACTCCTGTACCGGTGACCACCAATACGGCGCCGGCCAAGCCCGTGGCGACCAGCAATCCCCCGCCCCCGGCGCCGAAGCCCGTGTTAGCCCCCACCATCGACAGCTTCACCGTCGAGCCCACCAGCATTGAGCGCGGCCAGTCCGCCACCCTGCGCTGGTCCGTGTCCAACGCCACCGACCTCTCCATCAACCAGGGACTGGGAATGGTCCCCGCCGCCGGCAGCCGCCAGGTGTTCCCCGGCGCCACCACCACCTACACGCTCACGGCGTCCTCGTCCGCGGGCATGGCGGAGCGCTCGGTCACGGTCGACGTGGTCGTGCCGCCCGCGCCGCCTAAGACGGTCCCGGCCAAACCCCAGTCGACCGAGGACCCCATCACCAGGCTTCGCCAGCAAGGGCAGGACATCTACTTCGACTACGACATGAGCGAGCTCCGCGAAGACGCCCGCCGCGCGCTCAATGTGGACGCCGATCTCCTGCGCCAGGTCTTCGCCGCCAATCCCAATATGGTCGTGACCATCGAGGGCCATTGCGACGAGCGAGGCTCGGCAGAGTATAACCTGGGATTAGGCGACCGCCGCGCCACGGCGGCCCGCGACTACCTGGTCCAGTTGGGCGTTCCCGCGGATCGCCTGCGGACCATCAGCTTCGGCGAGGAGCGTCCGGTGTGCACCGATGCCACCGAGGCCTGCTATCAAATGAATCGCCGGGCGCACCTGGAGCCCGCTCAGTAGCGGGCACAAACCCGGGAGGACAGCCGCGGGCACGGGGCTCGCGCTGTACGCTCGTTGCAGGGGGCGGTTTTGGGGCCGCCTTCTTCAGAGAAGGGAGGAATCGCATGAAATATTCGATCGCCGTAATCTCCGGACTGCTGCTGGCCGGACTGTTCTACAGCTCCCGCGACGTCCAGGCGGAGAGCAAGGAAGAGATTGCGCTAAAGGAACTGCAGCGTGAAGTCTACGATCTGACCCGCGCCATCGAATCTTCCAAGCAGGGCCAGGATGACCGCTACTCACAGCTCGACCAACTGATCCGCCAGACCGGCGAAGCCGTCCACGCGCTGTCCACCGAGCTGACGCAGATCCAGAAGAACGTCACGCAGAGCGTCACCGAGCAGCAGGCCCGCGTGGCCGAGCCCATCGCCGTTATGCGCACCGGCCTCGATCAGGTCACGCAGGACACCGGCGCCGTGCGCACCTCGGTCGACAGTCTGAGCTCGCGCATGACTAAGGTTGAGTCGCAGCTCAGCGAACTCGTGGATCTCGTCCGCACCCTCAACAGCGCGCCTCCCACGCCGCCTCCGCCTGTGACGGGAGGCATCGGTTACTCGGCGGTGGATGCCGAGGCGCTCTTCACCGGCGCGCAGCGCGACTACGCCATGGGCACCTACGATCTCGCGCTCAAGGGTTTCTATGACTTCGCCAGCCAGTATCCCGACGACCCCCGCGCCCCCGACGCGCTGTACTACATCGGCCTGATCTACGACAGCAACCAGCAGTACGATGACGCCGTCAAGGCCTTTGACCAGATCCTGGAGCGCTACGGCAACATTCCCAAGGCCGGCGACGCGCGCTTCGCCAAAGCCAACTCGCTCATGAAGGCCGGCAAGAAGGCCCAGGCGCTGAAGGAATTTCAGGACTTCCTGGCGCAGTATCCGACGCACGTGAACGCCGCCACTGCGCGCGCCCGCATCCGCGAACTCGGCGGCAAGCCCTAAAGTGTGACCTTGTGGGGAAGGCCCCTTCCCCACAGGGATGAACCGCGGCCGCCCCTCCGTCCGCCTCCACAGGCCGGAATCCCGTGGTTCAGCCACGTCGTCCCGCAACCCCGGCGCGCAGCAGCCCGCTGCACCCTGCTGCGACACGCCCTGCTGCACCCCGCTTGACTCCGGGCAATGGCGGGAGGAGAATAGGCGCCGGATTGAATTAAGGAGGTGCCTATGGAACCCGGCCAGCATGGGGGCGGCCGGACCCCGGAGATAACGGCGCGGCGGATTCCCTGCCCCGCGGCCGTTCACCGGTAGGCGCGGCCGTCCCTCATTTACGAATCGTCCGGGCGGAGCCTTTCCGCACAGTTCACCCTGTCCGTTCGATGTTCCTGGATCGTGGGCCGCCGGAAATTGCCGGCGCCCTGTTCTGCGTTCCCCTGAAAGGAGTCAGCGATGGGCGAGTTGCATTGGACCGTAATCAGTATCCCGTTCGTAGTAGCCGGCGCCGTAGCGGTGTTCTACATGCTTCGGCGGCACAAGGAAAAATCCTCGACCGACCACGTGCTGAAGCTCTAGCGCTTCGGCCAAATCTGCCAGCATCGCGCGGTGGCCCGTAGGAGGGCCGTCCGCACGCCTCGGGAGAGGTGTGCGCGCACGCGGAGGCGCCGCGCCCCACTCTATACAGAACGTCTGCGTCCCGGCTACACTCAAATCGCGGCCCGGTCCGCTCTCGTAATCCATTAATAACAATACATTTATGCGAAGACTGCGGACCCTTGGGGGGGCAAGTGGAGCAGTTGTTTTCCGGCGCCGATCGCGCCGTGGCCAAGTATGCGTCGCGCACCGGGCTGCGCTGCCCGCCCGGCTGCGGGGCGTGCTGCCATTCGCCGGAAATCGAAGTGACCGTGCTCGACGCGCTGCCGCTGGCGCTGGACCTGGCGGCGCGGGGCGAGGCCGAAGCCGTGGCCGGCCGTTTGCGCGAGCGGACCGCGCCCGGCTGCCCCTTCTTCGTCGCTCAGGGCGGCGGCGCCGGGCGTTGTTCGGTGTATCAGAAGCGCCCGCTGCTGTGCCGCATCCAAAAGGAGCGCGGCGCGGCGGTGGACCCGGCGGTGAAACCTCCGCTGTTTGCGGAATTCGCGTGGCGCATGCGGGCAATCGACCTCGACCATGGCACCGGGCGCTTGCCGATCCACGAAGCGGTGCGGTCAGCGGTGGACAAAGTGCTGCTGGTGGAGATGCTGGAGCGCGCGGCCCGGTTAGCCCGCATTTCTCACTGGGATGTGGCGCGAGCCCGTGGCTCGCCGCGCCGGGACTCGTCCCGGCGCTTGTCGCCCGTCACAGTGTCCTGCCGGGAGCGGCGGCGAAATCGCCGATTGCGTTTCCCGTCTTACGCTTCCCGCCGACGTGCTGAGGGCTTGTGCGAAATCCGGGTTAGGGGATTCGGTGCTCTATCTGGCGCGACGGCACAAAGAAGAATCCTCGACCGATCACGAGCCCACCACGACGGTGAGCGCCTGATTGTTGCCCACGCCGTCGACGGTCAGCTCAATCGGCTGGTCTCCCGGGGCGACGTTCGGAATCACCGCATTGATCTGATACAGGCCGATGGTGCCCTGCAGCAGACCCTTGAAGCTCACGGTCGCCGGGACGCCGCCAATCTTGAGTTCCAGCGGCAGCATCACGTCCGCATTCTGCGCGGCCGCGACGCCGGCCTGCGTGGACGGATTCGTCGGGCCCAGTCCCAGCGCGTAAATCGAAATCGTGTCGCCCGGCTTCGGCGCCACGAATGTCACTCCGGGAATCATATTGGGGCGGCCGATATACGCCAGGAAATCCGGCGTGAGCGCCACCACGTACTGCTTCCCGCCGATCTGGAACGCGGGCGTCGTCAGCAGCGTCGGCGAGATGCGCGAGCGCGTGACCATCACCGGGTCGCTGGCGCCCGCGGGCGTCGTCACCTGGATGGCGACCTCGCCCGTGGCCGTGTCGTCGGGCACGTTGATGTTGATCTGTCCCGGGCTGATGTAATACACGTACGCCGGCTTGCCGTTCACCGTGACGCTGACGCCATCAAGAGAGGTGGGCGCATTGGGCCCGTCGAAATCGGCGCCGCCCCACAGCCGGGACGCCTGGGAGAAATTCGACCCGTAGATCTCGACATACATGTTTGACGAGAAGCCGGCCTTGCCCAGGAACGCGGGCAGCACGGGATTCGCCGAGCGGATCATGGGCGGTCCCGCGGCCGGCGCGTTGATCTTGCGGATACGGTGGTTACCGTTGTCGGCGAAGTAGATGTTGCCCTGTGCGTCCAACGCGAGCCCAGTGGGCATGTTCACCTGCGCCGTGACTGCCGCGCCGCCGTCGCCCGAGAAGCCGGCCTGGCCGTTGCCGGCGATGGTGGTGATGATCCCGCTTGCGCCATCGACCTTGCGGATGCGGTGGCCCAGCCAGTCGGAAATATAGAGGCTGCCGGCGGCGTCGACTTCGACGTCCCAGGGAACGAAGGTGGCGTTGAGCGCGGGTCCGCCGTCGCCCAGGTTGTCGAGGAAGGTGGGCGTGCCGGCTCCGGCCACGGTGCTGATACTGCCACCGGGTGTGACCTTGCGGATGCGGTAATTATTCGTGTCCGCGATATAGACGTTGCCCGCGCCGTCCACCGCCACGCCGTGCGGGTTGGCCAGTTGCGCGTTGATCCCGGGTCCGCCGTCGCCCGCGAATCCGGTCATGCCGTTGCCGGCGATGGTCGTAATGACGCCCGCGCTATCGATCTTGCGAATGCGCTGGTTGTCGTAGTCGCAGAAATACAGGTTGCCCGCCGCGTCGATAGCCAGGCCCAAAGGATTGGCGAGCTTGGCGCTGGTGGCGGGTCCGCCGTCACCGGAGAATCCGCGGTTGAGCACGCCGCCCGGACCGTTGCCCGCGTAGTTGGTGAGGATCCCGTTCGTGCCCACCTTGCGGATCTTCTGCTGGCCGCTGTCGGGGAAATAGAAATTGCCCGCACTGTCAACGGCCACGTCCCAGGGGCCGAAGATCGCGGTCTGGCCCGCCAGTCGGCCTTCCGAGAGATCCAGGCAGCCTTGGAGGACACTGCCGCAGCCGGCGATGGTCTGCATGAAATCGGTAGTGAGCAGCCGGCGGATTTTGTTGTTGCCGTAGTCGGCGATGAAGAGGTTGCCGGCCGCATCCAAGGTCACGCCGTAGGGGCTGTTGAGCTGCGCCTGCGCCCCGGGGCCTCCATCACCGGCCGAACCGGCAACTCCGGTTCCGGCGACGGTGGTGATGATGCCCGGCTGCGCCCAGCAGAGCGCGCCGGCCAGAAGGGCGCAGACAACGGCGGGAAGACGCAGAAGCATCCTCATGGCAGGTGAGTGCTCGCAAGGCTCCGGTTCATTGGTCGTGAGAGAAAAATTTGGCGTCCCCAGGGGGATTCGAACCCCCGTTACCGCCGTGAAAGGGCGATGTCCTAGGCCGGGCTAGACGATGGGGACGCGTTGCGGAAACTCTTAGAGCGACATCAAGTAGGCGATCAAGTCGTCCTTTTCGCCGGGGACCAGCAGATCCGCGAAGCCGGGCATCCCGTTGCCGCCCATATCGATAAAGGTCCGTACGTTGGCCTCGTTCACTGGTGAGTCATTGGCCAGCTTCTCATGCTTGAACAGGCCCTTGAGACCGGGCCCCATCTTGCGCTCATCGCTATCGGCGTTGTGGCAAACACTGCAATTGGCCTCAAACAGCTCCATGCCGGCTTGCGCGTCGCCGGCGGCCTTGGCCTTGCCTTTGCCCTGGCCCATCATCAACTGGGTGGACATCATCAGCGCGAAACAGCCGGCTGCAAAAAATACCTTCTTCATCTATAAGCTCCTGTAAGCTCCGTTCCCGGGGGGCCCCAACTCGCGCAGTGCGCGACCTACACCCTCCATTGTAGTTTACAATCTTCGGCATATGAGTCTCAAATCCGGCGACCGTGCTCCCAAGATCCAGGGGCCCGATTTCAAGCTGTCTGACCAGAAGGGCAAGACCGTGGTGGTGTTCTTTTACCCCAAGTCCGACACGCCCGGCTGCACCAAGGAATCCTGCGAGTTCCGCGATCACCAGAAGGCCTTCACCAAGAAGGACGCCGTGATCGTGGGCATCTCGCCCGACAAGGCCGAGGCGCAGGCCAAGTTCGCCCAAAAGTACGGACTGCCCTACAGCTTCGTGCCCGACACCGACCACTCCATCGCCGAAGCCTACGGCGTATGGAAGGAGAAGAGCATGTACGGGCGCACCTACATGGGCATCGAGCGCACCACATTCGTCATCGACCCGCAGGGCAAGATCGCCAAGGTGTATCCCAAGGTGAAGCCCGCGGGGCACGCCGAGCAGGTGCTGGCGGATTTGGGATGAACGGGGTGACGAGCCAGCGCCGGTTCGGAATTCTGCATCCGGGCGCCATGGGCGTGGCCGTGGCCGCGACGGCTCGCAACAGCGGCTGGGAGGTTTACTGGGCCTCCGCGGGCCGGCGTCCGCAATCGCGCGAGCGGGCGGAGAAGGCGGGCCTGCTGGACGCGGGCACGGTCGCGGCCATGTGCGCGTCGTGTTCGCTGATCGCCAGCGTGTGCCCCCCGGAGTTCGCCGAAGCGGTCGCGGATGAGGTGACGGAGGGCGGATTTCGCGGCACCTTCGTGGATGCGAACGCCGCGGCACCGCAGCGCAAGCGGGCGATGGCGGAGCGCATGGAGGCGGCGGGCATCCATTTCGTCGACGGCGGCATCGTGGGGTTTCCTCCGTGGAAGCGTGACCAGAGCTGGCTCTGCCTGTCCGGGGCCGCCGCGCCGGAAGTAGCCGCGTGCCTGGCGGGCGGGCCGCTGGAGATGGACGTGCTGGGTCCGGACGTGGGGCAGGCGTCGGCGCTCAAAATGTGTTTCGCGGCCTGGGCCAAGGGGTCGACGGCGCTGACCGCGGCGATCCTCGGTACGGCGGAGCATTTCGGCATCGGCGAGGACCTGAAGCGCCAGTGGGCCCGGCGCGGTCCGGATTTCGAGAAGGTGGAGCACGAGATTTTGCGCGCGGCTCCCAAGGCTTGGCGCTTTGTGCCGGAGATGCATGAGATCGCGGCTACGTTCGAGGCGGCGGGCATGCCGGGCGAGTTCCATCGCGCCGCGGCGGAGGTCTACGAGCGGCTGCGCGGGTTCAAGGATGCCGAGGGATTTCCGTTGGAAGACGTGCTGCGGCGGCTGAAGTAGGTCAGCGGACTCGCCGGGACCGCTCCCTGCGGTCGCGGCTCAGCTATTGGCGCTCTGCCCGGATCAGGATGGTTGCGCAAAGCGCGACTACGCCCGGTATCGCGATGATTACGCACAGCGCCGCTGCGCCCGGAATCGCGCTGGCTGGGCACTGCGCCGCTAGCTGTGCCGCGACCGCAGGGAGCGGTCTTCCACCGTCCTCCATCGCCACTCTTGACAACCTGACCCTCCCCGCGTAGTATCCGTAGTATGTCTACCGTAGACACTCTATCTGGGCGCCTGGAATTCCTGCAAGGCACCCTGGAAGTCCTGATCCTGCGCAGCCTGGCCCTGGCGCCCAACCACGCCTACGGGATCTCACAATTCCTCAAGCAACAGTCCGAGGACGAGTTCGTGGTGGACAACGGCTCGCTCTACCCGGCGCTGCAACGGCTGCTGCAACGGCAGTGGATCAAGGCGCAGTGGAAGACCTCGCCCAACGGCCGCCGCGCCAAGTATTACCAACTGACGCCGGCCGGCAAGAAGCAACTGGTGGTGGCGACCTCCAAGTGGCAGCGCTTCGTCGAAGCCATGGGTCGCGTGCTGGCGGCGGAGAAGTAGGAGGCTGGCATGCGGGAATGGTGGTCCAAACTGCGCGGGGTGTTCGGGCGCGAGCGGCTTAACGAGGATTTGCGGGAGGAAGCCGAGGCGCACCTGCAGATGGAGGTGGAGGCGAACCTCGAGCGCGGCATGACGCCGGAAGCCGCACTGGCCAAGGCGCGAGGCGAGTTCGGCAACCGGACACTGATCCACGAATCGGGGCGCGAGGCGTGGATCTTCCGATCCGTAGAAGCGTTCTTCCAGGACCTGCGCTATGCGGCGCGATCGCTGCGCCAGCAGCCGGGATTCACGGCGGTGGTGGTGCTGACGCTGGCCGTGGGGATCGGCGCGAATACGGCAATCTACAGCGTTGTGGACGCAACGATGCTCCGGCCGCTGCCGTTTCGCGAACCAGACCGGTTGATGCGTGTTTCTCTGGTCATACCCGCGGACCCCGCGCAGCAACGGCCGGGCCAGGACGACATGATCTGGTCCTATCCGAAGTACGAACTGTTCCGCGACAGCCAAGATGTTTTCGAAAGCACCGCTGTCTATCGCGCGGCGACCTTCAATCTGACGGGCGACGGCGATCCGGAACGTCTGCGCGGCGAGGAGGTCAGTGCCAGCTATTTTCCGATGCTCGGCGTGGATGCGGCGGTGGGCCGCACGTTTCTTCCGGAGGAGGACGCCGTTCCTGGACGTGACCGCGTGGCGTTGCTGAGCTTCGGCTTGTGGCAACGCCGCTTCGGCGGCGATCCACGGATCGCGGGTCAGACGATCCGCCTCGACACCGGCACATTTACCGTCGTCGGCGTGATGCCCCAGGGTTTCCAGGGCCTCTCCGGACCGGCGGATCTGTGGGTACCCGCCCATAGCGGCTCGGCCAGATCTCTGAGCCAGCCGCTGGCGCACTCCTGGCAACAGGTGGCGCGCCTGCAGCCGGGCGTCAGCGAACAGCAAGCCAGGGAGGTGGTCGCGAGGCTGGGTGCGGTGGTGGACAAGGCCTATCCCCTGGGCGCGTTGTCCGCGGCGAGTTGGAGCGCGACCGCTCGCAGCCTGAACGACGTGCGCCTGGACCCGGCCATCGGCCGGTCCGTACTGGTGCTGTTTGGAGCGGTCGGGTTCATGCTGCTGATCGCCTGCGTGAACGTGGCCAGCCTGCTTCTGGCGCGGGGAAGCTCGCGGCGGCGGGAGATCGCGATCCGCTGCGCGGTGGGAGCCGGACGGGGGCGAGTCGTGCGGCAACTGATGACCGAAAGCCTTCTGTTGGCAGGCTTGGGCGCGGCCGCTAGCCTGGCTTTGGGCTACGCGGGGGTGCAGGCGTTGCGGTCGCTCTACGATCCTATGGCAGGCACGGCGTTGCTCGGCCCGCAAAGCGGACTAACGCTGCTAGGGCTGGCATCGATCCACATGGACGCCCGCACACTGGGGTTCACCGCGGCCGTCGCGCTGGGGACCGGCCTGCTGTTCGGACTCGCGCCAGCGTGGCAGAGCGCGCGTGCAGACGTGACCGATGCGTTGAAGAAAGGCGGCGAGCCCGCTCCCGGACGCCGTTTCCTGGGCGGCCGAAGCGTGCTGGTGGTGGCGGAGATCGCGCTGGCCGTCGTCCTGTTGGCCGGCGCCGGACTCACCCTCAGGAGCTTCGGCAAGCTGATCGCCACGCCGGTGGGCGTGGACGCATCGCATGTGCTGACGGCGCGCGTGAGCCTGCCGGTCGCACCCGGCCTGGCGCAAAGGGCGGCCAACGTGTTTGGCGAATGGGAGCCCCGTGTGGCGGAGCTGCCGGGAGTGGTCTCGGCGGGGCTCGCCGATTGCGCCCCACTATCCGGCCTGTGCAGTGCGTTGGGCGTCCAGCTAAAAGGGCCCCCGTTCGACGTGGCAGACACGCAGGCCTACGTCGGCTTCCACCGGGTTTCCGCCGGCTACTTCCGCACGATGAAGATCCCGCTGCTGCGCGGCCGCACGTTTGTGGAGACCGACCGCGCCGGCGCGACGCCCGTGATCGTGGTCAGCGAAACGGCGGCTCGCGAGCTTTGGCCGGGAGAGGACGCCCTGGGCAAGATCACCAACTTCGGCCAGGTGATCGGCGTAGCGGGCGATGTGCGCTATGGCGCGATGGACGAGCCGCTCAAACCCGAGGTCTACGCCTCCTACCAGCAAAGCGCGGCGCCCGGAATGCTGCTGTTTGTGCGGACCGAAGGCGATCCGGTAGCGCTGACGGCCGCAGTGCGGGAACAGGTTCGCCAATTGGACGCGGCTCTGCCGGTCTACGAGATCAAAACCATGGAGGCTCGCCTCGGCGAAGCGATCGGGCGCGCTCGCTTGAGCGCGATCTTGCTGGGGCTGTTCGGGGGCGCCGCACTATTGCTGGCGGCGGTGGGGATCTACGGGGTGCTGTCCTACGCGGTGCGGCAGCGCACTCGCGAAATCGGCATCCGTATGGCGCTGGGCGCGCGCGCCGAAGACATGCGCTGGCTGGTGGTGCGGCGGACGGCGGCTCTGGCTCTGACCGGGTTGGCGATCGGGCTCGCCGGGGCGCTGGCCGCCACGCGCGTGCTGACCACGCTGCTCTATGAGGTGACGCCGGGCGATCCGGCTACCTACGTCGTCACTTCTGCAGTGCTGCTGGGCGTGGCGCTGCTCGCCGGCTACCTGCCCGCGCGGCGGGCGAGCGCCGTAGATCCGGTAAAGACGCTTCGAGTGGAGTGATCCGAATGATGCGCGAATGGTGGTCGAAACTGAGCGGCGCATTCCGGCGGGACCCGATCTTCGGAGATCTGCGGGAGGAATCCGAGGCGCATCTCCAGATGGAGGTCGAGGCGAATATCGATCGCGGCCTGACGCCCGAGGAGGCGCTCGTCAAGGCGCGGCGCGAATTCGGCAACCGGACCCTCGTTGAGGAGTCTGCGCACCAGACCTGGACGTTTCGCTGGCTGGAAACGCTCTCGCAGGACGTGCGCTACGGAGTGCGGCTGCTGCGGCACAGCCCCGGGTTCACCGCGGTGGCGGTGCTCACACTGGCGCTGGGAGTCGGCGCGAACGCCGCGATCTTCAGCCTGGTGAAAACGGTCCTGCTGAACGCGCTGCCGTTCGCCGAGCCGGACCAATTGGTCGCCGTCTGGGAAGAGATGACGCAAAGCGCGGGGCTGCCCAAGGTGGAACTCGCGCCGGCGGCGTTCCTGTCGTGGCGCATGCAGAACCAGCAAAGCGATCACCCGGTCTTTGAGGGCATCGCTGCCATCGATCCGTCTGCCACCTACAATCTCACCGGGCGGGGCGACCCGGAGGCGATCGGCGGTGCGGCGGTCTCGGGAAACCTGTTCCAGCTTCTGCGCCTCCCGGCGGTCGCCGGCCGCACACTGCTTCCCGAAGACGACCGCCCGGAAGCAGAACGCGTGGTGGTGCTGAGCGATCGCTACTGGCGCCAGCGCTTCGGCGCCGACCCGGGCATCGTCGGCGAAACGCTGACGCTGAACGGAGCAGCTTATCGCGTTGTCGGCGTCGTTCCCGGGGATTTCCAGTACCCGCGGCCGCGCATCGATCTGTGGGTTCCCATCGCACTCCCGTCGGACGCGGCCACCCAGCGCTTCAATTTCTACTTGAACGTCATCGCCCGCCTGCGGCCCGGTGTTTCGCTGGAGCAGGCCAAGCCCGCCCTGGAAGGATTCGCGGCGAATCTGAATCGCGAGTTTCCGCAAGGCGCCACCAGCGGCGTCACGCTGACGCCGCTGCGCGAGGAGTACACCGGCGCCGTGCGCTCCACGCTGACACTGCTGCTGGGAACGGTGGGCATCGTCCTGTTGATCGCCTGCGCGAATGTGGCGCAACTATTGTTGGCCCGCGGCACCGGCCGCCGCCAGGAGATCGCCTTGCGCGGAGCCTTGGGCGCCGAACGCGGGCGTCTGGTGCGCCAACTGCTCACCGAAAGCCTGGTGCTCGCCATGCTGAGCGCTGCGGCGGGCGCGGGCGTTGCTCTCTCGACGTTCCACTTCCTGGCGCGTCTGATCCCCGACCGCTTCCCACCGGGCACAACGCTCGCCATGGACGTGCCGGTGCTGTTGTTCACAGCGGCGATGGCGGCATTGACGGCCGCCGTGTTCGGCATCGGACCCGCGCTGGCCACCTCGCGGCTGGACTTGGATGCCGTCCTCAGGCAGAGTGGACGGGGCGCGGTCGCGGGCGGCCGCCGGATGCGAGGCGTGCTGGTGGCCGTCGAAGTCGCCCTGACCGTCGTGCTGCTGGTCGCCGCGGGCCTGCTGCTGCGAAGCTATGCGCAACTGCGGGCCGTGGACACGGGCTTTGCGCCGCAGAACCTGCTGGTGGCCCGAACGGACCTGTCTCCCGGCAAGTACGCCGAATTCGCCACGCGCAGCCGGTTCCTGTCGCTGACGTTGGAACGCGTCCGGCAGCTTCCGGGCGTCGTCTCGGCCGGATACTCGAACTTCGCGCCTCTCGTGTTCAAGGGAGGCAAGGCCAGATTCCACATCGAAGGCCAGCCCGAACCCGCCCCTGGCCAGTTGCCGCCGCCGATCGCTGTCGACCGGATGGTCAGCGACGGGTACCTGCAAACGCTGGGCGTTCCGCTGGTGGCCGGGCGCTTCTTTGACCAGCGCGATACGCCGGATTCCGTGCCCGTCGCCGTCATCAATCAGCGCATGGCCACTCTGTTCTGGCCTGGCGACGATCCCATCGGAAACCGCATCCGGCTGGGCGCCACGGGCAACCAGTGGTTCACGATCGTGGGCATCGCCGGCGACGTGCATCAGGTCGGCCTCGACGCCCCGCCCGATCCGGAAATCTTCCTGTCGGTCGAGCAGTGGCAGTTCAGCATACCCTTCCTCTGGCCGCGCCAGTTGGTGGTGCGCGCGCAGGGCGACCCTGTGCAGTTCGCCGGCGCACTGCGACAAGCCGTGTGGTCCGTCGACCCCGAGCAGCCGGTCACCAACATCCGCACCATGAACGACGTGGTGGACGCCGAATTCACCAGCCGCGATACGCAGCTCGCCTTGATCGGGACCTTCGCATTGTTGGCCCTGGTGCTGGCGTCGATCGGGCTCTATGGAGTCCTCTCCTACACCGTGGCGCAACTCACGCCGGAAATCGGACTGCGCATGGCGTTGGGCGCGCAGCGATCCACGCTGATCGCGATGGTGCTCCGCCGCACGCTGCTGTGGACCGGCGCCGGATTGGCCGTGGGTCTGGCCGCCGCCCTGGCCCTGGCGCGCTTCATCGAGTCGTTCCTGTTCGCCGTCTCCACCACCGATCCGCTGACGATCCTCGGAGTGGCGGCGCTGATGGTGTGTGTCGCTCTGCTCGCGAGCCTGCTCCCCGCCCTGCGCGCCTCCTCCATCGATCCCACCGAAGCGCTACGTTCCAACTGACGCTGCGCTTCGGCCACACCGGCAGCCGCGACTTCGGTATAATCCGCTGATACTCCGGTAGCGAGGAGACAGACTTCATGTCCACGTTCACTCGATCGGTACTGCGCATCGCTCCAGCCGCCTGCCTGCTCGGTTTGCTGGCGGTCCCCGGCGTCACCCAACAGGGCGCGCAAAAGGGCGACTGGCCCACTTACGGCGGCGACCTCGGCAACACGCGCTACTCCGCGCTGGACCAGATCAACGGCGACAACTTCTATAAGTTGGAGGTCGCCTGGCGCTTCGACACCAGCAACCTCGGCCCCACGCGCGAGACGAATCTGGAGTCGACGCCGCTGGTGGTGAACGGCGTGTTCTACTCCACCGCGGGCTCGCGCCGCGACGTGATCGCGCTCGACGCGGCCACCGGCGAGCAGTTGTGGATCTATCGTGAGGACGAAGGTCAGCGCGGTGAAGTGGCTCCGCGGCGGCTCTCCGGCCGCGGCCTCTCCTACTGGACCGACGGCTCCGAGGAGCGCATCCTTTACGTGACGCCCGGCTACCGGCTGATCGCGCTGGACGCCAAGACCGGCCGGCGCATCGCGAGCTTCGGCACGAACGGCGCCGTCGACCTGAAGGACGACGATGACCAGACTATCGACCCGCTCAGCCGCGAGATCGGCTATCACGCCGCCCCGGTCATCGCCAAGAACACCATCCTGGTGGGAGCCGCGCATCGCCCCGGCGGTTTGCCGACGTCCAAGGCGAACGTCAAGGGCTACGTCCGCGCCTTCGACGTGAAGACCGGCAAGCGCAAGTGGACCTTCCACACCATTCCGAAGCCGGGCGAATTCGGACTCGATACGTGGCTGGAAGATTCCTGGTCTTACACCGGCAACACGGGCGTGTGGGGACAGATGGCGATTGACCCCGACCTCAACCTCGTCTACCTGGGCGTCGAAGTGCCCACCGGCGACTTCTACGGCGGCCCGCGGCCGGGTAACGGTCTCTTTGGCGAAAGCATCGTGGCGGTCGACCTCGATAGCGGCCAGCGTAAGTGGCACTATCAATATGTCCACCACGGCATCTGGGACATGGACAATCCCTCGCCGCCGATCCTCGGTAACGTCACCATCAACGGCCAGGTGGTGAAGGTGGTCGCACAGCCGTCGAAGCAGGCGTTCCTCTACGTGCTGGATCGCGCCACGGGCAAGCCCGTATGGCCCATCGAAGAGCGGCCGGTCGAGAAGGGCACGGTACCCGGCGAGTGGTATTCGCCCACGCAGCCGTTTCCGACCAAGCCTCCGGCGTTCGATCGCCAGGGCGTCTCCGTGGACCAACTGATCGACTTCACGCCGGAGTTGCACGCCAAGGCGCTCGAGCTGGTCAAGAACTACAAGATCGGCCCGATGTTCACGCCTCCCGTGGAGAGCAAAGCCGAAGGTCCGTGGGCCACGTTGACCATGGCCACGGTGGGCGGCGGCTCGAACTGGCCCGGTGGCTCGTTCGATCCGGAGACGGGCGTGGTGTACGTGGTCTCCACCGCCTCGGTCACCTCGATCTCGGTGATCCCGGCGGGCAACCGGTCCGATGTGGGCTACGTGTCGGGACGCGCTCCCGGCGTGGGCGGCGGACGCGGCGGCCTGAGCGTCGACGGACTCCCGCTGGCCAAGCCTCCCTACGGCACGCTTTCGGCCATCGATCTCAAAACCGGCAGCATGCTGTGGCAGACGCCGCACGGCGAAACGCCGGATAACGTCCGCAATCATCCGGCGCTCAAAGGACTCGATATCCCACGCACGGGACGCAACGGCACGGCTTCCACCCTGGTGACCAAGACACTGGTGATCGCGGGCGAAAAGGGCACCTTCACCTTGCCCGACGGACGCGAAGGCGCGATGCTGCGCGCCTATGACAAGGCCACCGGACGCGAGCTGGGCGCGGTCTACATGCCCGCGCAGCAGACCGGCGGTCCGATGACGTACATGGTGGACGGACGCCAGTACATCGTGGTGGCGGTCGGCGGCCGGGACGGCGCACAGTTCCTCGCCTTCCGCCTGCCCGCGGGCGAGCTGCGGAGGGCGGCGAATTAGTGTTGCGAGCCGCAAGTGCCGGGAGGAATGCAAAGGGGGACCGCTCCCTCTGGTCGCGGCTCAGCTACAGGGGCTCTGCCAGGAATGAAGATGCTGGCGCTATGCCCTGTTCCCGTCCATTAGGCACAGCTCCACTAGCTGAGCCGCGACCGTCAGGGAGCGGTCCCCGCGGGTCCGCATTCCCCCGGGTTGTCATCCAACGCCCGGCGGGGCAATGGACAGATGCTTCGCTGAGTTGCGACCGCAGGGAGCGGTCCCCGATGGGCGGATGACGGCGACCCGCGTTCGCTACCGCGTGGTCGCGTTTGCGGTCGCATTGGCCGGGGTCACCTACCTCGACCGCGTCTGCATTTCGATCCTGGCGCCGGACATCCAGCGCGACCTGAGCCTCAGCCAGATTCAGATGGGCTGGGTGTTCAGCATCTTCACGCTGGCTTACGGCATCTTCGAAATGCCCACGGCCTGGTGGGCGGACCGCATCGGCAGCCGCCGCGTGCTCACGCGGATCGTGCTGTGGTGGTCGGCGTTCACCATGCTGACCGCGGCGTCCTTCAACTACGTCTCCATCCTGGCAACGCGCTTCCTGTTCGGCGTGGGTGAAGCGGGCGCGTGGCCCAACGCCGGCCGCATCTTTTCGCGCTGGGTGCCGGTGCGCGAGCGCGGCCGTGTGCAGGGCATCTTCTTCTCCGGCGCGCACCTGGCCGGAGGACTCACGCCCGCCGTGGTCCGCCTGATCGCGAACTATCTGCCGTGGCGCGTCGTGTTCGTGCTGTTCGGATTCGTGGGGCTCGGCTGGGCGACGGCCTTCTACCGCTGGTTCCGCGACGAGCCGCGCGATCACCCCTCGGTCTCACCCGAAGAGCGCGACCTCATCGAACGTGAGCGCGGCATCCCGGAAGGCCACGTGGGCGGCGGCAAAGCGGCATGGGGCGAGGTGTTTCGCACGCCCGGCCTGTTCCCTCTGTGCGTGCAATACGGGGCGAACACTTACGGCTTCTACTTCTTCATCACCTGGCTGCCGACCTATCTGGCCAACGCGCGCGGCATGCAGTCGGCCGAGCTGGTAATCTTCGCCGGCCTGCCGCTGACGCTTTCGGCCATCGCCGACGTCACCGGCGGCATGGCCACCGACGCGCTCGCCCGCCGCCTGGGCCTGCGCAAGGGCTACGGCTTGGTGGGTGGCGTCGCGTATCTGCTGGCCGCGGTCATCATGCTGGCCGGCACGCTCACGCCCAACGCGCAATTGTCCGGCGTGCTGATCGCCGTGGCGGGCGCGCTGTCGATGATCACGCTCGCCCCAAGCTGGAGCACGGCGATCGGCCTCGGCGGTCCAAACGCGGCGCTGATGGGAGCGGTCATGAATACGTCGGGCCAGGTGGCGGGCTTCCTAAGCCCCATCGTGCTGGCGTATCTGGTCGACGCGTTCGGCGACTGGAGCCTCCCTCTGCACGTTCTCTCCGGCCTGTATCTACTCGCGTCCATCTCGTGGATCTTTATCAAGCCGGAGCGCAAGAAGCCGTAGGTGGCGCGAGCACTCGTGCTCGCCGCGCCGGGACTCGTCCCGGCGCTTGTCGCCCAGCACAGTGTCATGCCCATAGCGGCAGTGAAATCGCTCAGCGCAGGCTTTCTGCTCATAGCGCGGCCTCCAATTCGAAACTTTCGCCCTCCACCGTACGTCACTACAGTTCATGCGGACGCAACGGCGCGGCTCTTGGATTCCCGCCGCTCTTCTCCTGGCCGCTCCCTGCGGGGCCGCCCAGAGCGTGACCTTCGGCGCGGTGGCCGGCTTCAATCTCACCCAGGACGTTCACCAAGGCACTGAGACGATTGACATGACCGGCCCGACGAGCGTGGCCTACATCGTCGACTCCGGCGGCCGGAATCCGATCCTTGGCCTCAAGGTCGAGTACGGACTGCCGCATGCCTGGGGGCTCGAAGTGGACGCATTGCATCGCGAGGTGCGGCCCACCTCGTCCGTCGTCTTCACCGCTCCCGGCATCCCGCCCATGGTGACCGGACCCCGCACCCAAACCGTCTCCACCTGGGAATTTCCGGTCCTGGCAAAGTATCGCTTCTCCGTGGGGAAGGCCGCGCTGTTTCTCGAAGCGGGCCCTTCCTTCCGCAACGCCTCCAATCAGACATATTTCACCCACACCGGCGTGGCCGCCGGCGCCGGACTCGAATTCCGGGCCGGCGGGTTGCGCATCGCGCCTACCGTGCGCTACACCCGCTGGCATCGAGCCGCGGACTACGCTCCGGGTCACGTAGGCAAGCCCGTGCTCGATCAAGTCGAGTTCCTGGTCGGCTTCGACCGGCCGGCTACCTCCGGCATCAGCGCATTCGGCCTGCCCTTATCGATAGGCGCAATTGCCGGAATCGGACTCGGGCAGGATTTCCAACCGCCGGCGGCCGGCCCCGTGATCACCACGGAATCCAACAGCGGGATCTACGGAATTGCGGTCGAGACGCCGTTGCCGAAGAACTGGCTACTGGAAGTGGACGGCCTCTACCGCCCGCTCCACGGCATGGACGCGGCCAGAGGACGCTTCGCGCATCTCACCTGGGAGTTCCCGGTCTTGTTGAAGTACCGGTTCCGCGATGGATCCCGATGGAGGCCTCTGGTGGAGGCTGGCCCCTCGTTCCGAACGCAGGGCAACCCGAATCTCCAACCCGTTTCCCGCTTCGGAGCTACTGCGGGCGCGGGGATCGAAATGAAGCTGGCATCCGTCCGAGTCGCCCCCACGCTGCGCTACACCCGATGGAGGGACCAGGGCTCGACCGCGGAGGCTCACGCGTCGCCCAACCAAACACAGTTCCTGGTGTCGTTCTCCTACTGACTCCGGCCATCCGTTCTCGCCTTACGGGTGTGGCGGTAAGCGGGACTCTGTCTCGCGCCCGCTACGGCAGCGCCAGCGGCTTTTCCTGGTCCGGCGTGGGCAACCGGTCTTGCCCGATCACCGATCGGATCTGGGCGATGCGCTCTTCGAGCATCGTCGTCGCGTCCTTGGGCGTGGCAGGAGCGCGCTCGGCAAGGAACACAAACGTCTCCAGCAGGCGAACGGCGGCCTGCGGCGAGTATCCGGCCGCAGTGGCGAGCTTCACGCCCTCCCGGTCAGCGGCCAGTTCCCCGTCGTGCCCGTAGTTCCCGAAGAAGGCCGCCACGTTGAGATCTCCCGCACTGTCCGGGGAGAGATGCTGCTCCCCCAGCAGCTTGGTCAACCGGCTCCGGCACTGCCCCAGCGCAACGTGCTCGACCTCATGCGCCAAAACGGTAGCCAACTCGTCTTCGCTATCGACGAGCGCCAGCAGGCCGCCGCCCACGAAGATCTCGCCACCGGGCAGCGCCACCGCGCTCTTGAACGCCGGGTCCGGATCGAAATGGAAACGGTAAGCCAGTCCGCCCGGAGCTTGCGCGGCCACGCGCCCGCCCACCGTCTGCAGATACGCTTCGATCTTGGCGCCTTGTGGACTCGCCGCGAGCCCGCGTAACTGCTCGTATTGGGTGGCCAGGACGCGGCCGATCCGGGCCTCCTCAGCGCTGGAGATCGCCGGGTCGGCGGCAAAACCGCAGCTCGCGGCCAAAACCAGGGCGAGCACGCGGGCAAACTTCACAGGGGAAGTATAGCGCCGGTGCTCCGGAATGTGCCTAAAGCCCGATTCCAGCCGCGCGCCCCTGCCGTTACAATAGTGTTCAGTTGGAGGAGGACCGCCGTGAAGGGAAAGACCTTGTCCGTCGCCGCCGGCGCCGCGCTGCTCGTGGCCGCCGCGGCGCTGTTGCTGCCTGTCGCCCGTTCCCAGCAGCCCGCCGCGCAGCCCGCCTCCGAGGTCACCGCCAACCGCCGTTTTCTGGACACCTACTGCGTCGGCTGCCACAACCAGCGCCTCAAAACCGCCAACCTGATGCTCGATCAAATGGACCTGAGCCAGGTGGCCGAGCACGGCGCCACGTGGGAGAAGGTGATCCGCAAGCTGGAAGGCGGCCAGATGCCGCCGCAGGGCATGCCGCGTCCCTCGGCCGAAGCCACCGCGGGCATGATCTCGTTCCTCGAAACCACGCTCGACCGCGCCGCTGCGGCCAAAGCCGACCCCGGCCGCGCGCCCATCCATCGCCTGAACCGCACCGAGTACGCCAACGCCATCCGCGACCTGCTGGGCGTCCAGATCGACGCCGCCGAATTCCTGCCGCCCGATGACGAAAGCGACGGTTTCGACAATATCGCCGACGCGCTGCGCGTTTCGCCCACGCTCATCGATCAGTACCTGACGGCCTCACGCAAAATCAGCGAGCTGGCGGTCGGCGACATGAGCATCACGCCGGTGAGCCGCCTGGTGCAGGTCCCGCCGGACCGTTCGCAGGAGCACCATGTGGCCGGACTGCCGCTCGGCACCCGCGGCGGCGTGCTCATTCACCACAATTTTCCGCTCGATGCCGACTATGATTTCAACGTCTTCCTGTTGCAGAACATCGTCGGCTACGTCACCGGGCTCGAATATGCGCATGAGTTGGAGATCGCCATTGACGGCCGCCGCGTGTTCCTGGCGCCGGTCGGGGGCGAGGACGATAACCTCATGTCGGACGCGAACCTCGGTGTGGCCAAGGACACGCTGGACGCGCGCCTGAAAGCCCGTATTCCGGTCAAAGCCGGCCGCCACGACGTCTCCGTCGCCTTCGTCATGCGCGACTCCGCCTCCACCGACGAACCCCTCCAGCCCTTCACCCGCGACCTCGACCTCCAGAACATGAACGGGCTGCCGATCGTCGACCACGTGCAGATCACGGGTCCGTTCCAGGCCACGGGGCCGGGCGACACCGAGAGCCGCCGCCGCATCTTCACCTGCACGCCGGGAAGCGGCATCGACGAAGTGACCTGCGCGCGCCAGATCCTGAGCGACCTCGCCACGCGCGCCTACCGCCGGCCCGCCGACAGCGAAGATATGGAGAAGCTCCTCAGCTTCTACCAGGCCGGGGCCAACAACGGCGGTTTCCAGGCGGGCATCGAGAACGGCATCCGCCTGATCCTGGCCAACCCCAAGTTTTTGTTCAGGAGCGAAACGAACCCAAGCGGTCTCGCCCCCGGGACGGTTTACCGTATTAGTGACATAGAGTTAGCCTCCAGATTGAGCTTCTTCCTGTGGTCCAGCATTCCGGACCAGGAGCTGCTGAAGCTGGCCGAATCCAACCGCCTGCACGAGCACGACGTCCTCGAACAGCAGGTAAAGAGGATGCTGGCTGACCCCAAGTCCGAGGCCCTCACCGAGAACTTCGCCGGGCAGTGGCTCCTGCTCCGCAACCTCCAGAGCCAGACTCGCGACCAGAACACGTTCCCGAACTTTGACGATAACCTTCGTCAGGCTTTCCGAACCGAGACCTCGATGTTCTTCGACAGCATCGTGCGGGAAGACCGCAACGTGCTGGACCTGCTGACGGCCGACTACACCTTCGTCAATGATCGCTTGGCCAGGCACTACGGCATTCCGAACGTCTACGGCAGCCACTTCCGAAGGGTGAAGCTCACCGACCCCAACCGCCGCGGCCTGCTCGGCCAGGGCAGCTTCCTGGTGGTGACGTCCGAATCCAACCGGACCTCGCCGGTGAAGCGCGGCAAGTGGATCCTGGAGACCATCCTGGGCACGCCCCCGCCGCCACCGCCGCCGAACGTCCCGGCGCTCAAGGAGAACGACGAGAGCGGCAAGAACGCCGAGACGCTGCGCGCGCGCCTGGAACTGCACCGCGCCAATGACCCCTGCAAGAGCTGCCACCGCCTGATGGACCCTCTGGGCCTCGCTCTGGAGAACTTCGACGCGACGGGCCGCTGGCGCACCAAGGAACTCGGCGGCGCGATCGACACGGCCGGCCAGTTGGCCGACGGCACCCCGGTGAACGGTCCCGTAGCGCTGCGCGAGGCGATCCTGAAGCACCCCGGCCAGTTCGTCGACACGCTGACCGAGAAACTCCTGATTTACGCGCTAGGCCGCGGCCTCGAATACTACGACGAGCCGGTGGTCCGCGAGATCGTGCGCCAGGCCGAGCCCGACTACCACTTCTCGAAGCTGATCCTGGGCATCGCCGAGAGCACCCCGTTCACCATGCGCCGCGTGCAGGAGCCGGCGGCGAACCAGGTCGCCGCGAGGTAGGCTGAGAGTATGACAGTCGAGCAGCGTGCGCAGCTCGCGGATGTGATCTGGGTCGATGCCGGCCGGGTGAGCGGAGCCCCCTGCTTCAAAGGCACGCGCGTTCCGGTCCAGACGCTGATCGACTACATCGAGGGCAACTCGACATTGGAAGAGTTCTTCGAGGACTTTCCGTCCGTGTCACGCGAGCAGGTGCGCCGCTTCCTCGAACTCGCGAAGGATCACCTGGCAGAGTGCGTGTCCTCCTAGACGAGTGCGTCCCGGCCCGCCTTCGGGATTCGCTTCCGGGACACGCCGTTCAGACGGTAAGCGAACGCGGCTGGCGGTCGGCGAGCGATCAGGCGCTGCTATCCCTGGCCGAGGCGTCGTTCGACGTATTTCTCACCATTGACCGCCGCCTGCCGGTTGAGAATGACCTAACGCAATACCGCCTCGGTTTCGTGATCGTTCGCGTCAGCAGCAATCGTTTGGAGGCGTTCACGCCAGTCCTGGACGAGTTGCGGCAGGCTTTGGAACAGAGCCGCGCCGGCGAGGTGATCTACGTTCCCAGCCAGACGTGACTGCCCTCCAAACGGCGGTTTCCCCCCTCCCCCAAACGTGACACAATGTATGTGGTATCTTTGCCGGAAGTCTCTACCGAAGGGGGAGATGGGAGCCAGCTATGTTCTTATCCAAGAAGCACCTGCCACGCCGCACCTTCTTGCGCGGCATGGGCGTGACCCTCGCGCTGCCGCTGCTTGATTCCATGATTCCCGCGCAGACGCTGCTGCGCAAGACGGCCGCCGCCGGCCAGTCCCGCGTGGGCTTCATTTACGTCCCGCACGGCGCCATCATGACCGACTGGACCCCCGCCACCGAAGGAGCCGGCTTCGAGTTCGGACGCATCCTCAAGCCGCTCGAGCCCTTCCGCGACCGCATCAACATCATCAGCGGACTCGGCCACCGCGCCGCCGATTCCACCGCCGTGCACTCCCTGAGCCCCACCACCTGGCTCTCCGGCGTCCGCCCCAAGCCGACCCAGGGCGTCGACGCCTACGCCGGCATCACCGCCGACCAGCTCGCCGCCCAGTACATCGGCCAGGACACCATCCTGCCCTCCATGGAGCTCGCCATCGAAGACGCCTCCGGCCTGATCGGCGCCTGCGACCGCGACTACGGCTGCATTTACATGAACACGCTTTCCTGGCGCACGCACACCACGCCGATGCCCATGGAGATCAATCCGCGCAAGGTCTTCGAACGCATGTTCGGCGCGGGCGGTCCGCCGGAGTTGCGGGCGCTGCGCCGCCAGCAGGACCAAAGCATCCTGGACGCGATCAGCGAGGATGCCGCCGACCTCAAGTTGGCCGTCGGCCCGCAGGACCGCACCCGGCTCGACGAATACATGGAGAACATCCGCGAGATCGAGCGCCGCATCGACCGCGCCGCGCAGCAGACCGGTGGCGAGGATCTCGACCTGCCGGACGCCCCCGCGGGCATTCCGTACTCCTATGAGGAGCACGTCGGGCTGATGTACGATCTGCTGGCGCTGGCCTACCAGGCCAACGTCACCCGCGTGTTCACCTTCATGATGGCGCGCGAGGTTTCGAACCACACGTATCCGCAGGTGGGCGTGCCCGACGGCCACCATGCCACCTCGCACCACCAGAACCGGCCCGAGAAGATCGAGAAGCTGGTGAAGATCCAGAACTATCACGTGACGCTGATGTCGCGGTTCCTGGCGAAGCTCCAGGCCACGCCCGACGGCGACGGCAACCTGCTGGATCACTCCGTGCTGCTCTACGGCAGCAACATGAGCAACAGCAACGCGCATAACCACTTCCCGCTGCCGAACCTGCTGATGGGCGGCGCGGCGGGCCGGCTCCAGGGCGGGCGGCATCTTAAGTATGAGGATCACACGCCCATGACCAACCTGCTGCTGAGCATGATGGACAAGGCAGGCATCGAACTGGACGAGCTGGGCGACAGCACGGGCCGCCTGGCGGACGTGTAGGGAACGTAGGTTGAGCAGGCAAAGTGGTGTGGGGCGGGCCCGTGGCCTGCGGCGGCCTCTCAGGCCGCCCTGCTCGTAGGCAGGAGGATCTTGAGGTAATCACGATGCTAAAGCGAATCGGATTGCTGTTGGCAGCGGCCGCCATGGCCACTATGGCCGCCCCCCCGGACGGCGCTCGTCTGGCCGAGGCCGCCAAGGCCGGCAATACGGCGCAGGCGCTGGCCCTGCTCGACCAGAAAGCCGACCCGAATTCGGCCGAACTCGACGGCACCACGGCGCTCCACTGGGCGGTGCGCAACAACGATCTCGATCTCGCCTCGCGCCTGCTGGCCGCCGGAGCCGACGCCAAGGCAGCCAACCGCTACGGCCTCACGCCGCTCTATCTGGCCGCGCAGAACGGCAGCGCGGAGATGATCGCCAAGCTCCTGGACGCCGGGGCCGATCCGAACGCCACCATCAACCTGGGCGAGACCGCGCTGATGACCGCCGCCCACACGGGTGTCGTGGATGCGGCGAAGGTGCTGCTCGACCACGGAGCCAAGGTCGACGCACGCGAAGAGTGGCACGGCGAGACGGCTCTGATGTATGCCACCGTCGAGCATCATCCTGAGATGATGCGCCTGCTGATCGCCCATGGCGCCGACGTCAACGCCCGGACCGAAGAGAATACATGGGAGCGCCAGGTCACCGCCGAGCCGCGCGACAAGTGGCTGCCGCTGGGCAAGCTGAGCCCGCTGCTGTTCGCCGCCCGCGAAGGGTGCGTCGAGTGCGCCGCGGTGCTGGCCGATGCCGGCGCCGACCTCCAGGTGCAGGACCCGCACGGCGTCAGCGCTCCGCTGATGGCGATCATCAATGGGCACTATGATGTCGCCGGGCTGCTGATCGACCGCGGCTCCAACCCGAACCTGGCCGACGATACGGGCCGCACGCCGCTGTTCTCGGCGATCGATTTCAACACGGTTCCGGTCTCGAACCGGCCCGCGCCGCCGGACATCATCCGCAACGACATGACGGCGCTCGACCTGGCGGCGAAGCTGATCGAGAAGGGTGCGGACGTCAACGCGCAGCTCACCAAGCAGCAGCCCTACCGGGTGAAGCTTGACCGCGGCGATGACACCATGCTGTCGACCGGCACGACTCCGCTGCTGCGCGCCGCCAAGGCGGCCGACCTCGCTGCTATGAAGCTCCTGTTGGCCCATGGGGCCGACATCACGCTGGCCACCTCGCGCGCGGGCATCACGCCGCTGCTCGCAGCCGCGGGTGACGGCTCCAAGGAAGAGGACACCACGGGCCGCTTCAAGACCGAGGACGAAGCCATTGAAGCCATCCGGATGCTGACCGCCGCGGGCGCGAAGATCGACGAGGCCGACAAGCAGGGCGTGACGGCGCTGCACGCCGCCGCCAAGTGGGGCTACGACAAGGTGGTCCAGTACCTGGCTGACCAGGGGGTGCCGCTGGACGCCAAGGACGCCAAGGGCTTCACGGCGCTGGATACGGCACTGGGCTTGGCCGGTGGCAGCGGCGGATTCGACGGCAGCCGGCGCGATGTGCACCAGTCGACCGCCGATCTGCTGACGAAGCTGATGCGGGCCAAGGGCATCGAGATCGAGCCACATCTGCCGCCGCCGGGCGCGGGTCCGGCGGCGGAAGTAGAGCCGTAGGCCATGTGGCGCGAGCACTTGTGCTCGCCGTGTCGAGACTCGTCTCGACACTTGTGGACGGTTGGCAGACAAGCGCCGGCATGAGTGCCGGCGCGGCGAGCACGGGTGCTCGCGCCACAAAGGCTACGCCTGCTTTTCCGCCATCGGCCCGACGATCGGCAACACCAGGCGCTGATTGTTGTAGGCCTTGTACATCAGCATCAGCCACACCACCAGGATCGCCAGGGGCAGCAGCACGGCGGAGATTAGCGAGATCGCCCAGCCGATGAACGGCACGAACCCCAGGATGAAGATCGCGATGTAACAGACGAAGATCGCGATGCCGGCAAAGATCGCCTGAAAGGCGTGGAAGCGCACGTTCTTGCTTTTGTTGTACGGCTCCAGCACCAGAAACAGGATGCCCGTGAGGATCCCCAACAGATAGCACAAGGCGCCGGCGACGTTTTCGTCGAGGCCGGATTGCGCCACCGGAGTGGCCGGCGGAGGCGGAGCAGCGCCCCCGGCCTGGGCTCCGGCAGCGGAGAGTTGAGTACCACAATTTGCGCAGAAGGTTCCCTGCGATTCCTTTCCACAGTTCGGGCAGAAAGCCATGGATCAACTCTACTCGAAGCTCCCGTCTTACGCAATGTGCAAACGCGTCCGCAGGCTTGCCGCGGGCCGTAACGTGCAGTAACCTGCCTACATGTACACGCGACGGCAATTTTCCCAGTTGGCCCTGGCCGCGCTGCCCGCCGGCATCGCGCTCGCCCAGACGAAGCGAATCGATTCGCGCATCGGCGGCGTGCTGATCGGCGCGCAGAGCTACAGCTTCCGCGAGAAGCCGCTGGACGGCGTGATCGCCGCCATGAGCGAGCTGGGGCTGGGGGAATGCGAGCTGTTCTCGCCGCACGTCGAACCGCGCACCTCGCGCGAGGAGCTGCGCAAGTGGCGCCTGTCGATGCCCATGAACGAGCTGCACGCCGTCCGCAAGAAGTTCGACGACGCCGGCATCAATCTCTACGCCTACAATCTCAGCTTCCACGACGATTTCACGGACGACGAAATCGACGCCGGCTTTGAGCACGCCAAGGCGCTGGGCGTAGGCGTCATCACCGCATCGTCCACCGTCAGCTCCGCCAAACGCGTGGCCCCCTTCGCCGACAAACACAAGATGATCGTGGCCTTCCACGGCCACTCCGATATCAAGGACCCGAATCAGTTCGCCAAGCCCGAGGCCTTCGCCGCCGCGCTCGCCATGTCCAAGCAGTTCGCCATCAACCTGGACATCGGCCACTTCGTCGCCGCGGGCTTCGACCCGGTCTCCTATATCAAGGAACAGCACGACCACATCCTGGTGCTGCACCTGAAGGACCGCAAGCGCGACGAGGGCCCCAATATGCCCTGGGGCCAGGGCGACACGCCCATCAAGGAAACCCTGCAACTGCTCAAGCGCGAGCGCTACCCGATGCGCGCGCTGATCGAGTACGAATACCGCGGGCAGTCCGATTCGGTGACCGAGGTCCGCAAATGCCTCGACTATTGCAAAGCGGCGCTGGCGTAGAGCGGTTTCCGCGATATCGAGGACCGTTCCCTGCGGTCGCGGCTCCGCCAGCGGCGCTGTGCGCAGCTACGGCCATTCCGTGCAGAGCACCGCTAGTGTCCTGTTTCTGAAATAGATTTACTAATAGTCTGGTCGAGCGCATACTGACGGTATGCCACGCTCCCCTGCACCGGCCTTACGCCTGACCGCGCGACAGCGCGCGGAATTGGAGGAGATTCGAAACCATCGGAGCACGCCCCAAGGGATCGTGTTGCGAGTCAACATCGTGCTGGGCGCCGCAGAGGGGCGCTCCAACCATGGATTAGCGCGGGATCTGGCCACCAGCGTGCCCACCGTGTTGCTGTGGAGGCGACGATTCGCCGCCGAAGGCGTAATCGGGCTTCTCGAAGACCGCCCCCGGTCGGGGCGGCCCAAGCAGATTAGCGAGGAGCAGGAAGCGGCGATCGTGGAAGCTACGTTGCGCACGCAGCCCAAGCAATCCACGCATTGGAGCGTCCGTTCGATGGCGCGTTCCCATAAGGTGAGCCCCGCTACGGTGCAGCGCATCTGGCGCCGCCATCACTTGCAGCCACATCGCGTGGAAACATTTAAATCCAGTACCGATCCAGCTTTCGTCCCGAAGGTCCGCGACATTGTGGGACTGTACCTGCATCCACCGGACAAGGCGCTGGTGTTAGCGGTGGATGAAAAGAGCCAGATCCAGGCGCTCGACCGGACGCAACCTATCCTGCCCCTGCGCCCCGGCTTGCCGGAACGGCAAACCCACGATTACACCCGGCACGGAACGACCACACTGTTTGCCGCTCTGGACGTGAAGGCCGGAACGGTCATTGCGCAGTGTCACACTCGCCACCGGCACCTGGAGTTCCTGAGCTTCCTCAGAAAGATCGACAAGTCCACGCCGCGTCGGCTGGCTCTGCACTTGATCCTGGATAACTACGGCACCCACAAACATCCCGCTGTCCAGGAGTGGTTCGCCGCTCACCCCCGCTTCCATCCCCACTTCACGCCCACCAGCGCGTCCTGGCTGAACCAGGTTGAACGTTGGTTCGCCGAGATCACTCGAAAACGCATTCGCCGAGGCACCTTCTCCAGCGTCGCCGCCCTCAAAAAAGCCATCCGCGATTACATCCGCGCCAACAACGCCGATCCTCAGCCGTTCATCTGGACTGCCTCAGCCAACACCATCCTCCGTAAGGTCCGCAAACATAAACGAACTTCGGAAACAGGACACTAGCTGAGCCGCGACCAGAAGGAGCGGTCCGCCCCTGGTGCTCTACGGTGAATTTACGACTCAGGACTCTACCCCGGCGCCGGACGGTGGCCGTGGCGGCCGCGGCCGCACTTCTGGCCACTCTCGCGGCGGCGCAGACGGCTGTACGTCCTGACATTCACGGGCGCGTGGTCGAGATCGGCAGCAATCGTCCGGTGGCCAGTGCGGACGTTTCCGTTCGGGTGACCACCATCTCCGCGCCGCCCCAGACGCCATCCGCGGGAGCCCCGACGGCCGGGGAAACACCGGAGCCGGTGCAATCCACCCGCACGCTGCACGCGCAGAGCGACGCGCAGGGCGGGTTCGACATCCAACTCGACGCCTTCCAACCCGGCCAGTTCAACATGGCCTACGACGTGAGCGTGGAGAAGGACGGCATCGCGGCCAAGATCGTGGACCTGGGGGATCACGCCTCCCCTCGCGGCATGTTCGCGCCCAGTCAGACCTCGTCCCGCGAACTTCACTTCGCCTGGGGCCGGCCCGGGGAGTTCACCGGCTCAGTGGTCGATGACGAGACCAGCGAGCCCCTCACCAACTTCCTCTTCTATCTGCACCGCATCACCTACCAGCACGGCGCGCGTACGCTGGAGCAGGCGCATTCGGTGCGCACGGCCACCGACGGATCCTTTGACCTCACCGGACTCCTGCCTGGCGAGTATGTGGCGCTGATCGGGCCGGATCTGATGGACGGTGTGCTGCGCGACTTCACCGAGGCCGACCTCGAACAGCAGGACCAGGACTATGCGCTCGCCTACTGGCCTGGCGGCTACGGTCTGGACGCCGCCTCGCCCGCCATCCTGCCCTCGGGAGGCGCCGTGAACCTGGGCACGCTGCGCGCGCGCAAGACCGCTTACCCGCGCATCCTGCTTAAAGTCGACGGCCGGGACTGCGAGGACGGCCAAACCATGACGGTCTACGTGGGCACCTCCGGCACCAGCGTGGTGGGGCTGCCCTGCGGAGAGGACGTCCTGCTGCGCGGGCTCACACCCGGGCCTAACACGGTCACCGTGATCGCGGGAAACCGGCCGGAATCGCGCATCAGCGGGACCGCGGAGTTATTTGTCACCGGGGCGAATCAGGAGGCGCAGGTGGCGCTCACCCGCGGGCTCGACGTCAGTGGACGGGTGAGCGTGGCGGATGGCGTAATGTTCCCGAAGATCCCCGTGGGAGCGATGGTCCAACTGCGGTCCTTGGACGAGTCGCTGCTCGACAACACCTTGGGCAAGCTGGAGGCGGACGGCCGCTTCCAGATCCCCAACGCCAGCCCCGGCCGCCACGTGGTGAGCATCGGCAACCTGCCGCGCGGCTATTACGCCCAGGAGGTCCGCTACAACGGAGCACCCGTTCGCGGACCGTTGGAGCTCAACAGCGGCTCGGTGACCCAGAATCTGGAGATCGTGCTCGATAACCAGCCCGCGGCGCTCACGGGCGCGGTAGCGGAGCCGGACGGCGAAGCGGCAGTCACACTGGTCCGCTGGCCGTCGGCAGATGTGTTCGCAAATGCCAAGACCACGACGGCCAAGCCCGACGGCAGCTTCCAGTTCACCAACCTGGCTCCGGGCGAGTACCGGGCGGTCGCCGTCTCCTGGCAGGATCGGGCCCAGGTAGAGCGTCCCGGCGTGCTGGAGCGGCTTCTGGCCAACGCCCCAACGATCACGCTGGCCCGCGGCGCGTCGCAGACGGTCCGGCTGGATCTGACCCCGGCGCGCTGAGCGCTTTGCAAATCCTTCGCATCCTGTCAAACTGAACGGAAGCGAGGTTTCTTTGGTCCGCATGGGAGCGGTCCGTCGTACGTCTGGGCTAGGATGGACTGTTTAAGGATGATTCGGGCGAGGCCGTCGATCTTTGTCGCCGCGTTGCTGGCGTGCATGTTGCCGCTGGCCGGGCAGACCACGCAGGGCCTGATTTCCGGGCGGCTGCTGAATTCGGTGAGCGGGCGGCCGGTGGCCGGCGCCACCATCACCTACACCAGCGACACGGGAGCCACCGGCATCTCCGTGAGCGACTCCGAGGGCTACTACGCGCTGCCGCTGCTCTCGCCGGGCATCTATCGCGTGCGGGCCACCGCCACCGACTACCAGGCCCAGGAAGCCCAGCAGCTTGAACTGACCGTGGCCTCGCGCATCGACCTGAGCTTCCGCCTGCGCCCCCTTTCCGACGTGTGGGAAGCCGGGCAGACCAATAGCGTGTTTCTGCCGGGGTCGAAGACCATCGTGACGTTCTTCGGACCGGACGTGGATTCCACCAAGACGGGATCGTTCGAGGCGAACAAGGGACGAAGGGCGCCGCTGGAGACTACGGTCTCCCAGGTGATCCGCTACAGCGACATTCGCGACCTGCCCCTGGCGGGCCGTGACGTTTACACCATGCTGGTGACCCAGCCGGGTGTAACCTCCGACGGCGCCACGGCCCGCGGGCTGGGCCTGTCGGCCAACGGGCAGCGCCCGTCAGCCTCGAATTTTCTCCTGGACGGCCTGGAGAACAACAACTACTTGATCACGGGGCCACTGGTTACCGTGGCCCCGCAGGCCATCCAGGAGTATCGCGTCTCCACCAATAACTACTCGGCAGAGTACGGCCGCACGTCCGGGTTTCTGGCGAACGCCGTCACCCGGTCCGGTGCGAACCAGTTCCATGGAACCGGGTACCTCTACCTGAAGAACGAAGCGCTGAACGCAAACGGATTTCAGCAGAACTTGGCGGGGCAAAAACGGTCGCCTTACAAGGAAACCCAGCCGGGGTTCTGGGTAGGCGGTCCGGTGGTGCGGGAAAAGCTGTTCTTCTCCAGCGCCTTCGAGCATTTCCGCAGCCGTGGGCGCCAGGCGGCGCAGGACTTCAAATTGCCGAACGCGTCGGCCATTGTGGCGCAGTATGGCACCTTGATCACGGCCGACAACCAGGCGGTGCCGTTGCTTCAGCAGTACGCTCCCGCGGTTTCCGGCAACGATATTACGGGCTCGGTGACGATCGCTCCGCCGGTTTCGGTCAACCGCGCGCTGCTGATCGAGCGTCTGGATTACAACCCGACGGTGAACGATCGCATTACCGGCAGCCTGCTGCTGGCGCGGCTGACGCGGCCGGATTTCATCTGGACGCCGTATCCGGATTTCGTTTCCGCGCTGCATGAAAACACCTACCGGGTGGGCGGCAACTATAACCACACGTTTTCGGCGGACCTGATCAACGAAGCGCGCCTGGCGCTGAGCAACGACAACCTGTCGTGGAACCGGCCCCATCCTGAAGTCCCGACGTTGTTCTCCGGCGATGGGACCGTGCTGCCGGGCAGCCCGGCGTTCTACGCCTACCAGAACGTGAACCGGACCTGGGAGATGCTGGACAACGTCATTTGGACCCGCGGGGCGCATCGTTTCACGTTCGGCGGCGGCGCACTGCTGCGGTCCTCTACCGGGTATCTGACCGCCGGGCGCGACGCGCGATACCTGTTCCCCGGGATCAGCAATTTCGTGCTGAGCCGGCCGACGCAGTTCCAGGCAGCCATCCAGCGCAACACGCTGCCCACGCTGCAGGTTCCCGATTCGAACCGCCAGTACCGCTACCAACAATATTCCGGCTTCGCGCAAGATACGTTCCGGGCCACCAGCCGGGCTCACGGTGAATCTGGGTCTGCGCTACGAACTGTTCGGCGCGCCGAAGAATACGGGCGCAGTGAAAGACGGACTGATTCCGCTGGGTCACGGGGCGACGCTGGCCGATCAATTGACGACGGCGGGTCCGCTGGCGGTGCCGGGCGCAGGCAACCAGCAGTTGTTCGGCACCGACAAGAATGACTGGGCGGTGCGCCTCGGCGCTTCCTACGATCTGACGGGCAGCGGACGCACCATCGTGCGCGGGTCCTACGGGATCTTCTATGACCGGCCGTTCGACAACCTGTGGCAGAACCTGCGCAACAATAATTTCATCCTGCCGCTGTTCTCGGTTTCCGGCGTGGTGAACTTCCTGGCTCCGGTGCAGAACGAGTTGAATTCGCTGCAGGGCCGGTCGGTGCAAACGAATTTCCCCAGCCAGACGATTGTCGATCCGAACCTGAAGAACGGGCGCCTGCAGAGCTACTTCGTCGGCATCCAGCACCAGGTGACCGACGCCATGACGCTGGAGGTGAACGCGCTGGGCTCCTACGCCACGCGCCTGGTCACCACCGATATCGTCAACCGCGATTTCAGCACGCCGACGGGCCGCTACAATCCCAGCTACGCCGATATCGCCTACCGCTCCGGGCAGGGCTTCTCAAACTACCACGCAATGACCGCCACGCTGCGGTACCGCGCGGGCCGGGGGACGCTGAACGTCGCTTATACGTGGAGCCACTCCATCGACAACCAGAGCGAGCCGCTCGCCGGCGACTTCTTCAACCTGACCTTCACCAGCTTGCAGAACACCGGCACCTCAAACGGAAGGGCGGCGTTCTCGCGGCAGTTCGATCCGCAGGCCGACCGAGGGAACTCGGATTTCGACCAGCGCCACAACCTGGTGCTGTATTACGTCTACTACCTGCCGAATCCCGGCGTGGGCGGCGTGGTGGGCGCGCTGGCGCGGGACTGGATGGTGGCGGGGCTGACGGCGTTCCGCTCCGGGTTCCCGTACACGCTGCTGAGCCCCACCAATGTCGCGCCGGGCGGACAGGGACTGATCCTCAACAACCGGCCCAACGTGCTGGACCCGAACGCGGCAGTGCTGTCGAATCCCGTGCCGGTGGCGGGCGGGCAGCAGTTGCTGAACCCGGCGGCGTTTTCGGCGGCGGCCGATAGCATGCTGGGCAACTCAGGACGGAACGCCTTTGCCGGACCGGGATTCTACAACGTCGATTTTTCGCTGGGGCGGTCCTTTCCGGTGAGGTGGCTGGGCGAGGCCGGGCGGCTGGTGTTCCGGGCAGACATGTTTAATGTGTTGAATCACGCGAATTTGGGAAACCCGAACACGCTGATCGGGAGTCCAACGTTTGGAGTGGCGCAGTATGGGCGCACCGGAGTGTCGAGCGGTTTTCCGGCGCAAAGTCCGCTGGCGGAAACCGCCCGGCAGTTCCAGATGAGCGTCCGGGTCGACTTTTAGACCATTTTTTGATTTTGCATAGATCGGTTTCGCCCGGCTTGCAACAGTTGTATCAACGATTTGGCTGCCGTGGCACGCTCTACAGTATCTACGAAACCGCTCTAGCGAGCCCTGTAAGGAGGCTGCATGGGTACACTGCGGTTGCTGTTCAAGCGGCCGGCGTATGCGCTGGCGTGCATCACGATCCTGGCGCTGGGGATCGGCGCGAATACGGCGATGTTCACGGTCTTGTATCCCGTAGTGCTGAATCCCCTGCCGTATCCGGATGCCGAGCGGCTGGTGCTGCTCTACGAGAAGACCCCGCTGATGGGCGAGCCCTTTGGCAACCGCATGCCGGTGAGCCGCGTGAATTTCGAGGAGTGGCAGAAGCAGACAAATCTGTTTGAGGCGTCGGCCGCCTTTCAGCAGAAGGACCTGAAGGACGACGCCCGGCCGGCGCAGCCTCCGGTGCCCGCCCTGTTCACTTCCGCGCAGTTGATTCCCATGCTTGGGACGCGCCCCCAGTTGGGGCGGCTGTTTACCGGCTCGGACGACCGCAAGGGCGCCGAGCCCGTGGCTTTGCTCACGGACGATTATTTTGAGATACGGTTCCAGCGTGATCCGGCATCGATCGGGCAGCGGATTTCACTCGGCGGGACTCAGTACACGATCATCGGCGTGCTGCCGCCGCGGTTCCCGTTGCCGGCGCTCGACGAGGGCGACACGCAGCTCCATCCCCGCGTACTGCTGCCGCTGGCTCACTTGTGGTCTAAGCCGGAAGAAGATACGCAGATGATGCTGTACGCGGCCGCGCGGCTGCGGCCCGGGGTTTCGATCGAGCGGGCCCGCGCGGAGATGGCTCCGCTGGTGGCCGGCTTGTTCGACAAGGATCCCAACCGGCATCAGGCGCGGGAGATGAGCGTGTACTCGTTCCGCGAGGAGAACGCCTCGCCGGAGCTGCGGCACACGCTCTACCTGCTGCTGGGCGCGGTGGGGTTCGTGCTACTGATCGGCTGCGCGAACCTGGCGAACCTGACGCTGGCGCGGGCGGCTGGACGGTCGCGGGAGATCGCCATGCGGCGGGCGCTGGGAGCCACGCGGGGGGCGATCATCAGCCAGCTCCTGCGCGAGTCTTTCGTGGTTTCGCTGGTGGGCGCAGGCGCGGGATTGCTGCTGGCGCACGGGGCCGTGCAGGCGATCCTGGCGATGGAGCCGCCCGGGCTGGACCGGCCGGACCAGATTCACGTGAACCTGCCGGTGTTCCTGTTCACAGCGGCGGTGAGCGCGCTGACGGCGCTGCTGTTTGGACTGGCGCCGGCCGTGGCGGCCTCGCGCACCAGCGTGAACATGGCTCTGAAGACCGGAGGCGGCGGGGGCGCATCGGCCGCACGGTCGCGCAGCCGGCAGTTGCTGATCGTCGCCGAAGTGGCGATGGCGCTGCTGCTGGTGACCGGCGCCGGGCTGACCATCCGTAGTTTCGCGAACGTGATCCGCACGGGGATCGGCATTGATCCGGAGCGCTTCCTGTCCGCCGATATCCAGCTTCCGGAGGACCGTTACCAGGACCCAGCCAGCCGCGTGCGCTTCTTTGACCAGTGGATGGAGCAGGTCCGGGCAATCCCCGGTGTGGAGGCCGTGACGGTGGCTGACGCGCTGCCGCTGCACACGGTGAACGCCTCCAGTTTCGAGATCGAAGGGCGGCCGAGGCCCGACCCGAAGTCTTTCATCACCTCCGACCACGCCAACGTGAGTCCGGAATACTTCCGCGTGCTGCGGCTGCCACTGCTCACCGGGCGCGATTTCGAGGCGGCGGACGTGGATCGCGAGCCCAAGGAGCGCAACGGCGTGGTGATCGTGAACCAGGCGTTCGCCCGGCAGTTCTTCCCGAACGAATCGCCGGTTGGCCAGCACCTGGTGGCGGACGGCGGGAAGGAATCCTGGGAGATCGTCGGCGTGTCGGCCGACTACCGGGCGTTGGGCGCCGAAGAGCCGGTACGTCCGCAGCGCTTTTACCCGTCGCGCAGCATGCCGAAGGGCATTCTGATCGCGCGCACTGCGGGCGACCCCGCGGCGCTGGCGGCTCCGCTGCGGGGCTCGCTGGCGGCGGTGGACCCGCAACTGGTGGCGAGCGCGGTGGAGACGCTGAAGCACTACGTCGATTCTTTCCCGGAGATGGTGCAGCGCCGCTTTATGACGCTGCTGCTGGGGATCTTCGCTGCGTTTGCGCTGATGCTGGCGATGACCGGCGTGTATAGCGTGGTGGCCAACCTGGTAGCGGCGCGGACGCGCGAGATCGGGATTCGGATGGCGTTGGGAGCGACGCCGGGCGGGATCGGCGGGATGGTGCTGGCCGAAAGCCTGCGTCCGGTAGTCGCGGGCCTGGCGCTGGGCCTGGCGGGGAGCTGGGTGCTGGCCCAGGTGCTGGCGTCGCGGCTGAATCTGTTCGGGGTGACGGCGCACGATCCGCTGACGATGGCGATGGCGGTCGGGGTGATTCTACTGGTGTCGCCGGCGGCGGTGTTCGTCCCGCTGCGGCGGGCGACGCGGGTAAGCTGTACGGTCGCCTTGCGGGAGGAGTAGCGCAAGCACTCGTGCTTGCCGCGCCGGGACTCGTCCCGGCGCTTGTGGTCGGGGGGAGAGGATCTCCCCAGTGCAGCCACTCCGGTAGTGTGTACCGTCGACGCCTGCCGCATATTCACCCGCCCGGGAAGTGGCTCTTCGTCACCTGCAGCCTGCATGACAGTCTCCCGCAGGCTCACTATCCGCCGCCTGGGAAGATGAGCGCCGGGCAGGCGTTCGTGTGGATGGACCGGTATCTGGATACGACCGATCGGGGTCCGATGTTTCTTCGGCAGCCCGAGGTTGCCTCGGCGGTGCTCGCTTCGCTCCACAAGGGCGTCGAGTTGGGGCACTACGAACTCGCTGCCTGGGTGATTATGGCGAACCACGTCCACATTCTGCTCTTCCCGAAGATCGCGCCGCCCCGGCTACTCGGCGCTTTGAAGGGAACTTCGGCTCGGGAGGCGAACCGGATTCTGGGGCGGACCGGGGAGCCCTTCTGGCAGCATGAATCCTATGATCGCTGGGTACGGGATGATGCGGAGAGAGCGAGGATCGTGGCCTACATCGAGAATAACCCCGTCAAATCCGGGATCTGCGGCCGTGCGGAAGATTACCTTTGGTCGAGCGCGGGCGCGCGGGCGACAAGCGCCGGGACGAGTCCCGGCGCGGCGAGCACGAGTGCTCGCGCCACCTAAAACGTCGGGTTGCGCGGGAACTTGATGTACGGGAGCCGCACGTTGTTGATGTGCAACTGGTCGGCGCGCAGATTTTCCGGCGTGTCGAAGCCCTTGGCCGCCTGCGCCGTCACGTAGTCGTCCTGCTCCACGCCGTCGCCGCTGACCCCCAGGCCGCCGATCATCACGCCGTCGCGGTAGAGCGGCAGCGCGCCGGGGAAGAAGACGATTCCGCTGCTCTTGTAGCTGTCCGGAACGTTGGCGCCCTGAGTGCACGGATGGTCCGTGTCGTACTTGTAAAGATTTTCGAAGAACGGACCGGGCTGCGTGTAGTCAAGGCCCGGCGGGAAGAAAGGCTCGGAGCCGAATTCGATGGTGCGATTCGTGATGGCCGTGCCCATCGGGACGCCCGGCAGGTCCTCGGGTTTGCGGTCAGGCCCGCTGAAGTAGACCACGTTGCGGGATTTGGCGATGGCCACGTCCACGCTGAAGAAGGTCGCATCGGGCATACGGTGGAGCGCGAGCAGGTTGCCGTCCAGGTCAGCCACGGCGAACACCATCTTGGCGCGCGAGCCCAGCGGAAGGCGGATGATGGCGCGCGTGGTGTCTGCGGCGGCCACCGCGGCGTCGATGATCGAGCGGACCTCCTGCTGCGTGAGCCCGCCCAGCGGACCGGGGCGCGGCGCGATGATGTCGCCTTCCGGGGCCGGTTTCGGCGCGTCGCGGGGCTCCATCACGTACAGGGCCGGATCGTAGGTTCCGGTGCCGACGCCGTCCGGCGCTGTGGTCTGGTTGACGAACGGCAGCGCGACACCGTCCACGTAGACAACCGCGGGCGCGGGGATCGCCGTAGGATCCAGGAATCCGGCGGCGGCCGAGCCGGTGAACGCGGCGTATTCGTCGATTGCGTCCGACGCTCCGGCGACGCCCACGCCGCCCACCATCTCGCCGTTCTTGTAGATGGGCACGCCGCCCGGGTTTACCGCCTTGGGATCACTATCGAAGACGTCCTTCTTGCCGGTGATGACGCCCAGGCCGGGCGCGCTGCCGTCCAGGGTGCGCGAGGCCGGGATCTCCTGGCCGGGGATGAAGTCTTCGTCCACCACGCAGCCGCGGTTGGTGTTTTCGATGCCGTACAGCGCCGCCTGGGCGGTGAACGAAATTCCCGGCGGGAAGTGGACGCCGCTGATGAAGCGCACCGTGCGCGAGGAAAGCGGCGCCTGGGAGTTGCTGAAGAAAGCCGCCGTGCGCGCCAGCGCGGCTGCCAGTTCATCGGTATCCACCACGCGGCTGAAGTTGCCGATGCTGGTGGCCGGCGATCCGGGCTTGTGATATAGCGCCAGGATATCGCCCTGGCGGTCGGCTACGGCGATCACGATGGGCGTGGAGACGGCTTCGGCCGCCTTCTGGATGATGGCCGCCACGTCTTCCTTGAGCAGCTTGGGGCGATTGTCGTCGGCCGGCCGCGGCTGGTCCACCGGACCAATGTCGCGCACCCCGCGGCGGCTATCCGTCACGGGCGCCCCGCCGACGCTGCGCTGGACCGGCGCCTGAGCGGCCGAGACTCCGGCCAACAGCAGCACCAGCCACGATCGTTTCAAGCGGAGTGACATGGTTTCCTCAAGGCAGCAGCCCGCTGACCACCTGCATCTGCTGGGCGAAGGTGAACGCGTTATAAGCCGACGGATTCTGCACCCGCTCGAACAGCCCCTTGATGGCGTCCCGCAGGGTCTGATCGTTGGACCGGTTGGTATTGCGCGCGTAGGTGACGTAGAGCGAATCCAGGGCCATGGCGGCCTGCTCAGCGGCCCGCTCGCCCTGCCGCGAGATGTATTCGCCGTCGGCGGCAATGCTCTTCATCAGGCGCTGGGTCAGACCGGCGTCAAAGGAGCCGGCCTTCACCTTCTGCTCGAGGGCGGCGGCCATGTCATGCACCCGGGCGGCTTCGGCCGCCACCTGCGTGCGGTCATTGCCGATGGTGCTCACCATCGTGTAAAGATTCCCGATGGCTTGCTGAAGCTGCTGGGTGCCCGCGCTGTCGAATTCCTCGCCGATGTGCTTCAGCACCACGAAGCGGGAAATGTTCCACGGCGGGTTGCCCGGGGGATGCCCCACATAGCCGCGCTCCTGCTGCCAACTGTCCTTGGCGGCGACCAGGCTATGGTGGCAGGCGAAGCAGTCCAGATCGGCGTACTGCGGCCAGATGCCCGTGGTGGCGTTGCGCTGGAGGCGCGCCAGTTGCTCGCTGAGCTGCGTAGCCTGGCCGATGGCCAACTCGCTCACCTCTTCCCACTGGCTCTCATTCTCCTTGGGCTTCCAGTGCCGCGGCATCACGGCCGAAAAGGACGCCAGCTCAAAGTAGAGATCCGGGTGTCCGGCGGCGATAAGTTCGTGGTCCACCATCTTGTCCGCGGTTCCCAGGTGGCAGGTGAGGCAGCGTTCGGTGCGGCTGGTGAGGTCCCGCAGGTCGACCATGCCGGCGTTGACCGACTGCTGGTGGCTCCAATTGTTCGGACCGGTGGTGTGCGGCCCGAGCCAGCCGGACGAGGGGCCGTGGCAGTTTTCGCAGCCCACGCCGTCCGAGGTATCGAACATACGGGCGCGCCGCTCCTGCGGCACATCCAGCGAATGGCAGGCCAGACAGCGCGGCGCCGTGGCGGCGCTGGGCAGTCCGAGGATCTTCGCGATCCGGACTGACACCGGATTCGACAGCACGGCAAAGGCCTGTGCATGCTTGTCCTGGATGACCCAGGTACTGTATTCGTTCTGCAGAACGGACGTAGTATCCCGCGCCACGACCGCCCCGTGGCAACTCGGCGAACTGCAAGACCCCGGACCCGTGTACTTCGGTGGCTCCTGGGCGAAGGCGACGCTCATGGCGAAAAATACGGCAACCCCGATTTTCATAGGCACGCTCACTAAGATTCCTATTCTATAATCAAACTCACGGCTGTGAAGAGTCCTCGAACAGAAATCTTTGATGAGCTCCGGGCGATCCAGGAACGCTTCGGTTATCTGCCCGCCGACCAACTGCGCGCCATGTCCGAGCGGATGGACGTCCCGCTCTACCGCATTCATGGTGTCGCGAGCTTTTATCCACACTTTCACCTGAAGCCTCCGCCCAAGGCGATCGTGTACGTTTGCTGCGACATGTCCTGCCATTGTAACGGAGCAGACGAGCTCCGGGAGGGCTTGGCGCAGCGCTTCCAGAGCCTCGGGGAGAGCCAGGTGACCGTGAAACGGGTCTCCTGCCTGGGCCAATGCGACGGCGCGCCGGCCATCGCCATCAAGGAGCATTATTACCGGAACGTGACCTCGGCGCAGGCCGAGGCGCTGGTCCTGACGGCGCTGGGCGGGCAATCGATGCCGGACATGCCCGTGGATGAAAAGCGGGCGGGCCTGGCCGCGGATCCATATAAGGACCCCAAGGAGCACTACGGGGCCGTGCGGAAGCTGCTGGAGTCGCGCGATTACGACGGCGTGATCGCCCAGCTCAAGGCCGCCGACCTGCCGGGCATGGGCGGCGCCGGATTCCGGACGGGACTGAAGTGGCAACTGGTCCGCGCCGCGCCGGGCGACGTCAAATACGTGGTCTGCAACGCTGACGAGAGCGAGCCGGGCACCATCAAGGACCGCTTCATCATGCACCACCTGCCGCACCTGGTGGTGGAGGGCATGATCCTGGCCGGTCTGGTCACCGGCGCCAAGCAGGGCGTGTTCTACATCCGGCACGAATACCCCGTGCAGGAACACATCATCGAGCACGAGATCGAGCGTTGCTATAAGGAAGGCCTGCTGGGCGACAACATTCTGGGCTCGGGGCTGACCTTCCACCTGGAAATGTTCGTGAGCCCGGGCGGCTACATCTGCGGCGAGGAATCGGCGCTGATCGAGGCCATCGAGGGCAAACGCGGCGAGCCGCGCAACAAGCCTCCCTTCCCGGTGAACGAGGGGCTGTGGCACAAGCCGACCGCTCTGAACAACGTCGAAACCTTCGCCAACGTGCCGCAGATCCTCATGAACGGGGTCGACTGGTTTAAGGCGCAGGGCGTGAACGGGGCCGCGGGCCTGAAGTTTGTGGGCGTCAGCGGCGACGTCGTCAACCCTGGGATTTTTCTGGTCCCGATGGGGACCCCGGCTTCGGACGTGATTCTGGGGCTCGCCGGCGGCATCCGCGACGGGAAGCGCTTCAAGGCGTGGGCGCCGTCGGGACCGTCGTCGGGCTACCTGCCGGCGTCGATGGTGGACGCGTTCCTGGATTTCAAGACGCTGGGCGGTCCGCCGTATAACTCCATGCTGGGGTCCGGCGCGATTGTGGTTTGTTCGGAAGACCGCTGCATGCTCGACATGGCGCTGAACTCCATCACCTTCTTCCGCAACGAATCCTGCGGGAAGTGCGTACCCTGCCGCATGGGGACGCAGAAACTGGTGGACATTCTCACGGGCTGGACGGAGGGACGGGGAACGCCCGCCGACATGGCCCTGACCGACGACCTGAGGGAAGCTCTCAAAGAGGCTTCGATTTGCGGCCTGGGGCAGTTCGCCCACATGCCGCTGACCTCGGTCCTGACCCATTTCCGCGATGAAGTGGAGGAGCACATTCTGAATCACCGCTGTCCCGCGGGCGTGTGTAGTATGCGGGCGGCGCGAGGCATGGGGGCTGCCACAGCATGAGCGACGTTACTCTGACTATTGATAGCGTGCAGGTCACCGTACCTGCCGGGACCACGGTATTCGACGCCGCGCGCTTGAACGGCATCGACATTCCCACGTTGTGCCACCAGCAGAACGAGAATCCCGTCGGCGTCTGCCGCGTTTGCGTGGTGGAGATCGAGCGCAACCGCGTGCTGCAGGCCTCCTGCGTGCGGCCGGCCGAGAACGGGATGGTGGTGCACACCAACTCGGACAAGGTGCAAGGGCCGCGGCATACGCTGGTGGAAATGCTGATGGCCGACCACCCCAGCCCGTGCACGCGCCAGCAGCATTCGGGCGATTGCCAGTTGGAGGCGCTGGCCAAGGACGAAGGCATCGGCACGCCGCGCTTCCCGCACCGGATTTCCAAGCGCGGCCAGGACGATAGCTCGCCGGTCATCTTCGTGGATCACGAGGCCTGCATCCTGTGCGACCGCTGCATTCGCGGCTGTGACGAGACCAAGTCCTTCATGGTCCTGGGCCGCCGCGGGAAGGGCTTCGAGGCGGGGATCGCCTTCGACCTGGACGAGCCCATGGGCAACTCGCATTGCCGCTCCTGCGGCGAGTGCATGACCTGTTGCCCCACCGGCGCGCTGACCAACAAGGCCGTGGTCGAGACCGTGCTGCCCAAGGGCGGCGAATCCGTCGAAGTGCAGCAACTGCTGGAGTTGCCCTATTTCGAGGATGTTTCGGGCACCTTCCTGGAGCTGAACAAGAAGGCCGTGGTGGTGCGGCGCTTCCGCAAGGGCGAGATCATCTGCCGCGAGGGCGAATACGGCTCCACGGCCTTCTATATTCTCGAAGGCGACGCCGACGTATTTCTGACGGCGAATATTGGGCACGTGAAGTCGAGCGGCGGCGCGACGGGGTTCCTGAGCAAGCTGGCCAGCCGCGTGACGAAACGAACCCAGGACGTCCGCCCGGAGGAGAGTGACCGCCGGTCGATTCCCATCGATGCGTCCGTGGATCTGCCCTACGACAATCCGGTGGCGCAGTTGCATCCCGGCGACCTGTTCGGCGAGATGACCTGCATGAGCCTGTATCCGCGCTCGGCCACGGTGCGGGCGGCCACCGATTGCGTGATGCTCGAGATGCTGCGCAACGTGCTCGATATCATGTTGCGCGACAAGAACTTGAAGGCGCGCCTGGAGGACAACTACAAGAAGCGCGCGCTCCAGGATCACCTGCGCAGCGTGCCGATGTTCTCCTCGCTGACCTCTGAGTTTATCGACACTCTGCGCGACAACGTCCAACTGATCCGCTATAACAAGGACGACGTGATCGTGCACCAGGGCGACCTGGCGGACGCCTTCTACCTGATCCGCATCGGGTTCGTGAAGGTCACCGAGCAGTACACCGGAGGCGACCTGGTGCTGGCCTACCTGGGCCGCGGCGGGTACTTCGGCGAAATGGGCTTACTGGGCGAAGGGCGCCGCACGGCCACCTGTACGGCCATGGATCACGTGGAAGTGGTCCGGATCGCGGCCGAGGACTTCCACCGCATGATGCGCGAGTTCCCGGACGTGCGGGCCCAACTGGAAGACGTGGCGAAGGTCCACCAGCAGCAGAATCGCGACCGGTTGGCGACCACCACGCACGTGCCGCTCAGCCAGTTCCTGGAGCGCGGCCTCATGGAGGCCCAGAGCCTGCTGGTGCTGGATCTGGAAAAATGCACGCGCTGCGACCAGTGCACGCGCGCCTGCGCCGACGCCCACGACGGCGTCACGCGGCTGATCCGCGAAGGGCTGCGGTTCGATCATTACCTGGTGGCGACGTCCTGCCGCCAGTGCCGCGACCCGTTATGTATGGTCGGCTGCCCGGTGGGGTCCATCCGGCGGCGGAATTCGCTGGAGGTGATCATCGAGGACTGGTGCACCGGCTGCGGCCTGTGCGCCCGCAACTGCCCCTACGGCAACATCACCATGCACGAGTTCCCGGAAACCGGCGAGAGCAAGGCTCGCAAAAAGGCCACTTCCTGCGACCTGTGCACGGAGCACGCCGAACCGACCTGCGTATACGCCTGCCCGCATGACGCGGCGCATCGCGTGGAGCCGAACACGTTCTTCAAGCACGTGATCGGCCAGGCGGCGAACTTCGGAAAGGTGGCGAGCCTGCGATGAAGATCGACCAAACGCATCGCGGGTGGATGATCGGCTCCACGGTGGTGTTGATCGCCTCGGCCATCGGTTACGGGATTTATGCCACCACGACGCCCGGCGGCCCGCGCGGCGGGACGGCCGTGGGACTGGCGTTCGGCATCGTGGGCTACGCGGCCATGATTTATGCGGCGCTGCTGGGCGCACGCAAGAAGCGGCCCACCTGGCGGGTGGGCAAGGCGAAAACGTGGATGCGAGGGCACCTGTGGCTGGGGCTGCTGAGCCTGCCGTGGATCTTGTTTCATGCCGGCTTTGCTTGGAGAGGTCCGCTGACCGCGGTCCTGATGACGATGATGTTCATCGTGATCGCCAGCGGGATTTTCGGTGCGCTGCTGCAACACTACGTGCCGCGGCTGATGACGGCGGACGTGCCGCTCGAAACCATCTACGAAGAGATCCCGCATGTGCGCGAGCAGTTGCGGGCGGAGGCCGACGCGCTGGTGGAGAAGGCCACCCAGGTGGACGAGGAGCACGACGACAAGGTCCGCTTCAAGGAGCTGTACCAGTCGCGCATCCGGCCTTATTTGGATCAGCCCCCGGTGGACCTGGTGGAGCCGCTGCGCCCCCAGGCTCCCGCGGCATTTCGCGACGTGCTGGACGACCTGGAGAGCATCTGCGAAGAGCAGCGGCAGCTCCATCGCCAGCGCAACCTCTATCACTGGCTGCACGCCTGGCTGCTGGTGCACGTTCCCCTATCCATTGCCCTGATCATCCTGGGCGGAGTCCACGCCGTTATGGCGCTGAGGTATTAACGCATGGCCGGACGCATACGCAATACCAAAAAACTCTCGCAACGGATCGACCGCGAGTATTTTAAGAGACTGTATCCGATTCCCCGCTGGCGGCGGCTGTTGACGCTGGCGTTCTCGGTGGTGGGCCTGGCCTGGGTCGGTTGGTCCAGTGTGGGCACGGGCGGCGTGTTCAACGCCGGGCCGCTCTCCAAGAAGCATCATCTGCTACAAGCCAACTGCGCCACCTGCCACGCGACCGAGGCCAGCTTCGGCAAGACGGTGTCGGACATGTCGTGCAGCACCTGCCACGACGGTCCGATCCACCAGGAGCAGCAGATGACGATGCCCACGTGCACGAGCTGCCATGTAGAGCACAAGGGGTCGTATGAGCTGGCGACAGTGACCGACGGGAGCTGCACGCAGTGCCACGCGAGCCTCCAGACCAAGGACGGCAAGCTGAACGTGGACGCCAACGTGACCGGGTTCCCGAGCGGGCATCCCAAGTTCCGCAGCGAGGACGGCAAGCTGATGGACACCGGGACCGTCAAGTTCAACCACGAAGTGCACATGAAGGCGGACCTGCGTGGTCCGGACGGGCCCGAGCAACTCAAGTGCGTCATGTGCCACAAACTGCAACTGGACGGCGCCATGACCATCGCGGTCCGCTCGCAGGACTGCGACCGCTGCCACCGGCTGGAGTTCTACCGCAAGATCACCGACGTGCTGCCGCACGACAAGCCGGAAGTGGTGCTGGCGTTTGCGCGTCAGCGGTTCCAGAGCTACATCATCCGCAATCCGGACGACGTGAACCACGTGGACCCGCCGCTTGACCCGCGCATCTTCACCGCGCGCCTGGAGCCGGCCGGGAACGCCAACGAGTGGATCCGGCGCCGCATGGAAGAGACGCAAATCCTGATGGCGCGCAAGACCTGCGTCGAGTGCCACACGCCGGTGATGTCGAACGGCGTGATCCAGTCGATTCCGGCAGCGAACATTCCCAAGACGTGGATGACACATGCGACCTTCGACCACAAGTCGCACCAGATGGTGGAGTGCGCTTCGTGCCACAAGAACGTGGAGATGAGCAAGGAGACCTCGGACGTGCTGCTGCCGGGGATCGCAAGCTGCGAGGGGTGCCATCATCCGGGCCCGTCGGCGGCGGGCGATAACTGCTCGGAGTGCCACAAGTATCACGACTGGTCGAAGGCGAAGCAGATTCAGCCGGCGTTCAAGATTGAGGATTTTCTGCGATAGGGCGCCACGGACTGATGGAAGACCGCTCCCTGTGGTCGCGGCTCAGCCAGCGGCGCTGTGCCCAAACACCGTCATTCAGGGAAAGAGCGCCTATAGCTGAGCCGCGACCACAGGGAGCGGTCTTCCTACGTCGATAGTGCGGATTCGCAGCATCACTTGAGCGTGCGAAGTTGCCCGGCCGGGTCCCAGCCGGGAGGCGGAGCTTGTCCTACGCCTCGCTATTGCATGCCGGCTTCGATCCACTCCTGCCGCCAGTCCGCGAAGCTGATGCCCTTGTCGTCGTCTGTGACGCCGAACTGAAACCAGCAGCATGGACAGATCTCGTAGGAGCCTCCGCCGTCATCAGATCGGGGTGGCTCCGTCAGGCGCGGGTAGCCGCAGACCAGCCATTAGCCCGCCCTACTTCGGCGGACCCGGGGGCGCGTCGGTCACCGTGTAAAGCTTCCCGTCATGCACATACATGCGTTGCGCCTCTTCGTGGTTAAAGGGCCGTGAGCCGCGGCGGTTGAAGACTGTGATCTGGTTGCCGCTTTCGTCCACCGCGCGGTCGCGGTCGATGCCCTTGGAGAGCATCAGCGCGGGGCCGTGCGTGTGATAGGTCGCGATCAGCTTGGGCGTCGGCTTGGGGCTGAAGCCCAGGTAGTTGGGGTTGTCCGACGGGGCGAAGAGTTGGACGATCTTCATGCCGCCCTCGCCGTCGGCCAGGTAGGCGAAGGCGCTGGCGTTGGTCATGCCGAGCTTGACGTCGTTCAGGTCGTGGATTTCGCCCTCGCCGGTGAAGACCTGCTCGATCCGGGGCTGCTCGGGCTTCTCCACGTCGACGATGACGAGGCCCTGGTGGCCTCCCGCTACGTAGGCGTAGGTCCGGGCCACGTAGACGTTCCGGGCGTCTTCCAGGGCCACCTGCGCGCCCTGTACGGGGCGTGGGTGGGCGAGGTCGGTGGCGTCCAGAATCTTGAGGCCCTCCTTGTCCGTGACGAACGCGTAACGGAACTGGATGGCGACGCCCGTGGGCTCCACCAGCGGCGCCTGAATCTGCTGGGTGACCGCAGGCTTGAGGGGGTTCGTGAGGTCGACCACCACGAGGCCACGCGGCGTGAGGATATAGGCGTAGTTGCCTGCGATGGTGATGCGGCGCGCGCCGGTCAGCACGCCGTCCGGGTTAAACGTGGCGCCGCGCTTGAGGAAGTTGTTGGTCGGGTCGCCGTCGAGCAGCGTCAGCACGCCCGGGCTCTTGCTGTTCAGGTCGGGCTCGCCGATGACGATTAGGCCCTCCTCGGCGTCGGTGACGTAGAGGAAGCCGTAGACCAAGGCTGCGGCCTGCTCCTCGTTTTCCGGGATGCGGTTGCGCAGCGGGTCGACCGCCAGGGTCGAGGGCGAGGCGATCGCCGTGGCGTTTTTCGTCTTCACGTAGAAGCGCTGGCCGAGAGGTGACGAGGGCGCGGTTGTGATCTTCTCCGAAAAATTCTTGTTCTCGATGTTGGCGATGTCGTAGACGCGGAAGCCGTCCTTGCCGAGGGCGGCGTAGAGGTACTCGCCGCGGGCCTGGAGGTCGAGGACGTTGCCGGCGTGGTGGTCGGCTTCTTCCAGCTCGCGATGGTGCTCGTCGACCAGCTCCTTGTAGTTGTCCGGGTAGGCGATCTTTTGCAGGTCGCTGCCGAAGACGGCGGCCGGGTCATCGCGCTCGGCCACGGCCACGGCTTGCAGGCCTTCCCCGCCCTCGGCCACCCAGGCGAAGCGTCCGAACTGGTTCACCAGGTTGGTGCCCTGCATCAGGATCTGCGCCATCCAGGCGTTGTTATCGCCTTCTTTCGAGACGTGACAACTGGTGCAGGTCTTGGTTTCCTTGGCGCGCACGGTGTGCGGGAAGTAGGTGCTGAAGCCGAAGCCGGAGAAGCCCTCGGCGGAGATGGTCTGCTGCTGGTAATAGAGCCAGTCGCGGTTGGCGTTCTGCGAACTGACCACCACCGCGCATGTCGATCGTGTAGGCGCGATGCGGTGGCCGGTGACCGTGCCGTCGACGCCCAGCATGTAGATGTCGTCGCGCAGCACGTCGTAGTTGTAGGACGTGTAATTGCGCGTATCCAGGCCTTCGTTGTGCAGCATGGGCTGCTTCAGGTTGGCCTGCATGGGCAGGTGGCAGCCGAAGCAACTGGTGGTCCAGGAGGAGTGGCAGGTGTAGCACGTCATCCGGTCATTCGAATGCGCGAGCTGCGAGGAATCGCCAGGGACCGAACCCCACGTGCTGCCGTCCTTGAGCATGGTCTTGGCCAGGCGCGATGCCTCGCTGTAGTGGTCATTGCCCGGGGTGATGGTGTCCATCACCTGGACCACTTCCCACTGCACGTTCTCGTCGACCGAGGAGCGCTGGTAGAGCTTGTCGTTCTGCCAGTAGAAGCGGCGCTGGCCGGTGCCGGTGCGCAGCAGGGCCAGGTTGTGGCCGCCCGCGGGCGCCGCGGCGGCCGACGTCAGCAGCGTGGCCTTCTTGTTCACCGTGCCGTGACAGTCGATGCAATCGATCTCGACCGCGTTGCGCGTCTCGCCGTAGATGTTGCCGTTGCCGTGGGCGTCCTGCTCGAAGTGGCAGTCCGCGCAGTGCATCCCCTTTTCCAGGTGAATGTCCATCAGGTGGACGGCCTTATCGAACTTGTTGGGATCTTCGGGCTGGACGATCTTGTCGTCGGTGTCCAGCAGGTTCCCCTTGCGATCGCGCTTGTAGACGGCGCGGAACACCCACCCGTGGCCGTGGAAATCGCCGAACTGGGTGTTTTTGAGCTTGGCGTTGAATTCGGGCGTGCCGAGCTTCTGGAGGAAGTCGTTATCCTTCCACAGGCCGCGCACCGCGGCGCCTTCCGGATTCGCCTGCCAGGCCTCGTACCGCTCGTCGTCGGTGGGATTCACCTGCTCTTCGGGGTACATGAGCTCGCCGTCAGTCTCGTTGTCCCACCAGATGTAGCCCAGGTAGGAGGCCACCATGTTGGTGCCCGGGTGGATGTGGCACACGATGCACTGGCTGGTGGGGATCGAACGCGTGAACTGGTGCTTGATGGGGTGGCCCGACTCGTTCTTGGGAATGGTCGGGTCAGACTGCGCGCTGAAGCCCTGGTTTCCGAACTGCGCGTAGGGGCCTGCGTTCACCGGCGACCGGTCATTGGCGTAGATCACGTGGCAGCCGGTGCAGCCGGAGCCGCGATAGTCTCCGGGGTGGTCGTTGGTGCCGGGCAGCGACAGGATCGGGTCCAGCAGGCGGGTCTTCTGCAGGCCCAGGTACACCGGATCGGTGCGGAGCTGGGTGCCGATTCCGCGGTCGCTAAGCTTGTCGTCGGGCTTGCCGGTGTCTTCCTTGGGATTCGGGTTGCCAATCTCGACGCGCGGTCCGCCGCCGCGTTCGAAAACGCGCAGCAGATTGCCGGGCTGCGAAACCTCCCAGCGGTAGAGCGGACCCAGGCCGGGCAGGATGCCCTTGTCGCGGGTCTGCTCGGGGGTCGGCGGCGGGTAGGTTTGGATGCGGCGCGGGTTGCCGTCCGGGCTATAGCTTTCGCCGAAGATCGCGTTCTTGTAGGGAATCGCACCGTTGTTGTAAAGGGCCGCCTGCCACAGCATGGCGCCGTGGGTCATCATGCTGGTGGAAACCTTGCGGACCTCGCTCACGTGGCAGTTGGCGGCGCCGCAGGTGGTTTCGGCCACGCGCAGGTCGCCGGGATTGACGAACTTGATATAGGCGGCGTCTTCCTTTAGCCACTCGGTCCAGGCGCGGACGGGATTCGCCGAGCTGGGCCACAGCTCGGGGATGCTGGGCTTGGGATGCGCCTGAGTCTTGGCCTGCTCATAGGCCGCGTCGCCAATGTTGGACCCGGCGGGCTTCATCACTTCGGACGCGCCACCGTGGCAGAACGCACAACCGATGTGCACCGTTCCGGTGGCGTGCATGCTGGACGCTTCCGTCATGCCGTGGCAGGAGACGCAGCCCACACTTTGGCTGTCGATCTGGGCATTGCTGAAGCGGGCCTCCAGGAGTTCGGGACCCGATCCCTGGGCCTGCTCCTCCGCAGCGGCCTGTCGCGCAGCGGCGTCCTGCGCTTCAGCGTCTTGCGGGAGCAACGCCCCGAACGCAAACAGTGCCAGCGCCGCTACCGACACCGCGCACAGTAAGGAAGCCCCTCGGCCTGACTTAAAACTGGAACCTGACATTCGCGAACCCCGAGTAAAGATTGCCCGGGCGATAGATGTCCCGGAATCCCTGGAAAGGCGAAAACGTATTGAATCCGCCGGTGATGACCATGTTGTCGGATAACGCCGGACGGTACGTGATGCCCAGTCCGGAATCCGCGCCGATGCCCCGATGGATCGGCTTTTGGAAAAGCAGCAGTTCGAGCGGCGCGGTGTGCTGGAATTGCATCGCGCTGAAATTGATGAAGGCTTTCATCTTGGGCGTCACTTCGATGTCGACGCCGCCGTTATAAAGGAAAATGCCCGGATTGACGAAGCTGGCCTGACCCTGGATCTTGCTGGACCGGAGGCTCGGCACCAGGCTGTTGTCCTGCACCAGGCCCGTGCCCGTGCTGGTGAGCCGGATGTTCTCGCGGTTCCAGAAGCTGAAGATGCCGCCGCCGAAGTTGGGATTGTCGAAGATCGTGTCGAAGCCGCGGGCGGTGCCGTCGCGCGGATCGCTGTCGCCGGAGGCCCAGAACATGGAGCCGCGGAAACGGACCCAGTCCTTGTCGAGCGAAAGCTCCACGGCGGCCATCTGGGCATTGATGTCCGTGCGCCGCCCGGCCAGCAGGTTGCGCGCATCGTAGCCGTTCACCTGGTAGAAGGCGTGGGTGATGTTGAGGCGTCCTATATGGCCGTCGCCGGTGATGCCGGTGTAGTAGGCGCGAATCTTGTGCGGCGTCGCGGTGCCGATGGCCGCCGGGCGCACCAGGAAGTGATTCTTGTCGTAGTGCAGCGTCGCGTCGTCCTTGTCGTAGTGGAAGCTCACCTGGATGGTGTAGCCCGGGACAATGAAGTCCTGGCGGTACAGGTTGGCGATAAACACCTGCTGGCCGCGGTAACTCAAGGTGTTCAGGCCGCTGTTGGTGTCCTTCTCGAGCATGGTGAAGTACGCCAGGTTGTACTGGTAGCGGTTCGCCTTCAGGCTGCCGAACACGCGCACGCCGGGCTCCTGGTCGACGAAAATGAAGCCCTTGAAGTCGCTATTGAAGGTTTGTATGCCGGCGCGGACCGAGACGAAGTCGTACTGGTTGCTCAGGTCCATGATCTTCTTCTCGACGAAGGCTTCCTGCAAGCCCACCTGGGTGTCGTAGCGCGTCGTTCCCTTGCGGACGTCGATATTGACGATGCCGTTTTCGCGGACCTTGAAGTAGTTCACGTTGATCTCGGGCGTGAACTTGATGCGCCAGTCCGCGGGGCGGAAGGAGGCGTCGCCGTGAACCAGATCGATGCCGAAGCTGAAGTTCTGGCGCATGAAGTACTGCCCGAACTTGCCGTAGAACTGCTCATTGTTCGGGTTTGAGCCGCTGACGCCGGAGCCCACCGGGAGGCGGCGGCCGTCGGTGAACGTGTCACTGGCCAGCGTCAGGGTCAGGAACGTGCGCTTGCCGAAGATCGGGTAGTCGCCCTTGAGCTTGTTCTGGTTGAAGGGATCAATCCAGCGGCCCTTCATGTATTGCACGTCGCCGGTGTTGGAGCCCTGCGGGCCGTAGCGGCGGTATTCGGGAAAATCGTACGCCCAGCGGTTCGTGGACGGCACGAACACTTTGTCGCGCGGCGGCACCGCTGAAGAACCCGGCGGCGCCACGACGATTCCGGCGGGCGGGAACTGCGGGATCGGATAGTTGCGGTAGACGCTGGGCGGCGGGGGCGCGTCCGGAATCGTTTCGCCCTCCTTGGGCAACGGCTCCATCCAGTCCTCGAGAGCCGTGACCTGGCCGGCCATGACGTCGATCCCCTCGCGCTGCAGCGGCTGGTAACCCGGGAGCGTGGCCCGCAGGCTGTAGCGGCCCGGTGGCATGTTGCGAATCCGATATGCGCCGTCGCCCGTACTGCATATACCGGCGCCATTCGGACATGGCGTGAGCGCTTCGCCGCCGGTGGCCGGCAGGAGTTCGATGGTGACACCGCCCAACCCCAGTCCGCTCATGGTGCGGATTATGCCCTGGATGGCCCCGGTTCTGGCCGTAGTCTGGCGTGGAATCCGTGGCTGGGCCGCCGGATCCTGGGCCAGGAGAGCCAGTGGCAGGACTCCGATCCCCAGGACCAGGACCCTGGTCAAGCGCAGGTACGATGGCTGGTACAATTTAGGTCATCTTAGCATTGTGGAGAACCCCGTAAGAAGCTCCCCCTGCCCGGCTCTGCTGCTGTTGTTCCTCTCGATCCCGGGCTTTGCGCAGACCGGCCCACCTTCCACTGGGGGCGGAGGAGGCTCACAGGCCTTTGCCTGCACGGTGACATCGACCCCGGTCAGCGCGCGCGCCATGGGGGAAACCGAGCGGCTCGCCGACCTGGTGCTCACCTGCACCGGCGGAACGCCGACCCCGGTGGGCCAGTTGGTGCCCGCCACCACCGTGGCGCTGAAGTTCAATACAACCGTCACCAGCCGGCAGTTCGCGCAGGGCTGGTCCGAAGCGCTGCTGCTGGTGGATGAGCCGGGCCCCAACAACCAGCTCGCCTGCACCGGAGCCAACGGCGTTTGCGCCCTCAACGGCACGGGGAGCGGCGTGGGGACTTACAGCGGCGCTCCCAACCGTCCCAATATCTACCAGGGGCGCCAGACGGCGGACAACACTCTCACCTTCTTCAACGTTCCGGAAGACCCGCCCGGCCCGGGCGCCACGCGGACCTTCCGTTTCGTGAATCTTCGCGCCAACGCCGCGGCAGTGGGCGCCAGCGGCAAGGTCCTGGTGAGTGTCAGCAGCCAGGTCGACTCCGGCAATTTCGCAGGCCCCCTGGCGAACGTGGTGGACGGTATTGTCGTCGTGCCCAAGAATCCGCTGAGCTCGGGGGGCGAGCTGACGGGCTTCACGCTGGAGGTCGGCGAGATGTTCCCCGCCGCGTTCAAGACGCGGACCACGGCGGGCGGCGATCCGGCCGACCAGAACGTCCCCCCCGGCATTCCACCGGGCGTGGAAAGCGGGTTCGTCAACCGGCAGCTTCCCACCACCGCCCGCGGCGATCTGTCCATGGCAGGCCTCTCCGACAGCGGCACCCGGGTGCGGCTGCGGCTGAACGCGCTGCCGCAGGATGCCGTCGTCACCGTGCCGGCATCCATCGATTTCGGCAGGGGCGGCAAGCTGCAACTGGTGGCCACCGACGACAACGGCGCGGGCGCGGGTTTCACGCCGGCCGGCAGCACGACGCTGCCGAATGTCGGCGGGACCGTGACCGGGTTCTATGAATTCACCGGCGCCAACTCCGTGGTGAGCGAATCCGTAGACATCCCGGTCACCATCGCCTACGGGAGCAATTTTGTCCCCGTCACGCATGTCTCCGGGGATCTGGGATTTGCTCCGATGGATCCGGACGGCGCCGCGCAGCCGCGCTTCGTCAACCCGATCCCGTTCATGGCTGAAGTGCTGAGCCAGCCGCTGACCATCACTACGTCGACGCTGCCGGGTGGAGCCGTCGGCGCCAGCTATCTTCAGCAGGTGAAGGCCGCCGGCGGTGCGCTTCCTTACACCTTTCAGTTGGGGGCCACCGGCAATCCGCCGCCCGGGCTCACGCTGCAAGCCGACGGCGTTCTCAGCGGATTCCCCATCACAGCCGGCACGTACCGCTTCGGCGTGACCGTGCGCGATGCCAACAACTCCGCGGCCACCGCGAACTACACGATGGTCATCGGCCCGCTGCTCAGCATCACCAGCCCGGCGGCGCTGCCTCCGGCAGCACAGGGGGTCAATTACTCCACCAGGGTTGCCGCCAGCGGTGGCACGCCGCCTTATCAGTTCACGGGCGAGACGGCCCTGCCTCCGGGGTTGACCTTCGATGCCCGGGGGATGCTGTCCGGAAATCCGACCGCCGCGGGGTCCTACAATTTCACCCTGCGCGTGACCGACAGCATCGGCGCCACGGTCACCGGGGAATTTTCGCTCACGGTGAACGGAGCGGCCGGCCCAGTGCTGCTCTCGGCCTCGCAGTTGGCCTTCGAAGCGGCCTCGGGAGGGGATCGCGCTCCGCTGCGCGCCGTCACGATTCTTTCCACCACAGGCGCGCAGTACGGCTTCCGCATCACGACCGATGCCGGGCCGGACACGCCGGCCCCGGATTGGCTGCAGGTGCTGCCGCGCAGCGGGACGACGCCGGGCAAGATCGTGGTGGGCGTCAACCAGACCGGGCTGGCACTGGGGCCCTACACCGCCCGCATTCATGTGCAGTTCGTTGGCGAGGGCGCCCCCGCCGAGCAGATCATCACGGTCATGCTCCAGGTGACGTCTCTCCCGCCCAAACTGGATGTTTTCCCGAGCTTCGTGCGGCTGCTGGCGCGCGTCAATAACCCGTTGACGTCCGGCGGATTCCTGTTCGTGCGCAACATCGGCGGCGGGGATGCGATCCCTTTTAGTGTGTCGGTGGACTCCGACAATAACTGGATCACCAAGGTAAATCCCACCTCAGGCGTCGCACGTGGAGATCCCGCCACGTCGGTGGGCATCCAAATCGACACCACCGGACTGCCGGTGGGATTTTACCGTGACGTGGTTCGCTTCACGTGGTCCGGCAAGATGGTGGAAGTGCCCATCTCGCTGTTCGTGGCTCCCACGAAGCCGGTGCTGGACCTGAACACCAAGGGCGTGCACATCCGGACACTGTCCGGGCAGCGCAATTCCGTCATCAAGAAGATCAAGGTCCTGAACCGCCAGCCCGGCACCACCATCAACTGGCGGGCGGAGATCGTGCGCGGCAATGACTGGCTGGCGCTGGCCCCGGCCTCGGGCGACGCCACGGTCGATAACCCCGGGGTTCTCAAAATCGCACTGCGGCCGTCGGTGGTGAATCTTCCCGCCGGAGCGCACTACGCCTTGATCCGCGTCAGCGATCCCAACGCCATCGGCTCGCCGCAATACGTGGTGGTGGTGTTGCACGTCGTGCCGAACGACAGCAATCCCACGCTCGATTTCGACAACGGCGGGACTGCCCTCGTCGGTACGGCCGGTGCGCGGGCGCCGGTCACGCACGACTTCTTTGCCTCCATCAACAGCTCGAATCCCATCGCCTTTGTGGCGTCGGCCTCTACGGACGACGGCGCGGACTGGCTGAGCGTCAGTCCCGCTTCCGGCTTCATTTCGCCCGACGACAATGGCGGCGATGGCACGAAGATCACGGTCAGCGCCAGCAGCGCCTCCCTCGCCCCGGGCATCTACAAGGGACAGATCACCGGGGAAGCGCTCGGAGCCGTTTACACTCTCGATGTCACGTTCGTCGTGACCGAAGCGAGCTCTGATGCACCAGCGCCCGGCGGCGCCCGTACGGCCGCATGCTCGCCGAACAAGCTCGCGGTGACGCAGAAGGGGCTCTTCGACAACTTCGCGGTTCCCGCCGGCTGGCCCGAATCGCTGATCGTCGAGCTTCGCAACAACTGCGGAGCCACCGTCCCGAACGGTTCCGTGGTGGCCAGCTTCTCGAACGGCGACGCACCGTTGACCCTGACTCCGGACGGCGATTCCGGCACCTACTCCGGCGACTGGCAGCCGAACGGCGCCGCCGACCAGATGAACGTGACCGTCCGGGCCCAGGCCGGCGCGCTCGATGAGGCGACCTCCACCTTGATCGGGCAGATCACGGCGAACACCACGCCGACGCTCGCCCCCAACGGGACCCTCCACAACCTCGACCCCAAGATCGGCGGACCGCTCTCGCCCGGCGTGGTCGCGCAGGTGTACGGGACAAATCTGGCGTCGACGGCCGAATCAACCGGGAGGGTGCCGCTGGCCACAGACTACCAGGGCACCAGCGTGCTGATCGGCGCCCAGCAGGCTCCGCTCTACTACATCAGTCCCGGGCAGCTTGTGGTGCAGATTCCGAATGAGCTCGAAGCGAATCGCCAGTATTCGATCCTCGTCATCGCCAACGACCAGATCACGCTGCCTGACACGGTTAACGTGGTCCCCGTGCAGCCGGGCGTGGCGGCGTTTCCCCCGGACTACACCCGCCTGATCGCACAGCATAGCGACTTCACACTGGTGGATGACGCGCATCCGGCGCATCCCGGCGAGGTGCTCACAATGTACCTGGTGGGTCTGGGCGCCACTAATCCCGCGGTTGCGTCGGGAACCCCTTCGCCGGCCGGTCCGCTGGCGCGGCCCGTGGCGCCGCCGGATGTGACCGTCGACGGGCAGGGCGTCAAGATCATTTTCGCGGGGCTGACGCCGTACGGGGTCGGGCTGTTTCAGATCAACTTCGAGGTGCCGTCCGACGCACGGCTGAACCAGCCGCTCAACGTGGTGGTGAGGCAGGGCGATATCACCTCCAACGTGACCACGTTGACGGTAGTGCCATAATCGGCACATGACGCTGAAGCTGACCGTGCTGAACCGGGTGCTGGCATCCGGCTTGGTGGCGATCGTGCGCACCGATTCGGCCGACCAGGCCGCGCGCATCGCCGAGGCTTGCGCCGAAGGCGGCGTGGCCGCGCTGGAGGTCACCTTCACGGTTCCGGGCGCGACCGCGGTGATCGAGGACCTGGCGAAGCGCTACGATCCGGCGGAGATGTCGATCGGCGCCGGCACGGTGCTCGACCCCGAGACCGCGCGCATCGCCACGCTGGTGGGCGCGCAGTTCCTGGTGAGCCCCGCGCTGAACACGGATACGGCGCGGCTCGCAAACCGCTATCAGATTCCCTACATGCCGGGCGTCGCCACGCCGCGGGAGGCCGTGGAGGCGCTCGAATGCGGCTGCGACATCCTCAAAGTGTTCCCGGGCGAGACGCTGGGGCCTACGTTTCTCAAGGCAGTTCGCGCGCCGCTGCCGCAGGCCGCGCTGATGCCCACCGGCGGCGTGAGCATCGACAACGTGGCCGGGTGGATCGCCGCCGGAGCGGTCGCCGTGGGCGTGGGCGGGCACCTGATCGCGGGCGCAAAGACTGGCGACTACGCCTCCATCACGGTGCTGGCCAAGCGCTTCCTGGAAGCGATCCGCGAGGCGCGGTCCTAGAGCCATGGCGGGCGTCGTCACTTTCGGCGAGATCATGCTACGTTTGGCCCCGCCGGGCCACGAGCGGTTCCTGCAAACGCCCGGGTTCGTCGCCACGTTCGGCGGCGGCGAGGCGAACGTGGCGGTGGCGCTGTGCGGGCTCGGGCAGCCGGCTTCGTACGTCACGGCGCTTCCCGCCAACCCGCTGGCCGAGGCATGCATCGGCGAGCTGCGCCGCTTCGGTGTGGACACGTCGGCGATCGTGCGGCGGGCGGGGCGGCTCGGCATCTACTTCGTGGAGCACGGCGCGAACCAGCGTCCCTCCAAGGTGGTCTACGATCGCGACGCGAGCGCCATCGCACTGGCCCAGCCCGGCGAGTTCCCCTGGTCCGCGATCTTCGCCGGCGCTGCATGGTTCCACCTAACCGGCATCACGCCCGCCATCAGCGCATCTGCCTCCACGCTGGCCACAGAGGCCGTGGGAGCCGCCCGCGCCGCCGGCGTGCCGGTCTCCATCGACCTGAACTATCGCAAGAACTTGTGGAAGTGGGGCAAGCCCGCGACCGAGGTGATGCCCGCGCTGGTGCGCCTGGCCACGCACGTGGTCGCCAATGAAGAGGACGTGCAGAAGACGCTGGGCATCGCCTGCGCCGCCGACGTGCACGCCGGCGCGCTCGACCGCGAGCATTACCAGCAGCTCACCGCCGAGGTGCTGCGCGCCTATCCGAACCTGGCCGCCGTGGCCGTGACGCTGCGCGAATCCCGCAGCGCGTCGCACAATGGCTGGTCGGCCTGCCTGAACGACGGCGCGCAATTCCTGGTGAGCCGCGGCTACGAGGTCACGCACATCGTCGACCGCGTGGGTTCGGGCGACAGCTTCGCCGCGGGGCTGATCTACGGCCTGCTGCACCTGCCGTCGGCGGGCGAGGCGCTGGAATTCGCCGCCGCGCTGAGCTGCCTGAAGCATTCCATCCCGGCCGACTTCTGCCGCGTGACGCGAGGCGAGGTGGAGGCGCTGCTGAAGGAAGGCGGCTCCGGCCGCGTCGACCGGTGACGCGCGCTCGTCCGGCGGCGGCGCTGGCTGCGTACGCAGTGGTGCTCGCCGTGCTGCTGCCGCGGCTGTCGCTGTGGCTGGACGAAATCCTGACGTTGGCCGGCGCGCGTCAGCCGGACCTGGCGTCGCTGATGGAGTACCTGAAGACGGTGCCGGGCGGGACTCCGCTCGCGTTCCTGCCGCCGCACGCGGCCATAGCAGTGCTGGGCTACTCGGTGTTCGCGGCGCGGGTGACGTCGGCGGTGGCGAGCGTCGCGGCGTGCGCGGGCGTGCTGGTGCTGGCGCGGCGGCTGGGCCTGCGCTTCCCGCTGGCTGCGGTCGCCGTATTTGCGCTGTGCCCGCTGCAGTTCCGCTATGCGTTGGAAGCGCGGCCGTACGCGCTGGCGCTGTGCCTCACGGTGTGGTCGACCGTGGTTTTCTTCGAGCTGCTGGACCGGCCGCGTTCGGTGGCGCGCATCCTCTTATATATGTTGCTGACGGCCGCGGCCGGATTCACGCTGGCTTACGCGCTGTTCGTGCCCCTTGCGCATCTGGCTTGGCTGGCCGTGACCCGGGGGAGCCGGATGGCAGCGGTCGTCTGTGCCGCGTCGCTGGGGGTAACGGCGGCAGCACTGCTGCCCTGGTACCTGCACTTCCGCGCGGACTGGCTGTTGGTGAACCAGCAGCAGCAGATCGCCGCCTGGAACTGGGGTGCGGTGCAGGTGTTCGTCAAGGAGCTCACCGGAGCGGGCTACCTGGGCACGGCCCTGATCGCGGCGGGCGCGGTCCTGGGGCTGCGGCGGACCGGCGTGCGCAGCCCGTGGCTCTACTACGCGGCGGTCCCGATCCTGCTGGTGCCCGTCGCGAACACGGTGTTCGGCTACTTCTTCGCCGTCCGCCAGATGATTTACGTGCTGGCTCCGCTGGCGCTGCTGTTCGTAGCCGGCACCGAGTCGCTGCGCACGAGAGGCTGGGCGCTGCTGGCGCTGTTCCTGGTCGCGTCCGTATATGAGGATGTGAACTGGTTCCACAAGCCTCGCGAGGACTGGCAGGCCGCCGCCCAGGCGATCCCGGCGGAGGGATGCGTCCAGTTCGTGCCCAAGGATGCAGAGTTGATGTACACCTACTTTCGGCCGGAGCTGGCGGGACGGAAGTGCTCGGGTGGGGAGGCGGAGGTGGTGCTGGCGATCTCGCCGTACGATCCGGCGGGAGCCCGAGCGTCTGCCGAGGCGGCTGAGCAGGCTCGCGGATTGAGCCGGCAGTCGGAGCAGACCTTCCATGGTCCGGAAGTTCAGATGTGGTCGAGGCGCGACCGGTAGGGCAGGCCGAGGGACTTACTTCGTCCGCCCGCGCGCGGCGATGCGAATCAGAGAACGCAAGGCAGTGTTGACCGACTTCGCATCGGGAAACGCACGGGCAACGTCAGGATCAAGCAGGACAAGATTGGTTCCTTGCGCGTGGCGCCGGGCGTATTTCCCCACAACGCCACCAGTAAAGTCGTACTCCCTGCGCATGGGTGGCTCAGTTCGCTTCTTCAAGGTGCGATCAAGCACGAGCTGTTGGGTTCGTCGTCGACCGTTCTACAGGCCCCGTCACGACATATGATCCATCCGAATCCGTCAGGAGGACCTTCGCGCACCGGCCATCGTCTAGTTCCATATCGATCGGCTCTTGACCCATCATCGCAAACAGGATATCCCCAGTAGGCAGATTTGATATGCTGCCGTCGGCATGCTTGAGCCCCGGGATATCGTCCACGTAGTCCTGATAAACATGCAAAACGCACCGCGCGTTCACAATGCGATCTTTCAACGTGAGCGAACACTGCCCCACGAAGTTTTCAATCAGTTTGCTGGTCTTGATCGATCTCATTCAACCCCCTAGCTACACCCGCTCGTCCCGCCGCAGTTTTCGCACTTGTAGCACGACCCGTTGCGCGTCATCAGTCCGCCGCACTCGGCGCACGTCGGCGCGTCCGAGATGCCCGGGGCGAATTCCAGCTTCTGCTGCGGTTCGGGCTCCGTGATCTGCAGCTTGGGCGCGTCGCCCGCCTCGCTGACGCCGTATTCCGGACCGATGAACTTCACGCCCAGCCAGCGGAAGATGTAGTCCATGATGGACTTCGCGTAGGGCACCGTGGGGTTGCCGGTCCAGCCGCTCGGCTCAAAGCGGACGTGGCTGAACTTGTCGACGAAAAACTTCAGCGGCACGCCGTACTGCAAGCCGTAGCTGACCGCAGTGGCGAAGGAATCCATCAGGCCCGAAATGGTCGAGCCCTCCTTGGCCATACTGATGAACAGCTCGCCCGGCTGGCCGTCTTCGTAGAGGCCCACCGTCAGGTAGCCCTCATGGCCGCCGATCGAGAACTTATGCGTGATGGAGGCGCGCTCCAGCGGAAGCTTGCGCCGCACCGGCTTCTCGATGATCCTCTCGACGATCTTTGTCTCCACCTGCACGGCCAGTTGCTTGCTCCCCTTCGACGACGATCCGGAATTGAGCGGTTGCACCCGCTTCGAATTATCGCGGTAAATCGCCACCGCCTTCAACCCCAGCTTCCAGCTTTCGGTGTAGGCGTCCATGACGTCCTCCACCGTCGACTCTTCGGGCATGTTGATGGTCTTCGAAATCGCTCCGGAAATGAAGGGCTGCACGGCCGCCATCATGCGCACGTGACCCATATAGTGGATCGACCGCGTGCCGTTCTGCGGGCGGAAGCTGCAATCGAACACCGGCAGATGCGCGTCTTTCAAGCCGGGCGCGCCTTCGATGGTGCCCGACGAATCGATGTGGTCGACGATCTTGCTCACCTGCTCGGTGGAGTAACCCAGCTTCAGCAGCGCGCTCGGAACGGTGTTGTTGACGATCTTGATGACGCCGCCGCCCACCAGCTTCTTGTACTTGACGAGCGCCAGGTCCGGCTCGACGCCGGTGGTGTCGCAATCCATCATGAAGCCGATGGTGCCCGTGGGGGCGATCACCGTGGTCTGCGCGTTGCGGAAGCCGGCCACGCGGCCCAGCACGTAAGCCTCTTCCCAGCAGCGCTTGGCGTTCTCGTAGATCGCCGGCGGCACGCGGCGGCTGTCGATCTGGAGCGTCGCGTCGCGATGCATGCGGATCACGTCCAGGAACGGCTCTTCGTTGATCGCGTAGCCCTCGCACGGGCCCGTGGCGTCGGCCGCGATGCGCGCGCTGGTCAGGTAGGCCTGGCCGCACATGATGGCCGTCAGCGATGCGGCCCAGTCACGGCCCTGGTCGCTGTCATAAGGGATGCCCATGGACATCAGCAGCGCGCCCAGGTTGGCGTAGCCCAGCCCCAGCGGCCGGTAGTCGTGCGAATTTTTCGCGATCCTCTCGGTGGGATAGCAGGCGTTGTCGACGATGATTTCCTGCGCCAGGATCACGGTGTCCACGGCGTGGCGATAGGCCTCGACGTCGAACTGCCCGTCGGGTCCCACGAACTTCATCAGGTTGAGGCTCGCCAGGTTGCAGGCCGAATCGTCCAGGAACATGTACTCCGAACACGGGTTGGACGCATTGATGCGCGCCGTGTTCTTGGACGTGTGCCAGCGGTTGATGGTGGTGTCAAACTGCATGCCCGGGTCGCCGCATTGGTGCGTGGCCTGGGAGAGCTCACGCAGCAGCTCGCGCGCTTTGCGCCGGTTTTTGCGCTCGCCGTTGAAGCGCGAGATGGTCCACCAGTCATCGTCGTTGACCACGGCTTCCATAAACTCGTCGGTGGCGCGGACACTGTTATTGGCGTTCTGGAAAAAGATGGAGCCGTAGGCGTCGCCGTCGAGCGAGGAATCATAGCCGGCGTCGATCAGCGTGTGCGCCTTTTTCTCTTCCTTCGCCTTGCACCAGATGAAGGCCTCGATGTCCGGGTGGTCGGTGTTCAGGATCACCATCTTGGCCGCGCGGCGCGTCTTGCCGCCGCTCTTGATCACGCCGGCGAAGGCGTCAAAACCCTTCATGAAGCTCAGCGGACCGGAAGCGCGCCCGCCGCCCGACAGATGCGCGTCCTCCTCACGGAGGGTCGACAGATTGGTGCCCGTGCCCGAACCCCACTTGAACAGCATGCCTTCGGTCTTGGCCAGTTCCAGAATGGACTCGAGCGTATCGCCCACCGAGTTGATGAAGCAAGCCGAGCACTGCGGCCGCGTCTCGCCCGGCAGCAGCTTCTTGATCCCGTTCGACGCTTCGTCGTAATAGAAGCCGTAGCCGCGCGGCTCCTTCACACCCACGTTGAACCACACCGGCGAGTTGAAGCACGCCTTCTGCGTCAACATCAGATGCGTCAGCTCCATGCGGAAGTTCTGGGCGTCCTCGGCGGTCTTGAAGTAGCGCTGGCTGGCGCCCCAGCCGGAGATAGTGTCCACCACGCGCCCGATCAGTTGCCGCACGCTGTTCTCGCGCTCGGGCGAGCCCACCTTGCCGTAGAAATACTTGCTCACCACGATGTTGGTGGCCGTCTGGGACCAGTCTACCGGAACTTCGACGTCGCGCTGCTCAAAGATGACCGCGCCTTTGTCGTTGCCAATTGAGGCCGTGCGCAGCTCCCACTTGACCTCGTCGTAGGGGGTCTTCTCCGCACCCAGCTTGGCGGTAAAGTAACGGGGAAAAGCAACCCCAACGCGATCGGCCACCGGCACCGGCCGGCGAACATCTTTGAGTTTCATCGCTACACCCAATTGTCCCATGTTAAGCTCCTGACACCGTGACGACTTGGTCAATTTTAGCGGCTGTCGGTCATGTTAACCCCTACATATAGCGGTGTCAAGGATAAAGACGCTAGGAATTGTATGTGGCTCTATATCTTAGGATTGCTCAATCCTCTTATTCTGGATCGACAATGTCTCGTTTATGGTATACTGAGGACCAGTGAGCCGTCTCAGTCACTTACAGGCCCTGGAGGCCGAAAGCATTCATATCATTCGCGAGGTGGTGGCCGAGTTCCAGCGCCCCGTGATGCTGTATTCCATCGGCAAGGACTCCTCCGTCATGATCCGGCTGGCGCAGAAGGCGTTCCATCCCGGACCCATCCCGTTCCCGCTGCTGCACGTCGATACGACCTACAAGTTTAGGGAAATGATCGAGTTCCGCGACAACTTCGCGACTGAGATCGGGGCCAAGCTGATCGTCCACTCGAACACCAACGCGCTGCAGGCCGGGGCGAACCCGTTCCGGCTGGGCACGGAGCGCTGTTGCGGGCTGCTGAAGACGCAGGCGCTGCTGGACGGTTTGCGGGCCGGCAACTTCGACGCGGCCTTCGGCGGGGCGCGCCGCGACGAGGAGAAATCGCGGGCCAAGGAGCGGATCTTCTCCTTCCGCGACTCGCTGGGGCAGTGGGATCCCAAGAACCAGCGCCCCGAGCTGTGGAACATCTTTAACGGGCGCGTGGAGCCCGGCGAATCGATCCGCGTCTTCCCGCTTTCGAACTGGACTGAGATGGACGTGTGGCAGTACATCCACCACGAGAACATCCCGATCGTGCCGCTGTACTTCGCCAAGGACCGCGAGATGCTGGTCCGCGGCGGGCAGTTGATTATGCCGGAGCAGGATTTCGTGAAGCCGCAGCCGGGCGACCGGCTGGAGGTGGTCCGCTGCCGCATGCGCAGCCTAGGCTGCTCGCCGTGCACGGGCGCGATCCGCTCGGATGCGGACACGCTGCCCAAGATCATCGCCGAACTGGTGGCAGTGAAGAACTCCGAACGCGAGAACCGCGTGATCGACCATGACCGCGAGGGGTCGATGGAGTTGAAGAAGCGCGAAGGCTATTTCTAAATCTCGTCGAGCCGCTTCATCGTGCGGTCGAATTCCTCTTTGAGGATCGGATTCGGCGCCGAGAGCCCGGCCACCACCTGCTCCGCCCAGAGAAAATACTCACGCTTGCGTTGGGTGCTCCAACTTGGCGGTGGGCTGGAAAGCAGCGACCGCAGGTTCGAAACCTTGTCGGCCAGCTTGATGACCTGCGCACGGACGGATTTCTTGGGCGCATTCACTACCTGCAGCCGCTTGCGCTCTTCCTTGGGGAGCGACTTGTCGTCGGTGACTTCGAGCACCAGGCCGGTCACGTCCTGCCCGAAGCGTTCTCGCAGCTCCTCTGCTGTGACTCCGGTGTCTTCCACCACGTCGTGCAGGAGCGCGGCGGCGATCAGGTTGGGGTCGGGCTCGGCCAGCGCACGGGCAACGAGGTTCGCGACCTCGATCAGGTGGTTGACGTAGGGCTCGCCGGCAGCGCCCTTTCGCTTCTGTGCGGCGTGCTTCTCAGCGGCAAACTGGGCGGCGGCAAGGACGGCTTGGATGTCGTGGTTCAAGTCCTAATTTTACGGCGTTCGAGGAGCGCGAGGGCACGACCGCAGTCCGCCAGCGTACGCGCCATCTTCGCGTGTTTCGACACGCCCATCGGCGACGACATCGTCGTGCGCCTGCTCCGCGCCCGTCCCCACTGCCGACGACCACCTATAGCCGCTGGGACCGCCGACGCTCAGCTTCCTTACCTACACTGCTGCCGATTGCCGGAAGACAGCCATGGCCGGGCTGCGCGCGGAAGTAAGGAGGACACCCGGGAATCGAGACGCGAGGCGTTTGGTCGAGTCGGTTCACCGGGCACTTTCAGCTGGCTGAACAAGGCAGCTCCCGTCTCATTCGATCTCCAGCAGTTCGTTCACGATCGTCTGTGCGCCGAAGAGCTTCTGGAGCGCCTCCGTCATCGCCTGCGTGTGGACCGCCACCGCACGGTTGGTTTCGCCTTCGTAGACGAAGTCGCCCACCAGGCTCTCGATGTTGCCGTCGAAGATCAGGCCGACCAGCTCGCCCTCCTTGTTGATCACCGGCGAGCCGGAGTTGCCGCCGATAATGTCGTTCGTCGTGACGAAGTTTATTGCCTTGGACAGGTCGAGCTTAGTGCGTCCGTCCACGAAGCGCTGCGGCAGGTTGAACGGAGGCTTGTCATTGAAGCTGGCGGAGCGGTCATACAGGCCGTAGAGCGTCGTCTTGGGCGGGGCGATGGTGCCGTTCATCGGGTAGCCCTTCACTTGCCCGTAGGACAGGCGCAGGGTGAATGTCGCGTCCGGGTACATGGCCTTGCCGTAGGCGGCGAAGCGGGCCTGGCCCAGGAGCTCGCCGGCGCGCTGCTCAACGCTCTCGACGTTGTCTTCGAGCCACTTCTGCAACTCACGGCGGACCGGGTCGAGCTTGCGGGCGAGCGCGATCATTGTGTCGTCGGAGGCGGCCACGGCGGCCTCGCCACCTTCGATCAGTTGCTTGCGGTAATTCGCGTCGGTAAGCTTACTGCCGCGGACCAGGGCGGTAGCCGCCTGCTCCGGGGTGCGTCCGTTCAGGACCATCTTGACCCAGGGATCATTCGCACCCGCTTCGGCCACGTCGAGCTGCAGGGCGCCGGTGATGCGGGCGATCTCCAGGTCCGGGTAGATGGGCGCGGGCGAGAACAACTGGAGCCGCAGGGATTCGAGCTGCGATTCGTGGTAGCCCGGCAGGCGCTCGCCATCGGGCTTCTTCACCTCGGCGACATATTCGACGATCGACCGGGCGAGATTCGCCATATCCGAGTAGAGGCCGTGATAGTACTGCTCCTTGAAACGCGACTGGGATTTCTTCTCGGCGGCCGCGATCTCATCCCAGGCCTTGCCGTACTTCCGCTTCCATTCGGGATTGGCGTTGACGCGGGCCTGGAAGCGCTCCTCGTCGGTCTTCTTGGCATCCATCACGCGCGGGTCTTTGAGGCCGCGCAGGCGGCCCTCGTAAGCCTTGATGGAATTCTCGATTGAGAAGACGGTGGAGCCGGCCTGGCGCGCGGGTTCCTCGCCGGTGGCGGCGTACTTGTTGAGCGAGTCGCGGCGGTTATTCAGGATCTTGAGATAAGCCGGCTCGTAGATATCGCGCTCGGCTTCGAGCTGCGAGACCGTGCTCATGCGCGAGGTGGAGCCGGGATTGCCGGAAACGAAGACCAGCTCACCGTCCTCGGCGCCTTGGGGATTCCACTTGAGGTAGTTGTCGGTGTGGATCGGCTGGCCGTTTTCGTAAACGCGGAACAGGGCGTAGTCGAGGTCGTAACGCGGGTAGGTGAAGTTGTCCGGGTCGCCGCCGAAGAATGCCGCCTGCTGTTCGGGCGCGAAGACGATGCGCACGTCGGTGTACTTCTTGTAGCGGTAGAGCCAGTACTCGCCACCCTGGTAGAGCGTGATTACGTCAGAGCGCAGGCCGGTCTTGTCCAGAGACTCGCGTTCGATGGCGGCGATGACTTCGCGGCGCTTGGCGAACTCCTCCTCGGTGTTCTTGGCGCCGGCCGTGGCTTGCTGAACGCGCTGGGTGACGTTTTCCATGGATTCGAGGACGTTCACCTCCAGGTCGGGCGACTTCATTTCGTCCTCGGGCCGCAGCGCGAGGAAGCCGGTTTCCATGTAATTGTGTTCGGCGGTGGAGTTCTTCTGGAGCTGCCCGCGCGCGACGTGGTGATTGGTGAGCAGGAGCCCGTTGGGGCTCACGAAGGAGCCTGAGCCGCCGTCATTCAGCCGCACGCTCGACAGCCGCACGTGGTCCAGCCAGGATTGCGTCACGGTGAAACCGTACTTTTCCTGAATCTGTTTGGTGGGAGGATTGTCAAACGTCCACATGCCCTCATCGGCGTAGAGGGCCGTCAGAAGGAAAACTGAGGCAGCCAGTACTAAGGTTGTCCGCTTCATAACTTCATGGTAACTCCGGGGCGTTGGCGTCCATCCAAATTGAAGTGCCCTACCAAGCGAAGTAGGGATGAGACCGTGTCCCACTGGCGTCATTTTGTCCGGCCGCAGGACTTCGTGTGGCTGTTGTTCTTCTCTGCCCTGGCCGTGTTCAGCCCGGAGCGCGATCCCGTGGCACTGGCGGTATTCGGGGCGTTGGGCGTGGTCCAGGTGCTGGAAGCGCGGTTCGGGGCTGTTCCCGCCGTCCTGCTGAAGCTGGCGCTGTGTTATCCGCTGATCTACTACGGCGGCGGGATCGCCAGCAGTTTCTATCTCATCCTGTTTTTGCCGGTGATCACGGCCGCCACCAGCTTCGGGCTGCTGGGTACGGCGGCGGTGTCGCTGGCGGCCGGGGGGCTGTATCTCTCGTTCCTGTGGCTCGTCGATTTCGAGGCGTATGTGATCCCGCCGGACCAGGTACGCGAGCTGGTGCTGCGGGTCCTGTTCCTGCCGGTGGTGGGGTTCCTGACAAATCAGTTGGCGGAGGCGAATCGCAGTGAGGCGCGCAAGCTGCAGGTGGCCGCGGCGCAGTTGGCCGAGGCGAATCGGAGCTTGCAGGCGGCCGAAGCCGAGGTGCGGCGGTCAGACCGGCTGGCCGCGCTGGGGCAGTTGACCGCGGGACTGGCGCATGAGCTGCGGAATCCGCTGGGGACCATGAAGACGTCGGCCGAGATGCTGGCCGGCCAGGTGGAGGCGACGAATGGGGTGGCACGCGAACTGGCGGGCTACATCGCGCAGGAGGTGGACCGCACCAGCGCGCTGATCACGCGGTTCCTGGATTTCGCCCGGCCGCGCAGCCTGCGCCGCGAGCCTACGGACCTGCACGAACTGCTGGACCGGGCGATCGCGCGCTTCGAACGGGAGCATTGCAATGGGTCGGCGGGCGTGTCGGTGTTCAAGAACTATTCTCCAGACGTGCCGCCGGTGATGCTGGACGCAGGACTGATGGAGCACGTCATCTCGAACCTGCTGGCGAATGCGGCGCAGGCGAGTCCGCCGGGCGGGACGGTCACGGTGAAAACGCAGTTGGCGAAGACCGCCGAGGGACGGGCGGCGGAGATTTCGGTGATCGACCGCGGAGCGGGCATCGACCCGGCGCAGGTCGAAGAAATTTTTAATCCCTTTTTCACCACCAAGCCGGATGGCGTGGGCCTGGGACTGGCGATCGTCTCGAAAATCGTCGATGAGCATGGCGGGCGCATCACCGTTGAAACCGTTCCTGGGGAAGGCAGCGTCTTTCTTGTATACCTTCCGCTGGGGCTTGTATCTTTGCCGCTGGGGGACGAGCGATGAACGGCAAGCCGCACATCCTGGTGATCGAGGACGAAGAGAAGCAGCGCCGCGTGCTGGGGCTCCATCTTTCGGGCCGCGGCTACCAGGTGACCGCCACCGGCACTGCCGAGGAAGGCCTGAAGCACGCCGCAGCCACGGACCTGGTGATCACCGACCTGAAGCTTCCGGGTATGGATGGATTGGCGTTGCTCCAACAGCTGCGGGCGCAGAACGTCCACACGCCGGCCGTGGTGATGACGGCGTTCGGAACGGTGGAAAACGCCGTAGAGGCGATGAAGCGCGGCGCGGTGGATTTTCTGCCCAAGCCGTTTTCCCTCGACCATCTGACCGTGGTGGTGGAGAAAGCCCTGGAGGTGCGCAAGCTGCGCGACGAGAATCGCGAGCTGCGGGAGGCGCTGGGGCAGCGCTACCAGTTCGAGAACATCATCGGGCACAGTCCGGCAATGCAGGAGATTTTCGCCACCGTAGAGCGCATCGCCGGAACGCGGGCGACGGTACTGCTGTGCGGGGAAAGCGGCGTGGGCAAGGACATGATCGCGCGGGCGGTCCATCATCATTCGCCGCGCTGCGATCGCCCCTTCGTCAAAATCAACTGCACGGCGATCCCGGAAAACCTGATGGAGAGCGAGCTGTTCGGCTACGAGCGCGGGGCGTTCACCGGAGCCAACACGTCCAAACCGGGCAAGTTCGAGCAGGCCGATACGGGCACGGTGTTTCTGGATGAGATCGGGGACGTGCCGCCCTCGGTGCAGGTGAAGCTGCTGCGCGTCTTGCAGGAACGCGAGTTCGAGCGCCTGGGCAGCAACCGCACGCTGCACACGGATGTGCGGGTGATCGCGGCGACTAACGTCGACCTGCGGGCGGCGCTCGAGCAGGGTACGTTCCGCGAGGATCTTTATTACCGGCTGAACGTGGTGCCGATCAATATTCCTCCGCTCCGGGAACGCAAGGACGACGTCCCGTACCTGGCCGAGCACTTCGCGGCGAAGTTCGGAGGGGAGATCAGCGAGGGAGCCGTCGAGCGGCTGCTCAGTTACCACTGGCCGGGGAACGTGCGCGAGCTGGAAAACGTGGTGGAACGCAGCATTCTGCTGGCGCGGGGTCCGCGCGTGGAGGCCGGGGACGTGAAAATCGAGATGGGTCTGCGCACGCGGCCGGCCGGTGACGGCGCGCACTTCCTGCCGGAGGGGTTCACGCTCGACGAGTACGAGCAGGCGATCATCCGCGAGGCGCTGAAGCGGGCCAACGGGAACAAGAGTCAGGCCGCGCGGATGCTCGGCCTGACCCGGAATACGCTGCGCTACCGACTGGTGCAGATGGGGATGGAGTAGCGCGGGCGCGGGTTGGTGACCGTGTGACGACCGCTCCCTGCGGTCGCGGCTCAGCTATAGGCGCTCTGCCCGGAATGACGGTGTTTGCGCACAGTGCCGCTGGCTGAACCGCGACCACAGGGAGCGGCCCCCCGGGCCGCGCGATGCTCGCCGGGAGCGGCTACTTCGTCTTCAGAATCGCGACCAGCTCCTCGACCGACGCGGCGCTCTTCTTCAGCATCGCCTTTTCGTCGTCGGTGAGCTGCACTTCGTAGATCTTCTCCACGCCCTTGGCGCCGAGCTTGACCGGCACGCCCACGAACAGGCCGTTGATGCCGTACTCGCCTTCGAGGTAGGCCGCGCACGGCAGGACCTTTTTCTTGTCCTTTAAGATCGACTCGACCATCTCCACCGCGGAGGCCGACGGGGCGTAGTAAGCGCTGCCGGTCTTCAGGTGCTTCACGATCTCCGCGCCGCCGTTGGCCGTGCGGTGGACGATCGCGTCCAGGCGGTCCTTGGGGATCAGCTCAGTGAGCGGGATGCCGGAGACGTTCGACAGGCGCACCACCGGGACCATCGTGTCGCCGTGGCCGCCCATGACGACGGCCGTCACGTTCTCCACCGACACGTCGAGCTCCTGCGCGATGAAGGTGCGGAAGCGCGCGGAATCAAGCACACCCGCCATGCCGATCACACGGTTCTTGGGGAAGCCCGAGCTCTTGAGCGCGGTCCAGCACATGGCATCCAGCGGATTGGTCACCAGCACCAGGATGGCGTTGGGCGAATGCTTGGCGATCTGCTGGGCGACGCTCTTGACCACTTCGTGGTTGGCCACCAGCAGATCGTCGCGGCTCATGCCCGGCTTGCGCGCCAAGCCCGCGGTGATCACCACCACGTCGGAGTTCGCCGTGGCCTCGTAGTCATTGGCGCCGGTAATGCGGACGTCGTAGCCTTCGACCGGCCCCATCTGGAGCATGTCCAGCCCCTTGCCCTGCGGAACGCCTTCGACGACGTCCACCAGGACCACATCACCCAGTTCTTTCATGGCGAGGTTCACGGCACAGCTCGCGCCTACGTGGCCTCCGCCGACAACGGTAATTTTATTGCGCATAGAAATTGCGATTATAGCAATCCGGGCCGGCACCGGACCGGTTCTCCGATTGCTTCTATTGTTCGCGAGCCGCGGGTTGGTCCGGGTCGCCCGGCAGGATGAAGGTGGTCTCGCCCGGGCGCAGCAGCTTCAGGTTCTTGCGGATCTCCATTTCCTGTTCGCTGGTGCTTTGCTCCAGGCGCTCGATACGCTCGCGGCGGCGCTCATTTTCGGCGGCCATGGCGGCGTTCTGCTCCTCCAGGGCGCGGATCTCGCGGCGCTTTTCGAGCAATACCTGCAAACCCTGGGGACCGGTGAAGGCAGCCCACGTGCAGACAATCAGGAGGGCGACCGCCAGCAGCAGTCCTTTTCGTCGTTGGGCGCTCGCCAGGAGTGTGCGGTACAAGGGGCTCCACTACTGTTTATAGCTCGAATCGAGCGGAAATACCAGCCCGGCCTTCTCCCGGGCGCGGCCCCTGGTAGCCCATGCTATTCTCCTAAGCAGGGCCGGGCGGTCTTTGCCGCACCCGCTCGCCGGGTAAGTGCCCGCCCGGGTACGGGCGCTTCCAGGACCACCATGGAGGATCGTATCAGCGACCGCGAGGCGAAGCCGGACACCAAGCCGATGGCTTGCCCGAAGTGTGGGTCCTCCGACATCCGGCGCGCCAAGAGCGAAGGCTTGATGGTGTCTTTTTTCCAGATGTTCGGCCGCTGGCCCTTCCGCTGCCGGAGTTGCCGCGTGCGGTTTTTCCGTTACGCGCCGCCCCCGCAGGATCCTTAGCCCGGCGTTCTATTTGGCCTGCTGTGCCGCAGCCTTGCGCTGGCGGGCGAGCAGCACCTGGACCTCGGCGGGAAGCTCGAACTGCTTATCCGGAATCTCGGGATTGACGTCGATGCTCTGGATCTCGATGGTGGTTTCGAGACCCGCGCCCTTCTGGTAGACCTTGGAAGGCGCCAGGATGCCGCCGAAATTCCGGTAGTTCGCAAACGTGATCTCCACCTCGATGTCGCCCATCTGGCTGGACGTGGTGGTGGTGACCCGCAGCCCCAGTCCGGTGGCCTTGGAGAAACACATGTTCTGGGCGGCTCCTTCCGGAGGCGTCATGCGGACCTCATAGCACTCCTCGCCGTTCACCATCGCTGTGCCGATGGTTTCCACCTTAGGATAGAGATCGCGCCAGAACAGCGTCGAGTTGAGTTTGGCTTCGCGCAGGGCCTCGGCCCGCTCGGTTCCGGTCTTGATGCGCGGCCCCAGCACCAGGCTGGTCTCCCAGGCGATGCCGTCGCCGACGCCCATGGAGATGGCGCCGATGCCGGGAATGTCCAGGGACGCGAAGTAGCGGTCGGGCGCGGCGGCGTAGCGCGTGATCGTGCCCTGAAGGCCCTGGGCCGGGTAACTCAGCACACCGTGCGCGACTTCGCTGGTGCGTTTCTCATACGCCTCTTTGCCGCCGGTGGCCTCCACGTAGCGGTCCAGCAGCGCTTCCGGGGCCGGCAGACCGGTGGCGGGGTCGGCGGCCGGGATGGCGGTGGGAAAAGGCGGGTCACTGGCCGCCTGCGCCGGGGTGCCTTTCGCGGACGTGTTGGCGGCTGTCCCGGGTTGCGCCGCGCGGTCGGGCTGCGCCACCTGTCCCGGCTGCGCCACCTGTCCCGGCTGCGCCACCTGTCCCGGCTGCGCCACCTGCCCCGGCTGCGCCACCTGCCCTGGTTGGGAGACTTGGCCGGGCTGCGCGAGCTGACCGGGCTGGGCCGGCCCGCGTGCGGGAGGCGCAAGCTGTCCCGGGACGATGCGCGCCGGCTGGGTCCCCTGCCCCGGCTGTCCCGGCAACTGGCCGGGCGTCTGGGCGGCGAGCGGAAGCGCGATCACGAACACCAGCAAGAAGCGTGGGGTCATTGCCTGGTCCTCTGAGGCATGGTCCTTTGGGGGCCGGCCTTCACGGCTCGGTCCGTTTGGCGGCTGCCTTCTCTATCCATGTTAAGGCCACATCGATCACCGGGTCATGCCCGGCCAGCAGAGTGGCGCGCGTAAGGCGGACCTCGACGTCCGGCGTCACACCATTGCCCTCCAGCGTCCGGCCGCCTTGGGAGACGTAATTCGCCACGGCGTACTGAAAGCCGTCGCCGTTCGGGAGAAGCTCGAACAGCGAGGGCAGCGCGGCCGCGGCGCTGCGCGTGCCGAAGACGCGGGCGCGGCCCAGATCCTGCAAGCCGCCGGCGAAAATTTCAGAGGTGGAGGCCGAGGTGGCGTCCAGCAGCACGGCCACGGGCCCGGTGAAGACGTCGGCGCGGGGATTGATGACGAACTTGAGCGTCGCGTCTTTCATGTGCATCGTGCCCAGCTCGAGGCCGCCTTCCTCCACCAGGAATCCGGCCATGCCCATGGCCATCGCGCCTATGCCGCCGGGGTTGCCGCGCAGGTCGATGATCAAGCCCGCGCAGTCCGCGCAGCCGGCGATGGTCTGGCTAAAGCGCGTCATGATGCGGGGCAGGTCCAGGAACATATTGAAGCGCACATAGGCGGCGCCGCCGAGCCGCCGTTCCTCGTACCAGACGCGCGTGGGCGGCAGGTTGCCGAACTGCGCCAGCGTCCCGCGCGGGGTGGCGAAGCCCAGGTCAAGCGCGACGGTCTTGCCCGCACCGTCGACAAACTCGGCCGGAACCGAGCCGCCGGGCGGGCCGGTGAGGCGGGCCAGCAGGGCGCGGGTCAGCTGCAACTCGTGGATCTCCGGGTTGGCCTGCGCTTCCTCGATCACCGGGCGAAAGGGGAGCCCGCGCACACTGCGCAGGATCCAGCCCGGTTGCACGTGGGCTTGGTCGGCGGGCGAGCCGGGTTCGACTGCGGTGACCACGGCATCGCCATCGAGCACGCGTAGGTCGAGACCCGGCGAGGCGTCGCCGCCGGTTTCTTCGCCAATAGCCGAGTAGATGGTGCCCGGCACGATCGCGAAGTGGGTCTGTTTGAGGCGGCCGAGCATCTCCTGCATCACGGCGCGGGCGTCCGCCAGCGTGGCGGCGGCTTCGATGCGCGGGCGGTATTCGGCGTGGATCGCCTGCCAGTCGAGGCCCCCGGGGTTGGCCTGCCAGTGGGTGTCGCGGATGGTGGTCCAGACTTTTTCGAAGGAGGCGAGGTTTAACTGGCGGATGCCTGGGTCCTGGGCCGCCACTGGCGGGACGAGCGCCAGCGCGGCCACCAGAAGGAAGTTGCCCCGCATGCTTTCACCCTACAGCAATCGCCCGTTGGGAAACAGTACTAAGGCGGCTGGTGGCCAAGGGGGACCGCTCCCTGCGGTCGCGGCTCTGCTAGCAGCGCTGTGCCCACTGGACGGGAACAAGGCACAGCGGCGAACGGTCTTGCCCCTGGTGGTGTGCACGATGCCGATATCACTAGCGCGCCACGCGCCGGGTGCGCGGTACGAGCCGCCGTCGCAACCGCTCCTCTCGGCGCCGCAGCGCGGGCGAATCCTCTAAGGCCAGCGCCGTCTGCGTGGCCTCCAGCGCCCGATGCAGGTCCTTCCCGCGGTGCTCGTGATGCTTGGCCAGCTCTTCGAGCGCGCGCACGCGGAACGGATTGGGCGAGGCGGCCAGATCGGTCCAGGTGGCGTGGGCGCGGGCGTGGTCCTCCAGCTTGCGGTCGACCGCCGCCAGGTCCCACAGCGTGCGGAACAGCAAGTCGTCCGGCAGACCGGCGTCGATCGCCCGGGCCAGCTGCGCGCGCGCCTGGGCGAAGTTCCCGGTTTGCAGCGTCCAGCGCGCGATCCCCAGGATTTCCGCGCCATGCCGGAAGGGCAGCGCCGAGCCGTCGCCGGGCTGCTGGAACGCGCAGGGTACGATGGCCGTGAGGCAGGCCAGCGTCAGAATGTCGAGCGCGTTGTGGTGAAACACCGGCAGCAGGCGCCCCGCGCGGCGCGTCCGCAAGTACTCGAAATAGAGATAGGGGATCAGCGCCCCCGGCACGTCGCCCTCGCGTTCGAAGCCCAGTACCTGCGCTTCGAGATCCACCAGGCGGCAGCTTTCGTAGCGCAGCTTCCACAGGCGGCGCGCGCCGTACAACAGGTCGAGATGTTCCAGGCGCGCAAACGGCGGCCGCGCACGGTTCAGGCGGTAGCGCGTTTCGAGCAGCGGCTGATCGAAGGTCCGCCCGTTGTAGGTGATCAGCACGCGGAAGGACGCCAGATGCCGGGCCAGAGCGTCCAGCGCGCTGGCCTCCTCGGCGTAGTCGCGCAGGAAGAACTGGCGCACGCGGAAACCTTCCGGCGTGATGCGCCCCACCCCCGTCAGGAAGGCGCAGGTGCCGGTGCCGCCCGCCAGGCCCGTGGTTTCGGTATCAAGGAAGGCCCACTCGGAGGGCGGAGCAACCGGCGCGGCGCCTTCGCTGATGGCCGAAAGCAGGTCGTGGGGCAGGTCCCACAGGCCTCCGATATCGGCCGAGCCGTGGCGGCGGTGACGGGGATACAACGTTTCCGTCTCGAAGTGTTTCCCGTGCTCGGTCTCGATTTCTTCTCCGGCCAGCCATTCTTCGAGCGCCCGCTGCGCGGCCCGCGGCGCGACCGGCGGCGCGGAATCTTCTGTCGTATGGGCGTGGGGATCCGGAGCGGCATACTTGCGGTCGATGGCGGCCATGCGCGCGCGCAGTGCGGCGATCTGTTGTTGTAAGTCGCTCATTCGCCTTTTGTTTGCCCGGCCTAGGCATCAGGATAGCACGCGCCGCCGCGGCGAGAGAATGGTGCGCGGAGCCCCTAAAGACGGGGGCCCTGGCACGCCACGATGTGGAAAACACCCGAAAAACGGGCGTTTTTTCGCAGTTTTCTCTTTACACCCGCTTCGGGTTCCTATATGATTCGAATGTGCGCGAGCGGGCCACAACGTGTTTCGCACGCACTGTACATAGGGAAGAAGCAGATTCAGTGAAGATCTGAACCCAGATTTGAACCCGTATTTGAACAAGGAGAAATGATGGCAAAGTTGACTCAATCGCAATTCATCAAGACGCTGGCCGCCACCTGCGACGTGCCGGCCAAGACCGCCAAGGCATTGGTGACTGCCTATGGCGAACTGGCTGTGAAGGAGACCAAGAAGAACGGCGTGTGCGTGCTGCCGGGCGTTGGCCGCCTGGTGCGCGTGGACCGCAAGGCTCGCATGGGGCGCAACCCGGCGACCGGCGAAGCGATCAAGATTCCGGCCAAGAAAGTGGTAAAGTTCCGCGTGGCCAAGGCGGTGAAGGACGCGATCGTCCCTCCGAAGAAGAAATAAGCACCTGCGGTGCGGCCCGTGCGCTTCGGGCGCAGCGGCAGCCGCAACCCGTCAAGAAAGAAAACCCCGCGGCGCTCCAGGGCGTTCGCGGGGTTCGATTTTGTGGGAGGTGTCGAGTGAGGGCGCGCTCAACCTGCGGGCGCGCGCCAGGAAGCCTTACGCCTGCTTCTTGTGATCGTCAGCCTGCTCGTCGCCCTTCAAAGAGTTCTTGAAGTTGCGTATCCCTTCGCCCAAGCCTTTGGCCACCTCGGGGATTTTCTTGCCGCCGAACAGCAGCACAGCCACCACCAGGATGATCAGAAGCTCCGGCAAGCCGATAGATTTCAACATGCGGCCTCCTTGCACCCTGAGTTTAGCACAGGGCCACGGGTTTCACCTGGTCCACGGTATTGTGGAAAAGCCATGAAGAAGCGGCGGCCGAAGAAGTTCGACCAGAAAAAGGAGGTCCGGGCGATCGCGCGGGAGCGGGTGGGGACCGTGAAACCCTCGCGGCCTATCGAACCCAAGGACGCCCCGGCCAGGAAACCCAAGCACAAGCGGCCGCCGGGCGAGGACGAAGAGGCATGACCCGGCGCCTCGTGCACAATGTGTATATGTCCTTTGTGAAGATCGGAACGCTGGCCGAGCTGCCTCCCGGGATGGTGGCCCAGGTGGAGGCCGGAGAGGAGACCATCGCGGTATGCAACGCCGGCGGCGAGATCCATGCGGTGGAGGGGATCTGCCCCCACGCCGGCGGTCCGCTGGGCCAGGGAGCCCTGCACGGGACCACCCTGGTGTGCCCCTGGCACGCCTGGGAATACGACTGCGTCACCGGTTTGAACGACCGCGACGACAGCATTTGCCTGGCGAAGTTCCCGGTGAAGATCGAAAACGGGGACATCTTTGTGGAACTTCCCTGAGCGTCCACCTTCCTTGATCACCCCTCCGCCCTTCGCCTGCCATGCCTGAACTGCCTGAAGTCGAGACCGTGGTCCGGTCCGTCGAGCCCTATCTGCGCGGCCGCCGGATCGTCGCCGCCCGCTTTACGTCGCGCCACGTGACGCCGGGAAACCGGACGGCGCTGGCCGCGCGCCTGGCCGGCCGCCGCATCGAATCGGTCACGCGCCGCGGCAAGTTCATTGTGATGGCGCTCGACCAGGGGACGCTCACCGTGCACCTGGGCATGACCGGCCGGCTACTGGTGCGCGGCCAGCCGGGCGAGCACACCTACGCCGTCTTCACGCTCGACGACGGCCTGCTGCTCTATCACGACCCGCGCCAGTTCGGCAAAATCGAGTGGAGCGCCGGCGCGCCGCCGCGCGTCGCCCGGCTGGGGCCGGAGCCGCTCGAGATCTCCTTCGACGAGTTCCGCCGGCGGCTCAAGCGCAAGGCGCGCATCAAGGCCCTGCTCCTCAACCAGACGTTCCTGGCCGGCGTGGGCAACATCTATGCCGACGAGAGTCTGTTCGCCGCCGGCATCCATCCGCTGGCCAGCGCGGCCCGGCTGGGACCGGCGCGCGCCGAGCGCCTCTACGCGGCCATCCGCGGCATCCTGGGGCATGCGATCGAGCTCGGTGGGTCGTCGATTTCCGACTACGTGAACGCCGAGGGCGAACGCGGCTGGTTCCAGCTCGAGCACCGCGTCTACGGACGCGAGGGCCAGCCGTGCGTCAACTGCGGCGCGGCCGTGCGAAAGATTCTCGTCGCCCAGCGCGGGACGCACTACTGTCCTCGCTGTCAGAAACGATAGGCGGAATCGCCGCGCGCAGGATCTCGTCGGCCACCTCGACCACCGGCTTCATGGCCGCGACGTCGTGGACCCGCACCAGGTGAGCCCCGTTCAGAATGCTGGCGGTGACCGCAGCCGCGGTGGCGTACTCCCGCCCTTCTTCACTCGGTTTAGGTAGGAAATGCTTGCGGGATGCGCCCACCATCAGCGGCAGGTCCAGCCGGGCGAGTTCCTCGAGATGCGCCAGCACCTCGGCATTCTGCTCCTTGCGCTTGCCGAAACCGAGCCCCGGGTCGATCACGATCTGGCGCCGTTCGAGCCCGGCGCGCACGGCGCGGTGCACGGCGGCATCCAACTCGGTGGCGATGGTCTGGGTGGGGTTCTTGAGCGGCGGGAGCTTCGGCCAGGTATCGGGCGTGCCGCGCATGTGGCACAGGATGAGCCCTGCGCCGCCCTGCGCGGCGGTGCGGGCCAGGTCGGGATCGAAGGTGAGGCCGCTCGGGTCATTGACGATCTCGGCGCCTAATTCCAGAGCCTTGGCCGCGACCGCGGATTTGTAAGTATCCACCGAAATAGGCACGGTGAGCTTGCCGCGCAGGCGCTTGAGCACCGGAACCAGGCGGCGCAGTTCCTCGGCTTCCGAAGTGCGCGTCGAGCCGGGCCGGGTGGACTCGGCCCCGATGTCAATCAGATCAGCCCCGGCGTCTTCGAGTTCGATGGCGTGGGCGAAGGCGCGGTCCGGGTCGAGGTACTTGCCGCCGTCAGAGAAGGAATCGGGCGTGACATTCAGCACGCCGGCAATGAGCGTACGTTCGCCCAGTTGCAGAGCGCGGGTTGGCAGCCTCCATTCGAAGCGCTTACGGATCATGGATGCCTCAAGCGTAGCAGAGGCGGAGTAAAGGGCCACAGATGGACACAGATGAACACAGATAAGAAAGGCCGAATCTGGCTTATCTGTGTTTATCTGTGTCCATCTGTGGCCCTTACTCCGGCAGCTTCTCCGGCGGCTCCGGAAGCCAGAAGCTGAGCGCGAGGGCCGCTCCGTAGACGCCGATCCCGACCGCCGCGGCCGCGTAGGCGATCTGCGCCGCCGGCGTCGCGCCCGGCATGAAACCGGCCAGTTGATTGGTGACCAGCGCGGCGAACGTCCCGCACATACGCCCGCCGACGTTCGCGGCAAACCCCTCGCCGGTGCCGCGCAGGTAGACCGGGTACACCCGTGGCAGGTAATTCCCCCAGAACGTGAGTTGCGCCACCGTGGTGAAGCCTGCGACGAAGATCCCGATGCGAAACAGCTCCAGGCTGTGCGTGCCGGTGTAGAAGAAGACGAGGGGGGTCAGGATCAGCCCCGGCACCAGGAATAGCCGCAGCAGCGTGCGGCGGCTCACAATGATCAGGGCGAGCGTGGCCACCACGAAGCGTCCGGCGAGGCCGCCGAACTCCTGCATCGCCTGGACTCCGGAGATGGCCTCTCCGCGGTCGGTGGGCGAGAGCGTCACCACTTCGGGCAAGCCGGGCGTGATCTGCGGCGACTGCTGGATGGTCCCGAAGGCTGCCCCATAGGCACAGGCGAACATCAGCGTGGTGACGATGGTGGTCCGGCGGAACTGCGGGCGGAACAGTTGGGCGACGCTCGGGCGCTTCAGCGTGCCGGCTGCGTGCTTGGCGGCCCATTCCGGCGATTCCGGCAGGAACGGGCGGATCAGCATCAGTGGGATCGCGGGCGCCACCCCCGAGATCAGCGTGTAGCGCCACGGAGAATGCGCGCCGTAGATCGCCGGAAAATCCAGCGAATAGCGGTTGGCGAGGAAGAAGACGCCGCTCACCAGGACGCCTCCCAGCGACGAGAACAGTTGCGTGTAGCCCAGCACCGCTTCGCGCGTTTTGGGGTTGGGGAACAGTTCGGCCAGCCAGGCCACCGCGGCCACGAATTCCACGCAGACGCCGGCGAAGGCCAGCGTGCGGAACAGGAGCAGCGTTTCCACCCGTGTGGCCAGACCGGCCGCCACCGCCGAAACCGTGTAGAGCAGGATGCTCCAGACCAGGATGCGGCGGCGACCGTAGCGGTCGGCAAAATAGCCGCCCCACAGGCCGCAGAAGCCGCCGAGCATCGGCGGGATCCAGAACAGCAGACTGGCCCAGTTGCGGTAGGCGGGCGTGCCGGGCGTGAGCTTGCCCGAGCTCGATCAGCGCCGGCTGAATAATCAGCGGAGCGACCAGCACCTCATAAATATCGAACAGGAAACCGAGCGCTGCGACGGCGCAGATGGTCCACTTGAGGGCGGTCGAGACGGGAGCCGGCGCATCGGGCATGAGATAGGTCAGGCTAACACAGGTCGCCTGAGAAATAGGCGGCGGCGGGCGCACTAAGGGACATGGCTACTTCCAGGAAAACTCCGGCCCGGAAAAAGACCGCCCTCCCAAAGGCATTGGTCCGGCTCACGCTGCCGGCCCAGGCCTTGCAACAGCGCATTTATGTGATCCGCGGTCAGAAGGTGATGCTCGACGTGGACCTCGCCGAGCTGTATCAAGTCCCGACCAAGCGGCTCAACGAACAGGTGCGCCGCAACCGGTCGCGCTTCCCGTCGGACTTCATGATGAAGCTGACCGCGGCGGAATGGGAAAACTTGAAGTCGCAATTTGCGACCTCAAGTTGGGGCGGCCGCCGCACGCTGCCCTACGCGTTCACCGAGCACGGCGTCGCGATGCTGTCGGCCGTGCTGAACAGTGCGCGCGCGGTCAAGATGAGCGTGCAGATCATTCGCGCTTTCGTGAAGCTGCGCGAGTTTCTGGCGGCGCACAAGGAACTCGCCGAGCGTCTCTCAGTGGTAGAGAGCGTGCAGAAGGAGCAGGCGTCCGTGATCGGTCTCCTGGCCGAGGAGATCGACGAGCTGAAGCAACCGGACGTGATCCCGCCGAAGCGCCGCATCGGCTTTCAGGCCTCCGCCTGACCGAGCCGCAGGATGCCGCGCCGGAGCCGCGGTGCGCGCTGCAGCAGGCGCAGGTAGCGGACCTCGTCGGCGCTGTTCTTGGCTTTGAGGATCTCGCGGACGTTCACCTCGCTCGCCACGCGCGCCAGAATCGACGGCCAGGCCCCGCCCTCGACGCCCCGCCCAACCCGGCGGCCGAGCGCCGGCAGAGAGAAATTCGCCCACGGGCGGCCGTCACCCCAAAAGAGTGGCGTCGCGGCCAGCTTGCGCAGCGTCCGCGCGGGGGTCCGGTAGCCGGACCGCGCAGTGAGGCGCTGCTCTTCCTGCTCCATGATCCGCACCGTTTCGGGAGCGGCCGGCGCGAAGCCCAGCTTGCGGTAGAACCAGAAAGCGCCGGACTCGATCGCCTCAGCGTTGTCGTGGCCGAGCTGATAGGGGTCGATCGAAAAACAGGTGACGCCCAGGCTCTGGCGGCAGAACTTCAGCAGGCGCGCATAGAGCCACGCGGTCTCGCCGTCGCGGAACGTGTAGTAAAGGTTGAAGCCGACCTCGGCGCGCTCAAACAGCGACAGCGTCTCGACATACCCCACCGGCACGCCATTTTTGAAAAACATCCCGCCATGGTAGGCGCGCAGCGGGAGCCGCCACGCCGCAGGCACCCCGAACCAGTACAGGTCCACGCCGCGGCCGAGGTCGGCGTGGTCCACGCGATCGAGGTCCGGATAGGAGAAGCCCCACAACTCGCGATAGCGCACCGCCGACGTATCGACGATCGCGTTGAGGACGCGTTCGGCTTCGCCACGCGTGAGCCGCCGTGTCGCGATGCGTGGCCCCGCAAACTCGGCTTCGATCGAGACGTCGCGGCGCTTGAGCAGCGCGTCCTTATGGTAGAAAATCCCGCGGCGCGGCAGGCGCGTTCGGGACCGCGACGCCGCCGACTCGCCCAGGTTCCACACCAGCGGAATTTCGAGCAGATCGTAGGTCTCGGGATCGACACGGTCCAAGAGCCAGGGCAGCGTGCCGCGCAGCGCCGTGAACCAGCGCCGCCAGTCCGGATGCGGCTCCACAGTCCAGTCCTCGGCCGCCAGCGGCGCGATCCGCGCAAGAGTCGGACCCAGGCGTTCCGGGTGCGCGTAGCTGTCCCAGTCGATTGCGAGGTCGCGCCCATGCCGGTCTGCCAAGTTACGGGCGAACGAGTAGCTGAAGTTGGTCGAAAGCGACGTGCCCGCCATGCCCGACACCTCAGCTTCCTCAAACGGCGCGGGATCGACGCCGCGCAGGCGCGCCGCGAACGCGAACAGGATCCGGTCGGCCAGCCGCGCCACACGCGCGCTCTGCGGATAGGCGCGCAGGAACAGCACCGTCTCATGCAATCGGATCAGCTCCGGGGCATCCCGGAAGCGCGCGCCCGCGATTCGTTCCAGCAGCCCGGCCGTGCGCCGCTCCGCGTCCCGGCCGAACGCGCCCCTGCACGCGTCCAGTGCGTCGAGCAGCCCACTGGCGAGCCCCCTCGCGAGTTTGGTGGCCGGCATCGCTTGAGTGTATCGTGCCGGTGCTACATTGAAGGAATCATGACCCGCGTCACTGATCCGGCCAAGCTTGCGGCAATCGCCAAGCACATGCGCCGCACGGCCATCGAAATGATCACCGAAGCGAAATCCGGCCATCCCGGCGGATCGCTTTCGGCCGCCGAGATCGTGGTGACGCTGTTTTACGACGTCATGCGGCATGATCCGGCGAATCCCAAGTGGGCCGATCGCGACCGCTTCATCCTCTCCAAGGGCCACTGCTGTCCCATCCTCTACGCCGTCATGGCTGAGCTGGGCTACGCGCCCAAGGATCAGTTGATGACGCTGCGCAAGCTCGGCTCGCCCTTCCAGGGCCACCCGGACGTGCGCTTTCTGCCGGCGCTGGAGGCTTCCACCGGCTCGCTGGGCGAAGGGATTTCGCTCGGCCTCGGGATGGCGCTGGCGGCGAAGCTGAACGGCAGCCCGGCGCGATCCTACGTGGTGGTGGGCGACGGCGAATCGCAGGAAGGCCAGATCTGGGAATCTGCGATGTTCGCGGGATTCCACCGGGTCGACAACCTCGTCGTAGTGGTCGACTACAACAAGATTCAGCTGGACGGGTTCGTGAAGGACATCCTGGACCTGTCCCCGCTGGCCGAAAAATGGCGCAGCTTCGGCTGGCACGTTCTCGAAATCGACGGCCATGACATCGCGGCGCTGCAACGCGCCTTCACCGAAGCCGCGGCCACTTCGGGCAAGCCCACCTGCATCGTAGCGAACACGATCAAAGGCAAGGGCGTGTCCTTCATGGAGAATAACCCCAAGTTCCACGGCACCGCGCCCACGCCGGCCGAGTGCGCGCAGGCGCTTCAGGAGCTGCAATAAATGGCGGTCAGGACGAAGTACGAAGGAAAGCTGGGCGCGGCCACGCGCGAGGCGTTCGGCAAGGCTCTGGTGGAGCTCGGCCGCGTGAATCCGGACGTGGTGGCGCTGGACGCCGACTTGTCGAAGTCCACTCACACCGCCGCATTCGCCAAGGAATTTCCAGACCGGTTCTTCGAATGCGGCATCGCCGAAGCCAACATGGTGGCCATCGGTGCGGGACTGGCCTCGGCCGGGAAAATCCCCTTCGCCGCGAGTTTCTCGGCTTTCGTGCTGAACAAGGGATTCGAGCAGCTCCGCGTCACCGCCGCCTTCCCCAACGTGAACCTGAAAGTGGTCGGCACACACAGCGGCATCTCCATCGGCGAAGACGGACCCTCGCAGATGAGTATTGAGGATCTGAGCCTGGCCTGTTCGCTCGCGGGCTTCACCGTCATTTCGCCCGCCGACGAAGTGGCCATGAGTAAGCTGGTGCACGCCGCCGCGGCGCACGTGGGTCCGCTCTTCATCCGCGCCGGACGCGCCAAGGCCCCGCTGGTCTACCCGCCCGATCAGGAGTTCACCATCGGCAAGGCGATCACGGTCGCCGGCGGCTCCGATGTGACGCTGATCGCCACCGGGCTACTGGTCGCCGAATCGCTGCGCGCCGCTGACGTGCTCGAGGCGGAAGGCATCTCGGCGCGTGTGATCGACATCCACACGGTAAAGCCGCTCGACCGCGAAGCGATCACCCGCGCGGCGGCGGAAACCGGCGCTCTCGTCGTTTCTGAGGAGCATCTGGTGGACGGCGGCTTGGGCGTGCGCGTAGCGCAAGTGGTGGCCGAAACGCATCCGGTGCCGATGGAGTTCGTCGGGGTCCAGAACACCTACGCCGAATCGGCGACCCCCGCCGAACTGCTCGACAAGTACGGACTCATCGCCCGCGACGTCGCGGCCGCGGCCCGGCGCGTCGTCGGGCGGAAGCGGTAACGCGCGGCATGTCTGCCAAACCGGCCAGCGATTCAGAAACGCTCGCGAGGTTGTGCACCGAAGAACGCAACCGGCTCCGGGCCGCCGGAAGATCCCTGCATGACGACGTTGGACCGCTGGTTTCGGCGGCCGGCCTGCAACTGCAGTCCTTGCGCGAAGACGCGCCGCAAGTCGCTCCGCAAGTGAACCAGGTCCTGGAGATTCTGGAACAGGCCGTCGAGCACGTGCGGCGCATCAGCCAGGATCTGACACCCGTGCCCGCGGCCCTGTGGGGGCTGCGCGGGGCTCTGGTATCGCTCGAAACACTGCATGCCGACGTTTCGGTCACCTGCGACGCCACGGCTCGTCCCCCGCGCGAAGTCGTGGCGGCGCTCTATGAAGCGGCGGCCGCGGCCGTGGCGGCGGCGTTCCATGCCGGAGCGTCCCGGGTAAGCGTGGTGGCTTCCGGCAAAGCCTCGCTATCGATTCGCGTCACCGATAACGGACGCCGCAGCGGCCGGGCGCGGGCTTTGTCCGTGGCAGCCTTGCTGGCGCACCAGGACGGCCTGCGTCTCACAGTGTCGACAGGAAAGAGTACAATTGTTTGGATCAGATATGCCGCTCGACGTTCTGCTCGTGGATGATCACAAAATCATGCGCGACGGCATCAAAGCGATCCTCAGCCGCGCCGGCGACTTCCGCGTAGTCGGTGAGGCCGAAACTGGCCCCGACGCCGTGCAGTACGTCAAGCACGCCCGCCCGCAGCTCGTGCTGATGGACATCGGCCTGCCCGGTTTGAACGGCATCGAAACCACCACCGAGATCCTGCGCTACCAGCCCGATTGCAAGGTGGTGATCCTGTCGATGTATGACGACGAAAACTCGGTGATCAGCGCCGTGCGCGCCGGAGCCCGCGCCTTCATTCTGAAGCGCGCCTCGGACAGCGACCTGCTGGAGGCCCTCCGCATGGTGGCGGCCGGCGGCATGTATCTCAGCCCGCAGGTGTCGGACCGGTTGCTCACCCGCATCCAGAAAGGCGACCTGAATGCCCGGCCCGCCGCGCCGGTGCTCGAATCGCTTTCGCCGCGCGAAGTGCAGGTGCTGCGGCTGGTGTCCGAAGGCAAGACCAGCAAGGAGATCGCCGTGCTCCTCGACCTGCGCGAGCAGACCGTCCGCAGCTATCGCAAGGCAATGATGAAGAAGCTTGGCGTGAACAATGTCGCCGGACTCACGCACCTGGCGCTATCGAGCGGCCTGACCCGCGCCGCCAGCGCCGAAGGGGAGCTGTGACGGCTGGCCGCCGCTCGCCCTGGGGTCCGCTGCACGTGGCCGACGCGCACGTGCACTTCTTCTCCCACCGGTTCTTCGAGACGCTCGTCGCGCAGCAGCCGGGCCTGACCATCGAGGCCGCACAGGCGCGGCTGGGTTGGGACCTGCCGCCGGCCGAACCCGAGAAGCTGGCCGCCCTCTGGGCGCATGAACTCGACCACCAAGGCGTGGGGGCGGCCTCTCTGATCGGCAGCATTCCGGGCGACGAATCCTCGGTGACCGCCGCCGCGCGCGCCTACCCCGGCCGGTTCTTCCCCTACGCGATGGTAAACCCGCGGACGCTCGGCGGCGGGCTCCCCGAATCCTTCGCCGAGGTGCGCGCGGCCTGCCTGTTTCCAGCCATGCACGCCTACGGTGTCCATGAGGATTTCGTTCGCCCGGTCTTCGAGTGGGCGAAACGCGAACGGCGTGCGGTGTTCGTGCATTGCGGGGTCCTCAGCGTGGGCGTACGCGCCAAGCTCGGGTTGCCGTCGCCTTTCGACATGCGGTTCTCGAACCCCATCGACCTGCATGCGGTGGCGCTGCGCTATCCCGAGGTCCCCATCGTGGTGCCGCACTTCGGCGCGGGCTACTTCCGGGAGGCGCTGATGCTGGCCGATCTGTGCCCGAACGTGTACCTGGACACCTCCAGCTCCAATAGCTGGATCAAGTATCAGGCAGCGGGCCACCTGGACCTTCGCCAAGTCTTCCGCCACGCGCTGGACGTGGCCGGTCCCCGGCGGCTGCTGTTCGGCAGCGATTCGTCCTTTTTCCCGCGCGGCTGGCAGCACGCCATTTTTGAGGCCCAGGCCACGGCCCTGTATGAGCTGGGGGCCAGCGAGCACGATGCTAAGGCGATTTTCGGCGAAAACCTCTTGAGAATTCTGGCCCCCTAGGCAAACCAAATAGCGAGTGCTGAACTCGCTACTTTCCAACCGCCGCAAGGCCTCGTTTCGCTACCCGGTGGGCGCGGCCCCGCGCACCGCCGTTCTGGCCCCCTGGTTCCGGGAGCCGCGCAGCGCCGAGGTCCGGATCTTCGCCTCAGGATGGTGCCCCCAGGCGTCCGCCTTCGCGCCGGCCGCCGTTGTGGGGACCCGGGAGCAGTTGCTGTCCCTGGCGGGCAGCATCCCGCCCTCGCTCACCCACGCGCTGATCGCCGTGGAGCGCGCAGGCGAACCCATGCTGACTGGCGCCGAACGGGAGCGCCTGTGGCGCGCCTTCCACGTGCCGATCTTCGAGCAGGTGATCGGGGAGTCCGGCGACCTGCTCGCGGCCGAATGCGAAGCCCACGACGGGTTGCACATTGAGGTCGCGGGACTCTCCTGGGCGGGCTACACGATCGAAACGGCCTTGTGCGCCTGCGGCCGCAAGACGCCGCGCCTGGCGCCGGCATCCCCCGCAGAACGGGTCCGCGCGGCCGCCGTTTACGCACGTTGATTCGGACGCGGACGCTATAATGCGAGCAGTCCCCCCGTGCGCGAACGTGGCGGAATTGGCAGACGCACTGGATTTAGGTTCCAGCGCCCGCAAGGGCATGGGAGTTCGATTCTCCCCGTTCGCACCATAGACAAAGCGCGGCAGTTAGAGCGGCTTCGTCGATGCCCTAGAGCGCGGTGCGGCGGCCAAGCTATTGAAACAACCGTTGCGAGCCGGGCGAAACCGATCTACGCAAAGCAAGAAAAAGCCAGGTTGATCTCAGGGTCATCCGTTTCTCACGATGGCAGGGGCTTGTGTGACGGCAGTGTAACTTAGTGTGGGCACTTGCTCGGGGCGTTCGCCGGCGGCCTGATAGCCGTGCTGTTTCGCCGCCCACGCCTTCCCCGTGATCATTGCGATTCTTGAACAGACACACTTCCATTTTCGCCTTAGGAAGACCCGAATCAGCACTTTGTTGCCCAATTCGATGAGGATGCAAAGGCCTCTTTCAATCCAATTCCAGCCGGAAGTTGATGTCCACCGCCGGCGCTGAATGCGTGATCGCGCCACTGGAGATGAAATCGGCGCCGGTCTCCACATACGCCCGGGCGTTTCCCAGCGTGATCCCGCCCGACAGCTCCACCCTCGCCCGCCCGTCGACGTGTGACACCCACACTTCGGCCTCGGCCGGCGTCAGGTTGTCGAGCAGCACGTGCCGCGCCCCGGACGCCAGTGCCTCATCGAGTTCCTCCATCGTTCGCACCTCGATCTCCACCGGCAGCCCGCTGTCGCGTGTCCGTTCCAGCGCCGCGCGCACGCCGCCCGCCGCCGTGATGTGGTTGTTCTTGATCAGGACCGCGTCGAACAGCCCCATGCGATGATTGGTCGCCCCGCCGGCGGCCGCGGCCATCTTCTCCAGGCGCCGCAGCCCCGGAGTGGTCTTGCGTGTATCGAGCACCCGGCAGCCCGTCCCCTCCGTCTCCCGGACGAACGCGCTGGCCAACGTTGCCACGCCGCTCAGCCGTTGCAGGAAATTCAGAGCCGTCCGCTCGCCGGTCAGCAGTGATCGCGCCGGACCCCGCACGAAAGCGATCTCGTCGCCGTCTTCCAACCGGGCTCCCGACGCATGTGTTACCTGCACCACGCACGCCCCCGGAGCCACCTGTTCGAAGATCGGCGCCAGCAACTCGACCCCGGCCAGCGTCAGTGGCTGCCGCGCGACCACGCGTCCGCTGGCCATCGCGTCTTCCGCCACGCACAGCCGCGACGTCACATCGCCCTCGCCGACGTCCTCGGCCAGCGCACGCCGGATAGCATCCTGAATCTCAGGATGCGAGATATCTGTGTTCATTGTCGGATGGGATGGCGCTCACTTGACCGCGAGCATCCTCTCCAAAGGCAGGCGCGCACGGCGGATGATGTCGTCCGGCAGCTCGATCCGCGGCGTCAGGTCTTGCAGGCAATCGCGCAGCTTCTCCAGCGTATTCCGCCGCATATAGGGGCACTCGCTGCAATTGCAGTTTTCGTTCGGCACGAAGTGGAACGTCTTCTCCGGAGCCAGCCGCTTCAGCGAATGCGCTACGCCGCTCTCGGTCATCACAATGAACTCGCGCGCCTCGGTCGAAACGCACCAGTCGATGATCGCGCTGGTCGATCCGATGAAGTCCGCCATGGCCAGGACGTCCGGCGGGCACTCCGGATGCGCCGCCACCAGCGCGTTCGGATGCTCGGCGCGCGCCGTCGTGAGCTTGCGCGCGGCAAAGGTCGCATGGACGATGCACGCGCCCTGCCAGATCCTCATGTTCTCGCGCCCGGTCTGCTGCTTGACATAGTTGCCCAAGTTGATGTCCGGCAGAAACAGGACCGGCTTCTCGGCGGGAATCGAGTTCACGATCTTCACCGCATTCCGTGAGGTGCACAGAATGTCGCTTTCCGCCTTCACCTCGACCGACGTATTGATGTAGCTGACGATCACGTGGTCCGGATGGCGCTCGCGGAACGCCCGCACCTGGTCGGCCGGGCAACCGTCCACCAGGCTGCAGCCGGCATGGATGTCGGGCAGCACCACCGTGCGCGTGGGATTCAGGACCTTGGCCGTTTCGGCCATGAATACGACGCCACAGAACGCGATGACGTCCCCTTCGAACTCCAGCGATTTGCGGGCCAGCTCCAGGCTGTCGCCCACGGCGTCGGCCAGCTCCTGGATTTCGTCCACCTGATAGTGGTGCGCCAGAATCATCGCGCGCCGGTCGCGCTTCAGTTCCAGTATCTCGTCGGTGATGGTTTGGACACCTGTCATACGGCCTGTACATAAAAGTGTAACAGGCCGATCCGAGGCCAATCCCGAAACCTGGCCTTAACTGTAGAACTGGCTCATGGCCTTGTGTTCGGCCTCGAAGTCCGCCAACACCTGTTCCAGCGTCTCCTGCGTCATCCCCAGGGATGCCACCCAGGCCGACCCTGCCCCGTCGCCCTTCTGCTGCACCAGAATTGACTCTCCGGTCCAGTTCACGTATTGATTCGCCGCGTCCACCACGCGCCCGAGCCGCAGCTCGCGCTCCAGTTCCGGCGGCGGAGGCAGGTGATGCTCGCGCGCCGCATCCTGGATCTCCTGCGGTAGCTTCCAGGCCACCAGCACCTCGCCGGACATTTCGGCGTGCGTGAACCCCAGCCGCTCCTGCTCGCATTCCAGCCAGGTCCGCTCGCTGTGCTGATACGCCCGCAGAATCGAATCGTACTCGTCGGGCAAGGCCAGCGCGATCAGCAGGCGGCCCACGTCGTGCAGCAGTCCGGCGACGAACGCGCCTTCGGGATACTGCGCGGTCACGTGCTGCGCCAGATGATCGCTCAACAGCGCCACCGCGGCCGAATGCTTGTTGAAGCGCTCCATGGAAAAATTCTTGGGCGTCCGCACCTGGTTCATCATGCGGGTGATCGACATGGCCAGTACCGTGTTCCGCACCTTGTCGAGCCCCAGTACCGAAAGCGCGTGCCGCACCGAATTCACCGTCGAACGCCGCGCATACAGTGCCGAGTTCACCACGCGCAGCAGGTTGCCCGCCACCACGGTGTCCTTTTCAATCAGTTCTCCCAGGGCCGAGAACGACACGTCTTCGCCAGCCAGCGTAGCCATCAGCTTGTTGAGGATCGGCGAAAACGGCGGCAGCTTGCTCAGAGCACCCAGCGCTTTGGACCGTAACACGTTCCCGCCGGGCACGTTGCTTGTTGGGGAAGTCAGAGTCTGTACCACAACCGCCTTATCGGGCGAACGGGGACAATCCTTGAGGCCGGATCATTCCAGCCCCAGTATGCCGCGCCGTAGCCGGTCGAGCGCCGCGTTGGCAGCGAACCCGCGGATCCGCGCCCGGTCCCCCGGCATCTGGTAGCGCCGCACCGTGGTCGCGACGCCATCCCCCGCGAACCCGACGTAGACCGTCCCGACCGGAGCCCCCGACCCTGACTCCGGACCCGCCTCGCCCGTGGTCGCGATCGCGTAGGTTGACCCCGTGCGTGTCCGGGCGCCTTCGACCATTGCCGCCGCCGCTTCAGCGCTTACCGCCGTGTGTGCGGCGAGCACGGCCGGGTCCACGCCCAGCAGCTCAGTCTTCATCCGGTCTGAATACGTCAGGAAGCCGCCCAGGAAATAGTCCGAGCTCCCCGGCACGCTGGTCAGCCGCTCGCCGACCATCCCCCCGGTGCAACTCTCGGCCACGCTGACCGTCGCTCCGCGCTCGCGCAGCAGCGTCCCCAGGATCTCTTCCATGGACTCGCCCCCACGCGAGTACAGCCGCGCCCCCAGCAGCTCCGCGATCGGATCGCCGACCTCGGCCAGCAGCCGCTCGGCCTCTTCCGCGGTCGCGCAGCGCGCCCGCAAGTGCACCTGAATGTCGCCAGTGGACGCCAGCACGGTGGTCGCCGGATTCTCGTAGCCCTTGTACACCGGCGCGATCAGCGAATCCAGGTCCGATTCCGTCATCCCCGTTACGCGATAGAACCGCGTCCGGATCGCCACGGCGGGAACCTTCTTTTCGAGCCGCGGCATGCACTGCAGCCGGAACAGGTCATACAGCTCGCTCGGCGGACCCGGCAACAGCACCACCACCCGCTCCCCGTCCTCGATCCACTGCCCCGGAGCCGTCCCGCGACCGTTCGGCAGGACCTCAGCCCCAGTTACCACCATCGCCTGCCGCTTGTTGTTCTCGGCCATTTTGCGGCCGCGCCGCCGGAACCGCTCCTCGATTTCGGCGCACACCGCTGGATCGAACACCATCTCCCGCCGCAATGCGGCGGCCACCGCCTCGCGCGTCACGTCGTCTTCGGTGGGACCCAGCCCGCCCGTCAGGATCACGATCTGTGCGTGCTGCAACGCGAACCGCACCGCCCCGGTCAGCAGCGCGCGGTCGTCGCCGATCACCAGCTTGCGGCGCACCTCGATCCCCAGCGAGTTCAACTGGTCGGTGAGAAACAGCGAGTTGGTGTCTACGCGCTGCGAGGTCAGCATCTCCGACCCCACCGCGATAATCTCGGCGTCCAGCATGTGTCGGGGCGCTTAGGGCAGCTGCCGGCCCTCGATCCCTACGTCCACGCGGAACACCGCGTTGTTCGTGGTCAGGATCATTGCCTTGGCGGGCGAAAACGCCAGCCCCACGATGGCCGGGCCCGACAGGAACAGCTTCGCCTCCGCATCCGGCGTGATGCGCACCACGCCCCGGCGCCCGGCCAACGACGCCGCCACGTAGAGGTTTCCCTGCGCATCGAACGCGATGCCCTGCGGCCGGCCCAGCCCGCGATAGAACACGTCCACCTCGCCGAGCGGCGAGATGCGATGCACCACGTCGAAGCTGGAAGTGGTCGGCCCGGTCACAAACAAGTATCCGTCGTCATTGAACGCCAAATGATAGGCGGCGATCGACGGCTCAATGGTGGCGAACACGTAGACCTGCCGCTGCCGGCTGATCTTGAAAATCGTGCCGCTGCGGTCGCCCACGTAAAGGTTGTCGTCGCGGTCGAAGGCGATCCCCGTCGCCACGCCCATCCCTTCGACGTAGGTCACCGTGTTGCCGCTGGGCGAAACCTGGTAGACCACGCCCTCATGGCGGCTGGAAAGATACAGCACGCCCTCGGCGTCCAGCGCCAGCCCGGTGGCGTTCATGATGTCCGTGACCAGCGGTTTGGCGTGCAGGTTCGTATCGATCTTGTACACCGACACCGGCGTCCGTTGTCCGGCCGACCCGCTCAGCGTCGTGTAGATGTTGCCCATCGCGTCCACCGCCGGATTCGCCACCGGATGCATACTGTCGGCGATCTGGATGCCGATGTCGCAACGCCACGCCACGTCGCCGTCGTTCAGCATCAGGTCCCCGCGCAAGGCCCCTTCCGGCACTCGCACGATCACGAATGACTCGGAGCCGAACACCACCGGGGCCGACACGTCGCCGAAACGCGCGCGTGGCCGCTCCTCGCCCGTCAAGCTCTTGCCGCGGATTTGAAACTCCCCGCCCGGGATTGCCGCCGCGGGCGACACGTCGGAGATCTCGGGCCGGTGAATGGAAGATTTACGAGATGCCATAGAGGAAGGCGCTACTAAAATTGAAACATCCAGCGATCCATAAAACAAGGGCGCCGTAAATACCGGCCATCACATCGTCCAGCACGATGCCCGCGCCGCCCGGCACCCGCTCCAGCGCGCGCACTGGCGGAGGCTTGAAAATATCGAAGGCGCGGAACAGCACGAACGCCGCCACCCAGGCCACCCATCCGTCCAGCGATGCCGCGCCGGCTAGCGTAATCCACTGCCCGACGACTTCGTCCACCACCACCGTCTGTGGGTCTTTGTTGCCCGTATCGCGCGCCATCCGCCCAGCCGCCCAGATCGACGGCGCCAGGAACACGGCGGCCAGCGCCGCGAACCCCACCGGCGCGAAACCCGCGTGGAAGTGCAGCGCCACGGCCACCACCAGCGCCCCCAGCGACCCCGCGGTGCCCGGCCCTTTCGGGAAATACCCGCACCCGAACCACGTGCCGATCACCCGCGCCAGCGCGCTCACTCGCCGTCCTCGTCTTCGACCTCTTCGCCCTCAGGCGGCGCCGGTGACGAAATGCGATACTCCTCAGACGCCCACTTGCCCAAGTCGATCAGCCGGCAGCGGTCGCTACAGAACGGCATAAAGGGATCGCTGAGCTGCACTTCTTTATTGCAGATCGGGCAGCGCATGCGAGGTCAGCGAGCGATCAGGCCAGGCTGGATCTGTACCAGCGCCGGAGCCGGGACCACGGGGGCATCTACGCCCTCGTCCGTCAGCTCCCCTGTCAGGTCGTAGTCGTGCGCCTTCACGATCCGCATCCGGCGAAACTCGCCCGCGCGTAGCGGCGCCTCGCCCGGATCCGAGATGTAGCACACTCCGTCGATCTCCGGAGCCTGCGTCGCCATGCGAGCCTGCCAGACCAGTTCCGAATCCTCCGACGGACCCTCCACCAGCACGGGCATCTCGCGGCCCACCAGCCGCCGGTTGCTCGCCTTAGAAATCTTCCGCTGCAGCGCCATCAAAGACCGCTTGCGCCGGTGAATCGTCCGCCCGTCGACCTTTCCATCCAGGGCATAGCTCTTGCTCGTGTCCTCGTCCGAGTACGAGAACACGCCCAGCCGGTCGAACTGAGCGGCTTCCACAAACGCGCACAGCTCCTCGAAGTCCGCCTCCGTCTCGCCCGGGAACCCCACAATCGTGCTGGTGCGCACCGCCACGCCCGGAATCGTCCGCCGGATGCGCTCGATCAGCTTCAGGAAAATGTCGCCATTCGCCCCGCGCTTCATCCGCTTGAGTACCGCAGCGCTCGCGTGCTGCAACGGCATGTCGATGTACTTGACCAGCGCCTCATGCTCGGCGATCGTGTCCAGCAGCCGCTGCGTCACCTTGTTCGGATAGCAGTACAGGAACCGGACCCACTTCGGATGCGCCGTCTCGATGCCGGCCAGCCGAGCCAGCAACTGCGCCAGCCCGTCCTTGATCCCCAGGTCTTCTCCGTAGCACGTCGTGTCCTGCCCGATCAGATTGATCTCGCGCACGCCCTGCTGAAACAGCCGCGTCGCCTCGGCGATCACGCTCTCAAACCGCCGGCTGCGGAACTTGCCGCGATACTGCGGAATCACGCAGAACGAGCACGGGTGATCGCACCCTTCGGCGATCTTGATGTAAGCGAAATGCCGCGGCGTGGCCAGCACCCGTGGCGTCGCGTCGTGGTACAGATACGGCTCGAAGGGATTCGCCGCAGCCTCTACGCCCTCGCACAGCGACGTGATCCGCTCCAGCTCATTGGTGCCGATCAGCGCGTCCACCTCGGGCAGGTCCTTCTGGATGTCGCCCCGGTAGCGCTCCACCAGGCACCCGGCCACGATCAGCTTCTGCGCGCGCCCGTGCTTCTTGTACTCGGCCATTTCGAGGATGGTGTCCACCGATTCCTGCTTGGCCGGATCGATAAAGCTGCACGTGTTGACCACGATCACGTCGGCCTCGCCCGGATCGTGCGTCAACTGATGCCCCTGGGAGGTTAGCTGGCCCATCATAACCTCCGTGTCGACGAGGTTCTTCGGACAGCCCAAACTCACAAAACCAATTTTCACAATGTCCCTACTGGAAAACTTGTCTCCGCATGCCGCCCGTCCGGCCCCCCGCTAGCTGAGCCGCGACCACAGGGAGCGGTCTTCCCCTGTCCGCGCCCGCCCCGCTCAAATGTGGCAGTTCGCCAGCCCACGCTTTTCAAGGTACTGCTGATGATACTCCTCAGCCCGCCAGAACGGGGCCGCAGGCACAACCTCCGTCACAATCGGCCGCGGAAACCGAGCCTGCACCTCGCGGATCGACTCCCGAGCTTCGCGCTCCTGCTCCGGCGAATGAAAGAAGATCGCCGACCGGTATTGCGTCCCCACATCCGGACCCTGCCGGTTGAGGGTCGTCGGATTGTGGTTGTCCCAGAACACGTCTAGCAGGTCGTGGAAGCTGATCACCTGCGGATCGTAGGTGACCTCGACGGCCTCGGCATGCCCGGTGGTATCCGTGCAAACCTGCTTATACGAGGGATTCTCCACCGACCCGCCGATGTAGCCCACCTGGGTCGACTTCACCCCCGCCAGCCGCCGGAACGTCGCCTCGACGCCCCAGAAACACCCCGCTCCGAAGGTCGCTTTTTCGAGCGCAACAGGCGCACTTTCACTCATACATCAATTGTAGCGCCCCAGGTGGCGCGAGCTCGTGGCTCGCCGCGCCGGGACTCATCCCGGCGCTTGCCGTCCGCTCCCAACGCCTACTTGACGCTCCGCATCCACTTCAGGATCGGACCCGTCACGCTGTCATCCGCCGTATCCGGCGACATCACTTCCGAGATGTGGCTGTGGTCCTTGAATTCCTGGTAAGTCGGACAGGCGCCCGCCTTGCACAGCTCATCCCGCAGCGTCTCGGCGAAGGCGATGATGTTCGGCGGATCGAGCTCGGCCACCGAGACAAAGAACGGCACCTTGGACTTTACCAGCCCCGGCAGGTTCGACCGCGCCAGTTGCGTCGCCTCGTCCGGCTGCGCCCCGCGGCCACGACCGCCGCCACCCTTGCCCTTGGCCGCACCGCCCTTCCCGCGCCCGGCATTCGCCGCCGCCGACGGACCCGACCCGTCCGGTTGCCCGCACGGCCCAAACCCGCCCTGCACCGCCGGCGGCCTGGCCGGCAGGATATTGAAGTTGGGAGCCGACATGAACACCACGCCCTTCAGCCCCACGCCCTTCGGTCCATAGAGCTCCGGATGCCCCACATAGGTGCTCACCGGGACGTTTCCGGCCGACTGCGCCCACATGAACACGCGATCGGGGTTGCCCTTGTAGCCTTTGATGTTTTTCTGGACCCAGGCCACCACCATGCCGACGGCCTTGGCCGGATCATCCCACGCCGCGCCCGGATGGCGTTGCATGTTGACGCCCACCATGCCGTTCTTCACCGCCCACAGCATCACGTTGTCATAGAAGACATCGCCGTTCGGCCCGCCCTGCTGCTTGTTCCCCGCCCCGCCCGAAACGTAGACCAGCACGGGAAGCGAGTTGCCGCCCTTCTCCGGCGAGAACACGTCCAGCACGTCCTGTTTGTCCGGGCCGAAGGACAGGTCGCGGGCGATCTTCACGCCCGCATACGGCGGATTCGGGTGCAGCGGGCGATAGACCTGCGCGGTCTCCGGCACGCACACCCCGCGCCCGATGTTCACCAGTTGTTTCGCGATCTCCGGCGGCACCTGCGCCTGCGCGAGCGAGGCGACGGTCACCGCAATCACCATGAGCAAAAAGGTCTTCTGTATCGATTTCACGCGGAACCTCCAGAACCATTCGAGTATATCGCGCGTGAAACGTCCCGGGAACCCTGCGGGCCGCGGCGGGGGCTTACGCCGCGCTTCCCGCTGCCTCGGTGTCCGCCGAAGGCCCGTAGATTCCCGGAACCTTGCCGCCCATCGCCCGCAGATAGGCGCTGAGCTGCCCGCGGTGATGCACCGAGTGCTTCAAGGCTACGGCCAGGAAGTTGACCGTCGGCGCCTGCATCATGCCGAACATGTCCAGGACCTTCACCAATTGTTCTCCCGACAGGGCACGCACGCGAGCCAGCGCCGCCGGAACCTTCTCCCGGTAGCGAGCCGCGGCGTCCGCTGGAGTCATCACGCCGCAGGCGTCGGAATCGTCGGGCGGAGGCGTGAACTCGCCATTCGCAATGCAGGTCAGCAGCCACTCGTCTTCCAGCGGCAGATGACGCAGCAGCCCCAAACCGGTCTTGGACTTCGCGTCGGGCTGGTAGTCCAGCTTACCCGCCGGAACGGCTTCAAGGACGCGCAGCGTCGTCTGCATCTCCTGCTCGAAATCGGCGGCCAGAAAGTTGGCGATAGTCTTCGCTTCTTGCGGATTCATGGAATGCTCCCCTCGTTCGTTTTGGTTCCGGCCCCTTCAGGCCGCTACCAGGAAGTGGAGCAACCCGCGCCCGCGTTACAAAAGATCGTGGGGAAACCGGCGCGCCGCTACTTCGCGAAGAACTTGCTGTAATCCGGCGTCTTCTCGCAGACGAACTCGTCCACCTTTTCGAGCTCGGGCCGCAGGGGCAGAATGCGCTGCGGCATCACCCACGGAGCCACCCACACGTTGGGGTCCTCCACGGTGACGTCGTAGTAGAGCGACCCGTCTTCCGTCTTGCGAAACCGCTCCACCACGTGCAGCGCCTCGGTATGCATGAAGCCGCTCACCTCGGTCTTGTCGTTGAAGCCGATGGAATCCACCACCAGCGTGTCGCCGTCCCAGTGCGCCACGCCCTCGCCCATGAAGGTGGGGTCGGGGTCCACGGTGTGCGGACGGCCGTCGGTGGGGATCACGCGGAAGATGTTCGGGTACTCGAACAGCATCACCAGTTGCTTGGTGGTGTGGACGAATTGAATCGGATAGGGCGTCACGAAGGATTGCGGGATGCCCAGCGGATTGCAGTCCGCCCCGTTGGTGATCGTCGTATTGCCGTTGATCCGCTCGGCTAGGCGGATAATGCGGAACTTCTCCGCACCCGGTTGGAGCGCCGGGGGCATGGGATTGCGCAGCCCGGCGAAGTTGTAGACGCCCGTGAAGTCGGGCTTGCCGTCCGCCAGCCGGCCGGTGTCCTTGGGCGTGGCCGCGGCCGCCGCTCCCGTCACCGATCCGTTTACCGTGACCGTCACACTCTTCGTCAGCGTGGTGTTATTCGGGCCCGCCACCGTCAGCACGTAAGTCGTGGTCCCGGTGGGCGTCACCTGCTGGGTTCCCCGGGGCGTCACCCGACCCAAGCCCGGTTCGATGGTGACCCGGTTGGGGTTCTCCGTGGCCCACACCAGCACCGTGGACTGCCCGGCCTGGACCGTGGTGCGTTGCGCCTCAAACTGCATGATGCGCGCCGGCGGGATCACGCGGGCGGGTCTGGCCGGGGCAGGCCTGGGAGCCTGGCCCATCACCGGAAGCAACAGGGCGCCGAGCAAGGATGCTACGTGCAGAAGCGGCTTCATAGCTTCCTTCACTGTATCTCAACGGAATGGTGAGTTGGCTGACGCGGCCGTCCGGTCACAGCACTGCGAAAGAAACGCGAGAACGGCACCTGCCGGGGAATCTTACGAAACCGCTCTGGCGCTGCGTTTGTCATTCGCTCCAGGCCGATTAGTCCGGGGCGCACACGGCGGTACACTTGTGAATACCTTCACACGGCGCATCCAACTCCATGACTTCGGCTCGCCGCGGCCTTGCTGCCGTGCTGTTCGGAAACGCTCTGTTGCGCATCGCGAACGGGGCCAGCGGGGTGCTGATCGGCTTGTACCTCGCGGATCTCGCCGGCAAAGGCCAAGGCCCCACCGCATCCCTTGCGGGAACGCTTGGCGCGGTCGTGTTCGCGGCCGAGTTGCTGGCCGCGGTTCCGATGGGGTTAATTTCGGACGCGCTGGCGCCGCGCCTGCTGATGACCACGGGAGCCCTGCTGGGCGGCGTCGCGACGCAGTTGTTCGGGATGACAGGCAGCACAGCGGTCTTCTTTCTAAGCCGGACTCTGGAGGGAACCGGAGCCGCCGCCAGCACGCCCGCGCTGCTGGCCCATCTCACCGACGTGACCAGCGAAAACCCGCCCCTGCGCGCTCGCGTGATGAGTTACTTCGAGCTGTCACTGCTGGCCGGCCTGGCGTTGGGCAGCGTGCTGGGAAGCCAGCTTTGGAGCTGGCTCGACACCCGCGCGTTCTCCGGAGTCGCCGTATGTTACCTGGCCTCCGCCGTCCTTCTCTACTCTGGCTCTGGCGGCAGCCGCGGCTACGGATTCGAAAACGCCCTGCCCGGATTGCGGCACGCGTTGCGTGATCCAGCGTTGCGCAGGCTCGCCCCCGTCTGGCTATGCGTGAACACCATCGTGGGATTATGGCTCGGGCCCACCCTGGCATTTCTGTTGACGAATCGCGCGGCGGCGGACGGCAGCCAGGTCCTGCCCGGGATATTCGAGGACGAACCGCAACAGGTGGGCTGGGTAATGTTCGGTTATGCGCTGATCTTCGGCGCGGGCGTCACCGCCTGGAGCGTCATCCTGCCGCGCATGCACGTTCTCCGCGCGCTGCGCCTGTCTCTTTTCGCCATGTTCGCTGCGTGCGCAGGCTTGTATTTCCTGAATCACGCCCCGCCGGAAGCACGAATCCCCATCATCGTGGCAACGGCCGCGTGCGTCATGATCGAAAGTGGCTTTACGCCGGCCGCGCTTTCCCTGCTGGCCGGTGCGGTCGGAGCGCAGGCCGGACGCGGGGCCGCGATGGGAATCTATTCGCTGTTGCTGAGCCTCGGAGCCATCGCCGGCTCCCTGCTGGCCGGATGGCTGGGACAGATGTACGCGATCGACGGCCTGACGTTCGGCACCGTAGCCATGGCCGTGGTGGCGATATCGCTGGTTGGGAGATTGAAGGAATGAGCCAGGAATACGACCTCGCGATCCTCGGGGCCGGATCGGGAGGATTAACCGCCGCCGGCTTCGCAGCTCGACTGGGCGCACGGGTGGTGCTGATCGAAAAACACCGCGTCGGAGGCGACTGCACCTGGAGCGGCTGTGTGCCGAGCAAGGCGCTGCTGAAAGCAGCAAAGGTCGCCCACGAGTGCCGCACGTCCTCGGTGTACGGCATCCAAGCCCCGCCGCCTCAGGCCGACATGGCGAAAGTGCGGGACTACGTGCGCCGCTCGATCCAGCGGGCGTATGCCTTCGAGGCTCCCGAGGAACTGCGCCGCCAGGGCATTGACGTTGTCATCGGCGGCGCCCGTTTCGAAGACCCTCGCACGGTCACGGCCGGCGAACAGACCATCCGCGCGAAGACGTTCCTGATTACCACCGGCGCCCGTCCGCGCGTGCCCGCCATTGCAGGACTCGATCAAGTCCCGTTTCTCACCTATGAGCAGATCTTCGAAAACCTCGTGCTGCCGCATCGCCTGGTTGTTGTCGGCGGAGGACCGGTCGGGGTCGAACTCTCGCAAGCCTACCGCCGCCTGGGATCGCAGGTCACCGTAGTCGCGGAGCGGCTGCTTCCCAAGGACGAACCCGAAGCCCACGAACGTCTGGAGCGTGTGTTCGCGGACGAGGGCATTCGCGTTGTCCGGGCCCGCGCCCAAGCCGTGCGCAAAGAAGGCGCCGGCGTCACCGTACAGGCGGGCGGCGAAGAAGTCCACGGTGACATGCTGCTGATCGCGGCCGGACGCCGTCCTAACCTGGCTGGTCTGGGATTGGAGAAGGCCGGCGTGCAGTTCTCAGAGAACGGCATCCCGGTGGACGACCAACTGCGCACGAACGTCCAGAACATCTATGCGGCCGGCGACGTGCTGGGCGGTCACCAGTTCACCCACTTCGCCGGATGGCAGGCGTTCCAGGCCGTGCGCAACGCAATGCTACCGGGCCACAGTTCCGGGTTTACGGACGTGGTGCCCTGGGTGACCTTCACCGATCCGGAGGTGGCCCACGTAGGGCTTACTGAAGTGCAGGCGCGCGCGAAATTCGGCGAGGTCCGCGTCTGCCAGTGGGAGATGCAGCACGCGGATCGCGCGATCTGCGAGAACGACGAAGCCGGGTTCCTCAAGATCGTCGCCCGGGAAGATGGCAGGCTCCTCGGAGCCACCATCGTCGCCGCGCGCGCCGGCGAAGCGATCACCGAGTTCGTCCTGGCCCTCAAACACGACTGGAAAGTCTCCGATCTGGCGAGCGCGATTCATGCCTACCCGACCTACTCGACACCCGTTCAGCAGCTTGCTTCCGCGATGACGATCGACACGCTGGTATCAGGCGCCTCCGGCCGGATTCTCCTCGGCCTGTCGAAGATCATTCGTTAGTCACGTTCCATCGCAAAAGGGCTTCTAGCTTTTCTGATCTTGCATAGATCAGTTTCGTCCGCTAGAGAGCGTTTGCAGCGTTATCGTAGACCGCTCCCTGTGGTCGCGGCTCAGCTACTGGCGCTGTGCCCAGCGCACGTCCTTTGTGCAGAGCCGCTCGCTGAGCCGCGACCGCAGGGAGCGGTCCACCCCGGTCCGGAGTCCTCCTTACGCTGGAAAGCAGTCAGCAAACGGCACGATCAATGGTCCGCTGACAGGCTGCGCCAGCAGTTGCAGTGCCGCCAGCAGAATCTTGCGCTGCAGTTCAGGATGGCTCGGCTCTCCCAACGGATATCCCAGCGGCCGGTTCACAGCGAGCACCCGCGGCGGCTCCACGCGCCGGGTGACTTCCGTCAGCAGCGAGATGGACACGGTCGGAATTCCCGACTTCTCAATGATGCTCTGCACGATCCCGGCCGTGTGGTGGCACATAGGGCACACCGGAGCCAGAAACACCGCATCCGCGCCGTCTTCCGCAAGCTGGCGCGCGATCTCCGGACCGCTTTCCGAAATCAGCCGTTTGGGCGCGGCGATCGACCCCATCAGGCTGAAGTGACGCGGCGCGGCCTCGCCCACGATTCCCTCGCTGACCAGTTCCCGCAGCCGGTCCAGCGGAAACGCGAGATTGCGGTCCGCCTCGATGCCCGCATGGTCGAACGCGTCGCTGCTCTGCCCGATCCGCAGGTCTCCGATGGCCGTGCCCCAGGGAATCTCGCGGAAGGAGCAGTCGTCATGGCGGATCGATTGATCGAACGGCTGCTGATCCGGCAGATAATAGCCGGCTGTGGTAATCATCGCCAACCGCGTCTGCGCCAGCGGTTTCGTGAGACGTGTGCCCGGGCGCCAGTCGATCCAGCGGTACGGATACGCTTGCATGAACAGGCGATATTTCAGCGGCAGGTCGGAGATCTGCGCCATCCGTTCACCGCCTCCCGAACAGCAGTGAGTAGCCGAGTCGGCCGGCGCGAATCGCCTCGGCGGCCGCGCGCGCTAATGACCGCGCTTCGGCGAAATCGACGCCATCCACATTGAAACTGACTGCGGGATTGAAACCGACTGCGGGATTGAAACCGACTGCGGGATTGAAACCGACTGCGGGCGGAACCTTCTTCAGCTTCACCATCAGCTCCGCACCCAGGAGCTTCGCCTGGATATCGCGCACCATCTCGGCCAGCGCCGCATCGTGCGGTTCGGCAGTCACACCCCCGAACCCGGCGTTCTCCAGGTACTCGACGTACTCCGCGACGGGCCGCGCGTCGGCGATACAGGCGACCCACGCCAGCAGTCCCTCCAACTCCACCGGCAGCGGACCCGTGCGCGTCAGATCGCTGATGCCGGCGTGCCCCAGCGGCCGCACCACGCGCGCGAACTCGCCGGCAGCGGCCCGCTTATCGGGGAACGTACAGAAGGCGCACTCGCACAGGACGGCGTCGAAGCTCGCGTCCGGCAAGCCGATTCGCTCCGCGTCGCCTACCTGGAAGCGGACCAGGTGTGAGATACCGGCAGCCTTCGCGCGATCCGAGGCGTCCTGCACATTCGCCGCGCCGAAGTCGATACCGGTGACCTCGCAGCCGAACTGTTTCGCCAGGAAAATTGCGCTCTCGCCTTTGCCTGACGCCACGTCCAGAACGCGTGTGCCGGGCTTCAGGTTGAGCGACTCTCCCAACCTCCGCGTCAGGCGCAGTCCCCCCGGATGGAAGGAATCCCCCAGCAGCATGCGGGCGAAGTCGCTCTGGTAGACGGCCGCGCAGCAGTTCTTGAGCTCGCTTGATTCGGCCGGCTGGCTCATTCGCTGCTCCCGTTGCGATTCACCTGCACCAATCCCGGGTCGGCTCCCTCGCGGAACGAAAACGTAACGGGACGAACTTCATACTTCACGCCCGCCCGCCGCGCCGCCTGCCGGTCCCGCTCCCAGGCGACGAGTTGCGCGCGCGCCTGTTCCCGATAGCCGACGGAGTTGTAGGCGCAAAACGGAATCTGCTTGCCGCCCGGCAGCAGGAATTCCTTGCAACACTTCATGAGGTTCTTTTGGTTGAAGGTCCAGGGGTCCATGAAGTCCTGGAGCATGATCATGAAGATGAAGTTGGACAGGCCCTTCACATCCAGGCTTCCGTCCGGCAGCCCGCACGACGAGCACGAAAAGGAAAACTCGCGCGCGACTTTCTCCGAACCCAGCACGGCCGAGGACGACCACAACCCTTCGAGCGCCCGCCGGATCTCGGCGCCCAGGTCCGGCATCGCGCGATTTGAGATGTAGTCTAGGTAGTCCTCCACGTTCAGAATCCGCGGCAACGGCGTCACCTTGCGGTCTTCATCGATGTAGGCGTAGGTCACCGAGTTGCACGTCGGAAAGCAGCACGGCACCGGCACGAAGTCGCTGGTCTGGAACAGCCCCTCGGTCTGCTGCTCGATCAGTTTGAGGATGTCCGGATTCGTCATGCGCAGCATGGGGTCGTGCGTGGCGTGCCGCCCGGCATGAAACGCGGGCTGGAAGTTGATGCCCTTGACTGCCGGGTGATCCAGCCCAAAGCGGACGATCCGTCCGACCTCGTTCTCATTGACTCCACGCTCGATCGCCGGCACCAGAATGACGGTGCAGCCGATTTCCGCCAGCCGGTCCAACGCCCGCAGCTTCTTGGGCAGGATGTCGGCCTCGCCACGGATGATCCGATAGGTCTCGCTCTCGAAACCGTCGAACTGGAAATAGATGTTGGGCTGGACCTCCGCCAACTCAGCCAGGAAGCGGTCGTCAGTGGCGATGCGCTTGCCGTTGGTGTTCAGCATGACGTTCGGAATGCCGCGGCGCTGCGCCGCCTGCATCATGGGGATGATCTGCGGATGAATCGAGGGCTCGCCGCCGGAGAACTGGACCACCTGGGGATCGCCTTCCGCCGCCACCAGGTGATCCAGGATGTCCTCCACCTCTTCCAACGTCAGGTTGAATCCGGGACCGGCTTCGGCGAAACACAGCGGGCACGCCATGTCGCAGGCGCTGTTCACTTCGATGATGCCCAGGCAGGTGTGCTGCTGGTGGTCCGGACAGAGCCCGCAATCGTGCGGGCAGCCGTCGTGCACCTGGGAGGCGAACGCCAGGGGAACGGTGCCAGGCTTGTTGAATCTGGAGGAGCTCGTGTAGAGTTGCGCGTCGCCGTACACCAGGCCTTCGAACACGCCGTGGTCCGGACAGCGCTTGCGCAGGTAAACCTTGTTGTCCCGGATCAAAACGTGCCCATCGATCACCCGCCGGCAGGTGGGGCAGATGCTCCGCGTCAGTTCATAGAAGACGTAGTCTGCATCCTTCTTGGGCTCAGTCAGGGTGAGCGGAGTGCCGTTCGGTTGCATCTATTCTCCTTGCTCGGCATGGCGCCGGATAAGAGAGAATACCAGCGACTCAAATGCCCACACCTATCGAGGCTAGACCATTTTTGGATTTAGCGTGGCTCGGCGTACGGCCAGGAAAAGTTTCTTCAACAGCCTGGGTCCTGCTGCATGGTCTACGGCATCCACAGAACCGCTCGTGGCGAGTATGCCATCGAGTTCCAGCTCTTGGCGCCAACTCCGTTCGGGCGGATGTCCAGTGGCGTTCCGGTCCGCGGCGCCCCGCGGTCCACCAGCGTCCGTCCTCGGTGATCCCAGAGACCCAGGTGAGGTCTTCCGGCACCGACATGCGCGGATGACGTACAACGGGCGACCGCATCCTGCGCACGCGCCAATTGCCGGTGCGCCCGACAGCCGGACATCGGCCAAATTCTGGTTTGCGAGGACGGTGCGCGAGTGGCGAGGCGGCGCAACAATTCCAGTCCGGTTCATCGATACGCTAGTGCCATGCCATGCCATGCCATGCCATGCTCCGCGATCATCGCCCAGTTTTCAACTATCTTGGTCGGGCTTTCGCAGCTTTTTGTTTGCCGCTAGCAGGGTAGGTATTCCTTCCTTGGACGACGCTCGCCAATGCTTGGGCCATTAATTCGCGAGGAGAAGTCTCCGGGTTCCAGCTGATCGCCGTAGTTGTCGGCGTTCTGGTCGACCTTGGCGTTAGCGGCGGAGGGGCGTCAAGGCGCAAGCGCGCCAGAGAGTTGACTTGAGGTCCTCGATCGCCGCCCGCCTTACATCGCGAGGATGGTGCGCCTTAGCGCATCGGGCCGCCTCGGCAGGGGAGTTGGAAAGCCTCCGAAAGGTGGACACGTTTCTGGTATTGTAGGGATAGATGTTGGTCCTGCCTCCGCGCCCGCGGACCGTTTCCCGCCACATGCTCCCCTTGCTGCGCTTCGAATGACGTCTACCGTTCAGATCAGCCGCGGCATTGAGTCTCTTTTCGGGACGCGCGATGAGAATATTCGTCTGCTCGAAGCGAACCTGCACGTCAGCACGCGGCTGCGTAATGACTCGATCGAGATTGAGGGCGATGAGGCGGCGGTGGCGCGTGCGGTCGACATCCTCAACGACTACGCGGCGCTGGTGCGCGAAGGGCACGTCTTCAACAACGGCGATCTGAACAGTTGTCTGCGGGTGGTTACGGCCGATCCCGAGGCGAGCCTGCGCGGGCTGGTGGAAAGCGGCAAGCAGCGCAGCTACGGGAAGAAGACGATTACGCCGAAGACGATGATGCAGCGGCGCTACGTCGATGCCATCGAGCGGTACGATCTGACGTTCGGCGTGGGTCCGGCGGGCACGGGCAAGACCTACCTGGCGGTGGCCATGGCCGTGAACGCGCTGCTTTCGAAACGCGTCAGCCGCATCATTCTTACGCGTCCGGCAGTGGAGGCGGGCGAACGGCTGGGGTTCCTGCCGGGTACCCTTCAGGAGAAGGTGGACCCGTATCTGCGCCCGTTGTACGACGCGCTGTACGACATGATCGACGCCGAAAAGATCGAAAAGTTTCTGGAGCGAAATACGATTGAGGTGGCTCCGCTGGCGTTTATGCGCGGGCGGACGCTCAATGACAGCTTCATTATTCTGGATGAGGCGCAGAATGCGACTCCGGAACAGATGAAGATGATCCTGACGCGGCAGGGCTTCAATTCAAAGATGGTAGTGACGGGCGATCCCACGCAGGTCGATCTTCCGATGGGCCAGCGCAGCGGGCTGGCCGAGGTGCTGGAGGTGCTGCGCGGGGTCGAAGGCATCCAGTTCGTGCAATTCGACGACCGTGACGTGGTGCGCCATAGCCTGGTGCAGAAGATCGTGAAGGCCTACGAACGCTATAACGAAGCGATCGGTGCGAACCGGCAGTTATTACTGCGGCTGGCCGACGCGGGCAGCGAGGCCGCCGCGCCCCAGCCGGAACCGCCCCCGGAATTCCCGGTAGCCTAAGAACTGAGTTGATGACGCCTGAAGGCAGCGCCCTGTTGTTTCGCCATCCGTCCCGCAAGGTGCGGCGCACGGAGTTGCGTTCCTTCTTCACTGGCCTGACGGAGCGGGTGGGGCGCGGGCGCGGGGCGAACTGCCTGGTGACGACCGACGCGGAGCTGCGCCGGCTGAATCGCATGTTCCGCGGCAAGGATGCGGCCACGGATGTGCTGTCGTTTCCAGCCGGGAGCGGAAACGGCCCGGATGTGAAGCAATGGCTGGGGGAGATCGCGATTTCCTATGACCGGGCGGCGGCGCAAGCGGCGGAACTGGGTCATCACGTCGAAGACGAGCTGCGCGTGCTGATGCTGCACGGGATGCTGCATCTGACCGGGCTCGATCATGAGCGCGACGCGGGGGAGATGGCTCGCAGCGAGCGGCGCTGGCGGCGGCGGCTGGGTTTGCCCGCCGGGCTGATTGAGCGGGCGGACGCATGATGTTGCTGCTCACGCTGGCGGCGGTGATCACGGCGCTGGTCGTGGTGCTGGTCACCTGCATCCAGCTTTTCTACCTGGAATCGCTGCGCATCCGCAGCCGCGAGGTGCCGGCGTTGCAATACTTCAAGGAAGAGATCGAGCCGCGGATCGGGCTGGAGACCGAGAGCGGCGCTCTCACCTTCTCTCTGGTCAAGCACATCGGGCTGGCGGTGCTGGGGTGTCTGACGCTGGCGATTACCTACCAGGGCGCTCCGCTGTGGGAGGCGCTGGCGGCGGCCTGCCTGTTGAGCGGGCTGGTGACGATCCTGGGCGTGCACCTGATTCCGCAGGTGGTCTACCGGACGGGAAGCACGCGCGCCCTGCTATCGCTGGTTCCGCTGCTGAAGGGACTGGCTCTGCTGGTGCGGCCCCTGAGCTGGAGCCTGGAGTTCCTGCGGTCACTCTTTAACCTGGACGGGGCAAGCGCAAGCGAGGCGGATCAGCACCAGGAGGAGTCCATCGAGGCGCTGATCAACGCGGGCGAAGAAGAAGGGATCATCGAGAAGGGCGACCGTGAGCTGATCCACTCGGTGGTAGCCTTCGGCGACAAAACGGTGCGGCAGGTATTGACGCCGCGGCCGCAGATTGTCGGGATCAGCCAGGATGCAACGCTCGAGGAACTGCGCCAACTGGTGATCACCGAGCAGTATTCGCGCATTCCGGCATACGAGGGCGACATCGACAATATCACCGGCTTCGTGCACGTGCGTGACATGTTCGAGATGAACGAAGAGGAACGCGCTCGGCGCAAGGTTCGTGAGGTGCTGCGGCCCATCCGCGCCGTGCCCGAGACGAAACTGGTGGGCGACCTGATGCGCGAGATGCAGGAAGAGGGATCGCACATGGCGGTGGTGGTGGATGAGTACGGATCAACGGCGGGGATCGTGACGATGGAGGATCTGGTGGAGGAAATCGTGGGCGAAATCCACGACGAGCACGAGCCGGAGCGCGATATCGAAGAGGAAGCCGACGGCAGCTACGTGCTGTCGGGCAGCTTCGACGTGGACGGATTGCGCGAGCTGGTGGGGTTTCATCCGGAGGAAGACACCGAGTCCACCACCATCGGCGGGTTGGTGACCGAATGGCTGGGGCACGTGCCGGCGGCCGGGGAAACCGCCGAGCGCGACGGGATCACGATCACGGTACTGGCAGCCAACAATCTGCGTGTCGAACAGGTGCGCGTGGCCAAGGCGGCGGCGCGGTGAAGAAACTGCGCAGTGGGTTCGTTTCGATCCTGGGGCGGCCAAACGCCGGAAAATCGACCCTGCTGAACGCGCTGCTGGGAACCAAGCTCGCCATTGTGGCTCCGCGCCCGCAGACCACGCGCACCGCGATTCAGGGCGTGCTGACGCTGCCTGAAGCGCAGATCGTGTTCGTGGATACGCCGGGAATTCACAAGTCGACCACGCTGCTGAACAAGCGCATGATGGACCAGGTGCGGGCGTCGGCTCCGGCGGACGTGGTGCTGTTCGTGGTGGACGCGCTGGCGCGCTTCGGCGAAGAGGACACGCAGGCAGTGGACCTGGTGAAGAAGACCGGGGCTCCGGCGATTGCGGTTTTCAATAAAGTGGACCGGCTGGAAGTGAAGCCGCGCCTGCTGGAGCTGATTGAGCAGTACCGCGCGCTGCACGACTTCGCGGCGTACGTACCCGTCTCGGCGCTCAGCGGCGGCGGGCTGGACGTCCTGCATAAGGAGATCGTGGAACGGCTGCCGGAGGGTCCGGCATTCTATCCCGATGATTACCTGACGGACCTGCCGGAGCGGTTCCTGGCGGCCGAACTGATTCGCGAGCAAGTGCTGCGCTTCACGCGCGAAGAGGTGCCGCACGCCGTGGCGGTGCTGGTGGACCACTGGGAGGACACGCCCAAGCTGGTGCGCATCTCGGCGGCCATTTACGTGGAGCGGAACGGGCAGAAGAGCATCCTGATCGGCGCGGGCGGCGCGATGCTGAAGCAGATCGGGACGGCGGCGCGGCAGGAAATCGAGCGGCTCACCGGCAAGAAGGTGTTCCTGGAGACGCTGGTCAAGGTGCGACGGAATTGGCGTGAGGATCCGGAGTTTCTGGCCGCTACGGATTGGCGCAAAAGCGTGGGGGGGTAGAATGGGGCATGGTCCTGCGACTTTGCTCGTGTTTCTTGCTTCTCGCAATGGCGGCGCCCGGGCTACCTGCCGCCGCGCAACAAGCTCAAGACCAGGCCTCCGACGACCGCGTGTATGACGAAGTGCGCCAGATATTGACGTTCGATGCCGATGTGCGGGGCGCTGCCATCGAGGTGGTCGTCAAGAACGGGGACGTAGTGCTGCGCGGCCGCGTGCGCGATGAGAAGGCTCGCGAGAAGGCCACCAAGCTCGCCAAGAAGGTGAAGGGCGTGAATTCGGTGAAGAACGAGTTGCGCCTGTTCACCGACAAGTAGGCGCCGCGGGCCGGGATCAGTCGCCGGCGCAATTGCCGGACGCCTTCAGGATGAATCGCTCGATTTTATCGGAGACCTCAGCGTAGCTGCCTTCCAGAGGAATTACGTCTCCGGTGATCTTGATGGGCAGGTAGACGCTGCGCGTGGGCGTTTCGAAGAAGCGACTGATGGGGGAGGAGATGGTGCGCTGCACCTCATTGCTCACGCTGAGCATCGCCTCCGCGCGCTCCAGCACGGCCACAAACGCCGGACCGGTCCAGCGGAACATCTGATCGTGTTGCTTGGTGACGGCGGTCGCCAGATGCTGGCTGGCGAACATGATCACCTGGTTGCCGATGGCCTCGCCAAAGCGGGCGTTGGCGAGCGCCATGCGGTGCAGGTAGAACACGGCGACGTAGCCGTGCATCCCTTCGCTGACGGCGCGGCGAATGGCCGCCTCGCCTTCGGAACGGACCGCGAGACCGGTGCAGGGATCCACGATGGTATTGGGTGACGACACGCTGGCGGCCGGAGTGGACCCCGTCGCGTCTAGTGTCTGTTCGAGTATGGTCACACGGTCCTGGAGACGCTCGGAAAGCTCGCGCGCCTGGCGGCTCCGGTCGGCGGCCTCCTGGCTGAGCCTGTTGAGGCACTCCTCCACCTTATGTTGGGAAGCCGGCGTGGACGGTTGTGCGATGGCAGCGCGGAGTTCCTGGATGGTGTGCTCAGATTGCGGATTGTCATAGACGTCGCTGAGGTGGCTGACGAACTTCTCCAGAATGGACCTGGATTCGCCGACAATCCCATCCACCTGTCCCTGGGTGTGCTTGTTGTAATGCGCCAGCGACTCCGCGATGGCTCCCGCAGCAATGAGGATCTGCGAGGAAGACGCCTGTTGCTTCAGCTCCTCCATCGCCTCGCGGCTGCGCTTTTGAAAGGCCTCGAACTCTGGCGCGTTGCAGTGGACGGCGTGGTCGACCGCGGAACGAAGCAGCAGGAGATTCAGCTCCCTCCAGGCGTCCGCTTCAGCCGAAGGGGACCCAGGCTTCGCTACAACTTCTGAATCCATACAGCTACACATATCGCCAACATTCCATGAACTACGCAGCAGGGATTCTCCTAAGCCCGTGAGCCTTCGTGGAATATGCAGAAACTACCGTGGACTCCGATATGAGGGAAGGTACCTTATGGCGAACATGGACGACGAAGATATCGTTCGAGAGTTTCTCCTCGAGAGCAATGACAATCTCACCCGGCTGGATCAGGAGATTGTAGAACTGGAGCGCCGTCCGAAGGACGAGCAGCTCCTGGCGAGCATTTTCCGCACGGTACATACGATTAAGGGCACGTGCGGATTCCTGGGATTCACGCTACTGGAAGGCGTGGCGCACCAGGCCGAGAATATCCTGAGCCAACTGCGATCCGGCCAACGGGATGTGAGCGAGGGAGTCATCTCCCTGGTGCTTGAGGCAGTGGATGCCATCAAGACGTTGCTCAAGACCGTGGAAGAGACGGGAGCGGAAGGCGAGGATCGCTACGCGCAACTGCGGGAACGCCTGGAGCAGTTCGCCAAGCAGGTCACGGCCGCCGCACCACTGGAACCGAAAGCTCCGGAGGACACGGTAGCCAGTCCGCCGGCGCAAGGCGACGCGGTTTCGCCGACAGCGCCGGAGGTTCCCCCGAAGGCGCCCGAGGCAAAAGTGGAGCCGGCCCGAGCGGGCGCGGGCGCATCGGCCGCGGGCAAGCCGGAAGGGGCCGAGGCCGCCGAAAGAAAGACGGGCGGAACGGACACCGAAAAGACGTTGTCGGTGTCCGACACGGCCATTCGCGTCGACGTGGGGCTGCTCGACAAGCTGATGAACCTGGTGGGCGAGCTGGTGCTGGCCCGCAACCAGGTGCTGCAGTTCAACAGCCAGCGCGAAGACATCACCCTGAACGCAACCTCGCAACGGCTGAACCTGATCACCACCGAGCTTCAGGAAGGCGTGATGAAGACGCGCATGCAGCCCATCGGTCTGGTGTGGAACAAGCTGCCGCGGCTGGTGCGCGACGTCTCGCATTCCCTCGGCAAGAACGTTCGCATAGAGATGGACGGCGCCGACACCGAACTGGACAAGACCATCATTGAAGCGATCAAGGATCCGCTGACGCACCTGGTGCGCAACGCCTGCGATCACGGCCTGGAACATCCCGAAGAACGCGTCAGGAAGGGCAAGCCCGCACAGGGCACGGTGACCCTGCGCGCCTATCACGAAGGCGGCCAGGTGAACATCGAGATCACCGACGACGGCGCGGGCATCGACACGGACCGGATCAAGCAGAAAGGGATCGAGAAGGGCCTGTGCACGCCCGAGCGCGCGGCGCGCATGAACGACCGCGAAGCGCTGAACCTCATCTTCATGCCGGGATTCTCCACGGCCGTCACCGTCACCAACGTGAGCGGGCGTGGCGTGGGGATGGACGTCGTCAAGTCCAACATCGAGAGAATCGGCGGCGCGGTGGACATCACCACGAAGGTGGGCGAGTGGACCACGGTAAAGTTGAAGATCCCCCTGACGCTGGCGATCATCCCCGGCCTGGTGGTGACGGCCGGCGAAGAGCGCTTCGTGATTCCGCAGGTGAGCCTGCTCGAGCTGATCCGGCTGGACGGGAACTCGAATGGAAAGATCGAGCACGTGCATGGCACGCCGGTTTACCGGCGGCGCGGGAGCCTGCTGCCGATCGCGTATTTGAGCGAAATTCTACGGCTGCCGCGGGCCCATTCCGGCACCGTGAATATCGTAGTACTACAGGCCGAAGACCGCCAGTTCGGACTGGTGGTGGACGGCGTGAACGACACCCAGGAAATCGTAGTGAAGCCGCTGAGCAAGCAGCTCAAGTGCATCACGACGTATGCGGGCGCCACGATCATGGGCGACGGCAAGGTCGCACTGATTCTGGACGTGATGGGCGTCGGGCGGCAGGCCGGCGTGGTGACCAACCGTGGCGAGGCCGAGCACACCGAGGCTCAGGCCGCGGCGCAGAGCCGGCATGAACAGGACCGGCTGCTGCTGTTCCGGGCGGGACCGTTCGAACGCCTGGCGGTGCCGCTCTCCCTGGTATCGCGCCTGGAAGAGTTCCCGCACAGCGCCATCGAATTCACCGGCGACAGTCCGGTGGTGCAGTATCGCGGCGGCATCCTGCCGCTGGTATCGCTGGAAGCGGTGTTGACCGGCGGCAAGGACGATCAGGCGCTCCAGCAGGATCCGGCGCAGGTGGTGGTGTTCAGCGACGGCGACCGCAGCGTGGGGATCGCGGTGGACCGGATTGTGGACATCGTCGAGGAAGCGGTCACGGTGCGGCGGCAGAGCGAACGCAAGGGGCTGCTGGGATCGGCCGTGGTCGGCAAGCACGTGACCGATTTCGTGGACCTGAAGACGGTGCTGAACATGGCCTTCGGGGACTGGTTCGAGAAGCCGGCAGCGAGCCGGCGCGGACAGTTGCTGCTGGCTGAGGCGTCGGCGTTCGTGCGCGGCCTGCTGCGTACCGAGCTTGAAATGGCCGGCTATCAGGTGCTGGAAGCAGCCACGGCGGAAGAGGCCCTGGACCGGTTGGACCGGCACGCCTTCGACCTGGTGCTGGCAGCGGCGGATCTGCCGGGAGGCGGCTGCGGACGGGTCGCCGCGGCGGTGCGGCAGAATCCCTCGCAGCGCCACATTCCGGTAATGGCCTTGACCGGAGCAGCCGGGGCCAAGGAGGCCAGCGGCGATTTCGACGACTGGCAGAGCAAATTCGACCGCGTCGGGATGCTGCGGTCCATCGAACGCCTGGCGGCAGCCGTGGCGTCGAAGGAAGCCCCCGCAGGGGAGCACGAACAGGAGGCCGTGGAGGCGAGATGAGCATGACGGCGGAGCGGGAAACGATGAAGGCGGAACACGAGGCGGTCGCCGCACAGTACTGCACGTTCCTGGTGTCAGACATGTTCTTCGGGATTGACGTGCTGCGGGTGCAGGAGGTGCTGAAGACGCAGCAGGTGACGCGCGTGCCTCTGGCGCCGGCGGTCTTCGAGGGACTGATCAACCTGCGCGGGCAGATCGTGCCGGCGGTGGATATGCGGCGGCGCCTGGGCTTGGCCCCGCGGCCCGACGGAGCGCAGCCCATGAACATGGTGGTGCGCACCGAAGAGGGTCCGGCCAGCCTGCTGGTGGATGAAATCGGCGACGTGTTGGATGTCGACGGAGCGGCCTTCGAGCCGGTTCCGGAAAACCTGGCCCCGGAAGCGCAGAAGCTGATCCGGCACGTGTGCAAGCTGAAGGGCCGGCTGCTGCTGGTTCTGGACACAGAGGAGACCCTGGCCCTGGCGGCCTGTCCCGGCGCGGTGGTGGATTTGGAAGAGCCGGTGAAGGCCTCCTAGTGGCGCCAGGTATGAATCCCCACAAGGAGTAGATCGTTGATCCCGAGTATGAACGGTATTGATCTCCAGGTTGCAGGGACGGGCGAGGGTTTCGAAACCCTGGCGGTGAGCGAACGGGCGGCTTCGCTCGATTGGCTCCCGATCGCCGTTGTGGCGATGGACCTCGACCATACGATTCAGTACATCAATGAGGCGGCAGCGGGGGTGGCCGGCCAGCGCCCCGAGCAGTGCGTCGGAAAGAAATTTTGGGAGGTGCTCTACGACAGTGCCGGGTGCCACGCCGGAACGTGCGCGGCTGGAGAAGCGATCCGCACGGGCAAGACCGCGGTCGGCCAGGTGCTGGCAAACGTCCAGGGCAGGCCGTGGCCGGTGCGGATCATCTGCTCGCCGCGGTATGACGGCGCGCGCCGCATTGTGGGCTGCTTCCAGGTGATGTATGACGCCTCCGGAGAAAGCCGCGTGGCGAATGACATTCTGGAAAACGCCCGGTCCCTGGCGGCTGCGGCCGAGGAGCTGACGGCGCTCAGCCAGCAGATGTCCGGCAACGCGGAAGAGACGGCGACGCAGTCACAGGTGGTGTCCGCCGCCGGTGAGCAGGTATCGAAGAACGTAGCCACGGTCGCCGCGGGCGGCGAGGAGATGCAGTCCTCGATCCGCGAGATCTCAAAGAACGCCAACGAAGCCGCGCGCGTGGCCAAGAGCGCCGTGGACACCGCACAACAAACCAACCAGACCGTGGCCAAACTGGGCGAATCTTCCACGGAGATCGGCAAGGTGATCAAGGTGATCACGTCGATCGCGCAGCAGACCAATCTGCTGGCTTTGAACGCGACCATCGAAGCGGCGCGCGCCGGAGAAGCCGGCAAGGGCTTCGCGGTGGTGGCCAACGAGGTGAAGGAACTGGCCAAGCAGACCGCCAAGGCCACCGAGGAGATCAGCCAGAAGATCGAAGCGATTCAGGGCGATACCAAGGCGGCGGTGTCGGCGATCGGCGAGATCGGCCAGATCATCACGCAGATCAACGATATTTCCAACAGCATTGCCTCGGCGGTGGAGGAACAGACCGTCACCACCAACGAGATCAATCGCAGCATGGCGGAAGCCTCCAAGGGCGTCGGCGACATTACGAAGAACATCGCCGGCGTGGCCGTGGCCGCCAAGGAAACCACACAGGGCGCCAGCGACACCCAGAGGGCGGCCGGAGACCTGAGCGAAATGGCGGCCCGCCTGGAACGCGCCGCTGAGCAGTTTACCTTCTGAGCATCCGGGCGTTGTTCCACGGAACCAGAAGGCTCAAGAGTTCGGATTTGGGCGCATGCCCAGGGACCTGAGCGCCGGATGCGGCAGGCGCGACAGGACGTAGCAGCCGCAGCGAATACGAGGAGCGTTTTGATATATGGCTAGACAGAAGCAAGGTGATCGTCCGGGTTCGCATTACGGAAGCTCGGGCACGGCAGTCCTGGAACCCCCGGCTCCCGCTGCGGAGCATGCCCGGCCCACCGGTTCGGACCGGCCGGCAGCGAATCACGACTGGGCCAGACGGTATGGGATGACAGAGGCAAGCCTGGCCCTGCGGCGCCAGTTTATCCGGCTGGGCGAATCCGACCGGAAGGCGCTACTGGAACTAGTGCCGTGGATCCGCTCCAATGCCCCCGCGGTGGCCAAGGAGTTTTACGACTGGCAGTTCGAGTTCGGACCGACACGCGCATTCTTCGAACGTCACGCCGCTCACAAGGGCGTTCCCCTGGATGCTCTGCGCAAGGGTCTGGAAGCGGCGCAGACGCGCTACCTGACCACCTTGTTCGAGGGCGCCGAATCCAACTGGGGCGTGCAGTATTTTGACGAGCGGCTGCACGTCGGATCGGTACACAACGAAATCAATCTGCCGTTCAAGTGGTACATCGGAGCCTACACCGAGTTCCAGCGGCTGCTGGCGGAACGGCTGCGGGCCCACCTCAAGAATCCCGCCAAGTGCGCCGCGGCGGAGCAGGCCGTGTCGAAAGTATTCAACTACGACATGCAGGCAGTGGGCGATTCGTTCCTGCTGAACACGTTCGAGTCCATGGGGCTGAACGTCGATGCCATCGAGCACACGCCGGCTACGGACCGGACCGAACACCTGGTGCAGGTGAAGGAAGCCATGACGACGCTGCTCGCGCAGGGACAAGCCATCAGCAGTGATGACCTGCACAATCCTGTTCTGCAGGAGGATCCTCCGGTAGGCGGATTGCTGGCCAAGGCATTCGCCGAAACCATCTCGAGCCTGAACGGAATTGTGGAGCAGGCCGGGGCGCTGGGCGAAGGCGACCTGAACAACCAGGTCTTCGACCAGAAGCACGCTAGCGCAGAGGGAGTCCTCGGCTCGGCTATGCAGGAACTGCGGAATACTCTACAAACCTTCATCACGGACATGAATCACATGTCCGAGCAGCATGATCTCGGCGACATCGACGTCGTGATGAAGGCCGACCGGTTCTCCGGCGCTTATAGCGACATGGCGGAAGGCGTCAACAAGATGGTGTTGGGGCACATCGCGGTGAAGAAAAAAGCGATGGCGTGCGTAAAGGAGTTCGGCGAAGGCAACTTCGACGCGCCGCTGGAGCAGTTCCCCGGCAAGAAGCGTTTCATCAACGACACCATCGAAGAACTGCGCACCAACATTCGCCGGTTCATCGAGAAGATGAATCACATGTCTGAGCAACACGACCTGGGCGACATCGACGTGGCCATCCCGGCGGAGGAGTTCAAAGGGGCCTACCACGACATGGCGGCGGGCGTGAACAAGATGGTGTTCGGGCACATCGCGGTGAAGAAAAAGGCGATGGCCTGCGTGAAGGAGCTCGGCGAAGGCAACTTCGACGCGCCGCTGGAGCAGTTCCCCGGCAAGAAGCGCTTCATCAACGACACCATCGAAGAGCTGCGCGCGAACCTGCGCCGGTTCATCGAAAAGATGAATCACATGTCTGAGCAACATGACCTGGGCGACATCGACGTGGCCATCCCGGCGGAGGAGTTCAAAGGGGCCTACCACGACATGGCAGAGGGCGTGAACAAGATGGTGTTCGGGCACATCGCGGTAAAGAAAAAGGCGATGGCCTGCGTGAAGGCGTTCGGCGAAGGCAACTTCGACGCTCCGCTGGAGCAGTTCCCCGGCAAGAAGCGCTTCATCAACGACACCATCGAACAGGTGCGCGTCAACCTGAAGCAGGTGGCCGCCGACACGGTGATGCTGGCCGAAGCAGCGGCCGCCGGCAAGCTGAACGTGCGCGCCGACGCGAGCAAGCACCAGGGCGACTATCGCAAGATCGTCGATGGCATCAACAAGACCCTGGAAGCGGTGGTGGAACCGTTGAAGGTGACGGCGCACAACGCCACCGCGCTGGCCTCTTCCTCCGAAGAACTGACGGCGGTGAGTCAGCAGATGGCCGGTAACGCTGAAGAAACGGCTACGCAGGCCAACGTGGTTTCCGCGGCCAGCGAAGAGGTCTCGAAGAACGTGGCCACGGTGGCCGCCGGCGGCGAACAGATGCAGTCCTCGATCCGCGAGATCTCGAAGAACGCCAACGAAGCGGCGCGCGTGGCCAAGAATGCGGTCGGCGTGGCGCAGAGCACCAACGAGACGGTTTCCAAGCTGGGCGAGAGCTCGGTGGAGATCGGCAACGTGATCAAGGTGATTACGTCGATCGCGCAGCAGACCAACCTGCTGGCTTTGAACGCGACCATCGAAGCGGCGCGCGCCGGAGAAGCCGGCAAGGGCTTCGCGGTGGTGGCCAACGAAGTGAAGGAACTGGCCAAGCAGACCGCCAAGGCGACAGAGGAAATCAGCCAGAAGATCGAAGCGATCCAGGGCGATACCAAGGCGTCCGTGACGGCCATCGGCGAAATCGGCCAGATCATCACGCAGATCAACGATATCTCGAACAGCATTGCCTCGGCGGTGGAGGAACAGACGGTCACCACCAACGAGATCAATCGCAGCATGGCGGAAGCCTCCAAGGGCGTCGGCGATATCACCAAGAACATCACCGGCGTGGCCTTGGCCGCCAAGGAAACCACACAGGGCGCCAACGATACCCAGAAGGCGGCCCGCGAACTCAGCGAAATGGCCGCACGGCTACAAACGGCCGTGGCGCGGTTCACGTTCTAAAAACACCCGGGAGGGCGGGCGCCAGGTCCGCCCTCCTTTTCTTGCAAGGAGGAAACCACGTGGCTCACGCGATGGTAGTCGACGATTCGCGGGCGGTTCGCCGGATCATTTCGAACACGCTGGCGGATCTGGGATTTGAAGTCAGCGAGGCGGAGAACGGCCGGGACGCGCTGGAGTCGCTGAGGTCGGCTGCGGGTCCGGTGTCGTTAATTCTGACCGACTGGAACATGCCGGAGATGAACGGGCTGGACTTCCTGAAGGAGGTCCGGCGGCAGAGCGCCTACGATCAGGTGCCGGTGATCATGGTCACCACGGAGACCGAGATCGAGCATATGGCGATGGCCATGGAAGCCGGCGCCAACGAATATGTGATGAAACCGTTCACGCGGGAGATTCTGACCGACAAGCTGCGTCTGGCCGGCGTGCGGGTTTAAGGAAGGAATTGTGGCGGCACTTAAGACAAGGGCGTTGCAACCCGGACAGCGAATCCGGGTGCTGGTGGTGGACGATTCGGTGGTGATTCGCCGCCTGGTCTGCCACGCGCTGGAACAGGACCCGCTGATCGAGGTGGTGGGCGTCGCGGCCAATGGCTCCGTGGCTCTGAGCCGCGTGCCGCAGTGGAATCCGGACGTCATCACATTGGACATCGAGATGCCGGAGATGGACGGCCTCGAGTTCCTGCGGCGGATGCGGCCCCAGTATCCGAACATTCGCATCGTCATGTTCTCGACGCTTACCGAGCGTGGAGCAACGGCGACGTTCGAGGCACTCGCGCTGGGCGCCGACGACTACGTCACCAAGGCGTCGAACGCCGGGTCCCTGGATGTCTCGCTCGCGAATCTAAAGCGCGAGCTGTTGCCGAAGATCCATCAGTTCTTCGCGCCTCCGGCCGCTGCACCGGTTCGCGCGCCGCAGCCTACGCTGGTGACGTGCCGGCCGGCTGCGATGCGGAGTCGTGCGCGCGCGCACGCCGTAGTGCTGGGGATCTCCACGGGAGGACCCGCCGCGCTGGCCAAGCTGGTGCCGCAGTTGCCGGAAAATCTGCCCGTGCCGGTGCTGATCGTGCAGCACATGCCGCCCCTGTTCACGCGGCTGTTAGCGGAGCGCTTGAATTCCGGAACCAAGCTACAGGTGAAGGAGGCCGAGCGCGGAGATCCGGTGGAGGCCGGCAGGGTTTACATCGCGCCCGGAGATCATCACATGCGGGTGGTGCGCGGGCGCAGCGGCGTGGAGATCTCACTGGATCAGTCCGAGCCGCTCAATTCCTGCCGTCCCGCCGTAGATGCGCTGTTTGCTTCGGCCGCGGAGGTGTACGGTGGTTCCGTGGTCGCCGCGGTTTTGACCGGAATGGGCCAGGACGGCTTACGCGGCATCGAATTGCTAAAAGCCCAGGGAGCTTCCGTGGTGGTGCAGGACGAGGCGTCGAGCGTCGTCTGGGGCATGCCCGGCGCGGTGGCCAGCGCGGATCTGGCCGACGAGATTTTACCGTTGGACGCTATCGCCGCGGCATTGGTGCGGCGGGTAGAAGGTTAGGAGAGTGAAGCAACCATGTCGAGTCCGGTGACCGCAGACGAGTCCAAAATCCTGCCTGAGAACTACCGGTTCCTTCAGGATTTCGTGTATCGCGAGTCCGGCATAGTGCTGGAGGAGGACAAACAGTATTTGCTGGATGCCCGCCTCCTCGGACTCGTGCGGGAGCAAGGTCTGACGTCGCTCAACGATCTGTGCGCGCTCCTGCGGGCTACCATGGGTGACGGTGTCCGCCAAAAGGTGGTGGACGCCATGACCACCAACGAGACCTACTTCATGCGCGAGCCGGCCCACTATGACGCGCTGCGCAACAAAGTCCTTCCGGAGCTGGCGAAGCAGCGCGAGACCACGCGAAAGCTGCGTTTCTGGTCGGCGGCATGCAGCACGGGGCAGGAAGCCTACTCGCTGGCGATGATGCTCACCGACATGGGGTTCGGCGACTGGAACATCGAGATCCTGGGCACGGATCTGAGCTCGGCGGTGCTGGAGCGCGCACGGCGGGGCCGTTTTTCGCAGCTCGAGATGAACCGCGGATTGCCGGCTTCGCTGCTGCTCAAATACTTCCGGCGCGCGGGCCTGGAGTGGGAAATAAAACCTGAGTTACGGCAGATGACCCGCTTTGAAGCCTTCGACCTGCGCAAGAGCATGCGGGCGCTGGGACCGTTCGACGTGGTCTTGTGCCGGAACGTGTTGATCTACTTCGATCTGCAAACCAAGCAGGAGATCGTGGGACAGATCCATGGAACGCTGTTCCGCGGAGGCTACCTGGTGCTGGGGTCGACCGAAACCGGGATGCCCGTCAAGGATCACTTCAAGCGTTGTTCAATCGGCGACGCAACTCTTTACGAAGCCTGTTAGGAGATATCGAATGTCACAGATGGTTACCAGCGCACCCACGGAATTGGCGGAGGTGGTGAGCTCCGTGTTCCAGACCATGGTGCATCTGGAAGCGGAGCCTTCCTTTGACGTGCCGCCGCCGCGCACGGAGATGATTACCGCGGCCGTGTACCTGGCCGGCCACTACCAGGGCGCTCTGCTGCTGCACTGCGCGGACTGGCAGGCCTGCGGATTCGCGGGGCAGTATATGAGCAAGACGCCGCCCAGCCGGGTGGACGATGACGTGCTGGATGTCATCGGAGAACTGGCGAATATGCTGGCCGGGAATCTGAAGGGTTCGTTGTTTCCCGGCTCGGAGCTTTCCGTTCCCTCGGTGATCCTCGGGACCGATACCGCGCTACGGTTGTGCGGCAGCCGTCCGGTGCAGCGGGCCGGGTTCCGGACGCCCCTCGGTCCGTTCTGGGTGACCATGTTCGTGTCAGCGTCGAATCCGCAATAGCGGTGGTATCCTCGGGGTGTGATTCCCCGTCGCCTGCACCGCTCCATGTGGCTCGTCGTCCTGGGACTGACGTGTTACCTGGGTGGGGCGTACGCGTTCCAGAAAGAATTCCGCGAATTTCCAGGCGAAACCTACGTGGCCCTGGGGCCGCATTCGCTGGATCCGGCGGAGTTTGTGTTCGGACAGTTAATGTACCCGGACGGCGGCTTCGGCGGAGGCTTTTTCCGGCGCGGCCGCGGCGACTGGCACAGCGGCAACGGAAACTGGACCAACGACTATCCGGCCTCCAGCCGCCACCTGATGATGGCGGTCAACCGGCTCACGCTGATCAACGGACGCGGAGCCGAGCAACCGGTGAACCTCGAAGACGGCGACGACGTCTACAACTGGCCCTTCCTCTACGCCGCGCGCGCGACCAGCATCAGCCTGACCGACGAGATGCTTGACCGGCTGCGCGACTATCTCAACCGCGGCGGCTTCCTGGTGGCCGATGACATGTGGGGACCGGCCGAACATCAGGCGATTTTCGATACCGTGAAGCGGCTGTATCCGGATCGCGAGTTGGTGGAACTGGGCGACAACGACGCCGTGATGCACATGCTGTTCGACCTGAATGACCGCTACCAGATCTTGGGGCAATGGGCGAGATACACGCACCGCCCTCTGGACGGCGTTTCCTACGATGCGCACTGGCGGGGCGTGTTCGACGAGAAAGGACGCATGGTGATCGCCGTGTGGCTGAACAGCGACACGGGCGATTCCTGGGAGTGGGCCGACGATCCCAGCTATCCGGAGGCGTGGTCCGCCCTCGGCTTCCGCATCGTGCTGAACCACATCGTCTACGCGATGACGCACTGAGTCGTCCGGCCTGTTATAGTGCCCGCATGCGACGTTCCGCAATCGTTCGTCTTTCTGCGGCCGTGATCGCGCTCGCCGGCGCCTGGGTGGCCTACACACAAACACAGCCTCCAGCCCGGCCCGCGAACACACAGAAGGTGAAGGACGGGCTCTACCTGATCACCGGCGGAGGCGGCAACGTGGCGGCCTACGTCACCGGCGACGGCGTGATCCTGGTGGACGACATGTATGACCGCAACTATGACGACGTCATGGGACAGGTTCGCAAGATCACCGATCAGCCCGTGCGCTACGTGCTGAACACGCACCAGCACGACGACCACTCCGGCTCGAACGCCAAGATGATGGCGGCTTCGGTGGAGGTGATCGCGCACCGCAACGCGCGGCGGAACATGGTGACGCTGAAGCAGCCGGGGCAGCCGCACCTGACCTTCGCCGACGAGTTCGAGGTCCGCCTGGGCGGCAAGGAAGTGCGCGCCTACCACTTCGGCCGCGGCCATACCAACGGCGACGTCATCGTCTATTTCCCGGAGCTGAAGACGATCCACACGGGCGACATCTTTCTGACGCGCCCCACGCAGCCCTACATGGACTTCGCCAACGGCGGCAGCGCCGTGGAGTGGACCCAGGTGCTGGACAGCGTCGAGAAGCTTGACTTCGACACCATTATTCCCGGCCACGGTCCGCTGTCGGATCGCGCCGGCTTGGCCCGATGGCGGGCGGACTTCGTCAAGATGCGCTCGCGCGTGCACGACATGGTCCGCCGCGGCGAGAGCAGGGAATCCGTTTCGCGGACTTTGATCGGCGAGTTCGGCTGGCCCGATGGCGGGCTCGCGATCCAGCAGGTGGACGCGTTTATCGCCGAGATGAAAGCGGTCCCCTAGAACGCTTGGCCGATGCTGAAGAAGACCGCGCCACGCGACTCGCCCGGCCTGCGGTCCAGCTTAAGGCCGTAGTCGACGCGCAGCAGGAAGTAAGGAGTGCGCACGCGCAGCCCCGCTCCGCCGGTCTTGCGGATGTTCGTGAAGCTGAAGTCCCCGATGCGCGGGAAGACATTGCCCAAATCGACAAATCCCACTCCATCGAAAATGCTCATCAAGGGGAAGCGGAGTTCGTTGTTGATGACCAGCAAGGCTTCGCCGCCGGTCACCTGTCCCGTGACGTCCTTTGGGCCGAGCTGATCCTGTTTGAATCCGCGGATCGTGGTGCCGCCGCCGGAAAAGAACCGTTCGCTGCGGGCCAGGACGTTCTGTCCGCCGAACGTATTGGCGAGTCCCACACGGATGCCGCCGGCGTAGACCACACGGGGCTTCTCCAGGCCTCGCCCGAAGGGCAGCGGGGAAGGCTTGGTGAGCGGAATGTACTTGAAGAACTGGCCGAAATAGCGCCAATAACTCAGGCTCGATCCGAGGTGCTGCGTGGAGAGTTCGAAGGCGTGCGAGGTAAAGGCGCCCTGGGTGGCATCCAGAAGCTCATCGCGCGTGTCGCGCGTGAGTGACGTATTCAGAGGAGCCACCCGCAGGACGACGTCATAGGGGATGAACAACGGCGTAACGTCGAACGTGTGAGCGCGCTCGAAGCGATAGCCGACGGTCAGGAAAAACTTGTTCTGGAGTTGTACGCCTTCCTGCACCGAAAAACCGATGCGATCGGTGATGAAGATATCTTTGCTGCCGTCGTCGAGCGTGTTGCGCTGGAATTCGCGGCGAAGGAACGTGGCCGCGTCCGTACGCAGCGGGAGGTTCCGCAGCAGGGGCTGGCTGAAGAAAACACGCCCTTCGTGAACGTCGTTGTCATAGCGCGCGCGGAAGCCCAGCACGCGCCCACCGCCGAGTGAGTTGCGATTCCGTAAATCGGCGATGAACCCAGGACCGCGGTCCGTATCGTAGAAGCCGCCGTAGCGCAGGAGGAACGGGTTCGGCTCCTGCACCTTGGCCAGCAGGCGCACCTGCTTGAGCTGGCTGGAAACGTCCGGATTCCCGATGGGCGACGTGCGGATCTCCACCGAGCTATAGGCGCCCGTATTGTAAAGCTGCCGTCGTGAAGAGACCGTCTTGGTGTAGTCCAGCACGTCACCCGTCATGAAGGCGATCTGATGCCGGACGAAGTCCTCCGTGGTGCGATCCGTACCTTCCACGTCGATCGCCTCCACCACGCTCACCGGACCCTCCATCACGTTGATGTCCACGTCCACCAGGCCGCGGTCCGCCTCGCGCATCAGCGTGTAGTCCACCACCACGTCACGGTAGCCCTTCTTCCAATACTCTTCCTCCACGCGGTCCCGCGATTCCTGCGCGCCCACCGGCGTGTACTTCGAACCGGAAGGAATTCCCGCCAACATCCGAATCTCCGCGGGGGTGAAAGCCGAAACGCCGGACACGTTCGTTTCCCCGAAGCGGTATTGCGGACCTTCTTTGATCGTGATGACGATCTGCGCCGTGCCCTGGTCCGGGTTGAACTCGTAGTCCGGACCCGAAACTTCGGCATCGAGGAAACCCTGCTGCTGGTAATACTGGGTGAGGAAGCGGCGGACTTCGCGCGGGTCCGATTGCATCTTGTCGTCGAGCTTCGCGCGCTTCAGCTCGTCCTTGAGGACATCCGGCAGAATCCCGCTGGCGCCGCGGAACACGACCTCCACGCCGGAGTACCGTTCGCCGCGGGTGATGGTAAACAGCACTCGTTTGCGGTTGGCGGCCGGCATCTGCACCTCCGCGTCGATCATCGGCTGGAGGTAGCCTTCGCTCCCCGCATCCAGCCGGATTTGATCCTCACTGAGATCGATGCGCTGGGAATCGAAGACGCCGCGCTGCCACTGGTCGCGGACACGGTCGCGCAAACCGCCGGAAGCGGGCCAGCCTTCGAACACGAAGTCGACCTGCGGGCCCGAATGGACCTCGACGGTCAAGGCGACGGCATCCGGCGCCGGTTGCTCGCGATGCAGCCGGACGCGCGCTTCCAGATACCCTTCGTCGCGATAGAGCGATTCCAGCCGGTCCAGTCCTTTGCGCACTTTGAAGAAGTCGTATTCGTCGCCGGCTTTGACGTCGAACTTATCCTCCAGCCGCGACTCGGTGAGGGCGGGCTCGCCGGTGAACTGCACGCTGCGGATCGTCCGCGTCACTTTGGGCTGCGAAGTGCCCGTGGTGACGTGGCGCGCGCCGAAGCGCAGGTCGTGTTGGAAGTCGAAGCGGTAGCTGTTATCCGACTGCTTGGTGGCGCGCAGGTTGACCCGGGGCAGGATGTTGTAGTTCGCCTGCCAGATCTGGTCGTTCGAATTGCGCAGGTTCATGGAGTAGATCAGCTCCAGCTTATTGGTGATGTCCTGCCCGATGGTGAGGCGTGCCGTGGGATCGGACTCCTGCGAGATCAGGTCCGGCTCGATGCGCACGCGGCTCAGGCCAAGGCCTCCCTGCAACTGCTGCGAGAGCCGTCCGGTCACCGAACCCAGCAGCAGCGAAGCGGCGGCGCGTTCCCCGGCGGCGTTCAACTGGCGGCCTTCCAACTCTTCGGCGTCCTTGCCCGTGAGCAGCAGCGCGATGATGTCCGCCTGTGTGTCCGACGGATCGTCGGAGGAAAGGTTGGTGGTCAGATCGCCCGCCGCGTTCGTGGCTATATTCACGGTGATGTTGCGGCCGCGCACCTGCGTGTTGGCGACGATGTCGAGCACCGGCTCGATGCGTGTCTCGTTGATGAAGGTGATCGAACCGCGCTCGACCACGTAGTTATTCTCCTGCAGCCGCAGCGTGCCGTCTTCCTGGATATCGATGCGCCCGGTGAGAGCCGGGCGGTAATATTCGCCCACTACGCGCAGATTCGAGGCGAAGGCCAGTTGCCCCAGGTTGTTGTCCATGACGATCGGGTCTTCGGTGGTGACGCCGATGTCGAAGCGAACACGGCTCAGGAACTCGTTGCGTTGCTCCACCAGATTTACTCCGCCGCTCGATTGCAAATAACTCTGGAGGGCGGTTTGCAGGTCCAGTAGCGCGGTATAGGCGCCTTCGTGGATCACCACCGATCCGCTGAGCAGCAGATTCTCGTCCTGCGGCGCGAACTGTAGGTTTGTTGTGGTCCGGGTCTGCAAGCCTTCCGGGAAATCGAGGTACACGTCATCCGCCACGATGCGGATCTGCGGCGTGATGCCGCCGGACAAACCGACGCTGCCGGAGACGGTCAACATGCCGCCGTTCAGGTCGCCGGAGAAGCGCTCCACCTGGAGGCGGTTGCCGTCCAGCGCCAGGCGCATGTTCAGGCCCACGGCATCCAGGCGCGGCGTGGGGATCGAAAACTGCCCGTCATTCATCTCCACGAATCCGCTGACGGTGGGATCGTTCAGGGCTCCCGTGGCGGCCAACTGCAGACGCAAGGTGCCCGCGGTGGTCAGCGAGCTCGATAGCCCGCTGAGCAGGCCCGCGTTGATGGTGCCGTTCATCTGGACATCGCGCAGCTCGCGGTCCATCAGGGAGGCGCCGCCGCTCAAGTGAAACTCGGTGCCCGATCCGCTCAGATCGAAGCGCTCGACATTCAGCACGCCGTCGCGCAGCGTGATCACCGGCGGCATGGGCGTGGTCTGCACACGCGCGCCCGCCACGCTGACGATGATCTGCGGAATGGTGAGCGTGGCGGTGATGGCGTCAAGTTCGGCGCGTTCCGTTTGCGCATCCAGGCTGAGCGTGACTGTGCCGCCGACCCCTTCCGGCAGATCGGCGACCGAGTTCAACGCCAGACCTGAGAGCGAAAGCTGAAGCCGTGCAGGCTGCGTCATCGCAGGCACGTCGAGTTGGCCGGGGAGCGGAAACAAGCGCAGTGGGATTTCACCCTGACCGCTGATCACACCTGTCCCGAGGCTGGCCCGAAGCTGGTCGATCACCACCCGCCCGCCGTCGATGGCCGCCCGCAGTTGCACGCCTTCCACCGGCGCTTTGAGCGCGGGCGTACTGAGGTTCCCATCACGCACGGCGACCATGCCGGTGGGCGTGAGGCGTTCAAGCGTGCCGGCAAGATCGCCGGTGACCTCCACCGTTCCCGACGCCATGAAGCCGGAGTCCTCGGCCACGTCCGCCGCCAGTTGCGCCAGATCCGAGCTGCCCTCGAAGTGGACCGTGCCTGGCGCCACGCCTGCTTCGAGCGGCAGCGATCCGGAAACAGACAGCGAAGATCCGGCGCCCGTTACCTGTAGCGACTCAACATTGACGGCCCGGTTGGCGAAGGCGATGCGTATGGGTTCGGCGTTTTGCACCATGCCCAGCGCGGTTTCGAGCGATAGACTGGAGACCGTCACGGAGGCCTGCCCGTCGCGCCACTGCTGGGGCTGTCCGCTGGCCTCGATCATGGCGGAGACGTTGCCGCGCACGGGAGGCTCGCCGACGCCCCAGGGAAGCGACGCGAGATCGGTGTTGTCGGCCGTCACCTGCACGGTCATCGCGTAAGGCGCCATGGTGTCCGCATCCGCCGCGGCGTGGACGTTGAATGCCGCCAGATCGGCAGTGACCGTCGCACGCTGATCCGCGACGCGCGCCTCCGCGCTGGCTTCGCCCAGCATGCGCCCGTTCACGTCGAGATCCGTCACGCTCAGGTTCACATCAGCGCTAGGGTTGTCCACGGTTCCCATGCCGGAGACATTCAGATTGACCACGCCCCGGACCGGCATGTCGCCGGGCAGCTGCAGTGTGCGCAGCGCGATCTGATCGCCTTGCGCGTTCAGCGAGTAGCTGCGTGTATCAAGGTCGTAAGTTCCCTGGGCGGTCAGCGTGCCGCCGTTGTCCGGCTTGTCCAGGCGAAGAGAATCGACCGTCACCGTGCGGCCGCTCATCGACAGGCTGGTCGCGAGCTCGCCTAACATTGCTTGATAGGCCACCAGATTGTGCCCCTGCAGCGTGGCCGAAATCTGTGGAGCCGCCACGGTTCCCTGCCCCTGCGCCTGAAGCTCCACGCGCCCGGTCACCGGAACGTCGGAGCCAAGAGTGCCCAGGATATCCGAAATCGGAATGTCGGTGGTGCGGGCAGTGAACATCAGCGGGCGTTCCTCGCCTTCCAGGCCGACGCTGCCGGACGCCGTCACCTCGGACCCGTTCCAGGTAACGCGCGCGTTCTGGACGGCCACTTTCGCGGGATCGTACGTTGCGCTGGCGGCCAGCATCAGGTCCTGCAAGGGGCCGTAGCGAATACCGCCGCCTTCAATGGTCAACGCAGCCGTGGGACGATCGCGCGTGCCGGTCAGTTGCGCACTCGCCTGAAGCTGGCCGGCGACGGGCACGCCTCCCACGGTCTCGCCGTCGGGCACGCCGCGGAACGCATCCACGCTCGAAAGCGCCACGCCCACATCGGGGACCTGAAGGTCCAGCGTGCCGGAGAGCGCCGGGTTGGTCAGGCCCGTGGTCACGCTGGCGTTCACGGAAGCGCCCAGCACCTGTAAGGACTGCGCGGCGATGGTCGCCTCGCGATTGCGGACCTGCGCGGTAACGGTCCCCGTGAGCGGAATCACGTTTTGGGCAGGCTCGTCGCGTGAGGACGTGATGCGTAGATTGGCGGTGGCCGCTGCGTCCTCAAATGCCGTTCCCTGCCACTGCGCGGTCACCGTTCCAGCCGCGCCGCTGGCGATCTCCACCGGCAGGTCCAGCAGGCGCGAGACTTGCGCCAGATCCAGTCGCTGAATCCGGGCCGAGGCGCTGTTGGCGTCCGCGGGGGTCGCGCCGGCCCAGGTGGCCTGGATCGCCACCGCACCCTGCGGAGCCTGGATGTTCGCGGAGGTCACCTGAACGATGCCCGCCGGCCGGCTCCAATTCGCCTGCGCGTCGAGCGAGACCCGCCGCAGCCGGTCCACCGTCAGATTCGACCCCGCCACCTGCGCGTTCACAGACAGGTCGCTCAGCGTGTTCCTGACGTTCGCCGCGGCGTCCAGATGCCCGGCGATTTGCGGGGGCGGCTCGACGCCGGCGAAAGCGAGCACCGGCTGCAGGTCGGCGCCCAGGTTCAGGCGCAGGTCAAAATCGGGATCGGCGAAGCCCTGCATCCCGCCCGCGGCCGTCAGGTCCACACCGGGCACGGCCACCTGAAACTGCTGGAGGTCCACCCGATCGCGCGTGATCTGCGCCATCAGCCCCAGCGTGTTGAGCGCCAGAGCGCGGTCCTCGTACTGCGCCTCGCCCGCCTGCCCCAAGCCGAACGTGATCGTGTGCGTGGGTCCCGGCACTCCGGTAAGGTCCAGCGTCCAGGATGGAAGTTGGACCTGGGCGTTGTTCGCCTGATCTTCGTAGGTGAAGCTGCCCGCCGCGGTCAACCGCTGGATCAGGACATTCGGGAGTTGATTGGAAGGCGCGCCGCCTCCGCCCCCGAATTGCGGGACGTTGCTTTGCCCCTGCGCGTCCACGAAGAGGTCGATGTTCAACGCGGTGGCCGCCGCCTGCTGGATGACGATGGATCCACCCAAGAGCGCACCCAGGTCGATGTCCACGGAGATGCGGTCCGCAGTGAGGAACGGACGCGGCCCCGTGCCGAGCGTTACTCCGCTCAGCTCCGCCGTGCCGTCAAAGAGGTTGTAGTCGAGATCGGTGATGCGGAGGCCGGCCGGTCCGGCGGCTTGCTCGATTCTGTCCCGCACCCAGCGGCGGACCGGAGGCGTGTGCACCACCAGCAGCGCCAGAACAATAAGTGCAGTGCATCCGGCGAGAGTAAAGACAACAATACGCCGGATGGTGCGAATGTTCACTGGCTGCCTGGACGGAGGAGATCCCCCCTTATTGAGATCGTAGCAATGACCGGACACGCGCCGCTTCCGGCGCCTTGGGATCCAGTTGCAGGAACATCTCAAACTGTTGGAGCATCAGGTCCGGGTGCTTCAGGTTGTTTTGCGCCAGGCCCATATAGTAGTGAGCGTAGGCGTTCTTCCCGTCCAGCTTCAGCGCCTGGTCAAACTGCTTGGCCGCATCGGCACTCTTGCCCCGCTTCAGCAGCGCCATCCCACGATACAGGTACAGGTTGGAGTTCGAGTTCTGCGTTTTTTCCGCTTCGTTCAACTCGCTCATCGCCTCGTCGATCTTGTCCTGCATCAGGTAGGCTTGGCCCAGGGCCACGCGCGCTTCCGGCTTGCCGTCAAGCGCCTTCTTGAGGAACTCTTCCGACTCGGCGTACTTCTTCTCGCCGATCAGCGCCTCGCCCAGGTAGTAATTGGCGTCGGCGTTCTCGGGCTCGGCGGCCACCACCTCGCGCAGCGTCGATTCCGCCCGCGCGTAGTCTTTATCGTTAACCTGCCGGATGCCGGTGTCCAGATCCGCGGCCCAAACGGTGGCCGCGGCGGACGCCACAAGCACAAAACAACCCTTCGCGATGAGGGATCGGTTCATGAACTGCCCTCCTTTGTCTGTATTAGGCTCTGCATCAGGTTAGCCGCTGAAGGCGGCCGCGTGGGACGCAGCCTTCCCGGCCTGCTGTAAAAGCTGCCCACCCAGATCGTAGGCCCTCCGCCCGGTTGCTTGCAATTGACGGGCCGCACGCTCGGCCTGACGGGTGCCGCGGTCAATCTGCTTGCCGATCAAGCGCCTCGTGCGGCGGCCGGTCAGCGGCGTGCTCAGTGCGATGGCCGCGCCCCCCAGAACCGCGCCCGCCAGAAAAAATCCAAAGTTGCGTTCCACTCGATTTTTCATCATTTTTGCCTCCTCTCTCAAATTGGATGCCTCAGCCAAGTCCGTCGTTTCAGGGGATTCGTACGATATGGCAGCCTTCGTGCATCATGGAAAGTAACGATGCTGTCCAGGACCTACAAGCTCCTGAGGGAGACCGTGGACGAGTGCGTCAAGGACAACACGCCGATGCTCGCCGCCGGACTCTCCTTCTACACGCTGCTCTCCATGGCGCCCGCGTTGTGGGTGCTGGTGGGCATCACCGGAGCCATTGTGGGCCGGGCATCGGCGCGCGGCCAGATCATGGACTGGACGAACACCGCCATCGGGCAGCGCGCGGCGCAATACGTGGGCGGCGTCGTCGACAAAGTGGATACCAGCAGCTCCCTGGCCACCGTCATCGGGCTGGTGTCGATGTTCTTCGGCGCCACGCTGGTCTTCGGAGCGCTGCATGACAGCCTCAATCTCATTTGGGAGGTGCCGCCGGTGGAAGGCCGCCACTGGATTCGCGGGTTCTTCGTCAAGCGGCTGGTGGGATTCCTGGTGGTGCTGCTGATGGGCGTGCTGATCCTGGCCACGCTGCTGGTCCACGCAGCCATCACAGTGGCGGCGCGCTTCGTGCCGGATTTCCTGCCCGCGCCCTCATTCGTGCTCCAAATCGTCACCTTCCTTATCGCGATGGTGACCATTCTCCTGTTGTTCGCCGGTATTTACCGCTTCCTGCACGATGCCACCATGAACTGGCACGATGTCTGGGTCGGCGCCGCGGTCACCTCCGTACTGTTCGCCATCGGCAAGATGTTGATCGGGATCTATCTGGCCTCGGCCGGTCTCAGTTCGGCCTACGGAGCCGCCGGCTCGCTGGTGGTGCTGCTTTTGTGGGTGTATTATTCCGCACAGATTTTTCTGTTTGGCGCGGAGTTCACCGAAGTCTACGCGCGCAGCCGCAGATCGTGACGAATCCGTTTGCCGCCGCGACTAGCTTGCGCTGGCTTCCGGCGCTATCCTGGAAGGTAAGGACGTTCCTCGCGTCGCTTCAGTAGGGATAGTGAATACAGAAACGGAAGCCGGCACTCGCAAGAATTATTTCCGGAAGTCTGTGCAATGGCTGGAGAGCCTCCGGCAGAACGAAACCCAGCTTCAGTTGGTGCTCAGCCTGGTGGTGGGAGCCCTGGTAGGCCTCGTCGTGGTGGCGTTCATTCTGCTCACCGGCCGCCTGGCCGTGCGCATGTATCCGCCGGGAGGCGCCGGATGGCGGCGCATCCTGGTGCCCACCGTCGGCGCCCTGGTCAGCGGCTACATGCTGTACCGCTGGTTTCCCTTCGCGCGCGGCAGCGGCATCCCGCAGACCAAGGCCGCGCTGTTTGTCTCCGACGGATTCATTTCGCTGCGCACCGTGCTCGGCAAGTTCTCCTGCTGCGCCCTGTCGCTCGCCAGCGGCATCGCGCTCGGCCGTGAAGGACCGTCGGTACAGGTGGGCGCGGGCATCGCCTCGGTCATGGCCCGCCGCCTGGGACTGAAAGCCGCGCAGGTCAAGTCCCTGTTCCCGGCCGGATGCTCGGCGGCGCTGGCGGCGGCCTTCAACACGCCCATCGCGGCCGTGCTGTTCTCGCTCGAAGAGATTCTTGGGGACCTGCACGCGCCAGTGCTGGGTTCCGTGGTACTGAGTTCGGCGACCGCCTGGATCGTGCTCAACCTGGTGCTGGGCGACGAGCCGCTGTTCCAGGTGGCCGGCTATCAGCTCGTAAACCAGGGCGAGTTCCTGATCTACGCCGTGCTGGGCATCGTCGGCGGACTCGGCTCGGTGGCCTTCGTGAAGCTGCTGCTGTGGCTGCGCGAAAAATTCCGCTTGATGCCGGCCTCCACCGTCTGGTTCCAGCCGGCTATCGGCGGACTGGGCGTCGGCCTGATGGGACTCTTCAGACCCGAAGTCCTGGGCGTCGGCTACGACTACGTGGACCGCGTGCTGAACAACGACGTCCTCCTAAGTAGCGTCTTCATCCTGGCGATCCTTAAGATTATCGGCACGCCGCTGTGCTACTCCTCGGGCAACGCAGGCGGCATTTTCGGTCCCAGCCTGTTCATCGGAGCCATGCTGGGGGCCTCCGTGGGCAGCGTCGCACATACGTTCTTTCCCGATGCCACGGCCACGCCGGGAGCCTACGCGCTGGTCGGCATGGGAACGGCCTTCGCCGGCATTGTCCGCACGCCGCTCACCAGCGTAATCATGATTTTTGAGCTGACGCGCGACTACACGATTATCGTGCCGCTGATGATCTCCAACCTCATTGCCTTCGTCATCTCCTATAAGCTGCAGCGCGTGCCGATCTACGAAGCCCTGGCGCACCAGGACGGCGTGCACCTGCCCACCGCCGAGTCGCGTTCGGAACACGGCAAAGCCCAGGTCTCGCGCGCCATGCGGACCAAGTGGGAGATGTTCACGGCGCGCACCACCGCCGGCCAGGCGCTCGAACGCGCCCGCGGCAACGGGCACCTGGAACACTGGCCGGTGCTCGAGAACGGCAAGCTGATCGGCATGATTCCGCATGAGGCGCTGGAGCGCGCCGTCGAAGCCTCGCCGGACCTGAAGCTCTCCGAGATCCATGAATTCCCGCATGACGAAATGAGCGCCGCCGAGTTCCCGCACGTGCACCCGGATCATCCCCTGACGCTGGCGCTCGAACGCATGGGCAGCGCCCGCCAGAATGTGCTGCCCGTGGTCAGCCGCGCCGACATCCGGCAGTTGCTCGGCGTGGTCACACTCGAAGACATCCTGAACGAGCTAGGCGTCGTGGAGAAGCCGGACGGAGAGCCGAAATGAGCCAGAAGAGCGGTGGGAAAACCACGGCCACCACCTCGGCGGCCACCTTCTACGGCACCATCGGCGTCGTGATGGTGGTGATCGCCCTGCTGGTCTTCATCGACGTCCGTCTGGCCCGCGTCGAAACCGCCGAAAGCGAGGCCGAGGCCGAGCGCTACTTCCGGGAAGGCCAGGAATTCGCCAAAAACGGCGACTACGGCCAGGCCGTCGACCGTTTCCGCACCGCCTCCAGCGTCGAGCGGAATAATATGAACGTGCGCGTGGCGCTTACCCAGGCTTTGTTCTCCGCCGGCCGCATCGAAGACGCGCGCATGGCCGCCAGCCAGATCCTGGACTCCGACCCCACCAATGCGGACGCCTCCCTGATCATGGCTCGCATTCTCAAGCTCGACGGCAACATTGACGAGGCTACCTACTTCTATCACCGCGCCATCTACGGGCGCTGGCTCAAGGACCCGGTGCAGAGCAAGGTCGATACACGCCTGGAGTTGGCCGACCTGCTGGCGCAAAACAACCGCACCGAGGAACTGCTCCCCGAACTGGTCGCGTTGCAGGACGAAGCCACCGACAATCTGAACCTGAAGCGCCGCATCGCACATCTCTACGTCTCCGCCGGCGTGTCCGAGCGCGCCTCTGAGCTGTTCAGCGAGATCCTCAAGGAAAATCCCAAGGATGCCGACGCCTATGCCGGCCTGGGCGAGGCCGAATTTGCTCGCGCCAATTACCGCACCGCCCGCCGCAACTTCGAAACCGCGCTCAACATCGAGCCGGAGAGCCCGGAAATCCTCAGCGAGCTCGACCTCACGGACCAGGTGCTGACGCTGGATCCGTTAGGCCGCGGCATCAGCTCTCAGCAGCGCTACGACCGCAGCCGCATGCTGCTCGAAATGGCCGCCAACAGCCTCAAGGAGTGCGCCGGCGCGAATCCCGACTACGCCGTGACCGCCATGGGTGAGGAGGCCCAGACGCAGCTTGACCGCCGCGTCACCACCGGCCAGCGTAACGAGGCGGTCGATAAGAACCTGGATCTGGCCGAACAGGTCTGGACCCTGCGCACGCAAACCTGCGGCGATCCCACGAAGCCTTCGGAAAAAGCGGTTGGCCTGGTGCTGACGCGCGTCACCCAGTAAGCGCGCCCTTACCGCTTACGCTCAAACAGCGCCATATTGAGCGGCTGCAGCCGGCTCAGACGCGTCTTCTTGTCGAAGTACGCCTTGATCACGTCGCGCGCGATGGGCGCCGACGAACTGCCGTGCAGTCCGGATTCCACCAACACCGCCACCACGATCTCGGGATTGTCCCGCGGCGCGAAGCCCACGAACCAGCCGTTATCCTGCATGGTCTCCGCCAGCGCCTTGTTGCTTTTCGCGGTCTCGTTGGAGATCCGCTGCGCGCTACCCGTTTTCCCGGACACCGTGATTCCCGGGATCAAGGCCGATGCGCCGGTGCCGCCTTCGTTCACCACGCCGTACATCCCCGCCACGACCTTGTCGATGTTCGATTGCAGCAAGCTGCCACGGCGGACCGCTTCCGGTTCCGCGGCGAGCCGCACCAGATGCGGCTGGTACCAGGTGGCTCCACCGACCAGACCGCCGATCGCCACCGCCAGTTGCAGCGGCGTCACGGTCACGTAGCCCTGACCGATCGAGACGTTAATCGTGTCGCCGGCGTACCAGCGATCGCGCTGCACGCGCCGCTTCCATCGCGTCGACGGCATGAGGCCCTCGGCCTCGCCCGGCAGGTCGATCCCCGTGCGCGCGCCCAGTCCCGCCATCTGCGCATATTGGACGATGTTGTCGATCCCCATCCGGCTGCCGGCGTTGTAGAAGTACACGTCGCAGCTCTGCACAATCGCCTTGTGCAGGTCCACAGTGCCGTGCTTGGTGTGGCAGTGGTAGTAGCGTCCGTCGAAGGTCTCTCCGCCGTCGCAGAACGTGGTGCCCATCTGGTCCAACACGCCCGTCTCCAGGCCCGCGATCGCCACCAGCGGCTTGAACGTCGACCCTGGAGCGTACTCCCCCTGGATCGCCCGGTTCAGCATCGGATGGTTGGGATCGTTCAGCAGCTTGTCGTAGTCCGACTGCTTCAGGCGACCGGCGAACGCGTTCGGGTCGAACCCCGGCCGGCTCACCATCGCCAGCACCTCGCCGTTGCGCGGGTCCATCGCCACCACCGCGCCGCGCCGCCCTTCCATCGCCAATTCGGCCGCCAATTGCAGATCCAGGTCCAGCGTCAATTGCAGATTCTGCCCCGGCGTCGCTTCCTTGCTCTCCAGCACCTCGCGCTCGCGCCCGTGCACATCCACCACCACGCGCTTCTCACCGTCGATGCCCGTCAGCTCGCTGTTGTACTGGCGTTCCAGCCCGGTCTTGCCGACGATGTCGCCCTGCGAATATTTGGCGAACTCCACCGTGTTCAGTTCGGCCTCGCTCACCTCGCCCAGGTAACCCAGCACATGCGCCGCCGTCTCGTGCTGGGGATACAGGCGCTTCTGTGCCTCCACCACTTCCAGCTCGGGGAAGAATGCCGAATCCCAATGCGACTCGACGAACGTCAACTCGGCCTGCGTCAACTCTTCCTTGATCGGGATGGGCACGTACTTGGGACCCTTGGCGTAGCGGGCCACCGTGGCCTTCAGTTCATCCAGGTCCAGGTTCAGCCCTTGCGCGATCTGCGGCAGGTGCTCCAGCTTGAGCGACTCCTGGTTCAGCATCGCCGTGAAGGAGGAGTGGTTGTCGACGATCACCCGCCCGTCGCGGTCCAGGATCTTGCCGCGCGGCGCCGGCATAGGAACCGTCTTGATGCGATTGCGCTCGGCCAGTTCCTCGTTGGCCTCGTGATCGCGCACCTGCAAGCCCCAGTATCCCGTGATCAGGAAAAGAAAAACGGCCACCGTGACGTACTGGAACACCGCGATGCGCCCTAACGCGAAGCGTGTGTCGTCACGAAATAGTCTGCCGGCGGAGGTCTCTTCCTGGGTCCGCTCGGGGTCAACTGGGATCACTGCTTACCGCCTCAATCGGAAACTTTCAGTTTATCTAACAAATGATAGAGCGGGATGGCGACGGCCGCATTCAGCACCGCCAGCACCAGCTCGGTCTGCGGCACGAAGGCCGCCGGTTGGCCCAGCAGCGCCCGCACCAGGACCCAATAGAAGAACTGGTGAAACAGGTAAAAAAACAGCGCCAGCACCCCGCGCACCAGACCGCGGTCCACATCGAACCGCTGGCTCACGGAGGCCGCGAAGTAGCCCACCAGCGTCTTGACGATCCCGTACATACCCAGGTACTCGCCGGAGAGCGAATCCTCGGCCAGTCCGATTCCGGCCCCGAACAGCACGCCCGCGATGGGCGACCGCCGCATCAGCGCGAAGTACACCGTCACCAGCAGCGGCAGTTGCAGGTAGGACAGGTAGTCGAAGAAACGGGGAACATAGACCCGGAACAGGATCGCCCCCAGCGAGATCCCCACAATAGTGACCCACTTGTAGCGCGCAATACGGTCCTTCTTGCGCGCCGGATCCTGGAATCCCGTGTGCAGGTCGCTGCCCGAAAAATCGGTCATGGACGCGCTGCCGGACCCGTGGCCTTCGAACCGGACGCTCCACGGCCGGCGTTCGGCGCTGCGGCCGGCGTCTCCGTGGGCTTCGCGTTGAAATCCGGAGCGCCGTTGCCGCGCTCGCCCAGAACGTGGCCCTGCGACTGCATCACGCGCAGCATCTCGTCGCGAAGGCGGTCGGCATCGGTCGACAGCGGACCGCTCTTGGCGGGCGCCGCCGTCGCACCCTGATCCGGCGGTGGAGGCTCCAGCATTACCGGCTCGGTCTTCACCGGCACCTCGGGAATCGGCTCATGCACGCCCTCGGTCACGATCAGCACTTCCTCCAGAGCGTTTTCCAGCCCGCTCGGAGTGACATAAATCTCCTTGCGCTTGCGGCCGTCGCGCACCACCGCCACCGTGCCCACCGGATGCCCGCGCGGGAACGTCAGGTCCAGGCCGTCGGTGAAGAATTCCTCTCCCTCCTCCACCACCTGCTCATTCTGCACGAAATCGACGAACAGCGTGCCGTTGCCCTGCCCCTTCACCGTCCCGTGCACGTGATGCTTCTGTGAAACCACGCCCGCCGCGAACGTGGGATCGGTCACCAGCAGCACGTAGGACGCGTTCGGAAACACGCTGGTGATCTTGCCTACGATCCCCGCCGGCGTGATCACCGCCATGTTCTGCCGGATGCCGTGCACCGAGCCGCGGTCCACAATCACCATCGACCCCGACCCCGTCGTGTTGGCGATCACCCGCGCCGACACCGTCTTCTGCTTGGTCTCATGCTGGAACAGTACCAGCGCCTGCACGCGCTCCGCGGTATCGAGGTCGCTGCGCAACTGCTGGTTCTCAAGCTGCGCCTCACCGAGCGCCGCCTTGAGCCGCTGGTTTTCCTGGCGCACGTTCAGCAGCGCGAAGTAATCGTCAAAAAAGTTCACCGAGCCGCCGCGCACGGTTTCGAGCAGGGACGCCAGCGGTGTCACCGCGCTCACCGCCCACACGCGGATCAGCCGGACTTCCTGATCGCTGCGCACCTGGTAGGCCAGCAGGAACAATTGCGCAAGAATCGCCACTACCAGCACAGTCAGGTTGCGGTAGCGATTCAGCAACAACTCCATCCTTCTGTTCCTCTGATTCCTCTACCCGGCTCCTATTCGATCGCGATCCGCCGCAGCAGCTTGAACTCGGTCAGCATCTTGCCGGTTCCCAGCACCACCGAGGCCAGTGGATCCTCGGCGATCGATACCGGCAATCCGGTTTCCTGCCGGATGCGCTTGTCCAGATTCTTCAGCATCGCCCCGCCGCCCGTCAGCACGATGCCGCGGTCGCTGATGTCGGCCGAAAGCTCCGGGGGCGTCCGTTCCAGCGCCACGCGGATGGCGTTCATGATGGTGGCCGCGCATTCCGCCAATGCCTCGCGGATCTCGCTATCGTCCACAGTGATCGTCTTCGGGATCCCTTCGACCAGATTGCGGCCTTTGATCTCGATCGTCAAGGGCTTGTCCAGCGGGAACGCCGAACCAATCTGCATCTTCACCTTCTCGGCCGTCGTCTCGCCGATCAGAAGGTTGTACTTGCGCTTCATGTACTGCACAATGGCGTCGTCCATCACGTTGCCCGCCACGCGTACGGACCGTGAATACACGATGCCCGACAGCGAGATCACCGCCACGTCCGTGGTGCCGCCGCCGATGTCCACCACCATGTTGCCGGCGGGTTCGGTGATCGGCAGCCCCGCGCCGATGGCGGCCACCATGGCCTGCTCCACCAGGTACACTTCGCTGGCCTTGGCGTGATACGCCGAATCGATGACGGCGCGCTTTTCCACCTGCGTGATCTCGCTGGGCACGCCGATGATGATGCGCGGGTGCACCAGCATCTTGCGGCCGTGCGCCTTCTGAATAAAGTAATTCAGCATGCGCTCGGTGACCTTGAAGTCGGCGATCACGCCGTCCTTCATGGGCCGGATGGCGACAATCGAGCCGGGCGTGCGCCCCAGCATTTCCTTGGCTTCCCTGCCGACCGCCTCCACTTCTCCGGTGTTCTTATTGATCGCCACAATGGAGGGCTCATTCACCACAATACCCTTACCCTTGGCGTACACCAGCGTGTTGGCCGTACCCAGATCGATAGCCAGGTCGGACGAGAAGAGACTAAACAGCGACCGCAGATTCATATGAAACGATTCAACTTATATAAAGACACCGGCGGGGCAACCCATGAACTGCCCGCCCGGCGCGCGTTTCCCCTGCGGCTGCTCCCGCATTTTGCAAGGTACCACACAGGACACAAGGCGGCAACGTTTTGTTTTATTTACAACACCTTCCCAATACCTGCTCCGGCGCGGGGGGCCCATCCGGCTACACTGATCCAAGGTGATCTCCGCCCCCACCGTCACCAGCCTGCTGGCCTGGAGCATCCAGGTCGTGGTCGCCGTGGCCGCCATTGCCCTGGTCAACCGCTGGATCCGCTCCGCCACCATCCGTCTTTACATGTGGCAGATCGTCGTGGCCCTGGCCCTGACCCTGGCCATCATCGAGCCGGTGATCCAGGCAGGTGCGGAGGCGCTCGGCGGACCTGGCGCAGGCTTCCGGCCGCTGCAGGCCACAGCCCCCACCTGGTTCGACCAGCGGCATCTCTGGCGATTCCTCGCGGCCGGAACCGCGCTGCGCCTCATCTGGCTGGCCGCTGGCCTTCACCATCTGCGGCGCCTGCGGCGGCGGTCCGGACTGCTGCCCAACCTGCCGGCCTCCCGGCCCGGCGTCCGCTGGTTCGCGTCGCGGCAGATTACCGCGCCCGTCATCTCCGGATGGCGCCATCCCCGCATCCTGATTCCCTCAGGTGTCCTGCACCTGCCACGGACGCAGCAGGAAGCCGTCGTCCGCCACCTGATGGTGCACGTCGCCCGCGGCGACTGGCTGATGGTCCTGCTGGAAGAAGTGGTGCGGGGCCTGCTCTGGTTCCACCCCGCCATCTGGTTCGCCGTCGGACGCATCCAGCGCGAGCGCGAACGTCTGGTGGATCAGGCAGTGGTCGATGAGATGGGCAACCCCGGTGGTATGAGCACGTTCCTGCCCGGTTCTCTGCGCCAGGAGTGGTATCGCGCCTCGCCCGGCCAAACCTGCTTCTGAGACGTGGCCCCCTCCGCGGCCGGCATAGGAGCTAGCATGAAACCATGGCTGGCATCACAGACTTCATTCAAATGGCCGCCCAGCAATTGGGCGAATCCGAAGGCACCACGAAATCGGCGACCGGCGCGTTGCTGGGCGTGTTGCAGCAGAACGCCGACGGCGGCGATTTCAAGCAGTTGCTCGGCGCGATTCCCGGGGCGTCGGGACTGCTGAGCGCCGGCGCCGCAGCGGGCGAATCGTCGGGCGGTGGAGGACTGATGGGCGCGGTCGGATCCATGCTTGGAGGAGGAGGCGGCGGGATTGGCGGCGCGCTGGGCGCCATCGCATCCATTCAGAAGAGCGGGATCTCCGGCGGCAACGTCGGCGGTCTGGTCTCACTGTTCATGACGTTCGCCAAGTCGCAGGCCGGCGAGGGACTCATCCAGCGGATCCTGGGGAGCGTCCCGGAGTTGGCAAAGCTGGCCGGTTAACCCGGAGCGCGCGCGCTGCGGGGGGGGAGATTTCACCGCCGCCGCGGGTGTGACACCGCCGGCGGCAAGAGCCGGGATGAGTCCCGGCGCGGCAAGCCAAGGCTTGCGCCGCGTCAAACCTCGCCCTTCAAGTGCTCGATGCCGGCGAACTCATAGTGCCGCGCCACAATCGGATCGTGCGCGTTCATGTGTTGCCACGCCTTGTGCTTGAGCTCTTCGCTCGGACAATAGACCGCCACGAATCCGGCGCCTTCGCGGGCCAGTACCACGTCGTGATCGGCGTAGCTTTCCTCGGTATCGATCAGCCGCGAGAGGGCCGTCATCAGATGCCCCCACACTCCTTGTGTCCGGGCGTGATCGGCGGCATGGCGGATCACCTCTTCGCCGGGCACGGCCACCACATCCTCGGCGGCGAACCCGGACCCGGTCAGTTCCAGGCGCACCTGTTGGGCATCATCAAAGCTGGGGAAGGCAGCCAGCAGGTAGTCCTTCGGGTAGAAAACCCCCAACCGTGTATCGGAGCCTTGGAAGAACTGGTCCAGTGAGTTCATGACGCCACCTCCTACCTCATTAGACGCGACAGCGGCGCGGAATGCTTCAAGTGGTGTCCAACCAGCTCCCCCAGGGCCCGAGGCTGGTTTCTGCGGCAACGTGATATCCTCTAACGTTGCAGCCCTTATAACGAACGATTCCCTCCCAGGAGATATACGCCAACATGAAGCTAAGTACCGACCGCATTTTGACGACCCACGTCGGGAGCCTGCCCCGGCCGCAGGATGTGGTCGACCTGATTTTCGCCCAGGACCGCGAGGAACCCTACGATCAGAAAGTCTTCGAGACCACCGTGCAGCGCGCCGTCGACGACGTGATTCGCAAGCAGGTGGAATGCGGCGTCGATATTCCCAGTGACGGTGAGCAGAGCAAGATCAGCTACGCCACCTACATCCGCCACCGCCTCACCGGCTTTGAGGGCGATTCCAAGCGCCCCACCCCGCAGGACCTGGACGATTTCCCGGACTATCGCGACAAGCTGGTGAAAGAGGGTCATTCGGCCACGTACAAGCGGCCCGTCTGCCGCGGCGAAATCAAGGTGAAATCGCTTGAGCCCGTGCGCCAGGATATCGCCCGCATGAAGAGCGCCCTGGCCAAGGCCGGCGTCACGGAAGGCTTCATGAATTCCGTTTCTCCCGGAACCGTCGCCGTCTTCCAGCCCAACGAATACTACAAGACGCACGAAGCCTACATGCAGGCCGTCGCCGACGGCATGAAGGCCGAATATGAAGAGATCGTGAACTCCGGCCTCCTGTTGCAGCTCGACTGCCCGGACCTCGCCATGGGCCGCCACTCGCGCTTCAAGGACCTCACCGAAGACCAGTTCCTGCGCAACGTCGAAATCCAGATTGCGGCGCTCAATCACGCCCTGGCTGACGTTCCTTCGGACCGCGTGCGCATGCACGTCTGCTGGGGGAACTACGAAGGCCCGCACACCCACGACATCGAGCTGCCCAAGATTCTGCCCCTGGTGCTCAAGGCCAAGCCCATGGCGCTGCTGCTGGAAGGCGCCAATCCGCGCCACGCCCACGAATGGGAAGTCTGGAAGACGCACAAGCTGCCCGACGGCAAGGTGCTGATCCCGGGTGTGGTCGAGACCACCTGCAACTTCGTCGAAGTCCCGCGCCTGGTGGCCCACCGCATCCTGCGCTACGCCGAAATCGTCGGTAAGGAGCGGGTGATGGCCGGCTCGGATTGCGGTTTCGGGACCTTCGCCGGCTTCGGTCCCGTGCATCCCTCCATCGCCTGGATCAAGCTGAAGTCGCTGGCCGAAGGCGCGCGGATCGCCTCTGAGCAGTTGTGGGGCAAGGCTTCGGCGAACTAGGATCCGAATCAGAGGTTCGTCTGACCATCGAGGACCGCCGCGCTTGACCGCACCGGATTCGCGCAGACTGGCAGACCCGGCCCCTCACGTGATACCTTAAGCCGATGATACAGCGCTCTCTTTCCTGGCTGATCGCGGCGCTGGCGCTGGGTCCCGTGCTGGCCGCCCAGAATTACACGCCTCCGCGAACCGCCGACGGTAAGCCCGATTTACAGGGCATCTGGCAGGTCAGCTCCACTGGCACCGCCTATGACGTGGAGCCGCACACACCTATGCTCGGCTTTCCTGGCGGCCAGGCGGTCATTGTGAATCCGGCTGACGGCAAGATTCCGTACCGCCCCGACGCCCGCGCCAAGCAGGAACAAAACTTCCGCGACCGCGAACTGCTGGACCCGCTGAACAAGTGTTTCCTGCCCGGCGTGCCGCGCGTCATGTACCTGCCCTTCCCACTGCAGATTCTGCAGCGTCCCGAAGTCGTCGTGATCCTCTCCGAGTACGCCCACACCACGCGCAATGTCTTCATGAACGATATGCATCTGGACGGTATTGAACTCTGGATGGGAGATTCGCGCGGCCACTGGGACGGCGACACACTGGTGGTCGATAGCATCGACTTCCTGCCTGACACCTGGCTCGACAAAGCCGGCAACCACCACAGCAACGCGCTGCACGTGGTGGAACGCTTCACGCGCACTGGCCCCAATACGCTGACTTACGAGGCTACGCTCACCGACGAGAAGACCTACACACAACCCTGGACCATGCGCCTGCTGTTTTACCGTCACCAGGAACCGAATTTCCGGTTGTTAGAATACGAATGTAACGCCTACGAAGAGTTAGAGTCCGGGAGGTTGACCCCATGAAAAGAGCACTGCTGAGTTCCTTTGTTGCGCTGGCGGCCGCCGCGGCCGTGATGCTCGCGCCGATGCCCGGGTCGGGCCAACAGGGTCCACCGAAAGGAGTCAAAGGAGGCAAGGGCGGCAAAGGTGGAGGCAAAGGCGGCGGAGGCGGTGTCTTCGGCGATCCCTACAGCCCGTATTACCAGGCCCCCAAGGGCGACGCCGAGCCGTTCACCCGGACGCCCGACGGCAAGCCGGACATGGAAGGCTACTGGACGCCGCGTATGAACCGCGCCATCTTCTCCGTGCAGGGTAAGCAGGGGGCGATCGTCGATCCGCCTGACGGGATGCTGCCCTATAAGCCCGAAGCCAAGGCCAAGGCCGACGATTTGAAGGCGAACCACATGTACCTGGAGACCGAAGCGCACTGCTTCCAATCCGGCGTGCCGCATACCGCCTACCAGCAGTTCGGCTATCAGATCGTGCAGACCAAGGACTACGTCGCCTTCATGCCCGAATACGCGCACTCCTATCGCGTGATCCCCACCGACGGCCGCAAGCACGTTTCAGAAGACGTGAAGCTTTTCATGGGCGACGGGGTGGGCCACTGGGAAGGCGACACCCTGGTGGTGGACACCGCTAATCAGAACGGCGTCGTGTGGCTCGACATGGAAGGCAACTTCACCACGCCCAACATTCACGTGGTGGAACGCTTCACCATGGTGAACAAGGACCAGATCGATTACGAAGCCACGATCACCGATCCCACTATCTATACGCAGCCCTGGAAGATCGCCGGCAACCTGGGGCGGCATCCTGACGCCAGCTATGAAGTGATGGAGTTCGCCTGCCACGAAGGCAACATCGATCTCACCCACTATCCGGAGAGCGAGGGCGGCACGGCGAAGGAGGTCGGGTCGCGCTCCAAGTGAGGGCTCGCCCACGGGCCGTACCACAAAGATGAAGCTGCGATTCTGGGGCGTGCGGGGTTCGGCGGCCACGCCAGGGCCCAAGACGCTGGGCTATGGCGGCAATACGGCCTGCGTGGAAATACAGTCTGACGGCGCCGACGTCATCGTCTTCGACGGCGGCACCGGTATCCGGGAACTGGGCCTGGACCTGCTGGCTCGCGCCCAGGGCGCTCCGCTGCGGGTCCACCTGTTCCTCACCCATTTCCACTGGGACCACATCCAGGGGATCCCGTTCTTCGTGCCGCTCTACAATCCGCGCAACCACGTGACCATCTACTCCTCCGAGTTCAGCGCCCCGCTGCAGGAGGCTCTGCGCGGATTGATGGCGGTGCCTTACTTCCCCGTGCAATTCGAAACGCTGGGCGCGCAGATCGACCTGGTAGAACTGAAGGGCGCTGCCTGCAACCTGGGCCCCCTGACCGTGCGTGCGTTTGAGACGAATCATCCCCAGGGCGCCTGCGCTTACCGCGTGGACGCCGACGGCTCAAGCGTGGTCTATTCGCCTGACCGCGAACACGGCCATGCGCGCCTGGATCAGGAAATGCACCAGGGCTGCCACGGCGCCGGCGCACTCGTGATCGATTCGCAGTACACTCCGGAAGAGTACGAGACCCACCGCGGCTGGGGACACAGCACGTGGGTCGAAGGCGCAAGATTGGCGCGGGCGGCGGGCGTGAAACGCCTGGTTCTGTTTCACCACGATCCGGCGCACACCGACGAGTTTCTGGACCGCCTCCAGGAAGAGGCGCGGCGCGAGTTCCCGGAGACCTGGGTCGCCAAAGAAGGCTGGACCCTTTCTGTCTGACGTGAAGTTGGAGGCCCGGGACACGGAAGGGCAACGAAGGAAGTCAATCAGGAAATGGCAGTGAAGCGGATTTTGATTTTAGGCGGCGGCTTCGCCGGGGTGTACACGGCGCGGCGCCTGGAGAAGCTTCTGCGGCCCGAGGAAGCGAGCATCCAGCTGGTCAACCAGGAAAATTACTTCGTCTACCAGCCCATGCTGCCCGAAGTGATCTCCGGCGCCATCGGCATCACCGATATCGTCTCCCCCATCCGCCACCTCTGCCCGCGCACCCAGCTGATCATGCGCGAGGTCGAGGAAATCGACATCGAGAAGAAAGAAGTGCGCGTCAGCCCCGGCTTCTGGCCGCGGCAGTTGACACTTCCCTACGATTACTTGGTCATCGCCCTCGGCGGCATGACCAACTTCTACGGCATGCCCGGCATGCTGGAGCACGGCAAGCCCTTCCGCACCCTGTCCGACGCCCTGGCCTTGCGCAACCACCTGATTCACGTGCTGGAGGAAGCCGACGTCGAAACCGACCCCGCAATGCGCCGGAAGCTGCTGACCTTTGTCGTGGCCGGCGGCGGATTCTCCGGCGTAGAGCTCATGGCCGAGCTCAACGACTTCATCCGTCGCGTCAAGCGCAACTACAGCAACCTGCGCAACGAAACCGCGCGCTGCGTCCTGGTCCACCCCAAGGACCACATTCTGCCGGAGATGAATCCGGAGCTGGCCTTGTTCGCCGAAAAGATTCTGCTGCGCCGCGGCGTTGAAATTATCCCCCAGGACCGCGTCGCGGCGGCGACCTCTGAGAAGGCAATCCTGAAATCGGGCAAGGAGATTCCCTGCAAGACCGTGGCCGCCACCGTGCCCTCCTCGGTTCCGCCCGTGCTGGCGAAGCTCGAGTGCACCAAGGAAAAGGGACGCCTGCTCGCCAACAGCAACCTGGAGCTGGTGGGCCAGGAGGGCGTCGTCTGGACCCTCGGCGATTGCTCGGCGGCCAAGACGCTCAACGGCAATCCCGTGCCGCCCACCGCGCAGCACGCCACCCGCGCCGCCGACGTGGTGTCGGACAACATCACCGCGGCCATCCGCGGAGGCGCCTCGCGCGGCTTCGAATTCGAAGGACTGGGCAAGCTCGCCTCGCTCGGCCACTTCTCGGCCATCGCCGAAATCCTGGGCATCAAGTTTTCCGGATTCATCGCCTGGATGCTCTGGCGCACCATCTACCTGGGGAAAATGCCGGGCCTCAACCGCAAGGTGCGCATCGGCATGGATTGGATCGTGGCGCTGCTGTTCCAGCCCGACCTGGTCCAGGTGAAGCCCAACCTCACCTCCGGCATCCGCCGCCAGCACTTCGAGCCCGGCGAGATCGTCTTCAATCAGGGCGACCTGGGCGATAAGGTCTATATCATCGAGCAGGGCGCCGTCGAGGTGCTGCTGGAAGACAACGGCAAGGTGCGCCACGTGGCGGATCTCAAAACGGGCGAATGCTTCGGCGAGATGGCGGTGATCGGCAACGTGAGCCGCAGCGCCACCGTCAAGGCTACCGCGCCGACCAACGTCCTGCTGATCCCGCGCGGCGACTTCAACCAGCTCCAGGCCAGCGTCCCGGCCTTCCGCGAAGCCTTCCAGCGGCTCGCCAAGGAGCGCACCGCCGCCAACCTGGAACGCGAGAGCGGCGCCGCGGCCAACCCTGAGTAGGCAGGCTGCGGGCCAGGCCCGCGGCCCGGCCCACACGGGATGCGGCTACTTCAGTTCGGCCATCATGCCGTCGACCGCGCCGAGCTGCATGCCCGCGAAGTTGAAGTCGGCGGACAGCACCTTGCTGATCTCATCCTTGCTCTTGCCTTCGCGGACCAGGCTGCTGACGCGATTCTGGATGCCGGCGACTTTGTCGCGGAACGCCTTCACGTCGGCCTTCTTCATCACCGGACCGTGGCCGGGGATGGCGATGTCGAAGTCCTCGGCCAGAAGCTTGTCGAGCGTGCCGGCCCACTCCTTGAGGCTGCCGCCGTTGTTGTAGTCGACCAGGGGGGCGCTGGAGACGAACAGGTCGCCGGTGTGGACAGCGCGGTCGCCGGGGAAGAAGATCACGGCGTCTCCGTTGGTGTGGCCGCGGCCGAAATGCTCGGCGCGAACTTCCTTGCCTCCCAGATAGACTTCGGCTTCATCGGCGAAGGCCAGGCGCGAGGCGCCGGGCTGCTTGCCCCGGACGATATTGGCGCGCGCGTTCTTGTGCATGATGATTTCGGCGATGGGCAGGAACTTGGCGTTGCTGCCGGTATGGTCGCCGTGGTGGTGGGTATTCAGTACGTACTTGACGGGCTGGCTGGTCACCTTCTTGACGTTGGCCATAATCTCGTCGAAGTTCTGCTCGAACTTGTCGTCCACCACGATGGCGCCTTCATCCGTGAGGTAGATGGCCACGTTGCCGCCCGAGCCTTCGAGCATATAGAGATCGTCGGTGACCTTGTTCAGGTTAAGCGGGGAGGCCTGTTTGGCTTGCTTGCCACCTTTGCCCTGGCCGCCCTGGCCGGGCTGCGTGTAGGCGAGCCAGGCGGCGGCGAAGACGAGTACGGTTCCAGTGAGGCGTACGGCGAGAGTGCGGCTCATGTGAGGCACTATAGCAGACGCGAGGCCGCGGCCACTGCGGGGAGCCGGAGGTGCAGCGGGCGGTGCTGTGGATCTGCATAGACTGGTCCCCTCGGTCGCGGGCGAGCGCTCGGTCCACTCAGCCCTTGTCCTCGATCGCAGCTAGTCCGGGCGATAATGCGGAGTGTCGACGCGGTCGACGGCTGGTTATGTCCAGGTTGGGTGATTCGCTCGCGGCCAGAGGCTACTTGAATCCGGTGGCCGTGGTCAATGAATCCGAGGATCGTCTTCGAGCGTTGCAGCCCGAAGCACGGGCAGCCTTCGCGGTCCTGTGTGCCCAGCGGGTCATGGATTCGCATCTGCGGCTACCGTCCTCTGAACAACAGCCGTTCACGTTATCGTGGGCGCCCGTGCTTCGCGAGATCTGGGCAGGGTTGGGCGATCCGAAGAACCTGTCGGCCAGGGCTCGTGTAGAGAGCCATTTGAAGAGCTTTTACGAGGGGCCATTCCATCATGATCCTGGCGGGGATGGGCCTCATGGTGCAGACGAAGACGCCGCGGCAGCTTCGATTTACGCTGCTGAGACGTTCTGCCGTGATGAGGTCCAGCCGGCGCGGTGGGCGGCCAGCCGGTTGATCGATGCGACCGGCAGGCTGGTCTTGGCGGAGCGGGCTGGCCTTGCGCGAAGTACCTGGGAGGAGTTCGCGCACCCGTTGCAGCAGCGGGTGGCTCATGGGCTTCTCAAGGCGCTGCGGCTGCTGGAGAGCCAACCCTGGACACCGGATCTGATTCCCAAGCTGCGCGCGTCGTTCGAGTAAAAGTTGCGGAGCGGGTGATCTGGGCTTGGTACTGTGATTGGACGACAAGCGCCGGGACGAGTCCCGGCGCGGCAAGCAGGAGTGCTTGCGCCACTCAGCGCTTCTCGGGGCGGCTGTCTTCGGTGGGGATCGCGAACAGTTCGGGGTCTAGATCCTGGTCGAAGGCGACCGAGGAAAAGAACGCTTCGTAGATCTTGTCGCCGTTGCGGGTGCGGCTTAGCTGGAGCGGCCACTGGACGCCGTCCTCTTCACGGTACCGGCCGAAGCGGGTGATCTCTTCGTTGCGCTCGTGCGTCTTGGGGTCGTGCCAGACCCAGTCTTGGCGCACCGGGAGCTTGGTGGTCTGGTGGAAGTAGACCGTCACCACGTTGTTCTGGCTGTCCACCACGTCCACGATGTTCACCGGCATGTTGTCGATGACGTCGCCGCCCTGGTATTCGAACAGCATGCCCGGCTCGTGGAAGCGCATTTGCAGGATGTAGAAGATGTTGTGCAGCGCGGTTTCGCGGTGGCGCGTGATGGTCTCGGGCTCCAGCGGCTTGGGGCCGCGGTAGGTGACCTCCCAGCCGCCTTCCTGGCGGATGACGGCGTAGTAGTCCTCTTCGCCGTCCTTGCCGAAAGACTCGTGCTCCTGGAGGCCCAGCTCGGTGGCGGTTTTATCGGCGTCCACCGGCGTGTAGCGCGTGTAGAAGACGGCCGCCGACAGGCCGCTGAGGCGATCCTGATAGAAGGAGTAGGCACGGCCGGTTTCCACGCGGTTCTGCATGTTGAGAAACAGATCGCCGCCGAGCGCGGCGACCGCCTCATCGACGATCTGCTTGCCGCGCACCTGCGGGTCCCGCGAGTCCTGGCCGGCGGCCAGGGCGGCCGCCAGGGCGCTGACGATGGCAATGGCTCTCAGGTTCATGGCCTCTTGCTGAGTTCGTCGGCAGTGATGCCGGTGTTGAATTTGATATCGGACACGGTGCCTTCGGCCGTCGGCTGCCCGCCTTGGACGATGGACACTTTGTAAGGTACCTGGACATCGCCGGCTTTGCGCCAGTCCGACCAGGTTTCGACGACCTCCGACGGTCCGTTGGCGCCCGCCTCCTGGTAGGTCTGCTTGGCGGGGAGCCCGGTGGCGGGGTCGAAGTCGAGCCGCACACTCTCGTCGCCTTCGGAAATCTCGACAGCGTTGTCACCCACGGCGTTCACCGTGCGCATGGGGTCGCGGTCGGAGAGGATCAGCGTGGTCAGGTTGCGGAAGATCTCACCACGCGCCTGGGCCAGGATCTGGGGCGGCATGTTCTGCGTTCCCTGCGGGGATGCCAGCCAACCCGCGGTTCCGTCGGAGTAGACCGACATCTTGATCCCGGGCAATTCCTGCTCCTGGCGCAGGTGGTTCGGCGCGACGAAGCGGTTGGTCTGCTTGACGGTGAAGCCGCCGGCGGTGGGCGCCATCTTGACCTCGGCGGTCTCGGTGACATCTTTGATGGCGGCCAGTGCCACCGTGCCACCCATGGCCTGCTGCGCGCGCTGCAGCAGTAGCTTGCCGCGAGCGAGGCTGGCGTCGTCGGCTTGTGAGACCTGCTTGGGCGGCTGCGGGATGGTGAGATCGAGTTCGTTGACTTTGCCGAGCGTCGAGAGCGGCTGCGCGAAGTCGGCCGGATTGCCGACGGCGACGATGGTGAGATCGTCGGGGCGCAGGTGGGCTTTGGCGACGCGCAGGACGTCGGCGCGGGTTACGTTCTCGATCGCCTTCTGATACTGGAACAGGAAGTCCTTGGGGTAGCCGAAGTATTCGTACTGGATCACGCGGTTGAGGGTCTTGGCCGGACTGTCAAAGTTGAACACGAAGCTGTTCAGCACAGCCTGCTTGGCGTCGTCCAGCTCCTTCTGCGTCACCTCTTCGGTCTGCATCCGCTTCACTTCGGTCAGCGTGGCCTGCAAGGCCGCCACCGTGGACATCGACTTCGTGCTGCCGCCAATGCGGAACGTGCCGGGGTGATTGTAATTGGCAGCCCAGGTGGCGCCGATCGAATACGCATAGCCGAGCTTGGTGCGCACTTGCGAGATCAGGCGGCTGCTGAAGCCTTCGCCCAGGATGTTGGCCATGACTTCGAGCGCGGGATAGTCAGGGTCGCGCAGGGTGCCGTCGAGGTGGCCGATGGCGAAGAAGGTCTGGGTGACGTCGGTGCGCGGGGCGAAGTAGATGCCGGGCGCGGGTTTGGCCGTCACCTCGGGGAACGCGGGGACAGCGGGCTGCGTGACGGTCCAGCCGCCGAAGAGCTGTTCGAGCTGCATGCGCATGTCCGCGGTGGCGAAGTCGCCGTAGACGGCGAGCATCATGTTGGCCGGGAAGTAATAGCGCTTGTGGAAGTCGATGAGGTCCTGCCTCTGGATGTTGTTGAGGTCCTTGTACTCGATGGTCCAGCCGTAGGAATTGTCGCGGCCGTAGAGGATGCTGAGCAGCTCGCGGCGCGGGATCTCGCTGGCTTCGTCGTTGCGGCGGGCGATGGCGCCGCGCATCTGGTTCAGCGTCAGGTCGAGCTTGTCCTGGCGGAACTCCGGATCGGCGATCACATCTTTAAAGACGCTCATCGCCTGGGGGGCGGTTTCCTTCAATGCGGAGAAGCTCACGCTGGCGCTGGTTTCGCCCATGCCGCTTTCCACCGACGCGGCCACGTCTTCCAGCTCTTCGTCCAACTGGTCACCGGTCTTGGCGCTGGTGCCGCCCGAGCGCATGACCTCGGCCATGATCTGCGAGAGGCCGCGCTTGTCGGGTGGATCAAAGAGGTTGCCGGTGCGCACCAGGGCGAAGCCGCGGATCAGCGGCAGCTCGTGGTTTTCGAGCAGGAAGACGCGCATGCCGTTCGACAGCGTGAACTGCGTGGGCTCGGGTACGGAAACCTGTTTGAGCGGCGGGTACTTGAGGTCATCGACTTTGGGAATGCGCTGGGCGGAGGCGATCGCGGTGGCGAGGAGAAGAAGGGCGATGACGGGTTTCATGGGGACCGCTCCCTGCGATCGCGGCTCCGCTAGCGGCGCTGCGGACCGGACGGGGGTTTCCGAGAGCAAACCCGGTGCGAACCACCGGAGGACGCGGGGGCAGACATCATGGAGCAGACGTTTCACTGTTCACCTCCCTTTTCGGGCGTTTCGGGCGCGTAGGTGTAGGCGACCGTGCTTTGCTCGGCCACCAGATATTTCTGCGCGACGCGCTGGACGTCTTCGGCCGTGACCTTGTTGTAGTCGTCGAGTTCGGTGAACAGGCGGCGCCAGTCCCCGTAGTTGGCTTGATAAGCGGCCAGGGTCTGCGCGAGTCCGGTGTTGCTGTCGAGCCCCCGAATGACGTCGGCGCGCAGGTTGGTTTTGACGCGGTCCAGCGATTCCTGGTCAACCTTTTCGGTCTTCATGCGGTCGATGACGGCGTAGATCTCTTTTTCGTTCTCCTCGACCGTGTGCCCCGGCGCAGGGACGGTGAAGAACAGGAACAGGTTGGGATACTTCGACCCGGGATACTCGGGAACGGCCTGGACCCCGAGCGAAATCTGCTTGTCGCGGACCATATCCTTATACATGACGCTGGTGCGGCCGGAACTGAGCAGCTCACTCAGCACGTCGAGGGCGGCCGCGTCGTCCGAGTACTGATCGGGGCGCTTGTAGGCGAGCAGCAGCAGGGGCTGCGCGGGTGTGGCCACCTTGGCTTCCTTGATGCCGGGCTGCGGGGGCTCCACCGTGTGGACGATGGGCGGGAGCGGGGCCTTGGGGAGGCGCGAGAAATATTTCTCGGCGAGCGTCTTGGCCCGCGCGGGATCGACGTCGCCGGCGATGGCGATGGTCATGTTCGCGGGGATGTAGTAGGTCTTGAAGAACTCGGCGGCTTCGGTGGCGCGGAAGCTTTCGATGTCGCTCGGCCAGCCGCCGGCCCAGTTGTGATAGGGGTGGGCGGCGAAGGCCGTCGCCAGGGTGTTTTCGATCAGCAGGCCCTGGGGACTGGATTCGACGCGCATGCGGCGTTCTTCGCGCACCACGTCGCGCTCCTTGTAGAACTCGCGCAGGACGGGATGGTAGAAGCGCTCGGATTCCAGCAGGAACCAGAGCTCGAGGCGGTTGGAGGGGAAGCTGTAGAAGTATTGCGTCGAGTCCTCGCTGGTGCCGGCGTTCATGCCGACGCCACCATTGGATTCGACAATGCGGTCATAGGCGTTGGAATCGACGTAGCTGTCGGCGGTGGAGATGGCGTCTTTGAGCTCGGCCTTGATACTGTCGATCTTGGCCTGGTCGGCGCGGTAGCCCTTGTTCTGCTCGGCGTTCAGGCGGTCGTAGATTTCTTCAATGTGGTCCAGGGCCTTCTTTTCGGCGGGCCAGTTCTTGCTGCCGATTTCGGCGGTGCCTTTGAAAGCCATGTGCTCGAACATGTGGGCCAGGCCGGTGGCTCCTTTGGGATCGTCGACGGCGCCGGCGCTCACGTAGGTGTGGAAAGAGACGACGGGGGCTTCGTGGCGTTCGATGACGAGGAACGTGAGGCCGTTGTCGAGGGTGAATTGGGTGACCTTCTTCTCAAAATCCGAGAGCGACTGAGCGCACAGAAGGCCGGGAAGCAACAGCAAAAGGAGATTGCGAACCCGCATGTCTCCAGGGTATCAGGGGTGGTTCAAGGGGGCGGATTGCCGTCGTGGGGCAGCCCGGGGTGAGTATGCGAATATGTGTTTATGCGGACCACCATCGACATTCCGGAGAGTCTTTACCGGAAGACCAAGGCCACGGCGGCGCTGCGGGGCGTGAGCATGAAGGAGCTGGTGGCGCGGGCGATCGAGCGGGAGATCTCGGAGGCCACACCGGCGAAGGGGAAGCGCCACCATGTGAAGCTGCCCATTATCCGCGAGTGGAAAGGTCCGAAGCTGGATCTGTCGAACTTCGATTTCGATGATCTACTTGGTTGACGTGAACGTGTGGCTGGCCTCCGCGCTGATCGGGCACGTGCATCAGCGTGCGGCCCGGGCCTGGTTCGAGGAACCGGAGACATCCGCGGCGCTATTCTGCCGGATCACGCAAAGCGGACTGCTGCGCCTGCTGACGAATCCCCGCGTGATGGGAGACAACGTGCTCACCGGCCAGCAGGCTTGGCGCGTGCATGACGCACTCTATGCGGATAGCCGCGTGGCTTTCGCCGAGGAGCCGGAGGGAGTACAGGAACGCTGGCGGATCTACACGCGATCGACGCAGACGGGTCCGAACTTCTGGACCGATGCCTACCTGGCGGCGTTCGCGGCGGCGGGTGGCTATACAGTGGTCACTTTCGACCAGGGGTTTTCGCGGTTTCCCGAGGCTTCCGTGCGGTTGCTGGGGGAGTAGGCAACCTGGCGATGGCTAGCCTAGGGTTCTGGCCGGGCCACATTGCGAGCTCCGGCCGGGGGAGTGAAGACGAAGAGCGATTCGGGTAGGGGCTCGTTCAGCTTCAGGTCTTCATAGGCCGTGATCGATTCGTCACTGCCGTCCGTCCCGGTCCGCTTGCGCTCTTCTCGAAGCAGCTTGTGGCTGCCCTTCTCAACCCACCAGGTGTAGCGCTGCGGGGCTTGGCCTAGCCCGCATTTCTCACCAGATTTCGGACGCAGGACGTGGCGCAAGCCCGTGGCTTGCCGCGCCGGGACTCGTCCCGGCGCTTGAGGCCGGTCACGCTGTCATGCCGGGAGCGGAGGCCAAATCGCCGATTGCGCATCTCTGCCTCACGTTTCGCGCCGATGCACTGTAGAGCTTGTGAGAAATGCAGGCTAGCTCCTCCTGCTCAGGGATCTCAATCACGTAGCAGAGTGCAGAGCCGGAGTTCGTCGGCAGGGGCTTCTCCCGCAACAACACGGCTTTCTCCACCAAGAGGCTGATGCCGTGCGGAGGCAGGAAGTCGTCGCGCGCGCCCGCAAAGTCGCCTGTCTCTCTATTCCCAAGGTATTGATTCAACCGCGGGAGGTAAATGAAGGAGCTCGTGCCATTCGCTACCGTGATCATATCGGTCCGGACACCGAACTCAAGTGCGGCTGTGGTGACCGCGTCTGTTTCCGTCCGGACTTTGTCCGGCGATTCCGCGGCAAGCTTGAACTGGAGGACAGGCCCCCGGATATCGCCTGCCACCCTTGTGGTGATGGTCATCGTCAGGCTGAATGAGGATAGCTGCCGGTACGCGTCGATCACGTCTTGCACGATCTCGGGCGCGGACGGCTGAGACTGGGCGACGATCGCGCGCGCAGCCAAAGCCAGCAAACCGATCCGGATCGCTGTTCGCATTACCGGAGCGTAGCACGAGGGGGCGACCGGTTCTACGGGGCAGGAACCGCGGGGGAAGAGGCGGCGCCGGCGATCCAGTCGGCGGTGAACACCAGGGCGCGGACCGAGTGATAGCTCGCCTTCCATTCCGACCCTTTGCGGCGTTCGCGGCCGAGGCGCAGGCCGAAGGGGCCGATCGCCTGGAACCACTCGCCATCGCGGGAGTCGACCTGACTCGTGCGGATCCAGTGGAGCGTGGCTTCCAGGCGATCGAAGTAGACGGGATCGCCCGTGAGCCGGTAGAGTTGCCAGAGTCCGGGCAGGGCTTCGGCTTGCACCCACCAGATCTTGTCGCGGCGGGTGGGCCCGCGGCCGGGGACGCCGGCATCGAAGTATCCACCGAGGCGGCGGTCGAAGCCTTCGCGGGCGGCTGCCTCGCCCAGGCGGAGTACCGCGGCGCGGACCTGCGGGTCTTCCGGGCGGCCGAGCGCGGTGGCGGCCTCGAGCAGCAGCCAGACGGTTTCGAGGTCGTGGCCGTAGCTGACCACGGGTGGACCGTGCGGCGTCCAGTCTTCCAGGAACTCCAGGTGCGCGTAGCCGGTTGACTGGATGATGCGGTCGCAGAAAGCCGCGAGCAGTTCTTCGAGGCGGGCGGCGACGGTGGGATCGGCCGTGAGGCGACAGAGGGCGGTGAAGGCTTCGAGCAGGTGGAGGTGAGTGTTGGTCTCCTTGGTAACGCCAGGCCTGAGCCAGCGCGTATCGCCGGCCTGGTTGTAGCCGCGATACCGCGGATCGTGCGCGCGGGCGTCAATGGAGCGGAAGCAGGCCAGTGCAGCGTCGCGAGCTTCGGCGGCACCGAATACTTCTGCATAGGCGCACAGGCCGTAGATGGCGAAGGACTGCGCGTACAGGAGCTTGTGGACTTCGATGGGATCGCCGCTGGGGGCGATCTTGAAGAAGAACTCGCCGTCGCGGTCGCGGAAGCGGTCGAGCAGCAGGCGGCAGAGACCCGTAGCGATGGCTTCGATCTCCGGGGAGGGCTCGCGGCGGGCGTACCAGGTGGAGAAGGTCCAGAGGTGGCGCGCGTGCTGGATGAGTCCTTTGGCGGTGGGCTCGGTGGGGCGGCCGTGGGGGTCAAGCGTGGCGTGGAAGCCGCCGTGGGCGGGGTCGGGGCCGCGGGTCCGCCAGAAGGCGATCAGATCGCGCGCCAGCCGGTCGAGTTCCGCGCGCACGGCGGCGTGGCGTTCGGCCGGAGAGCCGTGCGGGATGGGCGGCGGGCGGCGGAAGAGCACAACGATCAAGACGCGGAGCGGCGGGCGGCCCGCGCGGCGGCGCGATGGAGGTCCTTGCCGGATCCCCGGCTAAATATCGAGGATCTCTTTCTCTTTGGCCTTGGCCGTGGCGTCCAGCTTGGCAATATAATCGTTGGTCATCTTCTGAACTTCGTCCAGGCCCTTGCGCTCTTCATCCTCGCTGATGGCCTTGTCCTTGAGCAGCTTCTTTAACTGATCGTTGGCGTCGCGGCGGATGTTGCGGACGGCCACGCGGTGATCCTCGACGACGTGGTGCAGGCGCTTGACGATTTCCTTGCGGCGCTCCTCGGTCAGCGGGGGGATGGGCACGCGAATGATTTTGCCGTCATTGGCGGGGTTCAGGCCAAGATCGGCGGTACGGATGGCTTTCTCAATGGAGCCGATCTGCGAGACGTCCCAGGGCTGAATGGTGATCATGGTGGGCTCGGGGACGTGCAGGTTGGCGAGCTGGTTGAGCGGCGTGGGCGTGCCGTAGTAATCCACGCGGAGGCTGTCAAAGATGCTCACCGAGGCGCGGCCGGTTCGGATGCCGGAGAGCGCGTGCTGGAGGTCGCCCAGGGATTTCTCCATGCGCGACTTCGATTGCGTTTCGACGTCCTTGACGCTGGCGGCGGGGGCGGCTTGTTGTTCTGGCTTCATAGCGGTTCTCTTAGTGGATCAGCGTGCCGATGGGTTCCCCCATCGCCATACGCATTATATTGCCCCGGACCGTCAAATTGAAAACGACGATGGGCAGGTGATTGTCGCGGCACATCGCGACCGCCGAGGCGTCCATCACGCGCAGGTTTTGGGTGAGGACGTCGGAATAGGAGATTTCGGGATAGCGGACGGCGTCGGGGTGCTGCAGCGGGTCCTTGTTATAGACGCCGTCGACACGGGTGGCTTTGGCCACGATTTCGGCGCGGACTTCCAGACCGCGGAGGGTGGCGGCCGTGTCGGTGGAGAAATACGGGTTCGAGGTGCCGGCGGCGAAGATCACCAGGCGGCCCTTTTCGAGATGCCGGATGGCCCGGCGGCGGATGTAAGGCTCGGCCACAGCGCGCATTTCGATGGCGGTCATGACGCGGGCCGGGGCGCCGCATTTTTCGAGCGCGTCCTGGAGGGCCAGGGCGTTGATGACCGTGGCGAGCATGCCCATGTGGTCGGCCGTGACGCGATCCATGTGGCGGGCCGCGGCGGCCACCCCGCGGAAGAAGTTGCCTCCGCCGACGACCAGTCCGATTTGGACGCCGGCTTTGGAGACTTCGGTGATTTCGGTGGCGAGCGAGGCGACGCGAGTGGCGTCGACGCCGAAGGAGCTTTCGGTTCCGGCCAGGACTTCGCCGCTGATTTTGAGGAGAATGCGGCGATATTTGGGGGTCATGGGCGTCCCCCGCGAAGGGCGGCCTGAGAGGCCACCGCAGGCCACGGGCCTGCCCCACACCCCGTCAGGACGTGGGCCGGTTGGTGATCGGATGAGGCAGCGTCGGACACGGCTACTGCGCCGCGGCTTGTTCCTCGGCTCCCTGCGCGTCGCCCACTTTCATCCGGGTGAAGCGCGAGACCGAGATATTTTCGCCCAGTTTGGCGATCTTGGCCTTTATGAGATCGCCGATGGTGGTGGAGTTCTCTTTGATATAGGGCTGCTCGTAAAGGCAGACCTCTTCGTAGAACTTGTTCAGGCGGCCCTCGACGATTTTTTCGACCATCTTCTCGGGCTTGCCTTCCTGCAGCGCGCGGCCACGCTGGATTTCCTTCTCTTTGTCGATCGCCTCGGCCGTCACGTCTTCCCTGCGGATGAACTGAGGGTCGGCCGCGGCGATCTGCATGGCGAGATCGTGGACCAGTTCCTGGAAATCCTCGGTGCGGGCCACGAAGTCGGATTCGCAGTTGACCTCGATCAGGACGCCCAACTGGGCGCCGGGGTGGATATAGCTGGCGACGACGCCCTGCTTGGTGGAGCGGGCGGCCTTCTTGTCGGCGGCGGCGATGCCTTTCTTGCGCAGATGGTCGACCGCCTTGTCGATATCGCCGCCGGTTTCGGTGAGCGCCTTCTTACACTCCATCATTCCAGCTCCGGTGCGGTCGCGGAGCTGCTTTACAAGTTGTGCACTAATCTCCATAGGGTTCCTTGGGCCTCAAACTTGGACGCCGCAGCTAGTCGTTGCTGACCGCGGCTTCGTCGGTGGGGCGGGCGGCCGGCTCCGGTCCCTTGCGCTGGGAAACGGAGGGCAGATCGTCGTCCGGCATGCTCTCGGTCATCAACTGCTGCGCGTACTGCGGGTCGACGTACTGCGCGTATTCCGGAATGTCCTCGACCGAGCCATCCTCGGATTCCTCGGCATTCGCGACATGCGCGGCGGCAAAGTCGATCTCGGTGGCAAGCTGGCGGCCTTCAATCACCGCTTCGGAGATTTTGTTGGTGAACAGGCGAATGGCGCGCAGAGCGTCGTCGTTACCGGGGATCACGTAGTCGACCTTGTCGGGATCGCAGTTGGTGTCCACCACGGCGACCACCGGGATGCCCAGCTTGCGGGCTTCCTCGACGGCGATGGATTCCTTGTTGGAATCGATCACGAACAGGATGTCCGGCAGTCCGTTCATGTCTTTGATGCCGGCCAGATTCAGGTTGAGATGCTTGCGCTCGCGCTCCAGGCGGATGACTTCCTTCTTGGCGCGGCCGTCCCAGTTGCCCTCTTCGGCCATGGCGTCCAGCTCTTTGAGGCGCTTGATGGACTTCTGCACCGTGGTCATGTTGGTGAGCAGTCCGCCCAGCCAGCGCTGGTTGACGTAATACTGGCTGCTGCGCCCGGCCTCCTCGGCGATGGCTTCCTGCGCCTGGCGCTTGGTGCCGACGAACAGGACGGTCTTGCCCTGCGCGGCCATGTCGCCCACGTAGCGCATCGCGTCCTTGAAGAGCTTCAGGGTCTTCTGGAGATCGATGATGTAGATGCCGTTACGTTCGCCAAAGATGTATTCTTTCATCTTTGGATTCCAGCGCTTGGTCTGGTGCCCGAAGTGAACGCCGGCTTCGAGCAATTCTTTCATGCTGATTGCAGGCAAAATGCCTCCTTATAGGTGCGTCACGAAACCCGCGCCACGGCCCAAAGCGGAATTTGTGGCGAGGGGGTTGATGTGAGCCGCAGATCAACGCCGATGAACACAGATAACCAAAGCTCGCATCTGCGCCTATCTGTGTTGATCTGCGGCCAAAAAACTAGCGCTTGGAGAACTGGAAACGCTTGCGGGCGCCTTTCTGCCCGTACTTCTTGCGTTCATGCTGCCGCGCGTCGCGGGTGAGCATGCCCAGTTCCTTGAGCTTGCCGCGAAGCTCGGAGTTGAACTCGATCAACGCTCGCGCGATACCGAGTTTGGCGGCGCCGGCTTGCCCCGACGGGCCTCCGCCGTTCGCCGTAATGAGAATGTCGAACTTGTCGGCCGTCTCGGTGGCCAGCAGCGGCTGGCGCACGATGGCGCGCGAGGCCGGGCTGGGGAAGAAATTTTCAAAGGTGCGGCCGTTGACGGTGATGTCGCCTTTACCGGAGCGCAGGAACACGCGTGCCACCGCGCGCTTGCGGCGGCCCGTTCCGAGGTGTTGGACCAATGCCATAGTGGTTACTTTTAGGATACCTTTAACTCGACCGGCTTCTGCGCCTGGTGCGGATGCTTGGGGCCGGCGTAGACCTGGAGCTTGCGGTACATCTGCTTGCCCAGCTTGGATTTCGGCAGCATGCCCTTGACCGCTTCTTCCACCAGACGGATGGGGCGCGTCTCGCGGACGCGGCGGGCGGTAACTTCGGTGAGGCCGCCGGGATAGCCCGAGTGGCGGCGGTAAAGCTTCTGGTTTTCCTTGTCGCCGGTGAGGCGGACCTTGTCGGCGTTGACCACAACGACGTGGTCGCCGGTATCGAGGAAGGGCGTATAGCGCGGCTTGTGCTTGCCCATGAGGATCATGGCACACTGGCTGGCGATGCGGCCCAGAACCTGGCCGTCAGCATCGATCAGATGCCAGTCACGCGGCATGCCAACGCCCGAGGGGATTGCGGTTTTCATGAAGACAGACCTTCTCTGTGCGAGTTACGACTCTTTATGAGGGTAGCGGATGGGGTGGGGGGGTGTCAATCGTGGTCTTACTGCCTGCACTTCGCCTACTACAACTTCTGCCGGGTTCATCGGTCGATCCGCGTCACTCCCGCGATGGAAGCGGGCATCACGGATCACATCTGGGAATTAGCGGAACTCCTGGCTTAGTTCACTTCTCGAGGCCGCTCCACCGAAGCATATAGTCCATCTTGTATATGTCGATTTCCCGCCTTGCCAAGATTCTCTGGACAAACTTCCGGGACTCTCGCCCTAGGCAATGTTTGAGCGGCTTCGCGGTAAGGCTCTCGAACAGCATGATTACATCGAACAACGCAGGGTGAGACCCAGTCCCTATTTTTCCAAGACGGTCCGCCCAACCTCGCAGCAAGGTCCATTCGGGCAAACGCAGGAAACGCTTCCGATCATTTTCCCAGTAGTACTCAACGGATTCTAGGCGGGGGAACTGACCAGGATATTGCAGCGTTGACGCCGCATCGGCATTCGGCTCGGTCGCCTTCATGAGGTAGAAGTTCAGGGTGACTAAAACACGCTCTATCTCGACACGCACTGCACTTCGGATCTCCCTATTCGAGAGTACACCAGCGCCGATGCCGCGCATCCAATCCGCCGCGAGACCGGCGAAAAATGCAACCGCGGCCGCCACGATGTTTGAGAGTTCCATGAGTGCGTACTTTACCGCACTCTGCGTCCCTCTATGTGGGTCCTCAATTGGACGTAGACTAGGCTGAGTCATCAACGCACCTTTCAGGCACTACCCAATCGTGAGCGCGCACCGCCTCACGCAGGGCAACATGGTCGGAGCGCCTGATATCTACGACGGGTCCCAGACGGGCGCGGTCGCTGCCATGGTAAGCGGGGCTGCCATACCAGTCTCTCCTCTGGGTTTCGAGCCGGTCTCGTCGTACACATATCAGCGTCGTCACCAGTCCCGGGGCACGCGACGCGCGTCGCCCGTACGAAGGCTTGCCTGGCGACTACAGCTCCACCTATACAAAATCCGTCTTGTTCAAAATCCGTCTTGCCGGTACCGTACCATGGAATTGGAGACCACACGCCGCCTGGACGTTTGTCGGAGGACCCGGCATACCGGCTCCATCCGGTCATTGGCGTACGTTTCATAGGTGTCAGGTGACTCCGGACCGCTTCCGGCGCGCGCCATGGAAGCGCTCGGGAAACCGTAGGACTGATGAGCCAACGCGCCACTCAGATCGGCATTACGATTCTCTTCGCCGGACTGCTGGCTGCCCCGTTGATGCTCAAACAATCCTCCTCCTCCTCAATCGGAGTTGCGGGAGAGACCTCCGCTCTCAGCCGCTATGGATTCCAGTTTGAGGAAGCTGCCGAAGCCTCCGGTGTCCGCTTCACCCATCAGGCGCCCGAGCTGGATTCCCGCCTGGAGCACATCATGCCTGAGGTCGCCTCCCTGGGAGCCGCTGTTTCCGTGGTGGACTTCAACCGCGATGGCTGGGAGGACTTCTACGCCACCAATAGCCGGCAGGGCAGCGCCAATGCGCTCTATCAGAACCTGGCGAACGGGCGGTTCCGTGACGTGGCCGCCGAAATTGGCCTTGCCGACGTGAACCGGCCGGGCACCGGTGTTTCCATGGGCTCCGTTTGGGGCGATTACGACAATGACGGGTACGAAGACGTCTTTCTTTATAAATGGGGCCAGCCGGAGCTATTCCACAACGACGCCGGCCGCCGCTTTACCCGCGCGTCGGAGGGCGCCGGCCTGCCTGCCTGGGTGAACGCGAACACGGCGATATGGTTCGACTATGACCGCGACGGACTTCTGGATCTCTTCCTAGGCGGTTACTACTCCGAAGAGATTGACCTGTGGCATCTCGCCTCCTCAAAAATAATGCCGAACAGCTTCGAGTATGCGGTCAACGGCGGCCGCAACTACCTGCTGCACAACCTCGGCGCAGGACGCTTTGAGGAGGTCGCGGAACGGCTCGGCATCAACTCCCGCCGGTGGAGCCTGGCTGCCGTGGCGGCCGACCTGCACGGTACCGGATACCCGGATCTGTTCGTCGCCAACGACTACGGAGTCAACGAGCTCTTCCTCAATCGCGGCGGCGAAAGCTTCCGTGAAGCCGGCAAGGAAACTGGCATCGGCTATACACCCAAGAGCGGGATGAACGCGGCCGTCGGGGACGTGCTGAATCAAGGCCGCTTCTCCCTCTACGTGTCCAACATTTCTGAGGAAGGCGTATTGGTCCAGGGCAACAGCCTTTGGGTGCCGGCACGCGGTGCCGAGGACGGGAAGCTGGTCTTTGGAAACGTCGCCAACGCCATGGGCGTCGAACTCGGAGGCTGGAGCTTCGGAGCCCAGTTCGGCGACCTTAACAACGACGGCTTCACCGACCTCTATCTGACCAACGGATACGTCTCCCAGGACCGCCAACACGACTACTGGTACGACTTCTCAAAGATTACTGCCGGGCATGAGGCGATCATCTCCGACGCCGCCAACTGGCCGGCGCTCGACGGCCGCTCCCTGGCGGGCTACCAGCAGAAACGCATCTGGCTGAATGACGGCGCCGGCCGATTCCAGGAGGTCGCGCAAAGGGTGGGGGTCACCGACGTCTTCGACGGCCGCGCCGTCGCCCTGGCCGACTTTGGAAACCGCGGCGCGCTGGATGTCGTCTCCGCTAACCAGCGCGGACCGTTACTGCTCTATAAAAACACCGTCCAGCCCGGCCGCCATTGGATCCAGGTTGCCCTGGAAGGCCGCGTCAGCAATCGCAGCGCCATCGGGGCCGAAGTGCACCTGTTCTGGGACGGCCAACAACAGGTGCAGCAGGTCACCGGAGGCAGCGGCTTCGCAGGACAGAATCAGCGCCGTCTGCACTTCGGACTCGGCGATGCCAGCGCGATCGATCGCCTGGAGATCCGCTGGCCCTCGGGGATCCGGCAGACCATCGACGCGCCTCCCGTCGACCAGCTTCTCCGCATCCAGGAGCCCCTGGAGTGACGCCCTCCGCGACCCGGCTTCATCCCTTGGGACGGTTCTTCAGCATCGAGAACCGCTACCTGGGGCCGCTGCTTATCACCTCGATTTTGCTCGTCAGCCAGACCTCGTTCGGCGTTCTGGAAAGCTTCTCGCGGACTGCCTTGGCCATCGGGACCAGTCTGGTGTTTGAGGCGGGGCTGGGGTTGCTGGTCCGGGGCCGAGTTCCTCACCTGGCCAGCGCCTATATCAGTGGCATCAGCGTCGGCATCCTGATCCGCTCTCCGGACTGGTGGCCTTACTTCATTGTCAGCGCGATCGCCATCACTTCGAAATACGTACTGCGCTGGCGCGGGCGCCACCTGTGGAATCCGTCGAATTTCGCCATCGCGGCGATTTTGCTGCTTGCGCCGGAGACCATCGCGATTCTCAGCATCCAGTGGGGGAACAACCTATGGCCCATGCTGGTGATCTGGATTCTGGGCACGGTCATCGTCTACCGCGTGCGCCGGCTCCACATCTCGCTGACCTACGTCATCTCGTTCCTGGTGCTGGCCGGCTTGCGATCCCTCGTCACCGGAGCTCCCTATCTCGCAGAGGTCGCACCCATCACCGGTCCCATGTATCAGCTCTTCGTCTTCTTCATGGTGACCGACCCAAGAACCACCCTGGCCACGAAGAAAGGCCAAATGATCGTCGTATTTCTGGTCGCGCTGCTGGAAATGGTATTGCGGCTTGCCGAAGTGGTCAATGCGCCGTTCTTCGCCCTGGCCGTCGTGGGACCCGCCGCGTTGGCGTGGGAACTGGCCGGGCGAAACCGCTCGACGCACGATCAAGTCATAGGCTAGCGCCGCCACCGCGGAGCCGAACAGTTTTTTCCGCAATCGTCTAGAATTATTCTGATGCGCGTCGCCAGCAGCGTGCGATGGATCGCGATCTTGGCGATAGCGGTCGTGAGCAACACGGCTTGCTCCCGGCCAGCAGACCCCGCGTTGCTCGAACAGCATCGCAACCTGGGCAAAGCCTTCTACGAGAATCCCACCACACATGCGGAGGCGGTGGCGGAGTTTCAGGCGGCGCTGGGCCTGGCTCCGGATTCGGTTCGTGAGCAGTTAAACTACGCCCTGGCCCTGCTGCGGGCCGACCGCGAGGCGGAAGCGGTCGACCTGCTGACGCAAGTTCAGCGCCGCGACCCCACCTTGCCGCACACCTGGTTCAACCTGGGGATCTATTACAAGCAGCAGGGAGACACGGACCTCGCCAGCGCCCAGTTTGAGGGTTTCATCGCGCGCGCTCCCCAGGAGCCCATCGGACATTATCAGTTGGGCACTCTATACCGCCAGATCGGCCGCGACGCCGAGGCGCAGGCCGAATTCGAACGCGCGGCCGCGTTGGATCCCCTCCTGGCCGCGGCGCGGTTCCAGCTTTACAACCTGTTCCGTCAGCAGGGGCTCGACGATCAGGCGTCCACGTACCTGGCCGAATTCCAACGGCTCCAACAGATCCAACAAGACTGGGCCACTCCGGAAGATGTGGAGTGGTGCCCGTACGCCGAGATTTACGATCCACCCGAGACGCGGACGGTGGCCGCGGAACCGCCAACGCCGAACTACACCGATGTGCGGCTTCCCGGCGCCGTCGATCCACAAACGGCTGGCCTGACTCTGCTGGATGCTACAGGCGCCGGCCAGACCGATCTTCTGGCGTGGTCCTCTGAGGGAATCCGCCTGTTTTCGCGCGGTGCACAACCCGTGGCGACGGCGCTCGACGCCCTTACCGGAGCGATCGATGTCGTACCGGGAGACTTCGATAACGATGGCTTGCCGGATCTGTGCGTGCTCACGGCTGCGGGACCGCAGCTCTATCACAATACCGGTGGGCTCTTCGTGCGGCAGGCAGCCTCCCTTCCCGCGCGCCGGTTTGACCGGGCCGTGTGGCTCGATTTCGATCACGACTACGATCTGGACCTGGTCCTGCTGGGTGCGCAACCGGCGTTGGCGCGCAATCAGGGCTCCGCGGGATGGGTGGACCGGACGGGCGATTTCCCGTTCCTGTCCGGCGCCGTCGTAAGCGCCACCAGGCTGCGCGTCGATCCGGACAGCAAGTCCTTCGACCTGGCGGTGTTTTACGCGAACCGCGCGCCCGTGCTGTATCGCGATCAGTTGGGAGGACGCTACCTGGTGGAGTCCTATCAAGGGAATCCAGCGGCGCGGGACCGTGTGGACGCCGACTTCGACGCAGACGGCGGGCTGGACCGCGCCGAAGTCCGGGCGGATGGCGCCGTCCACCTGCTGCACAACCAGAATCCAGGAGCACGCTCCTGGGTACGCGTGCGGCTCACGGGCGTGCGCAGCCTCAAACTGGCGCAGGACGCCTTGGTGGAGATCAAAGCGGGCGCATTCTACCGGCGCGCCTTCTACACCGGCGTGCCCCTCTTGTTTGACACGGGCGACGCCGCCACCCTCGACGTCGTGCGCATCACTTGGCCCAACGGCCTGATTCAGAATGAAGTCCGCCAGTCGACGCGCGAGACGCATGCCTTCGAGGAGGCGCAGCGCCTGTCCGGCTCCTGTCCCATGATCTGGACCTGGAACGGCGAGCAGGTCGAGTTCATCACGGACGTGCTGGGCGTGGCTCCCCTGGGCGCGAGCGACGGCGACGGGAGCTACTTCCCGGTCGACCACGACGAGTACGTGCGCATCCCCGCGCCATCGCTGCAACCGGTGGGGGGCTACTATGACATCCGTGTCACCGAGGAGCTGAGCGAGGTGTCGTACCTCGATCAGCTCGCGTTGTACGCCGTGGATCATCCCCGCGCCACCGAAATCTTCACCAACGAGAAATTCGTCGGGCCGCCCTACCCGGAGTTCCGCTTGTATGGCGTCGAGCAGCGCGTCTATCCGCGGTCCGCGCGGGACGATGCGGGCCGCGACGTTCTGTCCCTGCTGACGGCGCGCGATCAGCGCTACCCGGACCGCTTCGAACGATCCCCCACCGGCGTGGCGCAGCTCCATTATCTGGAGCTGGATTTCGGTAGGGCGGCTGCCGGGGGGCCGGCCGTGCTGTTGCTGAATGGGTGGGTCGACTGGCCCGATGGCAGCACGTTTCGCCAGTCCGCGCAGGAGCTCGACACAGGTCTGGTGGTCCCGTTCCTGCAAATCCAGGACGCACCGGGCGACTGGCAAACAGTGAACCCGGACATGGGCATGCCGGCGGGCAAGCCGAAGACCATCGCGGTGCCGCTGGAGTTCCCAACGGCTAGCCGCCGGGTCCGCATCGGGACCAACCTCAGCGTCTACTGGGACGAGATCTTCCTGAGCGAAGGCGGGGCTCCGGCGCCCTTCCGTCCGCAGGCAGTGCCGCTCGCCTCAGCCGGCCTCCAGTTCCGCGGCTTTTCCGAATCGCGCATTGATCCCCAGCGCAAACAGCCCGATTCGTTTCTCTACCAGAGTGTTTCGCCGGTATCGTTCTGGAACCCCACGCCCGGCCTCTACACACGTTACGGCGCCGTGGAGGAATTGGTGAGCCAGGTGGATGACCGCATGGTGATCATGGGCTCCGGCGATGAGCTTCGACTGCGGTTCCATGCGGGCGCCCTGGCGCCGCCCCCTTCGGGCTGGTCCCGGGATTTCCTGCTCAAGGTGGACGGTTGGGCCAAGGATCGCGACCCCAACACCGCCTTTTCCGCCGGTGTCGAACCGCTGCCGTTCCACGGCATGTCGCAGTATCCGTACCCGTCGTCGGAGTCGTATCCTAACGATCCCGCGCACCGGCAGTATCGTGAGGAATACAACACGCGGCCTGCGCTGGTTCTCATCCGCCCTCTGCAAGTCGAGCACCGGCGAAACGGTGACCCGGTTCAAACGCCGTGAAGGACGTCCTGAAGCTTTCCGGGACCGCGCAGGCGCGGTTGATTCGCGTCGGGGAGATCTCCGCCAGGGAATTAGTCGAAGTCCACCTCCAGCGAATCGAAGAGGTCAACCCGCGGCTCAACGCCGCCGTGGAGGTATTGGCCGGCAGGGCGCGCCAAGCCGCCGGAAATGTCGATCGCGCGCGTGCGCAGGGCGCCGCTCTTGGTCCGCTGGCGGGTGTGCCATTTTCCATCAAGGACTCGATCGAAGTGGAAGGCGCCGTGTGCACGGCCGGCACGCTGGGCCTGCGCGCGGCGGCCCCTGCGACCCGGGATGCCACTTTGGTCGCCCGATTGCGCGCGGCGGGAGCCATTCCGCTGGCGCGAACCAACCTGCCGGATCTGCTGTTCGCCTTCGAAACCGACAATCTGATCCATGGCCGCACCAATAACCCGTACGATGTTTCGCGCACGCCAGGTGGATCGAGTGGCGGTGAAGCCGCCCTGATCGCGGCCTGCGGATCGCCCCTGGGGTTGGGTAGCGATGCGGCCGGCAGCGTGCGTCTGCCGGCCCATTTTTGCGGGATTGCGACCATCAAGCCGACGTCGGGACGCCTGCCCCGCACTGGCCACGTTCCGCCCGCCGGCGGATGGCTGGAGATGGTGTGGCAGATCGGCCCCATGGCGCGGCGCGTCGAGGACCTGTGGACCATGATGCCGCTGCTGGTTCCTCCCGACGGCGCGGACCGAACCGTGATTCCCATGCCCTACCGCGATCCGGCCGAGGTAGACATCGGCAAGCTGCGCATCGCGTTCTTCACCGATAACGGCATCGCCGCCGCGGGACCGGAGACCGCTGCCGTTGTCCGCCAGGCCGCCGAGCTGCTGGCGGCCGAGGCCGCGGCCGTCGAGGAGCACCGCCCGTCCGGCATCGAGCAAAGCTACGACCTGGAGATGAAGATGATCGGGCCCGACGGCGGCGACGGCCTGCGCGCCTTCCTGGCGTCCATCGGCAGCACGCGCACGCATCCTTTGCTCGACGGCTGGCTGGCGAAACTGGAGCCGTACCGTACCACGCTCGACGGCTTCGCCGGCTACTGGGCAGAACTCGACCGGTTCCGCGCCGGCCTGTTCGCGTTCCTGGACCGCTTCGACGCCGTCCTCTCTCCGGTCTGCGCCCACGCGGCGCTACCGCATGGCAGCTCCATCGAGGAAGTGACGTTTCGCGGGTTCAGCTACACCATGACGCACAATCTCACCGGTTGGCCGGCGGCCGTGGTTCGCTGCGGCGAGACGCGGGAGGGGTTGCCGATCGGCGTGCAGATTGCGGCGCACCCGTGGCGCGAAGACGTCGCGCTGCGGATCGCGGCCCGTCTCGAAGAGCTGTGCGGCGGATGGCAGCCCAGCCGGCTGCTCGCTGAGCGCTAACCCGCATTTCTCACTGGGGTTTCGGACGCAGGATGTGGCGCAAGCCCGTGGCTTGCCGCGCCGGGACTCGTCCCGGCGCTTGTCGTCCATCACAGTGTCGTGCCCGGAGTGCCGCCCGACCACTCGCCGAGGCATCCCGGCTGCGCTTTGCCCGAAAACGCTCTGCGAGCCAGTGAGAAATCCGGGCTAACCCGCATTTCTCACTGGGTTTCTGGCGCAGGATGTGGCGCAAGCCCGTGGCTTGCCGCGCCGGGACTCGTCCCGGCGCTTGTCGCCCGTCACAGTGTCCTGCCGGGAGCGGCGGCGAAATCGCCGATTGCGTTTCCCGTCTTTCGCTTCCCGCCGCCGTGCTGAGGGAGCTAAGGGCGTTCGCGGCGGGGATGCGTTGCGCTTCAGCGGACGGACGACGCGGGACAAGGTTTACCGCTACCCTCGCGCAGCTTCACAATCCGGTCCACCTCGATCCGGTTCCACGACTCGCAGGCCCCTGCCAGCCAATGGACCTGGAGGCGGTCCACCTCGGACGAACGGCCGAGCCCGAAGTGAACTCTGGGGTCGTTCGCCGCCAGGTAACTCCCGTCGCCCCTGACCCAACGCTTTACGGAAGTCCCATCCTTCCGGAACAGTTCCACTACGCTCCCGTAACCGGAACGGTTGGAATCCACTCCCTCCACCTGAACCTGGATCCAATGCCCGCGTTCCGGCACGGTGTTGAGCAGCAGGCGCGCCGGACCGTTGTTGTTGGTGACAAGAATATCGATACCGCCGTCATTATTGATGTCGCCAAACGCGGCGGCGCGGCTGACTTCGAAGGGTTCCAAGGCCGGGCCTGCCGAGTCCGTCACATCCTCGAAGAGCTTCCCTTTGCCCAGATTACGAAGCAGCATGTTTTTTTGGCCGTATGGAAACGGCTCGCCGACGAGTGCCGGGACCACCTTCACCTCTCCGTTGGCTGCAAACAAGTCCGCCAGTCCGCGATTTTCCATATCCAGGAAGCCGACGCCGAAGCCGGTATACGGCCGGGAACTCCGGAACATCCCTGTCCGCATGGTGGAATCGGTGTAGTCGCCTCCCGGCGGCCGGAAGAACAAGGTGAATCCTTCGCCCAGAAGATTGGTGACCACCACCGCCTCCCCGCCATCGCCGTAGAGGTCGGTGACGGCGACGCCCATTCCCGCCCGGGCGCGACCGTCGGAAGCGTAGGCCACCCCCTGCTGGAGTCCCATTTCCCGGAACCCCCGGCCTTTCGACTCCTTCTGCGACGACGCTTCCTTCAGCCCCTGGTTTACCCCCTTCAGCCCCTGGTTTGCCCAAAGATGATTGGCAGCCTTGTCGTTCGCAACCATGAAATCCGGCCACCCATCCGAATCGAAATCCCCGGTCAGGATGCCGAGCCCGGGTCCCGGCTTCACGTTCAGGCCTACGGCTGCCGTGACGTCGCTAAACCGCCCATTCCCCAGGTTGCGAAAGAGCTGGGTCACGGTGGGCGTGAAGTTCTGAGGCCCGCAGTAATCCGCGTCGACCACCGGTGTCTGGCAGGACCTGTCATAGAACTCGACGTAATGCACCACGGCAAGATCCAGGTAGCCGTCCCGGTCGTAGTCGAGGAAAGCCGTGCTGGTGGACCAACCGGACGAGGCCACTCCGGCCCGGCGAGTCACGTCCGTAAAGGTTCCGTTCCCGTTGTTGTGATAAAGAACGTTGGCTCCGGAAGCGGTCTCGTAGTTCGTCACATAGAGATCGGTGTAGCCATCATTGTCATAGTCGCCCGCGGCCACACCCATGCCTTGCGCGCTGTGACCGGCTCCGGCTTTGCCCGTGACATCGGTAAAGGAGAGTTTGCCGCTGGGGATCAGGTTGTTCCGGAACAGGCGGTTGCCCGGCTTCCAGCCCTTCGGCAGGGGGACCACCGGTGCTCCCGCCCCTCGCGCCGGGGACGGGGCGCCCTGGACCAGGTAGACATCCAGGTCTCCGTCATTGTCGTAGTCGATCAGCGCCGTGCCCGATCCCATAATCTCGGGCAAAAACAGCTTCCCGGTCGCTCCCGAGAATTGCCAGAAATCAAGTCCGGTCTGACGGGACACGTCTTTGAAAAGCGGACCCCTCGTCTGCGATGAGGCGGTGTGGAACGACTGCCAGAAGAAAAGGATAGTCAGTGGGAGCAGTGCTTTCCACAGCTTCACGGGCTCAAGCATCCCACAAAGATGATAGACTGTCAATACATTAAGAAGCGTTCATTAGCGTACGATAATGCGCGCCACTTTCATCCTCGCCGCCCTTGCCGGGCTACTCACCGCATCGTATGCTGCCGACGCCGACACCGTCCCGCCGGTTCCGGCGTCGTCGCTCGAAGGCGTTGCCCCTGAGGTTCGCGATGCCGTCCTCGCGGCACACAGCCGGGCCCTGGCGGAGCCGGAGAACGGACAGGCATCGGGGCGCCTCGGAATGGTGCTGCAAGCCAACACCCTCTATCCTCAAGCGGTGCTCGCATACCAGCGTGCCATCCGTCTGGAACCCGGGGAATTCGCGTGGCAATACTACTTGGCGCTGACGTTGCAGGAAATGTCCAAGCTGGAAGAGGCTGTGGACCAGCTCGCAGCGGCGCTCCGCGTCCGCCCGGATTATGCGGCCGCTGTCCTCAAGCGCGGAGAACTGCTGTTCGAACTGGGACGCTTCGAGGAAAGCAACGCTACCCTTGAGCCGCTCCTCGCAAACCATCCCCGGTCGCCCGAGGTTCTCTACGCCCTCGCCCGGGTGAAATACGCGCAGGAGAAGTTGCCAGCCGCTGAGGATCTCTATCGCCGGGCTTCCCAGGCGTACCCGGCCTTTGGCGCTGCTTACTATGGCTTGGCGGTGACCGGCAAGCGCCTGGGGCACGACGCTGAGTCGGCGAAAAACTTCGAGCTGGCAGAGCGGTACAAGGACGCTGCACCGCACGACGGGGATCCCCTGCGCGAGCAGATGTTGGATCTGGGCGCCAGTTTCGGCATTCGCATTCGAAGGGCCCTCACGAAGGTCCAGCAAGGAGAAGTCGAGGAGGCGTCACGGCTGTTTCAGGAGATCCTGAAGCAAGACCCCTATAATCTGGACAGTCTGTTGGGCGTTCTTTTTCTGGGGCCTATCGGGGGGCGGCCATCTCAGCAGGAAATGGAGACCTTCTATGAGAGGGCCCGCCAGATCGCGCCCGAAAATCCCCAGCTCTACATGTACTATGGCGCGTTGCTTAGAAACTACGGCAACAATGATGCTGTGATCACCGCACTGAGCAGGGCGATCGAATTGAAACCCGACTACGCACCAGCCCATACATTACTGGGCGCCGTCCTGGAGGAGGAAAAGCGCCCGGACCAGGCCATCGAACACTACCGCCTCGCACTGGCGGGCCTGCCTTCCTATCGCCTCGCCCGGGTGCAACTGACGCAGCTCCTGGTCAAAAAGGGTCACTATCGCGAAGCCATTCCGGAACTGCACCGCGTGGTGGAGGTGGATGACGCGGCGACGTCTATCTCCATGGTGTACCTGGCGATCGCCTACTTCAATTCGGGTGATGCGGAAAAAGCCAGACACTACCTCAAACAGGCGCAAACACGAGTGGAGGAGTCGGGTCCGCCGGCTTTGCTGCAAGAAATCGAGCAAATCGAGCAACGCATCGGACAACCCGATTCACCGCCCTTGAACCAGGCCGGTAAGTAGGCCGGCCGGCGAATGGCGGCGCGGGTGGGGGCAGAACGGCCGCCCCTAAAATCCGGCTTGCGCATACTGCCCGATTGAATATAATCCGATACGTCCATGCCCAAACGCTACTCGACCATCACTGCGTTCCTCGCACTCGGCGCACTCGTGGTCGGCGCTTGGATTGTTCAAGCTCAGCCGCCCCAGGGAAGGGTGGCGGCCCGCCCCCCAAGGGCGGCTTCGGCGGCAAGGGTAAGGGCGTTGGTGGTGGAGGCAAGAACGTCCAGGTCCTCCCGCCGGGAACGGACAATCCCCGCCACCATGCAGGGCTTCGTGCAAGCCTTGGGTCTTCTTCTCGATGACGGTGCCTGCGCCTTCTGTCACGCCGACGCTCCGGCGCTCAGACGTATCCCCTCGGACGTGCACTTCTCACGATTGCGTAGCATAGTAATATCGGGGTTCGGCGGTGTCAACCGGTCTTTGGGCACAGTCCGTTTTCCCGTCAGAACGTCAACCGCATGACAAGTTGCCCGTTCCGCGGCTGCTGACCAACTTGGGTGTAGTTGATCCTGCCGAATCCGCCGGTGGGCACGCCCGCACCATTGCGGGCCTGTTGCAGGTTGGCGTTGCTCGCATCCGGGTTCGCCGGCTGCGCCCGGTTGAAGACGTTGGTGAACTCCATGCGAACCTGGAATCGCACTCCTTCTGTGATCCGGAAGTTGCGCGCGAAGTTCATCGACTCCATCGGACGCCGCTGGTAGGTATAGTCACTGTAGAAAGCCGCTGCCGTGCCAAATTGACCCTTCGCCGGATCGGTCCACGCCGCCGGATTCAGCACGAAATCGGCTTTCGGGTCCACATTGCCGCTGTTGAGATCCTTCAGGAACAGCGGCTGGCCCGGTACGCGGTTCGCGCGCGTGTTGCCCTGGAACAGGATCGTGTTGAGATTGTTCTGTGCACTCGGAGCAGGGATCGGGAAACCGCTGGCGTACTGCAGAACGCTGCTCACCTGCCAGTCAGCCAGCACGTAGGACAGAATCGAATTGATCCCGTTCATCTTCGGCACGGTGTAGGTGAAGGCGATGACGTTCTGGAATTTGCGGTTCGTCGACTGCAGGTTCTTGTTCGCCGTGCGGTTGAAGACGTCGTTGATGGTATTCCCGAAATCCAGCGCCTTTCCGAAGGTAAACGAGTAGGTCATACTGAGGCCGTAGCTCAGGCGCTTGGTGGCCTTGACCTGCAGCGAGTCGTACCAGGTCTTGCCCAGCGGCGCGAAGCGCGGTGTCAGGCCGCCGGTGTACTGCGGGTACGGCAGCAGGGAACTCGCCAGCGAACGGTTCGCGGGGAACCCGGTGAACGGCAGGCCGAAGCCGCGGGCTACAACCTGGGGCGAACCGACGGCCATGGTCAGCAGGCTCACGTCCGCCGGATTGTTGAGGTCCAATCCCTTGGCCCCCAGAAACGGGACCTGGTTGGCGTTGTAGTTGACGCCGGCGGTGCTCGGCCACCAGATGCCGCGATTGCCTACGTAGGAGGCTTCCACCACCAGGTCGCGGAAAATCTCGCGTTGCAGCCCGATCGACCACTGGTACTGGCGGGCCGGCTTCCCGGCGTTCTGGTCGAAGACGTTTCCGTTGGCGTTGCCGGGAACCGAGCCGCCGATGGGGTAGTAGTTGGGGTCGAAGTTGGGCCATTGGATCTGCGCCAGAGTGAGCGGCACGCCCTGGCCCAGCACCATGGCGGGTTGCCCGAATACCGACGCTGCGAACGGATTGGTGGATGTGATGGAGCGCCCCGCAATGCCGATTCTGGCCGTGGTGTTATAGACGATCCCGAAGCCGCCGCGGAGCACCGTCTTCTGATTGATCTGGTAGGCGGCGCCCAGCCGCGGGCCCCATCCGTAAGGATAGTTTGACGAATAGTGGCAACCGCAGGTCGCTTCATAGGTGGTGGCACCGGGATGCCCGCCGGCCGCAGCCAGGGGCGCTGTCGGATCCAGCGTGGGATAGCGGCCGTACTGCTCCTTCTGGTAGGTGGCGTAGTCCCAACGCAGCCCGTAGTCCAGCGTCAGCTTACGAGTGACCTTCCAGGTATCCTGCACGTACAATCCCAGCGAATGCTGCCCCAGCTTGGACACGGCCGGGACGGAAACGTTCCCGCTATTCACCTGGCCCAGCAGGAAGCTGGCAAACGGGAATCCGATGCTGTTGCCACCCACGTTGGTGGTCTGCAAATAGGGAAGCGCCGTCTCCGCGGCGCTGAAGGCGTACTGGCCGTTCAAATCGCGAAGGTTGTACGTCGGGTAACCATCAATGCGCAACTCGCCGCCGAACTTGTACGTGTGGTTGCCTTTGACCCAGGTCAGGTTGGCTACCGCCGTTGGTTTCTGCTCCTTGGTCAACTGGTTGCCGTTGAAGGCGGTGGAACCAAGCGTGTTCAGGCCGCCGTACGCTCCTGAGGTCAGGCCCGAGAAGGCCGGGAATGTCGAGCCCGTCGAGGGGGTGAACGGACCCTGCAAGCCAAGCTGAGTGGTGGCATTGTAGGGGGTTGTATTCGTCAACTGTCCGATCACGGCGTCCTGCATACCCACCCCAAGATGCAGCAGGATGGTGGGCGTAACCGTCCAGTCGTAGTTGATCCGGTAGTTCTTGTTGGTCCAGCTGGACTTCGTAAAGGCGGAGATCAGCGAGGGAAGTCCTTCGGCGGTCGTCTGCTGGGTCCGTTGCGCCGTATACGAATAGAAGAAGCTCAACTTGTGGGAGCTGTTGATGTTGTGGTCGATCTTGAAAGACGGCAGGTAGTTGGTGCTGCCGGTTGCATAAGGATTGTTGTAGTTCTGAATCAGCCCGCTCTGGGTGGGATTCGGCACCAGCGACAGCACGTTGGCCGCGACCGGATCGAAGCGCGAGACCGGAATCTGGTTGTTGGGGAACGGATTCCGCAGGAGTTGGCCGTTGTTGGTGAACGTGCTGGCCGGGTCGTACACCTGATTCTGGATAATGTCGCGTCCCAGGGCATCCTGGCCTAAGACCTTGCTGTTCGCTGCTGTGATGGCAGCGCTCAGATCGCCCATTCGATATTCAGGCGTGGGCACCGTGGCATAGGTGTTGACGTTGGTGCCCGATTGCGGACGCGTCTCATAGCTGAAGAAGAAGAACGTCTTGTCGCGGCCGTTGTACACCTTCGGGATGCTGACCGGCCCGCCGATGGTGAAGCCCCAATCGGTGTTGGAGACCGCCGATTTCTGCTTGGTGTACGGATGCGCCGCGTAGAATGCGTCATTGGCGTAGTAGTCGAACGCGCTGCCGTGATAATCGTTGGTGCCCGATTTCATGGTGACGCTGAACACGCTGCCGCCAATCTGCCCCAACTCGGCGGCGAAGTTCGAAGTATTGATCGCATACTCCTCAATCGCCTCCACGCTGGGCTGCACCTGCGAGACCAGCAGATTGCCCAGTCCGTAGGTGTTATCCATCCCGTCGATGCGCAGATTGTATCCGTCGCTGGGGGTGCCGTTGACCACCACACCCCCGAAGAAGCCTTCCCCGAACTGGACGCCGGGCATCAGCAGGGCCGCGCTGCGGACGATGTTTCGCACGCTGCCCATGTTGCCGACCGGCAATTCATTGATACGGTTGCCGTCCACGTTGTAGGCGATCTCGGCGCTCTCGGTGATCAACAGCGGCGCCGCGTCGGTGACGGTGATCGCCTCGGTGGTGTTGCCCACCTCCATGGGCGCGTCGATACGCATCGTTTGCCGCACGCTCAGGGTCAGTGGTCCCCGGATAAACGTCTTGAACCCCGGCGCGGTGACCGTCACCTCGTAGTCGCCCGGCGGCAGGTCCACCAACGTGTAGTTGCCGGTGAGGGTGCTCGCGCCGGTGTAGAGGGCGCCGGTGCCGATGTTTCTGGCGGTTACCGGAGCTCCAGCGATGACGGCGTTGGCGGGATCGCTAACCGTCCCGGTAATTGAGCCCGTGTTTCCCTGGGCGAATACCGCCGTGGCGGCGAGAATCAAGCAAGCGGTGATTGTAACTAGACGCATCCGCGACCCCCAAAGTCCGGCTGAGCCCCCCTAAGCTGTTACCCTTACATGGTGAAGGTCATTCCTCACGTACAAGAGCGCATTGGGACCTCAGAATGTTGCCCAACCAATTCGAGACTGCTGCAAAAAGATAAACCTATTTTGATCAGGAGTCAACCCTGTGCCCTGATTTTCAGCCCATAATACGCGTAATGGCCAGGCGCGAACGGGGAAGGATGGGAGGCAGCCGCTTTCCTCTCTGGGTGTAACCATTACGGTTTCAGTAGAGGACTGCCCCCCGGAAATAGAAATTTTGGTGCGAAGAGGGGACTTGCCCCCCCCACGAGATCACTCCCGCTAGCCCACCGCTAGCCCGGATTTCTCATAGGCTCGCAGAGCGTTTCGGGCAAAGCACAGGCGGGAGGCCTCGGCGAGTGGTCGGGCCGACACCCCGGGCACGACACTGTGATGGACGACAAGCGCCGGGACGAGTCCCGGCGCGGCAAGCCACGGGCTTGCGCCACGTCCTGCGTCCGAAACCTGGTGAGAAATGCGGTCTAGCACGGTCTAGCACCTCGAGCCACTCTTCGCAGCGTCCCCGGGTATTCTCACTGAGCGTTGACAATCAGCTACAGCTTTCCAAGTGTCCCCGAATATCCTCACTGCCCAACGACACCGTGCCAAAGGATTCCCCCAGAGGGGGCGGCTGGAGGCCCCTGGAGGATTGTGCATGGCCTGGTCCTGATCGCGGCAGAACTCGAAGAGTTGCCGCAGGAACTCGACTTCCTTGATCCACGCCCAGCCCGTCTTCGCGCGCCACTGCGTCCGGCGATCCGTCGTCTCGACCCCTGTGGCCTCGAGGTTGCGACGATCGAGGACGCCTCGCAAAACTCGCTTAGCTGCCCGAAGATCCGCTTGTGCTTCCGCTTCGTTTCCGCGGTTCTTGCGGTTGGAGATCGCGCGTACTCGGGAATCGGAGGACCCCACGCGTTCGGGGGGCCGGCGGACATCGGCCAATCTCCACGCGATGTTCGCGTTTTCATCGGAAGTCAGGCTAAAGCGTCCGGAATCGGACCAAAACCATGGTATACTTCTTCATCGATTTCCCTGGGGTCCATGAATGTTGCAAAATCGGAGGATTGGGTGGGCGGTAGTATCGTGTTTCCTGCTGGCCGGGTTGGCAGTTCCGGCCGCGGGGGAGCAAGGTCCACCTCAGCCGTTCATCTGCGAAAACGTTACCTCGCCGTTCTTTCCCGTGATCCGGGCCGAGGGGCGGACAGAGCTGGTGGGCGACATTGTGTTGCAATGCACCGGCGGGATTCCCACGCCGGCGGGCAACCCGGTGTCGACCCTCAACGTCTCTCTGGCTCTTGTGGAGGATGCCGCCGTCACTAGCCGGCTGGTGGTGGATCCGTTCCGCGAAGCCCTGCTGCTGATCGACGAGCCCAACTCGCCGCTGCACGCTCCCACGCATCCTCTTTTAAACTGTGGTGCGCCGGGTGCATCGGACAGCGGCGGCGATGCCGGTATTTGCCGGATTATTAGCACCGGAGATCCGGGCACCACCTACGACGGCACTCCGAACGCGTTCGGATCGGGAGCGGTTTGCGACGGCGCCTCCGGACGCCCTGCGGCGAATGCCTACGGCTGCGGCCGCCCGAATGTCTTCCAAGCCCGTTCGGGGCTGCCGCAATCCCCCACGGCCTCCAACGCGATCTGGTTCCCTTCCGTTCCGCTGAGCCCACCCGGCAACACAATCGACCCCGAGGACAACGTGGTGCGCATCCTGCGGATCACTAATGTCCGCGTGGACGCTTCGGCGGTGGAGTTGAACGAATTCGGCTGGACTCAGATCCACGCAACCGTGTCGATCGCCAACGGCGCTCTCCCGATCGACAATCCCCAGCAAGTGGTGGCGAACGTGGCCCCCGGGCTGCGTGCGGCTCCGGGCGGCACGTCGCCCGTGCGCCTGCTCGAAGGTTTCGCCGAGTCCTGGAAGACCAGGAACATTTCGCTTACCGTCGGCGACCACGCGGCGACGCCGGGGAACGCCACCTTGGCCGGGACCTACCAATACAACGGAGGCACGAATGATCCGGACGACGTCGCGCAGAACGTGCCGGGCGTCGTCTACCGGACGGAATCCGGTTTCCAGTGGCGCAATAATCTGGCCAACGCACCGCCCTCGCCCAGTCCTCCCGCCGGGTTCGGCGTGGCTCCCGCCCCGAACACCGGCGGACCGCTGCAATCGGCGGCCTCCGGCGGCGGGGATACGATGATCGACCGTGCTGGTGTGGCCGACGCCGGAACGCGGGTCGCGCTCAAGTTCAGCAACGTGCCCGCGGGGTCGTCGGTCCAGGTGCCCCCGGTCCTGTACCTGTTTCCGCAGGGCTTCACGCACAACGGCAATCCGGACCAGTATCAGGCCGGGGCGTCGGGCGTGATGGTGCTGACCAATACCGATGCTTCCGGAGCCGGTCCGTTCAGCCCGAGCTCGGGCACCTTACCGCCGGGCAACAGCCTGGCGGTCTATGAGATCCTGTACGCCGACCCGACCGTTCAGGAATACGCCGATGTCCCGTTCAGCGTAGGCGGAGGAGGGCTGTTCCTGGGCGCGACCTCACCGGTCCGCAGCGCCGAGTCCGGTGTTCAGGTCAGCGTGGGCCTCGCTCCGTTCTATGAACCCGGCACGGCCGGCCAAGCGTCGGGCGGCTACCCGATCCCGCGCTTCGTGGACCGGCAGGCGGCGCTGCCCTGCGCAGAGAGTCCCTGCGAAATCGCGTTTCCCCCTCCTATGCTCCCGCCCGCCGACGATTTGGTGGTCTGCCAGGCGAACGCGGGGGTGCCGCCGATCGCACGGCATGAAGCCACCGCTGAATATGTCGGCGACCTTGTCATGGTGTGCACGGGGGGCACGCCCACGCCGGCCGGACAACCGGTGCCGCGCATCAATCTCACGGCGACCTTTTCGGCGCCGCTGAGTAGTGAACTGGTGGCTGACGACGGATTCCTGGAAACGCTGCTCATCGTGGGCGAGCCCAACTCCACCACCAACCCCGCCCGGCCGCTGCTCAACTGCGGCCGGAGCGGTGCCCCCGACAACGGGCCCGACGGGCCGGGGGTTTGCCGGATCGTTTCCGCCGGCGATCCCACGGCCACCTACAATGGCGTCGCGAACGGCTATTCCGGAGGTGCCTGCGACGGCACAAGCGGCAGGCCGGCGGCGGGCAGCTTCGGCTGCGGCCGCCCCAACGTGTTTCAAGGGCGGGCAGGAATGGGGAGCCCGATCACCTCGGTGACGTTTCCCAACATCCCGTTCGACCCTCCCGGACTGAACGGCGTCCGCATCTTCCGCATCACAAACGCACGCGTCAACGCCTCCTTCACGGCCCTGAGTACTACCTTCTACGTCACCCAGATCCAGGTGGAGGTCTCCGGTACGGGCGAGGTGCCGGTTCAGTTCAACAACCCCCAGCAAGTCATCGCTTATGTCCTGTCCGGCATGAGCATGCGAGTGGGAGGCTCACGGCTTCCTCTGGGCGTCGCGGTAGGCTCGCCGGTGACGCTCCAGGAAGGCTTCGCGTCCGCGTGGAGGGCGAAGAACTTCTCGTTTCTTTCGGGCAACGGCGGGGCTCCGGGAAACGGCACCTTCAGCGGTGTCTACTACGACTACAACGGCGCCACCAACTATCCGCCGGATCTTGCGCAGAACGTGCCGGGCGCGATCTACAATACCGAGTCGGGCTTCCAGTGGCAGAATAACGGCGCCAACGGGCCCCCCGCGGTCAACCCACCGCCGGGGGTCGGGACCACCCTGGTGTCCAACACGACCGGTCCCCTGGCGTCGGAGGGTTTTGGCGGCCAGGATACCGGCATCGCGACGGCCGGTGTGGTGGATTCCGGAACGCGGATCGCCGTGCGCTTCCAAGGCATACCGCCAGGCACCACTGTGGAAGTTCCCACTACGGTCCCGATTCACTTGGCTCAGAACCAAACCGTGACCGGTGTCATGGCGCTGACCGCCACGGACACGGCCGGCGCCGGGCCGTTTAATCCGCGGAGTGGCTCCTTCAATATGACCGACAATCTTGCGGTCTACGAGGTGCTCTTCGCCAATCCCTTCTCGCTGGAGCAGGTGGAGATCCCGTTTACCGTTTCCCCGCCCGGAGCCGCAGTGACCGCGGTGGCCAGCTTCGCGCCCTTTTATCCGGGCGTGCCCAGCGGACAGCCCGACGCCACGCTGCCCGAGCCTCGTTTCGCCGACGCGCCGCCGTGCGTCTATACGGTGGACCCGTTGAACGACGGCTTCCTGTCCTCCGGCGGCGACGGCGAGATCACGGTGACTGCGTTCCCTTCCAGTTGTAGCTGGACTGCAACCACTTCGACGCCCTGGATCACGCTCCAGCCCCAACAGACGCAGGACGTGCAGCCCTATTCCGTGGCCGCGAATCCCGACGCCGATCCGCGGTTCGGCTCCATCCAGATCGCCGGAACCACGGTGAACGTGGTCCAGGCGGGAGCCTGCCAGTACTCGATCGATCCGACCACGCCGACGTTCGGAGCGGCGGGCGGTTCCGGGTCAGTGGCCGTCACGGCCTCGTCCGGCTGTGAGTGGACCGCGGTCTCCGTAGCGCCGTGGATCACGATCAACAGCGGCGCGAGCGGGACGGGGAACGGCACGGTGAGCTACTCGGTGGACCAGAATTCCGGAGCGCAGCGTGTGGGGACCGTCAACATCGCGGCATCGGTGATGACCGTCACCCAGAGGCAGCCGCTCCTCGCCCAAATCCCGCTGGCTGCGTTTCGCACCTCCAGCGGGAGCGTTGCCCTGACAACGTTTGGGTCGAGCGCGCTCGCCAACGCCGGAGGCATTGTGGCCAGCTCGCCGGCCGTGGCTCAGTACTGGGGAGGACCCTACTTTGTGGCCGCACGGGATAGCTCCGGGGCGATCTGGGCCAATTTCTATATTGCGCCTCCAAACGAGCAGTGGGGGGGCTGGAAGTCCGGTGGGGGAGTGGTGATCGGCGAACCAGCGATTGCGGACATCGGCAGCGACGGGTGGATCGCGGCGCGCGATAGCTATAATTCCTACTGGCTGCTGAACTACAACCTAGCCCTGGGGTTCGGTGCATGGACACACCTATCTGGCGTATTCGCCACCGATCCGGCGCTGGCAGCCTGCCCCGACGGCAGCCTCTACATCGTGGGACGGGATCAATTCGACGCGCTCTGGAGCGGCCGTTTTGTTCCCGGCACCGGGTTCCAGGGATTCCAGCTCGGCGGCGGCGTGGTGCAGGGCAAGCCCTCGATCACCTGCGGCTCCGACAACACTTTGTACATCGCCGCGCGCGATCACTTCAATTCCACCTGGATCGCCCGCGTGGTGGGCGACACCTGGGCAGGATGGTATAACGGCGGCGCCGTCACGGCGATCGATCCGAAGATTGCCGCGGTAGGGAACACGATCGCGGTCGTCATCCTGGATGAAACCGGAGCAGTGTGGCGCAGTTCCTTCACCCAAGGCAGCGGCAACGGCTGGCAGGGGTGGACCGCGCTGGGAGGAATTCTCGCCGACATCGCCCCGGCGGGTGCGAATGGCGAACTCTTCTTCGCCGGCCGGGCTCCGAATTCCGACCTATGGTGGTGGCGGGAGACCGGTAACGCTTGGACCTGGATCGGGTACAACGGCGTTGTAGCGAGCCCGCTGTCGGCCGCACCCCGCTAAAAACACACTTCGACAGATCGCGATTCTCTGTTTCGATGTTGCTCTCGGCGGCCCGAGTGGGCGCCTTCCACCTCCGGTGACTTGCTCGTCCAGCCGAAACTACGGCCTCGTAGGTATCCGTTTCCGATTTCCCTCACCAATTCGCTCCGGACCGCCCCCATCCTCACGAAACTGCAGTCCGTGCTATTTTGGATTATCCGCGTCCGGAGGAGATCATGCTACTCCGGCTATTCGTCCAAGTTTCCATCACTCCGTCGGCTGAAACCACATCCGCTGCTATGCAGGCCCTTCGCTCCCCTGACAGAAGGGTGACTGGACGCGTCCTGCGCAGGCGCATCCTACGATCTGATCGGTTCGCTGTGGCGGGCGCAGATCCGGCCGAGTTCCCTGGTCGCGCTTGTCGCCAATGAAGACAGTTCTCGTTCTGGCGGCATTGCTGGCGCTCCCTCTCTGCGCACAAGAAGCAGCGCTTTCCGGGATGGTTCTCGATTCCATGCAAGCCGTCGTCCCGGGCGCAACGGTGACGGTTATGAGCGAAGGAACGGGGGTGGCTCGCACGACTGAGTCCACGATAGACGGGCTCTACTCGTTTCCCTTGCTCCCTCCGGACGTGTACACGATCGAGGTGCGTGCTGCTGGGTTTCGTGCGGCGGTCCGCACTGGCTTAAAGCTCGAAGTCGGACAATCTGCGACGCTCGATTTCGTCCTGGAGCCTGGGGCCGTCGAACAATCGATCACGGTCAGCGCGGAGGGCAGCCTGTTGCGCTCTGACTCCGCGACCATCTCCACAGTTGTCGATCGCCAGTTCATCGAGAACCTCCCCATGAACGGGCGCAGCTTGCAGACGCTGATCGCCCTGACGCCCGGCGTCGGCATGACCAAGGCCAGCTTCGGCGAACAAGGCCAGTTCAGCGTCAACGGCCAGCGAGCGAACGCGAATTACTTCACCATCGACGGAGTCAGCGCCAATATTGGCGTCAGCGGCGGCCTGACGCTGGTGCAGACGGCCTCGGGATCGCTGCCGGGCCTCGGCGCGACCGGCGGCACGAACACCCTAGTGTCCGTGGACGCACTCCAGGAGTTCCGCGTGCAGACGTCCGGCTACGCGCCGGAGTACGGACGCCAGCCCGGCGCGCAGGTCACCATGCTGACGCGCTCGGGCACAAACCAGGTTCACGGGAGTCTGTTCGAGTTCTTTCGCAATGACGCGCTCGACGCCACCGACTGGTTCGCGAACGCCAACCAGCTCCCCAAGCCTGCATTGCGGCAGAACGATTTCGGCGGCGTTCTCGGCGGACCGGTGGTCCGAAACCGGACCTTCTTTTTCTTCTCCTACGAAGGCCTGCGGCTACGGCAGCCCCAGGTACGCTCGACGGACGTGCCGTCGCTGCGCCTTCGAGAGTTGGCGGGCAGTTCCACGCGGCCGTTCCTGGACGCCTACCCGCTGCCGAACCGCCCCGAGGGACGCTCGGGATTCGCGCCCTTCGTCGCCAGCTACACCGACTCGTCATACCTGAACGCCACCAGCCTGCGGCTGGATCACATGATCGGCTCGCGTGTGACGGTGTTCGGCCGCTACAACTACGCTCCATCGTCCAGCACGTCCAGGCTGCTGGCGCTCAGCAATCCCGTGGACAACATCGCCAACACCCGCACGCTCACGACCGGCCTCACGGCGATTCTTTCGCCGACCATCAGTGCGGAGTCGCGCTTCAACCTGAGCCACACGACAGGAGAGAGCTACGCCCGGCTCGATAACTTCGGCGGCGCGATTCCGCTCGACCCCCAGACGTTTTTCCCAGGCTCCCAAGATCCGGCCAACTCGTTCGGCGGCTACTTTCTGCTCGGCGGGATCGACTCCAACTACTACCTCGGCAAGAACGTCGCCAACGCGCAGCAGCAGATCAACTGGGTCAACAACGTTTCCTGGACCATCGGATCGCATCAACTGAAGTTCGGCGTGGACTGGCGGCGCATTGCGACCCACAACAGTCCGCGAGCCTACAACCTGTTCGCGCGCTTTAGCGGCGTGACGGCTGCAGTTTTCGGTCAGACCACGCAGACCGTCGTCGAGGCGCAGGAAGACATCTCGGTGTTCTTCCACAATCTATCTTTGTTCGCGCAGGATACCTGGAGAGCTACCTCGCGCCTGACCCTCACCTATGGCTTGCGCTGGGAGATCAATCCCGCGCCGCGCGGGTCGAAGCAGCTCTATACATTCACGGGCTACGACCCCGATCCTCGCAATCTGCACGTGGCGCCCGCCGGCACGCCCCTCTATGGCACCACGTGGGGCAACTTCGAGCCTCGTCTCGGCGTGGCCTACCAACTGATCCAGAAGCCGGGCCAGGAGACCACCATCCGCGGGTCCTTCGGCCTGTTCCACGACCTGGGTTCGGGCATCATCGCGCAAGCTGCCTCCGGGTTCCCGTACTATCGCCAGAAGGTGTTTCTCAGCGGGACCAACTGGCCGCTGCCGGCGTCATCGGCGGTACCGCCACCGTTTTCGCTCGACCCTCCGGGCAGCTCGATCTACGCGGCCGTGCCGGGTCTGAAGTTGCCGCTCACATATCAGTGGAGCCTCGGCGTCGAACGCGCGCTGGGTACTTCGAGCGTGCTCTCGGTCAGCTACGTCGCCGCCGCGGGCCGCAATCTTCTGCGGCAGGATTTCTGGGTGAATCCCAATGACGATTTTGTCTACGCCTACCTGCTCACCAACAACGCATTTTCGGACTTTGAGTCGCTGCAAGTCCAGTACCAGCGGCGGCTGTCGCGAGGCTTTCAGGCGCTGGTCACCTACACCTGGGGACACTCGATCGACAACGCCTCGAACGATTCGGCGTCCCATCTGATCGCCGCCCAGCTCAATCCGCGCACCGATCGTGGACCGTCGGACTTCGATATCCGGCACACGCTGTCCGCGGCGTTTACCTACAACTTACCTGCGTCCCGCTTCCGGCTGGCGCACAGTCTCACGCGGGACTGGTCGCTGGACGGCGTGGTTTCCGTGCGAACGGCCACGCCCGTGAATGTCACCTATTATGCCGACCTCGGTTTCGGCGCCTACAACTTCCGGCCGGACTGGGTGCCGGGCGCGCCGCTCTATATAAATGATGCGAACGTGGCCGGCGGGCGGCGCTTCAATCCGGACGCGTTCCAGACGCCCAACGAGTTCCCGGGCCGTCAAGGGACGCTCGGGCGCAACGTGCTGCGCGGATTTGGACTGGGCCAGCTCAACCTGACCGTGCGCCGCGAGTTTCCGATCCATGAGCAGGTGCGTCTCCAGTTCCGCGCTGAAATGTTCAACGTGCTCAATCACCCGTCGTTCGGCGATCCGTCCGGAATGCTGGGTAGCCCGCAGTTCGGGTTTGCGACGCAGATGCTTGGCCGCAGCCTGGGGCAGGGTGGCGTGAATGGCGGACTGAACCCGCTGTATCAGGTCGGAGGGCCAAGGTCAGTGCAACTCGCCCTGCGGCTCGTTCTTTAGAAGACATATGCGACTCCTTCTGTTTTGCGTTTGTGCAGCCGCGGTGAATGCGTGGCCGCTGTATTTCGAGCCCAACCAGGGACAGGTGAAGGGACGCACGCAGTGGATCACGCGGTCCGGCGGCGCGAACGTCTACCTGGCAGGCAACGAAGTGATGCTCGGCGGCGTGCGCATGCGGCTTGTTAGTGCGCGGAACGCACGGATTGAAGGGTTGGACCCCACTGGCGGCACGTCGAGCTACTTCCTCGGGGCCAGTGAGGAGGATGCGCACACCGGCATCCCGCACTACGCCCGCGTTCGGGCTCCCGACGTCTATCGGGGGATCGACGTTGTCTACTATGGTGCGGGCGACCGCCTCGAGTACGACTTCGTGGTGACCCCGGACGGCGATCCGAGCGAGATCGAGCTCGCCTTCAGCCGCGCGGTCCGCATCGATGAACGTGGCGACCTGATGGTCGGCGATCTGCGGCAGCGCCGGCCGCGCGTGGTGCAGGACGGCCGCGAGATTCCCAGCACCTACCGGGTCGTGGATGGAAACCGTGTGCGGATTGACGTTGGTGGCTACGATCGCAATCGCATTCTTACGATCGATCCGGTCCTGGAGTTCTCCACATACCTGGGAGGCCCGGGCTACGACTCTGCATTTTCGGTAAAGCTGGACGCGAGCGGCAATATCGTGGTCGGCGGAGGAGGACAGACGCCGGCGACACCGACGCTCGACCCTTTCCAGCAAACCAGCACGGGCCTCAGTTCCACGTGGGTGATCAAGCTGACGCCGGACGCGCGGCGGGTGCTCTATTACGCAGTGCTGGGCGTCGGGGGCGGCGGTCACCTGGATCTTGATCCCGATGGCAGCCCCATCGTAACGGGGAAAGCGGACACAAACACGCTCCCGTTGAAAAACGCGTTTCAATCTGACTGTGGAAGCATCACGTGTTCGTTCGTAGCCAAGCTGTCGCCCGACGGGCGGTCGCTGATGTACGCGAGCTACCTGAGCGGCTCGAACAGCACAAATGATGCAGGAGGCGTGGCTGCGGACAGCGAGGGAAACGTCTACATCGTGGGGACCACCAACAGCCACGACTTCCCGACAAAGAACGCGACGCAGCCATCATTGCGCGGGCAGCAAAACTGCTTTGCGACGAAGATCGCACCCAGCGGCGAGTTGCTGTTCTCAACCTATCTGGGCAGCACGGGCACGGACGGATGCTCTGGCGCGGCCATCGGCATGGACGGTGCATTTCTCTTCAGCGGCTTCACGCTGTCAGGCGCATTCCCCACCGTGGATGCGCCCCAGAGTACGGGGTTTCCCGGTCCCTACGGTGCACCGTTGCTGGTGAAGATGGCGCCCGACGGGCATGTCCTCCTCGCGACTTATCTGGGAGGCCAGAACTTCAGCGGCACAGCGAGTGGAATCGCCGTTGGTGCGGACGGCGGCATCTACATCGCGGGGCGCGCCTTCAACACGCAGTTCACGTTCAAGAAGGCTTACCAAACCAGTTGGGGCAACGATCTCACCGGCTGGCTGATGAAACTCAATGCTTCGGGCACGGATCTGCAATTCGCCACCTTCTTCGGAGGCGCTGCCGCAGGTGGCTGGTTTCAGGACATCGCCGTAGGACCGGGCGGCGACGTCTACGGCATCGGCCTCGCGGCGTATGACGACTTTCCCGTGAAGGATTCCCTGCAATCCTTTCGCGGCGGGAATGCAGTGGTGAACAGCGACGCCTTCCTCACAGTGTTCGCACCTTCGGGACAGTCGCTGGTTTACTCGACGCTGCTGGGCGGCACGAATGAGGACTGGCCGCTCGGGCTGGCCGTGGGCGCCGATGGCGCCGCCTATGTGAGCGGCTTCACCTTGTCGCGCGATTTCCCTTCGGCGAATGCGTACCAGCGAACTTATGGTGGAGGCCAGAGCGACGCGTTCCTGCTGAAGGTCAGCGACAGCTCTCTGGGCATGCCCATGCCCGTGCTGGAGACGGCGCCGGGCAGATTGACGTTTCAGTACGTGCAGGGCGGCTCCGCGCCACCTTCGCAATCGGTGGCCGTGACGGGCTCGGATGCCTACGTCGTGTCGACAGCTCCCCTGTGGATTTCCGCATCGCAGGATGGGTCCGACCCGCCCAACACGCTGCACGTAACGGTGGCCCCCGGTGATCTTGCACCCGGCTCCTATACCGGCTCGATCACTTTGCGTCCGGAGTCAGGAGCGCCTTCGACAAGCGTGGATGTCGCGCTCACCATCTACGCGCCCGCACCGGTGCTCACCGGAACCGAGCCGGAGCTGGTTCCCGCGGGATCGGATGACACACTGATTACGCTGAAGGGTTCGGGATTCGTCACCGAGACGGAGTTATTCGTGGACGGCGTCGGTTGGGGGTTGTCGCCAGTCATGGTGGTCGACGCGAACACCATCCAGTTCCGCATGCCGAAAGCGTACTTCGCCGCGGTCACCAGTTTCGCGATCACAGTACGGAATCCGCAGTCGCTCGCGTCAAACGCGGTCGCACTGGCGGTAGGGCAGCCGGGCCCGCGGATCGCCGCCGGAGGAGTGGTGAACGCGGCCAGCTACGCACCCCCGCCTGTGGCCGTGGGCGAAATCGTGGTGATCTTTGGCGAACGCTTCGGGTCGGCGGAGACGGTCAAGGTGCTGTTCGATTCCGTCCCAGCGGCTATCGTCTACGCGACACCGGGGCAAATCGCAGCCACGGTGCCGGGTAGTGTCGGGAATCGAACGACAACGTCACTGGTCGTGCAGGACGAGGGCGTCGGTTCTCCACCGGTCGTGTTGCCGGTCGCTGCCGCTGCTCCTGGACTGTTCACTGCGGACGCCAGCGGCCAGGGGCAGGCCGCAGCGCTCAATCAGGACTACAGCATCAATAGCGCGGAGAATCCGGCCGCACCGGGGTCGGTCCTACAGCTTTATGGAACGGGCGGAGGTGTGCTCTCCCTCGACGATCTGCCGCGCGTAACACTGCCCGTTTCCGTGGCGGTGGACGGCGTGGCGGCGGAGGTCCTGTACGCCGGAGCGGCTCCTGGATTGCCCGAAGGCGCCCTGCAAGTCAACGTCCGGATTCCACCCGAGACGCACCCGGGAGCGGCCTCTGTCGAACTGACCATCGGGAGTGTGCTGAGCAACAGCGTGACGGTGGAGGTCCGCGAATGATTCTCGCCGTGGCCGTGCTGTCTACCCTGCCGCTGCACTTCGAGCCCAATCACGGCCAGATCAAGGGCCAGGCCCAGTAGATCGCCAAGCCCAAGGAACGAACGTGTACCTGGCGGGCAACGAAGCAATGCTCGGCGATGGTTCACTCTGCCGGCAGGGTTACCCGGTCCGATGTCATCCCGAGTCGCCTGGCGCAAAACCCGCCAACTCGATCCACTAACGACTCTCAAAAAATACTTCGCGCCTGTGGTCAAAATGGCGCCCTTTTCCGTCTCTTGAAGGAACGTCGACGCTTCACGCTTCGAGACCCACGCCGGAGACCCGCACAATACGGACCTCTCCGTAAATGGACAAATGGACAAGTGCGACCAGCCACCACATTACCTGCCGAACAATGGGCGATTCTCGCATGGCCATGTAAGGTGATCGCTACGATCGGCGCACTGCTATTGGCCTGCGCCGCGTGTTCGGTGTCACCGGAAATGGCACTGCGGAATTCTCTTGCTGCACAGCACACTGGAACTCTTGACCTTCCCTCCGGAGTGATTGAGATCTCGACGGAGTTGGTCATCCCCGCTGGGGCGCATGATCTCACGATTCGTGGCCACGGAACGACGCTTCGAGCCGCCCGGAACTTCCACGGCCGCGCGCTCCTTCGCGCTGAGAACGTGAGCGGCATCCGGCTCACAGACTTCACGGTGGACGGGAATCGTTCACTCCTTGCCAGGCCCTTGGAAATGGCCCCGCCGGAGAACGCGTTTCGCGATTATTACGCCGACAACGGCCTGTTGCTCGACCGCACTCAGTCGGTCGAAATCGCGGATGTGCGCTTCCAGAACGTCGTCAATTTCGCAATCCTGATCAGTCGAGCCTCGCACGTTCGCATTGACGGGGTCGTTGTCGAGGACTCGGGGTCGCTGAACGGCATTGGCCGCAACAACACCACCGGTGGCGTTGTCTTGGAGGAGGGCTCGTCCGATTTCGAGGTCAGGGACTCCTCGTTTGCCCGAATCCGCGGCAATGCGCTGTGGACGCACTCGATGTACCAGTCACCGCGCTTGGCCGAAGGCGCTTTCATTGACAATCAGTTCGAGACCATCGGCCGCGATGCGATTCAAGTCGGTCACGCCACCAACGTTCGGGTTGAAGGCAACCGAGGCGCGAAGATTGGATGGCCTCTTGAAGTGGTCTGAACAAGAAGTCTTGGCGGAGCAGTGCCAAAGTTAAGATATTTACTCGCTGCGAAAAGCCAGGCGTTCACAATCAGCGATGCCATCAGAAACGAGAACGAAGGAAAGCAGCCGATCTTTCACGAGATTGAAGATGCTCCGGGCCGTGCTGGATGTCGCGTCTTCCGGAACCTTCCATATGGTGTTCATGGCATCCCTCAATTCGCTGACCACCGCGGACACCGCGAGAAACACGGTGACCACGCTAAGAGCGGTAGCGGCAGCGGCAATGCTTCCCGCCGACTGGCGCGCTCCTTCGATCATGGTCTGAATCGCGTTGGCCCCTTCGTATCCCACCAAATCCTGGATCTGAGACACTAAGCGGCCCTCGGCGGCTCGAGCGCCCAACGCCGAACTGGCGACGGCGAGCAGGATCAACACGGTGGGCGCCAACGAGAGGGCGATATAGCAGGCCAGCGCCGCTCCCATCCACGGTGCTCTGTCGTTTTGCCAGTTCTGAAAGGCAACTCGAGCGAGAGGCACGATCTCTTTGAACGGAATGCGATGCATCTGTGTTGATCATCTCTCGGAGAAATAGCGGCTGATTGAGGCTCCCGGGTGGTGGACAAGCGCAACTCTTGAATTTCCTTCAGGAGCGCAGCGGCCAGCGAAACGACCACAGGGCCCAACAGAATTCCTAGAACACCGAATGCGTACGTCCCCCCTATCGCCGCCAGCGCAATGAGGATTGGGTGCTGTTTGTCGCGCGCGCAGACCACAAACGGCCGGAGGACGTTGTCCACGGAACCGACCACGAGCGCACCCCAGAGGCCAAGAAGCAACGCTTTCCAATAGGAGCCCGTGAAGAGGAATCCGGCTACCACCGGTAGCCAGACCAGCGGACTGCCCACGACCGGAATGATGGAAGCCAGTCCGCCGATTGTGCCCCACAGCACGGCCAGGGCCTCAACGACCCGATCGGTAGTGTGCGTGACCAGGGTCGGCCAGCCGCCTTCCTCAAGAGAACGCCGGCTGAGCGCGTCATAAGTAGCCGACAACTCCTGGACCAGCGTCAGGCCCACAAACGTGAGGATGGATCCCAATACAAGCACGGTTGCGCAAGTGGTCAGGGATGTGGCCAGTCCGGGCCGATGGATTCTACGGGTGAGCCACTGGTTCATTGGGTGGAGCACAATGGCGAGAATCGAAGCCAGCATGAATGAGGTGAGGAACGGCCAGGCGATCTGCAGCAAGCTGGGCAGTAGCGCTCCCAGCAGGACTGCGAGGACAATCAGATGTCCTCGTTTCGACATCCAGGATGTCCTCCTTCGCTGAAGACGCCAATATTACCGATCCACACCAGCAACTCCCAATCTATGACGCAGGTAACTTCGCAACGCGGCCAGCGTCCGTCCGCCTAACGCTTCCGGATTTCGCGCTCCGCCTCAAGCCAGTCCTGATCTGCCTGCCCGTCGCGGCGGCCCCGCTGCTCGTAGAGTTCGTAGGCCCGCGTGGCGATCTGCGGTGTGAGGTCGAGCGGCTTCCCGGCCAACAGAGGCGCCTTCGTAGGATCAAAAATCCGGTACGCGAGCAGTTTCACGCCGTCATTCACGAGGAACCACGCCAGCGCATAGCCCCAGACAAACAGGGCCCAGCCCCAGCCGAGGGGAGTCATAAACAGCCCGTAAACCGCAATGAGGGTCGCCAGAGCTTGCGTGCCGAGCACCGCTGCCCATAGAATCCGCGCGGGACGTATGGACCAGAACGGGCCGCGCGTTCGCGTCAGGAAAATCGTCAGATGTCCGGCCACGGATAGCTTCAGGTACATCAGCGTCTGGACGTGCGCCCGGTCGAGATGAAATACGCGCTCACCCAGATAAAACAGGCCAAAAGCAGACACCACTCCGATGACGCCCAGTACGGTGGCGATGCCCAGCACCATTCGCATGTTCCAGGCTTCGGGTTCGTTTTTGTAATGAACGTTGTCATAGGCGATGGACAGGATGGCTCCGTCATTGAGCAACGCCAGCATCACGATCATCACCGCGGTCACCGGATAGAAGTTAAACACCAGGATGGACAGCGTCATGAACAACAGGACCCGCAGCGTTTCCGTGATCCGGTATATGGCGTAACTGTTCATCCGCTGGAAGATTCGGCGGCTCTCCTTGATTGCATCGATGATTACGGACAGGCCGGGGGCCAGCAGCACGATGGAAGCCGACGCGCGCGCCACGTCTGTCGCTCCGGAAACAGCAATGCCGCAGTCTGCTTTCTTCAGCGCAGGCGCGTCGTTCACGCCGTCGCCGGTCATGCCGACGATGTGGCCGCGTTGCTGCAGAACATCCACAATGTGGAACTTATGTTCGGGGAAGACCTGGGCGAAACCGTCCGCCTTTTCGATGGACTCCGCCGATAGCGCCGTCTCGTGCTGCTTCGCGTCGCCCAATCCGCTGGCATCCAGGATGTTCGTGCCCAGCCCCAGTTGCAGGGCGGTCTCTCGAGCGATGGCCACTTGATCGCCCGTAACCATCTTGACCCCCACGCCCATCTGCCGGGCGTTCGCGATGGTTGCTTTGGCCTGCTCGCGCGGCGGATCGAACAAGGGCAGCACGCCTACAAACTGCCAATGATCGTCCTGATCCGCCCGGGCCACGCCCAACGAGCGGAAGCCGCGCGCCGCAAATTCATTCACGGCCTTCTCGACAGTGGACTGCACCTCCGGAGCATTGGCGGACATCTCCAGAATCACCTGCGGCGCTCCCTTGGCCACCTGGAACTGTTTTCCGTCCGCGGCTTTGACGGTGGCTTCGGTGCGCTTATGCACCGGGTCGAAGGGCTGGAAATGGACCACTTCATACCCTTGTAAGGCTTGACCGCTCTTCAGGCCTCCGATCACGGCGAGGTCGATTGTGTCCTTGTCTTCGGCGCGCGAAGCAAGTGCGGCGCAGAGGATGACCTGGTCGGCGGGGATGCCGTTCACACTGAACGGATCCCCCAGCGTCAGCTTGTTCTGAGTCAGCGTGCCGGTCTTGTCTGAGCACAGCACGTCCACGCCGGCGAGTTCCTCGATCGCGGCCAAGCGGGTCACGATCGCTTCTCTTTTTGCGAGCAGACGCGCACCCACCGCCATCGTGACGGACAGCACGGTGGGCATCGCCACGGGGATGGCCGCGACGGTCAGCACCAAGGCGAACTGCAAGGTGTCGAGGATCGGGTCGCCGCGGAAGAGCGCGACAAGAATAATGACCGCCACCAGAGCCACTGCGAGAATGATCAGGTAGTCGCCGATCTTCAACACGGCACGCTGGAAATGGCTGACGGTGTGCGCCTCCTGCACCAGTTGCGCCGTCTTGCCGAAATAGGTCTTCGCGCCGGTGGCATACACCATCGCCTCGATCTCGCCCCGGCGAATGATCGACCCCGAAAACACAGCCTCGCCGGGTTTGCGCTCAGCGGGCAAAGATTCTCCTGTCAAGGCGGACTGATCCACCTCCACCGCGTCGCCCGGCAGCAAGCGCGCATCCGCCGGCACAATGTCGCCCAAGCTCAGGCGAATGATGTCGCCCGGGACCACTTCACGCGACGCCGGGTTGGTCCACTTGCCGTCCCGTTTCACCTTGGCTTTGATCGCCAGCTTGGCCTGCAAGGCGGCGATGGCGTTGCCCGCCTGGCGCTCTTCCCAGAATCCGACGACGGCGTTGGAAACGAGCAAAAGAAGGATGATGAAGAAATCTGCCCAGTGGCCCACCACGCCCGAGAGAATCACGGCCACTTCGATCATCCACGGGATGGGCCCCCAGAAATAGGTGAGAAATTTGAGGAAGGGATTGGTCTTCTTTTCTTCAATTTCGTTCGGTCCGTACTGGGTCAGCCGTTTCTGCGCCTCGGCTTGACTGAGTCCGTCCGGCGACGATCCCAAATGCTTCTCCAACTCCGGCATGGGAACGGACTTCAGATCGTCCTTTGCTTCGGGAGCTTTGTGCCGGCCTGTGTTGTTTTTCATAGCATGTTCCGCCTATCGCAACAGCAGCATCATACCGATCAACGCCGCCAATAGCGCCACCCACAAGCTGATGGCGACACGCGTGGCCTTCGCCGCGCGATCCTTCTCCAACCAGGTCGCCGGGCGAATACCTTGTACCAGAAACGTGGTCACGCCGGCCAGGTTCACGCAGATCAGGTTCATCAGAAACAGAGACAACGCGCCCAGGGCCAAGGCCGGTTGTCCTCCCCCCAACATCAGCCCGGACGTTACCAGGGGCGGCAATAACGCCACTGCCACCATGACTCCGATCAGCGTCGTCGAGACGCCTGTGGTGAACGCCAGAGCCCCGGCGCAGCCCGATGCAAATGCCACCGCGATGTCTCCCAGCCCCACATGCGTGCGCGACGCCACTTCGGTCAATGCCGGGTCCACGTGCACGAGCGCACCGATGATCACCGATAGCAGCATGGTCACGCCAATCCCGGCCAAGCCCGTCAGAAGCGCGCGCCGGAGCAGCGTCAGGTCGCCCAAGGAGGTGCCCAGCGCCAGCGCCATGTTCGGCCCAAGCAGCGGCGCAATCACCATCGCCCCGATGATGATGGCCACACTGTTATGCTGCAGGCCCACGGTGGCCACGATGGTCGCCAGTGCTGCCATTGTCAGATAGACCCGCGAACACCGCGCGGCATCTTTGATGTCCTCATACAACTCTTCCCGGCCGATCCGCTCCGGCGATTTCTCTTCCGGGACGGGCTGTCCGGACGCTGCGGCCGGCTCCGGCTGGGCACGTGGCAATGTCGCTTCGACAGGCAGAATTACTGCCCGGTTGCCCTCCCCACCGGTGTATCGTTTCTCCAGCAGATCCAGAACTGACTCGCTCTGTTCCGCGTCTAACAAGATCCGCACGAGCACTTCCCCATCCGATAACCGGATCTGCCGGTGTTCGAGGACCGTATGCTCCTTGAGAAGCTCGCGGACCTCCCCGCCGTCCTTTTCCGGCAACACCATTTCAATCAATCGCAGCGCCATCGTGACGTCACCGTTTCCACGTCCAGCTCGGAATTTCCGCCATATCCCGGCCGGGGCTGGCATTGTGTGTCATAGTGCGCACCTCATGTCCGGCGCATACCTTCGAGACGCGCGTACTTGCGCGAGCGAGTGGACGACACGAGCTTACCGCAGCCATTTCCGTATGGAGGAGCGTCATTCTTCCCACCGCCCCGGCGGTGGGAGCACGACCCTTCGGGGCGATCGGAAGATCTTTTTCGGCGGATCCCATGGCTCTCCTGATTCATCGAGGTTATGTCAGCGCCCGGGCGAAACGCAGCGCCCATTGGTGCTGCGTGGCCGCGTCCGGTATTTCGTCTTGCCGGAATTCCACCTGCAGGTGCGGTAGTCCCCGGCGAATGGCATGGTATGGAAGGCTGTAGTCAACCTCTGGATCCAGGTCGTATGGCTGGTTGTCCCCGACGACGACATCCCCGGGACGGTGCAAGGAGGCGAGTGTAGGGTCGGCAAGGGTACGGTCGAGATAGCTGGAGAGAGCGATCTGCCAGGGTCTTGGTTTGCCCGCAACAGAGGCCGCCATGGAATGAATGGAAATCACGATAGAGGGCACACCTCTCGCCGCGCGTTCCAAGATCACGGCTTCGACCGCGTCGTGGTAAGGATCGAACCAACGTTCGATCCGCTTGGCTCTAGCCGCCTCGGTAAGATGCAGGTTGCCGGGGACCACGGTCCCGTCGCTTACTTCCGGTACGAGGTCCGGGGAATTGAGATTGCGGTTGCAGTCGATCACAAGGCGCGAGGTGCCACAAAGTATGGCAGGGGCGTCGAAGATTTCAGACAGCGCTCCGGTGACGCCGGCCGCACCGATGTCCCACGCGATGTGCCGCGCAAGTTCAGACGCCGGTAAACCCAGGTCGCTCAGTTCCGGCGGAACGTGATTGCTGGCGTGATCGCAGAGAAGTACAAAGCGGCCCGTACCCTGCGCACGAAGGACGCGTGGCGCTGTCACGAGGGTGTCATCCCGCTGTTTCCATCACGGTCACGCTGACGTCCATGCCGAGGAAGGCCCCCGTGGAACCCACGTACGTCCCCCACAAGGGCAGCACGTGTTCCGGAGTCCACGCAACGGCCACGCGGATGAGGTTACGGTTGCCGACAATACTGTTGGTGGGGTCGAAGTCGATCCAGCCGGCGCCCGGCAGATAGGCCTGCATCCACGCGTGGGTGGCACCGCCGCCTACGCTGCCGGAATGATGAGGGACAAAAATGTAGCCGCTGACAAACCGGGCCGCGATACCCAGAGACCTGGCTGCCTCTATCATCAGGACTGCGAAATCCCGGCAACTGCCGCGCCGATTCTCCAACGTGGCCTCCGGGGGTTGCACGCCCTTCTCGAGGCGGCGCGTGTAGACGAACTGTTCGCGGATGCCGTGGGTCATGGCTCGAAGGATCTTCATCGTGCCGGTGCTCTCCGCGGGATCGAGAAACTGCACGGCCCATTTGGAGACGGACTCGCCGGGATAATGAAGAGCAAGGGCGCGCTCCAGATTGGGGAAGTCGTCATCGGAATAGCGGAACGGATAGGTCCGCGCATATTCCTCAAGCGGGTACTCCGGCAAGGTGCTTTCAAAATGCTCCAGCGCGACGGTGCTCTCGAAGCGGAGTTCCGACGTAGTCCCCTGAAACGTGGCGACGGCGACAGAGTTGTCAAACGGATCGTGGAGCCAGCGCAAGTGAGCGGGTTGCGGTGTGATGACGAGGTTCGACCGGATCAATCGCAAGTCGTGACTCTCGCGAGGGCGGAACAGCATGCGGTGTTCGCCGAGGCCGACCGGTTCCCGGTAACGATAGACGGTGGAATGTTGCACGGTGAGAAATGACATCAGCCCTCTGTTGCGCCTGTCTGACTGGTGGCGATCTCATCGGTCCAGACCCGGAAGCTTTCCAGAGTGTTAGGTCCGAACGTGGTGGCGATCGCGACATCAGAAGCATCGCGGCCTCGCGCCATCAGGACGCGGCCCACGCGCGGCAAGTTATTGCGCGGATCGAACAACTGCCAGCGGCCGCCAATCCACGCTTCGAACCAAGCAGCGAAATCGCCCGGGGGATACGGCGGCGGCGTGCCGACATCGCTCAGGTAGCCGGTGCAGTAGCGCGCCGGAATATTCATGCAGCGGCAGAATGCGATGGCGAGATGCGCGTAGTCGCGGCAGACGCCGGTCCGTTCGTGGAACGCCTCCATGGCACTGCGCGTGGCCCGGGCGTTTTGGTAGTTGAAGAAAATGTGGTTGTGCACGAAATTGCAGATTGCCTGCACCCTCGGATACCCCATTGACGTGCCGCCGAACAGTTGCCAGGCCGCTTCCGACAACAAGTCGGTCTCACAATAACGGCTGCCGAGCAGGAACACGAGCGAGTCTTCCGGCAGGTCCTGTACTGATTCCTGCCCGGCGGTGGACAGGATCTCATCCGGCTGACCGCTGTCTTGGATCACGCCATCGGCCGCAAGGCGAAGCCGGCCTGCCGGCGCCAGGAATCGCTTGCACCGGTTCCCGAAGGCGTCGCGATAGTCGCTGATCGGAATCCGCGGCTCGGTGATGAGGTGGTCCGGGATGACCATGTCGGAAGCCCGTGAATCGTGGACATTCACGGCCAGGATGACGGGCGTTGGTTGCGGAAAGCTGTAAATCAGTTCGTAGCCGATCCGAAATTGCATGGCAGGTGCCTTGTTCTATGCTGTCAAAAGCCGCGGGGCTGTGCTCAATACGTTGACGAACATCCTCCGGTGGAAGGTGGGGCGAGAAATGCGGACCGGCCGTGACCATACCAGGGGGCCGGCCCATCGGTATGCGCCCTTCCCGACAATGGCGATCCTAGGATTCCTGGAAGCTATTGGGAGGATCCTTTCGCGCGGACCCTGTGTTGGTCGGGACGCAGACCGGATAGTGGATGACGAGGTTAGCATCTCATTCCCGATCGCGAGACACATTCCTCCCGGCCGGGCCCAAAGGCAGATGTAATCGTGTAACTCGTGGTGGGGCGCTTTCATTATCGATATCGGCGCCAGGGGATGCGGGGAAAGCGGCTCCTGCAGTAGTGGGTTGTCGTAAAGATAGATCTGCCCAACACACAGGTTGGCGGCGCGCCAGTAGGTATCCATCTTGTGGAGCAGTTCCGGCGTAAGGGTGTCTGTTTCTGTTTTCATGTTTACCCACTTAAATCACAATTTCACCTTCCGCAACCGCAAGGCGTTGCCGATGACGGAAACGGAGCTCAGGCCCTCGCCCATCAATCGCAGCGCCATCGCGGCGTCACCGTTTCCACTTCCAGTTCCGTATTTCCGGCATATCCTGGCCGTGCTGGTCGATGTAGTGCTTATGCTCGATGAGCTTGTCCTGCATCATCTGCTTCAGGTAGGCCCCCTTGGAGCCCAAGTGTGGCAGCCGATCGATCACGTCCTGCACCAGGTGGAACCGGTCCAAATCGTTCAGCACTCTGATATCAAAGGAGGTTGTGATGGTGCCCTCCTCCTTGTAGCCCCGAACGTGCAGGTTGCGGTTGGTCCGGCGGTAGGTCAGGCGGTGGACCAGCCAAGGGTATCCATGGAAGGCAAAGATGATGTGCTTGTCTTTGGTGAAGAGCGAATCGTAATCGGTGTCGCTCAGTCCGTGCGGGTGCTCACTCGCAGACTGGAGTTTCATCAGGTCGACGACATTGACCACGCGGATCTTCAGATCGGGCAGATGCTCGCGAAGGATGGACACGGCCGCCAGAATCTCCAGCGTAGGCGTGTCCCCGCAGCAGGCCATCACCACGTCCGGCTCGGCGTCCTGGTCGTTGCTGGCCCATTGCCAGATGCCGATTCCTTCCGTGCAATGCACCACCGCAGCGTCGATGGTGAGCCATTGCGGGAGGGCATATTTGCCGGCAACCACCACGTTGACGTAGTGCCGGCTGCGCAGGCAGTGATCAAAGACCGACAACAGACAATTTGCATCGGGCGGCAGGTACACGCGCACGATATCGGCCTTCTTGTTGATCACGTGGTCGAGGAAACCTGGATCCTGGTGTGTGAAGCCGTTGTGATCCTGCTGCCACACGTGGGAGGCGAGCAGATAGTTCAGCGACGCGATCTTCCGGCGCCAGGGCAGCTCCAGCGTTACCTTCAGCCATTTTGCGTGCTGGCTGAACATGGAGTCGACGATGCGAATGAAGGCCTCGTAGCTGTTGAACAGTCCGTGCCGCCCGGTGAGCAGATATCCTTCGAGCCAACCTTCGCACTGGTGCTCGCTGAGCATCGAGTCCAGCACGCGTCCGGAGGGGGCCAGGAATTCATCATTCTGTACTTCGCGAGCATCCCATTGACGGTTGGTGACTTCAAAAACCGCGCCCAGGCGATTCGAGAGGGTTTCATCGGGACCGAAGATCCGAAAATTCCGCTGATCCTGATTCAGCCTGGCCACATCACGCAGGAACTTGCCCAGCACCAGCGTATCCTGGCCATCCACGGCGCCGGGCGAAGGCACGGTCACGGCGTGGAGGTGGAAGTCCGGCATGCGCAGATCGCGCAGCAGAAGACCTCCGTTGGCGTGCGGATTGGCTCCCATGCGCCGTTCGCCCTTCGGCGCCAGTTCGGCCAGCTCCGCCAGGAGCCGGCCGTTTTCATCGAACAGCTCCTCGGGCTTGTAGCTCTTCATCCAGCTTTCGAGCTGCTGGACATGATCGGGATGCTCCGCATCCACCAGCAGCGGTACCTGGTGCGACCGGAACGTACCCTCGATTTGCAAGCCATCGACGACTTTCGGTCCCGTCCAACCCTTGGGTGACCGTAGGACGATCATGGGCCAGCGCGGCCGGGTTGTATCGTTCTTGTCTCGGGCGTTGCTTTGGATTTGCCGGATGTCCTCGATGGCCTGGTCCAAGGTGGTGGCCATGAGTGGATGCATCTGTCCGGGCTCGTTGCCTTCCACAAAGTACGGTGTCCAGCCGCAGCCTCTGAGGAATTGCTCCAACTCCTCATGCTCGATGCGGGCGAGCACAGTCGGATTGCTGATCTTGTAGCCATTGAGGTGCAGGATCGGCAGCACGGCTCCGTCGGTAATTGGGTTGAGTAACTTGGTGGATTGCCATGCGGTCGCCAGGGGGCCCGTTTCCGCCTCACCGTCTCCGATGACGCAGGCGACGATCAGATCGGGATTGTCGAATGCGGCGCCGAAAGCGTGGCTGAGCGAGTAGCCCAGCTCGCCGCCTTCGTGAATCGATCCGGGCGTCGTCGGCGCAACATGGCTGGAAATCCCGCCGGGAAACGAGAACTGCATGAACAGCTTCTTGAGCCCGGCCTCGTCCTGGCTGATGTCCGGATAGACCTCGCTGTACGTGCCTTCAAGGTACGTATGCCCCACCAGCGCCGGGCCGCCGTGCCCGGGACCGGCGATGTAGAACATATTCAGGTCATGTTTCTTGATGACCCGGTTCAGGTGCACATAGATGAAGTTCTGCCCCGGCGTCGTGCCCCAGTGCCCGACCACCAGAGGCTTCACGTGTGACAGTTTCAGCGGCTCCTTCAGCAGCGGGTTGTCATAAAGGTAAATCTGCCCGACAGACAGATAGTTGGCGGCACGCCAGTAGGCATCCATCTTGTGGAGCAGTTCCGGCGTAAGAGTGTCTCTTTCTGTGTTCATATTTACCCTCTTAAGAGGCTCAGTTCCTGGATACCTTCATAATCAGGACAACCAGCAGCACGATAACCAGCACCCCGATCACCGTCCAAAGCCACGTCCCTCCGCCCATCCATCCGTTCATTCCGTTCATCCATCCGTCGTGATTCACGATGACGCTCCTTTGGTTATTTCTGTTTCAGTGGCCGCACCAGATCCGGACGCGCGGCGCTTCGCGCAAACGAAGTCCTCCGCGATGGAATCACGCCACTCGCACTGGGGCGGGTTCATCATCGTTGCCAAAGGATCCGCGCAAATTCCAGCGGAACCGCCACCCCGGAGCGCTGCGGCACCACTCGCGGCGTGAAGTCCGTTGTTGGGCGCGTAGCGGGCACCGTTGCGCTATAGAGGCATGCGTCAGGCCGCGGAGGCGCACACTTCATCTCCACTCGTACGGGATCGCCACCGTTGATTCCGTCCGCGCAGAGCTCCACTCGTGCCGCATTCGGGTCGAGGCCGTTCAAAAAGAGCTCGACTTCAAAGACGTGGTGGTCCGTGGTGGTCTCCACCCGCAAGTCGCCGAAGCGTATCGATCCCCACTTCCGGGCCACCTCATGCTGCCAATCGACCACTTGCCTGCCCACATCGCCGTTGTTCGCCGCGCGCTCACGGTAGGTTGCCGCGGCCGGAAGGTAGTGTTGCTCGGTGTATTCCCGCACCGCGTAGTTGGTGGAAAACCGCGGCGTCAGTTGTGCCATGCTTTCCCGAATCCGCGCGACCCAGGCCGTGGGGATGCCCTGCTCGTCGCGAGCATAGAACTCAGGGATCACGCGTTGCTCGAGCAGGTCGTAAAGGGCTTCGGCTTCGGCCGCGTCCCAGGCAGGATCGCCGTCGTGTTCGTGGCCGTCTCCCAAGGCCCACCCGACTTCGGGAGTGTAGGCTTCCGCCCACCAGCCATCCAGCTCGGACAGGTTGAGGCCTCCGTTGACCAGCACTTTCATGCCGCTGGTACCGCAAGCCTCCCAGGGGCGGCGCGGCGTATTGATCCAGACATCCACGCCCTGCACCAGGTGCTCGGTCAGAAGCATGTCATAGTCGCTGAGAAAGACGGCATGGGGGCGCGTCTCGGGCCGCCGGATGAAGTGAATCCACTCCCGAATCAGGGTTTTACCCTCCTCGTCCGCCGGGTGAGCCTTTCCGGCGATGATCAGTTGCACAGGGCGCTCAGAATCCGTCAATAGACGCAGCAGCCGCGGCGGATCGTGCAGTAAAAGGTTCGGCCGCTTGTAGGTCGCGAAGCGTCGCGCAAAACCCAGCGTCAGGATGTTGGGGTCAAAGAGACCCTTGGCACGCTCGACTTCCTCGGCCGGCGCGCCGGAGGCGGCCAGTTGCCGGGACAAGCGTTCGCGAGCATAAGTCACGAGAGACTCGCTCGCGGCCATGCGAAATTGCCAGAGCCGCGCGTCGGAGACCTTGCGAATGTCCTGCTTCAGTGTCTCTGCCGTCCCCAGCCAGCGGTCCTTGCTGCAAGTCTCCGTCCAGAGATCGTCGGCTGGGGCGGAGTCCCAGGTGGGCATGTGGACTCCATTGGTCACGTGTCCAACGGGAACTTCGTGCTCCGGCCAGCGCGGGAAAAGAGGCAGAAAGATGTGCCGGCTCACCTTTCCATGCAAGCGGCTCACGCCGTTCACGGTCCCGCTCCCGCGCATCGCCAGATACGCCATATTGAAAGCTTCCGAGGAGTCATCCGGGTTCTGGCGTCCCAGAGCCAGCAGGTCATGGAGCGTGATGCCGAGCTTCTGCTGGGCGTATCCACCGAGGTATTGTTCGATGAGGGCCGGGGCGAAGCGGTCAAAGCCCGCGGCCACCGCTGTATGGGTCGTGAAGAGGTTGCCGGCTCGGGTCGCGGCAAGCGCCACCTCGAAGGGCTGACCGGCCTCTTCCATGAAGCTCCGGGCGCGCTCTAACACGGCGAAGGCCGCATGCCCTTCGTTCAGGTGACAGACCTCTGGTTGGATTCCGAGTGCCCTGAGCAGCCGCCATCCGCCAATCCCGAGCAGCATTTCCTGCTTGAGCCGCAAGTCTGGACCACCCCCATAAAGCTCGCTCGTAATTCCCCGGTGGGCTGGAAAGTTCGCCGCGTCATTGCTGTCCAGCAGGTAGAGCTTCACTCTGCCCACTTGGACCTGCCAGGCCCGCAGCCAGACCGAGTATCCAGGCAGCGCGATCTCCAAGCGCAACCACTCCCCGTTCGGCTGGCGCAAAGGCGTGATCGGCAACTGCCCCGGATCGTTGTACGGGAAGAGCGCCTGTTGTTCTCCGTTCTTGTCGATCACCTGGCGAAAATAGCCCTGCTGGTAGAGCAGTCCCACGCCGACCACCGGCACTCCCAGATCGCTGGCGGCTTTGAGCTGGTCGCCGGCCACATTGCCGAGCCCGCCCGAGTAGATGGGCAGGGCTTCGCTCAACATGAACTCCATGCTGAAGTAGGCGGCGCAGCTCAGGGGCGCGTCTGGATGAGTCTTCTGAAACCAGGCGGGCGCCTTCGCCGCTTGCCGGGTCGCGCGCACGAAGCCATCCACGCTCTTGCGGAAGACGGGATCGGCGAGCACTCGTTCGATTTGGTCGCGCGAGACCGTTTGCAGGACCACCCAGGGGTTATGCGTGATTTCCCACAGCGTGGGATCAAGCTGCCGCCACACTTCGTCGGTGGCATGGTTCCACGACCAATGTAAATCCAATGCGAGTTCCGCCAGGGAATCAAAACCTTCGATTTCCGTGGGCAGGAGATTGTAGATGGGATGGCTGACACGGGTTTGTTCGCTCATGATTCGACGCCGCAGTCCGTACTCAGACGGAACTGATACCATCTCAGCATTTTGAAGGCCACTTGCTGACAAGGGATTCGCGTCGAGAACTCCCGGCCAAAGGGCGCCGAGTGACCATATGCGGTCGATTCCCCCAACCTGCCGAACCCATCCTCACGACCAGGACGTTGCGTGACAAGCAGGCGCAAGCTGGCACGGCCCAAACTGCATGCCCTCCCCAAGATGTACTCGATCTGATGATTACCGCCTCGGCAAGCCAAACCGCTGCGCTACGAGCTTTCTCCACCCTGCAGTTGACTGCGGGACAGTCGCAACCCGCACGAAACGGCCCCTACTTGCGGGAACAGGTTCTCCAGGGAGACGGGCACCGCACGCCTGTCAGCCGCGAGGCTCCGCGCCACCGACTGTGGCGACATCCGACCGCACCGGCGATACCGGTTTGAGCGTAGCGGCCAAGTAGCCGGTAAATGTGGCGGCCTGGCTCAGCAGCAAGAGCAGGAAGGGACGCGGATCAGCTCCCTTTCGCAGAAACGCCTTCAGCACTCGCCCGTAAAGACGCGACGACACGAAGGCCCATGGCGACGACTTCCGCCGTCGGTGAAGGTGCGCCGCGCCCGATCCGTATCGGAAATGCATCCGTAAGAACGTTCCCAAGTCTTGGGGATGATAGTGGTCGATCCAGGCCTCACGAGCCTCGGCCAGCGAACGGCCGGATTGAAGCCAGCGCGAACATAGTTCACGATCTTCGCCCCCGGCAAGCCGGAAGATGGGGTCGAAACCGCCCACTTCCTGGAAATCCGCCGCAGGAACGACGAAGTTGTTGGAGGCAAAGAATTGCAGTGGACTGTTGGTGCGCCGGAACCAATCGCCCGTCGTCTCAGCCAGCCGATGATTAGCCTCGGCAAAAATGTTCTCCGGGCAGGCATTGTGTACCTGTCCGCCGAGCAGGCACCCAGGGTGTTGCGTTGCCGCTGCGCCCAAATTGCGCAACCAGTCGGGACGGGGCACGCAGTCGTCATCCAGAAACGCCAGCCACTCGCCGCGAGCGTGTTTTGCGCCCGTATTGCGCGCTCGCGCGGGTCCGGCATTGTCCTGTCGCAGCACCAGAAGTTGCAGACGGCCGTGGAACCGATGTAGCGTTTCTTCGACCCGGGGCTCGCTTCCATCGTCGACAACGATGACTTCGAAAGCTCCACTGCTTGGCACCTGCGCGGCGAGTCCCTCCAGGCACCGCTCCAATCGTTGGGGGCGATTGTAGGACGGAATAATCACGGAGAGTCGCACTCTGGTCATTTTAGCTGTATGTCCAGACGCCTACCGGGCCGTATAATAAGCCAGTGCATATCGGGTTCTTGGGTTGTGGTCTGGTTGCGCTGGCCGTTCATCTTCGTAACCGGGATCGCTTCGAAGGGGCGACGGTGACTGCGCTCGCCGAACCCGATCCCGCGCGCTTGGCCCGCGCTCAACAAGTCGCGCCAGGCATCCCCGCCCACCCCGATTTCGGAACGCTGCTTGAGGACGCGTCGATCGGCGCGGTCGTAATCTCGGCTCCCTACGAGGCCCACGCCGCGATAACCCTGGCAGCGCTGGGCGCGGGGAAACACGTCTATTTGGAGAAGCCTTTTACCACAACCCTGCAAGATGCGGCCGAGGTCCGGAACGCTTGGCAAGCGTCGCAACGGGTGGGGGCGATCGGGTTCAACTACCGTTTTCATCCCTACGTGGTGGCCATGCGGGATGCCGTTCGAGCCGGGGCCGTGGGCGCTCCCCTCAACCTGCAAACTGCATTTTCGTTTGCGCCTCACGGTGGAGTCGATTGGGACATTACCCGCCATGGTGCGTTCGGCGCACTGTTCGACCTGGGGCCGCATGAGATCGATCTGGCCCGCTACCTCACCGGCACCGAAGTGCGACGCGTGAGCGGGCGTGCCCGATCGATTCGCGCCGCCAACGATACGGTGGTCTTGGAGATGGAAATGGACGACGCTACATCCGTGCAGTCGTTTCTGTCGACCCAGTGCATCGCGCAACATCGGGTGACGATCTCCGGAACAGAAGGCAAGTTGACTGCCGATCTGTATCGCACACCGGGCCTGTGGTTACAGGACAGGAAACCCGGGACGGCTTGGCGGCAGGTGGTTTCGGTCGCTTCGCAGCTCCCGCTCGTGGCCGAAAAGCTGCGTTCGCCTTGGCGGGAACCCTCGTTCCTACGAGCGATCAACGCGTTTATCGTCGCCGCTCGCACGGGTGGACCCGTCAGCCCGAGCTTTGAGGACGGGTACCGGAGTCAGCAGGTGGTGGAGGCGGCGCAGGACTCGCTGGCCAGCGGCCGGGTGGTCGAGGTCTCCGCCGCTTGAAAGTCCTGTTGATGCATGATTACTCCTCGCTCGATGGCGGCGCGGAGGCGGGCACCATGACCCTTCGGCGGGTTCTGCTCCAGCGGGGTATCGATGCCAGGGTCTTCGCCGCGCGAACCGGTGCCAACGACATCGCCGACCACTTGTGTTTCGGCACCAAGGGCCGGTTTCGTACCGTGTTGCAAACTGCGAACCCGTCGGCATGGATCGAACTCCGCAAAGTGATGGCCTCGTGGCGGCCGGACGTAGTTCATGTCCGCATGTTCCTGACGCAACTTTCTCCGCTCATTCTGCCCGCGCTCCGCAGCGTGCCGAGCCTGTACCACGCCGTGTGGTATCGCGCCATCTGCCCGCTGGGAACGAAGGTGCTGCCGGACGGTTCAGAATGCCGGAGCGCCCCGGGAACCTGCTGTCTCAAGAGCGGCTGCCTGTCGCCCTGGGATTGGTCCGTGCTCATGCTGCAGATGCGCATGTTCGAGCGCTGGCGCGATGTCTTCGACGCGGTGGTCGCCAATAGCGAAGCGGTCCGGCGCAAGCTGGAGGAGGCCGGGATCGGACCGGCGGAGGTCGTTCGCAACGGTGTTCCTTCTGGCCCGGAACCGGCAGCTTTGAGCGATCAGCCGACGGTCGTGTTCGCGGGACGCCTGGTCCGGGAAAAGGGTGCCCATGTGCTCCTCCGCGCTTTTGCCAAAGCGAATCTCGGGCGACTGCTGATCGCGGGAGATGGACCGGAACGGGAAGCGTTGCGCCGCTTGGCCGCCGAACTCGGGATCGAAGACCGCGTGTGCATCGCAGGCCGCCTGCCGCAAGGAGATTTAGAGAAACGGTTTCTGGGGGCTTGGGCGCAAGTGGTGCCATCGCTTTGGGCGGAGCCATTTGGATTCGTCGCTCCCGAAGCGATGATGCGGGGGACGGCGGTGATTGCGAGTCACGCGGGGGGGCTTGCGGAAGTGGTCGAGCACGGCCGTACCGGTCTTCTGGTGGCGTCCGGAGACATCGAGGGCTTGGCGGGTGCGTTGACGCAGATCCTGGGCGACCGGGACTTGGCAGCGCGCATGGGCGCCGCAGGCCGCGAACGCGCCATTCTGCATTATCATGAAAGCCTCTGGGCGGACCGTTTTGTAAGAATATACGAGAGATTGATCCGCAGCCGACAGGAGCACGCCGAATGAACCGGCCTACCATATCGATTGTGCTGGAGGGCTTCAACGAAATACGCGAGCGTGGAACCGCAAATCGCACAATCGAAGCCCTGCGGCGCCAGGACTTCCCTCTCGACCAAGTTGAACTCATCGTGGTCGGCACCTCGGAGCAGGCCGGCGAGTTTGCCGCTCTGGCTCAGGATCCGAGCCCCTTCGCCGCGGTGCGTCTCATCCCGGCCGATGGTGCGACGTATTACATGCTCAAGAACCGGGGCGCAGCACTAGCCGAAGGCGAGATTATCGCCTTTACCGATTCCGACGTGTACCCCGTGTCCACCTGGATTTCGTCGATTGTCAACCGGATTCGCGGCGGCGCGGATGTCTCGGTGGGCGTGAGCTTGTTTAAAGACGCGAACGGATGGACGGCCGGTTCGATCTTCCGTAAAATGGCCGTCGCTTGCACCTTTGGCTACATCCTGGGACCACCGGCCGAAGATGGTTTGGAAGTGCGCGGGTTTATGGATCACAACCTCGCACTCAAGGCGGAGTTGTTCCGCGAACAGCAATATCGCACCGAGTTCGGTCGCGTGATCGCGTCCCCTCTGCTGTTTCGGAATCTCAAGCTTCGCGGGCTGCAGATCCGCTTAGCGGAGCGGCAAGCCGTGGTGCACTACTTCGACTGGGTGTACTGGGTGTGGAAGCTGCATTTCCGTTTTGGCTATGAGGTGTTCCGTCTGCGACGCCTGGATCCGCATTACCCGAACCAGTGGATCCGGAAGGCGGGTCCTCTCGAACCACTGGTGACGATCGGCTGGCACATGCTCTTGGATCTGCCGCGATGGCTGCGTTTTTGCCGTGTGCGGGGGATTTCGCGGCCGGTCGCCTGGCTCTGCTTTCCCGCGCTGGTGACGATTTCGGGGGTCGCTCGTACTTCGGAGGCCGTGGGCATGTACGCGACGATGCTTTGGCCCGAGCCCATGGCGCGCTGGGCGGAGTCGGTCTAGCTTGCTCGCGCTGGTCACCGGTGCGGGCGGCAGAATTGGCCGCTATTTGCTGCCGCACCTGTTGGCGCAGGGCATCGAGGTGCGGGCCTTCGTCCGCGCGAACGCGGAACTGCCCACTCATAAGAGACTGCAGGTGGCGCGGGGCGATGTGCGGGATCCCGAAGCCGTGTTGCAGGCGGCTCGCGATTGCACTTGGATTTACCATCTCGCCGCGATCGTCCACGGCCAGGACGCGACGCCAGCGAACCTGTGGGCAGTGAATGTCGAAGGAACGCGAAACGTCGCGCGCGCGGCGCTCACTGCCGGTGCCCAGCGGTTGGTCTACACCAGCTCGGTGGCCGCCTACGGAAGGCTGGTTGCCCAGCACGGCATCACCGAGGAAACTCCCCTGCACCCGGACTCCCCCTACGGCGAGTCCAAGGTTGCCAGCGAGAAGATGCTTGCCGAATTCGCGGATCTGCCCGTCACTATCGTAAGGACGGTGACGGTCTGGGGACCCGGCAACGATGCGTGGGCCGGTCTGTTCCGCTCCGTCGCCTCGGGGAGGTTCCGGCTGATGGGTTCGGGCCGGGGAATGCATACCCTCACCCATATAGAAGACCTCAACGCCGGATTGTGGCTCTGCGCCACCACTCCTTCGGCGGCGCGGCAGACCTACCTCCTGGCCGGAAACGACGCCGTCCCGCTGCGGACCTTAATCGCCCTGATGGCCGAGGAGGCCGGCGCCCCACCGGTTCGCGACAGCCTACCCGAGGCGCCGCTTCTGGTTTACCGCGCTCTGGATCAGGCGGTGTATCGATTCTCGGGACGTCGGGTTCCGAAGGCCGATCGCCTGGACTTTTTCCTGGGCGATCGCACGTTTGACATCGCGAAGGCGCAGCGGGACCTTGGTTTCGAGCCACGCTTCACCACGCGCGAGATCGTACGCTCAGCGGCCGAGTATTTGCGTTCCGTCGGCGCACTGGACGGGGTGGGTTGAGCCAGCAAACAGGGAATCGACCAAGACATCGAGCTGTTGTTCCAAAGTCTGGCGCGAGAATCGTGTGCTGGCCGCCACTGCGTGGGCGCTCAGTTCCGCACGATGCCCGGGATCCTCCGCCAGCCGGAGCGTGAATTGTTCGAGCTCGGCGAGGGTCTTCCACCGGTACCCGGTCCTGCCGTGGTCGACGGTTTCCCGGTGGCCGCCTGAGTCGATGACCACCGGAACCGCGCCTGCCGACATCGCTTCCACCGTCGTCATCCCAAAATGCTCCTGCCAGAAGGGATGCTCCTCGCTACTGTAGCCGTAGCCCGTGGCGTGCCAGTAAATGGAAGCGCGGCGGTACAGATCGCGCAGCGCATCGAAGCCGATCTGGGGATGGAAATACACCGGCAGGTTTCCGGCTTCGTTCTTCCATTCGGCAATCAGGCGCTCAATGCCTTTCTGCGGCGCAAGGGCGCCGGCAAAGTGAAGTTCCCAGTTGGCGCGGTGTAACGAGGACATACCGGCGAACGCTCGCATCAGAGTGCGCTGATGTTTGTAGTCGGCGCGATGCTCCGGCGTAAACCGCCCGACGTGCAGGATCAGGTTCTGTTTTGCGCCGGGCGGTCCCATGTCGTTCGTCGGCGGATAAAGCACGGTCGACGGCTTGTTCCACCGCCTCTTGATCCACCCCGCGGTAAATGCGGAGTTGGCTGCGATCAGGGTATAGGAGTCCAGCACACTCGGCGTTAGCGCGGATATGCGGCCCACCACAGCGTCGTAGAGTGAATGGATGAGCCCGTAATTCGGCTTCGGCTGGTCTTTCATGGGATGGGGAAACATGCACATGAACAGTCCCAGCGGAGCAGGGCAGCGAAGATTGCTCTTGTAGGTGTTGTTGATGAACAGGTCCAGGTTGAGCGCCCGGAACTGGTTGAAATAGGTCGGGTCAAGGTCGCGGCGGAGATCGGCAACCAGGGCATCGAGGTGCGCAAAGCGGATCTTGGATCCCAGGGGAGAATTTAGGAAATCGGCCAGGGCGCGTTGGACGGGGATGTGGAGTACGTGCTGGCGGACACCACTGAAGTCGACACCGAAGTAGCGCTCGAACTCCGCTGGCGGATATTCGCGGTCATAGATGAGGGTAACGTCGTGCCGTCGAGCGAGGGCCTGCGCCATCTGGACGCCCACCGCGCCACTGCCGCCGCGGTTGGCCATACCTAAGCTGTAAATAGCGATTCGCTTTCTAGATTTGCAAGCCATGGATCGGGACACCGCCAACCCGGAGCAGCTAATGGTACCAAAAGTCTGTCGGTTGATCCGGCGCACAGTCCCGCGGCAGTTAACCAACGGTGCGTCCCTCCACTGAGAGGCTGAGAATGCGACGAGGGACGGGCCTCGGCGCGCCCTTCCAGGCCAGTCAGGCGTGCGGCGCCCTTCTCAACTCCGGCAGATGACGCAATGGCGGACGCTGCCCGCGGGCGATGTTCCGAGAGAGATTGGGTTGGCGTCTCAGTAGTATGCCCGTAGAGAGGTGTCTGCCAGATCGAACACTCGGTTGATCTGGTTGATCCGGCGCACAGCAGCCTCGCCGCAGTTAATAAAAGGTGGGTCCCTCCACTGAGAGGCTGAGAATGCGACGTGGGACAGGCGTCGCGCCTTTCCGGGCGCGTCAGGCATTCGACTTCCATCGGCATCCCTGTTTGCCCAAATCAGGGTCTCGCCACTTCCGATCACGGCGACCAACTGCTCTTCATGACCACCTGGCTCCGGCAGGCAGGCTCGGATGAGACCAGCCGAGGTCGCTCGATCTGGGTGACCTTCGGGACTCCCTGCAAAGTCGTGAACGTGTAGACGTGCGGCTGGGCGAGCGCGTTCTTGCACTGAGACCGTCACCCCATCTTGTGTGCTCGCCCCGCCCACGAGAAGCTGTATCGGCAGTGTGCCGACGGCAGGGCCGGCGGAATTTGCACATTGACCTGCATCACACCCGAAACCAAGCCTGGTGCTTCTCCATAGAAGAGTACCGTTGCCGGCTGACCGTCAATTCGAACCGCACGCCTGACTCGCCCATAACGGCCCGCCGACGCCCGTCCCACGTCACATTCTCAGCCTCTCCGTCGAGGGCCGCACTTTGGGTTGACGACCACGAGTGCCTTGGATTACAGCGGAGCCGAAGGGCCCGGCTCGCGCTCGATTTCGAGTGGGACGTGCAGCTAGTCGCCTCCAATCGGCGTAGAGGAAATTATCGGCCAAGCGCCATTCGACTTGCGGGTCGAGGCGGGCCATGATGCCGTCCATGTCGCCATTGGTGAAGGCGTCGTATAGCCCGGCGACGACGGCTAATGTTTTCTTTGGACACCGGAACCATTGTGCAATGCCGAAGGCGTACACTGGACCCTCATGGCGTCCAGTGACGAACGATGGCCGGACTTCCTGATCATCGGCGCGGCCAAAGCGGGAACCACCGCGCTGTTCAAGGCGATTGCGAGACATCCACAGATCTGCGTCGCTCTGACGAAAGAACCCCGCTACTTCGCGTTCCCGGGAGCGAGGCCTCAGTTCCCCTGCCCCGGAGGAGAGCACGCGGCTGCCGGCATCGTTTGGGACACCCAGGAATACCTCGCGCTCTACGGCAAGTGGCTCCCGGGGCAGCGCTCGGGCGAGGCGAGCACGACCTATCTGATGCACCCGGAAGCGCCGGCCAATGCGCACGCACGAGTGCCCGACGCCCGGCTGATCGCGATTCTGAGACATCCGGTGGACCGCGCGTATTCACATTGGCTCCACCAGCGTCATCAAGGCATGGAAGAGTTTAGCGACTTCGAGGAGGCACTGGCGGCGGAGCATCGCCGGCGCGAGCTGGGGTGGCGGCAGAGCTGGCAATACCGCCCCAACGGCTGCTATGGATCGCAGTTGCAGGGGTGGCTTCAGTATTATCCGCGCGAGCAATTGCTGATCTTGTTCTACGACGATTGGAAGGCCGACCCGCAGGGGCTCCTGCGGCAGGTTTTTGCCCATATTGGCGTTGACCCTAACGTGCCGGTCGCGGTCACCAGGGAAAACGTGTCTTCGATGCAGCCGCGCTGGTCGTGGTTGCACCATCAGCTGGTGCGAGACAGCGCGCTGCGGAGGTGGACGCAACGTAATCTTCCGCCGTGGATCGGCTCGACCGTCACGAAGTCGGTCAACAGCGTCAACCTCGCGCAGGGGCCGCGCCTCGACCCTTCCCTGAGAAATCAACTGGCGGCTGGCTTCCACGCGGAAATCGACATCGTGGAGGCGATCACCGGGCGCGACCTGCGGCACTGGCGGAGCCAGGCGTGACCGTCTCTACGGCGCGGCGCCGGTGGATCTCGCGTCGTGGAGCTGGGCTGTGTCGAGAGACTGCTGATAGGCCGCGATTTTGCCGCCGCTGATTTTGAATACGTGCACCACCTGGGCGTTGATGCGCTTGCCGGTGGCTTTGCAAGTGGCCTGATAGCGGCCGCGCATCACGACGGCATCGTCCACGTTGATAACTACCGGCTGAAAGCCGGTAGAATCCTCTTGCGACTGAAAGTCGCATTGCGGCTGAAGCCGCCTGAAGACGCCCCGGCTGAAGCCGGCTCAAGGCTTGGTGGGCGCGGTGATCTTGAACGACTCGTCGTCTTCGTCCCACCGCTGGTTCTCGATATAGGCTTTGATCGTTGCCTCGTCCACCGCGCCCACCGTCGCGCAGAAGGAACCACGTGCCCACATGTGTTGCCCCCAGTACTGCTTCCTCAGTTCGGGAAACTCCGCCTGCAGCATCCGCGAGGACCGTCCTTTGATGTACTGCGCCAATTTCGCCGGCGCCAGTATCGGCGGCGCAGCGACCAGCAGATGAATATGATCCGGTGACACGGCGCCCCGCACGACCATCACCTCTCGCGCCGCGCAGATCTGCCGTATCAGGTCGCGCGCACGCTCTGCGATCCTCCCGCGCACTATCCTCTTGCGATACTTGGTGCACCAGATCAGGTGATACTTCAGATCGTAGATCTGCCCCTGTCCGATGCGCTCTTCCAGCTCGCCGCGAATGCGCAGCGCGTGGTGATTGAGTTCCCCGAGGAGGAGAGAGCTGCACGCAAAGCCGGGCCGGTTTCGACGCGCTGGTGTCCGGGAGCCAACTCCGCGTGGTTTCCAGGGTTCATCTCGACCTGTCCGGGAACGATTACGGCGACCTGACCGGCTCCTGGCCCCCGCGAACGCAGCGGACGTCTACGTGCTGGAGGCATGAAGGCCCCCCGTGATCCGTGTGGATCGACGGAGATGCGGCGGCCGGAAGCGTCACTCGCCGGAAGGGGCGCGCGCGGCCGCGCAGTATTCTTCCATGTCGTCGCCGGAAAAATCAGCCGGCGCGGGCACCCGCTTCCACCCTGCCGGATCCAGGAAGGTCCCTGGCCGGAAGCGCCATGAGTTTCTGTTGTGGCGCATATAAACGAACAGGGCATCGCCCGAGATGCGCCCCAGCCGGTTTCCCCGCGCCACCGCGGTACGCAGGAACATGGCATCCTCGGCGAGGCTGGCCGCCGGATAGCGGGCGCCCTCATCCCAGATCCGCTTCCAGAAGACCAGAGTCCCGCCGGCCACATTGCCGGTGTACATGCGCTGGTGGAGGTCCTCGGTGGGGCTCCAGAACTCGCCGTCGGGCAGCGTCAACAGGTGGGTGTTCACGAGTCCCGTGATCTCGGCGTCGCCCCGGAGCAGCGGCAGCACCTGCGCCTGCAAGCGGCCCCGGCCGTACCAATCGTCATCATCCCAGTGGGCGATGATTTCTCCCCGCGCGTGCTCGCAGGCGAAGTTGCGCTTCTCGCCGATGGTATGGCCGCGCTTCACGCGGAGGTAGCGGACGTGCTCCAGCCCGGCGGCCAGATCCTCCACCGGGTGGGCGCCATCGTCCACCACCACGAGTTCCCAGCGGACCGCGTGCTGCATCGCCAGGCGGCGCAGGGCCAGCGATAGGAACGCGCGCCGGTCCGCCGTCGGCATGATGCAGGAGATCAAGGGCCACTCCGAAAAGGGCCGGTCGGGCAAGCGGGTCAGGCCGAGCACCATTTCAAAATCGGCCGGCTTCCAGTAGGAATTGGACGTGTCCTTGGCGCCGGTATTCGAACGGTGCAGGGAGGCGACGCACAGCGCAGGATCACGCTGGTCAAGCACGCGACGCGGCTCCGCTCCCCAGATAAACCAGGCATCCTCGCCCACCTGGAGGTCACGAAAGGGATGCCGCTTCCAGAACGACTTCCGGTACATCAGGGTGGGGCCGGCAACCCAGGGCTTCGGCCCTCCCGCCCATTCGTAGCAGAAGGCGCGGCGCGGCTCGCGATCCAGATAATAGAGCCGGCTGGAGCCGCAGATATCGAAATCACCCGACTGCATCGCCTCCATCTGGCGGCTGAGGCGGTCCGGGGGATACCAGTCATCGTCGTCCTGGTGCGCGACCCATTCCCCGCGGGCGCGCTCGCAAGCAAGGTTGCGCTTGGCCCCGATGGTTCTCCAGGGCGGCAGGTGCTCATAGCGGATGCGTGGGTCGGCCGGGATGTCCCGCAGAGGCTGCTCGCTATCGTCTAGAATCAGCAGCTCGCGGTGGGGGTAATCCTGTGCCAGAAAGGAATCGATGCCGCGGCGGACCCACTCCGGGCGGTTGCGCGTCGGCATGATGCAAGTGATGAGATCGCCGCTCACGGAGACCCGGGGCTCCGCGCCGTCAGGGGCGGCGAAGTTGGGACACGCGTCTCCGCGGCAATGGGAGCGGAACGGGGCCTGGCCTCCCCGCAACTGGCGGCGGCAAAATTTGCTTTGATAGCGGCGCTTGTTGCGCTCAAATAGCTGCTGCTCGGCCTGAGCCCGGCGGGCCGCCATCGGCCAACGCTGGACATAGGCGCCGCAGACCCAGATGCCGCTCCAGCCGGCGCGCGCCGCGCGAATGTTGTAGTCCATCTCCCAGCAGGGCCCGAGGCCGTATTCCTCATCCGCCGCGCCGATGTCCTGCACCGTTTCCCGCCGGACCATGTAGCAGAAGTCGGCAAGACTGTAGAGCGGTTCCAGCGTGCGGACCTCCGCGCCGAAGTGCGCCGCGGCTTTGGCAGCCCGTGCGCGGACGTCGCCCTCACCGCTGCAGACGCGCTGCTCATTCCAGCAGAGGTTCGTGGACGGTCCGGCCAGGCCGTGGCGCGGCGAGGCGAGTAGCGCATCCGCCATCAGATCAAGCCAGCGGTGACCGCACACCGATCCGGCTTCCACCAGGACCACGATGCCGGCCGCGGTTTCCGCCACCAGCCGATTCAGGCAGGCCGCCATGCCCCGCGGGTTGGGCCAGATCGACTTGCGCGCCCCGGGCCAGGACGAGATCAGTTCCGCAGTGGGTTCATCCGGGCCGTCGCCCAGCAAGAGCAATTCGTACGGGAGGGCGGTGTTAGCTCCGATGCTCTCCAGGGTGGCCCGCACGCGCTCTGGCTCCTGCCATGCGGCGACTCCAATCGAAACGACCGGCGTCTCAGCCATGATCCCGGTCTAGCCACGCGGCGTGGAGCAGAAACTCGGGTGGCGGCACGCGGCCGGAATCGGGCGGAGACGGAGGAGGCCCGTCGAAAATGGAGCGGTCCGCGATCACCACGTGCGCCCACTGAGCGTCCCGGGCCACGCCACGATTCATGGCGTTGACGTAAATCTCCGCCGGAAACCGTGCTTCGGGCAAGGCCTCGCCGGGGGTGATTCGCCCTGGGGAAGTGGCAAGCGGGCCGGGCGGGCTCTGCGGCGGCTCGATGGCGGCGCGGCCGAGCAAGGTGAGCGTGCGGCCATCCGCCGTCACCGTGCGCTCCAGGGGCAGCGGAAGCGGCTCGATGCGCTGTGGCACAAGCGGCAAGGGATGAACGGGCGCGGTCTGGCGGCCGAAGATGCGCAGGATCGCCCCCACGGCGCGCCTTCGCAGGCGAGTCCACAGTGTCATGCCGCCTCCTGCGGAGTGATCCAGCCGGCTCGCAGATCCCAGATCCGCACGGCATGGATGAAATTGTGAAAGGCGACGTAGGCATCGCGGCTGAGCATGGCCTCAGAGAACGGCTTCTGCAGGCCGGTGATCGAGTTCGGAACCGGGTCCTCCAGCGGAAATGCGATCTTGAACTTTTCCAGCCCGTGTTCGCCGGCCTGGCAGGTAAATGCGAAGTCCCGCTCTTCCTCGGGGTCGGCGCCGGAGATCACACCGGTCCAGACAGCGAGAAACTCCGGCTTCGGCGGCTGGTCCCTGTAGGACAGAAACAACAGCGCCGACCTCTGGCGCGCCGGGTCGCGCAGGGCCCGGCAATAGTCCTGGGCATAAGAGGCATCGGCCTTCAGAATCCCGTTGCAGAGGGGATCATCGCCCTGGATGCTGTCGTTGAGCGCGTCGAGAAACTGCGCCAGGGCATCGCCGGAGAGCAGGAACTCCGGCGCGCCCACATTCATCCGAACGCTCCCGCGTTGGTCCGCTCCCACCTGAATGCCGATCATGCTTTGAATGTACGGCGACGTCTCTTCATGGGAGGCCGACACACCATAGCCCAGCGTCGCGCCGACATCGTGGACGGAGTAGATGACAGGCGGCGCGCCGGGCAATGCGGGCGCGGGCTCCGCCTCAGCCCCCGCTTGGCGATAACTGGACAGCAGGGCGGCACCAACATCGAAGGGCGAGATGCCTCCCAGGGAAGGCAGGTCGGCCACGGCCGCGGAGACCGGCGGGAGGCGCCCCGCGGTCCAGTCGCGCAACGCCGCCGTGAGCATGGCGAACGGCTCATACCAGATGAATTCCTGGGAGCTGCCGAGGAAGCTGTAAATGAAGACCGGCTCGGCGGCGCCGGGCTGCACGAGATAGACACCATCGCGGCCGTGGGAGATGCCGCCGTCGCCGATGCGGACCACCAGATATTTCACGGGGTCGGCGCCGACTTGCAGGAAGACGACGCTCTCGTCGTGCTTTGGGTCATGGAGAGTTCTTACGAAGATCGAGAACTCGCGGGAGAAGTCCGTGGTTCCGGGATCGTCTGCAAAACGGCCGTTAAAGGGGATCTTGTGCTGCAACGCCTGCTCCACCAAGCGGGCGACCCGCGGACGGTCTGCCGGCTTTACCAGGAACGGCGGCAGGGTGACGTCCGTGGCAGCGCCGGCGGACCGGCCCGGCGCCTCCGGCGCAAACGGGGTGGAAACCAGGGTGAATCCAAGGCGCTGGGTGAACTCTTCCTTGCTCTTCCTGCCGAGGATCACCCGGAACAAGCCGTCATGACCCTGGGTCAAGGTGACCGTCATCTCGACCGAGACGCGCGGGATCGCATACCACGCATAGGGCCCTTCCGGGCTGCGGCTGTCGAGATAGTGCTGCGCACGCCGCGCGGCGCTCGATGCACTTCGAAAGAGATCCTTCAATCCGTCGATAGGAAGACTGGACACGGCTCGACCCTACTTAGCAGGCGCGGCCGTAACTGAGCCGACCCACTGGGCAATACTGGTGGCGAGCCGGAACAGAAAAAACCGGGCGGCTCCCGCCGGAATAGCGATCGAGGTCAGCGACGCCGGTTCCTCGAACATATTCGCCACCAGCGTCGCATTGGAGAAGTCAACCGATCCATCCTCGTCCGGCTGCGGGAAAGGGCCGGGCGTCAAGGCGAAGAAGGCTTGTTTGCCAGGAGCGCTTAGCGCGGGATTCAGGTCGCGCAGGACTACAGTCCGGTCCCGCCATCCAGCCTCGGCGGGCGGCGCGGCGGATTTGACGATGGCGTCGAGGACCTTCTCGCGGTCGCTTCCTTCCACCACCAGGAACTTGGGAATGGCGGTCGTGTACCGGTCCAAGCGGCCCGGAGGTGGAGGAGAAGAGACCACGTCGAAGGAGATGGTGCTGTCGGAATAGCTGGTCGACTTGTCGCCTTTGAACAGGCTCACGATCAGGCCCGGGCCGCCGGTGGAAGACAAGCCGGCTCTGATCTCCGCCTTCACGTTGGGAATCGAATAGAGCGCCCCTGGCATGAGCTCCTTTTGCTGCTGGAGAGCGTAATGGAGCGACATGGAGTCCAGGGTTTGCTGTGCATCGATGACGGCCTTCGCCACGGACTGGAAGAAGGTGTCGAGATCCAACTGACCCTTCTCCAGGGACTTCTTCCGATCCGAGGCGGCGCGCGGAGGCGCCGCGGCGGCCATGGCGGGACGCAACGCCGGCGCCCTCATGAGAAATTCCAAACGCTGCGGAGCAGCCGCCCCGGCGGGAGCCAGGGGCGATTCCGCCGGCGGCGGTTGGATCTCGATCTCTCCGGAAGGCGCTTCCGGAGGAGCGACAATCTTCCCCAGTGCTGCGACAGCGGCGCTGCTCTGGTTCTCCGCGGCGAGTTCCGCTGCCACGGCGTCCAGATACTGATGGGTGTTACGGCGGATCTCGCCAAAGAACGATTCGAGCTCGTCGGCCCGAAAGTGCAGTTCGCGAGCCGTTTCAACGTCCGGTCCGGCCGCCATCTTCTGGCAGAGCCGGGAGACTGCCTGCATATTCCGCAACGGGTGCAAGAGACGGGTGGACGCCGTTTTCTCTTTCGGCTTGCCGGATTTCGCCCGCCCCCCGCCTCGCTTCTTGGAAGTAGCCATGCGCGCCGCTATTCAATGGCCAAGCGCGATTGGGGGGAGGGGGACTGCGGCGATTGCGGAGAGTCGGTAATCCCCAGAAACTTTTTGAACGCGTCCGCGGTGTCCTGGTAGCGATCCGTAGACGGCAGAGTGGCGTGCGGCACGTCGCCGGCGCGTTTCAGGAGCGCATCCATCAACGTCTCGTCGGCGGGGATGGCATTGAGCACCGTCCGGATCAGCGCGGCCGCCTGGTAGTCGTAGGCATTGCGCCGCGTATAGGAGGCATTGATGGAGACCGCAATCGGTGCGGTGAAGCCCACGCTGCCGCCCAGCTTGAACTCGGTCATCGTCGTGTTCTGGAGATCAGCCCGCACTTCGACCACCGTCTCAGTGAACTGATAGCGCGAGGGGCCCATCGCCTTGAAGAGCGCGGAAAAGTTGCCGACGCCGACGGGATCCTGGCCGATCATCTCGGAGAAGATCGCCGCCAGCTTGGTCAGCGCGTCGATGTAATTCTGGTCCAGGCGGCGCTGCGCTTCATCCACGCTGAGTGCGAGATTACTGATGAGCAGCGGGAGGCTTTGCAGGTCGCGGTAGAACTTCTGCACGTCGGTGGGGACGCTGCCGAGGGGGCTGTCTGCCATGATCGTGGTCTCCTGATGACCTCGCTAGAGAGGGCTGGTAGGGATGGGCGAATGGTCGAGAGGCAGCGGGACGCGGCGGACCTCGACCTGAAGGTGGCTGCGAAAGAATACGCTCGATCCGTAACGCGAAACCGCTCCCGCATTCAGCACACGGAGTGCGAGTTCGGTGGTCACGTCGTGCTCCATACTGACACTCGCCTGGATGGTGCACTGCTCAATTTCGAGCGCGGACGGACTGATCGCGCGGGCGGCGGCTTCGAACGGAGTGCCCCGCGTCGCTGAGAAGAGCTGCTGCCAGGCTGCGAGCCTCCGGGCATGCTGCTCTCCCAGGGTCGCTTGCGCAGCCGCTACGGAGGCGGCGGTCGAAGCAACAAACTTCGCCAGGCAGGTGACCGCATCCGAATTCATAGTGATACATGTTAGCCCAAGCACGACCTCAAGACAATGGGCCGGGATGTTCTTGCGCCGCCCCTCTGACGCTTGTATGTCTCGCGCGGACACAACAGGGAAACATCCGCGTAGCTGAAAAACGTATATAATTTTCTGGAAAGATGCGGGGCGTGCGGCCCGGTCTGGTGAAGCGGCGCTCGTCCGGCAAGGGCATTCCCGCCCCGAGGAACGATGCAACTGACCCTGCAGCAGCTGGGAGAAGTCCGGCGCGCGCTGGAGAACGCATTCGACGTTTTCACTTTCCCGCGCTTCCTGGGGGATCGCCTGGGGAAAGATCCCTGGAAGTTAGGGGCTCCCCTCATGGGCGGGCTTACGGAGATGGTGGAAGCCGTCCTGAGGCGCGCCAATCAGGAGGGCTGGATTCTCAGGCTCGTCCTGAGCGCCGTAGAGTGCCTTCCGGAGAATGAAGCCATCGCCGCGGTCGCCGACGGGCAGGGCCTCACCGCCGCGAGCCCGCAAGTCATCACCGGCGCCGTCCGGCAGCGGCTGGAGCAGGTCAATAGGATGTCGAACGCGTTTCTCGACATCGGCGTATTCCTGGCCACTCTGACCGCCCTGGCGCACCGCGTTTGCCGCGTGGAGATCCCCGTCGACGAGACCCGCGAGATCTACGGCACCGGCTTTTTGGTCGCGCCGGATCTGGTGATTACGAACTACCACGTCATTGAGCTGGTGGACCTCGGCGAACAGGGCAAGACCACCGAAGACGGTTTCAGCGCGCGGGCCGCAGACGTGCTCTGCCGTTTCGACTACGCGCGGGTGAATCATCAGGCGATTAATGAGGGGATGGTTTTCAAACTGGCCGCCGATTGGAAATACGACGCCAGCCCCTACGATCCGCCCGGGCCGCAGAACCTCGACTACGCCATTCTCAAGCTGGAACGGGCCGCCGGCGACGAGCCGATTGGACGCAAGGGGGCGGAACTCGGCAGCAAGCGCGGGTTCATCCCGCTGCCGGACGCGGACTACCCGTTCCCCCAGGGGTCGCCGCTATGGATCCTCCAGCACCCCTCCGGCTCGCCGCTTAAACTGGCGCTGGACACCGATGGCGTGGTGGAACTGGCAGCGGACCGCTCCCGCGTCACTTACAGTACCAATACGGAGGAAGGGTCTTCCGGTTCCCCGTGCTTCAACCAGCATCTGGTCCCGGTGGCGCTGCATCATGCGGGCGATCCGGCCTACCCGCACGTCGGTACGGTCAATGAAGGCATCCCCCTGAGCACGATTCGAAATCTGCTTCGCCGGAGGGGCCTGGAAGGAGGCTTGGGGCACTGATGCTGCCACGCAAGGAACTGGTAGACGCGCTTCTCAACGCGTTTGACGCCCGCACGTTCGACCGCATGCTCTCGGACCACCTGAGCATCAGCCGCGAGCGAATGGTCGCGGCGGACGGGCTGGCGGGGCTCGGCGCGATCGTTTCCAAAATGGTGGAAATCGCCGACGACGGCCGGTTTGCCATCGATTTGATTCGCGCGGCCAGGGCGGCCGTTCCGGAAAACCTCGCGTTGCAGCAGTTCGTGGCGCGCAATCCGGCCTATGATCCGGACCGGCAGACGGAGCCCCAGAACGTTTTTCTTTCCGTCTTTCTGCGCGGGCAGCGGGTGTTCTTCGGAAGGGAGCAGCTTCGCCAGCAGCTTGGCTTGATCGGCACTCCCAACCAATCGCGCGTGCTGGCCATCGATGGCGACCGGTACACGGGCAAGACCTATTCATGGGACTTCCTGAGTTACCTCCGGGAAAATCAGCCGGGCTGGGCGGGCCAGCAACAACGCGTGGTCTATATCAACATGGACGACTGCCTGTTCGAGCCGGAGGAACTAACCACGGTCATCGGAAGGAAACTGGGTCTTGACGTCTCGGGGGTGCCGGGCGACAAAGGCGAGCAGGCGGCCCGCAGGAATCCTGACCTGCTGGATTGGATCAGTGCAGGGCTTGCGGACCACGCCATCGACGTCTTATGGCTGATTCTCGATGGCTTCCGCGTGCAGGTGCAGCCGGATGCGACCCACGATCTGATTCGCCTCATGATCAACGCCGCCGAGCACGATCAGGAGAAACTGCGGCTGATCTTGCTGAACTACAAGGAGCATCTCGATCCGGACAGTGTCTACATCCTGACGGAGGAGATCGAGCCCTTCGACGAAGAACGGGATCTGCCACGATTCTTCCGCTACATTTACACGCAAAGCAAACGGACATTCGACCAAGAGGACATCCAGCAGTCGGTGGATAAGGTCCGCCAGCAGGTGAACGCCGAAGTGGCCAAACGCGGCCCGGAGTGGAGAATGAGGCTGCTTAGTATCGGCCTCACCAAGGCCGCTAAGGAGCTATTGAAGTGAGCCGGCAGACGAGTTCCAACGAGTGGACCAGTGGTGAAATCGACGACCGGCTCGACAACCTGTTTGAGGGCCTGGACGAGGCGCTGTCCGGTACGCCTGCCAAGCAGGCCTACCAGGACGCAGCCGCTGTCCTGGCTTCGTTCGATCCGGAGCGCCTGAAGCCTCTTTCCACGGAGGTTGCACGGGGCGAATCCGTTCACTCCCTGCTCGGGCCATCATCACTCGCCTCGGTATCCACCGAAACGGATTGGGTCCTGACGTCGGAAGCCCGGCGGGAGAGCCTCCAGCGGCTGGTGCAGGAAGACCGCGTAGAGGAAGCCCTGTCCGCCAACCCGGGTCGGCGGCAGGATCTGCTGCAGAAGACCCTGGAGCGGTATTTGCGCGTCCGCCGCGCAACGGGCTCACCGCCGGCGCCTTTGTTCGACACGTTGCCCGGAGATGCAAGTGTTCCCGAACTGCAAGCGACGCTGCAGGTGGCCGAATGGCTTTCGGGCATTCTCCCGGTGCCCGACTTGGAATCCCTGCGGCACCGCGTCGAACGAGAGAATTTCCTGCGCCCGTTTCGCGATTTGGTGGGCGAGCGGTTTGCCGGCCGCGAGCAGCAGCTTGCGGAACTTTCCGATTATGTGGGCATCTTCGCGGCGAGTGGATTTCGCGAAAGCGCGGCCCGCACCTTCGAGCGGATCTTCAGCATCCGCGAGCGCCCGCCGTTGATGATCCAAGGGCCCGGAGGAATAGGCAAGTCCACGCTGATTGCGCAGTTCATCCTGATCAACTCGGCGGCGCAGTACGTGCAGCGCTTTCCCTATGCGTACCTGGATTTCGACCGGCCGGGACTGTTTGCCGAGGAGCCAGTCACGCTGCTGTCGGACGCCATCCACCAGATCGGCCTGCAGTTCCCCGAGCACCGGGAACGCGCTCTAAGACTTCGCCAGGAATGGCAGAGGAAGGCGCGGGGGAGCGGCGCCTCCCAAAGGGTCTCCACCGAACACTCCCGGTTCGTTCGTTTCAGCCAACCGGAGTGGTTTTACGACAGCTTTGCCAGTTTTATTGCGGAACTGACGCCGGCTGCCTCGCCCCCCGTTCCCCCCGCTCCCCTGCTGCTGGTGCTGGACACATTCGAGGAAGTGCAGTACCGAAGCGCAACTTTTGTCACAGGCATTTTTGATTTTCTGGAACAAATGCAGCGGCGGATCCCGCAGCTCCGGACCGTGCTCTCAGGCCGCGCGGACGTGCAAGCGGAGGACTACTCGGTGCGCCCGCTCAAGCTACCGCCCTTCGACCGTGACGCGGCGCAGGCGTTCCTCGAGAAGCAGGGCGTCAAGAATGTGGGCCTGGGCTTCGCCATCGCCGATCAGGTGGGCGGCTCGCCGCTGGTCCTGAAGATGGCTGCGAAGCTGGTGACGCTGGACGCCTCCGAGGCAGGCCCCGACGGCATCCAGGACCTGGAAACCGGGCTGCTGGCCCGGGTGATGGGCAAGTCCATCGAAGGGCAACTCTATCACCGCATTCTCGATCACATCCACGACGAGGATGTGCGCAAGCTGGCGCATCCGGGGCTGATTCTGCGGCGCATCACCGAGGACCTGATCAAGCAAGTGTTGGCGGGCGAGTGCGGGGTGGATGCCAGACAGCCGGGACGGGCGCGCGCGTTGTTCGAAAAGCTGGCGGCTGAAATTGCCTTGGTGGAAACCGGCGAACCCGGCGTGCTGGTGCACCGTCCCGACGTGCGCGCCCTGACCCTACGCATGCTGATCGAGGACAAAGCGCAGCGGAGGACCGCCGAAGCGATCAACGAGAACGCCATCCGTTACTATGCGGACCGATCCGGCAGCGAAGCCCGCGCCGAGGAGCTCTATCACCTGCTGCTGTTTGGTTTGGACCGGACGCGTGTGGAACCGCGCGCCAACGACCCTTTGGCCCTTCGCCTGATCAAAGGCTCCGTCGAGGAACTGCCGGAGAAGAGCCAGGCATTCCTCGCCGCGCGGATCGGAATCGAACGTCCCGCGCGTGTCTGGAAGGCTGCGGACTTGGCGGACTGGGAGCTCTATGCGGCCCGGATTGCGCGCGAGAATCTGGCCATGGGCCGCGCAGAGCCGGCGCTTTCCCTGATCCGGCAGCGCCGCGAGCGAACGGTCGCCAGCCCGCTGTTAGCGCTGGAGATCGAAGCGCTGTACCGGGCCGGAGCAGACGGGAAAGATCTGGAAGCCAAAATCGTCGAAGTCCTCCGGCGGCCGGACATTGTGTCTTCGGCGGTCTGGAAGCAGTTGCGGCAACTGCCCGAGGACATCCCTTTTGTCCGGGCGCTCATGCAGGAAACGGCGATGGTGGCCTGCTGGCCGCCCAACCAAGTGGTCCACTACAGGGACCCGGACGAGCATCACGGCCGGTGGGTCTCGACGCGCGGGACGCATGAGCTCAAGTTGCCGGGCAACTTCTACCTTTCGCCTACGCTGGTCACAAACGCACTGTTCCTGCAGTTCGTGCACGGATCCGGGTATCAGAAAGAGGAGTTCTGGAACATTCCCGCGCGCCTTCGCCAAGCCTTCACTACAGCCGACGGGAAGACGCTCGGACCGGGAAACTGGCCGTCGGCGGACCGGTTCCCCGAGGGCCAAGCGAATCATCCGGTCTCGTCGATCAGCTATCAGGAGGCGTGCGCGTTCGTCCAATGGTTCGGGGCCAGCGCCAAGCGAAGCGGATGGGACTGGAGTTTGCCTCCGGAAGATTGTTGGGAATGGGCCGCGCGCGGCGCCGCCGGATTCGCCTATCCGTGGGGCAACGAGTTTGATGCGGCGAAATGCAACTGCCAGGAGAGCGGCTTTGGGGGTACGACGGAGGTGGAGGCGTACGGCCCGGGGCGGAGTCCCGCCGGACTTCTGGATATGGCCGGGAACGTCTGGGAGTTCGTCGAATCTTCCGATTCGGAGGACGGGCTGGCGATTCTGCGGGGCGGCTCGTTCGACAACACCGGTGAGCAAGTGCGCAGCTATCTGCGACTGTTCGGCGTGCCGCGTGACCATCGTCCGCCGGATTTCGGCTTCCGCCTGGCTTGGGTGCCGGTCAGCAATACGATGCTATCGAAACCGCCTCCGGTCAAGAAGAAGGCGCTAGCCAAGAAGAGGGCCGCAGCGAAGAAGAAGAAGAAGAAGAAGAAGAAGTAGTAGTAGTAGATTCGACGGGGCTGCCGAAACGAGGCCGCCTCTCTAATCTCCGGCTTTCACCCAGCCCACGTTGAACCGAGCGTGCTTGATGGCGCTGAGGTTTGGAGCATAGGTGTAGGTCACGTGCAACCTGCCATCGCGAGACTGGATGATCGAAGGGTAGTGATATTGCCCGGAGTCGTGTTTCTTAATGTGCCGGGTCCACTTCCATGTCCGGCCGTCATTGCCGGAGAGTGTCGGGATGAGACAGTACAGTCTCGAAAATGCGTAAGGCGCCGTTGAATCAGGCACTTCCGCCATCCCACACCATGGCCTTCAGTGGATCAGCGTGCTGGTCTTTATCGGCAGGTGATTCGATGAGCCCCCGCTACTGACCCGCAAGGATGGCGATATTTAGCTTCAATGAGGAAGCGACCCTGCGCTCATTGAACACCGTTGGTCGCGGTGAGTTGGGTAGGCGAATGAGTGGCTCCGCCCTGACGCACTTCAGTTTCCAGCTAAGATGCGTGCGCCAGGTTCACCGAGCAACGGATATAGATCCCGCCCCGGCCGGCTCCGGTTCTCGAGCACCTCCGCGAGCCGGGACAAATCGCTCGCGCGCAGCATGGCGACCAGCGCCTCCGTCAACCGCGGATCGAATTGCCGTCCGCCCTGCTCCCGGATCGCCGCCAGCGCGTGTTCGACGCTCTGGGCTTCCTTGTAGGGCCGGCGGTGCGTGATCACGTCGAACACGTCGGCGACCGCTACCAGCCGCGCTTCTACCGGGATGTCTTCCCCGCTCAGGCCCAGGTAGCCGCTGCCGTCCCAGTTCTCATGGTGGTAGCGCGCGATCTGCTCCGCCATCTGGAGAATCGGGAAGCGACTGCCAGAGAGTAGTGCTGCGCCCATCTCGGTGTGCGCCTTCACTTCCTCGCGTTCTTCCGGCGTCAGGCCGCCCGGCTTCAGCAGCAAGCCGTCGCGAATCCCGATCTTGCCCACGTCGTGCAGCGGCGCCGCCCAGCGGATGAGCGCCACGTGTTCTTCCGGCAGTCCGATCTCGCGGGCGAGCATGGCCGCGAGCGTCCCGACCCTCTGCGTGTGGTGCGCCGTCGCGTCGTCGCGCAGTTCCGAGGCCCGCGCCAGCCGCTCCAGTAGCTCCCAGTGCGCTTCTTCCAGATCCCGTGTACGCTCGCGGACCCGCTCCTCCAGCTCCTGCCCGTGCCGCTGCACGCGCAAGTGCAGGCTACGCGTCTCCAGCAGATTGTAGACCCGCAGCATCACTTCGCTCAGGTCCAGCGGTTTGGTCAGGAAATCGTTGGCGCCCAGCGTCAGTGCCTCGCGTTTCGCCTTGCTCGACGAATCGGCGGTGAGCACCAGGATCGGCACGTAGCTATCTTCGGGAATTCGCGAGCGGACCTGCCGCAGAAACGCAAATCCGTCCATGTTCGGCATTCGCAGGTCCAGCGCCACCAGATCCGGTTCGAATTCAGTGAAGACACGCAGGGCTTCGCGGGCGTCGGTCAGCGTGCGGATCTGCTCATAGCCGCCCTGGCGCAGCATGCGATCCAGCAGCACCAGATTCTGCGGCTGATCGTCGATCGCCAGGATGCGGCTGTTGCGGAGGATTTCCTTGTTCATGCCTCCGGCCTCGCTGGCGCTGCCGCCTCCTCCGTGGATCGCGGTACCGCTGGCAGTGTTGCTTCCATCAGTCTCAGGAGTTGCCGCACGTCGAGCGGCTTCGTCAGATAATCCCGCGCGCCCGAGCGGATGAGCCGGCTGACCTGGTTTGCCGTCGCGTCCGCGCTGATGACCGTGACCGGGATGCTTGCCGTGCGAGGGTTTTCCAAGAGTTGCCGCATCACTTCGTCGCCGCTCGCGTCGGGAAGATGCACGTCCAGCAGGATCCAGTCCGGCAGGTGCGCCTGCGCCAGATCCAAGCCAAGTTTCCCCTGCATGGCGGCCAGCAGCTTCACTTCCGGATAGCGGCTCAGGATGCGCTCCATCAACCGCAGGTTGGAGAGATTGTCCTCAATATAAAGGATGGTTCCCGCCACCCCCCCGGCGCGCACCTCTGCCGCTGGTCCGAGCATGTCCTCGGATTCCGTAGCCGCGGGGTCGGGAGCCTCCAGCAGGTCGATGTAGAATACGCTCCCCACGCCCTCGGTACTGTCCACGGCGATGCTGCCGCCCATCGCTTCCAGCAGGCGCTTGGAGAGCGCCAGGCCCAGCCCCGTGCCGCTGATACCCTCCTGCTCGGCGCCCAGCCGTTCGAACGGCTGGAAGAGCTTGGGGAGGTCCTCGGCGCGGATCCCGCGGCCCGTATCCGCAATCTCCACCCGCAGGCAGTTGTGGGGAAGCTGCTCGCAGGAAATTCGTACGGATCCGCCCGGGCGGTTGAATTTGACGGCGTTCGCCAGCAGGTTCAGCAGCACTTGTTTCAGCCGTTGCCGGTCCGCGACCACGTGCCGGTCACAGCGCAGAACCACGTCCGGGTTGATATTCACGTTCTGCTGCGCCGCCAAAGGACGCACGACGTCGAGTGCGTCCCGCAGCGCCTCGCGCATCCGGACCGGCTCCGGGGAGAGGCCCAGACGGCCCGCTTCGATGCGCGACAAATCCAAAACTTCGTTGATCAGATCCAGCAGCAGCCGTCCGCTGCGCAAGATGTGCTGCACGTTGTCTGCTTGTTCGTCACTTAGCGACTCCAGCTCCAACAGTTGCGCGAACCCCAGGACCGAGTTGAGCGGTGTGCGCAGCTCGTGGCTCATGCGCGACAGGAACTCGCTCTTGGCTGCGCTGGCCGACTCGGCTTCCTTCTTCGCTGCCTCCAGGAGCCCGGCGGCATGCTTCTCGCGGGTGATGTCGCGGAGCACGGCCACTCCTCCGACGATCTCTCTTTCGTCCTCCCATGGCCGCGCCGTCACACTGATCCAGGTCCCGTCCGGCAGGCTGGTATGACGGACGAACTGCTCGGCGCCGTCCACCGCCTCGCCCGCCATTGCACGTACCAGTGGCAATTGGTCGGATGGATAAGGCGTCACCATGTCCGGCAGGAACACTCCATATTCATCCGGCCACTGCTCGAACCCGTTCTCGGACGGTCCCCGCTGCATGATGCGCGCCGCGGCCGCGTTAAAGACCACGAACTGCCCGTTCCGGTCCGCGACCACCACGCCTTCCGCCATGGAGTCCAGCACGGACTGCAGCATCTGTGTCTGGCGTTGCAGCTCGGCCTGCGATTGTTTCAGCTCTTCGGCCTGCCGCGCGACCTCTTGCTCCGCACGCTTGCGAGCGGTGATGTCCACCAGTACACCCCGCAGGCGTTCCGGCTGCCCCCGCTCAGCCCGCGGTTGCGTGCCGCGCGCTACCACCCACAGGTGCTCACCCGTATCCGGAAGAAGTACGCGGTACTCGAACTCGTACGGACCGCCGCTCGCCAGAACCCCCCGCAACTGCGCCTGGATTCGCTCACGGTCCTCCGGATAAATCACGGCCATCCATTGCTCCACGGTCTTGGGAAGCAGTTGCTGCGGATAGTGGGTACTCTTCAACAACTCCGCACCGCCCTGGTAACGGAGCGTGTTGTCGCCGAAGTTGACCTCGCAGACCATGATCCGCGCGCCTTCCAGACACAGTTCCAGCGTCTCGTTTCGTTCACTCAGGGCTGTTGCCGTGTGTGCCATCGCTTGTGCCAGTCGCCCCAGTTCATCGTCACCGGGGGCGACCGGAGCGTGTGACTGGCCCAGCAGCAGATCGTCCGCTCTGGCCTCCAGGTCCTTCACGCGTTTCACAATGCTGGTGAACAGGACGGCCTGGATCAGCCCCCCGAGGATCCCCAGCAGCAGGCTCCCGGCGGTGGCCAGGTGGAGCCAGGCGCTCTCGGTCCGGTTCCGCTCGGTCCGTTCGCGGAAAAGGGCGTTCTCCGCGGCCAGCAAGCTGTCGTATTCGCGCTGCACCTCTGTGCTTAGCCGCTTCCCATCACCCGGAGCCGGAGCTGCGTTGGCGATCCCTACGCCTTGCATGCGTGACTGCATGGCTGTACGCAGGCGCCCCACGCGATCGGGAAGACCGGGATCGTCCCGGACCAGCTGCGCCAGTTGGTCCAGGTTTCGCGCGGATTCGGCGGAAATCTCGGACGCCTCGCGCAGCCAGGCACCGTCATGCGTGAGCACATAGGCGCGTAACGCATTTTCCGCCTGGAGCATCACGACGAACGACTCTTGCAGGAGCGTACGGACCTGAATCGCGTGGTCCACCCAGGCCTCGGCTTGGCCCTTCTGGCGCTCCAACTGAGCGATCAGGATTACCGAGAATACCAATGCCGTCAAGGGCAGCGATACGATCACCAGACCCTTCCGACGCAACGGAAGGTCGGTCCAGCGGCGCAACAAGCGGCTGGCCCAGATCGACGGGTGACCGGAGTTTTCTGTCGGCACTCGAACAGTTTCCGTATAGTGCCATCGACACAACGGTATATAACTTTAGTTACGGCGGAATACGCTCGAAGCATGTGCCAGAAGGCAGATCCAACCAGTCCATCAGCAACGGAGCGGGATGGCAGCGCGCGAAGTGACAACTCGCCCCGGCCCCGAAACCGGGAAGAGGCTCGGCTGATGGAACTTCTGGATCAGGTCGCCGATCCACTGGCGAGTGCTCACCTTTCGGCTGGCGGGTGGCCTGGCCGGCGGACTTCTCTTCGGTCTGTTGCCGCCGCTTCTGACGGTGAAGTGGGATCCGCGGAGGCACCGAAACGAGGGTCTACGGAGCTGTTGTCCAGTCCCCCACTGCGAACCATCCGTTCCCGGTTGAAATCGATCTGGTCCCCGTTGATCCGGGCCGTCAGCGATGAGGTTATCCAAAATCGTGGGTGCGGCCGTGTTGTTGAGATGCGCGGGGCAGCACCTGGACGTCCGACATGCGCTGCGCCGCCGAGGCGTTGGTCAGGCTAAGGGCATACGGTCCAGCGGTGTTGCCGGCGCGAAGTTCAAGACGGGACGTCCCTGTAGCCGACGAGAGGCACGTCATGCCACGGAGTACCCAATGGAATCGGCATAGCGTGAAGCGGCTCAGAGGTCCGCAAGAGAGGACTTGGAAAGTTGCCGTCCGCGTCCTCCCTGCAACACACGGTGGGCCCTGGATCACGGCTCACACGGAAGCGATCCACACCAAGATTCGTTAGGAGGTTTTTGGCACGGCCTTCTTTGGACAGCCGGGCCGAAGTTTATACGGTGCCGGTATCACTCCGAAGGCTGTGAGTAAACTCTTGATGGCCAATGACATGGCCTGTGGACCTGAATATCTTCAGGCGCCCATTCCTGACACGCCGGATTTCAGTCTTGGGGACCTCAGGAAGCGGCGGTGTGCAAAACGACGCAGCCTCAGAGGGCAAGAGTATCCGGGTGCCGCCGCGCTTCCGGAGAGTGCCGGTTCCGTACTTGCCCTTGGACATGGCCGAACCGTACCAAAGACCGTGCCAGAAACGAAACGGCGGATCGCTCACGCCGCCGAACCGCCGTATCTTATTGAATTTATGGTGCGGAGAGGGGGACTTGAACCCCCACGGGATTACTCCCGCTAGCACCTCAAGCTAGTGCGTCTGCCAATTCCGCCACCTCCGCAGGTGGACCTCAAAGCAACTCCCGCCTGGACTACTGCTTGGGCGCTCCCGGGTCGATCTGCACCGGGATCGCCGGTTGGCCGCCCTGATCGCCCTGCGGGATCACCTGGGCACCGCCATCCTTGGTGGCTGCCTTGCCGTCCGCCGGCGCTGTGGTCGAGGTGGCCGCCTTGCCGTCGGCCGGCTGCGTGAACTGCTCCAGCACGTCCGGAGTCCCTGCCGCCGTGCCCGTCGACAGAATCGACAGAGACAGCGACGTCAGCATGAATACGATCGCCGAAATTGTCGTGGCGCGCGTCAGCACCGTCGCCGAACCGCGCGGCCCGAAGACCGTCTGCGAGCCCATGCCGCCAAAGGCCCCCGCCAAGTCTGCCGCCTTGCCGCTTTGCAGCAGCACGACGACCACCAGGAACAGAGACACAACAATATGGATGGTAGTTACCAGGATATACATGACACCCTCTGAGGCTCCCTTTATGCTAGCACGGGGCCAAGCCCGGCCTGGAAACAGCCACGTTCCACGCCCCCCTTACCGGTAGGCCGCGACTCCGGTCACCCGCTCGCCGATCACCAGCGTGTGGATGTGGTCCGTGCCCTCGTAGGTCTTCACCGTTTCCAGGTTCGCCATGTGGCGCATGATCGGGTACTCGTCCATGATCCCGTTGGCTCCCAGCAGGTCGCGCGACGCCCGCGCGCAGTCGAGCGCCATCGCTACGTTGTTGCGCTTCAGCATTGACACATGGGCCGGATCCAAGTGGCCCTGGTCCTTCAGCCGGCCCGCGTGTAGCGCCAGAAGCTGCGCCTTGGTGATCTCCGTGATCATGTCCGCCAGCTTCTCCTGCACCAACTGATGCGAGGCGATCGGCCGCCCATCGAATTGCTTGCGCACCACCGAATACGCGCGCGCCGTCTCGTAGCACTCCATGGCCGCGCCCACTACGCCCCAGCCGATCCCGAAGCGAGCCTGCGTCAAGCAGGCCAGCGCCGCGCGCAGTCCCTTGGCTCCCGGCAGGACGGCGTCGCCTGCGATGCGGCAGTCGCGGAACGCCAGGCTCGCGGTCACCGAAGCGCGCATCGATAGCTTCCCGTGGATCTCGGCCGCGGTAAACCCCGGCGTGCCGCGCTCCACCAGGAACCCCTGGATGCCGTCCTCAGTGCGCGCCCACACCACCGCGACGTCGGCCACCGACCCGTTGGTGATCCACGTCTTCTCCCCGTCCAGCACCCAGTCCGCGCCGTCGCGCCGCGCCCGCGTCAGCATGCCCGAAGGATTCGAGCCGAACCCCGGCTCGGTCAGCCCGAAGCAGCCGATTGCCTGGCCCGATTGCAGCCGCGGCAGCCAGCGGTCCTTCTGCGCGTCCGTGCCGTAGGTGAGGATGGGAAACATCACCAGCGCGCCCTGCACGCTGGCGAAACTGCGCAGCCCGGAATCGCCGCGCTCCAGTTCCTGCATGACCAGCCCGTACTCGACGTTGCTCATGCCCGCGCAGCCGTAGCCCTCGAGGTTGGCCCCCAGAAACCCCATCTCCGCCATCTCCGGGATCAACTCGCGCGGGAAGCGGGCGTCGCGGTAGCAGTCGCGGATCAGCGGCGTCACGCGATCGTCGACGAACTGCCGCGCGGTCTGGCGCACCAGCAACTCCTGTTCGCTGAATAATGAGTCGATGCGCAGGTAGTCCACGCCGGGGAATCGGGGCATGGCCTCGATTTTACCCCGGGCTCGGCAGCGCGCTCGCGGATGTCGACCGAATCCCCTACGGCTTCTCCATCACTTGAATCACGACATCGCCATTGCCCGCAACGCTGACCATCCCGGACCGCTTTGGGCCGGCGTCTTGCGCCATCAGCATGCCTCCTTCCGGCCCGCCGACGCGGGTGATTGTGAATCCGCCGGACTTGAGGCGCTGTTCATAGAAGCCGAGGACCTGTTGCGCCGAATCAGACGTTCGAAAGGTGAACGTATTGGATGCGCCTTCCGTGGTCTCCGCGCTCATCCGGCTCCTGGCGCTGGCGCCGGGGTAGGCGGGAACCCAAGAGGGCAGCGGCACGCCCGTGTCGGGACTGTCGCTATTCCCGCCCAGGATGGTTACGTCTCCATTCCCCGACAACTCCTCGATCTCCATTTGCCTGGTGTCGGGATTCACCCGCATGCGGAGCGTTTGGTTTTTTCTCTTGTTGTGGAGGATGATCGAGTTGTCGTCCTCGTCCTCACTGATAATCTCCAGATTGGGGTCCACGGCCGCAGCGATCCTCAGCGCGCCGATCTGGGGATTCTTCTTCAAATCCGCGCCGCTGACGCCGGCCTCATCCATGGCGCGGTTGACAAAAAACGCGATGGAGCCGACCCCTAACACACCCAGGAGCACAAATATCCCAACAAGCAAGAAAATCCAGAAGGCCAGGCCGCGCTTCTGTGGAGTTGCCCTGCCGAAATCTTATCACCGCCGCACGGGGCGGCCGCCCCCAGACGCGCCAGCAGATCCCGGCCGCGGGACCGCTATTTCTTCTTGCGGATCAGGATATTTCCGTTGAACGTGGTGAACTGGATCTCCGGACCGCCGCCGTTGATGGTCCCGGCGGTCGAGTTGTCCGTGCGCACGCGGTAGCGGCCGCCGTTGGCGCGATTGTCCTCCACCTGCGGCTGGCCCTTGGCCGCATTGTCCAGCTTGATGTCGAAATCCGAGTACATCTCGCCGTTCTGGGACTTCATCTTGACGTTGGCCTTGATATCGGCCGGCAACGTTACGTCAATGGTCCCGTTCATGGTGGAGAAGCTCATGGGCTTGTCCGGCATCACGCTATTGAGCGAGGCCACGATCTTGCCGTTCATCGAGTGCGCCACCACCGAACCCGACACATTTTCGATGGTCACCTCGCCGTTCATGTTCTCCACCTCGATTTCGCCCGAAACGTTCGAGATGCGGACCTCCTTGCCGGTCAGCGTCTTCACCGAAACCGACGTTTCCCGCGGCACCTGAATGTTGTAGTTGCCAGACGCCGGGAACCCGCCGTTGCGGATGCGCACCGTGTTGTTCTCCTCGGTCACGTCCAGGCCTGCGCGGGACGGACCGATGCGTGTGAAGCCCTCGGGAATGTCCTCGCGGTTGTTGCGCTGGCGCGCGACCTGCCGCGCCGCCTCGCCAGACACCTCCACCACGACCTCCTGGCCGTCGTAGCCGGTGACCGTCACGTTGCCCATCATGGTATCCACCACCAGCTTGCGCGGCATGGTGTTGTTATCGAACGGCACCGTCACGCGCTCCTGCGCCCGCATGGGCACGGCCGCCGCCACCAGCATGGCCGCCGCGAAAACAATCCGGAATCTCTTCATTGCAGTTCTCCCATCGCCCACCGGGCGCGTTCTTTCACGCTTTCGTTCACCTCGCCCGTTGAAGCGAGCCGGTTCAAATCCCCCACCGCGTCACGGTCGCGCATGTCGACCAGCAGGTCGATCAGCGCCACCTGCACCAGCGGCGCGTTCTGCCGTGGCAGCGCGTCCACCGCCGCCTGCCGCGCCAGCGGCGTCTGCCCGAAGGCCCTCAGCGCGTCCACTGCGGCCAGCCGCACGTTGACGTTCTCGTCATGCTCGATGGTGGAAATCAGCGCGCGCAGCACTTCCGTATCGGACGGCTCGGAGCGGTACGCCCAGCTCACGCCGCGCAGCCGTTCGCTGGCCGACTGCTGCTGTAACAACGACAACGCGACCATCTGCCGCATATGCGCCACCTCCTCCTTCAGCGCCGTGATCTCTTGCACAGGCTGACTCGGGCGCAGCGCATACCCGCCCAGAACACCAGCCACCAGCAGCGAGGCCGCGATCGCCATCTGCGCCAGCGGACGCCGCGGCCACAGCGCGGCCACGCGCGCCGTCCACGAATCCTGCGGTGCCGACTCCAACCCTTGCCGGTAGGCGTCCAGCGATTCGTAGAACCGCAATCGAACGGCTTCGCCCGGCTCGACGGCGGGCAACTGTGCCAGGTCCTGCCACAGCGCGCCCAGCCGTTCGATCTCGGTCCGGCAGGCCTCGCAGCCCGCCAGGTGCGCCTCCAGCGCCCGCTCCCCGGCATCGTCCAGGGACTCGGCCCAGTAGGCGGCCATCAGTTCCTTGGTCTCTTCACACGTCATGACGCTTTTTCCTTCTCGAGCGCGAAGTAGTTCTGCTCCAGCGCCCGCATGGCGCGATATACGCGCACCTTCACCGTGCCCGTCCCGCATCCCAGCACGGCGGCGATCTCTTCGTACTTCATCCCCTGAAACCGGCTCAGCACCAGCACCTCGCGTTTGTCGCGCGGAAGCTGGCTGAGCGCGCGGTCCAGCAGTTCCAGGTCCTGGCCGCGCACGGCGCCCGCCTCCGGACCCGGGTCCGGCGAAACGGCTACGCTCGCGAATTCGCCGATCTCCACCACGTCTCCACGGCGCTGCTTGCGGGCCACGTCGACCCCGGCATTGCGCGCGATCCGATACATCCAGGCCGCGAAGGACTGGTCCGGATCGTAAGTGGAGCGGTAGCGCAGCATACGCAAGAACACCTCCTGCACCAGGTCCTCGGCCGCGGCGCGGTCCCGGTTCATGGACAGGAAGTATCGGAACAAGGCCCGGTGATGGCGCTCAAACAGCACCGCGAGCTGAGCCACCCGGCCCCGGCTCACCTCGGCCATCAATAGGTTGTCAGTCTTGTTCACGGACATAGATGGATACCGCGTTGCTAGAAAAAGGTTACGGCGAAGCGGGCCGGGTTGCTACCATGATCCCGAGCGATGGGTTGGGCTCAGAAATCCCTCTGGCTGGTGGCGTTCTGGATGGCGTGCTTCACGGCGGGCTATCTCTATACGCAGCAGCGCGGCGTGCCGCTGAACATTGTGCTCACGGTGACCCCGGCATTCCTGCTGGAGGCCACCCTGTTCCTGACCATGGGGATCGAGGGTTGGCGGCGCAAGCTGGAGCGGTTCCCGCCCGCGGCGGTGGCCGGGATGCTGACGCTGGCCGCGGTGGCGCCCTATTGCCTGGCGTCGATCCCGCTGGGCTCCTTCGACCTGGCGACGCTGGTGATGCTGGCGCTGCTGGCTGCGGCCGTCTCGTACTGGTACGTGCTGCTGCCGCACCATCCGCTTTCTGACCTGGGGTTGCTGGCGCTGATGGCGGTGGTGATGATCGCCCGCGTCTTCAAGACCTTCTACGTGCGGCCGGACCCGCGCCTGGCCATCGAAATCCTGGGCACGGTGATGTGGATCCGCACCGGCCTGTTCGCCATGCTGAGCGTCCGGCGGGTGAAGGGCGTGGGGTTCGGCTTCTGGCCGTCGGCCCGCGAGTGGCGCATCGGGGGGCTGTATTTCCTGGTGTTCCTGCCGGTGGGCGCGGCCCTGGCATGGTGGATCCGGTTCGCCGAGCCGCAGGCGCCGGCCACCGGCCTGCTGACCACCGCGGTGACGCTGGTGCTGACCTTCTTCGGCCTGCTGTGGACGGTCGCCTTGGGCGAGGAGTTCTTCTTCCGCGGATTGGTCCAGCAGTGGATGACCGGATGGCTCGGCAGCGAGTGGGCGGGCCTGCTGGCCGCCGCGCTGCTGTTCGGGTCGGTCCACTTCTGGAGCGGCGATTTCCCCAACTGGCGCTTCGCCGCGTTGGCCGCCACGGCGGGCGTGTTCTACGGGCTGGCGTTCCGGCAGGCGCGCAGCATTCGGGCGTCGATGGTGGCGCACGCGTTGACGGCGACGGCGCTGCGGGTGTTCTTCAAGTAGCGGGCGGTGACTGCGCGGGCCGGCAAATTTGAGATCGGTCCTGGCGTCGATGGCTGAATGGGTTGCAGCCATCCAGGCACAAATGCATGGTGGACCCGGCCGGAGAAGGACGTTTCAGTAGCGGCGGAGCTCGTACAAAGGGACCGTTCCGGCGGCTTTGGCCAAGGGCTGACGGCCCACGTAGTCGAAGCGGAACAGGGCCGGCATGGCCAGCGTGGCGAGGGCGGCGAAGGGCTCGCTGACATAGACCGTGCCGGCGGGGGTGACCGGCTCGATGCGGGCCGCGCGGCTGACGTGGGATCCGATGAAGTTTTCGCGTCCGGTGATCTGGTCGGTCACCTTGCGGACCGGTCCGGCGTGCAGGCCGATGCGGAGCTTCAACTCTTCGGGGAGGCCCGCGGCGGCGCGATCGATGGCTGCGATGCCTGCGGTAAGGCGCAAGGCAAAGAGGCCGGCATCGGCGGCGCTGGCGAAGGCGAAGAACAGGCCGTCGCCCCACGTATTCTGGGTTTCCGGCTTGGGACGATAGTTGCGGGCGAGGGCGGCGGCGCGATTCAGCACCTGAGCAATGAATTCCGGCAACTGGTTTTCCGCCAGCTTGCTGAAGTGCACGGCGTCGGCGAATAGGAATGCGCGCGTCTCGACGCCGAAGCCGCTGGACGAAGTCACGGCGGGAGGCTGGTGCTTGCCGATCTCGATCAGGCCGGTGTCCATCTGGGCGGCGCGGATCTCGGCGAGTCCGTGCAAGACGTTGGCGGCGTAAATTTCGCCGCTGTTGCTTGACCCGATCTCCTGCTCCGCGCAGACGATCACGTCGTGAGCCTTGGCTTTGATCTTCCGGTAGCGATCCTCCAGGCCGGCCAGGTGGTCGGCGATGAACTGCTCTTCGTTATAGGGCAGGACGATGTGGGTTTGCCCGTCCATGGACTGCAGCAGTTCAAGGAAGGAGAGGTCGCGCTCGCTGGCAGCCGTGGAATAGGCCACGGCGACGCCGTCCTGGTGGAGGTCCTCGCGGGTCTGTTCGAGGTCGCCGGACCAGCCGTCGCGCAACAGGGCGACTTTGGGCGGGCGCAGCGCGCGCTGGATGCGCCTGGTGATCTCCGCGCCCTGCAGGTGGACGCGGGCAATGATCTGGACATTGCGCCACATCGCGATGACGTTGCCGAGAGCGGCGGAGCGGCGAGCCTGCGAGTACAGACGGACGGCCTCGTCCAGGTCTCCAAGCAGGAGTTGCGCCTCGCCCATGGTGGCGGGCAGCCAGTAGTCTGTGGGGTCCTTTTCGGCTAGTTTCCGGCAGTCGGCGAGGAGTTTGCCGGCGAGCTCGGGCGTCTTGCGTTCCCGGGCGAAGGAGAGCGTGGCGGCGTTGATGCCGGTCCAGTAGTTCGCTTCCTTCCCGTTGTAGGCAGTCCAGTAGGAGTCGTAGGCGACTTGGAGGTCCCGGTGGCTTCCGGTTTCGAGCCACGTGTCCTTGTGGGTCCGGGCGATGAGGCCGAGCGTTTCCTCGTCATCGTGGCCGGCGTCGCAGAGCGCTTTGAGAACCCTGCGGGCCGCCTCGCCGGAGCCCAGGCGGGCGAGCGCGAGCGCCTTCATCTGGACCAGCTTCGGGTCGTTGGCGAAGCGCTTGAGGCCCGCGTCCGCGATATCGAAGGCGACCAGCGATGCGCCGTGGTTGTTGGCTTCCTTCGCGAGCCGGCGGTATTCCTCGACGGGAAAACCGGCTTCGCTGTGGCCGCGCCACGTTTGGAAGAGCTCGGCGAGAGGAAGTCCTGCTTTGGGGGAAGGATTCATGTGTTATCTGGGACCGTAATGCGGCGCGGGTTGGCCGGATTCGAGCGCGCCGAGGTCGGGGGCGGCGCCGGTAAAACCGTCGTTGACGCCCGGCAGGCGCACGCCTTTGTCGACCGCCACGGAGTTGGGGCGCAGGCGGAAGTCGAAGTCCGCGGAGTCGTAGAGCGCCTGTGGGTTGGGGCCCGGCGGCGTCACTTTCTGGAAGATGCCGTAGTCGACCAGGATGCTGTGGCGGTCCTGGCCGGTGGCTTCCGCGTATTCCGCCAGCGTCTTGAAGTGGCGCGTCTCGCGGGCCTTGGTCTCGAGTTGGGCCTGCTCGCGCGTGGAGAGGACTCCCATCTCGCCAGGGAAGTTGGCCTGCACGTTGAACGGCGGCGAACTCCAGCCGAAGCTGAACGCCGCGCCTTCGTTGGGGCGGAATCCGTTGTAATCCGAGCTGGAATAGTTGGTGTTGGTCTCGACCGAGAAACTTTCATCGGTTTCAGACTTTCCGAGGATCAGGTTGTTGCGGAAGTGGACGTTCGAGACGGCCAGCAGCATCGGCTTGACGTTCGCCAGCAACGTGTTGTGATAGACGACGATGCCCGCCGCCGAAGCGGTGAACTTGACGGCGCCGCCTTCCGGGGCATGGTAGACGATGTTGCGGATGAAGTAGACGGGTCCGCCAAACATCGGCTGCACGCTCAGGGCGCGGTGGCCCTGGTTGAAACAGCGGTTGCGGAAGATGCGGATGTTGATGGCTCCGCCGTCGGCTTCGATGCAGTTGTCTTCCATGTTGGAGACATCGTTGCCGTAGAAGTCGATGGAGACGGGCATGCGGCCCTGGATGGGGTCGGGCGCGCCGTCGGGATTGCCGTAGGTGGCGACGTCGATGCCGTCGTGGAAGCGCGAGATGCGATTGAAAGCGACTACGTGGCCGGAGCCGTAAATCTTCACCGCGTATTCGGAGAGCAGCACGGGCGGGTTCTTTTCCATGAATGGCTGCCAGGTACGGCCGGTGAATCCCATGAGGACGTCGGCAGGCATCTTGCCGGTGAAGGTGTTATCGGCAATGTAGTAGTCCTTGGAGCCGGACCAGTCGCTATAGACGCCGCGGCCAACGTCTTCGAATTTGCAGTTCTTGATGGTGATGCCGGACGATCCGGTGAGGTTCTTGTAGCCTCCCCAGAAAGCCAGCTCCGTGTTGCGGATGGTGAGGCCCTCGAAGTAGTTGTAGTTCGCGGCCATCACGTTGAAGAGGTTGTAAGCGCCGTCGCCGTCGAAGATGGGTTCGCCATCGCCGGCGGCCTTGATCACGATGGGCTTCGCGGCTGTGCCGCTGGCGGTGAGGAAGTAGGTGCCGCTGGAGATGGTGCCGAGCGGTCCGCCGTAGCGGTAACGGTTGTCCTTATATAAGCCGCCGTGGACCAGGATGACGTCGCCCGGCTGGACGCGCACCGGGTAGGAATTGAAGTAGTCGGCGCCGCTCGATCCGGTGTAGTAGGCCGCCAGCAGGCCGGTGAAGGCGGGCTCCTGTTTTTCGCCTGGGTAGCCGGGTGGGTAGACATGATAGACGTGCCCGCCGGTGGCAGGCATCGGCTCAGGGCGCGTGCGGACAGTGACCGTGCGTTCGGCGACACCGTCGACGCCGTCAGGATCGGAAAGGACCAGGCGTGCTTCGTATTCGGTGCCGGGTTCGAGATCGAAGACGCTGCCTGCGAGCATGTGGTGCGTCACATATTGCAGCGCATTTTCGTTGATGCGTTCGCCGCCGATGCGCAGGAGCGGGAGGCTTTCGGTCCAGTCCGTCTCGCCCTTCTTGCGGTAGGAGACGGCGACCGCGGCGTTGCGGTTGGCGTCGCCGCTGATGTGCCACTCGAAGCCCAGCGAGAGGAGCGTCGGCGGCTCAGTGACGAGTGCGCCCGAGACGGTGGCGTCTGCGGCGAACAGAGGCGCGATCGCCAGCAGGGCGAAGAGGGAGCAACGCACCGGGGGCTTCATGTGAGCCCCATTCTACACCTCAGTTCACGCCGGAAGGCAGGCGGTAGGCGACGAATTCTCCCGAATATTGTCCGCCGCTGATGGCGACCACGATATATTGCCGGCCATTGAGCATGTAAGTCATCGGTGTGCCGCTTTGCGGAGCGGGCATGAAGATGGCTCCGGCGTCGTCTCCGGTGGCTTTGTCGTAGGCGCGCAGGTTGGCGCCACGCTGCCCGCTGGAATTCGTGTAGTAGCCGGCTTCGCCGGCGACGATCAGGCTCTTCGTGACGAGAACGCCGAAGTTGCCGGCGCGGCCGGTGCGCGGGATCTGGAGTCCGGCGAGCGCCGGGTGATTGCGGATCTCGTCCGGGGTTTCGCCGTGAGCGATGCGCCACTTGATCTCGCCCTTGTCTAGGTCGATGGCGGTGATGCTGCCGTAGGGCGGCTTGATGATGGGCAGACCGTCGATGATCAGGCTGCCGGCGGAGAGCTCGGCGGCGGGTCCGGAGGAGGCGGCTCCGGCGACCGCTCCCGCGCCTCCCGACCGGCGCGCGCCGGTGAGCGCCGAGCCCTGGACGAAGCGCAGGTCGGACGTGGTCTCGCCGGGTGACGGGACCAGGCCCATGACGCTGGCCGCGGCCTGCGACGGGATGTAGGCGATGTGCGTTTCCGGATCATACGACCCACCCTGCCAGTTTGTGCCGCCGGAGGTGGCCGCGAGCGCCAGCGTCGCCAGCGGTCCGGGGAGCTTGCTGAGCACCGGCGGCGTGAACAGCGGTCCGATCTGGTAGTGCGAGACACGTTCGACCGCGGTGGCGTGAAGCTCGGGGGTCCAGTCGATCAAGTCGTCCATAGAGAGGCCCTGGCGGTCGTAGGCGGGCGGCTTCGACGGGAAGGGCTGCGTGGGCGAATACCACTCGCCGGGGACCGTCCCGGCGGGCACGGGTTTTTCATTGATGGGCCAGATGGGTTCGCCGGTTTCACGGTTGAAGACGTAGAGGAACGCCTGCTTGGTGGGCTGCGCGACGGCCTTGATGGTACGGCCGTTGATGGTGATGTCGGTGAGGATGGGCGCGCAGGGGATGTCGAAATCCCAGATACCGTGGTGCACAAGCTGGTAGTGCCAGCGGCGCTCGCCCGTTTCGAGGTCGACGGCGACCAGGCTCTCGCCGAATAGATTGTTGCCGGGGCGATGACCGCCGTAGTAGTCGCCGGTGGGGAGTTCCACGCCCATGTAGACCAGGCCGAGTTCCTCGTCAATCGAGATCTGGCCCCAGACGCCGGCGTTGCCGGTGGAGGTGGACGAATCGTTCTCCCAGGTGTTGAAGCCGAACTCACCCGCCATGGGAATGGTGTGGAAGATCCACAGTCGCTTGCCGGTGCGGACGTCGAAGCCGCGGACGTAGCCGCGCACGTTGTTCTGGCGGCGGGGGACGCCCCCGGAGCGATGCGCCGCGCCCACGATAACCACGTTGCGCGCGACGGCGGGCGTAGAGTGCAGGCCGACTTCGCCGGTGACCAGGTCGATCTCCTGGTCATCGTCCAGCTTCAGGTCGACCGCGCCGTTTTCGCCGAAGCCGGGGATGCGCTGACCGGTTTTGGCATCCAGCGCGATCAGGCGGTAGCCGGGCGTCACGTAGAGGATGCGGGCTTCCGCGCCGTCGGTCCAGTAGGCCAGGCCGCGACCGGAGAGCTGGCGCGGGGCGTTGCGGCCGCGGGCGCCTTCGTCTTCCGAGTGCATCCACTTGAGCTCGCCGGTGGCGGCGTCCAGGGCGATGACCGCTCGGCGGCTGCCGGCGGTGGAGTAGAGCATGCCGCCCGCCATCAGCGGCGTCGCTTCAAGCTGCGATTCGGGGCGCGGCCCGAGGTTATCGGTCTTGAAGCGCCAGGCGACTTGCAGGCGGTTGAAGTTCGCCGCCGTGATCTGGTCGAGCGGAGAATAGTGGGTGTTGCCGGTATCGGCGCCGTAGTTGCGCCATTCACCGTTGGCGGCTCCGTGCTGGGCGAGCGCGGGCAGGGCGATCAAGAGTGCCGCGAGAATCGGGCGACGTGGCATGCGCACCTCCGGGGCTGGGGGACGCTTGGGGGACCGCTCCCTGTGGTCGCGGCTCAGCTAGCGGCGCTGCGCTCGAATGACCGGTGTTGCGCACAGTGCCATTAGCTGAGCCGCGACCATAGGGAGCGGTCCTCGCGCGTCCGCAGTCCCATAGATGGAGTGTACCCCGTCGACTGGTGCACCAAGGGCCGTTGTGTTCGGTTCGCCCCGAGGATACACTTTTCCAAAGGTGACTCCATGAACTCGCGATCCTCGTTCGCCCTGTTGCTCGCCACGGGGCTGCTGGCCGCGGCCTTGCCAGTGGCAGCGCATCACTCCTTCGCCGCCGAATACGATTCGAACAAGCCGGTGACGCTGAAGGGCGTCGTCTCGAAGTTCGCGTGGTTGAATCCGCACGCCTATGTGTGGGTCGACGTGAAGGACGACAGCGGCAAGGTCACCACGTGGGCCATGGAGACGCTCAGCCCGAATGCGCTGGCGCGGCAGGGATGGACGCGGGATTCGCTGAAGGTCGGCGACCAGGTGACCATCGAGGGGTTCGCGGCCAAGGATCCGCGGCCGCTGGAAGACGGATCGACGCACGGCAACGCACGCACCATCACGCTGGCCGACGGTACGCGCGTGTTTTCGGGCAACGCCGGCGGCGGGCCGTCGAAGTAGGGTCCAGGGATGAAGCGATACGTGGGATTATTGGCCGCCACGGCGCTGGCGGCGCTAATTGCCTTCGCGCCGGCCTCGCAGGCGCAGGGTCCGGCTAAAGGCGGCAAGGGAGGCAAGGGCGGAGCCCCCAAGGAGGACACCGAAACCCCCAAGGGCCCGACGCCGCGCACGCCCGACGGGAAGGTGGACTTCACGGGCGTCTACACTCCGGCCAATTTTGCCAACTACGGGGGAGCGTTTCCACTGAACGATTGGGCCAAGGGCGTCTACGAACAGCGCCGCGCGACGGCCAGCAAGGACGATCCCGAGGGGCACTGCCTGCCGGCCGGCGTGCCGCGCATTTCGCCGTTTCCGCAGAAATTCGTGCAGACGCCATCGCTGTTCATCATTCTGGATGAAGGCAACGTGCACAGCTACCGCCAGATCTTCTTGGACGGGCGCGGGCATCCGCCGGAGCTCGACCAGCTCTGGATGGGTCACTCCATTGGGACCTGGGACGGCGACACGCTGGTGGTGGACACCGTCGGGTTCAACGATAAGACGTGGCTCAACGGGCAGGGCCTGCCCCACACCGATCAGTTGCACGTGATCGAGCGCTACGCGCGTCCGGACCTGGGACACGTGAACGTCGAGATCACGGTTGAAGATCCCGGCGCGCTGACCGCGCCGCACACCTTCACCCGCACGTTTCTGCTGCGTCCCGAATGGGAGCTGCTGGAATACGTTTGCAACGAATTCAATATCGATGCCGACCGGCTGGTGGGCAAGTAGACGGCCGGCCGGCGCCAACGGGGACCGCTCCCCGTGGCCACGGGCCTGCCCCACAGGCCATACTAGAAACCGATGGTGAACAGAAGCTCGATCTGATTGCCGCGCGTGTTGCCGTCCAGCCCGCTGATCGATTTCGTGACCCAGTGCGTGAAGCGGAACTCCGGAGTGGCGCGGATGCCGAAATCGTCGATAAGCTGCGCGCCGATTCCGGCGGTGAAGCCGAGACCGGTCCGGGTCTTGACGGGAATGTTCTCGTCGATTTCACCGCCGCCTGAAGGATAGGTCTTCCTGGCGATGGACGCGTTGCGGGTGAGCCGAATGACCGGACCCACCTCGAATAGCCAGCGCGCTCCCTCATCGCGGTGGCCCTTGGTATAAATACGCAGCATCAGGGGGATGTCCAAGTGGCGGCCGGTAACGGTCTCGTCGATGTCGGTCCTGTCGCGGTCATCGAAAGAGGTACTCGCGTTATCGGTGCCGGTGTAACGCTGCATGGTGGTGTGGGCGTTGAAGCTGCGGAGGATGGGCTGCACGGTGAGAGCCAGGCGATTGGTCAGCGTCACCTGGGCGGTGAAGCCGAAGGCAAAGGGTTTGGTGTTAGGGTCGGTTTTAGACTGTATTTCCACCGGCGGCGGGCCGGCCGACTTTTGGTCCTGCGTTTGGGAGGCGAGCAGAGGAAACGGCGTGACGCTGCCGGTGATGCCGGCAGAGAAGCGGCGCACGTAGGCGCGCTCTTCGAGGATGTTTGGCAGAGGCTGCTGTTGCTGGCCCTGCTGGGCGTACCCCGCTGTGGCTGCTCCAAGGAGCAGGCCCGCGGTCAGAAGAATTCGATTCAAGACGGATGGTCCCCTATCTACTCTGCGCGAAACCGCATGCGGCCGATTTCCCGTTCGCATGCCCTGACATTTAGAATAGGATAAAGTGGCAGTCTGAAACATGCAGGCACCCAACCGCAGACCGCCTGTGGGCGTCGCCTTCGACGCGTCCATGGATCAGAGCATCGACCAAACGCTCGCCCTGGCCCTACTGAAGGGCTTTGAAGGCCGCCGGGAAGCCCGTGTGTCCGCGGTTTCCACCAGCCGGAATAGCCTGCAAATCGCCGCTTTTCTGGACCTGGTGCAGCGCTTCTACGCCGGCTTCCAGCGTGGCGGATTCCCCGGGAATCGCGCGCCGGACCCGGTGGGGATGGCCACCGCGGGTCCCGCGAGTAAGGATGTCCCGCCGATGCTGGAGGCGGCCCTCGCCAAGCCGGTCTATGAGCGCGGCATCCAGAAGCTGAACGATACTGCCGACGCCACCGCCCTGATCCGCAACGGGCTTTCGGCGCAGTATGACGAGAACGGCGCGGTGGTGCTGGCCGGTCCTCCGGTGAATCTGCTGAGCGTGCTCACGCTGCCGGATGGTAAGGAGTGGGTCGCGGCCAAGCCGCGGGTGCTGGCGATCGCTGGCGGCCGATTCTCCGGCTCGGGAGCCGATGCCGTGATCGCCTCAGACGTCGCCGGATTCCGCAAACTGCTGGCCGCCTGGCCGGGCGAGGTGGTCTTCGCCGGGGCGGAACTGAACGATGCGCTGCGGTTCCCCGCGGCCGCGGTCGAGAAGTTTGCGTGGGCGCCCGACCATCCGATCGCCGACGCGTATCGCGCCGCGCAGGCGATGCCCTACGACGCGCCCACCCGCGCCATGGCAGCCGTGCTGTATGCCGTTAAGCCGGAGGAGAACTACTTCCGGCTATCGGAGCCCGGCACCGTCACGATCCTCGACGACGGCCGCACGCAATTCGCGGCGTCGCCGCAGGGCAAACACCGCTATCTGATTCTGGACCCGGCACAGAAGGCTCGGGTGCTGGAGGTCTACGTGGACATCACTACATCAAAGCCGCCCCCGCCGCCACGCCGCGGCGGTCCGCCGAAGCAACAAAAGGCCGCGCCGCCGAAGCCCGCCGCGGCGAAAGCCAAGCCGGTCGCCAACCTTGTGGTGGCCGGGCTGGTGGGATCGCTGCTCGCGACGCTGCCCTTCCAGATGACCGGCCAGAACACGCCTAGCAAAGACGGGGCCACGTTCGACACGGCTGTTCGCCCTGTGTTCGCCGAAACCTGCTCGACCTGCCACAGCGCGGACCTCGCCACGGCGGGTCTGGACGTGACTGCGCTTCCGCCGGACCCGAATGCCGACAGACCAACCTGGGAAGCCATCCTGCGGCGCGTGGAAGCCGGCGAGATGCCGCCCGCGGGTATTCCCCGCCCCTCGCCGGCGAAGCTCAGCGCATTCACCGGCTTCATCCAGTCGGCCTTTGACCGCGCCGACGCCGCCACGCCGGTGAACCCCGGTCGCGTCACCGCGCACCGGCTGAATCGCAACGAGTACACGAACACCATCCGCGACCTGCTGGGGGTCCGCTTCCGGGCTGAAAAATATTTCCCCACCGACGATTCCGGCGACGGCTTCGACAACATCGGCGACGTGCTCACGGTTTCGCCGGTGCTGATGGAGCGTTACCTGGCCGCCGCCGAACAGATCGCGCACTGGGCGCTCTCCACCGAACTTCCCCCCGAGCCGATCGAGGCGACCTACGAGGCCAAGGACCACAAGATCCGCCGCATTGACCGCAGCACGATCGAGGCCGAGCATCGCGTCGAATACGCGGGCGACTACACGATCCGCTTCGGACTGCCGGGCGAGCGCGACAAGGACGCGGCGCCCGCGACGCTGGGGTTCTGGATGGACGGCAAGCTGCTGAACAAGATCCAGGTGGAGATGAAGCCGTCCGGGCTGGTCTACTTCAATCCGTATTCAGAAGAAGAGATGCGCCTCTACCTGCCGGAAGGGGATCACGTCTTCCGCGCCGGCTTCATTGGCGATGCCTTCGTCGACACGCTGTCCGACAAAGAAGCCTACGACAGGAAGGTCAACAAATACCTGGACTCCATCTTCTTCATCGGACCGTTCCCGTCGCAGACCGAAAAAGAGAGCCGCAAGAAGATCCTGGTGTGTGACCCGTCCACCGGGCGCGCGTGCGTCGACCGCATTCTGACAACGCTGGCGCGCCGGGCCTACCGCCGTCCGGTGAAGCGCGGCGAGGTGGAGTCTCTGCTGCACTTCGTCGACCTGGCCGAGGCCGACGGCAAGACCGTGGAGCAGGGCCTGGAACTGGCGATCGAGGCGATGCTGGTCTCGCCGAACTTCCTGTTCCGCATCGAGCACGACCCCGCCAGCGCCACGGGCTCGCATCCGATTTCGGAGATCGAGCTGGCGTCGCGCTTGAGCTACTTCCTGTGGAGTTCGATGCCGGACGACGAACTGCTGGACCTGGCCGAAGCGGGAAAGCTGAACGCGTCGCTCGACGCGCAGGTGGACCGCATGCTGGCCGATCCGCGGTCGGCGGCGTTCGCCGAAAACTTCGCGGGGCAATGGCTGGAGACGCGCAACCTGGACGTGGTGAAGCCCGATCCCGACAAGTTCCCCGCCTGGAACGCCGAACTGCGCGACGCCATGAAGCAGGAAACGTCGCTGTTCTTCGACTACGTGCTGCGGGAGAACCGTCCGGTGTCCGAGTTCCTGAACGCCGACTACACTTTTCTGAATGAGCGCCTGGCGAAGCACTACGGCATCGAGGGCGTGACGGGTCCCGAATTCCGCCGCGTGGATCTTTCGACCCAGCCGAACGGTGTGCAGCGCGGTGGCGTGCTGAGCCAGGCCGGGGTGCTGACCGTTTCGAGCTACCCTTCGCGCACGTCACCGGTGATCCGCGGCAAATACGTGTTACAGAACATTCTAGGGACACCGCCTCCTCCGCCTCCGCCGGACGTGCCGGCGTTGGATGAAGCCGCGGTGGGCGCGATCCTTTCCATTCGCGAACAAATGGAGAAGCACCGCGCCGATCCCGTCTGCGCGTCGTGCCACTCGAAGATGGACCCGCTGGGATTCGGCTTGGAGAACTATAACGCCATCGGCCAGTGGCGCGACGTGGACGGCAAGTTTCCGGTGGACGCCAGCGGTACGCTGCCCAACGGCAAGACCTTTTCCACCCCCGCCGAGATGCGCCAGATCCTGACATCGCAGTTGCCGCAATTCTCGCGGACGCTGACCGAGAAGCTCATGACCTACGCGCTCGGGCGCGGCCTGAAACCATTCGACAGCCGGACGGTGGATAATATTAACGACGCTCTGGCTCAGGACGGCTATCGCTTCCAGACGCTGATCCACCAGATTGTCGCGAGCCCCGCGTTCCAGGACCGGCGCGCGGAGACCATCGCGGAGAACTAGATTATGTTTGTGACACGCAAAGCGCTGGCCCGCCGCACGTTCCTTAAAGGAGCGGGGACGGCCGTGGCGCTTCCCTTTCTCGACGCCATGGTGCCCGCACTGGCGCGCGGCCAGGCGGCCAAGGCTCCCGTGCGCATGGCGTTCGTCTACCTGCCCAACGGCATGGACATGCGCAATTGGAACGCGGATTACGAAGGACCGCTCGCGGCGCTGCCGCAGACGCTCCAGCCGCTCGATCCACACAAAAGCGAGATCACGCTGCTGGGCAACCTGACGCACAACACAGGCCGGGCGCTGCTGGACGGAGCGGGCGATCACGGCCGCTGCTGCGGGTCCTACCTGACAGGCGTGCAGGTCCGCAAGACGGTCACCGATATCAAGGCGAGCGTTTCGTTCGATCAACTGGTGGCGAACGAGATCGGCCACCAGACGCGCTTCCCGTCGCTCGAGCTGGGCCTGGAAGACGCGCGCCAGGCTGGTGACTGCGACTCCGGCTACTCCTGCGCCTACACGAATAACCTGGCGTGGCGCAGCGAAACCCAGCCGCTGCCGCCGGTGCTCGAGCCGCGCGTGCTGTTCGAGCGCCTGTTCGGCACCGATGCGGGTCTGTCTCCCGAGGAGCGCGCCCGCCGCAACAAGTATCGCCGCAGCATCCTGGATTTCGTCACCGAGGACACGCGCACGCTGCAATCCGGCCTGGGGCCCACGGATCGGCGCAAGCTGGACGAGTACTTGACTTCGGTGCGGTCGATCGAGCAGCAGATCGAGAAGGCCGAGCGCGACAACGCCGTGATCGACCCCGGTATGGACAAACCCTACGGGACGCCGCCCGATTTCGCCGAGCATTTCCGCCTGATGACGGACATGATCACGGTGGCGTTCCAGGCCGACCTCACGCGCATCGTGACGTTCCTGGTGACGCACGAAGGCACCTCGCGCGCCTACCGCGAGATCGGGATTCCAGACGGCCACCATCCGCTGACGCACCATCGCAACATTCCCGAACTGATGGACAAGGTGGCGCGCATCAACCATTACCACATGGAGCAGTTCGCGGCCTGGGTGGGTCGGCTGCGGAATGCGCAGGAAGGCGACGGGTCTGTGCTGGACAACTCGATGATCGTCTACGGCGCGGGCCTGGCCGACGGCAACTCGCACATCCACACGGATCTGCCCACGCTGATCGCGGGCCGCGCGGGTGGCTACATCAAGTCCGGCCGGCGCGTGGTGTATCGCCGGGAAACGCCGATGTGCAACCTGTTCCTGACCATGATGGATCGCATGGGGGTCCCGACGGAGCACTTCGGGGACTCGACGGGGCACTTGCAGGGTCTCGACCTGGCGTAGCCGACGATGCCGGAGACCATCGAAAGAATCACGGTCGAGCCGGGAAAGCGCGGTGGCAAGCCCTGCATCCGTGGTCTCCGGATTACGGTGTGGGACGTGCTTGGATGGCTCGGGGCGGGTATGACCGAGGCCGAGATCCTGGACGAGCACCCTGATCTGGAGCGTGAGGATTTTCGTGCGGTGTATCAGTTCGCCGCCGAAGCCGGTCGCCAAGCGAAGCTTTCGTGAGCTTCCTGCTGGACGAGAACCTTTCCCCTCGACTACTGACCCGGCTCGCAGGCTTGTAACCAGGCTTGATCCATGTCAGGGACGTGGGCCTGAAGGCGGCTTCCGACCAGGAAATCTGGGATTGGGCCAAGAACCATCGACACACCGTCATCACGACGGATGCGGATTTCGTCGCTCTCAGTCAACGGTTGGGCTGGCCTCCTAAGGTCGTTCACCTGGAGAGATGCGACGTTCTGCTCCGGGTGATTGAAGCCAGCCTCCAACGGAACGCAGTCCTCGTGTCGGAATTCTTGAAGGACCCGGACATCGGGCTCCTCAGGATACGCGCGTAGGCAGAACCTCGCTCTGGCGCTCCCTTAGAGCGTTTGCAGCGTTATCGTAGACCGCTCCCTGTGGTCGCGGCTCAGCTAGCGGCATTCCGCGCAGGCTGCCGATTGCGTGCACAGCGCCAATAGCTGAGCCACGACCGTCAGGGAGTGGTCTACACTTACAGGGAAACCGCCCTAATGCATCTCGCGCGGGACGGCCGCGCCCCGGCAGCCGACCAGAAAGTCCAAGTCCGCTCCCAGGTGCGACTGGAGGACGTGGTCCACGTAGAGCCGCTGGTAGCCACCGCCCTGAGGCGGTTCGGGCGGGGTCCATCGTGACCGGCGCTGGTTGAGGACTTCGTCGCTCACCAGCAACTCCAGACGGCGGGCCTCGGTGTCAAGTTCGATTTCATCGCCGTTTTCGACCAGCGCGAGATTGCCGCCGGCGGCCGATTCGGGCGACACGTGCAGCACCACGGTTCCGTACGCCGTGCCGCTCATGCGGGCGTCGGAGATGCGGACCAGGTCGGTGATGCCGCGCTCCAGCAGTTTGGGCGGCAGCGGCATGTTGCCGACCTCGGGCATGCCGGGGTAGCCCTTGGGGCCAGCGCCCTTCAGCACCATCACCGAGGTCTCGTCGATATCGAGGTTCGGGTCGTCGATGCGCGCCTTGAAGTCCTCAATGCTCTCGAACACGACGGCTCGGCCGCGGTGTTGGAGCAGCGCGGGCGTGGCGGCCGACGGCTTGATGACGGCTCCCTCGGGCGCCAGGTTACCGCGCAGAATCGCCAGCCCGGCATGCTCGCGGATCGGGTTGGCGCGCTCGCGGATCACCTCGCGATTCCAGCACGGCGCGTCGGCCGTGTTCTCGCCCATGGTGCGGCCGTTGACCGTGCGGGCGTCGCGGTGAATCAGGCCGCCCAGCTCGCGGACCACCGCCGGAATGCCGCCCGCGTAATAGAAGTCCTCCATCAGGAAGCGGCCCGAGGGCTGGATGTCGACCAGCAGCGGCAGCTCGTGGCCCAGGCGGTCAAAGTCGTCAATCGTCAACGGCACGCCCATGCGGCCGGCGATCGCCAGCATGTGCAGCACGAAGTTGCTCGATCCGCCGATGGCGGCGTTCACCCGGATGGCGTTCTCGAACGCCTCGCGGGTGAGGATCTGCGAGATGCGCAAGTCCTCCTGAACCATCTCGACGATCCGCCGTCCAGCCTGCTGCGCCAGTACGTCGCGGCGGGAGTCCGGTGCGGGAATGGCCGCGTTCTGCGGCAGGCCCATGCCCAGGGCTTCCACCATGCTCGCCATGGTGGAGGCCGTGCCCATGGTCATGCAGTGGCCCGCCGACCGTGACATGCAGGCTTCGGCCTCGAAGAACTCATGTTCGGTGATGCGGCCGCCGCGCAGATCCTCGCTCATCTGCCACACGATCGTACCGGAGCCGATCTGCTGGCCGCGGTAGCGGCCGTTCAGCATGGGTCCGCCGGAGACGACGATGGCAGGCACGTCACAACTGGCGGCGCCCATCAGCAGCGCCGGCGTGGTCTTGTCACATCCGCAGAGCAGCACCACACCGTCCATGGGATTGCCGCGGATCGACTCCTCGACGTCCATGCTGGCGAGGTTGCGAAACAACATGGACGTGGGGCGCAGGTTGGTTTCCCCCAGCGACATGACGGGGAATTCCAGCGGGAAGCCGCCGGCCTCCAACACGCCGCTCTTGACGCGGTCGGCGATGTGCCGGAAGTGCTGGTTGCAGGGCGTGAGTTCGCTCCACGTGTTGCAGATGCCGATGACGGGGCGTCCGTCGAAGACGTCGGGCGGATAGCCGCGCATCCAGGAGCGGTGGATGAAGCCGTCGCGGTTCTTGAGACCGAACCATTCGGAGGAGCGGAGTTTTCGGGGCATTATCGGGCAGTATACGACTTCGTGAAGTTGTTGCGCCCGTTGGTCACCGTGAAGGTGCCGTCGGCGGCCACCGAAGCCTTGATCCAGTGACCCTTGTCATCGGCTCCGCCCGCCGGGTTGGCGATCATGTCCGCGGCCGTCTGGTGCGCGTCATCGTTGCCCTCGCCGCGGTGGCCCTGCCAGATTCCCTCAATGTCGGGGATGGCGGCGATCTCCTCGTAGCTCGGGTTTGAAAATCCCTTGCGCGCGCCGTTGTTCACGATGACCACCTGCGGGTGGAGGGAATTGACCAGGGCCGGAGCGCCGGACTGTCCGTTGTTGAAGCCATGGTGCGAGGCCTGGAACAAGGTCACCTCGCCGATCTTGTTCACCGGGCAGGCGAGCTGCATTTCGCGATCCCAGGTGAGGTCGCCCAGATCGAGGAAGGAGAAGCGGCCGTAGGTCAGCAGGAAGCCGACGCTCTGCGCGTTCTCCGTCGTGTCGGTGGGCTTGGTTTCGGCGCCTTCGCAGTAGGATTTCGAGGGGCCGCGCTCCAGGCGGTTCTGGATCACTTTGCCCGCCGCGGATACGACCGTGATGTCGACGCCCGCGAGCGCAATCTTGTCGCCCGGTTTCACGATGCTGCGGCGCGACCCGGTCTGTGCGACATAGGCGGCGTAGTTCTGTCCGTCACGGCCCGTGCCTTCGACCGTTTCGCCGTGGTCGATGAAGTGGCGGATTTCGATGAGCTTGTCCAGCGCCACGACGCCGCCCACATGGTCGGCGTGGAAGTGCGTGATCACCAGGTTATCGATGTGGGTGAGTCCGGCAGCCTTCGCCATCTCGGCGATGCGCTGGGCGTGGCGGTCGCCGGGGAAGCCGGTGTCGACCAGGAGCGATTCGCCGGAAGGCGCGATGATGAGCGTGGCGGCTCCGCCTTCGACGTCGATCCAGTAGATGTCGAGCGTGCGGCGGGTCTGGGCGGGCAGCAGGGCGGCGAATAGGGCAAACAGGGCAAGAGCGCGGAGCATGGATGAAATGTAGCACAGCTTGGCGCGGCGGTTTGGCGGTCTCATGTCGGCTATCCTGAGTTGCATGGAGTTGATCTTCGAGGTTCGTGATGCAGAGGAGGGCGGCTTTTGTGCCCGCGCCCTGGGCCACGCGATTTTCACGGAAGCGGAAACGTGGGACGAGCTCCGGGCCGCTGTGCTGGAAGCGACCACGCTCCACTTCGAAGACGAACCTGTGCAGCCCCGCCTGGTGCAGCTGCACTACGTGAAGGACGAGCTGATTCCCGTCGAAGCCGCATGAAACTGCCGCGGGGCATTTCCGGTGACCGCTTGATCCGCGTCCTGGAGGGCCTCGGCTACCGCGTCGTTCGCCAGAGAGGCAGTCACGCCCGCTTGAATCATCCTGGGCCCCCGGCGCACAAGGTTACTGTACCCAGGCACGACACTCTGAAGGCCGGAACCTTGCATGGAATCCTCACAGAGGTGGCGCAGCAGAGATCAGTCACCGTTGACGAGTTGGCTGCGCTTCTTTGAGACCACCGGAAGCTTACTTCGACATGTGCTCGACGCTCTTCTCGTTCTCCAGGCAGATTTCGTCGATCAACTCCGTGTCCACCACGATCTGGAGCGGAAACTTCGCGGTCCACGGCTTGGTGTAGGCCTTGGGATCGTCGATGGTCACCTCGACATCGAGCGTGCCGAAATTCGGACGGCTCAGGCGTTCGGTCACCGTGGCGGCTTCGGTGAGCGGGTTGCCCTTCATGTCGAGCCACAAGTCGTCGCGGAAGCCGATGGTTTTGACCACCAGCGCGTCGTCCTCCCAGTGCGCCGTCGAGTAGCCGTTCCAGGTAGGCTGCGGATCCTCGGGCAGCGGGCGGCCATCGGTGAAGATCTGGCGGTAGCTCGCATTGAATTCGTTCAGGATGAAAATGGCGCCCGGAATCTGGACGAATTTCTGGATGTGCGGCAGTACGTAGGCGCGCGGGTAAGAAGGCGGCAGGCAGGCCGCGTGGGGATCGTCCTTGCCCGAAGCGGCGGCGCGCTGGCGGACCAGTTCCGCGGCCCACGGCTGATACGGAGGCCCGCCGGGCAGGTCGGCGGCGAAGTCGCGGGTCTCCGGAGCCAGCGCCGTCATCTCCGCGCAACTGCCGTCCGCGTTTTTGAGGATCGGAGGGCATGGCAGGGGATTGCCGGGGATCCACATGCCGGAAAAGTCGGGCTTGCCGTCCGCGGTGCGGGGCGCCGGCGCGGCGAGGTTCGGCGATCCGTCGGCATTGCGGGGAACGCCGGGCGAAGGCAGGTCGAACCACTGCGCCGGGAGTGCGGCCGAAAACAAGACCAGAAGGATTGCGGTGCGGAACGGCATGGCTCTCCTGATTCTAGTCCGGTTTGGCGCTGCGGGTGGACGATCAGTCGGCGCGGTGGAAGCGGACCGTGCTGGGACCATTGAGAACGTCCGGACTCGCCGCGGCGTCGATGTCGTCCAGCAGCCGCATGCGAACGTGGTCGTGGTCCATGAACCCGACCGCCACAAAGTGGCCTTCGCCGCCGACCAGCACGTTCAGGCGCAGAGGATCGAAGCTCTCGTAGTTCCAGATGCCGGTCACGCCCGGGATGCCGAACGCACCGGTGAACGTGTAGCGCCCTTCCCGAAGCTCGATGCCGGCTTCGGGCGAAGCGTAGCCGGCAGGGACCTCTTCGAATCGGACGATGTTGGCCGGGTCCGCGTCGTCCACCCAGGCGCCTACGATCGCCCGGATCTGCCACTGATTCGGGTTCTCGATGGGGGCGAAACCGAGCAAATCCGAAAGCACAGGCGCTTGCGTGGCCACCGCCCAGGCGAGCCCCAACGCGACGATAGCGAGCGGAATGGTGACGCGTGGCTTCACAAGTACTTCTCGCAGGTATCGGCGCGGCGGGCGTCCGGCTTTAGCCCGCGTCCTGGGGTTCCCTGCCCGTCCAGTCTTAAACTGGAAAGACTGGAGGCGCGGATGAAACGGATCTGGTTCGAACTGGCGAGCGTGGGCTTTGTGGGCGTCACTTTGGTGATGGCGCAGGACCAGGCGCGCAATCCCCTGGCTGGCATCCCGGCATCCGTGGCAGCTGGCCGGCAGACCTTCGCGCAGACCTGCGAAGTGTGCCACGGGCAGAACGCGGCGGGAGGCCGCGCACCGGCGCTCGCCGGGCGAACGTTCTCGCATGGCTCCGCCGATAGCGACCTCTTCCAGACCATCCGCGTGGGCATCGCCGGGACGCAGATGCCGGGCTTCGGTGCGCTGTCGAGCGACGAGGTGTGGCAGTTGGTCAGCTACATCCGGTCATTGAACGATGGGAACGATGGCCGCACGGCGGCGCCGGCCACGGCGGAAGCCGTCACGGGAGACGCAGCCGCGGGTGAGGCCCTCTTCTTCGGCGCCGCGGGCTGCGCATCCTGCCACCAGGTGAACGGCCGCGGCGGCGTGGTGGGTCCGGACCTGTCGAACGCCGGGCGGCTGCCGGCTGATGTGCTGCGGCGGAAGCTGCTCGACCCGCAGACCAGTACGACCCAGGGCGGCCGTGGCGGGCGCGGCGGACCTCCGGGATCGCTGGTGGCGGCGATGCGCGACGGCCGCACCATCCGCGGCGTCCGGCGGGCAGAGGATACTTTCACGTTGCTCCTGACGGACACGCAGGGGACGCTTCGGCGAATCGACAAGAGCGAAGCGGCCAGCATCGATAATGCGGCGTCGCTGATGCCGGCGGTCACGCGTCCGGCGGCGGAGGTCGACAACCTGGTGGCGTACCTGAAGTCGCTCGGCGGGCGCGACCTGACGCAAACGATCAAAGCGAACATTCCGGGTGGGCTCGCGTACGATCGCCTGGCGAACGCCGCCGCCGAGCCGCGGAACTGGCTCACCTACTGGGGCGACTATCAGGGTCGGCATTATTCGCCGCTCGATGAGATCACGACGGACAACGTGGGCGGGTTGCAGGCCAAGTGGGCCGCGCAGATGCCCGGCGACTCGATCCTGGAGTCGACGCCCATCGTCGTCGACGGGATCATGTACACATCGGGAATGCCGGGCGAGGTGCGCGCGCTCGACGCCAAGACGGGCTTGCAGATCTGGCGCTACCAGCGGCGGCAGAAGGTGGTCAACCCGAACGAGATTAACCGCTTCAGCCGGGGCGTGGCGGTGCTGGGCAACCGCGTGTTCCTGGGCACGCTGGACGCGGCGCTGGTCGCGCTGGACGCGCGCACCGGGCAACTGCTGTGGGAGACGCAGGTGGCCGACACGATGCAGGGCTACAGCCTCACGTCGCCCCCACTGGCGCTCAAGGACAAAATCATCACCGGGATCGCGGGCGGCGAGTTCGGCATTCGCGGCTTCGTGGATGCCTACGATCCGCAGACCGGCGCGCGGCTGTGGCGCGTCTACACGATTCCGGAGCCGGGCGAGCCGGGTAGCGAAACCTGGAAAGGCGAAAGCTGGCGCTACGGCGGCGGCGCCACGTGGCTCACCGGCAGCTACGATCCGGAGCTCGACACCTTGTACTGGGCCGTGGGGAATCCGGGGCCGGACTGGGACTGGCAGATTCGCGAGGGCGACGACCTGTATTCCTGCTCGGTGCTGGCACTCGATCCGTCCACGGGCAAGCTGAAGTGGCATTACCAGTTCACACCGGGCGATTCGCATGACTGGGACTCGACCGAGGACATGATCCTGGTGGACCGCGAGTGGCGCGGCCAACCTCGCAAGCTGCTGCTGCACGCCGACCGCAACGGCATGTTCTACGTGCTCGACCGCGAGACGGGCGAGTTCCTGCAAGCGTCGGCGTTCGTGCGCCAGACCTGGAACGACGGCTTCGACGATCGCGGCCGGCCCAAGGTGCTGGACGCCTCGCGGGCGTCGCGCGAGGGGTCGACCGTGTACCCGTCGGTGATCGGCGGCACCAATTTCCAGGCTCCGTCCTACAGCGCGGCGACCGGCTGGTATTACGTGGCCGCCATCGACTTCGGCCAGCGCTACGTCCTGGCGCCTGAAATGTACGAAGCGGGCGTGCAGTACCGCGGCGGCGGGGCGCAGGGCATCGGCGACCCGGCGACCGGAGCGATCAAGGCGATCGACCCGGAGACGGGCGAAGTGAAGTGGGAATTCCCGGTGAGCCGTATGTCGTTCACCGCGGGCGTGCTGGCGACGGCCGGCAACGTGGTGTTCGCGGCCACGGCGGAGGGCAATCTGCTGGCCTTGGACGCGCGGTCGGGCGAGCTGCTGTGGCGCTTCCAGACGGGGTCGTCGATTTCAGCGTCGCCCATGAGTTATGCGGTGGACGGGAAGCAGTTCGTGGCGCTCTCAGCGGGGAACGTGCTGTATAGCTTCGGCCTGCCGGAGTGAAATTCTCCATGCAGAAGCTGTTGATCGAGGCACTGCAATTCAAACGGTGACCGTGCCGGTCATCGCCTTTCTCTTCGTGCGAGAGCGGTTTCGTAGATACTGTAGTGCCTCGCGCCCCAAGTCGTCGAAAAAACCGTTCCAGGCCGGGCGAAACCTGATCGGGCGGAAGCTGCTCGATCAGGTCGTGCGGCCGTCAGATCCCGCTCGCCTTCACCCAGAAACTCTCCGTCCACCGCTCCCCCGCGGCGACCGTTTGCAGCGCCGGGTACTTCCCCGCCTGGAACAGGTTCACCGCGTCGGTGATCCCGGCCATGGGCTCGAAGCAGATGAACGGCTGCGGCTGGCCTTCGGGCGTGTTCGGCTCCCACACCACCGCCACCGGATACTTCGGACCGAAGGACGTCTCGACGCGCATATCGCCGGCCTCAATGTAGAAGTGGGCGCGGCCGTCGCCGCTGTGTTCCAGGTCCGTGAAGCCGTCGTCGAGAGTGCGCCCTTTGAGCGGAAACTCGGCAGGCAGTTCCATGGGCTTGTATTCGCCCGTGGGGATCAGGCGCTGGTCGGCCACCACGTGGCTGCGCGCCGGGATGTGCGCGGTCCACTGGTCGCGGGGCACGCCGGGGATCGTGTAGTAGGGATGGAATCCCACCACCACCGGCATCTCCTCCGTGCTCAGATTGTGGATCGAGAGGCGCACTTCCAGTTCGCCGTCGCGCAGGATGTAGGTCATCTCGTACTCATGCGCGAACGGCCACTGCGCCATCAGCTCCGGGTGGCGCCAGAACTGGAAGCGCGCTGTGTAGCGGGCCGAGTTCTGGTCGGCGATCAGCGACGTCACCTCCCAGAACGGCGAGGTCGAGACCAGCCCGTGAATCGGATTGGCCCCCTGCACATTGCCGAAGTTCATGTCGAAGGCGAAGCGTTTGCCGTGGACGAAGAAGCCCTGCTGGTCCAGGCGATTCGCCCAGGGAGCCAGGAACGGGATGCCAAGAATCTGCGGCTTTTCCCGGAACTCCGCCAGATTCTGGAAGGGGAAATGAAGGATGTTCTTGCCATGCACCCTCATTTCGTAAGCCATGTTTCCGATGGAGGGCACCACGGCAAGTTCGACCCCGTTGACCGCGTCGGTCAACCGGACGATGGGGATGCCTTGATCGGACGTGCGTTCCGCACGATAGTCCTGAGCGAGCGTTGTGGTTGTGACTGCCATAAACACGCACAGAAGCCTCATACTGTCATCCCCTCAATAGGACAGGTTCGCACAGATTGACGGGGAGGTGAGAACGCGCTTCCGGCAGCGGCCGGTCCGGACGGCCAGAACGCTGCAGCCCCGGGGCTCTCCGGGCTTCATGGAGCGACTCCTGGGGCCGTCAACCCTCTCATGACACACGACCGAGGAATCTTCCGTCTCACTCAGGAAAATCGCGTCCGCCGGATCTACCAGCCCATAGGCTTGCCGGCATTCTGTTCATCCAGCCATGCCTGCAGCGGAGCGAAGTAGTCGCGGATGGCGGTCGCGTCCATCTCCCGCTTGCCGGTGATCTCGAACAGCGCGTCCTGCCAGGGCTTGCTCTGTCCCATTTTCAGCATGTTGTTGAGCTTGGTCCCGGCTTCCTTGCTGTTGTAAATCGAACACCGGTGCAGCGGCGTCCCCGACGACCCCGGACAACCCGCGGCCTCCGACAACGCCCGATGGAACTGGAACTGCAAAATATCCGCCAGGAAGTAGCGCGTGTAAGGAACATTCGCTGGCACGTGATATTTCGCGCCGGGATCGAAGTACATGGCGTCGGAGCGATCCTCCGGCGGCGCGATCCCCTGGTATTTGAGCCGCAGATCCCACCACGCCTGGTTGTACTGCTCCGGCGTAACCTCGCCCGAAAACACTTTCCAGCGCCACTGGTCAATCATCAACCCGAACGGCAGAAACGCCACCTTCTCCAGCGCCCGCCGCATCAGCAGTCCAATGTCCTTCGACGCATCCGGCACGGAATTGATGAAGCCGAGCTGCTTCAGATACTCCGGCGTAATCGACAACGCGATCGTGTCTCCGATCGCTTCGTGAAACCCGTCATTGGCGCCATCACGGAAAAACAGCGGCAGCTTGTTATAGGCCCGCTGATAGAAGTTGTGGCCCAGCTCGTGGTGGATGGTCATGAAATCCTCCGCCGTCGGCTGGATGCACATTTTGATGCGCAGGTCGTCGTCGCTGTCCACGTCCCAGGCGCTGGCGTGGCACACCACCTCGCGATCCGCCGGACGCGTGAACAGGCTGCGTTGCCAGAACGTGTCCGGCAGGGGAGCGAACCCCAGCGAAGTATAGAAACCCTCGCCGTACTTCACCATCTGGATGGCGTCGGTCTTCTTCGCCTTGAGGATCGCCGTCAGGTCATAGCCCGGATCGCCGCCCGGCGGCGCCACCAGATCATAAATATTGGACCAATCCTGCGCCCAGATATTGCCCAGCAGATGCGCCGGAATCGGACCGTCCGCCGGCACCACGTCCGGACCATACTTCGCGCGAAGTTGGCTGCGCACGTAAGCGTGCAGCGAAACATACAGCGGACGCACCTGCTCCCACAGCCGGTCGAGCTCCTTGGTGAAATCGTCCGCCGGCATGTCGTACTTCGACCGCCACATCGCACCCGTATCGGCGAACCCCAACTCCGAGGCGCCCTTGTTCGACAGCTCCACGAAGCGCGTGAAATCCTTCTTCATCGGCGGCGAAACCGTGCGCCACCCCTTCCACACATCCAGCAGTTCGCCCGCGTTGCGGCTCTCGGCCATGATCTTGGTGATGTCGTCGATGTTCAGACAGGACTTGCCTTCCGGACAATACACGCCCTTGCCGTACACGCCTTCCATCTTGGTGGCGATATCGGTGACTTCCTTCGACTCCGCCGGATCCGACGGAGGCGCCAGCGTGAGCCCGACCTTCAGCAGATTGAGCTGCCGCCGGTCGTCCTGGGGAAGCTCCACACCGTCAAACCGCGTAGCGTCCTTGGCCAACTCCACTCCGTAATCGAGCGCCCGCTGTGAAGCGCGCGCCGCGACGTATTCGCTGTCGTCGATGATGTAAGTGTTCTGAATCCACGACGCCTTGCCGGATTCCAGCCACAGGTCGTAGGATTTCTTCGACGCGTCATCGAGGAAGCTCTTGGCTTCCCCGGCGGTAGGAGCGGACTGGCCGCAGCCAGCCAGAATCGCGGCGCCAACGAGGAGCACGCAGAGCGAAAGTCCGGTGTACGTCTGCATACCCGACATCATACCTCGGATGCCGCGAGTTTCCTTACAAAACCCGCCGCTTTGCCACATCCCGCGAGTGACAGCGCCGTGCCCGTTCCAGTAAGATCGTTGCCACGGGGCGTGCATCCCGGCAGCGCGCCAAAGGAGGTGAACCGCATGAAGCAGGTGGTCGTGCACAACACGAAGCGCGTCTTCGACGGATTCCTGAAGATCGACGAAGCCGAGGTCAGCTACCAGCGCTTCGACGGCAGCATGAGCCCGCCCATGCGCCGCCTCAGCCTGGAGCGCGGCGATTCGGTAGCCGCCGTCATCTACCACCGCGCCACCCGCCGCGCGCTCTTCGTGAACCAGTTCCGCTACCCGGCCTACTCCAAAGGACCCGGCTGGATCCTCGAAACCGTGGCCGGCATGCTGGGCCCGGGCGAAAACCCGCGCGACGCTCTTATTCGCGAGATCCAGGAGGAGGCCGGTTATCGCGTCGACAAAGTCGAACCGATTGCCACCTTCTATGTTTCCCCCGGCGGCTCCTCGGAACGCGTGCTGCTCTTCTACACCGAAGTCTCGGCCACGGATAAGACCCACGCCGGCGGCGGATTGCAGGAAGAAGGCGAGGACATCGAAACCGTCTTCCTCTCCCCCGAACAACTCACCCAAATGCTCGCCACCGGCGCCGTACATGACGCCAAAACCCTCATCGGAATCCAGTGGCTGCTGCACAAGCTCAGCCAGGAAGAAGGAAGCTAAACCAATGGCGACCCGAAAGTGGGAAAACAAAACGTGCTTCGTGATCATGCCCTTCGGCATGAAGCGGGACCGCGACCGCACGAAGCTGAACTTCGACAAGATCTACAGCGGCATGATCAAGCCGGCCGTCGAAGAACTGGGGATCGAATGCGTCCGCTGCGACGAAATCGGCCAACCCGGATGGATTCACAAGACGATGATCCAGCACATCTACGCAGCCGACATCACCGTGGTCGACATCACTACGCTCAACGCCAACGTCTTCTATGAACTGGGCGTCCGGCAGGCCCTGCGTCCGTCCATCACCGTGCTGATCCGCAAGGAAAAGACGAAGTCTCCGTTCAATATCCAGGATCTCAACGCACTCTCGTACAGCTTGAGCCCGAAAGGCTTGCGGGCAGGTAAGCAAAAGATCCAGGTGTTCATCGAAAATGCGCTGAAAAAACCGGGGACCGACAGCCTGATCCATGAGGTCCTGCCCCTGCGGATCAAGACTCAGGAAGATGCCTTGCCGAGCACGGGCCCCCGCGCCTACAACGTGGTCGGCAACCCAGGTCACCAGATCTGCATCACGCCCGGCGATCTGGGGAAAGTCAAACGGGTCGACATCTGGGTGAACTCAGAGAACACACATATGGAGATGGCGCGTCATTTTGACCGCTCCATCTCCAGCACGATCCGCTATCTGGGCGCGAAAAAGGAGGGCGGCTGGGTCACGCGCACCGGAGACACGATCGCGGAAGCCCTCAAGCGCCGCGTCAGGCGCGTCCCGGTTGCTCCCGGCACGGTTTACGCCACCACATCCGGTGAGCTGGCGGAAACCAACGGCGTAAAGCTGGTACTCCACGTGGCGGCCGTCGAAGGCACGCCCACTCGTGGCTACCGCCCTGTCCGCGATCTGCCGCAGTGCGTGACCAGCACGCTGACCACTGCGGATTCGCGCGAGGTGGCGAAGACCGGAGCCACCAGCATCCTCTTCCCGCTGATGGGAGCCGGAACAGCACAGGGCAACCTGAAAGACATCGTGGCGCCGCTCATGCAAGCGGCGATCCAGTACGTGAACCAGTACCCGCTCAGCCACATGCGCCAGATTCACTTCCTGGCCTGGAGCCAATCGGAATGGAACGCCTGTTGCAGCGTGCTCGACAACTCGCCCTCAGTAGAACGGGCGCCGGCAGCGGACCGCCGTCCATCCAGGAAACGCGCCCTCGCCACCGCTGCCGGCTGAAGCCGCGGGTCACGCCGCCTGTGCCGGAGAATGCACCAGGTTCGGCAGCATCTCCCGCAGCACGTCGGTGACGCGCTCGGCGAAGATGAAGGTCATCTCCTTGCGGACCTCTTCCGGCAGATCGCGGAGATCCTTCTGGTTGCCCCGCGGCAGGATCACACGCTTGATCCCCGTGCGCCGGGCCGCCAGCACCTTCTCCTTCACGCCGCCGATCGGCAGCACCAGACCGGTCAAGGTGACCTCGCCAGTCATGGCTGTGTCCTTGCGCGCCGGTTGACCCGAGAACAGCGACGCCAGCGCCGTGGTCATTGTCACGCCCGCCGACGGACCGTCCTTCGGAATCGCGCCCGCCGGAACGTGGATGTGCAGTCCCGACTTCAGGAACTTGTCCGCATCCAGTCCGAACTCGCGCGCGTGGCTCCACAGGTAGCTGCGAGCCGTCTTGGCCGATTCCTGCATCACGTCACCCAACTGGCCCGTGATCAGCAGGTCCTTGCCGTCAGGCAGCAGCGCGGCTTCGATGTACAGCACGTCGCCGCCCGTCTCGGTCCACGCCAGGCCCGTGGCCACGCCCGGAGGCATCTCCTTGCGCGCCTGCTCCGGAAGAATCGCTTCCGGACCCAGCAACTCGGGGATGTCGTCGGCATCCACCGTCATCGGTTCCATGCGCCCTTCAGCGAACTTCACCGCCACCTTGCGCACCACGCGACCCAGCATCTGCTCCAACCGCCGCACGCCGGCTTCCCGCGTGTAGGACTGGATCACCTTGAGCAGCGCCGTATCCGTCAGCACGAACTGCTCCTTGTTCAACCCGGTCTGCTCCAACTGCCTGGGCAGCAGGTAGCGCCGCGCGATCTGTTCCTTTTCTTCTTCGCTGTAACCCGACAACCGCAGGATCTCCATACGATCCAGCAGCGGCGCCGGAATCGTGTCCAGCGTGTTCGCCGTGGTGATGAAAAGAACCTTCGACAGATCGAACGGCAGATCCAGGTAGTTATCGCGGAACGTCTTGTTCTGCTCCGGATCCAGGATCTCCAGCAGCGCATGCGCCGGATCACCCCGGAAATCGCGGCCCAGCTTGTCGACTTCGTCCAGCATCAGCACGGGGTTCTTGTGGCCCGCGCGCCGCATCGCCTGGATCAGCCTCCCGGGCATCGCGCCGATGTAAGTCCGCCGGTGCCCGCGCAGCTCAGCTTCGTCATGCATGCCGCCCAGGCTCATCCGCTCGAACTTGCGCCCCAGGGCCCGTGCAATGGACTGCCCCAGCGACGTCTTGCCCACGCCGGGCGCGCCCACCAGGCACAGGATCGGAGCCTTGGCCTCCGGATTCAGCTTCAGCACCGCCAGGTGCTCGATGATCCGGTCCTTCACCTTGCCGATGCCGTAGTGATCCGTGTCCAGGATCTCCCGCGCATGCTTCAGATCAAGATTGTCATCGCTGCGCGCGGTCCACGGCAGCTCGATCACGTACTCCAGCCACGTGCGGATCACGTTATGCTCGGGCGAAGCCTGGTTGATCTTCTCCAGCCGCCCCAGCTCGCGCTCGGCCTCCTTGCGGATGTCTTCCGGCAGCTCGGCCTTCTCCAACCGTTCCTTGAGAACCTCCGCTTCGGCCTGGTCGCTGTTCTTCTCGCCCAGTTCCTGCTCAATCGCCTTCTTCTGCTGGCGCAGGATGTACTCGCGCTGTTCGCGCGTCATCTCGCTGCGAGCCTCGTCGGCGATCTTATTGCGCAGCTCGGCCACGTCCACTTCGTGCGAAAGCCACCCATGCACCATGCGCAGCGCTTCCAGGCGCGTGGGCGCCTCCAGCAGGCTCTGCTCCTTGGCCACGTCCAGGTTCAGCACCGAAGCCACCATGTAGGCAAGCTGCATCGGATCCGCCTGGCCGGCGAACAGCCGCGCGATGTCCTGCGGCGACTGGCCCTGCACCAAGTTCACGAATTTCGACCCGGTCTCGATCAGCGACAAAGTCAGCGCCTCGATCTCGCGGCTCGAATCGTCCGGCAACGGCAGCGCGCTCACCCGTGCCTTCAAATGCCCGTTCTCTTCGATCTTCACCACCACCACGCGTTCCACGCCCATCACGATAATTTCGCGATGGTCCTCGCGCGGCTTGGTCACCCGGCGGATCGTGGCGCGCGTACCCACCGTGTAGAGGTCGTCGGCCCCTGGCACTTCCACTTCGTTGTTCTTCTGCGCCAGAACCACGATCTCTTTTTCTTCGGTCCCCCCGGCCGCTTCGACGGCCGCAATGGATCCCGCGCGGCCCACCGCCAGCGGCAGCATCAGCCCCGGAAACAGCACGGTATTCTTCAGCGGCAGCAGCGGCAACGTTTTCATTTGTTCCAGTTCGGCCATCTCAGTCTCCTCACTCGGAGCGGGCTCCTCACCCGCTCCGCACATGCCCTCTCATACTTAAGATGCGTGAGCAGGCTCCTTGGTCTCCACTCGCAGCACCATTTCTTCGCCTGCCACGTCCACATCCACCCGTTGACCGTCGCGGACCTCTCCGCCTACGATCTTCCGCGCCAGCGGCGTTTCCACTTCCTTCTGGATCGCGCGCTTCAGCGGCCGCGCGCCGTAGGTCGGGTCGTAGCCCACCTGAATCAGCCGCTCCTTGGCGGCATCGGTCAGCACCAGTTCGATGTGCCGCTCGGCCAAGCGATGCCGCAGCGTTTCCAGCTGGATGTCGACAATCTTCTTCAGATGCTCCTCAGTCAACCGGTGGAAGGTGATAATCTCGTCCACGCGGTTCAGGAACTCCGGCCGGAACAGGTGCGGCAGCTCGTCCTTCTGCGCGTTCGACGTCATGATCACCATCGCGTTCTTGAAGTCCACCGTGCGCCCCTGGCCGTCGGTCAGATGTCCGTCGTCGAGCACTTGCAACAGAACGTGGAACACGTCCGCATGGGCCTTCTCGATTTCGTCGAGCAGCACCACACAGTACGGCCGCCGCCGCACCGCTTCCGTCAACTGCCCGCCCTCTTCATAGCCGATGTATCCCGGGGGCGCGCCCACCAATCTCGATACCGTGTGCTTCTCCTGGTATTCCGACATGTCGATGCGGATCATGGCCCGCTCGTCGTCGAACAGGAACGCCGCCAGGGCCCGCGCCAGCTCGGTCTTGCCGACGCCCGTCGGCCCCAGGAACAGGAAGCTGCCGATCGGCCGCTTCGGATCCTTCAGCCCGCCGCGGGCACGCATCACCGCGTCCGCCACCGCATCGACGGCCTCGTCCTGACCCACCACGCGCTTGTGCAGTTCGTCGGGCAGGTGCATCAGCTTCTGGATTTCGCCTTCCAGCAGTTTCGACAGCGGAATGCCGGTCCACCGGCTCACCACCTGCGCGATGTCCTCCTCGTCCACTTCCTCTTTCAGAAGCATCGGCGCGTGCTCGGATTCAGCCAACTGCTTTTCGAGCGTTGCGATCTTGCCGTACTTCAACTCGGCGGCCTTGTTCAGGTCGTAAGCCCGCTCGGCCTGCTCGATTTCCTGCTTCACATGCTCGATCTGTTCGCGCATCTCGCGCTGCTTCCGCAGTGAAGCCTGGTCGGCCTGCCACTGGGCTTGGAGCGACGTCGTTTCGGTCTTGAGGTCGCCCAGCTCTTTCTCGATCTTCGCCAGCCGGTCCTGCGAAGCATGGTCGGATTCCTTCTTCAGCGCCTCGCGCTCGATTTCGAGCTGCATCTGGCGGCGCAGGGATTCGTCCAACTCGGCCGGCATCGAATCGATCTCGGTCCGCAACTTGGCCGCCGCTTCGTCCATCAAGTCGATGGCCTTGTCCGGCAGAAACCGGTCGGAGATGTAGCGGTTGCTCAGTACCGCGGCCGCCACCAGGCTGGAATCCTTGATCCGCACGCCGTGGTGCACTTCATACCGTTCCCGCAGCCCGCGCAGGATCGAAATCGTGTCTTCCACCGAGGGCTGATCCACCAGCACGGTCTGGAACCGCCGTTCGAGTGCGGCGTCCTTCTCGATGTGCTTGCGATACTCGTCCAGCGTGGTCGCGCCGATGCAATGCAGCTCGCCGCGCGCCAGCATGGGTTTCAGCAGGTTGCCGGCGTCCATGGCGCCTTCGGCCTTCCCCGCCCCCACCACCGTGTGCAGCTCGTCGATAAAGAGGATGACCTTGCCTTCCGCGCTCTGCACTTCCTTCAGCACCGCCTTCAGCCGCTCTTCGAACTCGCCGCGGAACTTGGCCCCGGCGATCAGCGCGCCCATGTCGAGCGCCACTACTTTCTTTTCCTTCAGCCCCTCGGGCACGTCGCCGCGCACGATGCGCTGGGCCAGCCCCTCGACGATGGCCGTCTTGCCCACGCCCGGCTCGCCGATCAGCACCGGGTTGTTCTTGGTCCGGCGCGAGAGCACCTGGATCACCCGGCGGATCTCCTCGTCGCGCCCGATCACCGGATCCAGCTTGCCCTGCGCGGCGAACTGCGTCAGGTCGCGGCCGTATTTTTCGAGCGACTCGTAGGTCGCCTCCGGATTCTGCGAGGTCACGCGCTGGCTGCCGCGCACCTCCTGGAGCGTCCGCATCAGGCGGTCGCGGGTGAGGCCGAGATCCTTGAAGGCTTTTTCGTCGGTGGCCGCCAGGAGAACATGCTCGACGGAAACGTACTCGTCTTTGAAGCGCTTCGCTTCGCTTTCGGCCGCCGTCAGCAGCTTCTGCAGGCGGACGGTGACGTAAACCTGGTCGACGCCCGGCGCCGGGCCGGACACCTTGGGCATCTTGTCGAGGTCCTGGGTCAGGCGGCGATGGACTGCCTCCAGCTTGGCGTCGGCCTTTAAGAGGATAGACTGGGCAAGGCCACCTTCTTGCTCTAGCAACGCCAGCAGAAGGTGCTCGACGTCGAGCTGTTGATGGCCGTTTTGCGTCGCGAGCGATTGCGCCGCGCGGATGCCGTCCTGGAGTTTTTCGGTGAAACGATTGAAGTCCATAAAGATTCCTCGCCCTCTAGTGAGCAGGATAACACATTAGTGCGTATCCATGCAATAATCTTAGCCTGTGGCTATCAAGTATAGGAGATGCGATGCTGCCCAAACTGGTTTCAGCTCTTCCCGGCCCCCGCGCCAAAGCCATCATCGAACGGGATAACCGAGTCATATCAGCCTCTTACACCAGGTCCTACCCTTTGGTGGCGAAACGAACCCAAGGCGCCATCGTCGAGGACCCGGACGGAAACCAGTTCCTGGACTTCGCCGCCGGCATCGCCGTGGTGGCCACAGGCCACTGCCACCCCCGGGTGGTCCAGGCGATCCAGAAGCAGGCTGAGCGGCTGATCCATATGTCCGGCACCGACTTCTATTACGAGAACATGGTCACTCTGGCGGAGAAGCTCGCCGAGCTCGTGCCTGGCGAAGGACCCCGCCGCGTATACTTCGGCAATTCGGGGACCGAAGCCGTCGAAGCCGCCATCAAGCTGGCCCGCTATCACACCGGCCGCGGCCAGTTCGTGGCCTTCGTCGGGGCGTTTCACGGCAGGACCATGGGATCGCTGGCCTTAACCAACAGCAAGTACGTCCAGCGCAAGGGATTCTTCCCCTGGATGCCGGGCGTCCACCATGTCCCCTACGCCTACTGCTACCGCTGCGCCTACGGGAAGTCGCCCGATACTTGCGCTGTGGAATGCGTGAAAGCCATCGAGAGTGAGCTATTTCGCACAACGGTACCGGCCGAGGAGGTGGCCGCCATCTTTGTCGAACCAGTCCAGGGCGAGGGCGGCTACATCGTCCCGCCGCAGAAGTTCCACGACGAACTCCGCCGCCTGGCCGCCAAGCACGGCATCCTCTTGGTTTACGACGAGATCCAGAGCGGCATGGGCCGCACCGGCAAGATGTTCGCCTCTGAGCACTTCGGCGCCGAGCCTGACGTGATTACGCTGGCCAAGGGCATCGCCAGCGGAATGCCCCTGGGCGCCACCGTCGCGCGGGCGGACCTTATGACCTGGAAGCCCGGCGCGCACGCCTCCACCTTCGGCGGCAACCCGGTCGCGGTCGAGGCGGCGTTGGCCACCATCGAGTTGCTGGAGCAGGAACTGATCGACAACGCGGCCCGGGTCGGCGCGCATCTCCTGGACCGCCTCCGCGACCTGCCCCAGCGCTCCCCCATCGTAGGCGACGTCCGCGGCCTGGGCCTCATGATCGGCATCGAGCTGGTCCGCGACCAGGCCACGAAGGAGCGCGCCCCGGACCTGCGCGACAAGGTGGTCCAGATGGCCTTCGAGCGCGGCCTCCTGCTGCTCGGCTGCGGCCCCAACACGATCCGCCTATGCCCGCCGCTGGTGATCAACACCGAACAGGCCGACTTCGCGGCGCAAACCATCGAGGAGTGCCTGGCAGCCCTTGTCCCCTGAGCCCTTGCGCCGGCGCCCGTCTGGGGCCGGCCGCACGTCGCGCGACCGGAAGCGGCCGAGCAGAGTTACGAAGGAGAAGAAGACGACTGAATCACCTTCTCCGAAACCCTCCACTGAACGTGATGGGGGTGACTGGTGGTCGCGCGAGAGGCTCGCCCTGGAAGAGTTTCGTGCCAAGGCTCGCCTGCATAGCACCCTGCCTGAGGGAGAACGCCAGCTGTTTAACATGAACATCCACGATCTCTCCCCGTTTCCGGATGTGGAAGGGCTCGCAGGCTTCATACGGCAAAAGCTGCGCCTCTACTGGAAGGCGTGAGATGTCACAGCACCTCAAAGCGGCAGCCACTCGATTCGGTTCGTCCACTCCTCCGCCTCGGTTGCAATCCACACGAGCAGAATGCTTTCGATGACGCGACCGATGGTAGCTTTCTGGGCGACGAGCAGCAGACCGGAGCTACGGTTGCCTGCCGCCACGAATGACCGGAACGCCGCTGGCATCGTGCTTTTGTCGTGTGAGACCAGCACCCGTCGGTCGTTCGCGCACCGGCGAAGTACGTCCAGGTCTTCCACTCCGTCGAGGACCGCGTCGCGAGCACTGCGGAAGTCGATGGCGGGCTCCTGCCGGAGGACACCGAGGCGGATCGCGCTGCGGAGGTCGTTATCAGCCTGGAAGCGCGGCCGCACTTAATCGCCGGACCGGAGGCGTTCGCGCGCGGCTTCGATGCGCTGGCGCATCTCCGGAGGGAGAGGCTCGGCGGCTCTCCTTTGTTCCTGCGAGCGCTGGCGTTGACGGACCTGATAAGCGTCGATGGCGGGTTGGTTGTCCAGGTAGTGGGTGATCGCTCCGTAGACCTGAGCGAGGGTCAGCGTCTCGAACTCGGTCACGATCTCTTCGGGTGCCATCCCTTCCTGAAAACAGTGCACGATGGAGTCGAGAGAGACACGGGTCCCGGCGACATAATAAGTACCGTTGCGCTCTTCGACGTATTCCTTGGCCATCTGCACCAATTATAGCGAGACGCTGTGCATCACCTTCTCCGCCGCCTTGCGGCCGGTGCGGATGCAGTCGGGGATGCCGATGCCGGAGTAGGCGTTGCCGGCCAGGTACAGGCCGGGGATGGCGGCGGCGCGGGATTCGATTTCCTTGAGGCGCTCGGCGTGGCCCACGGTGTATTGCGCCATGGAGCGCGGCCAGCGGCTCACGCTCGTGTAGATGGGCGTGGCGGTGAGGCTCACGATGCGCTGCAATTCCTGGCGGGCGGTGGCGATCAGGGATTCGTCGGATTCTTCGAGCACGGCGTCGTTGCCCGCTCCGCCGAAGAAGCAGCGCAGACCGATTCTGTCCTGCGGGATACGGTTGGGGAACTTGGTGCCGACGTAGGTGCAGGCCATCAGCTTTTGGCGTTCTACACGGGGGATCAGGAAGCCGGTGCCGGCTCGCATGCCGTCGAACTCCGGTTCGCGGTAGATCAGCGAGACGATGGCCGACGACGTGTAGGGGATCTGTTCCAGGCCGCGGGCCAGCGTGGCGTCGATCGCGCCGAGGAGCTGCGCGGCGGACCAGGCGGGGCAGGCGACGATGACGTGCGAGGCTTCGAGCCAGTCATCGTAGACGCGGACGCGCAGGCCGTTTTCGTCCTGGTGGACGGCTTCGGCTCGGGCGTGGACTACGTTCGCCTTCGCGGCGAGGCGCTCGACCAGGCAGCCCAGGCCGCTCTTGAGCGAGCGAAACAGCGGGGCTCCGCCGCCGGAGGCCTGCGGGCGGGATTTCATGAGCGTGCGGGCCAGGCTGCCGTGCTTGCGCTCCATATCGACGAAGCGCGGCATGACGCTCTGCATGCTCAGTTGCGCGGGGTCGCCGCCGTAGACGCCGGAGAGCAGAGGCTCGGCCAGATACTCCAGAGTCTCCCGTCCGAAGTGGTCCGTGACGAAGTCGGCGACGCTGCGGTCGGGGTGGTCGGCGGGGCGGCGCAGGAGTTCGAGTCCCATGCGGATTTTGGTGCCCCAGCCGACGATGGGCGAGGCCAGCATGGTGCGGGGCCGGGTGGGGACAAACATCGTTGTGCCTTCGGGCAGGCGCGTGAGGCGGCCGTGGCGCAGGATGTAGGTGACGCGCTGCTTGTCCTTGGAGCCGATGAGGTCGGCTTCGAGGCCTACCTCTTTAATGAGGGCGGCGGCCTCGGGCTTGGCCGAGAGGAAGGAGTCGGGTCCGCATTCAAGGACGCAGTCGTCCCAGTGGCGGGTTTCGATGACGCCGCCCAGGCGATCGCGGGGCTCGAACAGGGTGTGGGGAATGCCCGCCTGGGCAAGGTCATAGGCGGCGGAGAGGCCGGCGATGCCTCCACCGATGATGACAACTTTGGGCACGACAGAAATCTATGGCCGCAGATGAACGCAGATGGACGCAGATACTGAAAGGGAAAATCTGTGTTTATCTGTGTTCATCTGGGGCTATCAATTCAGCTTGAATTCGCGCACGATTTCTACGCACGCTTTTACGTTTTCGACTGGGGTCTCGGGGAGAATGCCGTGGCCCAGGTTGAAGATGTGACCCGGGCGGGAGCCGGTGCGCTTCAGAAGCTCGTGGACGCGCATGCGGAGCTCGGGCAGCGGGGCCATCAGAACCGCGGGGTCCAGGTTGCCCTGGACGGCCGAGCGATAACTGATATCCATCCAGGCTTGGTCAATATTGATGCGCCAGTCCACGCCCATGACGTCGCCGCCGGCGGCGTGGAGCTCGCGGAAGAAGCCGGCTGCGCCGGTGCCGAAGTGGATGACGGGCACGCTGGCTCCGCGGATGCGCTCGATCAGCGCGCGGGAATACGGGGCGACGAAGCGCACATAATCGTCGGGGCCCAGGGCGCCCACCCAGCTATCGAACACCTGGATGACGCGGGCTCCAGCGGAAGCCTGCATGACGCCGAAGCCGCCCAGCACGTCGACCAGCTTACCCATCAGGCGGCGCCAGAGCGTCTCGTCGTGATACATCATTTGTTTCGTGCGCAGGAAGTTGCGCGACGGGCCGCCTTCGATCATGTAGCTGGCCATGGTGAAGGGCGCGCCTACGAATCCGACGACGGGCACACGTCCAGCCAGCGCGGCGACCACGCGCTGAATGGTTTCAGCCACGTAGCCGAGCTCGTCGGTGTTGGAGATGGAGAGGCTGTCGACGTCGTTGGTGGTGCGGACGGGGTTTTCGATGACCGGTCCCTCGCCGGCCGCGAAGCGGAGCTTCAAGCCCATGGGTTCGACCGGCAGGAGGAGGTCGGCGAAGATGATGGCCGCGTCGACGTCCAGGATCTCGACGGGCTGGAGGGTGACCTGGGCAGCGAGGTCAGGCCGCTTGCAGATATCGAGGATACCGTGCTGGGCGCGGATGTCGCGGTACTGCTTCATATAGCGACCGGCTTGCCGCATAAACCAGACCGGCCGAACATCGGTGGGCCGGCGGCGGCAAGCATCAAGAAAGCGGCTGGTCATTGGGGCCACACGCATCAATTACTCCCTTAGTTACTTCCTGTTACGAACCGGTTAGCGGGCGCGGGGGCGCCCTGGAGACCTGTAGACTAAAGACCCGGTAGGTCCGTTCCGTTCACCAACTTAGCACACCGGGGTGGCGCGGGGCGGGATTTTTTAGCAGGGTGGGGGCAGGCGCTTAATCGCGGGGGCGGCCACGCTTGATTCTCTTGAGGAGCTGCGGGGCGCGGGCGGCCAGGGAGGCGGAAAGGGCGGCTTCAAAGTGCAGGTCGGGGGTGCGGAAGAGCTGGAGCCGCTCGGATAATTGCTGCTTTAAGAATGACTTGGCATGTTCCAGCGCAGCCAGGGTTTGGGCTTGCTCATGCTCCGAACCATCCAGGGCGAGGCGCACGTGGGCATGGCGAAAATCGGGCGAAACCAGGACTTCGGCGATCGTGGCGCCGCCAATGCGGGGGTCGGAGAGCTCGTAGCCGATCATTTCCTCGAGCTCCTCGCGGATGCTTTCGGCGACGCGTTCGTGGCGGTGGGGGTCCAAGTTCCAGGATACCGCTTGGCCCGGGCGAGAGTACAATAGCAGGGGTGAAGTTGGGACTGATCTTCCTACTGATGCTAGCGGCAGCCGCGGCGGGAGCACAGCCGCTGAAAGTGTACTCGGAATTCGCCCGGTTGGATGAGCAGGGGCAGCCCTTGGCTCCGGAATTTCCACGCGAGATCCTCTCGCCGGCGATCGCGCAGAACGCGTTCACGTCGTTTCAGGTGGTGGTGGAGGAGCCGGAGGAGACGCCGTGGCAGCTTTACATCGCGCAGAATCCGGACAACGCGGTGCAGACGACAGTGTATCGGGAGACGGGCGACCGCCTGGATCCGGTGGCGCTGCCGGTGGCGGGCACGGGGCGAGCGGTGTTCTGGATGGATGTGTGGCGGGCGGCCGGGGAGGAGCCGGTGGGTCCGAAGCGGCCCGATCCGGCGGAGGCCGAGCGCATCAAAGTGGAGCCGCAACTGCACGTGAACGGCGACTGGGTGATTTATCCCATGGAAGCGCGTGTGATGGTGGCGACGGTTCCGGAGGGGGAGCGAATGGCGGCGGGCACGGCTCCGCCAGGCGAGGTGATGCGCGGGTTCCTGTGCGGGACCCAGATCGCAACCAAAGGGGTGGAGAGCGAGGCTCCGGTGCCGGGCCAAGCGACCGTGGCGAGCTTGCGGTTCCGCAATGCGCAGCAGGATCGTGTGCTGGCGGCGAAGGTGCCTCGGGAGGAGTTGCAGAAGCGCTTCGGGGCCTGCGATGCGGAGGCTCCGGCGGACAACCCGGAGTGGTATTTCCGGGTGCGCGATTTTCTGTTCCAGTGAGGGCGGGCCGCTTGCTAGACTAGTGGCTGCGCAAGCCCCCCCAACGGCGTGAGCGCAAAACGGAGAGATGGCCGAGTGGCTGAAGGCGCACGCTTGGAAAGCGTGTTTAGGGGAAACTCTAACGAGGGTTCGAATCCCTCTCTCTCCGCCAGACTTCTCTAGTTTCCTTTCAGGGACTTAGCAAAACAGACGATCTTGTGTGTAATCGGTGGGTGCGGAAATCGGGTTGCGCATGGAGCCATTGACAGTCGGAATCTCGCAGCACAACGGATGGGCGGTCTGTGTCGCGGTCGCCGGCCGCGCGGGGGCGCCCGTGGTGGTGGACCGGCGCCGGATCGAACTTATCGAGGAGGGACTGCCGAATCAGCCCTATCATCACGAGACGCTCGCTTTGGACACGACGCGCGCGGAAGAGATGGTCCGGGCGGTCCGGAAATCTGCCGCACAGTGCGCCGCACGGGCACTGAGGAGTCTGCGGGGGAGCCTTCTGGAGACGGTGGGGGAAGTGGTCGCGATGGCGATGCGCCGGGCGCCGCTACCGCGCCTGCCGGAAACCGTCGCGGAGGTGCATGCTTCGTATCAAGTGATGGTCCGGGCCGACGCCATGATTTATTACGAGGCTCTCTCCCAGGCGGCTGCATCGCTGGACGTCGGCGTGGAACTGATTCCGCGCGGCGAGGAGCGCCGGCGCGCCGCGGAGACGTTAGGGATTGAAGAGGATCGCCTGGACCGCTGGCTGGCGGACCTGCGTGGAAGCCTGGGCCCGCCGTGGCAGCGTGATCATCAGGAGGCGGCGGCCCGAGCCATCATCGCGTTGGGAAAGCGCACCGCGATCAAGCTCGCGGACACGCAGGGAGGTCGAGGCGCACGAACTGCGCGATCCCGGGTCTGAGGGGTCAGGTAGGTGGCCCCGGATGAGACTGGCGGGAGCCGGCCGGAAGGATGCTAGCCCCTGCTAGCCCAAATGCTAGCCCGCACTTCTCACCGGCTCTCAGCGCATCGGAGGGAAATGTCGGGCGGGGAGCCGCAAGGGGCGATTTCGCCATCGCAACTGGCATGACACATTGACCGGCGACAAGCGACGGGACGAGTCCCGGCGCGGCAAGCCACGGGCTTGCGCCACGTCCTGCGCCCGAAACCTGGTGAGAAATGCGAGCTAGCTCTTCGACGCGGCTTTCTTCTTCGCCGCCCAGCGCTTCTTCATCCGCTGGGAAGCCTCGCGGCGTTGCGCTGCCGTGAACGTTCGGCCTTTCTTATTGGGAGCCGCCGATTCGGAGGCTGCCTTCTTCATCCATGCCGGAGGTCGCCCTCGGCGCTTGCCCGTACGGCCGGAAGCCAAGGATTCGAGCGCAGCGATCGCTTCCTCAACTTGTTCCCGGTAGGCGCGTAAGTCCGCCAATGTTGCGGTGAGGTCCATTTACACTATTATAAAATGCGTTGGCGCCTCGCCGCCACTGTTTTTCAGGGGTTGAGCCCCCCCTAAATGGGCCCCCGAGGGACCCCTGCCGCTAGGCGTTGGCCGCGGCAGCCAGTTCGCGATAGTAGAGCATCAGGTCCGTCCCCGGCGGCTTGATCCCTAACTGGCGGATCATGCCGACGGCTTGGCCGCGGTGCAGCGTGGCGTGATTCACCACGTGCAGCAGGATCTGCCACACGGGGGTCCGGGAGGTCTGGGTACCGGCAGCATTGGCGTATTCGGCGACGCGCTGCAGGCCCGCTTCGTCGAGCGATTCGGCCCAGTCCTCCCACTTCTGAAGGATCGCCGGCCAGTGGGTTTCGAGCGTGGCCAGATCGGCGTCCATACGGAAGGGTTCGGAGGAGTCGACGGTGCGGTTGTACCAGATGCGGTCGGCGAAGTGGATGTGCGCCAGCGTCCCCACGAGGCTGCCGTGAGAGATGCCCACGCCGCGGGCGAGTTCCTCAGCGGGCAGTTGGCGGACGGCGTCGAGCAGCTTGCGCGACGCCCAGGTGCTGTAGCGCAAATGCAGGCGGGCTTCCTCGGGTGTCATACGTGTATTCTCGTATAACACGCGCATGCCGGAGTTGCCGGACGTCACGGTCTATATCGAAGCGCTGGAGGCTCGCATCCTGGGGCGCACGCTCGACCGGGTGGTGATTGCCGGACCGTTTCTGCTGCGCACGGCCGATCCCGCTCCGCAGGCCTGCGAAGGGCACACGGTGACGGCGCTGCGGCGGATTGGCAAGCGCATCGCCCTCGGCTTCGATCACGATTTGTGGATGGTGCTGCACCTGATGATCGCCGGGCGGCTGCACTGGAGCGCGAAGCCGAAGAAACCGGACGGGCGGCGCGTGCTGGCGGCCTGGACGTTCGATTCCGGCTGCCTGACCTTAACCGAGGCAGGATCGCAGAAGCGCGCGGCGCTTCACGTGGTGGCGGGCGAGGCGGCGCTGGCCGGGCTGGACGCCGGCGGGATCGACGTGATGGCGGCGACGCTCCCGGAGTTCACGCGCGTGCTGACCGCGGCGAATCACACGCTGAAGCGCGCCCTGACCGATCCGCATTTGTTCAGCGGGATCGGCAACGCGTACTCCGACGAGATTCTGCACCGGGCGCGGCTTTCGCCGGTGACGCTGACCTCGCGGCTCAGCACAGAGGAGATTGCGCGGCTGCATGCGGCCGTGCGCGAATCGCTTGCGGACTGGACCGATCGTTTGCGGGCGGAGGCGGCGGGCGGGTTTCCGGAAAAAGTCACGGCGTTCCGCGAAGGCATGGCCGTGCACGGCCGCTACAAGCTTCCCTGCCCGGCGTGCGGGACCAAGGTGCAGCGCATCCGCTACGCATCGAATGAAACCAACTATTGTCCGCAGTGCCAGACCGGCGGGCGGCTGCTGGCGGACCGGGCGTTGAGCCGGCTGCTGCGGCAGGACTGGCCGCGGTCGCTCGACGAGTTAGAAGAGATGCGCGCCGCGCCGCCGCCGGAGGTATAGCAGCGCCGCCAAGCCGCCTCCCAGCAGCAGGGCGGCCGAGGGTTCGGGAATCTGCGCCGGCACGACGTCCAGCGCAAAAATGCTCCCGGCGAATATCGGGTCCGTAATGTAGAACCCTCCTGATGGATAGGAGGGATCCACCGGATATAGCGGTGGCGCCGCGTGGTCCCAGGCGCCGGTGCCGATCAGGGTGTCCGGGACCATGAATTGCATGGTTGTGCCGCCCCCTACGGGAGTGAAGTCCACGTTCCAATTGACCTGAAACTGCGCCCCGAATGTATCTGAACCCAAGTCCCCGTGGTTGGTGATCATGATGTTGCCCAGGGAGGGAGTCGAGGACAAGGCGACGTGCACGTCCCACATTTGCGGTCCGCTGCCGATGTCGACGGTGATCGGCGCGACGCTGGTCAGGCTCAACGCGACGATTTGAATGGGGATGCCGGGCGTGGTGGCTCCGTCGTCCACACTGCCGGTGCGCTGGACGATGGTGTCGGTGTTGCCCAACCCCGGAAGGGGATCGCCCACCAAGGGAACGGTGAGGTCGACATGAAAGGGGTCCGTGGGGCCCAGGCCCAGCAGATTGATCTGCGTGCCCGGACCGGAATGCAGCAGGTCGTAGCCCGGGTAGATCGGATCGGCCCACAGGAATGTGGCGCCCAGAAGCAGGAGTCCAACGGACCACCGGAACATATCTCACCCCCAACATTGATTAAGATGCGTTCATGCGCAGTCTGGCAGGTCTCCCGGCGGGCGTCAACCGGACTGTCAACCGGACCGGTGTCCGTTCGCGATCGGTGATATGATTTCGGCATGTCTACACCTGCGCTTCCGAACACCCCAGCGCCGGGGACGCGGAAGAAGAAAGGCCCGCTGTTCTGGATCCTGATCGGCGTCGGCTCCCTGGTATTGATCGGCTGCCTCGCTTTAGGCGTGGGCGTCTACTTCCTTTCGCGTGTGGCGAGCAATGCGGGCGTGAGCCTGGACGACCTGAAGAACAGGCCGGGGATCGCCATGGGTCGCATGATGGTGGCCACCAACCCGGACTGGGAGATGGTGAAAGAGAACGAAGACGACCAATCGATTGTCGTTCACAACAAGAAAACCGACAAGACGTTTACCTTACGATTCAACCAGGCCACCAGGCAATTGGAGATGGAGGACAGTGACGGCAACCGGTCAGTGATCGATGCGCGGAACGGGCAGATCGAGACGGAAAGCGCTGACGGGAGCACGGCCAAGTTCGGCGCGGATACCGGCGAAGCGCTGCCATTCTGGGTTCCCCCCTACCCGGGCAGCTCTCCCAAGAGCAACTTTTCGGAAAACGGCAGCGACGGCAAAGTGACGACGTTCGCCTTCGACACTTCCGATCCGGCGGACAAAGTCTTTGACTTTTACGAAAAGCAGTTGAAGGACAACGGATTCACCATCACGGCGCGTCAGGCCGTGGGCGTGGTTAGCACGCTGGCAGCCGAAGACAGCACGCAGAAGCGGCGCGTTACTGTGACGGCGCCGGGTGACGGCCCGGTGATGATCCAGACGATCGAGGAGAAGTAACCTCCAGCGTGTTTTCGCGGCGCCTCGATTGGGCCCAGGCGCCCAACCCGATCTCGCAACTGCTCGCCCGGAAGCGGCGCGCGGGCGCCACCCTGTTGGACCTCGCCGAATCGAATCCCACGCGCGTGGGGCTCGCCTATCCGGCTGCGCGCATTCGTGAGGCGCTGGGCGACGAGCGCGCGCTGCGCTACGAACCGTCGCCGCGGGGGTTGGAGCGCGCGCGTGCGGCGGTGGCCGCGTATTATGGCGAGCGACTGGAGCCTGGGTTGGAGGTGGATGCGTCGCGCATTCTTCTGACGGCCAGCACCAGCGAGGCGTACTCCTACCTGTTTCAATTGCTGGCGGACCCGGGCGACGAAGTGCTGTCGCCGCGGCCTTCCTATCCGCTGTTCGAGTACCTGGCGGGGCTCGCCGCGGTGAAGATCCGGCAGTATCCGCTGCGCTACGACGGCGCGTGGCACATCGATTTCGAGGCGCTGGAGGCCGCGGTCACGGAGCGGTCGCGGGCGATCGTCGTGGTGAACCCAAACAATCCCACGGGGTCCTTCCTGAAGCGTGGGGAGTTGGAACGGCTGGAGGATCTGGCGGTACGGCACGGGCTGGTGATCGTCTCCGACGAGGTGTTCTGCGACTACGGCTTCGGTGCGGCGCCGGATCGCGTGGCGACGCTTGCAGGGGAACGGCGGGCGCTGACGTTTTCCATGAGCGGGCTCTCGAAGGTCGCGGGGCTGCCGCAGATGAAGCTCGGATGGATGGTGGCGAGCGGTCCGGGGAGCGCGGCGGCGCTGGAGGCGCTGGAGCTGATCGCCGACACGTTTCTCTCCGTCTCGACGCCCGTGCAGGTGGCTCTGCCGGCGCTGCTGGAATCGTCGGGCGCGGTGCGCGAGGCGATCCGTGCGCGGACGGCGGCGAACCGTGAGCATCTCGAGTGGCGGCTGGCGGGGTCGCCCGCGAGCGTGCTGCGGACCGAAGGCGGCTGGTACGCGGTGGTGCAGACGCCGCGCACGCGATCCGAGGAGCAGTGGGTCATGGCCCTGCTGGACGAATGCGATGTGCTGGTGCAGCCGGGCTTCTTTTTCGACTTCGAATCGGAGGCGTACCTGGTGCTGAGCCTGCTGGCCGAGGAGGCCGTTTTCACGGAAGGTGTGCGCCGCTTGCGCGGCATCCTTTAAAATCGGCAGTAATGACGACCAAACGCGTGCTGGTATTGGTGTCCCTGCTCGCGGCAGCGGGTGCGCCAAGCGCCCGGGTGTCCGCACAGAGCCGGTTTCTGCTCACGATCGACAACCTCATGCGGGGTCCGCAGCTCTACGGGTACACGCCGCAGAACGTGCGCTGGTCCGGTGACAGCCGGCGGATCTATTTCCAGTGGAAGCAGGCCAGCGACCCGATCGACAAGGACATGGACACCTACGTGCTGCCGCGCGCTTCCGGCTACGCGCGTAAGCTGAGCGATGACGAGGAGAAGACCGCTCCGCCGGCTGGCGGCGACAGCACGCGCGACCGTTCAAAGACCGTCTACATTCGCGATGGCGACGTGTTCCTGTACGATTTCACCACCGACAAGGTGACGCAACTCACCCAAACGGTGGCGGCCGAGCGTGCTCCGCATTTCAGCCAGGATGAGCAGCGCGTGGCGTTCATGCGCGACGGGAACCTGTTCGCCATGCCGCTGGGCGGGGCCCCGGTCCAAGGCCCGGTCCAAGGCATTGTCGAACAGCTTACCGATATCCGCCCGGCCAGCGCCAAGCCCGCTGGCGACGACAAGAAGGAGCCCGACCCGAAGACGATCCAGGGTTATCTGCAAATTCAGGAGAAGGAACTGATCGGGGCCGTGCGCGAGCGCATCCGAGTGCGCGACGACCGCGAGGCTGAGCGCAAGCGGGAGAATCCGCGGGAGCCATTCTATCTCGGCAAGAACCAGCGTGTGCTGGGGCTGGAGCTGTGCCCAGACGAGACATGCGTGGTGGCGCACATCGAGGAGGCGGCGGACGGCGACAAGGGCGATAACGTTCCCACCTACGTCACCGAGAGCGGCTACACGGACGTGATCACGGGCCGGTCCAATGTCGGCGACAAGCAGGAGCGCACCATGGTGGCGATCCTTAAGACGGACACCGGCGCGGTCACTTGGGCCGATGCGGGCTTGGGCGAGCGCGCAGTCTACCTCTACGCGCCTCTGTTCAACGAGCAGGGCACGCGCGCGGTGATGATGGTGCGGGCCATGGACAACAAGGATCGCTGGATTCTGTCGCTCAACGTCGCCTCGGGCGAGGCCAAGGCGCTGTTCACCGAACACGACGAAGCGTGGATAGATGGTCCGGGGGATGAGACGCTGGGGTGGCTGAAGGACGGCCAGGACATCTACTTCCAGAGCGAGCGCGACGGCTACGCGCACCTCTACACGATGCCGGCCGATGGCGGCGCACCCAAGCAGCTTACTTCGGGCAAGTGGGAGGTCACCGGCGTGCGGCTTTCGAACGACGGCAGCCGCTTCTACCTGACCACCAGCGAAACCACGCCCGCCGAGCGCCATTTTTACTCGATGCCGGTCACCGGCGGCGCGCGCACGCGCATCACCACTGAGGCCGGCGAACACGACGTCGTGCTGTCGCGCGATGAGCGCTATCTGGCCGACGTGTACTCCTACGTGAATCGTCCGCCGGAGATTTACACGGGAGAGAATCGTCCGGGCGCCATGGAGGAAAAGCGCACCGATTCGCCCGCCAAGGATTTTTGGGATTACCCGTGGCTGGACGCGCCGCTGGTGGAGATCCCGGCGCGCGACGGCGCCAAGATTCCCGCGCGTGTCTTCAAGCCCGCGAACTATCAGCCGGGCGGGCCCGCGGTGGTCTTCGTGCATGGCGCGGGTTACTTGCAGAACGTGGGGCGGTTCTGGTCCACCAGCTATCCGCATGAGTACCTGTTCCACCACTTCCTGATGGAGCACGGCTACATGGTGCTCGACATGGACTACCGGGCTTCAGCAGGCTACGGGCGCGACTGGCGCACGGCGATCTACCGGCACATGGGCGGCACGGATCTGGAGGACAACCTGGACGGCGCGAAGTGGCTGGTGAGCCAGGGGGCGGATCCGAAGCGCATCGGGATTTACGGCGGAAGCTACGGCGGCTTCATCACGCTGATGGCGATGTTCACCTCGCCCGACACGTTTGCCGCGGGAGCGGCGCTGCGTCCGGTGACCGACTGGGCGCATTACAACCACGGCTACACGTCGAATATTCTGAACACGCCGATGGCGGACGACGAGGCGTTCCGGCAGTCGTCACCGATCTACTTCGCCGAGGGACTGAAGGGAGCGCTGCTGATCTGCCATGGGATGGTCGACACGAACGTGTTCTTTCAAGACACGGTGCGGTTGACGCAGCGGCTGATCGAGCTGCGGAAGGAGAACTGGTCGGTGGCGTTCTACCCGGTGGAGAACCACGGGTTTCAGCGGCCGGAGAGTTGGGCGGATGAGTACAAGCGGATCTTCAAGCTGTTTGAGGACAACTTGAAGTAGTGCGGACAAGTCGGGACCGCTCCCTGTGGTCGCGGCTTCCATCAGAAAGCCGGCCGGCGGGCGGCTTGAACGCTACTTCTTGTCGGGAGGCGCCGGCGGAGGTGGTTCAGGCGGCGCCTTTTCCAGCAGAATCCGGAAACGGCGCGGTGAGCTTTGGTTCACCACGACGCCGGGCGGCAGCGTCAGGGTCCCGGGCTCGAACGAAAGGGTGTGCCAGCCAGCATCAAAATCCTTCAGGCTGAAGCGAGCCGTCATCTCGGTCGGGTTCAATGTATCCAGAATCCATTGCTTGCCGCGGACCTGAAGTTCGACGGCGTCCGCAGACTGCTGCGCAATGATGGTCCCCTGGGGCACATCGCTGAATTCGACCGGCAGTGTCATCGTACGGATGACAGACCCGGGAGTGATCATCGTAATTCCCCACACCAGTGCGGCAAGAAACAGGGCCACCGCCTTCAGGCGCAGATCCGTCCCGAAAACGCGCCGGAACAGCAGGGAACGCGCTGGTTTGGGCGATCTGCGCTGCTGGTCCAGTTCCGCGGTCAACTCTTCGGCGGTCTTCGCGTTCAAAATCGTTCCGTGGTGCATCAGGGAAACTTCTCCCCGCTCCTCGGACACCACAGCGACATGCGCATCGCAGCGTTCGGTCAGCCCCAGCGCGGCGCGATGGCGCGTTCCGAACGCATCGGGTAGATCGAAGCCGTCCGATAGCGGCAGGATGCCTCCGGCTTTCACGACACGTCCGTCTTCGACCAATACCGCGCCGTCGTGGACCGGCGAGCCCCTCTGGAAAATCGCCTCAAGCAATGCCGCCGAGAGGTCGGCATTCAGTTCCACGCCGCCCTCGACCAGATCATGAATGGCGTCTTTTCCGGAGATGACGATCAGCGCCCCCAGGTGTGCACCCGCCAGCCGGAAGGCGGCTTCCGCCACCGCAATATGATCGGATGGTTGACCACGGGAGGGGCCACCCGGAATCCGCCGGAACAGGGCGGTATCCAGCCGCATGAAGGCGCGGCGCAAATCCGGCTGGAAGGCGATCACCAGAAGCAGGACCAGCAGCACCACCACCCCGTCCAGCACCCACGTGGTGACGATCAGTCCAAAGCGCTCGGCGAGTTGAGCCAGGAAGTAGAAAGCGATGGCGGCGAGTACGAACCGCAGCGCCCGCGTGGAGCGGGACCATATCAGCAGCCCGTAGAACGCCACTGCCAGAATGATGAAGTCAAAGACAAGCTGCCAGCGGAGAGGCGGCATATTGCGCTGGGGCTCCCCTCCTCTCATGGGTTAGACGTAGCGGCGGGCGAGTGGTTCCGCAAGGCCAGAACCGGAATGTTGACAGGAGGTTGCCGAAAAGATCGTGCGCTGAAGGGATCAGGAGAGAATGGCGGGGACGACGGGGCTCGAACCCGCGACCTCCGACGTGACAGGCCGGCGTTCTAACCAGCTGAACTACGTCCCCGCAACTACGGCGATCTCAGGATAGCAGGCGCCTGTCGAAGCTCGCAAGTTTTCGGCGCAACTTTCGGGGTGGCGGCGGGCTTGTAGGGACAGGAGGAGTTGAGACGGAATGAAACGCTTCATGATCATCGCTTTAGCAGCCTGCGGGCTGAGTGTTATGGCTAGCGCCCGGGTGCCGGCCTCGCCGGGAGTGATCCATAACCGGGTGCGGCAGGGGATCCAGAACGGATCGCTCACGCGCGGGGAGACCGCCGTCATCCGGCAGCAGGAACGGCAGCTTCACCGGCAGGTGGTCCACAGCCGCAATACCGGGTCGGGCATCAATCCGGCGGAGCGGCAGCGGATCGCGGCGAATGCGCACCAGAACAGCAACCTGCTGTACCGGCTGAAGCATAACGGCCGGACGCGGTAGCCGAAGCCGCAGTCAGACAGGCTGCGGTCAGACAGAGCCGCGGTCAGGCAGAGCCGCGGTCAGGCAGAGAAGGAACGGCGGCGCCCGGGCGGAGCGGCAGACTCCGTCGCGGGCGCCGTCGTGTTTAGGGTGCATTTCTCACCAGGTTTCGGACGCAGGAGGTGGCGCAAGCCCGTGGCTTGCCGCGCCCAGACATTAGGTATGACTCGTCCCGCCGCTTGTCGTCCATCACAGGGTCGTGCCCGGAGTGCCGGCCCGACCACTCGCCGAGGCATCCCACCTGTGCTTTGCCCGAAACGCTCTGCGAGCCTGTGAGAAATCCGGATTATGGTGCATTTCCCGCAAGCTCTCAGCGGAGCGGCGGGAAACGTGAGCTGACGCGCTGCGGGACCGGCTTGGCGGCCGCTGGCAGCGTGACATCGTGCTGGGCGGCAAGCGCCGGGATGAGTCCCGGCGCGGCAAGCCACGGGCTTGCGCCACTTAGGAGACGATGGTGAAGGGAGAGGCTGTGCCTTCGGGCATGCGCAGTTCCGGCATCGGCTTGGCTTTGAAGAGTTGCTGGCAGGGCTTGGCGAGCCAACGCGCCCAACGCGTGGCGGTCTTCCTGCGGGCGCTATCGGTGGAAATTCCAGTGTTGGCGTACATTTGCCGGTAAAGCTTCGATACGAACAGAAACGCCAGCCGCGCCTTGATCGTCTTCACGCAGCGGGAACGCCGCCAAATCGCCCCTACAGCGTAGAACTGATCCCAGACGCCCTGGGTCCGCTCGCGGATCTCGTCGGAGCTCATGGTGGGATGGGGCGTGAACATCTTCGGCCGGACCTCGCTGGGGATCAGCCAATAGCGAGTCACCGGGACGCCATTGACGCGATCCGCGGTATCGCCCAGCTTCTTTTCCCAGCGTTCGAAATCGACCGTCCCGGGAAACGGTGTCATCATCACAAATTGGGCGAAGGTGATATCGGATCTTTGCGCCAGGTTGGCGGTTGCGGTGAACGTATCCTCCCGGTCTGTGGGGAGCCCGAAAATAAAGGACCCGAGGACGTGAACACCGCGCTCCTTGAAAGATCGCAGGCGGTTCGCGAGCTCTTCGCCGGCGTAATTGAAATCCTTGAAGACGGCTTTGAGGCCGGCTTCGGTCACGGCTTCCACTCCCACCAGGGCGCCCTTGATGTTGGCCTTCCGCATGGCATCGAGGAACTCGGGATCTTCGGCGGCTTCCATCGTGATCTGGGTATAGAAGACCATGTCGGAGGGAAGGTGCGACAGACGTTCCATCAGTTCGAAGCGCTGCGCACGCATGGCCTCCAGCTCGGCGACGCGCTGCTCATTGCCCTGACGTCGGGCCAGTTTAATGTCAGTGAGCGTGACGGGATAGAAGTTGTCATCGGCCAGCGCGATGAAGCGGTAGCCCAGCCGCCGCAGTTCGACGATTTCCTGGATGATGGCATCATCGCCGCGAACACGAGGCGTCTGGCCATCGGTCCTCCACACGGAGCAGAACGAGCAGTGCTTGGGGCAGCCGCGCACGGTCTGCACCGACGCCCACATGTAACGTCCTGCGGGCAGCAGATCCCAACGCGCGGTGGTCAGATTCTCCCCGGCGAGTTTGCCGCCGTCAAAGACTCCCTCTACCTGCCCGGCCTGACATTGATCGAGCACCTGGCTCCAGGCCTGGTCGCCATCACCTTTGACGACGGCGCTGGCTGCTCCCTGCTGGAAGGCTTCGTCCGGGAACAACGTTGCGTGAATTCCGCCATAGACCACGAACGCCCCTCGTTCCCGAGCCGCCCGGCCCAAGGCGTAGCCCCGCAGCGCGTTGCCGGTGTGAATGCCGATGCCGACCACGTCGCCCTGGGACAGCACCGCGGGATCGAACACTTCCAGAGTTTCATCATGGATGACGGGAGTGCCGAAGCGGGGGGGTGTGGCTCGGGCGAGAACGTAGAGCCAGCGAGGGGTGATGACTCCAATGCCGAAGGAGACGTCGCTGGGGTTGACGAGGTAGACACGCATTACGGTCCTTTCAGGTAGCTATCTCAGGACGCTGCATCCGAAGGGAAAGGCATGAGATGCGCCAATCCAGACACGAACAACGTTCCATTTAGGCTAGCACGGATGTTCCGGAGACGCGCTGGAAGGCTGTCTGGCGCACCGCGGTCTACCAGTCCATCGCCAGGCGGGCGAAGGTGCGGACCGCGACTCCGCTGGGTCCCTTGGCCATGTGCGGCTTGGCGTCGTCGAGCCAGGCGGTGCCGGCGATATCCAGGTGCACCCAGGGCGTCTCCCCCACGAACTCGCGCAGGAACCAGGCTGCGCTGATGGCGCCTCCCCAGCGGCCTCCGATATTGGCCATGTCGGCGAAGGCGCTCTTCAGCAGGTCGCGGTATTCGTCGTCGAGCGGCAGTTGCCACATCTTCTCGCCTTCGGCTTTGGCGGCGTTCATCACGCGGGCGAGCATGGCGTCATTGTTGGTGAACGCGCCGACGTTGACGTAGCCCAGGGCGACGACGACGGCTCCGGTGAGCGTGGCGGCGTCCACCAGATGGGTGCAGCCCAGGCGCTGGGCGTAGGCCAGGGCGTCGATCAGGATCAGGCGGCCTTCCGCGTCGGTGTTCAGGACTTCGACGGTTTTGCCGGAAAGAGAGGTGACGATGTCGCCGGGCCGCTGGGCTTTGCTCCCGACCATGTTTTCAACCGCTGGAACGAACGCGGTCACCGGGATGGCGGGCTTCAGTTGGGCGATGGCGCGCATGGCTCCGAGCACGGCGGCGCCGCCAGCCATGTCGTACTTCATCTTCTCCATGCCTTCGGACGGCTTGATGGAGACGCCGCCGGAGTCGAAGGTGACGCCCTTGCCGACCAGCGCGAGGTGGTCTCCGGACTTCGGCGTGGCAGCGGGCTTGTATCGAACGATGATCAGCGCGGGTGGCTCAGCCGAGCCCTGCGCGACGCCCAGCAGCGCACCCATGCCGAGTTGGCGCATGCGGTCCTGGTCGAGGACCTCGCATTCGAGGCCGGTTTCGCGGGCCAGGTCGCGCGCGCGGCCGGCGAGGATAGTGGGCGTCATGCGGTTGGCGGGTTCGTTGACCAGCTCACGGGTGAAATTCTGCGCTTCGGCCAGGATGCGCCCCTTGGCTACCGCGGTGGAGGCCGATTCGGGAGCGGCAAGCAGGAAGGCGTCGAGCGACTTGCCTTCGCCGGAGGTCTTGTAGCGGTCCGGCTCGAAGTTTCCGAGGATGGCTCCTTCGGCGACCGCTTCCGCGTTGCCAGAGCCGAGCGCCCAGGCGAGCCGCTTGACTCCTTTCTGCTTGAGCGTGCGCACGGCGGTGCTGGCGGCGCGGCGTTCGGCGGCGGCGTCGCAGGAGGCTTGCTTGCCTGCCCCCACCACCACCAGGCGCTTGGCGGCGAGGCCGGCGGGCGAGTGCAGCACGGCCAGCTCGCCGGGCTTTCCGGAAAATTCGCCGGAAGCGCGGAGGTCGGCGATCCACTTTTCGGCGCCCGGGGAGGCTGACGTGAGCTCCGCCGGGACTGGGCTGTCCTCACACAGCAGGACCGCGAGCGCGCCGGCCTCAATGCGGTCGAGCGGTTGGGATACGACGCTTACATCCATTCGAGAGGGTCCTCACTTCGCTGCGGCGGCGGCTTGGAGCTCTTCGTAGAAGGGGTCCAGGCGCGCGGGCTGGCTCCATTGGCCGCCGGTTATGTTCCAGCCGATGTCGCTGGTGTCGATGCTGGCCAGAAGCTGATCCTTGGGCGTGCCCTTCTTCACCTGCTCGATGGCGCGGGAGACGAGCTTGTCCCACTTTTCCTTATAGGCCTGGACATCGGCTTTGGTCATGGGTTCGCCGTGGCCGGGGACCAGCAGATCGAAGTCGAGCTTGAGCACCTCACCGACGAACTTGGGCCAGTTGACGACGCTGCCGCCGTTGGCGAAATCGCAGTTGGGGGCGCCGTTGACGATGGCGTCGCCGCCGGCCACCACGCGCAGGTCCGGAAAGTAGACCACGGTATCGCCGCCGGTGTGCGCTGGTCCGTAGTTATGGAGTTCAGCCGTGGTGCCGCCCAGGTTCACGGTGTAGTTATCCACGTAGGTGATGCTGGGAGGGGCGGGACTGCCGGCGGGGCTGGTGTAGGTGCGGAGCTCCGCCTTTTCGCCTACGTTGGCTATGACCTCGGCGCCAGCGGCCAGGAAGCTGGCGGTGTTGCCGCTGTGATCCTGGTGGACGTGGGTGATGATGGCGTAGCGCACGGGCTCCTGCGTCTTGGACTTGATGAGGTCCATGAGGGCCTTGTAATTCTCTTCGCCCAGATTTTTGGTATCGACCACGATCACGCCGGCGCTGGTGACGCGCACGGTGGTGTTGCCGCCGGCTCCGGTGACCAGGTAGAGATTCGGCTTGAGCTCGCGGATTTCCGGGGGCCCGCCGAAGCCGCCTTTGCCTTTTCCGGCGCCTTTACTGGCTTTGCCGCTCGTGCCTAGGGGTCCCTGGGCGGACATCATGGCAGGATTCGAGACAATCAGCGCGGCGGCCACGGCCAGAGCGGCCAGGGGGGTGAACATGAGCAGAATCTTGCGCAGCATAAGTCCTCCTAAGAAGGGCTGGCTCTGGGTGGGGGTGGTCTTTCTATTTACCCGGGCCAGTAACCAACGAGTATAACGTAGCCGGAGCGCTTGCGACCGGTGCGGGTGCGGCGTTAGGATCGGGAGCGTGCCGAGCGAATCCGGGCCCGCGAGCCGGCGGGAAACGACGTGCTGCATCGCCGGTGGCGGGCCGGCGGGAATGATGCTCGGCTGGCTGCTGGCGCGGGCCGGCGTGCGGGTTACCGTGCTCGAGAAGCACGCCGATTTTCTGCGCGATTTCCGCGGCGATACCATCCACCCTTCGACGCTGGAGCTGATGCATGAGCTGGGTGTGCTGGAAGAATTCCTGAAGCGTCCGCATCAGGAGATCCAGAAGGTGCACGCGCACATCGGCGACACGGTGATCACGCTGGGGGACTTCACCACGCTGCGCACCGCGTGCCGCTTCATGTGCCTGATGCCGCAGTGGGATTTTCTGGACTTTGTCGCGCAGCAGGCGGCGCGGTATCCCTCGTTTCATGTGCGGATGCGGGGCGAGGTGACGGAGCTGATTCAGGAAGGTGAGGGCGGCGACGGCCGCGTGTGCGGCGTGCGCGCCCAGACGCCGGAGGGTCCGCTGGAGGTGCGCGCCGAGGTGGTGATCGGATGCGACGGGCGCGGGTCGACCGTGCGGGCAGCGTCGGGGCTGCCTATGCAGCATCTCGGCGCGCCGATGGACGTGCTGTGGATGCGGCTCTCGAAGCGTCCTACGGATCGCGAGCTGTTTTTCCGGTCCGATTACGGCAAGGTGCTGGTGACGCTGGACCGCGGCGATTACTGGCAGGCAGGCTTGAGCATTCCCAAGGGCACGGCCGAGGACGTACGCAAGCGGGGCATCGGGGAGCTGCACAAGGCGATCGTGCAATTGGCTCCGCACCTGACGGATCGCATGAGCGAGATTCCGGACTGGGACCATGTGCGGCTGTTGACGGTCCGGGTGGAGCGGCTGCTGAAGTGGCACAAGCCCGGGCTGCTCTGCATCGGCGATGCGGCGCACGCGATGTCGCCGGTGGGCGGCGTGGGCATCAACCTGGCGATACAGGATGCGGTGGCGGCGGCGAACATCCTCGCCGGGCCGCTGCGCGAGGGTACGTGCACCGAGCAGCACTTGGCGCAGGTCCAGCAGCGGCGCGCGTTTCCCACCCGTTTCACGCAGGGCTTTCAGGTGATCATGCAGCGGCAGATGGGCGGACGCGGGTTCGGCGAGGACCGGCCGGTGCGTTTGCCGCTCCCGGTGCGGTTGCTTGAGAAGACGCCACTGCCGCGAAGAATCCGGGCGCGGCTGGTGGGGGTCGGCGTGCGGCCGGAGCATGTGCGGACGCCGGCGGTGGAGTCGTAAGGGGGTGGCCTGCCCCCCACCGCGCCGTTAGAGGCCCATGATCTGGTAGCCGGCGTCGACGAAGATTATGTTGCCGGTGACGCCTCGGCCCAGGTCGCTCGATAGGAACACGGCGGTATCGGCCACTTCGGCGGGCTCGCAGTTGCGGCGCAAGGGAGCCTTCGAGGCGACGGCTTCCAGCATCTTCGAGAAGTCGCGCACGCCGCGGGCTGAGGTTGTCTTTACGGGTCCGGCGGAGATGGCGTTCACGCGGATGGCTTGCGCGCCGAGCTCGCTGGCCAGGTAGCGCATGGCGGCTTCGAGCGACGCCTTGGCGACGCCCATCACGTTGTAATTTGTCACGGCGCGGATCGCGCCCAGATAGGAGAGGGTCAGCAGGGCTCCGCCGGTGGTCATCAGCGGCGCGGTGGCGCGGGCGACCGCGACCAGCGAATACGCGCTGACGTCCTGCGCCAGGGCGAATCCTTCGCGCGAGGTTTCGACGAACGGCCGGCTGAGCTCCTCGCGGTTGGCGAAGGCGATGCTGTGCACCACGGCATGGAGCGGTGCGTGCTTTCCGGCTGTTTCGGTGAGGCGGGCGAGGTCGTCGTCCTTAGTGACGTCGCAGTCGAAGATCGCGGTGGCGCCGAGCTCCGTTCCGAGTTCCTCGACCGTCAGTTTCTGGCGCTCGCCCTGGTAGGTGAGCAGCAGCCCAGCGCCTTCACGGCGGAACGCCTGGGCGATGGCGTAGGCCAGGCTCCATCGATTCGCCACGCCCAGGATGAGCGCGGTCTTTCCTTCCATCAATTGAGGCATGAATCCGCTATTGTAGCGAGCGGGCGCGGCTGGGGGCGGTTACTTCGCCGACTGCACGGTGGGGCCGTCCTGCGGCGGCTGCGGCGCCGGCTGCTGGCCGGGGCCTTGGACGGCGACCTGGATGACGCTGACCACCTTGTCAAAGCTGTTCACCGTCGCGTTGAGGACGGGCGCTATCGTGGCTGCGGCGGCGAAGGCGATGAACGCGCCGAGCAGCGCGTATTCCAATATATCCTGGCCGCGGCGGTCGGCCCAGATTCCCAGAAGGACGCGTTTCAGCATGGCCCAGTGTGGGCCGTGTGATCGCATGGGCTATCCCCCTTTTTGGTACTAAATGCGTGCCCGGCCTTCCCAGCCGACGGGTCCCAGACATAAGCCGGACGTTGGTTCTAAGTAACCGCCGCAAGCTGCGCTGTACACTGGAGAACTGCCCTGAGTGCAGGCGACCTCCGTGGACCTCTCCACCCCTCTCACGTACGTCAAAGGCGTTGGACCGGCGCGCGCCGCGATCCTCGAAGCCAAGGGTCTGCGCGTGGTGGAGGATCTGTTGTATTACGCTCCGTTCCGCTACGAGGACCGCAGCAACGTGAAACCGATCCGCCAGCTGGCGCCGGGGGAGATGGCGACAGTGCTGGCTACGGTGCGGTCGACGCGGGTGTCGGGGTTCCGGCGGCGCAACCTGGGGCTGTTTGAGGCGACGTTCGCTGACAGCTCGGCCGCGATCCTCACTGGCAAGTGGTTTCACGGGGCGTACCTGAACGACATCCTGGCGCCGGGCCAGAAGATCGCGCTGTTCGGGAAGGTGGAGTTCGACAGTTACTCGCACGGTTTGTCGATGATGCACCCGGAGTTCGAGATCCTGGCCGAGGACGACGAGGGTGAGGCGGGGCTGCACACGGGCCGCGTGGTGCCGATCTATGAGGCCGCGGGCAAGATCACCACGCGCGTGCTGCGCGTGCTGCTCCACCGCATTCTCGAAAGCCTGCCTGCGATGCACGATCCGCTGCCGGCGCACATGGTGCGGCAGCTCAAGCTGCCGGACCGGTGGCAGGCGATCCGCGATCTGCACTTCCCGCCGGCCGAGAGCGACCTTCGCCTGTTGAACGCCTTCCGCTCGCCCGCGCAGTTCCGCCTGATCTTCGAAGAATTCTTCTGGCTCGAGTGCGGGCTGGAACTGAAGCGCGCCAAGGCTCGGCTATATCCGGGGATCGGGTTCGCGCTCACGGAACGTGTGCGCGAACGGATCAAAGAGATGCTGCCGTTCAAGCCCACCGGCGCGCAGAAGCGCGTGCTGGCGGAGATCGCGCAGGACATGGCCGCGCCGCATCCGATGTATCGCCTCTTGCAGGGCGACGTGGGAAGCGGCAAGACGCTGGTGGCGGCTGAGGCGGCGGTGATCGCCATCGAGAACCGCTACCAGGTGGCCGTGCTGGCTCCGACGGAGATCCTGGCGCAGCAGCACCTCTTCTCCTTCAAGAAGATGTTCCAGAAGCTGGACTACGTGGTGATCCCGCTGCTGGGGTCGCATACGCAGCGCGAGAAGAAACAGTTGAAGAAGCTGATCGCGGCCGGGCTGGCGCACGTGGTGGTGGGCACGCACGCGCTGCTGGAGGAGGACGTGGTGTTCGCCCGGCTGGGATTGGCCGTGGTGGACGAGCAGCACCGCTTCGGCGTGGAGCAGCGGCAGAAGCTGCTGGAGAAAGGGACGCACCCGGACGTGCTGGTGATGACCGCCACGCCGATTCCGCGCACGCTGGCGCTGACGGTGTACGGCGACCTGGATGTGAGCGTGATCGACGAAATGCCGCCGGGGCGCAAGCCGATCGTCACCAAACGCGTGGAGCAAGACAAGATCGAACAGGTCTACAGCTTCCTGCGCAAGCAGATCGACCAGGGGCGGCAGGCGTACGTGGTGTATCCGGTGATCCAGGAATCGGAGACGCAGGCGATGAAGGCGGCGCAGGCGATGCACGAACAGTTGTCGAAGATTGTGTTTCCGGATCTCGCGGTGGGCGTGCTGCATGGGAAGCTGCCGCAGGAAGAGAAGGAAACCGCGATGGAGCGGTTCCAGCGCGGCGAGACGCAGATCCTGGTGGCGACCACGGTGATCGAGGTCGGCGTGGACGTGCCGAACGCGACGGTGATGGTGATCGAGCAGGCGGAGCGGTTCGGGCTGGCGCAACTGCACCAGCTTCGCGGACGCGTGGGGCGCGGCGCCGAGCAGAGCTACTGCATCCTGGTTACAGAAAAGCTGAACCCGGTGGCCGCCGAGCGCATCCGCACGCTGGTGGAATCGAGTGACGGGTTCCACATTGCGGAGGTCGACATGAAGCTGCGCGGGCCGGGCGAATTTTTCGGGACGCGGCAGTCGGGGCTGCCGTCGCTGGCGATCGGCAACATCGTGCGCGACGCCGACATTCTGGAGATCGCGCGGTCAGAGGCGTCGGCGTTCGTGGCGCGGCCCGAGGATGAAGACGAGATGCGCAGGGCGGTGGCCTACATCCGCGACCATTGGCAGCGGCGCTACGGATTGGTGCAGGTGGGCTGAGCGATGCGGGTGATCGGAGGCGAGTTTCGCAGCCGGGTGCTCAAGACGCTGCCGGGGCTGGACGTGCGGCCGACGCCGGACCGTCTGCGCGAGGCCCTGTTCAACGTGCTGTCGCCGCGCATCGGGGGGACGGTGTTCGCCGACCTCTATGCGGGTACGGGCGCGGTGGGGATCGAGGCGCTGAGCCGCGGGGCCAAGCGGGCGGTGTTCGTCGAGCAGAGCCGGGCGGCGGTGGGCGTGATCCGGCAGAACCTGAAGTCGCTGGGAATCGAGACGCGGGCCGACGTGCGGCAGGGGAGGGCGGCGTCGGTGGTAGGGCGGGTTGCCGCGGACATCGTGTTTCTCGATCCGCCGTACCGGCTGGCGCAGGAATACGACGCGGTGCTGAACGCGCTGGGAGAGCACCCGCCGGAGTTGGTGATCGCGCAGCATGACGTGCGGACGAAGTTGGCGGATTCCTACGGTCGGCTACGGCCCGTGCGGTTTCTGAAGCAGGGAGATAATTGCCTCAGCTTTTTTGAGCGGTGAGAGAGGCGGCACGCTGGTGCGGGCTGCGCCGGACTCCCGCGCGCTTCTGGACGTTTGGGCGACAAGGGTCGAGACGAGTCTCGACGCGGCAAGTGAAGAGCTTGCGCCAGCTCCTACTCGAACAGCTTCCCCAGCATCACGATCCAGCCGAGCAGGACCAGCACGACGATGACCAGCACCACCAGGCGTCCGGAAACGCCGCCCTGCTTGTCCCCTTTGGCCACGCCGCGGCTACGGACCCACTGGCGCGGAGGCGCCGCGGGAGTTCGTCAAGGTCACTGATGCCAGGCTCACTGACTGGTTATCACCCTGCACGTTGAACGGCACGGTCAACCGGAACAGGCCGCCAGTGGCGTTCGATCCGCCGTTGCTGAACCACGTCGCGAAGGCCGAGCTTAACTGCACGGTGAATTCGGATTGCGAGAGCGAATTGCCGGAAGCCGAAAAGCGGAACACGCCGCTCGATATTTCGCGCGTGGTGGTGTAGCCCGTCACGATCACGTTCAGCGTGTTGCCGATCCGCTGCAACTGCACGGACGAAATCACCGGTGCGGCGGAATCGATGGTGATGGTCTTCGACGGTGCCGGGTTCGGGGTGACGTCGGCTCCGTTGGCCGTGAAGCTCCCGGTGATCCTGATGGTGCCGGCCACCGTGCCGGTGAGCACGGCCGGGTTGGGGATGTTGGCGAACTGCGCGTCGGTCGATCCCTGCGGGATGGTGAAGTTCAGGGTGCGGGAACCGTTGGAGAAGCGCACCATGTCATCGCTGCCGCCCACCGAAGAGTCGAACGTCAGCGTCAGCGTGCCGCTGATGTCGGCCGGGAACGCGTTATCGAGATGCAGCGAGACCGGAGGCTGCTGGGCGGCGCCGGAGCTGTCCGGCAGTCCACTGAAGTTGACGGCGGGCAGCATCGGCAGACTCACGGAAATCGTGATGCTCTTCGAAGCGGACTGCTGGGCCTGGTCGCGCACCTGGAATGTTACGGGGAACGATCCGGAGGCGTTTGGCGTGCCGCTGATGGTAGCGCTGGAGGCATTGAAGCTCAGCCCTTGCGGCAGCGTGCCGCCGGACATCGACCAGGAATACGGCGAGAAGCCTCCGCTGGCCTGCAAGGTCTGCGAGAACGCCTGCTGGAAGGTAGCGGTGAGATCGCCCGTGGTGATGGTGAGCGGAGCGCCGATGGTGATCGAGTAGTTGGCGCGCGCGGTCTGCGTGCCGGCGTCGCCCACTTCCACGCCGAAGGCGTAGGTGCCGGCGGTGGTGGGCGTGCCGCTGAGCACGCCGGTGGTCGTGCTCAACTGCAAGCCCGGCGGCGGCGTGCCGGAGACGACGGTGTAGCGGTAGGGCGTGCGGCCTCCGGTGGCCGAGATCGCTTGCGAATACGACGACCCGCGTCCGCCGTTCGGTAGCGTGCCGGTGGTGACGGTCAGCGGCTGCGCGACGATCAGCGTGAACTGGTGTTCGGCGGTCTTCTCCGCGGCGTCCACCACGTGCGTGGTGAACGTGTAGGTGCCCGCCGTGGCGGCCGTGCCGCTAATCACGCCGGTGGCGCCGTTAATGGTCATGCCTGGAGGGAGCGATCCGCTGGCGATCGACCACTGGAGCGGCGCCGCGCCGCCGGTGGTTTGGATGGCTTGCGAGTATCCCTGGTTGGTAACGGCGTCCGCCAGCGAGGTGGTGACGATAGCGATGCCGGGACCGACCACCAGCGCCAGTTGCCGCGTGGCCGTGCGTTGTCCGAAATCAGTGACGCGCAGCGTGAAGGTGAAGGCTCCTTCCACGGTCGGCGTGCCTTGAATGCGGCCCTGGATGCTGTCGAGGCTCAGGCCCGGCGGCAGGCTGCCGGCGGCGATCGCCCAGCGGTACGGTGGCTGCCCGCCCACGGCGCGCAGTTGCTGGAGGTACGGCACGTTGAGCGTCGCGTTGGGGAAGGATGTGGTGCCGACGCTCACCTGGTCCACGACGAAGAGCGTGAACAACTGGACCGCGCGTGTGTTGGCGGCATCCGTTACCGCGATCGTCAACTGGAAGTTGCCCGGCACGGGCGGCGTTCCGCTGATGGTGCCGGTGGCCGGATCGATGTGCAAGCCTTGCGTGGCGAGCGTGGAGAAGGTCCAGGTGAAGGGCGGCAATCCGCCGGCCGGGGTCAACGTGGTTTGGTAGGGAGTCCCGGCGGCCGCCACCGGCAACTCGGTTTCGACAATGCGCAGCGGACCGCGCGTCACATAGAGCGTGAAGATCCGCTGGGTGGCGAGCGACTGGACCGTATCCTCCACCTGAATCAGGAACTGGTAGGCGCCCGTGTTGAGCACGCCTCCGGTGAGCACGCCGTCTAAGGAGAGCATGAGGCCCTGGGGAAGCGTGCTGTTCACGACGCTCCACTCATAGGAGCCGCTGCCCCCTGCCGCGTTGAACTGGAAGGGCATGATGGGTTGGCCGACGGTCAGCAGCGGCAGATCGGTGGTACTGATGCGCAGTCCGCCGAATACGTTCAGCACGAATTGGCGCGCGGCTACGATGCCGGTCACCAGATCGCGCACCTGGGCGACGAAGTTGAAGGGGCCGGCGATGCCGGGCGCGGTTCCACTCAGGAAGCCGGATGCGCTGAGCTGGATGCCGTTGGGCAGGGCTCCGTTGATCACACTCCACTGGTAGGAGCCGGTGCCGCCGGTGGCGACTAATTGCACCGAATACGCTTCATTCACGGCCCCATCCGGAAGGGTTGCCGTGACGATGACCAGCTGATCCTGCAGAATGATGGTGTACTGCCGGGTGGAGATACGGCCTTCGAAATCCACCGCGCGGATGGTGAAGGTGTAGGTGCCGACGAAGCCCTGCACCAGTCCGGTGCAGATGGGCTGGCCGCCGGAGCTGAGCACGCCATAACAGAAAACGCCCTGGGTGTTGTCCTCCAGGGATGGCCCCACGACGAACCCCGGCGGCGGCTGCTGGTTCTGTGTGAAGGACCAGGAGACCGGCCCCTTGCCGTTCACCGTATTGATGGCCACGGCGCCATAGGGCTGTCCGACGTTGGCATTGGGCACGCCGATGGTGGTGATGAAGAACTGCGCGGCGGCCGGCAGCGTTCCGGCCAGCGCCAGAAGGAGGATCGCGGCCAGGCGTTTCATTGCGCGCCTCCCTCGCTCAGTTGGAGCGGCGCGAACCATACGCTGCCGGAGGAGCTGTCAAATAGCCGGACCGCTCCGCCGTCGATTCCGGTGAGGCGGAACACGCCCGCGGCAATCCCGAACAAGCCTTCCGGGCGGCAGTGGCAGGGCGTCGCGTTGGCGGCGTGCGTTGCCAGATCGACGCTGAGCACGGTTCCCGAAGCGTCGGCCGCCAGCACGTGTCCGCTGGTGACAGCCACGCCCACCGGATGGAAGGCAACGCCCGCGGGGTCGTACAAAGAGGACACCGCTGCCTGGGTGTCGAGTCCAGTGACCCAGGCGATGCCCGCGCCGTTGGCCACCGCGAGATCATGCGTGCCGGGAGCGAAGGCCAGTGCGCGGGTGCGGCCGTCGGTCGGCAGCGAAACCATCTCGCCGTGCGGGCCGAAGGCGAACACGCCGCCGGACCAGGATCCGGCCAGCCATGAGCCATCGTCGCTGACGGCGAGGGCGGAAGGAATCGACGGGCGGAACGGCGTGTCGATGTTGCGCACGGCGTCGCGCACGGCTGGGACATCGGGGAGGCCGCTGGCGACCTGCGCGCGCGAAATAGAGGCAAACCACAGGGCTGCCGCCGTGCCGCGTGGGCTGATGACGATCAGGTCGGGAGCCGCTCCCACGCCGGCCAATGGGGTCAGCCCGGCGGCGCTGTAACGCAGCACCTGGCCGGATTCGGCCGACGACGCCAGCACGTATTCGCGTTCGGGCGCGGCGGTGATCTGCGCGAAGTCCTGACCGAGGTCGACGGGCGGGGCCACGCTGGCGGCGGCCGGGATGCCGTAGACCGGACGGATGCGGGCGCCATCGGGCAGATAGCCGAGCAGCGGCGCACCCACTTGCGCCCAGGCGCTCGCGGCGGCGATCGCGCTCAGCAGCAGGCTGCGGACGATCATTGTGGACCTCCCACGGAGGGCGTGCCCGGGGTGATGGTGATGGGTGGCGGCCCGGTGGAGCCTCCGCCGTGCGATCCGTTATCGCGCGTGGCCAGCACGGCGGCTGCCGCGGCGCCCGCGGCGATCGCGAGGACCAAAAATATCTTGGCGCCCTTACTCATGCCTTTCTTGGGCGGCGTCTGGGTGGCCGGCGTGGAAACGCTGGTGGTGGACGGCGCGGCGGTTGCAGGAGCAGCGGGTTCCGGTGTGACCACAGGTTTCGGCTCAGGCGCCGGTTTAGGCGGAGGAGCAGGCTTGGGCTTGGCCACTTCCACCACCGGAATCGAGACGTTGGTCTGTTGGACCACCGCGGTGGCGGTTAGTCCCAGGTAGGTGGCAGAGACGCGGATCTGCAGGGGGCCGGTTTCGCCGTTCGGCCGGATGCCGGCGGCTACAGCGCGGCCCTGCGCGTCGCTCGTGACTGTCAACGAGCGCGTGCCGTCCGGAAAAGTGCCGCCGGGTCCGGCATCGGGGAGGATAAAGGTGACCTCGGCGCCCATAACCGGCAAGCGGTTTTGGTCCTGTAACTCGACAATGACGTCTCGATTTTCGGTCAGGCGGATGTTATTGAGTGCATCCTGCCCGGCCACCACCACCAGGCGCAGTTGCGCCTGTTGTGCGGCGGCTGGCGCGACCGTAAGCAGCCAGCTCACGGCTGCGGCGGCGACCAGAGAACCTCGACCGGCGAGTGGTGTCATCGCCCCTCCTGAAACATAACAGTAGCATCATGTTATCCCGCGGCGCGCGGGGCATGTTATCTTATCCCGCCGTGGGCGGGGGGCGCGGTTCCCCGATGCTACCATCGATAGAGTACGGGCGCGTAGCTCAGCTGGATAGAGCATCAGCCTTCTAAGCTGAGGGTCGCAGGTTCGAGTCCTGCCGCGCCTACCAATTTTCCGCAAATCGACCCATGAACACAACTATCCGGCACGACTGGTCCTTCCCGGAAATCGAGTCCATTTACACCGCGCCGTTCCCCGACCTGGTGTTCCGTGCGGCGTCGGTGCACCGCGCGCATCACGATCCGGCCGAGGTGCAGGGCTGCATGCTGCTCAGCATCAAGACCGGAGGCTGCCCGGAGGATTGCGCGTACTGTCCGCAATCGGCGCGCTATCAAACCGGAGTCGAACGGCAGGATTTGATGGAGGTGGATGAGACGCTGGAAGCCGCGCGGCGCGCGCGCGAGCAGGGAGCCACGCGTTTTTGCATGGGCGCGGCGTGGCGCGACGTGCCGTCCGACGGGCGCTTTGAGCGGGTCTTGGAGATGGTCCGCGGCGTGCGCGCCCTGGGCCTGGAAGCCTGCTGCACGCTGGGCATGCTGAATGACCGGCAGGCGGAGGCGCTGGCTGAGGCGGGCCTGAGCGCCTACAACCACAACCTGGATACGTCGCCCGAATTCTACGGCGAAATTATCACCACGCGCGCGTATCGCGAGAGGATGGACACGCTGGGGCGCGTGCGGCGCGCCGGAATCACCGTGTGTTCGGGCGGCATCATCGGCATGGGTGAGGATCGCACGGCGCGCTACGGGTTGCTGCGCGAGCTGGCGAACCTGGACCCGCACCCGGAGAGCGTCCCGATCAATCTGCTGGTGCCGGTGGAAGGAACGCCACTGGGCGAGCGTCCGGCCGAGGACCCGCTGGAGCTGGTCCGGATGATCGCCACCGCGCGCATCCTGATGCCGCAGTCGCGCGTGCGGCTGAGCGCCGGGCGGCTTTCCTTGACCGGCGAAGCGCAGGCGCTATGTTTCCTGGCCGGGGCGAATTCCGTGTTCCTGGGCGAGAAGCTGCTGACGACGCCCAATCCGGAGCCGGACGGCGATCGCGCGCTGTTCGACAAGCTGGGCGTTAAGCTGCAAACGGCCGCGCATGTCTGACGGCCTCGCACAACGCATCCGCACGCATCTGGCCGAACTCGACCACGCAGGCCTGCGGCGCACGATGCGCCCGCCCAGGGGCATCGATCTCTCGTCGAACGATTACCTGGGCCTGGCGGCGCATCCTTCAATGAAGCAACGCATGGCGGCGGCGGTGCAGGAACTCGGGTGCGGCAGTACGGGGTCACGCCTGCTGCACGGCGAACGCGATTGCTTCGAGGCGATCGAGGCTCGGTTCGCGCGTTTCAAAGGGACGGAGCGGGCGCTCTATTTTTCGAGCGGCTACCTGGCGAACCTGGCCGTGCTCACCACGTTCCCGGAGCCGGGCGACACGCTGTATTCGGACGAGCGCAACCACGCGAGCATCATCGACGGAGCCCGGCTGGCGCGGGCGCGGCGCGTGGTGTATCCGCATGGTGTGGTTCCGGAGGTTGGGGAAGAACAGAGCTTTGTGGTTACCGAGTCGCTGTTCAGCATGGACGGCGATCGCGCTCCGCTGGCGGCGCTGGCGGAGGCGGGCGCGCCGTTGATCGTGGACGAGGCGCACGCGGTGGGCATTTTCGGCGAGCGCGGTTCGGGGCTGATCGAGGAAGCCGGCTTGCGCGATGTGTTTTTGTCTGTGAACACGGCGGGCAAGGCGCTGGGTGTGGCCGGTGCGTTCGTGGCGGGGCCCGCGTGGGCCATCGAGTACCTGATCCAGCGCGCGCGGCCCTTCATTTACTCGACCGCGCCGGTGCCGGCCGTGGCCGCGGCGCTCGATGCGTCGCTCGATTTGATCGAAGCCGAGCCGCAGCGGCGGCAGCGGCTGCGCTACCTCGCATCGCGCTTGCGCGAACGGCTGCTGGCCGCCGGGATGGACGTCGCGCCGGGCGACTCGCCGATTATCCCGATTCTGCTGGGAGAGAATGACCGCGCGGTGACAGTGGCTGCCGAGCTGCAACGCGCCGGTTACGATGTGCGCGCGATCCGTCCGCCCAGCGTGGCGCCCGGAACGGCTCGCCTGCGCGTTTCGGTGAACGCCAACCTGACCGAGGAGATCCTCGACGGATTCGCCGCCGCCCTGGAGCAGTCGTTGTGCGTGGCTACTTCGTAACCGGCACCGACACGGGCGTCGGAAAGACGGTGGTGGCCGCGGCGCTGGCTGCGCGCCCGGGGTTCCGCTACTGGAAGCCGATCCAAACGGGCACGTCCATCGACGACGACACAGCCGAGGTCCGGCGGCTGGCGGGATGCGAGGTGCTGGATGAGGGCGTGCGGTTGCCTGATCCGGTTTCGCCGCACCTGGCCGCGAAGCGCGCCGGGATGCGGATCGATCTTGAGGATCTGCTCCGCCTGCCCACAACGGCGACCGGCGCTGCGGAGTTGCTCGACCCGCTAGCTGAGCCGCGACCGCAGGGAGCGGTCTCGCCCCCGTCCGAAATCTCCTGGATCGTAGAAGGCGCCGGCGGGGTGCTGGTTCCCATCAACGAATCGGAGACGATGGTCGACCTGATGGTGGCGCTGGCGCTGCCCGTGGTGGTCGCGGCGCGGACCACGCTGGGCACCATCAACCACACGCTGCTGACACTCGCGCTGCTGCGCACGGCCGGGTTGGAAGCCGCGGCGGTGGTGATGGTCGGCGAACCGAACGCGGACAATCGCGCGGCGGTGGAACGATACGGGCATGTGGAGGTCCACGAGATGCCGTGGTTCGATCCGTTGACGCCGGAAGCAGTGCGGGGGTGGCGATGGTAACGGTGGCGCAAGCACTGGAGCTTGCCGTGTCGAGACTCGTCTCAACACTTGTGGACGGTAGCAGGACACGCTCCAGCACGAGTGCCGGCGCGGCAAGCACGAGTGCTTGCGCCACCTTACACCCATGAGCCTCTCCGACCGCGACCGCGCCGTGCTCTGGCACCCCTACACCCAGATGGCGACCGCTCCCGCGCCACTCGCCGTCACGCGCGCCGAAGGCGTGTGGCTCTACACCGAAGACGGCCGCAAGATCCTCGACGGGATCTCGTCGTGGTGGGTCAACATCCACGGCCATTCGCATCCCAAGCTCAACGAGGCGCTCGCCCGCCAAGCGCGCGAGCTGGAGCAGGTGATCTTCGCCGGCTTCACGCACCGGCCCGCTGTCCAACTCGCCGAACGCCTGCTCCGGATCCTGCCCGCGGGACTGGCGCGCGTGTTCTATTCCGACAACGGATCCACCGCCGTCGAAGTTGCCCTGAAAATGGCCTTGCAGTACTGGCGCAACCGTGGCGAGCCTCGCACGCGGTTTCTGGCGCTGGAGAACTCGTATCACGGCGACACCGTCGGCGCGATGTCCGCCAGCGCCCCGTCCGTGTTCACTGCTGCGTTCCAGCCGCTGCTGTTCGCGGTCGACCATGCTGCCGATCTCGACGCCATCGAACAACACCTGCGCGCGCACGCCTCCGCAACCGCCGCGGTGATCATCGAGCCGATGCTCCAGGGCGCGGGCGGCATGATCGTCTGGCCGCGCGAGTTCCTCACGGGCGTCCGCCGCCTGTGCGACCAATACAACACGCTGCTGATCGCCGACGAAGTGTTCACCGGCTTCGGCCGCACGGGCCGGATGTTCGCCTGCGAGCACGGTCCCGTCTCGCCCGACATCATCTGCCTCTCGAAGGCGCTCACGGCCGGCTACCTGCCCCTAGGTGTCACCGCCACCACGCCCGCCATCTACGACGCGTTTCTGAGCGAAGACCGCTCGAAAACTTTCTTCCACGGGCACTCCTTCACGGCGAATCCACTGGCGTGCGCGGTCGCGCTGGCGAGCCTGGACATGTTTGAAACAGAACCGGTGCTCGATCGCGTGGCGGCGCTCGAAGCCCAGCTCCGCGCCGGGCTTGCATCCCTGCGCGAGCTGCCGCATGTGGGCGACGTGCGGGTGATCGGCGGCATGGGCGCGGTCGAACTCGCCTCGGACCAGCCCGGGTATCTCGACGGCATGGGTCCCCGCCTGGCCCAGGCCTTCCTCGATCGCGGCGTACTGCTGCGCCCGCTGGGCAATGTGGTCTACTTCCTGCCGCCCTACGCGATCACAGAAGCCGAAGCCGCGTGGGTGCTGGAACTGATGACGGAACAGATCCGCGTGCTCTGAAATCCCGCCGTGTGGTAAGATCCACAGTTTGCGATTCTGTTAACTGGGCGCCACAGGACGTGTTGCCGCTGCGTGGTTTTGTGGCGCGTAAGAAGGAGTTCCGTCTGTGAAAGTCTACGAAACGAACGACATCCGGAACGTGGCCCTGGTCGGCCACGGCAACTCCGGGAAGACGTCCCTGGTCGCCGGTCTGCTCTTCACCACCGGCACCACCAACCGCCTGACCCGCACAGACGAAGGCAACACGATCACCGATTTTGACGACGAAGAGATCGCCCGCAAGATCTCCATTTCCACGGCTGTCGCCGCCACCGAGTGGTCGAAGAAGAAGATCAACCTGATCGACACGCCCGGCTTCAATATGTTCATCCTGGACACGAAGGCGTCCATGGTGGCCGCCGACGCCGCGCTGGTGGTGGTGGACGGCGTCTCCGGCGTCGAGGTCCAGACGGAGAAGACCTGGAGCTTCGCCAACGAGTTCAAGCTGCCGCGCGCGGTCCTGATCAACAAGCTCTACCGCGAGCGCGCCAGCTTTGAGCGCACGCTCGAAAACGTGCAGGAAGTCTTCGGCCGCAGCGCCGTGCCGGTGCAGTTGCCGATCGGCGCCGAGCGCGACTTCAGCGGCATCATCGACTTGATCGGCATGAAGGCCTACAGCTACACGCAGGATGGCGACGGCAAGGGCAAGGAAGGCGACATTCCGGCGAACATGGCTGAAAAGGCCAAGGAAGCGCACGAAGCGCTGGTGGAAATGGTGGCCGAAGGCAATGACGCGCTGATGGAGGAGTTCTTCGAAAAAGGCACGCTGCCGGTGGAAGACCTGCAGAAAGGCCTGCGCGAGGCGATCCTCAATCGTCGTCTGTTCCCGGTGCTGTGCGGCTCCGGCCTGCACAACGCGGGCTCGGACCTGATTCTGAACTTCATCGTCGAGTATTTTCCGAATCCGTCGGAGCGCGGTTCCTGGAAGGCCACCTCGGACGGTGGCGAAGTCGAACGCGCGGTGAGCGATGCCGAGCCGCCCTCGATCTTCGTGTTCAAGACCGTCGCCGACGCCTTCTCCGGCCGCGTGTCGTACTTCAAGGTGGTTTCGGGCGTCCTGAAGAACGACGCCAACCTTTATAACCCGCGCAGCAGCTCGGCCGAACGCATCTCGCATATCGGAGCACTGCAGGGCAAGACCATCGAGCCGGTTACGGAGCTGCACGCCGGAGACCTGGGCGGCGTCGCCAAGCTCAAGGACACGCTGACGGGCGACACGCTGTCGGAAAAGAGCGCGCCGGTCACCTACCCGCCCGTGCAATTGCCCGAGCCTTCCATCGCCTACGCGATTTCCGCCAAGACGCGCAATGACGAAGACCGCATGGGCAACGCGGTCAACAAGATTCTGGAAGAGGACGCCTCTCTGCGCTTCTATCGTGATCCGCAGACCAAGGAGTTTCTGCTGGCCGGCAGCGGGCAGCAGCACGTCGAAGTCGTGGTCAGCAAGCTGAAGAAGCGCTACAACGTCGACGTGGAGCTGCACTCGCCCAAGATTCCCTACCGCGAAACCATCCGCGGCCGGGCTGACGTGCAGGGCCGCCACAAGAAGCAGACCGGCGGCCACGGCCAGTTCGGCGATTGCTGGATCCGCATGGAGCCGCTGCCGCGCGGCGAACGATTCGCCTTCGCCAACGAAGTCTTCGGCGGCGCGATCCCCCGAAACTTCATCCCGGCGATCGAGAAGGGCATCGTCGAGACGGCCGAGAAGGGATTCCTGGCAGGATTCCCGGTGGTGGATTTCAAGGTGACCGTCTACGACGGGTCGTATCACGACGTCGACTCTTCGGAAATGTCGTTCAAGCTGGCCGCGCGCAAGGCGTTCAAGGCGGCCATGGAGCAGGCCAAGCCGACGCTGCTGGAGCCGATCATGAGCGTCGAGGTGCAGGCTCCCGTGGAATACGCCGGCGACCTGATGGGCGACATGAACGGCCGCCGCGGCCGCATCGCCGGCATGGAGACCAAGGGCAGCACGCAGATCATCAAGGCGCAGGTGCCCATGGCCGAGATGCTGAGCTACCAGAACGATCTCACGTCGATGACGCAGGGCCGTGCGACGTTCCACATGGAATTCGACCACTACGACTTCGTCCCGCAGACCGAGACGGACAAGATCGTGGCCGCCGCGAAGGCCGCCCGCACAGGCGAAGAGGAAGAAGAGGACTAAGGTGGCGCAAGCACTTGTGCTTGCCGTGCCGGTAATCGTGCCAGGGCTTGTCCACGGCTGACCGCATGCCGGACGCCCTCATCCCCGCCCTCCGCAACACCGATCTCCCCGCAGTCCGAGCCGCCCTCCATGCCGACCCCGTCGCGGCCCGCCGCCCGCAAGCAGTGTGCACGGCCGCCGCCCACGCCTTCCAACCCGCCCTGGCGCTGCTGCTGAAGCACGGGGCCGACCTGAGCGCCGTCTGGCGCGGCTATCGTCCGCTGCACAGCCTGATTCAGGAGGACGCGCACAAACCCGGCGCGGCGCCCGGTGCCGACCGCCTCCGCTGCCTCGACTGGATGCTGGAGCATGGCGCCGACCCCGAGCAACCGGGCGCCTGGCCTCCGGCACGGGCCGTCGTCACAGCGGCGTTTTCCGGCCACGCGGAATTCGTGAAGCGTCTGCGCAAGAAGCGCGATCCGTTCGCCGCCGCCGCGCTCGGTGATCGCAAGCAAGTGGAAGCGGCTCTCCGCGCCGATCCGGGCTTCGCGCAGACTCGTGACATGGGCGGCCTGACGGCCCTGCAATGCGCCGCAGGCTCGCGGATGCCCGGGGCACTAGTCGAGGTTGCACGCATGTTGCTCGACGCGGGAGCCGAAGCCGCCGCGAAAACGAAATCCTGGAACCACGACATCGACGCGGTCTACCTGGCGGCGTCGGCCAAGAACCAGGCGATGTTCGAGCTACTGCTCGATGCCGGAGCCGACCCGACTGCCGCGCTGACCCCGGCGCTGTGGAACGGGACGGAGGCGCTTGCGGCGATCGCCCTGGCGCGCGGAGCGCGTCCCGATGACGCCACCGCCGACGACCAGCCGCTACTCAATAACCTGATCCGCTGGGGCGCGTTCCGCCAGGCGCTGTGGCTGCTGGAGCAGGGCGCGAGCCCCAACGTCGCCGACGCGCGCGGATGGACCGCGGTCCACCAGGCAGCCTCGCGCGGCAATGAGCAAATGCTCCAGGCGGTGCTCGATGCGGGCGGCGACGCATCGCGCCGCGATGGAGAAGGCTGCGTGCCTCGCGATCACTCCCGCCGCGACAAGATCCTGGCGCTGTTGGCGCGGTCTGCGGTCGCCCGCTCTTGACCGCAGCTACTGAACGCCGATCGTGACCTCGCTGCTGGCGTTATTTCCACAGTGAAGCCGCACGGGAACGGCCGGACCCGGCGCGACTCCGGTGGGGACGCGGATGTTCACTTGATCCAGCCCTCGCCCTCCTCCGGACCGGCCGAAGAAGAGAATCTGCGCCGGCTGGCCGCCTACAGTCACTTCTCTTGGAGCGGGACAGCCGTAGGTCAGCCCGGTGGCGTAGACCTCGAGAGCGTCTCCAGCCCGGGCGGGGTGTTCGGCGGAAGCAAGCTGGTGTCCCCGCCCCACGGCGCCCTGGGTCCCGCCGTCATTCGCTGCCGGAAGGAGTACCGGCGGCGGCGGCAGAACGCGGCATTTGACCGGCGCCGATGGCGGCGGATAGGCGATCAACGTGTACTCTCCCGGAGCATCTGGAAGTTGGGCAAGGATATTGCTCTCGATGGTCTCGCCCGGTTCCAACCAGAGCGTCGCGCTGGCAGGGCTGCACTCGCAAAAGCCTGCCGATTCCGGCTTCACGAAGAGCGCGCCAGAGAGCTTCGGCACCCACACCTCCAGGCGCGCATCCGTGGGATTGGTCGCCGTTAGGCTGATTTCGGCGGTCTGCCCGGGAAGGTATTCCTCTTTGTCCAGGAGCATCGTCATCCGAAGCTTGGCCGTGTTGAAGTTGATCGCATTTCTTCGCGCCATGGCTGGCGGCATGTACAGGGTCCCGTCGGGTCCGATTGTCGCCGCGGGTGCTGGGCCCACGAGTCCGGGGTCCCCGCAAGTACAACCCAGGAGGCCAGACGCGGCTAGCCCGCAGCCGGACACGATTTGCACCAGATGGATCACGCCCCTGCGAAGCCGCAAAGTTCTCAATGTGACCCTCCTCGCACACGAGTCTATCACTGCGAGATCCTCCCGGCGCGCCGACACGCCGATTCCGTTTCTCTTCCGTTCGAGGAAGCTCGACTGCTGCTCGGTTGCCTATAATGAGACGGTGTTCGAGAAACCCGCTCCTGTCGACCATGAAATCGAGCCCCTACTGGTCCGCCGCTGGTCCACCCGCGCCTTCACCGATCGTCCGATAGAGCCCGAGACCCTGCGGCGCGTCTTCGAAGCCGCGCGCTGGGCGCCTTCCAGCGGCAACGGCCAGCCCTGGTACTTCCTGGTTGCCCGTCGCGAGAACGCGGCCGAGTTCCAAAAGATGGCCAGCGTGCTCAACCCCGGCAACGCGTGGGCGCGCGAAGCGGCGGTGCTGGCGATCTCGGTGGCCGCGCTCGACCGCGGACCCGGCAAGCCGAACCGCCACGCGCTGCACGATGTCGGCCTGGCATCGGAGAACCTGGCGCTCCAGGCTTTCGCTCTCGGCCTGGGGGTGCATATGATGGCCGGCTTCGATCCGGACAAGGCGCGCGAGCTGTACGAAATCCCCGAACGCTACGAGGCGGTCACGGCCTTTGCTCTGGGCCACCCGGGCGATCCCCACCAACTGCCCGAAGCGCTGCGCGCCAAGGACCTGATCCCGCGCCAGCGCCGTCCCATCCGCGAGTGGGTGTTTGCGGGCAAGTTCGGCCAGCCCGGCGGTCTCGACTGAGAAACAACCTCTCGACGGCAGGAGTCAGACAGCAGATGGAAACACGCAAGATCGGATCGCTTACGGTGCCGCTGGTCGGCATCGGCTGCAACAACTTCGGCTGGCGCACTGACGCCGCCGCCACCGCCCAGGTGGTCGACGCGGCGCTGGATGCCGGCGCCAACTTTTTCGACACCGCCGACATCTACGGCGAGGGCCAGAGTGAGGATTTCCTCGGCCGGGCGCTCGAAGGCAAGCGCGGCCGGGCGCTCATCGCCACCAAGTTCGGCTTCAAGATGGGCGATTTTGCGGGCGGAGCCAAGCCCTCCTACGTACGGGCTTCGGTGGAAGGCAGCCTCAAACGCCTGCGCACCGATGTGATCGACCTGTACCAGATCCATAAGCCCGATCCGGAGACGCCCATCGCCGACACGCTGGGGATGCTGGACGCGCTGGTGACGGCGGGCAAGGTGCGCGAGATCGGCTGCTCGAATTTCAGCGCCGGGCAACTTCGCGAGGCAGCCGCGGCGGTCAAGCCGGGCCGCGTGCGCTTCGTCAGCGTGCAGAACCACTACAGCATGCTCCAACGCGAGCCCGAAGCCGAGGTGCTGCCGGAGTGCGCGCAGCAGGGGATCGCCTTCCTGCCCTACTTTCCGCTGGCCAGCGGGTTGCTCAGCGGCAAGTACCGCCAGGGCCAACCGTTCCCGGAAGCGAGCCGCGGCAAGGACGCCTTCGGTCCCAAGGTCTTCACGGACGAAAACCTGACGAAGGTGGAAACGCTGGTGGCGTTCGCCGAAGCGCGCGGCCATTCGCTGCTGGAACTGGCCTTCGCTTACCTGGCGGCCCAGCCTCCCGTTGCCTGCGTGATCGCCGGGGCCAAGACGCCGGAGCAGGTCCGGGCCAACGCCGCCGCCGATGCCTGGCGGCTCTCGGCGGACGATCTGGCGCAGGTGCAGGGCGTATTGGCCTGAGAACAGTGGCCCCTGGCTTGCACTAAGCTGTAAGGTATGCGCAAGACCCTCAACTATTCGCTCGCAGCGGCTGTGTTCGGCAGCGGTCTGTGGCTGGGACTGACGCCGTCCAACGCCACACCGGAGCACGCCAAAACGGAAAAGAAGGCCTGTACGTATTGTCACCCGCCAGCCGGTAAGTTCAAGACGTTCACCGATGCCGGGCAGTATTACAAGGATCACGACCACTCGTTCAAGGGGTTCGTGCCGAAAGAGGAAGACAAAAACAAACAGAAGTAGCGCTTAGGGGCTGGCGGTGCCCTCTCCGTGGTGTGGTCCCCGGCGCCCATCAAGTAGACCCGGCCGGATTTGTGCCGGGCCGGAACCGGTATCCCCGTTGGATTTGGACCGCGTGCGCTCCCCTGGCGCGAGGCTTTGTGACTATGCGTAAAATCCTCAACTATTTACTGGCAGCGGCCTTGTTCGGTAGCGGATTGTGGCTGGGATTGACGCCGTCTCCCGCGACTCCGGACTTTTCCAAGAAAGAGAAGAAGGCCTGTACCTACTGTCACCCCGCCGGCAAGATGAAGGAGTTCACCGACGCCGGCAAGTACTATAAGGATCACGAGCATTCCTTCAAGGGCTACCAGCCGAAGGACGCGGACAAGAAGAAATAGTGCGCGGTGCGGGATATCGCCCCGCTTGCGTGCGATGGCGCAGCCGTCCTCCGGGGTCCTGCCACGTCTTCGGGGGGGGCTCCCGATTTTCCACTGCCGCGGCGTGCGGCTTAAACAGAAAGGCGCGCCGCGTAACTGGAGGCCCGTGGTGTACCGGGAACTCCGCACGATTCCGTAGGTGGGCGCCGGGGTGTCTCCTCGAAAGGTCGACCGGGCCCTGCTTCCATCGAAAGGAATGGTTTTTCCGGAGAATCCCTTGGCCTCCACTCAGAACCAGTCCCAGAGCCCGCGTTCCGGCGCGTTCCGCGGCGTGTTGCTGTTCTGCGCGCTCATTGTAGGAGTGATCGCCGTAGGAGTGATCGCCGCCGGCGCCCTCCAGGCGCAGGAATTCGCCTGTGCCAACTGTCACACCCAACCCCAGGACATTGCTGCCAGCCCGCACGCCCAGTTAGGCTGCGCCTCCTGTCATGGCGACATCACCGCCTACCCGCACCCGGAGAACGTCCCCAAGCCGGAGTGCACGCAGTGCCACATGGACGTGGCGGACCGCATCGGGCAAGGGGCGCACGCCGAGATCCTGCCGGGCGTGACCGGCTGCACGCTGTGCCACGGCGACGTCCATACGGTGGCGCTGACGCGCGCGGTGAGCTTCCAGCAGTCGATTCCGGGGATCTGCGGCGCTTGCCATGACCAGCCGCTGGCCGACTACAGCGCCAGCATCCACGGTGACGCTCTCATGCGGGGCATTCCCGACGCGCCGGGCTGCGCCACCTGCCATCGCGCCCACGATGTGCAGCGCCTTACGCCGGAAGCCACCGCCGACCGCCCCGCCGGCGTGCCCGAACTGTGCGAGGGCTGCCACGGCGACGCCCGCCTGACGCGCCGCTACAACCTACCCACCGACGTCGTGGTGAGCTTCGAGGCGTCCTACCACGGGCTGGCCATGCGCGGCGGCGCCACCTCGGTGGCCAACTGCGCAAGCTGCCACGGAAACCACAAAATCCTGCCCGCCTCGAATCCCGCATCGAGCGTGGCGCCCGAAAACCTGGCGAAGACTTGCGGGCAGTGCCATCCCGGCGCCGGCCGGGAGTTCGCTATCGGACGGATGCACACGGTGGAAGGCCGCGGCGAGCCCACGCCGGTCACCTGGGTCCGCGTCGCCTACCAGATCGTGATCCCATTGGTGATCGGGCTGATGCTGATCCACTCCGCCGGGGACTGGCTGCGCAAGACAGTGGCGCTGCGCTTCGCCGGCGAGAGTACCATGCGGGGCGCCATGGCCATCTCGCGGCACCACTTCCACCGCGACGCCACGCATTTCCGCATGTACCGCATGGAGCGCATCCAGCACGGGCTGTTGATCGCCTCCTTCAGCGTGCTGGTGTGGAGCGGTTTCGCCTTGCACTACCCCGACCATTGGTGGGCCCAGCCGCTGGTGGCCTGGGAGCAGGGCGGCTTGCTGCGGGGCGTGATTCACCGCACCACCGGGGCGATCCTGATCGCGCTTTCTCTGTTGCACGTGGTCACGCTGATGGTGCGGCCGGAGCTGCGCGCGCACTGGAAGTCGCTGTGGCCGCGCTGGCGCGACGTCCGGGAAGCCTTCGAACGCGTGGGCTACTTCCTGGGCATCCACAAGGAACCGCCCGCGCTCTCGCCGCATTCCTACGTGGAAAAGGTCGAATACTGGGCGATGGTCTGGGGCACCGCCATCATGGCCGCCACTGGCGTGATGCTGTGGGCCAATACGCTCATGCTGGCCTGGGCTCCGCGGGTTGCTCTGGAACTGGCCACGACCATCCATTTCTATGAAGCGATCCTGGCGACGCTGGCCGTCATCGTGTGGCACTTCTACATGGTGATCTTCGATCCCGAGGTTTACCCGGTGGATCCGGCCTGGCTCACGGGCTACAGTGTGCGTGACCGTCCGCCGGTGGCCGGGCTGGCCAAGCCGGTGACGGAAGAAGAGAAACCCGAAGGCGAGTCACCGAGTGAATAGAATTTGCTCAGTAGCCTACTCCGGACACCCCCCGTCATGCTACCGTAGGAGAGGACCCATCGCGGTCCGTTTTCCCTCCGCAGTGGGCCTGTGGCGCAGTTGGGAGCGCGCTTCCATGGCATGGAAGAGGTCGACGGTTCGAACCCGTCCAGGTCCACCAAAACAAACCCCAACAAAACATAGAGTTACGAAAATGCTTGTGCTCTTCCACATCGTGGAAGAGGTCACGCGGAGTCCATTTGGAGTCCAAAGTGGTCAAAATTTGGACTCCAGCCAGGCGGGACTTGGTACCCACCACCAAATTCTGCCTGAACATGTGACAAACTAATCGCATGAGTTGGGCCACTCGACGAGCCCCGCAGCCAGCGGCACAGGACGAATCCCTCGTTCGGGCGCACCATTGCCGGCTCTGGAGCAGCATGCGATTCTTCATCTTTTTCCTGGCCGTCCTCTTCGTGCAGGCCCAGGGTATTGTTGACCCTCCGGAGCTGACGGGGAAGCCCACGAAGCCTCGCAAAGAGTCGGGCGAGGTGATGATGGCGTTCGTCACCGCGATGAGCAAGGGTGGGAACAAGACTGCTGAACTGATGCCGATGGTTTCCGAGTTCATCCAGGCTCATCCGTCCTTTGCGGACGGGTATGGTTTTCGTGTCATGGGGCAGTATTGTGAGCTGCACCAACCGGCGTCCGAGGCACTCCTTGATGACGTGAGCAAGGCACTCCAATACTTCTCGCCCGATGGGTTCATCGGGAAGCGAGTGGAGCTGTACGGGATACGCGCGCGACTGGAATACGATCTCGGGCGCTTCCAGGCAGCCGTGGACGACATCGAGAAAGGCCTCCGATTGTCACCGTCCGATGCCGACGACGTGGTGAAGGTTGGAGCGGTAAAACCCGGCACCCGAGCAGAGGAAAACGACCTGTGCGCGTGGACACTAACAGAGCTCGACAATCTTTCGAAACGATTCCCGAACGACTACCGCATCCCGCTCTACCGCGGATTGTACCTTAGCAAATTATCCTTTTACACGACAGAAGGCGGAGCCGCCATCGTCCCCAAAGCGATTGCGGAATACCAGAAAGCCCTCTCGCTCAACCCGCGATCAGCGCTCGCCCACTACTTCATCGGACGACTCTACTCCAGCTCGACGTTCTGGGACCCGAAAGCCATCACCAACGAGGACGTGAAAGCAGCAGGCCTCCGTCGGGCGAACGCAGAGTACACGCTCGCCATCAACCTCGACCCGAAACTCAAAGACGCCTACGCCAACCGCGCAGGACACTATCTCGAACTCAAGCAACCCGTCTTAGCCATCCGAGACTTCGACCGCGCCATCGAACTCGACCCGAACGACGCGGGCCTGTATCACGACCGCGCGCTCGCCAAAGGAGATATGGGCAACCCCTTGGCGGCGATCTACGATTTTGACGAGGCGATCCGTCGGGACACGCTCAGCGACCTCGGCCTGCCCAACGCGTATGAGAACCGCGGGGACGCACACATGAAGGCAGGGCAGTACAAAGAAGCCGCAGCGGATTTCACCCAACTCATCAAGCTACGCCTGGACATGGAAGTATTCTTGATGCCCCTGAGCCGGTTACGGGCCCTGTACCCCGAGTACATCACCGTCACGGATGAGGTCTTCCTCAAGAAGTTCCGGGATCTGTTCTTCCCCAAATACGACGAGAAGGACTTCGCGACGCACATCACCGAGAACAAACCCTTCTCCGAATTCCTCCTCACTGAAGCTTACGAGCGACGTACGGACGCATATCTGAAGGACTACAGATTCCGCAAGGCAGTGAGTGATTATCGCCGAGCCGTCGCGTCCACGGACAACGAAGGCAAATTCATCGAACGATGGCGGTCACTCGGCACAATAGGGAAGGAAGAACAGCTCCTCGACATGAACAGCGTGACGTTCGGAACGAACCCATCACTCTGGATCAAGACGACGAAACCGAAGGGCTACGAGCTGGAATCACTGAACTTCGATTGCAGGAACCGAAAGCTGCGCTCGCTCAATGTCGTGACCTATGATGATGACGGCAAGGTCGTAAAATCGTCGGATGGGAACCGCGTCTTCCAGAGCACCATTCCCGATACGTTTGGAGAGAGTCTCCTTACTGGTGTGTGCCGCATCGAGTAGGGTAGGCGAGACCGCATACGTCTACGCGTTTCCCGCCCTTCGAGCGGGCCGACCGAATCAATCCTTCGGCGATATTTCCAATTCTTCCAGCTTTCTATCGACGCGAACCATTCGTTGATTTCCCGAATCGATCCCACGCGACGTTCTCGTGCGAGCGGACAGCTTTGCGTCGGCGCTCTCCATTCAGGACAGCGAGTTCGGCAGCGGCATGCATTGATCATTTCGCAAGGAAGCGCAGAATGCTATTGACGGTTGGCATCGATGGGCACCGGCGACTCTTAAGTGGGTCGCTACAGGTCAGTTCGCCCGCGGAGCCGCGTCCAGTTGGGCGCCATTCTTATGGATAAATCATTTGTTGTCTGCTCCAGCAGACAACAATCCCCACAGCCTGCTACCGCGCGCGAGAGCACGCCGGTGTGGAGTCCACGTGGAGTCCAAACTCCTCAAAATGGCCCACGTGGCGTCCACCGGAGTCCACGTGGCCTCTTGCTAAGTCTTTTGTTTCTTGTCACAATGTCCGCAAGTGATTGATTTGTCTTAAATGGCATGGAAGAGGTCAAGGGTTCGAATCCCTTCAGGTCCACCAATCCTTTCAAGTCGCGTTGCTGGCTCGGACACCTCCGCACTGCCGCGGGTATGGTCTGTGCTATACACCGACCATGAACCTTGATCTCAAAGGACGCACCGCGCTGGTCACCGGAGCCGGACGCGGCATCGGACGCGCCATCGCCACCCAGCTTGCCGCCTTGGGCGCTTCCGTGATGCTCACCGACATCGACCGTGACGTGGTGTTTGAAACCGGAGCCGCCATCGATCAAGCGGGCGGCGCCGCCAAGGCCATGCCCGGCGACATCACCGAAGCCGGATTCCCGGACAAGCTGGTGAAGGCCACTGTGGCAGGCTTCGGCTCGCTGGACATCATCGTGAATAATGCGGGCTACACGTGGGACAACGTGATCCAGAAGACTACCGACGAGCAGTTCCAGGCGATGCTCGACGTGCACGTGGTCGCACCCTTCCGCCTGCTGCGGGCCGCATCCGCGTGGATTCGCGAAGCAGCCAAGCGTGAGAAGACCGAAGGCCGCCGCGTGATGCGCAAGGTGGTCAACATCACTTCGATTTCCGGCATGGACGGCATCGCCGGGCAGGCGGGCTACGGATCGGGCAAGGCGGGCATCATTGGACTCACCAAGGTCATGGCCAAGGAGTGGGGGCGCTATAACGTCACGGTGAACGCCGTGGGCTTCGGCTTTATCGAAACGCGCCTGACGCAGCCGCTGGGCGATGAGATCGAAGTGCAGGGGCGCAAGATCAAGGTCGGCGTGCAACCCGCGGTGCGCGACGCGCTGGCGGCGCAGAATCCGTTGGGGCGGCTGGGGACGCCGGAGGAAGCCGCCGGACCAGTAGTGTTCTTCTGCTCGCCGCTATCGGATTACGTCACCGGCGAAGTGCTGCTCTGCTCGGGCGGCAGCCGCGTGTAGGCTGGCGGACGGTGGAAGGCCGCTCCCTATGGTCGCGGCACAGCCAGCGGCACTCTGCCATGCATCCGTGATCCGGGCAGGTTGCCGCAAGCGTCGCGATGCGCACCGCCCGCGTTCCGTCCAGAGCGCCGGCAGCCGAGATGGGATGAGAAAGGCGGGGGTCCGGACGGGCGTCCAAGGGATAGGCACGGGAAGAGCAAAAGGAGACGGGCCGTGAAGGAGCACAGCAAGAGACCGCAGAGTGGGAAGAGAGGAGCGAAGACGCAGCGGCGGGACAGATCAGGAGCGCTGACCATCGCGATGGACCTGGGGACAAGACCAGTTGCGGATCACCAAGGAAGGAGACAGCTACTTACGCCGGTTGTTGGTGCAGGGTCTATCGCTGGGCCAAAGTAGCGCAAGCCCGTGGCTTGCCGTGCCGGGACTTGTCGCCCATCACTGCGTCATGCCGGGAGCAGCGGGACCTTCGCTCCGGCAGAGGCGTGATGGACGCCGGCCTCGACCACAGTGTCCCGAATCGTGCGCTCCGCAGGAGTGGGAGTTGGGCAGGAGGGTGAGGAGGAAAGCCATGTGGCGCCCGCGAGCAGGGGCGGAAGAACAGGAAGAGGGCGCCGCACCACTTTCCTCCATTCGCCAGTCTACGGGTTCCCACCCACGCGGATCGACTGCAATCCGGCGTAGCCGGGGTACCGCCGGATGGCGGGCCCGCCCCCACTTGCCGGCCGCGCGCCAAGCCCCAACCGCCGTGTTACGCTCATCCACATGCGCGCTGCGCGCCTTCTCGCGCTTCTCCTCGCGACCCTGCCCGCCGTCTTCCCCCAGGGCATCATCCGCACCGTCGCCGGAACCGACTGGAATTTCCCGGCCAGTGGCGGACCCGCGGCCAACGCCCCCCTGGGCGCCATCGAACGGCTGGCCCTCGCCCCCAACGGATCGCTCTACGTCGCCGACCCCGAGAACAACATGGTGTTCCGCGTCGACCCGCAGGGCACGCTGACGATCGTCGCCGGCAACGGTGCGGCCGATTTCTACGGAGACGGCGGACTCGCCACCGCCGCCGCGCTCCACCAGCCCTCGGGCGTCGCCCTCGATACCGACGGCAACGTCTACATCGCCGACAGCGCCAATGACCGCATCCGCAAGGTAACCGCCAAGACCGGCTACATCACCACGGTCGCCGGCACCGGCTTCCCCGGCTACAACGGCGATGGCACCCAAGCGACGCTCGCTACACTGTTCGTACCCCAGGATGTCGCCATCGATTCCTTAGGCGACCTCTACATCGCCGACAGCGGCAACAACCGCATCCGCAAGGTATCCACAGCCACCGGCTTCATCACCACCATCGCCGGCACGGGCGAAGCGGGCTTCTCCGGCGACGGCGGACCGCCCACCGAAGCCATGCTGGACGCCCCCGAGGGGCTCGCCTTCGACGCCGCCGGGCGCTTGTACATCGCCCTCAACCGCCGCGTGCGCCGCATCGCCGATGGCAAGATCGAAACCCTGGCCGGTATGGAGGACTACTTCGAACCCACCGATGGCGTCCCCGCGCTGCAATCCTCGTTGGGCCAGCCCAAGGACGTCGCCGTCACCTCAGGCGCGGTCTATCTGGCCGACGCCGGCCAGTCGCGCGTGCGCCGCATCGACCTGGGCACCGGCATCATCACCACCGTCGCCGGAAACGGCACCCTGGGCTTCGCGGGCGATGGCGGCCTGGCCGAACTGGCCGCGCTGAACGGGCCCCGCGGCGTGGCGGTCGACGCTCAAGGCAACGTCGTCGTCTCGGACTCGCTCAACAACCGCATCCGCAAGCGCGCAGCCGCCACCGGAACCATCGCCACCGTGGCCGGAAACAACGCCTTCAAGTTCGGCGGCGACGGCCGAACCTCCACCGCCGGTCTGCTGAACTTCCCCTCCGGCATCGCGCGCGCCGCCAACGGCGACCTCTACGTCGCCGACCGCCACAATCACCGCGTCCGCCGCATCACGCCCGCGGGCGTCATCTCCACCATCGCCGGCAACGGCAACCGCGGCTACTCAGGCGACGGCGGACCAGCCGTCGACGCCAGTTTCACCGAACCGATCGGCCTCGCGCTCGACGCCGCGGGCAATCTCTACGTGGCCGATTCCGGCAACGGTCGCGTGCGCCGCATCAACCTCGCCACCGGGGCCATCACCACCGTAGCCGGCGGCGGCGGACTCGAACCGCCCGGCAAGGCTACGCTCATCCGCCTCGACTTCCCCCAGTCGCTGGCCGTTGACGCCACCGGGAATCTTTACATCACCGAAGCCTTCCGCATCTGGAAAGTGACGCCCGCAGGCGAGCTCACCGCCTTCGCCGGCGACGGCAACTCCAACGCGCAGGGTGACGGCGGACCCGCCACCGAAGCTTCACTCGAATACGCCGGAGGCCTCGCCATCGACCCCGCCGGCAACGTCTACGTCACCGAGCTCTATCGCGGCGTGGTGCGGCGTATTACTCCGGACGGCGCCATCGACCGCTACGCCGGCGTGCCCCTCACCGATTGCTGCCGTGGCGATGGCGGACCCGCGCTGATGGCCTCCATCGACACCATCTCGCTGGCCTTCGATAGTGACGGCTCACTCTATGTCGGCGGTAGTGACCGCGTCCGCAAGATCACACCCGCGGGCATCATCTCAACCGTAGCGGGAGGCGGCGAGCCGCCGGAAGGCTCACTCGGCGACGGCGGCTCGGCGCTCGAAGCCAGTCTGAGCGACGTCGAAGGCGTGCTGGCCGCGCCCGACGGATCGCTCTACATCGCCGACGCCAAGCACGACCGCCTGCGCCAGGTGCTCGCCATCCAGCCGCCGTTCAGCGTCTCGACGGACCTGCTCACCTTCAGCGCCAAAAGCGGCGGAGCCCCGTCCGCGCCGCAGACGGTGCGCGTCACCAGCCTGCTCACCAGCTTGCCGTTCATGGTGACCACCAACACGAATGACGGCAACTGGCTCACGGCGACCCCGGCCGCGGGGCTGATGCCCGGCGTGGTGCTGGTCACCGCCGATCCCGCGGGACTGACGCCCCGCACGCACGAAGGCACGGTCATCATCCACGCGCCCGACGCCAACCCATCCACGCGCATCGTTACCGTCAGCTTCAACGTCGCCGCCGCCGACAATCCCACGCTGTCGGTGGGTCCCGAATCGCTGTTGTTCGATTTCGTGGTGACGCAGCCCGCCGACTCGCAGACGATCGAGATCCGCAACATTGGCTCCGGCAACCTGACCTTCAACCTGACCGCGACCACCACCACTGGCGGCGATTGGCTGCGGATCGATTCCACCGGCGGCGCAGTCACCGCCGTGAAGTCCGCCACGGTGCAGGTCACGGCCAACCCCGCGGATCTCGGCGAAGGCACCTACTCGGGACTCATCACCGCCGAAAGTCCCGGCATCGGGCGCACCGTGCTGGTCCCGGTGACGATGGTGGTGCACGCATCCACGCAAACCATCGTGCTCTCGCAAGACGGCATCTCGTTCCAAGCCGCGCGCGGATCGCCGGCTCCGCTGCGCGACTTCTTCGCGGTGCTCAACACCGGGCTCGGCGCCATGAGCTGGGCCGCCGCCAGCACCACCTCGGGCGGCAACTGGCTGACGGCCACTCCTGCCAGTGGAGAAAGCGGCCCCAGCGGCACGTCTCCCGGCTACGTCAACGTGCAAGCCAACACGGCCAGTCTCGACCCCGGCGACTACTACGGCACCATCACCATCACGTCGCCCGGCGCCGTGAATTCGCCGCAGGTGGTCTCCGTAGTGTTGCGCGTCACCGCGGCCGATACCACGACACCCGACGTGCGCCCTACGGGTCTGCTGTTCACCGGATTGCCCGGCGGCCAAGTCGCACCGCAGGAAGCGCTGCTGACCAACGTCGGCGCCTCGGATACGTCGTTCCGCTCCACGGCGACCGCCGACAGCGGTCCGCTGTTCTTCAGCTATCAGCCTTCCGCAGGCACGCTGCCACCAGCGCAGCCCGCGCGCATTTCCGTACAGCCGAACCTGACGGGCCTCACCCCCGGCGTGCGCCGCGGACGCATCACGCTCGAATTCTCCGACCAGTCGGCGCGCGTCATCGAGGTGGTGCTGGTAGTTCCCGGCAACACGGGTCTCGCCGCGGTGCGCAACGCGTCAATACCGGCACTGTGCGCCCCGGAGAACCTCAACCTGGTGTTCTCGCTGCTCGGCCAGCAGTTCCAGGTCGTGGCTGGGTTCCCTTCAGCGATCGAAGTCACCGTAGCTGACGACTGCGGCGGACGCCTCAACGAGGGGAGCGTCATGGTCTCCTTCTCGAACGGCGATGAGCCGCTGTCACTGGTGCCCATCGGCGACGGACGCTGGGCGGCCACCTGGCAGCCGGCGCACGCGGCCGGGTCCGTGCGGCTGGTCGCCACGGCCGAATCCTCTGACCGGTCGCTCCGCGGCACAACCCAAGCCACGGGCATGGTCTCCGGCAACAGCTCCGGCCCCGTGGTGCTGCCCGGATCCGTGTTGAACGGAGCCAGCCTCGCCCCTCGAACCCTCGTCGCCCCCGGCGGCATCATCTCGATCTTCGGCGACCGGCTCTCGGACGACGCGGTGGCTGGTCCGGTGCCGCGCGTCACTGAGCTCAACCGCACAGTGGTCGCCCTCGGTGGCCTGGCGCTGCCTCTGCTCTACGTCGGCCAGCAGCAGATCAACGCCATCGTGCCTTACGGAATCCCGCCGAACTCCACACAGCAGTTGATCGTGCAGAACGGCCCGGACCTGACCGTGCCGCTGTCGCTCCCGGTGGCCGCGGCGCAACCCGCCGTCTTCTCCACCGACAACTCGGGTAAAGGACAGGGCCACGTCTACAGCTCCGCGGGCCTGCTGGCGAATGCCGCGAACCCGGTCCACGCGGGAGACGCCCTGGTGATCTACTGCGCGGGCCTGGGGGAAGTCGCTCCCGCCGTGCCCGCCGGATTCGTAGCGCCGGCGGACCCGCTGTCGCGCACGGTCAGCCCCGTTACGGCGACCATCGGCGGCCAGGACGCACAGGTGCTCTTCGCCGGACTCGCCCCTGGCTACACGGGTCTCTACCAGGTGAACGTGGTGGTCCCGGAAGGCGTCACGCCCGGCGACGCCGCGGAGCTTGTGCTCACAGTGGCGGGACAGTCGAGCCCGCCGGTGACGATCGCGGTGAAGTAGAGTTGCGAACCAAGGAAGACCAGCGGCGCTCTGCGCGCCAACCTCGCACCGGCCACAGCCCCGTCAGGTGGCCAGCCCTTAGCTCGGCCCGCATTCCTCCCCAGGTTTCGACGTGGCGCGAGCCCATGGCTCGCCGCGCCGGGACTCGTCCCGGCGCTTGTCGTCCATCACAGGGTCCTGCCCCGGGGTGCCGAGCCCGACCACTCGCCGAGGCATCCCGCCTGTGCTTTGCCCGAAACGCTCTGCGAGCCTGTGAGAAATCCGGATTAGGTGGCCGCGCCGCCGCTGGCCGACATCCGCTCCGCCCGCTTCTGCAGATACTCCCGGATCGTCTCTTCCAACCGCGGCATCGGCGCGATTCCCATCCCTTCCATCCTGGCGTTCGAAAGCGCGGAGTACTTCGGGCGCCGCGCCGCCGTACGAAACTCGCGCTCGTTGGTCGGCTTGAGGGGGGGCTTGAGCCCGGCGGCGTCGAAAATCATCACCGCCCAGTCGTACCAGGAAATGGGCGTGCCGCCGCCCCCGTGAACGATGCCCGTGGCGCCCCTCTCCACCAGGTCCACGGTGCGCGCCGCCAAGGCCGGAGCGTAGGTGGGCGAAGCCACGTGATCCTCCACCACACGGATGGGCTTGCCGCCCGTGGCGAGCCGTAGCATCAGCTCCACGAAATTCCCGCGCGCCGTGTTCAGTCCGCCCGGACCATACACGCCCGACGTCCGCACGATCAGCACGCGTTCCAGGTACGCGCGCGCGTACAGCTCGCCGGCGAGCTTCGACACCGCGTAGGCGCCCAGGGGATGCGTGGGGTCCTCTTCGCGATAGGCCTGCCCGGCCATGCCGTCAAATACGTAGTCAGTGGAGAAGTGCACCAGCAGCGCGTCCACGTTGCGGCAGGCGATGGCCAGGTTGCGCACGGCCAGGGCGTTGACTTGGAAGGCGGCGGCCGGCTCCTGCTCGGCCACGTCCACCTGGTTGTAGGCGGCGGCGTTCAGCACCACCGCGGGATCGTAGCGGGCGATGGCCCGCTCCACCGCGGCGGGATCAGTGATGTCCACGCTCGACCGGTCAAAGCACGCAACCTCGCCGGCGCGCGCGGAAAATTCTGCTGACAGCTCGGCGCCCAGTTGGCCCCCGCTGCCGAAGATAGCGACTCGCTGCACCTCTTCATTCTAGTGGCGACCTCGGGCGCTGCGGGTGAACCGGTTGGCGATTTGAGGAGAGATTTCGCTGCTCCCGGCATGACACCGTGATGGGCGGCGGCACCGGGACGAGTCCCGGCGCGGCAAGCTGAAGCTTGCGCTACCTCGAGACCGGGGTGTCCACGGGGTTTGTCGGCGCCTGCGCCTGCTCCAGCTGGCGGTTCCAGGCGCGCAGTTGCGCCAGGTTGGTGAGCGCGTGCCGGATGGAGAGACCGATGCGAAAGCCGTCGCCTTCGGGCGCGCAATAGCGCACTTCGCCCAGCACCACGGCTTCGGGAGTCTCCACCTGCAGGGCGGAGTTCAAGGGAACGGCCTGCGGCAATTGCATACTCAGGCCGCGGCGGGACATGTCCACCACCGCGCCCGTCATGGGAGCCTGCGGACCGCCCAATATGGTGACTTGGATCACTTGCTGGGGGGTCAGCCGGAATTCTTTGCGCCGGTCAATGCCGGAAGATGTGGGTCGGTTCACACCGGCCTTATCGGTGCAGAATGGGGGAGTATGAGGGGGGCTCTAGGCCAGCTCTAGACCGCACTTCTCACCAGGTTTCGGCGCAGGGCGTGGCGCAAGCCCGTGGCTTGCCGCGCCCGGACTCATCCCGGCGCTCGGCGCCGGTCAAGGTGTCATGCCGTTTGTGGTGGCAAAATCGCCCCTTGCGGCTCCCCGACTGACGTTTCCTTTCGATGCGCTGAGAGCTAGTGAGAAATGCAGGCTAGCCGAAGGCTAGCCGCGTGCCGGATCGCGCAAGCCCCTGGGTCGGATGGCGCAGCCGCCGGGTCCCCCCGCTTCCCAGAAGCCGGAAAGGCGGCTGATCTCGAATGACTTACACGCGAGCAGTGGAATTGGCACGGCGCGTGCTCCCTCTGAGGGCAATGTCGGTTGTGCGTCGTGCGAGTGTTACGGGCCTGGGTCTGACCATGGCGATGGTGGCCATCGTCACCTGGGCCCAGCACGACGTGACCACGGCCGAGTCCACCATCCTGGCCGTCGACCACCCCGCCATCGCTTACTACGAAACCCCGATCGACGATGCCGCCACGCGCCTCAACAAGCGTCTGGCCTCCGGCGAGGCGAAGCTCGAATACCGTCCCGGCACCGGGTACCTCGAAGACCTCCTGAAGGAACTCGACGTCAGCGTCGATTCGCAAATGCTGGTCTTCTCCAAAACCAGCTTCCAGGCCGCCAGGATCTCCCCGCGCGACCCGCGCGCCCTGTACTTCAACGACAACGCCACGGTCGGCTTCGTCCAGAACAGCGACATGCTGGAGTTGGCCACGCTGGACCCCAAGCAGGGCTACATCTTCTATACGGTCGAAAACGAGAAGGGCACACCGCCACGCCTGGACCGCCGCGACGTCTGCCTCCAGTGCCATGAGGGACCTGCCACCTCCGGCATCCCGGGCATCATGATCGCCTCCGTGTATCCCGATTCCTCAGGTATGCCCTACGCGCGCCTCGGCATGCCGGTCACCGACCATCGCACCCGCTTCCAGGACCGCTGGGGCGGCTGGTACGTCACCGGCACCCACGGCGGCATGATGCATAAAGGCAATGCCGTCGCGCGCGACCGCAACGCGCCCAGTCTGCTCGAAACCCGCGGCACGCAGAACCTCACCGATCTTTCCAAGAAGGTGGACACCACACCGTACCTGAGCCCCTATAGCGACATCGTCGCGCTGATGACGCTGGAACACCAGACGCGCATGACGAACCTGATGACGCGCGCCGGATGGGAAGCGCGCATCGCCGAACACGACAACCTGGGCGAAGAAGGCCAGAAGCGCGTGGACGCCACCATTGAAGAGATGGTGGGCTACATGCTCTTTACGGACGAAGCCCGGCTGCTCGATCCGGTCGTGGGCGCGTCGCCCTTCATGGAAACCTTCCCGCAGCGCGGCCCGCGCGATAAGCAAGGCCGCTCCCTGCGCGACTTCGACCTTCAAAAACGGCTGTTCCGTTACCCGCTCAGCTACATGATTTACAGCGAGGCGTTCGACGGCATGCCCCAGGCGGTCCGCGACCGTGTCTACCGCCGGCTGTACGAAGCCCTCACCGGCGCGGACACCAACGAGAAGTTTCATAAGCTCACCACGGAGGATCGTCGCGCGATCATCCAAATCCTCATAGACACAAAGTCCGGCCTGCCGGAGTATTGGCAGACGGCTTTGGCCGCAGTCGGCGCTGGCGGCTAGCGGGGGCTAGCGGCGCGTCGCCGTGAAAGGGGCGCTTGCGGTTTCAACGGACAGGTGGTCTGAGAGGCCGCCGCAGACGTGGTTTGGGTTGGGCCTGCCCCACACGCGCCCCGAACCACCGCGGATAGAGCAATGCTGCTGTCCGGCACTTGCGCCGGGCGCACAGTTGCGGGACCCTAGCCTCATGATCCGGACCGTGTTGCTCTCCTCCGTACTGGCGGCTACGCTGGCCGTTGCGCAAGTTCAGAACTTCAAGCCCGTCACCGAGCAGGAACTGGAGAATCCCAGCCCCAATGACTGGCTGATGTTCAGCCGCACGCTGGATGCGCAGCGGTTCAGTCCGCTGAACCAGATCACGACGGCGAACGTCGGGCAACTGAGGACCGCGTGGGTGCGCGGGCTTCCCGAGGGGCAGACCGAGACGACGCCCATCGTGCGCGGCGGCGTGATGTACGTGATCGCCCCGGGGGCGATCGTGCAGGCCCTCGATGCCACCAACGGCGACCTGCTGTGGGAGTACAAGCACGACGTGCCTACGAACGTGGGGCGGCAGGCGCGGTCGAAATCGCTGGCGATTTTCGGCGACATCATCGCCTTTACGGCTCCGGACAGCACCGTGGTGGGCCTGGATGCACGCACGGGCGAGCTGCGGTGGAAGGCGCAGGCGGAGAAGCGCGGGCACACGTCGGGTCCGATCATCGCCGACGGGAAGGTGATCTCGAGCGGCGGCTGCGCGGGCGGACGCGAGAGCTGCTTCGTTTCGGCGCATGACGCGCTGACGGGCAAGGAGCTGTGGCGCTGGTACACGACGCCCGACGTCGGCGAGCCGGGCGACGAGTCGTGGAACGGGGCTCCGGTGAAAAACCGGCTGGCGTCGACCTGGGGCTCGCCGGGGAGCTACGATCCGCAGCACCACCTGATCATCTGGGGGATCGCGAATCCGATGCCGGAGCAGCGGGCCGCGCGGCACGGGTCGGCCGATAAGGCCGGGAAGACCGCGCCGGCCGACCTTTATAGCAACTCGACGGTGGCGCTGGACCCCGATACGGGCAAGCTGGTCTGGTATTACCAGCATCTGCCGGCCGATGACTGGGACCTGGACCACACCAATGAGCGGCAACTGGTGCGGGTGAAGCTGAATCCCGATCCCAAGTACGTCAAGTGGATCAACCCGGCGATCAAGCCCGGCGAGGAGCGCGACGTTTCGGTGAACATCTCCGAGGGCGGCGGGCTGTCGCTAATCGACCGCACCACGGGGCAGTTCCTGTGGGCGACGCCGTTCCCGTTCGACACCCCGTACTGGGCCATCAAGGACATCGATCCGAAGACGGGCGCGGCCACCATCAACTATGACCTGGTGTTCAAGCAGCCGGGCGAGACGCACACCGTGTGCTACTGGAACACGAAGAGCTACTGGCCGGCGGCCTATGATCCGCAGACGAATTCGCTGTACACCTCCTACATCGACAATTGCCGCGAGCAGACCACGGCGGGTCCGCAGGGGCGCGGGAGTTGGAAAGTGGTGCAGCGGCCGGGGGGGATCCGAACGCGCTCACCGGGATGGCGAAGATCGATCTGTCGACGGGCGAGATCCTGCGGTTCGACGTGGGGCGGCGGCCGGGCAACGGGGCGGTGCTGGCGACGGCCGGCGGCCTGATCTTCCACGGCGACATGTCGCGGCACTTCAAGGCGTTTGACGCCAAAACGGGCAAACAGTTGTGGGAGTCGATTCTGGGCGGCAACATTTCGGTGAGCACCATCACGTACGCGGTGAACGGGAAGCAGTACATCGCGGTGATGACGGGCGAGAACCTGAAGGTGCCCGAGCTCGAGGCCGAGGTCCCGGAGCTGAAGACGCCGCGCCAGCACAACGCTGTCTACGTCTTCGCGCTGCCGTGAGCGAACGGCTGCCGTACCGGGCTTCGCTGAGTTCGGCGGCCTACGACGGGATCGCCACGCTGCCGGTGGCGGTGGTGCTGGAGAACGTCCGGAGCCTCTACAACGTTGGCGCGTTTTTTCGCACGGCGGATGCGGCGGGCATCGAGGGGCTGCATCTGTGCGGGTGTACGGGGACGCCTCCGAAGAACCAGATCAGCAAGACCGCGCTGGGGGCGGAGGAGACCGTCCGGTGGGAGCATTCCTGGGACGCGGCGGGCCGGGTGGCGGAGCTGCGCGAGCGCGGTTACGAGATCGCGGCGGTGGAGACGAGTCCACAGGCGGTCGACCTGTTTGACTGGGTGCCGCGGTTTCCGGTGTGCCTGCTGTTCGGGCATGAGGTGGATGGGTTGAGCGCGGCCGTGGCTGAGTTGGCGGACGTGCACGTGCGGATTCCGATGCTGGGGATGAAGCATTCGTTGAATGTCGCTACGGCGGGTGGGGTGGTGATTTATGAGCTGTTGCGGAAGTATCGAGTGGCGCACCGAGGCAGGGGGGCTGCGGACTGAAGCGGGACCGCTCCCTGCGGTCGCGGCTCAGCTAGCGGTGCTGTGTGAATCATCGTCATTCCGGGCAGAGCGCCTGTAGCTGGGCCGCGACTGTTCGCCACGGTGCCCTGTTCCCGTCAGTTGGGCAGAGCGCCGCTAGCTGTGCCGCGACCGCAGGGAGCGGTCCTCCACGCGTCAGTTCGTCACGGTCAGGCTGGCTGGAGGACTATCGACGGCGCCCACCGACACTACCACCGGATTCGCCCCCAGGGGCACGGAATCGGGCACCTGATAGTTCACCTGGATCACTCCCACCAAGCCCGGCCCGACACCCGCGAACGTGATCGTTGCCGGTATGCCGCCCACGGTCACCGAGACATCCTGCACGGGAGCCGGCAGGAAGGGCACGGGGGTCGAGGGATCGGGCGCCGTTCCCGTGGCGAACGGCGGGGAGATGAATCCCGCGCCGGTGAAGAATAGCGTCACGCTCTGGCCGCGCTGGGCCGTGGCGTCCGGAACCGGCGCAAACTGCGCATTCGTGAAGATTCCCGGCGCCGTCTCAGCCACCAGGAACGATGTGGAGGAGACCGCTCCATTGTTGTTGACCACCAGGCTGGCCTGCGCTCCCGGCGTGGCCTCATAGGGAACCTGCACGTTCAGTTGCCCGGGGGAGACATAGAGCACCGGCGCCGCGACGCCGTTCACACTGACTGAGACGCCGGCGATCTGGAGCGGCAAGGGCGTGCTGGTGGCGCTCCAGGTGGCGGGGGCGAGTCCCGAGCCGAAGATGCTGAGCAGCATGCCCGGCGCAAAGCTGGGACGGAAGGACCCCGCGTTGGCGACACCCGCGATCGCCGGCCTTCCGGAAACGGGGGAAGTGACGGTAACGGCCGTGGTGGCCGATGCCGCGTTGTAGGCCACGTCTCCGCTGTATGTGGCGCGGATGGCGCTGGCCCCCACGCTGAGCAGGGCGCCCGTGATGGTCCAGGCCGCTTTCGCCACGCTACCGGATGCCGACAGCGTCGCGGTCCCCAGCCCGTGATCCCCCAGGAAGAAAGCGACCGAGCCTTCGGGCGCCACTCCGTTGGTCCCGATAAGAGTCGCGGTGAGCGTGACGCTGCCGCTGGCCGGGATCACGGAGGGCGCGGCCCCCAGGGTCATGGACGGGGTGATGCGCGTGACGGAGCTGAGTGGGCTCTTCCAGGAGGTCACCAGGTTGTAGCCGTCGATGGAGCCCAGGCCGCTCGCGAGGTCGTAGCCGGGACCCGCAGTGTATCCGAACGATCCGTCCTGACAGCTGCGCGCGCGGAGCCCGCAGGTAATCTGGACGATGTTGTCGCCGGTGGTGATGTCGTGAAACACCTGCGGCACGCTCTGCGCCAGCGCATAGAGCCTGGTGTTCACGTTGCCGACCCCCGCCGACGCCTGCGCTCCCGTGCGGATCAGGTACTGGTTCAGCAGCACCACCAGGCCGGCGAAGGCGGGCGCTCCGGTCGACGTGCCGCCGTAGACCGCCAGCGAGCCTCCCGAGTAAACCAGGTATCCCACATGATTGGGCGACGCTGAAAGAGAAACGTCGGGCACGTCGCGCGATCCGTCGTTGGGCACGCCCGCGCCGCTCTGCCAGGCCGGTTTGAGGAAGAACTGGCTGGCGCCTCCACCTCCCGAGGAGGGCGAGCCGGATGTGCTGTCGTTCCAGACGACCTCGGGAATATAGGACAGCACGGAGGCGCTGGTGGGACCGTTATCGGCATTCCAGTAGACGCCGGCGGAGTCGTCAAAGCGGGTTCCGCCGATACCGGTGACTTCGGGCACGCTCGCGGGAGCGTCGACCGAGGGTCCGCCGGCGGTGGAGCCGCTGCGTGTACAGTCAGAGCCGCCCGAATCCCCGCTCGAATTCACCCAGGTGATGCCTTGCGCGTTGGCCTGCTGCGCGGTGCTCTGTAAGCTGCGCAGGGTGTTGGAGGAGGTCTGGGGCTCGCACAAGCCGTAGCTCACGCTGATCACCGGCGCCAGGTTCTGATCGACGGCGTAGCGCACCGCGTCCATGACGCTGTAGGAGTATACGTACAGAATGCGCGCGTTGCGGGCGATGGCTCCCGCCCATTCGAGGTCCAGGTGCGCCTCGTCCACATCGCCGCCCTGGCTGGTGGGTGTGAAGGAGCCGGGGACCAGCATGAGTTCGGGGTCGCTGGCCGGCAGCCCGAAGCGGGTGCGGAAGGTGCGGATGTCCGCGAGACTGACCTGCGCCTGCCCGGCCACCACCATCACCTGGCCCGCGCCGTCGATGCCCTGGGCGTAGAGCGGCTTCAGGTTATAGATGGTGGCGAAGTCGTCAGGCGACAGGTAATGCCGGCCGGTCCCGGAGGTGTAGTTGGGCTGGAGTTCGCCCGCCGCCGTGGGGCGAATGCCGCGCGGTTGCAGCAGAAAATCGTTCAGCCCCTCGACCGAGGAAACGATCGCGCCAAGCTCGGCCGGAAGTGTCGGCTCGGTGGCGTTCGCGAAGTGCCGCCGTCCGTTGACTTGATAGTTGTGGATCTCGGCGCCGAACACCGCTCCGGCCTGCGCCGCGGTGGCGCGAACGGAAATCGCGTTGCGGGCGCGCGCCGTGGAGACGACGGCGAGACCCTGCTGCTGTAACCAGTCGGTGATGCGCGCGATGTCCTCCGGGCTGGCTCCGAACCGGCCGGCGAACTGCTCCGGCGTGAGCCAGCGATGATAGTCCGGCGAAGCCGGATCCTGCTGCGCGGCCAGCAGATGATTCAGGTCGGTTTGCTGCTCGGCGGACGGGCGCAGGGCTAGCGTGAGGACCAGGTTGAGCGAGGGGTCCACGGGTCCCTGATCGTTTTCCGGGCGCGCCTGCGGCGGAATCTGACCGCGCAGGGCAACGCGCTGGCGGCTTTGGATCGGCCGCGGGATGCGGCTCTGTTGTGCGAAGAGGATCGGCGAAAGAAACAGAATGGCGGCCCCGGCGGCCAGCCGGAGGCGGGGCATGATGGCGGTCATAGAAAGTCCCAGAATCAAGAGGGACGCGGGACAGCTACCCAACTAGACGGGTGCGGGTCTGGAGGGGGTTTCCGTTAACTTCGTTTAAATTCTACCTTAGCCCGGACGCTACTGAATCGCCACGGCCACAGGGGGACTATCGGCGCCGCCCAAGTGCAACACCAGGGGCGTGTCCGCCGCACGGCCCGGGGTCCGGAATCTTGCTACGGCAGGCCGAAGACCAGCAGCACGTTGCCGGCGGCTCCGTTCTTCACGCCGACGTAGCCGGAGGAGACGAAGAGGCGGCCGTCGGCGACTACGGGTCCGGGGGCGCCCATCGATCCGCCTTTGGCGGGGACGCCGTTGACGGTGTCAAAGTCGCGGGCGGTGTTGTATTCCCAGATGAGTTTGCCGTCAGTGGTGGAAAGGGCGCGCAGCATGCCATCCCAGCCTCCGGAGAAGACCACGCCGGGGATGGCGGTGAGCGGTCCGTCGTGTCCGGTGTGGCGCGCCATCGCTTCGGGGGGATCGAAGCTCACCTGCCACTGGCGTTCGCCGTCGCGGATCTGCACGGCGCCGATGCCGCCGGAGCCGAGACCGAAGTAGGCCTGGCTGTCGTCGGAGGCCCCTCCCCAGATGATCTTGCCGCCGAACTCGGTGGTGTTGGGGACCAGCGCCGTGCGCCAGAGGACCTTGCCGGTGTCGGGGTCGTGGGCCCAGACGTTGCCGCTCTTCTGGCCGGCCACCAGGATGTCGCGGCCGTCGGCCAGCGTCTTGAGCATGGGCGGCGAGCCGAAGTCCTGATCCGGGCCGCAGTTTTCGGGCTTGTTGGGGCGCATGCAGGAAGCGAGCCAGATGTCGCCGGCGGTGTCCTGCGCGGTCCAGCGGATCTCGCCCGTATCGAGGCTCAAGGCGACGATGGCGTCGGTGGCCGGGTCGGCCGGTTCGCTGTAAGCGTCGCCGGTGCCGACGTAGAGCTGGCGGCGCTGGGGGTCGATGGTGGGGGTGTTCCAGATGCCCGCGCCCGAGGGTCCGAAGGTGGGGGTGCCGTTGGGTTTGGCGCCGGTCTGCTTGGGCTCGTCCTTTATGACGTAAGTTTTCCAGATCTGGCGGCCGCTGCCCGCGGCGAGCGCCACGACGCTGCCGCGGAAAGTGCAGCACTGGTAGGTGGCTCCGCCGCCCGCGCCTTCTTCGCCGGAGGAGACGGGGACGTAGAGGCGGTCCTCGAAATACTGGGGCGCGGCGGTGATGCGCGCGGTGGGGTGGTCGTCGGCCTTGACGCGCCAGAGCAGTTGGCCGTTGGCCGCGTTGACGGCGTAGACCATGCCACGGAGGTCGCCGAAGAAGGCCGCCCAGCGGGTGTCGGCGACCTTCGCCACGCTGATGGAGGTGCGGACGCCTGCTTCAGCTTTAAAGGTCCAGTGGAGGCAGCCGGTGGCGGCGTCCAGAGAGTAGACGTTGCCGGTATCAGAACCAAGAAAGACGCGTCCGCCGGCGATGGACGGGGCTCCGACCATGGCGCGCGCCTCGGGGACGCCGAAAGCCCACTTCAGTGCGAGCTTGGACACGTCGTCGGCGGCGATGCCGGGGTCGGGCTGGTAGCGCGCGTTGGCGATGCCGGCGCCCCAGCCGTTCCATGCTTGTCGTGAGAAGTCGGGGACCGGGCCCGCGGGGCAGGTTGGCTGGGCCCAGGCGGGCGCGGTCAGGAGCGCGATCAAGAGGAGGAGAGCGGCTGCGGTCTTCATATGGTTGTGCCTCGCCCGCCAGCGCCGTTGGGTGAGGCGGCGGGCATCTCTCCAGTTTCGCGCCTCAGGGTGCCGTTGCGCATCCGGCTGGTGGCGACTCGGCAGGCATCGCGGACAATACCGGATGCGGCTCTACTGCCCGCATGTAGCCTCCTCGTTTTCCGGCGGGGAAGCCTCAGTCCGTTTGCTGCGTGCCGTTGCTACGATCCGGGCTCGCCTGAACCGGATCCGGTTGGGGAACTTGTGCGATTACAAGTCGGCAGGCGGCGGCGCTCCGGCCGGGCCACGGCTTGAGCGCGCAACGCCAGTAGCAGAGCCGCGACCACAGGGAGCGGTCGACACTCACCGAGAAACCGCTCTAAGACCAGAGTCAAGAGCAAGATCAAAGTCAAAGCTGAGTCGTATCGGGAGCAGTTGCTGAAGTCGCTGAAGGATCCGGAGCAGGCGGCGGAATGGGCGATCTGGCTCGCAACGCGCGGTTGAATCGGGAGAGGACGCTCTGGGATTGCGAGTGCCGCGTCACCTGGCGCGTCACATGGAAGGAAGCAGAGGATCGCCTCGTAGAGCGAACAAAGTTCTACTCCGGACGGATAGGGGAGCCTATGGCCGGCCGCGGATCAAACCGGCGGCCGGCCGTTTGATGGGGTTCTAGACGGGTGTAACTTGCTCGGCCTGCAACCCTTTGGGACCGTTCTTGACGATGAAGGTCACCTGGGCGCCTTCCTCGAGCGTGCGGTAGCCGCTGGCCTCAATGGCCGTGTGATGAACGAAGACGTCCTCTCCGTTTGCGCGTGCCAAGAATCCGAAGCCCTTGGCGGCGTTGAACCACTTGACGGTTCCTGTTTCTTTCATAACTGTTGTGTTCTCTTTTCTGGCGATGGAAGTACTGTCAGGTCAATTGAGGTGGGCAGGTCGCGATTAGCGTTTGGTGCTGCGGGTTCAAAGGATTGTACTGGACTTCAAAAGCTTTTCGAGAGTAGCACAGAAGAGCAGGCGAAGGCAATGGGATATTTAGGGGATTTTTAGTCCGGGCTCAACTGGGGGGATTCCAGGGTGGAGACAGCCTCGATCATGGCCGCCTCGGGAGCCAGGTGCGCCGCGAGCTGCCGGATGGCCGGGTGCTCGCGGAAGAGGCCCGCGGGAAGGCGGACGCCGTACTTCCACGGACCCGGTCCGGGCGGACCTTCACTTTCGCCCCTCTGGTTTGATCCTCTTCAGCACCAGCCGGTACTCGTGGATTTTGGTGCTTTCTCTGGATCCCGAGACCACGATTTCGTCCTCGGTAAAGGTGCCCTTGGCGAAGTTGTGGAATGGATTGCCGCCGTTGGCCTGCACCTCGGGGTCGTTCTCGTCCTCATGCAGGACGAAGAAGTGGATCTGATTTCCGCGAACCACTCCGTCCACGATCTTGTAGACGGGCTCGCCCGGTGCTCCTTCGATGGTGCCGGTCACCGCGTTGCCGTTCTGGCGAAGCACGAACACGTCTTTGCCGCCGTTCGACCAGCGGCCGGTCAAATCAGCCAACATGGGAATCGCGGTCAGAAGCAAGAATGCGACGGTTCGAAGCATAACGGATCATCCTTCCTGACGTCCTGCCGACGTTACCGCTTACGATAGCACTCCCCGGACGGGACTGAAGGCGGAGGAAGACCTGACGAGTACCTCAAATCACCCAGGGCCGGCATCCGAGCTGACCCTTCGTGTAAGGGACTGAAACGGTGGTGGGCAGTCGCGGGCTCGAACCGCGGACCTGTGTTGCGCTATGACCGCGCACACGGCGGTCACTGGCAGCAGGACCGCGGCGAGCCCCACTGGCGATATAGGCGATGAGTACGCGCTGGAGCCGCGCTTCCCGTTCCGCAGAGGCGCCGGCCGGGCCGCCCACCGTGGTTATCGCGTTAGCCCGGATTGCTCACGGGCTCGCAGAGCGTTTCAGACAGAGCACGGGGCGGGATGCCTCGGCGAGTGGTCGGGCCGGCACTCCGGGCACGGCGCTGTGATGGACGACAAGCGCCGGGACGAGTCCCGGCGCGGCAAGCCACGGGCTTGCGCCACGTCCTGCGTCCGAAACCTGGTCAGTAATGCGGGTTAGCCGGGGTTAGCCGCGGACATGCTCCGGCTCCTCGGCGAGCAGCCGGCGTTCGAACTCCAGCGCGCGCGGGAAGAGGATATTGTTTTCCAGGTGAACGTGCTGATGGAGGTCGCGCTCGAACTCAGCGAGTCCGTGGTAGAGAGCGCGGTAGGTGGGGCACGCGTTCTCCGGCGGCCGGTAGCTTTGGGAGAGCCCGCGGATTTTGGCCAGCAGATCGCCCGCATCGTCGTGCTCTGCGAGCATGCGGCTGATGGGGGCCTCGACAGACCCGAAGAAGGCCGGCGCGGCGGCCAGGCGGTCGAGATGCGGGAACAGGATGCGCTCCTCCTTCATCATGTGCGCGAACAGTTCTTCGGAGAGCGTCGTGAACAGCGCGCGGATCTCCTCCAGTTCGGGATGCGCAGGCCCGTGCTTGGCCACCACCTTATCGAGCCACTGACGGATCTGCGGCGCGGTGCGGCGGACGTAGGCGTGGTGCTGGCCGACAATGTGACAGGTCAGGGCGTCAAGCGGCTCCGCGGTCCAGTCGGCTGCGGACGGATCAGGAGGAGCGTCGACGGTCTGAAGGAGCTGGACAAGATGCTCCCAATCAACCTGCGCCCGCTCGCAGGCTTCGCGCAGCGGCCGGGAACCCCCACAGCAGTAGTCGATGCCCAGGGATTCAAAGATCGGGACGGCTCCGGGATTCCGGAGCGCGATCTCGCGGGTTGTTTGGTCCTGATAGAGTGTCATGCGTGTTCCTCTATCTCCAGATTACGGACGAGCTCTGAGAAGGGCAGTGACTTTGGTCACAGCGGGGCGAAATTCAAGCCGCAGGTGAGTCACCTTGTTCCGGTCCGCGCACGACTAGAGCGCTTTCACCGTTATCGTAGACCGCTCCGCCCGGGCCACGGATTGAGTGCGCAACGCCAGTAACAGAGCCGCGACCGCAGGGAGCGGTCTACACTCACCGGGAAACCGCCCTAAGCCCCGAACTGAGCGAGGCCGGCTTCATCGCAGAGGAGAATGCGGCGGTGCTTGGCGCCAGCCGGCGACTGCTGCGCGATAAGGCCGTCGTGTTCCATCCTTGCCAAGGTGCGTGAGACCACCTCCCGCACGGAGCCGATGCGCTTCGCCAATTCTTCGTTCGTGGAGGAAATCTCCACCACCAGGCCGTCGCCGGTCCGGCGTCCGCGGCTACGGCCTTCCGCCAGCAGGAAACGCGCAATGCGCTCCCCCACCTGTTGTAACGCCAGTGAGTCCACCAGTTCGGCATGGCCCCGAAGCCGCTTGGCCATCAGCTTCAAAGCGGTCAAGCCCAGTTGCGGGTGCCGTAGTAGAAATTGGCGGAAGCTTTCTTTGGGCAGAAACAACAAGGATGCCGGCTTCTCGGCGACGGCTGTCGCAGGGTAAGGGCCATCGTCGAATACCGGCACTTCGGCCAGTGTGGCCCCGGCGCGTTCGGTGTGAATCGTCTGCTCGCGGCCTTGGGAGTTCACACGGTAGGCTCGAATTTCGCCATCAAGCACGACAAACAGCCCCGCCGCGGGCTCCCCGGCGGAGAACAGCATTTCTCCACGGGCCAACTGCCGCGGATGGCACATGCCAGCCAACTCCGAAAGCGCGGCAGCGTCCAGATCCGCAAAGAGTTGCGTCGCCCGCAGCGCGGCTTCTTTGTCCATGCCTTCTACACCTATCACGCCGGGGCTCGGCGTGGTGACGCAAGAGAAATGGCGCTTCCCGGCGAACGCGCCGTGACTTAGGTCATGGCATCCGCGCCCGGTCCCTTCCTACAATGGGAGCCGATGCGAAGCAAACGACGGATTCTGGGTGCCGTGGCCATCATTGGGATTGCCGCTGCGACGGCATGGGCGGCGCGGGACGATGGGGACGACTATCCCTACATTCCCTACGACCAGCCGGCCATCGATTACGAGAACAGGCCGCCGCATGACGCGATCTCCCGGCTTCAGGAGAAGTTGGATCGCGGAGAAGCCAGCTTGGAGTTTGACGCCAAGGAAGGCTACCTCCCCAGCTTGCTCCGGCAGTTGGATGTCAACGTCGACTCGCAGATGCTGGTTTTTTCCAAGACCAGCTTTCAGGGTCCCAAGATTTCCCCGCGTTCCCCGCGCGCGCTGTACTTCAATGATGAGGTTGCCGTCGGGTATGTTCCGAAGGGGGATGTGTACGAGGTGACCGCGCTGGATGTAAATCAGGGCATCAATTTCTACACAATTGAAAAGAAGAAGACCGGAGAGCCCCGCTTTCTTCGCCGGGGGGTAGAATGCCTGAACTGCCATCTCCTTGCCAACACGTTGAATGTTCCGGGGCTGTTGGCCACCTCCGTGATTCCGCGTCCGGACGGGTCGCCGCGCCAAGTCGCCTCCGCGGTTGTCGTCGACAGCCGGACGCCGCTTGATCAGCGTTGGGGCGGCTGGTATGTCACAGGAACGTCCGGCGGTCTCCTGCATCGCGGGAACGCCGTGGCGCCCAATCCGGATCAGCCTACGCTGCTCGATCTTCGAAACAAGCAGAATCTGACGACCGTGGAGGGCCGCGTGGACTCCGGCGTGTACCCGCTCCCCACCAGCGACATTGTCGCTCTGCTGACCTTGGAGCATCAGAACCGGATGACCAGCTTCCTCACACGGCTGAACTGGGAAATACGGATCGCCGGGAACGAAGGGAAGACGGCGGAGTTCCAGCCGCGACTGGAGTTCCTGGTGGACAAGATGGTCTCCTACATGTTGTTCGAAGACGAGGCTCACATCTTTGAACCAATATCCGGAACGTCTACCTTCACTCAGACGTTCCCGCAGCGCGGGCCGCGTGACAGCAAAGGGCGTTCCCTGCGGGACTTCGACCTGCAGACGAGGGTATTCCGCTATCCGCTCAGCTACATGATCTATAGCCAGGCGTTCGACGCGTTGCCCGATGCTGTGAAGGATCGGGTTTACCGGAAACTGTTTGACGCCCTGACCTCGAAACAGACGGGGAAGGACGCCGGTGTGTCCGGCGCGGATCGCCAGGCGATTATCGAAATTCTTGCTGGCACAAAGCCTGGACTACCTGACTACTGGGTTTCACAAGCGGCCGAGTAGGGAGAACCTCGTTCCGAAAGAGGGACGCCTCATGCGCGGGGCTCCGGTACGCCACGTCCGTGCGAATCTGATAGGCTGGCGCGGTTTGAGACGTCAGGCCCGGCTCGGGTTTGGGTTCGTTTTGTCGCGCGGCGATTTGGAGGGGCGCGGGCGACAAGGGGCGAGACGAGTCTGGCCGCGGCAGGCGTTGCCGGACCTGGGGGACCTGCTCGACGTTGGTTTCGGCGGCCGCGGCTTCGCGGCGCTCCTTTTGCAATTCTCGTAGCTGCTTGAAGGCTCGGGTGTAGGCGCGGTCGAGCTGTCCCTGGTAGCGGGCCAGGAGGGCGAGGCTGTGGTGGTTGTTGGCGAGATGGTTGAAGCTCCAGGCGAGGCGGTCTTCGTCGTCCATGTCGGTGATGAGCGGGTCGGGGTTGGGGCCGTGCTTGACCATTTCGTTGCTGAGGAGGTTGGTCTCGATGGTGATGAGACGGCGCAGGCGGTAGTCGGCGAGGACCATGGCTTCGACCAGGCGGAGTTCGACGGGGTCGGCTGGCTGGAAACGGGCGAAATAGGCGTCGCGGAGTTCGTAAAATTCGTCGCGATTTTCGGTGGGGAGGACGAATTTGAGCGCGGAGAGGCCGTGTTTGAGGGCGTTCTGGGATGATTTGGCTCGGCCTTCCGGAGTCTTGGGGCCGTGGGATTTGGCGCCGTTGGCGCGGGCGGTTTCCTGCTTGAGTTGCGATGGCATGTGTGGGTCTCCTTTGGGAGGAGGGTAGCGGGCGGGGCGGGCGGTTGGGGGCGGTTGTGAGGGGGAAGTGGTTGAGGAGGTTGGGGATGGTCGGTGGGGGAGGGGCGTAACTGGGAGACATCGGTTGTTACGAGTAAAACGCAGCGGGGACGCTTGAGTCGTATACGATTAAGTCATGGGAGATGGTAAGAACGCCGATGATCAAAACAATTCAGCTGAAGTTCGGACGCTCTCCGTGTGGTGGGCCGGAGTTAGTCGCGGTTACTCCCATTACCGTCTTCGTTGGTCCTAACAACTCCGGGAAAAGTAAGGTTCTGACAGAGATTGACGCATATTGCCGTCACGGGCTGGAGAATGTAAATACCGTGATCTTGGATCAGCTAAAGTTCACGGGCCTCGACAGGGACGTAGCTTCTGAAGCAGCCGCAGACTTGATCGTTCCAGCAAGCGAGGGGGAGCACGTCCGTCCTGGCCACGTGGTCATCCAGATTAGAGGTGCTCAAAGGCCACAAGTTGTGCTTGATCGGCTGACGGAGTGCCTTTCCAATCCAGAGTTGGATCTGAGTGAGTTCTGCATGTATTACCTGGGTGACAAGACGATGATGCTCGACGGTCGTCAGCGCATCAATTTGGTGAATGAACAGCCTGCAGGGGACCTTCAGGCTAAGGTAAAGGCGAGTCTTGGTGTCTTGTTCTGTGACGACGACAAGAGGCGCGAGGTCCGGAGAATCGTTGCGGAAGCCTTCGGACTCTATTTTGTGGTCGATCCCACATATCTTGGCCGTCTCCGGATCCGGCTCTCACGGCGCCCGCCGGCGTCCGACCGAGAAGAGCGGGGGATCGACGACGAGGCGGTGCGTTTCCACGCTGAGGCTATACCAATCGACTCAGCTAGCGACGGCGTGAAAGCATTTACGGGCATCATCACAGCTCTCACTGCGAGCGATCCCCGGGTGGTTTTGATCGACGAACCAGAGGCTTTTCTGCACCCTGCTCTCGCTTTCAATCTGGGCAATGAGGTCTCACGCGCCGCACTGCGGTCAGATCAGCGCGTGTTTGCGTCAACGCACAGCCCGAGTTTCGTTAGTGGCTGTCTTCAGTCCGGAGCGCCGGTGACGATCATCCGACTCACGTATCGTGATGGAGTGGCGTCGGCTAGAGTTCTTGCAAGCGGCGAGATTCTGGAGATGATGCGGAATCCGCTCTTGCGATCGACCGGAGTGTTGAGCGGGTTGTTCTACGAGTTCGTTGTGGTAACGGAGTCCGACGCGGATCGGGCTTTCTATCAGGAAGTAAATGAAAGACTCCTTCGCTTCAGGCCAGATTGGGGCATCCCAAATTGCTTGTTCATCAACGCTCAGAATAAGCAGACCGTACACACAATAGTGCATCCGTTGCGCAAAATGGGAATTCCCGCGGCGGGAATCGTAGATATAGATGTTCTGAAGGAGGGCGGCACCGTTTGGAGTAGCTTCATCACAAGCGGTGGTGTGCCGCCCCTCACACATCAGACCTTTGCGACGCATCGCTCGGATGTGAAGAGGGCCATGGATGCCACAGGCCGCGACATGAAGCGTGATGGCGGCGTCGCGATTTTGCCCGGCACGGAGCGAGAGGCTGCCCAAGAGCTTCTCGCCCAATTGGCAGGGTATGGTCTGTTTATTGTTGCCGGCGGCGAACTGGAGTCCTGGCTCAAACACCTTGGCGCAACGGGACACGGGCCTTCATGGCTCATTGATGCTTTCGAGCGAATGGGGGAAGATCCTGAGGACCCTGATTATGTGAGGCCTTCAGGCGGGGACGTCTGGGAATTCATTGCAAGCGTGCGCCAGTGGCTGATGGATCCGGTCCGGAAGGGTATACCGGGGTAGGGCGCAGCATTGAGAAGGTTACGTATTCTGAAACGAGAGCCATTTGTAGATGACGATCGCATTGCCGGATAGTCTACTCGCGGAGCTTCGGGGGATTGCCGAGGCTGAGGGGAAGAGTGTGGACGAGCTTACGGTGGAGGCGCTGCGGCGGTTTGTGGCGGCGCAGGCGCTGGAGCAGTTCCGGGTGCGGGCGGAGGCTCGGCGGCGTGGTATGACCGATGCGCAGGTCGAGGACGCTGTGGAGCGCGCGGTGCAAGACGTGCGTGAGCGGTGATCACGCTCGACACCATCATCTACGTTTCAGCGTTCCAGTACGGCGGCAGGTCGAAAGCGGCTAGCTTGCGGCTGGGGCCGGAACAGTGCGGGTGAGGTACTCCAGGATTTCCTGCTCGCGGGGCTGGATTTCCAGGAGAATGGGTTCGGCCATGCGCGCGTAATCATGAGGCGAGTGGACCTTGCGAGCCTGGAGGAGGACGCGGCGTAGGTTGGAGACGAGGTGCTCGGCGATGAGCATCTGTTCGTCAGTCTGGATTATGGCTTCCGTCATTACAGGAGCGCTTAGAGGCGGTCGTGCGGTTTCGGTTCTACATCCGGGATTGCGTTTAGCGCGGACTGGAAACGCTCTTTGTTCGCGCGCTTGGCTCGCTGGTTCAGATGCTCCCGTGCCGCGAGTTGCTCGGATAGGGCAGCGGCGACGAATTTTTCCACGGACACTTGGTCCTTGGCTGCGAGCTCGGCAGCCTTTTGGAAGACTTCTTCTGGCAGGGAGATGCGCGGCATGGCTCCTTCTATTGTTGCCGGGAAGGGTGTGCCGCCGCATCTTTCCGGACACGGGTAGTTCTTTCTGGTGGCGAGCGAGGCGGCCTGAGAGGCCGCCGCAGGCCGCGGGCCTGCCCCACATGGGCGCTGCTACAGATTCCTTGCAAATGCCGCGGGTGCTGTTAGGGACAAATCAGTATTGGTGCTACTCGGTTGTCGATTTGGTGGCGACTTGTTCCTTTAGCGTCGCGATGAATTCGTCTAGCGGTTTGACGCCCATGTCGGCGTGCTTGCGGTGGCGGACGGAGACGGTGCCGGCTTCGGCTTCGCGGTCGCCTACCACCAGCATGTAGGGCACCTTCTGGAGCTGGGCTTCGCGGATTTTGAGGTTCACTTTTTCCTTGCGGTCGTCGAGGTGGGAGCGGAAGCCGGCCGCTTCGAGTTTGGCGTGGACCTGCGATGCGTATTCCTGCTGGCGGTCTGTGATCGGCATGACCACGGCTTGCACCGGGGCGAGCCAGACCGGGAAGGCTCCGGCGTAGTGCTCGATCAGGATGCCGAAGAAGCGTTCGATGGAGCCGTAGAGGGCTCGGTGGACCATCAGGGGCTGGTGCTTCTTGCCGTCTTCGGCGACGTATTCGAGGCCGAAGCGCTCGGGCAGGGTGAAGTCGAACTGGACCGTCGATAGCTGCCACTTGCGGCCGAGGGCGTCGAGCAGCTTCACGTCGATCTTGGGTCCGTAGAAGGCGGCTTCGTCGGCGGCTACGGGGGCTTCGATGCCCAGGCGCTCGACGGCCCGCTGCAGGGCCTTTTCGGCCAGGGCCCATTGGTCAGGGGTGCCGACGTATTTGTCGCCGTTGCCGCCGTCCCAGGTGGAGACTTCGGCCTCGTATTTATCGAAGCCGAACGCCTTGAGCGTGTCGGCCGCGAATTCCAGGCAGCTCACTACTTCATCTACGATCTGGTCCGGCGTGCAGAAGATGTGGGCGTCGTCCTGCGTGAATCCGCGGACGCGCAGGAGGCCGTGCATCACTCCGCTGCGCTCGTAGCGGTAGACTGTCCCGAGTTCGCCCAGGCGCACGGGGAGTTCGCGATAGCTGCGGAGCTTGTCCCTATAGATAAGAATGTGGCCGGGGCAGTTCATGGGCTTGAGGCGGTATTCGGCGTCGTCGAGCTCCATGCCGGCGAACATATTTTCGGCGTAGTGGCTGAGGTGGCCGGAGGTTTCCCAGAGCTGCGCGCGCATGACGTGCGGCGTGTAGACCAGCGAGTAGCCGCGCTTGAGGTACTGCTCGCGCATCCAGTCCTCGATCAGGCGGCGGACGATGCCGCCTTTGGGATGGAAGAAGATGAGGCCGGGGCCGGCCAGCTCCTGGATGCTGAACAGGTCGAGCTCCTGGCCGAGCCTGCGGTGGTCGCGGCGCTTGGCTTCTTCAAGCTGGTGGAGATAGTCGTCGAGCTCCTTTTTGGAGAAGAAGGCCGTGCCGTAGATGCGCTGGAGGTGCTGGTTGTGTTCGTCGCCCTTCCAATACGATCCGGCGATGGAGAGGAGCTTGAACGCCTTGAGCTTCTTGGTGGACGGGACGTGAGGGCCACGGCAGAAGTCGATGAAGTGGGGGCCGAGGGTGTATTCGCTGAAGACGTCGCCGGCACGCTCGGTGATGAGCTCCACTTTCATCGGCTGGTCGGCGTAGAGCTTGAGGCCTTCCTGTTTCGGCGTGTATTTGCGCTCGTAGGGGAGGTCGCGGGCCTGGATCTCCCACATGCGTTTTTCGATTTTTTCGAGGTCTTCGGGCGAGAAGGGAGTGTCGCGCTGGAAGTCGTAGTAGAAGCCGGTGTCGATGGGGGGGCCGATGCCGAGCTTGGTTTCGGGGAAGAGCTCGAGGACGGCGGCGGCCAGGAGGTGCGCGGTGGAGTGGCGGTAGACCTCGAGGGCGTCGGGATTCTTGGTGGTGAGGATTTCGAGTTTGGCGTTGGCGTCGAGGGGGCGGGTGAGGTCCCAGAGATTGCCGTCGACGCGGGCTACGATGGCGTCGTCGGCCAGGCGCGGGCTGATGCCGCGCGCCACATCGAGGGGGCTGGAGCCAGCCGCGACTTCACGGACACTACCGTCCGGGAGGGTAACTTGGAGACTGTCCATAAGAGATTGCCGGGTAAATATCAGGGTAGCAGAGCGGGTCGCGGGGGCTGCCGGGTGTCTTACTGTCCATGTGAAATGGTCGCTCCCTCTCTTGATTTACCGACAAGCACACGGGGACATGCGGTCGTGAGAAAGAAAAGGGCCCCGGCGGTGACCGGGGCCTTGAGTGAGAGAGTGCGACTTCGCTTTAAAAGAAGAAGCGGGCGCCGAATTGCGCCTGGAAGGGTTTGCCGTCCTGGCGGTTGGAGGTGTAGTAGCTGCCGTCAGGGTTGCGGAGCTGCATGAACGTCGAGAGCGGGGCGACGGTGGCTCCGGTGGTGGGGTCAATGCCCAGTCCGTAGGTGCTGTCGCCGAAGTTGCTGCCGTAAACCACGTTGTCGATGTTGAAGAGGTTGAAGAATTCCGCCGAGATTTGCACCTTGGCGGTCTCCGTGAGGTTGAAGCTCTTCAGGACGCGCATGTTATTGGCCGTTACGACGCTGCGGTTGCGGAAGGAATCGCGGGTGAAGGGGACGCCGATGGCCTGGTAGGGGCGGTCAGAGAACGTACTGAAGTCCTGGTTGGGGTCGCCCGAGGCGGTCGGGTTGATGGGCCAGCCGCTGCGCACGACGAACGATCCGGTGATCTGGAAGCCGCCGGGCAGTGTGTAGACGGCGTAGCTGTTGAACTGGTGGCGCAGGTCCATGCGGGAGTAGCCGTAGTCGGGCTTGAAGTTAAACATGTCTTGCGCGTTGTAGCCGGTAGCGTCGCGTTCGTTGTCGTCGTCTGAGAAGGTGTCCGACAGCGTGTAGAACGCGCCGGCAGTCAGCTTGCTGCCACGGTGCTCGATCTTGAAGGTGACGCCGCGGTACATGCTGCGGGCCGAGCTTTCGCGCACCGTGAAGTTGCCCAGCGTGGGAATGGGGCGCGGGCGCGAGCGGAGGCCGTAGAAGGGGCGGCCGGCGCCGTCGACGCCGTCGGCGAACGGCAGGTTATAGTCGCGGTTGCGCTGCAGGTGCACCGTGTTCACGTAGTTGAACTGGATGCTGGCAATGAGGTTGCTGGTGAGCTGGACATCGGTGCCGAGCCCGATCTGGAAGGATCGCGGGTTGCGGAAATCGGTGCCGACGAAGCCCAGACTGGCGCCGGCGAAGGGGTCGGGCGCGACGCCGTTCGCGTTGGCGAAGGCTTGCGTGACTTGGTCGACGCTCAGGACCGGAAGGTTGTCGAGCGAGGATTGATTCAGGTCGACGCCCACCGACTTGAACTGGTCGTAGATGCTCATGGTGTCGGTGGGACGCAGGGTCACCGACAGGTTGCCGGGAGTGGCGCGGAAATTATTGACCGCGTCGGCGAACAGCAACATGGGCGAGGCGGCGTAGAACAGTCCGGTGTGGCCGCGGACCACGATGCGGCGGCCGACGCCGCTGGGGCTCCAGGCGAAGCCGAAGCGCGGCATCCACTGGTTCGGCGAGTTGGGGATCTTGGTGGGATCCATGACCGCGCCGACCGGCGAGCGCACTCCCTTTACCATGTTCACCAGAGCGGCGTTGGTGGCTTCGGGCTGCGGGTTGAACTGGCCTTCCCAACGGACGCCGAAATCGAGCGTGAGGTCGCGGGTGGCGCGCCAGCTATCCTGCGCGTAGAGCGCCGTCTGGTGCATGTGCATGTTCGCCAGCAGGTTGCCGATTTGCAGGCTGTAGCTGGTGACGTAGGGCGAATCGAAGCGATTCATGCTGGCCCCGCCGAGGCTCATGATATCGAGCGTGTCGAGCGTGGCCTGGGTGTTGGAGCCGGGCACGCTGAAGGAGAAGGTGCCGAACTGGTTGAAGCCGAACGTCTGGCCGGCGGTGACGAAGTTGTAGTCGAGGCCGAGCTTGACCGTGTGATTGTTCTTGTTCCAGGAGATGGAGTCGGTGATCTGGAGGCGCTTGTCGCTTTCCGTGGTCGGCAGGAAGTTGCGGTTGCCGGTGTTGCCGATGATGTTGCCCACGTTGGGTTGCGTGGAGTTGGCCAGGCGCGGGCGCAGTTCATAGGTGCCGTTGAAGCGTAGATCGTTGAGCAGCGCGGGCGAGAAGAGATGGGTGTATTCGAGCGTGCCGGTGTGCGTGCGGTCCTTCTCGATACCGTCGTTGGCGACGGCGCGGTTGGTGTTGGGGTTGAGCGCGCCGCCGGTGTTGACGGCATTCTGGCCGTTGGCGTCGGAGAAGTTGTAGCGCAGGGTGAGGCGGTCGCCGCTGGCGGTCTGGTAGTCGAGCTTGGAGGTGAGCACCGTCGCGTCGTTGGTGAGCTGGAAGGGCTGCTCCTGCTGCTTGTAGAAGTTGAAGGCTTCCTGATTGGTGGCGTCAGGGGTGACGCCGATCAGGCGGTTGAAGACCACCGCGCGGGGGGCCTGGTTCAACTGGCGTTCGATGGCTCCGAAGAAAAAGAGTTTTTCCTTCTTGATGGGTCCGCCGACGGCGCCGCCGAATTGGTGCTGGGTTTCGCCGCTCTTGAGGTGGAAGATGGGTTCGCGGGCGGCCATGTCGCCGCTGCGGTATTGCCAGAAGGCGTTGCCGTGAAACTCGTTGGTGCCGCTGCGGGTGACCACGTTCAGCATGCCTCCGCTGGAGCGGCCGTACTCTGCCGAGTAGCCGGTGGTGACCACTTCAAACTGTTCGACGGCGCTTTGGGGGACGGTGGGGACCAGGTTGGCCCGTTCGCCGCCGCGGATGCCGCCGAAGAAGGGGTTGTTGTAGTCGGCTCCGTCCAGCACCACGTTGCCGTTCACACCGCGCTGGCCGGCGAAGGAGAGGGTGCCGCGTTCGGGATCGATCTGGACGGTCGGCGTCAGGGTGGCGAATTCCTGGAAGCGGCGGCCGTTGATCGGCAGGTTGAAGATGGTGTCGCGGTCGATGCTGGTGGACGGGGCGGGCTCGCCGGATTCGATGAGCGTGGCCGAGACGTCGATGGTGGTGGTGGTGGCCTGGGCCTGGAGGGTCAGATTGACGGTAATCGAAGAGCCGACTTCGAGCAGGATGCCTTCGACGGTGCTGGTGGCGAAGCTCGCTGCGGTGCCGGTGAGCGTGTAGCTGCCGGGGTCAAGGCGCAGGAACTGGTATTGGCCGGTGTCGTTGACCGGGGCTTGGCGCATGAATCCGGTGGAGGTGTTGGTGATGGTGACGCGGGCGTTGGAGACGATGGCGCCGGAGGCGTCGATGACGGTTCCCGCGACGGTGCCTTTGTTGGCACTGGTTTGGGCGGAGGCGGCGCTGACGGACAGAAGAGCCGCGCACAGCAGCGTGACACTCTTCATGTAAAGTCGCGTTGCGTTGGTTAGTTTCAAAGGTAAGCCCCTGTGGAAAGAATCTCCTTGCGGTTCCGCGCAAACGGTGCAGCGGAGGCAAGGATTAGTTGGATGTTACCCGGTGGCGATTACAGGATTATCAATTTCGGATTCCCGGCAAATGACAAGGCGGCCGTCGGGCGGCGGGGCGTTCGGGTGGTTCGCGAGCATAGGTTTCAAAGAGTTGCGGCAGGCAGGGTACAGATCGCCGGGATTAGCTCTAGGCGGAGGGCCGGGGAGAGAAAAAATACGGGCCGGATCCGGCGTTGCGTGGACATCAGATCTCCCCCTTGCCCATGGCGTAACCGATGTTTTGCTGACTGGAAAATCCAGCATAACATTGCTTGCAGAGAAGGGGCGGGTGAGGAGATTCCGGTGAGTCAGGCCGGCGAAGAGACTCCGGTGAAGGGTTCGGGTAAAGGGCCCGACGAGGGGCGGTGAGCGGGGCGACGCTGCGGCGCCGGGGCGTCAGGGATACTCGACGCTGACCAGGAAAAGCCCCCGCGCTGGAGCCGTGGGGCCGGGCGGGATTCCGGAGCCGGGTTCGATGCGCGCCAGCAGGGCAGCGCGGTCCAGGTTGCCTTTGCCCGCTTCGAGCAGCACGCCTACGATGTTGCGGACCATGTGCTTGAGGAAGCCGCTGCCGCGGACGCGGTAGAGGAGACGGTCGGCTTGGCGGGTGACGCAGGAAGAAAAGATGCTGCGGATCTTGGAGCGGCCCAGGGCGTCGCTTTCGTCGGCGGCGGCGAACGCGGTGAAGTCGTGCCGGCCGGCCAGCAGCGGGGCCAGGGCGATCATTTGGGCCTCGTCCAGGGGGAAGGGGTGGTGGTAGACGTAGCGGGTGTCGAAGGGCGGGCAGATTTCGGCGCGGAGGATGCGGTATTCGTACGTCTTTGCGACCGCGTCGCGGCGGGGGTCGAAGGCGGGGTCGGCCTCGGCCGCGGAGAGAACGCGAATATCGCGGGGCAGGAGGCGGTTGGCGGCCTTCACCAGGTTCGGCGCGGGGATGGGATTGCGCAGGTCGAAGGCGGCGACCTGGGCCAGGGCGTGGACGCCTGCATCGGTGCGCCCGCTGGCCTGGACGTCGACAGGGGCGCCTTCGATTTGGCTCAGGACGGTGGCCAGGGTACCCTGGATGCTAGGCAGCGAGGGCTGAATCTGCCAGCCGTGATAGGCGGATCCGTCGTAACTGAGAGTGATGCGGAGACGTCTCACGAGGTGCGGAAAGGGGCTGCCTGGAGGGCCTCCCGAAGGGCCCCGATCACCCGGCTGGCCGAACGGCATACGGGTTTGTTGGTCTTAAGATAAGCCCTGATCCTTGTAAGATTTGTAAAGATGTACGAAGGCGGCCGTGGCATATAATATGGAGTGTCCTGCCCGCTTCTAGAGTGTAGCCCCCTGTAACACCAGGCCTGCCTCGCGTCGTCATTTCAACTTGAGAAAACAAACTACGGGAGCAGTTTACTACGATGAAGGCCTCTAAGAGTATCTCGCTGATTGTGACGCTCGCGCTGGTGGGCGCGGCGGGGTACGGCGCGTACTGGTATTTCACCAAGCCCTCCAAGGCGACGTTCCTGACCGCTCAGGTGACCAGGGGGACGATCGAGTCGGCGATTTCGGCCACGGGGACGCTGGCGGCGACGCTGTCGGTGCCGGTGGGCAGCCGGGTTTCGGGCGCCGTTCTGGAGATGCTGGCGGACTACAACACGCCGGTGAAGAAGGGGCAGTTGGTGGCGGTGATCGATCCGCAACTGTTTCAGACCGCACTGCGGCAGGCGCAGGCGCAGTTGCGCAGCGCGGAGACCCAGCGGATCAGCGCGGAGGTCGCCATGAAGCGGGCCGACGTGGATGTGGCCAACGCCGAGCTGAGCATCGCCAATAACAAGGCGGCGGTGCAGCGGGCCAAGAGCGTCATGGATCAGGCCCAACGCAAGTTAGTGCAGCAGCAGGGCCTGTTTGACCAGGGGATCGCTTCGAAGGATGCCATGGCCACACAGAAGGAAACCCATGACCAGGCGATGCTGAGCCTGGAATCGGCGCAGGCGCAGTTGAGGACGGCTGAGGCGAACCTGGAAAGCGTCAAGGCGCAGCGCGAGGTGGTGGCGACGCAGAAGGTGACCGCGGAAGCGGCCATCACGCAGGCGCAGAACGCGGTGCAGAACGCGGAGTTGAACCTGGATTATACGAAGATCACGGCGCCGGTGGACGGCGTGGTGATTGCGCGCAATATGTCGCCGGGGCAGACCGTAGCGGCATCCACCACGGCGCCGCAGTTATTTGAGATCGCGCAGGATCTGACCAAGATGCAGGTGGAGACCAACATCGACGAGTCAGACATCGCCAAGCTGAAGGAAGGCATGGACGCCACCTTCACCGTGGACGCCTATCCGGGGCAGAACTTCCGCGGGATGATTAAGCAGATCCGGCGGGAGGCGGTGAACGTCTCGAACGTCATCACCTACACGGTGGTGATTGCCGTGGACAATCCGGACCTGAAGCTGTTTCCAGGCATGACGGCGAATACGCGGATTGTGACCGAGCACGCGGATAACACGCTACGGATTCCGTCGGCGGCGCTGCGGTTCCGGCCGGTGGATGCGTTGCTGGATCCGGAAGCGGTGGCCAAGGCCAAGGCCGGCAGGGGCGGCAAGGGCGGCAAGGGCGGCGATGCCAAAGGCGGCGATGCCAAAGGCAAAGATGGCGTGGACTTCAGCCAGCTCAAGGGCGGCGGCGGCAATCGCGAGGACTTCATCAACCAGTTGAAGGCCAAGGGTATCGATCCCAGCCAGTTCCAGGGCCGGGGTGGCGGTGGCGGCGGCCGGGGCCGCGGCGGCCGGGGCGGAGCCGCCGGGACCCAGAACCAGACCGTGTATGTGAAGAACGCCAAGAACCTGCTGGAGCCGATCCGGGTGCGTACCGGGATCAGCGACGGAAGCTGGGTGGCGCTGCTGAGCAACAACCTCGAAGAGGGCCAGGAACTGATTACGGCGGTGGAGGGCGGACCGACCGCACCGGCGAACAGCAACAGCGCTCCGGGCTTCCCCGGCGGCGGGCCTCCGGGCGGCGGCGGCAATTTCCGGGGCCGCGGCGGGTTCGGATTCTAGACACCTGACATTCCCATGAAGCAACACCACATAGACCAAGATTCCGCGCTCATCCGCATCGAGCACCTGCATAAGACGTATCACATGGGCGACATGAGCGTGCACGCGCTGCGGGGCGTGTCGCTGGACATCGCGCGCGGAAGTTTCGTGGCGATCATGGGTCCGTCGGGCTCGGGCAAGTCGACGTTCATGAACATCATTGGATGCCTGGACAAGCCCAGCCACGGGAAGTATTACCTGGACGCGGTAGACGTGAGCCGTCTGGACCGGGACCAGTTGGCTGAGATCCGGAACCTTAAAATCGGGTTCGTGTTCCAGCAGTTCAACCTGCTGGCGCGGACCTCGGCGCTGGAAAACGTGGAACTGCCGCTGCTCTATTCCGGCGACAAGGATCGCAAGCGGTACCAGGAACGGGCCATGGCGGCGCTGGCGTCGGTGAACCTGGCGGACCGCTCCGACCATCATCCCAGCCAGCTTTCCGGCGGGCAGCAGCAACGCGTGGCAATCGCGCGGGCGCTGATCTGCAATCCGCAGTTGATCCTGGCCGACGAGCCCACGGGCGCGCTGGATTCGAAGACCAGCGTCGAGATCATGGCCATCTTCCAGAAGCTTAACCGGGAACAGGGCATGAGCGTGGTGATCGTGACGCACGAGCCGGACATCGCGCACTACTCCGACCGGATCATCACCTTCAAGGACGGTCATATTCTGAGTGACGAGACGGTCCCCGAGCCGCGCAACGCCAAGATCGAGCTGGAGAACTGGCAAGAGGACGAGTACGAGGAAGAGCAAGCCGAAGAAGAAGAGGAGTCCATGGCATGAACAAGGCCACGCAGAGCATGAAGATCGCCTTCCGCGCGCTGAAGGTGAACAAGCTGCGCAGCGTGCTGACGATGCTGGGCATCATCATCGGCGTGGGCGCGGTGATCGCCATGGTGTCGATCGGCAGCGGAGCCTCGGACCGGATTCAGCAGCAGATCGCCTCGATCGGCAGCAACGTGATTATCGTCCAGGGCGGCAGCCAGAACCGCGGCGGGGTGCGCAACGGCAACGGCAACGGGCAGAGCCTGACCGAAGACGATGCGACGGCGATCGCGCAGGAATTGCCGACGGTGGCCTTTGCCTCGCCGGTACAGAATAACCAGCAGCAGATCATCTACCAGAACCAGAACTGGCCGACGCGCATCTACGGCGTCTCGCCGGATTACCTGGAGATCCGCGACATCAAGATCGAGACCGGGCGGCCGTTCACTACCGAAGACGTGCGCTCGTCGGCCAAAGTGGCGCTGCTGGGCAAGACGGTTGTGGACAACCTGTTCGGTGGAGCAGATCCGAACGGCCAGGTCATCCGCGTGCGCAATGTTCCCGTCATGGTGATTGGGACGCTGGTGCCCAAGGGGCAGTCGGCGCAGGGCCAGGACCAGGACGACATGATCATCATGCCGATTACGACGGTAAAGCGCCGGATCGCGGGCGGGCGGCAGAATAACGCCAAGCAGGTGGGCCAGATCATGGTGCAGGCGCGTCCGAACCTGACGCAGCAGGCGCTGGTGGACATCGAGAGCCTGCTCAGGCAGCGCCACAAGCTGCTGGGGAACGAAGATAACGATTTCCAGGCGCGCAGCCTGGAGGAAGTAGCTGCGGCGGCCGAGGAATCGACCCAGGTGATGGGCCTGCTGCTGGCCGCGGTGGCGTCGGTTTCGCTGATCGTGGGCGGCATCGGCATCATGAATATCATGCTGGTGAGCGTGACGGAGCGGACCAAGGAAATCGGGCTCAGGCAGGCGGTGGGCGCCAAGACCGGCGACATCCTCTCGCAGTTCCTGGTGGAGGCGGTAACGCTGTCGGTGCTGGGAGGCTGTATCGGCATTGCCTTCGGGGTGCTGTCGAGTCTGGCGATCTCGCGCTTTGCCGGCTGGAACACGCTGGTGAGCGGCGGCTCGATTGTGGCCGCGTTCGCGTTCTCGGCGCTGGTGGGCATCTTCTTCGGGTATTACCCGGCGCGGAAAGCCGCGTATCTGGATCCCATCGAAGCCCTGCGTTACGAATGAGCGCAGGGGGTGTGCGGAAGCGGACAACATTGTACCGGATTCGCACAGCAGAAGCGGTTTTGCGGTCTATTTTTCACGGGGATGGCGCGGCATGCGGGATGCAGCGCCATCACTATTTCCGGGAACTCATGCTCCCGTAAGTTTCGTAGTTTATTCGAGGTCACAACCACAATGAGAGATGTTAAGAGTTACGTAGCAGTTTTGTGCGCGGTGCTGCTGCTGGCGCCGGCGAGCTTCGCCCAGCAGCAGGATCCGCAGATCGGCAGTGAGAACGCGCACTGGCATTCGGGCTTAACGCGCAATTACACGGCCACCTACATTCCCCCGATCGACATCACGAATTCGTCGCGCATGGATTCGTTGATCCAGCAGGGGAACCTGTACCTGTCGCTGAACGACGCCATCGCCATGGCCCTGGAGAACAACATTGACGTCGAGTCGCAGCGCTACATCTTCGATATCCGCGGCTATGCCCTGAAGAACGCGCAAGCAGGCGCCTGCGGCGGCAGTTGCGATCCCTCGCTCCAGACCAACTGGAGCTGGCAGCACAGCGCGCAGATTCAGCAGAACGCGGTCACGGCCGGCGGCCAGGCGATCAACGTCGGCAATACCAAGACGAAGAATTACACGCTGTCGCAGAATCTCGGGACGGGTACGCAGTTGTCGCTCAGTTTCAATAACCGGAATAGCACCACGAACAACCGCAACCAAACCTACGTGCCGGGCTACAACTCGGGGCTCCAGCTTAACGCGACGCAGCCGCTGTTGCAGGGGTTCGGGAAGGCGTTCCTGCGGCGCAGCATTACGATCGCGAACAATGACATCCGCCGCGCCGACTCCGATTTCCAGCAGACTGTGAACACGACGCTGAACACGGTGATTCAGGCCTACTGGAACCTGGTGAGCGCGCGCTCGCAGGTGGACGTGAACCAGAAGACGGTGGAACTGAACCAGCAGTTGTATGAGAACAACCAGAAGCAAGTTGATATCGGCACGCTGGCGCCGCTGGACGTGCTGACCGCGGAGACGCAGGTGGCCGCGGCGCAGGCCCAGTTAGTGCAGAGCCAGACGCAGGTGCTGACGCAAGAGAACACGCTCAAGAACCTGCTAAGCCGGAATGGGCTCGGCAATCCGCTGCTGGCCGGCATCCACATCATTCCTACCGACCGCATCCGTGTGCCGGACGTGGAGCCGGTCACCCCGCTTCAGGACCTGGTCGCCATGGCGTTGCAGAAGCGGCCGGAGCCCACTGTGCTGCAACTCACGATGGAAGATACGCGCCAGAACCTGCTGGGGACGAAGAACTCCCTGTTGCCCCAATTGAACCTGACGGCCAACATCTCGAACCCGGGCGTCGGCGGCGTCCTCAACCCATTGCAGAACGTCGACCCGGTCACGGGAATGACCGTTGCCACCCGTAACCCGCCGCCTGCCGGCTTGATCGGCGGCTACAGCAACATCCTGCGGCAACTGTTCTCCGTGCCGACGCTCAACTACCAAGTGGGATTCACGTTCACCGTGACGCTGCGGAACCGCGCGGCGCAGGCGCAGTTGGCGCAGCAGACGCTGCAGCTTCGCCAGAACGAACTGGCGCTCCAGAAGCAGGTCAACCAGATCCGCCTGGATGTGCAGAACGCCCAGGTGGCGGTGACACAGGCCCGGGCGCAGTACGTGAATGCCACCAAGGCGCGCGAGCTTCAGGAACAGGTGCTGTCGGCCGAGCAGCAGAAGTACGAGCTGGGCGTTTCCACCGTGTACACGATCGTGCAGTATCAGCGCGATCTGGCGACCAACCGGAGAAACGAAGTGGCGGCGCAGGTGGCCTACGCGCAGGCCAAGCTCCAGATGGACATGGCCACCGGCAACTTGATGGACCGCTACAACATCGTCTTCAACGAAGCCCGCGACGGGCAGATCTCGCGGCGGGCGGATCCGATTCCGCCGACGCTGACCAATCCGCCGCAGGGACAGGCGGCCGTGCCGGGCCTGCCTCAGCCGATCACGCCTCGCTAGGAACCCCAAGGTCCCGGGCCGATTCGGTAACTCTTGCCGGTCCGGGACCCGAGTTGAAACCAAATGCACCCTTGGCCCGCCGCTCGTCGGCGGGCTTTTTATTTGTTGTCAACCAGTTACGGTCTGGCATGGGGATTGCTTCCTGAGAGCCGGTATGTTGCTGTTATGGTCTCAAGGAACCCCGGCTGACCCTCTGCGCAGTTTCCCCAATTGCCCCCTGCTGTAACGCCCCCCTAACGCCCCCCTTTTCCGCTACCACCCATCCGAGGTTCCTTGGGCCCGCATTCGCGGGACGCGGGAGGGGAGTGCGGAGGTGGGCGGAGAGCTTGTCCGTCGCGGGACGCCGGAAGGGCGGCCCTGAGAGCCCGCCCGCCTACGCCGAGGCTTTGGCGGACTGGCCGCAGGCCGCGGGCCTGCCCCACCCGGCGCCCCGTGCTTCCGGGAGGAGGGCGGGGCGTCACGGGAATCGTCAGAAACCCCGGGCCAAGCGGCCGCGGCTCAGGTATAATCTCTGTAGGTTTTTTTCTATGGGCTCACGCGCGCTTCGTACCGCTTTGTGTTGCGCCCTGGGGGCGCTTCCGGCTCTGACCCAGGTTCCGGCATCCGGGCCGGCGCAGAGCCCGCCGCAGCAGATCGCTTCGGATACCGCCACCGCGCCCGGCGTCCCTCCCGACATTGATGACCAGACCATCCGGGTGCGCGTCAACGAAGTGGTGGTGCCGGTGACAGTGACGGATCAGGAAGGGAAGTTCGTCACCAACCTCAAGAAGTCTGACTTTCACGTCTTTGACGAGGGCGTCGAGCAGGACGTCCAGTTCTTCAGCGCCGCTCGCAACCAGCCGGTGGTGACTGGATTTCTGGTGGATCTGAGCAGCAGGAGCCGCCTCCGCTGGGACAACTACAAGGACATCATGGTGGAGATGGTGCTGGCGCTGCTGCCCGGCGGCGACCAGTTTGCCGGCTACCTGATCGGCTTCAATACGCAGGCCGAGGTGATGGTGGACACCACCAACGATCCGGAGGCGATCGTCGAGAAGCTGAACAAAGTGTCGCCGGGCGGCGGGGCGGCGTTCTACGACGCGATCTACCAGGCGATCACCAACCGCAAGCTGGTTCCGGGCGAGCCGCTGGAGCCGCGGCGCGTGCTGGTGGTGCTGGGCGACGGGCATGACAGCGCAAGCTCGGTGACGCTCGACCAGGTGCTGGAACTGGCGCAGCGCAACCTGGTGACCATCTACGGCATCAGCACCGACGCCTACGGCTTTTCGAGTCCCACCGACAAAACCCTGCAGCGGCTGGCCGAGGAGACCGGCGGGCGCGTCGTGTATCCCTTGGACACGGTTTACGACAATACTCAAGGATTCCTGTCGCGGGCGCGGGATGAGGGCAACTACGAGTTCAAGCCGGGCCAGGGCGGCTACACCAACGTGATTCTGCAGGCGCTGTTCAAGGCGGTGACGGACATCACCGGTGAGATTACCACGCAGTACGTGCTGCGCTACGTGCCGAACAACGACGACGGCACCAAGCCGGAGCGCCGGATCGACGTGCGCGTGGGCATTCCCAACGTGGTGGTGCGGGCGCGGAAGACGTACCTGCCGGACAATCCTGTGACGGTGGTCCCGCAGTTGCAGCAGCCGCAGGAGTAGGGGGCGCGGCGCGCGCCGCGAAGTTGGTTCCGCTCCCGAAGAGAGCGGCCGGAGAGGCCGCCGCAGGCCTCGGGCCTGCCCCACACGTTTGTTCTGCACACCTGCCCTTTGCACGCCTGCCCCCTTTAGGTCTGCCTTCCTTACCACCTGCCTTTCCCCACGGCTACCTTTCTGTGTCATGATTTTCTGAAGCCGGGTTCCCGGCGCCGATAAGCAAGCATGTCCGCTGTGATCACGCACGCTGCGCGGTATTTCGTACTGTCTCTGGAATTGCCCGGGGCGGCCAGGGTGAATGCGGGCGTGTTGTTGGAGGATCCGGCGGCGGACCGGCTGTATGTGCGGCTGCGGCGCGACTGGGAGGAGATCGCGCCGGAGGAGGCGGGCGTTCTGGGGGAGGTGGCCGCGGACCTGGAGGCGAAGGCCGCGGAGATCGGCGCTCGCGCGGTGCTGACGCATATGGAAGACACGCTGTCAAACGCGCTGCGGCTTTCGGCGGGGCGCGAGACGATGGTGGCGGATTTCGAGCGGGTGCTGGGCCGGCTGTACGCCGAGCACGTGGCCTCGACTCCGCGGGCGTTTGTGACGCACCTGCCGCGGTACTCGCTGCGGGTGGCGGCGGGGCGGTTCCTGGAAAACGAGGAGGTCTCGGAAGAAGCCTGGGAGGAGATCCCCGAGGGGCTGCGGCTGACTCCGGAGATGTTCGTCGCGCGGATTCAGGGCGCGTCGATGGAGCCGCGGATTCCGGACGGCAGCCTGTGCGTGTTCCGGGCGGGCGTGGCGGGGTCGCGGCAGGGGCGACTGGTGCTGGTGGAGTACCTGGGCGGCGGGGCCAACGACCGGTACACCGTCAAGCGCTACACGAGCGTGAAGCGGCAGCGGGCCGACGGGACCTGGGAGCACGAGCGGGTGCGCCTGGAGCCCCTGAATCCGGCGTTCGAGGCCTGGGACCTGGATCCGGAAGAAGACCGGTTGCGGGTGATCGCCGAGTTTGTCCAGGTACTCTATTAGGGTGAAACTTCTTCCGTGGACCCTGCTGGCCGTGCTGGCGGCGGTGGCCGTCTACGGATTCCTCGACCAGCGGCTGTGGGCGCAGCAGATGTGGATGTTCGGGGGAGGAGTGCGCTTCCTGTGGTTCGCGGGGGTGTATTGGGCGGCGGCGGCGCTGGTGATGTGGGTGGCTCGGCGGTGGTTCTGGTGGGTGCTGGGGGCATTTGGGGTCGTGTGGGCCGGGTGGTTTACGGGGGATTGGCTGGCTCCTGTGGCGGTCGTGTATTTTGCGGGATCGTACTGGGCGGTGGGACGATGGGCCGCGCGGGGGGCTTCGTGGGTGGTCCAGGTTTTGGCGGGGGCTGCCGTGTGGATGGTGGTGGTGTGGGTGGTGCTGCGGTTTCCGGTGAATTTCGGGTGGGTGTATTGGGTCGGCGTGGGGGTACCGTACTTGGGGTGGATCGCGGACCGGGGAAGACCGCTCCCTGCGGTCGCGGCTCAGCTGCGAGGTTCCGGTGAGCCGGGGGTGTCCGGTACGGGCGGGAGAGTCAGCGTCGCTGTGCTGGGGTTTGTGCTGCTGGCGCACTTCCTGGTCGCGCTGAAGCCGGAGATCAGCGCCGACGGGTTGTCGATGCACCTGGCGATGCCGGCTCGCGTGGCTGCCGACGGGCGCTGGGCGTTCGACTTTCTGCGGGACACTTGGGCGCTGATGCCGGCTGGGGCGGATTGCTTGTACACCGTCGTGTATTTGATGGGCGGCGAGGCAGCGGCTTCGCTGCTCAACTTCGCGTTTCTGGCGCTGATGGTGGCGGCGGTGAGGGACTTGGCCCGGCGGTGGGTTTCACCGGGTATGGCGTTGCTGGTGGCCGCGTTGTTCGCTTCCACGCCACTGGTGCAGTTGGTCACCGGGTCGCTGTTCGTGGAGAACGTTTGGGCGGCGTTCGTGGTGGGGTCGACGGTGGCGCTGCTGGCGTACCTGGACGACGGGCGGACGCGGGATCTGGCGCTGGCGGCGGGACTGGCCGGGGCAGCGCTGGCGGTGAAACTGATCGCGGCGGCGTTCGCCGTGCCCATTCTGGGGTTCGCGGCGGTGGCGGCGGTGCGGCGGCGGGCTTGGCGGGCGGTGCTGGCGGCGGGGGTCCTGTTTGTGGCGCTGGGCGCGCCTCCGTACGTGTATGCGTGGGCGCGGAGCGGGAATCCCGTGTATCCGTTCCTGAACGCGGTGTTCCGGTCGCCGTACTACGACGCGTCGGCCAATTTCAGCGACACGCGCTATGAAGGGATCCGGGCGCGGTGGACCACGCCCTACGACCTGACCTTCCGGTCGGCGGAGTTCATCGAGGGGCAGAACGGGGCGGCGGGGTTCCAGTATTGGCTGCTGCTGTTGCCGGCGGCCGTGCTGATCCGGCGGCGGGACCAGGCGGCGGTGCTGACCGTGGCGGCGGTGGGTGCGGCCATCGTGTTCCTCGAGACGCCGAATCTGCGGTACCTGTATCCGGCGCTTCCGCTGGCATCGGTGGCGGTGGCGTGGGTGGCGGCGGCGGCTCCACGGGTGGCTTGTGTGGGGTTGGGCGCGCTGCTGGCGGTGAACCTGTGGTTCCTGCCGTCGGCGGGCTGGTACGACAACGATTTCGCCTATTTCCGGAAGGCGGAGACGCCCGCGTATATCAAGAAGATGGCCCCGGTGCGGCTGCTGATCGAGGAACTGAACCGGGTGGCTCCGGGCGAGCCGGTGGCGTTCTTTTCGACCGATGCGACGGCGGGGCTGCGGGGCCGGGCGTACACCGATACGTGGCACAGCGAGGCGTATTGGAAGCGGGTGCGGAATGCTTCGGACGCAGCGGGCGTTGCGGCGGTGATGCGCGAGCTGGGGGTCCGGTATGTGGTGGCTCCGGCGTCGCGCGAGGCGGGGTTCGAGGTGGTGCGCGCGTTTCTGGAACGATGGCTGGACCCCGCTGGCACGGGAGCCGGGCCGATGGCGCTCTACCGCGTGCGGACGGAAGCGATCCCCGAGCCGCGCGATATGCGGCCGTTCGAGCCCGGGCGGTATGACGATACCGAGCCGCGGATCGAGTATTCGGGGGCCTGGCTGCACGATCCGCAGTTCGCCCAGGCTTGGGGGCATTCGCTGACGTATTCGGATGGGGAAGGCGATACGGCGAGCTTCCCGTTTCGCGGCGGGGCGATCACCTACGTCTATACGGAGGCCGCAAACCGGGGCGTGGCGGAAGTGCGGATCGACGGGCGGCTGCGGGGCCGCGTGACGCTGCGGTCCGCCGAGACTGTCTGGCAGGCCGAGAGGGTGTTCCGCGGGTTGGGCGAGGGCGTACACACCTTCGAGCTGCGCGTGGCAGGCGGCGGGCATGTGGACCTCGACGGGTTCGTGGTGGGAGAGTGAGAGCGGGTACTGCGGGGACCGCGTTTGCAGCTTGACATGCTTCCGGTTACCTGGGAGGATCACGAAATGCAGAGCGTGCATGTTCGAGGCGGACGGCGGTCCGGGGGCCGCGGGCTGTGTCGTTCCGCGTCCATCTTCCGGCTGGTGAGCCTTCTCGCTGCCGCGGTGGTGACCGCCGGTCTCGGGATCGCGCAGACCGGCGCCTCGCGCCGCACCGTCTGGGACGGCGTGTACACCGATGCGCAAGCCGCCCGGGGCATGACGGCCTACGGGCAAAGCTGCGCGGGCTGCCACGCGCTGGCGGCCGAAGGCAAGGCTCCGCTGGTGGGCGACGCTTTCTGGAAGAGCTTTTCGCAAAAGACGGTCGGCGAGCTGCTGGAGTTCGTCAGCACCTACATGCCGAACGGCGCTCCCGGTTCGCTCAGTGGGCCGGTTTATGCCGACATCGTCGCGCTCATGCTGAAGTCGAACGGCTTTCCCCCGGGCGGCGCCGAGCTGGGGCCCGATGGCATTGGCAGCGTGATGATTCTTCCCAAGGACGGGAGCCTGGAGCTTCCGGCGAATGCGCTGGTGCGCGTGGTCGGTTGTCTGGCGCGGAGCGGGGCGGATTGGGTGGTCACCAACGCTACTCCTCCGGATCGGGCGGAACGCACGGCGACCAGTAGCGAAGATGCGGCCAGGCCGCTGGGCAGCCGCCGGATGACGCTCAAGTTTGTCCTGACCAAGCTGGACGCGTTCGCCGGCTCGCGCGTGGTGGTGAACGGGCTGCTGATCGGCGACGATGGCGTGGATGGGATCAACGTGACCACGGTGAACCGCGTCGCGCCGAAGTGTCCCTAGTCCATCCCTCTAGTCGTGCGCCACCGCAATGGTGAAGAAGTTGGGGGCGCGGACGCCACCGGCATCGCCACCCACTTGGAGGACCACCGGGATTTCCGCACCGTCAAGATAGTTCGGGATGCGCACGTTGATCTGCGTCGCGCCGGCGACCAGGCCCGGAGCCGGTCCGGCGTAGAGGATCTCGGCACGGCGCCAGCCGATCCACACCCGGATGTCCGCGGTGGGGTGGGGAAGCGGCGGGGCGGTGACCGCGCCGTCTTCGCTCGGCGGATCCGTTGTGCCCGTGCCGGTGGCGTAGAGCACGATGACCGAGCCGGCTTCGGCCGGGTTGGCTGCGCCGTTGGGCGTCGTGTCCTGGTTGAGCGCCGCGATCTGCCCGCGCCCGCTGCCATCGGCGGTGAAGAAGCCCGGCGCGACGGATTCGATGGTCACGAACGTGGGCTGCGGATCGCTCCCACCGAGATAGCTGAGCTGCAACGTCGCATCACGTTGGCCGGCGACGCCGTAGGGCACCACCGTGCTCACCTGGCGGTCTGACGTGTAGAGGATCGGTGCGGGGATGCCGCTGAAGCGGACCTCCGTGCCGGCCAGGCTGGTCGCCACCTTGCCTTCGGCGTCGAGCTCCAGAGTGCGGCCTTCGAGCGGGCCCAGGCCGATGCCGAACAGCGTGACGATTTCGCCCGGCGCGACGGGTCCGGTGAGGTAGTGCGCGGCGTTGACCACGTCGCCGGTGTAGACCGCGCCGGGCTTGGCGAACCAGGCTCCGGCGCGCAGCGGTCCTTCGAGGCGCACGTGCACGGCTGGGAAGCCCACGTTGTCCAGGTCGCCGGTCCAGGAGACAAAACGAAACCCCGGGTTGGCTTGGGCGATCACCGTAATCTCGGTCCCTGCGGGATAGAAGCCGTCCTCCGACGGCGGTTCGATGCGCGTCGTGCCGGGGACTTCGGGCACGAAGACGTCCGCCACGCGGCCCTGGAGCAGATCGACATGAAAGGAACGCTCATAGCGGGCGATGATTGTGCCGCCTTCGGCCGTCGCCTGGATGGTGTGAGTCGCTGTGCCGCCATCGGACCAGTTGAGAAACCGGTCGCGCGTGTCGGCCGGGTCGCGGCCGGCGTCGAGGTCGGGGATGGCCAGCGTGTGCTCGCTGCCGGGTTGCCAATCGAAGTTCCCGGGCGCGCGATACGTGTTGCCGTCGATCGCGACGGGGAGTTGCGGAGGATCGGTGGTGATCGTCGTCGGCGGCTGCGCGGTGAACTGGGCGACGTAGATCACCTGAGGGCCGCGCGGGCGCAGCTCCAGCGGATTTTGGGAGCTGACCGGGCGCGGGGAATCGGCCGTCACCCAGCGGAGGAAATAGAAACCCGGGTTGGGCATGGCGTGGAAGCGCGTGAGCGACCCGTCGGTGGACCAGCGGTCCTCCGAATCCGTCTCGACCGTGACCGTGCCGTGCGTTTCGTCCTCGCTCCAGCCGGTCATGCGGTATTGCGCGCGAAAGTACGCCGTGTAGGCGGTGACATCGGCCGAGGCTTCGATCTGGTGCGCGCGCGGTCCTTCGTCGCTCCAGCGGGCGAAGAGCTGGCGCGTGTCGCCGTCGGCGTAGGTCTCCACGACCTCGATGGTGTGGACCGTGCCGGGCGCCCAGTCGAAGGCGTGCGGCGCGGTGTAGGTGGCGCCGTCCACCGTAACCGGCAAGCCCGCGGGATGTGTGGCGATGGTCGTCGCGGCCGGTTCGACGCCGTAGAGCCGCAGGACGCCGTCGATGTCCGCTGCCGACAGGCCGTCACCCTGGCCGGTGGGAATGCCGGAGGGTTTCGTTTCCGCGACCGGCACGTTGCCGGCATCGTACAAGCCGGTGCCGTAGTGCATGATGGATGCGAAATCGTAGGGGCCCTGATCGTCGCCGTCGGTGATGTGCGCCTCCCACTGGATGCGAGAGACGGGGTCGAGCGCGTCGAGGTTCAGCGTGAGGTAACGGTCGCGGTCCTCGCGCGACTGCTCGTGCCACAGACCGGCGGTGTGGCCGATTTCGTGGATGATGGTCGCGGTGGTGCAGCCGGGGCTGAGTTGGACCGATTGCTCGCCGCCGGTCATGCCGATGGCCGAAAAGCACCCACTGTCGCCCACGCGGAAGCGGACGTAGTTGGATTGGTCCGTGTAGGGCGCGAAGCGGATGGGCGTGCGCTCCTCCCAATGGCGGATGGCGTCCTCAATGTCCTGCTGCTGCTCGACGTCACGGTCGACGGTGTAGGGGATCAATCCCCCGGGCCACAGGCGCGTGGACGGGCTGATAGGGGCGACCTGGTTTGAGAGGGCGTCGCTGCCGACGACGATGTCGCCCTGAACGATGTGGAGGCCGCCCTGGGTCGTGTAGGGGACCTCCTGATCATGGATGGTGACGGTTTGGGCTGCGAGTGGGGCGGTAACAATGAGGGCCGCGATCGCCAACGCCCGGAGAGGCGGCCTGAGAAGCCTCCGCAGGCCGGGGGCCTGCCCCACATCCGAAACGCTGGCAGCCATCACTCCGCCGCGGCGATGCTGGCCAGAGTCTGCATCGGAACCGGCCGGTACGTTTGCATGGTTGAAACCGCCGGCGCGCCGGCCATGGCGCCGTTCAGGAACTGCGCAGCCACAGCCAGCGCGTCGCGGGCCCCTAATCTCCCAGCCAGGGAGTTCCGCAGCAGGAAATCATGCGCGCAGCCGAGATACGTCACGACTGTCACCGGGACGTTCGCCTCTTCGAGCTTCGCCGCGTAGGCTTCGCCTTCCGGACGCACCGCGTCGTTTTCGCCCAATAGGAGACACGCGGACGGTAATCCGCGCAGCAGGCCGGCCGAGGCCAGCACGGGCGAAACCATGGGATGGCTGCGCTGCGCCGCATCCGGCGTGTAGGCGCGCCAGTAGGCTTCCGCCGCGTCCATGGTGAAGGGCGGATGCCCGGGCGTGGCGCGGTCCGAGGGCATGGAGAGCGTCGCGTCCAGCATCGGCGCCAGCAGCAACTGCCCGCGCAAGGGAGGTCCGCCGCGATACTTGGCCAGCAGCGTCACCACCGTCGCCAGGTTGGCTCCGGCGCAATCGCCTGCCACGGCCAGATGTGAGCCGTCCAGGCCGAACTCTTCGCCGTGCTCGGCGATGTAGCGCGTGGCCGAGTAGCATTCTTCGATGGCGCGCGGGAACTGTGCCTCCGGCGCGCGCGAGTAGTCGACGAAGACGAAGCCCATGCCGCTGGCTGCCACCAGGTCGCGCACCAGGCGTTCGTGCGTCTCAAAGCTGCCCAGTACGAACCCGCCTCCGTGGAAATACATGACCGCGGGCACGAGTCCGCTGGCCTGCTTGGGCCGCACGATCCAGATGGAGAGCGGCTCGCCTTTGTAGCCGGGGATCCACTGTTGGTGGATCCCGGCCGGCTCGATGGTGATGGGTGCGGTCTGTGCCGCTTCAAAGGCCCTCCGGGCGTCCGCCACAGGCATCTGGTGGAACTGGGGAACGCGGTTGGTTCTCTTGGTTGGATTGCTCTGGGTCGGCATAGTCGGTTGTCTCCTTTATCGGTCTTCTCCCGACAGGCTCTTGTCCTGGCCTGCCGTGGGTCCTGTTCCCGTGCTGGTTGTCCGGGCCAGCAGGTGCGTCTCCTTCCCTGCTCGGGGCTCTGCTCGGGGCTCCGCCCGAGGCGTGCCTTTTTCTACTTCCTCTACTCCAGTCGCGTCTTTCTCTGCTCGGCGGGCCCAGCCGTTGGATGCCGCCACGGCTTGGCCACGTCCCACCTTCACGGTCACCCGCGGGTGTTCATATCCGGAAAAGAAACGCCACCACCCGCCGGCTGCCAGCGGCAGCACGAGGCAGAACACCAGAATCAGGGCGAGGTTGCCGCCGCGCACCAGATCACGAACCGATGCCATCATCATGACGTCTCCTTTCTCCGGGGATTCCCCGGGTTCCCAGCGGCGCCGGCCGCGTTCACGGCCACGGCGTCATGCGGCTCTAAAATCTGGCTGGTGTGTCCAGCCGATGCGGCCATGTTCTTGATCGCCGTGGTTCCGTTCAGCAGCAGGACGTTCGGCGGCAGAAGCTGGATGAGCAGCTCCGCCGCTTGGCGTCCGACGCTCGATACATCGCAAAAGTCCAGGACGGTCCAGTGGGTGGGCTCAGCCTCGAACCCACCCTCGCTTCCGAGTTCTTCGACGAAGCTCTTCCAAGCCCCGAGGTCGGTGTCAGTCACCTGACCCGCGATCTTGATGATCGCGACCGAAGGCGTCTCTAACACTCGGCTGATCCTGTACATGCGACAGCGCTTGTATTGCACGGGCGGGGCCAAAGCGAGCGAGGGGTGTCCGGACGCGTAAGTGATTGATTCTGTGCGGAAGGTGCTGTGGCGACCGGGAGGGAGCTCGAATCTTCAGCAGCCGCTTTGCTGATATGTCAACACGCTGCTGAATCTTGGACACTTGCGATCACTTTGCACTTGACAGCCAAGTAATGTGGCGCAAGCCCGTGGCTTGCCGCGCCGGGACTCATCCCGGCGCTCGTCCCCCCAGCTCCGAATTCCCGCGAATGCCGGGACAGCCTTCCTATTATTGGCTAGCTGAGGCTAGCGGCGATCTGCGCAGAGGACGCGCGCCGGGCACAGCGCCGCAAGCTGTGCCGCGACCACAGGGAGCGGTCCTCCCCTGTCCGCGATCCATTTTGCGCCGGAAAGTAGCTAGCTGAGGCTAGCGGCGATCTGCGCAGAGGACGCGCGCCGGGCACAGCGCCGCTAGCAGTGCCGCGACCACAGGGAGCGGTCTACACCTGCTGAGAACACGCCTTTGCTCAGCCCACCTTGACCAGCCGCTTGCCGATGTTCTCCCCGCGGAACAGCCCCACGAACGCCTCCGGCAGCTTCTCGAACCCGTCCACGATATCGACGCGATCTTTGATGCGCCCCTCGCGCATCCACGCGGCCAACTCCTCCAGCGCCGGTCCGAAGCGAGCAGCGTAGTCGCTGACCAAAAAACCCTGCATCTTCGCCCGCGCCACAATCAGCATCCCCAGCAGGCGTGGACCCATCTCCGGCTTCGCGTTGTTGTACTGCGAAATCTGCCCGCAGATGGCGATGCGCGCGCCCACGTTGATCTGCGGCAGCACGGCGTCGGTGATCGCGCCGCCCACGTTGTCGAAGTACACGTCGATGCCATTCGGACACAGCTCGCGCAGCGCCGCGCCGTAGTCCCCGGTGGTCTTGTAATTGAACGCCGCGTCGTAGCCGCACTCGCGCGTGATCCAGTCCACCTTGGTGTCGCTCCCCGCGATCCCCACCGTGCGGCAGCCCTTAATCTTCGCGATCTGTCCCACCATCGACCCCACCGCGCCCGCCGCACCCGAAACCACCACCGTCTCGCCCGGCATCGGAGCGCACACATCCAGCAGCCCGAAATAGGCGGTGAGCCCGGTGATGCCCAACACGCTCAGCGCCGCCGCCGGAGGCACCGTGGCATCCAGCTTGCGCACGCCGCGGCCGTCGGAAACGCCGTACTCCTGCCAGCCCATATAAAGGACCACGGCATCGCCCACGGCGAATCCCGGGTGCCGCGATTCGACCACGCGCGCCACGCCGCCGCCCACCATCACGGCGCCTAGCTCCACTCCGGCCGCGTAGCTGCGAGCCTGGCTCAGCCGCCCGCGCATGTAGGGATCGACCGAAAGATACAGCGCCCGCGCCAGAAACTGCCCGTCCTGCAACTCCGGAATGGCCGCTTCCTTCAGCGCGAACGTGGAGGCGTCCGGAAGCCCCACCGGCCGCGACGCGAACACAAACTGCCGGTTCACTGCCGGCCGGGAACCTGCACCACTTGTCGACATCTTCGCCCTCCTCTTTTATCCGACCACACCCGCGCGCCGCAGTTCGCCGACCTCGCTCTCGCTCATCCCCAGCACGTCCCGCAGCACGTCCGCCGAATCCGCTCCCAGCCGCGGCGCCGCGCGGGTCACACGGCCCGGCGTCTCCGACAACCCCACCGGCGCGCCCGTCACCCGCACCGGACCCGCCGAGCCGTGCTCGACGGTCGCCAGCATCCCGCGAGCTTCCGTCTGCGGGTCCTCGGCCACTTCACGCAGCGTCCGCACGGTGGAACAAGGAATCCCGGCCGCGGCCAGCAGCGCGATCCACTCCGCCGCCGCGCGCCCGCGAAACATCTCATCGAGCATCGGCTCCAGCACATCGCGATGCTCTACCCGCCGCGGGTTCGAGGCGAATCGCGGATCGTCCACCCAAGCCTCGCGCCCCACGGCCGTGCAGAACGCCCGCCACAGCTTGTCGCTCGCCACCGCGATGGTGATCTCGCGATCCGCGCACGCGAAATTGCGATACGGCGAGATGGTGGCGAAGCTGGTGCCGCGCGGCCCCGGCACCATGCCCGATCCCAGGTAATACGCGTAGTTCGGCGCCATGGTCGACATCAGCGCGTCCAGCATGGACACGTCGACGAACTGCCCGCGTCCCGAGGCGTGCCGCGCCTCCAGCGCCAGCAGCGCCCCCACCAGCCCGAACGTGCCTGCCGTCACATCCGCCACCGAATGCCCGCAGCGCACCACCTCGCCCGCTGAGGTGCCGGTGATGCTCATGAGGCCCGAGGAAGCCTGCGTCACCAGGTCCATCGAAGGCTCATCGCGCCGCGGACCCGTCTGCCCGAATCCGGAAATCGAAACGTAGATCAGCCGCGGATTCTCCGCCGCGAGCGCCGCATAGTCCAGCCCCAACCGCGTCATCGTACCCGGCCGGAAATTTTCGACCACGATGTCGGCCCGCGCGGCGAGCCGCCGGCATAGCGCCACACCCTCGGGCTTTTTCAAATCGACCACCAGTCCCTGCTTGCCGCTATGCAGTCCGAGGAAGAACGAAGCCTCTGCGCCCAAAAACGGCGGACCCCATGACCGGCCCACGTCGCCCTGCCCGGGACTCTCCACCTTGATCACCCGAGCCCCATACGTCGCCATCAGCATGGTGCAATACGGTCCGGCCAGCGCATGCGAAAAATCCAGAACCGTCAGCCCCGCCAACGGGCCCGCGTGAGCCTCGCCCAAGGAGGTGTGCGGCGGCCCCTCCGTCTGGCTATCGCTTTCGTGCACGCCCACTAAACCCTCGATCCATGATCCCCATTTGTCTCCGCCCTTCCCCGGTGTGCCACGCGACCGTTCGCCGCTATGCCCACTTCCCGTCCGCTGTGCACAGCGCCGCTAGCAGAGCCGCGACCGCAGGGAGCGGTCGCCCGCCCCAGTCCCCACCCCGCATGCTCCGTTACACCCCCGCCGCCATCGCCGCCTTCGCCGCCACTGTTCGCCGCCGCTCGATATCCCGCCCAATCGTCCGCGACCCCGCATACAAAACACCCGCCAACAGGACCGCCAAAAACGGAATCAACAGCATCGCCTGTTGCAACCCGACCGCCCGGAACGCCTCGGTCACCACGCTCGACCCGGCGGCCTGCGCCGCGCGCAGCGCCATCATGTCGCTCACCGTGCCCGTCAGCAGCGGACCGAATGACGCTCCACACAGGTACATCATCATGAAGTAGATCGCCATCGCCGTGCCGCGCATGGATGGCGCCACGATATCCTGCAACGCCGAATACACCAGCCCGTAATACGTGCAGTGCGTCCCATAGGACACCGCCAGGAACGCGACCGCGGCAGCCACCGCGCCCGCCTGAATCCCGAAGTACGCCGCCGGGATCCCCAACAGGATCAGCCCCGCCGCCCACAACATGCGCCCGTGATGCGTGCGCGCCGCCGCGCGATCGCCCAGCCACCCCGCGAACACGCTGCCGGTGATGCCGCCCACCGCGTAGATGATGCCGGTCGCGTAGCCCGACTGCGCCAGGCTCACGCCGTGGATCCGCGACAGGAACGCGGGAATGAACGTGCCCATGGCGTACATGTTGAAGTTGATCAGCGCACCCGAGGCGACGATCCACCAGAACGTTGGAATGTGAATGATGCGCTTCATCGCGGCGAAGCCCGTCACCGGCGTCTCGCGATGCGTCTCCGCCCCGCCCCGCTCCGGCTCGCGCAACCGCCACAGCAGCGGGATCAGCAGCAGCGCCGGAGCCGCCGCCACCACCATCGCGATCCGCCACCCGAACGCCTGCGCGATCGCGCCGCTGAAGAAATACGCCAGCGCGCCCCCCAGCGGCACGCCGATCATGAACAGCGCCAGCGGAGCCGCCCGCTTCGAGGCCGGAAACAGGTCGCCGATCCAGCTTGTGGCCGTGGGAGCCACCGCCGCTTCGCCCACCGCAAACCCCAGCCGCGCGATCACCAGCATGGCGTAGGTGCTGGCCAGCGCGGTCATGCCCGTCAGCGCGCTCCAGATCACTATGCCGCCCGCCAGCAGCTTCTTGCGGCTCCAGCGGTCGGCCACCGACCCCAGCGGCAGCCCGACCGTCGCATAGAGCCAGGTGAACACGCTGCCCAGCAGTCCGATCTGCGTGTCGCTCAGGTCGAACTCCGCGCGGATCGGCTCGGTGAGCGCGCCGCCCACGTTGCGGTCGTAGAAGTTCAGGATGTTGATCGCCACCAGCACGGCCAGCGCCGACGAAGCGCCTTTGGGTACAGTCATAGAAACCTCAGCAGCATGCGAGTCGCCTACTCAGGGTCCCTGAGAGTATATAACAATGGAAGGCTCTTCAACCGGTCGACCGGTTGATCTGCCAGCCTCCAAAGGACAGCCGATGCAGACCTGGACCGTCACCCGCTGGTGCGAGCCCGAAGAGATGGAATTCGTCTCCGTGCCCGAGCCCGCCCCCGCCGCCGGCCAGGTGCGCATCCGCAACCGCGCCGCCGCGCTCAATTTTTTCGACATCCTCCAGATCCAGGGCAAGTATCAGGTCAAGCCGCCCTTCCCCTTCACCCCCGGAGCCGAAATCGCGGGTGAGATCGACGCGGTGGGCGAAGGCGTCACCCAGTGGCAACCCGGCGACCGCGTCCTCGCGCTCCCCTCCGGCGGCGGATTCGCCGAACAAACCCTGGCCGACGCCACCAAGGTTTTCCGCATCCCCGCTGGCATGGACTGGACACAGGCCGCCGCGCTCCCCATCGTCTATCACACGTCCTACTTCGCCCTCGCGGATCGCGCCCACCTCCGCCCCGGCGAAACGCTGCTGGTCCACGCCGGAGCCAGCGGCGTCGGCATGTCGGCGATCCAGCTCGGCCGGGCGCTGGGAGCCCAGGTGATCGCCACCGCCGGGTCGGGCGGGAAGCTGGCCTTCGCCGCCCGCCAGGGCGCGCACCACGCCATCAATTACCGCACCGAATCCTGGATCGAAGAAGTGAAGAGCCTCACCGCAGGCCGCGGAGCCGACGTCATCTACGACCCCGTCGGCGGCGACGTCTTCGATCTCTCCACCAAGTGCATCGCCCCCGGCGGACGCCTGCTGGTGATCGGCTTCGCCTCCGGCCGCATCCCGACCGTCGCCGCCAACCGGATTCTGCTCAAAAACATCTCGATCGTGGGCGCCTTCTGGGGAGGACACACCAAGCAGCACCCCAACTACATCGCCGAAACGCAGGGCGCTCTCGAACGCCTGTGGACGGAAGGCCGGATCCGCCCCGAGGTCTCCCAAACCTGGCCGCTCTCCGAGCTTCCCCAAGCCATGCAGGCGCTGGCCCAACGCAAGGTGCTCGGCAAAGCGGTCCTGACGATTGATGGAAACCCGCCACCCTCGGGCCGGGTCTAAACTGATAGATATGCGGACTCTCCTGATCCTCCTCGGCGCATCGGTGCTCCTGACCTCGGCAGCCCTGTGGGCGCAGCAGGAGGACTATAACGGTCCCATCCCGCCCAAGGCCGACGTCCCCTACCTGCTGCACGCCTCCAACCTCATCGAAACCGAAACCCAGCAGGCCCACCAGGAACAGAAGAAGAACGAGACGCTCTTCTGGGTCGACGGCGGCTCCTCGCCCGCCCGCACGCCTCTGGCCGAGCCCATCTTCATCATGCGAACCGAAAAGCTGCGCCCGGAGTCCATCGAGATGTATCGCTTCGACGTCAAGGACAACCGCCGCGAGCTGACCCTCAAGCAGAATCCCAAGGACGATGACGCCCATCCGCTGCACCTCACCGTGACCAAGATCGGCGACCGCCTGTATCGCATTGAGGCCTCCGAGGTCCTGCCCAACGGCGAGTATTCGCTCTCCCCCAATGGCACCAACGACGTCTTCACTTTCGAAGTGTACTAGTCCTTCCTATAGCTTACGAAGGGTGACAGGGCGCGTCAGGGGTCCGACCTGTTAGAATCACCTTGATACAGTTCGTGCGGAGTTAAGTCCCTGGCCCACCCGATCGAAGAAACGAAGTCTCCCACGCCTACTCAAGAGGAACAAAGCTTCCTCCGGCGCGTCTTCCAGGCATTTCACTATCGTGACTTCCGGCTGATGTGGATCGGCGCCTGCACCTCCCAGGCCGGCACCCAGATGCAGACCGCCGCGCAGGCCTGGCTGGTGCTGGAACTCGCCAACGACCCCTTCTGGCTCGGCGTCGACCAGTTCATGGCCGGCATCCCCATCGTGCTCTTCGCGCTGCTGGCCGGCGTGGTCGCCGACCGCCATGACCGCCGCGCCATCCTGCTGACCTCGCAGTACACCCAGATGACCTCCGCCTTCCTCATGGCGATCCTGTACGCCACCGGCGTGATCCAGGTGTGGCAGATCCTGATTTTGTCGTTCGTCGTCGGCTCGGGACAGGCCTTCGGCGGACCATCCTACTCCGCGCTGATCCCCACGCTGGTGCCGCGCGAGCACCTGCCGAACGCCATCGCGCTGAACTCCATCCAGTTCAACCTGGCTCGCGTCGTCGGACCCACGCTGGCCGGACTGGCGCTGGCCATCAGTCCCGCCTGGTGCTTCACGCTGAACGGCATCTCGTTCCTGGCGGTGATCGCGACTCTGTACATCATCAGCGTCGGCTTCATCCCGAAAAAGAGCTCCGAGCCGATGATGGACAGCATGAAGCAGGGCTTCCGCTTCATCCTGGCGCAGCCCGGCATGAAGCCGCTGATCGTGCTGGCCTTCTTCGTGACGCTGCTGGGCTTCCAGATCATGGCCTTCATGCCGGTCTTCGCCCGCGACGTCTTCAACGGCGACACCACCACGTTCACCACGATGCTGAGCTGCTCGGGCGCCGGCGCGGTCACCGGCGGACTGATGGTCGCCGCCCTCGGCCGCAAAAAGAATCTGGGCCGCACGGCGCTCATCGCGCTGGCGGTGCTGGGAGCGTTCACCACCGGATTCGCCCTCTCGCCCAACGTATGGGTCGCCTGCGGCATGCTCTTCTTCTGCGGCATCGCACTGATGCAAGTCTTCTCCATGCTGACGTCCCTGGTGCAATTGATCACGCCCGACGACATGCGTGGCCGCGTGATGAGTGTCTACAACCTTGCGCTGCGCGGCGGAGCCCCGGTCGGCGGCCTGATCTTCGGCATGCTCATCCCGATTTACACCGCGCCGGTGATGATCGCCATCGCGGGCATCCTCATGCTGTGCCTGTCGGCCTACTTCCTGCTGGTGAACCGGCGCGTCGCGGCGCTGTAGCTCTCCGGTCGGTTCGTCACAATCGAGGACCTGGTGGCGCAAGCCCGTGGCTTGCCGCGCCGGGACTCATCCCGGCGCTTGTCGCCGGTCAAGGTGTCATGCCCGTTGCGGTGGCGAAATCGCCCCTTGCGGCTCCCGCCTGGCGTTTCCCTCTGATGCGCTGAAAGCCGGTGAGAAGTGCGGCCCAAAACCGCGACCGTCACTCGTTGCCGCGCCACATGGAGGGACCTCCGACCTCCCCAGGAGGGAGCGGCCCCGCCTGTGTCCGCCAGCCCCGCCCGCGTCATCATGGAAGCATGCGAGATGGAAGCATGCGAGCCGCCGCCGCACTCGCGCTCCTGGCGCTGGCCCCCGTCCACGCCGCGGACTGGATCCGCCTGGAAACCCCGCACCTCGAAATCCTCACCGACGCGGGCGAACGCACCGGCCGCCGCGTGCTGGACCGCCTGGAACAGATCCGCCAGATCCTGCCCGCGGGCGCCCGCGACGGACGGCTCAGTCTGCGCGTCGCCATCTTCAAAAGCAAAGACGAATTCCTCGGCTTCGCGCCCATCCGCTCGGCGGACGGCTTCTACCAGACCGGGCTCGAACGCGACTACATCGTCGCCCACAGCTCGGCGCCTCTCTCACGCGTCGTGGTTCACGAGTACGTCCACTTCGTGCTGCATCAGGACCGCCGCGAACTGCCCAACTGGTTCGACGAAGGACTGGCCGAGTTCTATTCCAACGTCGAGATCCGCGGCAACCGCCTGCGCCTGGGCGAGCCGCTCGATACCCACCTGGCGCTGCTCCAACGCGAGCGCTGGCTCGACGCAGCCACGATGCTCGCGCCGCCGCCCGCCGATGAGCAGCAGCGCACGGGCAGCGTGTACTACGCCGAAAGCTGGGCGCTGGTCCACATGCTGAACCTCTCGCCGGACTATCGCGCCGGGGTGCCGCGGTTCGCCGAGCTGTTAGCCGCCGGCCGCACCGACACGGACGCCTTCGCCGCGGCTTTCGGGCGCAGCTTCCCGCAGGCGCTTGCGGATCTGCGCACCTACGTTGCCCGCGGGCCGCGTTCGGTCACAGTGGACGCCCCTCCGCTCGAAGAGACCGCCGCACCCGAACCGGAGCGTCTGGACGCGCTCGACGCGCTCCTCGCCCGCGGCGAACTGGCCCTGCGCTGCGGCCGCATCGACACCGCCCGCCCGCTCTACGAACGGGCCGCCCGCGAGCATCCCGACGATGCCCGCGCCGAATCCGGGCTCGGCACACTGGCCATGGCCGCCGGCGACCGCGACCAAGCCCGTGCGCATCTCGATCGCTCCCTGGAACTCGACCCCACCAGCGCCGCCGCCTGGTTCGAATACGCGATGCTCGAACAGGACGATGGCGCCGGCTTCGCCCGCATATCCGAGCTGCTGGAGCACGTGGTGTCCCTCAACCCCGACGTCGGCCAGGCGCACCTGCTGCTGGGCGTGCGCGCCACCGACGATGACGACCTGGTGAGCGCCGTCGAACACCTGCGTGCCGCCACCCGTCTGATGCCGCGCAAATCCGACGCCTGGCACGCACTGGCCTACGCCGAACTAAAGCGCGGCGATACCGGAGAAGCCCTCCGCGCCGCGCGCCAGGCCGTGCGCACCGCCGCCAGCGAATCCCAGGCCCGCATGGCCGGCGCGCTGCTGGACGCCCTCGTCGACGGCCGCGTTCCGTAATACGCCGGGGCGGACCGTGCAGTAGAATGGGCCGTAGTGGCCGACTCCCTCTGGACCAAGCTGAAAAACGCCATCTCCGGCGGGCCACCGCCGGCCTACGTCCAGCCCCATGGCCGGCCCACCCTGGACCCCCTGCTGGTGCGGATGTGGCGCACCATCCGCCCGCCCTCGAAGGTCGCGTCGGCACGCAAGCCGCTTACTCGCCAGCAAAAGTTCCTGGTGCGCGGCACCGCGGCCGCGGTTCTGCTGGTGGCCGCCGGCTGGTTTGCCTACTACTATTTCTCCACCACTGAAGAACGCTCCGTGGCGGCGCTTGACGAAGGCATGAAGATGCTGGGTCCGGGAACCTACGAGGCGGCCGTGGGCCAGTTCTCCGCGGCGCTCGACATCTGGCCGGGTAACGCCGATGCGTATCTGGCCCGCGGCAACGCGGAAAGCTCCCTGGGCAACGATGCGGAAGCCCTGGAGGACTGGGAACGCGCCCTCCAGGCCAATCCCAAGCTCCCAGCGGCCTACACCGCGCGCGGCACCTACTACCGCGTGCACGGCGAAACGGAAAAGGCGCTGGCCGACCTCAACCGGTCCATTGAAATCAAGCCGACTGTCGACGCTTACTATCAGCGCGGACAGGTTTACCACGCGCTGGCCCAATACCCGCAGGCCATCCAGGACTTCGACCGCGGCATCGAACGGTTGCGTGACGCGCCCTACATCTATCGCGCCCGCGCCGCCTCCCGCCGCGCGCTGGGTGACGTGGAAGGTGCCATCGCTGACCGTGACACGGCCGACCAACTGGAACACATCCGCTAAAATCCACTGCTATAATCGCGAACAGTGAGCGATTCGGTCATTTATAAGGGTGCGCCGCCGCCTCCTCCTTCCGCCAAAGTCCGCGCCCAGCGCCGCCGCCAGCGCAAGCTCATTCTGCTGACACTGGCCGGCATCCTGACGGCCGTGGGAACCTGGCGGACCATCGCCTACATCAACGACGCCGAGCCCCGCGCCATAGCCGAAGTCACCGCGGGCCGCACCTTCCTGACACCCGGCCACTATGCCGAAGCGGTCCCGCACTTTGACCGCGCGATCGAAATCTTCCCTAACCTGCCCGACGCCTACTATCAGCGCGCCGTGGCGCACGTGAATCTGGGTCAAACCGAAGCCGCCGCCGCCGACTTCCGCAGCGCGCTCGATTTGAAACCCGATCTGGTGGAGGCCAGCGCCGGGCTCGCCGAAATCTACCGCCAGGCGGGTGACCAGGAACGCGCCATTAAGGAACTGACCCGCACCATCTCACTGAAGCCCACCGTCGATGCCTACTACCAACGCGGCACCGCTTACGCCGAACTGGGCCGCCATGAGGAAGCCATCGCCGATTACACCTGGGTGATCGATAAGACGCGCGACGCGCCCTTCATCTATTTCGCGCGCGCCAAATCCAGGCGCGCCCTCGGCGACCTGGAAGGCGCCCGGCAGGACGAAGCCACCGCGTTGACCTTCGAACGCGGCCGCGAGCTCGAACCGGGCAATTAGCCGCCTCACCCCAGATGGTCTCCGTTCGCATCGCGCTCCACCCGCACACCGACCACGACCGCCTCACCGCTGACCTCTGGGAAGCCGGCACCGTGGGCATCACCGAGGGCGACGCCTACCTCGACGCCTTCTTCGAAGATCCCGCCGCCGCGCGCCGCTTCGGCGATCCGCAACCCGAAGCCGACGTCGACTGGGTTGCCCGCACGCGCGCCGCCTTCCCGCCGCTGCTCATCGGCGAGCGCTTCTTCGTCGTGCCCCCCTGGTCGGCGGACCCCACCCCGCCCGGCCGCCTGCGCCTCGAAGTCAACCCGTCGAACCAGTTCGGCACCGGCCACCACCGCACCACCCAACTGTGCCTGGAAGCGATGGAGCGCCACGTCCGCCCCGGCGATTCCGTCCTCGACGTCGGCAGCGGCTCCGGCATCCTGTCGATGGCGGCCAAACTCCTGGGGGCCTCCCGCGTCGTTGCCTGCGATATCGACCCGGACTCCGCCCACCCCGTGCCGTTCTTCATCGGCAGCGCCGACGCAGTCCGCACCGCAGCCTTCGACGTCGTAGTAGCGAACATCAGCGAAGCTGTACTCGGCCCCTGGCGGCCGGAGCTGGAGCGCGTAGCCCACGTCCGCATCCTCTCCGGGTTCCAAAACGAATCCGGCGAATGGGACTGCGCAGTGGTGTGATCTCTTAACCACTCTGCTCACACCCGCAGCCCACTACCGCAGGACGTGGCGCAAGCACTCGTGCTTGCCGCGCCGGCACTCATGCCGGCGCTTGTCGCCCATCACAGTGTCATGCCGGGGCGGCGAAAGTGCTTCACCGGGCCGTCGGGCTCAGTTTCCGGGAGCAACCCCCCAAAGTCCGCCCCCGCCTACTCCGGCCGTTCCGGCCACTTGTGCTTCGGATACCGCCGCATCAGCTCCCGCCGCACCTGCGGATAGAGCCGCTCCCAGAACCCCTGCAAATCCCGCGTCACCTGCACTGGCCGCCGGTTGGGCGCCAGCAAATGCACCACCACCGGCTCGCCATGAATCCGAGGCGTCTCCTGCATCCCGAAAAAATCCTGCAACCGCGACTCGATCCACGGCGGCTTACCCGCCTCATAGTGGACCTTCACCTCACGCCCGCCCGGCAGCCGCAGTCGCTCCGGCGCGGCCTGCTCCAACCCCCGTGGCCGCAGCGCCCCCAACAAGTCCCTCGCCTCCACCTCGGCGAAGCTCGTAGCGTCCTCACACAACCCCACCAGCGCCCCCTCGACGTCAACCGCCACCCCCGCCGCTCCCATCCGCGCGAGCAGCGCGGCCAGCGCCTCGCGATCGGCGAACCGCTCCGGACCCGCCTCCACGGCCTTCTGCGCCAACATCCTCCCGGCCTCCTCTCCGGGAGCCGCCGGAGCCCGCGTCTCCTCGATCACCAACTGATCGTAGACCAGCGCGCTCACTTCCTCCACACGCTCCTTCTCACGATTCCACTCCAGCCGCACACGCTCTTCCACGCGATCCAGCAGCCACTCCGGCTCAATCGGCGCGGCGAGCCTCACCAGCGGCGCCCCATGCTCGCGCCGCTCCTCGATGTCGACCGCCACCAGAAACTCCCACCGGCACCCCGGCAGCTTCGCCGACCCGCCGCCGGAAAGCAGCAACTCCCCCTCGCGCCGATGCCGCGCCACGCGATCGGGAAACGCCGCCAGCACACTCCGCAGCAGCGCCGCATCGTCCCGCGTCCTGTCCCGGCCGCCCACGCGCTTGCGAAGCTGATCGTATACCCGCTGCGTCTGCCCGTGCCAGGTCCCTTCGATCAGCGCCAGCAGATCCGATGACCCACGCTCCCCCGCGCTCAATACCGCCGCCACCGCGCAGCCCTTTTCAGGAATGCCGCGATGCTTCGCTTCCACCACCAGCTTCGCCAGCCGAGGCGGCAAAGGCAGCTCCGCCATTTCGGTCGTGACGCCCAACTGGTCGAGCAGCGCATTTGCCGCCTCCCAAGCCGCCGCGGGCGGAGCGTCCAGCCACGCAACATCGAGCACGCCCATCGCCCGCAGATGCAGCACCATCTGCGAAAGCTCCCGCCGCAGGATCTCCGGCACGTCCGCCGCCGCCCGCCGATGAAACTCGTCCGCCGTGTAAAGCCGGATCACGTGCCCGGCAGCCGTGCGACCCGCGCGTCCCGCCCGCTGCGTAGCCGATGCCTGACTGACCCGCCGCACCTCCACCGAAGGCAGCCCCGTCCACGGCGAATCCGCGGCCACGCGCGCTAGCCCGCTATCGATCACGGCGGTCACGCCCTCGATGGTCACCGAACTCTCGGCGACATTCGTCGACAAAATGATTTTGCGCCGGCCATCCGTGGGTCCCACCGCGCGATCCTGCTCGGCCGGCGGCAGGTCGCCATAGAGCGGCAGCACCAGCGCCCCCGCCCGCGCGGCCCACGGCTCCACAGCGCGCATCGACCGACGGATCTCCGCCGCCCCCGGAAGAAACACCAGCACGTCTCCGCGGCCCTCCGGCAACCGCTCCAGCGCCTCCGCCACCTGCTGCTCCAGAGGAGCCGCCGAATGCGGCGTGTACTCCACCGTCAGCTCGAACAGCTTCCCCTCGCTGCGCACCACCGGACACTCGCCCAGGAACGCCGCCACTGGAGCCGCATCCAGCGTCGCCGACATCACCACGATCCGCAGATCCGGCCGCGACCCGCGTTGCAACCGCCGCAACAGCGCGAGCGCCAGGTCGGTTTCGAGATGCCGCTCGTGGAACTCGTCCAGGATCACCGTGCCCACACCGGCCAACTCGGGATCGGACAGCAGCCGCCGCGTCAGCACGCCTTCGGTCAGATACCGCAGCCGCGTGCGCGGACCGCTCACATCCTCGAACCGCACCTGGTACCCGACCGTCTCTCCCAGCCGTTCCCCCAACTCGCTCGCCACCCGGCGCGCCGCCAGCCGAGCCGCCAATCGCCGCGGCTCCAGCACCAGAACCCCGCCCGATCGCGCCAGCAAGGCCACCGGCACCCGCGTCGTTTTACCCGCGCCCGGCGGAGCCTCAATCACGAGATTAGGGCCGGCGTCCAGCGCCGCCACAATCTGCGGCAGCACATCATCGATGGGGAGCCTCATTCGCCCACAACCGCGGCAATCGTCTCCGGCGCGTTCCCCTCGAAGCGATTGTTCACGAAAATGTAAGCCGCCCGCCGCTCCTCCTGCATGCGCCGGATGATCGCCCGCAGCGCCTCGCGCCCTTCGGAATTCTCCTCGCGAATCTCGCTGTACGGGGAAAACTGCTTCACCGCGTCCTCATACGATCGCCCCTGCCGCAGCAGCGCCCGCACCACCGCAAAGTCCGCCGTGAACGCATCCACCAGCGCCATCTGTTCGCCCAGCACCGGCATCCGCGTCCACGCACTGAAGACATGCGCCACCCCGTGTGACCGCAAGCAGTCGAAGTACCGCGGCTGCAAGTACTCGCGATTGCGCACTTCCACCGCGTAACGAAACGTCCCCGGCAGCGCATTCAGAAACGCGTTCAGCCGCGCTGTAAACTCCCGCGGACTCGCCCCGCGCGCCCCGAACTCCAGAATCAGCGGGCCCAGCCGTTCGCGATACGGCTCCAGGGGCTCCAGGAACAACGCCGCCAGCGCATCCGCGTTCAAGTACGACGGATTTTCCATCCCCGCGCGAGGCCCATAGCGCGCATGCCGCGGAAACACCTCAACCGTGACCTCTTCCGGAACCTTCAGCGCGAACCGCAGCGTTCCCGGAGCCGAGGCGAACAGCTTCTGCCAATACTCCGGCGCCGGGAACTGGTAAAAGGAGAAATCCCCGCAGACCGCGGGAAATGTTTCGGCGTACTCCGCCAGGCACTCCGCTTGAAACCGCTTCTGCGAAAACCGCCCGCGCGTCAGGTAGCGCTCACGCGTGTAGACCTGATCCAGCCAACCTTCGTATTTCCAGGAACTGGTCCCGATCCACACCTGCGCCGCGGCCAACTCGCGCAGCCGCCGCGCCAGCGCCGCCCGGTCGAACCCCGAGGGCGGATCAAACAGCGGCAGCGTCAACGCGCTTTTGCCGACCGGTTGTAGAACGGATCCGCCCCGGCTTCGAGCCTCCCGTCCGGCAGTACCTGAATCATCACCGGAGCCGACCCGCTGTTGTACTTCGAAGCGATGCGCACAATATGCCCGCGCGCCGCCAGCGCCCGCGCCGTGGCGATCGGAATGCGTTCATCCAGCAACAGGTCGCCAAGGTTCCAGGCATGGTTGTCCATGCTCGAAACCATGTGCCGCGTCTGGTAGCGCGGATTCTCCACGGCCTGCTGCGCATCCTGGTCGTACTGCATCGCGTCCAGCATCACCTGCAACAGCGCCTGATCCTGCACATCCGCGCCCGGCGTGGAAAGCGCCATGTAAGCGCTGCCGTCCGGCTTGGTGATGAGGGTGGGGCTCAGCGTCACGCGCGGACGCTTGCCGCCTTCCAGCACGTTCGGATGGCCCTCCAGCAGCACGAAACTCTGCGCGCGCTGCGTCAGCGGAATGCCCGTATCGCCGGCGATCACGCTCGGCATCCACGCACCCGAAGGCGTGGCTGAAAACATGATGCCGTCTTTATCGATCACGTCCACGCAGGTCGTATCGTGCGACATCAGCGCGTCATCGATCTTGTAGTACGCCATGTTTTCCGTAGTCGGATGCGGCAGCGTCTTGCCCGCCACGTCGCCCGGCCGGAATTGCAAGGACGCCTCGGTCCCGATCAACTCGCGCCGCTTGGCCGCGTACTCTTTGGTCAACAGAGCGTCGTAGTCCCAGTCCTTGTTGAACTTCGGATCGCCGTAGTAGGTGTCGCGATCGGCGTAGGCCAGCTTCAGCGCCTCCACTTGCAGGTGGATATATTCGGTGGAATTGAGCGGCAATTTCGCCTTGTATCCTTCCAGAATATTCAGCGCCTCCAGCATGTCCGGACCCTGGCTCCAGAAGCCCGGCTTATAGACGTGATAGCCGTTGAACGTGGTGGTCGCCGGAGCCTCCACGTCGGCATGGAACGCCGCCATGTCTTCATAGCGCAGCAGCCCGCCGTTGGCCTTGCTGAATGCGTCGATCTTATGCGCGATGTCGCCGCGGTAGAAGTAATCGCGCACCGCGTCAATCGCCTCCTCGCGGTTCTTGCCGGCCTTCAGCGCTTTCTTTTCGGCATCCACCATCGCGCGCAGCGTGCGGGCCAAGTCCGGCTGCTCGAAAACTTCGCCTTCCGGCACCGGATGGCCGTCGGGCATGAAATGCGCCTTCGAGGTCGGCCACAGCTCATAGAACGGTACGCCGGAAGCGAAGCTCCGCGCGCGCATCTCGTCCACCACGTAGCCGTCGGCGTAGCCGATCGCCGGAGCGATCACTTGCTCAAAGCTCATCGTGCCGAACATCTTCAGCGCCACCAGCCCCGCGTCCACCATCCCCGGCACGATGGCGGGCATCAAGCCGGCGTTCGGCATCACGCCCTTGAGACCGCTGCCGTCGTTGCGGAACGTAATCTCGCCGGGCTTCAGCGGCCGCTTGCGGAACATCTCCGCCGTCGCCATCTTGGGCATCGTGCCCACCCCGGCGATCGAATACATCTTGCCGTCCTTGGTGCGGATCAGGATCGGACCCTCGCCTCCGAAGCCGAAATGCGAAAGCTCAGTGGACGCCGCGGCGAACATCGTGCCCACGCCTACGTCCACCGCGTTCCCGCCCTCCTTGGAAAGGCGCATGCCGGCGTCGGTAGCATAGTCGCTGCCTGCCGCAACCGCGACCTCCTTGCCGTGGACGGCTTGGCGAAGGGTGGTGGATTCGGCCTGGCGCTGCGACTGCGCGATGCAGGCGGTCGCCACGACCATCATGAAGGCAACAAAAGCTCGTCGGTGTAACATAGGCTTCTCGGCCCCCATTATAATGGTTCCTCTAGTGGACGCGGATTCTACGCACACGCCCGCCGAATCGCCCGGCGATCATTCCGAGCACGAACCTATGCTCTATTGCCCCGTGTGCAGCCGCCGCCTGAGTGAGCGCAAATGCAAGCTCGTCTGCGAGCAGTGCGGCTATTACATGTCCTGCGCCGACTACTACTGAGTTTTCGATGACTGAACTTTCCGACCTCTTAGAACGCTTCCGCCGCGGCGCCGAACTCCTGGCCATGGCTACCACCGGAGCGGCCGGTGCCGTGCTCGATTTCCAACCGGGCTCGGAGCCTTTGACCGTCCGCCAGATTGTCTGCCACCTGGCCGACGCCGAAACCGTGAATGCCATGCGTCTTCGCCAGATCATCGCCGAGGACAACCCGTCGATGCCCGCCTTCGACGGCGAGCTCTGGGCGTCCAAGCTCGGCTATGAGAAGCGCAAGATCTCCCAGGCGCTCGAAACCTTCCGCCGCCTCCGTGCCGACAACCACGAACTGCTGAAGGACCTCCCCAAAGCCACCTTCGCCCGCACCGGTACGCATTCCACCGACGGTCCCATGACGCTCCAACAGGTGGTGGAGTCCTCGGCGACGCACCTTGAGGATCACGTGCGGGAGATCCAATCGATCCGCGCCGCCTACAAGGAGTTCCGGGCGCAACAGGCGGCCGGTTCGGCGCAATCCTGATCTTCTGGGGCCATGAAGCCCCGCAAACCGCAAGAATCGTCAAGCACGGCTCCCGAAGTTCGCCTACAATCGCTCAAGACGATGAGCGCGGCCCTCCAGCCCGAACCCGAACTCCACCAGCCAACCCAAGTGGGGCAGGCCCCCGGCCTGCGGCGGCCTCTCAGGCCGCCTGCCGACGCAACGACGAAACGAACCCAAGCCCACCCCCCAGCCGCCACCCCGACCGCCGCAGCGACGAAACGAACCCAAGCCCACACCCCAGCCGCCACCCCGACCACCGCAACGACCAAACGAACCCAAGCCCACCCCCCAGCCGCCACCCCGACCACTGCAACGACGAAACGAACCCAAGCCCACACCCCAGCCGCCACCCCGACCACCGCAACGACGAAACGAACCCAAGCCCACACCCCGACCGCCACCTCGACCACCGCAGCGACGAAACGAACCCAACATCCCCTTGAAAACACTCACCCACCCCTCCGCCTCCAACCCGTCCTGGCCTACACCGCCGCCCACCTTGACCAACCCATTCCCCTCTCGAACCTCGCCCGCGAAGCCAACCTGTCGCCGTTCCATCTTCACCGTATCTTCGCCTCTACGGTCGGCGAGTCGCCCAAGCAGTACGCCCTCCGCCTGCGCCTGGCCCGAGCCGCAGTCCTGCTGCTGACCACTCGCCACCCGATCCTGGACATCGCCCTCGACTGCGGCTTCCAGAGCCACGAAGTCTTCACCCGAGCTTTCCGCCGCCGCTTCGGCCTCACGCCGCTGGCCTACCGCCGCCGCGGGTTCGCCACCCCGGCCGACGCCGCCCAGGCCGCCACGCACGCCCGCATCGTCGCCAGCGCCGGACCGTGCCTCAGCCTCTACTACCTGACAACACACTCGAACAGGAGCCTCATGAGCTACGAGATTACGAAGAAGGACCTCGATCCCCAACCCGTCCTCATCGTCCGCAAGCGCGTGCCCCGCACCTCGATCGCCGCCACCATCGGCGAGTCCCTTGGACTCGTCTTCCAGTACGCGCAGCAGCACGGCATCGCCGTCGCTGGCCTGCCCTTCACGCGTTACCCGCAGATCGGAGCCGGCATGGTCACCATGGAGCCCGGCATGCGCGTGGCCTCACCCGGCGCGCCACGCACCGCCACCGACTCGCCCGTGCTCGAAGAAACGCTTCCCGGCGGACCCGCGGCGACCACCATCCACGCCGGCTCCTACGACACGCTGCACGAAGCGTACGCGGCCATCGAGGTCTGGATCGAATCGCAGGGCTGGAAGCCCTCAGGCGCGCCCTGGGAGTGCTACCTCACCGACCCTTCCGAGCACCCCGATCCGAAGGACTGGAAGACCCAGGTCTTCTGGCCGGTCGAAACAGCAGCAGGTCCAGGCTGAAGGTGACGCGCATCGCGGTTACAGGCTCGGCGCGTAGCGGGCGATAGATCGACACCAACACATCCTCGACACCCGCCGCGTCGAGTTCCACCGTAGTGGTCACCCGCCGCTGTTCGGCCAGCGTGAACGCAGGTGCGAACGTCTCCACTGTGCGGGCTACGCGGTCGCGGCCGGCCCCGCGCAACTCGATCAAGTCGTCCGGCGCGGGCAGCGCCACCAGTAGCCGGCCGCCGGGCCGCAGCACACGAGCAAACTCGTCCACGTTCATCCGTCCGGTGATCGACAGCACCAGCGAGAAAGATTTTTCTTCATACGGCAGGAAACGATCCGCGTTGGCGACGATCCACTGTCTTTCGGGAAAACGCCGCGCGGCCGCCTCCACCGCGGGAACGGAGATGTCGACGCCGTGCGCCTCGAAGCCGGACTGCCGGGCCAGCATGCCCAGGTAGAACCCGTCGCCGCAGCCGGCCTCGAGCACGATGTCGGAGGAGGAGGGCGCGGCCAGCTCTGCGATCACCCCCAGCAGAGCCCCGGTCGCGCCCCGGTCATGGAGACGCCGCCGCGCCGCCACGGCTTCCGGGGAATCGCCCGGGTTCTTCGAGCGCCGCTCCTGCGGCTGCAGCAGGTTCGCATACCCGCTGCGGGCCAGATCAAAGGAGTGCCCGCGGGCGCAGACCAGCCGGCGCGGCTCCCCTGTTGGCGCGTTCGAGTGCAAGACGAGCTTCAGGCGGCAGTCGCGGACCGGGCACAGCAGCATGCGTCGAGTGTAGCGGCTCGGCCCCCGCAGGGCAAAAGAGATGTAACATATTCCTTTAGATATGTTTCGGGACGTTTCAGGGGAGTCCTGCTACAGTTAAGGGAAATCCCTGCCGATAGCACCTAAGATGAAACACCTAGCCAAGCTGCTGCTCCTGCTGGCGATCCTGATCCCGGCGGCGCGCGCCGAAAGCGTCTCGCGATGCTTCGCGGTGCATGAAATGGTGAAGACCGAGCCGGCGCGTTACCTGGTGCGCGCCGTGAGCCAGTGCGCGCGGACCTATGACGCCGTCTACGTCATGGTCTCGTTCTTCGACGCCGCGGGAAAGCATCTCGACAACGGCGTGTGGGCCATCTACTGGTGCCGGCCGGGCCGCTCCGAGATCCACGAGTTCGGCATTCCCAAGGCGGCGCGCGGTTTCACGCGCGTGGTGCTGAACAAGATCACCACCGACTTCGGCGAAGTGCTGGTGCGCGACAAGCTGGCGCAGCGCGAGTAGCGGCTCATCCTGACGATGGAGGACCGCTCCGGTCGCGGCTCAGCTAATGGCGCTGTGCCCGGATCGCGGCGTCAGCACACAGCCCCGCTAGCTGAGCCGCGACCACAGGGAGCGGTCCCTCCGCGGTTATTTGCCGCCCGGGTAACCGAGCTTCAGCATCCCCTGCTCCTTGCCCTCCACCGTTCCCTTGGTGAGCCACTCGAGCGAGGCTTGAAACAGCAGCAGGTGATTCCGCTCCCACATGGCGTTGTGCGAGGAGCACGCCAGATCGACGAACACCTTACGCTGCGAGCCCAGATCCTGGTAGAGCGCCCGCACGTTGTCCGGGTTCACCTGCTTGTCGTGCTGGCCGGCCACCAGCAGCATCGGCGTCTGTGTCTTGCCGACCACGGCCTGCGTCCAGCCCCACGTGGTGGTCTGCGGTGCGCGGCGCACGCCGGTGCCCCACGTCGCGCCCACCGGATCCGACGCCAGCATCTCTGACCATACCGAATCGCGCGCCTCATTCTCGTACTGCCCGGGGCAGCCGACCTGCCGGTCCCAGTTCGTCAGGAAGTCGGTCCAGGATTGAGTGTTGAATGCGGCTCCATTGGCCGGCACCTGCCCGGGAGCCTCGGCACGCGTGTTGCGGTTGTAGGCCGGGGCCAGCAGCACAACGCTGCGCACCTTGTCCGCATGCTGCGCCGCGTAGCCGCCCGATCGCGGTCCGCCCAGCGACCACCCGACCAGGCTGAGCTGCTCAACGTGCCGCATGGCGCGCACGTGATCGACCACGGCATCGATGTCGTTCCAGTCCGAGGCGAGCGTGGTCATCTGCTGCCCGTAGCTGGCGGCGCATGGTCCTGGGATCAGTTGCGGTACGTACTCTGCCTGCTGGGTGTCGCGCAGGTTGCAGGGATCGTTCATCGGCAGAGGGCGCGTGGAGCGGCCGTAGCCGGTCATGTCCATGGAGAAGACGTCGAAGCCGGCGTTGGCCAGGTACGCCATCCAACTGTAGTCGGTGTAGGGGACGTCGAAGGCGACTTCGGCGGGCGTGCCGGCGCCGTGGATGAACAGCACCACGCGGTCGGCGGCCGGTCCGCCGCGCAGCACCACGCCCGGCTGGACGACTTCGCGCACGTAGATCTGCGTGGTCTGTCCGGCGATGGCGGGCACGGTGGATTTGACGGGGACGTAATGGTCGACGCGCAGCAGCGAATCGGGCTCGGCGGCGAGGGCCGCGGCGGCGAGCGACAGGACGAGGATCGCGAGGCGGGTTTTCATGAGTTGCTCCGGGCGCGGTGGCGCTGAGGTTCAGTATACGGCGCGCCGCCCGCCGTCGCTGCGGAGCTGCCGCTGAGGATATCCTGAGTACTTGGCTACCGTAAAACCGTTTCAACCTTACCGCTACACGCCGAAGGCCGGGGATCCGGCTCGGCTTCTGACGCAGCCCTACGACAAGATCAGCCCGGCGATGCGGGCCAAGTATCTGGAGGGCAGCCCTTACAACCTGGTGCGCGTGATTCTGGGCGAACGGCGGGACGCGGATAGCGACGCCGACAACGTCTACACGCGCGCGGCGGCGCACCTGGATGAGTGGATCCGCGACGGCCTCCTGGCGCAGGATGCGCGGCCCGGCTTCTACGCCTACTCGCAGGAATTCGAGGTGCCGGATACGGGCGAGCGCGCCACGCGGCGCGGCTTCATCGGGCTGGGCAAGATCGAAGACTACTCGGCCAAGGTGGTGTTCCGGCATGAGCAGACCTTGTCGGGTCCAAAGAAGGACCGCATGGAACTGCTGAAGCACACGCGTTCGCACTTCGGGCAGATCTTCATGCTGTATCCGGACCCGAAGCACGTGGTGGACCGGCTGCTCGACCAGGTGGCGCACCGCGAGGCGGTGCTCGACATGGTGGACGAGTACGGTGCGCGCCATCGCGCCTGGGCGGTGGTGGACGCGTCGCTGATCTCGCAGATCCAGGAGGCGATGGCGGATAAGAAGCTGCTGATCGCCGACGGGCATCATCGCTACGAGACGGCGCTGGCGTATCGCAACGACCATCCGGACGATCCCGCGGCGCAGTACGTCATGATGACTTTCGTGAACATGTACGCGCCGGGCCTGAAGATCCTGGCTACGCATCGCGTGCTGCGCAACCTGCCCGGCTTCGACGAAGGCGCGCTGGTGAAGCGGGCTTACGATCAGTGGAAAGGGACGAACTTCGGGTCGGCCGCGGACTTGAAAGAGGCGTTGCGTGCGGCGGCTGCCGACCAGGTGCGGATCGGCATGATCACGCAGCATGGCGACGATCTGCTGGAGCGGCCGCGCAAGGCCGGGGAACTCGACGTGCCAGTGCTGCATCGCGAGGTGCTGCATGAGCTGCTGGGGATCTCGGAAGAGGCCGTGCGCGAGGAGAGCTACATTACTTACGTGCGTGGGATGGATGCGGCGGTGGCCGAGGTGCGGGAGAAGGGCGCGCAGGTGGCGTTCCTGCTGGAGCCAACGCCCATCGAGGACATGGCGCGGATCGCGTTTGCCGGGGGCGTGATGCCGCAGAAGTCGACCGATTTTTATCCGAAGCTGCTGAGTGGAGTCGCGATTTATCGGCTGTGAGGGGGCGTCGGACGGTTGCGGCTCGGCTCACGGAAAGCTAGACCTTGGGCTAGGGCGGGCTAGAGCGTTTTCTCAGCAAGCGTAGACCGCTCCCTGTGGTCGCGGCTCAGCTACTGGCGCCGTGCCCAGCGCACGTCCTTTGTGCAGAGCGCCGCTAGCTGTGCCGCGACCACAGGGAGCGGTCTACGATAACGCTGCAAACGCTCTAACAGCGCGTTCCTTCTTATGATGAGGATTCACCAGGAGGAGCCGGAATGCATTTAGAGGGAAAGACGACCGTGGTCACCGCTGCTGCGCAAGGCATCGGACGAGCCACTGCGCTGGCCTTCGCCGAAGCAGGCGCCCAAGTCTGGGCGACCGACGTCAACACCGCCAAACTGGAGACCGAATTTGCGGGCAAACCGCGCATTGTCACCCGCGGGCTGGACGTCACCCGGCAGTCCGAAGTAGACTCCTTCGCAGCCGCGGCGGGTGCCGTCGACATCCTGTTCAACTGTGCCGGATTCGTGCATCACGGCGCCGTAATGGCAGCCACGGAAACCGAATTCGACTTCGCGCTGGAACTCAACGTCAAGTCCATGTGGCGCATGATCTCGGCCTTCCTCCCCGGCATGCTCCAGCGCGGTGACGGAGTCATCCTCAACATGGCATCGGTCGCCGGCATGAAGGGCGTGCCCAACCGCTTCGTCTACTGCACCACGAAAGCGGCGGTGATCGGCCTCACCAAGTCCGTGGCGGCGGACTACGTCGGCCAAGGGATCCGCTGCAACGCCATCTGCCCGGGCACGGTCGACTCGCCCTCGCTCGAAGACCGCCTCCAAGCGCAGGGCGACTACGAAACCGCCCGCGCAGCCTTCATCGCGCGCCAGCCCATAGGCCGCCTCGGCCGCCCCGAAGAGATCGCCGACCTCGCCGTCTATCTCGCCGGCGCGACCTACACCACCGGCCAGATCCACGTAATCGACGGCGGCTGGACCACCTAACTTTTTCCTTGCTCCGTTCGGGGCCGTGTGCCTCAGGCCGCCCTTGTGGCGCAAGCTTCAGCTTGCCGCACCGGCACTCGTGCCGGCGCTTGTCCCGGCCCGTCCGCTACCGCGGTCTCGTCGACCACACTGCCAGCACGATCAACACCGCCTGCACCGCCGCCCGCAGCAGCAGCGGACTGGGCGGCCGGCCGCCGAACGGGATCCCCTGCCGCGCCGCCCGGATGTTGGCCGGAAACATCACCACCAGCAGCAGCGCCAGAGAGAGCCCCGCCGCCCGCCGCGTCCCCGGGATCAGGATTCCCGCCGCACCCAGGATCTCGCACGCGCCCGTGAAATAGACCACCGCCATCGGCTGCGCCAACCACAGCGGCAGCATCTTCACAAAATCATGCCGCAGCCGCGTAAAGTGGCGCGCCCCCGCGAAGCCGAAGGTGGTCGCCAGCGCCGCGCGCGTGGTGGCCTGCCAGGAATCCAGCTCCTCGACGCCAGTCCAGCCCAGCAGCCGGAACACCGCCAGCGCGGCCGTCAGCAGGATCACTTGCAGCATCGCCGCGCCCCCGTCACCTGGCCCCTGACCTGGCCCCTCACTTGGCAATGACCACGCGCACGCCCTTCGGACTCACGGCAATACGCTCCAAGTGATAAGGCAGCTCCAACGGCTCGTTGATCTTCGCATCCGGATGCGCGGTTAAGAAAAACGTCTGCACCAGCAGATCCAGCAGGGACCCGGTGATGGTCACCCCGCTCAGCTCCAGCGACGTCAGATAAAACGTAGCGCGCCCGCCCGACGAAACCACCCGCAGCGAAACCTTCAACGGACGCTCCCCCTCGATCAGCCGCCCCAACACCGGATTCACCTGCTCACCGTCCGCCTCGGCGACCTTGCGGAAGTCGACCAGCGCGAACGACTCCACCGTGCCCTCGCCAAACTCGATGCGCGTCGCGCGCACGCCGCCGTTGGGAAAATTCTCAGGAATCTGGTCGCGCACCCACGCGTTCACCTCGGCCGGCGAAAACGTGACAGTCGAGCCGGGCTTGGCCACTTCATCGCCAATCCGGTCCAGCTTTTGCTGCGCAGCGGCAGCCAGCCGGTCTTCGGCCCCGGCAACGATCGCGGACAAAGCCAGACCCAGCAGCAGACCCCGCATCCTTCTAGTGTACGTTCGCCGCCAGGTGTGCGCCGCGCCGCTCTGCGAACCCGCGAGAGCGTTTTCCGCGTTATCGTAGACCGCTCCCTGCGGTCGCGGCTCAGCTAAACATAACGGCTTAAGTAATTGCGCATAGACGGCGGAGGGCATCGTTGGGCTTGGTCCATTCGGCGAACTGCGTTTCAACGGCCGTGACGACGCCATCCAGGAGGCCAAAGTAACGATTGTGGAGGCACAGTCTGCGGGTCAATTTCCAAACCCGCTCGATGGGATTCAACTCGGGGCTGTAGGGAGGCAGAAAGTCCAAGGCAAACTGGGGGGCGTGTTGCTCGCGCCACTCCAGATGAAGCCGGGAGCGATGGTATTGGGCGTTGTCGGTGATGGCCAGCACGCGGCGGCCAGCTACGGCGCTGGCATCTCGGAACCGTTTGAGAAACTCCCAGAAGGACGCTCCGTTGAAGCGGCCCGTTTCGCGCTGGAACAGGAGAGCGCCGTCCCGCAGACGCACGGCGGCGAAATAGCCCACACTCTTGCGCGTGGGGTGATGATAGACGACCGGGTCGCGGGTCTCTGGCGGAACCCACATCCGGCAGCGCGATCCCTGCTGTTGAAAGTGCACTTCGTCCAAAGCCCATAGGTCCACACTGTCGTCGGCCATCAGCCTGCGGAGTTTTTTTTATGCTTCTTCTGCCGCGCCGGATCAGCCCGGGCTAACAGTGGTCGTGGCTTGCGCAGCCGGAAATCTAACTGCCGGAAGAGCCGCTGACACTGACGCACGCCCATCTGAATTCCGTAGGTCTTCTCGATCCAGGCTGACAGCGTCTTCCCGTCCCAAAGATTGACCCGCATCCCCGCATCGCTCGGCTTTTCCCGCAGCACCCGGTTGATCTCTTTGACCTGCTTGGCGTTGAGCCGGCTGGGCCGCCCACTGCGCTCTCCCTCCGTCAGGCCAGCTAAGCCCTGCTTGTCGTAACGGTGAACCCAATACTCCACCGACCGCGGCGCATCGCCTAGCAGTTTGGCGACTTCCGGGCATGTCATGCCCTGCGCAACCAATAACACTCCATGCAGTCGGTGGTCGTAACGGGACTCCTCCGAGCGCTGTATCTCCTGCTGCAAACTCAGTACCGAGGTGGCATCCGAGATCCGAAGTGGCTTCATATCCCCAGAAGACCATGTTTCGGATCTATGCGCAATTACTTATGACTCTATGTTTAGCGGCGTTCTGCGCCGGCTGCCGATGGCGTGCACGGCGCCAGTAGCTGAGCCACGACCGCAGGGAGTGGTCCCGCGACTGTCCGTACTCCTCCTTCGCGACGCCGCCGAATCACCACGCCCCTTCACCGCTTATCATGAGAAGATGTCTGAGACTGCAGCCCCCGCCGGCGACTCCGTGATCGAGCTCGAAAAGCACTACCTGTTTCAAAACTACGCCCGCTTCCCCCTGGTGCTGACCCGCGGCAAGGGCTGCTACGTCTATGACACCGCCGGCAAGCGCTACCTCGACCTGGTGGCCGGCATCGGCGTCAACGCGCTCGGTCACGCCCACCCGCGCCTCACCAAGGTGCTGCGCGAGCAGGCCGGCAAGCTGATCCACTGCTCGAACCTCTACTACCACGAATTCCAGGGACCGCTGGCCCAACGCATCGCCAAAACCTCCGGCCTCGACCGCGTCTTCTTCTGCAACTCCGGCGCCGAAGCCATCGAAGGCGCCCTCAAGATCGTCCGCGCGCACGGCCGCAAGATCGCTCCCGGGAAATTCGAAACCGTGGCCCTGCTCGATTCCTTCCACGGCCGCACCTTCGGCGCCCTCTCCATCACCGGCCAGGAAGCCTACCGCACCGCGTTCGAGCCCATGCTACCCGGCGCGCGCTTCGTGCGGCGCAACGATATCGGCGCGCTGGAACAGGCCGTCACCGCCAACACGGCCGGCATCGTGCTCGAACTGGTGCAGGGCGAAGGCGGCGTCAATCCCCTCACAGACGAATTCATCCGCAAGGCGCGCGAGCTCGCCGACCGCCACAACGCCCTGCTGGTCTTCGACGAGATCCAGTGCGGCGTCGGCCGTCCCGGAACCTATTACTCCTACCAGATGCTCGATCCCGTGGTCATGCCCGACGTGATCACCGCCGCCAAGCCCGTAGCCTGCGGCCTGCCCCTGGGCTTCGTCGCCGCCACCGATCGCGCCGCCACCATGCTGCCCGCAGGCCAGCACGGGACCACCTTCGGCGGAGGCGCGCTCGCCTGCCGTGTCGCCCTCGAATTCTTCGACATCCTCGAAGAGCTGTTGCCCAACATCATCCACGTGGGCGGTTACTTCCGCATGCGCCTCATGGAGCTGGCGCGCAACTTCAGCTTCATTCGCGAGGTCCGCGGCTACGGCCTCATGATCGGCGTCGAAATCGAGTTCCCCGGCAAACAAATCGTCCTCGATTGCATGGAAAAAGGACTCCTCATCAACTGCACACATGGGACTGTACTTCGCGCCCTGCCCCCGTATATACTGAGTGAGCAAGACGTGGACCGCGCCGTCACCGTCTTGAAATCCGTGTTCCGGAAAGCAAAACCGCCCGAAGGATAGTGAACGTATCGTGACCCGCAGATTGTCTCCACTGCGTGTCCGCACAGCGGCCTGGATGGTTGGATTCGGGGTTCTCGCGTGCGGATGCGGCTCTGGTCTCAAGCCCCCGGAATCCCTGGTTGAATCGGCCGTCCAGAAAGCCTTGGACTATGCCCGGATTGGCGGCTCCGTACACGTCGCAAGCGTGGAGCCAGTGTCCGCCAACCACATCTCCCGAGTCAAACTCCAGTTTGACTCCTTTGAATATGGGTATCGTACTACTGGGGAATTGGTGAGTAAGTCAACGGCTGATAGCTTCGACCTTGATGTGAATTCAGAGGACTTCTTCCAGAACGTGGGAGGCGATCCCTCCCTCATCGTCCATCGCGACGCCTTTAGCGGTGAGGGAGAAGCAGTTGTTTCCCAGGAATCGAACGGCGCCTGGCAGTTGGACGAGATTGACTTCAGCGATCTTCAGGTCAACGTCGGCCGGCCCCTCAGCGAAGAGTAGCGGCCCTACAACAGCCCTACAACAGCCCTACAACAGCCCTACAACAGATGGTGATGCCCGGCCTTCTCCAGCAGCTTCACCAGGTCCCCCACCTGCTGCGCCCGCCGCCGGTCGGCCACCAGGAGCGCGTCAGGAGTATCCACCACAATCAGATCGTCCACCCCCAGCAGCGCCACCAGCTTCTTTTCGGCATCCACGTAGTTGCCTGAGCTCTCTTCGATCACCGCCGGACCGCGCACCGCGTTGCCCTGCCCGTCCCGCCGGTGCAGTTCGTAGACCGCGTTCCAGCTCCCCACGTCGTTCCAGCCGATGTCACCCGTCGGAATCCCGGTGACCTTCTCCGCCTGCTCCAGCACCGCGTAGTCGATCGAAATGTTCTCGCACAGGGGAAACGCCTCGGCCAGCCGCCGCCCGAACCCGCGCGCGCCGAACGCCGGCAGGCTGGCCAGCAGGCTGGCGGTCTTCGGCTGGTAGCGCCGCAGCGCATCCAGCAACACCGACGTGCGCCAGAAGAACATGCCCGCGTTCCAACAGAAGTGCCCCGCGCGCAGGAACCTGGCCGCCGCGCGCGCATCCGGCTTCTCGCGAAACCGGCGGACCGGCAGAGGCTTGCCCGCCGCCAGCTTCACCGCCTTGGGAAACTCGATATAGCCGTAGCCCGTCTCCGGCCACCGCGGCTCGATCCCCAATACCACGATCTCCCCCGCCCCGGCCGCGCGAAAGGCCGGCTTCAGCAGCCGCGTGTAGGCGCCCGGCCGCGCGATCAGGTGGTCCGCCGGGAACACGCCCATCACCGCATCGGGATCGATCCCCTGCAGGATCTGCGCCGCCAGCCCGATGGCCGGAGCGGTGTTGCGCTGCGCCGGTTCCGCCAGAATCTGCCGCGCCGGGACCTCCGGCAGCTGCCGCACGATCTCCGCCCGCAGATGATCGTTGGTCAGGATCCACACGCGCTCGGGAGGGAGCACCGGACGCAGCCGGTCCACCGTCTGCTGGATCAGCGACCGATCGCCGAAAAACCGCAGCACCTGCTTCGCCTGGCTCCGCCGGCTGCGCGGCCAGAAGCGCGTCCCGCGCCCGCCCGCCAGAATCAATCCATAGAGATGGGACACGTTATTGGTTCGTGTTTGGTTGGATCGGATATCCGCGAATCAGCTTGAACGTCCGGTTCCAGCGCGTCTTGCTGAAGAAGTTGGCCGCCAGGTCCACGAAGTGATCGAGGCTGTAGCCCACCAGGCTCTGTGTCGGCGCGTCATAGGACCAGAAGATGAACAGCGGCTTGCCAATGATGTTCTCCCGCGGCACGAACCCCCAATAGCGGCTGTCCAGCGAGTTGTCGCGGTTGTCGCCCATCGCGAAGTAGTAGTTGTCCGGCACCACCAACTCGCCGTCCACGGCGTGCTCCAGCATGTGCTGTGCCCGCTCCAGCATGGTCTGCCCGTCGGTGAGCGACAGAAACATGGACTGCGGCGGCTCGTCCGGAAAGTTGTCGCGGTAGGGCGCGCTGAACACATCCGAATGATGGATGTACGGCTCGGTGAGCGGCTTGCCGTTCAGGTACACCACCTTGTCCACCACGCGGAGGTGATCGCCCGGAATCCCGATCACGCGCTTGACGTAGTTCTGGTTGATGTCCACTGGATAGCGGAACACGATAACGTCGCCTCGCTTCGGCTCCTCATACGGCAGCAGATAGCGGCTGAAGGCGCCCGGCGGCGCGTAGGTGAGCTTATCCACCAGCAGGTGATCCCCCACCATCACGGTGGAATCCATGGACGGTGTCGGCACAATGAAGGCCTGCACCAGCGTGGTGGTCCCGAACAGCAGAATCAGGATGTTCAGCGTCCACTCGTGGATAAAGTTCTTGGTCGATTCGGCGAGCTTGCTCATGACGTGGTTTGACCGGCTCTACTTGAGCGGATACCCGTGGATCAACTGGAAGGTCCGCCGCCAGCGCGTCTTGCTGAAGAAGTTCTGCGCCAGATCCAGGATATGGCGGTAGCTGATGGAGGAACTGTTCAATTCGTCGGTGGGCGCGTCATAGGACCAGTAAATGATCAGCGGCTTGCCGATGATATTCTCCCGCGGCACGAACCCCCAGTAGCGGCTGTCGAGCGACGCATCGCGGTTATCGCCCATTGCGAAGAAGTAGCCGTTCGGCACCACCACCTCGCCGTTCTCCACGTGATTCGTCAGCATGTCATAGGCGCCGTCTTCCACGTGCACGTTGGGCTCGCCCGGAAAATTATCGCGGTAGGAATCGATGTAGTCCGTCTTGTGATACACGTAGGGCTCGTCCACCCGGACGCCGTTGAGGTAGACGTCTTTGTTCACGATGCGGAGGTGGTCGCCCGGCACGCCGATGCAGCGCTTGACGAAGGTCTGGCTGATGTCCACCGGGTAGCGGAACACGATGATGTCGCCGCGCTTCGGCTCCTCATACGGCAGCAGGTACTTGCTGACGGCGCCCGCCGGAGCATAGGCCAGCTTGTCCACCAGCAGGTGATCGCCGATCAGCAGCGTGTCTTCCATGGAGCCGGTGGGAATCACGTAGGCCTGCACCAGCGTCGTGGTCAGGAACAGCAGCAGCAGGATGGTGATGGTCCACTCGGCCAGCGTCGACCGCGGCCTGTCCTGGTCGTCTCCTTCCGGCGGCGCTTCGTGTTCGGCCACGGCCACCGCGGAGCCGCCATCGGCCGCCTGGAGGTGCGCGGCGCCAAACGGAGGCGAGGCCGACTCATAGGGGATGTCCCCGGCCGGCTCGGGCGGTTCTTCTCCCGCCGCCTCCGGGCTCATCTGATGCTCGGAAGGGGTGGAAGACGGGCGATCTTCCGGCAGGTGCCCATTTTCCGCGGCGAGGCCTTCGACAGGGGGAGTTTCAGGCGACGCTTCGGGCAGGTCCTGTCCAAAGGGACTTTTTTCCTCACTCACTATCCATATCTTAGCGGGAAACCCCTACCAGCCGCACAGTCAACGAAATCACACCGATCCCGCCAGCCACCGCCCGTAATACAAACTTAGGACGATGTGCTTCGAACGCCTGCTCCTGGTGGATCTAGCCGCCCCTTGGCAGCGCTGCGAAAGGCCCGGGTGGTCTGCGTGGCAACGCAAACGGGTCTCAGGCCAAGAAGCGCTTGACGCCACCGAGCTTCGTCATCAAGCTGCTATAGTATGCGATCAACTCCTCGATCCTGGTGTCTAGATCATGAAGCTCGATTTCGTTTAGCGAGCGGGTGATGAAGTATGAGCCATAGGAACTGGTAGCGAAGTCCCAGGCGTCCTCAGGTGCGGGAGGCGAATCGGGAAGGTTGTCAATCTGCTTGCTGAGTTGGTCGAGCCTTGAGCGGCCCTTGATCCATGTATAAGCCGCCACACCGGTATCGCGCTCCTCGACGGCCCGGTACCGGTAGATACCGCCTTCGAACCGGTCCGCGACCTTTAGCTTTACGCCCAGGCCGATCTCGTCCATCGGTTTCGCCTTTTGAAGCTTGTCCGGGACCCAGTAGTCTAAGAGATCGACTTCCCCCTTCTCGAAGCCCAACGAGCTGACAAGCCCGTTCCAGCGCTGTTCGACGGCGCGGCGGACGATTTCCTGGTTCCTCTGCGCGAATTGGGCGATCGTGTGCGCAGCATCGAGGAAATATGGTTCGCAGTCGGCCAGAAAGTCTTCACGAACGGTAGTGCCTTTCGCCATGATCAAAGGCCTCCAGAAATCGTACGAGGTGTTCTGTTGTGCGCGAAATGGACAGTGCTGTAGTCACGTCATCAATGTGGGCTTGCGCGATTGAACGGAGGCCGAGCAAATTCTGCTCAACGGCCGAAACGAAGGCGAGCGTCATCGCCGCCTTTAAGTATTGGCCGCACCGGCAGGACTGGGCCGCCACGACCCTCAGTTCGATGCACACGTCCTCCCAAAGCCTCGGCTTGAAGCCGAAGTACTCTTGATCACCGGCGTCGAGGGCCAGGATTACGTACCTCGTTATTCGCCAACTGCCATGCTCCTGCTCCACTGAGCGATGGTAGCCTGCCCCCTTTGCTGTGTCGGCGTCATCCGCATCACCTAATTTGACCTCGACCACCAATAGAGCCGAATCGCCGAAGCGGATTTCAAGATCAAGTCTGCCAGAGGAACCTGCATGCCCCTCGAGAACGCGGCGCTCACGCTCAATCCTTACCGCGCATCCTTCGCATGTCGAGACCATACGGGGATCGTCAACGCCGAACACGCGCAACACTTCCAACGCCCCGATTTGGCTGATAATCCACTGAAGCCAGTCGGAGTACGCCTCTTCGCGGTGACCAGCCATCCAGCGATGGGCCGTAAAGTCCAGCGTGCTCAGGGGATCGCCGATGGGTTCCAACGTCTCAGCGGACCGCTGAACCGTTGCTTGATAATCTGCGAGTGCTTGCGATGCGTGACGCCGTGCAGCCTCGATCAGGGGCTTCAATGCATCCACACCGTTGTGTGCCGTGTCGTTGCCGCCCCGCAGTCTGTCGGCCCAAGCTGCGAGATGGCGAATCGCAGATCGCAATTCTTGAGTCGAAGATCCCGCGCTCATGTGGACTGAGGGCCTCTCGTAGACGTTAGCACCGATATCGACCAGGAATCCATCAGCCTCGAAGTCGATCCGCACGCTTCGCCTGCTCGCCGGCCGGCCCGAGCCGCGCCGTCAAGACGGCCTAAACCGGAGCCTCAATTACCCAGTCCCCGCGATTTGCCGCAGCAACCGCCACCCCCCTCCCCACACCCCCGCGCTAAAATCGTTCTTCGGACCCCATCATGCAATTCCTCGAAGAAAGCCTCGTAGAACTCATCACCCAGACCTCCACCAACCTGCCCCCCGACGTGCGGCAGGCCATGGGCATCGCCATGGCGGAGGAGACGCCCGGCACCCAGGCGTCCCAGGCCTTGAGCATCATCGCCACCAACATCGACATGGCCGCCACCGACGCCGGACCCATCTGCCAGGACACCGGCATGCCCACCTTCGACGTCCATACCCCCGTCGGCGTCAACCAGATCGCCATCGCGAAAGCGATCCGCGCCGCTGTCGCCGAGGCCACCAAGCGCGGCAAGCTCCGCCCCAACTCCGTCGACTCCCTCACCGGCAAGAACACCGGCAACAACCTCGGCGCAGAGACCCCCGTCATCCACTTCAATCAATGGGAGCAGGATGAAATCGAGGTCAAGCTGGTCCTCAAAGGCGGCGGCTGCGAGAACAAGAACATCCAGTACTCGCTTCCCATGGAGCTCGACCACTTGGGCAAAGCCGGCCGCGATCTCGAAGGCGTGCGCAAATGCATCCTGCACGCCGTGTGGCAGGCGCAGGGGCAGGGCTGCGCGCCCGGCGCCCTCGGCGTCTGCATCGGCAGCGACCGCGCCCACGGATACGTGCTCGCCAAGAACCAACTCTTCCGCACGCTCGACGACACCAACCCCGTCCCCGAGCTTGCCAAGCTCGAAGCCGAGATCATGGACGAAGCCAACCGCATCGGCGTCGGCGCCATGGGCTTCGGCGGACAGAAATCGCTGATCGGCTGCAAGATCACCGCGGCCAATCGCCTGCCCGCCAGCTTCTTCGTCTCGGTGGCCTATGATTGCTGGGCATTCCGCCGCCTGGGCGTGCGCCTCGACGCGGCGAGCGGAGCCATCACCCAGTGGCTCTACCGTGACCCCCAGCGCCCCATCCAAAAGATGGCCCAGGGCGAGGGATTCCCGCTCACCGGACGCGAGGTCGTCCTCCGCGCCCCCATCACCGAGGAGCAGGTGCGCGCCCTCAAGGTCGGCGACGTGGTGCTGATCTCGGGTGAGATGTTTACCGGACGCGACGCCGTCCACGCCCACCTGATGAAGAACCCGCCGCCGGTCGACATGCGCGGGTCGGTCCTCTACCATTGCGGTCCCGTGATGCTGAAGGAAGGCGACAAATGGGTGGTCAAGGCCGCCGGCCCCACCACCAGCGCCCGCGAGGAGCCGTATCAAGCCCACGTCATCAAGAACTACGGCGTGCGCGCGGTCATCGGCAAAGGCGGCATGGGCCCCAAGACCCTCGCGGCCCTGAAGGAATGCGGCGCAGTCTACCTGAACGGCATCGGCGGCGCGGCGCAGTACTACGCCCGAGCCATCGAAGAAGTCCTCGGCGTGCACCTCATCGACTTCGGCATCCCCGAAGCCATGTGGCACCTCCGCGCCAACAACTTCGCCGCCATCGTCACCATGGACGCCCACGGCAACAGCCTCCACGCCAACATTGAGAAGGAAACCGGCGAGAAGCTCGAAGCTCTACAGAACGCGTAGCCCTACTTGGACTGCACCATCGCGGATAGTTCACCGCGAATGCGCTCGATCGTATGGCAGAGGGGCGGCACGTCTTTCCGCGTGTCCGTCGTATGGGCTCCGCACGCGTAGATGTTCCAGGAGAACGAATCCCTGCGGTTTTCCAGGAAAATGCGGTAGTAGGGCGCATCCAATGCTATGCTCAGTTGCCCGCTCCGCAGATAGCGCTCATTGTCTTCCTGCACGCGCGCCAGTAGATCATGGACTCCGGACACGATCTCGGCATACCAGGCTGCTGCCCGGTCCGCTGGCAGCGCGAGGTCCGAACAGGCCACGCCCGCACTGGCAACAATCGTCTCGGCGTCCAGATCGCTGTTGGCCTGATCTCTCTCAGCCTCACCGAATGCTTCATCGATATTGCGCTTCGCCGAGCAAAGCCGCGCTCGCGCCGCGGACTGTGGCGGTTGCTGGATCACGAACTGCGCGTCCGGATCGAATGCCGGCCGGATCTGGACAGATAGCGTGAACACCATCCCGGCATCGTCGGGAATTGGGAAAGCGCGATCCACGACGTCGTGGTACAGCTCCTGGCGCGCCGTTTGGGCCGCGTCCTGCGCCGAAGCGCATGCCGCACAGAGCAGCGTGACCAGAGCCCACCGTCGCATCGCTGGGTCGATTATACCTCTCTCAAACGCCTGCCATTCGGCCTACCGCCGTAAGACAGTGGCCGGGGGACCTGCGTTCCAGGTACACTGACAGACAAGTCAGTATCTACAGCAGTCCTGCTGCGTTGGCGGCTGCTCTTTTAGTTGGGGAACATGCACAGGACCACACCGACAGGTTCGTCCCGGCGCTCATTCTTCGGGGCGGCGATCCAACTGATTTCCGCGGGCATGGCGGCCATCATCGGCGCCCCCGCCGCTGCTTACCTGCTGTCCAAACCCAAGTCCTCGGGACAGGGCGACTTCGTCGAGGTGGCTGATCTGGCCGACTTCGAGGACGGCGTCCCCCAGGAGGTGGTCTACTACCGCACGAGGGTCGACGGCTGGAAGACTACCAAAGAGAAGACCACCGCCTGGGTGGTGAAGACCGCTCCGGACAAGGCTGTGGCCTTCAGCCCGCAGTGCCCGCACCTGGGCTGCATCTATCGCTGGGAGGATGCGGGACTGAGCTTCGTCTGCCCGTGCCACAACTCGGCGTTCGACGCGCAGGGCAACGTCACCGGCGGACCCGCACCGCGGCCGCTCGACCGGTTTGTCTCGCGCGTGGAAGGCGGCAAGCTGCTGATCGGCCCGCAGGTGCGGCGGACGGCCGAGGCACCCACGGGCGCGGCGGCACCCGGCGGCAAGGGCAAACTCCGGGTGGTGGCCCAGGACGCCGCGAAGGACTGCGGCGGCTGCACGGGTTGCGGCGGCGACCAGCGCGGACAGGCGGTTTAAGGCGGTCATGAAAGACCGCGCGCTCCAGTGGCTCGACGACCGCACCGGTCTACCCTCGGCCGTGCGCCACTTCCTGGACGAAGACATCCCGGCGTCGGCCGGATGGCACCAGGTGCTGGGCAGCGTGGCGCTGTTCGCGTTCCTGATCCAGGTCGCCACCGGCATCCTGCTGGCCCTCAACTACGGACCCACGCCCGCCGACGCCCACGCCAGCGTCCGCTACATCATGACCGAGCTCACCGGCGGCGCGATGATCCGCGGCCTACACCACTGGGGCGCGAGCGCCATGATCATCGTCGTCGGCCTCCACCTGGTCCAGACCTTCCTATGGGGCGCGTACAAGAAGCCGCGCGAGACTACCTGGATCGTCGGCGTCGTGCTGCTGCTGATGACGCTCGGCTTCGGACTCACCGGCTACCTGCTGCCGTGGGACAACCGGGCGTACTGGGGCACGACGGTCACCACGCAGATCGCGGGCCTGGCTCCGGTGGTGGGCAGCTACGTGAAGCGGATGCTGGGAGCCGAAGGCGACGTCGTGGGCAACATCACCTTCGCGCGCTTCTACACGGCCCACGTGGTGCTGCTGCCGCTCGCGACCACGGCGCTGATCGGGCTGCACCTCTACCTGGTGCGGCGGCACGGCGTGACGCCCACGCCCGCCGACGCCGGGCTCCCGAAGAAGAAGTTTTACCCGGGCCAGGTGTTCAAGGACACCGTGGCCATGTTCGCCTACCTGCTGGTGATCGTGCTGTTCGCCAACTTCGCCCAACTGGGCTTGGGCGCGATGGCCGACCCTACGGACAACCGCTACATTCCCCGACCGGAGTGGTATTTCCTCTTCCTGTTCCAGTTCCTGAAGTTCTTCGAAGGGCCGCTCGAAGTGGTGGGCGCGGTGATCCTGCCCAACCTGGCGATCGTGGCGCTGTTCCTGGTGCCGTTCTTCGACCGCGGCGCAATGATGCGCGTGCAGAAGCGCACGGTGGCCATCGCCCTGGTGGTCTTTGGCGCAATCGGCTGGGCGGGGCTCACGCAGCGCGCCATCGCCACCACGCCGCCGAGCACCGAGGATCCGATGGCCGGCCTGCAGCCGCCGCAGGAGTGGCTGCACATGCCGCCCGAGCAGTTGGCCGCGGTAGGGTACTTCTATGACGCGGGGTGCGTGAGCTGCCACGTGCTGGAGCGGTCGGCGGCGGGTCCGGACCTGGCCAAGGCTGCCTCAAAGCGCGACGCCGAGTGGCTGCTGGAACACTTCACGCAGCCGGAAGGCGAGGGAGAACCGACGCGGCTCTCTGCCCTGAAGCGGCGGGCGCTGGTGTCCTTGGTGACGTTGCGCGACGATCAGGCGCTGGACGTGTGGGCGGAGCGGCCGGAAAAGGCGATCGCAGGCGCGGAGCTCTACGACGCGCGCCAGTGTTCGTTCTGCCACACGCTGAACGGGTCGGGCAACAAGCGCGCGCCGATCCTGAACGGCCTGGCGGCGCGGCGCACGCGCGATTGGGTGGCGGGGCACTTTGGCGATCCCAAGGCCTTTTCCCCGAATTCGCCCATGCCGGCCTACAAGTTCACGCCCGCGGAGCTCGATGCCATCACGGACTACCTGATGGCGATCCCGAAGTAGCGACGTGGCGCGAGCCCGTGGCTCGCCGCGCCGGGACTCGTCCCGGCGCTTGTGGACGGTTGCAAGACACCTCAGGTCATCACTGGAGCGGCAGGCGCAGCGTGCCGGCTGCGCCCGTAGAGCGATCCTCGACCACCAGGCGAATGCGCCCGGTTCCCGGAGGCACGTCGGCTTCGAAGGAGATGGGATGGCCGTCGCGCAGCTCGGCTTCGAGCTGCTCTGCCGTCAGACGGATGGCCACAGGCACGGCAGTGCCCGGAGCATTCCGCTCATCCGAGGCGAAGCCCATATAGACCGAGCCCGTCCACGCGCCTTCGTGATTCTCCAGGTGGAGATCACGCACGTTGACGGACAACCGAACCTTGTAAGTGCCGGGGCGATCCGGGACAGGTTCCGCGCTGGCCTCTAATCCGATCCCGGTGGCGTCGAGCGGTGCGCCGGCCAGCTCCGCCAGGGTCGTTTGGGCGCCGGGACCAGGCGTGAGGGTCGCATAATAGCCGCGGCGGTAGCGCACGTCGATGCCCCGCCGCGCCACGTTGACTTTGAGCGCGTGGAACTCGCCGTCGAGCGAGGCCGCGGGCGGGGAGAAGCCCAGCGTGTAGGTGACCTCACCGTCCTCCATCGCCCGCCGCACGCCGTCATCCACCGCGTTGTTGTTGTAGAACGACTTGCCTCCGGTCAGGCTGGCCACCAGGTTCATGGTGTCGAAGTGCGGCGCTTGCGAGGAGTTGATGAGAAAGGTCTCGGTCAGGGGGGTGATGCGCGGGCCTTTCCCGGACACGGAGAGGTCCACGGTGCCGCCCATGCCCATCAGCCCGCGCGCGTCCACCGGGTACACGGCGACGTTGGCATCGTTGAGGAGCCGGGTCACGCCTTCAATGGTTTTGGCGAAGCTGGTCCGGTCGGTCTGCATCTCGACCTTCGAACCGGCGGCCTGAGGAGCGTGGGTCAGGAAAAGCTCGAAGGCGCTCGAAACCCAGATGAGGCTCTTGCGGCCGGGCAGACCTTCCAGGTGGCGGGCGATGGTGCGGAGCGCCCGGGCGGTGGCCGCGACACGGATCTGCTCTTCCACGTTCTCGATCTCCTGCACGGAGTCCCGCAGGATCGAAGGGGCCAGCGCGCCGTCCGGGTCGTTGGGCTTCGCATCGAGCGCCACGAGGCCGTCCCGGAGGTTGCCGTCTTCATCGAGGCGATTCGCGGCGCGGACCAGCCGTTCCGGATCGGCCGTGAGCTCCTGGACTACGGTAAGCTGGCGGCCGAGCGAGTAGAGGGCGATGGGCGTGCCCGGTTCCATCGAGCGCAGAAACTTGAGCACCTTGCGCTTGGCGAAGGTCTGGTCCTGCCAGGCGGTGTTCAGGCGGTCGAGTAGGATGACCGTCGCGTTGGCCGGATACGCGGCTGTCGCGCCGCCGCGATTCGAGACGGCGCCCGGCGGCAAGGCTGCGGGCTTGGCGTCGCGGGCCGCGGTGACGTCGAAAGAGAAGATCTCCTGAGGCTTGCCTTCATCGAGGACGGTGAAATCGTCCGGGGCAAGGCCGGTGACGGGGCCGTCTCCGTTGCGGACCACCACATCCACCAGCACCAGACGCGTGCCGGTGCGGATGGGGGGCGCCGCGCTGGCGGGTTCCCGCGGGGCGGGACTCTGCGCAAAGACGAGAGCTGCCGCGCACAGGAGCGCGGGGATCCGGGCCAGCCGCATCGCGGACCTCCGTCCCCAATGCTACCGCAGCCCGCCCGGAAGCGAGGCTACTTCTGCGCGGCGGCGTTGACCTGCGGGTCCTCGGCGCGCGTGAGGTAGAGGATGAACGGGGTCACCTCGAAGGGCATCTTCTCGCGCGGCGAGAGCAGCGCGATGGGCTTGGTCTCGACCAGCGAGATCTGATCGCTGTACGGGTCGAGCTTCACGCGCGAGCCCAGCGGCAGGGCGGCGATCTGTTCCAGCTTGTTCTCTTCGAGGTCGGGCGCGGCGGTGACGAATTCCTCCAGGCGCCGTAGCGCGTCGGCGTTGGCCACCTGGTTGCCGAGATTCGCGGCCAACAGGCGCGGCAGCGCGTTGCCGCGCGCAGCCAGGGCCTTCAGGAACAGGCCCGCGTTGGCCATCTTCTGGTACGGCGAGACCTTCATGATCTCGATAGTCTTTCGGCCGGCTTCCTCCATCTCCTCGGGCGTGCGCTCGAAGTGCAGTGTGCGAAGCAGTTCGGCGTCACTCATCATCGTTTGATTGTTGAAGGCGAACTGCGTGGGCGTGCGGTGGCCCAGGGCGATGTGTGAGAGCTCGTCGGCCAGCACCAGCGCGAGGCTGGTTTCATCCGGCAGCACGTCGATTAACCCGCGGCTGATGACGATGGTGTGGCCGATGGAGAAGGTCTCCATGGGCGTGGTGAGCAGCACGCGGCACTTGGCGTCCACCGGCAGCTTGGCCGAGACGATCAGGTTGTTGACAACGGTATTGAGCACTTCGTCCACGGGTCCGGGCGGAGCGAGAAAACCGCCTTTTTCAAGCCGTTGGAGCACGTTTTCCTCGGCCTGATGTTCCCACGCCCGCTGGCTTTCAAGCGGGGAAACGTCGTGCGAGGTCTCCTTGTCGTCGACACCGGCTTGCGCATCGACCAGAATCTGCGTCAGTTCGTCGAGCTTGCTGGTGGGCTCGGCGGCGTAATCCCAGACGCGCGTCTGGGCCTTGAAGCGCGGCGCTCCACCGGCCACCGGCGCGCCTTCCTCCTCGACGTAGATCTGCGCGGGAACCCACTCGCCGGGCGCGGCATTGACGCGCCAGCTATCGAAGTGGAAGTAGAGCGCGGGCGGCTCGTCCTTCTTAGGGGGAACCGGAACGTAGGTGCCGTTGAAGCGGATGACGTTGGCGTCGCGGTCCTCCACCCAGATGCGGCCGAGGAAGCGGCCGGGCTCGCGAAGGATGGGTGCGACGTCGAACACCAGGCAGCGCACGTCGCCCAGGAATTCGCGGCGCACGTACTCGAAGTGGTAGTTGAGGCGGTTGAAACCATGCAGGTCGATGATGGCCATCTGGGCGAAGCCGCGCGGCAGGAAGGTGAGCGGCTTGGCCTTGGTCTTGCCGCGGAAGGGGATCAGCGTGCTGCCGTTGTCGGGCGCCGCGTCCGGCTGGCTGGCGGCCACCAGCGGCTCATAGCCGATCACTTCGCTGACGCGCACGCGGCCGAGGAAGTAGTGATCCTTGGTGGGGTGGGCATCGCTTGTGGGGTCGTCGGTTTCCTGAATGTAGGTTTCAAACAGCGGCGTGTGCTGGCGCAGGGAGTCGAGGAAGGCCTGCTCGCGGAGGATGATGCGGTCCAGCAAGCGGTCGACCACGGCGTTGCCGGTGGAGACCGGCTTCGGTTCGGGAGGCGCGGGTGCGGCGGCGGATTGCGCGGCCAGTGGCACGGCCAGCGCGGCCGCGAACAGTACAGTGAGAATCGTTGGTTTCATGGCGTTCTTAGTAAGCAAGTTGGAAAACGATGTGGACGGTCGCCGTCTGGTCGACGGACTGCCCGGCGCGGCGCGCAGGGCGGAAACGGATCTGGCGGGCCGCCGCGGTGGCGGCCTCATTCAAGCCGTGGCCCAGGCCGCTGATCACCTGTACCACCTGGACCCCGCCCGCGGCGCTGAACAGGACCTGCAACAGCACCTCGCCTTCGATGCGCAGTTGGCGGGCTTCCTCGGTGTAAACGGGGCGGGGCTTGGAGAGAATCTCGACGGGAATGGTGTCGCGGACGGGCTCGGCGGTCTTCTGGCGCGGGGCTTCGGGAGCGGCCGTTTCGATGTCGGCGAATGCGCCACGAGCGATGTTGCCTCCGCGCGTCGCGCCGGGTTGCGCGGCGCTGGCTGCGCCGAATCCGGTAGAGGCAATGGTGCGTTTATCGCTTCCGGTGGATGCGGCGCCGGTGCTGGCGGTGCCGAAGCCGCCCTCGGCGACTGCTCGCGTGGCGGTGGTGTGCGCCGTACCGGAGGAGGCCGCGCCGAAGCCGCCTGTGCGCGTCGATCCGGCGGCGGTGGCGGGTCCGGCGCTTTCGGCCGTCGAAAACGCTCCTGTGGCGGCGAGCGTGCCGCGGCGCGGGCCTTCGGGGGAGGCTTCGGAGGAGGCGAATCCGGCGGCCTTGAGCGATTCCGTGTATGCCGCGGGCGCGGTGGCGGCGGCGGCGCGCGCCTCAGTCAGCAGTCCGGTCTTGATGGGCGGAGGCGCGGCCGTGGGCAGCGTGAGCTCGGGCGTACTGGTCTGGATGCGTGGGGCTTCGATCTGCGGGGCTACGATGTTGGGCTCAGGCCGGCGCGCGAGCAGCGGCTCGGGTGCACGGACCGGCTCCGGCGGGCGGAAGGTGCGGGGTGCGGGCGGCGGGGGTTCGACGGCGGGGACAGCGGGGAGGCGTTTGGGATCGGCCCGGGGCGTTGCGATCCGCACGGGCACCACCAGTTCGGTGGCTGGGGGGGTGAGACGCGGCGCGGGCGGCGTGGGCGCGAAGCGCACCGAGAGCAGCAGGAGGATCGCGAGCGCATGCGCGACGACGCTCACCGCCAGAGAGCGGCGGGAAACCGGCGTGCGCGGAATTTCTGAAGCAAACACCGAACCGTAACTCCTCACTTGAGTCCATCGGAGGGTGTGCGACGCGCGGTTAGACGGACCGCGGTCGGATAAAACTGGCCAGTCTATTTCTTAGCCGGACCCGCCTGGAGCTAGCTGGACGTGGAACTGAAACGCGAGATCATCCACCACAGCAGCAGCAGACAGATCAGAAAACCGCCACCGACCACGGCGGCCTGGGTCAGGAACGTCGCCGGCGCCGAGCCGTGCTCAATGGGAATGCCGAGCGGGCCGAACCAGGCCTGGCGCGAACGGCAATCGTGGCAGCGGCGAATGCGGGCGCCGAAGAGGCCAAGGATACGGTCGCTGGCTCCTTTGCGGTGGGAGCGGTGCACGCGCGCCGAGCCGCAGCGCGGGCAGAAGCGTTGCGGGGCGTCGCGGGAAGTGTCCGGAGCGGGGTTCGCGGTGGTGTTCATGGCTGCGCGGCAGAGAGCGGTTCAAGCGACAGATCGCGGATGCGGATCCAGCCGGCGCTGTACGGCTCGCCGGCAGCGCGACGGTAGGCCAGGCGCAAGGTGGCGAGGCCCGGATTGGCGGAGACGCCGGGGGCCAGGATGAATTCGGCCTCGCCCCAGGCATCGTGCGCGGGGAATTCGGGGGAGGTGGCGCGGCCCAGGCTCCAGGCCAGGCCGGTGGAGGCCAGGTCGCTGTTGACGTAGGCAAAGTGCAGGCGGTAACGCGCGCCCGGCCGGACGGGGAGGGGATGTTCGAAGATGGCGCAGCTCTGCGCGGGGCCGCCGTGGGTGCCTCCCCACAGTCCGCTCACCGGCTGGGCACCGGCCGGCGAGCTACCCAGGAGGTCGAAGCGGATCTCGCCCGGACGCCACGCGCCGTGAATCCCGGCGCAGTCCGGCAGGCGCCAGACGAAGCCGTCGCCGCCCGGCTCGCGGGTCAGACTCTGGTCCGGGAGCACGCGGCCTTCCAGGGGATCGAGCGGCGGGAAGCGCCGGTTCCAGATCTCGAGCGCCGCGCGCGCATCGCCGTGCGCGATGGTACGGCCGGCGAGCGCTGCCAGACGGGCATCGTCGGCCGGGTCCTGATAGGCGTCGAGCGCCCGGGCTGCTTGCCGGGCGTCGTCGAGGCGGGGCTCGCCTTCCTGGGCAATCAGGAAGTCGAGGTAGGCGCGGGTGAGCGGCGCGCCGCCGCCCAGCCGTTCGAGCAGCCGGGCGGGATCGGATTCGAAGGCGTCGGCCAGCCGCAGCAGCGGACGGTAGTCGTCGTAGGTGCGTTCGGCGGCGCGGCGCGCCCAGGTCCAGAATTGGTCCTGGTCACCGCGGCGCAAATAGAAGTTGGCCAGCGTCCAGGCCGGGGCGAGCTGGTGATCGATGCGCCCGGCCTCGACCAGCGCCTGCTCGGCGCGGTCGAACTGGCCGGCGCGTTCTTCCTGGAGTCCCAGACGGATCCAGAGGTCGCTTGAGCGGGCGCGCACGGCCAGCACCGCGCGCAGGACGTCCGGGTCGTCTTCGCCGAGCGGCCGGGGAGAAGGGCCGCTGTGGCGGCCCGTCCCGCCCCGGTCGAGGATGGCCGGCTCACGCATGCCAGGATCATGCGTGAGCTTCGTGTTCGCGCCGCGTCCGGCCGCGTCATCACCAGCTAGGTCGGCTAGGCCAGCGCCAGCTAAGTCGACTAGGGCAGCGCCAGCCGCGTCCCGGCTGACCGCAGCGCCGGCGGCGGCCCTGCTCTCGGCGTCGGCCGCAGCCTCCAGGTGGGCTGCATTCGCGGCGCCCAGCAGCCAAGCGCTGGATTCGATGGCCACGGCCCCGCGCGCATCCCCGCTGCGCGCACGCACTTCGGCCCAGGCCTGGCTGACCGCAAGCGCGGCTGCCAGCGCCAATGCTCCTGCCGTGGCTACTGCCGCCAGAACGCGCACGTCGCCTTTAACGGCTCGCGGTGGGAGGCGTGCCGCTGCTGCCCTGCCCGGGCAGCGCATCGGCCGCCGCCAAGCCGCCCAGGGTCGCGCCCGCGGCCACGCCGCCGACGATGGCGATGGTCGCCGCCGAGATGCCACCGGCTGCCGCCGCTCCACCCGCTGCGCCGCCTGCCGCCGCCGCGGCCGCCGCCGCGCCGTTGTTGCCGCAGCCGCGCGCCACCCGCCGGACCTGCGAGACGCGGATCAACTGCGAGGTGCCGCTCAGCGGCGTCGCGGTGGGATCCATCTGTCCAGTGAGTTCGACCCGGTTGCCGGCTTCATCGGCGAGTCCCGCGCCGGCCACCTCGACGGCCACGTTGGTGACCTCGTCGGTGACGACGTAGCGCCCGTCGCGGGATTCCAGACACCCGGTGACGCGCGTCTGGCTGGCCTGCGCCTGGGGCTCAAAGGCCAGCGCCGAGCCGGCCGCCAGGTTGGCCACCAATTGCCCGCGGGAATTGAGGACCCGGAAGCCGCCGGTGAGCGCGGCCACTTCGACGCGCGCCGGTCCCTGGACCGAAACCCGCCCGGTGCTGGTGGCGCGCTCCGGCTGAATGGTGAGACCCAGGGCTTCCAGGCGAAACGCGGTGGCCTGGTCGAGCTGCGTCTGGCCCTTTTCGAGCACCAGGCGGTCGCCATAAAGTTTGCCGCGGGAGGAGGCGGCCAGCCACAACTTCGCTCCGCTCGAGAGCGCCACCGAGGAGGCCGCGTCGTAGGTTTCCAGCGTCGAGCCCTCAAACAGCGTCGCGTTGCCGTTGACCGTCGCGTTGTCCACGCGGAACGACCCCTTCGTCATCACGGTCCCGATAACAGGGGACGCTGCGAGGATGATGCCGAGATTCACCGACATCGCCACAGCCAGGACCTTTTGTACCGTTCGTAAGTTCACCTTTTTCTCCTTCCAGTAAGTACGGCGCGCCCCCCGGTTCTCTCCGTGTAACTTGCCGCCGGAAGCGGTCAAAGCGCCCGCCCATGCAAATACCCACGCGGCTACACCGAAGCGCGCAAAGGGATAGTCGACCAGCGCGTGGAGGAATACGGCCAACACGCCGAGTCCCCACACGCTGTTGATGGCCGCGGGCGCGAGGCCCGCCGCAAACACGAACCAGACCGCCGCAAATCCCACGCCGCCTTCGGCCGCCCACTCCAGCCAATCGCTGTGCGCGTGATCGATCAGCCGGCCGGCATCGAAACGGGCATAGGCGGGGTAGGCGTCCGGGTAGGTACCGAGACCGGTGCCCTGCCCGGGACGGTCGGCGATCATGGCCTCGGTGGAGGCGAATATCTGCGGCCGCAGCGGGTCGGGCTGGCCGAAGCGCGCCAGCAGATAGTCACCGCCCCAGACGGCGGCCAGCGCCAGGACGGCGGCCGCGAAGCTCCACGGCCGGGCCCCGGCGACGTTGCGCGCCAGCAGGAAGACGACGACGGTTTCAGCAATCAGGAGGACGGCGCCGGCGCGCGACGCCGAGGCAATCCCGGCCGCCAGCATGGCCGCCGCAGCCAGGGAGTCGGCCGCGGCGCCGCGCCGCAGGGCGTACCACAGGGCCACCGGCAGCAGCAGTTCCAGGAACTGCGCGAAGTTGTTACGGCTGAGGAAGACGCCCCAGACGTCCGGATACGGCGCGGCGAAACTCCAGAGGATCTTTCCGGGGGAGGTGTAGTAAGCCAGCACGCCCACGACGGCGACCGCCGCGCCGAAGACCACCGACAGCCGGAGGAAGCGTTCGCGGCGGCCCTCATCGGCCAGCCACAGGCGCGCGGCCAAAGCCGTCGCGGCAAAGGCGGCCATGCGCAGGGCGGCGTTTAAGGTGGCATAGCGGTAGATGGTCGCGCCCAAAGCCAGTTGCGCGAAGCCCCACAGGGCGATGGCGGCCAAAGAAATCGTGCACAACCGATGGAGCCAAGCTTGCGGCCAGACGGCGCCACGGCCGCGGCGGGTAGTACCGGCGTGCCAGACGCCGGCGGCCGCCAGCAGAAAGATGCCGGCCTCGTAAGCCCAGTCCGCTAAAGGATCGCGGGTCCAGATGGCAACCGTCGCCGCAGCCAGCAGCCCGAACAGCAGCCCTGCTCCTACTCCCAACTTCTGATCGCGGGGTAAGACCGTACCCGGGTTAGGACTAGTCCTAACCCAAAGCATCTTGTGTGGTTTAAGTCCTAGACTTAAGCTCATGTCATGAAGCGCCTAGTAAGAGTCCTACCTTGCCTTACCGCCATCGCACTTATCCCCTATCTCCATGCGGAGAGTCCTGCCGGGACATCCGCGGAACTGGCGGCGGAACCCAGCGCGATCGGGAGACCGGCCCCAGCCGGGACGCCGGTACGGAACCAGACCGCAGTGGCCGAACTGGCCGCCTTCGCCGCCGGGGTGAATCCGGGTCCGGTGACGATCGCCGAACCGGCCTACGCCGCGGTGCAACCGCTGCGCAGCGAAGCCGAGCGGGCCGCGAACCGGGCCGCGTATCGAGCCTGGAAGCGCAGCCTGATTCCACTGGCCGTGAGCCAGGGACTGGACATCGCCAGCTCCTACGGCATGCGCGAGCTGAACCCCGGCCTGGCCGGCGCCGACGGGCGCTTCGGCATGAAGGCGGTGGCGATCAAGGGCGGCGCGACGGCCGCCATCGTGGGGGTCGAATACCTGCTGGCGAAGAAGTATCCCAAGGCGGCGCGCGTTCTGTCCAAGCTGAACTGGTCGAGTTCGGTGCTGACCTCGGCGTTCGCCGTGCATAATTTCATGATCAAGTGAGCCGGCGCGGGTTCACGGCGTGGTCGAGGCGATCGCGCGACGCGGGCGGAAACCTGAGCCCGCGCCCTGCGGTGACGGCTTCGGCGGTCCGGGCAAAGACACCGTCGCGGGCGACCAGCGCCGGCGCGAGTGCCGGCGCGGCAAGCTGAAGCCTGCCACATCACGGCGTCGAGGCCACCGCGTGACGCACGGCCGGCGCCCGGGCGGGCTGGGGTCTGGCCAGAGCCCGCCGGAGGACAACGCCGCTGGGGTTGTAGTCCGGCACCAGGTCCTTGAGGCTCATGACCACGCCCGCCGCATCCCGCATCCGCACCGCGCCGCGCAGGGTCTCGATTCCCAACGCGAGCAAGCGGGGTTCGGGCGCCGGTCCGGTGAACACGCGGATCTGGGCGTGCGGCGTCGGCGCGGTGTTTTCTTCATAGGCGCTCAACTCCTCATACATCTTCTCGCCGGCCCGCACGCCGGTGAACACAATCGGGATGTCGGCCTCAGGGCGCAATCCGGAGAGCAGGATCATCTTGCGGGCCAGATCCAGGATCCGCACCGGTTCGCCCATATCGAGCACGAAGACGTCGCCGCCCCCGCCCATGGCGCCAGCCTCGAGCACAAGTTGCGCCGCCTCCGGGATGGTCATAAAGAAGCGCCGCATCTCGGGGTGGGTGACCGTAACCGGTCCGCCCTGGGCGATCTGCTGGCGGAAGCGCGGGATGACGCTGCCGTTGGAGCCGAGCACGTTGCCGAAGCGCACGGCAGCGATCTTGGTTGCGGAACGTGAGGCCGAGGTCCGTACGGTGGCGGCTTCGGCCAGGCAGACCATCTCGGCGACACGCTTGGTGGCGCCCATGACGTTGGTGGGCCGCACGGCCTTGTCCGAGCTGATGAGCACGAAATCGGCCGCGCGCCAGCGCACCGCGGCCCGCGCCAGGTTGCGCGTGCCCAGCACGTTGTTGGCGACCGCCTCGAACAGATGGCCCTCCATCATGGGCACATGCTTGTAGGCGGCGGCATGGTAGACGGCCTGCGGGCGGTAGCGGCGAAACAACGCATCCAGGCGCCGGCGGCTGCGGATGCTGCCCACCTCGGGGTGGAACACGAGTTCGGGAAACGCGCGCGCCATCTCCTGTTCGATTTCATAGAGCGCTGTTTCGGCGTGGTCGAAGGCGATGAGCGCGCGGGGGGCATGGCGCGCGATCTGGCGGCACAGCTCGGCGCCGATCGAGCCGCCGGCGCCGGTCACCAGCACCACTTTTCCGGTGAGGCATCTCCGCGCGCCGTCCTCGCTCCAGGTGGCCGGTGCGCGGCCCAACAGGTCTTCAAGGCGCACTTCGCGGATCTGGTCGACCAGCACCTTGTGCTCGATCAGTTCGGCCAGCGCCGGCACCCGCTTGGCCGAAACCTGCGCGGTGTGGCACTGTTCGAGGATCTCGGTAAGGTCGTTGCCCGAGGCGTTGGGCAGCGCAATCAGGATCTCGTCGACATCCAGCCGGCGGGCCATAGCGGCCAGTTCGGCGCGTCCGCCCAGGACCTTGAGGCCGTGCACGCGCATGGAGCGCTTGGCCGGATCGTCGTCGAGGAACCCCGCGGCCCGGTAGCCGAGCTCGGGGTGCGCGCGGATCTCGGCCAGCACCGTCACGCCGGCCTTGCCCGCGCCGTAGATCAGCGTGCGGCGGCGCTTGGGTCCGGGGGCCTCGCCGCGCGCCTCAAACACCAGCCGGATGGCCGAGCGCAGCGCGATCTCGCCCAGCAGACACAGCATGAAGTCGACGATATAGATGGAGCGCGGGAAGGCCGCGCCGATCACCACGCGCACCAGCAGGATCGCGGCGGCCGAGGCGGCCAGGTTGGCCGCACCAATGCGCAGCAGGTCCTCGAAGCCGATGTGCCGCCAAGCGACGTGGCGCAGCCCGAACAGGCGGAAGACGGCCAGCTTGGCCGCGAGCACCAGCGGCAGCGCGTGCAGCAGCATGCTGACGTACAAGGGAGGCACGATGAATTCAAACCGCAGCAGAAAGCCCGCGGCGAGGGCCGCGGCGACGATAGCGGCCTCGGCGGCCTCGGCGATCGTGCGGCGGTTCTTTTGCAGGACGGATTTCATGGGTTGGGGCGAAAGCGTTGGGGCGAACGAGGGAAACAGGTCTTCAGGCCGGCACCGCACGCTGGTAGCGGTGGACCACTTCGCTTGCTCCGGGCGGCGGCCAGGCCGGCAGCGGGGCGCGGCGCGCGGCAACCTCGCGCAGAAGCGGATCGGCGCCCCATTCCTCGAGCAGCCGTCCGGCGGCGGCCAGCGCGCGGGGGCGCGAGACGGCGTTGCCGATGGTCCACAGGATCACGCGCAGATCGGTGGCCATGGTGGCGCGTTCCAGGTAGAGCAGCCCCAGGCGGCTTTTCCAGGGGCGGATGATCTGGTTGTAGGTGAGGTCGGGGTCGGCGGCGCCGGCCAGAATCTCGCCTTCGTCGGCGAAGACGATCGAAGCCAGGTCAGTGATGCCCGGCCGCACCCTGAACAGACGGCGCTCTTCGTCCGTGTACAGGGAGGCGTCGGCCTCCACCTGCGGGCGCGGCCCGGTGAGGCTCATTTCCCCGCTGAGCACGTTCCATAACTGCGGCAGCTCGTCGAGCTTGGCGCGGCGCAGCAGGCGTCCGGTGCGGGTGATGCGCGCATCGCCGGCGGCAGTGGAGGACACGCCGGTCTTCCAGGCGTCGACGATCATGGTGCGGAACTTGACCATGCGAAAGCGGGTTTCCCCGCGGCCCACGCGGCGGCCGAAGTAGAAGGGCGAGCGGCGGTCCTCGATCCAGATGGCGAGGGCGACCGCGGCCAGCAGCGGGGAGAGCAGCGCGAGGCCGAGGAGGGCGCAGATGAAGTCGAAAGCTCGTTTCACGGGCTAGGTCCTTAGGGTTGGGGATGGAGTGGCACGGGCCGGCGCGTGGAGGCCGCGGTTGGCGGTCGCCGGTCGCTGCAACGGCGGTGCAGCGCCGGTGTAACCGCGGCGAACGGCGCGGTTGGCGGGCACGTCCTTGGCATGGATTTCTCACAGGCTCGCAGGGCATCGGCGGGGAACCGGAGCCGGGGTGCCGCCGTGGGGGATTTTGCCGCCGCTCCGGGGATGGCACTGTGCCGGGCGACAAGCGCCGGGACGAGTCCCGGCGCGGCGAGCCATGGGCTCGCGCCACATCGTGCGCCCGACACCTGATCAGAGATGACGGCTAGCGCGGATTTCTCACAGGCTCTCAGCGCATCGGCGGGAAACGTGAGCCGGGGTGCCCCGGTGGGGGATTTTGCCGCCGCTCCGGGGATGGCACTGCGCCGGGCGGCAAGCGCCGGGACGAGTCCCGGCGCGGCGAGCCATGGGCTCGCGCCACGTCCTGCGCCTGAAACCCGGCGAGAAATGCGGACTGGCGGCTGTGTGGGCAACGGCAAGCTCGAAGCAGTGTTCATGGGTGGCCTGGTCTCCGTAACCGCGTGCTGCTGCTCAGGCGGCGGCTTCCTGGCGCGCCCGGCCCAGCGTGCGGCGCGCCGCTGCGGCGATCTCGCGCACGCCGGGGTAGTACACTTGCTCCTCGGCGCGCGCCGTGGGCGCGGGGGCGTCCGGCAGCGTGACGCGCTCAACGGGAGCTTCGAGATCATGGAACGCTTCCGCCGCGATGGTCGCGGCGATCTCGGCCGAGGCGCCCGCCGTGCGCCAGCCCGGATCGCAGACCACGGCGCGGCCGGTCTTGCGCACGCTTTCGAGCACGGTCGCCTGGTCCCAGGGCTTGAGCGACCGCAAATCGACAACCTCGGCCGCGATGCCTTCGGCCGCCAGCGCGTCGGCGGCCTCGCGGGCCTTGTGCGCCAGAAACGAGATGCCGATGAGCGTGACGTCGGCGCCCGTGCGGTCGATGGCAGCGGCGCCGAGCGGCGTCGCGTAGAGCGCTTCGGCGACGGGCCCGCGCTCGGCGTACAGCCAGCGGTCATCGATATAGAGGACCGGGTTGGGGTCCTCAACCGCGGCGACCAGCAGTCCCTTGGCGTCGGCGGCGGTCGACGGCATGACGACTTTCAAGCCCGGCACGTGCATGAACCAGGCGTGCAGGGCCTGGGAATGCTGCGCGCCCTGCTCGCCGCCGCGGTTGATGACGGCCCGGATCACTACCGGGACCGTGGTGCGGCCGGCGAAGAGGTAGCTCCAGTTGGCGGCCTGATTGACGATCGGATCGGTAGCCAGCAGCATGAAATCCATGCGCGGGTGAAAGACGATGGGGCGCATGCCGGCCAGCGCCGCGCCGATGGCCATGCCGGTGACGGCGTTTTCCGACACCGGCGAATCGAGCAGGCGGCCGCGGCCGAATTCGCGGTCGAGATCCTCCAGGCTCCCGCCGGCGTACCAGGGGCTCCACAGGCCCTGGCCACAGACGAACACGCGCGGGTCGGAGGCAAGCAGTTGGGCGTGGGCCTCGCGGATGGCCTCGCCGTAGCTGAGGGTTCGCGCCGCTCTCATGCCGTCGCCTCCCGGGCCGTAGCTTCCCGGGCCGTAGCTTCCCGGGCCGTAGCTTCCCGGGTGGATGCGCCGGGAGCGAGTGCTTCCTGAGCCGACGGCTCAAAGACGTGATCGAGCAGGCGCGCCGGACCCGGCGCCGGAGCCCCTCGCGCGGCAGCCAGGGCGGCCGCCAGCTCATCTTCGATGGCCTGCGACAACGGCCCCAGGTCGACTTGGACCTGGATCTGCGCGGCCACCCGCCGGATGGGATCGCGGTCGAGCCACTCGGCCAGTTCGCCGCGCCGCCGCACGCCCACGTCGATGTCGGTGCTCGCGCCGACGTGGCCGCGCCAGCGGAAGGTGCGGCATTCGATGAGCGTGGGTCCGCCGCCGGTGCGCGCCCGGGAGACGGCGCGCGCCGCCGCCGAGAAGACCTCCCGCACGTCGTTGCCGTCGACGCGCTCGCCGGGGACTCCCGCGAACTCGCCGGCGCGGTGGAGATGATCGGCCATGCGCCGCTCGCTCCAGTGCATGTGGCTGGCGTACAGATTGTTTTCGACCACGAAGACCAGCGGCAGCCGGTAGAGCGCCGCCAGGTTGAGGGTCTCGTGCACGTGGCCTTCTTCGAGCGTCCCGTCGCCGAAGTAGGCGACGGCGGTGTGCGCCTCACCGCGGAGCTTGGCGGCCAACGCCGCCCCGGCGGCCAGCGGCACCGTGGCGGCGACGATGGGCACCGTGCCCAGGATGCCGCGCGGCGCGTCCCACAGGTGCATCGATCCGCCGCGCCCGCCCGAGCAGCCGGTGGTCTTGCCCAGCACTTCGGCAAACAGCGCTTCGGCCGAGGCGCCCTGGGCCAAGTAATGCCCGTGCGAGCGGTGCCCGCCCCACACCGTGTCACCGGCTGTGAGCGCCGCCGCGACGCCGGCGGCGACGGCCTCCTGCCCGATATAGAGGTGGCAGGGGCAGCGCGCCTCGCCCGCCTCGACCAGGCCGGCAATGATCTCCTCGGCCCGCCGGATCAGGGTCATCATGCGCCAGCGCCCGGTGAGCCAGGCGAGGCGCCCGGCTTCGCGTCCGTCGGCGGTTTCAGTGTGTCTGGCGCGGGCCGCCGCCGGAGAGGCCGCCGCGGTAGAAGTCTTCGATAGAGTCGCAGATATAGTGGACATCGTCATCCGTAATGGAAAGGTTCAAAGGCAACAGAAGCATGCGTTCAAAGCAGGCCTCGGTGAACGGGAGCCGGGCGCGGAAGCCCAGGCTGGGCCATTGGTGGACGGCGCGCCCGCCCCAGGGAAGCGAGCTGCCGATGCGCGCCGCGCTCAGATGCTCGCGCAGCGCGTCGCGGCGCGCGGCCTCGATCTCGTAGTTCTGGTAGACATCGAAGTGGTCGGGATCGTCGGCCGGTCCCGGCGGAAGTTTGAGCTCCTCGAGGCCGCCCAGGCGCTCCTGGTAGACGGCCGCCAGCGCGCGGCGGTGGTCGATCGCGTCGCCGTAATTCCCCAGGCGATGGTCGAGGATGGCGGCTTGCAGATTGTCGAGCCGCGAGTTCAAGCCCCAACTGATGATTTCGCCGTCGGCCCGCCGGCCGTGATCGCGCAACTGCAGCATGCGGTCGTGGACGTGCGGATCGTTGGTGGTGACCGCGCCGCCGTCGCCCAGGCAGCCCAGCACCTTGGCCGGGAAGAAGCTGAACGCCGCTCCGGCGCCGAAGCTGCCGGCCGCCTGCCCGCGGAAGCGCGACCCCAGGGCCTGCGCGGCGTCCTCCACGATCACCAGGTCATGGCGCGCGGCGAGCCGGGTGAGCGCATCCATGTTGGCCGTACGCCCATTCAGTTGCGTGGGCAGCAGCGCGCGCGTGCGCGGCGTGACGGCTTCCTCCGCCGCGGCTGCGTCGATCAGGTGGTCCGGCCCGCATTCGACCGGCACGGGGGTCGCGCCGGCGAAGTGGATGGCCGCCGCGGTCGCCACCATCGTATGCGAGCTGAAGATCACTTCGTCACCGGCTCCGATGCCGGCGGCGCGCAGGGCGATCAGCAGCCCGTCGGTGGCGTTGGCCACCCCCAGCGCGTGACCCACGCCCAGGTAGGCCGCCAGGTGGCTCTCCAAGCGCGTCAAGTCTTCTTGCAGAATGAATGCCCCGCGGCGGCCGACGTCGCGGAACAGGGCGACCAGGTCGTCTTCCTCCGAGGTGAACAGGAACGGGTAGTCGAAGAACGGAATCGCACGAGTGGGGGAAGGAATCATGTCAGGACACTTTCTCGGCCGCGGCGTACAGCACGCGGTATTGGGAGAGGTCGCCCGCCGCGTCGAGGGGCGTCAGCCCGGCCGGCTGGATCACGCCGGGGCCTAGCTGCGCGGGAACGGTTTCCAGGCGCCCGTAGAACAGGCGCTTGAGCAGCGCCTTGTTGCCCATGGTGCGCGGGATCAGATGGAGCCAGACCGCCAGGCGCCGGATCCACCCGGTCAGTGCGTCGCGCCAGGTGCGCTCTTCGGGAAACGCCGCGTGGATCTCCGGCGCGAAACCCGCTTCGGTGAGCAGCCGGGCGAGGTCAGCCGCGTTCAGGTAGCGCACTGAGAACGGACTGGGATTGAAGCCGCTCCACTGCGGGTTGACGCAGGTGATCAGCAGCCGTCCGCCGGGCCGCAGCACGCGCCGCGCTTCGGCGAAGAATCCGGCAGCCGAGGGCAGATAGTACAGCGCCTCGAACAGCAGCAGCAGATCGAAGGAGCCCGCTTCATAGGGCAGGTCCATGGCATCCAGGCGCCGGAGCGTGATGCGCGGCTCGCCCGCGTAGGCCGACCGCGCCTCGGCCAAGTTGGTTTCGTCCAGGTCGCCGGCGGTGACCGAGCGGGCCACGCGCGCCAGCACCGAAAGTCCCATCGCCGCCCCGCAGGCAGCTTCGAGCACGTCGGCGGCCTGGGCATAGCGCGCCGCCCAGCCGTAGCGGGCCTTCAACATCTGCATCTGGAGCGCGCTGGCCTTCTGCCCCGGGCGCTCGGTGACACGTGAAAAATCGGGAATGGTGGTGGTCATGGATTCCCTCCCGTGGCCGCGGCGGCGCGGCCCGACTCATCCGCCGGCCTGCGGCGGAAGCGCGCGGCGATCCGTCCGGCGGCCGCCTGCACCGCGCCCCACAGACTGCCGGCGCCATAGGCCAGGTGCAGCGTGCCAAAGACCAACGGCGCGAGCGCGGCCAAACGCCCGTCGCGCGCCTGCCAGCCGGCCCGGCAGGAGACCGTCACATTCGCCGCCAGGTACGGCCCGGCGATCCCCAGCGGCAGCCAGCACCGCCACGGCGCCAGCACCGCCACGGCGCACGAACCGGCCAGCGCGGCCACGAACGCCAGCGGCGCCAGGTGCCGCAGGCGCACCGGCGCGCGGCCCAGGTGCCGCAGCGGCAGCAGCGCCCACACACCGTTGGTCCAGCTCTGGCGGAGAAACGTCCGGTACGTGCCCGCGATATAGTAGTCGCTTTCGATCCAGGGCAACAGCATCAGGCGGCCGCCGGCGGCGCGGATGCGCAGGCTGAAAGCGATATCCTGGCTGCGCCGCAGCCGCTCGTCGAAGCCGCCGATGCGGCCGAACACGGTGCGCGGCCAGCAGCCGTTAAAGATCGCGTCGGTCTCGCGCGCCTCGCTCCCGTGTCCTGCTCCAGGACTGGTCCCGGCCGCCGTGCGGAAACCCGAGTTGCCCACCCCGAACCGGTGGCTCAGCGCCAGGCGGATGGCCGCGGCCATCGGACCCGCGCCTTCGGTCACCGTGCGCATGGCGCCGCCGGCCGACCAGACGCCTCCCCCGAGCGTTGGACCACCCGCGTCTTCCAAGTACGCGGTAAGCGTGCGGACATAGTCCGGCGCGATGGTCGAGTGCGCGTCCACCCGCAAGATGTAGGTTCCACGCGCCGCGGCGATGGCGCGGTTGAGCGCCGCCGGCGTAATGCGCTGCGGATTCTCGATCAGGCGCACGCGCCCATCGCGAGCCGCGTACCAGGCGGCGACCGCCGCGCTGGCGTCCACGCTTGCGCCGTCGGCCACGATCACCTCGAGCGCCTCCGGCGGATAGTCCGAGGACAGGATCGAATCGAGACACCGGGCGAGCGACGCGGCTTCATTGCGGCAGGGCACGATCACACTCACGAACGGAGCAACCATGGGGAGGGCAGGCGGCATGGCGGATTCAGGAACGTTCGAGCGCCCAGCCCACGCCGGGCTGGAACACCAGACGGGTCTTGCCGCGCTTCGGGTGGCGCGGCCGGCAGCAGAACAGCAGCAATCCGGTGGGAATCAGGATGCCTTCGACCACAAAGCCCTTGTAGCCTTCCGGACCGGCCCGCACCAGCGCCGGCAGATAGGCGGCGAACAGCCACGGCGCAAGCGTCGCAAACAGGCGGTACGCCAGGCCGCTCTTCGGCCGAATGCGCCGCCAGGCGGTCATGCAGTAGCTCCACACCAGCCCCATGACCAGCGCGCCCAGCGCCACGCCCGCGTAGCCGAAATTCAGATACCAGCCGGTGGCGTGATGCAGCGAGTAACCCTGGTTCTGGATCGCCCCCACGCTCTCGCTGTAATAAAGATAAATGTCGGGCGGACGCGAGGACCACAGCAGGCGCGGGATCACCGAGCAGGCCAGCGCATAGATGCTGTAGCCCATCCGCAAGGGCACCTCGTGGCTCAGCACGCCGTACATCGAAAAGTGTGCACCGTAGGCTTCGTTGCTCGAAGTGAGGAAGCGGCCGACCTCGGTGGCATCCTCCAGATTCTGGGTGAGGGCCACCGGCAGCTCATTGATTGGTGTGGCGCGGAAGAAATCGATGGCGTACAGGAACCAGGCGCCGGCCACCAGCGTCAGCGCGACCTTGGCGTAGTTCGGCCGCCGCACCGAGGCCAGATAGGCGAGCACACCGGCCACCAGCGTCACCAGCACCTCATTCTTGTTGCCCAAAAGGAACGTGAACACGCCCATGCCGCCCAGCAGCAGTACGTAGGCCCAGGCCGTGTAGCGCCGCCGCACACTCACGAAGAAGCGCGAGCGCTTGCCCGCCGCGAGCGTCGCAAACCCGATGGCGGCCGGCAGCATGGCTACGCGGTTCAGCACCTGGTGCAGCGTGAACCAGTCCTCCGGGTGGCTGCGCGTGTAGTTGTAAGCCGAACGCCCCAATGCCGCCGCGGCGCCCAGTTGATCGATGATCAGCAGCAGACTGAGGATCCCAGCGCCGAAGCCCACGGCCAGGATCGGCTCATGGCGCAGCACGATGCGCGGCAGCGGGCGCTCGGTGGGCGTCGGCACGGCCATTAACAGGGTGATCTGCACCAGAATGATGAAGCTGGCATAGAGGCACAGCGCCGTCAGATAGTCGTTGTCGAGCGAGATCGGGAACAGCTTGGTTTCCAGGTACTGGTAGTGCTTGCCCGAAAACCCGCCGGTCTTGTCGATCACCAGGTACCAGGCGCCGTACAGCGACCAGTGATAGAGCGCAGCGGTGCCCACCAGCGTGCCCACATCGCGGGTCTTGCGGAAGACCCACACGGCGAGCACCGCGATCAGGACGGTCGAGACGGTGAGGACGGCGTAGAATTCCATGCGAAGGGAGACGAAGCGGTGGCCGCGCGGGCGGCCTCCTGATAGAGGCGCGCCAGGTCGCGGGCGATGCGTCCGGTAAAGTACGGCTCGGCATGACTGCGGCCCGGCGAGCGCTGCGGCCGCCGCAGCAGGTCCAGCAGGCCGCGCGCCAGATCCTCCGGATTACGCGCCACCACGCGCGTTCCCGCGACGCCGGCCAGGCGTTCGGCCACGTCGCCGGCGGCGACGCTGACAATCGGAAGATTCGAGGCCAGGGCTTCGAGAATCACGTTGGGCGAGCCCTCGGCGTCGCTCGCCAGCAGCAGGCAATCAGCGGCGTTCATCAAAAGCGGTATGCGCTCCGGCGGCACCTCGCCGCGCAGGACTTCGAGGCGCAAGCCGGGGAGCGCGCGAGTTGCCCGGCGGCAAGCTTCCTCGGCCAGGTCCAGGCGCTTGTTCGCGGGACTGCGCCCGGCGTTGAACAGCACCACGCGCCCGGCCGCGGGCCAGCCCAGCCGCCGGCGCGCCGCGGCCTGCGGGACGGGATAGAAGACCGCCGGGTCGACGCCGCTCGGCAGCACGGTCACGCGATCGCGGCGCCACCACAGGCGTTTCTTCAGCCGATTGCTGACACACACAATGCGCGCGGCCCGCAGCGCGGCGAGTTGCGAGAATACATGGCCCAGCCAAGCCCGCGGGCCGCTCTCGGAAGGCAACCAGTTCAGGTCCGAGCCGCGGTAGGTAATCACCAGCGGCGTCCGGCCGGCCGCCAGCGCCGTGAACAGTCCGGTGACCGTCCCGTAGTGCGCGTGGACCACGTCCGGCCGCATCTGGCGCAGCCTGCGCCGCAGGCGCACGAACAGCGCCGCCAGCGCCCACGGAGAAGTGCGCGATTCCAGAAAGAACGCCTCGCAGGCGATCCCCTCGCGCCCCACCGCCGTCACCTGGCGCTTGGCGAAGATCATCGAGGCGCCTTCGCCCTCGCCGGGGATGACGGCCAGAACCCGCAGCGCGGTCATCGGAAGGACGCCTCCCGCAAAAACGGCACAGCGCGGAATACGCCCAGCCGGGCGAGCTTGCCCCACGCCAGCGGACTGGCCGGATGCGAGCGGGCCAGGTCCAGGTACGCGCGCGCGGCGCCCCGGTAGTCGCCCGCCAGCATGCGATGGTCGGCCTGCTTGAGCAGTACACGGTGGAGCACGGCGCCGGAGGCGACCTCGGCCTGTGCCTCAGCCAGCGCCCGGGCGGGATCCTCCGGCTCGCCGCGGCGGCGCGCGGCGCCCAGCTTCTGAATCGCGCGATGCGAGGCAACTTGTTCTGCGGCGCGCGCCGTTGAAACCGCGCCGGTCGAGTAACGGTAATGATAGAGCGGCTCGGCCATGTTCGCCACCGGGTGGCGCTCGGCGAGGCGCCAGAAAAAGTCGTAGTCCTGCGAGCGGCGGAAGATTTCGCGGTAGCCGCCCGCCGCCCGCGCCGCCTCCGCCCGGAACATGACCGAGCCGTGCACGAACGGGTTGCGCTCCGGCAACGCCGCGAGAATCTCGGCGTGCGTGGCCGGCTTGCGGACGCGCCACAACGCGCGGCCGTCCTGCTGATGCGTCCAGGCGGCGGAGCCGGCCAGCACGGTTTCCCGATGCGCGGCCAGGTAGGCGGTCTGGCGCGCCAGGCGTTCGGGAGCGCTCCAGTCGTCGGCATCCTGCCGCGCGATCAGCGTGCCTGCCGCCAGTTCCAGGCCCCGGTTGAGCGAAGCCGTTAGCCCGCGGTGCGGCTCCCAGGCGACGCGGATGCGCCCGTCGATCGCCGCACGGCCCGCCAGATAGGCGCGCGTGCTTTCCGCCGTGCTGCCGTCATCGATAATCAGGAACTCGAAGTCGGCCAGGGTCTGCGAGCGAATGGAATCGATCGCCTGCAGCAGCGGCTCGACCGGCGTGTCGTAGACCGCCATCAGCACCGTTACCGGAGTCGTCACGCCGTCCTCCCTGCGCGCCACCCATCCTCGATCCATCGAGTGCTCCGCCCGCCGGCATCCCGCTCAGCGGGCTGCTTCCCCCACCCGCGCGGGCTGATCCGGCCCACGGCGGCGTGCTCGGCGGCCGCCTCCGGCGCGGTCCATAACCCTGCGCCGCGCCCGGTGACCTGCGCGCCACGGCGTCCAAATGCCCGTGTTAGCCCGCATTTCTCACCAGCTCTCAGCGCATCGGCGGGAAACGTGAGACGGCGAGCCGCAAGGGGCGATTTCGCCACCGCAGCCGGCGTGACACCTTGACCGGCGACCAGCGCCGGGATGAGTCCCGGCGCGGCAAGCCACCGGCTTGCGCCACATCCTGTGCCCGAAACCCGGTGAGAAGTGCGGGTTAGCACGTCATCCTCCCGTGCCGCGCCCGGCCAGTGCTGCTCCCGCCGCCGCCCGGCCCGTCGGAGCCGTGCTCCCGCAGGTACCGACCTCCACGGCCGCCCGCGATCCAGCCCGGTGCGCCGCAGACCGATGTCCGCCTCACCATGCCGCCCTCCAGTGCCGCGCCCAGCGGGCGAAGCTATAGAGCGTCCACAACCGCTGGCCCTCGACGCCGCGCTGCGGCGCGGCTTCGAGCAACGGGCAAGGCAGCAGATCGGCGACCTGCTCCCGCAGCGGTCCCGCCAGCCATCTTCCGACCGGCGCTCCGAAACCATGCTTGGCGCGCGCAGCGATCCCGGCCGGCAACTCGACCGCGTAGGCTGCCTTAAAAAGGACCTTCTTGTCACGCCCGCGCACCAGGTCCTCGGGCTCCAGCGCCTGCGCCCATTCGAGAATCCGGTGATCGAGCAGCGGCGCGCGCCCTTCGATGCCATAGGCCCCCAGCGCCATGTCCATTTTGTAGGTGAGGTCGTTGGCCAGATACAGGTGCCGGTCGCTCCACAGCGCGCGTCCCAACGCTCCGCCGACGCCTCCCCTGGGCCCGGCCTGCAAAAACCCATCCGAGCGGAGCAGTTCGGCCAGCGCCGGCCGTCCGCCGCCGTGACCGTTCAAAAGCCGCACGCGGTCCCGCTCCCGGAACAGGCTCTTCGAGGCGACGTACACGGTACCGCCTGCACCATCCACCAGACCCGTCGCCGCGGCGGCCGCTTTCAGAGCCTGCTTGGCGGCGATGTATTCGTAGTGGCGGTACCCGGCGAAGGCTTCATCGCCGCCGTCGCCGTTGAGGATCACCTTGTAGCGGCCGGCCAGAGCCCGCGCGAGCGCCAGCGAGGCCACCGCGGAACTGTCGGCGAACGGTTCGTCGTATTGCGCGAGCGTGGCCTGAATGCGGTCGTCGAGCGAAGCCCCCTCGGCGGCCAGCACTTCATGGCGCAGCCCATAGCGCGCCGCCGCGGCCGCGGCGTACGGGAGATCGGTGCGGTCGCCGTCAAAGATCACCGTGAAGGCGTCGGGCGAGGCGCCCTGGCGCGAGAGCTCGGCGGCGATCACCGTCGAATCGACGCCGCCGCTCAACGCCAGCGCCACCGGCACGTCGGCCCGCAGGCGGAGCCGCACGGCATCGGCCACCAGCGCGCGCAGTTGCTTGATCCGCTCGCCGCGGCCTGCTGCTGCCGCCGTTCGCGCGGCCCGTTCCGGGAACCACCAGCGCCGCAGCTCGATCGAGCCGGCCGCCCGGGCGCTCCAGCGCAGCCAGTGCCCGGCCGGCAGCTTATAAGTGTGGCGGAAGATCGACGCCGGAGCGGGCACGTAGCCCAGGCTCAAGTAAAGATCGACCGCCGCCGCATCCAGGCGCCCCTGGTGCAGCGCGCCCAGCGCCTTCAGTTCGCTGGCGAACGCGAGCGTCCGTCCGTCATGGAAGTAGACCAGCGGCTTTTCCCCGATCCGGTCGCGGGCCAGCGTCAACGTGCGCTCCTGAGCGTCCCAGGCGGCCAGCGCGAACATGCCGATCGACCGCTCCAGTGCCCGCTCCAGGCCCCAGGCGGCGATCGCCTCGAGCAACACCTCCGTGTCGGTCTCCGAGCGCCAGGCGACGCCGGCCAGTTCGGCGCGCAGCTCGCGGTAGTTGAAGATTTCGCCGTTCAGCACCAGTGTCCAGCGCCCGCTGGCCGAGGTCATTGGCTGGCGTCCGCGGTCGGAGAGATCGAGGATCGCCAGCCGCCGTTGGCCCAGCGCCATCTCCGGGCCTACAAACAGACCGTCGCCGTCCGGCCCGCGATGGGCCAGCGCGCGGGTCATGGACCGGGCCAGCCCGGCCGCATCCGCCCGTCCCGTTACTCCGGCAATGCCACACATAGTCAAGGATTCGATCGAATGGCGCAGGGCGAACTGCGCCGCGCAAACACTGGAGCGTTTTCTCAGCAAGCGTAGACCGCTCCCTGTGGTCGCGGCTCAGCTAGCGGCGCTCTGCACAAAGGACGTGCGCCGGGCACAGCGCCCGTAGCTGAGCCGCGACCAGTGGCGCAAGCCCGTGGCTTGCCGCGCCGGGACTCGTCCCGGCGCTTGTCGCCCATCACGAGGTCATGTCCAGAGCGGCGGCGAACTTGCCACCGGGGCGCCCCGCCTCAGCTTTCCTGCCGATGCGCGGAGAGCTTGTGAAAAATCCCGGCTAGTCCGCTCTAGCCCAATCTAGTCCCGGGACCACTCGGCTGCGTTGTGGGACAGGTCCATGGCCTGCGGTGGCCTCTCCGGCCGCCTCTCCCCTCGGCGCAATCCCCTATCCGCTGACTGGCCTCGCCCAGCAGCGCTACGCATTGAGCCGCACCCGCCTACAGCGGACTCACCCTCTGCCGCGCGCTCTCAAACACCGGTACCCGCCGCGCCGACCACGCGCGGATCCGCCGTTCGCCCCAGGCGGCCAGCCATTCCGGAGCCTTCCAACCCGTGCCCTCGACCATCTGCCGCCAGGCCGCGCAGGCCGGCTGGGTGTGCCCGGCGCGCGCCCGCGCCCACACGGTCAACGCCAGCCGCAACCGCACGTTGGCCCGCCAGGCGGCTCTCCACGTCACTTTCCCCACCAGCCGCCAAGGACCCGCGTGCAGCCGGTCGATCGCCCGCTCGACGATGGTGAAGATTTCCCGTTGCATCCGGGCGCTGCCCAGCCGGTTGCTCCAGTTCCCCGGATGCCGCCGGTTGAGGACGCCGTGGCGCGCCAGCATCGCCGCCGGAAACCGCTCGACGGCGCGCACGAACCAGTCCGTATCGGCCAGGGCGTAGGTCGCGTCAAAGGCGCCCACCTGCTCCCAGACCGCGCGCCGCATGACGATGGTGGAGGGATGAAACGGCCAGTCATAGTAGCGCAGCATGTAGGCGGCCAGACCCGTGCGGTCGACGACGCGCGTTTCCGGAAAGCGCAGCGGGCGCGGCTGGAGTTCGCACGCGCCGCCCGCCTTTGCTTCCACGGCCCCCTCCACGGCCCCCTCCACGGCATCGATGAAGCCGGCGTGCACCAGCCCCACCTCGGGGTGCGCTTCGAGATAGGCGACCGATGCCTCCAGATGATCCGGCACATGCCGGTCGTCATCCGAGCACCAGGCGATGTAGCTCCCGCGGGTCTCCTCGATCGCATAGTTCCAGTTGCCCACGCCTCCCGAGTTCTGCTCGCGGCGGAAGACGCGCACGCGCGCATCGGAGGCGGCCAGCGCGCTAAGCGTCTCCCAGGTCGCGTCGGTCGAGGCGTCGTCGGTGACCACCACTTCGAGCGGCGCAAGCGTCTGGGCCAGGGCGGCTTCGACCGCCTGCCGGACCATCGCCGCCCGATTGTAAGTCGCGATCGCGACCGAAATAGTGGGTTTCATACGTTCCAGAACAGCGCGGATACGCCCGTGACCAGCACCAGTCCCGCGCCCCACACCGCGGCCGTGCGCGCATCCGGGCGGAACACGCCGCGGCGCCACAGGCAGGTGCCGCAGAAGATCAGATGCACGGCATACATGGCGACGAAGGCCATGGCCGCCGCCTCGGCCGCCGGCCCGCGCCGGGCCAGCAGCGCCGCGCCCACCACGAACGCGCCGTAGGCGCATGCGTCGGCCGCCAGAAACGTGCGCATGTCGGCGGCGGCTACCAGCGGAATGGACAGGATCCAGCTCGTGATTTTGAGGTAGTCGCCCAGCAGCGTCCAGCGCAGGTAGCGCGCCGCCCCGGCGAAGGCATCCGAATACAACAACGACACCACCAGCGGCTTGAACGCCGCCAGCACGGCGATCAGCACCGCCGCGGCGGCGGCGGCCAGCGTCAGCACCCGCGCAATCTGCAGCGGCGTTTCGGCCGGCGATGCTCCCGGCTGACGAGCGCGGGCCAGCGCCGGCAAATAGTACGTCTGGAGCGACGCCAGAACCAGCGTCGCCTGATTCATACTGATGGCCCAGGCGGCGTCGAACTGCCCACCCACAGCCAGTCCCTCGGTGCGCAGAATACGCGCCCGCACGGCCACCAGCGCCCAGGAGGCGAACAGGCCACTGGCCACCAGCGCCCCGGAGATCGCCAGGAACCGTCGCGCGGCGGACGGGTGGAACGCCGAGCGCCACCACTCCAATCCCCTGGCCGCCAACCCCCAGGCGAAACCTCGCGCCGCGGAGCCCTGGCGCCACGGGCCTCCGCTCTCCGCACCCTGGTCCGTCCATTCCGCCCGGGGTGCGCGCGCCCGGCCGGCATCGTCCGCCCGGCGCGCGGCCCACGCGGCCAAGGTCGACCGGCGCCGCCACAGAGCCGCACATGCGGCGGCCACTGCGGCGGCCGACGAAACCGTCAGAATCGCGACAAACAGCAGCGGACGCCCGCCGGCCACCCCGCGCGCCACCGGATACGCCAACGCGGCCATCGCCAGCGGGGCGACCAGTTGCAGCCGCGCCAACGCCCCGATCTCCCCCAGCACATTGAGCAGCGCCGTCAGGAAGATGTGCGCCGCCGACAGCAGCAGCGGCACCGCCAGCCACCCGACCAGCCGCGCCTGGGCCGCATCGAGCCCGGCATAGCGGGTGATCGGATCACGGAAGGTCCACAACAACAGAGCGGCGGCCGCCGTGGCCGCGCTCATCAGCAGCAGCACCGTGCGCACGTACTGGCCCCGCTCGGCGCCGGCCCTCGCGCTCGCGCCCTGCACCAGCGCCGTCTGCCCGTTGAGCGTCGCGCCGACCAGGGCTGTCGCGCGCAACTGCTGCAAGGTCGCCAGCAGCGCCACCTGCGCGGGTCCCAGCACGACGGCGATGATTTTGGTCGCCGCCAGGCTCACCAGGCCGCTGGCGACCGAGGCGCCGCCGGTCTGCGTCATCGCCCGGGCGATGGTCCGCCACGCGGCCGGCGAACGCGCCGGCGCCGCTGCTACCGCCGTTAGGGGTGCCGCCATGTGCTCTGTTCTCTGCGCTCGTCCCGGCCCGCGGCGGGCGCTGCCTGCTCCCAGTCGCGATATCGCTCGGCGATGCGTTCGATCCAGCCCTGCCGCTCGAGTTCCTCGGCCAGCATGCGGTAGCCCGTCGGCCCGGCAAAGTGCACGCTGTCGGAATACACCGTCTCGGGCATCGCCGCGAACACCCGGCTCAGGTCAGTGAAGCGGCCGCCGGTCTCAGCCGACCAGGCGGTGAGCGCCGTGCGCGCCTGCTCGTAGATCTGCGCGGCGTAGGACGAGGCTCTTTTGCCGTCGTCCGGCCGCCGCCCGCGCCACATCTCAGTTTCCCCGGCGCTCCACGGCTTGGCGTAATGCAGCGTCGGCTGCAGCAGCACGGCGTACAGCCCGCCCTGCGATTCGGTCAGCGTGCGGACCACCTCGGTTACGTAGAGATAGGAATTCAGCACGGCCCCGGCCGGAACCGGCTCGCCCGCCAGACGCGCCGGCTGCGGCAAATGGCGGGCCAGACGCGCCGCCACCCGCGCCAGCGCCAAATGCGGCAGCAGGCCGTGACGGCCCTCGAACTGCGCCCGCATCTCGCGGTTGCGGTAGGGGAGATTCGGAGCATCGTCCTCGCCCATCGGCCGCGGATGCAGCAGATCATTGGCGCCGTTGAAGGACAGCACCACCTGCGGGGCCAGAGGAAGCCCGTATTCGAGGAAAATCGCCAGCTCCTGGCCGGTGGGCGCACCGCCCTGGCACAGGTTCAGCACGCGGGCGCGCGCCAGGCCTGCTTGATGCAGCGTCTCTTCCAGGCGCTGGGGCAACGTCGGACCCGGGTTCGTGCCCACGCCCAGGCACACCGATCCGCCTAGAAATTCCACCAGGAACGAGCCCCGGTAGCTCTCGAGTTCGGCGGCCCGGAACCCCTCGCGGTTGAGCGGCCACGGCGCCGCCGTCATGCGCAGCATGCGGTAGGGAGCGTAGTCAAACGCGACGTCCTGGCTGGGCGGACGCAGCCACTCGGCGATGCGCGCCGCGCCCTCGGCCAGCCCCAGCAGGAGTAGCGTGTTGAGAACGATTACGGAAAACCGTGTCATTGTCGTGTTGGCTCGCGCCTCATGTTGGCCCGCCCGGGCGTCATGCCCGTCGCCGCCAGACCCACGGCGTGGCGCCGTGGCGTTCCCCGGACGATGCGCCCGGTCCGCCGTGCGGCTGGCCCGCACTTCACGTTGGCCCGCGCGGATGCCATCCCTGTCGCCCCCCGGTGCGGCATCCGGCCGGCGCCCGGAGCGGCGCTGTGCCGTCCGAACCACGGGCGTGGCGCCGCCGCCTTCGCCGGACGATTCACTCGGGCCGCAGTGAGGCACTCGCCTGGATAGGACGCCGTTCCATGACCAGGACTGCGCCGCCCGGTCCGGGCCCGCGGCCTGCGTGGTCCGCACGCGGGCTCATCACCCGGATTCATCGCTCGGACTCATCACCCGGACTCATCGCTCGGGCCCATCACCCGGACTCATCACGCGGACTCATCGCTCGGGTCAGCCGGGATGCTCGAACTCGTCGCGGTCCGCGCCGGTGTGCCGCCGCGGAATCCAGTAACTGGCCTGCGGACCCGGGTCGAGCCGCCGGCCCCGCCGCGCCAGCCAGGCGTAGGGCAGCACGACCAGTCCGTAGCCCACCACCTGCACGGCCCGCAGCACCGCGCGCGTCAGCCTGCTCCACCAAGGCCGCCGGCCGGGCATCATCCGTCATGGGGCGCCGGCCGCCGCGTCACCTTATACTGCGCCTCGCCCGCGGCAAACGGCATCGGGACCTCCCGCGCCATCGGCCGGGCGTGGCCCAGATACTGGTGCCATACCGCCAAAGCCGCTCCCAGTGCCGCCGCTTCGGCGCCGCGCGCCGGCTGAACCCAAACCCGGGTGAACACTTTTTCGAGACCCGCCACCGCCAGACCGGCGTGCAGCGCCGTGTCCCCGGCCGCGACCAGCGCTTCCTCGCTCGTCTCGCGCTCCAGCCGCCGCCCCAGGCGCTCCAGCGCCATCCCCAGAATCCCCTGCGCCGACCGCGCCAGATCCTCCAGCCGTGGCTTCTGCGCGGAAAGAAACCGCGCGATGGCCCGCGGCTCGACGCGCAGCGAGCCGTCCTCGCGCAGGTCGATGCCTTCGGCCAGCAGGCGCTCGATCCAGCGAGCCTGCCCGGCGCGGGCCAGTTGTTCGAGATCCCCACCCGCCGGCGAAAGCGCCGCCCACACCGCCCCGAGGGTCTGTGGAAACCTTATCTCGGCCAGCAGCCGCGGACCCTCATAACGCGCATAGCCGTAGGCTGCCGTGGTCCAGCCGCCGCCATCACCCGCTTGGCCCGCCGCCGTGATCAGCGCCGCGCGCGCAAACGGGCTCGCGTAGAAGGCCGCCGCGGCCAGCGCACGCTGGCGGCCGACGTAGAGCACCGGCGCATCGAGGGCGAAGCCGTCCCGGCCCGCCATCCGCCGCACGGCCTCGGCCGGATCATTGCGCAGCGCCAACCGTGCGGGCAACTCGTCCAGAAACCGCGACCAGCCGCGCGGGGCTTGCTCCAGATGCTCTTCTAAGAACCGCTCGAACTGCGCCCGAGGCTTCGCGGCATAGGCGATGTAATGCGCGCCGCCGGCCGGCGCCTCGGCCACCGGAAGGCCGTCGGCCAGCCAGCAGCGCTCGCCGCCGGAGATGCCCAGAATCGCGATCATGTCCGGTCCGTGATCCTTCCGCTGCTCTCGCTTGCCTGCATCCCGTCCGTTGCGCCCCGTGGTCCTGCACGCCTTCTCGCTTCCGCGGCCCGCCGCCCGGAAAGCCCTCCGGGCATCCATGCCACCGGTCTCCAACCACCCGATGTTGCCGCCCGCCAACCACCCGATGTTGCCGCCCGCCAACCACCCGATGTTGCCGCCCGCCAACCACCCGATGTTGCCGCCCCGCCAACCGCCCGATCTTGCCGCCCGCCAACCGCCCGATCTTGCCGCCCGCCAGCCACCCGATGTTGCCGCCCGCCAGCCAGCCGGCGCGCCGGCCGCCCGGACCACGATCAGGCCACGCGCGCGCGCGCCGCCCGCCGCGCCCCGTAATAGCCGCGATACCAGTCGGCGAAGCGCGCCACCCCCTCGCCCACCGGTGTCGCCGGCCGGAACCCGGTATAGCGGCAGAACTCCTCCACATCGGCATGCGTGGCCACCACGTCGCCCGCCTGCATCGGCAGAAACCGCCGCCGCGCCCGCCGCCCGAAGGCCGCTTCGAGCGCATGCACGAAGTCCATCAGGGCCACCGGCGCCGAGTTTCCGATGTTAAAGAGCCGGGCTCCCTCGATCGGCCGCTCCATCACCCGCACCAGGCCCTCGGCGATGTCGTCGATGTAGGTAAAGTCGCGCAGCATGCGCCCGTAGTTGTAGATGTCGATGCGCGCGCCGCGCTCGATCGCCTCGGCGAAGCGGAACGGCGCCATGTCGGGCCGGCCCCACGGACCGTACACCGTAAAGAACCGCAGCCCGGTGGTGGCGAACCCGTAGAGATGCGTGTAGCAATGCGCCATCAGCTCGCCCGCGCGCTTGGTGGCGGCATAGAGCGATACCGGCGTCTCCACCGGATCGCCCACCGCAAACGGCGTCTTCGTGTTGCCGCCGTACACCGAGCTCGAAGAAGCGTAGACCAGCCGCGGAATCCCCTGCCGCCGGCAGCCTTCGAGCACATTCAGAAACCCGGTAATATTGGCCTCGGTGTAGGCGTGCGGCTGCTCCAACGAATGCCGCACCCCGGCCTGCGCCGCCAGATGCAACACGGCGTCAAAACGCTCGTGGGCAAACAAGGTCTCGGCCGCCGGACGGTCAGCCAGATCGATTTCGGCGAACGTAAAGCGCGCATGCGCCGCCAGCCGGGCCAGACGAGCGCGCTTGAGCGCCGGGTCGTAGTAGGCGTTCAGGTTGTCGGCGCCGGTGACGCGTGCGCCCTGCCCCAGCAGCCGCTGCGCCGCGTGATAGCCGATGAAGCCGGCCGCGCCGGTGACCAGAAGATTCATGAGGCCTCCACCGTCCGCTCCGGTCCTGCGCACGCAGGCGCGCGCTTCCCGAGGCCGCCCCGCGGGACGGCGCCCGCTTCCCTGGGCCATCCCGCCAGACCGGCCACCGCAGCCCCGGCCGGCCTCACGCGCCCACCTCCTCGTGCTTCTCCTGTTTGTCTTTGTCTTCGTCTTCGGCCGGCCGGTAGTAGGAACGATAGTAGCCGTAGTAGTAATAGCTGTCGCTCAGCTCCTTGTGGACCTCGTTCAGCACCAGCCCCACGACCTTGGCTCGCAGCCGGTTGAGCGTGGCCAGCACCGTCGCCACCGCCTTGCGCGAGGTCTGCCCGGCGCGCGCCACCACCACCACGCCGTCGACGGCGGTCGCCATCTGCAGCGGCTCGGCGAAGCCCAAAAGCGGCGGCGCATCGAGCACCACCAGGTCGTATTCGGCCGCCGCCGTCTCGAGTAGCTCCACCATCCCGCGGCCCACCAGGTCCGAAGCCCGCCGCGACGGCGGACCCGCCGCCAGCACATCCAGTCCGCTGACGCCCTCCACATGACACAGCGCGTCCCGCCATTCGATCTCGCCCAGCAGTACGTTCGACAGTCCCACGGAGCTCGGCAGGCCGAAGTTGCGGTGCACGCTCGGCCGCCTGAGGTCGCCGTCGATCAGCAGCGTGCGCGACCCCTGCTGGGCGTGCGCCACCGCCAGGTTCGCCGCCGTGGTGGTCTTGCCCTCGCCCGGCGCGGCGCTGGTCACCAGCAGCGACCGGTAACGGCGGTCGAAATTCGCCAGCAGAATCGAATTGCGCAGCGTGCGAATGCTTTCGTCAAAGCCGCTCGCCTCGCTATCCGGATCCGCCGGACGTCCGCCGGCCAGCGACCGCCCCGCGCGCTTGTTCTTGAGCAGCGGCAGGCTCCCGATCACCTCCGTGCGCAGCGTGCGCGTCACCTGCTCGGGATCGCGGATGGTCTTGTCGAGCAGATCCGCCACCACCGCGGCGGCCACCGCCACGATGGCCGAAAACAGCAGCGCCAGCATCCCGTTCAGCGGGATGTTGGGATACACGGGATCGAGCGGCGGGCGCGCCGTGTCGGCGATGCGCACGGAGCTGTTCTGGAACCCCGCGTTGATGCCCGCCTCCTTGATCTTGCGCACCAACTCCTCGTACAGGCTCTTGTCGGCGTCGGCCTCGCGCTTGAGCGACTGGTACTCAAACGACCGCGCGTTCACCCGGTCGAATTCGGCCTTGGCCGCATCCACGGCCTCGCCCGCCATCTGCTCGCGCCGCTCGGATTCGCGGAACTCGATCTCCACGCGCCCGGCCACGTCGGTGCGGGCGTCGTCAAAGGCCTTCTCGACTTCATTGAGCGTTGCCTGCGCCCGCCGGTACTCGGGGTGATTGGCGCCATAGTAGGCCTTGACCTCAGCGAACTGCTCGCGGCTCTGCGTCAGCCGTTCGGCGAGCTTCCGCAGCGCGTCGCCCTGGGGGGCCGCCAACGCCGCCTCGAGCGACCCGAACCGCACCGAATCGTAGGCCGCCTGCTTCTTCAGCCGCTCGCTCTGCGCGTCGGTGTAGGCGGTGTTCAACTGCAACAGCCGCGAGGAGAGAATATTGGTCTTTTCCTCCGGGTTGATCACGTTCAGCTCGCGCTCGAAGGCCGCCAGCGCCAGGCTCGAACTCTCCATCTTCTGGCGTAGCTCCTCGAGCTGCTTCTCCATAAACGTCGCCATGCTGGCCGAGCTGCGCAGCCGGATCGTGTAGGTGTGCTCCAGATAGGACTGAGCGATGGCGTTGGCCGCGTCGGCGGCCAGTTGCGGGTCGTCCGACCGGTAATGGATCAGCATCAGATAGGTGTTTGGCGGCCGCGTCACCCGCAGGCGCCGCAGTTCCACCGGGGCTGCCTCGCCGCGCGCCGTCCCGTCGGCCTCCTGCCCTTCGAGCTTGCGCAGCCCGAAACGCTGGTCCACCGGCCGCAGCACCGAATCCGACTCCACCAGCTTCATCTGCGTGGCCAGAAACTGGTCGGCGTCGTTCAGCGCGCTGCGCCCGGCGTCCTGACCCACCACGTCCGACGGCGACTGCCGGTCAATGTCGATGGTCACCGTGGCCTCATAGATCGGCGTCAGGCGCGAGGAGATGAACAGCGTGGCCGAGACCGTCAGCACGCAGAACAACAGGATCCGCCAGCGGTAGCGTTTGATGATCCACAGGTACTGCGAAAGCGGAATCTTGGCTTCTTCCGGCTCCTCGTCGGCGGCCAGCGGCGGCGCGTAGTAGGGCCGCGACACGTCGAGCACCGCCGGCAGGTTTTCGGGATGGTTCGCATTCATGAAGTTGTTGCGATCTCTTTCTGGCTGGGGCCGCGGCCCTTCGGCTGCGGCGCTTGCGCGGCGACCCTTCGGCCGCCTGGATTCCGCGTGCCGGGCTCCGGCTTTCGAGCCTGCGGCCCTGATGACTGCGACCCTAATGACTGCGGAACGAATAGATCAGCGCGCCGGAGGCCGTGCCCGTGCCGAACGCCACAATCCGGTCGATGATATTGGCCGCCAGGCGCCGTCCGCGGTTATCCGGGACATAGAAGATGTCGCCCGCCATCAGTTCCACGTCGTCCTGCTTGCGGTCCATGATCTTGCGCAACTCCACCTGGATCTCCTGCTTCTCGCCGGAATCGACGGGCCGGTAAATGAAGGCTTCCTTGGTGGCGAACGGCGAGAGGCCTGAGGACAACGCCAGGGCCTTCATGACCGTCATGTTCTGGTCTGGAGACACCGGGAAGGCTCCCGGCGCGACGACGTTGCCCACCACGAATACCCGTCCGACCTCGGGCACGCGCACTTCCTCGCCGCCCTGGAGCGCCAGATTGGCGTCGGGATCGGCTAGTTCCAGCAGCGCCTGGACGCTCACCCGGCGCGTCAGCGGCGTGCCGTCCCCGGCCAGCCTGGTGACCAGGATCTCGCCGCCGGCCTCCGGCGCCAGCCCCTCGGCCTTGGCCAGCGCGTCCAGCAGCGTGGTCTGGCCGCTGGCCTGAAACGTCAGCGGACGCTTCACCGCGCCCACCACGCTGATGGGCCGGCTGGCGAATTCGGCGATGTTCACCGTCACCACCGGATCCACCAGGATCTGCTCGCTGGCCAGCGCGCCGACGATACGATCCTCTATGGTCACCGGCATCAGGCCGGTGACCGGGATGCGCTGCTTGATCAGCGGCAGGCGGATGGTGCCTTCTTCGGAGACCCGCACGGTGCGCGTCAGCTCCGGAGCGCCGTAGACCGAAACCGCCAGCAGATCCCGGATCCCCACCGGCTGGGCCGGCAGGTTGGGACCGAGGTCGGCCATGGTGGCGCGCTGCTGGCCCAACAATGTGCCGGCCGCGGCAAGGACGAGGACGAGGACGAGGACGAGGACGATCGATAGCCTTCGCATACCTTCAGACTCCTTTGGCTTGTTCCTTCTGCTTGCCCCCCGCTTCTTTAGCGGAGGACCCCTTTTCTTTGCCCGGTTCTTTGCCCGGTTCTTTGCCCGGGGCCGGACCACTCACCAGATTCTTGAGCAGCGTCCGCAGCATCTCGGCGTTGCACCGCATGCCGCCTTCCAGCTCGGTCATGCGCACCTCCATGGCCCAGAACCGGTCCAGAATCTGAGCATCTTTCTGCGGACGCGGACCGGCCTGTTCGAGCACCGCCGCGCGGGCGAACTCGCTCACGTTGCGCGATCCGTTCATGAGGCAGGCGACACGCAGGTTTTCCAGTTCCTCTTCGGTGAGCCGGAAACTGACCAGCCGGTTGCGGGCTTTGAGCACACTCATCTCGCGGCGGCGGCCGCCGCCAGCGGCCGACGGTCCGGAGCCACCATGTCCGGATCCACCTCCACGGCGATCGAACGCTGCAGCAGCTCGACGCCCACCACCAGCCGCAAGCTGTCCTTCACGCGGATCAGCAGCCCGGAGGCGCCCTTCAGCGGACCGCGCTCGACCCGCACCGGGTCGCCGGCCTTCAGAAACGGCCAGGGCGACAGCGGGAGCTTGGCCGCCAGCAGCCGCCGGATGGAGGCAATCTCTTCCTCGGCCAGCGGTGCCGGCTGTCCGGCGAACGTCACCAGGCGCGCCACCCCGGGCGTGTCCTCGACGCGCAGCCGCGCCCACAGCGGAAACTGGCAGATGACGTAGCCGGTGAACAGCGGCAACTCGATCTCCTTGACCCGGTCCGACCACTGCCGCCGGCTGCGATAGAGCGGCACCAGCGTCTCCCAGCCCTGTGTCGCCAGCGCGTGCGCCGTGCGGCGCTCGTGCTGATGGCGGACTGTCAGCGCAAACCAGCGCGGCCCCGCCACCGGCTCGTCCCGATGCACGCCGTCCCGCTGGACGCCGCTCACATTTACGCCGTCCACTAGACGGCCGCTGGCGCTCAGCGAGCTTCCCATCCTCATCTGTGATCCCTCACTCCGCCACTTGCCTTCCGCTCGAGTACCAACCCGCAACGCCGATCCAGCCTCACCCGGTCTGTCTGACAAACCGCAGCCGGCTGTCATGCAAACGTTGGCAGGCGCGGCTTCGTTTTCCTGTTTTTGGGCATAGCTCACGCACTGTGAGTCCCATTGCTGTGGTTTTCCTCAGGACTGGCAGGGATGTCCCGGCCATCTGTACGACATTTTGTGGACACCGGAGGGCATTCGTCTCAGCGAGAATTAGCGCCATTCCGCGCACCCGCTAAAGACCCTGGATTTGCAAGCTTTGCATCAATCCAGGAATTACCCGACCCCCCGGACGGGGCGCTGGATATACTCGGCTTGGTGGGACCGGCCTACTGCTTGGGCGGAGCCGCCTTGGGCTTGGCCGCCGCCGGACGTGGCGGACGCTCGTTGCCGAAGTGGTCAGCCAACTGGTCGGCGTAGAAACCGCCGTTGGGCCGCGGCCGCTCGGGCAGCATCTGCGTATTCCAGTTCTCGAAATCCTGCACCAGCCGCGAATACACCTCGGGCTGGCGGTTCTTGAGGTTGGCGCGCTCGAGCGGATCCTCGACCACGTTGAACAAGAAAGTGTTCTCGCGAATCTTGAGCCATTTCATGTCGCCCGACCGCACGGCGCGCTGGGACTTCTCGTTATAGCGCCAGAACAGCGTGCGCGAGACGGGAGCGGCGCCCTGGGTCAGTTGCGGCAGCAGGTTCAGGCCGTCCGCGGGGTAGTCCGGATGCGGCGCCGTGCCCGCGGCGGCCAGCAGCGTCGGCATCCAGTCCATCGAAATCCCCACCTGCTCGGTGGTCGTTCCGGCGGGAATGTGCCCTGGCCAGCGGATGATGGCCGGAATGCGCAGCCCGCCTTCGAGCAGCTCGGTCTTCTTACCAGTGAAGGGCCAGGTGTCGGCGAAGCGCTCGCCGCCGTTGTCGCTGGTGAAGATGACGATGGTGTTGCCGGCGATCCCCGCGGTTTCCAGCGCGTCCAGCACGCGCCCCACCGAGCGATCCATCTCCATCACCATCTCTTTGTAGGTGTTCATCGACCCGCCGTCGTAGTCGAACAGATTGCGGATGCGCTGGGACTCTGCCTGGTCCATGGGCCCCTCCCAGGGCCAGTGGGGAGCGTTGAAGTGCAGGCTCAGCAGGAAGGGCTGCTGCGCGGCGGCATAGCCCCGGATCACGTCCACGGCGTGGTTGCCCAGGAGCGTCGTAAAGTAGCCGGCCTCTTCCACCATCGCGTCGCCGTCCCACAGGTCGGCCGGAGCGTCCGCGGCCAGGTTCGACTTGTGCCGGAAGTAGTCCAACACGCCGTTGTGAAAACCCCAGAAGTGGTCGTAGCCGCTCTTAAGCGGGCTGTAGTTGGGCAGGTTCCCCAGGTGCCACTTGCCCAGCAGCGTGGTGCCGTAGCCCGCCTCGCGCAGGATGGAGGGCAGCGTGGGATGCTCGGGCGGCAGGCCGACGTTGGTCACGCCGGTGCCCAGCGGCTCGGCCAGGCCCACCGGTAGCCGGTACTGGTAGCGTCCGGTGATCAGCGCCGTGCGCGTGGCCGAACACACGGCCGAATTGGCGTAGCCTTGCAGGAAGCGCGTGCCCTCGGCCGCGATGCGGTCGATATTGGTGGTCTTGTACTCGCGGCGGCCGTAGCAGGAGACGTCGGCATACCCCAGGTCGTCGGCCATCATGTAAACGATGTTCGGTTTCGACGCCTGCGCGGAAGCGCGCTGCGAGCCCAGAGCGGCGATCAGGGGAGCGGCGGTGGCGGCCAACGCCGTGCGGCGGGTGATGGTGTTGGGTTGGGGCATGTCTGGTACATCATAGCTCGCGGGCGACTATGATGGAACTGCGGAGGCGGTCATGACCAGCAAAGACGCGCTTCACCAACTCGTGGACACCGTGCCGGAGGACCGCAACGACCTCGCGCGCCTGCTTCTTGAAGACCTGCGCGATGCCGCGGACCGGGAAGGCCCGCGGCTCGATCCAGAAACGCTTGCTTCGCTCGATCAAGGCCTCGCTGACATCGCTGCCGGACGCGTGAAACCCCTGGACGAGTACAAGCGCGAACGCGGGCTGTGACCTATAGAGTCAGCCTCTCCCGAATCGCCGGATGGAAACGCCTTCAAGGCAGGAGCACGAGAGCGCGCGAGAGCCGCGGACCAACCCGGATGGCGCTGAAATCGCGGCGGTCGGTGGTCAGTACGCGATAAACTCGGCGGCGCTCGGCAACGGCAGCGACCATCCCGTCAACCAGTCCAAGGTCGAGACCCTCAAATCTGGCATCCAACTCCAGCGCCCGCGCGATGTCGATTGGCAGCGGCAGTTCGTATTCGTAACGTGTGGCAGGGTCAAAGATCTCGGCGATGAGTCTGCGCATCGCCTTGCGCTCCGCTCGCAGGAAGTAGTCCACCTCGGCGAGGACGAGTCCGGGTACGACGATGGCGGCGGCCGAAATCAGGATTCGTTGGTATTCGGGAAAGCTCGGCTGACCGGCTGGCGTGCGGGCGAGCGCGCGCAGTAGGCCGCCGGTGTCGGTGACGATGGCCGGATCAATCGTCGATGTCCCGGAATAGCTGGGATTCATCGCCGAGCTTGCTGTCGGTGGACTCGAACAGACCCGTGGAGGGTGGCCGCCGGCCCGAATAGTACCGCGACGCGACGATGCGCAGGCCCTTGCGGATCAGGTCGGAGGCAGAGAGCCTCGCGGCCCGAGCCCGCTTCAATGCCCGAGCGTCCTCTTCATCGAGCCGAGCCGTTGTGGAGACAAACCGCGCCATACATTCACCCTACAAGAGGACATCTGCGGGATACAAGGCAACGCCGCGGAGCGTACCGGGTTTCGGTTTTCGCAGCGGGACCGTTTCCCGTCCAGTGGACGGAGCGCTGGTCTATCTAGCACAGCTCGTTGTCGATGTCTGCGAAGCCCGCAGCGTGCCGGATGAGGCCGCTCTGTTTCCGGTTGGCGGGTGACTCGGTATGGATATCGCTCGCAACTTCCTACAATGCCGTTTTCGGCTACCTTCCGGATTGCTGACAATCCACCCGGAGGCCAACCTGCCACACCCGCGAATAGGGCGTTAGACGTCAACTCGAGCGCGGTTCCGGAACTTTCGGATTGCCGGTTGCGTGGAAGTTGAACCGGGATCGCGTGCAGGCGTCCATGGTGGATGGACCTTGCTGACAAACTAGTCAGCCGAATCTTGTGTTCCTGCGGGGAGCCACGAGCCTCGGCCTGCGCCCGCCCCACGCCAGGCATTGCGGGAGAATTGCTGTAGGGGTACTCTTGGGTTCCCTCAGCGGATGATCCGAAATGAGTCCACCAAGAAGCGGCAATTCCGACCGACCACGTAAGTGGGTCCTTCCCGCCGAGATTCCGTTCTCGAAGCTGAAGCGACGTGACTTGGAAGAGTGCGTCTATTGGCTGCTCGACGCGATGGGGGCAAGAGATTTGGAGTGGCGTACCGGCGGCACGGGCGACGGAGCCGCCGATGGCGGCCGCGATCTCGAAGCACACTTCTACACGACGATAGCGGACGGCGAACTGGAATCCAAGAAATGGCGGATAGAGTGCAAAGGCCGCAATGGGACCGTCGAGCCGCGCGCGGTGAAAGACGCTCTTACTAACGCCGCATCCCAAGATCTCGATTACATCGTTATCGCGACCAACACCCAGTTTTCCAACCCGACGCGTGATTGGGTCAAAATGTGGCAGGCGGTGCCCACCAGGCCAAAAGTCAAGCTTTGGGATCGCGCCCAGCTTGAGCGTTACCTCTCACAACATCCCGATGTCGTTCTGCGCCTGTTTTCAAAGGCACTAAGCCTGGATGGGCGGTTCCGGGCGATGGAGGAGCGCTTCTGGAATAGACTTGAATTTGTCACGCCCCAGACCCTCGCTGATTTGTGGGACAACCGCGGCAGAGTCGAGTTCACCGCGATGGGTATCGTCGCAGCGATTGCCAACGAATTCGCCCATGGAAGCGTAGTGACCCGGCCGTGGGCCGGATTCCTGGGTGCTGAATTCGTTCTCGAAATCCTCTCGATCGCCTTGCAGAACATTCTTTACTTAGCCTTCCGCTGTTCCGACGCAGGCGTCGATCAGAAAGTGATCTTTCGTTCGCTCGCCTATCTGGTGCTTACCGCACTGGACCGTTTGTCTACCGAGCGGGTCAGCGAAGTCATCATGCGAAGCGTCGCGCGCGGGGAACTGTCTAACATGCCCGAAACTGTGCAGGACATGCTTCTAGCCCCGTTCCTGGCCCAGCTTCAATCTGAGGTGCAAGACGTCTGCGCGGCGGCCTGCAAGAGGGTGAGTTGCGGCCGGATCGCGCTTCCCGCGAAGACGGACGAGGTCCCGAATTACTGGATCCGGCTGGAGCCGGAGGGCATTGCCCATCCGGAAAACCCTAGAACATTACGCCTCGAAAAAATGGACGAGCCTTGCGTCGTGGGCTTCCCGGTGGGCAAGGATCAGGGCTGTCCCCTATTCGCTATTGAGCCAAGTGTCAAGAGCGCCGGTGAAGTCCTGGCGGTTATCCAGCGCGTTGCCGCCTTCCGTAGGGCAGAAGCCTCCGAAAAGCGCAAGAAGGAAGCACAGGCCAGACCGACGAAGAAATGAACACGCTTGGCGACTGGTAGTCGGTCGAACTCTGCGACTATGCTCGATTCAACCTAAGGCCACTGAAAGGAGGCTAACGGCCCGCCGTTTCAAATGGATTGTGTGAACGGTGTCGTCGCGCACCGGCTCCTCTAGGCGGATCCGGAGACAAGTCATCTGGACGTATAGTCGCCAAACCGTAGAAGTGCGGCTTAGGTCGGCTTAGGTCGGATGACGCGTGATCCGGAAGTTGGATCGAGGTCGGCTGTCGCCGCGTCATTGCATGAGACGCGCCCTCTAGTGCGCCCCGGCGAGCTCTTTCACGATCCCCGACACAAACCCCTTGGCGTCGCCGAACAGCATGAGCGTCTTGTCCATGTAGTACAGCTCGTTGTCGATGCCCGCGAAACCCGGGCTCATGCTGCGCTTGATCACCATCACCGTGCGCGCCTTGTCGGCGTCCAGGATCGGCGTCCCGTAAATCGGGCTGGTCTTGTCGGTGCGCGCCACCGGATTCACCACGTCGTTGGCGCCGATCACCAGCGCGACGTCGGTCTGGCCGAACTCGCCGTTGATGTCGTCCATCTCCAGCAGCTTGTCGTAGGGGATGTCGGCCTCGGCCAGCAGCACGTTCATGTGGCCCGGCATGCGGCCGGCCACTGGGTGGATGGCGAACTTCACGTCGCAGCCGTTCTTGGTGAGCGCGTCGTACAGCTCGCGGATCTTGTGCTGCGCCTGCGCCACGGCCATGCCGTAGCCCGGGATCACGATCACGCTCGAAGCGGCTTCGAGGATCGCCGCCGCGTCTTCCGGTGTCGCCGAACGCACCGGCCTCTGCGTGGCCGCCGCCGCGCCGCCCACCGCCACCTGACCGAAGGCGCCGAACAGAACGTTGGTGAACGAGCGGTTCATGGCCTTACACATGATGATCGACAGGATCAGGCCCGCGGCGCCGTTGAGCGACCCGGCGACGATCAGCAGGCGGTTATCGAGCACGAATCCCATGGCCGCCGCCGAAACGCCCGCATACGAGTTCAGCAGCGCGATCACCGTGGGCATGTCCGCCCCGCCGATGGGAATCACCAGCAGGATGCCGAACAGCAGCGACAGCGCGATGAAGGTCGGGAACATCCAGTGCGCCGGCGTTTCCACCACCATGTAGCCGCCCAGAATCACAGCCGCGCTCAGTACGCCCAAACTGATAAAGTTCTGCCCGGGGTAGGTCATCGGCCTTGTGGGCATTAACTCCTGTAGCTTGGCAAAGGCGATCACGCTGGCCGTGGTGGTCAGGAAGCCCAGCAGGGTTTCGAGCGTCAGGGCGCCCATCTGGAAGCCCAGCGGGATGCCGCGATAGAACTCGGCCGTGCCGATCAAGGCCGACGCCAGAGCGCCGAAGGCGTGCGACAGCGCGGTCAACTGCGGCACCGCGGTCATCGGCATCAGGTAGGCCAGCGGAGCGCCAATGGCCGCGCCGATCGCCATCCCGATCAGGATCCACTGGTATTCGACGACTTCCGTCTTCAGCAGCGTGCCGATCACGGCCAGCAGCATGCCGATTTCGCCGATGATCACGCCGCGGCGCGCGGTGGCCGGATTATTCATCCACTTGACGGCCAGAATGAATCCAATGGACGCCAGCAAGTAGATGGCCGGCAGATACTGTTCGATCATTTCTTCTCGGGCTCCCGCTTCCGGAACATCTTCAGCATGCGATCCGTGATCAGGTACCCGGCCACCACGTTGATGGTGGCGCACACGACAGCGGCGAAGCCCAGGATGCGGCTCAGCGTGCTGGCGCCCTCCGCGCCGGTGATGACGATGGCGCCCACCACCGCGATGGCGGAGATCGCGTTCGAAAGCGACATCAGAGGCGTGTGCAGCAGGGGCGACACACGCTTCACCAGCTCGAATCCCAGCAAAGCCGCGAGCATGAAGACGTAGAGACCAAATTCGTAGGACTGCATATTATGAGGCCTTCCCTTCGCTGGCCGCCGGCGCCGCCCGCTCCAGTGCCGGTAGACCCAGAATCTCGCGCACCCGCGGGTTGGTGACGTCTCCGCCGTGGGTGACCAGCGTGTCGGCGACGATGTCGTCCTCCGGAATGGTCTCCAGCGGCAGGAACCCGTTCAGGTGCTTTAAAAATGTGGCCACGTTGGCCGAAAACATCTGGCTCGCATGGAACGGCGCCATGGAGGCGAAATTGGTGGGGCCCACGATATTGACGCCGTTGTGGACCACGTGCTGGTCCGGCTGCGTCAGTTCGCAGTTGCCGCCGCGCACCGCGGCGATGTCGACGATGGTCGACCCGGGCGCCATGGCTTCCACCATCTCCTTGGTGATCAGGATGGGAGCGCGCTTTCCGGGCACCGCGGCGGTGGTGATCACGACGTCGTGCTCCTTGACCACTTCCAGCATCAGCTCGCGCTGCTTCTTATAGAACGCCTCGTCCATGGCCTTGGCGTAGCCGCCCTTGTCCTCGGCCTGCCCGGCTTCCACTTCCAGGCTCACGAACTTCGCGCCCACGCTGATGATCTGGTCCTTGACGGCCGAGCGCACGTCGTAGCCGCTGACCACCGAACCCAGGCGCTTGGCCGTGGCAATGGCCTGCAATCCGGCCACACCCGCGCCGATGACGAAGACCTTGGCCGGCGTGATGGTGCCCGCGGCGGTCATCAGCATGGGGAAGATCTTGGGGAGCGTGGTGGCGGCCAGAATCACCGCTTCGTAGCCGGAGATGGTGGCGAGCGAGGACAACACGTCCATGCTCTGCGCACGCGTGGTGCGCGGGATCAGCTCCAGCGCGAAGAAGGAAACGCCGGCGGCAGCCAAGTCAGTGGCTTCCTGTTTGGCGGTGAGTGGTTCGCCGAGTCCCAGCACGATTTGGCCCTTGCGCATGTGCGCCAGGTCGGCGCGGCCCGCGGTGGGGTTCGCGCCCAGGCCGCGGAATTGCACCACGATATCGGCCTGTTTCCAGATCTCTTCGCGCGTGGCGACGGCGGCGCCACGGGCTGTGTACTGGTCATCCGGATAGCCGGCCGCGGCGCCCGCCGCGGCCTCCACCAGGACCGTCATGTCTGTTTTCTTGAGAACGTCCACCGACTTAGGAACAATGCCGACACATCGCTCTCCGGGGAAGGTCTCCTTGAGGACCCCAACTGTTCGTGGCACTAATACTCCGTCGCTTGGGTGTGAAACGTCATGATAGCGTCTTAGCCGGGGGGGCGCGCAAGTACCTGGAGACGGGAGCGCGGGCGCAGTACTGCGGGGATAGCGGCCGCCGCCAGCAGAAATGTGATCCAGAGGATCGGGTAGCGGTAGCGTTCCTCGAATTCCACCAGGTAATAGATGAGGGGGTAAACGACTAGCCAGAGCGCGAGCACGTGAGTGGAGGCGAGGCGCCGCCAGGAGGCCCACAGGCCGGCAAAGGAGAGCAGCGTGAGGGCGTGGAGCGCGAGGAATCGCTTGCGCTGGGCGAGGTAGCCTTCGAAGCCGTCGTCGGAAGGGAACCAGAAGAACCAGGCTCGCTGGGCGATGAGCCGCACTGCGTGCAGGGGGTGCCCGGCGATCCAGGCGAGGGCGATACGCAGGCGGCTCTGGTTGTAGCGGTACTCGCCAAGCGAGGCCACGGCGGCGGCTTCCCCGGGGCTGGCGTTCGGATGGAGCGCGGTGACGCAGCCCTGGCGTTCGCTGGTGCGGATGCCGTAGGGCGCGCAGTCATTGAAGGAGACGTAGAGTTCGAGGCCGAGGTCGTCGCGGATGAAGGAGGGTCCGCCGGTGGCGATCGAGTTGCGGACGATCCAGGGGGCGCAGACCAGCAGGGGGATGGTGAGGAGGAGCCAGCGGTGGGCGGGGCGGGTCGCGGCCCAGGCGACGTAGACGGCGGCGATCACGGGTTGGAGGAGGAAGACGAGGCCGGCGGCGAGGGCGAGGACGGCGGCGCGGAGGGCGGACGGTTGGGGGACCGCTTCCTGCGGTCGCGGCTCAGCTAGTGGCGCTGTGCTCACTAGATTCGATCCGTGCAGATCTCCATTAGCAGAGCCGCGACCATAGGGAGCGGTCCCGCGCCAGGTGCACATCCCGACCGCCAGCAGCATCGTCGCCAAGCCCGCGACGTGCGTCTCCCACATCTCTTCCCTGCCCGGCTTCACCAGGATGCCGAACAGCGCCGCCAGCACGCCGGTCCACGCCGAATACCCGAACACCCGCGCCGCCCACGGCAGCAGCGCGAACTGCAAACTCAGCGCCCCCGTCGCCAGCACGCGGATCGCGACCACTCCCGCCGCGCCGTCTCCGAACACCCGCAGCAGCGCGAGCACCAGCCAGGGGTAGCCAGGGGCGACGTGCGCCGTCGGGCCCGTTCGCGCCACGCTGAAGGGGTTCGCGAACGATCCTTCGCGCAGTAGGTTCACGACAACATGCTGGGCTTCGGCGTTGGGCGTGAGGGGCTGGTCAGGCGGGTAGAACTTCCACGGCGGGTCGTTCAAGAACCCGCCGGCGAACAGAACGGAGGCGACCAGCCACAGCCGCCAGCCGCGCGGCTGAGACCACGGGCTCACTCTTCCCAGGGGTGGTCCTTGGTGAACTCCTCGTGGCTGGCGATCGGCTTCTGGGTCTGGAAATACTTCTTATAGGCTGCGATCCAGTTGGTGGCCAGCGCGCGCTGGGCTTCGCCGAGCGTCACCTTCTTCTCGCACACCAGCGTGTGCAGGCGGTCTTCGAGGGCGTCCTTGAGATGCGCGTTCCAGGTGGCCGGATTGTACGTCTGGGGCCAGAAGTTGCGGGGATCGTCAGCGCCGCCGAGCTCGGGGGCGATCAGGTAGTCCAGCTCGTAGTCGTCCGGGCGCGGGTTGCCGATGCCGTAGCGCTTGAACACCTCGCGACCCACCGAAACCGGAATGAAGCCGGCCTCGACCGGAGGCTCCTGGGTGCAGACTTCGGCGGTCGAAACCGGGACGGTCGCGCCGGGCGTAAGGTTGGGGTCCGGGACCAGATGCGTGGCCAGTTCCATCGACTGGCGCACGGCGTTGGCGAACATGAGAACGGCGACGACAAAGAACACGCCGCCGACGTAAGCCAGGCGGTTTCCGGTGAGCAGGAAGTTCGAGAAGCGCTCCCGCAGGCCCGGGCGGGAGTTGGCGGCCAGCTCCGCCATGCGGGCGCGGAGCATCGCGCGCGGAGCCTCGGCCGGAGGCACTTCAAAGCCGCCCTGATGCGCGTGCACGAATTCGGCGATGGTGTCCTCGATTTCGCGCATGCGGGTGCGGCAGGACCAGCAGGCGGACAGATGTTCGCGCACGGCCGCCTCGCGGCTGGGCTCGAGTTCCCCGTCGGCGGCCTGCAAGAGTTCGCGATCCGGAAGATGAGCTTCTGACATTGGCTTCACCGTTCGTCAGCTCTACTGAGGCGGGCCAGCGACCGTTCGAGCGACTGCGCCACCGCGCCCAGCGACATTCCCAACACGTCCACGATCTCGCGGTAGCGGAGTCCTTCCGCCCGCAAATACAAGCACCGCCGGTCCTGTTCCGGCAAGGCGCGCACGACGGCGCGCAGGCGCTGCTGGCGCTGGCGATGCGCGGCCTGCTCCTCGGGATTGGGCGCCGGATCGAGCTCCCCGGCTCCCTCGGGAGCGCCGGCAGCACCCTGGCGGCGTGCCTGGCAGCGCTTCAGTCCCAGGTTGTGGGCCACGCGAAACACCCAACCCTGAAGATTGGTCCGCGGCTTGCCTTCCCGCAGGTGCTGGAACAGCGCCAAAAACACCTCCTGGACCACCTCTTCGCCCTCCTGCGCGGGCAGCCCGAACGAGTGCAGGTAGCGCAGCAAAGGCGCACGGAACTGGTCAAACAGACTCGTGACCTCTTCTTCCAGAGGCGACGGAGCCTGACTGGTCCCGGCGTAGCTTCCCGTCACAGCGGGGTTGGCGGCTGAGCTGCGCGAAAACATTCCTGCTTCTATAGTGACATTCCGCCAGGTGGGGATTTGTTCACGGATTTTTTTGGGGAACAGTGCGGGGCCGGGCGGAACGCATTCGGCGCGGGGCGGCGGCTTCAGGATCCCAGCCGTCGGAGGAAGGCGCGCCGGCCTGGGCCACGCGGCGCGATCCGATGGGGCGACCTGGTGCGGCCGGGCTCGGCGGCGCAATTTGCCTGAACAGTTTGGACCCGGGCGGAATGTATCCATATGCACCCCGCGCGCCTGCTCCTGCTCCTCGTGTGCGCCGGCGCGGCCGTGTGGGCTCAGGTGATGGAAGGCGAGGTGCGCGTGACTGTGCACGACCCGATGGGGCGGCCGGTGCCGGCGACAGTCGAGATCACGGGGCGCAATCCGCAGTTCCAGGCGATGGCCGAGGCCGATGACGACGGCGTGGCGCGGCTGCAGCGGTTGCCGGCCGGGGTCTACCAGCTTGCCGTCCGGCGGGACGGATTTCAGGAGGCCGTGCAGAATATCGAGGTGCGGTCGCCGGTGCCGCAGGAGATCGAGGTCACCTTGCAGGTGGGCGTGGTGGCGACGCAGGTGACGGTGAACGACCAGGCGCCGCTGCTCGATACGTCGCAGCCGGGGCTGGTGAACCAGTTGCAGCGCCAGCAGCTCGAACAGGCGCTGGGGACGACGCTGGGGCGCAGCACCATCGACGCGGTGACCACCATGCCGGGGTGGCTGCTGGAGGCCAACGCGGTGCTGCATCCGCGCGGGTCCGAGTACGACACGCAGTACGTGGTGGACGGGATGCCGGTGTACGATAACCGGTCGATTGCGTTCGCTCCGGCGTTTGAGAACGACGAGTTTGAAGCGGTCAACGTGATGACAGCAGGGATGCCGGCCGAGTTCGGGCGCCGCTTGGGAGGAGTCATCTCGCTGGACACGCGGCGTATCGGCTCGCTGGGCTACAACACGGAGGTCAGCTACCAGGGCGGCACGTTCCAGAACCATGCGGGGTCGATTGAGCACCAGCGGCGCTTCGAGCGGACGGCGTTTTCGATCGGCGCGCATGCCGGGCGGACGAACCGGTATCTGGATCCGCCCTCCACCCAGAACTACACGAACAAGGGCAGCGAGGAGGGCTTCAACGGGCGGCTGGAGCGCGACCTGACACCGGCGGACCGGCTCACGTTCTACTTGAGATCGAACCGGACGGGGTTCCTGGTGCCGAACGACCAGGTGCAGCAGGCGGCCGGGCAGCGGCAGGACCGGCGGTCGTCGGAGACGGCGGGGCAGATCCACTACCAGCACATCTTCACGGAGAACACGCTGGCGACGGTGCGCGGAATGGTGCGCGACCTGACCTCGCTGCTGTGGAGCAATCCGCTGGCGACGCCGGTGTACGTGAACCAGGACCGCGGGTTCCGCGAGGCCGCGGTGATCGGCACGGTGACCATCGCACACCGGCGCAACACCTACAAGTTCGGCGGCGACTTCCGCTCGAACAACATCCGCGAGCAGTTCCGGCTGGCCGAGCCGCCGGCGCTGGACAACCTGCTGATCGACTTCGCCCAGCAGAGGCGGAGCAAGGAATCGTCGGCGTTCGTGCAGGACAGCCTGCGGCTGGGGCGGTTCTCGGCCAATATCGGGCTGCGCTATGACTACTACAGCCTGCTGATCCACGACCATGCGTTTAGCCCCCGGGTGGGGCTGAGCTACTTCGTGCCGGGCGCGAAGGTGCTGCTGCGGGCGTCCTATGACCGGATCTGGCAGCCTCCGCCGATCGAGAACCTGCTGTTCAGCAACACGGCTCCGGCGTTGGGGTTCAGCGGCGTGGAGGATGTGTTGCTGGTGCCGGCGACGCGCGCCAACTTCTTCGAGGTGGGCATCAGCAAGGCGTTCTGGAACAGCGTAAGAATTGACGTGAGCCATTACTGGCGGACCTTCCGCAATTACGCCGACGACGACGTGTTCTTCAACACCGGGATCGGGTTCCCAATCACCTTCGACAGGTCGCGCATCCAGGGGACCGAGGTGCGGCTGGACCTGCCGCGCTGGCGCGGGGTGTCGGCTTCGGCAAGCTGGTCGAATATGCACGGCATCGCCAGCGCGCCGGTGACCGGCGGCCTGTTCATCCGCGGCGGAGAGGCGTCCGACCTGCGGGACGCGGTGACGCGGTTCCCGATTACGCAGGACCAGCGGAACACGGTGTCCGGGCAGGTGCGGTTCGACGTGAACCCCAGGGTGTGGGTGGTGGCGGGGATCCGCTACGGGAGCGGGCTGCCCGTGCAACTGGAAGGCGACGACGATTCCGACGACGGCAGCACGACGCCCGGCACCGACAACGACGCCGACGACACCCAGCCGATCTCGCAGCCGATCCTGGACAAGGTGAATTTCCAGCGGAGCCGGGTGCGGCCGAACTTCAACCTGAACTTTTCGGCCGGGTGGAAGGCGTGGGAGCAGGGGGCCCGGTCGGCGACGGTGCAATTCGACTTGCGGAATGCGACCAACCGGCTGAACGTGATCAACTTCACGGGGCTGTTTTCGGGGACCGCGCTGGCGCCGGGGCGGCAGGTGGCGGTGCAGTTGAAGGTCCGGTTCTGAGTGGCTGTCTTTTGTTTTCATAGAGTTGTTGGGTTCGTTTCGTCGCTGGAGGGGCGGGAGCAGGCCCCGGCGCGGCATGAATTTGGCCACAGATGGACGCAGATGAACACAGATCCCGAAGCAGGGGCGCCGGTGTTGGGTTCGTTTCGTCGCTGATTGGGAGCAACGGGCTGGCCTGCGGATCGATCCTGTGTTATCACTGACATAGTAAGTTTGGCTGGCTTCGCTGCCCATCCCTGACTACCAGTGGGGGAGCGGCCGTGAGGGCGGGATTGGACGCCAAGTGGTTCAGGTGAAGCGAGATAAGATTCCTGGCAGGGTGCGAACTACGCTCCGGCGATGGACGGCTTGGGCCAAGCGGGAGGTCCGGGTGCTGGGGGCGATCGCACGGCATCCGCGGACGCCGCGCGGGGTCAAGCTGCTGGCCGCCGGGTTGGTGGCATATGCGCTGAGTCCGGTGGACCTGATCCCGGATTTCCTGCCGGTGGTCGGGTTGCTGGATGAGGCCGTGATTCTGCCGTTGGGCGTGTGGGTGCTGTTACGGATGACGCCCGCGGAGGTGATCGCCGAGTGCCGGGCGGGGGCGGGATAAGAACCCGCCCCACACGCGACTGGACGCACTGCTACCGGGAGCGCTTGCGTTTCGCCTTGGGTGCTGCCGCGGGAGCAGCGGGCGCGGCCACGGGCGTGCGCGGGTGGTCCAGGTTCCAGCCGGAAACCAGGAAGCGCAAGTGGCCGTGGATGCCGGGCTCGCGGCCGCTATCGCCGAATTCCACGGTCATTTCGAAGTGGTCGTCCTTCTCCACTAAGTCGAATGGCTTGCCCGGTCCGGAAGCGTGCTCGCTTTGCCAGCGATAGGTGGCGCTCCATAGAGCGCCGGTGGAAGGCGCCGGGGTCACCGTGACCATCATCGTGTCGTTGAACAGGTAGGATCCTTCGATGTGGGAATCCGGCCAGAACTTGCGGTCGACTTCGTAGTCCGGCACGCGCACCCCGAAGGTCAGGCCGTAGCTGAGCTCGCCGGCACTGTCTTTGAGCCGCTCGTGAGAGGAAAGGAAGACGGTGGACAGGAAGATGTGGCGGCGGTCCGCGGTGTTGACGCCGATCAGCTCCTGGTGGCTGCGGCAGGCCACCGAGTCCTCTTCAGCCACGCGACGGGTCAGGAACCAGCGCCTTCCTTTGGGTGACGCCAGCACTTCGAACTGATAGAGGGCGTTGACGGACCTGCCTTTGATGTTCTCGGGGAGCTGCACGGAGTCGACGTCGGCCCAGACGTCGATGCGCAGGTCGCCGAACAGGAAGCGGGTGAGGTTCTGGTAAGCCTCCTCGCTGTTGACGATGCCGAAGAAGCCGGAGTGTGACCGGTAGGTGTAGGCGGTGGCGCAGGGGGCGGACACCTGGCCTTTGCTATCGACGCCCCACACGGCGGCGTTGTCGATGCGCACCAGGCCATCGCTGCCATGGCCGACGAAGGCGCGCGAGAGTCCCTTGGCGGCTTCGTAATCCTGGCGGTTGGTGCCAACCATGCAGAAGATGCGGCGGGAGGGGAAGGCCGATTCCGGGATCCAGTCGACGCGCTTGGTCTTCTCAAACAGCGCTTCGACGTCCAGGTATTTCGCCATGTTATTCCGGTTGAAATTGGCGATGTCGTCGAGCGTGAGCCATTGGGGGACGTTGATGCCCGCCACGTCGATACCGTTGTGGGGCGTGGCGTAAGTGAACAACTTGTTGATGCACTGGCGCGCCCGGGCGTCGCTGAAGACGGGGTTTTGCAGGAAAGACCGGCAGACCAGGCCGCCCATGGAGTGGGCCACCAGATAGCACTGGAAATTCGCCGGAGTCAGGTTGTTCTTGGGGTTTTGGCACACAAGGTCGCGCACGCGCAGGATGAGATCGCCGAGTCCCTTGGCGAAGTCCGTGATGGGGGGCGTTTTGCCGTCGCCGAGGAGGTTGGAAGCTTCGTCGTAGTAGCGGTAGATGACAATGGAGCGCGTGAAGATCTCGCCTTCCCAACTGGGGTCCAAGATGTCGAAGCCGTCGTGATAGACGTCGGAGTAGTCGTAGTCGGAAATCAGACGGAGGACCGGGGATTCGAAGATGAACTTCTTGGCGGGTTTGTCTTTATCGGGTGTGGCGCGGTAAACGGTGGAGCCGAGGTTGAAGCCGCAGAAGGGGTCGGCGGCGGTTTCGTCCTGCTCACCCTTGGTCATCGCGTAGCCGCGGACGTAAATGACGGGCAGAAGGCGGTCCACGATGGGGACCAGGCGGGAGTTGAGTTGGGGCATGCGCGCTCCTTTTAGAGGCGAAATATCGCCAAATAAGCCGTTATGGCGTGCTATTGTATCCCAGTGCCTGGGGTCAACGGGGGACGGCCCGCCAGCTGGGGCGGCATGGTGTATTCTGGGACGCGGACACGGGAGGTTCTTATGAAATCGACTGGCATGATCGCGATGGCGGTGGGGCTTTTCAGCGCGGCCGTGGTGTGGGGACAGGGTGCGCCAGCGGCGCGGCGGACGGGTCCAGGCGTGCAGGCGACGCAGGATGCGCGCTACGCGGAAGTGGTTGCGGCGTGCAAGAATCCGCCGGCGGCGCCGGGTGGACGCGGGCGCGGGGCGGGACGCGGGAACGCGAAGGGCCGGGGCGGTCCGGGTCCGGCGAAGGCGCAGGCATCGGGTCCGCGGGAATATGCGGTGACGGCGATTCCCGGGGTGATCGCGGCGGGCGCGCAGTGGAAAGAGATCTGGACCGTGGAAGGCAACAACGGCGACGGCATTATCGCCACGCCGGACGGCGGGCTGCTGGTGGCGCAGAACGACAACAGCACGGTGATCAAGCTGGACCCGAGCGGCAAAGACACGGTAGCGTACACCGGGACCAACACCGGCGGGTCGCTGGCGCGGAATTCGAAGGGCGCGATCTTTGTGCTGAATCGTGGGCTGATGCCGTCGATCGAGCAACTGACGCCGGAGCGGCGGACGCTGGCGGATCACTTTCAGGGTGACACGCTGGACTGCCTGGGCGGCGTGCTGAACGATGCCACGGCCGACAGCAAGGGCGGCGTGTACTTCACCAACGGCGTCGTTTATTACGCGGACGCGAAAGGCAAGATTTCGCGCTATGGCGAGAACCTGTTTACCAACGGGATCGTGCTGAGTCCGGATGAGAAGAAGCTGTGGGTGACTAATGGGGGCACACTGGCGGTGTTCGACGTGCAGAAGGACGGGTCGCTCAAGAATCAGCGGGAGTTCGCAAAGTTGGAGGCGGGCGGCGGGGACGGGACCGCACTGGATTCCGAAGGGCGGCTTTACGTGACTTCGGGCGCGGGAATTCAGGTGGTCGGGCCGGACGGGAAGTACCTGGGGCTGATTCCGACGCCTTATGGGACGATCACGGCGACGTTCAGCGGTCCGGACCGGAAGACGCTGTACGCGCTGGCTCGGCAGGGGAACACGGACTGGATCATCGGGATTCCGATGATCGCGCAGGGGCCGGCGGGGAGAGGGAAGTAGGGGCTCAGGGGACAAGCGCCGGCAGGAGTGCCGGCGCGGCGAGCACGAGTGCTCGCGCCACGTTAGCCCTCCGGGATCAGGGTCGGGTGGGCTTCGGCGCCGCCGTCGGGGGCGAGGTTGACCGTCTTGCAGCTCTTGTCCAAGAACGCCTGGTTTCCGGGCGCTTCCAGAAGTTTGCGCAGATCGGCGCGGAGCGGGCCCCAGGCGCAGACCCGGTATTGGCCTGGGGGAAGCGATCGAATCGCGAAGGCGCCGTCCGGCTGCGACGTGGCGTTGTGCATTGGTCCGAGGCCGAGCGCGGCGTCCACGGGCGTGAGGGTGGCGGTGACGACGGCGTGGAGGCCGGTGCGGGGTCCGACGCCCGTGTCGACGACGCCCGCGATGGTTCCGCCGTCGCCCAGGGTTACGGTCAGCTCCTGGTTTCCGGCCGCGGTGAACTCGAAGCCTTCGCCGTCGAAGGTGCGGCCGCCGATGGCGACCTGATTTACCGCGAAGTCCGGGTGTGTGTCGAAGAGGAATACGCGGTATTTTCCGGGCTTGGCGCTTTCGAAGGAGAACGCTCCGGTATCAGAGACTTGCGCCGGGAGGGACGCCTGGTTGGCTCCCATAAGGATGAGGATGAGGTGACGGTTCTTGAAGCGCTCCTTGGGGTCGTCGATCTTTCCGGTGAGCGGCACACCGGGAGATGCGAACAGAAGGAGGTTGTCGGCATCGCGGTCGAGAATCGTGACCGGGAGAGGTTTTCCGAGAGAGCTGGGCCCGGCGTACAGCAACAGGGAGTAGCCGCCGGGCGGGACCTGATCGATGCGGAACGTCCCGTCGGCGGCGACGGCGGCGCGGGGCTCCTTGTTCAGGAACAGGCCGAACGCGGGAGAGTCTGTTTCGCGCAGCCGGACGGACAGCTTTGCGCCTTCCAGGGCGCCGGAGACGCGTCCGCTAACGCTGTAGGATTCCGGAGGCAGCAGGCGCAGATGGATCCCGGTTTGCGTGGCTCCGGCGGCGAGCACAAGGGGGACGGCTCCGGCGAAGTCCGGGGAGCGTGGATAGTAGACGTCGCGGAAGGGCTGGTCGGCAGGCTTGGGCGGATTGCGGCCCTCGGCGGGGTGCGTGGCGGAGGCGCGCAGGAAGTAGGCGCCGGGAGCGAGGTCGTGGATGGTGAAGCGGCCCTGGTCGTCGGTGCGGGTGGGAAGGCCGAGCGGATCGGGCCTCTTCGAGTAGCGCTGCGAGAGAAGGCCGGCGGCGACGTTCGGCAGAGGGCGGCCGTCGGGATCTTCGACGATGCCTTCGATGGTGGCGGAGCGGGTGAGAGCGATGGTGACCGGGTCCCGGGAGCCGCTGACTTCGAGGAGCATCTCGGCGGATTTCTTGAGATATCCGGGGAGTTCGGCTTGGATCGTGTAGGAGCCGGGAGCGAGGGCGGGGAAGGAGAAGCCGCCGCGCGGTCCGCTGACGGCGGAGGACTCGCCGAGGGTCAAGTGGACGCCTTCGAGAGGCTGGTGGCTGCCGGCGGTTTCGACGGTGCCTTTGAGGAGGACTTCCCCGGAACGGTCCTGGGCGTGCATCGCGACGGCGCAGATACAGATGCCCGCGAGCAAGGACGCAAGACTTCGACGAGTGGCCATGGCGCGTCTCCCCGGGTAGTATACTCTGGAAATTCCCGGAAATGAAGCGGGGATTATCGCGCTTTTGCCCGTTGGCGGAACGCGAACCGCTACTCCACGGCGACCGTCACCTCGTTGGAGGAGACGCCTTCCACCGTTAGCGCCAGGGGAACCTCGTCTCCGCTGGGGACGGCATCGGTGATTTCCAGGTTCACTTGATACAGGCCGACGAAGCCGGGCGCCAAGCCCGCGAAGGCGACGGGCACGTCCACGCCGCCGACCGTTGCGGTCACCGTGTGCGTGGTGTGGACCAGCTTGTCCGTAGGCGCCGCCTCGCCGGTGGGAGGCGGGTCATCCACGGGACCCAGTCCGTTGCAGTAGATCGACAGAAACTCGCCGTGCTTCACCGGCCGGGAGCCGGGGAAGGTGTCCACGGGCGCCGCGATGGCCGCCGTTCCGGCGATCAGGATGGAGCCCTGCCCGGACCCGGTCTGCGCAGTGGTGAAGATGCCCGGCGCGAACGGTTCCAGGGAAACGCGCGTGGGACCGATGACCTGGTCGTTGGCGTAGACCGTCAACTGCGCCTCACTTTCGCCGGTCAGTTCCCAGGGCACCTGGAAATTCACCTGACCGGGCGCCGCGAAGAACAGCGGCGCCACGGTATCGTTCAAGCGGACCACCACGCCGCCCAGCGTGCGCGGCAGCGGCGTGGTGTCGGCGACGTACAGCGCATCGGTCAGGTTTGCCCCGTACAGCGCCGGGTCGCTTCCTGCCACCAGGGCGCGTCTGTCTCCGCTAGCGCTATTCAGGGAATCAAAATACTGGGCATATCTGTCAGTCGCGCGGAAAATCAGGAACGGGAGCTGTCTCGCAACGTTGTTGGCGAGATTCGGATCTGGAGTAAGCGACCAGACGTTGCCAGCAAATTCGAGGGGAAACTCGATATCCTCTTCCACGGGAACGAAGGGAGGCTCGACGTTGATCTCGAGTCCGGGGTCGATGTACGCGTCGGCTCCAGCCGGTATCGTTTCGAGGCGGCAGCGAACCACGCCGCTGGTGGTGGGCTCGTTGCATTCCGCAGGTGTCCCCTGGAGCGTGACGCCCTGCGGCAGTCTCAGCGTGACGTGCGGTTCCAGGGCGTCGCCCGGCCCTTTGTTTCTCACGTTCACAAGGACGTGGCGGACGCCGTAGAGGTTGGCGTTTATATAGAGTTCCAGATCCGCGGCATCGGGTTCATTCTGCGGCTCCACTTTCCAGGTGGTGGTGTTTCTGGAGAAGTTATTGGAGATATTGGGGTCATCCACGCTGGCAGATACCTCGGCCTCGTTGGAAACGTACCCCACACTCCCGGCCGGAGTCTCCACCGCGATGCGGATCTCTTGAGTCTCGCCAATAGCTAGAAAACCGACGTCGCAAATGACTTCCGGACTTCCCTCCCCGTTGGTGGCATGCCGCTCACAGTCCGTGAGTCCGGACTGTATGGAGACGATCTTCAGCCGGCCGTCGTAGGTGTCCGTCAGCACGACGCCGCTCGCGTCGCTCGGGCCCCGGTTTGTCACCGTCAGGATGTATTCGAACGTGTCTTCCGCCGTAACGGTTTCCTTCGAACGGCGTTTCACCACGCTCAGGTCCGCTGAGGCGCTGGACACGTCGGTACTCGTGATGCGCTCCACCGGATCGCTCACGTTATCGGCGCGCACCGTGGCCGTGTTGAGGAGCCGGCCGGTTCGCCGGACGAATACGGTGAGAAACACGGTCCGCCCGCCCCCTGCGGGTATGGTTCCGAAGGAGCAGTCCAGCCGGTTTCCGGCCAGCGTGCAGTCGGCCTCGTGTTTGGGTATACTCACCCCGCGGATCTCCACTCCGCTGGACGATCCGTCTATGGTGAACACGTCCTCCAGCCGGACGTTCTCCGCCGCCTCCGAACCGCGGTTCGCGATGACGATCTGATATTGGGCCAGGCTGTCCGCGTGGGCCTTCTGGTACCCAATTTTCCCCACGGTAAGCCGCGGACCATGCGCCTCTTCCGGAATGCCGGCTGTGGTCACTACAGGCTGGTTCTCCTGCGCCGTGGCGCCAGTCTTGGTCCCGGCCAGCAGTACCTGCCGGTTCGTCTGTACCTCGGTGGAATTGAGGCCGACGTTGATCAGATGCTCCTGGCTGACGACTCCCAGATCCGTATCGAGCAGAGTGAAGTTCGTCCCCGTGGCGCCGTTCGCTTCTGGCAGCGCCAGCGACGCCACCGACCCTTCCGGAATCCCGAAGGCGTCCGCGATGGCCGCGATACTCAGCACCACTTGGCCGCCCGGAATGTAGGCGGCTTTGTCTTCCGCCTCCCCGTCCGGGTCCAACTGCGCGACGAACGGAATCGGCGGCGCCGGCGGCATCTGGCCGGTGGTGACCGGGAAGTCGAGCGAATCGGTCAGGCCGCCGATCAGGAGCTTGCTCTGTGCATCGATATCGAGCGTGAACACCAGGTCCGTTTGGGCGCCGCCGAGGTAGCTGGTGTAGAGGGCCTGCGACAGGCCCGCGTTCAGCACCGCGACAAAGCCGTCGTTCATGCCGCCGCCGAAGTCCGGCTGAAACGCGTTTTCGGAAGGAAGCAGATCCGGCGACACTGTATTCCCGCTCAACACGACTTCGCCGAAGGAACGGAAGCGCGCCTCGCGGCAGGTCTCGTCCTGGGTCCCGCCGAACAGCGTCAGATCGGCGATACTCAGGTCCTGGCGGTTCAGGAGCATCGCGGCGCAATCGGTGCCTCCCGCGATGCCGGTCTGCAAGGCATCGTCCGGTACCGGCAGGTCCGTCGAATCCGTGCTGAAGCCCAGCAGCAGGTGGTCGCTGAGCGGATCGAAATCGATACCCGCACCCAGTTCCACGCCGTTGCCGCCCAGGTAGTACGTGCCAGTCAACTCCAGATCCTCGTCCAGGGTCATCAGAGCCAGATCCGACGGACCGCCGTGGTATCGCGACGGCTCCTGCCCCAGCGGCTGCGGCAAATCCGGCGAATTCGTGTCTAGAAAGGCGTAGACGTTGTTCTGCGCGTCAACCAGCAGACCGCGGACATTCTCCTGGAGTACGCCGCCCACTACGGTCGCGGCCTCCAACTCCTGTGTGTCCGGATCGACCCTGGCGACAAACAGGTCGGTGAGACTGCGGATGCCCTCGGTATTCGTGCCCGGGAAATCCGGCGATACGGTGGTTCCCACTACGATCACTTTCCCGTCCGGCGTCCGGCGGGCCGTGACGCCGCGATCGTCGTCGCTGCCTCCGAACTCAACGATCGTTTCGTTCAGCAGCGGATCGATGACCAGGGGCAGGCTCGCATCGTAGGCGCCGATGCGGAAGCCGAACGCGCCGCCGCGGCGCTGGTAGCCGCCCGCGACCGTCACGCGGCCGGTGGGGGTCTCCTGATAGACGGCGGGGCGGCCGTAGCGGAGGGTTCCGGCCGCGGTCTTCACAGCCAAGTCGCCCGCGGCCGTCAGTTCCACCGCGGAGGCACCCTCGATGGCGAAGCGGATCTGCCCGGGATCGGCACGGGGCGCGACTACGTAGTCATGCTCGAGGCCGCGTTCGCCTCGCCGGTGCACTAGCCGGATTCCCGGATAGAGGCTGTTCACCTCCACTTCGCGATAGAGCGGAACGCGCAGCCGCCACTGCGCGGGATCGTTTCCGCGGTAGTGGCGCAACACCGCTGGCGATGGTTCGCGTCCTTGCATGCGTGGGGCCGGTTTGGCGCCCAGCAGGCGATAGCGGACCTCGGCGGCCGGACCCTCCGGCGGCGCGAGCACGTAACGATGTCCGTCGGCGGTCAGCAGCAGCACTCCGTTCGGCGTGCGCGCGGCGAAGAGGACATCGGCGGGGAACTGGCCCTGATTGGACTCGAAGAGGGTGGACTCGAGAACCGAAGGAGCCGGCACCGGAGGCGCGGGAAAGGCGTTGCCGGCAAGGCACGCAAGCAGAGTGCACCATAGTGCCGAAATCGCAGGATTACGCCGGTGGAGCAACGGGATGCCCTTGCGGCGCTGGGGATGCAGCCGGGAGTCGCGCAGGAACATGGCCCCGAGTATATTACACAGAGCGCACGCCCTCATCCGGCCGAGATAGGCACGCGGAATGCATGCAAAACGCGATATCCTTGTAAGTTTGCCGGTTCCGTGATTGGCGTGCCTCCGTCCTGTTCCAATCCCATGCCCGGGTTTGTGCCATGATTCTGAAGCTGAACCACCTGAAGGTGAACGCGCTCGCCACGACGCAGGGCGTTACCGAAACGATTTACGCGCTGGTGGAGGAGGGCGTGATCGACCAGGGGCAGTTCGCGCGGCTCCAGGTGGAACTGGACTGGATCCAGTACAAGAACAACTTTCGCGAAGTGGCGATCGCCACGCAGGGCTATAACTCGCTGGGGCAGCCGGCGCCGATCATGGACATCCATGTCGACACGCGGCAGGTGAATCCGGAGTCGCTGCGCGAGGATCTGCTTAGGGCGCTGTGCCGGGCGAAGCCGGATTCAATGAACGGTCCGGACCGGGTGCCGCTTGAGGAGTTCCAGTCGCTGCGGACTTCGGTGGTGTGGGAGTTCAACAAGTTTTACTGGCGGCATCTGTTGGCCTGGGAGGCGGCGACCGGCAAGGGCTACGATACGGCGCTGCCGGGCGGGTCGTCGGACGGGCACAATCCGGAGGCGATCGCCGATGACGTGGCCGAGTTCATGGACCTGCTGATCAAGCTGGACAGCAGGAATCAGTTGCCGGCGGAGATCAATCTGCTGGAAATCGGCGTGGGGTCGGGATCGCGGTGCGCGCAGTGGCTCGAAAAATTTCAGGCGCTGGATGCGGCGCGCGGGACGGGGTTCTATCCCAAGGTCTGTTTCCACCTGGGGGATTTTTCGCAGGACACGCTGGACAAGGCTCGGCCGAACGTGGCGAAGCATATCGATCAGTGCCGCTTCGTTCCGCTGGACGCGCTGAATCCGATCCAGTCGCTGCCGTCGCTGCGGCATAAGGTTTTGCAGGTGCACCTGACCAACGTCTACGACAATCTGCCGGACGAGGAAGTGGTGCGGCGCGACGGGCATCTCTATTTCGTGCAGGTGCGGGCTTACGTGCCGGCGGGCGACGCGGCCCGGCTGGGGGCGCAGTACGGGATCCGGCCGGAGCATTTCCGCGACAAGGTGCACCGGATGCTGCAACACGGCTTCGACGATTTCGGCGGTGTGGAGCGCGGGGTTCCGTTCTGGCAGGCGCTGTGGTCGGCCGTGCGACTGGAAGAGCGGCTGGTGCAGTTGGAGGATCTTCCGGAGTTTCCGTTCCCCGAGGGGCTGGACGCGGGCAAGCTGGAAGATATTCTGGAGACGGCTCCGACGGATTTTCGTTTTCACTTGAGTTCGGGGGCGCTGGAGAGCTTTGTGCGCACGCTGCCGCTGCTGCATCCGCGCGGGTATTTGCAGGTGTACGACATTTTTGTGACCGACCTGGCGCAGTACCGGACGGGATTTTTCGGGCCGGGGAAGCTGGACGGGTCACTGCTGAACTGGGTCAATGGGGCGCTATTGCGGGAGGTGGCGGAGCGGTCAGGCTATGACGTGCACTTCTCGCCGTTCAAATACCGCAAGGGGACCAGGACGAGCGTCCTCTATACGACGCGCCGCGAGTAAGCATCGGGATCGATATGAACCTTCCTATTCTTCCTACGGGAATTGTCGGCAGTTATGCCATGCCGGGGTGGCTGGAACGCCTCAAGACGGATTACTTCGCGCGGCGGATTTCGCGGCACGACCTGGACGAGATTTACGACGCGGCGGTGAAGGCCGCGATCAAGGACCAGGAGACCGCCGGTTGCGACCTTGTCACCGACGGCGAGCTGCGCCGCGACAACATGGTCGACTACTTCGTGGAGCGGCTGCCGGGCGTGCAGATTGACCGGTCTTCGAAGAAGTTCTACTACGACTTTTACGACAGCCATGTGCAGGGCAAACTGCCGATGGCGTCCATGGGACTAGTGCAGGACTTCACGTTCCTCAAGACATATAGTGAGCATGCAGTGAAGTTTTGCGTGACGGGTCCGCATTGCTTGATCAAAAGGATCCGGAATTCGTTTTATCCCAGCGAGGAGGCGCTTGCTACCGACATCGCCCGGGTGATGAACCTGGAGCTGAAGGCGCTGGCGAAGGCGGGCGCGCAGTATATCCAGATTGACGAGCCCTACTATTCGGGGTTCCCGGAGGATCTGGACTGGGGCGTCGGGGTGCTGAACACGCTGGTGGAAGGCGTGGACGCGAAGATCTCCGTGCATATCTGCTATGGGAATCGGTATGGGAAGCCGTCGTGGGAGGGGAGCTACCGGTATCTGTTCCCGCGGATTCTGGGGGCGAAGGTCCATCAGTTGACGCTGGAGTTCGCGCGGCGCGGCGGCGAAGATCTGGATCTGTTCAAGGAGTTCGACGCTCCGTTCGAGCTGGGGCTGGGTGTGATCGACGTGAAGACCACCGATATCGAGACGCCGGAGATGGTGGCCGAGCATATCCGCAAGGCTCTGGAGGTGCTGCCGGCCGAGCGCATTCAGGTGCTGACCGATTGCGGGTGTTTCCACCTGCCGCGGGACGTGGCGTTTGCCAAAATGAAAGCGATGGTGGAGGGGACCAGGATGGTCCGCAAGGAGCTGGGGAAGTAGGCACAGCGGCAGGCGGCCTGAGAGGCCGCCGCGGGCCACGGGCCTGCCCCACACGGGCTGAGATCATGATGACTGTTCAAAATCCGCTGCGGGAGGCGATTACTTCCGGCCGGTTCTTCTACATGGTGGAACTGGTGGCCAGTGCGCGGTTGACGGAAGAAAAGCTGATGGAGATGGCCGAGGCGCTGGGCAAGGTGCCGGGCATCGTGGCGGGGGGCGTCACCAGTTGGGCCGGTGGGAACGCCGGGCACGACCCGATCCAGATCGCCAAGGGGATCAAGGAGCGCGGGCTCACCCCGAACGTCCACCTGACGTGCGTCAGCAATGACCGGCAGCAGGCGGTGCGGGCGCTGGAGGAGTTGCACGCCTCAGGCATCCACAACGTCTTCACCATCACCGGCGATCATCCCCAGGCGGGCAAGCTGAAGAAAGAAGATCTGGCGCCGCTGTCGGGCTTCGACCTGGATTCGGTGCAGATGGTGGAGCTGGTTTCCGAGATGAAGAAGGCGGGATTTCCGTTCTTCAACTCGGCCGCGGTTTCTCCATTCAAGTACACGGAGGCGGATTGCGTCTACCAGTATTTGAAGCTGGAGAAGAAGATCGCGATGGGGGCGGATTTCGCGATCACGCAGTTGGGCTACGACGCGAAGAAGTTTCGCGAGCTGAAGCGGTATCTGGATGAGCGTGGATTGAAGACGCCGGTGCTGGGGAACGTGTACCTCTTGAATGCTCCCGCGTCGCGGAAGTTTGCCAAGGGCGAGCCGCCGGGGTGCTGGGCCTCGGAGACGCTGCGCGACATCATCCAGGAAGAGGCCAAGGCCGAAGACAAAGGCCGGGCGGTCCGGATGGAGCGGGCGGCCAAGATGGTGGCGATCCTGCGCGGGCTGGGCTACGCGGGCGCGTACCTGGGCGGCGATCACGATGCCGAGCGGCTGCAATGGGTGATCGAGCGGAGTGAGGAGATCGCGGACCGCTGGGAGGAGTTCGCCGAGGAGATCAGTTACGGTCCCAAGGGCGGGTTCTACTTCTTCGAGCAGCAGAAGACCGAGGCTCCGGCGCTGGGCGCCAAGGTTCGGATGTACGACGTCATGAATTCGATGGCGCTGGCGCATAAGCCGGGGATCCGGCGATCGGTGTTCGGCGCGGTGATGCGGTTCTTCGACGGGTCAGAGGGCCGGGCGAAGGCGCTGGAGCACGCCGAGTTCGTGTTCAAGGAGAGTGCGTTCGGGTGCCAGGCGTGTGGCAATTGCGTGCTGGGCGAGATGGAGTACGTGTGTCCGATGACGTGCCCGAAGAATTTGCGGAATGGGCCGTGCGGGGGTCCGCTGAACGGGATGTGCGAGGTGACGCCGGAGCAGCCGTGCATCTGGGTGGAGGTTTATAATCGCGCCAAGGCTCGGGGGAACGTGGAGGAGTTGAAGACCTACATTCCGCCGCGCGTGCCGGAACTGGCGGGGACCAGCTCATATATCAACTTCTATCTGGGGCGCGATAACCGGCCGGAGAACCAGCGTCCGCTGGTACAGATATCGGGAGTGGCTCAGCAGGGGTCGGTGAAACTGGAGGCGGCGGCGAGCGAGAAGGGGTGAGGTTGTGAGGGCGGGTCTGGGGTCCGCTACAGTCCCATCGACTCCTTCAGTCCGGCGCTGACACGCGCCATCAGGGCAGGCGGCAAGGCTCCAACCCATTCCAGCAAATCCTCTCGATCGAGCGTGTGCACCTGCGACACATTGACCACCGAGTCACGCGGAAGCCCGGATGCCCCGCTCGGTATCAGAACGTTGCCGGGCGACTGAGCCCGGCGAAGATTGCTGGTAATGACCACCACCATCGCTGTCTGGATTTGGCTGCGATTGAAGCGGTCGGATTGAATGACGAGTACGGGCCTGCGGTAGCCGGGTTCGGATCTGCGCGGCTCCGGCAGATCAGCCCACCAGATCTCGCCGCGAAGAAGATCGGCCATGCGGGCTTACCAGGGGTCCAGGACTTTCGCCGTGGCTCTCTTGAAGGCCGGGTCCACACGGGCGGGTTCGCGGGAGTACACTTCGTTGAGTTTCGCCGTGATGGCCTCGCCTTCCTGGTCGCGCAGGAATTTTTCCAGCGCCGTAGCGTAGAGCTGACTGCGGGACATCTTGAGGCGGCGGGCCGTGGTCTCGCCTTTCTTGAAGAGATCGTCGGGTACGGAGATTGCCGTCTTCATACTTTGAGTATAACTCCGGTTATACCCAGGTTCGCGGTGTCGCTATTCCCGGTCAGTAGCCGTTGGCGATATAGTCGAGGATCGGCTGCACGTTTTCCGGCGAGCCTTCGAACAGATCCGTGGGGACCTCGCGGAAGCTGAGCATCTTGCGGTAGATGGGGTCCGCCTGGTAGGAGTTGATGCCCCAGCCGGCCAGGTACATCAAGCGCAGGTCGCGATCATGGGTGACTTCGGCTTTGCCGAACCAGCGGCCCAGGTCCTGCAGGCGGCCGGTGTAGGTGCGGAACAGAGACTGCAGGCTGGGGAAGCCGACTTCGGCCAGGGACTCGCGCACGGGGGCGTAGTCGTCGCGGTTGTAGCGGGCGAGGACTTCATCCACGTTGATCTTCAGCGGGTCCATCTGGCCCATGAAGACCATGTCGTAGCCCTGGCCATCGCGCGTGTTCGCCCAGACCGTGCCGTTGGGGAATGAGTCAAAGAAGGTGGCCAGCTCGCTTTGGATGGTGCGCTCGTCACTTTCATAGAGCGGGATGTAGAGCGAAAAATAGCCGCCGGGGTTGAGGTGCGCTTTGACCGCGTCGAAGTACTCCTTCGAGTAGAGCGCGGCGGTGCCTTTGGCGAAAACGTCCAGGGGGTCGGAGGCAATGATGTCGTACTTCTGCGTGGTGGTGAGCAGGAAGTGGCGCGCGTCGTCATAGACGATGGTGGTCTTGGGATTATTCATGACCTCGTAGTTCTGGGCGGCGAAGTATTTGGTGGAGGTCGGGGGGATGACGGGCTCGATCTCGCAGACGGTGATCTTTTCGATGCCGGGGTAGCGGGTGAAGGTGCCCGCGGAGACGCCGGCGCCGAAGCCGATGCCGAGGACAGATTTCGGGTCGGGGTGCAGGAGGCCGGGCAGGTGGCCGACCATGCGCTGGAGGGCCATGTCATAGATCTCTGTGGTGGCTTCGACGTGGCCGTTCACGTTGATGTAGGTGGCTCCGTTGTTCCAGCGGGAGATGGCGACCGAGGAGTTGATGCCTTCGGCGGTGTAGAGGATTTCCGACTGGCCGAAGTTCAGCGGCATCTGGCGGCCGTAGGCGATGAATTCGCCGGGGACGGCGTGGACGCGCGCCGTGAGGACGCCGGCCAGGACTACGGTGGCGGCCAGGACGGCGGTGATCGCGATGGATTTTTGCTGCACGTAGTGGAAGAGCGCGACGACGGCGCCAGCGGCGGAGATCACCAGGATGACGCGCTGCGCGTTCTGGGTGCCGATCTGTGGGATGAGGACGAGGCTGACGGCGAGGGCTCCGAGGATGGCTCCGATGGTGTTGGCGACGTAGACCGCGCCGACGCTCTTCGCGGGGTCCTGGTGCGGTCGCGCGACGGCGGCCAGGGCCAGGGGGAAGCTCGCGCCCCAGAGCAGGGTGGGCGGCAGGATGGCCCACAGGGTGCGTGCCATGTCGATCTGGAAGGTGAACCAGGGGCTGGCGGCGAGGAAGGGATTGATGGGCCAGTAGGGCAGCGAATCGGAAATGGCGAGGCAGGTCCAGAAGACGGCGAGCGTGAGCAGGATCTGCGCCCAGCCGAGGGCCAGGCGCGGGCGGACGCTGCGGGCGATCCAGGCTCCGGCGGTGGATCCGGCAGCGAGGCCGATCAGGAACACAGCCAGGATGATCGAGAACACGTAGGTGGTGGCGCCCATCAGCGCGCCCATGAGGCGGGTCCAGACGACTTCGCCGCCGAGGGCTCCTGCGCCGGAGAGAGCGATAGCGACGTAGATGCTCATGCGGCCGTCGTCGAGGAATCCGGACGATGTGGCGGAGGTTTCCGAGGGCGAGGCCGCGGCTTCCACCTGCGCGGGCGTGCGGGCGGCGAGCAGCAGGGCGAGGCCGGCGACAACCAGGTTGATCGCGATGGCGATGTAGGTTCCGATCGCCTGGTTATAGAGGCGCAGGACCCAGAAGCCGGTGAAGAGGCACCCGAAGACGGCGCCGACGGTGTTGCCGCCATAGAGCAGGCCCCACCAGGAGGCTCCGCGGCCGGCGGACTCGATCCAGCGGGAGGCGGCGGGGAGCGAGGCTCCCATGAGAATGGTCGGCGGCAGGAGGCAGACGGCTGCCAGCAGGGCTCGCAGCATCATATTGGGGACGCCCGCGCCGGTGGCGGCGATATAGACGCGGTCGAACAGCGGCAGCAGCCAGAGGACCAGCAGACCGCAGACGGCGACGCCGATTTCGATATAGGCGTAGAGCTTCAGCGGGTGCGTGCGGGTGCTGAGCTTGGGCATGCGCCAGCTTCCGATACACAGGCCTCCCATGAACGAGGCAAGCAGAAAGCCCATGGAGATCGACGTGGACCCGATGGCCAGCTGCAACATCTGATACCAGATGATCTCGTACATGAGCGCGGCACAGCCGCTTCCGACGAACAGGATCAGCAGGAGAGGCAGGAAGCGCGCGGCGCCGGAGGAGGGCGCTACGGTTTCCGCGGGGGAGGAGACAGCGGTATCGGACATGAGATCACTTCCTTCTGGTCTGGAGCGAATGGTAGCCGAGCTGGGCGCGGGCTTCGCGCAGGGTCATGCCCTCTTTGACAGCTTTGCGGATCTGGTCTTCGATGGCGTCAATCTCCTCGGCCGCGTCGAGGATCGCGTTTTCGTGCGCCTTGGGGAGGACGACCACGCCGTCGGCGTCGCCGCGGAGGAGGTCGCCGGGTTCGACCCGTGCGTCGCCGATGTTGACGGGTCCCTGGGTGGCTTCCACCTGGACGCGGTCCTTGCCGGTGCGCATCGAGTAACTGCGGCTGAAGATGGGATAGAGCAGTTCGCGCGAGAGGGACGTGTCGCGGCAGGCGCCGTCGATGACCGTGCCGGCGATCTTGCGTTCGTGGGCGACCCAGGTGAGGATGTCGCCCCAGACGGTGGCGTTCTCGCGGCCGCCGTTGTCGAGGACCACGACGCCGCCGGGTTGGACGTCGTCAATGTAGTCGCCGACCGTGCCCGAAGGTTTTCCGGAGGGTCCGTAGAGCAGGGTGAAGGCTCGGCCGGCGAGGCGGAAGCGGTGGTCGAGCGGCTTGATGTTGAGGCACTGCCCGGCGATTCCGAGGCGGTCGAGGGCGTCGGAAAGGGCAGTGGTGTCGAGGCGCGCGGCGCGCTCTACGTTGGGGTCCTGGGGCATGTTGTCCGGACTACTTTAGCATGTGCTCGTAGTTCGCGCCCATCACCTGGCTGATGGGTTTGCCCTCGCGCAGGGCGGCGGCCATGGCGGCCTCCTTGGCGGCAATTCCGGTGGCGGTTTCGAGTACGCGGGCGAGGTCGGCCTGGGGGATGAAGACCACGGCGCTGGCGTCGGCCACCACGTAGTCGCCGGGGGTGACGGTGACGTCGCCGATGGTGATGGGCTGGCCGGTTTCCACTTCCACAATGCGTCCGCGGGCCGTGCGGGCCGTGGCGTTGCGGGCGAAGACGGGGAAGTCGAGCTGGCGGCTTTCGTCGATATCGCGCGCGGGGCCGTCGACGATGACGCCGACGACATTGCGCATGAGGGCGCCAATCGAGAGATTGCCGCCCCAGGAGGCGGCGTCGAGTCCAGTGCGCTGTTCGACGCAGATGATGTCGCCGGGCTGGGCGGCTTCGATGGCGGCGGTGCAGAGGTGGCGGGTGTTGGTGCGTCCTTCGGCGCGGTCGAGCTTGACGGTGAGGACGCGGCCGGCGATGCGGCGGTCGGTCGACAGGCGCTGGATGCCGGTGACCGAGCCGGGGAGACCGAGCTTGTCAAGGGCGTCGGAGACGGCGCAGGAGTCGAGGCGCTGGAGGCGCGGGATGAGGTCAGTCATTTGGATCTATTGTATGGCCCGCGGAGGAGCACGGATGGGGTCAGCCGGCCGGAAGTTCGACTTCGATTTCCCTGCGGAAGGCCGTGGGGGAAGCCTCCTGCCCAACGCATTCCCAGTAGAGGCGAATTGCCTCCGCGGCGCGCTGCGTCAACTCGTCTACGGTTCTGCCGGTGACCAGAATGGACGACAATTCCGGCACGTGTGCGCTGTAGCCAGTCGCATCGCTGCCTTCGATCAAGAGCGAATAGGTTCGCGTCATTCGTCCCTCCCTTCCATCTTAGTCTGGCGAAGGATGGCCTGAAACGTCCCAGGGCGGACATCGTCGCCCAGCTTGCCTGAGACCACTGTGATGCGTCCGTCCGCGCTCGCGAAAGACGCGGTGGTCTCCTTTGGTGCGAACGTGTGCCCAGCCGCGCTTTTCAGGCGTTTGATCACGTCACGGACCTTGACCGGCACGGAGGGGGCCGTTACCGCTCGGGGCGCCAGCGGGAGAAGCGCTTTTCTACGCGCTCGGCGAGCCATGTCAGGACGATGCCGGAGAAGGCGATGATGATGACGCCGACGAACAGAGTGTCTGTGGCGAAGGTGGTGCCGCCGTAGGCCACCATGAAGCCGACGCCTTCACTGCCGCCGAACATTTCGCCCACCACCACGCCGATCAGGCCGAGGGCGACGCCCTGACGGACGCCGGTCAGGATGAAGGGGACCGAGCCTGGGATCGCCACGGTCTTGAAGATCTGCCAGTCCGAGGCGCAGAAGGCGCGGGCGGCGCGGAGCAGGTCGCGGTCAATGGCGCGCATGCCGCCGACCGTGTTCACCAGGATGGGGAAGAAGGCCATGATAAAGACGATGAACACCTTCGACCAGATGCCGATGCCGAACCAGATGATGATCAGCGGGATCATGGCGATGCGGGGCGTGGCGTAGAGGGCGTTCAGAAACGGGTCAAGGACCATGCGGACGGTCTTGTACCAGCCGATGATGACACCCAGAACGACGCCGGCGATCAGGGAACAGGTGAAGCCCAGGATGAAGTTGGTGCCGCTGTAGAGGAGATCGGATTTGAGGTTGCCCCGGGTCCACGTATAGGCGAATTGTTTGGCGATGGCCGAGGGTCCGCTGAAGAATAACGGCGAGATCTTTCCGGTGGACCAGAAGGCTTGCCAGATGCCGAGGGCGATCAGGACTGCTCCGCCGCCCAGGATGAGGGCTTCGTAGCGTTGATAGAACGTCTCGCCGGGGCGAGTCTTCTTATCGACGGCGGTGGGCTGGCCGACGTGGGCTTGGGCCGGTGCGTGCGACGTGGCGATAGGTTCGTCCATGGCTCTGGTTCCTTGTTTTGGACCTTTCCTATGCTAGCCCATTTTGCGGATTTCGCCTTGGCGGACGGGGGGACCGCTCCCTGCGGTCGCGGCTCTGCGAGTGGCGCTGTCTGTTGTGGCGGTGTGGTGAACCGCGTGCTATGGGCGGGTGGATGAGGCGCCGAGGGCGAGGGGCGACGCGGACCGGGGAGGACCGCTTCCGGCGGTCGCGGCACAGCTAGCTTGCATTTCTCACAAGCTCTACAGTGCATCGGCGCGAAACGTGAGGCAGGGATACGCAATCGGCGATTTGGCCGCCGCTCCCGGCATGACAGCGTGACCGGCCACAAGCGCCGGGACGAGTCCCGGCGCGGCAAGCCGCGGGCTTGCGCCACGTCCTGGGTCCGAAACCTGGTGAGAAATGCGGGCTAGCGGGGCTGTTTATTGGAGTGGGTGGTGGGCCGGATGCGGTGTCCGGTGGAGTGAGGCGCCGAGGGCGGCGGCCTAGCCGGGGGCGAGGATCATGCCCAGATGGGCGGACTCCTCTTCGATGAGCTGCCAGATCCGGTCTTCGATTTCGAGAAACTTGGGGTCGCGCTTCAAGGTGAGGCTGCGGGGACGATCAAAGGGGATGTCGAAAACCTGCTTCAGGCGGCCGGGGCGGGCACTCATCACCGCGACGCGGTCGGCCAGGTAGACCGCTTCGTTGATCTGGTGGGTGATGAAGAGAACCGTCTTGCGAGCCTTGGCCCAGATTTTGAGCAGCTCGGATTGCATGAACTCGCGCGTTTGGGCGTCGAGGGCGGCGAAGGGCTCGTCCATGAGGAGCACGGTGGGATCGGAAGCCAGCGCCCGGGCGAGGTTGACGCGCTGCTGCATGCCGCCGGAGATTTCGCCCGGGTAGTGTTTTTCGAAGCCGCGCAGGCCCACCATGTTGAGGAAATGCTCGGCGCGCTCGGCCATGGTGGCTTCGTCGAAACGCTTTTGCATTTCCATGCCGTAGCGGACGTTGCCGATAATGGTGCGCCAGGGCAGGAGGCTGGCGTGCTGGAAGACGACGGAGCGGTCGACGCCGGGCCCCTGAATGCGGTTGCCGTCGATGGAGACGGAGCCTTCTTCATACGGGAGGAGTCCCGCGACGATGTTCAGCAAGGTCGTCTTGCCGCAGCCGGAGGGGCCGACCAGGGCCAGGAATTCGCCGTCGGCAACGCCGAGGGAGACGTCGCTCAGGGCCAACACTTCGCTCGATTCGCGTTCGAGCCAGTAGCGCTTGGACAGGTGCTGGATTTGGAGCTTCACTAGGCGGTCTTATCTAAAGGCTAGCGCGGCTTTGCGTTCCTCTTCCGGGCGGATGGCGTCGCCGAACAGTTCGCGGAAGAAACCCTCGCGGATGAGGCGGTCGACGATGCTGTTGTCGATGACCTGGTGCCAGTCGTAGGTCTTCAAGCGTTCGGCGACCTGCGGGTCGGTCTGCTGGGCGAGCACGGACTTGACGGCAGTGTCGAGCACGTACGGGATGCGCTCCATGGTCTGGGGCTTGGCGTAGAGGTCGTAGATGCGGGCGACGTCTTCGGGGGCGGCGTCGGGATCGTATTTGCGGTAGGCCTGGATGGCGAAGTCCTTGTCGTCGTAGAAACGCTTGATGCCTTCGGCGTGGGCTTTGATGAGGCGCTCGGCCAGGGTGGGGTCGGCGGTGGTGTCGCGCTTGGCCACCATGTACGTGGTGGCGGCAAAGAGGTCGTCGCGCTGGGCCATATCGACCAGCACGTTGTAGCCTTGCTCCTGGACGCGGAAATACTGAGGCGCGGTGAGCAGAGTCGCGTCGGCGCGGCCGGAGGTGAGGGCCACGGCGCGGCCGGAGGCTCCCTGGCCGACGGGGATCCAGTTCACGTCATGGTCGGTGAGACCGGCCTTGGAGAGCATGGTGACCAGATAGCCGTAGGGGGCGTCGCCGACCTGGCTGACGGCGAGGCGCTTGCCTTTGAGCTGTTCGACGCTGGTGATGTTCTTGTCGGCCAGCAGGGCAAGGGTGGCTCGGTTGAGGGAACTGCCGATCAGCGTGAAGGAGCCGTCCTTGGAGGCGGCCTGCATCAACTGTTCGAGCGAGGAGTTCACCATCTGGGCCTGGCCGTTGGTGAGCATGGCCACACCGGTGGGCATGACGCCGAAGGTGAGTTCGACGTCGAGCCCGTATTTTTCGTAGTAGCCGCCTTCCTTGGCCAAAAATAGCGGGAATTGCGAGCCGCTGCGATTGGGATAGTTGATGACGATCTTGCGCAGAGGTTGGGATTCGGCTTCCTTGGGGGCGCTGGAACAGGCGGCCAGCAGCAGGCCGGAAACGGCAAGGGAAACGAACCGGATTCGGGACAACATGATGCGCTCCTTATAAACAATGATGCGCCAAAGGGGCGGCTAGACGTCGAGCTTGAACAGCGTTTTGGCGTTATCCTCAAAAATCATTTTCTTTTCCGCGGCGCTCAGCCAGTCGAAGTCTTCGATGAGCCAACGGGTCTCATCAAGCCAGCGATTGGTGCGCGGGTCCTTGACGGTGCCGACGCCCGGACGCTCGGTGCCGAACAGGCAGCGATCGGCGCCTACGGTTTTGATCAGCAGCGCGAGCGAGTCCTTCGAGTAGAGAACCGTGTCGTAGTACAGGTTCCGCATGGCGTCTGAGAAGCGCGTGGCGCCGGGCCGGCGAAGCGAGCTGGCTTCGAAGCGCGCCCATTGATAGGGGATGGCGCCGCCACCGTGTGAGACCAGGATCTTCAGCTTGGGGAAATCCTTGAAGACGTTCGAGGTCAGTAGCGACACGACGCCGATGTTTTCCTCATTGATGAAGTGCAGCGAGTAGGCCAGGCGCGGCGAGCGGCATCCGGCGGAGTGGATGTGGCCGGGGATGTCGAGCTCGCAGAGTTTTTCGTAGAGCGGGTACCAGAACCGGTCGCCTAGCGGGGGGACGGTGGTGTCGGTGCACTCGCTGGGGTCGGGGTTGAGCAGGCAGCCGACGAAGCCGTCTTCCTTGACCAGTTTCTCGAGATAGGGCAGGACCTCTTTGGGGCTCACGCCGGGCGATTGGGGGAGGCCGCACACGCCGCGGAAGGTCTTCGGGTAAAGCTGGGTTTGGCGGGCGATGATCTTGTTGGTTTCTTCCAGCCACCACCAGACCAGCTTGGGATCCTCGCTGTGCATCATCTGGTAGGGGCGCGGGGAGATGACCTGCATGTCCGTGCCGACTTCCTTGAGCTGGTCGATGTGCGAAGATCCGCCGAAGACGGGGGCATTGAGGGCGGCTTTGATGTCGTCGTCGGAGCAGTTGTGGCCCCCGCGACCGTGGGCTCCGCGATGGGAGAGGATTTGAGCTTTATAAACGTAGAGCTTGTCCGGCGCCGTGACGTGGCCGTGGCTATCAATGATCATTTCTATTCACCCTGGGATTCTGCGCGCAACCCCGTTCGGTCTGCGCAACCCCGCTCGGTACATGATAGCGAAGATCAGCGGAAATACCCGCTGGCCGTTCGGCAGAGACGTGGATCGGGGTCAGAGGTTTTCGCGGGGGTCAGTGATTTTTCCGGTGAGGGCGCTGGCGGCCACGGTGAGCGAGGACGCCAGGTAGTGGCGCGCCTTGGGGTGGCCGTTGCGGCCAGGGAAATTGCGGGCCTGGTTGGAGAGCATCGCCTGGTGTTCGCTCATGGCTCCCATGTTCACGGCTTGGTTGGAGCCGGCGCTGGGCGGGAAGATGAGGGCTCCGGCTTCGACCAGCGTTTCGATGAGTCCTTCGCGGAGGGCGGCGAGGAAGATGCCGCGCGTCGCGGGAACGACTTGCAGGCGGACGCTCGCGTGGACCTGCCGGCCCTTGAGGGCGTGGGCGAGCACGCGAAGGTCAGTGAGGCGGCCTCCCGTGCTGCCTCCGATTTCGGCAAGGTCGATGGGCGTGCCGGCGATTTCTCCAATGGGCTTCACGTTGCCCAGCGTTGGCGGGCAGCCGACTTGTGGTTCGAGCTTCGAGACGTCGATTTCGATGACGCGTTCGTAGGCGGGGTTGGGGTCGTTCTGGAAGAGCGGGAAGGCGGGGGCGTGGGAGTAGGCGCGGGCGAAGGCTTCGGTCTTGGCGTCCGGGTTGATGTAGCCGGCTTTTCGCGCCGAGGTCGATCGCCATCAGGGAGAAGAGAAGGCGGTCTTCCATCGAGAGCGCTTCGATGAAGGGGCCGGCGTATTCGATCGCCTTGTAGACGGCGCCGTCTTCGCCGAGGTAACCGTCGAGGTATTGCGAAACGTCGCGCGGGGCGACGCCGGGGGCGAGTTCGCCGTGCAGGAAGACCTGGATGGTTTCCGGCACGCGGAACCAGGCTTTGCCGTGCGCCCATCCGAGCGCGGCCATGGAGTTGTTGCCGACGCCGGTGGAGAAGACGCCCAGGGCCCCGTAGACGGTGGTGTGCGAGTCGCAGCCGATGATGACGTTGCCGGGCGCCCACAGGCCGCTTTCGATGATGACGTGGTGGATGCTGCCGGAGCCCGAGTCGAAGACGCGGATGCCGTGCCGGGCGGCGAAGCGGCGGGCCTCGGTGAGCACGTCGGCGTCGGCCTGGGTGGGCGGCGAGAAGGTGTGGTCGAAGACGAAGGCGATGCGCGCAGGGTCGAAGATCTGGCCGCCGCCCATTTCGCGTTCGAAAACTTTGGTGACCAGGTTGGAGGAAAGGTCGTGGAGGACCATGAGGTCGACGTTGGCGACGACGACGTCGCCGGGGCCGACCTCCTTGCGGTGGCTGGCGTGGGCCAGGATTTTTTCGAGGGCGGTCATAGAAGCTGGGGAAGGGCGGGCGTGTGCACACAGGTGTCGCCGTAGCGGAGCACTTCGTCGCCGCTCCCTGCGGGCACGCGGACCGCAACATGCAGCGCGAAGATGTTGCCGGGACCGGGCTCGAAAGGATAGGAGCCGACCAAGTTCTCGATAAGGCCCTGGCCCGTGCGCAGCGCCCGATCAAATGCATGGCGGAGATCAGCCCGGCTCTTCTCGTTCGTCTGCGTGCGTGTGACCTTGACCCAGTGACCGCGGTACTCGAGCGCGACGGCAACCGTGTAGGGATCGCGCAGGAGGTCGGCGCGAGGTGCGGTGGGCGAGGACTCCCCATCGCCGAGCAGGATGGTTACGTCCTCGGCGCCGGCCAGGCGGAGCGCTCCTTCGAGTTGGCCGGCGAAGTCCTGGCCGCTGCGCCCGGAACCGCGGGACAAGCTCCCTTCGAGGACGCGGCGCGTGAGTTCCGCGGCGCGGCGGCGCATGGCGACATCATATTCATCGAGCAGGTCCAGGCGCAGGTTCGTGAGTTGAAGGGGTCCGGTTCGCAGCGGGGCGGTGATCTCCGCGGGGACGCCGGGGAGGTTCAACACGCCGAGTTTCGTCCAGGAGCGCTCCTCACACAGGCGCGTGAGGGCCGCCACTGGATTGCCTGCCGGGCGGACGTCGTCGAATACCGTTACGGATTTGATCCACGGGTAGACGCGCGGCGAGAGACCGCACAGCAGAACTGGCGCGCCCTCGCGCGGAATCACCGCCAGCGCGCGATTCCAGTAGGGCATGTAGTTGGTCAGGAAGCGGGCGGCGTTGGAGCGGAGCACGTCGCTATAGACGGCCAGGGCGGGCAAGTCGTGTTCCTGGAGCAAGTGGCGGACGCGTGCATGGCGGGCTTCGAAGGCCGCGGGCGGTAGCTCGGCTTGGTCCCAGGTGATGAGTCCGCGTTTCATGCCAGAGCCTTCCCGAAGAGTTTTTGATCGCAGGCGTTGAGGCGTTGGTTGCCGTTCTTCGTGACCAGCAGCGTATCACCAAACACCATGTAGCCGGCCAGGGGCAGGTAGGTGTTGGGGTGCGCGATGACCACCATGTTCTCCTTCAGCACGTAGTCGACGTCTTCCAGGATGTGCGGGGTTTCATCGGGATAAAGGCCGAGGCAATGGCCGCGGACCCGGGTATACTTGGGCCCTGTGTATTCGCCGTAACCGTGTTTGCGGAAGACGTCGTTCTGGACGCGCGCTACCTCGCCTGCGGTGACGCCGGGACGGATCATGGCCTGCGCGGCCTGCTGCGCTTCATAAAAGATGGCGAAGGCTTGCTCCTGCTGCGGCGAGGGTTCGCCCAGGATAAGCGTGCGGCAAATTTGCGCATAGTAGCCGTTGACCTGCGGCGTGAGTTCGGTGGTGATCGCGTCGCCGGGCTGAAATCGGCGCTCGGTGGGCGGTTTCATGCCGGTGACTTCGGTGCCGCCGGAGGCGATCAACATGAAATTGTCGGTAGCCCCGTTTCTCTTGAGGAAGCCCTCCACTTCGGCGACCAGCTCGTATTCGGCCATGCCGGGGCGGATGACTTCGGCGAAGTGCTGATAACCGCGGTCGGCCAGTTCCGCGGCGCGGCGCAGGCAGTCGATTTCAGGCGGCGTTTTGACCCGGCGCAGTTCCTCGATCTCCACAGTCGCGGACACGGGGGTGGTTTCGCAGGCGTCGATGAAGCGCTGCTCGGCGAACTCCAGTCCGGCGATGGCGGAGACGTTGGATTGTGCGAAGGCGCGCGCGAAGTCGGGCTCGAAGGAGACCGTAGCATCGCCGGCGATTCGGAGGGCGTCGTAGTCCCAGGGGTGACTCACGGTGATGTGGGCCTCGCCATCCCGGGTCAAGCTCACCAGCGCGTGGGGACCCGTGAAGTCGGGGAAGGAGACCAGGCAGCGGTAGCATTCCTTCCGCCAGCCGTTGCCGTAGAGCAACAGGCGGTCCCAGCCGCAGTCAGCCATGAGATCGAGGAGCTGGCGATGACGTTCCTTTGCGAGTACGCGAATTCCGCTCATGGGGAGACACTCTCCAGAAACCACTCGGTGGGGATCTCGCGGCCGATGCCGAGCTCGCGCGCTCGCCTGAGGACGACGGAGCCGACGGCGGCGAACTGCGTGCCCGCGCCGGTGTTGTTGTTGAAGAGCGTCGTCTGGTCCGGGCTGGTACGGCCGGGGACCTTGCCGGCGACCAGTTCCTGAAGCTCATGGATTGCGTCCCAGGCGATGAGACCGTTCTGCGCGGCTTCCCAGATGTCCGGGGATTGATCGTTGCGGGCGACTTCTTTCGAGTGGACCACGTAGAGATCCGCGCGGCGGATGGTTTCGTCGTCGATTTCGCGGCGCTTGTTGGAGGCATCGGAGCCGCCGATGGAGGCGACGTAGGCGCCCTTGGCGATCCAGTGGCCGTCGAAGACCGGGTCCCAGGCGGCGGTGGCGGCTTGGATGAAGTCGGCTCCTTCCACGGCTTCTCGCGCGGTCGCGGCGGCGCGGACTTCACGGCCGAGCTTCTTTGACCAGGTTTCGCAAAACACGCGACAGTGGTCGGGGTTGGGGCTGAAGACGCGGATTTCCTCGAAGGCGAACTGCGCGGCCAGGAATTCGATGTGGGCGCCGGCCTGCCAGCCGCTGCCGAACAGGGCGAGAATCCGCGGACGGCCGGGAGCCAGGTAACGGGCGCCGACCGCGCTGAGGGCGGCTACGCGCACTTTTTGAATGACGCCGTCGGGCATGATGGCGACCGGCTGGATGCGTTCCACGTCGAACAGGATCACCATGCCGCAATACTTATTGCCGTCGGCGACGGGCAGGATGCGGCGGCGCTTCACTCCGTTGGTGAAGGAGAAGCCCGCCATGTCCGAGGTGAGGCGCAGGGCCCACACGCCGCAATCGCGGCTGCCGCCTTCCTGGGTCTTCATGCGGTAGCGGAAGCCGGGGTGCTCGCGCGATTCCGAGGGCAGGTAGACTTGCGAGCGGGCGCGGTTGAGCGCGGTTCCCTCGGCCAGTTCGCGAAGGATGGCCTCGGTGGAGGCGATGGCTTCGGACGGGCGCAGGGCCTGTTCGACTTCTTCGTTCGTTAACAGCAGGGTCATGGGTTGAGGAGCGTTCGGCCGGCGCCGGTTTTGAGCAGCGGGATGAGGCCGCCGGCGCGCAGCATGTCGAGCAGGAGTCCCGTGGGCGCACGCCCTTGGAGGGTGCGGCCGGTGGTGAGGTTTTCGACCTTGCCCTGTTCGATATCGACACGCAGGCGGTGGCCGGTTTCGACCAGGTCATGGATGCCAGGGGCTTCGAGCAGCGGGAGTCCGATCTCGGGTCCGTTGCGATAGAAAGTGCGGGAGAAGAATTCGGCAATGACGGCGCCGACGCCGGTGGCCTGGATCGCTTTGGGCGCGATGGCTCGGCCGGAGGAGCAGCCGAAGTTGCGGCCGGCGACGATGATGTCGCCCTTCTGGACCTGCTTGGGGAAATCCGGGTTGGCGTTTTCGAGAACGTGCGGCACCATGGCGGCCATGCCTTTCATGACCAGTGCAGTGGGCGTAATCATGTCCGTCGGGATGTTGTGGCCGAACTTCCAGCAGTTGCCTTCGAGGATTAGGGGAGCGGGCATGGGTCAGGCCTCGACGGGGCGCTGCGCTGCGCGCGGGTGGCGCAGGCGGGCGACGGTGGCCAACAGGAGGAATCCGGCGGCGGACGAAAGCATGTCAACGGTGAACGAGGTCATATAGGTTTGCGTGTGGTCGAAGATGTAGCCGGAGACGAGTCCTCCGGAGGATGTGCCGAGGCCAAAGAACATCATAAACAGGCCGAGGATGGCGCCGACGCCCTGCGTGCCGAAAAACTCGAAAGCGATGAGCGGGGGCGCGTTGAAGACTCCTCCATAGCCGAGTCCGAAGAGGGCGGCGCAGGCGTAGACCAGGGTCGAGGCGGGGTCGGCGGCGAGCAGTCCGGCGATGGCGGCGATGAGGCAGACGTTCGCGGCGAGCAGGGAGGCTCGGGCGGAATAGCGGTCGGCGATCCAGCCGCCGGCGATTTTGCCGAAGGCGCTGGCGCCGAGCAGGACGCTCAGGGCGAAGGCGGCTCGGGTGGCGTTGATGCCGTGTCCGGTGAGATAGAGCGCGAGATGTTGCTGGATGCCGGTGAGCGTGTGCGCGGAGAAGAAGAGCGCGAAGCCGAAGATCCAGAGCATCGGCATGCGGAGGACGTCGGCGGTCTTGACCGCGGACGCGGGGCGATCGGCGGACTGCCTAGCCTGCGCGGTGGGAACGAGGATGAGAACGGCCAGGAGCGGGATCGCCATGCAGGCGGCGAGTCCCAGGAAGGCGTTCGAGAGACCGCCTGTCGCGATCAGCTTGCGCGTGAGGTTGGGCGCGAGGAATCCGCCGACGCCCACGCCTGCGTTGATGACGCCGATGGCGAGTCCACGGCGGGCGGCGAACCAGGGGGCGATCAGCATGGAGGTGGGCACCAGCGATGCGGCGGCGCTGCCGATGCCGAGCAGCACGCAGAAGGCGTAGAACTGCGTGAGCGATTCGGTCAGCGAGAGTAGCGACAGGGCGACGGCGCCGACGCACATGCCGGCGAGGAGCATTCGCTTGGGAGAGAAACGGTCGGTGAGCTTGCCGATGAGCGGGCCGAGAATACCGATCAGCAGCAGGACGATGGATCCTCCGCCGGCGGCCTGCGCGCGGGTCCAGTGGAGCTCGGCGACGAACGCTGTATAGAAGACGGGCAGCGAAAACAGGCCGAAGGAGAAGGCCACGGTGAGGACGGTGAAAGCGGCGGCCAGAGCGCGGTAGCCTTCGCGCGGGACGGGGGCCGGAGCTGGCGCGGCGGTGGTCATTGGGTCGGCCGACTGCCGATTTTACCGCAGACTACACTGAGGCATGCCGCTTGTCGACCTCAGCCACACGGTTCGGGATGGGTTGATCACTTACCCGGGCTTGCCTGCTCCGGTGATCTGCGATTTTCTTTCGCGCGAGGCGTCGCGGCGGGTCTATGCGCCGGGTACCGAATTTCACATCGGGCGTATCGACATGGTGGCCAACACGGGCACCTACGTGGATGCGCCGTTTCACCGGTTCGCCGGTGGCGCCGACCTTTCGGAGCTGCCGCTGGAATCGCTGGCGGATCTCGACACGGTGGTGGTGCGCGCGGGGGCGGAGCGCGCCGTGGATTGGAGTGCCTTTCGCGGACTCGACGTCAAGGGGAAAGCCGTGCTGGTGGAGACCGGGTGGAGCCGGCACTGGTCGACCGAGGCGTACGGGAAGGGGCATCCGTTTCTGACGCGCGAGGCCGCCGAGGGTTTGCGCGACGCGGGGGCGGCGCTGGTGGGGATCGATTCGCTGAATATCGACGATACGGAGGACGGGTCGCGGCCGGTGCACACGGCGCTGCTGGGCGCGGGGATTCCAGTGTGCGAGCATCTAACGGAGCTTCGGGGGTTGCCGGATCGCGGGGCCCGGTTTTTCGCGGTGCCGGTGAAGGTGAAAGCGATGGGGACGTTTCCGGTGCGGGCGTTCGCGGTTGTAGATTGAAGAGTGGGTATGGCAGGCAAGACCATCGCGGAAAAAATACTCGCGGCGAAGGCAGGGCGCGAGGCGGTTTCCCCGGGCGAGATCGTGGACGCTTATCCCGACCTGGTCATGAGCCACACGGCGACCTGGCGGTCGGTCAGCGTGATGGAAAAGATCGGGGCCACCAAGCTTTACGATCCGGACCGGCTAGCCGTGGTGCTGGATCACATCGCTCCGGCCAAGACCGAGAAGAATGCGCTCGATCAGGCCGTGAGCCGCAACTTTGCTCGCAAATTCGGCGTGAAGAAGTTCTACGACGTGGACGCGGGCATCGCGCACCTGGTGCTGATGGAGCACGGGCATGTGGCGCCGGGCAATCTGATTGTCGGCACCGATTCGCACTGCACGATCTACGGAAGCCTGGGAGCGCTGGGGACCGGGATCGGGTATACGGAAGTCACGTCCGTGTGGATCACTGGCAAGCTGTGGATGAAGGTCCCGGAGAGTTTCAAGATCAGCCTGCGGGGGGCGCTGCGGCCGGGCGTGTACTCGAAGGATTTGATGCTGCACCTGATCGGGTCGCTGGGGGCGGACGGGTGCGGCTATAAGTCGGTGGAGTTTCACGGGCCGGCGGTCGAGGGGCTGAGCGTTTCCGAGCGCATGACGATGACGAACCTCGCCATGGAGATGGGCGTCAAGTGCGTCTTCGTGCCTCCGGACGCGAAGACCGAAGAATACCTGCGCGGGCGGATGGAAGATTTCGGGCGCTACCGGCCGGTGCAGCCCGATGCCGACGCGGTGTATGAGAAAGAGCTGGATGTCGACTTGAGCGCGCTAGGTCCGATGGTGGCGTGTCCGCACGAAGTGGAGAACACGAAGCCCGTGGGCGAGGTGGAGGGGACGCGGATCGATCAGGCATTCCTGGGCTCGTGCGCGAACGCGAAGTACGAAGACCTCGCCGTGGCGGCGAAGATCCTCGCGGGTCGGCGGATTCATCCGAACGTGCGGCTCATCGTGACTCCGGGGTCGAAGGAGATTCTGCTGGAGGCGTCGAAGACCGGCGTGATGCAGGCGCTGCTCGAAGCCGGCGGCCTGTTCACGAATCCCGGGTGCGGGGCGTGCGCGGGTGACGGCGGGGTGATGGCCGAGGGCGAGGTGTGCCTGTCGACGGCGAACCGCAATTTCCAGGGACGCATGGGGAGCGCCAAGGCCGAGATCTATCTGTCGAGTCCGGCGACGCTAGCGGCATCAGCAATTCGCGGTGTGATTTCCGACCCGCGGGAGTTTTTCTAGCGCCATGCAATCGGTGATCGAAGGGCGCGCCTACAAGTTCGGGGACAACGTCAACTCGGACATCATCATTCCCGGGCGCTACCTGATCTACATCGACCGCCAGAAGCTGGCCGAGCACGCCTTTGAGGTGCTGGGCGAGGGCTTTCCGGCCAAGCTGCGCGCGTTTCCGATCCTGGTGGCCGGGCGCAATTTCGGCTGCGGCAGCGCGCGGGAGCAGGCGGCGACGGCGATTCAGGGGCTGGGGATTCAGTGCGTGGTGGCCTGCTCGTTTGCGCGCACGTTTTACCGCAACGCGATCAATGCGGGGCTGCCGATCGTCGAGTGCCCCAGCCTGTATGGAGCCGTGCAGGAAGGCGACACGCTGCGCATCGACCTGGTGGCGGGCGCGATCCTGCACAACGGCGTGGCGCATCCCTTCCCGAAGCTGCCGGATTCGGTGCGGCAGATCCTCGAGCTGGGCGGGCTAGCCGAGTATCTGAAGGCGCAGTTGGGGGCCGGGCAGGCGTAACAGCGGCTTTCCGCGGACGGTCTACCAGGCAGGAAACTGTTCCGCGGAGGTCCGTATGAAACCGCTTTCCATCCTCATTCTTTTCGCGTTCCTGGTTCCCTGCAACGCCATGACGCGCCGCACCAGCGACGATGAGGTGGTGGTCCCGGCCGGGGAGACCATCGACGATTCGCTGTTCGCGGCTGGGCGCACCGTGCTGGTGGAGGGGACGGTCAACGGCGATCTGATCGCCTTCAGCCGGCGCGTGATCGTGCGGGGCCAGGTGAACGGCAATATCTACACGGCGGCCCGCGACGTGCGCATCAACGGGCAGGTGGACGGCAGCCTGGTGTCCTTCTCGCGCGACCTGGAGTTCACCGGCAGCGCGTCGCACAACGTCTACGCCTTCGGGCAGACGATTGAAACCGCTCCGGAGGCGATGGTGGGCGGCGATCTTTCGGCCTTCGGCCAAACGGTCGACCTGGAGGGATCGGTGGGGCGTGATGCAGACCTGTTCGCAGGCATCGGATCGCTGGGAGGCCAGATCGGGCGCAATGCCAGCTTCCGCGGCGGGGAGCTCGACGTGCGGAACGCAGCGCACGTGAATGGCGACATCCGGGCGCATGTGAGCAACCCGGATGACGTGCAAGTGGCCTCCGGCGCCACCATCGGCGGCCAAGTGATGCGGGAGCTGCGCGAAACGCCGGGCGGCGCCGGAGTGCGCAACGCCATCGTGTTCTGGGTGCTGTGGTTCCTGGCCACGTATCTCACGGGATTCGTCGGACTCATGATCGCGCCGGGCTTGTTCGTGACCGCGGCGGGCGCGGTGAGCCATAGCTTCCGCTCCTTCCTGCTAGGCTTGGCCGTGCTGGTGGTGACGCCGTTCGCGGTGGCCTTTTTCGCGATCACGGTGATCGGAATTCCGCTGGCGGCGATCGGGCTGGCGAGCTACGCGATTGCGCTGTATCTTTCGGGGCTGGTGGTGAGCCTGGCTATCGGGCAGCGCCTGGCCAGCCGGCGCTCGCGCGCGCTGGCGCTGGGGATCGGCCTGCTGATCGTGACCGCTTTGATGCTGATCCCGTTCTGGGTGGGATGGATTGTGCGGGCGGTGGTGATGTGCCTGGGCCTGGGCGGATTGGCCTGGGGCCTGCATCGCATCCCACGGGCGCGCGGGGCGACGATGCCAGTGCAGCATCCGCTCCCGTTCGGAGCGTGACGCTGGCTTGGAGAAGAAATTCATGTGGACCAAGACCGTGCTTTTTTGCAGTCTGCTGCTGACGGCGATCCTGCTGGGGGCGGGACTGGCCCACCTGTTCGCTCTGCCGAACAAGGTGAGCCTGTCCGCAAGCGATTACCTGACGGTGCAGCAGGTTTACCGCGGATGGGACCTGCTGGGGTTCGCCTACGGTGGCGCGCTGGCTGCGACCGCAGTCCTGATGCTCCGCGTGCGGCAGCATCCCTACGTGCTGGCGTCCACCGTGGTCGCGCTGGTGGCGCTGACCGGCAGTCTTGCCGTTTTCTTCGCCTTCACATATCCGGCGAATCTCGCTACAGAGAACTGGACATTCCTGCCGGGTAACTGGCAGGAGCTGCGCTTGCAGTGGGAATACGCGCACGCGGCGGGTGCGTATCTGGACTTGACGGCGTTTGTGTGTCTGCTGGTGGTGGCTTTGGCCGGACCGCGGGGAGAGGCTCGCCGGGGTCACGCGCGGGAGGAAACGCCCGCTACGGCTCGCGAGCCGGTGCATCACGCTTGAGATTTCCGTTTGCAATTGAAAATGGCGGACTGAAGTCCGCCGCAGGCTGCGAGCCTGCCCCACACCTCACTGCACCTCGGTAAGCGCTTTGTCCTAGGCGAACATTAGGGCGAATCCTCTACATCCCTCGCTGTTGAATCCGCCGATAAGTACTTGGGCACCAGCTCGTACTAGGCACACGTCTATGATTCGAACACTATTGTTTGCCGCATTCCCGCTGCTTGTTGCGGCGGAGACCCCGGGTCCGCACCTCAGCGTGCCAGTGCTCGGCTACATCTTTGACGCCACGGGCAGTTCGATCCGCCAGGTGACCGGGGTTCCGGGCGCCGTGACGCTGGATCAGGCTGTGGCGGCCGGGTCCGCGCTGCAAGCGGCCTGGATTGACTCGGACGCTCGCGTGGCCGTGGTGGTCACCAAGGCGGGCGCGGCGGCGGCCGCGAACTGGCGCGAGACGGCCAAGCTGACGGCGCTCGACAGTTCGCTGGGTACGCTGAAGGCGGTGGCGATCGGAGCCGCGGGGGATCGTGCGGCGTTGACCGACGGCACGGCGGTGGAAGTGTGGTCCGGATTGCTGGACCAGCCGGCGAAGACCGCGACGTATCATCCCGAAGGCGGTGTGACGGCGGTCGCAGTCCGGCAGGATGGCGCGGTGGCCGCCGCGGCTGGATCGGGAGCGGTGCTGCTTTGGACGGGCGGCGACCCGCAAACGTTGGCCGCGGGCGGCGCCTGGAGCGCGCTGGCCTTCGCGGGTAACGATCTGCTGGGCGCGGACGGAAATCAACTGGTGCGCATCGCCGCCGGCGGCGGACGCACAGTGGTCGGCGATCTGGGCGCTTCGGCGGCGGCGCTGGCTGTATCGAAGGACGGCGCGCGCGTGGCCGTGGCATTGGCTGAGGACCTGCTCGTGGTGAGTTTGGCAGGGGGGGCAACACCGGTCACCTGCGGGTGCAGCGCGCAGGGCCTGGAGTCGCTGGCGGGCAACCTGGTGGTTCACCTGGCGGGCGCCGCGGGCGAACCGCAACTGCTGGATGCCGATCACGCAGCGCCGCGTGTGCTGACGCTCGGGACCAGCCTCGGAACGAATCCCGGAACGACCACCGGCGGGGGAGTGGCGCAATGAAACGTTCGTGGACAGGTCTGATTGTGCTGGCGGCCATGGCCGGAAGCATGGTGGTGGAAGCACAAACCATCCGCACGAATCCGGGGTTCTACACGCGCTTTGTGCCGCGCAACGACGACGAATCGAGCGACCTGGAGCCGCTGGGCTTCACCATCAACTTCTTCGGCAAGATCCGCACGGCTGCCTATGTCAACAACAACGGCAACCTGACGTTTGATAGCGCCTTGGCCACCTACACGCCGTTTGGCCTGCTCAGCACGCAGCGCGAGATCATCGCTCCGTTTTTCGCCGACGTGGACACGCGTCCGGACGGGTCTATGGTGGTGACCTACGGTCCGGACACGGTGAACGGACACCCGGCGTTCGCGGCCAACTATGTGAACGTGGGCTATTACGCCAACCACGTCGACAAGCTGAACAGCTTCCAGGTGGTGCTGATTTCGCGCGACGACATTGGCCCGGGCGATTTCGACATCGAGTTTAACTACGAAAAGATCCAATGGGAGACCGGCGACGCCAGCAATGGCGTGAACGGCTTTGGCGGAACTCCAGCCTCCGTGGGCTGGTCCAACGGGACGGACACGGCGTTCGAGTATCCGGGGTCGCTGGTTCCCGGTTCATTCCTCGACGGCGGTCCGTACGCGCTGGTGAACCAGACCAGCACGGGACGCGTGGTCAACATTCCGGGCGCGCCTCCGGGCACCAAGGGCCGGCTGATCTATCGCGCCCGCGACGGCGTGATCAGTCCGGGCATCGTGATTTCGGGAGGACAGCTCACCGATGCGACGGTGGGCGTGCCGTATTCGGCGCAGTTCACCGTGGCGGGCGCCGATCCTCCCTACACGTGGGCCCTTCAGCCTGACCTGGTGGCGCCTCCTGGATTGACGCTCAGCAATGATGGCGTGCTTGCGGGTACGCCCACCACGGTGGGCACCTACAGCTTCACGGTGAGTGTGACGGCCACCACCGAAGACGGCGAGGTCACGGTCTACGAACGCGGCAGCTTGACGGTGCGGCCTCCGGTGCTGCGCATCACCACTTATTGTCCGGTGGATGACGGCTATGCCGGCACGCCGTATTCGCTCCACCTGGCGGCATCGGGAAGCACCACCGGCTACGTGTGGAGCGTGGACGATCCGTACTCGATTCCGCCGGGCATGGCGCTGAGCGCGAGCGGCCTGCTGGCCGGGACGCCGCTGGTTCCGGGAACCTACCAGATGAGCCTGCGGGTGGCCGCGGACGGCGCTTCGGACGCCGCGCCGGCCACCAAGCTATGCCGCCTGAACGTGAATCCGTCGTCGGTGCGGCTGTCCTCGGGCTGTTCCATGCCGCATGGAACGGTTGGGGTGCCGTATGCGCAGTATCTCGATCCCACAGGTGGCGTTGCCCCGTATCAGTTCCAGTTGATCGGGCAGCTTCCGAAGGGCCTGGCCCTGACGCCCGGCGGCGAAGTGGCGGGCACACCCGGGTTCTGGGGCGTGTGGCCGTTCAAGATCGCCACCACCGATGCGCAGGGGTCGCGGACGGAGCAGGACTGCTCCCTCATCGTCGATCCGGCGCAGTTCAGCGTCGCGAATTCCTGCCCGCTGCCTGCGGGCACCACGGGCGTGCCTTATGACGCGAGGCTGGCGGGTGGCTACACGTGGTCCCTGGTGGGATCGCTGCCGGCGGGCTTGACGCTCAGCCCGGACGGTAACGTTTCGGGAACGCCGATGGTGGCGGGTCCCAGCCAGTTCCGCTTGATCGCTTCGAATGGCGACGGACAGCAAGCCGGTGAGGCGTGCAGTCTGCTGGTAGAGCGCGGTCCTCTGGCGGTGACCGGCTGCCCGCTGCCCGCTGCGCGCCGCGGCGACAGCTACAGCGGCTCGCTCCAGGGCGTGGGTGGGACCGGTCCTTACACGTTTTCGGCGATGGGGACGCTGCCTCCGGGGATCTCGCTCGGCACGGGCGGCCAGGTTTCGGGCACACCGGCGCAGGCGGGGGTCTTCCCGTTCACGGTCCTGATGCGGGACCGCGCGTTGGCGTCCACGGTACAAGCGTGCAGCCTGACGGTGGCTCCTTCCGCGCTGCGGCTGACGACCGCGTGTCCTCTGGCGGACGCGCAGGTGGGCCAGGCGTATAACGTGCACCTGATGGCCAGCGGCGGCGTGCCGCCGTATTCGTTCTTCATCGACGGCTACCTGCCGGACGGGCTGGTGGCGGACACGGCAGGCAGCATCACAGGCACGCCGGCTCGCGTGGGCGGGCGCGCGTTCAGCATCTACACATTCGATTCGCTGGGCAACACGGCGCCCGAGACCTGTTCGATCGCGGTGACGTCTCCGCAGGTTCCCGAGATCACGCTGGCCGATCCGCCTGCGACGGTGGCTCCGGCGACGGCCAACCTGAAGCTGCAAGTGAAGCTGGCCGCGGCGTCCAACGTGGCGGTGGAGGGCAAGGTGGTGATGAGTGTCACCAGCGACGCGCGCAGCTCGAATGCGGTGGCCAACACGCCCGATCCGCATCTGGCGTTCAGCAACGGCCAGCGGACAATCGCGTTCACGATTCCCGCGGGGGCGACCAGCGCGGAGATCACCATTCCTTCGACCGGTACGGTGGCGAGCACAGTGGTGCTCTCGCTCACGGATCTGCGGGCTTCCGGCGCGCCCATCGTGCAGAATCCCGTGTCGAAGACGTTCCTTATTCCCGCAGCGGCGCCGACAGTCACTTCGGCGTGCTACAGCCGGACCGATACGGGCCTCGACTTCAAGATCACCGGCATCACCACCACGCGCGAACTGACGCGCGCGGTTCTGAACATTCCCGGGCTGCCGAATCCGACCGCGGGGGCGGATCTGCCGCCGATTCCGCCGGAGTTTATTATTGGCGCGCGGCAGGGAGAGCTGACCGTGGATCTGTCGGCGATTTCCACCGAATACTTCGGGTCGGCGTACTTCGTCAACAGCGGCGGCGCGTTCACGCTGACCGTTCCGGTGACGGTGGATCTGGCTCCGGACGCGCCCATGGGCGACGTCATGGCGAACATCTATAACACGATCGGGGGCGCCGGGCAGCAAACCGTATCCCGTTGCCAGTAAAACGGGTCCGTAACGGGATTTTCATGGACCTCTGCAGCGCCCGGTCCTTAGTACCGATATCATGGACGTAGAGGCGTCTCTTGAAACTGGCACAGTTGATCGGCCGGTGGGCCCGGCGAAACCAGCAGCCTGAGCATCAGGCAACGCTTGCAGCGAAGGCGGCCGTGGAGTTGTGCCATGAGCTGCTGTCGACGCGCGGAGAGGTGATCGGCGGACGTCTGGCTTCGGAGACGATCGCCGCGTATCAGGACCTGGACGAAGAGAGCCGGCCGGGATTTTTCGACCGCCTGGCGCAGGAGTTTTCCCCGGATCCGGATAGCGTGGGCGCGGCCGGCGACGCCTACCGCCGCGATCCTTCCCCCAAGAATCTGATGCGGCTGCAAGAGGCCGTGGAAGCGCCGCGGCGCGAGCTGTTCCGGCGCATCATCCTGGCTCCGGGCGGCCTGCACGGGCTGGTGGAGATGCGCGCCGAACTGCTTAAGAACGCCCAGCCCTCCTGGACGCCGGTGGCCAATGACCTGGCCTACCTGCTCACCAACTGGTTTAACCGTGGGTTCCTGGTGCTGCGCCGGATTGACTGGCGCACGTCGGCCACGGTACTGGAGAAGCTGATCGCCTACGAAGCGGTGCACGAGATTGTCGGCTGGCACGACCTGCGGCGGCGCCTGGAACGCGACCGGCGCTGCTACGGCTACTTCCACCCGGCTCTGCCCGACGAACCGGTCATCTTTATCGAGGTCGCACTCACGAAGGGCATGGCGACGGCCATTCAGCCGCTGATCGAACCGGATTCGCCGGTGCTCGACGCCAGCGAAGCCGACAGCGCCATGTTCTACTCGATCACCAACTGCCAGAGCGGGCTGCGCGGCATTCCCTTCGGCAGTTTCCTGATCAAGCAGGTGGCCGAGGACCTGGGGCGCGAATTCCCGCGGCTGCGGCGCTTCGCCACGCTTTCGCCCGTGCCGGGCTTCCGCCGCTGGCTCACGGCGAACATCGAGCGGCTGGAGCGCGTGCGCGACCACGCCTCGTTCTTCGACGCCATCGCCGGACTGGACGATCCGCGCTGGTTCACCAAGCCCACGGAATCCGCCAAGCTGCGGGCCGATCTGACGGCGCTGTGCGCTTACTACCTGGTGAACGCCAAGGACGGCGAGCAGCCGGCCGATCCGGTGGCGCGCTTCCACCTGCGCAATGGGGCTCGGCTGGCGCAGATTAATTGGCTGGGGAACGCGTCGGCTACGGGGATTGAGCGGTCGGCCGGGGTCATGGCGAATTACGTGTACCGGCTGAACGAGGTGGAAGGAAACCACGAGATCTACACGCGGGACTACCGCGTGATCACCACGCGCGAGATCGAGGCTCTGGCGCGGCAGGTGGGGACGCGGGCGTAGGCAACGTCGTGCAAGCCCGTGGCTTGCCGCGCCGGGACTCCTCCCGGCGCTTGTCGCCCATTGCGGTGTGATCGCGCCGCTGGCTATTTCGCCTTGCCCTTGCCCTTCCCCTTGGGCGGGCCTCCGGCGCGTTGGGACAGCGTGGTGCCGTCTTCCAGCGTTACTGAGACGAATAGAGCGCCGGGGTCGCCGTTCACCATCGGGTTGCCGGTGATGGTGACCTTCTCGCCCGCCTTGACGCTGGTCGATTTCCAGCCGGCGCGGACCAGGTAGGCCGGTGCGGTCATTTCAAAGTTCCAGTTCACGGTTTTCCCGTCGTCGCCCGTTACGGCGACTTCGATCCAGGAATGCGGATTCGCCCACTTGAACTGGACCACGGTCCCGGTGACCGTGGTGGTCTTGGTGCGGTCAAAACCGGCCATGGAATGGTGCGCGGCGGCCGGGATCGCGACGCCCAACAAGGCGGCGCACGCGCTGGCAATCAAAACTGTCTTCATCGAAATTCCCCTTTCCTCAGCGGACCACTACTGCCGGCCCTGTGCTCGGCAGGTGATCATTCAAATCCGGCAGGCAGGACGCCTCGGTAATCTCCTGGTCGTCGACGCGGCGCCAGCGCTTGGTCCAGCTCCAGGAGCCTTCCCACATCTTGGGGTCGGTGGCCGTGGTCTGGATCTGCAGCGTCTGCGGGCTCGGCATGGTGATGCGTTCCACCAGGTGCAGCGCGTCGCTGGCCGGGACGCCCCCGTCCAACCAATGATGCTCGTTCACGAAGCCGACCGTATCCACCACCAGCGTGTCGCCCTCCCAGTGGCCGACGGATTCGCCGTTGAAACTGGGGATGATGATGTCCGGGTCGGTGTGCTGGCGGCCGTCCGTGTAGATGATGCGGACGCTGTTCATGAAGCCGCTGATCATGAAAATCACGGTCGGCTTCTGCACCATGGCGATGGGCCACACGCGGGTCATGATGATGGGCATGCCGGCGGGCCAGCACTGGCCGATATCGTCTTTGTAGACTTTGCCTTCCTTGCGGGCCGCCTCCGAGGCGTCGTATTCTTTCTGCGCCGCGGGCGTCAGCTTGAAGCCCGGAGGTGGCGCGAATTGCCAGGGGTTGTTCTGGCCGCCGCCGTGCAGCCAGGTACCCGTGAGGTCGAAGGGCGCCTTGGGATGCGGTTTGGCCAGCGCCGCCAGCGACAGGGCTCCTTCGGGCTCTCCTTCATCGTTCAGGGGCGCGAGCGACTGGGCCGCCAGCGTCGCCGCCGAAACTGCTACCAGCGTCAGAATGATTCGGTTCCGCATACTGTCGTTCCTTCTTAATTTTTCTTGAGGCGCATGTGGACGATGCCTTTTTCGTCGACATACTCGCGGTTGTTTTCGCAGACGAACTCCACCATTTCGTAGTCCGGCATCAGCCGGTAGGTCAGCGTGTAGACCTCGGGCTTTTCGAGCACCACCGGATCCTCGATGGTGATCTGGTCATGGAGCGCGGTGGGCGATACGCGCCGGATGCGCTCGGTGATATGCATCTGGGCGCTGTGCGGCATGCCCTGGTAGCCGTTCACGTCTTCCTTGATACCCACGGTGTCCACCACCAGCGTGTCGCCTTCCCACTTGCCGACCGAGCGGCCGTAGTAGCCGGGCGGCACGTCGTCGATGGGGAGCTGTTCCTTGTCCATGTAGATGCGGCGGACTTCGCTGAAGGCCTCGCCGATGATGGTGATCTGGCTGGGCGTCTGGATGATCTCGGTGGGGTAGACAGCCACCTGCATCATGGTGGGCATGCCGTAGGGCTCGCACAGGCCTTTGCTGGCGAGTTGCTCGCCGCGCGCGCTGGCGGCGCGTTCGGCGGCGCGGCGCTCGTCATAAGGACCCTTGTACGCGGGCTTCAGCATCAGGGGCGTCGGCGGGGGCGGCGCGTCCGGACCGGCTGCGCGCGCCGGGCTCCAGATCCCGGAGATATCGGGCGGCGAACCTTTTGACTGTGCGGCGGTGGACTGCGCGGCGGTGGACTGCGCCGCAGCGGTCATCGCGGCCAGCATCGCGAGCACAACTGCGGACCGGACGGTCATTTTGCCTTGCCCTTGCCCTTGCCCTTGCCAGCGCCAGGACCGCGGCCCGGTCCGTTGCCGAGCTCCCGGCCGTCGGCGAGTTTCGCCTGGACCAGTAAGCCGCCGGGATCGCCGTTCTTGAGCGGATTGAGGATAACCGTGACCTGGTCCCCATGCTTGAGCGTGCTGAACTTCCAGCCGCCCTGCATCAGGATGCTGGGGCTGCCGAGTTCGACCGACCAGTGCTTGACCGAAGCGTCCGGATCGGCGACGTCCAGTTCGATGTAGGCATGCGGATTGGTCCACTCGAACGACGTGACCGTTCCCGTCAGCGTGACCCGCTTCGCCGTGTCAAACATGACGAAGGAGTGATGCGCCAGGCCGGGGAGGGCTAGCGCCAGTCCGGCCAGCAATAGACCGGTAGCTTTGAGGCTCATAGCGGACTTCTCCTGAGACATAGGTACGAGGTTGAGCGCCTTGCGTACAAGTATTCGCTTGATGCTACTCCGTCCAGGGTGGATTGTCAAACCTATGACCCACCGCGTTTTGCATGCATTTTTCGGTGGCGAAGCCGGCGCGCCGGTGCTAACCTGCGGCCATGGCATCCACAGACGCCGCGCTTCGTGAACACGTGCTCTACCTGCTGAACGGGGGCGGAGCACACATCGGCCTGGAAGCGGCCATCAAAGATCTCGCACCGAAGTTTCGCGGCGAGCGCCCGGCCGGGGCGCAGCACTCGCCCTGGGAGATCCTGGAACATATCCGCATCGCGCAGTGGGACATTCTGGAGTTCAGCCGCAACGCGAAGCACGTCTCCCCGGACTGGCCGGCGGGCTACTGGCCATCCGAGCCGGCTCCGTCCAGCACGGCGGCCTGGAGCAAGACAATCAGCGCGATCAGGAACGGCCTGGCCGCGATGTGCACGCTGGTGGCGGACCCCTCCACCGACCTGTTCGCCCGCATCCCGCACGGCGACGGGCAGACGATCCTGCGCGAGGCGCTGCTGATCGCCGACCACAACGCGTATCACCTGGGCGAACTGGTGCTGGTCCGGCGGCTGCTGGGCACGTGGTAGCGCGGGCACTCCTGCCTGCCGCACCGGAACTCATCCCGGCGCTGCGATTGGTTTCGGGTCCCGGAGCAGGCGGCCTAAGCCTTAGAGTGCTTTCACCGTTATCGTAGGCCGCTCCGCCCGGGTCAAGGCTTGAGTGCGCAACGCCAGTAGCAGAGCCGCGACCGCAGGGAGCGGTCTACACTCACCGAGAACCCGCTCTAGCCCGCATTTCTCACCAGGTTTCGGGCGCAGGACGTGGCGCAAGCCCGTGGCTTGCCGCGCCGGGACTCGTCCCGGCGCTTGTCGTCCATCACAGTGTCGTGCCCGGAGTGCCGGCCCGACCACTCCCCGAGGCATCCTGCCTGTGCTTTGCCCGAAACGCTCTGCGAGCCCGTGAGAAATCCGGGTTGATACCTGCGCTTAACCTGGATTTCTCACAAGCTCTACAGTGCGTCGGCGCGAAACGTGAGGCAGGGATACGCAATCGGCGATTTGGCCTCCGCTCCCGGCATGACAGCGTGACCGGCCACAAGCGCCGGGACGAGTCCCGGCGCGGCAAGCCACGGGCTTGCGCCACGTCCTGCGTCCGAAACCTGGTGAGAAATGCGGGCTAGCCCGCCTCATGGAGGCTCACGGAGTATCGAGGGCGCAATCGCTTCGCTGGTGGAGTCCGGATTCCTGGCGAGATCTCAACCCGGCGGCGGGCAACCTGAGCCGGGCGCCTCGGGGAGCAAGTTCGCCGCTCCCGGCGTAGCAACATTTGCGGGCGACAAGCACCGGGACGAGTCCCGGCGCGGCAAGCCACGGGCTTGCGCCACATTACCGCCCCAGCCACACCCCCAACGCCGCGGCGACCGCTTCCGGCTGCTCCATGGTCGACATGTGGCCCGAGCGCGGAACCAGCACGAGTTGCGCCTGCGGGCCGATCGCATCCACCATGGCCTGATGCGCGGCGGGGGGGCTCCATACGTCGTCCTGCCCGGTGAGCACCAGCGCCGGGCAGTGGATGGTGGGCAGCACCGGACGCGCGTCGGGACGGCCCAGCAGGGCGAGCATCTGTGTTTCGAAGATGTCCGCGTTCTTGCGCTCGAACATGCGGATGATCTCCTCCACCAGACGCTGGTCATCCTGGCGATGCGGCGGAATCATGCCCTTCAGCCACTCGCCGGCCATCGCGCGGATGCCCTGCTCGCGGGCCAGGGCCAGCAGCCGGCGGCGTCCGCGTTCCTCCTCTTCACCAGGCGCGCCCGGGGCCAGCGGCGCGACACCGGTGTTCAGCACCGCGATGTGCGTCACGCGTTCCGGCGCGGCGCGATACACCTCGAACGCCACGCGCCCGCCCATCGAATGTCCGGCCAGGGCGAAGCGCTCCGGCGCGTCGCGCAGCGTGGCCTCGGCCATCCCCACCAGCGAGGTATGCTCCGGACTCCACTCCTGGCAGGTGCAGGCAGCCACGTCGGCCAGCGCCGCCATGTGAAACTCCCATACCGTGCGGTCACACATCAAGCCAGGAAGAAAAACGAGGGGGTGCCGGTCCGCAAGAACACTCACGAGGACATGGATACCACATCCGCCGGAGCACTCGCCGGTTGGGCGGGCCCGCGCGCGAACCGGGCGGTAAACCAGAACTCGGAGCCTTCGCCGGGAACGCTGTGCACGCCGATCTGGCCGCCCATGGCGTCCACCAGGCGCTTGGAGATCGCCAGGCCCAATCCGGTCCCTCCGTGTTTGCGTGTAATGGAGGCGTCGGCCTGGGTGAAGGGTTCGAACAAGGACGCCTGGGCCGCGGGCGTGATGCCGATGCCCTGGTCCTTGACGGCGAAGACCAGTTCGACGTACGCCGGATCCTCGCGGCGGATGCTGACCTCCAGACTGATCTCGCCCTGTTCGGAGAACTTGACGGCGTTGCCCAGCAGGTTGAGCAGCACCTGGCGCAGCCGGCCGGGATCGCCCCGCAGATCGTGGGGCACGCGGCCGCTGACGCGCGTACGCAGGCTAAGCCCCTTCTTGCAGGCCGTGACGGAGAGGATGCGCTGGGCGGCGTTGACCACCTCGGCGGGGTCCAGACGCAGGTCTTCGAACACCAACTGGCCGGCTTCGATCTTGGAGAAGTCGAGGATGTCGTTCAGGATCGCCATCAGGGCTTCCCCACTGGTCTGGATGGTCTCGGCGTAGTCGCGCTGTTCTGCGTCGAGCGGCGTATCGAGCAGCAGGCCGGTCATGCCGATCACGCCGTTCATGGGCGTACGGATTTCGTGACTCATATTGGCCAGGAAGGTCGACTTGGCGCGGGAAGCCTGCATGGCGGCGTCGCGGGCCTTCTCCAGTTCCGCCGAGAGCACCGCCAAATCGGCGGCCCGCCGTTCGGCGCTCCGGCGCCGGATCCAGAGGTACAGCAGCAAGGCGAGCACCAGCGAGCCCCCCGCGGCAGCGCCGATTTTCGCGTAAGGCGGCGTGGGGACGAAGGCGACATCGGACAGGCCCTGGATCGCCAGCATGCAGACCGTGGGAGACGAGTTCGGTGGAGCAGGAATCGCCAGGCCGGTGAGCGTGACCCGCCCCCCGGTGGAGAGGCGTTCTTCGGATGCCTGGTCCAGATTCACCGGGATGAAAAGGTGAAGCTCCCCGCTGGCGTCGTGAAAGGTGGCGGCCGCCAGGTTGAGCGTAGCTTCCATCTCGCCCTTCAGGCGAACCAGCTCGTTGGTGAACGTTCCGGCACAGACCTCGGCGACTGTGGCCGGGTGCGGCGGAGGCACCTCGGAGGCTCCCAGGAACCGCAGCGCGTTGACCGCGAGCGTGGCGCCGCCGGGAAAGGCGGTCAGCGACCCGGTGGCTTCCACCATGTCGCCCTGGTGTGACTCGCCCGCAAGCAGTTCCATGGGCGCGGTCGCCAACATTGCGCCGGTGGCGTCCTGGATCGCGGACACCGCGGTAGGCCGGCCCTGCGGATCGGTCCCGAACGGGTTGAAGGACGTGGTCAGCACCCCCACGATGGTGACCGGTCCCTGTGGCGGCGCTCCCGGCGCCATCTGCCGGGCACGTACAAACGCATCGCGCGCAGGGATCGAATCGGCTGCCGGAAGGGGCAGGCGCAGCGCTACCAGGGCTAGCGCCAGTGCCCAGAGACGGACTCGTAGAGCGTAGGTCACCTGGGCAACATATCGACGGCCGGCAGGGCTGCTTGAGGCGCCGTGTCGCGCAGGACGTGGCGCAGGACGTGGCGCAAGCCCGTGGCTTGCCGCGCCGGGACTCATCCCGGCGCTTGTCCCCAGTCAACCTGTCATGCCGGCTGCGGCGGCGAAATCGCCCGCCGACACGTCCCCCTACAGCGGCTGCGCGGTTTCCGGCTCCAACGCGGTGGTCCTCTCGATGCGATTGCGCAGGGCCCGGCCGAAGCCCTGAAACTCGATCAGCACCTCGTCGTTGTCTGCAAGGCGCACCCCGCCGCTGTAGCTCGAGACGCTGCCGCCCAGGAAGTGCACGTGACAATCGCCCGGGATGCGGTGCGCCTCGTAGCGGAACAGATGCCGTTCAATCTCGGCCAGGGGAAAGCGCGCATTCGCGGCGCCGGTGCGAATGTCGCGCCGCCAGATCGCTTCGCCGTCGCGGGCCACCGCCACGCGCCCCCGGACGTCGTCGAACACCGCGTCCAGCACCAGTTCCGGTCCAACCGCGCAGGCGCGCAGCTTCGAGTGCGCCAACAGACGAGGGTCGGCAGCGGCCAGCGCCGGATCGGCGAATTCGTTGCCCGGCGTGAGGCCGATGCGGCGGGGGATGCCTTCCGGATCGATCAAGTAGACCGCGGCCAGTTCGGCTTCCTCGGCTCCACTGGCGGCCCACTCGGGGACCGGCAGCGTTTCGCCATGCGCCCGCAAATGCATGCCGTTGCCCTTGTAGAACCACGGCGGCGAATCCGGCCCGTCGGCTTCGCCGTGCGGATTGGCGCAGCCGGAGACCAGGCAGCGCGCCAGGTCCTGGGGATGGTCGAAGCTGGGCAGGAAGCGCCAGCCGCTGCCGAGCGCGTGCACGTCGTTATAGTCCAGTGCGATGCCGGCCAGATCCGAGCTGATCAGGTCGCGCAGAGGCGTGCCCGTCTCAATCGCCGCCATGGCGAAAGCATAGGTGGTGCGGAAGGTCGAGAGCAGTTGCAGCGCATCGCCGTCCACCAGCGCTACGCGGCGTCCGTAATCTTCGTGCAGGATCTGAACCAGCCGGGTGGAGGCTTGGCTCATGGATCCGTCAACACCGGCAGCGTCACGTTTTCCACCGAACCGTAGTAGAGACCGTTGAACAGCAGCTTGAAGGTGCCGTGCGACTGCGCCCGGAACGCCACTTCCGGTCCGTAGAGGATCACGCGGCCTTCGCCCTCCGGAGCTTCCGCCACTGCGGCGCCGCCGTTCAGGTACTGCTGGCCCCAGGCCCAGCCGCTGGCCAGCGTATCCGCGCTGGCAAAGCCCGCAATGCGCTCCGCGCCGGGGTTCAGCCGGAACGCCGGGCTGTTATCGAAAAACACCAGGGCGTCCTCCGGCATGCCGTGGGCCAAAGGATTGGACGTATCCACCTTCACGCGCATCAACGACCCGGGCACGTAAAACTTGTCGCGCGGCAGCGGACGCGTGGTGCCGTCCGGCGCGTCCTCCACCAGGTAATTGGAAACGGGCGCGCCTAACAAGGCGCCCAGAGCCGTGGAGCCGCCGATCGCCATCAGCTCTCCGCCGGATTCCACGAACCGCCGCAGTTGCGGCAGGGTATTCTCCTGCGTGATGCGTCCGAGCTGCGCGCGATACTCGGCCGGGATCGTCTCCGCCGCCGGCTGCCGGCCGTTCTGGCCGCCCGAGCGGAACGCGCCGTCGGTGAACAACAGCACGTCGAACTTGCGGTTCAGATTGCCCGCGTCCAGCGTCTGCGGGTAGACCACTTCGAACGGGAACTCGTACTGCTCCAGCAGCCAGCGCGTCCAGCCCGAAGAGGCCAGCCCCCCGTACTGATCGAAGAGCCCGATGCGCTGCGGCCGCAAGCGGAAGGCTTCGCCCGTGGGCGCGGTGGGAATGCCGATCGCCGAGACCCCCAGATCCGCGGCGGCGCTCACCACCACCTCGCGCGAGTTCGGCGTCGCGGGCACCCAGAATGACCCGCCGGCTTTCATCCAGTAGACTTCGCTGCCGGCCTTAAGCAGCCGGTTCACCATGACGAACGCGTCATTGGTGCGATGGCTGATGAGAAAGCCCGCGGGATGCTCCGGTCCGGACACCTCTCCGGCGGGCGGAGCCAGTTGCCGCGTGACCTTACTGAAGGCGCCGTCGAAGGCGTCCAGAATCCGGTCATATTTGACCCCCATCTGCATTCCCAGCGTCCAGCCGGCGATATCGTAAGGCGCCACGGGGGGGCCGCCGGGATACTGAAAGTCGTTGGGATGGTCTTGCGGCTCGAACATGTCCAGCACGTGCGGACGGAAGGCCTGCGCCGTCTTCACCACAAATGATCCCGACGGGTAGGTCTTGCCGCCGGCCTGAAACGGCTCGGTGGCGCGCAGCACCGTGACCCCGGTCTTCATCAGCGCGTTGACGAACTTGACCGCCGTCAGGAAGTCGGGCTGGTCGGACGGAATCACGTAGCCACGCGCGTCGCGATACTTGGGGTCGTGCAGCATCGTGTCATAGAGCTCCTGGGGAATGCGCCCGCGCTCAGGTTTGGTGGCGGCTGCCTTCAGCGCGGCGATCCGCTTGGGGGTGACGGTCCAGTTGTCGTGGCTACCCTTGTCGATGGAGTTGGCGGCCATGTGATAGGTGTTGAACAGCAGCGTCTCGCGATAGCGCGAAGCATAATCGAGCACCGCGCGGTTCTCGGTGATCTCGTACTCAATCGACTGCCGGAAATGCCACTTGCCGGGCGGAATCGGCAGCGGCCAATCGCTTTGCGGCAACTGCTTGTCGGCCACCAGCGGGATGTCCATGGGCGTGGGGCTGCCGATAATCTCCGTCAGGATCCCGATCACGTTGTGGAAGTACGAGATCGTCCGCAGGCCGCCGTTCCACCAGGTGGAGTAGCTCGCCCCGCTGCGCATGGCTGACCCGCCCTTGCCCTCCGCAACCAGACGCGTGTGGATCGCCGTACCCACCGCCTCGATCCCCAGCGGAATCAGCGAGTCCAGGTTGTAGTTGAAGGGGTCGCGGAACGGCGGCACGAAGACCACCGCGCCGGTCGGGCCGGTCTGGTGATGGTCGTAGACGATCTGCGGGAACCACTCCAGGAACATGGCGTGGTTCATGTTGGTGGTTTCCGGCTGGCTGGAGAGGTAGAAATCGCGGTTGTCGTCGTGGCCGACGTATTTCTGGTACAGCCGCGGCAGCCCGTTGAGGCTGCGCTTGAGCGGATCCGGATCTCGCATATACCAGTTCGAGACCAGCTCCATGCCGTCCGGGTTGGCGATGACGTAGAGCTGGATCACGTCGTCCAGCAGGCGCAGGGTTTCCGGATCGGTCCGGCTCACCATCTGGTAGACCTGCTCGATCAACTGCTGCGACCCGACGGTTTCGTTCGAATGCAGGCCGCCGTCGATCCAGACGATTGCCTTCCCCGCCCGAGCCAGCGCCCGCGCGTCTTCTTCCTTCAGATTCTCGCCCTGCGCCAGACGCCGGGCGACGTCCTTGTAATAGTCCAGCCGTTCCAGGTTGGCCGGAGAGCTGACCACGGCCATCCACTGCCGGCGGCCCTCGGCGGTGGGGCCGAGGTCCACCAACCGCATCCGGTCGGACTCACTATCCAATTGTTTCCAGTAGGTTTCCAGCTGCGTGTAGGTGGCGACCATGTAGTCGTCGCCGATGCTGAATCCCAGAGCCTGCTTGGGCGTGGTGACCGGCAGCAGACCTTGCGCCGTCAAGGATCCCGCAACGAACAGCGCGGCCAGCAGCAAAAACTTACGGCGGCGCAAGAGGGCCATGGAACGATTGTACGCCCGCGGGTGCCCCACACTCCATCGAATCATGATGAAGTCCGCTCTCCGGCTTGATCTTCGGCAGTAATGCTCATGACCTAGCTCTGACCTAGCTCGCATTTCTCACTGGGTTTCGGGCGCAGGATGGGCGCAAGCCCGTGGCTTGCCGCGCCGGGACTCGTCCCGGCGCTTGTCGACCGTTACAGTGTCCTGCCGGGAGCGGCGGCGAAATTGCCGATTGCGATTTCCGTCTTACGCTTCGCGCCGACGTGCTGAGGGCTTGTGAGAAATCCGGGCAGGCTCCCTAGCCTAAGACGTAAAGCTTCGTCCATGAAGGGCCGGTGGTCCGGAATCCGCCGTGGAATCCCGGTGTGGACATCAGACGGAGGAGTCCATGCCGGGTCGCCGGCTCTGTTGATGCTGCTCGGCTTGACCGGCAAGGGGCTCGGCTCGCTCCGGGTGCGGTGGAGACGCTCGTAAACCACTGATTCATAATGACGTGCTGGTCTGGCTCCTAGGCGGAGATCCGGGCCCTTTGCTTTTTGTTAAAAAAAGTAGCCCAGCAGTGAAACAGGTACTAGTAGTTCTATATCTCACATTCACTAGTACCAAGACTCTTTAGGTACCACCCCAAACAAGGAGGTAGTGAATGAGATGGATTGTCTGTCTGTTCATCGCCTGCGCCATCAGCGCGCAGGCGACCGTAATCACATTCCAGAACGAGGACGTGGGCGCGACCTCGGCTGGCCCTTTCACCAACACCAATAGCGCGCTCTCGCTGTGGTCCGTACTCGCGAGCGGGTTCGGAACCGTCGGCACCATTGACTTCGAAGCGGCCCCCGTCGGCGCGTTTTCGAGCCTCACCGACGTCCAACTGGGCGTGCCCGGCGTGTCCCTCAGCCCGCTGGGCGCCAACAACGGCGACGACACCGAAATCAACGCCAGTGACCTGACCAACTGCTGCGGATTCAACACCACTTCAGGCGGGTCCAACTTCCTGTTCCTGCCCGCGGTGAACAGCGGGAACGCGGATTTAGGCGTGGCGTTCAACTTCATAACCCCGGTTTCCGGCTTCGGCGCCAAGTTCGTCGGCGTCGGAACGGACCCCGGGCTGATCACGCTGGAATTCAGCAACGGAACCGCGCAGAGCTATCTGCTCATGGGCGATCCCGGAGGTGGAGTCCAGTTTTTCGGCTTCATCGATGACACGAACCTGATCTCCTCGGTATCGGTCTGGACCCGCAACGGCGGATCGGGGATCACCGACTCGATCGGCATCGATGACGTGGCCTATGTGAACGTCCCGCCGGTGTCCATGGACGTTCCGGAACCGTCGTCGGCCGGCATGGCGCTGCTGGGCCTGGCCGGCGTGCTACTCGGTTCGCTGCGGCGCTGGAAGCGCGCGTAGCAGCAACCGGTGCGGGAGGAGCGGCGCTGCCCGAGCCTCCCGCCCGGCCCCTCACTGGTCCCCGTTCCGGTTTCCGTCCCTCACCTGTCGCTCCCTGCCCCCCCCCGCGCCCGGTCCCGAAGCCAACTCAGTTATCCTGGTGGTGCTCAAAGTTCAGACCTTCTATCCCTATCCTGAGGAGGCCCCCCGTGAAACGTTCGGGCTCCGATGACTCTCTGCGTTGTTCGTTTTGCCACAAGAGTGAAGATGCCGTCGGTAAGCTGATTTCCTCCCCCTCGGAATACCCCCGCGCCTACATTTGCAACGAATGCGTTGCGGTGTGCCACTCGATTCTGGAGGATGACGGCCGCGAACAGCATTTCGGTTTTCCTCAGAAACTCTCGAAGCCGGTGGAATGAGGGAGTCCGATGGCAGAGTCCTGGGTGGGGGGGCGATTCGGGGCTGGTGCGGTCCCCAAGGTTCTTTGAGCCGTTCCCCGGACGAACTCAGTTATACTGGAGGAGTTCGAGGTTCAGACTTTCTATTCCTGGTGAGGAGACCCCGTGAAACGTGCCGGCTCCGATGATTCCCTGCGTTGTTCGTTTTGCCATAAGAGTCAAGATGTCGTCGGTAAACTGATTTCCTCCCCCTCGGATTACCCTCGCGCCTACATTTGCGACGAGTGTATTGCCGTCTGCAACTCCATCCTTGAAGACGACCGCCAGGAGCAGCACTACGGCGCGCCGCATAAGCTGCCCAAGCCCCTGGAATTAAAGGAATACCTGGATCAGTACGTGATCGGCCAGGACGGCACCAAAAAGAAGCTGGCCGTGGCCGTCTACAACCACTACAAGCGCATCCAGATGAACAAGCAGCGGTCCGGGGAGGTGGAGCTTTCAAAGTCCAACATCCTGCTGATCGGCCCCACGGGCACCGGCAAGACGCTGCTGGCCCAGACGCTGGCCCGCATCCTGGACGTGCCGTTTGCCATCGTCGACGCCACCACGCTGACCGAGGCCGGCTACGTGGGCGAAGATGTCGAGAATATCATCCTGCGGCTGCTCCAGAACGCCGATTGGGACGTCCAGCGCTGCCAGCAGGGCATCATCTACATCGACGAAATCGACAAGATCGGGCGCAAGGACGAAAACCCGTCCATCACCCGCGACGTCTCGGGCGAGGGCGTGCAGCAGGCGCTGTTGAAGATCCTGGAAGGGACCATCGCCAACGTGCCCCCGCAGGGCGGCCGCAAGCACCCGCACCAGGAGTTCACGCCGGTGGACACCTCCAACATCCTGTTCATCTGCGGCGGAGCCTTCATCGGCCTGGAGAAGACCATCTCCCGGCGCATCGGGACCCGTACCATCGGTTTCGGCGCCGACGAATCGAAAGACGCCCGGCGCGCGGGCAGTTCCGGCCGCCGCGACATCAGCATGTTGGAACAGGTCCAACCTCTCGATCTCATCAAGAGCGGATTTATCCCCGAGTTCATCGGCCGGCTGCCGGTAGTGGCCGTGCTGGAGGACCTGAGCAAGGACGCCCTGGTGCAGATTCTCACCAAGCCGAAGAACGCCATCGCCCGCCAGTATCAGCGCCTGTTCGAGTATGAGAACGTGCGGCTGAAGTTCAGCGACGAGGCGCTGGAAGCCATCGCGCAACTGGCCATGGAGCGCAAAGTGGGCGCGCGTGGCCTGCGCATGATATTAGAAGAGATGATGCTTGACCTCATGTACTACCTGCCCTCGTACAAGAAGGTCCGCGAGTTCCTGGTGACCAAGGAAATGGTCATGACGCAGAAGATCAACATGGCGGTGCTGGAGAAGGCCGGATAGCCTGCCGGCACAAGCGGAGACGTTGCGCGGGGCGGCGGGAACGCCGCCAGCCGCGAAAACCGGCGGCTGCCAGGCCGCACGTAGGGAAAGAACGTTAGGGAATGATCAGCTCAAAAGAAAAGTCGGACACGCGGCGTCTGCCGATGATGCCCATCCGGGATGTCGTTATCTTCCCGCACATGATGACGCCGTTCGTGGTGGGCCGCGAGTCCAGCGTGCGGGCGCTCGAAGAGGCGCTGGCCGCGGACCGCAAGATTTTCCTCGCCACGCAGCATGACGCCAGCGTCGACGAACCCCGTCCGGACGAAATTTTCTCGGTCGGCACCGTAGCCAATATCGTGCAGAGCCTGCGCCAGTCCGACGGCAACATCAAGGTACTGGTGGAAGGCGTCGAGCGCGGCAAGATTATTTCGGTGAGCGAAGAGGAAGGCTATTTCCGCGCCACCGTCCGCACCTTCAGCTATCGCGTGGAGACCGGGCCGCAGTTGGACGCGCTGATTTCACGCGTCACCGGCCTGTTCGAGCAGTACGTCAAGCTCAGCCAGAACGTCAACTACGACTCAATGGTGGCGGCGGTGCGCGGCGACGATCCGGGCAAACTGGCCGACACCGTCGGCGCCAACCTCCAGCTCTCGATCGAGGAGCGCCAGGAGCTGCTCGAAATCTTCGATCCCGTCGACCGCCTGACGCGCGTCGCCGAGATGCTCGACATCGAGATCGAGAAGCTCAACGTCGACCGCACCATCCAGGGCCGCGTGAAGCGCCAGATGGAGAAGGCACAAAAAGAGTACTACCTCAACGAGAAGATCAAGGCCATCCAGAAGGAGTTGGGCCGCGGCGAAAAGAGCGAATTCGACGAACTGAAGAAGAAGATCGAAACCGCCGGCATGACCAAGGACGCGCAGGACAAGGCCATGGCCGAGTTAAAGCGCCTGGAGCAGATGCCGCCGATGTCGGCCGAGTCCACGGTTTCGCGCAATTACCTGGATTGGCTGCTCGCGGTGCCATGGAAGAAAAAGTCCAAGGAGATCCGCGACCTGGTTTTCGCCCAGAAGGTTTTAGAGGGCGACCACTACGGCTTGGAAAAAATCAAGGAACGCATCCTCGAATTCCTGGCCGTGCGGCGCTTGGTGAAGGATCCCAAGGGTTCGATCCTGTGCTTCGTGGGACCTCCGGGCGTGGGCAAGACCTCGCTCGGCATGTCCATCGCCAAGGCCACCGGGCGCAAGTTCGTGCGCCTGTCGCTGGGCGGCGTCCGCGATGAAGCCGAAGTGCGCGGCCATCGCCGCACCTACATCGGCGCGCTCCCCGGTCAGGTGCTCCAGATGATGAAGAAGGCGGGCGTTCGCAACCCGGTCTTCATGCTGGACGAGATCGACAAGATGTCGACCGATTTCCGCGGCGATCCGTCGGCGGCCTTGCTCGAAGTGCTCGACCCTGAGCAGAACTACATGTTCATGGATCACTACCTGGACGTGGAATACGACCTGAGCCAGGTGTTCTTCATCGCCACGGCGAACGTGCTGCACACCATCCCGCCGGCGTTGCAGGACCGCATGGAAGTGATTCGGCTTTCCGGCTACACGGAACTTGAAAAGATGGAAATCGCCAAGCGGTTCCTGGCTCCCAAGCAGGAAAAAGGCACGGGACTTACGGGCGACAACATTCAGTTCACCGACGAAGGCTTGCAGGAGCTGACCCAGCACTACACGCGCGAAGCCGGCGTCCGTAACCTGGAACGCGAGATCGGCAACGTGTGCCGCAAGGTGGCGCGTGGCGTGGTCAACGCGAAATCCATAAAGAAAGAGCTGCCCAAGACGGTGGTGACGGCGGAGAAGGTGAATGAGCTGCTGGGTCCGCAGAAGTTCCGCGAGCAGGCCGCCGAGAAGAAGAACGAGATCGGCGCCACCGTGGGCTTGGCCTGGACCGAAGTGGGCGGATCAATTCTGACCACCGAAGCCACCATCATGGAAGGCCGCGGCAAGCTGACGGCCACCGGCAAACTGGGCGACGTGATGCAGGAATCCGCGCAGGCCGCCATGAGCTATATCCGGACCCGCGCGCACCACCTGGGTCTGCCGCGCGATTTCTACCGCCACCTGGACATCCACCTGCACGTGCCGGAGGGCGCGATCCCCAAGGACGGCCCCTCGGCCGGAATCACCATCGCCACCAGCATCACCAGCGCGCTGACCAGCATCCCGGTGCGCGCTGATCTGGCCATGACCGGCGAGATTACGGTGCGCGGAAGAGTGCTGCCCATCGGCGGCCTGAAGGAAAAACTGTTGGCGGCGCATCGCCACGGCATCCGCCAGGTGGTGCTGCCGGCCGACAACGAAAAGGATCTGCCGGACATCCCCGAGAACATCCGCAAGGATATGAAACTCCACTTCGTCATGTCGATGGATGAGGTGCTGAAGCTGGCGCTCGAGCGCGAGATCGAAACCGCGCCGATCACCGGACTGCTGACCGCCCAGGAGATTGTGGAGCGGTCGCGAGAAGACAAGATCACCCACTAGTGGCCAGTGGCCGGTGGCGAGTGGCCCGTGAAAACCGGGCCGTTTGCGAACCCGGGTTTTTAGACTGGCCAAGGGACACTGGCCACCGGCCACTTCGATGCCCGCACGGTTTATAATAAGTGCAGTGAGGCCTGAACAGTTTCCGCCGGAGGCGGAACCTGAGGTCGCGTTCCTGGGCCGCAGCAATGTCGGCAAATCCAGCCTGCTGAATGCGCTGGTAGGGGCCGGTTCGGTGGCGCGCACCAGCAGTTGGCCTGGCCGCACGCAGTCGATCAATTTCTTCGAGGTCGACGGCGGCTTCCGCTTCGTGGACCTTCCAGGGTATGGGTTCGCCAAAGTTCCCCCAGACATCTCGGCCGCATGGAGGCGCTTGGCTGAGCAGTACCTGCTCGAACGGCGCACGCTGGGATTGTCGGTCCTCCTGGTGGACGCGCGGCGGGGATGGAGGCCGAAGGATATCGAGCTGCGGAACTGGCTCGAGTTCCAGCAGCGGCCGTATTTGGTGGTGGCCACCAAGATGGACAAGCTCACGTCCCAAAAAGAACGGCATCAAGGCCGGAAAAGCCTTCGGGAAGGATTTTCCGGAGAGTTGATCGAGAGCTCGGCCGTCACCGGCCGGGGAATGAGGGAAATTTGGCAAGCGATCACGAAACTCAAGACACCGCAGTGACTCCTGAAACGCCGGAAATCGAAGCCGGACAGCAGGAGGTCGCCGCGACCGACCCGAAGTCGGATCCCAAGGCCGAGGCTAAAGCCGCCGACGCCAAAGGTGCCGACCCTAAAGCAGAAGCAAAGGCCGAGAAGCCCGAGCGTCGCGCCAAGGGGGAAAAGGGGGGCGAAAAGGGGGGCGACAAGCAGGCCGCCGCCGAAGCCAAGGGCGAGTCCAAGGCGGATGCGAAAGCCGAAGCCAAGGCCGACGCACCCAAGCCCGACGCACCCAAGCCCGACGCCGCCAAGAGTGACGCACCCAAGCCGGAAGCCCAAGGCGAGGCCAAGACCGAGGCGGCTCCCCCGCCCTCGCCCACCGGCCGCATGTTCGGCGACGGCAAGCGCCGCGCCCAGGGCAACCAGGGCAAGAACGGCTTCGCGCTGGACCTGGTGGAGCTCAAGGACATGAGCATCCAGAACCTCAACAATATCGCCAAGGATCTGGGTGTTCAGGGCTTCGCCGGCCTGCGCAAACAGGAGCTGATCTTCAAGATCCTCCAGGTGCAGGCCGAAAAGAGCGGCCTGATTTTCTCCGAAGGCGTGCTCGAATGCCTGCCCGACGGCTTCGGCTTCCTGCGTGCGCCCGAGTACAACTACCTGCCCGGCCCCGACGACGTCTACGTCTCGCCCTCGCAGATCCGGCGCTTCGACCTGCGCACCGGCGACACCGTCAGCGGCCAGATCCGCCCGCCCAAGGAAGGCGAGCGCTACTTCGCGCTGATCAAGGTGGACGCGATCAACTTCGAGCCGCCCGAGGAAGCCCGCAACAAAATCTTCTTCGACAATCTGACGCCGCTCTATCCGCAGGCGCGGCTGAAGATGGAGACCACCAAGGACAACTACTCGGGTCGCGTGATGGACCTGCTGACGCCCATCGGCAAGGGGCAGCGCGGACTGATCGTCGCCGCGCCGCGCACCGGCAAGACCATGCTGCTGCAGTCGATCGCGAATTCGATCACGGCGAATCACCCCGAGGTGAGCCTGATCGTGCTGCTGATCGACGAACGTCCCGAAGAGGTGACGGACATGCAGCGGTCGGTGAAGGGCGAAGTGATCAGCTCCACCTTCGACGAGCCGGCCTCGCGTCACGTACAGGTGGCCGAGATGGTGATCGAAAAAGCCAAGCGCCTGGTGGAGCACCGGAAGGACGTGGTCATTCTGCTCGACTCCATCACCCGCCTGGCGCGCGCCTACAACACGGTGGTGCCACCTTCGGGCAAGGTCCTCTCTGGCGGCGTCGACTCGAACGCCTTGCAGCGCCCCAAGCGCTTCTTCGGCGCGGCGCGCAATATCGAAGAAGGCGGGTCGCTGACGATCGTCGCCTCGGCGCTGGTCGACACCGGCAGCCGCATGGACGACGTGATCTTCGAAGAGTTCAAGGGCACCGGCAACATGGAAATCCACCTCGACCGGAAGCTCATGGACAAGCGCGTGTTCCCGGCCATTGATATTTCGAAGTCGGGTACCCGCAAGGAAGAGCTGCTGCTGCCGCGTGAGGAACTGAACCGCGTCTGGGTGCTGCGCAAGGTCCTGAACCCGCTGTCGCCGGTGGAAAGCATGGAGTTGCTGATCGACAAGCTGTCGAAGACCGGCAGCAACGCGCAGTTCCTGTCCGCGATGAGCGGCTAAGGCGTAGCCGGTCTCACCATGCCCCACGCCACGTGCTCGAACGCGCTCAGGCGGAATCGTTCCGTCACGCAGCTCTCAGCGGGCACTAGAAGAATGAAAACGGAGGCTGGCTCCTTACCGCCGATCGGGTAGCCCCGCCAACGCGATCGTAGAAGGAGACAGCGATATGTCTCCCTGCGCCAAGTGACCGGCGCATCCAGCTTCAACAGAACCCACTGCTTTCCGTCACTCGATGTGACCGTGCGCATGATTTCCCCGTCCTTGGGTAGTTCGCGGGCGAACTCGTCGTTGTGGTCCCCATAACTGAGCCGGAGCCGCGTCCCCTTTCGGGCACCGGCAATCTCGGCGTGGCGCTCCCACAATCCCCATGCGAAGAGCCCGGCTCCGCCAAGGATAGCGATCAGCAGAGGCATCTTCCGCATGGATCGGCAGAGGCGCGCCGATTCAACAGAATCCAGTAGACCTGTCGGAAATATCTCCAAAACCGGCAACAAATGCACAGCCCTGGTCTCGACGGGCGGCCCGCCGCGTCACTAACAACTAATCCCGCCGCCATCGCTCCGCCCCCTCTTACCGGGAGGCTTCGAGCGATGCGCACTCTTCTCGGACTGGTGATCCTGACTACGCTGGCGGCGCAGGCGTCCGCTCAGGACGTGTTCGCCTCCAACGGCCCCGCCGACTGCCGCTCGGCCGCCGCGGCCGAAAACCAGTTGATCCGGCAGAACCTGGCCGAAATCCGCAAGCAGGAGTCGGATATCAACACGCAGTATCACAACGACATCTTGAGTTGCGACCCCATGGATCGCGGCTGCAAGCAGGACGCCATCGCCCGGCAGCGCCAGGCCATGCGAGACCTGCAAATCCAGCGCAACAACGAACTGAATCGCCACAACAAGGCGATGATCGACATCAACACCGGCTGCCGGAACGGAGTGGTCTCGCAGACATCGCAAACGCAGGGAGCCATCCAAGCCCAGGAGGTCCTGACGCCGCAGGGCAAACAGCTCCTGTTCAAGCTGGGAGCCGAGATGAACGCCATCGCCAACGCGCCGCAGGGCGATCCGGCCACGGAATTCGTCAAGGGCCTGGCTGATTGGGCCGGCTCCACACTACAGTTCCTGGCGCAGAAGCCCGGCGCGCCGGTCGAGCAGATGGCGCAGGGCATCATGACTTACCTGACCAACGACAACGCCGCCAACCACCGAGCGCTGCTGGGCGCCGCGCAGCAGGCCGTCCGCGACTTCCAGCAGAATCCCGCGCGCTTCCTGGGCGCCAACCTCCCCAACCTGCTGCCGCTGCCCGGGGGCAAGGCCAAAGCCCTGGAGCGCATCGCGCAAGTGGAGAAGGCCGCCACCCGCGTCAAGGAACTCGCACAAGCCGAGAAAGCCTTCGCCGGCGCCTACAACAAAGCGATCCAGGACGCCGAGCGCTGGGGCACGCAGCAGGGCGCCGCCTCGTGCTTTGCGCAGAACGCCTGCTTCCCGCAATCGCTCGCCGAAGCCGAGCTATACAAGGTTGGCGGACCGCTTGGCAACGGCACGCCCTACCGCATCAGGGGAGCCTACGGCACCGATCTGGCCCACACCAGCGAACAGATCACCGAGCGCCTGCGGCCCTACGGCGAAAACTTCGCCCCGCGCCGCCCCGGCACCTACACACCCGAGCAACTCGACCAAATTTGGCAGGGCAACCCGATCGCCATGCCCGGAGGCCCGGATCAGATCCGCGGCATTCTGGAACGGGAAGGCATCGACAGCCAGGGGATCGTGTTCGCCGAACACCGCCCGACGCTGAACCAGCAGCCGGGCGTGGCGCCGAATCATGCGTTCAACGTCCGCAACGAGAACGGCACCGTCCGGTTTGTCGATACCACCATGCCGGGCGCCGATCCGCTGTTCACCGCGGCGCAGGTCCAGCGCTGGTGGTTCTTCCCGATCCAGTAGGCGCCGCGCCTCGCGCCCGGAGTACAATGCCATGGGTACCTTCCAATGACAGACGAACTTCAAGACAGACTTGCCATCCGGCGCGTGGTAGAAGACTGGATCACCTGGCGCGATTCCGGCGACTGGGAAAACTTCCGCACCGTCTGGCACGACGACGGTGTCATGATGGCCACCTGGTTCCAGGGCACCGGCGAGGAATTCATCAAGGTCTCGATCGAAGGCTGGAACAAAGGCGTTAGCATCCTGCACTTCCTCGGCGGCAACTCCATTGAACTGGCCGGCCACCGGGCGATCTCTCAGACCAAAATGACCATCTCGCAGCGGGCGAAGGTGCACGACGTTGTGGTGGACGTGGTCTGCACGGGCCGCTTCTACGATTTCTTCGAGAAGCGCGACGGCCGCTGGGCCATCGTCCACCGCCAGCCCATCTATGAGAAGGACCGCATGGACCCGGTCAGCCCGTCGGCGCAGTTGCAGCTCGACGAGTCCATCCTGGCGCAGTATCCGGAAGGCTACCGGCATCTGGCGTACTTGCAGCAGGGCATCGGATATCCGGTGAAGAAGGACATGCCGGGCCTGAAGGGCGACAAGGTCCAGGAACTATACGCGCGCGGCAAGCGCTGGCTCGCGGGCGGGCCGATCGAACGCTAGGCGGATCGTCGGATCGGCACGAACCGAATCTCGATCCGCTGATGAAGCGCTTCAGCGATCCGGCGTAGCATCGCTAGCGAGTGGCCCTCGTAGTCGGCGTCCTCAAGGCGGCTGATCGCTGAGGGTGTGGTGCCGACCAGTTTTGCCAGTTGCGCCTGCGTGAGCGTTGCGTTCGTCCGGAGTTCGTAGATCTTGTGGGCGATCTCGGCATTCGCACGAACTTCCTCAAGCATCCTCAACCGTTCCGGTTTACCCGCAATGATCCGGCGATGGAGGATCTCCACCGCGTCGGTGGTTCGTTTCGTTTTCTTCGCCAAGGTCAACTCCCTTCTTGCGTATGCAGCTTGGGACTCGCTTCAAATCGCCGCTTCCGCACGATGGCACGGTCGATTTCCTCCGGCGGAACCGCACGCTCCTTCACGAGTCCCTGTGCGATGACCGCCGCCGTCCTGCCGTGGAAAAAGTAGAGCATCCGGTAGTGAATCCCCTGGAAGCCGACCCGCAGTTCATAGATGCCGTCGCGAAGGTAGTCGGCTTGCGGCCGCCGCAGTTCATGCCCCATGTCGCGAAGCCGCTCCACGCCGTACAGACACTTGATCTGGGCCTTCACCGGTAGCGTAGTGATCCAACCCAGGAACGGACACGTCCCGTCCGCCTCCTGATACAGGACGACTTTCGTTTTGGGCACCCAATTTCAGTATATTCGCAAGATTGCGAAGTCGCAATGACGAGAGCTGACCCGGCCAAGTGGCGAACACCCTGGGCCATCGTGACGTGGTCCGCTCCCTCGCGAAGCGTTGATCTCACTGATCCGGTGCGATAGATGGGTGCGAGGCTTCCTTGCTCACGTTTGCGATATTCTAAGTTCAACGCCTCACCCGTCACAGATGCCTTCGTCAAAATAGCTCCCGACATCTTGGTTCAGGGACCGATACTTATAGAGTACAGTCAGAGAGTCTTGGAGCAGACACGCGTTGCGTTCCTGTCCATCATCCGGCGCGTCATTCGCAGGATACTTTGCTCCGTGAAACAAGTTGTTTCGGACATCCCGGACGACCCGCAACAGAAACCGATCTTCAGATTCACCTGTTCGCTTCCCGTTGGCAGTCCAGTGCAAGTTCTTGGATTTGTCACAAACCTGCCTCCGCGGGGGTGTCTTCAGTAGGTACGCCTTCGCCTTCTCAAATTCCGGATCAGGCACAGAATCGATCGTCCCCGCAATCGATTTTTCGAACTCGCTCCAAGCGGGAGAAGCCCCGCCATATCCGTCCTTGCTCACAAACCCTGCCCGCTTCAGGGCACATTCAAAGCGTGAGAAGGCCGCCAAGAATTCAAGAATCAGATCTTCGTTCCCGCGTCCTGCGACCGAGTCGAGCAAATGTTGCAATTCAGTTTTTCGGAGCCTTGCCACGTTAGTGAAACTATCAACTTGCACCTGGCAGTGCAACGCCGCAACGGGCAGACGACGCGGCGCGAAGCGGGCGGCGTACCGCTGCCGCCCGCCCCTTTCGACTACTCCGCCTGGATCGACACCGTCCGCTCCAGCAGCGAGTTCAGACCCCCGACCACGGTGATCTTGCCCACCTTGTCGGCGATCTTCTCCAGCGCCTCCAACTCCTTCAGCCGCACCAGCAGAGGGTTCTCCTCCATCAGCTTGGCCGTGTTGAGCAGCGAACGCGTCGCGGCGACCTCCTCGCGCCGGCGGATCAGGTTGGCCTGCGCCTGCTTCTCCGCCGTCACCACCTGGTTGAGGATCTCGCGCACGTCGCCCGGCAGCACGATGTCCTTGAGCGCGATCGCGCCCACGCGGACACCGAACAGCGCCATCTCCGAGCGCACCTCGGCCGCCACCGCCTCGTCGATGCCGGTCTTGTCGGCCAGCACCTCCTCGAGCGTACGCGTGCCCAGCATCTGGCGCACGGCGATCTGCACCGTGCGGTACAGGTGCTCGTTCACGTCCTTGACCCCGGCGCGGGCCGCCGCCACGTTCACCACCTCGAACACCGCCGAGACGTTCACGCGCAGCGCGACCTTGTCCTTGGTCAGGATCTCCTGGCCGGTCAGATCCAGCGTCTGGCGCCGCATCTCGACCACTTCGATCACCGGCATCACCACCGCGGTCCAGAACGCGTAGGTTCCCGGACCCAGCTCGCGCACCAGCTTTCCGTCGATGTGGACCAGGCCGCGCTTGCCCTCGTCCACGATCGTGAACACGGCCTGCGACTCACGGCCCAGCCGCGACACCGGAGCCACCAGGCGCTCCGGCACCTCGGGCGCCTCGCGCGCCTCGAACAGCTCAGAGGTCACGCGTAGCGGACCGCGCCAGAACAGCACGCGCCGGCCCGGAGCAATCACGCGCGCCACCTTGCCGTCGATCCACACCACGGCCACCTGCGTGTCGCCGGTCTCGACCACGGTGAAGTGCTGAGCGACCAGTTCCGCCCGCTCGGCCACCAGGAAGTTGGTCCACTCGTTCAGGAACACCAGGTCGGAGACCTTGGCGCGCACCAGCTCGACCTCGCGGCCAAACACCCAGTGCTCGCCGGGACCCAGAATCGTCTCGAAGCGCCGCTTGCGGATCACCAGCACGCGCTCGTTATCGCCGATCAGAACACGACGGATCATGACAGTACACCTCTCTTCTTCGAACGTTGTTTGGAAACTTGTGGAGATTGCCGGGCCTGGCCTCACGCCGATCGATTGGCGGGCCGCCTTCAGAGCCGGACCCTTCGCGGGCAGACCACACCCGCGCATCGGGACCCGGCAGTTTCGAAGGCGCTCAGAGCCCGAACCGCGCTGCCGCGTCCCCCCACGCGGCCGAAGCACGGCCCGGCTTTCTCCTAGCCCACAAGGGGCGCCTGTTTTTCAGACAGGTTTGGACAGCGGGATTCGAACCCGCGGCTCACAGCTTCACAGGCTGTCGCTCTACCACTGAGCTATGTCTTGAGTGGAGCGGAAGGGCCGACCACCGCCGGCATGCGGTGCCTCAATGAGGCCGCACCAGCGAGGCATGCAGAACCTCGGCTATAGGCGATCATCGGTTGTTGTCCTCCAGCCAGACGATCATAACCCACTTCAGCGTGGTGGTCAACAGAAAAGTAGCGCCTGCGCTAGAATCGGGAGGTCATGAATCTGAAAACAGCGACGGCATTGGTCACGGGCGGCAGTTCGGGAATCGGATACGGCATCGCGGAAGCGCTGCTCGCGGCGGGAGCCAAAGTGGCCATCACCGGCCGCAACAAAGGGAAGCTCGACAAGGCCGCCGCGGCCCTCGGTGCGACCGCCGTGCATGCTGACGTCTCGAAGGAAGCCGACGTTGTGCGCACCATGCAGGAGGTGCTGGCCGCATTCGGACACCTGGACGTCCTGGTGAACAACGCCGGCCTGGGCACCTTCAAGCCGCTGCTTCAGATGGATCTCGACGGGTTCCAGCGCACCTTCGCCACCAATGTCACCGGAGCCATGCTGATGGCGCGTGAAGCGGCCAAGCACTTCGTCGAACGCAACCACGGCCACATCATCAACATCGGGTCGACTGCCTCGCATCGCGGCGCGCCCAACGGCACCGCCTACTACGCCAGCAAATTCGCCCTGCGCGGCATGACCGAATGCTGGCGCGGCGAGCTGCGCAAGCACAACATCCGCGTCATGCTGGTGAATCCCAGCGAGGTGGTCACCAACTTCGGCGCCGCGGCCGGATTCGAACAGAAGGACAACCCCTCGAAGCTGCGCCCGGCCGATATCGCCCACGCCGTCCGTAGCATTCTGGAGATGGAAGACCGCGGCTTCACCACGGAGCTGACGGTGTTCGCCACCAACCCCGTCGACTGACGCACAAGCGCCCATTCGAGCCGTCAACCCGCTAGCCCATTTTTTGATTTCGCATGAATCGGTTTCGCCCGGCTCGCAACAGTTGCTTCAATGCCGTGACCGCTGCGGCACGCTCTGCGGTATCCACGAAGCCGCTCTAGCAGCCCGTGTCTAAAAACACTTCCCACCAGGAATGTTTGGGCTTAGAATCAGACATGGCGATGGGGACCAAGGAAACCCGACAGAAGCAGGAAGACTTGTTCTATGCCAGCGAGCAGGCCGAAGCGCCGGGGCATCCGTTTTACCAACAGCTGAACGCAGTGCTGGAAAAGGCGCAGTTCGACGCGTTTTGCGAGCGCCAGTGCGGGCAGTTCTACCACGCGAAGTTGGGCCGGCCGTCGCTGGCGCCGGGCGTGTATTTTCGGTTGCTGCTGATCGGATTCTTCGAAGGCATCGGCAGCGAACGAGGCATCGCGTGGCGCGTGGCCGATAGCCTGAGCCTGCGGCGATTTCTAAAGTACGGGCTGAACGAAGCGACTCCGGACCACGTGACGATTTCACGGACGCGGCGATTGTTGGACGAAGCGACGCATCAGGCGGTGTTCACGTTCGTGCTGACCGAGGTGGCCCGGCGCGGAATGCTGAAGGGCAAGACCATCGGTATCGATGCGACGACGCTGGAAGCCAACGCGGCGATGCGCTCCATCGTGCGGCGGGATACCAGCGAGAACTACATGGAATATCTGCGGCGCCTGGCCAAAGAGGCAGGGATCGAGCGCAGCGATGAGGAACTGCGGCGCGCGGACCGCAAGCGGAAAAAGAAAGCCTCCAATGACGACTGGGTCAATCCGCACGATCCCGACGCCGAAGTGACCAAGATGAAGGATGGCGCGACGCACTTGGCGTATAAAGCCGAGCAGGCCGTAGACCTGGACACCGGCGCGATCGTGGCCATCACCACGCACGGAGGCGCAGCGGGCGACACGACTTCGGTTGCCGAAACGCTGCCGGCCGCGGGTCAGGCAGTGGCCGGGCAGATCGACACGCCCACGGCTCAGGGTCAGTACAAGGTTCATGAACAAGGTCTGTGCGAAGTGGTCACGGACAAGGGCTATCACAGCGGTCCGGGCTTGGCGGCGATGCGGGAGATGGGCGTGCGGAGTTACGTTTCGGTGCCCCAGCAACCACGCCGGAAGTGGAAAGACAAAGCCGAACAACAAGCGGCTGTGTACGCCAACAAGCGGCGCGTGGAAGGCGAGCGGGGCAAGCAGTTACTGCGGCGGCGCGGTGAGTTTCTTGGAGCGCCCGTTCGCACACCAGTATGAGACCGGCGGTTTGCGACGCGTGCATGTGCGCGGCCGCAGTAACGTCGCCAAACGAATCCTGGTGCAGGCGGCGGCCTTCAATCTCGCCCTGATTCTGCGTTCGCTCACCCGGGCCGGGACACCCCGCGGCTTGGCGGACCGGAACACAGCGTTATTTTGCGCTCTGTGGCGACTTATGACCGCCCTCCTGCCCCTCGTGACTCGTCCCAGGACGCAACACGGGCCAACTTTGCGCCTGGATCACCACAACACTCCGAAATCGGCCTTCTGAGCTTCCGCATTCAGTTCTTGCAAAAAACGGGGTTCCGACACGGGCTGCTAGCAGGGCCGCGACCGAAGGAAGCGGTCCCGACCCGTCCGGCAGCGTGATCCGCCAACGCGAGGTGAGCGCGCCCACGCCTCGCCGATGCTACCTTGGAAACGTCTCATGCTGGTGGAAATCGTCAAGCGGGCCGACGGCGCGGGTGTGCTCCGCTGCACGCGCGCGGACGGGTCCATCACCTGGCAGAAGCAGGTCCCGCGGCACGCGGCCCACTTCGCGCCGCATGACCTCACCCACTTCGCCGTTGAGACCACGCTCGGTTTCCGTCAGGGATTCTTCGGCCTGCTGGCCTCCGGCTGGGAGGTGGAAGACACCACCGGCAAAGGCGCCCGCGGACCACTGCCACCGGAAGCCGGCGTGGTCGAACACATCGTCGGCTTGTTGGATAGCGAACGCGCCTGCGGCTGCCTCTGGACCGTCGAGGAGTTCCACACCTACACGCCGCCGGGAGCCCGGCTGCTCACCGCCGAAGAAATCCTGGCCGTGCGCAAGCGCCGCGGGGAGCTGTTCCGGCAATGGTCGGAGGTGGCGCCCGGAGAATCGCTCCAGCTGGAGTATCCGGAAGAGGTGATCGCCTAAGCCCGGATTTCTCAGGCTCGCAGAGCGTTTCGGGCAAAGCTCAGGCGGGATGCCTCGGCGAGTAGTTGGGCCGGCACCCCGGGCACGGCACCGTGATGGACGACAAGCGCCGGGATGAGTCCCGGCGCGGCAAGCCACGGGCTTGCGCCACGTCCTGCGTCCGAAGCCTGACTAGTGAGAAATGCGGACTAAATAGGAGCCGGTTCCGGAGCGCCGCGCCGCAGCATGCCGATGATGCTGGCAGCCGTGCTCGACGGAGCCGGCTTCACCACGGGCGGCGGAGGCGGTAGCTGCGCACCCCTGATGAACGGCAGGATGCGCTCCGGCACGGGCCGCTCCTGATCCACCACGTCGATTCCCGCCACGGTGATCTGCAGGCTGCTCTTGTCGTCGTTCTTCACCAGGTTGCGCTGCTTCAGGTACCACAGAGCGAAGCCCAGTTCTTCGGAATCCGTCCGGAGCGTGGCCTCCAGTTGGCGCGTGGAGAGGCTCGGCGCATAGATGTGATTGCGGCGGCGATCGTACAGCACGCACAGCACGGCCATGCGCAGTCCGCTGCCGCGGCTGAGCGAATCAAAGAAGGTCGTGTCGAAGGTGACCTCGGCCTGTTCCTCAATCCCCTTCAGTTTGTTGAAGCTTCGCCGCAGATCCGGATCCGTCAGGACTTCCAGCGCCAGGCTGAGGGACTCCCACTTCTCCGGGTCCTGCGCATGCTGCTTGGAGAGGATCGCGTAGGCCTCGCGAATCTCCTCCTCGTCGGCCCTAGGATCAAGCCCCAATACCTCGTAGTGATCCTGAAATTTACCTGCCGCCGAAGAGGACATACTTACTTATCGCCCGATTCGCGGCCGATTGCACTCAGATGAACCACCCCCACCGCTCACGGGGATTTACTTAGGCGCCTGTAGGACATTGGTCCTATGGTACTGGCGAGGGGAACGTCCTAGCGGCGCCGCCGGCCCCCCCGGTAGGATTGGGAGCCGAACTGCGGATGGCGGGCCTCATTCCCGAAGCCCCGCGTATCCCAGTCCGACATCAGGTCCCCGCCATAGCGGAACAGGGCGAAGGACCGCAGCGCGGACCAGCGGAACAGCGCGTCCTTGTCGTCCGCGTCGAACTTGGCCGCCTTCTCCGGAGCGCTCCAATCCAGCCGCTCCTCGGATTTCGTCTTGACCAGTTCGTCTGCCACACGGGTGCGCGCCTCGCCGCCGTAGACGCGCAGCCCGTTCCCGTCGAACTCGTACAGCCCCGCCTTGGCCAGTTCAGTCTCGAACTCGCCCACCTGCACGCGCACGCCCGCATCGCGCCCCGCCTTGCTGACCTCGATCATCGTCTTCCCGTCCTGCAGGGCCACCACCGGACCGTCCACGTGATCATCCACCAGACGGACCGTGGAATTCTCGACAATCCGCAGCGTGACACCGGGCCCCAGCAGCAGTTCGGCGCGCCCGCGCCTCGTGCTCACCAACCCGCCGGCTTTGAGCGGCCGCGGCAGGCGGCTGGAGGGCAGGTCGTCGCCCGGCTCCTTCAGCACCACATCGCCCTCGCCGTAGTACAGCGTGCCGGCGCGGGTCGCCGTCAGATACTGGAGCCAAGCCGCCGATGAGTTCAGGGGAAACTTGATACCGAAGTCGGTATTCGTCACCCCTTGACGGCCGCGGCGCCGCCAGTCGCCCGCGCGGGCGTTCCCTTCCGCCTGCAGATAAAACGAGCGGTACGCGGTCCAGTAATAGAAGTCGTCGAATTGCTTCCGGTCGAATTTCACCACGTCCGGGGTGCCGCCGAACGCCACGCGCTCGCCGGAGTGCAACGTCTCGCCGGAGGACAGCTCCGCCTCGCCGGCGTACACGCGCAGTCCGGTTTGCAGCGGCGGCGCACCGGCTTCCACGCGGTACACGCCGTCTTTGGGGAACCCGGCTGTAACGCCGCCGGCCGACGCCTGCAAGTGGTGATCGCCCTTCGTGCTGCGGACCTCCACCAGCACCGAGCCGGCTTCCAGCACCAGCAGCGTGTTCTCCAGGCGCGTGTCATCGAAATGGATGCGCGTGTGGTGATCCACCCACAGCAACGCTTCCGGCCCCAGCAGCAGTTCGGCCCGGCCTTCGCCGGTGTCGAGGACGTCGCCTTCGTCCATCATCGGATAGTCATTGGGACTGATCCCGCGGATGCGCTTCCCGTCCAGAGTGACGGCGCCGTCCACCGAATACAGTAGTCCTGCACGAGCGCTCACCACCTTCTGTGCCGGGGCGAGCGCGGCAAACAGCAGCAGCAACAGCAGAGGGATCATGCGCAGGACCCTACAGCTATGCTACACCCGCTGGGCCGGTTCGCTGCTGTGTTCCCGCGCCCCTCCACATCCCAATCAGACGTCACCTGCCGCGCAGGATCCGGTCTGCGCCACGGCCGCTGAATGCCAACAGCGCATCGCCGCTGATCCGTGGGACGCCGGGGCGCACTACCGCCTGGCGGAGTTCTTCTGGCAGGAGAATGACCTCCAGTCAGCAGCCAATCAATTCCGCGATGCCTTGCACAGCAATCCGCTGCCAGCCTGGATCGAAGCGTGGTCCCACGTGAACCTGGGCAAAATCTTCAGCACGCTTCAGAACCGCCGCGTCACACGCGAATATCAGCGGGCCGCCGCCATCTCCGGCGACACTCGCGGCGCCGCCGGGGAGGCTCGCAAGATCCTCGCCTCAGGGAAAAACGGCGCTGACCGCGGATTTCCGCCTCCCGATCCTACCCCTTCGCCGCTTTAGCGGAACGCAGGCTCTGGATCACCTTCCGCAGGGATTCCGCCGCTTCCGTGCATCGCCGGCAACGTTTCAAGTGGGCTTCCACTCGCCGAACCGTCTGTGCTTCCAGCCGGCCCAGGACGTACTCGTCCAGGCCATAGTCGGTGAGATGTCCGGCTCTATCCAGAACTACATCCGCCATCTGCGCCTCCCTAAGACTCAGGGTCCCCCGAGGCCCCGCAAGACCGTTGCCACTTGGCATACGAATATTTAAGTCATTTATAATCTATCTTTTATTATGATTCAGTGCGGGATGGTGGCCGGGGCCTGCGTCCTGAGACATAGGGCCATTTCGCGGCCTGCGGCTAATGCCGCAGCCAGAAGAAGCTGGTGGGGACCGATCCACCACAACATCCGGTGGCGAACAGATCCCCGGAAGAGGTGACGTCGATGGCGTGCGGACCGGGCGCCGGCGTCTGCCCCTGGACCGCACCGGTGGCCGGGTCCACCTTCAGGATCACGGGAGTGGCTGGCTGGTCGAGCGTCATGCCCGCCACCCACAGCGCGCCGTCCAGGAACCGGAGCGCGTAGGGCCGGCCCAGGTGGGTCCACTCTCCCTGGTAGGCGCCCTTCAAGTTGAAGCGCTGGACGCGGGCGTTGGTGCGGTCCGCGACGTAGATCGTTATGCCGTCGGTGGCGATGCCGTGGGGGATCTGGAATTGGCCGGGTCCCGAGCCGGTGCTGCCCCAGACGTTCAGCCGCTGGCCGTCCAGCGAGTATTCGAGGATGCGGGCGTTGCCGTAGCCGTCGGAGATGAACAGGTGTCCGGCGGCGAAGGCAACGTCCGTGGTGCCGCACAGTCCGGGGAAGGCGCAGCCCGAGCCGGTCTGGATCTGGCCGACGTCGATCTCCCGCAGCTTGCGGCCCCCGGTGCTGAACTCGATCAGCTTGGAGTTGCCTGCGTCGACGGTCCAGATGTTGCCCTGCGGATCGATGCGGATGCTGTGCGGGGACACGTACAGGCCCTTGCCCCAGGACCGCAGCACGCGGCCCTCGGTGTTGATCGCGAGGACGGGGTCGGCCTGCTCCCCGCGTTGCAGGATGTAGACCGTGCCGTCCTCCGCGGCGGCAACGGAGGAGACCGTGCCCAGCGATGCGGCGTTCGCCATGCGAGTGGACAGCGGGACCTCGGTCACGGGCAGCCGGGGCGTGCGGGCCAGCAGCGCCTGGAACGCAGCAGCCGCATCCTGCGCGGGCAGCGGCAGACATAGCGGCACACATAGCGGCACAACAAGCAGGCTCAGCCGCAACCTCATGTGTCGAATGTATCACGGAAATAGGGCCGAATTATCACGTTGTCGCCGCAACTAATCTGCGCGGGCCGGGTTTCCACCAGTAACCGCGCGCCTACGGCGCTGTTCCGCATGCGCGCCCGCGTCCCTCGGAAGGCATCGCCCGCGAAGTTGCGGGCCTTGCGCGGCTCTTACGAGCCTTGTCTCTGACTCTGCGTCCCAGAGACCGTTTCACCACAAAAATAACGACAAGGAGCCAATAAAGGTGCTTAACGGAACACGTGTATTAGGAGGAATCTTATCGGCCGCGCTCGCCGCCTCCGTCTGGATCGTGGTGCCGCTCGACGCGCAGCATCGCGATAGCAGCAAACAACAGAAGAACGGTCCCACCGGCAGTGGTTCGACCGGCAGCGTCCCGGCAGATCCGGCAGTGGATCCCGGGGTGCGCGACGGCGCGCCCGCGTCAGGTGCACCTCTGGACGGCCTTACTCCGGGGGAGCTCGCTTTCTTCGATGACGGCAAGGATGCCTTCGAAGAGATCGCCCTCGTTCAGAATGCCCCGGAGGGCTTCGACCAAGGGCTCGGGCCGGGCTTCAACTCCGATTCGTGCGCGAGCTGCCACGCTTTCCCGGCCGCCGGCGGCTCCGGGGCGCGCATCAACCCGCAGTTCGCTCTGGCTACGGCCATGGGCGCCACCAACCGCGTGCCGCCCTTCATTCGCCCGGATGGACCCACGCTCGAAGTCCGCTTCAAGAACCACCCCGACGGCTCGCCCGACGGCGGCGTCCACAACCTCTACGCGATCACCGGGCGCACCGACGCGGTGGGCTGCACGCTGGCGCAGGAGGACTTTTCGAACCCCGCCAATCTCGCCTTCCGCATCCCCACGCCGGCCTTCGGCGGAGGGCTGATGGAGGCGATTCCGGATAGCACTCTGCGCGCGAATCTCCAGGACGCCGCCGGCCTGAAGGCGTCGCTCGGCATCTCCGGTCACCTGAACTTCAACGGCAATGACGGCACCATCACGCGCTTCGGCTGGAAGGCGCAGAACAAGTCGCTGGCCATCTTCGCCGCCGAGGCTTACAACGTCGAGATGGGCGTGACCAATCACCTGTTCCCGCAGGAGCGCAATGAGACGCCGGGGTGCAACTTCAATGCGTCGCCGGAGGACAGCATCGATTTCGAGGATGGATCGATGGACGATGTGCCGCTGTTCTCGGCCTTCATGCGTTTCCTGGCCCCGCCGGCGCGCGGGCCAGTCGACGACTCGGTGCAGCGCGGGCAGGGCCTGTTCACGCAGATCGGCTGCGCGCTGTGTCATACGCCGGCGTTGCAGACGGGTTCGCACTCGGTGGCGGCGTTGAGCGGGAAGACGGCCGCGATGTACTCGGATCTGGCCGTGCACCACATGGGTCCGGCGCTGGCCGACGATGTCTCGCAAGGCGCGGCGGCGGGCGATGAGTTTCGGACGGCTCCGCTGTGGGGACTGGGGCAGCGCATCTTCCTGCTGCATGACGGGCGGACGGCGGACTTGCTGGATGCCATCGACGCGCACTCGAGTCCGGGCAACGGGCGATATGGGCCGTCGGAAGCGAATCAGGTGGTCGACCGGTTTCGTGGGATGGCGAGAGGGGATCAGCAGGACTTGCTGAGCTTCTTGCGGTCGCTGTAGGGGAGCAGCTTGCAGGGCGACCGCTCCCTGCGGTCGCGGCTCAGCTAGCGGCGCTGCAAACGGATCACGGTGATTGCGCAGAGGAGCACCGTGCGCCGCTGTGCCCAATTTGTTTCCGTTGGGCAGAGCGCCACTAGCCCGGATTTCTCACCAGTGAGGCCGGGGCGGTGGAAAGGTGATCGCCGCTAGGCCGAGAAAGCAGAATGCATGAAAACGGCACACAGCGGGCAGTGTGTAGACGCGGCTCGACCACAACGGCCTCGTGCGGGATAGGATTTCAAAGAGCGGTCTTGCTTCAGGTGGTGAGGGCGGAGTGCACGAGCTGGAAGAGGTCCGGCCACGGATAGCTGCGCGGCAAGGAGACCCAAATGCGGCGGGCGGTAACGCGGATCGAGGCGCCGATCTTCAACAGGCGGAGCCGGATCGTTGAGACTTGAGCGGTGGCCAGTTCGGTAGCCTGCAAGCCCAAACGGCGTAAGCCGCAGACCAAGACGTAGGCCACCGCGGACAGATACAGACGCAACTGATTGGCGCGCAGGGACTCGGCGCTGACGCGATCAGCAAACAGCATGAACTGTTCCTTGATGCGATTCTCCATGTCGCCGCGGGCGCAGTACAGTTGTTCGTATAGCTTCTGCGCGGGCCAATCGGCAGGGGCCAGTGAAGTGACAACGAAACGCGGATTCTCTTTCCCCTCGATGTGTTCGGCTTTGGCCACCACGCGGCGGACCCGAGCCCAGGAGCCGGATACGGTCTGATAGGGGAACTCCACAAAGACGCGAGCGGGCTTGTGTGTTTCTTCCCACTGCTGCTGGGCCTGACGCAACGCATCGCCGATGAGCGCCTGCAAGCGCGGGTTGCGGGCGAAGCCCACAACATAATCGACGTGATTGTTTTCGCACCAATCCAGCAACTCATCACGGCAGAAGCCAGAATCGCCGCGCAGGATGATGCGGGTTTCCGGCCAGTGCGTGCGCAGCTGTTCCACAATACGGCGGATCTCATCCAGGCTTCCCGCCGCGCCGTCGATGTTGGCCGGACGCAGGCGCGCGCACAGGAGATGCTGGCCCGCGAAGATGTACAGCGGCAGATAGCAGTAATGATCGTAGTAGCCATGAAAGAAGCGGCTCTCTTGATGGCCATGCAGCGCCACATCGGTGGTATCGACATCGAGCACGATCTCCGGCGGAGCCGCCGTGTGCGCTTCCACAAACACGTTCACCAGTAACTCGTCGATGGACTGCTTCCAGAAGGTGATCTTCTTATAGCGCGTGTTGGCGCCCGTGCCCAACTCCAAACGGTTCAGCGTGCTCTTGCCCGCCAGCGGCGGCTCCAGGCCGGCTTGCCCTGCCAGCAGTTTCAGCACCGGGTCCTGGCGCAGTTGCTCGTGATCGTTCAGGTCTTCGTAGCCCAGTGCCAACGCGGACACGCGTTGCGCAAGCATCTCGGCGACGGAGTGTTGCACGCACCCAGGATTGCGCCCGTCCAGAAAGCACGCAGCCAACCGCGGCAACAGATTCATCTTCCGGTCCACTTCCCGCAGCAGCAGCCCTCCGGCATCCGACGTCATGGTGCCGCCGTCGAACTGGGCCGTCACTTGGCGTGAGCCATGTCCTTGGAATGCGAACTGCGTTTGGGTACACTCTGTCATAGCGAAAGCCGCCGCCTCTCTGTCCCTAACTGTTGTCTGGAAACTCAGTTATGCCAGATTCGGCGGCTTTTTGCTATAGCGTTGGTGAGAAATCCCGGCTAGCAGAGCCGCGACCAAAGGGAGCGGTGGCCGGTACACTGAGGAACGTGATCCTCAGAAACATCCAGACCGCCGCCGCATTCTCTCCGGCGAAGATGGGCAAGTCGACGCTGGCTCGCGGGGAGCACCTGTTGGCCGGGCTCAATGCGTTTGAGCCCGGCCAGCAGCATGCTCCGCACACGCATGCCGACCAGGACAAGTTCTACTACGTCGTCTCAGGCAGCGGGCGCGTGCAGATCGGTGACACCACCGAGGCTCTCTCGGCTGGTGATGCTGCGTTTGCGCCTGCCGGCGTCGAGCACTCGGTGGTAAACACGGGGCCAGAGCGGCTGGTCGTGATGGTGGTGCTCGGCCCGCCCCCAACAACTAAGTAGGAGGCTTCTGGCGGCTCGTCTCGCGGGCCAGCACGAAGAACGCCAGCCCGATGGCGACGCGGATGGCGATGCCCCACCAGCGATCACCACGGATCCCGCTGCGCACGGCCAGCAGCAGGAACGCCAGGCCGATGCAGCGAAACCACCATACGTAGAACTGCTGCCGACGCACTGTCGGCCTACGGCGCCGGCTCGATCTTGAGCAGCGCGCCGTCGTTCTCGTCGGTCAGCAGGTAGAGCAGGCCGTCAGGTCCGTTGCGGACGTCGCGGATGCGCTGGTGCAGGTCCCACAGAAGCGTCTCGCGCTTCTGCTCGCCGTTCTCGTTGAACACCACGCGTTGCAGGCTGCCGGTGCCTCCGATGCGGCCTTCGGTCATCGCGCCGAGGAACAGGTTTCCCTTCCAGGCCGGGAATTTTGTCGCCGGTGTAGAAGGCGATGCCCGAGGCGGTGACCGAGGGGACCCAGAACAGCTCGGGCGGCTCCATGTCGTCGCGCCAGGGCGTGGGCGAGGCTTTCTCGCCGTCGTAGTCGCGTCCGTAGGTGACCACCGGCCAGCCGTAGTTCAGGCCCGGCTTGATGATGTTAACCTCGTCGCCGCCCTGCGGACCGTTCTCGGTCTCCCACAGCGCACCGGTCTGCGGGTGGATCGTCAGGCCGAGGATGGTGCGGTGGCCGATCGAGTAGATCTCGGGCTTGTAGCCGGCGCGGCCGACGAAGGGGTTGTCCTGCGGGATGCTGCCGTCGTCGTTCAGGCGGAGGATCTTTCCGACGTCCGAGCTGGGGTCCTGCGGCAGGTCGGGGTTGCGGCGGTGCGAGGAGCTGAAGAACAGCTTGCCGTCGGGCGCGAAGGTGACGCGCGAGCCGTCGCCGCCGCTCAATGGCTGCCAGGCGTCGGCTACGAAGACGTCCTTGACGTCGGCCAGCGCCGTGCCGGTGAAGCGTCCACGGGCGAGCGCGGTGCTGGCCCAGTAGCGCTCGCCGTTGGGCGGCGTGCCCTTCTTGATGTAGGTGAGGTAGACCCACTGGTTCTGCGCGAAGTTCGGGTGCAGGGCGATGTCGAAGAGCTGGTCAATGTTCAGGGACTCGAGGCCGGGGAGGGGCTTCGGGTCGAGGACGCCGTTGTGGACCAGGCGCACGTCCTTGAGGTTGCGCTCAGTGATCAGCGTGTCGCCGTTGGGGAGGAAGGCGAGCGCCCAGGGGTGGGAGAGGCCTTTGGTGACGACCGAGACTTTGATGTTGGTGTTGCGCTCGGCGGTTTTGTAGGTCCAGGGGCCGTCGCCCAGGGGGTTGGCGGCGGGGGGTTGGGCTAAGGCCAGGGTGGCGGTGAGGAGAGTGAGGATGAGGACACTTCGCGAGGCGGGCTGAGAGCCCGCCGCAGGCCACGGGCCTGCCCCACACGGGTCCTGCGACGCGACCGGGATGAGGGACATTTTTACGGGATTACGGTGTTCCATGCGCGTACCTTCCAGTTGGCAATGAGTCCGTTCTTGACGTAAGGGTCGGCTTGGGCGAAGGCTTGGGCCGCTTCGGGAGTGCGGAAGACCAGCACCGCGCCGTCGGGTGGGTCGGTGAGGGCTCCGGCCATCACGAGATCGCCTTTCTCGTGCGCGGCGCGGGCCAGACCCAGGTGCTCCGCACGGAACGGCGTGCGGCGCTCGATGTAATCGGGAACTACTTCATAAAACAAGATATGGTGCATATGATTTGTTGTCACTGGGGCGGACCGAAGGCCAGCAGCACGTTGCCGCCCAGGCCGCCCGTGCGCTCATAGCCGGAGCCGACGAAGACCATGCCGTTTACGACCACCGCACCGGGTCCGTCGACGCCGCCGCCTTTGGCGGGGATCTTGTTGACCGTGTCGAAGTCGCGGACGGTGTCGAAGTCCCACAGGATTTTCCCGTCTTCTGCCGCGTAGGCGCGGATGTGGCCGTCGAGCGCGCCGGAGAAGACTACGCCCGGAATCACGGTGACCGCGTTCGATTGCGCGGGGCTGCATCCGGGCACGTCATTGCACTTCACCGGCGGCGCGTACCAGGCTTGTTTGCCGTCGGCGATGTGGAGCGCGGTGAGTCCGCCGCCGACGCTGGGATCGTAGAAGGTTCCGGGACGGCGCCCGACGTCGGAATTCGCGGCGTAGAGATTACGGCCGTCGGCGGCCATGCCCCACTGCACGCCTCCGTTGACGCCGCCTTTGCCGACCCGCTCCTGCCAGACGATTTTGCCGTTGGCGTCGGGGTCGAGCGCGTAGACCATGCCGGACTTCTGGCCTGCGAGCAGGAGGTCGCGGCCGTCTTCGGTTTGGGCCAGGATGGCCGAGGCTCCGAAGTCGTAGTCGGGTCCGGGGCAGGTGCCGAGCGGCTGGCAGTATCCATTAAAGATGTCCCCGGCGACGGTCTGCTGCGACCAGACGATTTTTCCGGTCTTCAGGTCGAAGGCGAGGACGGCGTCCGACAGCGGGGTGTCGGGTTCGGAATAGTTATCGCCGGTGGTGGCGTAGATGCGGCCGCGCTTCAGGTCGAGCGTGGGGGCGGACCAGATGCCGGCTCCCGAGGGTCCGGCGGCGTCGCCGTGGCGCTGCGGTTTTTCCGTGATGGTGTAGGTCTGCCAGAGCAGCTTGCCGTCGGCGATGTTCAGCGCGACCATGCTGCCGCGGAAGGTGCAGCAGATGTAGCCTTCTTCGCGGGCGGAGCCTTCTTCATACGACGCGACCGGGACGTAGACGGTGGTGCCGTTGATGACGGGGGCTCCGGTGAGGCGGGTGGCCGGGTGCGGGTCGAGCTGCTTCTTCCAGAGCTCGCGTCCCGATGCCGCGTCCAGGGCGTAGAACATGCCCGCGCGGTCGCCGAGGAGGATGGCGTGCTTGCCGCCGGCGAGCGGGGCGACGACGATCGAGGTGCGGACGCCGGTGGGGGCCCGGAACATCCAGCGCGTGCAGCCGGTCTTCGTGTCCAGGGCGTGGACGCGGCCGGAGTTGCTCCCGATAAACAGCGTGTCGCCGGCGACGGTGGCCTGGGAGAAGACGATCTGGTCGTCCTCGAAGCCCCAGGCCCACTTTAGCTCCAGGTTGCGGACCTGGTCGAGGGACAGGCGGGCGGCATCGGCGGGCTGGAAGCGGGTGTTGGTGGCGGTGGGGCTCCAGCCGTTCCACTGAGGTCCGGTCAAGGTGGGGGATTTGGTCGGGCAGGGCTGGGCGAGGAGAGAGGCGGCTGCCAGGAGGGCCAAGGCTAGCAGGCGGGTGGTTGGCACGGGGTCCATTGTATCCGAAGTGGGGTGAAGGGGGGCCGGGTGTTTGTTTTCATCGGGTTGTTGGGTTCGTTTCGTTGGGGCGCGATGCGGACCTCCGGCCGGGACGACAATTTTGGCCGCAGATGGACGCAGATGGACGCAGATCCGGATCGGGCTTGGGTTCGTTTTGTTGTGGCACATTCGGCGGCTCCCGCGGCTCGGTGCGTACGGCTCCTTGGCTTGGGCACCAGTCATACGGTGACACGCTCGAGTGGGGGGCACCGGCGTGTTTTTCGCTATGTGACGGAGACGAGGCCGGATGACAGTTGCCGGATTCCTGGGAACGTGCGATGCTCTACTCTGGAGTGCCAATCGGCAGAGGCACTTTCTTCCAAGGAATCTTGGAGATATAATCTCCGAGGGTCTGTTGCTGTTCTGTTGGGGAGGCTGAATGCGGAATCGAGCTTGGGGAGCCGCCTTGTTTGCGATGGTCGCCCTTACGTTGGGCGCGTGGGCGCAGGAGGGGCATCCGCTGGCCGGGACCTGGCATGGGTCGTGGACGGCAGGGGGCAAGCAGATGCCCGTGGTCCTTTATATGGAGTGGAGCAAGCGTCATGTCAGCGGCATGATCAACCCCGGTCCGGACTCGATTCCTCTGCACATCGCCACGCTCGACCCGGCGGATTGGGCGGTGCACCTGGAGGCCGAGGGCAAAGACGCCAGCGGCAAGATGGTCCCGATCGTGATCGACGGCAAGATCGACGACATCGGCTCCTATAACCGCACCATCTCCGGCACCTGGATGCAGGGGACGCAAAAGGGCGAGTTCAAGATCACGCGGGATTAGGGAACCGTGCAGTGGCAAACGACAATCCGGATGGCGGCGGCTGTGGGTTTAGCTGTGAGCATAGCCGCGTGCGCGCTGTGGGCCGCTCCGGCGGGCGACGCGCCGAAGGATCCGGAAACGCGTATCGCCCAGGGGAAGGACCTGGTGGACAGTGTCTGCTTCTGGTGCCATGAGCCCGAGCTGATGCTGACCAAGCATCTGACCAAGGATGAGTGGGCGTACCTGATCCGGCCGATGATCTACGAAGGCGCGCCGGTGACCGATGATGAATTTGAGATGATCACCGAATATCTGACGAAGTATTTCGGTCCGGAGAAGACGCCGGCCCCGCCGGCGGAGGAGGGGCAGCCATGACGCGCCACCGGGAGAAGAGAATCGTGATGCAGGCCACCGGGATTGCGGCCGGCGTTCTGGCGGCGGCGAGCCTGGCGTGGGCGCATCATTCGCTTCAGGCCGAATACGACGAGTCGAAGCAGGTGACCGTGCAGGGCGTGGTGACGCGGTATGAGTGGTCGAATCCGCATGTGTATGTCTGGATCGATCAGAAGGGTTCGAACGGCAGCGTGACGGAGTGGTCCGCCGAGTTTGCTCCCAAGGTGGAACTGAAGACGATCGGCTGGAGCTACGACATGCTGCACGTGGGCGACGTGGTGACGGCCAAGGGCATCCGGGCGCGCAACGGCGCGAACCGCATCAGCGGGCGGTCACTGGAATTCAACGGGCGGACGCTGGCGGGGGCTCCGGCGGAATGGAAGCTGGCGCCGGCGCGGACGGGCAAGGCGAAGGACGCGCCGCGGTGGCCGGACGGGCATCCGCGGCTGGGTCCGGCTCCGGGCGAAAGCGGGTTCTGGGCGGACGCTTCGCCGGCTTCGCTGGTGGACATGACGGCGGGCAACATCCGCATGAATCGCGAGGGGATGCTGGCGAATATCGGCGATGCGGGGAAAGTGGCTCCGTTCCTGCCGTGGGCCAAGGCGCTGTACGAGTACCGGCAAAAGAATTTCTTCCAGGACGATCCCATGGCGTACTGTTTGCCGCCGGGCGGTCCGCGGCAGTTCCAGGACAAGTACGGCGTGCAGATCGTGGAGCAGCCGGAGCGGCAGAGGGTAATTGTGCTCTCGGCCGGTGGGAATCACAACTGGCGGATTATCGATACCGATGGGCGCGCGCTGGCGGATCCGGAAGAAGTGACGCCGACGTATTACGGATATTCAGTGGGCAAGTGGGAGGGCGACGCGTTCGTGGCCCAGACCACGGCCTTCACCGAGCGGTTCTGGTTTTCAAACGGCGGGCTGCCGCACACCGAGGGACTGCTGCTGACCGAGCGCTGGACGCGTCCGGATCACGATACGCTGCGCTATGAGGTGACGGTGAACGATCCGGCGACGTACGCTCGGCCGTGGACCGCGGTGACCACTCTTTCCTGGGTTCCGGACGCGGACATGCCGGAATACTTTTGCGACGACAATAATAAACAGACCGAGTATTTGTCAGGCAAGCACGATACAAGCGGACAGTAGACACACAAGGAGAACTTGAGCATGAGACAGAGCATGTTGGCATTCGTGGCCGCGATGGCGGCATCGGCGATGTTTTTTGCGGTGGCGCCGCTCCAGGCGCATCATTCCTTCGCTGCCGAGTATGACAGCAACAAGCCCGTGCAGTTGAAGGGCATCGTCACCAAGGTGGAGTGGATGAATCCGCACGTGTACTTCTACCTGGACGTGGAAGACGGGAGCGGCAAGGTGACGAACTGGGCGCTGGAGATGGGTCCGCCGCGGCTGCTGGAAAATGGCGGGTGGAAGAAGAACACCATCAAGGAAGGCGTCGAGGTGGTCGTGAACGGGACGCTGGCCAAGGATGGCAGTCCGCAGGCGAACGCGCGCAACGTGACGGTGGCGGCGACCGGCCAAGTGCTGGGCGCGGCATCGAGCGAAGGGCAGCGCGGCAAGGGCAAGTAAGCGGCCGGCGGCGGGCGCGTGATCGGCGGCCGCGGCGGGCGGAGCTTTGTCTGGCGGCTGCGGTCATTAGCAAGAGGCGGGCTAAGAGCCCGCCGCAGGCCGGGGGCCTGCCCCACACGGGGAGTAAGTTTGGAGGCTATGGTGCGAAATCGATTCATGCTCGGCTTGGCGGCGGCTGCGGCGGCCGCGCTGCTGTTTACCACGCTCCCGTCGCCTTCGCTGGCGCAGAACGGGCTGCCGGACAATCTGAAGTTCAAGGGCGGCGGCCGGGGCAAGGCTAAAGGTCCGTCGCGGCCCACGCCGCACTTTGACGACGGGACGGTGAATTTCGGTCCGCTGACGGGTGAGAAGGGCGTGTGGAACATCGGCGGGTCGCTGGTGGCGCGCGAAGGCGGCGGCCGCGGGGGCCGGGGCGCGATCCCGAATCCGCTGGCGCCGAAGGTGCCCACGATCGACGAGATTCCGTGGCTGCCGTGGTCGCGGGCGTTGTTCGAGCACCGGAGGGAGTCGCTGACGGCGGACGATCCGCACGTGCGCTGCAAGCCGGAGGACGTCGCGCGGCTGCTGGAAACGCCGTACGGCTTCGAGATCGTGCAGGTGCCGGACGCGCAGCAGATCCTGATCATGGGCGTGGGCGGTCCACACTCGTATCACGTGATCTATATGGATGGGCGGCCGCATCCGGCGGACCTGGAGCCGAGCTACCACGGGCACTCGATCGGCCACTGGGAGGGCGAGACGCTGGTGGTGGATACGGTCGGGTTCAATACGCGGTTCTGGATCACGCGCGAGGGCGAGCCGACTACCGAACAGCTCCACTTGATCGAGAAGTACAGCCGGCCGAATTACGAGACGCTGCGGTATGAGATTACCGTCGACGATCCGGGCGCGTATACGGCGCCGTGGACGTCGGGGTTCGCGATTCCGTGGAACGCGAACGGCGAGTTGTACGAGTACATCTGCCAGGAGAACAATCGCGACTCGCGGCACATGGCAGGCGGCGACGTAGAGTAACGCTTTCCCGGCTGGGTTTGGAAGGAGCGGCGGGCCTGCGGGTCCGCCGCTTTTGTTTTATGACGTGGACGCCCGGTGGCGCAGTGTTGCGGCTCTGCGGTTGGCGAGCAGCGTGGCGGCGCGGTGGCGGGCTTGGGCGGTGAGCTGGGGTCCGGCGGATTCGGGCGAGCCGGCGTCGAACGGGGGCTGCGGGTTGTATTCGAGATGGAGCTGGATGCGACGGGCTTCTTCTTCGCCGGCGAGCGCGGCGGCGAGGGTCAGGCCGAAGTCGATGCCCGCGGTGACGCCTCCGCCGGTGATGCGGTTACGGTCGACGACGACGCGCTCGGTGGAGACTTCTATGCCCAACAAGGAGAGGTCCTCGCGCGACATCCAATGGCACGCGGCGCGGTAGCCGGTGAGGAGGCCGGCGGCGGCCAGCAGCAGCGATCCGGTGCAGACGGAGGTGACGTAACGCGCGCCGGCGCCCTGGCGGGCTAGGAAGGTGAGCACTTCCTGGTCGTCCATGAGGGCGATCTGGCCCGGGCCGCCGGGGACGCAGAGGACGTCGAGGGGCGGGCAGGCGTCGAGGGTCGTGGTGGGGTGGAGCGTGAGGCCGGAGTCGGCGGTGACGGGGTCGAGGGTTTTCCAGGCCAGGTGGACCTGGGCGTTGGGGACGCGGGTGAGGACTTCGTAGGGACCGGTGAGGTCGAGTTGCGTCAGGCGCGGGTAGAGGAGCATGCCGATTTTGATGGGCATGGTTAAGAGTGGCGATGCGGACCTGGGTAGACCGCTCCCTGTGGTCGCGGCTCAGCTAGTGGCGCTCTGCCCAACTGACGTGAACGGGGCAGAGCAGCAATTGCCGGGAACACAGGGAGCGGCATGACCGTGGCTATAGGCCGTGCTGGATGCGGACGCGCATCAACTCGGCTACGCTCCAGGCTTGGGCCGGGCAGCCGCGCGGGTAACGGGGCTCGTCGGCGTCGTAGATTTCGGCCACCGAGCCGAGGCAGCCGTGGTGCGCGGATTCGCTATCGATGGCTTCGAGCAGGCCGCGGCAGTAGTTGAGCGTTTCGCTGGTCTTGCCGTAGGCGGTGAGGTAGGCGTCGATGTAGGGTCCCAGCAGCCAGGGCCAGACGGTGCCCTGGTGATAGGCGCCGTCGCGTTCGAGGCCGGAGCCCTGGTAGCGCGGCTTGTATTCGGGGTCCTCGCGTTCGAGCGTGCGCAGGCCGACGGGGGTGAGGAGTTCGCGTTCGACCACGCGGACGACTTCCTGCTGCTGGTCCTGTTCGAGGAGGCCGTAGGGGAGGCTGACGGCAAAGATCTGGTTGGGGCGCAGCTTGGCGATGGCTCCTTCCGGACACAGCACGTCATAGAGGCAGCGGCGCGAAGGGTTCCAGAAGCCGGCGCGGAAGCTGTCGCGCACGCGGGCGGCGTCGGCTTTGTAGGCGTCGGCGGCGGCGAGGTCGCCCAGTTCGTGGGCCCAATCCGCCATGAGCGAGAGGGCACCGTGCCACAGCGCATTGATCTCGACCGGCTTGCCGTGGCGCGGAGTGACGACCCAGTCGCCGACCTTGGCGTCCATCCAGGTGAGCTGCGTGCCGGGGGTGCCGGCGTTGAGGAGTCCATCGGCGGGGTCGACGCCGATGGCGTAGTGGGTGCCGCGGCGGTGCCAGTCGACGATGTCGCGGGCGGCCTTGTAGAAGGAGCGGAGGAAGGCGCGGTCGCCTCCGGCGGCGAGCCACTGGGCGACGGCCTGGAACATCCACAGCGTGCCGTCGGCGGTGTTGTATTCGGGCGTCTCGCCGGCGTCAGGGAAGCGGTTGGGGATGATGCCCTGGCTCATGTGCTCGAGGAAACCCTCGATGATCTGGCGCGCTTCGGCCAGGCGGCCGGGCGCGATCAGGAGGCCGGGGACGCTGATCATGGTGTCGCGGCCCCAGTCAGTGAACCAGGGGTAGCCGGCGATGATGGTCGGTTTGCCGTCGGCGCGGCGGACGACGAAGGGATCGCGGGTGGCGGGAGGCTCGGTGGCGGCGCTGCCGTCGATACTGGCGCAGATGGTCGACCATTCGCCGGGGGCGAGGTCGAGGGTGATGACGCCGGGCGTGAACTGGTCTTCGCGGAAGTCGAGTCCGCGGTCGAGCTCGGCCAGAAATTCGATGTTGTAATACCAGTTCGCGGCGTGCGCGAATTCGCCCGAGGAGCGGAGTTCGAGCGCGGGGAGGCCGCTATAGGGCTGGATGCGGACGCTGCCTTCGGAGACATCGGCGTAGGGATTCAGAGAATCGTTGGCGTGCGACATGGAGTGGTAGTCGCGGAAGGCGACGAAGGGTCGCACGCGGAGCTTGGCGGGGTGGTCGGCGCGGTAGCGGATCACGACGGCCTGGCGGCCGGGGATCAGATAGACCTGCTTTTCGAGCGTGGCGCCGCCGGCCGAATACCGCCAGGTGGCGCAGGGCTCGGGGCGGAACTCCTCGATGTAATCGAAGCCGCGGGGGCCGACGGCGCCGGGATACTGGCAGGCGCCGAGCTCGAATGAGCCGGCGTCGGTGACGAGTTCCTCTTCGACGCGTGAGAGGAGCACGTAGCGCTCGACCGGCGGCTTGAGGCTGGCGATCAACAGGCCGTGATAGCGGCGGGTGTTGATGCCGGCGACGGTGCCCATGGCGAAGGCTCCGGTGCCGTTGGTTTCCAGCCATTCGAGCTGGGAGGATTGCAGGTAATCGCCGCAGACCTCGCGGGTGACCGTGATGGTCGGGTCGGACAAGCGTTGTGGAGTCAACTGGGCCTCGTTTCCCGCGGCCGGGGTCGGGTCTGGTTTTGAGATCCCCCCGCGTCTTTCGATTATTCCAGAAAGGAGTGGGGGGGAAGTGTGAAGGTGAGCCTGTGACCTACGCGGACGCGCCACCGGGCTTGGGAGCCGACAGCAAACTGCCCACCGCGCTGGCGTAAGCGTTCCAGGTCTTGACCTGCTGGCGGAAATGCCGGCGGCCTTCCGGGGTGAGTTCGTAATATTTGGCGCGCCGGTTGTTTTCGCTGAGGCCCCAGCTTGCCGCGATCCAGCCTTTGGCCTCCATGCGATAGAGCGCCGGATACAGCGCGCCTTCTTCGACCAGGAGCGCGCCATCGGTCGACGTCTGAATCGCGGAGGTGATGGCGTAGCCGTGTGCCGGACCCCAAGTGAGGGTCTTCAGGATCAGAAGATCCAGTGTGCCGCGAAGCAAATCCAGAGATTCCATTGCCATGATTCTGTTCTCGCCTACTCTGCGCGAAGGCTCTGTACGGGATCCACTCGTGTGGCCCGCCAGGCCGGACTGGCTGCGGCCAGACCCGCCGTCGCCAGCAAGACCGCGACCGCACCACCGAGGCTTCCCGGGTCCGCCGGGGAGAGCTCGAATACATAGGCCGACAACAGACGCATCACGGCCAGCGCCGCGGGAATCCCTAATACGAGCCCGATGGCGACCAGCTTCATCGTGTCCCGGAGGATCAGTCCGACGATGCGCGGCGGAGTAGCGCCCACCGCCATCCTCACGCCGATCTCGCGCGAGCGCTGCGCGACGGCGTGGGCCATCAGGCCATAGATCCCCGCCGCGATCAGCACCAGGGCAAGGGATGCGAACAGCGACGTGGCCTGCATGCGAATGCGATCTTCATGGTAGCTGGCTCCGATGACCTCCTCCAGTGTGGACGCGTCCATCATCTGCAACGCATAGCGGCCCGAGGCGAGTTCTTCTTGGACCTGGGCTTTGATATCGCCGACCGGGCGGCTGGTCCGGACGTGAATCGCGGTTTGGGCCGACCAACCGCGTCCAGCGGGCGGTTGCCAGAAGGGCAGGTAGAGCATGGGACCCGCTGGTTCCTTCACTGATTGCGTGCGGACGTCGCCCACGATCCCGACAACGGTGGGCGTGATCATCCCGACGCTCACGCGGCGCCCCAGCGGATTCGCGTTCCCAAAAAGCTGGCGGGCGAGGGACTGGCTCAGGATCGCCACGCGTTCGGCGCCGCCGTCGTCGCGCGCGGAGAAGCGGCGCCCGGCCGCCAGCGGAATCTGAAGCACATCGAAATAGCGGTCGTCCGCATGGATGATGTGGACGTTCACCGGCTCATCCGAGGTATCCTCCGGGGTGTCCGCGCGCGTCACAGAATAGCCGCTCGTGCCGACCTGGAAGGCCCGCGTGTCGGCGGACGCGGTCCTCTCCATTCCCGGCAGGGCCGCGAGGCGGTCGCGCAGGCGGGATGCCTCGGCGGTCAGATATCGCTCGTTGGGTCCCTCCGGAAATTTGTCGTAGTCGGGGAAGAGGAGGATCGTGGCCACGTCGCGTGCGTTGAATCCCAACGGGACCGACCGCAAATTGGCGACGCCCCGCAGGAACATTCCCGCGGCGGCCACCAGCGTCAGCGAGAGCGCCACTTCGAGCGCGATCAGCACCTTGCCCGAGCGGAACGGGCGTAGTTGCCCGTCGCGATAGATTTCCAGTTGCCGCGTTCGCAAGGCCTGGAGCGCCGGCAGCAGTCCGCAGAGAATCCCCGCGGCCATGGTCAAGGCCAGCGCAAATCCCAGCACACGGGGGTCGGGAGCCAGATCGATGGGCCGCTGGCCCCATTGCAGTCCGGCCAGAATCAGCCGCTCGCCCAGAACCGTGACCGCGATGCCCAACGCTCCGCCCGCCAGCGCGAGCAGACAGCTCTCGACCAGGGATTGACGGAGAATCCGTCCCGCGCCCGCGCCGAGCGCCATGCGGAGCGCGGTCTCATTCCGCCGCGTGGCGCCGCGGGCCGCCAGCAGGCAGGAGACGTTCACGCATCCGATCAGCAGCGTCAGCGCGATGACCGCGGCCACCAGGTAGAGCGACGTCTCGCGCTCGCCGCGGACCGCCGCGAATCCGCGGGAAAAGGTGGATACCGAAAGTCGTCCGCGGACCGCCCGCGGTGTGGGCGGCCGCCGGCCTGAATGTTCTCCCACAAGCCTGCGAGTTCCCGCCCGGCGGTTCCCGTGGTGACACTTTCCGCAAGCAGTCCGATCGGCCGGACTTGTCGCGGAAATCCTGGGACGAGCTCCGACAGCGCGGCCAAGGGAACATAGAAGTCGGGATCCGCTCCCTTCTGCACGCCTTGGAAGCTTTCCGGCAGGAATCCGACGAGGGTGAACGAAACGGCCCCGATACGAACTGTTTCTCCCAGCGCTGCGGGGTCCAGGTTGTAGCGGTCCCGCCAGAGGCGGTACGAGGCTACGGCGACGTGGAAGTCGGCGGTTCCGTCCCCGTCCGAAGGTTGCAGTGTGCGGCCCACTTGAGCGCGCACGCCCAGCACGTCAAAATAATTGGCCGTGACCACGCTGGCAGGTCCCAACGCGACGGCTTTGCCGGCGCGCACGACCACCGGCAGGAATCCGACCCCGGCGACCTGCTCCAGGCTCCGGCTGGATTCCTTTAGCTGCTGCAAATCGTCGTATGAAAAGCTGGGCACTGGAAGACTCCCGGGCTCGTCCGGGATCACCTCCAACTGCACCAGGCGATCGGCGTTTGCGACCGGCAGCGGCTTGAAGATGGTCGCGTCCAGGACGGTGAAGACCGCGGTGGACGCTCCCGTGGCCACGGCCAGAATCAGGATCGCGCTGGCGGTGGAGATCTTCGCCTTCCACAACACACGCAGGGAATAGAGGACATCGCGCCACCAGCCAGCGAAATAATCCCGCCGCACCTTCTGCTCCACTTGCGCCCGGCTGATCGCCTGGCATTCTTTGCGAACCTGCCGCATGGGACCGAACCTCCTCTCCGCCTCGCGGCGCGCGTCCTGCGGAGCCCACCCTTGACGGGTCAATTCATCGGCCTTGGCCTGCACATGGAATTCGAACTCGTCGTCGATATCGGCATCCGGCGAGGGGCCCCAGAAGCGCAGATAGCGCCGCCACATGGGTTCGCGATGCAGAGGGTCGCGCGTCACGCCAGCCACTATGCCATAACTCCCCTAAGATTTCAAGGGGAGATGTGGCGCAGCTTACGCTTACTTCTTGATGTCGCGGTGCGTCTCTTTGACCCGATAGCCGGCGTTGGCCAGGCGCTTGCGCAGCTCGCTGGCGATCATGACGCTGCGGTGGTGGCCGCCGGTGCAGCCGAAGGAGATGGTCAGGTAGCTCTTGCCTTCCTCGATGTAGTGCGGCAGCAGGTAGACGAGCATGGCCGAGATGCGCTCGATGAATTCCTGCGTCTGCGGAAAACTGCGGATATAGCGAGCCACGCTGGCGTTCTTGCCGGTCTTGTCCTTGAACGCGGGAATGTAGTTGGGGTTGGGCAGGAAGCGGACGTCGAACACCAGGTCGCTTTCCGGCGGAATGCCGTGGCGGTAGCCGAAGCTGGTCACCTGCACCAGGATGCCGGTGGACGGCTTGCCGTTGCCGCTGAAAGTGGAATGGATGGTGTCGCGCAGTTCGTGGACGTTGAACTTGCTGGTGTTGATGATAGGGTCGGCCAGGGCGCGGATGGGAGCGAGCTGGTCGCGTTCGCGGCGAATGCTGGCGCCCACGCTCTGCCCGGTTCCCAGGGGATGCGGACGGCGGGTCTCACTGAAGCGGCGGATCAGGGCCTGGTCGTCGGCTTCGAGAAAGACCAGGCGCGCGGGCACCTGGCGGCGGATGCGCTTGTAGAGCGCGGGCAGGCGTTCAAGCGCGGTGCCTTCGCGGACGTCCACCACCAGAGCGGCGCGGCGGATGTTGGGCGCGATCTTGGCCAGCTCCGCGAACTTGGGAATCAATTCGATGGGCAGGTTGTCGACCGAGTAATAGCCGAGGTCCTCCAGAGCCTTGAGCACCGTGCCTTTGCCCGAGCCGCTCAAGCCGGTGATGATCACCAGCTCGGTTTTTTCGGCAGGCGACGGCGCGACCCCGGATGCCTTGGCCATGGTGGTCAGGATTCTATCAGATCAAAGTGCCCGTCGCGGCGGCGGATCAGCACGGCGAGTGCGTCACTGTCTGCGTCGCGGTAGGCGAGGTAGTCTTCTTTGCCGATTTCGAGCAGCGCCTCGTCCAGCGTGATCGGCTTGCTCTGTTCGATGCCGTCGACGCGGAAGACGCGCTTGTCCGGACTCTTCTCCGGCGGCTCGGGCTGGGCGGTGGCGACACGCTTGGGCGCGTCCTTGCGGCGATGCGTCTCGCGCCACTTCGCTTTCTGCTTGACGGCCTGCGATTCCAGCTTCACCAGCGCCCCCGTTAGGGCGTTGAACAGGTCGGCGTCCGCACCCAGACCGACGAACTGGTGGTCATAGAACTGCACCGTCACCTCGGCCTTGAAGCGGCCCCGCTGCTTATTCAGGATGACGTGGGCGTTGTGCTCCCCGCGCCCGTCCAGGAGCTTCGCTAGCTTGGCGAACTTGGCGTCCACCTTGGACTGGACCTTGGGAGGCAAATCTTGGGGGATCCCCGTGTAGGTTACTTTCATGGCTCGTGTGTTTTTGTTCCGGCGCGTGAAGTCTTATTCCCTCACGCGACTTTATCTTTACTCCCGCACGCGGCGCTGGTGCGTGGAAGGAATGCGCATATCTTCACGGTACTTGGCCACCGTGCGCCGCGTCACCTGAATCCCGTCGGCTTGCAGCAGTTCGGTGATCTGTTCATCCGTCAGAGGATGCGCAGAATCCTCATCCTCTATCATCTTCTTCACTTTTCGCTTCAGGATCAACAGCGGCGTGGCGCTGCCGCCGGGGCCCTGCACGGCCTCGGAGAAGAAATAACGGAGTTCGAAGACGCCCTGCGGCGTATGCGCGTATTTGCTGGAAACGGCCCGGCTGACCGTGGACGGGTGCACCCCGATCTCCTCGGCCACTTCCTTGATCATCATCGGCTTCAATTCGTCGATGCCGTTTTCGAGAAATTCTTCCTGGCGGCGCACGATGGACTGGCAGACACGCAGGATGGTCTGCTTGCGCTGCTCGATGTTCTTCATGAGCTGGATGGCCGACTGGTAGCGCTCCTTGACATAGTTGCGCACGTCCTTGTCGGGTTCCTGCTCGCGGTCGAGCATGCGGCGGTACTGCGGATTGAGGCGCAGTTGCGGCACGTCGTCGTCGCTCACCTGGATCAAGTAATCTTCGCCATCCTTGAAGATATAGACGTCCGGTTCCACCACGCGGGCGCCGGGTCCGGAATAGCGCAGGCCGGGCCGCGGGTCCAGGTGGCGGATCACGTCGAGGGCGATCTGGATATGTTCGATGGGCCGGTGCAGGAGCCTGACCAGTTCCTTGGTCTGGCGCGTTTCCACCAGCTTCAGGTGATCGTGGACGATCTGCCAGGCCAGGCCGTCTTCGGCGCCGCGGCTGGCGAGCTGCAACAGCAGGCACTCGCGCACATCGATGGCGGCCACACCGGCCGGGTCCAGAGACTGGACCACGTGAACCGCCTCGCGCATATCGTCCAGCGCGTGCCCGCTCTCCCCAGCCATCTCCTCGGGGGTCGACAGCAGGTAGCCGTTTTCGTCCAGGTTGCCGATCACTTCCTCGGCGGCATCGCGGATGGATTCAGTGAGCACGACCAGCGCCAGTTGCGAGCGCAGGTGGTCGGATAGGGTGACGGGCGAGGAGAGGAAGGTCTCAAACGAGGGCTTTTCGACGTTCTCCGCGGCGGGGCTCTTGAAGCCGGGGTCCAGGTAGTCGTCGAAGTAGGAGCCGAAGTCGATTTCGTCGAAGGGGTCGGCGGGGGCGTTGGGGTCGGGCTCGGTGGCGGCGCTGGATTCGGAGGCGGCGGCCGCGGGCGCTTCGGGAGCCGGGGCGGGTTCAGCGGCGTCCGCTTCGGGGGGGCCCTGGGTGACGTCCAGAATGGACTGGTCGGCGGGGTCCCCCTTACGCTCGGACTCGGCTTCGAGCAGCGGCTGGAGCTCTTCCGGGGTCAACTCCTCTCCGCCATCGGCGGCTTCTTCGAGCACCGGGTTCTGCGAGATCTCGGCCGTGATCATGTCCTTGAGCTCCAGGCGATTGAGCTGGAGCAGGCTGACCATCTGGACCAAGCCCGGCGTGAGCGTCTGCTTCTGCTGAACTCGGACCTGGAGCCTCGGCGTGAGGGAACTCATCTTCCTAGCATCGATTTTAGCAACGGCTGAGCTCAGTCTGCGCGGAGTGCTTGTATGGGATTGATCCTAAAGACTCTGGAGGTGGCTCGCCAGACGGCGGCGAAGGCGGCCAGCACGAGAATTGCCATCGCGGCGGCGATGGCGGGCCCGCTGACGGGGGTCAGAACCAGGGAGCGAAGTCCGGCGTAGTGCTGGGCCACGGCGGCGGTGACCGGCTGCGAGTCAACGGAGCCGGCCCAGCCACCCAGGTCTGAAGAATGCCATCCAGCCATCCGGCCGCGGCGGCGCCCGCGAGCAATCCCAGGGCCATCGGTGCGAGACTCTGGCGCGCCAACATGCCGCGGACCGCGGCGGCAGGGGCTCCCACCGCCAGACGGACGCCGATCTCTTTGGTGCGCTGCTCCACGGCGTAGGTGGCGGTCCCGTAGATGCCGATGGCGGCCAACAGGAGCGCGAATCCGGCCAGGAATCCCATGGCGAGGGTATAGAAACGCGACTGGGCGAGGTTATCGGCGAGGCGCTGGTTGAGCGTCTTCACATCGTAGACGGGGATGGCGGGGTCCACTTGCTGGACGGCATCCCGCAGGGCGGGCAGGTACGCCGCCGCATCGCCGCGGACGCGGGCGACGAAGGTCATGAAGCCGGGCGGCTGCTGTGCAAAAGGGAAGTAGATCTGTGGCCCCGGCTGCACGGTGGGTCCGCCCAACTTCACCGTGCGGACTACGCCCACGATGCGGCTCACCGCTTGGCCGAGGTAGCGGGTCTGGACGGTTCGCCCGAGAACGCGCAAGTCCAGGCCGGATTCGTGCGCGAACTCCTGGTTAACGATCACCACGCGCTGGGTCCCGGCGCGGTCTGAGGCGGCGAAGTCGCGCCCGGCCAGAAGCTCAATGCCCATCGTGCGAAAGTAGTCCGGGGTGGCCATCGCCCGCAAGGGGACGGGTGGCTGGTCCACACCTTCCATCATGGTGAGCGGCGCGTTCATGTAGAAGTTCGGGATCAAGGGCAGGTAGTCCACCGCGCCCGCCGTGAGGACACCGGGAACCTCACGGATGCGCCGGAGGGCCTCATCGTAGTAACGGCCCTGGCCGTCCGGATAGTAGGGGGTCCCCAGCAGCGACGCGTTCAGCGTGACGACGTTCGCCGTGCGGAAGCCCAGGTCCGTCGTGGCGAGCCGCAGGAAGCTGCGTCCCAAGGTCACCGCACCCGCCAGCAGGATCACGGTCAGCGCGGCCTGCACGCCGACCATCGCCATGCGCCACCGGTTCGCCGCTTGCCCGCCGGATTGCGGGCGCAGGGCAGAGATCGCCGGGACCACGCCGAACACCAGTCCGGTCAGCAGCGCCAGGGCCACGGCGAACGCCAGCACGCGGGCGTCCAGGATCGAGTAGGTCTGGGCCGCCAGTTGTGCGGGCTGCGCCGCGGTGGCGGCCTGCGCGGCTGCATAGGCGATCAGGAGCCCGGCGCCCGCGGAGGTCAGCGTGAGCACCACCGCTTCGGTGATCAATTGCTGGGTGAGGCGGGCGCGGCTGGCTCCCAGGGCGGTGCGGATCGCCAGTTCGCGGCGGCGTTCGCCGGTGCGCGCGAGGAACAGTTGCGCCACGTTCGCGCACGCTATCAGCAGCACGAAGCCCACGGCGCCCAGCAGCGCGAGCGACGCATCACGGATAGGTCCAGCCAGCACGTCGCGCAACGGGTTCAGGGATGCGCGTGACACCGAGTTCCGGACTTGGTCGAAGTTGTAAGCGCGATTCACTTCGGCGTGGAACAGGCTGCGTGCGGTGGCGAGAGACACGCCGTCGCGGAGACGCCCGATCGTACCGCCATCGATCGACCCCAGCTTCGGCAGACGTTGCACGGTGGTCCAGACCGCGGTTTGCGCGGGATAGTCCACTCCCGGCGGCGCAACCCCGATGATCGTGAGGGGCACACCATTCAGGCGGATCGCCTGGCCGAGGACGGCGGGCGATTCACCGAAGGCCTGCTGCCAGAGTGCGTTGCTGATCACCGCCACGTCACGTGCACGATCCTCCGGCGCAAAGGCGCGGCCCAGCCGCGGCGTCACTCCAAGCACCTCAAAGAACGCGGGCGCCGTCGTCGCCACATTCACGCGGATTCCCTGCCCTTCGCGATCCAGGTTCATCGGGAACAGCGTGAAGTCGGTCGCGCTGGCGAGATAGGGACTCTGCGCCGCCCAATCCTCAAGGCTGTGAAAGCCGCCGCGGCTGACGAGCAGGTTGGAGAAGGCGCCGACCACCACAAGGCGCTGCGGTTCGCGGACCGGAAGCCCGCGCAGCAACACCGCGTTCAGCACGCTGAAGACACCTGTGGCTCCGCCGATGGCCAGGGCGAGCGCGGCGAGGGCGAGCGTGGTGACGAAGGCTCGCTGGCGGTAGACGCGCAGGGAGAAGCGCAGGTCCTGGGCGAGCTCGCGGACGAATTCGCGGGGGATGGAGGTGGCCAGGTCGGCCAGGGCGCGGAGCCAGAGGAGGGCGCGGGCCCGGCCGGTGGCGTCGCGGGATTCGTCGGCGAACTGGCGGGCGAGGAGCGCGGCGTATTCTTCGCGGAAGCGGGCCGGGTAGAGTTTTAGCAGGGCGCGGTAGAGCTTCATGCGGGTTGTTCCTGCGGGTGGAGGTTTTGTCGACTGGGGAGGACCGCTCCCTGTGGTCGCGGCACAGCTAGGGGCGCTCTGCCCCATAGATGGGGACTGGGCGTAGCGGCGAACGGTCGCGGGGTAGCAAGCGGGGTTGCGGCTTGAGATGCCGTTACGGGAGACAACGCCGCTCGCTGAGCCGCGACCACAGGGAGCGGTCTTCCTCCGGCCGTCATCGCCATGCGCGCCAGCGGCGGCTGCGGACAAATCGGGCGCATCATTCTGCCCTGAGCGCCTGCATCGGATCGATGCGGACCACTTTGGCCGTGGCGCGCCAGACGGCAACTCCGCCGGCGAACAGCAGGACCGCGGCGGCCGCGGCGCAGCTGGCCGCGCCCACGGGATCGGCGGAGTAGAGCAGGGTCTTGAGGAACGCGCCGGTCCAGAGCGCGCCACCCACGCCGGCTGCCAGGCCGAGGGCCAGCGGGACCAGGCTTTCGCGGGCGAGCATCACGCGGACCGAGGCTACGGGCGCGCCGACGGCGATGCGGACGCCGATCTCCTTGGTGCGTTGGCCGATCGCGTAGGAGGCGGTCCCGTAGACGCCGATGGCGGCTAGCAGCAGCGCGAAGCCGGCGAGGAACGTGGTCGCGGTGGTGTAGAAGCGCTCGCGAACGGTCGTCTCGTCGATGCGCGTCTGCATGGTTTTGACGTCGTAGACCGGGACGTCGCGGTCGACGTCGCGGACCACGTCGCGGGCCACCGGGAGGTAATCCGCGGGATCGCCGGGAACGCGCGCCACAATCGTCGCGAAGAGCGGAGTATCGGCGAAGAACACCTCCTGCTGCGTGTAGGTGCGCACGATGCCCACTACACGGTAGGCCTGCTTGCCGTAGCTCCTGGTGATCGTTTGCCCGACCAACTCGGGGCCCATCCCCGCGGCGCGCATGAAGGCTTCGTTGACAATGACTACGGGCTCGGCCGCCGTGGCGTCGGCGGCGTTAAAATCCCGGCCGGCCACCAGCGCCGTGCCGATGGTGCGGAAGTAATCCGGCGAAGCGTTGTCATACCACGTATGAGTCACGTCCCGGCCGTCCTCGGTACGGTATGTGTCGGCGCTGAACATGCCCGTGAAGGTCGGGGCGTAGTTCACGGCGCCGGCCGATTCCACACCGGGAATCGAGCGCAGGCGGCCGAGCGCTTCGGCCAGGAAGGGGGCGCGGCGGGCCTCGTCGATCCCGGCGAGTGACACGTCCAAGCTGACGAGTCCCGCGGGGCGATACCAGACGCGCGAGGCGATCAGGGACTGGAATCCGCGCACCATGGTGATGGCTCCGCCCACCAGCATCACGGTGAGCGCGGCCTGCAAGGCGACCAGGGCGAAGCGCATCCGTGAGGCTCCGGTGGGAGAGGCTCCGGTGTGTGTGCGGACGATTTCCTGGGCCGGCTGCGTGCGGCCCATGGCGAGCGCGGGCAGCACGCCGAACAGGAGTCCGGTGATCATCGCCAAGGCCAGGGCGAAGACCACCACCGGCCAGTCGAGCACGGCGTAGGACTGCGTTTCGAGCGGCGCGGGCTGGGCCGTGGCGGCCAGTTGGGCGGTCCATCGGGCGACGAGCAGTCCGGCCGCGGCGGCGCCCATGGTGAGCAGCACGGCTTCGGTGATCAACTGCTGGGTAAGGCGGGCGCGGCTGGCTCCCATGGCCGCGCGCACGGCGAGTTCCTGACGGCGTTCGGTGACGCGCGACAGCAGCAGTTGGGCGACGTTGGCGCAGGCGATCAGCAGTACGAAGCCGACGACGCCCAGCAGAACCAGGGCGGCGTCGCGCACGGGTCCGGCCAACTGGTCGCGCAGCGAATTCAGTGCGGGACGGTCGCGGCCGTTTCCTTGGAGTCTTTTGGGCTGATCGCGCTCAATCACGGCCAGGAAATCGGCGCGCGCCTGATCGATGCTGACGCCGGGCTTCAAGCGTCCGACGACATCGAAGCCGAACGCGCTGGTCTTGGGCAGCTCTGTCACGGAGTAGACCGTGGGCGTCCACAAGGACGTGCCGGCCGGGTAGTCGAAGCCGGCGGGGGCCACGCCGATCACCGTCAGTGGGACGCCGTTCACACGAATCTGCGAGCCGAGCACGCGCGGGTCCCCGCCGAAGCCCTGTTGCCACAGCTTGTGCGAGAGTACCGCGAGGTGGTTCGCGCCGCGCTCGTCTTCGCCGGGGGCGAAGGTGCGGCCGATGCGCGGGCGCACGCCCAGCACGTCGAAGAAGGCGCCGCCGGATTCGGTGACGCGCACCTGCAAGGCGCCTTCGGCGCGCGCGAGGCTCATTTCATTGGTGCTGAACGCGGACGCGCCGTCCAGGTAGGACGCGGTCTGGCGATTGCGCTCAAAGGCCGCCTTGCCCCCGAAGGGACTGAGCGGTCCTAGCCACAGTTCCACCAGCCGTTCGGGCTCTTCGAACGGGAGGCCGCGCAGCAGTAGCGCGTTCAACACGCTGAACACGCCGGTGGAGGCGCCGATCGCCAAGGCCAGCGCCGCCAGGGTGAGCGCGGTGGCGAACTTGCGGCGGCGGTAGACGCGCGCGCCGAAGCGCAGGTCCTGGGCGATTTCGCGCGCCAGTTCGGCGGGGATGGAGACAGCCAGGTCGGCGAGAGCGATCAGCCAGAAGCGCGCCCGCGCCCCGGCGGAATCGAGCTCGCGGTACTCGTCGCGGAACTGGCGTTCGAGAGGCCCCGAGTACTCCTCGCGGAAGCGCGCCGGGTAGAGGCGGAGCAGGAACCGGTAGAGCCGCTTCACGGAGCCTCCGGGAGACCCAGGCGGGCGGCGGTCAGCTCCACCAGTTCGCGCATGCGCCGGGCTTCGGCCTGGGCGACGCGGCGGCCGAAGGCGGTGATGCGGTAGTAGCGGCGGCGCTCGTCGTCGAGATGCGGGTCGGGGCGTTCGGCGGATTCCTCGATCAGGCCCTGTTCGAGCATCTTGTTGATGGAGCCGTAGAGCGCCCCCGAGCCGAGGTTCACCTTGCCGCCGGTGCGCTTGAGGATCTCGCGCTTGAGGGCGTAGCCATGGCGCTCGCCTTCGCCCAGGGCAAGCAGCATCTGGAAGAGGGCGGGTGGCAGCGGCAGGAGGGCGTCGACAGGGCTGGGTTTGGGCTTTGGCATACTATGTCAGAAACTGACTCAGTATGCCCCGAGCTAGGCGACTCTGTCAAGCCCTCAGGCCGCACTCCGGCTACAATTGAGCCAAGTGGAGACGCAGGTCACAGAACTGCTCGGCGGCGAGGAGGTGTTGGGGCCCTCGGTCAAATCCAACCTCGACCTCGCACATGCCACGCGCAAAGGTCTGCCAAGAAGCGCTGCCGAACGCTTGCTGGGTCATCTCTGGGAGCAGGATACGTCGCCGGGGAAATCCGTCTACACCTATTTCAGGCAAATCCTCGCATTCCATCTCGGCCCGGGAGTAAATCTCAATCCAACCGAGTCCGATATTCTCGTTCGTCTAGCCAATGCCGTCGCCAAGGCCGTCGACGTACTCGGCGATCACCAGAAGGCGGTCCACTGGCTGAATGCGCCGAACCGGGCCTTGGGCGGCGAGGCGCCGATGACCCTGCTCGATACCTCCGCCGGCACGCTGGAAGTGGACGCTTTGCTGGATCGCATCGAACACGGTGTCTATAGTTGATCACGGGATGGCGAATTTCCAAGGGTGTTTACGCCAGCCCTGCGCGGTCTGCCTTTGACGGAGCCGGCGCTCGCCGGCGAGGCGGGCGATGGAATTCGCCCGGACGCCCCGTCGCCTACGCCTCCTCGAGTCTCGCGCTGGCCGCGATGGAGTATTTCGTAAACCTCTCGCCAGAAGACGCACCCAGCGATCTTGTGTCAGTGAACGTGACGCTGCCGGACGACGTTCGTGTGGATCGCATGGAGATTTCCTCTCTGCCGGGAGTTTGGCGGAGCTACCCGGCGCCCTGGGAGCTGCGGCGGATCGGTGACCGCTGGGTCGAAGAAGGCGCGCCCGCGTGCCTGCTGGTGCCTTCCGCGTTGGTCCCGGAAGAGGATAACCTTCTGATCCATCCGGCGCACCCCGACTTCCAGCGGCTCCGGTTCGAGGGTCCCGCCGCGTTCCGCTTCGACCCGCGGATGTGGAAGGAATCCGGTCCAAACCCACCTCCGCTATAATTCTTACTTCCAGCCTCATGACCCGCCGTTTCACCATCGGCCGCGACCGCACCTGCGACGTTCCGATCGCCGACGATTCGGTCAGCCGCCTGCACGCCGAAATCTGGCTGGCCGAGGATGGCGCGCTGATGCTGGCCGACCGAGGTTCGAGCAACGGGACCACGGTGCTGCGCAGTGGCGCATCGTTTCCCCTGCGGCAGGACGTGCTGCTGCCCACCGACAAGGTGCGCTTCGGACGCGCGCTGCTGGGCGTGCAGGACCTGGTGGCCGCGGTGGAGGCCAAGCATCCGGGCGCGCTCAGCGTGCGCACGACGCGGCCGGACCTCGCCTCCGTTGTGGCGCCTCCTCCGCCACCGCCCGGTCCACCTCGCGTACCGGGCCCGCCGCCGTTGCCTCCGGGCGCGTCGTTGCCCTCGCCACCGCCTCCGCCCGCTGCTGCTCCTAAGCCGCAGGCGGCTGCCGCGGGAGGCGCCGTTGTGCGCTGTGATTGCGGCGCCATCAAAACCGCGGGGCAGCTTTGCCCTGCATGCCACAGGTAATCCCGTATGACACCTGCCAGCCTCGTTCCTAACGCCAACTTCCAGCAGCCCTTCTGGAATCTGCCGGACCGCCGGGTGACCATGGCGTCGGCGGCGGCCATCGCCATTCTGGTGATCGCGCTGCTGAGCGCCGTGCTGAGCGGCCGGCCCGCGCAGTTGCTGCTGGACCGCAACAGTTCGATTTTTCTCTACCCGTTCACCATTCAGAACCTGGAGCATTTCTTCTTCTTTCTGGCATTGGGCGAATTGTTCGTGCGCTGGCGGGTGGGAGCGCGGGAGATGAGTTTCACGCGCATGGGACTGCTGCCGGAGGACCCGCAAACCGTACTCCAGGCGCACGACCTGAGCGCGCTGCGGCATCGCGTCGCCAACCAGTCCGACGGCGAGCATGGATTCCTGCCCTCGCTGATCGACATGTGCATCCTGCAATTTCAGAGCGGCCGTTCGGTGGACCAGACCGTAGCGGTGATGACCAGCAGCCTGGAGTTGATCGAGCACCGCGTGGACATGCGCTACAACCTGGTTCGCTATCTCTCCTGGCTGGTGCCGACCATCGGCTTCATCGGCACCGTGATCGGACTCAGCACGGGTCTGCAGGCGGCGGCGGCGAACAGCGGCGGTCCGCTCGACATCGGCGTGGTGGCGGGACGGCTGGCGGTGGGCTTCGACACGACGCTGGTGGCGCTGGCCGAGAGCGCGATCATCGTCTACCTGATCCACGTGATGAATGAGCAGGAGGAGAAGGCGGTGAACCTGGCCGGCTCCTACGTGTTGCGCAACCTGATCAACCGCCTGTACGCCGGGTAGGGACGCGATGAAGCAGCGCAGCCGCGAAATCAACGTGTTCAGCATGTCGCTGCTGGATATCTTGTGCGGCGCCATGGGTGCGTTCGCGTTCCTGTTCATCCTGGTGCTGCCGGACTATCATCCAGGCGCCAACCTCGATACCAAGGACATGGTGGATCCCCAAACGTACGAAGAGGCGATGGAGCGGATCCGCCAACTGGAAGAAGAGCTCAAGTCGCAGCAGGGCAAGTCGGCGGATCAGGAAAAGCAGATCCGTCGGCTTCAGTTGCGCGATCCCATCGTGGTCTTGAGCACGTTCTACGGCTCCGCGGACATGGACCTTTATGTGGTCTCGCCGGGGACCACGAACGCCGGCCAGCCCCAGGATCCGCCGGATCCCCGGAAAAGGCAGGGCGCATTCTGGATCGGCACGGAGTACGTTCCCGCCGACCAGGCGCCGGCCGCCGAGGCATGGCTGGTCCGCGATACGCCCGTCGGTGATTTCGAGGTCTATTACAAGCTCATGACGGACACGGCCCCCGCCCAGGCGGTGATCGTGCGCGGTAGCGTCCTGTCGGCGATGGACGACGTCGTGTACTTGCCGCAGGTCTCGCTCAGCAAGCCGCGCGAGGTGATGCACGTGGCGACCATCACGATGCAGACCGACAGCCACATCAAAGTCAAGGCTCTGGTGGCGGACCCGGAGGCGAAAAACAAGTAGGCGCTTCCTGCGTTGCCGGGCGTCCTGTCCGCTACGGAGCGCACGCCAGCGCCGCAACCGCACCCGCCTGCGGGAGCGATTCCAACTGCCCGATCGCCTGCGCAACCTGCGCGCTGCGACTGGCGCTCAGCACGCCGCGGGCGTTCTCGTCGAACTTCGCCCGCAGTTCGTCGTAGGTCATCGGGTTCTCCATCGACCCGCGGTTGTACTCTTCGATTTCCTCCACCACGCGCCCGTCCTTCAAGCGGATTCGCACCGCACCCTTGAACCGCCCCGGACCGGGATAGGATGGGTCGACGTGATAGCGCACCTTGCGCGTCAGCTCCAGAATCGCGGGATTGCGCAGGCTCTCTTCCGCATACGCCGACGTTCCGAGTGACCCTCGATACAGCGCCTCCGCGACGCTGTACTGCAAACTCACGCGTCCGTGCGAATCGGTGGCCGGCGCGAATTTTTCGGCGGTAGGCTCGCAGACGATCGATACGATGAAGCCCGTCACCGGGCAGTCGATCTCCATGACATCGGCCGGTTGGATGCCGTAGCGTTCGCGCGCCCGCAGCACGGCGCTGATGTAGGGATGAATCACGTGCGCGGCCGGGAACGGCTTGAAGGACGACCGCTGGCTCTCCCAGTCCGTGCCCAGTCCGCTCGTGATGCGGGCGAAGTCGCGATGGGCCGCGGCGTCCTGCACGTGCGAGGCGAAGAGTCCCCAGCGGCCTTCGAACACCTGCGCCGGCCCGGTCACGCCCGCGCGAGCCAGCATCGCCGCCGTGATGCCGCTTTGCGCCGCCCAGCCGGGATGCAGGAACTTGGTCTGCGTGCCGTCCACCCAGCATTCCAGCAGTCCGCTGGCGAAGCTCCCTACAATGCCGGCGGCGCTGGCCGTGGCCTCCGCATCCAGCTGGAGCAGCTTCGCGGCGAGGTAAGCACAGCCGAATGGGGTAAACAGACCGGTGGGATGGAAACCTCGCTTGTGCAGCTCGCCTGAGGAGACGCTGCCGACGCGGCACGATACTTCGTTGCCGATGGCGATGGCCGCGATCAGGTCGCGGCCGGATACGGGCTCGGCCTCCGCAAGTGCGAGCGCGGCGGAGACGGCGGGACCGCTCATGTGCACGATCGATTCGATGTGCGTGTCGTCGAACTCCAGCGCCTGGGCGAGCGCTCCGTTGGCCAGCGCGGCCGAGGTCACGCCCACACGATCGCCGAAACCGAGGATGTGGCACGGTCCTCCGGACGACAACGCCACCGCGGCCTCGCGGGTTGCCCGGCCGAACGCCGTTTCGGCTCCCGCCAGCGCCAGCCCTACCACGTCCAGCACGCGCAGCTTGGTGGCTTCCACTACGTCATGGGGAAGGTCGTCGAAGGTTATGCCCGCGGTCCATTGCGCGAGTTCCAGAGCCAGCATCGCTCTACTTTAGCGTTACAATCACTCAAATGTCAGAAACCCGAGCGCTGGCCTCCTACCTTGTTAACAGCCGCATAGAGGATGTTCCCGCCGATGTTCGCCGCGAAGCGCACCGCGCGATCCTCAACTACGTGGGCTGCGCGCTGGGTGGGGCTCCGGACGTGGCTGTGGACAAGGCGATCCACGCGCTGCAGCCGTTTTTCGGACCACCCACGGCCGCGGTGCTCGGCCGCCGGGAGCGCATGGACGCGCTGCACGCCTCGCTCATGAACGGCATCAGCTCGCACGTCTATGACTACGACGACACGACGCCCAAGAACTACATGCACCCGACCTCGCCGGTCGCCTCCGCCTTGTTCGCCTACGCGAGCGTCCAGCCGGTTTCGGGGCGCGATTTCATGGAGGCCTTTATCCTGGGCTTCGAGGCGGAATCGCGCATCGGGAACGCGGTGTATCCGGCGCACTACGACGTGGGCTGGCACATCACCGGCACCGCGGGCGTCTTCGGCGCGGCGGTGGCCATCGGCAAGCTCCGGGAGCTCACCGAGCAGGAAATGATCTGGGCGCTGGGGCTGGCCGCGACGCAGGCCGCCGGGCTGCGCGAGATGTTCGGATCCATGGGCAAGGCGTTCCACCCGGGGCGCGCCGCGCAGAACGGCTACGCCGCGGCGCTGCTGGCGCAGGCGGGTTTCACCGCCGGCATCCACTCGCTGGAAGGTCCGCGTGGATTCGCCGCCGTGCAGGCCGCTCACTACGATCTTTCGAAGATCACCGCCAACCTGGGCGCCGACTTCGACCTGCGCGCGAACACTTACAAGCCGTTCCCCTGCGGCATCGTCAACCATCCGACCATCGACGGCTGCATCCAGCTCCACCAGGAGCATCACCCCACGCCCGAATCGATCCGCGCCGTGCGCCTGCGCGTCGCGCCGCTGGTGATGGATCTGTGCAACCAGCAAAACATCACCGTCGGGTTGCAAGGCAAGTTCTCCGTGTATCACGGAGCCGCGATCGGCCTGGTGCGCGGCAAGGCCGGCTTGCAGGAATACTCGGACGAGGCGGTCAACGACCCGCACATCAAGCGCGTGCGCGAATCGGCCACCGCCACCGGCGACGCGGCAATCACCGAGGATCAATCCCACATCGAAGTCGAACTCACAGACGGCCGCGTGCTGACGAAGTTCGTCGAGGCGTCGCTGGGCAACCTGAAACGTCCGATGACGGACCGCCAGCTCGAAGACAAGTTCCGCGATCAGGCGGTGCTCGCGCTTCCCGCCGAGAAGGCAGAGCACGCCATCGCCCTGTGCTGGCGCCTGGAGGGGCTCACGGACGCAGGCGAGTTGGTCCGCGCGTCCTTGCCCTGACAGAGAGGCCCTAAACCCCGATAGAATGGGACGCGCATGCGAAAGCCCGCCACCGTTTCCGGCGCCTTGTGGGGCAGGCCCATGGCCTGCGGCGGCCTCTCAGGCCGCCTGGCCGCCATCCTGGCAACCATCGTCCTTCTCTCCTGCTGCGGCCCTTCCACGCCGCCAGGTGAGACCGCGCACATCCGCATCCCCAAAGGCGCGGGAGGCGTCGGGTTCCTGCCGCTGCTGGTGATGGAGCACCACCAACTCATCGAAAAGCACGCGAAAGCCGCGGGCCTGGCGGACCTCACGGTCGAGTGGCTCAACCTGGGCGGACCCTCGGTGGTCAACGACGCGCTGCTCTCCGGTTCGGCGGACTTCACCGCCGCCGGCCCACCCGCATTCCTCACCCTGTGGGATCGCACCCGCGATTCGGCCAAGGTGATGGGAGTGGCGGCCATGACTTCGCTGCCCATGTATCTCAATACGAAAGCTGCTCATTTGAAGCACCTCGACGACGTGACCGATCAGGATAAGATCGCGCTCACCGCTATCAAGGTCTCGATTCCGGCCATCGTGATGCAGATGTACGCCGAGCAGAAATACGGCGCCGCGGAAGCCACGCGCTTCGACAAGTACACCGTGTCGATGACCCACCCCGACGGCGTCATCGCACTGCTGAGCGATTCCGGAGGCATCACCGCGCACTTCACCTCGCCTCCGTTTCACCAGCGCGAACGCCAGGACCCCGGCGTGCGCACCATCATGAACACGAACGACGTCATGGGCGGCGCCACCACGTTCACCATGCTTTCGACCACCACGCAGTTTCACGACGCGAACCCCACCGTTGTCGCCGCGGTGCTCGCCGCGCTGAATGAGGCGAACCAGATGATCGCGGCGGACAAGATGATGGCCGCGCAACTGCTGGTCGATTCGGCGGGCAGCGGCGGCTTCACGGCGCCCGAGTTGGTGGAAATTCTCAACGACCCGGACATCGCCTTCACCACCACGCCGCAGAACGTCATGAAGTACGCCACGTTCATGAGCGAGGCGGGATCGCTGCGCAACCGGCCCGCGGCGTGGACCGACCTCTTCTTCCCCGAAATCCACGGAGTGCCCGGAAGCTGATGCCGCCGCTGCTCGCGGTCGAGGGAGTCACGCTCCAGTACCGGACCAAGGACCAGTTGGTCACGGCCACCTACCGCGTCAGCTTTGAGGTGCTGCGCTCGGACCGCTTCGTGGTGCTCGGCCCGTCGGGCTGCGGCAAGTCGACCTTGCTCAAAGCGGTCGGCGGGTATCTGGCGCCGGTGGAAGGCAGCATCCTCTTAAATGGCGCGCGCATCACGCAGCCCGGCCCGGACCGCGTGTTCGTGTTTCAGGAATTCGACCAGCTTTTGCCCTGGAAGACGGTCGAGGAGAACATTGTCTTCGCGCTCTCCGCCGCTCGCCGCATGCCCCGCCCCCAGGCACGGGAGCGAGCCCGCCACTACATCGCCAAGGTGAACCTCACGGAATTCGCCGCCAGCTATCCGCACACGCTCTCCGGCGGCATGAAGCAGCGCGTCGCCATCGCCCGCGCGCTGGCTGTGGAACCCGAGATCCTGCTGATGGACGAACCCTTCGCCGCGCTTGACGCGCTCACGCGCGGCCGCATGCAGGAGGAGTTGCTCCAACTCTGGGAAGATTCGCGCGCCACCATCCTCTTCGTTACGCATTCGATCCCGGAGGCCATCCGCGTCGGCAACCGCATCGTGCTGCTCAGCGCGCATCCCGGACAGGTGAAGGCCGAGATCAACGCCGGCGGAGCGGATGAAGCACGCATCGAGGAACTTTTGTTTCATGCTTGAAAATGGACCTGAGCGGCCGGACGTCATCCACCCAATCGCCCCGGCGCGCGACGTCGCCGTTCAGCCGCTCAGCCTGGGGCGAAGACTCTACGAAAATGGAGCGGCCCGCAAGGCGGTAGTCCTCGTGGTGCTCGCGCTCATCTGGGAAATCTACGCACGTCAACTGAACAACGCGCTGCTGTTCCCCACGTTCTCCGCTACGGTCGAGGCGCTGGTCCGCTCGCTTGCTTCCGGAGAACTGCCGCGCGCCGCGATCTACACAATCACGCTGCTGATCAAGGGCTACGCCGCGGGACTCGCCATCGCCGCCGTGCTGACGGCGCTCGCCACGGCGACGCGCCTCGGGGCGGATCTCCTGGAAACGCTGACGGCCATGTTTAATCCCCTGCCGTCGATCGCGCTGCTGCCGCTGGCCCTGATCTGGTTCGGACTGGGCAACGGCAGCATCATCTTCGTGCTGATCCACGCCGTGCTGTGGGCGGTGGCGCTGAACACCTTCGCCGGATTCCGCGCCGTCAGCCCGACCTTGCGCATGGTGGGCCAGAACTACGGCTTGTCGAAGCTCGCCTACATCGCGCGCATCCTCATCCCCGGCGCCTTTCCGAGCATCCTCACCGGACTCAAGGTCGGCTGGGCCTTCGCCTGGCGCACGCTGATTGCGGCCGAGCTGGTCTTCGGCGTCAGCTCCGGTTCGGGCGGCCTGGGCTGGTATATCTTCGAAAACAAGAATCAGCTCCTAATCCCGGAGGTCTTCGCCGGACTGCTGACGGTGATCGTGTTCGGACTGCTGGTGGAGAACCTGATCTTCAAGACGATCGAAAGCCGCACGGTCCGCCGCTGGGGCATGCAGAGCTAAGGTGGCGCGAGCACTCGTGCTCGCCGTGTCGAGACTCGTCTCGACACTTGTGGACGGTTGCAGGACAAGCGCCGGCGCGGCAAGCACAGGTGCTTGCGCCACACATGTTGCCCCTCCCACGCCGCCGTGACAGAATGTCATGAGATACCAGGAACAGGAGGTGTCGCCATGAAGATTCGAATCCTCTGCGCTGTGGCGGCCGTTGGGCTTCTGTGGGCCGCGTTCCCGCTGGCCGCTCATCATTCCTTCGCGGCCGAGTACGACCGCAACCAGCCACTCAAGCTGACCGGCGCCATCACGAAGGTCGACTGGAACAATCCGCACGTGTATTTCTATATTGACGTCCGGGACGACGCCGGTCACGTCACCAACTGGGCGTTGGAGATGGGCGCACCCGCGGTGCTGCAACGCAGCGGGTGGAAGAAGTCGATGCTCCAGATCGGCGACGTAGTGGTCGTGGAAGGCAGCGCCGCCAAGGACGGTAAGACCCACGGCAACGCCCGCAACGTGACGCTGGCGGCCACCGGCCAGAAGCTGGGCGCCGGATCGAGCGAAGGCCAGACGGCGGAGAAGTGACGCGCGCGCGCGCCATCGCCGCACTCGCGGCAACTGCGTTGTTTCTTGCCCTGGCGACCGCTCCGGCGCAAACGCCGGGACCCGGACGCGGCAAGGGCAAGCCCTCTGCCGGACCGAAGCTTCCGCCGCCGCGCAACGCCGAAGGCCGCGTGACGCTCGGCCCCGGACCCGACGGCAAAGGATTCTGGGGCGGCGGCGGCTCCATTCTCGGCCGCGGGCGCGGAACGCTGCCCACCAATCTCATGGAAGAGGACGTGCCCTTCCAGCCATGGGCTCGGGCGCTTTACGCCGTGCGCCGCGAAGAGGGCCAGAAGGACGATCCGCACGCGCGCTGCATGCCTCCGGGCGGTCCGCGCCAATTCCAGACGCCCAACGGATTCGAATTCGTCGAAGACGACGTGCGCCATCGCATCGTGATCCTGTTCGGCGGCGGACCGCACACCTGGCGCGTGATCCCCATGGACGGCCGCGCGCTGCCGCAGGCAGATGACGAACGCATCCCGACCTTCTTCGGCTACTCGACGGGCCACTGGGAAGGCGACACCCTGGTGGTCGAATCCGAAGGCTACAATGAGCGCTTCTGGTTCCACCGCGGCGGTCTGCCGCACACCGACGCCCTGCACCTCACCGAACGCTTCTCGCGCCCCGACTTCGACACGCTGGTGTACCAGGTGACGGTGAACGACCCCAAGGCCTACACCGCGCCCTGGTCCGGCGGCTTCACCGTCCCCTGGACCTACACGAACTGGGACGGCACCGAAGGCGGAGAAATCCACGAATATTTTTGTCAGGACAATGAGAAAGATTGGCAACGGCTTCGCTAGAGCGGGTCTCATGATCGCGGCTGCGGCGGCGCTTCTGGTGGCGCAGGAAGGCCACCCCCTGGTTGGAACGTGGCACGGCAACTGGCGCCCCGATGCGCAGACGCGCAACGACGTCACCTTCGTCATGAACTTCGACGGCAAGGCCATCTCGGGCCTGATCAATCCCGGCCCCGACTCCATGAAACTGCACGATGCGTCGCTCGATCCGGACGGATGGAAGGTCCACTTCGAGGCCGACGGCAAAGGAACCCACGTCGTGATCGACGGCCACCTCGAGGACATCACTTCGGTGAATCGCCGGATCGTGGGAACCTGGACGCAGGGGACCGCGAAAGGCGAGTTCCAGCTCACGCGGGATAACTGACACTTCACGAAAGACGCCTCATTACTGATGCAATTGCTCACGCCCTACGAACCGTATTTGAGATCGCTCTGCCGCATTATGGTGGGGTTCACCTTTTCGCTGCACGGCTGGCAGAAATTCTTCGGCTGGATCGGCGGGCAGCGCGTAGAAGACATCACGTCGATGCTGGGGATGGCCGGCGTGCTCGAAACGTTCGGCGGACTGCTGATCATTCTGGGCCTCGTCACCAAGCCGGTCGCCTTCATTCTGTCCGGAGAGATGGCCGTCGGCTACTTCCGCACGCATGCGCCCATGGGTCTGTGGCCCATCATGAGCCCCGGAGGCAACAACGGGGAACTGGCGGTGTTTTACTGCTTCTTCTATCTGTGGCTATCGGCGGCCGGGCCCGGGCCGTGGAGCCTGGACAAGCTCTTCAAGCTCGGCGAATACTCGGCGAAGAGTGAAAAGTCGGCGCCAGTTACGGTCTGAGAGGCTTCAGTCCTTCTTCGCATACAAGCTGTCGTAGTAGGCCTGGAAAGCCGCAGCCTGCTCGGGACCCAGTACGGGCCCGGCGTGCGCCTCGTCGCCGAATACCATCGCGTTGTCCGCCGCGCCCGCATCGAACGCGGGCCACGCCGGCAGCCCTTCGCCGTTCGGATCGCCGGCCGCGGCGAAGTTCACCCAGTACTGCGACATCGTCTCCGCCACCTTGCGATCCGTATCGGTCCACGCCCGATTCCCATTCAGGTTGTCGAACACGTAGACGATCTCGGAAGTGTGCACGGCCGTCCCCCGGCTACCGGCTCCGAACCCGCCCTTCCCGTTCGGCGACGCGGGAGGCTGATGCGTGAAGTAGTAGAGATACGACTTCGACGTGCCCGACTTCGCCGCCAGATTCGCCCAGTTCCGCATCACCCACGCCATCTGGTCGCGGCCCGCGGTGAACGCCGAATCCCGCGCCTCCTCATCAGTCTTCCCCGGATACACCTTCAGGAATGCGGCCGCGTCGCTCCCGTAGCGCTCCTCGACCGACTTCCGGTAGTCCGCCGCGCTCGCCACATTCCCGCCGAACGACTCATCGCGGTTCGAGCCCACCAGTACGGGCACGTCCGGCACTTGCCCCTCGTTAAACAGCTTGCCCGGATCGTCCGGAATCCACACGCCGTCAACCACCGGACCGGTTCCACGCCCACCCATCAGGATCTCCTCGGCGGACTTGGCGCGCAGATCGGCCAGCGTCGCGGCGCCTTGCGCCTCAGCGAACTTCACACCCGCCTGCTCGGCATCGGCCAGCGTCTCCAGCCGCCCCACGGACACCGTGTTCCACGCGCTGCTTTCCCCGGATACCCGGTGAAACAGCCCCTTGGCCTGCGGCGTCACCATCAGATTCGCGATCAGGCCCGCGCCCGCCGACTCGCCGAAGATGGTCACCCGCGACGGATCGCCGCCGAACGCGGCAATGTTACGCTGCACCCATTCGAGCGCCGCCACCGCGTCCATCACCCCGAAGTTGGCCGCCGCCTGTCCGCCCGATTCCTTGGTCAACTCCGGATGCGAGAAGAACCCGAACGGGCCCAGCCGGTAATTGAACGTGACCACCACCGCGCCCTTCTTCGAAAGCGCATCGCCGTCGTAGTTCGGCAGTGAGCCAGCGCCCACGTAGTAGCCGCCGCCGTAGATCCACACCATCACCGGCCGGCGCTCTTCGGGTGAGGCCGCGGCGGTCCATACGTTGAGATTCAGACAGTCCTCACTGATGCCCTCCGCCGGAGCCCCGCGCAGCGAGCTCTGCATGCACTGCGGCCCGAACTTGTCGGCTGCCCGCACGCCATCCCACTTCGCCGCGGGCTGCGGCTTCGTCCAGCGCAGCTCGCCCACCGGCGCCGCCGCGAACGGAATGCCCTTGAACGCCTTGACGTCCGCGGTCGACCCCGCGACGCCCGCCAACTGCCCGGTCTCGACCGTCACATTGGTGGTCAACTGGTTCGACGAAGAACACGCCACGCCGAGCGCGGCCAGAATCACGGTGACTGGAACTAGAATGCGGTGCATCAAGTCTTTCTCCCTTATCAAGTATTCGGACGGGTCAAGACCGCTCCCTGTGGTCGCGGCTCAGCTAGCGGCGCTCTGCCCGGATCGCGGCTTTTACGCAGAGCACCATTAGCTGTGCCGCGACCGCAGGGAGCGGTCCTCCTGGGTCCTCAACATCCCTACTGCCCCGACCCCTTCGATTCTTCCACGCGCGCCCCTTGCAGGATGTCGCCCATCGCGTAGTTGCCCTCGTGGCATGCGTATTCGAGCATCTGATAGTCGCTGTCCTGCTTCAACTGGATCAGCATGGTCCACGGCTGGGTCCACGTCTCCGGGTCGATGATGGTGGCCTCATAGTTCAGCGTGTCTTCGGAAACGCGCGTGAACTTCTCCACCAGCTTCATGTTCTTGCTGTGATAGCCCGGGTCGCCCGGATACCCCGCGCCGTTCGACCCGATGGCGATGTTGTCGGTGAAGTTCGTCGTCTCCACCACCAGCGTGTCGCCCTCGAAGTGCCCGCGCGAATCGCCCAGGTACATGCGGATGTCTTCGCCGACGTGCGGCCGGTTGTCCAACGGAATCACCCGAGCCTCATGGATCATTTCGTTGCGGAAGACCACGTACCCTGGAGCCTGCACAATCTGGTTGCCGTTGTTGTAGACCACCGGAATCACGCTGCCCAGCAGGCCACGCGAGATGCAGCGGTAATAGATGTTCAGGTCACTGAAGGAGGACGCTTCGCCGCGCCACTCGCCCGGCTGGCGGTAGAACGCCCGCTTCTGGATCGCCTTCCAGGTCAGGTCCGGCAGGCGGCCGTTGGGCGGGTCCTGAATCAGCGAGGTCTGCCGCGTGGGCGTGCCGCGCTCGGTCCAATAGGACGGCGGCCCGATTCCCACCCGCGCATCGCCCGAAGCGAACTCCTGGTTGTCAGCGGCCGCCTGCTCCTTGGCGCGCGTCAGCCGCTCCTGATACTCCTCTTCGGTAAGCGTCTTGCGGGTGCCCAGATCCGCGGCGCGCTGCATCGGCACGCCCATGTTCCCCGGCCAGATTCCTTGGATGTCCGGGTCGCCCCACGGCGTCTTCGGGGGTGTGTACGACGATTGCGCCACAGCCGCGGAGGCCGCCAGCGCCCCCACGAAAACCAGAGCAACCAGCCGCAAGCGGGTCATTGCGGGCCAGCTTCCTTTTCCATCTCCACGGTCGGCTTGGTCGGCTCCTTCTTGAGCTGCCCGTACAGCAGGTCTTCCACGAACTCCACGCACTTGAACTCCAGAATCTGCACGTTCGGATCCATGCGCCGGTACAGGATCAGGCTGATGTGGAACGGCTGCGTGAAGGTGCGCGGGTCTTCGATCATGGCCTCATAGCGCAGGTGATACGGACTCACCGGCGTGAACCGCTCCACCACGTGCGCGCGATCGCTCATATGATTCCCTGACCGGTCCAGCCACGCCAGCCCGTTCAAACCCGTCACGTCTACCACCAGCGTGTTGCCTTCCCAGTGTCCGTTGTTCGTGCCCATCCACGTGTCAGTGGCGGCCTCCACCGGAGCGCCCATGTTCACGTAGCGATTCGCCGTCGCGTACTCATACACGAACAGCACGCCGTTATCCGACTGCACGATCTGGAACGGATACGGCATGTAGTTGGCCCTTGGAATTCCAGGCAAGTAGCACTTGGCTTCGGGGTCCTCGGTGCGGCGCTTCGCCCAGTTTTCCTTCTGCTTTTCGCGGCCCGCGGCCGTGTAGGGAATCTTGCCCTCCACCACCACCGACTGCCCCGCGGGCATAGCCCCGATGGCGCCCACCTCCCACGCATTCGCCGGAGCGGGCGAGTGATCCTCGATATTGAAGTTCGCCGGACCCACGTACTCCCAGATCCCGTTCAGGTTGGGGTGGTCGCCCAGCATGGGCGGCTGATAGTTGGCGGGGAACCCCGGGGCCTGTGCAGTGGACTGAGCGAAAACGGCCTGCTGCGGCGCCAGCCCCATGAGGAGGCCGGAGGCCACCACTGCTACGTGTGCGAATCTCATCAACTTCCTACGCTCCTTTGAGTTACCGCCGGCAACGCGGCCCCGGCGGATGCCGGAATCGATGCTACCCAAGGCTCTCTCCCGTGTCAAGGCTGCCGTTTGGCACCGCCAGCCGCGGTGCGCGGACAGGGGAGGACCACTCCCTGCGGTCGTGGCTCAGCTACTGGCGCTCTGCCCAGGTCACAACTCGCGGGCACAGTGCCGCTAGCTGAGCCACGACCGCAGGGAGTGGTCCCCCAAGTCTGCGATGGCGCTACCAACCGGACTATCCTCGACCGGCCCCAGTCCCTATAATGTTCCCTTGGAGGATACACCATGCGTCTCCGGCCCCGGCCGCTGAGGACCGCCCTGATCATCACCCTGCTGGCCGCCGCCGCGCTCTTCGCCCACCATTCGGTCGCCATGTATGACCTGGACCACATGGTCACCATCAAGGGCGTCGTCACCAAGATCGAGTGGACCAATCCGCACGTCTTCGTCTATTTCAAATCCATTCCCGAAAGCGGAGGCGAAGCCGTGGAGTGGGCCATGGAGCTCGACCCGCCGGTCCTGCTGCGCCGCTATGGCTGGCAGCGGTCGACGGTCAAGGTAGGCGACAGCATCACCGTTACCGGCGGACCCGCCAAAACCGGAGCCAAGGTCATGCGCGGCGCCATCGTCGAACTGGCGGACGGGACGCAGCTCCGCGTCTGGTCGCGCGTATGAAGCTCGCCGCAGCGCTTTCCGCCTTGGCCGCACTGGCCGCGATCGCCGCCGCACAGGCTCCACCACCCGCCGGATTCCCCGGCAAGGCGCCCGAAGGTCCGCCCCCGCAGATCGTCTCCTTTGAAGCCGATCCTCCCGACGTGAAGCCCGGCCAGGCGACCACCCTCCGCTGGACCGTCCTCAACGCCTTCTCCATCGATATCGAACCTGGCGTTGGCGCCGTCGCCACGCGCGGCAGCCAGGAGATCACTCCCGCCGCCACGACAACCTACCTGATGATCGTCAACGGCAGCGGCGGCAGCATCAACCGGTCGGTCACCGTGACGGTCACGGGTACCCAGCCCACGTTGACCACCGGCGCCACCGGACCCATCACGCTCGCACCCCCGCGCCCCATTCCGGCGCTGATCAACGGCGTGCCCGACCTCTCCGGCGTCTGGATGGGAGGCCGCAACATCCACGCCACCCAGCAACCCACGCTCCAGCCCGGCGCCGAGTCCTACCGCGTGGTCCAGCGCGCCGACGACCTCGGCCAGGGAGCCCAATGCCTGCCGCCCGGCGTCCCCGGCTCGACGCTTTCACCTTACCCGCTGCAGATCGTCCAGCGAGCCGACGTGGTCGTGATCTTGTACGAAGCCTACAACCTCTTCCGCATCATCCCGATCGGAGCCGGGCCCATTGGAGCCGAGCAGGCTGAGGACCTCGATCCCACCTACATGGGCCACTCCGCCGGTCACTGGGAAGGCGACACGCTGGTGGTCGACGTCCGGGGCTTCAACGACAAGACCAACGTCGGCGGCTTCCGCCACACTGAAGCCTTGCACGTGGTGGAGCGCTACCGCCGGACAGCCTTCGACACCATCGCCTACGAGGCCACGGTCGAAGACCCCAACATCTTCGCCACGCCGCTGCGCTACGCGGGCAACTTCGAATTCCACCCGGAATGGGAGATCGGCGAATACGTCTGCGCGGAGAATAACAAGGACTACAACAAGCTGTTCAAGGCCCCGGAGTAGCTGGGACGAACTCCTACGCCTTCGTTAGAGCCGTTTCACTTCGAGGCCCGGAATCGTCTCGAAGTGCCGGACGCTATGTGTCGCCACGGCGCACCCAAGCTGGCTGCGTGGTGGTTTAACGGCGTGAAGTGGTGGAGTGGCTGAGCTTCGGACGCAGGATGTGGCGCAAGCCCGTGGCTTGCCGCGCCGGGACTCGTCCCGGCGCTTGTGGCCGGTCACGCTGTCATGCCGGGAGCGGCGGCGAAATCGCCGATTGCGTATCCCTACCTCACGTTTCGCGCCGATGAACTGTAGAACTCGTGAGAAATCCAGGCTAGCCAAAGGCTAGTCCGCATTTCTCACCAGGTTTCGGACGCAGGACGTGGCGCGAGCCCATGGCTCGCCGCGCCGGGACTCGTCCCGGCGCTTGTCGTCCATCACAGTGTCGTGCCCGGGGTGTCGGCCCAGCCACTCGCCGAGGCATCCCGCCTGTGCTTTGCCCGAAACGCTCTGCGAGCCCGTGAGAAATCCGCGCTAGTTAGGGTTGGGTTAGGGTGCATTTCCGGCAAGCTCTCAGCGCAGCGGCGGGAAACGTGAGCTGACGGCTGCGGGAGCGACTTGGCGGCCGCTGGCAGCGTGACATCGTGCTGGACGACAAGCACCGGGACGAGTCCCGGCGCGGCAAGCACGAGTGCTTGCGCCACATCCTGCACCCGACACCCGGTGAGAAGTGCGGACTAACTAACGCCGCGGCCTCTCCAGCATCGATGCGACCTTCTGCCATGCGGCCGGCAGCGTGCGTCCGGCGAGCTTCAACTGCTCGACGGCTTCCTGGCGGTCGCGGCCCTTGCCGCGTTGGGCCAGCGCCAGGCCCAGGATGTAGTGCGCGGCGTCGTTGGCGCTCGAAATCCGGAGCGATTGGCGGGCGCTGGCTTCAGCCGCGTCCAGCTTGTTCTGGGCCAGGTAAACGGCCGCCAGGTTAGCGTGCGCGGCGGCGGCCGTGGGGGCGAGTTCAATGGACCGTTCCAGCTCGGCCGCGGCCTCCGGCAGCCGCTTCAGCCGCGCATACTGCGCTCCGAGGTTGGTGTGCGCTTCGGCGAACTCAGGATCGATGGCCACGGCGCGTTCCAGTAGCTCCGCGGCGGCGTCCAAGTCGCCCGCGGCGGATTTCCGCTTGGCCTGGCCGAACGCTTCGAGCGCTTTCTTGGGAGGCTGATGGCGGAGGCTCGCCACGGAGACCGCTCCCGGGCGCGCCGGAGGAGCCCCGAATACGGGCGGCAAGACATGGAAGCGCCCGGCGGGTGTCTCCTGGGCCGGTCCGTCGCCGTGCGCGTCATCCGTGATCCCGATGTTCCGCGTGATCCCGATGTTCCGCGTGATCCCGATGTTCCGCGTGATCCCGATGTTCTGCGTGATTCCGATTTCCTGCGCCGCGCAGAGCACCGTAACGACACCCGCCAAGAGAGCCGGCCGTTTCATCTTGCACCTCCGCACGCGGTAAGCGCACGTCTGGGTCCATGCCGGCGTGCGGCGGGCAACGCACTGATCCCGGTCATGTTGACGGAAGTGTCGCGATAGCGGACGGTGTCCAGCCGGTTCAGATCGGAACGGATCTGTTCAATCCTGAAACCGAGCTGTGTTCAAGGAAGGAAGATGTCGGTGGCCCAAAAGACGAAGAACACTACGCTCACGTAGCCGTTCATGGTGAAGAACGCGGCGTCGACGCGCGACAGATCCTCGGCCCGCACCAGCCGATGCTCCCAGGCGAGCAATCCCGCAACGGCCACCACGCCCGCCACCGCCGCAGCACCCAGATCGAAGGACCGCACCAGCGCCACCAGGCACACCAGCATTCCCAGATGCAGCACGCGCGAAACCCACAGTGCCCCGGCGATCCCCAGATGCCGCGGCACGCTGAAAAGGCCGGAGGCCACATCGAAGGCGTAATCCTGGCAGGAATAGATGATGTCGAACCCGGCGGTCCACAGCGTCACCGCCGCCGTCAGCCACAGGATGCGCGGGTCGAGCGTTCCCTGCATGGCGATCCACGCCGCGGCCGGCGCGATGCCCAGTGAGAAGCCCAGCACCAGGTGCGCCGCCGCCGTGAATCGCTTGGTGTAGGAGTAAAACATCACGACCCCCAGCGCCACCGGAGCCAGCCACAGGCACAGCGTGTTCAGCATCCCCGCGGCCACGAAGAAGACCACCGCCCACACGGCCAGGAATCCCCAGGCGAAACCCCGCGAAAGAAGCCCGGCGGGCAGGTGCCGCGACTGCGTGCGTGGATTGCGGCCGTCGATTGCGTGGTCCAGCAGGCGGTTGAAGGCCATTGCCACGGAGCGCGCCGCCACCATCGCGACGACGATCCAGAGCAGCTTCCACCACATTCCTTCGCGTGGGAATCCCGCATCGCGCCACGCCAGCAACGCGCCCGTCAGCGCGAACGGCAGGGCGAACACCGAGTGCTCGAACTTGATCATGTCGAGCGTCAGGCGCAGGCGCTGAAGAAATGAGGACAATCAGATACCATCTTACCCGCAGCGCCCACGCCCGCCGGTGGCCCTCCGCATGCTCACAATAGAGGGGGAGGACCAACGCCATGATTGACGTGCTGAAATCCATCGTCGAGCCGCTGGAGAAGAGCGCCTCGGTAACCTCTGTCTACGGAGAGCCGGTCTCCGCTCAAGGCCGCACGGTGATTCCGGTGGCGCGCATCGCCTACGGTTTCGGCGGCGGCTCGGGCCACGGGGCCCGGCACACCTCGCCGGCCGAGGGTGAAGGAGAGGGCGGAGGCGGCGGAGGGGGCGTCCTGGCGAATCCTCTCGGCGTGATCGAAATCACGGATCAACACACGCGCTACATCCCGCTGCGCGATACGCCCAAGCTGGCTGCCGCGGGGGCCGTGGGGCTGGTGCTGGGATTTCTGCTGTTCCGGCGGAAGCGCAGCTGAGGGGCGATGCCGGACCGGGGGGACCGCTCCCTGCGGCCGCGGCCTTGCGAGCGGCAGTCTACTCGCGTCGCCGCGCCACGTCCTGCGTCCGAAATCTGGTGAGAAATGCGGCTAGCTGAGCCGCGACCGCAGGGAGCGGTCCCCACGTGTCCACACACGCCCACCGATCCGCTACGGCTTCTTGTCCTTCTCGTGCGCCGAGTACTGCTCCTGCGGCGGTTTCAACTGCACCTCCACAGTCTTCTCGTCCTCCTCGATAGTGAACGTTTCGCCGAAGGTCTGGAAGTACGGCGCGGTCACCTGGATCAGGAGGTCGCCCTTGGGCAGTGGCGGGATCTTGGCGATCCCCTCGCCCGAGGTCTTCATTTCCCAGGAGTGGGTAATCTTCCTCAGCGTGATCTTGCGGCGGCCTTGCTTGAACACCACCCGGACATTGGCGTGATCGACCGGCTTGCCGCGGTCGTCAGTGACTTTGATCTGCAGCCGCGTGAAGTCGTCGTCAGCGACCATCGGCAGGCTCAGACAAAGTGCGAGAAGAACGAGGACGACTCTTCGCATGCCCAAAATTATCGCACTTTCATGCGAGATCGGCCAGGACGAAGCGGGCGGATTTGCCCGCGGCCCCGGCCACCGCTTCCGCCGCCTTGTAACCGCTGCGCACGGCGCCTTCCATGGTGGCGGGCCAGCCGGACTTGGTCCAGTCGCCCGCCAGGTAGAGGTTGCGGACCGCCGTACGAGCCTCGGGCCGCAGCGCCTCTAAACCGGGCCGCGCCGAGATGGTGGCGCGCACTTCCTTCACCACGTGCGCCTTCTCCAGCTTGGCCTGCGCGGCCTCGGGGAAGAACTCGGCCAGCTCGCTTAGCGCCAGGTCGATCACTTGCTGGCGTGGCATCTCCACCAGGCTGCGCGAGGCGCTCACCACCAGTTGCACGGCGCGCCCGCGATCCTTGTTGAACATCCACTGGATGGTGCGGTCGAGCAGAGTAGCGTGCGGCAGGTCGGTGATCGGGCGGTCGAACCACAGATGGATGCCGGTGATGGGGGAGTGCTCGAACGCCGAAAGATCCAGGCCCAGTTCGGGCGCCACGCCCGCCACGCGCTCGAAGGGCAGTGCGCAGACGTAGTGGTCGGCGCGCAGCACGTCCCCTCCCACGGCAACGCCGGTGACCGATCCGTTCTCGATCACGAAGCGCTCCACCGGCGTTCGCGTGCGGATGGTGACGTTGCCGATGCGCTGCCAGGCTTCGGTCCGGTAAAGCTGCCCCAAGGGCACGCGCGGCACGCCCATCTCGTAGGAATCGCGGCGCGCCAGGAAGCCGAGGCGGAAGACCTGGAAACCGTGCAGCGCGGCCATGCGGTCCAGCTCTTCGTTGACGGCGCTGACCAGCACCTGGCGCCAGAAGCGTTCGATGGCGCGCGGCGGCTGGCGCGCGGACTGCAGCCAGTCGAGCATGGTGATGCGGTCGAGGTCCGTGCGGCGCTTGTACTGGCGGCCGATCGCCTGGATGCCGCGCATCACCGCCATCTTCTCGGCCAGGTGCAGGAAGCGCAGGCTCAGGAAGGATTCAGCGAAGTGTGCCGGCCGCGGCAGCCGGCCGGAGCGCAGCACGCTGCGCCGGCCCCCGGGTTCGATGAAGTGGAACTCGCGGTGGAAGGCGATGTCGCCTTCCACGCCCAGGCGGCGGTAGAAGTCGAGCAGGTTGACGCAGCAGCGCAGCAGGATGTGCTGGCAGTTGTCGATGGTGTCGGCGTCGCCGATCTCGTAGGAGGTGGCGCGTCCGCCCAGGAAGCGGCGGGCTTCGAGTACCGTGACGCGATGGCCGGCTCCGCCCAGGGCCGCGGCGGCGGAAAGGCCCGCGAGGCCGCCTCCGGCCACGATTACTTCGGACATGGGAAGACCGCTCCCTCTGGTCGCGGCTCAGCTAGCGGCTCTGCGAACAGATCCAGAAGTCCGGACAGCCAATCGCTGACCCGCGACCTCAGGGAGCGGTTCCCGCGCATCCACGGTCCCCAAGCCGTCAGGCCCGCGCGCGCCCGCGCCTGCCACCGTCCGAATCGCTGTTGATGATGAAATACAGAATTGCGAGGAACAACCCCGCGAGCAATACGTCGATCGGTTCCATGAGAACCCCCAGTGTCCCGGAATGCGGCTGAAATTGGCAAGCTCTATGCAGCCCAGTACGAACCAGCGCTGTCAGCGCGCCGGCACGCGGCGCTGCCCCAGTACCCGTACTACATTCTCCATCAGCTTCAGCCCGTAGTCGCCCTCTAGGGTCAGGATCGATTCGGGATGAAACTGCACCGCTTCCATCGGCAGGTCGCGATGGCGCACACCCATGATGACGCCGTCCTCGCTTTCCGCGGTGACCTCCAGGCACGCCGGCAGCTTGTCGCGCTTGGCATAGAGCGAGTGGTACCGGCCCACGCGAAATGCTTCGGGCAGCCCTTCGAATACGCCCACACCGCGATGGTGGATGGTCGACGGTTTGCCGTGCATCGGGTAATCCAGCACGCCCAGCTCCCCTCCGAACGCCTCCACCAGTCCCTGCAACCCCAGGCACACGCCAAACAGCGGCACTTCCAGCTTGGCCGCGTGGCGCACCAGGTCCGGCACACCGAAGTCCGACGGCCGACCCGGCCCTGGCGAGACCAGGATCAGCGAAGGGTTCACCTTGCCGATGATCTCCAGCGGAAAGCCGGTGCGGTAAGTGATCACCTGCGCGCCGGTCTGGCGCACGTAATTCGCCAGCGTGTGGATGAAGCAGTCCTCGTTGTCGACCAGCAGCAGGCGCACGCCCGCGCCGTCATCGGGCTGCGGCGCGTAGACGGGCAGCGACGACGGCTGAGCGCCCAGCGCGCGAAAGAAGCCGGTGGCCTTGAGGTGGCACTCCTGGTCTTCCATCTCCGGGATGGAATCGTAAAGCAGCGTCGCGCCCGCGCCGTAAGCCGCCTCGCCGTTCTGCAGCCGCACGGTGCGGATGGCGATGCCGGTGTTGATCTCGCCGTTCAGCGTGATCATGCCCACCGCGCCGCCGTACCAGGCGCGCGCATCCACTTCCAGGTCCTCGATGGCCTGCGCAGCCCACTTCTTGGGCGCGCCGATGATGGTCACCGCCCACATGTGCGTGAGGAACGCGTCCAGCGAATCGAACCCCGGCGCGAGCACACCTTCCACGTGATCCACGGTGTGGAACAGGCCGGCGTAGCGCTCGATGAGGCGGCGGGCGATGAGGCGCACCGAGCCCGGGATGCAGACGCGGCTCTTGTCATTGCGGTCGACGTCGCTGCACATGGTCAGCTCGGACTCTTCCTTGGTCGAGTCCAGCAGCTCGCGGATATTGTCGGCGTCACGCAACGGATCGCCGGTGCGGCGCGCGGTGCCCGCAATGGGGCAGGTCTCGACGCGCCACTGCTCGCCGCGGCGTTCGACCCGTACAAACATTTCCGGAGACGCGCCGATCAACTGCTCCTCGCCGAGCTGCAGGAAGAATTCGTAGGGGCTGGGGCTGGCCGCCTGGATACTCTCGAACAAATCTGATGGACGCCCCGAGTAGGGCGTGCGGAACGTCTGGCGCAGGACCACCTCGTAGTAATCGCCGCGATGCATGCCCTCGCGCACTGTTTCGACCTTGGCCATGTACTGCTCAGAGGTGTGGTCGCTGACGATGGGTCCGGGCTGGCGCTTGCGCCCACGCTTGACCCGGGCCGCCGCGCGCTTCTTGCCGGCCGTCGTCTCCTCCCCGCGGGCAAAGTCGAACTGGTAGCGCTCGATCTGCTCCCGCTTGCGATCCATGAAGTAGATGTCGTCGCACAGGAACAGGTGCAGGTCCTTGACGCCGGAGCGGGCGTGCTTCGTGCGGATGGGATCGAACTGGAACAGCAGGTCGTAGCCGAAGGCTCCCACCAGCGCGAGCCGCGAGGCCAGCGGATTCTCGAATTCCTGGAGCAGCGCGCGCAGCAGGCTGAAGGCCGAGGGCTGCTTGCTGCGCTCCTCTTCCGGGAACAGGGCGGGCAGCGGCTGAAGCCGGCCGCGCAGCGTGGTCCCGTCCCAATCGAAGGAGTCCCAGTGCGGGTGCGGCGCCAGCAGCGGGTGGAGCATCCGGTTGAGCGCTTCGCCCCGTTCGTTGAGCGGATGCAGGGTAATGTCGCGCCCGGCGGCGATGATTTCGAGAGTGGGGGAAACGGCGGCCACGTCCCAGCGCGAGTAGCGCTCGGGGTACTCGTAGCCGGAAGAAAGATAGATACCGCGCTGCGTGTCGAGCCTCTTGAGCAGGGCGCGCAGGCCTCGCTGGTAAGCGACTTTCGAAACGGTGCGCGTGACGACAATGCCACTGGGGGTGGTGTAGCTTTCGGGGCGCATATATAAACACCACCCGCGAGTGGGTAATCCCGGCGGCGTGGGTATTCCCAAGCATATCACGCAAGCGAACCGGTGCCATCGGAGCGAGGACGGCCTTAAACGATTCTTGACTGCGCTCCGTCAGCATCCGGAGCAGCACCCGGTGAACCTCAGCCTCATCGGATGCCTTCATGCGGAGCACGATCACGCCGGCGTGGGACGCAGGTGGATACTGCCGAACGTCGCTGAAGCCGCGATCGTTAGTGAGCAGGATCCATCCGCGTTCACGAGCGAACCGAAGGACATCGGGGTCCGGGGACTGCGGCGAAGCGATCTCCTTCAATAACGTCAGCTCGAATCCGGCGTTCCGCAGAACCCGGATCGTCGACAGATACACGCACTGGTCCGCCAGTATCAGGCTCGGGAGGTCTCCTCCACTACGTGAATGTCTTCGTTCTCCACGAGGTCGCGCGCGAATTCGATGCACGCCCGCAGATCATCCACGCTCAGATCGGGGAAATAGTCCGCGAGAATCTCGCTAAATGTCTTGCCCGCCGAAATCAGGTCCAGCACCTGAGCCACCTGGATCCGCGTTCCTTGGATGCACGGCTTGCCATGGCAGACGTCGCGGCGAACGGAGATTCGGTTCACGGTCCCAATTCTATCGCACGCGCCGAGCGGAGTCCCACGATCGCCGGGGCAGCTTCCCGAACGCCCACACCCACATACCAACAGCGCTGCTATGCGCAGCGGTCATTCGCTTGCGATAAGTGGGGCGAAGCTGAGGCGAATCCATGGCACTCTACATCCCGGGCGCGCGGCCTGACAGAACGAACCCAGGCACCCTCAACGGCCCGCCGGCTAGGTACGAACCGAACCCAAGCTCGACTCGCATCGTGACCCGGAGCAACGAAACGAACCCAAGCCATTCGCCCCGAGCAACTCGCCCCGCACATCCGCCCTGCGAAACGAACCCAACAAGCTATTGAAAACAAAAGGTCGCCTACCGACCCATCAGCTTGGCGATGGCCTTCGCCGCCTGTTCGCAGTCGGCGCGCGATACGTCGTAATGCGTCACCACGCGGACGCGGCTTCCGCCGATGCCGCTGGCCAGGATGCCCTGCTCCTTCAGGCGGCCGGTGAATTCGGCGGGCGTCAGGCCGGTGTGGGCGATGTCGAAGATCACGATATTGGTCTGGACCGAGGCCGGGTCGAGGCCGGCGGCTTCGGCCAGCAGACGGGCGTTGGCGTGGTCGGCGGCGAGCTTGGGAGGGGTCTCCTCCAGCGCGACCAGTCCGGCGGCGGCCAGGACGCCAGCCTGGCGCATGCCGCCCCCCAGGTTCTTGCGGAAGCGGCGGGCTTCGGCCAGAGCATCGGCCCGGCCGGCCACCAGCGACCCCACCGGCGCGCCGAGCCCCTTCGAGAGGCACATCATGACCGTGTCGACGCTTTCGACGATGCGCGCAGGGGCGGCTCCGGTGGCCGCGACGGCGTTGAACAGGCGCGCGCCGTCCATGTGGACCTTCAGGCCGCGGGCGTGGGCCTGCTGGCAGATTTCGTCGATCACCGGCTGGGTGTAGAGCGTGCCGCCGCCCATGTTGTGGGGGTGCTCCAGGTTCACCATGCCCGTGGCCGCGGAGAAACCGCCGGGAGCGCGCACTTCCCGCTCGATCTGCGCCCAGGAGAGAATGCCGTCAGCGGTGGGGACGGCACGGGCGAGGCAGCCGGAGAACCAGGCCATCATGGCGAGTTCCCAGTCGAGCACGTGCGCCCGGTCGTCGCAGATCACCTCCTGGCCGTGATGCGTGTGGAGCTTGATGGCGATGGCGTTGCCCATGGAACCGGTGGGCACGAACAACGCGGCTTCCTTGCCCAGGATTTCGGCGACACGGGCTTCCAGGCGGTTGACCGTGGGGTCTTCGCGGTAGACGTCGTCGCCGACCTCGGCTTCGGCCATCGCACGGCGCATGGCGGGGGTGGGGCGGGTGACGGTGTCGCTGCGGAGGTCGATCATGGGAGGGCTCCGTTTGGGGTGGTGCGGACCGGGGAAGACCGCTCCCTGCGGTCGCGGCTCAGCCAGCGAGGCTGGTGCTGTGACGGTCCGGTGCGGACACAGGAGGCGAGGTGCCGGGCGCCAGAGTCGCCGCGACGGCTGGTGTACGGTGCGCCGGAGGAAACGCAGCAGCCGCTGTCCAGCCAATCCGGGCGCAGACGGCTGCCCCTAGCTGAGCCGCGACCGCAGGGAGCGGTCCTCCCCTGTCCGAATCCCCTCAAACCGGCGCCTCCACAAATTCCGCGAACACCTCGTTCGAGAGCAGCACGCCGCGCGGGGTCAGGCGCAGGCGGCCGTTGCCACGTTCGAGGAGTCCCTCTGAGACGAAGCGGTCGATAGCGGCGGCGAACGGCGACGGCTCATCGGGAATCCCACGATCGAGGCGCAGGCCCAGGAAGAAGCGCTCCGACGCAGCGTCAGCGGGCTCACGAGAGGCCACCGAGGAGCGGCCGTGAGCGAGTGCGTCGACATAAGCCGGCGCGTCCTCGATGTTCTGCCAGCGGGTGGATCCATCAAAGGAATGGGCGTCGGCCCCGAAGCCGAGATACGGCTCGCGCAGCCAATACTTCAAGTTGTGGCGCGACTCGCAGCCCGGGCGCGCGAAGTTCGAGATCTCGTAGCGCGGGATGCCGATCGATGCCAGCCGCTCGACGGCGATCTCGTAGAAGTCGGCCACCTGGTCGTCGGTGGGGACCTCAGGCGCGCCGTAGCGGGTGCCGAAGGCGATCAGTTCCGAGCCCAGGCGGCTGTCCCCGTCGACTTCGAGCATGTAGACAGAGACATGCGGCACTTCGAGGCGCTCGACCCATTCAAGCGACTGCAGCCAGCTTGCGCGAGTCTGGTGCGGGAGGCCCGCGATCAGGTCCACGTTCATTGCAGAGATGCCCGCATCGCGCAGCGTGGCGGCCTCGCGCGCGACCACTTCAGCAGTGTGCTTCCGGCCCGTCTGGCGGAGCTCAGCCGGTTCAAAGCTCTGCACGCCGAGGCTCACGCGATTGATGCCGGCGCGCCGCCAGGCCGCGGCCTTGTCCGCGGTGATGCCGCCGGGAGCGGCCTCCATGGTCGCTTCCGTCCAGCGGTCATCTTCGGACTGGCCGGGGATCTCCGCGAGCAGGGCCGTCAACGCAGCGGGGTCCAACTGGCTGGGCGTGCCGCCGCCTAAGTAGACGGTGTCGGGCGTCCACGGCCACTCGGCGGCGCGGAGTTCAGCGCGCAGGGCTTCGGGGTAGCGCTCTTCGACCCCGCGCGGGAACACGCCCGAGGCGAAGTTGCAGTAGGTGCACTTCTGCGCGCAGAACGGATAGGAGAGGTAGACGCCGGCCACGCGCTTACAGTGTGACCTCTTCGCCGATCTGTTTGCCCACGGCCTCGCCCATCATCGCGGCCAGCGTCTGGCCGGTATCGGGCAGGACGAAGGCCGCCTGGGCGTCGTCCCAGGCGAGCTTGAAGCTTCGGGAGTGGGCCGAAACCCAGATTTGGTGCACGGGCGAGTTGGGGCTCACCACGAACTTGGCGGGCGGGTCCTCGAACTCGACGGCCAGGGCTCCGGCGTTGAAGTCGACCTCGAAGTCGTGCTGGTCGGCGCTGGCCGAGAGGCGCCGGTAGAGGTCGTCGAGCGCGGCCCCGGCGCGGGTTTGAAATTGCTGGTCGTCCACTCTACTAACGATACCGCGGCGCGGCGGTGGATTCCGATGATGGGTAGTGCCTGAATCGTGCTCTTCAGGCACTACCCGGATGTGGCGTTGCGGCCATCAAGTCCAAAATAGGTTGAGCGTAACAGGAGGCGAGCTTACACTACTTACAGTGGCTAAGCTCCGGGCCGCGGCGCCTGCGAGTCACATCGGCCGCACAAAACACTATGGAACCAGATCGCCCCATACATCGGACCTTTCTCGACTGGATCTCGCCGGTCATCTATCTTTCGAGCAACGCCGTAAGCCTGATCGGCGTGTTGCTGACCACCACGGGCGCGGTGGCCTGGCTGTTCCTGCTGCCGAGCCTGGTGCAGGGACAGAAGGATAATCCCTACTTCGGCATTTTGGGGTTGGCCTTGCTGGGAATCTTCATCGCCGGCCTGATGCTGATTCCCGCCGGCTGGTATTTTCGCCGCAAGAAGCTGCGGGCGAAGGGCGAGGACGTGAAGTCCAAGCCGCCGCTGACGCTGCGGTCGCCGGAACTGCGCAAGCTGGCGACGTTCGTGGCCGTGGCCACCTTCGCCAACGTGGTGATCGCCGGGCAGCTCACGTATAGCGCCGTCGACTACATGGACACGGACCGCTTCTGCGGCGAAGTGTGCCACACGGTGATGCAGCCGGAGTTCACCGCCTATCAGCAATCGCCGCACGCGCGCGTGGCGTGCGTGGACTGCCACATCGGGCCGGGAGCGTCGTGGTTCGTGCGGTCGAAGCTCTCGGGCATGGGACAGGTGATCGCGGTGGCCACCGACAGCTACCCGCGGCCGATTCCTTCGCCGGTGGAGAACCTGCGGCCGGCGCGCGAGACCTGCGAGACCTGCCACTGGCCGGAGCGCTACACCGGCGACAAGGTGGTGGTGCATACCGCCTACGCCGAGGATGAGCAGAATTCGGCCACCAGCACGGTGCTGCTGATGAAGGTGGGCGGGCGGGCCTGGAACGGCACCGTGGGCATCCACGGGGCGCACCTGGCCGACAACACCACCATCGAATATATCGCCACGGACCGCGAGCGGCAGACCATCCCGCGGGTGATCTTCACCGGCCCCGACGGCAAGCAGACGGTCTTCAACGCAGCCGGCAGCGACGTCACGCCGGAGCAGTTGGCGGCCGGCGAGCGGCGGGTGATGGATTGCGTCGACTGCCACAACCGGCCGACGCATATTTACCAGTTGCCCGGGCGGGCGCTGGACGACGCCATGGCCAGCGGCCACATCAGTCCGTCGCTGCCGTTCGTGAAGAAGCAGGCGCTGGCGGCGCTGCAGGTCGACTATCCCAGCCGCGAGGCAGCGCAGTTGCAGATCGCCATGACCCTGGACGGCTACTATAAGCAGAGCTACCCGGACGTCTACGCGCAGAAGCAGCAGCGCGTCCGGGAAGCCATCACCGCGGTGCAGGGCATCTACGCGCGCAACATTTTCCCGGAGATGAAGGTGACCTGGGGCACCTACGTCAACAATCTCGGGCACATGGATTTCCCCGGCTGCATGCGCTGCCACGACGGCAGCCATACCAGCGAGGACGGAAACTACATTCCGGTGGACTGCGATACCTGCCATCAACTGGCGGCGATGGATGAGAAGAATCCGGCCATTCTGAGCGATCTGGGAATCGTGACCGGAGAGGCTGCGGTGGAGGAGAAGTAATCCTCTACCGCATCTTCCGTTCGATCCGCTTGCGGTCCGCCCGGGCCGGCTTCAGATCCAGCGCGGACTGGTAAGCGGCCTGCGCCTCGGCCATCCGTCCCGCGGCCGCCTCGGCGTCCCCCAACTGCTCGTACACCTGGAAATTCTCCGGGCTCGATTGCAGCGCCTGCCGAGCCTCATCCGCGGCGCCCGCCGCATCGCCCGACTCGAGCAGCAACCGGGCCAGCGCCAGCCGCGCTCCCGTGTACTCCGGCGTATCCATCAACACCCGCCGGTATTCCTGGACGGCGCCCGCCGCATCGCCGGCCGCCGCCAGCGTCTCCGCCAGACTCAGCCGCGATGCCAGAAAATCGGGCGACCGTTGCAGATTCTCCCGGAACAGCGTGATGGCTTCCTGCCGCCGGTCCGGCTGATCGGCCAGCAGCACGGCCAGGTTGTGGCGCGCCGGAAGCAGCATGTCGTCGCGCATCAGCGCGTCGCGATAGAACTGCTCGGCCTCCTCGCGCTTGCCCTGCCCGGCCTTGAGCGTCCCCAGCGCGTTGTAAGGCTCGGCCGTATTGGGCGCGAGATCCATCGCTTTCCGGTAGGACTTCTCGGCGTCCTTGGTGCGATTCAGCCGCTGATAGACCAGCCCCAGGTTGTAAGGCAGATACGCGTAGTCCGGCGTCAGCTCGATGGCCTTCTGATACGCCCGGATCGCGCCCTCGTAGTCACCGGTCTCCACCAGCGACAGCGCCAGGTTGTGCAGCGGATAGGACCAGTGCTGCGCCCGCTCGGCCGCATCGCGGAACGCCGGAATCGCTTCGTCGAAGCGGGCTTGCTCCAGATAAGCGATCCCCAGCGCGTTGTAGGAATACGCCGCCCCCGGATCCAGCCGCACCGCCTGCTCCAGCAGCGGAGCCGCCTGCGCGAACTGCTTGTCGAACAGCATCGCGCGCCCGTTGAAGAAATTGTCGCGCGCCTCCAGCAGCAGCGATTCGCTGGTCAGCATCCGCGCCGCTTCCATGTACTGCGCCGCCTGCTGGAAATCGGCCTGCACCTGCGGCACATCGTCGCCTGCCAGGTATTCCAGCAGCACCGTCTGCGCGGCATCCTCCAGGGAGACCCGCAGATCGTTGGTCGCCTCCTGATACCGCTCCGGCGTAAGCTGGGTCTGCAGCGCCGGCAGCGAATTGAAAGCGTTATTCGCCTGACCGGGCAAAATCCGCCCCGCCGCAATCGCCTGGTTGAAGGTGTTCAGCGTCGCCGCGGCCTGCGAGCTCAGCGGCTGCGGCGGACCGTTCTGCGCCAGGAACAGCGGACCGCCCGTGCGCGCATCCCGCAGCCGGTTCCGCGCCAGCGTAATGCCCGGCTTATCGACCTCTGACAGCCGCATGCCGTTATCGTAAATCCCGAATTCGCGCGGATGCTGCTTGTTGTCCGTGGCGTCCGGCACCTGGTCACTCACGTAGTCGATCAATTCGCTGGCGGTCACCACTTTGTCGCCATCCGCGTCGGCCGCACCCTCCATGCCCTTCATGACGTAGTAGCTGAACGCCCCATGCCCGCCGCCGAACTCCGGCCCTTCGAAGGAAACCTCGCGTGGACGGCTGGCCAGCAGCCCGAACAAGTCGCCTTCCACGTCGCCCAGGTCCTGCACGCTGGAATTGACCGTTGTGTTCTTGATTGATCCGATCGTACCCGCCTTGCAGACGTCCACGAACAGCATCACGCGCCCGACGTTCTTCAGTTGCTCGTCGAACAGGCTCTGCAACTCCTCCATGGGCAGCGACGTCGCAGCCAGATCCTGCGGATCCGCGTCGTAGGTCAGGATGTAGGCTTCCTTGCTGCCCGGCGTCTCCACCGTGCCGTGCCCGGCCACCAGAATGATGATCGTGTCATTCTTGGTCGCCCGCCGCTTGAGGAAGTCCTGGAACCCGTTGCGGACCGCCGCCGTGGTGGCCTTATCATCGGTCAGCAGCATGATGTTCTCTTCCGGCACCGCGCCGCCCAGGGGACTCTTCAGCAGATCCGCGAACGTCGACGCGTCGGCATGCGGATACTGCAGATCGATCGACATGTCCTTGTACTTCGACACGCCGATCAGCAGCGCGTACGTCGATCCTCCCGGTCCCGCGGCAGCCGCCGCGGCCGCCTGCGCCGCCGCAGCTTGCTCCAGCTCGAACATCTTGCTCTTGACCCACACCGCATCCGGCCACAGCGTGCTCAGCTTGCGATAGACCTCCAGGGCGTTCGCCGGCAGGTTCTGCTGCTCAAACAGCGCTGCGCTGGCCACCAGCGCACCGGGGTCCTCCGGATTCGCCGTGAGCGCCGTATCCAGCGGCTGCAACGCCGTCTTCAGATCGGCCGCGAGTTGATCGCGCGGCACCGGCGGGAAATCGGTCGACACGCCGCGCGACATTGTCACGCCGTAGTGCTGCTGGCTGGCCGCCGCCACCCGCAGCGTCCGGGGCAGCGTGCACGCCATCGCCGGCGTCTCCATAATGGACCCGCTGCGGACCTTCGGAGCGCCGCTCGCCATCAGCACCTCGCCCGATGCGCTGATGGTCTGGATCGCCTTCGACGGGCAGAACAGGAACGACGCCGGCGCGGCCGCGGTCTTGAGATCGTCCCCCGTGAACAGCAAATCGCCCGGGCGCGCCCCCAGTGGCGTCTGCGCATCCTGCCGGACCAGCTTCGCGCCGGCCGGATTCAGGATCAGCCCCACCGGCTCCTCCGGCGTCCCCGCCGGAAACGCGGGTATCGCGCACACCAAAGCCATGACCAGCGCCCTACGCATGAACCGGCTCCTCCACCAACGAAGTCACCGTGTACAGGTTGATCGGCACGGTCTTCCCGCGCACCGGGACCGAGCCCAGGTGCGTGGTCTTCACCGCTCCGTTCAGCGCCTGCTGCGTGGTCTCGCTCATCAACAACCGGGTCTTGTGCTCCTTATTCAGACTCTCCAGGCGCGAAGCCAGGTTCACCGTGTCGCCCAGGACCGTATACTCCATTTTATCGGTACTGCCCACGTTGCCGACAATCACCAGTCCGGTGTGCAGCCCCGCGCCGGTCTTGAACCCGCCCATGTCGGCCGTCACCATGCGCGTGGCGCACTGCACCGCGCGCAGCGGATGGTCGCCCGGCCGCGCCCCTTCGTCGTCGTCGGCGAACACCGCCAGAATGCCGTCGCCGATGTACTTGTTCACGTGCCCTCCGTAGCTGACGATGATGCCCGCCATGGTCTTCATGTACTTGTTGAGCATCTCCACCAGCACCTCGGGACCCTGCTCATCACAGACGTGCTCGCTGAAGGCCGTGAACCCGCGGATATCGGTGAACAGAATGGTCACGTTGTCGCGCTTGCCGGAAAGCTTCACACCCCCGGCGTCTTCGAGCCCCGCTGCCACCTTCTTCGATACGAACAGCGAAACGGCGTTCTGAAACAGCGCCCCGCGCCGCTCTTCGTTTGAGAACCGGTAGATCACACCCGCGATCAGCGCGAACGTGGCCGCCACCATCACCTGCGACGTCGAAAGGATCGTGCCGTTGAGGAACAGCAGGTGCGTAATCACGATGGAGAGAAAGCCGACGCCCAGCACCCCCAGGCTCGCCAGCCCGGCGGAAACATAGGCCGAGAGCGCCACCGTCACCGCCGACGCTGCCAGCATCGTCGCGATCTCCGCCCACGGACGCGCGGGCGTCAGAAAATCGCGATGCAGAATCGTCTGGACCGTCGCCGCGTGAATCTCCACCCCGGGCGTGGTCCACTGGTCGCCGCCGAACAGGCTGAAGAAGGACGTGTTGAAGCGGTCGCCCTTCTGATCGGTGCCCAACAGCACCGCCTTCCCGTCGAACCACTTGTGCAACTGGTCCGTGTCGCCGGCCCTCATCGCGTCGATCACGTCGACGATCGACACGTGCGGGAACGTCAGCGGCTTGCCGGCGTGATTGATGTAAATGGACCGTTCCGCGTCGATCGGAATCGGCTGTCCGGCCAGCGTGAGCCGCCCGTTGTCGTACACCGCGTCTTCGCCCACGAACTTCTCGGCCACCCGCAGCGCCAGCGAATGCGCCTGCGGCAGATCGTCCTTGGGCGCCTCAATCAATTCCTGGCGGCGCACGAAATCGTCGGAGTCGGCGGTGATGTTGACGAATCCGGAAAGCCCCAGCGCGGCCGACGTGAAGTTCACCGGCACGGGGATCGTTGTCTGGTTGGTGTTGAACTCGGGCACATAGCCCACGATCACCGGCACGGGGGAACTGGCCACAGCGCCGGCCATCAGACCGTCCAGGCTGTCCGGCTGGCCGTCTCCGTCAAGATCCTGGGGGGGCACGTACTGGTCCACTGGAATGCCGAACGCCAGGTCGAGGCCGATCACCTTCGCCCCACCTTCGCCGGCGGCCTTCACGGCGTCGGCGTAGTGCCGATGCCAGAACATCTGCGGCTCGGGGTAACTGTCCAGCGCCTTCTGATCGGTGAAGATCAGCATCACATCCGAAGTCGGCCGCGTGCCGCGCAGCACAAAGTGCGCGTCCAGAGCCTTCAGGTTCAGCACCTCGAAGAACCGCACGCCGCTAAGCAGACGGGTAGCCACCACGCTGCCGATGGCGATCAGCGAGCAGATCAAGATATTTTTCCAGCGTTTCTTCACATTGATCCGCACTCAGAAGTACGACTCCCACTGTACTATGGATGCCTTTCGCCGCCCGTGTGGGCAGGCCCCCGGCCTGCGGCGGACTCACCGCCCGCCTCTCCCTCCGTCCAGGCGCCCCAGGTCCCTCGCCCCCACGCGCAGCGGCACAAACTTGCGCCCAACACACACCAGACGATACAACGAAGTAAGCATGTCTGGCTCTGATGGAAGATGCCGAATCGTCATCGAAGGCGTCCAACCCGAGATTGACGGCGGCCGGTTCCCGGCCAAGAGTGTCGTAGGCGCGACGGTACGCGTCGAAGCCGACGTCTTCACCGACGGTCACGACCTGCTCTCCGGAGTGGTCCACTACCGCCGCGCCCCCACCTCCACCACAGGGCCCGGCAAGGACCCCGCCTGGTCCCAGGTCCCGCTCATCGCGCTGGTCAACGATCGCTGGTACGCCGAGTTCCCCGCCCCCGAAACCGGCCTCTACGTCTTCACCCTCGAAGCCTGGACCGACCATTTCCGCTCCTGGCGCCGCGACCTGCAAAAGCGCCTCGACGCCGGTACCGAGACTCGCGCCGACTTCCAGATCGGAGCCGCCTTCATCGAAGCCGCCGCCGAACGCGCCGTCACCCGCGCCGCGCATCCTCCGCCCCGCGGCACGCAAACGCCCGCTCCGCCGAACCCCACCGAGGACGCCCTGCGCCTCCGCGCCTGGGCCGAGCAACTCAGGGAACCCACCGGCGATCTCGCCCAAATCGCCCTCGACCCCGAGCTCGCCAAGCTCGCCCAGCGTTACCCGGACCGCTCGCTCGCCACGCGCTATCACAGGGAGCTCAGCGTCCTGGTCGAGCGCCCGCGCGCCGGCTTCAGCACCTGGTACGAGCTTTTCCCCCGCTCCGCAGCCGCCGAACCCGGCCGTCACGGCACCTTCCGCGACGTGGCCGCGCGCCTGCCGGAAATCGCCAAGATGGGCTTCGATGTCGTCTACCTGCCCCCCATCCATCCCATCGGTGATGCCTTCCGCAAAGGCAAGAACAACACGGTGGATGCGCAGCCCGGCGACGTCGGCAGTCCCTGGGCCATCGGCGGTAAAGAGGGAGGCCACAAAGCGATCCACCCCGCGCTCGGCACCGCCGAAGATTTCCGCGCCCTGGTCCGCAAAGCCCACGACCTCGACATGGAGATCGCCCTCGACATCGCCTTCCAGTGCTCGCCCGACCACCCCTACGTCCGCGAACACCCCGAGTGGTTCCTCCACCGCCCGGACGGCACCGTGCAGTACGCCGAGAACCCGCCCAAGAAGTATCAGGACATCTACCCGTTCAACTTCGAATGCGAAGATTGGCAGGCGCTCTGGACCGAGCTGAAGAGTGTCTTCACTCACTGGATCGCCCAGGGCGTGCAGATCTTCCGCGTCGACAATCCGCACACCAAGCCCTTCGCCTTCTGGGAATGGGTCATCGCCGAAATCAAGAAGGAGCACCCGGACGTACTCTTCCTGGCCGAAGCCTTCACGCGCCCCAAGGTGATGTACCGGCTCGCCAAGCTGGGCTTCTCGCAGTCCTACACTTACTTCACCTGGCGCAACACGAAATACGAACTAACCGAATACTTCACCGAACTCACCGCCACCCGCGCGCGCGACCTGTTCCGCCCCAACGCCTGGCCCAACACGCCGGACATCCTGCCCGAGTATCTCCAGATCGGCGGCCGGCCCGCCTTCATAATCCGCTATACGCTGGCCGCCACCCTGTGCGCCAACGTCGGCATCTACGGACCCGCGTACGAGCTGTGCGAAAACCAGCCCATCCGCATCGGCAGCGAAGAGTACCTCAACTCGGAGAAGTATGAAATCCGCCACCGCGACCGTTCCGTACCCTGGAATCTAACGCCCTTCATCACGCAGGTCAACCGCATCCGCCGCGAAAATCCCGCGCTGCACCACAACCGCAGCCTGCGCTTCCACGCGACCGATAATGACCACCTGATCTGCTACAGCAAAGCCACGCCGGACCGCCGCAACGTCATCGTCACCGTCGTGAACCTCGACTTCCGCCTCAAGCAGGTCGGCTTCGTCGACCTGGACCTCGAAGCCCTGGGCGTAGACTCGGCCCACGCCTTCGAAGTCCACGATCTTTTAACCGACCAGCGCTTCCTCTGGGAAGGCCGCCGCAACTACGTTGAACTGGACCCCCATGCCACGCCCGCGCACGTCTTACTGATCCGCCCGCGCGTTCGCCTGGAAACCGATTTCGACTACTTCTTCATGTAAACGATGCCAAGAAATGGACGCCCGCAAGACCCGCTGTGGTACAAGGACGCAATCATCTATGAGCTCCACGTGCGCACTTTCTTCGACGGCAACAACGACGGCATCGGCGACTTCCCCGGCCTGCTCCAGAAGCTCGACTACCTCCAGGAGCTCGGCGTCACCTGCCTGTGGATCCTGCCGTTCTTTCCCTCGCCCCTGCGCGACGACGGCTACGACATTCAGGACTACCTGAGCGTCCACCCCAACTACGGCACGCTCGATGATTTCCGCGCCGTGCTGGATGCCGCGCACAAGCGCAACATGCAGGTCATGATCGAGCTGGTCATCAACCACACCTCTGACCAGCACGCCTGGTTTCAGCGCGCGCGCAAAGCTCCGCCCGGCTCGCCCGAACGCGACTTCTACGTGTGGAGCGACAGCGACAAGAAATACGATCAGGTCCGCATCATCTTCACCGACACCGAAAAATCCAACTGGACCTGGGACCCGGAAGCCCAGGCCTACTACTGGCACCGCTTCTTTTCCCACCAGCCCGACCTCAACTACGACAACCCCGCCGTGGTCGAAGAAGTCATCAAGGTGATGCACTTCTGGCTGGACATGGGCGTCGACGGCCTGCGACTGGACGCCATCCCTTACCTGGTCGAACGCGACGGCACGAATTGCGAAAACCTTCCCGAGACCCACGCCCTCATCAAGCACCTGCGCAGGGCGCTCGACCAGGCCCAAGGCAATCGCATGATTCTCGCGGAAGCCAACCAGTGGCCCACCGACGTCCGCGAATACTTCGGCGACGGCGACGAATGCCACATGGCCTTCCACTTCCCGCTGATGCCGCGCCTGTTCATGGGACTGCGCCTCGAAGACCGCTACCCCATCACCGAAATCATGGCCCAGACCCCGGATATCCCGGATTCCTGCCAGTGGGGCCTGTTCCTGCGCAACCACGACGAGCTCACGCTCGAAATGGTGAACGACGAAGAGCGTGACTACATGTACTTCGCCTATAGCGCCGATCCGCGCATGCGCATCAACATCGGCATCCGCCGGCGCCTGGCCCCGCTCATGGAAAACAGCCGCCGCCGCATCGAGCTGCTCAACAGCATCCTGCTCAGCTTCCGCGGCACGCCCATCCTTTATTACGGCGACGAAATCGGCATGGGCGACAACATCTACCTCGGCGACCGCAACGGAGTCCGCACCCCCATGCAGTGGAACGCCGACCGCAACGCCGGCTTCTCCCGCTCCAACCCGTCCAAGCTGTACAGCCCCGTCATCATCGACCCCATCTACGGCTACGAAGCCGTCAACGTCGAAACCCAGCAGGCCGATCCCTCTTCGCTGCTCCACTGGACGCGCAACATGATCGCCCTGCGCAAGCTGTTCCGCGTCTTCGGCCGCGGGTCCCTGGAATTCCTCGATCCCTCCAACCGCAAGATCCTGGCCTACACGCGCATTGACGGCGACGAACGCATCCTGTGCGTCGCCAACCTATCGCGCTTCGCCCAGCCGGTGCAGTTGGACCTGTCCGAATTCGCCGGCATGGTCCCCGTGGAAATGATCGGCGTGGTCGACTTCCCGGAAATCCGCAAGGAGCCTTACCCGCTCACGCTCGGCCCCTACGGCTACTTCTGGTTCGAGCTCCAGCCCTCGCGCCGCGCCTTGGAACCCGAACCGGAAAGCGCTCCCGCCGAAGACACCGGCTTCGCCTACGCCAAAACCTGGGCCGACGTCTTCAGCGGCATCTCGCTCGACGTCATGGAACAGGACTACCTGCCGAAATTCATCCAGAAGCAGCGCTGGTTCGGGTCTAAAACCAAAACCATCACCCGCGCCACCGTCAAAGACTGGGCCGCGATCGACGACACCACTTCCGTCATCGCCTTCACCGAAGTCTCCTACTCCGACGGCGGAGCAGAAACCTACGTCGTCCCCCTGAAGTGGGATGCCGCCGAAGCCGCCCAGGCGCTGCGCGAATCGAGCCCCACCGCCATCCTCACGCAGTGGACTTCGGACAACGGCGAGCAGGTCATCTATGACGCCACCTTCGACAGCGAAACCTGCTACCAGCTCCTCCGCCAGATCGAAAAGAATCGGGAGACCCCGGCCACGCGCGGCAAGCTGGCCGGAGCCGCCGGAGCCGCCTTCCGCGCGCTCCGTGGAACCTCGCGCTCCCGCTCCCTCACCCCCAAGCGCAGCACCGCCGAACAGAGCAACACCTCCATCCGCTACGGCGCGCGCATGATCATGAAGCTGTTCCGCAAGCCCGAGCCCGGCCCCAACCCCGACCTCGAAATCACGCGCTATCTCACCGAAGACCGCCATGTGGAATGCGTCCCGCGCTTCGGCGGCTCCATCGATTACCGCCCCGCCGAAGGCGAGCCCCTCACCATCGCGCTAATCCAGGAGATGGTCCAGAACCAGGGCGACGGCTGGGAGTGGACACTCGAAAGCCTTGCGCGTTACTACGAAGACTGCCTCGCGCGCGAGGCCCCGCCCGCCGAAGACGATCCCGAGCTGGTCAAGGAAGTCATGGCCATCTACCTGGACGCCGCCCAGACGCTGGCCTACCGCACCGCCGACGTCCACCTCGCCCTGGCCTCCGCCAGTGACAATCCGGCCATGCGGCCCGAACCGCTCACCCACGGCGATCTCCTGGAGCTCGCCGCCGCGCTCGAAGGGCATGCCGACGAAGTGCTCGACAAGCTCAAGCAGCATCTCTCCACCGTCCCGGACGAGCTGGTCGAAATGACCGGCCAGGTGCTCGGCCGCCGCCGCTCCCTGCTCGCCCGCATTCAAGCCGTGCAGTCCATCACCGGCGAATCGCTCAAGACGCGCGTCCACGGCGACTATCACCTCGGCCAGGTCCTGCGCGTCGAAAATGATTTCGTCCTGCTCGACTTCGAAGGTGAGCCCGCCCGCTCCCTGGCCGAACGCCGTCAGAAGCACCCGCCGCTCAAGGACGTCGCCGGCATGCTGCGCTCCTTCAGTTACGCCGCCCAGGCCGCTTATCTCAATCACACGGCGCGCCGCCCGCACGATGCTGAAAAGCTCGCCCCCTGGGCCGCTCTCTGGGAACGCTCCGCCGCCGGCGTTTTCCTGCGAACATACAGGGAGGCCATCGCCAGCGCCCCCATTGTGCCCGCTGACGAACAAGAGTTTCGACGCTTGCTCGACGCCTACGTGCTCGACAAGGCGCTCTACGAGTTAAACTACGAACTCAACCACCGTCCGTCCTGGGTTCGCATCCCCTTGATGGGCATCCTCGCGCTCTACGGACTGTAATCGCATGGAACCAGGATCCACCCAGCCGGCCGCTCCCGTCGCCTCCGCCGAAGCCACCACGGCGCCGCCCGCCCCTGCCGAAATCGTCATCGGCATCCCGACCTTCAACAACGCGGCCACCGCAGGAGAAATCGCCGCCGCCGCGCAGGAGGCCCTTCGTGAATCCTTCGCCGGACGCCCCGGCGCCGTCGTCCACGCTGATGGCGGCTCCACCGACGGCACTCCCGAACGCGTCACCGAAGCCGCCGGAGGCGACAACCTCCTGCACGTCTCCTATCGCCACCCGGCGCAGAAGCTGACCATCCCCTACCACGGCGTCCCCGGCAAATCGAGCGCCTACCGCGTGATCTTTGAAACCGCGCAGAAGCTCCAGGCCAAGGTCTGCGTCGTCCTCGATCCCGACCTCCGCGGCATCACCGCCGCCTGGGTCGAATCCCTGGTCCGCCCCATCCTCGATCAGCACTACGATTTCGCCGCGCCCCACTACGCGCGCCACAAATTCGACGGCGCCCTTGGCAGCGGCATCGTCTACCCGCTCACCCGCACGCTCTACGGCAAACGTCTCCGCCAGCCCCTCGGCAGCGATTTGGCATTTTCCGCCAACCTGATCGCCGACCTCCTCGACGACGACGCCTGGATCACCGAAGACGCCCAGGCCGGCGCCGATATCGCGGTGGTCACCCGCGCCCTCACCGGCCCCTTCCGCGTCTGCCAGGTCCACCTCGGCCCCAAGGTCGCCTACACGCGCGACCACATGCTCGACATCAGCTCCGTGCTGGTGCAGGTGGTCGGTTCGGTCTATTCCGAGATGGACCGCAACGTCACCATCTGGCAAAAGGTGCGCGGCTCCGAACCCGTCGCCATCCTGGGCGAGCCTCACTCGGCGGGCGTCGAACCGCCCGCCGCCGACGTCCACAAGATGGTCGAACAATTTCGCTTCGGCAGCCAGAATCTGCTGGACGTCTGGGGCCTGGTGCTGCCCCCCGCCACGCTGGTCGAACTCCGGCGGATCGCCCGCGGCCCCGCCGATCCCTTCTTGTTCCCCGACGAAACCTGGGCGCGCACCATCTACGACTTCGCCCTGGGCTACCGCCTGCGCGTCATCAACCGCGATCACCTGCTGCGCGCACTCACCCCCCTGTACCTCGGCTGGGTGGCGTCACTGGTATCGCAACTGCGCGACGCGCCCATGGATCAAGTGGAAGCGCGCATCGAAAAACTCTGCCTGGTCTACGAATCGATGAAGCCGTATCTGATTTCGCGTTGGCGCTGGCCGGATCGCTTCAATCCGTAGCCCGCCCGAAAGGAGACCATCCTAATGTGGCAACAGATAAATACTGCCCTATCGGAAGCCACGCAGCGGATCACCGAAGGCCTCGGGCGCTTCCTGCCCGGCCTGCTGGCTTTCATTCTGGCCATTGTCGCCGCCGGCATCCTGGCCTGGATCGTGCGCTGGATCGTCCAGCGCGCCCTCCGCGGCGTGAACTTTGACAACCGCATGGCCGACTGGGGATTTTCCAGCCTCGCCGACTGGTCCCCCTCCAAGAGCCCGACGATGTTAGTCGGCCGAGCCGTCTCCTGGGTCATCATCATCCTGGGCGTCCTGATCGGCCTGACCGCGCTCGAAGCCAATCTCACCTCGCGCCTCGCTCTGGAATTATTCGACTACCTCCCCAACGTAGCCGCGGCTCTTCTCCTGCTGATCCTGGGAACCCTCTTCGCCCGCTTCCTGGCCCGTGGAGTCCTCATAACCGCCGTAAACATGCAGATCCAGGCCGCGCGGCTGCTCAGCTTAGGAGTCAAGTGGCTGATCCTGGTGCTGACCTTCGCCATGGCGCTCGATCACCTGCGCATCGGCGGCGACATCGTGAAACTCGCCTTCTCGATCATGTTCGGCGGCATCGTCCTGGCATTAGCCCTGGCGGTCGGCCTAGGCTCCAAGGAAATGGTGAGCCGGTCCCTCGAAAAACAAGCGCAAGAGAAACACGACGAGGAAGAAGAAACCTTCCATCACTTGTAGATCTTCTGCCGGGCTGCGCGCCGCTAGCTGAGCCGCGACCGTCAGGGAGCGGTCCCCACCGGTCCACAATCGCCCCCTACCGGAACAACTTCGTCACGTAATCCGCCCCAAATCCGATCGACTCGTAATACTCCCGGCACAACGCAATGTAGTTGTGTACATCGAAGCACCCGGTCGACTCCCCATTCTCATCCAGCCACACCACCGGACCCTTCACCACGAAAAACACCTTCATCGGTTCCGGATGCTCGTAGGCGACCAGCGTATGAGCCTCCCCCGGCGTCTCATAAATAAAATCCCCCGCCGTAGCCACCCAGTCATGCTCCAGGTATCCCCACTTCCCTGAAATCGTATAAGCAAAAACTTCGTGCGGATGATAATGCCGGTTCACCAACCCCGCAGCCTTGGCATACAAAATATCGCACCATCGATTCGTCGAAGGCGAAATCCACAACGGCCGCGACGCCACGGTCTCGGTAAACGGCACATATAGCCGCTCATCGTCCGTGGGCGCATTGTGCGTGTAGACCTCCGGCAGCGAGTCCCGCTGAAACACTTTCTCAATCGGCTTGATGTCCCGCCAGAATTCGGTAACGGCTTTCTCAGGCATAGCTTCAGTTCTATCACCCCGCCGAATCCAACGGGGCGGCTCACTGCAAGCCCGCCGGATAGCTGGCCGCGTCGATCAGCGCCGCCCGGTATTCCTGCTCCCGGAACGCCTTCTCCGCCAGCCAATACGCAACCACCACCGGCAACATCAGAACGCCCGCCAATTGCCACCCGGCTCCCGGCAGCGCCTCAGCGAGCCGTTGTATAGAGTCGCCATCCGGCAGGACCAGCAAAGGCGCGAACGCCGCCACCACAAACGGCGTCCACAGAATCGCCGCGCCGAACCGGGCCGCTGTGAGCCTCCGCAGCCGGCGCCATGCCGGCAGCTCGCTCAAGAACATCAAGGCGTAGAGAACCGCGAGCTCAGCCGCCACCTCCACCAATCGCCCCCTCCCGGACAGCCCGAGCCCTGCGCCCGTGAAGATGCTTACCAGGCACGCCGCCACGATCGCCGCGGCCGGCGGCAGCGCCATCCATCCGAACAGCTTGCGCGGGGAAACCGGCAACGCGAGCAACCAGCGGCATCGCCCGCGAATCTGGACCTGCACCGCGCCAATCACCAGGCTCGCCACCCAGGGGCTGCCGGAGAGGATGTTGGCCACCAGAAACGCCACCAGCAGCAGCATCGGCAGGGCGTACATGGACCGGAACACGGGCATCCAAGTCCACACCGGCCCGTCGCCAGCTTCATCCTTGCGCGCCGCGGCCGATTCCCGTGGAGCCGTCTCCGTCAAACCCGGCATATGGCGCCAGCTCCACCAGAACAACGCCACACTGGCCACACCGCAAATCGCCAGCACGTTCCCGGCGGAAGGGACCACCAGCCAGGAAGTCCAGTTCACTCTCCTGCCCAAAACACTCACGGCCAACAGAGCCAGAGCCAGGATACGGATAGCGGCCGACCCCATCCGCCGCGCCGGATCGAGACCGCGTAGCTCCACGCTCTTCACCGCCAGGATCACCACCGTGTACACGCTCCCGGCGGCCAGCAGGCGTAGCGCCGGAAGCCCGCCCGCGACGGCCGCCAGCAACGGCAGCCACACCAGACCCAGCAGCGCCAGGACGCGCGAAGTCCACAGGTCGCGCCTCCCGATCGGCAGGGCGGCTTCATAAGCGGCGCGTTGCGATTGCACCATAAGAACGATGACCACCAGCAGGCTCGGCGCCATCGCAAGCGCAGTGGCGAACGCCAGACGAAAAGCGTCCCGGCTGGGTTGCCGGGCCGGAAGCGGCAAGAGATCGGATACGGCCGCGCCGGCGCCGAACAGCACGGCCCACAGCAACGCCGCTCCCAGCCCTTGGCGATCCCGCTTCACCAGTTGCCAGATCATTTGCCCACCAACTCCACAAACAGTTCTTCCAGCGGAGCGCGCACGCACTGCACCTGTCCGCTCCCCACTTCGCCATCCAGCCGCAGCGCGACCGCTTCCGGCGAGCCCTCGAAAACCGCGTGCCAGTCGTCGTGCACCGAACGAACCCCCAGGCACCCCTCCATCCGCTCCAGCGCGGAAGCGTCCGCCACTGAAGCCTTCGGAATCATGACCACGCAGACATCCTCGCGCATGTGGTCGAGTTCCATGTTCAGCCGGATGCGCCCCCGGTCCAGCAGCACAATCCGCGCGCCGATCCGCTCGATGTCCTGAAGGTTATGCGAGGAAAACAAGATCGCCGAGCCCTCGCGGTTCAGCAGTTGAATCGACGCCTCCAGAAACTCGCGCCGCGCCGCCGGGTCCAGGCCTCCGGCCGGCTCGTCCAGAATCAGCAACTCGGGGCGATGGCAGATCGCCAGTAGCAGCGCCACCTGCCGCGCCTGCCCCTTGCTCAAACTCCGGATCCGCGACTTCGGCGAGAGCTCGAAGCGATCCAGCAAAGCGCGCTCCAGCCCGCGATCCCAATTAGGAAAGAGGAACGCGTGAAACGCGATCAGCTCCCGGATGGAGGAACCTGGAGGGAGCACCTGGTCCTCCGCCACGTAACCCACGCGCCGCTTCACGTCCACCGGATGCTCCGTAGGCGAGAGCCCGAACACCCGCACGCGCCCCGTGTGCGGAGCCAGCATGCCCATCGCGATGCGCAGCAGCGTCGTCTTCCCCGCGCCGTTGCGCCCCACCAGCCCCACCACCTCGCCCTCGTTCACCGCGAAACTGGCGTCGGCCAGCACCGAAACCCCGGGCTTGAACGACTTCGAAATGTGATCGAATTCCAGAACCGGAATCACGAAGCCTCCTTGCGGCCGCGCGAAAGCTCGCCGTCCGCTTCCCTCAAAATCTTGACAACCGCGTCGAAGCGGATCCCGCCCAGATACGCCTGCGCGAGCAGCCTCCGCGCCGCGTCTCGAAGCTGGGCGCGCTGGTCCGCCAAGCTCGTCCGCGGCGGCTTGGCGCACACGAAGGTACCCCGCCCGCGTTGTGTCTCGATGAAGCCGAGAGCCTCCAGTTCGTCGTAGGCTTTCTTGACCGTCAGCGGCGCGATCACCGCCTGCTCCGCCAGGTCGCGATGGGACGGCAACTTATCGCCGCCCTTCAGCCGCCCCCCGGCAATCGCCTCCTGTATCTGCCGCATCACCTGCCGGTAGATGGGAAGCTCGTCCGCGGGATGGACCAGGATCTGCATCGCCCAGTGATATACTGATATATATCACTACAGATGTCAAGAGTGAAATGGACCAGCGGTCGCGGGACGAGTCAGTGAAGGCTCGCTACCGGGACCAGATCGACTTGGATTTCTTCGGTGGCTTTGGACTTGACGTCGACCAGCTCGCAGGTCCGATCCAGCATCTGACGCCACTCGGGCGCGGTCTGGATCTCGGTCGCGCGAACACGATCCCCCGTCCAGCCGCAGACGCGGTAGCGGCCGGGCTCCAGCCCGCCGGCCACGAAGGCTCCCTGTGGATCGAGGCGGATCAGCCGCAGCGTCGTCCCATCCATCCTGTCGCCAGGGGTCGCAATGAGCGTGGCGAAAGCGCCGGGCGTTTTCTTGTCATCAAAACCCATCACGCGGCCCTTGATGGTCGCGCCCGTCGAGGACAGTTCCACGACGACATGCTCCGCCGCCGAGAGAGTGAAGCGTCCCCCCGGAAACTGCCGCTCTCCAACCTTCACGCTCTCGACAACCTGTCCATCCCGCGGGACGAAGCTGATCCGATAAGTCCCCGCCGTTAGCCGAGCGAGCTCAAATGCTCCCGTGGCGGATACGCGCAGAGACGTGATCCCCGGCTCTTCCCCGCGCAGCGAGCCTCCCGCACCGGGCCTGCCCAACAGCGCATCCACGGCCGATTCCGCGCCCGTGATCTGTCCGGTGACGCGCAGGATCGGCGGGATATTCAGAGCAACGTCATCAAGTTCGCGATCCACGGTTTGCGTGATCGATCCCGGCCAGCCCTCCACGCGGATGCGGTAAGTGCCCTCGGGCACACCCGTCACGCGAAACGAGCCTGCCCCATCGAGCTCCGCTTGCAGCGGCACGACACCGGGAGTGATCAACAACATGCCCGGGTCGCCACGGTCCACTCTGCGAAACGTGACGCGGGCCCGGGCGCCATCCGCGGGCAAACCCGAGACGCTTCCCTGCACGTCGAATAGCTTTCCCTCGCGCATGGTCAGGCGGAGGCCGCTCGCGCTGGTCCCCCCAAACACCTGGACGGGGACCGAATCTTCCAATTCCGCCGCCGAGAGGTAAAACGTGTCCGCATAGCCGGCAGGCGCTGGACGAGCGCCCGCTTTGGCCTCCGCGGCGCTGGCTCTCCGTGCGGCCGTCGCCATCAGGTAATACGTGCCTTCCGGAACGCCGCCGATTTCGAAGGATCCATCCACGCCGGTGCGCGCCGAGCCGGCGGAAGTCAATTCCCGCGCGCCTGTCAGCCCGGTGATCTGGAGCAGTTGCACGGTCGCGCCGCCGGCTCCCTGGCGGTCCGGGTCCTCCACCACGCCGCCAACGGCCGCTGCGCGGATCATCTCAAGAACATAACTCGGTGCGTTCGCGCCGGCCACGCGAATCTCCCGGTCGGGTCCGGCGCGGAGCCCGTATCCATCCAGTTCCGCGAAGACGACGTAACGGCCCTCCTGAAGCCCCGGAATCGCGAATTCCCCCGCCTCATCGGTGGTCGCCGTGAAGGAGGGCAAAGGGGTCGGCCCGTTCTGGATCAGCCAGCGCGTCGCCATTTCCATGCCAGGCCGCAGCTCGACGCTGACGCCCGCCAGGGGCTCGCGGGAATTCGCATCCACCACGCGGCCACGGGCGGTCGCCGGGCTCTGTGCGAACGCGGGCAGCGCCAGGAGGGAAAGGGTAGCGGCCAGGAGAGCGGATCTGCCTTCATTTTTCCTCGCGTTCTGCATACCAACCTCCCACGGCTTTCAGGCTGTAAAGAGCTGCTGCAAACCCAGCCCTCCAAGGGAAATTATAGACCGCGCACCCTTGCAACCCATTCCAAGCACGAGACTCACACCGATCTCAAATTCATCGGCGACTGAAATCACATCACAACCCGATTTATTTCCCCCGCTCCGGCGCGCCCTTGCACCCCATCTCCCCAACCCGCAGCTTCCCAACCGACAAACTCAAGTTGGATGCCGAAGCAAAACGTCACAACCCGACACGGGCTCCCCCACCCCGCGCGGGCAACAAAACGAACCCAAGCCCCCTCTCCGTCGCCGCACGTCAAAGTGCGAAACGAACCCAAATCTTATCTGTGTTCATCTGCGTCCATCTGCGGCCAAATTCATTCCCCGAACCGCCCTGACGAAACGAACCCAACACCGCCCCCGCAACCCCCTGAAACCACACCCCCGCCCCGTTTTGCATGCAATCCCGGCCACCCCAGTTTGTATAATTGAAGATCCCGACCTAATCATGTCTAAGAAGCTTACGAACCTCCTCACCCCCGTCCCCAGCGACATCGCAATCGCCCAGGCCGCGACGCCCGAACCCATCTCGCAGATCGCCGACGAAGCCGGCATCCTCCCCGACGAACTCGATCTCTACGGCAAAACCAAGGCGAAAGTCCACCTCAACATTCGCGACCGCCTCAAGGACGTCGCCAACGGCAAATACATCGTCGTCACCGCCATCACCCCCACGCCGCTCGGCGAAGGCAAAACCACCACCACCGTCGGACTCAGCCAAGCCCTCGGCGCGCACCTCGATAAGAAGGTGTTCACCTGCATCCGCCAGCCCAGCCAAGGCCCCACGTTCGGCATCAAGGGCGGAGCCGCCGGCGGAGGCTACAGCCAGATCGTCCCCATGGAGGAGTTCAACCTCCACCTCACCGGCGACATCCATGCCATCATCGCCGCCAACAACCTCCTGGCCGCGGCCATCGATACGCGCATGTTCCACGAATCCAACCAGGACGACGCCACGCTTTTCGATCGCCTCACGCCCGCCGCCAAAGACGGCACGCGCAAGTTCTCGCCCGTGATGCTGCGCCGCGTCAAGAAGCTCGGCATCAATAAGACCGACCCCAACGAACTCACGCCCGCCGAACGCAGCCGCTTCGCGCGCCTCGACATCGATCCCGATACCATCACCTGGCGCCGCGTCGTCGACACCAATGACCGCATGCTGCGCCAGATCACCGTCGGCCAGGGACCCGACGAAAAGGGCCACACCCGCGTCACCGGCTTCGACATGGCCGTCGCCAGCGAGATCATGGCCATCCTGGCCCTCGCCACCAGCCTCGGCGATATGAAGGAGCGCTTCGGCCGCATGGTCATCGGCTCCAACAAAGCGGGCGAGGCCATCACCGCCGACGACATCGGCGTCACCGGAGCCCTCACCGTCCTCATGAAGGACGCCCTCATGCCCAACCTCATGCAGACGATCGAGGCCACGCCGTCTTTCGTCCACGCCGGCCCGTTCGCCAACATCGCCCACGGCAACTCTTCGATCGTCGCCGACCAGATCGCCCTCAAGCTCGTCGGGCCCGAAGGCTACGTGCTCACCGAAGCCGGCTTCGGCGCCGACATGGGCATGGAGAAGTTCTTCAACATCAAGTGCCGCTATAGCAACCTCACGCCGGATTGCGTGGTGCTGGTGGCCACCATCCGCGCGCTCAAGATGCACGGCGGCGGACCCAAGGTGGTCGCGGGCAAGCCGCTCGCCCACGAGTACACGCGCGAGAACCTCGACCTGCTCGAAAAAGGCTGCTCCAACCTGGTCCGCCACATCGAGAACGCCCGCAACTTCGGCGTGCCCGTGGTCGTCGCCATCAACCGTTTCAAGGACGATACCGACGCCGAGATCGCGCTGGTGCGCAAGATCGCCACCGCGGCCGGAGCCGAAGACGCCGTCATGACCAATCACTGGGCCGAAGGCGGAGCCGGCGCCGTCAACCTCGGCAAGGCCGTGATCGAGGCTTGCGCCAAGCCCAGCAACTTCCAGTTTCTCTATCCGCTCGACCTGAGCATCAAGGAAAAGATCGAGACTATCGTGCGGCGCATGTACAGCGGAGCCGGCGTCGAATACTCGCCGGAAGCCGAGAAGAAGATCGAGATCTACACGCGCCAGGGCTTCGGCAACCTGCCTATCTGCATGGCCAAGACGCACCTGTCGATCAGCCATGACCCGAACCTCAAGGGCGCGCCCAGCGGCTTTACCGTCCCCGTGCGCGACATCCGCGCGAGCGTGGGCGCCGGGTTCCTCTATCCGCTGCTCGGCACCATGAGCACCATGCCCGGCCTCTCCACGCGGCCCGGCTATTACGATATCGATCTTGACGTCGAGACCGGCAAAGTGATCGGCCTCTCGTAGGCGACCTCTCGTGGGCGTCCTTATCGTTACCGGCGCGGGGCGCGGCATCGGAGCCGCCACCGCCCGGCTGGCGGCCGAGCGCGGCTACACCGTCTGCGTCAACTATCTTCAGAACCACAACCGCGCGGCCACCGTCGTAGGCGAGATCGAAGCCGCGGGCGGCAGCGCCACAGCCGTGCAAGCCGACATCAGCTCCGAGGAGCAGGTATCGATGTTGTTCGAGTGCGCCGCCCGCCTCGGCCCCATCACCGGATTGGTCAACAACGCGGGCACGCTCGAACGGCAAATGCGCGTCGAGGACATGGACGTGGCCCGCATCCACCGCGTCTTCGCGACCAACTTCACGGGAGCCTTCCTCTGCGCCCGCGAAGCCGTGCGCCGCATGTCCACGCGTCACGGCGGCGCAGGCGGCGCGATCGTCAACGTGTCTTCCGTAGCTGCCTTGCTGGGAGCCCCTAACGAATACGTCGACTACGCCGCCAGCAAAGCGGCGCTCGACACGCTCACCATCGGCTTGGCGAAGGAGGTCGCGCAGGACGGCATCCGCGTCAACGGCGTCCGCCCCGCTTACATCTACACCGAACTGCACGCGCAAGGCGGCGAACCCGGCCGCGTCGACCGTATGAAGCAGTACGTGGCAATGAAACGCGGCGGACAGCCGGAAGAGGTCGCGACCGCCATCCTGTGGCTCCTGTCTGAGGAAGCCTCCTTCGTAACCGGTTCGATCCTGAACGTAGACGGCGGCCGATAGTCCGTCTGTGTGGCGCGAGCACTCGTGCTCGCCGCGCCGGCACTCGTGCCGGCGCATGTCCCGCCCCTACGCGCTCACCTCAAACCGCGCCAGCAGCGCACCGTCCCCATCAAACAGCTCCAGCCTCGCCCCCGAGATCCGATACGAGGCCACACGCTTCAACGCGTCCAAATACCCAAGCTCGGGCGTCGGCGAAACGCACGCCATCAACGTCGCCCCCACACCTCCGAACGTCAACTTCGGCCCATCCAGCGCGTAGCTCCCGAACACGTCGTTACAGCCCGCGAACCCCGTCGCCTTGCTGTCTTCCAGTTTCAGAAACACCTCACGCGCCCCGCCCGGAACAATCTCCCGATACCCGAGCTCGGCCAGCCGCCACCGCGTCCCTTCAAGCAGCGCATCCGGCCCGCCGGGGCACCACGTCTGCGCATGCACCATCCCGGCGCGCTTGACCACCAGTGACGCGACCTCTCCCGGACCGTCCGCGGCCGGCCGCATCTCGTACGAGCCCGTCACCGAGACCAGCAGCGTCTCGCTGGGCGTCTGCTGCGCCAGCAGGTAGGCGCGCTCCAGGTCGAGGTAGCCCGGTCCGCCCGCCACCGGATAGCGCTTGCCCGTCAGGCAGTCGCGGAACGTCGCCGCATCGGCCATGTAGTTGAACAAGCCTTGCATGCTGTAAGTGTCATGCAGGAGCGGGGCGCCCTCCACCGGCGCGAGCGCCGTCGCCGGGATCTCCTCCGGACTCTCCACCGCGCCCCACAGCTTCAGCCACGCCCCGCTGGCGCTCACGGCCCAGCGCCCATGGTCCGCGCCGAAATCGGCATTGGCGGCCGTAGCAGGCTCGCGCGAGGCGAACGTGCCGTCGGCGCGCAGATCGACCCGCAGCGCGCCCACCGTGTAGGACCCGGGATCGACGCGCGCAGGCGCCGCCTTCCCGGCACAGCCTTCGAGGTGCATGCCCGGGGAGTCCAACAGCGCCACGCCGCCCTTGTCCCAAAAGGTCGTCTGGCCGCCGGTATAGCGCGCGCCGGAGGCGCTGAAGTCCTGCTTCAGCGTCATGGGCATCCCATCGCGCATCCGGACGACAGCCAGGTTCTTGTCGTACTCCACCGAGAACACCTGTCCGTCCGGACAGTCGAAGATGAAAGCCGCACCAGCCAGGTGCAGACTGGATACCGCCAGCAGGGCAAGGATCGCACGCATACCTGCCTCCTGTTCAGAAGACTCGCAGGGAGCCCGATCCCGTTCAAGCTTTCTTGGGCTTCACCGCCAGCATCCAGGCCATGCCCACCACCTCAGGGAACCGCCCGCGCCGCCGCAACGGGTGCGACTCGAAGCCGCAGGCTTCCAGCTCAGCCGCCAGGTCGCGAGGTTCGTAGAGCCGCAGCTCGTGCGTCTCCTCGCCACGCCGGTACAAGCGACCCTCCTTGCGGAACCACGTCATGTGCCGCCGCAGCGAGCCTTGCTCGTCGCTGGTAACCGCACAGATCGCCCAGTCGCGGCCTTCGCGCCAGAACACCCGCGGGCCCTGCTTGGGCAGCCGTTCCGGCGTCGCGAAGTCGAACAGGAAGACGCCGCCCGGGCGCAGCACCCGGAACGCTCGCCGGAACAGCCCGCGCAGCGCCGTGGGCGTGCTGCGCGACTGCGGGAAGGCGTAGTTGAAGCTCTCGCCCATGGACGTGATCGCATCGCACGGCGGCAGCTTCGCCTCGAACAGCGACCCGCGCTCGAATCGCGCCCGCGGAGCCACCTTGCGGGCCAGCTCAATCATCGCCGCCGACTGATCGACGCCCAGCACGTCGTAGCCATTGCGCACCAGCTCGCGCGCCCAGCGCCCGCTGCCAGAGCCGAGGTCGATCACCAGACCGCGTTCCACGCCCTGGCGCCGCAGGATGCGCAGCAGCTCCGGCGCGGCCGCCAGTGCGTAGTCGCGAAAGCCCGCATCGTGGATGTAGGCGAGGTCTTGCTGCGCGTACCCGAGTGAAGCCATCTACTTCATAGGACCACCATCGTCAGTCTGTCCGCCGAACAGCGTCTTGCCGTCGGGGAACGTCACCGCCCGGGCCGCCGCCTTATCGTGGCGCTCCTTGGAGAGATAACCGCTCACGGCGATGTGGTCGCCCTTCTTCATGGTGCCCTTCTTCCATCCCCGGTTGATCAGCACGCTGGGGCTGCCGGTTTCAAGGATCCAGTGCTCCATCTGGCCTTGATCGTTCTTCGCGTCGACGTAGAACAACGTGTGCGGATTGATCCAGTCGACCTCGGTCACCGTGCCCACGATCTCCACCGGCTTGTTCTTGTCGAACTCCGCCATGAAGGAGTGGTGGGCGAACAGCGGCGCCACGCCCAGCAGCAAGCCGCCTGCGGCGGTCCATGTCATTAGGTGATGCCGGTTGAGTTTCATTGGTGATGCCTCCCGCCATGCTGTAGCACGGACCGCACCACTGCGGAACCCGCCTGGAATCAACGGACGCCGGTGGCGCGGCAGGTCTGGATGAGTCATTTGACCCAGCACGGAGCGCCAGCCTTCGAGCGGTTTCAGCGCTCTTCGTAGACCGCTCCCTGTGGTCGCGGCTCTGCTAGCTCAGCTAGCCCGCGGGATGCCTCAGCGAGTGGTCGGGCCGGCACTCCGGGCACGACACTGTGATGGACGACAAGCGCCGGGACGAGTCCCGGCGCGGCAAGCCACGGGCTTGCGCCACGTCCTGCGCCCGAAACCCGGAGAAGTGCGGGCTAGCTGAGCCGCGACCACAGGGAGCGGTCCTCAGGCTGTCAGGGATTCCCCGCCTTCATGTGGTCGACGTCTTTGTTGTTTTCGTTGCAGACGTACTCGATGATCTCCCAGTCCGGGTGGCCGTAGAGCGGATAGCTCCAGCCCCAGGGCTTGGTGTAGGCGCCGGGATCGTCGATGGTGAACTCGTACTGCATCAGGTTGGGTTCGGTCCGGGTGAAGCGCTCGATGGTGTGGAGCTTGTCGCTCGCCACGTGCCCGCCCGGGTCGAGCCACGCCAGCCCATTGAATCCCACCGTATCCACCACCAGCGTGTTGCCTTCCCACCAGCCGATGGAGTGGCCCATCCACGTTGGATTCGGATCTTTGGGATGCGGCCGGCCGTCGGTGAAGATCATGCGGTAGCTATGGACGTTGCCCTCGATCAGCATCACGATCAATCCGGGCGACTGGATGAAGCGCATCGGGTAGGGCACGCCTGTAGTGCGCGGCACGCCCGCCGGCAGGCAGTGCGCTTCCGGATCGGCCGACTGCCCCTTGCCCGTCTGGTTGAACTCGTACTTCTCCTTCGACCACGGCTGATACGGGATGTCCGGCACCACGTCGGCCAGGTCCAGGCCGATGATGGGGCGTCCGTTGGGGAACTTCAGCGACTGCTGCCAGACGTTGGCCAGGTCCGGTTCGCCCCACATGGTCCGCGGCTGGACCCAGTCACTGGGAGCCTTCGAATTCGACTGCGATTGCGCCGCGGCGGCCGCGGCCAGAGTGATTGCCAGGAACAGGACTCTCTTCATCAGGGCTTCGGCATCGTCTCCATGTATTCGGGGTACATCGTCTTGGCCCCGCCCAGCGCGGACTCCAGCGGAACATTGTGCTTGTCGGCGAACTCGTGCAGGAAGGGGTTCTCGCCGGGCAGGAAGCTTTGCACCTTGCCGCGGTCGATTCCCGGCAGCTCCTCCACGTACTCACAGGGCCACAGCCAGTTGCCTTGCGTGTTGGCGCTGCGCGAGTAGTCCTGGCTCTTGATGAGCGGCTCTTCGAGGTACACCGGATCAGTGGCCACGGTCACGTGCGTGAGCATGTCGCCGTGCACGATGAAATGCTCGGTCAGATCCAGCAGGTCGCTCGACGGGAGCCCGTTACGGCGGTGCCAGCCCTGCTTGATGTGCGTGGTGTGGACCGTCAGGATGTTGCCCTGCCACTCGCCGGTGGAGAAGCCCATCCAGGTGTGCGCGTCGTACGGACCGGGATGCTCGCGGCCGTCCATCCAAACCGTGCGGTTCTGCTCATAAGTGCTCGAATAGAGCCGGATGGCGACCACTTCCTGGGTCATGGGGTCGCGCTCCTCCCAGACGCGCAGGCGCAGCGGACCGCGATGGATGTAGGCGACGGTGTGCACCTGGCATTGATGTTCCTTGAGGCCCAGGCGGTCGGGGTCCCAGGAGAGCGCCCACTGGCGCGCCTCGGCGTTGATGGGGAGGCCGGCGAAGTCGACCAACTCGGGACCGGGGCCGCGCTCAGGCTGGTCCTCCTGCGTGACCGGAGCCCATGCGCCGGAGAGGTCCACTTGGGCGCAGAGCGGCGTCAGCGGCAGCAGGGCAGCCGACAGGACGATTGCGCAGCGGAAGTTCACCATGGGAGCCTCCTTGGGGGCGTCTGATACATTCTACTGTAGTGAACTCATGGTGGCAGGGATCGTTGGCGGAGTTCGCCGACGCGCTGGCGGCCAATCGTCCGTCGCCAGCGGGCGTGGCGGCCTGCGCCGTGTCGGCGGCGCTGGGGGCTAGCATCATCCTCAAGGTGCTCACAATCTCGGGCAAGGGTCCACAGGCGCTCGGCCGGTTGCGCGGGCTTGAAGGCCAACTGCGGCGCGCCGCCGACAACGACGCAGCCATCGTGCGGCGACTGCTGGAGGAGCGCGACCGCAGCGCGATGCAGGATGCCATCGCCATCCCTCTGAGCGCGGCACGCGCGGCCGTGGAAGCGCTGGAGTTGTCCGCACCGGTCGCCCCGGAGCTCACGGGCCACCTGGCGGCGGATCTGGCGGCGGGGCGATCGCTGCTGGAGGGCGCCGTGCGGGGAATCGTCGCGTGCGTGGAGGCAAACCTGCGCATGGCTCCGGACCCGGTGGCGGCCGCGGAAGTGCGCGCCGTGGGGGAACGCGCGACTCTCGCTGCGAAAACCGCCCAATAACCGCGGAACACGCCAGGTTTTCGAATCGCCCGCGCCGCCACGGAACGCGCTTTTGCGCACCATTTTCCGTGATAGGCTACCGGGAAGGGGGAGGATCGAAGTATGACTCCTGAGGTTTTTGTCAGCTACAGCCATGAGAACGTCGACTGGCTGAACACGCTGCGGCTGACATCCCGGCTGGACACGAGCGAGGGCTCGATCCAACCCTGGGTGGACGTGAACAAGATTCACGCCGGGGACAACTGGACCCAGGCAGCCGCGGAGGCGTTGGGGCGCGCTACCTCGGCGATCTTTCTGTTGAGTCAGCAGGCGCTGCGCTCGAAACCGATCGCGGAAACCGAGTGGCCCCAAATCGCCGAGCGCCGCCGGCAACTGGGCCGCGAGTTCAAGCTGGTCATCGTCCGGATTGGGGAACTGGACGTCTCCGCGGCCACTGAGAAGCTGGGGATTGACGTCGAGAACTTCATCGCTCTGCCGATGGGGCCGCCGCTGCCACAGATTCCGAGTCTGCAGTGGCCCGGTCAATATGACGGGCTGCGGGAACAGATCGCGTCGGCGGCGCTGGAGGCCGTCGAAATTCAGAATCTGCGCAGGGCCCTGAATCAGACCAAGTACCGCATCGACAAGACGCTGGGCAAGGGACCCATCGCCTACGTGGTCAAGGTGGTGGACCAGGAATTGAGCCGCGACGCCGCGGTGAAGCTGCTGCGGGACAACGGGCGCAGCGACCTGTTCAAGCAATCCGTGCGCGCGGTGGTGGGGGCCACGGATCATGCCAGCACGGTCACGATTTATGGCGCCTACCTCGACGGCGAGCCGCCGTACTACATCGAGCAACACGTCTCCGGCACTTCCCTGCGCACGGTGTTCAAGGAGGACCACGGGCCGTTGCGGCTGGAGCGTGTACGCAAACTGGTGGCCGCCATCGGGCGCGCGGTATGCTTCGCGCACTCCAGCAGTCCTCCGCTGGCGGGCCTGAATCTCAAGCCGGCGAATATCCTGATCCAGAACCCCGGGGACCCGGAGGCGGAGCAGTATTTCCTCAGCCTCAACCGCTACGAAGCCGACCTGCTGCAAACGGAAGGCGGAGAGAGCGCGGTGGGGCACGACCTGATTTACGTCCCGCCGGAGAGCCGCAGCTCGGGCGGCGTGCACGATCCGGATCCGAAGAAAGCCGACCAGTACCGGCTGGGTTTGATCGCCTACGAGATGCTGATGGGGGCTCGGCGCTTCCTGGAAGTCGCGCAGTCGCTTTCAAGCGAGAGCGGCTGGGCTTGGCCCAAGGTGCGCGACGTGTGCCCGAACTGCCTGGAACTGGTGGGGCAGACGGTGGACCGGATGATCGAGCGGGATCCTTCGCGGCGGTATCCTACGCTGCAGGATGCGGTGCGGCGGCTGGAAACGGCCGATGTCGACGTCGAGACGGTGCGCGACAGCTACCGCCGTTTGATGAGCGACGACCAGCGCCAGACGGAATTCTTCCGGACCTTTTACGAGGAGTTCTTGAAGAAGGCTCCGGAAGCCGCTCCGCACTTTGAACGCTTCGGCTCTCTGGCGGAAGCGCCGCTTTCGGAGGGCTGGATCCGGCAGTTCCAGGTTCTCAAGGAGGCGGTTCTGCTGCTGGCCGTGTACACGGCGTTGCACGAGGAAGGGCGAACCCCGAACATCCTCACGCGGATCGCCGAGAAGCACGCGGCCGACGGGATTCCGCGGCACCTCTACCATCCGTTCCGCCAGGCGTTGATTGAGACGGCGATGAAGCTGGACGATCAGCCGCTGGAATTGCGGGATGAGCTGCGGGATGCCTGGGAGAAGGTGCTGGCACCGGGGATCGAGTACATGACTACGTTCGAGGCTCCGCAGAAGCCGGCGAAGAGGACCCGGACGGCGAAGCGGAAATCCACGGGAAGCGGCGCGGCGTAAAGTTGGCGTGAAGACTCGCCTGTATTTCGCACAAGCTCTCAGTGCAGCGGCGGGAAACCTGAGGCGGAGCGATTCTGCCGCCGCTGCCATCATGACCCGTGATGGGCGACATGCGCCGGGACGAGTCCCGGCGCGGTAAGGCACGGGCTTGCGCCACTTCCTGCGTACCACTGGTGAGAAATGCTGCTAGAGCGTTTGCAGCGTTGTCGTAGACCGCTCCCTGTGGTCGCGGCACAGCGAGCGGCGCTCTGCGCAAAGGACGTGCACTGGGCACAGCGCCAGTAGCTGAGCCGCGACCACAAGGGAGCGGTCTACGCTTGCTGAGAAAACGTTCTAGCCTGGACTTCTCACAAGTGCTCTGCGCATCGGCGAGGAACCTGAGCCGTGGCCCTGCGGAGAGCGATTTTGCCGCCGCCTGTGACGTGATACCGTGATGGGCGACAAGCGCCGGGATAAGTCCCGGCGCGGCAAGCCACGGGCTTGCGCCACTTCCTGCGTACCACTGGTGAGAAATGCTGCTAGAGCGTTTGCAGCGTTGTCGTAGACCGCTCCCTGTGGTCGCGGCTCAGCTACTGGCGCTGTGCCCAGTGCACGTCCTTTGCGCAGAGCGCCGCTCGCTGTGCCGGGACCACAGGGAGTGGTCTACGCTTGCTGAGAAAACGCTCTAGCCCAGCTCTAGCCTGGACTTCTCACAAGTGCTCTGCGCATCGGCGAGGAACCTGAGCCGTGGCCCTGCGGAGAGCGATTTGCCGCCGCCTGTGACGTGACACCGTGATGGGCGACAAGCGCCGGGATAAGTCCCGGCGCGGCAAGCCACGGGCTTGCGCCACTTCCTGCGTCCGAAACCTGGTGCGAAATGCGGGCTAGAGTCTGATGCGGTAGAGGGTCTCTCCCGCGCGCGGGATGACGTGCCAGTCCTCGAAGCGGATCGATGCGGGGTCGCGGTAGCCGAGGTTGATGCGGCGGCAGCGCTCTTCCGGGATTCCGGTGGCCAGGGTCACCTGGATGCGTGGGGTCTCGATGCCATCGCGGTAGGTCCCCTGGCCCTTGACGTGTGTCGAGTGCGCAAGGATGCCGCCGGGGTAGTGGCCGAAACGGTCCCACTGGGCCAGGAAGTAGTCGCGGCAGTGGTAGCCGATCTGGTCGATCAGGCGGCCGTGGACGTAGCTCACCTCGGTGATGTGCGGCGCGTAGAGGATCACTTCGCCTCCGTCGGCGATCGCCGGCTCGAGTTTATACATGCCCTTGGCGCCGGTCCACAGGTCCTCATACATTTCGGGCAGGACGGCCAGCACACGGTGGAGCGGGCGGTCGAGCCACACGATGTGGCGCTGAGACGATAGCTCGGCCGCGGCGGTCCAGGTTTCAAGGGTCGGTCCGCAGAAGAGGCCGGCCACGCCTTCGTGGGTGACGATCGGCGCGAGCAGCGAATGCGGGCGGTCAATAAACTCTGACGCCCGGTGGATCACGCGGCGGACCGGGGTGTCCGGCGTGCCGATGATGTCGAAGCTGGTGAGAAGGGCTCCGAGCCAGTGCGTGAAGTGGATGATGGCCGGTCCGGCGATGCCGGGGAAGAAGTATTTCGCGCCGCCTGAAAACCCCGCGACCTCGTGCGGGAAGACGGGTCCGCAAATGAGAAGGTGGTCGTAGTCGAGGATCCGGCGGTTGAGGGCGACCGGGACGTCCTCGGTGAGAAGACCGCCGGTGAGCCTCGCGGTCTCGGCGGCGGGGATCGTGCCGACCGTGACGAACGCCGCGGGGTCGTCCCACTGGTGGTTGTAGACGCGGCGATCTCCGGCGCGTCCATCGGCGACTTCGCGGCCCAGGTGGCGGGTGAGCTGCGCATCGCTCATCGGCGGATGCGTGCCCTGGGCCACCAGGAAGTCGAGCGCGGCGGTGCGCGGGGCGAGCTCGCGGTCGAGCACGTCGTACAGTAGCGGCATCGGCATTGAGCGCGTGCCGTCGGGGATCAGCACCAGCACGCGGCGGCCGTCGAGGGGCAGCCCGGCCAGGCCTTCGCGGGTGAGCGCGCGGACTTGGGCGTCGGTAAGAACGCCTTCGCGCAGGCCGCGGCCGGTGACTTGCGAAACGTCGACCATGGAACTGCACACAGTATAATGCCGGCTCGATCTGTTACCAGCTCCCTTCTGGCTGGCCGGCGCCGCGAGGGTCTAACTTGTCGTCGTGCGTTGACGCCGTCAGGGGCGGCAAGCGCCGGGACGAGTCCCGGCGCGGCAAGCCACGGGCTTGCGCCACCTACTCCCCTATATGGATCGCGATGGTCACCGAGTCGTGACTGCCGCCGGGAAAAGTGACCGTGACCAGTACGTCGTCTCCGGGAGCGACTCCGTCGGGGATGGTGACGTTGATTTGATACAGCCCGGCATTTCCGGGCGAGATGCCGGAAAAGCCCACTTGCGCGGGCAGGCCGCCGATGGTCACCTCCGGCGTGCCCAGCGTCACGTAGACGGGATTCCCGTCCGCCGGGGCGACTTCGCCGGTGGCCACCGGAGCTCCGTTCGGATCGCCGTTGGGGGTTGCCTTCCCGCCGCCTGTCAGAAATAGGATGATGACATCCTTGGGCTTGGCAGGCTGGCCGCACGCGGTGATGGGCTGCGCCCCGGCGCAACTCGGGAAGCCGAGCGCGGCGGCCATCGATGCGGGCATCACCCGCCATGCGGTATTCGCGAACAGAACCGCTCCATTCATACGGCTGGCGTTGGACGGATCGGGAATCCGGAACAACCCCACGTCGTCGGACGCGATCTCGAGTTGGAAGGCTGCACTGGTGCCCTGCGGCGTCTTGACCTGGACCAGGACAGTGTCCCCGGGCCGGAGTTCGCTGGGCGTCACCAGGTTGATCTGCCCCAGGGAGCCGAACACGTAATACAGAGGCGCGGGCGTGCCGTCGAACAGGACGGACAGGCCGTTGAACGAAGTCGCGGGGAACATATTGCCCGTGGAGTCGGCGCTGCCGAAGTTAACGCCGAAGATGCTGACAAACGAGTTCGGGGCCACCTTACCGGCCTGGAACGTGGCTCCGTTCGCGATGGCGGTGATGACGGGAACCGGCGGGCCGACCATCAGGGAAACGGTGTTGCTGCTCGCGCCTCCCACGCTGACGTTCACGTCCACCGGTCCGGCCGCGGCGTCGCCCGGAACGGTGAAGACGATCTTGTAGCGTCCGACGGCGCCCATCTCCAGGCCGGCGTAGGACGGCATCACGGAGTTGCTCCCGACGTTCACCTGGACTGCCGAGGTGGTGGGCGCTTCCGCCGCGGCCGGCGTGTTCGTCATCATGGCCGGGTCCGTGGGACCCAGGCCGAGCGCCAGGACGTAAACCTTGGTGTCGGGAATGGCGGTGTGTGAGGGAGTGATCGGGTCGCCGTTCCAATCATAGAAGGTCGAGTACAGCGCGGGCGCGAAGGCCGTGAGCATGATCGGGAAGGGCTGGGATGCGACCCCGTTGTAGGTTGCGACCACGTTGGCCGGCCCCACGGCCGCATCCGCCGGGATCTGGACCAGGACCTGTGTGGGTCCGAGAAACTGGATCACCGGCGCGGGTTTGCCGCTCACGGTGAAGGTTGCGGCGCCGCTGGCGCCCATGCCGAAGCTCGTGCCGGTGATGACCGCGCGCATGCCGGGGCTCAGGCTCGACCCACTCGAGGCCTCGTCCTGGACCTTGGTGATCGTGGGCGTAGGAGGCGGGGCTCCCACTTCAACCTGGAAGGAAACGGTGGAGACCGAGCTGAAGCCGAGCAGGCCCATGCTTGTCGAGAGGTAGCTGCAATCCGGTCCCGGACAGGCTCCCACGAAAAACGGGATCGCTGTGAGGGGCCCCACGCTGCGGTCAAACTTGTAGCCGACCAGCGAGGGATCGTTCATATCCACCACGTCGCCGTCGTTGTAATGCGCCAAGCCGATATCTCCGAACTGGGGGTACACGAAGACCACCTGGTCTTCGGTCAAGGTACCCGAACCGGCTCCCGTGATGTCGAAAGTCGCGGGAGTGCCCGGCGGAGTGTCCAGGGTGTCGCAGCACGGCGGTTTGGCCACGGACGTGGTGTCGGTGGTGAGCACGAATGTGAACTTTGCCCTGACGAAGCTTTTCCCGTTCAGCGTTCCGTCTCCCGTGCCCGTGATGGTGATCGTCAGGGGATTGGCCTCCAGACGCGGAAAGGCCGTACAGAATACGATTGCAAATAGAATCCAACCGGGAAGGGCCCCTCTTACCAGAGCAGGAAACAGTCGTTTCATTCGAAACATTATAAGGTGTTGATGCTGTATCGGCACAAGCCCACTTGCGCGGACACCCCTGCTGGGCACGGGATCAAGGTGATGCTGCGCGCGCTGACGTCCGCAGGCGCAGATCCTGGCGCTGAATGCGTTGCTGAAGCAGTACGCGGAGGAGAAGGCCGCTGTGTATGCCGACTGCTATTCGGCGGCGGTGGACGCCCGGGGGCATGTTCAAGGAAGGGTTCTCGAACGACGGCCTACATCCCAACGCGCAGGACTGCGCTCTGCTGGCTCCAGTGGCCCAGGCGGCTATCGAGCGAGCGCTGCGCTGAGCCGGTCCCGAACTGCACCAACGCTTGCACCAGCCCGGTCAGGATCAGCAGCACGGCTACGGTCATTGTCAGCGTTCTCATGGTGTCGTCTCCTGAAGCCAGAGTACGGCGGATGGGGCTCGGGCACCCTCGTTTTTCGGCCAGTGGCGGGCGGGGACCGGTCAACGACGCCCCCTGGGGCCGAGCCGGAGCCCCCCAGGCCGGCCTCCGGGGCATCCTCAGGACGTGGGGACCGGGATCTGTTCTATACTTGCTGGGGACGAGGGAGGTGTTTCGATTTGAACAAGTTTCTCGTTTTTTGTTTCGGCGGGGCGCTGCTGACGCCTTTGGCCTGGGCGCAGGCCGGGCGCGGAGGGCAGCCGCTGCCGGACATGCAGGCAATCGCCAGCGCCTTGGGCGTGGAGTGCGCCTACTGCCACTCGGCGCCGCGCGGCAGCGGGCAGAGTGAACCGAAGAAAGACATCGCCCGGCAGATGATCGCCATGACGCGCGAGCTCAATGAGCGCGTGCAGACCGTCACCGGCAAGGCCGCCGGCGCGGTGACGCGCATCGACTGCATCACCTGCCATCGCGGCGTGCCGCTCCCGCGGCAGTTGCGCGACGTGGTCTGGCAGACCGTCGTCAAGGAAGGCGGCGACGCGGCGGCGGCGCAGTATCGCGACCTGCACGATCGCTTCTACGGCCGCGGGACCTACGACTTCGGCGAAGATACGCTCATCCTGGTGGCGCAGCGGCTGGCCAACGTCAAGGCGGACGACGCGGTCACGCTGCTGAAGCTGAACCTCGAATATTATCCGGATTCTGCGAAATCCTACGTCGGGCTGGCATACGCCTACACACGCAAGGTGGACGACGCCTCGGCGATGGCGGCGCTGGAGAAGGCGCTGGAGATCGAGCCGAACAACGCTGTGGCGCGCGGACAGCTCGAACAGCTCAAGAGCTATCAGCGGAGGAGATAGCGGGTGATCGACGGTTCGGGGGAACCCGCCTGGGTTGCACTCAAAGACGAAGAGTTGCTGCAGTGGAGAATCTGCGACCTGGGGGTGCAGATCCGGGGCAGCGTGCTGGAGGCGGAGGTCGCCAAGCTGCATGCGCTGCTCGAAGAGCGGGGGCTGGCGCTGCGGCCGCCCTGCTACCTGGGCGACGAATGGTTCTCGCCCAACGGCGTTCCGGCGATCGCGATCCCGTTCTACCTGTCGCATCCGCGGCTGCGGGAGCTCGAAGAGCACCAGATGCTCGAAGTGGAAGGCGGCGATTCGGAATGGTGCCAGATGCTGCTGCGCCACGAATGCGGGCACGCACTGGACCATGCCTACAAGATCTCTGACCGCGATGAGTGGCAGGAAGTGTTCGGCAGCCTGGAGGAAGACTACGAGCCGGAAACCTACACGCCGCGGCCCTATAGCAGAGGATTCGTGCGGCACCTGCCGAACTGGTATGCGCAGTCGCATCCCACCGAGGACTTCGCGGAAACGTTCGCCGTGTGGATTGCCGATCCGCCGGAGAAATGGCGCGAGCGCTACCGCGGCTGGAAGGCGCTGAAGAAGCTGGAATACGTGGACGCGCTGATCCAGGAAGTGCGCGAGAAGAAGCCCCTGGTGAGCGGCGGGCGGCGCATTTCAAACGCCAGCAAGCTCAAGAAAACGCTGGGCCGCTACTACGCCGAACGCCGCAAGATGTCCGCAGAGGATTTCCCGGACTTCTACGACGCCGATCTCCGTGCTATCTTCGCGAATGGGGAGCCGAGTGATCCCCCTGCCGCGAAAGTGATGCGGCAACATCGCGCGGCCTTGATCACGTCACTGGTCAAGTGGACCGGGCAAAGGCGGTACACGGTGAGCATGCTGGTAAACCAGTTGATCCAGCGATGCCAGACATTACGCCTCAGGGCGCCGAAGGATTCGACACCTATGCATTTTGAGTTGGGGGCTTATCTGGCCGCACTGGTCACTAACCACCTTTATACCGGGAGATTCAAGAGGTCAGTTTAGGCACGCATGAAGGTGCTGTTTCTGTACGACGTTCCGGAGCCCCCGGACCCGAATCAACGTGTCTCCGGCGCTTCGTTCGACCGCGAGAACCGGTCGGCGGAAGCCAGCGTGTTCCGCAGCCTGCGGCGGCTGGGCCACGAAGTGGAGCCGCTGGCCATCTACGACAACGTTGCCGAGATTATCGAGACCATTCGTGCGTTCCAGCCCGAGGTGGTCTTCAACTGCGCCGAATCCTTTTATCATGACCGCGCCCAGGAGCCGAACGTCTGCGCGCTGCTGGAACTGATGAAGGTGCGCTACACGGGCGCGGGCCCCGATGCGCTGTGGTTGTGCAAGGATAAGGCGCTGGCGAAGAAGGTGCTCGCCTATCACCGCATTCACGTGCCGCGGTTCGTCGTGTCGCACCGCAAGCGCCCGGTCCGGAGCCTGAAGCGGTTCCACTACCCGGCGTTCGTGAAGCCATCGGGCGAGGACTCCTCGGACGGCATCAGCCTGGCGTCGCTGGTCCGCACCGAGCCGGAGGCGATGGAGCGCGTCAAGTACCTGCACCAGAAATTCCACTGCGACGTTTTGATCGAGGAGTACATCGAGGGCCGCGAACTGTACCTGAGCGTCCTCGGCACCCAGCGGCTGACCGTGCTGGCGCCGCGTGAAATCTTCTTTGAAGGGATGCCGGAAGATGGGCCGCGGTTTGCGACCGCACACGCGAAGTGGAACATGGACTATCGCGAGCGCTGGAACATCATGAACGGTCCGGCTGAGCCGATGACGGACGAGGTCCGCAAGAAGCTGGACGCACTGGCGAAGAAGGTCTACCGCGTGCTGAACCTACGCGGGTTCGGACGGCTGGACGTGCGGTTGAACGCCGCCGGTGAGATCTACGTGATCGAGGCGAATCCGAATCCGTCGCTGGATGAGATCGAGGACTTTTCGCAGGCGGCGCTGGAGGCCGGCTTCGAGTACGACGCGCTGGTGCAGAGCATCCTGGACGCGGCGTAGGGCGCCGGGTGGGGACCGCTCCCGGCGGTCGCGGCTTCAGCCAGAGCGGTTTCGTAGATACCGTAGAGCGGCGGGAGGCCTCGGCGAGTGGTCGGGCCGGCACCCCGGGCACGACACGGTGATGGACGACAAGCGCCGGGACGAGTCCCGGCGCGGCGAGCCAGGGGCTCGCGCCACAGGGCAAACGAATCAAGCGGTCGGAGCACTATCGGCGCTGTGCCCGGATCGCCGCTTGCGAGCAGAATGCCGCTCGCTGAGCCGCGACCAGAGGGAGCGGTGCCACTGGAAGCCTCTACCCGGTGGCGTGGGCAATCACGAGCGAAGGTTTGTGACTAAGTCCGCGGGGATTCGCAGGTTGCCCTCGCGGCCGGTCCCGAGGTGGATGTCCGGCTTCGCCGCGCCGTGGAAATCCGAGCCTCCGGTCACGCGCAGGTTGTGGCGGCGGGCGAGGTCCAAATAGGTTTGGGTGAGCTCGGGGCTGTGGTCGCTATGATACGCCTCGATCGCCTCGAGGCCTGCCGCGCATAGCTCGGGTAGCAGCGCCGCGACGTCGCCCTTGATGCGGATGGGATGCGCCAGGGACGCGAAGCCGCCGCCGGCGCGGATGCGCGTGACCGCTTCCTCAAAGGTGGGCTCCAGGCGGTCGACGTAGCCGATGGCGGATTCGTCCAGATAGTCGTCGAAGGCCTGCTGCAGGGTGGCGACGTAGCCTTTCTCCACCATCACCTGCGCGAAGTGCGGGCGGGCAGTCATGCCGTGGCCGCGGGCACACACCTCTTCGAGCGTCATGTCGAGGCCCAGCTCGCGCAGGCGGGCGATCAGGCGGACGTTGCGCTCGCGGCGCGACTCTTGCAGTTCGCTGATCCAGGAGCGGAACCCCCGGTTGGCCCCGCCCTCGAAGAAGTAGCCGAGCACATGGGCGGAGTGGCTGTGGAGCTTCGAGGAAAGCTCCAGTCCGCACAGCAGTTCGACGCCCTCGGCGTGGGCGAGCGGCAGCGCCTCGTCGAAACCGGCGAAGGTGTCGTGGTCCGTGATGGCCAGCGTGGTCACGCCCGTGCGGCGCGCTTCGGCCAGCAGCTCGGACGGCAACAGCGACCCGTCAGACGCGGTGGTGTGGGAATGGAGATCGATCACGAAACGTAGCCCAAGTTTATGAGTGTAGCCCAGATGCGGGCGGCACATTGCTCGGGTGTTTCGCTATCGGTGTCCAGCACGACCTCGGCGGAGGCCGGCGGCTCGTAGGGATCGGAGACGCCGGTGAAGTGCAGGATCTCGCCGGCCAGCGCGCGCTGGTAGAGACCCTTGGTGTCGCGTTCCACCAGAACGCCCAGCGGGCAGGCGACATGCACCTCGACGAAGCACGGAATGCGGGCGCGCACGGATTCGCGCGCTTCGCGGTACGGCGAGATGGCGGCGACGATCACGGCCACGCCGTTGCGCGAGAGCAGTTCGCAGACGAAGCCGATGCGGCGGATGTTTTCGTCGCGGTCCTCTTTGGTGAAGCCCAGGCCTTTGGAGAGATGCGTGCGGACCAGGTCGCCGTCGAGCACCTCGACAGGGCGGCAGGCGGCGCGCAGGCGCTCCTCCAGAATGCGGGCGAGGGTGCTTTTGCCGGCTCCGGACATGCCGGTCAGCCAGAGGGTGAAACCTTGTGGCATGGGTGGCGCGACGCGGTCAGGATGCCAGGTCGCAGAACTCCTCGTAGGGGAAGTCGCAGCCGAGGCGGCGGAGCTCGGCCTGGAAGTGCGCGTCCATTTCGCGCTGGCGTTCGGGGGTCAGCAATTCAGAGGAGCCGCCCTGCGTGCCCTTGCGAATCATGGCGCCGGGCTTCCGCCAGGGGATCATTGTGCCCATGGCGAACTTGTGATCCACCTGCTTCATGTAGGCGAAGGAGGACTTGCGGCACACCTCGTCGATCACGGCATCGGAGACGTGGATGTCCAGGAACTCCGCGACCTTGACCACGTTAGCGCGCAGGTCGCGCTTCATCTGTTTGAAGGACGCGATCAGGACGTTGGGGCGATGGCGCTGAGCCCAGTAGCCGGCGGTGCTGGCGGCCCAGGAACCGCCGATCATGAATTGTTCGGAAAGGAAGAGCTTGTACCAGGTATCGACCGACGGCATGGCCGGACCGAGAACGCCGTCGCGCAGGAAGAAGTAGCTGGAGACGAAGATATCCTTGGGATCGCGGATGACGGAGATGTAGCGCGCCTGATCGGAATCGGGCAGCAGGTCCCATTCGAAGTGGGTTTTGATGACGCGCTTGCGCTCCGGCGCCCACTGCCAGTGGACGGCATCAGCCAGCGGGATGGCGTAGCCGCGCATGAAGGGCGGCATCGCGCTGATGTCGGGCCAGGGCACGACGGCGTGCATGTGTTCAAACTCGCCCCGCCCGTGATGGATGAGCTGGTGCGCGATCTGCATCATCCAATTGGTGCCGCTCTTGGCGTAGGTCATCACGAAGACGTCCTGCGGGCCGGGCGTGTAGGCGCGGAAGGGATTGTTGGCGGTCAACCCCTGCTGCCGGCGCTTCGCGCCCTTGGCGAGAAAGGCGGGGGCCTTGCCGAGCTTTTCGAGGGTCCACATGACCGGCGCGCCGATGCCGTAGATCAGAGCGCCCATGGAGGCGCCTGCGGCGAGCGACCGGCCGCTGCGGGCGAAGTGCGGCGGCGGAGCGGAATTCGCGAGAGGATGCGTGGCAGGGGCGGCGCCGGTCGGGTTCATCCTTCAGGTAGGATACTGCAATCGGGAAGTTAGATGCGCTTGTCGTAGTCGCTGTGCCGGCCGATCCAGAACCAGACAATGTCCTGACCGTCCATGGCGCCCGGTGCGCGGTAATGGAGGCCGATGCGGACCGGGTAGATATTTCCGTCCGCGACCACTTTCTTGAAGTTCAGACCGGTGTGTCCGGGGTTGTCCTGGAAGAGGCGGTACGCTTGCCTCGCCTAGCGCCGCGCCGCCTCGGGTAGGCTTCTGTACGCGTCCCGGAATGCCCGCGTGGTGTGGGACTTCATCCTTCATTCGTCGAGGATTTCGTCCAGCGGTCGTGTCTCTCCGCGGCGATGCTCCCCGATGGCCTCGCGGGCGAGTTCGCGCAAGAGGTCAGGCTTCGCGCGGAAGCTGCGCGCCCAAGCCTCTTCATCGTCAAAGGTTTCAAGTATCTGCGAGGCCATCGCATCCTGCTCCTCGGCGGAGAGCGTTTGGATACGGCGGAGCGCTTCTTCCAGGAGACCGGTCATGCTTCTAGCGTAACCTGCCGCAAACAAAAAGGGCGCGCCGCGTGGACGCGCCCTCTTTTAAACTACTGACGACCGCTCTAGGCCCAGCTATAGCCGGACTTCTTGAGCGGCAGCTCGCGGACGCGATCGCCGTTGGCCCGGAAGATCGCGTTGGCGATGGCCGGAAGCACCGGAGGCATGGACGGTTCGCCCATACCGGTCGGCGAGTTCTCGGTCATCACGTAGGAGACCTCGATCTCCATGGGGGCCTGGGTCAGGCGCGCCAGCGGGTGCGTATCGAAGTTCTTCTGCACCACGCGGCCCTTGTTGACCGTGATCTCCTGGCCCATCATGGCGCCCATACCGTCGACGATGGCGCCTTGCACCATGTTCTCGGCGCCGCTCGGGTTGATGATCTGCGACCCGACGTCGGCCGCGCACCACACCTTGTGCACCTTGACCTTCTTGTCGTTGGTGACGCTCACGTCGGCCACTTCGGCGAAATAGCCCTGGTGGCTGAAGTAGTGCGCCACGCCCAACGCGCGGCCCTTGGTGGGCTTGGAGTTGGCCCAGTTCGAAATCTGGGCGACGCGCTCGATCACGCCAATGGCGCGCTCGGCGCTGAACCCGCCGCCGAACCCGCCGCCAGCACCTTGCTGCGGGGGCTTGCTGCGGAGCAGCTCCAGGCGGAACGCCACGGGGTCCTTGCCCGCCGCGTTCGCGATCTCATCCAGGAAGCTCTCGATGGTGAACGCGAATACGTTGCTGGACGGAGCGCGCAGCGAGCCGGTGCGAATGGCCAGCGGCTGCACGTAAGTATGGATGGCGAAGTTCTCGATGAACGACTGCGGGAACAAGGTGCCGCCCATGTTGCCGGCGCTGACCGTCGCGATGGTCTGCGGACCGCCGCGGCCGCCGCGCGCCCGCGGGCTGTTGGGGTCGAGCTTCTCGCCGTAGGTGACGAACTTGTTCTGCCACGCCACCACCTTGCCGGAAGCGTCGACGCCGGCCTTGATGAACTGGAAGCCGCCCGGACGATAGTAGTCGTGCGCCATATCGTCTTCGCGAGTCCAGACCAGCTTCACCGGACCGTTAATCTCTTTCGAGATGTAGGCCGCTTCCACCATGTAGTCGTTGGTGAGACGCCGGCCGAAGCCGCCGCCGCCGCGGACCATGTGCAGCGTGATGGCGCTCTGGTCGATGCCCAGGGTCGAGGCGCAGAGGCCGACGCCGCTGCCGGGAATCTGGCTATTGGACCAGATTTCCAGCTTGTTGCCCTGCCAGTGCGCGGTGCAGTTCTGGGGCTCCAGCGGAGCGTGCGAAATGAAGGGATAGGAGTAGGCTCCCTCCACCACCTTGACGCCCGGCGCCTTCAGGGCCGCGTCGACGTCGCCGTCGTTGCGGGTCACCTGATGGGGCTCTTCCTTGATCAGGTTCTTGGCGTTGGCCGCGTAGACCGAGCTGGTGTGGGCCGCCGAACCGCGCGGACCCTCGTTCCAGGTGACCTTCAGGGCCTGGCGGGCCTTGTTGGCCTGGAACCAGTAATCCGCCACGATGGCGATGCCGCTCTCGAGACCCGGGTCGCCGGGAAGCACCACGTCGGTGATGTCCGGCCGCTCCACGACGAAGGCGTGCTTGACGCCCGGCATCTTCTTGATGTCGTCGAGGTTGTGGCTGGCCACTTTACCGCCGAACACGGGGCACTTTTCGTAAACCGCGTAGAGCATGCCGGGCAGCGTCTGGTCGATGCCGAAAATCGGCTTGCCGGTGACGATGAGCGGCAGTTCCTTGGCGATCTGCGGCTTGCCGATGATCTTGTAGTCGGCGGCTTCCTTCAGCTTGACGTTGGCCACGTCAGGCACCGGCAGCGTGGACGCGAGCATGGCGAAAGCGCCGTAGTGATCCGACTTGTTGGAGGCGCGGTGATAGACGCGGCCGGCATCGGTGGTGATCTGTGCGGCCGGCACCTTCCAGGTCTGGGCAGCCGCCTCGACGATCAGCGCACGGCCCAGCGCGCCGACCTGGCGCATCGGGGTCCAGTTCTGCGGGGTGGCCAGAGAGCCGCCCGCGAACTGCGCGGGCTGATACTTGGCGCCGTCGAAGTCGACCATGGTCACCTTAGTGGTGGCCCAGTTGGCGTCCAACTCCTCGGCGATCAGCATGGGCAGCATAGTGCGCACGCCCTGGCCGACGTCGGGGTTCTTGGCCGCGATGGTGACCGTGCCGTCGGCCGCGATCATGATGAAGTTGTTCGGGTTCGGAGGAGTCTGCGGGCCGCCGAAGAGGCCGCCTCCACCACCCTTACCCTTGCCTTTTCCCTGGCCTTGGGCTTTTTCGGGCAGTGTGTACAGGCCCAGCATCAAGCCACCGCTGGCGAGCGAGCTCACGCGCAAAAAGGAGCGACGATCGAGTTTGATGTTCTTCATGGGTGGTCTCCTTTATTCAGCAGCGTTGCCGGCGCCGCTGTTGGCGCCATTGTTGGCGAGCGTGGCCGCCAGGTGGATCGCCTTGCGGATGCGGAGGTAGGTGCCGCAGCGGCACAGATTGCCGTTCATGGCCTGGTCGATCTGCGGATCACTGGGATTACGATTGGTGGCCAGCAGCGCCGCCGCCGACATCATCTGGCCGGCCTGGCAGTAGCCGCACTGCGGAACGTCGGTTTGCAGCCAGGCTTGCTGGACGGGGTGCGAACCGTCGGTCGAGAGCCCTTCGATGGTGGTGACGGGCTGGTTGGCCGCGGCCGAAACCGGCGTGATGCAGGATCGCGTCGCTTTGCCGTTAAGGTGCACGGTGCAGGCAGCGCATTGGCCGATTCCACAGCCAAACTTGGTGCCCTTCATATTGAGTACGTCCCGGATCACCCACAGCAGCGGAGTGTCGTTGGGGACGTCGACGGTGGTGGACCTGCCATTGACGGTCAGGTTAATGGGCATGGCGTCAACTCCTCGGAGGAAGAATGGTTTACAGCAGTTTTTCGGCGAGGGGCAAGACGCCCCCCAACGGGCTTCAGAGTATCATCGGGGCTCGCAGGGTGTCAACCGGGGCAATCCCCGGGGCCCGAACGCCCCGGTACAGCCCGCTGCAACCATGATTCAGCCGTCTGGCAGGCCGATTTTCGGGGCTGTGGACCGCATCGGGCGGCCCAGGCCCCCCTATTACTGTCCGCGAGCGTAATACCCTTCCGGCGCGCGGATCTCCGCCTCAGGATAGCGGCGCTGGGCATCCTCGCTCAGCTCCACAGAGAGCCGCCGGAAGGTGCGCACCGGCGGGGTTGCCGCGGGCTTACACCAGATCGTATTCCGCTGCCGCATGCGCGCCAGCATCTCGGGGATCGTTTTTCCCTTGGAAAGAAACGCGTCGCCCCCGTTCACCTTCGCCAGGTGAAAGACGTTCGCGAACTCGTAGTAATGCTGGTCCGGTTGATCGCGCGGAACGGGAGGCGTGCGCCATCCTCCCGCCGGGACGACGATGCCGCTGAAGATCACGTCCACCCTCGACATTTCCCGGAGGATGTCCTCGTCCGGCACAAGCTCTGTGGGGAGATTATCGGTGATGATCAGAATCGCCTTGCGCCGGGGCGATTCCGGCCCGCCATCCTTGACCTTGGCCAGTAGGTTGACCGCCGTCAGGATTCCGCGAGACGCATAGTTGATCTCCGGGCGCGGATCGTGAGACAGCCGCTTGAGGGTCTTCGCCAGCGCGGACTTGTCATCTGTAAATGGCTGCTCCAGTCGAACGGCTGTGGCATAGGACAGAACAGCAACACGGTCGCCAGCGTGCATCTGATCGATCGCATGCAGCGCGTCGCGTTCCATCCTCCGCAGCTCATACATCATGCTCCCGCTTTGGTCCGTGAGCAAGACCAGATCGAGCGGCAGGTTCTGGGAGGCAAAGGAGACGATCGGGCAAACCTCGCCTTCGTCCCGAACCACGAAATCCTCGGCGCGCAGTCCTTCCACTGGCTGGTCGTTGCGGGTTACGAGGACTTCAACGCGCAGGTTCGAAACGCTCGTCTGGAATGTAGGAGCTTGGGAGAACAATGGCAAGGCGACCAGCCCTACGAGGGTGATCAGCCGGGGAGCCGACATGACAACCTCCTCACTTGGCGGCCGGCTGCATGATTGGCTGCCCTGGGGCGGCAGCGATCCTTTCCGTTAGCGTGTACCCGCTCGGAACCAGGAACACAGACGGATCCGGCTCACCGACTTTAATGTTCTCATATTTCTGCGAGTTCTCCCCTCCAGAGGAAGTCTGTCTGGTCCAAATCGGCAGGTGCAGCTCATCGGAGGTCCAGACTTCGGTAACGGTGGTTCCCGCTTGCTTGGCCGCTGCCAACCCTGGAGACTCATTCCGCTTTCCGACTACCAGGTGACCATCGATGGTTGATTCGCCCAGATTGCTGCTCTTCCCGGTAGGCGGAGCGATCACCGAGGGTGCCTGAGCTGTGCCTGAGGGCGCGTTTGGCGCTTTGGGCAGGTGGATCAGCGTCGCTCGTCTTCCCTGGTGGTTGATGCTGATGATTGTCCGCGCCACCGGATCCGTAATCGTCGACCCGGAACTGAAATCCTGCCGCGTTAAGCCACTGCTGCTGCGGTAGTATTTGCCGGATTGGGTCTGCGTAGATTTGCCGAAGGGTGTGTAGAAACTCGTCGTCACCGTGACGTCCGCGGTGAGCGGCGTGTTGGCCCGCGCGCTGGCCAGCGCCTCCGGCATCTGCATCTGGGCCCAACTCGTACCGGCCGTTCCGAGGACAATGCCCGCCAGAATCGGCCACCTTGCTTGCATGAGAATGAAACTCGTAGTCATTTCCGCCCTCCCTTAGATGTCTTCCCTATCTATGTAAAGCACTACAGAAGTCTGAAAAAAGTAAGTATTGAAGGCCGCATCAGCGGCGACAAAGTCCACGACGCCGGTTTGAATGATGGGGTAGTAACACTCATAGCACCGTCCGCTCAACCCATAGGCGCCAGTGTTCTCATTATCGTAGACCGTGCCAAAGGCTGAAGCTCCGTAGTTAGTCAGGTTAGCGCCAAGATAGGCGGGGTAACCCAAGGCAACGAACTCCACATCCACGATGCCACACGCCCCGCTGACGATCTGGCCCTCTACAAACGTGCTTCCGGGCGAGATGAAAATTAGCTCAGTTAGGCTGTAGAAATCAGTGCTGTAGAGGAAAGGGGGCGCGGCGCTGGCAAACGTCTCGCAGCCACCGAACGTGGCCTCGTTCACCCAGAAATCGAGAGTCGGAGACGCCGGAGACCCGCCGACGCTCCATGCTTCCGTCCAGTGCCCGACAGCGCTTTCCGGCATGTATCCGGTCAGCGTCTTCATGCCGTATTGGTCTGTATAGCCGTAATTCTGGCTCCCCAGATTTTGATCGTTGAACGTCGTCGTCACCTGCACAAGTTGGTTGGGCGCGCCCGCGATATCAAGCTCCCACTGATCCCCAACCTGAAAATCTGACGCGCCTGGATTGGACGTGTTGTAAAGTTGAACGCTTTGGGCGGCGAGAACGGACGACAAACCACAAACAATTGCAATTAATCGGGCTCGCATATTCCTCCTCGTGCGAAAGAGAGCCTTCGGTGGCGCTCCGCGCACGAACAGAATAAGCCCCCCCCAGCCCGTGTCAATAAATTCCTTTTATTCTATAAAATTAAACTATATTAATTGAATGGCGCCGTTGCCTCCCAGCAACGAAGACCCACCCACAGGCTGCCAGCCACGACTTACGCCGTTTGGGAAGTCGTTTTGGCGCTCTGCGGATCAGGGGTGGCGACTACCCCTTTCGGCCCCGGCAACCCGAGCTTTTCCCGCACGGCGGCGTCGATCCGCCCGCGGATGTCCGGGTTCTCCTTGAGAAAGTTCCGTGAGTTTTCCTTGCCCTGCCCCAGGCGCTCCCCGCCGTAGCTGAACCAGGCGCCCGATTTCTCCACCACGCCCTGGTCGGAGCCCAGGTCCAGCAGGTCGCTTTCCTGCGAAATTCCCTCGCCATAGAGGATGTCGACCTCGGCTTCGCGGAACGGCGCGGCCACCTTGTTTTTGACCACCTTGACCCTGGTCCGGTTGCCGGCCACGCGGTCGCCGTCCTTGATGGCCGAGATGCGCCGCACCTCGATGCGCACCGAGGAGTAGAACTTGAGCGCCCGCCCGCCGGTGGTGGTTTCCGGGTTGCCGAACATCACGCCGATCTTCTCGCGCACCTGGTTGATGAAAATCATGCAGGCGTTGGCGCGGGCGACGGCGCCGGTGATCTTGCGCAGCGCCTGCGACATCAACCGGGCGTGCAGGCCCATGAAGCTGTCGCCCATCTCGCCTTCGAGCTCGGCCTTGGGGACCAGCGCCGCCACCGAGTCGACGATCACCACGTCGATGGCGCCGGAGGAGATCAGCGCGCTGGTGATCTCCAACGCCTGCTCGCCGAAATCGGGCTGCGAGATCAGTAGATTGTCGATATCGACCCCCAGCCGCCGCGCGTAGGTCGGGTCAAGCGCGTGTTCCGCATCGACGAACGCCGCCGCTCCGCCCGCCGCCTGCGCCTGGGCGATCACTTGCAGTGCCAGGGTGGTTTTGCCCGAAGCCTCGGGCCCGAAGATCTCGACCACCCGCCCGCGCGGCAGGCCGCCGACCCCCAGCGCCGCGTCCACCGAAATCGATCCCGTCGAAATCGTAGAGACCGGCAGCGCGTTCCGCGAGCCGAGCTGCAACACGGCGCCCTTGCCGAACTGCTTTTCCATCTGAACGAGCGTCTGCGCGACCAGGCGATTCTTATCGGATGACTGCATGGCGTACCTCGGCAAACTTGTGGGAGCCGGGTAGGGAAATTCTCAGGAAGAATGGGACGGCCGGACTATTCTCCGGCTTCGACGATCTTGGTGCCGGGCGGCGGCGTGAACTGGAACAACGAGTCGGGCACCGGGATATTGCGCTGCTCGCCGGAGAGCTGGAACTCGGTGGTAGAAAAATCTCTGCCCACCACCTGCACCCGCAGGATGCGCGCATCCGGGGCAATGGTCATGGTGATCTCGCTGAACGAGAGGTTTTCGTTCTTGGGGAACGCGGTGATCCGGGCGTTGGCGCCTTCCGGGCGCGCCTCGAACTTGTCGAAATTCTTCTGGAAATCCAGGTTGCCCAGCAGGAAGGAGAGCGGCAGGCGATCGTCGTTGGTTTCCTTCATCGCCGCGCGCTGATAAGTGTTGTCACGCGGATCGTAGTCGTGCGTGTACTTGCCGTCGGTCAGAAAGACGCGGCCGGCCGGCGTCGAGTACTCCCAGCGGGTGCGTTTGGGGCGGCTCAGGTAGAGGGTCCCTTTTTCGGCCGTCCGGGTCCGGCCCTGGACACGCAGCGTTTCGACGAACTCGGCCCGCAGCGTCTTGGTGCTGTTATAGCGGTCCTCGACGTCCTTTAAGACCTTGGTTACATTGATGGCCTGGGGGAAGGCCTGGCACAGCCAGCAATCCGGCGGCGATCAGCAGGGCGGGGGTAGACAGTTTTCGCACGATCCTCTACTTCCTACTTAACACGATGCGCCAGAGCGGTGGGGAGTTTCCGGATTCCGTAAAGTCCCGGCCCGGGCCAGCCGATGGAACTCGAAAGAGGGCCCAAAGAGGAGAGACCAGAACTGTGGGATTCTTTCAAGCCGCGATCGGCAACGTCATCAGCATCGCCGTCCTGTGCCTGTTCGTGGCCGGCGTACTTAAAGTATTCCAGATCCATACGGCACTGACCGAAATCAAGGAAGTCCTCACCAACATCAAGAACCGTCAGGACTTCACGCCGGTCGAAACGCCCCCTCCGGCACATCCGCTGGCGCCCAGCGGGGAAGAGATGCTGCGCGCGCTGGACCGTGAATTGAACCTGGAGCAGTCCAGCCCGGCCATCGATCCCGAAGTGGTCGACCCGCGCTGAGGGGCGCAGGCCCGTGGCTTGCCGCGCCGGGACCCATCCCGGCGCTGTGTCACCTCGTACGGTGTCAGCCGACGATCCTGCCGGCGCCTGCTTGCAAACGCGATCTTCCCATTGTGTTTCATAATCGATGTTGGCTGATGGACATGGGAAACGTAACAGACGCTGGCGCCCCACCCGTGCAAAATGCGCGGTTCACCCCCGATATGGGATGGACGAAGGATCTTCCCCGGGGGAAAGTGCTCGATTGCGTGGCCGTAGCCGATGAAACCTACCGGCAGGCCGACCGCAAGCTGGCCCATGTGGAACGAACGGGCCTGGACCGAGGGAAGATCCGCGTGGCCGCTTTCCTTCCCCGCCTGCCCGGCGACGTGATCGATGCGGGGTCCCGGCGCTATGCGAGCTACATGGGCAAGAAGTTCCGGCAGCACGGTCTGGATTTCCGGGTGGAGGAGGCCACCAGCGCCGATAGCCTGGAACTGCTTCTGATGGGGGCTCAGGTCAATGACAAGATCTCGGGAACCTTCGTGTTCTTTCCCACGCCGTTTGGGAAGGCCGAGGACTATTTCCTCCGGCGGGTGAGACCCGAGAAGGACATTGAAGGACTCACGGTGGAAAATACGGGCCGGATGGCGCTCAACATCCAGACCGTGGATGAAGAAGAGCAATACGAAGGCGTCGTACCGTGCACGGCGCGAGCCATCCTGACGCTGCTGAACCGGCACGATTCCATCAAGAACCTGTTTCCCCGTGACGCGCGGCAGAAGGGACCGACGGCGGTGATCTTCAACAGTTCTCCCCGCATCGGGATTCCGCTCCAGAGCATGCTGATGCGGATTGGCGCCACGGCCATCATCGTACATCCGCAGACGCGCCCGGAGGACAGACGGGATTTGCTGAAGATGGCCGATATCGTGGTGACCGCATTCCCCGCGCACTCCGAGCAGGACCTGGTCCGCGACATCAAGCCCGGAGCGGTGGTGATCGACTGTTCGACGGAAGGCAACCTGCACCAGGAAGTGGCCGGGAAGGCGGCCTACATTTCGACCCACGACAATCACCTGGGGCAGATCACCACGGCTTTGGCTCTGTATAATACGGCCCTGTGCGCGCTGTGGCAGCGCGGCATGCAGGGATAGAGCGTCGCGATTCCGCGAACGCCGTTTCAGGAATGACCGCTTGGTTGCGCGGACCTTACAAGCCCTCGCAAGGCGCCCCGCCGGCTTGAATCGCCATGGTTACCGTATTGCTGACGTTGGCGCCCACTCGGATCTGCACGGGTACCTGGCAGCCCAGCGGCACGTCGGGAGGCAGCATGAAATTGATCTGGTCGACGCCCGCAATGCCGGGCGCGCGCCCCTGGTAGAGGATCTGCGCGACCTTTCCACCCACGGTTAACTCGACTTCCACCGGCAAGTCTCCCACCGGCGGCGGCTGGTTGTCGGGATCGGAAATCGGGCCCAGGCCCGTGCCCAGCAGGACCTCCACCTGGCCGGGCCGGGCAGGCGTCGACGGCGTGTTGAGCGGAAGCTCCGTGGCGGAGACGTAATTCTGGATGATGCCCGGGCCGTTCGGGGCGGCTGTGCTGAAGATGCCAAAGTTGCTGTCGGTCACCTTTATGGCAGCCGGCGGGCTAGTCATGCCGCTGTGACTGACGATCATTTCGACTGCGCCAGTGGGCGCATTCGACGGTAGAATACCGTTGATCTGCGTTGCTGAGACGTAGACCACGTAGGCCGAAACGCTGTCGCCGCCGCTGCGGATCGACACGGTGACGTCGCCGAGTGTGGTTGGCAGCGGATAAGACATCTGTGACTGGGGCTCTGCCGGTCCCAGGTCGCTGCCGAAGATCGAAAAGTACGACCCGCGCGCCAGGGCGCCGGCATCGACTGTGGCCGCCTTGAAGCTGGCGGCATTCTCTACGCCATTATCGGAAATCACCGGCCGCCTTCCGCCTCCTCCGGCTGGTCCGGACACGGTGAACCCAACCGTGAAGAGCGGATTCCCGCTCAGGTCGCCCTTCGCCGTCCAAACACCGGGGTAGTCTGCGGCTTCCGTTCCGGCGAGGAACATGTGGCCGTCAAAGCACCAGTCGCCTCCGTCGGTCAGGGTAGGGAAACTCTCGACATAGTTGACCATGCCGTCGGGACGTATGTACTGGATGTTCAGTTGGTCTCCCGGGACGGCATTTTGAAAATAGACAAAAATGTAGACGTCCAGGTCAGTGGGGGAGAAGTTGGACTTCTGGGGACCAGGAATAGGGCACCGGGGGGAAGGCGCCGTAGTCGTCGAAACAGTCACGAGGTTCGCGCCCACCATAGGCGTCGCCGCGAAGGCGATTGCCACCAGTAGCGGCCAGATTCGATGCATTCTCAGAGCATACACCCTGCGACGAGGATGGTGCTCCGCCCTCCGATTCTCCCGCCCTCGTCTCTGCGGGCTATCTCCCAGAGGTAAACTTTTGTTCACGAACAGCCCGCCAATCTACATTTTCTGGAAACCTCCCGCCCCGCCGTGTCATCCGCCGTTCATCCCAGATCCATGCAGCGCCGCAGGTTCCCGAAATTAAGACGAATCCCCCGCACGGCTCCCGATTAATGAAGAAAACCAATTAAGAAAGCTTTAATTGACAGTAATTTAGGAACTGCCGTAAGATCCATCCTGAAGCTGGGGGGGAGTCAGCGCTCGCTTTATTCCGTCCAGTGAAATCTGTTGAGGGGGGACTTCAATGCACTTGCTGCGTTGCACCTGCATAGCACTTGTGTGCGCACTGGGCCTGTTTGCCCAAACCGACCGCGGCACAATCACCGGAACCGTTTCCGACCCGGCCGGAGCCGTTGTAGCCAACGCTCCGCTGGAACTCATCAACACCAACACGGGCGGCCTCTACACGGCTGCGTCTTCGGCCACCGGCAACTACACCATCCCGCAGTTACCCGTCGGCACCTACCAGCTCACGATCGGGGTTCCCGGGTTCAAAACCTACGTCCGTCAGAACATTCGTGTCCAGGCCGCCCAGACGCTGCGTATCGACGTGGCGCTCGAGGTCGGCACGGCCGCCGAATCCGTCACGGTGACTGCCGAAGCCACCATGCTCCGCACCGAGAACGCCGAGCTGTCCACCAACGTCACCACCGCGCGCCTGAACTCGCTGCCCATTCTGGGGATCGGCAACAACACTGCCAGCTCGCACGGCGTGCGCAATCCGCTGGCCGCCGCGCAACTCCAGGCCGGAATCTTCTTCCTGCCGAACAACACCATGCGCGTCAACGGAGCCCCCAGCAACACGCTGGCCATCAAAGTGGACGGCCAGGACGCCACCAACGGCGTGGTCACCTTCGCCCAGTCCGAACAGCAGCCCTCGGTGGACGCGCTGGAAGAAGTCGCCATCCAGACTTCGAACTACGCCGCTGAATTCGGCCAGGCCGGCGCGGGCCTGTTCAACTTCACCACCAAGTCCGGGACCAATGACTATCACGGGTCGGCCTACGACTACTTCGTCAACGAGGCCCTCTGGGCGCATCAGCCCTTGAACCACCTGCGCCCCGTGCAGCGCCGCAACGACTACGGCGGCACGCTTGGCGGCCCGGTGTACATCCCGAAACTCTACGACGGCCATGACCGGACCTTCTTCTTCTTCAACTACGAAGAATTCCGCGAAAGCGCGACCTTCAACAACCAGACCCAGACCGTTCCCACCACCGCCTTCCGCAATGGCGACTTCAGCAGCATCCTGACGGGCAATAACCTCACCGGCGCCGCCGGCAAGGACGGTCTCGGCAACATCATCTCCGAAGGCATGATCTATGATCCGGCCACCGAGCAGTTGGCGTCCAACGGCACCCGCGCCCGCCTGCAGTTCCCCGGCAACATCATCCCGGTGAACCGTTTTGATTCCTCCTCGGTGAAGGTCCAGAACCTGTTCCCGGCGCCCACCACCTCGGACTACATCAACAACTACATCGCCAACTTCAACGGGAACCGCACCACGCCGATTCCCGCCCTGAAGCTGGACCACAATATCAGCGAGAAGATGAAGGCGTCGTTCTATTGGTCCACCACGGAAACCGCCGTGCAGTATTGCCTGCCCCTGTGCGGTTCCACCGGTCTGCCCGCGCCCATCGACCCGACCCGCGGGACCTTCATCGAGTCCTACACCCTGCGCGCCAGCGTCGACTACACCATCTCGCCCACCATGCTGCTGCACATCGGCGCCGGCCACGTGAACGTCGACTTCAAGGACACCGCCGCCACGCTCGGCTACGATGCGTTCAAAGAACTCGGCATCAAGGGCGGCCAGGGCGACCGCTTCCCTGTCTTCAACACCCTCATTGGCACCGGCGCCGCCTCCGCCTTCGGCGGCATGCGCAATATCGGACCCGGCGCGCAATCTCAGTCGCGTGAAATGAAGCCTACCGGACAGATCAGTTTGAGCTGGGTCAAGGGCAACCACACTTACAAGTTCGGTGGCGAAATTCGCCTGGAAGGCTACCCCACCCGAAACTTCACCAACAACAACGGCAACTATACCTTCTCCAACGAGCAGACCATCAACACCTATCTGCAAGGGCAGGCGACGGGCGGCCGCTTCGTCGGCTTCAACTACGCCAGCTTCCTGTTGGGTGGTCCCGATTCGGTCACGCTCTCCGCACTCGCCGCCGGCCGCGCCGGACGCCAGTTTTGGAGCTGGTTTGCCCAGGACACCTGGAAGATCACCCGCAAGCTCACCGTCGACTACGGCCTCCGCTGGGACCTCTTCACCTTCCCCACCGAGACCTACGGCCGCACGCCGAGCTTCGATGCCAACGTGGCCAACCCCACCGCCGGCGGCCATCCCGGCGCCACGGTGTTTGAAGCTACGTGCAATTGCGCCTTCGCCAAGAACTACAAGGCCGCCTACGCCCCGCGTATCGGCGCCGCCTACCAGCTCGATTCCAAGACCGTGCTCCGCGCGGGCTTCGGCATCAGTTACTCCATGAGCCAGGGCGCCCTCGGCCAGAGCGGCACCGGCGCCGGCGCGTCGCAGACCGGCTCCAACCCGACTTACGGCGATGCCGCCATGTATCTCTCCACCGGCATTCCGTTCTCGGTCTCCTGGCCCACGCTCGATCCGGGCTTGTATCCCTCGGTCGGCACCACTTCCGGTGCGCCCCCGGTCATCGACCAGAACGGCGGCCGCCCCGCGCGCCAGTGGATGTATCAGGCCGGTATCCAGCGGGAAGTCCTGCCGGACCTGGTAGTCGAAGCCAGCTACGTCGGCAACCGCGGCGTCTGGTGGCGCACCGCCTCGCTCACCGATCCCAACGCTCTCAGCATCCAGCAGCTCCAGCAGTTCGGCCTGGACTTCAACAACGCCGACGACCGCACGCTGCTCACCCGCCAGGTCAGTTCCTCGCTGGCCGGCCAATTCCGCAACGCCCTGCCCTATGACAGCTTCCCGACCAGCTCGACCGTGGCGCAATCCCTGCGCCCCTTCCCGCAGTTCGGAGCCCTGAGCAACACTGGTCCGCTGGGCAAGACCTGGTACGACGCGCTCCAATTGAAGGCCACCAAGCGTTTCTCCAAGGGGCTCGACTTCACCTGGACCTACACCTACTCCAAGGAACTCCAGCTCGGCACCGAGAACGATGGCGGCGGCGGTGTCTCCAACGACATCTTCAACCGCAACATCAACAAGCAGTTCTCCAGCTTCTCGCGCCCCAACTTCATGGTGCTCGCGCTGAACTACACCTTGCAGCCCATCCTCGGCAACCGCTACGCCAACCAGGCGTTCAAGGACTGGACCATCGGCATGGTGCTGCAATACGGTTCCGGCCTGCCCATCGCGGCTCCCAACAACGTGAGCAACAATAACGCCAGCACGATTCTGCGTGGCACCTGGTCCACGCGCGTTCCGGGCCAGCCGCTCTACCTGGTGGACATCAACTGCCACTGCTATGACCCGGCCCGCACGCAAGTGCTGAATCCGGACGCCTGGACCGACACGCCCAGCGGCCAGTTCAGCCCCTCTGCCCGCTTCTACAACGACTTCCGCTACATGCGGAGGCCGTCCGAGTTGATGAGCCTGGCGCGCATCTTCCGCGTGAAGGAACGGGTGACGCTCACCATCCGCGCAGAATTCAACAACGTGTTCAACCGCCCGCTGCTGCGCAATGGCGCCGGGAACATCGATCCCAGCACGGGCCGCAACCAGACCCCGACCGTCAACGGCGCGGGCGCCTACACACAGGGCTACGGCACGCTCAACACCACCGGTGTTGTCGACGGCCAGCGCCAAGGCACCATCGTCGCCCGCCTGCAGTTCTAACGGTCGCCACGAAGCAGTCCCCGGAGAGCCCCATCGCCCGCCCGGCGGTGGGGCTCTTTGGCATTCACCCACCTCGATCCCGCAGCGGTTCCTACTCTCCACCCCCGAACCTACCGCATGGCTGCCGCCATAGGAGCCAAACAGCAGCGTCCCGTGCCGGTGGAGGATCGCACGGGATTGGACGAGGAGTTCCAGATCGCACTGGATCTGTCGATGGCGGACTTGATGCAGGTGATGAACAGGGCCGGCGGAGCGGCTCGCGCAGCCGCGCTTCCGCCCGAGGCGCAAGCCCGTCTGTCGCGATTGGCGGCGGCGGATCCCGGCGGCACGCTGCAGGCCAGTGTACAGAGGCTCGGCCTTCGGCGGTGATCGAGAACGCGGAGAAGCTGCCGGCCGAGAACTGACTCGGGCTAGTGGGGGACTAGTGGGATGCCTCGGCGAGTGGTCGGGCCGGCACTCCGGGCACGACACTGTGATGGACGACAAGCGCCGGGACGAGTCTCGGCGCGGCAAGCAGGAGTGCTTGCGCCACGTCCTGCGTCCGAAACTTGGTGAGAAATGGGGGGTAGGATCTCAACGCAAAAAGGCCACCCTTACGGGTGGCCTTTTTGGACTGCAATTGAACTGCTGTGTTAGTCGACCAGCCGCATCACACTAGAAATTGATACGAGCGATGATCTGGCCGGTACGCATACCAGTCGTGCCGGACGTTGGAACGATCGTTCCGAATCCGCTGCTATACAGGCCGGCGTTGGAGCCGGCGTTGAACGTCCTCGGCGCAGCAGCAAAGTTGCCGCCGGTGGAGGGGTTCGGCAGGAACATCCGGTTGAAGATATTGTTGAATTCAATACGGACGTTCAACGTGATGCCTTCTTTGATCCGGAACAGGCGGTTGAGGTTGGCGTTCTCAGTCGGACGGCGGATGCCGCGGAAGAAACGCAGTTGGTCCTGCTGCGCGCCGAACTGGCCGTTGGGAATGTTCGTCCAGGCGTCCGGATTCAGCACGACGTTCTTGGTCGGATCGTAGCAATGGCAGTTGATGTCGATCGGATCGGTGTGGTGCTTGCCACTGTAATCCGTCCAGTCCACCGACCAGGGACTCATGTAGTTCCCGTTGCCGTCGGACTTCAACTGCGCGCTGCCCGGACCGTAGCCCAGGAACTGGCTGATCGGCACAGTGCCGTTGCTGGATGGCCGGTTAAGCCGGCCAGCGCTCTGGTAGTTGAAATACATGCCGAGGCTCCAGTCAGACAAAACGCTGGACACCACACGGTTCCCCAGCCAAGCCATGTTGGAGTCGCGGAAGCTGGGCACCTGGTATTGCAGGGTCAGGCGAAGCACGTGAGGAATGTCGTTCCCCGAAACGGTCTTGCCGAGCCCCCGGTTGAACGGGTCCACCGAGTTGCTCAGTTCCAGGTTCTTGGAGTAGGTGTAGTTGAAGTTGAACGACAGCCCGTGGCTGAAGCGCTGGGTCACGTTGATCTGCAGCGCGTCGTACCAGGTTCTGCCCAAGGGAGCGGCGACCAGTCCGCTGTTGCTGTACTGCGGAAATTGCCGCAGCGTTTGCCGCACGTTCTGACCGCCGGTGGGGAAGTCCGAGTACGGAACTCCCGTAATGCCGCGCGCAGCCAGTGTGGACTGTTGTGCCGGGCTCAGGTTGCCCACCGTGGTGGTCAGCAAATGGGCTTCGTCGGAGCTGGTGAAATCGGTGAAGCCATAGTTGCGCAGCGTAGCCTGGTTGATGTAGTTCAACCCCGCCAGGTTGTTGGTGGCGCCGCCGACTCCGGCGAGAAACGCGCTGGCTCCCCACCAGGCGCCCCGGTTGCCGACATAGTTGACTTCAACTACCAGGTTGCGGTTGATTTCGCGCTGGATACCGATGTTCCATTGCAGCAAACGGGCCGGCCGGCCGGCATTGCGGTCCAGCAGATTGGGCATCCCGATCACCGCGCCGTTGGGCATACCGTTGTTGGCTACAAAATTCGGCCACTTCGGCTGGACTTCAGACGGCATCCCATTCTGGAAGAGGCCCGTGGTCAGGCCGGAGTTGGCCGGGAACCCGCTGGTGGCAGCCGAGTTGGCGGAGGAGCCGGCCGGCAACAAGGTCGCGTTGTAGACCAGGCCGAAGCCGGCGCGCAGCACGGTCTTCGAGTCGATCTGGTAGGCCAGGCCCAGCCGCGGTCCGACCGCATAGGGGTAATTCGTGGCAAAGTGGCAATTGCAGGTGGCCTCATACTGGAGCCCGCCGCCGCGGTTCGAGGCGGACGGATTGGGAACATTGATACCGATGGAGCCGTTCCGGCCATGCGCCTCACGAGTGTACGTGCCGTAATCCCAGCGCAGGCCGTAGTCAAGCGTCAGCTTGGGCGTGATCTTCCAGGTGTCCTGAATATACACGGCCGTCTGCGACTTGTAATTGGCCAGGTCGATGGGTGCGTTCAGGGAGTTGGCGCTCATGCCGCCCAACAGGAACGAGGCAAGCTGAAAGCCGGTAAACCCCTGGGTGGTCGAGATGCCCTGCAGTGAAGGCTGCTCGGTCATGTTGTTCCCGAAGGTGTAGGTACCTTGCGTGTTGCCGTAGATGACGTTCGGGTAGATCTCCTTACGGTATTCCGCGCCGATCTTGTACGTGTGGTTGCCGCTCACGTAGGTGGCGGAAATGTTCCCGCTCGGACGCCGTTCAAACGACCGCGTCGGGAAGCCTGTGCCCAGGGTCGACATACCGCCGATCGCGTTGTTCGAATTCACGTTGGTCACAAGAATCGGGAAATAGAGCGGCAAGAGCTGCCCTTTCAGGCCCAGCTCCTTCTGCGCATCGTAGCCCACGTATTGAGATTGGAGACCGAAGTCGCTGTCGTTCCAGCCGATGCCCCAGTGCACCAGCAGCCGTTGCGTGGCCGTCATGTCGAAGTTCAAGCGGATCGTCTGGCCCGAATTAAAGGCGGAGGCGGAAGCAGAGATGGGGCTCTGGAACCCGTCGGCGCCGGTCGGCGTGCGGGGCACCTTGGTATTGGTGTCCTGGTAGTAGAACGACACGCGGAGCTTGTCGCCCAGGTTCTGATCGAGCTTGATGGAGGGGATCCCAGAGCGGCGGCTGGAGTCGTACGTGCCCTGATAGTTGTGGCCAGCCTGCCCGCGCATGGCATTCCCGCCCAGTGGCTGGGGCACCAGCGCCAGAACTTTCGCGGCAATCGGGTCGAAGCGGCTCACCGGGATCTGGTTCCCCGGGAAGGGATTGCGGACGTTGATGCCGTTGACCACCTGCTGCGTGGCCGGATCGAAGATCGAGCCGCTGGCGATGGTGCGCCCGAGCGGGTCCATGTAGGTGCCGCTGGCCTGGGCGACCTGGCGGTTCTCTACGTTGATCAGGTTGCTGAAATCGCCGTTCCGGTACTCCGGAATCGGCACCGTGTCACTGCTGACATTGATGTTCTTGTTGCGGAACTGTTCGTAGCTGAAGAAGAAGAAGGTCTTGTTCAGGCCGTTGTAGATGTAGGGCAACTGCACCGGACCACCCACAGTGAAACCGAAATCGTGCTGCTTGACCAGGTTGCGGACTCCGGTGTAGGGCTGGTGGGAGTTCAAGGCCTCATTGGTGATGTAGTCGTAAGCCGTGCCGTGGTAGTTGTTGGTGCCGCTCTTGGTCACCATGTTGATCATGGCGCCACCGGCGGTGCCGTACTCGGCGGCGAAGTTGCTGGTCTCGATGTTGACTTCCTCAATCGCGTCGACCGAGGGTTGCGTCTCCTGCTGCGCCGTGATCAGGCGCGGCCCGGTGGGGCTGATGGTCATGCCGTCCAGGCGGCTCTGATACGTGTTGGTCGGCGTTCCGTTGACGCTCATGAGGGTGCAACAGGCCGGGTTTCCGGCCCCGATGTTGGAGCCCGCGAGATAGTTGATGCCCGGGACCAGACGCGTGGACGCCCAGGGATCGCGGAAGCCCGAATTGGTGGAACCGATCGCGAGAATCGGCAGTTGGTTGAGCTGCGACAGCGTGACGTTCTGCGCCACTTCACTGGTCTCAGTCTTGAGCAGCGAAGCTTCGCTGGTGACCGTGACCGATTCCGTGGTCTGGCCCACCTCAAGCTGGACGTCCTCACGCATAGTCTGATTCGCGGCCAAGTGGAAGCTGGTGTGGGAGTAGGTCTTAAACCCCGCCACCTCAACGTTTAGGTCGTAGTCGCCGATCGGCAACTGCGACACGGTGTAATTTCCCGCAGCGGAACTGGCAGCAGTGTAGATCTGTCCGTTTGCGAGGTTGCGAAGCGTAACGGGCGCATTGGCGATCACCGCACCGGATGGATCACGTACGGTCCCGGTGACGGTCGCCAAGGCGGTTTGCCCGAAGGCTTGTGTAGCGGAAAGCAAGCATACAGCGAGAACTGTAAGTCTGTTCATCCAAATACCCCAGAAGAAGATTAATGTCCATGGGATTATAAGATGAACGAACCTCAAGAATCAATGGGGGCTGCATACATTCTGCCGAAGGAAGCGTAGAGGGATGGCTCTGCTTGCGGTCGGCCGCCGGGAGCCTGCAAAGTCACTAGCCGGGTCGATCTCCCCATGGGGGGAATCATTTAACTATATAAAAATAAATTCTTTACGAGACGAAACAGCATCGCGGCGTCAAGCGTCCGGGCTGGCTTCTCGACGGTTGCCTGATGCCCAGGGAAGACACCGGAAGGCCATCATTCATTAAGGTATTTTAATCTACATGCATACAGGTAGCCCCAGGCTGGGACCAATACTCGACTAACACACATTAATTTATCGGTGGACAGTGCTCGCCCTACAGCCTTCTCGGCGCCGAGCCGGTCCCCACATCGGGGGTCCAGCTTCCCACGAAGAGTCCGCCGGGGCCGCAACCTCTTCCGTGCGCTAGGTCGCTAGACGAACTGAGTAATGCAAGCGGGGGAGCGTTGAACTACCCTATGGGAACTGGTCGACGTCTGAAACTCGGGGGGTAGGATGGCGCAGAGGCCCGAAAGCAGTAACGCGGCCCGCGGCTCCGCGGGCGGGACACGTGCGGGCCAGGAGGCTCCGGTGGGGTTACCCTCCATTGACAACGGCTGCCTCCACGGACCAGCTTAGAGACATGCCCACGAAAGCGGCAGGGCGAGCAGCCGGGCGCCAAGCAACTTCCGAAAAGTCGGCAGCCAAGAAGCCGCCCACGCGGAAGGTGCCGGCCAAGAGCGCAAAGCCGAGCAAGCCAGCGGCAAAGCCGACCAAGGCAGCGGCGAAGCCGAGCAAGCCAGCGGCGCAGCCGAGCAAGCCAGCGGCAAAGTCGAGCAAGCCAGCGGCAAAGCCGACCAAGGCAGCGGCGAAGCCGAGCAAGCCAGCGGCGCAGCCGAGCAAGCCAGCGGCGCAGCCGAGCAAGCCAGCGGCGAAGCCGAGCAGGCCAGCGGCGAAGCCGAGCAGGCCAGCGGCAAAGTCGAGCAAGCCAGCGGCGAAGCCGACCAAGCCAGCGGCGAAGCCGACCAAGCCAGCGGCTAAGCCGACCAAGCCAGCGGCAAAGCTGAGCAAGCCAGCGGCGCAGCCGAGCAAGCCAGCGGCTAAGCCGAGCAAGCCAGCGGCTAAGCTGAGCAAGCCAGCGGCGAAGCCGAGCAGGCCAGCGGCGAAGCCGAGCAGGCCAGCGGCAAAGTCGAGCAAGCCAGCGGCTAAGCCGACCAGGCCAGCGGCAAAGTCGAGCAAGCCAGCGGCGAAGTCGAGCAAGCCAGCGGCAGGGAGGTCCCAGGATCTCGACTGGAGCGGATTCCCGCCCGAGTCGCTGGTGACCAGAACCCTGGGCCTGTGTCTGGCGTGTGCGCTGAACGTGCTTACCCGCCATCTGGGCTTGAGCACCGAAGGCGCACTGTCGCAGATCCGGCGGTATGCGCCTACGGCCGAGGAGCTGTCGTCGGCTTCCCTGGTCCGGCCCCAGATCCCGTGGCCGAGCAAGGTCTGTCCTTACTGCGGGGCTCCTCCGAAGTGGCATGCGCCCCTCACGGTGGTGAAGATCGAAGGAGGCAAGAGCACGGACATTCCGCGGCGAGCGCTGTTCAAGAAGATGGGCAGCAGCGCCAGCTTCGCCACGGTGGAGGAAAAGGCCACGGAGCGCGAGGCGCTCTATTCATGGCTGGCGAAGACGGGGGCAGCGCTGGATCTGAATTCGCCCGGGTGGTTGCTCGAAGCCACGCGGCATTGGCTGGGCCGGCGCCTGCCTAAAGAAGACTGGGAGGAGATCTTCCGGCAGGTTCGCGCGGTGCGGCGGTCGCGGCGCCTGGAGGAGGGCTTCGAGATCGAAGGACCCCGCCTGTTTCTGGCTCCGGTGCTGTTTGACGAAGTGCTGCTGATCCAGTATCTGCTGAGCCGCTCGCACAAGGCCGGCGGCCTGACGTTCGAGGGGCGCCTGACGCTGCAAGACCTGTTCCAACGGCTGCGCGGAGGCGGGTACCTGCGGCGGATGGGGATCTCCGCGGGCAATCCGGCGGATGCGCTGGAGCAGTTGCTGGAGCTGCGCGGGGGCGAGGGGCGGGTGAAGTTCTACTATGTCGTCGACCGGCGGGGGTTGCTGGCGCGGCTGGCTGTGGTGAAGGGGGCGCGGATTCCGAAGCCCAGGGCGTAGTCCGCATGGATCGCGGCGCGTGCGTGGGGGCGAACGTGGGGCGTGTGCATCGGGGAACGATTTTGCCGCTCCCGGCGTGTCCGTGTGGTGGGCGACAAGCGCCGGGATAAGTCCCGGCGCGGCGAGCCACGGGCTCGCGCCACGCGCGGGGGGCTGGCACCTGGTCGCCGAACCTGGGAAGATATTCGAACATATGGGATCGATCAATAAGAGGACGCTCCGCTCCCGGAAGAAGACGCTCCGTACCCGGTTGGCTGCGGCGGCGATGTTTCTGGCTGTTGCGGGGGCGGCCAGCGCGCAGTGGGATTCCTACCCGGCGAAGAATGTGCCGCGCAAGGCCGACGGCACCGTGGACATGGATGCGCCCGCGCCGCGCACGCCGTACGGCAAGCCCGACCTGTCCGGCTTCTGGATGCCGAACCCGCAAGTCAAATTCCTGTTGAACCTCGCGGCGGATATGAAGGAAGACGAGATTCCGCTGACCGACTGGGGCCGCGCCGTCTATCAGGAGCGGATCGACACCAACGGCAAGGACCACCCCGGCGTGTCCTGCCTGCCTTCCGGCATTCCGGAGAAGGACAACATTCCGGACGGGCTCAAGCTGGTGCAGACCGAGGACCTGGTGCTGCTGCTGTATGAGTCGCGCACCATCTACCGGCAGATCTTCGCCGACGGGCGTTCGCTGCCGAAGGACGCGCAGCCCACCTGGATGGGGTACTCGATCGGCCACTGGGAAGGCGACACGTTCGTGGTGGAGACGATCGGGCAGAACGGCAGGACGTGGCTCGATATGCGGGGGCTGCCCGGTACCGAATCCCTGCGTGTGTTCGAGCGATTCTCACGGCCGCGGACCGGGCGCATGGAGGTCGAGATCACTATCGAGGATCCCAAGGCGTACACGAAGCCCTGGAAGGTCGACACGGCCTGGCGGCTGGTGCCGGATACGGACCTGATCGAGAGTATCTGCGAAGAGAACAATCGCGATCCGGCTCACATGGTGGGCAAGTAAGCGGGCTGAGACGCTGTGACCGCGTGAAGAGGCGGCCTGAGAGGCCGCCGCAGGCCGGGGGCCTGCGCCACACGGCTACGCATCATTTGAAGATGTCCAGGACGTCCTGGGGAACGCCGGTATCTTCCGGCTTATCCCAACCGGCCTCGAAGTACTTTTCCCAGTTCTTCGCCCACGGGCGTCCGTAGTAGTCGACGAAGCGGGGATCGCTGTCGGTGAGCTGCGTGGGGCGGCCATCGGTGTTCTTGATGTTGCTCAAGCACTCGATGTAGGTGTAACGCATGTCGGGATCGTCCGGCGTGGCGCGGCGGGCGAAGCGGTAGCTGGCGCGCAGGGGCGCGACGAAAGCCTCGGGATCGTAGAAGATGGCTTCGTGATCGAGTCCGATGAAGTTGCCGGCGGCGTCACGCGCGGGCTTGAAGGTTTCCACCGTTTCCATCTTGTTGCTGAACTCGAACATGGCGTGGGTGAGGGTCCAGCCCTGGATGTTGGCGGTCCAGGTGACCAGCGTTTCGCCGTCCCAGAAGCCGACGGTTTCGCCGAACCACTGCGGCACCTTCTGCACGTGTTCCTTGCCGATGTAGACCTGGCGCAGGAAATTGTCGGCGATGCCGGAAATGAACTGCACCATCCAGGGCGTCATGGTGAGTTGGAAGTCGCCGCCCCGCGAGGGCCGGGCCCACCAGCGTATGAATCCCTCGGGATAACAGAAGGACGCGTTCCACTGCGGCGCGTTGGTGACCGATTCGTGGTAGATCAGTTGGACCATGCGCTTCTGATACTCGGGCGTGAGCAGGGACAGCACGGTGGGCGCCTGGCTGACGCCGTAAATCCAGTCTGAGCCGTGGTCGGCCTGGTAGTCGCGGCGGTAGTAGCCGTCCCAGTCGGGGGTGGTCGCCTTGGTGTAGACCGTGGGGCCGCCCTTGGCCTTGGCCGCGGCCATCAGGGCTTCGTAGTGTTCCTTGGCCGTCTTATAAGGATAGGGGCTGAGAATCGTGTTGCGGTCCAGGTCGACGCTACAGTCCGCCCAGGAAGCCGATTGCGGCGGATTGGGTCCAATGCGCTGCTCATTCCACATCTCGGTGAGGCGTTGCGGCACGTTGCAGCGGTAGTAACGCGGATCCATCCACGAGTCTTTGTCCTTATAGAAGTTCTTGGAGGTGAAGATGTCGATGGCCAGCGGCTGGACTCCCGGCGGCGGTCCCAGGATCTCCGGCGGCGGGCGGCGTCCGCGTGCTTTTCCCTGCTGTTGGGGGGCCTTCTGCTGAGCGAACAATTTCGCGGGGACGGGTGGGAAGAGAACCATCCAGGCAAACGCGGCCAGGGCAGCGGCAGTGGACAGAACGTGCAATCGAGCTCTCATGTGGCCTCACTCCTGAAAGTCGCAACTCCGTGGGATCGCCTCATGATACATCGGGAGCCGGGGCCTTGCCAGCCAAGAGAGGTCAAGCCCAGCGAGGTCACTCTTGGCGGAGCGCATCCACGGGGTCCACTTGCGAGGCGCGGCGGGCCGGCAGGAAGGCGGCCAGCATGGTGACGGCGAAGACCGCGGGGACCACGACGATGAAGATGATCGGCGACGGATGGTGGGTGGGGAAGGCGGCTTCCACCATGCGGCCGACGGCGGCGCTCAGCAGGAACCCCAGGATAGTACCGGAAGCGGCCAGCACGAATCCCTGGCGGAGAATCATGCGCAGCACGGTGCTCTTCTGCGCGCCCACGGCCATGCGGATCCCGATCTCGCGGCGGCGGGCGCTCACGCTGTAGGCCATGAGTCCGTACAAGCCGGTGAGGGCCAACAGCACTCCCATGCCCCCCATGGTGGCGGCCATCTTGATGATGAGCAGGCTGGGATTGACGGCGCGCGCGTTCCACATGTGTTCGAGCGTGCGGATGGCGAAGGCCGGCAAGGTGGGATCCAGGCGACGGACCAGATCGCGCAGAGGCGCGGCGAGTCCGGCCGGATCGCCCGCCGATTCGAGCACGAGTGTCATCTGCGTGCGCGGCACCTGGGCGTAGGGCAGGTACAGGAAGGGTATGTCGCGTTCGACCACGAACTGATATTTTCCAGTTTTCGCCACGCCCACGATGGTGCGCCACGGACCGTCACCCCAGCGGATGCGCTTACCAAGGGGATTCTGCCGCGGCCAGTACTGGTCGGCGGCCGCTTGGTTGACGATGGCGACCAGCATGGAATCAGCATCGTCGGTGGCGGCGAATTCGCGGCCGCGCAGGATGGGAATGCCCAGGGTGGCGAAGTAGTTCTCGCCGACGCGGGTGGCGACGATGCCGATGCCTGTTTGTCCTTCGGGAAGGTCGAAGTTTTCCGGGACGATGGAGATCGATTCCAGGTCGTCACTGGCGGGGACGCCGGACGCGAGGGCGGCGGAGCGCACGCCGGGAATCTCGCGGGCGCGCTCGACGAGGTCGCGGTAGAAGATGCGGCTTTCGGAGTCGCCGTATCCAGCCACGGCAGTTTCGAAGTTGGCAATGAGGGTGTGGTCGGCACGGAAGCCGGGTCCGGCGAGCAGTTCACGGTGAAAGGTGACGTACAAGATGCCGGCCACGGTGAGCAGGACCATGGACAAGGCCACCTGGCCGGCCACCAGAACGTTACGGGTCCACAGCCGCGGGCGGCCGGAAGACCCGGCAGGCGCGGAGCCGGGGGCTCGCAGAGCGTCCGTGAGGCCGGCGCGCGCGGTGCGCCAAGCGGGCGCGAGACCGAACAGGAAGACGCTGGCGGCCGCCGCGGCCAGGCTGAACAGGAGCACGCGCTCGTCCAGACGGAAGGAGAGCAACAAGGGCACGTCCGCAGTGGTGGCGTATTCGTTCATCTGGCGGAGGAAGCGCACGCCCGCGTAGCCCACGCCGATGCCAGCACCGGCTCCGAGCACGGCCAACAGCAGGCTCTCCGTGAGTAACTGGCGGATCAGCCGCGTTCGGCCGGCACCGATGGCCAGGCGTACCGACATCTCGCGTGCTCGCGCTGGGGCCCGGCTGGTGAGGAGTCCGGCGACGTTGGCGCAGGAGACCAACAGGACCGCGGCGGCCAGCAGCAGCATCAGTGCCAGCAGCATGGGGATCGGTCCTTCCTCGCCGACGCGCGCCCGAAGTTCGGTGCGCACATCGATCGCGAAGTTACGGTCCGCATCCGGGTACTGACGGGCGAGCGCCTGGCCGATGACGGCGGCTTCGGCGCGCGCCTGCTCCAGCGTGACGCCGCCCTTCAGGCGGCCCTTCACCTCGAAGCTGCGCCAGAGGCGGCTTTCGAGCGGATCATCCGACCCGCGGCCGAGCAGGCGGGGCCACATCATCACCGGCACGTAGAAATCGGGCTGGACCCACTGGTCCGGACTGATGAACCCGGCAGGGAGCACGCCGACGATGGTGAAGTCCAGGTCATCTATGCGGACGGCGCGGCCGAGGATGCCGGGGTCGGCATCGAACTGCGCCACCCAAAAGGCGTGGCTCAAGACCAGGACGGCATCGCGTCCGGGAGCTTCGTCTTCGCGGGGCTCGAAGACGCGTCCCAGGGCGGGCTTGACCTGCATCGTGTCAAAGAAGTTGCCGGTGACGACGAAACCGGTCTGCATGGCGACCGCATCGCCAGGGCGTTTCTCGAATCGCACGCGCACCATGTCGTAGCCGCCAAGCGCGGCAAAGCTGCGGTTCTGGGCCCGGAAGTCGCGGAAGTCCGGGTAGGACATGCTGAGACTGCGCGTGGCGCCCTGAAGCATGGTGGAGCCCACCGTCATCACCTCGCCGGGATGGGGAACGGGAAGCGGACGTAACAAGAGCGCGTCGGCCAGGCTGAACATGGCGCAGTTGGCGCCGACGCCCAAGGCCAGCGACAGGACCGCGATCGTGGTGAAGGCGGGGTGCTTGGCGAGCATGCGGCGGGCGTAGACCAAGTCCTGCCAGAGGCGCTCGATCCAGGTCCAGATCCAGACGGCGCGGCTGGATTCGGTGATGAGGGTGGGGTTGCCGAAGTCGCGCCGGGCGCGCTGCCAGGCCTCCTGCTCGGGGACGCCGGATTCGATCAGCTCCAGCGCCTTCTCTTCGATGTGGGCGTCGATCTCGCCCTTCAGGTTCTTCCAGGTCATGACTGCACGGCTCCCTTCATGACTGCACGGCCTTCATGGCGCGGGCAATGCCTTCGAGCATGCGCTCGAAGCTGGACACTTCGCGCTGGAGCTGTTTGCGGCCCGCGGGCGTGATCTTATAGATCCGCACCTTGCGGTTGCGCGCGGAGACGCCCCATTCCGCCGCCAGCCAGCCGGCCTTCAGCATGCGCTGCAGCGCCGGGTAGAGCGATCCTTCCTCCACCTGGAGCAGTTCGCTGGAGTTGCGCTTGATGGTTTGCGCCAGCGCGTAGCCGTGCAGGGGCTCGCGGCGGAGCGTCTGGAGGATCATCATTTCCAGGGCGCCGGGGAAGAGGCTGCGGTCATTGGGGTCCATCACCATACTTGTTTGCTCTAGGCATAGAGTGCACTAGGATTGTCGTTTTGTCAAGGGGCCGTGCGGGTAGAATCTTAGGGTGCAGCAGGCAACCGGGATCGACTTTGACGACGACATGAGCCGCAAGATCGAGGCTCTGTATGTGACGCCCGAGGTGATCGCGCAGCGGCGGCAGGTGCTCGATGCGCTCCAACTCGCCGGAGGCGAACACGTGATAGATGTCGGCTCCGGGCCCGGGATGCTGTCTTCCGAGATGGCGGCCGAGGTGGGCGCGGGAGGCCACGTGTGCGGCGTCGATGCCAGCGACGCGATGGTCGCCATGGCGGTCCGGCGCTGCGCCGCGCAACCCTGGGCGGAGTTTCGTACGGGCGAAGCCACGAAGCTTCCCTATACGGATGCGAGCTTCGATGCGGCGGTCTCGACGCAGGTCTACGAATACGTGCCGGACGTGCCCGCGGCGCTGGCCGAGCTGCATCGCGTGATGAAGCCGGGAGGACGGGCGGTGGTGCTGGATACCGATTATGGGTCCCTGGTGGTCCACACGGAGGACGCGGCCCGCATGGCTCGTGTGCTGGCCGCGTGGGACCAGCACTTCGTGCACGCTGACTTGCCACGCCACTTGTCGCGGCAGTTGCGGGACGCCGGGTTCGTGGTGCGGCAACGGGTCGCGATCCCCGTGTTCAATCCGGAGTATGTGGACAATTCGTACGGGAAGCGTCTGCTGGGGATGATGGCTGCGTTTGCGGCAGGCCGGAAGGGCGTCTCACAGAGCGAGGCGGAGGCGTGGTTCGCCGAGTTTGCGGCGTTGGGGGCGGAGGGCCGGTTCTTTTTCAGTCTCAACCGATATCTGTTCGTGGCGGACAAGCCGGGCCGGCCGTAGCCCAGCCGCTTCAGCGTTGCAAAGGAGCGGTACGGGCCGTATCATGTACCTCAGTCGCCATTCTGCTGCCCTGAGAGAACGCAGGCGCAATCCAACGAACCGAGGAGACACTGATGACGCGAAAGATAGGAGTTGTTGCGAGCGTAGTGCTGGCGGCCGTATCGGCCATCCTGGTGGCGGCGCCGTCGGTTTTCCCCACGGGGACCACGGTCTACGATCCGGCTCGGGCCTGGAGCGGATTCACGGTGCTTTCCCCGCTGGGGACGCAGGCCGCCATCGTGATCGACATGAACGGCAAGGTAGTGAAGAAGTGGGACGGCTACAACAGCTCGGCCGGCGGTCCGGCGCGCATCCTTCCGGGCGGCTACGTGGTGGGAGCCGAGGGCGCGAATGCGCCGCGGCAGGAGTCGCTGGCGCTGGTGCAGCGCGATTTCGACGGCAAGGAGATGTGGCGTTTCGACCATAACCAGCAGATCCAGACGCGCGACGGCAAGATGGTCTGGGCGCTGCGGCAGCATCATGACTGGCAGCGCGAGGATTTTCCAGCCGGCTACTACTCGCCCGAGGCGACGCCCAGCCTGGAGGGCAGCAAGACGCTGGTGCTGACCCACATCAATCATGTGGTGCCGGAGGTGGTTCCGGACGTGACGCTGTCGGACGACCGCCTCATTGAGGTCACCTGGGACGGGAAGGTCGACTGGGAGTGGTTGGCCAGCGACCACATCGATGAGTTCCACTTCGATCAGGATGCCCGCGATGCCATCGCCTCGCGGGAGGGCGTGAATGCCGCACGGGGAGCGTTCGACTGGCTGCACGTGAACTCGGCGACCTACGTGGGTCCGAATCACTGGTTCGACGAAGGTGACCAGCGCTTTGCGCCAAACAACGTCATCATCAGCAGCCGCCAGGCGTCGTTTATCGCGGTGATCGGGCGGGATGGACACATCGTGTGGCAGTTGGGACCGGATTTCAGCGTGTCCCCCGAACTGCGTGCGATCCGCCAGATTATCGGCCAGCATAACGCCCATTTCATTCCCAAGGGACTGCCGGGCGCCGGCAACGTGATGGTGTTCGACAACGGCGGCGGCAGCGGTTATGGGAGGCCGAATCCGGTGGCTCCGAAGGGGCAGAACATTTTCTCGCGGCCGACTTCGCGGGTGCTGGAGATCGACCCGGTGTCGCTCAAACTGGTGTGGTCCTACACGTCGCCGACGTTTTTCGCGACCAATATCAGCGGCGCGCAGCGGTTGCCCAACGGCAACACGATGGTGACCGAGGGTCCCGACGGGCGGCTGTTTGAAGTGACGCGGGACGGCGATATTGTTTGGGAGTACATCTTCCCTGAGTTCACGGGTGCGCGGCGGTCGAACTCCGTGTATCGCGGCTACCGCGTGCCGTACGCCTGGATCCCGCAGATCATGAAACCCGCGGAGCGGGCGGTGAAGGCTCCGGACGCCGCGGAATTCCGGGTGCCGTAATCGGCATGAAGCTGTTTCTCGCACTCTCGATCGCGTGCACGGCCTTCGGCCAGTTTCCTTCGCCCACGCTGCCGGACGAATCCGTCAAGGTGTCCGAGCACGTTTACATGACGCCCGGGTTCCCGAACATCGTCTACGTGATCGGCGACGAGGCGACGCTGGTGGTGGATACCGGGCTCGGCGTGAAGAACGGCGCCACGGCGGCGCGGATCGCCAAGCGCCTCTCGAAGGGATCGAAGCTGTTTCTCACCACGACGCACTATCATCCGGAGCACGCGGCCGGCATCGGCGGGTTTCCCCCGGACACCGTCCTGATCCGGCCTACGGTGCAGCAAGAGGAGTTGGTCCGCGAGGGCGAGCAGACGATGACCTTCTTCCGGAATTCGCCGCAGTTCGGGCCGTCGCTCGCAGGCCTGGGACCGCTGCGGCCGCCGGACATCACTTTCGACGGCGAGGCCAAAGTCGACCTGGGTGGAGGCGTCACGGCGCGGCTGATGTTCCTGGGCGCGGGCCACACAGCGAGCGACGAATTGATCCTGGTGGACCCGGACCGGGCGCTGATCACGGGCGACATCGTACAGAACAAGGTGGTGCCGAGCGTCGCTTCCTCAGGCGGGAGCTTTTCCAGTTGGCTGACCGTGCTCGACAAGCTGGTGCCGTTGCAACCGAAGATCGTGGTGCCGACACACAGCAAGGTGGGCGATGCGTCGCTGATCACGGCCGAGGCGGCGTTCATTCGGGACATGCGGACGCGGGCCGCGGAACTGAAGCGGTCCGGTGTGCCGGCCGCCGAAGCGGCCATGCGGCTCACCGAGGTGTTCAGGACGAATTATCCGGAGTGGGTGGCGAACACGGATTGGCCGAACCTGAATTCGATGACCGGGTTCGTGAATCGGCTGTATCAGGAGATTGGGCAGTAGCGTCCTTATTCGTGCCGCAGCGTAGCCACGGGATCGGCGCGCGTCGCCGATCGAGCCGGCAAGTAGCAGGCCGCCAGGGCCGCGGCGAACAGGAGTGCGGCGACGCCGGCGAACGTGCCCGGGTCGATAGGCTGAATCCCATACAGCATCTGTTGCAGGGATCGTAGCAGCACCATGGCGACGCCGAGTCCGATGGCGATGCCGGCCAGCGCCAAGGTTCCTCCTTCGGCGACCATGCGCCGCGTGACGGCCGCCGCCGGCGCGCCCAACGCCATGCGGACGCCGATCTCGTGCGTGCGCTGCTGTGCTGAGTAGGAGGTCACGCCGTAGATGCCGATGACGGCCAGGAACAGCGCGAGCAGGCCGAACGCGCCGAATAGCGTGGTCTGGAATCGGGGCAGCGCGGCCGATTCGGAGAGCATCTGCTCGAGGGTCTGCACGTCCGTAATGATTGCCGTCTTGTCCGCCGCCCGGATGACCCGCTCGACGGCGGGAGCCACCGCCATGGGGTCGCCCGCCGTCCGCACGATGATCTGCCCCTGGCTGCTCCCTAAGGGGTGAGGCGTGTAGTACGGTGGATCCGAGACGAATTCCCGGAGAGCCCGATTGCGTGTGCCGTTCACCACGCCTATGATTTCCAGCCATACGGGCGGACCGTTCTCATCCTTGCGCGCGAAACGCCTACCCAAGGGATTCCCGGCAACATAACGATCCGCAAACTCTTCGCTGACGATGGCAACGTCCTGATCCGTAGCCCGAAAGTCACGGCCGCGAAGCAGCCGGATGCCTGCCGCCTCAAAGAATCCTGGTGTGACGATCTTCTGTTCACCGCCGTAGGGCCGCTCGCTCCCCGAATCCTCTAACACGATGGGGGAAGGCGACGAGAAGCCACCGAAGGGCCCGGAGCCGGAAAGGGCCGCGCGCTCGACGCCCGGCAGGGAGTTGATCGCTTCCAGCACGCCTTCGATCTCCGGCCGGCATTGCGGCGTACAAGGTATCTCGACGTGCATGGTGAGCGCGTGATCGGCTTGCACGCCCGTATCCACGTTCATGAGGTTGTAGAAGCTGCGCACCAGAAGCGCGCCGCCCGCCACCAGCACCACCGCGAGTCCGACCTCCACGATCAGCAGGCCGTTTCGCAGGAAGTGCCGCCGCCGGCCAGCCGAGCTGGAGAACATGGCGCTCAGGCCGCCCGACAGCACATCGCCGGCGCGGCTGGCCGACGCTTGCATCGCGGGCAGCAGGCCGAACAGGATCGCCGCCAGAACCGACACGCCGAATGTGAACCACAGTACGTCCGCGTCCAGTTGCATGCGGTCGACGCGCGGGGTGCCCGGAGGCGCGATCGCGCGCACGACGCGAATACCCCACGCCGCCAGCAGCACGCCGAGCGCGCCACCGGCCAGGGCCAGCACCAGGCTTTCGGCGAGCAACTGCCGGACGATGCGCAGGCGGCTCGCGCCCAGCGCCTTGCGGATGGCCAGGTCCCGCTGCCGCGACCAGGACCGCGCGACGAGCAGCGCGCTGATGTTCACGCTCGCCAGCAGCAGCACCAGGGCGACGGCGCCTTGCAGGATCAGGAGGCCGGTGCGGATGTCCGGTTCGATAAAGAGTTGGGGCGTTTCCGCATGCACCGCCAGGTGATCGGTAGTGGGGGGAAATCGGCGTAGCGTCTGAAGCTGTGGAGAAATCGCCTCGATCTGCGCCTGCGCCACGGACAGGTCGACTCCTTCCTTCACCCGTCCGATAACGTCGCCGTATCTCTGCTCCGGCCGGGGATCCACCAGGGGCAACCAGAGGCCTTCGTCACTGCCGCTCATCCAGTCCACGCCCATCTCGAACCGGTCCGGCATCACGCCGGCGATGGTGTAGCGCGTCTTGTCCACCACAATCTCGCGCCCGACGACTCCCGGATCCTTGCCGAAATTGTCCCTCCAAAACGCGTAACTCAGGACGGCGACGGGCGAGCCTCCGGGCTCGGTGTCCGCCGGCACGATGTATCGGCCGAGCAGGGGCTCCAGGCCGAGCAGGGGAAAGAATTCGCCTCCGACATAACTGCTCCAGCGGCGGATGGGACTCCCGTCCCCGATGGTCATGGTCAGATTCCGGCCGTCGGAGACCGCGAGGCGGTCGAAGGCGGGGCACTGTTCCCGGATGGCGCGGACCTCCGCCAGGGTCAGGCCCCAGGCGACCTGCTCACGCCGGATGGTCAGCAGCCGGGAGGCGTTGGCGTAGGGCAGATGCTCGATCAGAATGCCGTTGATGGCCGAGAAGATCACGGTGTTGGCGCCGATCCCCAGCGCCAGCGTGAGCAGCGCCACGGCGGTGAAGCCGGGCGAGCGAGCCAGGCTGCGGACCCCATAGCGCAGGTCCCGGAAGAAGGTTTGAAAGAAAACCAACGCCTGCTCGGCGCGGTGGGCTTCCTTGATCGCCTCCACCGCCCCGAACTTGACCACGGCCTGCCGCCGCGCCTCGGCCGGAGGCAAGCCGGCGCGCTCGTTCTCCTCCGTTTGCAGGGCGATGTGTTCCTCGATCTCCTCCTGCATGCGGGCCTCATGGCGGCGCGGCGTGATCGTGTTGCGCAGGCGGACCAGGAAGCGGCGCAGCGGCCTCATGAGAAATCCTCCGCCTTGGCAGTGAAGAACCTCCCGATGATGTCCGCCGTCTGCTCCCACTGAAGGGTCTCGGCTTGGAGCAGCTTCCGCCCGGTGCGAGTCAGGCGATAGTAGCGCGCCCGGCGATTCTTCTCCGAGGCGCCCCATTCCGACGCGATGGCGCCTTCCTGTTCCAGGCGCAGCAGCACGGGGTAGAGCGTGCCCTGATTCACGGTGAGCCGGTCCCCGCTGATCTGCTCGATCCGCCGGGCGATCCCGTAGCCGTGCAGCGTTCCCAGCACGTCGAGCGTCTTGAGGACCATCAGCGCCAGTGTTCCCTGCGGCACATCGGATGCGGCCATCGCAGCCTCCTATTGGGTTTCCAACAGGAAGCATGCCACACTTCTATTGGGAAAGCAACAGGGAAAATGCGGGGGCTCAGGCACGATACGCGGGCGGCAGCGGGTTGCGCTTCTGGCCGAGCCGCTGGTGCCAGTAAGGATACGGCACGGGGGTCACGCTGGCTTCGTCCAGGCGAGCGACTTGGTCGGCGGTCAGGACGAACTCCGCCGCCGCCAGATTGTCGCGGAGTTGCTGCTCATTGCGCGCCCCGATGATGACGCTCGCAACGGTCGGCTTGCGCAGCAGCCAGTTGAGCGCGAGTTGCGGCACGGATTTTCCGGTTTCCGCAGCCAGGGCGTCGAGCGCATCCACAACCTTATAGAGGAGGTCCTCCGGCACGGCCGGTCCCAGGTTCGCCGTTTTTGGAAGCCGGCTCACGTCGGGAGGCGGCTGCCCCCGCCGGATCTTGCCTGTCAGCCGTCCCCATCCAAGCGGGCTCCAGATCAGCGCCCCGACGCCTTCCGACGCAGCCTGCGGCATCAGTTCCCACTCGTAGTCGCGGCCCACCAGCGAGTAGTAAACCTGATGAGCGACGTAGCGCGTCCATCCGTAGCGTTCACTCACGGCCAGCGACTTTTGCATGTGCCAGCCGGAGAAGTTCGACGCCGCGATGTAGCGCACCTTGCCCTGCCGCACGGCTTCGTCCAGCGTGGCCAGCGTTTCTTCGACAGGCGTCAGCGCGTCGAACCCATGCATGTGATACACGTCGACGTAGTCGGTCTTCAGGCGCTTCAGACTGCCTTCGATCTGCCGCAGCAGGTGGTGCCGCGAAGAGCCCAGCCGGTTCGGGCCCTTGCCGAACGGGAACGTGGCTTTGGTGGAGAGCAGCACGGAGTCGCGCGGTGCCTGGCGGATGGCCTCGCCCAGGATCTCCTCAGAGAGACCCGCCGAGTAGACGTCGGCTGTGTCGAAGAAGTTGACGCCCGCCTCCAGGCAGATCGCCACCAGCCGCGTCGCTTCCTGGACGCCGGTCTCACCCCACGCCTTGAAAAACTCGCCTCCTCCGCCGAAGGTTCCCGTGCCGAAGCAAAGAGCCGGCACTTGCAGACCGCTTTTCCCGAGCTGACGAAATTCCATGAAGATTGGGATGCTCCCCGATGAGTTTAGTTGCATCTGCTACGGTAGCGCACTGGGCTGGGGCGGGTCGCCTTGACGCCCATTACGCCTCGCAATATCATAGATTTGCGTTATTTTCGCCTTTGTCGGCATGAAGCTTCGTTTGCTCATCATCGCGTGTGCCTTGGCCGCGCTCGGCGCCCGGTTCCTCTTCAGCCAACCGCCGGCAGTGGACACCCCCGACCGCCAGGCCGCGCTCGTCAAACAATACTGTTATGGCTGCCATAGCAACCGCGCCAAGACGGCCGGACTGACGCTGGAGGCGCTGGACGTCCGCCATCCCGACGACGGTGGCGAGGCCGCGCTCGAAACCTGGGAGAAGGTGATCCGCAAGGTCCGCGTGGGAATGATGCCGCCGCAGGGCGCGCCCGCGCCCACGGAACAGGAGAGGGCGGGCCTGGTCGCCTGGCTCGAATCCGAGCTCGATCGCGCGGCCGCCTCCCATCCCTATCCGGGCGCCGTCGGCGTGCACCGCATGAATCGCGCCGAGTACGCCAATGCGATCCGCGATCTCCTGGATCTGGACGTCGACTCCGCCACCTTGCTGCCTCCCGATGACTCCGCCTTCGGTTTCGACAACATCGCCGATACGCTGGGCGCGTCCCCGTTGCTGGTAGAGCAGTATTTGTCCGCGGCGGGCAAAATCGCCGCGCTGGCGGTCGGCGACCCGGGCACAGGACCCGCGGCGCAGGTCATCAACATTCGCCAGGACGAGTCGCAGAACGCACCCATCGATGGCATGCCCGTGGGCACCGAAGGCGGCACGATGGTGCACACCACGCTTCCGCTGGACGGCGAATACCGCCTGGACGTGAAATACGTCATCTCCAACCTGGGCGCGATGAAGGGCCTCGAGATGGAGCACCAGGTGGAGATCGCCGTCGACGGCGAGCGCGTGCATCTGGCCACGATCGGCGGGCCGGACGATTTCCACGCCCTGATGCAAAACATCGCGGAAGGGGAGCAAGCCGTGGAAAAGCGCAGTTCCATGCGCCTGCCGCTGGCCGCCGGACCGCACGACATCAGCTTCGGCTTCGTTTACGATGGCGTGCTCCAGAGTTCGGTTCGCCTGGAGCCGTTCCAGCGCAGCACGCAGGACAACCTGGATGCCACCGGTCACCCGCACATCCTGACCGTGACGATCACCGGCCCTTACCATCCCAGTGGTTCGGGCGACACGCCCAGCCGCCGCAAGATTTTCGTTTGCCGGCCGCCGGCGGACGCGCCCAGCGCCCAGCCGGATGCCGAGGAGCTGAGCTGCGCCCGCACGATTCTTTCGCAGCTCGCCCGCCGCGCCTACCGCGGGTCGGACACGCCCCAGGACCTGGATCGCCTGATGGAGTTCTTCGCCGAAGGCCGCTCCCACCGCGGGTTTGAAGGCGGCATCCAGACCGCGCTGGAGCGCCTCCTCGCCAGCCCGAAGTTCGCGTTCCGCGTGGAGCATGACGCCCCTGGGCTGGCTCCCGGCAGCGTGCACGCGATCAGCGATGTGGAACTCGCCTCCCGGCTGTCGTTCTTCCTATGGTCGAGCATCCCTGACGACACGCTGCTCGATCTGGCTACGCAGGGTCAGCTCTCGAAACCCGCCGTGCTCGACGCGCAGGTCCGCCGCCTGCTGGCCGACCCCAAGGCGCACGCACTGGTCGACAACTTCGCCGGCCAGTGGCTTTACCTGCGGAACCTGGACGGCATGGTGCCGAACTCGGTCCGCTTCCCGGATTTCGACGATAACCTGCGCCAGGCGTTTCACAGAGAGACCGAGCTCTTCTTCGAAAGCATCGTCCAGGAAGACCGCAATGTGCTGGACCTGATGACGGCCGACTACACCTTCCTCAATGAGCGCCTGGCCCGCCACTACGGCGTCCCTTACGTCTATGGCAGCCACTTCCGCCGGGTCACGTTGCAGGACGAGACGCGATGGGGGCTGCTGGGCAAGGGTAGCACGCTGATGGTCTCCTCCCACACCGACCGCACCTCCCCCGTGGTCCGCGGAAAGTGGGTGCTCGAAAATCTGCTGGGGACGCCGCCTCCGCCGCCGCCGGCCAACGTCCCGCCGCTCAACGAGAGCAATCAGCGCGAAGGCCACGTCCTGACGATGCGCGAGCGCATGGCCGAGCATCGCGCCAACCCGGTGTGCGCCGGCTGCCACAAGATCATGGACCCCATCGGGCTGTCGCTCGAAAACTTCGACGCCGTGGGCGCTTGGCGGGATCGCGAAGATGGCGGCGACAGCGCGCAGATCGACGCCAGCGGCACGCTGCTGGACGGCACGGCGATCAGCGGTCCCGTGGAGCTGCGCGAAGCGCTGCTCAAGAAACCGGGGATCTTCGTCAGCACGCTGACGGAGAAACTCATGATCTACGCCCTGGGCCGCGGGCTCAGTGCGCACGACATGCCCGAGATCCGCAGAATCGTCCGCGATGCGGGCAAGGATGACTATCGCTTCTCCCGCCTGATCCTGGGCATCGTGAACAGCTCGCCGTTCCGGCTGCGCGCCAAGCCGGGTAGCGACGCGGCCCAGGTCGCGCGAAACTAGCTTATGGAGTGTGCCGTATGACGTTCCTGACCAAGAAGGCGATCTCCCGCAGGCGGATGCTCGGCGGTATCGGCGCGGGCATCGCACTGCCGCTGCTGGATTCGATGATCCCGTCCTCCACGGCACTGGCGCAGACCGCCGCGGTTCCTCCCAAGCGCTTCGGCGCTGTGTTCGTCCCGCACGGCGAACGCCCCGGCTACTGGACTCCGGAAAAGGTCGGCGCGGATTTCGAGATGCCGCCGATCCTGACGCCGCTGGCCGACTATCGCGACGATCTGACCGTCGTGTCGCAGCTCTGCGATCCGGTGGACGGCCACGCGGTGACGGTCGCGGCCTGGCTGAGCGGATCGATCCCCAAGCGGACCACGGCTGAGGACGTCTACGCCGGGGTCACCATTGACCAAGTGGTCGCGCAGAAGATCGGGCAGGAGACGGTGTTTCCGTCGCTCGAAGTCGCCACCGAGGATTTCACCGGCTACATCGGCGGCTGCGATCCCGCCTACGCCTGCGCTTACATCAACACGCTGAGCTGGAAAACGCCCACCCAGCCCTTGCCGATGGAGATCAACCCGCGCGTGCTGTTTGAGCGCATGTTTGGGCGTCCCGGCACCGCCGAGCAGCGCTTGTCCCGCATGAAGACCGGACGCAGCATCCTCGATTCGATTCAGGACGATCTCCAGGACCTCGAACTCGACCTGGGCGCGCACGACCGCAGCCGGCTCAGCGATTATCTGGACAACGTCCGCGAAACCGAAGCGCGCATCCAGCGCGCCGAGCGCCAGGCATCGTCGAACGTCGAAATCCCTGACGCGCCCGTCGGCATTCCCGATTCGTTCCCCGAACACATCGCCCTCCAGTTTGAGTTGATCGCGCTCGCCTACATGACGGACCTGACCCGCGTGTTCACCTTCATGCTGAGCCGCGACGTCACCCAGCGGACCTATCCGGAGATCGGCATCACCGAGCCGCACCATGCGCTTTCGCACCACAGCGGCAATGAGGAGAAGAAGCAGCAACTGGTGAAGCTGAACACGTATCACGTGTCGATGTTCGAAAAGTTCCTGCGGCGGCTGCGGGAAACGCCCGAAGGCGACGGCTCCCTGCTGGACCATTCCATGATCATGTATGGCAGTGGCATGAGCGAGAGCCAGGTGCACTCGCGCATCGATATTCCCACGCTGTTGGTCGGCGGGTTCGGCTCGCGCGGCAGCCGCCACATCCAGACGGCGAAGGAGACGCCCATCGCCAACTTCCTGCTGTCGGTGGCCCAGTATTACGGCGTCGAAATGGACACCTTCGGCATCAGCACCGGGACGGTGCCGCTCACGTGATCGCGCGGCCGATCCTGGTGGCGATTGTGGCCGCCCTGTGTGCCGTAGCCGCCGCGGCGGCGCCGGGCGACCTGGCGGGCGCCGCCCAACGCGGCCAGTGGGCGCAGGTGCGGTCGCTGCTCTCCGCGAATGGCAACGTCCGGGCTGCCCAACCGGACGGCATGACGGCGCTGCACTGGGCCGTCCAAGCCAACCAGGAAGAGATCGTCGCGGCGCTGCTGAAGGCCGGGGCCGACCCCAACGCCGCCAACCGTTACGGGATCACGCCGCTCTGGCTGGCCGCGACCAACGGCAGCGCGCCCGTGACGCGACTGCTGCTGGCCGCCGGAGCCGATCCCCATAACGCCCTGCCGCACGGGGAGACTGCCTTGATGGCCGCGGGACGCACCGGCGAGCCCGAAACGATTCGGGTGCTGCTCGAGGCGGGCGCCGATCCCAACGCGCAGGAGACCGCCCAGGGCGAATCTGCGCTGATGTGGGCCGCGGCCGAGAATCATCCCGAAGCCATTCGCGAACTGATTGACGGTGGCGCCAACCCGGATCTGCACGCCAAGCCGCTGCATCTGGCGCCAATGGACTGGGTGCAGGTCGGCATGGTGTCGACCGTCCTGCCGCGCGGCGGCTGGACCGCTGTGATGTATGCCGCCCGCCAGGATGCTCAGGAAGCCGCCCGAGCCGTGGCCGAAGGTGGAGCGGACCTGGACGCGCAGGACCCCGACGGCGCGACCGCGCTCCAGCTCGCCATCATCAATCAGCATTACGATCTGGCCGTGCTGCTGATGGAGCTCGGCGCGAACCCCAACACCGGCGACAACAGCGGCATGACGGCCATGCACGCCGCCGCTGACATGCACAACTTCCGTAGCGACGTCGGCCGCCCGCCGCGCCGCATCCTGGACAAGTCAGACGCGCTGGACGTCCTGCGCAGTGCGCTGACCCATGGAGGCGATCCCAATGCCCGGATGACCGGGCCCCTGCTCGCACGCCATCACGGTTTTCCCGATCGTTCGCTCGCCGATGGCGGAACACCGCTGATGCGCGCGGCGAAGAGCGGTGATCTGGAAGCCATGCAAGTGCTGGTCGACGCGGGCGCCGACCCCTCGCTCACCATGGGCAACGGGTCGACCGCCATGCTGCTGGCGGCCGGCACACGTCCTGGACCCGGGGGCGCCGATCCTATCCTGGCCTCGCTACAGTTCCTGGCCGATCACGGAGCGGACGTGAACACAGCCGGGGCGCGTGGCGAAACGCCGCTGCAGGCCGCGGCCAAGCAGGGAGCGAACGACGTCGTGCGGGCGCTGGTGGAGATGGGCGCTGATGTGAACGCAGCCGATAGCTCCGGCAAGACCGCTCTCGAAATCGTGTCGCAGCCCGGCCGCACTCACCACGAAGACACGGCCGCATTGCTGAAGGAGCTCGGCGCGAAACCGGCGGCGCAGCAGTAGCCTACTTGACCGCCGAGAGCCCCTCGCTCAGCTCGATCAGCGTGCCGAAGGGGTCCTGGAACACGGCGAACCCGGCATTCATTTGCGGAGCGGCCCGGTAGGGACTGTCGAACTTGATCCCGGCGTCCTCCAGCTTCTTGGCGAAGGCTTCCAGGCCCACCACCTCCAGCCCGATCCGGTCAAACGCCCGTCCCTTGGTGGGAACCACAGGGATCGTGGCCTTCTCGAACACAATGCTGGACCCGGGGATATTGGCCACCATCTCGTTGCCGCGTTTCACCATCTCCGCGCCCAGGTATTTCGCATACCACGCCTGCGCTTCGGCCACGTTCGGAACCACCATCTTGATGGTGTCCGCAGCGATGGGCACGTTGAGCGACTTGTCCTCGGTAATCCGCACCTTGATCTTGTCCGGCGACATCAAGTAAACCTGCATGCCCGAACCGCCCACCGGCTGGATGCCCGCCAGCTTCCACTTCGCCAAGTCCGCCTTCAGGTCCTTCACGGAAAACCCGATGAAGTCGAGCGACGATCCTTCCGACCCGCCCAGTTCCGCCGAAGGCATCGCCGGCGCCTCCTTCCCGCGCCCTCCGCCACCGCCGACGGTGAGCAGCAGCACGCCCGGGAACTTAATGAGGTTCAGGCGGCCGGCGAACTGCACCGGCTCGCCACCCAGCGCCTGCCAGAACTGGTTGGCAGCCTCCACGTCCTTGGCGCGCAGGACGTCGTGTCCCGCCGAAACGCCGGCCTTGTTCGGAGCAGGAAGCTGCGCCGCCGCCGGAATCGCTATCAGAAGCAGCGTCGAAAGAAATCGGGATTTCATAGTTGTGACCGGTCCTCTCTACTCTATTTGGTCTTGCCCTTCGCCGGCGGCCCACCCGACCGCTCGAACAACTCCAGGTTCATCCCGTTGGGGTCCTCCACAAAGATATTGTGGACCCCGTTGCCGAAGTCGACCAACTGGCCGTTGGTGGAGATGAGATTCACCCCGGCTCCTTTCATCTGCGCCAGCATCCCTTCGATGTCGGTCACTTCGATGGCCATCGCGGGCGCGCCCGGATCGCGGACGCGCAGATGGAACTTGCTGCGCGGCACACCGCGGAATTCGGTGAACACGACCTCGGCCGGAGGCCCCGGAAGCTGGCCCGAGAGCGTGCGGAATTCGACGCCGGCCGGAGCGCCCACCAGCTTCGCCATCGCCGCGTCTTTCGCGAACGCCGTGGGACCCTTCAGGTCCAGCGCCAGCATGCCGTTATAGAACTTCGCCGTCGCCTCGGCACTTTCCATCGTGTAGGCCAGCGACACGCGGTGCACCATGCCCGCGGGAGCATCGGCCGGAGGAGCCTCCTCCACCAGTTGCAGGAAGAACCCGTCAGGGTCCCGCAGAATCACCGACCGCGCCTTGCCCTTGGCGGTCGTGATCTCCACCGGCGCCCCGTCCGTGGTCACGATGGGTGCGTTCGCCTTCTTGGCCGCCGCCAGCGCCGTATCGATGTCGCGCATATAGAAGACGAGGCTGGCCGCGCCGGGGTCCGTGTAGTCGGCTTCGCCCGGCTTACGCTCCAGACCCTTGAAGTGGGTCAGCTCAAACCGCATCCGCCCGGGGAGCGACATCATCGACAGGCGCAGCGTCACGCCCGGCGCGTTGGTCAACAGCGGGACAGCGGGATTGGCGAAGTCCGATGGATTGCCGTTGAGCCCGAACACGTCGCGATAGAACGCCAGCGTGGTGTCGAGATCCTCCACGGCGTGGATCGCGTGCGAGAGCGACTTGGTGCGGCCGGCCGGTGACTGCGCCAACGCGGCTACAGTGATCGTCGCTACGCCCGCGACGAAAGCGGAACAAGCAAGCTTCTTCATATGATTTATCGAACCTCGTGATGTGAGGGGCCGAGCCTCGGCCATTATATCGCTGCTATCCGGCGAAGGGACCGCTCAGCGGGCGGCCAACTGCTCGAGCAGGGCAGCCGCGTCGCTGCGGTCGCGGCGGCTGGAGCGCGCGGCGTCGAGAGGCGTCTGGCCGCGCTCATTCTTGGCCTCAAGCGACGCTCCGTGCTCGACCAGGTAGCGGATGATGTCCAGGTCCCCGCGGCCGGTCACGGCATCATGGAGCGCCGTATTGCCGCCCGCTCCCGGAAGGTTGACGTCCGCGCCCTGGTCCAAGCAGAGTTGCACGGCAGCGACCGCCTCCTCCGGCGTGCCGCGATCCTTGGTGGGCACAGCCATGTTGCCGTCTCGATACCCGAGCCCCGCGGCCAGCATCAGCGCGCTATCGCCGTTCTTCATGACCGCGTTCGGATTCGCGCCGTGCGCCAGCAGCAGTTTCATCACGGGAACGTCGGCTGCCTTGGCGGCGCGCAGAAACGGCGTCGCCCCCACGCCCAGCGCCCGATCGCCATCGGTGTGCGCGCGCTGAATCTGGACCGCGGTCAGTGCGGCGTTGGGGTCGGCCCCGTGCTCCAGCAGTTTCCCGATCAACTGGAGGGACGAAACCGAGGAGGCCGCGGGAATCTCCGGCCTCCCAAACATCCATGGCAGCGAGCTCATGTCGACTGCCGCGTAGAGCGCCGCCATGCCCGTGATGTCCGCCAGATTCGGGTCGGCATGGTGGTCCAGCAGCAGTGCGGCGAAGTCGTAATGGTAGTTGATGATCGCCAGCACCAGGGCCGTCGCGCCATCCGGGTCAGCGGCGTTCACGTCGGCTCCGCGATCGATCAGCACGCGAGCGGCATCCATCGCCCCTTCGCGAGCCGCGTACATCAGCGGCGTCCACTCACCCAGCGAAAGGCGCGTGAGTCCGGCATTGCGCCGCGCAAACGTCGCCGAAGCCGACCGCCCGTTCACGTCCGCTCCTGCGTCGAGCAACGTACGGATGGCATCCGCATGATCCGCCGCCGCGGCCCAAATCAGAGCTGTCTCGCCGTAGAACCCGTCGCGAGCCTCCACACGTGCATCGCGCTGCAGCAGCGCGTCGAGCACCGCCACGTTCCCCGTGCGCGCCGCGGTCATGAGCACCGTCTCGCCCTCGGGCAGAGCGTGATTCACGTCCGCCCCGGCCGCGATCAGCTCTTTGACGATGTCCAGATTTCCGGCCTCCACGGCCAGCACCAGCGGGGTCACCCCGTAACGATTCGCAGCGTCCGCCGGCGCGTGCTCCGCCAGCAACCGGCGCACCTGCGCCATATCCTGATTGCGGACCGCGTAGTGCAGTGGAGTGGTGCCGTCAGGATCGTTCGCGAAGAGCCCGCCCGCCAGCGCCAGCAGGACGAGCAGCGCGCTACAGCGAAATGACGCCATCGCTGTTGCCCAGGCGCTCGACGTCGACGCCGAACTTGTCGGCGACGCCCAGCCACAAGTTCGCCACCGGCGTCTTCGGCTTCTGCAACAGGTGCCGATGCCCGCGACCCACCAGGCCGCCCACGGCGACCAGCGGCAGCGGATCGGTGGCGTGCGCATTTCCGTCGCCCATGCCCGCGCCGTAGAAGATCAGCGAGTGGTCCAGCAGGCTGCCGTCGCCGTCGGGCGTGGTGTCGAGCTTCTCCACGAAATTCGCGAACTGCTGGGCATGATACAGATTGATCCGCGCGTTCATCGCCTTTTTTTCAGGATCGTTGCCGTGGTGCGAAATCGTGTGATGCGGCTGGTCCACATTGATCTGCGGATAGGTGCGCTGACTGGCTTCGCGCGACAGCATGAAAGTCACCACGCGGGCGAGATCGGTCTGATAGGCGACCGTCTGCAGCTCAAACATCAGCGCCGCGTGTTCTTCGAAGGATTCCGGAATCCCCTGCGGCGTATCCATGGCGACCGCTACCGAGCCGGTCTGCGCCTCGCGCCGTGCAATGCGCTGCTCGATTTCGCGGATCTGGTCCAGGTACTCGCCCAGCCGCGCACGGTCGCGCGCTCCCAATCCGGACCGGAGGCGGCCCGCCTCTTCGGTCACGCTGTCCAGAATGCTGCGGTCCTCGGCCTGGTGCGCCTGCCGCTGCTCGCTCGACCCGGCGCGCCCAAACATCCGCTCGAACACCACCCGCGGATTGATCTCCATGGGCACGGGCGTGGTGGGCGAGGTCCAGCACAGCGTGTTCATGTAGGTGCAACTGAAGCCCGGCGTGCAGCCGCCGATGTAGCCCGTGAAATCTTCGGTAGCCAGTTCCAGCGAAGGGAAGACGGTTTCCTGCCCGATCTGGTGCGCGATCAGTTGGTCGATGGTGGGCCCGGCCAGCACGTCCTCGGCCTCGGTCTTCTTGGCATAGACGCCCGTGAGCCAGCCCGCCGCGGCCACGGCGTGATCGCCGATCGTCGTGCCCGCGCGCGCCAGGTTTCCGATCACCACCAGTTGGTCCTTATAAGGAGCCAACGGCGCGAGCGTCGGCGTCAACTCGAAGCCGTCGCCTTCGGTGGCCGGAATCCAGTTGTTCATGATCGCGCCGTTCGGGAAGTAAACAAACCCCAGCCGCTTGGGTGCGGGCGTGGCCGCCGTCAGCGCCGGATGCATCGCATCCAGGAACGGCAGCGCCACGGTGGCCGAAAGTCCTCTCAGGAACGTCCGGCGGGCGAGTGATTTCCTGGTAACAAACATGGCTACTCTGGTTTCTTCCGCATCTCAAACGGCACGCTGCGGACCACTCCCATTATCATCCCCGAGAGCGGGTAGCCGCTCGGCGCCGTCTCCCGCACGATTTTCCGCACCGCCGGCATGTCGTAAGGCTCCAGCCCGCGGCCCAGCGCGTAGATCAGCAGTTTTTCGGTCACCGTGCTCACGAACACCTCCGGCCGGGCCAGAATCGCGTTGCGCAGGCTGACCACGCCGTCGACCTCCGTGCCGTCCGCCAGCCGTCCCGTCGCGTCGATCGGCGACCCGGACTCCTCGGTGCGCCACGCGCCCACGGCGTCGAAATTGTCCAGCGAGAACCCGATCGGGTCCATCAGCTTGTGGCAGCTCGCGCACACGGGATTGGCGCGATGGAGCTCCATTCGCGCGCGCAGCGACTTTGGCGGCGCGCCCTCCTCGTTCTCTGTGAGCGCGGGCACCTCCGGCGGCGGTGGAGGCGGGGGAGCGCCCAGCAGATTCTCCAAGATCCACTTACCGCGCACCACCGGCGACGTCCGGTCTGCATGCGACGTCACGGTCAGGATGCTGCCCTGGCCCAGCAGACCGCGGCGTTCGTCCTGCGTCACCGCCACGCGCCGGAAGTTGCTCCCGTAGACGCCAGGAATCCCGTAGTGCCGCGCCAGCCGCTCATTCAGGAAGGTGTAGTCGGCGTGCAGCAGATCCAGCACGCTGCGATTCTCGTCGAGCACGCTGGCGAACAGCATCTCGGTTTCCTGTCGGAAGCCCTGGCGCAGATTATCGTCGAAATCGGGGAAATCGGCCGAATTCGGACGTGCGTTGCGCAGGTTCCGGAGTTGCAGCCACTGTCCCGCGAAATTTGACACGAAGCGCTCGGCCTCCGGATCGGCGAGCATCCGCCGGACCTCGGCCTCCAGCACCGCGGGCTGCTCCAGCCGCCGCGACTCCGCCTCCTTCAGCAACTGCTCGTCCGGAATGCTGGACCACAAAAAGAACGACAGCCGCGAGGCCAGCTCCACCGGGTCGATCCGGTGCAGCGCTCCCGGAGCCAGACTGGCCGGGCTGGTCTCGGTGCGAAACAGAAACGCCGGACTCGCCAGCATGCGCCGCAGCGCCATCTGAATGCCGCTCGCAAAGCCGCCCTTCGCCTCTCCTTCCCGGAAGAAGTCCATGAGCGGACGCACGTCCTCTTCGCTCACCGGACGCCGGTAGGCCCGCCGGGCCAGCGGCTCCAGAATGCGCCGGGCACACTTCGTCGAATCGCCGGAGCAGGTCAGATCGAGCGCTCCGGCGCGGTCGCCCTCGACTGCCTGGAAAGGACCGAGGATCGTGATGGCCTCGAGATGCGGCCGCCCCGTCGCCTCGAATGTATCCACCGAACTGCGCACGAATCCCTGCAACCGCTGCGTGCCCACGCCGCGCTTCTGTATAAAGGTGGCCACCACTCTGTGCCGGCCCGCCTTCACCGGCACCCGAATGCGGAAGCGCGCGTCGATCTCATCCGACCCATCGGTCGGATTGCGCATCTTCGCCAAATCTTCAGGGCCGCCGATGGTGCGCAGGAAAATGCGCTGGTCGTCGATCGACAGCTCCACTTGGTGGGGCCGCTCGATGCCGCGCATGATTTCGAGATTGTTGCGGAAGAAGCTCAGCCGGAACTCGTACTCGGCATCCAGCGGAAACGTGTGCTCGGCCAGCAGCCCGCCCACGGTGCCGAAGGGCAGCCCTTCGATGTGCTGGTCCTGCGAAAGGTCCTGCCGCGCGCGATACGTATCGGAGCCGGGCTCGGTCTCCGGATCGCCCACGGCCAGCGCGCTCACGCGGTCGGCCGCCGTCAGATAGCGCTCCAGCAGGACCGTCGAGAGTCCCAGCACGCTGGCGTTGTTGTCGAAGCCGAAGGCGGAGTCGTCGGGCGGCAGCAGCGACGCCACGTCCACGTCCAAACCCAGCAGATCCTGGATCGCGTTGGCGTACTCGGTCCGGTTCAGCCGGTGCAGCAGCGGCTGGCCCGGGTTCGGGTCCTTGGCGGCAGCTTGGTCGAGTTGCTTCTCGATCCACGACGCCGTGCGGTCATAGGTCTCCTCATCCGGGCGCGGCATGCCCGCGGGCGGCATGGTCCGCATCCGCAGCCGTTGGACCACCTTCTCCCCAATCACCGCGTCAGACGCCACCGTAGCCGGGTCCAGCACCAGGCCCGCGGTCCGGGCGCGCGCGTTGTGACAGCCGGTGCAGTAGCGCGTGATGGTGGCGCTGGCCGGATCAGCGTGTTCCTCGCGCGCCTCCTGCGGACGCAGCACGGACACGCACAGCACGACCACCGCTGCCAGAGCCCACACGCTGCTCCTCAAGGAAACCACACGTTCATGATATAGGACTGCGTTTCTTCACCGCGCAGCGGGCGCAGCGACGTGGCGCAAGCCCGTGGCTTGCCGCGCCGGGACTCGTCCCGGCGCTTGTCATCCAACAGGGTGTCAGGCGGCAGCAGGGGCGAAATCCCTCGCCGAGGCCCTGGGCCCAAGTTTCCCGCAGTTCGGCAGAGAGCTTGTGAAAACTCCGGACTAGCAGTGGGCTAGGCTTCTTCACCGCGCAGCGGGCGCTGCGGCGGCGGCCAAGCCGAGCCGCTTCGCCAGCGCTTCGAACCCGGCCCGCGGACCGGTCCAGCGCAGCTCGTCCACATCGTCGAACAGCGCGATATCGGTCCGCAGCGTGGCCAGCGTCCGGAACAGCAGCGCGTCACTCCGCTGCCGCGCCAGCGTCGCGGCCAGCGCCCTCGCGTTCGCTGCCTTGACCTGCCACTCCGCCGGGTCCGCGGGAATCGACTCCAGGTGCCCGAACCGTGCGAGCACCGCCGCGGTCGACTTCGCCCCCCAGCCCGGCAATCCGGGATATCCGTCCGCTGCGTCGCCCACCAGCGCCAGGTAATCCGGGATCGACGCGGGCGGCACGCCGAACTTCTCCACCACTCCGGCCTCATCACGGATCGCCCGCTTCCGCCGGTCGAGCTGCACCACGCGCGTCCCACGCACACACTGGGCCAGGTCCTTGTCGGGCGTGCAGATCAGGACCCGCTCCACCCGCGCATCCCGAGCCGATGCAGCCGCACCCGCCGCCAGCGCGTCGTCGGCCTCGAACTCCACCATCGGCCAGACCACCACGCCCGCAGCCTCCAGCGCGTCTTCAAGCAGCGGGAACTGCTCCCACAACTCCGGCTCGATCCCCGCGCCCGTCTTGTAGCCCGGCCAGAGCCCGTTGCGGAAGGACTCGATCACGTGATCGGTCGCCACGGCCACGTGAGTCGCGCCATCGCGGATCATCCCCAGCACCGACCCCACCACGCCCCGCACGGCCGCGATCTCCCGCCCATCCGCGTCCTTCGCCGATGGCAGCGCGTAGTAGTGCCGGAACAGCTCGTAGGTGCCGTCAATCAGGTGGACGTCCAAGGCGGTCTCTCCCCAACCAACCTTAGGCGACCACCCACCTCGCAATCAATCCCCCATCACTTGGGGACCGTCTCCGCCTCCTTGGACTCATCCCAGGCGATCTCGCCCGCCTCCTTGCCGGCCACCGAATACAGCGCCCCGGGAGCGTTGCGCGTCTTCTGGAACTCTTCCAGTGTCTGCCCGCGCATCGCGGCGTAGATGTGCAGGTTCGACACGCCCACCACCGCGCCCAGCTTCTCCAACATGAAAAAGATCACGCCGTAGTGGATCAGGCCGCGCCAGTCCCGCCGCCGCACCAGTTCGCGTTCTTCCATCGTCAGCCCCCATTGCTCGAACAGCGCCTCCGGAGCTTCCAAAAAGCGATGCCGGTGCTCCGGCACAACCATCTCATGCAGAAACTTGTTCAGCCGGTAGGCGCGCACGCTCCGCTCCAGCGTAAACGGATAAGTGCCCTCCAGCCCCTCGACCCCGGCCAGTTGATGCCCGACGTGATTCCGGTAGGCGCGCACCGCCTCCGGCGTGGGCTCCGCGGCTTCGTTCTCGTAGATCGCGGTCGCCAGGCCGGTCATCGTCGGCAGGTAGTAACTCTGGTGGACCTTCCTGATGTTGGCCGATAGCGCGCCGCGCATGATCAGCCACATGATCACTTCGGCGCCTTCGAGGCCCCCGAGCTTTGCGTAATCCGCATGCGTCAGCTCGGTCAGGTGCACCGGATCTTTCTCGATCAGGTCCAGGAAGCGCAGGTCCCATTCGGTGTTGTTGAAGCCGGCCCGCTCGCCGTGCACCTGGTGCGACAAGCCGCCGGTGGCGACGATTGCCACCTTCAGATCCTCCGGGTAGCTCTCGATCGCCCGCCTGAGCGACTGGCCCAGCCGGTAGCAGCGCCGCGCCGTAGGAATTGGAAACAGCAGCACGCCCACTTGTAGCGGCACGATCGCGCCCGGCCAGTCCGGCTCATGCGGCCACAGCATGGAGAGCGGCGAAAAGCATCCGTGGTCGAGCGCCTTGTCCTGGAAAAACGACATGTCGAATTCGTCGGCGGCCAGCGACGCGCCAATGTGCTGCGCCAGTCCGGCATGCCCGCGCACCGGCGGCAGCGCCCGCGGCCCGCCGCCCTCGTCCGCCACCGAATACGAGTCGCCGATGCCCAACGCGAAATGCGAATAGTGGTCGAAGAAGAACGAAGTCACGTGGTCATTGAAGATCAGAAACAGGACGTCCGGTTTCTTCTCCGCCAGCCACTGCCGCACCGGCTCATAGGCCTCGAAGATGGGGGCCCACACCGGGTCCACCTGCTTTTGCCGGTCCAGCGCGAAGCCGATGGTGGGCGAATGCGAGCTGGCAACTGCTCCTATGATTCTGGCCATGGAATTCCTGTGAGCCTCCTGCTGAAAATAGTGATCTTCAGGCAGGGGTTGCAAACACTGGGCCAATGTGGCGCGGACCCTGGCAGCCCAACCCGTATCCCGCAACGTGATGTAACAGCAGCGCCTTTGGAAACAGCGGCCGGCGCCGCCCGATCTGGAACGCTAAGGGAGTGGCGCGCTTTCACCCAGCCTGGAGAGAGCGCGTACGCCCTGTGGCGCGGTGGTCACCACCCCCGGCCTTCCGCCCGAGACTCTGATATTCTGTCAGCCAGCATTGGAGCATTCAAATGACGACACCTTATATCAATGGACAGATGATCGAGGTTGAGCCGGCCGAAATGTCGCCGGTAGTCAATCCCGCCAACGGCAAACAATTTTCTAAAGTGTTCATGGCGCGGCCGGAGCACATGACCAAGGCGATCGACGCGGCCTACGCCGTGAAGGACGTGTGGGGCAACACGCTGCCCTCCGAACGCGAGCTGATCCTGATGCGCGCCGCCGACGTTCTGGAGTCGATGCGCGGCGAAGTGGTCGACCTCCTCATCCAGGAAGGCGGCTCCACCTTCGGCAAATCGCAGTTCGAAGTGTCCTACGTCGTGGGCGTGCTCCGCTCCGCCGCGGGCGAATGCCGGCGCATCATGGGCAACACGATTCCCTGCGACGTGCCGGGCCGCTTCTCCATGGCGATCCGCCGCCCGCTGGGTGTGGTGGGCGGCATCGCGCCTTTCAACTTCCCGCTGATCCTGGCCACCAAGAAGGTTGCCTTCGCGCTGGCCGCCGGGAACACCTTCGTGCTGAAGCCGTCGGAAGAGACCTCGCTGGTGGGCCTGAAGATCGCCGAAATTTTCGAAAAAGCCGGCCTGCCGCCGGGCGTGCTCAACGTGGTCACCGGCGACGGACCCACGCTGGGCGAAGCCCTCTATAGCGACCCGCGCGTCAAGGCTGTTCTCTTCACCGGCTCCACCGCCGTGGGCCGCCAGATCGGCGTCGAATGCGCGCGCCGCGGCAAGAAGTTCGACCTCGAAATGGGCGGCAAGAGCCCGCTGCTGGTCATGAAGGACGCCAACCTCGAATACGCCGTCAACACCGCCTGCTTCGGCCTTTTCATCCACCAGGGCCAGATCTGCATGGCGGGCTCGCGCGTGATCGTCGAAGAGCCGGTCTATCACAAGTTCCTGGAGATGTTCACGGCCAAGGCCAAGTCTCTCCAGGTGGGCGACCCGCGCGACCCGCACACCGTGATCGGTCCGCTGATCCGCGCCTCTCAGTGCCCCTTCATCGCCGAACGCATCGAGGCGGCCAAGAAGGAAGGCGCCCGCGTCCTCTGCGGCGGGACCTATGAGGGCAGCTACTTCCAGCCCACCGTGATCGCCGACGTCACCTCGTCCATGGCCGTGTTCCAGGAGGAGCTGTTCGGACCCGTGGCCAGCGTCATCAAAGCCAAGGATGGCGACGACGCTATTCGCCTGGCCAACAACAGTCGCTATGGCCTGACCTCGGCGGTGATCACCAATGACCTGCAGTTCGCCATGCGCTGCGCGATGGAGCTCGAATCCGGATCGGTGCACATCAACGGGTCCACCATCCATGACGAACCGCACGGTCCGTTCAGCGGCGTCAAGGATTCCGGCATGGGCCGCGAAGGCGGGCAGTGGTCCATGGACGAGCTGACGGAGCTCAAGTGGGTCACCATCCAGCGTGGTGAGGCGCACTACCCGTTCTAGAACGGATTCCGGGTGATCGTAGACCGCTACCGGCGTTGCGCACTCAAGCCGTGGGTCGGGCAGAGCGCCAATAGCTGAGCCGCGACCACAGGGAGCGGTCCTCCCCTATTTCGAGAACGCCAAGTGCTGCGAGAAGAACGGCAGCACCTGCTTCTCGAAGTTTACCGGCACCTGGCCGTTGTGGTCGCCCTCGAAGGTAACGAAGGTATGCGGCACACCCATGGCGGTCAGGGCCTCGTCCATATCGCGATTCCCTTGTAACAGCCCGTCTTCGGTCCCCACGCTGAACGTGATCGCGTTCATCTTCTTGAGACTCGGCGCATACTCCTGAAGCATCACCAGCAGCGAGTTCGCCATCCACTTGGCGGCGATCGGCGCCCACTGCTTGCCGTCCTTCACCGGAAGATCGATAAACAGGGGCGGATTCGCGGCATCCGCCGACCATGCCGCCGCCCGGGCCAGCGGCGACTTCCGCGTGTAGGGCAGCTTCTGCGCGTCTTCCTTGCTGATGCCCACCAGGTCCGTGATGGCGGGGGTGACCTCGGCCGTCTCCAGCCCACAACAGGCCGACATCGGATAGAGACTGGAATACACCTCGGGGTGCTTCATGCCGATGCGCCACGTGCCGTAGCCGCCCATCGAGTGTCCCGCCAGTCCGCGGCTCTCGCGGTTGGCGATGGTGCGGTAGTGGCTGTCGACGTAGTCGACCAGTTCCACTGCGATGAATCGCTCCCAGTCGCCGGTGGCCTGCGAGTTCGAGTAAAAACTCCCGTTGTGCAGCGTGAACGCGTCCGGCGCCACCAGGATCATCTCTTTGGTGGTGCCTGCCGCAATCCCGCGTTCCAGGCCGCCCACGTTCGCAAAGCCGACCCACTGCTGGGCATGGAGCCCGTAGCCGTGCAGCGTGTACACCACCGGATAGCGCCGGTTCGGCTGGCTGGCATAGCTGGGCGGCAGGTAGACGAACACGTCGCGGTCGGCCGAATCGCCTTCGAGATTCCCTTCAAGCGACTTCGCATGCACGGTGATGTGTTCAAGCTTCCCTTTGAGGCTACGCTCCAGGTCCGGCAGAGGTTGGATCAGGCCGCCGCCCCCGCCTTTCCCTTTGCCTTTGGCTTGCCCCTGGCTTGGCGCGGGGGCCAGAAAGAGCAGGAGCGTGAGTGCGAGCGCGGTCACGGCGCAAGTGCGAAGAAGGTGCATGAGGAGCCTCCCTGGTCGAGTTTCGAGGATCATTCTATCCGGTTCAGCGCGCCACGGTGGAAACGCACTGGAAGCCGGACAAGTAGCCCTTCTGGAAGATGGGCGGCGCGCCCTTCATGTCCAGATTGAAGGGCAGCGTCAGCGTGCGGTTGCCGTCGAGGCGGATCGGCTGGCCGGACTGCCCCTGCCGCGGCACCCACTGCAGGTTGTACGTGTTGCCGTTGGCCTGAAAGCGGTCGGCGTCGCCGAAGAAGCGGAACACGGCCCACAGACCGTCATAGGTGATGAAGCTCAGATCGCCGCCGCCGAGATTCCCCGCCAGCAGAGCCGAGCGCGTGCCTGTGCCGGGCCAGGTGAAATCCATGCTCTGGCTGGAGCGTCCCGTTGCCCGCAGCACCTGCCCGTCCAGGCTGAGCGTGATGCCGCGAAGTCCCTCGGCGGGCAGCGCGGTCATCGAATAGGAGAGGCGCGGGTCATTGCTCTCGCCCTTGTAAAGCGCTTCGCTCAACGCCGTGGCGCGGTTGAAGAACTGGAGGAAGGAGTCCGTGATCCGCACCTGGCTGTCCGCTTTGCGCTGGTACTGGTTCCCCACGCGATCCAGGTAGCTGGCGAGGCTCTGCTGGTAGAAGCGCGCGAGCAGGCCGTCCGCGGGGCGGAAGATCGCGTTGATCTCTTCGAGCGAAGCGTCCACCTTGGATTCCGTGTTGAACGGATACTTCTTGCCCAGCGCGGTGAACGGCCCGCAGAACTGCCGGCCTTCCGAATTCAGTTGCGCCGGGCCCAGGCGGCCGAGCACGGCTTCGGCGTAGCGGATGGGGTCCTCCATCAGCTTCTGCACCATGCCGTGGACGTTGCCCTCGCGGTCGATGCGGAAGCTCTGCGCGATCTGCCGGGTGACGCGGTAGGCGTTGGTCGCCTCGTCCAGCGTCGCCTGCACCGTGGCCGGGTCGGGGTTGCCGGACGCCTTGGCGATGCGGTCCATCGACGTCTGCAAGCTCACCAGGGCGTTCAGGTAAGGCCGGTTCGCGTCGTTCACATAGCGGTCCGTGCAGCCGGGCGGCTCGACGAAGTGGACCGGCTGGTAGGGCGCCTTCGCCTCATCATCGCCCACCGACGTGTGGACGGTCGCCAAACAAAACAAACCCAAGAGGTAGGATTGGTTGCTCGACAACTGCCCCAGCTTGCGGGCGGCGTCCGCCACGTTGCCGTACGCAACCACCCGGGAATTCGACAGATACGTCCGCCAGTTGGCGATGAAGTCGCGATGGTAGCGGGCCTGCAGCTCCGGTTCCAGCTTGGCTGGATCCAGGTCGGCATAGGTCTGGTCCCCCAGCACCCAGCGCTCGCCCCCGAAGAAGGTCCGCACGTTGCGGATGGCTTCCTGCATGAACGCCCAGCCGTCGGCGGTGAACGCGCCGGGGACGTCCTTGTTGTTCACTACGTAGCCGGCCGACCCTGGGAACTGGCGGTTGAAGTTCACCGCCGGCTTCATGCGGTTCGCCTCGGATAGCATGAACAGGTAAATGCTGTCGGCCGCGTTGAACTGGCTCAAATAGTAGCGGGCGCGCTCGATGGCTTGGCCGTCGTTCTGATCCGTGAAGGGATTGCCCAGCAGCAGCTCTTCGCTGTAGAAATCGAACTGGGCGGCGGCCAGACGGCGGCGGTCCGGGTCGATCTCGCGGTTGGCGAGCCAGCGTTCGAGCAGCAGGGGAGAGAGGAACGCCCGCGTGCTCTTTTCCGGATTCGAGGTCGTGATCAGGTACGCCTTCAGTGTGTCGTAGCTGGGCTGATATGCGTCGTCCGGGCCGGGCTTCGCCGGCAGCCCGCGCAGCCAGGTGAGCAGCGACTCCTGCGTGGACCCGAACAGGATCTGGTAGAAGCGGCTGAAGTAGAGGCGGCGCGCGGTGGGGTAGATGTCGTCGCCGGTGTACAGGCCCCAGCGCAGGCTCATGGGGGCTCCGTCGCGGGCGTAGCGCGAGAGCCGTTCGACGGACGCCCGCAGCGTATCCAACCTTTCCAGCGCGTTGAGCGATGGCAACTCCTGCGTCGCGCCGCCGGTTTCGCGGGCGGAGATCCCGCGCGCGGCGTCCCCGACGTCGGATTCGAGCGACCGGTTGCGGAAGTACGATACCGTCATGCCTGTACCGAACACCACCAGCAGCAGGCATGCGGTCACCAGCAGAAGGCGGCGCACCAACTCGGTGCGGGCGCTGGCCCCGCTGGCGCCCATGGCCACGCGGTCCTGCAGGATCACCTTGTCGAACAGGTGCCCCAGGAACAGCCACTGCGGCACGCGCCGCATGCGCGCGGCCGGAGCTTGGGCCTGCGCCTCCTGGGGAACGTCGCCCACGGCCTCAAACATCCCAGTGGCGCCGGGGCGCCCTTGCGCGGCTACGTTCTGCTGGGCCTGCGCGGCATGCGCGGTTTCCTTCACCACAATCGGCCGCAAGCCGGAAAAGTAGAAACCCCGCAGGAAGGGGCTGGCGCGCAACTGGCTGGGGCGTCCGAGCGCCACCATGAACTTCACCAGCGATTCGCGGAGCTTGGAAAACTCGCGCGGGAACTCGTAGATCGGGGGCAACTGCTTGTCGCTGTGTTCGCGCAGCAGGAACGTGGTGCGCTTGTCGCACAAGGAATAGAAGAGATCGTTGAAGGCCGCGGTGAGGCGGCGCGCTTCCTCTTCGGCGTAGACGCCCTCCTGCGTACCGGCCGCCCGCAGGGGAAGCGTCGCGCCCACCACCTGGTGAACCTCTTCGTCGGTCAGATTGGCGACGTATTCCAGGAAGCAGCGCACGCGATCCATGCGCGTGAACAGGACGTAAATCGGCAGCGCGATGCCCAGCTCATGCGAGATCTCGCCCACGCGGGTCTGCAGATTGCGCGCGGTCTGCGCCAGCGCCTCGTCGGCGCCCGGCTGGAGGAACTGCTCGGCGTCGACGCACACCACCGCGCCGCGGGGGGCTGGCTGCCGCTTCCAGAACAGCGATTTCAGGCGCGCCGGACGCAGGCGCCGGATCAGCGCCTTCCAGCGCAGGGAATCGCCCAGCATCCGCCCGCCGGCTTCGACAAACAAGGATCGCCGCGCCAGCCAGACGTTGGCCGGCCAGGTGGACACCACCTGCGTGCCCTGGTAGACCTGCCCAGCCAGCAGCTCCGGCTCCTGGCTCGATTGCACGAAGATGCTGGTTTTGGCGGAACCCGCCTCGCCCACCAGGAAAAACACGGGCAGAGTGGACAACTTCGCGTCGCGGCCCATGCGTGAAGTGGTGAGCTTGGTCTCGGCGGTCTTCATGAGGAACGCGATCTCTTCTTCCGCGCTCGCTCCCGCCAACTGTTCGGGACTGGCCTGGCTGTCGCGCTTGCGCTGGCGCCGCGCCTGGAGCTGGTAGACCAGCGCGAACACGCTCATGCACACGGCCGTCACCAGCATCCAGGCGACGGTCTGGGCGTAGCCGGTGAGGTGCAGGCGGTCGATCACCAGCCAGCTCACCAGGCCGAAGACGACGGCGAACACCGCCGATAGCAGATAGGTGCCGATTCCCATCGTTATCGAAGCACCACTTATTGCACCGCCACGGTGGTCATCTCGCGCAGCGTGGTGACCCCGGAGCTAAGCACGAAGCGGTAGATCAGAAACAATACTACCGTCAAACCGCCGGTTCCCGCGATGCCGTAGAGCAAACGCCGGATCCAGGGATCGGCGCGGCGCGCGCCGGATTCCGGCGGTGGACGCCAATGAGGGGCAAGTTCGGCGGACATCTTGCGGATGCGCCGGATCTTGTCTTCGATCTGGCCCATGATGGATCGCAGTTCCGCCCGCGAGGCGATGCTATAGCGGCCCAGGTAGCCGAGCAGCAGGCACAGGTAGTAGACCTCCAGCACGTCGGCGGTCTCTTCGGAATCGCGCCGGCCCAGCAACTGATCCAGGTTTTGGAAAAACGCCTCGCCGGCCACGTGCCGCCCGAACAGCTCCTCCTGCAGAGGCTTGCGGACCCAGTCGCGGAAAGCCGGCTTGTGCAGGTTGAGAATGGTCTCGTCCAGGTAGGCCACCACGGCGAAGATCGCCAACTGGATGTCCACGTCGGTGTAGCCGCGGCTGCGCGCAGCCTGGTCGGAGACGCGCAGGTAATGCTGCATTTGCGCCCGGAAGCGGTCGACGTTGTCGATCTTCAGATCCTCGGCCGCGCGCAGGCGTTCGACCGCCGTGAGCGGCTCCTGGAAGATCACCGCCAGGTTTTCCGGGCGCGAAGCGATCGCGCTATCGGCTGCGGCGTATGCTGATTCCGTGAGGGTGGGCAAACGTAGACCTCAGGACTCCAGGATGACCGATAATTCGACCTCGGGTTCAGGGAGCTCTCCCGGAATGTAGACCGCCATCTGGCGGGTCTTCACCATGTGCTCCCAACAGGGACCCGCTTTGTCGACGGCGAAATACTGGGTATCGACGCGCGGGGACACGGCCGGCGGCGGCGATGACAGATGCGTGAGGCGCAAGCCGGGCAGCGCGCGCTCCACCAGCTTGGGCAGGAATTCCTTCGAGCACATCTTGATCAGACGCGGCGACCGCTCGATCAGCTCCGCCTCGCCGATCTTGCAGCGGATGCCGAAAATCCAGCGCGACTGATGGACCGTGCGCGTGTCCGTGATCGCGCCTTCCCAGAAATAATGCGCCACCTGGGTCAGCGGCACGGGCACGCAGTTGCTCGGGACGACCAGTTCCAGGTGCGCGCGGATGTGGGCATCCAGCGCGGCGAAGCATTCCGAGAGACGCTCGTGATCGTAGAACGGCAGATCGGCAGGGTGGGATGTGAGGCTGAAGGTGCACAACGCGCCCGCCAGCCGCGACAGTTCGCGGAACAGCTCTTCCGGGTGCGCGCGCTTGGCCAGATACAGGTGCCGCAGCGGGCCCACCATCGAATTGATGGAATGCAGGAACCACGCGTTGGCGATGCCTTCCGCCGAATATCCGGAAGCCGAGGGATGCCCCAGATCCTTGGGCCGCGCGATGGCCCGGCATTTCTCTTCCAGGGTCTCGATCAGCCGGCGCAGCATCAGCAGCAGACGCTCGCTGGCGGCAATGCGCAGGCACGGCGCCACCAGCGTGTCATCCAGCGCGTACTGCCCCGCGGCCAGGCGGCGGACGCGCGCCAGGCGCATGCGGACCAACTCGTCGCCCGATTCCTGTCCGAAGACGAAACGGATGTTTTTCGCCGCCAGGAGAATCGGCCGCTCGTCGAGCCCCGTATTCTCGTCGGCCACCGGCAGAGGTTGCGCCTGATAACGAAGACCGGCGCCCGCGCCGTTGGCTTCGCCGACCGCGCAATTCGCCGCGCCTTCCCGCTGCGGTGCGATGGCCAGATAGATGTCGAGCGAGTCACTCATGGTGGGAAACGCGTCGGCAAAGGGCCGCGGCGCCGGCAGGGCGTCGTATTCCGGCATATGAAACGTCAGCCCGTCGGGAAAGATGCCCCGCGCGTGGACCAGCGCCAGGGTGCCGTTCTTCAGGGCGTCGGCGTCCAGTTCCATGCCCAGGTAGCCGTATGGCTGGTAGGACAGGCTCTCACTGGTAAAGTGAACGGCGTCTTCAAAATAGCGGCTCTGGGCCTGGAAGTGGTGGGGGCCCAGGAACATTCCGTCGGTCCAGACGACTCGCGACAAGTGCTTCATGATCCGCTGTTGCGCTCCGTCCCGCGGACCGTCCGGCATATCCCGGCGCGTCAAAAATCCGTCCGCCAAGCCCCCGACGATCGCTGTTCCTGCTGGGATGAAACGTGCGCGACCGCCGCAGGAACCGGTATCATAATCATGTTACACCAGCATTCGCAGCAACGGCGACCAATGAGTTTTTTCAAGAGATATGAGCTGGTCCGGCTGTTGAAGGACGGCGAAGCGCGGTCGTTTCGCGCCCGGCAGAGGGAGACCGAGCGTGAGGTGCTCCTGCACATGGTGCCCGCGGGCGAAGCTCCGGCGAATTCCCTGGCCGACAGCGTGCGTAAGCTCAAAGACGTCCCCGACCTGCTGGAGATCGGCGAGTTCGGCGGATTCCTCTATGTGGTGACTGCCTCCGAGGAGCCGTTCGCCGGCCTTCGAGCCTGGATCGAAGCGCGTGGGGCGGCAGCGCCGGGGGAATCGGAGCCTGCCGTGAAGACACCGGCGAAACCCGCGCCGCCACCTTCTGCGCCCGCTCCGGCAGCAAAGGCCCCGGAGATCGACGAGCGCACGCAGCGCCTGAATCTCGAGTTCGAGCAATTGTTCGATAGCGCAGATCACGGTCCGGCGCCGCCGCCGCCGAAGCCGGAAGCATCCAAGCCGCCCGCGATCCCGGACCCGGCGCCCAAGAAAGCCGAGCCCAAGGCGCCCCTTGAACCAGGCTCCGGGTCCCCTCAGCCATCGAAGCCTCCTTCGTCCGCAGGGTCGCTCAAGCCGCCCCTGGCCGCGTCTTCGCCAACCGCGGACAAGCCTCCGGCTGCGGAGCCGCCTGGATCCTCCGCTAAGTCGACGCCTGCACCACCGCCGCTCCCCAAGCCGCCCGGGACGGCTCCCTCGCAAACCCCTGACAAGCCTCCCGCTGCCGAGCCTCCTCGATCCTCCGCTAAGATGCCCGCGCCGCCGCCACTCCCCAAGCCACCCGAGGCTACGCCTTCGCCAGCCGCGGACAGGCCTCCGGCCGCGGGCACTCCGGCGCCCAAGGCCCTCTCGTCCGAGGCTCCGCTGTCCTCACTGCAACTCTCCTCGCTCCAGCCCGCCGGTTCCAAGACCGCCACTCTCCCGACGGAGCGACCTACACCATTCGAGCCCGCCTCCGGCGATGCGCCGGCGGACAAGAAAGAGCCGGGCGAGTTCACCCGCATGTTCAGCGTGCCGTCCGTTCCCGAGCCTCCACCTCCTGAACTGCTGCCCGACCCGGTTTCGCGCGGTCCCGCGCGGCCGACAGAACCGAGCATGGAGCCACACGCCGATCCATCCTCTTTCACCGCCATGTTCGGCGTACCGCCCGCGCCGGCGTCGGATCCACTGGCCGATTCCCCGCCCGCAAAGCCCGCGGCGGATCCCGCTGATCCGTTCTTGGGCGACACGCGGAAAATGGCGGCAGGGGAGCTGTCCGGCGAGGATCCTACGGCGCCGTCCCCCGATTCAGGCAATCCTTCCGCGGACGGTCCGGGCGATTTCACGCGCCAGTTCTTCGCCGGGTCGAGTTCCAAGAGCGATTCCGGCATCGCCGACGAATTCGAGAAATACTTCGGCCCGGGGCTCAAGGGCGAACCCGTCAACATCGATCAGGAACACGCACGCGAGGCGCAGGCACCGCCGCCCGATGCCCGCCCCTTCGCCAAGCCCGGCAGGTTCACGAAGGTGTTCGGGCCGGGCGGACCTCGCGAGCCACAGGCGCCCGCGCAGCCTACCGAGCGAGTCACCCATACCGGCCGGTCGCTGACGCAGATGTTTGACGCGCGGAAGGCGCCCCCGCCGCCACCTCCGCCGGCAGCGGACGCCGCCGCGGCCGAGACCAGCGGCGGCAAAGAGAAGCCTCCCGGCGAGTACACGCGCGTGGTGGCTGCTTACAAGCCGGCGGCTCCTGAGCCGTCAGCGCCGGCGCCTGAGGCGGTCGCGCCCACCGATCCCGACAAGGAGAAGAAGCGCAAGAAGCGGATGTGGCTGTGGATCGGCGGCGGAGTGCTTCTGGTGATTGTGATCGCCGTGGTGCTGTACTTCGTGCTGCGCCAGCCTGCGGCTGGTTCGTAGCGCAACACTCGTGCTTGCCGCCGCCGGGACTCGTCCCGGCGCTCGCGCCGATCACGGTCATGGCGCCGCTGCGGCGGAATCACTCTCCGTGGGCCCGGTTCAGGTTTGAGCTGGCGAGGCCAGCGCGGCAAGCACGACGAGTGCTTGCGCCACCCCTAACGCTGCGGCAGCAGGACGATCAGCTCCGCCACCGGATTCGGGAAATCACCCGGGATGTAGGCCGCGATGTCATGCGACCGCTCCACCGCCTCCCACGCCAGTCCCGACTGGCTCAAGCTGAAATACTGGTGGTTCATCTTCACCGGAATCGTGGTGGGCGGCGACATCAGGTGGGTCAGCGGAATGCCCGGCAGCGCCTGCCGCACCAGGTGATCGATGTGCGTGGCCGAACACATCTTCACCAGCTGCGGGACCTTCTGGATGAGTTCGCCTTCGTCCATATCTGCCTGGATCGCCAGGTACAGGTGGGTGTCTTCGAGGAAGCGGTCCTCGAACAGCGCCGAGGCGTAGATCGACGGCCGGATCAGCTTCAGCGGCAGTGAAATGAAGTTGCTGGGAACCACCGTTTCGAGCAGCTTAGTGAGCTTCTCGTCGAGCGCGTGGAAACAATCGCCCAACTTGTCGTGATCGTATTCCGGCAGGTCGCGCGGCTGGATTTCGAGCGAAAACGTCGTCAAGGTCGAGGCCAGGGACAGCATCACGCCGAACAGCTCTTCCGGATGCCCGTGCTTGGTTTCGAACAGGTGCCGTAGTTGCGGATAGTGCTGGTTGATGGTGTAGAGCAGCCAGAAATTCGCTATATCCGCGGTGGTGAATTCGGCCAGGCTTTGGTTCTTCTGGCGGCGCATGCCGGAAAGCACCGCGCTTTTGGAGGACAGCGACTCCATCAATCGCCGCGCCACTGACACCAGATACGCGCTGGCCGAGAGCGCCAGCAGCGGAGGCGCGTGATGCGGGTCAAGCTGGAACGAATCGGCTCCCGTGCGCTGGACGCGGGCCACCGGCATAGTGACGGAACCGCGCTGCGGTTCCCCTTCGACCAATAACCGGATATTCTTGCGGGCCATCTGGATGGGCTTCTCATTCAGCCCTGTGTTTTCGTCGCGGAAGCTCATGGCCGTGGCCAGATAGCGCGTGTCGATGCCGCGCTCCGGGGATGAGAGATTGACGCCGCTCGGACGATAGCTGGGCACCGCGAAGTAGACGTCGAGCGTGGTCTGATCCGGCCCGAAGAACTCGCCCAGTTGCTTGGCCGGCGGCGCGGCGTCGGATTCGGGGATCTCAAACGGCAGCCCGTCGGGAAACAGGCCGGATGCCTCATGCACGGCGAACAGGCCGTTGGCGAGCTTCTCCTGGTCGATCTCCAGGCGCCGGAAACCCCAGGGCCGGAAGTGCAGCGCCTCACTGCGGAACTCCAGCAGGCTTTCAATGAAGCGGTCCTGTACTTGCAGATGTTGCGGGCTGAGAAACGTCCCCTTGGACCACACCACCGGCTGCAGAATACGCATGTTGAGACTAACGGTAACAGAGAAAGGGGCTATTTCCAAGGACCGGGCGCAGGACGTGGCGCAAGCCCGTGGCTTGCCGCGCCGGGACTCTTCCCGGCGCTTGTGGCCGGTCACGCTGTCACGCCGGGAGCGGCGGCCAAATCGCCGATTGCGTATCCCTGCCTCACGTTTCGCGCCGATGCACTGCAGAGCTTGTGAGAAATGCAGCCTAAGCCCAGGGGCCAGCCAGGGGCGCAACCGGCTCGGCGATGGACTGGAAACGCACCACCTGCACCGCATCGCTATGCTTCACCGATGCCAACGGCATCACGCCCGCGTCCAGCATGCGCTCGGCGAAGCGTTCGGTGATCCAGCACTCGGCGGGCGGCGTGGCCAGGTCGAGATCGTAGACGTGCAGGGCGACGCCCGTGGCGCGGTTGACCTCGCCGGGATGCAGATCCCAGCCGCTGCGCTCGAAGGCCTGCGCCAGCAGGCAGGCGGCCACCACGGACGGATTGCCCCACAGATAGCCGTCGTGCACCGGAGGCTCGGGCATTTCTTCGAAGTCAAAGGAATCGACCGGCGACGTTTTGCGTCCGTAGGGCAGCCGCAACAGGAAGCGCGGCATCATGAGGCCCAGCCACTGCGCTCCGGGCATCGCGCGGAGCGTGCGCCAGGAGGACTGGCCGGAGGCGTCGGGCAGCGACTTCCAATCGTCAGGATCTGGCGTGGCGGCCATCGAGGCGCATCCCATGATGCGCGGGTCGATCGCGCCCACGAAGGGCGCACCCGCCGCCGCGGCCAGCTTCGCCATGCGCGATAGCACGGCGCAGTCGCGCTCGGTGGGCGCGAAGGTGTAGAGGCCGGCGATCACCGCCCAGGGCGTTGCGCCCGGCGTTGCGGCGGCCGCGGTGACCAGTTCGCGCCAAAGCTGGGTCCGGTCGAACTCGGGCGAGGCCAGGTCGGCGACCAACTCGGCGCGCGTCACGTCCAGCAGACAGATTTCGACCGATTCAGTCACGTCCAGCCGCTGCAGCAGGAAGAACACGGACCGCCACGCCGCTTCCAGCGTCTGAAACGCGGGATGCGCCAGCACGGTGCGCATCGCTTCGGCCATGGCCGAGTCCATTTGCGCGACGATCGTTTGCTGGCGGGGATCTGCCTGGGGCACGGCATGGCGCGAGGCGATGCTGCGGATGGCTTCGTCGAACAGGTCGCCCGTGGGCTGGGCGGGAGCGGCTGCGGGTTCGGTCTCTGCGACTCCCGGCGTCGCCTCCGCAATCTGTTCCAGGAAGCTGAGGCCGCGCGCGGGCGGCGAGCTCTCCGGCGCAGGCGCCGGCGGTGGCGCCGCGGCAGCAGGCTGCTTCGCAAATTCTTCCCGTGCGGCGCGCAGGGACCGGAACAGGGGCATCGTCGCCAGCAAATGGTCGGGGTGGAAATCGTCCAGATCAGCGAAACGCAGGGCCATCGGATCGCCCCCCGCGGCCAAATGCAGCTCCACCGCCATCGCGGTCATGACGTCCTCGAAGTTGCCGGGGTCGATCGAGACCGGCCGCAGGGCCGGACGCGCCGCGCCCGCGCGGCTGCCGCGTCCGCTGAAGTCGCCCACCAGTGCGATGCGGAACTTACGTCCGGGGTCGCGCTCGCGCGGCTGCGCACCGCGCCCCAATCCCACATCCAGATTCACCCGTGCATTCGATTCCGCCATGGCCTCCTCAAAACACCCACTTGCTGCCGATCAGTTGCTCGTTCGCCTTCCAGAACTGCTCGAATTCGGCCCAACCGTCGAACTTAAAGAGTTTCGACCCGCCCCCCGCCACCGGCAGGAACGCGTAGAGCTCCTCGGCATCGTATGCGCCCGACTTGCCCCGCGCCGACCAGTGTTTCTTGCCCGCCGCCTGCGATTCGGCCACGTGGCGAATGCTGCCGCCCGCGCCGCCGTGCTTGATGGGGTTGTAAGGCTGCTGGCCGTTGGCCTGCGCCATCTCCCAGTTCATCATTTCCTGCGCGAAGAAATCGTCTTCAGGATTGATTTTGCCCGCACGCAGGTGGGAGCCGGGCATGGCGCCGGCCGGCGTTCCCATTCTTTGAATCGCGCCCAGGTCCAGATCCTGACACACGGGCCGTCCCAGCGGATCGACGATCAAATAGGTGTCGCCCACGTCCACCAGCCGGTAGCCCTGCGCGTCGGCGCCCTTGTGCCGCGCCGCGTCCCAGTCGAAGAGCTTCATCTCGCCTTTGCCGGGAACGTTAATCTCGATCTTCAAGCCGATCGGGATCTCGTAGCTGGGGCGCACCGGGGACGTACTGATCTTCCTGTTGGACCCGGGCAGATTGTCGATGTAGGCGTCCACTTCCTTGAAGACGCCTTTCAGATTTCCCATCTCATAGGGAGGCCGGGGCTGCAGTTTCATGCCCGCCTTCGCCAGGGCCTGGTCGAGCGCCGCCTTGGGCACGCCCACCAGTCCGGTGAGCCGGCCGCCGACGTTCCAGCCCATCCAGGATTTGGCTTTAATCCACTCCGACTTGCCTTCCAGCCACCCCTGCAGCTTGGTGAGCCACTCCATGCGCTCCGCGCTGGGACCGCGGATCACAATCATCTCGTGATTCTTGGCGGACCGGCCCAGGAAGTAGTCCAGCTCGCCCTTCTGAAACAGCCGGCCGGGATTGGGAACGGCCTTCAGCAGGTTCTCAGCGGCGAAACCGTAGACGCGCGCGCGGGCCTGCGCCACCTTGTGCCTCGCCTGCCCCATGAGTTCTTCGGCGGACTTCAGCCATTCCTCGGGCGTGTAGCGTGTGACCAGGTTCTTGAGTATGCCGATGGCCTTGGAGCCCACCATCATGGCGCCTTCCATGGTCACGAACATGGCGATATCCGTCACCGCCATGATCAGGATCTTCTGGACGGTCTGGATGCCCTTGGTGAAGTCGCCCTGCTTGTCCGAGAAGCAGCATTTCCGCAGCGTTTCGAACTCGGCCACGTATCCACCCACCTGATGGGTGACCATCCCCAATCCCAGCAGGCGCATCAGGCCCGCGGCGAACGCCGCCCCGCCGATAAACTCCGCCCCCGCGCCGATGCCCACGAAAACGCCGATCACCATGGCCAGTTGGAACAGGACCACGGGGTTGGCCAGGGCTCCGAACTGCGCCTTCATCTTCTGACTGAAGTGCGGATCGTCGAGGGCGCACTCGGTCATTTCGCAGAGGCGCTCATCAGGGGTCATGATGGAGGCGTCCAGTTGGCGCACGTAGCGTGTGCGCATGCGGTAGCCCTTGATCTTGCCGCTGTCGTCGAAGATGCCGCCGCGGCTGCCGTCGCCACTTTTGCGCGCCGCGTTCGCGGTGACGTACTGGTAATTCATCATGACCAGAGCGGGCTGAGAGCCGCCCAGGTAGCCGTTCGAGTAGATCTCCAGGTCCTCCATGGCCGCCCCGGTGCGCTTGGTTGCGCCGGTGACGGCCTTCAGAAAGCCCTGGCAGGCCCGCTCGTTGTGACGCACGATCCAGTAGCCGTTGTCCGGATCGTAGGCGATGCTGAACCAGCTCCGGGAGTCGGGCATCTCGTTTTCGTCGCCCCACTTCAGAGCGTCCACAGCCCGCGTGCCGTGCCGGATCTTATCCCCGGCGGCCAAGTTATGCTTCACCGAATCCTGGAAGGTCGGCCGGATCCAGATCAACTGGTTCCCGGAGGGGAGGATGAAGCCCATGGAACCACATTCTAACGGATACGCCGATCACTTAGAACTGAAATTTTGGGCTCCCGAAAAATCAAGGAGCCTGCTAATCCGGGCGCGCGGCGCACGCCCTGGGTCCAGGTAGGAGAGGGTGGATGGCAGCAGAAGACATCGCGGTGGCCGCCAGCCGGGCCTGGGACAAAGCCTGGAGCGAGGGCTATGTAAGAGAGTCGGTGTCCCGCCACGCGTCCGCCGATTTCTGGGCCGCGGCGGGTGGCGCCATCGTCGGCCTGGCCGGCGGCTTTGCGGGCGTCCTGGTGCTGCAGACCAGCGGCGCGGCGATCGGAGGAGGGCTGGCCACCTATATTTCGGGGGGCAACCCCGCCGCGGCGATTGCCGGCGCCCAGTTGGGGGCGAACATCGGCCGCGTGGTCGGCATGGGCGCCTTGCAGGTGCTGGGTCTCTATTTCCTGGTGGACTACGTGGTGGACCGGTTTCACTACCTGGCGCCGAACTCCATCTGCGCTTACGACCTGATTGTGAACCAGGCTCCGGTCTTCGCCGGCGAGGCTTACAACCTGGTCATCGACATGGCTGCCCGCCAGTTGGCCGAAGTGATCGGTGTGCTGTGCGGCATGGTGCTCACGGCACTGGTGCTGTATGCAACGCACCGCATCATCACGGCGAAATCCGAAAGCCGCCCGGCCAACCTATCCGAGTTGGCCGAGAGCAAGCTGAACAAGATGTCGGACCGCTTTATCGCCTGGCTGATCCCCCGCCTGTCGGAGTTGCGCGCGCGCCCCGCCGGGCCGCCCAAGCTGACCGTGATCGAGGGCGGACTGCCGTCGAGCGCCAGTACGCCGCTGGAAGGGGCGCTCAAGACCGCGCGGCGAGCCCTGGTCCGCACGGTGGACTCGTCCACCGGCAGGATGTCGGTGGACAACATCGGGGCGTTGGATCGCGCGCTCACCTCGGAAGGTTTCAAGCTGATTTCCGCGGAGCCTTATGGCCCGGAAGGCGGCTACCAGCTTTTCTACCAGAACGGACAGGTACTGGTACGATTCAAAACCATGGGCGACGCCGGAGGGCCGCGCTTCAATCAGCCGCACCTTTCCATCGCCTACAACGACGGCCGCGGGCTCGCCTGGCAAAACGACCTGGCCAAGTTCGACGCCAACGGCAAGGTGATGGCCAAGGTCATCACCGATGCCAAGGCGCTCACCAAGAAGATTACCGACTTCCAGGGCAATCCACGCCGCATGGAGCTGATTCCACAGACTTTCGAGATCACCGCCGTGGACGAATGGGCGGCCCGGGTGCACTTCAACGCCAACCCGGGGTTCGGCCTGCGGGGGCTCGCGGACATCCTCGGACGGGCGCCGAACGCCCCGAAAGCGCGGGGCTGGACCATGCCTCGGCCCACCACCGGCATCGTGCTTCCCCACGATCCGCCGCCGCCGGGACAAAGAAAGTTGCAGCGGCGCTAATGTGGACGTTCCGGAAGCGCCTCCTTGACACAGTAAACAGGGAATCATGATAATGTTGGCTTCCGTAAACTCAACCCGCCGCGCCGAGAGGAGAACAAATGGCTAGAGAGAGTGTTCATGCCAAGTTGGAGCGCGTACGGCCGCCACGCGTCCACGTCACCTATAACGTAGAGATCGGCGACGCCATCGAATTGAAGGAGATTCCCTTCGTGATGGGCGTGCTGGCCGACCTGAGCGGACAGCCCGCCGAACCCCTGCCCCGGCTCCAGGACCGGCGTTTTGTCGAGATTACACCCGACAACTTCGACGCCGTACTGGCGAAGATGAATCCGCGGGTAGCCTTCTCTGTGGAAAACAGGCTATCCGACGACGCCAGCGCCGGCAACATCGGCATTGACCTGACCTTCAAGAGCATGGACGACTTCGAGCCGGAGCAGGTAGCCCGGCGCGTGAAGCCCTTGAAGGAACTGATGGACCTGCGGACGAAACTGTCCGACCTGGTCGGCACGCTGCAAGGCAACGAGAAGCTGGAGCACCTGCTGCAGGACGTCATCAACGATTCCAAGAAGCTCGATCAGGTGCGCAAGGAACTGGCCAAGGAGGATAAGCCGAATGGCTAAGAAACCCGAGAAAGCCGCGTCCGCGACGGCTCGCGCGACTACAGCGGCTGGTCCCAGCCTCCTGGATCAGATTGTCGACGAAGGACGCGTGGCCCGCGAAGCCAGCGCCCGCGAGTGGGGCAAAGGCTTGGTGACCGAGTTCGTCCGGCAGGTGCTGGACGGACAGATGACGGTGTCGCCCGATCTGGAAGCCATGATCAACCGGCGCATCGCGCAGATCGACCACCTGCTCTCGCTCCAGTTGAACGAGATCATGCACCACCCCAGGTTCCAGAAGCTCGAAGGCACTTGGCGGGGCATCCGCTACCTGATGGAGAACAGCGAGACCAGCGCCAACCTCAAGATCAAGCTCTTCAACGCGAGCAAGAAGGAGGTTCTGCGCGACCTGCAGCGCGTTCCCGAGTTCGACCAGAGCCAGATGTTCAAGAAGGTCTATGAGCAGGAATTCGGCGTCTTCGGCGGAGAGCCCTTCGCCTGCATGGTGGGCGACTACGAATTCGGCAAGGGGCCGGAAGATATCGAGTTCCTGGAACGCATCTCGCAAGTGGCCGCCGCCGCCCACGCTCCTTTTATCAGTGCGGCGGCGCCTGAGATGCTCAATATGGACAGCTTCACGCAGATGGAGGCCCCGCGCGACCTGGGCAAGGTCTTCGACACCACCGAGTACGCGCGCTGGAAGGGATTCCGGCTGTCGGAGGACTCGCGCTACGTCTGCCTGACCCTGCCGCGCGTGCTGATGCGCGTGCCGTACGGCAAGGAGACCAAGCCGGTTGACGCGTTTGATTTCGAAGAGGGCGTCACCGGCGACGATCACTCGCAGTACCTGTGGGGCAACGCGGCCTGGGCCCTGGGCGCCCGCATCACCAACGCGTTTTCGCGCTACGGCTGGTGCGCGGCCATCCGCGGCGTGGAGGGCGGCGGCCTGGTGGACAGCCTGCCTTCGCACACGTTTCTGACCGAGCACGGCGACGTCGCCCTGAAGTGCCCCACCGAGTCGCTGATCACGGACCGCCGCGAAAAAGAGCTGGCCGATCTGGGCTTCGCTCCCCTGGTCCACTGCAAGGGCACCGACTACGCGGCGTTCTTCAGCGTGCAGACGTGCCAGAAGCCGCGGCTCTACGATACCGAGGAAGCCAACGCCAACGCGCGGCTCTCGGCGCAGATGCCTTATATTCTGGCTGTGTCCCGCTTCGCTCATTATTTGAAAGCGATGATGCGCGACAAGGTCGGCAGTTTCACTTCCAAGAAGGCGTGCGAGTCGTTCCTGAACAACTGGATCATCAATTACGTGACAGAGGACGACACCGCATCGCACGCGATCAAAGCGCAGTATCCGCTGCGTGAGGCTCGCGTGGAGGTGATCGAGGACAAGGGCAAGCCGGGCGTGTTCCGTGCGATCGCCTTCCTGCGTCCTCATTTCCAGTTGGACGAGTTGTCGGTTTCGCTCCGGCTGGTGGCGGAATTGCCGAAGTCGGCGCGTTAACCGCGCGCCGGCCCGGCGAAATTAGAAGACGATCGATGACGCAGTGAAATCGTAAAGGAGGACATCGTGGCAGAAGAACAAAAATTTTTCTTTCTGGACATGACCAAAGCCGGGGTGCCCGACGGTGGCAGCCGCCGGCCGGATACCAAAGGCTGGTTGGAACTCGATTCCTGGAGCTTCTCCATGAATCAAATCGCAGATCCCAACGTGAAGGGCGGAAAGCCCACCAGCACGGCGGCCCAGGGGCGCTTTGGCTTCACCATCAAGCACAACGGTCCGGCGCTGTTCAAGGGAGTGACCAAGAGCACGCTGCAGACGACCCCCATCACCTTCCGGGCGTACCGCGGCGGCCTGGATACGCCCGGGGAAGCCAACCCGACCGTCCGCTACGTTGAGCTCGAGTTCAGGGATGCGCTGGTCGGCTCGCGCCGGATCGAGGGCGACTCGGGCCAGAAGATCGAATCCATTGAGCTGGCGTTCAACCAGGTCAAGATGACCTACTGGCAGTTGGTCAAGGGCAAGCCGGTGAGCGGCGCGGGCTTGAGCAAGCAGTACAACGCTAAGTCCAACATGGCGAGCTAAGGAGGAGGAAACATCAAATGGCAATGATCATGGACATCCCCGGAGTGCTGGGGGAAAGCGACGGCAAAAGCCCCTCCGGGAAAACCAACACCGACTGGGACCAGAAGATTCAGATCGACACGATGGGCTACGACATCTCCCAGCGGACCACCCAGTCCGCGGGCACTGGACTCGCGTCCGGCGGCGCCACCGTGGGCCACCTGCACCTCACCAAGGCCATGGACAAGAGCACGCCTTTCCTGTTCTTTTATCTGTGCTCCGGCGAAGCAATTCCGAAAGTGACCATCCGGGTGATCCAATCCGGCGATAAGGACAGCCCCTGGGACGGCCTGTATGAGGCGGAAACCTACGTTCTGGAGAACGTGATCATGTCTTCCTATCACACCTCCGGCGCGCTCAGCCCCGCGGGACTGCCGCTGGAGTCCTGGAGTCTGGCCTTCGTCAAGATCAGCGAGCGCTATCAGGATCTGCAGATGGGCAAGAAGGGCGCCTCACAAATGAGCGCCTTCGATTTCGGCCAGGGCGTCTCGGTCTGACGCATCGTGACCACCGCGCGCGCACTCTACGAAGCGGGCCGGTTAGAAGAAGCCATCCAGGCGCTCAACACCGGCCTTCGTTCCCGTCCGGACGACGTGCAGGCCCGGACCTTCCTGTTCGAGCTGCTGTGTTTCGCGGGCAACTGGGATCGCGCTGACAAGCAGCTCGACATCCTGGCCAGCACGGACAAGGACAAGCGCTTGGGCGCCCTGCAATACCGGGGAGCCATCAGCGCCGAGCGCACCCGGCAGGAGACCCTGGCCAAGCCGGCCGCCAGCGCCCCTCCTTCCAGCCAGCTCAGCGGCAGCCTCAACGGACAGCCGTTCCAGTCGATCGAGGACGCCGACCCCCGCGTTGGGGCCCGCCTCGAAGTCTTCGCCGGCGACAGCTACATGTGGATCCCGCTGGAACACGTGGCGCTGCTGGAGATCCAGCCCCCCAAGCGCCTGCGCGATCTGTTGTGGGTGCCGGCGACCATCCAGACCGGAGCGGGGTTCGGGCAGACCGATCTCGGCCAGGTGCTGATTCCCGCGCTCACGCCTGAGGCGGCGCGGCACGCCGACCCCCAGGTGCGTCTCGGCCGTATGACGTCCTGGGAAGCCGATGCCGAAGGCCGTGAACGCCCGGTGGGGCAGCGGATCCTGCTGGTGGACGGCGAAGAGATCCCATTCCTCGAAGTACGGCGGCTGGAAGTCGTGCAACCCGCGGAAGAAGCACCCGCTTCGCCCGCCGAAGCCGGAAGCTAATGCCGCTTGATTTGGACGCATTGCTCGAACCTATCCCCGGCGATTCGCCGTGCGGCGCCGACATCCGTTATCACCCGATCACGGACAAGCTGAAAGAAGCGCGCCGCGCCGACGACGACGTCTCGCAGGGGGTGTGGAAACGCGAGCGCAAGACCGCCGATTACGCGCAGGTGCTGAAGCTCGGCCGCGAGGCTCTCACCAAGCACAGCAAGGATCTGCAGGTCGGCGCCTGGATCACCGAAGCTCTGCTGAACACCGAAGGCTTCGCCGGCCTGCGCCTGGGACTGGACCTGCTGCGGCGGATGCTCGAAACCTACTGGGACGGAGTGCATCCGCAGCAGGACGAAGACGGCGACCTGGAACTGCGCGCCACGCCGCTCAGTTGGGTAGGTGTGCAGTTGAGCGGCGCCATTCGCGAGGCTCCCCTCTTGCAGGGCGGCCTGAACTGGTTTCACTATCGCGACTCGAAAGCGATCCCCACCGAAGAGCAGGCCAACGCCGATCCTGAAAAACTGCAGGAGCGGCAGGAGGCGCTGGAAGAGGGCGGCGTTTCCCCCGAAGATTTCGAGTCCGCGTTTCAAGCGACGTCGGTCCAGCAACTGCACGCGTTGCATGATGAGCTGGAATCGTTGATGGAGTACGTCGGCGAGTTCGGCGAATTCTGCGATGCGAAGTTCGGAGACGCCGCGCCGGATCTAAGCCCGCTGAAGCGGACCCTGGAGGAAGTTTTCCAGGTCGTGCGCGTTCTCTACAAGCGCAAGGAACCGGAGGAACCGGCGGCCGAAGCCGCAGAGACCCCTCAGGAAGGCGCCGAATTCGAGCAGGAAGCGGCCCCGGATTGGGGCGCCACCCAACTTGAGGAGACGGTGGAGATGCGGGCGCCAGTTCCCAAACGGCGCGCCGCGGCAGTGGGTCCGGAGCCGGCCAGCACCGACGAAGCGGTCGAGCGTATATTGGCCGCCGCCCGCTACCTGCGCCGCGAGCAATCGATGAGTCCCATTGGCTTTCTGGTGACGCGCGCCGTGCGGTGGGCCGAAATGCGCGCCACCGGTCGCTATCCTGATATGTCCTTGTTCGAGGCTCCGCCCACCGCGACGCGGCAGGAGTTGAAGCGGTTGGCGAACGACAGCGACTGGCCGCAGTTGTCCGAAGCTGCCGAGAACGCCGCCGGCCAGCCCTGTGGACGGGCGTGGCTGGACCTGCAACGCTACGCGGTGAACGCCTGCCGCTTCAGCGGGAACGACGTGGTGGCCGAAGGGATCGTCTCCGAACTCAAGGCGCTGCTCGATTTCTTTCCGGAGCTGCCCACCTGGACACTCAATGACGACACGCCCACGGCTAATGCGGAAACGCAGCAGTGGCTGCGCGACGAGCAACTGCTGCAGGACCCGAACGCGGCCACGTCCGCGCAACCGGCCGTCGAATGGAGCGCTCCGGTAATCGCCGACGAACCCGCCGCGGGCGAGGACGGAGATCCGCGGGCGCCCGATGCCTACGATCTGGCCATGGAGGCCGCGCGGTCGGGCCGCGCCTCGGAAGCCGTCGACATCCTGTCGCATGAGATGACGCAGGAAGGCCACGGCCGCGGCCGTTTCCTCCGCAAGACGCAACTGGCGCAGATCTGCCTGGCGGTGGGGAATACGGCCATGGCCCGGCCGATCCTTCAGGACCTGGCCGATGAGGTGGCGCGCCGCGGACTGGAAGATTGGGAGTCTCCCGAGCTGATCTCGCAGCCGCTGGCGATGCTGTATTCGTGTCTCGATGGCGAGGACCCGGAACGGCGCAAACTCTACGCGCGCATCTGCCGCCTGGACCCGGCGCGCGCACTAGGATTGGCAGGTTAGCCCAGGTGGCCAAGAGAGAACATGAACGCACGCTGCAGCCATCGGTGCTCGACCGCCTGATCGACCGCGAGCCCAGCAATCGGAAGGAAGCCCAGGCCGTGCGCGCGCAATCGATCCGCGAGCTGAAGGACTCCCTGCGCCGCGACATTGAGTGGCTGCTGAACACACGCCGCACACCTGAGGTGCCGGAGCTCACGGCCACGGAATTGTGGAAGTCCACGTACTGTTATGGACTCCCGGATATCACCGGGGTTGCGCTGAACACGCCGGAGGCACAGGCCGACCTCATCCACTCGGTGGAGCGCGCCATCAGCGCCTTCGAACCGCGCCTGTTGAACGTGGCCGTTACCCTGCGCCCGTCACAACCGGGGGCACGAACCCTGCGTTTTCAGATCGAGGCGCTGTTGCGCGTGGAGCCCACGCCCATGCGCATTTTCTTTGACACCACGCTTGAACTGATCCGCGGCGAATACGAGGTCACCGGAGACGTCAATGCGCGATGACCTCCTGAACTATTACGAGCGGGAGCTTACCTTCCTGCGCCAGATGGGCGCCGAATTCGCGCTGCGCTATCCCAAGGTCGCCTCACGCCTGCAACTGGAGGCCGACCGCTGTGAAGATCCCCACGTCGAACGGTTGATCGAAGCCGCGGCGCTGCTCGCTGCACGCGTCCACCTGCGCCTGGACGACGATTTTCCGGAGATCACCCAAGCGCTGCTGAACGTGGTCTATCCGCACTATACGCGCCCCATCCCGGCCATCAGCGTGGCGCAGTTCGCGCTGCGCGAGGGCGCCATGAGCACGGGCCTCCGCATCCCGCGGGAAACCACCCTCTATTCCGGACTGGTGGACGGCATGCCGTGCCGCTTCCGCACCGCGTACGACACCGACGTCTGGCCGATGCGGATCGCCGAGCTGCAATGGCTGGCGCTCGACCGCCTGGACCCGCCGCTGCGGGCGCCCGAAGCCGCCGCGGTGCTGCGCGCGCGCATCGAATGCTGGCCCGACGTGCGTCTGGCCGGCCTGAAGCTTTCCTCGCTGCGGTTCTATCTGAACGGCGAAGGCCCGCTGGTGCATGCGCTGTACGAACTGCTTCTGAACAACTGCGTCTCCATCGTGCTGCGCGACCCGCGCCCGCGCTTCCGCAGCCGGCCCATCGAACTGATCCGCGATGCGCTGCGGCCCGCCGGTTTCAGCCGGAATGAGGCGCTGCTGCCGTATTCACGGCGCAGCTTTGACGGCTATCGCCTGCTGCAGGAATACTTCGCGTTCCCGGAAAAGTTCTTCTTCCTGGATCTGTTCGGCATGGACGCGCTGACCGTCGCCGGCTTTGAAAACAGCTTTGAGGTGCTGTTCCTGATCGCTCCCTTTGACCGGCCGGAGCGGCAGCAGATGCTCGAAATCGGCGTAGGGCCACGGACATTCCGGCTGGGGTGCTCGCCGATCGTCAATCTGTTTTCGAACACCGCCGAGCCGATCCAGCTCGACCGAACCCGCTACGAATATCCGGTGATCCCGGACTTCCAGCATCGCCGCACTATGGAGATCTTCTCGATCGACGATGTGTCGTGCACCTACGAAGCGTCCGGGCAGACCGCGCCCTTCTCGCCCTTTTACTCCTTCCGCCATGCGGACGCGCGCCCCGGGACTACGTTTTGGAACGCCACCCGCCGCGCGGCTCCTTCGGCGGATGCCGGTGCGCCCAGTACGATGCATCTATCTCTGGTCGACCTGTCGGGCCGCCCGGTCAATCTCGACCTGGACACGCTGAACATTCACTGCACGTGCTCCAACGGCGATCTGCCGTCGCGGCTGCCGTTCGGCGATGAGCGTGGCGACTTCACGCTGGAAGAGGGCTTTGCGGTGGACCGCGTGATCGCCCTGCGGAAGCCGACCCGCGTGATCCGCCCCGCCGTGGGCCGCGATGCCCTGTGGCGGCTGATCTCGCATCTATCGCTCAATTATCTGTCGCTGGTCGAGGACGGCAAGGAGGCGCTGCAGGAGATGCTGCGCCTCTATCATCACGGCGCGTCCAATCTGGATCCGCAGATCGACGGCATCACCGCCATCTCCAGCGAGCGAAAGTTTGCGCGTGTCATCGGCGACCACGGCATCTCTTACGTGCGCGGCATTCGGGTGGAAATGGAGCTGGACGAAGAAAAATTCGTGGGCGGCGGCGTCTACCTGTTCGCCAGCGTCATGGAGCACTTCCTCGCGCAATACGTGTCGCTGAACAGCTTTAGCCAACTGGCGGTGCGCTCCCGCCAGAGAAAGGGTCTGGTGCGGGAATGGGCTCCAAGAAACGGAAACCGGATCCTGATGTAACGCCGCGGGAGATTCCCGCGCGCCTCCGGGAAACGCCGGGTGGGTTCTCGTTCTTCCAAGCCGTCCGGCTGCTGGAGCAGTTGACCGGCAGCGTGGAGCCTCTGGGATCGTTCACCCCTCCGTCGCACGAACCAGCCCGTCTGGCGGCGAACCCATCCCTGGCATTTCCCCGCAGCGAGATCGAGTCGCTGGAGCCGCGCGGCGAGCAGCCGGCGAAGATGACCGTGAACTTCTTCGGACTCAGCGGACCCTCCGGCGTGCTGCCGGACCGCTACACGGAACTGATGATCGAACGGATCTACGCGCAGGACGATACGCTGCGCGACTTCCTCGACATCTTCAATCACCGCTTCATCTCCCTGCTCTATCGCGCCTGGGAGCGCTATCGCTTCCCTGTGGCGTATGAGCGTGGCGGGCATGATCCGTTCACCGGCTACATGCTGGACTTCATCGGGCTGGGCACCGCCGGCCTGCGCAGCCGCCAGGCACTGCCGGACAACGCGCTGATCTGCTTTGAAGGCTTGCTGGCGCAGTTCCCGCGCTCGGCGGGCGGCCTGCAGCAGATGCTGTCCTACTATTTCGAAGTGCCGGTGGAAGTGCATCCGTTCGCCGGCGCGTGGCGCCCTCTCGACAGCGGGTCGCGGACGTGCATGGAAGACGGACGCTCGCCTTCGGAGCGCCTCGGGGTCGGCATGGTGCTGGGCGATGAAGTGTGGGACCAGGAGACAGTGGCGCGCCTGCGGCTGGGCCCCATGTCGCTCGCGCAATACAAGAGCTTCCTGCCGGACGGCGACGCGTACCAGCCGCTGAAAGCCCTGTGCCGCTTCTATTGCGGAGACGATGTCGATATCGAAGTCCAACTGGTGTTGCGCCGGGAGGACGCTCCGGCTCTGGGCCTGGATTTGCCCGGAGCCCCGGAAGCACGGCTAGGATGGGTGAGTTGGATGTTTTCGAAACCGCTGGATCGCGATCCGGATGAGACCGTGCTGCGGCTCTGGGAGTAGGCAACGGAGGAGATTCCATGGAAGTGAGTTTGAAGTCACTGATCGGCAAGCTGAACGATTCGACGCGCAATGCGCTGGAGGCGGCGGCCGGCCTGTGCGTTTCGCGCACGCACTACGACGTGGAAGTGGAGCACTTCCTGCTGAAATTGCTGGATGACACCGCCGGTGACGCCGGACGCATCTGGCAACGCTTCGGCGTCGACCATGCCCGGTTGACCGAGGATCTCTCGCGTTCGCTCGATAGTTTCAAGACCGGCAACGCCCGCACGCCCGCCTTCAGTCCGTCGCTGGTCAAGATGCTGTCGGAGGCCTGGAACATCGGCTCGCTCGAATTCGGTCTGGAGGAGATTCGCACGGGCACGGCGATTCTGGCGCTGGCTTCCGATACGGAGCTCGCCCGTCTCGCGCGCGAAATCAGCCCGGAGCTGCACAAGATCGAGCCCGCGGCGCTGCGCGAAGGGTTCGCAACCATCGTCACGGGCTCTGCCGAAAACGACCAATCGGCAACGGCGCCGCAAGCCGCTGCCGCGGGCCGTCCTGGCGGAAAAACACCCAACCTCGACAAATTCACCACCGATCTGACGGCCAACGCACAAGCGGGCAAGATCGATCCCGTCCTGGGGCGCGATCGTGAGATTCGCCAGATCGTCGACATCCTGATGCGCCGCCGCCAGAACAACCCGATCCTGACCGGTGAAGCGGGCGTCGGGAAGACCGCCGTGGTGGAAGGCTTCGCTCTGCGCATCGCTGCGGGTGACGTCCCGCCGCCGCTCCAGAACGTCTCGATTCGCAGTCTGGACTTGGCCCTGCTCCAAGCCGGCGCGGGCGTCAAGGGTGAGTTCGAGAATCGCCTGAAGGGTCTCATCGAGGAGGTGAAGGCCTCGCCGAGCCCCATCATCCTTTTCATCGACGAAGCGCACACGATGATCGGTGCGGGAGGCGCGGAGGGCCAAGGCGATGCCGCCAATCTCTTGAAGCCGGCGCTCGCGCGCGGCGAACTGCGCACCATCGCGGCCACTACCTGGTCCGAGTACAAGAAATTCTTCGAAAAGGACGCCGCTCTGGCGCGCCGCTTCCAGGTAGTAAAAGTGGAGGAGCCGGACGAGGAATCCTGCATGGTGATGCTGCGCGGCATGGTGCCTGCGCTCGAACGCCATCACGATGTCCGCATCCTGGAAGAAGCCGTGCACGCCGCGGTTCACGTGAGCAACCGCTATCTGACGGGCCGCCAGTTGCCGGACAAGGCCGTCAGCGTGCTCGATACCGCCTGCGCGCGCCTCGCTCTCGGGCAGAACACGACGCCTCCGCCAATCGAAGACGCCCGCCGCCGTGTCGACGACCTCACGGTCCAGGAACGCGTCCTGCGCCGCGAGACGGCCGTGGGCGCCGACCATTCCGAACGCCTGAGCGAGATTGCCGCCCAACGTGCGGCGACCGAAGCAGAGCTGAAGGCGCTGGTCGATCGCTTTGAGCTGGAAAGTTCGCTGGTCTCGCGCCTGCGGGAACTGCGGGCGGCGCTGGAAGGTGAAGTGGCGCCCGCCGAAGCTGCGGCGGCGCGCACCGAACTCGACTCCCTGAGCGCCCGGCTCGCGCAGTTGCAAGGCGAACAGCCCATGATGCGCGTGTGCGTCGATGCCCAGACGGTGAGCGAAGTGATCTCCTCCTGGACCGGCATTCCGGTGGGCAAGATGCTCAAGGACGAAGTCGCCACCGTGCTCGAACTGGAAGCGCACCTGGGCCAGCGCGTCATCGGACAGTCCCATGCGCTGGCGTCGATCGCGGAACGCATCCGCACGGCGCGCGCCAGCCTGGACGATCCCAGTCGTCCGGTCGGCGTCTTCATGCTTGCGGGTCCCAGCGGCGTGGGCAAAACGGAAACCGCGCTCGCGCTCTCTGACCTGCTCTATGGCGGCGAGCGCAACCTGATCACCATCAACATGTCTGAGTTCCAGGAAGCGCATACGGTTTCGTCGCTCAAAGGCTCGCCCCCGGGCTATGTCGGCTACGGCGAAGGCGGCGTGCTGACGGAGGCCGTGAGGCGGCGCCCCTATTCGGTGGTGCTGCTCGATGAGTGCGAGAAGGCGCATCCCGACGTGCTGGAACTGTTCTACCAGGTCTTCGACAAGGGCATGATGGAAGACGGCGAAGGCCGCGAGATCGATTTCAAGAACACCATCATTATCCTCACCACCAACGCGGCCACTGACACCATCATGAAGCTGACCGCCGACGAGGACACGGCGCCCCTGCCCGCGGGTCTGGTGCAATCGATCAAGCCGGAGCTCAACAAGATCTTCAAGCCGGCGTTCCTGGGGCGCATGATCGTTGTTCCCTATTACCCGGTGCGCGACGCCACTTTAAAGCAGATCATCACTCTGAAGCTCGGTAAGATCCAGCGCCGCATCCAGGAAAACCATCGCATCGCGCTCACCTGGGACGGCGCTCTGATCGACGAAGTGGCGGCGCGCTGCACGGAGGTCGAAAGCGGCGCGCGCAACGTGGATAACATCCTGACCAACACCTTGTTGCCCGATCTTTCCCGGCGGTTGCTCGAAAGCATTGCCACGGGAAACCGCCCACAGAACATGCATGTTTCCATCGGCGAAGGTGGCGCGTTCGCCTACTCGGCGGGCGCGGTGGAGACGGCAGGAGGGAATTAGCGCAGAATCATGGCAGGTCTCGTATCCCAGAACAAGCGCCTCTTCAGCTTCCGGAGCCCGCTCGGCGACAAGCTCCTGTGCAACAGCATGGAGGGTACCGAAGCCGTCTCGAAGATGTTTGAGTTCAAGCTTGAACTGGCATCCGAGGATTTCGGCATTTCGTGGGAAAAGATGCTGGGCAAGAACGTCACGCTCGGCATCCGCAACAATGACGGCGAAAAGTTCCGCTACTTCAACGGCCATATCAGCCATTTCGCCCCGTTGCGTCATGACGGGCGGCTGGCCTACTATTCGGCAACCATGGTGCCCTGGTGCTGGTTCCTCACGCTCACCCAGGACTGCCTGGTCTACCAGGAAAAGACCGTGGAAGAAGTGATCCGCACCACGTTCACCAAGTTCGGGTTTCAGCAAGGGAAGCACTTCCGGTTCGAACTCAAGCACAAAGACTGGCACACACCCTGGGAAAACTGCTGCCAATACCGCGAAACATCCTTCTCTTTTGTATCGCGGCTGATGGAAATCGAAGGCATGTATTACTTCTTCGAGCACACCGACGACAAGCACACCATGGTGATCGTGGACGACAAGACGTCGCACGTGCCCTGTCCGCTGGGCTCCGCGTTCCGCTACGAGCACAACCTGGGCGCCGGACTGGTCCGCGCGGAGCCGACCATTTTCGCCTCGGAGATGCTCAAGATGGTCCGGCCGGCCAGTTACTTTCATAAGGACTTCAATTTCAAGGAGCCTGACAATCCACTGGGCTACGGATCCGACGAAAACGCCGCCAAGCGCGCCCTTGAGATGCTGGAGATCTACGACTATCCCGGTGAATTCGAGAAGCCCGTGGAGGGCATGGACTGGAGCCGCGTGCGCCAGGAATCCCAGGAGCACGACCGTACCGAATCGAAAGGCCGCAGCAACAGCCGCGCCCTGACGCCCGGCTACCGCTTCAAGATGACGGAGCACAATCGGGACGAGCAGAATATCGACTACCTGGTCACCTCGGTCACGCACACCGCCCACGAAGGCTCTCTGCTGCCCGGCACGGACGCGGGCACGGCCAGCTACGAGAACCGCTTCGAATCGATCCCTTCCGAGCGTCAATACCGGCCCCGGCGCAAAACGCCGCTGCATCGCATGCAGGGAAGCCAGACAGCGATCGTCGTGGGTCCCAAGGGTGAGGATATTCACACCGACCAGTTCGGGCGCGTGCGCGTGAAGTTCCATTGGGACCGCGGCGAAACACGGCCCGACAATTCCTGTTGGATCCGCGTCATGCAGCCGTGGGCCGGCCCAGGCTACGGCCATTGGTGGCTTCCGCGCATCGGCCAGGAGGTGATCGTCGATTTTCTGGAAGGCGACCCCGACCGGCCCATCATCACCGGCTGCGTTTACAACGCGAAGAACCGGCAGCCCTACCAGCCGCTGCCCGAAAAGAAGAATTGGAGCGGCATCAAATCCCGCAGCACCATCGGCGGCACCGACAAAAACTACAACGAGCTGCGCTTCATCGACACCAAGGGGCAGGAGCTCTATGCGATGCACGCCGAAAAGGACATGGAGATCACGGTCAATCACGACACCAACGAAGTCGTGGACCATGACCGGTCCCTGCAAGTGAAGAACGACCAGTTCGAGGTCGTCGACCGCGACAAGAACTCGACCGTGAAGCGGCACAAGCGCGAGCAAGTGGACGGAGACAAACACAATACGGTAAAAGGCGAGTTCCGCGAGGAAATCGACAAGGACATGTCGCTGCGGGTCAAAGGCGAAATTCAGGAGAAGGCCGACCAGCGCTTCCTGCTGGAATCCGGCGGCGACGTGCATATCAAGGCGGGCGGCCGCATCATTCTGGAAGCCGCGGACGGTATTCTCTTCCTGGGCAAAGGCGCCTTCATCGATGTTACGGACCAGGTGGTGATCGAGGGCAGCCGTATTCTGCTCAATTGCGGCGTCGGCGCGCCAGGTGGAGCGACCGCGGCCAAGCCGCAGGTCCCCGGCGCCGCCTCCTTCATGCAGAACCTCTTCAGTCAACTCCCCGCGGTGCCGGACCTGCCGATGCAGCCCGAGGTTCCCCTGGAGCAGGCGCTGGCCTCGAATCCCTTCGTTGCGGGTGTCCTGCCGGGAGCTGCGGCCGGCGCCGGCATAGGATCGACCCCTTCGGCGGCCGCCATCACTTCGATGCTGCCGCCGGATATGAATCCGTCCGACGTCACGCTCCACTTGCCGGACCAGAGCACCATGTCGCTCTCGGATCTCGACAAGGGTCTGCCCGCCGGGGTCAATCCCGCCGACCTGCAGATGTCCCTGCCGGACGGCCAGAAAGGCCCCCTGGACCAGATCCTGTCCGGCCTGTCCAGCGCCGCGCAGGCCGCGGTCCAGTCGCTCTCACAAGTGGCCGATGACCTGGGCATCACCACCCACGGGCCGAGCCCCGGCGCGCCCAGCGTGGCCGATCAGCTTTCGGAAGACTACGCCGGCCCCGACGAACCCGACGTCTTGGCCTGAGCCGCGCTTATCCGCCCACCAGAACGTCCGGGCTGCCTTCGATCATGTAGCCTTCGCCGCCGCAATGCTGATCCTTGTCGTCCTTGCGATGCGCCTGGAGGTTGTTGATGATCACCGTCTGGCTGCCCTCGGTGGCCACCCAGGTGTTCGGGCCGCAGCAGGAGGAATGCACGCCCTGGTCGGTGACCCGCAGCGCCTGTTTACTGTTTACGAATACGTTTTCCGACCCGGTCTTCGCGGGCCCCACGCAGCGATGCGGACAGCACGGACGCTGGTGGGAATCGGAGGGAACTTCGGACTGATCGCCCAAACGTGACTGAGGTCTCATGTTTTAGAACAGCAAGCTCTTGTAGTCTAATGATAATACAGGCTATGGCGTCTCGCAGCCAGATTCGGGACCGCTACAAGCTCGGCCAAGTGCTGGGCCGCGGGGGCATGGGGGTCGTATACCAGGCTTATGACACGCTTATGAAGCGTGACGTGGCGCTGAAGACACTGCTCGATATCGACAATCAGACTTCCCTGGGATTGTTTTACAAGGAGTGGGCCGTTCTGGCAGGCATGGTCCACCCGAACGTCGTAGAGATCTTCGATATCGGCGAGTTCGAGGACGACGGCCAGAAGAAGCCGTTCTTCGTGATGCCGCTGCTGCGCGGCGTTTCTCTCGACAAACTCATCCGCGAAGGCAGCCCGCGGCTGACCGTGCCGCGCGTGGTCAATATCTTAGTCCAGGCAGCGCGCGGATTGCAGGCGGCGCACGACATGGGACTAGTGCACCGCGACGTCAAACCCAGCAACATCTTTGTGCTGGAAGACGATTCGGTAAAGATCATCGACTTTGGCATCGCCCGCGCCATGAGCGATTCCAAGACCAGCCTCAAGGGCACCCTTGCCTACATTTCGCCGGAGCAGATTCAGATGAAACCACCCTCGGCGCTCTCCGACCAGTACGCCCTGGGCATTGTCATCTACGAAGCGTTGACCCGGCGCCTGCCCTTCCAGGGCGGCTCCGATCAGGATGTGATCGAGGCGATCCTGCACCGCAGTCCGCCGCCGGTTTCGGAGTTGAACGGCAACGTCAGCTTCATCACCAGCCAGGTGGTGCACAAAGCCATGGCCAAGCAGCCCTGGCATCGCTTCGCCAGCCTGCGCGAATTCAGCGAGGCGCTACAGAAGGCCATACGCGGGGAGCGCCTGGAGCAATTCGAGGAAAGCCGCCTGAAACCGCGTTTGCAGAAGGCGGTGGAGCGTTACGAGGCCGGCGACTATGAGTTCGCCCTGGAACTGCTGACCGAAATCGAGGGTGAAGGGCACCTCGATCAGGAGATCCAACTGGTGCGCAGCCAGGTGGACCAGGCCGTGCGCACCACGCGTATCCGCACGCTGCTGGACAACGCTCGGCGGTACTTTGAGGCTGAGGAGTATTCGCTGGCGCTGCGGAAGATTCAGGAAGCCCTTGAAATCGCACCGGAGGATACGGACGCGCTGGCGCTCAAGAACGCGGTCGAAAAAGAGCGCCGCAGCAAGCAGATCGACGAGTGGTTGCGCATCGCGCGGCAGCATCTCGAAAACCAGGCGTTTGATCAGGCGCAGACGGCGCTCGACAATGTCCTGAAGCTCAAGGCGGATGACGCCGGAGGGCTCCAGTTCGCCAATGAGTTGCGGCGCCGCCAGGAGCAGGTGGAACGCGACCGCGCCGAGAAAACCGGCCTCTACAATGCCGCCATGAAGCTGTGGGAGCGCGGCGAAGTGACCAGCGCCCTTACCAAGCTGGAATCACTGGCATCGCTCGAGCGGGAACAGCCGGATCCGGACAAGGCCCGCGGGAGCACGTATCAGAGCTTCTACAACCAGGTCCGATCGGAGAGCGATCTCCAGAAGAAGCGCTACGACGAAGCGCGCCGCCTGCTTTCATCCGAAAACTTCGCCCAGGCGTTGGCGATCTGTAAGCAAAGCCTCGCCAAGTATCCCAACCACGCGTTGTTCCAGGCGCTGTTCTATGACGTCGAGGAGCGGCGGCGGCAGAAGCTTTCCTCGGTGATCGCGGAGACGGACCGCAAGGTGGAACAGGAACCGGATCTCGACCGCCGCGTGGCGCTGCTCGATGCCGTGATCAAGGATTACCCGGGCGAGCCGCACTTTGAACAGGCCCTGCGCCTGGTCCGCGATAAGCGCGATCTGGTCAATTCGATTGTCGACAAGGCGCGTTACCTCGAAGAGCAGGAGCAGTTCGGCGAAGCGGTAGACCAGTGGCAGATTCTCAAGTCGATTCACGAAGCTTACCCGGGCCTGAACTTTGAGATCGAGCGCCTGTCCAAGCGCCGCGATCAGGCCGCCCGCGAGGCCGCGCAGTCACGCTGGGTGGAGAAGATCGACCGCTGCCTGGCGTCGGGGGATTACGATCAGGCGGTCAACATCGCGCGCGACGCCCTGGCCGAGTTTCCCGGCGACTCTGAGCTGTCTGAGCTTGAGCGGCTGGCCCGTCGCGACCGGGAACGCGGCGAACAGGCGCAGCACCTGGTCACCCGTGCCCGCGATTTGAGCGACGACGGCGAGACCACCGACGCGATCAGCGTGCTGCGCGAAGCCTTCCAGCTCGACCCCAAGAGCGCCGTCATCCGCGCCGTGCTGGTGAACTCCCTGCTCCAGTGGGCGCGGGACACGATGAACGAAGATGCGGAGGCGCCGGCGCCGGTGCTCCGCGAGGTGCTGGAACTCGAGCCGGACAACGCATCCGCCAAGAGCCTGCTCACCCAACTGGCGGATCGCAAACGTGGCGATTTCATCGCCTGGACCTTGGCGCAATCGCGCCGCCTGCAGGCCGAAGGGGATCTCGAAGGAGCCATGGTGGTGGCCAAGCACGGCCTCGAGATCTTTCCCAACGACACGCGCTTCCAGCAGTTACGGGTGTCGCTTGAGCGCAACCTGACGGAGAGCGTCATCCTTTCCGCGAGCGTGGTGTTTCCGCCGCGCAAGACCTCGACCCAGGTGCCGGGCGTCACGCCGCAGCCATCCTCGCCTAGGACGCCAGCTCCGGTCCCGGCGCCGCGTGCGACGTCTGCGCCGCCCCGCGAGTGGTGGCAGGATCGCGAGAATCAGAAGTGGATGCTGATCGGCGCGGGGATCCTTGTGGTTCTATTGATAGCCTGGATCGTGCTCGCATAGCGACCGCAAAAGAAGACAGTCGAGGAGGTGGACGTGAAGAGCTTCGCATTTTTCGTTTTAGGGATGCTCGCGGGAGCGTTCCTGCTGGGAACGGCGCTGGCGCAGAACCGCGCGCCGACGACGATGGGCGTAAATCACGTGGGAATGGTGGTCGAACACTACCAGGAAGCGATGGACTTCTACACCGGCGTCCTGGGGCTCCGCGAGGCCTACACCGTCAAGAACCCCGACGGCACGCCGCTGCTGACGTATCTGCAACTCAACCGCGAAACCTTCGTCGAGTTGATACCGGCGCGGCCGGGCCAACAGACCGGCATCACGCACTATGGCATGCAGGTGGGCAGCATCGATAGCTTCGTACAGCGGCTGCGCGAGCGCGGTATCACGGTTGCCGATCCCGGAGTCACGCCGGCGAAAGCCCGCTACGTGCGCGTCCACGACCCGAACGATATCGAGATCGAAGTGATGGAGTACGGCCCGGACTCACTCCAGCAGAAAGCCATCGACTCCTGGAAGCCTTAAGTGGCGCGAGCCCGTGGCTCGCCGCGCCGGCACTCATGCCGGCGCTTGTCGCCCATCACAATGTCATGCCGCAAGCAACGGCGAAATCGCGGCGCCCTGGAATCCTTCGATGCCGCGGTCCGCGGAAAAGGCGGCCTGAGAGGCCGCCGCAGGCCACGGGCCTGCCCCACAAACGGCAACTTGGCCGACCAAGGTCTCCCCGCCCTCACTCCACTCCGAACGCCAGCAGAACGTTGCCCGGCGTGCCGCGCTGCGTCCCCGGGTAGCCCGACGTGGCGAAGACCATCCCGCCGGCCACCACCGGACCCGCGGACCCGAACGCCCCGCCCTTCGCAGGCACGCCGTTGACCGTATCGAAGTCCCGCACGGCATTGAAGGTCCAGATCACTTTCCCGCTCGCATCCACCGCGCGCAGGATGCCGTCCCAGCCACCGGTGAACACCACCCCCGGAATCGCGGTCGCCGGACCCGCCTGTCCCCGCCGGTCGGCCTCGATGGCCGCGTTCCAGTCCAACTTACCGGTCTTGATGTCGAGCGCCTTCAGGCCGCCGCCGGGCTGCTGCAGAGGATAGTAGACGCGCGTGCCGTCGGAGGCGCCGCCCCACACGACAAGCCCGGAGGCCGACGGCTTCTCGTTCTCCCACAACTGGGTCCGCCAAAGAAGTTCGCCTTCGTTATCCGGATCGAGCGCGATCGCCATGCCGCCCTTGCCCGCGGCCAATAAAATGTCCTTGCCGCCGACTGTTTGCAGGATGGCCGAAGAGCCGCCGAAGTCGTAGTCCGGCCCCAGGGTGTCCGGGCAATTGGTGTCGGCGGCATTGGTCGGCCGGCAGCGGGCCATGAAGGAGTCGCCGGCGAACTCCTGGTGATGCCAAACCATCTTGCCGTCGTCCATGCGCAGGGCCAGGATCGAGTCGCTGGTGGTCGCCGCGATGCGTCCGAAGCTGTTGCCCGTGCCGACGTAGATCAGTCCGCGCTTGGCGTCCACCGTGGGCGTGTTCCACACCGACGCGCCCGCGGGGCCGTAGCGCTGCTTTCCGTTGGCATTCGGGCCGAGATCGCGCAGCGGCTCCTGGATGCTCTGCGTCCGCCACAGCACTTCGCCCGTGTTGGCGTCGAGCGCCGCCACGGTCCCGCGCGACCGGCAGCATTCGTAGTCGAGATCCCCGCCCACCAGCGTCTCAGTGCCGGACATCGGCACGTAGAGCCGTCCATTGTAGAAAGCCGCCGTCGCGCTCAGGTTATTGAGGCCGTCCCGGACCTGCCGCTTCCACAGGAGCTTCCCGTCATGCGCATCCAGCGCGTAGGCCGTAGTAGAACGCGTGACGAAGAAGATCGCGTACTGCGTCCCCGCATGCCCTGAAATCGGCGCCGCGATGGGCGCGAATCGCCCGAACATGTCGGACTGGTAGGCCCAATGCACGCACCCGGTCTTGGCATCCAGCGAGTACACCACGCCGTTGTCGTTCCCCACAAACACCCGCCCAAACGCGACCGCGGGCTGCGAGTACATGCTCTTCCCGTCCGGCATGCCGAAGGCCCACTTGAGCGTCAGCTTGGGCACGTCGGCCGCGCGCAGGCCGGCGGTGGCCGCCGTCTGAAACCGGGCGTTATTCGAGCCGCCCCAGCCGGACCAGGAAGGCGTCGCGTCCAGACTGCCCAGCGGCGGGTTCGCCGCGCATGCCTTCGCCACGTTCTTGAGCGGGCCCTCGGATACGCCGGCCGGCGGCTCTGCGAGCTGTGCCCACAGGGAACCAGCAGAAAACGTCAACGCAGCAGTGAACAGAATCGGAAATCGCATGTGGGTTGTCCTCGGAGGTATTGTAGTGCACTCAGCCCACCAAGGGCTGTGTGGGGCAGGCCCGTGGCCTGCGGCGGCCTCTCAGGCCGCCTATTTCTGATCCGGCAGAGCAAACACAAACAGCGCATTCCCCGTTTCCGGGCTATGTACATCGGGCACTACGAGCCTAGGCACGTTGCGCGGACTGCCCCCACCGTTAGCCGTCGTCACAGCCACAAACTGCTTGCCGCCCACGGTAAAGGTAATCGGAAACCCCTGCACTGACGCCGGCAGCCGGATTTCCCACAATATTTTCCCGGTATTCGCGTCGAAAGCGCGGAACATGCGATTCAAGTCGCCCGCGAATGCCAGGCCGCCTCCCGTCGACAGGACCCCCGTCAGGAACGGCGCGCGCTGCTCAAATTTCCACAGCTCCTGCATGGTGCGCACGTCGTAGGCCGCCAGCTTCCCGATGTTGCCGTTCGAGCCCGGCATCTCGAAGTAGCGAGCCCGCGCGCCGCCGCCCGCGCCGCGTCCCTCCTCTTGCGGGACGTCCTGCGCGTTGAACTCCATACAGGTCTGGCTCAGCGGCACGATCAGGCGGTTCCCGGGAGGATAGTAAGACATGGCAGGCCAGTTCTTGCCGCCTTCCGTCGACGGGCAGCTCTGGACCCACTCGCCGATACGCTGCTCGACGATGTCGTTGCGGTAGTGCGGCTCGCCGGTCACGGGATCGAAGGAGTCATAGACATTCTGAAAAACCATCTCCTTATGACCCAGATACTTCCCCGTTTCCCGGTCGAGTTTCCACAGAATCCCGGGCTTGCCGGCGCTAAAGACCAGGCTCTGGCCCTGGTCGTCCACCAGGATGCGCTCGAAGGCTTCGTCCAGGTCCAACGACTCGCCCGGCGCGTGATCGTAATACCAGGCGAGCTTGCCGGTATCGGGATTGAGCGCCAGCGTCGAGTTGGCGTAGAGCGTCGACCCGTTGCCCGATCCTCGGCTGATGCGCATCCACGGCTTGGCCTGCGCCGTCCCCCAGTAGGTAAGCCCCAGGTCGGGATCGTAGCTGGGCGTGGTCCAGCTTTCCGAACCCACGCGGAACAGGTCCGGCAGACCGCCCCAGGTATCGCCGCCCGGTTCGCCCGACTGCGCGATGGTGTTGAAGCGCCACACTTCCTTGCCGGTCTTGGCGTCATAGGCACTGACGAAGCACTTCTCCTTGCGGAAGGTGCCGCAGTATCCCAGGATCTGGAGCAGCTTTCCGTTCACCGCCAGCGGCCCGGCCGTCATGCCGTGCCCCGGCTCGCCGATCGCCGTATCCCAGACCAGCTTGCCGTCGCGGGCGTCGAACGCCATCAGGTGCGACTCGCCGGTTGCGACGAAGACGTTGTCGCCGTAGATCGCGATGCCGCGCATGGCGGGCGCCGTCGGACTGGTGCCGTAGCGATTCTCCCAAATGAGTTCGCCGGTCTTGGCGTCGAGCGCCTGCAACACCATCCCGGAGTTATTCAGGTACAGCACGCCGTTGTGGACGATCGGGGCGGGCGCGTTGCCCAGCGCCGCGCCGTCCTGCATGGACCAGCTCCAGGCCAGCCGCAGCCCATCGACGTTCTGCGCGCTGATCTGATTCAGCGGGCTGAAGGAGCTGGCGCGATAGTCACGCCGGATCATGAGCCAGTCAGCCGGATCCGGATTGCGCAGCATGGCATCAGTCACCGGGACGTAGTTCGGCACCTCGCCCGCGACCGTGATGCCGCGCGGCTCCTGCGGGACCTGCTTGGCTTGCTTGGCGTTTCCCGGCGCCGGCGGCGCGCCCGCCGCCGAGAGGTAAGCGGCAGGTTGCCCCGAGGCCACGCTGCGAATCGTGACGCCGGAAACGGGCGAAAGCGCCTGCGCGCCGGCCCGAGCGCTGTTGGCATCCAGGATAAAGGCCGCCAGGTTCACGTACGAGTCGCCTTGCAGACCAGCCCCGCCCGGCGGCATCGTCAACTGCATGAAGCTGATCAGGTCGCCCGCGGTCCGGTCGCCCCACTGCGCCAGGAAATTGGCGCCCGCCAGTTGCGGACCTTGTCCGCCGGTGAGGTCGTTCCCATGACACGACGCGCAGTTAGCCTGGTAGATGGACCGTCCCGCCGTGGCTTGCCCCTGCGTATAGGGCCCGTCCGGAGTCTGCTGCGCGAACGAGACCCACACGCCGCCAACCATCGCTGCTACGGCCGCCGCCACGGCGAGCAGTATCCGAATCTTCATAACACCCCCAAGGTCAAGGTAACGGCGCTCCGGACCGACGCGCGTTCCACCGCCCGCGGGAGCACACTAATCGCGATTTGTCCCGGACTTAACGAGCGCCAGGAGCGCCGCGTCCGGCAGGAGCCGCACCGCGTCCGCCGCCCGCACCCCGTCCGCCAGCGCCAGGCGCAGCAGCGCCGCCGCGGCCTCCGCGACCCGCCGGCGCCTGGACCGGCGTACCGGCGTGCCCGCCCTTCGCCATCAGGAACTCCGCGGTTTCCTCTCGCACCGAGAACGAGCCCCGCCCAAACGACGCCTTACCCAGCGCGTAGTCGACCGGCGTCAGGCCGCGCGAATCTTCGACATTGACGTCCGCGCCCTTGTCCAGCAGATACTGGATCACACGATTCCAGCCCCACTGCGCGGCGCCGTGCAGCGGAGCCTGCTGCTGCCGCCCGACGCGATCCGTCACGCTGGCTCCATGCGCCAGCAGAATGTCGAGCGACGCCAGGGCGCGATCCTCATTGTCCGGAGCCCCACCAGCCCGATACGTGCCGCGCGTGTCGATATCCGACGATCCCGTGCCCGTGGCCGCGACGACCGGCGTCATGCCCTGGCTATTGGGCAGGTCGACGATCGCGCCATGGTCCAGCAGGAGCTTCAGCGCTTCGGCGTCCTGCGCCTTGGCCGCGCGCAGCAGCGGCGTCGCGCCGATGGTCAACATGCTGTCCGCGCCGCGATCCGCACCCGTAGCGCGATACGGGGGAAACAGTTTCAACTGCGGATTCGGATTCGCGCCGCGGTCCAGCAGCATGCGGGCGATGTCGATGGGCAATGTCTTATCCAGCGTCGGCTGGTCCGGACGCCCGCCATGCGGCAGCGTGTTGTAGTCGATCGCCAGATAGAGCGGCGTGCGGCCCCACCAATCCCAGCGATTGACGTCGGCCCCGTGCTCGATCAGGTATTTCGCCACGTCGAAGTGCGCGTTGAACAGCGACAACAGCAGCGGCGTGGTGCCCTCAGGATCGGGCAGGTCCACCTTGGACCCGTGATCCAGCAGCGCCTGGACGCATTCGAGGCACCCTTCGCGCACCGAGAACAGCATGGCGGTCATCCCGCCCGGCGGACGAGGCTGCGCGCGCGGCTCCTTGCTGACCAGCGGCGTCATCAGATCGGTGACCGAGGCCGTATCGGCCTTCGCGCCCGATTCCAACAACAGCCGCACCATCGGACCCTGGCTCGATGCCGCCGCCCACATCAGCGCGGTCTGCTGTTGCTGATCCTCGGTCGCGTTCGGATCGGCGCCCTTGTCGAGCAGCGCCTTCGCCCCCGCCACGTCAGCCGTGCGAGCCACCAGCATCAGCGGCGTCTGCCCGTCCGGACCCGCGGTATCTGGATTCGCCCCAGCGTCCAGCAGCGCCCGGATCATCTCCGCATTCGCGTTGAACGCCGCCTCGGCCAGCGGGGTCGACTTCAGCTTGTTTTGGACGTTCGGGTTCGCGCCCGCCCTCAGCAACTGCTGAGCAAGCTCCAGATCATTTAAGTGTGCGGCCCACAGCAGCGCGGTCGACCCGTCGGCTTCCGGCGTGTTGAGCGAAGCCGGCTGCTCGGCGATCATCTTGAGCACTTCGGCGCGCTGCCCGGACCGGACTGCCTCGGCCAGCGGCGCGTCGGCGGCGAAGGCCGCGGCGCAGCAGAAAACCGCGCCGAGCGCGGCAGCAGCCCAACACGTGTGGCGGATCATGGCTTAGATCTCCTCGATCTTACCGGTGCTGTTGCCCAGCTTCTCCTGCGGGACGCCGGCGCGCTCCAGGAACGTCAGCAGCACGTTGGCCAGGGGCGTGTGCTCCGGAGGAACGATGTGCTGGCCGCCCTTCACCGTGTTCCACCCGCCGACGATCGAGGTCGGCACCGGGTAATGGTTGTGCGCGTTGCTGTTGGCCATGTTGCTGCCGTAGAGGATCATCGAATGTTCCAGCATCGTCCCGTCGCCGTCCTGCATCTTCGACAGCTTGTCGAGGAACTTGGCAAAGACTTCGGTGTGATACGCCTGGATCTTCGTCAGGCGCTCCATCTTGGCCGCTTCATTGTTGTGGTGCGAGAGCGGATGGAAAGCGTCAGACACGCCGATGTGGTTGTAAGTCTGGCCGCTGGCTTCGGCGGCCATCATGAAGGTGAAAATGCGCGTCATGTTGGCCTGCATCGCCAGCGCCACCAGGTCGAACATCAGGTTCAGGCGCTCCGGGAAGGGCGGCATGCCCTCGGCGGGCGCGTTGGGGATGTCGACGTGCGACAGATCGTGCGTCTCCATCTTTTCCAGGCGCCGCTCGATCTCACGGACGCTTTCCATGTAATCCGACAGCGCGGCTTTGTCGGCCGGCCCCACCACGCGATTGATGCCCGCCACCTCCTCGCTGAGCATGTCGAGAAGGGAGGCGTACTGCTTGGATAGCCGCGTGCGTTCCGCGGCGTTGTCACCCTGGCCGAACAGGCGCACGAAGAGCTTGCGCGGATTCCCCTCCATGGGCAGAGGCGTGGTGGGCGAGCGGAAGGAAAGGGTTCCGGAATAGGCGCAGCCGTAGTCGCGGTCACAAGCGCCGCCGCCGGCCCGGCCCTCCGCCGTTACTTCGAGCGACGGCAACGGCGTATCCTGGCCGATGGATTGCGCGGCGATCTGGTCCACCGTAACGCCACCGTGCGGCTCCTGGCTGAAGGCCGGCCGCACGCACGAAAGCCACGTTCCCGGCGACAGCGTGTGCACCGGACCCGAAGCCACCTGGTTTTCCAGATTGCTGATCACCGTGGTCATCGACTTGAACGGATCCAGCGCCTTCAGAATCGGGCCGAAATCGCCGATTTCGCCTTCGCCCGTGGGGGTCCAGTTCTGCTGCACCGCGCCATGCGGGAAGTAGATGAAGCCCAGATGCGGCGTGGGCTTGGCCGCGGTTTGCGCCAGCGCCGTGCCGGCCGGAATCATAGCATCCAGCAACGGCAGCGAAAGAGCTGTCCCCATTCCCCGCAGGACCGTGCGGCGCGACAGGTGCTTCTTGGTAACAAACATGGTGATCTCCTACTTGGCCGCCACTTGCGCGGGGGCGGGCTGCTCTGGCTCTTCTACGCGGCTGGATTGGAACTCCGGCGAATTCACGATCCCCATCACGATGGAGGAGAACCGGTAGTTGTCTTTCTTGCTGTCCCGGACGATCTTGCGGACCGTCGGCATGTCGTAATACTCCACGCTGCGGCCCAGCCCATACATCATCAGGTTCTGGACAAAAGTCTCGGCGAACTGATCTTCGCGGGCCACCAGCACCTTGCGCAAATCGTTCGCGCCCTCGATCTTGGTCCCGTCCACCAGCGTGCCGCTGGTGTCGATACTGGTGCGCGCCAGGCGGTCGAAGGTGCGATAGGTCCCGATGGTGTCGAAACTCTCGAGCGAGAATCCCAGCGGGTCCATGATCCCGTGGCAGGCGTTGCAGGTCGGGTTGGCGCGATGCAGCTCCAGGATCTCGCGAATGGTTTTCGCCTGCTCGCCTTCCTTGTTCTCCTTGAACGCCGCGACGTTCGGCGGCGGAGGCGATGGCGGCGTGCCCAGGATCTTCTCCAGCACATAGGCGCCGCGCAGCACCGGTGAGGTGCGATTCGGATACGCGGTCACCATCAGGATGGCGCCCTTGCCGAGCACCCCGAAGCGGTTCGGGTCCGTGAGCTTGACGCGGCGGAATTCGTCCCCGCGCACGTTGGGCACTTCGTAGTGGGCGGCCAGCCGTTCATTGAGGAACGTGTAGTCGGCGTTCAGCAGATCCACAATACTGCGGTCCTCCCGGAAGATGCTGTCGACGAACAGCTCCATCTCAGTGCGCATCGCCGTCTTCAGCGAATTGTCGAAGGAAGGGAAGATGAACGGATCCGGGTCGAAGGAATCCATGTCCTTCACCTTCAGCCAGGCGAAGGCGAAGTTCGTGGTCAGGGTCTTCGATTTCGGATCGGCCAGCATGCGCCGCACCTGCTGCTGGAGCACGGCAGGCTCATGCAGCTTGCCGTCCTCGGCGGCCTTGAGCAGTTCCTCGTCGGGAATGCTGGACCACAGGAAGAACGAAAGGCGCGAGGCCAGTTCCAGATCCGTCAGGCCGAACACCGTGCCCGGCGCGGCATTGGCCGGAGGCGGCTCCACGCGATAGAGGAACTTGGCGCTTGAAAGCATCGCCACCAGCGCGCTCTCGATGCCGGTCTCGAAGGTGCCCGCCGCGCGCGCATCATTATAGAAGCGCATCAGCGGAGCCATGTCGGTGTCGGTCACCGGACGCCGGTAGGCCTGCTCGGCCAGGGTGGAAAGGATCCGCGAGGCGCAGGACGCTTCTTCCCGCTCATCAGGAGGATGGCACAGGAACACGCGCGCCCGGTTCGGCGTCTGCACCGCGTCGCCCGTGGCGTTAAACGGACCGTCCACCGTGATGCCGGGACCGAACCCGCCGCGTCCGCGTCCACCGCCTCCACCCGCGCGCGTTCCCGTGCTGGCGTAGCCGGTTCCGGCCGCTCCAGGGACGAAGCCTTGCAGGAAGCCTTCGCTCTCCACCAGGCTGTGGCTGGGATTCACGGCCACCAGCGTGTGATAGCCGGCGGTCAGGTGCGTGCGGCCGTTGGTGTCCACCGGCTCGCCGTCCACCAGGAAGATGACCGGATTGCCCGCGGCGCGCAGCTCATAGTCGCCCTCATAGGCGAACAGGTGCCGCGCGGTGATCCCCGATCGTCCGCCCGGAGGCAGCGGCACAGCGGGATCTTCGCCGCGCAGGGTGATCTTCGCGGCCTCCGGACTGGGCGGCGTGCCCACGGCCTTCTTCGCCACGAAGCGAGCGGCCATGATGTATTGGTCCAGGAACGAGGGCGACACCTTCAGGGCCGAAGCGATGTTCTCGAAGCCGTCGGCGATGTCGTCGGTAGGCAGCAGTTCGGTGGCATCGATGTCCACGGCGAACAGGTCGCGCGCGGCGTTCGCGTACTCGGCGCGATTCAGCCGGTGGATGCGCACGCTGCCCGGGTTCAGGTTCGCGGCCGCGGCTTTGTCCAGCGACGTTTCCAGATAGGTGGCCAGCGTGTCCACCTCGGCCGCCGCGGGACGCGGCATGCCCGGAGGCGGCATCATCCCGCCGCGCAGCTTGCGGATCACGCGTTCCCAGAGCAGCGCGTCGTGCTCGGGATGCGCCAAGTCGAGCACGTCCAGCGTCAGGTTGGCCGTCTTCAGCCTCTGGTTGTGGCAGCCGGTGCAGTAACGATTGAGCAGCGCCCTGTTGGGGTCCGAGGCGGGCTGCGACGATCCCGCCGCTTGTTGCGACACCGCCCGGGGAACCCACGCCGCCGCAGCGATCAATATTCCGGCCAACAGTAAGTTACGCATTTCGAGATAGTTCCGGTCTATTATATAGCGCGCCTCAGACCCCGGGGGTTACACGATGCCTCCCAGCTCGCGGACGTGCGCCCACAGTCCGCGGTAGGCGGTGAAGATGAAAGCGGCCGGGTCGCCGGCCAACTGCCCGTCGAACATGGCGAGGGCTTTCTCGTCGATCATGTCCTGGGCTCCCTTGCCCTGCTTCATGAGCATCACAAGCTGGTCGCGGATCTCGGTGATCACGTCCAGGTTCGCCTGCACCTCGGCCTTGGTCATCACTGGCCCCGTGCCGGGCACGATCTTCGTGTTGTCGTCGGCAATATCAAGGATGGTCCGGTGAGCCTGCTGCATGCCGCCCAGCCAGCCGCCGGTGGGGAAGTCGAGATACGGAAGCCGCCCGGCTTGCACCGCGTCGCCCACCGCCAGGACGTTGGCCTGCTTGAAGTGGACGTAGATGTCGCCGTCGGTGTGCGCCATGGGCATCAAGGAATAGGCGACCGGTTCCCCGGCGAAGGTCATGCTGCCGTCGGTGAAAAAGGTTTCGGCGGGACGGGCCGCCGGGGGGCGCGACGGGAACACCTTGTGCTCCCAGTCGTGGCGGATCTCCTGCGTCATCCACAACTCGGTGCTCACCTGCGAGACCAGCTTCGCGCCGGCCTTGGCCATGGCCTCGTTGGCTCCTGTCGACTCCAGGTGCCAGTGCGTGTTGAAAACCGTTGTCGGGTTGCCCGCGAGCTTCAGCACGTCCGCTCCGTGCGCGGCATCACCACAATCCACCAGCAGGCTGCCCCCGGCGTCCTCCAGCACGACGATGTTGTTCCCCGCCCCGCTGATCATGGACAGCTTGCCGGCGAGCTTCGTCTTCGAGAGCCCCTGGCCGAACGCGGACTGTGGAAAACGGGCCGCCGCCGCACCTGCGGCTAGCGTATAGAGAAACCTACGGCGATGCGAGCGCATTCCGCTAGTATTGTAACGTTCCTACGCGCCGGAAGCGACGGGTCCGCAGCCATAGACCGCAAGGGGCGGCCAGGTGGAGACCGCCCGGTGACTTGCCGAGTTGTCGGGTCCGAGTACTAGTTTTCCGAGGGCTTCTCCGCTTTATCCACGACGAGCACCTCCACTGGCGTCTTCTCGGCTTCAAACCGCAGGCCGAGCTGCTCCTGCATGGCCGTGAAGAGATCGGGGCGCGATTCGATGTCGGCCGGCAGCGCGGGCGCGTTGGCCGGCTGGGCGGCAAGCTGGTCCGGACGCCACGTGAGTGTGAAATCGTACTTGGCGGTCAGCCCGGTCTTGTCCACCACGGGACGGTCCACGATGCGGGCTTGCAGGAATCCGGCGAACTGCGCCATGGTCGAGTTGCGGACCAGGATGCTGCCGGGTCCCCGGCCGCCGAAGCCGGGCAGGTTGCCGCCCGAATCGTTGACCGTGAGCTTGGGGCCGTCCTTGCCGACGTTCAAGGTGAAGGCCGACAGCTCCTTGTTCTCCCGATGGAAGGCCAGCTTGAAGCGCTCGGCCAGAAGCTTGCTCATCATGGCACGGATCTGCGTGTCGTTCCCGATGCCCTCCGTATCCGGCTTCCCCTTGATGTCGTACTTATCGGTCTCCGCCCAGGACGGCAGGTTTTCGAGTTGCCCCGGGTGGACGCCGAAGGTGAAGATCATCAGATCTTTGAGTGTGGTGTTGGTGGTGGTAAGCATGCCGGCCCGGTCCACCAGAAGGGATTGGCCCGGGCGGCCGGGCTCGCTTGGCTTGATGGTCGCCACTTCGAATTCCGGGTCGGCGTCGGCCGCCATCGACTTGGGCGGCGGCAGAGGTTCGGGAATGGCCCAGGCGGTTTCCGGGGTGGCGAGCACCACGTTCAGGGGGACCGACCCGGGACCCTGGCTCCATTTGCCCTCCATCGACTTACCGTCCTCGCTCAGCTTGCCTTCGTAGGAGCCGCCGATGGCCGGTATGGTCATCTTGACATTGGAACCTTGCACGGTCACCGGGGTCATGGGAATCGGCTGCCCGCCCTGATCGATGCTGTAGGCGGTGCCGCTTAAGGCGCCATCATCGGCCTTGGAGATTTTCATGACGATCCGCAATTCCTTGCCGTTCGGGGGCTGGAGCGTACCTTGCCACGTGCCGACAACATCCTGCTGCGCCAATAACACGCCCACGGGCACTGCGGCCAGGGCGACCAACGAAACCATCCACTTCTTCATGCGAGCCTCCTAAAAACTTGCATCGGGTTGCTTCGGACCGCACCCGCCGGGGCGCGGCTAATGGAATTCGTCAAGGAACCACCATCACCGGTGACTGCCAATAGGCAGCCTTGTGGGCGCCCGGATCGAGCACCGTCACCTGGCACAGATACTCGCCGGGAGCGAGTTGCTGGAGCGGAAAACTAACCTTGATGGGCATCGTGTTCAGGCGGTTGTCGACGCGTTCGGCGACCGTGACCGGATCGGTTTCGAGCGCCTTGTCCGTGCCGCGATAGAACGTCACGTAGGCCAGCAGCGGCTGGACCGGGTCGGCCTCCTGCTGGTAGGCCTGCAAGTAGACGTACATCGGCTTGGTCTTGCTGAACACGCGCGTCACGCTGGGGATCAGCTTCTGGCCCTGCTGCACCAGCGGATTCACGGACTGCTGCACGGCGCGCTTGTCCTTGTCCTTGGTGGCGTCGAACAGCGCGTCTTCCAGTTGGACACGCTGGCTGCTGAGCACCACGCTGCTGATGGGCAGGCGCTCGACCTCCTTGTTCAGGTTGGGAATGGTGAAGGAGGTTTCGTAGGTGCCGATGCGGCCGGTTTCGGCGTCGCGCGCCAGGAACTTGATCTTGTAGTCGCCGGGGAAGACGGTGAAGCCGGCGTCGTAGGTAATGGGCCGGCCCTCCAGCTCGGCCGCGGTGGCTTCGGTGAGCTTGACGTCCACCTTGTCGCGCAGATTCGTGACAGGGCCGCCGCCGCGGATCTCGCCGATGAAGTCGATGACCGTGTGCTCGGCGCCGCCGCGCTTGGCGAGCGCCAGTTCGCTGCCGGGGATCTTGACGGCCAGCGGGACGAAGTACTCGGCGCGATTCAACTGGAAGAAGTTCAGTTCGAGGGCGATGGTCAGCTCGGTGATGGGGTCCTCCAGCATGAGGGCTTCTTCGAGTTGGCGTTCCTTGTCGGCGGTGCTGAAGTTTTTGAACTCTTTGCCGGCGTAGTAGCTCTGGCGATAGTCGAGCTCGGCTTCGAGGCCGTTGTTGAGCGTGATCTTGATGCGGCGGATCTTGCCGTCGAGCGCGGTGTTGGTGGTGTAGTAGCCCAGCACGTAGTAGCTGGTGATGTTCTGCTGCGCCTGCACGATGCCCATGCTGAGGTCATTCAGGTCGAGCAGGGCTTTGCCGCCGGTGTCTTCGGCCAGGGTCCACAGCGTGTCCTGCGAACGCTGGCGATTGGTGATGGCCGTCAGGGCGGCCGTGCCGTTATACATGCCGACGCCGCCGGGCGATTGCTTGGAGGCGCCGCCCAGGGGAGCTTCGGCGGTGAGGCCGCGGGCGTCGACGGTGAAGAACGAAACTCCGGCGCGGGCCGCGGCGTTGACCGTGGCGCGAAGCTGCGCGTTGTTATCCGATCCGTTTAGGCGCAGGCCGCTGGCGAAGTAGACCAGGGATTTCTTCTCGCTCAGGTGGCCCAGCATCTGGGCGGCGTTCTGCAAGGAGGCCAACTGGCGGTCCGTGCGGAAAATATTGAACTCGCCGCCGCTCTGGCCGAAGACGCCGTCATCGACCGCCTCGGCGACGTTTTCGTCTTCGCCGACGATCATGGTCTGGATGGTGGAGAGCAGGCGGTCCTTGTCATCGGTGAAGTCGACGTGGACGTCGACGCCTTCGCCCGCATAGGACATGATGGCCACCAGGTCGGCCGGCTGCATCTGTTTGCGGATGAAGCTGTCCGCTGCATCGAGGGCGCGGAAGCGGTCGGCGGGCGGGAGCGAGGTGAGGTCGAAATAGAGCGCCATCAGGCGGCGGTTGGCGTAGCGCAGCTCGCCTCCGGCCTTTTCGCCGGCGATCTGCGTGTGGGCCAGGCGCGGGATGGGGATCGCGGCGGCTTCGTAGGCCGGCGGAGGCGCAGCTTCGGATAGGCGCTGGAATTCAAGGAAGGCGATGGTCTGCGGGACGTTGTTTTCGGTGATGGTGAAGTCCTCGGGCTTCAGTCCTTCGACGGCGCGTCCGTCCTTGGTTTTGACCGTGACGGTTTCGACCACCAGTTGCGCGCCGGTGGTGAAGGTCGGCTGCTCGTCTTGGGAGAGCAGCAGGGCGGGAAGAAGCAGCAATGCCAGATACCGGTGCATGATTAGAACCTCACCCGGAGCGTGGTCTGGAGCGAGCGCATGGCGTTCGCCTGAGTCGGCAGTCCGAATTGCGAGCTGGTGATGAGCGTGACCCAATTGGGGTACACGGGATGGTTGAGCGCGTTGGCGGCCTCGACGCGCAGGTCGGCGTAGAAGCGGTCGCCCCAGCGGAAGGTGCGGGTGACCGAGGAGCTCATGGTGAGCTGGCCGGGTCCGGTGATGGTGTTGCGGCCGGCGTTGCCCCATTGGCCCGGCGTGGGCGGCGCGACGGCGGCCGGATTCAGGTGCAGGCCGGCGGGCGCGTTGTAGAGGTCCGCGCCGGTGAAGTTGGCGCGGATGTTGCCGGTGACGCCGGTGCCGCGCACGGCGGCGAGATAGGTCGGCGTGAGCGGCATTCCGGTGCCGTAGCTGAAGTTGTTGATGAAGGTCCACTCGCGCAGGAAGGCTCCCAGGCGGCCGGCCATCAGCGCGCTGCCGCCGGCCGAGGCTCCGGTGGTGTACTGCGCGGTGACCGTCACCAGATGGCGCTGGTCGAAGTTCGAGCGCGCGCGCTCGGCATGCAGGTCGAGCCAGTTCTGGGCCGTGATCAGTCCCGCGCCGCCCAGGGCGGCGTTGTCGATCGACTTCGACCAGGTGTATTGAAGCTCGGCGGTGAAGCCGTTGCGCAGGCGGCGGCGGATCTGGACCGTGCCGGCCTGGCGCGAGGAGTTTCCGTTCGAGGTGACGTAGGAGAACCCGGCCGGGCATGCCGGGCAGGGGTTCACGGCGCCCGTCGGGAAGGTGTTCGGCAGAACCTGCTGCAAGGCGCGCGTCCCCTTGATGCCGGCGTAGGTGACCACCATCTGCAAGGCGTGCGGCAGGTCGCGCTGGATCGAGAGCTGCCAGTTCTGTGAGTAGCCGATGCGGAAGTTGGGGTCGACGCCGAAGATGGTGGACGTGGTGGTGGGCGTTCCGACGAATCCGTTGGCGAGCGTGAGCGGGTTCGAGGGCGTGTTCTGCACGCGCAGACTTGTCGACAGCGGCGCTTGCTGCGCCATCTGGCTGGTGAGCGTCTGATAGACGTTGGTGTCGTAGTAAATGCCGTAGCCGCCGCGGACCACCATGGTCGAGGCCGGGAACGGCCGCCAGGCGAAGCCGATGCGCGGGGCGAAGTTGTTGCGGTCCGGCTGCATCAGGCGGGGTCCGACGGTGGGCGTCGCCGTGGAGAAGCCGGGACCGATGGCGAGGTTCACCAGGCGTCCGTAGCGTTCCGAGATAGGCGAGGCGTACTCCCACCGCATGCCGACGTTCAGGGTGAGGCCCGCGCGGACGCGCCAGTCATCGGTGACGTAGGCGTCATAGGTGTTCGAGCGGAAATATTTGTCGGCGTTGCCGAAGGCGATGGAGCTGGTGTCCGGCACGCCCAGCAGGAATCCGGCGAAGTCATTGCCGGTGGAGGCTCCGGTGAAGGTGAAGGTGCCGCGCGCGTCCTGCTGAGCAAGCGCATTGTACTCGGTGCGGCGGAAGTCGCCCCCGATGGTGTAGTTGTGGCGATTGATGCCGACGATGCTGAGTTCGCCCGAGACTCCGCTGTTCTGGGTGCGCGTGAAGGAGTACTGCTGCTCGCCGAGCTTGTAGATGTTTGAGGCGAAGACCAGCGAGGGCGGTCCCCAGTTGACCGGCTGCTGATCGTTCCCGGTGATGCCGGTGTTGCCCGAAAAGTTGGTGCGATTCGCAAAGAAGGGGATGGTGCGTACGGCGTTGCGGCTGAACTGGTAGCCCAAGTTGAGCGAGACGCGTGGACCGAAGGTGTGCCGCCAGTTGGCGCCGGCGTTCAGGTTGAGCGTGCGGCCGTTTGCGAGGAATCCGAAGATGTCCGGGGTATCGGTGCGGTTGCTCAGGAAGGCAAAGGTGCCGACCAGACTGTCGCGGCGGCCGATGGAGCGGCTCAGGCGCGTTTGCAGGGCGTCCTGGTGCTGGCCGTTGATCAGCGGGATCTGGTAATTGTATTGGCCGGTGGTGTTCGGCAGCGGGTAGAGAGCCAGCAGCGCCGCGGCCTGCGGACTGATGCGCGTCACCGGAATCTGATTGCCGGGGAAGGGCTGCCCGGTGGTGGGATCAAGGATCGGTGAAGAGAACTGGGCATTGCGCTGGTCAAGCGTCGGCACCAGGACCGTTTTCGTAGTGACGTTGCGGTTGCGCGTCCACTGATAGTTGACGGTGAACGTCGGGCCGCCATTGCGCAGCAGGCCGGGGATGCGGAGCGGTCCGGTAAATGCGGCTTGTCCCGTGAAGCGGTTGTAGCCGGGCCGATGCGTGTTCTGCCCGGTGAGCGAATAGGGCCGGGCGTCGGTGGCCGAGTTGTCCAGCGTAAAGCCGATGTTTCCGTTATAGGGCCAGCGGCCGGGGATGCGATTGTTGCCGAACGCCGCGCTTTGCGAAAAGACCGAGCTGGCCCCGTTGTTGACGCTGCCGTTCACCAGCAGGCCGTCGGCGGCGCGCTGCTGGAGCTGCGGCGCGGCGTCCAGGTCGGACGCAGGCGGCGGCGCCGCGGCGTTGGCGTTCACGTCAGTTTGCCGGAATCCGGAGGTCGTGTTGGTCTGGCTAGGCGATGCGCGCCTTGGCGCTGACCTCCACCGGATCGGCGACGCGCACGGTGAGGCCGGCCGGCAGCGGCAGCACGGTCAGCTCCCATTCGGTCACTTCGGCGGGCACGTCCACTTCCTGGCGGAAGGGGGCGAAGCCCAGCATCTGGACCTCCATCATCCACGTTCCGGCTTCGATATCCGGGAACGCAAAGACGCCTTCCGTGTCGGTGATGGTGGTCAGCTTGCGGTCCCCACGCTGGGCCGTCACGGTCGCCCCCGGCACCGGCACTCCCCCGAATTTCACCAGCCCGCGCTGTTCGGCAGCGATCAAATTCATCGCCAACAGCAGGCCAAGCCACCGCCACATTCTTTAATCTTCCCCCACTATTCCACTCGGCACGCCACGAATATTTCCACCGCGGCGTCGCAAGGTTCCAAATTCCCATCTCCGGACATTTACCTGCCTACGCAGTCCCCTTTTCCCGGAAGTGAACACCCCAGAGCCACGAACGTCCCGCTGCGGATGTCAAATAATGACGTTGCAGCCCGCTGGGTTCTTACACCGGCGGAACAGACGGGATCGCCCCTCGCAGCCACATGAAGCATAGACGTAATCCTTCCGGAAAAAGTTCGCGGATCGGTCCGAATCTAGTCGGCGGGCTTCTGGCCAGAGCAGGTCGTGGCCCGGTGAACTTGGCTGTTCGAGATTCGGCCGAAGATCGGTCTCTAGTTTTCGGCTGGCGTCCTTTCCACATGGTCCACCACGAGCAGGTGCACGGGCGCGGTACGCCGATCCAGTTTGAGTCCGGCCGCTTCGACGGATCGCATCGAAAGGGATGCAGGTGGAGCGCCCGACGGATAGGGGGATGGAACCTGGCCCGGCTGGGGCGGCGGCGGTGGAGGGATGCTCCACTCCAGTTGCATCCGATACTTCCCCGGCAATGCCGTCCCATCGACGACCACCCGGTCGAGCGATGGCGCCAACAGTTGCGCCAACTCCGTCATCGTGATTCCGAGAAACTCCACGCGCGTTGGTTGTATTCCGAAACGCATCCGGAATGGACCGTAAGGTCCCTCCCGGGCCTGCCAAATTCGGTCTGGTCCCACGTGAGCCTCGCCGAATGGGGTGCTCACGATGGATTCGCCTGGCGCCACGGGAATGGACGCGGAGGCGTTCGCAGCGGCGGCCTTCAGTCTCGCCTTGCTGCCGATCACCAACGCGTACACCGGGCGCTCTTGCTGTTCCGGGTGGATCGACAGCCCGAATCGATCCGCCAGCAGGCTCTGCAGCATCTCGGGAATCTGCTCCCGGGAGACGTCATCGGGCATCTTCGCCGCGATATCAAACTTCTGCGTGGTCGGCCAATCCGGCCCGAGCAGTTGGTACTGCTTGATGCGGTACGCCCGGACAATCAAGTCGTAGAGGGAGATGGTGCGGATCTCCAGACGAGAACCAATGATGGTGGGACGCCCGCTGGTGCAAGGAATCCCCAAGCAGCCGAGGATTAAGGGATCGCGGGCAGGCTTGATGGTCGCGACCTCAAACGCCAGGCCGGACGTGGGCGCAGGCGGCTTGGGTTGTGCCTGGAGAAGAGGAGCGTTCATCACACCCAGGACCACGGGTCCGAGCACCGCGAGCATTCCCGCGCCGGCGAGCAGTAGCTTTTTGCGGCGATTCAGATCCGGCGCACTGCGATTCCTCAGGATGGCTTCGATTCGGGTCTTCAGGTTCGAGCCGGACACGCTGGCCATGCATTGCAATGGCGAGGCCAGGTAAAGATGGCACACGCGGAGGATGCTTCGAGCGTAGGCTCGCGGTTCGCTGCCCATGCGCAATACCTCTTCGTCGCAGGCTCGCTCGCGCTCTTCGAAGATCTTCTTGCCGATCCACCAGACCAGGGGATGAAACCAGAACACCGTTTCCACGAACATCTGCACCATTGTGATGAGATTGTCCCGATGGCGGACGTGGCAAAGCTCGTGGGCGATGAGGGTCTTCCATTGCTCCGGGGTCAGATGCTCGAAGATGCCTTCGGGCAGTAGCAAGACGGGCCGCAACACTCCGAAGACACCTGGAGCCAGGAAAGACGGAGAACAGATTACGGGGATCGGAACGGGAAGCGGTACGCGCGATCCGGTGCGAACAGCAGCGGCGATGCGCCTCCAGCGAATCCACCACGAAACGCCGACCCCAACGAATCCGCACGCCCACACCGTCCACAGAACTGCCGCCAGGACCGGGAACGCTTCCGGCAGGGTGGCCGTCATAGGCGCGGCAGTCACGGGAGCGGCGAATGGCGGGCTGGCTTGGTCCACGATCAGGAAAAGATCCGGTTGCACCGGCGCCGCTTCCCTGCGCCATTGCACCTGACTGCCTAAGGCGATCAGCAAGTAGAACGGCACCAGAAACTTTACCGACGCAACCACCCAAACCCAATGCCGAACACGCGCTGCGTTGTTACGCAACGCCAACGTCAGTAAACCCGCGGCGCCGGCGAAGAAAGCGGACTGCCACAAGTGCTCCGCAAACGGAGTGAGCGTATCCACGATCACGGGGCTGGGTCCTTTCGTTCGTGTTCGAGAAGGACCTTCTCTGCCTCCCGGACATCTTCCCGCGTGAACGAGCCGGATTCGATCAGGTGGGCGACGATCGGCAAGCTCTTGCCCTCAAACAAACTCAGGAGATTGTCGATGAGCCTGCGTTCCGCCGCTTCCCGGGAGATCGAGGCCTCGAAGATGAAGGCGGTCGCTATTTTCTTGGTCCGCCGCACTGCCTTCTTCGCCTCCAGCCGATAGACCATAGTTTGGACAGCGCTGTAGGAGATCTGCTTTTGAGGAATGAGGGTCTCGTGGACCTCCCGGATAGAGCACGGCCCTTTGGCCCACAGGGCTCTCATGATCATGAGCTCCAGATTGCTGAGTTTCGGATGTCCCATATGGTTACCCACTCATGTGAGTCATCCTATTACAGATGTGGTTATACTTCAAGACACTTTACAGGAACGGCCCGCAACACGCTGATGCCACTGACAAAAGAGATTGAAAGGCGGGCCAACCGGGCCACCAACGGACTCGAGTCCAGGGCGACCAGCACCGGCAGCAGAATCGCACTCGCGAAGATCGCCCGATCGGAGAGCGGCACTTGCTGCGGTTCCGCGTTGAGGAAGCAGGTGGAGGGGAGCGCTCCGTCGCCGCCGGCGACTACGCCGGTCACGATCAACCAGGCGGTCCGTAGACGCCCATGCAAGCCAGCAGCGTCGCCACGATGGCGAAGCTCAGAATCGCGGCCGCGTTCATCCCGCGATTGACGGTTCCCCAACCGCTCCACCAGACCAGTCCGGCGACATTCGAGGCGGCGAAGCGTCCACGTCAAGAGCGTCCCGGCATCATACTGGAAGGTGACCGGCGGGATCAGTTCGAGCCGCGCAGGATGTCGTCGGCTGCCTTCTCCGCAATCATGTAGACGGCGCTGACGATGAAGACGCCGGGAATGCGGGGGAACACGGAGGCGTCGACCACACGCAGTCCCTCGGTTCCATGGACGCGAAAATCGGAACTGAGAACGCCACCTTGGTCGCGGGGGCCGATGGCGCAGGTGCACGAGGCGTGATGGCCCCAGGCGTTGTTGCGGACAAACTCCTCGATCTGTGCGTCGCCCTGGCACTGCGCGCCGGGCTGCTCTTCCTTCATTTCCCCGCGGGCGATCGGGCCGGCCGTGAGCTTGCGCACAAAGCGAATCCCGTCGACGATGGCGGCGACGTCTTCGCGGCCCCCTTCTTCGAAGTAGCGGAAGTCGATGAGGGGCGTCTCGCGCGGGTTGGCGGAGCGAAGCGCGAGGGAGCCAGCGCGATTCCGCGTGTGCGCTTTGAGAATGACCCAGGTGAGACAGTTCAAATCTTTCGTAAATGCCTTGGAATAGTTGGGGTAGTAGCCTCGGAAATTGGTGAGCAGCGCCATGCAGAACAGATCCGGCGGGCCCTCGGCCACGGGTGACCGCTTGAAGACCGAGAGCACGCTGCCGTTGCTGGCGTACAGGCCGGAGCGGTCCGCCTCCCACTCCTTGAATTGCGGATCTCCCGGGGAAAACGTCACGCCATCGTAGATCTTCCACGCCGGAAAGTTCATGCGGTTCACTACGGCGACCTCGTAGCGGTCCTGGAGGTTCCGGCCGACGCCGGGCAGATCGACCAGCACTTCGATTTCGTGCTGCTCCAACATCTCTCGCGGCCCGATTCCCGACAGCATGAGCAGTTGTGGGGTATTGAAGACGCCGCCGGCCAGGATCACTTCCTTCGAGGCGAAGATTTGCCGTGGCTCGCCCGCGTCCGGGCTGGTGTTCGCGCAGGCCTCGTAAAGATTCGGGCCCTTCAGATATGCCACGCCGGCGGCGCGCGTGCCGTCAAACAGCACTCTCGCAGCGAGCGCGTGCAGCTCAATCTTGAGGTTCGAATGGTTCGAAGCCGCTTCGACGACGCGTTCGCGGGCTCCGGTGCGGGCGTGGTTGCGCGTCGTGAGCGGAATGTAGCGGGCGCCGCTGGCGTTCTGCTGCACCGTCCGCCAGTCATTGGGATCTCCCCAGCCCTCCAGCGCCCATCCGATCCGGTGGGCGACGTCGCCGGTTCCCTCGAAGGATTCGTGGACCGAGGCGGTGATCAGGTCGAAGAGATCGCGGTCCGCCAGCGCCTCCTTCGGGATCGCGGTCTCGGTTTGCAGCCAGCCCTTCCAGCCGTGCCGCGAGGGATTCAGGCCCAGCTTCGCGAGCTCGCGCTCGATGGGACGATGATGGCAGTTTTCCAGAAGCTCGAAATACGAGCGCATTTTGTCCGCGCGCCAACGCGGATCCCGGGTCAGATCCGCGATATATTCCCAGTCGGAATCGTGCGGATAAACGAAGATTTGTGCGTTATGCGACGTGCAACCGCCCAGCGTGCCGGCGCGGGGATACAGGATGCCTTCGACTTTTCTTCCCTTCCAGTCATCCACAAATTTCCAGTCGAGGCGCTGCGTCGCGTCGTCGGTGTAGTGGCGAACGAAGAAGTCCCAGCGCATGGCTTCGTTTTCGCTGGCGAAGCCGTGAAAGGCGGGGATGTCGTAATCGGCAGGCAGGCGGTTGGCGTCCGGTTGCACCGGATCGCCGCCGCTCAACTGGCGGGGATCGCCGCCGGCTTCGAGCAGAATGACCGAGTGTCCGGCTTCGGCCAGGCGCGCCGCCAACGTACCGCCCCCGGCCCCGGAACCGACGACGATATACTCACAATCAGCCTGCGGCATGCCTCATATTGTACTGATGTATACTGAGGCATCTTTCCGTGCCTGACGCGCGCCATAGCGGATACGGGTTGCCTCCGGCCGATACGGGATCGCGCCTGCTGGACTGGCTGGCGGACACTTCCACGCGATTCGTTCACTGGGAGCGGCGCATCGACCCCTTCATCCGTCCGGCTTTCGACGCGCTGTTCCGGGATTTCGCGGCGAAGGTGGTCACCGCGCTGATCAACGTGCAGCGCAAGCGGGACGGACTCAAGCTGGCCGAGGAGCGCATCCAAGAAGACGAGGAGGCGCATCTGGAAACGATCATCACGGAAATGGGAAACCAGATGCGGAGGCTGTGGGCCGTAGGGGATTACCAGCGCGAGGGCAATACGAAGACGCACGGACTGGTCCGCGGCGAACTGACCGTTCGTGGCGACTTGCCGAAACACATGCGCAAAGGAATTTTCGCCGAGCCGCGGACGTATCGCGCCTGGGTGCGATTTTCCGGGCCAGGTCCCTACATCACGCCGGATATCGACGACGTGGGTTTCATGAGCATGAGCGTGAAACTCATGGGCGTCCCCGGGCCGAAGCTGCTGGACGACGAGAAGTTCACGCAGGACATGTTCGGCGTGTCACCGCCGACGTTTGTCACCGGCGATACGAAATCGAACGCCGATCTCCAGCGCTGGAGTTACAAGAACGCGCAGATCTTTCACTTCGTCAACCTGACGCAACCGCACGTGCTGGATCTGATTATGCAAGGGCTGTGGATCAAGACGCAGAGCAGTCCGCTGGAAAGCCAGTACTTCAGTTGCGTGCCTTACCTGCTGGGCGAAGGACAGGCGATGATGTACTCCTTCCAATCGCGCCTCACGACGCGTACGCCGGTGCCGCGGCTGCCGTGGCGGCCTCCCGACAACTATCTGCGTGACGCGATGGTGGCGACCCTGGCCAACCAGGATGTGGAGTTCGACCTGCAACTGCAACTGCAGACGGATCCCTTCCTGATGCCGATCGAGAATGCCTCGGTGCTGTGGCCGACCAGCCGGTCCCCGCGGATTCCGGCCGCCGTGCTGCGCATTCCGAAACAGACGTTCGATTCGCCGGAGCAACTGGCCTTTGCCCGCGCGCTGACCTACAATCCGTGGCACTCGATTCCCGAGCATCGGCCCCTGGGGAACCAGAGCCGCGCCAGAAAGCGCATGTACTGGGAGCTTTCGCGGCTGCGGCAGAGGACCAACGGCGACCAGCATTACGAGCCCACGGGCGACGAAACGTTCCCGCAGGCTCGTAATCAAGTGGCCGGTTAGCCCCCATTTCTCACCAGGTTTCGGACGCAGGACGTGGCGCAAGCCCGTGGCTTGCCGCGCCCAGACAATAGGTATGACTCGTCCCGGCGCTTGTGGCCGGTCACGCTGTCATGCCGGGAGCGCCGGCCAAATCGCGAATGGCGTATCCCTGCCTCACGTTTCGCGCCGATGCACTGTAGAGCTTATAAGAAATGCAGGTTAGTTAGAGCAAGGACCGCTCCCTGTGGTCGCGGCTCAGCTATAGGCGCTCTGCCCGGAATGACGGTGGTTGCGAATAGTGCCGCTGGCTAATCGCTACTCAGCGACCGTTCGCCGCTGTGCCCTGTTCCTGTCCGTTGGGCAGAGCGCCAATAGCAGAGCCGCGACCGCCAGGGAGCGGTCCCTCTGGACACTAAAACCGCTTCAGGAACGCGATTAGAGCGCGCTTGTCGGCGTCGCTCAGGCCGGGCTCGCCGTCCGGCGACTGGTCCGTACCAAAGTAGTGGCCGCGGTTGACCACCAGGTCCTTGCACTTGCTGAGATCGAGCAGCGGATCGACAAGATTGGCGAAGGCCTGTTTGGCGTCGTCGTCGGAAGCGCCTTGTGGCAGCGCCTCCAGGTCCTTTTTCATCGTGCGGATCAGTTCCAGCAGCTTCCGCGCGTGCTCGGCGCGGGCGGCAAGATCCCGGTCTTCCGAAAGCGGATTGACGTTCGAGAGCAAGCCCACCGGCGTCCCCGCGGGGATGGGTCCGATGGTCAGCGTCTTGTTCTCATCGTCCACGACCTTGGAGAAGAACCGCCCGAAACCGCGCAGTTCCTGGAGCGCGTCCGGAAGGTATCCGTACGAGACCTTGATGTAGGACCGCTCGGTGGTGCGATCGATCTTGCCGGGGATCTTGTCGCCAAGCACCGCGTCCCTCTCGCGCCGCTCCGGCCAGAGCATCTTCTCGATGGAGTCCTGGAAGGAATCGAGACGGGCTTCGACCGAGGGAGATTCGTTGAACTTACCGACCGAGTTATTCAGAAGAAATGGCGCGGTGGACCAAAGGCTCACCAGCGATGGCGGCCGCGTGTAGCCACGCCCTCCCGCCGGCATGGTGTAGGTCATTGCTTCGCCGGTGACCGGATGGTACCAGGTGATGTCGCCCACCGACGGCAGGTCCTTATAGGACTGTGACGAAAAGTTGTCCCAGATATTGCCGCCCAGGGCGTTGGTGGCCAGCGGGCTGCACGCGTTCGTGCCCAACAGTGACACGGGAACGCGAAACTCGGTGGAGAGGAAGTTGCCGTCCAGAAAATCCGGGGCCATGACGATGGCGCGCATCTTCTGCTTGTACTCGTCTGTCTTGGTCCATTCCCAGTATTGGTTCCAGCAATCCATGTAGCCGCTGCCGGCGCATCCGTCCGGATCGAGGCCCGGTGCGGGTGGCTCCGGCTTCTTGCTGGAATGGCAACGCGCGCAGCGTTCCGCGAAGATCTCCTTGCCGCGCGGGACCAGGGCTTCGTCTGTGCGCAACTCCGCGGGGCCTCCGGGCGCGTCTTTCAACAGATGGGCGCCGGTGGTCTTCAGGAAGAAGAGGGCGGTGGCGGGCGTCTGCGCTTCGGTGGCGGCGAAGTAGCCCGACTTCGAACGGGAGGTGGTGATGGGAATGGGCGTGATCGGCTTGCCGCCCACCAGGGCGTTGAAGTGGAGCAACCATTCTTCGCTGAAGGTTCCGATGTTCAGGTACACACGATTCAATGCGCCCAGCGCGCCCACGGAATCCGAGCCGTCCTTGAGCACGCGCGGCGTCCAGACCGTATCGGGAGCCTGGTAATACCGCGTCAGCGGACCTTCCGAGACGTAGTCGTTGAACTGCTTGTTGTCCCGCTGCCCGCCTTCTAGCGTTTCCTTGCCCCAGCGGCGCGCGTTTTCCAGGCGTTCCGGCAGCAGGTAGACGGCGTTCATGGTCCGGGGATTATTGATGCTGTCTGTCGAGACAAAGGACGTATCCAGCGACCCCGGCCGCGACGTATGGAAGAGCTGCCAGGCGAAATTGCTCTTGTCCGCCTGCCAGAAGAAGATGCGGTCAATCCAAAAATACTGCGCGCCTACGTTTGAGCTGAGATTGGCCCACTGCGGATTGTCGGGGTCCTCAGGCGGATTGACCGGATTCGGACCAATGTGGCAAAACCCACAGGACATCCCCACGCGATAGGGGCGAACCAGATCCTTGTCGCCGTAGTAATCCGGGTCGGTGTAGTAGCGCACGGGGTCCCACTTGGCAGCGGCATCGTCGTCGAACTCCGGATTGGGGAAGAGACGCAGACCCACGATGCCGGTCTCATAGCCGTAGAATGAGCCGGCCGGAAATTCCTTGCCGCCCACCATGGTCCCGCGCGAGCCGATTTTCACGCCCGGGTATTTCTGCTCGTTTTCAAACGGGTCAGGTTCGCAGGAGGCCTTGCGCCTGTCAAGCCACAGGCCCCAGTGGTCGGGGTCCGGGCCAGTGGCTTTCTCAAAGCAAGGATCGTTGACCAGGCCGAGATATTCCCAGCGCTGATCGCGGCTGTAGCGCGGATCCACCTCCAGCAATGCCGGGTGGGACGAGAGCGTCTTGAGAAAATCCAGAGCGCCGGCGCTGCGGTTGACCAGCGTGTCCCATAAGTGATCATTACCCGCGCTCCAGACCACCCAGGTGTTCCGCCCTTTGACCTCGTCCGGGGTCAGCGCCACGCCGCCATCCATGTCATGGAAGTAGTCTTCGTCGGCGGCGGGGAAGCTGGCGGCGTCGCGGCCGGCCGTCATCGCCTCATCCAGGACGGTGCCGGGCTTCGGCTCTCCCTGAAGGGTAAAGTACAGATACGCGCCGCCCCCTAAGAGGGCCAGCGCACCCAAACCCAAGATCAATTTCACGGCGGTTACCTCCTAATTTAAGTTACTCGGCGTCAAGTTAACGGCCGGCTCAGATACCTGAGCGCCCGAATGCCGGGCAGGAAGAAGTACGCTCCTCCCCGGACTGTCACAAACTGGGGAACATCCAGGACCCGGCGGCGCACCGAGCTCTCCTGCGGCCTGGAGAAGGCGTTGGTGTACGGACAACCCTCCACGGCTGCGCGGTTCCCGAGCAGCGGATCGCTCTCTTCCGTCAGCCCGTCGAATTTCGTGCGCATCAGCCAGGCATTCTGGATGAATTCGAACTGGCGTTCGATGTTGGCGTTGATCGCGATGAAGTAGAGGCCGCGTTTGGGGTCGTCCGGCGGCTTCGGCGTGAGCGCTTCTTCCGGACTCAGTTCGGGTCCGTATTCGCGGCCGCGGCGCAGCAAGCGGTGGAAGCGCGTGGATGCCACCAGGTCATCCCCGAAATGGGGATTGCCAAACCCAAGCTTGCGGAACAGGTGAGATAGGAAGTTGGTGGGATTGCCGGGGATGTCGGGATTGCGTGGGTTTGCCCGGCGAATGTGCGCACCCAAGGGACAACGCGCGCCCAGGGGATCGGCATCGTAGGTGAACTGATTCAGCGCACCTGGCGCACCCGGAACCGGCGAAGAACGCAGCGGCATGAGCGGCGCACCGCTCTGAAGGCGCCGCCCAACCATGGCTTCCGCTAACTCGTAGCGGCCGGCTCCGGCGGCTTTGTCGAGGAATTGCCAGAATCCGCGAACGTCCTGTTCCAGGTCACGGAGCACCATGTAGGTGCCGTTCTTGCCCAGGTCCTTTCCCGGACCATCGGGAGCATCCGGCAGCAGTTCGCTTCCCGGCTCGCCAGGGGAGAGCACGGGCCGGTCGGTGAGCTGGCTGTATTCGTTCGAGTACCCCAGAACGAATTCGCCCAGGCAGACGTCGTTGCTGTAGGCCAGTTGATCGAGGTTGGCCGACGGGTGGCGCTTTTGCTCCCAATCGATGGTGGGCTGGCTGATGCCGTCCCCGAACCCGAAGGGCTCCTTGCCGACGCGACCGGAAGATGTCAGCTCGGGAAACTCTTCGAAAGCCGCAGGCCAGGGTCCATTCTGGATTTGCGCGCGCCATTCGTTCAGCCCGCCCGGGTTGGCGAACATCAGGACGACGGCGTGCGGCGTTTGGCCGCCGAGCCCCCATTCCCAGCCTTCCGGCGCACTCGTTCCCGTATCACCCAGCCGGCGCGATCGATTAGCGTTTCCGGCGATGCCGTCGCGGAATTCGAGGGAGAATCCGTTGACGATTTGAGCAGGTACGCCCAGCTTCTTCAGTCCGGAGGGGGTGAACGCGACGTGCAGCGCACGGGTGGGGCGTGGACTGCGTTCCTCCGCGGAGGTGACCAAGGGAAGCACGCCGCTGATCCAGGCGCGCGCCGCAGCGGCGTCCTTGATTTTGACCAGCACGAAGCAGGCTTCCGTCATGTGGCGGTACCCGAACCTCACGAAGCCCTGGATGTCCGTGAACTCGGCCGGTTTCATAGCAGCGCCACCCATTCCCGTAGTTCCTCCTCCGTTGGAGATCTCTGGTCAATACCCTGACGAATGCGGGCATTTCGTTTCAGGTCGAACGCCGTCAGGCCGGGGTAGGCCTTGTACCAGACCTCGGTGGGAAGCTCGTGCCGGCGGAGCACGTATTTGAATTTCTGTTCGCGCTTGCTACCGTCCAGGACCATCCACCTCGTGCGCGGATAGCCGATGCCCGCGCTGAACGACAGGTTCAGCCCCCAGCCAACCTTATTGATGAAGTCGTCCATGTAGCTCTCAAGGCTGCCGTCGTAGTTGCTGGCGAACACCACGCGCCGCTTGCCGTTGATGAAAACCCAGCGGGCGAAGTGGATGGTGGATACGCGCGCCAGGTGGCCGCGATTGAAAAGGTGACGCGCGGCCCAGTTCACAGCGGAAAGAAGGGCGGCCAGGGTCCAGCGGCGGAACAGACCCGGCTTGACGCTGCCCATCACCGTGAACTGGTTGGTGACGTCATAGTCTTCCAGATTCGAAAGCTCGTCTTCGTGCGCCTCCGTCACACGCGGCGCGATTTCCGGATCACTCTTCTCATGCAGGCGCAGTTGCAGGACGAAGATCGGCAGGTAGAGGAGGAACAGCGGGAGGAAGGCGGCGGCGAGCAGAAGCCCACCGACCGCATGCAGCAGATTCCGGATCCACCAGCCAACCGGCGTGCGCGCCGGAGGCGTGAGGCGCAGGCGGCCTTGGTAGACTTGGCGGCGCACGAATTCGCCGAGAGCGAAATGGATCTCGCGTGGCGACTTGCCGGCGAAGGCCGCCGGGTCCCGCTGCAACTCCGCTTCCAGCGCGAGCCGCAGCTCGTTCTCCTCCCGCACCTGCCCCGCGGTTCGCCCGATCCAGTTGACGTAATTCGCCGCGGACGGAGCCTCCTGCTGCTTCATCCACTGCGCGAGATCGGCGCCGGAACGGTAGCCTTCGCAGCAGGAGAAGATTTTGTCCAGCCCGGCTTGCGCGCAGCGGACCAGCTCGCGCCGGAAATCGTCGGCAGGTCCGTCGATGTCGGCCAGGAAGGCGAGGTTTACCGGATAGTCGACGCGCGGCAGCCCGTAGGCGGTATGGATGTCGTCCAGTGTTTCGTCCTTGAGGATGGCGAACCGCGCGTAGTGAACTTGCGGCAGGTCCGCGAACGGAACCAGAGGATTCCGCGGATCGGCCTGTCCCGGCTGCCGGTTCATGGACGTCAGAAGCGCCCGCAGGTCGGCTTCACGCTCCGGTTTGAGCGGTGCCAGGACAAACACGCTGGACTGTGGCGTCATGGCGCCCTGGAAGTCTAGGTTTCCTTGCCGAATTCCAGGCAAAAATGGATCAGCGGTTTTTGGCCCCAGTAGACGCGGCCCAGATAGAACCCAGGGCCGATCAGGCGGATTTCGTCGCGAATCCAGTGTGCCACCAGCGACGTGTCCGAGTAATCCAACACGATGCATTCCTTCTGGTCAAACCAACTGGCCCCTTTGTAAACTTTGGCCAGGATCGCATTGATGCCGAAGACCGTGATGCGGTTGCGGAGGACTCCCTTGGCGGCGTCGAAGGTCTTGCCCTGCCAACCGAACACGTTGATCACTTCCGCGATTTCGGGGCTGAAGTTGGTGCCCGGAGCGATGATCGCCGTGCCTTTGGCCGGGCCGTTGGGAATCTCGCCGACCGGGCTGCGTCCGAAGAGGGCGTCCAGATCGGCATCGGACATGCTAAGCAGTTGCGGCACATCGTACGGCATGGTGACCTCCGTGTTCCTGCGACAAGCTGACTCGCTCAGTATACACGAGGTGGTACTACGCGGGAACTAGTACCTTGCTGCTTTTGCACGAAAACAGTGGATAAATCCCGGCAGAATTGCGGCCCGGCAAGGACGTCATTCGGACCTGCCACTTTAGCACCGGCATAGGTTGCTCGCCTGGCCGGGTCTCGAAGGTCACAGGGGCCGTACCGCGTCGACCGCCGGGCGGCTGTATACTGAACGGCGAACCCTACGGAGGTGCAACCTGTGATGCGCCATGCGCGTTCGACGATTTCGGCCGCCGCGATTCTGGCGGCGATGCTCTGTCCGGTAGCCAGCGCCCAGACCGACTGGCCCGTCTTTGCCCACGACGCCGGCTCCCGGCGCTTTTCGCCGCTCGACCAGATCCGCCCGGACAACGCCGCCCAATTGGTGCAAGCGTGGACCTACGAAGGCAACGCCCCTGGAAGCAAGCCCGGCGCGTTCGCGTCGCGGACCACGCCTCTGGTGGTCGGCGGCGTGATGTACTTCGTCACACCGTCGCAGACGCTGGTGGCCGTCGAGCCGGAGACGGGCAAGGAGATCTGGAAGTTCGCGCACAAGTACAATCCGCGAACCTCGCGCGGCATCGCCTACTGGGCGGGAAACCAGAACGCGCCGCCCACCATATTTTTCGGCGTTGAGGACGGCCTGCTGATCGCGGTGAACGCGCGCACCGGCCAAATGGTGCCGGGCTTCGCCAACGAAGGCGAACTCGATATGAAGCCCGGCATGAAGAACGAGTATCCGCGGGCGACCTACGGTCTGAATGGAGCGCCGTTCGTCTATCGCGACCTCATCATCACCGGATCTCACGTACAGGACGCCGGATTTCAGGGCGGCAAAGGCGACGTGCGCGCCTGGAGCGCCGCTACCGGCGAACTGGTCTGGACCTTCCACACCATTCCGCACGAAGGCGAGCCAGGTTACGAGAGCTGGTTGATCCCGCCCGTGAACAGCCGCTCCGGCGCCAACGTCTGGAATACGTTTTCACTCGATGAGGAGACCGGCACGCTGTTCCTGCCGATCGGCTCCCCGGCCGATGACCGCTACGGCGGCGACCGCCCGGGCAACGATCTGTTCGGCAACTCATTGGTGGCCGTCGACGCGCTCACCGGCAAATTGAAGTGGTATTTCCAGACCGTGCACCACGATTTGTGGGATTACGATCTGCCGCCGCAGCCCACTATGGTAGACGTCATGCGCAACGGCGAGCGGATCCCGGCGCTGGTGCAGGCCGGCAAGACCGGGTTGGTGTTCATCCTGGATCGCCGCGACGGCACGCCGATTTACGGCGTCGAGGAGCGGCCGGTGCCCAAGGGCGACGTTCCCGGCGAGTGGTATTCTCCCACGCAGCCGTTTCCGGTGAAGCCGCCGCCGCTGGCTCGCATGACATGGAACAAGGACGAAATCGCGGACTTCACACCGGAGCATCGCGCCTACTGCGAGAACCTTTTTAAGAACGCGAAGAACGACGGTCCGTTCGCGCCTATACGCATGACCGACACCGTGATGTTCCCGGGCTCGGACGGCGGTTTTAACTGGGGCGGCGGGAGCTATGACCCGAACCTCGGCTACTTCTTCATCAATTCGCACGATCAGGGGCAGGTGGCGCGCACCGTGCCACAGACTCGTGACGCGAAAGGGACCACCAGCCAGGTGCCCTTCGCGCGGCGCACCGTGGGCCCGATCACGAATCCCGCTACGGGTTGGCCGTGCCAGTCACCGCCGTGGGGGGAACTGTTCGCCATCGACGTGAACACGGGGGATGTGGCGTGGCGCATTCCGTTCGGCCGCGTGGAGTCGCTGGAGAAACTCGGGGTCACGGGGACGGGCTCGTATAATATCGGCGGATCGGTGGCCACCGCGGGCGGTGTGCTGTTTATCGCCGCCACGTCCGACAAGCGCTTGCACGCTTACGAGTCTCGTACGGGCAAGCTCCTCTGGGAGACCGCGCTGCCCGACACCGGCTACGCGAACACCATCACCTACCTGGGCAAGGACGGCAAGCAGTACGTCGCGGTGAACGCCAACGGCACGATGGTCGCATTCCGGCTGCCGTGACGTGGCGCAAGCCGTGGCTTGCCGCGCCGGGACTCGTCCGGGCGCTTGTGGCCGGTCACGCTGTCGTGCCGGAGCGGCGCCCAAATCGCCGATTGCAGATCCCTGCCTCACGTTTCGCGCCGATGCACTGTAGAGCTTGCTTGGGATTTTGCATAGATCGGTTTCGCGCGGCGAGAGCGGTTTCGTAGAAACTGTAGTCCGTGCCTCGCGCCTAAGCCGTTGAAAAAGCCGTTCCAGGCCGGGCGAAACCGATCTACGCAAAAATCAAAAGACGGTCTAGCAACGGCTGTATCAACCGGTCTGGCCGCGGCACGCTCTACGGAATCTACGAAACCGCTCTAGGCTAGCCAGCTTTAGCGACGGGCTTCCGCCAGATGGCTACCAGCGGCGGACGCGGCCTGTGTCCACGTGAATGAAATTTGACGTCGGGTAGTAGCCCACCCCGCCGCGGCGCAGCTTCAAGGCAGCGTCGCGGAAGACCGAGGTCTTCACACCCGGCAGGCGGATGTCGATGGCCTCGGCCTGCATGTGCAGGCTGTTTTTGGCGACTCCCGTGGTGGTCCGGCGAAGGAAGTCGTTGCTCCAGGGGGAGCGGTAGCCGCAGATGATGTGAATCTCGTCGCCCTTGTGGTGGACGGCGGACGTCAGGTCGGTCAGCAGGTCGAATAACTCGGGATCGTATTCGTGGACGTCCCCGGTGCGGTGGTCGCGCAGGAAGTGATTCAGCGCCTCCAGGCCCTCGGGTACGTATTCCCCGCCCCGGCGATAGACCACGTCAATGTGTTCCCCGGTATGGGTGTGAAACATCTTGAGCCGGTATTCCGGCTCGGGAGCCGCTCCGGCGGTCCGGGCGGTGGGGAGAACCACTAAAAGGGAAAAGGCAAGTACAGCAGTAACGGGCAAGCGCATGCAATCGTCCTGGGTGAAGTAAAAGTAAGAATAGCCGCAGGGCGGCAATATTTATTCAGGGTAGCATCGATCCGTCAGTTCGTCCGGGACCCGTCCCCGCCGGACCGCTGGCCGCGGCGGGCGATTTCCTCCCGCACCAGCCGGGCGCCGGCAGCCAGGGCCTGCATCTTGCCATAGGCGACCGCCCGGGGCAGGTACTTCATGCCACAGTCCGTCGCCGGGATCACGCGGTACGGACTGACGTACTTGAGCCCCCGCCGGATGCGTTCGGCCACCAGCGCGGGCGTTTCCACGTCGTGCGTGCCAAGGTCGATCACGCCCAGAATGATGGTCTTGTCCGGAAGCGTGGTCAGAATGGAGCAGTCCAGGTTGGACTGGGCGGTTTCAATGGAGATCTGGTGGGCGGTGGTCTGGGCCAGCTCCGGCAGGAAGCTGTAGCCTTCCGGGCGCCCCGGAACCAGGGCGGCGTAGCCGAAGCAGATGTGGACGGCGGTGGTGCCCACCACGCCTTCCAGCGCCCGGTTCAGCGCCTGGACCCCGTATTCGCGGGCGCGATCGGGGTTGGCCTGCATATAGGGCTCGTCAATCTGGACCACATCGGCGCCAGCGGCGAACAGGTCCTTGATCTCGTCATTGACGGCGGCGGCATAGCCCAGGGCGAGGTCCCTGGGGTTCTTATAGTGTTCGTCGACGGCCTGGGCGGACATGGTGAAGGGTCCCGGAACGGTGATCTTGATGCGGCGGCTGGTATTGGCCCGCAGGAACTGGACGTCGCGCACCTGAACAGCATGGCGCCGGCGGATGGGGCCCACCACACGCGGCACCTGGATCTGGTGACCGCTGCGGCTGAGGATGGTGCCGGGGTTATCGAGGTCCAGGCCATCGAGGGCGGTGGCGAAGCGGTTGGAGTAGCTCTCGCGGCGGATTTCGCCGTCGGTGAGGATGTCGAGGCCGGCCTGCTCCTGGTCGCGGATGGCCAGCAGGGTTGCGTCGTCCTGGGCTTGCTCGAGCCATTCCGGCGCCACGCGCCAGAGCTCGTCCACACGCACGCGCGGCGGCATGCGTTTGCTGAGCATTTCCCGGTTAGTCAGCCAGGCGGGCTGCGGATAGGATCCGACTAAAGATGTGGGCAGCAGATTCATGAGGAACCGCCACGGCGAGGCGCGGCTACCTCACGATTGTATGCCGATCGGCATGTCATATGCCAAGCCGAGGAAGGTCGTATGACCGGAATCCTGCTGCCGGGGAAGCGGAAGTGCCTAGTGAACCAGTCCCTCTAGCCGCCACTCTTCGCCGTGCAGGCGGAACTCAAAGGTGGGATTGTCCAGAGTAGTGAATTCTCCATGGTGCAATCCCATGAGCGCCGGCGGAGAATTCTTGAGGCACTTAGTATCCATGGCTACCAGGATTTTGGCGTCCACAATCTTAGTGTGATCGTCGACGTCCTTCATGTGCGGGTTGCTGACGCGAAGCTGGAATTTGCCCCGGACCTGTCCATAGGGGACGTTAATAGGAGCGTCGCCCATATGAATGTCGTCGGAGAAGCCGAGCGCTCGGCCGCTGTCGGTGAGTCGGGCGACGGAGCGGCCCGCAGCTTCCGGCAGAACCACCCAGAGGTCGTCCCGCTCGCCGCAGGTGATCTGTTCGCCGGAAAGGGTCACCTGTTCGCCATCGAGTTCCACAGGCTGGGCTTGAATCTTCAGCAGGGCGGCGTATTCGTCGAACGGCCCTTCGGCGCAGGAGCCCAACAGCAGGGCGGCCAGCACTACTGGTAAGACCCTATGGCACATCTTGGTCATCACCCGTACTATCGTCGGCTTCCCGGCTAACCTTCAGGGGGGGGACAAGGCCTTGGATGGGGCCCCTCCGGACTGGTCCCGTTAAGACAAAGATCCCGTTGCAATTAAAGAGATTGCGTGCGACAATGGCAAAGCTTTTGCCAGCAGTATCCCGGCTTGCCGGGAGTATAGAGGAGATTCAGTAGTGAGAGAAAAGGGTGTCGTCAAATGGTTTAACGCCGCGAAAGGCTACGGATTCATCCAGAGGGCCAGCGGCGAGGACGTGTTCGTCCACTTCTCTGCCATCCAAATGTCCGGTTACCGGACCCTGGAGGAGGGCACGGAAGTGGAGTTCGAGGTGAAGAGGGGGCCGAAGGGACTACAGGCAGAAAACGTCAACCGTCCATGAGCGTTCTCTACACCTAGTCTTCGACGAACAGGGCCGCCCTCGTAGGCGGCCCTTTCCCTTACTAGAAGTGCTCCCCGGGTGAGTGGACCGGGATTGAAATGCGCCTGCACAGGGGGATAGCGGACCATGGGGGACCGCTTCCGCGGGCGCGGCTCAGCTACCGGCGTGCTGCCCAAGCTCGACGTGTGGCTGGAGAACGGAGCTTACCGCGCGGCCGGCCAGCCGGTATCCATCGGCTTGGACGGGTCGGCGGTGATGCGCAGGTCGGCGCAGTGATGATAGGAGTAATCGCCCTCCGCGTTGCGCCCGTGCTCGGCCATGAACTCCATGATCTGGAGCGTGCACTTGGCGCAACTGATGTTGGGGATGCGGATGTCGGTTTGCCACGGATCGGCCTGCTTGGAGGTGTGCTGGAACAGGCCGTCGGCCAGCACGGGCGGGCGCACCGGGTTCATGATGGGCGCCGACACGGAGATGGGCCCCTTGGCCCCGTCGCGGGTGGTGACCGGGGGGTCGGCGGGCAGCTCGTCGCGCGAGTTCACCGCCAGGGCGATGCGGTAGTGCCCGGGATGATAGACGGTTTCCTGCAACTGGATGTGCAGCATGCTGCCGCCCGTGACGGGGGTGACCACGTTGCTGGGCATGCCCGTATCACCGCCACAGGGCGCGGCCTTCTGGGGGTTGCCCAGGTTGTTTTCGACCACCCAGGACGTGGGCGCCATCAGTTTGAAGTGGGCCGTGGCGAAGGGGACCATGACTGCCATCAGTCCCGCGCCGATCAAGATTCCAGCAAAACGTCGCATCAGCGGACCTCCTTCGTGCAGGTATAGCACAAAGGGGCAGGCCGGGTCTCTCTTACGGGCCTGTGATACGCTCAATCAGTCCCGACGTTCATGGGAGGCAGGATTCATGGCGACACTTACTTTACTGCACGATCTGGTGGAATCTGGCGCGAAGGGCCAGCTGCAAGGAAAGACGCTGGCGGTGACCGATCCGGCCACCGACGCGGTGCTGGCGGAGGTCCCCTACGGGGGCGCGGCGGAGGCGGAAGCAGCGGTCGCGGCGGCGTGGAAGGCGTGGCCGGAATGGCGCGAGCGCACGGCGGCGGATCGCGGCGACCGGCTGCGGGAGATGGCCCGGCTGATGCGGCAGCGCAAGGAAGACCTGGCGGAGTTGCTCACCGCGGAGCAGGGCAAGCCGCTGGCCGAGGCTCGGGGTGAGATCGAGTACGCGGCGGGATTCATCGACTGGGCGGGTGAAGAGGCCAAGCGCGTCTACGGGGAGACGATTCCAGCGTCGGCCGCGAACAAGCGCATCCTGGTGCTGCGGCAGCCGGTGGGCGTGGCGGCCATCATCACGCCATGGAATTTTCCGGCGGCGATGATCACGCGCAAGCTGGGTCCGGCGCTGGCCGCGGGGTGCACGGTGGTGATCAAGCCTGCGGGGCAGACGCCGCTTTCGGCGTTGGCGCTGGGCAAGCTGGCGCGCGAGGTGGGGATTCCCGAGGGCGTGGTCAATATCGTCACCGGCGATTCGCGGGCGATCAGTGACCAGTGGCTGGCAGACGATCGCGTGCGCAAGCTGAGCTTCACCGGCTCAACCGAGGTGGGGCGGACGCTCATGGCCAAGGCCTCGCAGCACCTGATCCGGTTGTCGATGGAGCTGGGCGGACATGCTCCGTTTCTGGTGTTCGACGATGCCGATGTGGGCGCGGCGGTGAAGGGCGCAATGGCCAGCAAGTATCGCAACGCCGGGCAGACCTGCATTTGTGCGAATCGCTTCTATGTGCAGGAAGGCGTCTACGAGCGCTTCGCGGGCGAGCTGGCGGCGGCGGTGCGGGATCTGAAGGTCGGGCGCGGGACCGAGGAGGGCGTGGCGATCGGCCCACTGATCGACGATGAGGCGATGACCAAGGTGGAGCAGCACTTGGACGATGCTCGCGCCAAGGGAGCCAAGATTCGCGAGGGCGGCGGGCGGGTCCGGCCGGGCGCGGGGCTGGCGGACCGGTTCTTCGCGCCGACCATCGTCGAGGGGTTCGACCACAGGATGCTGCTGGCCAAGGAGGAGACGTTCGGTCCGGTGAGTCCGCTGCGCGTGTTCAAGCATGAGGACGAGGCGATCGAGCTGGCCAACGATTCCGAGTACGGATTGGCGTCGTACTTCTACACGCGCGATGCGTCGCGACTGATGCGGGTGGCCGAAAAGCTGGAGTACGGGATCGTGGGGGCGAACGACGGGGCTCCGTCGACGGCGCAGGCTCCGTTCGGCGGCGTGAAGCATTCGGGGTTCGGGCGCGAAGGCGGCAAGTATGTGATGGATGAGTACCTCGAAGTGAAGTACGTGTCTTGGGGGCTCTGATGGTGGTTCTGTCTGATGGTGGTTCTGAAGGCGTGGGGCAGGCCCGCGGCCTACTGCGGCCTCTCAGGCCGCCTGCCTCGGGATGCCGGACACCGGACGAGGCGCACTGAGAGCGCGCCGCAGGCCACGGGCCTGACCCACTACCGCCACACCGCGGCACTGGACCTTGGGGACTCTGATAAAATTGGTCGGCTTAACGACTCTTGGGAGGCACCACCATTTCTCACCCTGCTGAAGCTCTGTCCGAAGACCTGCGCTTGGCGCTGTATCGCACGCAGGTAGTGATCCGCGAAACCGAGCAGCGCGCCTACGACCTGTTCCTGCAAAACCTGGTGAAGGGCACCAGCCATCTGGCGTTGGGTCAGGAGGCGGTCGCCTCGGGATTCGCAAACGCGATGCAGCCCGGCGACCTGACCTTCTGCACCTATCGCGGCCATGCGCATACGCTGGCGCGCGGGGTGCCGATCGACAAGGTGCTGGGCGAGCTGATGGGCCGCGATATCGGCCTGATGCGCGGCAAGGGCGGGTCCATGCACCTGACGTCGGTGGATCACGGCGTGATGGGGTCCTACGCGATCGTGGGGGCCCATCTGCCGATCGCCTGCGGGGCGGCGTGGCGCGCGCAGTACAAGAAAACGGGCGACATTTCCGTGTGCTTTTTCGGTGACGGCACCACCAACATCGGATCGTTTCACGAGGCGCTGAATTTTGCCGTGATCTGGAAGCTGCCGGTGGTGTTCGTCTGCGAAAACAACTTTTATATGGAGTACACGCCGATCGGCACGGTGACGGCAGTGGCGAATCCGGCGGCCGACCGCGCGGCGGCCTACGGGCTGGAATCGATCGTCATCGACGGGCAGGACGCGGACGTGGTCTACGCGACGGCGAAGACGGCGTACGATAGAGCTCGGTCGGGCGGCGGGCCCTCGCTGATCGAGGCGCGGACCTACCGCTATAGCGGACATTCGCGCGCTGATCCGGCCAAGTACCGGCCCGCGGGCGAGCTGGACCACTGGCGCAATGAGCGCGATCCGATCAAGATTTACCGCCAGCGGATGACCGACGCGGGCCTTGCAGAGCAAGCCGCCGCCATCGAAGCCGAAGTAAGGCAGCGCGTCAACGAAGCGACCGAGGCGTGCAAGGCGTCGCCACCGCCGCCCGCATCGATCCTCGAAACCGACGTATACGCTGACGGAGGCGCGGCATGGCGGAACTGACCTACCGCGACGCCGTGGCGCGCGGCATCGCGCAAGAGATGCGCCGCGACCCCGACGTCGTGTTCCTGGGCGAAGACGTGGCGGACGCGGGCGGCGTATTCAAGGCCACCGTCGGGCTGCTGGATCAGTTCGGGCCCGAGCGCGTCAGAGACACGCCGATTTCCGAGCAGGCCATCATGGGCGCGGCCATGGGCGCGGCGATGACCGGGCTCAAACCCATCGTCGAAATCATGTTTTCCGATTTCTTCGCCGTGTGCTTCGATTACCTGGCGAACCAGTTCGCGAAGAACCGTTACATGTCCAACGGGCAGTTGCAATGCCCGCTGGTGGTGCGCACGGCCAACGGCGGCGGCGTGCGGTTCGGGGCGCAGCACAGCCAGAGCGTCGAGAACTGGGTCATGATGATTCCGGGGCTGAAGGTGGTGGCTCCGTCGACCCCGCGCGATGTGGTGGGTCTGCTGGCCGCCGCCGTGCGCGATCCCGATCCGGTGATCTTCCTGGAGCACAAGGGGCTGTACGCGACCAAGGGCGAAGTTCCCGAGGGCGAGATCGTCGACAAGCTGGGCGAGGCTCGCGTGGTGCGGCCCGGGTCGGACGCGACCATTCTTGCCCTAGCGGCGATGGTGCCGCGCGCAGTCGCCGCGGCGGACAAGCTCAAGGCCGAGCACGGCATCGACTGCGAGGTGATCGACATGCGTTCCTTGGTCCCGCTCGATATGCAGACGATTCTCGCGTCGGTGGGGCGGACAAGCCGCCTGTTCACGGTGGAGGAGAACCCGCGCCTGTGCGGTTGGGGCGCGGAACTGGTCTCGATCGTCGCCGACGAGGGTTTCTACAGCCTGGACGGGCCGCCCGTGCGGATCACGACGCCGCACATCCCGCTGCCCGCCGCCGATTCCCTCGAAGACCTGGCGCTGCCTAGCGTCGACCGCATCGCGGATACGGTGCGGCGGTCGCTCGAAAGGTAGCGCGGTGGCGACCGCGGCCGGAGCGCAGACCAGCTTGTTCGGCTGGATCTCGCATCTGGAGGCGAAGGAACGACGCACCTTCCTGGCGTGCATCGGCGGCTGGGCCCTGGACGCGATGGACGTCCAGATTTACAGCTTCGTGATCCCAACCTTGATCGCCGTGTGGGGCATCACGCGCGGCGAGGCGGGCGCGCTGGGCACGGCGGCGCTGCTGGTTTCCGCCGTGGGTGGATGGATCGCCGGATTCCTGGCGGATCGCATCGGGCGGGTGCGCGTGCTGCAGATCGCGATCCTGTGGTTCGCGGCGTTCAGTTTTCTTTCGGGGCTGGCGCAGAACTTCGAGCAATTGTTCGCGGCACGGGCGCTGTTGGGGCTCGGGTTCGGCGGCGAGTGGGCCGCGGGCGCGGTGCTGTTAGGCGAAGTGATGCGGGCCGAGCATCGCGGCAAGGCGCTCGGCATCATGCAAGCCGGCTGGGCGATCGGCTGGGGCACGGCCGCGCTGCTCTACGCGCTGTTCTTCTCCGTGATGGCTCCGGAGATCGCGTGGCGCGCTCTCTTCCTGATCGGCGTGGCGCCGGCCTTGCTGGTGTTCTTCGTGCGGCGCTACGTGGAGGAGCCGGAGGTCTACCTGCGGTCGCGCGCGCAGATTTCGTCGTCGGGCGACCTGCCTTCGTTCGTTGAAATCTTCCGTCCGCCGCTGTTGCGGATCACGCTGCTGGGTGGGCTGATGGGCACCGGCGCGCAGGGCGGCTACTACGCGATAACGACGTGGCTGCCGACGTTCCTGCGCACGGAGAGGCAACTGTCGGTGCTCGATTCGGCGGGCTACCTGGCAGTGTCGATCGTGGGCGCGTTCTGCGGGTACTTGACAGGGGGCGTGCTGGCGGACCGCATCGGACGGCGGCTCACGTTTCTGGCGTTCGCGATGGGCGCGGGGCTGATCGCGGTGGTTTACACGACGGTACCGTTCGGCGATGCGGCGATGCTGGTGCTCGGCTTCCCGCTGGGATTTTTCGCCTCGGGCGTGTTCAGCGCCATGGGTCCGTTCTTCACCGAACATTTTCCGACCCGGGTGCGTGGCGTGGGGCAGGGGTTCGCCTACAACGTGGGTCGCGCTACGGGAGCTCTGTTTCCCGCGCTGGTGGGCGCGCTGTCGGAGCAGATGGCGCTGGGTCCGGCGATCGGACTATTCGCGGGGCTCGCCTACGGGACGATGGCGGTGGCGGCGTTTCTGCTGCCAGAGACCAAGGGGAAGGTGCTGGCTCCGTAGGTGGCGCAAGCACTTGTGCTTGCCGTGTCGAGACTCGTCTCGACACTTGTGGACGGTTGCGGGACAAGCGTCGGCATGAGTGCCGACGCGGCAAGCACGAGTGCTTGCGCCACCACTGCTACCGCGGGATCTGCGGCACTTCCAGGTGGAAGAGCTTCACGGTCGCACCCGCCGCGCGGATCGAGGCGCTTTCCGTGGGACCGAGGTAGACGCCCATCCCCTTGGTCACGTTGTGGTCCGCGCCTTCCAGGCCGATGCTGCCCTCGCCTTCCATCAAATACAGAAGCTGATGCTTGCCCGACGCCGCGGCTTCGTAGGTCTCACCGGGCTGGAGCCAGCGCAGTGTGCCGAGCACGTTCTTCGCGCCCACTAGCGCGTTATTGAGGATCTCGGTGAACTCGCCGTAGGGAGCCTTGGTGTGCGGCAGCTCGTTGGTGTTGATGAACTGAGTTTGCGGCATGGTTAGCTCTGCACCCACACGCGGCCGTCGACGCGGTTCCAGACCAGGTCGTCAGGCGTGCCGTCGAGGATCGTGGTCTTGAAGCGGTTGGGAGCCTGGAATTCGAAGTAGAACAGCGGCGTCTCCGTAGCGCGCAGGCGATGCGTGGCTTCGGCGGGGATGAAGACCAGGTCGCCGGGGCCCACGTCGCGGATGCCTTCCGGCGTTTCCACGCTGCCCTTGCCCTCCATGATGAAGTAGAAGTGCTCGCAGTTCACATGCAGGTGCAGCGGCGAGCTGGCGCCCTGCTTATAGCGCATGATGCCGGCCAGCATGTCGTCGATGTTCGTGAGTTCCTTGTTGACGAAGAACGTGCGTTCGCGGCCTGGAACGGCGGAGACCAGCTTGGGGAGTTCGTTTTCGTGGAAGATGTAGGCCATTGTCCTCTCCTAATTATTTTGGCCGGTAGGCGACGCGCGCCACCTCGGCATACGGAACCGCGGCGACGGTCGCGCGGATCTCCACTTCATGGTGGCGTTCGACGGTCGGCTTGGAGGTGCCGCGCGCGGGCTCGCCCCACAGGATAGTGACCGGCGTGCCGGGCTCGCTGTGTTCGTTGTGGACCACGCCCAGCGAGAGCATGGTGCGTTCGTTGTAGGTGTAGCCGGTGTAGGTGGACAGGCCCGCGGGCTTGCCGTTGTGGAGCACCTGATCGAAGGGGAGCGTCGCGTAGTTGGCCAGCGGAAAGTCGATGTACTTGCCCATGTCGCCGCGTTCGAACATGGTGCCGACCGCCTCTTTGACGTCGGCTCCGTTCCAGGCCAGCGTGACTTTGGTGCGCGGCGGGTGGGCCGCCATCTTCTCCAGCGCGGCGCGGCCGATGAAATCGTGGTCGAACTTGACGAAGGGGCCGTAGCCGAGGTCCCACGGCGTCAGGTAGTAGTCGGCGATATTCGTCGACACAAAGCTGCCGCCGAGCGAGGCCATCGCCTCATAGCTCTTCGCGCCGAGCCACTGGCGGTAGGGCTTCATTGCGTCGCCGGTGTAGACGGCGGGCAAGGGCGAGGGGATCCAGCCGGATTCCAGGCAACTGGTGGGGTAAGCGCGCGACCCGACCAGGCGAATGCCGAATTCTCGGCCCGCTTCGAAGATGGCGTCGCGCACGGCGTCGGCGTCTTCCCAGGGTCCCCACAACTCCCATCCGGGCTGGCCGACCATGCCGTGGCGCAGCGCGCGCACCACGCGTCCGCCGATGGTGAAGCGGTCCATGTGGAAGAAGCGGATGTCCGGTGCGGGCTTGCCCGTCACCTTCTCCATAGTCTTCTGCGCGTGCGGACCCTGCACCTGATAGCGGTACGTGAGGCGCCGGCCCTGGTTCTCGGCCGAGCGCGCGTCGCGCACGCACGTCGCGTTGTAGCCGCCGGTCTCGACGTGATACTGGACCCAGTTCGCCGCGGGCGGCCGTCCCACCAGGTTGAGCTTGTCGGCTTCCAGGTAAAAGAGGATCGCGTCGCCGATCACGTAGCCGTCATGGTTGCAAGCGATGAACTGCTTAGCTTGGTCGACCTTGAAATTCTTGAAGGAATTGACGGCCAGATCCGAGAGCACCTTCAGCGCGTCGGGACCTTCCACGTACAGGTCCGTCATGTGGTGCGACTGGTCGAACAGCGCGCAGGATTCTTTCCACGCGCGCTGCTCATCGCGCCAGTTGGTGAACTCGGGCTTGACCACCGGAAAGGCGTACGGGCCGATCTGGGAGTTGCGCAGCAGCTCGACCGGACTGGCTGCGCGTTGGAGGACGTCCTCCAGGCTTTCGTGACTCATTGGGCTCTAGTCTGTGGCTCCGACTTCCGTCTTGGCGCTGGCCTCGATCATCTCCGTGATGCGGCGGCTGGGCTCGGGTTCGGTCTCGCGCGTGAGCGAGAGCGGTCCGTTGACCGTGTGGTAGCGCTGGCCGGCCACCAGTAGTTCCTCGGCCGGGAAACGCGTGATAATCTCGTGACCGGTTTCGGTGACGACGATTTCTTCTTCAATGCGGGCCGCGCTCCAGCCGTCTTTCGCAGGCCAGAACGTTTCGAGCGCAAACACCATGCCGGGCTGGATCTCGTAGGAGTGTTCGAGCGACACCAGGCGGCTGATCACCGGCTTTTCCCAGATCGCCAGGCCAATGCCGTGGCCGTACTGCAAGCCGAAGCAGGCTTCTTCGTTGGGGAATCCGAACTCCTGCGCCTTGGGCCATACCGACGCGATTTCGCCCGTCGTTCGCCCGGGGCGCACCAGGGAGATGGCCGCGTCCAGATACTCGCGGCAACGCTTGTAGGCGTCCACCAGCGCGTGCGACGCGTAGCCGATCGAGAAGCAGCGATAGTAGCAGGTCCGGTAGCCCATGTAGGAGTGCAGGATGTCGTAGTAGACGGGATCGCCGGGGCGCAGCACGCGATCGGAGAAGACGTGCGGGTGCGGATTGCAGCGCTCGCCGGAGATCGCGTTGACGGCTTCGACGTATTCCGAGCCGAGATCGTAGAGCACCTTGCTGGCAAGCCCGACCGCCTGATTCTCGCTCATGCCGGGCTTCATCGCGCGATACAGCTCGTCGTAGGCGGCATCGACCATCATGGCCGAGTGGTTCAGCAGCGAGATCTCATCCTGCGTCTTGATCATGCGCGCGTCGGAGAGCAATTGCTGGCCGTCGATGATCTTCAGGCCTTCCTTTTGGAGGGCGAAGAGAACGGGAAGCTCGATCACGTCGACGCCCACCGGCTCCTTGTGCAGCCCGCGCGCTTCGAGTTCCACCTTGATCTTGCGGGCGACGTCTTCGGCGCGGCCCATCTCGGGCGACATCGCACCGCGCAGCAGCGAAATCCCGGCTCGCGAGCGCTCGCCGAGCCACGAGCAGTGAAGCTGGTGATGCTTGGCGGCGGAGCCGAAATCCCACAGGATCGGCTCGTCGCCTTGCGGCAGCAGCGTGAAGCGGCTGATTTTGTCCTGCGCCCAGGTGCCGATGGTGGTGGCCGTGAGGTAGCGGACGTTGTTCATGTCGAAGCACAGCAGCGACCCCATCTCGGATTTTTCGAGCATCATCTTCGCGCGCGCCAGCCGTTCGCGGCGCAGGCGATCGAAATTGATGCGATCTTCCCAATCGACTCCCATGCTTCCGTAGGTTTTGAGTGCCATGTCTACCTCCTGAATGATTTTTGCTTAGCCGGCCAGGCCCGCGGTGCGCGCCAGTACTTGAAAGATGATGGCGAAATCCTTGTCCGCCAGGCCCATGCCGCGGGCGGCGGTCAGATACTCGTTGGTGAGCGCGGTGGTGGGCAGAGGGACGTCCACCTGGCGGCCGAGCTCCAGGGCCAGCAGCAGGTCCTTCTGCATCATGTTGACGTTGAACCAGGCCTCGTCGGGCATGTTCAATACGAAGGGTCCGCGATACTGCACCATGGGCGAGGCGACCGCGCTGTGCGTCAGCACGTCGACGGCGACCTCGCGCGGGATGCCCGATTTTTCGGCCAGCAGCACGCCTTCGGAGAACGCCAGCATCTGCGCGGTGAGGCTGAGATTGGTGGCGATCTTCATCACCAGCGCGAGCCCGTTCGGGCCGACGTGGGTGACGCGCGGGCCGATATCCAGCAGCACGGGCTTGGCGCGTTCAAAGGCCTCGGCGGTGCCGCCCACCATGATCGACAGCTTGCCCTGCTGCAAGGTGAGAATGCTGCCGGAGACGGGCGCGTCCACCATGTCGGCGCCTTGTGCCTTCGCTTTTTCGGAAAGTGCGCGGCTGACGGCGGGTCCGGCGGTGCTCATGTCGACCCACAGCTTGCCTGCTTTCAAGCCCGCCAGGATGCCGTCGGAGCCTTCGGCGATGGCGTTGAGCGCTTTCGAATCGCTGACCATGGAGATAGTGACGTCGGCGGCTTCGGCCACGGCGCGCGGCGAGGCGGCCGGTTTCATGCCTTTGTCGACCAGCGCCTGCGCCTTGGCCGGCGTACGGTTGTATCCGGTGACCGTGTGACCGCTTCCCAGAAGGCGCGCGACCATTTCCGCGCCCATCACTCCCAAGCCGACAAAACCGATATTCGCCATCGCGGCTGTCATTGTAGCAAGGCGTGTGGCGCAAGCTCTCAGCTTGCCGGGTCAGCTTACCGGGTCGAGACTTGTCTCGACCCTTGCCGTCCAGCCGTCCACAACCGCCGGGATGTCTCCCGGCGCGGCGCGCACGAGTGCACGCGCCACCCCGGCATAGCGTAAGATGGACCACCGGAGGTCACATGCACTACGTTTCGCGGATCGATGAAGCCGCGGCCCAGACGCCGCATCCTTACCAGGGACACAGCACGGGATTCCGGCGCGCCACTTATGTGGATCGCGCGATGGGATCCGTACACATGGGCGTGGGCGTGTGTTTCCTGGATCCGCGCGGCGTGGTGGAGCCGCACGTGCACTCCTTTGAGGAGAGTTTCTACGTGCTGGAGGGCAGTCTGCACGTGGAGATTGAAGGGGTGCCGCATACCGTGGAGCCCGGCGGCTTCGGTTTGATCGGCACCGGCAAGCATCACGCGATCCGCAACACGGGATCGCAAACGGTGCGGTGGCTGGAGATGCACGCGCCCCAGCCGCGGCCCGCCGACTACGGTCGCGACACGTTCTTCGTGGACGCGGTGGCCGCCGGCGCGCAACCTGAAGCGGCCCTGCTGGGGCACTTCGACGAGGCGCAGTTGCCGCGCCCGGGCGGACCGTCGCAGATGGAAGGCTTCAATCCGACCACCGGCGTCGCCATCAAGATGTTCGTCGACCGATCCTTCGGCGCCACGCACCAGTCGCTGTTCCTGATCCAATACCTTCCGGGCGCCAAGATCGATCCGCACGATCACACCTTCGAGGAGTCCTATCTCATCGTGAGCGGCAAGGTGCGCGCGATCGCCGACGGCAAAGAGTACAACCTCGGTCCCGGCGACGTGGTCTGGACCGGCGTCGGCTGCATCCACAGCTTCGAGAACGCCGGCGACGAACCGGTGCGGTGGATCGAAACGCAAGCGCCGCTGCCGCCCGCCAAGGAGATTTTCCGCTTCGAGCGTGACTGGGCGCAGTACCGGTGAATGAACGCGACCTGATCGTCAAGACTGTCCGCCAATTCGTGGAGCGCGAGGTGATTCCGGTCGCCTCGGCCATGGAGCATCGCAATGAGTACCCGCACGCGCTGGTGGCGCAGATGCGGGAGATGGGGCTGTTCGGGCTGAACGTGCCGGAGGCTTACGGCGGCAGCGAGGTCGATTCCACCACGCTGGCGATGATCTTCGAAGAACTCTCGCGCGGGTGGCTGGGATTGGCGGGGGTGGTCGGCAGCCACTCGGTGCTGTGCGACGTGCTGGTGCGGTTCGGCACCAAGGATCAGAAGTCGCGCTTCCTGCCGCGGCTGGCAATTGGGGAGCCGCGCGGCGGGATCTGCCTGACGGAGCCGGATGCCGGGACCGACCTGCAAAACATCCGCACCACGGCTACGCGCGAGGGCGACGCCTACCGCATTCATGGGTCGAAGATGTGGATCACCAACGGCCGCCACGGCCAGGCGTTCCTGCTGCTGACCAAGACCGATCCCACGGCCGAGCCCGCGTACCGGGGCATGAGCGCGTTCGTGATCGAGAAGGGTGCGCCCGGGCTCACCGTGGGGCGCGACATCGACAAGCTGGGCTACAAGAGCGTCGAAACCTGCGAGCTGCACTTTGACGGATTCCCGGTTCCGGCGGCGAACCTGATCGGCGGCGCCGAAGGCCAAGGCTTCAAGCAGGTCATGACGGGCCTCGAATCCGAACGCCTGAACGTGGCCGCGCGCGGACTGGGGATCGCGCGGGCGGCGTTCGAGGAAGCGATCCGCTACGCCCAGCGCCGCACCACGTTCGGCAAGCCGATCGCCGAGCACCAGGCGATCCAGCTCAAGCTGGCCGATATGGCGACGAAGATCGAAGCCTCGCGGCTGCTGATCTACTCGGCTGCGGAGAAGCGCGACCGGGGCGAGCGGTCCGACCTGGAGATGGGCATGGCCAAGCTGTTCGCCACCGAGACGGCGGCCGAGGTGTCGTTCGAAGCGATGCGCATTCTGGGCGCCAACGGCTACTCCACCGATTTCCCGGTGGAGCGCTACTATCGCGATGCGCCGCTGGTGGTGATCGGCGGCGGCACGAACGAACTGCAGCGCCTGATCATCGCGCGCAATCTGCTCAAGAAATACGAGGTCACTTCGTGACTGCTTCGTTCTTGACGGCCACGCCGGCCAGCTTGTTCAGGCCGTCCACGTAAGCCTTGGCGCTGGCCTCGATAATGTCGGTGGATGCCGCGCGGCCCAGCACCTTCACGCCGCCGTCCTCAAGCTGCACAGTCGCCTCGCCCAGCGCCTGCGTGCCGCTGGTGACCGAACGGATCTCGTAGCGCTGCAGCTTCACCGAACGATGTGTCAGCGCGGTCAGCGCCGCGTAGACCGCGTCCACCGGACCGTCGCCCGTGCCTTCCGCTTCTTTGACCTCGCCGTTCATCCGCAGCCGGACCCGCGCCTTCGGGGCCGTAGCGGTGCCGCCGTGGAATTCGAGAGATTCAAGCCGGCAGGTCTCCGGCACATCGCGCAGCTCGTCGTCGCGGAAACCTTCGTGGATCAGCGCCATCAGGTCTTCGTCGAACACTTCCTGCTTCTTGTCGGCGATCGCCAGGAAGCGTTCGTAGGCCAAGTTCAGCTCCTCGGGCGACAACGTGTAGCCGAGCTTCTCCAGACGGTCCCGCAAGCCGGCGCGGCCTGTACGCGCAGTGAGCACCACGCGGCTCTCGCGCAGCCCGACGTCTTCCGGCTTCATGATTTCGTAGGTGGTGCGCTCCTTCAGGAACCCGTCCACGTGAATGCCGGAGCTGTGCGAGAACGCGTTCGCCCCGATGATCGCCTTGTTCGGCGGCACGGGAATGCCCAGCAGCTCGGCCACCAGGCGGCTGGTGCGGTGGAGCTCGCGCGCGTCGACCGCGGTGTCGATCTGGTAATAGTCGCCGCGTGTGCGCAGCGCCATCACGATCTCCTCCAGTGACGCGTTGCCCGCGCGCTCGCCGATGCCGTTGATGGTCGCCTCGAATTGGCGCGCGCCGTTCTCGATGCCCGCCAGCGCGTTCGCCACAGCCAGACCCAGGTCGTCATGACAGTGGACACTGATCGTCACTCGATCGGCCCCGGGCACCTTCTCTTTGATGCCACGGATCAGGGCTCCGTACTGTGCAGGTACTGCGTAACCGGTGGTGTCCGGGATGTTCAGCACCGTGGCGCCGGCCTCGATTACCGCCGCCAGCATCTCGAACAGATACGCGGGGTCGGCGCGGCCCGCGTCTTCGGCGTAGAACTCGACGTCATCGCAAAAGCTCTTGGCGAGCTTCACCGCCTCGCGCGCCATCTTCAGGATGGTGACCTTCTTCTCCTCCAGCGTGCGGCCATAGCGGTCGTCGCGGAACTTTCCCAGCACGTGGATGTCGGAGGCTCCGATGCCGGTGTGGATGCGCGGCCGCCTGGCCTTCGCCAGCGCCTTGCCGCAGGCTTCGATGTCACTGGGCACGGCACGCGAGAGCGCGCACACCGACGGCCCCTCGATTTCCTGGGAAATGCGGGAAACTGCCTCGAAATCCTCGGGCGAAGATGCGGGATATCCGGCTTCGATCACGTCCACTTTGAGCAGGGCGAGCTGCCGGGCGATCGCCAGCTTCTCCTTCTTTCCGAGCCGCGTTCCGGCGGCCTGTTCCCCGTCTCGCAACGTCGTGTCGAATACATACACCCTGTCATGGGCCATCGTTTGATCCTTTCTATGCGCGCTCCCAAAGAATTTCCGCTGCGGGTGGCCGGCTTCGCCCCGCCAGTGGTGAACTCAATTCCAGGTTGAGTCAGCCGCGGGCGGGGCCCGTAAGGGCCAGAGCGGCAAGAGTAAGGCACACTAAGTCCGCGTTCCGATGCGGCGAAGCGGCGCGCTGGAAGTGTGCGGACATCTTACCCTCAGTGTACCACCGGCATGTGCGGGACTCTTGTCTCATGCAAGATGAGCCTGAACGGGAGCTCGGATTCTCATACAAGATGAGCCTGAAGGAGGGCAGGATCGGGATGCTAGGAATTGCGGATCAGCATGGACGATTCCGAAGCAGTGAGCCTGGGGCAGATCCGGGCGTTTTTGGCGGGCAGCGGGGAGGTTCGATTCGAGGGGCAGGGACGGGCCGAGGTGTACACCTGGGTAGAGCGTACGCTGGTGCGGCACCAGTACGCGAGCCTAGGGCGGGCGGACAAAGGAGCGGTGCGGCAGTATCTGGCTCGGATGACGGGCTTGAGCCGGGCGCAGGTGACGCGGCTGATCGCTGGGTATCGGAAGACGGGGCGCGTCAAGGCGGTCGAGTATCAGCGCGCCCAGTTCGCGACGTACTACACGGCTGCCGACGTGAGATTGCTGGCTTACGTGGACCAGGCGCATGGCAACCTCAGCGGTCCGGCGACCAAGCGGATTGTGGAGCGCGAGTAGGCCGAGTATGGGCAGGCCGTGTACGAGCGGCTGGCGCGCATCTCGGTGGCGCAGATCTACCGGTTCCGCAACACGGACGCATATCGCCAGCGCAACACGACGTATCAGCCCACGCGGCCCACGGTGATTCCGATTGGCGAACGGCGCAAGCCCCAGCCGCACGGCTTGCCTGGATACCTGCGCATCGACACCGTGCATCAGGGCGACCAGGACGGAGTGAAGGGCATCTATCACATCAACGCGGTGGACCAGGTCACACAATGGGAGATCGTCGCCGCGACGCCGCAGATCAGCGAATTATGGCTGATTCCGGTGCTGGAATCGATCCTGGCGCAGTTTCCGTTCGTGATCCGCGGCTTTCATTCCGACAACGGCAGCGAGTTCATCAACTATACGGTGGCCCGTTTGCTGGGCAAGCTTCTGATCGAGCAAACCAAGTCACGGGCGCATCACTCCGGCGACAACGGATTGGTGGAAGCCAAGAACGGTGCGGTGATTCGCAAACACCTGGGCTTCGCTCACATTGGCGCGCAGCATGCGGCGGTGGTCGATGCGTTTCACCGCCAGCATCTCAATCCGTACATCAACTTTCATCGCCCTTGCGCCGTGCCCAAAGTGATCGTTGCAGCCAACGGCAAACGCACTCGCATCTATACACGCTGGGCGACGCCGTTCGAGCTATTGCAGGAAGTGCCCGGCTGGGAAAGCTTCTTGCGCCCTGGCCTCACCCTGGCCGAGCTGGAAGCCTTCGCGCTACAGCAATCCGATACCGAAGCGGCGTTGGCCATGCAACGCGCCAAGCGGCAACTCATGAGCCGCATCGCCAAGCTCAGCGCGTAAGGCCCCCGGAGCGCTGTGGAAATGCCGGGCCATGGACAGCCATGGAAAACCGCGTCGCTCACGCTTTGCGGTTTCCCACCGCTGCCCACAGCCCTTGGAAATCGCTGCGCGATTCCCACATTCCCCACAGCGCCGACGATGATGTTTTTCCTCTTAAACTTCAGCCGAAAGGGCCCCACCTCCCACCACCCCTCACCGTCCCCCTTCAGGCTCATTCTTCGATGAGAAAATGCTGCGGGCAGCCTTTCAGGTGCTGAGGCATTTGTGGTTGATGGCCTTTTGGATGGGGGCGTGCAACGTGGACGCCCCCAGTTCGTCTACCAGCGCGAGATTTCGCGCAGTGAGACGGCTAGGCCAGCAAGTATGGCAACGCCCTGGACAACTTCCCAAAGCGTCAACTGGCTTGGCTGCGGTTGCGGCACGACACAGACTATGCGTCGGGTCTTGCCGTTTATTGGAGCAGGTACGATCATGCGTACCTCCTTCCTCGGGAGCCATGCTCCCGAAACGAAGCGAGGCCCGCTTGCTACGGGCCTCGCCTGTTCTTTCAATCATCGCGTGGTGGTGGACGCGCGTACAGCAGACACGACATCATGCGGCTTCCAGGAGTTCGCGCACCGTCCACTGGTGATCCGCGATCCCCGCAGCCATCGCGGGGGTAACGCGCAGGGATTTGTGGATGCGTCCGAAGTTGTACCAGCAATACCAAAGCGCAACCGCTGCCCAGTGGTTTTCCCACTTCTTACTGAAGCCGTTTGTAAGCCGGGTGAAGCGGCGAAGTCCCATCCGCAGACTGAGATTAGACCGCTCCACAATCGAAGTGCAGATGCGCTCCGGGTCGGGCTGCCCCGTGACTGGGACTACTTCCACGGACGCTACTTCCGCAGGGCTGTAGCGCTTCTCGCCGTCCTGGGACGAGCGGTAAACCTTGATAAGTTGTGCAAATCCGGTAACGCGGTCGTCCAGCGTCGTGGTGATCGCCGAACGGTACGGAGCGTGGCCATCGGTCGTAATCTGAAACGTGCCACGCGTGGCATGCCGCACGCCTTCGATCAGGACATCAGTGGTGGTCTGGTCGCGTTTGCCCATGGCGATGTTCAGGACCAGCTTGGAGTGCCGCTCAATGGCGACGTGCACGTAGCAGTCTCCGAGGTTCTGGTCATCCTCCGGCTTGACCCGCTTCTGCTTCTTGCCGATGAAGGACCACGCCTCATCGCATTCCACATCCCGCACCTGAACGTTAACGATGTTCTTCGCCATGATGCGTTCTGCTTTCTCTCCAGCCAGTACCAGCAGCTTCAGGACAGTCTTCTGGTGAACTTCGGTGCGGCGGACTACGCTCGACACGCTGTTGCCTTCAAGCAACATCCGGAGGATCATTTCGGCTTTCTCAACCGGCAGGTACATACCGTTGAGCACACCACTACGGCCTTCCGTAAAAACCTTGCGGCACTGAAGGCACTGGTAGCGCTGGTGGTGGGCGCGTTTCCCGAATTTGCGGCAGCCAGTGTGGCAGTTGGGGCAGGTCATCTGGACCTTGACCTTTCTTCGGGTCCGGTCCAGACTGAAAGAGGGTATCAATCCCTTGCTTCTGGCTTTGGCCCGAGGCTACTCGCGCTGGCGGGTGCGAACCGTCAGCGCGAGGAATCCTTACAACGTTTGCTGCAAGTAATCCTTGCCGCCGCGCGTGATCTGATAGCCGTCTCCGCGCTGAATCACGTAACCGCGTTGTGCCAGACGACCCAAGGCAGTATGTACTGCGGCCAACGGGTTGCCACCGGACAACTGAATGCCCATCAACGCAAGGCCCTCTCTTATCTTGGGGGCAGCAAGAGCGACGGTGGGGGTAAAAGAAAGAACACGCAGAACCAATTGGGGCAGGCTCATGTCTGCTCCGGTCTCAAAACTCTCTTGTGCCAACGGCGTCAAGTGATCCACAGCGGCTTGAAGTTCCTGAATCCTTCTGGTGATCCATTCCTGCTGCTGAAGCCTCTGTTGAAGCTCCTGCTGGACCGCCTCCAATGCCTGCTGATGCGGATTGCGATAGATGATAGCCATGTGATATATGCAACTAGATAAACACTACCACACCACTATATCACCGTCAAGAAAAAAAGCGCGGCCCTTAGCTATGGCCACATGGTCGTCCGTGCTTGAGTGCGCCGAGTGGGATCTGGCGCGGGCCGAAGCTGCTCATGAGCACAAACGCGCTGAGGTACTGCGTAGAGCTGTTGCTTACGCAAAGCAACGAATCGCCTGTGGCGACACCTTTCCCATACGAAGGGGTGAAATGCCCTATACGGCCTCATCAACCAAAAATGTCTGACCACCGCCTTTCAGCGAGTTACGGGAACCGGTCCGGCGGGCAGCCACGCACGCAGCGCGCGGCGTAGTTCGTCGATCGAGACGGGCTTGCTGATATAGTCATTCATGCCGGCGTTCAGGCAACGTTCGCGGCTGCCGCTGACCGCATCCGCCGTCATCGCCACGATCGGAATCGTGTGTCCCGGACCCTGCATGCGGCGGATGTGGCGCGTCGCCTCATACCCGTTCATTTCTGGCATCTGGCAGTCCATCAGCACCAGGCTGTACGGGCGCATTTGCAGCAACTCCAGGGCCTCCCGGCCGTTGGCCGCCACGTCAGCCCGCACGCCCAGCTTGCGCAATTGCATCACGGCGACCTTCTGGTTCACCGCCGTATCTTCTACCACCAGGATGCACGCGTCCCGCCCGGCGAATTCGGTGGCCAGCGCCTGGTGCAGTGCGGCCATGGATGGCTGCGTCCCGGTGAGTTCCGCGAACCGGGCGCCCGAAGGCCGTTTCCGCGACCACGCCTCCGACATCGCCTTCAACAGCTTCGTATGGCGGACGGGCTTCAGCAGACATGCGTCCACGCATGCCGCCTCCACTTCGCCGACGTCTTTCCGGTGGCTGACCGAAGTCAGCAGAATGTACACCGGATCGCCCAGCGACGGATCGGCTTTGATCAGCGACGCCAGCGTCACGCCGTCGATGCCCGGCATCTGGTAATCGGCGATCACGATGTTGTAGGGATCGTGGGCTGCCTGGGCGGCGCGGACCGCCTCCAGGGCTTCCTCGGCGGAGGCGTAGCTCCCGTTGCGCATCCCCCAACTGGAGATCTGCTCATGCACCACGCGGCGGTTCACTTCATTGTCGTCGACGATCAGCACGCGCAGACCCTGTACGGTCACCGCTGCGGCGGCGGGCCGTTCGGGCTGCGCCACTACGGGCAGCGGCAGTTCGAACCAGAACGTGGAGCCTTCGCCTTCCACGCTTTCGACGTGAACGGCGCCGCCCATCAGCTCCACCAGCCGCCTGGAAATCGCCAGCCCCAACCCCGTTCCCCCATAGCGCCGCGTGGTGGAGGCGTCCACCTGGCTGAATTCGCGGAACAACAGATCCAGCCGGTCCGGCGGGATGCCGATGCCGGTGTCGGCCACCGAGATCCTGACCGCTCCGCCGGCCACGCGTTCCGCGCTGACCAGCACGTTGCCGGAGTGCGTGAATTTCACGGCGTTGCTCATGAGATTGGTGACCACCTGGCGGATGCGGTCGGCGTCGCCCAGGAAGCACGCCGGCGTGCCCGCGGCGTAGCGGATCATCAGGTCGAGCCCCTGCTGCTGTACCCGCGGCGCCAGCAGGTCGCCGACCTCCTCCAGCAACTGCCGCAGGTCGAACGGGAACGCCTCCACCTGGAGCTTACCGGCTTCCATCTTCGAAAAGTCAAGGATGTCGTTGATGATGGTCAGCAGCGTCTCGCCGCAATTGCGGACCGTCTCCGCGTAGTCGCGCTGGTCCTCCGTAAGGTTGGTATCCAGCAGCAGGCCGGTCATCCCGATGACGCCGTTCATGGGAGTGCGGATCTCATGGCTCATGTTGGCCAGGAACTCGCTCTTGACCTGCGCGGCGGCTTCCGCCTTGGCGCGCGCCTGTTCGAGCGAAGCGAGCAACTGGCGATCGCGTGTCACGTCAATGGTCGCTCCGATCACGCGCTGCGGCCGGCCGTCCTTGAAGTCTACGCGTCCCTGCGCGCGGAACCACCGCCCCGGCGGAGTGGACTCGAAGTCCACCTGAAACGGCTCCCCGGTGGTCAGCGCCTGGGCAATGGCCACGCCGGCGCTCGCCATGTACTCGGCGGGCATCAACTGGCAGAATTCTTCGAAGCTGCACTGCTGGGGCGTGTCCGGGGGCAGCTCGCTGAGCGCCAGGAAGCCCTCGGTCATGGTCATCGTGTCGTTCGGGATGTCGCGATCCCAGATGCCGAACCCGGCCGTCTTCTCGGCCACCGTCATCCGCTCCGCGCTCGCGCGCAGGCGATCGAGCAGCATCTTCTCCCGGGTGATGTCGATGATGGCCCCGATAAACTGGACCGGCCGCCCGCGCGCGCGTTCGACGCGCCAGCGGTTGCGCCGCCATCCATAGGTCCCGTCCGGCAGCTTTATGCGAAACTCCACCTGACAGGTGGGGCCGCCGGCCAGGGCTTCGCGCGTCGCCTTGCGCACGGCCTCCGCATCGTCGGGATGGAGCAGGGAGTGCAACTTCTTGCGGGGCAGATGCAGTTCCTCGCGCGGGAAGCCGCTCAGCGCAGCGGCGCCTTCCGAAAGGATCACCCGGTCCGAGGGCAGATCCCACGACCACACGCCGAAACCGGCTGCTTCCTCGGCCATCCGCAGGCGGTCGACGGTAGCGCGCAGGGTGCGCTGCGCGGCTTCCCGCTCGATGACGTTGCCGGCCAGGTGCGCGCCGGCCTCCACGATCCCTAGTTCCTCGGGCGTGGGCGCCGCCGGCTTGCGGTGATACATGGCGAAGGTTCCGACCACGTCGCCGGCAGAGTCCCGCACCGGCACGCTCCAGCAGGCGCGCAACCCGAAACTCAGAGTGAAATCCCGCGGTGCGGCCCAGCGGAAATCAGAGGCGATATCCTCCACCACGACGGTTTGATTGTGATAGGCCGCCGTGCCGCAGGAGCCCACAGCGGGTCCTATCTCCAAGCCGTCCACCGCGGCCGCGTACCCCGCAGGAAGGCTGCCCGCCGACCCGGCCAGCAAGTGGCGCCGATCCTCGGAGAGCAACAGCACCGAACAAAGGCATCCCGGAGCCATGCGCTCCACCGCCGCCGTCAGGGCGTCCAGCACCGCTTTCAAGGACGCACCCTGCGCGATCAAGGTAAGAACGCGCCGTTCCTCGGCCAGGAACAGTTGCTGGTCATGAGCCCGCGTCTTCCGCTTCTGGCGGCGCCACCGCAGCGCCACCAGGATCAGCGTGAGGAGGATCACATTGAGCCAGACCTGCACGTCATGGTTATCGGCCAGGGACGGGCTCCCTTGAGCGGGAACTTTGCGTAGCTGGGGGTGTCCAAAAGAGCGAGGCAAACAGCATGGCACTTTCCGTGAGCGGCTCCGGACCGCGCAAGCCCGAGGTTAACGTCACGCCGATGATCGACATCCTGCTGGTTCTGCTGATCATTTTCATGATCGGCACCCGCTCGATCGGCTTCGATACGCAAGTACCCCAGCCCGCGCCGGAGGAATCGAGCAGCCTCGGCCAGGTGGTGATCACGGTCACGGGCGACCGTACTGTGGAGATCAATCGCGAGGCCGTGCCCTTTGAAAGGCTGGAAGCCCGCCTGCGCGAGATCTACCGCGTTCGCGGCGACCGCGTCATCTTCGTGAGCGCCGCTCCTGACCTGGACTTCGAACCCGTGATTCAGGTGATTGACATGGCCCGCGGCGCGGGCCTGACCCGCGTCGCTCTCATGCCGAAATAGCGCGCCCGCTCAGGCGAACATGTCGAACGCCGGGAAATCGCCGTTGAGCAGCTCCGCGGTGTTCTTGTATCCCAGCCAGCCGGAGATCATCGTCGCGTACACGCGGCGGAAATCGGTGGTGTACCGCAGATTGTCACCCGCGTCGAGTTCGGTGAGGCTGGGGATCTTGCCGTAATGCCCGCCCTTGACCTTGCTGCCGACCACAAACATCAAGTTCGCTGCGCCATGGTCCGTGCCGAGGCTCACGTTTTCCGGCACGCGCCGGCCGAATTCGGAGAACACCATCACCACCACGTCATCGGCCCGGCCGATGCGCTTCAGGTCGAGCAGGAACGCCGAGACCGCGTCCGAGGCGTAGGTCAGCAGGCGCTGGTGCTGGTCATTCTGGAACACGTGCGTGTCGAATGCGTTGTTGCGATACGACGTGTAGTAGAGCCGCGTGGGCATCTCCGCCTCGATCAGCGCGACCACTTTGGGCAGATCGAGCCCCGTGATCCCGTAGTCGACGTTCGAGTGATAATGCGACCAGGCCTGCTGCACCAGCGCCGAAGCGTCCTTGGCGCTGCGGGCGATATCCAGCAGGTACCGGCGCGACGGATTCTCCACCTGTCCCGGATCAGTGGTGGCTTCCAGCGCGTCCTTCTCATCTGCGAACGCCTCACGCGAGAACTTGTTGGGGTCGTCGAACACGACGGGCACGTGCCGCCGGCTGCGCACGGCCAGCGACTGGTGCGAATCGATATTCACGATGAAGTTCGGCGGCGCGCTCGGCGCCATCTCATCGGCCAGCCGCCCGACCCAGCCATACTGCTCGCCCGAATTGGGCGCGGCCGTGTGCCAGTACGCCATCGAGGAAAAGTGCGAAAACGAGGGATTCTCGTAGCCGCAGCCGTGGACGATCGCCATGTTGCCGTTCTTGTACAGCCGCTCGAATCCGACCATGCCGCGGTTGAAGCCGAAGTGGTCGTCGATGGCGCGCACCTGGCTTTTGGCGATGCCGATCTTCGGGCGGAGGTGATAATACGCATCGTCGCCATAGGGGACCAGCGTGTTCAGGCCGTCATTGCCGCCCGAGAGCTCCAGCACCACCAGAATCTTGCCGTCGGCGGCAGCCTGCGCGGCCACGGCCGCGGCCTGCCCGAACAGCGGCGGGACGCGCAGCGCGGCGCCCACGCCGATCCCGTACATGCCCGCGCGCAGCACGTCGCGGCGGCGCGGCTTGCCCAAAGAGAATCCGGTTTTCCTCATGGTCCTGCTCCTTCAACCCAACTGATACTCAGGCTGGCTCATCACAAGATGCAGCACCAGCCGCAGCGGCTCTTCCAAATACGTTTGGGCCACGGCGATGTCGGACGTGCCCAGTTCGTGATCCAGAAACTCCACCATCTCCTGGCGCGCGGCCGCGCCCGGCGGAACTGGCATAAAGCGGCGGATGAAGTAGTCAACCACCTCGCTTGTGTTCTTGCACTTCGCGTCGAGCACCATCTTGGCCAGGTCGACGTGCGCCGTGTCGCGCGGGATCGGCTTCACCCGTTCGATGGCCAACTGCCAGCCGCGGAAGCTGCCGTAGCGCGTGTTGAAATCCTCATCGCGGTCGGCCAGCATGTTTGATTCGGCCATGACGCTGCCGTCGGCCTCGGGTTTCGTCGCCGAGGTGATATCCATGCCCTGGCGGATGCGGTCCGCCACGCGCCGCACTTCGCCGCTGCCGTTGAAGCGGTCCGGCGGAAGAAAGTTGATGTCCGGGAACAGAATGTCGCGGCCAAAGTTGCCGCGTTCCAGCAGCAGCCCCGGCGTGACCCAACTGCGCCCCTGCGCCCATCCGGCCACGGTCGGCGGGGAGAATAGGCGCTGGCCCAGCGCGCTGGTGGCCGAGTTGAAGTCCGGCACGCCGGGCACGTTGCCCAGACCCAACTTTTTATAGGTGGACACGACCAACTCCACCGGACTCTTGATGTGCGTACCCACCGACGCCGGACTGTAGAAGTCGCGCGACAGGAACATGGTCTCGAGGAGCGGACGGATTTCGTAATGATGGTCGCGCAGCACCGCGCCCAGTTTCTTCTGCAACGCGGGCGAGAGATCGTCGCGCACAAAGTAGCGATAGATCTTGCCGGCAATGAAGTCGGCCGTGGCGGGCTGCTCCATGATGATGTCGATGATGTCGACGCCGTCGAACGTCCCGGTCTTGCCCAGGAACGTCTTGGGGCTGTCGTCATGCTTGTCTTTGTTCACCACGAAACTCGTGTCGACGTAATCCCAGCCTGTGAAGGCGCGCGCGGCCTCGCGCACGTCCGATTCCGAATAGTGACCGACGCCCATGGTGAACAGCTCCATGATTTCGCGCGCGAAGTTTTCGTTGGAGGCGCCCTTGACGTTCACGCCCGCGTCCAGGAACGAGAGCATGGCCGGATCCTTGGCCACGGCCACCATCAGGTCGCGGAAGTTGCCCGTCCCCTGGCTCTGGAACAGTTGCAGTTCGTTCAGGAGCTTGCGGTAATCGCGCACCTTTGATTCGTTCACCGCGAAGTGCCCGTGCCAGAACAGCGCCATCTTCTCTTCAAGCGGACGCGGGCTGGTGAGCATGCGGTTCGCCCACCAATAGGAGACGCGATTCGTTTCGAGCACGCTGGCGCGCAGCCAGTAAAAGAACTTGTCGACGATCGGCTGCAGGCGGCGGTTGCCGGTGGGCTTCACCTTGATGCCGAGCGCTTCGCCGGTTTCCTTGGCCAGATCGGTGACGGCCGGGCGGCTGGGCGGAAACGGCTCCAGGCCGGGGTCGTGGATGCCCGAATGCTCGAAGGGCGGGAGGCTGCTGGTATCGGCGCCCTCGAAGCGCACCAGGCGGGCGATCGCCTGCTGCGGCGTGAGCTTGGCCAGCGCGTCGATCTCTTCGGGCGTGCCGCCGAAGCCGGCGCGTTCCAGCAGATGCGCGGCGAAGTCGCGGTTCCAGTCCGGGGCGGCGATGGGCGTGAGGTCGTCCTGCCAGCCGGCGGGTCCGGCGGCCTGGGCGGAAGCAAGAGCGGCGGCGAGCGCACACGCCGCGCTCAGAAGAGACACTCTTCGAAACATGCCTGAGAGTTTATCGCAATGCAAGCCCGGTGGCTAGGCCAATTTGGCCTAGCTGGGGGCCGTTCGCCCGGCGGCCGACCACGCCCTGACGGTCGCGGCACAGCTAGACCATTTTTTGATTTTGCATAGATCGGTTTCGCCCGCCTTGCAACAGTTGTGTCAACGATTTGGCTGCTGTGGCACGCTCTACGCTATCTACGAAACCGCTCTGGCGGCACTGTGCCTGGATCACGCCTGGTGGGCAGAGAGCCGCTAGCTGAGCCGCGACCACAGGGAGCGGTCTTCTGCGGTTCGCCATCTCGCTCTTGCTCCGTTCCCGCGCACCTTAGCCAGTAGGCGCCGCCGTGGCGATCCGCACGTCCAGCATCGACCGCAGCGTGTTCACCATAATGCAGCCGTTGGCGGCGATCTCCACCAGCTTCTCCAACTCCGTCGGATCCGGAGCCTCCGCATGCACCGTCAGCCCCACGCGAACGAAGCGCGCCGGCGACTGCTCCAGCGTGCCCGTCACCTCGACCCGCACGTCCCGCACCGCCGATTCGCGAGCCCGCACCGCAGCCAGCAGCGTGCTCATGAAGCAGCCTCCGGTCGCGGCCAGAAACAGTTCCCCGCCCATGGGACCCGCGTCCGTGCCGCCTTTGTCGACCGGCCGGTCGATCGCGATCTTGTGCCCACGAATCGTCGCCTCCGATGCCGAGGCCGACGTCTGCCGGATCTGGACGCTGAGAACCGGCACGGCTACTTCCCGTCGACCGAGTACGCCAGCAGAACGTTGCCCGCCGCGCCGCCGGCGAAGCCCATGCCGCTGGCCACCACCACCATCCCGTCGGCGATGGCCGGTCCTGCGCCGTCAAACGACCCGCCCTTGGCCTCGACGCCGTTGACGGTTTGGATCGGGCCGCTCACGTCCTGATCCCAGACCACCGCGCCCGTATCGGTGCGATGCGCGCGGAAGTGGCCGCCCATGGTCCCGGAGAACACGATCCCCGGCATCAGCGACACAGCCGTCGGCGAAGCAGGATTGCGCTCGCCTGCGGGAGCCTTCGACTCCCACACTTTCTGCCCGTCGGAAACGCGCACCGCGTACACGCCCGGCGTCCCGTCCTGGCGTCCCGGATCAGCAACGCCCACGTACGCGGTCTGGCCGTCGGTCGCCAAGCCCCACATGATGCCGCCCATTAGTCCTCCGCCCTGGCCCAGGCGAGTCTCCCACACCAGCTTGCCCATGTCGTCCGGATCGAGAGCATACAGCACGCCCGACTTCTGTCCGATCAGGATCAGGTCGCGGCCGTTGTTCGAAACCATCACCGCAGTCGAGGCGAAATCGTAGTCGTCGCCCGCATCCTCGGGGCACAGCGGACTGCGCGGGCACCCGGGGAGCCAGTTATCCTTCGGCGTGAGCTGGTTCGACCACAGCAGGCTGCCACTGTCCATGTCGAACGCCACCACGGCGTCGCTGGTCGGGATGCTGACGCCCGTATAGGAGTTCCCGGTGCCCGTGTAAATACGCCGCCGCTTCAGGTCGATCAGCGGAGAGGACCACATGGACGCGCCCGCCGGACCCCACAACTGCCGGCCCTGCTCGGTGGTCTTGTAAACCCTGGCCGGATCGGGAATCGAGTACGTCTTCCACAGCACCTTGCCCGTCAGCCCGTCCAGTGCCATCATGCTGCCGCGGAACTTGCAGCACTCGTAGTTCGGACCGCCCGACGCCAGTTCCTCACCCGAGCTGACCGGAATGAAAACCTTCCCGTCATGGAAGGACAGCGTACCGGTGACGCGCGCCACCGGATAGTCGTCCAGCTTCACCTTCCACAGCTCGCGCCCTGTCACCGCGTCCAGCCCATGCGCGTAGGCGGCGCTATCGCCGAACAGCACGATCCACTGGTTGGAATTCGGCATCGCGCGGACCACCTCGATCCCGGTGCGGGCGATGCTGCCCACTTCGTATTTCCAGTGCGTGCACCCGGTCTCCAGGTCCAGCGAGTAGACGAATCCGCCGTGGCTGCCCACGAACACCCGCCCGCCGACGATGGCCGGCTGCGCCACCGCACGCGTATCGCCCGGGAATCCGAAGGCCCACTTGAGCTTCAGCTTGGGTACGTCAGCCGCGGTCAGGCCCGGCTTGGGCTGGAAACGCGAATTATTGACGTCGACACCCCAACCCGACCAGTCGTTGGGACCCGGCGCAAACGGCTTGGTGTCCGGCCCGCACATCTCGGGTGCAGCCGCCGTTGTGGTGGCCGCCGCCGGCGCCGTTCCCACGAAATTCGCCAGCGCGCGGATCTGCGCCGCCGACAGGCCCTGGGCCTGCGTGGTCATCGGACCACGTTCCAGCGCCGTCACCACCTGGTCCGGCGTCAGCCGCGAAAGCTCCACCCGCGAGGGGATGCGGTCATTGGTGGGATTCTGGTGGCAAGTGCCGCATTTTTCAATGTAGAGCGCCTGCCCATTGGGCGCCTGCGCCCAAACGGCTCCGGCGGCCAGAAGAAAAGCAAGGATGTATCGCATCACCCGACTACTTTAGCTCAAAATCCAGCGTCCTCTGCGCCATCTTGCCCGCCGAGTCCACCACCTGAACGTCCAGCGTATACGGACCCGGCGCGAACCCGTCCAGGGGCACCCTTTGCAGCAGCGGAATGGCCGCCTTGCCCGCATTGGCGGAAAGATCCAGGCGCAACAGGCCGCTGTCGAATCCGGACGGGGGAGCCGGCGCGTTCGGATCGGTGCCTTGAACAGGCGGCCCACGCCGCAGCGCCCGCATGCGGATGCCGACCGCCAGTTCGGGATTCGGGTTCACCAGCAGGGGCTCGTAGATCTCGGCGTAGAAGTTCACCTGTGCGCCCGGCGGGATCACGGCCGATCCCGCCGGGATCGCCTGGATGTCCCCGCTAATGAACTTCTTGGTGTCGTCCACCAGCAGATCACCGAGCGCCGCATCCGCCGCCTCCGCCGCCCGCAGAGACGTGCTGAGAGCCAGGGAGCTCAAGGCGAAGTCAGACGGCTGATAGGGCTCGATCTTCAGCGGCATCTCGACTTTCCCGAAATTTTCCTCGCCAGAGCTGAACACGACCACGAACGTGTAGTCCCCCGGCGCGGCGTCAAGCTGCGTGCTGTAAAGATAGGGCGTCTGCTTGAACTGGTCCACTTGCTTCTGGTCGTCGAATTCCAGTTTCACGGTATCGCTGAAGCGGGCTCCGGTGGCCCCATCCGGCCGCGTCGCCACGCCCAGAATGTCGAAGGAGGCCTGGTAGAGGCCCTTCTCCTTCTTGAAGCGCACGTCCGAGGCGTCGATCTGCATGGTCACCGCCACGCGCGCCACGTTCGGACCAGTGTAGAAGAACGGCGCCTGCATGGTGGCCGTGATGTTGCCCGATCCCTCGGCCGACGCCTTGGCCTCCAGTTCCTGCTCCACCGGATTCCCGCTCAGCAGGTCGCCGCGCGTCACGTTGCAGTACTGGCTGCGGGCGCGCCACTCCGTGTCCTTGCGGTCCACCTTGACGCGCAGTTTGTGGCAGCTCCCCTGCGACCCCTCCGGCGGCGTGTAGCCGAGCAGATAGTATTCCTTCTGTTCCTGCCCAATCCGCAGAAGCGTGTCCGCGTCGTCCGGCTGCCGCATGACGAAGCCGCCGGTGCCTTTGGCCAGGTCGGTCATCACGCCGATCAGCACCGCCGGAGACGCGTTGGTGACGCCGCCGCCAACGTTGGGGCCCGGGGCGCCGCGCAGTTGGATCGACGACCCGGGACGCGCGCCCAGGCGCCCGCCCACCCCGGGGGTGGCGGCTACGTCGTCGTCAATCGACGTCAGCGCGCCGTTGTTGTTGAAGTTCACCGTGCGGACATTCACCGGGTAGATGGCGACATTCGAGCGGTTGGCGGACTCGATCGCCTGGTCCAGACGGTTGGAGTTGTCGCTGGTCATGATCCAGCCGGCGGTGAAGTAGATCAGGCTCTTGCGCCCCGGCACGCCGTTCAGGTTCTGGACCAGCGTGTCCAGCGCCCGCAGCTCATCCCGCACCACATAGGTAGCGCTACTGTTCGGGCCGGCATCGGTAGCCGAGTAGGCGGACACACTCTGGCGGTTGATGGCCGCTTTGAGGCGCTGCGCGTCGCTGGTAAACGTCTGGGCGACCTTCAATCCGCCCCCGAAACCGACCACGGCCATGCTGTGTTCCGGCGCCAGATTCGCGTCGATAAAACTCGCGGCTACCTGGTGCGCCCAGGTCATCTCGCGGGGCGCCATGGTGCTGCCGTCGAACAGCAGTACGGTGTAGCGCTGGCGCCGGTCCGGGCCGGCGTCTGTGATGCGCGACATGCTCGTGATCTTCTGTTCCTTGCCGTCCTCCCAGACGTGGAAGTCGGCGGCCTCCAGGTCCTGGACGTAGTTGTCCTTCTTGTCGGTGACGGCCACGTCCACCAGCACCACCTGCGTCTCCGTTCGGATCACCTGCGCGCCGGCCTGGGCCGCCAGCAGCGCAAAAACGGTCATGGCGGGGAGCCATTTCATAGGTCGAAACCTCCTCAGTAAGGGATCTCCACGGAGCCGTTGCGGGCTGCCATGGCCTGGCCTTCTGCGTCCCGCGCCACCACCCGCACCAGGTAGCTGCCGGGCTCGAGATCGAGCGTGCTGCGCACGGAAATGCCGCCCTGGCTGAGCAGCTTGTCGAGGGTCTGGTCGCGCAGCTTCATATCGATGAGGCGTTGGACGCCCTTAATAAAGTTTCCGTTTCGATCAAAAATAGCGGAAACCACCGTCACCACATCATTATTACGCTCTTCAGCCTTGTGAAACTCCAGGCCGCTGAGATCCAGCTTCGCCAGCACGGTCAGCTTGGCCTCCAGGTCACTGGGCTTAAAGTACTGAAAACTCACCTCCATGGGGATGTCCGCCAGCTCGGCGCGGGAAAAGACCGCATCGCGGATCTCCTCCCGGACCGTTTCCGCGGTGTCCTGCGCCTCGGTGGGAGCGTAGTAGCCGGAGCGGGTCACCGCCTCCAGCCCCTTGCGATCCTTAAGCGTGATCTTGAGCTTGTGGAATTTGCCGTCGGGCTTCAGATCGCTGGGGGCGAAGGAGAGCACATAGGTGAACTCCGGCGCGCCCGCCAGGCGGCGGAAGCCGGCCATGTAATCGTTATCGTTCCAGATGAAGTCGCCGCCGGTGGCCTGGGCCAGCTCGCCCATAATATTGGTGTTGGCCTGCTGGATTTCGCCTTGCAGGCGCTGCTGGAAGATGCTCTGGGCGACGGTCTGGCTGCCCATGCGCTCCGCGCCGCCCCCCGGGACCACCGCATACAGTCCGCGCGCATCCAGCGAATTGATCACCACGCCGGACTTGATCGCCAGGTCCATCAGGTCGTATTCGGGCAGCCGCAGGTCGCGATCCAGATAGAATCCCGACGAGACATAGACTACCGTGCGTGAGCCGGGCATGGCGGACATCCGATGCACCACGTCGCTCAGCGAGCTCAGGCCCAGACGGCTTTCGCGCTGCCCCTGGGCGATTTTCGCGATGGCCATGCTGCGGGCGACCTTCTGGGACGTCTCCTGATCCAGCATCATGCAGGTCATCACTTCAGTCCATGCCGCTTCGAACGCCTGCGGATCGCCCTTGTTGACGATGAGGTCCGCCCAATAGTAATTGAAGTAGGCGGGGCAGCTGTTGCCGGTGTCCTCGTCGGCGCTCCAGCGGCGGATCTTGTTCAGCGTTTCGTGGACGGCGTCCAGATCGTCGGTGAAGTCGATGCGCGTCTGGCCGGAGATGGTGAAGATCGCGATGCGCGTCGAGGGGTCGAGGGCCTCCTCCATGTGCTTCACCGCGGCGGCGCGCACCCGCATCAGGTCGCCGATCTGCGTGTGGACGTCGTCGAAGACATAGGCAACGAAGTGCTCCGGGATCGCCTCGGGTTCACGCGCCGTGGGCGGCAGCAGGTCCGGCCGCGCGACGCCGTTCGCGTCCACCGGCACGGCGGCGGCGCGCGGCGTGAGCGCCTCCGTTTCATCGACGCTGAAGCGCACGATGTTCTGGACTTTGCCGTTGTCCTTCAGCTCGAAATCGGTCTGTTCCAGGTCCCCCACGGCGTGGCCGTCCTTATCGCGGACCACCACTTTCACGGGCACCAGGTTCACGCCGGTGGAAAAGGTCACGGCCGATTCGCGCTGGCTGACCTCCGGCTCCTGCGCCAGGGCCACGCAGCACAGCGCGGCGAGCAGCGAAGATCGGGCGAATCGCCTCATCAGGACGGCCTCAGTACGGGATCTCCACGGAGCCGTTGCGGGCCGCCATGGTCTTGCCTTCCGCGTCGCGGACCACCACCCGCACCAGGTAGCTGCCGGGATCGAGATCGAGCGTGCTGCGCACCGAAATACCGCCCTGCGAGAGCAGCTTGTCGAGCGTCTGGTCGCGCAGTTTCATGTCGATGACCCGTTGGACGCCCTTAATAAAATTCCCATTTCGATCAAAAACAGCGGAAACCACGGTGACCACGTCGTTATTGCGGTCCTCGGCCTTACGGAATCCCAGGCCGCTGATGTCGAGCTTGGCCAGCACGGTCAGCTTGGCCTCCAGGTCGCTCGGCTTGAAGTACTGGAAACTCACGTCCATGGGAAGATCGGCCATCTCGGCGCGGGAAAAGACCGCGTCGCGGATCTCCTCGCGCACGGTCTCCGCCGTGTCCTGCTCCTCGGTCGGGGCATAGTAGCCGGAGCGGGCCGACACACTCAGCCCCTTGCCATCCCTGAGCGTGATCTTGAGCTTGTGAAACTTGCCGTCGGGCTTCAGGTCGCTGGGGGCGAAGGACAGCACGTAGGTGAACTCCGGCGCGCCCGCCAGCCGCCGCAGGCCCGCCAGGTAGCCGTTATCGTTGTGGACGAAAGTGCCGCCCGTAGCCTGCGCCAGCTCGGCCATGACGTTGGTGGTGGCCAGGGCGACTTCCGACAGAATGCGCTGCTGAAAGATGTTCTGCGACGCCGTGTTCTTCCCCATTGTGCTGGCGTCCCCGCCCGGGACGATCGTGTAGAGCCCGCGTGCGTCCATGGAGTTGATCACCACGCGGGATTTGATCGCCAAGTTCATCAGGTCCTGTTCGGGAAAGCGCAGGTCGCGATCGAGGTAGAATCCCGACGAAAGATAGACGATGGTGCGCGAGCCGGGCATGGCGGCCATGCGGTGCACCACGTCGCTCAGCGAGCCCAGGCCCAGGCGGCTTTCCCGCTGCCCCTGGGCGATATGCATGATCGCCGAACTCTTGGCGACCTGTTCCGCAACGTCCCTCTGATCCGGCGGCAGCGACATGCACTGCATCGTAGCGTCTACGGCGGCGCCCCAGGCCTGCTGGTCGCTGCGGTTGATAATGAGGTCGGCCCAGTAGTAATTGATCGGCGGACAGTCGTTGCTGCCGTCGTCCGCGCTCCAGACGCGGATCTTGTTGATCGTCTCCCGGATCAGGTCCAGATCGTCGGTGAAGTCGATCCGGGTCTGCCCGGAGATGGTGAAAACCGCGGCGCGCGTGGATGGGTCAAGGGCCTCGTCCATGTGCTTCAACGCAGCTTCGCGGACCTGGGCCAGGTCGCCGAACTTGGTATGCACGTCGTCGAAGACGTAGGCGACAAAATTCTCCGGAATCGCCTGGGGATCCCGCGCGGCCGGCGGCTGCAGGTCGGGCCGCTCGACGCCGTTCGCATCCACCGGCACGGCGGCCGCCCGCGGAACCAGCCCCGTGGCTTCATCCACGCTGAAGCGCACGATGTTCTGGACGTCCCCGTTGTCCTTCAGCTCAAAGTCAGCCTGCTCCAGGTCGCCGACCGTGTGCCCGTCCTTGTCGCGGACCACCACTCGTACAGGCACCAGGTTCACGCCGGTCGAAAAGGTGATCGTGGATTCGCGCTGGCTAACTTCGGGGTCCTGCGCCGTAGTCAGAATGGGGCTGTAACACAGCGCCGCGAGGAGCGAAAATCGAGCGAGTCCGCGGTACACAGGTCCCATTATCTGGGCCCTATTATAATGCTTCGGCGCGGCGTTCTTTTTTCATGCCTTCCAGCAGCCCGGAGACGACATTTTTGCCGTGCTCGTAAGCTTCCTCGTAAACCGCACGCCGTTCCTCGCGCGTGAACCCGTAGCCGACCCGGTACAGCCGCTCCAGCGACAGTCCCACGGCCCAGGTGCCCGCCCAGGCGATGGCCGCCTTGGGGATCAGTCCGCCGCCCAGCGGGATCTTGCCCACCAGTTCGCGGGCCAGCGCGCGCCAGCCGAAGGAACTGGCCGCAATCGAGGCGATCTCGGACCGCTGCTCGCGATAGCCCACGGCGCGGTCACTGGCGGCGCTCAGCAGGAACGCCATGCGCACCTGGTTCATCGACAGGAACGCCGAATCGGACCCGTAAGCGCCCACCGCCCACGGCAGCGAAAGGAAGCTCGGCACCACGTCCGGCAGCGCGGTCGCCAGGCAGAACATCGCGTTCTCTTTGGCGACGTCCTGAATGATGCGGTGGCTGACCGGCTTGCGGAAGGGATACAGGCGCCGCGCGAGCGGCAGCATCAGTTCGTCATGCTGCTCAATGATCCGCCGCACGCAGCGTTCGGGATTCTCCAGGTCCAGCGGAAACGCGCCCGCGGGCCGCAGCAGCGACGATTCATAGATCAGAACATCCGTGTGCGGACCGCCCCCGCGCACCAGCATTTGCAGCGCTTCGGCGCGCCGTTCCGCGGTAAGCATCGGCGGCGCGAAGTACGTCTCCATGCGCCCCAGCACTTCGGGCGAGGAAGCCACCAGCCCCACGCGCACCCGCTGTTCCGCTTCAGCGCGGACTTCGGCCGGCTTCAGATGACCCAGGGCGTGCTTGATCTGGCGAAGCATGGTCGTGGTGGACAACCGGCGAACCTCCGCCCTTATTCTAGCGAGTTAGTGGCGCGAGCACTCGTGCTCGCCGCGCCGGCATTCGTGCCGGCGCTTGTCCTGCTACCGTCCACAAGTGTCGAGACGAGTCTCGACACGGCAAGCCACGGGCTTGCGCCACATCACCGCCGCTCGAAACTCTCCACAAACGCCCGAGCTTGCGCCGCCAGTCTTCCCTCGGCCCCTTCAACCCGCCCCCCGCAGCATTCGATCCGCCCGAACTCCACCGGCGCATGCTCTCGCTCCCGCACCCAGATCAGCGAAACGCGCCCGTCTTCCTCCCCGGCGACCGAAAATCGCACGGCATCCGCCGCCGCGTCCCCCGGAAAGCAAGCACACTCCCCCCGCGCGTAGCCCTGATTGCACAGCTCCCGCTGGCGCTCCTCCGGCGGCTCCGTCACCGCACCCGGACCAGCCTCGCACCGCCCCACGAAGATCGCCCCCAACGGCATCCGCGGCGGCCGGGCCCAAACGTTCGTCTCCACGCGCCGCTCGGGAACGAAGTACGGGCAAGCCACAGGCGGTATCCTAACAGATTGGAACCAACGCGTATCGAAATCCTCCAACAAATGCTGGCGGACAACCCCGGCAACGCCTTCGCCCGCTACGGACTCGCCATGGAACATGTCAAAAGCGGACACCTGGACGAAGCCGTCGCAGCCTTCGAGCAACTGCTGGCCAGCGACCCCAGCTACTCCGCCGCCTACTTCCACGGCGGGCAGACGCTCGAAAAGCTCGGACGCCTCGATGACGCCCGTGACTACTACCGCCGCGGGCTGGCCGTCACGCGCGATCCGCATGCCGCGGGCGAATTGCAGGCGGCTCTGGATATACTGGGAGATTGAAGAGGTTGGATTGCGGCCGCTTGTTCTCATTCTGTTGATCGCGTCGCTGGCGGCGCCGGCCTTCCCCCAGGCGGCCAAACTCGACGAGTACGGACAGCTTGACGCCAACAAGACGCTGTTCGCCGTGCTGGCGGCCATCAATAGCGCGGGCTACGACACCGAGATCGATTCGCCCAGCAACCACCAGCTCCGCCAGTCGCTCCGCAATTACCTCGCCCAGCAGGACATCCCCTCGATCGGCGCCATCAAGCGCTTCGTGCGCGATCACAAGCCCGCCGACCCGCGCCAGGAACTCAGCCAGTACGTCTCCTGGGCTCTGCTGAGCAAGGGCCCGCCGTCGTTCACGCCCGCGCGCAGCGATTTCCCACAGCCGCCTGACGCCGCCAATCTTTTCGAGTTCCCGCCCTTGATGGCCCAGTTCTATAAGGAAGCGAAGATCGAGTCGCTGTGGCAGCGCGTCCAACCCTACTTTGAGGAGGAGCTGGCCAAGTACACCGAGCCGGTCGCGCAGGCCGTCCTCCAGGCGAACGCCTTCTTCCGCAGCCCCATCACCGGCGTCAAGGGCCGCCGCTTCCAGATCTTTCTGTCGCTGCTGGCCGAGCCTAACCAGGCCCTCACGCGCGTCTACCTGGACGACTACATCATCATCGTCACCCCGTCGCCGGTGCTGCGCGTGGACGAGATCCGCCACCACTACCTGCACTACATGGCCGACTACTACACGCTGCGTTACGGTGAAGAGGTCTCGCGCATCCGTTCGTTAGGAGACTACGCCCTGGGCTCGCCGATTCTCGCGCAAAACTTCCGCGACAGCTTCACCGATCTGGCCAGCGAGTGCTTCATTAAGGCACTGGAAGCCCGCATCCTCCGCAAGCCGGCGATGGCGGAGCAGGCCAAGCGCGAAGGCTTCGTCCTCACGCCGGCTTTCTACGACGGCCTGGGGGCCTACCTCGCCCAGGAGCGCGAGCTCCTGCTCTACTTCCCCGAAATGGTCAAGGCGATCGACATCCGCAAGGAAGCCGCCCGCCTGGACAAAATCGACTTCGTCTCCGAGAAAACCGAACGCACCGTCACGGTCACGGTGGAAGCCAAGCCGCCTGAGCTGACCGGCATCGCCAAGACGCTCGAAGACGGCGAGGATGCCATCCGCGCCCGCGATGCGGCCAAGGCCAAGGAGATCTTCAACAGAGCCCTCACCGGAGCCGGCGAGAAATCCCAGCAGGCGAGGGCGTATTATGGTTTGGCGCGGGTGGCGATCCTCGATCGCGATCCGGAAACGGGCGACCAGTTGTTCCGCAAGGCGCTGGAGTTCGAACCGGATGCCGCCACGCAGTCATGGTGTTTACTGTACTTAGGAAAGCTGGCCGATTCGCAAGGCAACGCCGAACCGGCCCGCGAGTTCTATCGGCAGGCTCTGGCAGTGCCGGACCTGCCCGATCAGGTGCGTAGAGAAGCAGAACAGGGCATTCAAGGAGCCTTTACGCGGGATCCCGGTCCCCGGCCACCAGCCCAATAAACCAGCCCCATAGGGACAAGACGAGGAGTTCAGGATGATCAAGCAAACGTTGCAAGGCGTCGCGCTGCTGGCCGCCACGGCCGGGCTGATGTTGGCGCAGAACACACTGCCGTCCGCGGCAGGCCAGCCGGCCGCGCAGCCCGGCGCCGAGGCTCCGCCACAACCCACCCAGGAAGAGGTCAAGGAGTTCCAGAAGGTCAACAGCACCAAGGACGCGGACTCCCGCATCAAGGCCGCCGACGAGTTCTTTGCGAAGTTCCCCAACGGCCCCCTCACCTCCTACGTGATGGAAATGGCCGGCGAGGCCAACCAGATCAAGGGCGACTCGGCCCGGGCCGTCTTCTACTATCAGAAGTCCCTCGACCTGAATCCGAACAATTACAATGCCATGCTCATGATCGCGGCCGAGACCGCCCAGGGCACCCGCGAGTTCGATCTGGACAAGGACCAGAAGCTGGCCAAGGCCACCAAGCTGGTCAACGACGCCATGGCGCTGATTCCCACCGCCGTCAAGCCCAACAATGGGGTCAGCGACGCGCAGTGGGAGGAGATCAAGAAGGACGACATGGCGCGCGGCCACATGGCTCTGGGCCTGGTCGCCATGGCCGACCAGAAGTTCCCCGACGCCGTCAAGGAATTCCAGGCGGCGCTCGACGTGGCGGCCCATCCGGATCCGGTCACCCAGATCCGCCTCGGCAACGCGATGAACGAGAACAAGCAGTATGACGAGGCGATTTCCATGCTCGACAAGGTGATCGCCAACCCGCAGTTGCCGCAGAACCTTAAGGACTTCGCGCAGAACGAAAAGAAGCGTTCGCAGCAATTGAAGGCTGCGAACAAATAGGGTCGGCTCAGCGGGGGCGCCATGGCCGAGGATTTGGGACTGCTCGAAGTGGCCGCGGGACATACGTTCCGCGACCGCGAGCTTCTGGAACGGGCGCTCACGCACAAATCCCGGGCGCATGAGCAGGCCAACGGCTCCGATACCGGCGGCGACAATGAGCAGCTCGAGTTCCTGGGCGACGCCATCCTGGGCTTCGTGGTCAGCGAATGCCTGGTGCGGCGTTACCCGGAGGCCCCCGAAGGCCGCCTGTCGAAGCTGAAGGCGCACCTGGTGAGCGCCGCCCACTTGTTTGAAGTCGCCCAGTACCTCGGGCTGGGCGACTTTCTGTTTCTGGGCCGCGGTGAAGAGATGAGCGGCGGCCGCGAGAAGAAAGCCCTGCTGGCAGACGCCGTCGAGGCCGTCATCGCCGCCATTTATTTCGACGCCGGCCTCGATCCGGCGCGCTGCTTCATCGAAACGCGCGTGATCGGGATCCTCGAAAGCCGTGAGGAGGGCGTCGACGGCGCGGTGGCCGACTTCAAGAGCGCCCTCCAGGAAATGGCGCAAGCCCTGAAACTCCCCCCGCCGCGCTACGTGATCGTCGCCGAGGAAGGCCCCGAGCACGCCAAGACCTTCACGGTCGAAGTCCGCCTGGGCAAGGACTGGGTGAGCCAGGCGCAGGGCCAGTCCAAGAAATCGGCGGGCCAGAAGGCCGCCCAACTGGTCCTCCAGCAACTCTCCGAATGGGGCAGATAGTGGCGCAAGCCCTCGTGCTTGCCGCGCCGGGACTCATCCCGGCGCTTGTCGCCGCCGCATAAGCTCATACCCAAGGCGCCCGTTCCTTCCTCGAGCACGGCAAAGCCATCCGCCCGGACGCACTTGCCGAATCACCTCCCGAATCCGCATTCCTCGCCGTCTCCTCGCTCATCCTGAGCCGGGCGTTGCGGGGAGCGACTTCGCTCCGCTACCGGCGTGACCCCGCGACGGGCGACCCGCGCCGCGATGAGTCCCGGCGCGGCAAGCAGCAGTGCTTGCGCCACACACTGTGACGAACCCGCTACAGGCGGTACAATAGAAGCTGGATGCGGGCACGCCGGACAGCGCGAACCGGTAAGTGCTGGCTGCTGGCTAGCCTGCTGGCTACCGCCGCACCCGCAGCCTTCGGACAAGTCCAACTGGCGGATGTGGGCGGTAAGGTCCATCTGGTCAACGCCGACCTCGCCATCCTTGAATCCCAGGTGGAGCGCCAGGACCTGCCCTGCGACGTCAAACCCGCCGATCCCGTACTGGGCTTCGATCTCCGCTTCCACACCGGCTACGACGTCACCATTCCGCTGAAGGAGCTGGCCGGTGAGGAGAACATGCTCACCATGCATGTGCGGGTGACGCCCGAAGGCCACCCCGACGACTCCGTCTACTTCATCCAGCACGTCCGCGTGCCCGAGATTGAAGAGGACGCCGCGGGCGAGGCCACCCTGGGCGGCATCTTCGACGTGGGCGAAGGCAAGTATCACGTCGACTGGATGATGCGCGACCGCACCGAGCGCGTCTGCTCGTCATACTGGGACACCGAGGCCGAACTCAGCTCGCACGACAAGCAAATCGAGATGGAGATCGCGCCCAACCACATCCAGCGCAGTTCCTATGACCAGTTCGCCGAGGACCCGCCGGTGCAGCGCAACCCCGGCCGTCTGCTGAGCGTCAAAGTGCTAGTGAATTTCGCTCCCCAGAACCAGAACTCCTCGGCCATGCGCCCCATCGACACGCTGGCGCTGGTGACCATGATGCGGCGCATTTCGCGCGAGCCCGAATTCGGCAAGTTTTCCCTGGTCGCCTTTAATATGCAGGAGCAGCGCATCGTTTACCGCCAGGCCAGCTCAGACCGCATCGACTTCCCCGCCATCGGCCGCGCCATCGCGGACATCACGCCCGGCGTCATCGACATGAAGCTGCTGGCCAAAAAGCACGGAGAAGTGGAATTCCTGGTGGACCTGATCAAGAAGGAGATGTCCGGCCCCAACCCGCCCGACGCCCTGATCTTCGCCGGCCCCAAGGCCATGCTGGACGATTCGCTGCCCAAGGACGAGCTGAAGCCCGTGGCCAGCGACGTCAACTACCCGGTCTTTTATCTCAACTACAACACCATCCCGCAAGTGATTCCATGGCGCGATTCCATCGGCAACGCGATCCGCGTGTTTGACGGCAAGGAGTTCACCATTACCCGCCCGCGTGACCTGTGGTTCGCGGTCGCGGACATGGTGGACCGTATAGTAGAATCGAGCCAAGGGCGGAAAGCGTCCGAACTGCCCTAATGAGGTTGTCCATGCGTTCCTGCGCTGTATTGTTCCTGGCCGTACTGTCTTTCACGGCATTCGCACAGGATCCCCGCTATGTGACCAAGTTGGCGCCCTACGTGGCCTCGCCCAACCGCGTGGTCGACCTGATGCTGGAGATGGCCAAGATTAAGCCCGGGGAGACCGTCTATGACCTGGGCTCGGGCGACGGTCGCATCCTGATCGCCGCCGCCGAGCGCTTCAAGGCCAAGGCCATTGGCATCGAGATCTCCCCCAGCCTGGTGGCCGCCGCCAACGAAGAAATCGAGAAAGCCGGCGTCGCGGACCGCGTGAAGGTCATCCAGGGCGACGTCCTCAAGACCGACTTCAGCGCCGCCGACGTGGTGACGCTCTATCTGGACACCGACTCCAACGCCAAGCTCCGCCCGCAGCTTGAGAAGTACCTGAAGCCCGGCGCCCGGGTGGTCTCCCACGACTACGAGGTCCCCGGCTGGAAGGCGTCCCGCGTCGAGAAGACCCAGGACCGCCAGAGCCACACCATCTATCTCTACGAGATCCCTGCCGCCAAGGAGTAGTCCGGGTCCTCAGGACGCCCGCGGCCACGCCTTGAGCCATCCCAGGCCCTCCACGGTGCCCTTGGCGGGGTGATACTCGCAGCCGACCCAGCCGTTATAGCCGAGCTCGTCCAATAAGGCGAAGATGTGGCGGTAGTTCAACTCGCCGGTATCGGGCTCGTGGCGGGCCGGGACGCCAGCCACCTGAATGTGCCCGCACTGGCCGAGGTGCCGCCGCAGTCTGGTCTCCACATCGCCCTCGGTGATCTGTAAGTGATAGCAATCTATCTGGATCCGCACGTTGGGTTCGTTTAGTTCCGCAATGGCTGCGGCAGCCTGGGCCAGGTTCCGGAGGAAGAAGCCGGGCATGTCGCGCTGGTTGATCGGCTCAAGCGTAATGGTCACGCGCTGTGCCGCGGCGGCCTGCGCCGCCTTACGCACATTGGCGATGTAGGCTGCGTGGTTCCGCTCCGGGTCGCCCAATCCCGCGAGCACGTGCAGACGCGGGCAGCGCAGCATGGTGCAGTAGTCGAGCGCCTGCTCGACGCTCGCCGCAAAGGCCGCCGTGCGGTCCGGCAGGCATGCCAGGCCGCGCAGGCCCTTATCCCAGTCGATGCGCGGAGTGTTGATCAAGACGCAGTCAAGCTTGTGGTCGACAAGTTGCTTCGCGATGGTTGCCGCCGGGTGTCCGTATGGGTTGAGGATCTCCACGGCCTTGAATCCGGCCGCGGCGGCGGCCTGGAAGCGCTCCAGGAAGGGGAGTTCGGTGAACAGGGTGTTGAGATTGGCGTTGAAGCGGGGCATGGAACATCCCATATTACAACATGTTGGCAAGCCCCGAGCAAGACTTCCCCGGAACGAACTTGACAAGGAGACACTAAGATCACATAATGGGGTCAGGCTAAAGAGCGCCGCAGATTTCCTTGTGGAAGGATGTAGATAAACATGAGCAAGATAATTGGCATCGACCTCGGCACCACGAATTCGGTGGTCGCCGTGATGGAGGGTGGGCAGCCGGTGGTGATCCCGAACCAGGAAGGCGGCCGGACGACGCCGTCGGTGGTCGGATTCGCCAAGAGCGGGGAGCGCCTGGTAGGGCAGGTGGCCAAGCGGCAGTCGGTCACCAACCCCGAGAACACGATTTATTCGATCAAGCGCTTCATGGGGAGGCGCTATGACGAAGTCAGCCAGGAGATGCAGCTGGTGCCGTACCAGGTCACTGCGGGCGACGGCAATGACGCGCGCGTGGAGGCCTCCGGCAAGAAGTATTCGCCGCCCGAGGTTTCGGCGATGATTCTCGGCAAGCTGAAGGAAGCCGCCGAGGCGTATCTGGGCGAGAAGGTCACCAAGGCGGTGATCACTGTTCCGGCGTACTTCAACGACTCGCAGCGCCAGGCGACCAAGGATGCCGGGCAGATCGCGGGCCTGGAAGTGATGCGCATCATCAATGAGCCGACGGCCGCGGCGCTGGCCTATGGCCTGGACCGCAAGAAGAACGAAACGATCGCCGTGTACGACTTCGGCGGCGGCACCTTCGACATCTCGATCCTGGAGGTGGGCGACGGCGTGGTGGAAGTGAAGTCGACCAACGGCGACACGCACCTGGGCGGCGACAACATCGACCAGCGGATCATCGACTGGCTGATCCAGGAATTCAAGAAGGACCAGGGCATCGACGTGTCCAAGGACCAGATGGCGCTGCAGCGGCTGAAGGAAGCCGCCGAGAAGGCCAAGATCGAGCTTTCAACGCTGCTGGAGACCGAGATCAACCTGCCCTTCCTGACCGCCGACGCCAGCGGTCCGAAGCACCTGGCGGTGAAGCTGACCCGTGCGCGCTTCGAGCAGATGGTGGCCGATATTCTCGACCGCTCGGTGGAGCCCTGCAAGAAGGCTCTGGCCGACGCCGGGATGCAGCCCGCGCAGATCGACGAAGTGGTGCTGGTGGGCGGCTCGACGCGGATTCCGAGGGTCCAGGAGATTGTGCGCAACCTGTTCGGCAAGGATCCGAACCGCAGCGTGAACCCGGACGAAGTGGTGGCGGTGGGCGCGGCGGTGCAGGGCGGCGTGCTGGGCGGCGAAGTGAAGGACGTGCTGCTGCTGGACGTGACCCCGCTGTCGCTGGGCATCGAGACGCTGGGCGGCGTGTTCACCAAGCTGATCGACCGCAATACCACCATCCCGACGCGCAAGAGCGAGATGTTCTCGACCGCCGCGGACAGCCAGACATCGGTGGAGATCAAGGTCTACCAGGGCGAGCGCTCCATGGCCAAGGACAACCGGCTGCTGGGCGTGTTCCAACTGGTGGGGATTCCGCCGGCGCCGCGCGGCATTCCGCAGGTGGAGGTGACCTTCGACATCGACGCCAACGGCATCCTGAACGTAACGGCGAAGGACAAGGCCACCAACAACGAACAGAAGATCACCATCACCTCGTCTTCCGGCTTGAGCAAGGAAGAGGTGGACAAGATGGCCAAGGACGCCGAGTCGCACGCCGCGGACGATCGCAAGGAGAAGGACGAGATCGAGGCTCGCAACCGCGCCGACTAGATGGTCTACCAGGTGGAGAAGATGCTCAAGGAGCATCGCGACAAGGTCAGCGAAGCCGACGCCAAGGCCGTCGAGGACGCTCTGCAAGGGGTGCGCACAGCGATGGGTGGCAGCGATGTGGAAGCCATCAGCAAGGCGGTCGACAACCTGACGCAGTCCAGCCACAAGCTGGCGGAAGCCATGTACAAGGCTTCCAGCGGCCAGCCGGGCGGCGGCGACGGGGCCGGCCCGGGCGCCGCGGGGCAAGGTCCCGAGGCTCCCAAGGAAGGGGAGAAGAAGGATGATGTGGTCGACGCGGAGTTCGTGGACGTCGACGACAAGAAGTAAGTGGCCAGTGGTCAGTGGCCGGTGGCCAGTCCTGAACGGGCTGGCTGCCGGTCGCTGACGGTGGCTGGAAGAGGCGGGCTGAGAGCCCGCCGCAGGCCGCGGGCCTGCCCCACAAGGCGCAGGTGGTTTGGGAAGAAGAGTGAGAGGAGAGTGGTGCGTAGTTCGTGATGAGCGGCCGGACCCCGACCGGGGTAACTGGCCACTGGCCACTGGACACCGGCCACTAGGTTATGGACTATTACGAAACGCTCGGAGTGGAGCGCAAGGCCAGCGCGGAGGATATCCGTAAAGCGTACCGCCGGCTGGCGCGCAAGCATCACCCGGACCTGAATCCGGGCGACAAGGCCGCCGAGGACCGTTTCAAGCAGGTGCAGGAAGCCTACGACGTCCTGAGCGATGCGAAGAAGAAGCAGATGTATGACCAGGTCGGCTTCTATTCGGAGAACGGCATGCCGGGCGGCGCGGGCGCGGGAGCCGGTCCGGGCGGGCCCAACATGGGCTTCGGCGGGTTCGACTTCAGCGACTACTTCACCCGCGGCGCGGGCGCGCGGCGTCCGGGCTCCGGCGCTGGACCTGGACCAGGCCCGGGGCCGGGCGCGGAAGGTGGGTCGAGCTTCCACGATATCTTCAGCCAGTGGTTCGGCGGGCGGTCACAGGGTCCGGAGGCGCAGGCCGCGCCGCAGAAGGGCACCGACCTCGAGTACGGGCTGAACATCGATTTCTGGCAGGCCATCAAAGGCACACAGGTGCGGCTGAGCGTCGCGCGGCAGGAGATGTGCCCGGATTGTAAGGGGTCGGGGTCGCGGCAGGGCGCCAACGCGGTGTGTCCGGAATGCCAGGGGTCGGGCAACGTCACGCAGATGGCGGGCGCGATGCGCTTCAGCCTGACGTGCCCGCGCTGCGAAGGCACCGGGCGCCTGCGCAACCGTTGCTCGACGTGCCACGGCGACGGACGGGTTTCGAAGACCGAGACCGTGGACGTGCGCATTCCGCCGGGGGCGCAGCAGAGCTCACGGCTGCGCGTGGCGGGCAAGGGGAATGCCGGAACGTTCGGCGCTCCGGCGGGCGACCTCTACATTACGCTGCGGGTCGACGAGCACCCGGTGTTCCAGCGCAGCGGCGACGACATTCACATCCAGGTGCCGATACGGATCGATGAAGCGGGCCTGGGAACCAAGATCGAGGTGCCGACCATCGACGGCAAGGCGCTGCTCAAGATTCCGCAGGGCACGCAGAACGGCCAGAAGTTCCGGCTGCGGGAGAAGGGCGTGCTGAATTCGCGGTCGGGCGCGCGCGGGGATCAGATTGTGGAAGTACTGGTGGAGGCTCCGGACGTGCGCGACGAGCGTACGCGTGAGCTGCTGCGGGAGTACGGCCAGTTGCATCCCGAGGATCCGCGTCAGGCGATCTGGTCGAAAGACATTTGGAGTCCGGTGTAGACATGGCGAAGACACGCAAGGCGGCGTTCATGATTTCGGCGGTGGCCGAGCAGTACCAGTTGCATCCGCAGACGCTGCGGCTCTATGAGCGCGAAGGATTGCTGACGCCGTCGCGCAGTGAAGGCAACACGCGGCTCTACACGCAGGACGACCTGGAACGGCTGGAGGTGATCCTCAAGCTGACGCGCGAACTGGGCGTGAACCTGGCGGGCGTGGAGATCATCCTGAACATGCGCGAGAAGATGTCCGAGATGCAGAAGCAGATCGAGGAGTTCGTCTCCAGCCTGAACACGGAGATCCACCAGCGCGCGTCGCGGTCGGCAGGTCGGGAGCCGAAGCCGAGCTCGCTGATTCCGGTGATCGAGATCCGGCGCGGGAAGAAGTAGATGTCCTCTCAAAGCTGTTGTTGACCCGTTGGAAGCTAAACATTTGGCAATGATTGACTTGACTCACCTGCGCTGCTAGCGTTAGGCATGGCGCGCTTGCCGGGTCCGTCTCTTGTCGAACCCTATCTCAAGACCAAGCGGGCAACAATACACCTTGACGCTCTCCGGCGGGAACTGGACGTCTTTCGCAAGTCCAGACCTTACGCTTTTTTCTGTAAGGACGATCTCAAGCGTGGACGCTACCAGGTCCGAATCAAGATGCAAGATACTCCCCTCGACGTTCCCCTCATCTTGGGTGACTTGCTGTACTGCCTCCGCTCCGCACTCGATCAAATGGTCTGGCAACTCGCGAAGCTCAGAAGATCGTACCCCGAAGACACGCAATTCCCAATCTTGGACAAGTGGAACAGCAAGACCAGAAGGCAGTTTTCTAGCCAGCTTGACGGAGTGCCCGCAGGAGCAGTTGGCATCGTCAAATCTCTTCAGCCATACAACAGAGTGGACCCCTCTGCGCATCTGCTTTGGAAGCTGAACAAGCTTTGCAACATCGATAAGCATCGACGCATCCCGGTCCACGGAGATCAACTCCTTTTTCACTTTCCAGACGCGACGCCGGAGGTCGTTGCCTTTCTCGAACTCGATGAGGAGCACCACATGTTCAGTGTTCCCCTGCGCCTCAAAAGTCAGATGCGATTCGATCCAGATGTTACTTTCGATGTAGTTTTTGGGGACAAAAGCCAGGGGATCTCAGCGACCGTCGCCGACATCGAGAAGATACACCGGTTTGTTGCTGAACATGTAATTCCAAGATTTGCGCGCTTCTTCCCGAAGGGCAAAACACGGTAGCCGAACATGGGGTTCGACGTTGTCGGCCGGATCACAGATGTCGAAGTGATCGCGGCCGGGCCGAGCGTTCGCGTTCGCTCGTACCTGCGCAAAGCCTACGGTCACGGACGTTGGAGAAAGATGAAGGGTACTGCAATAGTGCGACTGCCGAACGGAGAGATCCGGCACGTCGAGCTACACTGGTATCAAGCACACGGCATTGGCAAACGGGATCTGAAGATCAAGCGCTACCTGGACGACTGATGAAAGCCACCTCCAAACCATTCGCGCTTTGCGTTGACAACGGCGGCTACGAAGCGTCGCTCATCCCAGGCAAAGTCTACCCGGTCATTCCCGACGCGCGAGCTGCGAAGGATGACCTGATCCGCATCGTGGACGAAAGTGGAGAAGACTACCTGTTCCACAAGGCACAGTTCGTCTTCGTCGATTTCCCGCCTGCGATCAGGAAGCGGATTCTGGCCCTGGAGCGCACCGCCTGACTAACTAAGCGGGGCTAAGCGCATCGCCGACTTCCTGTCAGGCGCCCTCCGCGTGCCGTAGACCGCTTGCTGGCGCGCGCGGCTCAGTTGGTCCGATGCGAGAGGTCCTTCTCGTTCTCATTGCAGACGAACTCCAGCAGGTCGCTGTCCGGGACGAGATTCGCCGTGGTCTTCACCGTGAATGGGCGCGTGTAATACACGGAATCGTCGAAGATCATCTCCACATCCAAGTGGCCGAAGTCGCGGCGGTGATAGCGTTCGGTGATGTGCATGGATTCGCTGCGCGGGTGACCGATTAAATCCAGCCAGGCACGGTCGGTGAAGCCGCTGGTCTCGACCACGAATGTGTCGTCCTTCCACGAGCCCACCGAATATCCCATCCAGGAAGGAATGGGATCCTGCGGCAGACTGCGGCCGTCGGTGAAGATCTGGCGCGGCGGGTCGTCCCACTCCGGCAGCATCAGCACCTCGCCCGGCGCTTGCAGGAACTTGAATACGAACGTAAAGAGATCCATCGGGATGCTGCTGGGCAGACACCGCTCCTGTGTGTTCGGCACCTTCAGGTGCTCCTGGAAGACGCGCAACCCTGCTTCCGTCAGCGGCTCCTCACCGGGAGGCGTGCCCCAGAAGACGCTTGCCACGTACTTCGAGACATCGTAAAGATCGAGCTGGAAATCGGTGAATCCGGCGCCCTGTGCCGCGTTCCACTCCTCGGGGGACGCTCTCTCCATCTGCCACAAACCGGTGAGATCGGGTTTGCCGTCGCGCATGGGCGCGGGAGCGGCGAGGTTGGGAGTGCCGTCCGCGTTGCGGGGAATGAGCGGGTCACGATGGTCGAGCCATTGCGCCCCCACCGGGAGGCTGGCCAGAATCAGCAGAAGCGCGCGTGCTTGCATAGACACCTTCCTCCTCCAGGACCGGCCATCCATGGCTGAAGACGCAGCCGCCATCCGCCGGGTCCCCGACGATGAATCTCATCGTAACAATAGAACAGGTCGTCGCAGCGGAGCTCTGCCGCGTCTGCGTTTGGCGAACGAACCAAGACCGCTCCCTGTGGTCGCGGCTCAGCCGGGCCGCTGTCGATTGCCGGAGTAAACGGAAGGGCGACCGTGTTGGGCGTCCCAGAAGAGGCGGTCTCGGAGTAGCCAGCGGCGCTCTGCATGGATCGCGGGGTTCGCGCAGGACCGCTGGTTGAGCCACGGCCGGAGGCGGCCGCTCAGCTCTTCCCCACCACCTCGCCGGTGCCCGCGTCGACGAACACCGAGTACTCGGCCAGGCCCGCTGACTGGCCCCACATCACCACCCACACGGGATCGCGGAAGCGCGCGGTCAGCTCCAGCAGGAAGTTGATGGGCGGCTTCTCGCCGGGTTTCTTCAGGTAAGCTTCGGCGGCGTCCATGGCTTTCGGCAGGGCTTCGGTGGTGTCGGTGCGGATAGCGGCCATGATGATCGGCGACTGCGTGCCGCTGCCCGCGCGCCAGGATTGCTGGGGTCCGCCGAAAACGCCTTCGTGCACGCCTTCGCCTTCATACGACGACCAGATGAAAGATTTCGCTGCGCCAAGCGAGGGGGAGACGTACATGACCTCCCAGGCGCCCGCCTTGCCGTCCTCGGACGGTACAGCCTTGAGGTTGATGCTGCGCACCGTGAGCGGTTGCGCGTCCGTGGCCCAGGCGCGGGCCTGCGGAAAGGTGTTCTGCAAGCCGCGCTGGCCGGAGATCGGCATGGGCGGCGGGGCCGGCTCCGCCTTGGTGGTCTCCACCGGAGTGCTGGAGCAGGCCGCGAGAAGGATCGCGGGGAGTAGGGCTGGAAGAAGCTTCATCTTCTAACAATGTTCGCCGCGGCGCGCGGAAGTGTCAAACTCAGGTACATGGGACCACAAGCAGAAAGGCGCTTCCGGGACCGGACAGCGATTGTGACGGGAGCGAGCCGCGGCATTGGCCGGGGTATCGCGTTGCGGTTGGGCGCCGAAGGGGCGCGGGTGGTTTTGGCGGCGCGCGGCCAGCAGGCGCTGCGGGAAGTGGCGAACGAAGTCCAGGGCGCGGGCGGCGATGCCGAGGTGCTCGCGCTCGACCTGCGCGAGCCGGCGTCGGCGGCCAAGGTGGTGGAGTTCGCGGTGACGCGCTTCGGCTCCATCGATGTGCTGGTGAACAACGCGGGCGCCACCAAGCGCGGCGATTTTCTGGAGCTGACCGACGAGGACTTCGCCGACGGCTTCGCGCTGAAGTACTTCGGAGCGGTGCGGCTGACGCGCGCAGCGTGGAATCATCTGCGGGCGGCGAAGGGGTCGGTGGTGATGATCGGCGGGGTGGGCGGGCGCACGCCGGGGGCGCAGTTCGCCGTGGGCGGATCGGTGAACGCGGCGCTGCTTTCCTTCACCAAGGCGCTGGCCGATGCGGGGCTGCGCGACGGCGTGCAGGTGAACCTGATCAACCCGGGGACGATTCGCACGAGCCGGTTCGCGACGCGCCTGGAGAAGTTCGCCGCCGAGCGCGGCTTGGCGCTGGCCGATGCCGAGCACGAGTACGTCAGGAACGGCCGCATCGCGCGCATCGGCGAACCGGAGGATATCGCGGCGCTGGTGGCGTTCGTGGCAAGCCCGGAAGGGCGGCTGTTTCACGGATCGTTGATCGATATGGACGCGGGCGCGACAAAGTCCATCTGAGCGCCTTCCGGCAGGGCGGCGGCTGTGCCTGGTGACGCATGCCGCGCGGGCGGCGTTGTGATCCAATAACACTGATGCGACGCTTCCTTATCCCTGCGGTGCTGCTGGCCGGATCGTTATTCGCTCAGGTGGACCTGACCGGCGTGTGGACACCCATCTTTCACGAAGACCAGCCCGAGCGGATTCCGGGTCCATCGTTGGTGGACTATCTGGGCCTGCCGATCAATGAGGCCGCGCGGCGATGGGCGCTGGCCTGGGATCCGGACCGGCTCACGTTGCAGGAGCATCAGTGCCAGGTGCACACTGTGGCCTATATTTATCGCGGTCCACTGCTGCTGCGCGTCTGGGAGGAACGCGATCCGATGACGCAGGAAGTGGTGGCGCTGCGGCAGTATGTGAGCAACTACGAGCAGAACCGCACGATCTACATGGACGGGCGGCCGCACCCTTCGAAATACGCCGCCCACACGTGGATGGGGTTCTCCACGGGCCAGTGGGACGGCAACGTGCTCACGGTGACGACGACGCACATCAAGCAAGGCTGGCATCGCCGCAACGGGCTGCCTTCGAGCGACGAGATCACTCTGGTGGAGCACTTCATCCGCCACGGCGACATGCTGACGCACGTGAGCGTGGTCACTGATCCGGTGTACCTGGAGGAGCCGCTCATCAAGAGCCAGGATTTCCAGATCGACACGCAGATCGGGTGGGCCACGCGCGGGCAGAACCTGCTGGCGAACTGGCTGTATCCGTGCGAGTACGTGGAGGAGGCTCCGGATCGTGCGCAGGGCTGGGTGCCGAGCTTCCTGCCCGGCGAGAATCCGTTCGTGGACGAGTTCGCCGGGAAGGCGGGCGTACCGGTGAAGGCCGCGCTGGGCGGGGCGGCGACGATGTATCCCGAATATCAGGAGACGTTGCGGTAGCAGGTTCCCGGACGGGCTGGGGGCCGCTCCCTGACGGCCGCAGCTCAGCTGGCGCGCTGCGTGCAGCAGACGTCATGAGCGCAGATCGCGCAGCCATCGCAAATCCTGGCAGAGTGCCTGTAGCGGAGGCGCGACCACAGGGGGCGGTCTTCCAAAGTCCGCCCATCCCGTCAGGGAGCCACTACCACCAACTTGGTGACGTTCGCATTCACGCTATTTTGCGTGATCACCACGTCCACCAGTCCGCTGCTCGCGTTCTCCGGCACCCGTACATTGATCTGGTAGAGACCCACGAAGTCCGGCGTGAGGCCGGCAAAGAAGACTTCGGCGGTTTTGCCGTCGATGGTCACCTCCGGCTGGATGTTCACTATGGCCAGCGGATCGCGCGGTGACGGCTGGCCGGATTCCACCGGTGGCGTAGTGGCGCCCATGCCGACCAGGTACAGCGTCAGGAACTCTCCGGGCGCGGCCGGGCTTTCGGGCGTTACGAACGTGAAGTCGACGTGCTGCGCCACCAGGTTTCCGTCAGGCGCGAGCACGCGGGGCTCGGCCCGCACCAGGTTCATCATCTGCGGCACGGAAGGGATACCGTTCGCCAGCACGACCGTGGCGTAGCTCCTCGGCTCGGCTTCGGCGGGCACCTGCATGTTGATCTGGGACGGGCTCACGAAGTACAGCGGCGGATGCAGGGCTCCCATCAGCACCTCCACGCCGCGGAACTCCGTCGGCAGCGGCGTCGGCGCGGCCTCCGAGGCGCTCGTGAAGTTGCTGCCGAATACCTGCGTCGCGGTGCCGGGGGCAAGAGGTGCACCGAGCTCCGGATTGAAGGCGTGGAGGAGACCGCCCGAGGCGATCACCGGCGAGGGCGCTTCGTTATCCGCGATGTTGCCGCTGATGGTGAGCGTACTGCGCTTGAGGTTGCCCACCGTGCCGACCATCTTGATCTGGGTATCCATCGAGACGGTGCCGGGGACCCAGGTGGCCGAGTAGTCTCCGGCGCGGTCGTCAGGCAGCAGGCTGAGCGGCGGATCGCCGTTCGAGAACGTGGCCACCACGGACCCGTCGCCGCGTGGCGTGCCGCAATCGTCGAACATGCGCGCCACCAGGTTCGCGGGGAACGAGGCGGGTATGGAGTAGCTGTTGACCAGGCTGGTTTCGACGATAGCCGCCTCGCTGGGCGTGCATCCGGCCGCGCGGGTGGACGATTGGAGCGCCAGCCCGCGGGCGTCGGCCGAGGCGGCCGCGGCGGTGGACTGTTGCACCAGCAACGTGACCTTGCTGGCGCGCACAACGGATCCAATGGCGATGTTCACCACGCCGCGGTAGACGCCGGAGGCGAGCCCCACGGTCGATACGTTGACATTCACCTTGCCCGGGTTCGAGGTGCTGGACGTGCCGTTCGGCGGATCGACGGTCAGCCATCCGCCGCCATCGTCGGTCGCGGCGGAAGCGGTGAAGTTGGCGTTCGTGGTGCGGCTGACGTTGACGGTCAGTACTTGCGAGGCAGGCTGCGCGCCGCCTTGAGTGCCGGTGAAGAAGAAGCCGGCCGGCGAGGGCAAGGGGATGGTGGGCGAGTTGGGTGGCGAAACGTCCACCACTACGCTGATGTACTGCGGCGAGTTGAGCGCGTTCGGATCGCTCACCTCGATGAGTGCGTACTTGTCACTCAGCGTGTCGATTCCCGCGGACGCCGCGGTCACCGCCAGGTTGGACGGCGCGTTGGTCTGGCTGAGGCCGCTCGCGGGCGCCAGATTGACGAAGTCGCCTCCCAGCAGCGCGCGCGCCGACCAGTTCACCACCGATCCGGCATCGCCCAGGTTGCGCACGCTGACGTTGCCGGTGGCCGAGGAGCCGTTGCCCTGGCGCGTCTCAAAGCGGAGTCCCGTCTTGGTGAGAAACAGGATCGACCCCTGGGAGTTGACCACGGCGGTCACCGGAATGTCGATCGCACCGAGCGAAGAGCTGATGCGAATCGCGTCCACGAAGGTTCCCACGCCCAAGCCCTGCGTGTTCACGGTGACCGTCAGGAGAGTCGGCTCGGTGTTCACCACCTGGCCGGAGCTGCGGACGATACTCTCGATCCAGGTGCTGTCGCCCACCTGCTCTGCCGTGAAGTCCACCGACGGTCCCGAACCGGTCTTGGTGAGCAACACCGTCTGCTCAATGCTGCCAGGCGTCGCCACACGCGCGCCGTAGCTCAATTGCATGGGTGCGGCGGTCAGCATGGGCGCGGCCTCCGCGTAGCGGAACGCTAGTGGCTGGCTTGAAAGAATCACGGAATCGTCCTGCGCCAGCAGGTCCGCGCGGAGGTTCACTTGGCCCGAGCCCACGGGCAGTTGCGCCCGCGGAATCATGAGCTGCGCCTGTTGGATGGGAGACGCGGCCTGGACGGGTAGCTTGTCTGACTGTGCGATCACCGCCGATCCGTCGAGCAGAACCAGTCGCACCGCTCCGTCGCGCGCCATCGTATCGTCCAGATTGTATTCGACCAGCGCCGTGAACGACTGGAACGAATCGGAGGCCAGCAGCGGTCCCACTTGCGGCACAGACGACAGGATGCGAACCGCGTCGTCGGTCAGCTTGGCCAGCGGTGTGGCGATGCCGCCACCGGCGTAGGTGGCGTTCATGAGGTCGTAGTTGCCGTCGCCCACGTCCGGCAGGATCTGTCCTTTCCAGGTGGGATTCGCGCCGGGTGTGGTGGTGGCTATTTCAAAGAAGCCGCGCACCATGCCGCCGGTATGCGCGTAGCGGCCCAGCAGCTGCGTGCCGTTGGTGCAGGCATAGAGCTGGCCGCCGCCCTGAAAATCGTAAGTGGCCGAATAGTACTCGGTCTTCTGATCGATGGCCGGACACAGCAGCGCGGTGAATGTGGAATCGCTCAGTCCGTTCAACAGGGCGGGTCCGGTGTTGCGGTCGATCTGGGTGAAGGTGATGGTGGTTCCCTGCAGGCTCGGCTCATTGGTGGAGCTGATGTTCCAGGAGCCGTTGAACGCACCGTCGACAAACACGCTGGGCGTCACCTGCGCGGCGGCGGGCAGGAACGGCAGAACGGACAGGGCACAAAGTCGAAAAACGGATCTCTTCCTCACAGCACTCGCAGGGTATCACGGGTCGGCCGGAGGGGACGCGTCGGGGCGCTCAAAGCGGTTTGCGACCCGCAATGGCGCGGTCCACTGACCACGCCCCGCCCCCGCGCACGGCGATTCCCACGATCAGCGCCAGGGCGAGCAGATGGTATTCGAATCCTTCGTGCATCGCGCGGCCGGTCCAGTTCATGAAGAACTGCGGGAAAAGATGATTGGCGAAGGGCCCAACCAGCATGATGCAGCCGACGCCCAGCGCGGCCAGGCGGCTGAGGAATCCCGTGGCCAGCGCCAGCGCGCCGAACACCTCAGTGCACATCACCAGCACGGTGAGCGGGGCGGGAATGCCCATGTCGGCCTGGAAGAGTTCGATGGTTCCCTGGATGCCGCGCCCGCCGAACAGGCCGAACATTTTCTGCGATCCGTGGGCGAAGAAGATTACCGCCAGTATCAGCCGCGCGAGCGTGAGCGTGGGATCGGCGGCGGTGGGAAACAGCTTGCGGAACACGGTCGACATGGAACCTGCCTCCTGGTTCTGGTTATCTTAATGCAAATGCTTCGCTCAGTGTTTGGGTATGGAGCGGCGATAGTCCTGGTACCAAGCCTACCCAAGATGTGCCCAAGGTACCGGCGCTCACCGCGGGGCCGGATGTTAGTCTGTACACGGCCCAGCCAGGTATGCGAATCATTTGGCATAGCGAAATTCGTCCCGTCTACTTCATGGCAGCGATCACCACCGCTGCCGTGGCCGTGTCCTTCGGTCTTGGCTCCGCGGCGCACGCCTATCACTCGCTGACCCAACGGCGCCAGCTTGCGGGCATGATCCGCGAAGCCGACTTTTACATGGACTCCGGACTCTACCGCGACGCGATCGCGCGGCTCGACCTGGCGCTGCGGCTCGGCGCCGACCCCTCTTCCGTGCTGGAGCGCCGCGCCATGGCGCACCTCAAACTGGGCGAGAACTCTCTTGCGGACGCGGACGCCACGCGCAGCATCAAGCTCGCGCCCGAACGCAGTCTCTCCTATCAGCTTCGCGCCGAGGCGCGCTTGAATCTGATGCAACCCAAGCTGGCAATGAAGGATCTCACCCTTGCGCTGACCTTCACGCCGACCTGGGCCAAAGGCTACATGCTCCGCGGCCAGGCGTACCGCGACCAGGACTGGCTCGAAAAGTCGCTGGGTGACCTGGACCACGCCGTGGCCCTCGATGCCTCCGGTGAGAACTACTACCAGCGGTCCCTGACGCAGGCGGCCCTGCACCACTATCGCGAAGCCGAAACGGACCTCGACCATGCGATCCAACAGGAGCCCAACCGGGCGGAATTCTTCGACGCCCGGGCACAGGTCCGGGAAGCGCAGGGCGATACCCGGGGCGCCGCATCCGACCGCAAGAATGCGGCCCGCTGGGGTGCTCCTTTGGCGAGCCTGATCCTGGTGAGCCGCGACTAACGCATTTCTCACCAGGTTCGGGCGCAGGACGTGGCGCAAGCCCGCGGCTTGCCGCGCCGGGACTCGTCCCGGCGCTTGTGGCCGGTCACGATGTCATGCCGGGAGCGGCGGCCAAATCGCCGCTTGCGTATCCCGGCCTCACGTTTCGCGCCGATGCACTTAGAGCTTGTGAGAAATGCAGGCCAATGGACGCCAAGCGCCGGGACGAGTCCCGCGCGGCAAGCCCGTGGCTTGCGCTACGTCCAGCGCCCGAAGCTCATTGAGCAATGCGGACTAAGACGCGCTTACCCGGCGCGCTCCGCATCGAGCAGCGCGCGCTTACGGTCCAGCCCCCAACGGTAGCCGCCCAATCCGCCATCACCGCGAATCACCCGGTGGCAGGGAATCGCCAGCGCCACGCGATTCGCCGCGCACGCGCCCGCCACCGCCCGCGCCGCACCCGCCCGGCCGATTCCCACGGCCACCTCCGCGTACGAAGCCGTCGCGCCCGGCGGAATCCGCCGCAGATAATCCCACACCTGGATCTGGAACGCCGTGGCGCGGACGTCTACCGGCAGATCGGCCCGTGGAACGCGCCCCGCCAGGTGCACTTTCAGGCTCGCCATCCACTGCCGGAACTCGCGCGCGTAGGGCGACCGCATCGGTGCACGCTGCGCGGCAGGATATTCGCGCACCAGCATCGCCTCCAGTTCCAGATCGCTCGAGGCGAACTGCACGAAGCACAAGCCGCGGTCTGTGGCCGCGATCATCATCCGTCCCGGCGGCGATGCGGTGGTGACGTAGGAGATGGACGCGCCGCGTCCGCCCGCGCCATAGGAAGCCGGGGTCATGCCCAGATGCGTCGCGGCGCGCTCATAGACCCGGCTGCTCGATCCGTAGCCCGCCTCATAGATCGCGCCGGTGACCGGTCCGCTGCGCAGGCGAGCCTTGAGCGTGCCCATGCGGCAGGAATCCTGAAACTGGCGCGGCGTAACGCCCACCGCCGCTTTGAACGTGCGTTGGAAATGAAACGGGCTCAGCCCGGCGCGGGCGGCCAGCGCAGCCAGCGGCAGCTTCTCCGCCGCATGCGTCCGGATGAATTCGCAAACTGCTTCGATCGACGCCATGCCTTCATCCTGCCGCACACCGGGACGCGCCCGCTATCCGAATCTTGCCGCCGTGGGACCGGTTAGAGCAGCGTCGAACGCCGCCGCCGCCCAATTCCCACCACCGGCCCTTCCAGGTTTTGGCGGCCGTCTCCAGTTCGGGATGCTCGAAGCCCTTCGATGGATCGCCGGGCACGGTGTAGAAACGCCACACCAGCGCACCGGTTTGCGGGTCGTAGGCGGAAAAATGGCCGCGCACGCCGAACTCCGCTCCGGCCGATCCCACGATGACCTTGCCCCTTACGATCCGCACAGCTCCGGTCAGCGTTGCATCCGAGCCTTCTTCGGTGACCCGCACGGACCACCGCAGATCGCCCGTTTCCTGATCCAGCGCCACCAGCCGGCCGTCGATCAGACCCGCGTACACCTTGCCGTCATAGAGCGCCACGCCGCGGTTGACCGGTCCACAACAGAGACGCAGGGATCCGATGGAGATATGCGGGTCCCAACGCCACTTCTCCTGGCCCGTGCGCGCGTCCACCGCGAACAGGACGCCCCATGGGAGGCTCGCGTAGAGCACGCCGCTGTGCATCAGTGGCGTCGCTTCCACACGCCCGCGCGAAGCGCCCGTGCGCATAGACCAAGCCAGTCCCAGGCGGCTCACGTTTTCCGTTCTGATCTGAGCGAGCGGGCTGTAGTGCGTTTCGGCGGCGTCGCGTCCGTAGCTGGACCATTCGCCGGCGTCGTCCGCCGCCTGCACGCCCGCCGTGCAGAGGAGTGCAACCAGCAATCCACCGCGATGGCTCCTGCGCGCGGTCATGCCAGCAGACTCTTCAGCAGAACCGCGGGATGGACCGCCTCCTTGCCGCTCAGGTCGGCCACCTGGTGGCGGCACGACGTGCCGGGGGCCACCAGAACCTCGCCGGCCTGCATCGCGCGCGCCGCCGGCAGCAGCTTGCGATTCGCAATCGCCACCGAAACATCGTAGTGCTCGCGCGTATAGCCGAAGGATCCCGCCATGCCGCAGCAGCCCGCGTCGAGATCCGTCACCTGCGCTTCGGGAATGCGCGCCAGCAGAGCTTTGGTCGCATCCAGCATGCCCATCGACTTCTGGTGGCAGTGTCCGTGCAACAGGATCTGGCCTGCCGCGGGACGCAGCGGCAGGTCGAGCGTTGCCGCGAATTCGTCGAACAGAATGGATGCGTCGGCCACCTTGCGCGCTTTGTCCTGCGCTTCGCCGCGCAACAGTGACGGCGCGTCTTCCTTGATCGACGACAGGCAACTCGGCTCCAGGAACAGGATCTTTTGCCCACCACGCGAGGCTTGGTACAAGCCGTCGACGGTCTTCGCCAACTGTTCGCGCGCCTCTTTGAGCAGCCCTTGCGAAATCTGCGGGCGCGCGCAGCACCCCGGGCGGATCACGCGCGGCTGCGCGCCGCCGCGCTCGAGCACTTCGACCGCCGCGATGCCGATCTGCGGATCGTAGTGGTTGGTGAACGTGTCGTTAAACAGGATCACGCCGCTGCCTTGCGCCCGGCGCATGGACCACCCGGCGAACGTGCGCCGCCGCCACCTCGGCAGCCGCCGCCGCGAGTCCATGCCCATGCCGGCCGACATCGCGCCCGCCACCCAGTTCGACACCGGCGCGAAGAAACTGCCCCACGGAGCCAGGTTCGCCACGCCGCCCAGCGCCCGCGCCCGCACCGGCGTGCCGTTCCGCGACCAGTAGTCGGCCAGGAATTCACTCTTGAACCGCGCCACGTCCACGCCCACCGGACACTCCGCTTTGCAAGCGCGGCATTCCAGGCACAGGTCGAGCACTTCGAACACGCCGTGGTCGCCGAGCCCCGATTCACCCAGGCGTCCGGTCATGGCCAGGCGCAGCGTGTTGGCCCGGCCGCGCGTCGAATCGCGTTCCTCGCGCGTGGCCATATAAGAAGGACACATGGTGCCGGCCAGCTTCTTGCGGCAGGCGCCCACGCCGCTGCACATCTCCACCGCGCCGCCCATGCCGCCGTAGTCTGAGTAGTCGAAATACGTCTGCGGCCGCGGTGTCTGGTAGCCCACGCCGAAGCGCAGGTTCGCGGTCATCGGCGGCGAGTCGACGATCTTGCCCGGATTCAAAATGCCGTCCGGATCGAAGGTTCGCTTGATCTCGCGGAACGCCTCATAGAGCGCGTCGCCGAACATCTGCCGCATGAAAGGGCCGCGCACCAGGCCGTCGCCGTGCTCGCCGGAGAGCGCGCCGCCGTATTCGAGCACCAGCCCGGCCACGGCCTTGGCGATCGATTCGAACTTCACCACGCCCTCTTCGGTCTTCATGTTGACCACGGGCCGCACATGCAGGCATCCCACCGAGGCGTGCGCGTAAATGCCCGCCGTGGTGTCATGCGCTTCGAGAATCGTCAGGAACTTGCCGATGAACTGCGAAAGTTTTTCGGGCGCGACCGCCGTGTCTTCGACGAACGAGATCGACTTGGCGTCGTCCTTCACGGCCATCGACAGGCCCAGCGCCGCTTCGCGCAGGCTCCACACGCGCTGCTGCGCTTTCGCCTCCGTGATGGGACTGCACGTGGCGCGCTCGCGCATGTCGGCGGCCAGCGCGTCGAGCCGCGGAGGCAGATCCTCCGCGCGGTCGCCGTAGAATTCGACGCACAACGTTGCGCCGGGATCGCCCGGAATCACGGACCGGCGCAGCGCGTCCAGGTTCGCATTCTGGCGGGTGTTCTCGAGGATCGACTTATCCATCACCTCGATCGCCGACGGGGCATGTTGCAGGATCGCGGGCGCGGCCGCCAGCGCGTCCAGCAGATGATCGAATCCGAGCACCATGACGGCCTTCGCCTTGGGGAGCGGCACCAGATTGAGCTTGGCTTCGAGCACCACACCCAGCGTGCCTTCCGACCCGACCAGCATCTTTGCCAGGTTCACCGCTCGCCCTGCGTCCGCAAACTCATCCAGGTTGTAGCCGCCCACGCGGCGCAGGATTTTCGGATAGCGTCGGTCGATCTCTTCGGCGTGCTCCGCGGCGAGCCGCAGCACCGTGCGATAGCAGGCGGCTTCGAGCGCGTCGCCCTGCGGCAAGTCCTCGCGCGACCGCTCGCGCAGTTCCACCACGCTGCCGTCGGTCAGGACCACGGTCTGCTCCAGCACGTGATCGATGGTCTTGCCGTAGAGCACGCTGCGCGCGCCGCTGGAGTTGTTGGCCATCATGCCGCCGATGGTCGCGCGGCTCGCGGTGGAAATATCCGGAGCAAAGCGCAGCCCCAGCGGCTGCAGCGCGGAGTTCAGTTCGTCCAACACCACGCCCGGCTCCGCGCGCACCCAGCGGCCCGACGCGCTCACCTCTAGAATCCGGTTCAGGTATTTCGACGTGTCGACGACGATCCCTTCGCCGATCGCCTGCCCGCCCTGCGACGTCCCGCCGCCGCGCATCGTGATCGGGCACTTGTGGCGCCGGCAGATCTTGACGATCTCCACCAGCGCCGCGCGCGTCTTCGGCAGCACCACGCCCAGCGGCTGGATCTGGTACACGCTCGCGTCCGTGGAATAGAGCGCCCGCGAAACCGCGTCGAAGCGCACTTCCCCCTCGACGGCAGTTTCGAGTTCGCGGCGCAGCAGGTCCGCATCGATCGCGGGCCGCGCCACCTGGACCAGGGTCAACCCCGCGACTCCCCGATACGCGCCAACCCCTCGCGCAACCGCGCCAGTCCTTTTTCGAGCGTGGCGCCGCCGCTGGCGAACGACACGCGCAGCGTCCCTTCGCCCGCCGGACCGTAAGCGGCGCCGTGCACCACCACCACGCCATGGTCATCGAGCAGCTTCTTCCGGATCTCGTCGGAAGGCAGCCCCAGCCCGCGCACGTCGACCATGGTGAAGAAGCCGCCCTCGACGCGCAGCACCTCGACCCCCGGCACGCCGGCCAGCGCCTGCGCCACCGTATCGCGCCGCCGCTGATATTCGTCGCGCATCTCCGCGACGCACTCCTGCGGACCGTTCAACGCCGCCGTGCCCGCATCCTGCGCGAACGTCGCGGGACCGCGGCTGGACTGCACCAGCACCAGATACATCGCGCGGATCAGCGCCGCCGGAGCCGCCAGGTAACCCAGCCGCCAGCCGGTCATCGAGTAGGTCTTCGACAGGCTGTTGGCCATGATGCAGCGGTCGCGCAGGTTCGGCGCCACGGCCAGCGGAGCCACGTGCCGGCGGCCGTCATAGACGATGGCCTCGTAGATCTCGTCGCTGATCAGGAACACGTTGCGCCGCTCGCAGAAATCGGCGATGGCTGCCAGTTCCTCGCGCGTGAGCACCGTGCCCACGGGATTCCACGGCGTGTTCAGCATCAGCACGCGCGTGGACGGCGTCCACGCCGCATCCAGCGCCGCGGGGTCGATCGTGAAGCGCCCGTTGACGATCGGCGACGGCACCATCTTCACGCGCCCGCCACACAGCCGCACCGGCGACACGTAGGCGTCATAGATAGGATCGGGCAGCAGCACCTCGTCGCCATCGTTCACCAGCGCGCACATGGCCGCGTAGACGCTGAAGCTGGTGCCGCTGGTCGAAAGGATCTCGGTTTTCGGATCGAACTCCAGCCCCTGCTCGCGCGCGAGCTTCGCCGCCACGGCTTCGCGAAACATGATCTCGCCGCGATTGTCGGGATACCCGGTGCGCCCGGCGCGCATCGCCGCGTAGGCGGCTTCGATGATGTGCGGCGGCGTGGGCAGGTCCGGTTCGCCGCGCATCAGCGTGGCCAGGTCCTTACCCTGCGCCTGCAATTCGCGCACGTGCTGGGTGATCTGGTTGACGGTGGTGGGCCGCAGCTTCGCGATCCGGTTCGCCACGGAAATGGTTGGAGCAAGCACCATCCGGAGCATATCAAGTTCCCCGCCTGCATACCACTGCCGCATAATGGGCTTCAATGCCCGCTATTCACGAACTGCCCACGCCCGCTCTGCTGCTGGACCTCGACCTCTTCGAAGCCAACCTCGCCCGCATGGCCGCGAAGATTTCGGAATCCGGCAAGACGCTACGCCCGCACGCAAAGGCGCATAAGTGCCCGGAGATCGCCCGCCTCCAGATCGCGGCCGGAGCCACGGGCGTCTGCGTCGCCACCGTGGCCGAAGCCGAACTGATGCACGCCGCCGGCATCGGCGGACTGCTGCTCACTTCGCCCCTCGCCGATCCTCTGAAGATGAAGCGCATCGTCGCCACCGGTGCGACCGTGGTGGTCGACCATCTCCAGCAAGTCGCCTGGTACAACGAAGCCGCTTCGGGAGGCAAGCTCGACGTGCTGGTGGACCTCGACGTCGGCGACCACCGCACCGGAGCGCGTTCCAAAGACCAGGCGCTGGCCATCGCCGAAGCCGTGGACGAAGCACCGAACCTCGAACTGCGCGGCGTGCAGGCATACTCGGTGGCGGGCTCCCACGCCGGCGGACGCGAAGCGCGCGAAGCCCTCTCGCAGCAGGCTTTTCGTGGCGTGACCGAAATCACCGGAGCGATGTTCCGCCGCGGCCTCGCGGTTGATATCGTCACCGGAGGCAGCACCGGCACCTGGGACATCGACACCGCCATCCCCGCGCTCACCGAGCTACAAGCCGGTTCCTACATCTTTATGGATGTCGCCTACCATCGCGAGGGGCTCGACTTCCAGCCCGCGCTCAGCGTGCTGGCGACCGTGGTGAGCGCGAATCACGCCGAGTTCGTCACCGTGGATGCGGGCTTGAAGGCCTTTGCCACGGATCGCGGCTACGGGCCTGACGTCTTTGGTCAGCCCGCGGCCGCGTACCGCTGGGGCGGCGACGAATTCGGCTACATAGATCTGAACGGATCTGCCCCGCCCAGTCTCGGCGCTCGCATTCGCTTCCAGCCGCCCCATTGCGACCCCACCGTCAACCTCTACGACCGCATGTACGCATGCCGCGGTGAGCAGGTGGAAGCGGTGTGGCCGGTAAAAGCCCTCAGCTTGCCGTAGTGCTCTCAGCCGGGGGATTGGCAGACTCGCTGCCGTTCCCGCCCGTGACGCCCAACTGCTTCATGATGTCCGGCACGTTCAATCCCAGCGCCTCCAACTGCTGCAGCAGATTGAACACCACCGCCGGACCCGTCTTGGCCAGGCGGCCCACACCTGTGCCGTTGCCGTTGTCGTTGCCCTGGTCGATCACCACCAGCTTGTCGATGTTGCCCAGCGGCGCCGCCACGGCGCCGAACACGCCGGCCGAGGACTCGATGATCGCCGGCAGCTTCTCCAGGATCGTTTGCAGCCGGGCCGCGTCATTGAACTGCTTCCAGGCTTCGGCCTTGCGCAGAATCGCGGCGGCTTCGGCTTCGCCCTGCGCTTGAATCGCGTGCGCCTGCGCCAGGCCGATCGCCTCGATCTTGGCGGCTTCGGCCTTGCCCTCGGCCTCGACAGCCGCCGCGCGGCCGGTGCCTTCCATGCGCAACTTCTCCTGCTCGGCCTCGGCCATGGCGATCAACGCCGACCGGCGGCCTTCGGCTTCCAGCACCGCCGCCTGCTTGGCCGCCTCGGCGCGGACGATGGCCGCCTGCCGCTCGGCATCGGCCGGCTTGATCACGGTTGCTTCCAGTTCCTTCTGCTTGCGCAGGACCTCCTGCTCCTGCACCGCGATCGATTCCTGCGTGCGCATCCTGTCGACACGCACCTCTTCGGCCACCACCGCCTGCTTGGCTTTGGCGTCCGCCAGTGGACCGGCCTGCTGCGCCCTGGCCCGCTCGGATTCCACTTCGGCCTGATACTGTGCCTGGCGGATCTGCAGGTCGCGCTGCGACTGCGCGATGTCGGCCTCGGAGCTCAATCGCGCCTTCTCGCCTTCCTGCATGGCGCCGGCCGACTTGATCTTGGCATCGCGCGTCGCCTCGGCCTCGCCGATGACGGCATCGCGCTTCACCTCAGCGGTGCGGCGCTTGCCCAGCGCGTCCAGGTACTCCTCTTCGTCGCTGACCTCCTGGATGGTGAGCACGTCTACGCCGATGCCCATCTTCTCCAGATCGGAGGCGGCCTCGCTGGTGAGCTTCTGCGCGAAGCTCTGGCGGTCGCTGTTGACCTCTTCCACGGTCAGGTTGCCCAGAATCGACCGCAGGTGTCCTTCCAGCGCCTGAAAGATGACCTGCTCCACCTTCTGCGGCGTCATGCCCAGGAAGCGCTCGGCGGCGGCGTGTAGCGACGTCTCATCGCCGCGGATCTTCACGTTGGCCACCGCCTTCACCGACATCGGCACGCCCTGCAACGTGTACGCCCGCTTGATTTCGAGCGGAATCGTCATCACGTTCAGGGATAAATACTCGACCTTTTCCAGCAGCGGAATGCGCATGGCCGCGCCGCCGCGCACCATGCGGTAGCCCACCAGGCGCCCGTCGCTCAGCTTGCGCTTGCGGCCGCTCAGAACAGCTACGCTGTTGGGAGAAACCTTGAGGTAATTCCGGCTCAGCAGCGCTCCGGCGATGATGAACGCCAGCGCTACCACCAGAACAATTAACGGCAGCAGCAAACCGGATAGATCGGTAAACATCGTATTCTCCTTGCTTCTAGTTCCTACGAGAAACAGGCCGCTACTGTTCCGTAACGATGACGACGTCGCCCAGGTTTTCCTCCACCAGGACCAGCACGTTTTCCTTGATCGGGTTGCCGTTGCGCGAGCGCGCCACCTTGTCGAACACTTCCTCGCCCACGCGGCAGCGCACCTGCCCGACGCCGCCCGCCGGAATCGACACCACTACGCGCGCCTGCTGCCCGATGATGTCTGCGGAACGCACATCGGTCGACGACTGCTGCCCGTAAAGGAAGCGCGCGAACATGTAGATGATGCCGCCGAAGAAGACCCCGCTCAGGAAGCCCACGCCCGAGGCCGCCGGCGTCGACATCCCGTAGTACACCGCCACCGCGCCGAAGCCGCCGAACGCGGTCACGAACACGCTCAGCACGCGCGAGCTGAAGAAACTGGGGCCGCCGTGGTCGTGGTCGGCGGAGAAATCGCCGTCGGAAAACGCGTCGAACAGTTCCCCGAAGATCAGCGAGACCAGCAGGAACACGAACCCGACCGCCGCAATCCCCAGAAAAATTGTGAACGCAGAAATTTCGGAAAACATGGCCTCGCCGGAATCAAAGCATACCATGGTGGCTGGCGTCGTCGGCGTGGCTGGTGTCCGGACCGGGGAGGACCGCTCCCTGCGGTCGCGGCTCAGCTACTGGCGGTCCGCACGGATCACGGGTATCGGGCAAAGACGCGTATCGGGCAAAGACGCGTATCGGGCAAAGACGCGCGTTGCGCACCATCCCCGATGAAGTCCGCAGCGCCGCTTGCTGAGCCGCGACCGCAGGGAGCGGTCCTCCCCAGTCCGGCTGAGCCCCTACTGCTCCAGCCGCTCCAGAATGTCGGCGACGTAGTTCTGCGTCTCCGGAATCTCCGGAATCGCCATGTCGCGATCCACGCGCCCCGGACCCGCGTTATAGGCGCTGAGCGCCAGCGCCAGGTCACCGTTGTAGCGCTCCAGCAACTGCCGTAGGAGCTTCGCCCCCGCCATCAGGCTTTCCCGCGCGTCGAACGGATCCCGCACGGCCAACATCGCCTGTGTCGAGGGCATCAACTGCATCAGCCCCTCGGCCCCTTTGCTCGACACCGCGCACGGGCGGAATGCCGACTCCTTGCGCGCCACCTCCCGCACCAGCGACGAGTCCACTTCATTCGCCTGCGCCGCAACGTCGATCATGTCGCTCAGATCCTCCACCGGAACCGGCGGACAAGCGAACTGCGGCGCTGGAGCCGGCACTGCGCGTGGCACGTAGATTACAGGGGTCGCCAGCCTCATGGGAGCCGCGGCCATGAGCGGCTGTGCCAACAGCGGTTCCATTGACTGCGCCTGGCGGGCCACCGAAGCCCGCTGCCGCGCCACCGAAGCCTGCATTGCCGCGCGCGCCCGCGCGGTCTGCGATTGCGCCGTCTGCCCCAGACAAGGCAGGGCGGCCAGCACTACGAACGTGACCCATCTCATCCTGCGCGTCATCCCTGTACATCCATCGTCCCGGGCAAGCCCTGGCAACAGCCTGTTCCGTCTCAGATATTTCGGATATACTGCTCAAGATCGAGGCAAATCATGACCCTACGAAATATCCTCACCTTCACCCTGTGCGTGCTGGTCGCTGTAGCCGTAGGCTGCGGATCCGGTTCCACGACTGTTGCAGACCAGACCGGCCAACATTGGGTCGCAACCTGGGCGGCATCGCCCATCGCCGGCGGCGGCTTCGGCCCTCCCGGCGGCAGAGGCGGTCCGGGCAATGCCAAGGGCGGTCCGGGCAATGCCAAGGGCGGTCCGGGCAACGCCAAAGGCGGTCCGGGCAACGCCAAAGGCGGTCCGGGTAATGCCAAAGGCGGTCCTCCGAAGCAGGTCGCGGCGAAAGGCGGCCCACCGAAGGGTGGCAGGGGAGGCCGCGGCGGACCGGGATTCGCCCCGCTGAACACCTTCAACAACCAGACCGTGCGCATGGTGGTGAACACCAGCATCGGCGGCCCCGCCGTGCGCGTCGAGCTCTCGAATACCTTCGGCGCCACGCCGCTCAAGATCGGCGCAGCCCACATCGCCATGCATGATGCCGACGCCGCCATCGTCGCGTCATCGGATCACGCGCTCACCTTCAGCGGCAGTCCCATGGCCACCATCCCGCCGGGCGCATCCATGGTCAGCGACGCGGTCGAGATGGACGTGCCCGCGCTTTCCGACCTCGTCATCAGCCTCTACCTGCCGGAGGACACCGGCCCGCCCACGCAGCATTCCACCGGCCTGCACACCACCTATATCTCCGGCCCCGGCGATTTCAGCGGTCAGGCCACGTTCGATGCGGACCGCATGACCAACGCCTGGTATTACATCTCCGGCGTGCACGTTCCCGCCCCGGCCGGAACGCCCGTCGTCGTGGCCTTCGGCGATTCCATCACCGACGGCGCCACCTCCACGGTGAACGCGGACGACGACTGGCCCAGCCAGCTCGCCAAGCGCCTGCACGATGCGAATATGAACGTGGCTGTGATCAACGAAGGCATCTCCGGCAACCGCGTGCTGGGCGACGGAGCCGGCGTCAGCGCGCTGGCCCGCTTTGACCGCGACGTGCTCTCGCAGCCCGGCGTCACGCACCTGATCTTCATGGAGGCGATCAACGACATCGGCGGCGCGGCCCGCTCCGGCACGCCCGTCACCACCGACGAGATCCTCGCCATCTACCGCCAGATGATCGCGCGCTCCCACCAGCGCGGCATCAAGGTCTACGGCGCCACGCTCACGCCGTATGAAGGCGCCGGCTACTTCAGCGATACCGGCGAGATGATCCGCAGCGAGGTCAACCAGTGGATCCGCACCACCAACGAGCTTGACGGCTTCATCGATTTCGACAAAGCCACGCAGGATCCCAACAACCCGAAGATGTTCCGGGCGGACTACAACATCAGCGACCACCTGCATCCCAACGATGCGGGCTACAAGGCGATGGCCGACGCCGTCGACCTGACGCTGTTCCAGTAGCAATAGAGGACCGCGCTCCACTGCGCACAGCCGTGGTGGAGCGTCAGTCCTCGGGCTGGGTCATCCTTCCGGCTTCGACCACCCCAGCGCCGCCAACTGCTGCTCCAGGTACGCGAGCCCGCTCTCGAGCGTCTTCCGGTACCGGTCGTGGGTGCACGCTGTAAGGTCCCGCAGCACGCGCGTGCGTTGCAACAGCAGTCCGTCGCGCTTGCGCTCAACCTCCAACTCCTCGGCCGACAGCCGCACGCGCTGCGTACCCGCCCGGTCATTGGCCGCCTGGATCTGCTCTTCTACTGACTTGCTCTCCCAGCCACGCGCCACAGCAACTCTTTCCGGCACATACGCCTAACCGAGTATACTATGGGTGCCTCCGTGGCACTCCCACCTTCAGCCGCCACTCGCGTATAGTACGGAGAGCATGAACGAGTGGACCTTCGCGCAAACCGACCCCGCCCAGCAACTCGCCCGCCTGCACTATTTCTCCGTGATGAAATCACACGCCTATGGCGAGGTCGAGATCGTCATCACTGTCAAGGAATTCGCCGAGCCGAAGGACCGCGCCATGGCCTTCTTCGCCCAGGCCGGCGCCCAAACCAACCAGGCCACCACCCCCTACCGGCCGTGCGGCTGGGGCGACTCGCTGTTCACCGCCCTCGCCGAATGCGTCCGCGAAATCGAGCGCTTCCCGTACGAGGGGTAAGACAGCACCACTGGAAAGTGGTTGACAACTGACCACGTCTCGGCCATAATTCTTCCTGGGCCCCCACGGGGTTCCCGCGTCTACACCCGCGTCAACACAAATGACACTCTCGACGAAACCAAACGTTCGCCGGTAGAGTGCGCCCTTCCTAAGAAGCGCATGATGCCGGCTCCGGCCACAAGGCCGGTTAGCAAACGACATCATGCGATCCGACATGCACAAAGTGATCGTGGAGCGGCCCCGCAGGGGGCACGCCTCACCAAGCAAGAAGACCCACTGGCGCCTGCGTGCCAAACAAGCAGCCGAGGCCTGCGCCGACGCGGACGGCTTTGACAGCGGCCCTTCGCGGGCTCCGGTCAGCCGCCATGGGAAGTGGCTCAACGAAAACCTGGCGCCGCTCGAGCGCTACCTCAACCGCCAGGTCAACCGCCCGTGGAGCAAAGTTTATAGCGAAATCCGCCAGGTGGTCGATGGCCGTTCCGCCGTCCGCCAGCACATCTGGCAGCATCTGTTCGACATGGTGGAGACCAACGTCGTGATGCGCGATGGCCGCCCACACTACATCAGCTATGGTGGGCTACGCCCGGTGCGCGGGCTCTACGTCCATCCCAAGACCGGCCTGCTGCGCCGGACCAAGCCCACGGCCCGCCCGCGCCACCGCCCTCCGTATCGCGAGCCGGACTTCATTCTGGTCAGCGAGACGCTCTTCTTCAAGAAAATCGGCGCATTCTGGTTCCGCTTCACCATGCGGCGGATGACGCCACAGGAACTGGAGGAGTGGATCGGCAAGCAACCGGCCGCTCACCGGCCTTACCTGATCCCCCCGCGGATTCTCTTGCGCAAGCAGCAGTGCGACCGCAAGACCACGCAGAAAATCGAGAGCGGCGAATTCGGGCCGATTGTGACCCAGCCCTGGTACTTACGCTATTGACCGCGCCTACTGCTGCGGCACGAACGGGTTCTTCTGCCCGTAAGGGAAGCTCACCATCAGCGCCTCCACCTTGCGGATCTGCCTGTCTTTGATCCGGAAAAGCTCGCCCACGTCCACCGAGAACGGACGCGTCGCCGCCACGCCCATCTCGTGCCGCGTGCCGTCGGCGTTCTTGACCCATGTAATGTCGCCCGGATGGTTGAACATGAAGAACCCGAACACCAGTTGCCGCTCCTCGTCCACCACCAGGAACCGCCGCGGGTAGATCTTCTGGATGTAATCGAAGATGTGCGTATCGAGCTGCGCCGAGCAACCCTGCTCCCCGCTGGTCTTCATCCCGTTCTCAAACCGGTTGCAGTCCGGATGGAACGGAGCCACCTCGCCGTTGCCCTGCTCGATCGCCTCAAAGTACAGGTTCGTGCGCGCCACCAGCTCGGCGCGCGGCAGCCGCTCGGCTTCCGGCACGGTTTCGAGCAGCACCGGATCCACCTCCTCAGCCTCGATCCTTCGCGCCGTCACCGGACTGCGCAGCACCAGCGACTCAGCCTCGGCGATCCGCCGGCTTTCCACTTTGAGGCGCAGCACGAGCGTGGCCGGCCGGCCATTCTCGCGAATCGTGCCGTAGAAGCCCACCTGCCCCTTCTGCGGATCGGCGAAGTACAGCTTATACGAGCCCAGCCCCGTGGCAGTCCTCCACAGCGCCTCGCCCAGTTTCAGCTCGACGTCGTTCTCGGTGAACCGCACCTCGTCCGTCACCGGCAACCGGCCGGGCGCATGCGCCACCAGCGCCTCCAGGTAATTGTTGACGATCCCTTCGAGGCACGTGCGGTCGCACGGACCCGTCGGCGCGGGCTCGCCCGGCTGCGCCCTAGCCATCGCGGCCAGCCCCGCAAGTCCGCAAATCATCACGAATCGCCGCATATCGAACACCTCACCAACTCCGCCAACTCGCTAGAGGTGGCGCAAGCCCGTGGCTTGCCGCGCCGGGACTCGTCCCGGCGCTTGTCGTCCATCACGGTGTCGTGCCCAGAGTGCCGACCCGGCCACTCGCCAAGGCATCCCGCCCGTGCTTTGCCCGAAACGCTCTGCAAGCCTGTCAGAAATCCGCTCTAGCTGAGCCGCGACCGCAGGAAGCGGTCCCCTCCGGTCCGCAATCGCCACGCCCCTACTTCCCTCTCCTCCAATCGTCCCCAAAGAACGGATCCGGCTCCCCGTAGGGCACCGTCAACGTCAACGCCTCCATCTTGCGGATCTTCCCGCCGGTCATCTTGAACAACTGGACCACTTCCAGAAACGCCGGCTGCGTGGCCGAATCCGGCAGATTCACCGGCCGCTCCCCCGGCGGCTGCACCCGCAGAATGTCGCCCGGCTGCTGGTAGGTGAACGTGCCGAACACCAGTTGCCGTTCTTCGTCGACCACGGGAAACCGCCTCGGGTAGATCACCTGGTAATTGCTGAACGCCTTGCTCGAAATCTGTTCGGCGCAGCCCATCGGACCGGTATTGACGCCCTCACCGCGCCCGGCACGCGCCTTGGGATTGTTCGTCACCTTGACGCCGTTCTCCAACCGGTCGCATTCGGGCGCGAACATCCCCACCGACCCGTCACTGCGCTCGATCGCATCGAAATACGAATTCGCCGCGGCGATCAACCGGTCGCGTGACACGCGCTCGCCCGCCGGCTCAGCCCGCACCAGCAGCGGGTCCGGACCACCCATCGCATTCAGCGCCTCGGCCCCCACCAGCGCAGCCGACGGACCTTTTGCGTTCGCGCCCGGCGGCGGACCCCCGTCCGCCCTGTGCACCATCGTTTCGATCTCCGTGATCTTGCGGTCGTCCAGTTTCAGCCGCAGCGCCAGCGTCACCGGCCGGTTGTTTTCGAGCAGCGTCCCGATAAACGCCACCTGCTGGCTCTGCGGATCGGCCACATAAATCTTGTACGGACCGATCCCCGTGGTCACGTTCCACAACCCGTCGCCCAGTTCCAGCGGCAGACCATTCTCCGTGAACTTGACCTTGGAAGCGAGCGGCAGCCCGAAAGCGTTATGCGCGACCAGCGCCTCCAGATACTCGTTGACGAACCCTTCCAGGCACGCGCGCTCACACGGACCCGCCCCCTCGGCCTTGCCCGCGCCGCGCCCGCCCTGCGCCAGCAGCAATACCGCAGAAACAGCGACCACCCCAGCCCTCACCGCAATCCGCCTGGCGATCCCGCCGGGCCGGAGCATGGTCACTGCTTCGCTTCCAGATCCGCGGCCTTCCGCATGTGCCCCGGATCCGGATTGTTCTCGATGCACTCGTACTCCTCCACGCGCACGTTGATCGGAGCGCGCAGCGTATAGCCGCTCTTATAAGGAGCCGTCAGCGCCACCGGATCCTCCACCGTAACGCCGTACGACAGGGACCCGTCGTCGTTCAACGTGTACCGCTCCACCACGTGCATGTCTTCAGAGTGAACCGACCCGCCGCCGGCGATCCACGTCTTGTCGTTGAACCCGGTCACGTCCACCACGAAGGTGTCGCCTTCCCAGCGCCCCACCGAATCGCCCATCCAGGTCGGTACCAGGTCATCGGGATGCTCCAGCTTCGCGTTGATGGGAATCCGGCGCCACGCGCGGAACGCCTCGTACATAATCACCACTTCCTTGGGCGTCTGTACGATCTCGAACGGCATCGGCATCCCGACAATCCGCGGCACGCCCGGAAGCAGGCAGACCAGCGTGGGATCTTCCAGCGCCGCATCAATCGCCTTGCGCTTCGCATCCCAATCGGGCTTATACGCCAGCGGTGCCCGCTCGATAGGATGATTGTCGATCGGCGGCAGCGGGTAGAGCGGCGGAGCCCCGTCCTCACCCGTGATGCTCACGCCGAACGCCTGCCACGTGCCCGTCATGTCAGGCTTCCCGTCCGCCTGCCGCGGAACCGGCTTGTGCACCACGTTCGGGTTCGGACCCTTGGCGCCCTTCCCCTTGCCTTTCCCTTTGCCCTGCCCCTGCGCGAGCGCCGGAACAAACATCAGCATCGCGACCGCCACAAACGCAGCCGCCATCGCCGTCACACCGCGAGCCATCCCAGTGGTTGTTCTCACATCACACCTCCCGCCTACCGCCTACCGCCCCACCGGCCCGGCGAACTTCTTCGACCCGTCGGCGAACGTCACCTCGCGACCGGCCCCGGTATTCGACCCGTCTTTCGACTTATACGCGGTGATCGTAATCGTATCGCCGACCTTCAGAACGCTGCGCGCGAATCCCGTACGCTTGAGCGTGTTCGGCGGATACCCCTCCAGCGACCACGGCGTCACCTTCCCGTCGGCGCCCTTCACATCCAGGTGGATGTAGATGTGCGGATTGGTCCAATCCACCTTGCTGATCGTGCCGGTCAAGGTGATCATCTGCTGCGAGTCATACTCAGCGGCAAAGGAATGATGCGCCGCGGCCGGCGCCGTCCCCAGCACCCCCGCAATCGCCAAAAGACCCAGAATTTTCAATCTCATACGGACGCCTCCCCAACAACGTTCCGGCGGTCATAGTAGCGCGTCCCGCGGCACTTGTCAATCTTGCTGATGCCCGCAATCACGCGCATTGATCCGCCTCGATCCGGCGCGATTTCAACCACATCCGTGTTCGTCTCGCCGCCCGCGCGAATCCCCGCGGCCTATGGTATGGACAAGAGTCCGGAGAGCTCACGCGTTGGAGATCCGGACCCACCCAGCCCCCGCTCTCAAGTTCCGGGGCGAAGCGCGGCGTCCATGGTAAGCCGCAAGGGAGACAGAGCGAGGCGCGAACTCCGCCGGTAGAAGCACCGGCCCCCGGCCGTTGCGGGTGACGATGCGGCCTCTCGGGCGAGAGAGTAAAAAACGTCCTAAGAAGGCCTTCTGAGAATTTCTCGCGAACCCGGCGTGTGCCTACACACGCAACGCACGCGCCGGGTCCGCCGCCGCGGCCCGCACCGCCGGAATCAACCCGGCCACCGCCGCCACCGCCGCCAGCACCACCACGATCCCGCCCAGCACCCACGGATCGTACACACTCACCTCGGTCCACGACTGCAACACCTTGTTCGCCGCAACGCTCGCTGCCAGCCCCACCGCGATCCCCACCGCCACGGTCGCCACCGCGGGCCGCAGCACCAGCCGGATCACGTCTCCCTTGGTCGCCCCCAGCGCCACCCGGATCCCGAACTCCTGCATCCGCAGCGCGCTCGCATACGCCAGGGCACTATACAAGCCGATCGCCGCCAGCACCAGCGCCAGCCCCGCGAACAACCCGAACAGCGTCGCCACGACCTCCTCGTTCCACCAGCCGTTCCGCCGCAGCAGGTATTCCCCCGTGCGCACATTGCGGATCGCCTGCCCCGGAGCCGCCCGGTCCACCTCCTCGCGAATCGCCCGCACCAACCCCAGCGGATTCCGCGCCCGCACGATCAGTCCCGGGTTGTCGCCCACCCACAGCGTGTACGGCAGATATACCGCCGGAGCCGCCGCCTCACCCAGACCCCGATTCGGCACGTCGCCCACCACGCCCACGATCTCGATCCAGTCCGTGCTCCAGGCCGGCGACACGTTCCACTGCCCCGCGTGCAGCGATGGCATCCGCAGCTTGCGCCCCAGCACCTGCCCCCCGCCGAAAAACTCCCGCACCGCCGCCTCGTTCACCACGCCCACGGCAGCCGCCCGCTCCGTCTCCGCATCGGACCACACCCGCCCCCGCCGCAGCGGAATCCGCAGGGCCTCGAAGTAGTCCGCCGACACTTCCTGGCTGATCACCCGCCTCTGCGGATCGTCCGGCACCCCGAACAGCTCCACCTGCCGCGTCTCTCCGCCGAACGGCGGCGATACCCCGCCCAGCGCCGCCGCCTCCACTTGCGGCAGTTCCGCCACACGCCGCAGCGCGTTCTGGAACATTGCCTTCCGAGCCGCCCACGTCGGGTAGGCCCCCGCCGGCATCGGCATGGTCAACAGGACGAACCCCGAGGGATCGTAGCCCAGCTTTGCCCTGTACAACGAAACGAACCCACGGAGCGCCGCGCCCGCCCCGGCCAACAGGACCACGGTCAGCGCCACCTGCACCGCCACCAGCGCCTGCTGCGCCCGCCGGCCCGCCACCCCCGTCGTCATCCTTTGCCCCGCGGCCTGGATCAGTCCATGCAGCCGCGGCAGCGAAAACCGGACCGCGGGAGCCAGCCCCGCCGCCAACCCCGTCAGCAGGGCCGCCGCCGTGCTGAACGCCAGCACGGGGATGTTCAGGTGAATGTCGGCCTCGGGAGGAAACTGGCCGGGAGGCAGCCATCCCAGGATCGCGGCCAACCCCGCCACGGCCAGTCCGACACCCAGCACCCCGCCCGCCCCGGCCAGCAGCACCGCTTCAGTGAACAACTGCCCGGCCAGCCGCCGCCGGCTCGCTCCCATGGCCGCCCGCAGCGCCAGTTCGTGCTGTCGCGCCGTCCCGCGCGCCAGCAGCAGAATGGACACGTTGGCGCACGCCACGGCCAACAATGCGAACACCGCCACCAGAAACAGCAGCAGCGTCCCGCGCACCTTCCGCGTCGCCCAAGCTCTCAGATCCCGAAGGCGGACCTCGTAGTTCGCCGGCAGCTTCGGGTAAAGCCGCCGCATCGCCGCCAGCGCCTGCTGCCCGGCCTGCGCGGCGCTCACCCCCGGCTTCAGCCGCCCTACAATTTGGAGCGACGGCTCCTGGTAGAAATCGAGCCGCGCGGGAACGAAGATTTCAGCGTCCTGCCACCGGAAGCGCGGTGGCGCCACGCCGGTCACCGTGTACGTTTCGCCATCCAGCCGCAGCGTCGCGCCCAGCGCGGAACGTTCCCCGCCGAAGTGGCTCTGCCAGAACCCGTAGGCGAGCACCGCCGCATGCTCGGGCTCCGCGCCCCGCGGGCTGTCCGCCGCCACGAACGCGCGCCCCAACAAAGGCGGCACGCCCAGGAACTCGAAGGTGTTCGCCGAAACCCGCGCGACCACCACCGACTCCGGCAGCTCGCCGCTCGTCAGGCTCATGGCGTACAAGTCGGTGGCCACCATGCCGTCGAACGCGTCCAGTTCCTTCCACGCGTCGAACGTCTTCACGCTCACCTGATCGATCAAGTCGACCATCCGGTCCGCGCCGCCATACGGGTACGTCTCGATCAGCACCGCGTGCACCACGCTATAGACCGCCGTCGTCGCCCCGATCCCCAGAGCGATCGACACCACGGCGACCGCTGTCACCCCGGGTGCCTGGCGCATTCGCCGCAGGGCTTGCCGCAGGTCCGCCCGCACAGCATCGAAGAACCGCAATCCCAGCGCGTCGCGGCACTCGTCCATGCGCGCCGCCACCGGACCGAACTCCGCCCGCGCCCGCTCGCGCGCGTCCCGCGGCGTCATTCCGCCGCGCATCAGGTCCTCAGCGCGCCGCTCCAGGTGAAACCGCAGCTCTTCGTTGAGCCCGGCCTCCATTCGCCGCCGCCCGAACAAGGACCGCAGCCATGACCGCATCCGCGCGCCCGCCCTCACGACGCCTCCGGAGCCGCCTTGATAATGTCGGCCATCATCTCCGCCGTCCGATTCCACTGCTCGACCTGTTTCTTCAACTGCCGCCGCCCGGCCGCCGTCAGGCTGTAATACTTGGCCCGCCGCTTGTTCTCCGATTCGCCCCACTCGCTCTGGATCAGCCCGTCGTGTTCCAGCCGGTACAGCGCCGGATACAGCGACCCCTGCAAAATCTCCAGCCGGTTTCCCGAAATCTGCTCGATGCGCAGCAGCACCCCGTACCCATGCAGCGGCCCCAAAGAGATCGCCTTCAGGATCAGCAGATCCAAAGTTCCCTGGACAAGATCAACGGGTTTCTGGGGCATGGCGCAAGTCTCCTAGATCGTCTAGGACAATCCTACCCGCCGTTCCCTAGATTGTCAAGGAGAGCCATCCGGAACGCCCCTCTGCGCACAGCCCCTCGCGTAGCCAGCCCGCCGCTAGCTGTGCCGCGACCGCAGGGAGCGGTCCCCGCAAGTCCGTCCCGCCCGGCGCGAAGCGTCCCTACAGCCCAAACTGCCGGAAGTGATGGTCCACGTGCCGGAACGCCCACACGCCCCACTCCTTCCGGCTCAACGGACCGAAGACCGGATGCGCCGCAAACCGCTCGCGGTCGCAGAACCCCTCGATCCACCCACGCAGCGCCGCCGTGTCTTCCGCCCACTCGGCAGGCGGCGTCCCGCCACCGGCCACCTGATCCACCTCCGGCCGCGTCGCGACCCCTTGCGGCCACTCAAGCGGCGTGTGCAGCGCGACCCAGCGAATCAGCGTGCTGCTCACCAGCGTGATCGCCGGAGACACCTTGCGCTCCCCCACCACCGCCGCAAACGAATCGTTCAGATGACACACCATCTGATGCGCGGACATCGTGCCCCACAGCCGCTGCGTCCCGGGCGTAAGCCTCCCCAGCCGCTCGACAAAGGCAGCCCGCGCAGTAGGCTCCGCCAACGTCCTCATCCGCCTCCCGGACTGACCACTGGCCACCAGCCCCCTGCTTTACCGCGGCTGCGTCACCACGTCGATCAGCGCCGGCTCGCCCTTCTTCACCACCGCCAGCGCCCGCTGGTACGCCCCGGCCAGATCCTTCGGGTCGGTGATCGGACCCTCGGCATACACGCCGTACCCCTCGGCCATCTTGCGATAGTTGATGTCCGGCTGCCACAGCTTGGTCCCGATGTGCGACCGGTTCATGCCACGGTTGCGCGTGGCCGCGCGCCGCTCCAGAATCATGACCTCGGCGTGATAGCCGCGGTTGTTGTGCATGATGGTCAGCAGCGGAATCTTGTGATGCGCCGCCGTCCACAGCACGCCCGGCGCGTAGTTCATGTCGCCGTCGCACTGGATGTTGATCGACAACCGCCCATGCTTGCGATTCGCCAGGGCCGCGCCAACCGACGCCGGCAGGTTGTAGCCGATGCCGCCCGCGCCCTGCCCGCCGATGTACTGGTAGTGCTTGTCGAAGTTCCACAACTTGCCCGGCCAACTGCTGATGAAGGCCTGCCAGGAAACCAGCGACCAGTCTTCCTTTTCGATGTGTGGCCACAGCTCGGCGCACAGCCGGCCCAGGCTCACCGGGCTCGCATCCCAGCCGTACTGCGCCGACGCGACGCCGTCCAGAAACTCCTTCTGATGCGTCTCCGCGAGCTTCTTCCCGCGGTCAGCGATCGCGCTGCGGCGGCTGGCCGTGATCAGCTTCTCGCACTCTTGAATCAGCACCGGCAGCGTCGCCTGCGCGTCGCCGCTCAGGTCCAGATCGAGGTCCGCGGCGTAGTGCCCGAAGTCCTGCGCGTTGGTCTTCATGAACAGGCTCAGCGAAGAGATGCTGATGGTCTTCGCCCCGCGTGCCCGCGCCCCACGAGCCGTATTCGTCGGATCGTTCACTTCCAACAATAGCGTCACGTCCGGCTGATAGCCCGGACCGCCGCTGCCCGAAAGCGGATGGCGGTTGGGGATCTCCATGCGCTCGCGGCTCACCACCGGAGCCTGCAACAGCTCGGCCAACTGGATCAGCAGGTCGCGGCCCTCGGCTGTGCGCGCCGTGCGTTCGCTCTGGATCAGCGGCCGCTCGGCCGCCACCAGCATCTTGGCCGCCTCGACGATCCCGCCGTATTCGGCCACCGGAGGAGCCGTGGGCGTGTACTTGGGAACTGCCGGCCGCCGCCCCGTGATCGGATCGATCTGGTTCTCATGCGTCGCCACCACCAGCACCGGACCCATCGGCGGCGTCATCGCGAACTTGTACGCCCGCACCGCCGCTTCCCCGAACGCGCCCGGCGAGATCGGATTCGCATCCCACTTGGTGAAATCCCGCACAAATCCGCCGATATCGTTGGCGCTGTGATAGGACTGCACCCCCGAGCCGCGCACCGCGCCGTCCTCGTGATTGCCCACCACCATGAAGATCGGCACCCGGTCGGCGTAAGCGTTGTACATCGCCATCGCGCCGTGCTGCAACCCTACCGTGCCGTGCATCAGCGCCATCATCGGCTTGCCTTCGATCTTGGCGTAGCCGTGCGCCATGGCCACCGACGATTCCTCGTGGCAGCACGTCAGGAACTCCGGCGCCTCATTCATGCCGTAATTGATCAGCGATTCGTGCAAGCCGTCGAAGGTCGACCCCGGGTTCGAAGCGCAATACTCGATTCCCAGCGACTTGATCACGTCCACCATGTAATCCGATCCCGGATTCTCGATGATGGCGTCGTCGTCCACCGGTCCGGCCGTTGGCGCCGTATCGGCGGCCAGCGTGGTGGCGTTCGGACGCGCGCCCCCGTTGGTCCGCTGCGCGGTCTGTTGCTGCGCGAACGTGGGCTGAGCGGCCAGAGCAGCCGCGCCGGCGGCGGCCCCTTTCAAGAAACCGCGGCGGCCGAACCCGGTCCCCGTGGGCATCTTCTTCGTGGATTTCGCCATGGTGAAGTCTCCTCGCAACCTGGAGTCCCCAACATTATATAGGCCTGCGCCCGATGGCGCTTCGCGCGGCGCGCCTGTCCGTTGGGAGGAAGGAGATCCCCTAAGGCCGCGGCCGGCAAGCCGCAGTGGAGCGGTCCGTGAAGACAAACTTGCCTGCCCTTCAGCGAATCTTCAGAATGCTCCGACAGAATGTGCGCATAGGAGTTTCGGGAACAAGCTTGCTCCCGCCTCAGTTGCCATCGCGTTCACGGGCTTAAAGCAACGGAAGGAGTTCCCATGCGCAATGCCGCAATTCTCGCCATATTGCTCTCAGTGACGTCTGTATGGGGGCAGTCGTCATCACCGTCTTACCGCATCACGCACACATACACCCTGGGAGGCGAAGGCCGCTGGGACCTCATGGCGCCGGATCCCCCGAATCATCGCCTGTACATCGGCCGCCAGGATCGCATCATGGTGGTCGACGAAGATAGCGGCAAGCTGCTCGGCGAAGTTACCGGCGTTCCGGGCGCCCACGGAGCCGCCGTGGTGAGCGCCATCGGGCGCGGCTTTGCGACTTCGGGTACCGACGAGGCCGTGGTCATGTTCGATCTGAAGACCTTGAAGCCGCTGAGCCGGATCCATGCCGCCGAAGACGCCGACTCCATCATCTATGACAGCGTGTCGGACCGCGTCTTCACCTTCAACGGCGATGCGCACTCCTCCACGGTGATCGATCCGCACGCCGGCGCCGTGACCGCCAACATTCCGCTCGGCGGCAAGCCCGAAGAAGGCATCGCGGTGGGCGACGGCAAGCTGTTCACGAATCTCACTGACACCAGTGAGGTGGTGGAGATCGACGCCAAGACCGCCAAGGTGACGCGGCGCTGGTCCACGGCCCCGTGCATGCAGCCGGTCTCGCTCGCCTTGGACACGGCCCACCACCGGCTGTTCAGCGCATGCCGCAGCGGTTTGATGGCCGTCTCCGACTATCAGGCCGGCCGGGTGGTCGCCACCGTCCCCATCGGCGCGGGCAATGACGGCGCCGGATTCGACCCACGTACCGGCGATGCCTTCGCCTCCAATCTGGATGGCACTCTGACTGTGGTGCACCAGGACACTCCTGATCGCTATCACGTCCTGGAAACCGTCAAGACGCCGGAAGGCTCGCGCAACATGGCGTTGGACCCGACCAATCATCGCGTCTTCGTCGCCGCCGGCGAGTTTGGAGCCGCGCCCAAGGGCAGAAGCAGAGCCCCGGTGGTGCCGGGAACCTTTAAGGTGCTGGTGATCGAGCGCAGTCCCGCAGCGCACTAACCCGCATTTCTCACCAGGACGTGGCGCAAGCCCGTGGCTTGCCGCGCCGGGACTCGTCCCGGCGCTTGTGGCCGGTCACGCTGTCATGCCGGGAGCGGAGGCCAAATCGCCGATTGCGTATCCCTGCCTCACGTTTCGCGCCGATGCACGGTAGAGCTAGTGAGAAATGCAGGCTAACTCGGAGGTGGTCCGCTGCGCCGTCCGCCGCATCGGATGGCTAGCCCCGGGCTAGCCCTGGCTAGCCCGGATTTCTCACAAGCTCGCAGGGCGCTTCGGGCAAAGCACAGGCGGGATGCCTCGGCGAGTGGTCGGGCCGACCCTCCGGGCACGACACTGTGATGGACGACAAGCGCCGGGACGAGTCCCGGCGCGGCGAGCCATGGGCTCGCGCCACGTCCTGCGTCCGAAATCTGGTGAGAAGTGCGGGCCAGAGCGATGCAAGATCAAGACATGGTCTACGAAGTCGCGATTCGAACCCGCTGGGCTTCCGCCGCCTGCCAGGCGTCGAACCCGCCCGCCAGGTTCGCCACGTCACGGAACCCGGCCCGTCGCAGGATGCTGGTGGCGATCGAGCTGCGATAGCCGCCCTTGCAATGCACCACGGTGAGCTTGCCCGGATCCAGCTCGCCGGTGCGCTCCGCCAACTGCCCCAGCGGGATCCGGACGGATCCTTCGATCGCGCCCCCCTCCACCTCGCCCGGCTCGCGCACGTCCAGCAGCACGACGGAATCGCCTTCCTGCGCCTTCAGCTCCTGGAATTCCTCCACCGTGATGTGGGGAATGTAGTCCAGCTCGTAGCCGCCGTGAATCCAGCCGGCGATGCCGTCCTCCAGATACGCATGCACGTCTTCGATGCCCACACGGGCCAACCGCATCTGCGCTTCGCGCAACTGATCGGCGTCCTCGCCCACCAGGATGATGCGCTTGTCCAGGCCGAGAATGCGCGCCGCCCAGGAAGCATACTGCCCAGACAATGCCACGTGCACCGACCCCGGCACGTGGGCCACGGCGAACTGCATGGCCGGCCGCGTGTCTAACACAATGGCCCCTTCCGATTGCAGCTTCCGCACCTCGGGAGCCCGCACCGGCACCGGCGGAGGAAGCTGGCCGAGCGCCGCGGCGCCCCGCCGGTTCAGCTCCACCTCATGCCCGAAGTACTCGGGCCGCGGCGGCAGGCTGTCCGTCAGTAGACGGATGAATTCGGAGCAGCTCTTGGCTTGCAGCGCGTAGTTCGTGCGCCGCTCCTTACCGATGGTGGATGACCGCTCCGAGCCCATCTGCCGCCCGCACAGTGATCCGGCTCCGTGCGCCGGAAAGATTTCGGTGGCGTCGGGCAGCTTCAGCAGCTTTTCATGCAGGCTGGCATAGAGGAGCGCGGCCAGTTCCTGCGGTGTGTGGGTGGCTGAAAGGTCGGGCCGCCCCACGTCGCCCACGAACAGCGTGTCGCCGGTGAATACCGCGCGCGGCTCGGCGGAGGCGGCCACGTCGGTCATCACGATCGAGACGCTCTCGACGGTGTGCCCCGGCGTTTGCAGAAAGTCGAAGCGGCAATCGCCGAACGTGATTGAATCGCCGTCGCCCACCGCCCGGTGCGGGAACGACGCGCCCGAGCCCTTGCCCAGGTAGATGCGCGCACCCGTGCGCTGAGCCAGTTCCTGGTGGCCGCTGACGAAGTCGGCGTGCAGATGGGTTTCGATGATGTGCTGGATCGTCCAGCCCTTCTGCTTGGCCGCGTCGACATAGATGTCGACGTCGCGCTGTGGATCGATCACCGCGGCCACTCCTCCGGACCCCACCAGATAGGAAGCGTGGGCCAGACATCCCAGGAAGAACTGTTCGACCTCGACCATGGCTACCCTTAGTATCCGGCATACCGGGCCGCGGGACAGCTCACGGCCGGGCCCGAACCCGAAACCACGGCGGCCAGCACGCCCAGTCCAACCGCGAACGACAGTACGTGTCCGTCGATGGCCACGCCATCCAGCAGCGGCAGCGGGCGCAATGGCCGGCGCCGGGAGGGCCGCGCCCAGGCCGCCAAATAAGCGCTGCCTCCGGTTACCGGAGGTGGCGCAAGCCCGTGACTTGCCGCGCCGGGACTCATCCCGGCGCTCGTCGCCGGTCACGGTATCATGCCGGCTGCTCTGGCGAAATCGCCCCTTGCGGCTCCCGCCTCACGTTTCCCGCCGATGCACGGAGAGCTTGTGAGAAATGTGGACTACGCCGTCAATGCGAGCAGCGCCGCGGCGCCTGCCTGGGCAGCCTGGCCGTCCTGCTGTGCCGTTCCCCCGCTCGCGCCGATGGCGCCGACGACCTCGCCGCCGGCCATCAGCGGAACGCCGCCTTCGAGCGGTATGGCGCCAGCCAGCGACATCACCACCGTTCGGCCGCCGGTGACCGCTTCCTCGAACGCCTTGGTGGGCCGCTTGTACAGGGCTGCGCTGCGGCTCTTGTCGATCGACACCTGGATGCTGGCGAGCAGGGCTCCATCCATGCGCTCAAAGTGCAGCAGGTGCGCGCCTTCGTCGACGATGGCGAAGGACATCGTGCAGCCGTGCCTGGCGGCTTCCTCGCGCGCGGCGGCGGCGATCTGCCGGGCGACGGCCAGCGTCAGGACTTTCTTGGTCGTGAGCATTTCTCTATGATGGCGCAGCTCACACGCCGAACTCGGTGGACCAGGTGTGGGATCCCTGCGGGCCGCGGACTTCGACGGTGTAGTGCAGCGTCCTGCCGTCCTCAGAAAGCCGCATGCGTTCGGTGAGCGCGATTTCGTGGCCGTGATGAAAGCGGTGCGACTCGATTACCGTCTCGCCGGCGCGCATGCGCATCGAGGCGGGCGTCCCGCCGGGGAACGAAACCGCCGATCCGCCGCCAGCCGCTTGGGCGCGGAGCCGTTCCACGATCTTCTCGCGGGCTTCGCGGAAGTGCTCCGGCACAGCTCCCGTTCGCCGGATGGCGCCCAGGCTGAGTGTGGCGTGCAAGAGGGCGGAATCCGGCAGGCTGTTCACCAGCGCGTGCAGCCGGGCGCGGTGCTCGGACGGATCGCGCGGGAAGGGGGGCTCGGCTTCGCCGGCGGCCCCGCTCTCCGGATGAGAGGAGGCCGCGGAGGCTTGCTCACGGGCGCGGTCGAGCGTGAGGCCGGCCGATGCCAGAAGTTCGGACGCGCGCGAAGGCTCGCGCAGCAGGCCGACGGTCATGTGGACGCCGCCGATGTAGCCGTGGTTCAGGCGCTCGGATTCCTCCGCCGCGTAGGCGAGGACGCGCTTGCCGGCGGCGCTGAGCGGAAGGTCGACGCTGGTCGAGACCTGGTCGCCGGTGCGGGTCTCGGCGTCGATGGTGCGATGGATCTGCTCACGCACACCGGAGGGCACGAGTTGCCGCAAATCCAGGTCCTCGCGGAACAGGCCCAGCAGCAGATGCTCGGGAGTGATCTCGGAACAGCCGAGGCGGCTGGCCTCGTAGCGCGCGAAGAAGATCACGCGCCGGGCGCGTTCGGTGTAGCGCTCAAACATGGGTGCCCCTTTCTGATTCGCTATCGCTGGCCGGTGACGCCGCCGAGCCTAGTGAGCAGAGCCGCGGTGGATTCCTGCGGCGCGTGGACGCCGGCCGGTGTGGCGCCCCAGCCGTTGGCCACGTCGAGCGGCGTGCGGTTCGTGTTGTCCCGGGCGTTGACGTCCGCGCCGAGTTCGACCAGCGCCTGGATCACCTGGTTGGCTCCGCGGGCGGCGGCGCCGTGCAGTGGCGTCTCGCCGCTGTGGTGAGTGGTGGCCATGAGGTCCAGCCCCATTCCTTTCATCCAGCGGACGGCCGTGACCGAATCCGCCTCCACGGCGCGCGTCTTGCCGGCGCGCCAGCCAAAGCCCGCGGCCAGGTGCAGGGCCGTGACGCCGTCGGAGGTGGCGGCCCGCGGGTTGGCGCCGTGCTCGAGCAGGAGGCTCATGGTTTCGAGGTCCGAGGAGCGGGCCGCGCGCAGGAAGGGCGTGGAACCGGTGCCCAGGGTGCCATCCGCGCCATCCAGCACGCCGCGCGGAGGGATGGTCTGGGTCAACGCGGCGTTCACCGCGGCATGGTGATCGAGCAGCTTGCGGATCACGCCCAGGGCGTCGAGCCGATTCTCGATCTTGGGCGAAAGGCGCGTCGAGACGTCGAGGTTCTTCACGTCGACGGCGGCGTAGAGCGGCGTGCGGCCTTTGCCGTCCGCCGCGTTGACGTCGGCTCCCTGGTCGATCAGGTAGCCGGCCACATCGTAGTGGAAGTTGATGATGGCGATCAGCAGCGGCGTGGCGCCGTCGGGGTCAGGCAAGTTCAGGCCGGCGTGGGCCTCGACCAGCGTGCGGACGGTATCCAGGTGGCCCTGGCGCGCGGCGAACAACAGCGGGGTGAATCCGCCGCGGGACAAGCTCATGCCGACGCTGCCCGCTTGGGGGCGCAGTCCGGTGAAGTCGAAGACGCCGGAGTTCGCGTCGATGTCGGCCCCGTGGGCCAGCAGGACCTGGACCGCTTCCGGGTGGCCTTCGGCGGCGGCCCACATGAGCGGGGTCTGGCCGCGCCACTTCTCGGCGGCGTTGACCGCGGCGCTGTGGGCGAGGAGCGCTCCGAGGGCGCGCGGGTTGCCGGTGCGCGCGGCGGTCATCAGCGGGGTTTCGCCTTCCATGGTGGACCGGTTGGGATCGGCTCCGGCCTGGAGCAGGGCCTCGATCATCGGGGCGTCGCCGTTGACGCAGGCTTCCGACAGCGGCGTGATGCCGTAGCGGTTGGCTGCGGTGGCGTCGGCTCCGGCGGCGAGCAGGACTTGGAGGATTTCGAACTGGTCAAAGTGCGCGGCCCAAAGGAGCGCGGTGGCTCCGTCGATCTGGGGCGTGTTGACACTCGCATGTTGGGCAAGGAGGGAGCGGACCTGGGCCCAATCCTCATTCGCCGCGGCGTCGGCCAGAGGCGACCGGCCGGCGGCCAATGCGACCGCGGCCACCAGAGCGGCCAAGCACACGTAGGTACGCATCGGGTTGCCTTACACGCCGGCCAGCGGGCCCGTGCTGTCTCCCTCTGATTCCCGCGGAATGTCGACGCTAGGCAGGATGTTTACAAGCAGGTTCGCCATGGGCGTTGCGGCCGCGAACTTCAGGTGGCGCCCGCCTTGGAACTTGCCCGCCGCACCGCCCGCGGCGAGCACGGGCAACGGGTTGTGGTTGTGCAGGTTGCTGTTTGACATGCAGCTTCCAACAAGAGGATCAGCGAATTGTCGAGCAGGTCGCGGTCGCCGTCCGGAGTGGACTTGAGGACGCCGGTGTATTCGAACTCGGTTCCGGTCTGGGCGGACGCGCTGCCTTACAGGATAGCCGATGGGTCGGGTGACGGACTCCGAGCGCTTCGTGATGGTCATCAAGCAGATTGTGGGACGGCGGATTACCTACAAGGAACTGACCGGGAAGACTGACCCTGAAGGTTTGGCGATGCAACCATCTTGAATGCGGAGGCAGAACCGAGGCAAGGGAGGCAAGCGGTAGAATGGTGGTATGCTCGCGGAACAGCTGGAGTCCACGTCGCAGTTTCGGCACTTCAAGAAAGTGATGCGGAGAATATTGGCGGTTCCGAAAGCCGAGATTGACGATCTAGTGAAGGGATCGAAGGAGTACTCTCCGCGAAACAACAACCCGAATGCACCGGGAAGGAAGCGAGCAAGGCCAACAGCCCCCGCACGCAAGCCGAGAGCGTGACGGTGTACACTCTGTAGAAGCCCAATGCCTCTAACCCGCATACCCGAGCGATACGAGCCCGGTCTAGCTTTCATCGTCTCCTTGAGGGGAGATCCTCAGAAGTTGGAGCAACTCAGGAAAGCTATAGACACGGCACGCCCAGTATCTGAGTTCAGCGCGTTTGTGGACTCCGTGTACTCGCAACTGAAAGATTGGTCTCGCACCGACGTTTACAATACCGTACGAACTCTTTACTCCCTCTGCACCTACTTAGCTGACGGCGAGACTTCCCCTGGAGAGTTAGCCGCTCAGCTTTTCGATGTCATGCGCGCTACCGGGAAGGACAAGTTTGCTGTCCCCATAGAGGCGAGGGAGGGCTTCCAGGACATCCTCGCGAGGCTGCTGCAAGTTGAATCGATCCGCCTTGCGACTAAGGCTTATGGGCTGCGCTACGACCATGAGCGTTGGTTCTGCGATGTCAAGATGATCACTGACCTGCGTCCAGTATTCTCCGATGTTCATCAGAAGCCGACGAGTATGATTGTGGGGCACACCTTGAAGCTCGGATACCACGAATACGGCGAGCACAAGGAGTTCTATATAGCACTTGACGGGAGTGACGTTGCCGCGTTGAAAAAGGCACTAGAAAGAGCCGAGGACAAAGAATCCTCTCTCAGAACCTTGATTGCCGATACAGGCCTCAAAGAGTTTGATCGTACCTAGGTGATTTGAATGGCAACTCCTTATTGCAGCCCCTCTTTTGAACCCTGGGACTGGCATGATTCTGACACATGGCACACCCCAGAACCAGAACGCAAGAAGTTTGATCGGACAGATATTGTGCGCGGCGTGTCCGGCGTGCGAGTGCGTACAGAGCCGATCGAGGCACGGTTTAATCGGCTCGTTTCAACATGGAGAGAAGAAACTGAGAATCTTTCATCGCTAACTCGCATCCTCTCGCACGAGTCCTATCAGCAGATAATCGATCTGGCCAAACGGGATCGTACGGTTCTCCGATTCATATTTAGAGACCTTGCGGATAGCGGTGGATATTGGGCAACAGCCCTAAGCAGCATTACAGGGGAAAACCCTGTCGCGGCGAACCATCTGGGTAAACCGGAAAAGGTTCGCGAGGATTGGCTCAAATGGGCTAGGCGTCATGACTACCTGTGAGCGCCAAGATGGCTCAATGGTATGCACGGCGCTTCCCCAAAGAATTTCCCCGCCTAGGGGACAACTTTCAAAAAACCAGTTGCCCGACAGATCGTTATAACTGCATCGCGTGGGCTATGAGCGAGTGCCACCGTCCATGGTGGCCCGGTAGTGCACCGGAGGGATACTGGCCTCTCGATTCCGATGACGAGACGCTAGAGAACTTTGTTGCCGCGTTTCGTGAGCAGGGCTACGAACCTTGCTCTGGCACGCATCAAGAGAGACGATTCCAGAAGATAGCCATTTACTGCGATCGTTATGGCACGCCGACTCATGCCGCAAGGCAGTCTCTTGATGGTAAATGGGTAAGTAAGATCGGGCGGAACATAGACCTTCGTCATCACGCCCTGGACCTGCTTGAGGGCGGGATATACGGGTACGCAGTTCTGGTCATGAAGCGACCGTGGACACTCAAACGTCTACTTGAATCAGCGTTTCTCCGCATTCGAGTATCGCCGCTCATTACACGCTGGCTTGGCCACAGGTAAGCGAAGTATGTTATTGCCGTTCGTTTCGTGAACGCAGGGGCCAGTTGGCGGGCTTCACCCTCGTCTTAGACTCAATCTGAAAAGGATTGGGCTAGGTGAGGGCTAGGCGCGTTCCAGGTAGGCGACTTCTGAAGTCGACACCCGGATCTTCTCGCCCTCGACGATAAACGGCGGCACCTGCACCACCAGCCCGGTCTCGAGCTTGGCCGGCTTGGTGACGTTCGATACCGTGGCGCCCTTGATGCCGGGCTCGGTCTCGACCACCGTCAGGTCCACGGCCGGAGGCAGGTCGACGCTCAGCGGCGCACCTTCGTAGAACTGCACCTTTACCTTCAGGTTCGGAATCAGGAAGCCGGTGGCGTCCCCCAGCAGATCCTTGGTCAGGTGCATCTGCTCGAACGTCTCGGTGTTCATGAAGTAGTAGAACTCGCCGTCGTCGTACAGATATTCCATCGCCTGCTCGTCGAGCTGCGCCTTCTCCACCTTGTCTTCCGACGAGAAGCGGTGCTCGATCATGGAACCGGTCCGGAAGTTCCGCATCTTGGCCTGCACAAAACCGCGCAGGTTGCCGGGCGTACGGTGCTCCATCTTGAACACCGTATGGAGCTCGTTATTGAACTTGACCACCATGCCCGGGCGGAGTTGTGTTGAGGAAATCTGCATAGGGAAGCCTTCAGTGTAGCAAACGCCCCCAGCAGGTCCCAAAATGGGCGGCCCCTAAAAGTTCCTCTTGACAGTGTCCTAGTAGAGTAATACACTAGCTCTATCGATGACCAAGACGGCCCGTTCCTTCCGGCTCGACCCGCACAGCGGGGTTCCGGTGTACCGCCAGATCATCGACCAAGTGCAGGCCGGCATCGCCTCCGGCACGCTGGTGCGCGGCGATCAGCTCCCCACCGTCCGCCAGGTGGCAGTGGACCTGGCCATCAACCCCAACACCGTGCTGCGCGCCTACCGTGAGCTGGAAATCCGCGGCGTGCTCGAAACCCAGCAGGGGACCGGCACCTTCATCGCCGACCGCACGGTGGAGCAGGACGAGGTGGAGCGCGCCCGCAAGCTGGACCAGCTTGCCAGTGAGGTCGCCGGGCGCGTTGGCGCCGCCGGCTTCAGCCTTCAGGAATTGATCACCGCTCTCGAAGAGCGTTTGCCCGAGCCAGAAAAGAGGACCAAACAATGAGCCCCATTTCCCCCCGCCGCGGAGGCGGCAACAAGCCTCCTAACTTCCATATCAGCGGACCCGCCGTATTCCTGTTCGTCGCCTTCGTCTTCAGCGGCGTGCTTCTGAGCGGCCTGCTGCGGCGTCCGCAGTTTGCCATCGCCGGCATCCTGATCGGCTTCTATTGCCTGTTTGCGGTGAAGGTGGTCCGGCAGTGGGAGAAGGTCGCGATCCTGCGCCTGGGCAAGTACCGCGGGCTGCGCGGACCCGGCATGTTCTGGATCGTGCCGGTGATTGACTCGCTGAGCCCGTTCGTGGACCAGCGCATCCGCGTCACCGACATCGCCGCTGAGTCGGCCCTGACCCGCGATACCGTGCCGGTGAACGTCGACGCCATCGTGTTCTGGGTGATCTGGAACGCCGAGAAGTCGATCCTTGAGGTGGAGAACTTCATGGATGCGGTGACCTACGGCGCGCAGACCGCGCTGCGCGAGTCGATCGGACGCCACGAGCTCGCCCAACTGCTGTCCGAGCGCGAGACCATCGGCCAGGAATTGCAACGCGTGATGGACGAGAAGACCAACCCCTGGGGCATCACCGTGCAGTCGGTGGAGATCCAGGACGTGAAGATTCCGCCGGCGCTCGAAGACGCCATGTCGCGCCAGGCGCAGGCCGAGCGCGAACGGCAGGCCCGCATCATTTTGGGCGACGCCGAAACGCAGATCGCCGACAAGTTCGCCAAGGCGGCGGAGGTCTACAACACCAGCCCCGTGGCGCTGCATCTGCGCGCCATGAACATGCTGTATGAAGCCATCAAGGAGAAGGGTTCGATGGTCATCGTGCCGTCGTCGGCGGTGGAGACGATGGGGCTCGGGGGCATGCTGGCCACCACCACGCTGGGACAGAAGCAGTAGGGATCGCCACAAACAAGGAGGTATGCATGAAAACGCTGGGAGTCGTGTTGTCTATTGTCGCCGTGCTGGCGATCGCCACGCAGCTCGCCGGCCTGGCCCGATCCCCGTTCGCCGGAACGTGGCAGGGCAAGCAGAACGGATTACCGGCAGTGACGCTCACCGTGCAGGAGGTGGGCGGCAAGCTCACCGGAGCCATCGTCTTTTACTTGCAAAAGCGCGACACGGTAAGCGCGCCGTGGCACATCGAGGGCGGCGCGATCGAGCCGCTGATCGATCCGCAGGTCGATGGCCGGCGGCTGTCGTTCGAGGTGCGCCACGCCACCGAGCACGGCAGCAGCGAATACGGACCGAACGTGAAGATGGCCGTGGACCTGACGGGACAAAATGCGGCGCGGATGGGCGAGATCGGACTGGTGCGGGAGTGAGCGTGGCGCGAGCACTCGTGCTCGCCGCGCCGGTACTCATCCCGGCGCTTGTCTTCCAACCGTCCACAAGCGCCGGCACGAGTGCCGGCGCGGCGAGCCAAGGGCTCGCGCCACCTGCACATATAGGATACTGACCACGAGTGCGACCTAGCGTTCTTCTACCGCTGCTGCGCATGCGCTACAAGCTGCTGTGGGCGCAGGTGCGGCTGCGGCAGGGCAAGATTGTCGTCTTCATCGCGGGATATCTGCTGCTGGTGCTCATCGGCATCCTGCTGGCCGCCGGAGGCATCGGCGCCGCCTTCGCCGCGATCCAGACGGGACAAGCGGAGACCGTGGCGCGCGTCGTGCTGGGCAGCTTCTTCCTGAACATGCTCATGGTGTCGGTGCTGCTGGGCTTCGGACTGAGCAAGGTCTTCCGGGAAAGCGTCCTGCGGCGCTATCCGTTGACGAAGCTGGAGCAACTTACCGCGCGCCAGTTGCTGGGCGTGCTGGAGCCGCTGTGGCTGATGGCCGCCGCGCTCTACCTGGGCCTCGCGGTGGGGTTTTCGGCGCTGGGCGTCACCCCTCTGTGGATCGCCGTGCCCGCGGCGCTGCTGCTGGTAATGACCAACTACCTGCTGGCGCGCGTGCTGCAAACGCTGATCGGGCGGCTGCTTGCCTTCCGCAGCGGGGGGGGTGTGGTGTTACTGTTGATCTGGATCACGGCCGTCGGTGGATCCATCGCGCTGCCGACGCTGATTCGCAACCCGGCGGCTCGCGAGACGCTCCAGCGCGTACTCTCCCTCACTCCCCCCCTGGCCGCCGCGGCGATCCTCGCCGGGCGCGATCTGCTCACGCAGGTTCCGCTGCTGGTAGCCTGGGGCGCCGGATTGGCCGCCTTGCTGTGGCAACTGGACCGGCTGCCCGCACCCTCGCGCACCGTCGCCGGAGCCGAAGCGGCCTGGGGCGGACCGCTCGACCGCATTGCGGCGCTGTTCGGCGGCGTGGATGGCGCCCTGGTGGCGAAGTCCTTGCGCTATTACCTGCGGACCAACAAGGTTCGCTTCTCGATTCCGCTCACCGTGCCTGTGCTGACGTTCATGCTGTTCTACTCGTCGCAAGGCCCCCGTCCGCCGGCCGATCCCCAGGCGATGTTCGTGTTTGCGTTCTGTGTCAGCTTCCTGCTCACCAACCTCGCCACCCTGAACATCGACAACAACGTCTTCGGCTTCGAGCGCTCGGGCTTCCGGCGATTTCTGCTGGCGCCGGTGCCGCCGCTCTCCGTACTGCGCGGAGTGACGGCGGCATCCATAGTGGTGGGCGCTGTGCAGGTTCCGCTGGGGGCCGTCGTGTGGCTGGCGTTTTCGCCCTACCGGGGCGAGTGGAAAATGCTGGTGATCCTGCTGGCCAACGCCTGCACCGGTATGTTCCTGTTCCGCGCGCTCGCTGTGTGGGCGTCCTTGCTGGGGCCTCGCCGCGCGGACTACTTCCAGAACATCGGAAATCAGCTTTCGGTCCTGGGCAACGTCCTGGCTATAGGATCGGTGCTGATTGTCCTGAGTGCCCTCCAGGTCATGCGGCCGTTCGTGGTCTCGCCCACACTGCTCGCGTGGTGGTGGGTCCCGCTGCTGGCCGTGCCGGTAGCCGCCGTGTTCCTCCACTGGACGCTGCACGCCGGTGCGCACGTCTTCTTCGCGCGGCGCGAACGGCTGCTGGCGGTGATTGAAGGGCGAAGTTGACATGGCAAACGCGATCGAGATTGCGAACCTGACCAAAACCTACGGCACGGTGATCGCCGTCGAGAACCTCTCGCTCACGGTCCCGGCCGGCACCTTCTTCGGATTCCTGGGACCCAACGGCGCCGGCAAGAGCACAACGATCGCTTGTCTCACGGGGCTGCTGGATCCTACTGCGGGATCGATCCGTCTGCTGGGCGAGCCCTTCACCGCCGGTTCGGTCAGCCTCAAGCGCCGCATTGGCGTGATGCCCGAGGACCTGGGGCTGTTCGAGTGCCTCTATGCCCACGAGTTCCTCGCGTTCCAGGCGCAGATCTACGGCCTGGACGAGGCCACCGCGCGGCGGCGCACTACCGAGCTGCTGGAAGCGATGGAGTTGACCGGCCAAGGCAAGAAACCGCTGAACGAGTTCAGCGCCGGCATGCGCAAGCGCGTGGCCTTCGCCGCCGCGGTGATCCATACGCCGGAGATCCTGTTCCTGGACGAGCCCTTCGAATCGATCGATCCTTCGGGCGTTGCGCTGATGAAGCAGTGGCTGCGGCGCTTCACCGCCGCCGGGCGCACTGTGTTCCTGACGACGCACGTGCTCGAAACCGCCGAGCGCATCTGCGACCGCGCGGCGATCGTCAAAACCAAGGGACAGGTGGTCTGGGACGGCGACCTGCGCCCGCTGGCCGAGGACCGTCCCATCGCCTTCGACGGGCAGGAGTTCGCTACGCTCGAAGACCTGTTCCTGTACGTCGCCGGCGAGAAGTACGCGCAGTTGGACTGGCTGTAGTGCACGCACGTGGACCGCTCCCTGTGGTCGCGGCACAGCCAGCGGCGCTGTGCCCACGCGCGGCAATGCGAGCAGGGAGCCGCTAGCAGTGCCGCGACCGTAGGGAGCGGTCCTCGGCCGGTCCGAATTCCCCGCCGGAGTGGGTGCGCCACAGGGGCGTGCTGTATCATCGGATATAACCTGCATGATCCCCGAAACGATCCCTGAAGGACTCACATTTGACGACGTGCTGCTGCTCCCGTCCCGCAGCGACGTCGTCCCGGCGCAGACCGACACGCGCACCTGGGTGACGCGGAAGATCGGCCTCAACATCCCCATCGTCAGCTCCGCCATGGACACGGTGACCGAATCGCACCTGGCCATCGCGCTCGCGCAGCAGGGCGGCATCGGTCTGATCCACCGCAACATGGACATTGACCGGCAGGCCGAGGAAGTCGACAAGGTGAAGCGCTCGGAGTCCGGCATGATCGTCGACCCCGTCACCGTCGATCCGGAACAACCCATCGCCGCCGCGCTCGAAGTGATGAAGCGCTTCCGCATCTCCGGCGTCCCCGTCACCAAGGACGGCAAGCTGGTGGGCATCCTCACCAATCGCGACCTGCGCTTCGAGACGCGCTTTGACCAACCCATCTCCAGCGTGATGACCAAGGAGAACCTCATCACGGTGGGCGTGGGCACCACGCTCGAGGAAGCCGAGGCGATCCTGCACCAGCATCGCGTGGAAAAGCTGCTGGTGGTGGACGAGCACTACTACCTGAAGGGCCTGATCACGGTCAAGGACATTCAGAAGAAGTTGAAATACCCGAACGCGGCCAAGGACGCGCAGGGCCGCTTGCGCGTGGGCGCGGCCATCGGTTCCTCGGGCGATTTCCTGGAACGCGCGCAGGAGCTGGTGCGGCGCAAGGTGGACGTGCTCGCCGTAGATTCGGCCCACGGCCACCAGTCGCGCGTGATGCAGGCCATCGAGGCGGTGAAGAACGCGCTGCCGGACGTGCAGTTGATCGCCGGCAACGTGGCCACCTACGAGGGCGCGCGTGACCTGATCGCGCTGGGCGTGGACGGGATCAAGGTCGGCATCGGACCGGGGTCCATTTGCACCACGCGCGTGGTGAGCGGGGCGGGCGTGCCGCAGATCACGGCGATCGCCGAATGCGCCAAGGCGACGCGCGGGTCGGGTGTGCCGCTGATCGCCGACGGCGGCGTGAAGTTTTCGGGCGACGTCAGCAAGGCGATCGCGGCCGGCGCCGACTGCGTCATGATCGGGAGCCTGCTGGCCGGCACCGAAGAGAGTCCCGGCGAGACGATTCTGTACCAGGGCCGCACCTTCAAGAGCTACCGCGGCATGGGATCACTGGGCGCGATGTCGCAGGGCTCGGCTGACCGCTACATGCAGGAAATGACCACGGCGTCGGGCAAGATGGTGCCGGAAGGCATCGAAGGCCGCGTTCCTTATAAAGGACTGCTGAGCGAGCTGGTCTACCAGCTGGTCGGCGGCCTGCGCGCCGGCATGGGCTACTGCGGCTGCGCGACCATCCAGGAGTTGCGCGAGAAGGCCAGCTTCGTGCGGGTGACCTCGGCGGGCCTGCGCGAGAGCCACGTGCACGACGTCATCATTACTAAGGAAGCTCCGAACTACAGGTTGGAGTAGGGATCGCATTGGCTTCGCGATCTCAGTATGTCGAGAAACTCGAAAAGAAGCTCGGTGCGGATTGGAAGCATCTCAGAGCCGCGAGGGAACGCTCGACGGCGAAAAGCGCGGCGATTGGGGCCGCCGTTTCCGGCCTGGACTCTGCGGACACGAGTATCGTTATTTCGGGTTCGCTCGCCCGCGACGAATACACAGACAGCAGCGACATCGACTGGTCTCTGCTCATCGACGGCACCGCCGATCCCGAACACTATGAGCTCTGCCACCAGATCGAAACGAGACTCAGAGACCTGGCGCCGAAACCGCCGGGCCCGGAAGGCACCTTCGGAGCGATGGTCTTCAGTCACGACCTGATCCACGCCATTGGCGGACAGGAAGACACCAATAAGAATACGACGCGACGAATACTGCTACTCCTGGAATCGCTCGCCGTCGGGCGCGAGGAAGCCTCTGACGGTGTCGTGCGAAAGATCCTCAATCGGTATCTTCTGGAGGACCGTGGACTGTGGCATGGCTCGGGGCCGCGACTCCCGCGATTCCTCTTAAATGACATCGCCCGTTTCTGGCGAACGATGGCGGTTGACTTTGCGTACAAGCGCAGACAACGCTTCAGTCAAGGTTGGGCGATCCGGACGATCAAGCTCAGGATGTCGCGAAAGCTGATTTACGTTTCCGGGTTGCTCGTTTGTTACGAGTGCGCCCTTGGAGTGAATGACAAGTTCTGGCGTGATTCGCAGTGGAAGAAGGCTCTTATTGTCTGGTTGCAGTCCAAGTTCTTAGCTACGCCTCTTGAAACCCTCGCCGAGACGCTCCTTAGATGCGAGCACCTAAAAGAAACAGCTTGGAAGCTGTTCGAAGCGTATGATGGCTTCATCGGCATTCTTGCTGATTCTGAAAAGCGGAACCGTCTAGACGACCTTAAAGAAGACGATGCAGACGGCGACGACGTCTACCAAGAAGCGCGAGCTCTCAGCCACGACTTCCGTGACGGCCTTGAGGAGTTATTCTTCGATTCGGAGAGTGGGATGGACAAGTTGACCAAACGATACGGAGTATTTTGATGCGGCCAATCGGATTCTCCACCGGGGCGCTAGCCTACGCGGATTTTCGCCGCGCGATCGAGATGATGCGTGGCAAGCCAGTTGAAGCGATCGAGCTCTCCGCCCTTCGCCAAGACGAATTAGAACCGTTGCTCGATGCTCTGGATTCTCTTGACCTGGGCCGCTTCCGGTATATCTCGATCCACGCCCCAAGTGCGTTCACCGCCGAACGAGAGGCCCCTCTCTGGGAACGCTTGCGCGCGCAGGCCGGACGTGGCTGGCCGATCGTGCTCCATCCTGATGCGGTTCGGCGTGATGAGCTCTGGCGTGAACTGGGGAGCGCGGCTTGCGTCGAGAACATGGACAAGCGTAAACCTGAGGGTCGTACGCTCCAGGAGTTGGAACGGGTCTTCGAGCGGTTTCCAGACGCCAGCTTCTGCTTTGACATCGGCCACGCCCGCCAAGTGGATCCGACCATGACGGAGGCGACGTTGATCCTGAAACGTTTCGCATCCAGGCTCCGGCAGGTTCACGTGAGCGAAGTCAATACGCAGAGCAAGCACGACCGTCTGTCCTACGTGTCCGAGATGGGATTTCAGGAAGTCGCTCATCTTATTCCCGAGCACATCCCTTTGATCCTGGAGACACCCGTGGCCGAGAGCGAGATGGAAGCCGAGATCGCAAAGGTGCGCTCTGCTCTACCGCTGATTCGAGCGGCGGCATAGAGAGAGTGTGAAACCTTCCAAGACGTCCATCTACGTCGCCGCGGCGCGTGCGATCGGCGCGCGCGAGCCTGACCCGACCGTGCGCAATCCCGATTTTCTCGCTGAGCGCCTGCTAGGTGATCCGGCCGCGTGGGACGTCGATCACCCCGTCGTCCACGCCCTCGCTAAGACCTACGAGGAGGCGCTCGCCGACCGGGAAGTGCTCGGCACCGTCGCCACAATGACAGTGCGTACGCGCTTCGTGGACGATGCGCTGCGGCGTGCCGTCGAGGGCGGTGCTGCTCACGTGGTGATCATGGGCGCGGGCTTCGACACACGCGCCTACCGTCTCGCGGACCTGCTGGCTGGCGCGCACGTGTTCGAAGTCGATCGGCCTCAGACCCAGGAAGTGAAGAAGCAGCGCATCGCTGCTGTCGTGGGCGAACCTCCGCCCAACCTCACCTACGTGCCCATCGATTTCCAACACGAAAGCCTGCTCGAGGTTCTGGCGCGTCACGGGCATGATCCCGCCAGCAAGACGTTCTTCATCTGGGAAGGCGTAACCATGTACCTGCCCGTGGATGCCGTCCGTTCGACGCTTCGGTTTGTCGCCGCGCACGCGCCCGGCAGCACCATCGTGTTCGACTATATCAGCCAGGGTTATGTCGACATGATCGCTCGCATCGACATGGACAAGGTGCCCGAAGCCGCGCGGCCGTTCGTGCAGCGCTTCCTGAACCTGACCAGAGACGAACCGTGGATTTTCGGTCTGCCCGACAACGCCGAGCGCGACTTTCTGGGCGAGTTCGGCCTCGATGTCGTCGAGATTCTGCCCACCAGCGGAGCCGAAGCGGTGAAGCGTTACCTCACGCGCCCGGACGGAACCAGGGTTGGCAACGTTCCGCTCCCCGAACCCGGCGCGGCGAGTCCGGTGATCTACCACCTGATGGAAGCGGCCGTCACTCCAGCACCCGCGCTTTGAACTCGCCGCGGGCCACGCGCACGCGCACTTCGGCCGGCGCGGGCGCGTCCGCGGGAGCCTTCACGATCCGCCCGTCGCGATCGACAATCGCATAGCCGCGGTCCAGAATCTTCAGCGGGCTGAGTTGCTCGAGATGCGCCTCCAGCGGCCCCAGCGCCTGCCGCGCCGCGCTCAACCGCAGCCGCGACGCCTGCACCAGAGCTGCCTCATCGCGCTCCAGTCGACGGCGCGCCTCGGCGAATTGCAGGCGCACGTCGCAGCGCGCCAGCCGCGACGCCGCATCGTCCCGTGACTGCTTGCGCCGCGCCAGCACCGCGCGCATCGCGTCTTTAAGGCGATACTCCAGCTCGTCGACCCGCTGCATCCACCGGCCCAGTGTGTGCCGCAGCCGCGCCTCGTCGATCTCCACCCGATGCAGCCGCCGGGCCGCCAAGGCCAGCACCAGCCGCACGGACTGCCGCAGCTTCGACTCGCTGGCGCCAAGCGAATCCACCAGGCTCTGGCGCGTGGCGATCACCAGTTCGGCGGCGGCCGAAGGCGTGGGCGCGCGCAGGTCGGCGACGAAGTCCGCGATGGTGAAGTCGGTCTCATGGCCCACGGCCGAAACCACCGGCACGGGCGACGCGGCGATGGTCCGCGCCACGATCTCTTCGTTGAAGGCCCACAGGTCTTCGAGCGACCCGCCGCCGCGCGCCACGATGATCACCTCCGCCCAATCCGAGGTGGCGAAGTAGCCCGACGCCCTCGGCGATCTGCTCGGCCGCGCCCTCGCCCTGCACCTGGGCCGGAAACAGGCGGATGTGGCGGCCCGGGCAGCGCCGTTCCAGGATTTGCAGCATGTCCTGGATCACCGCCCCGGTGGGCGAGGTCACAATGCCGATCCGCTCGGGCAGCGGCGGCAGCGGGCGCTTGCGTGCTGCGTCGAACAAGCCCTCCTCGGCCAGCTTCTTCTTCAGTTGCTCGAAGGCGAACTGCAGCGCACCGTGGCCCTGCGGCTCCAGCGTCTCGACGATCAATTGCAGCTCACCGCGCGCGTCGTAGAGGTCCACGCGCCCGCGCGCCAGCACCGCGACGCCGTCCTGGGGCTTGAACTTTCAGGTACCGGGCGGTCATGCGGTAGCAGACGCAGCGCAACTGCGCGGCCTGCGTCCTTCAGCGTGAAGTAATAATGACCGCTGGCCGCCAGCTTGACTCCGGAGATCTCGCCGGCCACGCGAACGTCGGTGAATTCTTCGGCCAGCAGCCCGCGCAGGGCGCCGGCAAGCTCGCTCACCGTGAAGAATCGCTGCGGCGGCTCCCAGTCGAGTGTGTACTGCTCCACCAGACCAGTGTAGTGGGTATGATGTTTGCTATGACTCCCAAAGAGGTCCTCCAATTCGTCGTCGAGAACAATATCCGGCAACTCGACCTGCGGTTCACTGATCTGCCGGGCGTGCAGCAGCACGTTTCCTACCCCATCAGCGAACTGGATGAGTCCTCGTTTGAGGAAGGCTTCGGCTTTGACGGGTCCAGCATCCGGGGCTGGGCCGCCATCAACGAAAGCGACATGCTGCTGGTGCCCGACCCGGCCACGGCCATTGTCGATCCGTTCTTCGAGGTGAAGACCCTGGTGATGATCTGCAACGTGGTCGACCCGATCACGCGCCAGAGCTATGATCGCGATCCGCGCTGGATCGCCCGCAAAGCCGAGCTGTATCTCAATAATTCCGGCCTGGCCGACACTGCTTTTTTCGGCGCCGAGGCCGAATTTTTCATCTTCGATAACATCCGCTTCGATCAGGCTCCCAACCACGGTTTCTATTTTGTCGACGCCGAAGAGGGCCGCTGGAATTCGGCGCGCCCCGAGAACAACCTGGGCTACCGGCCCCGTTATAAGGAAGGCTACTTCCCGGTGCCGCCCACTGACCACCACCAGGACCTGCGCGCGGAAATGGTGGAGACCATGATCCGCTGCGGCATCCAGGTGGAATGCCACCATCACGAAGTGGCTACCGGCGGGCAGGCGGAAATCGACCAGCGCTTCGATACGCTGCTGAAATCGGCCGACAACATGATGCTGTATAAATACATCATTCGCAACACCGCGTATCAATACGGCAAGACGGTCACCTTCATGCCCAAGCCCCTGTTCGGCGACAACGGCAGCGGCATGCACACGCACCAAAGCCTGTGGAAGGAGACCAAGCCGCTGTTTGCCGGCGATCTCTACGCGGGCTTGAGCCAGCTTGCACTGTGGTATATCGGAGGGTTGCTAAAGCACGCCCGCGCGCTGTCGGCGATCATCGCGCCCACCACCAACAGCTATAAGCGCCTGGTGCCCGGCTACGAGGCTCCGGTGAACCTGGCGTATTCGCGCCGCAACCGCTCAGCCGCCTGCCGCATCCCCATGTATTCGGCCTCGCCCAAGGCCAAGCGCGTGGAATTCCGCCCGCCCGATCCGTCGGCGAATCCGTATCTGGCGTTCGCCTCCATGATGATGGCCGGCCTGGACGGCATCATGAACAAGATCGATCCGGGTGAGCCGCTGGACAAGGACATCTACGATCTGTCGCCGGAGGAGATGAAGGCGGTCCCGTCGATGCCCTCGTCGCTCGAAGAGGCGCTGGACGCGCTGGAGGACGATCACACGTTCCTGCTCAAGGGCGACGTGTTCACTGAAGAACTGCTGGAGAACTACATCTCTTATAAGCGCAAGAACGAAGCGGACGCGATCCGGCTGAGGCCGCATCCTTACGAGTTCGCGCTGTATTACGACATCTAGAGGGCTCTCATCGTTGTCGTAGACCGCTCCCTGTGGTCGCGGCTCAGCTACTAACACGGATTTCTCACAGGCTCGCAGAGCGTTTCGGGCAGAGCACAGGCGGGATGCCGCGGCGAGCGGTCGGGCCGACACCCCGGGCACGACACTGTGATGGACGGCAAGCGCCGGGACGAGTCCCGGCGCGGCGAGCCATGGGCTCGCGCCACGTCCTGCGTCCGAAACCTGGTGAGAAATGCGGACTAACGCTGTGCCCCTGGCCACGGCTCGCGTGCGCAACGCCAATAGCTGATCCACGACCGTCAGGGAGTGGCCCCCAAACGCACAACGGGCCGGAGACCCGGCAGGAGGGTGAAGCCTCCCCTGCCAAATCGCCGGCCCGTTGCGTTAGTCCCTTACGGGTGAGCCCCCCCCTTGACGACTCCCCTGGAGCCTAGTTCGAGTCCTGAAAAGTACGTCCCAGTTTGCGTTGCAGGTATTGCTTCAGGTAGTCCTGATTCGTCGTCTCCTGTGCCGGCGCCGCGCGATACGCGGTGTTGGCGTATTCCTGATCCAACCGGGTCTGTTCCGCACGCGAGTAGTGACCCTGCTTGATCTTCAGATTGCGCTCCATCCAGTTCGGCGCGGGCGTCGTAGCGGTCTGATCCTCCCGATACGCCGTGCTCGCCTGTTGGTTCTGGATCTGTTGCTCAACGGCCGGTGAGTGCCGGCCCAGCTTCTTCTGGAACCAGTTTTCGGTCTGATTGTTCGAGGCTGGCATCGCTAGTGCCAGTGTGGTAGTGAGCAGAATTCCTAGAATGATATTCTTCATACACTCTCTTTTCCCGCCCTCACCATCTTCCACATCAATTCTACGCCTGTGCGGGACGGGTTTGCCGGACCCTCCGGACGGGGGTGCGCCACAAATCGAGCAACTGCTTTTGCGTCTATCACTTACATCGAAAAGAATTCTTTATGGGTGGCATCACACCTTTCGATAAGCAGGCGCCGGATTCACCCCTATACTCGAATTGTGAGTGGTGTGCGCAGTCGCGGGATGCTGGGGAAGGCCGCCGGTGCCGGTTTGCTGGCGCTGTGTGCGTTGCTTCCCACGGCCCGCGCGGCTGAGCTGACGCAGGTGCGACTGACCGGCGGCCAAGCGCAGCAGGCATCGCGCTTCATCGACGAGAAGCTCGCCGTGTGGAGCGAGCATCTGGGCTTGGAAGAGTGGAAGATTTCTGTGTCGCTGACGCCGCGCAAGGATCTGAAGATCCGGACCCTGGGCGGCATTCACTGGGACAAGAAAAAGAAGACCGCCGAAATCCATGTGATGGATCCGGCCGATTACAACCTGCCGTATGAGGCGATGCTCGAGGACATGGAGTTCACCATCGTTCACGAGCTGGTGCATCTGGAACTGGCTCTGCTGCCGAAGAACTCTTCCAGCCGCAGCGACGAAGAGGCGGCGGTCAACCGTCTGGCCGGGGCCCTTCTCAAGCTCAACCGCGACTAAATCGTTTCCCCCAACAAGGCAAATTGGCGCTCAGGACCGCTGGCGGTCGAGGGCGGGCTTCCGCCCGCCCGTGCACTCGGCTTTACAGCGCCGCTTCGCCGCGATCGTCGTTGCGGATGCGGATCGCGTCCACCACATCGGTCACGAACACCTTGCCATCGCCCACTTTCCCGCTGCGCGCGGCACTGCTCAGCGTACGCACCACCTCGTCGGAGCGCGCATCGGCGACCACCAGCTCAAGCTTGATCTTGGGCAGCAGATCGACCTTGTACTCCTGGCCGCGGTACACCTCCGTGTGGCCCTTCTGGCGGCCGTGTCCGCGGACTTCCGAGACGGTCATGCCGTCCACGCCGATGGCGATCAGCGCATCCTTGACTTCATCCAGTTTGTGGGGCTGGATGATGGCTTCGATTTTTTTCATTGCAAGTCCTTTCCCTCTGTAGGTCTTGGTTAGATCCTGGTTGGATCCTTCGTTTTCTGATCCGTCGCAAGTAGATCCCGATCACCGCGGCAGTCGGGGGCGCGGCACGGCGCCAGCCAGCGCTCCGTCAAGATGCGGGGCGGCTCGCGATATCTCATGATGCACCCGGATGCTCCGTGAGCCAAACGAAACCTTTGGATTGAATCGATCAAAAGAATCTATTGGACGTTTCATCTTTCTGCCGGTAGGCTGTAGCTTAAAGCCAAGTCCGCTTTCCAGCACAACCCAAACTTTTTCTGAGGAGGAGTACTTTGCGTTTAAAGACCACGTGTCTCTATACCGCCCTGGTGGCCTGCCTGGCGCTGCCAGCCGCAGCCCAGAACACAGACCTTAGCATCGGCGACATCAAGGTCACTGGCCTGGTTGACGGCTACTACAGTTTCAATTTCAATCACCCCGCCAGCGGCTATAACACCCTGCGCAACTTTGAATCGAAAGCCGAACAGTTCTCTCTGAATATGGCTGAGCTCTCGCTGCACAAAGACACCAGCGATGACGATGTGATCGGATTCCGCGTGGATCTCGGCTTCGGCCGCGCGTGGGATATCTTCCATGCCACCGACCCCGGCGACCGCGTCATCCAGCGCCGCATCCCGCAGGCCTTCGTCAGCCTCCGGCCGAAAGGCTGGGGCGGATTCCAAGTGGACTTCGGCAAGTTCTACACATCGGTAGGCGCCGAGCTCACGGAAAACGTCTACACGTGGCATTACGGACGCGGCTATATGTACACCAACGGTCCGTACTACCACTATGGGATGCGCATGACCAAGCCCCTGAGCGACAACTTCAGCGTCGGCTTCCAGTTGGTCAACGGCTGGAACAACGTGGAAGACAACAACACCGGGAAGACCATGGGCTTCAACGCGGCCTACACGACCGACAAGTTCTCGTGGCTCTTCAACAGCTACATCGGCCCGGAAAAGGGCCCCGGACAGCCCGGCTGGCGCCAGATCTATGACACGGTGCTGAACCTCACGCCCACCGACTGGTTCACCGGCTACATCGATTACTATCACGGCCGCGAAGCGCAAGCCTACTCCGCCGGCGGCCCCGACGCGAACTGGGACGCCATCGGCGTTTCCGGCAAATTCAACATGAACCCGACGAACTTCGTGGCCTTCCGCTATGAGTTCTACGGCGACCATCAGGGCTTCCCCACCGGCTACGGTTCGCAGATCAACCTCCAAAGCTTCACCGCCACCCTCAGCCACACGTGGCAAGGTGGCTTGGAAATGCGCGCGGAGTACCGCCGCGATATGTCGGACCACCCGTTCTTCGAACACGGCAATCAGGGCCAGCCGCTGAACCCCGGCTTCGGCACCTACACGCCCGGTCCGTACAAGCACCAGGACACCCTGACGATGGGCTTCATCTTCTCGTTCGGGCAGTTCTAGGGAAGTCGTAACGGAGGGTCAGGAGGGCCCCGGCGGAAAGGCGCACTTGCCGCCGGGGCGCCCTTCGGCTCCATTCAATACCATGCCATTCCGTTGGAGCTATTTCGTCTCAGCCGCCGTGCTGATCGCCTTCATGCTGGTTACGGGAGGAGCCCCGCTCCTGCCGGTGCTGGGTGGATGCGCCGCCGCGGCGTTGTTTACCTGGTGGCGCCGCTCGCGCGACGCCCGGGAATCGTAACCCGGTTCTCCCCATCCGTCCCCGCAGTTTTCGAACCCGACCCCGACTATGGAAGAAACCGGCCTCCCTCTCCCGCTCGTTCTCCTGATCCTGTTTGGCTCGGCCAAGCTGATGGCCGAGATCTTCGAGCGTTTGGGGCAGCCCGGCATCGTGGGCGAAATCGTCGCCGGAGCCATTGTCGGGCCCAGCCTGCTGGGCTGGATCCAACCCAACGAAGTCCTCACCACCCTCTCCGACCTGGGCGTCATGTTCCTGCTGTTCGGTGTGGGTCTCGAAGTCGACCCCAAGGAACTCCTGAGCGTGGGCGGCACCGCCACCGTGGTGGCGATTATCGGCGTCATCGTGCCGTTCGTCGCCGGATGGGGATTGATGCTCGCCTGGGGATCGGGGCAGGCCGAAGCGATCTTCGTGGGCGCTTCGCTGGTGGCCACCAGCGTGGGCATCACCGCCTCGGCGCTGGCCGCCAAAGGATTGCTGCAGGAGGTGGCCGCGCGCATCATCCTGGCCGCCGCTGTGATTGACGACGTGCTGGGGCTGATCGTGCTGGCCGTTGCCTCCAGCGTGGCCCGCGGCCGCATCAACGCTCTCGACATCTTCGTCACCGCCGCGCTGGCCATCGCCTTCACCGGAATCGTCCTCAAGTGGGGCGCGCAGGCCGTGAACCGCGTGCTGCCGCACTTCGCCACCACGGTCCGCGCGCAGGAATCCGAGTTCCACATCTCGCTGGTGCTGCTGTTCGCCCTGGCGGCGCTGGCCACCCGCAGCGGCGTGGCGGCGATCGTCGGCGCCTTCCTGGCGGGCCTCGCGCTTTCGCAGAACGTCGACCACCGCGTCCACACACTCACCAAAGGCGTCAGCGAACTGCTGGTGCCCTTCTTCCTGGCCGGCATCGGCCTGCAACTGAACGTGAGCCTGTTCAAGTCGCCCAAGACCCTGGTGCTGGCCGTGATCGTGCTGGTGCTGGCGGTCGCCACCAAGCTGATCGGCTGCGGCGCGGGCGCCATGGCGCTGGGGTGGCGCAATTCGCTGAAGGTCGGCCTGGGGATGGTGCCCCGGGGAGAGGTCGGGATGGTGGTGGCGCAAATGGGCCTGAGTATGGCCGTGATCAGCGCGGAAACCTATGGCGTGGTTGTGTTTATGGCGATCACCACCACCATGGTGACGCCCCTGCTGCTGAAGATCGCCTTCCGCGAGCCGGCCTGAGCCATGCCGCCGGAGCTTCCCAAGCCGGATCGGGCTCATAAGAAGAATCTATGCGCGAGGTCGTTGCCAAACTGCTCCGCTTCGTCGAAAATCTAGAGATAGCCGAGTTTGGTAAGAGTGTACGCGCTCGCCGCTGAACGGTCGCATTAGCGCCACCACCTCCTGAACATAAGCTCAAGAAAACTTCAGGCCGCAAGGAGATTCATGGGTAACGAACTTACAAATTTCTTGTCCCTCAGCTACGGGCAAATGGAAGAGTTGAACCTCAAAGCCAAAGAGCAGCGCAAGAAGCGCGTGTCTGTGGACAAGATTCGGGAGGAGCGCCTCAAGTACCTCACCGATGAGAAGCGCATCAAGGCCATCACCGTTCTGTTCAGCGACCTCGAAGGCCGCCTGCACATGCTCGACTACGACAAGAAGTTCCTGCTGGGCTCCTGGGACAACCTGACCTTCGACGGCTCGTCGATCCGCGGTTTCACCGCCCAGCGCGAAAGCGACCTGCGCCTGTACATTGACTGGCCCTCGTTTTACTGGGTGCCGGCCGACTACTTCGGCTCCGGCAAGGTCATGGTCTTCGGCGACGTCATCGACAAGGACGGCACGCCTTACCGGGCCGACATGCGCGGCATCATGAAGGCCTACTCGGCCCAGATGAACAAGAAGCACGGCTACACCATGAACGCCGCCAACGAAATCGAAGGCTTCCTGTTCGCCGGCCAGGAGGCCGAGCGCGGCTTCGCCGAAACCGGCAGCTTTGAGTACGTCAACAAGGGCGGCTACTATCACTCGCTGCCGGGCGACCCGCTGCGCACCTTCATCGACCGCGTGGCCGAAGTGCAGCGCGCCATGGGCTTCCAGAACGAAAAGGACCACCCCGAAGTGGCGCCCTCGCAGTTTGAGATCAACTACGGCTACGGCGAAGCCGTTCAGGCCGCCGACCAGATCCAGCTCTACAAGCTGATCTGCCGCCAGGTGGCCCACAGCATGGGCATGACTGCCAGCTTCCTGCCCAAGCCCGTGGTGGGCGTGAACGGCAGCGGCATGCACACCAACGTCAGCGTGATGAAGAACGGCAAGAACATCTTCTGGGATCCCAAGGGCGAGGAGAAGATCAGCAAGTTTGCCTGGGATTTCGTCGATCGCCTGCTCACGCACGGCAACGACATCTGCGTGCTGCTCAATTCCAGCGTCAACTCCTTCCGCCGCCTGGACCCGCACTACGAAGCGCCGAACCAGTTGATCGCCTCGGCGGTCGACCGCGGCTCCATGGTCCGCATTCCCATCGGCAATGAGCGCAGCTCGCGCATCGAAGTCCGTACCGTGGCTCCGGACGCCAACCCCTACATGGTCATGTACGCGGTCTTCAAGACCGGTATCGACGGCTCCATCGCCAAGATGGCGAACCTGCGTTCGGCCAAGCGCTACCTGCCGGACAATATCTACACGGCGCTCGAAAACTTCGAGAAGGCGGAGTGGACCACCTCCCTGCTGGGCAAGGACGTCAAGGAACGCTTCTCCGATCTCAAGCGCGCCTCGGCCGACCGCTGCCCGCGCCTGCTGGGCACGCGCGTCAAGCGGACTGAAGTGCAGTTCCACCACGAGGTCTACAACCAGTTCCTCTGGAACGAGTTCTAGGCATCTCCAGCATCAGTAAATAACGACGGCGGGCGCAGGCGACTGCTCCCGCCGTTTTTGTTTTTGTGGCGCAAGCCCGTGGCTTGCCGCGCCGGCACTCGTGTGCCGGCGCTTGTCGGCCAACCGTCCACAAGCGTCGGGATAAGTCCCCGCGCGGCCCGCACGAGTGCGCGCGTCACCGTGATACGCTGGCATGCGGAAATCATCAGGCGGCAATGATCAGAAGGAGTCGCGATGAATCACCGCATCCTCCCGGCCGTCGCACTCCTGGCGCTGGCTCCCGCGTGCAGCAGGACGACCGCCCCCAAAGAAGCCGCCGCGCCCGCCTGTGACCGGACCTGCCTCAACGCCATGGTCGACACCTACTTCGCTGCGCTGGTTGGGCACGACCCCTCGCAAGTCCCCTTGGCCCCCGACGTCCAGTTCGTCGAGCAAGCCAAGCGCATCCAGCCCGGCGAGGGACTGTGGAAGACCGCCTCCGCCGCGCCCTCGGCGTTCAAGATCTACGTGCCCGACCCGGTGTCCGAGCAGGTCGGCTTCCTCGGCATGATGGAAGAGGACGGCAAGCCCGTCCAGATCGGCCTGCGCCTCAAGCTGGTCGACGGCAGGATCACCGAAGCCGAGCACCTGCTGGCCCGCAACCTGCGCGAATCGAGCCTCGCCAACCTCCAGACCCCGCGCCCGGCGTTCAGCGCCATCGTGCCCGTCGACCAACGCGATTCGCGCGACGACATGCTGCGCATCGGCGCCGCCGCACACGTATTTAAGGTGTACGGCGGCAAGATGCATGAGATCGAAGCGATGGGTTTCGGCCTGCCCTACGATTCCCCTACGGGCTGGGAATAGGGGGCTCCAACCCGAATCTCCGGTTTTCAGCGTCGTCGAAATGCCGGACCACACGACCTTGAAGGGCCTCCAGCCCACGCTCCAAATCATCAGCGCTGAGCAGCGAGCCGAACTCGCGAATCGATCGTTGCAGGGAGGTCTCGCCGGCGCGAATTCTTTCGACCACACCTGCGAAACTGTCCCATCCAAGGCGTTCCATGCCGACGCACTGGAATGGTGAAGCGACCGGGGAGCCGGGAAGTTCCCATATGGTCGTTCGCATGCGCGGTCCGTTGTAGACGGCCGGGACACGCCGCTCTCCGGCCTTGAAGGGATCTCGCCCGACGATGGGGCATAAGCCCGTGCCGATCAGGTCGCGGAGGCTCGTGGTGGGGCTGGTGTAGAAAAGGAAGTCCCGGGAGCCAATCGGGGGTTCGGTGCTACTGGCCATGACGGCGTATACGTAGAAGTAGCTCTTCCTGTAGACGCGACCGAAGGCACTGCGGCCTTGACCAAGAGGGAGGCGGAACACCGATCCCGCAACAGGCTTCTGGCGCCCGCTTGTCACGATCGCCCCCACCTGGGCCATGTTCGCAGGCTGATCGAGTCGAGCCAACAGTTCGCCGGCCAGCCGCTCCAGCGTCGCTGGATCTGCCGAGTCTCGCCATGTCCGGCCCTTCTCGATCACCGCGGCCAGGCCGTTGGCAGCCGCGTCCCACAGCGTCACGATGGATTCTCCCTGTTCGGCGATCGAGCCTCGCAGCGTCAGGTAAAGAAACTCCTCGGTCTGTGCGCCTCGCAGCGCTGCCACCACCTCCGCCGCGACGAAGGCCGCCGAGACCTGACTGATCCGGAGGGGCTTGGAGCGGTCCAAAATCGTGTCGATGGCGCGCGACATTAACGCCCGGGGTTCCCGCGACCCCCTCAGTTTGATCAGGAACGCATAGGCATCGCCATACAGATCGAATATCGAGGCCGGTGGTGGGAATTGCCGGTGCATCCAAGCTTCATTTCGGCGGGATGGCTCCCCTGGCTTTAGGCCGGTATGCTTCGGGAGCCAGGAAATTCGCGATCACTTCATATGCATGAGTGACCGCTCGTTCTCCAAACAGACCTCGTCGATCAACTCCGCGTCTCCGATGAGCCGCTCCTTGATCGTCACGGTCCACGGCGCGGTGTACGCCTTGGGATCGTCCACGGTCACCTTGATCAGCATGTGTCCGAAGTCCGGGCGCGTGTATTCCTCACGCACCTTGGCTGCGTGCGTGATCACGCTGCCGTTCCAATCGATCCACAGATCGTCGCGGAACCCGATGGTGTCCACCACGAACGTGTCGCCGTCCCACTTCCCCACCGAGTAGCCTTCCCAGGAAGGGGTCGGGTCCTCGGGCAGCGGACGCCCGTCCGCCAGGATCTGCCGGAAATCCGAATTCCACTCGTTCAGCACGACCAGGAGCTTGGGCGTATGGACCAGCTTGATCAAATGCGGCATGGCCCACGAACGCAGGAAATTATCCGGCATGCACCGGATGTGCGGATCGTCCACCGCGCCGTTGCCCGTGCGTTCCTTCACCAGGGCCGCCAGCCATGGCTGATACGGCAGCCCGCCCTTGAGCTCGATCCCTAAGTTGATCATGCGGCGCGACCGCGTGGCGTCGTAGGGCGTAGGCGGAACCCCGGGGTTGCGCGCATCGGGTTCGTCGCTGGTCCAGATGCCGGAGAGGTCGGGCTTGCCGTTCGCCAGGCGCGGCGTCTCGGCCGAGGCGTCCACGGTGCCGTCCGCAGTCCGCGGGATCCCCGGAACGGGATAACGGAGCCACTGCGCGGCCGCCGGAGTCGACGCCATGAGGGCGCCGAACATGATGAGAGCGACGCCACGCCGCGGCACGCGAAACTCAGCGTTGGATCGGGAAAGACTCATCATCGGCTTCAGGATACATCACTACCGTACGGCTGTCCGCTTCTTCCGTCTGGGTTTGTTCCGCCCGGGCTTCGCCCCGCCCGGCCGCACGCCGAAGCGCGGATCATTGCCCGCGATCCGCCGCGCCACCGCTTCCATCGTGGGCTCGAACTCCTCATGGGCCGACTCGATGAACAGCCACTTCCCCAGCACCGCATGCGGAGCCAGCGCCGGAAACTCGGCCGTGAGCGATGCGTGATGCTCGTGGCCGGTGCAAACCAACACGCCGTGCCAGTGCCACCGTCCGGATTTGGTCGGCTCCACCAGCACCAGCATCTGCCGCTCGAACAAGTACGCGGCCAGCCCGCCGAACATGCGCTTGGTGAAGAACGTGGCGTGCCCGGCGAACGCTTCCAGGATCCACTCGTGCTGGAAGGTCTTCATCAAGTTTGGCCTACCCCGCCCGCGCCGCCCGCCGCCGCCGCTCCGCCCACTCCGGGCTCTTGTTCAGCCGCGGACCCAGATCGATCAGCCGTGGCAGCAGCTCGAACAGCGCCACCGCCGACCATCGCCGTCCGTCCCGTGTCCGGAACCCGCGTCCGTTGATCACCTCCGCGGCCTGCGACAGCGAGCCATCCTGCACGATCACCTCTTTCACCAGCAGCAGCACCTCGATCTCGTCCGGATCAGGCTCCAGACGCCGGCAATCGCTGGTCACGCGCATGCCGAAGGGAATCTCCTCGCCTTCGTCCTCGCCGGCAGCCGCCACGCCACGCTCCCATTCGATGGCCCGCAGCCGCCACCCCTCGGCCGCCTTGCGTGCGAAATAGTCCGGCGTCGGCGCAGTCACCGGATACTCGCGAATTCGCTCGATTCTCTGCATTGGCAATCCTCTTTCGGCAGGCTCCTGCGGCACAGCGTACCGCAAAACCCGTCTGAATCAAATGAACCCCGCTCGGCATCTACAATCGATGTAATGCCCGCCACCATCCTGCAAGTCAACGTCTCCCCCGGAGGCATTCCCAAGCGGCCGATCCCGGAAGGCCACGTCACCCCCCTCGGCATCCAGGGCGACGATCACGCCCACCCGAATCTGCACGGAGGACCGCGCAAGGCCGTCCTCCTCATCACCACGGAAGGCCTCGACGAGCTGAAACAATCCGGCTTCCCTCTGTTTCACGGCGCCCTCGGCGAAAATCTCACTACCCGGGGCCTCGACCGCCGCACCGTGCGCATCGGCCAGCGCTACCGCATCGGCAGCGCTATCCTTGAAATCGTCAAGATCCGCGCCCCTTGCGATACACTGAGTCCCTACGGCCCCGGCATCCAGAAAGCGATCTACGATGGGGAAGTGAAGGCGGGAAATTTCGCCTCGCCGCGCTGGGGCTTGAGCGGATTCTATGCGTCGGTCGTCGAAACCGGCGTCATCCGTCCCGGCGATTCGATTCATCTGCTGGACCAGGCCGTCTAGCCGCGGCATCCGGCAGCGCGCCACATGTACCGGCTTCTCAAGCTGCCATTCCGCAACCAGGCCCGCGCCGAGCGCGAGATCGCCGGACTCATCCGCCATTTGCCCAAGGCCGAGCATCAGAAACTCGGCACGCTGCTCGCAACTTCGCCCGACCCCGAACAGGGCCTGCATTACTGCACGCGCCTGCGCGAGCGCCAGCCCGCGGCCTTCGAACGCCTGGCCCGCTCGCCCGACGGCCTGCGCCACGTGGTCGGCGTCTTTACTTATAGCCGTTTTCTCTCTCTGGAGTTGCTCGACAACCCCGGCTGGACTGAGGAACTGCTCGATGCCGCCGACCTCGAACGCGTCTTCACCGCCGACGACCTGCGCAACCGCCTCAGCGCGGTGCTCTCGCCCTACGTGCCCCCGCCGGTCGAATTCGCACGTTTCCGCCGGCGCCAGATCCTGCGCATCATGGTGCGCGACGTCTTCGGTTACGGCACGCTCCCCGAAATCACAGGCGAGCTCACCACCCTGGCCGACGTCATCGTCGACCTCGCCTACCAGCGCATCTACCGCTCGCTGATCGCCCGCTACGGCGTCCCGCAGACCGAAGGCCGCGAAGCCCACTTCAGCGTCATCGCCTTGGGAAAGATGGGCGCCGAAGAACTCAACTACAGCTCCGACATCGACCTCATGTTCGTCCACTCCGGCACCGGCAACACCGCCGGACCCACGGTGATCACCAACAAGGAATTTTTCAAGCGCGCCGCCAACCAGCTCACCAATCTGCTTTCGGCCTACACCGCCGAAGGCATGTGCTACCGCGTCGACCTGCGCCTGCGCCCCGACGGCAGCCTGGGCGAAGTCTCTATCTCGCTGGACGGCGCCAAGCGTTACTACGCCGAACGCGCCCGTGACTGGGAGCTCCAGATGCTCATCAAAGCGCGCGTGGCTGCCGGCGACCGCGCCACCGGACGCGCCCTGCTGGAATTCGCCGAGCCACTCATCTACTCCACCTCCACCGACTTCTCGGCGATCGAAGAAATGTCGGCCACGCGCGAGCGCCTCAATGAAAAGCTCCTGGCCCGCCACGCCGCGCGCAAAACCAAGGAGCCTGCGCTCGACGTCAAGCTCACCCGCGGCGGCATTCGCGATATCGAATTCCTGGTCCAGTGCCTGCAGCGCCTGCACGGCGCGGCCGACCCCTGGGTGCAGCACCGCGGCACGCTGCTGGCCCTCGCCCGCCTGCACGACAAGGACGTCTTCACCGAGACCGACTACGGCCGCCTCGCCTCCGCCTACCAGTTCCTGCGGCACCTGGAACACCGCCTGCAATTCGACGAGGACCGCCAGACGCATTCCCTGCCCGAAGATCCCGCCATGCTGGAGATCATCGCCCGCCGCATGCCCGGCGGCGGAGGCTCAGCCGAATGGCTGCTCCAGGAGATCGCGAACCACTGCGCCAACGTCATGACGCTCTACGAGCGCGTGGTCCACTCCGGGTCGCGCGCCGCCGAAGCAGCCGCGGAAGCAGCCGCCGATCCCGGCCCGCACAAGGCCGAGCAGCACACACCGGCCACGTCCTTCACCAGCGTGCGCGCGCTGCTGGATCAAAAGGCGCCGGCTCTGGGCACGGCGCTCGCCCATGCGCACCTCGACCGCGGCGCCAGTTCCTTCGAGTACTTCCTGGAACGCCTCTCCGCCGATCCGCCCACCCTGGCCCAGCTCAACGCCGATCCCGCGCTCACCGCCGCCGCGCTCGACCTGTTCGCCCACAGCCCCTACTTCGCCGAAGAGCTGATCCGTCATCCCCAATCGGTGGTGGAACTCACCTGCCCGCCGGAGCCGCTCATCTACAACGAGACCCCGCCGCACGACCCTGCCGGTCTCCGCCGCTGGTATCGCCGCGGCATCCTGCGCATCGAAGCCGACAGCATCTGCCGCGGGCGGCCCGTCTTCGAGACCTTGCACTGCACCTCTGAGCTCGCCGATGCCGTCATCGCCCACGCCTACCGCATCGCCATCGCCGAGGTCCACGCCGCGCACCCCGTCGACGGCTACCAACCCCGCGAACAAATGTGGATCATCGCCCTGGGCCGCCTGGGCATGCGCGAATTCGACCTCGGCTCGGACGCCGACCTCACCTTTGTTCTCCCGGACGCTGATGCCCACGCCATGCCCTTCTGGACCCGTGTCGCCGAGCGCGTGGTGCAACTCATCGGCTCCTACACCCGCGAAGGCGTACTGTTCACCGTCGACACGCGCCTGCGCCCCAACGGCAGCGCCGGACTGTTGGTGCAATCCGAAGCCGGCGTCACCGATTACTTCGCCCGCACGGCGGAAGCCTGGGAAAGCATCACGTATCTCAAATCCCGCGCCGTCGCCGGCGACCACAAAGCCGGCGAGGCGTTCCTGCATCGCCTCCAGGAGGTCTACTGGGCACGCTACGGCCAAGGCGGCGGCTCGCGCGCCGAGCTCCGTGAGATGCGCGCGCGCGTCGAAAAGGAACAGGGCCCGGCACGCCCGCTCAAGGCCGGTCGCGGCGGCTACTACGACATCGACTTCCTGCTGCTCTACCTGCGCCTCAAGGACGCCGGCGTTTTCTACACCGTGCTGAACACGCTCGAACGCATTGAAGTGCTCGAGAACACCGAAAAGCTCAGCCACCACGACGCGAAATTCCTGCGCGAAGCGGCCACCTTCTACCGCGCCCTCGACCACGCGTTGCGCGTCCTCTCCGGCCACGCCGAAGGCCGCCTGCCGAAATCGGAAGCGCAGATCGAGGCCCTCACCGCCCTGCTCCCACGCTGGACTTCCATCCCTCTCACCGGCCTCGAGCGCGTTCGCGAAGAGACCCGCATCCTTTACCGCCGCTACTTCGCCTGATTCCACCTTCGCCATTTCTTCGCTATGCTGGGCGAATGCCCACCGCACTCATCACCGGCGCCTCCCGAGGCGTTGGCCGCGGCATCGCCCTCGCTCTCTCCCAATCCGGCTACGAAGTCTTCGCCACCGGCCGGACCATCGCGACCGCCAACCTGCCCGCCGCCATCCACGCCATCCCCTGCGATCACACCGACGACGCCCGCACCGCCACGGCCTTCGCCGCGACCCCCGAACTCGACCTCCTGGTCAACTCCGCCTGGGGAGGCTACGAACGCATGATGGAAGACGGCCAGTTCACCTGGGGCCTGCCCTTCTGGCAGCAGCCCCTCCACCGCTGGACCTCGATGATGGACGCAGGCGTCCGCGCGGCCTTCGTCTGCGCGCAGCACGCGGCCCGGCTCATGGTCTCCCGGAAGCGCGGTCTCATCGTGAACATCAGCTTCTGGGCCGCGCAGAAGCACATCGGCAACGCGATCTACGGCGTGTCGAAGGCGGCCACCGATAAACTCACCGCCGATATCGCCCACGAGCTCCGCCCGCACAATGTCGCCGCCGTCTCGCTCTACCCCGGGCTGGTCCGCACGGAAGCGGTCATGGCCGCCGCAGAATGGCTCGACCTCTCGAACAGCGAGAGCCCCGAATTCATCGGGCGCGTCATCGCCGCCCTGGCCGCCGATCCCCGCCTGATGGACCGCACCGGCCAGGTCCTGGTCGCCGCCGCGCTCGCAAAAGAATACGGCGTGAGCGACGTCGACGGACGCCAACCCACGCCGCTCACGCTCGAGACTATTTAGAGCGCTTCCGCCGTTATCGTAGACCGCTCCCTGAGTTCGCGGCTCGGCTAGCGGCGCTCTGTCTGGGCCACGGCTTGCGTTCGCCAACGCCAGTAGCTGAGCCGCGCGCGTCAGCAAGCGGTCGACGGTAATGTGCCGCGGGGTTCCGCGCGAGCCTCCAGAATGCTTCGACGGCGAGTTCCTCCGCGCGGCCCGGATCGTGCAAGACGCGGGCAATAACGCGGGCGATACGCTCATAGTGAGCGCGAAAGGTTGTCTCGAAATCGAAGGAAGCCGGCTGTGCGCCGGCCACCTCCGCCGCTTGGCTTGGTGCGTTCACACTGGACTAACGCCGCCCAAGCCCCGATTGTGACAGACTACCGCCAATACCCGCCGTAGTACCGGCCCCGCGCATACCGCGGCGCCACCCAGCGCGCATGCTTCTTCGGCGGGCGCGTCCAATACCCGTTGGTCCAGCGGTAATTCCGTCCGGTGATCGCGTAATACCCGGGAACCCACACATACCCGCGGCCCGGCCTCCGAGGTTGCACATAGCGCACCGGCGGCGGAGGAGGCACGGGAGCCACCACATACCCGCGCGGTCCGGCATTCACTCCGATCCCAAAGTAGAAGTTCGCGCCGAACGCCGAACTCGCCCCCAGCAACAGCAGAACCAGCAAATTCCGTTTCATCGTCGTCTTCCTCCGCGGCTTGCACTGCAACCCGCGTGCCACGCGCAAACGCTAGAAAACCTGGCGGCCTTCGCGGGCCGGCACTGGCTGAAATCCACCACGGCGGTCAAACGCGGCCAGTAAGTCCGCGCACCGCTCGATTCCGGCCGGGTTGCTTCTGTGCAGCGCATACCTTCTGGATGCACGGCACCCCTACGCGGTTACTCCTTCGCCGCGATCCCCAGCGCCTTCATCTTCCGGTATAGGTGGCTCCGCTCCAACCCGAGTAGTTCCGCCGCCCGCGTCACGTTCCCCTTGGACTCTTCCAGCTTCTTGACGATGTAATCCCGCTCGGCCGCCTCGCGCACCTCCTGCAGGCTCCCGAACCGCTCCACCGGCTTGTAGAACACCGCCCGCCGCCCGCGATCGAGCGGTATGTCCCCCGCCGTGATCCGCGGCTGCGGATTCATGATCACGATCCGCTCCATCAGGTTCCGCAGCTCACGCACGTTGCCCGGCCACGGGTAGTCTTCCAACACCCGCAGCGCATCGTCGCTCAGTTCCTTCGGCTTGCGCCCATACGCCGTCGTGAATTCCTTCAGAAAATGATCCGCAAGCAGCCGCACATCTTCGATCCGTTCCCGCAGCGGAGGGACAAAAAACGGCACCACATTTAACCGGTAAAACAGATCCTCGCGAAAATTCCCCCGCTCGATCTCCTCTTCCAGGTTCTTGTTCGTCGACGCCACCACGCGCACGTCCACCTGCACCCACTCGGCCGCGCCCACCGGCTCCAGCCGTTGCTCGTCCAGCGCCCGCAGCACCTTGGCCTGGGTCTTGAGCGACATGTCCCCCACCTCGTCCAGAAACAGCGTCCCGCCATCGGCCTTCTGCAGCTTCCCGATCTTGTCCTCGGCCGCGCCCGCGAAGCTCCCGCGCCGGTGCCCGAACAGCTCGCTCTCGATCATCTCCTCGGGGATAGCCGCGCAGTTCACCTCCACAAACGCCTCAGCCGCGCGCGAGCTAGCCGCGTGAATCGCGTGCGCGATCAACTCCTTGCCCGTGCCGCTTTCGCCGAAAATCAGCACGCGGCCGTTGGTCGCCGCCATCAACGCCAACTGCTGCCGCAGCGCCTTCATCGGGACGCTCTCGCCGATGATCCGGTGCCGCTCCTGCCCGGCCTCCTTCAGGCGGCTTACTTCCAGGCGCAGCCGCCGCTGCTCCAGGGCGTTATTCAGCACCACCATTACCTTCTCAATGGTGAGCGGTTTTTCCAGAAAATCGAACGCCCCCAGCTTGGTGGCGCGCACCGCCGTCTCGATGGTCCCGTGCCCGCTGATCACCACCACTTCCGGGCGCTCGGCCAACGGGATCTCCTGAATTTGCCCCAGCGTCTCCAGTCCGTCGATCCCCGGCAGCCACACGTCCAGCAGTACCACTTCATACGGGTGCCGGGCCAGCTCCTCCAAACACTGCTCGCCGCTTTCGACCGCCTCGCAGGCGCAGCCTTCGTCCTCCAGAACGCCCCGCAGCGACTCGCGAATTCCCGGTTCGTCGTCGACGATCAGCACCCGCGTGTTCTTCACACACCAACCCCGGGCTCAACCGGAACGCCTTCGGCCGCCGCCTCCGCCACGGCCACCGGAATCTCCACGTAGAAGCACGCCCCCGCGGGCCGGTTATCTTCCACGCGAATGCGCGCGTTGTGCTCGGCCACGATATGGCTGACGATCGCCAGGCCCAGGCCCGTGCCGCGTCCCTTGGTCGAAAAATAAGGCAGGAATAACTTCTCTTTGTCTTCGGCCGACACTCCCCGGCCGGTGTCCGCCACCAGCAGCTCGACGGTTTCGTCGGTGGCCGCGCGCGTCACCACCAGCAGACGCTTCACCATCGATTCGCGCATGGCCTCCGCCGCGTTGTCCACCAGGTTCACCACCACCCTCTGGAACTGTTCACGATCGATGTTCACCTGCGGCAGCTCCGGCCCCAGGTCCAACTGCACCTCGATCCCCTCCAGGCGCCCATCGAACACGTCCAACCCGTTGCGCACCACGTCGTTCAAGTTGCACGGAGCCATTTGCGCCGCCGGGAATCTCGAAAACTGGGAAAATTCGTCCGCCAGCGCCTTCACCGATTCCACCTCACGCGAAATCGTGGCCGAGCATTGCCGCAACACCCGCTCCGATTCCGGCGTCGCCCCTCCGCGATTCAGCGTCCGCGCGATCCGCTCCGCCGAGAGCGCAATCGGCGTCAGCGGATTCTTCAACTCATGCGCGATCCGCCGCGCCACCTCATGCCACGCCGCCGCCTTCTGCCCCCGCAGCAACTCGCTGGTGTCTTCCACCACCACCACGTACCCCGGAGCCGCCGGGTCATGCGCCGCCAGCGCCGAAACCGTCACCGCCAGGTGCAGCACCTGCCCCGGCCGCTCGATCTCCATCTGGCTGCCTGCCACGCCCGTCCGCCGCGCGCGCTTCATCAGGTACCGCAGCTCGCCCGCATGCTCCGGCGGCAGCAGATCCGCCACGGTGGTCGCGCGCTCCAGTTCCTCGGCCGGCACCAGCGACCGCAACGCGCGGTTCACACGCTGAATGTGGCCGTCCGCGCTCACCGAAATCACGCCCGTCGGAATGCTCTCGAGAATCGCCTCGGTGAACAACCGCCGGCTTTCCAGCTCCCGGCTGTTGGCCTCCAGGCCCTGCGTCATTTCATTGAAGCCCCGCACCAGCGATGCCATCTCGTCGATGGCCGCCGCATTCACCCGGTACGCCAGGTTCCCCTCCCGCACCTGCCCCGCGGCTTCGAGCAACGCCGCGATCGGACCGCTGATCTGCCGGGACAGCGTCAACGCCATCCACGTCGCGACGAACAAAATGAACAGCGCGATCAGCGCGATGAATTGCAGGTACGACGTGCGTATTGACCGCCTGTTCGCATTTAGCTTGTCGTACTCGCGCACGAAATCGTCAATGCGGTTCTGCGTCGCCACCACATCGGTATGCGGCTCGACGCGCACCACCAGCGTGCCGAAGCCCGCCACCGGAGCACGCGCGGAATACACGTTGCCGCCGGACGGCTCCATCGTGCACAACTGGTGTCCCACGCCGTTGATGTCGTCCAGCCGCAGTTCGCTGATGCGGTAATCCCCGCACAGCTTGGCGAAATCCGCCGTTTCGTCCCGGACCTCGGGCGTCGCCGCCAGCCAGTTCGCCAGCGCCTGTGCCCGGCCTGACACTTCGTCGTTATATGCGGTGGTCGTGTCAATCAGATCCACCCGGATCCCTTCCACCGGTCGTGTGAACCACTTGTCAAGGTTGCGGTTCAGAATGTCGTAGCTGAACGCCACCAGGAAGATCACCGGCAGAACGCTCAGCGCCAGCGCGCCCACCACCAGCTTGGTCTGCAGCCGCGACCCCGCCCGGTTCCGCTGCCGTTCCAGGTACAGCTTGACGAACGTCCGGAACAGCATGAAGGCGATGGTGACGGTCAGCAGGAAGATGAGCGTCGAAACCGCCCAGAAGACAAAGGTTTGCTCGCTGTTCGCCGGCCCGTATTCGCCCAGCGTGAAGGATTGCTGCCAGACGATCAGCGTGACCAGAATGGCCAGCAACACCAGCGCGGGAATCAGCACATACCGCTTGCGCATCGGTACTCTCAATTATAGGTCGCAAATCGCGAATAACGATTTCTCGAACCATCCCGCCACTTACCGTTCCCACTGCCCGAATCCGCGGGACACCTCAGCCCAGAATCAGAATGATGTGTGAATCTGTGTCCATCTGCGTCCATCTGTGGCCAATTTCTCTCCGTGACGAAACGAACCCAAGCCCGCCCCCCGAGCCACTAGCCCCTGCCCACCCGCCACTGTATGCTGTAAGTTCCGCATGAATCGCATCTCCTACGCCTTTCGCAGTTTCTTCGCCATTCTGTTCGGCGGCAGCCTCCCGGCCGACATCGCCCAGGCCTTCGGCTACACCAAAGCCATGCCCGTGAAGGCCGCCCCGCCGCCCAAGCCCCAGGCCGGGCCCGCCGACGGAGCCGTCCACCTCCTCGGCATCCTCCAGCGCGACGCCCGCCTGGTCGACTTCCTCATGGAAGACATCGCCGCCTATTCCGATGACCAGGTCGGCGCCGCGGTCCGTGACGTGCACGACCAGGCCCGCACCGCGCTCGAGCGCTACATGAAGCTGGCGCCGGTGATCGACGCCGTCGAGGACACCACCATCAAGACCGAGGGCCTCGACGCGGCCAGCTACAAGCTGATCGGCAACGTCCCGGCCAGCGGCAAAGCCCCCGCCGGCCTCCTGCGCCACAAAGGCTGGAAGGCGGAGAAGGTCGACCTGCCCTCGGCCAAGCCCGGCGCCATCGTCGCCCCCGCCGAGCTCGAGATCGAATAGACACCGATGAACATCGGAATCGACCTCGGCACCACCAACTCCGCCCTCGCCTACATCGACCCGCAGCAAGCCGCCGAAGCGGACGCGCCCTCGATCGAGGTGCTGGAGATCCCGCAGTACGTCGCGCAGGGCCGCATCGAGCTGCGCCGCACGCTGCCCAGCTTCCTGCACCTGGGCGAAACCGAATACGTCGGCGCCTACGCCCGCGAGCAGGGCGCCCTCGTGCCCACCAAGAGCGTCCACAGCGCCAAGAGCTGGCTCTCGAATCCCGACGTCGACCGCACCGCCAAGATTCTCCCCTGGGACGCGCAGGAATCCGGCCGCGTCTACTCGCCCGTCGAAGTGTCCACCAAGATCCTGGCGCACATGGCCGACGCCTGGCGCGAGCAGCAGGGCACGCCCATCGGCGAGCACCCGGTCGTCCTCACCGTCCCCGCCAGCTTCGATGAGGAGGCCCGCGAGCTCACCGTCGAAGCGGCCCGCGCCGCCGGTATCGAAAAGCTGACGCTGCTCGAAGAACCCGCCGCGGCGTTCTATTCCTGGATCGCCAACGACCTCTCCCGCTCGCAGAAGAGCCTCTTTGACGGCCAGACCGTGCTCATCTGCGACGTCGGCGGCGGCACCAGCGACTTCACGCTGATCCGCGTCAACCGCGAGGGCGACCGCGTCGAGTTCACCCGTACGGCGGTCGGCAAGCACCTGCTGCTCGGCGGCGACAACCTTGATCTGACGCTCGCCTGGCTGGTGGAATCGAAACTCGGCAAGCAGCTTTCGCTCCGCCAGCGCAGCGCCCTCCGCCGCCAATGCGCCGCGGCCAAGGAAAGGCTCCTTTCCGATAATTCGCTCCAGAGCGTCGAAGTCACCGTGCTCGGCGCGGGCACGTCGATCGTCGGCGGCACTCTGCGCACTGAGGTCACCCGCGACGAAGTCCTGGAACTCGCGCTCGAAGGATTTCTGCCCGGCTGCGAGCTCACCGACCGCCCCACGGACGAAGAGAACTCGCCCTTCCGCGAGCTCGGCCTGCCCTACGTCTCCGATCCCGCCATCACACGCCACCTCGCGGCGTTCCTGGCCGGAGCGGGCGACGCCCGGCCCGACGCGATCCTGTTTAACGGCGGCTTCTTCATCCCGGACATCCTGCGCCATCGCGTCGCAGACGTGATGGAGCACTGGTACGGCAAGCGTCCGGTCATCTTCGAAAACCGCGATCTCGATCTTGCTGTCTCGGTCGGCGCAGCGTACTATTCTTACGTCCGTCAAACGGGAGCCGGCCTGATCGTGCGCGGCGGCTTGCCGCGGGCGTATTTCATCGGCCTCGCTGGCGGCGAAGGCGATCAACTGCGCGCCATGTGCCTGGTCCCGCGTGGCGCCGAGGAAGGCTCGCAGTTGGATCTTGATCCCGGCAACCTGCAACTGGTGGCCAACAAACCGGTCGCCTTCCGTCTCTACAGCTCGCGCAGCCGCGCCGACGACAAGCCCGGCGACGTGATCGCCTTCACGCCTGAAGAACAGGCCGACCTGCACCTGCACGCTCCGCTCAACGCCGTGCTGCGCTTCGGCAAGGCGGGCGAGCGCCTGGTGCCCATCAAACTCGGCGCGCGGTTGACCGAGGTCGGCACGCTCGAAATCTGGGCGGATTCGAAGGAAACCGACCACCGCTGGCGCCTCCAATTCGAACTGCGCAAGGCCGCGGCCAAGGGACCCTCGCGCCCCACCGCCGTCATCAGCGACGAAGCCCTCGCCGCCGCGCTCGGCCTCATCCCGCAGGTCTTCACTCCGGACAGCGTACTTGAGCCCGAACAGCTCCCCGCCAAGCTCGAGCAGGCCTTGGGACTCGGCCGCAACTCCTGGCCCGTCTCGGCCATTCGCAAGCTGGCCGACCGCATGCTGGAGCTCGCCGAAGGACGCAAGCGCGGCGCGGCCTACGAATTCCGCTGGCTGAACCTGTGCGGCTTCTGCCTGCGCCCCGGCTTCGGCTTCCCCGGCGACGATTTCCGCATCGAACAGGCCCGCCGCGTCTATGCCGAAGGCCTGATTTTCTCGAACCAGGTGCAGAACGAGATCGAATGGTGGATCTTCTGGGGACGCGTGGCTGGCGGCCTCAACCGCAACCAGCAGACCGACATCTTCCAACGCCTCTCGCCTACGCTGCTGCCGAAGGGCGGCAAACGCGTGCGCATCAACGCGAGCCTGGAACGCGAAATGTGGCGCGCCGCCGCCAGCCTGGAACTCCTGCCGTCGCAAACCAAGACGCAGCTCGGCGACGCATTGCTCGCCCGCGTGGTCAAAGGCGACTTCGTCGACACCGGCCTCTGGTGCCTGGCCCGCCTGGGCGCGCGCAAGCTGTTCTACGGACCCATCAACCAGGTGCTCCCGCCGGCCACGGCCGCACGGTGGGCCGAATCGCTGCTCAAGGTAGACAAAGCCAATGACGCGCTCGCATCCTTGGCAAAGGTGACGGGCGACGCCACGCGCGACCTGCCCTCGACCACGCTGAGCGCCGTCCGCCGCGCGCTCCCCGACCTCGAACTCGACCGCGAACCCGAAGACAGCCTGGCTGCGATGGGGCGCATCTTCGGCGAAGAGCTGCCATCGGGCCTCGTATTCCATGACTGAACAGCCCCATGGGGGAACTGGCGCCAGGAACAGGCCGATGTTCCGAGTCAAAGGTTCGTCCCACAATCGTAGACCGCTCCCTACGGTCGCGGCTCAGCTAGCGGGACACTGCGCAACCGCCGTCCTTCCTGGCAGAGCGCCGCTAGCTGAGCCGCGACCAGAAGGAGCGGTCCCCTCCTGGTGACACCACCCCATGAATGAACTGGACCTGATCGACTGGCTGAGCCGTGTGGCGGCCGGAGGACGTGTGCGGGGACCTCTGCTGGTCAAAGGCATCGGCGATGACTGCGCCATCTTCCGCCCCGACCCGGCGCGCGACCTCCTCTTCACCACGGACCAACTCATCGAGGGCATCCACTTCCTCCCCAACACAAAACCCGCGGCCATCGGCGAGCGCGCGCTGGCCCGCAGCCTGAGCGACATCGCGGCCATGGGCGGAGACCCTCTCTTCTGTCTGGTCTCACTCGCCACGCCGCATCCCACTCCATGGATCAAGGCCTTCTTCCGCGGTCTCCTCAAGCTCGCCGGGAAGACCGGCACTACGCTGGCAGGCGGCGACCTCGCCCACGCCCCGCAGGTCTACTGCGACGTCACGGTCTGCGGCTCGGTCCCCCGCGGCCAGGCCCTGCGGCGCGAGGGCGCTCGCCCCGGCGACCGCCTCTACGTCTCCGGCCCGCTGGGCAAGCCGTACACGCGGCGCATAGAGCCGCGCCTGGCGCTGGGAGCTTCGTTGCGGGGGCGCGCAACCGCCTGCATCGACCTGAGCGACGGACTTTCGCTCGACCTTCGCCGTCTCTGCCTCGCCTCGAACGTGGCCGCCGAAGTCGACCGCGTCCCCATCGTCCGCGGGGCCACGCTTGACCGCGCCCTCCACGGCGGCGAGGACTACGAACTCCTGTTCACCCTGCCCCCGCGCGCGCGTCCCCCGCACAAAACCACCTGCATCGGAACCGTCGTTCCCGGCATCTCAGGAGAGGTCCGATTTCAGGGCAAAGTGCTGGAACCGCGCGGTTACGACCACTTTCCCGTGCAAAAAAGGCCGCCTCGCTCCGGCAGCCGGGTAGAATAGATATACCCGAGTGCCCACCGCATCCGCATTTCTTATTACCGCGATCGCCGTTCTGAGCGCCGCCGCCGGCATCTGGCTGAGCTCATTCGGACCGCTGCACCGCCGCTTGGTGCCTTTTGGCGGCGGCGCACTGATCGGCGTGGCGATTTTTTGGGTGCTTCCGGAAATGGCCCAGTTCTTCCGCTGGACCGGCGCGCTGCTGTGGCTCGCGGCCGGGTTTGTGGCGCTGGCCGTGGTCGACCGCTTCGTCTATCCGGTCTGCCCGGCCTGCTCCCCGGTGCACGATCACGAACACTGCTCCACGCGCCTGCACGGATTCGCGCTGCCGCTGCTGGGCGCCGCCGCGTTGCACGCGATGCTCGACGGCTGGAGCGCGGCCGCCGGCGAAGCGGCGCGGCTCAGTCTGGGACTGGTAGCGGCGATCGCCGTGCACAAGATCCCCGAGGGACTGGCGCTGGCGGTGATCGCCCGGGCGGCGTTCCGCACGCGCACGGCGGCGCTCACCTGGTGCGTCGTGGCGCAACTGGCGACGCTCCTCGGCGCGGCGCTGGAATCGATCTTTGCGCCCTACCTCGGCACGACCGCCCTCTACGCGCTGCTCGCGCTGGCTGGCGGCAGCTTCCTCTATCTAGGCGGCCACGCGGTTCACGGCGAGATCCGCCGCAGCGGTCCGCACCCGGCCTTCTGGCCGGCGATTACGGGTGTGGCGGGTTCCAGCGTACTGCGCCTGTTCGTACGGTAGCGCTCGGCATCCATTTCATCTATGATGTAGTGGAAATATGTCCGGAGACCGTTTCGCCGAATGGATGCTCTCGCAGGTGACCCCGCGGGACCGCGCCGCGGCCACCGTCGGCGACCTGGCCGAAGACGCCGCCACGCGCGGCCGGGCATGGTTCTGGCGCTCCGTGATCACGACGGCGCTGACGCACCTGCTCCGCGGCATCGGCGAGGCGCCCTTCCGCCTGTTCGGATGCGCCCTGCTGGGTGAAGTGAGCACGCTCTGTCTGTATAACTTCGCGTTCTTACCAGGAACCTTGAAGCTGCAATCGGCGCTGGGGCTCGACCATCTCGCGCGGCCGTACGTGACGCTGTGGTACGGTGCCGATGCGTGCTGCTGTATGATTCTGGGCGGCTACATCATGGGCCGGCTGTCCGGAGGCCGCGAATGGTCCGCGTGGCTGGTCTTCGCGATCCTGAGTTGGACCTTCATCAGCGCCAACGCCATCGCAACCGGCAACACGTCCTGGCTGCTGCTTGCCACGCCGCTCGCGTGGGTGATCCCGCCGATGCTGGGTCTGGTGGAGGCCCGGCGCCGGGCGCGGCGGCCTACGCCTCCTCCGGCGGCTGCCGGCGGTGCCAGTCTGTGACCTTCTGATACCCGTTGCCGATGACCACCAACTGCGTCTCATAGAACGGCCGCCCGACCAGTGAGATCCCCAGCGGCAGTCCGTCCACGAACCCGCACGGCAGCGACAGCGCGGGCAGACCGCACAGGTTCGCCGCGGGAATGATGCTGCTGAAGCCGCGCGCGCTGGGCGGCGGACCGCTGCGGCGATTCGTGTCGAGCGGCTCGCGGATCGGCGGCGCCACGTCGTAGCGCGAGGGCGAGAGCAGCACCGGCACGTCCAGCATCATCTCGCGGAAGGCGGCCTGCACCAGCGACCGTACCCGCATCGCGCGCAGGTAGTCAGTGGCCGGCAGGTCCAGGTAGGATTTCAGGCCCGCGATCTGGCGCGGGTCGGCGAGTTGGTCCACCTTGCCGCTGCGGATGAAGTCCTCGAAGATCGAGCCTGCCTCGCCCGCCAGGATCGTGCTGAGGATCGCGCCGTGCGGGAAGTCCGGCAGCTCGACTTCCTTCAACTGGTAGCCCTGGTCGCGGATCGCATCGAGCGCCGCCTGGAACACCGGGCGCGCTGCCGGGTCGGGCCACTCTTCGAAGTCCGCCTTCGAGTATCCGATGACGATCTGCTGCGGCTTGCGTGCAAACTGCGGCGAGTAGGTGTAGCTCTTGCCCGCCGAGCCCGGGTCCTGGCCATCGCCGCCTGCGATCTCATGCAGCACCAGCGCGCAGTCCTCGGCCGAGCGACACATGGGACCGATCTTGTCGAGCGTCCAGGCCAAGGCCATCGCCCCGCGGCGGCTGACCAATCCATAAGTGGGCCGCAAGCCCGTCACGCCGCAGAAGGCCGACGGCGTCAGGATCGATCCCGACGTCTCCGAGCCCAGGGCGAAGGTCACCAAGCCCGCGCTGACGGCCGCGCCCGGGCCGCTGGACGAACCGCCGCTCCAGCGCTCCTGGTTCCACGGGTTGTGGCACGGCCCTTGCATCGAGGCGCCGGCGGAACGATAGTTGCCACCACCCGCGAGTTCGATCATCGATAGCTTGCCAATCAGGATGGCGCGCGCGCTGTTCAGCTTCTGGATCACGCGCGCATCCTCGTCGAAGACCTGTGCGGCGTAGGGCTGCGCACCCCACGTGGTGGGCTGATCCTTGACGGCCAGCAGATCCTTGACGCCGTAGGGGATGCCCTGGAGCGGCCCGCGCGTGCGGTCGCGCTTCAGTTCGTCGTCGACGTCGCGGGCGGCACGGATGGCCTGCTCGCGCAGGGAGAGCGCGCTCGCGTTGTAGCGCGGCGCGAGCCGTTCGTAGCGGTCGGTGAAGGCGCGCGTCAGCTCCAGGCAGGAGAATTGCTTGGCGCGCAGCGCGGCGCTCAGCTCGCTGATGGTGGCGAAGAAGATGTCGTTGGGGATATCCGCCATCGCGTCCTTAGGTCCGCGGCTCGAAGCGCGTGGCGGGTTCGGTGGACATCGGCATGTCGACGCTGGCGACGGCCTGTGCGGTGGAGCGCAACTGCGCGCGCGCGGCTTGCAGCAGGGCGTCGGGCGATTGCTTGGGCGGCGGGGCCGGCTGCGGTGCTTGCTGTGGCGCTTGGCCGGTGAGGGTCGCGGTAGCCGCCGCGGCCGCCAGCGACTGCGCGAGCTTGCGGCGGGAAAGCTTCATAACGCCATTATAGGCGGCGGGCTGAGGGGGAGCCTCCGGACGGCTCGGGACCGCTCCCTGCGGTCGCGGCACAGCTAGCGGCAATGTGCCCGGATCACGGCGGTTGCGCACTGCGCCACTAGCTGTGCCGCGACCACAGGGAGCGGTCTTCCGAGGGGACTCAGGCGTGGTTGGCCGTAGCTTGGGCGAGGGCTTCGAGGGCTGCCCGCTCCATGACGCTACGCGGGGCGCGCTGCTCAGTCCAGATCTCGAACTGGCGCGCGGCCTGTTCGATGAACATCTCCAGGCCGTGGATGATTTCGGCGCGCTGCGACTTGGCGCGCTTCAGCAGCTCGGTTTCCATGGGCGTGTAGACCATGTCGAAGACCAGGCCGGCGGGGATGCGGTCACGGAAGAAGCACTGGCGGCCGTTCGGGGTCATGCCCAGCGGCGTGGCGTGCACCAGGGCGTCGAAGGTGCGGGCTTCGGCCTGATCGCGCGAGAGAGGCTCGGCGCCGCAGGCGGAGGCGAGCGCGCGAACACGGTCCAGGTTGCGCCCGGTGATGGAGAGCTTGCAGCCGGCTTCGGCCAGGGCGAAGACGGCTCCGCGGGCCGCGCCGCCGTTGCCCACCACCAGTACCGAGGACTTGTTGAGCTTGACGTGCTTGCCCAGCGGCGTGGTGACGCCGGGAGCGTCGGTATTGGCGCCGCGCCACTTGCCGGCCTTGCGCCACACGGTGTTCACCGCGCCGATGCGCTTGGCCACGGGGTCGACGAAATCCAGATAGCGGATGATTTTCTGCTTGTGCGGAATGGTGACGCTGAACCCGCTGAGCGGCAGGTCCTTGGCCATGGTGAAGAAGTCCTTGAGTTGGCCGGAGTGCACCAGGAACGGCAGGTAGGTGGCATCGATGCGGCGCGCCTGGAACGCGCGATTGTGGACGTTGGGCGAGATGGAGTGGCTGACCGGATCGGCGATGACGCCGTAGATGCGCGCGTCCTTGCTGAACTTGCCCACGCGGTAGAGGCCGCGCAGCTTCTGTGCGGTGACCTGGCCGGCCGCCGTGCCGCCTGCCATGTTCGGCGCCGCGTAGGTGTAGACGCCTCCGAACGCGGGCGAGAGAACACGCGTGGGGAATCCGGTTTCGCCCATGGCCAGCAGCACCGTGGGCGTCTTCGGGTGCGAGCGGGCCAGCGACAGCACGCGCGAGGTATCCGACGGCTTGCGCGCGGTGGTTACGATCTTATAGCCGTGCGCCGGAATGCGGGCCATGCGCCGCAACACGTTATCCAGGCGCGGCGGCGTGCCACCGTAGTTGTGATAGGAAAGCAGCAGGTAGGTGGACGAACGCAGCTCCGCCAGGCGATCCTCGCAATTCTCCGCGCTTTCGATTTCGACGTCGACCGCGTGCGCGCCCGCCTCGCGCGCGGCGTCCAGAATATTCAGTTGTTCGTCTATGCTGCCGGTATAGCGGCCCTGGTTCTGGCGGCGGCGGCAGGTGGCCAGCACGGAGCAGTCAGCGTAGCGCGTCAGGAAGCGCTTCAGGGCTGCGATGCCGCGCTCGGGATCGGGGAGGTAGTCGAGGCGGAATTCCAGGAAGCGTTCCCCGGACGTGTACTCGGCTTTCGCGTGGGAAATGAGGGAGTCCACGTCGGAGAATCCGAGCGCAATGCAAATAGTGGGAAATATTTTCCGCTGCGGCATCAGGCAGCCTCACAGCTTATCATGCTGCGGGCGGTCCGTGTCTGCCAGGCTATGAGCTCACGAACGCCGTGACGCGGTCCCGAATCTGATCGCGGATGCGGCGGAAGGCGGCCAGGCGGTCCTCCTCGGGCCCGGTGACGGCGGCAGGGTCTTCAAACGGCCAGTGCAGCCGCGCCACCGGTGCGGGAAATACAGGGCAGGTTTCGCGGGCGTGGTCGCAAACGGTGATCAACAGGTCCAGATCGCTCTGGAGGAATTCGTCGACGTTCTTCGAGCGGTGCGCCGAGATGTCGATGCCCAGCTCGCGCATGACCGTGATCGCCTCCGGGCGGACCGCCGTGGGATGCGTGCCCGCCGAGTGGACTTCGTAGCGCCCACCGCCTTCGTGGCGGAGCAGGCCTTCAGCCATCTGGCTGCGCGCGGAGTTGCCCGTGCACAGGAACAGGACGCGGCGCGGACCGTCAGCCACAGCACCCGGGAGCGCAGCAGGCGCTCGGCTTGGAGGCGCGCACGAACGCGGAGAAGATCTTGCCGTCCACTTGCGCGGCCATTTGCTCCACGTCGAGGCCTTGCGCCGTCAGAAACTCGCGTGCGGCCTCGGTGCGGTAGATGCGCGTGGGCTCGATGCCGATCTGCTCGAATCCTGCGTGGGCAAGCTTGGCGCGGTAGTCGTCCTGGTCGAGCGCTCCGGCGACGCAGCCGACCCAGGAGAGCACGTTGGCGCGCACCTCAGCCGGGATCTCGCCATTGGTCACCACGTCGGAGACGGCGAAGCGCCCGCCAGGCTTTAGCACGCGAAACGCCTCGCGCAGCACGCGGTCCTTGTCGGCGGAGAGATTGATGACGCAGTTGGAGATGATCACGTCGACGGAGTTGTCGGGCAGCGGGATGTTTTCGATCTCACCGCGCAAGAACTCGACGTTTTCGACGCCCGCCTTACGCCGGTTCTCTTCGGCCAGGGCCAGCATCTCGCCGGTCATGTCCAGGCCGTAGGCTTTGCCCTGCGGGCCGACGCGGCGGGCCGAAAGCAACACGTCGACGCCGCCGCCGGAGCCGAGATCGAGCACGACTTCGCCCGGCTTCAGTTCGGCGAGCGCGGTCGGGTTGCCGCAGCCGAGGGAGGCGAGCACGGCCGCTTCCGGCACTTCGCCCTTCTGCAGCTCGCTATAGAGGTTACTGGTGATCGGGTCGCCGCAACCGCCCGTGGCGGGGGCCGCGCCACAACAGGAACTGCCGCCGGTGGTGGCGCGCAGGGCCGCTTCGCCGTATTTCTGTCTGACCGTTTCTCGGAGTGTTTCGGGATTCATGGGTTACCTCACCGCTTTCAAAATGTTTTCCGCCGGGATCACTTTCGACCGCGAACAGCATTCGGCGTAAAGGAACGCCAGTAGTTCCTCGAGCGCCTCGCTGTTGGCGGTATAACGCTGAAACGTGCCCTCGCGCTGCACGCGCACCAGTCCCTCATGCCGCAGCTTTTCCAGGTGGTGCGAGAGGTTGGAGGGCGTAAGCGCAAGTTCTTCCTGGATCTCGCCCACCACCATGCCGTCGGGATGCGCGGTCAGCAGCAGGCGGACGATCCGCAGGCGGGTTTCCGTGCCCATGGCTGCCAGCATGTCGGCGTAGCGGGTGACGTCCTCGGGAGTGGCTCGCTTCATTCTGTACTTCAATATATATCGAAATATAGAACTCTGTCAATACGCCGCCGGAGGAAATCGCGCGGAACGCTACACTAGCGGAAAGAGTGCCCGCCGCCTCCAAGCCCATCGGGATCGTTCTGCTGCTATTCCTATTGCTGCCTTCGGCGGTGTTCCTGGCGCGTTTCTCTGACCTGCCGCGCTTCGGTGAGGTGCATGACGACGCGCTGTACTTCGTGGGCGCGAAGGGGCTGGCCGACGGGCACGGCTACGTGATCGAGAGCCTGCCGGGCGAGCCGGCGCAGACGAAGTACCCGCCGCTCTATCCGCTGCTGCTGTCAGTCGCCTGGCGGGTGAATTCCACGTTCCCGGACAACCTGGCGATCGCAGGGTGGCTGACGTGGCTGGCTCTGCCGGTGATCGTGCTGCAACTGGCGTGGGTGTTTCCAAAGCTCGGGTTTTCGAAAGGGCGTACGTGGGCGCTGCTGGCGCTGTTCACGCTGAATCCTTACGTGATGCTGTTCAGCACGCAGTTGCTGACCGAACTGTGGTATCTGGCGCTGGTGCTCGCCGCGATGCAGTTGGTGGAGCGCGGCGCGGGTCCGCCGGTGGCCGTGCAATGGGTGCTGGCCGCGGGCGTGGTGGCGGGGCTCGCGTACCTGACGCGATCGGCCGGGCTGGCGTTGTTCGCTGCCGCGCCGCTGTACTTGTGGCTGCGGCGGGAGCGGAAGGCAGCCCTGTGGTTCGTGGCCGCCGTGGTCCCGTTCTTCCTGGGCTGGACTTTGTGGGCGCGCACGCATCAGACGGCGACCGACGATCCCGAGCTGCTCTACTACCTCGACTACTTCCGTTACCAGTTCTACGCGGTGCCGCTGCGCGACCTGCCGGTGGTGCTGTGGAAGAACGTCGATGGGATCCTGTGGGGTTTGGGCGGGCTGGTGCTGCCCAAGGTGGCCAGCTCGCTGTTCCTGAAGATTCTCTCCGAGGTGATCGCCGTGGCGATGATCTCGGGCGTCGTGCGCATGTTCCGGCGCGGCCAGGCGAGGCTGTACGCGTGGTTCGCGCTGTTCAGCACGCTGATGCTGGTGGTCTGGCACTTTCCGCCCAACGAACGTTTCATGCTGCCGGTGTTTCCGCTGGCGCTGGGCGGGCTGTTAGTGGAAGCCGAACACGTCGCGGCAATGCTGCGCAGCGGGCTACGGCATCCGGATCGCAGCCAGCGTGTGGTGGCCGGGGCGATGGTGGGGCTGACCATGCTGGTGGTGGTCGGCAGCCTGACGCTCCAGGCATACGTGGCCGCGGTCTTCCTGCCCGAGGACGCCCGCGATCATCGTGCGCGTAGGGCGGCTCGGCAGCCGGAGTACGCGTGGGTCCGCGCCAACCTGCCGATGGATGAGCAGGTGTTGTCGCTCGACGACGTGCTCCTGTATCTCAACACCGGGCGCAAGGCGATGCGGCGGCCTGTGCCTCCGTTCCTGTGGTATCGCGAGGACCACGACGGGATGGTCGCGTGGCTGTCGGACGTGAGCGGGTATGCGGAGGCGCATCACCTGGATGCTTTCGAGTTCGCGGGGGCGGACGCCACGCTCGGCCTGGAAGAAGAGGATCGCGAGAAGGTGGCCAAGGACGTGGAGGGGAACCCGGCACTGACGCCGCTGTTCGCGGAGGGTCCCGTTACGATCTACCAGGTGGCTCAGCCGTGATGGCGCGTCCGCGCAGGCCGAGGTAGATCAGGCCGCCGATCATCACGATCACCAGCCCCGGCCAAGTGGTCGCAGGGCGGTAGGCGAACAGGATCACCAGCACCACGGCGGCTCCCAGAATGTAAAGCGCCGGCAGCACCGGATAGAACGGGACGCGATACGGGCGTTCTGCATCGGGGCGCTTGGCGCGCAGGCGGAAGACTGCGGCGATGGTCAGGATGTAGAAGATCAATGCGGCGGAGATGATGTAGTCCAGCAGGTTGCTATAGAGGTTGCCGTAGGCGCCGGTCGCGGCGTTGAAGGTCCGTGGCAGGACGAGGAAGGCAGCCCAGGCTCCCTGCATCCACAGCGAGTGCCCGGGCACGTGGGCGGCGTTGAGCGACGCGGCGCGGGGGAAGAACAGGCGATCCTTGGCCATCGCGTAATAGGCGCGCGCGCCTTGCAGCACCAGGCTGTTGATGCATCCGAAGGTGGAGATCATGATGGCGATGGCCATCAGCGGCGCTCCGTTGCCGGGGAAGATGCGATTCAGGACCGCGGTGGCGACGCGGTCCGAGGGCGCGTTCTGGATGCCTTCGAGCGGCAGCACCATCAAGTAGACGACGTTGGTGAGGATATAGAGAAGAACTACGGCCGTGCAGCCGATGGCCATGGCGCGCGGCAGGTTGCGGCGCGGGTCGCGGATTTCGCCGGCGATGAAGGTGACGTCATGCCAGGCGTCGGCGGAGAACAGCGACCCGGACTGCGCCACGCACAGGGCGACGAGCAGGCCGAACATGCTGCCGGCGGCAACGCCCAGCGACGGGCCGAATTCGCCGATGCGGAAAAAATCGGTGAAGTTGGCCGAGGCCTCGGCGTTGCGTCCCAGGAAGATCCCCACCAGGATCAGCGCGGCCAGGGCTCCGACCTTGGCCGTGGTGAAGACGTTCTGCACGATCTTGCCGTATTCGAGGCCGCGCGAGTTGGTCCAGGTGAGCAGCGCGATGACAGCGATGCCCACCAGTTGCGCGGTCGAGAGCGACACGGCATACCCGGTGGTGATGTGCACGGGCGGGATGATGTAGTTGTCCTCGGCGATGGAGGGGACCAGCACGGAGAGGAATCGCGCGAAGGCTACGGCCACGGCGGCGATGGTGCCGGTCTGGATGACGGCGAACAGGGTCCAACCGTAGAGGAAGCCCCACAGCGGTGAATAGGCTTCGCGCAGGAAAATGTAGACGCCGCCGGCGTGGGGCATCATTGATGCGAGCTCGCCGTAGGAGATCGCCGCGGCGACGGTCAGGAACGCGGTGAGCGCCCAGGCGGCCAGCAGCCACCCGGGACTGTTGATCAGGCGCGCCATGTCGGCCGAGACCAGAAAGATGCCCGACCCGATCATGGTGCCCATCACCAGCATGGTGGCGTCGAACAGGTTCAGGCCGCGGACGAAGCCGCCGGTTTCGGTCGCGGAGGGGGCGCTCATAGGTTAGGGCAATTATAGCGGGCAGGGCGGGCTGCGAGCCCGCCGCAGGCCAAGCGCCTGCCCCACAAGCTGCTCCGGTTACACTGGGTTCGAAAGCAGAAAAACTATGACAACGGTGGATACGGGAATTCATCCTTTTACCAATGAGCCGCTGGTGGATTTCAGCCGCGAGGCGGATGCCGTGGCCATGCGCGCGGCCATCGAGAAGGTCCGCGGCGAGCTGGGGCGCGAATACGATCTCGTGATCGGCGGGAAGCGGTCGCGTACGGAGGCCAAGATACGGTCGCTGAATCCGGCGCACCCGTCGCAGGTGGTCGGCGTGCACCAGAAAGCCGGACCGGAGCACGTGGAGCCCGCCATGCAAGCCGCGCTGGCGGCGTTCGAGACGTGGAAATACGTGCCCGCTGCCGAGCGCGCCGCGGTGGTGTTTCGGGTGGCCGACATCATGCGGCGGCGCAAGCCGGAGTTCAATGCGTGGATGGTGTTCGAGGTCGGCAAGAACTGGGCGGAGGCGGAGGCGGACACCTGCGAGGCGATCGACTTCTGCGAACTATACGCGCGCCTGGCGCTGGAAATGGCGCAGGCCGCCCCGCGCGTGCAACTGCCCGGCGAACGCGACTCGCTGCACTATATCCCGCTGGGCGTGGGCGCGGTGATCCCGCCGTGGAATTTCCCGCTGGCGATTCTGTGCGGCATGACTGTGGCGTCGCTGGTGTGTGGGAACACGGTGATCCTGAAGCCGTCGAGCGATTCGCCGACGGTGGCGGCCAAGTTTTTCGAGGCGCTGGAAGAAGCCGGCCTGCCGCCCGGCGTGGTGAACTTCTGTCCGGGGTCGGGGGCGACGTTTGGCAACGGCGTGGTGCGGCATGCGAAGACGCGCTTCATCGCATTCACGGGGTCGCGCGACGTGGGGCTCGATATCAACTCGAACGCCGCCCAGCAGCAGCCCGGGCAGCTCTGGATCAAGCGCACGATCCTCGAGATGGGCGGCAAGGATGCGATCGTGGTGGCGGCGGATGCCGATCTGGACGCGGCGGCCGACGGCGTGGTGGCGGCGGCGTTCGGCTTCCAGGGGCAGAAGTGCTCGGCCTGTTCGCGGGCGATCGTCGAGGAGGCGGTTTATAGCGCGTTCCTGGAAAAGCTGCTGGCGCGCGTGAAGACGCTGAAGATTGGGGATCCGGCGGAGAACGCGCCCCTGGGGCCGGTGATCAACGAGGGTGCGCTGAAGTCGATTCTCAACTACGCGAATATCGGCGCCAACGAAGGACGGCTGCTCACGGGCGGCGGGCATGGACCGGGTGAGGGCTACACGATCGAGCCCACGGTGATCGCCGACGTGCCTCGCACGGGGCGCATCGCGCAGGAGGAGATTTTCGGCCCGGTGCTGGCGGTGATTAAGGCGAAAGATTTCGACGACGCGCTGGCGATTGCCAACGGCACGGATTACGGGCTGACGGGCGCGGTCTACACGCAGTCCGAGGAGCAGATCGCGCGCGCGGAACGCGACTTCCACACGGGTAACCTTTACATCAACCGGAAGTGCACGGGCGCGATCGTGGGCGCGCATCCGTTCGGCGGCTTCAATATGTCGGGGACGGATTCGAAGGCGGGCGGCGCGGATTACCTGTACCTGTTCAGCCAGGCGAAGTCGATTGGGCGGAAGATCGGGTAGCACGGGCTAGGGGGTCGCGGACTGAGGAGGGGCAAGCGCCGGGACGAGTCCCGGCGCGGCAAGCCGCGGGCTTGCGCCACTTGCGCGCCACAGGCGATCCAGGAACGCACCCACCTGGCGGACGTTTGAGACGCGGTAGTGCGCTGCGGTGGGCGCCGTCGGGCTCACGCGCACCGTAATGCCCGAGGCGAGCGCCGCAAACGCGGGCTCATCTACCACGTCGTCGCCGACGAATATCGGGAGCCACGTGCGGCCGTGGGCAATCCACTCCCGCCGGGCGGCGGCTCCTTTGTCTTGCACCTGGGTGGGCGAGACCTCAACCTGACGGTCGCCCGCCACCTTGCGGAAGCGGCCGTTCCAGGGGGTGACAGCGGCTGTGACCACCTCGCGCGCGCGGGCGGCATCGGCGGGCGCGGCGTAGGCGTAGTGCACGGCGATCACGGCTCCTTTGTCTTCGACCCATACGCGTGGCAGCTCTGCCAGCGAATCGCGAAGTTGGGGTTTGAGCTGTTCGAGCGCACGGCGCGTGTCCTCGGGGATCGACTCGGCTTCGCGGCCTTCCCAGCCGTGCAGCCCCAGGCAGCGCACGCCGGCGATGCGGACCTTCGCGCGCACGTCGGCCTGGTTGCGTCCGCTGATCACCCAGACGCGCACGCGCGGATGCGCAGCCAGGCGTGCCAGCGTGCGGCGCGTGGCGGCTGGCAGGGCGACATCTTCGGGGCGCGGCTGGAACCAGGTGAGCGTGCCGTCGAAGTCCAGAAACAGAGCAACGCCGGGGGCGCGTTCGATGCGATCAGCGATGGCGGGCCAGTGGGCGAACAGCGGTTGTCCGGTGACCGGCATCACTTGCGCGCGGCCTGCGCGAGCTCCGGATGGGCGGAGTTCGGGGATTCCTCGGTGCGGATTTCGCACAGCTCGGAGATGAGGTCGGCGGCCCAGCGGTAGATGTTGTGCTCGCGGACCACGGCCCGCATCCGGCACATGCGCGCCGTGCGCTCCTCCGGCCCCATGTCGAGGGCCTGATAGATGGCGTCGGCCACTTCTTCGGTGTCGTAAGGATTCACCACCAATGCGTCCACCAACTCATGGCAGGCGCCGGTGAAGCGGCTGAGGACCAGGGTGCCGTCGTCGTCGCTGCGGGCCGCCACGTATTCCTTGGCCACCAGGTTCATGCCATCGTGCAGAGAAGTGACCATGCAAACGTCGGCGGTGTGATAGTAAGGCTGGATCTCGTCGTGGCTGTGGCGGCGGGTCAGCAGCACGATCGGCTTCCAGTCCCCGGTCTGGAAGCGGGCGTTGATGCGCGCGGCCTGCTCTTCGATTTCGAGCATCAGGTCGTGATAGCGGCGGATCTCGGAACGGCTGGGCGCGCCGATCTGGACGAACGTGAACTGGCCACGGTAAGCCGGGTATTTTTCAAAGAACCGCTCCAGCCCGCGGAAGCGCTCCGGGATGCCCTTGGTGTAATCCACGCGGTCGACCCCCACGCCCATCAGGGACGCGCGCACGCCGTGCTGAGCCAGCAGGCGACTGCGCTCCAGATCGGGCGTCTCGGGCCGGGCCGCGGTGGGACGCTCGGGATCGATGGCCACGCTGATGGGGAAACGCCGCACGCGCGACAGATGCCCCAGCCGGCTGACGGTGTCGCGTTCGCGTTCGATGCGCGATTCCAGCACGCGGTCGACTGTGTCCAGGAAGTTATTACAGTGGCTCTGAATGTGGAAGCCGATCAAGTCAGCGCCCAGGAGACCGTCGAGCAGCTCGCGTTGCCAGGGGCAGATGGAAAAGGATTCCGGGTTAGGCCACGGGATGTGCCAGAAGATGGCCACGCGCGAATCCGGGCGGGCCTTCTTGACCATGCGCGGCATCAGGGCGAAGTGATAGTCCTGGACGACCACCAGCGGGTTCTCTTCGCCTTCGATCTCCGCCAGCACGGCATCGGCGAATTTGCGGTTGACGGCTTCGTACTGTTCCCAGTCCTCGGAGCGGAAGCTGGGGCGCGTGTGCGCGATGTGGCACAGCGGCCACAGACCCTCGTTCGCGAAGCCCAGGTAGAACCCCTGGGTTTCTTCTTCGGAGAGCCACAGCCGGCGCAGGGTGTAGTGCGGATTGTCGGGCGGCACGCGCAGGCGCCCCTGAGCGTCCGAGGTTTCGCGATCGGCATCGCCCGTGCCCTGGGCGATCCAGGTGCCATTGCAGGCGCGCAGGATGGGTTCGAGCGCCGTCACCAGGCCGCTGGCCGGCACCGAGCATTCAATGCCGCTGGGCTTGTAGAAGTGCTCGTACGGCTCGCGGTTGGAAACCGCCACCAGGCGGCTTCCGGCCAGGCGGTCCTGCACGAAGACACGCAGGCGATCCCTGGTCCAGTGGGAGGCGGCGGTGTCGCGCAGGCGCGCTTCGATCTCAGCGGCGGCGCGCGCGGCGGTCAGGCTGGCGGCCAGCTTCGCGATCTCGCTGGTCAACGGCTTCAGGTCGGGGCCGAGGTTCGCGGGCGGGTTCGAGTCGGCGGTCGACTTGCCGGAGCGCAGGTCGCGCATCCACCGCGCCGTGCGTTCCAGCGGCCGGTGGACGCCGCGGCGCACCAGCAGAATGGTCACCGGCACCACCAGCAGGGCTTCCAGACCCAGCGTGCCGAGCGCCTGCAGCCAGATTTCAGTGATCTGCGCGCCGATGTAGCCCGCATGATGGAACACGGCCAGCGTGCCGATGACGGCGTCGCCCATGATGAGCGGCATCGCCACCATCTGCATCGGAACGCCCCCGAGTTCGATGAAGCGCGCGTCGCTTTCGTCCGGCAGGGCGGGGTGTGGCTGGAAAGACGGATCGGCCGCCAGGCGTTCGGCGAGGTCGGGAGTGATGGCCACCGGCTGCCGGGCGCTGTCCCAGATGGCGACGCCGGCCACGCGCTCCCGGTGCTGGAAGCGCTGCACCAGTTGCTGGAGCTTGGCGTCTTCGTGCGCCGCCAGCAACGGCGCCGCCATGTGAACCTGGCTTTCGGCCAGATCGAACGCCTGATGCTCGAGTTCGCGCTCAAGTGCCTCGCGCTCGGCGCTCGCCTGATTCCAGGCGAACCCCAGCGAGATGGCCGCTAGACCGGCCACCAGCAATGCACTTAGCCGGAATGAAAGAGACATGAGCGGGCTCCGGGGGAGAACCCACGCTCGCGGGTCCTGACCCAGCCATTCTAGCATTCCGGGCGGAAATTCGCATACTTTTGCAATACGGGCGCTCGGGTCAAGCCGCCGGGGAAGCGCGCGCGCCAGGGGCTCGCGGCGTGATGGAAGCCATAAAAAGTTTTGACTTCCCATTCCAGTGGACCGCTGTTATACTCCGGATATTCGCTGACGAAACGAACGGGTTTCCGGCGGTAATTCCCGGGACCCCGTTCGGCACCCACCTTGAGGCTCTCCGGCAGAGCTGTTTCCCAGTCGATCCCCGAAAACCACACAGGAGAGTCGTCATGAGACTACGGACACTGGCCGTGCCTTTGGCACTGGCAGGGGCCCTGTATGCGCAGGCTCCTCGTACAGCGAATCAACTGGTCCCGAGCGAGCAGCTCAATGCGGAACTGCCCGCCTGGCTCAAATTCAACGGCAATTACCAAGGCCGCCTGGAAGGATTCTCCGGCGGCGGATACAAGGACAACAGCAGCGACGCTTACTTTCTGAACCGCTTTCGCCTGAACATGGCGGTGACACCCTCGCCCTGGCTGAAGTTCCGGTTCGAAGCGCAGGATTCGCGCGTGTGGGGCAAGAACTCGACGCCCGCACCGCCCTTCCAGGACACGCTGGACCTGCGCCAGGCCTACGTCGAAGTGGGGAATCCCGAAACCAAGACCTTCGGGCTGCGGGCCGGCCGGCAGGAGCTGGTGTTCGGCGATCAGCGCCTGATCGGGCACTTGAACTGGACAAACACGGCCCGCTCTTTTGACGCCGTGCGCGCCACCTTCCGCCATGGCGGCGTGCGCGTGGACGCTTTCGCGTCGAGCGTGGTGCAGCAGGTGGACGGACAGTTCGACCGCGCGCTGCGCAACAAGGGCGATAACCTGCACGGCATCTACGGCAGCCTGACCACGCTGGTGCCGAAAGCCACCATCGAGCCCTACGTGCTGTGGCGGCTTACGCGCGGCCTGCTGACGGAGTCGGGCGCGGCCGGCAATCGCGACTTCAAAACCTGGGGCCTCCGCTTCGTGGGCAAACTGCCGGCAAACGTCGACTATAACGTCGAGATGGCGCGGCAAACGGGCAGGCTGGGCAGCGATGCGATTGGCGCGTGGGCGGGACATTGGTCGCTGGGCTACACGACGCCCGGCCTGCCCGGTAAGCCGCGGTGGATCCTCGAATACAACTACGCTTCGGGCGACCGGTCGCCCAACGACGGCCGGCGCGGCACCTTCGACCAGCTCTATCCCACCGGCCACGACAAAACGGGCCTGGCCGATCGCGTCGGCTGGCGCAACATCCACAACGTCCAGTTCGGCGCGCAGTTCAAGCCGCACCCCAAGTGGACGCTGGTCCCGCGCTATCACTCCTTCTGGCTGGCGAGCCGCACGGATGCGCTCTATGCGGCCAACGGCGTGGCGACGGTGCGGGATCCCACCGGCGCGGCGGGACGCTTCGTCGGGCAGGAGCTGGACTTTACGGCCAACTACGTACCCAGCTCACAGATGTCAGTGGGTATGGGCTTCGCGCATCTGTTCCCGGGAACGTTCCTCAAGAACGCGACGCCGGGGCGGTCTTACAATTTCCCGTATTTGATGGTCGGATACAGCTTCTGATTTTGCGGACGCGTGGGGACCGCTCCCTGCGGTCGCGGCTCTGCTAGCAGCGCTGTGCCCACTGGACGGGAACAGGGCACAGCGGCGAACGGTCTTGCCGCTGGTGGTGTGCACGATGCCGATCTGAGCCGCGACCGCAGCGGTCCCCACGGGTTGATCCGGCCTCAGCGTGCCGTGCCCGACTCCCGGTCGGCTGTGGCGATCAGCGCCTCCACCTGCTGCCGGTTGCCGTAATCCGGCACCAGTTCGAGGAACGTCCGCAGCGACCGGGCCGCCCCGGCGAATTCGCCTTGGCGGCCCAGGGCCATCCCCAGCACGTAATGCGCGCGGGGATCGGCCTTGGGTCCCGCGACCGTAGTGGCTTCGCGCGCGGATCGCGCGGCCGCCTCCAGATTCCCGAGTTCCAGGTTCGCCACAGCGTTCGCGTAGAACGCGTCCGGGAACTCATACGGGTTCAGCGCCAGCACGTGCGCCGAAACGTCGGCGGCTTCCTGCCAATTCTTCTCCTGAATCGCCATGCGATACAGGCGGTCATGCGGATTCACGTAGTTGCCGTCGGCCGCGATCGCCTTGGCGTAGGCCGCGCGGGCCTCGCCGAACTGCCTCCGGATCTCGTGCGCGCGTCCCAGCCCGTACCAGGCCTCGGCGTAGCGGTCGTATTCCTTCACCGCCTTGGCGAACTCCTTCTCGGCGTCGCCGGGCTTGTTGCGCTGCAGCGCCTCGATGCCTTTCTCGACGGCCTTCTTCGCGCCCCGCGGAGCCAGTGCCGATGTAGCGCTGGTGACGGAGCCCGGAACCTCGCCCACCTTGTGCAGGATGATTATGAGGTTGCTCGGATCCAGATTCCGCTGCTGGCTGAGCATCAGCGCATTCGAGCGGTACCCGACCAGGGTGGCTCGCAGTTCGCAATCCCACATGGCGTTCGGTGAGACGCCGCTGGTGAGTCCTCCGCCCGCCGCACTGGTGGTGTTGCGGGTGGCTCCGTTGTCACTGGCGTCCATGACCACGGCCTGATTCTGCCCCAACTGGACGCTGAATTCGCCGTTGCCGTTGGTGACGCCTTCCTTGATGGTGTAGGTGCCGCAGACGCGTTCGATGGAGACATCCCCCGGCGGCGGTGAACCGTCCTGCAGCGTGACCCTGCCGTGCAGGTTCAGGACGCGATTGTCCGGGGTGAAGCCGCCCCTCACCGGAGCTGCCCCCTGGGGCGTCGTCTGCACCTGCCCGAAAAGACCGGCTCCCAATGCCGCGAACGCGGCCCAAGCCGGTATGAATCGCCTCGCCCGGAACGATCGCATCGGCGCCTCCTGCCTGTGGGACGATTATAGCGCCCGTGGCGGAACAGGGATCTCAGGCGATGCGCCGCGAGGCGTCAATCTTCAGGTACAGCAGCGCGGCGATCAGACACAGCGCGGCGGTCACCAGGAACGGCATGTACCAGTCAAACGCGCGTACCATGTAAGCCAAGGCGATGGGCGAAATGGCGCCGCCGATGTTGCCGCACATGTTCATGAACGCCGCTACCGATCCCGCGAAGTCGCCGCCGATATCCAGCGGCACCGCCCAACTGATTCCCACCGTCCACTCCAGGCTGAAGAATGCCAGGCAGTAGAACGCCACCGAGACTTGCGCGCTGCTGGTCAGCGCGGCGGGCACGGTGGACAACGCGCAGGTGAGGAAACCGGCGATCGCCACCCAGCGCCGGGCGACATTCGGCTTCGCGGTGCGCTGCAGCACGATATCCGAGCACCAGCCGCCGGCCAGATCGCCCACCACGCCGGCCAGCAGCGGCAGGCTGGCGTAAAAACCCATCTGGGAGAGCGTCATGCCGCGGGCGTCCACCAGGTAGGTGGGGAACCAGTCGATGTAAGAGTTCAGCGTGTAGTTGTAGCAAAAATACATCACGCACAGGAACCACAGCGTGGAACTGGACAGGATCCGCCGCCAGGGCACAGCCGCGCCGGTGGACTCGCGGGGCTTCGCGCCGGCGCGGATCAGGTCACGTTCGGCGTCATTAACGCTCGCGTGCTCCTCCGGCGTGTCGCGATACCAGACGAACCAGACCACGGCCCACAGCACGCCCAGAGAGCCGAAGGCGAAGAACGGCATCCGCCATCCGAACGCCGCGATCATCGCCACCACCAGCGGCGGAGTCAGTGCCGAGCCCAGACGCGAGCCGGCGTGCGTGATCCCCTGCGCGAAGCCGCGTTCGCTGGGACGCATCCAACGCGACAGGGATCGCGTGGCGATGGGGAACGCGCCCGCTTCGCCGATGCCGAACAGCGCGCGCACCGTGGCCATCACGGTCGCGTTCCAGGCGACGGCGGTCAGCGCCGTGAACGCGCTCCACCAGGCCACCACCAAGGTCAGGGCGCGACGCGGTCCCAGCTTATCGCCCAGCAGCCCGCCGGGCACCTGGAACAGCGCGTAGCCCCAGCGGAACGCCGAAAGAATGAGGCCCATGGTCACCAGGTCCATGCCCAGCTCTTCCATGATGGAGGGCGTCGCCACAGAGATCACGCTGCGATCCATGTAGGTGATCATGTAGATCGCCACGGTGAGTCCCAGCACTCCGTAGCGGACATGGGTGGGGCGGGCCGGGGAAACGGTGGGCTGCATAGGCGCTAGACCGATTGATGATAACAAGCCGGGGCCGCCGCAGGGTTCGATGAGAAAATGCTCGATGTGTCAGAATCGTTGCTTGTCCGCCAAGTCCCCTCCTGCCGGTGCACACCGGCTCCCAACGGCGACACAACGCGCCCTGCTGCTGGTGCTGCTGGCGATCGTGCTGGCGTTCGTTGCGTCGACTGACCTGCTGCACGGCTGGCTTCTCCAGTTCTTTTCGACGCTCGAAGCCTTCATCCGCGAGCAGCCCGTGCTGGGACTGCTGGCGTTCGTAGGATTCGCGGCAGCCTCGGCCATGCTCGCCTTCGTCTCGAGCGCAGTCATTGTCCCGGCCGGCGTCCTGGTATGGGGTGAAGGCGTCTGTGCGCTGTTGCTGTGGCTGGGATGGATTCTGGGCGGGGCGTCATCCTACGCGCTCAGCCGCTACCTGGGTCGCCCTGTGGTGAAGTCGCTCAGCTCCGGCCCAACGCTCGAGCGTTATGAGAAACGCATTTCGGACCGGACCCCCTTCGGGATGGTCCTGTTGTTTCAACTGGCGCTGCCGTCCGAGGTCCCGGGCTATCTGCTGGGGCTGGCGCGCTATCGCTTCTGGAAATACGCGGCGGCGCTGGCGCTGGCCGAACTGCCCTACGCGCTCGCCACCGTGTATCTGGGCGACAGCTTCCTCCAAAGAAAGACCGTCCCACTGATCGCCGCCGGGATCGTCGTGGCCGCCTTCAGCAGCTGGGCAATGTACACGCTGCACCGGCGCATGCCGGACAAGCATTCCTAGTGCTGTGATGCGGGCCCGTGATGCGGGCCGCCTCCCGCGAGTGCGGCAAAATCAAGCCGAGAGTGAGTTTGAACATGCTGACCATCTGCTTGATGAAGAAGATGAGCAGACCCTCGCTGCGATCGACCGGGGCGTAAAAGCAGCAGAGGAAGGGCGCCTCGTGCCGGCGGAAGAAGCCCGGCGGCGCATCAACGGGTGGCTTACCGAATCTTCTAGACCGAAGACTCGCTGACGGATCTCCGGGCTGTTCCCGGAGACATCCAGAGAGACAGCCCGGCAGCCGCTGAGGAGTTCGGGGCAACCCTTCTGGATCACGTCGATCTGCTCCGCACGTTTCCTCGTCTCGGGTCAATCCTGCGGTCTCGCCGCGGCATTCGCAAACTGGTCCACAGCCCCGTTCGGGTCTACTACACGGTCAACGAGCGGAAACAGCAGGTGGAGATCCTGCACTTTTGGCACGCTGCGCGCATGCCTCCCCAGTTCTGATGCCTCACCGCGCGATGTCGCGCCACTCCTGCTCGTAGTAGCGGACCAGCACCTGATCGTTCAGCCTGTTCACCTGCGCCTTCACCGGCTGCATGTCCACGGGAAAGTCGAACATCTCCGGCAGCGTGGGGACGGTGAGGAAACGCAGCCCCGCCGGCAGGTGCGTGGGCGGCTGCCAGGCGTTGCCCGCCAGCACGAAGCCCCACTCGCCGAAGCTCGGCACGTAGACGTGATACGGCCAAGTGTGGAATCCCGCCTGTTCGAGCGTGTTCGAAATGCACCAGTAGGATTGCCGCGCAAAGAGCGGCGACGTGCTCTGGATCACCGCCAGCCCGCCTTCGGCGACGTGCTTGCGCAGCAGCCGGTAGAACGCCGTGGTGTAGAGCTTGCCCAGCGAGTAACTGGTGGGGTCCGGCAGATCCACCACCGCGAAGTCCCACACGCCGTCGTTCTGGTCCAGCCACACGAACGCGTCGGCGTTGATCACGTGCACGCGCGGCGCCTTGAGCGACCCCCCGTTGAGCGGAGCCAGCGCCGGATGCTCGCTGAACAGGCGCGTCATCTCCGGGTCCAGATCCACCAGCGTGATGCTTTCGAGATTCGGATACTTCAGCAGCTCGCGGACCGCCAGCCCGTCACCGCCGCCCAGCACCAGCGCCCGCCGCGCGCCCGGCAGCGCCGACAACCCCGGATGCACCAGCGCCTCATGGTAGCGATACTCGTCGCGCGAGCTGAACTGCAAGTGCGAGTTCAGGAACAGCCGCAGGTCGTCTTTCCAGCGCGTCACCACGATCCGCTGATAGCGCGTGTCGCGGGCAAAGATGACGTCGTCGGCGTAAAGCTGGTCGTCGGCTACCGAAGAGATCCAGTTCGACGCCACCATCCCCCCGCCCAATAGCATCACCACCGCCACGCAGGCCGTCCGCAGCGACGCCACGTTAGGGAGCCGCTCGCGGAACAGGAACGTCGACCACAGCGCGACGCCCGCGTTCACCAATCCGAACAGGATCGCCGCGCGCACCAGCCCGAGCTTCGGCACCAGCCACAGTGGGAAGGCGATGGAGGCCGCCAGCGCACCCAGATAGTCGAAGGTGAGGACGTTCGCCACCAGCTCGCGGAAATTGAAGTGCTCCTTCAGAATCCGCATCAGCAGCGGGATTTCCAGGCCCACCAGCACGCCGATCGCCACCACCAGCGCGTACAGTGCGAACTGAAACCCGCGCGTGTAGGCGAATGCCAGAAACAGAGCTGACGACGAAAATCCGCCCACGATCCCGACCATCAGTTCGATGCTGATGAAGCGCACCACCAGCGCCCCCCGCACGAAGCGCGAGAGCCAGCTCCCGATGCCCATCGCGAACAGGTAGGCCCCGATGACGGTCGAAAATTGCAGGACGCTATCGCCCAGCAGATAGCTGGCCAGCGTCCCCGCAATAAGCTCGTAGATGAGCCCGCAGGCGGCGATCAGCAGGACCGAAAGAAACAGGGCAACAGCCATCGTGGGCTCAGTGCACGGAGGCGGCGACGATGATGCCCATGCCCAGCGCCATCGCCCCGATCAGCACGGCCAGCGCCAGATTCTTCTCCTCCACGATCTGGCGCCACAGATCGTAGGGCGTGAGCTTGTCCAGAATCCAGAAGCCGCCGGCGAACAGCACGATGCCCAGTGCGGCGTAGATGATCGAGTTGACGAATGCGTTCCAGTCGACCATAGTTACTTGCCTCCCACGTAGCGGGGAATGTAGGCGTAATGCGACCGGTAAGCCCCCGGGTTATTCCGCACGGTCTTGGGGACGTCCTTGATTTCGTTCACGCGCGTCAGGGTCCACCCCTTGTATTCGGCCCAGGACGCCCCGCTGAGCAGCAGCATTCCATAAACCAAGTAACTTATTGGCCGCATCTTCTCCTCCTATTCCTTTCACCAGGCTCCAGAAATCGGGATGCTGTCCCGGCGGGGACATGTCCACGAACCGTGCGCCGTCGCCTTCCGCCCAGCGCTTCCCCTCGAACGCGCGCTCGCTGAAGAAGCGCAGCACCGGCGGGATCAGCAGCAGCACGCCCGCCGCCAGGAACCATCCATAGTACGGCACGTCCTCGCGCACGCGAAGCTCGTAATTCATGCGCCCGGCCAGAGACCCGCCCGTGTCCATCTCCGGCTCCACGCGCAGGTAGTAATGCCCGGCCGGCACCGACGGCACCAGGATCGTTTCGCGTTTGTTGCCTTCGGTCCACGCCCCGTCGGAATCCCTGCCGAAGTAGTAGCTCACCTCGCGCCCGAAGTTGAGCGCGTCGCCGGTGTCGTCATTGATCAGGGCGAGATTGAAATATGCGTAGTTGTTGCTGAGGTCGGTATTCAGCGCGATCTCGAGCGGCGCCGGCCGCCCGCTCACTTCGAACACCGGCGTCACGTAGCTCGGCTCGGCGGTGCTGGCCGCGGTGAAGGTGTGCTGCTCATCGACCACCACCTTCCTGCTGCTGAAGAGCGCGAACACGGCCAGCATCACCAGCAGCACCGCCGCCAGCGCCAGGAACGGTCCCCACAGGCTCTTCCGGCCCGCGTAGGGCGAAGGCTGGTTCAGATACACGCCGCTCGGCCGCGGTGGCGACCCCGGCAAGCCGAACGCCTTCCAGACATCCTTCGGCGACATGTACACGCCCCGCGACCACGTGATCTCCTGCGGTGTCACCTCGGCCGACAGCACGTACGGTGGACTCACAAAATCCACCGCCCGCACCTGCTCGCCCACCTTCACCTGCCACGGGAACTCGCCCAGCACGTACGTGGTGGAGGCCACCGCGCTCGCGAAGTAGCGATACCAGTGTCCGGAGTACGCCGCGTGCTTGCCGCGGACGCTGGCCTGCGCGCCCGAAGGCTCCACCCAGTTCCAGTGCCCGCTGTACTGCGTCAGGTAGCGGAACCCGGCGTAAGGATTGAACAGCAGGTATTCTTCCCACTCATAGTGCTCGCCCTCGACCACGATCTCGCGCACCTGATAGCCGATCGTTTCCCACTCGACCCCGTGCAGCTTGCCGCGCAAGCCCAACGCGATGATCGGCTGGCGGCGATAAGCCACCTCCACCTGCTGCAGGACGCTCACCAGCGGCGTGCTCACGTCGAGCACCGTCAGGCACTGCGGGCACGTCACGCTCAGCGTATGCCCGAAGCCGCGCCGTTCCACCGGACCCCCGCAGTTCGGGCAGTACAGCGCCTTGGCCTGGGCGACCGGCGGAGCCACCAGCGGCGAACTCATGCCGGCGCCCACCCTTCGAATTCGCGCAAATTCTTCAAATGCAGATCCGCGAACTCGACCCACTCGCCCAGGAACAGCAGCGGCGGATCTTCGCTGTAATCGAGTGTCCCAAACTGCACACCGGGCGTGCGCAGGTCGACGAACACCATCTCATCCTTGTCGTAGAAGGTGAACGGCAGCTCGCCTTCCACGCCTTTGTAGTTGGCGATGGTGACGGTCGAGACTTGATATTCCACGCCGCTGAACGTGTAGCTGTGTCCGGGCCGCGCCTCGCTCGCCGGCGGCAGCGTGCCCGGAGCCTCGGCCAGGAACGACACGGCGTACTGCAACTGCGCGTCCGACAGCCAGCCGCTCGACCCGTCGGCGAACCCCAGGTGCCATTCATTCCACCCGCCGCCGTCCCACTCATAGAGGATGCGGCCCACCACCTGGAACGCCTTCCCCTTATAGACGCCTTCAGTGAGCAGACTGATCGGCGAAGGATCCGGCGGCAGGTCGGCCACCTGGCCGACTTTCTTCAGGTCGACATCCGTACGCACCAGGATCGACCGGCAGAAGGGACACACCGTCTGCACCGCGCTCGACCAGCGGAACACCACCGGCGCGCCACAACTCGCGCAGTTGCCCGCCGGCTGGCTCATGCTGCTCCCGTCACCTCAGCGGGGCTCCCATACGGACGCTCCACGCGCCGCACGCACACACGCGCCGCGCCCAGTTCGCCGCGTAGCGCCTCTTCGAAGTCCCACTCCGGCCGCGGCCGGCAGCAGAACACGTTCAGGCACAGCGACCCGAACTCGGGAAACGTATGGCAGGCGATGTGCGATTCCGACAGCAGGCTCAGCCCCGTGACGCCGCCGGTGTTCGGAAACCGGTGCCACGTGGCCGGCGCCACCGGATGCAGCCTCATCCCATCCACGATGCGCGCAAACAGCCGCTCCAGGGCCGCCAAGTCCTGGAGCGATTCGGCCGGGCAGCCGTGCGCTTCAATGATCCACTCGCAGCCGGACATCGCTTACTGTTCGTGCCCGCAGTCAGGGCAGAACTTCGCCGGACGTGGAATTCGATGCCCGCATTCGACGCAGAACTTCGTGTCGGCGCCAGCGGCCGGAGGCGCACCGCCCGCCCCCTGGGAACTCGCCGGGGAAGGCGGCGCGGGCGCCGGCCCCGGAGATGATCCAGGAGGATTCGTCCCCTGCGGCTTCAGTGCGTCCATCATCGTATTCGCCATGGCCATGCCCGCACCCAGCCCCGCGCCGATGCCCGCCACGCCGCCGCCCTCATTGGCCGCCGCGATGGGCATCGAATTCGCCACCTGGAACTGCGTGTACGTCCGCATGTCGCCAATCATATTCATGCCTACGCGCGTGTCCAGCATCTTCTGCAGTTCCTCGGGCAGCGACAGATTCTCCACCACGAAGCTGTCGAGCGTGAGCCCGAGTTCGGCGAAGGACGGCGCCAGGTGCTGCGCGATCTGCTGCCCCAGCTCAATCTGGTTCGCGGCCATGTCCAGGAACGGCAGCCCGCTTTCGGCGAACGTGTCGGTCATGCGCCCCACAATCGTGTTGCGAAGCTGGCCCTCGATGTCGCCCAGCCGGTAGATATCGCGCGTGCCGCTCACCTTGGTGTGGAAGGCCCGAGGATCGCTGATGTGCCAGCTATAGATGCCGTAGCCGCGCAGCCGCACTGCCCCGAATTCCTTGTCGCGGATGGTGATGGGCGTGGCCGTGCCCCAGCGCTGGTTGACGCGCATGCGCGTCGAAAAGTAGTAGACGTCGCTCTTGAACGGGCTCTGGAACAGCTTGTCCCAGTTCATGAGGTTGGTCAGCAGCGGCAGCGTCTGGGTGTTCAGCGTGTACAGGCCCGGCGCGAACACGTCGGCTATGCGGCCTTCGTTGACGAATGCCGACATCTGCGATTCGCGCACCGTGAGCTTGGCCCCGTTCTGGATTTCCATGTCCCGCATGGGGTAGCGGAACGCCAGAACGTCATCGCCTTCCTCCACCCACTGGATGACGTCTATAAATTGCTTCTTCAGGAAGTCGCGCAGCGCCATGAGTGTCCTCTCCGACAAAGTATAACGCTGGTTTCGGGGCGTTTGTTCCCTGATTCGGCGGGCGCTCTACCAGAGGTTGTAGTAGCCGTTGCGCTCGGTCAACTCCAGCGGCAGGCCGAATAAGCCGGATAACCGGGAAGCCACCAGGATTTCCGCCTTAGGCCCGTCGGCCACGATCCGGCCCTGGTCCATTAGCACCACCCGCTCTATCTCCGGGATCAGGTCCGAAAGATGATGCGTCACCATCACGATCCCCGTGCCGGATTGCGCCAGCTTGCTCAGGATTTGCCGCAGCTCATGCTGCGCGAACAGGTCCAGCGCGGTCGACGGCTCATCCAGCACCAGAGCCTTCGGCTCATGCACCAGCGCCCGCGCCAGCAATACCCGCCGCGCCTCGCCCGAGGACATCTCGTCGGTGAACCGCCCGGAAAGATGGCCCACTTCCAGCCGGTCCATGGCCAGGTCGGCTTTGTGCCGCATCGCGACCTTGACCTCATGATGCGGCCATACGCTGATGCTCGAAAAGAATCCTGACAGCACGATTTCGTGGCCCGTGAAGTTGCGCGTGCAGGCCTGCATCAGGTCGCTGGAGACGATGCCCAGCATTTTGCGCAGTTCCACGACGTTCCACCGGTCGCGGCCCAGAATGCGCAGCCGCGACTGTTCCCGAGCCAGCGGGTAACACTCGCGCGTGATGGCGTTAATCAGCGTCGACTTGCCGCAGCCGTTCGGGCCGAGGATCGCGACGTGCTCGCCGGTGCCGATCCGCAGGCTGACGTCGTCGAGCGCGAGCGTCTGGCCGCGCTGCACGTACACGTGTTCGAATTCGATGAGGGCAGGGTCCATGGGAAATACCCATCTTACTTGGCGCGGCCCACCGGTCCGGCTTGGCGCGGCCCACCGGTCCGGCTTGGCGCGGCCCACCGGTCCGGCTTGGCGGCCGGCGGCGGCGGCGGACCCGGGCCGGGACCATAATAGAAGTGTGCAACCCCGGCTCTGGTTGTGGCCCAATCTGCTGAGCCTCGACGCGCCGATCGTCGCGCTCCTCTGGCAGGTCTTCTTCCTCCGCTGCTTCCACGCGAGCTTCGGACTGCTGCCCGCGGTGCTGCTGGCTATCGCCGTCTGGCTGATCTACGCGGCCGACCGCATGCTGGACGCCTGGCGCGGCGCCGCCCACCAGGCCCGCCACCGCTTTTACCGCCGCCACTGGCGCATCGTCCTGCCCCTGTGGACCCTGGTGCTCGCCGCCGGCGTGTGGCTCGCCATCACGCAGTTGCCCGCCGGCCTCTTCGCCGAAGGCGCGATCCTCGGCGGGGCCGCGCTGCTCTACCTGGCCGCCGTACACCGCACGCCCGCGCTGCTGGGCCGCGCCGGAAGTAAAGAGGCCGCGGTAGCCATCGTCTTCGCCCTGGGCGCGTCGCTCACCGCCTGGTCGCAGGTCCACAATACGGCCGACGTGCTGGCCATCGCGCTCTTCTCCTTGCTCTGCTGGATGAACTGCACTGCCATCGAGGACTGGGAACGCGGCGGACCCGTGCGAGCCGCGGTGGTGATCGCCGCCGGCCTCGTGGCTGTCGCCTCCGCCCTATTCCTGCGCGATCACCGCCCCATCATCGGTTGCGCGGAAACCGCCGCGGCCCTGGGCCTGATGCTGCTGGACCGCTCGCGCGCCGGCGTTTCCGTCGAAGCCCAGCGCGTGCTCGCCGACGCTGTGTTGCTCACGCCGCTCCTGCTGCTGCCGGTGATCGTCTGAAGATGAACTGCGACGCCATCGCCCCCTTCTACGCCTGGATCGAGTTCGCGGCCTTCGGACCCGCGCTTGCCCGCCGCCGCCGCCACTTCCTGCCGCGGCTTGCCCACGCCCGCCGCGCGCTCATCCTCGGCGACGGTGACGGCCGCTTCCTATGCGACCTGCTGGCAGCGAACCCCCACGTCCACGCCGACTACGTCGACTTGAGCGCCGGCATGCTCGCCCGCGCCCGCCGCGCCGCGGGTTCCGATCGCGTCACCTATCATCACGCCGACGCCCGCACGTTCGCCTTTGAACCGGCCGCCTACGACCTGATAGCGACCCACTTCTTCCTGGATTGCTTCAACGCAGCAGACCTCGAACGTCTGATCCGCCACGTCAGCCGAGCTGCCGCGCCCGGCGCCCTCTGGGTGATCTCCGAATTCCGCGTTCCCACCGCGCGCTGGCTGGCCGCACCGGCGCGCGTCCTCATCGCGGCCATGTACGCCTTCTTCGCCCTCGCCACGGGCCTCGAGACCCGCGCGCTCACCGATCACCGCCGGCTGCTCGCGTCCCTCCGGATTCAAGCTGCGCAACGAAGGCCGCTGGATGTGCGGATTCCTCGTATCCGAGCTCTGGGAATCCTCCGCCGGAATCACCTCGTAGTAGCGAGCCATCCAGTACGGCAGCATGTAATCGATCCCGGCGCTCTCCACATACCCATTGCCCCCGCCCGTCAACTGGAACGGCGACCGCTGCCACAGAAAGTCCGTCGGCACGCGCTTCTCCACCGGAATCGGGTTGCACGCGTAGCCCCCGCACACCGGCACCACGCCGTTCAGATCCACGTAGAAATCCCGCCGCGACCGCCGCAGCCAGGCGTCCAGGAGCCGCACCGTCTCCTGATCGCGCGATTCCTTGGGGCCCTCCAGCGCCCGGTCGATCATGTTGAAGTGCGCGTTTTCGTGCCCGTCCGTCGTGCGCCGCAAGATGTCGTAGGCGTTCCAATACGCATCGCGCCGCGTGGGATTGTTCTCCAGCCGGATCAGATTATAGAGCGTCACCGTGTCCAGGTTGAACTTGTAGTAGGCGTCAAACACGTTCAGCGTGTCGAAGGTGATCGGCGGGTCCACCAGGAAAAAGTGGAACGTGGCGAAGTTCGAATAGTCCGATCCGAACCGGTCCGGCAGAATGTGCCGCCCGATGGCCAGCATCATCAACTGCTGCTCCGGTCGCCCGGTGAACGTAGTCACCAGGCTTCCGTCCGGATCCCGCACGTTCCAGTTGTGCAGTTGCAGATAATCCAGCAGCCGCCACGTGAGGTCGGCCACGGTCTGATTCATGTCCGGATCGTCGATCAAGTCCCAGGCCGCCGCCAGCCCGAAAAACGCCCCGACGTATTCGTCTCGCGACGTGTTCCCGATCCAGTAATACCCGTTCAGATCGTAGGTCCCGGTATGCGACCCATGGTTCGACTCCTCGCTCAGCAGGTCCGAGGCGTAGGGCGATTGCACGGGAAACGCGCAGCGCGCCAACTGATTGTTGCCGGTGACGTAGGTCATCAACCGCAGCCCGCTCAGTGCGCGCCAGGCGTTCGCCAGGGCGTCCGGGCTACGTGTGACGTTGTAGCGATAGGCTTCCGCCGCCAGATAGAATCCGGTCCACAGCGCTGAATCCCCGCAGCGCGTGTAATGTGCGATCACGTCGCTGTTCGGAGCCTCGAAGATCGGGTCCAGGATCGTCCCGTGCGGCATGTGCCGCGCCTGGATGTTGGCCGAAATCCGCAGCGCGTCCACGTCGGCGGCCGACACGGATACCGCAGCCACGACGGTGATGATGAGAAGGCGAAACACTTCGGACGGAACCTCAAACGGTAGCGGCGCGGGGCAACCCCAGTCTACCAATCCCTCGCCGCCGCGCCCACTTGGCGGCTGCCATGCGCAGCCTCTCTGCTACAATCCAAAATTTCATGGATGATTGTGCTGGACTGATCTTTCAACAAGCGATTGACCTGATTGAACCTCTGACGCGATTTGATCGTGAGAGTCTGACCGCCTCGGACCACGACAGTCGCATGGTTGCCGGCGAGGCCCGCTTATCGGCTCACGTTTCGTTCGAAATCGAGTCGGAGGCAAAGAAAGGCCCTTTGCCCTCCGGCATCCGGAAGGCCGGCGGGTCCGGCGCCCTTGACCAACTGGCTGGGTCGGCGAAAGCAGATGCGCGGGCTGAACTCGCCCAAAGGCTGGAGGCCTGGGCCGCGAAATACCCTATTGGGGATGAGATCCCAACGCCCGGCGATTGCTTCGACGGACCCCAGACCTTCGGAGCCCAATCACGCTGCGGGACGTGCGGTGGAAACGGGTCAACGCGTTGCGGCAACTGCCGAGGACAGGGCAAAAGCACTTGCCTTTCGTGCGGCGGACAGGGCAAGCGGACCTGCGGGTATTGTGGAGGATCGCGCCAGAAGCCTTGCGGCGGTTGCGGAGGCCGCGGAACGTGGACGGAGCGGAAGGAGCGTCCGGTCTGGGATGGCTTTGCCAACCGCTACGTCACAAAGAGCTACGACGAACGGATTAATTGCGGGGTCTGTGGGAGCTCCGGGCGGGTGAATTGCAGCGGCTGCGCGGGTTCGGGGGTGCTGCACTGTTCGGCGTGTGGGGATTCCGGCTCCATGAAGTGCCAGGCGTGCGGCGGAACCGGCTCGCAGCGTTGCCGCGATTGTGAAGCCACAGGTTGGCGCCATGAACTGAGGACAGTCCGTTGCCGTGTGGAGCCCGGATTCTCGGTCGATTTTCAGGATAGTGATGCGGAGGTGGCCCAGCGTTACCGCTCCTGCGATCTCCCCACGCTCACCACACTGGCAGGCGTAAGCCAGACCAGCGTCCAGATCGACAACTCGACCTTCGAGCGCCTCTATCAGTGGGAATCGCAGATCACGCGGCTGCGGATCGATGCGCTTGGGGAAACGGTGACGTTGACCGGATTCGGCGCCGAGGCGCGCGTTTTCAATTTCCAGAACCTGGTGGAGATTCTGCTTCGCGCCGACCTGCGCCTGTTGCAGGAGGCCGTAGCGGCGACGCGCCCCTGGAGCTTCCAGGCTCCAGCCGCCCTGTTGGCCGCCGTCAAGCACTGTCTGCTTTCGGAGGCGAACGCCATGATTGGGGAGGCGGGGAAGGACGGCAACGACCTGGCGGCGGCCGGAGGCGTTTCGGGTGAATTCTCACGCGGCACGGCGAAAGCGTTGCGCTCAGCTTTGCACCGGCTGTACTTCGGCAAAGCGGTGATTGGCTTGCCCTTCGCGGTAGCCGTACCGTCCACCTTCCTGGTGGTAGCGGACCGGACGTATTGGCTGGCGCGGCGCCCCGGGCTAACGCTGCCGGCAACGGCGCTGGTATTGGCCGTCACAATCGCCGTGACAGAGCTGATCGCGCGCGCCAGAGCGAAGTCGATGTTCGGCCGGGAATTGGGCCCGCGGGTGGATCGGATGCTGGCCGGGCAGAAGGTTCTTCGCTTCTGGAGGATCGTTCCGGCTGCGGTGGGCTTGTTGGGTAGCTTCGTCACTCTCGTGCGGCTAAGCCTTTAACCTGCATTTCTCACAAGCTCTACAGTGCATCGGCGCGAAACGTGAGGCAAGGATCCGCAATCGGCGATTTGGCCGCCGCTTCCGGCCTGACAGCGTGACCGGCCACAAGCGGGACGAGGCGCGGCAAGCCACGGGCTTGCGCCACGTCCTGCGTCCGAAACCTGGTGAGAAATGCGGATTAATGGTTCGCGGGCGGACGGATCACGGGAGGGCCCGCGCGGCTCCCGCCCCTATAATGGAAGCTTGGACCTCGAAAAAACACTGCTGCGCAAGGTCGGCGACGCCGTCACCCGCTTCAAAATGATCCGCGACGGCGACCGCGTGGCCGTGGCGCTCTCCGGCGGCAAGGATTCGCTCACGTTGCTCGAAGCCTTGGTCCGCCTCGCCCAGCGCGCCCCCATCGACTTCAGCGTCTGCGCCTTCACCGTCGAACAGGGTAAGTTCCTGCGCCCCATCGAACCGGTCGGCGAGTACCTCAAATCCCGCGGCATTGACTGGACCTGCTACCGCGACAACCCCTCCTTCCGCCTGCTGGACGAACAGCCCGATCATGGCTGTGACCTGTGCAGCCGCTTCCGCCGCCGCGCCGTCTACGAAATCGCCCGCGGCCTCGGCGCCAACGTCATCGCCTTCGGCCACACCGCCGACGATTTCTGCGAATCCTTCCTGCGCAACGCCCTCTTCACGGGACGCGTCAGCGCGCTGCCTCCCATCACCTGGTCCAGCCAGCGCGACTTCCGCCTGATCCGCCCGCTGGTCTACGTCACCGAGGAGCTGACCACAAAATTCGCCGCATCCCTGGGCGCGCCCGTCATCCCCTGCGGCTGCTCGCAGCGCACCGGAACCGTGCGCCGCAGCCTGCGCGACATCCTGGGCGGACTCGAACAGCAGTATCCGCACCTCAAGGAAACGCTGCTGAGCGCCATGGGCAACATCGAAACCGGCCGCCTGCTGGACACGCGCTACCTTCCGCTGGAGCCCACCGCAGAGCCGACAGAAGAACCCGCCAGTCCCTTCGCCGTTCTCACCGAATCGTAACAGCGGCACGTTGCGGCCTCCGCCGCGCGATGCGAAGATAATTGATCCACATGAATCTGCTTCCGCGCGAGGACAAGTTTTTCGCCCACTTCCGCCAACAGGTCAAGTTCCTGTGCGAGGCAGCCGGCCTGCTGCTGGACGGCGCGCGCGCCGGCAACGCGCATCTGGCCAGTACGGCCCGCCAGATCCAACAGCTCGAAGAACAGGCCGACACCGTCATCCACGAAATCTACGCGCGCCTGAACTCGACGTTCATCACCCCGCTCGACCCCGAGGACATCCACTCGCTGGCCTCGCACCTCGACGACGTCATCGACGGCATCGAGGAATGCGCCTACCTCCTGATGACCTACAACATCGATCCGCTGCCCTCCACCGTCATCGAGATGTGCAAGCTGATCCAAGGCTGCGGCGCCGCCATCGGCAAAGCCATCGAAGCGCTCGAAAAGCGCCAGCCCCTCAACGACCACTGCATCGAGATCAATCGCCTGGAAGGCGCGGCCGACGAACTCGCCCGCCCCGCCATCGCCGGGCTATTTGCGAATGAGAAGGACCCCATCCGCCTCATCAAGCTGAAAGAAATCTACACCACGCTCGAAGAGACCACGGATTCCTGCGAAGACGTCGCTGACGCCCTCCAGAACATCCAGATCAAGAATAGTTGAGCGCGGCATGGAAACTTCCCTCGTGTTGGTAAGCGCGATCATCCTGATCGCCCTCTGCTTCGACTTCGTCAACGGATTCCACGACGCCGCCAACTCCATCGCCACCATCGTCGCCACGCGCGTCCTCACCGCCCCGCAGGCCGTGCTGTGGGCCGCCGGCTTCAACTTCCTGGCCGTGTTCACCGTCGGCACCGGCGTCGCGAAAACCGTCGGCTCCGGCATGATCGACCTGCAATACGTGACCCCCTTCGTCATCCTCGCCGGACTCGTCGGAGCCATCGCCTGGGACCTGCTCACCTGGTGGTGGGGACTGCCCACCAGTTCCTCGCACGCGCTGCTGGGCGGCTACGCCGGAGCCGCCATGGCCCGCGTCGCCCGCCTCAACGGACTCGACCACACCTTTGACGTCCTGCTGGCCAGCGCCTGGATGCAGACCATCCTGTTCATCGTCATTGCCCCGCTCATGGGACTGGTGCTGGCTTACGCCCTCATGGTGGCCGTCTACTGGATCTTCCGCCGCGCCAACCCGAGCAACATGGACAACTGGTTCCGCAAGCTCCAGCTCTTATCGTCGGCCCTGCTCAGCTTCTCCCACGGCGCCAATGACGCGCAGAAGACCGCCGGCATCATCACCGGCGTGCTGGTCACCTCCGGCTATCTTTCGGAATTCGAGATCCCCACCTGGGTCATCTTCGCGGCCTACAGCGCGATCTCGCTCGGCACGCTCTCCGGCGGCTGGCGCATCGTGCGGACCATGGGCAGCCGCCTCACGCGCCTCAAGCCCCGCAGCGGATTCTGCGCCGAAACCGCGGCGGCGCTGTCGATCCTGTTCGCCACCGAAGTGGTGAGCCTGCCGGTGTCGACTACGCACGTCACCGCGGGCGCCATCGCCGGCGTCGGCTCCATTCAGCGCTTCAAGGCCGTGCGCTGGGGCTTGGCCACCAACATTCTCTGGGCCTGGGTCCTGACAATCCCCGCCGCCGCGCTGGCCGGCTGGGCGACCATGGAAGCCATCCAGCTCTTTGGGATCGGCTAGGAGCCCCGCCCCGCGCGCTTCTTCCGCGGCTTCCCGGTTACACGCGATGGCTTCGCCGTCACAAACGACCGCGCCATCGCCAGCAGATCCTTCAGCGCGTCCGGTTGAATCTGCCCAAGCCGCACCAGCACCGTGGGGTAGTTCCGGTAGTGGTCGGTGAAATAGTAGATCTCGGGCGCAGCCTCCACGAACTCCGCCCGCTGCTCGAAATCGATCGACACCGCCAGCGACCCCGGCTCCACCGACTTGTGCGGAGGAACCCAAGCCAGCAGCTTCCCGCCGGCCTTCAGGGCCGGAGTCCCCGCCGGCTCCTCGATTCCGCCCAGTTCCCGAGCCAGCGCCCGCACCGTCTCGAAATCGACCTTGCGCTGCGCCATAGGCCACCCTGCCGGCTACTCAAGAGAATCGGCGAACGGCTCCGCCACCACCTGGCACTCGTCCTCGTAGACCACGTAGCCGACTCGCGTGCTGCTAATCATCTCGACCGCGCGGCCATGGCCCTCCAGGACCGCCACGATCTCCCGCATCTTGGCGATGTGTTCCGTAGCCGTCTCCTTGAACCACGAGATCGCCCGCTGCTGCTTGCGATAGTGCGGAGGTTTCGACGCTGTGAACCGGTCTGGAACCGTCAGATTCTCGCGGAACCAGCGAATTGCGTCCCGCAGTACGGCCTCTTCCCACTCGGGCAGAGCTTCGCTGTCGAGCATTGCGTAAGCTTCCCGGAACACGCCGCTCTCCCGCTCTGAGGCCGGATCGATGTTCGCCGTTACAAACCGGACGTACACGCCCCAGCGTTAAAACGGCACGTCGTCGTCGCCGATCCCCTCACTCGGCGCCGGCGCCGGCGCGCTCATCCCGCTCGACCGCGGAGCGCTCCTTGGAACCTGCGAATACTCGTCCGGACCCCCGCCGCTCTCCCCGCGCCCGCCCAGCAGGATCACGTCGTCGGCGACCACGTCGGTGGCCCACACCTTCTTGCCGTCCTTGTCGTCGTAGCTGCGCGTTTGCAGCCGCCCCTCGACGTACACCTGCTTGCCCTTGGTCAGGTACGGCGCCAGGTTCTCCCCGCGCCACATGACGACATTGGACCAGTTGGTTTCTTCCTTCCACTCTCCACTCGACTGATCCTTCCAGCGCCGGTTCGTCGCCACCGAAAACTTGACCACCGCCGTCTGCGATGCGGTGTAGGCGGTTTCGGCATCCCGTCCCAGATGCCCGACCAGAATCACTTTGTTCACACTGCGGCTTGCCATGATTACCGCACTCTACCACAGGCCGCTGCCGGCGGTAAGCAACCGGGCGCGCCGACTACGTAAGCCCCAGGAACATCCGCACGAACGCATAGGCGGTCACCGCCAGGCACACCATCGCCAGCACGCGCCACAGGCTCTCGGTCGATTCGCGATAGGTCGGCGGACCCGCCACGTACCCCACGCCGAAGCCGCCGATCAGCCCGCCCACGTGCGCCGCATTGTCCACGCCCGGAAACAGGAACCCGAACACCAGCAGAACCACCACCCATTTTATGTACATGCCCCGCATCGCCCCCGCCAGCGTATGCTTCTCGCGCGTGCCCAGCGCGATCATCGCCCCGATCAAGCCGCACAACGCCGCCGACGCGCCGATCGACAGCACCGGCGACCAATAGAAGCTCGCCAGAAACCCGGTGACGTTCGAAACCGAGTAGATCACCAGAAACCGGTTTGTGCCGAAGGACGCGTCCGCCGCCGGACCCAGGTCAAACAGCACCCACATGTTCATCAGGATGTGCAGAATTCCCCCGTGCAGGAATCCGGCCGTGATGAGCCGCCACCATTCGCCCCGCACGATAGCGTAGTTGTATTTGGCGCCGAAGGCTACTAACGCTTCGCCGCTCGGATCCAGGCCGAATCCCAGGCTCTGCGACGTCTTGAGCAACGTCGCCGCAAACAAGCCGAGGTTCACCAGCAGAAGAATGCTGGTGACGAATCGCGGGCCCGAAAGCATCCCGCCGGTGTCCATCGCCGGACGCCGGTCCACAGCCTTGGGACCCACTTGAACTTCGCAGTAAGGACAAATTTTATCGTCTGTGGTGATGAAAGCCCGGCAGTTCGGGCACATGCGGCGTTTATCCACTACCTTGATTGTAAGTGGACTTGCTACAATCCCGCTTATGAAGGGCAACGCCAAAGTGATCGCCGCGCTGAACGATGCGCTGCACGAAGAACTGGTCGCCATCAGCCAGTACTTCCTCCACGCCGAGATGTGTGAAAACTGGCATTATCACAAGCTCGGCAATTTCATCAGGAAACAGTCCATCGACGAGATGCGCCACGCCGAGAAAATCATCGAGCGCATCCTGTTCCTCGACGGCACGCCGCAGATGTCGGACGCTCTGCAACTCAAGGTCGGCCAGACCGTCAAGGATCAGCTCTCGAACGATCTGAAGCTCGAGATCGCCGCCGTAGCCATGTATAACAAGTGTGTCGAGATCTCCCGCGACGCCTCCGACAACGCCTCGCGCGAACTCTTCGAGCTTCTGCTCAAGGACGAAGAGATGCACGTCGACTGGCTCGAAGCCCAGATTCATCAGATCAAGGAAATGGGCTACGAACGCTACTTGAGCCAGCAGGTAGGCGAAGGCGAAAGCGGCGAGTAACGCGCCCGCCCGGCATGACGGAACAGCAGCAGCGCGAAGCCATCGTCCGCGTCGGGCGGCTGCTGTTCGACAAAGGCTGGGTTGCTTCCACCGAGGGCAACCTCTCCGTCCGTCTGGACGCCGATCGCATCCTCGCCACGCCCACCGGCGTGAGCAAGGGGATGCTCGCCGCCGAAGCCCTGCTCATCACCGATCTCGAAGGACGCAAGCTCGCAGGCGAGGCCGGCATCACCAGCGAGCTTGACATGCACCTGGCCGTCTATCGCACCCGCCCCGACGCCCGCGCCGTGGTGCATGCACACCCGCCCACCGCCACTGGATTCGCCGCCGCCGGACGGGCGCTGGACCAGGGCGTGCTTCCGGAAGTGATCGTCGGCCTGGGCATGATCCCGCTGGCCCCTTACGCGCAGCCCGGCACGCCCGCACTGGGCGAATCCGTCATCCCGCTGATCGCCCACTACGACGCCCTCTTGCTGGAGAACCACGGCGCAGTCACCTGCGGACCCGACCTCATGGGAGCCTACTTCCGCATGGAAACCGTCGAGCAGTTCGCCAAAATCCTGCTGGTGGCCGAGCAGCTAGGTGGCCCCCGCCTGCTCCCCGGCTCCGAGATCCAGAAGCTGTTCGACGCCCGCCCGCGCTACGGCGTGGTGTCGCATAACACTTTCACCCCCGGCGCCCCGAAATCGCGAGAGGATCTGTGACTCGCCCGAGGGCCGCTCCCTCTGGTCGCGGCTCAGCCAGCGGCACTCTGCTGCAACAGCGTCGCTAGCGCGGTCCTGGGGCAGGCCCGCGGCCTGCGGCGGCCTCTCAGGCCACCTCATCTCAGGCGCGCGCCCACCCGTTTACTCCGGCGATCGACGGCGGCCCGGCTGTGCCGCGACCGGAGCGGTCCTCTCTGGTCCACAAACCGCCGCCATTCTACTCCCCCCACCCTGACCCCGACCCCGCCGGCATCGACCGCATGAACGCCTCCACCGCGTGGATCTGCCCGCCATACACCTTGAACGCCTCCCACACCATCAGCGTCCGGCCCGGCCCCACCGACCCCGGACCGAAATTCATGTTCAGCCACACGATCCCCAACTGCTCGTCGACGGCCGCCACGCGCGTCGTGATCCCGGCCAGCGTCGGAATCCGCTGCTCCTTGATCAGGTCGCATCCGGGAATGAAGGTGCACCCCGGACCCGCCATCAGTTGCCCGTTCTCGAACCGGTAGGCGTCCGGAGCAAACGGCGTGTCCGCCTTGACGAAGCTGCCGGTGCGCAGCCCCTCCGGATACAGCTTGGCGATGCGGATCGCCTCCTCGCGCGAATCGAGTTGCGCGGGCGGCGGCGCCGTGGTCATGGCCTCGCTCGGCGTCCGCAATGCGGCCGGAGCGAAGATCGCCCCCTCGGCCCGGTTGTGCGTCACCAGCGTCTCGACTTCGGTGATCTTCCCGCCGGCCACCTTCAGCCGCACCACCATCATGGCCGGCTTGCCGCCCACGTTGGCCAGCACCATGGCGCCACTCAAGCCCTCGCGCACATCAATGATGTCCAGCCGGTACGGACCCCACCCGGAGACGGTCTTCCACAGACCCTCGCCGAGCTTCAGTTCCTGGGAGTTCTCCGTGAAGCGGACATCGGCGGCCAGCGGCAGACGCGCGGGGCTGCGGTGGACCAGCGCATCCAGGTACTGCGTCATGACGCCCTTCAGGCAGTCACGATCGCAACTTTGCGCGAACAGGGCTGGCGCGGCGGCGGTCGCCGCGATCAAAACAACCAGACGGGCCCACAGGCAGGAATGACGCATAGCGCAAGCGAGTCTATCACCGCTAGCGACGCCTGCGACACCTCCACCACAAGGCGGCCCCGCCCCCCAGTGCGAGCCACACCGTGCCCGGTTCGGGATTCGCCGTCACCGTCTCAAACTGGGCCGAAGGGAAGCTCGACGTCGACACGAAGAACGACGGCATCGCCAGCCCGCCCGCCGGCACGATATACGACGAGGTCACCCGCAACCCCGTGCCTGCCATCACCAGCCCCGGCGACAACGCATGCCCCAGCGTCAGCATCATGCCCGGCCCGTCCTGCCACGTCATCGAGCCCGTGGCCAGCGCGAATGACAGCGCGCCTTCTATTGTTCCGTCCAAAAGGGACGAAAAGTCCACGGTGGCCGCGCTTTCCGGTGAAAACAGGCTGGTTTCGGACCGGAACACCGGCGTGTACGCCGCCAACTGCGTCCCCAGCGCCTCTACCCCGTCGAACAGCGTGGTCCCGTTCGGCTGCGCGAAGAACGCGCCGGTTGCCGTCGGCACCGCCATCAGAACGTCGCACGGCCCGCCCGGGCACTGCGGCGCCACTACCCCGAATTCCACCCGCAAGGTGTCCCCCACGCTCAGGATGCTCGTCCCGGAGCTGGTGACCGCCGCTGACAGCGACAGGCAACATAACACCATAGTTCTGTTCAGCATCTCGGCAGCTAAAAGCTACCATGCTGAGTCCGGCTGCCGGCCTGGGGATTATCCGACCTACTGCGCACTGGTCCCAGAGACGCGTCCGTCAAGAACTTGCCGCCCTTGCCGGGTTCTACCAATCATCCGCTGGCTTTGCCTGCGGACAGGAAGCCAACAATCGCCCCGAGAAGAAGAGTGGGGATCGCGATGGCCAGTAGGGTTTCGGCCCCTACCGCAAGCAGACTCCCGGACATGATCCGCCGATGTGCCGGAGTGGATTGACGGCACCACGCCGCCGATCCGAGCAAGGCAGCGATGAACCTACCGGCGACAAGAACCAATAGGAGTGTTCCAGAAACGCCCGCGTCCGAGGTGACGTACTGAGCGAAAAGACAGAAGGCGCCGAATATCGCGGCAAAACCGGCGATCCAGGTTCGGTGGATGGATAGCGCTCCTGCGCCGCCCGGGGGACGCCTAGAACCCCACCGCAGCCGCGCCAAGAATCCGCCGTGTTTCCCGATCCTGCACCAGCAAGACCGCCTTCAGCCGCGCCCGATTCCACTCCGGACGCAGGTTCAAGCGCGCCTCGGCCTGATACTCGCCGGGATGCTTCGGGTCGAGCTCGGCCAGCCGGCTCATCGTCCGCACCACCGCCGCATGCACCAGGTGGCGGCCGTTGTTCTCGCCCGCGCCCACGTCGGTGGCGATGCCGCTCTCGGTCACCGCCAGCAGCACATCGGCCCCGTGGCTGCCCGCGGGCAGCAGGCCCACGTGCAGCGCCACATCGTCGTCTTGCGTGGCGTGAATCTCGACGTCCGCCGTCAACGCCTCGCCGTCATCATGGGCGGCCTCGCGGATCGCACCCGTCAGCGCGCGCATATCGGAACCGATCACCTCCCGCACGCCATTGATCACCGCCTGCGGCGTGTAGACACTGGACTTGCGCAGCGCCATGCCGTAGTCCTGCTGGCGCGCGGTGAACAGCGGCGAACTGAAGCGATCCTTCCAGCCCAGGTTGTCCCAGTAGTCGACGTGCTCGCCCAGCGCGATCACCTCCACGTTGCGCGGGACCAGAGGCCGCCGTCTGCCGCGCACGCCGCCTGACCCATTCAATGACTCATCCAGGCGCGCCAGCAGCGCATCGGCCGGCGGACAGCTCGAACAGCCCTCGGAGGTGAACAGCTCCACCACTACAACGGCGGGGGCTTCGGAAGACCTCGCGGGCTGGGCCACTGCCGTCGTCGCCGCCGTCACCGCAGCCAAAAACACCAGCGCCATTGCGATCACCAAGCTTCGTGTCGTCATGGAGGGAACCTCTTCGTGCTATTCTGACGCCTTTCGGAGCCGTTGTGAACCCCACCTGGAACTTCTTTGGAAACGAGCTGGCCGTGGACGCCCTGGCCGGCATGATCGAGCGCCACCGCATCCCGCAGACCCTGCTGCTTTCCGGACCCGAAGGCATCGGCAAGGCCACGCTTGCCCGCCGCTTCGCCGCGCACCTCATCGGCTACGACGCCCACAAGATCGAGCAGGACGATCTCAGCCTCCCCGATAACCTCACTCTCATCGTCGACCGGGAAAAGTGGACCTCCGACAAACGCAATGACGATCCGCTGCTGTTCGGCTCGCATCCCGACTTCCTCACCTTCCCGCCCGACGGTCCGCTGCGGCAGATCACCATCCAGCAGATGCGCCTGCTCAAGGAGCGCGCCCAGCACCGTCCGCTCAAGGGTTCCTGGCGCGTGTTTCTCATCGACGCTATCGAACGGGCCAACGCGCAGGCCGCCAACTCACTGCTGAAGATCCTCGAGGAGCCGCCCGAGCACCTGATCCTGATCCTCACCGCGCGCAACCCCTATGACTTGCTGCCAACGATCCGTTCGCGCTCAGTGCCGGTGAGCCTCCGCCGCCTGCCCGCCACAGAGATGCAAGCCTTCATCCAGGCGCGCGGCCTGGACCGCCCGGATCGCCGCCTGGCGCTGGCAGAAGGCGCGCCCGGCCTGGCCGTCTCCGTCGACCTGGACGCCTACGACAACCGCCGCACGTCGATGCTCGCATTGCTGCGCGTGGCCGCGGGGCTCGATCCGTTCGGCGACTGGATGAAGCATTCGGAAAGTATCGCCGCACGCCGGTCGGAGAAGCTCGAATCGTATCTGGAGGTCCTCTACTTCCTTCTCGAAGATCTGCTGCGCATGGTCACGGGAGCCGCGCCCGAACGCAATGCCGACGCGGCCAGGGAACTCGCGGCGGTGGCCGGCAAGGTGTCCTTCGAGTGGGTTCGCCTGGCGGTGGCGCGCGTCGATGAGTTGGTGGAACTGGCGCGCCGCAACATCCAGAAACCGCTGGCGTTGGACGCCTTGGCGATCAGCCTCCGCCCGGCGGCATTGCGGAGTCCCTAGCTCTGTGTTATCACTGGAGTTAACGGAATCGCACCCCTCCGAACCGCCCAAAGGAGCCTCGCAGTGGAAACCGGCAACCGCCGCCTCATCCGGCCATCTCTCACCGAAGTCAAGGAACGGCCTCCGCGCAAGGACGCGCAGCCTAAGAAAATCACCCCTCCAGATCAGACTAACGCGGAGAATTTCTACTACCTGAAACAGATGCAGTCCAAGACACCCATGACCATCGTGCTGCGCGACGGTGAGGTGTTGAACGGCGTCATCGAGTGGTATGACCGCACCTGCATCAAGGTGAATCGTGAGGACGCGCCAAACCTCCTGATCTACAAGGCGAATATTAAGTACATGCACAAGGCCTGAGCGCATCTGACCGATGTGCGCCTGACTACTTTTATCCTTGCTCTCTACCCCGTTTTCCTGGTGGCCCAGGACATCGGGCTGGTCCAGGTCGCTTCCGGAATCGCTAATCCCGCGGTCATCGCCAATTCCGGCGACGGTTCGGGTCGGCTATTCATCGCCGAACAGGCCGGCCGCATCCGGATCCTGAAGGACGGCCAACTGCTGGATCGTCCGTTCCTCGACATCACTTCGCGCGTGCTGTGCTGCAATGAGCGCGGGCTGCTGGGCATCGCCTTCCCGCCCGGCTTCGCTCAGTCGCAGCGCTTCTACATCCATTACACGAACCGTGCCGGCGACACAGTGATCGCGCTCTACCGCTTGACCTCCGACCCGAATGTCGCCGACCCATCCAGCGAAACCATCCTGCTGACACAGGACCAGCCCTTTCCGAATCACAACGGCGGCCAACTCGCCTTCGGACCCGACGGCTATCTCTACATCGGCCTGGGCGACGGCGGCTCGGGCGGCGACCCGATGAACAACGCCCAGCGGACCTCGACCTTATTGGGCAAGATCCTGCGCATCGACGTGGAAGGCAACCCCGGCTCGGTACGCATCCCGCCCACCAATCCGTTCGTCAACGCGCCCGGCGCGCGCGGCGAGATCTGGGCGCTGGGCCTGCGCAACCCCTGGCGCTTCTCCTTTGACCGTGCCACCGGCGACCTGTGGATCGGCGACGTGGGCCAGGATAATTGGGAAGAGGTCGACTACCAGCCGGCGGCGAGCCATGGCGGCGAGAACTACGGCTGGCATGTGCTCGAAGGGTTTCACTGCTACAACGCGACCACCTGCAACACGCTGGGTTACACGCTTCCGGTCGCAGAGTATCCGCATGTCGACGGCGCCTGTTCCATCACCGGCGGCTACTTGTATCGCGGTGCGCGGTCGCCGGGCTTGCGCGGCACGTATCTCTACGCCGACTACTGCACCGGGGCCATCTTCGGGTTGAGGCGCAATACCGGGACGAGCGCGGCGCCATTCGTGACACCGATGCTGGTCGATACGGACTTCTTGATCACGACGTTGGGCGAGGACGAGGGCGGAGAGGTGTACGTCGCCGACGGACGCGCGGGCGGCATTTACCGCTTGCAGGGCACGCCGCCGCTGCCGTTCACGGCCGCGAACGCGGTCAACGCCGCGACCTTCGCGCCGGGCTTGGTGGCGGGGTCGCTCGGGACCGTGTTCGTGCAGGGCGTTCGTCATGCCGAGGGGATTTCCGCCGCGCAGAGTCTGCCGCTGCCCACGTCGATCGACGATGTGTCGGTCACGCTCGACGGCATCGATGCGCCGCTACTGGCGGTCGTAAACGTCAACGGCACGGAGCAGGTGAACTTCCAGGTGCCCTACGAGGTCCGCGGGCACGAATCGGTGACCATGCTGGTGCGGCACGGCACCGATGTCAGCGATCCGGTGACGGTACCACTGAAGACCAGGCAACCGGGCGTCTTCGCCGAGCCCGGCGGGCAGTTGGCCGTGGTGGTGCGCAACGCCGACTACTCACTGCTCACGGAGGTGCTGCCGGGAGATTCGGTCTTCGTCTATGCCACGGGGCTCGGCCCGGCGACCAATGAACCGCTGAGCGGCGCTGCCGCGCCTTCGGGTCCGCTGGCGTTGGCGCGCGGGTCGGTGAAGGTGTCGATCAGCGGGATCCCGTGCAACGTGCAGTTCGCCGGGTTGGCTCCGGGCTTTGCGGGCGTGTTCCAGATCAACTTCAAGGTGCCGCAGAATGCGCAGCCGGGGATCCGGACGCTGCAAGTCAGCGTGGACGGGGTGGATGCGCCGGTCGTAACGATCATGGTCGCCACGGCGCAGTAGCGGGCCGCAGTACGGCTGAGCTCATGAGCGTCAATCGCAGCGCAGTACCTTCACGGGGTCGATGTGAGTGGCGCGCCGCGCGGGCAGGTATACGGCGAGGAAGGCGACCGCGCCCAACAGCGCCGGCACAACGGCGAACACCACGGGATCATGCGGGTCCACGCCGAACAGGAACCGGGCAAGCATGCGGCTGGCTCCGAAGGCCGCGGCCAGGCCCAGCGCCGCACCGATGCCGGCGAGCGCCAGTCCTTGCGTCACGACCAGGAAGCGCACCTGGCGGCGGTCCGCGCCCAGCGCCATGCGGATGCCGATCTCACGCGTGCGCTGCGTCACCCAGTGGCCCATCAGGCCATAAATGCCAATAGCCGCCAGCACCAGCGCCAGCGAGCCGAAAATCGTCATCAGCCAGGTGCTGAAGCTGCGCGAGGCCGTGGAGCGCGATTCCACCTGCTGCATGCTGCGGAGCGGCGACACAGGGAGTCCTCCGCTGGCCTGTTCGAGCTCGCGGCGGATTTGCGATGGCAAGGCCTGGGATGACAACGCTGGGGGCGCGCCGCGGGTGCGGACGAACCAGGCCACGGGGAGCAGGCGCAGGTTCATCTCGTTCACCGCGTCGGGCAGTTGCGCGAAAGGGACGTACATGGCCGGGCGCGCGGCGTCGCTCAAGGCTTTGTCGCGCACGTCGCCCACGATGCCGACGATGCGCCGCGGCGGGTCGGCCTGGTATTCGGGGCGGATGAGGCGGCCGAGGATCAGGGTCTGGCCGATGGGATTCTCGCCGGGAAAGACGCTGCGGGCCAGGGTCTCGTTGATGACCACGGCGCCAGGCGCTCCGGCTCGATCGTCGGCCGTGAAGCCGCGTCCCTGAAGGATGGGGATGCGGAAGGTGTCGAAGTAGCCGGGGGAGACGAAGGTCCAGCCGGCCACGCCGTGCATCGGCTTTCCGTTCAGCGGTCGGCCCTGGACCTCGAACGTGAGCTGCCACACGGTCTCCAGTGGGATGCAGCAGGCGGCGCCGGCCTGCTCGACGCCGGGCAGGGCGCGGATGCGTTCCGTGCCCTCTTCGACGAGACGCTGCATTTCCGCGGTCTTCTCAAAGCGGGTCTGCGCCAGCGACATCTGCGTGGTGAGGACGCCGCGCGCGTCAAAGCCGGGGTCAACGGCGTGGAGCGCGAGATAACTACGGATGAGGAGCGACGCGCCCACCAGCAGGAGGGCCGCGAGTCCCACTTCAGCGATCACCAGCAGCCCGCGAGCCTTGTTCTGGCGCAGACTGCCTCCGGCGCGCGCAGTGCTTTCCTTGAGGGCCGCGGTGAGGTCCATGCGGGATGCTTCGAGCGCCGGCATCAGGCCGAACAGAATTCCCGTGAGCAGCGCGACGGCGGCGGTGAACACGACCACGTGCCAGTCGAGGGCGATGCCCTGCTCTCCGATGCGCGGCAGCGTTCCCGGATAGAACGCGAGCGCGGCGCGGATGCCGGCCATGCCCGCCAGCAGGCCGAGCACGCCGCCGGCCAGCGACAGCACAACGCTTTCGGTGAGCAACTGGCGGACGATGCGTCCGCGGCCCGCGCCCAGAGCCGCGCGGATGGCGATCTCCTGCTTGCGCCCGGTGGCGCGGATCAGCAGCAGGTTGGCGACGTTCGCGCAGGCGATCAGGAGGACGAAGGCAACGGCTCCGGTGAGCAGAAGGAGCGAGGGGCGCACGTCGATCCCCATGGCCTGCTGCAACGGTTCCACCGTGTAGATGGAAGCGGGAGCCTTGGTGGTGAGCATGCCCACGTTCTCTTCGGAGATGCGCTTCAGCTCGGCGTTGGCGGTGGCGAGGCTGACACCCGGCTTCAGGCGTCCGGTGACCGTGGTGAAGCTGCCGCGCTCGGCGGCGACGGGATCGATTTGGGACGGCGCCCAGGCCTGCGGCCGCTCGGGGAACTGCTCGCTATCGAAGCCCGGTGCGAGCACGCCGACGACCGTGTAGGCCGCGCTGCCGAGCATCACGGTGCGGCCGACGGCGCGGGGGTCCGCCGAGAAGCGGCGCTGCCACAGCTCGTGGCTGAGGACCACGACATGGCTGCCGCCGGGACGGTCTTCCTCAGGCGTGAACGTGCGGCCATGGAGGATCGTCGCGCCGAACAAGCGGAAGAATCCCTCGCTCACGCGCGCGAGCGGAATCTGTTCAGGCTGCGCACCGCCCGTGAGGTTGACGACATCCATGCGATGATTCGCGAGCTCCTCGAAGACGGTGCTCTCCTGGCTCCACAGATTGAACTGCGGGTAGCCCACGGTGGAAACGGAGCCGTAGGACGTGACGTTGACCAGACGCACCAGGCGATCGGGCTGCGGCGCGGCCAGCGGCTTCAGCAGCACCGCATTCACTACGGAGAAGACGGCGGTGTTGGCTCCGATGCCGAGCGTCAGGGCGAGCAGGGCGGCCACGGTAAAGGAAGGCGACTGGGTGAGCATGCGGACGGCTTGGCGGACGTCGCGCAGGAAGGCTTCGAGCGCCGGGAGACCGCGCGTGTCATGCCGCTGCTGTTTGAGCTGCGCAGGTCCGCCGAACTGGCGGCGCGCGGCTTGCACGGCTTCTTCCGGGGTCATTCCGCTGGCAAGGAAACGCTCGGTCAGCAGCTCGATGTGGGCCTCGATTTCGCGGTCGAATTCGGGGTCGGAGCGGATGGGCGAGAGCGTAGCGCGCAGCCGCGACCAGAAGGCGCGCAAGGAAGCCATGGCTACGTTCCGTTGGCTCCACCGGCGCGCAGCATGCGGCCGATGACGCCGGAGACGCGCTCCCAGTTCTGGGCCTCGCGCGCGAGCTGCTTGCGTCCCGAGGCGGTGATCGAATAGAAGCGGGCCTTGCGGTTGTTTTCCGAAACTCCCCAGGCCGCCGAGATCCATCCGTTCTGCATCAGGCGCATCAGCGCCGTGTACACCGTACCTTCATTGAGTGTGAAGAGATTCTCGCTCACCTGTTCCAGGCGCCGGGCGATGCCATAGCCGTGCAGCGGGCCCATGGTGTCGAGCGACTGCAACACCATGAGGTCCAGCGTGCCTTGCAGGATTTCCGACTTGGGCTGGCGCATACGGGTCAATAGTAACGCAGCAGGTCCATACCGCTGTAGAGCGGGGCGACTTCCTCGTAGCCGTTGAACGGCAGAGTCGGACGGCGCGTGCCGAAGCCCAGGAATCCGCCGCCCAGGCGGAGCTCGTTCGCCTGGCTGTGATTGGGGTGGTCGCGTTGAGGGTTCACGTTCGAGTAGAAGCCATAGGCTTGGGGCCAGTTCCCGCTCCAGGTGGTGGGAGGCTGCGCGGCGGTGAAGCGGATGCGGACGATGGACTTGATGCTCTTGAATCCGTACTTCCAGGGAAGCACCAGACGAAGAGGGGCTCCGTTCTGGTTCGGCAGCGTCTCGCCGTACAGTCCCACTCCCAGCAGGGCGAGCGGATGCATGGCTTCGTCCAGGCGCAGCCCTTCGCGGTAGGGAAACGGGATGCCGGCCTGGCGTTCGGACCACATCCGCTCGGGATCGTAGAAGCTTTCGAGCGCGATGAATTTCGCCTTGCCGGTGGGCTCTACCTGCTTCAGCAGGGCGCTGAGCGGGAATCCGATCCAGGGGATGACCATGGACCAGCCTTCGACGCAGCGGTGGCGGTAGATGCGCTCCTCAAGCGGCGCGAGCTTCAGGATCGCATCGAGATCGAGCGTCTTGGGCTTCACCACCTCGCCTTCGAGTTGCACGGTCCAGGGCGAGGTGCGGAGGTCGCGGGCGAGGGATGCGGGCTGATCCTTATGGGTCCCGAACTCGTAGAAGTTGTTGTAGCCGGTGACGGAAGCCCGGGGAGTGAGCGCTTCGCCGCCGGCGTCGTAGGCGGTCTTGCGGACATCGGCGAGCGGAGCGGCAGAGGCGGCGGTGAACGGCCGGGCCAGCGCGGCGAATCCCGCGGCGGCCAGCAGACGGCGGCGGGTGAGGTAAGCGCCTTGCGGAGTGACGCGGGAGTAGTGAAGGGGATGCATGCGGCCTCCTATGGATGTTCCATAGGAGATTGTAGCCGATCTCCTATGGAATGTCCACAGGACATGCCCCGGCACAAAAAAACCGGGGGAGCCGAAACTCCCCCGGTGGTATCTTCCGTGGTTGCGGATAGGTTGCTACTTCACCGACCCGTGCGGGTCGATGACGAACTTCTTGGCCGCGCCCTTGTCGAAGTCCTTGTAACCCTGCGGGGCCTGGTCGAGGCCGATCATGGTCACGTTGACGGCCTTCGCCGGGTGCACCTTGTCGTGCAGAATCGCCATCATGAGCTGGCGGTTGTAGCGCAGCACCGGACACTGGCCGGTATGGAAGGAGCAGGACTTCGCCCAACCCAAACCGATGCGGATGGACAGCGCGCCGATCTTGGCCGCTGCGTCCACTGCGCCCGGATCACCGGTGACGTACAGACCCGGGATGCCGATGGAGCCGCCGGCGCGAATCACTTCCTGCAGCGAGTTCAGCACGGTGGCCGGCTTTTCGACACCCGCTTCGCCGCCGATGCCGTGGGCTTCGAAGCCAACGCAATCGACCGTGCAGTCGACCACCGGCTCGCCCAGGATCTGCTCGATGCCGTCCGCCAGGCTACTGACCTTGGTCAGGTCGATGGTCTCGCAGCCGAAGCTCTTGGCCTGCGCCAGACGCTCCGGAATCATGTCGCCGACGATGACCACCGCCGCGCCCAACAACTGCGCACCCGCGGCGGCGCCCAGACCCACCGGACCCGCGCCCGCAATGTAGACCGTCATGCCGGGCTTCACACCCGCCTGGATACAGCCGTGATAGCCGGTGGGGAAGATGTCGGACAACAGCGTGAGGTCCTTGATCTTCTCCATGGCCTTTTCTTTGTTCGGGAACTTGATCAGGTTGAAGTCGGCGTAGGGGACCAAGACGTATTCCGCCTGGCCGCCGACCCAGCCGCCCATATCGACATAGCCGTAGGCCGCGCCCGGACGAGCCGGATTCACGGTGAGGCAAATGCCGGTGAGGCCTTCGCGGCAATTCCGGCAGCGCCCGCAGGCGATGTTGAAGGGGACGGTGACGATGTCGCCGATCTCCAGCATCTCGACGTCGGTGCCCTTCTCGATCACCTCGCCCGTGATTTCGTGGCCGAGGATCAGGCCCTTGGGAGCGGTGGTGCGGCCGCGCACCATGTGCTGGTCCGAGCCGCAGATGTTGGTGGTGACGATCTTCAGAATGACGCCGTGGGGGGCATCCTTGCCGCCGAACGGGTCCGTCTCGCTCTTGGGCATACGGAGCTTCGGGTAGGGGATGGATTGAACCTCGACCTTCCCCGGCTCGATATAAGCAACTCCACGATTAGTAGGCATTGTGTCTCTCCTTAACTGAAGTGCGGATATGAAATCCTGTTAGAATGCGGCGGCGCCGGCTTCCGCCACGGCATGATCCTGCTCGCCCGATCCGCCGCTGACGCCGATGGCGCCCGCCACCTTGCCGTCCTTCTTCAGCGGAATGCCGCCGGCGAAGACCATGATCTTGCCGTTGTTGGAGGCATGGATGCCGAAGAACTGTCCGCCGGACTGCGAGTGGCTGGCGAGATCCTTGGTGGTGATGTCGAAGGCGCGCGAGGTGTAGGCCTTCTTCTGGGAGATGTCGATACTTCCGAGCCAAGCGCCGTCCATGCGGACGTGAGCCTGGATATTACCGCCTTCGTCGGCGACGGCGATGTTCATGGGTTGGCCGATTTCGGCGGCCTTCTTTTCTGCAGCGGCGATCACTCTGCGAGCATCGGCCAAAGTCATAGTCGTTCCTCTCCTTGTCTCAGGGGATGTCTTCTCTTGTGCCTGTCGGCTCAGGCATTATACCCCAACGGCCAACAAGGACTGAAGGAAACAAACAGGAAAGACGCATATGTTAGATGGCAGGGTGTGGTGCACGATCACGCACCGACAAGCGACGGGATGAGTCCCGGCGCGGCAGCATGAGTGCTTGCGCCACTCTAGTGCGCCATCTTGATGAACACGCCGGCCAGCGCGCCACCGATCAGGCCGCCGAGCACCGGCACCATGAGGCCGTAGCCGAAGTTCGAAGAACCCTTGCCGGGGATCGGCAGGATGGCGTGCGCGATGCGCGGGCCCAGGTCGCGCGCCGGGTTGATGGCGAATCCGGTGGTGCCGCCCAGGCCCGAGCCGATGCCCCACACCGTCGCGCCCACCAGGAACGGTCCCAGCGCCGGGGCGACGCCGCCCACGCGCATGGAGAAGATCGACGCGATGATCGAGACCAGCAGGAAGGTGCCGATGATCTCGCTGATGATGTTGGCGGCGGTGTTGGGAATCGCGGGGCCGGTGGAGAAGCAGGCGAGCTTGCTGCCGGGGTCGTCGGTGACGCTCCAGTGGGGCATGAAGTGCACCCAGGTGAGCATCCCGCCGACCACGCCGCCGAGGATTTGCGCGACGGCGTAGGGGATGAGCTTGCTGAAATCGCCGCTGGAGACGGCGAAGCCGAGCGTCACCGCGGGGTTGATGTGCGCGTCGGAGCTGCCGCAGGCGATGGCGGTGAACACGCCCGCCGTCACGGCCAGCGCGTAGCCGGAGACGATCACCGCCCAGCCGGAATTCGAGCCGAGGGTCTTCTTCAAAACCACATTGGCGACAGTGCCATTGCCCATGAGCACGAGTACGAGGGTGCCCATGAATTCGCCGAAGTATCGCGGGTCCATTGCGTCTCCTTAGCGCCGCGGGCCGGTTGCAGCACACCAACGGGCGGCTTTCGAGTGTAGCCGATGGGCGCGGCCTAAGGCAACAGGCGTCGGGAATTTGGCGTCGGGAATTCAGACTATCCGGCGATCGGCTTTGGGGGTGCGTCCGTCCAGCTCAGAGTGACGGAGCCGTATCAGTCTGCGGGAACCAATGCCGCGTCCGGTTGCAGACAGAGCAGATCGATAGCATCACAGGCACCTCGATCAAGACTCCCACGACGGTGGCCAAGGCGGCGCCCGATTCGGGCCCGAACAAGGCGATCGCCGTTGCCACAGCGAGCTCGAAGAAATTGCTGGCGCCAATCAACGTTCCCGGCGCAGCGACAGAATAGCGGACCCGGAACAGCTTCATCAATCCGTAGGTCAAGGACGCGTTGAAGTAAACCTGGGTGAGAATCGGGACCGCGATCAACAGGACGTGGAGCCATTTGCCGGTAATGTTGTCGGCCTGAAAGGCGAAAATCAGTACCAGCGTCGCCAGCAGCGCCAGCATGCTCACCGGCGCGAATCGCGGCAGGAGTTCCTGCTCCAGCCATGGCCGGCCGTGGCGCGCCACCAACCATCGGCGCAACAAGACGCCCGCGGCCAGTGGAATGACGATGAAGACCACCACGGCGTAGAGCAGGACCTGAAAGGGAACTTCCAGCGTGGACGCGCCGCTGACCAGGAAGCGCACGATCGGCGCGAACAGGAACAGCATGATCAGGTCGTTCACCGAAACCTGGACCAACGTGTAAGCCGGATCGCCTTCCGTGAGATAGCTCCACACGAACACCATGGCTGTGCAGGGAGCTGCCGCGAGAATGATCGCGCCGGCAATATACTGGTCAGCCTCAGAGGGGGAGATCAGACTGGAAAAGACATGGCGGAAGAAAATCCACGCGATCAATGCCATCGAGAACGGTTTTACCAGCCAGTTCACGAACAGAGTCACGGCCAGCCCGCGCGGACGTTTTCCGACGTCGCGGACCGCGGCGAAGTCGACCTTCATCATCATCGGAACGATCATCAGCCAGATCAGCACGGCGATCGGTGCGTTGATCTGGCTGCCCTGCCCGAACTCCAGAACGCGCAGCGCGTCCACAGCGCCTGGCAGGAGTTTCCCCACGCCGATGCCCGCGAGCATGCACAGCGCCACCCAGATCGTCAGGTAGCGCTCGAACACGTTAAGCCGCTTGGGCGGAGCGATGGCCGGAGCCCGCGTCACCGGGGTTGCGTCCTCTCCATATTTCGATTATCTTGGAAATATCAAATTTGCGCAATACCCCGATGAGGATACCCGCCATGGCGCAACCCAGGAAGAAGGTCGAAACCCTCGATCACACCGCGCAGTACGCGGCCATGTTCGCGGCCATGGGCACGCAGCCGCGACTGCGCATCATCCGCCTGCTGCTGTCTTCGCACCCGGACGGGATGGTGGTGGGCGACATTCATGCCGAGCTGGGGATCCCCGCGTCCACGCTGTCCCACCACTTGGACAAACTGAAGAACGAGGGGCTGGTGCGCGTGCGCCGGGATAGAACTTTCCTCTGGTATAGCGCGAACGAAGAAGCGCTCCGGGAGCTGCTGAATTTCCTGTACGCGGAGTGTTGCACGCGCAGCAAGGCGGTCAAGCCGGAATCCGTGATTCAGCCCTGCCGGGGATAGCCCGGGAACCAGTGGTTCCGGCGGGGTGCAACGAAAAACCCGGGACAGCCTCGCGGCCGGCCCGGGTTCCCGTTCCTTGTTATGCGGCGCGCCTCAGACGCGGCGCAGCTTGGTGACGCGGCCGATTTCGACCCACTCGGCGACGAAGATGTCGCCGTTGTGGTCGAATGTCGCCCCGTGCGGGGCCACGAACTGCCCGGGGATGAAGTCGGCCCGGTTCTGGGTCGTGCGATTCGGGTTGGGCGTTTCGCCGGGCTCGAGCAGGACCACCTTCTTGTCGCCCTTAAACACGGCCACCCGCGAATCGAGGTACGGCACCACGAGTTCGTCCTTGTACTGGTGGAAATGGCACGGGCTGTTCACGTCGTCCATCACATCGATCGGCTTGTCGTCCAGCGTGTAACGCACGATGCGGCGATTTCCGCGGTCGGCGATCAGCAACACCACATTGCTGCTATCACGCGTGTCGATCCAGTTGCCGTGGGGATTGTTGGTCGTCTCGATGGGCGCCGGAGGACGCGGGCCGCGGCCACGGCCGCCACCCTTGGCTGCGCCGGGACCGCCCGGTCCAGGTCCGCCCTTGGCCTGCTGGGGCGCCGGACCGCCTTTCCCGCGGCCACCGCCGGGTCCGCGCCCGCCGCCGGCAGCGGCATCGTCGGCCTGCGGAGGCCCGGCGAAGGTACGGACCAACTCAGGGTAGGAGCCCTTCTGGCTGTAATGAAACATGTAGTACGACCCGTAGCCGTCGCCAAGCCAGAAATCCAGGTTGGCGGGGTTGATGGCGATGTTGGTGGGCCGGTAATTCAAGCCGGCCGAGCCGCCGGGGCCGCTGGAGCCGGGACCCTTCTGGTAGGTCGGCGACCACTGCGGATAGCCCATGGTCCAGACTTCTTCGCCGCGCAGGGTGCGCTTGGTGACGATGCCGTGCTTGTCGTCGCAGAAGTACAGGTACTCGTTGTTGCCTTCCACGCTGTAGTGCATGCCGTGGGCGCCGCCACGGAACATGGCTCCCCAGGAGCGAATGAATTTGCCTTTGTCGTCGAACTCGACCACCGCGTCCGGGCTCTGGCTATCGACGTGCACGGTGTGGTGGACAAAGATGTGGCCGTTTTTCGACTGCACCACGCTATGGGTGTTGCCGTACTTGATCGAGCTGGGCAGGCTGTCCATGCCCCAGTCGTGCTGGCACTCGAACTTGTACTCGCCCTCACCGATAACCGGCAGGCGGTTGCCAGACTTGCTCTGAGCGCCGAGGATCATGGGGGCGGCGATAGTGGCCGCGCCCGCAGCGATGAAATTGCGTCGAGTGATGTCTTCCATAAGATCGCGTACTCCTTTTTGTTGGCCCGTCTCCGGTCACGCAGCCCGCGGGGTTCACCCGGTCAGACAGGGAAGACCCGCACGAGGGCCGTCGGTCTTTGGCAATTATAGCCCAAGGGGCCAGTCATAGCCCACGGCCGGCAAGCATATCCCAACGGGCGGGGGAAAGATTGCCGGAAAAACGAAAGCCTCCTCTCGACCGCGGGACGCGCCGAAGCGGGCCATCCCGGGACGAGAGGAGGCTCTCGGTAGCTTGATTCAGGCCGGACCGGTTTACTTGCCGCCCTTGCCCTTACCCTTGCCCTTGGCCTTCGGGGCGACCGCTTCGCCGTCCGCGGAGGAGCCCGCGAACAAGAGGCGGCCGTCAGCCAGGGTCACATTGCGGGCGTTAGCGAGATGCGAACCGTCCTTGGCCAGATTGCCGCTCAGACTGACGATGTCGCCGATCTTCATCGAGTCGCGCTTCCAGCCGTTGCGCATGAGGCCGTTCGGGCTGCCCAGCTCGAACTCCCAGTTTTCCGTCTTCCCGTCCGCCCCGACGATATCCAGGTAGAACCGGGCGTGCGGATTCATCCATTCAACCTTGGTAACCGTGCCCTTGAAATCCTGCTGTTTGTTGCGGTCGTATTCGGCATCAAACGAATGATGCGCGAGCATCGGCACCGCACCCACCAGCAAGGCAAGTCCAGTCACAATCCCAGCAAGCTTAGCTCTCATTAGCAGCCTCCTTCAGCATGAACGAAATTCTTGACAGGTGACCCCTGCCTCGGTACACAATATACAGCGCCGGACGGCAGGCGGTCAAGCGCCAAAAAGCCAGGTAGAGGGTCTAGACGAACCCGATGGCCCGCCCGCCGGCACCCACACAAAACCATAGAACGAAAGACAGAATCGCTCCGATCCCGCTCAGGAGCGAGGACCGCCGGGCATCGTCGCGGTGGATCAGCCACCAATATAAGGTGTACTGGAAGATCAGCACCGTGGCGAGTGCGCCCATTTTGAACTTGAAACCGTCGTTGGAAAAGCACTTGACCGCCTCGGAGGCGAACAGGCAATAGCCCGAAAGCAGCATGATCGCGACACCCGAGTTCACGTAAGGCATCAACTGCTTGGTCAGCAGCGGCAGGGGCTGTTTGCGCATCCCCAGGCCCAGCAGGCGGAGGTTGAGCACCATCAGCCCGCCGAACATGACCGCCATCGCCAGGATGTGGATGGTCTCAATAGCCGGAAACAACCAGATGGAGCCGGAGATGAACTGGCCCAGCCAGCTCGCATCATGCCATTCAAAAAAAGGATAAGCAGCTTCCCACATAAGAATCAGAAGTTATAAGCCGTGGTGCGGCCGGCGATGATCACCACGGACCAGGTCAGGATCGAGAAAAAGCCGGCCAGTTTCACCCCCAGCGGCGGGCTGGGATCTTGATCCCAATCCGCGCGGCTGCGGTAGATGGTGGAGTGATAAATGAGAGCGTTCAGCCCGGCCAGCACCATGAACAGCACCTTGTAGCGGAACCAGATGCTTTCGTAGACCTTGACGGGTTCGCTCCAGAACAGCAGCACGCCGGTGACGACGGTAACCAGGAAACCCAGCACCATGTAAGGCAGAATGCCGTTGAAGACGTCGGAGACGGGCTGCTTCTTGAAGGCCACGCCCATCATGCGGAGGTCGGAGATGGCGATCAGGCCAGCCGAGGCTCCGATGCAGAGCAGGTGGGTGCCTTCGAGCACGGGGAACATCAGGATCGATTCGCGGATGGAAACACTGAGACTGGTTTCGCGAATCCACTCACAGATTTCGACTAAGGCCATGCCGGGGAACAACCTTTTTGGGAGGAGCCTGATCGCGCGGCCCTACACCGCTCGTTGCAAAGCTCCGGTTTTTCAGCATACACATTCCATGGGGGCGTGTCAATGAACTGCTACACTCATCCTCGTGAGCAGCGGCGATCCCATCCCTTACCTCGACCTGCGGGCGCAGTACCATGCCCTGAAACCGGAGATCGATGCGGCCGTGCTGGGCGTGCTGGAATCGTGCCAGTACATTCTGGGCAACGAGGTGGCGCGGTTCGAGGAGGAGTTCGCGGCCTACTGCGGGGCTCGGCACGGGATCGGGGTGAATTCGGGCACCAGCGCGCTGCATCTGGCGCTGCTGGCCGCGGGGGTGGGTCCGGGCGACGAGGTGCTCACCGTGCCGTTTACCTTCGTCGCGACCACGGCGGCGATCCGCTACACGGGCGCGACGCCGGTTTACGTCGACATCGAGCCGGACACCTACCAGATCGACGTGTCGCAGATCGAGGCGAAGATTACGCCGCGCACCAAGGCGATCCTGCCGGTGCACCTCTACGGGCATCCGTGCGAAATGGACCCGATTCTGGAGGTCGCGCGGCGGCGCGGGCTGGTGGTGATCGAGGACGCCGCGCAGGCGCACGGAGCCGAGTACAAGGGCCGCCGCTGCGGATCGATGGGCGACCTGGCGGCCTTCAGCTTCTACCCCGGCAAGAACCTGGGCGCCTACGGCGAGGGCGGCCTGGTGACGACCAATCACGACGAGTACGCCCGGCAGGTCCGCATGCTGCGCGACTGGGGGGCCGAGCGCCGCTATCACAACGTCCTGAAAGGCTACAACTATCGCATGGATGGCATTCAGGGCGCCGTGCTGCGCGTCAAGCTGCGGTATCTGGAACGGTGGACCGAGGCCAAGCGGGCGCACGCCGCGTCGTATTGCCGGATGCTGGCGGGCAGCGAAGTGACGCCGCCGCGGGCGAGCGCCGATGCGCGGCATGTCTACTGTGTGTACGTGGCGCGCGTGCCCGATCGGGATGCGGTGACGGCCCGGCTACAAGCGGAAAAGATAGGATTCGGCATCCACTATCCGGTGCCCATCCACCTGATGGAGGCGCACGCCGATCTGGGCCACAAGGCCGGCGACTTTCCGGTAGCCGAGCAGGTGGCCGGAGAGGTGCTCTCGCTGCCTTTGTTCCCCGAGATGACTGCGGAGCAGATCGAACGAGTGTGCGCAGCGGTAACACCAGGGTGATGGAAGTGAGCGGCTCTCAGCCGGCCACGGGCACGCACTTTGTCGACTCTTCCACGCGGCCCCCATGGAACTCGGCAAGCCGGCGAACCGTGGAGCCTTCCTTGTTGTTCAAGTCGCGATACATCACACAGGCCATCGTCCGGGAACGGACGATTTTCCCCTGGTCCTGAAGTCCCACGTTATACCAAGAAGACTGTCAAATAAAAAGAAAGGCACGCAACTGGAGAGGCTTTTGCGGAAATCCTGCTCAGTCCCGCCGTTCGCACGCAGCCAGCAGTCCCGCGCCGATGGCCAGGACAAGCAGGTCCGTGGTCTCCGGCGTGCGCCCGGCGAGATGGCGCTGGGTCCATTCGCCCACCGCCAGGATCAGTGCGGGAACTCCCACGGCCCACTTCCAGCCGAGCATCGAAGAGCGCAGGCCCCAGATCACCGACGTATACAGAAACAGCTTGCGGAAAATGATGGCGTAATAGGTGACGAATCCGGTCACATACCAGGATTCGAACGGCGACCAACTGAGAGGCTGCGTCTGGGCGACCCAGAGGAAGGGGCGGAATTCCTCGAAGGCCAGCCACAGCGCCAGCACCACGCCGGCCAGGCCCGCGGCGCGGCCGGGGACCAGCCAGCGCGCGGCGATCCATCCAAAGGCGGCTCCCAGCAAGGGCGGCGCCGCCAGCATACGGCCCTCGAAAAATATGTGCGTCAGCAGAAAGGCATACGCCAGCCAGAGCCAGCGCGACCGGCCCAGCACGCGAGCCAGCACCAGAAATCCCACGGCGAACTCCGTGAAATCCACCCAGGACCAGGCCGGGTGGAGCAGTCCGCGCAGTTGCGCCAAGGCGAGCGGCAGACTAAAGACCGGCAGGAAGGGGAACGCCTGCCACAGGACCCACAGGATCAGGAACAGAGCGCCGGTCAGAGTCAATGACCACTCCCGGCTGCGGCGCAGTTGGTGCACCCAGGTCAAGCCGCGCGGCGAGGTCAGCACGTAGCCCAACGTTGCTCCCAGCATGGCGCCGGCGGTGTTGGCCTGCCAATCGGCAACAGTGGCGTTGCGCGTGGGCGTGTACAGTTGTGCCGTTTCGATCAGGAAAGATAGCAGCGAGCCGAACCCGGACGCCACCAGCCAGGCTCGCCAGCCGCGCCGCAGGGAGGCTAACGCCGCTGCACCCAGCGGTACGTAGAACAGCACGTTTAGTAGGGCGTCCAGGATCAGGCGCCGGCCCGAAATCGGGACGCTCAGCAGTTCCATCGACCGGGGATGGCTCTGAAAGTTCCCTGGATACAAGGAAAGATAGACGATGCCACAGATGCAGAAGACGAAGAACAGCCGGGCGATGCGAGTCACTCAGGCCGGTTCAGATAACGCTCGTACAGACGGGTCTGCTTGTTGGTCAGCTCGACCGGTTTGCCCTGGATGAAGACCTGCTCCACCTCGGTGGGCGTTTCGAGAATGTCGCCGTTGGCGATGATGAGGTCGGCCACCTTGCCTTCTTCGATCGACCCCACCTGCGAGGCGACGCCCCAGATTTCAGCCGGGTTAATGGTCATCGCCTTGATGGCTTCCTCATAGGGCAGGCCGAAGGCCACCGCCGCGGCGGCGTCATAGGGAAGATCGCGCACGAACTCATTATCGAACGTCCCGAAAGCGAACTTGACGCCCGCCTGGTAGGCCTCCGCTGGAAGCCGGAAGGCGCTGTCATAGGCGTCGTCGCGATTGAGCGGCAGAGAGAAGGTGCGGCCGAAGATTACCGGGATGTTTTTCTCCTTGAGCTGGGCAGCGGCCTTGCCGAGCTCGCGCGGCTCCAGGATCACGATCTTCACTTTCTGGCGGTCCGCAAAGGCGATGGCGTCCAGGATCGCGCGCTCGCGCGTGGCCGTGACGGCCAGCGGCATCGTGCCGTCGATCACCGGGAGCATCGCTTCGTAGACCAGGTCGGGCTTGAAGGTGGCGTCACCAGCTCCGGCTGCGGCGTCCTTGGTGGCTTTGTAGCGGCGCGTGTTCTCGAAGAAGTCGTCGATCTCCTGAATCTGTTTGTCGTAATTCTTCTTCGCTTCGGCGTAGGTGCTGGCCGGACCGTTGCCACCGCGCCCGCCTCCGCCGCGGCCGTTGGGGACCACGGTCAGCGTGGGGAAGAACATGTGCATGGCCACCGACGGCTTGATGGCCATCTGTTCCCAGGTCCAACCGTCGGTGTGGATCATGGCGGCCTGCCCGGCGATCACCTGCCGCGGACCGCGCCCGCCGCCGGCGCCTTCCGCCGGAAACGTAATGGCGCCCGTGATGCCGTTCACGCGGCTCACAGGGAAATGCTCGCTGTCGGGGTTGACCGAAGTGATGGCGCGCAGTTGTGGCTTGTATTCGCCGATCTCGCCGGTGTCGACGGTCATGTCCTCGGCTGGCACTTCGGATAGACCGAGCGCCGTGCCGGAATCGATCAGGCCCGGGTACACGCGCTTGCCCTTCGCTTCGATGACGCGGGCGCCGCGCGGGGCTTCCAGGTTCTTGCCGATGCCGGCGATGCGGCCGTCCTGCACCAGGATCGAAACCTCGTGCTGCATGGCGCCCTTGCCGGTGTAGACATCGGCGTCCTTGATAAGGATGGCGCCGGACTGCTGCGCCACGGCGAAGGAAGCGCAAGCGAAGAGAGCTAGTGCCGTGACTGCGTGAAAAGTTCCAGGTTGGCGGAAGAGGCGACCTGAGAGGCCGCCGCAGGCCATGGGCCTGCCCCACAGGGCAAACGAATCAAGCAGTCGGAGCACTCGTGTAAGGGGTCTCATTGCGGCGTCGACTCCGGCTCGGGTTGCGAGGCCTCGGGCTTGGCCGGCTCAGGCTTGGCGGGCTCGGCCGCTTTCTTCTCTTTCTCGATCAGGCGCTGGCGCTCGGCTTCATCGGCGGCGGCCTGAGCGAGCGCTTTGTCGCGATCGAAGTAAAGTTGGCCGTCGATGTAGACCTGCTGGACCTTGGCGTAGTTCGACAGCGGGTCCATGTCGTAGATGGCTAGGTCGGCGTCCTTGCCCACGTCGATCGAGCCCACGCGATCGTCGATGCCGAGCTGCTTGGCGGGGTTGAGCGTGATCATCGCCAGCGCGTCGTCGCGGCTGACGCCGCCGTACTTGATGACCTTGGCGGCTTCCGTGTTGAGATGCCGCATCAGCTCGGCGTCGTCGCTATTGAGGCTCACCAGCACGCCCTTTTCCTGCATGATGGCGGCGTTGTAGGGGATCGCGTCGAAGGCTTCCACCTTGTAGGACCACCAGTCGCTGAAGGTAGACGCGCCGGCGCCGTGCGCGGCGATCTCCTTGGCCACCTTGTAGCCTTCGAGCACGTGTTGCAGCGTGCGGATCTTGAAGTTGAATTCGTCGGCCAGGCGCAGCATCATGAGGATCTCGTCAGCGCGGTAGGAGTGCACGTGGACGTAGCGCTTGCCTTCCAGCACCTCCTTGAGCGATTCCAGCTTCAGGACCTTGCGTGGCGGGATGCCTTTGCGGCCGCCCGCTTCCCAGGCGTCCCATTCGGCCTTGTAGACCTTGGCTTCGTTGAAGGCGTCGCGAATGGTGTCCTCGATGCCCATGCGGGTCGAGGGGTAGCGCGAATTCTCAAGCTGGCCGTTGTAGCGGCTCTGGTTGCCCACGCGCTTGGGGTTTTCGCCCAGGGCGAACTTGATGCCGGGCGTGGCGCCTTCGAAGATCATTTGCGAGGCTTCCTTGCCCCAGCGCATTTTGAGCACGATGGTCTGGCCGCCGATGGAATTGGCCGAGCCGTGCAGGATGTTGGCCGTGGTGACGCCGCCGGCCAACGCGCGGTAAATGGCGATGTCCTCCGGGTTGATCACATCCTTGATGTTCACCATGGAGGTGACCGACGCGCTGATCTCATTCACGTTGCCGTCGACGGCGATGTGCGAGTGGCAGTCGATGATGCCGGGCATGATCCAGTTGCCGCCGGCGTCGATGACCGTGGCTCCGGCGGGGACGGTGACGGCGTCGCCTACTTCGGCGATCTTGCCGTCGCGGATCAGGATGGCGCCGTTCTGGATGGTGCCGTGGCTGACGGTGAGGATGGTCGCGTTCTGGATGACGGTGGGCTGGGCGGCCAGCAGGGGGGCGAGGGCGCTCAAGAGCGCGAGCCGGCTTGCACAAGACAGACCTCGTAGCGCTTGAGACAGAGCCTGCAACATCTGGGACCGGCCGGTGGCCTTGTGGGGCAGGCCCGTGGCCTGCGGCGGCCTCTTAGGCCGCCCCGCCGTGACGCAGATATTCGCGGACCACTCGCTGTGGTCACGGCTCAATGCCGGACCATGGGTGTCGCTGGCGTAGGAAGAGTTGCTGCACGTCACGGCTCCGCGGCAGGGAAGAGGCGGCCTGAGAGGCCGCCGCAGGCCACGGGCCTGCCCCACAGTGCTCTGCTTGGGGGTCCTCATCGGGGGTCTCCTTCCGGTTTGGCGGCGGACGGTTTGGGCTTGTTCGGCGATGGTTTGGGTGGTTCTGGCGGCGGGCGATATTGCTTGCCGTCGATGAACACCATCTCGACCTTGGTATCGTCGTCGAAGATGTCGCCGCAGGTCAGCACCAGGTTGGCGATCTTACCCTTTTCGATGGAACCCAGGCGGCCGTCGAGACCGAAGATCTGCGCGGGCCACAAGGTCAGCGCGCGCACGGCATCGTCACGCGAGAGACCGGCGTCGATCGCCTTCTTCACCGCCTTCTGGATGTCGCGCGGCTGGTCCTGACCGCCGGTGTAGAAGGCGAAGCGGATGCCGGCCTTCACGAGTTCGGCGGGGGTCGAGGGAGCCTTGTCGCGATCTTCGAGGGTGCGCAAGGATTCCACCGCGGCGGGGTCCGGATCGCGCGGCTTCTCGGGCCACTTCAGGCTTACCAGGACGGTCGCGTTGGCCGCCTTCAGCAGGTCCGTGGAGCGGTAGCCTTCTTCCATGCCATAGAGGATCGCGGACTGCTTCAACTCGTCCGCAAAACGCAGCATGCGGTCGATCTGCACGCGGTTGTCGGCGGGCAGTAAGATGCGCTGGGATTCGAGGACGCCTTCGAGCGCGCGGTCGTAATCGGGACGCTTCTTGCCGCTGGGGTCGCGAGCGTAATCCTCTTCGATGAGTTTGTAACGCGCGGCGTCCCAGTAGACTTGGCGGATATAGGAGATGGTCCCCATCAGCGACGCCGGGTAGCCGGTGCCCGAGGGGTTCATGGTGATGTACTGGCCGAGCGCCGGCTCCAGCACCATCTCGCGCGGGAGCGTGCCAGCGAGATTGATCGCCGATCCCTGCCCCGCAAAGATGCCGCGCATGGGGAACGCCAGAGCGTTGGTGAAGCCCGCGTTGCGCGAGCGTTCGAGCGCGGCGGCATCGGGCACCAGTTCGTCGCCGGCCTTGATCCAGCTTGTGGTGGCCGGACGGTCGAGAGCGCTGTTGGTCTGCACCGTGCGGCCGCCGGGCGCGTTGGGCGGCGCCTGCGGTCCGCCGCGCCCACCTCGTCCGCCGCCTTGCTGAGGGCCCAAGTTGTTCGGCAGGCCCCAGGAGCTGAGCGCGTCGATCAGTCCGGGATAGACCGTGAGCCCCTCGCCTTCAACGATCCAGGCTCCGGGCGGAACGGCGGCATCGGCGCCCACCGCGTCGATCAGTCCGTCGCGGATCACCACCGTGCCCTTGTCGAGCACGGCTCCGCTGACAGTGACGACGCGGGCGTCGCGAATCGCCAGCGTAGCAGGCGCAGGGGGCGCCTGTGCCAGCACGAAACTCGCGGCGGCAGCCGCCGCCAGCAGGTATTTCATTGCTTTCGCCTATTATAGAAGTTCTTACCCAATGCCGAAGACGCAATCCATTAGCTACCAGAAAGCCGGGGTCAACATTGACGAAGCCGATCGGGCGGTCGGATCGATCCGCAGCATGGCGCGGGGCACGTTCACACAGGGCGTGCTCACCGACATCGGCAGTTTCGGCGGCGGGTACTTGCTGAAAGGATACCGCAACCCAGTGCTGGTCTCCTCGGCTGACGGCGTGGGGACCAAGCTGAAGGTCGCCTTCATGACCGGGCGGCACTCCACCATTGGCGAGGACCTGGTGAACCACTGCGTCAACGACATCGCCGTGCAGGGCGCCGTGCCGCTGTTCTTTCTGGATTACTTCGCGGTGGGCAAGCTCGATGCGGGTGTGGCGGCGCAGGTGGTGTCGGGCGCGGCGCGCGGCTGCAAGGCGAACGGCTGCGCGCTGATCGGCGGGGAGACGGCCGAGATGCCGGGGCTCTACGCCGAGGGCGAATACGATCTGGCGGGGTTCATCGTCGGCGCGGTGGAGCGCAAGCGCATGCTCACCGGGGCGAAGGTCCGCGCGGGAGACGTGCTGCTGGGGCTGCCCTCCACCGGGCTGCACACCAACGGCTACTCGCTGGCGCGCAAATTGCTGTTCGAGGTGGCGGGGTATCGCCCGAAACAGAAGGTTGCTGCGATCGGTGGCACCGTGGCGGACGTGCTGCTGGCGGTGCATCGCAGTTATCTGAAGCCGCTGCGGGCGCTGAACGATGCGGGCTTGCTCAAAGCCGCGGCGCACATCACCGGTGGCGGCATCACCGACAATACGCCGCGCGTGCTGCCGAAGGGCCTGGGCGCGCGGGTGGACGCCGGCTCATGGCCGGTGCCGCCGGTGTTCTCGCATCTGAAGGAGCTGGGCCAGGTACCGGACGCCGATTGGCGGCGCACATTCAATCTGGGGATCGGCATGATATTCGTGGTCGGGAAGCGCGATGTGGAGGCGGCTGCGAAGATCCTGAAGCGCCTGCGCGAGCCGTGGTATCGCATCGGCGAGGTGGTGCGCGGGCGTGGCGTCGAATACGTATGACCGCCCCGCCCAAACCAGGCGGGGCAGGCAATGGCCGGCTCGGCATCCTGATTTCCGGCCGCGGGTCGAACTTCGTGGCGATTGCCGATGCGATCGACGCCGGGCGGCTGGATACGGAGATCGCCGTGGTGATCTCGAACAGGCCGGAGGCGCCGGGGCTGGCGATCGCCCGGGAACGCGGTCTGCATGCCGTGGCGATTCCGTCGAAGGGCGTCCCGCGCGAGGAGTTCGATCAGAAGGTAGCCGCCGAGCTGCGCGCGGCTCGTGTCGATCTGGTTTGCCTGGCGGGCTTCATGCGGCTGCTGACGCCCGGGTTCATCGCCGAGTTCCACGGGCGCATGCTCAACATTCACCCGTCGCTGCTGCCGTCGTTTCCCGGGCTGCATCCGCAGCGGCAGGCGATCGACTACGGCGTGAAGGTTTCGGGCTGCACGGTGCACTTCGTTGTGGACGAGCTGGATTCGGGGCCGATCGTGATGCAGGCGGTGGTGCCGGTGGAAGGCGAAGATACGGAGGAGGCGCTGGAGGCGCGCATCCTTAAAGAGGAGCACCGGATCTACGCGGAGGCGATCGCGCTGGTGCTGTCGGGCAGGTGCCGGGTTGTGGGGCGGCGGGTGGTCATCGCAGTCTGACTAACCGGTCAGGACCGCTGCGGTCGCGACTCAGCTAGCGGCGCTCCGCCCGGGCCACGGCTTGAGTGGCAACGCCAGTAGCAAGAGCCGCGACCGCAGCGAGCGGTCTACACTCACCGAGAAGCCGCTCTAACCCAGCTCTAGCCCGGATTTCTCACAAGCCCTCAGCACGGCGGCGGGAAGCGTAAGACGGGAAACGCAATCGGCGATTTCGCCGCCGCTCCCGGCAGGACACTGGCACGGGCGACAAGCGCCGGGACGAGTCCCGGCGCGGCAAGCCACGGGCTTGCGCCACATCCTGCGCCCGAAACCCAGTGAGAAATGCGGCTAGCCCGGGCTAGCCCATTTTTTGATTTTGCGTCGATCGGCTGCGCACGGCTCGCAACGGTTGTTTCGACGGCTTAACCGCCGCGGTGCGCTCTACGGTATCTACGAAACCGCTCTAACGCGGCGGCTCGGGGGCGAGAGGCTCCGGGAACGGCGTGACCCAGCGGGGGCGCGAGCCGGCCTCGGCACACGTGGCGTCGATGCGGGACGCGGCGGCCTCCGCAACCAGTTGCCCGATCATCGCCACGGCGCAGTCATTGGCGGCTCCGGAGTGGCCGGTTCCCTTCAGCAGCACGAGGCGGGATGCGGGGAGCTTGCCGGCTGCCAGTTGGGCTTGATCCACCGGCGTGATGGGGTCCATTTCTCCGGAGATCAGCAGGACCGGCTTGGCGGCGGTGGGCAGTTGGCGATCCGCGTCCGTGACTGCGCCTTGCGGCCAAGGCTGGCAGGTGCGCATCAGGGCGCGCACGGTATCGTCGCCGGCGAAGGTTTCCCGGGCCAGGCGATCCAGGTCGGTAGCGGTGACGTAGGGCGTGTCTTCGGCGCAGAGGATAGAAAGGTAGACGCCGTTGGACACGCGCTCGGTGTTGGCGGCTCCGGTGCCGCTGGCCAGCGCCAGCAGGCCGCTGTAGTTGCCCCGTGCGGCTTCGACGACCGCGGCGGGCAGCCCGGCGGACACCTTGGTGGAGTACAGCACGACGTGGACGGCGTTCGAGAGCACGGTTCCGCCCTGCGTCCGTTGCGTGAGCAACTCGGTGAGCTGCTGGCGGAGCTCGGGGAAGGCCTCGGCGCAGGGCGCGTCGGCCTCACAATCGCCGATCAGGCGCTCGATCGCCTGCTGCATGGCCCGGCTGCCGGTGACCGGGATGGGTTCGTTCGGTAGCACGACGCCCTGCAGCGCGAGCGTACGGACCAGATCGGCGTGCCGCTTCAGGAACACGAGTCCGAGCCGCGTGCCATAGGAGACGCCGTAGAGATTGAGCTGCGGATAGCCGAGCGCGGCGGCCACGCTGGCGATGTCATCGGCGGACTGCGCGGTGGTGAACAGGCGCGCATCGGTGCCGATAGGGGCTCCGGAGAGGGGTCCGGGACCCTTGGCACAGATCTCGATCATCTGTGGCTCGAGCAGGCTGGAGGTGAGCGCGGCGGGCCGGCCGTCACTCGCGGTGAGACTGCAGTTGTACGGGACGCTGTCGCCTGTGCCACGTTGGTCGATCAGAACGATGTCATGGCGGCGCCGCAGGGCCGCGAACTGATCGGAGAGAGGCGCGGCGGAATCGGTGGCGGCGGCTCCGGGTCCTCCGGCGAGATAGAGGAATGGGTCGGGCGCGGCGTCCGGGCCGGTGGCCTTGAGCACGACGACGCGCAGGCGGAGCAGGGGGCTGTCCGGCTTGGTGTGGTCGGCAGGGGCGTCGATGAAGCCGCAGAGGACGGGTTCGGGGACGTTGGGCGGATGGCAGGGGGTGAGCTGCTGCGCGGCGGCCCCTATGGCAAAGACGAAGAAGAGGGCGGCGCGCGTGCTCATGCTGGCTCCGGCGTTCGGGGCGCCGACCCGTCTTCGTACTTTTCAAGAAAGAGCTGGTCGCCACGCTGTGTGCCGGTTTCTTCGATGATGCCGGCCGGGAGTTCGACCACGGAGTGCGCGAGCAGGCTGAGAGCGATGCGGCGCTTGCCCATGTTGGGGCGCGCTTTGAGGATGACGCCCTTGCGGTCGAGGAAGAGCACGTCGATGGCGAATTTCATGGCGAAGGTGTGGATGCCCTCGGAAGGAACGATCCACAGGCCTTCGCCACGTTCGAGTCCGGTGTGCTTCAGCAGGCCGGTGCGGCGCTTGGCGCTGGTGTCGGCGATATCGGCGCGGTCGGCCAGGACACGGCCGCGGGTGCGGTTGAGGATGCGGAGCTTGGGCACAGTGCGATGGCGGACCGGAGAGGACCGCTCCCTGCGGTCGCGGCTCAGCTAGTGGCGTTGCCTCCGGAACCGGTCGTTTTTGTCAAGATAGCATGCGCCGCTGGTCAAGACTTCTTGGGATGGGTGTAGTTAAACATCCAGCGGACGCCGAACTGGTCGGTGAGCATGCCGAAGCGGGCGCCCCAGAAGGTGTCGCCCAGCGGCATGGTGATGGCGCCGCTTTCGCTGAAGGCGGCGAAAAGGCGGTCGATCTCCTCGATGCTTTCGCATTCGACGGTGATCCAGTGGGCGTTGCCCGGTTCGAAGGGCGAGCCGGGCATGACGTCTGAGGCCATGAGCGCGGCGCTGTTGCTGCTGAGGTGCGCGTGCATGATGCGGTCGCCGGCCTTCTTGGCGTCCTCGCCGGGCATGTCCGAGAACGGCATGAACTGCACGTCGACGCCGAAGCACTTTCCGTAGAAGGTCATCGCCTGGCGGCAATTTCCGTCGAAATTCAGGTAAGGGGTGAGTTGTTTCATCGTTGGGTTCCTAGCCTTTCTGGGTGATGAGGGCCCGCAGGCGGCGGTCGCGCAGGGCGAGGCCGGCCCACAGAAGAATGGCGACGTACACGGGAAACAGCGTGTTGCTGAACAGCGGATTCCCGACGCGGACATTGGAAGCGACGGCGCCACCCAGGTAGCCGGTGACCAGCAGCGCGCCCCAGAAGGCGGTCCGCGGGATGGCGTAGAGGATGGTGGCGGCCAGCAGCACCAGGCCGATGCCCACCACAGTGCTCTCGGGGTAGCCGAACTCGACGGTGCCGTCCACCGACACCTGCGCTCGGGCGATCTTCATGACGGCGTCCACCAGCAGGAAGGCAATGGTCAGGCCGCTCAGGATGCGGCCGGTCCAGGACGCGTTTTTAGACACGGGCATTGTTAGCGCGAAGGCGGACATGGTTTTCTCCAGGTTTTGAGATTTGCAGGCGTCAGCCGCCCGCAATGGCGCCCACGATCAACAGGGGCTCGGCGCCCGAGGCGACCGCGGCTGGCAGCGGGTCGTCCGGCGAGTCAAGAGATAGATCCTGCTCGCAGGCAAAAAATCTCACGAACGGGCGGCGCTGCTTGCTCACGTGGTCGCGGATCGCGCCGCGCAGCACGGGAAATCGCGCCTCCAGGGCGTCGAGGACCGAGCTAACGCTCGCGCGGCCCTCGACCTCCAGTTGCACCTCGCCCGTTATCCGCGCCAGAGTCCGCAGGTGCGCGGGCATCTCGACGCGGACGGTGGAGGTGCCGGCGGCGCTCATGACAGCGTCTGGACCTCCACCGAAAGCACGGCCGGCAGGTCGTGGACGATCGGCATCCAGGAATCGCCCGCATCGGCCGAGGCGTAGACCTGGCCGCCGGTGGTGCCGAAATAGACGCCGCAGGAGTCGCACCCATCCACGGCCAAGGCGTCGCGCAGGACGTTCACGTAGCAGTTGCTCTGCGGCAGTCCCTTGGTCAGCGGCTCCCATTCGTTGCCGCCGGTGCGGCTGCGGTAGACGCGCAGCGCGCCGTCCAGCGGAAAATGTTCGGAGTCGCTCTTGATCGGGACCACGTAGACGGTCTCGGGCTCATGCGCGTGGACGTCGACGACGAAGCCGAAGTCGGTGGGCAGGTCGCCGCTGACCTCGGTCCAGTTGTCGCCGGCGTCGTCGGTGCGCATCACGTCCCAGTGCTTCTGCATGAACAGGGTGTTGGGGCGCGAGCGGTGCATGGCGATGCGGTGGACACAGTGGCCGACCTCCGCGTTGGGATCGGGGATGTATTGCGAGCGCAGTCCCTTGTTGATCGGCTTCCACGTAGCCCCGCCGTCGTCGCTGCGGAAGGCGCCGGCCGCGGAGATCGCGATGTAGATGCGCTGCGGGTCGGCGGGGTCCAGCAGGATGGTGTGCAGGCACATGCCGCCTGCGCCCGGCTGCCAATTGGGACCCGAGCCGTGGGCGCGCAGCCCCGGCATCTCCTGCCAGGATTTGCCGCCGTCGGTGGTTTTGAAGATCGCCGCGTCTTCGATGCCCGCGTAGACCGTATCCGGATCGGTAAGCGACGGCTCCAGGTGCCACACGCGCTTGAACTCCCAGGGATGCGGCGTGCCGTCATACCACTTGTGCGTACCGGGAACGCCGTCGTAGACAAACTTGTTGTCCACGGCTTCCCAGGTCTGGCCGCCGTCGTTCGAACGCTGCACTTGCTGGCCGAACCAGCCGGTGTGCTGCGACGCGTAAATGCGGTCGGGATCGGCCGGCGATCCCTTCACGTGATACATCTCCCAGCCGGCGAAGTGCGGACCGCTCACGTCCCACTTCTGGCGCTTTTCATCGGAGGTCAGGATGAACGCGCCTTTGCGCGTCCCGACCAGCACTCGTACCCCGCTCTTCGTTTCTGGCATTTTGATCCTCTGTATTATTTTTCGGCGGCCGCCATCTGCGGCCGGTCCACTTCGGGCAAGCCGGTCAAGGGGATCACCGGGCGGACCTCAACGGTTCCCTTGCGCGCGCCTGGAATGCGCGCGGCGATGCTGATGGCTTCGTCCAGGTCCTTGGCCTCCACCAGGAAGAAGCCGCCCAACTGCTCGCGCGTTTCGGCGAACGGTCCGTCGGTGACCAGCCGCTTGCCTTCGCGGATGCGCACGCTGGTGGCCGTCGAGACCGGGTAGAGCGGAGAGGCGCCCAGGAACTGGCTGCGGGCGTGCAGGTCGTGAGTGAGCTCGGTGGATTCCTGGTAGCAGGCCTCGCGCTCGGTTTCGTTCATCGCGTTCTCGTCCATGTAAACCAGAAGCATGTATTGCATCGTGTTTCTCCTTCGTTCAAAATCTGCGGTCTAGGTCGCGGCCGGAACCGCCACCTCCATCACTGGCCGGACTTCCACCATCCCGCGCCGCGCCGAGGGGACGCGAGCGGCGATGGCCAGCGCCTCATCCATGTCCTGGGCCTCTATCAAGTAATAGCCGCCAAGCTGCTCGCGCGTTTCGGCGAACGGACCATCGGTGATCACCGGCGCGCCGTCGCGGACCCGCACGGTCTTGGCCGACGCCACCGGTTGCAGGCGGGAACTCGCCTGGTAGTGCCCCTGGGTGCGCAGGTCCTGGTTGAGCCGCATGTAGTCGGCGTACATCTTGTCCATCTCATCGCCCGGCATGGCCACAAACGACTGTTCCTGATCATAAATCAGCAGCATGTATTTCATGTTTCGACTGCCTCCTGACAGTGTGTCGAACAGGCCTGGCCGAAATCGACAGGGCCAAGATAAATTTTCTACCATCGAGCATGGTTCCCGACGCTGCCTCCGCCGCCGACCGCGCCGTGGAGGAGGTCTACCGGACAGACTGGGGCCGCATCGTGGCCTCTCTGATCCGCCTGGTGGGCGACTTCGAAATCGCCGAAGAGGCTGCACAGGAAGGATTTGCCGCCGCCGTCGACCAGTGGCGCGTCAGCGGCGTGCCGGAATTCCCCCGCGCCTGGATCATCCAGACCGCGCGCCACAAGGCCATCGACCGGATCCGCCGGCAGGCCCGCTTCCGCGAGAAGATGGATGCGATCGCGGCCGAAGGCGAGCCGTCGCAGCCGTTCGCCGAGCCTGATTTCGACGGCGGGGAGATCCCCGACGACCGGCTTCGCCTGATCTTCACCTGCTGCCACCCGGCGCTGGCCGGCGAGGCGCAGGTCGCTCTGACGCTGCGGACCCTGGGGGGCCTGGAAACCGACGAAATCGCGCGTGCCTTCCTGGTGCCGGTGGCGACCATGGCGCAGCGCCTGGTGCGGGCCAAACGCAAGATCCGCGACGCGGGCATCCCCTACGCGGTTCCCGCCGCGACCGACCTGCCGGAGCGGCTGGACGCCGTGCTCACCGTCCTGTACCTCATCTTTAATGAAGGCTACGCGGCCACCCGCGGCGAATCGCTGGTGCGCACCGACCTGTGCGCCGAAGCCATTCGCTTGGCCCGGCTGGTCCGCACGCTAATGGCCCCGCGCCCGCCCGCCGAGGCGACCGCCTTACTCGGCCTGATGCTGCTGCACGATTCGCGCCGCGAGGCTCGCGTGGATGCCGCCGGGGACCTGATCACCCTGGAAGAGCAGGACCGCGGCCTGTGGCATCGGACGCAGATCGACGAGGCGCTGCCGCTGGCCGAGGAAGCGCTGCGCGGGGGCGCGGGTCCCTATGCCGTGCAGGCGGCGATCGCGGCGGTCCACTGCCAGGCCGCGCGGCCTGAGGACACGGACTGGCGCCAAATCCTGGAGCTCTACGGAGTCCTCGAACAAATGCAGCCGACCCCGGTGGTGGCGCTGAACCGGGCGGTGGCGGTGGCGATGGTCCACGGGCCACGCGAGGGGTTGGCGTTGATCGACGAACTGGCGGAGGAGCTCGACGGCTATCACCTATTGCATTCAGCGCGCGCGGATCTGCTGCGGCGCGCCGGGAACCGCCCGGAGGCGGCGGTATCGTATCGCCGGGCGCTCGAGCTGGTGAGCCACGCGAGCGAGCGCCGCTACCTGGAGCGCCGCCTGCACGAGGTCGAAAGTTCGTAAGGCTGGTCGTGAGGTGGCGCGAGCACTCGTGCTCGCCGCGCCGGCAATCGTGCCGGCGCTTGTCTCCCGCTCCCGATGTCATGCCGGTAGCGGCAGCGAACTCGATCACCGCGGCGCCAGGCTCCGATTTCCCGCCGATGCTCTGAAGGCTTGCGAGAAATCCAGGCCAGCCTTCATTTCCCACAAGCTCGACAGCGCATCGGCGGGAGGCGTGAGGCGGGGGCCGCAGTGGGCGATTTCGCCGCTGCTACCGGCATGACATGTTGACTGGGGACAAGCGCCGGGATGGAGTCCCGGCACGGCAAATCACGGGCTTGCGCCACGTCCTGCGCCCGAAACCCGGTGACAAATCCGGACTGACAGAGGGCTAGGGGGGCCAAGGGGCTCTCCGTGTCAAAGCCATGAAAGTCCCCGTAACGCCAAGCGGTCTCGCGAAACGGTATCCGCGGAAGCGCCACGCCGCGCCGGGGGGGCGGATCGCTATAATGGGGACCTGCCTGAGGAGGCCTCTAATCTCCATGCCGAGACTGCTAGCAATTCTGCTGGCGACCGCGCTCTTAAGTTTTTCCCAAAATCGTGTTCCCCAAGCGATCCCGCCGCTGAGCAGCGTGCCAGTGCCGGTGCCGGCGGGCCTGGCCAACTACGTTCAAGACAATGCCGCGCTGCTGCTGCTGGGCAAGGCGCTGTTCTGGGACATGCAGGTGGGCAGTGACGGTAAGGTCGCCTGCGCCTCGTGCCATTTCCACGCGGGCGCCGATCACCGCATCCATAACACGCTTTCGAACGCCGTGGGCAGCGTGCAGCCCAACAAAACGCTGGCCGCCGCGGACTTCCCGTTCCACCAGCTGGCGAACCCCACCAACGCCGGGTCCATGGTCCTGCGTGATTCCTCCCAGGTGGCCGGCTCCATCGGCATGTACAACCGAAGTTTTACGGGGATCATTCCCGGGCTGCCGGTGGATAGCGGCATGGACGCGGCCGATCCCACGTTCCAGGTGAACGGACTGAACCTGCGCCAGGTGGGCGCGCGCAACGCCCCCAGCGTGATCAACGCGGTGTTGAACTTCCGCAACTTCTGGGACGGACGCGCGCGCAACGCATTCACCGGGCCTACGCCGTTCGGCGACTCCGACACGCGGGCCAACGTGCTCTCCTCGGCCGGTGGCAGCCTCCAGAAGGAGACGCTGCGCCTCACGAATTCGAGCCTGGCTTCGCAGGCCGTCGGCCCGGTGCTGAGCACGCCCGAGATGTCCTACAACATTCGTAACTGGGCGCTGGTGGGCAAAAAGCTCCTGACGCTGCATCCGCTGGCGTACCAGAAGATCGCGCTGGATGACAGCGTGCTGGGGAACTACGCGTCGCCCACCGCCCGGGGCTTCCAGAGCGCCACCACCTACGTGGATCTGGTCAAGGCGGCCTTCCAACAGAAGTACTGGGATTCGACCCAGGAGGTCGACGGAACAGGCGCCGTGTTGGCAGCCGATTCCACCGCTTCGGAACGCTTCAGCCAGGCGGAGTTCAACTTTTTCCTCTTCTTCGGACTTTCCGTGCAGGCCTACGAATCGACACTGGTCTCCGGCGACACGCCCGTCGACCGGTCCGCCGCGGGCGATGCCAATGCGCTGAGCGCCTCCGCACTGCGCGGACTGCTGCTGTTCACCGGCAGCACCGGGTGCAACGCGTGCCACAAGGGTGCGGAAACCACGCTCGCGTCGATCGGCGGAGCGACCAGCAACGATCCGCTGGCGACGGGCGCCGACACGGGTTTCTTCCGCATCGGCGTGCGGCCCATTGACGAGGACTTGGGGCTCGGCGGCAACGACGATTTCGGCAAACCGCTGGCCGAGGTGCTGCCCGTCGATGATTCGCCCGGCTCGGCCAAGGGCCGCTTCAAGACGCCGGGGCTGCGCAACGTAGAGTTCACCGGACCGTATTTCCACAACGGCGGCCAGGAAACGCTGGAGCAGGTGATCCAGTTCTACGATCGCGGCGGCGATTTCCCGCCGGGTCCGGAAGCCGGCCCCAACGTGCGCGTGCTCAACCTCACGGACACGCAGCAGGCCGACTTGGTGGCGTTCCTGAAGGCCCTCAGCGACGACCGCGTGCGCTATGAGCGCGCGCCCTTCGATCATCCCGAGCTGTGCGTAGCCGACGGCAGCACGGCGGCGCAGAACGGAAACCCCGCCTTCCCCATGACCGCGGGCGACCATTGGGCGGGACTGCCGGCGGTGGGCAAGAACGGCAACACCGTGCCGCTGCAAACCTTCCCCGAACTGCTGGCGGGCACCGGAGCCGACGGCAGCCGCGCGCACAATATGGCCGACCCGTGCGAGATCGCGGCGGTCACCGCCACCGGATTCGTGAACTCCAGCGCGGCCACCTACCTGCCCAGCATCGTGGCGCAAGACTCGATCGCCACCGCCTACGGCACGGCGTTTACCACCACCATCATGGCCGCGGACGGACCGGCGCCCACCACGCTCGGCGGGCTGAGCGTCAACATCACCGATGCGGCGGGCGCGACGCATGCCGCGCCTCTGTTCTACGTCTCGCCCACGCAGATCAACTACGTGGTGCCCGCGGATACCGCTGCGGGCGGCGCGACGGTGAGCGTCTCGGGGGGCACGGGCGCGTTCCAGACGCCGCTCGAGATCGCCGCGGTTTCGCCCGGCCTGTTCGGCACCGACACCCACCTGGCGGCGGCCAACGTCGTCAGCTATCTCGACGGGGTCCAGACGAATGGACTCACGGTTGGAGTCGACGCGAGCGGTGGCCTGATCCTGAATCCCATCGATCTGGGACCGGACGGCCAGCAGACCTACCTGATCCTTTACGGAACCGGCATCCGCAATCACACCACGGACGTGACAGCCACCATCGGCAGCCAGACGGTTGCCGCCGCCTATGCCGGTCCGCAGGGAACCTATCCCGGCGAGGACCAGATCAATGTCCTGCTGCCGCGCAGCCTGAAGGGCGCCGGCGTGGTGGAAGTCACGCTGACGGTAGACGGCCAAACCACCAACGCAGTCAAAGTTCAAATTCAGTAAAAGTCAGAACAATTAAAAAAGAAAGAAACAGGAGGCATTCCATGCGAAAGAAACAAACCGGCAGGTTTGCGGTTACCGCCCTTTGTGCAGGCGCACTGGTGGCGGGGGTGTTGTCCTACGTGAGCTCGTCCCAGGCGCAGAGCACCGAGCCCGGGCCGCCCGATCCGGCCTTGGTGGAAAGGGGGATCATGATCGCTCCGGTTCCGCTGAACATGGACGGCAAGGATCGCAACAAGGTCGGCTACGGCAGCTATCTGGTGAACGCCGTGGCGGGCTGCAACGACTGCCACACCAACCCGTCCTACGCCGCCGACGGCGACCCCTACATGGGCATGCCCACCAAGATCAATGCCGCCGTGTATCTGTCGGGTGGCACCGCGTTCGGGCCCTTCCTCAGCCGCAACATTACACCGGACGCCACCGGACAAGTGGTGGAAGGCCTCTCGAACTTCAAGCAGATCTTCCGCACCGGCATGGATCTGGTGGATCATCTGCATCCGCAGCTCGGGCCGCTTCTGCAGGTGATGCCCTGGCCGCTGTACGCCAACATGACCGACCGGGAGATCGAGGCCATCTACGAATACCTGACGGCGATTCCCTGCCTCGAGGGCGGTGGTCCGAACGCCCAGCCCAGCCGCTGCACGCCGGCCGCACAGACCCAGGCGGTCGCACTGCCGAAGAACGGCAGCGTGATCAATAGCCAGGTGGAGCTGGATGGTACGAAGTCCACCAGCGCTGACGGCAAGCCCCTGAAGTTCTTCTGGACGATTCCCTCTGGTTATCCCCAGGCGGCCGTTCTGCGCGGCACCACCGCCAATCCGAGCGTTCAGTTCGGTACCGCCAAGGGTACCTACGCCTTTGAACTCACGGTGACCGATTCGACCGGAAAGACCTCGACCGACCGGGCTACCATCGCGTTCTCCGGACGGTAAATCCTACCTGCGGGCGTCGCGCTCCTGCGACGCCCCCTTCTCCTCAAGCTCCCTCCTCATCTCCCGCACTGACAAGGCCCTCTGGAGTCCGCTCCCGCAACCCGTGTGTGCATTCGGTAGAAGCCGCTCCCTCGCAGTCGCGGCTCTGTAACGCTTTCACTCTACTGAGCCGTGCCCGTCAGGGCTGCCAGAGCCATTGAAACAATTGTTGTGAGCCGGGCGAAACCGCTCTACGCAAAATCAAAAAATGGGTTAGCGGCGCTCTGCACAAAGCACGTGCGCTGGGCACCGCGCCAGTAGCTGTGCCGCGACCACAGGGAGCGGTCTACGATAACGCTGCAAACGTTCAAATCCCACACTGCGGGTCAGGAGGATGGAACTCGGACGGAGGCCGCCGGACCTACGGTCCAGACGGAGGAGGGGCTCCCGGACCGACAACCGGAGGAGCGCCAGGGCCGCTGGCAGGGGGCGTTCCGGGGCCGCCGGACGGAGGTCCGCTGCCACCGCTGGTATCGCCGACCGTGCCGGGTGTCGAGCCGCCGCCGGGAATCGGGATGCCACCGCTGCCGCCGCCGCCGCCACCCGGGATGGTCCCGATGCCGCGCGGACGCGCCGCCACCACCAAGGCATTCATCACCAGGTTCATTGCTCTCCGGAACACGCCGTGGTCGTTCTGCGCGATAGGTTCGTCCCGATACACTCGCAGGGCTTCGCCTGCGTGCAGTTCCGCGGTTTGGCCGGTGGGCCGCAGCAGGTGCCGGACCTCAACCACGCCGTCCTCCACCTCCACCAGCGTCGACTCTTCGCCGTCCACGGTGATCTCAAAGGTGGTGCCGCGTACCGAGATCACGGCCGGAGGCGTGTACACCTTGTTGTGGTTAGGCTTGTTCCCCAGGTGCTCAATGTGCACCCGGACCTTGCCCAGCAGGATATCCAGGAAGTCGCTCCAGTTGGGCGGGTTGTTCCGGAACACCACGCGCGAGTTGGGGTAAACGTCGAAGGTGCTGCCGTCGGCCACGGCGAACAGGGCATGCCCGTCGGCGCCGGTCACGATGGTTTCTTTGACCTTGACTTTGTCGCCGGCCGCCAGCGCAATCAGTTCGAATTCCCGCTGTACCGAAACGCTGCCCTTTACCGTCTTTGCTGTAGCGGCGTTTTCAGCTGCATCGGAGAATGAGGAATCCGCCAGACACACACCAACTGTTAATGCTGCCAGCAGCGACAACTTCACCGTTATGTATCGGCGGCTTCTGCCCATTTATACACCCCTACCGTGGCCTGGGACGGACCAGGACGCGGCATGGAGCTAGTCTACCACTAAATTGCACATAGCACACCAGCATCCTAAGCGGATCTATCCACCCCGGACTACTGGAATCAGCAGTTTCGGGAGTGTTCCGCCGATAGATAAGGATACAATGGACTCGATCGGTGAGTAACCAGGCCACAGTACTGAGTCAGGATTCGCGTACGGGGCGCCGTCGATTGGTGGGGGCCCTGCTCGCCGGAATTCTGTTTGCCCTGGCCGCCGCCGGTCAGGCGCCCCAGCCGGATTGGCGGCAGGTGGGTAACGCCGCCGTCGACCTGGGCTTGGCCGACTTGGCCACGGGCCCGGTGGAACGCGTCTGGTACTCGGCCGCCGGAGACCGCCTGTTCGCGCACACCGGCCTGAGCGAAAACTTCGCCACCACGGACTTCGATACCTGGCAGGGGCTCGCCGGAGAAACGGTGATCATCCCCCCGGTGATCCGCGACCTGGCCCCGGTGCTCCCTGAGGACGGCGCGGTGGTGCGGCAGGCCTACGGCCAGACGCCGCGTGTATACGCCTTTGGGCGCTTTGTCTACCGGTCCGACGACGGCGGACGGCATTGGGAGAATACCACCGGCTGGCAGGGTCAGTCGATTATCGGTGACGGGTTGGTGGACCTGGCCGTTTCCCCGGCCAACGAAGACGAGATTACCGTGGCCGGCGGGGCGGGCGTCTTCCGCTCCGTGGACGGCGGACGGAGCTGGCACGGGCTGAACCAGGACCTGCCGAATCTGCCGGGCGCGCGCCTGCGGGCCGTGCCGGCGGGCGGGGCGGGCGCGCAGATTGAGCTAGGCAACGCCCTGGTGCTCGAATGGCAGCCGGGTGAGCGGATCGCCTGGCGTCCGGCCGATGCGAGCACGGCGCTGGGCGAACGGGAGCTGCGCCGCGTGATCGGCGGGAATCTGGGTGCGACGGTGACTGCCGTGTTGGTGCGCGAAAACTTCGTCTACGCCGGGCTGGCCGACGGGCGGATCGCGGTCTCCACCGACAGCATGACCACCTGGACCACGTTCCAGGTGGCGCAAGGCGGCGCGGTGAACGCCTTCTGGGTGGATGCCGGCGACCCGCGCTTCGCCATCGCCGTGCTGAGCGCGGGCGCCAGCAGCGGGACCGCCCCGCCGGCGCGCGTGGTGCGGACCATCAACGGCGGCTTCTCCTGGGACGATCTGTCGGCCAACCTGCCGAACGCGTCGGCCCGCGGCGTCACGGCCGATCGCGCCAGCAACGCGGTCTACGTCGCCACCGATCAGGGCGTGTTCTGGGCGGGCACCAGCATCGCGACTCTGGGCGCCACTCCGGTGTGGAACGCCGTTGGCGGGCTGGGCCCGCGCACCACCGACGTGCGTTTGGATGCCGGCGGCAATCAGTTATGGGTGGCGGTGGAAGGCTCAGGTGTGCACGCGGCGCTGGCGCCGCACCGCCGGGGCGATCCGCGGGTGGTGAGCGCGGCCGATCTGGTCACGCGGGCCGCGGCTCCCGGCACCCTGCTGAGCATTGAAGGCGTGCGGGTGGATCGGGCGAACGCGGGCGGGCTGGCGGTGCCGGTGCTGGCCGCCACCAGCTCCGAATCGCAGATCCAGATCCCCTATGAAGCCGTGGGCGCGACCCTGGCGCTGGCCGTCGAAGGCACCGAGGGCAGCGCCGCGCTGGGGCCGCTGCCGCTGCAGCCGACCGCACCGGCTATCATCACCGAACTGGACGGCTCGCCGCTGCTGCTCGATGCCGACACCGGCGCGATGCTCGACCTGATGCACGCGGCGCATTCGCGCATGCGGGTGCAGATCCTGGCCACCGGGCTCGGGCGCGTGCGGCCGGACTGGCCCACGGCCACTCCAGGTCCGGCCGAGAATCCTCCGCAGGTGGTGGCCCCCGTGGCGGCCTACCTCAACAACGAACCGATTCTGGTAACGCGCGCCGTGCTGGCCCCCGGCCTGATCGGCTACTACCTGGTGGAAGTCGAGATTCCGCCGATCGTCAGCTACGGGCCCGCCGAGCTGTGGATCGAAGCCGGCGCGCAGCCAAGCAATCGCGTCCGGGTATATATTGAACCTTGATGCCAGTTTCTAATGTGACGCGATCTCTTTGTGTTCTTGCCCTCGCTCTCCTCATTCCCGCCCTGCACCTGCTCCAGGCCCAGAATGAGGACACCAAGCTCGCGCCTTATTACCCGACGCCGCTCTCCGTGGTCGACCGGATGCTGCAACTGGGCGGCCTTAAGGCCGGGGAGAAGATGTTTGACCTCGGCTCGGGCGACGGGCGCATCGTGATCATGGCCGCGCAGAAATACAAGGCTGACGCCACCGGCGTCGAATTCGACGAATCGCTGTGGCGCCAAAGCTCGGAACGCATCCGCACGCTGGGCCTGGAAAAGACCGCCCGCATCATTCACGGCGATCTGCTGCAGCAGAACTACGAATCCGCCGATCTGATCACTGTGTACTTGCTGCCGGTAGGGAATGGACTGGTCACCCCGATTCTGGAGCGGCAACTGAAGCCGGGCGCGCGCATCGTGGCGCACGACTTCCAGTTCGACGCCTGGAAAGCCACGCGGGTGGAAGATATCGACAACGACGGCGAAGGCCGCGCCCATCGGCTGTACTTGTACCAGCGTTGACCCATGGTCCCTTATCGAGGGCGGCTGGCCCTCCGAGTGGCGCGCCTGGTGATCGCCTTGGCCGGCGCTTCCTGGTACGCGCGCGCGGCCGGCGCTGAGCTGAGTTGGATTTCGGCGCTGCTGGCGGCTTACGCCGTCTACGCGGTGGGGTCGCTGTTCGACCTCAGCTTTGAGACGCCCGCGCGGCTGGCCATCTCGATTGTGGCCGACGCCACCTATTTCGCGCTGTGGGCCTGGCTGGCCCCCACCGGATGGGAAGCTCCGGTAGCCTGCGCCTACCTGCTGGCCTCGGCCGTGATGCAGCATGACCGCGTGCGCGGGACGCTCGCCGCGGGCGTGGCGCTGCTGATCGCCGCGGTACTGCCGCCGAACGGTCCGGGTCCGCTGGTGTGGACCGTTCTGGCTATCGCCGGAGTCGCCGCGTCGACGGCCTTCTACAAAAGCTACCTGGAGCAGCGCATGTCGACCACCTTGCGCCACAACGTGGTGATCCGTTCGCAGGCGCAGAGCGCGCGCGAAGCCGAGCGGCAGCGGATCGCGGCCGACTTCCACGACGGTCCCTTGCAGAGCTTCATCAGTTTCCAGATGCGCCTGGAGATCATCCGCAAGCTGATGGAGCGCGATCCCGAAGCGGCCGCCGAGGAGCTGCGGCAGTTGCAGGAGCTGTGCAGGTCGCAGGTGACCGATCTGCGCAGCTTCGTGCGCAGCATGCGTCCGGCTGACGAAGGGATGAGCCTGGGAGCGTCGTTGCGGCGCATGACGGAACTGTTCCAGCGCGACACGGGCATCTCGGCGTCGTTCGCCGCGGGCGAGCTGCACGATCCGCCGGAAACCGAGGTGTCGCTTGAAGTGCTCCAGATCGTCCGCGAGACGCTGAATAACGTGCAGAAGCATTCGGGGGCGACGCGCGTGGCGCTGAACGCGGCGCGGCGGGATCATGCGCTGGAGATTGTAGTGGAGGACAACGGCGGCGGATTTCCGTTCACCGGATCATTCGGACTGGACGAACTGGAACTGCTGCGGCTGGGTCCGTCAAGCATCAAGCGCCGGGTGCGGATGCTGGAGGGCGATCTGACGCTCGACTCACGCCCGGGGAACGGGGCCAAGCTGACCATCCGGGTGCCGGTGTGAGTGTGGCGCAAGCACTCGGGCTTGCCGTGTCGAGACTCGTCTCGACACATGTGCAGGGTAGTCCGCAGGCCAAGCGCCGGCACAAGTGCTTGCGCCACTTCCTCCCCCTATCCCTGGCGCTGACCCTGACCCTGACCAGCTGCGGATCGTACGCGGACTTCACCCTACCCCCTCCAGACCCCGCCGGACCAAGCGCCCCCTTCACCTGGGAAGCCACCCCGAACCCCGTGCTCCCCCGCGGCGAAGCCACCGACGTGCTGAACCCGTCGGTAGTCCGCTTCCACGACGCCTACTGGAACTTCTACTCCGAATACGACGGCGCCACCTGGCACACCGCAGCCGCCACCTCGCCCGACGGCCTCACGTGGACCAAGCTCGGACGCGTGCTCTCGCCGGAAGGCTGGGAGGGCTCCTACATCGCCGCCAACGGATCGGCGCTGGTGGTCGACGACGAGATCTACTATTGGTATCAGGCTGGCGACCCGCCGCGCATCACACTGGCCCGGTCGCGCGACGGACGCACGTGGACCAAAGCGCCGGGCCCCGTCCTACCGCTGGGTCCGCGCGGCTCCTTCGATGAACGGGCGATGGCCGATCCCTACGTGATCCGGGCGGGCGGCGCGTTCTATCTCTTCTACCTGGGACACGACCGCGCCCTGCCGCCCCGCCAGCGGTTAGGCATAGCGCGGTCGGCCGACGGCGTCACGTGGGAGAAACTGCGGTCGAGCCCGATCCTCGAATTAGGCGAACCGAACACCTTCGACGAAAGCGGACTGGGCGAGCCCGCCGTGTGGACCTCAGGCGGCGCGTGGTGGATGCTCTACACCGGGCGCGACCGCTTCGAGCATCGCCGCATCGGGCTAGCGCGGTCGGCCGACGGGGTCAAGTGGGAACGCGTGCCGGAGTTCCCTCCCATCGCCGGAACCGAGCGCTGGGACGGCGCCGTGGTCTGTGACCCTTCGGTGGAACTGCGCGCCGAAGGGTCCGTGCGCGTGTGGTTCGGCGGCGGCGACGCCCCGCGCCCCGATCAAAATCTCAACGGCCAGATCGGCGTAGGGCTTCTGCGGTAGTGTGGCGCAAGCACTCGTGCTTGCCGCGCCGGGACTCATCCCGGCGCATGCCGCCCCCTCAAAGAGTCACGCCGGGAAGGCAGGAGCCCTCAACCGGCAGAAGCAGCGCTCCCGCCCCCTGGGCTAGAAACTGCGTTTCTCACAAGGTCCCGGTGCGTCGGGGGGAACCCTGATCCCGAGTGCCTCGGTGAGCGATTCAGCGCCGCTGCCGCCGTGACACCGGGCCGTCCGGCAATCGCCAGGACGAGTCCCGGTGCGGCAAGCTAGTCAGAGCGGTTTCTCGGTGAGTGTAGACCGCTCCCTGCGGTCGCGGCTCTGCTACTGGCGTTGCGCACTCAAGCCGTGGCCCGGGCAGAGCGCCGCTAGCTGAGCCGCGACCGCAGGGAACGGTCTGCGATAACGGTGAAAGCGTTCTAAAGCTTGCGCCACAAGAACCGCCCTACTCCTCCGCCCGCGCGACCTGCGATTCGCTGAGCGTCTTCGCGTAAGCCGTGATGCCCTCAAAGAGCGCCTCGGCAATGCGGTCGCGATGCTCGTCGGTCTCCAGCAACTCTTCGTCGCGCGCGTTGCTCACGAAACCGACCTCGGCCAGCACGGCCGGCATCTCGGCGCCGATCAGCACCACGAACGGCGCGCGCTTCACCCCGCGGTCCTTGGCGTCCTTGTTCTGGCCGGCCACCTCCTTCTGCAGCACCTTCTGAAGCTGCACGGCGAACTCGCGCGATTCGTCGATCTTGGCGCGCAGGGCGATCTTCGAAACCACGTCTTTGAAGTCGAAGATCGTGCTGTCCGCCGTGGCGTTCTCGCGCGTGGCCAGGTCCAGGTCCTCGCGCGAGGCGCTGAAGTTCAGAAAGTAGGCCTCGACGCCGCCCACACTCTTAAGCGGCGAGGAGTTGACGTGCACGGAAAGGAACAGGTCGGCGTGCGCGTCGTTGGCGATGCGCGTCCGGTCTTCGAGCGACAGATAGGTGTCGTCGGTGCGCGTCATGATGACTTCGGTGCCGGTGCTGGTCCGCAGCAGAGCGGCCAGGCGCTTCGAGATGTCGAGCACCAGGTCCTTTTCGAGGAGGCCGGACTTGCTGTGCGTGCCCTGATCATGGCCGCCGTGGCCGGCATCGATCACCACGGTGCCCAACTTCAGGCCGAGCACGCGCGTGAGCGACCGGTCGCCGTTCGAGTTGCGCACCGCGGCGCGAGGCTCGGGCAGATCGTCTGCGGCGGGCGTGGGGGAATCGGCCGTGGGTTGATCAGGTGTGGGTTGATCAGGTGCGGGCTTACCAGGCGGGGGGGGCTCGATCTTCCCTTCCGACGCCAGCGTCGAAAGCTTCGGCAGCGGCGCGGGCGCCGCTGTCTCCTTGGGCGCGCTGGCCGCCGGAGCCGGACGGATGCTGTTCGTGGCCGGAGCCGTCACGCGCGCCAGCGCGATTGCGGTCGCGTCATCAGTCGCCGGTTGCGCCGCAGCGGTCGCGGCAGCCACTGGGGCTACGGACGGTACGGGCGCGGTGGTGCGCTGCGCCTCCGCCTTTTCCGGACGCGTCGTCTGCGCCTGCGTGGCGGGGCTGGTCTGTGCCGGTGTGGGCGGCTGCTGCGGCATCGTTTGCGGACGGGTGACCAGCTTCGGCGTCGCGGGCTTGTTCTCCGGTTCGGCTGGCCGGGTTGCGGGACTCGCCGCGGCCGGCTGTGTCCGCGAAGCCGTGGCCGTGGGAGGCGCGGACTGCTCGCTCCCCGGTTGCGGGCGCGTGACCAGCTTCGGCGCCGTGGGCTCGTTCTGCGGATCGGCCGGTGTCAGTGTCCGCGAAGCCGTGGCCGCGGGAGGTGCGGATTGCTCGCTCCCCGGTTGCGGGCGCGTGACCAGCTTCGGCGCCGTGGGCTTGTTCTCCGGATCGGCCGGTGTCAGTGTCCGCGAAGCCGTGGCCGCGGGAGGTGCGGATTGCTCGCTCCCCGGTTGCGGGCGCGTGACCAGCTTCGGCGCCGTGGGCTTGTTCTCCGGATCGGTCGGTGTCAGTGTCCGCGAAGCTGAGGCCGTGGGAGGCGCGGATTGCTCGCTCCCCGGTTGAGACCGCGTGACCAGCTTCGGCGCCGTGGGCTCGTTCTGCGGATCGGCCGGTGTCAGTGTCCGCGAAGCCGTGGCCGTGGGAGGTGCGGATTGCTCGCTCCCCGGCTGCGGGCGCGTGACCAGCTTCGGCGCCGTGGGCTTGTTGTCGGGATCGGCCGGTGTCGGTGTCCGCGAAGCTGAGGCCGTGGGAGGCGCGGATTGCTCGCTCACCGGTTGAGACCGCGTGACCAGCTTCGGCGCCGTGGGCTTGTTCTCCGGATCGGCCGGTGTCAGTGTCCGCGAAGCCGTGGCCGCGGGAGGCGCGGATTGCTCGGTCCCCGGTTGCGGGCGCGTGACCAGCTTCGGCGTCGCGGGCTTGGCCGGACCGGCCGGCTGGGTTACGGGGCTCGCGGCGGGACTCACCGCGGCCGGCGTCTGCGTTCGCGAAACAGTGGTCGTGGGGGGCCCAGGTTGCTCGCTCCCCGGCGGGGCATCTGCGCGCGGATTCTTCGATCGCAGCTCCACCATCAACCGCTCGGGGTTCGAAAGCTGCGAGGAGCTGAACTCGACGCCCTCCTCCAGATCGAGGACCACGCGCGTCACGCCGTGGCGGTTCTCGGCGATGCGGATCTGCTTCAGCAGGCCGTCGCCGACGGCAATGGTGCTGCTGTCTCCCGGCGTGGTGTTGGCCAGGTCGAAGAAGAGCCGGTCGGGCTTGGCCAGCCGGTCCCACTTGAACTTGAACTCGCCGGAGACTTCGATGGCGACACGCGTGGTGTCGCCAATCGACCAGAACCGGATGCCGGTAACGCGGTTGGTCTGGGCCTGGCAAACGCCGGCCCCCAGCACCAACAACGTCACCCAAAATGTGCTGCGCTGGACGCTAATCCGGCGCCGTGCGGAGATGCAACCTACCTTGTTCATCGACGAACTGCTCCAATTTAGGGTGCTTCTCCTCCGTCGTCACAACAGGCGCCGCATCCCCGTTCCCGGCGGAGGGCGCTTCATCACCGGCTTCCAGACCGGCAGCTTTGCGGGCTTCTGAATACCGTCTGCCGACCCGTTCCACATATGCTTGTGTTTCCGGATACGGCGGAACCCGCTGCTTGTATTTTTGCACGGCCCCGGGACCGGCGTTATAGGCGGCCAACGCCAGGCGGTCGTCGTGATAGAGATCCTGCAGATATTTCAAGTACCGCACGCCCGCTTCAATGTTCTGGCGCGCGTCGAAGCTGTCGGTAACACCCAGATCCGCGGCCGTCCCCGGCATCAACTGCATCAGGCCCTGCGCGCCCTTGCCGGAAACGGCGTAAGGGTTGTAGTTGCTCTCGGCCTGAATCACGGAGTGGACCAGCAGCGGATCGACATCATGCGCCCGCGCGGATTCGTCCACCATCGTCGCGATGTCCACCGACGGCGTGGCGGCCTTGGGGGCGCCTTTCACCGTGACCACGCTGGTGACCAGCCTGCCGGTCTTGCGGTCCGCGCGCACCACAATCTTCTTCACGCTCCCGCCGCCAGTGGCGGAGGCGCCGGTGCTTTGCGCGCGCAAGGGGGAGGCGGCCAGCATAGCAAGCGTCAGTACAAGACAAATATACACCTTTTTGTTTTGCAACACGATGGCCCTGTTTTGTCTCCCGGGGCGGACTGCTACCATCATCTCATGAGCGCTGCCGGGGGATTTCCCAGGGATGCCGCGGGTTTCGTGCTGGCCGGAGGAGCCAGCCGCCGCATGGGCCGCGACAAGGCGCTGCTGCCCATGGACGGCCGCACGTTGCTCGAACACGTGGCGGAACGCGTGGCCGCCGCCGCCGGCGACGTCACCGTGATCGGCGCCCCGGAACGCTACCGGCACCTGAACCTTGACTGCGTGGCCGACCGGATCCCCGGCTGCGGTCCGCTGGGCGGTCTCGTCACCGCCCTTAGCCTCAAGCGAGCCGAGTGGAACCTGGTGGTGGCCTGCGACATGCCCGCCGTCACAAGCGAACTGCTGGCGAGTCTCCTGCAAGCCGGCCGCGTCGACCCGGACGTGGACGCCGTGGTCCCGGAATCGCCCGACGGGCTCCAGCCGCTGTGCGCCGTCTACCACCGCCGCGTGTGCGCCGCCGCGGAGGCCGCGCTTCATCATAAGTCTCTCAAAATGCACGATTTCGTCTCCAGCCTGAACGCCTTGCGCTACCCCGTGGCGAACGCCCGATTGTTCGCTAACCTCAACACCCCGGAGCAGTTAGCCCGATGAGCGCGACCTCGCCCCACTACATCGAGTTCTCGCATGTCTATAAGACGTTCGATCGCCCCGTTTTAGTCGACGTGAGCTTTCACGTGGACGCCGGAGAGACGCTCGCCATCATCGGCCGCAGCGGCGTCGGTAAGTCGGTGACCTTGCAGCACATCATGGGATTCCTCAAGCCCGACCAGGGGAACATCTACGTCGCCTACACCGATATTACAGACATGGCAGAGGCCGAACTGCGCCGCATCCGCAAGAGGGTCACCATGGTATTCCAGAGCGGAGCCCTCTTCGACTCCCTGACGGTGGGCGAAAACATCCTGTTTTCCTTGGAGTTACGCGAGGACTACAACGCTGCCCACAAGGAAGACGTTGTGCGCGGCCTGCTCCAGATGGTGGACCTGGAAGACTACGTCGATAGCTACCCCACCGACCTTTCCACCGGCCACAAGCGCTCCGTGGCCATCGCCCGAGCTCTGGCCGCCCAGCCCGAATGCATCCTATATGATGAACCGACCACCATGGTCGACCCCATCATGAGCGATCACCTGGCGAACCTGATGCTGCGGCTGAAGACCCAGCTTCGGCTGACCTCGGTGGTGGTCACCCATGACCTCGACCTGATGTGGCGCGTCGCCGACAAGGTCGTGGTACTGTTCGAGAGCAAAGCGATCTATTTCGGCCCGGTCTCCGAACTCGACAAGTCAGACCACCCCCACATCAAGGAGTTCCTGCGCATGGACCGGGTCGCGTAAGTGTCTGATGTTACGTTGCCTATGCCTTTCCGCTGTTGACACTTGAAAAACCGGGGTGATACACTTCCCCACCAGGAGCAGTCTCGTTGCTCGTTCGTCCGCGATCCGTGCACACCACCCGGAGTATCGGATACTTGCTCAGACTCGATTAGAATCGCTGGCTTCGAGAGGAGGCTTTTCATTCGCATGAAGAAACGCTACATGACCGCGCTCACACTGGCTGCCGCTGTATGCGGCCTGCTGGTGGTCACGCTTTCCCCGGTGGACGCTCAGTTGGCCGGTGGGGGGCGCAATGCCAAAGGGGCAAAGGGTAAGGGTAACTTCAAAGGCAAGGGCCGGGGCGGGCCGCAGGGCGGTCCGATCGAACCGATCGGCACTGTGGCCATCAACCAGCCCAATTTCGGCGGTCCCGGGACCTGGGGCGTGCCGTACATCACCAACATGTCGAACTCCATCACGGCGGGCGGCCTGGAGAGCTGCCCAGAGTTTCCGGGCAGCGACCCTGACTCGCTGACGGAGAGTTGCGCGCCGTTCACCCCGAAGGGTCGCGAGGTATTCGCCGCGCGCCGCAAAACCGATTCGGCCACCGATCCGGAAGGCTACTGCCTGCCGCCGGGCGTGCCGCGCATGATGTACACGCCGTATCCGATGAAGATGATCCAGGAACCCAACATGGTCACCTTTATCTTTGAGGGTGGCACGCACATCTGGCGCCAGGTCCCCATCGCCGCCAAGGGCTTCCTGCGGCATCCGGAGGATCCCAACCCCACCTACCTGGGCGACGCCATCGGCTGGTGGGAAGGCGACACGCTGGTGGTGGACACCGTCGGCTTCAATGACCGGACGTGGCTCGACTTCGCCGGCCATCCGCACGGCGAGCAGCTTCACGTGGTGGAGCGCTTCACCCGCGTCGATTCCCTGACGCTGAAGCACGAGGCCACCATCGAGGACCCCGAGTTCTACACGCAGCCCTGGACCGTGACCATCAACGTCAGCTTCCGGCCGGGACAGGAGCTGTTCGAGTACATCTGCCAGGAGAACGAGCGCGACTCGCGTCACCAGGAAGAGCACTTGCGCAAGCTGGGTATCGACCCGGACAAGATCCCATAAGCATCACTTTCGCGAGAAAGAGGAGGGGCCGCCTTGGGGCGGTCCCTTTTTCATTTGGCGTGGTGGCGCGCGCACTCATGCCGGCGCTTGTCCACGTCAGGGCTGGAATCCCTCCAGCTTCTTCGCTGACTCCTCGATCAGCTTCGTCAGCACCTTCACGTCGACATCGGCGAGCCGCTTCAGATACAGGCACCCCTTGCCCCGCTTATGCTTCCCCAGCGTATCCAGCAACGGCTGCCGGACTGTGAGCCCGCCCATCAGGTACAGCGTCAGGTCCTGTTTGCGCGGCGCGAACCCCACCCGGAACCAGTCGCCCTCGCGCCCGCTGGCGTACTTGTAGTGATAATCCCCGAACCCGACGATCGACGGGCCCCACATCTTCCCCTTGCTGCCCGTAGCCTTCTGCATGATCCTCGCCAGCATACGGCAATCGGCGCGGCGCTGCTCATCGACGATCGCGTCCAGGAAACCGGCGACGCTGACGCCAGTGGGTTTGGTCTTGAGTTCGGCCATGAAAGAGCGGCCCCCGCGCCGCTCGTCATAGTGTAAATGTTTTAGTGCAAATCTTCCGACTTCACGTCGAACTGCGCCGTATTCACCACGCCGTTGCGCTGGAACTGGACCCAGATCCGATAGTAATGATCCGGCCGCGGCAGCACCACGTTGAACTGCACGTCCGGACCGCCGTCAGCGATGAACGGATGCGTGTGGATCAGGTCTATCAAATCGTCGCTCGCTACCAGCATGTGGCCCCAGGCGGCCAGATACTTCTCGAAGCCGTCGGCCGGGCTCAGGTGAAAATGGAGCTGCGTGGTCATGCCGGCGATGGGCTGTGCCGGCACGGTTGAAAACTCGACGTGCAGGTTTGCGGGATCCTTGGCCGAGTAGTCGCGCGTCAGCTCTACCGGCGGCGGAGCATCACCCGGCACCACCAGCGTCTTGGCGATTAACTGCGGCGTGGCGCCGTCGGGATAGAAGTCGCCGATCACGCGATACATGCCCGGCTTGGGCACCACCAGGTTGTCGTAGTGGAAGGTGCCGTCGGGATGGAACACCGGGTGATCATGCAGGAAGTAAGTCAGGTCCTGCCCCACCACGAACATGTGGAAGAGCTTCGTGTGCACGATCTGGTACTTGGTGACCGGCCGCCCCTTCCACGGATCGAAGATCGAAAAAACCATGTTCATGGGCGAACCGGCAGCGATCGCGCGCGGCGTCAGATCCACGTCCATGTGGTACTCGGTGGGTTCGGGCAGCCCGGAGGCCAGCTTCATGCCGCAGCGCGGGCAAACGCCCGGTGTGCTGGACCGCACGTCCGGGTCCATGGGACAGATCCAGACGTTTCCGTCATTGGACGAGGGCGGAGCCGCTCCCACCTGCACGGCGGGGTTCAAGGCTTGCTGGGACCACAGGACACCCACATAGGCGAGCGTGATCAGAATCACCGCAAGGATGACGCGTCGCATACAGTCCATGGTACACCTATCAAGCGGTAGGTGGCGCGAGCATTCGTGATCGCCGCGCCGGGACTCATCCCGGCGCTTCTCGCTCCGCCCCAGTGTCATGCCCGGAAGCCCGCCATCACGGGGGCGCTGGCGCTAGCCCACCGCTAGCCCGCATTTCTCATCAGATTTCGGGCGCAGGACGTGGCGCAAGCCCGTGGCTTGCCGCGCCGGGACTCGTCCCGGCGCTTGTAGCCGGTCACGCTGTCATGCCGGGAGCGGCGGCCAAATCACCGATAGCGTATCCCTACCTCACGTTTCGCGCCGATGCACTGTAGAGCTTGTGAGAAATGCAAGCGAGCTGAAGGCTAGCTGTGCCGCGACCGCAGCGGTCCCTCAAACGTCCGAGCTACTCCCCCGCGTCCGCCGCCACCGGCCACAGCGCCACGCTCGCGCCCGCCGGGATCCCGTGGATCACCGTCCCCTTAGGCAACGCCAACGGACGCTGCATCAGGAACGGATGAGCGAACTTCGGACTGTAGTTGTTGAGCCACACCAGCGGCTCGATGTGCCCGTCCGGAAACTCGGCGGTGATCTGGAACGTCGCCTTCTCCGGCACCTGCCGCGGCATCAGCCCGTCCAGCATAAACGCGGAGGTGAGCTGAAAATCCCCCTGCGCCACGATCTCCCCGTCCCGAGCCGTCTCCGCCGCCCCGCCGAACTCCGGCAGCTTCTCCGGCAGATCCTTGACCTCGCCTTCCGGCACGCCGCCTTCGGTCCAGTTGACGATCAGTTCCATCTCCTCGGGCGTCATCGCCTGATCGTTGCGAAAATCGCCGAAGCCTTTGACGGCGCCCCACGGCGGCATATTGCGCCGCAGGATCTCTTCCTTGATCGCCACTGCCCACGGCCGGGCGTCCGCGTACGTCATCAGCGAGAAGGCCGAGCCGCCTTCGTGATGGCAGGAAGCGCACTTGGCGTAGACGACACGCGAAATCTCGCGCGACCAGGTGATAGGGGTCGTGATGATGTCGTGGGCCTGCACCGCGCCCGCCAGGAGCACGACACTAGCCGCGGCCAGATACCGAGCGGCCATGCGACCCATTATAGTCGCGCCTCACCTGTATTCATAGCGCACCAGCCACCATGGTCCGTCCATGTGGCGAGCCGCGTTGCAGTAACGCTCCGGCGAGCCCGGCGGCGCGCAGGAGGAGTCGAGCGAAGGCGCCATGGGCATTTGCGGCGCCGTCGGTGAGAATAGATATCCCTTGTAGGTCCCGATATCGAGGAAGCCGACTGCGCCAACGTCAAACGAGATCGCCTCGTCTGCTCCTCGTGCCCCCAAGCGCATGACGTCGGTTAACTCCATGAGCCACCGGTATTCCGCGATCCGTTCCTTAGAGATTCGCTTGTCGTCGAAATACGCCGCGTGAACCCGGCCGTGAAGATCGTCCTGAGCCACAAACTCGCGCAGCCGTTCGAACGCCTCCCGGTTGCGTGAGAAATTCCGGATCAACTCCGCGTCCGACGGGAGCAGATCGCCGTGGAGCCAACGCCGGCACTGCCACAGACTCAGCATCAGGACGCACACCGAGCCCAGCACGAAACGCCGGCGACCTGTCATGCCCCGGCTAGCCCTCTACCGCTGTCCGTGATGATCGTCGTTCTTCAGCCGCGGCCCGTCGAAATCCACGCACACCGGCGATTCCTGCAGCGCCATGTCCGAACTCTTGATCAGCCGCGGCGCCATGGTCCAGGGCTCACTGAGCACGCCCGGATCATCCACCGTCACCTGATACGCAAGCTCCCCGTCGTCCAGCCACAGCCGCTCGATCACCTTCATCTGGTCGCTGTGAAAATAGCCCAGCTCGCCGAACCACGTGTCCTCGACAAAGTTGACCGACTCGACCACGAATTGATCGCCGTCCCACCACCCGATCGCGTCACCGTTATAAGAAGGATCCAGGTCCGGGTCATGCTGACGGCCGCCCGTAGGGCCGTCCGTAGGGCCGTCCGTCGGAATGATGCGCCACGTGTCGCCCGACATATCCTCATAAAGGAAGATGGTCTCCTTCGCCGACTGCACGATCTTGCGCGGCGGACCCAGGCGCGGCACGCCCGGACGCCCGCAAGCGAATACGCCGTCGGTGCGGCTCTGTTTCGCGTCCAGCTCTTTGACCTTGGCCAGCAGCTCGGGCTTGTAGCTCGGCTTCGCCTGGAACGCGCGGGACCCGGGCACCTCTTCGCGCGCCGGCAACCGCCCGCTGCGGTCGGCGATTTCGACCTTCACTTCGCCGTCGATCACCTGCTTGATGCCGCCGCCCGGCTGGTCCACTGCGTAGGCCCACACTCCGCTCAGGTCGGGATGCTGCGGCGCGCTACCCGATCTCTGCTGCCCGACAGCCAGCACCGTGGCCAGCGCGGCAAATCCCAGGATCAGAAGGAATCGCTTGGTCATGATGCCCCCTTTACTTGCCCTTCGCCGCATCCGACGGCGAGGCCGACTCGATCACGTCTCCGTTACCGAACTTCATGCGGCGCATGTAGCCATAAGGCTCGCCGGTTTTCGACGGATAGCCTTCAATGGTTACCTGCTCGCCCATGCGCTTGGAGAAGGTCGACTTGTTCACGCCCACGCGCCGGTACCAGGCCGGCGGACCGCCCTCCACCTTCCACGTTTCTTCGGCGCCCTGGCTGTTCTTCGCCTTCACATAGAGAAAAACGTGGGGATTCACCCAGTCAATATCGCTCAGCTCGCCGCTCAGGTTGAGGTGCTTGGAGGTGTCGAATACCGCTGTCACAGAATGGTGCGCCCGCATGGCGCCGGCACTCAGCAGCATGCCCGAGAGGAGGACGAGGCTCCAAGCTCTTGTCGTCACTGAGGATCTCCTTCGAACTTCGGGAGTTATCGTATCACACGTGTTTGCTGGAAGCTACAGAAACCGGTCCCGCCCGTCCGCCGCAAGGCCGCATCGTACGTGTGATGCCGAATCGTATTATCATGACCAGGAATGATCCCCCACAAGAAGGAGATCCCTGTCGAGATGAAACACACCACCTTGTTGGCACTCGTGATCCTGGCCCTGGCCGCGTTTCCCGCGGCCGCCGCTTCCTGTGACTCGCTGACCAAGCTCAGCATCCCGCACGTGACCATCACTTCGGCCCAGGCGATCGCCGCGGGCGCCTTCGAGCCTCCGGCCTCGCCCGGTGGCCGTGGCAAGGCCAAGGGCGGCGGCGCGAATCCCTACGCGAAGCTCCCGGCCTTCTGCCGCGTGGTGGCCGTCTCGCGGCCCACCAGCGATTCCGAGATCAATATCGAAGTGTGGCTGCCCACTGGTTCGGCCTGGAACGGCAGCTTCGAAGCCAACGGCAACGGTGGCTGGACCGGCTCCATCAGTTCCACCACGCTGGCCGAAGGCGTGGGCCGCGGCTATGCCGCCGCCATGACCGATACCGGCCACCAGGGCGGCAGCGCCAGTTTCGCCCTGCATCATCCCGAGAAGCTCATCGACTTCGGTTACCGCTCGATTCATGAGATGGCCGCCGTCGGCAAGGCCGCAACGAAGGCCTACTATGAAAGCGACGCGCGCCACTCCTTCTTTAACGGATGCTCGGCCGGCGGACGCCAGGGACTCAAGGCCGCTCAGGTCTACCCCAACGATTTCGACGGCGTGGTCGCCGGCTCGCCTGGCCTCATGTGGACCGGCCGCTCCTCCCAGGCCATCTGGATCGCCCAGGCCACCCACGAAGAGGAAGGCGCCATGATCCCCCGTGACAAGTTCGCCATGGTGCATGAAGCCGCCCTAGCCTCCTGCGACGCCATCGACGGTGTGAAGGACGGCATCATGGAAGACCCCACCAAGTGCAAGTGGGACCCTGCATCCATCCAGTGCAAAGGAGCCGAAGCGGCTAACTGCCTCACCGCCGCGCAGGTGGCCACCGCGCGCCGCATCTATTCCGACGTGACCAATCCGCGCACCGGCAAGGTGTACTTCCCCGGACATGAACGCGGCAGCGAGCTGGGCTGGAACACCATGGCGGGCGCGAACCCCTTCGGCCCCGGTGTCGATCTCTTCAAGTACGTGGTCTTCGAAGACGAGAACTGGGACTACAAGACCCTCAACTGGGATTCGGACATGGAGAAGACGCTCCAGAAGGGCGCCGCCACCAATGCGCTCGACCCGAACCTGAAGCCGTTCTTCGCGAACGGCGGCAAGATCATCCAGTATCACGGCTGGAGCGATCCGCAGATCTCGCCGCGCTCGAGCGTCATGTACTTCGATAGCATGGTGAAGGCCAACGGCGGACTCGACAAGGTGGAGGAGAACTATCGCCTGTTCATGGTCCCCGGCATGGCGCACTGCGGCGGCGGCGAAGGCACGTCGACCTTCGACATGCTGACGGCCCTTGAAGAGTGGGTCTACGACGACGCGGCTCCGGCCCGCATCGAAGCCTCGCGCGAGCGCAACGGCAAGGTGGACCGCACGCGCCCCCTGTGCCCCTATCCGCAGGTGGCCAAGTACAAAGGTTCAGGCTCCACCGACGAATCAGCCAACTTCGCCTGCGCGATGCCCTAGGTGGCGCAAGCCCGTGGCTTGCCGCGCCGGCACTCGTGCCGGCGCTAGTCCCTCAAGCGTCCAACACACCTAAGGAGCCCATGAAGCCCCTAATCATCGCACTCCTAGTCACCGCCCCCACCTGGGCCGCCGGCTGCGAAAGCGTCAAGAACCTAAAGCTCCCCAACACCGCTATCACCCTTGCCGAAACCGTAGCCCCCGGCGCCTTCACCCAGCCCAACGGACGCGGCGGCAAGGGCCCCAACCCGTACGCCAACCTGCCCGCCTTCTGCCGCGTAGCCGCGACCCTCACCCCCTCGTCCGACTCCGAAATCAAAATTGAAGTCTGGATGCCCTCCGGCGCCAACTGGAACGCGGCGCTGCAATCGGTGGGCAACGGGGCCTGGGCCGGGACCATCAGCTACCCGGCCATGGCCACCGCGCTAGCCGAAGGCTACGCGACCGCCAGCACCGACACCGGCCACACCGGCGGCAACGCGGCCAACTTCATCCCCGGGCATCCCGAGAAGGTGATCGACTTCGCCTACCGCGCCGTGCATGAGATGACGGTCGCCGCCAAGGCCATCGTCGAAGCCGACTACGGACGCCCCGCGGCGTTCGCCTATTGGAACGGCTGCTCCACCGGCGGCCGCCAGGCGCTGGCCGAGGCCCAACGCTACCCCGGCGACTACGACGGCATTATCGCCGGCGCCGCCGCGAACTACGTGACGCACCTGCAAGGCCAGCAGGTCTGGACCAACACAGTGGTGAACAAGAGCGCAGCCACGAAGATCCCGCAAGCCAAGTTCGCCGTGATCCATAAAGCGGCGCTCGCCGCCTGTGACGCGCTCGACCATGTCGCCGACGGCGTCATCGAGAACCCACGCGCCTGCAAGTTCGATCCCGGCGTGCTGCTCTGCAAAGGCTCCGACCAACCGGACTGCCTCACCGCGACGCAGCTAGAAGCCGTCCGCCAGACCTATGCCGGTCCCAAGGATTCGCGCGGCAGCTCGCTATTCCCCGGCATGGAACCCGGCAGCGAATCCGGCTGGAACACGCTTTCCGGCGCGCGTCCGCTGGGCCTGGCCGATGACACTTACCGCTACCTGGTCTTCAAGGATCCCGACTGGGACTACCTCACCTTCAACGCCGAACGCGACATGGCGCTGGCCGACCGCACCATCGCCGGCACCATGAACTCGACCGACCCGAACCTGAAGCCCTTCTTCGACCATGGCGGCAAGCTGCTCATGTATCACGGCTGGGCCGACCCGGGCATCGCCCCCGGCAATAGCGTCAACTACTACAACAGCGTGGTCGATACTGTGGGCCGCGCCGCAGTTTCGAACTCCATCCGCCTCTTCATGCTGCCCGGCGTAGGCCACTGCCGCGGCGGTGACGGACCGGATACGTTCGACGCCATGGACGCCCTGCACATATGGGTGCAAGGCGGCGTAGCTCCGGACCGGATGGTCGCCTCGAAGGTGCGCCAGGGCGAGACCCAGCAGACCCGCCCGCTGTGCGCCTATCCCAAGGTCGCGCGATACGACGGAGCAGGCTCCACCGACGACGCCGCCAACTTCACTTGCGTCGCCCCGTAGCGCTGTGGGCAGGCCCGTGGCCTTAGGCGGGCTCGCAGCCCGCCTCGTCGGCTACGTCTGAATTCCCACCAGCCAGGAAGGACGCGGCGCAATCCGCCGGCCGTCCCTGCCACGCCGGGATCCGCCGCGAAATCGCCTATTGCGCGAACCCTGGCAGAGGCGGCCTGAGAGGCCGCCGCAGGCCACGGGCCTGCCCACAAGGGTCACTCCTCCCGCACCCACCGCGCGACCATTTCCGCCAGTTGCGCAGGCATCACCGGCTTGCTCAGATAGTCGTCCATGCCGGCCTCGATACACTGCTCGCGATCGCCGGCCAGGGCGTTCGCCGTCAGCGCGACAATCGGCGTGTGCCGCACCGCGCCATCCAGCGCCCGGATGCCCGCGGTGGCCTCGAAGCCGTCCATCACCGGCATCTGCTTGTCCATGAAGATCAGGTCGTAGGCGCCGGAGGCGTGCATCTCCACGGCTTCCTGCCCGTTGTTGGCCACCTCCACCGCGAACGACAGCTTCTGGAGCAACCGCGAGATCACCCGCTGGTTCACCAGGTTGTCCTCGGCCAGCAGGATCCGCACCGGCTGCCCACGCGCCACCGCGGCTTGTTCATGACCCGCTCCCTCCACCGTCATCCCCGCCGCATCCGCACTCGCGGCCACGCCTTCCGAGACCGCGAACGGAATCTGCAGCAGGAACTCCGTTCCATGGTCCACTTCGCTGCTGACCGAAATCGAGCCGCCCATCAGCTCCACCAGCCGCTTGACGATCGCCAACCCCAGCCCCGTTCCGCCGTGGCGCCGCCTGTCGGAAGAATCCGCCTGCGTGAACTTGTCGAAGATCGTCGGAATCCGGTCCGCGGGAATCCCCACCCCGGTATCCTCTACCACCAGGTTCACCAGTAGGCCGGAGGTGGAAGGCGCCCCGCAGTTGCACCGCACCCGGATGCTCCCGTTCATGGTGAACTTCAGCGCGTTGCCCACCAAAGTGCGCACAATCTCAGCCAGGCGCTCCTGATCGCCGTGGAACAGGTACGGCGTCTCGCCCGGGCAGTCGACCAGCAGCTCCAGTCCCAGCTCCCCGGCCCGCGGCCGGAACGCCTCTGTGGCGGCCCGCACCACGCCGGGAAGGTCGAACGGCGCCTCGGCCAGTTCAATCCGCCCGTCCTCGATCTGCGACAGCTCCAGCACGTCGTTGAGGACCGCGAGCAGCCCGTACGCCGACGTGCGAACCGTCTCGGCCAGCCCGTCCTGCTCGGCATTGAGGCCGGTGCCCTTCAGCAGATCCACCACCGGCAGGATACCGTTCATGGGCGTGCGCAGTTCGTGGCTCATCACCGCCAGAAACTGCGACTTCATGCGGGAGGCGGCCAGCGCCTCGTCGCGCGCCCGCTTCATGTGCTCCTGCGCCTCGCGCTGCGCCCTGATGTCGCGCAGAAACACGCTGAACAGGACCTCCTCCCGCACCGCCAGCCGCGCGATGCTGATTTCGGCCGGGAACTCCCGTTCGCCGCGATACAGTGCGGTGGTCTCCAGGCGCCGGGCTCCCAGGTCCCCCTCCGGGTTGTCCACCCAGGTCCGCAGATCCGCCCGGTGCGCCGGCGCCAGGACCAGGTGCACCAGGTCGCAGCCCAGGGCGTCGGCGGAGGTCCAGCCCAGCAGGCGCTCCGCCTGGGAATTCCACTCCAGAATCCGGCCGTCGCGCCCGGCGATGATCACCGCATCCAGCGCAGCTTCCAGAATCGAGCGGATGCGCTGGCCGCTCAGAAACAGGGCTTCCCGCTCGTCCTCCAGCTCATGCAGCGCCTTCTCCAGGTGTTCGGTCTGCTCGATCACCGTCTGTTCCTGGACCTCCAGAAGCTGCCGCAGACAGGCCACCTCGGCCTCCAGAATGGCGATGCGTTCGGCGCTGGGCAGGTGGGTGGTGGTCATGCGGTCAGGATGCGTGCGCCCGGCTGCCGAACACCCTTCCGGCGAACGGCAGCAGAGCCGTCTTCACGCTGAGCGAAAGTGGCTTGAACATGGACGCGGTGGCGGCGGGAATCGCGATGCGCGAGAACATCACCACCGCGAAGAGGTCCCCGTCCGGCAGCATGCCCCCGAAGCCCAGACAGGAGTGGATCTTTTCCGGCGCCACGAACTGTTCCTGCGCCGGCACGGCGGCGCTGCCGAGCGCCTCCGCGACGTGAAATACGTTGAACGTGCGCTGTGAGAGGTCCGCCAGCATGGGCGGCGGCGGCGACAGCACCTCGGAAATCTCCACCCCGAACTGCTGGATCAGATTGGCGATCATCGGAATGCGCCCCACCCCCTCCACGCTCGCCAGCGGAATCGCCTGGTGCCCGGCCGAGCCCGCACGCGTGCACCATTCCGGCCGGTCACCGCGCGTCGCCAGCAGCGTCAGGCACTTCATGCGCGGCGGAGGCTCCATGCCCGCCAACTGCCGCGCGAAGGCTTGCAACCCGCCATCCAGGAACTGGTAGGGATGCGTCTTGAACAGCCGCACCAAAGCAAAGGCGCGCTCGCCCGCCGGACCCGTCAGCGACTCATAGAGGTACTCCACCGATCGCTCCGCCGCCTCTTCCATCGACCCCGCACCCTCGCCCATTTTGCGCAGCGCCGCGCCGCACACGGCCATGGAGGACATCGAAAACCGCGTCAGGTCAAAACTGCTCATGCGCATACACCCGCGTCTGTTGTTAGGTGGTGAAATCCGGGCAAATCTCTCATCGGTTTCCTCCCCGGACTCTTGAGCGAGTCGTAGCTGGAAATCGGGGGTGTGGCCCTTCTGCGCCACCTCGCACTACAATATAGGGCGGAGTCCGCCACGCCCGCGCAGCCACCTGCCCGGCGAACATCCAGCGGGATGGTAGGATAACCCACGGAGGTGAGCGTCATGCGAATCAAGTTTTGGTTGTGTGCCCTGCTGTGTGTCGCGGGAACCGTCCCCGTCCTGGCGCAGATCGATCTTTCCGGCGAATGGGCCCCGCGCTTCCATGAGGATCAGCCCGAGCGCATCCCCGGACCCGAGATCGGCGACTACCTCGGCCTCCCCATCAACGACGCCGCCCGCTTCCGCGCTGACGCCTGGGACGCCTCGCTCCTCACCCTGCCCGAGCACCAGTGCAAGCCCCACCCCGCCGACTACGGCCCGCGTGGACCCGCCAATATCAGAATCTGGAGTGAAGTCGACACGCCCACCCAGCGCATCGTCGCCTGGCACACGCACATCTCCTGGCAGGCCCCCGAACGCACCATCTGGATGGACGGCCGCCCGCACCCGCCCGCCTGGGCCCCGCACACCTGGCAGGGATTCTCCACCGGCGAGTGGCAGGGCGACATCCTCACCGTCACCACCACGCACCTCAAAACCGGCTGGATCCGTCGCAACGGCGTCCCCCGCAGCGATTCGGCGACGCTGGTCGAGCACTGGGTCCGCCATGACAACCAGCTCACCCTGGTCAGCATCGTCAACGATCCCGAGTTCCTCACCGAACCCTTCATCCGCACCACCGACTGGGAGCTCGACCCGCACCAGCAGATCGACCCCTACCCGTGCGAATCCGTGGTCGAAGTTGAGCGGCCCGAAGGCAAGGTGCCGCACCACCTGCCCGGCACCAACACCTTCCTGAGCGAGTTCCCCGAGCGCCACAATATCCCCGCGGCCGCGGCCCGCGGCGGCGCCGAGACCATGTACCCCGAATACATGTCGAACATGGTCGAGGTCTCGCACCCCGCGCCGACCCATGCGCCCATCCCCGCCATGAATGAGATCCACACGCTGCCCGTAGCCGGCCTGGTGTCGATCGCCGTGGGCGAAGGCGGCAACTCCGCCATCCAGGCCGGACCCGAAGGCGTGCTGCTGGTCGATACCAAGCTGGACACCGCCGTCGACCCCCTCACCGCGGCCCTGCAGAAGATCTCCGGCCAGCCGATCCGCTACATCATCAACACCAGCCCGTTCGCCGACCACACCGGCGGCAATGAGAAGCTCTCGGCCGAAGGCGCAACCATCACCGGAGGCAACGTCGCCCGCTTCGACGCCGGCTTCGGCGCGACCATCATCGCCCACGAAAACCTGGTCAACCGCATGAGCGAGGCCAACGCCCCGCCCGCCGGCTGGCCCGGCGACACCTATTTCACCGCCAGCAAGGACGTCTACTTCAACGGCGAAGCCGTCCGCGTGCTGCACGTGCCGGCCGCCACCACCGACGGCGACAGCATCGTCTTCTTCCGCAAATCCGACGTCATCGCCACCGGCGACCTCTTCATCCCCAACCAGTACCCGCGCATCGACGTCGACCAGGGCGGCACCATCAACGGCGTGGTGGACGCGCTGAACCGCATCCTGGATCTGACCATCCCGGCCGACAAGCAGGAAGGCGGCACCATGGTGATCCCCGGCCACGGCCGCGTGTGCGACGAAGCCGACGTCGTCGAATACCGCGACATGGTGACCATCGTGCGCGACCGCATCCAGGACATGGTCGGCAAAGGAATGACGCTCGCCCAGGTACAAGCCACACGTCCCACCCAGGACTACGACCCGGTCTACGGCTCCGGCACGGCATTCGTAGAAGCAGCCTACCGCAGCCTCTCCCGCCCATGAGCCTGAGGGCCGGGACGACCGCGGGCCGACTAACAGCCATGTGGGGCAGACCCGTGGTCTGCGGCGGACTCTCAGTCCGCCTCCCCCTTCTGGCCACACTACTCCTGGCCACCGCCCCCCTCTGGGCTCACCACTCCACCGCCGCCTTCGACATGACCAAGGACTTCACCATCCAAGGCACAGTCCAGGATTTCCGCTGGTCGAACCCGCACTCCTACATCTATCTCAAGGTGGAAGGCAAGACCTGGATCCTCGAGGCCGAAGCGCTGAACCTGCTCCGCCGCAACGGCTGGACCAAGGAATCCCTCAAACCGGGCGACGAAATCTCCTGCATCGGCGCGCGCGCCAAAGACCCCGGCCTGCTCGCCATGAAGTGCTTCGTAGTGAAATTCCCGGACGGCCGCAAGCTGATCGCGACCCCCACCGGCGTGCACTCAGAAACGCCCGCCGATCACCGGTAGGGCGGATTCAGCACTACTGTAGACCGCTCCCTACGGTCGCGGCTCAGCTACTGGCGCTCTGATCTTAAGACAATTACCGGGCACAGAACTGCTGGCTGAGCCGCGACCACAGGGAGCGGTCTTCCTCGGTTGACAGCGCAATTTGCGCCGGAAAGAGGCCGCGCGCTGAAATAAGCCGCCCGCGCCCGTATGCGGCCACAACCCTACGCCGACCGCAGCGCCTCCAGCGCCTTCCGCTCCGCCCCGTTCGGATCGTTCACCACCTTGCAGTCGTTATCGAAAATCATGGTGGCGCGCTCCATCGGATTGAACCGCGGCCAATTCGGCAGACCCATGTGATTCGGGTTGCCCGTGCGCGCGAACTCGGTCCACGCCATGCTCATCCTGTCCTGCAGCGCGTAGCGGTCCTGACCGGTGCCGGTCATCGACTGCGCCTGATCCACGTCCTCATTGACGAACGGAATCTCCAACGTGTGGAACGCCTTCAGCTTGCCGTCGCGCACCGGCGACCGCCACTTGAAGTAATACATGTAGACCGGCGCGGCCTGCGCGCTCTTGAGCTCCGCCTCCTGCAGCACACCCGGCCGGAACCGCGCATCGGACTCGACAATCAACGCCACGTCGATGTTCGACACGCCCGGCCGCCCCTCACGATACAGCGCGATCAAACCCTTGGCCGCCGCATCTTCAGCCCGCGTCGCCGACTTCACCCGTTCCAGCAGCCGCGCGTCGTCGATCGGATCCAGCTCCGTATTCGGGAAGAACGCCACTTCGGTCTCCGTGGTCCCGCACAGCACCGGAATCGACGCGGCCAGCGGAGTCGCATCCGGACGGAACGGATCGCGCGGCAGCGTTGCCTCGTCGATCACCGGCGAGAGCCGCAGCCCGCGCACGCCCTGCGTCGCCGCGATCAGGTCCTCCATGGACACGTTCTGCAAATCCGCGGCAGTCTTGGCGCCCAGCTTCTCCATCAGCGCCTTGGCTCCCTCGGTCGCCGCCTCGCGCGGAACGCCCGTCAGCGCCGCGCCACTCTGGATGATCGCCTTGTGGAAGAGGCCCTGCGCCGGAGGCATGGCCAACAATGTCGAAACCTTGCCGGCCCCGCCCGACTGCCCGTAGATGGTCACGTTGTTCGGGTCCCCGCCGAACCGCTCAATGTTGTCGTGCACCCATTGCAAGGCCGCGACGATGTCCAGCATCCCTGCGTTGGTCGCCTGCGCGAACTGCTCGCCGCCGATGTCGGCCAGGTGCAGGAACCCGAAGCTGTTCAGCCGGTGGTTCACCGTCACCTGCACCACGTCGCGCTTGCGCGCCAGGTTGGCGCCCTCATAGATCGTGTAGCAGCCGTTGCCCGAGGCGAACCCGCCGCCGTGCAGCCACACCATCACCGGACGCTTGTCGTTCTGCCCCAGCCCCGGCGTCCATACGTTGAGCTTGAGGCAATCCTCGCTCATGCCCAGCCCCGCGGGAATCGTCGCCAGCACCTCGGGGATCTCGGTGTGCGGGCTCACCTGCGGAGCCTCCGGCCCGTACTCGAACGCCTGGAACTCGCCGGTCCACGATTCAGGCTTCGCCGGAGGCAGGAACCGCCGACCGCCCGCCGTCGACGCCCCGTAGGAGATGCCCTTGAACGCGTACACGCCGTCGGCCAGCATCCCGCGGACCTTCCCGTAGGCGGTCTCCACCAATGGCTCGGCCATCGCCACAGTCGCTGGCGACCCGCACCCGTTCAAAAATACCGTCCCGGCGGGCAACATCAGTGTTGCGCCGGCAGCGGCGCTCGATGTAAGGAAACTACGCCGGTTGATTCGCTGCGTCATGTTGGCCGTCCTCCCTGGTCTTCCGGATCGTGGATCAGATCTTTTTCGCCGGCGAGCCCCTACCAGTCTACTGCACCGATGTGGGGCAAGCACACGGCCTTCCTCACGCCGGCGCGGCCGCTCTGGAGCGTTTCGCCGCGATCGTAGACCGCCCCCTGGCGGTCGCGGTTCAGCTAACGGCGCTGTAGGAAAGCGCCCTACTGCGTCCGGGCCCCGACGTTCTTCGCCTGTCCGCCCTTGTCCTCGGTGTAGTGTTGCAGGTCCTGATTGCCTTCGATGCAGCCGAACTCCATCTGCTCGTAGCTCGGATCGTTCTGCTGCGACCGCCGGATGGTCCCCGTCACCGTCATCGGCTGCGTGAACTCCTTGGCCGAAGTCACCACCGCCTCATAGTCGATCTGGTCGGCGTTGACCATGGTGAAGCGCTCCACCACGTGGATGTCTTCCGGCGCGAAGTGCCCCGAGGTGTCGAACCACGTGTGGTGTGTCTGGTTGGTGGTATCCACCACCAGCGTGTCGCCTTCCCAGTGCCCCACCGATTCGCCCTGGAACTGGTGCACGGTCGCCGGCAACTGGTGCGGCCGGTTGTCCAGCGGAATGATCCGCCGGCTGTGCTGGAATTCCCAGGTGAATACGATGTAGTCCGGCGTCTGGAACGTTTGCCCGCCGAACTGGACCCACATGTTGTGCGGCACGCCCGACATGTAGCAGTGCAGCTCCGGTTCGAGGAACATGCGGTTGGCGATAATGTCGTCGGACTTGGCGCGCGCCGCGTCTGTGTATGGAACCAACCCGTCTTCCGGATCCGTGATCGCGTTCGCCCGTGCGCCGCCGCGCCCGCCGAAGCCGCCCTTGGCTGCCGCCGGTCCGCCTTTCGCGCCCCCCGGACCGCCCTTGGCCGCCGGTCCACCCTTGGGAGCGCCCTTGCCGCCACCCGGACCGCCGCGTCCCTTCGCCGGCTCAATACTGGTCACGCCGCCCGGCTGCACACCGCCCCAGAATCCGGACATGTCCGGCTTGCCTTCGGGCGTGCGCGGCACCGGACCCGGAGGCGCAGCCTGCTTGCCGCCCTTGCCGCCGCCGAACTGCCCGGCCACAGGACTTGGAGCCACAACAATGAAAGCCGCCACGGCAGCCGCCGCGGACAGAGCCAGAATCGAACCCCACGTTCCTCTGTTGTTGCGCTTGTGCATGTCGGTCTCCTCTGTTACTGGCCGCCCGTCACCTGTCCGCCCGCCGTCCCGCGATCCTCTTCCATGTAGGCCTGGCATTCATACTCCAGCAACTGCGCGTAGCGATCCATGTCCCGGTGCAGCTCCATGCGGATCGTCCACGGCCGCGTGAACGTCTCCGGATCGGTGATGGTCGCCTGATACGTCATCATGTCCGGAGCCGTGCGCGTGAAGCGCTCCTCCACGGTCATCTGTCCGCTGTGATGGTTGCCCGAATAGTCGAACCACGTCATGTCGTTGTTGTTCGCCGTGCTCACCACCAGCGTGTCGCCGTCGAAGTGGCCGATGGAATCGCCCATCCAGAAGTCCACGCCGTCATAGGTGTGTTCCTTGCGGTCCATGTAGATGTACCGCAGCATGTGCGTATACTCGGACGCCATCAGGATGTACTTCGGCGTTTGGAAAATCTGGAACGGATAGCCGCTGGTGACGAACCGCGGCACGCCCGTCATGTAGCAGTGGTTCACCGGGTCGAGGTCCCCCCGGTTCTTGAAGTTTTCCTGCTGCTTCTGCCGCGCCGCGGGCTTGTAAGGAATCATGCCGTCGGCCGGATCCACCACGTAGCTCTTGCCCGGCCGGATGCCGGTGGCCCCGTTGTGCCACTCCAGATTGTATTTGGCGGTGTTCCAGACTTCCCAGATGCCCTGAATGTCGGGCGTCTTGTGGTCGGTGAGGGGCGCCTTGTACTTCCCCTTCCCCGCCTGGCCCGCAGCCGGAGACGGAGCCAGCCAAGCCACTCCCAGTGCCAACGCCGCCGCCATCGCCAATCCCGCCAGCCGGCCCGTTATGCGGCCCGTGAATGGATTCTTCATAACCTTCTGCTCCTCACATCGAGAACCTGACTTGGGTTACGGTTTCCCGTCTGCGCTCCAGGCAGGTAAGCAGACCGGCGGCCCCCTCTACACTTCCGGGCACACAACACAAGGCACGCTTCAGGCCGCCAATCAAGCCCGCGCCCCGTTCGTCGTGCGCGATCTTAACACGGGCGTGCGAAGGTCCCGCGCCGCTGGGCGCTTTCTGACGGACCTGGCCTAATTGCGGACCTGACGCTTACTTGGAGCCGCTGGGGCCATCGGTCGGCGGACGGCTGCCAAACCCCATCGTCGGAGGCCCGGGCTCGCCGCCCCGCCCCGGAACCGGCGGCCGGTCCAGCAGCTTCACCGAAGAGGCCCACATGTGCGCCGATCCATCCTTGGCGGCAAATCCGGTGATTTCAATGGTTTCGCCTTCCTTCAAGGTGTCCTTGCGCCAGCCGTTGCGATACAGACCGTTGGGAGGAGGAGTCTCGCCGGCCCAGTTCGTGACCTTGCCGTCGTCGCCCACCACGTCGATGTGCACCCAGGAATGCGGATTCACCCAGTCCATCTTGGTGAATTTACCCTTGATGGTGATCGGCTTGGTGTTATCGTACTCGGCCGAGAAGGAGTGGTGCGCGAACATGGGCACCGCGGCGATCATCAGCGCGGCCGCCGTAGCCGCCAGTGCGAACTTGAATTTCATTATGAGACACCTCCAAACTTATAGTACAACGCATCCCAAGGCGCCGACGTTACTCCCGCGCGTCCCTACACGCGCCGTCCAGCATCATAGAGGTGCCTCTGCGGACTTGTCAAGCTGCCGCGGGGGCCAACTCTACGGACGTGCCCGGCGCCGCCGGAGGAACCCCGCCAGCACCGTCAGCCCCGTTTCCATCAGGAGCCCCGTCGAGGGCTCCGGAACACCGGTCGCGGGAGCCGGTCGTGGGCGGCTCAAATATAATTCACTTCTGTCAATTATCGAACTGGACCTCGTCAAGGACGCTCACCCGACCAGGCCGCCGCCAGCAGCGCCCTCACACCCTCGCGGGTCACCTCGCGGGGATTATAGTAAGGATTCTGCACCGCCAAATCCGCCGCCCTCTCCAGGCCGTTCTCCGGCATCCCCAGCTCCTTTAAAGACACCGGCGCGCCCAGCGATTGTGCCAGGTCGAACAGCCCCGCCGGCGCCGATTCTACCCCCAGCGCCCGCGCCACCCGCCCCATCGCCTCTGCGGTATCCGGGGCATTATAGGCCGCCGCATGCGGCAGCACCACCGTATGCGTCTCCGCGTGCGGCAAGCCGAACGTTCCCCCCAGCGTGTGGCACAACTTATGATGCAGCGCCATCCCGACCGCCCCCAGCGCCACCCCCGCCAGCCACGCTCCATACAGCGCCTGCGACCGCGCCTTGATATCTCCGGGTTCCCGCACGATCGCCGGCAAAGCGGCCGCCAGCGCCCGGATCCCTTCCTCCGACATCAGAGAAATGATCGGATTCGCGTCTTTCGAATACAGCGCCTCCACGCAATGCGCGATGGCGTTCATCCCGCTGGTGGCCGACAGCGCCGCGGGCAGCGAAAGCGTCAGCCGCGGATCGTAGATCACCGTCTTCGGCAGCACCCGCGCATCCCGGCCCGTGCGCTTCACCCCGCCCTCGGTCATTCCCCAGATCGGCGTCATCTCCGATCCGGCATAGGTGGTGGGCACCGCAACGATCGGCAACTCCGAAGTCAATGCGATGGCCTTGGCCAATCCGGTGGTCGACCCGCCGCCGACCGCCACACAACAATCCGCCCCCACCCGAGCGGCCTCTTCCCTCGCCGCCTGCGCCACCTCCACCGGCACATGCATCGCCGCCCGATCGAACAACCCCGCCGACCGATCCCCCAAAGCACCCGCCACCTCAGCCGCCACAGCCCACTGTTCTGGCGTGCAAAGCACCAAGGCGCGCCGAGCCCCCAACCGCTCGATCTCATCTCCAACCCTCGCCACGGTCCCCGCCCCAAACACCACCCGGGCCGGCAGCGCGTCATAGATAAAGGAAAGCATCGCTATTCACTGATCCCTGGAAAGCATCCCCATTCACCTGGTCCCTGCCAGGCAGTCCGTGTGGGGCAGGCCCGTGGCCTGCGGCGGGCTCTCAGCCCGCCTCTTCCTCAAGCCGCACCACCTACTCCCCCGCATGCGCCCGACGCGTGCGCTCATTCAAATCCCGCAACACCGCCAACTCCCCCTCCGTCGGCGGAGCCGTCGTCTCCACCTTCGCCGCCACCTTCAGCGCCCATCCCGTCTCGGCGAGCACCTGGTCCACCTCCACGCCCGGATGCAGGCTGGTCAGCGTCAGTTCCTTCGACTGTGGATCAGGCGTCAGAATCCCCAGGTTCGTGATCACCGCCGTCGGACCGCGCCCCGGCAACTTCAGCCGCTCCCGGCTATCGCCGCCCTCGAAGTACCCGCCCGACGTCACGAAGTCCAGCTTCTCCACAAACGTCCGCTTGCCGTGCCGCAGCGTGATCAGCACCTCGCCGCACGACGCCGCGATCTCCTGCGCCCCGCCCGACCCCGGCAGCCGCACCTTGGGCTTGTCGTAGCTCCCGCCGATCACCGTGCTATTAATGTTGGCGAACTTGTCGATCTGCGCCGCCCCCAGGAACCCCAGGTCAATGCGCCCGCCTTGCAGCCAATAGGTGAAGATCTCCGGAATCGAGACCACCGCGTCGGCCGTTTCGGAAAGCTCCCCGTCGCCGATCGACAACGGCAGCACCGTCGGCTTGGCCCCGATCGTCCCCGACTCGTAGATCAGCACCGTGTCCGGAGCATGCGTCAGCCGAGCCAGGTTCGCCGCCGCGCTCGGCAGCCCGATCCCCACAAACAGCGAGGCCCCGTTGCGGATCATCCGCGCCGCGTTGATCGTCATCAGTTCGTCTGAGGTGTACTCAGGCATGCTTGGCGGCCTCCTCATCGATCAGGCGCTTGAACCCGGCGAAGTCTTCGGTGCCGGTGACGTACTTGGCGATCCACGCCTGAAACGTCTCCCGGTCGCGCGAGATCTCGTCCCAGGCTTTGTAAAACGCGTTATTGCGCTGATAGTAGCCCTGCGCGTAGGAAGGAAACGCGCCGCCCTTCACCTCGCACACCGACCCGACCACCCACGAAGGCAGCACAACGGAATTCGGCGGCGCTTGCAGATCGTCCACAATCTCCTCCACCGTCACGATCGTCCGCTTGGCCGCCAGCACGGCTTCTTTCTGCACGCCCACCACACCCCACATCAGGACGTTCCCTTTGCGGTCGGCCTTCTGCGCATGGATGATGGTGACATCGGGCCGATGCGCCGGCACCGCGGCCAGCTTCTCGCCGGTGAACGGACAGTCGATGAACTTGATCTTGCTGTTGTACTTGATCAGGTCCGTGCCGATGTAGCCGCGCAGCAGCCCGAACGGCAGATTCGCCGCCCCGGCCGCATACGCCGCCGCCATGCCCGCATGCGCATGCTCCTCGATCTCGATCGGCGCCGGCCAGTTCTTCTCGACGGCATCCCGAAGCCGGTGCAGCGACCCCACCCCCGGATTCCCGCCCCAGGAAAAGATGATCTTGCGGACGCACCCGCACCCGATCAACTGGTCATAAATCAGGTCGGGCGTCATGCGCATCACGGTCAGGTCGCGCTTGCCCTGCCGGATGACTTCGTGCCCGGCGGCAAACGGAATCAGGTGCGTGAACCCCTCGAAGGCCATGACGTCGCCGTCCCGCACCGTCTCGCGGATCGATTGGGAGAGTGGAATGATTTGAGCCAAGGATCTATTTTGCCACGGCCTGGAGCCACGCCCGGCACGCCAGTGTCGTGTGACGCAGAGCCTCAAACTCGCACGGTGCAGCCTATACGCGTTTTACAAGCAGGGATACCAGATACGCTTGGGCGATCTGCTGCGTTCGTATCGTCGGCCAAACAGTGAAGATTCGCTCCGCCGACTTTACCTGAGTTAGCGCCTCCACGGGGTCAAGATCCTTAGTGAGATTGTAGTCAGCAAAGTGTCTGTCCTCTTGAAGTTGGCTGAATGCTTGAGCGACGAATCGAAGGCCGAGCACGACGGCAGGGTCCTCACCGGTGAAGGGGAAATCTTTGGCGTTCAGGATCCGGTTGGATGCGGTTTTCATGATTCCGTGATCATAGGCGCGTCCGAGAGCGGTACGCAGGGATACATTGCTCCAATTGGACGTTGCTTCCGCAATCAGGAAATGGAACACCGCGTAGTAGGCGGCAGATACCGCACGCCGCAAGGTTAGCTGGCTCGGCGGATCAACGTGCACAAGCTGAAGTGCCTGTCTAAGCAGATCATCGTGGTACGCCATCTACATCCAGTCAGGATCACGGCGGCGGTCTTGTTCAGACTTGCTCCTGAAGTTGAAGTACGGCCGCAAGCCCCAGTTCTCAATGGGCCGTATGGCATCGAAAAGAGCTGCCGCGATCCGGCCCGTGAGGTCGGCGATCGTTTCTTCGCGGATATATGCATCGGCCAGTAGGATGCGGAAAAATAGCGAAGGTTCTCCGGTTGAATCCGGGCCCAGGCTGTACGCGACATGTACAACCTCCGGCCCCAAATGTTGCGCAGCCTCGGTGATGATACCTCCGAGCTGGGCTTGATTGACGTATCCCGTGGGCACTTGCACGACTCTATTATCGCGCGTCGGTAGGGCATAAGCGATTGGCGCGTGACTTCATGATTTCAGTATCAACCGCTAGTGAGTGATGGCGGGTCAATAGGCTGCCCAGCACTCTTCCCGTCTCCGATTCCGTAGGCTCAGCGAGCCGCTAGTGCGATCTTCATCAGTCGCGAGTAGTCTCGTGTCAGCTTACTCGTCGAAACCTCCCGCGTTCAGGACTTGGCGTCGCGCTTCAGTAGTCCCTGACTGACCACCGACAATGGGATGATGGAAAGGGGCCTACACTTGAACTCCGGGTCCCGTTCGAGCACCTTGGCAAGTTTCCTCGCCTCAAGTGGATTCCTCACGAGCACAGACGGAACGGAGTTAGGTAGCTTTAGGGCATCTTTGCACCTCCACTCTCTTTCGTGCAGCCAGCTGATCCATCCGCCCTCTTTCTCCTCGAAGCGAACCACACGCCACAACTCGTCAGTCGGAATCCTCAACTTCCCCTTTTCCTCATCCGACAGATACAGCACTGGGCGACAGCCTCTTGAGTAAGCGTAAGTCTTCGTCAATACAATGCCGTAAGGCTCATACCTCGGTTTTTGTGGGTCTGAATTTTCTGGTGTTAGCACATACTTGAGGGCTTGAAAAGGAACGTCCATAAAACATGCTGCCTTATGAGGCCCCTTGATGAACCCCTTTCGCGTGCTGCTTCCCCAGATCTCGGCCAGCTTCAAAATGCTGATGAGGTTGTCAAGAGCCGAGAACTCGTCCGCAGATGTCGTATTCTTCGTCAGATGGATCAAATACGGACTCAGGTCCGGCCGCGCATTGAACGGCAGTTCGTCAAACCTCGGTAAGGACATAAAGTTCTACCCTGCGTTTGAACGATTCTAACGCGTTGGAGAGAACCGGCGGTTCTCTGCTTCGCTGACGACTAATCGCGGCCTACTCCAAAGGGCCTTCATGAGCAACTCCTTCTCGAAGGCAATCCATTCGCCGGGCCGAGGGATGAGTCGGATGAGGCGCGGGAGAAGGCCAGCGTTTGAGTCCTTTTGACGGCCCCATCCCGGACAAGACTCCTCTTGTGAACGAGGGCCGGTGCTTCGCTACAATTACGCTGAAGGCCGTCCATCATGAGCGAACAGGGAGATCGGTATAAGAATAGGATCCGCGCGGCGCTTCATGGCGTCGAACCCTTTGATCCCGGCAAACACAAGGACGTTCCTCAAGAGCTGACGCGCCTCCTCGTCGGCCAGAAAAAACCGGTGAGCCGTTTTCTGAAGAGCGCCTTGGTCGAGTTCCACGGACGGAAACTCAATACAGGCGACAAGATCGAATGGAAGGCCCATATCGTTTTCAATGGTTCGCTCTGGTACATCCACGATTGGAAGCACGCTTCATGGACGCTGTATGGCCCAGCCAACGGAGAGGCGGCCATGAAGCGGTTGCTGCAGAAACTCGAAGCAGCTGCGAGGGCCGTAGAGTCGAGCCTCGAAGCGAGGTCAAAAGCAAGAATCGCTGCCGGTGACTTTGCGCTCCAGCATCAGTTCTGGATGCTGGAGTCTTACTATTGGAATTTGAGGAGGCATGCCGAGGTAACGCTCGGCCTGAAATGTGAGCCTGAGCCGGGCGTGCCTGTATCCACAGTTAAGCTGCCGAGCGGCGGAACGGTTACGGAATACGATATGCCGGCCACGAATGCTTACTTCGCGAAGCGCCGGGCTTGCGAGGCGTCGGCTGCGGGTGCGGTGGTGCTGTTTTTCGGAATGCTGGAGCTCGTGTTCGACGCCTGCTTCGCCTTCGGCAATCGCCGTGGCCTTACATACCATCAGTTTCGGAGCAAAGACTGGAAAGAGCGCTTCAGGCTTTCTATCGATGTGGACGTTCCGCCAGCCAAGGAGATTTATCAAGAACTCCTTGTTGTGCAACAACAATACCGCAACGTCTTTAGTCACGCCCTGCCGTTGTTTGTGGTTTTCCACCAGGAGTCCGGGTGGATGCCAAGCGACATGACGCGGGTAACTTCGCTCAATTCCAATCCGTTGTTTGGTTTCAACGAGACGGACCTGGGTGCGATGTTCGCGTTATTCGACAGGGCCTGTAAGCTCTTCGAGGACGACGCTAACACCTGGGACGCGATGATGTATGTCCGAACGCCGCTTCCGATCCCATTGGCGCCGACTGAAGTCGCGTCGCTTCAAAAGCATGGCGGCTCCCGAGATGAGTTTGCTGCTGAACTCGACCGCCGCATCGACAGACATGACGCCTACGTGAATGGCGAGATCTAGGCGTCCGGACATTACGAGCAATTCTGTTCCTCAGTCCTTCCTATTCAACTTCCGATCTGCCTGACTATGCGACTTGTGACATATCATCGATACGGTGCCCCACCCAACACACACGCGCAGCACAGGCAACATCTTCGCCGACCTGAACCTCCCCAACGCCCCCGACCGCCTCGCTAAAGCCGAACTAACGGCGAAGATCCTCACTGCCATTGACCGCCGCGATCTCACCCAAGCCCAAGCCGCGAAGCTCCTCGGCATCGACCAACCCAAGATCTCCGCGCTCAAGCAAGGCCGCCTCTCCGGCTTCTCTATCGAGCGCTTGCTGCGCTTCCTCCTCGCCCTCGGCCACGACGTCGACATCGTCGTTCAGCCTCGCACCAAGCCTCCCTCGAAGGCCCGTCTGCGCGTCGCGTGACGCAGTCTCCCGGCTTAACGCCGTGGGCGTGGAAGGCGGATAACAGGTCCTTGAAGTCTGGGAACATCGGGAACCTTGCCTTTCAGCTCGTACGCGGCAAGCGTGAGTTCAGAAACAGCGGCCATGCGCTCATGCACCGGTCGGCTTTGCCAGTAGCGGAATTCGTCCGCTTTCATGGCTGCGTGGCTGGTGTATTTGCGAAGGACCTTATCCATGCTACTCGCCCAATTCTAGCAGGGACGTCCACTTCAGAATCACGTGCAACTCTGTCTCGCCGCCCTGCCTGTCACAAGGTGGTTCAGATCACGATCCGCTACTCGCCGCCGGGACGCCGGAATCACCGCCCAATCCCGCACCAAGCTTCCCTCGAAAGCCCGCCTGCGCGTCGCTTGACGGCCCCATCCCGGACCGGTTCAGTCTCAAACACTTCTGGTATAATCCCCCCCGGAGGTAAGCACCGTTGTCTTACGTAACTGGATTCCATCACTTGACGCTGTGCGCCGGACGCGCGCAGGAAGATATCGATTTTACGACGCAGGTCCTGGGCCAGCGCATGATCAAGCAGACCGTTCTGTTTGACGGCCGCTATGCGCACTATCATCTCTATTACTCGAACGCGAACGCCGAACCCGGCTCCGTCATGACCACCTTCCCCTACCAGCGCGTCCCGGGACGCAAAGGCGCGGGCCAGGTGTCCTCCACCGTCTACACCGTGCCGCGCGGCGCCGTGAAGTTCTGGCGCGAGCACCTCGACCGCTTCAACGTCGGCCACAGCGGCATCCAGGAGCGCTTCGGCGAGAAGTTCATCCGCTTCGATCACCCCTCCGGCCTGCAGTTCGAAGTGATCGAGGACGCCACCGACACGCGCGTCGGCTGGCAGACCGAAGACATCAAGGGAGACACCGCCACGCGCGGCTTCGCCGGCGCCGTGCTGAGCGTGCGCGAAGTCCCCGAAACCGAGCGCTTCTTCGTCGAGGCCCTGGGCTTCCGCAAGACCGGCGTCGAAGGCAACCTCCATCGCTTTGAGATCGGCGAAGGCGGCCCCAACCGCACCGTGATCCTCCAGCACGAACCCGACAAGCCGTCCGGAAGCTGGACCTTCGGCGCGGGCACGGCCCATCACATGGCGCTCGACGTCGGCACCGATGAGAACCTCGCCAAGCAGAAGGACTTCTACGAAGAGCTGGGCTACACCGACTGCTCCGAGATCAAGGACCGCAACTACTTCCATTCGATCTACTGCCGCTGCCCCGGCGGCATCCTGGTCGAGTGCGCGGCCACGGCCGTAGGCGGCTTCGCGCGCGACGAACCGGCCGACCGCCTGGGCTTTGAGCTCCTGCTGCCGCCGTGGTTTGAAGAGAAGCGCCCCGAGATCGTGGCCATGCTCGAACCCATCAAGGTGCCCGAGAGCAACCGCGCCGAAGGTCACGCCGAAGCGCTCATCGCCAGCGTGAACAAGGAAGCCATCGAGGCCGCCAACAAAGCCTCCGCAGCCAAGTTCTCGCACCGCGCCAGCGGCAACGAGTTTGTCGGCGGCGACACGCCCCGCAGCAACTGATTGCCCTCCGACCCCAAACCCCCACTGGTCCGCCTCCGCGAGGCGGGCCAGCCGCGGGGCGTCGCTGAACGCGCCGGCATCCTCCTGCACGGCCGCTCCCGCACCAAACAAGAGATGCTCGACCTCACGGGTCCGCTCGACATCGGCGGCATCCGCTGGCTCGCGCCCTACGCCCAGGGCGGCCTCTGGTACCCAGGCCGCTACATGGACACGATCGACGCCAACGAGCCCCAGCTCACACGGTCGGTCGAGCGCTGCCACTGGCTGGTGCTCGAAGGAGCCGAAGGCGGCCGCCTGGGCCCCGAGCAAATGTTCATCGTAGGCTTCTCGCAAGGCGCCTGCGTAGCGGTGGAGTACGTCCTCCGCCACCCGGCGTCGGTCGCCGCGATCGTAGTCTTCACCGGCTGCCTGATCGGCGCCCCGGACACCATCTGGAAGACCGCCGGCGGCCAGTCGTTGAAGGGTCTGAGCGTGTTCCTAACCGGCAGCGACGCCGACGAATGGATCGACCCGGCCCGCACCGAAGAGACCGCCCGCGTGCTAAAGGAGCTAGGCGCAGAAGTCGAGCTCCACATGTACCCCGGTCGTCCACACATCGTGAGTAAGGAAGAACTAGCCGCCGCCCGCGCGTTCCTCGAAGCCCGGATGTGACCAGCCGGTTAGGTACACCCGCTCAGCTTTCAAGGTCGCGCGATCAACTTGAGAATCTCTGGAGGACTCTGACGACTCCGTCATGGAGGCGAGCGACACTGTCGGTCTTCAGAGACGGTTCATTGTGGGCCGCGGCGTTACCAATCGCAATCAGTGCTTCGATTTCCTTGAACATGATCTTGTCGTAAATTGACCCCTTGTACAACGCGGTGTTGTAGTCGGCTAGAGTCGACTTGGCCTTCTTGATGACTAACCCATGCTGGTCACATAGTCGACGTAGTCGCTCCTCCAAGACTGCACGCAAGATCACACCCGCTGCAAGGGAATAACCCTGCGTCTGCAAGTGCTCCGACTGTTCTAGTAGGTTGGCAAATGCATCTGCAAATACCAAGTCTTCGAGTTGGATAAGTAGGCCATCGCGCTCAAGCGAAGCGATGGCCTGAAGAGTACTCTGAGTGCTGATCGCAAACACCGACAGATTGGTCCAGTTGGCAGTTAGGTCATCTTGCCAAGGCCTGCCGAAGTGCCCCAACATCGAAAACAAGTGTTTGCACTTGGCTCGCCACGTTTTGAAAGCTGCGAGATCAACATAAGTCGGCGGAGTGGTCACCCAGCGTCCTTGGGGTTGCCATTGCGTCCCAAGGACTGCTTCCCCCTCGCTGATCAACTGATCGAGCAACTGTTTGAGGCGCTGTTCCATCGCATGATTCAGAGAAGTTCGTCCGGCAGATCGCGCTCCTGTTGGCGCCGCTCGATCCAGATGTGTACGTGCTCGTGTGGAACGATCTGCCCGCTCTTTGCAGCGGCGATGCTCGCGTTCACCTTACGCTCGAACCACTCGTTGTACTCGACGAGGTGCCCGACGGCCTCCTCAAGAAGCTCGTCGGTGCCGCGGTTAGTCCGCCGGGCAAGTTTGTCCAGTTTCGTCTGCGTCTCCGGCGTCAAATGTCGCTCCATGTCCTTGCCGTCCCTCTTTTCACGCCGGGGAATCGACCTGCACGACACCCGCGAAGCTCGACGGCGGCGGGATCGGCAACCCTTCCTCGCGCAAGCCCTCGATGTGAAACTCGATAGCTTCGAGAATCAAGCGCTCCACTTCCTCCCGCGAATCGCCGACCGAAATGACTCCCGGAAGGTCCGGGACGTACGCTCCCCACGACGTTGGACCCTTCTCATAGATCACGGTGTACGTCATGGCTTGGCGTCCTTTCCCTCTAACCCGGCGGTCCGCAGAATCGCTTTGAGTGTCCCCACGGGCACGTCTTTTCCCAGTTTACCTGGCACGGTGACCACCATTCCCCGATCCGGATGACGGTATTGCCGGTGGCTCCCGCGCGTCTTCTTCAGGCGCCATCCCTCAGCCTCCAGCAAGCGGATCAGATCTCGGACCTTCACCTCTTAAATGATACTGGCCTCGCCGGGCACTCGACACCGCAATCAAGTCGCGACTCCCGAATGATAATGGAAGAGCGCACCCGTCCGGGACCGCAGGGCATCCGCGCGGACCGCCGCGTCTCGCGCTGCGACCCGCCCCACAGGAGGTGACCTATGGGCGTACTCATGCAAGCGTTCTACTGGGACTGCCCCGGACGCGAGAACCGCGACGGCGCCTGGTGGACCTTCGTCTCCTCCAAGCTCGCCGAACTCCAGCAAGCCGGCTTCACCGCTCTCTGGCTGCCGCCCGCCGGCAAGGCCGCTAACCTCGGCGGGCCCTCCATGGGCTACGATCCCTACGACTATTACGACCTCGGCGACTTCCACCAGAAAGGCCGCGTCAAAACCTGGTTCGGCAACCAGGCCGAGCTCACCTCGCTCATTAGCGAAGCCCACCAGCGCGGCCTGCACGTCTATGCCGACTTCGTGCTCGACCACAACTCCGGCGGCGACGCCACCGAGCACAACCCTCTCAACAACAGCACCCGCTGGACCAAGTTCACTCCCTTAAGCGGCAAGTTCCCGCGCGACTGGACCTGCTTCCATCCTTCGCCCTACGAGTCCTTCGACCAGATGACCTTCGGCGACATGCCCGACCTCTGCCATCGCAATCCCTACGTCTACACGCAACTCATGGAGGTGGCGCAGTGGCTGGTGGAACAGATCGGCTTCGACGGCTTTCGCTTCGACTTCGTCAAAGGCTACAGCCCGTGGATGGTGAAGTCCATCGCCGAGCTGCGCTATCTGAACAAGGACCGCGAATCGTTCAAGCTCTTCTGCGTGGGCGAATGCTGGGACAACGAACGCACCATCGACGACTGGTTGGTGGAAGTGAACTCCTACATGGACAATCCCGTATCGGCCTTCGACTTTCCCCTGCGCTACCGCCTCAAGGACCTCTGCGACAGCTTCGGGTTCAGCCTCACCACGCTCGCCCAGGGCGGCTGCCTCATGAAGGACGATCCGTTTCACGCCGTCACGTTCGTCGACAATCACGACACCACGCGGAACCCTGCCGACGGCATCATCCATGACAAGATGCTCGCCTACGCCTTCATCCTCACGCACGAAGGCTACCCGTCGGTGTTCTGGCTGGACTACTTCAACTACGGCCTGGGCCGCGCCGGCACGCCCCACGGAATCGAGGCCCTCGCCGCGGCGCACGAACGCTACGCCGGCGGCGCCACCCAGGTGCTGCACGTCCAGGACGACCTCTACGTGATGCAGCGCGCAGGCTTCGACCGCCAGCCCGGACTGATCTTCGTGCTGAACAATCGCGGCGACCGCTGGGGCGGCGCCGGCGTACAGACGCGCTGGCGCAACACGCGGCTCGCTCCGGTCGCCTGGGATGGCTACAATCAAAGCGCGCCGCAATCCAAGTGGACCGATGACGCCGGCCGTGCCGACTTCTGGGCCGCGCCGCGAGGCTACGCGGTCTACGCACCTCAGCTTCACTAGTCCGCATTTCTCACTGGGTTTCGGGCGCAGGATGTGGCGCAAGCCCGTGGCTTGCCGCGCCGGGACTCATCCCGGCACTTGTGGCCGGTCACGCCGTCATGCCGGGAGCGGCGCCCAAATCGCCGATTGCAGATCCCTGCCTAAAGTTTCCCGCGATGCACTGTAGAGCTTGCTTGGGATTTTGCATAGACCCGTTTCGCGCGGCTAGTCAGAGCGGACACCCCTGTGCCGCCCGCGCCAGCGACAGCTCCATCCCGATCGAGTCGTCGCGGATCTCTGCTTGTCCGAAGCCCGCCTCCGCCACGAACCGTTCGAACTCCGCACGCGTGTAGGCGCGGCGCAGCAGCACGAAGCGGAACGTCGCCTTGGTCAGCATCCGGTTGACCGCGCCGAGCCCCATGTCGCTCACCGCCTCGCCGATCGACTCCATCGATGCGTCGCGCCGCAGGTCGATGATCAGCGCGCGGCCGCCCGGCTTCAACACGCGATGCATCTCGCGCAGCGCCTCCACCGGCCGGCGGAAGTTCTTGAACGCCGCGCGGCACAGCAGGAAGTCGAAGGACTCGCTGAAGAACCGCAGGTCCGCCGCGTCGCCCTCCTGGAAGTCGACCTCCACACCTGCCTCCGCCGCATTGCGCTGCGCGATCTCCACCAGCGTGTGGCTGATGTCGACCCCCGTGATGCGGTAGTCGCCCAGCTTGGCCAGCTCGATGGCGAAGTAGCCCGGCCCGGGCGCCACCTCCAGCACGCGGCTTCCCGGCGGAAGCTCGGCCGCCACGCGCCGCGCCAGCGCCTGGAACTCGTCCATTGAATTGCGGGTCAGCGACGCGTACCAGCGCGCCGTGAAGCCTTCCATGCCCAATCCCCGGTAGCCTTTTGCGGTCCTCATAAGCTGTCCTCCGCAGTCCATCGTAGGGGCCCTGCGCGGCGAGTCCCATCACGAATCGGCGAGCATCCGCAGCAGACCGGTGAACGGCGCCATCGCACCGCGAGCTGCAGTCCTTGGGATAATAATGGATTGGGCCAGTTCGGCTCTACGGAGGTTGCAGCAAAATGCGGCGATTGCTAATGGTGATGGCGGTGGCGCTGGTTGCCGGCGCGCAATACCGGTCCACATGGGTGGAACCGTCTAGCGGTGTGAAGCTCGAGCCCATGGCCGAGTACGCGAACGACGCGGGTTCCCTGGGCGTGTTGCAGGCCTGGGGCTACGTGGCGACCGCCGGGCATCCGTTCTTCGAGCCCCTGGGCACCAACGGGCGAGCCTGCGTGACTTGCCATCAGCCGAACTACGGCATGAGCGTCTCGGCGGCCAGCATGATGGAGCGGTGGCGCGACACGGCGGGCACGGATCCGGTGTTCGCAGCTTTTGACGGGTCGAACTGTCCGAACCTGCCGCAGGATCTGGAAAGCTCGCATTCGCTACTGCTCGAACGCGGCCTGTTCCGCATTCCCCTGGCGTGGCCGCCGAAGAACGCGGATGGGTCGCCCAAGCCGGTGGAGTTTTCGATCGAGGTGCTGCGCGATCCAACGGGGTGCAACACCAGCCCCGAATACGGATTGAAGAGCGCGAATCCCACCGTGTCGGTCTACCGGCGGCCGCGGCCCGCGGCGAACTTGAAATACGTCACCTCGGGCGGCGGCGCGATCGTGCTCAAGACCGGTGAGTTGGCCGACGTCGATCCGGAGACCGGCAAGCCGGTGAGCATGAATCTCATGACCGACGCCCGCGAGCCCACGCTCAAGGCGCAGGCCATCAGCGCGATTCTGGGGCATGAGGAAGCGCGGTCGGTTCCTTCGGCGGAGACGCTGCGGAAGATCGTCGACTACGAATCGCAGGTGTACGTGGCGCAGGCGTCCGACGAATACGGGCACTCGCTGGCGGTGCAGGAAGGCCCCGCGGCGCTGGGTCCGAAGGCCCTGCGCGACGGGCGCACGGGCGTGTTGGGCGATAACGACTACGATCCGGTGTTCAAGCTGTTCGACATGTGGAAGAAGCCGGGTGACGAGTTCCGCGCCTCGGTGGCGCGCGGGTCTGACATCTTCATGTACCGCCAGTTCTGGCTGCGCGACGCCACGCATATCAACTCCATCGGCCTGGGGAATCCGCTGAAGCGGACCTGCGCCACGTGCCACAACGCGCAGATGACCGGGCAGGACCTTTCGGCCGGCTGGGTGGACGTCGGCACCACCAACTACCCCACCTGGACGGAATCGGCCACCTGGGCCGAGGATAGCGACCTGCCGGTGTTCAAGATCACCTGCAAGCGCGACGCCGATCCGCATCCTTATCTGGGACGCGTCATCTATACGACCGATCCCGGGCGGGCGCTGATTTCGGGGCGCTGCGTGGATGTGGGCTCGATCGTGATGCAGCAGTTCCGGGGCTTGTCGGCGCGTCCGCCGTATTTCGCCAACGGGTCGGCCAAGTCGCTGCGCGAAGTGGTCGACTACTATGACCGGCGCTTCGACATGAAGCTGAGCGAGACCGAGAAGGTCGACCTGATCAACTTTTTGGGTGCCCTGTAATGCGCGCGTTGGGAGCTCTGCTGGCGTGCGCCTCCGTGGTGTTCGCCCAGCAACCGGATAGCCGGCAGCGCAACTTCGTGGCTTGCCCGATTGTGCGGGACACCAAAACCGTCCCCTGCTTCCTGGCCGAATACGAGGGCGAGCTGTACTATCTGGGGATACAGCAGGACATCACCGCCGCGTTCCATCCTCCGCAGTTGAAGCATGAGGTGCTGGTGGAGGGGCGGGTGGCCAAGGGTCCGCGGGTGTGCGGCGGCGTACCGCTCCAGCCGTTGTCGATTTCCGTGATCCAGGAGATCAACCTGGCTTGTGACACGATCCTGCCGGCCGAGCCAGGGATCGAGGCTCCGCCGGCGCCGCGCGGTCCGGGTCCGTCGTCGCGGCGGACGCCCGCGGCCAAGCCGGCGCCGCGCGAGCCGCTGAGCGGTCCGCAGGAGTTCACCGTGCCCTACGCCTTCGACAACGATTACCTGGAGTTCGGCTCCAACCGCGTGGTGAACGAAGCGGCGGCCTACGCCAAACGGATCGGGGCGTCGGCGGTGGAGGTGGAAGGATTCCGAGTCGCGTCGCTGCTTTCAAACGGGACACGGATGGAGGAGAAGGCGGGACTGGCCGAGCAGCGGGCGCAGAACATCGGTACGCTGCTGCGCGGGCTCGGCGTGGCGGGGGTGACGGTGCGATGGAAGAGCGAGGTGGAGGCAGCCGACGGGGTGTCGGATGCGTCGCGGCGCCGGGTGACGATTCGGGTTGCGCCCTAGCGGTCGGGGAGAGCGATTTCGGACCCGGTGGGACCGCGTCCTCCGGCCTATCTCTTGGGCGCTTATCGCATCCCGTCCGGACCCCGCCTTTCTCATCCCATCTCGGCTATTACCGGCGCTCTGCCCAACGGAGTAGACCGCTCCCTGTGGTCGCGGCTCAGCTACTAGCGCTGTGCCCAGCGCACGTCCTTTGTGCAGAGCGCCGCTAGCTGTGCCGCGACCACAGGGAGCGGTCTACGATAACGCTGCAAACGCTCTAGTAGCACTCTGCACGGATCAAGGCCGGTGCGCATAGGCGTTGAGGCAGAGGTGGGCTGCGCAAATCAGCGCGATCTGCGCGGCATCCCGCTGGCTAAGCCCCGACCGCAGGAAGCGGTCCCCCGCGGTTGAAACCGCTCCACTCACGCGCTCACACCAACACCACTGGCGGCGTCCGCCCGCGCGCCGCACGGTGGACCGCTTCCACCAGCCGCTCCATCCCCCGCTCCCAATCCGGGAACAGGTCGATGTACTGCCACTGCCCGGCAATCTGCTCCGGGATCGCGCACCCCTCCAGCCGCACCGGCACCAGGAACACGTCCTCGATGGGCATGCGCGCGGCGCAGTTCAGGGCGTACCGCAGCTCGCTCTGAAACTGCCCGCGCTTGACGATGGAGCGCGGTGAGAAGCACGCCACGAAGACGTCCGCCATGCCGATGGCCCGCTCGATCGCCCGCGGCCAGTTCTGCCCGGCCAGCAACTGGTCCTTGTCCAGCCACGGGGCGCACCCGCCCGCCGCCAGCCCGTCCCGCAGCCGCCGCACCAGTCCCAGGTCCTCTTCCACGTACGCGATGAACACCCGCGGGCGCACCTCCGCCACGAATTCATAGCCGCCGCCCGCCCCCGGCCGGAACACCCCGATCCCGTCGATCTCCACCGTCTGGCCGCCTTCAAGCGACCGCCGCACGATCTCCAGGATCCGCTCGGCCTGCGTCATCGCGAGCCGGAGCCGGACCCCGCCGAGCTCTGTCCCGCTCCATCGCGCGTCACCAGCTTGCCCAACCCGGGAAGCCGCACCGGTTTGCCTGCCCGCAAACGTTCCAGAATGTCGTGCACCAGCTCGTCCACCTGATCCTGTGCGCGCCCGGCAGGCATCCCCTGCTCGCGCGCCAGCACCCGCGCCAGTTGTTTGCGTTTCATATCTGCCTTGAAGCTACGCCGCCCCCCTCCGGCAGCCTGCCGGGCGGAAACGCGAAGCCGCAGAAAACGGGCGTTTTCCCCAATCTTGATGGAAAGAGATCGCAATTTACAGCAACGACTCCGCGGCGGTCTGCCCGGCCGCGCGTGCCTCGCCCTGGAAAACTCGGCGCTAAAGAAGGACGCGCTGCCCAGCGGCACCACACGGCAAACCACCCCGGACCCCGGGACAAGCGTTTCCCACCCGGCGCGTCTGCGTACGGCCAGCTTGATCCCCGGTTTGGTCAATGGATTGCTACATCCTCAGGCGTAAGGAGGCAATCGACATGACAACTCTGGTTTCCCTGTGGGTAGTGCTGGGGGTTATGACTCTGGCGCTGGCTCTGTATCGCAAGTTCGTTTCAATGCGGGAGGACAACTACGTCCATGTTTCCGAAGGTGAGCAACGCTACATTCCAAAACAGGTTGCGACCTTTCACAAGCTCGGTGTCATCGACCGGTGGGGCGTCTCCCTCACCATCGTCGAGACGCTGTTTGGCTTGGCGTTGGCCGTGGCCTACGTGCTTCAGGTGATCACGGCCGCGCAGTAAGCTGCGTCATCCCGCTCAGGTAAGCGGGTGCGAGGTGGGCCTTGGCCCGCGCTTCCAACCGGGAACGCGGACGGGTCCCGGCCGGGGGCGGCGGCTCCATCAAGCGCCGCCCGATCGTCCGGCGGCTGAGGCGTAAGCCGCTTCGAGCGAGACCGGCGGTGGACCCAGGAAGCTACGGCGCGATGCAGTGAAAGCCCGCTGCGTCGTTGGTGGAGGCGGTCCGGCAGGATCGCATCTCATCCACGCGATTACCAGTCACGTGTGAACCCACCCAGCCGTCCGGAGCCCGCCCCGCTGCCCGCACAGTCTCATCCGTAATCGGGGAGGGAACCGAGGGGGGTGCCTCGGTTCGCGATTTTCCGGCCGCTCCCCGCAGGACACTGTGATGGGCGACAAGCGCCGGAGGAATCCCAGCGCAGCGGCCACGAGTGCGTGCGCTAGTCCGCATTCCTCACCAGGCTTCGGGCGCAGGACGTGGCGCGAGCCCATGGCTCGCCGCGCCGGGACTCGTCCCGGCGCTTGTCGTCCATCACAGTGTCGTGCCCGGAGTGCCGGCCCGACCACTCGCCCAGGCATCCCGCCTGTGCCTTGCCCAAAACGCTCTGCGAGCCTGGTAGAAATCCGGGCTAGCCGAGGGCTAGGCGTGCGTTAGGCTGCTTCCTCGTCGCCTTCGCGCGCCACGTGGAAGAACTCCAGGAACTTGCGGTGCCGCGTCGGCCGGGGAGCCTGCTGCGCCGGGATCAGCGTGTGCGCCAGGTTCAACACACATTGCCCCAGCGGCGAATCGTCGAAGATCCCCGCGGCGTCCAGCACGGACCGGTTCACGCGCGAATAGTCGTTGGTGAACACAAAGGTCACCGGCAGCCCCACGGCCTGCGCCACCGCGTCTTCGTCCAGCGCGCTGCGCGTCTTGCGGTTCAGCACCAGACTCACCCGGTCCACCAGACCCAATTCCGTCAACTGGCGCACGCGCGCCGCCGCCATATGCAGCGCCACCAGCTCCGGCGTGGTCACCAGCAGGATGCGGCGCGACTCCTGCAGCATCGCCACGGTGAACGCCTCGAAGCTGCTGGCCAGGTCCGCGCAGACCACCTCGTACTGCGGACGAGCCATGTCCAGCACGCGGGCCACGCTCGCCATCTCCACCACCGGCGGCGGATTCAGCCGCCCGGCATGCAGCACGTCGAGCCCGTCCGAGTGCCCCACCATCTGTCCCCACAGGTCCTCGTCCAGGTTCTCGGAATGCATGAGCGCGTCCGCCATGGAGGCGCTCTTGCCCAGCTTCAGCAGGAACTGGACGGCGCCGGCCCACAGGTCGCAATCCATCAGTAGCGTGTGCGTGCGCAGGTTCTCGGCTAGCGCGCAGGCGGTGCTCACCGCGATGGTGGACGCGCCCACGCCGGGCTTGGCCGGCAGGAACGAGTACAGGTCAGCCTGGCGCGCGGCGGGCAACGGATGCGTTGTCAGCCGCTGTTGGCAATCCTCCACCACGCCGGCCAGTTCCTGCGGGTCAAGCGGCTCAGCCAGGTGCGCGCGCACGCCCACGTGCATCAGCCGCGCCATCAGGCCGACGTCCTTGCCGCCCCCGGCGGCGATCACCAGGAACCCCGGCAGTACCTCGTCCAGGAAGGCGGCCACCGCCTCGGCCCGCTTCGGGTCGTCGAGGCACACCACCACCATCTCCACCCGGCGCATGCGCACGGACCGCAGCAGGTCGTCGCGCGTGGGGTAGTCGTCGAAGCTGCGGACCACCTCCAGGCCGGGAATCGACCCCAGCAACTTCTCCAACTGGACCCTCAGATTGGCTCCCGGACAAATCAGTTCGCAGCGTAGCATCTCACTCAGACATATCGGCAGAACCTACCCCCTGGATCACACCTCCCAAAATCCGCTTTCCCCAAACGCACCAACCCGTTGTAAGAGTCGCCGGCTCGCGGAACCTCCAACCGGGCGTAGACTCTCACCGGCAACCAAATGAGACCGTCCACAACAAGACACGCCGGCCTGGGAACCCTTGCCCGCCGAAGCCTGGAACGAAACGAACCCAAGCAACAGGTGCCCGCCCCGAGCCCCCCACCACGAAACGAACCCAAGCCGCCCTTTCCGCCCCCCGACGAAACGAACCCAAGGCCGATCTATCCCGATGAAAACAAACTCCCACTCCCGCCCCGCTTGCCCACCCCGGTTACAATGGAGCTACCCATGCGCCTAGCCTTGGCCCAGACGGTCCTTCTCTTGAGCGCGGCGCTCGGATTTGCCCAAACCTCGGCGGACGGCCAGCTCCTCCCCACCGGCTGGCGCATCGATCCCGCGGGAACCCAGATCCAAGTCGGCTCGCTCCCCACCACCTCCCTGGTCTCCCCGGACAACCGTTTCCTCCTCACCCTGAACTCCGGCGCCCCGGCCTCGATCAGCGTGATTCGCTTGGCCGACCTCACCGAAGCCTCCCGCGTCACGCTCCCCGCCGCGTGGAAAGGCCTCGTCTTCTCCGCCGACGGCCGCCGCGTCTACGCCAGCGGTGGTAACCGCTATTCGATCTATGAACTGACCTTCTCGGCCGAAGGCGCGCTGGCGCTTTCTAAAGAGATGCCCGCCTCGAACGCGCCCACGCGCAACGCCAACGACTTCCTCGGCGACCTCGCCATCCCGCCCGGCGGACGCCTGGTCTATGCAGCCGACCTCCTGCATGACCGCATCCTGGTCTTCAATCCGCAGTCGGGCAAGGTGATCAACGCCTTCAAGTCGGGCCGCCGGCCTTACCAGATCCTGTTCCACCCCGACGGCAAGTCTTACTGGGTGTCGAGCTGGGCCGACGGCTCGGTTTACCAGTACGAAACCGACACCGGTTATGACATGAGCCGTATCCGCCTCGGGCCGCATCCAACGGCCATGGTCCTGAGCGACCGGCGCCTGGAAGGCGATACCAGCAACACGCGCTATCGCCTGTTCGTCGCCGCTGCGAACACCAATAACCTGTTCGTGGTTGGGGTCGATGGCAGCAAGCTCATGGACACGCTGGATGTGCTGAACCTGGGCTTTTCCGCCGGGCAGCCCGCCGGAATGACGCCGCTGGGCGTGGCGCTCTCGCCTGACCAGACGCAGCTTTATGTCGTTTGTGCCGATGTAAATGCAGTGGCCGTCGCCGACATCTCCGAGGACCGCAGCCGCCTGTCGGGATTCATCCCCGTAGGCGCCTACCCCACCAGCGCCCGCGCGCTCTCCGACGGACGCCTGGCCGTGCTCAACAGCGAAAGCAATACGGTGTCGGTGATCCCCAAGCCGGATGAGGAGTCGCTCCCCAAGCTGACCGACGCCGCGCTCGCCCTGGTCCACGTCGCCCCGGAGACCGAGCCCACACTGCCGGCCCCCATCGAAGACGTCGTCTACATTTCGCCCGATCAGGACACGGGCCCGAATCACGACAAGCTCGCTCAGGCGTTCGCCGCCCTGCCGCACTACTTCCCCGATTCCGACGGGCCCACGGAAAGCCTGTACTGGTCGCTCGCCGGCATCGCGCCGCCCTTTACCCGGCTGCTGTCACATGCGCTGCCCGCCGCGCGATTCCTCGGCTCCGATCCCGCGAACGTGCCTCCGGCCGGTTACCTGTTCACCAACGCCCGATCCGCCAGGATGGACGTTCGCAACTACGGCGTGCTGGCCGCCGCGCCCAAGACCACCTTCCTCGACGACCTCGCACAGTTCGAGCAGACCGGCATGTTCCCGCGCCTGACGCTGCTACGCGCCACCAGCGACGCCGAACTCGGCCAGATCGTCCAGCGCATCTCGCGCGCGCCATTCTGGCGGAAGACGGCCATCTTTATCGGTGGCGCGCATCCGCTGATCGTCTCCCCCTATTCGCGCGGCGCGAAGTTGCCGGACACCGGCTTCTTCAATGACACGTCGCTGGCCCGCACTATGGAAATGATCCTGAAGCTCCGCCCCATGACCCTGTTCGACGCCGCCGCGCGCCCGCTTCCCGAGGCGTTCGCCTCCCCCCTGGACCCCGCGCCCTACGAAGCACTCCCGTGACCACACTCTGTTTCCTCTGGCACATGCACCAGCCGTTCTACAAGGACTTGTGGACCGGCCAATACAAGCAACCCTGGACGCGCCTGCACGCCATGAAGGACTACGCCGGCATGGTCCGCATCCTGGGCGAGTTCCCGCGGGTGCACCAGACTTTCAACATGGTTCCCTCCGTGGTCGTGCAGCTTGACGAATACGCCACCGGCGCCGCCTCCGATCCCTACTTTGACTGCGCCGTCACGCCCGCCGAAGAGCTGACGCACTCGCAGAGCACCTTCGTCCAGCGCTATCTGTTCCACGCCAACCACCAGCACATGATCGCCCCCTACCCGCGCTATGCCGAGCTCTCCGAACGCCGCAACGAACCCTTCGGCATTCAGGAAATCCGCGACGTGCAAGTGCTGAGCCAGCTCGCCTGGTATGACGAGGACCTGCGCAACCAGGATCCCGAATTGCAGGAGCTGATCCGCAAAGGCCGCGACTTCACGCTCCCCGATCAGCAGTTGATGGCGCGCAAGCAGCGCGAGGCGTTGGCCGGCGTCCTGCCGGTCTATCGCGACTTCGCCGCGCGCGGGCAGATCGAGATCTCCACCACGCCCTTCTACCATCCGATCCTGCCGCTGGTGTGCGACTCCCAAATCGCCTCGGTCTCACATCCCGGCGTGACGCTGCCTTCGCACTTCCGCTATCCGGATGACGCGCGTACGCAGCTCGAACGCGCCCGCGGCTATATCGAGAAGATGCTCGGCACTGCGCCCGCGGGCCTGTGGCCGTCCGAAGGCTCGGTCTCGGACGAAGCCCTCACGCTGGCCGCCGATTGCGGCTATCAGTGGGCGGCAAGCGACAACGGCGTGCTCGGCCGCACGCTCGACCAGGCTCCTGGCATCGAGGTGACGTATCAGGCCTACCAGTGGAAGGACCGCCTGCGGCTGCTGTTCCGCGATCATTACCTGAGCGACCTGATCGGCTTCGAGTACGCCCGCATGGAGCCCGCTGCCGCGGCCGAGCACTTCCTCGACCGCATCCGCCAGAACGTGCAGGGTCGCGACATGCTGGTGCCGATTATCCTGGACGGTGAGAACGCCTGGGAGTGGTATCCCGGCCAGGGCCGCCCCTTCTTGCGCGAGCTCTACCGCCGCATCACCGACGATCCGCAACTCGAGGCGCTCACCATCTCCGAGGCGCTGGCCAAGCACGAGGCGAAGCCGCTCGACCACGTTTTCCCCGGTTCCTGGATCAACGCGAATTTCGACATCTGGATCGGCGCCGACGAGGACAACCGCGCCTGGGAGCTGCTGCTCAACGCCCGCCGCACCTTTGACGAACACGCCGATAAGGTCCCGGACGCTTCCCGCCACCTGGCCTTCGAGGAACTGCTGATCGCCGAGGGTAGCGACTGGTGCTGGTGGTACGGACCCGAACACAGCTCCTCCTACCGCAACGAATTCGATGAACTGTATCGCGATCACCTTTCGAACGTCTACCGCGCGCTCGGCCTGGAGGTGCCCGCTGAGCTGCGCGCACCGCTACTGACGGCCCAGCCCGGCGAGGTCCACACGCCGCCCATGAACCCGCTGGGAGTGACGCTCGACGGCGAGATCACCTCGGCCTTCGAGTGGATGGGAGCCGGCCACTATCGCCCGGACCCGCGCCATGGGTCGATGCACGGCGGTGAGCCGGTAGCACGCGAGTTGTTCTACGGCTACAACGGCGCGCGCCTGTTCGTGCGCCTCGAAGGAGCGCCGGCCGATACGCACTTCACCATCGAGTTCGAGCGCGGTCCAGCCTACACGCGCGAAGTCGCGGGCCGCGTGGTGGAGCTGGTGGCGACGCTCGAAGGCCGCCGCTTCCGCGTCCGCGCCGAGCGCGACGGACTGGCCCCCGTGACCCTGCCGCCGGAAGGATGGCTCGATATTCGCTGAGGGTGTCCGGACAGTCGCTGCGGTCGCGGCCAGCGGCGCCGGTAAACCCCAGCAGTCCGCAACCCGCCGCGACATTAGCCCGCATTTCTCACCAGGTTTCGGACGCAGGATGTGGCGCAAGCCCGTGGCTTGCCGCGCCGGGACTCATCCCGGCGCTTGTCGTCCATCACAGTGTCGTGCCCGGAGTGTGCGGCCCGACCACTCGCCGAGGCATCCCGCCTGTGCTTTGCCCGAAGCGCTCTGCAAGCCTGTGATAAATCCGGGTTAGTGAAGGGTTAGGGAATCCTCACCGGCTTTCGGGCGCAGGACGTGGCGCAAGCCCGTGGCTTGCCGCGCCGGGACTCATCCCGGCGCATGTCGCCGCTCACAGTGTCACGCCGGCTCGCCCAGGCGCACCACGCGCCGCGTCACGTTCAGCACCAGGTTGTGGGCGCGCTGGTCATGCTCCAGCCACGCGCCCGCGTCCTGCTGGAACGCCGCAGCGGTGTCGAACGCTTCCAGGGTCATGTCTGATGCGGGTTGCGTCAGTCCTGCGTGCGGCGCTGCTCGCACTGGCAGCAGTCGCTACAGCGCAGACACTTCTCGCAGCGATGATTGGGACAGACGTCCTTGGTGCAGTAAACACAAATGTCGGACGAAGGCTCGCCGCAGATGTTGCAGGTGTAGGTAGCGGTTTCACTCACGGCTGTCATTCTCTACGCGAAGTCGGTTGCAGCACTTGGGAGCGGCAGCGCTGCGCTTCCTCATCCACCACCGAGAACTGCTGCTCCTTCTGTGCCGCCAGCTCCGTGATGTATTGACGCAGGCCGTCGCGGTGCGACGAGTTCTGCCGCAGTTCGCCCAGGATCAGGTCGCCGATCGCCGGATTCTGATACCGCCGCACGGCCTCGATCAGCGATTCCAGGCGCCATTCCACGGACTCGAGCCGGAAGTAAGTGTCCAGCGCCGCCGTCAGCCGCTCCGGCTGCTGTTCGAACGCCGCCGCGGCCTGCGCCAGGTACTCCAGCTCGGCCTGCGCGTTGCGCCACTGCGCCACATAGGTCTCCGGAGCGCCCTTGGCCACCCAGTCCTGGGGGGTCATCTGTTCCAGCATCGGTTTCAGGCGGGCCGCCTGGGCCGACAGGGCTTCCACATTCTTCGCTGTATCCCAGGAGGCGGTGACGCTGGGCGCCTGCGCCAGCAGGAGAACCGGGGCAAGAAGCAAGCACACAAGGAGGGACTTCATAGGCCTAAAGCTAGTGTCGCACGGCCCCAATCGCCCCCGGCTCACTATGAGACAGGGAACCGCTCCCGGCAGTCGCGACTCGGTGAGTGGTTCACATGGACAGGAACAAGTAGTACTGGAACGATGACCAGCCACTCGCCGTGCCGCGACTGCCAGGAGCGGTTCCCTTACAGGCGCTACCCATTTTTTGAGTTTGCATAGATCGGTTTCGCTCGGCCCGCAACCGTTGCTTCAACAGCTTACCCGCTGCGGCACGCTCTGCTGCGGTGTCTACGAAACCGATCTATGCCGTCATCCCGTTACTTCACGGGAATCGTCTTGGCCTGCTCCTTCGCTGCCGGCGCCGGAACCTTGATCTGCAGCACGCCGTCCTTGAATTCGGCCACCGCCTGCTCGGTCTTGGCGCCCTCCGGCAGTTCAACCCTGCGGAGGAACTTGCCGTAGCTGCGTTCGGAATGATAGAAGCCTTCGCGCTTCTCTTCCTTTTCCTGCTTGCGCTCACCTTCGAGCGTCAGCATTCGGCCGGTGATGTTGACCTGTACGTCTTCCCTCTTCAGTCCGGGAAGTTCGGCCGTCACCAACACATCGCCGTTCTTGCGCTTCACCTCAATGGCGGGGCTCCAGATGCCCGCGCCGTCCGGCTCATGCCCGAAGGTGCGGTCCATATCATCAGTGAACTGCCGCATCAAGGCGAATGGATTCACGTTAAAGATGCTGCCGCGGAACAGAGGGGCTTCAAAGCCGTAATACCGCTCCGCTGCAGTCTTCTCCTGTTTGGGTTCCTTTGTTACCGCTACTTCTGCCATAACAAATGCTCCTTTTTGCAGTGCACAGGCCGAACCCGAGTGGCTTGCGTCCGTGCGGCGCCCGCCTGCCCGGGCGGTATGCACCGCTGTTTACTTCTTCACTTCGTCCGCCTTTCTTCGTGCACGCGCTGTGCCGAAAGCCGGGATCGTTATCGTCCATCCCTTACAGGCCCTTACAGGCGGAGGAGCCTTGCGCGGCTCCACTCAATAGACGCATCACACGCAGTTTGCGTTATATGACACACGCAACCGCGTACACGAGTCTCTTTAATGGACAGTATTGTCCGGGGAACGCTTCGGCGCCCCATGTGCAAGGAAGATAGTGGAGGGAGGTACGGATATGGCGCAGCAAACCCACACCCGCATCGAACATTACCCGGTCACCGTGCCGGCGGGAAGCGCGACCCTGGCGGCCGACCTCGCTGTGCCGCACGATGCCACCGGTCTGGTGGTCTTCGCCCACGGCAGCGGCAGCAGCCGGCATAGCCCCCGGAACCGGCACGTCGCCGCCGAATTCAATGACTACGGCTTGGCCACCCTGCTGATTGACCTGCTCACCGAAGACGAGGAAACCGAGGATCGCGCGACCGCCGAACATCGCTTCGACATCGCATTGCTGGCGGACCGCCTGGTGGCAGCCACCGACTGGGTCCGGCGCGATCCCAAGCTGAAGGATCAACCCCTGGGCTACTTCGGCGCCAGCACCGGCGCCGCCGCGGCCTTGCAGGCGGCCGCCTCAAACCCCGGCATCATCCGCGCCGTAGTGTCGCGAGGCGGACGTCCGGACCTGGCCGGCGATGCGCTGCGCCACGTCCAGGCGCCGAGCCTCTTCATCGTCGGCGGCAAGGATTCGGTGGTGCTGGATCTGAACCGCGAAGCGATGTCGAACCTGCCCGAGAAGACTGAGCGGGAACTGGCCGTGGTCGCCGGCGCGACACATCTGTTCGCGGAGCCCGGTGCGCTGGACCAGGTGGCCGTGTTGGCGCGTTCCTGGTTCCAACAACACCTGAACCGCAGTCAGTAGCGGCAGCCGCAACGGCGGGCGACCGCGCCCCGTGGTCGCGGCCAGCGGCGCTGTGCGCAACCATTTGTCATCCGGGCAGAGCACCACTAGCCCTCCACTACGCCCGCATTTCTCACCAGGTTCGGGCGCAGGACGTGGCGCAAGCCCGTGGCTTGCCGCGCCCAGACAATAGGTATGACTCGTCCCGGCGCTTGTGGCCGGTCACGCTGTCATGCCGGGAGCGGAGGCCAAATCGCCGATTGCGTATCCCTGCCTCACGTCTCGCGCCGATGCACTGTAGAGCTTGTGAGAAATGCAGGCGAGCTGAAGGCTAGCCGCGACCGCCCCCACTAGGACGTCTTCTTGACCGTCAGCTCCAGCGGCATGTCGAACACCGTCAGCGTCAGCTTGATGGTGTCCCCGGCCACCACACCCTTGTAGTTCATGGTGAACGGCATCCCGCCGAAATCGATCGTAACGTTGAAGGAGATATTCTCCCCGTCGATCTTGCCGTCGGCGATCTTGATCTCGCTGCCGTCCGGGCCGCTGGTCGATCCATTCAGCATGGCCCCGTCGGCCATGAACGTGAAGTTGATGGGCGCGTCGCCCTGCGGCGTCGTCATGTTGCCGGTCCACTTGCCGTCCACGTCGGCGGCCAAGGCCGGCACAGCCAGCAGGATCACGGCTACCATCCATTTCGCGAATTGCGTCTTCATTGCTTGAGTCCTTTTGTGCGCCTGCGCGCGGGTTTGGCGAGCGTGGCGATCTTGGCCATCAGCTCCAGGAAGTGTGTACGTTCGGCGCTGCTCAAAGGTTCAAGCCAACTGTGCGCCATAGCCAGCCGTTCCCGGTGGAACAGCTCCTTCAACTGACTGCCGCGGCCGCTCAAGGCGACCTCCACCACCCGCCGGTCCGTGGGCGACCGCCGCCGCGCCACCAGGTCCTTGGCCACCAGCCGGTCGACGGTGTGCGTCGCCGTGCTGAGCGGCACGCCCAGCGTCGCGGCCAGCTCGCTCATGCGCAGCCCGCTGGCGTCCATCCCTTGGGATGGGGCGGTCCGCGCGCTCACGATCATCAGCGCCCGGAACTCCTCGCGCGAGCACTCCGGCGCCTCCGAGCCTTCCGGCGGCTTGGCTACCATGAGGCGCTGGAACAACATTTCCAGGTACCCCACCAGTTGTGCGGACTGGCGGTTGACGCCGGTAGTACTTCGAGATTGCAATTCTTCGATTATGCAAATATTGCCGCCTTCCGTCAAGCACCTGGCGGTGGTATGCTACCGCTTGACAGGTAAATCCCGGAAAGGGATAATAACAACGCTGCATGCAGGTATGCACCCGTGGGAGGACTCGCGCTCATGTCCATGAAAACCCTGACGAAATGCAGTGCCGCTCTGGCGCTCATTGCCGCCTTCGGCCCGACCCTGGCTGGGGCTGCCGATAGTAGCCGGTTGGCCAGCGCCGCGGCGACCGAGGACCTGGCCGCCGTCCGGTCCTTATTAAAGGACGGAGCCGACGTGAACGGCCGGGCCGTTGACGGCACTACAGCGCTTCACTGGATGGTCCGCGCCGAGAACCTGGAGATGGTCGACATGTTGCTGGCCGCAGGCGCGGACGTCAACGCCGCCGACCGCTACGGCGTCACGCCGCTGTATCTCGCCTGTTCGCTTTCGAACGTTCCGATGATGGAAAAGCTGCTGGCCGCGGGCGCGAACCCGAACGCGACCGACCAAAGCGGCGAAACGCTGCTGATGATCGCCAGCCACGTCGCCGAGCCGCGCGCCGCGCAGGCGCTGCTGGACCACGGCGCGAACGCCAACGCGAAGCTGGAGGATTCCGGCACCACCAACCTGATGGTCGCCGTGCGCGACAACCAGCCTGACATCGTGAAGCTGCTGCTGGCACACCGCGCCGAAGTCAACCTCGCCACCGCCATCGGGGAGAAGCCGCCGCGCCGTCCCGCGGGCGCGGGCGGTGGATCGCACGGCGTCGGCATCATCCGCGGCGGCATGCCCGAGTCGGGCGCGCAAACGCCCGCCACCGGCGGCCTGACCGCGCTGATGTACGCCGCGCGCGACGGCCACCTGGACGTGGTCAAGATGCTGGCCGAAGCCGGCGCCGACATCGAGGCTCCGGAAGCCAACAAGATCACCGCGCTGCAAATGGCGATCGGCAATAACAACATGGACGTCGCATCCTATCTGCTGGCCAAAGGCGCCAATCCCAACTCCGCCGACGACTACGGCCGCACGCCCCTGTGGCTCGCGGTCGAGATGCGCGACCTGGAGCTCGGCCGCGGCGCCACGGGCCCGGACAACGGCATCGACCGGGCCCGCGCCTTCCAGATGATCAAGGATCTGATCGCCGCCGGCGCCAACGTCAACGCCCGCACCACGGACTATCCGCCCACCCGCCGCTACCTGATGGGCCTGGGCGACCTCTCCTGGGTGAACTTCGTCGGCCAGACGCCGTTCCTCCGCGCCGCGCTCTCGGGCGACCTGGAAGTGATGCACTTCCTGCTCGACCACGGCGCCGACCCCAACATCGAAACCGAAGAAGGCACCACGGCGCTGATGGCCGCGGCGGGCGTCAACTGGGTGACCGCCCAAACGTTCACCGAAGGCGACGACGCGCTGCTCGAAGCCGTGAAGCTGTGCATGGAACTCGGCGGCGACGTGAACCACGCGAACTCCATGGGGCTGACCGCCGCGCACGGCGCGGCGAATCGCGGCTCGGACGCGATCCTCCAGTTCCTGTACGATCACGGCGCCAAGCTCGACGCGAAGGATAAGGAAGGCCGCACGCCTTACGTCTGGGCGCAGGGCGTGTTCCTGGCGACCAACGCGCCGACCGAGAAGCCCAGCTCGATGGCGCTGATCAAGAAGTTGGTGGGTGAAGCGCAATGAGACAGTGGCTGCTGGCCGCGAGCCTGGTCCTGCTCCTGACGGCCGCTTTTTATGGACAAGCCCCGGCAGCAAAGTCGCCCGAGCGCGCGCTGCTCGATCAATACTGCGTCGGCTGCCATAACCAGAGGGCCAAGACCGCGGACCTGATGCTTGACCAGATCGACCCGTCGGAAGCCGCCGAGCACGCCGAAACCTGGGAAAAGGTCATCCGCAAGGTGAACGCCGGCATGATGCCGCCCGCGGGCATGCCGCGACCCGGCCGCGCCCAACTCGACGCGCTCACCGCGGCGCTGGCCGAGCAGTTGGACAAGGCCGCCGCGGCTGATCCGCAACCCGGCTCGGTGCTGCTGCATCGCCTGAACCGCGCCGAGTACGGCAACGCGATCCGCGACCTTCTTGCCCTAAACGTGGACGTCACCACGCTGCTGCCGGCCGACGATTCGAGCGAAGGTTTCGACAATATCGCCGAGGCTCTGAAGGTTTCGCCGGCGCTGATGGAAGGGTACGTCTCGGCCGCGGCCAATATCAGCCGTTTGGCCGTGGGCGATCCGGGCATCTCGGGTTCCACCACAACCTATCGCCAGCCCAGCGGCTTCGCGCAGACCGATCACATTGAAGGTCTGCCGCTCGGCACGCGCGGCGGCATGGAGGTGGAGCACACGTTCCCGCTGGACGCCGAATACACGTTGAAGGTCGGCGGGCGCGGCGGCGGGCGCGGCCTGGGTCCGCAGCGGCCCGACTCCACCCAATACGTCGAACTCACGCTCGATGGCGAGCGCGTCAAGGTGTTCCCGCTGGGCGGGCGCGGCATGGACGTGAAGCTGCCGGTCACCGCCGGTCCGCACACTCTGGGAGCAGCGGTCCTCAACGGCTACCAGCCGGGCCTCAATGAGCTATGGAAGGTCTACGGCGGCGGCGGCGGCGTGAGCAACATCCAGATCGTCGGCCCCACCAACGCCAGCGGACCCGGCGACACGCCCAGCCGCCGCAAGATTTTCGTTTGCCATCCCTCGCCGAACGCTTCCCAAGAGGTCGCCTGCGCCAAGCAGATCGTGACGCAGCTGGCGCGCCACGCCTACCGCCGTCCTCCCACCGACGCCGAGATCGAGACGCTGCTCAGCTTCTATCAGCAGGCCCGCAATGACCGCGACTTCGACGCCGGCATCCAGCGCGCGCTGGCCCGCATCCTGGCCGACCCGCAGTTCATCTTCCGCTTTGAGCACGAGCCCGACGACGTGGCTCCGGGAGCGATCTACCGCATCGGAGACCTGGAACTCGCCTCGCGCATGTCCTTCTTCATCTGGTCGAGCATTCCCGACGACGAGTTGCTCGACCTGGCCGTCGCCGGCAAGCTCCACGAGCCCGCCGCGCTGCGCGCGCAGACCGAGCGCATGCTGCGCGACCCGCGCTCAAAAGCCCTGGTGACCAACTTCGCCGGGCAGTGGCTGGGTCTGCGCGAAGTGCGCAACGCGGAACCCCAGACGCGCGGGTTCAACGAAAACCTGCGCCAGGCGATGCTCAAGGAAGCCGACCTGTTCGTCGACACCATCATCCACGAGGACCGCAGCGTCCGTGACTTCCTGGACGGCGGATTCACGTTCGTCGACGAACGCCTGGCCGCGCACTACGGCATCCCGAACATCCACGGCAGCCGCTTCCGCCGTATCGACCTGCCGGAAGGCGACCCGCGCCGCGGCCTGCTGGGCAAGGGCGCGATCCTGCTGTTCACCTCGGTCGCCACGCGCACGTCGCCGGTGACGCGCGGCAAGTTCGTGCTCGAAAACATCCTGGGTTCGGCGCCCCCGCTGCCGCCACCCAACGTGCCATCTCTGGAGGATGCCGGCGGCGACGGCAAGATCCCCAGCTCGGTGCGCGCGCAGATGGAGCTGCACCGCAAGAATCCGGTGTGCGCGTCCTGCCACAAGATCATGGACCCCATCGGATTCTCAATGGAGAATTTCGACATCGTGGGCCGCTGGCGCACGCAGGATAACGGCACGCCGGTGGATGCCTCGAGCGTGCTGGTGGACGGCACCAAGCTCGACGGCGTGGCCAGCCTGCGCGCGGCGCTGCTCAGCCGCTTTGACGTTTTCGCGCGAACCCTATCCGAAAAGCTCATGACCTACGGATTGGGCCGCGCGCTCAAGTACACCGACATGCCCGCCGTGCGCCAGGTGGTGCGCGGGGCCGCCAAAGACGATTACCGCTTCTCGTCGGTAATCCTGGGCATCGTCGAAAGCGAACCGTTCCAGATGCGGCGCAAGGCTGCAACCGCACAGGTTGCACAGAGGTAAAGGAGTCATCCATGTTCATTACGAAGAAGCACATTCCCCGGCGGACCTTCCTGCGCGGCGTGGGCGTCACCATGGCGCTGCCGTTGCTCGATTCTATGGTTCCGGCGCAAACCCCTCTGGCCAAGACCGCGGCGGCGGCCAAGAGCCGGCTGAGCTGCATCTACGTGCCGCATGGCGCCACGATGGACAAGTGGACTCCGGCGGCTACGGGTAAGGGCTTCGAGTTTACGGAGATCCTGATGCCGCTTGAGAAGTATCGCGACGCCATCAACGTGGTCTCGAACACCGGCCATGCCCCCGCGGCAGGCGTCAACTCCGATGCCGGCGCGGATCACACGCGCTCGGCTGCGGTGTTCCTCAGCGGTGCGCATCCGCTGCGGGAGAAGACACACGTCGGCCCGACGATCGACCAGATCGCCGCCGCGCATATCGGGCAGGACACGCCGCTGCCTTCGATCGAGGTCTCGATTGAAGACGTCGCGCTGAGCTGCGGCGCGGGCTACGCCTGCGGCTACGCCAACACGATTTCCTGGAAGACAGCCGAGCTGCCGATGCCCATGGAGAACAACCCGCAGGTGGTCTTCCGCCGCATGTTCGGCGACGGCAGCACCACTGAGCAGCGCCTGGAGCGCCGGGACGAGGCCAAGAGCATTCTCGACTCCGTGATGGGATCGGTCGCGACGCTGGAACGCGATTTGCCCGCCAGCGACCGCGCCGCGCTCACGCAGTACCTCGACAACGTGCGCGAGATCGAGCGCCGCATTGAGCAGGCCGAGAAGCAGACCCGCGCGGACATTGAGATTCCCGACGCGCCGGTGGGCATCCCCGAGGCCTTCGACGATCACTTCAAGATCATGTTCGACCTCCAGGTGCTGGCCTTCCAGGCCGAGATCACCCGCATCGCGACGATGATGTACGCACGGGACACCAGCGGCGCCGTGTACCCCACCAGCGGCGTGCGTGAAGGGTTTCATGTGGCCTCGCACCATTCGAACAACCGGGCCAACATGGACCGCTTCGCGCTGATCAACAAGTATCACGTGGAACTGCTGGCCTACTATCTGGAGAAGCTGAAGACGACGCCGGACGGCGACGGGTCGCTGCTGGATCACTCCATGGTGCTCTATGGCAGCAGCATGAGCAACGGCAACCAGCATGATCACGATCCGCTGCCGGTGATCCTGGCCGGAGGCGGCGCGGGGCAGTTGACCGGCGGCAAGCATGTGCAGACGGCTCCGCACACGCCGATGTCGAATCTGCTGCTGACGATCCTCCACAAGTTGGGGATTCCGGCGGAGTCGCACGGGGATAGCAACGGGACCATAGAGGTTTAGGGGACGGTGGTAGACCGCTCCCTGCGGTCGCGGCTCAGCTATTGGCATTGAGTCCCGCAGCCGTGATCGGGAGAAAGCGCCGCTAGCTGTGCCGCGACCATAGGGAGCGGTCTACCATGGTCCGTTAAGGAAATTGGATGCTGAGAGGGAGCGATGGCTGATACGACCAGACGAGAAATGTTAGGCATGCTGGGAGCAGGCCTGGTGGCCGCCGCGGGCACGGCTCGCGCGCAGGGCTCGGCACTGCCGCTGAATACCACGGGGCTCGAACACCTGGGGATGACGCTGACGAATCCGGAGGAGACGGCGCACTTCTACGGTCAGATTTTCGACCCGCAGTTGTTCAAGGAGCGCGAGATCGCCAACCGCTTCTACGTGCGCACGGGCATCGCCTACATCGCCTTCGGCACCAACGATACGGTGAAGGAGGCCAAGATCGATCACATCTGCGCGCTGGTCCAGAACTACCGCGGCGCCGATGTGCGCAAGGAACTGGCCGCCGCCGGTATCGAGATGGGCCAGGGTCCACTGGGCATGCCGACGGATTCCGACGGCATGCGGCTCCAGTTGCTCGGCGTGCCGGGCGGGTTGGCGGGCTCGATCATTCCGGGCGGGCGGATCTCGCAGGAGGAGCCGGCGGTGGAGGCCATCGGCATCGATCACGTGATGCTGGCGGTGTCGGATCTCGACAAGGCGTCGAAGTTCTACGGGATGTTCTTCGGCAAGCCGACGATGACCAAGAATCCCGACCGCGTGTGGTTCGACGTGGCGCACACCAAGCTGGGGCTGGAGAAGGTCGCCGCGGGCCAGCAGCCGCGGGTGCATCACTTCGCGCTGAAGGTGGCGGGCCTCGACCGGGGGAAGGTTACCGACAAGCTGACCAAGCTCGGAGCCAAGATGGCGCCGGAGAATGATGAGAGGCTGCTGCGGTTCCTCGATATCAACGGGCTGATGGTGGAGCTGAAGGCGGCGTAGTGGCGCAAGCCCCTGGCTTGCCGTGCCGGGACTCGTCCCGGCACTTGTGGACGGTTGCGCGGCAAGCGCCGGCATGAGTGCCAGCGCGGCGAGCACTCCTGCTCGCGCCACATCTCAATGGTGGAACGCTCCTTTGGCGTCGCGCTCGCATTCGTGTTCCACCAACTGGAAGTTGGGCTCGGTGTGGCGGTGGAGCTGCATGCGGATGGTCCACGGCTCCGCGAACACATCCGGGTCCTCGATGCGCGCTTCGTAGGTCATCGTATCCGCGTCTTCGCGCGTGTAGCGCTCCACGACGTGGAGCTTCGCGCTGTGAAAATTGCCCGCGCCGTCCAGCCACGTCTCGGGCTTGAAGTTGGTTACGTCCACCACGAACGTCTTGCCTTCCCAGCGGCCGCGGGAATCGCCCATGTAGAACTCGATGCCGTCGTCGTAGTGCTCGCGGCCGTCGGTGAAGATGACGCGGTAGGCGTGCACGTGCTGGTAGACGATCACGACGCGGTCCGGGCGCTCAAAGATCTGGAAGGGCTCGGGCACGTAGGTGGCGCGCGGCACGCCGGGCTCGAAACACCCAAGCTGCGGATCGTCTGTAGCCCGGTTCCGGTAATTGCGGTCGACGTCGCCGACCGCATCCTCGCGGTAGGGAATCTTCCCGGTACCGGGCTCGACGATCACGCCGGCCTTCTCCAGGTTTTCGTTGGCGGTGTTCGCAACCTCCCAGATGCCGCGCAGGTCGGGCGTCTGGGCGAATGCGGCCAACGGGAGCAGGACGGCAAGAAGAAACCTCATTGGTCACCCCCGGACAGATGCTCGGCGTCACGCTCACCTTCGATGCAGCCGTATTCGAGCAGCTCGACGTCGGCCGGGCGGCGGCGCATAGGGATGCGGACGGTCCAGGGCTTGGAGAACATCGTGGGGTCGTCGACCGTCGCTTCGTAGGTGAACGTGTCCTTGCCGGTGAGCGTGAAGCGGGCGGTGACGTGGGCGTTCTGGTCGATGAAGTTGCCGGCTTGGTCGAGCCAGGTCTTGCCATTCAGGCCGATGGTGTCGACCACCAGCGTGTCGCCGTCCCACTTGCCGCGTGAGTCGCCCGAGTACGAGCGAACGCCCTGGCGGTGCGGGCGGCCGTCGGTGGGGATGATGTAGACGCCGTGCTCGGTCTCCGACAGGATCACGAAGTAGTCGCCGTCCTGGACGATTTCGAGCGGAAAGGGCGGAAACATCACGCGCGGGAAGCCGTGCATGTGGCAACTCGCCACGGGGTCGCGCTCGCGGTGCAGGTTGTTGTCCTCGGCCTGCTCGCGGAAGCCGGCGAGGTAGGGGAGCTTCTTGTCCGGCGGGTCGATGATCACGGAGGGTCCGGGGGGACTGCCGTAGGCCGCCGGATGCTCTTCGACGTTGAAGGCAGCCGAGAAGGATCCGGCCATCCAGATGCCTTCGAAGTTGGGGTGGCCGTCGGGCAGGCGTGGGAGGTCGGCTTGGGCGAAGGCCGGGGCGGACAGGGCGATGCACAGTAGGGCAAATGTGGAAGGCCAGCGGGGGACCGCTCCCTGTGGTCGCGGCACAGCTAGAGGCGGGCTGTCCGTAATGACGCTGTCTGTGCACGGCGCCGCTGGCTGAGCCGCGACCGCAGGAAGCGGTCCTCGATGGTAAGACGAACCTCTGATTCGTGACACGAGTGCGGCGAGCGGCTTCACTTGGCTCCCGACTCCCGTGACGACGCGGCACTCACTTGGCGGCCGTCGGGCAGCTTCACCTGGTTGGCATTGGCCGTGTTGGAGCCGTCCTTGGCGCGGAAGGCGTCAATGGAAACGTGGTCGCCGGGGCGCAGCGAATCCTTGCGCCAGCCGCGGCGGAACAGCGCGTTGGTGCTGCCGGTTTCCACCTTCCAGCGGACCATGCTGCCGTCGGCGGCAGGGACATCCATTTGAATCCAGGAGTGCGGATTCATGAACTCGAACTTCACCACCGTGCCTTCCAGCGTGACCGGTTGCTTGTCGTCGAACTCTGCGCTGAAGGAGTGATGCGCGGCGGCGGGTATGGTGACGAAGGCCGCCAGCGTAAGGGTCAAGAGCCAGTTAGCCGTTCTTGTATGCATGCATGCTCCCCGGAGGGTGATTGTATCGCGGCCGGTCAGGTGGGAGCAAGTCATCATCATGCTTCATCATCATGCTTCATCAGGCCCGCCGTTTGCGCTGGATCCAGTTCACGACGAACAGAACCAGACTGGCGAGAACGAAGAGACCACCGAAGATGGACGGCCATTTTGCCAGTGACCCGGCGTCCTGGTTCAAAGAGACGGTCATGAGCTTGTCCTTCGCGTCGGGCCAACTGCTCAGGATATAGAGGGCTCCGGAAGGAGGTGTGCCCGGATTCGTGGGTGTCAGCGTGAGCGTGAATTGGGCGCCGGGAGCCGCGCGGAAATTCAGGGTCGTGTTTTCGGTGCAGGTGGTGGCGTAGCCGTAGGGGAAGATGCGATCCGGCCGCAGCGGGACGTCCCGGCCAGCTTGATCCACCAGTCCGATCCCCACCGGCACGTCGTCCAGACAAAGTGCGAGGTCCTTGGAGACATCGGCCACCATGATCGCCAGGTCCGGCTGTCCCCATACGCTCCGGATCTTGTTCCAGCGGGTGTTGACCGGAATCCGGAACTTCACTGAGACCGGGTTCTGATTCAGTTGGTTGAGCTGGATGGCGATCAACGGCTCTAGCGCAGTGTGCGCGTCCTCGCTGGTGAGCCGGGCGCCTGAGTTCGCCACCCAGAGCAATCCCGGCATCAGGAGCAGGACGCCGGCGGCGCCGAGCCACTGGGCGTATCTTTTTGCCTTGGGTTGCCTGGTGACTGGTGACTTCATGACCGGACGCTAGGGGAGATTGGCGATCTCCGCAGCGATCTTCTCCTCTGGAACCAGTTTAGCTTCCATGGCCTGGTGGTCCGATTCGCCCAGCTTCACGGTGGTGGCCGAGCCGACGAGTTTGCGCAGTCCCTCGGGGCCGAGCGTATTGACGGCCTGCGGGTCCTCCCAGGCGGCCAGGTAGTATTCGCCGGGGGGGATGCTGTGGAACTGGAAGCCGCCGTTCTGGTCGGTGGTGGCAGTGCGCAGGCCGCCGGTCGGATCGTCTACTGGTTCGGTCTTGGGAATCAGGGTGACGGGGACGCTGGCCACGGCTCCGCCGTCCTCGTTGTGAACGACGCCGGTGAGGTCGGCGGCTTTGGGGGAGAGCACGACGGCGAGCGGCCCGCCGGCGCCGTTGGTGAGGTCGAGCATGGCATGGGTTACGTCCTGGCCGCCATAGGTGATCGACTTGACGTAGACGCCCTGCGGCAGTCCGATGAAGCTGACGTGGTAGATCGACGGGTAGATGCTTTCGATCTTGAAGGAGCCGTCGTCCTGGACCTGTCCGGGGCGGGCTCCGCTGGAGAGATCGGGGTCGACGGCCATGAGAACGACGCTTGGCCGCCCGGGGGTGAGACCCGTCAGTACGACGTTGCCGGTGGCGGCGGTGAGGGCTGCGCTGCTGGAGGCGGGCAAAATGGAGGAGAGCTCGGCGCCGTCGACGCGGACCGATCCGGTGAGGGTGGCTCCCGCGGTTCCGTGCACGACCAGGTCATTCACGTCCGCGTCGCCGAGGGTGACTTCCTGATACACGATCATCGGGGCGGTGGGCTGGCCGTTAACCACTCCGGTACCGCTGGCCTGGATAATGTAGGGTCCGGGAGTCAGCCGGGTGAATTCGAAGGTGAAGTTGGGCGGGCGCAGAGGCAGCTTGGCGCGGGTGGCCAGACTCGCCAGATTCACGGCGGGCCCGCCGGGGTCCGGTTTGGCCCGGATATTGAGGAGCACGGGCCCGGACGGCGCGTTGCCGGAAGCGTCGACCAGGCGGCCGCGGATCGTGTAGACTTTGCCGCGCAGCATGCGGACGTCGATGCCGCGGAGCTCGGAGCCGGGCATCACGTCGAGCGGCGCGGCGCTGCGGAAGTCGGTGGTGTTGGCGTAGTAGGTCGGCAGGTTGGACTCCGGCTTGTCCTGGTTGTCTACGTTCCGGAGGGAGGCAGAGCGGTCCTCGACATTCAGGTAGTAGCGGCCCGGGACGAGGCCGGCGATGCGGTATTCGCCCTGATCGTTGGTGCTGCTGATTCCCGACCTGGCGTAGCGGCGGACGCCGCGGGAAACCTGGGCGCTCAGGAGTTGCACCAGGGCGTTTTGGACGGGGTCGCCGTTCTGGTCCGTGACCGTGCCGGTGACGACGCCTTGCGGGGTCATCTCAATGACGAGGTCCTTGAGAACCTGGCCGGCGGTGAGGGTGAGCGGGGTGCCGGCGGTGTTGGGTCCGCGGGAGCCGTATTGGGCGTTGACGTAGCCGGGGCGCTGGGCGGAGAGGCGATAGTTGCGGCCGGGCGGGATGTTTTCGAGCGTGAACGCACCGTCGTCGCCGGTGGTGACGGTGAAGGTGCTGGGGCGCACGCCGCCGGTGGCGGCGGCAACGGCGGCTGCGGGATCAGGCGTCCCTTGGAGGCGGATGGTGGCGCGCGGGATGGGCTCGCCCGTGGTGCTCTGCACCAGGCCTTCGAGGTGGGCCGTCTTGGGGGGCTCGGCTTGGGTGGCGGCTTGGGACTGGGCGGCCTGCGGGACTCGTTGGCCTTGGCGGTTCTGGGGCTGCGGCTGGGCGGATAAGACGGTGGTGAGGGTCAGGAACGCTACGAACGCTAGCAACCTTTGCATGGCGGTTTTCCTTTCTCGCCGAATGTCCCGGGGGGGGTGGGTTCCTTTCGCAATTGGGTGAGTGCACGGGTCGGGACCGCTCCCTGTGGTCGCGGCACAGCTAGGGGGTGTGTGCACTTGCCCGGGAGCTCGATCAGAGCACGAGGCGGGCTGAGAGCCCGCCGCAGGCCGCGGGCCTGCCCCACACGGCGCGTTCGCAGGGATGTGCCGGAATGGAGGTCTGGTGACATTTGGAACGCTTACTCAGGGGAGTTTTGCTTCCTCCCGTTCTATTTCTTCTAATGGAATTAATTTTACGTCCTCATTTTGCTGCGCGCCTGGGGCGAGTTCCAGGGATTTTGTGGCGGAGGGGAAGCGAGCCAGAAAATCGCGGTTCTGGAGCAGGCCGTTTTCGGCTTGCTCGAAAGCGGCCACGCGATATTTGCCGGGGGCGAGGCTGGCGGGGATACGGAAAGCGCCGGACTGGTCCGTGACGGTGATGTGGACGCCGTGATCGCTGCGGGCGTCGGGGGCTTCGGACCAGAGGGCCACCATGACGCCGGCCATCGGGTCGCCATCGTCGTTGTGGACGGTTCCCGTCATGGTGGCGGCGTCCGTCGCGAGGACAACGTCGAGGACGCCGCCGGTGGCGGAGGTCAGGTCAATGGTCGAACGGGTGACGTCCTGTCCGTCAAAACGGGCGGATTTCAGGTAGACACCCGCGGGGAAGTTGCGGAGGCCGACGCTAAAGACGGACGGTTCGACATCCTCCAGCGTGAAGGAGCCTTGGTCGCTGATGGGGGCGAGGGCGACGCGGCCGGACTGGACGGGCTCCACGAGGACGGCCGGGGGCGGGGTGGAGGACGCGAATTGCTTCCACTCGCCCTTTTCTACGCGCACGGTTCCGGTGATGGTGGCGCCGGGGCCGACCGGGAAGACGAGGTCCGTTATATCCGCGTCGTCGATGGTGATTTCCATGCGGCCGGTCAGTTTCGAGGTGGGGTTTCCGTTGAGTGACACTCGTTGGGTCTGGAGGACGTAGTGGCCGGGAGTGAGATTACGCAGGGCGAAGGAGCCGTCGGCGGGCTGGGTTTGGGCGCGGTTGCGCGGGAAGGTGGGCGGGAGGCTTGCCTCATCCGGGGAGATGGCCGCCACGAACACGTTTCCGGCGGGCGCGCCGGTAGCGGCTTCGACAGCCTTGCCGGTGACGGAGAAGACGCGGGTGCGGCGGAGGCGAATGTCGATGGCTTGGAGCTCGGCTCCGGGGGAGACGTTGAGGGGGGCTACGCCGTCGGAGCTGGTGGCGTTGGGGAAGTAGGTGATGATGTTGGCTTCCTTGGGTGCGTCCTGCTGGAAGCCGAGCGGGACCGCGGTGCGGTCCGTGGCGGCCAGGTAGTAGGGGCCGGGGAGGAGGTTGGGGATGCGGTATTCGCCCAAATCATTGGTTGTGGCGGCAGGGGCGGTCAGGGTGAGCGCGCGAACGCCCTGGCTCCAGCCGCGGCGGAGGGCGTAGACGGAGGCTTTCTGGAGGGGGTCGCCGTTCTGATCCGTGATGCGGCCGGTGATGACGGCCTGGGGGGTCAGCTCGATGTGGAGGTCCTGGAGGGTCTGGCCGGCGCGGATGGTCAGGTTTTGGCCGGGGGCCAGGGGGGAACGGGCGCCGTAGCGGGCGGTGAGGTAGCCGGGGTGTTGGGCCCCCAGCAGGTAGCTGGCGGGTTCGACGGGGTCGAGGGTGAAACTACCGTTGTCGTTGGTCGTGGCGATGAGGCTCTTCCCAGTGCCGCCGGGGCCCTGGGAGATGAGCTGTAAGCGTATGACGGTGTTGGGGATGGGGTCGCCGGTGGGGCTGGTGACGGTCCCGGTGAGGCGGGCGGGCTTGGGTTCGTTTTGTTGCGGGGCGGCTTGGGCTAGGAGGACCGGAGGGGAGGGGGAACTATTTGGCCGCAGATGGACGCGGATAGACGCAGATGACGCTGCTTGGGCGGCCGCGTTGGGTTCGTTTGGTTGCTGAGGTTGCGCGGCGGCGAGGGCCGTGATCAGGATCGCGAGCAGTAGGCGCATGATACCTCCTCAAGCGAGTTTGGGCCGGGCCCCCTTTCCCGGGCGTCGAACGGGACCTTATATAGACGCCACTTGGGGGGATTTTGGTTAGCGATTTTTGTGACTTCCAGCGAAATCAGAAGCGGGTTGCTGCGGCGCCGATGCTCGCCTGCGGGATCAGCTTCAGTTCGGTGCTGGATTGTTCGCTTTCGGACAGTTTGGCGATTTCGGTTTGGGAGGCGAAGAGGGCGCGGAAATTGGGGTTAGTGAGGAGGCCGTTGGCTTCGGATTCCCAGGCGGCGAGACGGTATTCGCCCGGGGCGAGGTCGGTGAAGCGGTAGGCGCCGTACTGGTCGGTGCGGGTGTAGCGGATTCTGCCCTGGGGGTCGATGAGCGTCACCCTGGCTCCGGTGACGGGGTCGCCCTGGCTGTCGCGCACCTGACCGGCGGTGGTGGCGACCTTCGCGGAGACGACGACGTCGAGGCGGCCGCCGGCTCCGGAGGTGAGGTCGAGCAGATCGTGGGTGATGTCGCGGTTGTTGAAGCGGACCGACTGGATGTAGTGTCCGGGGATCGCATTGAGGAAGCTCACGCGGTACTTGGTGGGTCCGACGCCTTGCGCGGTGAAGGAGCCGTCCGGTTCGAGGAGGGCGCCGCCGGTGATGGGTGCGCCGTCGGCATCGTCCAAGGCGAGCATGGGGCGAGGATCGGTTTGGAGCGGCTTGCCTTCGTCGGTGAGGACCGTGCCGGTCACTTCGGGGCGGGGCAGCAGGCGGAAGACGATGTCCTCGGCGTCGCCTTTGGTGAGGACGACTTCTAGGCGGCCGTCGACGGGAGACAGGCCGGGCCGGCCGTCGGGGCCGGGGGCCGGCATGGTCGAGATCAGATAGGCGCCGGCCGGGAGCCGCGGGAAGGAGAAGCTGCCGTCTTCGGCGGTAGTCGAAAGGACCCGTGCGCCGGAGGCGGGCACGGTGCGCTGGCGTGGATGGAGGCCGAGGGTCACACCGGCGGCCGGTTCTCCATCGGGTCCGAGGGCTTGGCCGCGGATGGTGTAGATGAGTTCGCGGCGCAGTTGGATGTCGATGCCCTGGACGTCGGCGGCGGAGGCTACGTTGACCACGGTGGCGGTGTCCGGGGTGAGCGCCGCTGGGTAGAGCGTGGTGACGTAGGTGCTGGTTTCTCCGGTGGTTGGGGAGAGCTCGCCCTTCGAGATGGCGGCGCGGGTGGCGTCGTCGGCGGCGATGAAGTTGTAGCGGCCGGGGCTGACGTTCTCAAAGCGGTAGACGCCGTCGGGGCCGGTGTTGACGTGCGCGAAGGGTCCGGTGACGATGTGACGGACGCCGTTGTAGCCGGCCTGCCAGGAGCTGACGTGGATGTTGGGGAGTGGGTCGCCGTTTTCGTCGAGCACGCGGCCGGAGACGGTGGCGGTTGGCTCGAGGAGGATTTCGAGATCGTCGAGGCGCTGGCCGGCGACCACGGTCAGCGTGGGTCGCTGGCCGGTGACGACGAAGCCTTCGTGGGTGGCGCCGTAGTAGTATTGGCCGGGCGGCACGTCGTCAATGACGAAGGCTCCGTTGGCGCCGGTCTTCGCGGTGATGGATTTGGGGCGGCCCACCGTGAGGTTCACTTGGCTTTGGACGGAAGTGAGGGACGCGGTGGCTTCGGGGATTGGGTTGCCGGCGGTGGACAGGACGCGGCCGGAGACGCGGGTGGTCGCGGGTTGGGCTTGAGAGAAGGCCAGGGATGCGGCCAGCAGGGTTGTGGCTAAGAGGCGCATCGGTCCCTTCGGGGATTGTAGCGCTTGCGGGCGAGTTGTGCACTCCTCGGGACCGCTTCCTTCGGTCGCGGCTCTGCTAGCGGTCTCGGAGTAGCTAGCCCGCATTTCTCACTCGCTCTCAGCGCATCGAAGAGAAACGTCAGGCGGGGAGCCGCAAGGGGCGATTTCGCGAGCGCAACTGGCCTGACACCTTGACCGGCGAGCCATGGGCTCGCGCCACATCCTGCGCCCGAAACCCTGGGTAGAGTCGAGGACGGGCGCGGTGCGAGACCTACTGGCAGTCGCCCGTTTCCCATCCCCGCTCATCAAACCGGACGTGCGGATTTCCCGCATCCGGCTTTCCGACTGACTTCACCTCCGGCTCACGACGTCGGCGATAAGTGGAGCCGGCGCAAGCGCAGCACCCCCAACGCCCCGAATACTTCCGCATCCGGATAGCGTCCGGCGCCGCGCGACGGCACCTGATGTCGCCGAATCAGGAACGATCGCACCCGCGTATAGACGTGATGGTCGACCGCCCGATACGCCATCAGCCGCGTACCCTGGCTGAAGTACGCCGCCCAGCCTCGCAGGATGCGATTGAGCCGGTCGCGAACTTCCTCCCACGGCTGCACGTTGCTGGGCCTCAGTACGTCTCCCACCTTCTGCCGGACCCGTGCCACACTCTTCTTCGACGGTCCCGTGCCCAAATACCAGTGGCCATCTTTCCGGTAACGATACGGCCCGAACGTGTATCCCAGAAAATCGAACCGCTCCTGCCGCGCCTGGCGCAGACCGGTTTTCGCTTCGTTCAGAGTGAGTCCCATCCGCCTCATCACCTGCCGCGTCCATTCCAGCGCCTGCTTCGCGTAGCCGCGACTCAGGATCACGAAATCGTCCGCGTAGGTGACGACTTGGGCTTGGAAAGCCTCTCCCTTCCCGGTGATCCGCCAGTACTTCAGAAACCGGTTCAGGTACAGGTTGGCCAACAGCGGGCTGATCACCCCACCTTGCGGAGTCCCGCTGGTGTTGTGCTGACCTCCCGTCATGCGCCGATTCCCTTTCTCATCCTTTTCTTCAACCGGAACTTTCAGCCACATCTTGATCAGACGCAGCACCTCCCGATCGACGATTCGCCGAGCGACACACCGCATCAGTTCGCCGTGTGGGATGGTATCGAAGTACCTTGACAGATCAGCGTCCACCACATCCGTATAGCCGCTGCACAAAAGCTGGTGCACTTTCCGGATCGCATCCTGCGCGCTCCGTTTCGGTCGATACCCATACGCATTAGGCTCAAAATCCGCCTCGAAGATCGGCTCCAGCACCAGCTTGGCGGCAGTCTGCACCACCCGGTCCCGAATGGTCGGGATCCCCAGCGGCCGTTGCCCGCCTCCAGGCTTCGGGATCATGACCCGTCGCACTGGCTGCGGCTGGTACGTCTTGGCGCGTAGTTCGTCCCCAATGCCAGCCAGCCACTTCTGCAACCCTTGCGTCTCGATTCCCCAGAATGTCTGGCCATCTACTCCCGCTGCTCCCTGGTTGGCTTTCACCATCCCATAGGCATGGGCGAGCATGTCCTCCCGGTAAATCTTGTCGTAGAGCAGGTAGAAGCGGTAGGCCGGTTCCGCCTTCGCCTTCAGGTACAGCTTTCTCTGAAGAGTCCGGATCTGCTTCGGTGTTTCCAGGCTCATCGCCAATCACCTCTCCTCTTCTTCTTCCAAAGCACATCAGAAGTGAGGGCCCTTCCCTCCCCCGGCATTACCCGGCTTCCTCGGTACTACGACCCTCTCCGCCGCCCAGTTCCGACCGGCGTCCTTTCCAACGCCGTTGGAGGCGCGACCTCCGCCGTCCTGGGCCTCCCCCAATTACCCAGATCACTTTCCCAGCATGCCGTGCTCACTACCCCGGCGGACCGTACAGGTGCACTTGTCGGTGCCTTCCCTGTCCGCGCGGCCTTCCCCGTATCTCAGGCGGGTCGGCATCCACGACTTCACTTTCGAGGCCTGCTCAAGCTTCACTCACGTTACGGCCTGCTCGTTTGCTCACCCACCATACGTGGGCTTTCTCACGAGGCTTCGATCCGATCGGTTGCCCGATTCAAATCGCTCGTTAGCTACCAAGTTCACCGACAACTACTTGGGTGGGACTTGCACCCACCAGTGATCTGCGCCGTTGGGGCGCACTGAGAAATGCGGGCTAGCGGTGGGCTAGCGGCGTCCTGGTCTCCTAGAAGCGGGTGCGGGCGGCGGCGATGCGTTCCCGCGAGATCAGCTTCAGTTCGGTGCTGGTCTGCTCACCCTCGGAGAGCTTGGCGGTTTCGCTTTGGGAGGCGAAGAGGGCGCGGAAGTTGGGGTTGGTCAGGAGTCCCGTGTTTTCGGTATCCCACGCCGCGAGTTGGTATTCGCCGGGGGCGAGTTCGCTGAAGTGGTAGGCGCCGTACTGGTCGGTGCGGGCGGTGTGGGATCCGCCCCAGGGATCGGCGAGGGTGACGGTGACCTCCGGGACGGTTTCGGCGCGGCTGTTGCGGACTACGCCGGCGATGGCCGCGGCTTTCGAGGAGAGGACGATTTCAAGAGGTCCGGGCACGCCGGCGGTGAGGTCCAGCAGATCGTGAGTGATGTCGCGGCCGAGGAAGTGGATGGACTGGAGGTAGTAGCCGGGCGGCGGCGTCAGGTTGATCTGGAAGCGGCTGGGGGCAGCTCCTTCGATGGTGAAAGAGCCGTCGTCCTCTACGCGGGCGCTGGGAACCATGGGGACGATATCGGCGCCCAGGGGCTCGAGCAGCGTCAGGGAGAGGGGTTTGTCGCTGGCCAGAGGCATTCCGTTCTCGTCGCGGACGGCGCCTTGCAACGGGGTGGCGGCTACCAGGGGGAAGGTCAGGCCCTCGACGTTTTCCTTGCCGATGGAGACGTTGAGGCGGCCGTTCAGGTTCTGTTGCGGCGGCGAGACGTACAGCAGATGGTCGCCGGGCAGGAGCCGGGAAAAGGAGAAGGAACCGCCGGGGGAGGTGGTCGCCTGGACGGGTTGTGCGTTTGCGTAGGTGCCGTCGCGGGACTGGAGCCGGACGCGCGCGGCGGCGACCGGGGCTCCGGCGGGTCCTACGAGCTTGCCGCGCAGGGCGTAGACGCGCTCTTTGCGGAGACGGATATCGATGTTCTCGCGGACGGCTCCGGAGGGGAGGTCGACGGTGAGGGCCTCGCGGGGATCGAGTGCGTGGGGATAGATGGTGTCGACGTAGGCTTCGGGGGCGGACGTATCGGCCGGTGTGCGGGGGATTTCCGCCAGGACGGTGTAGCTGCCGGGCGGCAGGTGCGGGAAGCGGTAGAAACCGCGAACATCGGTGGTGGCGGAGGCGGCGGTTCCCGTGAGCACGCGGCGCTCCTGCTTGTAGCCGAGATGGACGGCGTCGACCGAAATGTCCGGCATGCCGTTGCCGTCCTCATCCAGCACGCGCCCGCTGAGGGCGCCCATGGGGATCATCGTGATTTCCAGATCTTCGAGATGCTGGCCGGCGACGAGTGTCAACGTGGGCGGCTGGGTAGCGGCGGGCGAGTAGGCGTCGCTGGTGGCGAAGTAACGGTAGCGGCCGGGCGCCATGTCTTCGACGGCGAACGTGCCGTCGTCGCGGGTGGTGGCGGAGTAGCGCTTCGGGCGGGTGTAGACGACCGGGCCGGGGGGTGTGGCGGGAACGATGGAGACGGTGGCCTTGGGGATCGGGTCGCCAGTGGTGGAGAGGACGCGGCCTTCGATGCGGGCGGGCGGGGGTTGGGGTTGAGCGAAGGCCAGGGATGCGGATAGAAGAGTTGTCGCTAGGAGGCGCATCGGTCCTTGGGGGGCATTGTAGCGCTTGCGGGCGGGGAGCGGACGGTTCGGGACCGCTCCCTGCGGTCGCGGCTCTGCTAGTGGCGCTCTGCCTTACTGAGGGGAACAGGGCACAGCGGCAAATGGTCGCGGAGTAGCTAGCGGGGCTGTGCTCAGAGGACGATTCTGCGCGCAGCCCCGCGCGGTCAGCGGGTCAGGATCAGGGTTTGGGGCGCGGGGGCCAGAGAGCGCGCTTCGCTTGGACCGAAGCCGGCTTCGCGGAACATCTTGTCGAGTTCGGGGAACGTGTAGGCGTCGCCCGAGGGGGTCCCGCCGAGCATCATCAGGCTAAAGGCCGCGGGGATGAAGGGCGAAACGCGGTCCTCGTTCGGCACGAATTCGGAGGTGGCCAAGACGCCGCCCGGTTTGAGCGCGGCGCGGAGGCGCTTCAGGAGTTTCACATTGGTGGGCGCGTCGAAGTGGTGCAGGAAGTTGGGCAGCAGGATGATGTCGTAGTCCGAGCCGAGGTCGGATTCGAAGGCGCTGCCGGGGATGGTGTGGTAGCGGCCGGCGACGCCGGATCGGGCGGCGTGCTCCTCGGCGACTTCGAGGACGTTGGCCCAGTCGGCGGCCCAGATGTGGGCGGCGGGGTTGTGCTTGGCGAGCGTGATGCCGAAGATGCCGTGTCCGGCGGCGATATCGAGCACCTTCTCGTCGTTGCCGGGCCGGCTGACGGCGGCGGCGATCATCTGCGCCGGCATCATCATCATGGGCGCCATGTTGCGGGCGAACTCGACCCAGATAGGATCGTTGGGGGCGACGGTACCCTCATCGAGCGAACCGCCGCGGCGCACGATTTCGGTCAGGTTCTCGAAGCGCCGGACCATCATCGGATTGGCCAGGAATCCGGTGACCGTGCCCATGTAGGCGGGCGAGCGCTTGTTGAGGAACATGGCCGCGTCATGGGTGTTGGCGTAGGAGGAGCCGGACTTGGTGAGGAATCCGATGAGCGTGAGGTAGTCGCAGAGGACGCGGACACCTTTTTCCGAGGCCTGGGCGAGGGGCGCGATGGCCGCGGCAGTGGAGGCTCCGGCGGCGATGTGGGTGAAGATTTCCAGTTCGACGGCGGCCTTGAGGGCCTGGGTGCGCTGGTGTGCGGTGAGGGTTTCTAAAATGATTCCGGGATTAGGTTGCGGGGAAGGTTGAGCTGCCATATCGATATTTTATCGAAAGCGAATCCAGCCAGAGCCAGGGGTTCTATTCGCGGTGCTGATCAGAAGGCGAACTTCAGCGCCACTTGAACGTGCCGTGGGGGAGCCGCCTTGACCACCTGGCCGAAGAAACGGCTGACGTAATCGCCATCTACAGCGGACGGGCCGAAGAACTGGGTATGGTTGAAGGCGTTGAACGCCTCCAGGCGGAACTGCAGGGTGCTCGATTCGGAGAGCCGGAAGTTGCGCTGCAACGTCAGATCCGAGTTGAAGGAACCCGGTCCGTGGTAAGAGCGGCGGGAAGCCGTGCCGGGGGTGCCCAGCGCGTTCAGGGTATACAACGAAGTGTTGAAATACGGCAGCCCGTCGCGCGGGTTGGCGTTCAGTTGCAGGGGACCGGACGCGACGTCCGGCAGATCCAGGCTGCGATTGTTGACGCCGTTCGGATTGCTGCCCATGAGGGAATTGTCCCCGTCGGTGGAGATGGTGACGGGGAATCCCGTGCTGATGCGGGTGATGCCGGAGATCGCCCATCCGCGGAGCAGAGCCGGAGCGCGATGCGTCAGGCGGTTGAACGGCAACTGGTAGGTATACGTGGCTACCAGGTTGTGGGTGATGTCCCAGGCCGAGAGCGCTCGCGTCAGGTTCCGGTTGAAAGGGTTCACCGGGTCAGAGATGCTGGACGCCTGGTCCATGGACTTGCTGAGCGTGTAGGCCACCGTGAAATCGAGCCCGCCGCTCGAATGGCGCAGGTTGGCCTGAAATGAATTGTAAGAAGAATTGCCAACCGAGCCCTCAAAATCGTTGTTGCTGAAGCTGGGGCCGAACGGACCACGGGTCCCGTTGACTACGGACCCATCGGTGCGGACGTAGGTGGCGTCTTCGGCGAACGGTCCGCACGTCGCGGTGCCCGGGGCGACCGCGTTCGGATGGCTCAGGGCGAGGCACAGCGCCGGATTGCCGGGATTCGCCGAGTAGACCAGCAGCAGGTGATGCGCCTGGGAGCCGACGTAGCTCAGGCTGAGCAGCGTATTCGCGTCCAGTTGCCGCTCGACCGACAGATAGTAGTTTTCGTTATACGGATACGTGTTATCGGATTTCGGCGTGGTCATGCCCGCCTGTGGGAGGAACGGAGCGAAGTCGATGCCTCCGTTCGGATTCCGCACGGTCGCGTTCAGCGGGGGAAAATGCAGCGGGAACGGCTGCACATGCGTCTGCCCGTCAGCCGCGCTGATGAAGGGCGTGGCGAACAGCGGCGGCGAAGGGCTGGTGTAGCTCAAGCCATAGGGCGGCTGGGGCTCATCGATGGCGATGGTGTTGCCCTGGATGATCGAATAGAACAGCCCGTAGCCGGCGCGGATGCTGCTTTTTCCAGGTCCGCCCAGCAACTTCCCCAGCCATCCGCCGGAATGCGAGGGTGAGTAGGCCAGGCCGATGCGCGGTGCGAAGCGGTTCCCCTGTGGAACCAGGGTGGGGGGAATGCCTTTGTCGGTGGGATAGACAAGGCCGGCGGGCGCGGTGGGGAAGACCTTCGATTGCTGGCCGAGGGAAAACGTCGGGATCTGGTTGTACTTCTCCGACCAATACTGCATGAGTTCCCAGCGCAGGCCGAGCGTCAGCGTCAGATTCGGCTGCACGCGCCAGGTGTCTTCGCCGAACGCCGCTGCGTACTTGTGGCGGCCGTAGAAGGCCTGCGACGTGGCCTGGTTGTAATTGCTGGCGACGCCGATCAGGAAGTCCGCGAAATCGGACCCCGTTTCGGAGCCGAAGAAGGTAAAGGCTCCGTTGGCGGTGGGGTTCGGGTTCACGTTCACCTGGGCGATGTTGGCCTGAAACCCCACCTTGAACATGTGATTGCCGGTGACGCGGGAAAAGTTGTCGTTGAGCGCGTAGGTGTTGTTCGCCTGGGTCAGATTCGTGATCGGCACGCCGATGTGGAACGCATTGAACTGGGCGTTCATGACGCCTTCGATCTGCGGCGCCAGAGGTACGATGCCGGGCGAGCCGGGGCCGGTGACGAATCCCTGCGAGGCGAGCGTGACCCCGACGCCCTCCGAGGGCTGACCGACATTGTTGGCCGACCGCATGTAGCTCACCCGCAGCTCATTGACCATGGCGGCGCCGAAAGCTTTGGTCAGGCCCAGGCTGAGGAGTTGGCTGCGGCCCAGGTTCAACGCCCCGAAGCCCGGGACGTTGGCGCCACCTTGGCCTGTCGGGTAAGGATTGTTCAGGCGGTAATCGTCGAAATAGTAGTAGCCGCTGAGCAGTCCCCAGCGGTCGCTGTTCAGGTCCGTACGGTAGCTGCCTTTATCGTCGCGCAGGGTCTGGTTGCGCGCTGAAGTGGAAAACGTGGTTGGTCCGGTGTTGGGCAGGGGGATGTAGGACAGCAGGGGCTTGGACGGATCGGCCCAGGCGCGCTGCGGGATGATCGCGCCGGGGAAGACGCACTGCGACGATGAGGCGCAGCCGGGCGTATAGTAGGGTTCGTTCTCAGTGACGCCATAGCCCAGTTTCTGCGTGAGCAGCTTGGCCAGATAAGGGCCGCTGACCTCGCCGTTGAGCGTGTTGGCGATTTCCGAGAGATCGCCGGTGCGCGCGGCGAGCGAGGGAACGGGGATGCGCCCGGTATCGATTCCCTGCGCCTGGCGCGTGCCCTGGTAGTCGCCAAAGTAGAACAGCTTATTCTGCACGAAGGCGCCGCCCACGGTTCCGCCGAACTGGTTCTGGCGATAGGCGCTGCGCTGCGGCGAAAAGTAGCTGCGCGAGTCGAGCGAGGTGTTGCGCAGGAACTCGAAGGCGCTGCCGTGCGTCTGGTTGGCTCCGGACTTGGTGACCACGTTGACGATGCCGCCGCTGTAGTTGCCGTACTCGGCGTCGAAGTTATTGGTGAGGATGCGGAACTCGTCGATGGAATCGAGGTTCGGAACCACAGTAGTGCCTCCGTTCATCAGTTCCTTGACGTCGCCGCCGTTGACCATGAATCCGTTGGCGTCCTCGCGCTGGCCGCTGATGGACTGGTTTCCGGGATTGAGGGCGCCGGAAGGAGCGATGGCCACCTGGGTTCCGGCCATCACGATGGAGTCCGGCGCCTGGGTGGTGGCGGGAACGATGCCCGGCTGCAGCGCCAGAAGGTCCGTGAAGCTCCGGCCGTTCAGAGCCACCGATGTCATGGAGCGTCCGGTGACCACTTCGCCCATCTGGGTGGTGTCGGTATCGACCCGAATTTCGGTGTCCGACACCGTGACCGATTCCACCCGGACCGCCAGTTCCAGGGTGAGGTCGACGCGGACGATGGCATCCAGGTCGACCACGATGCCGGAGCGGGTCTGCGTCTTGAACCCCTGCGCTTCCACCTGGAGATCGTAGCGGCCGACCAGGAGGCTGGGGAAACTATAGCTGCCGTTCTCGTCCGTCACGGTCCGGTTCCGGATCCCCATGGTGGCGTTGGTCACGGTTACGGCGGCGCCGGGGATGGGCATCGCCGCGGGGTCCTTGAGGATGCCGGAGATGCTTCCGGTGGTGGCGGCGGGGAGAAGCGCGCTAAAGGTCACCCCGGCAAAGATGACCATACCGATCCTGTGCAGAGCTTGCATGGGGACTTGTCCGTGCGGCGCAGCCCCCTACTGAGCGCGGGCGGTGTTGGATAAGGCAGCCTAACATGCTCCGGACATGTTCCGGACGAATCGCCGTCCAACTGCAGGTCAAGAGTAGGTCAGTGACCGGTATCCGACACCGGTCACGGCGCTTAGAATCAGAAAGATGTATCGGTGGCCCAGGTCGTGGCCGGAGCGGTGGGCCGGTCCAAGCTACCTATAGGCCTGGAGCTGCTAGCGTGGGAGGGTGAACACCCGCCGAACGGCATTCGACTGGGCGATGGAGGCGGTGGCGCTGGCCGCGCTGGCGTGGATGTTCGCCTGGATCGGGATGAACTGGGCGGCGCTGCCTGACCTGGTCCCGCGGCACTTCAGCGGGGGTGTGCCGGACGCGTGGGGCGCGAAGGGCAGCGTGTGGGTGCTGCCGTCGATCGCGGCGGTGCTGTACGGGGTGCTGACGGTGCTGGCGTTCTTCCCGCGGATTTACGCGACGCCGTTCACGGTGGATCGCAACGATCCGGCGGTGCGGCATCTGCTGACACAGATGATGATCGCGACCAAGATGGTCCTCGGGCTCGTGTTCGCTTATGTGAATTGGGCCCGGCTGCGGGTGGCGCTGGGCGAGGCGGAGGGGATCGGGCGGCTGATGCTGCCGCTGGTCATGGTAGCGTTCCTGGCGCCGGCGGCGGTGTACGCGCTGCGGTTGCGACGGCACCAGTAAGTGAGGGGCGGCAGCGGGGCGGTATACTAGCGCGCGAGGGTGTTTCCGGGGGCCTGTTGCATGAAGCCGAAGCGTTCGAAAGTCGACTGGGCGTTGGAGATGGTGGCGCTGCTGGCGGTGGCGGCGGCTGTCTGGTTGGTGCTGTCCGAGTGGGACCAGATTCCTGTGTTCGGACTGCAGCGCGGCGGGCGGTTCGGGATGAACCGGGGTCCGTGGACGGCGCGCAATGCGCTGTGGGTGGTGACGCTGCTGAATGTGGGCGCGTACCTGGGGCTGACGGCGGCCACGCACTGGCAGAAGCTGATCCACATTCCGGCGGACATGGACCGGGATGCGCCGCACGTCAGGCAGTTGCTGTTCAGCATGGTGATCGTGCTGAAGGCGGTGCTGATGCTGTTCTCGCTGTACGTGGTGTGGGCGCTGGTGAACGTCGCGCTGGGGCAGGGGGGCGGATTGAGCCCGAAGTTCCTGACGGTGTTTACGCTGGCGGTGCCGCTGCCGTTGATCTTGTATACGGTGAAGCTGCGGCGGTATCGGAAGTAGGGGGCGTGGGCGATTCGGGACTGCTCCACTTTATTTTCGAGTCGGCGGCGGTGGGCTGAGAGCGTGCACGCCGCGGGGATGTGATCGGCGGAACGCAACGAACCTCAGTGATCGTGGCGGCGATTCCGGGGGCTACCGTGGGCAGCACCGTGGGCAGCAAGGTCCCCTACTGGTTCGAAGATCCGGCGGTGATGGCAGGAACTCGGTAGATGCGGATCTGGATGGTTCGCTTCCTCATCTGGCCGGTCGCAGCGGAACACCACTGGACCCCGGGGCTGTTGTGGGCGGATGGCCGTTGCGGACTACCGGAGACAAGCGCCGGGATGAGTCCCGGCGCGGCGAGCACGAGTGCTCGCGCCACTTGGCTCACCACTCGAGCAGGTAGCCTTGCTTGCCGACGTTTTGGGCTCGGGTGGAGCCCATGTGGATCACCTGGCCTTCGGCTTCGTGGATGTGGCCGCACAAGAAGTGTTCGGGCTGGTTCGCTTCGATGAAGTCGCGGACGGCGCGGCTGCCGGCGTGGAGGCCTTCGTGGATTTGGTCGAGCGCCGTGTCCAGGGGCGGCGTGTGGCAGATCAGCACGAGTGGCTTGAGTTGGGCGAAGGGGGTGAGGCGCTGGGCGAGTTCCTCTTCGGTGTACTCGCCGGGGGTGTCGAAGGGGGTCGGGTTCGAGTAGCCCAGGCCGGCGATGTGCTTGCCTTCGAGTTCCAGCGTCCCGCCGTGGAAGTCGTGGAAGCCGTGCTGGCGGCAGAAATCGGCGATGTCGGCGGCGGATTCGTGGTTGCCGGGGAGCACGTAGACGCGATCGGCGCGGGGCTGCATGGGGGCGGCCATTTTGTCGAGGCCGCGGCCCCAGTTGACCAGGTCGCCGGCGGCGAAGTAGGCATCGGCGTCGACGGCCATCAGGCGGCGGAGGGCGGCGAGGTCGTTGTGGAGGTCGGAAAAGACGAGGATACGGGCCACTCCGCTATCATAGAAGTGTTGCGACCCTACCATGCAAGACGATCCCGATCAGCCAAGTGTCAATAGTTGGCTCGAAGACGAGCTTTTCCAGCAGTACCGCCGTGACCGCCGCACTGTAGATTCCAGTTGGGGCACGGTTTTCGAAGGGAATGGACACGGTCCTGCGCCTTCCAATGGGGGCGGTACCACGACCACCACTCAGGAACCACCTCCGGCGCCTGAAGCGCCGCGAGAGGCGCCGGCGCCGCGACCCACTGAAGCTCCGCCAGAGCAGCGCCCGCAGGCCGCGTTGACCGCTCCGCCGGAGACGCCCAGCGTTCCGATTTCCCGGGATGACCAGTTGATCCCGCTGCGCGGTCCGGCGTTGCGGATCGCCGAGAACATGTCGGCCAGCCTGAGCATGCCGGTGGCGACCAGCCAACGGGTGATGCCGGTGAAGGTGATCGACGAGAACCGCCGGGCGATCAATCAATACCGCGCGGCGGCGGGGGCCGGCAAGCTTTCCTACACGCACATCGTGGCTTGGGCCGTGGTGCGCGCGCTGGACGCGGTTCCGGCCATCAACCAGGCGTATGCGGAGCGCAGCGACGGGCAGTTCCGCGTGGCGCGCGGGCACGTGAATCTGGGCGTGGCCGTGGACGTGGCGGGCAAGGACGGGTCGCGGTCGTTGAAGGTGCCGTCGATCAAGGGCGCCGAGGCGATGGACTTCGCGGCGTTCGTGACGGCGTACGACGACATTATTAAACGCGCTCGCGAGAACAAGCTCACGGTGGCGGATTTCGAGGGGACCACGATTTCCTTGACGAATCCGGGCACGGTGGGGACGGTGGGGTCGATTCCACGGCTGATGCCGGGGCAGGGCGCGATCATCGCCACGGGCGCCATCGATTATCCGCCGGAGTATCGCGGCGTGCCGGAGGAGACGCGCGCGTCGATGGGCCTCAGCAAGGTGATGACGGCCACGTGCACATACGACCATCGCGTGATTCAGGGCGCGGAGTCGGGCATGTTCCTGGCCCGGTTGCAGGCACTGCTGGAAGGCGCGGACGGGTTCTACGACCGGATGTACGCGGACCTGGGCGTTCCGGCTCGGGCGTGGACCTGGGAGCCGGATCAGGCGTCGGCTCCGGTGGTGAACAGCGATCCGCTGAAGCAAGCCGGCGTGGCTCGATTGATTCAGGCCTGGCGCGAGCGGGCGCACTTGATCGCCGATATCGATCCGCTGGGGCGGCCGCGGCCGTCGCATCCGGACCTGGAGCCGGCTTCGCACGGGCTCACTATCTGGGACTTGGATCGTTCGTTCCACGCGGGTGGGTTCGGCGTGCTGACGCTGCGGGCGTTGCTCGAAACGCTACGCGGGGCGTACGCGGGCAAGATCGGCGTGCAGTTCATGCACATCGACGATGGGGCCGAGCGGAAGTGGTTCGAGCAGCGGATGGAGCGCGCGGCGGGCAATTACGAACTGGAGCAGGCCACGCAGCGGCGCGTGCTAAAAGACCTGGTGCTGGCCGACGGTTTCGAGAATTTCTTGGAGAACCGCTTCAAGGGCGCCAAGCGTTTTTCGATCGAAGGCGGCGAGACGGTGATCGCCATGATCGAGGAACTGATTGCGCGCGCGGCGGCGGGCGGCGTACAGGAGGTCGTGATGGGCATGGCGCATCGCGGCCGGTTGACGGTGCTGGCGAACGTGATGCACAAGGGCATCGCGCAGATGTTTTCCGAGTTCGACGGCGATATCGATCCGACGCTTGAGGACGGCACGGGCGATGTGAAGTATCACCTGGGCGAGACCAGCGTGCGGCAGCTTGAAGGCGGGCGGCAGATTACGGTCTCGGTGGCGGCGAATCCCAGTCATCTGGAAGCGGTGAATCCGGTGGTGGAAGGGATCGTGCGCCCGAAACAGGATCTGCTGGGCGACGCCAAGCGCGAGCGCGTGATTCCGGTGCTGATCCATGGCGACGCGGCGATGACCGGACAGGGCGTGGTGGCTGAGACGCTGAACTTCAGCGAGATCGAAGGCTATAACACGGGCGGCACGGTGCACGTGGTCATCAATAATCAGGTGGGCTTCACGACCGATCCGCATGAAGGGCGGTCGTCCACCTATTGCACGGATATCGCGCTGGGGATTCAGTCTCCGGTGATGCACGTGAACGGCGACGATCCGGAGGCTTGCTGCTGGGCGATCCAGGTGGCGTTCGATTACCGCCAGCGCTTCCATCGCGACGTGGTGGTGGACATGGTCTGCTACCGCAAGTACGGGCACAACGAAGGCGACGACGCGAGCTTCACGCAGCCGATCATGGCGCGGAAGATCGCGGGGCACACGCCGGTGGCCAAGCTGTATGCGGCTCGGCTGGCCGAGGACGGCGTGGTTCCGGCCGAAGAGGTGGCGGGCTGGCAGGAGGCGCAGAAGCAGCACCTCTACGAGATCTACGACCAGACGCAGAAGACCAAGGAAGAGTTCGAGCTGCACGAGATGAACCCGATCGTGCACGACGACATGCTGACCGACGTGCCGCCGACGGCGGTGGACCGGGCGATGCTCGACCGGGCGCTCACCGGGGTGACGCGATTCCCGGCCGATTTCCATCTGCATCCGAAACTGGTGCGTGTCGTTGAGCGGCGGCGGCAGGCGGCCGAGGGAGCTCCTTTGGATTGGGCGATGGCCGAGTCACTGGCGTTCGCCACGCTGTTGCTCGAAGGAACGCGGGTGCGGCTGAGCGGGCAGGATGCGGGTCGCGGCACCTTCAGCCAGCGGCATGTGGAGTATCACGATTACGACACGGCTCGCGAGTACATCCCGCTGCAACACATGGAAGCGGGGCAGGCTCGGTTTGAGGTTTACAACAGCCCGCTGAGTGAGTTTGGGATTGTCGGGTTTGAGTTCGGCTATAGCGTGGCCGATCCGCTGGCGCTGGTGCTGTGGGAGGCGCAGTACGGCGACTTTGTGAACGGCGCGCAGGTGATCATCGACCAGTTCCTTTCCTCGGCGGAAGCCAAGTGGGGGCAGCCGAGCGGGCTGGTGATGTTGCTGCCGCATGGGCAGGAGGGCGGTGGTCCGGAGCATTCCAGCGCGCGGCTGGAGCGGTTCCTGCAACTGTGCGCGGAGCAGAACATTCAGGTGACGTGCCCGACCACGCCGGCGCAGTATTTCCATCTGCTGCGGCGCCAGATGCGCGGCGGTCCGGATAGGCGCGGGTTGCGTAAGCCGCTGGTGGTGCTGACCGCCAAGAGCCTGCTGCGGCATCCCAAGTGCGTTTCGACTTTGGATGAGTTGACGGGCGGGGCGTTCCATCCGGTGGTGGCCGACGATACGGTGGCGGATCCGGCGCAGGTGCGGCGCATTCTGCTGTGCATGGGCAAGGTCTACTATGAATTGCTGGCGGCGCGCGAGGCGCGCGGGGTGACCGATACGGCCATCGTGCGGCTGCCGCAGTTGTATCCGTTCCCCAAGCCGGAGTTTGCGGAGATCCTGAAGCTGTACAACAATGCGCACCAGGTGCAGTGGGTGCAGGAGGAGCCGCGCAATATGGGCGCGTGGCCCTTTATTCGGGGGCGGATCACGCCGCTACTGGATGCTAAGCACCTGATCGGGTACGCAGGGCGGCCGGAGAGCGCGAGTCCGGCGCCGGGGTCGCTGCGGCGGCATCATCAGGAGCAGAACGACGTGATTGAGGCGGCGTTCGCTCCGCCGACGGTGGCGCGGCTGTATAGGAAGAGATTGATCCGGCGGAAGAAGGCGAAGTAGCGCTTTCGAGGGACGAGTGTTTCAGCGCGGAATACCAAGGGGAGACCGCTCACTGCGTTCGCGGCTCAGCTAGAGCGTTTTCTCAGCCAGCGTAGACCGCTCCCTGTGGTCGCGGCACAGCTAGCGGCGCGCTGCACAAAGGACGTGCGCTGGGCACAGCGCCAGTAGCTGAGCCGCGACCACAGGGAGCGGTCTACGATAACGCTGCAAACGCTCCTAGAGGCGCTCTGCCCGGGATGACGGTACTTGCGCACAATGCCACTGGCCGCGACCGTGGGACGAACCTCCCATTCGGAGCACAAGCGCCGGGCTTGCGCTACTCGTAGCGCATCGATTCCACGGGTTCGATGCGCGTGGCGCTGCGCGCGGGGTAGAGGGTCGCGATGACGCTTACGGCGAGCGCCACGGCGGCGATCCAGATGCCGTCGAGCCATTGCGGCTCGAAGGGGACGTAGCTGAACGAGTAGACCTCGGCGCTGAGTGGGATCCACTGGTAGCGGTTGGCGAAGTAGCTGATCGTGTAGCCGAGAATCAGGCCGATGCCGGTGCCGAGTCCGCCGATGATGAGGCCCTTCAGCAGAAAGATGCGGCGGATCTGGGCGGCGCGCGCGCCCATCGACATCAGCACGGCGATGTCGCGGTGCTTTTCCATGACCATCATCACCAGCGTGATGAGGATGTTCATGGCGGCGACCACCAGGATCAGGCCGATGGTGATGCCGGTGACGATGCGCTCCATGTGGAAGGCTTCGCGGATGGTGCTGTTGGATTCTTCCCAGGTCACGGCGTGGAGGTCCGGACCGATGACGGCTTCGGCTTCTTTGGCGACTTCGGGGGCGGCGTAGATATCGTCGAGGTTGAGTTCGATGGCGTTGACGATGTCGCCCCAGTCGAACATGCGCTGCACATCCTCGAGGGTCATGAAGGCGAAGAGGCTGTCAATTTCGTAGACGCCGGATTCGAAGATGCCGACGACCCGGAGGTCCTCGAAGGTCGGCCGGGCCCCGAGCGGTGTGAGTTTACCGTAGGGGCTGGTCAGGCGGACCTGCTGGCCGACGAAGCCGCCGACCATGTCGGCCAGGCGCGTGCCCAGGATCACCGGGGGCGGCTGGCCGCGGTCGCGCAGTCCCTGAAAGGAACCTTTCTTGAGATGTTCGAGGGTGAAGGGGATCGGCGTGTCCGGTTCGACGGAGATGCCTTTGATGGTGACGCCGGCGGAGTTGCGGGGTCCACTGAGGGCTCCGGCGTCGTAGAGCGCCGGGACCGCGCTTTTGACGTGCGGCAGGGTGCGCAGCTTGGCGGCGATCCCCTGCCAGTTGGCGATGCCTTCGCGGCCTTCGCGCTGCTGGATGCTGACGTGGGCGGTGAGTCCGAGGAAATTGCGTTCGAGGGTGCTGCGCATGCCGTTGTTCACGGCCAGGGCGATCACCAGGGCCATGACGCCGGCGGCTACGCCGATCACCGAGATGACGGTGATCACCGAAATCATGACCTGCTTGCGCTTGGCTCGCAGGTAGCGCTTGGCGATGAACAGCTCGAACATGCCCACTTTGACCGTAGTTCAGATGCAGTGCCGGGGGCAAGTGTTTCGCCAGTTATTCCCGGCCGCGGAGGCGGTCGACGAGGCGGCGGTCGCGCTTGGAGGGGCGCCCGGCTTGAATGGGTGCGATGCGCGGCATCGCTTTGCGCTCGGCGGCCAGCTTGGCGCGGGCTTCTTTGCTCGCTTCGGTTTCGCGGTAGAGCAGGGCGGCGGCGGGCGCGGGTCCGCGGATGTCGCTGAGGGCGAGGATTTCGATGTGGAACTCGCCGGCGTCGTTCTTGACCTGGACGAGGTCGCCGGGGCGGACCTCGCGGGCGGGTTTGACGGGTTGGCCGTTGGCGGAGATGCGACCGAGGTCGCAGGCGCGAGAGGCGAGCGAGCGGGTTTTGAAGAAGCGCGCGGCCCAGAGCCACTTGTCGATGCGCAGGAGATCCACCTTTCTATTGTCATGCGCGGCGCCATCATGCTTCTAGCAGCATGATGAACACCAAGGCTCTTATGGACGTGGAGGAATATCTGGCGACAGCGTTCGACGGGCCGGATTGCGAGTACCTCGACGGCGAGATCGTAGAGCGCAATATTTGCGAACTTCCGCACGGTGACATACAGGGCACGCTTGTGCACATTCTCAAGAACATGCGCTCCCGTCTGGGCATCCGCGTTGTTCCCGAGATCCGCATTCAGATTCACGAGCGCCGTTACCGCGTCGCCGACATCGCTGTCTGGCGCGGCGACGACATCGGCACGCGCATCCCCACGATTGCGCCCTTTCTGGTGGTCGAAATCCTCTCCGCCGAGGATCGCATGGTGCGCATGCTGCGCAAGATCCAGGAATATCTGTCGATCGGCGTCGAGTACGTCTGGCTGGTGGACCCGCAGGAGAAGGCCGCGCTGACGTTTTCTCAGCAGGACCCGCGGGGGTCGGCTACTGAGGTTCTGCGCACGGAGAATCCGTCGATCGAAATCCCGCTGGCTGACGCTTTCGACCTGGACGCCTAACCTGCATTTCTCACAAGCTCTACAACGCGTCGGCGCGAAACGTGAGGCAGGGATACGCAATCGGCAATCGGGCCGCCGCTCCCGGCAGGACAGCGTGACCGGCCACAAGCGCCGGGACGAGTCATACCTATTGTCTGGGCGCGGCAAGCCACTGGCTTGCGCCACGTCCTGCGCCCGAACCTGGTGAGAATTGCGGGCTAAGCGCGCAGGGGGGCCACGTGAGTGTCTGGGACCGCTCGCGGATGCCATAATATCAGACTGCCCCTGATGTCAGAACCGCAACTCACCCGCGAGCTAGGACTGCGGGACCTCACCCTGTTCGCCATCGCGTGCATCGTCGGACCGCGCTGGATTTCGGTGGCCGCGAACGCCGGTCCGGGGTCGGTGCTGCTGTGGATCGGAGCGGCGGTGTTCTTTGCCGCGCCGCTGGGGGTGGCGACGGCCGCGCTGATGACCAAGTACCCGGGCGCCGGCGGGCTGTACCTGTGGGCGCGGCGGGATTTCGGGCCGTTTCATGGGTTCCTCTCGGTTTGGATTTATTGGTTCTCGATCGCGCTGACGGTGCCGGGGTCGGCAATGTTCGCCATGAGCATGAGCGCGTACACGCTGGGTCCGGGGTATGAGTACCTGGCAGACGACCGCGCCTATGTGGTGCTGACGACGCTGGCCTCGATCTGGGTGGCGCTGGGAACCAATTTGGTCGGGATGCGGATCGGCAAGTGGACCGAGAATCTGGGCGGCATCACGTCCTGGGCGCTGGGACTGTTGCTGGTAGGGATGGCGGCGGTGGTGTGGTTCCGGCAGGGAAGCGTGACCGCGATGCACTGGATGCCCGTGTGGAATTGGGACACGTTCGGGCTGTTCGGGGCGATCGCGTTCGGGCTGAGCGGCATGGAGGTTTTAGGGATGATGGGGGCGGAGATCCGCAACCCGGAGCGCAACGTGGTGCCCGCGACCTGGGCGGGGACGCTCTTCGTCACCTTATTCTATGTGGCGACCACCATTTCCCTGCTGGTGCTGCTGCGGCCGGAATCGGTCAGCGAGTTGCACGGGTTGGCCGACGGCGGCAATGTGGCGGCCAGTATCCTGGGGTTGCCGTGGGTGACGCCGCTGCTGGCGGTGATCGTGGTGGTGAATTCGGTGGGCGGCTGGGGAGGCTGGGGGTCGGCCGTGTCGCGACTGCCGTACGCGGCGGGCGTCGACCATCTGCTGCCGGAGGCGTTCGCGCGGGTGCATCCGCGCTGGCACACGCCGCATATTTCGATTTTGGTGTTCGGGCTGGTGGCGAGCGGACTGCTCATCGCGATCCAGTTCGGAGATACGCTCAGCGCGGCGTATCAGACGCTGTTGTCGCTGATGGTGCTGGTGGGGTTTCTGCCTTACTTTTATTTGTTCGCGAGTGCGTGGAAGTGCGGGCGAAGGTTGGCGGCGGCTTCGGGGTTGGCGATGACTGCGGTAACGGTGGTGTCGAGTGCCGTGCCGACGGGCGAGGTTTCGAATGTTTGGGTGTTTGAGGGAAAGTTGGCGGCGGGGGCGGCGTTGATGATCGGGTCGGCCTGGCTGGTGTATTACCGGAGGGCGCGGGCTGCGGCGGCCGCGGCGGCATGAGGGCGCGGGTGGGGTGTGGAGGACCGGTCGGGACCGCTCCCTGTGGTCGCGGCACAGCTAGCGGGATGGTGCACGGATCAGGGTTAGAGGGCAGAGTGGGAAGCGTACGGACGGGAGATGCGGGCAGAGCGCCTCTAGCAGTGCCGCGACCACAGGGAGCGGTCCCGACCAGGAGACAGCGCCCATGACCTACACCGGCGCCGTCCAGTTCCTCTACTCGCTGGGCAACGAGGTCGCGACGATGAAGCTGGGCCTCGATCGCATCCACGCCGTCCTGGCCGCGCTGGATCATCCCGAGCGCGCCTATCGCATCGTGCACGTGGCCGGAACCAACGGGAAAGGGTCCGTCTGCGCCATGATCGACGCGGGGCTGCGCGCGGCCGGCGTGCGGACCGGGATGTTCACGTCGCCGCATCTTGCCGAGCCGACCGAGCGCATTCAAGTGGACGGGTTCGAGGTTTCGCAGGACCAGTTCGCGCGCGCGTTCGACGTGGTGCATGAGGCTGCGTTGAAACTCGATCCCGATTGCCACCCGACCTACTTCGAAACGGTCACCGCGATGGCGCTATGGCTGTTCCGCGAGCTGCAGGTGGAAACGGCGGTGCTCGAAACGGGCTTGGGCGGCCGTCTGGATGCGACCAATGCGGTGGAGCCCGCGCTGACGGTGATCACGGCGATCGACTTCGACCACGAGATCTACCTGGGAAACACGATCGAGGCGATTGCCGGGGAGAAAGCCGGCATTCTGAAACCCGGCGTTCCGGCGATCTTCGCGCGGCAGAGACCGGAGGCGCTGGCGGTCCTCGAAGCGCGCGCCGCGGAACTGCGCGTGCCGGTGACCCATGCCGCGGAGGTTCCGGCGCGGGAGGTGGCGCTCGATTCGCGCGGGGCGCACTTCACGATGGAACTGGGCGGGCGCGAGGTCGCGCTGCGCTGTCCGCTGGCGGGGGAACATCAGGTGGACAACGCGGTGGCGGCCGCGCTGACGCTTCATGCGCTCGGCGTCTCGCCGCAGGGAATCGAAGAGGCGCGCTGGCCGGGGCGGCTGGAACACGTCGCGCCGAACCCGGACACGATCCTCGACGGTGCGCACAACCCGGCCGGGGCGCGGGCGCTGGTGCGGTACCTGGAGCGCTTCTACCATGGCCGCAAGATCTGGATGATTTACGGTGCGATGGCTGACAAGAAGGTGGCCGAGACGGCCACTGTCCTGTTTCCGGCAGCGAGCGAGCTGATCTTCACCACGCCGCATTCTCCGCGGTCGATGAGCGCCGGGGCGTTGCTGGCGCTGGCCGGGCGCGGCCACGCCGAGCCGGATGTCGACGCCGCCGTGAAATACACGCTGGCGCATCTGTCGGCGGACGACGTGGTGGTGATCACCGGATCACTGTACCTGGTGGGCCAAGCTCGCGCGCTGTTCCTGCACACCACCGGAGGCCGTTGGTGATCGCCCGCATCTGGAGTTTTCTGTGGGTCTGCCCGGCGATCGTCGTGTCCACCGCGGGGCACGGCATGGTGAGTTACGTCATCTCGCGGTTCTCGAAGAATCCGAACCGGCAGTTGAACGTGGCGCGGGCCTGGGCGCGGTCACTGCTGTGGGTCGTGGGCGTGAAGGTGGAGGTGGAGGGCCTGGAGCACGTCCACCCGCACGGCAGCTACGTGTTCGCTTCGAATCACCTCAGCTACATGGATATTCCCACCATCCTGCCGCACATCCCGGTGGAGTTTCTGTTCATGGCCAAGAGCGGGTTATTCGGGATCCCGTTTCTGGGGACCCATCTGAAGACGGCCGGTCATATTTCGGTGGAACTGGACGAGCCGCGCGCTGCGCTCAAGATCATGGCTCAGGCGGCGGAACTGATTCGTCATGGCCGCAGCACGCTGGTATTTCCCGAAGGCGGCCGGTCGGAGAAGGGCGTGCTGCGCGGCTTCAAGGATGGGGCGGCGTATCTGGCGATCCGCGCGCAGGTCCCCATCGTGCCCATGGCGCTCATCGGGATTCGCGAGGTGCTGCCGATGCACTCGCTGGTGTTCCATCCGGCGCGGGTGAAGCTGCGGATCGGCGAGCCGATTTCGACCGAGGGGCTCAAGACGCGGGACCGGGCGGCGCTGACCGAGACGCTGCGCGAACGGGTGGTCGCGCTGCTGGCGGGAGAGGGGCGGCCGGGCGGGGACAAGCGCCGGGATGAGTCCCGGCGCGGCGAGCACAAGTGCTCGCGCCACAATAGTACTGTGATCATCGGTATCGACCTGGGGACCACCAACTGCGCGCTCGCCTATAGCGCCGGCGAGCAGGTGGAGCTGTTCGCTATCCCGCAACTCGTGCACGAGGGCGAGGAGCGCGCCGAGCCGCTGCTGCCTTCCTTCCTGTTTCTGGATCCGGCGGGGCCGATCGTCGGCGTGCTCGCGCAGCGCAAAGGGCTGGAGAATGCCGGACGGCTGGTGACCTCGGCCAAAAGCTGGCTGTCGCACGCCGGGGCGGACCGCAACGGGGCCATCCTGCCGCCGAACGCGCCCGAGGGCGTCGCGCGCGTTTCGCCCGTTGAGGCTTCGCGGCGCTACCTGGAACACCTGCGCACGGCCTGGGACGCGCAGCATCGGGAAGCTCCCTTCGCCGCGCAGCAGGTGCTGGTGACCGTGCCGGCGTCCTTCGACGAGGTCGCGCGCGAGCTGACCTTGCAGGCCGCCGCGCAGGCCGGCTACCCGGAAGTGATCCTGCTCGAAGAGCCGCAGGCGGCCTTCTACAACTGGATCGACCGCCATCCGGACTGGCGCGAGCGGGTGGGCCCGGGCGACCTGATCCTGGTGATCGACATCGGCGGCGGCACCACCGACTTTTCGCTGATCGCGGTGAAGGACCAGGCGGGCGAACTCGTGCTGGAGCGGATCGCGGTGGGCGACCACATCCTGCTGGGCGGCGATAACGTGGACGCGGCGCTGGCGCATCACACCGCGCAGGGCTTGCCGAAGCTCGACGCCATGCGATTTCACGCGTTGTGGCAGCAGTGCCGCGCGGCCAAGGAAGCGCTGCTGGCGGACGATAAGGCCGAGCACCCGATCACGATCCTGGGACGAGGATCGGGCGTGGTCGGGGGGACGATCAAGACCAAGCTGAAGCGCGCGGATCTGGAGCAGATCCTGCTCGAGGGGTTCCTGCCCCAGGTGGCGGCCGACGCCGAGCCGGAGGGCGAGCGGGCGGCGCTGGCCGAATTCGGGCTGCCGTTCGCGCCCGATGCGGCGATCACCCGGCACCTGGCGCATTTCCTGAAGCGGCAGGAGGCCACGCCGACGCATGTGCTGTTCAATGGCGGTGTGCTCCAATCGGCGCTGGTGCGGGACCGTCTGCTGGAGGTCCTCAACAGTTGGCTGCAGAAGCCGGTGGAGGCGCTGGCGGCCGACGACCTGATGCATGCGGTGGCGCGCGGGGCGGCTTACTATGGCTTGGCCCGGCAGGGGCGCGGCGTGCGCGTGCGCGGCGGCGTGCCGCGCAGCTACTACATCGGCATCGAAACGGCGATGCCCGCGGTGCCGGGCATGAAGCCGCCCGTGCGGGCGCTGACCGTGGTCCCGTTCGGCATGGAGGAAGGGACGGGGCACGTGCTGCGCGAACGCGAGTTCTCGCTGACGGTGGGGCAGCGGGCTTCATTCCGCTTCCTTCAGTCGGTGGAACGGAAGAAGGATGCCGCCGGGGACATGATCGATGAGATCGGTCCGGAGATGGAGGAGATGTCGCCGGTGGAGGTCACGCTGACCGGCGAAACGAAGGAGCGGGTGCCCGTGACGTTGGAAAGTAAGGTCACCGAGACGGGCGTGCTGGAGTTGTGGTTTGTGGGACGGGACGGGCGGCGGTGGAAGCTGGAGTTTAACGTGCGGCCGCGGCGGGAGAAGTAAGGCGGGTTACTTCGACGTCTTCGAAAACAACCCGAAGAGGCTGCCCAAACCGCCGCTGCTCTTCTTGCTGGCGACTTCCGGGTCGATGGGTCCGCCCAGCCGCTGGGCGAGCTGCGTAAGGCTCTTGCCGAAGGTGGTGTTGGACGGCACGGGCTTACCCTCCATCAGCGCCTTCTGCACCGATTCGTAGTCGCTGGGGACGCTCTCGAAGACTTCGTTGTGGAGCGCCGTGCCGATCACCTCGCGGCTCAGGCCCACGTCGCGATGGTAACGGTTGACCACCAGGCGGATCTTCCAGCGTCCGATGCGGTTGGTGTCCAGGTAGGAAAGAGCCCGCTGGGCGGCCTGCAGGGCGGGCAGCTCGTTGGTGGTCACCAGCAGCAGCTCATTGGCCGCGCGGGCCTGGTTCAGGTTCCAATCCCCGTACACGCTGCCGGCGTCGATCACCACTACGTCGTAGGCGTGGCGGGCGTAGTTGAGGATCGGCGTGGGGTCCAGCAGTTCGGGCGGGGTGTCGGTGACCAGCTCCGGCGCCAGCAGTACGTCGACGCCGTTGACCGTGGTGACCATGGCGCGCCACAGGTCGGTGTCAAGTTCGTTGGCGCGCTGCAGCACGTCGAGGAAACTGTAGACCGACTTGATCTTGAGCAGGAAGCTGAGCGTGCCGGTCAGCGGGTCCAGATCGGCCAGCAGGATGCGCTTGGCGCCCATGCGCTTCCAGTAAAAGGCCAGGTTGCAGGCGATGGTGGTGGCGCCGCAGGCTCCCTTGGCGGGCATGACCACGATGACCTTGCTGGGTCCCTGGGACCCGGAGGTTTCGGCCGCGGGCTGGAGGCGGGAGAGCTTGGCGAGGACGGCTTCGAGCTGTTCGCCGGTCAGAGGGCGCAGCAGGAAATCGGAGGCGCCGGCGCGCAGGCAACGGAGCATGAAGTCGGCATCGTCGCCGGGCAGTAGGGCCAGCACCGGAACGTTGCCCATGCGGGTCATCTCGGTGAGCAGTTGCAGGGCCTGGTCGGGTTCGGAGGCGACGTCGAGGAAGACCAGTTGGGCGGCCCCGCCGGCAAGGTCCTTGCTCACTTCGCGGGGCGAGGGGTAGAAGTTGAGGGGGCTGATCTGGATGCCGGGGAGCTTTTGCCGAAGGAGCGGTTCAAGCTCATCCACCATGCCTACGTCCGGGCTGATGATAATCGCCCGCTGGGACGCAGGGGGAGCAGAATCAGGTTGCATGGTGTGGCCTGGACCAGTATGGAATAGGTTCCAAAGAAGTACTTCGACTAGAAGTGATCATAACATGAGAGCCTCCAGACCTTGCTTCCACTAACGCTAAGAGAGTGGTAGTCCATACCGATAAGTGCAGGCAGACGGGTTATTCCCGGTAGGGGCGATTTCGCTTGGCGGAAGTCTGCCGGGCGGGACTCTGACCAGGCTCGTGACGGCCGACGGAGGGCCGGGGCGGGCCGACAGCCTCCACACGACGAGAACATATGACACAAAATCTTGGATCGACCACCGGCGCCCCGTCAGGGAACCCGGATGGGCAAGGAAACACCCCAGCCGACCGGGTGCAGAACGGCGCGGCCACCACGGCCCACAAGACGGTTTACATTTGCGATACGCAGCCGGTCACGGCCGAAGGGGTGCGGACGCTGCTGGCCGGCGTGCCGGACCTGCAATTCGGCAAGGCGTGCGAATCGCTGGCGCAGGCGGCGGAGCTGATGCGGTCGGCGCTACCGGACGTGCTGGTGCTGGACAAGGCCTTCGGGATCCAGGCGATCCTCGATTGGCTGGCGGGGGCCCAACTGGGCTCCGAGGAGCATCCCGTGGGCGTGGTGGTGTGGGGCGTTTCCATCACCGAGGCCGAGGCGCTGCGTTTCCTGCAAGCCGGGGCGCGCGGCATCATGCGCAAGACCGCGGAGGTGCCGGCGGTGATCTCCTGCCTGCGCACCGTGGCGCTGGGGCGCAGTTGGATGGAGGACTGCGTGTTCCGCGATTCCTCGCGTTCGGACCGGTACCCGCGCAGCGAACTGACCGCGCGCGAGCAGCAGGTGCTGGAGCTGGTGGAGCAGGGCTTTAAGAACAAAGAGATCGCCCAGGAGCTGGGCATCCGGCCCGGCACGGTGAAAATCCACCTCAAGCACATCTTCGAGAAGACCGGCGTGCGCGGACGTTACGGGCTGGCCTTGAGCGGGCTGCGCGAGCGCGGTCTGGTGTCGCTGCCGGCCTGAGTTCGGACGCGCACCCGGGTAGCGCGGACTGAGGCAGGACCGCTCCCTTTGGTCGGGGCTCAGCCGTAGGCCCGGTGCTCGGGAATCGTGAGGCTTACGGACAGCACTGCAGGCCGAGCCGCGACCGCAGGCAGCGGTCCTCGAACCTCCGGCCCGGCTCCGCACCGAGGCCTTGAACCACAAGAACTTCCCTGGGCGGCACCCCTGGCCGATCCCTGGTATGCTGAGTGACGTGCGGACATTACTAGTTGCTCTTGCGCTCTTTTCCGGCTGCGCGTCTGCGCAGAGTTCACTGATGAAAGTATTGGCTGATGAACTCGGCCGTAACTTCAGTTACTTGCAGGAACACGGCGATCCAGCGCCCTACTTCATGGGCTACGAGGTCACCGAGAACGACGCCGACATCATCATTGCCGGCGATGGATCGCTCGACCAGAAGACCCACAGCCACAACCGCTACCTGGACGTGACCATCCGCGTGGGGTCGCGCGAGTTCGACAACTACCATCTGGAAAACGGCAATCGGCCGCGCTTCACCGTGGCGACGCCGATTGCGCTGGAGGACAATCCGGCCGCCATCCGCCGCACCGTGTGGCTGGCCACCGACCGCGTGTACCGCACCGTCAGCCAGCGCTATATCCGCATCGCGGCCGACGAAAAGCTGCACAACCAGGCGGGCGATTCCTCCGACGATTTTTCGAAGGAACAGGCTCAGGTGTATGCCGCCGAGCCGCCGCAAATCAAGTTTGACGCAGACAAGTGGTCCGAGCGGCTGCGCAAGCTGTCGGTCGAGTTCAAAAAGTACCCGGGCGCGCTGAACTCCAGCGTACAGATGGAGGTCCGCACCGACAACCGCATTCTGGTGACCACCGAGGGCACGCGCGTTCAGCACGGGCGGCCGTTCACGCGCCTTATCATCTACGCGCGCGGCAAGGCCTCCGACGGCATGGACCTGCAAACGTTTGAAAGCTTCGAGACCGACGATCCGGCCAAGATGCCCAGCGACGCCGAGATCCTGAAGGCTGTGGAGAAGGCCGGCAAGGACCTGACCGGGCTGCTGAACGCTCCGCTGGCGGAACCCTACGTTGGCCCGGCGATTCTTTCGGGCAAGGCTGCGGGCGTGCTGTTCCACGAGATTTTCGGCCACCGCATCGAGGGCCACCGCCAGAAGGACGAATCCGAAGGCCAGACCTTCACCAAGGCGGTGAACACGGCGATCCTGCCGGAGTTCCTCAGCGTGTACTCGGATCCCACCGAAAAGATGTTCGGCGATATCACGCTGAACGGCTACTATCAGTACGACGACGAGGGCGTGCGGGCGCGCAAGGTGACGGTGGTGGAAAACGGCATTCTGCGCACGTTCCTGATGTCGCGCTCGCCGATCGACGGCTTTCCGAACTCGAACGGCCACGGGCGGAAATCGCCGGGCAACGAGATTGTTTCGCGGCAGTCGAATCTGATCGTGAAGTCGTCGCACGAGGTGAGCGACGCCAAGCTTCGCGAGATGCTGATCGATGAGGTCAAGAAGCAGGACAAGCCCTACGGGCTGTTCTTCGAAGAGGTGACCGGCGGCTACACCACCACGCGGCGGCAGGGTCTGCAGGCCTTCACGGTGATCCCGCTGGTGGTCTACCGCGTGTATCCGGACGGGCGTCCGGACGAGATGGTGCGCGGCGTGGACATCGTAGGGACGCCGCTGGCCAGCTTCGCCAAGATCGTGGCCACCTCGGACCACTACGAGGTGTTCAACGGAATCTGCGGCGCCGAATCGGGCAACGTGCCGGTTTCGGCGATTTCGCCGGCGCTGCTGGTCTCTGAGATTGAGGTGCAACGCAAAGAACGGTCGCAAGACCGGCCGCCGTATCTGTCGCGTCCCACCGGGGAGCCGGGCCTGTGAGGAGCCCGGGAACGGTGCGGGGCATAGCCTTGCTGGCGGGCGTGGCGGCGAGCGCCGCGCTGCTGGTTTCGCAGACCTTCCACTTGCCGCAGATCCCGGAAGACATCCTGAAGAGCGAGCCGATCCTGCGGGCCATGCACGATGAGCTGGCGCGTTCCAATCAATTGGGCGTCGTGGGCGGCTCTGACGCGCCGTATTTCATCAGCTACAGCCTGACGGATTCCGACAACCTGCAGATCTCCTCGACGCTGGGCGCGACGGTGAGCACGGAGCGCAGTCAATTGCGCGCGCCGCAGGTGGAGGTGCGGGTCGGCAGCTACGATTCCGACAACACCAATCATATTTATAGCGGCGCCTACACGGGCACGCGCTATGACGCGGCCTGGCCGCTGGAGGACGACTACGAGAACATGCGCCAGGCGCTGTGGCTGTCCACGGATCGCGTGTTCAAGACCGCGCTGGAATCGATTTCGCGCAAGCGCGCCACCGCCAACAACTCGGCCGCGCCGGTGGATCCGCTGCCGGACTTCTCCCGCGTGGAGCCGGTGGTGAGCCTGCCTCCTGTTTCAAAGCACAAGGTGAACGACGCGGAGTGGGTGGCGCGCGCCAACCGGCTGTCGTCCGTGTTCCGCGACTATCCCGAGGCGCTGTCGTCGGCCGTGGAGATGCAATTCATCGACGGCATCACTTACGAGATGAACACCGAGGGCACGGCCTTGCGCTATCAGGACGGCATGGTGTGGGTCTGGGGCAAGGCCGAAGGGCAGGCCGGGGACGGCATGGTGGTGCACGATGCGGCGTCCATCCAGACGCTGAAGCCGGAGCAGTTCCCGGCCGACGCGGAGCTGCGCAAGGCGTTCGTCGAAGTTGGCGAGAACGTGCGCGCGCTGGCCAGCGCTCCTGCGGGCGAGGCATTTTCGGGCCCCACGCTGTTTGAGCCACGCGCGGCGGCGCAGTTGCTGGCCCAACTGCTGGGCGACAATCTGCGCGTGACGCGGCGTCCGCTGACCGATCCGGGCCGCGGCGTCAACATCGTGCCGAGCGAGTTTGAGACGCGCATCGGCTCGCGCATTCTGCCGGATTTCCTGGACGTGGTGGACGATCCCACCAAGGATACCTGGGAAGGCAAGCCGCTGGCCGGCCACTACCAGTTCGACCTGGAAGGTGTGCCGCCGCAGCCGGTGAAGGTGACCGATGGGGGCATCCTCAAGAACGTGCTGACGACGCGCACGCCGATCAAGAACTTTCCCACCTCGAACGGGCATGCGCGTTTGCAGGGGTCCTTCGGGGATCATGCCGCGGCGATCGGGAACCTGTTCGTCACCGCCACCGAGAGCATGCCGCTGGCGGATCTGAAGGCGCAGTTGATCCAGACCATCACCCAGCGCGGCAAGCCCTACGGGATGCTGGTGCGCAAGCTCGATTTTCCGTATGCCGGCACCACCGGCGAGTTGCAGGCGCTGGCGCAGGCGAATTCGCAAGCGGGCGGCGGCGCGCGCCCGGTGAGCCCGCCGATCCTGATCTACCGCGTGTATCCGGACGGCCGCGAAGAGTTGGTCCGCGGACTGCGGTTCCAGGCCATTTCGACGCGCACGCTGCGCGACATTCTGGCGGCCTCCAGCGAAACCGCGGTATTCGACTACGTGAACACGACGGCTCCCCTGGCGCTGCTGGGCAGCGGCGGATACCTGGCGGCGACCTCGGTGATCTCGCCGGCGCTGCTATTCGACGAAATCGAATTCGACGTGCCGCGCGAGCAGTTGCCCAAGCCTCCGACGGTGCCTCCGCCGCCGGAAGTCGCGCCGTAACCGGAGTTCCATGCGCCTGCTGAGCCGGACCCTGTTTCGCGAGATCTTCGCGAGCGCCGTGCTCGGGTGCGTGCTGTTCACCTCGGTTCTGTTTCTGGAACGGTCGCGCGACCTGTTCAAGTTCCTGGTGAACAACCAGAGCTCGGGCAAGACCGTGGCGCTGCTGTTTGCGCTGGTGATTCCCGCGGCGCTGCCGTTCGCCATTCCGCTGGGCGTGCTGGTGGGCACGCTGATCGCACTGAGCCGCAAGTCGAGCGACGGCGAGATCACGGCCATGCGCGCGGCGGGCGTGCCGGGCCGGCGCGTGGCTCCGGCGGTGCTGGCCTTCGCCTTCTGCGGGATGTGCGCGGCGGGGGCCGCGTCGCTGTGGCTGACGCCGTGGTCGGTCCAGCAGCTCTATCACGTCCAGAACGAAATCGTCGCCAGCCGGCTGACGGCCGAGATCCCGGCGCGCGAATTCGAGGAACGTTTCCCCAACACCGTCCTTTATGTCACCGACGTCGGCCTGCCTACCGGCAGCGACACCGCGCAATGGCACAGGGTGTTTCTGGCGGACGTCTCGAAGACGCCCGATGGCGGCGGCATCCCCGCCGTGACGCTGGCGAGTGAAGCACTGGTGGTGCCGGATCTGGAGCACAACCGCATCCAGCTTTCGCTGCGCAACGGCAGCACCTACCAGGCGAGTGATGCGAACAAGTACGCCATCGACAGCTCACCTGAGCGCGACCAGGCGCTCGAAGCCGAGCGCCCGCCCGAAGAGCGCCCGTCGCATCCCGCCACCGAGATGGAGACGCTGCCGCTCTATCGCGAGGCGTACCGCACGCCCGAGGCCGATGCGGAGCGGCGCCTGGAAGCGCGCATCGAGTTGAGCCAGCGGCTGGCCTTGCCCGCGGCGTGCCTGGTGCTGGCGCTCGCCGGGATTCCGCTGGGCGTAAGCTCGCGGCGCACCGGGAAGTCACCCGCGGTGGTGATGACCGTGGTGGCGGCCTTCGCCTACTACATCGGATTGATCAGCTCCATCAGCATGGCGCGCCAGGGGACGTTGCCGCCGGAACTGGCCGTGTGGCTGCCGAATCTCGTCTTCGCGGTGTTTGGCACGGCGCAGCTCGCGCGGCTGGAGCGGCCGGGCACGCGTGACTACCTGGCCCCGCTGGCGCACGTGGTGGGATGGTTCCGGCGCGTTCCCGCGCAGGCCCGGGAGCGGACGCCGCGGGCAATCCGCATGCCGCGGCTGGCGCTGCTGCCGCAGGTGATCGATACGCACCTGACCTCCAGCTTCCTGTTCTACTGCGCGCTGTGGCTGGCGAGCTTCGTGCTGATGACGCTGGTGTTCACCTTCTTCGAATTGCTGAGCGACATCATCAAGAACCAGATCCCGTTGACGCGCGTGCTCACCTACCTGACGCTGCTGACGCCGCGCTTGATCTACACCTTCATGCCCGTGAGCGTGCTGACCAGCGTCCTGGTGGTGTTCGGCGTGCTGACCAAGAACAACGAATTGACCGCGTTCAAGGCCTGCGGCGTGAGCGTGTACCGCCTGACCGTGCCGATCTTCATCACCAGCCTGCTGCTGTCCGGCGCCCTGTTCGCCTTCAATCATTACCTGGTGCCGGACGCCGACCGCCGCCAGAACGCGATCCGCGCCGAGATCAAGGGCCGCCCGGCGCAGACGTTCCTGAATCCCGGACGCACGTGGTTTTACGGCATGGGCGACCGCATCTTTTATTACCGCTATCTCGACACGGTCAATAATGTGATGCAGGGCGTGAACGTCTTCGAGATCGATCCGCAAACTTTCCGGTTGAAGCGGCACATCTCCGCCGAGCGTGCGCGCTGGGAGCCGAGCATCCGTGCGTGGGTCTTCCAGAACGGCTGGAGCCGCGACATGCAGGGCAACTCGGTGGAGCGCTTCGACGATTTTTCAGGACAGGCGCGCACCTTCGCCGAGTTGGAGGAAACGCCGGACTATTTCGTCAAGGAAAATATCCAGGCGCAGCAGATGAATTACCTGGAGCTGCGGCAATATATCAGTGAATTGCGGCAGAGCGGATTTGAGACCGTACCGCTCCAGGTGCAGTACTTCAAGAAATTTTCCGAGCCGCTGTTCACGCTGATTCTGGCGATGGTCAGTGTGCCCTTCGCCTTCCAGGCGGGCAACCGCGGGGCCATGGCGGGCGTGGGCATCAGCCTGGCGATCTTCATCGCCTACTGGTCCATCGATCAACTGTTTGTGCAGGTCGGCAACCTGAATCAGTTGCCGCCGGTGCTGGCCGCCTGGTCACCGGATGCGGTGTTTTCCCTCGCCGGCCTGTATTTCCTGGCGCGGGTGCGGACGTAGCGTTTACCCCCGCGCGCGCGAGGCAGCGGCGGGCTGCGCTGCTGGCGCCGGCGCCGCGGGAGCGCCGTTGGTCGGCTCGGCTTTCACCAATCCCAGAGCCTTGCGCAACTCGGCGTCGATTCTCTTGAACACGTCCGTGTTCTCGCGCAGGAACTGCTTGGCGTTTTCGCGGCCCTGGCCGATGCGCTCGCCCTTGTAGCTGTACCACGCCCCGCTCTTCTCCACCAGGTTCTGCGCGACGCCCAGGTCGATCAGGTCGCCTTCCTTCGAGATACCTTCGCCGTAGATGATGTCGAATTCGGCTTCGCGGAACGGCGGCGCGGTCTTGTTTTTGACCACCTTGATCTTGGTGCGATTGCCAATCACCTGGTCGCCGTCCTTGATGGCGGCGATACGGCGGATGTCGGCGCGGACGCTCGAGTAGAACTTGAGCGCGCGCCCACCGGTGGTGGTCTCCGGGTTGCCGAACATGACGCCGATCTTCTCGCGGATCTGGTTGATGAAGATCAGGCAGGTATTCGACTTGCTCACGATGCCCGTAAGCTTGCGCATGGCCTGCGACATCAGGCGCGCGTGCACGCCCATGAAGCTGTCGCCCATCTCGCCGTCGAGTTCGGCCTTGGGGACCAGGGCGGCCACCGAATCGACCACCAGCACGTCGATCGAACCGGACGTAATCAGCGCGTTAGTGATCTCCAGTGCCTGTTCGCCGTAGTCGGGCTGGGAGACCAGCAGGTTGTCGATGTCCACCCCCAGCTTGCGTGCGTAGGCCGGGTCGAGCGCGTGCTCGACGTCGATATAAGCCGCCATGCCGCCGATCTTCTGAGCCTCGGCCACCACTTGCAGCGCGACGGTGGTTTTGCCCGACGATTCAGGGCCAAAGATTTCGGTGATGCGCCCGCGCGGGAAGCCGCCGATGCCGAGCGCGACGTCGACCGAGATCGACCCCGAGGAGATCGCAGGGATCGCCTGCACGTTGTGCGAGCCCAGGCGGATGATGGAGCCTTTGCCGAACTGTTTCTCGATCTGGCCTAGCGTGGCGCCCAGGGCGCGGGAGCGTTCTTTTTCGTCCATAGTGGTGGGTCCTTACTGCCTCGGGGGGAAAACACAATTATAGCGCGCGCGGGGTTGCGGGCAGCCGGGTTGATTGTGCTAAGTTTGAAATACCGCGTTCGTTGGAGGATCTGGATTGGTCAAACTCCTGAGCGCGGTTTTTCTTTTGGTGCAGACCGCAGCGGCGCAGGGCGGGCAGAACGCGCTGCTATTTTCCCGGACGCTGGGCGATGACGCGGAGACGATCCGCGGCGTGTCCGTGGATCCCTACGGCAACGTCGTCGTGGCGGGGCACACGGCCGCGACTGATTTCCCATCGACGAATGGGTCCAGAAACGCGGGCTCGTCGATTTCTGTGAGCGAGGACTACGGCCGCACGTGGACTCCGCTGACCAATCCGCCGCAGCAGAACGGGTCCTTACCGATCGCCGTAGACGCGTCCACGCCGCCGGTGCTCTACACGGGTGATCGCGGCATCTATCGAAGCACGGACGGCGGATCCACCTGGAAGCGGGCGGCAGGCTTCCCGAACGTCGACTGCACCTGCGACACCACGGCCCTGGTGGCGCACCCAACCAGGCCGGGCGTGGTCTACGCTGGAGGGCCGCTGGGCATCTACAAGACCCTGGACGGCGGGCAAAGCTGGGTCCATCTCACCGACCTGAACGGGGAGCAGAACCACGTCGACTACCTGGTGATGGACCCGGCGAATCCGGACACGTTGTACGCGTCGTCGTTCACTCGCCTTTACAGGAGCGGCGACGGTGGCGCGACGTGGCAGGCATACTCGTTGCCCGGCAATCCGGTGCTGGCTTTTCCGTCCATCCCGGGAGTGGCGTTCGATGCGGCGCCGGGAACCGTGTATCAGATCGCCGGGGGACTGTTCCGCAGCACGGACAACGGCCTGACGTGGAGCAAGCTCGACACGCCGTTCGATCGGGCGGACGGGCTCGCTGCCGATCCGCTGGCGGCGGGATTTGTCTATGTCGAGGCGGCCAACGGCATCTATCGCAGCACCGATCGCGGGGCCACTTGGCAACCGGCGGCGATGGTCCGCCAAGCGAACGACGCACCGGTCGTGAATCCGGGAGTCCCCTCGGTGCTGCTGCCCAACGGCACGCACAGCGAGGATCAGGGCGTCACGTGGACCCGTACGTTGTTGGGGGTGCGGCCGCAGCAGTTGACGTATGACCCGATGGTTCCCGGCCGCGTGTGGGCCGGCACGCATCCCTCCTGGGACGTGTTCCTCACGCGCCTGGATCCGAGTGGGCGGGAGATTCTCTCCTCGCGCTATTTCGGCGGGCCCGGCGATGAGACGTCGATTGCCGTCGCCTTGGATGCGCAGAATAACGCCTACGTGCTGGGCAGCACGGTGGGACCGGGGATTCTCTCCACGCCGGGCGTCGCGGTCCCTGTCCCTGAAGCGGCGAATGCGTTTTTCCTGGCGAAGTTCGATCCCGACGGCCGCCTGCTGTTCGCCACGTATGTGAACGGCGATCCGGCGGATGTGGCGGCGTCGCCGGACGGGTCGGCTGTGGTGCTGGATTACGGCTGCCGGGTCATGAGATTTTCCTCCGATGGAGCGACGGCGGCCGCCTATGAGGCGCTGGTGGGCCAAGGCTACTTCTGCGACAGCCTGGACGTGAACCGCGCCGGAGGCATTGCAGTGGGGGGCTACGCCACCGGCGATTCCACGCCGCCCACCACGCCGGACGCGTTCCAGCACGAACGCAAGGGGGATGCGGACGGAGTCTTCGCGCTGCTGTCGCCCGCGGGCGACCTGATCTACGCCTCGCTGCTGAACGGCGACCGCAATCCTGTGGAGTACTTTCCGCCGAACTTCGTGGCGGCGACCACCCACGTCGAACGGCTCCAGTTCGACGGCGACGGCAACATTGTCCTGGTGGGAATCACGGGAAGCGTGCATTTCCCCACTACGCCCGGCGCCTTCCAGGGTGACCTGAACGCGCAGTGCGCGGGCGCGGTCCGCTCGGCGAAGGTTCGCACACTGCCTTACCCGCTCTCGGTCTCGATCGTCGATATCTTCGTGACGCGCTTCGATCCCACCGGGACCAAGCTGCTGTCGTCGACGCTGCTGGGCGGACCCTGCGAGGACCGGCTGGCGGACATGGCCGTGGACGGCGACGGCAACGTATGGGTCACGGGAGTAACCAGCGGCGATTTTCCGATGAAGCAGGCGTTTTCGGCCGACGGGCTGTCCTTTCTGGCCAAGATCAGCGCGGATGCGACGGAACTGCTGCTCTCCTCGCTGGTGGCGCCCGGCCGAACCCGCGCGGTGGCGGCAGGGCCCGAGGGCGATGCCTGGATCGGCAGCGACACCAACTTGCAGGGCGCTTACCTGGCGCGGGTGGGCGAGTCCGCCGTGGCGCCGCTCGATGTGATCAGCGTGGGAAACCTCTTCAGCCGCCGTGCGGGACCGGCCGTGCCCGGCGCGTGGACGCTGGTGAGAGTGTACGGCCTGGATCCCGGGGGATCGGTGAGCCTTACCTGGACGCCGGCCGAGCCGCTGCCGCGACAGTTGCTGGATGTCGAGGTGCTGTTCGACGGCGAGCCCGCGGCGATCGATGCCGTGGGTCCGGGCTACATCGAGTGCGTCACTCCGTACTCGGTGGTCGGCAAGACCAGCGTGATTGTGCAGGTGCGCCATGGCGGACAGGTGTCGCAAGAGCTGATGGTTCCCGTGGCGCTGTCCAGCGTCGGGCTGCTCTCGGCGGAGGGCTCGGGCACGGGCCGCGCGGAGGCGCGCAACCAGGATGGGTCGCTCAATTCGGCCACGAATCCGGCGGCGCCGGGGAGCTTCGTGCGGTTCTATTTCACGGGAGCCAATCTGGGCGGATTGGGCTGCCCGTATGGCGGCCTGGAATCCGTGAGCACCCAAGGACCGATGGTGCGGAGTTCGTATGGCGAGTTGCCCTCCTACGCGCTGCCCGGATTCCTGTGCGGCATCTATGAGGTCCGCTTTCCGGTCCCCGCAACTTGGGATACCCGGCTCGACGCCACGTTCAACCTGGAGGACAGTCCGTTTCTCATATTCTCCGTTCAACGCTGACTTATGCTTCGTTACTTCCTTCTACTTGCATTCTCGATCACGGCTTCGGCCCAGGATTCCGCGCTGCTCTATGAGCGCACGCTGGGCGGCAGGGGCTCAGACAACATCGCGGCCATCGTCGTCGAGCCTTCGGGGAACCTGCTGGTTGCCGGCACTACGGGCTCGTTCGACTTCCCTGTCACCGACGGCAGCACGAATCACGGCACGTCGATCTCCTTGAGCGAGGATCACGGCCGCACGTGGCGGCCGCTGGCGAACATCCCCGGCGGCGCGACCTCGATCGTGGCTGACGCTTCTGATCCACCGGTGCTGTTCGCGGGCGGCTCACAGGGCGTGTTCCGCAGCACCGACCTCGGCCACACCTGGCAGGTCAGCCTGCCGCCGGAGGATTTCGATTGCAGCGAAGTTCCGCTCACCAATTGCGCGACAGGCTCCCTGGCCGCGCATCCTACGAAGCCGGGCGTGATCTACGCCACGGTGACTACGGGGTTCTTCAAGACGGTTGACGGCGGCGAGACGTGGCAGCGCGCTGACAACGGAATCGCGATGCCGGGAAGGAACGTCGGCTTCGAAGCAGACTACCTGGTCTTCGACCCGTTCGATCCGGACACGATCTACACGTTCGTGTTCGCGCATTTCTATCGCACCACGAATGGCGGCGCGTCCTGGGACGAGTTCACCTCGCCAACGTCAGCGTTCGGAAACGTCGGCGCACGGCGGCGGCGCGTAGCGTTCGACCCATTCGCCCAAGGGACCATCTTCCTGGCCGGCGCCGGAGGCGTGTTCCGCAGCATGGATCACGGGGCTACCTGGGAGCACCTGACGGCCCCGTTCGACGCAGCCTTCGCCATCGACGCCGACCCGTTCGTCGAAGGCACGTTCTACGTGGGCACGACCCAGAACACGCTCTATCGCACCACCGACCGCGGCGCGACCTGGGATCTGATGCTCGACCCGGGCTCCGGCGACATCCTGGTGGACCCGTTCGCGCCGGACGTGATCCTGAGCGGTGGGAGCCGATCGGAGGACCACGGCGCGACGTGGTCGGCGCTGGGGCTGGGCCGCGGGGCGAGCGGGATCGCCTTCGATCCGCACACGGCGGGTCGGCTATGGGCCGCCGCGGAGGATACCACCGACGGGTTCCTGGCGCGGCTGGACCCCAGCGGACAGGAGATTCTGTTCGCCACCTACTTCGGCGGTCCGGGCAACGAAACCATCCAGCAGCTTGCGCTGGACGGCGCGGGCAACATCTACGTGATGGGCCGGGCCGATGCGACGGGGTTCCCGGTGACGCCGGGGGCGGCGTTCCCAACGGCGGTCGCGGACGGGACGCCCGAGTTCCTCGCCAAGCTCGATCCACAGGGCAAGGTGATTTACGCCACCTACGCGCCGAACGTGCCGTTGGCGATCGCCGCAAGTCCGGACGGCGGCCTGGTGCTGGGCGGGTTCTATTGCGAGGTGGTCAAGCTCGCGCCGGACGGGAACCTGGCGTTCCGCAAGCAGCTTGGCCGCGACGGGGACATCTGCCAGGGGCTCGCGGTCGACCCGCAGGGCAACATCGCGGTCGGTGGCCATGCCGGCTTTAACAGCACATTCCCCAGCACGCCGGACGCGCTGCAACCCGGGCGCTCAAACTCGGTGGACGGGGCGCTGGCGCTGCTCGATCCGCAGGGCAACGTGATCTACGCGACGTTTCTCGGCGGCTCGGCTCCGACTGCGCCCGCGAACATGGACGGTAAAGGAGAAACGCGCATCGACCAGGTGGCCTTCGATGCGGATGGCAACCTGGTGGTGACCGGCCGCACGGCCACCGCTGATTTCCCGGTGACGCCCGGAGCGTACCAGAGCGCGCTGCGCGCCAACTGCTCCTATCCATCTTCCAGCGTCTACACCGGATTTATCGGCACGATCACCACCTACCGCATGGACGACGTGTTCCTGACGCGCATCGACCGGTCGGGGACGCGCGTACTCTCGTCGACGCTGCTAGGCGGCGATTGCTACGAGTATCCCGTGGGGCTCGCGGTGGACGGCGACGGCAACGCATGGATCACCGGGCAGACGGACTCGAACCCGTTCCCACAGGTCTCTTCCTTCCACGCGGGGCCCGACCCTCAGACCTACTCCGGCTTCATCGCGCGCATCGGCTCGAAGGCCGATTTGCTGCTCTCCTCCTACGTCCCCGGGGGCGGTGCGACAGCCGTCGCCACAGCTCGCGACGGAACTTCATGGATTGGGGGAAGCACGGCGCAGGGCGCCAGCGTGAACTCCGGTGGACCGTTTCCTCCGCCCATTCCGCCGCCCACCGATGCCTACCTGGCGCACGTCGGCACGCCGGCGGCCGGCGGGCTGCACGTCACCGGCGTCGGCAGCATCTTCACTCAACAGAGCGGTCCGATTTCGGCGGGCGAACTGGTGCGCGTGTATCTGGACGGGTTCGATCCCGGCGAGACGACGAACCTGGGCTGGACACCGTCCGATCCGCTGCCGCGAGCGCTGGCGGGCATCGAGGTCCGGTTCGACGGCGAGCCCGCGGCTCTGTACGCCGCCGGGCCGGGCTACGTGGAAGGGATCGCGCCGTACGCGCTCAAAGGGAAGAGCGGCACGGTGATCCAAGCGACGCGGGACGGCGTGGCGTCCACCGCGCTGCACGCCGACGTGCGGCCGGCCACGCTGGTTCTGTATTCGATGGACGGCACGGGCACGGGTCAGGCGGTGGCCCGTAACGAAGACCAGACGCTCAACTCGCCGGCGAATCCCGCGGCGCCCGGGTCGCTGATCACGTTCTTCTTCACCGGTGGCGGCGTGGCCGATCCGGCGTGCCCGGAAGGAGGCAAGGCTACGAGCTGGGATTCGCCGGTGCCGGGCGGGATGACCGCGGATGTGCACGCGCTGCCCGGGTTCCTATGCGGGCTGTTCCAGGTACAGGTCCAGATCCCGGAGGACACGGCGGCGCAGCCCGGCCGTCTGTTTTCGCTCCCCCAGTACGATGCCGTAACGCAGCAGCAGATCAGCAGGAGCCCTGACGTGACGTTCGCGGTGGGCCCCTAAAAACACGAAGGCCGGACCCCTTGCGGGCAGTCCGGCCTTCAACTCAATGTTTCAGCGCGCCTGACAGCGTCAGGCTACCTGCTCCGTCTTATGACGGGACAGGGCTGCGATAATCTCGTCCTTCAATCGCAGCTTCAGCTTCTTCAGGCGATGCTCCTCAGCCTCTTCTTCAGAGCTCAGGTGGCCTTTGGTTTCGAGCGCTTCCAGCTCTTGATGCAACTGGGAATGCTTTTCCACCAGCGAACGAAAATTATCGTCCGTCGCCATCAGGCGCGCTTTCAGTTCTTCGTTGTATTGCTCCATCGGTGACACCTCGTGTTCTTTAGGATCTGGGACGTACCCGTGAACATGGATACGTGAGGGCCACGCCGAGTCTGTTAGGTATGAAAGGTCGGCTCGGTGGGTCGTGTACAGCACAGTTCTGTCACGCGCAAACCGGCTTCCGACTCCGGCTGCGCACCATGACGATATCATGAATGGCGGGCCAAGACAATAGCCGCTTCGGCAGGCTCGCCGTAGTAGTTTGGCCGCCGTCCGGCGGGAGAAAACCCTAGGCTCCCGTAAAGGGCTTGGGCGGCGGTATTGGACTCGCGGACCTCCAGGAACCAGGCTCCCGGCGTCGCGGCTAGCCCGGCTTCGAGCAGCGTGCGGGCGATGCCCCGGCGGCGGAGCGTGGGGTCGACAGCGAGGTTCAGGATCTCGCATTCGCCGGGTGCGGTTTCGCGGGTGACCAGGAATCCCGCGATACGGTCGTCCAGAAGAGCCACGCGGCAGCGGTGCGCGAGGTAGTCGGATGGCGTCCATTGCGCGGCTCCGGGCGAGGCGGCTTGGATGGCGGCGATCCTCGGAAGGTCGGCGGAGGTGGCGTCGCGGATCGTCATGGCGCGATTGCGGACAGGGGCGGGACCGCTCCCTGCGGTCGCGGCTCAGCTAGCGGGATGGCGGTACGGCGGGGGTGACCGGACACAGCGGCGCGATCCGTCACGCGAATCTGCTCAAAACGCCACCCCGGTTCGCAGCGCCAGTAGCTGAGCCGCGACCACAGGGAGCGGTCCCGCAACTGTCCGCACGCCCTCACGCAGGCGCTCCTGCCCGGCGCGCTCCCAACCGCAGCAGAAACACCCCGGCCAGCGGCATCGCGGCCATCGCCACGCACACCGGCGTGAACCCCGCGCGGTCCACCATCGCCCCGATCCACGGCGACACGAACGCCAGCATCAGCCCGAACGAGCATGTCAGGATCGCCACCCCAAAACCCGCGCGCGCCGCGCCGAACAGGTCGATGGGCAGGGCGTAGAGATTCGTGCTGATGGCCAGCGTCCAGAAGAAGCTCAGGCTGATCGCGGCGGCAGCCAGCGCCGGGGTCGGCATCCACGGGACCGCGGCGGTCGCCAGCAGGATCACCGCTGCCAGCCAGCACACCCGCATACGCGCGCCGAGCACGTCCATGCCTCGCCGGATGAGAACGTAGCTGAGCGCCGCGCCGCAGAATCCGCCCGCGGTAGCGGCCACCGGCGGGATCCAGGCGAACTGCGCGTTGGCTGCCTCCTGCGTCAGGCCGCGCGCCTCTACGAAGTACAGCGTGGTCCAGTTGCTCCACAGCGCATAGAGCGTCATCACGAAGGCATTCGCCAGCGCGAGCATCCACAGGCGGCGGTCGCCGAGCAGTTCGCGGGTGGTCACCGTCGGCGTCTTCGGCTGCGGATGCGCGGGAACCTTCTTCGCCGTGAACCACCACAGCGGGACCCACAGGAACCCCAACAGGCCGCACACAGTGAAGGATGCGCGCCAGCCATAGAGAGGCTGAATCGCCGTCACCAGCAGCGGCGCGGCTACCGACCCCAGCGTGATCCCCACCTGGTTGAACGCCGCGCCCAACGCGTACTCGCGCGGTTCCAGATACAGCCCGTTCGCCTTGCCCGTGGCGGGGATGCCCGCGGCTTCGGCGGCGCCCAGCACCGTACGCGCCGTGACCAGTCCAGCGAAGCTGCGCGTGAATCCCGTGGCCGCGCCCGCCGTCGACCACACGGCCACCGCCAGGCTCGCACCGAGGTTCAGCCCCAGCCGGTCGAGCAGCCATCCGGCGAACGGCGCCGCTCCGGCGTAGACCAGCGAGAACACGGCGACCAATTGTCCGTAGTCTTCATTGGTCAGGTCAAACTCGCCGCGCAACGTGGGCGCGAGCGCCGCCAGCAATTGCCGGTCGAGATAGTTGAGCGAAGAAGACAGAATGAAGACGCCAACCGCCAGCCAGCGCAGCGGCATCTAACGGATCTCGTAGGTGAGAATGTCTCCGATGGTGCCGAGACGCTTGTCGGGCTTGGCGTCGTGCGTCACTTCGATGCGCCGCGCCGGGTCCTGGATTCCGCAGGCGGGCGGCTCGCCGCCTTCCGGAGGCACCGGCATGCGCAGCACCACCGGATCGCCCGTGGCGGGCTGGATGGTGAGCCGGCGCATCTCGTCGATGCAGTCGACGCGCGTCAGCAGTCCGGTGACGCGATTCTGATTGCCGAAGCCCTCCTCGAACGTCACTGGCGCCTGGTTCGTCGCCGGACCGCTGACCTCGCGATTGGCGCGGTTGGCGGCTTCCACCGCCGCCTGGATGCGGGCGTCCGACATCTCCCGCACGCGGCGGATGTCCGCCTCGCGTTCATCGCGGGCGCGGCGGGCGGCGGCTAGGTCGGCTTCCACGCGCTCATCCTGCATGGCTTGGCGCGCGGCGCGAAGCTGATCGCGCTCGGCTTGCGATCCGGCGGCGCGCTCGGCGTTGAACCAGGTCTTGTTGGCGTCGTCCAACTGGCCGGCTGCCATCTGCGCGCGGGCCAGCGCCTCCCAGTATTCGAGCTTGCGGGGCTCGGCCTCGACCGCCAGTTTCAACCGGTCGACTTTCAACGCGGGGTCGGGCTCCATCTCCGCGATAAGCGCGTGCGGCTCGCCCCAGTGCGGATTCAATGCGGCAGCCTTGCCCAGCGATTCGCGCGTGCCCTGCGCGAGCAATCCGCGGGCGCTATCGGGCGGAAACGTCTTGCCCTGCGCCTTCAGCGCGGCCAGCACTGGAGCGACCTCTTCGTCCTCCAGGCGCCGTTCGTAGAAATCGCGCCGCGGATTCAGCGCCTCGCCGAACACGCTGGCCGATTCGAAGACGCCCGCGGCGACGTAGGCGTCCATGCGCTTAGCCAGCTCATCCGCGCCGAAGCCGAACGTGTTGCGCGCGGCGAGCTGCTCATCGCCGCCCTGCTGCAGGTTGCTGAGGTAGACGCGGAAGCGTCCCGAGTATTCTTTCTGCGTGGCCAGCATCTGGACCCGCGCCCAGGCCTGCCAGCGCTCCGGCGGCAGGGCGTCCGGGGCGATGGGCGCGCCGAGGTGCACGCGCGTGGCGTCGACCTGGATGGTGGAGAACAGATCGGCCAGCGCCCCTTCGATGTCCGCCGGCATGCGGCCCGTGGTGTTGCCCTCGATCAACTGGCGCGCGACGGCGCTGCGGAAGGCGGGCGTGACGGGGTCATCCTTATACGCCGCGCTAAGGTTCTCCGAGCCGCCTTCGATGAACACTGACGGCAGCTTGTAGGCCTCGGCGTCCTTGCGGTCGCCGAACAGGACCAGCGTGACCGGCCAGATGGTCTTGGCGTCGTCCTCACCCAGCATGTTGCCGAGCACCCAGCGGATCTGCTCCATTTCCGTGAGGCGCGAACGGCTGGCGTTGTCGCCGGCATCGCTGACGATGCGCAGGGGGCCGATGCGGTACTCGGTCCAACTGGCGGCGGTAACCGAGCCCGCCAGCGCAAGTAGCAGTAAAGCGAAGCGGAACACCACTTCGATTTTCGCACGCATGGTCGCGGGTGGCATCGGGGACAGTGCGAGGAACGCTCCCTACGGTCGCGGCACAGCCGGCAGGTTGCGTTCGCCGGACAAATTAAGGATTGACTCGGCCGGCTTCCTCCAGGAAGCCGCGACCGCCAGGAAGTGGTCCTACTTCCGTTGCAAAGTGTCGACCCGGTCCGGCGGTATCTGCTGATCCGTCGCCGTCAGCATCACCGCCGCCATCGAATAATCCCCCATGATCGCCGCCATCTCCAGCGCCCCCTGCTCGGTGAACAACTCCACGGCCCTGGCCCACGTCGCCGAATCCAGCCTGTGATCACGGAAAATCTGGCGGCCGAATTCGATGATGGTCCGCTGCTTCTCCGGCAGTCCATCCACCGCGCGCCCGAAGTTGATCGCATCAATCACGCTCGCATCCACGCCTTCGTTCTTGGCCGTCACCGAATGGCTGGACCATTCATAGGCCTGATCCAGCTCGCGCGCGGCCACCAGGATCGCGACCTCCGTATCCGCGCGCCCCAGCACGCTGTGGTAGCGCAGATAGTCGTTGATCAGGTGCATGCCCTCGGCCACCTCAGGCATGTGCAGCGACAGTCCTCCGGGACCCAGCAACGGCGCGGTGCGCGTCGTGCCCGAAACCATGTCGAACACGCGCTGCCCCTCGGCGTCCATCGCCTCGCGCTTGGCCAGCGGCATCCGCGAGAGCGACTCCGCATTGATGTCCGCCGGCGTCTTCACCAACTTCGGCTCCGGCACCGACTGGCACCCGCAAGCCAACAAAGCCCCGATCACAAGAACCGCAAACCGCACAGCGCACCTCCTCGCGTAGTGGGGCAGGCCCGAGGCCTGCGGCGGGCTCTCAGCCCGCCTCTCTAACTGGTCAACAGCGACCGCTGCCGCTCCATCCGGTGTTCCCGCTCGCGCGCGAACCGTTCGATCCCCGCGTAAATCGAGCCCGCATCCAAATGCGCCTCGGCGATCACATCCGGCTCGAGGCCGCCCGTCAGCCACTGGTTGTCCCAATCCGACGTCAGCGAATACTCATCGGTCAGCGGACCCACATCGCGCACCGGCCACACGCGCCGCGTGCCCGTCGAAACCACCATCAGGTCGTAGTAAGCCTCGGGCGGCAGCACACTGCGCCGGTACTCCTCCGGCTGCCGATCGAACAGCTCCTCGCTGATCGCCGCGATCACCTTCACGTTGATCCCGTCGGCTTCCAACCGTGGCAGCGCCCGCACCAGGTTTACTGTCGAACTCGACCCCTGCGTCACCACATACCCGTGCCGCGGACCTGGCGCGAAATCGCGAATCACGTACAGCCCCTTGGCCGCCGCCCGCAGATCCGTATCGGCGAACGTGTTGCGGTCCGCCACCGGAAAGTCCGGCCGGGCCACTTCCAGCGTAATGATGCCCACCTTCGGATCGCGCGCCGCAATTTCAGCCGCCGCGAAATACCCCGGCGCGACATCGTTGTAATCCCAGAAGCTCAGATGGATCGTATGCCCGCGCGGGAACAGCTTCCACACCTGCGGCGAAAAGATGCCGAAGTGCGTGCGTGCATCGGCGGCGGTCTCCGGACCCGAGTGCCCCGCCAGGATATGCAGCACGCCCATGCAAAAGCGGCTGTCCTGGTTCTGCTGGCTCCACACGCGCGCCGGCAGATACATCAGCGGGGTGAACGCGCCATACGTTCCGCTGATCGCCCACAGCCCTGCGAACCGGTCCGGCGCGAGCGACGCGCTCTGCCCCACCAGCCCGATCGCCGTCGACGCGTTGCCTGCCTCCTGAATCGCCGCCTTCAGCCGCGTGCCCGCCGGATTCGTCTCCGGATCGTAGTGCCCCCAGAAGCCGCCGTGCTCCAGGTTGATGGACTCCGACAGATCCGCCGCCACCGTCAGGAACCGGTTCCCGGTAACGTAGTTCACCCACTTGATGATTTCCGAAATCCCGCGCCGCGTGCCCGCCACCTCGCCCGCCTTGCGGAACAGCGTGATCTTGGCTTCCTTTTCTTCGCCCGTGAACGGATGCTTCACCGTCACCGTCTGCGGCTCTTCGGGCAGGTTCGCCACGCGCATTCGATCGTCACGGAACGGATCGCGCGATACGTCGATCCGCACCGGCAGATCGTCGGTGACCGTGTCGCCGATCTCCACCAACCGGTCCGCCAGCCACTCGCCCAGCTTGTTCTTTTCGAGCACGGACATCGCCACGTCAATATTCGTCTTGAACTGGATCAGCCGCTCCCGCGGGTCGGTCACCGCGCCGTCGCGGATGCCCACGAACTCCACGCCATAGCGCTGCTCGAAGGTCTTCGCCAGCGCAACGAAGTACTCCGAGTTCATCTTCATCGCGTACGGATGACTGGGGTACCCGACCACTTGTTTGCCGAACCCCGGAATCTCGCCGTGCAGCGCCGCCGGCCAGTAGCCCTTGGTGGTCTTGCCGATCATCAGCATCGGCCGCCGGTCGGCCGGGTCCCAATCCTCCATGGCCTTGAGCGCGGCCACCACCTGCCCGTAGTCGTTGCCGTTCCCGGCGGCGAACACGTTCCAGCCATAAGAGGTCCACTGGTCGATCAGCCGGTAGCCGTCATACTTCGCATCGATCACGCCGCCGATCAACGCGTCGTCGATGCCGGCGTTGTTATCCGAGAACATGATCCGCAGCCGCTTGCCGACCTTCAACGCCAGGGCCTGCGTCTTCAACTCCTGCGCATGCCCCTCGGTCATCGCGAACTCACCCTCGAACGCGATCACCTTGGGACGATCGATCGGCGCCCCCACGATGTCCCAGAACGCGGCCTTGCCCGCGGCCGTCGCCACGCCCACGCCCGACGGACCGCCGTTCACGTCATTGGTTAGGTCGATCGACTCCGCGTGCCCCGACAGCGCGCGAATCCCGCGCCCCTTGGCTTGCGCGAAGAGCGGGTCATCCTCCAGACCGTTGTCCCGCAAGAGCGAAGCCAGCGCCCCCGCCCCGCGCCGGAACCCGAGCGCATCCACGCCCAGCATGGCGATCTTCGGATCCACGCGATAGCGCTCCTCACCGGTCGCCGCAAACCGCCGAGCCATGGCCTCGCCCATGATGATCCACAGGGCGTAGGAGGTCGGGATGCAGTGCCCGCCCGCGAGCATGAACTTGTCGCAGTAAGGATGCTTGGGACGGCGGTAGTCATACCGCAGCCCTCCCAGCGTGGGCCCCGCCAGATGCACGGCGACGTTATACGGCGTGTAAGCCAGCGGCCCGCCAAAGTGCCCCGTCTGGGCGTAATTGCCCAGCAGCACCAGCGTCATCGACGTCAAAAACCCGACGTCCTCCAGGCGTTCGCGGTCGAAGGCGTCTTTCAGGCCCTCGACGGGCGACACCGGGTTCTGTGTGATGGCAGCCAAATCCAAACCTCCGTTACCATTCGAAAAAACTAAGGGGCATTATCCCAGATCCGGCCGCACGAATCACTGCACGCGCCGCCCGCCGCGCGCGTCTACTGAACATGAGACGGAGTGTATCTGCTCTAGCCCTCGGCCTAACCCTGGCCGCCACCGCGCTCGCCCAGGACTGGCTCAATCCCCCCTTCGAAACGCAGGCGCTGTTCCCCCGCGAGACCACGCCCGGCCAATACGACCAGGTGAGCCAGGAACAGATCCAGGCCCTGGCCGGCGCCGGATGGGAACTGGTGAGCGTGGTCCAATTCGTCCTCAAGAACGAGGAGCGCGGCCCCCAGACCGGCCACCGCCCGATCGTCACCCAGTCCTACCCCGCCTACTTCTTCCGCCGCCAGCGCCGCTACGGCAACCTCTATCCGCCCTATGAGGTGACCTCGCTGTTCCCGCCCGAGGTCTCGCCGGCCATGTACCGCCAGGTGAACCAGCAACAGATCCAGGACCTCGCCGCGCAGGGCTGGGATCTGGTCAGCGTGGTCCCCTTCGTGATCAAGAACGAGGAGCACGGCACCGCCCTGAACGACCGCCCGATCGTCACCCAGACCTACCCCGCCTACTTCCTGCGCCGCATCCGGCGGTAGCCGGGCGTCGGGAATGCTACCCTGCGGATGGAGCTTACGAGGCGCGGTCTCGGCCCCAGCCACGGAGGAGAAACGAAGGATGAGCGATACCAGGCAAGAAGCCCACGCCTATCTGGACCGCTTACCCAGCGAGCAACTCGCGGCGGTGCACAATCTTCTGGAAAGCATGCTCTCTCCGCTGGACCGCTCGCTGGCACTGGCTCCGCTCGACGACGAGCCGGTCACGCCGGAAGAAGCCGCGGCTATCGAGGAAGGCATTGCATCGATCGAGCGCGACGGCGCCGTCTCCATGGAAGAAGTCCTGGCCGACTTCGGTCTCACCATGGACGAGTTCCGTAACCTGGCCGAGAAGAAGTAGCCGGGCGTCGAACGCAGCGCAGATGTCGCAGCTCATCTTTTGGTCCAACCAGGCCCGCGCCGACATGCGCGCCATCGACCGCAATACGGCCTTGGATCTGCTCCAAAGCGTGTGGCGTTACGTGCAAACCGCTTCTGGAGATGTGAAGCAACTCCACGGGCACAATCCGCCCCGCTACCGCCTCCGCGCCGGCGACTGGCGCATCGTCTTCCGCAACCGCGGGGAAGGCGTCATTGAAATCATCCGCGTCAGGAATCGCAAGGACGTCTACCGGTAGGGAAGCTTGACGGTTTAGCGCCCACTCCTCTTGGAATCTGCGAACATCAAGATATCGTCCAAAGCGTCGCCGACAATGCCGCCGACGTCGGGATTCGACCCCATTGCCCGCAGCGCCGGTATCACAAGATCCTCATTCAGAGTGCCGTGGATTCGCGCGATGTGACCGAGGCCCACAATGGCCGCTGTCCGCACGGGTAGGCGAGGGTCCCCGAGAGCCTCGAGACACTTTCCCTGGAGCGTTCCCGTCTGTCCGATTCAATCCCGTCTCGGCTTCTCGTTCTTTGGAGGGATTCCGGCACATTCCCTAATTCTGCCCCCGACCACCCCGGCCGCCCCGACCACCGCCTCCGCGTCCACCACGCCCCGCGCCTCGACCGCCGCCCGGCGGCGGCAGCGCCAGCGCGACCAGATCCGCCCCCTCGCGACCGCCCACCGTCATCACGATATACTGCCGCCCGTCGAGCATATACGTCATCGGACCGCCGCCCACCGCGCCCGGCATCTCCATCTCATACACCACGCGGCCGGTCTTCTTGTCGATCGCCCGGAACTTCTGCGTGCCCGCGAACAGCAGCGTCTTGGTCACCAGCAGCGGTGACCGGTCGCTGCCGCCCAGGTTGTCCACGTCCACGCCCGCCGCCTTCAGCGCCGCGTTGTTGCGGACGCTCGCCGGCGGCGTCCCGTTCGGAATCATCCACGCGTGGTCGCCCGTATTCAGGTCGATCGCCGTGATGCGGCCGTACGGAGGCTTCAGCAGCGGCACGCCGCCCGGTTGCGGCAGCCCGCCCAGCGCTCCTCCCGCGATGTAGCGCATCTCGGACCGCGACGGATCATTGATCAAGGAGGAAATATACGGGTTCGTCACCGACGGGATATAAAGGTAGCCCGTCTCCGGATCGGCCGCCGCGCCCATCCAGTTCGCGCCGCCGCCCGCGCCCGGCAACTGGAAGGTGCCCGACTTGCCGTTGGCGTCGCGCACGATCGGCGGCGTGAAGATCGGACCCAGTTGGAACTGCTGCACCGCCTTCAGCGCCTCGGCGTGGATCTCCGGCGTGAAATTCGCCAAAATATCTTCCGAATATCCCTGATAATCGAACGGAGCCGGCTTGGTGGGGAACGGCTGCGTCGCCGAGGTCTTCTCGCCCGGCACATTCGACTGCGGCACCGGACGCTCCACAATCGGCCACACTGGCTCGCCCGTCTCGCGATTGAACACGTAGGTGAAGGCCTGCTTGGTCACCTGCGCCACCGCCTTGATCGGCTTCCCGTTCACGGTCACGTCCAGCAGCACCGGCGGCGCCGGAATATCCCAGTCCCACATGTCGTGATGGATGAACTGGTAATGCCACACGCGCTTGCCAGTCTTGGCCTCGATGGCCACCAGGCTGTCGGCGAACAGATTGTCGCCCGGCCGATGCCCGCCATAGAGGTCGCCCGAGGGCATCTCGGTGGGCACGTAGACCAGCCCCAGCTCGCTATCGGCCGCGAACCCGCCCCACGAGCCCGTATTGCCCGCGGTCTTCCAGGAATCCTCCAGCCATGTTTCGTTGCCGAACTCGCCCTGCGCCGGAATCGTATTGAAGGTCCACAGGAGCTTGCCGCTGCGCACGTCGTAGCCGCGCACCGCGCCCGGCGGGTTCTCGATCTTGGGCAGCGCGACGCCCACGCCGCCGGCCCAGCCGACCACCACCACGTCGCCCACGATCATCGCCGGCGAGGTCGAGCCCACCGTACCCGGATCGGGCTTGCGCCGCAGGCCCACCCACAGGTCGACGAGCCCGTTCGCGCCGAAGCCTGCTTCAGGACGGCCCGTCTTGGCGTCCAGCGCCATCAACTGGTAACCGGGCGAGATCACCAGGATGCGCGCATCGCCGCGCCCGTCACTCCAATACGCCACGCCACGATTGTTCTGGCGCACGGCCCCGCGGCCTTCTTCCTCCAGCCGGTAGGTCCACAGCGTTTCACCCGTCGCCGCGTCGGCGGCCACCACCACGCGATTCGTGCCCGCCGTGAAGTACAGGACGCCGTCCACCATCAGCGGGGTCACTTCCGAAGAAGCCTGCGGACGAGGACCGAAGTTGGTGCTCCTCCATGTCCAGGCCACCTGGAGCTGGCTGACGTTGGATTCGTTGATCTGGTCCAGCGGCGCATAGCGCGTGGAGCGTTCGTCGCCCCCGTAGAAGCGCCACTGTCCGTTCTCGGTCCCCTTCTGCGCCACGGCCGGGATGGCCGTCAAAATCGCTGCTGCCAACGCGTAAACCTTGAGTTTCGACATGAGCCTCATCCTTCGTGAACTGGGAACGGCTGGTCGGATGCAGTCCGTTCTCGCCGATTATAGCCGGTATTCATCGGCACTACAGGCGCGGCGGACCGGAGAGGACCACTCCCTACGGTCGTGGCACAGCTATTGGCGCTGTGGCCGGATCGTGGCGCCTGCCCAGAGCGCCGCTAGCTGTGCCGCGACCGCAGGGAGCGGTCCACCAAAGGCCGCCATGCCCTTCTACAGATCTTCCCGGAACGCCAGATTCTCCGGCCGCAGCGACGGGTCCGTCCCCAGGAACGCGTGCTTCGACAAATCCGCCGAATACCGGCTGGCCTCGGGCGCCCGCCCCAGCGCCTCCGCCATACTGCGCACGTGATGCGGAGCCCCGCCGCAGCACACACCTAAATAGGACACGCCGATCGCCACCGCCTTCCTGGTGAACTCAGCCACCTCATAGCGGTTGCAGGTGAACGGATCGAGCGCCGTCGGAAACGGCATGCCCAGCGGCAGGCAATCGCAGGCCGGATCCCGCAGGCTCTGGAACGTGGGATGCCCCGCATCGGTGCGGTAAATGACCGGCAGCGCAGCTACGGGCACGGTGACCGCCGCGCGGATCGCCGGCAGCATCGGCAGCATCGTCTCCGGACCGCGCATGCAGTTCAGCCCCACCACGTCCGCGCCCTCACCCTCCAGCCGGCGGCAGGCCTCCTCGGGAGAGAAGCCGTCGCGCGTGTGAGGCGGCCGGTGAATCGCCAGCGTCACCACTGCGGGCAAGCCCGTCTCGCGGATCACCTCCAGCGCCAGCCGAGCCTCACCGTCAAACTCGAACGTCTCCCCCACGATGTAGTCCACGCCGGCGTCCACCGCCCAGCGCACCTGCTCCTCGAACATCGCCCGAGCCTCGCGATGCGTCGAGGCGTTGCCCGGATCATAGACGTTCGTATTGCAGATATTGCCCGCCAGCAGCGTCCCGGTTTCCCGAGCCACGCCGCGGGCGATCGCCAGCGCCTCGCGGTTCAGCTCTTCCAGATGCGGTTCGCGCCCCACGATCCGCAGTTTCTCGCGGTGCGCGTAGTAGGTGAACGCCACCACCACGTCCGAGCCCGCATGCACGAACTCGCGGTGAAGCTGCCGGACCACCTCCGGATGCTCCAGCACAACGGTAGGGACAAACGCCCCCGCTTGCAGATAGCCGCGCCGCTCGATTTCGAACAGATAACCCTCGGCGCAAATGACCGGTCCGCGGGCCAGCCGCTCGCGCAGGCCCGGGCCCCGCGCTTCTGATTCCCGCGCCCCGGATTCCGATGTGTGCTCGCTCAATGGGTAAGTCTCCGGATTTCAGGGTAACAGGCTGGCCCGCCCGGGCTCGGCGGGCGGCTAAACCTTTGATCCGGTGCGGCTTCCAATCCCCGCGCGGAAGTTTTGCGAATTCCGGCCCGTTTCGCGAGGGTACGCGTCTAAGGTCTTGTATACTTACACGAGGGAACCAACTATGACCTACCAAAAGCTTCGCTCGAACCGCTTCCTGCACATTGCCGCCCCGGCTCTCGTGGCCGCTCTTGTCGCTCTGCCCGCCATCGGCTTCCAGGGCTTCCCGGCCGGCTGGAAAGCCAAGGCCGACCGCGGCAGCGCCGATGCGGTCCAGTTCACCGAGTCGGGCGGCATGATGCACCTCAACATGGGCCGCGTCACCGCCAGCTTCTACAACCCGAGCTGGATGAAGAGCGGCAACTACACCTACTCAGCACGGCTCACGCAGGAGCAGAAGGCTTCGCACCCGGTGTCCTACGGCATCGTGATCGGCGGCATGGGCCTCGACGGAGCCACTCCTATGTACACCTACTTCCTGGTGCGCCAGGCCGGCGAGTATTACATCGCCAACTGGGAAGGCGCCGGGCCCAAAGCAGTGGTCGCCTGGACCGCCGATCCGGCCATCAATAAGGAAGGCGCCGACGGCAAGCAGGAGAACACGCTGAGCGTGCAGGTGCAGGGCAACAACGTGATCTTCAGCGTGAACGGCAAGCAGGTGAAGACCCTCCAGAAGAGCCAGGTGCACACCGACGGCACGCTCGGTTTCCGCGTCGGCCACACGCTCAATGTGATGGTCGACCAGGTGAAGATGTAAGCAAGTTTTCTCCGTGAAGTGTGAAAGCGGCGGGCGGCTCCACGTAGAGCCGATCCCGCCGCTTTTTTGTTGGGCCAGTGCCGTGTTGCCCACGCTGCTACCCTTCGGGTATGGAAGTCCACTTCACGCCCGAGCAGACCGCGCATCTGTCTGCGCTCGCGGCGCAGGCGGGGACTGACCTCGAACACTTCGTGCGCGACGCCGCTCTGCGCCTCATCGAAGAGGATCTCCGCTTCCGCGCCGCCGTGCAGCAGGGGATCGAACAGGCGGATCGGGGCGAATTCATCGAAGAAGAAGAGATGGACGCCCGCGTGAAGCGCATGCTCTCCGCTTGATGCGCGTCCGCTGGACCTCGGCGCATGCCGAGCACGCGCGAGCTAATCGTGAGCCGTCTGCCGTACGTGGTCGTGTACCGCTCTATCATGGGGCACAGCAACGCCCCTGAGGCGGCGGATGGATGGCCGCCTTGTTACGATGGTTACCGGCTTGGGCCCGAGCCCGACCCCAAGGGGACCTGAATCATGACCACGTTCCGTCGAGCGGCTACTCTTGTTCTGCTCTTCCTGATCTCCGCCTTCGCTTCCGCGCAGTGGTTTGACTATCCCAAGAAGGGCGTCCCGCGCACCAAGGACGGCAAAGTGGACCTCACCGCGCCGGCGCCCAAGCAGGCCGACGGCAAGCCCGATCTGTCGGGTGTCTGGCTGGGCGATACCTGGTCACCCAAGGGCGCACGGCCTCCGCTGCCCGGCGGGCGGGGCACGCCGTTTTCAAAGATGCTGCCCGCAGCCAAGGCCGAATTCGACCGGCGCACGGCCACCAACATGATGGACGATCCCAAGGTCCACTGCATGCCCAACGGCGTGCCGCACGCCGGCATGGAGCCGTATCCGTTCGAGATCATCCACACGCCGGAGAAGACGCTGATCCTTTATGAGATGTATATGCTGCGGCGCATGATCTTCACCGACGGCCGCAAGCTGCCCGACGATCCCCATGACTTCACGCCCACTTGGATGGGATACTCGGTGGGCCGCTGGGAAGGCGACGAGTTCCTGGTGGACACGCTGGGCTTCAACAATAAGGTATGGCCGATTTCGATGGGCGCGCATCCGAGCTCGGATGAACTGCGCGTGCATGAGCGCTTCAAGCGGGTGGACTTCGGGCACATGGACTACACCTACACGATCGACGATCCCAAGTCCTATGAGACGCCGTGGTCGCAGACCCTGCACTACACGCTGCTGCCGGACACCGACCTGCTGGAGTTCATTTGCGAGGTGAACCGGGCGCCGGAGCACATGGTCAAGTGACGCGGGCTTGACCCCTACTCGCCATCCCCGTAAGCTGACCCCATGGCTGCGATCACTCTGAAGGTCAACGGCCGCGAACACACGGTGGACCTGGATCCCTCGACGCCGCTGCTCTATGCGCTGAGCGACGACCTGGCGCTGCGCGGTCCCAAGTTCGGCTGCGGACTGGGCCAGTGCGGCGCGTGCACGGTGATCGTCAACGGGCAGGCGCGGCGAAGCTGCATTACCGCCACCGAGGCCGTGGCCGGAGAGGAGATCACCACGCTTGAAGGCTTGGGGTCGAGCGCGAGCCCGCATCCCCTCCAGCAGGCCTTCATCGACGAACAGGCGGCGCAGTGCGGCTTCTGCGTCAACGGCGTGATCATGACCGCCAAGGCGTACCTGGATCGCAACCCGAACGCAACGCGGGAGGAGATTCAACAGGCGCTGAGCGGCATCCTGTGCCGCTGCTTCACCGGCGTCCGGATGCTGCGGGCGATCGAACGCTATGCGCAGACGCTCGGCGGAGGTGCGCAATGAAGCCTGGCGGCGCTCACGGTCTGCGCGCACAAGGACGTGTCAGGAGAGTCCGCATGACTCGCAATGGGCGGGCCGCTCTCTCGCGATGGGCATCGCATAGAGCCCCATGCACCGCGGCTATGGCGTCGCGCCGTGGCTGCGTTCGCGGCGTGCAGGCGCAAGGTGGCGTCATGAAAGCCCGCGTGACGGCCGATGGGCGGGTCGCACTCTCGCGGCCAGCATTACAGAACGACGCGGCCACCGCGGCTCTCGCGCTGCGCCCCGGCGGCGCTCGCGCGGTTCCCGCACAGGAGATGGCGTCATGACAGCCCGCATGACTTCCGATGCCCGGCAGGCGCTGTCGCGGCGCGGGTTCTTGAAGGGGTCGGGCGCGCTGATTGTGGCGTTCAGCCTGGGCGGGGCTCGGGCCGTGCGCGGGCAGACGGCGGGTTCGCCTTCGCTCGGACAAGTGGATTCGTGGATCGCCATCGGCGCGGACGGCAGCATCACCGCCTATAGCGGCAAGGAGGAGATCGGCCAAGGCATCGCCACCGTGCAGCAGCAGCTTGTGGCGGAGGAGCTGTCGGTGCCGTTCGAAGCCGTCACGCTGATCTACTGCGACACGGCGCTGACGCCCGATCAGGCGCATACGTCGGGCAGCCAGTCGCATCCGGCGAACTTCAACAACGACAATCTGGCGCAGGGCTGCGCGACCGCTCGCGAGGCGCTGTTCCGGATGGCTTCGGACTTCCTGGCCGAGCCTGTGGAGAACCTGTTCGCGCACGACGGTGTCATCGAGGCTCGCGGCAAGCCGGCCAAGCAAGTGGAGTACGGTGAGCTGGTGGGCGGCAAGCGGTTTGCGCTGGCGCTCGATCCCAACGCCAAGCGCAAGCCGCCGAGCGAGTGGACGGTGCTCGGCCGGCCGGTGCAGCGGCCGGACATTCCGAAGCTGGTGACGGGCGAGTTCGAGTTCGTGCACAACGTACGGCTGCCGGGGATGCTGCATGGCAAGGTGGTGCGGCCTCCGCGGGTCGGGGCGACGGTGGCTAGCGTCGACGAGGATTCGGTGAAGGACATGCCCGGGATGGTGCGGGTGGTCGTGAAGAACAACTTCGTGGGCGTGGTGGCGGAGAAGCCGTGGCAGGCGCCGCTCGCTGCGGAGAAGTTGCAGGTGACGTGGGCAGGGGGCGTGGCGCTGCCGGAGCATGCCACCTTCCATGAGTCCCTGCGCAAGCAGAAGCCGACGCGGGACACGATGGTCGCGGACTCGCGTGGTGTGCCAGAGGCCTTGGCCGGTGCGGCGACCGTGCGGCGGGCGACGTACCTGCATCCGTATCAGATGCACGGGTCAGTGGGGAGTTCGTGCGCGGTGGCCGATATTCAAGGCGACGGCGGCACGCTGTATTCGGCCACGCAGGGCGTGTGGTATCAGAAGCAGACCGCGGCGATGGTGCTCGGGATTAGGCCCGATAACTTGCGGGTGATCTTTAGGCGTGGGTCGGGTTGCTACGGATTGAACGGGGCTGACACCGTCACTTACGATGCGGCGATCTTGTCGCAAGCGGTGCAGCGGCCCGTGCGGGTGCAGTTGACGCGCAAGGATGAGATGGCCTGGGAGAACTATGGCTATGCGTTCGTGATCGATGAGACGGTGGGGCTGGATGCGCAGGGCAACATCGTGGCATGGGATCACGAGTCGTGGGCGCCTACGTTGGGCAACCGGCCGGGGGCGTCGACGCCGGGCAATGTGATCACCGGGTATCTGGCCGGGTTCGCGCCGCAGCCGTTTGTGCCGCGGTCGCCTGCGCCTCCGCCGGGTCGCTATAGCAACAATCAGAATGCGGTGCCTTCGTACCTTGTGGCTCGGGTCGGAGGCGAGCCGCAGGGGACGGGGGCCGTGGAGAAGGGTCGCGTGCTGACCCATAACACCGAGTCGCCGTTCTGGACCGGGCCGCTCCGGAGCCCGTGGAGGCTCCAAAACACTTTTGCCCATGAATGTTTTATGGATGAGCTGGCGGCTTTCGTGAAAGAAGATCCGGTGGAGTACCGCGTGCGGCATCTGCGGGACCTGCGGCTGATCGAGACGCTGACGGCGGCGGTGAATGCGGCGGGCTGGGAGGCTCGGCCGTCGCCGCGCCCGGGGAACGCGCGGACCGGAGTGGTTGCGGGGCGCGGGTGCGCCAGTTGCTTGTACGAAGGTGGCAATGGATACACGGCGATGGCTGTTGACGTGGAGGTCGACCAGGATTCGGGCGAGGTGCGGGTGAAGCGGATTTTTGCCGCTAGCGATACGGGTCCGGTTTCGAATCCGGATGGACTCCGAAACCAGGTGGAGGGCGGCGCGCTGCAAGGCATGAGTAGGGCGCTGCTGGAAGAGGTCACTTGGGATAACGCCCAGATTACGTCGGTCGATTGGCGGACGTATCGCACGCTGCCGCTAGGGTTCGCCGTGCCGGAGGTCCATGTGACGCTGCTGAACCGGATGGAGGGACGGGCGATGGGTGCGGGCGAGACCTCGATTACGGTGATCGGGGCGGCGATCGGGAATGCGATTTTCGATGCGACTGGCGCGAGGGTGCGGCAGTTGCCGTTTACGCGGGAGCGGGTGAAGGCGGCTTTGGAGGGTCGGGGGTGAGGGGCGGGGCGGCAGGCGGCCTGAGAGGCCGCCGCAGGCTGGGAGCCTGCCCCACACGGTGAGATGTACAAGGGTGAGATGTGCAGAAGTGATCTGTACTGAGGTGACTGGGAGGTTCTTGGATGACGCGAGCAATGAGAATCGGATGGGTGGTGGGTTTGGCGCTGGCTGCGGTGGGGTGTACGCAGGTGCACGAGCAGCCGGAGGCGGTGAATGACGCTCCGAACCCTTATCGCACGGTGCGGGATTGGGCGAAGATGCCTCCGTCGTTCGAGTGGGCGGCGGTGACGGCGGTGGAGCCTGCTCCGGATGGGTCCATCTATGTGGTCCACCGGTGTCATGAAAACTCGTGCGAGGGGCGCACGGAAGATCCGATTCTGAAGTTCGACAAGAACGGGAAGCTGCTGAAGAGCTGGGGCTCGGGGATGTTTGTGTTCCCGCATGGAGGGACGGTGGATGCGGCGGGCAACCTGTGGATCACGGACGCCAACGGCGCGGGCGGGATCGGGCACCAGGCGTTCAAGTTCAGCCCCGAGGGCGAGGTCCTCATGACGCTGGGGCGCAGGGGCGTGGCGGGTAGCGGGCACGACACGTTCAATCGTCCGACGGATGTGGCGCTGGCGGCGAACGGCGACATCTATGTGGCCGACGGGCACCGGCCGGAAGGCAACAATCGCATTGCGGTGTTCGATGCCGCGGGGAACTATCTGCGCGAGTGGGGCATGGAGGGGTCGGGGTTGGGCGAGCTGCATGAGCCGCATACGATCGCGTTCGACGCCGAGGGGCGGCTGTTTGTAGGCGACCGCATCAATAATCGCATCGAGATTTTCGACCAGCAGGGCCAGGTGCTGGGCGAGTGGCGGCAGTTCGGGCGGCCGAGCGGGATTTCGATTGTGGGCGACCGGATTTATGTGACCGATTCGGAGTCGGGCGAGGATTCGGGGTTCGGCGAGCGGCCGGATTGGGTGAAGGGGATTCGCGTGGGGCGGGTGACGGACGGGAGCGTGGAGTACCTGATTCGGGATCTGGAGTGGCGGTCGCCGGTGCACAGCGGGGCGGAGGGGATCGGAGTGGACGCCGACGGCAACATTTACGGCGCGGTGGTGCGGCGGCAGATGCTGGAGGTGCATTTTCCGCAGATGCCGGCGGATTGAGCGGCCGGGGGCGAAGGTTTGGGGAAAGGCGTGCGGGGTCCGTCGGTTGTTGGGTTCGTTTCGCACTCCCGTCGCTTGAGGGCGAGCGCCAAGGGGGCGACGTTGGGTTCGTTTCGTCGGGGACTGTCGTTGGCGGGGGCTGGGCATGGTTCTGCAACGCTCTTGCAAGAAGTAGCATACGGGAAGGGGCCGGCCCGGCGGGCTGTTGCGGCAAGTCGTGGAAAGCGTGCTTATTCCGGAACGGGTCCGTGGTGAACGGGGCGGTCCAGCGGCTTGGCCCAAAACCACAGCGCGGCGCAAAGCAGCGGGACGACGATGGCCGCAACGTAATCCGCCCGCGGTTCCGCGCCGAAGGAGAGGATCGCGAGCCTGGCGGAGCCCAGCAGGAGGGCGGCGAGCAGAAAGACCGTGCCGTCCCGCGGGCGCCGGCGATCGAGCCAGAGCAGCAGTGCGCCGGTGGCGGCGGCGGCCATCGCGTAGAGGAGTCCGAGATCGAAACGCGTTCCACCGGGGAAGCGGACGCCCAGCCAGGAATCGGTGGGGTTGCCGATATGGTCGTGCGCGAAGAAGCAGCCCAGGCGCGCGATGACCAGGACAAACGGTAAGGGGAACGCATACAGGTCCAGGGTCCGGCGGAGGGAGGTTCGGCGGGTCGTGGCGCGAGCGAAGGCCAGCAGGCTCAGGAGCAGGCCGAGGATTCCGCCGGCCGCCAATCCGCTGAGGGAAATGCCGTGGCCGCCTTCCATGCGGCTCCAGGCGAAGCCTCCCAGCAGGCCGGCGGCCACGCTCACCAGATAGGCCCTGGCGGCGGGGGTGGGGAGGAGTCCATAGCGATGGGCGCGGCGGTCGACCAGCAGGTAGCCGGTGAGCAGGGCCGCCGCCGCACAGAGGCCGAAGGCGTGGATGGTGAGCGGTCCGACGGTCCAGACGGGTTGGGGGACGTAAGGGATCACGGCGCGGCGCGGTCAGAACACGCCGAGACCCATACTGCCTCCGGGCGAGGGATTCTCCGGCGCGGCGGCGAGCTTGTTCTTGACGGCATCGATGATCCAGACCCCGTCCAGGCTCTCGCTATTCACGAGGACGAGGCTGCCATCGGGAGTGGCGACCACATCGAGGGGCGCATCTCCGACCGTGATCTGCGCCAGAGTGGATAAGGACGACGTGTCCACTACGAAGACCCGGTCGAAGCCGGCCGCGATGAAGGCCTTGGTCCCGGTGGGATTGAAGGCCATGCCGGCACTTACCGGCAGCCCCAGGAATAGTTCGCTCGAAACGGTCTCGCTGAGCAAATCTACGATCGTGACCTGCTGACCGTCGTAGTAATTCACCCACGCCTGGGAGCCGTCCGGCGTGACAAATACGCTGCGCGGGTAGAACAGGGTGAGGGGGATCGTCGACAGGAGCTTGCGGTTGGGAATGTCGATGACCAGAAGCGCCGGATTCCGGTCCAAGTAATGGGTCACGTAGGCGCGCGTCCCGTCCGGCGAGATCGCGATGCCGGAGGGATTGTAGCCGGGAGTTTCCAGTGTATAGGCGACTGTGTCGGTGGCCGTGTCGATGAAGGTGACCGCGGAATCGTAGCTGGTGACCAGCAGCGTGGAGCCGTCGGGCGTCAGGGCGAGTTCGAGCGGATTGGAGCGAACGGAGATGGTCTGCAAACGCCGCATGGGGCAGATCCCGACGCTCACCACCGTTCCTTCGGCATGCTGGACGATGTAGGCGCCATAGGAAGGCAGACAATCCCGCATTGTCTTGCCGGCATCCGAGGCCGGAAACAGAGGCGGAAACAGAAGCGATTCCAGGACGGGGAAGTGGTCGAGCAGGCTGGTGGAGTCTTCCGCGGGACGGGGGGCGGGTCCGTTCACCGCCTCCAAATTCCCACTGGCCGCGTGCTCGAGTACTTTTACCTGGGACAGCTTCAGCGGCTTGTTTTGAAACTCGGTGCTATGGGAACAGTTCAGTCCGTTGAGCGGGCTCCCGATGGCATTCCGCGACAAGGCACTGTCGCCGATTTCATTCACCTCATATAATTGCAGGGTCCCTCCTTCGCACCGCAGCGTATAGAAGTAAATATCTTTGTCCGGATGATAGCCGACCGCGGTCGCAAAAATATCCAAACATCCTGAGCAGAAACACGACGCCGTCACTGCCAGCGCCAGGACCGTTACATGATTCCAGACTCTCTTCATTGCCGGGCTCCTATTGGAACGTGACCGTCTTTCCGCTGATGAAGGCGGGCACGACGGAGCTGAAGTCCAGTCCCGAGGCCGGCATGGTCACAGGGCCGGAAATATTCCACTGCAGGACGTAGACGACGCCCTTGGACTGAATGGGACGGGGCCGGGTAGCGGGGATATTGGCCAGCACGTCCGGAGGTACGGTGAAACTGGTGGCCGCGGGCGAGGCGACGCAGACGAACAAGGACGTGGAGTTGGTGGGCAGATCGACACCGGTGCCGGCGATCAGGGTGGACGCCTTCGGGTCGCCTCCGGTCCAGGTGATTGGCAGGCCTTGGGAGCGGGTGACGGCGCCGATCTGGTCGCGGTTGGTCCAGTGGAAGGGAGACGGCACGCTGAAGTTGGCCGTCGCTTTGCCCAGGTCCGGGCCGCCGCCGAGCGTCAGGCTGAAGGAGCCGGGGTCGAGGAAACTGGTGTTGGTGAGCGGCAGGGAGGGGATGGCACCGGCGAGGCGCGCGCCGAACATTCCCGGGTAGGGGGACGATGCAGCCGTCTTTGATCCGTTCGTGCCGCTGATCTGGATGGAGCCGGCGTCCAGGCCGTTGCCGGTGGGGGGCGTCATGCCGGGGATGATGGCGTCGTCGTTGCTGGATAGGTCGCCGATCACGGAGTACACGGTGCAGGTGCCGGCCGGCGGCAGCGAGAACATGGGGTTGAAGTTGAAGGGCAACTGTTGTTCCCGCGCCTGGAAGGCGCCCAGCAGGTCGGTGATGGCCTGGCGCGGGGTGGGCACGGCAGCGTCGTGCTGGACGTCGAAACGGGCGGCCGCGTAGGAGGCGATGTTGCCGCCCTGAATCAGGGCGGAGGCGAGCTTGTTGGCGGGCTCGGTGCAAGGGCCGCCGTCGGCGCTGATGGCCATGGTGACGAAGTTGCTGACGGCGGTTCCGTCGGTGCGGACGTAGACGGGGACCCAGCAGCCGAGGGGAGCGGCGTCCGGTACGGTGAAGACGATCTGATCAATGCCGGAGCAGCAGCCGCTGCGGCCGTGATACTGGATGGCCGCTTTGACGCCGCCGACGAACAGTTCGGTTGGGGTGGCGAGGTCGCCCGGCTTGGGCTGGATGTTGTCGGCGAAGGTGGCAGGGCCGAGGCCGGTGCCCCAGAGGATTTCGGTGGCGCCGGGCTTGGCGGGGGTCTGGAGGGAGTTGATGGGCAGAGAGGCGTCGGTGGTGTTCTGGATGATGCCGGGGCCGTTGCCGGCGCTGTTGGCGGTGAAGATGCCGAAGCTCGCATCGACGATGCGGACCGGGAGCGGATTGCTGGGTCCTTTATACCGGACGCGCACGGTGGCCATGCCGAGGGGCGCGTCGGAGGGCAGGATGGCGTTGATCTGGCCCGGCGACAACGTGATGGGAATGGCGTTCACCGTGGTGTCGCCTTGGGTCACGGTGATGGTGACGCCGCCCAGGTTGGTTTCGAGGGGGAAGGCGAGGGGGGGAGTTTCGGAGGGTCCGAGATGGGTGCCGAACAGGGAGAAGGCCGAGCCGCGGGCGATGGCTCCGCCGGGGAGTCCTTCGGCCATGTAGCTCGCGGCGTTGTAGATGCCGCGGTAGGCGATATGCGGCACTTGTGCGGCCAGCACACCGCAAGCGGCGAACAGGAGCAGTAGGGATCGCATACCGGGGATTTTATCATCCGGGGGCGCGGAGGCTCGGCGCGGGAAATGCGGTGGAGGCGGGGGTTTTTAGAAGGAGCGGGCGTGACCGGCGCGGAGGTGGGGGTCGCGCTGGGCGAGTTGGGCCTGGCGGGGGCGGAGGGCGGCTTCGAGACCGAGGGAGATGGCGGTCCAGTAGGCATGCTTGCCTTCCTTCCACTTCTGAATCGGCTTGAGCGGCTTCGGGAGCATCTGGAAGCGGCCCACGTGCGGGGGGTCGCCTGGGGGACAGTGCAGGAGCTGGTAGGGGATGAGCAGCGTTTCGTCCCGGTCGGCCAGTTCGACGGCGCGGGCGAACTCGGCCAGACAGTAGTCCGATGCCAGGTAGTGGTTCGTTAGCTGGCAGAGGACCACGTCGGCGTCGTCGAGGTGATTGAGCAGCACCTCCTCCCATTGACCGCCCGCGGTGATGTGGCTGTCGCGCCACACGCTGATCAGGCCGAGCCGTTCCAGGCGCTTGAGGATCGTTTCCAGATGCGGGATGTAGTTCAGGTCCTTGTGGGCGTAGCTCACGAACACCTTCAGGCGAGGCGGCAGGTCCTTGGCGGGTTCGACCAGGGTGTCGATGCGGGGTTCGACGATGGAGTCGTCCGGCAGGACGAGCTGGCGGGTGACGGCTCCTCTTTTTTGCAGCGCGCGGAGCTCGCGGACGGATTGTTTCGCGTCCGGCTGGCCGGGCGGGTAGACGAGATTGATGGGCTCGATGTGAAGGTCGAGGTGGATCGCCTCGAAATTTCCGCGGATTATGGCCAGCAGGCCGAGGCCCGCTTCGACGGGTCCGGTGACATGAATGCGGACCTGCTCGGTGGTGGTGTCGACGCGGACCAGAGCGCGGGCGCCGTCGCGGTCGAGGATGACGCCGGATTTCCAGCGCAGGGCGGGCTTGCTCCAGTAATGGGTGCGGGTGACGAAGCGGGGGAGCAGGCCCTTGGGGGCGACCGAGTACTCGTAGCCGAAGTTGAGGCAGTCGGCGGGGCGAAAATCGGAGGCGGCGGCGGGTTGCTGATCGTCGAGAAGCTGCGGGATCAGGATGCGCTTGCCGGAATCGCCGAAGGGGAAGCTGAGCTCGAACTGCTCCATCAGGGCGAGGATGAAGTCGGTGGCTTCGGGGGAGTAGTTCTTCTCCTTGAGAACGGCGCGGGCCTCGCTGGGCGTGAACAGGCCCTTGGCTTCGCGGAAGGCGTGGAGCAGGGTGTAGATGCCGGTGGTGACCCACTCGGGCTTCAGGACGTAGGCGTAGCGCAGGCGCGGATCGTTGCGGTAGTTGAGGGCGATGCCGAGGTCGTGGAGATAGCCGGCGAGCATGGTCTGCTTTTCTTCGTCGGCTTCGTTGAGGCGGCGGCACATGGCTCGGTAGTCGGCGAAGGTGACGAAGTCCTGCTGCATACCGGCGAGCTCGTCTTTGATCTGAAACCACTGGGCGGGAAAGGAATCCTTGACGCTCTTGAGCCGGGCGAAGGCGGCTTCGATGGCGTGTTGCAGGGCCTGGATGGAGCGCGGGTCGGCGCAGTCGGTTTTGATGAAGGCCTTGATGTTGGAGTAGCGCTCCTGCCACTCGCGCTGGTTGACGTCGAAGGGGAGCTCGATCTGGCGGTTGAGGATGACGAGGACGGGGGCTTCGGGTCCGCCGAAGACGCGGATGAGGCGGAACCAGTAGTCGGCTTCCTTCTCCATGCGGTCGTCGCGGCCGTTGAGGACCAGCAGGTAGAGGCTGCGCTTGGTGAGGAAGAACTGGTGGGTAGCGTGCATCAACTCCTGGCCGCCGAAGTCCCAGATGTGGACGTTGATGTGGTCGTCGGGGCCGAGGGTGCAGGTCCAGTCGTCGATTTTGATGCCTTCGGTGGCGGGCTTGCCTTGGACGAAATCGCCCGTGGTGAGGGCTTCGACGAGGGAGGTTTTGCCGACGTTGCCTTGGCCGACGAGGATGAGCTTGGCTTCGTTGAGCGGTCGGGCGGCGGTGCGCTGGCTGAAGTAGTAGGCGAGGATTTCCTGGGGGGGCTTGGGCGTGTCTCTGGAGCTGGGGGGGTGGGCCGAGGATCTCGTCGGGGAGATCGAGTCGGGGGTTGCCGTGGAGGGAGAGATGGGTGAGCTTGGTGAGTCGCGTGAGGGAGTCGGGGATTGCGGCGATCTGGTTGTTGCGGAGATCGAGTTGCTGGAGGTTCGCGAGCTGGGCGAGGGAGTCGGGGATCGCGGCGATCTGGTTGCGGCGGAGGTCGAGGCGCTGGAGGTTGGCGAGCTGGGCGAGGGAGTCGGGGATCGCGGCGATCTGGTTGTTGTCGAGGTCGAGGCGCTGGAGGTTTGGTGAGCTGGGCGAGGGCGTCGGGGATCGCGGCGATCTTGTTGCTCCAGAGGCTGAGTCTCTGGAGGTTGGCGAGCCGGGCGAGGGAGTCGGGGATCGCGGCGATCTGGTTGTTGCCGAGGTAGAGGCGCTGGAGGTTGGCGAGCTGGGCGAGGGAGTCGGGGATCGCGGCGATCTGGTTGTTGGCGAGGTCGAGGTCCTGGAGGTTGGCGAGCTGGGCGAGGGAGTCGGGGATCGCGGCGATCTGGTTGCCCGCGAGGTTGAGGTACTGGAGGCTGGCGAGCTGGGCGAGGGAGTCGGGGATCGCGGCGAGCTGGTTGTTGTGGAGGTCGAGGTACTGGAGGCTGGCGAGCTGGGCGAGGGAGTCGGGGATCGCGGCGATCTGGTTGTCGGAGAGGACGAGTTGCTGGAGGTTGGCGAGCTGGGCGAGGGAGTCGGGGATCGCGGTCAGGTTGAGGCTGGAGAGGTCGAGACCCGTGGCTTTCGAGCGCTTGGCTTTTTCGATGCGGTCGAGGGCTTTTTGCCAGTTCTTTGGGTCGGTCCCCGGTGGGCAGGGTTGCTGCGGCATTGCTGACTAGTTTAGTGCGGTCGCGGGGGCGATGGTGGACTGGGGAAGACCGCTCCCTGTGGTCGCGGCACAGCTAGCGATCTGGGAGTAACTAGCGGGGTTCTGCCCCAAGGGTGCGATTGAAACAACCCGGGTTCCCTCACTTGTTAGACTCGGCGGAGGGTTAGCGGAAGTAGTAGTCGAGGATTTCGTGGGGGGGCTTGGGGGTTTCGCGGGAGCCGGGTGGGGGGCCGAGGATGTTGTCCGGGAGGCCGAGCCGGGGGTTGCCGTGGAGGGTCAGGTGGACGAGCCGGGTGAGGCGCATGAGGGAGTCGGGGATGGCGGCGATCTGGTTGTCGTGCAGGAAGAGGCGCTGGAGGTCGCCGAGCAGGCCGAGCGACTCGGGGACCGCGGTGATCTGGTTCTCAGAGAGATCGAGGCGCTGGAGGTTGGCGAGCCGGCCGAGGGAGCCGGGGATCACGGCGATCTGGTTGCCGGCGAGGGAGAGGACCTCCAGGCGGGTGAGCCGGGTGAGAGAGTCGGGGATCGCGGCGATCTGATTGTTGTGGAGGTGGAGACGCTGGAGCGCGGCGAGCTCTGTGAGGGACTCGGGGATGGTGGGGATGTGGTTGCCCGAGAGGTCGAGTGCCTCCAGGCGGGCGAGCTGCGCGAGGGAGTCGGGGATGGCGGCGATCTGGTTGTCGGCCAGGGAGAGGCCGTGGAGGTGGGCGAGATCGGCGAGGGAGCCGGGGATTGTCGTGATCTGGTTGTCGGAGAGGTCGAGTTCCTCGAGGTGGGCGAGTTGGGAGAGGGAGTCGGGGATCGCGGCGAGTTGGTTGACGGAGAGGTCGAGCTCCTGGAGGTTGGCGAGGTGGAAGAGTGCGTCGGGGATGGCGGCGAGCTGGTTGTCGTCGAGGCGGAGGCGCTGGAGGGTGGTGAGCTTGAGGAGGGATTCGGGGATGGCGTCGAACTGGTTGCCGGAGAGGTCGAGTTCCTCGAGGTCGTCGAGCTGGGCGAAGGATTCGGGGAGCGCGGTCAGTTGGAGACCGGAGAGGTCGAGTTCCGTAGCGTTCGCGCGCTTGGCTTTTTCAATTTGGTCGAGGGCTTTTTGCCAGGTCTTGGGGTCGTTGTCCGGCGGGCAGGGTTCCTGGGGGGTCCGTCGGCCGAATAGCGACATGGTGCGGACTAGTTTAGCGCGGGTCCGAGGGCGGTTGCGGACCGGGGAAGACCGCTTCCTTCGGTCGCGGCTCAGCTAGCGGGGCTCAGGCTGTGCGTCCGATGGAGACAACCTGCGGATCAGTTTCCTTTTAAATCGGCGGCGGAGGAGGCGGCGTCTTTTAGCGGGGCCGCTTTGTCCGGGTCGACGCGGATCATTAGATATTCGATGTGGTCGTCGATTTTGGTGAATTGATGGCCCACGCCGGCGGGGATCACGACTACGTCGCCTGCCTTGAGTTGGTGGGTTTGGGGGTTGCGCACCGACTTGCCGTTGTTGCCGGGGCCGTTGAGGAGTTTGACGGCGCGGTTGTCGGGCGGGCGGCGCTCCTTATCGGTGATGTCCCAGCCGGTGACCAGCGTGGCTGAGCCGCTGATGACGTGGTAGACCTCGCTGACCAGGTCGTGCTCGGCTACGGCGCCGGGGGTGGTGAGGCGCGGGCGGTAGACGACGCCGACGGCTACGTTGGATTTGCCGACGTCGACGGCGCGGATCTGCTGGTCGGTGATGTTCTGCGCTTTGCCGCGGGCGGCGTAGGCGTCGACTTCGCTTTTGGGGATGTAGGTGGATGAGCAGCGGGTGCAGGTGGGCTGCTGGGCGGCGAGGGTCGCCAGGGTGACGGCGGCCAGGGCTAGGGGGGCGAGTTTCTTATACAATTTGGGCTCCTTGGGTCGCGGTTTTGATCTTAGCTCGTTTGAGGTTGGGTTGTGGACAGCGGGCGACATGCGCCGGGACGAGTCCCGGCGCGGCAAGCACGAGTGCTTGCGCCACCTCCCCTAGAATGGGTTTAGCGATGAGGATTTGCCGGACGGTTTGGGTTGCGGTGGCGGTGGCGGGGCTGGCGGCCGCGCAGACCGATGACGACATGCTGAGTGTGCGGTCTCCGAATGGGGAGATCGAGCTGAAGCTCTATAGCGCGTTTCCGAGTGAGACGGAGGCGGTGCTGCCGCGGCTGGCCTATTCGGTGTCGTTTCACGGCAAGCCGCTGATGGCCACCTCGTATCTGGGGTTCGATATCGATCAGCAGGTGCCGCTGGGCGAGAAGCTGGGGCTGGTGCGGGCCACCGAGGAGACGCTCGACGAAACCTACACGCTGGTGGCGGGCAAGGCCAGCCGTGTGCGCAACCACTATAATTCGCTGGTCGCGCAGTATCTGCAAAACGGGTCGCAGGGGCGACTGATGACCATGGAGGTGCGCGCCTACGACGACGGGGTAGCATTCCGGTATGTGGTGCCGTGGTCGCCGCCGATCGCCGATTTGCGGCTGACGGGGGAGGTCACGCAGTTCAACTTCGCCAAGGACGGCGACACGTATCCGCTGGAACTGGACGGGTTCCAGACGCCCTACGAAGACGAGTACCGGCGGGCGACGCTGAGCGGCATCCATGAAGACGCGCTGGTGGCGCTGCCGTTCCTGGTGAATCAGCCGGGCGTGGGCTGGGTGGCGGTGACCGAGGCCGACCTCGACGACTATCCGGGCATGTATTTGCAGCGGATCGAGGGGCGAAGGATGAAGGCCGCGCTGGCGCCGCGGGTGGACGGGTCCGGGCTGGTGCTGGAACGCAAGACGCCGCTGACGACGCCGTGGCGGGTGCTGCTGATCGGGGATACGGCGGCGGAGCTGATCGATTCGAACATCGTCACCAGCTTGAATCCGGCTTCGGAGATTGCCGACACGTCGTGGATCCAGGCGGGCAAGGCGGCCTGGGATTGGTGGAGCGGGTCGCAGGCCGAGGGCGTGGATTTCGAGCCGGGGATGAACACGGCGACGATGAACCACTACATCGATTTCGCGGCGGCGTCGGGGCTGGAGTACATGCTGATTGATGCGGGGTGGTCGTTTGAGGCGAACGGCGGGACGGATTTGACGCGCACGGTGCGGGCGATCGACATGCCGGCGATTCTGGCGCATGCGAAACAGAAGGGCGTGGGCGTGTGGCTGTGGGCGCACTGGTCTGCTGTGGAGAGCCAGATGGACCAGGCCTTCCCGCTGTTTGAGAAGTGGGGCGTGAAGGGCGTCAAGATCGACTACATGAATCGCGACGACCAGCAGATGGTGAACTTCTACCGGCGCGTGGCGAAGGCGGCGGCCGATCATCATCTGATGCTCGATTTTCATGGGGCGTACAAGCCGGACGGGCTGCGGCGCACGTTTCCAAACGTGCTGACGCGCGAAGGCGTGATGGGGCTGGAGTACGAGAAGTGGAGCGCGCGGACGAATCCGGCGCACGATGTGATGCTGGCGTTCACGCGACTGCTGGCGGGTCCGATGGATTACACGCCGGGCGGGTTCGACAACGTGACGCGGGCGGAGTTCGTGGCGCGGTCGAGCCGGCCCGAGGTGCTGGGGACGCGCGCGCATCAACTGGCGCTTTACGTGGTGTTCGAGAGTCCTTTGCAGATGGTGGCGGACTATCCGGAGGCTTACCGGGGGGCGCGGGATTTCGATTTTATTCGCGAAGTGCCGGCGACCTGGGATGAGACCCGCGCGGTGGCGGGCGAGGTGGGCAAGTATGTCGCCATAGCGCGGCGGCGGGGCGAGGAGTGGTATCTGGGGACGATCACGGATTGGACGGCTCGCGAGGTCGACGTGCCGCTTTCCTTCCTGGGAGCGGGCGAGTGGGTCGCGGAGATTTACGCTGATGCGGCGGATGCGGGGGAGCATCCGAAGAAGACGCGGGTGGAGGAGCGGCGGGTGACGTCGGGGTCGGCGCTGCGGCTGGAGATGGCCGAGGGCGGGGGCGCGGCGGTGCGGTTCCGGCGGGCGGAGTAGGGGGGCGTTCGCGGAGCTGAATCGCCCGGGGTGCGCGAGAATAGAAAGAGGCGCAGGAACTGCACATGGCTGTCATTACCAGCGAGGAAGCAAGGCTACGGCGGGTCCACGAAGTCGAGAATGCCTTGGCTAGCGTTCGCATGGAAGGGCTGGAACCTACCGATGAAGTGAAGGCCTTATTCCAGCGCTACGTCAACGGCGAACTGAGCTCAGACGAACTGGACGAGGCTCTGGACACCCACTTCGACCGTGAATATGGACCCGTACGTTTACCCCGGGACAAGCATTCTTAGGAACCTCCGGGATATTCGGGACGCCAGGCGTCTGGAAGAGTTTGAAGCGGGCAGGACCGCGGCGCGGTTGCGCCAGCTTCAGCATCGGCCCATCGCCGGACGCTTCGACATACAACACCTTCAGGCAATTCACCGCCACATCTTTCAGGACGTCTACGAATGGGCCGGTGAGTTCCGGACCGTCGATATCGGGAAGTCCGGAGACCTCTTCGCCCTTGCGCGACACATCGGTTCGAGCTTACGCCGAACCTTTGAGGCATTGAGTCGAGAGCAGCACTTGAAGGGAGTTAGTCCCGAGCGTTTCTGCGAACGGGGTGCGTTCTACCTGGGGGAACTCAATGCGATTCATCCGTTCCGCGAAGGTAACGGGAGAGCGCAACGCGAGTTTGTCCGGGAACTGGCTCTGTATAGCGGCTATACGCTCGACTGAGTAGGGGTTTCACGGGAGCAGATGATGGAGGCATCTCGCCAGAGCTTCCGGCATAGTTACCGCGGATTGGAAGAAGTGCTTCGCCGGGCTCTCAGGCATGGCGGGGAGCGTGACGTAGAGGGGAGGTAGACTCCCGAGCTACGCCACACTTCCGTACGGGAATAGCCGGATCGTACTTTCCAAAAATTAGGACGCGGGACTCTGGGGCGCTTCGCGTCTGCGCAGCATACTCGAACCACGATGAACGTGGTGCGAGTAGTCGCGATTCTGGGATGGACCGGGATGCTGTTCGGAGGCCCGGTGTACAACTTGCAAGACCTGGGATCGGTGGGCACTTCTACATCGGCATACGGCCTGAGTGAAACCGGACAAGCAGTAGGCGGAGGAGTGGACATCCATGGCAATTTGGTGGCGTTTACTTCCTTCGGGTCCGGGAACGGTCTTCTCGCCTCGGCGGGCGGGGCGACCGCTTGGGCCGTTAATAGCGCGGGGACCATCGCCGGCACGCAGTATGTGAATGGCGAGGCCTACGCGACGACGTGGAGTTCCGGGAGTCCGCTAATTGTGGGAGGAGCGGGCTCCTACTCCATGGGCATCAATGAGAGCGGGCAGACAACGGGCATGCTCACCGACAACGGGCAGGGGCGCGCGTACCTGATGGATCCGGACGGGTCGCTGGCGGGGAGCATGACGCTCAGCGGAGGCTGGGCGGCGGGCTATGACGTGAACGATGCCGGTCAGGTGGCGGGCTACGGGATGACCGCGGGCGGAGCGTTTCGCGGGTTTGTTTGGTCGGGTGACGATGTCACGGAGTTCGGCACGCTGGGCGGGGCGAACAGTTACGCGATGGCGGTCAACAGTAGAGGGTCGGTGGTGGGGCACGCGCAGGCGATCGATGGGTTTTTGCATGCGGTGCTGTGGTCGAGCGGGGGGATCGTCGACCTGGGCACTCTGGGTGGCAGCTCGAGCTACGCCTACGGGATCAACGATGCGGGGCAGGTGGTCGGCTATGCGTGGACCGGCGGCGGGATGCGCGCGTTCCTGTACGCGAACGGGGTGTTGACGGATTTGAATGCGCTGGTGGATGCGGGATCGGGGTGGACGCTGATGGCGGCTTACGACATCAACAATGGCGGGCAGATCGTAGGGACGGGGATCTACCAGGGCGTGGAGCACGCTTTCCGCTTGGATTTGGCGGCCAGCGGTGGGGATGCGGGGCTTGCGTTTACTGGTGCTACGAGCGCGGTGCCGGAGCCGGGTACTTGGGGGATGGTGCTGGTGGGGATTGCGCTGTGCGGGGTTGGGATGCGGCGGCGGGCGGCTTTGCGGCCTGCGTTGGCGCATCGGACCTGGGTGGACCGCTCCCTGCGGTCGCGGCTCAGCTAGCGGCGTTCCGTCGCAAAATAGGGTGTCGGGCCGCTGTGACCGGCCGGAGCGGCAGGACCCGAATTTTGCGACGGAAAGTATAAGCTAGCGGCGTTCTGCACGGATCACGCGTGTTGGGTGCCCGCGGCGCGGAATCAAGCGGCGGGAACTTCTCAAGGCTGCTCGGTCTCGCGCTCTTCGGCTTCGGCCGCTTCTGCTCCGATGCGGGTGGCTTCGGCGATCAGGCTGCGGGCGTTTTCCGCGTCGGCGCGCGAGACGCGCACTTCGAACTCCACATTGGGGATGCGGGTGTCTCCCACCAGGAACGCATCGATGCCGGCCGCGTCGAGTAATCCTTTCACATTCTCTGCTTCGAGCTCGGCTTCAGAGCCGGCGGGTTGGAAGACCGTGACGAGGTCGAGATCGTGGGAGGGATCTCCGTGAGTTGCCATGCCCCGAGTATAGCGGTCCGGCGGGAGTAGAATGAATCCATGAAGACTGACAAGTTGGTGTGGTTGGTGGCGGGCGCGTCGATCGGAGCGACACTGGCGTTGTTGTTTGCGCCGCAATCGGGCCATGATACGCGCAAATACATCGGCAAGCGGGCGCGCAAGGGCCGGGAAGCGCTGGAGGAAGCCGGCGAGGACTTGATGGAAAAAGGCCGCGACCTTTATGAGCGGGGCCGCGAGATGGCGGAAGATGTCGCCGAGGAAGCCACGGAGCTGATCGACCGCGGCCGCCGCATGTTCGAGGGATAGGCTCTGGCAGCACCGAATCCGGTGGCGGAGCAGTCCGCCACGCCGCTTCCGGCCGGGCTGGTCGGCCTGATGGCTACCAGTGTGGGCGTGGTGGTGGCCAACCTCTACTACCCGCAGCCTCTGCTGCCTGACCTGGGCCGCGAGTTCGGCCTGAGCGTGACGGGTGCGGGCGTGGTGGCAATGCTGGGCATGGCGGGGGCCGGGCTGGGGCAGGTGGTCTTCGTGCCGCTGGGGGACATTCGCGAGCGGCGCGGGATGATCGTGGCGATGATCGCGCTGTCGGCGGTGGCGCTGGCGCTGACGGCGGCCGCGCAGAATGCCGCGTGGCTGATGGCGGCTGTCTTCCTGACGGGCGTCACGGCCAGCGTCAACCACGTGACCATTCCTTTCGCGGCGCACCTGGCGCCTCCGGAACGGCGCGGGCGCGTGGTGGGGTCGGTGATCAGCGGACTGCTGCTGGGCGTCCTGCTGGCGCGCACCTACGCGGGCTGGATCGGCGAGCTGTTCGGGTGGCGCGCGGTGTTCGCGATCGCGACGGTGTTTGTGGGCGTGCTGGCGGTGCTGCTGGCCCGGCGGCTGCCGCGCAGCCAGGGGACCTCCGATTTGAGCTGGCCCCAGTTGATCGCTTCCGCGTGGCCTCTGTGGCGCAGCCAGCCCGTGCTGCGCGAGGCCGTGCTAGTGAACTCGCTGATGTTTTGCACGTTCAGCGGATTCTGGACGGCGATGGTGTTCTTCGTGGAGGGTCCACCGTATCACTACACCAGCCGCGGGGCAGGCTTGTTCGGGCTGATCGGGGCGGCGGGGGCTTTGTGCGCTCCGTTCGTGGGGCGGTTGACGGACCGCTATGGCGGGCGCGGGAACGTATTGGTTGCCGTGTTGACGATGATCGCGGCGTTCGTCGTGATGGGGCTGTTCGGGACCAATCTGGCCATGTTCATTCTAGGCGTGCTGCTGCTGGACCTGGGGCAGCAGACCAGTCACGTGTCGAACCAGGCTCGGATTTACGCGTTGCTGCCGGAGGCGCGCAGCCGGCTGAACATGATCTACATGACGTGTTCGTTCAGCGGGGGCGCGGCGGGATCGTATCTGAGTACGTGGTGGTGGAATCGCGCGGGGTGGACGGGCGTGTGCGGGTTTTCGCTGGCGATGCTCGCGCTGGCGCTGTTCGCCTGGTGGCGGCTGGGTGGGAGAATGGGGGCTACTGCGCCGATTTCCGTGGAGTGAGTGTCTGTTGTGAGTATCCTGAAGAAAATGTCCTGGTTCGAGGGGCTAGGAGTGGTCGCCCTTATGGCCGCTGCGGTGCTGTTCCCGCTCGGCAGCGAACTCTCCCAAGAATCTCCCGGGTTCTTCTCCGGAGGCGTGATCATGGGAGCGCTTGTCTGGATGAGCGCAGGGTTCAGCGCTGTCCTCGGGATCTTGCTATTGGCCGGCAGTCTACTGATACAGATACGATTCGTACTTCCGGGTCTCCTCCTGATGGCGGGGGCGTTTTGGTTCGCGTACAGGCCGATTTGCTCTGAAGTGTCCCGGCTGGGTTGGGACCCAAGTTTCTGCGATCTGACGCTCCGGGTCCTATCCTTGGATCTTATTGGGTTTGGTGCCCTGGCGCTCATCAGAAGATCTCAGCTCAAGGCGACGAAATCGGAGAAGCCTCTACCCTAAAGAGCAACCGCAATCGTCACTGATCGATCGCACGGGGGCGAAAGTGTGGGAAAACATGTTGAAGAGGAGGCGTGCTATGTCGCTACGGCTGGTGTGTGCGTTGGTGGTGGGATTGGCCGGGGTCGGGTGGGCGCAGGAGCCTGCTCGGGATCTGGGACTGGTGGGCAACCGGTTCGCGCCGCTCAAGTGGGAAGAGATGACGCCGGAGCAGCGGGCGATGGTGGAGCATCTGACGTCGGGTCCACGGGGGAATAATCTGGGCGGTCCGTTCAACGTGCTGCTCCGGAGTCCGGAGATGGGCGACCTGGCGCAGGAGATGGGCGGGAAGCTCCGGTTCCTCGAATCGATGCCGGCCAAGCTCCGGGAGATGGCGATCATCCTGACGGCGCGGGCGTGGGATGCGCAGTATGAATGGCAAGCGCACCGGCGTGCAGCGGCGCGGGCGGGTTTGGATGAGTCGATTATTCAGGCGATCGCCGAGGGGCGGCGGCCGGAGAAGCTGACTGCGGAGGAGGCGGTGGTCTACAACTTCGGGTCAGAGCTGCTGGCGACGAAGCACGTGAGCGACGCGACGTTCGCGGCGGCCAAGGCGCAGTTGGGCGAGCGCGGCGTGGTGGATCTGACGGCGCTGATGGGGTATTACCAGATGGTGGCGATGCTGTTGAACGTCGACGAGTATCCGCTGCCGGCGGGGACGGAGCCGGAGTTGAAGCCGCTGCCGTAGCCGCGGGCCCTTCATACCAATATACGTATATAGGTATAATGGAAGAGAGATTGAGGGCCGTGCGGCGGATCGGCTCGGCGCGGTCTGATCTAAAGAAGTTTCCCCAGGCCGTGCGCCGGCATGTTGGGCAGGCGCTCTATGCGGCGCAGTGCGGGGAGGAGTACCCGAGTGTCAAGGCGCTTAAAGGATTTGGAGGACGATCCGTTCTGGAGATCGTAGTAGATCACGACAGCGACACTTGGCGGACGGTTTACACGGTGCGCTTCGAGGACACCCTATACGTGCTCCATGCGTTTCAGAAGAAATCCAAGAAAGGGATCGCCACGCCACAGCAGGACATCGACCTGGTCCGCAGGCGTTTGAAGGAAGCGGAGAGAAACTACCGGGGAAGGCAGAACTGAAATGGCGGTGAAAACTCGGAAGAAAACGCGTGGAACTCGGGTTACCGAAAGTAGCGGCAACGTCTTCGCCGATCTGGGCTTCACGAACCCGGAGCAGGAGTTGCTGAAGGCGCGGCTGACACTGCAGATTTACCGGACGGTTAAGGCTCGAAAGCTTACCCAGGTGCAGGCGGGAGAGATTCTGGGGATCAAGCAGCCGCACGTGTCCAGTCTGATGCGGGGGCAGTCGGGGGCGTTCTCCGTCGAGCGGCTGATGGAGTTCCTGACCGACCTCGGGCACGATATCGAAATCGCCGTCACGCCTTCGCGCAAGCGGCATGGGGAGATGTCGGTTTCCGTGCCCGGGCCCGGCTAGGTGCGAAGCGGCCCGCCCTTACTGCTGGCCCGCCTGCTGGCGGAGGCGCTCCTCTTGTTCCCGGAGCTCGGGGGTGAACTCGGGGCCGAAGTCCTCGGCCTCGAAGATCTGGCGGATCTCGATCTCGACGTTCCCGCCCGCGTCGATGGAGGGCCAGCGCTTGACCCACTCGATGGCTTCTTCCCTGGAATTGACGCGGAAGATGGAAAAGCCGGCGATCAGTTCCTTGGTTTCGGCGAAGGGTCCGTCGAGGACCGCGGGCTTGCCGCCGGAAAACTTGACGAGGGCTCCCTTGGAGCTGGGTTGCAGGCCCTCGCCCTGGAGCATGACGCCGGCCTTCACCAGTTCTTCGTTGTACTGCATCATGGCGGCGAGAAGCTCGCCGCTGGGAAGCTTGCCGGCCTCGGTGTCCTGGTCCGCGCGGCGGATGATCATGAATCGCATGGTTTGTGTCTCCTTCACTCCTGAGTCGAACGGGGGACGGCGGGATCGACAGCGGGCGGACGCTTTTTTACCGGCGGCGGGCCATGGCCGCCTTCGCCTCAGCGTCCATTTCCTTAGCGCGGGCGGCTTCACGCTTGTCGTGGAGCTTTTTGCCGCGGCCGATGGCGAGTTCGACCTTGATCCGCCCGTTCTTCAAATAGAGCTTGGTGGGGACCACCGTCAGCCCCTTCTCTCGCGTGGTCTCCAGGAGCTTCTTGATTTCCTTCCGGTGCAGGAGGAGCTTGCGGCGGCGGACCGGCTCATGGTTCATGATGTTGCCGTGCGAGTACTGGCCGATGTGGGCGTTCACCAGCCAGGCCTCATTGGCGGCGACCTCGCCATAGGCGTCGCGGAGCTGGATTTTGCCGTCGCGGGCGGACTTCACCTCGGTGCCGGTGAGCACCAGTCCGGCCTCCAGGCGGTCCGAGAGGTAGTATTGGTGCCCGGCGAAGCGGTTGTCACTGAGGATCTTGATTTTGCCTTCCACGCGCTGAACCCGTGGTGCGTCAGGTAGTTATGACGCTGCCCGTTAAGCCGAGTGTAGCATGCGGGCCCCGAGGGGATCGGCTAAATTAATGAAGTTACGATACTTACGTGTTATTCCGGCGATCTGCGCGGTGCTGCTTGTGGCGCAACTTTACGCCCGCACCAAGCAGGGGGACAAGTACCTGAAGGAGGCCCAGAAGGCCGAATATCGCCAGGACTGGGACCGCGCTGTCGAGTACTACCAGATGGCCGTCGACGAGGACCCGCGCGACACCAGCTACATCATCGGGATGCGGCGGACGCGGTTTCAGGGCGCCCAGGAGCACGTCAAGAACGGGCTTACGCTGCGCAAACAGGGCAACATGGCGGAAGCCATCGCCGAGTTCCAGCGGGCGATCCTGATGGACCCCGCCTCGGGGATCGCCTTGCAGGAGCTGAAGCGGACCGAGGACATGCTCAGCTCGGGCGCTGCCGTGTCCCCGCGGGGCGAGGTGCTGACGCCGTCCGAACAGGCGCGCCAGGATGCGGCCGACCGGGTGGCGTCGCTTGAGCCGATCCCGAGACTCAATCCGCCCGTGAAGCGCGTGGGTCCGCTGAAGATGAACAACCAGCAGGTGAACGTGCTGTACAACACACTCGCCGGGATCGCCGGGGTGAACGTGGTGTGGGATTCCACCTGGACGCGGCCTATGAAGACCTATGACGTCGACCTGCCGGAGATGACCATCGAGCAGGCCTTCGATTACCTGGCTCTGGTGACCCGCACGTTCTGGAAGCCGCTGACGCCCACCACGGTTTTCGTGACCGAAGAGAGCGCCAACAAGCGCCGCGACTTTGAAGACAACGTGGTCAAGACGTTCTACATCCAGAACGCGGTGACGGTGCAGGAGTTCCAGGAAATCCAGACGGCGGTGCGCACGCTGACCGATATCCGCCGCATGTATCCGTACAATCCGCTGAAGGCCATGGTGGTGCGCGGTCCGGCGGATGCGGTGGCGCTGGCCGAAAAACTGGTGCGCGACCTGGACCGGCCCAAGTCCGAAGTGGTGGTGGACGTGTTCGTGATGGAGGCCAACAGCTCGCGTACGCGGGACTTGGCGGCCACCATTGCCAACATGGCATCGAGCGGGCTGGCGATCAACGGCATCAGTTCGGCGATCTCGTTCCTGCCGCGCGGGGCGGGCACCACCACCTCGGGCAGCACCACGACCACGAGCACGGCCGTGTCGCTGGCGCGTCTGGGTTCGATCTCGAGCGCCGATTTCCAGACGACGCTGCCGGGCGCGCTGCTGCAGGCGATGCTCACCGACAGCCGGACGCGGCTCATCAGTTCGCCGCAGATCCGGGCTTCGGACGGGCAGAAAGGCACGCTGCGGGTCGGCGACCGCGTGCCGATCGCCACAGGAAGTTTTCAGAGCGCCGTGGGCGGCGTGGGTTCGTTTCCCAGCGTCAACACGCAGTTCCAGTACATCGAAGTGGGCGTGAACGTGGACATCACCCCCTACGTACACTCGCTGGACGAGCTGACGCTGCACGTGGAACTGGAAGTTTCGAACGTGCGGAACTACGTCGACCTGGGCAATATCAAACAGCCCGTGATCCGGCAGGACAAGAGCACGGCCGACCTGCGGCTGAAGGAAGGCGAGGTCAATATCCTGGCTGGCTTGAACCAGGCCCAGGATTCGCAGTCCATCAACGGCATTCCCGGCTTGGTGCAGATTCCGGTGCTGGGCAAGTGGCTGTTCGGCAGCAATCATACAGAGACCGATCGGGGCGAGTTGATGATCGCCCTGGTGCCGCACATCGTGCGGACACCGAACTATAGTCCGGAGAATCTGCGCGGCATCTTTGCCGGCTATGACCAGCAGCTCGAGCTGCGGCACGCGCCCGAGGAGGGGGAACCGAGCGGAAGCGTTCCGGCGCCGGAGCCGGCCAAGGAGGGCGCCCAGCCGGAGGCGTCGCCGCCCGCCACTCCACCGAAGACGGCTCCACAGGCCTCGCCCGCCAAGCCGGCCGCGGGCGGTCCACCGGCCACGCCTCCGGGTCCTCCGCCGCCGGCGACGCAGGCCCGGGTAACTTTCCTGCCGGGCGTGGTGACGGTGGGGGCAAACGCACCGTTCACGGTGAACGTGAACCTGGATAACGCCAATGACCTGTTTTCGGTGATGCCGCTGCGGGTGACCTGGGATCCGGCCCTGCTGCGGCTGAACGATATCGCGCCCGGCGAACTGCTGACGCGCGACGGCGGGCGGATCACATCCGTCAAGGACATCCGCAACGATACCGGGCAAGCGACGCTGAGTATCACGCGGCCCGCGGGAGCGGCGGGGATCAACGGGTCCGGCACCGTGGCCACGCTGACCTTCGTTTCGATGGGCGCCGGGTCGGGCAGCGTCACGGTGAGCGAGATGGGCCTGATGGACACACAGAATCGCGCCCAGCCGGTGATGCTGGGAGCCGTTCCTGTAGCGGTACAGTAGGAGTAGAAGTAGTTATGCGCCGCAAGAATCAGCGCGGACTCACCCTGGTGGAGTTGATTGTCGCCTTCACCATCCTGGCGGTGTTGTCGACCATGTCAGTGCCGCTGCTGCGCTACCGTGTGCGCGTCGAAAAAGAGCGCGACCTGCGCTACGCGCTTGAGGAAATCCGGCGGGGGATCGACAAGTATAAGGATGCCGCCGACGCCGGCAAGTTCCAGATCAAGGTAGGGACCGAAGGGTATCCGGAAACGCTGGAAGTGCTGGTGGAGGGCATCGCGCTTTCCGGCTCCGCCGACGGGAGCAAGCTCAAGTTCCTGCGGCGGATTCCGGTGGACCCGATGACCGGCAAGGCGGAATGGGGCTTGCGCAGCATGCAGGACGACCCGAATTCCACCAGTTGGGGCGGGGAGAACGTCTTCGACGTTTACAGCAAGACCATGGAAAGGGCCCGCGATGGTACGCCGTATTCAGAGTGGTAGGCTGAACCCAAGAAATCGCCTGGGCTACACGCTGATCGAACTGATCATCGTCATCGCGATCATCTCCGTGCTGCTGGCCGTGGCCGTGCCCATCTACACGCATTCGATCCAGCGCGCCAAGGAAAGCGTGCTGCATCAGCACCTGTTCCTGCTGCGGCAGACCATCGACGAGTACACGTTCGACAAGAAGGCCGCGCCGCAGACGCTGGACGACCTGGTCTCAGAGGGCTATCTGCGCGAGGTCCCCATCGACCCCATTACGGGCAACAACCAATGGGAGACCGTGATCGAGGACTCGCTCACTTCGGTGGATCAGACCCAGCCGGGCATCTTCGACGTGCACAGTCTCTCGGATGAGATCAGCTCCGAGGGCAACGCGTACTCGGAGTGGTGACCCCTTACTGGTAGGCCACCCCGGACACGGTCACATCCAGCCAGTTGAAGAGACCCGTGTCGAGTCCGTCGGCCGAAAACCGCACGGGCTGCGGCAGCGTGACGGCGAAGCTCAGGAATCCCGCAGTTTGCCCCTGAACCGACCCGCTGGCGGGGATCGCCGACAGGACCCACGCCGGAACGGTGAACGTGCCCAGGTCCGCGGGCGCGGCGCACAGGAACGAGCCTCCCGCGTTGGTCGAGGTGTCGGCTGAGGAACCCAGGAACGCGACGATCGACCCGGGCGCGCCGGCCGTCCAGGTGAGCGTCAGATCCTGATTCCGGGAGATGGCCGTGATCGCCGTGCGATTGGTCCAGGTGGGTTTGTCGGTGGGCACCGTGAGGGTGGCGCTAAACGGACCGACGCCGGTGGCCGGCGCCCCGTCGCCGTTGCTGATCGTGATGTTGCCGGGGACGACGAAGTCCGGGCGCGGATTGTCGCCGGGCACCATGCCGCCGATCACGTCGTCATAGGAAATGGATCCGCTGCCGTCGTCCTTGCCGGCGACCGTCGCGTTGCCGGCGGGCCCGGAGTAGGTGAGGTTCGCTCCGGCGCTCAGGCCGGCGAATCGCGAGGTCTCGACCACGTCCGGGAAGATGGCGTTCAGGACGTTCCCGTCGAACTCATACGGGGAGACGTAGCAGGAGCCGGCCGAGGGAACCGCGTCCGTGCCGACCGTGGCGCCGAAGGAATAGGACAGCACGTCGGCGGCGGAGGCGAATTTCAGGAACCGGGCGCTGGCGATGTCGGCGGTGCCCGTCACCGCACCCGCGAACAAGGCCGCATGGGTCACCGACGTGGTGCCGATGGTGATGGGGGAGCCGCCAGCCACCTTCTGAAGGTCCGCGGTGGAGAGTCCCGAGGGGTCCGAACAAAGGGAGCCGCTGGGGGCAATGGCCATCGTGACGAAGTTGCTGGTGACGCCGTTCTGGCGCACGGCCACCGGCACATAGCATCCGCTGACGCCTTCGGGCACGGTGAAGACGATCTGGTCGATGCCCGCGCAGCAGCCCGAGCGTCCGCGATACGTAATGGTGGCGGGCTTGCCGCCGACGAAGACTTCGACCGTAATGGGCAGGTCGCCCGGCAGCACGCCGGCGGCTTCATCGCCAGTCACCGCGCCGATGCCCGTGCCCCAGAGGATTTCGATCTGGCCGGGGTGCGCGGCCTCCACCAGGCTGTTGGTGGGCGTGTTGGTGGTGGAAAGGTAGTTCTGCACGATGCCGGGTCCGGTGCCGGCCTGGTTGCGGCTGAAGATGCCGAAGGCAGTGGGCGCGATGTGGATCGGCACGGGGTCGCTTTGCTGGCCGTTGTAGGAGACGCGCACCGTGCCGTCGCCGGTGGGGACCGCCGACGGCAGGATGACGGCGACCTGCGTCGCCAGGCTGTAAATCATGAGGCCCGGGTAATCGGTCCCGTTCACGGTGACGGTCACTGAAGTGCCGCCGAGCGTTGTTTGCAAGGGGAAGGCGTTGACGATGGCGAGGCTGGGCGGTCCGAGGTTCGCGCCGATGAGGACGAAGATGGCTCCCTGGGCGATGCCCGCGTTGGGTTCGCCGGTGCGGGCGTAGCTGGCGGCATTGTAAGGTCCGCCGGTGATTTGCGGCGTCTGCGACCACGCGAGACCGCAGAGACAGATCAGGAGCATGGCCATGACAGGAATGCGCATGGGGATCCTTTCTGGTGACGCTGGTGGACGCGGCGTTTGTCCCCGAGTATATGCCAGGTGGCCGGAGAGCGGCAAGGCGGCCCCCGATTCCTGTTAGAATCCCGAGAGATGAGCAACGTCTATCCGCCCCCCGAAGAGTTCGTCCGCCAGGCAAATGTGCAAGGGATGGAGGGCTACCGCGCCCTCTACGACGCCGCGTTGAAAGATCCGCAGGCCTTCTGGGCCGATATCGCCGAGCGCGAGATCCACTGGTTTGAGAAGTGGACGGAGGTGCTCGATTGGCGCCCGCCGTTCGCCAAGTGGTTCGTGGGAGCCAAGACGAATGTCAGCTACAACTGCCTGGACCGGCATCTGACCACGCCGCGCAAGAACAAGGTCGCAATTCTGTGGGAAGGCGAGCCCGGCGAGCAGCGCTTCCTGACGTATCAGGAGCTGCACCGGCTGGTGGTCCGCTTCGCCAGCGTGCTGAAGTCGCGCGGCTACAAGGCGGGCGACCGCGCCATCATTTATATGCCGATGATCCCGGAGCTGCCCATCGCCATGCTGGCGTGCACGCGTCTGGGGATCATCCACAGCATCGTGTTCGGCGGATTTTCGGCCGAGGCGCTGAAGGCTCGCATTCAGGATCTGGGGGCGACGCTGGTGATCACCGCGGATGGCGGCTATCGCCGGGCCAAGGAGATCAAACTCAAGCCGGCCGTCGATGAGGCGCTGCTGGAGTGTCCGGATGTGCGCGACTGCATCGTGTATCAGCGCACCGGGTCGGAAACGCCGATGAAGGAGGGTCGCGATCACTGGTGGCACGTGCTGGACGAGAACGCCAGCGAGGATTGTCCGGCTGAGCCGCTGGATAGCGAGCATCCATTATTTGTGTTGTATACGTCGGGGACGACGGGCAAGCCCAAAGGGATTCTCCACACCACGGGCGGCTATCTGACTTACGTCACGGCGACCACCAAGTGGGTCTTCGACCTGAAGGAAGAGGACACCTACTGGTGCTCGGCCGATATCGGCTGGGTGACCGGGCACAGCTACATCGTCTACGGTCCGCTTTCGGCGGGGGCAACGTCGGTGATGTATGAGGGCGCTCCGGACACGCCGGCGTTCGACCGCTGGTGGAGGATGGTCGAGAAGTATCGCGTGAGCATCCTTTATACGTCGCCCACGGCGATCCGCGCGCTGATCCGCCAGGGCGATCACTGGCCGAACTCGCATGACCTGTCGAGCCTGCGATTGCTGGGGTCGGTGGGCGAGCCGATCAATCCCGCGGCGTGGGAGTGGTATCACAGGGTGATCGGCAAGGGCCGCTGCCCGATCGTCGATACGTGGTGGCAGACGGAGACGGGCGGGATTCTGATTTCGCCGATGCCGGGCGCGGTGCCTACGAAGCCGGGGTCGGGGACGCTGCCGATGCCGGGGATCGTGCCGGAGGTGGTCGACTTCAACGGTAACCCGGTGGGCGCGGATCGCGAGGGATTCCTGATCCTGACGCGGCCGTGGCCGGCGATGATCCGGTCAATCTGGGGCGATCCGGAGCGGTTCAAGGAGCAGTATTGGAGCCGGCTGCCGGGCGTCTATTTCACGGGCGACGCGGCGCGCTGCGATGCCGACGGCTATTACTGGGTGCTGGGCCGCGTGGACGACGTCATGAACGTAAGCGGCCACCGGCTGAGCACCATGGAGGTGGAAAGCGCGCTGGTGAAGCATCCGGCGGTGGCGGAGGCGGCGGTGGTCGGCAAACCGCACGAGGTGACGGGACAGGCGGTGTGCTGCTTCGTGACGCTGAAGAAGGGCGACCACGATCATGACGCGCTGGGCAAGGAACTGCGGCAGTGGGTAGCGCACGAGATCGGCGCGTTCGCCCGGCCCGAGGAGATCCGCTTCACCGAGGCGCTGCCGAAGACGCGCAGCGGCAAAATCATGCGGCGGCTGCTGCGCGAGATCGTAACCAGCAACACGGTGGCGGGCGATGTGACCACGCTGGAGGATATGAGCGTGGTGACCAAGCTCGCGGCGCAGCATGATGAGGATTGAGGCTGTATCCTGAGGGTATGTCGCGCCTGCTGGTGGACCTCGATCCGTTGGAATCGGAAGAGCGGTCCGTGCGCATTCCCACGCGCAATCTGACGCGTGAGCAGTACGATGCGTTCTGCGCGGCGAATCGCGACATGCGGACGGAACGCTCGGCCTCGGGAGAGATCGTAGTGCAACTGCCGGTCTCCTGGCGGACCAGCTTGCGAAATGGCGAGGTCACGATGCAGTTAGGGGCATGGCAGGAGGCAGACGGCCGCGGAGTGGCGTTCGGCCCGGACGCGGGCTTCGATCTCCCAAACGGCGCGAACCGGTCGCCGGACGCGTCCTGGATGGTCAGGTGGAGGATCGCGGCGCTGAGCGAAGAGGAGCGCGACGGATTCCTGCCGCTCTGCCCTGATTTCGTCGTGGAGCTGCGATCCCGATCTGACCGGCTGGAGACGCTCGCGGCGAAGATGCAGGAGTACATCGAAAACGGAGCGCGCCTGGGCTGGCTGATCGATCCGCACGCGCGCACGGTTCACGTCTATCGTCCGGGCGCGCCGGCGAAGGTGCTGGACGATCCGGATTCCGTGGCGGGCGATCCAGAACTTCCCGGATTTCGGCTGCAGATGAGGCGGGTCTGGAAATCATGGTGACCATCCACTTCCCCGACCGCGAATCCGAGCAGCGCGGGCTGACCGTGCTCCTTGCCCGGTGCCGCGCTCGCATCGTGCGGCCCGGCGTGCACTGGGTGCCGCGTGAGGCGCTCGGCGAGCTGGCAGCGAACAACATTCCTTTCCGTGTCCACACCCAAGAATCCAGAAATGCAGAGCGGCGCATGGCGGCGGTTCGAGGTTCTACTGCCGCTCCAATTCAATGACGGGCGCGAAGTGCCCAAGGAGTGGCTGGCCGAGGCCATTCTGGAAATCGTCGACCGCGGCGGCGCGGCCAGCTATGAGACGCAGCGCCTGGAAGGCCACTGGCGCCACGCCGACGTGATGTATCGCGACAACCTGGTGCGGCTGGTCGTGGAAATGCCGGAATCCGATGCGAATCGCGCGTGGATGCGGCAGTTCAAGGAGCGCTGGCAGATCCGGCTGGAGCAGATTGAGCTGTGGATGGTGAGCCACCCGATCGAGATCGAATAGCCCTCTCCACCAAATCGCGGTTTTGTGCGTCAATAGTGGCATGAACCGCCTGCTGGCAGCCTCCCTGTTGCTCGCTCCGGTGGTGGCCGCGCAGAGCGGCACGATCGAAGGCGTGATCACGGACCGCGTCACGGGAGCCGGCATCGAGGGCGCTTCCATCGTCGCGTACACCCGGCAAGCCGTCCGCTACATGGCCACCAGCGACGCCAACGGCCGCTTCCTGGTGAGCGGCGCGCAGCCCGGATCCTACGAGCTGCGCGTCGAAAAAGACGGCTACACTTTGTTCCGGCGGGACCCCGCGCAAGCCACCGTCGCCGCCGGCGATAGCGCCAAGCTGAACGCCGAGATGACGCGCCAGGTGACACTGCGCGGACGCGTGGTGGACGCCAACGGCGATCCGGTGGCGGGCATCCCGGTGCAGGTATCGCCGGGGCCGCCGGCGTTCACCACCAACGAGGCGGGTGAGTTCGCCTTCGAGGAAGCCATTCCCGGATCCTACGTGATCGCGGCGGTGCCCGACGCAACTCCGCCGACCGGGGTGGACGGCGAGGAACGCATCGTGCCCGTCCGCACCTACTACAACGGCGGCCAGCGCGTGATGGTGCGCGGCGATGTGGACGTGACCGGTCTGGAAATCCGGCTGGAGTCGGCCCCCGTTTATCGGGTGCGCGGCACGGCGGTGGACGAAACGGGGACCCCAGTCGCGGGCGCCAGCGTGGAACTGGTGGAAGTGGACCGCAGCGGTCCGGTGGAGGAGTTGCTCCGGCGCGCGCGCACCAGTTCCGCCGACGACGGCGCATTCGAGTTTGACGCGGTGCAGTCCGGCGACTGGCGGGTGACGGTGACCACAGGCGGCCGGGCCACACTGACCGCGGACGGCAAAGCCGGCTCCCTCGAGCCCCTCCGCAGCGCATCCGAGCCGTTCTCGGTCGGCCGCGGCGACGTCGATGGCGTCATGCTCCGGCTGGGAGTGCCGTTCACGCTCACGGGAACCTCGGATTGGGACGGCGCGCCGCCGCAGCCGGTACGCATCTCCCTGCGGCCGGCCGACGGGCGTCTGAACAATTTCACACCGGCCCAGGTCCAGGCGTTCTCCGCCGGCGCCAGGATCGCCAGCCCGGGCGCGCCTCCGGCGCCCGGTGAGATCCGCTTCGACGGGGTCTCGCCGGGGAAGTATCTTGTCGAGCCGGTCGCGCCTCCCGGATACTATGTGAGCGCCGTGCTGCTGGGCGGCACCAATATAACTGATCAGGCTGTGGACCTGGTGCCTGGGTCGCCACCACTGCGCGTGTTCTTCCGGACCACGCAAGGCGCCATCCGCGGCGCCGTGCGGAATAGCGTGTTCGCGTCCGTGGTTGTGGTGCAGCAGAAACCGTCAGGCCTGGCGCTTATGTCCTTCGTGTCCTCCCAGCCGGACGGCAGCTTCGGTCCTATCAACGTCCCGCCCGGCTCCTACTCCGTGGCGGCGTTCGACCACATGGATCTGCAGCAGCAACTCGACCCGGCGCTGCTCGAACACGTCGCGGCGCACGGCACGAGCGTGACTGTGGAGCGGACCGGGTCGGTCTCGGTCGAGCTGCCCGCGTCGCGCTGGCCGGAGTGAACTGGCTACTGCGCCGCGATGTAGTCGATGAGCGTGTCGATCTCGGCCGCGGTGAGGCGCTTGGCGAAGGCGGGCATGATCTTGCCGCCGAAGCGGACGCGCACGGCGATGTATTCGCGCGACGGCGCGGCATTGGCGATCGGCATCTTGTCGCGCTCAAACAGGCGGTAGAAGCTGGGGCCGAGCTTCTTCGACTGTTTCTGCGGAAGGTCGATATCGTGGCACACCACGCAGTTTTCGCGGTAGAGTGCCTGGCCGATGGCGTTGTGATTCTTCTCCCAGGGAAGCACGCGTTTCTGCTGCGCTCCGGCGACGGCGGCTAGCAGCAATAGTGTGGCTGCGAGCCTCACGCGGCCTCCTTGCGATCGATCCGCGCGGCGCCCGCTCCCACCAGCGCGTCCCGCACGCGTCCGGCGTGAGCCTCGGTGCAGCGCACGCGCAGGCAGACGGCCCCCGGCGCGACCTCGGGCACGGGAGCCTCGGCATCACGCTTGCGGACCAGGCCGCTCTCCCACAAAAACCAGCCGAATGTGGCGAGGATCGCGCCGAGCATCGTCATCTCAAAACTTATGACGCCGGTGGCCCAGAAAGAGAAGGTCGGCATGCCGCCGGTGGCGAGCGGGTAGTGATGCTGCGCGAAGTAGACGAAGGCGGTCGCGGCGGCGCCGAACGCGACGGCTCCGGCAACCGACGCCAGCGACATTTTGCTGGGACGGTCCAGGATGCCGCGCCGGAACTCGACCGGCTCTTCGGAGAACAGATCGAGGTCGAACACGCCCAGGCCTTCGCTCTTGAGCGCTTCGAGGGCCACTATCAACTCGTCCTTATCGCGAAACTCGCCGGTCAGATACATCAGTCTTCCTCCTCCGGGTGCGGCTTGAACTCCCAGACGGCGATGATCGGGAAGAGCTTCGCGAACAGGAGGTAGAGCAGGACCATACTGGCGAACGTCGCCGCCGTGATGGCGAGTTCCACCCACGTGGGCGTGTAGGAGAACGACGAAGCCGCGGGCAGGCGCGGGAAACTCAGCGTAGGTACGGTGATGATGTAGCGCTCGATCCACATGCCCATGAGCACGCAGAAGCTGGCGATGGTGGTCGTGGTGAAGTTGCGCAGCTTGCGGATGCCCAGCAGCGTGAACGGAACGACGAAGTTGCAGATCACCATGGTCCAGAAATAGGGGGCGTAGGCGCCGCTGGTGCGCGCGGTGAAAACGCGCATCTCGTCCGGCTCGTTGCCGTACCAGACGGTCAGGTTCTCAGCGACTGTGAAGTAGGTCCACAGCAGGCTCATCAACAGCAGGAGCTTCGCCAGATTATTGAAGTGATGCCAGGCGAGGTAGCGCTCCAGGTGCATCGTCTTGCGGATCAGCGCCAGCACCACCAGCAGCGCGGCGATGCCGCTGAAGATCGCGCCCACCACGAAATACGGGCCGAAGATGGTGGAATGCCACATGGGCGCGATGGCCATGGCGAAGTCCCAGCTCACGATGGTGTGCACGGAGATCGCGACGGCCAGGATGATGCCGGCCATCAGTTTCATGGCGCGTTCGAGCGCGTGCCATTCGGTGTCGCTGCCGGTCCAGCCCAGAGACAGCACGCGATAGATGCGGCGCCGCCAGGGCGTGTTATGTTCGGCGAGCTGCGCCATATCCGGGATCAGCGGCAGGTAGAGATAGATCAGGCTGCCCGTCACGTAGGTGGCGATGGCGGTCAGGTCCCACAGCAGCGGCGAGCGGAAATTCGGCCACAGCAGTCGCGTATTCGGATACGGCAGCAGCCAGTAAAACAGCCACGCGCGGCCCAGGTGGATGATGGGAAACATGCCGCCGATCATCAGGGCGAACACGGTGATCGCCTCGGCGGCGCGCGTGACGGGCTTGCGCCAGGCGGCGTCCGTGAGGCGAAGAATCGCCGAAATCAGCGTGCCCGCGTGCGAGATGCCGATCCAGAAGACGAAGTTGACGATGTAGAAACCCCAGAAGACGGGCCGCTGGAGACCGGTGACGCCCATGCCGTCGTGAAGCTGGACGCTCCAGGCGATGGCTCCGGTGATCGCCACGGCGAGCGCTGCGGCTACGGTGAGCAGGTAACGGCGCGAAACGCCCGAAAGCGGCCGGAACAAATCCTCGCGAATTTGTCCGTAGGGCAGCAGCTCGGGCGCGGGCGTCATGCGCTTCCCTTCTCCAGGTAAAACACCTTCGGCTTGGTGCCGAGCTCTTCCAGCAGCCGCGTGGCGCGACCGCTTTCGGCCAGCCGTGCGACCTTGCTTTCGGGATCGTTCAGATCGCCGAACGTCATGGCTTCAGCGGGACAGCCCTGCACGCACGCGGGCTGCACCGCGCCGTCGGGCACGTCGACGCCGGCCTGCTTGGCGTCGCGCTCCGCCCGGTGAATGCGCTGGATACAGAAGCTGCACTTTTCCATCACGCCGCCCATGCGAATCGCGACGTCCGGGTTGTGCTGCATCTGCAGCGGCTCCGGCCACTCGGGCGGAAACCAGTTGAAGCTGCGCACCGAATACGGGCAGTTGTTGGCGCAATAGAACGTGCCCACGCAGCGGTTGTAGACTTGCACGTTCAGGCCCTCGGGATTTTGATACGTCGCGTAGACCGGGCAGACGGGCTCGCAGGGAGCCTCGTCACAGTGCTGGCACAGCACGGGCCGGTACTTCACCTTGACGTCCGGAAACTCGCCTTCGTAGTAACGGTCGACGCGGATCCAATGGATCGCGCGGCCCTTCGCCGCTTCTTCGGGCGGCGCTACCGGGATATTGTTCTCCGCATGACAGGCCGCGACGCAGGCTTCGCAGCCCGTGCAGCGGTCGAGGTCGATAGCCATGCCCCAGCGGTGCGCCATTACGATCTCCCCTTTCCGCGGCCTTCCCGGTCGACCGCGGAATACTGTGTGAGCGTGCCGCCGCCGGCGCGCGTCAGACGTACGCGCGTGGCGCCCGTGGCGAGCACGCCAGTCGCGTCTTCCCACGTCGGCGCGAGGATCGACAGCGGATTCGCCCCGCGGCCCGAGGCGTAGCGTGTGTAGTGAGTATGGCCGCCTCCGATCGCCATGCTGGCTACGCCCGGCACTGCGCCGGGATGCACGTAGACGGGCGCTTCGATCGCCCCGTGCTCCGATTCGATCCGCAGGCGGTCGCCAGTGCGCAAGCTCAGTCGAGCCGCGGTTTGCAGGTCGATCTCGACCGGCAGTTCCCACATGGCGCTGGAGGCCGGGTCGGGCAGTTCCTGCATCCACGGCAGGTGCGCGGAGCGGCCGTCGTGGAATTGCAGCGACAGATACGGCTGGAATAGCAGCGGGAACTGCGTGCCGTCGCCGTTGAATTCCGCCGCGCGTGCGACCGGTGGTTCCGCGGTCAGCCGCACTGCCGGCTGTGGCGGAGGCTCCCTCCAGACACCGCCCTGACGCGCGATCTCCGCGTACGACAGGTCAGTAGTCGCCAGCGATTCCGCTATCTCCCGAGCCGACACGCGCGCCGTGTCCAGCCCCAGCGTGCGAGCCAGATCGGCCAGCGTCTGCTCGACGGCGCGCGTCTCGTAGAGCGGCTTCACGAACGGCGTCTGCACGGCCAGCGACGCTCCTCGCGCGACCGCCGGAGCTTGCGCAGACTCCGATTCCAGGTCGTGATGCGGCGGCAGGATCAGGTCCGCCCAAGCGGCCGAATCGTCCAGGAACGGCGCGAAGCTGATCACCGCTTGCACGCGCCGCAGCGCGTCCGCGACGCCACTGGAGGCTGGTAGTGTGTAGGCAGGATTCGCGCCCTCGATCAGCACCACCTGTGCGCGCGACAGCGCCTCCGCGACGCGATGGTCCTCCGCTGGCGGCGCCACGCGGTCCGCGGGAGCCAGTACCCCTCCGGGCTTGCCCACGTTGCCGAGCAGGACATTGACCCAGTGCGATGCGATCACCGCATCCAGCGAGTTGGTGTGCGTAGCCGAGGCTCCTCCGATCACCAACGGAGCATCGGATTCACCCAGGGCCTCGACCACAGCACGCAATCGGCGCTCGTCCACACCGCAGGCCGCGAGCAACGCCGTGACGTCAGCGGTTGCGAACGCCTCAGCCACCTCCGCGGGAAGATTCGCACGCGCTGCGCCGCCTGCCAGAAGCAGCGCACCCACGGCGAACAGGAATTGCGGCTCGCTGCCGGGCTTCAGCGGCAGCCAACGATCCGCCGCCGCGGCAGTCACCGATAGGCGCGACTCGGCCTGCACCAGCGTGCCGCGGACGCCGTGCCGACCCTGGCGGAACTCGCCGAACTGGCGCGCGTAGTATACGGGCGATGCCCATCCGCCCAGGAAGTCCACGCCGACGCCGAGCGCGTACGTCGCGTTCGCGAGGTCGTACACCGGTAGCCCACGCCATCCGAAGACCCGCCCGGCCGCTGCGCGTTCGACGGCCTGGGAATCCAGCGCGCACACCACGGGAGGCGGCGCGCCCAGCGCAGTCAGGAACCGCGCGATCGCCACTGATCTTGTGCCCGCCGCCGCGCCTGTCAGGAAGACAAGGCTCGCCGGGTCGACAGAACGAATCGCCGCGGCGGTCTGTGCGATCGCTTCATCCCAAGGGACCGCTGCGAACTGCGCCGCGCCGCGGTCGCCCAACCTCTTCATCGGCTCCCGCAGCCGGTCGGGATGATACAGCGCCTGCACGGCGGCTTGTCCGCGTGCGCACAGGCGGCCGCCGCTCACCGGGTCCAGCGGATTCCCTTCGATCTTCTTGATAGCCGCCCGCCGCTCGCGCACGCGTTCGCCCTCGATCTTAATCACGCGCCGCCCTTCCATCACACGCACCAGGGTCGCGCAGCCCGCCGCGCATTCGCCGCACACCGCGGGGTGCCACTGCTCCTCACCCGGCACGATCTCGCCTTCCGGGACCAGCAGCGGCAGGATCTCATTGGCCGCGGGTCCGCACGCCGAAGTCAGCGCGCCGGCGCCCGAGGCCGAAAGGATTTTGAAAAAATTGCGGCGGTCCATGAAATCAAAAGTGGGCAGGTTAATAGTGGCAGGTAGCACAGTCATCGCTGGCGTGATTCTCGCGATGGCAGCTCACGCAGGTCCCCATGGTGTGGCGCACCAGGGGCTCGGCCGTGGTGGCGTTGGCCATGTCGCCGTGGCAGGTGGCGCACTGCACTCCCGCGCGCGTGTGCGCAGCATGCCGAAACTTTACCAGCGCCCCCGCATCAAATTCGTAGACGCGGACCCAGGGGATCTCACGGCGGCTCTCCGCGTACGTCGCGATCTTTTTAATCTCCGGTTTGTCCGTGGCCAGCTTGGCGTGGCAGAGCATGCATTTGGTCACGGAGGGAATAGTGGCCGCCGCCGCGGTGTCCGCGGTGGAGTGGCAATCGAGACAGGCCAAGCCCATCGAAACGTGCTGCTTGTGCGAGTAAGCCACGGGTTGCGCCGGCACCGCGGCCGCAGCGGTGGCGCACAGCGGGCTTAAAACCAGGACGGCAAGTGTGAGCATAAAGACAGTGCACCGCGTGGTCATTCTTGGAGGAGGCTTTGGCGGACTGTACGCCGCACGCTCCTTGCGTCACGCACCGGTCGATGTGACGCTGGTGGACCGCAGAAACTTCCATCTTTTTCAGCCCCTCCTGTATCAGGTAGCTACCGGTACGCTCGCCCCCGGCGAAATCGCCTCGCCCCTGCGTGTTCTGTTGCGGAAGCAGCACAATGCCCGGGTGTTGTTGGGCGAGGCCGTATCCCTGAATGCGGACACCCGCCGGCTGATTCTGGCGGACGGCGAGGTCCCCTATGACTCGCTGATCGTGGCCCCCGGCGCGCGCAATCACTATTTCGGCCACGGCGAATGGCGGGTGACTGCTCCGGGACTCAAGTCCATTGAAGACGCCGACCGCATCCGACACAAGATCCTGTACGCCTTCGAAGCCGCCGAGCGCGAGCCCGACGAGCAGCGCCGCCGCGCCTGGCTGACTTTTGTGGTGGCGGGCGGCGGAGCCACCGGCGTCGAGCTGGCGGGCGCCATCGCCGAGATCTCGCGCGACATGCTGCGCGGCGAGTTCCGGCTGATCCGCCCCGAGGAATCGCGCATCCTGCTACTGGACGGCGGACCGCGCGTGCTGGCCGCGTATTCCGAAGCGCTGTCGCAGTCGGCCGAACGCCAACTGGTCAACATGGGCGTGCGGCCTCTGCTGAACGCGATTGTCACTGCTGTGGAGGCAGACCACGTCCGCTACAAGACGAAATCCGGCGAAGGCGAGATTCCCACGCGCACCGTACTGTGGGCGGCCGGTGTGGCGCCTTCGGAATTCGCATCCGTGCTCGAAAAGGAGGCCGGCGCCGAACTGACCCGCAAAGGTCAGGTGCGCGTCGCGGCCGACCTCTCTCTGCCTAACCATCCGGAGATTTTCGTCGTGGGCGACCTGGCGTATCTCGAACAGGACGGGCATCCCCTGCCCGGCGTCGCACCGGTGGCGATGCAGGAAGGCCGCTACGCCGCCCGTGTGATCGCCGACCGTGTGCGCGGCCGCCAAACACGGCCCTTCCGGTTCTCGGATCGGGGAATGCTGGCAGTGATCGGGCGCAACGCCGGTGTGGGCACCATTGGCAAGGCTCCGCTGACCGGACGCCTGGCCTGGCTGGCATGGCTTTTCATTCACTTGTTCTTCCTGACGGAAGCCTTCAACCGCGTACTGGTGTTCCTCAAGTGGGGTTACAACTACATCACCTATGACCGGGGTTCGCGGCTCATCACCGGAGATCCGGGGGGCGGACCGACCCTTGACAAATAGGGGCACCCGGCGCATACTCAGATTTCTTCCTTAGATATCTAAGCGAAGAGAAGAGGCGCCGATGGCCCGCACCGATTCGCTCCAGGGCTCACTGCCCGTTCTGGTTCTCAAGATCCTCTCCCGCCGGGGACCGCTCCATGGCTACGCCATCGCCACGCACATCGAACAGATGTCGGATGACGTGTTGCGGGTCGAAGAAGGCTCGCTCTACCCGGCGCTCTACCGCATGGAGGAGAGCGGTTGGATAAAGGCCAAGTGGACCACCACGGAGAACAATCGCCGCGCCCGGGTGTATGAGATTACCACGCGCGGCTCGAAACAGCTCGCTGGCGACGAAGCGCGCTGGCACAGCATTGCGGCGGCCGTCACCCGCGTGTTGAAGAACGCCTGAAGGAGCACGACGATGTCCTGGCTATCCCGTGTGGCCAACGTTTTCCGCCGCCGCCGGCTGGATCGCGACATCGCCCAGGAACTGAGCTTCCACCGCGAGCGCCGCACGCAGGACCTGATCGCCGGCGGACTCTCCCCCGCCGCGGCCCGGCGTCAAGCCGCGCTGCGCTTCGGCAATGCAACCGCCGTGCAGGAGCAATCCGCGGAAGCAAAGCTCGCCGTGTGGCTCGAATCATTGGTGCAGGACATCCGCTTCGGACTGCGCCTGATGCGCAAGCACCCGGCGTTCACCGCCGTCGCGGTGTTGTCGCTGGCACTGGCGATCGGACTGGCAACTTCGGTCTACTCGCTGGCCGACGCGCTGCTGTGGCGTCCGTTGCCAGTGGCCGATCCGGACCGTTTGTTCCAGATCGCCTTCCACGATAACCGCGGCCCGGTGGAACCCGAGCTCGTCAGCTTCCAGATGTTCGAACAGATGCGTGACGCCGCCGCGGAGGCCATCGAGTTGTTCGCCATAGGCGCCGAGGACCGCCAACATGTGGTGACGGGTCCGGCGGGCGAAGAAGAGGAGTGGATCTCGGAAGGCGTCACGCCCGGGATGTTCTCCGCGCTGGGACTCCGGCCGCTGCTGGGACGTGTGTTTACCGGCGAGGACCGCGGCGGTAACGCTCCGGTGGTCCTCAGCTTCTCCTTCTGGCAATCGCGCTTCGGCGGGGATCCGGCGGTGATCGGCCGCACCTTCCGCCCCCCGGCGACGCTCCCCGGCCGCCGCGACCTCACCCTCGATATCGTGGGTGTGCTGGAGCCCGGCTTCACCGGTGCGGACGCCGGAACCGTCACCGATCTGTGGATGCCGCTGGCCGCCGCGAATCCGTTCCTCTCTTTCTCCAGCCAGATTGGGTCACGCGTCTGGGGACGGCTCAAGCGCGGCGTTTCTCCGGAGCGCGCCCGCGGCATGCTTCAGGCCGCGGTCACGAACCTCCGGCGCGCCTTGCCCGATTCAGCGCGCGGCCCCGGCCAAGCCTATCTCGATACGCCTCTGGTGCTGCACCCGGCGGCGGCCGGATCAGCCGTGCGCCGTCTCCCCTTGCAGCGCCCGCTCACGGCGATGATGGGCGTCGTGGCGCTGGTGTTTGTGGTGGCCTGTGTGAATCTGGCGAATCTCTACCTGGCGCGCGCCGGCTCGCGCGAACGGGAGATCGCGATGCGGGCGTCTCTGGGCGCGGACCGCTTCAGGCTGATTCGGCAGATGCTGATTGAGTGCGGGCTTCTGACGGGGACCGCTTCGATTCTGGCGCTCGCCATCGCCTACTGGTCACGCGCGCCCCTGGCGCGGCTGCTCAATGCGAACTTGCAGGTGCCCGCTTCGCTGGACGTGCGCCTGCTCGTCATTCTGCTGGCACTGGGCGGGGCCGCAACACTGTTGTTCGGAACGGTTCCGGCACTGCGGCTCTCGAAGCTCGCCGCGTCCGCCGCGGGCAACCGGGCGACGGTGCGCTATCGCCCCGCCGCGTGGCTGATTGCCGTCCAGGTCGCCTGCTGCTTCGCGGTCCTATTTCTGGGCGGTCTGCTGCTGACCACGTATTGGAAGAGGGACCACCAGGACGCCGGCTTCCGCACCGCCGGTGTCTATCAGTTCACGCTGAGCGCGCCGGACCTGGTGCCGCAGATGGGCCGCGGCGATCCAGCGCAAGTGGCGTCCGTCTGGCGGCGGCTGCGGGAACATATGGCCGCGCTTCCCGGCGTCGCGGGCGCCAGCGGAAACAGCGGCCAGTTGCCACCGGGCTTGGTCACCGCCCCCCTGCCCGGCGGGTCGCCCGCGATGCTGGCGGCGATGTCCGTGTTTCCCGGACTCTTCGACATGCTGCGCATCCCGATTCTCGAAGGGCGTGATTTCACCGAGGCGGAGGCCGCGCTGGTGCCACCGGGGTCGGTCGGCAGCCAGACGGTGCTGATCAACCAGAAGCTCAAGCTGCTGCTGTTTGGCCAGGCCGGTGCCGTGGGCCGCAGCATTCAAGTCGAGACGTTCGGCCGCCCGGCCACGCACCAGATTGTGGGCGTGGTGGCGGACAGCCGCCTGGGCGAGTTCCGCGAGACTCCACCGCCCACCGTCTATTTCGCGACTTCCGGCAACTTCAACGGCGGGTTGTGGGTGGCCTGCGACATCGATCCCTCCACGCTCCTGCCGCTGCTGCGCCGTGAGATCACCCGCACCTACCCGTTCCGCGTGATGCGGATCATTTCGGTAGAAGAGATGGCTCGTGCGGCCATCGCCCAGGAGCGCGCGCTGGCGGTGCTCTCGCTGCTGCTCTCCGGAATCGCTCTGCTGCTGGCAACCGTCGGCTTTTACGGCATCCTCAGCTACAGCGTCCTTGAGCGCACCCGCGAGCTGGGCATTCGTCTCGCCCTCGGCCTCTCGCGCCATGGTGTGGCCCGGATGCTGCTGCGCGACCTTGCCCCTGGCACGCTAAGCGGCGTCGCGGCCGGGGCCGCCCTCGGTTTCGCCTCCACGCGTCTGATTGAATCGCTGTTGTTTGAAACGCAGCCGTCCGACCCGGCCAGTCTACTGGCGCCCGCGCTGGTACTGGCTGCCGCGCTGGCCTGCGCCGCAGTACCGCCCGTGTGGCGCGCCATGCGGATCAACGCAGCCGCCGCCTTGCGGCACGAGTGAGCGCGTTTAGAGTTGTGAGCCGGGCGAAACGGATCTACGCAAAATCAAAAAATGGGCTAGTCCGCGGTGGCCAAGTCGAGCGTGTGGAACGCGCGCTTGCGTCCTGCCGTGACGATCTGGCCGCGATACTTCAGCACACCGTTCACCAGCAGGTCCAGAGGCCGCTCCACCGGATAGTCGAAGGTGAGCAGGTCGCCCTCCTGCAAGTCCAGCAGATTCGAGACACTCATTTGCGGGCCCCGCAGTTCGGCTTCCAACTCCAGCCGCGCCGGCTGGATCAGCCGCAGAGCGCGCTCGTGTTCCTGCTCGCTGGCGCGCGTCTTGCGGAGACTCCACTGCTGGTCGAACTTCTGCCGCAGCATCTTCACCGTGATCGAGGGGATGCCCAAATTCATGATCCCGGTGATCTCGCCGATGCGGACCTCCATGCTGATGGCCACCACGGCTTCGTTCGGCGCCAGCATCTGGAGCAACTGCGGCTCCGTCTCATGGCTCTCCACCGTGAAGTCGATCGCCGCCACGCCGGCCCACGCCGAGCGCAGATCGTTCAGAATGATGCGCAGCACGCCGTCCAGGATGCTCTGCTCGATCTCGGTGATTTCGCGGTCCAGCTTCGCCTGCGACTGCCCGGTGCCGCCCAAGAGCATTTCCAGAATCGGGAACACCAGCGTGGGGTTCAGTTCCAGCAGCGCGTTGCCGTCGTAGGGCTTCATGCCCAGCGCCACCATGCTGGTGGGCGAGGGCAGAATCTGGGCGAACTCCATGAACGCCAACTGCTCCACGCTAACCAGGTTCACGGCCACGTAGGCGCGAAGATAAGCCGAAAGGCTGCCGGCCAGACTGCGCGCGAAGTTTTCGTGCAGTAGGTGAATGGCGCGGAGCTGGTCTTTGGCGATGCGGTCGGGACGCCGGAAGTCGTAGACCTGCGCCTTCAGTGCCGGATCGTCGTTGGCGCCACGCTGCCGCTTGCGAAATACACTGTCGATTTCCTCCTGGGAAAGGAGGCGTTCTCCTGACATGCCTTTCCATCGGCAGTCCGGGAGGATTTCTGAGTTCGGAGTTTTCCGGGCTTACCAGATGCCGGTGAGCTTCCACCACGCGAAGCCTGCCGTGGTCCAGATGGCCAGGTGTGCGAGGCTGGCCGCAAAGCCCACCTGCCACCATTTCTTGAGCGTCACGTAATCCTGTGCGAAGTACACCGGGGCGGGCGTGGTGCCGTAATGCGTCAGGCAGGCGGAAAGATTGGCGAGCCCGGCGAAGGTCCACACAGCCAGTCCCGGCGGCGCGCCCGCGGCCAGCAGCACTGCCAGGAACGCCGGGAACATCGAGACCATGTGCGCTGTGATGCTGGCAAAGGCGTAGTGAGCATAGAAGTACACCACGATGGTGATGGCGAACAGCGTGACCCAGCCGTAGCTCTGGAACAGACCGGCCACCGCGTCGGCGAAGGCGCGGGTGATGCCGGCTTCGTTCAAGCCCTGCGCCAGGCGGTAGACGCCGCCGTACCAGATGAAAATGCCCCAGCCCGCGCGCTCGCCGCGGATGTCCTCCCAGGTCAGCACGCCGGTCACGATCAGCACCATGCAGCCCAGCAGCGCGGTGACGGTAATGTCGGCGCCGGTCTGCCGCGACGTTACCCAGAAGAAGCACACGCCGGCGAAGACCACGGTCAGAATCCACTCGGCCGGTTTCAGCCGTCCCAGCTTCTTGAGCTCGGCCGCGGCGAACACGCGTGCCTCCGGCGTCCGCTGGATCTCGGGCCGGTTGAGCCGCAGCGTTAGCCACGGCACCACGGCGATTGACAGCAGCCCCGGCACGATCATCGCGCGGATCCAGCTCGCGGGAGTAATGTCGTAGCCAGCCTCGGCCGCCATGTCGCGCGCCAGGAAGTTGCTCACCTGCCCGGTGATAAACATACCCGAGGTGACGCACACGGCCTGATAAACGGCGCTCATCAAATACGAGCCGAGCCGCCCGGCCGTCTCTCCCGGATGCGACTCGTACAGTTCGGAAATTGACCGCACGATGGGCAGCACCACACCCGCGCTGCGTGCTCCGTTCGACGGAATCATGCTGGCCAGCACCATGTCGGAGGCGGCCAGCGAATACGCCACGCCCAGCGACGTCTTCCCGAACATCCGCACGAAGAACAGCGCGATGCGCCGGGCGAGGCCCGTGTGGATCAGCGCGCGCGAGATGAAGAACGCGATCAGCACCAGCCACACCGACGAGTTCGAGTACCCGGCCAGCGCCTGGCTGATGGTGAGTCCGCCGATCAGCGAGGAGAGCGTGACGGCCAGCAATACCAGTGCTCCGGCGGGAACCGGTTCCAGGATGGAGCCGACAATGGTCGCCAGAAACAGCCCCAGCAGCCGCCATCCGGCGGGCTCTACGGATTCCGGCCGCGGGATCGCGTAGACCACGAAGAAGTAGACGGCCACCAGAATGGCGAAGCCGCGATACATGCGAACAGGATCGCGGTGCGCGGCTTCGGGGGCAACCTCAGGTGTGGCTGGCGACGTGGGCAAATCGCCAGCATACGCTATTTCACGCCGGGAGCAAGGGTGTGGGCGGTCGCAACTCACCTGTCTGCCTTTGGGACGCTGTAGACTAAAATCGTTGCCGGCAGTTCTGCGGTCCGGCCCATACCGCCTGTTTTTCTATTCGGCCGATGGCAATGAGCCGCCTCACGTGCACGTGGAGCGGGATCTTTGCTCAGCGAAGGTCTGGCTCGAAACTGTACCCCTCGAAACCAGCCAGCCCTTCAGTCCGGCGGAATTGAGGCAAGTGGAACGCCTGGTCGTGGAACACCACGAGCAACTCTTGAGGGCAGGGCATGAATTCTTCGGGAACAGAAATTCGGGAAGCAGCGGCACTACAGATTAGCGTGACGGACGACACCCTGGCGGTCGACCTCACCGACGGCAGGTCGATCACCGTGCCCCTGGCATGGTACCCGCGCCTCGCCCACGCGACGCCGGCCGAGCGCGCCAACTGGCGTCTGATCGGTTCCGGCGAAGGAATTCATTGGCCGGACCTCGATGAAGATATCAGCGTCGCCGGCCTGCTGGCGGGGTGGAGGAACGGGGAGAGTCAGGAGTCCCTGGGGCTGGCGAACCGGAAACGTTAGGATCTGCACGATGCCTGCGCATCGCACGCCTGCCGCAGTAGTCCTGTTCATTAAAGCCGTCGTTGTCTTCGGCCCAGCATCTTCAGTCGGCCAGACGAAGAAACCCGCTTCCGTCTTTGGCGCCGCGCTCGAACAGATCGGAAACAGAACAACGATTCCGACCGATTGCCCTCCAAACTGCCCTCTCCAATCCGCGAGCAGGACATCAAGAGGACCGTCGGCGAACGCAGGCCAGACGGCCATTTCGTATCGCTCTACTGCGGCGAACCAAGCGAGGCGACTTACGCGGTAGGCTTCGGCGGTTCCTCACGCGTTGATCTTGAAATCGTGAACACTCGTCCGGTCGCGTTGGCACGTGGCCTCACGGCCAGGTTCCGGCCCGTTCTTTGCGGAGGCTTCTGCGCGCCGGTGAACGACAGCGCCATGTATCAGATCCAGATCAAGCTCAGGCCTGACATGCCAGAAAAGGGGCAAGAGAGGATCTGACTGGAAGCGGCAAACTCGATGGTGACCGTTAGACCGGAGTAGCCGCGGAGGCTTCCGCTTAATCCCCGCTCGGCACCGGCTCCGGCATCCCGACCGGCGCGACCGCCTTCCGCCGCCCCAGCCGCGTCTGCAGCGCCGCCATGTAGGTGTAGAACACCGGCGTCAGATACAGCGTCACCAACTGTGAGAACAGCAGCCCGCCGACCACCGCCAGTCCCAGCGGCTGCCGCGCCTCGCCGCCCGCGCCGTAGCCCAGCGCGATGGGCACCGCGCCGAACAGCGCCGCCATGGTGGTCATCATGATCGGACGGAAGCGGATCAAACAGCCCTGGTAGATCGCCTTGAGCGGCGGCAGGCCCTGGCTGCGCTCGGCGTCCAGTGCGAAGTCGATCTGCATGATCGCGTTCTTTTCCACGATGCCGATCAGCATGATCAAGCCGACGAAGGCGTAAATGTTCAGGTCCATGCCGAATAGCGACAGCGTCAGCAGCGCGCCGAAGCCGGCCGACGGCAGCCCCGAAAGAATCGTCAGCGGGTGGATGTAGCTCTCGTACAGGATGCCCAGCACGATGTAGACCACGAAGATGGCCACCAGCAGCAACACCCACGTATTGCCGAGCTGCCCCTGGAACGCCTTCGCGGCGCCCTGCCACGCCGTGCTCACGCCCGGCGGGACCACGTCCGGATCGCCAGCGAGGTTGTTGATCGCCTCGAACGCATCCCCCAGCGACGTGCCCGGCGCCAGATTGAACGACACCGTCGCGGCCGAAAGCTGTCCGTAGTGGTTCACCGACTGCGGACCCACCTCCTGCCGCACATGCGCCAGCGTATCCAACGGAATCAGGCTGTTGTTGGTGCCCTTGAAATACAGCAGCGAAAGCGCGTTCGGATCGGACTGGAACTCCGGCTTCAGCTCCAACAGGACCTTGTACTGGTTCGACGCGCCGTAGATCGTCGAAACCCAGCGCGGCCCGTAGGCGTCGTAGAACGAATTCTCGATCTGGTTGGCGTTCACCTGTAGCGCCGCCGCCTTGTCGCGGTCGATATCGATGTTGATCTGCGGGCTGGTCACGGCCACGTTCGTAGTCACGTCCACCACGCCCGGCACCTTCGAAACCAGTTCCTCCAGATGCGCCGCCGTGTCGTAGAGAATCTGCTTGTCGGGCGATTGTAGCGACAACTGGTAGAGGCTCTTGGTCACCTGCCCGCCGATGCGCACCGTCGGCGGATTCATCATGTACACGCGCATGCCCGGCAGCGCGTCCAGTTGCGGCCGCAGATCAGCGATGATGTCGTCCACCAGCTTGTCGCGTTCGGCGCGCGGCTTCAGCCGCACCACCAACTGCCCGAAGTTCGGACCGCCCAGGGTGCTGGCCGACGCGCCGCCCACAGACGACGTGAACGCTTCCACGTCCGGATGCTGGCGCACCACCTCGGCCACCTCCGCCTGGTAGTCAGCCATCTGGTAGAACGAGGTCCCCTGCTGCGCCTCGGTGATCACCGATAGCTGGTCCGTGTCCTGATCCGGAATGAAGCCCTTGGGGATCTTCATGAACATGTACACCGTGCCGCCCAGGACCAGCACGAACACGGCCATGGTCACGGGCCGGAACCGCAGCACCACCTGCAAAGTGACGTCGTAGATACGCAGCATCCAGTCGAAGAACGCTTCGGTGGCGCGGTAGAGGATGCCGTGCTTGGCCGTATGCTTCACGCGCAGGAAGCGGCTGCACAGCATGGGCGTCAGCGTCACGCTGACCAGTCCGGAAATCAGGATCGCCACGCAGATGGTGACCGAAAACTCGCGGAACAGCCGCCCCAGGATGCCGCCCATGAACAGCACCGGGATGAACACCGCGGTCAGCGACAGCGTCATCGAGACGATGGTGAAGCCGATCTCGCCCGAGCCCACCAGGGCTGCTTCCATCGGCTTCTTGCCCAGCTCCATGTGGCGGAAAATGTTTTCCAGCATCACGATGGCGTCGTCCACCACGAAGCCCACGGACAGAATCAGCGCCATCATCGACAGGTTGTCCAGGCTGTAATTCAGCATGTACATGACTGCGAAGGTGCCGACGATCGAAAACGGCAGCGCCAGGCTGGGGATCACCGTGGCCGAGACGTTGCGCAGGAACAGGAAGATCACGCCGATCACCAGGCCCAGTGTCAGCAGCATGGTCCACTGCACGTCCATGTAGGATTCGCGGATGGTGACCGAACGGTCGTACAGCACGTCCATGTGCACCGACGGCGGCAGCTCGGCTTGGAAGACCGGCAGCAGGCCCTTGACGCTGTCGGTCACCGCGATCGTGTTGGTGCCCGGCTGGCGCTGGATCGCGAGCACGATCGCGCGCTGCTCATCGTCGTCATGCGTATAGAACCAGGAGGCGGTCTTGTCGTCCTCCACGCTGTCCTTCAGGTCGCCCAGTTCCTTCAGCCGCACGGGCACGCCGTTGCGGTACGCCACCACCAGCGACATGTATTGGTCCGCGCTGGTCAACTGGCCCGAGGTCTGCAAGGCGAACGACCGCTGCGGACCCGTGATCTGCCCGGTGGGCAGGTTCACGTTCCAGGCCTTCAGCGCGTTCTCGACCTCATTGATCCCCACGCTGTGTGCCGCCAGCGCGTGCGGATCCATCTGCACATGCACGGCGTATTTCTGCGCACCCATCACCTGCACCTGCGCCACGCCGGTCACCATCGAAATCCGCTGCGCGATGCGCGTCTCGGCGTATTCGTCCAGCGTCCACAGCGGGACCTGCTTCGAGGTCAGCACCAGATAAAGGATGGGTTGATCCGCCGGATTCACCTTGGCGAACGTCGGCGGCGTGGGCATGCCGGTGGGTAGCTGGCGCGAGGCCTGGGTGATGGCGGACTGCACGTCGATGGCGGCGCCGTCCATGCTGCGGTCCAGGTCAAATTCCAGCGTGATCTGCGTCGAGCCGAGCGAGTTGATCGAGGTCATCGACTCGATGCCGGCGATGGTCGAAAACTGGTTCTCGAGCGGGGTCGCTACGGAGGCGGCCATCGTCTCGGGACTCGCCCCGGGCAGCGCAGCGGTCACCTGCAACGTCGGGAAATCGACGTTCGGAAGATCGCTCACCGCCAGTTTCTGGTAGGCAACCGTACCGAAAAGGGTGATCGCCCCCATCAGGAGGCTGGTGGCGATGGGCCGTTCTATGAATGGCTGCGAGACATTCATCTATCTTCTATCTACGTTCATCGGCGTTCATCTTTAATCGGAGAAGCCCGGCACCGGCGTGGCCGTCATCAATTCGGGCGCCTTCTTGCGCGCGGTGATCCGCGCCATGTAGGTGTACACCACCGGCGTCAGATACAGCGTCATAATCTGCGAAACGGCGAGGCCCCCCATCACCGTCAGGCCCAGCGGACGCCTTGCTTCGCCCGACGGACCCGTACCGAAAACGATGGGAATCATCCCCAGCATGGCCGCCATCGTCGTCATCATGATCGGCCGGAAGCGGATCAGGCAGCCCTGGCAAATCGCCTCCACCGGGTTCGCTGCGCCGGCCTTCTGCTGCGCCAGCGCGAAGTCGATCTGCATGATGGCGTTCTTCTTCACAATGCCCACCAGGATGATCAGGCCCACGAAGGAGTAAATATTCAGTTCGCCGCCGAACAGGTACAGCGTCAGCAGCGCGCCCAGGCAGGCGGACGGCAGCCCCGAAAGGATCGTGATCGGGTGGATGTAGCTCTCATACAGGATGCCGAGCACGATGTAGACCACCAGCACGGCCACCAGGAACAGAATTCCCAGGTTGGAAAGCGAATCCTGGAACGCCGCCGCGTTGCCCGAAAAACGCGCCGCTACCGTGCCCGGCAGCACTTCCTTGGCCCGCTGCTCCATCTTGCCCACCACGTCGCCCAGCGAAACGCCCGGCCGCAGGTTGAACGATACCGTCACCGAAGGCAACTGCCCGGCATGCGCGATGCTCTGCGGACCCACCGTCTCCTTGATCTTCGCCAGCGAATCCATCGGCACCAGCACGCCGCTGCCGGTCTTGAAGTAGATCTTCGAGAGGTAGTCGGAGAACTCCTGATACTTCTTCTCCACCTCCATCACCACCCGGTACTGCGTCTTGGCCGAGTAGATCATGGACACGTTGCGCGGCCCGTAGGCGCCGTACAGCGCGTTTTGGATGTCGGCCGGGTTCAGCCCATAGAGCGCCGCGCGCTCGCGGTCGATATCCACGCTGATCTGCGGGCTGCGGAACTCCAGGTCCGTGTTCACATCCTGCACGTCCGGAATTTTCTTGAACTCCTGCTCCAGCAGGCGCGCGCTGGCGTACAGCTCCTGCGTATCCGGACCCTGCAAAGTGAAATCGTAGTTGCTGCGCGAATTGAATCCGCCTCCACCAATGCGCAGCGGCGGCGGGACCTGGATAAACACGTTGAAGCCCGGCATGTTGGTGAGCTTCGGCCGGAGGCGCTCGGCCACCTGCTGCGCCGTCGACGTCCGGGGCGTCCGCAACATCGTAAAGAAGCGCGAATTGGACCCGTTGCCCGCCATCGTCATGAACGTGTCCACGTCCGGATCCTGGCGCACCACCTCGGCGATCTTCTGCTGGTACTCCACCATTTTGAAGAACGACGTGCCCTGCGCCGCCTGCACGTTGATCATGATCTGGTCGTTGTCGCCGTTCGGAACGAATCCCTTGGGCACCCGCGTGTAGAGATAGTAGGTGGCTCCCAGCACCGCGAAGAACAGCACCAGCATCGCCGGCCGCGCCCGCATCACGCCGTGCAACGTCCACGCGTAGAACCCCAGCATGCGGTCGAACACCCAGCCCGTGGTCCGGTACACGATCCCGTGCTTCTGCTCCTTGCCGCGCAGCAGCCGGCTGCACAGCATCGGCGACAGCGTGATGGAGACCATGCCCGAAATCAGGATCGCCGTGCAGATGGTCACCGCGAATTCGCGGAAGATCCGCCCCAGCATCCCGCTCATGAACAGGATGGGGATGAACACCGCCGCCAGCGAGATGGTCATCGACAGAATCGTGAAGCCGATCTCCTTGGACCCCTTGAGCGCGGCCTCCAGCGGCGTCTCACCGGCCTCTATGTGCCGGACGATGTTTTCCAGCATCACAATGGCGTCGTCCACCACGAAGCAGATGGAAAGGATCAGCGCCATCATCGACAGCGTGTTCAGGCTGAAGCCGCACAGTTTCATCACGGCCACGGTGCCCAGAATCGAAAACGGCAGCGCCATGGCCGGAATCACCGTCGCCCGCCCGCTGCGCAGGAACACGAAGATCACGAACACCACCAGGATCATCGTGACGCCCATGGTCACCTGAATGTCCTGGAAGGCGGCGCGGATGGATTCGGACCGGTCGCCCCGCAGCCGGAAATTGACCGACGGCGGCAACTGCGCCTTGAACTCCGGAAACAGCGCCTTGATGCGGTCCGACACTTCGATGGTGTTGGTGCCCGGCTGCTTCATCACCTGCATCTGCACCGCGCGTTCCATCTTGCCGCCGGAATACATCCAGGCGGCGTTCATGTCGTTCTCCACGCTGTCGATCACGTTGGCGACTTCATCCAGTCGCACCGGCGATCCGTTGCGCCAGGAGATAATCAGGTTCCCGAACCCCCGGGCGTCGGTTAACTGTCCGGCCAGCTTCAGCGTGTACGCCTGCCGCGGACCGTACATCGTCCCCGTCGGAGAATTGGGATTCCAGTTGTTGATCGCGTTGCTGACCTCGTTGATGCCGATCTTCTTGGCCACCAGCTTGTCCGGATCCAGCTGGATGCGCACCGCGTATTTCGCGTTGCCGTTCACTTGCACCTGCGAAACGCCGTTGATCATGGACACGCGCGGCGCAATGATCGTCTCGGCGATGTCGCTTAGTTCCGGCATCGACACCGTTTCCGACGTCAGCGTCATGTAGAACAGCGCCTGGTCGTTGCGGTTCTGCTTGCGGAACGACGGCGGCCGCGTCATCCCCGCCGGCAGCAGCGGCATCGCCTCGGCGATCGCCGTCTGCACGTCCACCGACGCGCCATCAATGTCCCGGCTGATGTCGAACTCGAGGCTGATTTGGGACTGGCCGGTGGAGCTCGACGAGCGCATATTGTCCACGCCGGAGATCGTCGTGAATTGGCGCTCGAGCACCGTCGCCACCGACGACGCCATGGTGGCCGGATCGGCGCCATCCAGGTTGGCCTGGACCTGCAAGCTGGGCTGCTCCACATCCGGCATGTCGCTCACCGGAAGGCTTTCGTAGGCCACCACGCCGAACAGCGCCAAGGCAGCCATCAGCAGGCTGGTGGCGATCGGCCGGCGGATGAAAACTTCCGAAAAGTTCACGTGAGCGGCTCTCCTATGGCGTCAGTCGGTCCTGGGGCCCCGGCCCTTGCCGTTTCCTTTGCTGAATCCATCCGCCGGAGCAGCACCATCGCCGCCCTGGTCCGGACCGCCGCCCGGTCCGCCCTTGCTCTGGATGCGCGAACCCGGTTGCAATCGGAGCTGGCCCTCGGTGACGACCACGTCCCCGGCTTGCAGGCCTTCGTCGATCACCAGGTTCAGGTCCACCCGCGGACCCACCGTCACCGGCCGGAAGGAAACCGTCCCGTCCTTTTCCACTACGTAGACGAAGGTGCCGTCCTGGCCGGTCTGCACCGCCTGGTTGGGCACCACCACGGCGTTGCGCCGCGTGGTTAACTGCAAGGTAACGTTGACGAACTGTCCCGGCCACAGGTCGTGATTCTTGTTCTCGAAGGTGCCCCGCAGCTTGATGGTGCCCGTGCTGGTGTCCACCGAGTTATCGATGAACGTCAGGTAGCCGTGCTCCACCGCGCCGCTGCCGTCCTGTGCATTGGCGATCACCGGGAGCTTGCCGCCCAGATCGAAGTAGTGCTTCACCTCGCCCAGCCGCGCTTCCGGCACCGCGAACGCCACGTAGATCGGCTCCACCTGGTGGATCACCGCCAGTTCCGTGTTGTTGGCCGTGACGATGTTGCCCGCCCGCTGCACGATGTTCCCCGTCCGTCCGTCAATGGGGGCCATCACCGACGTGTAGCTGCGCTGCAGCTTGATGTTGTTGATGTTCGCCTGGTCGGCCGCGATCTGCGCCTTGGCGCTCTCGATGGCCGCCTGGTCCGCCGCCACCGCCTGCGCCAGGGCGTCCGCGTTGGACGCGGTTTGCTGCCCTTGCTGGCGCGAGAAAATCCCGGCTTCGGCCAGCTTGGTGTAGCTGTCGGCAACCTGCCGCGCGTACTTTTCCTGGGCCGTGTCGCGAGCCATGTTGGCCTGCGCCTGCGCCATCTGCGCCGTGCTGCGCGCCAGGTTGGCTTCCGCCTGCGCCAACTGCCCTTCGATCTGCCGCGGGTCTACCTCGAACAACTTTTCGCCCTTGTGGACGTAGTCGCCGTCCTGGAAGAACACCTGCGTCAACTGCCCGCTGACCTGCGCCCGGACGCTGACCACCGCCGAGGCTTCGACGTTGCCCACCACCTGGATCTCCAGCGGGACGTCCTTGAGCGCCGCCGCGGCCACCACCACCGGAACCGGCCCATTGCCGCCGCCGCGGCCTTTGCCGAACTTGCCCTTCCCTCCTCCGCCGCCCGTGGCGTCCGCCGTGTCATCGGCTCCGCACGCGGCCAGCAGCAGCGCCGCCGTAAGGGCGACAACAATCCCGAAGATCCGAAACGAACGACTGTGTAGACTCACGCGAGTTTAAGTATAGGTCCCGTTTTTGCACACTGCATGCGCTCAATGGCAGTGGCGTCAATACGCCCAAAAGGCGATTTCCTGGAGCCGCCTGGTTACTTCAGCACCACTTCGCAGTGGTGTCGATTATCGTTCCTTAACCAAAGCGCCTGCCAGCAGAACCGGCAGGGACCTTCCAGGCAAGGCTACAGCGCCCCGCCCGGCGCCCCGCAGACGGGGCCGGTGACTTGATTATACGACGTGGCGCAGGCCCGTGGCCTGCCGTGTCGAGACTCGTCTCGACACTCGTCCCGCAACCGTCCGTCATCGCCCACCCATGCGAAACTGAGAAAGATCCGGCACTAGCCCGGCTCACATCGACCCCGTGCAGAAACACATCATCGTCGCCATCGATGGACCCGGCGGCTCCGGCAAAAGCACCGTCGCCCGAGCCGTCGCCCGCCGCCTCGGCTTCACCTACATCGACACCGGAGCCATGTACCGCGCCGTCGCCCTGTGGGCCCTGCGCCTCTCCATCGACCTGGACGATATGCACCGCCTGGACCAGCTCGCCCCCCAGGCCCGCATCGCCTTCGAGAACGGCCGCGTGCTTCTGAACGGTGAGGACGTCACCACCGCCATCCGCGAGCCCCACGTGAGCGAAGCCGCCAGCAAGGTGGCCGCCTGCCCGGGCGTCCGCCGAGCCATGCGCGAAGAGCAGCGCCGCATCGGCTCCACGGCCTCGGCCGTCATGGAAGGCCGCGACATCGGCACCGTCGTCTTCCCCGACGCGAAGGTGAAGATCTTCCTCGACGCCGCGCTCGAAACCCGCGCCGCCCGCCGCGCCGCCGAAATCGGAGCGCCCGCGGAAACCGTCGCCCGCGAGCTCGACGGCCGCGACCGCCGCGACCGCACCCGCGCCGAAGCCCCCCTCACCCAGGCCCCCGACGCCGAATATCTGGATACCACCGGCCTCACCCCCGAACAAGTGGAAGAGGCCGTCCTCAAGCTGGTGCGCGATCGCACCTCGAACGGAAAGGAACGCAAATAGCCCCCGTGATCGACCTCCTCGTCATGAAGTTCGGCGGCACCAGCATGGGCTCCGCTGAACGCATCAAGATCGCGGCCCGCCTGGCCGCCGAGCAGCACGCCCGCCGCCCCGTGGCCGTCGTCGTCTCAGCCATGTCGAAGGTGACCGACCTCCTGCTCGACACCCTGCTCAAGGCCGAAGCCGGCGACGCGTCCGATCTCGAAACCAACCTCAACCAGCTTGCCGGCCGCCACGCCGAATGCTGCCGCGAACTGCTGCCGGCCGACCGCCACAACCACGCCCTCAAAGGCGTCGACGACCTGGTAGCCGAATTCGGCCGCATCGCCCGCGGCATGCTCATGCTGCGCGAACGCCCCCCGCGCTCGGTCGACGAAGCCGTCTCCATCGGCGAGCGCCTCTCGGCGTTCCTCATCGCCGAATACCTCGAATCCCAGGGCACCCCTGCGGTCGCAGTCAACGCCGCCAAGGTAATCGCCACCGACGCCGTCTTCGGCAACGCGACGCCCTTGCTCGAACCAACCCGCGAGCGCGCCAACCAGGTCCTCCGCCCGCTGCTCGACGCCCGCAACCTGCCGATCGTTACCGGCTTCAACGCCTCCACGCTCGACGGCCGCCCCACCACGCTCGGCCGCGGCGGCTCCGACTTCTCGGCCTCGATCCTCGCCGCCACCCTCGACGCCTCCGAGCTCTGGATCTGGACCGACGTCGACGGCATCATGAGCGGCGACCCCCGCCTGGTCCCCGACGCCAAGGTCCTGCCCGAGGTCACCTACGCCGAAGCCGCCGAACTAGCCTACGCCGGAGCCAAGGTTCTGCACCCCCGCACCCTCGCCCCGCTGGCCGAGCGCCAAATCCCGGTCTGGAGCAAAAACAGCTTCGCCCCCGAGAAGCCCGGCACCCGCATCGTTCCGAAGATCGACGCGCAGCCCCGCCCGCGCGCGATCGCTTCGATGTCCAACATCGCCATGGTCTCCATCGAACCCGCCAGCGCGGCGCTCAACGGGACCAAGGCCATGGCCAAGTCGATCGAAGCCCTGGCCCGCTCAAACGTCGAGGTGCTCGGCATCACCAGTTCCAGCTACCGCCAAAGCTTCTGCTTCCTGGTCCGCCAATCGGAGCTCGAACGCGCCCAGGAATTCCTCGAAGAGGACCTGGCTCTCGAACTAGCCCACGGCTACCTGAAGCCGCCCGACGTAAACACCGACGTCGGCCTGCTGACGGTGGTAGGCGAAGGCATGCGCGGCACCCCCGGCCTGGCCGGCAAAATCTTCACGGCCATTTCACGGCAGAACGTCAATATCATCGCCATCGCCCAGGGCTCGAGCGAACTCACGATCGCGATCGTAGTCCACCGCGCGGGCCTGGAGAAGGCAGTGCAAGCCATCCACGAAGAGTGCGGCCTCGGCGCAACCTAGCCCTTCGACTTGCTTCACGCGATTCCGGGTCGCGACCATCCAGGTGGACGGTTAGCAGACGAGAGGGAACACCATTCGACTGGGACCATGCCGGAAGAACCACAGAGCGATTACAGCGGGCAACGGCGCCAACGGTTCTGCCTTAATTTTGCTCAAGTGTATCCTTAAGTCTTCCAGAAGGGTTTCGGACGCAATCCCGTTTCGAGGCCGGCTACGACCTTGGCCGCCTTCGGAGAATTGTGCGATTTACTGAGGGAGGAAGATGGTGCGCCCGGCACGACTCGAACGTGCGACCTTTTGGTTCGTAGCCGTAACCGCAAGAAGGATCAATAACTTAGCAGGAGTGATACCCAGTGCGCTCTCTTTGTATTCTCAATCAGTTCGGCCATGAGCCTTCTCACCCGGTAGCACTCCGTCTAAGCGTGGGGTGGGCATACTTTTGGTCATACCTCGAACCCAAATGCGAGTTCTCGCTATGACCATCGGCACCATCCAATCGCAACGCTCCGACGTGGACGCGAACGTCGTTCAGATTAAGTACCATGATCCCTCTGAGAAGGATGGACAAGACGTGCAGTTTACACTGTTGTACTCGGGGCGTCTACCGGCAGCCTCTGCCGCTGACACCCGCACCCGCGACAAAATCCGCATCCGTCAGAAGCTCCATCCGCAGTTGGGCGAGTTGTGGCGGCAGCACAAGTATCTCAGGCGGATGCTGGACGGCCCAGCCGAAGAGATGGCAAACCGCTATCAGCGTGGTAACAAGACCGGAGACATGTATCGATTCGTCCCCTTGATCGGATCGGATACGGGCACCGAATGTTCGCTCGACATCTTGTTCCTCAGGCGTGACCGTCCGGGCAGCCTTGTCACGCACGGAGGTGATCTCGATAACCGAATCAAGGTTCTCTTGGATGCGCTGCGAATGCCCAATACTGCCGACGAGATCGGAACGGAAAAACCGGGCCCGGGGGAAGATCCGTTCTTCTGTTTGGTAAGCGACGACCAGTACATAACCGATCTTCGCGTCGAGACGGATAGGCTCCTGCTGCCGAACACTGATGGTGGAAGCAACCACGACGTGTCCCTGGTCATCAGGGTGACAACCCGCCTCTTCGATCACGTTAAGGGCTTTGATTGGCTGTGGGCCACGATAGGTCCCTAGAGACCACAGAACTAGGTGTGGACTCTACTCTGCCTCGGATAGACTGTTCAGGTGCTACAGTCCATCGACAAAGCAGCCACTCCCCCTGGACACAAGTCTGTGCAAATGGTGCGCCGCTACATCCGCGAGGGGAGTCTGTTCCGGGAGAACAGCGCGGGGAAGTTGGGACTTTGAGCAAACATAGTGTCGATTACGCAAGCGAGCGAAGCAGAGTCTCAGCGTCTCTGCTAATCTCATCAACGCGTCTGGCGTATCCATGCTTGTCGCCAATTAGATCTGGCCGCCGGGCATTAAAAGCTAGTTCCCAGATTGCACGGATCAGGTTGTGAAGGAAGCAGAGAATCTCATCGAGGTCCGTCTTCAGTGTCCTGCGATACAGAGCTGCAACCGACTCCTCGTCTTTGAAAATGATGTGTGCAATCTGGTGGCGAATCGGCCTGTAGATCTCGTCGAACTTCGCTTTGTGAGGTGCGAGAGCTTTCTTTAGCACACGCAGGTCACTCGTGCTGGGCTCCCACGCGTTCTGGACATATTCATCAAGCCACGGCGGGTTTGGCGGCGTTCCGGGAACGCGAAGCCTGCGTGCCCGGAGGGCATTCCTGCTGAAGAACTCCGGATGGGCCGTCGTCGCGTTTAGAAACTGGTGAACTGAATGAACCTTGTCGCCATGATCGAGAATTCGCGCCAAGACAATGAACAGTGTGGACTGAAGGCTGAACGTGGTAATTCGCCAAACGTCCGCAGTTCGATTCAGCCTCTGGAGGATATCGCGATCTCTCGCTCCGATTCGGTCGATCGTCCGGTGCGTGTAGCAACACAGCATGGCAGCGCCCACGTCGTTGCGGATAATGTCATAGTCGCGCCAATACTCGTCCTCGGTGAGCGGCGGCGGGCCGGGAACCATCGTTTTCAAATTCTATACGATTAGGGCGCAGTCAGTGCGCTACTGGCGAACACAAGACGAAGAACAATAACCTCTCCGGTGTGTCCGTCCTCGCCTGTATCGTCTCGCTCTCCACCTCAGTCATGGGGCGCAACAACCCATTCGTAGCTGCGAACCATCGCGTTTGCAAAGCTGCCGGTCTTCTTTCCCAGTACAAGGCCATGTGCAGGGTCGTGAGGTGGCTCAGTCTGCTTCACGATTGGCAGATTGAATTCACGAACCCGCCCGGCGGTGACCGCGACGAGGTACTCCCCCGGATGATCTGTCAGAGTGTCTTCTGGTGCTCTCCCCTGTTCGTTCATCAGGGACTCAATGTTCACCGATAGCTCGGGGGTCTTGAAGTTGGCGGATGACGGGCGCTTGGTTCCGTCGGACTCCGTGCAGAGCTGATTTGGCGGTATTCGCCTAAGGAGCCGGTCAGCATCACTGATGCTCTTGTCATCTTGGCGGGCTTCGTCTGACATCAGCGAGGTAATGAACGGACCCTTTAACTCAGTTCACCGATTAGATCCTGGACACGAGCGTAACTGGACTCTAGGTCCTTCTCTTCTTCTGCCCCCGTATCGTGATCGAAGTAGTAGTATGTTGGTTCCTCATCCGCTCGGACGACGATTTCCAAATCCTGCCTCCCGTCATGCCATTCCGCTTGGACGCCGCCGTCCGCAAGTGGCGTTATCTGAGGTGGACGCGAGTCGTCTCGCATAAGCTCCGACAGAACATTCAGGAGTCTAACAACAAGTTGTCTATTTGTCGGTTTCGCATGGTAGCTGTCCCAACCTTGACGCGTCCCCCAACGCTCAGCGAGGGACTCCAGAACCGGGTCCGCCCAAGCGGGAAGGCCATCACCAAAGCTCATATAACTCAGTTCGACAGGGCCCCCATCGACCATTAGCCGAACCGTAAGCCAATGCGGCTCTAGCAGAGGCATACCAGCTTCCCGGCGCTCCCTGCGCGCGAAGACATCAGCCCAGTCCGTTGTCGTGGTAATACGCTGCTCGTTCTGAGACGCAAACACGTCCGTTCTGTAGATGGCTTCCCCTGCCGTCGCCATGCTATTTTTTCCTCCAGATTCCGTGCATATGGGCTGTCGTTAGTTCCTCGAAGGCTTTCACGATCCACTCCCTGCCGATATCGAAGAACTCGAACCCCGTGCCGATCATGCCACGGGCCGTGAGGTTCAGAACATACATCGAGCGACTATCGGATGAACGTATGGCGGGCTGAGCATCGAGATGTAAACGTCCAACATGCCGACCCTCCTTGTCGGAAATCGGAAATCGGACGTGGATTCGCGCGTCCGACGCTCTTCCGAGGATGCCCCCTTCAATACCCTTCCAGAAAGAAAAGATGCGGTCCAAGTCGCCTAGTTCATCCCAACCATCACCGCTCACAATGTGGTCAACGTATGTAACCTCGCACTGATTCACCTTGATCTGGCCAAGCCCCTCATCGCGGACGAACGTTTGGAACTCCTGAAAGTCCCGCTCAAACGCGGGTTTGATCACAGGTTCGTAGTGTGGATACTGATCCTTCTCTGCAACCTTACGCCAGTTCTTGATGAATCGATTGTTCTGGATTTGGATGAGTTCCGTGCCTACCCGGTTCAGCAACCAAAGTCGAGGCATGATCGATTCCTCTACAGCTTCAAACTTGATCGACCGCCGTGACAGACCTTCCGGGAATCTCTCGATCACCTCTGGAAGGGGGGGGTGCTCTTCGGTGATTGGGAAGAGAGATTGCATCTTCTGCCAAAACAATCCCAGATGCACAACACGCATCGCACTCAGCTTCTCGAACTGGACTGAGAGAACCGTCTCAATGACGGGGGGATTGTCGAAGTCTGCGAGCCGTGCGCTCTGGATTTGTTCAATCACAGTGATACTTTGACACAATCTGTCACGACTGCATTCCGAGTCAGACAGGATGCTAGCGAAAGCGACGACACCAGGTCAAACGGTCTCTTTTCCATCTCTCTCCCTCCTTTAGGATAACGCCCCCTCGGCATTGGACCGCTCAACTCGCGGTTCCAGGCTGCCCACCGACGGGGGCATCTAAACCAAAACCGGGCACAGCGGCAAACGAGTGGTAACTCCTCCGGCGGCTCGTGCGTCTAATAAACATAGGCCTAAGTTATAATGGAAACAGCCATGAGCACGAACGCGACGATTACGATACCGGCGGCGGCGATGAAGTACTTTCGCCTGACCGGTGCGATGGGGGGCAAGCGCCGGGCTGCTCTCCACTCGAAGGCGGAACTCAGCCGTTGGGGTAAGCTGGGCGGACGGCCCCGGAAAGACGGCGCGAAGCCCGGGACTCGTCGCGCGCGGAGAGGTGGGAAATAAGGATGGCGGTCTACAAGCAGCCCAAGAGCAACAACTGGTCCTACCGCTTCATGTGGAACGGCAAGGTGATTCGCCGAAGCACCAAGCAGTCGAACAAACGTGTCGCCGAACAGATGGAGGCCGCGCACAAGACATCCCTGGCGAAGGGTGAAGTTGGGATTCGAGAACGGAAATCCAGCGCCGACGCTCTGGGAGCTTTGCCGAGGCGAGACTTCCTCCCGTATGTTCGCTCAACGTTCGCGGCCAAGGTGAACACGAAGACGTACTACGAGCAGGGCGTCAAGAAACCTATCTAGCGTTCGAGTAAACTCGCCAGCGAACGGATGGATGCTATTTCGTCTGAGCGGAATCGCGGCCTACGTTTCGCACGCGGCATAGCGGTGGGACGTGCAGGTATCGAGTATCAATCGCGAGCTACAGGTGCTCCGGCGCATGTTCCATCTTGGCCCAGGAATGGGGCAAGGTCGAGAAAGTCCTCCCGAGGGTGCGCATGCTCTCTGGTGAACGTCACCGTGACCGGGTCTTGACGAGTGAGGAGGAGACGCGTTACCTGGAGCGCAGCCGAACCGTCTGCTACGCGACGTCGCGACGATCCTTATCGACTGTGGTCTCCGTCCCGAAGAGTGCTTCCGCCTCAGGTGGGAGAACGTCCGCGACGGCAATATCGAAATCCAGTACGGTAAGACGGACAACGCGCGGCGTCGAGTTCCCTACTCTCAAACGAGTTGAAGACGTGCTGAATTGGCGCGTTCGACAGGTGCCACCACGAGCGAATGGGTTTTTCCGGCTGGGACTCGGAGTGGTCACATCGAGCCCGCCAGCCTGAAGCGGCAACATCTGAAAGCGTGCAAGGGTCACCCGGCTCAGCGAAGACGACGGGGAAGCAGATGAACGGGGAGCGCAAGTGGAACGTCGAACCGTTCCCACTCTACACCCTCCGTCACACTTGCCTGACGCGGTGGGCTCCGCATATGGACCCCTGGGCACTTGCCTATCTAGCAGGCCACCGCGATATGAGCATTACGAAACGGTACGTCCACCCGCAGCAGGGAACGTTGCGAGAGGCCATCGAGAAGGCCAGAGTCTACGGGGTGTGGGCATACTTTTGGTCATACCGCCACTGCGGGCACTCAGGACCATGCGACGCCGACGGAAGCCCCAACCAGCAATGCTTTCTCTGATTTAGGTGGTGCGCCCGGCACGACTCGAACGTGCGACCTTTTGGTTCGTAGCCAAACGCTCTATCCAACTGAGCTACGGGCGCTGAGGTGGGATTCTTACTTGAAGGTAGCACACCGGTCCGGATCGCGCTACAGAATTTGCCCATGGAAGGTTGACGGCGCGCGGGGCGCTGCTGCCGGGCCTTACGGGCGAGGTAGTATGGAGAAACCACGAAAGGGGTTCTCATGCTGCGCATCCTGATCGCCGACGATCATGGGATCGTCAGGACCGGCCTTCGCCTCACCCTGGAACAACTGCCGGACGTGCAAGTGGTGGGCGAGGCCGTCGACGGGCGCGAGGCGGTCCGCCTGGCGCAAGAGCTGGAACCTGACATCGTCGTGATGGACATTGCCATGCCTTCGCTCAACGGGCTGGATGCCACCGCGCAGATCGTGCGGGACAACGAAAAGTGCGCGGTGGTCATCCTGAGCATGCACGCCGACGAGAGCTACATCATCCGGGCGCTGGAGGCGGGCGTGAAGGGCTACCTGCTGAAGGATCACGCCGACGATGATCTGGGGGCGGCGATTCGCTCGGTGGCGGTCGGCCGGCCGTTCTTTTCGCCGACCATCGCGCAGACGCTGCTCGAAGACTACGTCCGGATCATGCGCGAGCGCGGGTCGCAGGATTCCTACTCGCTGCTGACCGAACGCGAGCGCGAGGTGCTGCAGTTGCTGGCCGAAGGGAAGTCCAACAAGGAGGTGGCCGGCGTGTTGGGCCTGAGTCCGTACACGGTGGATACGCACCGGACCAACCTCATGCAGAAGCTCGGGCTGCATAATACGGCGGAGATCGTGTTATACGCGGTGCGCAAGTCGATTATTACTCCGTAGACGTGTTCCCGCGCCGGTAGTAAATGCCCTGGGGAATGCGATAACCTACGTCACGAAGCCACTCGCTCGAACAGGAGCGTCCTCACCATGAAAATGAAGCGCATTCTCACCACTGCGGCCGTTTGTGCCGTGCTTTCCCTGATTCCTACAGCCGCGGCGCAGGGCCGGGGCGGACGCGGAGGCGCACCCGCCACACCCGAGGTTTACAACACCGTCAAGACCAAGCTAGCGGAGGGCAAGCAGGTGTTCGGCGGCACGGTGGAAACCAATAATCCGCGCATCTACTGCTCCATGGCCAACGCCGGGTGGGATTTCCTGTGGATTGAGATGCAGCACAGCCCGCTCACCTTTGAAGAAGTGGCCGAGATGATCGGGCGCTGCAAGGGCGCTTCGGCCATCCCCTTCATCCGCGTGCCCGGAGCCTTCGTGGGCGACATCCAGAAGGCCGTGGACATCGGCGCGCTGGGCATCATCATTCCCATGGTGGAGTCCGTCCAGGAGGTGAAGGACGCCGTGCAGTTCGCCAAGTATCCTCCGGTGGGGCGGCGCAGCCAGGGCAGCGGCCAGTATGGCGAGCTCTATGGGCGCGGCTACCGCCAGACGGCGAACAATAACGTCATGATCGTGGCCATGATCGAGTCACCCAAGGGCGTGGCGATCGCCGACCAGATCGCCTCGGTGCCGGGCGTCGACGTGGTGTTCGTGGCTTCGAGCGACCTGGGCAGTTTTTCGGGCAAGCGCCAGGGCGACCCGGAATATGAGCGGCTGGCCACCACCATTCGCGATGCGACACTCAAGGCCGGGCGCAAGGTGGGCGGTCCGCTGGCCTGGCGCGACCGCGAGGGCTACAGCTTCTTCCAGGGTCCGCCGGACACGGCAATCATCCGCACGGGAACGCGATCTTCGCTGGGGCTCGACGGGCAACAACCCGCCAACCGGCCGGGGGTGGCGCCGATTGAGGGGCAGGAGCCGCGGTAGGCGGTCGGTCCTACTTTCTCACAAGCTCTACAGGGCATCGGCGCGAAACTTGAGGCAGCGATACGCAATCGGCGACTTGGCCGCCGCTCCCGGCATGACAGCGTGACCGGCCACAAGCGCCGGGACGAATCCCGGCGCGGCAAGCCACGGGCTTGCGCCACGTCCTGCGCCCGAACCTGGCGAGAAATGCGGGCTAGAGCGTTTTCTCAGCAAGCGTAGGCCGCTCCCTGTGGTCGCGGCTCAGCTAGCGGCGCTCTGTACAAAGACGTGCGCTGGGCACAGCGCAAGTAGCTGAGCCGCGACCACAGGGAGCGGTCATATGATAACGCTGCAAACGCTCTAAGAAGAGGCGGCTTGAGACGCCGCCCGCCTATGCCCAGGCTCCGGCGGACCAAGCCGCAGGCCACGGGGCTGCTCCACATTTGCGGGCAGCGGGCAGCAGAATAGCTGGGTTCACGCGCCTCGCATTGAGCGGTAGAGCCTCATCAGTGCGCCCAGGATGGTTTCGAGCGGCGTGGTCCACGCCGGGCGGAGAGCTTGCGCCGGGATGTCGGCCGGCCAGTTGCGATGCAACTCGCGCAGGCGGCGGCGTGCTTCGGAACGCCAGCGGATCAGCTCCAAGAGGCGATCCCAGTCGATGTGCGCGTGGCGGCAGATCATGAGTGCGTCGCAGCGCCAGTCGATGCCATCGTCGAAGTAGCCGGCCAGAACCGTCACCAGCGCGTATTCGGCGGGCGGCGTGGCGGCGGTGGCCGGGCCGAGTTCCATGGGGACGAACGCCGGCCATGGCGCGCGCAGGAAGGGGAGATCGGCGAACGGCAGCGCTCGCGTGACCAGGCGCACGGTTTCGCCCGCGGGCGATTGCAGATTGGCGTACGGCGCCGGGGCATCGAGGTGGGTCCAGCCGGCTCCGGAGAGCGCGCCGAGGGCGCGGGGCAGAGCCTCGGGCGCGAGCAGAAGATCGGCTGAGGTGACCGCGCGCACTGCTTTCTCCGGCCAATAGAGCGCGCCCCAGACCAGGGGACCTGCGACGGCCACGCGATCGAGCCCGGCACGGTTGAGGATATCGAGCGCACGCGCCACCGAATGCAGCGCGACCTGGCGCTGGCTCCAGGCCCGGCGCACGATGCCGAGGATCAGGGCGCGCTGCGGGTCGTCGATGATCCAGGCGTCCAGACGCCCGGCCAGCAGTGGCAGCATCTGGAAGCTGGGCGTGTCCAGGCGATCCAGATCGGCGGCGGCGCGCCACTGGAGCCAGGCTTCGGACGCCTGCGGCTCAGGGAACAGCACGGCGTCGGCCAGGAGCAGGTGCGGCGCCTTCATGGGCGCGTTCGCCTGCGGTCGAGGCTCTGCTTGATGGCCCGGAGGTCGATGGCGGCGGGCGCGGCGGGCGGTTCTCCGGCCTGCAGCACCGCGCGGTCAAGCACGTGTGTGGCGAGCGGCCCGCAGCGGTCCAGCCAATCACGTTCGTGCGCACCGGCCAGCGCCGGGTTGGGATCGAAGAGACCGTGGCGGCGGAAGGCATCCTTGCGGATGAGCGATCCTGCCAATGGACGCTGCGCGGCGTGGGTGGCGTGCGCGAACTCGACCCGGGCGCGGAGCAGCGCGGCTCCGGGCTCGCAGCGGGCGGCGGCGGCCAGGGCATCCAGTGCGCCGGGCGCGAGGCGGTCGGCGGGTTCCAGAAACAGCAGCAGCTCGGCGAAGGATTCGCGGATGGCGCGGTTCCAGGCCATCGATTTGTTGGCGGGATGGTCGAAGCGATGGAAGCGCACCGTGCCGGGGAGTGCTGCTGCGGCGGCCTCCAGGCGTACGGCTGCGCCGGTGGCCGCGATCACGAGTTCCGCGCGCGGGTAGTGCTGTTGCTGAAGATCGGCAGCCAAGGCTTCGAGCGCTGCTCGATCTTCAGCGTGCAAGTGGACCACGACGGAGATCGCCGGGCGCAGGTCAGGCTGGAGAACCGGCGGCGCGGCGGCGTCACCGGGACCGGACTCCGATGGACGCTGGCCGGTGGGTGGATCGGAAGGCGCCACGGCGGCGGGCGATGCGACCGCCACTGGCGGAGGCGCCACCGGGGCATTCAGCGCGCCGCGAATCGCCGCGACCACGCCCGGGCGGTCGGTTCCCAGAAACAGCGCGGCGGCGGGAATCTCGATCGAGACGCGCTCCAGAAAATCCAGCGTGTGCGGACCAACGTGGGCCAGGTGCGCCAGAGTCTCGCCCGCCAGAGCCTGCTCAATCTCACTGGAGCCGATGGGGCCGAAGGACGTCGCGGGGACACCGGCGATGCGCGGGTGCAGCAATTGTTGGATGGGCAGGCTCGCGCGCAGGCGATTGGCGGGCAGGAACAGAACGGTCTTGTCGAAGTCCGGCGCAGCCACGGCGCGGCTGGCGGCGGCGATGGAAGGATAGAGCCCCAGTGCGGCCGGGTCGATCTTAGCGGTGTTGTAGAGGCGATAGGCGACGGGCGCGGGGTCGAGCGCCAGGGCCAGGTAGTCGTCGGCGAGAAAGTCGAGGCCGTGCTCCAGGCAGGCGAGCGCGGTGGACGACTTGCCGGACCCGCCACGTCCCGGCAGCAGGATGCCGCGATCGCCCAGCCCCACCGCGGCGGCGTGCACCAACTGGCGTCCGTGCCGTTCCATGATCCAGTGCAGCAGCGTGCGCAGCGGCGCGGCCATGGTCCAGCCGGGCAACTGCGCGGCGGAGGGCGTCCAGTAACAGCCCGCGCCGGTCTGGCGATCGAACACGCTGACCGAGTGCTCGCCCCACTGGTAGGCGCTGCGGTAGCGTGGGCTGTCGAATCCCCAGAGGTTGCCGCGGCTGGTGAAATCCTCCACAGGCCGCGGGCGCGGAGCTCCGGAGACGCCGGTGCCGGCCGAATCCCACAGGCAGATTTCGCAGGCGGGCGTGGAGCCTTCCTTCGCTTCCACTGGATGCGCCAGACCGGGACAGATGGCGTCGAGCAGCGCGTTACCGGCGAAGCGCAGGCGAACGGGGATGCCCCCCACGCGGTAATCGCGCCGGACTTCACCGGTGCGGGCCGCGGCCTGGGCGAACGCGGCGCGGTTCTGTTCGAAGAACGCCGCCTGTTCTGCTTCGGTGGACGCCCGGCCTGGAGCTTGCTTCATACGCCGGGTTAGCCGCCGGTTTGCTTCAGGCGCCGCCGGTCCAGCGCGGCTTTCACCACGCTCAAATACTGCTGGCGGACTTCCTTATGCAGGCGCGTCAGGTTCCCGGGATGCAGGCGGCGGCGGACCAGCAGGTCGGGCAGGGTGCGCATCCGCAGGCCGGCTTCCTGGGCGCGCAGAAACCAGTCGACGAACTCGGCCTTCGTGTCGGTGCGCAGGGGGCCAAGGCGCTCGAAGTCCGTGCGGCGGGCCAGCAGACAGGAGATCAGTGGCGACGCTTGCGGCGTGGGATCGCAGGCCAGCGTGGCGGCCACCTCCGGGGCCAGTTCCGGACTGCGGAACTGATCCATGTGGCAGAACACCAGGTCGAGGCCCGGGTCTTCTTCGAGGGCGCGGGTTTGCAGCGCCAGCTTGTCCGGGAGCCAGACGTCGTCGGCATCGAGGAACGCCAGCAGGTCGCCGCTTGCGGCGGCGATGCCACGGTTGCGGGCGGCGCCGGGCCCCTGATGGGGCTGCAGATGGAGCTCGACGCGGGGTTCGTAGCGGCGCACGGCAGCACCGGTCGCGTCCGTGGATCCGTCGTCTACCACCACGATCTGGCCCGGCGCGAGCGTCTGCGCCAGCACGCTTTCGATGGCGGCCCCCACGTAGGCTTCGCCATTCCACACGGGGATGACTACGCTGATCACCGGCTCAGTTCGGGCCTTGTTCCTGACGAGCCGGGGCCGGTTCGGGCCAGCCGGCCTCGCCCACGTCGTGAACCGGGTCGAGCAGCAGCATCTCCGTCAGATCGGTATACCGGGTCATCTCCGGGCGCAGGTACTGCGGCGGCAGGGCGGTGGCCACCGTGATCTCGCCCAGGGCGCGGCTGGTGGCGGAGGGGCGCAGCAGATTCTCGGCCAGGAATTGGCCCAGCAAGGCTTCCAGGTCGGCGGCCACGGAGGATTCCGGGTAGTCCGCGCGAAGGCGCTCGGCTGCATCGGCCGGAGGAACGCCCTGGCTGACGCATTCCCAATAAAACATGCCGGTCGGATTCAACGTGTAATAGCTGCCGGATTGTAGCTGTAAGAGGATGATTTCGTCGCCAAAATTCTCGAAGACGACATCGGGGGTGTTACACTCAAGACACTGTTTCAGGTTCATTGCGAATTGGGATGTGCCAGCGCCTCTGCGCTCGTCTTAATCCCATGATACTACGCGAGATGTGTGACGCACCGAAGGTTTCATGCCAGAACTGTCGGGAGTTGCATGAGCGCGTCTAACCTCTTTCCCGCCTTGCCCTCCGGAGGGGCCACCAGTTACAAGCGAGTTGGGATCGCTTCCGCTGACATCTCCGGTCCTTACCATTGCGGAGGCGTCGGCGCCGCCTATCACGGGCTGGCCCTGGAGCTGGCGGCGGTCGGCCACCAGGTCACCATCCTTTATCTGCATCCGCGGTTTCACCAGGGGACCCCGGCGGAATGGACCGGCTACTTCCGCGAACGCGGCATCGAATTCGTCCATCTGCCGCAGGAGGCGCACGGCGCCGTCTGGTACGGGAACCGCAAGGAGGCGTCGCTGCGCTGCTTCGAGTGGCTGGCGCGGCAGGAGCCGTTTGACGTGATCCATTTCCCGGAGTGGCTGGGGCTGCCGTATTACTCGCTGCTGGCCAAGCGCCAGGGCCTGGCGTTTTCGCAGACCACGCTGTGCGTCGGCACGCATGGGTCGCAGCGCTGGAACCGCGAGGGCGATCAGACTTTGCCCACACGCGCCGAGGACCTGGTGGTCGACTTCCTGGAGCGCCTGAGCGTCGCGATGGCCGACGTAGTGGTGAGCCCCAGCCGGCACCTGCTGGAGTGGATGCGGGACGACGGTTGGCAACTGCCCGCGGCGAGCTTCATCTCACAGAACGTGCTGGAGCCGCTGGCACTCGGGATGCGGGAGGCCGGGGACACTGCGGTCCGCGAGCTGGTGTTCTTCGGGCGCCTGGACCACCGCAAGGGGCTGCCGTTCTTCTGCGACGTTCTCGACCGGCTTGCCGGAACTGACGGTTTCACGGTGACGTTTCTCGGCTCGGATGTGATGGTGGACGGACGCCGCAGCTCGGACTACATCCGCCGGCGGGCGCAGGCCTGGCGCGGAGAGCCGCGGCTGCTGACCGGATACAGCCGCAATCAGGCGCTTGAGTATCTATCGCAACCGGGACGGCTGGCCGTGATCCCATCGCTGGCCGACAACTCGCCCTGCACCGTGCAGGAGTGCCTGCAGGAGGGCATCCCGTTTCTGGCCAGCGACCGCGGCGGCATCCCGGAACTGGTGCACCACGACGATTGGGAGCGGGCGATCGCGCCCGTCAACGTGGAAGTGTTCGCCGGCCGGCTGCGCGAGATTTTGCGATCCGGCCAGGCGCCCGCGCGTCCCGCGGTGGATTTCGGCGAGACACGAGCGGCGTGGCGCGCCTGGCACGGCGGCCTGCCGAAGGCTGAGCCTCGCACGGGAGCTGGTCCAGACTGGGGCGCGGAGCCGCCGCTGGTCAGCGTTTGCATCGCGCACTACCAGCGCCCCCGGTTGCTCGAACAGATGGTCGAGTCGCTGCGCGTGCAAACTTACCCGCGTTTGGAAGTGGTGCTGGTCGACGACGGCAGCACGCGCGCAGAGACGCTGGCCTACCTGGATTCGCTGCGCGCGGAGTTCGCGGGTCGCGGGTGGCAACTGCTGGTGCAGGAAAACGCCGGACCGGGCGCCGCACGTGACCGCGCCGCGCGAGCCGCCACCGGCGCCTACCTGCTGTTCGCCGACGACGATGACGTACTGCTGCCGCACGCCATCGAGACGCTGGCCCGCATCGCCGTGCGCACCGAAGCCGATGCCCTGAGCTGCGTGCTGATGGAGTTCGAAGGCGACCGAATCCCGGAGCATCCCGAGCAGGCCAGGCGCCTGCTGATCCCCTTGGGTCCGGCGCTGGCCGCGGCCCTGACCAATTCCGAGCTCGGCGGGACGGCGTTCCTGGTCAAACGCGAGTGCTACTTCGCCGTGGGCGGGTTTCCGCAGGATCGGGATGCCGACGAAGACTGGGAATTCCTGCTGCGGGTGGCCGCGGCGGGGTTCGATCTGCAGGCGGTGCCGCTGCCGCTGGTCTGGTATCGCGTCCACGCGGGAACGCGCTCGCGCGCCGACAACCGGTTTGCACGGGTTCGCAGCCGCCTGCGCACGTTCGAGCGGATGCTCCCTATGGAGCTGCGCGACCTGGCGGCGCTGGCTTACTCGCGGCTCACCAGCGTGACCGATGCGGGATCGCAGCGGCGCTTGGAGCGCGTCTTCGCCACGCTTGAAAAGAGGAGGCGCGCTACTTCAGTTCCTCCAGCGCCCGGCGAACCGCCGGAGCAACGCTAGCTAGAGAGAACGCCTCCGCGAACTCCGCCGCCGCGGCGACGCGCTGCGCGACATCGGCGCCGCTGGCCAGCACGCATTCCGCGGCTTCCACAAACCCCGCCAAATCCCCGGCCAGCAGGAGATGTTTGCCGGGTTCCGCACCCAGACCCTCAGCGCCCTTGGCCGAGCTGACCACGGGCAGGCCGGCGGCGAAGGCTTCGATGATCTTGAAGCGCGTCCCACCGCCTTCGAACAGCGGCACCAGCATCATGGAGGCGTGTTGCAGATAGGGCAGCACGTCGGGGACGCGGCCGGTGACCACGATGCGCGGGTCGGCCGCGGCGGCGGCGAGCATGGCGGGAGTGGGGCCGGTGCCCACCAGCAGTAATCGCGCGTGCGGATGGCGTGCGGCCAGCGCCGGGAACAGGTCGCCGATCAGAAACTCTACGGCGCGCTGATTCGGCGCGTAGTGAAACAGGCCGGAGAACAGGAAGAACGGTCCAGGGCCTTCAAAGGCGGCCGGACGCTGCGCGGCTGGACCGTGATAGCGCGCGGTGTCGATGGCGTTGGGCACCACGTGGGGCGGCGACGGCAGTTGGTATGTCGCCATCATGCGCTCGCAGTCCTGTTCGCTACACACCCAGACCTGGTCAGCAAGGCGAGCGAGCTCGGCTTCCATGTTGGCGACGCCGTCAGAGAAGCGTCTCCGCAGGAGCCGCGCAGCCGGACGCCTTTCGCCCGCCTCCAGTTCGCGCGCCACCAAAGCCTCCACGTTATGCGCATTCAGGACGACGCGCGCGCCGCTGGCCCGCAGGATGCTCGCGTAGCTGTGCACCCAGAGTTGGTCGAGGACCACGACGCCGGGCGCGAACGTTTCCAGCACAGACCGCAGTTGCGCAGCAGTAGCCTCGCTGAAATAGGCGTCGGAGGGAAGCCCGTTGGGGCGCGCCACCCAGCTCGGGTCGCCCGTTTCCAGGGCGAGGACCGACTGCCCGGCGACACGCCAGACGGCGAATGCGGATCCCGGTGGCGGCTGGCTTGGGCCGGCCAGCGCGAACAGAGCGACATCCGCGAGTCCTGCCAGGATCTGCAAGGTCTGCCAGCAGCGCAGGTCAGCTCCGCCGATCGGCGGCCAGGGCGCCTTCACGGCGCACACCAGTACTCTTTGCCGCTCGGGCACCTTCAAGGGCTCAGGAAGCATCGTGGGACACCGTCCATTTCAGCAGCGGCCGCACGGCGCCGTCAATGTGTCCGGTGTAGCTACCGCGCGCGCCGCCTTGCGTTTCGATAGTCTGGAACACCACCACATCGGGTTCCAGGAAGTGCTGCGTCTGCGGCCGGAAAGAGTGCATCGCGGCGCTCACGCGGATCGCCCCGTCCGCCATGAGGTTCGCCGGAACCCAGGCGGTTTCCGTATAGCGGCCCTTCGGGCGCGGCCGGCCGTGCCATTCGCTGCCGCTGTCGGTGATCCACAGGATCGGGACCGTTCCGCGGTAGAGCGTCAGCGAAGGATACAGGACCTGGCCCCCGGCCAGAACCTCGAATTCCATCTCGAGGCCGAATTCGCGACCGATGTCGACGTTTTCGAGCGTCTGCCCGTCACGCCCGCGGGCCCGGACACCGCGCAACCGCACCACGTTGTCGCCCGGCGCATAAGGACCGTCGGGATACGTCCGCACACCACGGTTGCCACCGCCGATTTTCAGATAATGCGCGGCGACTTCGGCCGCATCGCCGACCATCGACACCCGCCCGCGGTCGAGACACACGGCTCGCCGGCACAGCCGCAGCACCGTCTGGATATTGTGCGACACCAGGACCACCGTCTGCCCGTGGCGGCCCACCTGTTCGATCCGGTCAATGGATTTCTTCTGAAACTCGGCGTCGCCCACCGCCAGCACCTCGTCCAGCAGCAGAATCTCGGGTTCGATGTGCGCGGCCACGGCAAACGCCAGCTTCATATACATGCCGCTGGAGAAGTGCTTGGCCGGCTCGTCCAGATGCTTCTCGATGCCGGAGAACGCCACGATCTCGTCCAGCTTGCGCACAATTTCGCGGTGCTTCATGCCCAGGATGGCGGAGTTCAGGAAAATATTTTCGCGGCCGGTCAGCTCCGGATGGAACCCGGCGCCCACTTCCAGCAGACTGCCCACGCGCCCGTGAATCTCCACGCGACCCGCGGTGGGCCGCAGGATGCGCGACAGGATCTTCAGCAGCGTGGATTTGCCCGCGCCGTTGCGGCCGATCAGGCCGATCACCTCGCCCGGCTCGACATCGAAGCTGACGTCTTCAAGCGCCTGGAACCGGCGGGCTCTGCGCTCGGCGCGGCGGGCGGCGTGCCATTCCTTGATAAAGAGGTCCTTAATCGTGCGGTAATTGCCCGAACGGGGAGCCATCTTAAATTCCTTGGAGATGCACTGAACGGAGATGGCTCTCATATGCGCTCCGCCAGGTCGTCTTCCAGGCTGTGGAACAGCCACACCGCCGCCGCGACCAGCACGGCCGTGCCCATCACGGACTCGCCGATCAGGTTCCAATCCGGCGTCGTCCCGAACAGGCAGGAGCGGAACGCCTCCAGGATTCCGCAGACCGGGTTGAATCCGGCCCACGGGCGCACCGCCGCCGGGATCGATGAGACCGGATACATCACGGGGCTTGCGTACATCCACAACTGCACCAGGAACGCCACCGAGTTCTTGATATCGCGCAGCGCCGCGGTCAGCGCGGCCGCCGCGATGCCCGCCGCCATGGCCACCAGCAGCGCGCCGGCGCCCACCACCGGGAACAGCAGCCAGGACCACGCCGGTCCATGGCCGTACCAGGTGCTCATCGCGATCACCACCACGAACGCCACCAACCCGTCCAGCGCCATGGCCAGCACCACGGCGGCAGGCAGCAGCGCGCGCGGGAAGTAGATCTTGTTGAGCATCTCGAAGTTGTTCACGAACGTCGGACTCGCCAGCGTCACCGCGTTGCCCATGAAGATCCACAGCGCCATGCCGCTGAACACGAAGAGCGGGTAGGGGATGCCGGCGGTGTCCAGTTCCAGGCGCGAGAATACAGCCGCGAAAATCAGCATGGGCAGCAGGGGCTGAAGCACGGCCCACACCACGCCGAGCGTGGTCTGGCGATAGCGCAGGCGGACGTCGCGAATCGCCAGAAACAGGAAAAGCGTGCCGAAGTTGCGGTACTCGCGGATGCTGTCCGCAAGCTTCTTGCGGGTCGGCTCGATGACAGTGGTCATCCTGGCGGCGTCCTCCGGATTCCGTACTTGATGCGCGCCAGCTCGCGAGCCAGCTTCAGCGTGCGCAGTCCCGGGACGGATTTCGCCAGTCCCGCGGCGCGCTCGTACAGCGGCCTCTGCTGGCCCAGTTGGGCTTCGACGGTTTCCATGCTGTTCCTGTATCCGGACCAGTCCGTGCCGAGCCCGCGCAGGATCTGCCGCCACGGCCGCGAATGGACCAGGTAGAACACATCCTTCTCCAGCCGCCCGTGCTCCAGTTGATGCCGGAACAACTCGCGCAGCCGTGCGGCGGAGCGCTGCTCAGCCGGCCCCGTGCTTTGCATCCAGCGGGCGGCGAACACGGCCGCCGCACCGGCGGGATCGTACTCGGCCAACAATGAAGTAACGGCGAGCGCCGGTGCCTGGTAGCCGGCCTCGGCGAAGCGGTCCATCACGGCATCGGGCTCTTCCCGCAGCCGCTCGCACCACAGACGGATGTCCAGCAGATCGCGCGCCACACTGTCGATCGCCAGGTTCTCGCGGATGGCATGGTGCACGGTCAGCAGGAATCCGTCGGCCGGATCGGCCACGGGAATCATGGACCCCAGCAGCGCGGCGCGACGCGCGCGGCCCAGCATCGCCTGCGGGTCGATCCCCAGTCCGCCCAGGTCCCAGTGCAGGTCGATCTCGCAGCCGCCGGCGCCGAACAGCGTGATCGCCTTGTTGCCCGCAAAGCCCGGCGCGTTGCCGACGAAATCGGCATACTGATCGAGCGTCTCCGATCCCTGCCGCGTGTAACCGCCTTGTTCCAGGCAGCGGACGGCCGCGGTGAAGTGATCCGGAAGAACCAGCAGGTCGGCGTCGTAGATGGTTCGCTCACGGGGATCGCCGTACAGCAGCGCCATGGTCGCGACTCCCTTGAACGCCACGACTGGGATTCCCGCCGCCCCCAAAACATCCAGCGCGACGATCGCCTGGCGCGCCCGCTGGGCGGAACTGCCATAAGCCTGCATGAACGCGTGGCGCAAGCTGGCGGACACTGCGGCCGGCGGCTCGGCGCTCAGCTCGCGGACCCGAGCCAGCACGCGCGGCGTGACCTTCCAGGATCGCGCCAGCGCCACGGCGTCCGGCCATTGCTTCTCCCCGCTGAGCGCTGACGCAGCCCTGCGTGCTCCACCAGGTTCTGCAAGCAGCAGTTCCACCAGCCGCTGTTGGATCGACGCCACCACTATCCTGCCTGTAACAATTCCAGCATTTCCCGGTCCAGGCGGTGGCGGCCGCACCACTCGTACCGGACGTCTTTCCGCCGGCTGTCCAACACGCCGAACGACCCACGCAGGTTCCACAGCGCCCAGCCCCAGCCCACTTCTTTCCACAATGAGAGCACATCCCGCATCCACGCCATCGCTACCCGGTGCGGCGTTCGCGAGTACACGCCCCATTCCCCCACGTGGATCGGGATCCCGCGGCGGGAAATCGGCCTCCACTTGTGGATCAGTTCGCGGCGCAGGCGCTCTCGATCCCAAACGGTGCCGCAGCGATCTACGAACGGCCAGGCCGGCGGCGCGAGGCTTTCGAATTCGCCGGGAGCGACCCACGTGGCCTGATAATGGCTGACCGCCTTGGGCAGATAGCCGCGCGTGCTCTGCGCGATCTTCAGGTCCGCCAGCTCCGGCAGAGGCGTCTGTCCCAGATCGACGCCGTCGGCAAAGATCAGGCGGTCCGGGTCGGCCTCGCGGATCGCCGCAACCAGGCGTCGTACGATGCGTTCGTAGGGAGCCGCATCCGCCGTCCAGGGAGGCTCATTTATCAGGTCGAAGCTGAGCTCGGAATTGGGGATGCCCCGGTAACGCGCCGCGAACGTGCGCCAGTGATGCGCCGCGGCATCCAACGCCCGCGCGCTCCCGTCCGCATCGGGTCCGAACAGCAGGAACGGTTCGCGCTCCGGCTGGTTGATGCAGTAGCCCGGAAGCCGGTGGAAGGCGACGCTCACATGGACCTTGTAGCGGCGGCCGAACGCCAACGCGTCATCCACGGGCTGTAGCTCCTTCTCCCGGATGGTGAGCCAGTCCGCCGGATCTGACCAGTTCCAGTAGCTCAACGGAAGACGAATGAAATTGAATCCCCAGCGCGCGGTCAGCTCGAACTCGGCCTCGCGAAAGCGGCCGCGCCGAACGTGCTCCAACAAATCCGGCAGATTGAATCCGCGCCAGCGAGGGATCGGGTCCGGGACGGCGGACGGCGTCAGAAACGCATCTCCGGCCACTCTTCGATTTTGACGCGCGCCAGCATGGCCGCGCCGCCCTTGCCGTCGGGACCGAAGATCAGCGCTTCGCCATCGCCCAATCCCGCGGCCGAATCCGGAAACGCGCGGCTCACGTTGGGCATGTGCGTAACAATGATTGTGTTGGAGCCCTTGGGGAATTGCGTCACGCGTTTCTTCAGCCAGTCGGCCTGCGCCTGGGTGCCGCCGCTCATGCCACGCGCGTCGTTGCTTAGTTCCGCGAACGTCTGGGCCTGGCCGAACTTGGCGTAGCGCACGGTCTCCAGCGCTCGATAGGTCGGGCTGGAAAGCACCTGGCCCACCGGGATCTTGAGATTCCGGAAGGCCTCGCCCATGGCCGTAGCGGTCTTGCGGCCCTCTTCGTCGAGTTGCCGCTCCAGGTTTACGTTGTCGGCATTCGCCGTACCTTTGCCCGGAGCCTGCTTAGGTGAGCTGGCGTGGCGCATCACAATGACGTAGCCGCCCTGGCGCAGGGCCTGGACCAGGCTCGCACCGGACAGCGACTGCGCCTGCGCGACACCGATCGCGAACCACGTGACCAGCGCCGTCGCCAGCATCAGAACCGGGATAGCCAACTGTCTTGCCACTTGTAGCGTGCGGGAACGGGACTGCATGGGACCTCCTTGACACTGACCTTCACGGCCAGCCTCCATTGTAATGTTGCGGCCAGTAGAGAGAAAGAAAGGGCGCCCCGGCCGACACTTCACCGGGACGCCCAGGAGGCAAACAGACTAACTACGGTCAGGACACAACCGGCTCGAGCGCGCCCGCCCGGACCGTGCTCCTCTACATATGGGTCAACAGCACGAGCACGGCCAAACTCGGAACTATGACAGCTCCAGCCTTTGCGGCGGCGCGCCGCCGGGGGCCGCGCGAATTCGCCCAGGAGATGGGGGTTCCCGCCCAACTTCGCGTTCCGCCTCACGCCGCACCAGCCGCAACGCCACGTACCGGATCAGCGCGACGCCCGCGGAGAAAGCCGCCCAGTAACGCCGGAACTTCCGCCGCGCGACCGCGTCCGTAGCGACGGCTCGCGTCTCGCTGCGGTGAATCGAGGCACCCTCGCCGGCATCGTCGGCGCGAAGGGTCCAGGCGATCTTCACGTAGCCGGGCTCGTCGAACGCGGCGAAGTCATCCGGTGGCAGCGCGCGGAACTTTGGGTTCGGGTCCCAGGGGCGGGTCACGGCGCCCATCACGATCTCGCGGCCGGGAATCTCCGCCAGAAGGCCCCAACCCAGTTCTTTCGTCTGCGCCAACAGTCCTCGCCGGGGGACGTCGGTGTGGGTTGCGCCGAGCACGATCTCTCGTGCCCGGAAAACGGACCGCAGCAGCGCGGAATCCGACAGATCGATTCGGCCCGCCGCGGCGAACGTGACCTCGGCGGGCGCAGCCACGCGGATCGAGTGCCGCTCCACCACGTCGTAGGTGGGAACGAAGCGGTCGAGCAGCGGGTCGGCCTCGTCTTCGCCGGCGGGCCGCGGACGCCCGTAGCGGCGCCATGCCGCGCCCGCGTACACTGCATAAGATGCAGCAGCCGCGGCGGCGCCGCCCGCCAGCCAACGGGAGGCGGATCTGAGCCTCATCGCCTTTCCTCCCGCGTTAGATTTAGCACGCCGGCTGCCAGATGGAAGCATGTGACGATCAACGATCAGATTGCCCGGCGCCTGGAAGAGGTCGCGAGCATCCTGGAGGTCCAGGGCGCGAATCACTACCGCGTGGACGCCTACCGCCGCGCCGCCGCCACGGTGCGCCACCTGCATGAGCCGCTGTCGCTGATCCTCGAACGTCAGGGGCTCGGCGGGTTGCTCGCGCTGCCCGGAATCGGCGACCGCCTGGGCATGGTGATCCGCGACATGCTGCTCACCGGCCGCTTCCCGATGCTTGAACACCTGCGCGGCGAAGTGGATGCGGAAAAGCTCCTGCAATCGGTCCCCGGCATCGGACCCGTGCAGGCCGAGCGCCTGCATCACGACCTGGGCATCGACACCCTCGAAGACCTGGAGGCCGCCGCGCACGACGGACGCCTGGCCGACATTGCGGGCTTCGGCGAAAAGCGCGTCGCCGGCATCATCGATTCGCTGGGCTCCCGACTGGGCCGCGTGCGCCGCCCGGACTACGCGCATCACGAACGCATCCCGGTGGCCGAACTCCTGGAGATCGACCGCGAATATCGCGAAGCCGTGGCGGCCGAGAAACTCCCGAAGATCGCGCCGCGGCGCTTCAATGCCTCCGGCGAAGCCTGGCTGCCGATCCTGCACACCGCGCGCGGCGACCGCCACTACACGGTCCTGTTCTCGAACACCGCGCGTGCACACAACCTGGGCCGCACCGATGATTGGGTGATCCTCTATCACGACGGCGCCTCCGGTGGCGAGCAGTTCACCGTGGTCACCAGCCATCAAGGATCGCTCAAAGGCGAGCGCGTCGTGCGCGGCCGCGAGCCGGAATGCGAGGACCACTACCGCAGCCCTCTGCTCCCCTTCACCCCTGGCGGCGCGTGACCGCCGCTCATGCCGCCATCCGGCGGTATTCTCCCGGCGCGAGCCCCAGCACACGCTTGAACGCCTTGATGAAGGCCGCGTCGGAATCGTAGCCGACCGCCTGCGCCACGTCGGCCAGCTTGCGGTCCGTCTCGCGCAGCAGATGGCTGGCGCGATACATGCGCCAGCGCGTGAGGTAATCGAGCGGCGTGGCGCCGGTGAGTTCCTTGAAGCGTGGCGCAAAGGCGGACCGCGACATGCCGGCCGCCAAGGCGAGGTCCGCTACGGTCCAGGGTTCGCTCAGCCGTTCGTGGATCGCGCGCAGTGAGGCGCCGATAGCCGGATCGATCACCGCGCGCAGCCAGCCGGCCTCCGGCCTGCCGGGGGCGGCCATGTGCGCGCGCAGCGCCTGGATCAGCACGATGTCGGCCAGCCGTTGCGTGATCAGCGGCGTGCCCGGGGCGCTCTGCACGGCTTCCGCGGCCAACAGATCGAGTGCGGTGGCCAGCGTCGCCTCGCGCGCCGCCGCGCGCAGGATCAACACCGGCGGCAGGATCTGCCCCAGCAATCGGCCCGTGGACTCGTCGAAATGAAACCGCCCGCCCAGGATCGTGGCGCGGGCTCCTCCGCCGCTCCCTCCACCGATGACGAGCCGCGGGCCGTGGTTGAGACAAGCGGCGTCAGGCGTGGCCAATACGCGCTCGCCCGGAGCGTCCTGCAACACCACCGCTCGGCCTGGACCCAGCAGATAGAAATCGCCCGCCGCCAGCGCCACGCCCTCCGCTGCGCCGGGTTCAGCGAGCCACGCGTCGCCCTCCGTAATCAAGCCAAAGCCGGCGAAATTGCCGGCGCGAAGAGCCGCCCCCCAGGGAGCGGTCGCCTCCAGACGCGCGTGGCAGACGCCGCCCACGCGCACTGTATTTAAGAGATCGGTGAGTGGATCCATACCGCGGCTTCTGGACGCTGGGACAAGAACTGCGGACGCTGCGCCAGCACCGCGAGAGACCCCCGAACATCCATACGGGTGTAGATGAAACCACAGGCCGGAGAGATTCCGGCACAGAAGGAGACGCATATATGGTGGGAAAGAAAGCAGTTCTAGCGATGGCTTTGGGAGCCATGACGGCCGGCGTGCCGGCCTTCGCCCAGGAGAGCGTGGAGTGGCGCCAAAATGCCACCGTCCAGTACTTCGGCAGCTTCCAGAAGGAAACAATCGATCACGGCGTGAAGCACGACGCCACCAACTCCGGCGGCGTGCTGGCGACGTATCGCTATTTCTTCAACCGCTACAGCGGCGTGGAGGCAAACTACGGCTACACGCTCAACAACCAGAACTACGCGCTGGGCGGGGTAGGGTCGAGCCTGAAGACGAACTCGCATGAGGCGACCGCGGCCTACGTCCTGCGCCTGCCCATGCGGCACTGGACGCCGTTCGTGCTGGCCGGCGGTGGCGCTGTGGTCTTCCGCCCGGATATCACGGCGATCAATTCGCAGGCGCGTGCGGCGTTCGTCTATGGCGGCGGCGTGGACATCGACCTGGCCAGCCGCTGGTTCCTGCGCGCTCAGTATCGGGGGTTGGTCTACAACTCGCCGGTGCTGGGTGTGTCCACGGTAGCCTCCGAACGGATGACGCATCAGGCGCAGCCTTCCATCGGCTTCGGCTTCCGGTTCTAATTCGAGGTGGCGCAGACCCGTGGCCTGCCGCGCCGGGGAAACGCAGATGGGGGCTAACTCCATCTGCGCTTTCTTATAGGATGCTGGTTTCCGTATACCCGCCGAACACGTCTTTGAGCGCATCGCAAATCTCGCCGACCGTCGCATAGGCGCGCACGGCTTCGAGAATATGCGGCATGGTGTTCTCGGTCCCCTCCGCTGCGCGGCGCAACTCCGCCAGCGCACGGTCGACGGCAGCCTGGCTACGCCGCTTCTTCACCTCGGCCACGCGCTCAATCTGCCGCCGCTCGGCCGTTTCGTCGATCTGCAACAGCTCGGGCGGCTGCTCATCCTCCTCAGTGAAGCGATTCACCCCGACGATCACTTCCTCGCCCCGCTCCACCGCGCGCTGATAATCGTAGCTGGCCTGCGCGATCTCCGCCTGCGGAAAGCCGCGCTCGATGGCCGGGATCATCCCACCCATCCCGTCAATGCGCTCGATGTAGGCGTTGGCCGCCGCTTCCACGTCGGCCGTGAGCTGCTCCAGAAAATAGCTGCCGCCCAGCGGATCGGGAGCCGCCGTGATGCCCGTCTCATGCGCGATCACCTGCTGCGTGCGCAGCGCCAGGGTCACCGCGTGTTCCGAGGGCAGCGCATAGGCCTCGTCCAGCGAATTCGTGTGCAGCGATTGGCACCCGCCCAGCACCGCCGCCAGCGCCTGGATCGCCGTCCGCACAATATTGTTCTGCGGCTGCTGCCAGGTGAGAGAGCATCCGGCCGTCTGCGCGTGAAACCGCAGCTTTTGGCTGCGCTCATCCTTCGCGCCGAAGCGGTCACGCATGATCAGCGCCCACATCCGCCGCGCCGCCCGATACTTGGCGATCTCCTCGAAGAAATCATTGTGCGCGTTAAAGAAGAAGCTCAGCCGCGGCGCGAAGGCATCCACGTCCAGTCCGCGCGCCAGGACGTGATCCACATACTCGATGCCGTCGCGCAAGGTGAACGCCAGTTCCTGCACCGCGGTCGACCCGGCCTCGCGAATGTGATACCCGGAAATCGAAATCGGATTGAAGCGCGGCGTATGCTGCGCGCCGAACACGATGGAATCGGTCACCAGGCGCATGGAAGGACGCGGCGGATAGATGTACTCCTTCTGTGCGATGTATTCCTTCAGGATGTCGTTCTGGAGCGTGCCGGAGAGGCGCGTCCATTCGACGCCCTGCTGCTCGGCCACGGCCAGATACATGGCCCACAGCACGGACGCGGGCGAGTTGATGGTCATCGACACGGTGACCTGGTCCAGAGGAATGCCCGCGAACAGCGTCTCCATGTCGGCCAGCGAGGAGATCGCCACGCCGCACTTGCCCACCTCGCCCAGCGCCGTGGGATCGCCCGCATCCACGCCCATCAGCGTCGGCAGGTCGAAGGCCACGGACAGCCCGGTCTGTCCCTGTTCCAGCAGATAGCGGTAACGAGCGTTGGTCTGCTCGGCCGTGGCGAAGCCCGAAAACTGGCGCATGGTCCACAGCCGTCCTCGGTACATCGATTCGTGAATGCCGCGCGTGTAAGGAAAGATGCCCGGCTGCCCGGGATCGGCGCCAGCCGCCTGCTCAGCCGTGTACACCGGATCGAGCGGCAGGCCGCTGAGCGTGTGGACCGTCTTGGTGGGAACCGCCATCCTGCACCTTCATTTTAGGTTGTGGCGCAAGCACTCGTGCTTGCCGCGCCGGGACTCGTCCCGGCGCTTGTCGCCCGCAAACGCAGCCATCGTGCAGCTTTATCAGGACGCCACCTCATCCGAATCCCCCCTGATCTTCGTAGCAATGAGTGAAGGCGGAGATGCGGAGGATGGGAGGGTTTCAGGGGTTGCCTTCCTTCCCTCAAACGCGGAGGCGAGCGGGCGGGCCCGCCTCCGCCCTTTTTTCAACTGTTCCTCACCAGCAGCCAGACGCTGGTCACCCACGCATACACCAGCACCGCCCGCCGCGCCGTCACCTGCGTCATCCGCCGCACGGCATGCGCGCCCCAGTATCCGCCGACGATCGCCGCCGCCGCCATGGGAATCGACAGCTTCCACACCACCAACCCCCGCCACGCGAAAATCGACACGGCAAGTGTGTTGATCCCCAGCCCGCAGTAAAACCGCAGCGCCGCAGACTGCTGCACGTCCAGGTTCGCGGTCATCACAAACAGCACGATCATGAGCACACCCATGCCTGCACCGAAGTAGCCGCCATAAACCGAGATCACGAACTGGCAGGCCACCATCGGAAGCCAGCGCGTATGCGTCGCCGGATGCTTCGACGCCAGCCTCTTGATCTGCTCGGAAAAGGTGAAGACCACGGCGGCGCTGATCATCAGGTAAGGCACCATCTGCGCAAAGCGGTCGTTGGGAGTCAGCAGCAGCAGCGTACTTCCGGCGATCCCTCCCAGCACGCTCACAGCCAGCAGCACGCGCACCAGCTTCGGATCGTAAGGCGAGCCCTTGCTGTAAACCCAGGTCGACGCCATGGAGCCAGGCAGCATCGTGGCCGCCGAAGTGGCGTTCGCCGATACCGCGCCGACGCCGCTGAAGATCAGCGCGGGGAACACCAGAAACGTCCCGCCGCCGGCCAGCGCGTTCGCCACGCCGCCCGCCATCGCGGCCGAAAGCAGAATGAGAAAGTTGGAGAGGGCTATGTCCGGCAGAACGCTCTCCATCGTAGCAGTACCATGAAGGTGGGCGAGTGAAAAATGGATGAGTGAGAAGACGTTCAGCGATCCCCGCATGGCGCTGAATCGCATCTACACCAAGACCGGCGACGCGGGACAAACAGGGCTGGCGGGCGGCCAGCGCGTCCCCAAGGACTCTCCGCGCATCGAGGCCTACGGTACGGTGGACGAACTGAGCGCCTTCCTCGCCCTGGCTCGCGTGAGTTGCGAGGAGCAGGCGGCCACAGCCGCCCCCCTGGCCGAACTCGCCGGCATCCTGCGCCGCGTCCAGCACGAGCTTTTCAACCTGGGTTCGCTGCTGGCCACTCTCCCCGAGGACCTGCATCCCAAGCAGGCGCGCATCACGACGGCCGACGTCGAGCAGCTCGAACGTGAGATCGACCGCATGAACGGCGAACTGCCCCCGCTGCGCAGCTTCGTCCTGGCCGGCGGCACGCGGCTCAATGCCGAGCTGCACGCCGCGCGCACCATCTGCCGCCGCGCCGAGCGCTTCCTGGTGCGCATGTCGCGCGAGGACCCAGCTCCGCCCGAAGCCATCCGCTACCTCAACCGCCTCAGCGACGCGCTGTTCGTGTGGAGCCGCTGGGCGAACCTGGTGCTGGGTGTCCCCGAAGTGCTGTGGGACCCCAACCAGGCCGCTTCCGGCAAGACGGACTGATTAGAGCGCGTTCGGCGTTATCGTGGACCGCTCCCTGTGGTCGCGGCTCAGCTAGTGGCGTTGCGCAGGCAATCCCTGATCTGGGCAGAGCGCCGCTAGCCCTCGCTAGCCCGCATTTCTCACTGGGTTTCGGGCGCAGGATGTGGCGCAAGCCCGTGGCTTGCCGCGCCGGGACTCGTCCCGGCGCTTGTCGCCCGTCACAGTGTCCTGCCGGGAGCGGCGGCGAAATTGCCGATTGCGTTTTCCGTCTTACGCTTCCCGCCGCCGTGCTGAAGCCGCGACCACAGGGAGCGGTCCACGATAACGCTGAAAGCCCGCTAGAAGTCGGCCAGCCGCCGCCCGTGCAGCGACACCCGCAGCGCGTTCAGCACCGCCAGCAGATCGATCACTTCCTGTGCCACCGCTCCGGCGATCGGCGGCAGCCAGCCCGCGGCCGCCAACCCCATGCCGCCCAGGCTGAGCGCCATGCCGCCCACCGCACTCTGCATCGCGATCCGCCGCATCCGCCGGCCGATGTGCATCAGCTCGTCCGTCTTTTCGAGCGAGGAGTCCAGCACCACCGCGTCGGCCGCCTCCGAGGTCACCGCGCTGCGCGAACCCAGCGCTACGCCCACAGTCGCGATCAGCATCGCCGGAGCGTCATTGATCCCGTCGCCGACAAACAGCGTCTGCCCGGCGGCCGTTGCCGCCCGCACGATCTCCACCTTCTCCTCGGGACTCTTGCCGGCGTGCAGTTCGCTGATGCCCACGCGCTCGGCCAGGTAGCGCACTTCTTCTTCCCGATCTCCAGAGAGCAGCACGACGCGGCGCACGCCGTGCCGCGGCCGCAGGTGCGAAATGAACGGACGGCTCTCCGTGCGCGGCGCATCGCGGAACCGCAGCACGCCCGCCAGTTGGCCGTCGAACAGCACCAGGCACTCAAGCCCTTCCGCGGCCGGCGGCAGGTCAAGCCCCGTCACTTTCCCCCGCCCCGTGATGCTCACCTCGATGCCGTCCACCTCGCCCTGCAAGCCCGCCCCGGGCTCCTCGCTCACGGAATCGGCCCGTGGCAGCACCAGCCCGGCCTGATTCGCCGCATCGAGGATCGCCCCGGCCAGCGGATGCTTCGAATACTGCTCGAGACTCGCCGCGCGGCGCAGCACGTCGTCGCGTGGGTAGCCGTCCATGCACAGGCAATCGGTCAGCGCCGGCTTGCCATAGGTGAGCGTGCCCGTCTTATCCAGGATCAGCGTGGGGCAGCGGTCGATCTGCTCCAGCACGGCCGGCGTCTTGATGATGATGCCGCGCCGCGCGGCTAACGAGATCGCCCCGATGATCGCCACCGGAATCGCGATCAACAGCGGGCACGGCGTCGCGATCACCGTCACCGCCAGAAACCGCGTGGGATCGCCACTGTAGATCCAGGCCCCCACGGCCACCGCCACGGCCAGCGGCGTATACCAGGCGCCCAGCGAGTCCCCCAGCCGGCGGATGTGCGGACGGTCGCTTTCGGCTTGTTCCAGCAACCGCACGATCTGCGCGTGACGCGAGTCCGCCGGCAGCCGCACGGCTTCGACAATCAGCGCCGTGCTGCCGTTGGTCGCCCCGGCCAGCACCACCGACCCCGGCGTCTTCGACATCTGGAACGGCTCCCCCGTCAAAAAGGATTCGTCCATGCGGCCGTGCCCTTCGACCACCGTCGCGTCCACCGGGGCCAGTTCATGCGGCAGGATCACCAGCCGGTCGCCGATCGCGATCTCATCCAGCGGCACGTCCACCAGCCCGGTTTCTCCGCGCCGGTGCGCGATCCGCGGGGTCCGCTCATGCAGCGCGGACAGCACGGACTTGGCCCGTCCGGTGGCGTACGCCTCCAACGCCGCACCGCTCGCCAGCATCAGGACGATGATCGCCGCCACCAGGTATTCGCCGGTAAGCACCGCCGCCAGGATCGACAATCCAGCCAGCAGATCCGTGCCGAATTCGAAACGGACCAAGTGCCCCAGCAATCCCCACAGCAGGGGGACGCCGCCCACGAAAACCGCCACCCACAGCGGACCGTCCGCCGCCAGACGCGGCCACTGCGTCAAAAAACGCATCGCCAGGTGCGCCGCGATCGCCACCGCCGTCAACGCGGCGATGCGGGCGTCGCTCAACCACTGTGTTTGGCGAGGCGCGGGCGCAGTCGTAGAATCCCCCATCAAAACCGCCGCTCTATTATGAGCACGGCCAGGCCCACTTTGGCTCTGCCCGTGCTCCTTCGTGGTACAAGTTCGTGATACAAGAGAGAAACGATGCTACCCTTCCGCAAGATTCTGTTCCCCGTCGACTACTCGGAGGCATGCCGCAGCATTGTGCCCTTCGTGCAAGACACCGTCCGCCATTTTGGCGCCGAACTGACCCTGGTCCACGCCTACGGACCGAGCGCGGTGGCTTACCTGGAGCCGCCCATTGGCAGCCCCGACCTCGCCAGCCAGATCGAAGGCTTCGAGCAAAAGCGCCTGGAGGACTTCGCCCGCGACAACTTCGAAGGCAAGCCCGAGTGGGTGGTCGACCTGGGCGAACCCGGCGGCGTGATCCACAACCTGGTCCGTAGCCGCGGCACCGATCTCGTCATGATGCCCACAGAAGGCAACGGCCCGCTGCGCCGCCTGCTGCTCGGCTCGGTGACCACCAAGGTGCTGCACGACGTGAGCGCCGCCGTCTGGACCGTCACCACCGCTGCCGTGAAGGTGCACAAGCCCGTGCCGCCGAAATCGATCGTCTGCGGGTTGGAGCTGGGTCCCCGGAATCCGGGTAATGAAAGCGGAGCGGTGTTGGTAGCCGCCGCGGCCCTGGCCAAGAGCTACGGATCGAAGCTCCTGCTGGCGCACGTGGTCGACACGCCGCGCACCACCTTCGATGTCGATTTCGGCCCGTTCCTGAAGGATTTGAAGGACGCCGCCGACTTCCAGCTCCGCGAAATCAAAGGCTCACTGAAGATCGACGCCCCACACTGGATCTCGGACGGCAATGTTGCCGACGGCATTCACCGCGCGGCCGAGGAAGCCTCCGCCGATCTGATTGTAGTGGGACGCGGGCACGCGCAAGGCGGCGTCAGTCGCATCTGGTCGGATCTCTATACGATCGTCCGGGAAGCGCCCTGCCCGGTGCTGAGTATTTAGCCCGAATTTCTCACCAGGTTTCGGACGCAGGACGTGGCGCAAGCCCGTGGCTTGCCGCGCCGGGACTCGTCCCGGCGCTTGTCGCCGGTCAAGGTGTCATGCCAGTTGCGGTGGCGAAATCGCCCCTGGCGGCTCCCCGCACCATGGCGGACTCGTGCAGACCGCTCCCTCTGGTCGCGGCTCAGCTACTGGCTGTAGTTACGAAAATCCACGGTCCCGGCAGGCAGCCGCTAGCTGAGCCGCGACCACAGGGAGCGGTCCTCCCCGGTCCGCCCCGCCGCTACTCCGCGGGCTCCTCGCCCTCGTCGCCGCTCTTGATCGCCTTCAGGCGCTCCTCACGCCGCTTGGCGCGATCCGCTGCGCGCTTCACCAGCTCGGAGCCGACCAGTTCGAGCATCGCCTGCTCCGCTCCGTCGCCCTTGCGCCAGCCCAGCCGCACCACGCGCGTGTAGCCGCCCTCGCGCTGGCCGAACCGCGTGCCCAGCTTGTCGAACAGCTTCTTCACCGCCGCCGGAGTCTCCAGGAACGCCGCCGCCTGCCGCCGCGTGTGCAGCGTATCGCGCTTGGCCAGCGTGATCATCTTTTCCACCAGCGGCCGCGCGGCTTTGGCCTTGGGAACCGTGGTCACCACGCGTTCGTGCTCGATGACACTGGTCACCAGGCCCTTCAGCAGGGAGTTGCGCGCGCCCACATCGCGCTTGAGTTTGTATCCGCCTCTTCTGTGTCGCATGCGATATCCTTGCCGGGCGGCCTACTCGGCCAGCGGGGCCTCCTCTTCGTCCTCGTCGTCACCGCCGACGCTCGGCTCGATCTCGATCGGCGTGCCCAGCACCGCGGGGGCGCCCGAAGGCGAAATCAGCCGGCCCTGCGAATCGAACTTCATGCCGAAGCTCAGCCCCAGGCTGGCCAGGATTTCCTTGATTTCGTTCAGCGATTTCCGGCCGAAATTCTTGGTGCGCAGCATCTCCGCCTCGGTCCGCTGCACCAGGTCGGAAATCGTCTGGATATTGGCATTCTTCAGGCAGTTGTAGGAGCGCACGGATAGTTCCAACTCTTCCACCGAGCGGTTCAGCACTTCGTTCATCTGGCTGATGGCGCGCTCGGCCGGCTCTTCCACCTGCTCCGGAACCTCTTCGAAGTTGATGAAGATGGTCATGTGATCCTTCAGCAGCTTGGACGCCTGGCCGATCGCGTCGGCCGGCGAAATCGCGCCGTTGGTCCACACTTCGATGGTCAGCTTGTCGTAGTCGGTCATTTGGCCGAGGCGAGCAGCCTCCACCGCGAAGTTCACCTTGCGCACCGGCGAATGCACCGAATCGATGGGGATGTAGCCCACCGGCAGGTCCTCGTCATTGTTGCGGTCCGCGCCCACGTACCCGCGGCCGCTCCTGATGCGCATCTCGATCGCCAGCTTGCCGCCTTCGCCGATCGTGGCGACGTGCATGTTGCGGTCGAGCACCTCGATTTCCGAGTCGGTCTCGATCTGCCCGCTCAGCACCTGCCCCGGCGCGTCCACCTTCAGGCGCACCGTGCGCACACCCTCGCTCATCATCTTGAACGGGATCTGCTTCAGGTTGAGAATGATGTCCGTGGCGTCTTCCACCACGTCGGGAATCGGGCTGAATTCGTGCGCCACGCCCTCGATGCGCACGGCCGTGATGGCCGCGCCTTCAATCGAGCTGAGCAGGACGCGGCGTAGCCCCGTCCCGATGGTCGAGCCGAACCCGCGCTCGAACGGCTGCGCGGTAAACATGCCGTAACGGTCCGTGAGGGTTTCCGTGTTGGCAACCAGACGCTTCGGTTTCTGGAATCCTTTGAACATAGCCGGTGGGTCCCCTTACTTCGAGTACAACTCGACGATCAACTGTTCGTTTAACTGGATCTGGACCAGATCCTCGCGCTTGGGCTGCTGCACGATGCGCGCCTTGAGGTTCTCGCGGTCCACTTCCATCCAATTGGGGCTGGGCGCGTGCGCCGTTGCTTCCAGCGCATGCAGAATGGTCGGGTTCTTCTTGCTGCCTTCGCGTACTTCCACGACGTCACCCGCCTTCACCGTGAACGACGGAATGTTGACCCGCCGGCCGTTGACGTCGACGTGGCCGTGCCGCACCAGTTGGCGCGCCTGGGCGCGCGAGGTGCCGAAGCCGATCCGCAGAACCACGTTGTCCAGGCGCCGCTCCAGCATCCCCAGCATATTCTCGCCGGTGATGCCTTTCATCTGGCTGGCCTTCTCGAACAGGTTGCGGAACTGCTTTTCGAGCACCTGGTAATAGCGCCGCGCCTTCTGCTTCTCGCGCAACTGCAACCCGTAGCCGTTCATCTTGGGCTTGCGATCCTTGCCGTGCGCGCCCGGCGGGAAATTGCGCTTCTCCACCGCGCACTTCTCCGTATAACAGCGCTCGCCTTTGAGGAATAGTTTCATGCCCTCGCGCCGGCATTGCCGGCACACGGGACCGATATATCTTGCCAAACGAACCTCCCTTGTCAGTGGCCGATGGCCAGTGGCCAGTGGCCAGCAAGCTCCCTCAACCCTTCCGCCTTCATTTTCAAGTTAGGTGCAGTTTACAGCCAACAGCGCCTTCATCCTGCTTCCTTTTCTGGCCATCGGCCACTAGCCACTGGCCACTTCCACAGCAAAACCCCGCGCGTCACACTCTCCGCTTTTTGGGCGCCCGGCAACCGTTGTGCGGAATCGGCGTGCGATCCCGGATGGACCGCACATCCAGGCCCGCGGTCGACAGCGCGCGCACCGCCGATTCGCGACCCGCGCCCGGACCGCTGACGTTTACGTCCACGCTCCGCAGCCCCGCTTCCTTGGCCTTGTTGGCAGCCGTCAGCGACGCCTGCTGCGCGGCGAACGGCGTGCCCTTGCGCGACCCGCGGAAGCCCAGCGAACCTGAGCTCGACCACGACAGCACATTCCCCACCGGGTCCGAAATGGTGATGATGGTGTTGTTGAACGACGCCTGCACGTGCACCATCCCCAACGGGACATTCTTCTTTTCCTTCTTCTTGAAGGATTTCTTCTTGCCGCCTTTAGCCGCTGATTTCGCCATTTACTTCGCGCCCGCCTTTTTCTTATTGGCCACCGTGCCGCGCCGCGGACCCTTGCGGGTGCGCGCGTTGGTGTGCGTCCGTTGCCCGCGCACCGGCAAACCGCGGCGGTGCCGCAGCCCGCGGTAGGAACCCATCTCGATCAACCGCTTGATGTTCATCGAGACTTCCTTGCGCAGGTCGCCTTCGACGGCGCCCTCGGCCTCGAGGATCAGACGGATGCGGTTCACCTCGTCGTCGGTCAGATCAGACACCTTGGTCGCCGGATTCACCTCGGCCCGGTGGCACAGCGATAACGCCCGCGTGCGCCCGATGCCGAATATATAAGTCAGTCCGATTTCCGTCCGCTTTTTCGCCGGTAGATCGACGCCAGCCAGTCGCGCCATAGTATTCTCCTAGCCCTGCCTCTGCTTGTGTTTCGGATTGGAGCAGATCACGCGCACCACGCCCTCGCGGTGCACCAGTTTGCACTTGGAGCAGATTTTCTTCACCGATGCTCGTACCTTCATAACCTCTTCCTTCTCACGGCCCGTCAAGCAGCTCGACGATCCTGCCACGCGTCTTGTCGCGCGCCGACAGCACCACGCGAACCCGGTCGCCGGGCCGCAATCTCACAAAATTCTTCTCTCCCGCGCCGGCCGCATGGGCCACCACCGAAGCGTCGTTCTCCAGCCGCAGCCGGTAAGCCGCGCTGGGCAGCAGCTCCACTACCTCCGCGGGCTGTCCCTCCCGCTGGCCACTGGTCACCGGCCACCGGCCACTGGTCACGGCCGCGTCAAAACCCACGGACCGTTCGCCGTAATCGCTACGGTGTGCTCGAAGTGCGCCGAGTATTGGCCATCCTCGGTCACCGCCGTCCAGTGATCCGGCTGCACCCGGCTGCCCGGCTTGCCGGCGTTCACCATCGGTTCGATGGCCAGCACCATGCCTTCCTTCAGCCGCGGATTTTCGCTCCGCCGATCCACGTAATTCGGGATCTGCGGCTCCTCGTGCATCTGCGTGCCGATGCCGTGTCCTACAAACTCCCGCACCACCGAAAACCCGTTGGCGGTCACGTGCCGTTCCACCGTGCCGCAAATATCGAACAGCCGGTTGCCCGGCCGCGCCTTGTCGATCGCCATCTCCAGCGACTCGCGCGTCACTTCCATCAGCCGCTTGGCCTGCTCGGAGATCTCGCCCACGCCCACCGTGATCGCCGAATCCCCGTAGTAGCCGTTCAACTGCACGCCCGTGTCGATCGAAACGATGTCGCCGTTCTTCAAAACCCGCTTCTGCGAAGGCATGCCGTGCACGATCTCTTCGTTGATCGAGGTGCACAGCACGGCCGGAAACTTGGTCGGCGTCGAAGGAGTCGAGTACCCCTTGAAGGCCGGCCGCGCTCCCGCGTCCTTCATCATTTTCTCCGCCACCACCTCCAGATCGTAGGTGGAGCAGCCTTCTTTCACCATGCCCCGCATCTCGTTCAGGATCTTCCACACCAGAAGGCCCGCGGCGCGCATCTTTTCCAGCTCCGCCATGCTCTTGCGCACGATCATAGTTGGCCGCGTCCCCGGATCAAACTCTCGATTTTCTTCCCTATCTCGCGCGGAGCCGCCGTGGCGGCCACGTCGTAACACGCATAACCGACGCCGCGGAAAAATTCCAGCACCGGCGCCGTCTGTTCGTCGTAGGCTTTCAAGCGTTGCCGCACCACCTGCTCCCGGTCGTCGTCCCGCACGGTCAGCTTCGTGCCGTCCTTGTCGCAAACGCCGGCAACCCGCGGAGGATGCGCCACGCCATATACCGTCCCGCACTGGGGACACTGCTGTCGGTCCGCAAGCCTCGCGATAATAACATTGTAATCTACCAGCAGGTGGATCACCACGGGAGCCACCTGGCGCCGCTCCAGCATCTCCGCCAGGAGCTTGGCCTGCGCCACCGTCCGCGGATAGCCGTCCAGAATGAAGCCCTTGGCGCAATCCGGACACTGGGTCCGCTCGTCCACCATGCGATTCACGGTCTCGTCGGCCACCAGCCGCCCGTCCCGCATGGTCTCCTCCACTTCCCTGCCCAGCGCATCCCCTGCGGCGATCCGTTCCCGCAGCATGTCGCCGGTGGAAATATGAGCCACCCCCAGCGCCGCCTGGAGAAGCTTCGCCTGGGTCCCCTTGCCAGAGCCGGGTGCCCCGAACAGAATCAAGCACGGCGCGGCCATCGCGTGTCAGACGCTGCTCCGCCGGCCTCTAATCCGGCCCGACCGCGGCGTGAATCCTTCATAGTGGCGCATGATGAGCTGCGCCTCGACCTGGTTCACAGTATCCATTGCCACGCCGACCACGATCAGCAGCGAGGTGCCCCCAAAGTAAAACGAAACCCCCAGCCCGTCCAGCAGCCAGCGCGGGAACGCGGCGTCGATCCAGTTCCCGATCCCCGGCAGCCGCTGCAGCTTGATCCCCTGGATCATGATCTGCGGCAGCAGCGACAGCACCGCTAGGTACAGGCCGCCCACCACGGTGATCTTGGTGAGGATCTTGTTCATGTAGTCGGCCGTGTTCTTGCCCGGCCGGATGCCCGGGATAAAGCCGCCATACTTACGCATGTTGTCCGCGGCTTCGTTGGGATTGAAAATAATCGAAACGTAGAAGAAGCAGAAGAAAATGATCAGCAGCGTATAAAGCAAGTAATACAGCGGATTCGCCCCGCCGATCGCCTCCAGCATGCCGGTCAGCACCGTACTGTTCTGCACCACTTGCAGTTGCAGCGCCGTCTGCGGGAAGGCCAGCAGCGAACTGGCGAAGATCACCGGAATGACGCCGCCCGCATTCACCTTCAGCGGCATGTGCGTCGACTGCCCGCTCACCATCCGCCGCCCCACCACGCGCTTGGCATACTGCACCGGAATGCGACGCTCGCCGCGCTCCACCAGCACAATGAAGGCAACCACCGCGATCATCATCGCCAGAATGATGATGATGTGCAGCACGCCCCATTCGCCGGTCTGCATCTTCGACCAGATTTCCGCAATCGCGCGCGGCAGCCCGACCACAATGCCCGCGAAAATCAGCAGGCTCATGCCGTTGCCGATGCCGCGCTCGGTGATCTGCTCGCCCAGCCACATGATGAACGCCGTGCCCGTGGTCAGCGTCAGGATGGTCATCATCACGAAGCCGAACCCGGGGTTGCGCACGAAGGACTGCTGCGCGTTTTGCAGCGAGAACGCGATGCCGAAGGCCTGAATCAACGCCAGCGCCACGGTCAGGTAACGCGTCCACTGCGTGATCTTGCGCCGCCCCAGCTCACCCTCTTTTTGCAGGCGTTCCAGAGCCGGCACCACCACCGTCAACAACTGCAGAATAATCGACGAGGTGATGTAGGGCATAATGCCCAGCGCGAAAATCGACAGCCGCCGGAACGTCCCGCCGCTGAACAGGTCAAAGAACCCGAACACGGTGCCCGACTGCTGCTGGATGAAATCCTCGAAGGCCGCCGAATCCACACCCGGAATGGGGATGAAGCCGCCCACCCGGTACACGGCCAGTAAGGCCAGCATGAAGACGAGCCTTTTCCGCAGGTCCGGAATGCGAAAGACGTTCGTGAAAGCCTCGAAGAATTTCATACTTCCCCCAGGGAATCCCGGCGGATCCCTTTACTTCTTTTCCTTGCCCTTACCTTTGCCCTTGCTCTTACCTTCGGCCTTCTCCGCCTCCGGAGCCGCGCGCACGATCACCTCCGCGGCGCCCCCCGCGGCGGAAATCTTGTCGCTGGCCGACTTCGAGAACATGTGCGCCTTGATCGTGATCTTGCGGGTCAGCTCGCCCGAACCCAGCACCTTCAGGCCGTCCTTCAGCTTGCGGATCACGCCCAGCTCCAGAAGCTTGGCCGGATCGAACGTGTCGCCTTCCAGCTTCTCGAGGCGCCCCAGGTTCACGATGGCGTACTCGGTGCGGAAAATATTGGTGAAGCCGCGCTTGGGCAGCCGCCGGTGCAGCGGCATCTGGCCGCCTTCAAAGCCGCGCATGCGCGAATAGCCGGAAATCGATTTGGCGCCCTTCGCGCCGCGTCCTGAAAATTTCCCGCGGCCCGAGCCCATGCCCTGGCCCACGCGCTGTTGCTTGTGCTTCTGTCCGCGGGGCGGTTTAAGTTGACTGAGGTTCATGGTGTTTTCCCGTTTAGTCGACGATCGCCAGCAGGTGCGGAACCTTCTTCACCATACCCCGAAACGCCGGCGTATCGGGACGCTCCACCACCCGGTTCATCTTCTTCAATCCCAAGGCCCGCACAATCACCTTGTGCTTCTCAGGCGTGCAGATGGGACTCCGTATCAGCTTGATCTTGATCGTTCCCGCCATGGCTTGTTACCTTACCTTCTCCAGCTCGAGGCCCCGCAGATCGGCGATCGTCTGCCGGTCGCGCAACTGCTCCAGTGCGTCGATGGTCGCCTTCACCACGTTATGCGGATTATGCGACCCGATTGATTTCGTCAGCACGTTCGGCACGCCTACCGCCTGAATCACGGCGCGCACCGGACCGCCGGCAATCACGCCGGTACCGGCCGGAGCCGGCTTCAGCAGCACGTGCCCACTCCCGAACCGCCCCAGCACCACGTGCTGAATCGTCGTTTCGAGCACGTGCACCCGCCGCAAATTCTTCTTCGCCGCCTCGATGCCTTTCTTGATCGCCGACGGCACTTCCTTGGCCTTGCCCGTGCCGTAGCCGACGATGTGCGCACTCGGATCCCCCACCACCACCAGGGCGGAGAAGCTGAGGTTCTTGCCGCCCTTCACCACTTTGGTGACGCGGTTGATCGAAACCACCGACTCTTTCAGGTTCAGCGCGCCGACATCGATGCGTTGTGCTGTTGTGGTCGACATGAATCTCCTTGCCTAAAACTTGAGCCCCGCCGCGCGGGCCGCCTCCGCCAACGCCTTCACCCGGCCGTGATACAAATACCCGCCGCGGTCGAAGACCACCGCCTGGATGCCCTTCTCCTTGGCCCGCTCCGCCACCAGCGTGCCGATTTCCTTGGCGCCGGCCAGGTTGCCGCCGTTCTTGCCGTTCTTCTCGCCCGAAGAGGCCGCTACCAGCGTCCGCCCCGCGGCGTCGTCGATCACCTGCGCGTAGATGTGCTTCAGGCTGCGGAACACAGCCAGACGCGGCCGCTCGCCGGTCCCCGCCAGCCGCTGCCGGATGCGCCGGTGAATCCGCTGCCGGATGATGTCCTTCGAATCGCGTGCCATCTTACTTGCCTCCCGCGCCCGTCTTGCCGACCTTCTTGCGCAGCGCCTCGCCCTGGTACCGGATGCCCTTGTTCTTGTAAGGATCGGGCGGCCGGAGCGCCCGGATGTTGGCCGCCACCTGCCCCAACTGCTGGCGGTCGGCTCCGGTCAGAATCAGCGGCGTCAGGTTGTTGGCCGGCTTTTCGACCTTCAGGTCGATCCCGTCCGGCAGATAAAATTCGATCGGATGCGAGTAGCCCAGGTTGAAGGTCGCAATGCGCCCCTTCACCTCGCAGCGGTAGCCGATGCCGAAAATCGCCAGTTCGCGCGTGAAGCCCTGGGCCACGCCGGTCACCGCGTTGGACGCCAGCGCCCGCGTCAGCCCGTGCGCCGCCGCTTGCTTGTCGGTGTCGCGATGCACCGTGAGCGTACCGTTTTCCTGTTTCAGCGTGACCCCCTTGGGGATCGGCACCATCTGCTTGCCCTTGGGCCCCTCCACCGTCAGTTGCTGGCCGATGGTGAGCTTGACGCCCGACGGAACCGGGATCGGTTTTTTGCCGACTCGTGACATATCAGAACTCCAACTCTTCTCTCAAACCGCTCGCTAGGCTTACCAAACCTGGCACAACACTTCGCCGCCCACGCGCTGCTTACGCGCCGAGCCGCCCGTCATCACGCCCTGCGGCGTGGTCAGGATGTTCACACCCAGGCCGCCCAGCACCCGCGGCACGTCCTTCGAACCCACGTACACCCGGCAGCCCGGACGCGACACCCGCTCGATCCGCGAGATCACCGGCACGTTGCCTGGCGTGTACTTCAAATAGATCCGGATCGACTTCTTCGAGCCGTCCTCGGTCAGCTTGTAGTTGGCGATGTAGCCTTCGTCTTTGAGGATCCGCGCGATTTCCGTTTTCAGCTTCGAGGCCGGCACGTCCACCTTCGGATGGCGCGCTCCCAGCCCGTTGCGGATGCGCGTGAGCATGTCGGCGATCGGATCAGTGGTCATAAATTCCTTCGTCGCTCCTTCGTCCTCGCGGCCCTACCAGGAAGCCTTGATCACGCCGGGCACCTCCCCGGCCAGCGCCAGGTTCCGGAAGCAGATCCGGCACAGGCGGAACTTGCGCAGGAATCCCCGCGGTCGCCCACAGCGGAAGCACCGGTTGCGGTGCCGGCAGGCCAGCTTGGGCGTCTTGGCGGCCCTGGCCTTGGCCAACTTCTCGTCTCTGGCAATCTTGGCGGTAGTAGCCATCCGGTCTCCTTACTGTTGCCCTGGCTTCTGGAACGGCATGCCCAGATGCGTCAGCAGCGCCAGACCCTCCTGGTCGGTCTTGGCGGTGGTCGTGATACATACGTTCATCCCTTTGACCTTGTCCACTTTGTTGTAGTCGATCTCGGGAAAAATCAATTGGTCGCGCACACCCAAGGTGTAATTGCCGCGCCCGTCGAAACTCTTGTTCGATACGCCCCGGAAGTCGCGCACGCGCGGCAGGCTGACGTTCACCAGCCGGTCCAGGAACTCATACATGCGGTCCCCGCGCAGCGTCACCGTGCAGCCGATCGGCATGCCCTCGCGCAGCTTGAAAGCCGCGATCGATTTGCGCGCCTTGGTGATCACCGGCTTCTGTCCGGCGATGGCGGTCATCTCGCTCACCGCTCCGTCCAGGACCTTGGCGTTCTGGGTCGCCTCGCCCATGCCCATATTGAGCGCGATTTTGAGGATCTTCGGCACGGCCATCACGTTCGCGTAGCCGAATTCCTTGGTCAGCGCCGGAATGACGTTCTTTTGATAGTGTTCTTTGAGCCTGGCAGCCATGGCGTTTCCTACTTGCTCGATTTCTTCTCCAGCGTCTCGCCGGTTTTGCGCGCCACGCGCACGCGCCGCGCCGTCGCGCCTTCACCTTCGATCCGGATCCCCACCCGCGTGGCGATGCCGCCGGAGGTCATCAGCATCACGTTCGAAACCGCGATGGTGCTCTCGCGCTCGGCAATGCCGCCCTGGATCTGCTTGGCCGGATTCGGCCGCGTGTGCCGCTTCACCAGCCCCACGCCTTCCACCAGCACGCGCCCGTTGCGGCGGTCGATGTCCAGCACGCGCCCCGTCTTGCCCTTGTCCTTGCCCGCGATTACCTTCACGGTGTCCTCGCGCTTGATCTTCATGTTGACCACCGGGCGCGGTTTGTTCTGATGCCGGGCTGGAATTTTTCTTGCCATCTTCTTGTCCCTTTGCCTCGCCTACCTACTTTCGGGGCCTAGATCACTTCCGGCGCCAGCGACACGATCTTCATGAACCGCTTGTCGCGCAGCTCGCGCGCCACCGGACCGAACACGCGCGTCCCGATCGGCTCCCCGATATCGCTGATCAACACGGCCGCGTTCGAATCGAAGCGGATGTAGGTTCCGTCCCGCCGCCGCGTCTCCTTGCGCATCCGCACGATCACGCAGCGCACCACTTTCCCCTTCTTGATCTGCGACTCCGGAGCCGCTTCCTTCACGCTCGCCGTGATCACGTCGCCCAGTCCGGCCCGCAATCCCAGATCCCCTCCGCGCGGCGCGATACACGACAGCTTCCGTGCGCCGCTATTGTCGGCCACCTCGAGAATGGTTCTCATTCCGATCATGGTCGTTGTCTCCTTTACTGGCTCCGGCCCCCCGGTTGTCCGGGCGGCGGCGGGAACCCCTGCTTACCGTTTCTTCTTGCCCTTCTTCTTCGCCTTGGGCCGCCGCTGCGGACCTGCATCGATCCCGATCGAGCTCAAATCCGTGGTCACCTGCACCGCCTTGCGCAGAATCTCCTTCAACTGCCAGCGCTTCAGCTTGCTGATCGGGCGGCACTCGATGATCCGCACCACATCGCCCACGTTGGCCTCGCTGGTCTCGTCGTGGACATAAAACTTCTTGCGCTTGCGGACGATTCGCTTGTACAGCGGATGCGGCACCCGCCGCGTCACTTCCACCACGATGGTCTTGGCCATCTTGGTGCCCACCACCGAGCCGACCTTCTCGTTCTTGTTGCCCTGCTGTTTGGTGTCCGTCATCGGGTCGCCTTATGCTTCCTTCTTGGCCCTGGGCTTGGCCGCGGTCTTCTTCTTGGCAGCCGGCTTGGCCGCGGCTTCCCCGCCCGCCGGCTTCGCACTGGCCTTCTTCCCACTCGCCTTGGGGGCCGCCGCTTTCTTCGCAGCCGCCTTCTGCGCTGCCGCCTTCTTCGCCGCCTTGGCCGGAACCGCCGGCATCGCCGCCTGCGGAGCTTCCTGGCCGCTCTGGCGCATGATGGTCAGAATCCGCGCCCGTTCCTTGCGCAGCGCCCGGAACTTCCGGATCCCATCGGTCTGTCCCATCGACATCTGGAACCGCAGCCGAAACATGCTCTCGGCGCCTTCGGTCAACTTCGCCGCCAGCTCCGCCGGATCCAGCGCCCGCAACTTGTCCGCGTTTTCCTTCATGGCTCGTTAATCCAACCCTTCGCGCGTCACCAGTTTGGTCCGCAGTGGGAGCTTCGCCGCGGCCAGCCGCATCGCTTCCTTCGCCACATCCAGCGGCACGCCTTCCATCTCAAACAGAACCTTGCCCGGCCGCACCACCGCCACCCATTGCTCCGGTGCGCCCTTGCCCTTGCCCATACGGGTTTCCGCCGGCTTCTTGGTGATCGGCTTGTCCGGGAACAACCGGATCCACACCTTGCCGCCGCGCTTGATCGACCGCGTCATGGCCACGCGAGCCGCCTCGATCTGCCGGTCCGTGATCCAGCCGCAGGTCAGCACCTTCAATCCGTAATCGCCGAAAGCGAGCGAGGACCCGCGCCAGGCCTTGCCGGCCATCCGGCCCCGCTGTTGCTTGCGGTACTTAACTTTCTTGGGCATCAACATGGCGTTTGGCTCCTACTCGCTCTTCTCGCCTTCCGGCGGATTCCCCTCCGGAGGATTCCCCTCCGGCTTGGCCTCCTCCGGCTTCGTCTCAACCGGCTTAATCTCGGCCGGCTTCGTCTCCGCTGCCTCGGGCTTGGCTTCCTGCTTCCAGGCCGGCTGCACCGGAGCCGCCATCGGCGGCAGAATCGCCGTGCGCGCCGGCATGTCGCCCGGAGGCGGCTGCACCGCGCCACCCGCCGGTTCCGGAGGCGGCGCCATCACCGGCCGCGGACCACGATCCCCGCGGTCTCCGCGATCCCCACGGTCCCGGTCGCGATCCCGGTCCCGCCGCGGCCGCCGCGGTTCCGGCTCGTTGCGCAATCCCCGGCGCAATCCGCCCGGCAGAATCTCGCCCCTGTAAACCCAGCACTTGACCCCGATCACGCCATAGGTCGTATAGGCCTGACTGAACCCGTAATCGATGTCGGCCCGCAGCGTGTGCAGCGGAAGCTGCCCTTGCAGATACCACTCCGTGCGCGCGATCTCCGCGCCGTTCAGCCGGCCCGACACTCGCACCTTGATTCCCTTGCAGCCGAAGCGCAACGCGGAATCGACGCTCTTGCGCATCGCCCGCCGGAACGCCACGCGCTTTTCGAGCTGCAGCGCGATCGACTCGGAAACCAACTGCGCGTCCAGCTCCGGCTTGTGCACTTCCTGAATGTCGATGAACACCTCGCGCTTGGTCTTCCGCGCCAGATCCTGCTTCAGCTTCTCGATCTCGGCGCCCTTGCGGCCGATGATGATGCCCGGACGCGAGGTGAAGATCGTGATGCGCAGCTTGTTGCCCGGCCGGTCAACTTCGATCGCGCTCACACCGGCGGCCTTCAGCCGGCCCCGCAGCGAATCTTTCAACTCCAGGTCCTCACGCAGAAGCTTCGCGTAATCCTGCTTGGCGAACCAGCGCGACCGCCAGGTCTTGGTGACCCCCAGCCGGAATCCGTAGGGATGGACTTTCTGACCCATGATTATTCTGCCGCCTCCCCGGCGGCAACTCCGTCTCCCACCTTCACCACGATGTGCGACATGCGCCGCTGGTAGCGGTAGGCGCGTCCCATGGGAGCCGCCCGCAGCCGCTTCATGCGCGGGCCTTCGTTGACGTAGGCCTCGGTGACCAGCAGCTTGTCCACATCCACGTCATTGAAGCGGTTCTCGGCGTTGGCGATGGCCGACCGCAGCACCTTCTCCACCGACGGCGCAATGCGCTTGTTGGTGGCGCGCAGAATGTGGATCGCCTCGCCGGCCTTCTGGCCGCGGATCAGATCCACCACCAGCCGCGCCTTCTGCGGCGACGTCCTCACGTATCGAGCTTCAGCTTTGACTTGCATGACTTCGCTTCTCCTAGGACGGCCGCGAGCCCTTTTCCTTGGCCGCGTGGCCCTTAAACGTGCGGGTCGGCGAAAATTCGCCCAGCTTGTGCCCCACCATGTTCTCGGTGACGTATACCGGGATGAATTTCTTGCCGTTGTGAACGCCCAGCGTATGACCGATGAACTCCGGGCTGATCGTCGACCGCCGCGACCACGTCCGGATCACCTTCTTCTCGTTCTTCGCGTTCATGTCGACCACCTTCTTCATCAGATGGTCGTCCGTAAACGGTCCCTTATATAACGATCGACTCATGTGTCCTCAATCACTGGCGTCTGACGTCTGGCGTCTGGCGTCTTACCTCTTCTTCGACTTCCGTGTCACGATCCACTTGTCCGTACGCTTGTTGTTGCGCGTCTTGAAGCCGCGCGTCGGCTGGCCCCAGGGCGTCACCGGATGCCGGCCACCCGAGGTCTTGCCCTCGCCGCCGCCGTGCGGGTGATCCACCGGATTCATCGTCACGCCGCGGTTGTGCGGACGCCGGCCCAGCCAGCGCTTGCGCCCCGCCTTGCCCAGGCTCACGTTTTCGTGCTCGACGTTGCCCACCTGGCCGATGGTCGCCGCGCAGTCCACCAACACCCGCCGGATTTCGCCCGAGGGCAGCTTCAGCAGCGCGTAGCCGCCTTCTTTTGAAACCAACTGCGCCTGCGCCCCGGCCGAGCGTGCCATCTGCCCGCCCTTGCCCGGCTTCAGTTCAATGTTGTGCACTACCGTACCGGCCGGAATATTGGCCAGCGGCAGGGCATTGCCGACGAAAATATCGGCCGTCGGACCCGACATTACCTTCTGGCCGACCTCAATCCCCGCCGGCGCCAGAATATAGCGCTTCTCGCCGTCGACGTAGTGCAGCAGCGCGATCCGCGCACTGCGGTTCGGGTCATACTCCACCGCCGCCACCCGCGCCTCGATCCCCGCCTTGTCGCGCTTGAAATCGATCACGCGGTAGGCCTTCTTATGCCCGCCGCCGCGGAAGCGGCTCGACACGCGCCCCGTCGAGCTCCGCCCGCCCGAGCGCTTCTTGCCCGTCACCAGGCTCTTTTCCGGCGTCTGCTTGGTGATATCCTTACGCACCAGCACCGTCTGAAAACGGCGCGTGGGCGTGGTCGGTTTGTAGCCTTTGACTGGCATGTTAGATCTCCGCGTACTCCGGCATTTTTTCGCCGACCTTCAGCTTCACGTAGGCCTTCTTCCAATCCGAGCGGTAGCCGGCATAACGGCCCTGCCGCCGCAGCTTGCCCGCCGTCGTCGTCGTGCGCACGTCGGCAACCTTCACCTTGAACAGCTTCTCCACCGCCTGCCGGACCTCGGTCTTGGTAGCCGCCACGGCGACCTCGAAACACAATGTCCGTTCGGATTCTTTCTTGGTGACGCCCTTTTCGGTCACGATCGGCCGCCGGATCACTTCGTAAATGCTATTCACCGAACCCTCCCCGACAGACCAAATCTCCACCAACATCGGCCAGGCGCGCAGCAGGCCCAAGCCGTGCAGCAGACCCAAGTGTGGGGCAGGCCCGTGGCCTGCGGCGGCCTCTCAGGCCGCCCTCCTCACGCGTCCTCATTGCAGCCCCTCCGACAGCTTCTGCGCCGCCGCCTCGCTCATCAGCACATGCTGATGCCCCAGGAGGTCGTAAACGTTCACTTCGCGGCTCGCCACCAGCTTCACGCCCGGCAGATTGCGGCTCGAAAGCGACAGCTTCTCGTCCCCCGTGTTGTCCACCAGCAGCACCGTCTTGGCCACTTCCAGACCATCCAGCGTCTTGCGCATCAGCTTGGTCTTGGCTTCGTCGATCGCGAAGTCGCGCACCACCCGCAGTTCGCCGTCCCGCAGCTTGGCCGAAAGCGCGCTCCGCAGCGCGCCCAGCAGCATCTTGCGCGGCAGCTTATAGGAGTAATCCCGCGGTTGCGGACCATGCGTCGTCCCGCCGTGCCGCCACAGCGGACTCCGGATTGAGCCCACGCGCGCCCGCCCGGTGCCCTTCTGCCGCCACAGCTTCCGGCCCGACCCGGCCACTTCGTGCCGCGTCTTGGTCTTGGCCGTCCCGCGCCGGATGCCGGCCATGTAATGCCGAACCGCCTCATACAGCAGCGCCTCATTCACCGGCGCCGCGAACACCGCATCGGCCAGCTCCACTGAGCCGACCTTCTGGTTACTCAAATCGATGACGTCTACGCTCGGCATGGTTATCGCTTGGTCCTCCGCAACACGACGTAGCCGCCATTCGGACCCGGCACCGCGCCCTTCACCAGGATCACGTTATCCTCGACATCCACGTCCACAATCTCCAGGTTCCGCACCGTCACCCGGGCCGTCCCCATCTGGCCGCCCATGCGCATGCCCGGAAACACGCGCGACGGGAAGCTCGAAGCTCCAATGGAGCCGGGCGCCCTATGAAACATGGACCCGTGCGTGTCATCCGACCCGCGGAAGTGATGCCGCTTGACGACGCCCGCGAACCCGCGGCCCTTGCTGACGCCGATCACATCCACCTTCTCGCGCGGCTTGAATTCGTCGGCCAGCACCCGGTCGCCGGCCTTCAGATCGCCGTTGGCGCCCTCTTCCAGGCGGAACTCGCGCAGGAAGCGCACGCCCTCGGCTCCGGACTTCGCCATATGCCCCGCCGCCGGCTTGGTTTGCCGCGACTTCTTGGCGTACTCCATCAGGCCCAACTGCACCGCGTCGTAGCCGTCGGTGGCCGGCGTCTTGCGCTGCACCACGATGCAGGGCCCCGCCTTCAGCACCGTCACCGGAACCACTTGTCCGTCGGGCCGGAACACCTGCGTCATCCCGATCTTCTTGCCTAAAATCCCTGGGCTCATGTCACATCACTCCCGCGGCCACCGGCTTACGCCTCCAGCCGCCAAGCCAACTGGCGTCTAACGCCTATTTCCCACGTCCAAACGCCTTGATCTCCACATCCACGCCCGCCGGAAGATCCAGCTTCATCAACGCATCCACGGTGTCCTGCGTCGGTTCGAGAATATCCAGCAGCCGCTTGTGCGTGCGGATCTCGAACTGCTCCCGGCTCTTCTTGTCCACGTGCGGCGACCGCAACACCGTATACAGGTTCCGCGCCGTCGGCAGCGGGATCGGACCCGCCACCGTCGCTCCGGTCCGCTTGGCCGTGTCGACAATCTCGGTGGTCGACTGGTCCAGAACCCGGTGATCGTACGCCTTCAGGCGGATGCGGATGCGTTCTTTCAAGCTGCTCATGCTGCCTCCCGGCGGCCGCCACTGGCCCTGGCTTGCCCGCCCAAGCTTCGGCGGGCGCGGGACCACTGGCCACCGGCCACTATTCGAGAACCTCGGTCACCGTCCCGGCGCCGACCGTCCTGCCACCCTCGCGAATAGCGAAGCGCAAGCCCTTGTCCATGGCCACCGGCGTAATCAGTTCCACGATCAAGTCGACGTTATCGCCCGGCATCACCATCTCCATGCCCTCGGGCAACTCCGCCACTCCCGTCACGTCCGTGGTGCGGAAGTAGAACTGCGGCCGATAGCCCTTGAAGAACGGCGTGTGCCGCCCGCCCTCGTCTTTCGACAGCACGTATACCGAACCCTTGAACTTCTTGTGCGGCTTGATCGAGCCCGGCTTCGCAATCACCTGGCCGCGCTCCACATCCTCTTTGGCGATGCCGCGCAGCAGCAGGCCCGCATTGTCGCCCGCCTCGGCCTGATCCAGCAGCTTCTTGAACATCTCGATGCCGGTCACCACCGTCTTGCGCGTTTCCCGGAACCCGACAATCTCCATGTCCTCGCCGACCTTACAGGTACCCTGCTCGATACGGCCGGTGACCACCGTGCCGCGGCCCTGAATCGAGAAAATGTCTTCGATGGGCATCAGGAACGGCTTGTCCTTGTCGCGCGCCGGCTGCGGGACATACTTGTCGACGGCCTCCATCAACTCGTCGATGGTCTTCTCCCACTTCTCCTCGCCGTTCAACGCGCCCAGCGCGCTGACGCGGATCACCGGAAGATCGTCGCCCGGGAATCCGTAGCTGGTCAGCAGCTCGCGCACTTCCAACTCGACGAGTTCGAGCAGTTCCGGATCGTCCACCATGTCGACCTTGTTCAGCGCGACGACAATGTAAGGCACGCCCACTTGGCGGGCCAGCAGAATGTGCTCGCGCGTCTGCGGCATGGGACCGTCGGTGGCCGCCACGACCAGAATCGCGCCGTCCATCTGCGCCGCGCCCGTGATCATGTTCTTGATGTAGTCGGCGTGGCCCGGGCAGTCGACGTGCGCGTAGTGCCGGTTGGGGGTTTCGTATTCGACGTGCGCCGCGGCGATCGTGATGCCACGCGCCTTTTCTTCAGGAGCGTTATCGATCGAGTCAAAGCTCCGGAAAGAAACCTTCGGGTTGTGCTTGGCCAGCGTCTTGGTGATCGCCGCCGTCAGCGTGGTCTTGCCGTGGTCAATGTGCCCGATGGTCCCCACGTTGCAATGCGGCTTGCTGCGATCAAATTTTTCCTTCGCCATGTGTTCTCGCTCTCCTGTGACTAATCAGATACCGCTCTAAACTCAAAACCCTCTAACTCAAAACCCTCTAACTCAAAACCTTGCCTTGCGCCCGGCTGGTGATCTCCTCCGCGATGTTCTTCGGCACTTCTTCATAGTTGCCGAAGTGCATCGTGAACGCCCCGCGGCCTTGCGTGCGGCTGCGCAGTTCGGTGGCATAGCCGAACATCTCGCTCAGCGGCACCATCGCCTTGATGATGTGCGTTGAGCCCAGAATCTCGGTCCCTTCGAGGCGCCCGCGCCGCGAAATCAAGTCGCCGTTCACCGCGCCCATGTACTCGTCCGGCACCACCACCTCGACCCGCATCACGGGCTCCAGCAGCACCGGCTTGGCTTTCCGCGCTGCTTCCTTGAAGCAGATCGAAGCACAGATCTTGAACGCCATCTCCGAAGAGTCCACTTCGTGATAGGCGCCGTCGAAGACCGAAATTTTCACCCTGGACATCGGGTAGCCGGCCAACACGCCGTGCTCCAGCGACTCGGCCACGCCCTTCTGCACCGCCGGAATGAATTCCTTCGGAATCGAGCCGCCGAAGATCTCGTTCTTGAACTCGTAATCTTCTTCGCTGCCCACCAGCGGCTCCACGCGCAGCTTCACGCGCGCATACTGGCCGCTGCCGCCGGTCTGCTTCTTGTGCGTGTAGTCGAACTCGGCCATCTGCCGGATGGTCTCGCGATACGCCACCTGCGGCTTGCCCACATTGGCGCCCACGTTGAACTCGCGCTGCATGCGGTCGACGATGATTTCCAGATGCAGCTCGCCCATACCGGCCAGAATCGTCTGCCCGGTGTCCGGATCCGTCGACACCTTCAGCGTCGGGTCCTCCTGCACCAGCTTGGCGATCGCCATGCCGAGCTTCTCCTGGTCAGCCTTCGTCTTGGGCTCGATGGCCAACTGGATCACCGGCGCCGGAAAGTCGATCGACTCCAAAGTCACCGGCTCTTTCTCGTCGCAGATCGTGTCACCCGTCGAAACCGTCTTCAAACCCACCGCCGCGGCGATGTCACCGGCCAACACTTCCTGCACTTCCTCGCGCTTGTTGGCGTGCATCTTCACCAACCGCCCGATGCGCTCCCGGCGGCCCTTGGCGACGTTGTACACCGACTCGCCCGCCACCATCCGCCCCGAGTACACCCGGACGAACGCCAACTGGCCCACGAACGGGTCCGTCATGATCTTGAACACCAGCGCCGAAAACGGAGCCTTGTCGTCGCAAGGCCGCTCGAGAACTTTCTCGGAATCGTGGGGATCGACGCCCTGCACCGCCGGCACTTCGAGCGGCGACGGCAAATACGCCACCACCGCGTCCAGCAGGTTCTGCACGCCTTTGTTCTTGAACGCCGTGCCGCACACCACCGGGAAAATCTTCTGCGCGATGGTCGCCTTGCGAATGCCCGCCCGCAGCTCCTCTTCGGTGACCGCCTCGCCTTCGACGAACTTGGTGAACAGATGGTCGTCGACTTCAGACACCGCCTCAATCAACTTGTCGCGGTATTCCTTGGCCTGCTCCACCATGTCCGCCGGAATCTCGACCTCGTCGTACTTGGCCCCTAGCGTCTCGTCGAGCCACACCCGCGCCGTCATCGCCACCAGGTCGACCACGCCCTTGAACTGATCCTCGGCCCCGATCGGCAACTGGATCGGTACCGGCCGGCACTGCAGCCGGTCGACGATGGTGCCCACCGCGCGGTAAAAATCCGCCCCCACGCGGTCCATTTTGTTGATGAAGCAAATCCGCGGCACGCGGTACTTGTCGGCCTGCCGCCAGACCGTCTCCGACTGCGGCTGCACACCGGCCACCGCGTCGAACACCGCCACCGCACCGTCCAGAACGCGCAAGCTGCGCTCGACCTCGGCCGTGAAATCGACGTGACCCGGCGTGTCGATGATATTGATGGTGCAGTCCTGCCACTCGCAGGTCGTCGCCGCGGACGTAATCGTGATGCCGCGCTCCTGCTCCTGCTCCATCCAATCCATCACAGCCGTGCCTTCGTGAACCTCACCAATTTTGTAGGTCCGGCCGGTGTAATAGAGGACGCGCTCGGTGGTGGTCGTCTTACCAGCATCGATGTGCGCCATGATGCCGATATTCCGCATCTTCTCCAATGGAATCGTACGAGCCATACTTCGTAATGCTTAGGTGGCTACAAGGCCGGGTTCAGCAAGTCTCCTTAAAAACTACCAGCGATAATGCAAACTACCAGCGATAATGCGCGAATGCCCGATTCGCCTCGGCCATGCGGTGTACGTCGTCTTTCTTCTTGACCGCGCCGCCCCGCAAGTTTGCGGCGTCGTTCAACTCCTGCGCCAACTTCTCCGCCATGCCCTTCTCGGGCCGCGACCGCGCGTTGATCAGAATCCAGCGGATCGCCAGCGAGGTCCGCCGGTTGTTGGGCACTTCCACCGGCACCTGGTAGTTGGCGCCGCCCACGCGCCGCGTCTTCACCTCGACGTTCGGCTTGCAGTTCTCCACCGCCTTCTTGAACAGCTTGAGCGGATCGTCTTCGCTGCGCTCCCGGATCCGGTCCATGGCGGCGTAGAAAATCTTCTGCGAAACCGACTTCTTGCCGTCCCACATCATCGAATTGACGAACTTCTCGGCCAGCGTCGAATTGTACAGCGGATCCGGCAGGATCTCGCGGTTCTCAGGTCTGCGTCTGCGTGGCATAGGTTATTTCTCGGGCCCCCTGGGCGGCCTTATTTGGCCGGCCCCTTCGGCCGCTTGGCTCCGTACTTCGAACGGCTCTGCTGCCGCCCGCTCACCCCCGCCGTATCGAGCGTCCCACGCACCACGTGGTAGCGCACGCCCGGCAGATCCTTCACACGCCCCCCGCGGATCAGCACAATCGAGTGCTCCTGCAGATTGTGCCCCACGCCCGGAATATAAGTGGTCACTTCGATGCCGTTCGTCAGCCGCACACGAGCGACTTTCCGCAGCGCCGAATTCGGCTTCTTCGGGGTCGTGGTATAGACACGCGTGCACACGCCGCGCCGCTGCGGACATTTCTGCAGCGCCGGACTGGCCGTCTTATAGCGCGTCGGGCGCCGGCCCTTGCGCACAAGCTGAATGAACGTCGGCACGTTTTCTCCACAAACCAGCCTCCAGGCGCAAAAAACGCACGGAACCGGCTCTTCCTAAAAATGTTTCTTCGACAACAACCCGGGACCGGCATCCACAAAACGCAATCTACCGGCTCCCAAAATGGCGAGGGTGTCAGACTTCGGACTAGCCCTTACCGCTGACAGCGTAGAAATCCGTCAGGGCAGCGGGGCCGGCACCCGGCCGGACTCTCCATAAGCTCCTAAGGCCGCAAGAAGAGTGGTAGCGCGGGCACAGAAGGCGAACTCGCTAAAAACCTTTATAGAGAATAGCGGAAGCCCCCGGGTGTTGTCAACGCCCCCGCTGGCAAGAAGAATTCCCCAGCGCCCAGTACAACTTACGCGCCACCATCCCGCCCCTCTCCCGCAAGCGGTGTTATAGAGGGTCAGGAACACTCTGCAATGAGGAGTATCAAGATGAGGCGTGGAACATGATGTGGCGCAGGTCCGTGACCTGCCGCGCCGGGACTCATCCCGGCTCCTGCCCCCACTGGTCCGCATTCACCGCCGCCGTCCAAACGAACCCAACGCCGCTGGCCGTGGCCGCCGCACCCCCACCGGCGAAACGAACCCAAGCCTCGCCGGCCCCACCGCCGCCCACGACAGAACGAACCCAAGCACTGCCCCCTGGACTCCGCACCCTGCCCGCCATCCCTGCCGCAACAAAACGAACCCAAGACTCATTGAAAACAAACGATCACCACCTCCCAGCTTCCCCGCCTCTCCCGCCGCCCCGACCCGCCGGGCTTCAATCCACCCCACCACCCGTGCTTCAATTGGGGGATGAAGGCAGCCGTTCTGCCCGCCACCGCTTCCATCCACCAGCACCCGCTCACCGTCACCGATCTGCCCACCCCCTCGCCCGATCCCGACCAGGTGCTCCTCAAGGTCCGCGCCTGCGGCGTCTGCCGCACCGACCTCCATATCATCGAGGGCGAACTGAAGCCCCTCCGCCCGCGCCTCATTCCCGGCCACCAGATTGTCGCCGAGATCACCTCCGGACCGCTCCCCAAGGGCACGCGCGTCGGCATCACCTGGCTGGGCGGCACCGACGGCACCTGCGAATACTGCCGCCGCGGCGAGGAGAACCTGTGCGACGCCCCGGTCTTCACCGGCTACTCAGTGGACGGCGGCTATGCCGAATACGCCCTGGCCCGCGCCGACTTCGCCGTTCCCCTGCCACCCAAGATGGACGACCTGCAAGCCGCGCCCCTGCTCTGCGCCGGCGTCATCGGCTTCCGCAGCCTGCGCGTCGCCGGCGTCAGGAAGGGCGAGCGCGTGGGTCTGTTCGGCTTCGGCGCCTCGGCCCACCTGGCGCTGCCGGTGCTGCACGCCTGGGGCTGCCAGGTCTACGTCTCCACGCGCGGAGCCTCGCACCAGAAGCTGGCCGAATCGCTGGGCGCCGACTGGGTCGGCTCAGACCAGGAACGTCCGCCCGTCCCGCTGGACCGCGCAGTGACCTTCGCCCCCGCGGGCGCCGTAGTCGTCTCCGCACTCGCCAGCCTGCGCAAAGGAGGCGTGGTGGCCATCAACGCCATTCACCTGGACCGCATGCCGGAATTCGACTACGACACGTTGCTGTGGGGCGAGCGCCAGATCCGCAGCGTGGCCAACGTCACGCGCGCCGACGCCACGGACTTCCTGAAGGTAGCCGCAGAAATCAACCTGCGCCCACGCGTAACGACATTCTCACTGGATCAAGCCAACGAAGCCCTGGAGGCCCTGAAGAACGACGCCATCGACGGAGCCGCCGTCCTGGTGCCGTAGGTGGCGCGAGCACTCGTGCTCGCCGCGCCGGCACTCGTGCCGGCGCTTGTCCCCCCTCGCAGAGTCACGCCCGGAACGCCCGCACCCTGATTTTCGGGCTACCGCCGTTCCAACTCCCGCCGCATGTTCTCGAGCGACTCGTGCATCGTCTCGCCCGTCCACGCCGAAGGCAGCGCATCATCCTGGCGTGCAACCTCGGCGAACAGCGGCACCAGCTCCGGATCCCGCCAGCCCCGCCGAGCCTCCTCCATCATCACGGCGATCGCCCGGTCATGCGAGAACGCCGGCTTGTACGGCCGCGCCGTCGTCAACGCATCGTAGATGTCGGCCACTTGCAGGATGCGAGCCAGCAGAGGAATCTCCTCGCCCTTCAGCCCGTCCGGGTACCCGCTGCCGTCCCAGCGCTCGTGGTGGCTGCGAATGATGGGCAGCACCGGAGCCAGCGACTTCATCGGGCGGCAGATCTCCTCGCCGCGCACCGTGTGCTGCCGCATGACATCCCACTCTTCCTCGGTCAGCAGCCCGCGCTTGAACAGGATCGAGTCCGGGATGCTGATCTTGCCGATGTCGTGCATGTAGCCGCCGCGGAACAGCGCCAGTTGGTCGTGGCGCGAGAGGCCCAGCGCCTGCGCCATCGCGATCCCGTAGGCCGCCAGCCGCTCGCAATGCATCCCCGTGTAGCGGTCGCGATGCTCCACCGACTTGGCCAGCGCGAACAGAATCGTCTCGGCTTCCTCCAGCGAATCGATCAGCGCCTTGTTGCGCAGCAGCGTGCGGACGCGCGTGCGCACCAGCGCCGGCTTCAGAGGCTTGATCAGGAACTCGTCGGCGCCCGACTCCAGGCCCGCCACTTCCGTATCGATCCCCTGCACGCTGGTGGTCATCAGGATGGGGATCACCTGCGTGCGGCGGTCGCTCTTGAGCATCTGGCAGAACTCGATGCCGCTCATCTCCGGCATCACCAGGTCCACCACCACCAGGTCCACCTTCTGCTCGTCGAGCATCGAAAACGCCACCGAAGGCCGCTTGGCTTCCAGTATCCGGTACGACGAGGCTTTGAGGATCCCGCGCAGCAGGCGCCGGTTCAGGTCGATGTCGTCGAGGATGAGAATGGTCGGCTGGTAGGCAGGCTCTTCGAGGGCGCTATCCCAGCGCGGCAACTGAGCATCCCGCTGGAACAGAGCAGGCGCCCCGGCGATCTCGTGTTTTGCCTCAATGGACACGCTGGTCCCTCAAAGGCGCATGCTGCGCCGCCTTACCGGTTTTACCGAATAATGCTCAGTTCTTGTCATCGACGGTCTTGTTTCAAAGGTTTAGGATCTTTACCGGATTCGGTACTAAGGTCACCGCCGCCACCCGCAAAAGAGGGCAGAGGAAACGCTCGCCACCGCCCGCAGCTTACACTGGATGTTTCCATGCAAGAAATCGTTACTCCGGCCCGGAGCATCCAGGGCGTCGTCACCCTTCCCGGTGACAAATCCATTTCCCATCGGTACGGCATGCTGGCAGGCATCGCCGAAGGCCGCTCCGTCATCGCCAATTACTCCACCGGCGCCGACTGCCAGTCGACCCTCGCCTGCATGCAGGCCCTCGGCGCCAAGGTCGAACGCCAGCCCGACGGCATCGTCACCGTCGAAGGCGGAGCCCTGCGCCAGCCCGCGGCTGATCTCGATGCCGGCAACTCCGGCTCCACCATCCGCATGCTCAGCGGAATTCTCGCCGGACAACCCTTCACCACGCGCATCGGCGGCGACGAATCGCTCTCCAACCGACCCATGGGGCGCATCATCGACCCCCTCACGCGAATGGGAGCCTCCATCGAAGCCCACCGCGGCAAGTTCCCGCCGCTCACCATCCACGGCCGCAAGCTTCACGGCATCGAATACACGCCGCCCATGGCCAGCGCCCAGGTCAAAAGCTGCGTATTGTTGGCCGGCCTGTTCGCCGAAGGCGACACCATCGTCCACGAAACCATCCAGACCCGCGACCACACCGAGATCGCCCTGCGCGAATTCGGCGCCGACATCGACGTGAGTAAGCGCACCATCCGCCTGCGTGCCGGAGCCAAACTCACCGGCCGTGAACTGCTGGTCCCCGGCGATCTCTCTTCGGCCTGCTTCTTCATCGTGGCCGCGCTGCTGGCCGAAGAAGCCGACCTCATGATCCACCGCGTTGGACTCAACCCCACGCGCACCGCGTTGCTCGATTTCCTGGTGGGCATGGGGGCCCAGATCAAGGTGGTGAACGTGCAGCAGATCGGCGGAGAGTTGATCGGCGACCTGCGCGTGCACTCTTCCAAGATCAGCGGCGGCTCCACGGAAGGCGCCATGACCGCCGCGCTCATCGATGAGCTTCCGGCGCTGGCCGTGCTCGGCGCCGTCAGCGAGAAGGGCTTAACCGTGCGCGACGCCGGCGAGTTGCGCGTGAAGGAAACCGACCGCATCGCCACCATCGAAGCCGGCATGCAGCAGATGGGCGTGATCGTCGAAACCATGCCGGACGGCTTCCATGTGCCCGGCCGCCAGCGCTTCCACTCGGGCGAAGTCGATTCCGCGGGCGACCACCGCATCGCCATGGCCTTCGCCGTGGCCGCCCTTCAGGCCGATGGCCCGTCCACCATACTCGACTCCGCCGCGGCCTCCGTGTCTTTCCCCGAGTTTTTCGATACACTGCGACAGATCACTAAATGACATCAGGTGAAGACTTAACGCTGGCTGGCTTGGCACACGACCTCAACAATGTCTTCCAGACACTCGTCGATGCAGCCGACCTTCTAAGCGAGGACCCGCGCTGGGAACCGCTCTCGGCCACCATCCTGCGCAGCGTCGGGCGCGGCAAGATGATCGCCGCGGGCATCCGCGCCGGCGGTGGACCCGGCACGCCCTTCGAACAGATCCTGGGCCACGCCATCTCCTTCGTCGAAGACGCCATCGATGCCGCCCGCGGCCCGCAGATCCGTTTCACTTGCGACGTCGAGCCCGGCATCCTGCTGGGCGGCAACTGGGCCTGGGAACGCGTGCTGATCAACCTGTTCCTGAACTCCATGCGCGCCATGCCCCGCGGCGGCACCATCTACGTCGCTGCCCGCCACCGCGGCGAAGCCATCGAGATCGCGGTGAGCGACGAAGGCTCCGGCATCCCGCCCGAGATCGCCCGCGACCTGTTCGCGCCGCACGTCTCCGGCAGCGCCTCCACCGGCCTGGGACTGCACATCGTAGAGACCATCGTCACGCAGGACGGCGGTCACATCCGCGCCGGCAATCGCCCGGACGGCCCCGGCGCCGAGTTCGTCATCACGCTGCCGGCCCATCCGGAAACGTCCAGGCCGGCACACGCGTCCTGGTGACTCTGACTCGCTGGGCCCTGGGGAACGATTCCCGGCGCTGCGGAGTCCCGCGGCACCCGTTGCAGGGCGACAGACGATGTAGTGTCGCCCCCTACCGGCTGGACTTTAGCGGATCGGGTAGCCTGACGTCCCACGGGCGTTCCCGTGAGGGGGCAGCCGGGGCGTGATAATGGAGACATGACGCGGCTGCTGGTCGCCGCCCTTTGCGGTCTTCCCCTCACCGTTCCCGCCTTGGCGCAAGATGCCGCGCCGGACCCGGCCGAAATCGTGCGCAGGTCAGTCCAACGCGACCAGGAAAACTACCGGCGCCTCCAGAACTACACCTTCCTCGAACGTTCCGAAGAGACCCGCTATACCAAGGAAGGCGAGACGACTTCGACTGACTCGGAGACCGATGAGGTCCTGATGCTGGCCGGCCGCCCTTACTATCGCGTGGTGGCCAAGGACGGCAAGCCGCTTTCGGAAAAGGACGCGCGCAAGGAGCAGGAGAAGCTCGACAAGGAGCTCGCCAAGCGCCTGAAAGACCCCGAGAAGGACCACGCCAAATACGAGAAGGAGCGTGCCGAGGAGCGCCGCTTCCTGCTGGAGATCCCCGACGCCTTCGACCTAACGCTGCTGGGCCAAGACGAGATCGACGGCATCCCAGCCTGGAAGATCCACGCCGAACCGCGCCCGGACTACGAGCCCAAGGAAAAGCAGGCCAAGAACCTGAAGAAGGTGCGCGGCACGTTCTGGATCGATCAGAACGATTACCAGTGGGTGAAAGCCGAGCTGGAAGTGATTGACACCATCTCCTGGGGCTGGTTCGTGCTGCGCATCCCGCCCGGCGCGACCATCACCTTTTCCCAGACGCGCGTCAACGACGAGGTCTGGCTGCCCGAGCACATCCACGTGCGCGCGGACGCCCGCGTCGCGCTGCTCAAGAAGTTCCGCGTGGGGATCGACGTCACGTATCGCGACTACCGGCGCTTCTCCACGGAATCCGAGATCGTGAACGTCGAGGAAGTCGAGCAGTAGTGTGGCGCAAGCCCGTGGCTTGCCGCGCCGGCACTTGTGCCGGTGCTTGTCGAGGGCAAAGGAGGGTCGTCCTACGATCGAGGACCGCTCCCTGTGGTCGCGGCTCAGCTATAGGCGCTCTGGCCAATAGCAGCGATCCGGGCGAGCGGCCAGCGGCGCGCTGTGCGCCATCAGCGCGGTTTCGAGCAGAGCACCCGTAGACTACCGGATCGCCACCGTCACATCCGTGCGGCTCTGCATCCCACCGATCTCGATCTGGATCGGCACCGCGTCACCCGTCGCGATCCCGTCCGGCACCTGGACATTGATCTGATAGAGCCCGACGAACTGCGGCGCCAGTCCCGAGAACAGAAGCTTGGCCGGCGCCCCGCCGATCAACACCGTCGGGTCAGTCGCCGTCTTGCGCAGCGCATCGGTGCTATCCTCGCCATCGCGGGCCACCGGGATCACCTCGCCGAGACCCGTGCAATAGATGGTGATCACACCGCCGCGCAGTGCGGGCTGCGTCGAGGCGCCCGGCAGCGACCCGACCGGCTGCGAGATGGAGTTGTCGATGACGCCGTCATCCGCGCTGGCCTTGATGTTGACCACCGCCGCCGGACCGCTGCCGGAGGCGAACGTGAAGATCGCCGGCGAGACCGCGGCCACACGCACGTTCGCCGGGCTGCTTTCGCTGGTGACGCCGCCGCTCGACCTGCGCAGCACCACGGGAACCGCATCGCCCGGAGCGGTCTGCCAGGGCACCTGCACGTTGATCTGGCCGTGGACCAATCCGTCAGCGCCGGTGCTGCCCGCGACGAAGAACAGCGGTGCGGGACGTCCACCGATGGTCACGCTGTGGCCGGCCAGTTCAATGGGCAGCGGCGGATTCCCTGCTTTCGTAAAGAGCAGCGTCTGCTGGCCGTCGGCTTCCGTGAACCCGAAGTTGACGCCGAACAGGCTGACGATCGATCCCGGCGCGATCGGCTGGTCCGGGTCAAAGCTCGCACCATTGATCACGCTCGAAATCATGGGCAGCGTGCTCGGCGCGTCGGCCGTGGAGGCGCTGTTGGAGTACGCGCCCGCACCGTCTGAGCCGACCGCGGACACGCGATAGACGTAGTCCTGGCCGGCCTGCACGGTCTGATCCAGGTAGCTCTGCTGGCTGGCCGAAACGGTCGCGACGGTCTGCCAGGCGGAGCCGTCCGCCGCGCGCCGGTCAATGCGATAGCTGCTGGACCCTTGCACCGCGCTCCAGGAAACCTGGATCGTATTCGCGCCGGTGCGCGAGACCTGCACGCCCGAAGGCGCGGCGGGCACGTTGAGCGGAGCTACGGACAGCAGGTTGTCCGCCGAGTCGTACTGATACCGCACACCGCCGCCCTGCGGATAGGCGGCGCGCGTGAGCCGTCCCGCGGCATCGTAGGTGTAGCTCTGGGCCACCGCCACCACGGCGGGCAACAGCACGGCGAGGAGGAACCAGGCGATGCGCATCAATAGGTCCCCAAGTTCGGAGCCGGGTCGGGTTGCGGCAATCCCGCCAGCGCGAGCGCGCTGGTGTAGGCGTTCCAGTGGCGGAACTGGCCGAATTCCTGGCGGCTGGATGAGTTGACCGACGTTCGCCCATCGGCCCGCGCCGCCTGCTGGTTGCCGTCCGTCAGCCCGTGGATCGCGGGAACCAAGGCGTTGCTGATCGCGTCCCCGATGGCGGTCTCCACGGTAGACGCACCGAAGTCCTTCAGGAGATCCTTCGCGATCTCCTTCCGGTGCAGAATGAACTGCACGTGGAGACGAGCGCTCAGACTGGGCTTCGGCACGCTCGACTTCGGCCGCAGCAGCACCGCCGAGCGTTCGGGCGGCTTGAGCAGATTTGAACTCTTCGAGGCCGCGCCGTTCGGGGAAATCGACTTGGGCCGGGCGAAGCGGGCCGGCTTGGCCGCTCCCGCGCCGCGCTCGGCGAATTCGTTGGTCGTGCCGCGCGCTCCCTTGCCGACCTTGCCCACCGCGCCGAGCCCGCCGAAGGCCGCGCCCAGGCCGGTATCGACGCCCAGTTGCACGGGGTCCACCGTGCCCGTGTCAATCAACTGCTGCGTCAAACTTCCGTTATAGGCGCCGACCGCGCCTATAGCCGCGCTCGCCAGGTAACCGCAGCCGGGACCGCAGGCGCCAAGCAGTGCGCCCGTGATCGCGCCCTCCACCGCCGCACCGGCGACCTCGCCCGCCGTGGGCCAGCGATGCTCCACCACCAGCGTCACCACGGTCTTGGCGACCACGTTCACAACGGCTCCGGCGATCGCACCGAAGACCACGTTCAGGAACCGGCCGCTGGGATCGTTGAAGCTGACCGGATTCAGTCCACCGTAAGCGTAGCGGTTGAGCGACCGAGCCTCGCCCGGCCGGCCGATCGCGGCGTCTTCCGTAAGGAACCGGCGAAGCTGCGGCGAATACCAGCGGGCGCGCATGTTGACCAGCCCGCTCGCGTCGGTCAGGATGCCGAAGACGCCGCCATACTGGAACAGCGTGCTGGCTCCACTGCGCGCGGCGATCTCTCCGTAGGGGCCGTAGCTGACCGTGCCGGTGACCGCGCCCGATTCGTCGGCCAGCGCGACGGTGTTGCCGGCGTAGTCGTAATGATGCGTGCGGATGGACCCGTTGGTTTCCTCGTAGACCAGCCCCGGACCCCACACGTAGCGCGTGGTGCCGGCCGGGCCCGTGGACACCAGGACCTGCGGCAGCTCCGGCACCGGGTTTACCACCAGGCGCGTCGACCCCTCCGGGCCGTCGATGCGGATCAGGTGATCCAGTTCGTCATAGACGTAGCTGTGCGAGCCCGCACGAACCAGGTTGCCCGCCTTGTCATAGGCGAACGTCCCGAAGCTGTCGCCCAGCGGGCCGAAGGTCAACTGACCGCGCCCGTCGTACTGCACGTTGCTGCCATTGAACGCCGTCACGCGATCGTCGGCGGCGAACGTCATGTTCACCGGCTGCGGGATGTAGGGCGCCGGCGGGGGCGTCACCTGCACGTCGCTCAGGCGATTGAGATCGTCGAAGCTGTAGCGCAGGTCGACGATCGTGTCGCCGCCGGAATGGTCCGTGCGGTGAATCAGGCGGCCGCCCTTATCGTAGGCCAACTCCTGGACCACGCCGTTGGGCAGTTCGACGCGCACCGGGTTGCCGTTGCTGTCGTAGGTGTAGCGCGTGTGGCGGTCGGCCCAGTCGACGATTTCGGTAAGCCGCTCGCCCGCGTCATAGACGTAGTGCACCTGCTTGCCGTCCGGGTAAGTCAGCGTCTCGACGCTCCCCGCGGCGTTGTAGGTGTAGCGCAGCACGTTGCCATCACGATCCTGGAAGCGCGTGACGCGGTTCAGCGCGTCGTAGTCGAAGCGGAGCTTGATGGAAGGCGATGACTCGCCCATGGCCTGCGAGCGGATGGCGGTGGCGTTGCCGGCGGCGTCCAAGTCATAGGCGATCACTTCGCCGTCGTGGCGCTCTTCGCGAATCAGGCGGCCGATGTCGTCGTAGGTGTACTCCAGCACCACATCGTCGAACTGCTCAAAGCTCAGCAGATCGCGATTGTTGTAGCCGAACTCGGCCACGCGTCCGCCGGGCGATTCGATCTTGGTCACGTGGTTGCCCTTGTCGTATTCGAACTTCAGGGTCTCGCCGCGCGCGTTGGTGATGCCGGTGACCGTGTCCACCTTCGAGTATTCCTGGGAAAACGTGCGACTCAGGCGATCACGCACGGTGTCGGGGCGGTCATTGCGGTCGTAATCGTAGGTCTCGGCATCGCCCTGCGCGTCCTTGAGCGAAATGGGCCGGGCCAGCTCGTCGTACTGCGTCGAGGTGGTGTTTCCGTAGGCGTCGGTGGTGACCAGCGGCAGGTCGCGATCGTCGTAGGTGACGCGCTCGATCAACAAGTCGTTCGAATCGTAGGTGGCGACGCGGTTGCCCACGGCATCGTATTCGAAGCGCAGGCTGACGCCGGCGTCGTCGCTCTGCTTCACCAGTCGTCCAGCGGCGTCGAACTCGCTGGTGGAGCCGTGTCCCTCGGCGTTTTCGGTGCGCACCAGGCGATCCTCGCCGTCATAGGTGTAGCGCGTCGTCTCACCCAGCGGGTTGGTGCGTGAGACCAGATTGCCGTTGCCGTCATAGGCGAACGTCGTCGTGTCGCCGCGCGTGTTCGTCGACCGGATCACCTGCCCGCGCAGGTCATATTCCCGCGACTGCACGTAGCCCAGCGCGTCGGTCTGCGTCAGCACCTGGCTGGCCGAGTTATAAGTGAAGCGCGTCTCGTCGCCCGCGACGTTCTTCGATACGGTCACGCGCCCGACCTCGTCATATTCCGCCGTTTCCGTGCCGTCGCCCGTGGGCCGCGCGACGCCCACCGGACGCCCCTGCTGCCAAGTGAAGTTGAGCCCGGCGCCGTCGCTGCGCAGGTTCGAGAGAATCCGGCCGTCGGCGGCATACCCTTTGGAATCGCCCGCACAGGCAGGGTCGGCCAGACACTCGGCGTTCTTCACGCCCGTGACCCGGTGGTTCTGATACGTGAGCTCGGTGCGCTTGCCCAGGGGATCGCGGATGGAGGTAACGTCGCCATCGGCGTGGTCGAAGGTCCACACGGCGCCGCTCGCGTCGACGTAGGAGATCAGGTCGCCTTCGGGCGAGAAGCTGAGCTGCGCGGTGCGGCCCAACGGGTCCGTGGTGGTGGTGCGGTCCCCGCGCGAGTTGTAGCCGTAGGTGGTGCGCGCGCCCAGCGGATCGGTGACGGCGGTCAGGCGATAGTTCGCGTCGTGTTCGAGGATGGTTTCCGCGCCCGTGCGGTCCTGATACGTGGTCTTCACGCCGCCGCCCGTCTCGGTGTAAGCGACGCGCGACACCATGTTGTCCGTGCGGCCGTCGTCCTGCAAAATGATGCGGCCCTGAAAGTCGTAATTGTTGGCGAAGATGCGCCGGCTGCTCCGGTCAAAGGACTCAAGGATCTGCCCGCCGGACCCGTTGCTGAAGATCACCGGATTGGTGGGCTCGGTGAAGCGCATCCGCCAACTGTTGAGCTGCCCGGTCTGGCCGGAGCGCGTGTCCTGCACGGTGAGCGTCCAGGTGCCGCGCGGATCTTCGCCATCGAAATCGCCCAGCACGGTGCTGGTGAGCGACCACAGGCCGCTGGCCTTGCCGGTGGTGAGTTGCACGGTGGTTCCCTGAGGCGAGCGCAGCCGCACCACCACGTCGCTCAGGCGCGGGTGGCTGATGGTGAAGTCATTGAAGCGCAGCAGCCCCATCTGGTCCGGGCTGGAGACGTTGATCGTCGCGGTCAGCGTGCCGTTATCCGGAATCGGCCGCGAGGAGAAGGACGAGCCCTGGGAGAGCCCTTGCGTCGCCGGTCCACGGATGGCCGCCAGCATGCCGCCCGCATCGTAGTCGAAGTAGACCAGGCGATCGGCGTTGTCCTCCAGGTGGCGCAGCACCGTATCGGCCTCGTTGTAGTGGAACTCGATACGCTTGCCGGAGGGTTCCTGCACCTGCCGCAACTGCCCGTTGTTGCGGATCGCCTCGATCTTCTGGCCGACGCGGTTCTCGATAAACTCCAGGTTGCCGTCTTCGTCGAAGCTGTAGATCGTGCCGTCGCGCAAGGTGAGCACCCAGTGATTGCCGTCCTTGAGCAACTGGTCATGGGCCACGGCTTCGTCCAGCGGATCGCACGGCTGGCCGGCCGACGTGCAGCGGAAGCTGTTCTTGCGGTTGATGTCCCAGTGCACCGTGACCACGCCGCCGAGGCTGCCGTCCAGGTAGGCTTCGTACTCGTGGCTCCAGCCGGGACCGAGAACGCCCGGATTCCCGGTGAGCAGCGAGTTGTAGCTGAGCGTGACCGAAAGCGGACGGACGCCGCGAATCAGCATCAGCGTCTGGCTGGTGATGAAGGCTCCGGTGCCGGTGTCGATTCCGTTGGCGGCCAGGCTGTCCACGCGCGGGCGGTTCTCGCGGCTGATCTTTTCCGCGGCGGCGAACCCGGTGAGTTGCGCGAATCCGGGGAGGGAAAGAAAAGCGAGTACGGCGGTGGTTCGAAAAAGGACCAAATGAACGTTCCTCAGGGCACTTTAAACCCGCAACGGTACCATGAGTAACGTTACGGATTCAAGCGCCGCCCTCCGGCCGCCGCGGGTTCAGTCGAAATCACGCTCGAAGGACGCGGCTTCGTGCCGCGAGGGCGCTTTGCGGCGGATGGCCTGCGTGATGACGTCGCGCACACGGGTGCAGGCACCGCGGGCCTTCTCGATCCCGGTGACCGGGCGCTGGCAGTCGGCGTAGAAGAATCCCACCAGGTCGCCATTCACCACGATCGGCAGTAACAGGAAGACGGTCGGGTCCAGCGCACGGACGATGCGCGTCTCATCGTAGCGGTCGTCGAGCGAGCGGTCGACCACGACGTCGGTGCGGCGCCGCAGGGCCAGAAGCAGTCCGTCGGAGCGGTCCATCGGCAGCTCGAAGCCTTCCAGCACCGTGGCGATGTTGTCGCCGCTGCCCAGGCGGCCGCGGATGCGCGTGCGATCCTCATTCACCAAGCCGAAGACCACCCGGTCGAATCCGGCGGCGTTGACCTGGTCGGTGAGCGTGACCACCATGGTCGACAGCTCGAACTGGCCGCCCATCACCTGTTGGGTGGCGTGGTGCACGGCCTGGTCGAGCGCGTGCAGGTTGGCCGCCTCGAACACCACGGTGGAGCGCAGCGCGTAGCGGGCGTGCTCGGCCTGCTTGTTCAGGCGCAGGCTGTCACTGGACATTTGCAGCACGGAGAGGATCGCCTCTGTATCGCTGCGCGCGGAGTCGATGATGCGGTGCAGGTCGCGGACGGAGATCAGCGAGCGCTGGCCCGCGGGGTCGAGGATGGGGCGGAGCTGGACCGAATCGAGCGGCGCGCCGTCGCGGTAGAGCGATTTCGTGAGGGCGTGGCCGTAGTCGGCGATCGAAGCCAGGCAGCGGTCGAGCGGCGAGGGCGCCGTGCGTCCCTTCGGGCTGAGACACAACGCAACCTTGGGCGGCAGGTGCCAGCTTTCTGCGATATGCAGGCCGGCTTCGTCCCAGGGAAAGCCCAGCACGCGCGTGCTGGCGGTGACTCCGGGCACCTTCTCTTCGTGCATGGTGAGCAGGATCTCCGAGTACTCCTTGGGGAAATGCCGCGCGATCAAGACTTCGCCCAGGCCGCGGAACAGGCAGGCAATGTAGGCGTCCTCGGGCGAGGGGTAGCCGAGCGACACCGCGATATCGCGCCCGTGGAAGGCGGAGAGCAGAGAGGTGATCATCAGCTCACGCAGGCCGGGCGAACGTCCAGCGAAGTGTTCGATGTACTTGAGCGTGCCCACCAGCGACCGCACCGTGTCCCAGCCGAGTAAAGTGATGGAGTGCGCCACGCTCGAAATCGGGCGGCCCGAGCGGTTATAGGTGGCCGAGTTCGCTAGTCGTAGGATTTGGGACGCCAGGCCCAGGTCCTTTAGGACGATGCGGGCGAGTTGCGCGCAACTGCCCTCAGTGTTCAACGTGCGGGCGATCACTTCGTTCGCGTGTTCGCGGAAGGGCGGGACGCCTTCCGATTGCAGGATGCGGCGGACGCAGTTCTGGAGCTTTTCTTCGCGCTCGGAGCGCGGGGAGGCTGTCGTGCTGCGGGTGGCGATCATCCGTCTTTCGGCCGGTTGCGGACAGAGGGGAGCGCTCCCTGTGGTCGCGGCTCAGCTAGCGGCATGGCGGACCTGGCGCCGGATCGGCGGCGGGCGCCCCGATACTGGCATCCCGTTCGCAGTGCTGCTAGCTGAGCCGCGACCGCAGGGAGGGGTCCCCGCGCGGCCGCAAACCTGCGCGTCTAGGTTGCATTTCGACCGGTGCGCCGTGAGTGTGAGAGCATCCGCTCGGATCACGCTTGCGGGCGGTATAATGCGGCGAGCGTGGACCCGGAAGCGAACCCAACCGTCGAGCAGGAAGACGTCGCCGTGCGCGAACCGGAAACGGCGCCGGAAACCGGGCGACCGTGGTGGCGGTTCGCGCGACTGGCCTCGGGTCCGGTGCTGGCGCTGGTCACCTACACGCTCACGCCGGCGAGCTACCAAAGCGTGACGGGCGAAACGGTCGCGTTTTCCGCCGCCGGCCAGGCCACCGCGGCCATCGCCGTGTGGATGGCGGCCTGGTGGCTCACTGAGGCGATCCCGATTTACGCGACGGCGCTGCTACCGCTGGTCCTGTTTCCGCTGACGAAGGTGGCGACCATGGCCGCCACCGCCACGCCCTACGCCAACGACACCATCTTCCTATTTATGGGCGGGTTCTTCCTGGCGCTGGCGATGGAACGCTGGGGGCTGCACCGGAGGATCGCGCTGCAGGCGCTGCGCATGGTGGGCGAGAAGCCATCGCACATGATCGGCGGATTCATGGGCGTGGCGGCGGTGCTGAGCATGTGGGTGTCAAACACAGCGACCACGGTGATGATGCTGCCGGTGGCGATGAGCGTGGTGGGACTGGTGCATTCGCAGGCGGGTGGGGCCTGGAATGAGAAAGCCCGGCGCGGATTCGCCGTCGCGCTGCTGTTGGGCGTCGCCTACGGGGCCTCCATTGGCGGCATGGCGACCCCCATCGGTACGCCGCCCAACCTGTTCCTGATTTCGTTCGCCGCCATGGAGCTGGGCACCGACATTTCCTTCGCCCAGTGGATGGAGATCGCCCTGCCGCTGTGCCTGGCGTTCTTCCCCGTGACGTGGTGGCTGCTGACGCGCGTCCTGTTCCCGGTGCCCGCCGCACGCCTCAAAGGCGGACGGGAGCTGGTGCGGGCGGAGTTGGCGAAGCTCGGGGGGATGTCGCGCCCCGAGCGCATTGTGCTGGTGGTGTTCCTGACGGCGTGCGTGATGTGGATTACGCGGCCGCTGCTGGTGGACATCGAGATCGCGGGGGTGCGGCCGCTGGGCGGGTTGGGCGATGCGGGCGTCGCGATGCTGGCGGCCATGGTGCTGTTCGCGACGCCTTCGGGGCGCGAGGGGTTCACGCTGGACTGGGAGACGGCGGTGAAGCTGCCGTGGGGCATCCTGCTGCTGTTCGGCGGCGGATTGAGCTTGGCGGCGGCCATCAGCACCAACGGAGTCGGCGAGTGGCTGGGAGCGCAGAGCGCGTCGCTGGCGGGGCTTCCGGCGATCTACTCGATGGTCGCGGTGGTGGCGGGCATGGTGTTCCTGACGGAACTGACCAGCAACACGGCTTCGGCGGCGGCGCTGGTGCCGGTGTTCGCCGCGGCGGCCACAGGGCTGGGGGCTTCGCCGTTACTGCTGGCTGTGGCCGCGACGTTGTCGGCGAGCTGCGCGTTCATGCTGCCGGTGGCTACACCGCCGAACGCCGTGGTGTTCGGGTCGGGGCACGTGCAGATGCGGGATATGGCTCGAGCGGGGTTGTGGCTGAACTTTATCTCGATCGTGCTGATTACGGCGCTGATGTTTGCGGTGGCGGGTCCGGTGCTGGGGGTGCGGTAGCGGACAGGGGCGGGACCGCTCCCTGCGGTCGCGGCTCAGCTAGCGGCGATCTGCCCTGAACGACGGTGATTGCGCAGAGTGCCCGTGACGTTGCGTCGGATGCTGGCTGCGCTGCTCGCGTGCGGAGACCGGACCGCTTCCTGCGGTCGCGGCACAGCTAGCGGCGCTGTCCCGGGGTCGCGAGTGTTGCGCAAAACGCCAGTAGCGCACGCACCGGCCCGTATGCTGGCTGCGCGGCCGGCGTGCCAGAATGCCGCTAGCTGTGCCGCGACCGCAGGGAGCGGTCTACGGCGGTCCGGCTACTTCCCCCGCCCGAAACCGCGGCGCTGCGGGGGCGGGGCGCTGCCCGGTTTCGCGCCGTGCTCCTTCAGATAGTCGACCACCGAGGCGTAGCGCGCCTGCTCGGCCATATCCAGCGCCGAATGCCCGGCGGTGTTCTCGGCGTTCACGTCGACGCCCGACTCGACGGCCATTTTCACCGCCGCGAGCGTCTTCGGCTCGCGCTCGCCGGAGGGAAGCTGCTCCCAGATCTCGCCGCCGCCGACGTTCAACGCCGCCAGCAGCGCGGTGCTCTTCTCCGTCTTGTCGACCGCGCCGAAGCCCTGCTCGGCGTGCCAGGTCACGTCCTGCACGAAGAGCGGATCCGCGCCGTGATCCACCAGCAGCCTCATGATCCCGGGTTCGTCGATGCGCGCCGCCAGCCAGTAGGGCGTTGCCCCGATCCACTCCGGATCAAAGTGCCAGTCATGCGAGGACCGCCGTGTGGGGGTCCAGGTTTCGAGCTTCGGATCAGGCTTGGCACCGTGTTCAAGTAGCGCCGCGACCATCTTTTGGTCCCGCCGCATCACGGCGACGTGCAGCGCGCTGAAGCCGCAGCGCATCGCGTTCGGATCGGCGCCCTTGTCGAGCAGGAACAGGACTACATCGGTGAAGCCGGAGTGCGCGGCGAGCGTCGTGGCGGTGACGCCCCAGGCATCCTCGTCACTGGGGTTGGCTCCGGCGGCAACCAGGAGCCTGGCCGATTCCAGATCGCCCACGCGCGCGGCGAACATCAGCGCCGTTTCGCCACCGTGCGGGATCGCCTTGTTATACGGCAGATAGCCGTGTGGCGGAACCGCCATCACATTGGTCCAGACCTCGGACTTGAGGCTCACGTCGGCGTGGTGCGTCAGCAGAACCTTCACCACGTCCGGATGCTTTTCGGCGGCGGCCCACATCAGAGCGGTCTGCCCGCGCGTGCCGTGCGCGTCGACGTTGGCGCCGGCGGCGGCGATCAACTCCACCGCCTCGGCGTTCCCGGCGCGCGCGGCGACCATCAGCGGCGACTCGCCGGCCAGCAGTGCGAGGTTCGGATCTGCCTTGGCCGCGATCAGCGCCCGCACGATGGGCGCGCTGCCGTTCTCGGCGGCGGTCCACAGCGGGGTCACGCCCAGGTCGGTGGTGGCGTTCACGTTCGCGCCCGCGGCCAGCAGCAGCTTGACGCTATCAAGGTCGTTGCGATGGCTGGCCCAGTGCAGCGCCGTCGACCCGTCGGGCGCGGCAGCGTTCACGTCCGCCTTCTCCGCGATCAGCTTGCGGAGCGTGGCGGCGTCGCCGCCCTTGGCCGCTTCCAGCAACGGCGTGGGGGCCAGAGGCGTTTGGGCGCCGGCACGTTGCACTATGACAAGCAGGAAAACTACGGTGGCCAGCAGCAGGACGGAAACCAGGATTCGCATGGCTCGTTAGACCTCGGGCAGCGTGTCGATGTCGAGCTTCTCGGTGCCGGCGCCGAGGTGGTCCACCGGAACGCCCATCTTGGCCATGATGGTCATGAGCAGATTCGCGTTGGGCGGGTTGTCCTTATACGCCAAGTGACGGCCGCCCTTGTGCGTGCCCGCGCCGCCGCCCACCAGCAACTGCGGCAGGTTCACGCCCGAGTGCCCGTTGCTGTTCGAGATGCCCGAGCCGTACAGGATGGTGATGTTATCCAGCAGCGATCCGTCGCCATCGGGCGTGGCCTGGAGCTTGGCTAGATATTGTGAGAAGAGCTGCACGTGATAGCGGTTGATGTGCGACATCTTCTCCACCAACTCCGGCACGTTGTTGTGGTGCGAGAGCGGATGGTGCGCCTCGGGCACGCCCACTTGCGGATAGGGGCGCGCGCTCTGCTCCTTGGCGATCATGAAGGAGACGACGCGCGTCAGGTCGCTCTGGAAAGCGATGCGCTGCAATTCCAGCATCAGGTCCAGGTAATCCTCGAACACCGCGGGCGCGCCCTGCGGCTGATCCAGATTCGGGAGGTCGACATTGATCTGCGCCTCGGCCATCTGGATGCGGCGCTCCACGTCACGCACGGCAGTGGTGTATTCGTCGAGCTTGCGCTGGTCCTCGGGACCCAGCTCGCGCTTGAGACCAGAGAGCTTGGCGGTCACCGAATCGAGGATGCTCTTGTGCTGTTCGAGGCGCGTTTCCCGCGCGGCGCGATCCGTGCTGCCGGTATCGCCGAAGAGTTTTTCGAAGACCGCGCGCGGATTCCACTCCATGGGCAGCGGCTGCGTGGGACTGCGCCAGGAAAGCGTGTGCGTGTAGGCGCAGCTCAGGTTGCCGGTGCAGGCGCCCGCGTTGTTGGGCTGGTCCATCGACATTTCAAGCGAAGCAAGCTGCGTCTGGTCTGCGAAGTGGCGGCCGAGGAGCTGGTCCATCGACACGTCGGCGATGATTTCGATTTCGGTGCGGCCGCCGCGCGCCGTGCCGGTGAGGAAGGATCCGGAAGCGCCGGCGTGGATGTAGTTCCAGGTGGCCTTCAGGCCGGAGAAGACGGTGACCTGCTCGCGGTAGGGAGCCAGCGGTTCGAGGATCGGCGTGAGCTCGAAGTCCGTGCCGGTCTTGGCCGGCGTCCAGTATTCCATCGCCATGCCGTTGGGCGTGTAGAAGGCCTGGAAGCGATGGATGCGCTTGCGGGGCTGCGCATGTAGCGGCGGCAGCATGGCTTCGAGGAAGGGCAGCGCGATGGTCGCGCCGGCGCCGCGCAGCACCGTGCGCCGCGAGAGGGACTTGGTCAGGATCGCCATGGATCGTGTCTCCTGTATCTACTTGGCTAACGCAACGGAGGCCGGCTCCGCCGCGGAACTGGTTTCCTGGCGAGTCTCGCGCATCAGGAACGCAGGACTCTTCACAATGCCCATAATCAGCGACGACCAACGATAGTCATCAGCCGCCGCCGCGCGCACAATCTGCCGCACCGAGGGCTGATCGTAATACTCGACGCGCCGTCCCAGCGCGTACGCCATCAGCTTCTCCGTGAGCGTGCGCGGGAACTGGTCAGGTGGATTCAGCAACTTCCTGCGGAGGCCCGGCAGGCCCTCGATCTTCTCGCCGTTGGCGGTGGTGCCGGTGGAATCGATCGCGTTGCCCGATTCGTCCACGGTGCGCCAGCCGCCGATCACGTCGAAATTCTCCAGCGTGAACCCCAGCGGATCGATCACCGAATGGCAACTGTTGCAAGTGGGCTCGGTGCGGTGCTGGGCAAGGCGCTCGCGGATTCCCTTGGGGACTACGCCCGGCTTGGTTTCGAGCGTCGTGTTCACGCCCGGCGGCGGAGGCGGAATCGGCAGCCCGAACATGTTGTTGAGCAGCCATTTTCCGCGCAGCACCGGCGAGGTGCGGTCCGGGTACGACGTAGTGGCCAGCAACGCGCCTTGCGAAAGCAGCCCACCGCGCTGGTCATGATTCGGGAGCTGGACGCGGCGGAAGCGGCTGCCGTAGATGCCGGGGAAGCCGTAGTGCTCGGCCAGTCGCTGGTTCATGAAGGTGTAGTCGGCGTCGATCAGCTCGCGCACGGGGCGGTCGTCGCGAATGTTCGCTTCCACGAACATCTCGGTCTCGGTCTGGAAGCCGCGCAGCAGGCTCAGGTCATAAAGAGGATATTTATTGGGGTCGACGACGACTTCGTCCACCAGCCGGAGGTTCAGCCATTGCGCGGCGAAATCGGTGGTGAGCGCCTCGGTGGCGCGAGGGTCGGCCAGCATGCGGCGCGCTTCGGCTTCGAGCGTCTGAGGCTCGGTGAGCTTGCCTGCTTCGGCCAGGTCCAGCAGACGATCATCCGGAACGCTGGACCACAGGAAGAACGACAGGCGCGAGGCGACTTCCAGGTCGCTCAGCGGATAGATGCCGTTCGCCACCGGCTTGGCCGGATCGAGGTGGACGCGCAGCAGGAAGTCGGGGTCCACGAGCATGCGTTCCAGAGCGAACTGGATGCCGTGGTCGAACGTGCCGCCCTGCTCGCGGCCCTGCTCGAAGAACTCCATCAGCGTGTCGGTGTCGGCCTTGGTCACCGGACGCCGATACGCCAGCCTCGCCATGTGCGACAGAATCCGGTTGGCGCAGGAAGCTTCCTCGGCCACGGCGTTCGGGTAGCAGACGAAGATCGCGCGGCGGCTGGGCGTGTCCTTCGCGGGGCCCTCGACCTCATATGGACCGCCGACCTGCACCGAGCCCACGTTGGCGAAATCCATGTAGACCTGGTCGTTCGAGATCACGCGGCCGCGCTGGATGGGCTGCGGCAGCCCCTCTTCCTCGAACATCTCGCGGACAAAGGTCACGCCGATGACGTGCGGCCCGGCCGAGATCTCGGCTTCGACTTCCAGGCCCTTGTCGCCTTCCACCTGCATGTATTTTTCCCAACTGTCGTCGCCCGCGAAGCCCACCTCGCCATCGCCTGCGTAGCTGGCCGCGGCAGGCCTCCCCTTGGCTTCGCCGCCCACCGTGAAGCGCTTCAGGAGCTTGCCATCCAGGCGCACGTCGAGCTGCTGATGCCAGCCCATGCCCTTGAGGTAATCCTGATACTGGCGCTGCAAGCGGACCTTGATCCGGTAGGTGCCCGGCGCCGGGACGTTGTAGGGGATCGCCATGCCGCCGCGCGAGCCGAACGGAAGGTCCTCGCTCATGCGGTCGTTTTGGATAATGTGCAGCGGGATCTCGAACACGTTCGAGTCGGGCTGGTTGGGCGGCAGGCCGGTGGCCAGGCGCGTGATCTGGCGCGCGACCGACATGTAGCGCTCCAGGTGCGCGGTGGAGATGGAGAGCACGTCGGCGAAGTCGTCGAAGCTGCCGTCGGCCGTTTCGTCGCCGGGGAGCAGCGGCTTCACGTCGAAATCGAGCTGGAACAGGTCGCGGATCGCGTTGCTGTACTCGGAGCGGTTCAGCCGGTGCACGGCGTTGATGCGGCCCGCGCGCGGATTCGCCATCCAGTCGTGATCAAGCTGACTTTCGAGTTTGGTGGCCACCACGCCGTAGACGCTGGCATCGGCGCGCGGCATGCCGGCGGGGGGCATCGAACCGGATCGCAGTTTCACGATCACCTTCTCCCAGGTGGCGGCGTTCGCGCCGGGGTGCGCGGGGTCCAGGGTGTCGATGGCCAGGCCGGCGGTGCGGAGCTGGTCGTTGTGGCAGGTGATGCAGTAGGTGTTAAAGAAGGTTTGCGGATCTTCCACCGCGTTGGCGGCGGATTTCGCGGGCGCCTGCGCGCCCAGGCGGGTGAGTGCGAGCGCTCCGCAGAGCAGCGCCGCGGAGCAGAGGGCCGTCAGCACGGGGCGTCGAATTCGCAGCAACAGGGGGCGCGTCTGGCGGACGCTCGGATCGGCCAGCATTCAGTGAAACCTCCGGGCGTTCAACAGTATACACCCGGGGGTGGCCGAACTGAACCGTCGATTGCGCCCGAAATCAGCGTTGCAGGAAGAGGAATCCCTGCACTAGCCCGCATTTCTCACCAGGTTTCGGGCGCAGCACGTGGCGCAAGCCCGTGGCTTGCCGCGCCGGGACTCATCCCGGCGCTTGTCGCCGGTCAAGGCGCCATGCCAGTTGCGGTGGCGAAATCGCCCTTGCGGCTCCCCGCCCGACGTTTCTCACCGGCTCGCAGAGCGTTTCGGGCAAAGCACAGGCGGGATGCCTCGACGAGTGGTCGCGCCGACACTCCGGGCACGACACTGTGATAGACGACAAGCGCCGGGATGAGTCCCGGCGCGGCAAGCCACGGGCTTGCGCCACGTCATGGCCCGCGAAATCACTGCGCCGCCACCAGCGCCCATGGCTTCGAGCAACCGGAAGAATGTCAGCCATCCGATGGAGGGAGCCAGCGCGCAGCCCGCCGAGGCCGCCACAAACAATCCCGGGCTGAAATACAGCGGCGGCTTGCGGCCGAGCGGTCGGTGACCGGTCCATACAACGTCTCGCCCGCAGAAAATCCCATGAAGACCGCGGCCGGCGTCCGTTGCACATTGGTTGCCGAGGTGGCCAACACTGCTTCGAGCGTCGGCAGCAACGCCAAATATATGTCGACGGCCAGGTGCCGGGCTCCCCTGGGAGCGGCAATCTGCGAGGCCAAGTGCGCCTCAGCGCAACAGGGCGCGAACGCTTCCCGCCCGGCAGGGATCTATGAGAAGGAGAGGAGCACCCAGGGCATTTTCCAATCCGAGGCCGGGGCGCCCGGTTGACAGCATGGAATTTGTTACCCTACAACTAATGATGATGATCCCGCGTCGCGAGTCTCGGTCTTAATGGCAATGTATCCACCGCGAGGCTATCCGCCTCGCAGACCTAGAATCCGGGAGAACGTCAACGAAGCGATCCGCGCGCGCGAAGTCCGGGCGGTGTTCCCGGACGGGAGTGTGGAAGTCCTGCCCACCCAGGCTGCCGTGCGCAAGGCCAAGGATTTGGGCCTGGATCTCATCGTCGTTTCTCCCACCGCCGAACCGCCCGTTGCCAAGGCCATGGACTACGGCCAGTGGCAATACGAAAACAAAAAGAAGCAGCACGAAGCCAAGAGGAAGCAGCACATCATCCAGGTCAAGGAAGTCAAGTTCCGGCCCAACACGGATGACCACGACTACGAGTTCAAAAAGAACCACGCCATCCGCTTCCTGAACGAAGGCAACCGGGTAAAGGCCGTGGTGCAGTTCCGCGGGCGCGAGATTGCGCACGTCGACCTGGGCAAGAAACTCCTCCTGCGCTTCTCTGAGGACCTCAAAGCGGTCGGGACCGTGGAAGGCCAGCCGCGCCTGGAAGGCCGCAACGCCCACGTGATCCTGAGTCCTCTGAAAAAGGACAAAGAAAAAGAGAAAGAGAAGCCCAAGCAGGGTTCGCCACACCAGCAGCCTGGCGAAGGCGCGCATCAGTAAGCTGGCGGAACCCGCCCGCTCCGCTTGGCCGCCGCGGCGCGCTCTTCGGTATCTACGAAACCCCTCTGGCAGAGCCGCGACCGCAGCGACTGGTCCGCGCCTGTGCGCAACACTTGCCGGAACATCGCCCCGGCCCCTTTCGTAATCCTTGACGGAGGCAAGTATGTACTGCACCCATTGCGGAAACGAACTGCACGCCGCCACCGACAACTTCTGCTCGGCCTGCGGGCATGAGACTCCCAACGCCGCCCGCGGACGCATGGGAGCCCCGCGGCGCCTGTACCGGCTCAGCTACGACAAACAGATCGCGGGCGTCTGCTCGGGCCTGGCCAAGCACCTGGATATCGACGTGACCCTGGTGCGTCTGGCGGTCATCACCGGAACGCTGTGCACCGGCGGACTGCTGATCATCGCCTACTTGGCAGCGTGGATCATGCTGCCGGTCGACTACGGCATCCAGATGCCGGCCGCAACGCCGGCGTCGCCAGCGGCGGCCAGCTAACTAACCCGCATTTCTCACCAGATTTCGGACGCAGGATGTGGCGCAAGCCCGTGGCTTGCCGCGCCGGGACTCGTCCCGGCGCTTGTCGTCCATCACGGTGTCGTGCCCGGAGTGCCGGTCCGACCACTCGCCGAGGCATCCCGCCTGTGCTTTGCCGGAAACGCTCCGCATCGGAGGGAAACGTCGGGCGGGGAGCGGCAAGGGGCGATTTCGCCACCGCAACTGGCATGACACCTTGACCGGCGACAGGCACCGGGACGAGTCCCGGCGCGGCAAGCCACGGGCTTGCGCCACGTCCTGCGCCCATTCCGGACCTGCCGTCCGCTCAGCATCAACCGGCCGGGAACATCCTGGTATCCGATCCGGCAGATCGAGCGGAGTCTGGATCAGGGGCTTCAGGCGTTGCGCGCGCTACTGTGACTCTTCGGACAGGACCGGCAGCACGGCCGCGCCCATGGCTTGCGTCAACTGCCCGATTCCCTCTCCGGTGACGCTCGAAATTTTGAAAAACGGCAGCCCGCGGGCCGCCGCCACCTGCTCCACCGCCGCGATGCGCTCGGGATCCTGCGCTGCGTCGAGCTTGGTCGCCACCACGATCATCGGCTTCGCGGCCAGATCCTCGGAGAAGCTCGCCAGCTCCTGCATCACCACCTCGAAATCATGCACCGGATCGCGCCCCGAGAAATCGGACACGTCCACCAGGTGCACCAGCAGCCGCGTCCGCTCGATGTGCCGCAGAAACTGGATGCCCAGCCCGTGCCCCTCATGCGCGCCTTCGATCAATCCGGGGATATCAGCCACCACAAACGTGCGGTAATCGTCCGCATTCGCCTGGACCACACCCAGATGCGGCTCGAGCGTTGTGAAGGGATACGCCGCGATCTTTGGCCGCGCCGCCGAGATCCGCGAAATCAGCGTCGACTTGCCCGCGTTCGGGAAGCCGACCAATCCCACGTCAGCCAGCAGCTTCAGCTCCAGCCGCAGCCGCCGCTCCTCTCCAGGTTTGCCCGGTTCGTGCTCGGTGGGAGCCTGGTGCGTCGACGTCGCAAAGCGCGCGTTGCCACGTCCGCCACGTCCGCCGTGCGCGGCTACGAAGGTGTCGCCGTTCAAGGTGAAGTCGTGCAGCAGGTCGCCGTTGTCGGCGTCGTAGACCACCGTCCCGACGGGCACCGCGACCTCCGCCGGAGTCCCCTCGCGGCCTTTCCTGTTGCTGCCTTCGCCGTGACGGCCGCGCTGCGCCTTGTGTTCGGGATTGAAGCGCAGGTGCAGCAGCGTATTGTAGCCCTCTTTGGCGACTAACACCACGTCGCCGCCCGCGCCGCCGTCGCCGCCGCTGGGCCCGCCCCGCGGCACGTACTTCTCGCGCCGGAACGCAAGGCAGCCGTTCCCGCCGTCGCCGGCCTTCACGTGGATGATGACTTCGTCGATGAACACGGCAAACCGCCAGCGCCAGTAAGCTGGACCATTCCTGATTTTGCGTTGACCAGTTCGGCCTGCTGCAACGGCTCGGGTTGCCGCAATGGCCTCAGGACCGCAACCTCGCTAGCTGAGCCGCGACCGCCAGGGAGCGGTCCTCTCTGGTCCGGGCCGCTGCGGGCGGAGCCAGAAACGTCTGGTAGCGCGCCTACTGCGCGTCTTGCGGCCGCACGTTGACGAACTTGCCCATGCGCCCGCGGTTGTGGAACTCCACCACGCCCGTGATCTTCGCAAACAGGCTGTCGTCCTTGCCGCGCCCGACGTTCACGCCGGGCTTGAACGGCGTGCCGCGCTGGCGCACCAGAATCGACCCGCCGGGCACCAACTGCCCGCCGAAGGCCTTCACGCCCAGCCGCTGCGCATTCGAATCGCGCCCGTTCTTGGAACTGCCTAACCCTTTTTTGTGCGCCATACTGCCTTCCTACGCGACAATCTCGCTGACGGCCACGCGCGTGTAGTTCTGGCGGTGGCCGATGGTGCGCTTGTACTGCTTCTTGCGCTTGAACTTGAACACCAGGGTCTTGTCGCCCCGGCCGTGCGCCTCGATGGTGCCGCGCACTTTCGCCGCGGCCACATCCTCGCCGGCCTTGACCGACTCGCCGTCGACAATCGCGACGACCCTGGTAAACTCGACTTCGGCGCCGACATCGCCGGGCAGCGTCTCCACTTCGACTGATTCGCCCGAAGCGACACGATACTGCTTCCCGCCGGTTTCTATCACTGCGTACATAGGGATCCCCTGGAGGTTAAAGGTGGCCGGCCCGTACAGAGCCGAAATTACAGAATACTACAAAACGACTGGCCGTGGTGGCCTGCCTGGCCGAACCCGGTTCAGCGCACAACCGGCATCTCCAGGATACCCCCCTCGCGTCTCCGCATATCGTACAGCACCGCATCGGCCCGTATCCCGATGTGATACAGCTCACCCACCTCGCGGCAGTGGCGAACTTCTCCGATCACAAAAGCATCTTTGATCTGAACGCGAACCGACGCACCCTCGGACTCCGGCAAGGCAGCTTCGACGCACAGGCCGTTTCTGGAAAGGTCCAGGACGGTGACCACCCGGCGGTTTGAGGGCACCGGATACACGGAATGCATGTAGGCCTTTTGGCGTGTTTGATACCGCAGCGCTTGTCTTCGATCGACTCCCGCCTGGCAACAGCCCGCGCGGATCATGCTACCTGCATGAATGCCGTCCAAGACGAGCTGTCGGAGGTTTGAGTCGTGAATATGCATAGCAGATTCCTCCGTATCCAAGTGACATAACAGCCACAGAGTCGGGAACAGCACAACCACTATTCCGGGGGCAATATTAACAGTATTGGGAATAGGGTGCAATGGATCTCATGGCCTAAAACACAGCACCTATGTCCTTCCTAAGATCCCACCTCTCCGCGACAACGTCCCGCGGCAGGCATCGTGTGCGATATGCTCCGGAAATGCGCCCAGCGGCGACTCCGCCGGAAAAGGCCCCGAACCTCGCCCCCGACGTTAAACACGTACTTCTTGAAACCTACGCGGCCAGCGGCCGGATGAACCAGCACCTGCTGGCCCACCTGGACTCGCGCGCCTGGCGCCTCCCGCCGCCCGGACCCGGCCCCCACGATGGCCGCACCATCGCCGCCATCTTCGCCCACCTGCACAACAATCGACTGGTGTGGCTGAAGCGCTCGGCGCCGCACCTCAAGTGCCCCGCCCCGCTCGACCCGGACCACTCCACCATCCGCCAGACCGCCCTCGCCCATCGCCGCAGTGCCGCCCGCTGCCTGGACATGCTGAAGGACGCGCTCTCCGCCAGCCCCCGCCGCCGCGTGACGACGTTCTCGCGTGGCAGTTGGGCGCGCGACTGGCCCGCCGGAGCCACCCTGTTCGCCTACATGTTCGCCCACGAGGCGCATCACCGCGGACAAGTGCTGCTGCTGGCCCACCAGCTCGGCTATCGCATCCCCGAGGACGCGGCCAACGAGATCTGGCGCTGGGAGAAGCTGTGGAAGGAACTCGGCTTTGCCGCCGGCCCCCGGTAGCTGCGTTCGCCCCCCGAACCGTATCCTTCTTATTCCCTTATTCCTGGACGGGCGTCATGCATGAGCCACACAGCCGAGCTGCCGGAGTTCGTAACGGCCTGCCACAGCGCCTGCATATCGGGCCTAACGCAGAAAGCCTATGCCGCACAATCACCATAGCGTCTTGTATGCGGACTCCGGTTAGCTGCGCGTGCCTCTCCACAACCAGTTCATCGTAGTGCTTCCGGAAGAGGTTCGGGTCATCTCGGGATTCAAGAGCGGCGGTCTTCATCGGATCACTGACGACCCAGTCGTACTCCTGATCGTCAAGCATAGGCACCTCGGTCGCGCAACGCCAGCACCATAGCGTTCTCACTTGGCTACCTCCGGATTAGACAGCGTGATTGCCGGATAGCCGCGCTACACGGCGTCTCGATTGAAAGGAACTGCGGTGAACGCGCCTAGCGCTTCCCGCCCGCCGTCGTGCTCGTGCCCCGCTCCACGGCCCGCAGTTGAGCCTCTTCCAACCGCTTGGCCTCCTGCCAGGTGAACACCATGCGGTGGATCACCGTCAGGTTCCCCAGCACCGCGATCACCCACAGCACCGGAGCCATCTTGTCGAACAGCGCCCCGATAATCAGCAGCACCACCCGCTCGGGCCGTTCCATGAACCCGACCTTGCACGTCGGAATCGAGTTCTCCGCCCGCGCCCTGGTGTAGCTGATCATCACTGAGGCGGTCATCGCCACCGCGGTCAACACCACATACCCGGGCAGGTTGATCGACCCGTACCAGACCAGCATGCCCATCAGCAGGCCCAGGTCCGAATAACGGTCCAGCACCGAATCGAAGAAGCCGCCAAAGCGCGTCACCCGGTTGGTCTCGCGCGCCACACGCCCGTCCACCATGTCGAACAGGCCCGCGCCGATGATCACCAGTCCCGCGGAAACGAATTGCCCCCGCGCCAGCAGCACCGCTGCCACTACGTTGATCACCAGACCCAGGAAGGTCAGAACGTTGGGATGGATCTTGGAAAGAGCCAGCCCACGGACAATCAGCCGGATCACCTTGTTACAAGTGAATCCGATCGCGTGTGTGAAGGTCACTTTTGCGCTAGCCTCCCGTCTCGTGGATGGTGGTCAGCTTCACGATCTCCATCTCGCGCATGCCGCCCGGGATCTGGATGCGCACTGTGTCGCCCACCTGCTTGCCGAGCAGTCCCCGCCCGATCGGAGAACTGGTGGAGATAAACCCGTTGTTCACGTTGACGTCTTCACTGGTGACCAGCTTGTAGGTGATCTCTTCGTCCTTCGCGAGGTCCAGGACCACCACCTTCGAACCCAGACCCACGCGGTCATGCGGGATCTTGGTCATGTCGATCATCGAAAGCTCGCGCAGCCGTCCGTTGAGCTGCCCCAGCCGGGCGTTGACGTAGCCCTGCCGCTCCTTGGCCGCGTGATACTCGGCGTTTTCGCTCAAATCCCCGTGAGCGCGGGCTTTGAGGATCTCTTTGGGGAGTTCGATGCGCAACTCGTTTTCGAGCGCCGCGATCTCTTCCCTAAGCCTCTTCTTAAGCTCTTCCATACCGCTCCCACAGATTATAGCGCGAGGGGGGCAGAAGGGCGCTGCGGTTGTTTCACCGGCTTGGCCGCCGCGGCCCACTGCCCCGGCGAAACGGGCCCAAATGGTCCAGCCGGGGCCCTGCGTCACGAATAGAGCGGTTTCGTTGATATCCGCAGAGCGCGGTGCGGCGGCCAAGCTATTGAAAATACCGTTGCGAGCCGGACGAAACTGATCTACGAAAGCGTTTTCTCCGCAAGCGTAGACCGCTCCCTGTGGTCGCGGCACAGCTAGCGGCGCTCTGCACAAAGGACGTGCGCTGGGCACAGCGCCAGTAGCTGAGCCGCGACCACAGGGAGCGGTCTACGATAACGCTGCAAACACACTAGCCCGGATTTCTCACAAGCTCTTGGCCGAACTGCGGGAAACTTGGGCCCAGGGGCCTCGGCGAGGCATTTCGCCCTTGCGCAGCTTGACACCCTGTTGGACGACAAGCGCCGGGACGAGTCCCGGCGCGGCAAGCCACGGGCTTGCGCCACGTCGCTGCGCCCGCGTCCTGGTGAGAAATACACACTAGTGTCCTGTTTCTGAAATAGATTTACTAATAGTCTGGTCGAGCGCATACTGACGGTATGCCACGCTCCCCTGCACCGGCCTTACGCCTGACCGCGCGACAGCGCGCGGAATTGGAGGAGATTCGAAACCATCGGAGCACGCCCCAAGGGATCGTGTTGCGAGTCAACATCGTGCTGGGCGCCGCAGAGGGGCGCTCCAACCATGGATTAGCGCGGGATCTGGCCACCAGCGTGCCCACCGTGTTGCTGTGGAGGCGACGATTCGCCGCCGAAGGCGTAATCGGGCTTCTCGAAGACCGCCCCCGGTCGGGGCGGCCCAAGCAGATTAGCGAGGAGCAGGAAGCGGTGATCGTGGAAGCTACGTTGCGCACGCAGCCCAAGCAATCCACGCATTGGAGCGTCCGTTCGATGGCGCGTTCCCATAAGGTGAGCCCCGCTACGGTGCAGCGCATCTGGCGCCGCCATCACTTGCAGCCACATCGCGTGGAAACATTTAAATCCAGTACCGATCCAGCTTTCGTCCCGAAGGTCCGCGACATTGTGGGACTGTACCTGCATCCACCGGACAAGGCGCTGGTGTTAGCGGTGGATGAAAAGAGCCAGATCCAGGCGCTCGACCGGACGCAACCTATCCTGCCCCTGCGCCCCGGCTTGCCGGAACGGCAAACCCACGATTACACCCGGCACGGAACGACCACGCTGTTTGCCGCTCTGGACGTGAAGGCCGGAACAATCATTGCGCAGTGTCACACCCGCCACCGGCACCTGGAGTTCCTGAGCTTCCTCAGAAAGATCGACAAGTCCACGCCGCGTCGGCTGGCTCTGCACTTGATCCTGGATAACTACGGCACCCACAAACATCCCGCTGTCCAGGAGTGGTTCGCCGCTCACGCCCGCTTCCATCCCCACTTCACGCCCACCAGCGCGTCCTGGCTGAACCAGGTTGAACGTTGGTTCGCCGAGATCACTCGAAAACGCATTCGCCGAGGCACCTTCTCCAGCGTCGCCGCCCTCAAAAAAGCCATCCGCGATTACATCCGCGCCAACAACGCCGATCCTCAGCCGTTCATCTGGACTGCCTCAGCCAACACCATCCTCCGTAAGGTCCGCAAATATAAACGAACTTCGGAAACAGGACACTAGCCCAACACTAGCCCGCGCGCTCCAGCCAACCGCGCATTTCATTGGCTCCGGCGACGCCCGCGCGCTCAAACACCGGCCGGCCATCGCGGAATACCAGGAAGTTGGGAATCGACTGCACACGGTAGCGCTGGGCGAGTTCCGGATGCGCCTCAGTATTGACCTTCAGAACCAGCGCGCGGCCCTGCATGAGCCCGGCGAGCTTGTGGACCTCGGGCGCGGCCATGCGGCACGGGCCGCACCAGGCTGCCCAGAAGTCGACCAGCACGGGAACCTTGGTCTCGCGCAGGATCTGGTCAAAGGCGGCCGTGTCCACTTCCAGAGGTTCGGCCACGGCCGGCAGAGGAGACTTGCACGAGCCGCATCGCCCGGTGTCGGCCAGGTGCGCGGCCGGGACGCGGTTCTTCGCGCCGCAGGACGGACACGCCGCCAGAGTAGAGAACGCCGCTGCTTTTTCCATAATCGCCCTCCATCGATACAAACTAGCAATTTCGCTGCCACGGGAAAGTGCGCGTAGCCAAGCAACGCTGCGCCGGCTTGTGGGGCTTTTCACTCGCTGCGGCCGCGGCAGAGAACGCCAAGTGGCGTCAACCTGCTGACTTAGGCGCTGGCCGCCGGCGTGCACTCACGGAGTGTGAAACAGAAAGGAGGAAGTATGTCCAAAGTACCTGTGAAGAGGGCGGAGACGGAGGACAAAGGGAAGCTGCCGGTCTTTGCGGAGCTCGCCAAGCGGTTCGCCGATATCCGGCAACGCGCGTTCGAGCTGTTCCAGAAGCGCGGCGCTGCGGAGGGTCACGAACTGGATGACTGGCTCGAAGCCGAACACGAGGTCCTGGGTTTGCCCGCGGCCGAGGTGAAGGACGCCGGCGAGGCCTATGAGGTGGAAATGAAGCTGCCCGGCTTCGAGGCCAAACACGTGGACGTCATCGCGACGGCCGACGAACTCGTGGTGCATGCGAGAGCCGAGCACGAAAGGAAGACGGAGAAAGACAAGGTCGTCTGGACCGAATACGGCGCCAACGAGGTGTATCGCAATGTGCCGCTGCCGGGCGCGGCGGACATCGCCAAGGTGACGGCGAAGCTCGACAAGGGCGTGCTGCGGATCCACGCGCCGAAGGCGGCCGGGGTGGAGAAGAGGGCGGCGCCGGTGGCGGCGTAGATCCTCCTGGGCCCACCAGGGTGACGGAGCGACACGCACCGGGATGAGTCCCGGCGCGGCAAGCAGGGCGCTTGCGCCACCATAAGAGGATGCTTTACACGATCGAATCCAAGAAGCCGCTGACGGAGATCGAACGCGGGCTCGAAGCAGCCGCGGCGCGGCACAAGTTCGGGATCCTGACCGTCCACGACCTGCGGGCCACCATGAACAAGAAGGGCGTCGCCTTCGACCGCGACTGCCGGATCTTCGAGGTCTGCAATCCGGTGCAGGCCAAGAAGGTGCTGGAGGCGAACGGGGCGGTCTCGACCGCCCTGCCGTGCCGGATTTCCGTCTACGAATCGCCGGGCGGCTACACTCTGGCCACGCTGCTGCCGACGGCTCTCATGAAGATGTTCGGGACGCCGGAGCTGGAGCCGGTGGCCCGGGAAGTGGAAACCGTGATCGTAGCCATGATGCAGGAGGCTGCGGCGTGAAGCCTACCGAGGCGGTGCGGAAGCAGTTCCACGCGGCAGCCGATCTGTTGGGGCTGGATGCCAAGGCGCGCCGCCGCCTGCTGACGCCCGCGCGCGAGGTGAAGGCCGAGTGCACGGTGGCGCGTGACGACGGCTCGGAGGAAACCTTCATTGCCTACCGCGTGCAGCACGACCATTCGCGTGGGCCCTGCAAGGGAGGCATCCGTTATCATCCGGGCGTCGATCCGGAAGAGGTCAACGCGCTGGCCTCGCTGATGACCTGGAAGACGGCCGTGGCCGGGCTGCCGTTCGGTGGCGCCAAGGGCGGCATCACCTGCGATCCACGCGCGCTCAGCCGCGGGGAGTTGCAGCGGCTCACACGGGTCTTCGTCGAACGCATCCACGACATGATCGGTCCCAATGCCGACGTGCCGGCGCCCGACATGGGCACCAACGCCGAGGTGATGGGTTGGATTGTCGACGAATACTCGAAGTATCACGGCTGGTCGCCGGCCGTGGTCACCGGCAAGCCGCTTGAGCTGGGCGGATCGCTGGGCCGCGACAGCGCGACCGGCGCGGGGTTGCTCTACGCGGCCGAGTGCCTCTTCGAGGACCACAAAGCGAAGGTGAGCGACTTCCGCTATGCGATCCAGGGCTTCGGCAATGTCGGCTCGCATGCCGCACGGCTCTTCCACCAGGCCGGAGGCAGGATCGTCGCGATCAGCAACTCGCGGAACACGGTGGTGAACGCGGGCGGGCTGGACGTTCCCGCGCTGCTGGCGCATTACCACGGGTCGGGGTCGTTTGACGGGTTCGGCGGCGGGGAGCTGACCGGTAGCGGCGCGGTCCTGGCGATGGATTGCGACGTTCTGGTGCCTTCTGCCCTGGGCGGCGTGCTGACGAAGGACACCGCGCCGGGCGTGCGGGCCCGGTTCGTACTGGAAGGGGCGAATCATCCCACCGATCCCGAAGGCAACGCCATCCTTGCCCGGAAGGGCGCGGTGGTGCTGCCGGACATCTACGCCAACTCGGGCGGCGTGACGGTGAGCTACTTCGAGTACGTCCAGAATATCCAGCAGTTTGCCTGGGACGAAGAGACGGTGGACCGCGAGCTGCGCAAGCGGATGCGGGCCGCCTACGCCGATATTTCCACAGCCGCCCGGAAATACGGCTGCGACCTGCGCACCGCCGCGTTTGCAGTTGCGGTGGACCGGGTGCGTCGCGCTACACTGGCTAGAGGGCTCTAAGCACCTCATTCGAAGCGGATTCGGCTCTGAAACCCTGCCCGGCATTCGCTCATCCAACTTACAGACTTATGGACTGGCACATCATCAACCGGCGGGACTATATAGACGGCCCCTTCTATTCCTACGACGCGGCCCTCAAGGAGGCCTGCATCCTCGGAAACGAGAACCGGCTCGAACCGCGCGTGCGCCGGAAAGCGGCGGATTTCTTCATCTACAAGCCTCCCTACGACCGGGCGGAGCGCTGGCAGCCGGAATACTGGATCTGCACGAAGGAAGCCGCGGTGGCGGCGGGTGTATCGGAGGAGATCTTCGCGCAGCCGCTGATGAGCCAGTGGTCGTAGGAGTCGCGCACCAAGTCTGAGCTTTCACTGAAGGATGCCGGACCCGGTAGGAACCACTCCCGAAGGTCGTGGCTCAGCGAGCCTTCAGCTAGCCGTGCCCGGGGCGCGGCAATCCGGACAAATCGGCGCGGCCGCGGCCGGCCGTTCTGGTATTTTGACGGGGTGGCCAGGAAACGCTACGAGGCGCAGTTGGAGGCAGTGGATGAACTGCGCCACGTGGCCGATCCCGCCTTGGCGGTCGAACCACTCACGAAAGCCCTGCGCGACCACAACAACTACCTGGTCGGCCGGGCTGCGCGCGTGGTGGCGGCGCTGGCGCTGGCGGACTTGATTCCTCAAATGCTGGCGGCGCTCGAGCGGTTCTACGCCGAGGGGAGCGATGCGCAATGCTGGGCCAAGAACGCGCTGGTCGACGCGCTGGCGGAGCTGGGGCACGGCGATTCGGCGGTGTATCTGCGGGGGCTGAAGCACGTCCAGATGGAGGCGGTGTGGGGCGGGCGCGTGGATACAGCGGGTCCGCTGCGGGCGCGGTGCGCGGTGGCGCTGGTTTCCTGCCGCGAACTGCGGGACACGGTGCTTCTGGGGCACCTGGTGGAAGCGCTGGCGGATCCGGAGAAAGCCGTCCGCGCGGAGGCGGCGAAGGCGATCGGGCGGGTGGAGCGCGCCGAGGCGGCGCTGCTCGTCCGGCTGAAGGCGCTGGTGGGAGACGTGGAGCCGGAGGTGCTGGGCGCGTGTTTCTCTGCCGTGTTGGGGATCGAGGGCAAAGGCGGGATCGCGTTCGTGCGGCGGTTCCTGGATGGATCGGTGCATGGGGACGCGGCGGCCGAGGCGGCGCTGGCGCTGGGGATGACGCGGTCGGCGGAGGCGCTGGCGGCGCTGCGGGATCAGGTGGACCGGGAGCGCGATCCGCTGCTGCTGGCGGCCGTGCTGACGGGCGTTGCGCTGACGGGGCTGGCCGAGGCGAATGAGTTCCTGATCGGGTTGGTGGCGCGGGGCGGACGGGGTTCGCTGGAGGCGGTGGAGGCGCTGGGATCAGCCAGGCTGAGTGAGGAGGAGCGGCAGCGGCTATGGGCGGTGGCTGAGGCGGACGGAGGAGAGAGCGTGCGGGCGGCAGTGCGGAAGAAGTTCGGGGCAGAACGCTAGGGCGGTTTCAGACGTGGCGCAAGCCCGTGGCTTGCCGCGCCGGGACTCGTCCCGGCGCTTGTCGCCTGTCACGCTGTCATGCCGGGAGCGGCGGCTAAATCGCCGATTGCGCCTCCCCGCGTTGAGATCTGGTGAGAAATGCGGGCTGATGTGCACAGGGGTTCTGGTGCGTGATGGTGCGACACGCCGGGATTGGTCCCGGCGCGGCAAGCCCGCCAGGCGATCTTGCTCCCGAACCGGTCGTCGCCTGAGATACCATCAGTTCGGGAACGGCGCTTCCCAGACTGGGGGAAATAACAACCATGAGTGCAGCCACGGGGATGTCCCAGACCTCACGCCTCGAACGCGACCTGCTGGGAGATTTCGTGCACGTGGTGGAGGAAGCCGCGGTCGCCTCGGCCCGGACCATGGGCCAGGGCGATCCTGAAGCCTCCGACCAAGCCGCCGTGCGCGCCATGCGCGAAGCCTTCGAAGCCATCCAAATGGACGGCACCATCGTCATCGGCGAAGGCGAACGCGACAAGGCGCCCATGCTCTACATCGGCGAGAAGGTGGGCGCGCAGGCTCCCGACGCCATCCAGTATCCGCAGGTGGACATCGCCGTCGATCCGCTGGAAGGGACCAATTTGTGCGCCACCGGCACGGCCAACTCCATCTGCGTGATGGCGGCGTCCGAGCCCGGCGGACTGCTGCACGCGCCGGACTGCTACATGGAGAAGATCATCGCCGGCCCGGCCTGCCGCAATGCGCTGGATATCGAGGCGCCGGTCAAATACAACCTGAAGACCATCGCCCGGTGCCTCGATCGCGAAGTGAAGGACCTGGTGATCATGGTGCTCGACCGGCCGCGGCACGAGGAACTGATTCGCGAGATCCGCAACACCGGCGCGCGCATCCGCCTGATCCCGGACGGCGACCTCTCAGGCGGCATCGCGGCGGCGGTGCGCGGCTCGGCCGTACACGCCGTGTTCGGCATCGGCGGCGCTCCGGAAGGCGTCCTGACGGCGGCGGCGCTGCGCTGCGTGGCCGGCGAAATGGCCGCGCGCCTGGTGGTGAACACCAAGGAACTGGAAGAGCGCGTGGAGCGCATGGGGATCTCCGATCCGAAGCGGATCTACACGGCTCGCGACCTGGCGCCCGGCGAACAGATCGTGTTCGCCGCCACCGGCGTGACCACCGGAGCCCTGCTCCAGGGCGTGCGCTTCTTCGGCGAAGGCTGCCGCACGCACACTCTGGCCATGACCTGTTCCTCGCGCGAGGTGCGCTTCATCGACACGGTGCGGATGTACCGGGCTCCCGGCCCGCGCGGCGTGCGGCTGTACTGAGTGCTGCGAGTGTCCCAAGGACCGCTCCCTCTGGTTGCGGCTCAGCTACGGGCGCTCTGCTCAGATCGCTGCTGACGAGCATAATGCCGCTAGTCCGCATTTCTCACCAGGTTTCGGACGCAGGACGTGGCGCAAGCCCGTGGCTTGCCGCGCCGGGACTCGTCCCGGCGCTTGTCGTCCATCACAGTGTCGTGCCGGGGCGTCGGCCCGACCACTCGCCGAGGCCTCTCGCCTGTGCTTTGCCCGAAACGCTCTGCGAGCCTATGAGAAATCCGGGCTAGTCGTGGGCTAGCCGCGACCACAGGGAGCGGTCTTGGCGGGCCACCAGGTACTGCTCCACCATAGAACGACGGGTACTTGCTCTGTACTGGTACCAGGCAAACTCGTGGTGCCTTGTCCCATCTGGTCCTGCTTTCCAAACTAGACTGTGATGGAGCGTACGGACTTCGAGCAGTGGAAAGCTAAAGAGGTCGCCCGGCTGCTGGCGCTGGTGGAGACCGAACGGCGCTATTACCAGGAGATGGTGGCCTCGCTGCCGGTCCCTCTGGTGGTGCTTTCCGCTGAGAAAGCCGTGGTTTGGGCAAACCGCGCCTTCCGCCGCACCTTCGGGCTGCGGGTGGAGGAACTGCGCCGCAAGGACATCGAGCAAGTGCTTCCGGTGGAGGGACTTGGCGACTGGATCCGGGAGATCCACGCGCGCGGCGCCGGCGTGCCTCCGCTGGCCGCGCAGGTGGGCCTGGACACCTTCCGCATCGCCGGCGTGCCCATGCGCAACTGGGACGACGAATCCGAGGTCGAGACCCTGCTGATGGTGGAGCAGATCGCGGGTCCGGGGTCCATGTGGGCTCCGGCGCAGGCAGCTCAACCGGCGGCTCTACGCCCGTCGCAGGCGGTACCGGAGGAGGTCCCCGCCGTGGTTTGGCAGGCCGACGCCGCCACGCTCGCCTTCCGCACGGTGGGCGGCGCGGTGGAGGAACTGCTCGGCTTCCCGGCCGATCACTGGACCAGCCGCTCGGGATTCTTCGAGGAGCGCATTCACCCGGAAGACCGCGCGGCGACCCTGGCTCTGTACCGCTCGGCGATCGAGACGGGTGGCGACGCCTCAGCCGAGTTCCGCGCCGTTTCCGCCAGCGGCCAGGCCGTGTGGTGCCGCGAATCGCTGCGTCCGGCCGGGGACACCGTCACTGGCGTGATGACGCCCATCGGACGGCGCAAACAGATCGAGCAGCAGTTGCTGGCCGCGGGCCGCATGGAGGGCCTGCAGGCCTTCGCCGCGCGCCTGGCGCATGACCTGAACAATCCCCTGATGATCGCCACCGGCTACGGCGAGGAGATCCTGAACACGCTGCCCGCGGATAGCGCCGCGCGCGGTGACCTGGCCGAGGTCCTGAAAGCCACCGAGCGCATTTCCGAGTTGGCCGGGCGGCTCACCGAGCTGGCCCAGCGCCACGCCAATCCGCCCACGCGCGTGAACCTGAGCGAGGTGCTGGCGGGCATGGAATCGCGCCTCGCGCAGTCCATCGGCGAGGTGACGCTCGAAATCATTCACACGTACGATCCGGTGTGGGCCGAGGCCGACGCCGAACAACTGGCCGGCGTCATCGAGACGCTGGCATCCCCCGAGCGTGCTGGATCGGAGGAGCGCACTCGGTTAACCGTCGCCTGGGACGCCGACACCATCGCCGAGCGGACCACGCCGGTGGCGCTCGCCCCGGGCCGTTACGCGCGCATCACGCTGCGCGATGACGGCCGCGGGGTGGAGTCCACACGGCTGGCGGCGGTCTTTGATCCGCTGCTCGCGCCGGGCAAAGGTGCGGGGCTGGCCATGGCGCGTGCGTACGCGATCGTGCGCCAGTGGGGCGGCGATATCGCTTATACCAGCGAGCCGTTCCGCGGGTCGGCCTACACGGTGTATCTGCCGTCCTCGGAGCCTGAGCCGGCGCCGGTGGCCGAAGCGGTTCCCGAGGAAGCGGTGGCGCCCGTGGCGGCGCCCACTGTGGCGGAGCCCGAGCCGGAGCCGATGCGCGAGACCATCCTGGTGGTGGACGACGAGGCGGGCATCCGCGGCCTGATGCGCAAGATCCTGCGGCGCGAGCGTTACGTGGTGGTGGAAGCGGGCAGCGCCGAAGAGGCTCTGGCCGCCGCCGAGGCCCACGGCCAGCCGTTCGACCTGCTGCTGACTGACGTGATGCTGCCGGGCATGCTGGGGCCGGAGCTCGCCCGGCAGATGTATGCGGCGCAGCCGTCGCTCAAGGTGCTCTACATCTCCGGATACACGCCGGATGAGGCGGTGCGCAGCGGAGATTCCCCGCCGGGCGCGCGCTTCCTGCCGAAGCCCTTCACGCTGGGCGCGCTGCTGAGCAAGGTCCGCGAGACGCTGGACGCGTAGCGCGGGGCGGGCGGATGGCGGTGCGGGACCACTCCCTGCGGTCGTGGCTCAGCTAGCGGGTGTTGGGTGCCGGGGCGGTCGCGTGGACATAGCGGCGCTGTGCGCACCAACCGGGACCCGTGCAAATTGCCGCAAGCCGCAATCTCTTACCAGGTTTCGGACGCAGAATGTGGCGCAAGCCCGCGGCTTGCCGCGCCGGGACTCGTCCCGGCGCTTGTGGCCGGTCACGCCGTCAGACCGGGAGCGGCGGCCAAATCGCCGATTGCGTATCCCTGCCTCACGTTTCGCGCCGATGCACTGTAGAGCTTGTGAGAGATGCAGGCTAGCCCGGATGTCTCACAGGCTCGCAGAGCGCTTCGGGCAAAGCACAGGCGGGATGCCTCGGCGAGTGGTCGGGCCGGCACTCCGGGCACGACACTGTGATGGAGGACAAGCGCCGGGACGAGTCCCGGCGCGGCAAGCCACGGGCTTGCGCCACATCCTGCGTCCGAAATCTGGTGAGCTAGCCCAGAGCTAGCCCGGGCTAGCTGTGCTGCGACCGCAGCGACTGGTCGCCCCCCTTTGGCCACCGGATTGCACCTCCTCCGGCGTAGGGAGGAACTGATGAAACCACTCGCTCTGCTGCTGCTGACCGTCGCACTGCCGCTGTCTCTGCTCGCCGACACGATTCACCCCAAGTCGGGCGACCCGGTCTACGGCATCATCCAGAAGATCGAGAAAGGGCGCGTCACCATCGCCGTGGGCAACATGGTGCGCCAGATCCCGCTGGCCGATATCGAGAGCATCGACTTCGACACGCCGCACCTCACCGAAGGCACCGCCAAACTGCCGCTGGAGCACTTCCTCAAGGACATCGACGCCCAGGAAATGGTCCGCATCAGCGAAGACCTGAAGAACACCCGCCAGGAGCTAAACACCCTGCTTGGCCAGGCTCAGAAGGAGTGGGGCGACCGCGGAACCATCGATAAAGAGGACCTGCCGGCCTGGGAAGCCTTCAAGGAGCAGTTCCGCGCACCGCTGTTCCGCTACCGCGAAGTGCTGCACGACCTCTACTATCACGTGCTGGCGCAGGTGGACGACTACAACAAGCTCGCACACGATGCCAGCCAGGTTCACGTGGGCGTGAAGGGTCCGTTCAACGTCGGTTCGCGGCTGCTGCCGGAGGATTTCGAAGAGCTGCAACCCAAGAATTTCCTTCCGTCCAACTGGTATGACCACGTCTACTACGACGGCTACAAGCGTGGCTACCGCGACGCTGAAAACTACCAGTCCCTGCTGGAGCGCTAAGCGAACGGCTGTGCGCATGGGCGCAGTTCCCGGGGGATATCGCCCACAGGGGGATAATCCCCACAGGGAGAGGTGCCCAGGGGGGTGCCAAATGAGGTGCCAAGTGAGGTTGATGATGGGCACGTGCAGGATGCTTTGGCCGGCCGTCGCGCTGGTCGCTGTCGCGGCTCCGCTGGCGGCGCACGTCGAGCCGGACTGCCCCACCGATCATGTGGTGATTTCGGTCGCGTTCCACCCGCGGGATGACGTTCTGAAGGCAGCCGCACCGGAGTTGCGCAGGTCCGTATTCGAGTATCTGGCGCACCGCGTCGTCTCGCGCGGCCGGCACGAGGACTGCATGGTCTCGCTGGTGGATCAGCGCAAGCTGGAGGACCTGGCCCCGCGCATCGCGCACGACGTAGTCTGGATCCACGCCTCCATCGACGTGAACCAGATCCACGAGGAGATCGGCTTCGTCAACTACACGATCACCGTGTCGGTGGAGACGCCCGGGGTGGCCTCCAACTGGGCGCACCGCCGGGCTCACCTGTTTCGGAGAGCTAGCGGCGCAGCAGCCTTCTCCGGGGATCTGTTGGCGGAAGCGCTGGACGGGCTTCAGTTAGGGGCGCCCCGCGTGGAGTCGAAGCCCGGCCTGGCGGATATGGATACGGAGATCCTCCGCCGCATGCGCCCATAGCCAGGGCGGGACCAAGCAATCCGCTAAGCGGCGGGGCGCCTCGGAGACGGCCATTTCAGGCCGCGCCTCAGGCGGCAGCGATGGCTCGGCTAGGGACCTGGCCGCTCTGAGCCTCCTTGCGGGACACCGCCTCGCAAAGATTGCGCAGGTCTGATTCAAAAACGAGGAATTCCTGCTCCTGATACCGGACGACGCAGAAGCGGTCGTCCTGGTCCGGCCCCACCAGCCGGAAGGTCTCCCCTTCGGGGATAGTTACCGCCGCGTCATGGTTGTCGCCGTGGGCCAGGACCATCATCGGCAGGTTACTACGATAGAGCATAGGCAGTCACCCCTCTCTGTGATTTCATACGGTAACCATGGAGCAACCGGATCTCCAACTGGAAACTCTTTGTTTTCAATGGCGCAATTCCACCCAGGTGCGCAGTCTCACCCAGTTTACGCCCAGTACGCGCCAAATGACATGGTCTAAGTAATTGATATGCAACAATTTCAGGGGTTTTACTTAGCCCTGTCTGCGCGGTGGATCATCCGGTAAAGGATGCCCGTCAATACCGTAAAATTGCCGCCAGCGGCTGGCCGGCCGGCATGCGGTCCTGCGGCAGCACGAACACGTCGCCGTTGGTCCGCAGCGTTTCGACCACGGCCGCGTTGGCCAGGTCTTCTTCGGCCAGGAAGGCGCGGTCGAGCTCCTGCTCCATGGGCCCCGGCAGCGAGGTCCCCTCGCGGATGCAGAGCCGATGCACGCGGCCCTGGGCGGCGGCGCGCAGAATCTCGCGGGCATCCGCCAGGGTGCGTTTGCGGTCGGGCATTTCGCGGTATTCCGCCAGTGCCTCCTCGCCGCGGCGATGGTAGTCGGCCAGGGCGGCTTCGGTCACCTGGGGCGCGATTTCGGACGGCGTCAGGTTGTCAGGGCTTCCGGGACGGCCGGTCCAGACGACGTGGTCGTTGCGGGCCGCGCGCCGGTAGGCGGCGACCTCTTCCTTCACCCCCAACAGCAGCAGGGGACGTCCGGCCAGCACGGGCTTCAGCCCACGGTCGACGATCTCGAAGAAATCGTGCAGGTACTCCCCCGCCGATTCGCGGTCCGTGGTGGTCCCGAAGCGGACCCCTCGCAGGCCGCCGGCGTTAGCGCCCGCGGGTGACCGGTTCTCCAGGCCGGATTCGGACCGGTTAAACTGTCCGGCCCCCTCCAGGGTCGCCGGCACGCCGGCCGGCAGCTCCATCTCGCGGCACTCTCCACTGGAAAACTCGAATAGATGCAATCGCTTAGTGCTAAGCCCGAGTACCAGAACATCCTGTGACGCTGCCGCCTGCGCCAGGAACGGCGTAAGGTTGAAGTGGCTGCCGATGGTGAGCCGTTCCGGTTGGCCGGGGACGTTAAAATGCGAAACGAACCCAGGAGCCCGGAAGATGGCCAGGCCCGGACCACCGGTTTCGAGGGCGGGATCGTGCGCCAGCTCCTCGATGGGCTCCAGCAGAGTACTGGCGGTGGGGGCGAGCCGCGTCGCGGCCAAGCGGTCAGCCGCAGTTTTGACCAAGCTGCGAACCACCGCCCGCGGGGAACCTTCCGGAGCCCCCGGGTGATGGTCCGGGATGGTCATGGTGAGGCAGGGGCCTTGGCGGCTTGCCAAGCGCTTGAGCTGGTCCTTGCCGGAAAGTCTGGTGGTATCTAGTATGGTCGTCATAAAAAGCTCCCATGGAATAGAGAGCACGGGGAATGCCGAACCCGGCATCTCCGATGCGCTTTGTAAGTGGACCCGGGACAAACATGTTTCGTGACAGACGACATGCCGGAGAAATCCTGGCCGCTGCACTGGAGCGTTTCCGCACCCAGTCTGACCTGCTGGTGCTGGGTTTGCCGCGGGGCGGCGTGATGCTGGCTCGGGTGGTGGCCGAGGCGCTGGCCGCGGAGCTGGACGTCTGCCTGGTGCGCAAGGTGGGTGTCCCCACGCAGCCCGAGCTGGCCATGGGCGCCGTGGCCGAGGGCGGCGTGCGGGTCCTGGACCAGAAACTGGTCCGCTGGACGAACCTGAGCCCGGAGCGGCTGGAGGCGCTGGTGGCGGCCGCGGAGGGCGAGATCCGGCGGCGGCGCCAGATGTACCACGGCGGCCACGTGGCGGAGGTCGACGGGCGTGTCGTGATCGTGGTGGACGACGGTCTGGCGACCGGGTCGACCATGCTCGCGGCTGTGCGCGCGCTGCGGGAGCGGCAGGCGGGGCGGATCGTCGTGGCCGTGCCGGTGGGCTCGCGCCAAGCGGCGGAACTACTGGCCGGGGAGGCGGATGAGGTGGTGTGCCTGGAAACGCCGGACCCGTTCGGAGCGGTCGGCGCCTGGTATGAGGTGTTCGATCAGACCACGGATGAGGAGGTGCGGCAGGCGCTTCGCCCCAGCTAGAGAAACAATCCTTGCGAGCCGGGCGAAACTCGCCTACATCCCCACGTATCGCGCATACAGGCTCCGCGCCACCCCGGGATCCGTGGTCCCCTTAATGATCGCGCGCCCGTCCGGGAACACCGTCAGCTCGAACGCCTCGATCGACGCCCGCACGGCGAAGTCATTTGACCGGACCGCTCCCACCGATGCCAGCCTCCGGGCGAGCTCAGCCAGATCAATGGGCCGCTGCCGCTCATGGATCTGCACCGCGTTGCGCCCGCACAGGCTGATGGGCGCCCGCCGCAACCCCGCCAGATGCACGAACTCGCGCCGCCCGCAGCACGGGCACTCGGGATCGCGCGCCGGTGGAGCCGTCTGCCGCACCTCGCCCGACCACACGTCGATGGTCGTCAGCCGCGCCGCCACCGCCTCGGGACGCTTGGCCAGCATCTTCAGCGCATCACCGCACGCCAGCGACGCGATTGCCGCGGTCACCGGCGCCAGCACGCCCTCGGTCTCGCAGGTGGGCTGCGCGCCCGGCGGCGGCTCGGGGTAGACGCAGCGAAGACAAGCCGAACGCCCCGGCACAATCGCCAGCTTCAGCCCGTAGCTGCCGACCGCGGCCGAGTAAATCCACGGCACGCTTTCGCGCACCGCGTAATCGTTGATCAGGAAGCGCGCCTCGAAGTTGTCGGTGGCGTCGACGATCAGCGCGGCTTCTTCCAGCAGCTCGTCGATGGTTGAAGGGGTCAGGTCGGCCACCATCGGCTCCAGGGCGACCTCGGCATTCACCTTCGCCAACCTGCGCGCCGCCGCGGCCGCTTTCGGCAGCCCTTCGGCCGCATCGGCCTCTTCGAACAGCACCTGCCGCTGCAAGTTGCTGAACTCGACGAAATCCCGGTCGACGATCCGCAGCCGGCCCACCCCGGCGCGCGCCAGCAGCTCGCAGGCGACGGTTCCCAGCGCCCCGCACCCCACCACGGCCACCGTGGCCGCCCGGATGCGCGCCTGCCCCTCCGCCCCCAGCGGGGCGAACCGGACCTGCCGGGAGTAACGGGAGTCTGCGCCCTGCGTCATATAAGTATCTTGTAAATGTCCGGGGGCGGGGCGAGCTGCCCCTCCCTTCCGATGTTACCAGCGGGCGGTACGATATCATTGAAACACGTGCGATTGTGGACGCTGCTGGCATTGCTCGCGAGCTGCCTGGTTCCCGCACACGGCCAAGAGCGGGGCTCCGCGTCCCTGGCGGGCCGGACCATTTCCCGCGTCGACTTCGACCCAGCCGAGCAGCCGCTGCCGCGCGAGGAACTGGACCGGCTGCTCCCGTTCCACGCGGGGGACCCGCTGCGCATGGCCGGCGTGCGCGAGGCCATCCAGAATCTCTACGCCACCGGCCGCTATGCGGATATCTCGGTGGACGCCGAGCCCACTGCCTCCGGCGTCGAGCTGCGCTTCGTCACCCAGGACAACTACTTCATCAGCCGCGTCAACGTCGCCGGCGATAATGAGCCGCCCAACCGCAACCAGTTGGTGTCCGCCTCCAAACTCGAACTCGGCAGGCAGTTCCACGCCGATGAAATCGAGCAGTCCGTCGACAGCATTCTCGAACGCCTGCGCGCCAACGGCCTCTATCAGGCCGGCGTCCAGCATCGCGTGGACCTCAACCCGGCCACCGAGGAAGCCAGCGTCTACTTCGACATTCACGCCGGAGACCGCGCCCACTTCGCCGGGGTCAACCTCTCCGGCCAGTTCACCCAGTCGCGTGAGGAACTCATCGAGACCACCGACTGGAAGCGCGGCCTGGGCCCCATCCCGCTGCCCGGCTGGCGCGAGATCACGGAAAACCGCCTCCAGACCGGCCTCGAGAAACTCCGCCGCGAGCTCCAGAAAGACGACCGTCTGCAAGCCACCGTCCGTCTCGACCGGCGCGAATACGACCCCGTCCGCAACCGCGTCACCCCTTACCTGATCATCAATCAGGGTCCGGTGATCGAGGTACGCGTCACCGGCGCCGACATCGGCGAATCCGACCTGCGGGAACTGCTGCCCATCTACCAGGAGCGGTCCGTCGACCGCGGCCTGCTGATCGAAGGTAACGGCAACCTGGTGCGCTACTTCCAGTCGCAGGGCTACTTCGACGCGCAGGTGAGCTACAACCAGACCCAGGGGGACCAGGGCCAGACGGTGATCGAGTACAAGGTGGATCGCGGCGTCAAGCACAAGCTGGAAAGCATCGAGATCACCGGCAACCGCTTCTTTGATATCGGCACCCTGCGCGAGCGCATGCTGATCCAGCCGGCGACGTTCCTGCGCTACCGCAGCGGGCGCTACTCGCCGCAACTGCTCGAACAGGATGTGGCCGCCATCCGCGACTTGTATCGCACCAATGGGTTTCGGGAAGTGCAGGTGGATACCCAAGTAGATGACCTTCCCGGTGCGCAGCACACCAGCCTGTCCTTGCACATCGCCATCACCGAAGGCCCGCAGTGGTTCGTAAACCAGTTGACCATCGACGGCATCCCGCAGGCCGACAGCGACTACCTGATGTCCACCCTGCGCTCCACCGCCGGCCAGCCCTACAGCGAAACCAACGTGGCCGCCGACCGCGACACCATCCTCACTTACTACTACAACGGCGGCTACACCAACGCGGACTTCGAGTGGACCACCGAACCCGGTCCGCAGGACAACGTCGTCAACCTGCACTACACCGTGACGCCCGGGGAAGTGCAGTACGTGCGCGGCGTCCTGGTGCGCGGCCTGGAAACCACCAACCCGCAGATCGTGGCGGAACGCATCGAACTGGCGCCCGGCGACGCGATCTCCCAAAGCCGCATTGCCGCCAGCCAGCAGCGCCTCTATGACCTGGGTATCTTCTCCAAGGTGGAAACCGCCATCCAGAACCCCGACGGCCGCGAGGAAAGCAAATACGTCCTCTTCCATGCCGACGAAGCCCGGAAGTACTCCTTCAACTTCGCCGTCGGTGCGGAATTCGGCCGGATCAGCCAAAACGTTATCTCCTTCAACGCACCTGCCGGCGCCACCGGATTCGCCCCGCGCCTGACGCTCGGCATCAGCCGCATCAACCTCCTGGGACTGGGCCACACCGTCAGCTTGCAGACGCTGACCTCAACCCTGCAGCGCCGCGCCTTGCTCAACTACCTCGCTCCGCAGTTCAAAGGGAATGAGAACCTCTCGCTGAGCTTCACCGCGCTGTTCAACGACGCGCGCAATACGAATACCTTCGCCGCGCACCAGTTGGAGGGAACCGTCCAGTTAGCCGACAAGCTCACGCGTGCGAACAACCTCCAGTTCCGCTACTCGTTCCGGCGGGTCACCGTGTCTTCCCTCAAGATCTCCCCCAACCTGATCCCCCTGCTCTCGCGGCCGGTGCGCGTCGGCCTGATCGGCGCGACCTTCTTCCAGGACCGCCGCGACGACCCTGTAAATTCGCACCGCGGCATCTACAACACCGTCGACCTGGGCTACGCCTCCGCCAAGTTCGGATCGAGCACCACCTTTACCCGCCTGCTGTTGCGCAACAGCACCTACTATCCCATCGGCAAGGATATCGTGATCGCGCGCAGCATCCAGTTCGGCTACATCCAGCGCTTCGGCGGGCTCGCCGAGATCCCCCTGGCCGAGCGCTTCTTCGGCGGCGGCGCCTCCAACCACCGCGGCTTCCCCGCCAACCAGGCCGGACCGCGCGACCTGGACACCGGATTCCCGCTGGGCGGCAACGCACTGCTGTTTCACTCCACGGAGCTGCGTTTCCCGCTCATCGGCGATAACATCGGCGGTGTACTGTTCCATGACATGGGCAACATCTTCGCCGATGTCCGCGACATCAATTTTCGCGTGAAACAACGAAGCCGCCAGGATTTCAATTACATGGTGCACGCCGTGGGCTTCGGCATCCGTTACAGCACGCCCCTCGGACCCGTGCGCCTGGACTTGGCCTATGCTCCGAATTCGCCGCAATTCAACGGGTTCAAAGGCACGCTGACGGACCTGCTGGCGTGCGGGGACACCTGCCCTTCGGTTCCGCAGCGCATCAGCCGCTTCCAGTTCCACTTCTCTTTGGGGCAAACGTTCTGACCATGCGCACCGCCCTCGCCATCCCGATGCTCGCCGCCGCGCTCGCCGCCGCTCCCGGGGGCCGCGCCGAAACACTCGACCGCATCGCCGTCACCGTCGGCCGGGACGTGATCACCGAAAGCGCCCTGCTGGAGGATCTGCGCGTCACCGAATTCCTGAACCACGAGCCGGTCCAGATCACCGCCGAGGCCAAGCGCGAGACTGCCGACCGCCTGGTGGACCAGATCCTGATCCTCAAAGAAGCGCACGAGAGCCACCTGCCGCTGCCCACCGAAGCCGACGCCCAGAAGATGGTGGACCAGATCAAGCAGGAATACCCCAGCGCAGACGCCTTCGACGCCGAGTTGGAACGCCACGACATCACCAAGAAGAACCTGCTGGCCCACATGCTCGCCGGCCTGCAGGCGTCCACGTTCACAGACCTGCGGTTCCGCCCCGGTATCTACATCTCCGAAGAAGACGCCCGCGCCTATTACGACCAGCTGGCGAAGAAGCAGACCACCTCCGGTCTTCCGTCCTATGAACAGAGCCACGATGAAATCGTGAAACTGCTGACCGAAGAGCGCGTCCTCAAAGCCCTGGATAGCTGGCTGGAGACGGCGCGCATGGACGTGCGCATTGAATATAGAGAGAAGGTGTTCCAATGAAGCGCATCCTGTGGCGAACCGCGGCCGCCCTCGCGGTCCTGCTGGTGCTGGCGGTGATCGCCGGCGTGGTGGTGCTCCGCAGCGCCCGGTTTCACGAATACGTCCGGCAGCGCATCGTCCAGGAAGCCTCGCGCATCACCGGTGCCCGCGTCGAGATCGCCGACTACATTTTCGACTGGTCGCGCCTCCAGGCCGGCGTGCGCGGGCTCGTGCTCCACGGCACTGAACCCGAGGGCGAGCAGCCGCTGGTGACGGTCGACACGGCCACGCTCGGCTTCCGCATTCTCTCGATCTTTGAGCGCAAGGTGGACCTGGAAACGCTCACGGTCACGCGCCCGCAGGTGCACATTATGGTGTTCCCGGACGGCTCCACCAACTTCCCCGGACCTGCCTCGCAGCCCGATGGCCTGTGGACCGATCCGGTCCTCAACCTGAAGATCGGGCACTACGAGATCACCGACGGCATCGTCGAATACGACCGCCGCGCCTCCCAACTCAACCTGCGCGGCGACAATCTGCGCGTCGTCATGAACTACCAGCCTGCCGGCCCCTCCTACACCGGCGAATTCTCCACCGACGAACGCGTGAACATCGGCGCCTACGGACCCATCGACGCCAACGTCCGCGCGGACTTCACGCTGGAGCGCAACCGCATTTCCTTCGCCCGCATGGACGTCACCTCCGGCGATACACGAGCTCGGCTCGCCGGAACCCTCGACGACTGGCGCGACCTGCACGGCACGCTTTCGCTCCAGGCCGACGCCGCGGTGGCCGACGGCGTGCGCATCTTCAAGCTTCCGGTGGACCGCTCCGGCCGCGCCTCGCTCACCGGCCAGATCGCGCTGTCCTTCGCCAATGGCTTTGAGTGGTCCGTCGACGGCCGCCTCGCCGCGCGCGGCCTGCGCTACCGCCGGGACCGCCTGCGCATCGACAACGCCACCGTCACGGGCGACGCGCGCATTGCTCCGAACGGATTCACGCTGCGCAATATGCAGGCCACGTTCCTGGGCGCGCCCGTGACCGGACAGCTCACCCTCGAAGACTGGCGCCGCTTGCGCGCCGAAGGCGTCATCGCCGGACTGGGTGTGCGCGCCGCCGCCGCCGTGGTTACCGATCGCATGATCGCCTGGAACGGCGTCCTGAGCGGACCCTGGAGCGCGAACGTCACCCTGGGCCAGCCCGATCTGATGGCGCGCGCGAACCTGACCATTGCTTCCGATAAAGCTCCCGGCAGCCCTCCCGGCAGCCCCCCCGGCAGCCCCCCCGGCAGCAATGCCCAGCCCATCGAGGGCCACGTCGACGTCATCTATGACCAGGCCTCCAACACCATCGCGCTGGGATCCTCAGCCATCGAAACGGCCGCCTCGCGCGTCGAAGTCGAAGGCACGCTCGGCGAAACCTTGCGCGTGCGCCTCCGCACCCGCGACCTGAACGATCTGCTGCCCGCCATCGCCATGGTCCAGGAGGACGCGCCCACTGAGCTGCCGCTCAAGCTCGACAACGGCAGCGTCACGCTGGACGGCACGGTCGACGGCTCGCTCAACGATCCGCACTTCCACGGCCAGGCCGCGCTGGTGAACGGACAAATCGCCGCCCAGGGGCGGCACTTCACCATCGACCAGTTCACCGGCGAGGTGGACGCCACGCTGCGCGAAGTGCTCGCGCGCAACCTCACCGCCTCGCGCGGCGGAGCCCAGGTGACTGGCTCGGCGGCCTTCACCGCGCGTCCCGGCGCCGCTTACCGCGGATTCGGCAACGCCCAGATCACCGCGCAACTGGACATCACCAACGTCCTGCTGGCGGACATCGGCAAGGAAGCCGGCTGGACCCAGCCCGTTTCAGGCGCCGCGACGGCCACACTGCATGTCTCCGGCAGCGTCCAGGAGCCCGAAGCCGAGGCGACGGTGGACGTCCGCACCCCCGCGGCCTTCGGCGAAAAGGTCGACCGCCTGCGCGCCAGTCTGCACTACCTGCCCGGCACGCTTACCGTCAGCGACGGCATCCTCAATGACGGCGCGTCGCAGGTCACCTTCAAGGGCAGCTATGAACACGACGCCAAGGACTGGAAGACCGGCGACGTCAGCTTCGACGCTGTCACGCAAGACCTGCCCGCCGCGCGCTTCGAGCGCGTCGCCGAAATAAGGCCTGCGATCACCAGCACGCTGAACGGCAGCCTGCGCGGCACGGGTCGCGTCACCGGCGGAACCTTCGTGCTCAGCTCGGCTACCGTCGATCTTTCCGCCCGCGACATCACCTTCGGCGGCGAACCCATCGGCGACTTCACCATCACGGCGGAAACCCGCGGCCGCGACCTGCGCATGAATGCCGGCGGCTTCGTCCGCGAAGCTCTAGTGGAAGCCAGCGGCAATTGGCGCCTGGAAGGCGACGCGCCCGGTACGGCCACCCTGCGCTTCACGCGCTTCAGCATCGACACCGTCTATCAGTTGCTGGAAATCGGCGGCCCCCAGACCAACGCCGCTGAACTGCCCTTTGAAGGCTACATCGAAGGCGGCGTCGACCTGGACGTGGCTCTGCAAAAGCCCCGCGATTTCCGCGCCGACGTGACGCTCAGCGCCGTGCAGGTGAACCCGCGGCCCAACCAGGCCCTGCGGCTCGGCGTGCAGCCCCAGGACGTGATCCTCCAGAATGATCGCCCTGTGATCGTCGAGGTCACGCGTACCCAGGCGCGCGTCCGCCAGGCCGCCTTCACCGGACGCGACACCAGCATGACGCTCACCGGCCTCATCCCCTTCACCTCCGGCGCCGGAGCCGACCTGGCCGTCAACGGCAATATCAATCTCGTCATCCTGCAACTGCTGAACCCGGATCTGCTGGCCCAGGGCGGCGCATCCGTCGCTGCCACCATCCGCGGAAACCTGCAAGACCCCAACGTGAACGGCCAACTGGACCTGAATAACGCCTCCCTGTATCTCAACAACGTGCCCAACGGCGTCGACAACGTCACCGGCACCATCCTGTTTGACCGCAGCCGCGCCACCATCCAGAGCCTCCGCGCCGACACCGGAGGAGGCAACATCGCCTTCACCGGCTTCATCGAATTCGGCAACGAACTGGTCTACCGCATGCAGGCCCGCGCCAACAGTGTCCGCGTGCGCTACCCGCAGGACGTCAGCACCACCTTCGACGCCGACCTCGCCCTGAACGGTACCGCGCAAAGCAGCACGCTTTCCGGAACCGTCACGCTGGACCGGTCCGCGGTGAGCGCCCGCGCCGACCTCGGCCAGTTGCTCGCACGCCTTTCCGAATCCGCTCCCGCCAACGAAAATCCCAACGAGTACCTGCTGGGCATGCAGTTCGACGTGCGCATTCAAAACAGCGCCGCCTATCAACTGGAGACCTCGCTGGCGCGTGACGTCGAAGCCGAAGTCGACCTGCGCCTGCGCGGCTCCCCACTGCGCCCCGTGCTGCTCGGCACCATCTCGGTCAATCGCGGCGAGATCCAGGTGTTCGGCAACCGCTACACGGTCGACCGCGGCGAGATCCGCTTCCTCAACCCGGTGAAGATCGAGCCGACGCTCGACCTGGACCTGAGCACCCGCGCCCGTGGCGTCACCGTGAACATCTCGCTTTCGGGCACCATCCAGCGCCCCAACGTGAACTTCAGCTCAGACCCTCCGCTGCAAACCTCTGAAATCGTCGCCCTGCTGGCCGTCGGCCGCGACCCCACCACCACCGCCACCCAGGCCGCGCCCGGCGTGGGCCAGACGACTTCGGGCTTCGCCAGCACCGGCGGGAGCCTTCTGGGCCAGGCCGCCTCGGCGCAGATTTCAAACCGCCTGCAGCGCTTCTTCGGCGCAAGCCGCGTGAAGATCGACCCCACGCTGACCGGCGTCGACAACATCCCGCAAGCGCGCCTGACGTTTGAGCAGCAGGTGTCGAAGGACATCACGCTCACTTACATCACCAACCTGAACCGCACGACGGAGCAGCTTGTGCGCGTGCAGTGGGACCTGAGCAAGGAATGGTCGGCGATCGCGGTGCGCGACCAGAACGGCCTATTCGGCGTCGACTTCCAGTTCCGCAAGCGTTTCCGGTAGCGCGAGCCCGTGGCTTGCGCCACATCCTGCGCCCGAAACCCGGCGAGAAGTGCCGGCGAACTAACTAAAACCGCCCGCCGCCGATGCTCCGATACAGCCGAAAGTACGCCTTGGCAGACTCGTCCCACGAGAAATCCTTCGCCATCCCGCGCCGCATGCGCTTCACCCAGGATTCGCGCGACGGGTAGGCCGCCAGCGCGTCGGCGATCGCGCCCTGCAACGCCGGCGACGAGTAATCGTGAAACTTGAAGCCGGTCTCGGCGTCGACCGAATCGTCAAGGCCGCCCGTCGCCCGGACGATCGGGACCGTGCCATAGCGCAGGCTAAACATTTGGTTCAGCCCGCACGGCTCATAGCGCGACGGCATCAGGAACATGTCGGCTCCCGCCTCGATGCGGTGCGCCAGCGGCTCGCTATAGCCGGTGCGCAGCGCGAAGCGATCCGGATGCGCGGCGGCCATCCCGCGGAACATCGCTTCCGTGCGGCTGTCGCCCGAGCCCAGCGCCACCAGCGCCACATCCTGACTCTGCAACCACCCGGCGAGCCCCTCCACCAGGTCGAACCCCTTCTGATCTGCGAACCGCGAGACCACGCCGATCAGCGGACGCTCCGGCTCGTCCGCCAGGTCCATTTCCGAAAGCAGTGCGCGCTTTGAAACCAGCTTGCCCATCAGGTCCGCAGCCGAGTAGTTCGCAGCCAGGTGCGGATCGTTGGCCGGATCCCAAACCGAGTAATCGACGCCGTTCAGGATGCCGGTGAGCTTGTACGCCCGCGAACGCAGCACGCCATCCATGCTGTAGCCGAATTCGGGCGTCTGAATCTCGCGAGCGTACGTCGGGCTGACTGTCGTCACCGCATCCGACCACACGATGCCGGCCTTCATGAAGCAGATCTGTCCCCAGTATTCCAGCCCCTCGGGATGAAACGCGGCGGGATCCACACCCACGTCGCCCAGCAGGTATCCGCCGAAGTTGCCCTGGAAGGCGACATTGTGGATCGTGAACACGGTGCGCGTGCGGGCGAACATCGGGTCGCCGGCCAGGTTCACCTTGAGATACGCCGCCAGCAGTCCGGCCTGCCAGTCATGCATGTGGAAGACGTCCGGCCGGAAGAGGTCGCGCGCAACCTGGAGCGCCGCGACGTTCAGCAGCGCATAGCGCAGGTGATTGTCCCCGAACCCGCCAGCGGCGTCCCCGTAGATGCCGTCGCGGCCGTAGAGCGCCGGGCAGTCCAGCAGGAAATAGTGCGTGCCGTTCTCGATCACGCCATCCAGCCCGCACCAGAACGTGTGCGGACCCACGCGCAGCGGGCGCGCGTGCCACAACCGGACCGGACGTTCCGGATCGACGCCGCGATACTTGGGCATGACGATCGCCACCTGATCGCCCAGCTTGGTCAGCGCGGGCGGCAGCGATCCCACCACGTCGGCCAGGCCGCCGGTTTTGGCGAACGGGGTAGCCTCGGAGGCCACCATCAGGATTTTCATGCGGAGGTCGCCTTGAGGAGATGCTTCTGGACCTTGCCCAGCGCATTGCGCGGCAGCTTCTCCACCGTCTCAAAGCGGCGCGGGCATTTGAACGATGCCAGGTTCTCTTTGCACAGCGCGCCGAGCGCCTCCGTATCCACCGGACCGCGCGGCACGATGTAGGCCACGGGAACCTCGCCGCGTCCGGGGTGCGGCTCGCCCACCACAGCGGCTTCGGCGATTTCGGGCTGCTCCATAAGGAACTCTTCGATCTCGCGCGGGTAAATGTTGAAGCCACCTGAAATGATCAGGTCACTGCGGCGTCCGCTCAGCGTGCAGTAGCCGTCGGGCGAGCGCACGCACAGGTCGCCGGTCTTGAACCACCCGTCGGCGAAGGCGTTGCGCGTAGCGTCCTCGCGGCGCCAGTAACCTGCGAACACGTTGGGACCCTTCAGGTAGATCTCGCCCGTCTCGCCGTCCGGCACGTCTTTGCCGTCCGCGCCGATAATTCGCATCGTCACCCCGGGCAGCGGGAAGCCGACACTGCCGGGCCGGCGCTCACCATCATACGGATTCGAGAGGTTCATCATCGTCTCCGTCATGCCGTAGCGTTCCAGAATCGTGTGGCCGAACAGATTGCGAAACTCCTCCAACGTCTGCGCCGGCAGCGGCGCCGACCCCGACACGAACAACCGCATGAACTGGCCGATCTCCTTCGCCGCTTGCGGATCGGTCTCCAGCAGCCGCACGTAGATCGTCGGCACGCCGAAAAACAACGTCGGCCGGAAGTCCAGGAACTGCGCCGTGGCTTTGTCGTGCTCGAACCGTTCCAGCAGCCGCATCCGGCAGCAGGAAAGCAGCCAGCAGTGCAGCCCGTTGCCGAGTGCGTGGACGTGGAACAGCGGCAGGGCCAGCAGCAACCGGTCAGCCGACGTGATCCGCCACGCCTCCACCAGGTTCAGCCCGTTCACCGCGAGGTTGTTGTGCGTAATGATCGCGCCCTTGGACGTGCCCGTGGTGCCCGAAGTGTAAACCAGTGCCGCCGGCGAATCCGCCGTGAGCGGGACCTCGGGCAGATCGGCGACCTGCGCCGCAGCTTCGGCCTGAAGCGCAGGCAACTCAGCGGCGGTCAGGTACAGCTTCGGTTCCGCGTCCGAAAGGATGTGGTTCAGTTCACGCTCGCGGTAAAGGATATTGATGGGGACGAAGATCACCCCCAGCTTGACGCAAGCCAGAAACAGGTCGATCAGGTCGATCGAATTGGCGAGGTAGACACACAGCCGGTCGCCGCGCGTCAGTCCGCGGGCAGCCAGCGCCCGGGCCATCCGGTTACTGCGGGCATCGACTTCGCCGAACGAGTAGGTATCGCCCTGCCATTCAAGTGCCGGCTGGGAGGCGTGCTCCACCAGCGAGACGGCAAAGCGGTCGCGTAGATTCATGGGCCGAATTCATCAGGGTAGCAGGACGAGCGCGCACAAAACTCCTCAGTCCCTTTTCGGGGCCATCTGCAGTGCTCTGCGTTCCCCTGCGGCTAGAGCGTTTGCAGCGTGATCGTAGACCGCTCCCTGTGGTCGCGGCACAGCTACTGGCGCTGTGCCCAGCGCACGTCCTTTGTGCAGCGCGCCGCTAGCTGTGCCGCGACCACAGGGAGCGGTCTACGCTTGCTGAGATAACGCTCTATTTATTCCGGCGTGACCCCGGCCTTCTTGAAATCGCCCGCCTTGAAGTAAGAGATCGAGCCCGGCTTGATCCACTTCACGAACGCGTCGTGCAACTGCTTCGGCGTCGCATTACGGATCGCGTTTTCCAGGTCGATATCGCGCTGCATGGTCCGTCCCAGCTCGGCTTGGCTTACGAACAGCCCCGCCAGCGACCCGTCCGAGGTGCGGCTCACCTGCCGGTCCTGCAGGAACGCCTTCTTGCCGGCCTCGATCTCTTCGGCATTGAATCCGTCGGCGATCAGCTTGGCCAGTTCTTCCTTAAAGGCGTCCTCCACCTTGTTGACGTTCTCCGGAGCGAACGTCGACCCCAGCGAGAACACCGCGACCTTATCGCGCGAATCCGCCCGGAAGCCCGTGTTCGTGCCGTAGCTCAAACCGTCCTGGTCCCGAATCCGGCGCCACACGCGGCTCTTCGGATCGCCGCCGAAGATCAGGTTCGCGAAATACACCAGCGGATAGTCGGGATCCTGCTGATCCATCGCCATGGGCTGGATCGCGTACAAGTACGCGTTGGCCTTATCCGGGGCCTCGAAGGCTTCATCCACGGCATCCACTGCCATGTAGGAGTCCGGAATGCGCTCGTACGGCTTGGGGCTCTTCCAGTCCTTGAACAGGTCCTCGAGCAGCGGCCGAATCTCGGCCGGATCGAAATCACCCACCACCGCGATCTCGCCATCGGAGGCTCCATAGAAGTCCTTATAGAACTGCTTGGCCTCGTCGAGCGTCGCCGCCTTAATCCGCTCCAGGCTCTCGTCGACGCTCAGCGCCGCGCGCGGATCGTCCAGCGGGTAGTGGTTCACGTGCTTGTCGCGAGCCGTGCCGGCGATCGTCGCCGGTTCGCTGCGGGAAGCCTCCAGCCGCGCGATTCGCGAACGGCGGATCTCCTCGAAATCGTTCTCCGGGAACGTCGGGTGCTGAAGGATCTCAGCCACCAGCTTCAGGCTATCGACCAAGCCGTCGTGCACGGTGTTCACTGACGCCGAAGCGCCCGTCAGCCCGCCGCCCACGTTCACGCGCGCCTTCAGGCGGTCGAACTCGTCCTGCAACTCCTGCCGCGTATGCATGGTGGTGCCGCGCATCAGCAGGGAACCGCCCAGCCCCGGGGAAGATCCCTTGCCCGTCAGGCTTTCAAGCGTCCCCCAGTGGAACTGCAGACTCGCGACCACCGTGCCCCCGCGCGTTTTCTTCGGCAGCATCACCAGCTTCAGCCCGCTCGGCAGCGTCAGGCGCGTCACGCGGCTCTCAATGTTCTCCGGCGACGGATCGAACTCCTCGCCCTGCTGGATCGGCGGCTTGCCGACATACCCGTTGAGCGACGCCTCCAGATCCGGACCCGCCGGAATCTCGGCGCGCTTGGGCGCTTCCGTCTCCGGAATGAAGCGGCCGATGGTGCGGTTTGAAGGCAGCAGGTAAGCCTGCGCCACACGCACCACGTCGGCGGGCGTCACTTTCTCAATCCGGTCGCGATCCAGGAACCGCAGCCGCCAGTCGCCGGAAGCGATATTCTCGCTGAGCGCCAGAGCGATGCTGCCGGAGTTGGTCGCCGCCAATTCGAAATTCTTGAGGATGCTGTTCTTGGCGCGGTCCACTTCTTCCTGCGTCGGCGGCTCCTTGGCGATGTTGTCAATCACGCGCAGCAGGGTGTCTTCCACCGTTTGGAAATCCTGGTCCTTGAGCATCTCCGCATTCACCAGCAGAACGCCGGGATCGTGCAGCTCATATTCGTCGGAGCCGGCGCGCGTGGCCAGCTTGGTTTCCACCAGCGCCTTGTACAGGCGGCCCGACGGAGCGTTGCTCAGGATGTAATTGAGGATATCGATCACCGACGAATCCGGATGCGACGCCGCGGGAATGTGGTAAGCGGCGATGATTTCCTGCGTATCGCCGACGCGCCGCAGCACCACTTCGCGCTCGCCGTCCTGCGCGGGTTCCTTCGTGTAGGGTTCCTCCAGCTTACGCGTGGGCTTGGGGATCACGCCAAACAGTTCGTTGATCCAGGCCAGCGTTTCGTTCACGTCGAACTTGCCGGCGATCACCAGCACCGCGTTATCGGGCTGGTAGTACTTGTGGTAAAAGGCCTGGAGCTTGTCGATCGGCACGTTCTCGATGTCGCTGCGCGAGCCGATGGTGCTGCGCCCGTAGTTGTGCCACAGATAGGCCGTCGACAGCACGCGCTCCTCCAGCACCGACCCGGGATTGTTCTCCCCGCGCTCGAATTCATTGCGGACCACCGTCATCTCGCTGTCCAGATCCTTCTTCGACACGCGCGAATTCACCATGCGGTCGGCTTCCAGTTCCAGCGCCCAGCGCAGGTTGTCGTGATTCGGAGCGTCCAGCGTCTCGAAGTAGTTGGTCCGGTCATACCAGGTGGTGCCGTTCCAGTCCGTGGCGCGTTCGGTCAGCAGCTTCATGATGCCGTCGCGCTGCTGGGTGCCCTTGAACAGCATGTGCTCCAGCAAGTGGGCCATGCCGGACTCCCCGGCGCCTTCGTGCCGCGATCCCACCAGGTAGGTGATGTTCACGGTCACCGTCGGCTTGGAGGGGTCCGGGAACAGCAGGACCTTCAGGCCGTTGGCGAGCCGGTATTCCGTAATGCCCTCCACCGAGGTCACCTTCGTGGGCGCAGGAGGGGTTTGAGCGGGAATTTGGGCGGCAAAGAGCCCGAGGAACAGCGCGAGAGAAGCCAGCTTTCTCATGAGACTTATTCTATAGGACGGGGGCGCGGGAATTCCGTGAGGCCCCGTGTGGGGCAGGCCCGCGGCCTGCGGCGGACCTCTCAGGCCGCCTTTCCGTTCAGTTGCCGGCCTTCCCGAAATCCCCACCCTTGAACACGGACAACGAATCCGGCTGGATCCACTTCTTGAACGCCGCGTTCACCGATTCCGGCCTCGCCTGGCGGAGCTTCTCCAACAACCCGTCCAGCCACGTCATGGTCCGGCCGTCCTCCTGGTAGTCGGCCAGCGTCGCCGCCAGGAACGCATCCTGCGAGAGCCTTGCCAGGCTGTCCTGAAGCAGCGTTCTCTTCGCCTCCTCGACCTCCTGGGACGTGAACCCCTCATCCAAGGCCTTGTCCAACTCCTCGCGGAAGGCCGCCTCCACTTTGGCCGCATTCTGCGGCGCGGAGATCGCCTGGAACGTGAACGTCCCGAACTTCTCGTCCGCCCCGGCGGCGACGGCCGTCATGACGGAATAGCTGAGACCGTCGCGCTGGCGGATGCGCCGGAACAAGCGGCTCTCCGGGTTCGCCCCGAGGATCTGGTTGGCGACCCACAGATTCACGAACTCGGGATCCTCGTCGTCCAGAGGGAACGTTGTCACCGCCATCACGAAGGCGTTGGCCTTGTCCGGAGTCTCAAACGTCCGCGCGACGGTCGCGAGCCGCGACCATTCTTTCTTCACCGGCGCGTACGGCTGGGGGCTCTTCCAGTCGCCGATCGCCTCCGCGAGCGCCCGCCGGACCGCGTCCGGATCGAAGTCCCCCACAATCGCGATTTCGCCGTTTGAAGCTCCATAGAAATCGGCGTAGAACTTCTGGACGTCCTCTAAAGTGACCTTCTGAAGCTCCGCCATGCTCTCTTCGAGCGTGGGCATGGCGCGCGGATCGTCCGCCGGATAAGGTGCAATGTGGTGGTTCACAGCTCGCGTGACCAACGGAGCCGGCTCCGTACTCGTGGCCTCCAGCGCCGCGATGCGCTGCTGCCGGATCTGTTCGAATTCGGATTCCGGGAATGCGGGCTGGCGCAGCGCTTCCACCGCCAGCCGCAGCGCGGGAACCAGGCTGTCCCGAACGGTCCGAATGGAGGCCGTCGCCCCCGTCTGCTGCCCGGTCATGCTGATCTGCGCCTTCAACCGGCTCAGCTCATCCTGCAATTGCCGGCGGGTTCCGTTCCCGGAGCCGCGCATCAGCAGCGCTCCGGCCATTACCGCCGCCGTCGAGCGCCCCCGCACGCTCCCGGCATCGCCGAAATGCAGGCGAATCGTCGCCACCACCGTTTCGCCGCGGTTCTTCTTCGGCAGCAGCACCAGCTTCAGTCCGTTTGGAAGCGTAGCGCGTACCGCGTGGGCTTCGATATTGGCGGGCGTGGGATCGAAATCCTCCCCGAGCTGGATATCCGCTCTGCCCGCGTACCCCTTGAGCCTCGACGTGAGATCCGGTGCGGGCGGGACCTCGACGCGGTCAGGAGATTCGGCCGGTTCGGTAGGGATGAAGCGTCCGATGGTGCGGTTGGACGTCTTCAAATACTGCCTGGCCACACGCACCACGTCCGCCGGCGTCACCTTGGCCAATTCGTCCCGGCCCAAAAACAGCAGGCGCCAGTCGCCGGCAGCCGCAGCTTCGCTCAGGGCCAGACTGGCGCGCGTCGAATCGGCGAGTTCCAGCTCGACGTTGTTCACCAAACGGGTCCGTGCCCGCTCCACTTCCTCCTTTGAAGGCGGCTCCTTCCCTATGCTGTCCAGCACGCGCAGCGTGGCCTCTTCCGCGTCCGCCAGCGACTGATCCTTTCGCAGCGTGACGCTCACAAACAGCATTCCCGGGTCGTGCCGGTAATACACGCCGGCGCTGGCGCCCACCGCCTTCCTGCTCCCGACCAAGGCGCCATAGAGCCGGCCGGAGGGCGTGTCGCCGAGAACCACCGTCAGCACGTCCAGCGCAGCCATGTCCTCATGCGCGGCCGGCGGGATGTGGTAAGCCATCATCGCTATCTGGTTGTCGCCCGCGCGCCGCAGCACTACTTCGCGTTCGCCGTCCTGCGCCGGCTCCTCGGTGTAGGGGGGAATCAGCTTCCGCGTGGGCTTGGGGATCGCCCCGAAAATCTCCTGAATCCAGGGGAGCGTCCGCGCCGGATCGAATTTTCCGGAGACCACCAGCAGCGCATTGTCCGGCTGGTAGTAGTTGCGATAGAACGCCTGCAGCCGCTCGATCGGCACGTGCACGATGTCGCTCAGTGAGCCAACGGTGCTGCGCCCGTAGGCGTGCCACAGGTAAGCGGTGGAAAAGACCCGCTCCTGGAGCATCCGCCCGGGATTGTCCTCGCCCGCTTCGAACTCGTTGCGCACCACGGCCATCTCGCTGTCCAGATCTTCGCGGGACACGCGCGAGTGCACCATGCGATCCGCCTCCATGGCGAGCGCCCAACGCAGGTTCTCCTCCGAGGCCTCCATCGTCTCGTAGTAGGTGGTGCGGTCGTACGAAGTGGAGCCGTTGAAGGTGGCGCCGTGGCTGCGCAACTCGCCCACCAGGTCCGGATGCACCGTAGTGCCCTTGAACAGCATGTGTTCCAGCAGGTGCGCCATGCCGGCTTCCCCATACCCTTCGTGCCGCGAACCCACTAAATAGGTGGCGTTCACGGTGACAGTCGGCTTGGAATTGTCGGGAAATAGCAGCACGTCCAGCCCGTTCGCCAGACGATATTCGGTGATGCCTTCCACCGTAGCTACCGGCGCTGGAGTCCCTGATCCCTCGGGGGCTTGTGCACTTGCGGCCTGAAGGACGACGAACGCCCCCAGAAGCGCAGGGAACACATGGGTCCTCATGCGCCCAAGGGTATCACCGGACGGAGTTAGCGTGGAAGACGCCCGATGTTCACTTAAAATTCGCTGCCAGCCCGTTAGAGCGTTTTCTCAGCAAGCGTAGACCGCTCCCTGTGGTCGCGGCTCAGCTAGCGGCGCTCTGCACAAAGGACGTGCACTGGGCACAGCGCCAGTAGCTGAGCCGCGACCACAGGGAGCGGTCTACGATCACGCTGCAAACGCTCTAGAGCCAGAAGGCGGCTAAGGATTCGCATCCGCCCACGGTCTCGGCTCTGTTTCGGAGCCGCGCGTGTCAGCAAGCGGTGTTGCGCAAATTGACGCTGTGTTTAGAAGGCGTAGGCGTAAATCATCACGATCACGCCCAGGACGGACGCCAGAAAGATGCTGTGCCGCAGCGTGAAGCGGAACAAACGTGCTTCGTCGGAAGACTTCATGGCCGTGGCGGCCGCGGCTACCGCGATGCTCTGTAGCGAGATCATCTTGCCCATCACGCCGCCCGCCGAGTTGGCTCCGGCCATCAGGTCCGGGTTGAAGTTCAGCGTCTTGGCCGTCACCACTTGCAGGTTGCCGAACAAAGCGTTGGCCGACGTATCGCTGCCGGTGAGGAACACGCCCAGCCAGCCCAGCATCGCACTGAAGTACGGGAACAACCGACCGGTGGCCGCAAACGCCAGGCCCATGGTCGCGGTGGCGCCGCAGAAGTTCATGACGAAGGCCAGGCCCAGGACGCTGGCGATGGTGACCATCGAAGCGAACAGGTCCTTGCCCGTCTTGGCCAGGATGCCCATATAGCGTCCGGGCGAGAGTCGCAGCAAGAGCATCGACGCCAGCGACGCCATCAGGCAGGCGGTGCCCGAAGCGGAGAGGAAGTTGAAGTTGTATGCGGTCTGGTCGGCCGCGTACGGACCCGCCGTGGCCACCACCGGCGGCCCCTGGATCACGTTGCCGCCCAGGCCGGGCCACTGGAACGAGACGGTGGTGCTGTTCAAAAAGTTCGCCACGCCGTCCAGCGTCACGGCGATGAAGCCCAGCGGGCCGCCGCGAATCGCATCCTTGATGATGGCGTTGCCGCTCAGGCCCCAAAGCAGCACGAAGAACACCAGGAACAAGTACGGCGACCAGGCCAAAATCACCTCACCCAGGGGATGCTTCTTGGGCAGGTGCACTCCCGTGGCGCCCTCCAGCACGAAGGTGTCGGCCGGCTTCCACACTTTGAGCAAAGTGGAGAGCGCAATGATGGCCACGATCGAAGCCAGAATGTCGGTCAACTGCGGCCCCACGTAGTTCGAGACGGCGAACTGCACCGAGGCGAAGAACACCCCGCAGGTAATTGCGGCCGGAAGCACACCACGCAGCGCCTTCCATCCGCCCATCACGAGGATGAGATACGCCGGCACGAACAGCGAAATCGGCGCGCAGAGGCGTCCGATCCAGGCCGAGAGCGAGGCTTCGTTCAACGCCGTAATGCGCGCCAGCGTCACCACCGGAATGCCGATGGAGCCGAACGCCACGGGCGCCGTGTTCGCCAGCAGGCAGATGCCCGCGGCGTAGAACGGCGAGAAGCCCAGTCCGGTGAGCATCGCCGCGGCGACGGCCACGGGCGTGCCGAATCCGGCCGCTCCTTCGATGAAGGCGCCGAAGGCGAAGGCGATCAGCAGCGCTTGCAGGCGGCGGTCCTCGGTAAGGCCGCCGATCGAGTCCTTGATGATTTCGAATTTGCCGGTTTCGACCGTGACGCGATAGAGCACAATGGCCCAGTACACGATCCAGCCAATGGGGAAGAGGCCGAAGGCGGCTCCGTAGATGGTGGAGGTGGCCATCAGGCCGAATGGCATGCCGTAGACGAACAGGGCCACGACGATGGCGGCGCCCAGTCCGAAAAGAGCCGAAACCCAGGCAGGCTTGCGTTTCACTCCGATCAGAAAGAGCAGCACAAAGACGGGCACTGAGGCCACCAGCGCCGACAGCCACAGGCTGCCGGAGATCGGAGTGTAGTTTTGCGTCCACATAGGCACAGGAAGTTTATCTTACTTCAGTGGGCATCACCCCTGCTGAGATCCCGTTCTATAACAGGGGCTCGACTTCCGCCCACACGCCGGCGGCCACGTCATCGCGCTTATGCGCGCCATCGATCAGCCGCACGCGCCGGGGCTCGTCGCCGGCCAGTTGCCGGTAGGCTTCGCGGACCGTGCGATGGAAGCCGGCATCCTGCTCTTCAATACGGGTGCCGGGATCGTGAGCGCTTTCGCTGCGCTGCCGCGCGCGGGCCAGTCCCGTCTCGACGTCGATATCGATCAGCAGCGTCAGGTTCGGCACCAGACCGCGGCAGGCGATGCGGTCGAGCTCATACACGAGGTCCGCGCCCAGCCCGCGCCCCGCGCCCTGATACGCGAACGTCGAATCCGTGAAGCGGTCCGATAGCACGATGCGCCCGGCGGCCAGCGCGGGCAGAATCACCTGGTCAACGTTCTGCGCGCGGCTGGCAAACATCAGCAGCAGCTCGGCGGTGGCGCACAGGTCGCGGTTCGCGGGGTCCAGCAGCAACTGGCGGATCTGCGTGCCGATGGCCGTTCCGCCGGGTTCCTGGGTTTCGACCACTTCGCGGCCGGCGGCACGGAGGCGCTCGGCCAGCAATCGCAGTTGCGTGGATTTCCCGCTGCCCTCGGGACCTTCGAAGGTGAGAAACAGGCCGCGTTTGCGCGCGGTCGTCATTGGATGGGGGTAGGAGGCTCGGTGGACCACAGCTCCCTGTGGTCGCGGCTCAGCCAGCGGCGCTGTGCGTGGGATCGGTGATTCGTGCAGAGGGCCTGTAGCTGAGCCGCGACCGTCAGGGAACGGTCTTCGATCGTACTGTGGAGCAGAGGCCGGCTGAGAGCCCACCGCAGGCCACGGGCCTGCCCCACATGCGCACTGGACGCACTAGTCATAGACGAAGTGCAGGACCTTCTTCAGGTCCTCCCAGGACTCGCGCTTGGCGTTCTGGTTGTAAGGCCGCAGCAGGTAGGACGGATGATAGGTGACCATCAGCGGAATGTCGCGCCACTTCTGCCACTTGCCACGCAGGCGCGTGACGCCTTCCTTGGTGCCCAGCAGCGCCTTGGCCGCCGTCGATCCCAGCGCGCAGATGGCCTTCGGGCGGATCGCCATCAACTGGCGGAACAGGAAGGCGCCGCAGATCTCCATCTCGTCCGGCTGCGGTGCGCGGTTCTCCGGCGGACGGCACTTCACGACGTTGCAGATGTAGACGTCCGGGCGGCTGATGGGGATGCCTTCCTTGGACGCCGTATTCTCGATCATCTGCGTCAGCAGTTGTCCGGCGCGTCCCACGAACGGCAGCCCTTGCGCGTCTTCATCGGCTCCGGGGCCTTCGCCGACGAACACCAACGGCGATTGCTCGTTGCCCGAACCGAAGACGATCTTCGAGCGAGCCTCGCACAGGCGGCAGCGGCGGCAGTCCTCGCCGATGTCGGCGCGGATCTGCGCCAGCGTATCGCCTGCGGGAGCCAACGGCGGCAGCAGTTCGGCGGCGGCTTTCTGGAGAGGAGACTTCGGCGCCGGAGCTTGGCGGGCAGGCGTGGGCGCCGCGGCTCCACCGCCGCCCACGGCGGGTTTTCCGCCCGCGGGCCGGGCTTCGCGGCGATACACGTCGGTCACGCCGAGATCGCGGTAGAAGGCCAGATAGTCGCGCAGTTCGTCGCGATTCATGTCGCGCTGTGGAGCGCCAGGCGCAGCTTGATCATGGCATCGAAGATCCGATGCGCAATGGCGGTTTTGGGCGCGCGCGCGATGGGAATGGTCTCGCCCGTGCGCAGGACCAGCGTTACTTCGTTGTCGTCGGACTCGAAGCCCGTGCCCTGCGAGGAAACCAGGTTGGCCACCACCATGTCGCAGTTCTTCGATTCGAGCTTGCGTTTGGCCTCGGCGATCAGGTTCTCGGTTTCGGCGGCGAAGCCCACCAGCATCCGGTCACCCTTCTTGCGCCCGCATTCGGCCAGGATATCGGGCGTCGGGTCGAGTTCGAGCGATAGGCGCGTGGCGGTCTTCTTGATCTTTTGCTTGGGCGCATCGGCGCGATGATAGTCCGCTACCGCAGCCGACTTGATGATGATGGTGGATTCTTCCAGGCGATCCATGACCGCCTTGCGCATATCGAGCGCCGTGCGCACGCGGACCAGCTCGACGCCTTCGGGCTCGGGCAGCGTCACCGGACCTGACACCAGGATCACGCGCGCGCCGCGCTCTTTGGCGGCGGCCGCCAAGGCGTAACCCATCTTGCCGCTGGACCGGTTGGTCAGATAGCGGACGGCGTCCAGAGGCTCCTGCGTGGGTCCGGCGGTGATCAGCACGGTCTCACCGGTAAGGTCCTGCTTGAGCGGTTGCCGCGGCGCTTCTTGTGCCTGCGCAGCCGAGATTGCCTGCGCAGCCGAGATTGTTGGCCTAGCCGAGACCTCGCCCGCAGCGACACTGGCCACCACGGCGGCGATCGTCTCGGGCTCAGCCAGGCGACCCGGGCCGACCATGCCGCAAGCCAGGATCCCTTCGCCCGGCTCGACGATCACGTGCCCGCGCGCCCGCAGTTGGGCGACGTTGGCTTGCGTGGCCGGATGATTCCACATGTTGGAGTTCATCGCGGGCGCCAGCACCACGGGACCGGTGAACGCCAGGTAAGTGGTCGAAAGGAAGTCGTCGGCCAGGCCGTGCGCGAACTTGGCCAGCAGATCGGCAGTGGCCGGGGCCACCACCATGACGCGATTGTCCTGCGCCACGCGGATGTGTTCCACGGCGCTCGACAGGGTTTCGTCCGGACCGCCCTCGCCGAACAGTCGCGTGATCACCTTGCGGCCGGTCAGAGCGGCAAAGGTCAGCGGCCGGATAAACTCTTCGGCGGCGGCCGTCAGCACCACTTCCACCGAGAATCCGCGCTCCATCAGCGCGCGCGCCAACTCCGCGGACTTGTAGGCCGCGATGCCCCCGCCGACGCCCAGGACGACCCGATTCGGTTCCGCCACGGCCCTACTCTTCCGCGGCCGCTTCCTGCGCTTCCAGCAGCGGGTGCAGGGCCGGATCGTCGTACTGGACCAGCCCGCGCCGCACCTCTTCCATCGCCATCACGGTGGGCTTCTTTGACGTGGTGGGCAGGAAGCTGCGCGCGCCGTTCTGCAACTGGCGCGCCCGCTTGGCGGCCACGATGATGAAGCGGTACGCGCTGAATTCCGGATCGCCCGGAATGATGCTCTGCCCGGTGTGTCTGATGTTGATGTCGGCCATGTGTTAAACGTCTCCGCGTTCGAATGTTTCCAGGATCGGACGGATTTCCTTCTCCATCCGTTCGCGCCGGCTGCGGGAGGAAGTCACGATGGAAACCAGACGGTCCGCCGAGGCCTCCACCTCGCGATTCACCAGCACGTAATCATACTGTTGATAATTCCGGATCTCTTCGGCCGCCTCGCGCAGTCTTCGCTCAATCACCGGATCCGAATCCTGGGATCGCTTCCGCAGCCTCTGTTCCAAAACCTCCCGGCTCGGCGGCAGGATGAAGATCGATACCGCGCCCGGAATCTTCTCCTTTAATTGTCTCGCACCCTTTATGTCGATGTCGAGCACCAGGTCCTCGCCCGCGGTTTCGGCCCGTTCCAGCTGGCTCGCGTGCGTGCCGTAGTAGTTGCCGAAAACCTCGGCCCATTCCAGGAACTCGTCTTTCTCCAGGCGCTGCTCAAATTCGTGCCGCGAGATGAAGTGGTATTCCTGGCCGTCGCGCTCCTGGCCGCGGGGGGCGCGGGTGGTGTAGGAGACCGAGAAGCGCAGGCCGGGCACCCGGCGCATCAGGTTGCCGACCAGGGTCGACTTGCCGGAGCCGGACGGCGCCGAAATGATGAAGACGTTGGTGAGGCCGCGCATTATTCGAGGTTCAGGGACTGCTCGCGGATTTTCTCGATGGCGGCCTTGGCGCCCAGGGCAAGGTCGCTGATTTTGAGGCCGATCTCGCCGATGCCGCTGGTCTTGGACAGGATGGTGTTGGTTTCGCGATTCATCTCCTGGAGCAGGAAGTCGATCTTCTTGCCCACTTCGCCGCCGCCGTCGAGCAGAGCGGCGAGTTGGGCGGAGTGGATCTTGAGGCGGGCCACCTCTTCGCCGACGTCGCTGCGGTCGGCCAGGATGGCGGCTTCCTGAGCGAGGCGCTGGGGTTCGATCTGGACGGTTTTAAGCAGGTCCGCGAGTCGCTCGGCCAGGCGCGCCTGGAAGGCGGGTCCGGCGCCGGCGCGGATGCCTTCGATGACTTCGGCGGCTTCGGCCACCAGGCGGTTGTGCCCTCGCATCTCGGCGGCGATCTCGGAGCCTTCGCGCGCGCGGAAGGCGTTCAACTCGAGGAGCGCGGCGGAGAGCGCTTCGAGGACGACGGCTTCGGTTTCGGGCGGCGGGTCTGAGGTGGTGGCTTCGCCGAACATGCCGGGGATGGCCATGGCGGTGTTGAGGTCGGGCACGCTGGTGAGGCCGTGCTCTTCGGCGGCCTGGTCGAAGGCGTTCAAATAAGCGGCGAGCATGGTGCGGTCGAGACAGATGGCGCCTTTGCCGCGCGCGGCCTCCGGTAGTCCGATCCGGACATCCACGTGACCGCGGGCGAGCTTGCCTTTGATGGCTCCGCGGATGGCGTTCTCGAAGGGGTCGGCCGCGCTGGAAGCGTGGATGTGGATGTCCAGGCCGCGGTGATTGACGGTCTTGATGCTCACCACCACTTCGCCATCGCCCAGCGGATGGCGGACGCGCGCGAATCCGGTCATACTGCGCAGCGGAGACATGCTCTCTAGGATACTCATCTCTCCGGCACCGAGTCCGCCTCCAGGAATTGGAGCTCGTAGAGGCGCCGGTAGATGCCGCCGCCTGCGAGCAGTTCCTCGTGGCGGCCCGTCTCGGCGATGCGGCCGCGGTCCAGCACCACGATCTTGTCGGCGCGGCGCACCGTCGACAGCCGATGCGCGATCACGATCACCGTGCGGTGCTCCATCAGCGTTTGCAGCGCGCGCTGCACCAGCACTTCGGATTCCGTGTCAAGGTGCGAGGTGGCTTCGTCCAGGATCAGAATGGGCGCGTTCTTGAGCAGCGCGCGGGCGATGGCCAGGCGCTGGCGCTGTCCGCCGCTGAGCTTGGTGCCGCGCTCGCCGATGACGGTCTCGTAGCCTTGCGGCATCCGCTCAATGAACTCCTCGGCCAGGGCGTTGCGGGCGGCGGCGCGGATCTCTTCGGGGGTCGCGCCCAGCCGGCCGTAGCCGATGTTGGCGGTGACCGAATCGTTGAACAGAAAGGTGTCCTGGGCAACGATGCTGATCTGGTCGCGCAGGGACTTGAGGCTCAGCTCGCGGATGTCGTGGCCGTCGACGCGGATGGCCCCGGCGGTGACGTCGTAGAAGCGCGGCACCAGGTTGGCGAGCGTGGTCTTCCCCCCGCCGCTGGATCCCACCAGCGCGACCACCTCGCCGGCCTTCACTTCCAGGGTCACATCGTCGAGGGCGAAGCCTTCGGGGGCCGACGGGTAGCGGAAGCGGACGTGGTCGAAGACGATCGACTGGTGGAAGCGGGTGAGCTTGGCGGCGTGCGGGGCTTCCTTGATCTGTTGGTCGCGATCGAGGTACTCGAAGACCTTCTGCGAGGCGCCGAGCGCCTGCTGGAAGATGTTGTGGATGCCGGTGAGGCGCTTGACCGGTTCGTAGAGCACCAGCAGGGCGATGACGAAGGTGGTGAATTCGCCGGTGGTCATCGCGCCCGCCAGAATCTGCCCGCGGGCGTAGGTCAGCAGGCCGACGATGGTGACGGCGCCGAAGAATTCGATGAGCGGTGAGGCGATGGCCTGCTGTGCGACGTAGCGGAGATTGCTGCGCTTCAGTTTTCGCGGCCTGGATGCGGAAGCGGTTGGACTCGATCTCTTCGGCTCCGAAGCTCTTCACCACCTGGTGACCGCTGAGCGTCTCCTGGAGGGTCTTGATTGAGTTCGGCGGCATCGTCCTGCGCGCTGCGAGTGCTGCCGCGGAGGCGGCGTCCGAGGCGGGCGGTGGGCACCAGGACGAAGGGGAGCACGGTGAGACTGCCGAGGGCGAGCCGCCAGTCGGTTTGGAGCACGACCGCCAGCAGGGCGAGCGCGGTGAAACTTTGGCGCAGGAGGTCGGCCAGGATATGCGAGGTGGCCACCTGGATCTTTTCGAGGTCGTTCATGATGGACGACATCACGCGCGCGGTGGAGTTGGCCTCGAAGAAGTGGGCGTCCTGGTAGACCACGCGGTTGAAGACGTCCTGGCGGAGGTCGGTGACCGCGGAGAAGCCCACGTAGTTCACCATGTAGTTCGCCACGTAGTCGCAGAGTCCTTTGACGAGGAACACGCCCAGGATGGCCAGGGCAACCATGGTCCACACGTTGTGGATCTGGGCGGGCATGAAGTCGTCGAGGTAGATCTGGTAGCCGAAGCCGGGGATCTCGTAGAGCATCACGCGAGCCTCGGCGGAGGCGGGATTGAGGACGCGGTCGAAGATAGGTCCGATGAGCAGGGCGGTGAGGGCTTGCATGAGGCCGACCAGCGCCATGAGGATTACGGATAGCAGCAGCGGGGCCGTGTAGGGGCGCGAGTAGTGGAGGAGGCGGCGGAGTTCCCTCATTGGTCCACCTTCGGGCATGCTCGCACCCTCAGGTGGTCGATGGCGGCCAGGACCTGGTCGACGGTAATGTTGGTGATCGCGCCGGGGGAGGTCAGGACCTGGGATTCGGTGCGCCAGGGGGCCCAGGTGACCGGGTCGCTGGGGCCGAACAGGACGACTACTGGGACGCCGAAAGCGGCGGCGATGTGGGCGGGTCCGCTGTCGTTGCCGACGAAGAGCTGGGCCTGCGAGGCGGCTGCCTTGACTGCGGACAGGGGGGCGTTGCGGAGGACGGGGAAGTCGGCGAAGGGGGCCGGGTCGTCGGCGGGTCCGGCCAGGATGGTGGGTTCGAGACCGGAAGCGCGGAGGTGTTGGGCGATGGTGACGAAGCGGTCGGGGGGCCAGGCCTTGGAGGGGGCGGAGGCGAAGGGATGGAGAAGGGCGGGGGTGTTGGGTTCGTTTTGTTGTGGAGTGAATGAAGGGGGCGACACGCGCCGGGACGAGTCCCGGCGCGGCAGGCCAAGGGCCCGCGCCACCTCGTTGGGTTCGTTTTGTTGCTGCACGGTTTGGGCGGGCTGAGAGCCCGCCGCAGGCCACGGGCCTGCCCCACTATGGCCCAGTCCGTTGTGTAAGTTAGGAGAGATCGGCGGGTTGGGCGGCGCGACGAGTTTGGCTCTTGGAATTTCGGCCATTGGGACCCCCAGCCAGAATACGGCCGAGGCCAGGTGCTCGGCTGTGTGGACTCGGCGGGGCATGCCCAGGATCTCTTGCGCCGTGGGGATCTTCGCACTATAAATGACCGCGCCGGAGTGGTGTGAAAACCCGGCTCGCAGGGGGGCGAGCGAGGCCGCAGTCATCCACATGCTGCGGGTGCCGCCGTGGAGGTTCAGGACCAGGCGGGCTCCGCGGGCGGCTCGGAGAGTGGGGGGCAGGATCTCGTCAATGTCGGGGTTGCCCTCGAAGATTTGGCGAAAGCGGTCCTCGACGACGACGGCGATGTGGAGGTCCGGGCGGTGGGCCTTCAGCAGGGCCAAGGCGGGAGTGGTGAGGACGCAATCGCCCAGGGACCGCAGGCGGATGACGACCACGCGGGAGCCGGGCGGCAGCCGATCGAGGATAGGGGCCGCGACGGGGGCCACGCTACTCTTCGATCCGTGCCTCGTCGACCAGCATCACGGGGATGTCATCGCGGATCGGATACACCCGCTTGCATGCGACGCACTTCAAGCCGTTCTCGTCCTGCTTGAGTTCGACGGCGGCCTTGCAGAGAGGGCAGACGAGAATGTCCAGCAGGTCTTTACTGATCGCCATGTGTGTGTTCTCTATCCTACCGCGGACCCAGGTGGGGCGGGGCTGCGGGCGCGAGGTCAGTACAGGGCGGGAGCACGAGGGGTGGGTAGCCCTCAGGGGCGAGCGCCTTCTGGCTCGAAGCTTATGCGCAACCGGGTGCCGGTCGCGGCGGCGAGCCGTTCGAGGGTTTGGGTAGAGGGCCGCGTGCGCCCGCTTTCCAGCCGGGCGATCACGGATTGTGTGGTGTCCATGCGCTGCGCGAGTTGCTCTTGGGTGAGGCCGGCTCTGACGCGGGCTTGTATTACGGCGCGAGCGAGCGCGAATTCTGCCGAAAGCTCTTCGTGCGCCTTGCGGTAATCGCCGCTCTTCATCCATCTCCGGTGCAGGTCCTTTACTTTCGTCATGGCAGTAGCTCCTTTGCCCGGTTCAGGGCCAGCGTGATCTCGCGTTTCGGGGTCTTCTGCGTCTTCTTAATGAACACGCGAACAACCACAACCCGGCGGCTGACCGCCGTAACGTAGAGCGCCCTGGAAATGCCGTCTCTCCCTTTCATGCGCATTTCCCAGAGTGGCCCCTGAATACGCTTCACGTGGGGCTCTCTGATGCGCTCCAGACCAAACTCCTCGATCAATCGGGAGATGTGCTCGAAGCGGGCGCGCATGGGCGGCCGGCAGCTCATCGAGTTCCGCATCCACAACCGCGTTCAGGGTCTCTACCGTCCAGCGCATCGTGGCTCTTGTGTTATAGCGTTTTTGCTATGTCAGCGAGTTTGACCCTCGCCGGGAGTGGGGGGCGTACTCACCGCGCGGCCGGTGTCTTGGGCGATGCCAGGTAGCCCACGATCTGGTCCTGCGTGACGCGGTTCACCACGAGTTCGTGCGGCTGCTTCTCGGTGCCGAGGAAGAACTGCAGCGGCTCGTTAATGGTGCGGTCCTTCTTCTCGATCTGGAGATCGTTGACGTAGATCTCGATGCTGTAGCGGCTCTTCTTGACGTCGGTTTTTTTAAGCAGAACGGAGATGTCGCCCACCTTCACCGGCTCCTTCGATTTGAAGAGGGTGAACTCGGTGTAGTCGCGGTCGCCGAGAGTCTTGAGGGCCTGGATCTGGTCGGAGTTGGTGGCGATCAGGCCGCTGAGCTCGCCCATGTCGCCGCGGGTGCGCTGGAGCTCGGCGAGGGCTTCATCGAGTTGGGACTGGGTGGAGGCGACTTCGGTCTTGACGGCTTCGACGTCGGTGGAGACAGCTCCGATCTTGGACTGCGTGGTGTTGTTGGCCTGGCGGACACCGGTTAGCTCTGAGGTGAGACGCGTCTGGCTTTCCTGGATCTTTTGCTCGTTGGCGTCGAGGCGCGCGGCTAGCGATTCGACGCTCTTCTGCGCTTCCTGCTGGACGCGGCCGGCGGCTCCGGCAGCCTGGCGGCGGGCCTTGTCGACGTCGGCTCGCATGGCGTCGAAGGCCTGCTGACGTTCCTGAGCGGCGGCTTCTTCGCGCTGGCGCAGATTGGCGATCTCTTTATCGAGCGTGCGTTGGATGGCCTCGCGGGTTTCCTTCTGCTCGCCGCGCACGGTGGCGAGTGCCGATTCCAGCGACGACAGGCGCGTCATCGTGTAGATCTGGGCTGAGACCAGTCCGACCACGGCGACGAGTACAGCCGCGATCGTGCCGAGCTTCGATGAGGAACCGTCCGGCATCAGGGAGTCAGGCTACCACACGCGGCAGGCCGGTCTGCGCACCATGGGCTGGTTGGGGCGGCATCCGAAGGCCTGCTGGAATTCGGGCATGTTTGACACGACGCCGTTCACGCGGAATTCGCCCGGCGAGTGCGGGTCGGTCTGGACGCGCACCTTCTCGTTTGCGTCCGTGATGTTCTGGCACCAGACCTGCGCCCAGCCGAGGAAGAAACGCTGCTCGGCGGTGAATCCGTCCTTGGGTTCGGGTTCCTTACCCTTGAGCGTGTCTTCGAGGGCCATGAAGGCGATGCGCAGGCCGCCGTTGTCGGCCGTGTTTTCGCCGAGCGTGAGTTGTCCGTTGAGGTGCACATCGTCGACCGGGCTGTAGGAGCTGTACTGGTCCACCAGGCAGTCCGTGCGCTGTTCGAAGGCCTTGGCGTCCGCCGGGGTCCACCAATCGCGGAGGTTGCCGTCGCCGTCGTACTGGCGGCCCTGATCGTCGAAGCCGTGGGTGAGCTCGTGGCCGATCACCGCGCCGATGGCGCCGTAGTTCACCGCGTCGTCCATGCCGTTGTCATAGAACGGCGGCTGGAGGATGCCGGCGGGGAAGTTGATGTCGTTGTTCTGCGGGTCGTAGTAGGCGTTGACGGTGGGCTGGCTCATGTACCACTCGGTTCGATCCACGGGCTTGCCGATCTTGGCGAGCTGGCGGGCGGTTTCGAATTGCGAGGCGCGGCTGGCGTTGCCGTAGGCGTCGTCGCGGGCGATGCGGACGCTGGCGTAGTCCAGCCACTTGGCCTGGTTGCCGACCTTATTGGTGACCTTGTGCAGCTTCTCGATGGCCTTGGCTTTGGTTTCGTCGGTCATCCAGTCGAGGGTCTTGATGTCGCGTTCGAGGGCGGCTTCGATTTCCGTCACCATCTGGTGGGTGCGCTGCTCGCCTTCCTCCCCGAGGGTTTTCTCGACGAACTGCTTGCCGAGGGCGTCGGGGAGTTGGGCGTCGGTCATGTCGACGCACTGTTTCCAGCGGGCGCGCATTTCCTTGGTGCCGCGCAGGGTTTTTTCGAAGAAATCGAAACGTGCCTGGCGGAGCTGGGTGGAGAGCATGGGGGTGAGATCGTTCACCAGGGTCCAGGTGAGGTAGGCCTTGAGGTCGGGGAGGGGCGTTGCCTGGACCAGCTTGCTGAAAGCGGTCATGAACTCGGGGACGGAGACGTTGAGGCTGCCGATCTTGGGGGCGCCGACGGCGGCGAAGAACTGGGTCCAGTCAAAGCCCGGAGCGATGGCGTTCAACTCGGCGATGGTCATCTTGTGGTAGACCTTCTCGGGGTCGCGGCGGGAGACGCGGTCGAGGGACCCTTCGGCCAGCGCGGTCTCGATGCGCAGCACGGCGGCGGCTTTGATCTCCGCGTTGGTGGGCGTCTCACCGAGAATCTGGAAGACCTTGATCATGTGCTGTTCGAATTTGTCGCGAAGCTCGGCGCTGGCGGCGTCGGTTTTGAGGTAATAGTCGCGGTCGGGCAGGGAGAGGCCGCCCTGGTCAAGGTCGGCGATCATCTGCGAGGAGTCGCGGGCGTCCTGCTCGGAGGAGAACATGAAAAAGGGCCAGGAGCCGAGGCGGACCATGTAGACGGAGATGCCGGTAAGCTCGTTTTTATCGGCCACCAGCGAGATGCGGTTGAGGTCGCGCTGGAGCGAATCCATGCTGCGGGTATTGGTGACCTCCTCATTCATGCAGGCGGCGTAGTAGTCGCCGATCTTCTGCTCGATGGGGGTGCGGTTGGCGCGCTGCGCGGAGGCGGTTTCGAGCATTTGCTGCAGCAGGACGCGGTTGCGTTCCTGGAGGGCGTCGAAGCGGCCCCAGCGGGAGGCGTCGCCGGGGAGCGGGTTGGCTTTCTGCCAGCCGCTGCAAGCGTACTGGTAGAAGTTGCCGCAGGGGTCGACGTCGCGGTTGATGCTCAGGATGTCGAAACCGGTTTGCGGGTAGGCGGCGGTGGCGGCGAAGGCCAGGAGCAGTAGGACTCGCATAGTTTTATGGTAGCGGGTGGGCGGGTTGGGTCGGGTGCGGGACGCCAGACGCCAGACGCCAGTGGCCGTTGGCTAGCCTGCGTTTCTCACAAGCTCTACAGTGCATCGGCGCGAAACGTGAGGCAGAGATGCGCAATCGGCGATTTGGCCGCCGCTCCCGGCATGACAGCGTGACCGGCCACAAGCGCCGGGACGAGTCATGCCTATTGTCTGGGCGCGGCAAGCCACGGGCTTGCGCCACGTGGGCCGGTCAACAGGTGGGGCCGTGTTGTAAGATGAGGTTTGGGTGGAGGTGAGTTTTCTCGAGTAGCCTGCTCCCGAGTTGGAGCCGTACCGCCTGGACCAGTGGCGCAGCCCGCGCTGCCGCAAAGGTCCCCTGCGGCCTTCTGAACCTGCTGTTCCCCGACGATTGCCGCGTGTGCGGCGAACCCCTTACGAACTTTTCGCGGATACCGGTGTGCGATGCCTGTTTGGCCGAGCCGCAGCCGCTGGCCGCCGAATACTTCTGCGTGGCCTGCCGGGCTCCGTTCGTCAACCGCTTCCCGCTGGATGAGGCGGGCCGCTGCATGCTCTGCCGGCTTGGGCTGCAGGGCTTCGATGCGGTGTACTCCTATGGGTCATACGAAGACGCGCTGCGCAAGCTGATCCACGTGTTCAAGTACGAGGGCGTGCAGCCGCTGGCGAAGCCGCTGGCCGGGCTGCTGCTGCGGGCGATGCCGCGCGAGGCGCGGTTCGATGCGATTGTGCCGATGCCGCTCCACTGGCGCAAGCGGTGGCAGCGCGGGTTCAACCAGGCCGAACTGCTGGCGCGGGAGATCGCGCGCAAATGGCAGGTCCCGGTCCGCACGGTGGCGCGGCGGCGGAAAGCGACGGCTCCGCAGGCGGGGCTGACCAACGCCAAGCGGCGGGCGAACGTCGAGGGCGCGTTCCGGGTCCGCGAGAGGCTGGACGGGCTGCGCGTGCTGCTGGTGGACGACGTGATGACCACCGGAGCGACGGCCAGCGCCTGCGCGCGTGCGTTGAAGCGCGCGGGAACCGCTCATGTGACGCTGGCGGCACTGGCGCGGACGGACCGGCGGATGGCGCTCGACATCGAAGCGCCGCGGGTTGCGGCCGGGGACGCCAAGGGTTCGGATTCGAGGGGGCGGGAGGCAAACGCATGATCGCCGTACAACAGGAACGTCTGCATCGGCCGGTTCTGGTGCTCAACGCCAGCTATGAACCGATCAACGTCTGCGCGGCCCGGCGCGCACTGGTGCTGGTGCTGAAGGGAGTGGCGGCGGCCGAGGAGCATTCCTCGGGACATATCCATTCCTCGCGCCACGCGCTGCGAGTGCCGAGCGTGATCCGGTTGCTGGAGTACCGGCGCATTCCGCACCAGACGCGGGCGCTGTCGCGCAAAAACATTTTGATGCGCGACCGCTACACATGCCAGTACTGCCTGCGCACGTTCAGCTCGGGCGAGCTGACACTGGACCACGTGCTCCCGCGGTCGCGGCGGGGGGAGACGAGTTGGGAGAATCTGGTTGCCTGCTGCCATCCGTGCAATAACCGCAAGGGGAACCGGACGCCGGAAGAAGCCAACATGCGGCTGGTGCGCACGCCGAAGCCGTTCAGCCTGCATACCAGCCGGCATTTGATGCGATTGCTCGGGAAGAGCGACGATCAGTGGCGGAAGTATTTGTTCTATTGAGCGGGCGCGATTGCGGACAGGGGGGGGCCGCTCCCTGTGGTCGCGGCTCAGCTAGCGGCACTGTGCACGCATCACGCTATTGGTAGGGCGGTGTGCGTTGCACCGCTACTGTCTGACGAGGACGCCGCCGTCTTCCACTTCGAAGATGACCATGAACGGGGAGCGCGTGAACTCCTTCGCGACGCCTTCGAATTCTACCTTCGTGCCCGGCGGTGCGGGCCGACCCAGGCTCTGGCCCCGGATGAATCGCAAGGTCGCTTCCGGCGTGGATTCGTCGGACATCGCCAGGACGAGTTCGGTGGGTGAGGCAGGGGGGGTGGCGGAAATTACAATGCCGCGCATGCCCTGGCCGGGCATGACTGCGCCGGGCAGGAGGGCGTCCTTGTAGGATCTCTCGAACAGGGCTTCGGCGTCTGGCCCCGTGCGCCGGCCCTTCACGACATCGCGCCAGAAGGTTTCGGGCGTATAGGTGGAGCGCGGACGCTGGGCGGCGGCGATCGCCAGGAAGGCCAACAGAAGGCATAGGTGCCGCATGGCTCCTCCTATGGCCGCGATCATAGCACCGGATTAGATGTCGCTCAAGGCACAGGCGAGCGCGCCTTTGGCGGTGGAATTCAGCGGATTTTGCGCCACGCGGATTTCGGAGACGGTGACCGGGAAATCCTGCTCGCCGAGGATTTTTGCGAAGCGGTCGCGGAAGCCCGGGGGCATGGCCGTGCCGCCGCTCAGGACCAGCGGGATCGGGCGGTTGAACTTCGGCAGGTTGCCGGTGCGCGAGAAGGCGTCCTTTAGGGATGACACGAGGGTCTGGATCACGTCCTCGTAATAGACGCTGATCACCTGGTGCATTTTGTCCGGAAAATAGCCGTTGAAGTGGAAGCCGTCTTCCTTGGCCAGGCGAATACGGTTGGCGCGGTCGCCGGTGACCTGCGCGGCACTGAGGTCGATGAAGTCGCCCGCTTTGGGCACGCTGAAGCTGATCACCGGCACGGACAAGTACGACAGGCAGACGTTGCACAGGCCGCCGCCGCAACTGATGCCGATGCCGGTGTAGTTGGATTCCTCCAACTCGCCGTAGACCACGGCCAGACCTTCGTTGATGCTGGCGGCCTCGTAGCCCAGGTCATTGATCATCTGCTTGAGCGTCTTCTCGTGAAACGTCAGGCTTTCTTCGTGGCCCAGGGGGGCGGCGGGCACGGTGAAGGTGACCTTGCGCTCCTTGAAGTCGTCGCGATAGCCGAGCAGGGCCACCAGCAGCTCGCGGATCACCTTGAGGCTGGAGGGTTCCTTGGCGTCGAGCACGCCGCGGGTCATGGGGCGGCGGATTTCAGCGTTGAGCAGGCCGGCGAATTTCTCGCTTTCGTTGCCCTGCACGATGATTTCGCCGGGCGCGACGGTGTGCGGCACCTGCTCGCGCTTGAGGGCGCCTTCGGTGATCTTCGAATAGGGGATGCTGACGAAGGCGTTCAACTGCGACTCGTAGCGCACCTCGCCGGCGTAGCTGCGGGCGACCACTAGGCGGCTGGTGCCGACGTCGAGTCCCAATGCTTGTGACGGTGCTGTGTAGTCCATGTGTTACCTCTCTTGCTTGTCTCGCTCTTCCTGCTCGGCTTTAAGGACGGCCGCGATGTCTTTGTAGCGGTGCTGGAGCATCGACCGGTAGCGCGCTTCCGTGGTCCCTTCGAGGCGCGCGCGCGACGCGATCTGCTGCTCCGCGGTTTGGATGCCGGGCCAGGGCTCGCCGCCGGCCACCTTGAGGAAGACGTCGTCGTAGCCGAAACCGAAGGCGTACAGACTGGGCGGGGCGATCGAGTAGTTGTCGGGCAGGCCCAGGGCGGCGAAGGGGAAGCCGTGGGCCCAATCCGAATGGTTGGCGATCAGCATGTTCCAGGGGCTGACGCTGACCTGGGCGTGGGTGACGCAATCCTCGGGGAGAATCTCGCGATAGCGCGAGCGCAGCATCTCGGTCAACTGGCGGGCGGCGGTGATCTGCGCGGCGGTGACGGCTTCGGACTCGCCGGTCTGGGCTTCGAAGGCCACGCCCAGGAAGCTGTCATTCAGATAGATGTAGATGCCACGGTCATCGGCCCAGACAGATTTGCCGGCGTGGTTGGCGGCGTCCGACTCCTCCACCACGCGGAAGACGCGCCCAAAGCGGTCGATCATGTAGTGATACGAGCGGTCGCTGCGGAGGACGTCCAGAAGATTGCGGCCGAGGCGCTTCAGGCGGCGGTTGGACTCCTCTTCGAACGGCGCGAGGTGGCTTTCGGTGGTGTGATAGACGATGCCGCGGGGGACCTGCGCGGTGGAGACAGGCTCGGTGGCTCCGGTGAGCGCGTACACGCCGTAGGCCGCGCGCGGGCGATTGTGGACAGCGAAGGAAACGTCGATGCGCAGGCCGTTGCTGTAGACCTCGGTGGTGTCAGAGGATTCCACCTGCCAGACGTCGGTGGGGAAGGCTCCGGCGACGGGGACGGTTGCGGCTCCGGGGAGCGCGAGGCGGCGTTCGGTGGCGGCGACCTGAAGCGAGCCGGTGGGCCAAACGCCGATGGCGGCAGTGACCAGCATGACGGCGGCGGCGAGCGCGGTGCGGCGCGGGGTCAGCCAGGTTGGGTGGGTCCAGGAGGGTGGTCGGGATGGCTGATTTGATGTGGGCCGGGGTTTGGGCGCGGGTTTCGCGGTGGGGGTTGTTGCAGACGGGGGCGCCTGACTGCGGAGGTAGCGGAGGCGCTCCACCGGATCGGCGATGCGGGCGGCGCGTTCCTCGACGCGTCCGCCGGCTGGCTGAATTCTCCCGTACATCCCCTTAGTACAGAGTGGGTTCGCCTGGCGTTCCCTCTCCTGCGGAGTAATCGGCAGGGGTGGGGAAAGACCTTAGGCCTACATACGCTGGGGTACCTTGGCGGGGTGCCGCGGCGAGTGGATTCGTCGGCTTCGCGGCAGGGCACTGTGACGGGCGCCACCTGCCGCGGGCCTGCCCCACGGCATCCTGGCCCGGATTTCTCACAAGCTCGCAGAGCTCGGGCAAAGCACAGGCGGGATGCCTCGGCGAGTGGTCGGGCCGGCACTCCGGGCACGACACTGTGAGGGGCGACAAGCGCCGGGACGAGTCCCGGCGCGGCAAGCCACGGGCTTGCGCCACGTCCTGCGCCCGAAGCCTGGTGAGAAATGTAGGCCTAACGCGGCAGCCGGGCGACCAGCTTCCCGTAGAGGCGGGTGCGGGCGGCGGGGTCGGCTGGACGGGCCCAGTCGTAGCCGATCGCGGCCCAATCAGGGTCGGCCGGGTCGAGTTGCAGGGAGTCGGCGATGTAGTAGTGGTCGGCGACAAAGTAGTGGTTGCGGTAGGCAAGCAGGTAGCCGTCGCGTTCGGCGCGGGCCTGGGTGGCTTCGGAGTGGGTCTTGAACCAGAGGTTCAGGTGCGCCGAGCTGCGCGGGTGGCAGAGCAGCGTGCCGAAGTTGTCGACCGGTCCGGTTCCGTCGAGGGCTCGCTTGGCCTCCGGCCAGTTCTCGAAGCCGAGTTCGGCGGCGAGGACGGAAAGGCAGTCCGTTCGGCGGATGGTGGGAGCGGCGGCTTCGAGCGTTTCGTAGGTGGCGCGGCGATAGCCGGGCAGCGCGCGCAGGCGGTCGAGCGAGCGCTGGTCGCCGGATTGGATCTTATGGTGGAGGATTTCCGCGCGGGTGCGGAGTTCCTGAGTGGGGCTCATGACAGTCTCCTTAGAGGGGCCGTTTCCGCTCCTGTGGCCCAGACTGAAATGTGCTGCCGGGATCGATCGGGGACAGGGTGAAGGCTTCTTTCGGCGGTCAGGCGCCCCTGCGCACCTGTCTTCATGATAGCGCGGTGACCCCACTTATACTACCCACTTATACTAAGAGTGTGGCGCTGACTGTGGAACATCCCGAGGCCGACCGCCTGGCTCGCGAGCTGGCCGCGGCGACCGGTGAGCCATTGGAGGAGGCCGTGGTCACGGCGTTGCGCGAGCGACTGGAGCGGCGCAGTCCGATGGGAGCGGAGGAACGCGGGCGCCGACTGGAGTCCATTCGCGAAATCCAAGAGCGCGTGAGGCGGTATCCGGTGCAGGACCGGCGGCCCGTCGACGAGCTTCTGGGCTACGAAGAGGACGGCCTGCCGCACTGATCGTGGTGGAAACCTCCGCGCTGATGGCTATCCTGTTGTCAGAGCATGAGGCCGGCGCGTTTGTCGACGCGATTCTGTCGGCGCCGGTCCGGATCATTTCAGCCGCCAGTGTTCTGGAAGCGCACATTGCCGCCGAACGGCGATCCCGCGGCAGCGCCGGGGAGGTTGACCATCTCCTCGACAGTTTGTCTCTCACGGTCCGCCCAGTGGATCTGGTCCAGCTCCAGGCCGCGCGCGAGGTGTTCGGAAGGTTCGGCAAAGGCCGCCACCCGGCCGGCCTGAATTTCGGCGACTGCTTCAGCTACGCCCTCGCGAAAGTCGCCGGAGAACCGCTGCTCTACAAGGGCGCCGACTTCGGCCTGACGGACATCCCCAGCGCGCTGCCTTGACCCGCGCGGCACTTGAGAAAAGTTTCTGTTAGACTCTGTCTCCAGGGGGGTTTTGCCCCGTGCTTGCATGCAAACCTGGAGGTTCCCGATGAAGCTGAAGTTGACGCTGGCTGCGGCGGTGGCCCTGTTGGTGCCGCTGGTCCCTGTTCTCGCGCACCATTCCTTCGCAGCGGAATATGATGCGAATAAGCCCGTGACCCTGAAAGGCACGGTGACCAAGGTCGAGTGGACCAATCCCCACGCCCGCTTCTATGTCGACGTCAAAGGCGACAACGGAGCGGTGACGCACTGGAACCTGGAGCTCGCCAGCCCCAACGTGCTGCGCCGCATGGGCTGGAAGCGGAGTTCGCTCAAAGAGGGCGACCAGGTGACCGTGGAAGGGTCGCAGGCCAAGGACGGAGCGAACATGGCTAACGCGCGCGCGGTCACGCTGGCTGACGGAAAGCGGGTCTTCGCCGGGTCCTCGGGCGGGGACGGAAAGTAGCAGGCGGGTCATGATCAAACGAGTTTTGAGTTTCGCGGCGCCCGCGGCCGCTCTGATGGCGGCGCTGCTGCTGATCCAGACGCCGGCGGATTCGCAGGCTCCGGCCAAGGGCAAGGCGCCCCAGGGCAAGGCAGCCAAAGGGAAGGGCAAAGGTAAGGGAAAGGGTGGCCCCGCGGGTCCCATCCCGATGAAGCCGGACGGCAAGACCGTCGATTTCTCGGGCATCTGGAACGGCGGAGGTCCGGTTGGCGACATCACGCAAGGGTTGCCGCCGGGCGAAACGTTGCCGCTGCTGCCGGAGGCCAAGGCGTTGATGGATTCGCGCAAGGCGCAGGACGATCCCGAGGCGAACTGCCTGCCGACGGGCATCCCACGCATCGCTCCGTATCCGTGGCGCATCGTGCAGACCGACACGCACATCTTCTTCCTGTTTGAAGGCAACATTCACAGCTACCGGCAGATCTTCATCGACGGCCGGGATTTCCCGCCCGATGACGAGCTGGACCCCACCTGGTACGGCTACTCGATCGGGCATATCGAGGGGAACACGCTGATCGTCAACACCAAGGGCTACAACGACAAGTTCTGGTTTGACTTCAAGGGCACGCCGCACACCGAGCAGATGACCACCGTCGAGCGCTACACGCGCACCGACTACGGCAACCTGAGCGTCGACACCACCATCACCGATCCGGGCGCGTATTCCAAGCCCTTCACCGTGCACTTCCAAGCCACGCTACGGCCGGGCGAGGAACTCATGGAATACATCTGCCAGGAAAATAACCAGGACGTGAAGCACATCGACGGCGACGCGTCGCTCGAGTAAGCCCTCCAGCAAAATCCGGCCTCTTGCTTTCCCTCCACCGGTCGATATGCCGGTGGAGGGAGAAAATATCGCCGGATGGGAATCTCACCACTTAACTTCGTCGGGGTTAGCACCTATTCCCAGGATTTCCAGACCATCCTGAGCCGAGCGGTGCAGATCGCGCAGTTGCCGATCCAGCAGTTGCAGAATCGCGATAGCGATGTGCTGCAAAAAAAGACGCTGCTCAGCAGCCTCTCGGCAAATGTGTCGAGCCTGGCCAGCAGTTTGCAGGCGCTCGGGTCCACGTCGGAAAACAAGGCGCTTACGGCCACCAGTTCGAACACGGCGGCGGTCACGGTGAGCAACACCGGAGCGACCACGGCCGCCACCTACGTCATTGACAGCATCACGTCCACCGCCGCGGCGGCTTCCGAACGTACGCAGACGGGCTACGCGGACTCGGCCGCGACGCCGGTGTCCTCGACCGGCGACCTGAAGCTGGTGGTCGGCGCGAATGAATACGACTTCAGTTTGACCAACAACACGCTGGTGGGGCTGCGGGACAAGATCAACACGCTGGGGGCGGGCGTCACGGCTTCGATCCTGACGACGGCCGACGGCAACTACCTGTCGATTTCGGCCAACAACACCGGCGCCACCACGCTGGCGCTGTACGACGATCCGACGGGCGTCAACACCAACTTGCTGACCAACACGAATCAGGGGACCAACGCGGTGTTCTCGCTGAACGGGATTCCGGTGTCGCAGTCGACCAACCTGGTGAACAGCGTGATTCCGGGGCTGACGCTCACCATCCAGGAGGCCACTGCCTCCCCGGTGACGCTGCAACTGGCCACCAGCAAGTCGAGCCTGTCATCGGCGCTGCAGGATTTCGTTTCCAAGTACAACACGCTGCGGGACGCGGTGAATGCGCAGGTGGGCCCGTCGGCCGGCCTGCTGAGCGGCGACCTGCTGGTGAACCAGCTCCAGGGGCAGTTGCGCCAGATCGCCGGGTACCGTCTGGACGGCAACGCCATCTCCAGCCTGGCGGATCTGGGCGTGGAATTCAGCAACTCGGGCGTGGCGTCTTTCAATTCGACTACGTTCAACGGACTCTCCGATTCGCAGGTCAACGCGGCGTTCGACTATCTGGGCACCGCCAGCACCGGGTTCGGCGCTTTTTCGAGCAACCTGACGCAGTTCAGTGATCCGATCAGCGGGCTGATTAAGCTGGAGCAGGACGGGCTGGACGCCACCGATGTGCAGCTACAGGATCAGATCAGCAAGATTACCGATCGTATCAACGTGATGCAACTGGGGCTGCAGAAGAAGCTGCAGCAGGCGGACACGCTGCTGGCGACGCTCGAATCGCAGCAGACGCAGTTGACCGCCAGCCTGGCCAGCCTGAGCTACGTGATGTTCGGAAAGAAGGCCGAGTGACTCTAGGCGAAGCCAGCCGCCAAGCCTTGTCGGCCGCCAAAGCAGGCGACCTGGAAGCCCTGGCGCGCGCACTGGAGGCCCGGGCGGAGGCCATCGCGGCGGGCGCGCTGCCCACGCGGGCGATCGTCGAAGACGGCGAACAGACGGTGGCGCAGTTGCAGTCGCTGATGCGGGGGTTGGGCGTCGATTCGGCGCGGCTGAAGCAGTTCGAAGAAGCATTCGCCGCGCAGATGCCGCGGGCTCCGCACATCGACTACCGCGGCTGAACGGGCGCAAGCACTCCTGCTTGCCGCGCCGGGACTCATACCGGCTCTTGTCGCCATCGCAGTGTCATGCCGCCGGAGGCGACGAAATCCCTCCCCGTCCGCCCCGCCTCAGTTTTCCCGCCGATGCAGAGAAACCGCATCAAGCTCGCGCGGCGCGGACCACCTCCAGCGCCGCCAGCGGCACATAATATTTCCGGTAGCGGCCTCCGTCAGAATACGGCGTGCCGTCCGGGTCCTCCACCAACACCGTGGCGCGCTGCGTGATCCGGTTCACGCGGCCCACGAATCTCTGTCCTTCAAAGGTGAACGCCACACGGGTGCCACGGACGATGCCGGCGCCGGCGGCCCGCTCGCGCCGCGTGATCAGGTTGTGGGTGTGCGCGCGGTGGCCGAACAGGCGCGCGGTGATGCCCTGGAAGCGCGGCGCCGCGCAATTGCTCACGCCCCAGCAGAGCATCTCGGCCAGGTGTACCAGCTCATGTTCCATGACGCGTTGCAGGGCTTCCAGGCGATCGGCGCACGGGAGGCCGCAGGCGGTCACTTCGCGGCCGGGCTGGCCGAAGCTGTCGAACAGGATGGTGGTGGCCACCGCAATCTCAAAGCTCTCTTCACCGGCGCGCGAACGGAAGCGCGCGGTCCGGCCGCCGGCCCGCGTGAGCCGGGGCGCCAGACGGAACGCCAGGGCACGGCCGGCTAGCGTAGCGTCGCATAGTCCCTCAAAGAAGCGCTGCTCGTAGGCGCGGAACAGCAGGTCGAGGTCGGTGGGGTGGATTTGGCGAAAGTCCGGGATGCGCAGGTAGGGAGACGTTTCGAGGACCGTGCGGTGAATGGCGCGCCCGCGCTGCTCGACTTCCTGGGGCGGCAGCGTGCGGGTGAGGATCAGTTCAGTGAGGCGGGTGCGGGCTTCGGCGAGGTCCACGATACTATTGTGCCCGGTGAAGCCCGAGCGGAAAAGGGCCCCGCCGGAAGAACCCGGCGAGGCCATTCATCCACGCGCGCGTGGAAACAGGAGAAGTTGCCCTTCGCGATTCGTTGCGTTAACCCTTGAGCAGCGCCAGCACTTGCTGGGGCGCCGAGTTGGCCTGCGCCAGCGCCGCGATGCCGGCCTGTAGCAGGATCTGCGACTTGGTCAGGTTGGCCGATTCCTGCGCCAGGTCGGCGTCGCGGATGCGGCTCTCGGCAGCAGCCAGGTTGGTCACCTGGGACTGCGCCAGGTTGATGGCGAAGTTGAATTGGTTCTGACCGCGGCCGACCACGGCTTGTGCGCGGCCGAGGGTGGCGACGGCATCCGCCAGCGCCGCCACAGCAGCCTGCGCCGTGTCGGAGTTGCTGATGTCGGCGGTGGAGCCGCTGCCGTTGAGCGCCGCGCTCAGAACAGCGCCGCCGTCGGTGCCGGTGCCGCCGTCGGTCAGACCCACGTTGCCACCCGTGGCGGCGGTCTGCGAAGAGCCCAGGCTCACCTTGAACGCGCCGCCGGCGCTGAGGAAGCGGACCCCTTCGAAGGTGTTGCCGCTGTTGACTTCCTTGACGGCCGCCAGCTTGCGGATGGTGGCGTCGTTGGACTGCAGGATGGCCGTGTTGATGGAGTCCACCGCCTGATCCAGATTATTGGCGTTCGCCGTGGTCAGGGCGATATTGAGCGTGTGCTCGGCGCCGTTGGCATCGGCCGCGGTCAGCGTCACGGTCTGCTGGTCACCGGTGTTGCGGAGGCCGGTGAACTTGAAGACGTCGGAGTCCCCGGCGTTCACGCTCTGATAGGCGCCAGCCGAGTTGACCGTGTCCTTGGCGGCGTAGGCGCTGGTGGCGCCGGCCGTGGAACTGGCCGAACCGGCGGGCGAGGCGCCGAAGCCAAAGGCGTTGCCCGTGCCGCCGTAGAAGTTCAGGCGGAAGTCGGCGCCCGCGCTGGCGATCTGGATGGCGCCGCCGTTGTTGGTGGCCACCAGTCCGGCGTCGCGCAGGACCGCGTTGCCCTGGAAGGCGGCGTTCAACGTGTCGATGGCGGTGGCCAGGGTCGCGCTGCCGGCCAGAACGCCGAGGTCGATGGTGCCTGCGCCGTTGACGGACACCTCGACGCCCTGCGTCTGGGCTGCGGAAGCGCCGGCGGCGGTGATGGTGGAGTAGTCGAACGCGGTGGCGAGGGTCGCCACACCGGCGGCGCTGACGAAGCTACCGAAGCCCAGCGCGTTGTTGATGTCGCCGGCGGTCTGCACTTCGAAGGATTCTCCGGCGCGGCCGACCAGCTCGATCTTGCCGGCGTTGGCCACGGCCTGGATGCCGGTGGCGGCCACCGTCTGGTTGGCGGCGATGGCGTTGTTGATGGTATTGACGGCGTCGCCGATGGTGTCCGTGGTGGTCACGTTGATCGACAGGTCGTTGGCCGCCGCGCCGTTCAGGCCGGCGCCGAGGATCCGCAGCTTCACGGCGGTGAGGTCGGCGCCGGGGGCGGTGAAGTTGCCGGCAGCCGTGGCGCCCACGTAGGCGACATTACCGGTGGCGCCGCTGGAGAAGTTGCCCAGCAGAGCCGTGGCCACCTGATCGCCACCCTGCACCTGGAACGCGGTCGAAGCGGAGTTGAAGGTGAGCTGCTGCTTGCCGTTCACGTCCGTGTTGACGGCCGCTTTGAGGTTGGCATTGCGGAAGGCCGTAGCCTGCTGGCTGGCGCCGTTCCCGGCATTCTCGATGGCTTGGTTGACGGCCGTCACCAGCGTGGAGGTGTCGGTGACGCCGGTAAGGTTCACGTCCACCGCGATCACGTTGCTGCCGTAGGTGTCCGAGAAGCCCGGACCGGTGAAGTAGAACGTCGTGGCGTTGTTCGCGATGGAGGCCAGGTTGGTGGCGTCGGCCAGGATGTTCTGCACACTGGTGGTGGAACCGGTGCCGATGTCGGTGCTGGTGTTGCCGGCCGCCTGCACGCCCTTGAGACCCATGCTCTGTGCGTCGACGGTCGAGTTGCTCAGGTCGAGCGACACGCTGCCGTTGACCGTGGAACTGATGCCGTTCGAATCCTTGCCGCCGCCGATGAAAACGCTCAGGCTCTTGGCGAACGTGCCACCCTGGTTCAGGCCGATGGCCTGCGCCTGGCGGTCGATTTCGGCCAGCACACTCTGGAACTCGGAGTTCAGCACGCTGCGGTCGCCGGTAAACGCGTTGGAGGCGGACTGCGTCGCCAGCGTCCGGGCGCGGTCCAGAAGTTGCGAGATGTTATTGATGCCGCCGTCGGCCGTCTGCAACTGGCTGAGGCCGTCGTTGGCGTTGCGGATACCCTGGGTCAGCACGGCACCGTCGGAACGATAACTGTTGGCAATCGCCAATCCGGCAGCATCGTCGCCCGAGGTCACAATGCGCAGACCCGAGGTCACGCGGTTGATGGTTTTGGACTGAAAATCTTGCGTCACACGCAGGTAGTTCTGGGCCTGGAGGGACGCGATATTTGTATTGATCGTAAAGGCCACGGGTTTCTTCTCCTTAAGAACGTCTTCCAGGATTCCATTCCTGGTTGCCTTCTATCTCATCTATCGGAGCCTTGGCGGAGCGTATGAGTTCCCCTGTGCAAAAAAACGAGCGAGACCCCACCGGAAAAACCCGGCAGGGCCAATCGCTCTATGATCAGGAAAATCCTGCGATTTTATCCTCTCAGCAGAGCCAGCACTTGCTGGGGCGCCGAGTTGGCCTGCGACAGGGCGGCGATACCGGCCTGCAGCAGGATCTGCGACTTCGTCAGGTTGGCCGACTCCTGCGCCAGGTCGGCGTCGCGGATGCGGCTCTCGGCAGCGGCCAGGTTGGTGACCTGGGACTGCGCGAGGTTGATGGCGAAGTTGAACTGGTTCTGACCACGGCCGACGACCGCTTGTGCGCGGCCGAGGGTAGCGACCGAATCGCTCAGCGCCGCCACGGCAGCCTGCGCCGTGTCGACGTTGTTGATGTCGGAGGTGGAGCCGTCGCCGTTCAGGGCAGCGGTGAGCACCGCGCCGCCGTTGGTGCCGGTGTTGCCGTCGGTGAGGCCGACGTTGTCACCCGAGGCAGCGGTCTGCGAAGCGCCCAGGCTGACCTTGAACGCGCCACCGGCGCTGAGGAAGCGAACGCCCTCGAAGGTGTTGCCGCTATCGACTTCCTTCACCGCGGCCAGCTTGCGGAGCGTGGTGTCGTTGGACTGGGCGATGGCGCTGTTGATGGTATTCACCGCCTGATCCAGGTTGTTGGCGTTGGCCGTGGTGAGAGCCACGTTCAAGGTGTGCTCGGCGCCGTTGGCGTCGACCGCCGTCAGAGTGACGGTCTGCTGGTCGCCGGTGTTGCGCAGGCCGGTGAACTTGTAGACGTCTGTGTCGGCGGCGTTCTCGCTTTCATAGGCACCGGCCGAGTTGACCGAGGTCTTGGCGGCGTAGGCGCTACCGGTGGAAGCAACCGAGTCGACAGCGCCCGCAGGGGAGATGGCGAAACCGAAGGCGTCGCCCGAACCACCGTAGAGATTCAGGCGGAAGTTGGCGCCGGCGCTGGAGATCTGGATGGTGCCGCCGTTGTCGGTGGCCACCAGGCCGGCGTCGCGTAGAACGGCGCTGCTCTGGAAGGCGGTATTCAGCAGACCGATGTCGCTGGAGTCGCCCGCAGCACTCAGGACGCCGAGATCGATGGTGGCGCCGCCGTTGATCGACACCTGCACGCCCTGTGTCTTGTTGTTGGATGCAATGGGGGCGGTGAGCGTATTGTAGTCGAAGGTGGTTGCGTTGGCAGAGTTGCCTGCCGCGCTCAGCCAACTGCCAAAGCCCAGGGTATTGTCTTGGTCTCCTGCGGTCAGCACTTCAAAGGACTCGCCCGGGCGGCCGCGAAATTGGACCTTGCCTCCGCTGGCGTACGCCTGAACGCCCGTAGCGGCCACGGTCGCCTTCGCCGTGATCGCAGCGTTGATCTTGGTCACCGCGGAGTCGATGGTTTCGGTCGTGGTAATGTCCACGGCGAGATCGTTGGAGGCGTTGCCGTTCAACCCGTTTCCGAGGAGACGGATCTTGATGTTGTGCAGGTCCCCAACGGGCGCGGCTTGAAAATTGGCGGCCGCAGTTGCGCCCACATAAGCGACGTTGCCGGTGGCGCCGCTGGAGAAGTTCCCCAGAAGGGCCGTGGCCACCTGGTCGCCGCCCTGCGCCTGGAACGCCGTCGAAGCGGAGTTGAAGGTGAGCTGCTGCTTGCCAGTGGCGTCCGTGTTCACGGCGGCCTTGATGTTGGCGTTCTTGAACGCGGTGGCCTGCTGGCTGGCGCCATTGCCGGCGTTCTCGATGGCCTGGTTGACCGCGGTCACCAGCGTGGAGGTATCCGTCACGCCCGTGAGGTTGACAGACACCGCAACGACGTCGCTGCCGTAGGTATCCGAGAAGCCGGGTCCGGTGAAGTAGAACGTAGTGGTGTTGTCGGTGATGGACGTTGCGTTGGTGGCATCGGCCAGGATGTTCTGCACGCTGGTGGTGGAACCGGTCCCGATATCGGTGCCGGCGGTGCCCGCCGCCTGCACGCCCTTGAGGCCCAGGCTCTGCGAGTCGACCGTCGAGCTGCTCAGGTCGAGAGTCGCACTGCCGTTCACCGTCGCGCTGACGCCGTTGGAGGCCTTGCCGCCGCCGATGAACACGCTCAGGCTCTTGGCGAACGTGCCGCCCTGGTTCAGGCCGATAGCCTGCGCCTGGCGGTCGATTTCGCTCAACACGCTCTGGAACTCGCTGTTCAGCACGCTGCGGTCGCCGGTGAAGGCGTTGGAAGCGGACTGCGTCGCCAAGGTCCGGGCGCGGTCGAGAAGCTGAGAAATGTTGTTGATGCCGCCGTCGGCCGTCTGCAACTGGCTCAGGCCGTCGTTCGCGTTCCGGATCCCCTGCGTCAGCACGGCACCGTCGGAACGATAGCTGTTGGCAATCGCCAATCCGGCAGCATCGTCGCCCGAGGTCACAATGCGCAGACCCGAAGTCACGCGGTTGATCGTCTTCGACTGGAAGTCTTGCGTCACGCGCAGGTAGTTCTGTGCCTGCAAGGACGCGATATTGGTGTTAATCGTGAAAGCCACGGAGTTCCTCTCCCTTATGAAATTCGAACCCGGGACTCCTTTCCCGGATGCACTCTAGTGCTTCTTATCGGCGAGGTATGTGCGGTGTTAGCCCAAAAAAAAGGCCCCGCCGGAGAACCGGCAGGGCCCACAGCTCCCGAATCAGGAGGATCAGGAGAAAGTTACCCTCTCAGCAGAGCCAGCACTTGCTGGGGCGCCGAGTTGGCCTGCGACAGGGCGGCGATACCGGCCTGCAGCAAGATCTGCGACTTGGTCAGGTTGGCCGATTCCTGCGCCAGATCGGCGTCGCGGATGCGGCTCTCGGCGGCAGCCAGGTTGGTGACCTGGGACTGCGCGAGGTTGATGGCGAAGTTGAACTGGTTCTGGCCGCGGCCGACGACCGCTTGTGCGCGGCCGAGCGTGGCGACCGATTCAGCCAGCGCCGCGACGGCAGCCTGGGCCGTATCGACGTTGCTGATGTCGGAGGTGGAGCCGGTGCCGTTCAGAGCAGCGCTCAGAACCGCGCCGCCGTCCGTGCCGGTGCCGCCGTCGGTCAGACCGACGTCGACGCCCGAGACGGAGCTTCCCTGAGAAGCGCCCAAGCTGACCTTGAACGCGCCGCCGGCGCTGAGGAAACGGATGCCTTCCGCGGTGTTGCCGCTGTTGACTTCCTTCACCACGGCCAGCTTGCGCAGGGTGGTGTCGTTGGACTGGGCGATGGCGCTGTTGATGGTGTTCACCGCCTGATCCAGGTTGTTGGCATTGGCCGTGGTGAGGGCCACGTTCAGGGTGTGCTCGGCCCCATTCGCGTCGACAGCCGTCACGGTGACGGTCTGCGCATCGCCGGTGTTACGGAGGCCGGTGAACTTGTAAACGTCGGTGTCGCCGGCGTTCACGCTCTGGTAGGCGCCGCTGGAGTTGACCGAGTTCTTGGCCGCATAGGCGGTAGTGGCTCCGGCGGTGGAGCTGCCGGAACCGGCCGCGGAAGCAGCGAAGCCGAACGCGTCGCCGGTGCCGCCGTAGAAGTTCAGGCGGAAGCCGGCGCCCGCGCTGGCGATCTGGATCTTGCCGCCGTTGTCGGTGGCCACCAGGCCGGCGTCGCGCAGAGCGGCGTTGCCCTGGAAGGCGGCATTCAACGTGTCGATGGCCGTAGCCTCCGTCGCGCTGCCCGCCAGAACACCGAGGTCGATAGTGGCTCCCCCGTTGATGGAGACCTGGATCCCCTGGGTGTTCGCCGTGGAGGCGCCGGCGGCGGTGATGGTCGCGTAGTCGAAACCGGTGGCGATGGTGTCGATGCCCGCCGCGCTGACGTAGCTGCCGAAGCCGAGCGCGTTGTTGATGTCGCCGGCGGTCTGCACTTCAAACGACTGCCCGGCGCGGCCGACCAGCTCGATCTGATTGCCGTTGACCACGGCCTGGATGCCGGTGGCGGCAACCGTGGCGTTGGCGGCGATGGCCGTGTTGATGGCGGCCGCCGCGGTGGTCTTGGTGTCCGTGGTGGTGACGTTGATCGACAGGTCATTGGCAGCCAAGCCATTCAGGCCTGCGCCCAGGATGCGCAGTTTGATGGCTGTCAGGTTCCCGGCCGGAGCAGTAAAATTGCCGGCGGCCGTGGCGCCCACATAAGCGACGTTGCCGGTGGCGCCGCTGGAGAAGTTCCCCAGAAGGGCCGTGGCCACCTGGTCGCCGCCCTGCGCCTGGAACGCCGTCGAAGCGGAGTTGAAGGTGAGCTGCTGCTTGCCGGTGGCGTCCGTGTTCACGGCGGCCTTGATGTTGGCGTTCTTGAACGCGGTGGCCTGCTGGCTGGCGCCATTGCCGGCGTTCTCGATGGCCTGGTTGACCGCGGTCACCAGCGTGGAGGTATCCGTCACGCCCGTGAGGTTGACAGACACCGCAACGACGTTGCTGCCGTAGGTATCCGAGAAGCCCGGACCCTGGAAGTAGAACGTCGTGGTGTTGTTGGAGATGGAGGCCAGGTTGGTGGCATCGGCCAGGATGTTTTGCACGCTGGTGGTGGAACCGGTCCCGATATCGGTGCCGGCGGTGCCCGCCGCCTGCACGCCCTTGAGGCCCAGGCTCTGCGAGTCGACCGTCGAGCTGCTCAGGTCGAGAGTCGCACTGCCGTTCACCGTCGCGCTGACGCCGTTGGAGGCCTTGCCGCCGCCGATGAACACGCTCAGGCTCTTGGCGAACGTGCCGCCCTGGTTCAGGCCGATAGCCTGCGCCTGGCGGTCGATTTCGCTCAACACGCTCTGGAACTCGCTGTTCAGCACGCTGCGGTCGCCGGTGAAGGCGTTGGAAGCGGACTGCGTCGCCAAGGTCCGGGCGCGGTCGAGAAGCTGAGAAATGTTGTTGATGCCGCCGTCGGCCGTCTGCAACTGGCTCAGGCCGTCGTTCGCGTTCCGGATCCCCTGCGTCAGCACGGCACCATCGGAACGATAGCTGTTCGCAATCGCCAATCCGGCAGCATCGTCGCCCGAGGTCACAATGCGCAGACCCGAAGTCACGCGGTTGATCGTCTTCGACTGGAAGTCTTGCGTCACGCGCAGGTAGTTCTGTGCCTGCAAGGACGCGATATTGGTGTTAATCGTAAACGCCACTGTTTTCTCTCCTTGAATATGCTCCGGGAATCCCTTCCCGGACTTCCTTACATGGCTGCTTATCGGAGCGGTGCAGGAGACTTTGAGGCGGGGCTGCGGGAAAGTTGCCCTAGTAATTGTTCGACGGCGCTACCGGCGGGGTGCGAGGCGGCGCGGTTCTGCTCACCGACCAGGAGCAGCTCCTTGCGGGCCACCGGAACGTGTTTGGGCGCACGGATGCCGAGCTTGACATGGGACCCGGCGGACTCGAGTACTTCAATCTCGATATTGCCGTCGATCACCAATACTTCACCGGGCCTGCGGCGGATCACGAGCATGGGGTCACCTCCGGGCACGGTTCGCCGACGGGATGCCGATGGGAGTACCTCTGGTCGGCGCGTACTGTTTGCACGCCCCGGCCCGAGGCCACATTGACGATCACGGGCGCCAACAGATTCGCCGAAGCCGGTCCGTTCTCGGGCAAGGTGACGATGGCCAGAGCGAGCACGGACGGTCCGGCGGCGTTGGGCGCGGCGGGATCGAGTCCCAGCGCCTCGCATTCGGATTCGGCCACCACCAAATCGTAGTCCGCTACGAGCGTGGCGACAGGCAGGGTCACGAAACAGAGATCCGCGGTTTCCTCGCTCTGCAAGAGGACGAGTGGTGCGAGCGTAGAATGCTGCACCAGGCGGAAGCGCTGTTCCTGTTCAAAGCCCGGCAACCCGTAAGGGAAGTGGACTGGAGTTCCGGGAATTTCGTGGGCGTCGGTCACTACTTGCCTTGTCGGCATCCTGCGCCAAATTTATGCCCGCACTTTGCCAGGGATTCCCCGAGGTCTAAAGGCGTGGCAGGATGGTAAAGGAACATGTCCGACGCCAACCGTATTGCCCGCCTGCGGGCCCTGATCGAACAAGTGGCCGGCCAGCCCGCGCCCGCCGACGAAGAGGAAAGCTTGTTTGAAAGCGGCCTGCTTGATTCCTTCGCGCTGCCTGACCTGGTCTCTGCCATCGAGGCCAGTTTCTCCATCAAGGTCCCGGACGCGGACCTGAACCCACGCAAGTTCGATTCGGTGGCGCGCATCGACGCCTACCTGGCAGACCGCGGAGCATGACTGCATATTTGCGCGGTTTCGGACGCTCGCTGCCGGAGCGCGTGGTCTCCAACGCCGAAATCGGCGCGCGTGTGGGCAAGGAGCCCGCATGGATCCAGAGTGTATCGGGGATCGTCGAACGGCGCTGGGCGGCCGCCGATCAATCCGCCGCGGATCTGGGGCTGGCCGCGGCCGAAGATTGCCTGACGCGCGCCGGCGTGGACGCGTCTTCGCTGGGGATGCTGATCGTAGCCAGCGGCAGCGCGGCGATGGGGTTTCCGGGGCCTGCTCCAGAGATCGCCCACCGGCTGGGGCTGGACGGGACACCCGCGCTCGACATTCCGGTGGCCAGCGCCGGCAGCCTGATCGGGCTCGCGCTGGCGATGCGCCTGGCGGAGCATCACGGCGATATTCTGGTGGTGGCCGCCGAGAAGATGTCCGCGCTGATTGAGGCGCATCCGCTGGATCCCAACACCGCGATCCTGTTCGGCGACGGCGCGGGCGCGGCGCTGGTTTCGGCTTCCCCTGGCCCATGGCGCCTGCGCGATGCGGTGCTGCACACCAACGGGCAGTGTCGCGGCGACCTGGCCTACGATGGCTCGGGTCCGCTGCGCATGACCGGGCTCACGGTGATCCTGCAGGCCGCGCGCAAGCTGCCCGCCGCGATCCAGGAGGTGCTGGCGCGGCAGAGCATCGCTGTGGCCGACGTAGGCGCCTTGCTGCTGCACCAGGCGAACCTGAATCTGCTGACGCGCGTGGCCAAGTCACTGGGCGTTCCCGCGGAGCGCGTGTTCACGAACCTCCAGCGCTACGGGAACACGTCGTCGGCGTCACTGCTGATCGCCGCCTCCGAATGGGCCGAGGCCGGTCCTCCCGCAGGTCCGGTGGTGTTCTCCGCCTTCGGCGCGGGATTTCACTGGGGCGCGTTGGTGGCGGATTCGGCGGCCTGAGGCTGGTTGCGTGCGGTCTCGGCCACCAGGTTGGCCGCGCGCAGCAGGGATTCGAAGGTGCCCGCGTCGGTCCACCAGCCATCGAGGAACGAGAACGTCATGGTGCCTTCGCGGATGTAGGCGTTGTTGACGTCGGTGATTTCCAACTCGCCGCGCTTGCTCGGCACCAGCTTCCGGACCTTGTCAAAGACGCTGCCGTCGTAGAGATAGACGCCGGTCACCGCGTAGGGACTCTTGGGACGCTCGGGCTTTTCTTCGATGCCCACGATCTTGTCGCCCTGGATCTCGGCGACGCCGAAGCGTTCCGCGTCGGGGACCTCTTTAAGGAGGATGCGGGCGCCGCGGCCCTGCGCTTCAAAATCCCGCACGGCGCCGGCGATGGAGCCTTGGATAATGTTGTCGCCGAGGATCACGCAGATGGGCTCGCCGTCGGCGTGGTGCTCGGCCAGCCCCAGCGCGTCGGCAATACCGCCTTCGCCTTCCTGGTAGGTGTAATTCAGGTGATTCAGGCCGAACTCTTTGCCGTTGGCCAGCAGGCGCAGGAAATCGCCGGAATTCCGTCCGCCTGTGACTAGGAGGATGTCCCGAATCCCCGCCTCGACCAGCGTCTGAATGGGATAGAAGATCATCGGCTTGTCGTAAATCGGCAGCAGATGCTTGTTGGTGATCTTTGTGAGAGGGAACAGCCGGCTACCAGTCCCTCCCGCCAGAACGATACCTTTCACGAATACTCCTTAAAAAGGGCGCGTCAAACTACGCGCGTGGATCGGCGGAGGTTACGGCCCCGGCCATCCTCTATCTAAGCACAGGGGGAGATGCGGGGCGCGAGGGACGCTTAGTTCGGTTCCACGTAGATATAGACATTGTCGGGCGACTGGAATCCGCCGATGGTGGCGCGCACCTTGCGGTCGCCGGCTTCGAGATCGTTCGGAAGCTGCACGGCGATCTGATACACGCCGACGATGCCCGGAGTGAGCGCCGCGCCGATCACCGTCACTTCGTGCCCGTCAATGGTGACGATCGGAAGTTCCGGGGTGAACGCCGCCGCCGGGACGGTGATGCCGGGCGCCACCTGCGGATTGGTGGGGCCGAAGCCGGTGGCCCACAGGATGAGCACGCCGCCCGGGTGGATGCCCTGGTAGCCGGGTCCGAGGTTGGGGTTCGCGATGTAAGCGTTGTCGGGATAGCGCGTGGCGATGGCGTACTTGGTGGGTCCCCACTGGAAGAACGCGGGCGCGTAGGTGCGGACCTCGGCCGTGGCCGGAGCGCTGGTGCCCACCTTATTCTTCAGGACCACCTGCACGGTTCCCAGCGCGCTGATGGGCGCCTGCACGTTCACCTGCGTGGGGCTGACGTAGTAGACGTAGGCCGGCTGGCCGCCGATGGTGACGCTGACGCCGCCCACCGAAGTAGGCAGGTTGCCGTCGTGGATCAAGCCGGTCCAGTCGGCCTGCATGTCGGTGAGGTCGGTTCCGTAGATCGCCACCCAGGATCCGGACTGAATATCGTTTTGCACGCTCCCCGGGATGCCCGTGGCGCTGATGACGCCGGTGATCACCGGCAGCGCGGTCATCGCCGGAGCGCCTATCGGCAGCGTGACCGTGTTGCTGGTGGACGAGCCCGCCTTCAGCACGACGTTATGGCTGCCGTCGGCCAGCATGGCGGGCAGCACGACGTTGAGCTGGTACACGCCCACCTGGTTCGGCGCGGCCACCGAGGCCAGCAGGGTCACCATCTGTCCGTCGACGGTCACCATGGGCTGCACCACCGTGGGCGCGGCTGGCGTGGGCGGATTCTGCCCGGCGGTGAGCGGCGGATTCGTCTGCCCCAGTCCGGTGGCGAACAGCGAGACGGTTTCTCCGCCAGTCACCGGGCTGTTCGCGCTGATCGGGCTGCCGTTGGCGTGCCAGGCCGAGGCGATGCCCGATCCGGTCTGGTCCACCGAATAGAGGCCGGCGGCGTAGTCGGTCAGCGTGACGTTGAACAGCGGCGAGCCGCCCACCTTCACGGTGGTGGGCCCTACCGCAGCGTCGAAGGGGATTTGGATGGCGGCCTGTGTCGCCGAGGAGAACACCACCGCCGCGGCCTTGTTTCCGACCATGACGGGTGTGGCCGCTGTGCCGAGATTACTGCCATAAACAATCGCCAGCGTGCCGGGCGACAGGCGCGCATCCTGCGAGGCGGCGTTGTAGACTGCGGCGATGGACTGGCCGGTGAGCACGGGCGCCAGCAGGAAGCAGAGAGCGAACAATTCGCGCTTCATAAAGGAATTGGTCAAGTGTATCAGGTAAAGGGGCGGCTGGAGCGCAATGGATCGCCTCTCAGCCCGGCAACACCAGGCGCGCCTCGCAGCCCTTGCCTTCGGGGCGATTGCGCAACTCCAGCGATCCGCCGTGCGCTTCGGCGATCTGCCGGCTCAGCACCAGTCCGATGCCCGAGCCGCCGGGCTTGGTGGTGAAGAACGGCACGAACAGGTTGGCGGTGTTGGATAGGCCGGGTCCTTCGTCCTGCACCGAGACCTCGACCTGGCTGCCCTGGCGGCGCCAGGTGACCGAGACGCCTCCGGCGCCGTTTTCGAGCGCGGCATCGGCGGCGTTGCGCAGCAGGTTGATCAGTAGTTGTTCGAGCTGCGCGCGGTCGCCCTGGATCATCACGTCGGGTCCGGGGACGACCATGGGCCTGACCCGCTGTTCGAGCGTGGCTACCTGCTCGATCCACGGGCGCACCTCCATGGGCGCCAGTTGCGGCGGCGGGAGCTTCGCGAGCAGCGTGTACGCGCCCAGAAAACGGCTGAGGCCCTCGCTGCGCGAGGCGATGATGGACAGGCCGCGGCGTGTATCGTCGCGCCAGTCCTCGGGCAGCGGATCGCGCGCCACCAGGGTTTCCAGGCTTCCGGCGATCGATTTGATGGGCGCCAGCGAGTTATTCAGTTCGTGGCCCAGGACGCGCACCAGGCGCTGCCAGGCTTTCAGCTCCTCTTCGCGCAGGGCGCGGGTGAGGTCGCTGACCACCAGCAGTTGGTGCGGCAGTCCGCCTTCGCGGAACAGGGACCGGGTGACCGCCCAGCGGCCCGCGCCCGCGGGAAACGCCCGCTGCACGGTGCGCGTGTCCTCGCCTTCCAGGTATTCGGCCAGGCCCAGCTCATTCGCTCCGGAGGCGAGCATCCGTTCGGAGGGCCGACCTAGCAGGCGCTCGCCCGCGCGGTTCACCAGGCGCAGGCGCTGATCGCCGTCGAAGGCGAACACCGCGACCTCGATCTCCTCCATCACCTTGCGCAGCAGCGTGGTGGCTTCGAGCGCCCCCAGCCGCTGGGCACGCAGCGTTGCGCCCATGGCGTTCACCTGCTGCATGACGTCGGCCAGCGCATCCTCGCCGCCGGCGCCGCGTCCGCGAATGGAGTAGTCGCCTTCGCGCATGGCTTCGAGGAGATTGGCGAGCGTCCGCAGGGGCGACGCCACGCGTTCGCGCACAGCCGAGGCGCAGCCCCACCACACACCGACGATCAGCACGGTGAGTGTCCACTGCACACGGCCCGAGTAGTCGCCGGTCCACAGGAGCCACAGCGCCACGGCGGCGGCGGGCAGGCCGGCCGCCATCGCCAGCAGCATCATGCGCTGCTCGTGCACCGGGCGAAGTCGTTCCAGGAATCGCATGGGCAGTTTGGCGGCGGATGGCCGGCGGTCCAGTCCGATGGTAGCCGATAGCTTCACAACCCGTAGCGCTGCAAGCGCCGGTAGAGCGCGCTGCGGCTCAGCCCCAAGGCCGTGGCCGCTTGGCTCACGTTGCCGTTGTGCCGGGCCAGGGCCTTCTTGATGAGGAAGGCCTCCACCTCTTCAAGACTCATGTCGTCCAGGCGCACCGAGGACGATGTGCCCGGCGCGCGCAGCGCCAGGTCGCCCGCGCGGATCACGGTATCCTGCGCCATCAGCACGGCGCGCTCCACCACGTGGTTCAGTTCGCGCACGTTGCCCTGCCAGGGATTTTCGAGCAGCGCCTGCATGGCTCCCGGGTCGAACGCCTGGAGGCTCTTGCGATAGCGGCGCGCGTGCATGTCCAGGAAGTAGCTGGCCAGCGCCGAAATGTCTTCGCGGCGCTCGCGCAGCGGCGGCAGGTGGATCTCGATGGTGTTCAGGCGGAACAGCAGGTCCTCGCGGAAGCGCCCGGAGGCGACCTCCTCGGGCAGGTTCGCGTTGGTGGCCGAGATCACCCGCACGTTCACCTGTTTGGTTTTCGATGACCCGACGCGCTCCATCTCGCCGGTTTCGAGCACCCGCAGGAGCTTGGCTTGCAGGTTCAGCGGTACGTTGGCGATCTCATCCAGGAACAGCGTGGCGCCGTCGGCCAGCTCAAAGCGGCCCACGCGGTCGGCCTTCGCATCGGTGAAAGCGCCGCGCACGTGCCCGAACAGCTCACTTTCAAAAACGCCTTCGGCCAGGCCGCCGGCATTCACCGTGATCATGGGCCGCCCGGCGCGCGCCGAAACCGCGTGCAGGCGGCGCGCCACCACTTCCTTGCCGGCGCCCGGCTCGCCGGTGATCAACACGTTCGCATCCGACGGACCCACGCGCGCGATCAGGTCGAGCACCGGACGCATCGCGCCCGCCTCGGCGATCAGCGAGGGTCCCGCGCCGTCCAGCAGCACGCGATTTTCCGCCTCCAGGCGTTGGCCGCGCTTGAGCGCCGTGCTCAGCTCCACCTGCGTGCGCACGATGGCCAGCAGGCGCGGGTTCTCCCAGGGCTTCTGCACAAAATCGCGCGCCCCGCGGCGCATGGCCTCCACCGCCAGGTCGACACTGCCCCAGGCGGTCATCACGACCACCGCCAGCGACGGATCGCTCGCCTGGATGCGGGTCAGCAGGTCCAGGCCTTCCTGGCCGCTGGTGGTGTCGCGCGTGTAGTTGAGGTCCATCAGGACCACGTCGAACTCGCTGGTTTCGAGCGCCGCCAGGATTCCGGCGGGCGAGTTCGCCGACTCAATGTGAAATCCTTCGCCTTTGAGCAGGAGGCGCAGGGCCTCCAGCACGTCCGCCTGGTCATCGGCGATCAGAATACGGCCTTCCGATTTCAAAAGTCCCCTCGTTTCTAGCCCTTATCCGTATAGCAATCCGCCCGCCTCGCCTAGACCATTGAAACATATGGGCTTGCCCGGGACCGAAGTGTCCGGTTTTGGGATTTCAGTGTCCGTTTCTCCGGGGCGCTTGGCCCGTATTTCTCACCAGGTTTCGGGCGCAGGACGTGGCGCAAGTGCTCCTGCTTGCCGCGCCGGGACCGGTCCCGGTGCTTGTCGCCGGTCAAGGTGTCATGCCAGTTGCGATGGCGAAATCGCCCCTTGCGGCTCCCCGCCCGACGTTTCCCTCCGATGCGCTGAGAGCTGGTGAGAAGTGCGGGCTTGGGGGTCCTTCTATAATTGAGCCATGTTCGCGCGCCTGCCTGGGGAGATCGAGTTGCAGCATCTGGGGGAACGCCACGCGCAGGAGGTCTTCGGCCGCGTCGACGCCGACCGCGCTTACCTGCGCCGCTGGCTGGCCTGGGTGAATTCCACCGAATCGATCGAGGACACGCGCCTGTTCCTGCGCGGCGCCGCCGAGAACCTGGCCGAGGACCGCGCCATCACGCTCGGCATCTGGGTGGGCGGCAAGTTCGCGGGCGTGGCGGGCACGCATCGCATCGACTGGCTGAACCGGCGCGTGGAGATCGGCTACTGGCTGGGCGAGGCTTTCCAGGGACGCGGCATCATGACCACTGCCTGCCGGTCACTGGTGGAACACCTGTTCCGCGACCGGCGCCTGCATCGGATAGAGTGCCTGTGCGCGACCGGCAACGCGCGGAGCTGCGCCATCCCCAAGCGGCTGGGGTTCCGGCGCGAAGCCGAGCTGCGGGAAGTGCTGCTGCTGGATGGCGAGTACCACGACGTGTTCGTGTGGTCGCTGCTCGCGCCAGAGTGGAAGTAGACGCGTCAGCGGCCCTGTGGTCCGCCTAGTCCACCGCCCAGTCCTCCGGGGACTCCGAACGTGCCGCGTCCGCCGGTCGTGGGTCCTGCTCCACCGCGGCCCGGTCCGCCACCATTGCCACCGCCGCCGAGTCCGGGCAATCCGCCGCCCATCCCCGGCAGGTTGCTGCCCCCGCCGAGCCCCGGCAGGCCGCCCTGCTGCCCGCCACGTCCACCGTTCGCCCCTCCGGTGGCGCCTGTGCCGCCGCGTCCGCCATTGGCCGCAGCGTTGGCCTGGGATAGCTGGCTCTGCGAAGGCGTGTAGACGAATTCCCACTCCTCGTACTTGGAGCGGTCGTTAAAAACCTTGATGCTCGGACCCGTGTGGGTGCTGGCGAATCCCGCGATACCGCCGCCCATGGAGTTACCCTGCGAAACCGCACCCAGTCCGTTGGGCGCCTGGCGCGGCGTGGTGAGAAGCTGATTGATCAGGCCCAGCGCGGCGTTATTCTGCGCGCCCGAGGGCGTCGCCTGCCCTCCCCCCGGGGCCCCGAATTGAGGCTGCTGCTGTCCCCCGAACGTGGATTGCTGCTGGCCGCCGAAACTGGATTGCTGCTGCCCCCCGAAACTAGATTGCTGCTGGCCCCCGAGCTGATTGGAAAAGTTCGGATTGAGCCCGGGTTGTGCCGGATTCTGCTGCGGCTGGACACCCGGCGGAGGCTGCTGTCCGGGGAACTGCGGCACGAACCCGTTCGGGTTCGCGTTCGGGTTGTTCGTGTTGGCGTTATTGTTGATCTGGACGCCGGGGGGAGGCGGCTGACCGGGGAACTGCTGGCCCGGAAACTGCGGCACGAAGCCTCCGGGGTTCGCATTGGCGTTGGCCTGCTGCCCGTTCGGCTGCTGCCCATTCTGCCCCGGGACCACCTGACCGGGAAATTGCGGTTGGAAGTTCGCGGGAGGCGCTCCGGCCTGCACCCCATTCGGCAACTGGATGCCGGCCGGCAACTGGACCGGCTGTCCGAAGCCCGGCTGCCCGGGGACCTGATTCGGCGCCGTCTGGCCGGGGAACTGCGGCGGCGTGGGGTTCGAGTAACTCTGCGCGCCGGGCAGCGAGCGGTCACTGGGACGCTGCATCGCCGCGGCGTTCACCTGCGGAGCGGCATTCGGATCATTGGTCTGCGTCGTGGTGGAAGTGCTCGACCCGCTATTCGAACCACTGGTCCCGTTCACGTCCGGCGGCTTCTCCACCAGCGAATCCGTCAGCGCCGACCCGTTGGTGTGGATCACGCGCCACTCATCCTTGCCCGTGTAGGGATCCTTGTAGCGTTTCCGCAGGAAACGTTTATCGTTAGTGTCTTCCAGGTCCTCGATGCGCTGCGGCCAGCGGTTGTTGGCGCGGAAGTAGAGCTCGATGCCGCGCTGGTAGCCCTTGCCGCGGTCGATCAGAAGCTGCTCGCGGTCGCGCTCGCGCTCAAAGGCCACGCGCGGCAACTGCTTGTAGAGCATCAGCGCCACCATGGCGGCCATCAGAAAGATGACCAGCAGGGCGTAGCCGCGTTCGGATTGGCGCTGGTGTCTCACTGCTCCTACCTTTACTGATCGGCCTGCGGGACGATTTGGAGCGTATGCCGCGTCTTCGACACGGTGTCCTCCACTTCTACCGATGTTACGCCGATGCGGATCACCTTGTAGCGGTCGCGCACCAGGTCGCCTTCGGCCACCAAGTAGTTATCTTCGCCCTCGACGAAGAACGCCCGCCGCATGGGATCGCCCGGACGTCCCTCATAACCGAAAAACTTGAAGGCCGGAGGTGGAGGCGGGGGAGGCTTGGGCGGTCCTGTGGATGCGGCCTTTTGGGGCTGCTCAGGCGCCTTCGCCGCGGCAGCGTCCTGCGGGTTGATCGCGGCCACCTTAGGTGGAGGCGGCGGAGGCGGCGTATAGTATTCGAACAGGCTGCGCTTGCCCCCGACCTCGCCCACGGCGCGCACCTTGGCCAGCCGGTCGAGCTTCAGCGTGGGATCCACCGTGCTCAGGTCGAAGTCTTCCGCCACCTTGAGGCTCGGCGTGAAATCGTCACTGCCGTTCCGCGTGGTCCGCCGGGCAGGAGCCGGCCGCGGCGCGACCGTGGTCTTCGAGGCCGCCGCCGCGGCGTTCCGTTCGGAGGCACTCGTGGTCTTTGCCGTACTCTTCGCTGTACTCTGGGGCGGCGTGGCGACGGCGCCCGGCGGCAGGTCCGGACTGCTGTTGGTCCAGTAGACCACGCCCAGCACCACGACAAGGACACCCAGGATGATGAGCTTCTTGGGCTCAGCGCCGACGCTGGCGGGCATCCACTTCATTACTGTTCGGGCTCCTCTGCCTGCGGCTCGGCCTCCGCCACCGGACCCGACGGGAACGCCTCACCGATTTCCTGCGTAAAGGCGTCCATCTTCAGGGCGATCAACGCGGTGTTGGTGCCCTGCTGCGGCGCCACGGTCATCGACTCGATGATCAGCAGGCTGGGGCTGCGGTCAATCTCGCGCGTGAAGCGCACCAGGTTGTTGTAGGTGCCCTCGTAGTTGGCCGTGATGGTCTCCATGCCCAGCGTGTCCGAGCCTTCGATCGGTACCAGCGTGTAGGCGTTGTTGCGCAGCTTCAGCCCGGCGCGATCCGCCGTCGCGGCCAGTTCATCGGACAGCGAGGAGTACACCGTGCGCCGGTCGTCGAAGTAGGTCTTGAGGAACTCGTCGCCTTCGTCGCGCCCGGTTTCAACCGAAGCGACATGCGCGCGCGTGGAGTCGAGGCGTGCCTGGGCCTGCTTCACCTGATCCTGGAGCCGGCCCATTTCCTGCTCCAGCCCTTCGGCCGACCCGCCCGGAGGATACATGACGAGCCCCGCGGCCACCAGGTTCAGCACCACCAGCGCGCCCAGCAGAATGCGGATCTTCTGCGCCGCGGCTGCGGCGGTGGTTGGCGCTTTGGAGGATTTAGCGGCCATGGGAGGCTCCGATCCTGAGCTTCGCGGACGCGCACGGGACCGCTCCCTGCGGTCGCGGCTCAGCGAGCAGCACTGTGCGTAGCCGGCGTGATCCGGGCAGAGGACCGCTAGCCACCATCGCCGCAAGTAATGGCGCTGTGCGCAAAAGCCGTGACGCGCGCACAGCCCCGCTCGCTGAGCCGCGACCGCAGGGAGCGGTCCTGACCAGTCCTCTACAACTTCTGCACATAACTCACCGTCAGCCGATAGCGGAACGATGGCTCGTTCTGCGTCGGCGGATCCTCGCGCGACAGGGTCACCTGCTCGAACAGGGACGATTCCTCCAGCCGCTTCATAAATTCGATGCCCGCGTCCCGCGTCTCCGCGCCGACGTCCAGATCAAGCGTCACTTCATTGCGCGTGTTCACCTGCGGCAACCGCACCTGGATCAGCCGCGCCCGATTCGGCAGCACGTTCTCGATATCCGCCAGCAGTTGCGCCCAACTAATCGCCTTGCGCTCGATCAACTGGTTGAGCAGCAGGCTGCGTTCGAGCACCGCTGCATTCTGCGGCTCCAGGAGCTTCGCTTCCAACTGCGTCTGCTCGCTGTTGACATTGGCCAGCTCGGCGTTCAGGTTCGCCACGATTTCGCGGCTGGTGGAGGCGCGCCCGCGCTCCAGCAGAATCAGGTAGGCTTGCGCGCCCAGCAGCAGCACCAGGGCGACGGCGCAGGCGATCGACGCCACCAGGATGGGCCGGTCGCGGCGGAACGGCTCGCTGGCGAGATTGACGGGAACGCGCATCAGTTTTGTGCCGCCTCCAGGTAGCCCAGCAGGCCGGCATTGAAGCCGTTCACCGGACCCAGGCGGCTGCGCAGCGGCTCGGCCTCCACCGGCAGTCCGGCCAGCACGTCCGGCAGGCCGCACACCACCAGCTTACCCACTGGCTGGCCCACTTCGTCTTCGACAAACGCGAAGGTGGGTTGCAGCACGCCCAGGATCTCGCGTTCGCTCGGCTCGTCGAGCTCCAGGCAGCGGAACAGGCGCAGGCGCCCGTCGGCCATCGCGATCACGGTCAGCGCCTTGCCAGCCAGCCGCGCCAACACGCCCACGCCCGGGTTGTGGAACAGTTGCAGCGCCGAAAGCGAGGACGGCGTGACCTCGCCCGGATGAAAACCGGTGGTGCGGAACAGCGCTTCGTAGCGCGCCAGGATCTCGTGGGACACGGTCACGGCCACCACGTCAATTTTCTTGCGTCCACTCGACGCCGGCTGCGTCCAGTACTGCACCGCGGCCGACTCCAGGTCGAACGGAATCGTCTTCTTAATGCGGAAGCGCACCAGTTGCAGCGCCTCTTCGGCCGAGGACGGCAGCGTGTCGAAATCCAGCAGGCTGACGCGCACGGCGTGGTCCGGCAGGATCACGGCAGCCTTACGCCGCCGGTTGCCGTTCACCGGAGCGATCCGTTCCAGCGCCGCCGCGACGGCGTCCGGGGCAATCAGGTTGTCCTGCAACGGCGAGGCCACCAGCGTGCCCTCCGCATATTCCTCGAAGCCCGTGCGCCCGTTCACGGAGAAGGCCACGCCCGCCTCGGACAGCTCAAAGATGTGAGCCGGCGGCGGGTCCTTCACCATGCGCGTCAAGGGGCGCGTGATTTTTCCCAAAAATGACATACTAAGCTTCGATAAAAGTGACCTTATTGATTTCCCGCAGTGTAGTTTCGCCCAACTTGACCTTTTCGATGGCCGATTCGCGTAGCGAGGTCATCCCTTCCTGCCGGGCCTGGCGCTTGATTTCCGAGCTCGGGCGCTTGTCCAGAATCAGCTCGCGAATTGGTTCGGTCAAGTCCAGCAATTCGGAAATCGCGCTGCGCCCGCGGAACCCGGTTCCGCCGCATTCAAAGCATCCCGGACCCTCATAAAGAGTGACGCCCCGCCAGTCCTCCGGATTGAGGCCGCTTTCGGTGAATTCTTCCTCGGGGTACTCGACGGGCGCCTTGCAATGCGGACAGATCATGCGCACCAGCCGCTGCGCCAGGATGCAATTGAGCGCCGAAACGAAGTTGTAAGGCTCCACACCCATGTTCAGGAAGCGGCCCAGCACGTCGAACACGTTGTTGGCGTGCACGGTGGTGAACACCAGGTGCCCGGTGAGCGCCGCGTTGATGGCGATCTGCGCGGTGTCCTGGTCGCGGATCTCGCCCACCATGATCTTGTCCGGATCATGGCGCAGAATCGAGCGCAGCCCGCGCGCGAAGGTCAGGCCCTTTTTCTCATTGACCGGGATTTGCGTGATGCCCTTGATCTGATATTCGACAGGGTCTTCGATGGTGATGATTTTGTCTTCGTCGTTCCTGATCTCGCTCAAGCCGGCGTAGAGCGTGGTGGTCTTGCCCGAGCCCGTGGGGCCGGTGACCAGCACCATGCCGTAGGGCTCCTTGATATAGCGCCGGAATTTCGCCAGATCAGTTCCCGAGAACCCCACTACGTCCAGCGACAGGCTCGAGAATTTCTCGCTCATCGATTCCTTGTCCAGCACGCGCAGCACGGCGTCTTCGCCGTACACGGTGGGCATGATGGAGACGCGGAAGTCGATCAGCCGGCTCTTGTAGCGCACGCGGAAGCGGCCGTCCTGCGGGATGCGCCGCTCGGCGATATCCAGCTCGCTCATCACCTTGATGCGGGAAATGATCGAGGAGTGCCAGTCCTTGGCGATCGGCGGCATGGCGTAATGCAGCACGCCGTCGATGCGGTACTTGATGGCCACTTCCTGATCCCGCGTTTCGATGTGGATGTCACTGGCGCGCCGTTCGAGCGCGTTGAAGATGGTGGTGTCCACCAGCTTGATCACCGGCGCAATGTCGGCGTCGCCCGCAGCCAGGCGGTCGATCGACAACGTCTCGTCGGGATTTTCCTCGTCGCCCACCACGTCGAGCGTAAAGCCCTCGGTGACTTCGTCCAGGACACGCTGCGACTGTTCGGTTTTCTTGAGCAGGTCGGCGATCTGCGAGAGCGTGGCCACCTTCACGCGCAACTTCTTGCCGAGCAGCACGCTCAACTCGTCGATCAGGCTGAGATTGCGCGGGTCGGCCAGGGCGATCTCAAGCGAGCCGTTCGAGCCGTGGATGGGCACGAAGTTGTAGCGGAACATGAGGTCCACCGGGATGGAGGTGAACAGCTCATGGTCGATGCGGACCTCGCGCAGGTCGACGAACTCGTGGAAATAGCGCTCGGCCAGGGCGCGCGCCCGGGAAGCTTCCTGCCCGGGGTCTTTTGGCGTGATGCGGTCGCTAGCGGCCATGGAGAATCAATAACTTAACGGCAGACACGCCCCCTCAGAAGGGTGCCCCTCACTAATTATGACGCGCGTGGGCGGCTCGGCGTGCAGGGCACGATAGCCGCCGCCAGCCGCACCTCCTCACCGGGTTTCGGGCGCAGGACGTGGCGCAAGCCCATGGCTTGCCGCGCCGGGACTCATCCCGGCGCTTGTCGCCGGTCAAGGTGCCATGCCGGCTGCCGTGGCGAAATCGCCCCTTGCGGCTCCCCGCATCACGTTTCCCGCCGATGCGCTGAGAGCTGGGAGAATGCGGGCTGGCGGTGGGCTAGCGGTGGGCTAGCCCTGGGCTAGCCCGCATTTCTCACCAGGTTTCGGACGCAGGACGTGGCGCAAGCCCATGGCTTGCCGCGCCGGGACTCATCCCGGCGCTTGTCGCCGGTCAAGGTGCCATGCCGGCTGCCGTGGCGAAATCGCCCCTTGCGGCTCCCCGCATCACGTTTCGCGCCGATGCACTGTAGAGCTTGTGAGAAATGCAGGCTAGCTGGGGGTAGCTGTGCCGTGATCGGAGGGAGCGGTCCCGGCCGGTCCTCTTCACGGCGCCACCCGCAGATCCACCAGATCGGTGAATCCATCCACGGTCTGTACCGCCAGACTATGGGTCCCCGGCGGCAGGGTGCCCGGCAGCGTCACATTCAACTGGTAGAGGCCCGCCAGGGTCGGGGCCAGTCCTTTATATAGGATGTCGCAGGGCAGCCCGCCGGCGGTCACCGCCACCAGCGCGTCGGCTACGGCCAGGGGAGGCGTGGCGGGCGCGGCGTCCCCATCGGCTACCGGGGGCGTCACCGAGCCCAGACCGGTCAAGTAAACGAGCACGGTCTCGCCGGGATGCGCCGGACTCGTGGCATTCACCACGGTGAAATCGGCATGCAGCACCGCCGCGTCGCCCAGTCCGTTCTGATCCAGGCTGAAGATGCCGGGGGCGGTAGCGGCCAGCGGCACCTGGACGGCGTTCGACGGCGTGTTGTCCGCGGTTACGACGATGGTGGCCGTGGAGCCTTCCGCCGCGTATGGGATGATCGCGCTGATCTGGGCCGGCGAGACAGCGTAAAGCGCCGCCGGGATGCCGTTCACTGTGACGCTCACGCCGCCGAGCATTTTCGGGAAGGGAAAGCCGTTGGCGACGGCGGACTGCGTGGCGAGTCCCGAGCCGAACAGGGTTGCGAAGCCGCCGGGGGACACTGGGGCTCCGGGCGGAGCGAAGCTGGCGGCGTTCAGCACGCCCTGCGGGTTGAGGAAGACGCCGGCTCCGGATTGCGCGGGCATGCGGGCTCCGAAGTACAGCTCATAGCTGGAGGAATCGATGACACCCACGCCGCTGGTGGAGAAGATGCCGCCCGTCGAGGCCAGGTTCACCTGCCCGGTAGTCGAGACGAAGGCGCCCGAGCCGTCGCCGCCCAGCGCGTAGGTCGCCAGCGTCGAGGCGTCGAACAGGCCGTCGGATTGGCGGGTGCGACGGGCGAAAACGGCTCCCGCAGCGGTCGCGTTGACCGCGCCGGTGGCGGCGGTGAAGCGGGACCGGTCGGCATCATAGCGCAGACCGGCGGTGAAGAAGAAGCCGTGCCAGCTCGCATTGGTGGCTCCGCCGGCGAAGGCCTTCACGCCGACGATGATGCCGTGCCCGCCCGCACCGGTCGATCCGCCGATGAAGTACGACCCGTCGTCCGCCACTGCGATATTGTGGGGACCGGCGATCAACTGGGCGGCCGAATCGCCGGCAGGGAAGGAGAGCATGCCGGTGCCGTCGGGCGAAATCGAGTAGGTGATCGGCCCCGTGGTCTGCGTGAGCAGGTGGTTCCCCAGGTTGCGCGCCTGGCCGGTGACCGCGGCTTCGACAAACGCGCCCGCGCCGTTGGCCGTAAGCTTGAAATTGGTGTCGCGGACATTGGCCGTGCCGCCGCCAGGGAGTTCGAGGGTCGAGATCCAGTAGGAGCCGCTTAGCGTAGCGTTCGAGGCAGGTGCGGTGGTGGCCGGGATGGCGAGAAACAGGTCGAACGTGGAGGGACCCGCTTCTGTGGAGGCTCCCATCAGAGCCCCTTCACCCAGCCGCGCGTTCACCGTAGCGCCGGACTGGAGGGGATTCGACAGGGTGACAAAACCACCGGGCATGACGGCGTAGGTCCCCACTCCAGAGAGCGCCACCGCGGGCTCAGTCTCCTTCAATTGCTGCCCGGTGACGGCAAATCCGCCGAGCCCGTCAAACATGATGGTCCCGGAAGCGGACCGAGTGTTGGCCGCACTACCGGCTCCTCCGGTAACCAGCAGCACCTGACGAAACCGGTAAGCGCCGTGGAGCGAGGCATTTGAGGAGATCTGCGCCCAGGCGGTCGAGGACCCCAGTGTGAAGCAAAGCAGGAGGAAAGCGAGCATCCGTTGGTACTTTAACCCGAGGGCACAGAAACAGTCGCGCCAGTGCGCCGGAGTGGCATGCTAAGATAGAAAAACCTCGCAAGCGGTGATCCACGGCCAGGTAGCTCAGCTGGTAGAGCGCAGCCCTGAAAAGGCTGGCGTCGGCGGTTCGATTCCGTCCCTGGCCACCACATTCTAAAGCACTTAGCAGCAGCCAGAAACATCAGTTTTTACTCACCCGAACAATAGCCGAACATCCGTCAAACGGCGTTCGCTTGTTCGGTCCTACCTTGCTCCATCAGCTTCCAGATCTCCCGAGCCGTGCTGCCGGTCTTGGCGATGTGCTGCCGCGCCAGCTTCGCATAGCGCTCGGTCATTTTGATGTTCGAGTGGCCGAGGATCTTGGCGAGCTCGTAAAGATCGCCGCCGTTCATCATGTACCAGGATGCGAACGTGTGCCGCAGATCGTGAAACCGGAAGTCGTCGATGCCCGCTCGTTCGAGCAGATCCTCGAAACTTCCTTCCACGCGCTGCCGCTCACCGGTCGCTCCCGCCTTCGGCGGAAAGATCCGATCTTCACCGATTACGACGGGGTACCGCCGTAGCTCGCTCGCGAGTTCTGGCAACATCGGGACGTACCGCATCTTGCCGCCCTTCAACTTTGCCCTCACCGCGATCAGCCCTTCGCTGTACATCACATCCGACCACTTGAGTCCGAAGATCTCCGCCACCCGCATTCCGGTCGTGATGGCGGTGAGGACGATCAGCCTCAAGCGATAGAACGTCTGGTTCAACTGTTTCGTACCCTTGCGGTACGTCTTCTCGTCAAGCGCCTGCTTCAGTCGGCTCAACTCCTCGGCGGAGAGATAGCGGTCCCGTTGGTCATCGGGCCGTCTCACCTCCACCTGGTCGGCGGGATTCCGGTCGATGCCGGTTTCCTTGGACCAGATGGTCGAAGCCTTCTCCATCATGTGGTGCATGACGTTGAAATGCCGGACTGCTGTTCCTGGGGAAAGATCGCGAACGGCCGTGAGACCCTCATACCAGCGGCTCACGGCAACGCCGTCGATCTCCCGCACAAACCGGCTGCCCATCTCCGCGCGGACGCCGTTCAGGACGGCCTTCTCCCGGCTTGCCGACCGCTTCTTGATGCCGTACTGGTTCCAGTAGCGGTCAATCAGCGCCGACATCCGGAAGTTGACCTCCCGTTTGACGTCGAGGTGCCGGTTCTCATCTCGGACCGACATCCTCTTCCGCAGGATCTTCTTGGCCAGCTCATGCGATCCACGAACGCGCAGGCTCTTGTTCCTGCCTCCTTCTCTCCAACGGATCTCGAAGACTCCATCGGTGATCTTATGTATGGACACTACAAGCTACTCCTTTCAGTCAATGGTTTCGATCGTGTGCTGCTCAACGAAGCGCTCAAGCGCTTTCACGTCGAACCGTAACGCTCGACCAACCTTGACGGAAGGGACCTCCCGCAACCTGGCTTTCTTGTAGACCGTGTCCACTTCGAGCCCCAGGTATTGGGCGGCCTCCCTCACATTCAGGAGCCGCCTACCGATGGATTCATTAGACCCTAAGGAGGGCTGCATTGTCATTCTCCGCACTAAGACGTTCCGAGGCTCTGCGTACGCATTCTAGCGGCCGACAGGACCGGGGGGCCTAACGTCCGCGGCAAAACGCCAACCAAGCTCGTACATCTTCGATGCTCTCCTCTAGCGCAAACAGTGCCTGGATGAGACTGGCGGCTGGTCTGGATAACGTTTGCCAGTTATCACGCATCGTGAAGTCGATGCTCTACGAAACAACGTCTGCTCACAACCTTGGATCGTTCGTGAGCCTAGCGGATAGATGCGTGCCCGGAGTTTGAGCGGCGTCACGGAAGATGGAAATGGCCCACCAGTCCCCTTCGACTACACTCCCCTCGTCACTTATGACATAATGCGAGAGCTCACGGAATCAGTAATGAATAATGGCGCAGCATCATCCGGGCTCAACCGTCAAAGCAATTCATCGAAACTCGCCTTCTCATCGGAGCGACATTTTATCGAGGCAATTGCGGGCCTTCTAGTACGTCTCCCGTGGAACCTGACGGGAGTACAGATCCTGCACGGCCCTCGCGAAGCAGGCAAGGACATCGTTTTTACGATGCAAGGAGGCTTCGGGGAGCCCATCTTGTGTGCTTGTGTAGTGAAGAATACGAGGATCACTGGATCGGTCGACGGCTCAGCTAGCGCGCTCAATATCCTACACCAAGCGCGACAAGCATTCGCGATTCCGTTTTTGGGTGAATCCGGCGAGGAGATCCCAGTGCAGCGTATCTACGTTGTGACTCCCTATCCTTTGACAACGGAAACCAAAGATTCCCTCCGACGCCAACTCCCCGGCGACATCCAATTCATAGGTGGTGCTCGTCTAGTCGATCTATTCAAGGCCCATTGGAAGGACTTCTTGGTCGACGAATTTGGCGCTCGCATCAGGCAACTTGAAACTCTGCTGGATCTCGATGAATCGCTACAAAAGGTCTCATCGGCGCACCACGCTGGCCCCATAGATAAAACGGTACGAGATGTGTACGTCAGCCCGACTTTTTGTAGGACGCTATCCGATTTTCATATCAGTGGTCGGTTAACCTCTCTGCTCGATTACTCGAAGCTTAGACGTAAGATGATCACTAATCCGCGACGCACTCACTCATCAGATCCGCTCCGAATACCGGCGACACCGGATCGATGGTTGCTAACGCCGTCAGATCTCGAACAGCGTCAAACTCGGCTACGTCAGATTCAAGCGGCAATAGCAGCTCTCAGTGGTCTCGGCATGAGTCCTTCCTATGACCAGACGCTCGCTAGCATAGGGACCTTCCTTGACTCCGTGGATCAACTTCGGAAAGACGTCATTCAACGGGCGCTAGAGAAAATACACTCCGATGCTACCTCTTCCACGGTTTCTCCTATCGCCGAAATCAATACCGAACAATATGAAAGGCTTTTGGAGCAAGCCGCCCCACTGCGTGATAGCCTCGGCGAGGTAGCAGCCGAGATTCAGCATCAACTCCAAGCGGTTAAGTCGAAGGCTGCTGCGATCGCCGGCACTTCGCGTGCCTTCGGTGATTCCGCATTTGTGGACTCTGGACGACTCGAGAGGGCAGTATCATTATTGAATAGCGACGTGATCGTGCGGTCGGGAGCGCATCAGTTCGAATTCTCCGCTGATCTCATCGACTCAATTAATGTGATATTGATCACGGCTCCCGCTGGGTATGGGAAGACGTCGTTTTGTCGATGGCATGCCCTGGAAGATATCAGGCGATACAATTCAGGGGAGAGCCACATTCTTCCCGTCTACGTACTACTGCACAGGCTCGCCGAGGAACAGTTGACGGATTTCAAGTCGGCGTTCCTGTCTAACCCAACTCACTCACTGCTCGTTTCGAAGGAGAGCTCAACCGCGCCCGAAGATCAGACCTTGCGGTTCTACCTCGACGGCCTCGACGAAGTTGCATCTGCAAGAATGCGTTCACAAATCGTGGCATTAGTTCGCCAAGCAGCCGAAGACCCAAAAGTGCGAATAATCTTGACTGCTCGGGACTACGTCGTTAACCCTGAGATGCATTGGATGCCGTACGTTTCCTTAGGCGAGTTATCACGCGAACGAAGCTCGGAACTTATTGACAAATGGCTCACAGCGGAGCAGGCCCACACATTTCGAAGTCAGGCTGCCTACACTCAAGGAATTGAAGCCTTGCTGCGAACGCCCCTTCTGGCCACGCTGACGTTGTTGGTTTTCAGACAAACAGGAAACCTTCCTGCGAGTAAGGTTAGGCTGTATGAAACATTTCTGGACCTTATGATTAGCGGTTGGGATTTGGCAAAGGGGGTGAACCGGGGCTCACGATTGAGCGCCCGGATAAAATGGGCGATTGTGCGCCGAATCGCTTGGGTGGCGCAGGAGAATAGATCTCGGGAATTGACCACAGAGTTAATTAGCGCCGAGATCGCGACGTTTCCGGCGCTTGATGACATTGGTTCTCGGGCGACGATCGAGGAACTTCTTTCCGATGGCCTGATCAGCGGCTCAGGCGGTGTTTATCAGTTCCCACATCTATCCTTCCAGGAATACTTAGCAGCCAAAGATCTGTTGGGTGACCCAAGGGGACGCCGGCTGAATCAGGCGCTCGACAGATTTCTGAAGGGTGACGATTGGTGGAGAGAGGTACTAAGTTTCTACATTGGCATGACTGGCAGCGCCGGAGACGTTCGAGCATGGCTGAATCGCGGGATCCGGAAAACCAAGGGCGAGGCGCCGGGTTGGCTTGTGGAGGGCAGAGCAGAGGAGATTAGGGACATAGTAGAGAACGCACTTGGGGATCTCGGGTAGCGAAACGGTGACGTGCGTGCATACCCAGCGGGCTGCGATAGATGAGCATCCCGACAGAGGAATGCGAAGCCGATGCTGGAACAGGAGCGACGGTTGGTGTCGTGAAGTCATCGAAATGGCGGACGCGATTGAGTTGTAATGAGGCGGGACGTGCCGGGACCTGCTGGGATTTAAACGGTCCCTGTCGATGGAATGGCATCGTGCCAGTGGAGTTCAGTGCGCCAGCACACGGTCAATTGTCGATTGAGGGGCCGTCCTGTGTAGGATCGTGGTTCTCGTCGCAAGTGTTACGTGGAGCTGGTTCCGAAGCCATTCTGGTTGCATGCTCCAGTCGTTCTTGCTCATGCTTGGTTTCGATGTCATGTCGACCGATCTCGGTTTGGTGCGTCACCGCCTGGTGCGCCTCGGATTTGCGCCATTCGATATTGCCGAGTGTCAGGCGCATGTTCTCGAGCTCCTGGTCGGCATTCTTGGGGATCTGCTTTGTGATGGTCAGCCACCAGCGGCGGATCGGACCGGAGTTCTTCAGGGTATTCTCCAGATGTGCGATGTCGTGGCGGAGTTGGCGTTCGTGGGCGCCGTATTGCTTTTCCATCGTCGCGGCCAGCTTGTGGCGCGCTTGTGAGCATTCGTTGTAGAACTGGCCAAGCTCGGCCAAGTGCCGGTCCTGTAGCGCTTTGAGCAGGTGCGATGGGACCTCGCGGCGCGGCGGGAGCTGGGGCGGTTGCGGACGTGGGCTAGCGTCGTGCGCGATGCCGGTGTCAATGATTGACTCCTGCCATTCCTGGTCTTGCTGGTCGCGGTCGATGTGCTCGGCACTGGTCGGTTCTGCGACCGGAGGTTCGGCTTCGGATGGCTCGGGCTCCGCGGCTGGGGCCTGCTGGGCACGGACAGTGTCCACGTCAGGGAGTTTGAGGTCGGCAAGCTTGGCGCGGACTTCCTTCGCCTTTGCACCGTCGATCTGGCGGGAGAGGCTGTGGATGTTCCCTTCTCCGTCGATCAGGACCAGGCGGTTGCCCTGGGCGAGCGTCAGCCCGAGTTCCTTCAATCCCGCTTGGAAGGCCGCACCGCTGTCGGACTGCCGATAGAGTTCCGACACACGAGCCTTCAGGTCGTGCTCGGGCTGCTGGTGTTTGACGTATTCTCCTTCGGCGCGGCGGGCGTTGTTTTCGACGCGCTCGGCGCAATAGATCTTGCCGTGCTCGCGCTCGTAGGCTTCCGCCCATTCGGAGAGCTTCTTCCGGGAGTACGGGAGGTTGTTGACCTTACCCGTCTCCGGGTGGATTACGTTGACGATCAGGTGGATGTGCGGATGCGGACGATCCGTATGGCTCACCATCAGCGTTTCGTGGTCCTGGAGTCCGAGTGACACGAGCGCGGTGCGACCCGCGCGGATCATGTCCCACTTCTTCGGCTGCTCCTCGGGGTGCCAGGACAGGCTGAACGTGAACACCGGCTTGGTGCACGGTCGGCCTGTGGACCGCACGCCGGATTCGCGCTTTAGCTCGTCGGCGTGCATGGCCGTCCAGGCCATCCATTTGAGAGCCTTGTCAGGGTCTTCGGTCGGGATGTTCTCGGTGTGGGTGAACTGCACACGATCCTGCGTGGACGCGCCGGGATCGTGCAGGTAATAGGCGCCCGCGCCCTTGAACGAGCTGCCGCGCCCCGCTTCTCGTGGAACCATACGCGCCGGGTCACTCCATCCGGATGATCCGGTCGAGGATGCGTTCGACTTGCCCGCACACGCGGGCGAGTTCGGGAGGCAGCTCGCCGTTGGTATTGGCGACGCGGGCCAACTGGTTCACGTTGACGCCCACGCGTCGCAACTGGAACGCCAGTGACGCGCCGTAGGCGGAGTCGCGGCGGACCTCGATATGGCCGGCCACGGCCACACGCCGGACGTACTCGCTCACCGACAGGCCTGCTTCCTGCGCCTTGGCGCGGATGCGGGCCTCCTGCTCATCGGTCATGCGAACGATGAGGCGGCGAGTGCGTCGGGCTGTAGAGCGCGTTCGGGTCATGGAGCGTCAAGCGTCATGGCACGGGCGCGCGCCGGAGAGGGATGCAACGGGAGAACCGGCAGGGTTCCTCCCTTGCCGAGATCGCTTTTGTCGAACGGACCGCGAAGCGGTTTGTACGTACAAAAGCACATCTCGCTATCCTGGCGCGCACTGCCACTATAAGGAACTCAAGCGCCTTGTCACGAACCAAAGCGCGGCACATCCGCACGTGTGCACGAACGCTGGAGCGGCGCTCGATGCGCCGGTCGGGCGTACCCCGTAGAACGGCGCGCGCGGCGTTCGGCCCTGGCGGGCCTCACAAGCTTTGGTTTTGGCGAAGGCGGCACGAGCAGATGAAGGCCGGCCCGGTTCGATCAGAACCGGACCGGCTGGAACCGAAGCGCACCGGTCATTCGGTGGGCGCGTTGGCCTGGAAGCCGAGCTCCAGGGCGACCGCCTTCCGTGCGCACCGCAGCGCACACTGGACGTCCGGATCGCGAGAGTTCAGGCGTGCCAGTTCCTCGATGCACAGTTCGAGCGCGGTGAGCATCGGGCGATTGCGTTTCGTGATGCACTCGTAGATCTCGCGTCGGGTGAGCGGCGTAGTGAGCATGGTAGTCCTCCTCCTGTTGGTTGTTGTCAATGAGGACCCGAGAGAACCGGCGCGGTCCGTCCTGTCAACGCCCTTACACGGATTCTGGGAGCGGGCCGGGCGTTGACAGGACGGCCCGCGCCGGTCAGGGTCCGGACACGTGAGGACAACCAACAGGAGGAGGGCGGACCACGGTCGCCGTTCACGCGGCTGCGGATCATGAGAAACGGCGAGGCGCCATGCCCACGCGGATTGCAGCGCCCCGAACAAGCGAACAGGCCCGGCACGTGCCGGGCCTGCTGCCGATGGGTCAGAGATGCGGACCTACTCGCCCGCGTCGTCCGCGGCATCCTCTTCGGCGGAGCCCGTCTTCTCGGCGCGGCTGCGCTGCAGGATCTCCGAGTGAGCCAGCGCCGCGGCCTTGATCAGGTTGACCAGGTCGCGCGGGCCGTAGCTCTTCGCGGTGTGCCAGCCGTCTTTGCCTTTGTAGGAGAGCTCGGGCTGGCCGGCCTTGAAGTAAGAGCCGTCGTCGCCTTCGTTCTTCCAGATCGGGATGCGGACGCCGCCCACCTGAACGTTGAGGACCGGCTTGGCTTTCGCTTCGGCCGTGGTGCGTTTGGTTGCTGCAGTAGTCATGGTCGTTTCCTTTCTGTTTCGTGACCGGCTTAATGCCAGCCTCGTGAGGCTGACCAGCCGGGGCCAATCGGACCGGACGCAAGAACTTTTTCGGGGGAGACCTTTAGGGGGAACCGAAAAAGTTCTTGCGTCCAGAGGTCCGAGCCCCGGCAAGCTTCACGAAGAGGCTGGCAATCGTCAAGCCGGGTCACGATGGAAGGCAACGACGGCCCTGCGGCAACGCGCACGAAACGGCGATGCGCGGCGAAGTTTCGATCGTTCAGTCAGGAGGCGGATGCACACGATCGGATGCGGTGCGGTGATGACCGGCGTCAAGTTCGATGCCGATGTACCGGCGATCCAGGCGCTGCGCGGCCACCAGCGTCGAGCCCGATCCAGCGAACGGGTCCAACGTGACCTCGCCCGGCGCGGTGAACGTGCGGATTAGCGGCTTGAGCACCGAGACGGATTTTTGCGTAGGATGCAGGCGGTTGCCGGTGTAGGTCCAGTCGAGCACGTCGGGCAGCGGGCGCGGCACGTGCCGGCCTGTGCCCTTGGTGAGGAGATACGCCTGCTCGTGGCGCCGTTCGAGGAAGCGTACCGAGGACGCATACGGCTTCCGAAACACGATGTGACCCGCGATGGTAAAGCCCGCCCGCCGCCATGCGGAGATGAACAGATCCGCCGCGTCCCAGCCATAGAAGCTGACGCAGAACCTGCCAGGCTTGAGGAGCCGGTACATCTCGGCGAACGCGGGCGCGAGCCAGTCGCTTGAGTCATCGTTCAGCACCGTGCGCCCGGCGCGATCTTTGTAGCGAACCAGGTAGGGCGGATCGGTCAGCACGAAGTCCACGCACTCGCGTGGCATGCGTGCCATGACGTCGATGCAATCGCCGTGCACCACAGTGTCGAGCAGCGGTGCGATGCCGTGGCCGGCTTGTTCGGGAGCGGCCGTCATGACGCCCTCTCTTCGGCCAGCTCGGCCTCGAAGTGCATGGTGGCGGTCTCGAGGCACCGCGCGAAGTCGATGTGCATCGCATGGGCGAAGTGCAGGAAGTCCGCCAGCAGGTCGGTGACCAGCGTCTCGGCGAGCTTGCACCTGGCGAGTTCGTCCAGGCGGCCTTCGGCGGCAGCGTAAGCGAGTAGAGCCTGTTCGGCTCGGCAGCCGCGCTGCGTGTTGGTGGGCTGCGTTGGTCCGGTGGCGGTCATGGCGCACCGCCTTCCGCCTGAGCGAGGGCGGCGCGCGCGGTTTCGACGGCGTACTCGAGATGACTGCTTTCGGTGTCGCAGCTCGGGTTGAACGAGTCTGTCCCGGCATCGTATTCGCCGGCATCGATCAGTTCGGCCTTGAGCGCTTCGTCGGCGATCGCCTCGTTCCACAGCGGGATCGCGGCGATCTTGCGCAACGCCTCGATCAGGCCGGGCGCCGCGTCGCAGAGCGTGCGATCGGCCTCGCCGCCGTGGCGCGCGATGCAGTCGTCGAGTGCGATGTCCTCCGCAACGATGCGTCCGTCGGCGGTTTGGATGTGGACGATGCGCTGACAGGTGCTGTTGTCCCAGTCGGGATCGCAGGCGATGGTGCTGGCGTTCTGAGCCTTGGCGAACGCGATGGCGCTCTCGTCGTCGGCTACTTCGATGTCGAGCGTGCCGTAATGCGGCACGTCTTCGGCGAGAACTGTGTAGGTCTTCATGATGTGGTCTCCTTTCGCGAGTTGTCAGTTCGCCGGAGACACGGGCCGGGCGGACCAGCGGACCGGTCACGCCGCAGGCGGAAACGGCCAACACGGTCTCTTGGCGCGGGCGGGCCGTTGACCGGTCTGCGCGCCCGGCCATTCTCCGCGCACCTGACTGACACCGCGCGAAAGACGGTCATGCGGAGAGACAGACCAGTTCTGCCGCGCCTGACGGGACGCGCGTTCGAGCACCGGGCGTATAAGAAGATCGATGAACCTACTTCAACGACTGCTCGCTTTCTTCCGGCCGTCGCGCACGCCCGAACAGTGCCCGCCGGAACCCACGCCGCCACCGGACCCGCCGAGAACGCCCGCGGTCGCCCGCCGCATCTCGCAGGTCGAAGAGGTGCGCAGCGCGCTCGCGCGGGAATGCGCGGATCACGGCTACGGTACGTCGCGCAAGAGCGGACGCCGCACGCCGGACAACGCCGTGCTGAAGGCGCTCGAAGCGCTGGCCGAATCCAAGGCGCGCGCGAAAGCGGAAGCGATTTCGCAACCGGCGCTCGACAATCTGCTGCGCCGCCTGAAGGAGCAGGAGGCGATGCGCGAACAGCGCGAGCTCGACCGCGACGGCGCCGCCAACAAGCTCCACGCCGCGCGGCAGGCGCTGGCCGAGACGCCCGCGCCCGGCGATTACCCCACGGTTCCGGCGCTGGTCGAGCACCCGACCACGCTGTGGGTCACCTTCTCGTTCGCGCCGACGTGCCACGATCTGCTCACCGGCCTCGGTCCGCAGATGAAGTGGCTCGCCGGGATCGCCGCGGCGTTCGCCATCAGCATGGCCATCGTGCAGGGATTGCTGCCGCCGTCGCAGGCCGATCTCGGCCCGCCGGCCAAGGTGGCCTCGCGGCATCGCGGCGCGGTGATCGCCGGGGTGCTGCTGGGTCTGTCGTTCTTCGCGCTGCGTCTGGCTGGCGCGCGCGACTTCCACGACCTGCTGTTCGCCGTGGCGCTGGCGCTGATGGAGCTCGGCGCGGTGATCCAGGTGGAGCGCAAGACCAAGCCAGTCTTTGCCGAGATCGAAGCGCGGCGCGAACGCGTCAACGTGCGGCGCCTGGCGCAGGCCCGCGTGGGGGTCGCCGAACAGGAGCTCGCCCGCCGCGAACGTTTGGTCAAGGACGCGGACGGCGTGATCGCCGAAATCGAAGACGGGCTCGAACGCGCGCACGCGGTCGCCGACGCGAAGGGGCTGGTCACCATCGCGGTGAATGCCATGCGCGCGGGCTACATGCGGGGCATTGCCGAAAATGCCGCGGCTCTGGGCGGGGCCGCGTAGAAGAGAGGAGCAGAATGAGGACCATGCAGAAGCAACTGTTCCCGGTGTTCATGGGCGCCGCGCTGCTGAGCGCGGCCGGATACTACTACTGGACGACGCCGCCGCTCGAAAATGCCGTGCTCGACCTCGACCCATCGGGGTCGGTGCTGCGGAACTGTGCGGACTTCGCGCAGGGCAGCCAGCAGTGGCTGGCGGGTAAGCCCGGCATTCGCGAGGGCTCGAAACTGACGATGCTCATCATGGGCACCGACGCGGTCAACGTGGAGCCCACGCCGGTCTTCACCACCGACATCCCGATCCAGGACGACGTGGTCATCGGCGGCGACCCGCGGGCGTACAAAGACGCACAGGAGAAGCTCGCCGGCGACGTCGAGCACGCTTGCGAGACGGCCAAGGCCGGCAGCCGCTCGCCGATCTACCAGATGGTCCGCCAGTCGATCGCGCTGCTGCGCGGGCCGCACGGCGACGGCCACGGCGTCGTTCTGCTCAAGAGCGACCTCGACGACGATGCGCACCCAGCGCTGAGTGCGGTGCTACACGAAGCGGCGCGGCATCCCGACGTCGACGTTCCCGCGGAGCTCGCCGGCTCGCTCGACAACGCCAACGTCTCGATCGACATCTGCGGCACGGCCGAGCTTGCACCGCGCAAGGTCGGTAACCCCGCTGCGTCCTTCGACACCCGCCTGCGCATCTGGAAGGCGATGTTCACGCATCCCGGACTCGTCACCGTGCAGCCGTTCTGCGGCCTGAGGCACGCCGAATGAACCCGCTCTACGTCCTGCTCGCCGGGATCGCCACGTTGATCCTGCTGCTCCATGAGCGTGCGCGCTTCGCCGCCGCGCTCATCGTCTTCCTCGTCGTCGTCATCGCCGCCGCTGACCTGGTGGGCGTCGATCTGCGGTTCTGGAACTGATCGATGAAACGAAACACACTCTATCTCGCCGCGGCTCTGTCCCTGTGGGTCGCCCTCAACGCCTGGCTGCGAACCGGCGGCCCGTCGCTCGACTTGGGCAGCGACGTGGCCGAGACGCTGCTGCGGCCGGGCACGTGCGCCCTGTGGTATCTCGGGTTCACTCCCGATAGCGCTTGGGAACTCACGGTCGTCGTGATCTTGAGCTGGTGGGCGTGGCTCGCCGTCGCCCGCCTGATCTGGTGTATCGTCGGCCGCGCGTTCGGCATCGTGAACATGGCCGACTACTGGTGGTGGCTCCTGTTCGTCCCGCCGTGGCGCCCGTGCCACAAGCTGTGGCAGCGCGTGCGGCTGTGGTGGAAACAGTTCCGCTACGGCCCGGAAGCAACGGCGCAGTGGACCAGTGCACTTACGATGATGACGCTGGTGTACGCGCCCGACGACTGTATCTACCTCGGGCGGTTGCTTATCGCGGGTATCGGGCTGTACCAGACCATCGGCCTGCGCGGCGCGCGTCACGTGAACGTGATCGCCGCGCCGGGTAGCGGTAAGACGCGCTGGGCGATCGGCTGGCTCGGCATGCTGCACAAGAAAGCCTCCGCGCTGATCACCGATTGCGACGGCCAGATCGTCAACGCCGTCGGCGCCGCGCTGGAGCGCGCGGGCCACCTCATCTACAATCTCGATCCGTACCGGTTGAGCAAGTTTCCGGGCGCGTGCTGGAACGCGCTCGACGAGCTGACCCGGTGCGCGGAGCGCCATGGCCGCGAGGCGGTGGTGCGCTTCGCACAGACACTCGCAGAGGCGACAATCCGCGAAGACAACACCCACCAGCCTGTGTTCGCAAACACCGCGCGCAACTTTATCCACGGCCTGATCCTCTATGTTTGGCTCTTCGAAGGTGACTTCACGCGCAACCTCGTGCGCGTGCGCGACCTGCTCACCCGCGGTCTTGCGCAGGGCGGCTTCGACGCCTTGCTGACCGCCATGTTACAGGCTCCGATGATGATCGACGACCGATGCGGCGGCCAGATCACCGCGGTCATCGCTCGCGCCGGAGCGCTCATGCAGAGCGGGCAGCGCGCCAAGGATGGAAATCCGTTCCGCACCACAGCCATCTCCCAGACTTCCTGGCTGGATCTTCCCGAGATCGCGGCAATCTCGCGCTACTCCGATTTTTCGTGCGCCGATCTGAAGACGGGCAACCCGTGCGTGTTCATCTGCGCGCCCGTGACCGACATTCAGACGAAGCTCTCGGGTTTTGTGCGTGCGCTCACGATGATGACCGCCTACACGTTCCAGAACATGCCGAACGGCCGGCGCGGCAAGATCCCGTGCCTGTTCCTGATCGACGAGGCCCCGAGCCTTGGTCGGATCGAGATGTTCGAGACCGCCAGCGCCGTGTTCCGCCACTTCGGCATCCGTCTCGTGATGATCATGCAGGATCTCGGCCAGCTCAAGAAGGTGTACCCCGACAACTGGGAGACGTTCCTCGGCAGCGCCGAGTGCAACATCTGGATGAGCACCAGCCACCAGTTCACGCTCGAATACCTGAGCAAGCTGCTGGGCACGACGACGCACACGACCACCGTCAAAGACGGCCTGTTCTCGAAGGTCCCGCCGCGCGTGGACAAGACCGTGAGCCCGCTGGCGTATCCCCACCAGCTCGCCGAACTGATGATCCCGTGGCGGAAGATATTCATCGTGACCCGCGGCGTCGGCTCGCCGATGAAGATCGCCTACGACGGCTACGACAGGTCGCTGCCGATCACTCACTACGATCACGACGACAACTACAAGGAGCCCTATCTGCGCGCCTTCACGCGCCGAGCGTACGCCTGGCTCTACGTCCAAAAACCGCCGCAGGGACCGCGCCGGGTCAAGCCCGCCTAATAAGAGGATAGTGATATGAGACTGGAGAACGAGTTCAACACAGCCGCGCCGGATGCCGAGCCGATCCAGCCGGAAGCCAAAGCCGCCAACGAGGCGCAGGAGCGCCGTTTCGAAGAGCAGCGCCGCATCTGGGACGAGCAGGCCGGCGCCCGCCAACTCTTGGAAGACGATCTCGACCGCCGCTACGGCGGCAAGATCAACTATCTGCAGGGCGAAGCGAAATCGCTCGATGCTGTTTTGGGTGACTCCGGCCCCGTTCGCCTGATGTGGCTCAAGCTCACGCGCCAGATCGGCAAGGACCCCGAACTGGACCTGCGCGCTCTCCACACCGACATCGACGTTCTCGAACACCAGCGCCAGCAGGAGCGCGACGCCTTCGAGGCCCACCTCCGCGAGCAGGAACAAGCTTGCCGCCAGCAACAGCAGGCGGCGCGACAAACCCAACAAGCCCAGAGCCAGCATCAATCCCAGACGTCCGCTTCAGAAAGCAGTGGCAGCCCAACCCGGGACCAAGCCGCCGAGCGCCTCGAACACCTCGAATCCACCCGCCCCACGCCCGAGGCCGAACCCCACCTCCGCCCCGGCGGTCCACTGCAACACGCCGTCGATGCCGAGGTCGCTGCCCGGCACGAGATAGAGATCGCTACCTTGGCGGCGTCCCAAACAGGAGGCCACGCGGCCTACGCGGCTGAAGCCGATGCTCGTCCCGATGGGAATCTTGAGCCATATCTTTAAAGTGGTATCTCAATGACTTAGATACTTCGCTGGAGGGCTGAGGGTTTGACTCGCGATTTTTTTCTTGCTCTTATGTGAAGGATGGGGCAGTATCTGGGACCTGACGCGTCAAACCGGGCCAGTAGGTCAGCCCGGCGCGTACGGATCACAACGCATGAGGTTCCGTTGGTTCAGCAGCCGCCCGCAGGGGATAACCCCCTCAGACTTCCGCCGGTCCTTAGGAAGATCTTGGCGGACCCGGCTGTGGACATGTTGGATGTCATCTTGGGCTACGTCGATCATTTGCCCGCCGAACTGATCTTGGCTGTTCGTGACCATATCGGAGCCGTCGAACTCGAGTCATTTCGCACGTTGTGCACCGGTCTTCTCAAGCTCCGAGAGAACACGCTGCCTTCTGAACACGAACTCGACGTCATAGCGCACCCTGGCGACTTGTTGAAGGATGTGGCCGTGGGCATCCAACGAGCTGCTCGAGTTGGCCCTCTATCGCTGGAAGCCGAACAGTTCATTGCTTACCAGATTGTAGCGCCCCTTGAAGAAATCGCTCGGCGTTTCCTTGCAGGCCCAGATCGCGCATTCGTTGCGTGGTGGTTTGAGAACCTCCAGGATGATCCTAGTGGTCCGTATGCGGTCCCTCCGGGGCCAGAAGCCAACTGATGTACTTACTGTCTTTCTGTACAAAGCGTGCGACGGCTCGGATGGAACCCAGTTCCGCTAGCAGTACGCGCGCAGCCGCACGTTTAACCATCATTTCCAGTCTTTTTATTGACTTCTGACGTAGATCCTCCGGAGTGAGCGAGAGGCAGTGTTCGTCAAGAGCATCATCGCGTCGCGGCGCATGGGAGACGTACCGCTCCACATCAACGTTGTCCCAACCAAGCAGCCTTGCCGTTGCGTCCGTGCTGCCGGTACGTATACGTATGCACTTTACCGCTCGGCCAATCTCGATGTCGGCAAGCTCTTCCCACCTGGCCCCGAAAAAGATATCTGCTTTTCTCATCCTCTCCTCCTCTACTCGCGCCATCGGCATCTGACGATCCAATCGGTGAACGGGCCGGAGTCCTGATCGAGCTCCGCCTCCAGGCGACGTGCATCCTCGATCAGGTCAGGCGCACATCCATGTCTCTCCAGTGCCACCCGGTATCGCCAGATTGCGAAACGCCTAGTGGACGCGTTTCCCAACTGCGCATGCTCCCAGGCCCTCCGCGCTGCCGTAATTGAGTCCGCCTTCTTCTTGTGAAGATCGGCGAGGCCGCACCAGACCAGGACCAAGTCTGTACTGGTCCTCACAAGTCTTCCGGTCGTGATCCATCTCCGTTCCGCAAGTTGTCTTGCGGCTTCTTGCAAGAGCCACCGAGCTGCGGCATCTTCGAAGTCTCGCCATTCGAGAGCGAGTGCTACCAGTGCCCGGGGACTGCAAAGCTCTCTAGACGTCAGCATATCGACCACCGTGAATTGAAGATCCGCAAATGCTTGTAACCTACTGGGATCACGACGGATCGCCGCCACAGCTAGATGGGTTGAGGCATCCGCCAACAAAGATACTTCCTCATCATGTGCTCCCGCCTCGATCCGGTCTCGTAGGTGTCTTAGTGCCGCCAGCATGTTGCCCAAGTCCGCTGGATTCGGAGCAAACGGACTCTCCTGAAACACTTCATCGCGCCTACGTCGGTTCAACGCGGTTAGGCCGTTCTCAGCTCTCTCAAGGGAGGTCCACGCCAGTCCGAGCTCCGTCAGATTCATGTTGATCTCCATCTCTCCAGGAACTGGCCTCAGAGTGACACGTATCGATTGAACCGTCGAGGAATGAACCGGAAAAGTTCCGCGGAAATAGGCGACAATCGCATAAGTGACTAGGAATGGTCCGAGCGTCGATCCTGAGAAGTTGCGGAATGCGCGTGTGCGCAAAGGACTTAGTCAGGAGTCGCTCGCGCATCTGGTGGGCTGTGACCCCCGAACCATTCGCTACCTCGAATCCGGTAGGGTAAGGTCCGTTACGCGGACGGTCCAAAAGATTGCCGAAGCACTTGAAGCGGAAGTCGAAGACTTAGTCCAGCGGAGCATATCGGCCCACATAGAGTCTACCGAGAGCCCTCGCCAAGAAATGGATGGGTTCGCTGAGGAGGGCTCCTCCACCCCGCCCGCGCCACGAGACGCCGTGCCGTTATCATCCAACCACTGCAGCCTTGGTCCAGTGCATCGCCGCGCTTTGAGGGCAGCAGCGATAGAAGTGGCCTCGCGGCACCTTCGACCTCTGAGGAATGACGATCTGTACATCGATCGTGGCATCTGTGAGACCATGCTCGGATACCTCGAAGGCGACGACTTTTCGGCCTTTCCGCTAATAGGGCCAGCGGGCGCCGGCAAAACCTGGGAACTGCGAAATCTGCTTTGCCGCCTCCCAGAGAGGTTCATCCCGATCTACGTGAATGCAAGGCTTGCCGCCTCCCCACTTTCAGACATCGGATCTCAACTCGAATCGATGGCTCGCCGTCTTCGCCTCCCGTCCGGAGGAGAGCTTTCAGATATAGCGTGGGGCCTTGTTCCGCATGCGACGATTGTCGTGCTACTCGACGGAGTCAATGAGCTCCAACTTACACAGGACGATGAGGGTACCTTCCGGCGACTAATCTGGGCCGTTCTTACAGGCCTGCAGAGGGATAGGGTGAAATGCATATTCGCGTCTCGGACTTTCACTTGGCAACGGAGTTTAACTGATTCTGGTTTTCAGGATCTAATGTATGTCAGTGGACACCAAACGATAACTCGCGAGATTGTCGTTCCTGAAAGGCGAGACCCGTGGGAGCGCGACGGGCGGCCTGAAACTGATGTGCGATTTCGCATTACAAGAGAGGAGGAGCAGGTTCCGATGTTTGGAGCCCAGCTCGACCCACTGACTGAATCGCAGCGAGCGGAATTCATCGGGAGGCTCGCAAATGTAAGTGGCGATAACTTGCTCTTGCCACCCGGAAGTGACCTGTTCGATTTGATCGCAGACCCCTTCTACGCGGGTTTAGTTGCAGGACAAGTCTTGCAGTCACGGTCGCTCGCCAACTCCGCCGAGGATCTGATGGAGACCTACATTCGATCGCGCTGCATTGATAAGGGGACCTCCCACGATGGCGACGGACGCTATCTGGCCCTGATCAACCTGACCAGCCTATTCTATCTCCCTTCATCTTCCCTGAGAACATTTGTGCGGGCTAGTGAAGCTCGGGAGGCGATTGGGAGCCAACCTCTCCTATCGCTTCTCAACTCTGGAATACTAAGCGACGAGACGTTAACGGCGGATCGCGAAAGGGTTGTTTTATTTCGACACGATAGGGTGTTCGAATATTGTATATCAAGAAATATAATCCGATCTCATCGCAATAATGGCGGGGTGGATCCGGAACAGTTGGCATTTATATCGCACCTAATAATTCGCCGCGCAGCCGGAGATCGGCGTGATTATTGGCTCCGCATAGCGAATCTTCTCCTGAGAGCGCAAGGCGCAGATCTGGATCTCAATGCCTCTGCGGGGGCCGCGTGGTTTGCGGCACAAGTGGCCTTGCGTGACGTTAGACTCACGAGATCCGCCACGGATATGTTCATCGACGTACTGGGTGATGCGAACTATGGATACGCAGTAGCTGATTTGTTGCGGCTGAATGGGGACACCGCTGCCATAGACGCCTTTCTGGCGCAGGTTGATGCCAATGGAGGGCAAGAGCTTCTTCGTAATGCAGTGATCGTTGCCAAGTCGGGCTCGGCCTCTGTCAGGCGCCAGCTGCTTCAGCGCCTAGCGTCTACCCTCGATGCACTCCTTGCGCTCCGGGTCGCGTTTGCTATAGGAGAGTTGCGTTTGCGAGATGCGAGGTCGATACTGAACACTATCTTGGCGAACCACAATGGCGATAACAGGGTCAGATCAGCAGTCCAGTGGGCGGTGGGACGCCTTGAGTAAATACTTGCGTAGTCGACTGAGTCAAGGCATCGCCTGCAAAAGGACTGGCCATGATAGGGCAGAGGAACAGTCATTCCCCACTTCACTCCGTATGTCTATGCATAGCTTGTTGTTTGCCTGGAGCCCCGTAGCGACCCAATGAACTGGAAGAGTTCGATCTTGGTTAGAATCCGGCGACGTCCGGCGTCAAGGAGAAACGTTCAGCGACCATCCTACGTTGAACTGACAGATGGGATGTTGTCGCCTGCAGTTGTGCCCGGCCAGGATTGCATTCCGCTCGTCTATTCACCGCTGTGACGCCCCGGAACCGCAGGAACGGTCGAGGGCGGCCAGGATAACACCCTCAATGTCGTACTTGTCCGGATCGCGGCGTTCGGCGAGAGCGATTTCGATGGCGAGCTGCCGGGGGCCAGGCGTTTCCTCACCCGGTTTCCCGAAGTACCAGTCGTTGACGCAGTTGGAACGCTGTTGCTCGCCATTAGCGGCGAAGTAGTAGGCAAGGGCGCTCACGGCGCCGCTGACGAAAACCGACCTCTGCTCCTTGGTGAAGCGCTGGAACTGCCGCAACGTGGTGGCGAGGGCGGTTCCGGTGGTGATCGAGAACAGGACAAGGCAGGCTGCGGGCAGGCGAAGGCGGGTCACAGGTATCTCCTCTACGGTTTCGGTGTCAGTAGGTCGGTCGGCTTCGGGGAGGCGACTTCTGCGGAATCGAGGTCCTCGGTGGTGACCTCAGGCAAAGCGGGAATGGGGACCGCTACCGGGCCATTGTCGGACGCGGGCGTAGGCGCAGTTTTCTGCTGTTCGTGGATGTGGTCGTATTCCTGCCGAGCCTCAGCAGGCAGGTCGGCTAGGAGATGGTCGAGTTGGCTTCGGACCTCGGCGACTTCGTCTTCGCTGGCGAGACCGGCTGCGGCCTTCTGCTCGAGGTCGTCGAGTCTGTCGAGGGCCGTAGCAATCTGGTGAACGCGCACGTCGGCCTCGGTGAAGCTGTCCCACCGTTCGAGGTACGTTTCGTAGGAGGTGGAATCGGAACGGAGCAGCCGGCGGGCTTCGGCGACGGCCGAGCTGTCGGTGATTTCGTTTCGATCCTCGCCGTAGAGGTTTCCATCGACTGCAAAGTAGGCACGACGCCCGTCGGAGAGCACGAGCGCGTTGCGCTGCGCGGACTCGAGTGCTTCGCGGGCGGCTTCCTGCTCGCGGACGGCGCGGTCGTAGGCGATCCGCGTGGCGCGGATGGCGTCCTCGATGTCGCGTTGCAATTCCTCGCAGGCGCGGCGAATTTCCTCGCTGACGATGACGACCGTCAGGAGTTCATCGGTCTCCTCGCGCTGCTCCCGTTCGTGCTGTTCGGTCAGTTGCTGCTGCCGGAGTCGAGCCTGATCCTCGCGATGCCGAGCATCGCGGCGGTCGGGATCGGCAGCCCAGAGCCTGTACAGAAGCTTGAACACAATCGGTGCGCCATCGTTGGTTGCGTCCCCCCAACCATACGGAAAACTGCTTAAGATTCCGTTAACGGCATTCAGGCGCATGGTTGGTCCCACATTCGTTGGGCGATGCGGCGCTCTTCCGGACCCGTCGCGTTGGTGTAGATGGCCGTGGTGGAAAGCTGCGAGTGGCCCAGCCACCGGGCGGCCAGGTTGAGCGGCACGCCGGCGGAGGCGCAGCGGATTCCGAATCCATGCCTGAGTCCGCGGGGAGTTGCGTGAAGGCCGGTGATGCCGGCGGTGTCCATGATCTCCGACACGCGCCGCCAGGCGGTGGCTCGGGACCACGGCCACAAGTGGACCTCACGCCCTCGGTCGTCTCGGCGACGTACCTGATCCAGATCATGGACGCTTACGAGCTTGTTCAGGAAGGCGGGTGGGACGGGGATGGCCCGGTAAATGCCCCGCTGACGTTTTTTCAGGCTTTCGAAAATCACCACGCCATCTTCCACGTCAACGCGATCTGCGGTCAGGGCCAGGGCCTCCGAGATGCGGCAGCCGCTGTAGGCGAGCACGCCGCAGAAGGTCCCGACGGCTTGGTCGGCAGCCTCGGCTGCGCGCATGAAAGCGAGCCATTCCGATGCGGTCAGGTACTTTCGGGCGCCGTGGCGGTCGTAGAGGTCCATCAAGTCACCGCTCCGGACCGTGCGACGGAATTCCAGCATTCTGTTTCAGGGCGGAAAAACGCCCGACGCCTCAAGTAGTTCGAGTGATCCACTTCCCGCCCGCGTGTCCCCGGACGCGCGGGCGGTCTTGGTGTATGCTGTTGATGTATCTGCATGACTCGCTCGCTTGAAACAAAATGCTGGAATTCTGTTTCACGGCTGACCGTAGGCGATTCTGCGGTTTCCCTCAATCCTTCCTGAACATCCCTGCGCAATTCGTCCACAGATCAGATGTCGAGCAACGTGGTGGGCTTGCCGGTAAGGTCGAAGACGACGCAGCGTCCGCCGCTGCCGTCGAGGGGCGTGAAGTAGAGGGAGCATCGCTCGATGCCGCGCACATCCATCTCGCTCAAACGCGCGACGAGCCTTTGAAGCTCGTAGGAGAACTCTTCGAGGTCGTAACGCCCAGGGAGTCTGGCGCGGACACTTTCGGGTTGCCGTGGTCCGTGTGCCGGCCGGCGGGGCGGACTTGCGATGCGGAAGCGGTTGCTCATGGCGTGCGATAGCACGCGCGGCGGACGGAGAACAATGGCGGTTGCGATGGTATGCCGGGAGGCCGCCTATGCGGCGGCCTCGGCCTTCGGTTGAAGATCGTTCAGGTAATCCACAGCGCGCTGCGCATGGGCCGCGGCGCTGAAGATCGCTCGCTTGTCGTTCTTGAGCACTTCGAGCCATGAGGCGACGTACGACGCGTGGTCGTCGCGTACCTCGGGTGTCAGTTCGAGGTCGGCGCAAAGGAAGGCTGCCCCAAGTTCGGCCACTAACTCTTCGATGGCGTAGCCTTCGTCGCCCCACCGTTTGCGGCCAAAATCGCGATTGAGACGGCTAGGATGGCGAGTTCGGTGGATTTGCTCATGCCCAAAAGTGGCGTAAAACGAAACGGCGTCTTGGAACGCTTCGATGGGGGGCATCTGGATGTAGTCCGGTTCCAGGGCATAGAAGGCGCGAGTGCCTCGATACCGGATGTCCGCACCAACGGCGGCGAAGAACTGCTCGGCACGCTCGATGCGCTCGACGGGCGTGAAGCGCGGTTCCGGCTTGGCGTAGAAGTGCTCGGGGAGTCCTTCAACCTGGTCCGCGTTAAAGGCCGTGAACCCCTTCATGTACGGAACCTCGCGCGACTCTTCCTCGCTGGTGGCGTCTTCTTCGGTCACGGTAAACGTGTTCGCGTAGACGACCAACGTTCCTTTCTCGCCCTTGCGGACGTGGGCTCCGAACTGCTGGGCTTGCTTGAACGTGATCCAGAACGGAGAGGCGAATCCCTGCTCGACGGCGGAAGCCCACAGCATCAGGATGTTGATCCCCCGGTAGGGCACTCCGTTGTGGCGCAGGGGCCGCGTGATTCTGCCTGCGGCGTGCTCGGCGTTCCAGGGCTTGATCCACGGGCGCACGCCTTTTTCGAGATCGGCGATGATGCGCTCGGTAACGCGGGTGTAGACATCTTTTCTTGTTGAGTTCTCAGACATTGGGTTTCTCCTTTCGTTAGGGGCTTCGCGCTTACGCGCTGCGCCTTTCCCTCGTATGAGGAAAGGGCTGTGGAAGGGCCCGGAGCGGTCAAGGGCGCGCGTGCGCGGCGGAGCTTCACCCTTGACGGCGAGGACCGTTCCGCAAGATTCGGAAGGAGGGAAAGGAGTGGCCGCCTGGGCTACGGCATGCGGGGAAAACGCCGCAGTCTGGACGGCGTGCCAAGCGAGCGCCGCGTTTTACTGGAGTCACAGGAAAGGAGCGTTTGAAGCGATGAAGACGTTATTGACTGTGATGGTGACCGCGCTGCTGCTCCAGCCGCACGCAGCGGCGGCTGACGTGGCGCGCGCGCAGCCGGTGGACACGCTGGCTCGGGATGCGGAGATGATCGAGACGGTGCGCAAGATCATGGCGATGATTGGCCTCCGGAACCAGGTCACCGTGGTGATCGAACCCGGCGCGCCGGGCTGCGCCTATGCGACCACGGTGAAGGGCGCACAGTATATCGGCGTCGATCCGGGCTGCGTCGGTCCGCTCAAGACGGGCGAGCACTACAACTGGCGAGCGGTGGGCATCCTCACGCATGAGATCGGCCATCTGCTCGGCGGACACACGACGAACCAGAAAGCCGACAACCCGATTGAGGAATCCGAAGCCGATGAGTGGTCGGGGTGGGCGATGTTCCGGCTCGGGGCCACGCTCGACGAAGCGCTGACCGCGGCCCGCAGCATGGACGAGGACGGCGGGGCCACCCATCCTGGCCGCGCGGTGCGGATCACGTCGGTCGCGAGCGGCTGGCGCAGCGCCAGCCGCCATACGCGCCCCCAGTGGCTGCATCTGGGTCCGGGCTGGTGGCAGGAGCTCATGAAAACGCCCCTGCCGTGGCCGTGGCCGGAGCGGCCGTAATGGGAGGAGGGATGGGCGACCAAGCGATCCTTGCAATTTGAAAGCGCTGCTTTGGATTTGCAAGGCTGAGAGTGCGTGTCCACGATCCTGAACGCTACAGTGCATTGCGTCCACGGACCTGGGCGCAATATCCTTGACTCAACGGCCACAATCGTGTACGATGAGCTTTATAAGGATCAGGAACATGGACGCTACGCCCATCCCCGTCACCCGCGCCCTCCGCAAGCTGGGCCACGATATCCGCGACGCCCGGCGGCGGCGGCGGATTCCCGTGGCGATCCTGGCCGAGCGCGCGTCGATCAGCCGCACGACCTTGAACAAGGTTGAGAAGGGCGAGCCCGGCGTCTCGCTCGGGATCTACGCGACGGTGCTGTTCGTGCTCGGATTGGTGGACCGGCTAGGCGATCTCGTGGACCCGCGCCACGACTCGGTCGGAATCGAGCTCGATGAGGAGCACCTGCCGCAGCGCATTCGCCTCTCGCGGAAGTCCCGGTCGAATGGCGAAGCAAGGAGTACCGACTGATGGAAACCGGCGTTCTCGTTTATGCCGACCTCGACGGTACCGCTCACAGAGTTGGGCGGCTGTGGGCGCGCATGCGCAAAGACCGCGAGAGCGCCACCTTCGAATACGACGGAAGCTGGCTGGCGCATCCGGACCGCTTCGCGTTGGAGCCTGCCCTGAAGCTTGGCCCGGGGCCGTTCCACACGCCCGCGGACCGGCCGCTGTTCGGCGCCATCGGCGACTCCGCCCCGGACCGCTGGGGCCGCGTTCTCATGCGCCGCGCCGAGCGGCGCCGCGCGGAAGCACAGAAGCAAACGTCGCGCACGCTTCGCGAGATCGACTACCTGCTGATGGTCGACGATGAAGCCCGCCAGGGCGCGCTTCGTTTCTCTGTGCGGGAAGGCGGTCCGTTCCTGGCCGAGCCCGGTCCGCACAAGATCCCGCCGCTGGTCGAGTTGCCGCGTTTGCTCTCGGCGGCGGATCACGTCGCGGACGACTCCGACACTGATGAAGACTTGCGCCTGCTGCTCGCGCCGGGTTCGTCGCTCGGCGGCGCGCGGCCCAAGGCGTCGGTGCGGGATCGCGACGGCCATCTGGCCATCGCCAAGTTCCCGAACAAGGGGGACGAGATCAACGTCGTGCTGTGGGAAGCTGTGGCTCTCACACTGGCCGCACAAGCCGGGCTCACGGTTCCCGTCTGGCGCGTCGAGACGGTAGCGGACCGCCCGGTCCTGCTGCTGCGCCGCTTCGACCGTGAAGGCACAACCCGGATTCCGTTTCTGTCAGCGATGAGCATGCTCGGGGCGCGCGACAACGAAACGCGCAGCTACATGGAGCTCGCCGACGCGTTGCGCCAGCACGGAGCGGCATCGAAGCAGGACCTGCGCACGCTCTGGAGACAGATGGTCTTCAGCATCCTGATTTCGAACACGGACGACCACCTCCGCAATCACGGCTTCCTCTACGCGGGTCCAGCCGGATGGCGGATGGCTCCGGCCTATGACCTCAACCCCGTGCCGGTGGACATCAAGCCGCGCGTGCTGTCGACGACGATCACACTCGATGACGGCACGGCATCGCTCGATCTCGCCTACGAGGTCGCGGGCTACTTCGGGCTGAACGCGCAGGACGCGCGCAAGATCGCCGGCGAAGTGGGACGCGGCGTCGCCACGTGGCGGCAGAAGGCCGCAAAGCTCGGGCTCACCGAGCCCGAGATCGATCGCATGGCGTCGGCCTTCGAGCACGCTGACCTCGATAAGGTACGGAAGGGTGCCTGAAGGCTCAAGGTACGGTCCATCGACTGATACTCGCTATAGGTCGAAAAGTCGAACTGGCTGCGCGGCTGTGGGCTGTGTTTTTGGTAGTAGGAGCTCTGTTCTCAATGTGGTTCCTCGCACGCTCACGTCCTAGTCCCCTGCCGTTGACGTACTCAAAGACCTATGGAACAAGCGCATGCAGGAGGAACTGGTATGTAGCTGCTCTGCCTCCGCGTAGTCCAGCTTCGCGGCATGTGTCTCCCCCCCGCGTGAAAGGAGCATGGCGCGGGTGCAGAAGGCACTCCCGAGTCTAGCAGCCCGTGTCGGAACCCCGTTTTTTGCAAGAAATGAATGCGGAAGCTCAGAAGGCCGATTTCGGAGTGTTGTGGTGATCCAGGCGCAAAGTTGGCCCGTGTTGCGTCCTGGGACGAGTCACGAGGGGCAGGAGGGCGGCCATAAGTCGCCACAGAGCGCAAAATAACGCTGTGTTCCGGTCCGCCAAGCCGCGGGGCGTCCCGGCCCGGGTGAGCGAACGCAGAATCAGGGCGAGATTGAAGGCCGCCGCCTGCACCAGGATTCGTTTGGCGACGTTACTGCGGCCGCGCACATGCACGCGTCGCAAACCGCCGGTCTCATACTGGTGTGCGAACGGGCGCTCCAGAAACTCACCGCGCCGCCGCAGTAACTGCTTGCCCCGCTCGCCTTCCACGCGCCGCTTGTTGGCGTACACAGCCGCTTGTTGTTCGGCTTTGTCTTTCCACTTCCGGCGTGGTTGCTGGGGCACCGAAACGTAACTCCGCACGCCCATCTCCCGCATCGCCGCCAAGCCCGGACCGCTGTGATAGCCCTTGTCCGTGACCACTTCGCACAGACCTTGTTCATGAACCTTGTACTGACCCTGAGCCGTGGGCGTGTCGATCTGCCCGGCCACTGCCTGACCCGCGGCCGGCAGCGTTTCGGCAACCGAAGTCGTGTCGCCCGCTGCGCCTCCGTGCGTGGTGATGGCCACGATCGCGCCGGTGTCCAGGTCTACGGCCTGCTCGGCTTTATACGCCAAGTGCGTCGCGCCATCCTTCATCTTGGTCACTTCGGCGTCGGGATCGTGCGGATTGACCCAGTCGTCATTGGAGGCTTTCTTTTTCCGCTTGCGGTCCGCGCGCCGCAGTTCCTCATCGCTGCGCTCGATCCCTGCCTCTTTGGCCAGGCGCCGCAGATATTCCATGTAGTTCTCGCTGGTATCCCGCCGCACGATGGCGCGCATCGCCGCGTTGGCTTCCAGCGTCGTCGCATCGATACCGATGGTCTTGCCCTTCAGCATTCCGCGCCGGGCCACCTCGGTCAGCACGAACGTGAACACCGCCTGATGCGTCGCTTCGTCCAACAATCGCCGCGTCCGTGAAATCGTCACGTGGTCCGGAGTCGCTTCGTTCAGCCCGTACTTTAGAAATCGCCGCAGGCTCAGGCTATCGGCCACGCGCCACGCGATGCCTCGTTCGCTGCCGATGCCTTCGAAGAATCCGATCAGCAGCAACCGAAAATACACGCCCGGCGCCAGCGACGGCCGGCCCAACTTCGCGTGGTAGAACTGCCCGCACTGGCGCTCGCAAAACGCGTCGAACTGCGCCTTTTCCAGCACTGCGTTCAGCTGTTGGTAAAACGGATGCCCCGGCGCTTCGGCCTGCTCGCTGGCATAGAACAAGTCTTCCTGCTTCTGTCGGGTTTCCTTGGTCCCCATCGCCATGTCTGATTCTAAGCCCAAACATTCCTGGTGGGAAGTGTTTTTAGACACGGGCTGCTAGGTTCCCTGGCAATTGCAGCCGTCAAATCGACCATTGCTCGGTCGTAGTTCCCAAGTCGTATATACACTACGGCACGATTGTTGAATGGTTCACTCCTTTCTGAGTTCCACTGGATGGCAGAACCAAAATCTTCTAACGCGCGAGGGTAATCGCCTCGCTCAGTGAAGGCATTTCCACGGAGCACGTAGGCCGCGAATTTGCCGTCCGCGGTCTCGTAGGACGATTCGATCAAAGATGAGCAGGCAATAATACTGCCAGCTTGACACTTCCCCCATGCTGAACTGCGCCAGTGGAGAGTCAGGCCCACAGCGACAATAGTGGTGAAGACGAGCTGGACTAGGACAAATAACAATATCCGCATCTTACCTTATAGCGATTCTTTTGACTCAACTTAGGTCACCTCTGCGGCTGAGAACAGACAGCTTGCACGAGATTCTGCCAGAGGAACTGAATGCTTCCCGCGATTCCTGTCGGCGGAGGTACGCCAACCTTGGCTGCCGCATTAACAGCCGCAGTCGTTAACTCCAGTTCCTGCGACCCGACCTCCAGCCGCTTAAAAGCGGCTTCTTGTTCCGCTGGTGTTCCATTTTCATAGGCGTTAAACAAATCGACAGCGGCTGCCCCACTCACGTCGCGGGTGAAAAGTGGGGTACCTTCCTGCAGGCCGTTGGGATCCGTCGCTCCTGTTGGGCGGCCACTAACGTACGTATATGAATTGAGGCCAGCCGTCAAGCCAATTGGGTCAGTTTGCATGTAGCGCCCTACAAGCGGGACGTAATCGCGAAACCCATTGTGATACCAGCCTGTCTCAAGTTCAAACTCCTGTCCGGGAAAGCGAAGGTTCTGTCGGATTTCGTCGATTTTGCTAGTGTCCAGATTGACAGTTCCAAATGGTTCGTAGTCGGCACTCCAAACCTGAACTCTGCTTGAATTCGTGGCTTTCTGGGGGGTCCCAAGTCTATCGATGTGAAGGAAGGTCAGAGCATCAGTCGCCGGATAATAAGTCGCAATCGGGGCATCGCCGAGATAGATGTTGTCGGTGATCCGAGGGGCGAGCCCGTCAGTCCCCTCAAGAAGGTGGCCAGCTTGGTCGTACTGATAGAGGGTCGCATTAGCTATGCCGGTCTTAGCCAATCTATGACCGAAGGCGTCGTACCAGTACTGCAGAGCGTCCTGACCTTCCTTCAATACGTGATAGAGACGCCCGGCCTGGTTGTACTCGATTGCTGTCAGTCCAGAATCGCCTCTCCGGCGAGACCTGCCGCCGCCAATTGAACCCGAGAATGCGGAAATACTTCCGTCCGCCGTGTAGGCGAGCCTCTGGAGCGACGCCCCCGAAGTAATTGTCATCAGCCGGTTACTCTGCGGCGCATAGCCGTAGGAGGTTGTTCCCTCATCGGAACGCTCCGTCAGGCGGTTTCCGACGAGATCGTAGGTGTAGTTCAGGTTTCCGTAGATGCCGGATGCCCCGATCAGGCGGTCCAGCACATCGTATTCAAAGGTTTGGCTGCGGGCAGAATCGATTCCGTCCGCAATCCCAAGCACGTTGTTAACAGAGTCATAGCGATACTGAAGATCCAGAACTCCCGCGTCGATTAGGTTGGTGAGACGGTAGTCAAGATCGAAGGTTCGGGTTCCAACGATGCCGTTTCCGAAGGTGAAGCCCCTCAGCGGGCCAAACGGCTCATAGGTGATCTTCGAAAGCACGGGCATCGCTGCGGTACCGGATGCAGGCTGAAGGTCCACGGAGATCACGCGTCCCATCTCATCGCGTCCATAGGAAACGGTCACGCCCGATGGGTAGCCTAGGGAGGCGACGCGGTTCAAGGCGTCGTAGCTGTACGAGGTGGTCAAAACAACAGCGCCCTGGACACGCTTCTCACGGAGAAGGTTGCCCCGTTCATCGTAGGAGCGGGTGAGGGTTCCCACGGCGTCGGTCACGCTTGTGAGTTTACCGACGGCGAATCCGTGTCCGGGCTCATCGTAGGTCAGGAGCACATTCTCGGCCGCGTCCCCAGGGTAAGTTCGCGCCACTAGACGGTCGAGCGCGTCGTAGGAATAGTGCGTTGCAACACCGCGCGCGTCGATCTTCTGGGTCACGTTTCCGGCTGCGTCATACCGGTAAACAGTGGTCCCGGAGTCCGGACTCTTGACCTGGATCAGTTCGCCGAAACCATCGTAGGTGTACGTTGTTGTGCCGCCATTGGCGTCGGTGACCGTCAAGGGGCGATCATGTGCGTCAAACGTGGTGGAGGTGGTTCCACCTGCCGGATCGATCGTTTGAAACAGTCGATTCAGCGGATCGAAGACCTGAGTGGTCATGCGTTGCAGCCCGTCGGTGAGTAGTGTTGGGTTGTCATTTGTGTCGTAGCTGAAGGCCGATGCTTGCCCCGCCCCACCCGTTTCTTTCGTTGCGCGCCCCAAAGCGTCGAACGACGTGGAGTGGGAATATCTGACGGATCCGGAGCTGTCTCGGATTTGCGTCTCGGTCCGGTCGCCGAGTGCGTCCAGGGTGTACGTAACGGTCTGACCGAACAGATCTCGCAACCCGGTCAGGCGATGCGCCAAGTCGTAGGCGCCGGTGACCGCGGAACCATCCGGCAGCGTGGCCTTTACGAGATTGCCCGCGGCGTCGTATTCGTACCGGGTTTGGAACCGATCCGAAGCAGCGTCCACGGTGACAGACACGAGCCGCAGGCGAGCATCGTATGCCATTTCTTGCGTCACGCCATTGGCGTCAACAATCCTCTCGGGGAGTCCTCCTGGAGTGTGCTGTGTCACGCGGATCTGGTGGCCCAGCGCGTTCGTCGTTTGCGTCAGCGTTCCGGAGCCGTCGTAGCCGAAGGTCGTCTGTTGGGTTACGTCCGTGCGAGGCCCCCTTATCCCGGTCAACAGGCCGTTGGCCCACGTGTAGGTCCACGTACGCTTTGTACCCGTGGTCGCATACGGAACCGTGTTTTCCGTCATGTCGATCAGAGTCCGGGTTAATAGATTACCGTCGGCGTCATAGGTGAAGTCTGTGGCTAGCCCCGGCTCCTCAATCCTGACAGGAAGATGAAATTCCTCATGGTACTTGAGAGTCGTCGTGCGAGCTTGCGCTGTTCCGGCCGCCTCCGTGACGCTGATGGGTTGTCCGTGAGCGTCGTTGGTGTAGGTGGTTAGATTGCCGTTCCAGTCCGTCTGCGCCGCGAGATAGCCACGGCTGTCATACGCAAACTCGCGGGTGGCGCTTGCCGTTGACTGCGTTTCCAAACGAATGATCTTGGTAACCTTCGGCGTCCCTTGAAGCAGCATGAATTGATACAGCGATTTGGCTCCGAGTGCATTCGTGACAGAGCGGGAGCCGTCTGAGCTGTATCCGAACAAGGTGCGGTCTGCCCCTCCAGCGTGCTCGCTTGAAATCACCCGTCCGGATGAATCGTAGGACCAGCGGGTGTAGGTATCGCCGTTTTCGTCCACGATCCCCGTAAGGGCGAAAGGGAAGGCAGGGTTTTCGTAGAGATAGAACTGGCGAGTTTGCGGAGTCGTGGAATAAGTTACCGAGGAAAGGCGATCGAGCGCCCCGGAGTCCCTGCTCGAACTGTAATCATAGGTCAGAAGGAGCCCATCTGGCGTCGTCACTGTCTTCACGAGGCCTTGGTCGTAGGTGAACTGCAGAGATCGTCCGAACGAATCGGTGACGCTCACAAGTCGGTTGTTCGAATCGTACTGCAGGCTCTGGGTATATCCATTGCGTGCACGGACTGACGTCAAAACTGCTGTGCTGCCATCCTTGACGGGAGCGTATCTTTCCAGAGTGTCATCGGAGTCAGTCAGGACCCATTGGTTCCCCTCTGGTGCAAGGGCCACGTCGACGTCTGTCCCTGCAGTCCAAGCGCCGAGCTGCACAAACGTCAGCTCCTGACCGTCGGCGCGTTCCGCGATAACCGTGGTCGGTGGACGGATTCGCAAATAGCGGTCGTACGTGGAACGCCAGTTTCGGCCGAGCATCCCACTGGACGTGCCCGCAGCACTCAGACCGTTGTAGTAGCGCACAAACTGGAGTGCGTTCGATCCTGCCGTTTCATAATCCGTGATCTCCTCATAGAGGTTACCAGTGGCGACGTTCACAGGTTCCCCACAGAAAACTGGAACCGGTTGGCAATCCGGTCCCCCAAGTGCTTTTGCTGGATCCGGGTCCCCCGAGCGGGATTCATCGGGAGGCATGGGTCCGGCATCGCAGTTGCTGGCGCTGCCGGAGTCTGGACAGTCGACACGCAGAAGGAGGCTCTTCGTCACTGAAGACGGCGGCGAAGCAGTGTCCTTCACCTGAACTTGGACGGTGAACGTTCCTGGACCGATGGAAACAGCCCCAGTTGACCCAAGGCTCCCGTCCGGGGTGAGCCGAAAGCCGGAGGGCAGTACAGTCGCTGTCCACGTGTAGGGCGGTTGTCCTCCCCCCGCGGACAAGTGTGTCGTAGGATATGAATTCCCCCTGATTGCAGTTGGCAACGATCCTGTGAGAATCTGCAGCCCTTGGCAGCCGCTGACGCTACCCGACGATGGACAAACGACCTGGAAGAGGAGGCTCTTCGTCGTTGTAGATGGTGGCGACGCGCTGTCTTGAACTCGTACCTGTACATTCAACGTAGTAGGGCCAATTTGAACCGTCGACAAACCCGGCGTGAGTCTGAACCTACCATCGGACGTCAGTTGAAAGCCGCTGGGGATTGCAGCTCCGCTCCACTGATATGGAGGTTGCCCACCGGTCGCGGCGAGTTGTGTGCCGGTATAGACACTGCCCTTCGTTGCCGGCGCGAAGGCCGTGGTGACAATCTCCAGCGCGCTGCAGCCATCCACGTTTCCGGTTGAGGGGCAAACGATTTGGAACGGCAAATTCTTGGTGGCAATTAGGACCTGCGGGCTGCTGTCCTGGACGGTTACCGAAACGTTGTACGAGCCTTTCGGCGCGTCGACGATTGAGGAACCCGAAACCAGCGCGAACGTGCCGCCCGTCGTCAACCGGAAGCCGGCCGGAAGGGGACCTGAGGTCATCCACGTATACGGCGGCTGACCACCAGTTGCCGCGATCTGCGTACCCTGGTACGCGCTGCCTTTGATGGCAGATGCCAGCGCTTCGGTGGTTATCTGCAATTGCTCACAGCCGCTCACATTGCCGGACGTGGGGCAAACAATTTCCAGGGGTAGGACGGCAAACGCCAAATGGCTTGGAGTTGCGCTGTCTTCTAATTGAATGCCCACCTGGTATGTCCCGGGAACAGCTCCAATCACAGATGAGCCGGGAGACAGGCCGAACGACCCATCTTCAGCCAGTTGGAATCCGGCTGGAAGAGAACCAAGGGCGGTCCATTTGTATGGCGGCGCACCGCCCGTGGCACGGAGCTTCACGCCCGCATATGGGCTGCCTTTGGTCCCCCTCGGCAGTGACGTGGACGTTATCTTCAAGGGCTCGCAGGGACCTATGCCGCCGGACTGCGGACAAGATACTTGTAAAGCGAGGGACCGCGTATCAGCTTGGGGCGGGGAAGCACTGTCCTGGACGCGCACTTGGACTGGGTACGTGCCTGGCCCTACCTCGACTACGGGAGTGCTTGGTATCAAGCCTAACCGGCCATTGGCGGTTAGCTCAAAACCGTGGGGCAATGGTGCGGTGGCCGCCCACTGGTACGGCCCCTCGCCGCCGGTAACGGAAAGCTCAACGTCTACGTACGAAGCCCCATTGGTTGCCGACGGAAGGTCGGTAGTTCTAATTTGTAACGGAGCGCACCCCATTGAGGCCTGAGGCGGGCAAATGACTTGGACAGAGAGGGTTTTGGTGGCCGACGACGGCGGAGAGGCACTGTCTTGAACTTGTACCTCAACCGGGAACGTTCCTTGGGGCGAGGGAACGACCGGTGAATCCGGTAGCAGTCCGAACCGTCCGTCAGGTGTGAGTTGAAAACCGTTGGGTAGAGGGGCTGCGGACTTCCATTTGTAGGGCGGCAAACCGCCCGTCGCCTCCAAGGCCGCATCTGCGTAGGGCGCTCCAATCATGGCCATGCCCAAATCCGTGGTCAGGACCGCGAGTTCGTCCGATTGGCTGCATCCGGGAAAACTTCCGGAGTTGCTGCGGCAGGTAACGCCGGGAGGCAACGGCCCGATGGCGAAATGAAAGTCCATTTGAGCGGAGAATGACCTAATCCCGGGCGGATCTTGCTGAAACGGCACGTTTCCGACGAGAGATGCAGCAAAGCTGCAGACAGAGACGGGAGACCCAGGAACCATGAACGTCTGGTCGATGGAGACAGGGCCTTCATAGTAGTAGTCATCTAGGTCGGCGCAGGTCACACCCACTAGAAACTGAACCATTGGCGTCATTCCAGAAGCGCTTACGACGATCCTCAATGGATACTGAAATGGCTCAGTGTAGCCGCTGAAATGGAACACTTCAGTGAACCCTGCTTCGCTTAGTGCGCTGGCTCTTGCACCCGTTGCCACGCCGAAAGCCGCACTCGCGGAGATCGATCCGCTGATCGTTCCCGCCTCAATAGAAGCCTTATTGTGAGCCGACGCTGTCGCGGACAGAGGGGGCTGATTGATGCCTTCATTCTGGAATGCGTTCGCTGTGGATTCGACTTCGAAGGGGGGAGATGTCGATATTGTTTGGTGGATGTCAGCGTCTGTGGGGATTGCATACGGCTGTGATGAGGCTTCGGCGCTGGATGTGGATGAAATCCGCCCCGATGCACCGTAAACAGGAGAACAGACGAACAGCCCAAGCCCGAGCAGGGTCTCTATCACGGTAAGCCGCGCTGAAGGTACGCGAGCAAACGCTGCGAGCGAACCCGCCGGAATACCGGATCGCATCGGTGTGAAAGTCCCCCATGAGAAATGCTATCTAACTCCGGGAGTCTATCACGATTAGGAACTCGTTGAGCGGTGCAGTACCGTCGTGCAGGGTCACGGAAGGAGATTGGCACAACCATCTGTGCGAGTAGCCGGCTATCGCGGAGCGATGCGTTATTGGGAGGCCGTCCAGCATAATGGTTTTGATGGACATCACAGCAATGCTGGCCGACCTCCGCGAACAGCGCCAGCAAATCGACGAAGCGATTGCCGTCATCGAGCGGTTGGCATCGGGCCGGACTGGAAAACGCCGAGGTCGTCCACCGGCCTGGATGAAGAAGGCGGAGACGGAATCGGCGGCTCCGGAAAAGAAGGGCCGGACGTTCAGCGAAGCGCAACGCCGCGAGGCGTCGCTGCGCATCAAGAAGCGCTGGGCCGCGAAGAAGAAGGCGGCGGCGAGCGCTTAGTCCGCGCCCGCTTCGCGCGCATCGTCGAGCCGCTGGGCACGCCCCATCCAAGGTTCCGGGCGGATCGCTTTTACCCAGTCGGCGAACGACGGGATGAAGCCGAGGTCCTCGCGCACATGCTGCTCGCCGACCCAGCGTGTCGGGATCACGCGGCCGGTCGAGAGCGTGATCGTCGGCCCGAACACGGTTTCCGCCATGAAGATGCCCTCCGCGTGATGCCGGAGCATGCGATGCCGGAAATCGGCGATGATCTTCTTCGACTCGTCAAACCAGGCGTGAATGCGCATGTAGTCTTCGGGCTCGCCGCCCCACTTGCGGACGCTGGACAGCGAATGATGATAAGGATGTGCCATCGTCGCCTCCGTCAGTAGGAATGGGTTTCGGTGAAGGTGTCCGTAAAACGCCCGTTGAACTCAAGCTCAATGATGCGCTTGGCGACGTCCAGGTGGAACTCGCCGTAGGCGCCGTCGTTGTTCTCCCAGCCATCGTGATCCTCGGCGAGGAACGCATAGCACAGCGCCTCGACGGCTTCGGACAGTGGCAGTGCGGTGGTCTCGACCTCCGTCGTGCCCCAGCGGGCTTGCTGGATGGGCACGCCAGTTAGCGGCAGGCTCGCCATCTCGTCGCCCGTGTAGCCGGTGACGGACTCGATCTGGCCGCTGTCGCCTTCGCCGTCGAAATCGACCTGGACGGCGGTGATGCCGGCTTCGGCGAGCGCATCGAAGACAGCCGTCTTGTTGCGCCGGTTGGCCTCTGCCGCGACCTGACGGTAGCGGTCGTAGTTACGCGTGAACGATTCAGTGTCAGTCATGATGAGTTCCTTTCGTGGGTTGCCAAGTAATGCGGAGAAAGAGGGCTTGGGCGGAAGAGCGTCCGGGTCAACCAAGAGCCTCTTCGTTTTGCGGAGGCTCCGCCCACGGCGGAAACCCAAAACGAAAGGCTCTCTGGAATTGAGGCGGACGCGCGCCCAGCCAGACTCCGCGCACGGGCTTGGCAACACGAAAGCAGAGCGAAAAATGCCGCGGTCTGGTCGATCGCCCCACGATGGCCGGTGATATCACAGGTTAGAGAGGAAACGCGATGAACCCTGCTCTGTTGATACCGGATACTGCGCGGAAAGCAGTCAGTCTGATTGTGCCGGCCGTCGTATTTCGTGGCGAAGAAGGCAGGGCCCGGCGACTGGCGTTGCATTATGCAGTGGCGGCCGAGCTTGGTGGATATTCGTCGAAGTACTTGCCGGACGCGGAGGTCTACAGGTTCCGGGTGTCGGGAGTTGGCGAAAGGGCCGGCGAGGTCCGGGACCTGTTCGCCGAGATTTTAGGGCAAGAGAATCTGATTGTCTGCGTGCCTTGAGCCAGGCAGGCGTGGTGCGGGCGGCCGGACTCGAACCGGCACTCCAACAAGGGAACGGCATTTTAAGTGCCGAGCGTCTACCATTCCGCCACGCCCGCTGTGCGTCCAGCTATAGCGCAACGCGTTCACGAATCCAAGAGGCGGATCAAGCGGCCTTGGACTTCTGGTCCGTGTTCGCGGGCCTCTTGCGGGGCTTCCGAACGTTGATCGCCGCGGCGTCGAGCGTGTTCTTGATGTGCGAGGCGTAGTAGGTCTCGATCATCTCGACGCTCGTGCGGCAGTTCTTGGCGATCTGGTAGATGTCGGCGCCTTCTATCAGGCGCAGGCAGATGTAGGTATGCCGGAGGCTGTAGGCCGTGCGACGGTTGCCGTCGCGGTCGAACTTCAGTCCTTCCTCTTCGAGAATGCGGTTGAAGAGGCCGCGATGACACTCGGGAAACAGCCGGTCTGTCGGCTGAGGGTTGTTCCGTTCTTGAAGGCGCTCGAAGGGGCGCACCGCGCCCGTGGTGCTCTTGCAGTAGCCGATGCCGCGCTTGCCCCGGACCTCGATCTCCAGAATCGTTTCGCCGGTGGCGTCGTCGGTGACGATTTCGACATCACGATACTCGAGACGCGCGGATTCGTCCGGGCGGAGCCCGGTGTTGGCCATGAACAGCACATAGTCGTGCATTTGCTCGGCAGCACGCTTCCAGTGTTTTTTCCTGGGCTTGCGCGCCCGGCGGCGCGTCGCCTCGTAGAGCTGCTTGTACTCGGTGGGAGAGAACCACGCGCGCCGCGTGATCTTGCCGGAGGTTCGATACGGCGGTGAAAGGTCCGGCACGTGAGCGAGCCACCCGTGCCGGTGCGCTGTCTTGAGCACCTGTCGCAGCACGACCACTTCGTGGTGCAGCGTGCTGCGCCCGGGCGGCTTGATGCTTTCGGGCTTCTGGCGGGGCCGGCCGATCGGATTCTCGTGCCGGTGGATGCGATACTCCTGCGCCAGGCCGGCGGTGATCTCCGTAAGCACCATCTGTCCGAAGAACGGCAGCAGGTGCAGCCGGAGGATGTCTTTGTTGCGCTGGACGTAGCGCGGGCTGCGCTGGCCCTGCGTGATGACCTCGTATTCACGCTCGAACTGAGCGGCAGCTTCGCGGAAGGTCCTGCCGGTTTTGAGCAGCCCGGCGCGGGACTTGCCCCGAAGTTCCAGGTACCAGTCCTCGGCGATGTCCTTGGCGTGCGCGAGGCTCTCTTCCTTGGTGCTTCGGCGATGGTTTTTTCCGGCGAGATAGGTCGAGCACTGCCAGCAGCGGCTGTTCTCGCGTTTGTACACGTGGAGCTTGCCGCCCATCAGTTCGTGGTGTTCCGCCATCGCGCGTTCCTTCGGTTCTCAGGCTACTTTGTGTAAGAGTTGTGTAACCCTAAACGGTGCGGCGGAAGCTGTCAAGCGGCTTGTAAGCCCTTGATCCTGTTGAGTTATGGGAGAGGGTGGGGGTGGAGGCAACCGATTTTAAGTCTGATGTGAGCTACACCAAGATGTTGATCCGGCTAGCAAATTCGTCTGCTCCACCGTGCATGTGTAAGAGACTGTGGAAGAACCGCCCCGTCCTCGCCAGGCAGGACGGGGCAGCGCCCGCGATTCTGAGCGTAGGCTGTTTACGGGCGTGCCACAGGCAGCTTATCAATCGATCGTAATGAGTGGGACCAAACCTGGGCTGGACGCGAATGACTCCACCAGTTGTAAACCCGCGCGGGCCTCGATAGGATGCAAGAGACCGATTAGAGCTTATGATTTAGAGAGTCGGGTGGAAACGGCCGGCTTTCGTTCAATTGCTTGAGGACTATCGATGGGGACGACAGAAAACCAGCATGGGGCTGCGCCTTCGGCTCTGGGCTACCTTTTCCAGTGCCGCTATGCGCTTCTTGCCGGGCTGGAGGCGCTGCCGAATAGTCCCGGGTTGCTAGTCTCGGTCGAAAAGTTCGATGACGTCGCATTCGAAGCAGGTGGCGATCCAACCGAGGTTATACAGACAAAACACCACGTCGATAGAGCTGGCGACTTATCGGATGCCAGCGTTGATCTCTGGAAAACACTGGGCATTTGGCTCTCCCGCGTCGTCGAAGACATTGAGGCGCCGTTCCGAATGAGGTTCGTTCTGCTGACCACGGCCCAAGCACCGGCCGGCTCAGCCGCCTCGTTCCTGCGCGTGCGCGAGCGTGACGAAGAGGCGGCCGACAAGCTCCTGTTGAGAGCCACCATCGCCTCGAAGAACAAGCAAACGGCTGAAGCGCGGAAGGCATATGCCGCGATGCCCGAACAGCTTCGCGTTAGCCTCCTGCGTGCGGTCATGATTCTCGATGGATCGCCGAATGTCCTCGACGTAAGGGAAGAAATCGCCCGTGAGCTGCGTCACGCGGCGCAGCGCGACCAAATTGACAACCTCGTCGAACGGCTGGAAGGCTGGTGGTTCGGCGCTGTTATCCGGGCAATGAGCAGCGCGGCCCCCACCGCAATCCCAGTGCTCGCGATCGAGCAGCGCATCGACGAGCTCCGGGAGGAGTTCAAGCGCGACGCCCTGCCAGTCGATTTCAAGGCAGTGGTCCCGTCGGTAACGGTGATTGCCGAACTCGACAAACGCCCCTTCGTGCAGCAGTTACGCAAGATCGAGATAGGACCGAAGCGCATCGAGTATGCGATTCGCGACTACTACCGGGCGTCGGAGCAGCGGTCCCGCTGGGCGCGCGAAGACCTTCTAATCGACGGCGAATTGGAGCACTATGAGCGCGATCTGACCGAGGCATGGGAGCCTCGCCACGCCGCCATCTTCGAGGACGCGGATGGCTGTTCCCATGAAGGCAAAGTCAAGCTCGGCCAGAACCTCTTCAGGTGGGCCGAACAAGACGCAAATTTCCCGCTGCGAACAGTGCGCGACCGTTTCCTCACCCACGGTAGCTACCACATACTGGCGAACCGCTATGAAGTGGGCTGGCATCCAGACTTCAAGGCAGACCAGCCGACCAATAATGGAGCAGAGTAGTCATGCAGGTATGGTCAAAGCGTGTAGTCGAGGAGGCCAATCTGTTCAATCCGGCTTTTTGTGCGGTCCTACTCGCCAAGGCATCCGAAGAGTTCTTCAAGAAGACGCAACAGCCACTTCCGTTCGCACTTGCCTTTCTTGTGCTGCCGGTCGTTCTCCACCACGGTACCCGCGCGGCCCTACCGGGCTCCACCGTCACTTCACTTCTGCCGTGGATGCAGGAGCATCGCGAACAGCTCGTTAACTTCTCCGGACGAGTCCAGTCGCTACGCGCGATCACTCGCGAGGCGATCCTCTTCGGCACGCAGCACGAAACGCTCGCCATAGCCACTGCTGGAGGCATTGCTGTCGGCGATCGGAGGCTGACGGCCACGGAGAGAAGAACGGGCTTGTTTACCGAGGAGGCGCGGGAGTGCGTTGACCGCGCCGGCTTTCTGGGCCGTTGGTTTGCCGCAGCCGGTACACCGGCTACCGTCTATTCCGCATGGGGGGTTGCGCCTTGAGCCTTCAGATCGCGAAGATCATCCTCTACAGCCGCAAAGGTGAAGTGCGGGAACTGGAATTCAGGCCCGGTCGCCTCAACGTCCTCACCGGCGGATCCAAGACCGGCAAATCCGCCATTATAGATATCGTCGACTACTGTACGGGGCGAGATGAATGCAACGTTGCCGATGGCGTGATTCGCCGATATGTGGGCTGGTATGCCGTTCTCTTTCAACTCAACGACTCACAGGTTTTTGTCGCCCGCCGAAATCCACCGGTGGGCGAGCGTAGAGATCCGGATGTGTACCTTGCTCGCGGTACCGTGATCGCGACTCCGCCGGCGACGGCCCTAGTGAAAAACATCACCGTTGATGGACTGGAGAAGTTTCTGGGAGGGGCGGTCGGCATCAGTGAGAACGAACATCGTCCTCCAATGCCCACTCGCGACCGGCTAGAGGCGAACTTCCGCCATGCCCTGCTGTTCTCTTTTCAGGATCAGAATGATATCGACAGCAAGCAGCGGCTATTCCACCGGCAAGGCGAGGACTTTATGAGTCAGGCTGTCAAGGACACGTTGCCCTATTTCCTCGGCGCGATAGACGAAGACCGCCTACTCAAGCAGGCTCAGCTCGACCAAGCGCGCCGCCACCTTCGGCAGCTTGAACGGCAGCTTCGTGAAGCGCAAGTGATCGACAACAGCAGCTATCCCCGGGCACAGGCCCTGCTTGACGAGGCCAAACAGGTTGGGTTGGTGGACGAGCGAACCGTCGCGACCACATACGAAGAAGCTCTTGGCGCGCTTCAGCGCATCACGCGAGAAGCTCGGATTCAGGGTGAGGCGGTCATGGGGGACGGCGAGGATATGCTTGCGGGCCTGCGGACGGAACGTCAGGGCCTCCGCAATGAGCTCGAACGCGTGAACGCTGAAATCCGTTCGGCCAGAACCTTCACTCTGGAAACTAACGGATACGAGCGTGAGGCAAAAGAACAGCGAGCAAGGTTGAGCTCGGTCGGCCTGATCCGTTCGAACGGACACGATCCCGCCGTATGCCCCGTATGCGAGAGCCGGCTCGATGCCCCAACACCGACGGTTGCTCAGATCGAGCGGTCGCTACAGGACATCAGCGAGCAACTGGAAGCAGTCGAGGCCGAAAACCCCCGACTGCAGGCGCGGCTCGCTTCACTCCTGAGGGAGGAAGCCGCCTTGCAAGATCGCCTGCGTGACAACCAGCATCGCATTAACGCCCGCATGCGAGAGAACGAGATCCTCCGTGTCCAGCAAGAGAACTTCATCCTGCAGGCGCGCGCCATTGGTAAGATCAGTCAGTATGTCGAGACCGCCGGGACGGGAGACGCCGGTTCGAGCCTACGCCAACAGATCGAAATCGCGCGCTCGCGCGTCGCCGTGCTGGAGAGCGAACTCGATGCAGAAACAATCCGCGAAAAGCTTAACGCGTTCACGAACATCATCGGCCGCTACATGAACGAGTACTCCGAGAAGCTTGAGTTGGAGCACCGAGGCAGCCAGCTGCGTCTTGACATTCGTAACCTCACCGTCGTGGCGGACACGCTTGACGGTCCCGTCCCGCTCTTTCGAATGGGCAGCGGGGAAAACTGGGTGGGCTACCATGTACTGGCGCATCTCGCACTGCACAAGTGGTTCAGGCAGAAGCACCGACCGGTTCCGGGATTCATCCTGTTCGATCAACCTTCGCAGGCTCACTATCCCGCCGACCGGGATACTGACGGATCGATTGACATTCTCGCCGACGAGGACCAGCGTGCGGTCCGTCAATTGTTTAGGCTGATCCACGATGCAGCGGCGGAACTTGCGCCGAACCTGCAGATAATCGTCATGGATCACGCCGACTTGAAAGACGCCTGGTTCCAGGATGCCGTCGTGGAGCGTTGGCGCAAAGGCCAAAAGCTCGTGCCGGAATCCTGGCAAACGCCCTGACGGCTTCCCCGTTAAGCATGCCCGCTCATAAGCCGCTGCGCTACTTTCCCATCGGAAGCGTGTCCCTGTACGCCGATCTGAAATAACACTTACCGGATGGGGAACCGTTCAAGCATCATGCGGTGTGTGCCCCTACCGATTGGCGACGAAGGCAGCTACCGGCCCAACGAGCGCATATGTGTATCAGATTGTTCAAGATAGCTTATTGCGACGATCGACAGCCAAGCGTGGCACTTCTATCGGTACCCGACGTTAGGACGCCGAGAACTCGCGTGGCGTACCGGTCGGGACCGCCACAATCAGGTGGGCACAGAAATCCGCATGACCCAGGAACTGCACTAAAAGCAGGCCATGGACTGAGGCACCGTGACCCCCTGGAGATCAGACTCGGTACAATGATGCCTTGTAGACCGCAAGTAGGCGCGCACGCCCGAGTCGCGGTTGAGATGCCGATGAGCCGTATCATATCCGAGAGTCTTAAAGTATGTTGATTGTCGTTGAGGGTTGCGTCGGAGCGGGGAAGACGACTTTGGCGAAAGGCTTGGCACTATGCCGCGGAAGCAACGTGCTGCTGGAGGACTTTGAGAGCAATCCGTTCCTTCGGGAGTTCTACGCCAACCCCGTCGAAACTGCTCTAGAAGCTGAATTCGCATTTCTGTTAGTCCATTTCCACCAGCTAAAGAGCCGCGGCGAGTTCGTCAGGAGCGCAGAACTGATCACCGATTTCCATCTGGAGAAGGACTTGCTGTATGCAGACTTGAACCTGGGAGACGGTCGTGTACGGCGTGTGTTCGGCGAGCTCTATGATATCTGCCTAGAGTTGGCTCCCCACCCGGATCTAACCATCTTTCTATCGGCTTCAACCGAGCTCCTCCTGGGGCGCATACAGCTAAGAAATCGCGACTTCGAGCAGACCATGGACGCCCGATACTACGATCGTGTTAACGAAGCTTACGAGGCGGCCTATGAAGGGCACACAGGCCGGAAACTACGAGTGATGATGGACGACTGGGACTTCGTAAAGGACCCGAACCTGTACAAGAGACTCTCGTCACTCGTAGATGAGGTGCTGAATCGCGAATGACGAACACCTCCTCTAGACGGCTTCCGCGTCTGTTGAGTCACCCCGATGATGGTTTCGCTCCGCTGTCGGATGATTACTTCCGCCCGAGAGACTTTGAGTACGTTCAGCCGCTGTACGATCTCGCGTTCTTCCTGGAGGTGAATGCTCTTGCCCGCGGCGCAGAAGTGCCGAAATATCGGACTTTCTCGCTCTGGAGAGCGGCGTACAGCCTTGATGGTTACGGTACAACGCTTGACCGGTGGCTCAGCGGATTGATGGGAGATGAGGATCTCGACTATGTTCCTTCCTCGCGAATCCGCGAGTATTTGAAGGCTATACGGCGGAGCGGGACGGTGCCAGAACTCCGTTCTTACCGAACCGAGCGATTCGAACGGTGTCTCCGCTTAAGGTCTGTTCGGGGTCTGGGTCCCAACAAGATTGCCCTCACACTATCTTCCCGCTCTCTCGCGGAAGACTGGTTCAGCGAGATCGCAATGAACCTCAGCCTTGACCGGGATCGGATCACAAAGGCCTATGACAAGGGCGGCGGCGGTCCATGGCAAGCCGCCCATGTTGTGCCACCCCTGTTGCGGTTCCTTCACGCCGTTGAGTTGTGCTATGGAAAGACCCTAGGCTGGGCTGTATTTGGTGTTGAAGACCCTTTTGAACCAGTGGCGGCACCCTTGAGCGTCGGCATCACTCTCGACTGGGTCTCGGCTAAGACCGCTATTCAGAAGGCACTGAGACGGGAGAAGCATTTTCGACGAGACGCTCGGTACGAAGACCAGCACGGCGGTGTACGAATAAGGCATCAGTTAGGGTGGAGCTTTGTCCTCCGCTCAATTCATGAGCACGCCGCGCCGGAAACCATCCAGACGTTGGCGCATGCACTCGACCCGCTGGTAGCCGACTCTCCGGGACCGCTCCTCTCCGATCTGCACACCCACACATCATGGTCTGACGGAAGTGCCTCGGTGACCACCATGGCCAATGCGGTGATCGCCAGTGGACTGAGTTACTTTGCCGTGACAGACCATAGCCGGAGCGCTAAACTCCAAGGTGGTCTTACACCCCTTCTTTGGGTGCGGCAAGCGAATGCCCTGACACTCGCTACCCCGGTATGCCCAGTGCTGCACGGCATTGAAGTGGACATTCTAAAGGATGGTTCGCTGGACCTTCCGCAATCTGTCCTTAAATGTGCTGACCTAGTTGTCGCATCTGTCCACTCGAGTTGGACAAACGATGCGCGTACAAATACGGAGCGACTCCTGAGAGCGATCGAGTCGGGCTGCGTCGATATCATTGCTCATCCTACATCAGCCCTTGTCGGGAAGCCTGGAGTACCGGACTACCTCCGTGCTGCGGCTGACCTGGATTGGGATGAGGTGTTCAAGACCTGCTCACGCTGGAGAGTTGCCCTCGAATTGAATTGTTTTCCTTCTCGATTGGATCTGCCTCGGAAGCTGTTGAAAAAAGCAGTCGCTGCCGGATGCGTGATTTCATTAGGATCAGACGCCCACGCACGTTCTCACCTTCTGAACTTGCGATACGGCAAAGCGGCATTGAGGCAATTGGAGAGGAGTGTTGTTCTGAACACTTTCTCGTACGACGAACTCCGCGCGTGGGTCTCTGAAAGCCGAGCCAAACGCAGAGACCTAGAAAAGGGCGCACCAACGTACGCGCAGTCGGCATTGCCGTTTGATTCAGATAACAGAGGTGAAGCAGCTAAGCTGATTGCCCGCATACGGCGTCCTCAGAATGTTCCAACGGGTACTCGCATAGTAGGCATCGACTTGACCGCGGGCAACAAGCCTACGGGAATGGCCATTTTGGATGGGCATCACGTTGAGACGTGTTCCCTTTCCTCCGATGGTGAGATTCTAGCCTACATTTCCCAGCAGGAGCCAGCGATCGTCAGCATCGATTCTCCGCTTGGCCTACCCGGGGGAGGCCGCAGTATTGATCCGGACTCCGGAATCGTGCGAGTCGCGGAATACGACCTCGCTAGCATCGGCATTCCTGCTTATCCAGCTCTGATCGACTCGATGCGCAACTTGACGCTGCGCGGAATCGGCCTCCGGCGCCTCATCGAGCAATTGCCATGCGCACCGCGGGTCATCGAGTCCTATCCAGGAGCCGCTCAGGACATCTTGTGCATCCCGCGCAAGCAGAAAAGTCTGGACCTCCTTCGCGAGGGGCTTAGGCGACTGGGCTTATACGGACCAGGCCTAGAGACACGATCGCATGACGAAATGGATGCAGTCACTTCCGCGATTGTCGGTCGATACTTCGAATCAGGCCTATTTGAACCTATGGGGATACGAGAGGAGGCGCAGCTCATTGTCCCGAAGGTTCGCCCTTTTGTCTTTGATTGCAACCCAGTGATCTGCCTCTCCGGGAAAACCGGCGCTGGCAAGTCCGTCGTAGCCCGGTACCTTAGCGTGTTCTACGGTTTCGAATGGATACGCACTCGGAATGTGATTCGCCAACTGTTGCTGGATGATATTGCCACTCCACAATCCAGGCGGCTATTTAAGCGGACGATTGATCCTGCGGCAATTTCGGAGGGTGACTTACGCGAATTTGGTGCCGTGATACTCGATGTTTATCACCAGGTTCCACTGCGCACGAAGCTGATGGAAACTATCCAGAGGACAGATGGGCCGGTAGTCGTTGACTCAATTCGCGACCTTGTGGATTTGAACTTCGATGATCTTAACTCTAGGTCGGCCAAGATCTGGTTCGTAGACTGCAAAGACTCGATTATCGCGAAGAGACTGACTTCAACCACGAAGCTCGGCGAGAAACGGCCCCATGCCCAGAGCCTGGTGGATCGAACGGCCCCGACCATCAGACGGAAAGCGAATCACGTCATTATCAACAATGGCTCACTTGAGGAGCTGCGATGGCGAGTGGACGACATCTTGTTTGGATCACTTGAGCTTCTTAGCTAGAGACACATATTGACGTCTGCTCTGTTTGCGGTCGAGAACGTACTTGATCACCGGAGCTCGAGCATCGATACTCTTGAGCATCTTCTCGCTAAGTTCAATGCCATCGAGGTCCTGAAGCTTCTGCCATTTTGGCATGGCAGGAACGGATCGGAGTAGATCTAAATCATCGCGCCTGAGATTCACGGAACGGGAGTCGTCTTCCACGGTTTTCTTGAACTCCAGTTGATCGAATGCCTGTAGGGTCGTGCCGATGGACTTCTCATCACCGAATTTCGAGATGAAACTGAGGAACTCTCCGTAGGTATACAACCCAAGCTGATCCTCGATCCAGGGATCGGTGGCGGCGAACTTAAGGATCGCGCTCCCAGCCGCTTCAGTCTCTGCAGTCGACTTGCTGTTGAGGAACCGGTGAATCGCAGCGCACTTCGCAGCAAGCGTAGGAGGCCCCATGCACAGCAGCAGGTCGAATCGCCCGGCCCGCTTGATTGCATCATCGAACGTGGCCTGGAAATTTGTAGCCATCAAGAAAACGAGCTGCCCACGGTCGTGCAACTTACTCAGTTTCGGCAGCATATAGGTCGTTAAGAACTTGCTCTCCGTATCAAGAAGAGTTTCACCATCTCTTTTCTGAACCAAGGCGTCCATTTCGTCAAACAGAACGACGACACCGCACATGTCCATCACGTCTTCGAAGATCCTCTCCGCCTGTACATAGATGTTCTGGAAGCTGTCCTGTAGAAAGTGGGAAGGATCGATTTCAAGCAGTGGCCAGTCAAGTTCCGCAGCGATGGCCTTCGCAACTTCGGTCTTCGATGTGCCAGGTGGTCCGAACAGCAAAGCGGAGAGGGGACTCTTGCTAACTGAAGTCTTGCGGAGTTGTTCCGAGCGGTCGCCTCTGAAGCTCTTAAACGTGGTGACAATTGTTTCCGCGAGCGTCGAGGTGAGGCTCGTTGGCTGGCCGTCAAGGATTAACTCGATATCCAGAAGATCGTCTAGCTTTTTCGCCTTGAGGGAAGGAATCTTGGCCGCGTAGTGGCGCAACAGTCTGCGCTGAACATGTCGCGAGAGAACAGTCGTCAACTCAAAGAGAAACATGTGCACAACAGCCGTTGCCCACGACTCCGGTTGGCCCCGCCTCAGTGTTTCAAGATTGCCGCCTGAGTTCCAGCCTCTGTAAGGAATCGGATTGGGCTCACCCGCTTCCGCACAATCGAGACGATTGCGTTCACAGGAGATAACGGCGCGCTCTAGCCCTTTGATGACGTTTTCGTCACTCAGGAGGTGATTGTCCGCGCCTCCAAACTCGACCAGTATGGCCTCGAGGAGCTCGAACGTGAAGCAGAAGTTAGAGCCAGCATCCTGGTAGTGGAAGAGAGGGAAGTATTTAGGCCAGATGCCGCTGGCGGTTTGCTCCGCGAAGAGATCGACTACGGCACTCTCAAGCTCAACTGTTGAAGGCAATACTGCGTGATGATCCTTGTTAGTCCCGAGGTCAAGATCGTTGCTGATCGTTCTCAATCGCGCGCAGAGACACGCGGACATTGCCATCGCCACTGGGTCCATCATCGCAGCGTGCCTTGCTACAACTAGTGACCGCTGGCGTCCGAATTCGTTTGCTGCAAAACTGCACAGATTGGTCCAATGCTCCTCTTTCAGGCTGATCCGTGCACGCGCAACTCCGTCGACGAACCAGTACAGAACTGCGGCGGCAGGAGGATAGTCGTTGATCTTAAAACGTCTCAGATCTGTCTCTGACGCCATGTCCAAGGCTATCTCCTTGAGCGACTTGTCGGCCAAGGGTTGGATTTCCGCCGGGAAGACGTCATGAAGCAGCAAACGATTGAGCTGCATGACAAGGTACCCATTCAGTTCCTTGGCGAGAACTTCCTTGACAGCGTCGCTCAGTGTTACGTCGCTGAAGCGTTCGGGGTCGTAGAACGACGTGGTTCTAATTAGCGTTCCGAGCTCAGTGCTGAGGCGCTGCATTACGCGAGCTGTGTGCTGACCTGAAGCAACAGATGTCTCGAGTTCTTGCTGGAGTGTCCGAGGGAGTAGATCGAACAGGAATCTGGCAAAGGGTTCTGTTTTCTCTGAGAGACGCCGCGCGAGAGAGGCGAAGTCGCGGAAGCCGAGATTGGTTTCCCACCGTGCCTTGACGTAAGAGTCGGTGTCGCTTGTGGTTACTACGCCAGCCTCGACCATAAAACCAAAGAGTCGAAGAATCAGTGTTGTGGTGAACGCATTGTTCTCAATGAGCCCGGAACTCATCCACGGAGCCTCAAGCAGCCCCTTGAACGTACTCGTTGCAATCGCATTGCCTTTGGTTCCGAAGAAGTCCTCAATCTTGCCAGCAAGGGCCAGGCTCATCATGCAGGAACATGTCGTCGTGATGTTGACATCGTCGGGTAGAGACTGGGAATCCGGCTTGCGCCTGAACCCGCGTAACGGATCGCTGTGGCGGAAAGGTGAGAGATCGGAGACCAGAGTGCCGAGAAGGGTCTGCGTCCTGTCTCGAAGCGCCCGAAGTCTCTTCAATTCGATGTCAGCCACGACTCAACTCGCCTTGAAGAATGCTTGCACCAACAGGAACAACGTCGAAAGTCCCGAATCCCGTGCCAGCATATTGAAGTGGTACGCCGGTTGCCTGCCGAAGATCGGAAAGGAATCGACGAGCATGGGGAGTAAGATCTTCAACCCGCGTGACGCCAGTGATGTGATAGTCAAGTCGGTCCAGGCCCATTACCGCGAGCCCAGTGGGGCGATTATAGTTGCACGCTCGGACTACCAAATCCATATCGAACCGAGCAACGCGGCGCAGTCTCTTCGTGACTGAAGTGTACTCTGGCAACACGTCTGGGGCGCCAGAGAGCGAGCGGATCTGTTCCCAGGAGATCTCATTAGGAAGCGGTCCGCTCGTTCCGCCCACTCGAATCGGGAAGGTCCGTATTACCACTATGATTTGGTGAATCGAGAGCGGCGACAAGCCTACTTCCATAGCAAATCCAGCGGCTGTTGTGTCGCGCGAAGTAACAAACGGATAGTCTGGTCCATGAAGTAGCGAAAGGGCAAACCCTTGCGTGCCTTCAACTATGACGTCCGCTCGCTGGGCAAGGGCATCGTGGAGTAGGGGCGCGACCGTCTCAATGCGGCATCGGTTTGCCAACGCGTCGGAGTCCTTTGCGAGAAGAACATCCTCACGGCGCGACATTCGGCGTACCATCGCTGCGCCTGTTCCCGAGCATGTGCTAGCAATCTCTCGGAGTTCGTTACGCTCAGCTTCCCGGTCTTGATCGCTGACAAGTACCGCACGAGGATCGACTATGATTTGCTCCCTCTTGATCTTGAGAAGGTCCAACTCGCGCAACAGGACGTCTTCGTCGACGGCGCACCCAGCCGCAATGCAAAACGTGGCTCTCTGCGGGTTCGGGGAACATGGAACCTGTCGCAGGATCACGTCTGTGCCGTCGATCGTGACGGTATGGCCTGAATTGGGCCCGCCACAGCGGACCAGCCAAGGGGAGGCCAGTTCATTCGCCAGCAACGCGACGACCTTACCTTTACCTTCCGACCCATACTGACCACCAACGACGATTGTTACGGGCATACCAGTCTCCAATGCTCTCAACTTATGGATTCAGCCGTCAAGAACCACCGCATTCGTATCGCAGCTTGCCTCCCTGGGGGAAATCAGGCGGGATTGCGATCCCTTAGTCCCAGTTGGTCTTGCCCCAGAAACCGGCGCAGCCGAACCGGTTGATCCGTCACGGCTAAACGCGAACGGTTGAACGCTGTGCGCCAGCGCCAGGAGCCCCTTACGCTGGAACCAGCGAGCACCGCCTACGCCGGCGTCATCGCACGGGAAAAAGGAGCCTGCGAACGCTTTGGGATCGACCAACCCGCGGTCGGGATGCCAATCGCGCTATCCCGCGTCAACTATCTTTCCCAGTCATGTCGGCTCCGACGATAGCACGTTATCGGAAACGCGCGTCCATTCATAGCCGGCTTCGGCCCAGGGCTGAACGAACTTGCCGGTTAGGTCGTACATGCTGAGGACTTGAGGACTGCGTCGGCGGTGACGGTGCCAGAGCGCAAGCCACAAGGCTCCAACCCACGCCAGTCGGTCCGAAGACGAAAATGTTCCCGTGCGTCCCGCCCCACGCGGACTGCTGCGGCAGGGACCGGATTACGCTCTTGTCGAGTCCGCGAGCAGGGCGATAGTCGATCTCCTCAATGCATGCGTTCGGCGTGCGCAGCTTGGCATTTTTCAGGCGGCGTGAGAGCGCCGGGTTCTAGCTCCAATTCCACCGGAGGACCACTAACAGGCCGAACCGCTCCGGGAAGCTCGGCTCGCGCACCGACGGATCTTGCTCTTGTGCCTTCTTCGACCATTTCAAGAAGTCGCAGTGCCGCCAGGTTTTCTTTTCTTCCATCACCGGTTGTTTCAGCACTGCCGTCTCCTCGCTCGAAGCAATCTGCGCCACGGATGTTGTCGTGCGAAGCTGGGGGCAACGACGGAGACGGGGTGCCGGGAGGGGCCGCGCCAGGCGCCGTGGATGGAGATCGTCTGAGTTGCAGGCAACACGACATTGTCCGCGCTGACGAACAGACTGGTTCAATCTCCCGTGCAGGTCGGGACGCATGCACGGCTACGTTAGTTAGGTGCCCTCCAGTGCAACTGTGATCGGCTTGCCAGTCTCCCAGAGGTTAGTAAACTCCTTAGTCAGTTCCTCTCCAGTTGGCGAGTGGGCATTGACAACCGTAAAAGCACACTTGGTCAGCTTCGAAGCTTTGCCATCGGGCTCCAGTTGAATGAGAGTGTATAGAACTGCGTCGTCCGCGATTATGGAGCTCACCGGTCGTTGAATCGCGTAGGTCCGACAATGGCGATCCGCATCCAGCCCGGCTTTCTCTAGGACCGAGACTGCATTGCGGATGGACGTGCGCAATTGGTTTGGGAAGTCGGCATCCTGATGTGCTGAGGCGAGGATGTGGGCTGGGGCCTTAGGATCCAAGAATAAGCATCGGAAATCGAAGTGACTAGAGATCCGACCGGGAAGGCTCGCGATGAAGTCGAAGTGCTCTTTGTCGAACAATTTCCGGTTCTTTCGCCCAAAAACAAATAGGCGCTGAGTTGCAATCGCGCAAACGGTATCGTACACAGCGTGGCTTTCAAAACCAGCAGAAAAATACACCGCACTACCCACCTGCGGCTCCGACAATCCGAACTTCGCGAACGCACGCACAACGAGGGGCACGGACTGCGGCGACAGAGCGGTCTGAGAAATCGCGCGGACCCTGCTCTCCAGCTCCGGCCAGAACTTGTCGAAGGCGTCATGAAGAACCTGCGGTTCGACACAATCATCGCCGAGCTCCCCATTTAGCGTAGTGGCAAGAGCGAGCATCTCAGCTCGGTCAAACACAGTCGATTGGAATTGAGTCAGAGGTCCTTCAAGCTCAGCAGGGCGGATTCCGAGTAGTAACGGGCACACCTTCGAATCGCCGACGGCCTTCGACAGTGCACCCGCTTCGAATAACAGCCATGGGGAGGACATGTTCTCAGGCGTGACGCAAACAATTCCGATACGGTGCCCTTCAAGCTGGCTGCCAATTTCCTGGCTCCATCGCTCCCCTTTGTGAATGTCATGCTCCGACATCCATGGCCGCACAGGAGAAACGACGCGAGGTAGCCACCAAACCATCCCGCGGGCAAGAAGCCTGCTTCTTTCACCTGACCAGCTAATGAAGACTCCCAATTTCACCGCAATCTCCAGCTACGACAGTAGCGCCCAGCGTGGCCCCATTCGAATTTGCGGCACCGCCTATTCTCCCAGTGTTGGCGGGTAAGGTTGGCCAACTCCGGTCATATTATCAGAGCCAGGCGGTACAGCGCTCCGTGCCGCAACACCGGCGTCGCAACACCCGGGCCGCAAGCTGAACTGTTACTCGATTCGATCCGGCGCCCCAAGAAGTCGCGGCAGGTAGTGCGAAGTACCATCTTCATCGACAGTTGTTGTCCGTCGCTGGTATGCCACGGGGCGACGGAACTGCTCAGCTAGGGATGCATCGGGGACTAGCAGCGAGGGAGCTTCGAATCTCACAGCGAAGTTCCGACATAGAGGATACGCGGTTGTGCACAGTTCAGGCTAAGGCACTCAGCGACATCGGCTTCGACGGGGAGTGGGCACATGAGGAAAAGCTTAGCAGCCGTGTCTAAAAACACTTCTCCTACGGAATGTTTCAACGTAAAATCGGGCATGGCCATGGGGACGAAGCGAGCCAGGCAGAAGCAGGAGGCCTTGTTTTACGCCAGCGAGCAGGCCGAGGCACCCGGACATCCCTTTTATCAGCGGCTGAACGCGGTGCTGAACCAAGCGGAGTTCGATAGGTTCTGCGAGCGGCAGTGCCGCGGGTTTTACCACAGCAAGCTGGGCCGGCCGTCGCTGCCGCCGGGCGTGTACTTCCGTCTGCTGCTGATCGGATTTTTCGAGGGCATCAACAGCGAGCGCGGGATTTGTTGGCGGGTGGCCGACAGCCTGAGTCTGCGGCGATTCCTGAGCTACGGGCTGGACGAAGCGACACCGGACCACGTGACCATGTCGCGCACGCGTCGGCTGTACCCGGAAGCTACGCATGAGGCGGTGTTCTCGCTCGTGCTGCAGGAAGTGGCGCGGCGGGGGTTGTTGAAAGGCAAGACCATCGGCATCGACGCGACGACTTTGGAAGCCAACGCGGCGATGCATTCGATTGTGCGTCGCGACAGCGGGCAGAGCTACATGGACTACCTGCGGCAGTTGGCGGCGGAGGCAGGCATTGATCCCGACGATGATGTAGCCGTGCGGCGGATGGATCGCAAGCGGAAGTAGAAGACATCGAACGAAGAATAGGTGAATCCGCACGACCCGGACGCCGAAGTGACCAAGATGAAGGACGGCACCACTCACTTGGCCTACAAAGCCGAGCAGGGTGGATCTGGACACGGGCGCGATTGTGGCCATCACCACGCATGGCGGTGCGGTGGGAGACACGACTTCGACCGAGGATACGTTGCCGGCGGCGGGCGCCGCGGTGGCCGCGCAGATCGATACACCCACCGCGCAAGGCAGCTATAAAGTTCACCCGCAGGGGCTGTGCGAAGTAGTCACGGACAAGGGCTATCACAGTGGTCCGAGCTTGGTGGCGATGCGGGCGTTGGGCGTGCGAGGCTACGTTTCGGTGCCGCAGCAACAGCGGCGCAACTGGAACGGCAAAGCGGATCAACAAGCAGCGGTATACGCCAATCGGCGTCGCGTGGAAGGTGAGCGCAGCAAGCGTTTGTTGCGGCGGCGCGGTGAGTTTCTGGAACGGCCGTTCGCGCATCAGTATGAGACGGGAGCCATGCACCGGCTGCACGTGCGAGGCCGAGACACCGTGGCCAAGCGAGTGCTCTTGCAGGCCGCAGCGTTCAACCTCGCGCTGATCCTGCGTTCGCTGACCCGCGCCGGAACTCCCAGGGGCTTGGCCGATCTGAAACAGCACGTACTTTGTGCCTTTCTGCGCGTTCTGGCCCCTCTGGCAGCCCTGTCTGCGCCAAGTTCCGGCCTCTACGGCAACTCCCCCCGCAAAACTTCCCGTCCTATCCCCATGCGGCTGCTTCCGTGCAGATGGAGCTCCTGCGGGAATTCGGGGTTCTGACACGGCCAGTTAGGCGCATCCGGAGTGTGATCCGATCCAGTCTAAAACCCCAACGACTATGCTTCAGCGCCTGGGTCTCAGTGGACACCTCAATCCGGCCATAGATGGACACTTGAAACCCGGCTAAAGGGAAAGCCAGTCCCCCGAGGCCTGGCAGTGCCTGATATCGTAAACAGTTCCTAGGTTGTGCCCAAGTCTGCCCAAGTCGCATCGGGTTATAGATAAAATGGAACTGCTAGAGGACTTTGCGAGGATCTCTGGACCTGCAGTTAAGCGCGGTGCTAGTCTTATGAAGAATCTCTTGGGAATCGCTTCAGAGCTTGACTCGATCATCTACGACCTCGGTTTCTTGGCGACTGTCCACCAAGCGTCCCACCCGGCCAACGCGGGCGATGTGAGTCAGGTCTTGAACCAGCCGCTTGCCCAAGAGCTAAAGGCCCGCTTTTCAGGACAAGAGTCTTTCTGGTTCGAAATCGAGCACTTGGAGGAACTCAAGACTCTAAGGGCTGATGGCGGGCGTGGCTATCGCTCGGAAGGGATCTCGAACTCGCGCTATTTCGAACTCATTCGTCCTTTGGCCGGACGCCTCGTGCTCATAACACGTACGGGTTCTCAGATACCAGCAGTAGAAGAAACCATACGGGCCGGTGAGGATGGGAAGCTTTTCAACGTGATCGAAGTGGATGATGCAGCCAACAGAATCCGCATCATATATGGCCATGAGCAGTACGGCTCAATTCCATCGATCGAGAGTCATGTACATTTGCTCGCAAACGCTTTGAGTATTGCCGAGGGATACAATTCTCCAGGAACTGTTCACGCGCATCCACCCAGCCTCTTGTTGCTCGGTCGCCACCGAAAAATCCGCGGTTCGTTCGAAGCCTTCAATGCGGCAGTCTACACGTCGGTAGAAGGTCTCAATCGCAACTACACCGGCCTGATTGGCGTGGTTCCGTATCGGCAATCTGGAACGAGAGGCTTGGTTGATGCCAGTATCGAACCGCTTCGAAAACATCGGCTAGTGCTCTGGATGAATCACGGATTCGTGGCGAGAGACGAGAGTATTCGGCGCGCCTACACTCTCCTGGCATACGCAGAAGAGTGTGCCAAAGCCGCTCTCTCAACAATCGACTTCGGAGCACTGGGCTTACCTGCCGACGAGGTGAAACCTTTCCTCGAAGCGCATGGTCTTTGGCAAGCCTACACCAATCTGTTTCAACGTAGCGAATAGCAAGTGGCGGCTTTCCAACGCAGGTTACGACATGCTGACTGCACGTCCATGACAATTCTGATACGCAAGGTAAGCATCTTTAGGTGATGCAGGGCGATGCGTCCGCACAGCTGCCCCCATGCCGCGCCCGTCTTGAAGAGATTCAAGCAAAACATGGGGTCGCGGTTGGCAGTACGCGAGCAGAGGGGCATGGCAGGTCAGCCGATCGGTCACCAAAGGAAAACGGGCTACACGGGTTCTTAGCGCGGGCCGCCCGGTGACCGCTACAGCGCGCCATGGCCCATCGCGTACCAGAAGCTGACAACGGCGGGGGGAGCCCGAGAGAGCGGAGGAGGAATCCGGAGTTTCGCTGAGCGGCCCGAACAATAGCCGAACACCGAAGAGGCGAAAGCGGCCTAAGACATCCTAAATGGTCCTGCAATGTGGTCCGCCTAAGTTGTTGCCGCAGATAAGGATGCACTGATTCTGAACCACTTAGCTGGATCGATAGACGGCCCTGAAAAGGCTGGCGTCGGCGGTTCGATTCCGTCCCTGGCCACCACATTCTAAAGCACTTACGATCACGTCAGATTGTCCCGTTGTCCCACTACTGTCCCACTTCCCTTTTCAATTCACCAACCCGCCCAGCTTCTCGACAGCCTCGAACTGCGCCTCCGGCAGATCCTGCTCGTAGATCTCCGCCGTCGTCGAGAATCGGGAATGTCGCATGAGTGATTGCCGGTCCCGCGGGTCCGTTCGCACGATGCGATGCCACGTACTACAGGATCGCCGCAGTACCTGCCAGTTAACCCAACCGATACCAAGCTTCCTTCCGGCAGGCTTGATATGGCGGGTCAGAATGTTGTTGTCGCGCATCGGTCCTCCGTCCTGAACCGACTGGAAAACGAGATCGTCCGGGCCGTCTGACTTCACAACCCGGTAGCGCCTCGTCCCGCTTCCGGCCCGCACCTCGACGGTCATCGTCCGGAGCCTTTGAATCCGGCCGATTACCTTCTGTGTGACGGGAAGGGTGGTGTTAGAAGCATCGCTCTTCGGCGCTGCCCAGTCACCTCGGCAGTACCGTTCGTCTATCGTCAACGACCGTTCATGGACGTCGCTCCAACGCAGGGCGATCAGTTCACTGATCCGCAGACCCGTTAGGACCGCCACATATACCATCGTGGCGTAGGGCTCTGGAATCAGCGCAACCAGCCTGTCAAATTGCTCCGGCCGGATGAACGGCTTATGTCGTCGCGCCCCGCGTGTTGCGGGAGCCAACCGAACCCCCTCCACAGGATTCTTGACAAGGAATCCATACTTCACAGCCGACCCCAGAATGCTGGACATCACATCCCGGATCTTATCGACGGACTCCCGAGACAGACGCTTGACCGCACCCCTGGTCGAGGGTTTCCGCTCCGCCATCCGGTCGGGCTCGACGATCTTGAAGCCTAGGATGTAAGTTTGCAGAGCCAGCGGCGTAATGTCTCGCAGGCACGAAGAGCCGAACGTCGGGATGAGGTAATGCTCGATGATCCCCTGGTACCGGCTCTGTGTGCTACTTGCCAACAACACCATGTCAGTCGTCATGTAGACGCTCCGTACGAAGCTCTCGAAGGGCGTCGCTCCACCCTCCGACACTAGGCCCTGATTCAGCGGTCGAAGATACTCGGCCTTGAGCTTCTGAACCTCCCGCACCGGCATTGAAACTGGTGCTAACCGAATGCGCTTTCGTTTTCTTATCCTCCTTCCATTGATGTATTCATCCCGATAAACACGGATTTGCCACCAGTTCCCCACCCGTTCTAATTCGGGGTCCTGGTATCGTCTCCTGGCCATCGCTTCGAGTTCTCCTCTCGGTGATGGCCGGTCGAAACTTGCCACAGAAACGATACCATGACCCTTCTGGTCTTGTGGTACCGGGTTGTGGTCAGGTCTCGCCATGACGATTTCAACAGTCCGTACACACGCGGAGGATTCGCTCCGCGGCCTTCTCGGCCTGATCTTCCGTTGCAACCGCGCTTGCGACGCAGGCCTCAGGCTGGACACTCTGGAGCACCGCACCTGACTCCGTCAGACTTTCAAGCACACGCGGGAACCAGTACGAGTGGGGAACAGAAACAACGATCCGACGCATGCAATTGTCATGGCCTTGGATGACAACGTAGGGTCGCCTTTCCAGTACGCGTGTGGCTCTATACATCTGCAGCAGCAGCGTTGAGGGTTGTGGAAATTGCAAGACGCCGTCCTCTACCGAGGCCGACAACGCGGCGGCTTCGGCGTCACGCAATAGCAGCACGCCCATGAGGCACCTATTCGCGTTTCTAAGCACTAGCTCCTCCTCCCAGCTCCTAAGACGTTCCCTCGACGAGCGATTTGATGTTCAGGTCTCACGAAATGTCTGAAAGGAGCCGTTGAATGCAAGAAAAATCTCAGCACCGGGGGAGCCATGGCGATTCTTTAGAATCCTAACGGAGATCCGAACTTCGCCGGCAGCGCCGGCGTATTCGTCTTCGCGGATTAGTTCCAGCACAGTCTCGGCTCCGTACTCGATGTCGCCAGTGCCTTTTGCGGCGTGTAGCCCGCCCCGCTCCTGGCCTGCTCGACTTCTGTGCGTGATGCAAAGGATGGGCGAGTGCATCTCCAGCGCAATTTCCGTCAGTGTCCGGATGCCGCGAGTCATGACCTCATACTCGTTTTGAATCCTGGCATCGTAGGCTATTGACCGCGCCCACATCTGCAAGCTGTCGACGACCACCAAGACCGGCCCCTGGAACATGACGGCCAATTCATCGACTGCCCGTCCGACGATCTCTTTCGTCGCCGCGTAGGCGGTCCCGTCAACGATGACGACTTGGAGCAAAGAATCTGCCGTGATTTCCGCAAGTTCGCGAATCTTCTCGGGCGAATGTCGTTCGTTCAACGCCGTCAATGGCGTCCTGGTGGTCCTCGCGATGATTCGACGGAAGAGTTCTAGGGGTGCCATCTCCCCGGATACGTAAACGGCCGGATAGCCGCAATTGCAGGCCACTTGCAGGCCCATCCCCGTCTTGCCAACGCCGGGTGCTGCCTGCAGGACGTGCAAGCCCTCGTGCAAAGCACCGCCGAGTTCCTTGTCCAACTTCCGAAAGCCCGTGTATACGCGCCGGAGCAAAAATAGACCAGTGAGCGCCGCGAGAGCGGCGTGAGCGCCGGAGGAAAACCAGACCACCGGCGAACTGGTTCCATCAAACATTTCCACAGCGTGGTGTTTTATGGAACACCGGGAGGTGTACACCGTGGAACTGTATGCGCGCGTGCGGCGGGCGGTGCTCGTCGACCAGATGAGTGAGCGGGAAGCGGCCCGGCAGTTTGGGCTGGCCCGCGAGACGGTGCGGAAGATGCTGCGCTACGCGGTGCCGCCGGGCTACCAACGGCAGCAGCCGGTGCGGCGGCCGAAGCTGGAAGCCTGGGTGGGGAGCATCGACCAGATCCTGGAGCAGGACAAGGAACAGCCCCGCAAGCAGCGGCACACGGCCAAGCGGATCTTCGAGCGGCTCAAAGAAGAGCACGGCTACACCGGCGGCTACACGATCATCAAGGACTACGTGCGGGTGAAGAAGCTCAGCCAGCGGGAGATGTTCGTACCGCTGGAGCATCCGCCCGGCAATGCGCAGGCCGACTTTGGCGAAGCCCAGGTGGTGATCGCCGGGCAAGAGCGCAAGGCGCACTACCTGGCAGTGGACCTGCCGCAGTCCGATGACTGCTTCGTGATGGCGTTTCCGGCGGAGACCACGGAGGCCTTTCTGGAAGGACACAATCACGCCTTCCGCTACTTCGGCGGCGTGCCGCGGACGATTCTGTACGACAACACCAAGCTAGCGGTGGCGCGGGTCCTGGGCGATGGCACGCGGCAGAAGACGCAGGCGTTCAGCGAGCTGCAAAGCCACTACCTGTTTCAAGAGAAGTTCGGGCGGCCCGGCAAGGGCAACGACAAGGGGAAAGTGGAAGGGCTGGTGGGCTACGCGCGGCGGAACTTTATGGTGCCGGTTCCGCGCTTTGGCAGCTGGGAGGAGTTCAACGAGCATTTACTCCAGCAGTCCCGGAAGCGGCGTGAGCGCAAGCTGCGCGGACACCAGCAGACCATCGGGGAGCGCTTCGTCAAAGACCAAGAGCAGTTGCTGCCACTGCCCGCTGCACCGTATGAAGCTTGCGAGAAGCGACTGACGCGGGTGACGTCCATGGCATTGGTGCGCTACCGGACCAACGACTACTCGGTGCCAGTTCACTGGGGCCACCGCGAGGTGCTGGTGAAAGGGTTCGTCGATGAAGTGGTGATCTCGGCAGGGATCGAAGTCATTGCCCGCCACGCCCGTAGCTACGAACGCGAGGACATGATCTTCGATCCACTGCACTACCTGGCGCTGTTGGAACAGAAACCCAACGCCCTGGATCAGGCCAAGCCGCTTTCTGGCTGGCCTCTGCCGGAGGGTTTCAGCGAGTTGCGACGGCTGATGGAGGCACGCCTGGCCAAGAAGGGCAAGCGTGAGTTCGTGCAGACGCTGCGGCTACTGGAAACCTTCGCCATGAGCGAGGTTGCCGCAGCGATCGACGATGCTCTGCGGCTGGGCACGATCTCCTTTGATGCCGTTAAGCATCTGCTATTGGGCCGAATCGAGCAGCGTCCGCCGCGGCTGGACCTAGAGAACTACCCGCATCTGCCCTTGCCGAATGTGGCCACCACCTCGGCCTCCGATTACCTGGCGTTGTTGGAGGCGCGGTGATGGACACTCCGCAAGTGCTTCTGGAGCATCATCTGAAAACGTTGCGTCTGCCGACGTTCCTGCGCGAGTACGACAAAACGGCACAGCAGTGTGCCGCCGACGGTGTGGACTACCCGCGCTACCTGCTGCGGCTGAGCGAACTGGAGTTGTTGGATCGCGAACGGCGGTCGATCGAGCGGCGCATCCGCCAGGCCAAGTTCGATGTGGTCAAGACGCTGGACAGTTTCGAGTTTCCGGCCATCCCCTCCTTAAATAAGGCTCTGGTGCTGGAGCTGGCGCGCGGCGAGTTCATCGAGCGCAAGGAGAATGTGCTGGCTCTGGGCAACTCCGGCACGGGCAAAACGCACATCGCCTTGGCCTTGGGACTGGCGGCATGTCAGAAGGGATACCGGGTGCGCTTCACGACCGCTGCTTCGCTGGCGCACGAGCTGATCGAGGCCAAGGATGAGCGGCGGCTGATGCGTTTTCAGAAGATGCTGGCGGGCTTCGAACTGCTGATCGTCGACGAGCTGGGCTTCGTGCCGCTGTCCAAGACCGGCGCGGAGCTGTTGTTCGAGGTCTTCAGCCGGCGCTACGAACGCAGCTCGACGCTGGTGACCAGCAATCTGCCCTTCAACGAATGGACCGAGGCCTTCGGCTCCGAGCGGCTGACCGGGGCGCTGCTGGACCGGCTCACGCATCACGTTCACATTCTAGAGATGAACGGGGAAAGCTACCGGCTCCAGGACAGCAAACGGCGGCGGGCGGCCAAGTCTCGCTCCTGATCCCCGTCCGGACGCGGCGCCGATTTGCAGGGTCGGCTTCCGCTCCGGCCTAAGCGCGCCCCGCTACGCGGGCCGCAGGCCTCCGCTCCAGCCGCCCCCGCAAATCCCTCAAAGTAAAACCCCAGATCCCCCTGGCCTGGTCCACTTTCTCTCCGCCCCGGTGGTCTGGTTTTACTCCGCCCTTGACACAATGGGGCGCCGGCGGCGCCGGTGCCGTGGATCCCCCCACCAGCGCCATTCGCGATCGATGCTGGCGGTACGCATCGACGTGAGTAAGAAAACGGGTCAGCCGCCAGAAGAAGCGAAGTCGGTGCGCAAGACCTTTGAGCCCGCTACTGGACGCCGCGCGCCGATGCAGCCGGGCCAGCGCAGTCAGTTGGCCGGACAGTTGTTCCTCTTCCTGCGTCCACTTATTCAGCCAGAAATAGGTCTGGTCCCTGGCGCTCAACGACGCCGCCAGGCATCCAAGCAGGGCTGCCTCGGCGTCGCGGTGGATACGGCTGAAATCGTTATCCCCCAGGCGCTCCGCGCACCATATCTCATACCGGTGGATTTGCCGTAACTCGGTCCACTGCCCCGAACGTTCATAGACGTCCTGCGCGGCCGAAAACCGCTCCGCAGCCGCGCCGTACTGCCGCTCGCAGTACAACACCAAACCGTGCGCCGTCTCGATTCGGCCAGCCACCAGCGGCGAATCGCTTTCGCCGAACGGCTCCAGGTTTGCTGTCAGGCCCCGGGCGCGGGGGATGTCGCCACGGGCTAGGGCTTGCTGAACCTCCAGCACGCGGTCATCGACCAGTCCCAGAAAACTCGCCGTAGCCGGCGCCGGAGCGTGGTCGTCGATGGTAGGGCTGGGGACTTCCGGCACGTCTCCGCCAGCCTGCAGCTCAAGCACAGACGGTGCCATCGGGGCCTGCGATTTTCTTCGCAGGTGGATGAGCTGCTCCACGGACGCCGCGCGGCGGCGCAGGTCTTCCGCACCAGTGTGTTCCATCAGCTCCGCAGCCTGCCGAAGGCTTGTTTCGGCGTCGAGCGTCTTGTTGATCAGCACACGGTATTGCGCCAACTGGAGCCGCGTGGCCGCCATGGCATACCGGAGATCCAACGAATCGGCCTTCGCGACGGCTTCCTCAGCGCACGCCACGCCCCGGCCGAGTTCGCCCCTTTGCCAGTGGATTTGCGCGCGGAGTTCGAGGCTCGCGAGTTGCTGCGGACTCCCGGCCCGCGGACCGATCTCTTCCAACTTCCGCAGCGCCTCCTCCGCCCGCCCGCTTTCCACCAGGCAGTGCACCTGCGCGAAGCACAGCGCGTCGCGGAACATCCGGCTTTCTTCGGTTCCGGCATGGTGCTCGCCGCGGGCCAGCGTCTGAAGCGCGTTGCCGTAGCGGCCGTTGGCGCCGAACAGGCGTCCCAGCACCAGGAAGTAGGCGGCGAGGATGGCGGCGCGGTCACCTTCTCCGGATGCGGGCCAATCCCGGGTTTGCTCCCAACGCGCGAGCCCCGCCGCACTGACGTCGATGGTGTCCGGATCGCCGGTCCAGAACCGCAGACGGTCCAGCGTCTCCAGGGACTGCCGCAAGCGGTCGCGCCGCAGCCGCAGGTACGCCAGGCCGATCGTCGCCGCGAGGTACCCGTATCGGTTCCCCACTTTCTGCTGCACTTGCGCGAGCGCTTCTCCAAGCTCTGTGGCGATATCTTCCTGGCAGAGATAAATGCACAACTCCGACAGGCGCTCCAGGGCGATCGCGTCCGCCGCCATCCAGGGTCCGCCGCCGGTCACGCTCCGTAGTCTCGATCGCAGATATGCGGCGTAGCCGTCGCGAGCCTCGCCGAAGCGGCCCAACTGTAGTGCGTCTTCGGCGCGGTCGAAGCGGTCCAGCTCGTGTTTCAGTAGGGCCATCGGCCGCACCGCGCTCCGAGCTACAGTGTCTGCCTCTCGCGAACAATCACCACCGGGCCGCAGGAATTGTCATCGTCAGCGCCCGCCGTGGATTCCTGGCAACCGCTCGACCGCGAGTAACGGAGCGGCGCGCGCGCGCTGCGCAGTTGGAACCGCGTCTGTCCTTTGGTTTCCGTCAACGCGGACGGATGGAAGCGGCCGAGTTCCGCATTCTGCAAAACATAGACGTCGACTTTCCCGCGCTGGGTCCAGTCCTGGATGCGGCTGCTGCCGGAAATCCGAGGGTGTCCCAGCCGTAGTTGAAGGTCGATAGCGGCGGGGACTTCATCTTACGCTACTTGTTCCTTCGATGACGGAGTGCTTTCTTCACGCCCCAGGATGGTGGCCAGGGCCCAAAGATCCCGATGACCGTCGATCCTGCGGAAGTGCTTTTCGGTAAGCAGCCAGGCCGAGGCGACCCAGCGCTCGGCCATGTCTTGATCGCGCCAGCGCGTGACGTTGCCGGTGCGGCGGGCCACCCCACCCTGGGGACTCTCGATGATGTTGGTCGTCGCCAAGCATTTAAAGAGCGAAGGCGGTAGCTTCAGGCGCTGCAAGGTGAACATCTCCGCCATGCCCTCGCGCAGACTGCGAGCGGCCGATTCGTGATCGCGCTCCAGGAATCGCGCGAGCTGTTCCAGCCGCTTCTCTCCTTCTTCGGCCGTGTTGACTTTCCACGCCGCGCGCATCAGGTTGAGCGTTTGCCCTTGCTGTTCTTCGGGCAGTTCGTCAAGCACGTTGCGCAGCTTATGATTCCTGCACCGCTGCACGTGTTGCGCAGTGCCGAAGACCTCGTCGATGGCCGCGCGCAGGGCTTTGGCGCCGTCAATGACGAACAGATACTGGCGATCCGCGGGCAGGCCCTGGTCGCGCAGATGCGTCAGGAGCCGCTTGACCGACGCTGCGTTCTCCGTCGCGCCGGCTTCGATGCCCAGGATGTGCTTGCTGCCTTCCCGATCCACGCCCACCGCGCTCAAGATGTGGTGCGCGCCGAAGCGTTGCCCATCGATGTAGATCACCAGAATCTCGACGGTGTCCCAGCGTTTTTCACGCAAGGTTTTGAGTTGTTCGGCGCTGGCTTCGATCGCTTGCCGGCTGATCGCACTGCGCGAGACGCCCACCGTTTCGGCCATCTGGGGCAGCACTTCCTGGTACTCACGCGTGGACACGCCACGCATCAATGCTCCCAACATGTACTGGCCGAGGCCGCGATCCTGGCGCAGCATTTCGTACGCCGGAATCTTTACTTCCCCTTCGGTCTTGTGACGCAAACGCGGACGCTTCACTTTCACTTCCCGGTCGGACCAGCTTGATTTTGCCGGCCTGCCGCCCGTGCCAGCGGATCTCTCCGCTGGGCTTGCCCGGCGTGCGGGTTCCGGCCAGTTGTTCCGCGCTCAGCATCAGGATGGTTTCCAGCGTCTGCATCTGGATCTGGTGCAGGATGTGGCCCACTTCCTGGCTGGCGCTTTCGATCAGGTTCACGATCGGCAGCAGGATCTGCCCGTTGGCTTGGCAGAACTGCTCGACGATGCCTGCCGACTCCTTGGCGGCTCGCGTCACGATCTGGTATGGTTTCTTCACGGCGGTTGGCTCCTTTTAGGATTTAAGGTTTGGCGACCAGATTCTAACAACCTGGCGCCGCCGCCGTTACCAACCTTCAACTAAAACTGGGACATCCTCGGA